>CAWDGT010000014.1:0-369286 GCA_963801875.1 uncultured Alphaproteobacteria bacterium | reverse complement strand
GACAGTAACGGCGCCTGAGCCCCCACTTCACCGGATCGTGTGCGGCGAATCTTGGGTGTAATTTTCATCGCCGACCACATTAGGTGGCTATCGGCTATGGAGGTGTCAAGTCGCTCAAAACGGCCCGTCAACCGGAGCGAACGCTTGACAGTGCCTGCGCCGACACGACCGGGGAAGGCGACTCCGCTGCCGTCTTTTCCGGACGTTCAACTCGCCGTCAAGCCGATGCGATCAGGCGCTGGCGCTGCTCTCGACGGCGCGGTCGGAACGATCGGCATAGATGTAGAGTGGGCGAGCCGTGCCCTCCACCACTTCGCGCGAGATCACGACCTCCTCGACGCCTTCCAGGCCCGGCAGATCGAACATGGTCTCGAGAAGGATGCTCTCGAGGATCGACCGCAGGCCGCGCGCGCCGGTCTTGCGCTCGATCGCCTTGCGGGCGACGGCACCAAGCGCTTCGTCGGCGAACGTCAACTCGATATTCTCCATCTCGAACAGCCGCTGATATTGCTTCACCAGCGCGTTCTTCGGATCGGTCAGAATCTTCTTCAGCGAAACTTCGTCGAGATCCTCCAGCGTCGCGACCACCGGCAGGCGACCGACGAACTCCGGGATCAGGCCATACTTCAGGAGATCCTCGGGCTCGACGTGACGGAAGATTTCGCCGGTGCGGCGGTCTTCCGGCGCCAGCACCTGAGCGGCGAAGCCAATCGAGGTCGACCGCCCGCGCGCGGAGATAATCTTCTCCAGCCCCGAGAACGCGCCGCCGCAGATGAACAGAATGTTGGTGGTGTCGACCTGCAGGAACTCCTGCTGGGGATGCTTGCGGCCGCCCTGGGGGGGAACCGACGCAACCGTGCCTTCCATGATCTTCAGCAATGCCTGCTGCACGCCCTCGCCCGAGACGTCGCGGGTAATCGACGGATTATCGGACTTGCGGCTGATCTTGTCGATTTCGTCGATATAGACGATGCCACGCTGCGCCCGCTCGACGTTATAGTCGGCCGACTGCAGCAGCTTCAGGATGATGTTTTCGACATCCTCGCCGACATAGCCGGCTTCGGTCAACGTCGTCGCATCCGCCATCGTGAACGGCACGTCGAGAATCCGTGCCAGCGTCTGCGCCAGCAGCGTCTTGCCCGAACCGGTCGGACCGATCAGCAGGATGTTCGACTTCGCAAGTTCGACGTCGTTGTGCTTGGTCTGGTGATTGAGCCGCTTGTAGTGATTGTGAACGGCGACCGAGAGTACCTTCTTGGCATGACTCTGGCCGATAACGTAGTCGTCGAGGACCTTGCAGATTTCCTTCGGGGTCGGGATGCCGTCGCGCGACTTCACTAGCGAGGATTTGTTCTCCTCGCGGATGATGTCCATGCACAGTTCAACGCATTCGTCGCAGATGAATACGGTGGGGCCCGCGATCAGCTTGCGGACCTCGTGCTGGCTCTTGCCGCAGAAGGAGCAATACAGCGTGTTCTTGGAGTCGCTCGTGCCGACCTTACTCATTCGTATCTCCGTCCGCCGTTCGATCCCGTCAGCTCGATCGCCCTATTCCGGCACCTACCGGCACAGAGTTCTAGATAGAGCAAAATCCGTACCAAAAAAGACCCAGCGCGCCAAATGCCCTACGAATTGCGCCTAACTCGAATCCCCCACGATCATAGCCGATCTGACCTAGCCAACCATGGTCGCACCCGACTATCAAGAATTCGCTAATCGGCCGCACATCCAATACCCGTGACAATACCGTGATTTGCGGCATCCGCGCGAGCCGATCTTGCCGAAATCGGTCGGGCGTTGCGCGATTGCCACGCTGGCGGACCGGCACGAAAGCGGAACTTTCCGCCGGTGCGAGGGCATAAAGACGCCGTGGGAGGCCGGAACTGCCGGTATTGATGGCCGTTAACGTTCAGGTAACGTATACGGTCCGTCGATTTATGGGGTTTTCGCCATCGGGTCTTCGGAGCGCTTGTCGATCACCTTGTCGACAATGCCGAAGTCGCGGGCCATCTCGGCGGTAAGGAACTTGTCGCGTTCCAGCGCTTCCTCGATCGCCTTGTAGGTCTGGCCGGTGTGCTTCACGTAGATCTCGTTGAGCCGTTTCTTGAGGTTCAGGATTTCCTGGGCGTGCAGCATGATGTCGGTGGCCTGGCCCTGAAAGCCGCCGGAGGGCTGGTGCACCATGATGCGCGAATTCGGCAGCGAAAAGCGCATGTCCTTATGGCCGGCGGCCAGCAGCAGCGAGCCCATCGACGCCGCCTGCCCCGTGCAAAGCGTAGACACCGGCGGGCGGATGAACTGCATCGTGTCGTAGATCGCAAGGCCCGAGGTCACCACTCCGCCGGGCGAGTTGATGTACATCGAGATTTCCTTCTTCGGGTTCTCGGCTTCGAGAAACAGAAGCTGCGCCACCACCAGCGTCGACATGCCATCCTCGACCGCCCCGGTCAGGAAGATGATGCGCTCCTTCAGCAGGCGCGAAAAAATGTCGTAAGCGCGTTCGCCACGGTTGGTCTGTTCGACCACCATCGGCACGAGTTGCATGTAGGTTTCCACCGGATCGCGCATTAGTCACCCAAGGGTTGGCGGAGGCGAACATCCATCGGCAAGGCAGGCTTGGAATTTGCCGGGGCACGGACGAACGTCCCGTGATGCAGGACTTAAAAGATAGGATTGACAGATATGGGCCAATTTCCCGGTGACAAGACCGGGTCGATAGCGTGCGGAATTCATTGCAGTTGAAGCTGATTCGCACAGCGTCGCATAGCGACGGATACCGCCGCCATGCCGCTTTCGCTTCTCAACCTTAACGCCGGTCCGGCAGAATCAGGCAGCGCTCTTTTCCGCCTCGTCGTCGTCCCTGTAGAGATCCTCGCGGGTGACCTTCTTTTCGGTCACATTGGCGAGTTCGAGGATGAAATCGACCACCTTGTCCTCATAGATCGGCGCGCGAAGCTGGGCCAGCGCATTGGCATTTTTGCGATAGTAGTCCCAGACCTCCTTCTCGCGTCCGGGCATCCCGCGCGCGCGCTCGATCACCGCGCGGCTGACTTCGTCGTCGGTGACCGTGATCTTG
Organism: uncultured Alphaproteobacteria bacterium; assembly: GCA_963801875.1. Taxonomy (GTDB): domain Bacteria; phylum Pseudomonadota; class Alphaproteobacteria; order Rhizobiales; family Xanthobacteraceae; genus Bradyrhizobium. The sequence continues at coordinate 366,210 of CAWDGT010000014.1, read as the reverse complement.
TTCTTTTCGCCGATCTCGGACAGCACCAGGCCGAGCCGGACCCTGCGATCGGCGATCTTGTGGTACTCCTGCCTGGCGGCCTCTTCCGTCGTGTCTTCATCGGCGAACGTCTTGCCGCTGGACTCCATCTCGGCCTTGATCGAGTTCCACATCAGATTGAATTCTTCCTCGACCAGCGACGGCGGCGCCTCGAATTGATGGCTCTCGTCGAGACGGTCGAGCAGCATGCGCTTGACCCGCTGGCGGGTTGCGCCGGCGTATTCCACGGTTAGGCGCTCGCGGGCGGCCTCCTTCAGCTTGTCGAGCGACTCCAGACCGAGCGTCTTGGCGAACTCGTCATTGATCTCGGTCTCCTGCGGCGCCTCGATCAAAGTCGCCGTGGTTTCGAATTCGGCCGGCTGGCCGGCCAGCTTCTCGCTGGCATAATTCTTCGGGAATGAAACCTTCAGGGTACGGGTTTCGCCCGCGGAGATGCCCAGCAATTGCTCCTCGAAGCCGGGAATGAAGGTGTTGGAGCCAATCGTAACCTGAATGTTCTCGCCAGTGCCGCCGTCGAACGGCGCGCCGTCGATTGTGCCCTTGAAGGAGATCGTGACCCGATCCCCGGTTTCGGCCTTTGCGCCCTCGGCTTTCGCCATAAATGCCCGGTTCTGGTCGGCAATCCGCTTGATCGCGTCATTGACATCGGCGTCAGTCACCTCGGCGACCGGCTTCTCGACCGCAAAGCTCTTGAAATCGGCGAGCGCAATCGCGGGCACGACCTCGATCGAGACCGTGTAGGTAAGATCGGATTTACCGGTGAGGATATCCTCGACGGCTTTTTCCTCGGTCGGCATGGTGATTTTGGGTTCGGTCGCCAGACGGAAACCGCGCTCGGTGAAAATCTGCGAGTTGGTATCGCGGATGGTCTGGTCGATAGTCTCAGCCATCACCGAGCGGCCATAGACCTTCTTGAGGTGGCTTACCGGCACCTTGCCTGGACGAAAGCCGTTGAGACGGACCTTGTCCTTGAGGTCCACCAGACGGGCATCCGCCTTGGCATCTAGATCGGATGCGGGAACGCTGATCTGGAATTCGTGTTTCAATCCCTCAGTGAGGGTTTCTGTGACCTGCATGGCGTCAATCTTCTTCCGCTTTCGTCCGGCCTGACGGCACGGATATTGTCAATCTGGTCGGCGCGCGGCCTTGGCCTGGCGCCAGTGGTTCGGCGGACCCATCCTTCGGGGGAGATTTGCCCTCCAGGGACAGGTCATCCAGCAATCCTTATGCAAACGCTGTCAGCGCTTGGTGCGGGCGGAGGGACTCGAACCCCCACAACTTTCGTCACTGGAACCTAAATCCAGCGCGTCTACCAGTTCCGCCACGCCCGCTGATAGCATCATGTCCCGCCGCGATGCCCGAGCATGATGCCGAAAATTGTGAAGCGGTTTTCGGGCGGCCATCATACTCCAAGTTGATGGAATCAATCACGTTTATGATTTTGGATGCCATATCCAAAATCATAAACGTGATCGTTGCGGCGGGCTTATAACATGGGCCGACCTTTCCGCAGCAAAAAAATGGCCTTCGCAGAGCCTGGCTCGACTTACCTCACGGCAACTGGACATATCCAGCGGAAAATGGTCCGCATTCGACCTATGGCAGATCGAATTTTCCGGCCGGACCGACGCGAGCTGATGGCCGCAATTGGCGCCGTGGCCCTCGTCCCGGCGAGGTCCGGGATCGCCGCCGCACCGGGGCCCCGGTCCCTGAGACTGCAGGCCAAGGCCGGCGTCATCGCCTTGCGTTCGGGACAGCCGGATACGCCGATATGGTCGCTCGATGGCCCGCCGCTAGACCCCGGTTTTCGCCTGGAGCGTGGCGACGAGCTCGAAATCACGCTTCTGAGCGAACTGCCGGTGCCGACGGTGCTGAATTGGCACGGCATCGATGGGGTTGCGGCCGCCGAGCCGCTGGCGGCGCGATCCCCTCTCGCCGGGAGCGGCAGGGAAAATCTCGTGATTCCATTGCGTCACGCCGGCACTCTGCTGTGCGATATCAGGCTGCTGGGTGACGGTCAGGCGCGGCCGCTGCCCGCGCTGGCGCTGGTCGTCACGGAGAGCGAGCCCGTCACCGTCGACCGCGACGAGGTGTTCTTGATTGAAGACTGGCGGCTCCGCCCCGATGGAACCGTGATCGCGCCCGGCACCGACCCCGCAGCCACGACGCCGGTCTACACCGTCAACGGCCTGACGACGCCGGACTTCCCGGTGCGCCCCCACGAGCGGTTGCGCTTGCGCTTTATCAATGGCTGCCAACGAGCTGTCATTGCGATCAAAATAGAGGGGCACGACGTTCGCGTCATGGCCCTCGACGGCCAGCCGGCCGAACCATTCCTCGCCCGCAACGGCGCGCTGGTTCTTGCGCCGGGGGCCCGCGCCGATGCGTTCATCGACGCGAACGTGGAGGCGGGTTCGGCATCCGCCATCCTGCTGCATGACGGCAAGGAAGCCCGCCGGATCGCCCGGCTGACCGCCTCAGCGGAGCCGCCGCTGCGCGACGCAGCCCTTCCGGCGGCCCCTCCGCTGCCGTCCAATGGCCTGCCGGCCGTGCTTGACCTCAAAAACGCGCTGCGGATCGATTTGGCGCTCGGCGGAACCGGTGCCGACTGGGTGACGCCGGCGAACTTCGCAAGCCTGGTCATGCCCGCGTTCCGGACCAAGGCCGGCCGCACCGTGGTCCTGGCCCTGACCAACCGCGCCGATATCGCCACGGTGTTCCACCTCCATGGGCATCATTTCCGGCTGCTGGACCGGCTCGACGACGGCTGGAAGCCATTCTGGCTGGATACGCTGGCGATCGATTCCGGACAGACCCAGCGCATCGCGTTCGCTGCCGAGTATGCCGGCCGCTGGCTGATGGAGTCGGTCGCAACCGCCTGGGCGGCGCCGCGCCTGGTGCGGTGGTACAATGTCGAGTGAGGAAACAAATCTCGCGGCCGGTGAAGAATGCGTTCGGCGTCATCCGCTCGGCGCCGCTGGCGCTGATCGATGTCGTCACCGATCAGGACGCTGTATCCAATCTTTTCGGAAGGCGACCATTGCGACCATCGACGCATTATCGAAGGCACCCCAGACCTCACACATTTTGAACACGCACTCCCGGAAGAACCATTGATCTTCTATGGGAGTATGCAAACCCGCTAGCGAAGGCAGCGCCCGGTCGAACGAGGTTCGAAGGACCCGCGCCGCCGCGTCCATGTCCTTCAATTCGAGCCGCCCCAACATCCGAACCGTCTCAATAGTCGATGCCGAAGTCGTCATAGAGCTGGCGGAACACCGCAGGCAGCACTTCCGGCAGATCTTCCGCGATCAGACCGGGGCCAGCCTCGCGCGCGGCCTCGCCGTGCATCCAGACCCCGATCGAGGCCGCCTCGAACGGGGGTGCGCCCTGCGCCAGCATGCCCGCGATCATTCCCGACAGCACGTCGCCGGCGCCCGCGGTGGCGAGCCAGGGCGGCGCGTTGGCGGCGATGGTGGCGCGCCCATCCGGTGACGCCACTACCGTATCCGGCCCTTTCAAAAGGACAACGGCGCCACTGCGTTCGGCGGCTGCCCGCACCCGCTCCAGTTTGGAGCGAAGTGGGTGTTTGTTGCTGATGTCGCTGAACAGCCGCGGAAATTCTCCCTCGTGCGGGGTCAGAACGACCAGCGGGTCATGCGACGCCTTGATCGCTTCGAACAGACGATCGGGCGCTTCCGCAAAGCTCGTCAACGCATCCGCATCCAGCACCAGGCCCCGCTTCGTCGACAGCGCCGTGAGGACAAAATCGCGGGTCCGCTGGCCGAGACCGGCGCCTGGTCCGATCACGCAGCTGTTGAGCCGCTTGTCGGTCAACAGTTCGGCGAATTCGACCGGGGTGTCGATGGCGCATACCATCACCGCGGTCAGCGCCGCGGCATTCACCGTGAGTGCATCTCGCGGCGAAGCCAGCGTGACCAGCCCGGCGCCAGCCCGCAGGCACCCGCGCGCCGACATCCGCGCCGCGCCGGTGGCGGTGATGTCGCCGGAGACGACGATGGTATGGCCGCGGGCATATTTATGCCCGTCGACCGGCGGCACCGGAAACAATTGGCGCCAGAACTGCGGGACGTTCTCAAAGGTCCGAGGTTTTATTTCCGAAAATACGCCGCCATCGATCCCGATATCGGCGACCCGCACGCGACCGCAGTACATCCGTCCCGGCAGTAGCAGATGTGCCGGCTTGCGCCGGAAGAAGGTCACGGTCTCGGTGGCGCGGACCGCGACACCCATGACGGCGCCGGTGGTGCCATTGATGCCGCTCGGCAGGTCGACGGCGAGGGCCGGCGCGCAGTTGGCGTTGATCGCCTCGATCATGTCGTACGGTTCGCCCGTCACCGGCCGGTCGAGACCGGCGCCGAATAGCGCATCGATGATCAGCGCCGGCTTGCCGATCGCCTGCGGATTGAACGGCAGCACCGGATATTTCCATCCCCGCGCCGCGGAGGCCGCGTCGCCCTTCAGGCTGTCGCGCTCACACAACAGGATGACCGAAACCTCGCGGCCGCGCGCCGCCAGTTCGGCGGCGGCCACAAATCCGTCGCCGCCATTGTTGCCGGGCCCGGCGACCACGAGGATCGACCCCTCCTCCACCAGGTCCATCGCGGCCTGGGCAACGGCCTGGCCGGCGCTTAGCATCAGCGCGAAGCCCGGCGTGCCCGCGGCGATGGTGAGCCGATCTGCACGCTCCATTTCAGCTGTGGTGAGAACTTCCATGCCAAATCCCTGGTACAGGCGCCTTATCCTGAGGCATTTCGCCTGCCATGCGAAGTACAAGCCGCAACGTTTGCACGCCGATTGAACTGTTTGCCTATTTCGTAGGCTTCGGTATGCTGAGACACTCGGTCCCACCTCGCGTCGATGCTCGTTAAAAGTCTGATAACATTCTGAAATCAGGCATTTTTAACAACTTGGCATAGACCCTGCTTTTAAGGAAGCCAGCTCCGGTTATTCGCGCTCACTTGCCATCAAATGTGGGCCCAGCCGCGGCCGGTCGAGGGTCCGGGATATACGATCGAACAGCTTGCGCCCCAAGCGCAACGTGAAACAAACCTGCAGTCCAGAAGATGGAAATGCCCGGGAGGCGCTCAGTGAAGAAAATCGAAGCCATCATCAAGCCATTCAAGCTCGACGAGGTGAAAGAAGCGCTCCAGGAAGTCGGACTGCAAGGCATCACTGTCACCGAAGCCAAGGGCTTCGGGCGGCAGAAGGGCCATGCCGAACTCTATCGCGGTGCAGAGTACATCGTGGATTTCCTGCCCAAGGTGAAGATCGAGATCGTGATCGGGGATGATCTAGTCGAGCGGGCGATCGACGCGATCAGGCGCGCGGCTCAGACCGGGCGTATCGGCGACGGCAAGATCTTCGTCTCCAACGTCGAGGAGGCCATTCGTATCAGGACGGGGGAATCCGGGCTGGATGCCATCTGAATCCGGGCAGCCGGCACTCTGATATTGTATTGAGCTTCCCCCAATTGTATTGACCTTTACCGACGGTCGCTGCCCGCGGCCAGATCACGACGACCTGTAAGCCAAAAGGGGTATTCATGAAGACCGCCAAAGACGTCCTGAAGTCGATCAAGGACAACGACGTGAAGTACGTCGACCTGCGTTTCACCGATCCGCGCGGCAAGTGGCAGCATGTGACCTTCGACGTCGGCATGATCGAGGAGGACACGTTCGCAGAAGGCTTGATGTTCGACGGCTCGTCGATCGCCGGCTGGAAGGCGATCAACGAATCCGACATGTGCCTGATGCTCGATCCGGTCACCGCGACGATCGATCCGTTCTTCGCGGAAACCACCATGATCATCACCTGCGACGTGCTGGAGCCGACCACCGGCGAGCCCTACAACCGCGATCCGCGCGGCATCGCCAAGAAGGCCGAGGCCATGGTGAAGTCGATGGGAGTTGGCGACACGGTGTTCTTCGGGCCCGAAGCCGAGTTCTTCGTGTTCGACGACGTTCGCTATCAGACCACGCCCTACAACACCGGCTTCAGGCTGGATTCGTCGGAACTGCCGATCAACTCGGACACTGAATATGAGGGCGGCAACCTCGGCCACCGCATCCGCACCAAGGCCGGCTATTTTCCCGTACCGCCACAGGATTCGGTGCAGGACATGCGCTCGGAAATGCTCGGCGCGATGGCCAAAATGGGCGTCAAGGTCGAGAAGCATCACCACGAGGTGGCATCCGCCCAGCACGAGCTTGGCATGAAGTTCGACACCCTGACGTTGATGGCCGACCAGATGCAGATCTACAAATACTGCATCCAGCAGGTCGCCCATATCTACGGCAAGACCGCCACCTTCATGCCGAAGCCGGTTTATGGCGACAACGGCTCGGGCATGCACTGCCATCAGTCGATCTGGAAGGGCGGCAAGCCGGTATTCGCCGGCAACAAATACGCCGACCTCTCGGAGACCTGCCTTTCCTACATCGCCGGCATCATCAAGCACGCCAAGGCGATCAACGCCTTCACCAATCCGTCGACCAACTCCTACAAGCGCCTGGTCCCGGGCTATGAAGCGCCGGTGCTGCTCGCCTACTCCGCGCGCAACCGCTCGGCCTCCTGCCGCATTCCCTACACCAGCAATCCGAAGGCCAAGCGCGTCGAGGTGCGTTTCCCCGATCCGATGGCCAATCCGTATCTCGCTTTTGCGGCGATGCTGATGGCCGGTCTCGACGGCATCAAGAACAAGCTCGATCCGGGTCCGGCGATGGACAAGGACCTCTACGATCTGCCGAAGGAAGAGCTGAAATCGATTCCGACGGTTTGCGGCTCGCTCCGCGAGGCGCTGGAAAATCTCGACAAGGATCGCGCTTTCCTCAAGCACGGCGGCGTGTTCGACGACGACTTCATCGACAGCTTCATCGAGCTGAAGATGACCGAAGTCGAGCGCTTCGAGATGACCCCGCATCCGGTCGAATTCGACATGTACTATTCGCAGTGATTTTATTGGCGGGTTTTCCCGCCGAGATCACGGCCTGAAACGGCAAAAGGCGCTCCTGATCGGAGCGCCTTTTGTTTTGCGGCAACCGACCTGTCATCGGCCGTAGGAGCGCCCCGTCACCTCGGGCCAGGCGCCAAAGATGCTGGAATAGCCCGCCTCCCTTCGCCCGGCGTGGCCTACCGCTGCCCACGCGCCAATTGATGCGGTGCATGATTGCGGGGAGCGGCATCACGGCTACAATGAGCAAAGGGCCGCGCGATCGAATGACGCCGCCCTTTGAGACAGCAGCGGGAGATCGCAGATGGCAAAATGGATCCGTTTCGAGCAGGGTGGAAAGACCGGCTTCGGCACGCTGGAAGGCGAAGCGATCGCGGTTCATGCCGGCGATATGTTCGCCGCTGCGAAGCCGAGCGGCGAGCGGCTGAAGCTCTCCGACGTCAGGGTGATCACCCCGTGCGAGCCGTCGAAGATGATCTGCCTGTGGAATAATTTCCACCAGCTCGCGGCCAAGAACGATTTCAAGGAGCCGAAAGAGCCGCTGTGGTTTCTGAAGGCGCCGAACGCCTATTGGCCCGCCAACCAGCCGATCCAGCGCCCGGCCACCTATGCCGGAAAGATCATTTACGAGGGCGAACTTGGCGTCGTCATCGGCAAGAAATGCTTCAACATCAGCGAGGCCGAGGCCGGCGATTATATCTTCGGCTATACCTGCGTGAATGACGTCACCGCCGTCGATCTCCTGCGCAAGGACAAGTCGTTCGAACAGTGGGCGCGCTCGAAGAGCTTCGATACGTTTGGCGTGTTTGGTCCGGTCATCGCGACCGGCCTCGATCCGATGAAGCTGTCGATCAAGACCATCCTGAACGGCAAGGAGCGGCAGAACTACCCCGTCGCCGACATGTTCTTCCCGCCGCACAAGCTCGTCGCCGCCATCTCCAAGGACGTGACGCTGATGCCCGGCGACATTATCGCCTGCGGCACCTCGCTCGGCGCCGGCACGATGGGTGACGCCCATAACGTCGTCGACATCGTCATCGATGGCGTCGGCAGTCTCAGCAACGTCTTCGACCAGGTGCTGCCGAGCCCATATCTGCTAGGGGCACCGCCCAAACAGAAAAAGATTTGCGTGGTCGGCGCGGGCGCCATCGGCGGCCTGCTGGCGGCCAAGTTTGCGCTCGCCGGCGAGGACGTCACCGTGATCGACCAGGGCGCCCATCTCGCCGCGATCCAGAAGAACGGCCTCAAGCTGGAGTGGCACGACGGCAAGGTCCAGACCGCCAAGATGAAGGCCGTCAACAAGCCGGCCGAGGCCGGCAAGCAGGATATCGTCGTACTCGCGGTGAAGGCGCATTTCCTCGATCAGGTAGTGCGGGATATCGATTCCATGCTCGGTCCCGATACCATCGTGCTGACCGTGCAGAACGGCTTGCCTTGGTGGTACTTCCAGAGGCTCGGTGGCCAATACGACAATCACCGGCTGGAAAGTCTCGATCCCTCGGGCGTCCTTACCAAGCATATCAATCCGAACCGCCTGATCGGCTGCGTGGTCTATCCGGCGGCGGCGGCAATCGCACCGGGCGTGATTCACCACGTCGAGGGCGATCGCTTCCCGATCGGCGAACTCGACGGCAAGGAGACGCCGCGCGTCAGGGAATTGCACGACGTCTTCATCAAGGCCGGGCTGAAATCGCTGGTGCTGCCGGATATCCGCTCGGAGATCTGGCTGAAGGCGTGGGGCAATCTTTCGTTCAACCCGATCTCGGCGTTGACCCATGCCACGCTGGTGGACATCTGCCAGTTCGCCGAGACCCGCGCACTGGCGGCGGCCATGATGAAGGAAGCCCAGGACATCGCGCAGAAACTCGGCGTCACTTTCCGCGTCAGCATCGAAAAGCGCATCGCCGGCGCCGAGGCAGTCGGGGCGCACAAGACGTCAATGCTGCAGGACGTCGAAGCCGGCCGCTCGCTCGAAACCGAGGCATTGATCGGCTCGATACTTGAAATGGCCAGGCTGACCAATACGCCGGCGCCCGCGATCGAATCGGTGTACGCGCTGGTGAAGCTTCTCAACAAGGTGATGCTGCTGGAAGGCGGCGGCGTGAAGGTGGAGAAGACAAGCAAGGCTGCTTAGAGGATTCAACAGGGTCCGGGAATCCATAACCGCTGCGAGGTTATGGATTTCCGGAGGTGCGCACAGTCAGGCTGGCGCAACCAGAGAGGCCATCGGCACGCTCAGGACGTACACGAACCCGGTCGGATCATAGGCCAGCTTAACCTCGCCCTTTAATTGCTGTCCAAGCGATCCCATCAGGCGGGTGCCGAAACTTTGTCGGGAGGGAGCATGGACCGGCGGACCGTTCCGCTCGGACCAGGTCAGGCATAGCCGCAACCCCTCTTCATCGATCTTCCAGACGATCTCGACGCGGCCGGCGGGGACGGACAGCGCGCCAAATTTCGTGGTGTTGGTGCAAAGCTCGTTCAGCGTCATGGCGAGCGCGATCACGGCCCCCGACGTTATCCTGATGTCGGGGCCCTGGATCGAGATTCTGCCGGAGCCCATCGTGACATAGGGCTCGGTTGCGCCGTGGATGGTTTGCTCAAGGCTTGCGTTGGCCCATCTGGCCTGCAGCAGCAGATCATGGGCCCGCCCCAGCGCCACCAGCCGGCCCTCGATTGCGTGCTGACCGTGCTCAATGCTTGTCGCGGTCCGCAGGCTCTGGGAGGCAATGGCACTGACCGTCGCAAGCGTGTTCTTGATGCGGTGATGCAGCTCCTCGAGAATGAGTTTCTGCAATTTGTCCGCTGCTTCCCGCTCCTTGGCATCGATGCCCGCCTGAGCCAGCAGCGCCTTGGCATCGATACCGGCCTGCTGGAGCAGCAGCCGAAGGCTGTCATTTTCCGCGGATAAATATTCCTGCGACGTTTCACCAGCCGATCCTGGCCGGATCGCCTTGCCGTTCGATCCCGGATGCGGGGCTTTCGCTATCAGCGCGGAAATATCGTCCGGCACGATTTTCAACGAGCCCTTGCCCATCATGTCCTGCATCTCCGCGATCATCTGCTTGACATCGAGTGGCTTTCCAAAGAAGCGGCTGTCGATGGGCTTGTCGTTGTCAGTCAGTTTCAATTGCCCCGACACCAGGATGATCTTGATCAACGGCCAACGTTTATGAACGGCGTGGGCGAGATTGAGGCCATCCATGCTCCCCGGCATCTGGATGTCGGTGAACAGCAGCTCGATATCGGTGCGGGATTCGAGAATGGCGAGCGCGTCGTCGGCATTTATGGCTTCGACGGGGGTGAACCCGGCATCCTCCACCATATCCACCGCGCGCATGCGCAACAGCATCTCGTCTTCGACAACCAGAACGGCGCGAAGAGCAGCGGGCTGACCTGGAGCCATAATGCTCGGCACTTTCACTTGGGAGCAGTGGAATTAGCCCGCGCCGGTTGCTCACTCATGGCGCCGAACGTTTCAGCAGATCGAACACTTGCTTCGGTCGCGCGCAGACTATCCCACGGCGTTTGGGCACGGTTCCCAACCATCTCGGAGCGCCAAGGTTCCGCAACTAGAATTTATATTTTGATCGCGCGGTCTAACCGCAACGCGCCGGCCGACAGCGCAACCAATTCGTTAGCTATCCCAGCCGCTTGTGCGCCACCAATGCCTCGCCAAACGCCTGAAACAGGGCCCGGTTGATCGGATTGCGCTGCGGGTCGTACTCGGCATGCCACTGTACGCCAAGGGCAAAGCCCGGCGCATCCGCAATCCGGATCGCCTCGATCGTGCCGTCCTCCGCCACACCCTCGACGACCACCCGTTCCCCGGGTTCGAGGATGCCCTGGCCGTGCAGCGAGTTGACGCGGATCGTCTCGCATCTGAGGATTTGTGCGAAGGCGCCGCCTGGAACCAGGCTGACATTATGCCGGTCGGCGAAGATGACCTTGGGATCGGGGTGGATTTCACCGTTCTCCAGCCGCGGCATCCGGTGGTTCATGCGGCCCGGCAACTCGCGGATTTCGGGATGCAGCGAGCCACCAAAGGCGACGTTCATCTCCTGCAGGCCGCGGCAGATACCGAACAGCGGTACGCCACGGGCGACACAGGCTTCGGATAAAGCCAGCGCCAGATCGTCGCGATGGATGTCATAGGGTTCGTGCCGGGAATCCGGCTCGGTGCCAAAACGCGTGGGGTGAACGTTGGCGCGGGCTCCGGTCAGCACCACGCCGTCGACCGCATCCAGCAAGGCGCCGATATCCGTGATGTCGGGGGAGCCCGCAAACATCAGCGGCAGCGCGCCCGCGACTTCGGCCACCGCGCGAAGATTTCGCTCTCCGACCATCTGTGTCGTAAATCGATTTTCGATGCGATAGGCGTTTCCGATTACACCGACTACAGGCCTCCTCATTGCCTTAAATCCAGTCTCGGCTTGCACAGGTCCGGCACGGATCATGCCCGCCGGCCGCCGCGGGATCAACATGTTACGCCGCAATGCGGCGATGCTATTTCCGCGTGAAGGCCTCCCTGGCGTCGATCCCCTCGCCGATCGGCAATCCCGCGGCACGAAGCGCAATGGCGGCTGCGCTGTTCGCACCGCTCAACCACGGCAATTTCGTCTCGATGCCGCGGGTCACGGGTTCGCCGAGCGGGCCGCCGAAATCGAGCGGCCACAGACCGTTCGGCACCACCTCGGCGGAGGCGCCACGGAAGTGAAATCCCTTGCCAAGCGCCGCTTCCAGATCGTCCGGCTGCACCGCATGCGCGGTCGCGGGATCGCTCAAGTCGGTAAATGTCACGAGAACCGGAAGCAGCTCGCCTGTCACCAGCGCCGTGCCGGTCAACCGGTTCATCTCGTTGAATGACACGTTGCGGCCGGCAGCCCTGTAGGCGCGCAAGGCCACATAGTTGATTCCATCGAGATCGATTTTCTTGTCGATATGCGCCAGCAAGCCGACAAGATTTTTGCCGCCCCCTAGATCGACGAACACGGCATCGCCCCGGGTGGCGGTGTGGCCGTGACGGCTGTAACCCCGGTCGGGATGCACCGACAAGATACTCGATCCCGATTTGATCCCCTCGGGTGCTTCCACCTCGAGCGTCAGACGATATTTGTGACCGGGCCGGTTGATCCGAATCTGATCGCCGATGAAAAGCACGGCCAATAATGCCAGCGGCCCGAGCCATTTGAAATTCATGCCATCCGCCCCTCGCCGGTCCAGCCGATACTTCCCACTCATCGCTTCGCACGACCAAGGCGCCAGCGTCAAACCGGCGCGGCTTCTCAAGCTTGATCCCGGCCGCATTTGGCGGAAGAGTACGGATCGAATTCTCTGGCAAGGGAAAGCAAGGTGGCAGTCTCGGCCCACGAACGTCGTCAGGCCCGCAACGATCTGGCCTGGGCAATATCGGTTGGCGGCATCGGCGCAATCGCATTCGCGGCGATGTTGCTGTTTACCTGGTATTTCGCCGCGACGCTGTTTTTGATCTTCGCCGGTATGCTGCTCGGGGTCGCGCTCAACGCCATGACCGCCTTGCTCGGCCGCGTCGTCAGGCTGCCACATTCGGTGCGGCTGACCATTGTCTGTCTGGTGCTGGCGAGCCTGCTGTCGGGCGCAGTTTTCCTCGGCGGCGCCACCATCGCGCAGCAGGCCGCAGCGCTGAGTGACACGATCAAGACGCAGCTGGTTGGCGTCAAGGCCTTCCTGGAGCGAAACGGCATCGACGCCAGCTATTTCGACCAGGGCAATCCCAGCGCGTCATCGGCGGCGGCGTCGACGCCGGCAACGCCGGGAGCTGCGCCGACGCACAATCTTCCGAGCGCCGGCGCGCTCGCCTCCAGCGGCGGCGCGATCATCAGCCAGACGTTCAAACTGGTTCTGGGCACGGTGAGCGCCGTCAGCAATTTCTTTATCGTGCTGTTTCTCGGACTGACGTTCGCGGCCCAGCCGGGCGTCTATCGCAAGGGATTGTTGTTCATGGCGCCAGCGCGGCATCGCGCCCGTGTAACCGTGATCGTCGACCGGATTGGCGAGACGCTGGAGCGCTGGCTGATCGCGCAGATCATCACCATGCTGGCGGTATTCTTCGTGACCTGGCTCGGGCTTGCGATCATCGGCATCCAGAGTTCGTTCATCCTCGGCATCCAGGCCGGACTGCTGGCCTTCATTCCGACCGTCGGCGCGCTGATCGCAGGCTTGATCGTGGTGCTCGCGAGCCTTGCGTCCGGCTGGATAGCCGCCGCCAGCGCATTCGCGCTTTTCTTCGGAGTTCACGTGCTGGAAAGCTACATTCTAACGCCGATGATCCAGCGTCAGGCGCTCGATATTCCCCCGGCCACGCTGTTTGCGTTCCAGATCCTGCTGGGCGTGGTGTTCGGCATCTGGGGACTCGGACTCGCGTTGCCGTTGATGGCAATCGCGAAAGTCATGATCGAGCATTTCAAAGCGGAGCAATCGCCTGAGGCGGCGGCCGCCTGAGGGCGGCGTTGCCGTTCAGTTCGCCGAGGTCAGCACGTTCCGGGTATGCTCGACCTCCGGTGGCGAGGCGAAATACTGCCCGACCAGTCCGCGCCATTCCGCAAAATTTTCCGAACCGCGGAAATCGACGGTGTGGTTTTCAAGGGTTTCCCATTTGACCATGAGGCGATAACGCTGCGGCTTCTCGACCGAGCGATGGAGTTCAAATCCGTGAAAACCCTTGGAGCGGCCGAAGGCGGCGCGCGCGTTGGCAACGGCGGCTTCAAAATCTTTCTCGGTGCCGGGCTTGACGTCGATTTGTGCGATTTCGGTGATCATTGGGTTCACGGCCTCTCGTTGAGAACCCATGTCTCTAGCCCAGCCGGCCGCAAAGAAAAAGGGCGCCTCGCGGCGCCCCGGCATCCCCAATCCCCGCGGCAACTCAACTCAGAAGCAGCACCGTACCGGCGACCACCAGCGCATAGCCGACGAACATGACTGCCGGCCAGCGGTTTCGCGGCCGGTCGTAGCGGCCTTGCGCGCGCCGCTCCGTGATCAGCGCCGTCTCGAATTCATCCGAGGTCGAGAACATGCAGGCAAACCCGCCGCGCGCCGATACCGCGGCGGCTTCGAGCGATGTCAGCGCGGCGTGGGCGTTCTGACGGCGGGTTGTATTCATAACCGCAATGATATCGACCGAATGGTAAATGGCGGGTTACCGCCGCCGGTCTGGCGCTCAGGCAAACTGCGCGACGCCCGGCTGCGGCTGACGTGCGGTCCCGGCGGTCTTTCGCCGCCAGTCTTCCAGCGACAATGGCAGCTCCTCGGCCGCCTCGACGCGGTTGCGGCCGGTGCGTTTGGCCTGATAGAGCGCCGTATCGGCCGCCGCCAGCAGCACCTCGAGCTCGGTCCCCGCCGGCCCGCCGGCGACGCCGATGCTGACGGTGGTGTCCACCGGCCCGTCCTCGACCGCGATTCCGGAATTCGCGAACGCCTCGCGCACGCGTTCGGCGGCGATCTTGCCCTCTTCCAGCGAACAGGGCAGCAAGGCCGCGAACTCCTCGCCGCCGACTCGCCCCGACAGGTCCGATAGCCGCAGCGTGTTGACCACGACGATGGAGAACAGCTTGAGAATCTCGTCTCCCGCCGCGTGGCCGAAGCGGTCGTTGATTCCCTTGAAATGGTCGATGTCGAAGATCAGCGCGGTGACCGGACGGCCGGCAAAGGCTTCGCGCTCGATCATCCGCGACGACGCCTCCGCGAAGCCGCGACGATTGAACATGCCGGTCAGGGGGTCCGTCGACGCCGCCGTCTTGTGCACGGTCACCACGCGCTCGGAGACGAGAATGAAGATGACGAACACGGTTCCGATCGCGTAGAGCACAAGCTCGACGGAGAATCCGGTCACCCAGATACTGGTGGCGAACTTGTCATCGTGGGGATGCAGCAGGTTGCCGAGCAGGATCGGCAGCATCAGCACGAAACCGTGCATGACCGGCACCAGGACCAGGGGCCAGCGCCTTTGCAAGGTCCTGCGACGCTCGGTCCACAATTCGGTGGCCGTCAGCGCCGCATAGACAGTGACGATGCCGGCGCCGAGCGTCAGGCGCAGCGTGGAGGCCTCGGGCGCCACCGTCATGACGACAGCGATCCAGGCGATTGCGCCCAGAAACATCCCGGGCCGATTGGGCTTGCGGCCATGGAACAGGCGCGCGGCGTTCCAGACCATGCCGCAGGCGACCAGGCCGATGGCGTTCAGCGTCAGCGTGAGCACCGCCCCGAGCGTGCCGCTGCCAACCGTCCAGACCGCGACCGATGCTGCGGCGAGCAGATAGGCGCTTCCCCACCATTTCAACGCCTGGATATTCTCCTGCGTGCCAAAAAGCAGCAGCATCGCCCCCAGCATGGCTGCGATCATGGTAGCGACGATGTAGAGCGTGGCGGTATCGAGCGACATGGACCAACCAGCGAGTGTGATGCAGCGAAAACGGCGCGGCGGAAAACGAAGCGTGCGCCCTCAGGCATCCCATACTCTACGACCGCTCTCTTCGATTTCCGTTTGCGCGCATGTACAAGTTTTCGGGAAAAACTGCGTCAACTCGTCGGGAAATACGTAACAAAACGGGCGCCGCAGCATTCGCCGAGGCGCCCGTTTCGGGGTTCACACGTGGCCGCATTCGCGGCCAGTTTTAGTGAAGCAATTAACGCTTCGAGAACTGGAACGACTTGCGCGCTTTGGCGCGGCCGTACTTCTTGCGCTCGACCACGCGCGAGTCGCGGGTGAGGAAACCGCCCTTTTTCAGAATGCCGCGCAGATCCGGTTCGAAATAGGTCAGCGCCTTCGAGATGCCGTGACGCACCGCGCCTGCCTGGCCTGACAGGCCGCCGCCGGCGACGGTGCAGATCACGTCGTACTGGCCGGCGCGGGCGGCGGCGACCAGCGGCTGCTGAATCATCATCCGCAGCACGGGACGTGCGAAATAGACCTCGACTTCGCGGGTGTTGACGACAATCTTGCCGGCACCCGGCTTGATCCAGACACGGGCGACCGCGTCCTTGCGCTTGCCGGTGGCGTAGGCACGGCCGTACTTGTCGACCTTTTTGACGTATTTCGGAGCTTCCGGCGTTGCCGGCTTGAGTTGCGACAATTGATCGAGAGACTGCATGGTGTCGGACATTTTATGCGGCCCTCATGTTCTTGCGGTTCATCGAAGCAATATCGAGCGTCACGGGTTGCTGGGCCTCGTGCGGATGCTCAGGGCCGGGGTAGACGCGCAAGTTGCCGAGCTGCACGCGGCCAAGCGGCCCGCGCGGAATCATGCGCTCGATGGCCTTCTCGACCACGCGCTCGGGAAAACGCCCCTCGAGAATCGACTTTGCGGTACGTTCCTTGATGCCGCCGATGAAGCCGGTGTGATTGTAATAAACCTTGTTGTCGCGCTTGCGCCCGGTCAGCACGGCGTGGGCTGCGTTGATGATGATGACATGGTCGCCACAATCGACATGGGGCGTGTAGGTTGGGAGGTGTTTGCCGCGAAGGCGCATCGCGACCAGTGAAGCGAGCCGGCCGACCACCAGACCTTTGGCGTCGATCAGCACCCACTTCTTCGTCACCTCGGCAGGCTTTGCCGAAAACGTTTTCATGTGAGGAAATCCGTGAAAGGGGGACATCGGATGCGTCAGCGCCCGAACTGCGCAGTTTCTAGATAACCGCGCCGCGCGCGTCAATGTCGGGCTGTGTTAATTATTTCAGCATAAACAACAGCTTATAAATATGGTGTGATGTTACCGTAAAAACCCTAAACGTTTGGAATGGAATAGGTTGACGTCGCGTGCGCGATCGGATCGGGCGATGTCCCCGACAACAAATTGACCTCGCCCACCGCCAGCCGCTTGCCCAGTTTCAAGAGCCGCGCCGCCGCAAGCACATCCTGCCCGGGCGCACCCTTGCGCAGAAAATTGATGTTGAGATTTGTCGTCACGGCGAGACCGACCGGACCAATCGCCGACAGTAGCACTACATACATGGCGAAATCGGCCAGCGCCATCAGCGTCGGTCCCGAAACCGTCCCGCCCGGACGCAGCATTTGTTCGCTGTAGCGCTGGCGCAGCAGGCAGGAAGCGCCATCGGCGCTTTCGATCGAGATATCGCCGCCATGGAAGGCCTGTGGAAATTCGGCATGAAGAAACGTCTCCAATTCGGCCACGCTCATTCTTGCAATTGCCATGTCGCTACACCTGCCCTCGCCTCGCGCCGCTTGTTACATTAGGATGACGCACCTGCCCAAGTGGATATTTCGATGACGAGCCACACCGTACGCGCCGCCACGCCGCGATCGCCCGTTCTCCTGCGCGAGACGCTTGGCAGCATTGCCGTGCTCACGCTCAATCGTCCCGCGACCCGCAACAGCCTGTCCGAGGGCCTGATCGCGGAGTTGCATGCGGCACTCACGGACATTCTCGGGGATGCCGGGGTACGCGCCGTGGTGATCGCGGCCAAGGGGCCGGCGTTCTCCGCAGGTCATGACATGAAGGAACTGACCGCCCGCCGCACCGACGCCGATCGCGGCCGCGCCTATTTCGCGGAGATCATGAACGCCTGCAGCGCGATGATGCAGGCCATCGTGCGCCTGCCGAAGCCGGTGGTGGCCGCGGTCCAGGGCGTCGCCACCGCCGCAGGCTGCCAGCTGGTGGCAAGCTGCGATCTCGCCGTGGCGTCGGAAGCCGCGACCTTCGCCACCCCGGGCGTGGACATCGGACTGTTCTGCTCGACACCGATGGTGGCGCTGTCGCGCAACGTGCCGCGCAAGCAGGCGATGGAAATGCTGCTCACCGGCGAGCCGGTTTCAGCCGCGACGGCGCGGGATATCGGCCTAGTCAACCAAGTCGTTGCCGTTGGCACCGAACGGGATGCGGCGATCGTGCTGGCGCAAAAGGTTGCGCTAAAATCCGCCTATACCGTCAAGCTCGGCAAGGAGGCCTTCTACCGTCAGGCCGAAATGAGCCTTGCCGACGCCTATCGCTATGCGGCAGAGGTGATGGTTGAGAACATGATGGCGCGCGACGCCGAGGAAGGCATCGGCGCCTTCATCGAGAAACGCGAGCCGAAATGGCAGGATAAATAGACTTCCGTCATTCCGGGGCTCGCAAAGCGAGAACCCGGAATCTCGAGATTCCGGGTCTGGTGCTTGCGCACCATCCCGGAATGACGAACTGGATGAAGAATGAACCACGACAATTACGACGACAATTACATCCGCGAAATTCTCAACGGCGTGAAGTCGATCGCGATGGTGGGCGCCTCGCCGGTCAATGTGCGGCCAAGTTACTTCGCCTTCAAATATCTGGCGCAGCGCGGCTACGACATGATCCCGGTCAATCCCGGCCATGTCGGCAAGAGCCTGCTCGGAAAGCCCTTCGTCGCCTCGCTGCTCGACATCGACCGTCCCGTCGACATGATCGACATCTTCAGGAATTCCAGCCACATCATGCCGGTGGTCGATGAAGCCTTGAAAATGTCGCCGTTGCCGAAGGTGATCTGGATGCAGCTCGGGGCGCGGGACGATGTCGCCGCCGCCAGGGCCGAGGCCGCCGGTCTCAAGGTTGTCATGAACCGCTGCCCGAAAATCGAATATGGCCGCTTGTCCTCCGAAATTTCGTGGATGGGCGTCAATTCGCGAACCCTGAGTTCGAAGCGCGCGCCGGTCCCGACCCAGGGCATGCGGCTTTCGTTGAACCGGACGAGCGTCGGCGGCGGCGAAACCACCGCATCCGATCGCGCCGCGAAAAACAAGCGCGACCTCGCCTGACGCAAACGCGAAACGATTCCATCGAGAACGCGAGAAAGCGAAGCGGAAACGTTTCGAACCACAAGTGAATCCAGGAGCCGCCTTGACGGCGGGCGCCGCTAACGTAATTGTTCCCCTCATGGTGAGGAGGCGCGCTTGCGCCGCCTCGAACCATTGAGGTCACGCCCTGTTGCTCATCCTTCGAGACGCGGCCAAACGGCAGTCCCTTGGGATGATGTCGTCGTAAAGGAAAAACAATGACCGATCGTCTTCCCGGCTTTTCGACCCTTGCCGTTCATGCCGGGGCGCAGCCCGATCCCACCACCGGCGCGCGGGTGACGCCGATCTATCAGACCACGTCCTTCGTGTTCAACGACGCCGACCATGCGGCGTCGCTGTTCGGGCTGCAGGCGTTCGGAAACATCTATACGCGGATCGGCAATCCCACCAACGCGGTGCTGGAAGAACGGGTCGCAGCGCTTGAAGGCGGCACCGCCGCGCTTGCGGTTGCCTCGGGGCATGCCGCGCAGGTCGTGGCGCTGCAGCAATTGCTCAGGCCCGGCGACGAATTCATTGCCGCGCGAAAACTCTACGGCGGCTCGATCAACCAGTTCACCCATGCCTTCAAGAGTTTCGGGTGGAACGTGGTATGGGCCGACCCCGACGATGTCGAAAGCTTCCGCCGCGCGGTGACGCCGCACACCAAGGCTATCTTTATCGAGTCGATCGCCAATCCCGCCGGCAGCATTACTGATATCGAGGCGATCGCGGCGGTTGCCCGCCACGCTGGCGTGCCGCTGATCGTCGACAACACGCTGGCGACACCCTATCTGATCCGCCCGATCGATCACGGCGCCGACATCGTCGTCCATTCGCTGACCAAGTTTCTCGCCGGCCACGGCAACTCCATCGGCGGCATCATCGTCGATGCCGGCACCTTCGACTGGTCGAAGGACAACAAATATCCGATGTTGAGCGAGCCGCGACCCGAATATCACGGCATCAAGCTGCAGGAGACGTTCGGCAATTTTTCCTTCGCCATCGCCTGTCGGGTGCTGGGACTGCGCGACCTCGGGCCCGCGCTGTCGCCGTTCAATGCGTTCCTGATCCTCACTGGAATCGAAACGCTGCCGCTGCGCATGCAGAAGCATTGCGAAAACGCCAAGGCGGTCGCCGAATGGCTGCAGACGCATCCCGCGGTGGCCTCGGTGAATTACTCCGGTCTTGCGGGAAACGCCTACAACAACCTCGCGCGCAAATATGCGCCAAAGGGCGCGGGCGCCGTGTTCACCTTCAGCCTCAAGGGCGGCTATGAAGCCGGAGTCAATCTGGTGTCGAACCTGAAACTGTTCTCGCATCTCGCCAATGTTGGCGACACCCGCTCGCTGGTGATTCACCCGGCCTCGACCACGCATAGCCAGCTCGACGATGCGCAGAAGACCAAGGCTGGCGCAGCACCCGACGTGGTGCGGCTGTCGATCGGCATCGAGGACAAGGAAGATCTGATCGCCGATCTGGAGCAGGCGCTGAGCGGGTGACGGCCCGGGAGGCGCGCCCAGGCGTGAGCCCGGAACGACCGGGTTGATGGGTCGGGCCTTTAGCCATATTTCGACATCGTTGCAGCCGATAGCTGTCACGCCCGAAAGGGCGGGATATACTGGTTGAACACCGAAACCGTCATTTCGGAGCAGCCGATGTTGCGTTTTGCGATTGCATTGCTTGCCGGCGTGGTCACCAGCGGAGCGGCTGAAAGCGCCGACCGGGCGCTGGTCCACCATCGCGGGCATCGCGCCGCCATCGGATTGCCTGCGGGCCTCCCCCGGCCGCATTACAATTTCAGAACCACCATTACGCTTGGCGAGCCCTACACCTATCCGCGGCCCTCGCCCCGGCTCTCCGTCTATGAAGCTCCGGAGCCGCTGTACGCACCTGCTTACGCGGATGTCCCATACATCCCCGGCCTGGCGGTCGCACCGCTGCTGCCGGGCTATTATGGATCGACCCACACCTACGACGACCAGGGCCCTGATAACGGCGGCCCCTACGTTCCCTATTGGGACCGCCTGCCCTACGCCTGCGGCGTTTACGGCTACTGCTAGCGAAGAGTTCAATTCAGCCGGTTTGGATGACCGGCTGCACAACTTCTTGGTGCTCATGTTCCGCCGGCCGCCCGGCCAATCGCTCGGCCTGAAGGATCGCCAGCGTCAGGACCGCGATCGCAATGGCCTGGTGAGCCAAAGCGAGATCCATCGGCACCTGATACAAGAGCGTGACAATACCCAGCGCCGCCTGCACCGTGATCGCCAGCGCCAGCCACCACGCGCCGCTGACCGCGGCGGTCCCGGCCCGCGACCGGATGGTGTCGAATGCGTGCAGGATCGCCAGCGCCAACAGCGCATAAGCCGTCATCCGGTGTTCGAATTGCACGGTGAGCGTGTTGTCGAACAGATTGCGCCACCATGGCGTTTCAAAGAACAGCCGTGCCGAGGACGGAATGAACGCCCCGTCGATATCAGGCCAGGTGTTGTAGATCTTGCCCGCGCGCAGCCCGGCGACCAAAGCGCCGAGGTAAAGCTGCACGAATGTCAGCGCCACGAGCGCCACGCTGGTGATTTTCAGCCGCGCCGATGCCGCTAATGACGGACGCTCCGTCAACCGGCGCAGCGTCCAGACGATCGCTGCAAAAATCAGAAGCGCCAGCACCAGATGAGTGGCCAGACGATATTGCGAGACTTCCACCCGCTGCGACAGGCCCGAGGCCACCATCCACCAGCCGACCGCGCCCTGCAGCGCGCCGAGGCCGAAGATCAGCCACAACCGCCGCCTCAAGTCCGCGCCCACAACGCCGCGCCATATGAACCATAGAAACGGCAAGAGATAGGCGGCCCCGATCACGCGCCCGAGCAGCCGGTGACTCCATTCCCACCAGAAGATCGTCTTGAACTCTGCGAGATCCATGCCGAGGTTGAGTTCGCGATATTGCGGAATGGTCTTGTAGGCTTCGAACGCCTGCGTCCATTGTTGGTGATTGAGCGGCGGCAACGCGCCGGTGACCGGTTTCCACTCGACGATCGACAGCCCGGACTCGGTCAGACGCGTGGCGCCGCCGACCAGCACCATGATCGCGATCAGGACGGCGATCGAGACCAGCCACCATCTGATCGCGCGGATTTGCGGTGCCTGGCATGCGGGAATCGCGCTCATCGATGCTGCACTTGAATGAATTTGCGCGAACCTTATAGTCCACCCCTTCCCGCGTGCAAGACGCGTATCGGCAACCGGCTGCACATTTCCGTCATGACCATACGCACACGCAAATTCCTGGGAACCATCGCGCTTCTCTTGCTGGTGGTGGTGTGGTCGCTGATGGGAATGACGGTGGCACAGACGCCGTGGCTCGCGAACTCCGGGCTGTTACAGGCCATCTTCTATGTCGTGGCCGGCGTCGGCTGGGTGCTGCCGGCGATGCCGATCATCAGCTGGATGGCGCGGCCGGACGCCTAGCCTTTGCCGCTGCGGGGACGTTTCGCCGGCGGGAAAGTTGCTCCGGACAGGATCACGCGCATCGCGCGCAGCGAACGTTGCCGTCCGTCCCAGGCGATGCGGGGCAACGCGTGCAGGCCGGTCCGGCCCTCCGCCTCGACGATACCCGGTATCGCCGATGCCGCGCTGGCGAAGCCAGCCTCATCCGCCATTACAATGTGCCGCCGGCGGAAGGCCGCGCGATCGCCGAACGGATAGGCGAAATGCCTGATATCGCGGTGAAACGCTGATTGCGCCACCGCCCGGCCCATCGTCATTTCGCGCAAGGCATCCGCGTCCTTCAAATTCGACAAAACGGGATAGTTCACCGTGGCGCTTGCAATGATCACTGACGGATCGGCGGCAAGCATCGCCAGATCGTTCCAGTCCATCGATGCCTCGCGCGACAGGCTCGCGAGGTCGACCGAGTATCGCTCGCAGAGATCCCTGATCGCAGAGGAAAGATCCGACGGCGCGAGCGAACGCATCCAGCCTTCGAGAAGCGCGTAGAGTTGATATTTATCGGACGGAACTGCGATGTCGAAACGCTGTTCGCTGCGATCCATCACCAGGCTGATGCGCCTTTCGCGAGCGATCACCTGCTCAAGCGCCAGCCACCAGGCCTCGCCAAGGCCGTCCGGAAATGCCGTTGGCACGTAAACGGTGAAGGGAACGCCGTGTTGGGAGAGCACCGGGTAGGCCGATGTGATCAGATCCTTGTAGCCGCCGTCGAATGTCAGGCAGGCAAACCGTCTTCGCTCGGCCCGCGTGACCGCCCTCCGGCACACCTCGTCCAGCGAGACGATATCGTATTTCCAGCGCCTCAGCGCCCGGATCGTTCGATCGAGAAATCTCGGCGTGATTTCACGGGATTTCAGCGGCTGAAAACGTCCTGGCTGCCGCGGGCGCACGCGCTCGAACCGCAGGATGACGCCGGCGCCGCCGGCCCCCCGTCCCCTCAGCCACGGCAGGCCGCTGAAATAGGCGAATTCCAGCCACAGGCTCTTCAGGATTCTGCTATCGGATGGCAACGTTCCTTCTCCTGATGCGGAGATTTACGTCCCGCCCCGGCCACATTGTCATTACTCTTTGTTGACATTTCTTTGCAAAGGTCGGCTGAAGCCGACAAATGCAAATAAATTCCTATGGACAGGTTTCGCAATGACCGTGGCTGCCGCGATCGAAAGCCAAACGGCGGAAGCAAAAGCCTGGTCGAGAGCGAGCCGCATCACCAGCGTCGAAATCCTCAGCGATCTCGGCCAGGCCGAAACGGTCTGGCGCGGCCTCGAAGCTGAACGGCAATTCTCCACGCCATATCAGCAATTCGATTTCCTGGGTCCCTGGCAACGACAGGTCGGAGAGCGCGAAAACTTTCTACCTTTCATCGTTATCGCTTACGACGGAGAACGCCGGCCGCTTTTACTGCTGCCGCTCTCGCTCCGGCACCGGCACGGGATTCGCACCGCCTGTTTCATGGGCGGCAAGCACGCCACCTTCAACATGGCGCTGTGGGACCGGGATTTCGCGGCCGGTGCGACCGTTACCGATCTCGACGCGCTGATAGCGGGAATAGCCAAACGGTCCACGGCCGATATCCTGGCGCTTACTCAACAACCCCGGCGCTGGCGGGATTTGCCGAACCCGATGGCGTTGCTGCCGAAGCAGCCATCGGTCAACGCTTGCCCGCTGCTGACGATGGTGCCGGGCGCCGCGCCGGCCACTTTGGTCAGCAACTCGTTCCGACGGCGCCTGAAGGGCAAGGAACGCAAGCTGCAAACCCAATCGGGATATCGCTATCACGTCGCCATATCGGATCCTGAAATCAAGCGGCTGCTCGACTGGTTCTTTTCCGTCAAACCACTGCGGATGGCCGAGCAGAGACTACCAAACGTGTTCGCGGAAGCCGGGGTCGAGGATTTCATCCGCGACGCCTGCATGGCCCGACCTTCGGGCGGCGGCCACGTCATCGATATCCACGCGCTTGAATGCGACGACGAGGTAATTGCAATCTTCGCCGGCGTCGCCGACGGCCACCGCTTTTCGATGATGTTCAATACCTACACCATGTCCGGCAATTCACGTTACAGCCCCGGGCTGATCCTGATGCGCAACATCATCGACCACTATACCGGCCGTGGCTACCGCGCGCTCGATCTCGGCATCGGATCGGACAATTACAAAAGGCTGTTCTGCAAGGACGACGAGCCGATCTTCGACAGCTTCATCCCGCTCAGCCCGCGTGGCAAGGTCGTGGCGCCGGCGATGTCGGGCCTCAACCGCGCCAAGCATCTGGTGAAGCGTAATCAGGCGCTGTTTCATGCGGCGCAAAGGCTGCGAAGCGCGTTTCACCGCTGATCGAGGCAATCTTCGCTGAAACCAGCGCCGGCCTCAGGCGGCCGCCACCCGCAACCCAGGCTCGACGGCGTCCGGAGGCTGCGCCGGTTCGCTCAGCACCGCGACCTCGCTGAAGCCCACCGCTTTCAACTGCTCGCGCATTAGCGTGCGGGCATCGGTGCTCATTGATGCATCCGGTACCACCACGGCGCGCGCCTGCGCTGTCAGCAACTCCGCGGGCAGATCGGAAGCGGCACCGGCGTCCAGCAACACATGGTCATAGACCCGCAGCAATGCGTCGATCGCAAGCGTGAGTCGCGGCGATTGCAACACCGCGCGGTCGAAGCCAGGCTTCCCGCCATTCACGAAGTGAACCCGCGACAGCCGATCCTTGGTGATTACCTGCGAAAAGGAGGCTTCCCCCCGCATCAACTCCGCCAGTCCCGGCGCCGATGGATCGATCGATGCCGCCGCGATCGTCGGTGACGCCGCCGCCAAATCAACCACCACGACCTTTGCGCCGTGCGCGATCAGGCGCGCCAGCGTCAGCGCCGCCAATGTGATGCTTTCGCTCGAAGCGGTGCCGAGGATCGTGACCTTGCGCGCCGCTTCGCCCGCAGCGCGCAAATCCTCCGCGAGTTGTTCGATTTCGGTAAGTCCGGCCGGAATATCCGGGCGGACCTCGCTTCCAATCTGAGGCTGGGATTCGCTGAGTACCGGACCGGGATCAGCGGCGACTGCCTCCGCCGCGGGCGCGCGGACCGCAGCCGGTGAGGAGGCAAAGACAGCGACCGCGCGCGGCGCCGTCATGCGCAGGAGTTCGCCGGTGGCGATCGCGCCGGCGGCGAGCATCAATGTCGCCAGCGTCGCGATCAGTACGATCGGGAGCTTCTTCGGGTAAGCCGGGATGTTGGAAACGGTAGCGCGGGAAATGATGCGACCATCCGTCGGCGCTGCGTCGATGTTCTCGCGCGTATTCGCCTCGCGATATTTCGCGAGATAGGATTCCAGAAGGTCGCGCTGTGCCTTGGCCTCACGCTCGAGCGCGCGAAGCTGGACGTCGTTGCCGTTGGTCGAGGTCGCCTGCTTCTTCAACTGCTCGAGACTGGCGCTCAGGCCTTCGACCCTGCCGCTGGCGATGCGTGCATCGCTGTCGAGTGAACGCGAGATCTTGCTGGCTTCCTCGCGAAGCTGGCGGTCGAGGTCCGCAAGCTGCGCCTTCAGTTCCTTGATGCGCGGATGGTTATCGAGCAGCGTCGACGACTGCTCGGCAAGCTGCCCGCGCAGCGTGACGCGCTGTTCGGATAATCTTCGGATCAATTCGGAATTGAGAACCTCGGATGAACTCGATCGGCTTGCCGCTCTGAAGCATTTCGCGGATCAGCCGCGCTCTCGACTCTGCGTCGGATTTCAACGCGCGTGCGTTGTTCAACTGCGTGTTCAGTTCGCCCATCTGCTGATTGGACAGCGTGGTATTGTTGGTGCCGACAAACAGGCTCGATTTCGAGCGAAAATCCTCGACGCGGGATTCGGCTTCCGCGACCTTCTTTCGCAGACTGTCGATCTCGCCCGACAGCCACTGACCGGCGGCTTTCGCCTGCTCCTGGCGCGCATTCTGCTGCAGCACCAGATAGCCTTCGGCGATCGAGTTAGCGACACGCGCCGCCAGTTCCGGATCGCGCGACTGGAATTCGATAACGACGACGCGCGATTTGTCGACCGCGTAGGCGGCAAAGCGGTCGTAATAGGCATCCAGAACGCGCTCTTCCGGCGTCAGCGAGAGCGGATCGCGACCGATCCCGAGCAATGCCAGCAGCGATTTGATCGGCGTAAGGCCCTGCAGCACCGGATCGAACTCCGGCCGCTCGGCGAGTTTGTTCTTCTTGATAATTTCGCGCGCAAGATCGCGCGACAGCAATAGCTGGACCTGACTGGTAACGGCCTCGGCATCGAGCGCGCTGCGCTCCTCGTTGCGCTCGCCGTTCGGCCGCAGGAACACGTTTTCGCGCCCGTCGATCAGGATGCGCGCCTCGGATTTATATCGCGGAGTGACCTGATTGACGGCCGCAATCGACAGCACCGCGGCAAGCACCGTCGGAACGATGATCCAGCCCCGCCTGCGCCCCAGCGCCTGGCCCAGCATGCGCAAATCCAGATCGCCTGACACGGCGTACGGGGCCGGCGCGGGCTTTGCGACGACCTGCTCGACCGTCTTTTCTGTGCCCGCGCTGTCCTTGCCGGCACGCCAGAACGCCAAACGCATCGCACACTCCCGCAGACGCTACGATCCCCGTAACTGCCGCGATTACACTCCATTAAGGTTGCCGCTGGGTTAATCGGGGCGATTTTCCGCCGGGAACACCGGCGCTTGGCCGACGCGGTCATGCTTTGTTAACCATGAAAGTCCCTAATCGGAATCAACAATTCCCATGGGTAGTTCGATGCGAGGCGTGCACGCCGTTATCGTCTGTCTGCTCGCTGCGCCGACCGCTCCGGTCGCGGTGGCGCAGCCGCAAAGCGACCTCGATGTGATGGCCTACGGTCGATCATATGCCATGGCCTCTGCCCCAACCGCCATGGCCCACGCCGCCGCGCCGATGCCGGCGGCCTCTGGGAGCGCCGCCTACAAGCTCGATGCCGGCGACCGACTGCGGGTTGTGGTCTACGGCCAGGAGGGTCTCACCAACACCTACGCGATCGATGCCGGCGGCGCCATCACCATGCCGCTGATCGGCGCGGTCGCCGCGCGCGGACAGACGCCGGCGGGCCTTGCGGCGGCGATCACCGCAAAACTGCGCAACGGCTATATCCGTGATCCCTCGGTGGCGGTGGAGATCGAATCCTACCGGCCGTTCTTCATCCTGGGCGAAGTCGCCGCCCCCGGCCAATATCCATACGTCCCCAACATGAGCGTCGAGAGCGCGGTGGCGATTGCCGGCGGCTTCTCGCCGCGCGCCCGGCGCGACCGCGTCACGCTGAGCCACACCGACAATTCCGGTTCGATGCGCGCGGTGGTGCCGCTCGGCACCGCGCTCGGTCCCGGCGATACCGTTCTCGTCGGCGAACGCTGGTTCTGACCATGTCGGTGATTACAGATCAGCCGCTTCGTATCCTGCACGCGGTGCGCGCCCCGGTTGGCGGAATCTTCCGTCACATCCTGGACCTCGCCAATGGACAGGCCGACCGCGGCCACCATGTCGGCATTATCGCCGACAGCCTGACCGGCGGCGAGCGCGCCGAGTCAGCGCTCAAGGAAATCGCGCCCCGCCTCAAGCTCGGCGTTCACCGCCTCGCCATTCACCGCGAACCGCATCCCGCGGACATTCTGGTATGGGCGCGTTTCATGTGGCTGATCTGGCGACTGAAGCCGGATGTCCTGCACGGGCATGGCGCCAAGGCCGGCGTCTTTATCCGCCTGAGATCCCGTTCAAGACACAACATTCGCGTCTATACGCCGCATGGCGGCTCGTTGCATTACCCGCTGGATACGCTCAAGGGCGCAATCTACAGCCGCCTTGAGCGCGCGCTGATGAACTCTACCGAACTTTTCCTGTTCGAAAGCGCCTTCGCGCGCGACACCTATCAGCGCACTATCGGCATGCCGAAAGGGCTGGTGCGTTGCGTGTTCAACGGCGTGACCGCGGACGAATTCGATCCTGTGGTCGGCGCGACCGACGCCACCGATGTCGTCTATGTCGGCGAGTTCAGGCACATCAAGGGCGCCGACCTACTGATCGACGCGGTGGCGCGGCTGCGCGCCGACGGCAAACCGGTCACGCTGACGCTTGCCGGTGACGGCGAGGAAATGGAGGCGCTCAAGGCTCGGGTCCGAAAGCTCGGTCTTACCGAGACAGTGCGCTTCATCGGCCACGTCAAGGCGCGTTTCGGCTTTTGTAAGGGCAGCCTGCTGGTCGTGCCGTCGCGCGGCGATTCGATGCCCTATGTCGTGATCGAGGCGGCTGCGGCCGGAATTCCGATGATAGCGGCCAATGTCGGCGGCATCCCGGAAATCTTCGGTTCCCAAGCCGACGCGCTGTTTGCGCCCAACAACATTGGCGCGATGGCGGACGCAATCAAGATCGCGCTCGAGGATCCCCCCGCGGCGCTCACGCGCGCGAAATCCCTTCGCGAGCGGATTTTTCTGCACTTTTCGCAGAAGGCGATGGTTGAAGGAGTGCTGGCGGGCTACCGCGACGCGTTTGCAGATCGTTAACCGTTCTTTACCACCGATAACCGTTTCTTCCGATTTTTCCGTTAAGCCGTGAGGCGGGGAATTCCGCCGCGGCGCGCGCATGCCCGATGAGCGCGCAAGAACGGACTTGGATACAGTGGAACCGATCAACGCAAGCTCGACGATAAATGCCGCGGCATCGGCCGCGGTGGCCGCAACCACGGCAGATCGCCCTCTAATCGAACGGCGCCGCCGCCTGACGCAGGCGGCCCTCGCCGTCGTCAACTGGAAAGTGCAGCCGGCCTATTCGCCGATCGTGATCGCAGGCGCCGTTCGTGTCGCCGACTTTGTACTGCTCAGTGCGGTCGGCATCGCGTTCTATCTCGGCTATGTCGCGCGCCTCACCGGTTTTCACTGGGAATATATCGCCGCGATCTTAGGCATGACCGCGACAGCCGTTATCTGCTTCCAGGCCGCCGACATCTACGAAGTCCAGATATTTCGCGGTCAACTTCGTCAGATGACGCGGATGATTTCATCCTGGGCTTTCGTGTTTCTGCTGTTCATCGGCGCATCGTTCTTCGTAAAGCTCGGTAACGAGGTATCGCGGTTGTGGCTGTCGGTATTCTTCTTTGCCGGTCTGGCCACACTGATTGCCGAGCGCCTGTTCCTGCGCTCGACGGTGCGCGGCTGGGCGCGTCAGGGCCGACTCGACCGCCGCACCATCATCGTCGGCTCCGACCAGAACGGCGAAAAGCTGGTCGAGGCGCTCACCGCCCAGGACGATTCCGACATCGATATCCTCGGGGTATTCGACGACCGCAACGACGATCGCGCGCTGGAGACCTGCGCCGGAAGTCCCAAACTCGGCAAGGTCGACGACATCGTCGAATTCGCCCGCCGCACCCGCGTCGACCTCGTGCTGTTCGCGTTGCCGATTTCGGCGGAGACGCGGATTCTCGAAATGCTGAAGAAATTGTGGGTGCTGCCGGTTGACATCCGGCTTTCCGCCCACACCAACAAGCTGCGCTTTCGCCCCCGCGCCTATTCGTATCTCGGCAAGGTCCCGACGCTGGACGTGTTCGAGGCGCCGATCACCGACTGGGATCTGGTGATGAAATGGCTGTTCGACCATGTCGTCGGCGCCATCATCCTGCTCCTGGCCTCACCGCTGATGGCGCTGGTCGCGCTGGCGGTAAAACTCGACAGTCCGGGGCCGGTACTGTTTCGCCAGAAGCGGTTCGGCTTCAACAACGAGCGGGTCGACGTTTTCAAGTTCCGCTCGCTGTATCACGATCACGCCGATCCGCTGGCCACCAGGGTGGTGACCAGGAACGATAGCCGCGTCACCCGCGTCGGACGTTTCATCCGCAAGACCAGCCTTGACGAACTGCCGCAGCTCTTCAACGTCGTGTTCAAGGGCAATCTGTCGCTGGTCGGCCCGCGCCCGCACGCCGTGCAGGGCAAATTGCAGAGTCGGCTGTTCGACGAGGCGGTAGACGGTTATTTCGCGCGCCACCGCGTCAAGCCCGGCATTACCGGCTGGGCGCAGATCAACGGCTGGCGCGGCGAAGTCGACAGCGAGGAAAAAATCCAGAAGCGCGTTGAATTCGATCTCTATTACATCGAGAACTGGTCGGTGCTGTTCGATCTCTACATTCTCCTCAAGACGCCATTGGCGCTGATGACGAAAAACGAGAACGCTTATTGAGCATGATCCGGAAAAGTGATGACCGGTTTTCCGGGAAGTTCATGCTCAAAACGAAATGACCGTGAGCATTTTGCCCGGTCGTTGCGTGCGGGTTGCGTTGCGTCGGTTTAAGAGTGTGTAATGGCGTATGCGGCGACAGCCGAGGGCTTCCCCTCATCGATGACATCCGCGCCGCGCGTGACGGCGCTGCAGCGCGCGCTGATGTGGCTGGTCGGAGCAAGCGGCGCGATCGTTTTCATCGAGCCCAGCCCTTACGAGCTGGTGACGCTCGTCGCCGCCGTCATTTTCTTTGCCACCGGTTTGCGGCTGCGGCTGGCGTTCATCCCGCTGCTGCTGCTGCTGTTCCTGGTCAATGTCGGATATTCCATCGGTGCCGTCCCCTCCATGGACAAGTCTGAAGTTGTCAACTGGGTCGCGACGTCCTGGTACATGGCCTTTACGGTAGTCTTCTTCGCGATGGTTATTTCCGAAGACACCGCCGCGCGCCTGGACATGCTTCGCCGCGGCCTGATCGCAGGTGCGCTGATTGCGGCAATATCGGGCATCGCCGGCTACTTCAATTTGGTGCCGGGCGGGCACGACCTTCTGACGCTGTATGAGCGCGCCCGGGGCACCTTCAAGGATCCGAACGTGTTGGGCGCGTACCTGATCCTTCCCGCCTTGTTCGCGCTGCAGAGCGTCGTTTCCGACCGCCTCGGGAAATCCTTCCGCAGCACGGTCGCGCTGGGAATGATAGCGCTCGCGATCCTGCTGGCGTTTTCGCGCGCGGCGTGGGGCGGGCTCGCCATCACCTCGGGCTTCATGCTGGCGCTGATGGCGATGACCAGCCGGTCGCGCGTGCAGCGCTCGCGCATCATCGTGATGTCGGCGGTCGCCGTCGTGGTCGTCGTGCTGCTGCTCGCCGTGCTGTTGTCGTTCAACTCGATCGGCGAAATGTTCAAACAGCGTGCGAGCTTCGATCAAAGCTATGACGAGGGCCGCTTTGGCCGGTTCGGGCGACACATCCTGGGCGCGGACATGGCGCTCGATCTGCCGTTGGGTATCGGCCCGCTGCAGTTCCACAACTACTTTCCCGAGGACACCCACAATTCCTTTTTGAACGCCTTCATGTCCGGCGGCTGGATCGCAGGCATCTGTTATCCGGCGCTGGTGTTTGTCACGGTCATCATGGGATTTCGCCACATCTTCGTCCGGGTGCCCTGGCAGCGCACCTATCTCGCGATCTTCGCGGCGTATCTCGGCACGGTCGGCGAAAGCTTTATCGTCGACACCGATCACTGGCGACAGTTCTGGATGATGCTGGGCGCGATGTGGGGCATGTTCGCCGCCGCACAGCGTCACCAGGCGGCAACCTCCGATCAGCCGCCGATGGCGCGCGCCGATACCGGCACGGCATAACGCCTGGACTTACGTCTCGACGTCAAATGTGAGGCCAGCGTGATCGACCAGCCGCTTGATCAGCTTGTCGCCCATCGCAGCCCCGGGCGTCCAGATCCCGGCTGGAACGTCCGGCGTGTCGCGCAACAGGCAAATCGCGCATTCCGAGATCATCTTCGAGGTCGAGCCATAGCCGGGATCGCGATCACCCTTGACCACCGCGCGAACCTGTTTGCCGTCGGGCGCGATCGCGATGAACAAGAGGTCGTACATGCCGTTCTCGCGCTCTTCTTTCGAAGGGCCCTCGCCCGGCTTCGGTCCGCCTGACGCGCCCATCCGCTCGGCATTGACGGCAGCGACCACCTTCTTGGCGTTGGCTTCGCCCTGCTCCCCCGGACCGGTGAGCACCATCTCGTCATAAACAAAATCTTTGCCGTACGGAAAATTCATCAGCATGTTGGAGCGATGCACGTTGCGGGTGTTAATGGTCGCCATCACAAACGGCGCCGTCCACGAACCCATGTCCTCGTCCAACACGGGCTTGTTGCCGCGTGGCTGTTTTGGGCCGTCGAAGCCCGGCGTCAAGACGAAGGGATCCTGCACCATCGAGACCAGGCTGAGATCATTGGCCACCGCCGCAAACGTCGCCCTGGCGCTTGCCGCGGTACCGCCGGAGAACGTGCCCTTCATATTGCGGACCCGGCCCTTGACGCGGCTCGCCGGCGCGCCGAACACCTTCTTCGCAGCCTGCTCGACATAAAACACACCGAGTTCGAACGGTATAGAGTCAAAGCCGCAGGAGAAAAGGATGCGCGCGCCGCTCGATTTCGCGGCAGCCTCATGGGCGTCGATCATCTTCCGCATCCATAGCGGTTCGCCGCAGAGGTCGAGATAGTCGGTGCCCGACGCCGCGCAGGCCGCGACCAGGTCCGAACCATAGAGCTGGTACGGGCCGACCGTCGATATGACCAAACGGGTCTGGTCGACCATCGCCTTCAACGATGCGGCATCGCCGCCATCGGCCACGATCAGCGCAGTGTCGGCAGGTGCGCCGATCGCATCGCGCACCTCGGCGAGCTTCTGCTTGCTGCGGCCGGCCATCGCCCATTTCGGATCGTCCTTGTCGGTGTAATGCGCGGCCAGATATTCGGCGACCAGCCGGCCGGTGAAGCCGGTCGAGCCATAAACAACGATGTCGAATTTCGACGATGCCATATTCGATTCCCTTGAACTCGCCTGTCATTCCGGGGGCGCGCGATAGCGCGAACCCGGAATCTCGAAATTCCGGGTTCGATGCTTCGCATCGCCCCAGAATGACAGATTATTTACTTCTTGCCCGCATACGACACGCCCATGCCGGCGCGCACGTCGGCCTGGATGCCATAGGGCGCGATCGGATAGCGCAAGCCATTCTTCGCCAGCGCCTTCATGCCCGTGATGGCCTTGGCCAGGTGCGCGGGCGACAGCGCCATCAGCATCTCCTCATCCGGCACCCCGCCGTAGCGCCGCTCCGCAAAGCATGGCAGCGACAGGCTGGGCTCGCCGCTCCTAAGCGCCCGGCCCCATGAATCGGCGCACGCGGTCTCGCCGACCACGCCCCATTCGAATTTCTTGTAGCCGGTATACTGCAGCCCGTTGATCAGAATGATCATCTGACCCGGCGTCGCATAGACCAGACAGATATCGGGCGGATCGAGCCGGCCGCTGGCGAGCGGGCTCACCGCGAGCGCCTGATATTTGCCGAAGGGAACGACATCAAGCGCTTCCTGGCGCTTGCGCGCGTCCTCGGCATTCTCATGCCAGACGCCGACGTAAGCTTCGCCGGCAAGCCATTTCTCGTCCCTTGGCGCGAGCCCGATCACGGCCCGGCATTGCGCGCCGACGAGATCGTCGGCGGTGATACCCACCGTCCAGCCCAGCCGCGAGGCCATGCTGACGATCTGGTCGGTGGTGTGAACCGCCGATGGACGCCGGATTTTCGGGATCGCCGTCATTTCGTCCACGCGCGCGAACATCTTCATGCCGATCACGGTGGTCTTCAGGCGAAGCAGGCTGTTCAGATCGGCCACCATGCCGGCCGGATCGAATTTTTCCGGCGGCGCTTGCTGTCGCATGGCGTAAACTCCCAAATCGGCGCTACTACAGCGCGCCTGTAATAATCGATCCTAGCCGGATTGTCCCGACGTTGCGACCTTGCGCTTCTAGTTCGAAGCCGGCCCCGGCAGCAACCGATCGATCTTGCCGGTGAGCCGGTAAGCGGCAAGACCCATCCACTCCCGCACCGCCAGGTCGGTGCGTTCCAGCCCGTCCACGGCGAGGTTCGAAAAGATCAAGAGATCATCGCGCCCGCCGGTCCGCCAGCCGACCGGATACGGCTCCACATCAAATCCCGCCTTTCGAAACAGCCCAACCGAGCGCGGCATATGGTAGGCGGACGTCACCAGCAGCCATCGCTCGCCGGGCTTGGGCGCGGCGATCGCCCGGGAGAACTCAGCGTTCTCCTGGGTGTTGCGCGAGCGTCGTTCCATGATCAGGCGTTCTCTGGCGACGCCGAGGCTTTCGAACAGCGATGCGGCGTAATCGGCTTCCCTGGCGTCGTTCGACAGCAAATTCGAACTGCCGCCGGTGAAGAGGACGCGGGCGTTGGGATAGCGGCGGGCAAGTGCCGCCGCTGCCACGATGCGGTTGGGGGCGGCGCTGATGACGGGGACGTCATGGGCGGCCGAAAGATCCGCATCGATCGAGCCGCCGAGCACGATGATGCCGTCAGGCGCGCCGCGCGTGGCGTCCCAGGGCGGAAATCGCTGCTCCAGGGGATATATCAGCCAATTTCCCAGCGGCGAAAACCCGCATATCGCGAGCAGCACGGCGGAAGCGATCAGGATCTTGCGGCCAAGCGACGCCCACCGTGTGGCCAACAGAAGCGCGCCGACGAGGCTGACCCCGATCAGGAAGTTCGTCGGCAGCAGCATGATGCCGAGCGTTTTGGAGAGCAAGAAAAACAAGGGAAGCCTCTTGGAATGTCTGGTAGAGCGTCATACGCCACCCCTGCCGCAACCCAAAGCCCCGCCATGCCCCACCACCATCTGCAGTCCAGCCCCGAAACCTGCCACTGGGGCTTCTTCGAAGCGAAGCTAAAGCCCGTCCTTGCCATCGCCAGCGGGGACGAAGTGACCATCGATACCATCAGCGGCGGCCCGGACGTGGTGCCGGACCGGAGCCGGTTTCACGTCCCGCCCGAACTCGACGAGGTGCACGCCAGGAACGAACGGATGGTCCCCGGTCACATCCTGACCGGTCCCGTCGCGATCGAGGGAGCCAAGCCCCGCGATGTGCTGGAGGTCGAGATCCTCGAGGTCAACCTCCGGCAGGACTGGGGCTACAACCTGATCCGGCCACTCGCCGGCACCCTGCCCGACGATTTCCATGAGACCCGGCTGATCAACATCCCGCTGGATCAAAAGCGGATGGTGGGCCGGCTGCCATGGGGGCTCGATTTACCGCTCAGACCGTTCTTTGGCGTGATGGGCGTGGCGCCGCCGCCGGCCTGGGGCCGCATCACCTCGCTGATCCCGCGCGCGATGGGCGGTAACCTCGACAATAAGGAATTGATCCCCGGCGCCAAACTCTATCTGCCGGTATTCGTGCCGGGCGCGCTGTTTTCATGCGGCGACGGTCATGGCGTCCAAGGCGATGGCGAGGTCTGCGTTACCGCGATCGAGACCGCGCTGCAGGGACGCTTCAGGCTGACGCTGCGCCGGGATTTGCGGCTCGACTATCCCCGCGCCGAGACGCCTTCGCACTACATGACGATGGCGATGGATCCGGACCTCGACCAATGCGTCGTCCGGGCGCTGCGCGACATGATCGTGCTGCTGGGGGAGAAGCGAAACCTGTCACGCGAAGATGCCTACACACTCTGCAGCCTGGCCGCCGATCTGCGGGTGACCCAGACCGTCAATGGCGCCAAGGGTATCCACTGCATGATCGCGAAGTCGGTAGTGCATGGGTGACCAAGACACATGGATACCGCCTGTAGGAGGTATCATGGTAGTGGTAACGGATGCGTTTTTACGCGCGACGAGCCGGCATTAAATCGGTGGTAAAGGAAATCGTTAAAACTAAGCCTTTATGTTTCAAGCAGATTCTTGGAGAACCTGCATGGCATTTGGACTTGGGGAAAAAGGCTTCGCTGGCTTGCGTCTTAACCTGGGGCCGAAGGCCGTCCTGAGCGCGGCTCTGCTGATCGCAATGAATACCGCGCTTGTGGTGGGAGCGGGTTACTGGTCGCTGTCCCGCGACTTCGCTACCCGCGCCGAACACGACATCGACACCAACCTTCGCACGCTCAGTCTCGCCTTCGGCGAGGCCTTCCCTGATGCGAAGATCTCAATTCGCGACGGCGTCGTCGAGCGCGTTGAAATCCCCAAGATGCCCCAATTCAGCGATCACCGGATTGTGGATCGGGCCACCTCATATGTCGGCGGCAATGCCACGCTGTTCGTGTACGACGATGCATCACAGCAGTTTGTCCGCCGAACCACGAACGTAAAAAAAGAGAATGGCGACCGGGCGGTGGGCACCCAGCTCGCGGCTGATCATCCCGGGCAAGCCGTACTGCGGCGCGGCCAGGCCTATAAGGGCCCGGCGATACTGTTCGGCCGTCGTTTCTACACGGCGTATCAGCCGGTCTTCGACGCCGCCGGCAAGGTGATCGGCATCGTCTATGTCGGGATTCCCACCGAACAGCTCGACGGCATGCTCTCGCAGGCGCTGTGGGCAATGGCGATCGCCGCGGCTTTCGCCGCCCTGCTCGTACTCGGGATGACCATGATGATTGTCCGCCGCGTCACCAGGCCGCTGAAGGCCGTGACGGCGGCACTGACCGTTCTGGCCGAGGGAAGGACGGACGTCGAAGTCCGCCACGCCGGGCGCCACGACGAAATCGGCGCGATCGCCCGCACCGTCGACGTATTCAAGAACAACCGCCTCGAGCGCCACCAGCTCGAGGTCGAACGCATCGATGCTGAAAAGCTTGCAATGGAACGTCGCAAGGCCGAGCTGAATCAGTTTGTCGAGGATTTCCGCGCCAGGATCGGCGGAATCATCGAGCGCGTGCTGAATTCGTCCGGGCAATTTGAAAGGGATGCGCAGCAGCTTTCCATGACCGCTCGTTCAACAGCGGAGATGTCCGGCCAATCCGCCACCGCCTCCAGGCAGGCTTCCGAGCATGTCCGCGGCGCCGCGGCGGCTTCGAACGAACTGTCCCAGTCCATCGTTGAAATCAGCCGGCGGGTTCAGGAATCAAACAGCGTCACCGCCGATGCGGTCAAGCAAGCCGACGCCACCGACGAGCGAATGAAGGAATTGTCGGCGGCGGGCGATCGGATCGGCGACGTCGTGAAGCTGATCACGTCGATTGCGGAACAGACCAATCTGCTGGCGCTCAACGCGACCATCGAGGCCGCGCGTGCCGGCGAAGCAGGCCGCGGATTTGCGGTGGTCGCGCAGGAAGTCAAGACGCTTGCGGGCCAGACGGCGAAGGCCACCGACGAGATCAGCGCCCACATCGTCAACATGCAGCGCGCCACGGGAGAATTGGTCGGTGCGATCAAGGCGATCGGGCAGACGATCGAGCGCATCAGCGGGATCACCACATCGATCTCCTCCGCGGTCGAGCAGCAGGGCACGGCAACCCAAAGCATCGCGCAAGGCGTACAGGCTGCCGCCAGCGGTACCCTCGACGTCGCCGATAACATCGAGCGCGTCGCGAAGAACGCCCTCGAAACGGGGACAACATCAGGCTTGATGCTGAAATCGGCCCAGGAGCTCTCGGAAGTAAGCAGCCACCTCAAACACGAGGTCGAGAAGTTCCTGGATAGCGTTCGCGCGGCGTGACATGCCGATCATCGCCGGGCGCATCGAAGATCGGCGAACCGCCCTCCAAAAGTGCCGAATTTACCGGGAAACCCTGTCGGCCCGGGCGATGCCATTTTCGATGAGCAGCCCCAACAGCCGTTCAGCGACCAACTTGTGGCCGGCCGGCGTCCAATGGGCGCCGTAGCGACTGGCGTAGGCCTCGGCTCCATCGAAAACGACATACGGAATTCGCTCGCTCCGCAGATATTCAACCATTCGGTCGTCGCTGGATTGCAGACCGATTACCAGCCTGCCTCCATTTGCTTCCACGAATTCGCGCATCTTGCTGACAATTCGCTCGGTCGGATCGGGCACATACACTTGCGGATGTCGAATTTCCACATAGGCGAATGCGACCAGGCGGGCGAGCCAAAGGTGACGCACCAGCCAATTCTGCTTGATGTACAACTGACGCGAGATCGGAACCGGTTGTCCGCGCAGCACCAGCGTGCCATCGTTGGCGGTGGCAAAGTACGGCTTTTGATAGCCGTCGTAGCGAATGTTGGTAGCGTTATCCAACCGGTCATTGTCTGTGCAGAAGATCAGCACCACCACGCTGGGCTGTATTTTCGCCCATATTCGCCGAAGCAGGAGATATTCCTGATCCGTGCCATACCCCGAAACGCCCGCATTCACGATTGCATGGTTGGAAATTCGGCTTCTGAGCAGGTCGGTGAAGCGTTCATTGGCTTCGGCGTCGACGCCCCAAGCAAAGGAATCGCCGATGAACAAGATCGCCGGCCGGGCATCGCGCTCAAACTCGATATCCCGAAAGCCCAGACTATTATGCTGGACATGGATCGTCCGGGCAGTCGTCACCACTGAACTTGAATTGGGTACGGGCGCCCAACCCAGTTCGGCATCATAGCGATAGGTAAGGGAGCGCTCGCTTGCGCCTTCCCGCAATACCCGCAAGTCGGCCAGTCGAAGCACCATCTCGATCGCGGCCAGCGTCGCGAGCACGATGAGTAACCCCGAGCTGGCCGACCGAAGAGCCCTGCGGGCCCGCTCACGCGTAATGAGGTTCCACATTCCATCCCTGCCGGCGCCATGCTAGCCGAGCCGCCAGCCGACCTGCTGGGCGAAGCTCTGGTAGAATTCGGCGTCGTAGACGCGTTCCGGTGTCTGCCGCACGCGCACATCGAGCCGGTGGGCGTCGTCGCCGACCAGAATGCGCCAGCGCTCGGCCTTGACCCCGTCAAGGATGATCTTCGCGGCGGCGGCAGCCGAGGTCGGCGCCTCGTCGCGGAAGCTCCGCGCCCGATCCGCAGCGATCTTCTGGATGTCCTCGTCCGACATCGGCGCCGTATCGATACCCATGCCGTTCAGGCGCTGGCGAGCCTGCAGGAGATCATTCGCGGTGAGCCTGTCGGAATCGCTGCCGCTCTGCACTTTGCGGGAATTGGAGACGATGGAGGTGCCGATATGCCCGGGCATTACCACCGAGCATTTGATGTGCGGGGCGTTGAGCCGGAGATCGTTGATCAGCGCCTCGGTAAATCCCTTCACCGCGAATTTGGCGGCGCTATAGGCGGTATGCGACACGCCCATGCCGACCGAGGCCCAGAACCCGTTGACGCTGGAGGTATTGACGATATGGCCCTCGTCGGCCTTGACCAGCATCGGCAGGAAGGTGCGGACACCGAGATAGACGCCGCCCCAGCAGATGTTGAAGGTTCGCTCCCACTGCTCCCGGGTGTTGGTGAACAGGCTGCCGCCGCCGCCGATGCCGGCATTGTTGAACAAAAGATGGATCTTGTCGGTGGCCTGCTGCTCGGCGATCTCGTCGCGGAAACGCTTGAGCTGGTCCTCGATCGAGACGTCGGCGACATGGGTGGTGACGCGCAGACCCTGCGGCAGCTTTTCCACCTCGCAAAGCCGTTTTGTCTCGGCCATCGTGTCCGCCGAGATATCGCACATCGCGACATTGCAGCCCTCGGCGACCAGTTGCCTCGCGAGTTCCCGGCCCATGCCCGTGCCGCCCCCGGTGATGACGGCAATCTTTCCGGCAAAATCCTTCATGTGAGACCGCGCACCTTTCGTTGCTTCCCTGACCGGCGGAGCCGTCATGTTTTCTGTCTAACGCACGAGACGGCCGGTGAACAGGGCTTCGGGCGAAACGCGCGAGATTGCGCGCCGGCCAGCCCCGGATCAAAGCAGATGCCTTACAAGCTCCCGAAACATGAACCTGTTGCCGGCAGCCGAAAAATGATCGTCTCCGAGAATGAAGAGATGTTCGTACCAGTTCCTGTCGGCGTCGGCGGCGGCGAAGAAAGCCGGAAACAGGTTGATGAACGCCTTGCAGCGACCGGGACAGAAATCGCGCCACAGCGCAACCTGCCGGCTGTCGCGATCGCCTTGCGCGATCTGCTGCGCCCAGGGATAGACCACAATTGTCAGCGGGATCTTGCGGGCCGCCAGCAGATCGGAAAGCCGCTGCATGTTCTGCAGCGATCGCGCGATTCCGCCGTTCACGCCGAGCGGCCGATAATCCATGCTGACGTCGAGCCCGGGAATCGTCCAGCCGATTCTAGTGTAGTCGGTATTGATCGCCCGCCTTCGGTTGCCCAGAAAGGACTGGATCGACCGCTTGACGGCGATCCGCACCCGGTTGGTCACCACGAAGCGGTCGATGAAGAAATCCGGCTTTTTCGGCGGCGACGCCACCGGTTGCATAGAGCCCTCCCCGGAGGTGCAATGCGCCCGGTATTTCGGATCTTCGTCGATGCAGAAATAGGACGTCGCCTCGTCGGTCACGTCGGAGGTATCGGAGAACAGCACGACTTCGTCGAACTGCAATCCACTCTCGATCAGATACTTGATCTTCCTGTAGTAAATGCTCGGCGAATAGGA
Organism: uncultured Alphaproteobacteria bacterium; assembly: GCA_963801875.1. Classification (GTDB taxonomy): domain Bacteria; phylum Pseudomonadota; class Alphaproteobacteria; order Rhizobiales; family Xanthobacteraceae; genus Bradyrhizobium. The sequence continues at coordinate 325,564 of CAWDGT010000014.1, read as the reverse complement.
TGCGACGCCGGCATTGAGGAATTCGATTTTCTCGCTGCGCTCCTGACCGGCGCGATTGAGCTGGCCTGCGAAGGAGTCCTCGAAACTCACCCCGATCCCTTCGGCGAATGAATTGCCGATCAGGAGAATGCGGCGCGAATCCGCTTTCAGCGGGACCTCTCGAACCGCGGCGTCCTTGAACCCCAGGCTGTCGGTGACCAGCCTGTAGCGCAGCTCGCCCCAGACATCGTAACCGTCGAAATCGGCCGCGAAGCCGTGATCATAGGTTGGATTGGCGATCCGCGCCGGGCGCTGTTTTTCCTCGCCCATGGTGAGGCTGGAATAGGCGAAATCGAACACCAGAAGCAGCCCCAGGCAGTAGACGAAAATACCGGCAAAGGCCAAGGCCCGCCGCAGGGTGAAACGGGCGCGCAGCCCTCTCAACCCTGGCCGAGCAACCGAATTTTCAGCCATACCGTATACTCACTCCGGGATTTCACGTTTTTCGGCTTTCCGATACAAGCTGCAAAGCATAAAAGCTCCGGAAACGGAAGAATGCGCGCCATCCCGGATGCCGCATATTGGGTGAAAATGCGAAGATGGCGGACAATCGGCCCGACCTGAAAGCGTCGACCCACGAAGTCTTTTCGCGCGACGAAAAAATCGTCGCCGGTTCCGACCGCTCGTTCGGGATGGTGATGGCGGCTGCGTTCACGGTCGTGACGTCGCTGAACGCCTGGCATGCGGGCAGGCTGTGGCCGTGGACCGGCGGACTCGCGGTGCTGCTACTGGCGGCGGGATTGCTTCGGCCCGCGCTTCTCCATCCGCTTAACCTGGTATGGCTGAGATTCGGACTGTTGTTGCACGGGGTGGTCAACCCGGTCGTGATGGCGCTGGTTTTCTATGGCACGGTTTTGCCGACCGGTCTTGTCATGCGCATGTTGGGCAAGGATCTGCTGCGGCTCAAGCGGCAGCCGGATGCGGACAGCTACTGGATCGTGCGCGCGCCTCCCGGACCGTCGCCCGAGACGATGAAAGATCAGTTTTAGAGCATGAGTGAAAAAGCAGCTAACAAGATGGCAGGTTTAAAACGTCATTGCGATCCAACGGGTCGGCGCAAAGCGCCGCCCGATGACAGGCGCCGCGAAGCAATTCGCGGCCACGGCAAAGCCGAATTGCTTCGTCGCGTCGCTACTCGCAATGACGACAAATACTGCGTAAGGAAAAACTGATGGATTTCGTCGTCGAGCTTTGGCGGTTTATGCGCGTCCGGAAAAAATTCTGGCTGCTGCCTATCCTGATCATGATGGTGGTGTTTGGCGGTCTCGTGGTGCTGACCAAGGGCTCCGCGATCGCGCCGTTCATCTACACGCTGTTCTAGACGGCGCGATGCGGATTCTCGGTATCTCTGCCTTCTACCACGACAGCGCCGCGGCGCTGATCGACGACGGCCGGATTGTCGCGGCGGCGCAGGAGGAGCGCTTTACCCGAAAAAAGCACGATGCCGTGTTTCCGCACAATGCGATTGCCTATTGCCTTGCGGAAGCCGGGGTCGCTGCCGACGAGCTCGACCACGTCGTGTTCTACGACAAGCCGTTTCTCAAATTCGAGCGGCTGCTGGAGACCTATATCGCGCTGGCCCCGCGCGGCTTCCGCTCTTTCAAGATGTCGATCCCGCTGTGGCTGCGGGAGAAACTGTTTCAGAAAAGCCTGCTGGGCGATGAACTCGGAAAATTCTCCGTTGATTTCGACAAGAGCCGGCTGTTGTTTTGCGAACATCATTTGAGCCACGCGGCGTCTGCCTTTTATCCCTCGCCGTTCGAGCGCGCGGCCGTGCTCACCATGGACGGCGTCGGCGAATGGGCAACGACGTCGGCGGCCACGGGCGATGGCAATCGTCTCGAAATCTTCCAGGAAATCCATTTTCCGCATTCGCTCGGCCTATTGTATTCGGCGCTGACCTACTACACCGGCTTCAAGGTCAACTCCGGCGAGTACAAGGTGATGGGGCTCGCACCCTACGGCGAGCCGAAATACGCACAGCTTATCCTCGACAACCTGATCGATCTGAAGCCGGACGGCTCGTTCCGGCTCGACATGTCCTACTTCGACTATTGCACCGGCTTCACCATGACCAACGACCGCCTGGCCGGATTGTTCGGCGAGCCGGTGCGGGCCCCGGATCAATTACTGACGCCGTTTCATATGGACGTCGCCGCCTCGATCCAGGCGGTGCTCGATGAGGCCGTGCTGCGGCTGACGCGCAGCCTCGCCAAACAAACCGGTTCGCGGAACCTCTGTCTTGCCGGCGGCGTAGCGCTCAATTGCGTCGCCAATGGCAAGGTCTTGCGGGACGGCCATTTCGACAACATCTGGATTCAGCCGGCTGCGGGCGATGCCGGCGGCGCGGTGGGATCGGCGCTCGCGGCCTATCATCTCTTCAAGAACCAGCCGCGTCACACCAACGGCGCGGACGGAATGTCCGGCTCATATCTCGGACCGCATTTCCCGCAAGCGGAGATCGAACGCAGAATGACCGCGGCGGGCGCGAAATTTGTCGTGCTCGGCGAGGACGAGATGATCGAGACCACGGCTGCCGCCCTTGCCGGGCAGAAGGCCGTGGGCTGGTTTCAGGGCCGGATGGAATTCGGTCCGCGCTCGCTCGGCGCGCGCTCGATCCTGGGCGATGCGCGTTCGCCGGCGATGCAGAAGAACCTGAACCTGAAAGTCAAATATCGCGAGAGTTTCAGGCCGTTCGCGCCGGCGGTCTTGCGCGAAGACGTGGCCGAGTGGTTCGACCACGCCTCCGATAGTCCGTACATGCTGATCGTCGCCGATGTCCGCGAAGAAAAGCGTCGCCGGATGACGCCCGACGAGCAGGCCTTGTTTGGAATCGAAAAACTCAATGTGTCGCGCTCGGAAATCCCGGCGGTGACCCATGTCGATTATTCGGCCCGCATCCAGACCGTCCACAGCGAAACCAATCCGCTGTTTCACCAATTGCTCACCCGGTTCAAGGCGCTGACCGGCTGCCCGATCCTGGTCAACACCTCCTTCAACGTCCGTGGCGAACCGATCGTATGCACGCCGGAAGACGCCTTTCGCTGCTTCATGGGCAACGAACTCGACATGCTCGTGGTCGGCAACTGCGTATTGCAGAAAGCCGAGCAGGATCCCGCGCTCAAGATGGATTACAGCCTGGCGTTTGAGGCGGATTGAGATGGTAGGCCACGTATCAAGGTTTGTCTGCTCGGTCAGCCCCGGCCTGTTTTCAAATGTTGAAGGACGCGTTTTCGCCTGCGGCTTGCGCCCTGCAAGCAGGGCTTTTACCCCTCCCCGGTCTGGTCATCGATGAAAACCAAACAGCGCGTTATCATCGGAATTTCGCTGCTGGTTGCAGCCGCTGCATGGGTTATCCCCTTCTGGGCTCCGATGGTCTGGAGCTATTGGGCATCGGCGGTCTGGTGCGCCATCTTTATCGCCGCTGTGGCGGCCTATGGAAGACGCGGACTTTGGGTTCTTCTGGGCGCACCATTGGCCCTCCAGCACGCCGCGTTCGCCGCTTTTATCTTCATGGCCTGGCGCTGAGCTTGCGGCGGCGTGTACGGAACAAAGGTTTCCAACAAGAAACCTCGCTGAACGTTCATTCAAGAAAGTTTCGTAGCGGTTCCGGAAACGTCGAGATTTCTCATCCGTTTTCTCCCCATCGCCAACAACGACAGGAGAAGCGATATGAAGAAGGTTTCTTGCGTTCTCGCCGTGTTAGCAACCATCGCAGTTGCAACGCCCACGGTGGCGAGCGCGGAGGGCTTCGGCTTTCGCATCGGCAGCGACCGGGATTATTACTATCGCGACCGCGACGACTATCGCGTCCCCCGAGTAGAGGTTTACCACGACCGCGGGCTGCATCGCGGGTGGTACAATCATGATGGCGACCGAACGGTGATCATCAGGCGTCACCATCACTGGGACGACTAATCACTGGGAAGAATGGCCCCTCAATCGGGGCCATTCTTTTGTCCCTTTGTCCGCGCGGCCAAACCGGCCAAAAAGAGGGATGTGGACCCTGGGTTTCGCGAAAGTTACACGACTTTTCGGTTACCCGCGAAGCAACCGTAGGTTACCTTCAAGGCTTCCTGCAAGATTGGAGGCAAGCATGGGGTCTTTGGAGGTGATGCTATTTGCCGGGCTTGCAATTCCGGCGGGCTGGGCCGACGGCCTTACCCATTCTCCGGCGAGCAAGGTCGAATGCGCAAAGCTAATCGAGAAATTACCCGACTATGCGCGGGGGACGGCGAAATGCATCGTCAGGATTGATCCGAATAGTGCAACGCCACCGAAGCGTCACTAATCCTGCCGGAGCGCGATCTTCAATCACATACCGGACGACGTCACCGATTGCGATCGTTGAGCCGATGGGGCGTGACGAAAGCACTACAACGGGCTCAGCCCGACAATCCCTTGAAAATCGTGGCACGCGGCGAGGCAAAAGAAGATCAAGCAAGCCACCGCAGCATGAATTAACTCTCGGCCGGACGCACGAAACAGAGGATGCCGGCCTCAGGCGTGAAGCAAACTACGCCGCGGCTCGTCGGGTTGTCATTTCTGTCGATGATCCTATTCGGCGGGACTCGCAGCCAGAATGGCGACGACAATTTCCAGCGACCATCGATTAGCACCTCGTAGCCGTTTCGGTCCTGCCGGAACTCTACCGTTCGGCAATCTGCAATGGAGCAGCACGAGGCACCGGTGCCCGGTTGTTTTAGGCTCTCAAACCAAGGGGCGAGCGCGGGATCGGGGCTCTCGGGTGGTGCCGCTACTGCCGACTGACTGAGAGCAAGTCCGACTGCGAAAGCTATTTTCCTGCCGGTCCTCGCGGCCGCCAAACGATGTGCATTCGACGCTAACAAGAGTGCAACCCTCCGTCGCGCGAGTATGTGGCGATGGCTCATCAATTGACGACGCCGTCGGCATCCCTGCCTTCGGCTTCAGCCCAAGCTCAGCGCATTTGCGCGCGGCATCCTCGACGCTATCGGTCGGTCCCGTGGGTGTCTTTGCGCGTGGACCACGTTCCGGGTTCAATGCCCCCCAACATGCCGATGCGCGGCATGCATAGGAAGTCGCGAGCTTCGGCGGCACCCATCAGGCAACCGCTCGCGGTTTGCCATTCTTCGGGGCTCCGCTCAGCCTTCGGCAGCGCCATGACGCAATCGGCGGCATCCTAAAGCCCGGTATTACCGGGGCGTTTAAATGGTCGGAGCGAGAGGATTTGAACCTCCGACCCCTAGTCTCCCAGACTAGTGCGCTAACCGGGCTGCGCCACGCTCCGATGCCGTTCCCTTAGCTTCGATCAGGCTGGCGCGCAAGAAGCCTCTGTTGGACCGCGCGCCCGGCTTGCCGGACCGCAGCAAAAGCCGGTCCCCGGCGGGCCGGCTAGCCCTTCAGCGCCTGGTCGAGTAATTGCCGGCACGTGACCAGTTCCACGAGCACGCTTTCCAGGCGCGCGACGTCGAGCAGGCGCGGCGCGGCGGCGACGCCGGGAATGGGGCCCGTGTCGAATGCCGCCGGCATCCCCTCGTCATCGGTTTCGAGCAGGCGAAAGTCGATGCCGTCGGCGCCCTCGTAATCCTCGTCATCGACGTCGATGCCGGGCGCCGCATCGTCATCCCCTTCCGCGATGCTTTGGCCGATCGCCTCCTCGATCGCGCCGAACGAGGCCACCGCCGTGCTATCCGCCAGGCGCTGCACCGACGCGATGCCGTGTTCCTTCAGAATGCGCTGCACCCCGCGGATGGTGTAGCCCTCGCCGTACAGCAGACGGCGGATGCCCTTGAGCAGGTCGACGTCGTCCGGGCGATAGTAGCGCCGGCTGCCGCTCCGCTTCATCGGCTTGATCTGGTTGAACCGCGTTTCCCAGAACCGCAGGACGTGCTGGGGGATTTCGAGGTCGGCGGCGACCTCGCTGATGGTTCGGAACGCATCCGGCGCCTTGTCCAAATGCCCGCTCCTCTGTTGTTAGCCCGGTTGCAGGGACTAGTTTGGTCAGTCTGGTTTAGTCGGCCTTGCCTTCGCCGTTTCCGGGGCCGTCGCCGTTGATCCGCTGCTTCAGAATAGCCGACGGCTTGAACACCATTACACGACGCGGCGAGATCGGCACCTCGGTGCCGGTCTTCGGGTTACGGCCGATACGCTGGCCTTTCTTGCGCACCATAAAGGAGCCGAACGACGATAGCTTTACCGTCTCGCCCTTCTCCAGGCAGTCGGTGATCTCCTTCAGCACCAGTTCCACAAAGGCGGACGACTCCGTGCGCGAGAGCCCTACCTTCTGGTAGACGGCTTCGCACAGATCGACGCGTGTGACTGTCTTCCCGGTTCCGGTCATCGCCTGCCCCAACTCACGGCGAACAATATGTAACTGAAATTAAGAGGTTAACAAGCGACGGTCAACAGCGCTCATCCATGCAATGGCATGAAAGAAGGATATATTGAGATAACTATCCTTATGTACCGCTTACCACCGCAGCAGCGCCGAACCCCAGGTGAAGCCGCCGCCCATGGCTTCCAACAGCACCAGGTCGCCCCTCCTGACGCGGCCATCGGCGACCGCGACCGACAGCGCCAGCGGAATCGACGCCGCCGAGGTGTTGCCGTGCAGGTCGACCGTCAGCACCACCTTCTGCGGCGCAATATGCAGCTTGTGCGCCGAGGCATCGATGATTTGCTTGTTGGCCTGGTGCGGAACGAACCAGTCGATGTCGTCGGCCGAGGTGCCGGTGGCCTTGAATGCGTCCACGATCACGTCGGTGATCATGCCGACGGCGTGCTTGAACACTTCGCGACCTTCCATCCGCAGATGACCCACCGTCCGGGTCGAGGATGGACCGCCATCGACGTATAATTTCGACTTGTGCCGCCCGTCGGAGCGCAAATGCGTCGTCAATATGCCGCGGTCGGAGGCTTTGCCCGGCTGCGGCTGCGCGTCCAGCACGACCGCGCCGGCGCCGTCGCCGAACAGCACGCAGGTGCCGCGGTCGTTCCAGTCGAGGATCCGCGAAAACGTCTCGGCGCCGATCACCAGCGCGCGTCTGAACGCGCCCGAGCGCAGGAAACCGTCGGCGGTGGCGAGCGCGAAGATAAATCCCGAGCAGACCGCCTGCAGATCGAACGCGGCGCCGTGGTGGATTCCGAGCGCGTTCTGCACCTCGACCGCGGTCGCCGGAAAGGTGTTGTCCGGCGTCGAGGTCGCCAGCACGATCAGGTCAATCGACTGCGCGTCGACGCCGGCATTGGCAAGGGCTGCGCGCGCGGCATGGATGGCCAAATGCGAGGTGAACTCGCCCTCGGCGGCGATATGGCGTTGCCTGATGCCGGTGCGCTGCACGATCCACTCGTCGGAGGTGTCGATCCGCGCCGCCAGTTCGGCATTGGTGAGGATCCGCTGCGGCAGGTAAGCGCCACAACCGAGCACTACCGAACGTAATGCAGTCACGAGACAGCCTCCTGCGCGGTCGGCGCTGACGCGAGCGCGCTGCCATCGCTATTGAGCATTTGATTGATCTTGGTCAGGAGATCGTGACGGATCATCTCATAGCCAACATCGACCGCATAGGCAAAGCCCTCGGCGTCGGTTCCGCCATGGCTCTTGACGACGATGCCCTTCAGTCCGAGCACCACGCTGCCATTGGCCTTCGAGGGGTCCAGCTTGTCGCGTAGCGCCCTGAAGGCGTTCTTCGCAAACAGGTAACCGATCCGCGAACGCCAGCTTTGCGCCATGGCGCCGCGCAGAAATTCGGTGATCTGGCGTGCCGTGCCCTCAGCCGCCTTCAGAGCGATATTGCCGCTGAAACCTTCGGCAACAATGACATCGGCGGCACCCTTGCCGATGCCGTCGCCCTCGACGAAACCGATATATTCAAGCTGGGGAAGGTTCATCGCGCGCAGCAGCTCCGCCGCCTCGCGAATCTCCTCGCGGCCCTTGATCTCCTCGACCCCGATATTGAGCAGACCGACCGTCGGCCGCTCCAGATTGAACAGAACGCTCGCCATGGCACTGCCCATCACCGCCAGCGCCACCAGATGATGCGCATCGCCGCCGATGGTGGCGCCGAGATCGAGCACGACCGAATCGCCCCGCGCCGTTGGCCAGATCGCCGCCAGCGCCGGCCGGTCGATGCCCGGCAGCATGCGCAGACAGAACCGGGCCATCGCCGCCAGCGCACCGGTATTGCCGGCTGAGATCGCTACGTCGGCCTCGCCCTTCTTGACGGCGTCGATGGCAAGCCACATCGAGGAGGTCTTGCGGCCACGCCGCAATGCCTGGCTCGGCTTGTCGTGCATGCTGACCGCGACATCGGTATGGACGACGCGCGAAACCGCCTTCATCGCCGGATGCTTGGCGAGCTCCGGATCGATCAGCGCGCGATCGCCGAACAGCAGGAATTCGGTGTCGGGATGTCGGGTCAGCGAAATCGCGGCGCCGGGAACGACGACCGATGCGCCGACATCGCCACCCATGGCGTCAAGCGCGATTCGAACCTTTTGCGGCATGAACGTCCCGGAAACCTGATCTTGGCGGTCTTGTTGCGCTCGGCCGCTGACTGGAAATCGCCATGGATAGCGGCGATCGGCGAAGCGCAACACTGCACCCCGGCCGGGCCGCGACAATAGCGTGTCCGCGCTCCGACACAACCTCTTGCCCCCCACCTTTTGGATGCCACGCCGCTGCGGCGCCGAATTGGGACATTTGAACAAAACGTGATAACTCAAAGTATTAGGCTGAATTATGGACCTAATCCCGCATCCAAGGGGGTTCAGCATGCCCCGCAGCGCGTTTCAGCATTTCCCCGGCGGCCCTCAGCCGGTTCTGCAGCGCTTTTTCGGCGCCACTTTAGCGCTGCTTCAGCGCTTCTTCAGCGCTTTTTAGGCGTCTTCCTCGCGCCGGACGGTTTGGCGTGAAGTTGCAGCGCTTTCAGCGCGGCAAACGGATGATCCGCGGGATCGGCTGCAATCACCGGCGGCTCGAACACCGCGTCGCTCCTGCGCGGATAGGGATCGATCGCCAGAAACAGCGCGTCGGTCGCGAGCCGGCCGAGATCGATAACGCCGTTTACGATCGGCTCCGGCGGGTCCGGAATCTCGACGTCGCTCTCGATGGCCTCATCGACGAGATCGGCGAGGTCGGGAATTTGCTCAGGAGGTGCGAAGATCAGATCGACCTCTTCGTCGATGTCGTTTTCGATCGGATCGAGCGTCACGACGCAATTCTGTCCGACCCGGGCCCGGACTTGGCCGGTGACATGGAAGCGGCCCCCGCTTTTGGGCGTGACATCGAGCGAAGCATTCGCCGAGAGAATTTCGCGCAAACCCGCGACCTCCGCCATGGCCTCGCGCGTCGCAGGGCCAGCTTCGATGTCGCGGTGCAGTCCGGTGTCCGGAATCTGCGCCACGAGGACGGGAACCCGCCAGGGATCGGACTTGTCTGTCATGCCGGCCGTTTTGTTCATTGCCGCACGCCCACGCGCGCTGGCGAGGGAAACCGCCACGATGCGCTCAGCAACGCCGCATCGTCCAGTCCTGCGATCGACTTGATGGCCGCTTCGGCATAGAAGGCCAGCCGCCGGGCATTTTCGATTTGCTCGCCATCCAGGATATTCTTGCACAGCGACTGCGCCAACGGTTCCTCACTTTCGGCCAAAGCAAGATCGTAGGCCGCCGCCCGGCCGTAGAACGCCTCCCCGAAGGCCTGCATGCGCTTGGGCACGGTGAGATCGCCGACACCCATTTCGCGCAAATTGGCGTCCATATCCTCGCAGAAACGGTCGAACAGCGCCTGGCACAGACCCGCGCCGCTCTCCACCGGCTTCAGCCGCCGCAAGACCAGCCACAAATGCAGCACCAGCAGGTCAAAACGGCCATTTACCGTATCCGGCACGCCCAAGTCCCGATAAAATAACGGTTCTCGCGCTTGCGTCACGATCATGCCATAGATGGCCTCAATGGTGCCGCGCGGCGTTTTCCGGGGTTTCCAGAAGTGATTGAACGGCCAAAGCATTGTGGGTTCCGCAGACGAGCCCCAAGGGTTTGCCTATTGGGTGCGCGCGCATGTTGCAATCCAGCGTGCTGCCCGGTACGTCAACGCCTCGTGCGATGCAAGGGGACGGGACCAGTTCCGGAATGACCGAAACCAGCCAGAGACGCTCACGCGTGTGCTCTCCGCGTGGCTTGGCCGCGCGATGGCGTGGCATGCGCGCGGCCGCTGTCATCGCGCTGGTGTGCGCGGCGCTGGGAGGCTGCACCGGCGAGCAGTTTCAAAAGGGCTACATCCTCCCCCCCGGCGCGCTGGAGCAAATTCCGATCGGCGCGAGCCAGGACCAGGTGCTGATTGTGATGGGAACACCGTCCACGGTCGCAACCCTCAACGGCGAGGTGTTCTACTACATCTCGCAACGCTCGGAACGCCCGGTTGCGTTCATGAACCAGAAGGTCGTCGACCAGCGGGTCATCGCGATCTATTTCGACAAGAAACGTCAGGTCCAGCGGCTCGCCAATTACGGGCTGCAGGACGGCAAGATATTCGACTTCGTCAGCCGTACCACGCCGACATCGGGCCAGGAACTCAGCTACCTGACGCCATTGTTCAAGCTGCTCAGCTTCAACTAGATTGCGCCGCCGAGCGCATCTCAGGGTGTGGTAACTCAAAAAACCCCACGGCTCGCACCGCGGGGTTTTGTCTGTATCGCCGCTCAGTGCGCCAGGATCGCCAGCAGCAGCAGCGCCACGATGTTGGTGATCTTGATCATCGGGTTGACGGCGGGACCTGCCGTATCCTTGTAGGGATCGCCGACGGTATCGCCGGTCACGGCGGCCTTGTGGGCGTCGGAGCCCTTGCCGCCGTAATGGCCGTCCTCGATGTATTTCTTGGCGTTATCCCAGGCGCCACCACCCGAGGTCATGGAGATCGCGACGAACAGGCCGGTCACGATCACCCCCAACAGCATTGCGCCGACCGAGGAGAAGGCCGCCGACTTGCCAGCGGCGCCGCCGCCGGCGATCCCGAAAATGACAAAATAGACGAAGATCGGCGATAGCACCGGGAGCAGCGACGGAATAATCATTTCCTTGATCGCCGCCTTGGTCAGGAGATCGACCGCTTTGCCGTAATCCGGCTTGTCGGTACCCTGCATGATACCGGGCTTTTCGCGGAACTGACGCCGCACTTCCTCGACAATCGCGCCGGCCGCGCGGCCGACGGCCGTCATGCCCATCGCGCCGAACAGATAGGGCAGCAGGCCGCCGAACAGCAGGCCTACCACGACATAGGGGTTGTTGAGCGAGAAGTCCGGCAGCACGCCCTGGAAGTAGGGAAACTTCGCTGCATTGGCGATGAAGTATTTGAGGTCTTCGTTGTATGCCGCGAACAGCACCAGCGCGCCGAGACCGGCCGAGCCGATCGCATAGCCCTTGGTGACCGCCTTGGTGGTGTTGCCGACCGCGTCGAGCGCGTCGGTGGCCTTGCGCACTTCCTTGGGCAGACCGGCCATTTCGGCAATGCCGCCGGCATTGTCGGTAACCGGGCCGAAGGCGTCGAGCGCGACGATCATGCCGGCCAGAGCCAGCATTGTCGTGGTGGCAATCGCGATGCCGAACAGGCCGGCAAAGCTGTAGGTGATGAGAATGCCGGCGATGATCACCAGCGCCGGACCGGCGGTGGATTCCATCGAGATCGCCAGGCCCTGGATCACGTTGGTGCCGTGACCGGTCACTGACGACGACGCGATGGACTTCACCGGGCGATATTCGGTGCCGGTGTAGTATTCGGTGATCCAGATGATCAGGCCGGTGACGGCCAGACCGACAATGCCGCATTCGAACAGCGCCATGCCGGTGAATTTCACCCCGGCCAGCGGGCCGAAGCCGATCAGCCAATAGATCACGCCGGCGACGCCCGCCAGCGACAGGATACCGGTCGCGATCAGTCCCTTGTACAAGGCCCCCATGATCGACTGGTTGGCTCCGAGCTTGACGAAGAAGGTGCCGATGATCGAGGTGATGATGCAGGCGCCGCCGATGGCGAGCGGCAGCGTCATCATGTTCATCAGCAGCGGCGAGGTCGCGAAGAAGATCGCGGCCAGCACCATGGTGGCGACCGCGGTCACCGCGTAGGTCTCGAACAGGTCGGCGGCCATGCCGGCGCAATCGCCGACATTGTCGCCGACGTTGTCGGCGATGGTGGCGGGGTTACGCGGATCGTCCTCGGGAATGCCGGCCTCGACCTTGCCGACGAGATCGCCGCCGACATCGGCGCCCTTGGTGAAGATGCCGCCGCCGAGACGCGCGAAGATCGAAATCAGCGACGCGCCGAAGCCCAGCGCCACCAGCGCGTCGACCACGGTGCGGCTGTTGGCGGGCAGATGCAGCGAAAAAGTCAGGAAGCCGAAATAAAGGGTGACGCCGAGCAGCGCGAGACCGGCCACCAGCATGCCGGTGATCGCGCCGGCCTTGAAGGCGAGTTCAAGCCCGCCAGCCAGCGAAACGGTCGCGGCCTGCGCGGTGCGAACGTTTGCACGAACCGACACGTTCATGCCGATGAAGCCGGCGGCACCCGACAGCACCGCGCCGATCAGAAAGCCTGCCGCAACCAGCATGCCGAGGAAGTAGTACAGCAGCGCGAAGATCACGATGCCGACCATGCCGATGGTCATGTACTGGCGCTTCAGATAGGCCTGCGCGCCTTCGCGCACCGCGGCCGCGATTTCCTGCATTCGCGGATTGCCCGCATCCGCCTTCAAAACCGATGCGGTCGCCCAGATGGCGTAAACGATGGAAAGCGCTCCGCAGAGCACAATCGCCCATAATGCTGTCATTGAATTTGCCTCAGATCTTGGACTACCCCACGCCCATCACCGCGAATGCGGCGGGCGCATAAAAAGAAGGCCTGCCCCACCCAAAAGGGCGACCTTAAATCGGCGGGACCATGCCAAAATCACATCGCGGGCGCAACGCCGTGCAGGGCATAAACGGTCGATTTCTGCAGGTATTTGCGCGGAACTGCCTGCTTTTCGCAAGAATCCTAGAAATGACTGTAGGAGAGGCACTTTAGCGCAATCTCCCTGCCCTGCGCGTCCATAAATATTGGCGCCGACGCCCCGGCGATGACAGTCCCGATCGAGGTTATCGCTACCCCGGCCCTGTCAGCAGCGCGCGCGAACGCCTCAAAGCGATTCTCCGGGATCGCGCACAAAATCTCGTAATCATCGCCGCCGGAAACGATTCTCTCGATGCCCACGGCGCCGCGCGCGAGCAGTGTTGCGGCCGGCGCGGACAAGGGGATGCTTGCCGCGTCGACAACCGCCGACACGCCGGAGGCGGCGCAGAGCTTGGCGAGATCGCCGGCCAGACCATCCGATACATCCATAGCCGCGCTGGCGTGATCGCGAACCGCTTCTGCCAGAGCGTTGCGCGGCTGCGGCACGCGATAGCGTCCGACCAGCACCGCGTTTGCCGCGGCATCGTCGAGAGCAGCGGCGAGCGGATCACCCTTCAAAATATCGAGGCCAAGGGCGGCGTCGCCAATCGTCCCGGTCACCACCACGCGGTCGCCGGGCTTCGCGCCGCCGCGATGGACCATCTTGCCTTGGGGTACCCGCCCGAACGCCGTGATCGAGATCATCAGGGGGCCCGGGGTGGAGACCGTATCGCCGCCGAGCAACGGGCAGCCGAACAGGCCGGCATCCGAGGCAAGCCCGCGCGCGAACGGCGTCAGCCACCCATCATCGACGGCGCGCAGCGCCAGCGTCAGCACAAAGCCCGCCGGCGTTGCGCCCTTTGCGGCGAGGTCGCTGAGATTGACCCGCAGCGCCTTGCGCGCAACTGTGTCCGGTGGATCGTCAGGGACGAAGTGCACGCCTTCCACGATGGCGTCCGTCGTCACGATGATGTCCTCGCCCAGCGCTTTCAGGATCGCCGCGTCGTCGACGAGGTTGAACGCCCCGGGATCAGTCGCCAGCGGCTTGAAATATCGCGCGATCAGCGCGTCCTCGCCGGATGGACCTGCACCGGGGGCAATCATCTTCAGCCGCCCGCCCGTGAAAACTCGTCGGCGCGAAACTGCCGGGCGATCTGATCCAGCACCGCGTTCACCATGCCGGTTTCCTCGGACTCGACAAAGGCATGCGCGACATCGACATATTCTGAAACAACGACGCGGCCGGGCACGTCCTTGCGATGCTCCAGTTCGTAGGAACCGGCGCGCAGCACCGCGCGCAGGATGGCGTCGATCCGTTTCAGCGGCCAGCCCTTCGACAGCGCATCGTCGATCAGCGGATCGAGCCTGGCCTGATCGCGCACCACGCCGGACACGACGTCGCGGAAAAATGCCGCCTCGGCCGGCAGATATTTGTCGCCTTCGACCTCGCCGCCGAGCCAGTGACTCTCGAACTCGGCGAAGATGTCGTTGATCCCGGCGCCGCCGATATCCATTTGATAGAGCGCCTGCACCGCGGCGAGCCGCGCCGCGCCGCGCCGGTTGGCTTTTTTGTCCGGACCCTTCGCTGGCTTGGTCTTCTTGTTCGCTGCCATGATCAAATCCGAGTCAGCCGGCGCTTGATCCGCAGCATGGCCAGCGCCGCGCGGGCGGCGTCGCCGCCCTTGTCGAGTTCGCCGGCCCGCGCCCGCGCCCAGGCCTGCGCATCGGTATTGACGGTGAGGATGCCGTTACCGAGCGGCATCCTTCTGGCCACCGCGAGGTCCATCAGTGCGCGCGAGGATTCCATCGACACGATTTCGAAATGGATGGTGTCGCCCCTGATCACGCAGCCCAGCGCAATCGCCGCATCATAGGGTTTGCCGGTACTCTCGGCGGCGTCGAGCGCGATGGCGATCGCGGCGGGAATTTCCAGCGCGCCGGGCACCGTGATCACGTCGTGGCTGACTCCGGCGGCCTTCAGCTCGGCGACCGCACCTTCCAGCAAGGCATCCTGGATGTCGTCATAGAAGCGCGCCTCGACGATCAGCGCGCGCGCGCCCGATATGTCGGTCGGATCCTTCAATTGTGCGCGCCGCGCGTCAGCCATAGTTTCACCATCCAAGAACGTCGTCATTGCCGGACTTGATCCGGCAATCCATCTTGTTAAGAGGATGGATACGCGGGTCAAGCCCGCGTATGACACATTTAGCGTTGAAGCCTATTTCATTTCCGCAAGCCGCGCGGCGTAGCGCGCCATCAGGTCGACCTCGAGATTGACCTCGCTACCCGCGCGCCAGCCGCCGAGCGTCGTGACGGTGAGCGTGTGCGGGATGATCAGCACCGAAAACTGGACGTCCTGTACCGTATTCACCGTCAGCGACACGCCATCCAGCGTCACCGAGCCCTTGGCGGCGATGAAGCGCGCCAGCTCGCGCGTGGTGCGCAGCTCGAACCGCGCCATATCAGTCAGATCGCCGCGCGTCACGACGGTGGCGATCCCGTCGGCATGACCGGCCACGATATGGCCGCCAAGCTCGTCGCCTATCTTCAGCGCGCGTTCGAGATTGAGTTTTGTGCCGACCTTCCAGTACTTCGCCGTGGTCATATCAAGCGTCTCGGCGGCGGCATCGACGTCGAACCAGGTGCGGCCCTGCTCCACCCCCGAGGCCACCACGGTCAGGCAAACTCCGTTGCAAGCGATCGAGGCGCCGTCGGCGATGGTCGAGCGCTCGTAGCGGCAGGCGATGCGCAACCGGTGCAACTGCCCCCGCGCCGTTGGCGTCAGGCTGACGATCTCGCCGATATCGGTGACAATGCCGGTGAACATCAAGCGCGCTCGTAGATGGTCAGGGTGTCCTTTTGCAACGCTTCGCTAGCACGTCCCTTGAACGCGGGCGACTGCGTGATTGCTGACAGCGGCAATGCGTCCAGCGCGGCGACGCCGTAGGCTCCAACAGCGTCAGGGCCGCGCAGCAGCCAGACTTCGTCGACGAGGCCGGCTGTGACAAAGGACGACGCCACCCGCGCGCCGCCTTCCACCAAAAGCCTGGTGATGCCCATCTCCGCCAGCGCGTGCAGTACAGCCGCGAGGTCGAGCCCCCGCGGCGGCGTGGATGAGGCGGCGAGGCGGATCACCCGCGCGCCGGCGGCGCCGAGCTTCATGGCGGCCGGCGCTTCCGCCAGATTCGAGGTCATCACCCACAACGGGGTCGCGCGCGCGGAATGAACCAGCCGGCTGGTGGCTGGTATCCGCAGGCTGCGGTCCAGCACCACCCGCACCGGCGAGCGCAATTCCATGCCCGGCAGCCGGCAGGTCAGGAGCGGATCGTCCGCCCGCACGGTGCCGATCCCGACCAGGATGGCGTCGCATTGCGCGCGCAACAGATGCACCCGCGCCTTGGCGGCTTCGCCTGTTATCGCGACGGGCTTGCGGCCGGCAGCAGCAATCTTGCCGTCCGAGGATACCGCGAGCTTGAGGATCACATGGGGCCGCTTGTCGCGCACGCGCCTGAAATGCCCGGCATGGTCGCGCGCGGCTTCGAGCGCGCCGAGCCCGATGTCGACGGTAATGCCGGCGGCGCGCAGCCGCGCGTGCCCCTGCCCGGCCACCTCAGGGTTGGGATCCTCGATCGCCGACACCACCCGCGCAATGCCTGACGCGACGATGGCGTCGGCGCAGGGCGGCGACTTGCCTACATGCGAGCATGGTTCCAGCGTCACATAGAGCGTAGCGCCGCGGGCAGCCTCGCCGGCGCGGGCAAGCGCCTCCGGCTCGGCGTGGGGACGGCCGCCGGGTTGGGTCCAGCCGCGGCCGACGATGACACCGTCCCTGACCACGACCGCGCCGACGGCGGGATTGGGCCAGGTCTGGCCCTGCCCGCGCCGCCCCAGCGTCAGCGCCAGCTGCATGAAGCGCTGGTCGACGGCTTTTGACTCCCGGGATTTCTGCGCGAACTGGTCTTCCAGAATACGGAAGATCATTTGCGTAACAGGGCAATCCGCGCGTCGTCGTCGCCGGAGAGTTCGCCGAGCACGGCCTCGAAGTCCTTGGCCTCGCGAAAATTGCGATAGACCGAGGCGAAGCGGACATAGGCGACGTCGTCGAGCTGGCGCAGATGCTCCATCACGATCTCGCCGATCGCTTCCGACGAAATCTCGGCTTCCCCGCCGCTTTCGAGCTCGCGCACGATGGCCGAGACCATCTTCTCGACCCGCTCGGGATCGACGGGACGCTTGCGCAGGGAGATCTGCACCGAACGCACCAGCTTGTCGCGGTCGAACGGCACCCGGCGGCCGTTGCGCTTGATCACCGTGAGTTCGCGCAGTTGCACGCGCTCGAAGGTGGTGAAGCGGAAATTGCAGGCGACGCACACCCGCCGCCGCCGGATCACGGCGGAATCCTCGGTCGGACGCGAGTCCTTCACCTGCGTATCGAGACTGTTGCAGCTGGGACATCTCATCCGGGCAATACCTTATTGATAGATCGGGAAGCGGTCGGTGAGCGCCTTGACCCGTTCCTTGATCGCGGCTTCCACCATCGACGCCTTGCCGTCCTGCGACTGTGCGATCGCGTTCAGCACTTCGGCGATCATGCCGGCGACCTGCTTGAATTCGCCAACCCCAAAACCGCGCGTGGTGGCCGCAGGCGTGCCCAGACGAAGCCCCGAGGTGACGAACGGCTTTTCGGGGTCGAAGGGAATGCCGTTCTTGTTGCAGGTGATGGCCGCGCGCACCAGGGCCTTTTCCGAGACGTTGCCCTTCAGCCCCTTCGGCCTGAGGTCCACCAGCATCAGATGGTTGTCGGTGCCCCCGGAGACGATGTCAAAACCCTGGGCGCGCATCGCTTCCGCCAGCGCTTTGGCATTCTCCACGACGTTCCTGGCGTAGATCTTGAAATCCGGGCGCAGCGCTTCGGCGAACGCCACCGCCTTGGCCGCGATCACATGCATCAGCGGGCCACCCTGCAGGCCCGGGAAGATCGCCGAGTTCAGCTTCTTGGCCAGCCCCTCGTCGTTGCAGAGGATCAGGCCGCCACGCGGCCCCCGCAGCGATTTGTGCGTGGTGGTCGTCGTCACATGCGCATGCGGCACCGGCGAGGCATGTGCGCCGCCGGCCACCAGCCCCGCGAAATGCGCCATGTCCACCATCAGCCAGGCGCCGACACTGTCGGCGATCTCGCGAAAGCGCTTGAAGTCCCAGGCGCGCGAATAGGCCGATCCGCCGGCGATGATCAGTTTCGGGCGTACCTGCTCGGCCAGGTTCGCCACCGCGTCCATGTCGATGATATGATCCTCGCGCCGCACCGTGTAGTGCGCGGCCTTGAACCATTTGCCGGACATGTTGACGGGAGAGCCATGGGTGAGATGGCCGCCGGCGGCGAGATCGAGACCCATGAAGGTATCGCCGGGCTGCAGCAGCGCCAGAAACACCGCCTGGTTCATCTGGCTGCCGGAATTCGCCTGCACGTTGGCAAACCCCGCGCCGAACAGTTTTTTCGCGCGCTCGATCGCCAGCGTCTCGGCGACGTCGACCCATTCGCAGCCGCCGTAATAGCGCGCGCCCGGATAGCCTTCGGCGTATTTGTTGGTCATCACCGAGCCCTGCGCTTCCAGCACCGCGCGGCTGACGATGTTTTCGGATGCGATCAGCTCGACCTCGTGGCGTTGGCGGCCGAGCTCACCGCGGATGGCGGCGGCGATCTCGGGATCCGCCTGCTCGAGCGTGGCTGAAAAGAACGAGTCGGGCGCGGAGGCTGTCTTGACGCTGGAGGAGGAAGGGCTCATCGGCGAAATATCTCCACCGCCGCAGCCTGTTACGGGCATTGCGGCCGGTCACGTGTGGCGATCGAAGCGGCGGCTCGGGGGATACCATATCGGGCGCCGGCGGCCAAGCACTTGCGGTACCAGCCTGATATTTATGCAAGATATGGTGGGGGTTGGGGCTTCTGCGAGTCAGCCTCACGGGCGTTTTTTGCGCTCCCCTCCCCCCGCGAAGCGGCGGGGTCGAGACGAGCGAAGCTCGCTCTTAGGGGGTCGGGGGTGGGGGGTGGCGCGGCATACATTGAAGCTGCGTTTCCTGCGGATTGACCCCCCACCCCCAACCCCCTCCCCGCCACGCGCAAGGGCGCGTGGAGGGAGGGGCACTGCGCATGACTTCGCGTTCCCGCGACGCAACGCGCCCGAGTTTTGCAAAATCTTCCGCCCCAACAGAGGGCGCAGGGAATGCCGGGCGCCCGATGCGCCCGATAGCCGCGTGTGCAATGATAGTGGTAGAGCGCACACGCGTTAGTCAGGTCACACCGGCATCGACCGGCATTCCCCGCGCAATGGTTTTAACGGTTTCCTTCGCGCTCTCCCGGGTGACCGGGCTTTCTTGCCACCCTCATCCCCGAGAAGCCTGCTTCCCGGGAACTTGACGCCAGCGTCGGGGCGTCAGGACCACACGACTTCGCCGTCCGCTTCCAGCGCCGTCGTCCACGGCGCCATCCGCGTCCATCGCATCCCGTTTCAACGTCCGTGACGTGCGCAACGCCCCTCTCATGGGAACGGGACGGCGGCTATATAGACTGATTTGTGATTTCGGAAAAACAGAAATATTTTTTCTGACAGGGCTGGACAGGCAAGCGCACGAGGCCAAGCTGATTTGCCCGTCGGGCGCCGCTGCGCCGGTCCTGCTACGCGAACCGGTATGCCCCGCCCTTCTCGATCGAGCGCTTGAACGCCGGGCGCGCATGCATGCGCGACAGCCAGGCGCTGAGGTTCGGGTACGGCCCGAGCTTGTCGAACACTTTTGCCATCTCGCCGACAAAGCTCATCTGGACATCGGCGCCGCTCAGCGAGTGGCCGACGAAGAATTCGCGGCCCTTCAGCGCGCCGTCGACATAGCCGAGGTGATTGGCGATTTCGCTGTCGATGCGCGGATGCAGCGGCGCACCGGCTTCCTTCAACCTGGAGACATACAGATTCAGCATCAGCGGCAGCATCGCGGAGCCTTCGGAATAATGCAGCCATTCGTTATAGGCCTCGTAGTCGGCGCTGCCGACGGCCGGCATCATCGCCGGTTTGCCATTTCCCTGGCCATAGCGGCGGATGATGTAATCGACGATCGCGCCGGACTCCGCGATTGTGACATCGCCGTCCGATATGACCGGCGACTTGCCGAGCGGATGCACCGCGGTCAATTCCGGCGGCGCCAGCCGTGTCGTGGCGTTGCGCTGATAGCGCTTTATTTCATAGGGCGTGCCGAGCTCCTCCAGCAGCCACAAAATCCGCTGCGAGCGGGAGTCGTTGAGATGATGGAGCGTGAGCATGGGGGTTTCCTCGGGCTGCTTGTTGATGACCGAGGTGTATCAGAGGTCGCAGACCAAGGGCAGGTACCGTCCCCGGGGCTAAACGTCAAAGCCCCGTAAACCCGGCCTTCACCGGATCGCTGGAGCCGTCGAGCTCGCGCAAATACGTCAGCCCGCACACCGTCAGCCGATGGGTATCCTTTTCGCCGGCCTCGTACAGCTTGGCGAGGTACTCCGTCACCCTGACGCGCGCCTCGGCGCTGGCGGCCGCAGAGCGGTTCACCAGCAGGGCATAGGTTTGCATGATGCGGTCGATGGCGGCTTCCATGATATCCTCTTGCGCTTGGGGTCAGACCAGCTCGTCGGCTTCAAACTTCGCGATCGCCTTGTTGGCGAGCCTGATTTTGTTGAGTTCGCCGCGATGAAACATATGGACGATGATTTCGAGCAGCCGGTCGTTGGTGACAAAGGTATCGGGAATGGCGCCGGTGCGGCGCAGATAGTTCGAAGCGATGGCATAGGCATCGCCGACCGCTTCGACGTTCATGACCCGCAACCCGCGCTCGACCAGCATCGCTCAAGTCCTCCGCTACGCACCGATAAAGCGCGAGGCCGGGCAAAAGTTCCATTTCGGGAAATCTGCTTTTGGGCCGTCGGTTCCAATGGAATCAGAATTGAAAGGCCGTTCTTGGTCTTGAGGCGTTTTCTTCAAGCGAACCGGTACCCACTTCGCTCGAAAACAAAAGCAAAAACGCATCGGCCCGGAGATCCGGGCCGATGCGCTTGGGGAAGTTTTGTTATTTTTCGTGGCCGCCGGTCTTTTAAGACGCCGGCTTGGCCGAAGAAAATCTCAGAGCCGATAGAGGATCTGGTCGGTCCAGAACCGCTCGAGCCTGTGCAGCGACTTGTTCAGGGTCGCGAATTCCTCGTTCGAGATGCCACCGACCTGCTCCACGGTCTTGACGTGCTTCTGATAGAGCGTGTCGACGATGCGACGGATTTCCTGGCCCTGCGTGGTGAGGCGGATGCGGACCGAACGGCGATCGACGCGCGAGCGCTGATGGTCGAGGAAGCCGAGTTCGACCAGCTTCTTCAGATTGTAGGAGACGTTGGAGCCGAGGTAATAGCCGCGCGTGCGCAGCTCGCCCGCGGTCAGCTCCTTGTCGCCGATATTATAGAGCAGCAACGCCTGCACCGAATTGATGTCGGCGCGGCCGCGGCGATCGAATTCATCCTTGATGACGTCGAGCAGGCGGCGATGCAGCCGCTCCACCAAAGTCAACGCCTCCAGATAGAGCGGCTGAACCGGAGCCTGGCCCGGAGCGCGTTCAGCGGCTTCCGCCGCCGTTGCAACGGCTTTCATCATGACACTTCCCCTGTTGTCGTTTTAATCGACTTATTCGACGAAACTTTTGTCCCGCCTGATAGCTTCAACTTAAGCGGCCCGTTTGAAGATCAGCTTAAATAAGACAATAAAGAGATCATGAATTTAAGACAGTGAATCGCGGATTAAGCCCATGGATAAAGGACTTTTCGCAACCTTTCATTGAGGGTGTGACAGCGCTGTTCACGCTTCGTTGGCGCGATCTGTCGCATATGGGAACAGGACAGTTCAAATTGGAAACACCTGCGTAACAGGTGTGGCACCGTGTTAGGGTGACCGAAAAGTTACCGGGAAAATTTTCGAAAGATTCTGTGTACCTAAACCCCGATCTTTCCGCGGTTGCGTACATCAAGTTCGTCATGCCCGGCCTTGCCGCCTTCGCTAAAGCTTCGGCGGCCTGAGACTGGTAGCCCGTCGAAGCCTCGGCGTAGACGGGTGCCGGGCATCCACGTCTTAGCTGCACCTACGCAAGAAAGACGTGGATGGCCGGGACGAGCCCAGGCCATGACGAATGAAAATGCCGATCGCTATGGCGGGCGTTCGCGCGCGGCCATCCAGGCGAGCGCGAGATAGGCGCCAAGCATCAACGCTTCCAGGCCCACCACCGTCAGGCTGCCGCCATAGATTCCCGGAAACATCAGTTCGATCACCGCCATCGACACCACGGTCGTCAGCCACACCACCGCGCCCCACGGCGTCGCCAGCCAGAGCCCGACCGCGGCGACAAGTTCTATGACGGCGAAATAGACGGTTGCGGTCTGCCACGCCATCGGCTGGTTTTCGAACGCGTCTTCTTCGCCGCCGATAAAGCCCGTGACCTGCGCCCAGTGGTAGAGGCCCTAAATCACGGAGACCACGGCCATGATGCGCAGGAAAAATACCAGCCGCCGGGTCCAGGCGTTGTCGTCGGTCTCGATCCGCTCCGACGACATCGCCGACACCGACATGGCATGGTCCCGCGACTGGTCGCGCGATGGGGTTTCAGGCATCGGGATCGCTCATGAGCTGTGAATAGGCCTCCAGCCGAGCACTCATGGCCCCTCGGCGCGGCAAAATCAATCGGGCTTGCGGCAGGTCAAGGCCGCGGTGACGCAGGCCGTGCAAGGTGCTAAGCTTGGAACCTGCTCCCGGGAGAGATGACAAAATGGCGATCAAATTCGGGCGTCCGATCGAAATGCGCGATGCGCCGCGGCAAAAGACCGCCCTCGCCTCCCATGCCCTCGATCTGGTAGTTCGCCCGCGCCGCAATCGCAAGGCGGAATGGGCGCGCCGGCTGGTGCGGGAAAATGTTCTCACCACGGATGATCTGATCTGGCCGCTGTTTGTGGTCGATGGCCACAACACGCGCACGGCGGTGGCCTCGATGCCGGGCGTGGAGCGACTGAGCGTCGACCAGTCGGTGCGCGACGCTGAGCGCGCGATGAAGCTGAACATCCCCTGCATCGCGCTGTTTCCCTATACCGAGCCGTCCTTGCGCGACGAGCATGGTTCCGAGGCCGTCAATCCCGACAATCTCGTGTGCAAGTCGGTGCGGGCGATCAAGAAGGAATTTCCGGGCCTGGGGGTGCTCTGCGACGTGGCGCTCGATCCCTTCACCAGCCATGGCCATGACGGGCTGATCGAGGACGGCCGTATTCTCAACGACGAGACGGTAGCCGTGCTGGTGCGGCAGGCCCTGGTGCAGGCCGAAGCCGGCTGCGACATCATCGCTCCGTCCGACATGATGGATGGCCGCGTCGGCGCCATCCGCGAAGGTCTCGACGCGGCCGGATTCCTCGACGTGCAGATTATGGCCTATGCGGCGAAATATGCTTCCGCCTTCTACGGCCCGTTCCGCGACGCCATCGGCTCGGCCAAGACGCTGACCGGCGACAAGCGCACCTATCAGATGGACAGCGCCAATTCCGACGAGGCCTTGCGCGAGGTCGAACTCGATATCGCCGAGGGCGCCGACATGGTGATGGTGAAGCCGGGGATGCCTTATCTCGACATCGTGCGGCGGGTCAAAGACACCTTTGGGATGCCGACCTTCGTCTACCAGGTATCCGGTGAATACGCGATGATCGCGGCCGCCGCCGGCCATGGCTGGATCGACGGCGAGCGGGCGATGATGGAAAGCCTTTTGGGATTCAAGCGCGCCGGCGCCGACGGCATCCTGACTTACTTCGCGCCGCAGGCGGCGGAAAAGCTGAAGGCGATGGGGTAAGGGCCCTCCGCGTCATTGCGAGCGGAGCGAAGCAATCCATCGCGGCAACAGGAAGAATGGATTGCTTCGCTCCGCTCGCAATGACAGCTGGTCAATGAGCGGCTAGCACCCCCCGGTCGCAAATCGTCGAAATATTGCCGTTTCCCAATCGTTTCGAGGCCTTGCGCAGGCGCCAGCCGTTCCCATGTCTCGGCTTGCGGAAATGCACGGTCTGGAGGACTGATCATGTCTTATAGCGGTTCGGACAACACGGGTGGCGGCGCCTGGCGTAACGATGGCGGCGTCCAGCCGCACGCGTTTGATCCCCTGACGCAGCCGGAACTGTTTCGCGGCGTGCTGACACGGCGGGTGTTCGCGTTCCTGATCGACCTCGTGGTGCTTTCTATTCCAATAATTCTGGCCTGCGTGTTCATCGCCGTGTTCGGTGTGGTCACGCTTGGGCTTGGCTGGGCGCTGTTCTGGCTGGTGTCGCCGGCGTCGGTGATCTGGGCGCTGATCTATTACGGCGCGTCGCTGGGCGGCCCGCATTCGGCCACCATCGGCATGCGCGTGATGGATCTGGAGCTGCGCACCTGGTACGGCGCGCCGAGCTATTTCGTGCTGGGGGCCATGCACGCGGTGCTGTTCTGGATTTCGATATCGTTCCTGACGCCGCTGGTGCTGCTGGTCGGACTGTTCAACGGCCGCAGACGGCTGCTGCACGATATCGTGCTCGGAACCGTGGTTATCAACAGCTCGGTCCGCAACCCCCTGGCGCAGCCGGCGCGGCCGTTCTGACGTCAGCCTAAACCAATTGACCGTCAGCCTCCGCGGCGCGATGCTAGAGCCTGTTCGGTAGCGCTCGGAGGCTTAACGAGATTCCGTGACCCAGCACTCGCGTGACACCCCGCAATTCTACCTGACGGCGCCCTCGCCCTGCCCCTATCTGCCGGGCCGGCACGAGCGCAAGGTGTTCACGCATCTGGTCGGCGACAAGGCCGGCGACCTCAACGACCTCCTCACCCATGGCGGCTTCCGGCGCAGCCAGTCGATCGCCTACCGCCCGGCCTGCGACCAGTGCCGCGCCTGCGTTTCCGTTCGCGTCATCGCCAACGAGTTCCGTCCCTCGCGCAATTTCCGAAAGATCATGGCCCGCAACGCCGACGTCGCGAGCGAACAGCGCAGCGCGGTCCCGACCTCGGAGCAGTATTCGGTGTTCCGCGCCTATCTCGACCAACGCCACCGCCATGGCGGCATGGCCGACATGACCGTGCTCGATTACGCGATGATGGTGGAGGACAGCCACGTCGAAACCCGCATCATCGAATATCGCCGCCGCGGCGAAGGCCACGGCATCACCGGCCGCGGCCAGGATCTGCTGGCGGTCGCATTGACCGACGAGCTCAGCGACGGATTGTCGATGGTCTATTCGTTCTTCGAGCCGTCCGAAGAAGGCCGCTCGCTCGGCACCTTCATGATCCTCGACCACATCGCCCGCGCCAGACGACAGGGCCTGCCTTACGTCTATCTCGGCTACTGGATCGAAGGCTCGAAGAAGATGGACTACAAGGGCCGCTTCATGCCGCAGCAGCGGCTCGCCCCCTCCGGCTGGCTGCGCATCGACGCGTCAGGTGAAGTGGCGAGTGAGCCGCAGGATTGATTTTTAGTTGGGCGCACTGACCACTCCACAATCGGTCGTCATACCCCGCGAAAGCGGGGTAACCAGTACGCCACGGCCTTTCGATTAACCTCCAGCGTCTCTGGAATACTGGGTCGCCCGGTCAAGCCGGGCGATGACAGTGGTGGGGCGAAGCCTTCGCCCTCCCTCACCCGCTGGCAAAATCCCATACCAGCTTGGCATTCAGTCCGATGACGAGCGCCGCGGCCAGTGCTGCGACCGCCGTCAGCCAGCGCGGCGCGGTGAACGGGCCCATCTTGGCCCGGCTTGCGGTGAACATGATCAACGGCACGACGGCGAACGGCAGTTGCAGGCTGAGCACGACCTGGCTCAGAATCAGCAACTGCCCGGTCGCCTTGCCGCCGAACCAGACCGTCACGATCACGGCCGGCACGATCGCTACACCCCGCGTCACCATGCGCCGCAGCCAGGGCGTGATACGCAGATTGAGAAAGCCCTCCATCACGATCTGGCCCGACAGCGTCGCCGTGATGGTGGAGTTCAGCCCGCAGCACAACAGCGCGATCGCAAACAGCGTCGGCGCCAGTGTCGAGCCCAGCAACGGCGACAGAAACGCGTGCGCCTGATCGAGTTCGGCGACGTCGGTCTTGCCGACACGATGAAAGGTCGCCGCCGCCAGGATCAGGATCGAGGCGTTGATGGTCAGCGCCAGGCACAGCGCGATCGAGGAATCGACGGTCGCAAGAGTGATCGCCTCGCGTTTTTCCTTTGGGCTGTCGCCATAACCGCGGGTCTGCACCAGCCCCGAATGCAAATAGAGATTATGCGGCATGACGGTGGCGCCGAGAATACCGAGCGCCAGGTACAGCATCTCGCGATTGGCGAAAATGTCCGATGTCGGCGCAAAACCCCGGATAACCCCGCCCCAGTCGGGATCGGCGAGCGCGATCTGCACCGCGAAGCAGGCCGCGATCACGCCCAGCATCGCCACCACAAAAGCCTCGATCCAGCGAAAGCCGAAGGCCTGCAGCGCCAGGATCAGGAACACGTCGGCCGCGGTGATGATCACCCCGATCTCGAGCGGAATATGAAACAGGAGATTGAGGCCGATGGCGGTGCCGATCACTTCGGCAAGGTCGGTGGCGGTGATGGCGACTTCCGCCGACAGCCACAGCGGCAACGATACCCAGCGCGGAAAGGAATCCCGGCAGGCCTGGGCGAGGTCGCGCCCGGCGCCGACGCCGAGCCGGATGCACAGCGACTGCAGCACGATCGCCATCAGGTTGGACAACAGCGCCACGAACAAAAGCGCGTAGCCGAATTTGGAGCCGCCGGCGAGCGAGGTCGCCCAGTTGCCGGGATCCATGTAGCCGACCGCGACCAGATAGCCCGGACCGAGAAACGCCAGCAGCTTGCGGAAGAACGATCCGTGTTTTGTCGTGCCGACCGAGGCAAACATGCCCGCCAGTGATGGCTCGCCGCGCTCCCCGCGCCAGCCCGGTCCATCCAGCGGGGCGCTCGGCGCGACCGCTGGCGGAGACTCAGGGGGAGAACCGGATAACCGCGCGTCCATCTCAGCAGGATGACCAGTTTTTGTTTTTATTGCAACTGATTTGCAACTGCATCTAGGTTCCAGGTTCCCCGGAAGGAGCTGTCGGGAAGCGGGTGGCGTGGTGACCCCGATGCCCGGACAATGCCTGCAAATGCAAGGGAATCCAATGATGTCCGCAACCAAAACCACCCTCCGCCTGCCGCCGACCTTCAACCGGCTGGCCTGGTCCAACCTGTCAGCCCAATCGGCCGAGCAGATCGCGCTGGCCGCAGCCCCAATCGTCGCGGTGCTCTCGCTCGGCGTCGGCGAAGGCCAGACCGGCCTGTTGCAGACCGCGCTGACGCTGCCGTTCATCCTGTTTGCGATCCCCGCGGGCCTGCTCGCCGATCGCATTTCGCGGCGGCGGCTGATGGCGGGTGCGGAGGCCCTGCGCGCCGCGGCGCTGCTCGGGATCCTGATGCTGATCTGGCTCGAGCTGCTGACATTGCCCCTGCTCGCACTGTCGGGCTTTGTCGCGGTCTGCGGCACCGTCGCCTATAGCGTGGCCGCGCCCGCGCTGGTGCCGTCGCTGGTATTGCCTGACTTGTTGCCTGCAGCCAATGCGCGGATTGAACTCGCGCGCACCGTTGCCTTCGCCAGCGGACCGGCGCTCGGCGGCGTGCTGGTGGGATGGGTCGGTGCTGCGCCCGCCTTCGGTTTCGCCGCGGCGCTTTCCGTCGTGGCGGTGGTGCTGCTCTCGGGTATCTATGAACCCGCCCGACAGCCGGCGCCGCGCCGTCATCCGCTGCAGGAAATCAGGGAAGGCGCGGTCTTCGTATTGCATCATCCGCTGCTGCGGCCGGTCTTCATCACCCAGTTCATCTTCAACAGCGCCTCGTTCCTGCTGCTGGCGGTGTTCGTGCCCTATGCGGTGCGTCGTCTCGGCCTGTCGGCTGGCGGCGTCGGCGCCACGCTGGCGATGTATGGGGTTGGCATGGTGGCTGGTGCGCTCGCGGCGACGCGGGTGATGCGCCGGCTACCCTTCGGCATCGTGATCGGACTTGGACCGGTAACCGGATTTGTCGCCGCCGGCGTGATGGCGCTGACGACGCTCATTCCCGCCGCTCCGCTGGCGGGCCTGAGCTTCTTCCTGCTCGGCGCGGGTCCGATCCTGTGGGTGATCTCGACCACCACCTTGCGGCAATCGGTGACGCCGCCGCGGCTCTTGGGACGGGTCTCCGCCATCAACATCATGAGCTATGGCGCCCGCCCGCTCGGCTCCGCGCTCGGCGCCGTCGTCGGCGGGATATTTGGCGCAGAGGTCTGCCTTTATCTCGCGGTCGCGATCTTCGGCGCGCAGGCGCTGGTGATCCTGATGTCGCCGGCGGTCTCGCTGGCGCGGCAGCCGGAGATGATCAGCGAGGCGGCGAAAGCGTAGCGCGGCTTTTCACGCCGGGCGGCGGCAAGAGTTTTACCGCCGTGGTGAACAATTCACGATTTCTCCGCAACGATCACAAGGCTTGGCACGGGCACGCCTCTCTCGTAACGGGTCGATTGCTGTTCAAACTGTAACACCACAAGACCGGCTGCCTCGATCGACGCGCGCACATAAGAAGCACTATGAGCGTAGCGCCTGCCCTCGCCCATAATAAAACCGTCGCCGTCGTGCCTTTCCAAGGTGAAAGCCAAAAGGCCGCCGGAAGCCAGAACACGGCTCGCTTCCTTCAGAACCGGAAGGAGATCGGCGACATAGACCATCGCGTCGGCGGAGAGGACGAGTTCTACGCCGGAGTCAGGCGTCGTACGCAGACCCTCCAGCATATCGGTCACCTTAAGCTGGGCATAGAGACCCGTGGCGCGTGCCTTTTCGATCATAGCCGGCGAAAGGTCGATGCCGATGAATTGATCGACCATTTTTGCAAAGGCGACCGCCGCCAGCCCTGTACCGCAACCGAGATCGATCGCGCGTTTGAATTTGGCCGGCTTCTGACGCGCCTGGCACGCGGACCGCACCGCCTCAAGCAACACCGATGGTCCGCGATATCCAAGACTCTCCACAAGAGCGGTGTCGAATGTAGCCGCATATTGATCGAACAGCAAACGCACATAGGCAGATGGCATTTCGGACAATTCGTCAGCGCCCAGCCGCATCAGTTCGACACTCGCACCGAACGGATCGGAAGGATCTATTTCGCGCGCCCGACGCAAGGCCCTGATCGCGCCGTCACGGTCCCCGAGTTGCTCAAGCACTTTTCCGAGCAGCCGCCAGACAGATACGCGGTCCGGCTCCAACTCGGATGCCCGCCGATAGCTGGCCGCTGCCTCTGCAATCCTGCCGAGATTGTGCAGGCAGTCACCTTTGACACAGAGAGCTTCAACCTGATCCGGGGAAATGGCCAGCGAAAGATCGCACTTGGCGAGCGCCTCCTCATACCGGCCTAATTCGAGCAAGACACCGCCGCTCAGAGCTGATGCCTCCGCATTGTTGGGATCGAGCGTAAGAGCATGCTCATAGGTCAGCAACACTTCATCGTATCGACGCTGTATTCGCAGCAGGTTTCCTAATTTGATCCAACCCGCGGCCCGATTTGGAGCCAGCTTGATCGCGATGTCGAAGCTTTTCCTGGCGTCATCCAACTTGTTCTGGCCTCGAAGCAGCTCCCCGAGATTCAAGAAATATTCGTGATTGTTCGGATTGCATCTGATTGCCGAGCCGATCATATCGACGGCCAAATCCGGCCTGTTGGTCTGCCAGTGGACCAAACCAAGAAGATGGAGCGAATCCGCGTGCCTGGGATCAAGCGTTAATGCCTGCCGACAGCGGTCTTCGGCCGGTCCATATCGTTTGGACAAAAAGTGGCGCAGGGCGGCGTCGTACAGATCAGTCGGAGAGCGCTTTGTTCTGCTCTGCTCATGGCTTTTGAAACGAGGTCGAAGCCGGCCCATTATATACGTCCTCTGGAATTGAGATCGACCAACGTATCGTCGTCGCAAAGACCCGAATCAATTCCATGATAAACCCAACTCCTAACGAAGAGATAACGCGTACACGACTGCGTACGGCTGCTCGATCAGGCAATCGTCGGCTGGGAAACCGGCTTTTCAAAATACGTATAAGCGAGGTGGTCTCGTGCTGTTGAAAATGCGGATCGGCGATCACCTCCGTGACGGCCAGCACGCCGCCGGGCTTCAGCGCACCGAATATCTCCCCGAGTGCGGCTTCCGGCCATGGGGTTTCAATATTTTCCTCTGCCAAGCACTTGGAAGTTTCCGAACCCGTTTTATATGATATATATCATGTAAAGATGACGGGAGCTTCCATGGCCGACCAGACCGTTTCGACGATTACCGCCGCGCCGCGTCCGCAGGTATCCTCCACCTTCCTGCAGATCGCGGTTCTCGCCGCCCTTTCGGCGACCGGAACGCTGGCCACCAACATCCTGCTGCCCTCGCTGCCGCAGATGGCGGCATCCCTGAAGGTCTCGAGCGCATCGGTGACCTCCGCCATCACGGTTTTCCTTGCGGTGTTCGCCGTCGGACAACTCGCCGTGGGACCCATTTCGGATCGTTATGGCCGGCGCTGGCCGGTCTTGACGGGCTTTGCGGTATTCTTTGCCGGCAGCATTTGGTGCGCGCTGGCCACCGACCTGCCGAGCCTTCTGTCCGGCCGCGTCATCCAGGCGGCAGGCGCCTGCGCGACCTCGGTGCTGTCGCGCGCGATCGCTCGCGATCTCTTTTCGGGCGCGGCATTGGGCCGCGCGATGGCGCTGATCATGATTGCGATGGCTGCGGCGCCGGGTTTCTCGCCGCTGCTTGGCGGCGCGCTCGAGCATTATTTCGGTTGGCGCTCCGAATTCGCCTTTATCGGCATCTTCGCGGCGATCGGGGCCATCGCCTATGGCGCGGTGCTCGGCGAAACCCATCGTTCGACGCGGATCCCGCTCGATCCTCTGGCGATCGCCAGAACCTATTTTGGATTGTCGACAGATCGCCGCTTCCTGGTTCCGGCCGCGACCGTCAGCCTGATTATGGGCGGACTATTTGCGATGTTTTCGGCGGCACCGCGCGTATTGATCGAGGGGCTGGGCTTCACGCCGATCCAGCTTGGCCTGTTCTTCGCCGGCACGGTCATGATCGTGTTCGCGGCCGGCATGCTGACGACCCGGCTGGCGCCGCGCTTCGGGCTCGACCGTTCGATCCGGGGTGGTCTTGTGGCAGCCGCCGCAGGCAGCATCGCCATCCTCGCGGTATCGATCTTCAGCGCCGCCTTCCTGCCGTTCCTCGCGGCGATGTGCGTCTTTCTGCTCGGCATGGGTATCGTCAATCCGCTCGGCACGGCGCAAGCGCTTTCCCCGTTCGGCGACAAGGCCGGCGCTGCCTCGGCGCTGCTCGGCTTCTGGCAGATGATGGGCGCGGCGATCGGAGTTCTGGCTCGCGGCGACGGTGTCGCACCAGGCGATGTTCGCGCTCGGCATCGTGCTGACGGCCGCTTCGCTGGTGGCGGCCGGCCTCTACACATTGCGGGCGAAAAGCAATTAACGCCCCGGGGTCAGCGATAGACCAGGATCGGAACCGAGGTATGGGTCAGTACCTTGAGGGTTTCGCTGCCTAGGATCGCTGACACCCCGCGCAGGCCATGCGAAGCCATCACGACCAGATCGCAACCATGTTTCTTCGCGGTATCTACGATCGCCTCATAGGGTTTGTCATGTTCGATGCACAACGTACTGCAATCGACGCCAGCCGCGGCGGCGTTCTTTTTGATGTTATCGAGATATTTTGAGGTCTGCGTAGCGACCAGCGCCTTGTATTGATCCAGCGCACTCGAAACGACGCTGGGATCGACGATGAGGGAGTTCAGCGGCGTCGAGACCACCAGCGCGGTCACTTTGGCCCCGATCGCCTTCGCCAAAGTGATCCCGTGCTTCATTGCCGCCTTCGACAGCTCCGAACCGTCGGTGGGAAGCAAAATGTGCTTGTACATGCGTCCTCTCCTGCCTCCAGACTGGGACAGGATCGCAGGCAAACGCATTGATATGAATCAAGGGTGTAGCGATCCCGCGGGCGACCGATGCCGCGCGGCATTTGTTATTTCGCGCGCGTGACGATCTCGCCGTCCTCTTTCGCAAAGGAGCTGACGGGATGGTCGAGCAGATCGAGCACGGCTTCGGATGGCCTGCACAGCCGCGTACCCTTCGGCGTCACGACGATCGGCCGGTTGATCAGGATCGGATGCGCCAGCATCGCGGCTGAACTATCGAGCGCGAACGAGTCTTCTTGTCCGCGCGCGCTCGCTTCCTTGGGGTCGCTTTCTTCGTCGTTGGCGCGCATTCGCATCCCGCGCCGAGGTCGATGCCCAGAAGCCCGCAGAGTTCGGGGTGTCCATTGCAGCAATCATTGATCAGAAACGAAATCAGCGACTGCATGCCATCGACGTCCGAGCGGTAAATGATCGTCCGGCCGTCACGGGCACTGCGTAAGCAGTCCCGCGCGCACCAGAATGGCAAGATGCGATGAAAGTGTATTGTGCGGCGCGCCAATCGTATCGGCGATAACCCCGGCCGTGATGCCGATCGGCTCATGCTTGACGAGAAGCCGAAAGATCGCGAGCCGCGTCGGTTGTGCAAGTGCAGCAAGTGCCGAGATTGCATGCGCTTCCGACCTTGCAGTTCCCGGAATGGATGGCGTCGCGTGACTGGCGACCGCCAGCATGGTTTTCCGCATCGGTGTGATTCTTCCTGATATCCGGTTTTTCTAGCCAACCTCGGCGCGACGAGCTAGGTGACAAGTCGGGACGTTTCCATTATTAGATATGTCGAGACGTCTCGACATATCGCCGGGCCATGACGGTCCGGATCGCAAACCTCCAAAACAGAGACGCTCCGCCGGTAGGCGTACCGGTCCGATCCTTGAGGAAACCTCGCCGGTAGGCGTACCGGCGCGTCCGAGGAGAACGTCCATGAGCCATTGCGATAAGATGGTTGATGCTGGCCGCCGCCAATTTTTAGGTGGCGCTGGTTTTGCCGCCGCGGGAGCGGCGGTGGCAACAATGGTGCCGGCCCAAGCCAAGGCCGCGCCGGGAGCGGCCCGGGTCGACTACCCCTCCAACCGCCTCGCCAATATCTCCGATCTCAAACCGAACGAACCCCTTCACCGTCGCCTATCCGGACAGCGACGCGCCCGGCGTATTGCTCAAGCTCGGCAAGCGCGTCCCCGGCGGCGTCGGCGCCGACGGCGACATCGTCGGCTTCTCGACCACCTGTCCGCACAAGGGTTTTCCGCTCAACTACAACGGCGCGGACAAGACCATGAATTGTCCGGGGCACTACTCGCGGTTCGACTGTGAGTCCGGCGGCCAGCAGGTCTGGGGACAGGCCACGCAAAATCTTCCACAATACGCGCTGCGCGTCGACGACAAGGGCGACATCTATGCCGAAGGCGTCGATGAGCTTCTGTACGGCCGCCTGTCCAACGTGTTGTGAGGAGAAAATATCATGGCTTACAAGCGTCAGATCGACCGTCTTCCGATCGTCCCCAAGGACGCCAAGGAATTCAACGTCACCTGCCACTACTGCATCGTTGGCTGCGGCTACAAGGCGTACACGTGGCCGACCAACAAGCAGGGCGGCACCGCCGCGGACCAGAACAAGTTCGGCGTCGACCTCGGCAAGCAGCAACCGGCCGAGACGGCGGCGTGGTACGCGCCCTCGATGTACAACATCGTGCGCCAGAACGGCAACGACGTGCATATCGTGATCAAGCCCGACAAGGACTGCGTCGTGAATTCCGGTCTCGGCTCGGTGCGCGGCGCGCGCATCGCCGAGATGAGCTATTCGCAGCAGCGCAACACGCAATTGCAACGCCTGACCGACCCGATGGTGTGGCGCTACGGGCAAATGCAGCCGACCGGCTGGGACGACGCGCTCGACCTCGTCGCGCGCGTGACCGTAGCGGTCATCAATGACATGGGCGAGGACGGCCTGTTCGTCTCGGCCTTCGATCACGGCGGCGCCGGCGGCGGCTACGAGAACACCTGGGGCACCGGCAAGCTCTACTTCGGGGCGATGAAGGTCAAGAACATCCGCATCCATAACCGCCCTGCCTACAATTCCGAAGTTCACGCCACGCGCGACATGGGCGTGGGCGAACTCAACAACTGCTACGAAGACGCAGAGCTTGCGGACACCATCGTTGCGGTCGGTACCAACGCGCTCGAGACCCAAACCAACTATTTCCTGAACCATTGGGTGCCGAACCTGCGCGGCACTTCGATGGACAAGAAGAAGGCCGAGTTCGGCTCGGAGCCGGTCGCGCGCGGCAAGGATCGTGATCGTCGATCCGCGGCGAACCGTCACCGTCAATGCCTGCGAAGTCGAAGCCGGCAAAGAAAACGTGATGCATCTTGCCATCAACTCCGGCTCTGATCTCGCGCTGTTCAACGCCTGGCTGACCTACATCGCGGACAAGGGCTGGACCGACAAGGCGTTCATCGATGCCTCGACCAAGAATTTCGACAAGGCGCGTCGCAGCCAACAAGGTCAGCCTCGAACGAAGCCGCGCGCCTTACCGGTCTAACGGCCGACCAGATCCGGCAGTCGGCGGAATGGATTGCGCAGCCGAAAGCAGGGCAACGCGCGGCGGCGGACGATGTTCGCCTATGAGAAGGGCCTGATCTGGGGCAACGACAACTACCGCACCAACGGCGCGCTGGTGAACGTGGCGCTGGCCACCGGCAATATCGGACGTCCCGGCGGTGGCTGCGTGCGCATGGGCGGGCATCAGGAAGGTTACTCGCGCCCGTCCGACGCGCATGTCGGACGTCCTGCCGCGTATGTCGACAAGCTCCTGATCGAGGGCAAGGGCGGCGTGCATCACATCTGGGCATGCGATCACTACAAGACGACGCTCAACGCCTTCAAGTTCAAGCAGGCCTACAAGAAGCGCACCGACATGGTGAAGGAAGCCATGATGTCGGTGCCCTACGGCGACCGTACCGCGATGGTGAACGCCATCGTGGGCGCGATCAAGAAAGGCGGACTGTTCGCGGTCGATGTCGATATCGTGCCGACCAAGATCGGCGAGGCCTGCCATGTCTGGCTCCCGGCGGCGACCTCGGGCGAAGCCAATCTTACCTCGATGAACGGCGAACGCCGCATGCGTTTGACCGAGAAATACATGGACCCACCGGGCCAGGCGATGCCCGATAGTCTCATTGCTGCGCGTATCGCCAACAACATGGAACGGGTGTTGCGCGAACAGGGCAAGGGACAATACGCAGACAAGTTCAAGGGCTTCGACTGGAAGACTGAAGAAGACGCCTTCATGGACGGTTACCACGGCCATGAAAAGGGTGGCGAGTTCGTCACCTATGAGCGCCTGCGGGCGATGGGCAACCAATGGTTTCCAGGAGCCTGCGACCGACTTCAAGGATGGAAAGATCATCGGCACCAAGCGCCTGTTCGCCGATGGCAAGTTCAATTCCAAGGACGGCAAGGCGACGTTCATGGAAACCCAATGGCGTGGACTTCAGGCGCCGGGCAAGGAAGAGGAGCGCAAGAAGTGGCCGTATCCTGGTTAACAACGGCCGTGCCAACATCGTCTGGCAGAATGCGTATCTCGATCAAGACAACGAGTTCGTCATGGACCGAATGCCGTATCCGTACATCCAGATGAACCCGCAGGACATGGCCGAGCTAAAGCTCAAGCAGGGTGATCTCGTTGAAGTCTATAACGACAACGGCTCAACCCAGGCGATGGTCTATCCGACGCCGACCGCGAAGCGGAAGCAGACCTTCATGATGTTCGCGTATCCCACCGGCGTTCAGGGCAACGTGGTGTCGCCCGGCGTGAACGAGTTTATCATTCCGAACTACAAGCAGACTTGGGGCAATATTCGCAAGACTCGCCGATGCCCCGGAGGGCGTGAAGCACCTAAGCTTCAAGTCGATCGAATACACAGGCTGACAAACGCTTCTTCCCCTCAACTCCTGCCCGGGTGATGTACCGCCCGGGCAAATTTGTAGGCGATATTCGACAACCGCGATGTCCCTTCGCAAGGCCAACCTTGTAACCCAGTGGGGTTTCTGCGCCGTCTATGTCGGCCTCATGGGTATTTTGATGGCCATCAATGTCCCCATCATTTCCGGCTTTCGTAGACCCGTTGTCTTGGTCCTCGGCGCAATAGCATTAGCCGGTCTCGCGTTGATGTTAATTGGCAGACTGACCAAAGCGGACGAAAGCGAGGAAGGGAACGCCCCAAGGATGGGGAACCACCACCCAACTGCGAACCGTTGATGCGACTTTAAATGCGCATTTTGAGGCTTTAGGCGGCGTCAATCACCTCGCCGTCTCTCCTTGACGAAGCGGCCGATATGGGGATTGGGCAGAATGTCGACCACTGCTTCCGAGGGCCGACAGAGTTTGACGCCCTTCGGCGTCACCACGATCGGCCGGTTGATCAGAATCGGATGATCAAGCATGAAATCGAGCAATTGGTCGTCGCTCCATTTGGGATCGGCAAGCCCCAGCTCCGCATAGGGCGTGCCCTTTTCGCGCAGCAGCCCGCGAACCGGAATACCCATCGCCCGGCTCAGTTCAACCAGCCGTGCGCGGCTGGGCGGATTCTTCAGATATTCGATGATAACAGGCTCCTCGCCGCTCTGCCGGATCATGGCCAGCGTGTTGCGCGAGGTACCGCAAGCCGGATTGTGATAGATCGTCACGCTCACGTCCGCGCCACCTTCTTGATCGCCACTTCCGTGCCGGCCTCGTACCAGCCGCGCGACAGTTTCACCAGATAAACCACCGAGAGCATCACGGGAACCTCGACCAGCACGCCGACTACCGTGGCCAGCGCCGCTCCGGAATTCAGGCCGAACAGGCTGATGGCGGCGGCGACCGCGAGCTCGAAAAAGTTGCTGGCGCCGATCAGCGCCGCTGGCGCGGCGACACACCAGGCCACGCCGAAGCGCCGGCTCAGCCAATAGGCAAGCCCTGCATTGAAATAGACCTGGATCACGATCGGTACTGCCAGCAGCACGATCACCAGCGGCTGAGCGATGATCTGTTCGCCCTGAAAGCCGAACAGCAGCACCAGCGTGGTCAGGAGCGCGGCCAGCGATATCGGTTGCAGCACCTGCTGCGTCCGCGGCAAAGCTGCGGGCCCGGTCATGATCAACGCCCGCCTCCACGCTTGCGCGACAATGACCGGCACCACGATATAGAGCACCACCGAGATCAACAGCGTTGCCCACGGCACCGCGATCGAGGCGACTCCAAGCAGGAGGCCGACCAGCGGCGCAAACGCAAACACCATGATGACGTCGTTGAGTGCGACCTGGCTCAGCGTGTAATGCGGCTCACCCTCGCAAAGATTTGACCATACGAACACCATCGCCGTGCAAGGTGCCGCCGCCAGCAGAATGAGGCCGGCGATATAGGACGGAATTTGCCCCGGCGGCAGCCATGGCGCAAACAGATGGCCGATGAACAGCGAGCCCAGCAATGCCATCGAGAACGGTTTTACGGCCCAGTTGATGAACAGCGTGACGCCGACGCCACGCCAGTGTTGGCGCACCTCACCAAGCGCGCCGAAGTCGATCTTCAGCAGCATCGGAATGATCATCAGCCAGACCAGTCCGGCCACCGGCAGATTGACCCGCGCGATCTCCGCGCTTGCGATGGTTGCGAACAGCCCGGGCAGGAGATGCCCCAGCGCGACGCCCGCGACGATGCACAGCGCGACCCAGAGCGAGAGATAGCGTTCGAACAGACTCATTGCGGTTACGCCACGTCCGGACGCAACGTGGTGGCGCCCTCCCCGCGGCCGATATCGCGCAGCTTTGTCCCGAGCGACAGACGATCGATGCTTTCCAACGGCAAGCTTGTGAAAGCAGCAATTCGGTTCTTGAGATAGCGGAACGATGCAACGAATGCGGCCTCCTTCGCAATGTCCGTACCCTCGGCTTCGGCGGGGTCTTCAATGCCCCAATGCGCCGTCATCGGCTGGCCCGGCCATACCGGACACGTCTCGCCCGCCGCGTTGTCGCAGACCGTAAAGACGAAATCCATCACGGGCGCATCGGCGCGCGCGAATTCCTCCCAGCTTTTCGAACGCAAATCGTCCGTGGGGTAATCGAGACTCCTGAGAATCTCGATTGCAAACGGATTCACCCTCCCCTTCGGCTGGCTGCCGGCGGAAAAGGCGCGGAAGTGCGAGCGGCCGTCCTTGCGCAGGATCGATTCCGCCAGGATCGAACGGGCGCTGTTGCCGGTGCACAGGAACAGAACGTTGTAGATGCGCTCAAACATGGGTTTTCCTTTGGGCTTTCCTCTTCGGCTTCGGCTGACAACACGGCGTGAGGTTTTCGATGAGCGGCGCGCAGATTTCGGGCCGCCCGTCGCAGCAATCCCGGAGCATGAACAGCACGACGGCCTGAAGGTTTGCCAGATCGGCGCGATAGACGATCGAGCGGCCGAAGCGCTGCGCCGAGACCAGCCCCGCGCGGGACAGGATCGAAAGATGCGAGGACATGGTGTTTTGCGGAACTGCGAGCACGCTGGCGATGTCGCCGGCAGCCAACCCCTCCGGCTCGTGCTTCACCAGCAACCTGAACACATCGAGCCGGGTCGATTGGGCCAGCGCCGCGAGCGCGAGAATGGCGTCCTCTGATTCCATATATCCAGAGTTATGGATATTTTGTCCCCTTGTCAACGGGATGCGTGACCCCGGTATTCAGGCCCACGTTGCCGCGATGCGATGCTCACGAATGCGACCGAACTAGCAACATCGCTTGTCGTCCTGGATCGGCGGACAGGGAAGCGAACCATAGGAGCAGAACACGCAGCAATCGCCGGCGAGAGGCTTCAGTCTCTCTCCGCAGCCCTTGCAGTCATAGAAGAACTGGCAGGCGTCGGTCGGCATCGTCTCGACCGATTGATGGCCGCAATTCGGGCAGGTAAGCGTCGATTCCAACTGCATCAGCGGCTTGCTCTGTAATCACTGCGATTTTGAACCATGCCAGAGCATAGCTGGCCGCTTGATCACAAGCTAATCACTTGATTGCAGGCTTCCAAAGGTAGCCAATATCTCGCTGCAGCGAGCGGGAAATCACATGGGCGATGCAATCACCGATATCGCCGGGATCGAAATTCCCTCTACCAACCCGGCGTTTCTGACCGTTGTGGGCATCCATATCCTGCTCGGACTCGCCGGCGTCGTTACTGGCGCTATCGCGATGCTGAGTGAGAAGCGTGCGGGTCGCCATCCCCGGAACGGGACGATCTACTTCTGGTGTCTGGTCGGAGTGTTCCTGACGGCGGCCAGCCTGGCCGCGGTGCGCTGGGCTCAGGACTACCACCTGTTTACCCTCGGAGCTTTGTCGTTTGCGGCGGCTTATTTCGGCCGGCAAGCCAGGCGGCGGCGCCGGCACCATTGGGTCAGGCTGCACATTGCCGGGATGGGATCGTCCTACGTGTTACTGTTGATCGCGTTCTACGTGGATAACGGGAAGAGCCTGCCGCTGTGGAAGGAACTGCCTCCGGCCGCATACTGGGCGTTGCCCGCAGCGGTTGGGATACCCCTGATCGTTCGGGCGCTGTTGTGGCATCCGCTGGTACGCCGGCCCGCCCCGCCTTAAGCAATAAAACCCGCCAGCGGCGGCCCTGCAACCCGTATTTCCATTATTCTGGAAACATCGTTGACAACATCGCCGTGGCGTGAAATATTGCCGCCATGAAACTGGATGACGCCGCCGCACATCTCGAAGCCCTGGGCAATCCGACCCGGCTCAAGATCTATCGCGCGCTGGTGCGCGCAGGCGATGCCGGGCTTGCCGTCGGCCGCCTGCAGGACAAGTTGAAGATCGCGCCATCAACGCTGTCCCACCACATCAAGACATTGATGGTGGTCGGCCTGATCAATCAGGTGCGGGACGCGACCACGCTGGTCTGTCACGCCAACTTCGACGTGATGCGGGGGCTGGTGGACTTTCTGGTCGCCGAATGTTGCGCGGACGCCGAAAGCAAGGACGCCAAGAGCGCGGCGTGATTTTCTCTTCGGCCGATATTTTTATCTTTCTAGAAGGACAGGACAATCCGGAAGCCGGCGAACAGGAGGATGCAGTGGAAAAATCCGACATTACCGAAATAGTACGTGAGAAATACGCCCTGGCGGCGTTGCGCGCAGGCGGTACATGCTGCGGCGCCGGTAACATGGCCAACGTCAGTCCCATCACATCCGATCTCTATGATCGGACCCAAATGGAAACCCTTCCGGAAGCGGCATTGCTCGCATCCCTGGGCTGCGGCAACCCGACGGCATTGGCCGAACTCAAGCCGGGAGAGAAAGTGCTCGATCTCGGGTCCGGCGGTGGAATCGACGTTCTTCTTTCGGCTCGCCGGGTTGGCCCGACTGGCAAGGCCTACGGGCTCGACATGACGGATGAGATGCTGGAGCTCGCGCGGGAAAATCAGCGCAAGGTAGCCGCTCACAACGTCGAATTCCTCAAAGGCCAGATCGAGGATATCCCGCTTCCGGACAACTCCGTTGACGTCATCATATCGAACTGCGTGATCAACCTCTCTGCGGACAAGGATCGCGTCTTGCAAGAAGCCTTCCGGGTGCTGAGGCCGGGGGGCCGCTTCGCCGTTTCTGACGTCGTGACACGCGGGCGAATCCCCGAGAACCTGCGCAAGAACGCGCTGCTCTGGATCGGGTGCATTGCCGGAGCGCTCGATGAAAGCGACTATCGCGCCAAGCTCGCCGCTGCGGGGTTCGTTCAAATTGGAATCGAGCCGACGCGTGTGTACAACGTCGAGGATGCGCGAGAGTTTCTGACGGAGAAAGGCATCGACGTCGACGCCATCGCACCGCAGGTCGACGGAAAATTCTTGAGCGCCTTTGTGCGGGCGACGAAGCCTGACTCAGCCTCGAAGCGGTGAAACAAGGAGTTTGGCATGTCGGCAGACACTCCCATCGCACGATGTTGCGCCAAACCTCGCTTCAATGCCGTCGGCGGAATCGACGAGCGCCTTTGGCCCGACCAGTTGGGGACAGCGTTGCGCCGAAAAATGCGTTCGATTGCCGGCAATCGCGCCGCCGCCGAACGCGTCGAACCGCTGCAGCCTGAAACCGGGGTCTGCAGTCGCTCGGCCACGCCTGATGCGAACAATTGCTGCGGTGGACCGGCATTATCGGGTGTTGACGCCTGTTGCGCGGCGGATGCAAATGCCAAACAACAGGGCAAACCAGGGTGCGGGTGCGCGTCCTAGACGCAGGTGAGCGGTATTAGGCTAGAAGATCGACACGTTATCGTCGCGATGTGCGTGGGGCAGCTTGGCAGCCTGCTTCCTCACGTCGTCGTTCCCTCTATTCTTGCCGCCTTCCTCATTCCGGAATGGCATTTGAGCGGCGCGCAGGCCGGCCTTCTCGCCGGGTCCGGCGCGGCCGGTTACATGTGCGCGGTGCCGGTGCTGGCGACGCTGACCGACCGCATCGACGCGCGCAAAATACTGATCGCGGGCTCCGCCCTGAGTGCGCTCAGCACGGCGCTGTTCGGCCTGTTTGCCGAAGACCTCTGGTCGGGCGCGTTCTTCAACGCGGTCGCGGGCATCGGCTTTGCTGGCGCTTACATGCCCGGGCTCAAGGCGCTGACCGATCGCCTCGCCCCGGGCGATTCGTCCCGCGCCATCACGTTCTACACCTCGAGCTTCTCGTTCGGCGTCGGCCTGTCCTTTCTGATTTCGCAACTGGTCGCCGAAACTTTTGGCTGGCGGGCCGCGTTCATGGTGACGGCTTTTGGTCCGATGGTGATGCTGACGATCTGCTTTCTGTTGCGGCCGGTTGAGCCGAAGCCCGCGCAGGGCCGCCTGCTGGATTTCGTGCCGGTGTTCCGGAATACCAGGGCGATGGGTTTTGTGCTCGGTTATGGCGCGCACTGCTTCGAACTCTACGGCATCAGAACCTGGCTGGTCGCGTTCTGGACCTTCGTGGCGATGAAGAATTCGGAAGGCGCGATCTTGACGCCCGTCGTCGTCAGCGTGACGTTCTCACTGCTCGCCATGCCCGCGAGCATTCTCGGCAACGAATTCGCGCTCAGGATCGGCCGCCATCGCGCCATCACCGCCGTGATGGTCGCCTCCGCCGCGGTGGCGCTGCTGATCGGAATATCTGCCGATAAATCGCCGTGGTTCCTGCTGCCCTTGATCATGATCTATGCCATCACGGTGCCGGCCGATTCCGGCGCTTTGACATCGGGGATGGCGATGGCCGCCAATCCCGACTATCGCGGGGCAACGATGGCAACGCATTCGACGGTCGGCTTCAGCCTTTCCGCGCTCGGCGCGTGGGTCGTCGGCGTCGCGCTGGATCTGGCGGGCGGTCCGCTTCAGGCGTCCGCCTGGATGGCGGCGTTCTCGGTGTTGGCGGCGGGTATCGTGATTGGCCCGGTGGCGCTCTATTGGTCGCGAAAGACGGCGCTGCAGACATGAGCGCGCGCCAGCTTCCGATCATCCTGGCGCTCGGCACCACGCAAACCCTGGCATGGGCCTCAAGCTACTATCTGCCGGCGATCCTGGCCGATCCGATCGCGCGCGATCTCGGCGTCTCCCCGAACTGGATTTTTGCCGCCTTCTCGGCTTCGCTGGTGATATCGGCGCTGCTGGGTCCGCGCGTCGGCCGGCAGATCGATCTGGTCGGCGGCAGGTCCGTGTTGTCGGCGTCCAATCTGACGCTGGCCGCCGGACTGGCACTGCTCGGTGCCACCTGGTCGATCCCGGTGCTGGTGATCGCCTGGCTGCTGCTCGGCGCCGGCATGGGATTTGGCCTGTATGATGCCGCCTTTGGTGCGTTGGGACGCATCTATGGCGACGCCGCGCGCCGCTCGATCACCGGCATCACGCTGATCGCGGGTTTTGCAAGCACCGTGGGATGGCCGCTGACTGCCTGGGAACTCGAAACCATTGGCTGGCGCAACACCTGTTTCGCCTGGGCGGCTGCCCATATCCTGATCGGCCTTCCCATCAATTTTTTCATGTTGCCCGCGGTGAAGGGCGCCAGAGCGGCGGTCGCGGCGTCGATAAAACCTCACATCCCCATTGACCGAACCATGGTGCTGCTGGCGTTCGCCTTCGCGGCAGCCTGGAGCGTTACCGGCGCGATGGCGGCGCATCTGCCGCGCATCCTGGAAGCGGCCGGCGCGACCACGCTACAGGCGGTGGCGGCGGGCGCGCTGATCGGTCCGGCACAGGTGGCTGCCCGCATTTTCGAGGCGAGTTTCCTCAGCCGCTATCATCCGCTGCTGTCGACGCGGCTGGCATGTCTGACGCACCCGATTGGCGCCGTCATCGTGGGACTGGTGGGCGGCGGAGCCGCAAGCGTATTCGCGATCTTTCACGGCACCGGCAACGGCATCCTGACCATTGCGCGCGGCACGCTGCCGCTGGCGATCTTCGGCCCGCAAAATTATGGCTATCGGCTTGGCATCATCGGTGCGCCGGCACGGATGGCACAGGCGGCGGCGCCCCTGGCGTTCGGCCTGTTGATCGACACCATGGGAAGCCGCATCCTGATCGTTTCCTCCGCGCTCAGCCTGTCGGCCCTGCTGGCGCTGTCCTTGCTGCGGAAGGAGCCGGCGGCGCCATGACGCGAACGCGCCCGATATATTTTCCCTTCCAAATCCGCACCATTTCGAGCAGAACCACGGCATGGAACAGCCGACCGGACCGGCCGAGGGATTTAGAGGTTTCGTACGCTGGGCGATGACGCCGCCGCAATCCATTGCGGTCTATCTCGCCTGCCTGTTTTTGGTCGCGGGAATATCGTTCTATGTTGGGACCCTGAAGCCGAAGAAGACCGCTGGCTTGGGTCCTCCGCCCATCTCCGCCCCCCGCTGAAGCGGTTGCGCGAAGACCCGCTCCGCGCTTTTGGCCGGGCATGATTCTGAATCCAGGGAAATCTGAAGATCGAAGCCATCGCAGCGGCCTGACGCGCCAAAGCCCGCTTGCCCCTCGGCCATCGGC
The DNA here is from genome assembly GCA_963801875.1 of uncultured Alphaproteobacteria bacterium. Taxonomy (GTDB): domain Bacteria; phylum Pseudomonadota; class Alphaproteobacteria; order Rhizobiales; family Xanthobacteraceae; genus Bradyrhizobium. Next base: position 281,575 of record CAWDGT010000014.1, on the reverse strand, counting down.
GGCGTAACCTGTCGGCCGGGGACATCGCAGCCTCCCCATGAAATGGAGATCCCATTCAAGCGCTGCTCGCACCTCGTTGGAGCGAGCACATGGATGGATTTCCCTTTGAGATTCCCGTCTTTCTTTTCGCAACATTCGCCGGCGCGCTTGTCGCCGGCCTGTCCGGCTTTGCGTTCGGCCTGGTGGTTTCCTCGGTCTGGCTCTATATCCTCACCCCGTTGCAGACGGCCACGCTGATCATCGCGTTCGGGCTGATCGTGCAGGGTTATGCGGTCTGGAAACTGCGCGCTGCGCTGGACTGGAAAAAGCTCTGGCCTTTTGTACTCGGTGCGGCGCTCGGTGTTCCCGTCGGCGTCGCCGTCCTGACCTGGGCCAACCCCGCGCATGTGCGCGCGGGCATCGGCGCCTTCCTGGTTCTCTACAGCCTCTATGCGCTGTTGCGCCCCACATTGGCTCCGGTCAAAGCGGGCGGTGCCGTGGCCGACGTCGGCGCCGGAGTCCTCAATGGCGTGCTCGGCGGCATTACCGGACTGGCCGGAATCTTCGCCACCATCTGGTGTGGCCTGCGCGGCTGGCCGAAGGACGTGCAACGCGCGGTCTTTCAACCGGTGGCGGTCGCGACCTTTTTGATGAGCGCGCTGTGGATCGGCGCCAGGGGTGCAATCGCGGCGGACACGATCAAGCTGTTCCTGATCGGCCTGCCCGCCGTGCTGACCGGGACCTGGCTCGGCCTGAAGCTGTTCGGCCGCCTAAACGAGGCCGCGTTCCGCAAAGTCGTGCTGGTGCTGCTGCTGGCGTCGGGAGCCGTGCTGATCATCTAGACCGGGATGACTTTTCCTCGGATCGTCAACCTCCGCGCCTGCGCCGACAGCGCTCCATCCTCATCGCGATTGGAGCCTGCGCGGCTGCCGGGTACGAAGTGGCTGTAATCGTTGCTCCATCGCCCGGAGCGTCCCGACGCGCCTTTATTTGCAAGATAATACCCTCGACCAAAGTCGGGTTCCCGCGGCTGGAACAATTTCCGTACTGCCGCTTAGTCTATCCAGTGCATCGAATTGGAGTTTGCGTATGCCGAAACCCCCCTGGATGGTCCCCTACGGGGCGGATCAAACGCTCTATCTCGTCGTCGATCGCATGGGCAGGCTGGGCGGGGTCGACCGCGAAGCCGAGGTCGAGCGGACAGACCTCGAAAGCATCATCAGCGAGCTCATGTCGGGCCAATTTAACGACCCGGTCCGCGTTGTCGCTTTCAACACCCTCGAACATTGGTCGCAGGACGTCTCGGGAGATGTCGCGGCCGAGATCCAGACCCGCTGCGACATTGAAGGCGTCCCCGTTCCTGAGCATATTCAAGACTTCGTCATCGGCCACACCGAACCGGCTCGGGCCTTGCATCTGGTCTGATCGACGGTGCCTCGGTGCGGTGGTAAATCACCAGCGACCGTTGCCGCAGCGCAGCGAGGATCGCGCGTACCAAAAGAATTTGCATCCCGGTGGGTCCGATATATTGCTCGCTTAAAAAATCTGGATTTAGATCGATGGCGGGGGGTTCGCTTTTGGAGGGACCGGCCGTGAATCCCAAAGGAGCGGTTTTTCAACCCGAGCTAATCGAATTGATGAAGGTGGTTCTTGAGGACGCCACCGCGGCGCTTCCGGAGGCCAAGCGCACATCGGCGATGAAGGCCGAGATCGCTTCGCACATCCTCGCATGTGCCGCTAAGGGCGAACGGGATCCAAGCGCGCTGAAAATGGCCGCGCTTTTGGCAATCGTCGAGAGTTCGCATTATTCTCACGACATATCGCCGGCGCGCCGGGCGGTCTAGCAATCGTAAGGTCGGCGCGTTGCCTCAATCGATCATCAGCGGCGGAGCTGCGGCTTTTCGATCTCCGTTGTTGCGATCCATATGCCGGCAAACACCGCGACCAACCCGACCACGAGATTGGGCGTGATGGGCTCACCGACGAGCTGGGTGGCAAGCAATCCCGCCGCGATCGGATTTACCGTCATGGTGCTGGCCACGCGCGTCGGCGTCGCGCGCTCAAGCGCCATGACCCACAGGATGAAGGCGAGCGCGCCGCCGCCTATGCCGAGATAGATGCCGGCGATCCATTGCGGGGCACCGAGGCTGCTTAATACCGCGATGCTGCCGGTCAGCGATCCCGCCAGGATCAGCGCCGCGGCGCCGGCTCCCATCCCGACGGTCAGGAAACCGAGCGCGCTCGATCGCTGGATGAATGGGCGGGACAGCACGTTATAGAAGGCCATGCACATGACCGCGCCGGTCATGATCAGCTCGCCCCGCCATGCCGCGGGCGGAGCCACTGAGAGGCCGGTCGCAAGCGCCGCGACGACGCCGAGGACGGCGACAGAGACGCCCGTCGTTTTCCGCATCGTCAGCGGCTCGACACCGAGCAGCGCCCCAACCACCATGGTGTGGAGCGGCAGCGTCGCCAGCGCCAGACTTGCGCGGGCCGCGGTCGTAAAGCCGATCGCAATATTATAGAGAACGAAAAACAGTCCGAAGAAACACAGCCCCAGAAGCGCAACGGCGGCCCAGTCGCGGCGCGGCGGCCATTTTACCTTTAGCGCGAGCGCTACCGGCAGCAGGCATGCAAAGCCGATGCCCCATCGCAGAATGGCGAGCGTGATCGGGTCGGCGTTGCCGACGAGATAACGGGTAATCGCCGCCGCGCTCCCACCGAGGCAGCTCGAGACCAATGCGATCGATACCCCGACCCATTCGTTCAACCCCGATCTCCTGTGTCTCGCCGCGCCGGCCTATGGCATCATGCCTGCGCTATGCCTGAAATGGGCAGCACATGCCTATTCGATCACCTCGCTGGCGGCCACCAGCATGGTGTTCGGGACGACGATGCCAAGCGCCCTTGCGGCCTTGAGGTTGATCACGAATTCAAATTTCGTGGGTTGCAGGATGGGCAGATCGGCCGGACTTGCACCACGAAGGATTCGACCGGCGTAGACGCCCGCCTGGCGGTAGGCAGCGACAAGGTCGATGCCATAGCTCATGAGCCCGCCGGCTTCCACGAATTGGCGCCATTCAAAAATCGCGGGGATCGCATTGCGCCTCACCAGGGCAACCAGCCGATCTCGCTTGCTCAGAAAAAGCGGATCAGCGCTCACCAGGAGCGCGCCCGCCTTGCTCTGAGTCATGGCGGCAACGGCCTGATCGATTTCGCCCTCGCTCCCCGCCTTGAGAACCACGAGCCGTTGTCCAAATTTTCTCGAAGCCGCCTCAACCTCTGCGAATTGCGCCTCGGCCTGGGCGGGACTGTTCGGGTTGACGAGCAGAGCAACCACAGCGGCGCCGGGCACCAGCTCATGCATGAGTTCGACGCGCTTGGCGTCGAGCAAATAGGCAAACAGCGTCACGCCGGTGATGTTGCCACCCGGCCGGTTCAGGCTGGAAACCAGCCCGAATTTGATTGGATCGCTTCCCAGCGTAAAGACAATCGGAATGGTCTGGGTCGCCTGCTTGGCGGCAAGCGACGTCTGCAAACCGCCCGTCGCCACAATGAGGGACACGCCGCGGGAGACAAAGTCGGCCGCAAGCGCCGGCAACCGATCGTACTGCCCCTGTGCCCAGTGGTAGGCAATCGCGACGTTCTCGGTGTCTGCAAATCCCTCGTCCTTCAACCCCAGCAAAAACCCGCCGACGAAAGTCGCATAACCCTCGGGCGACGTCGCGCCGAGAAACCCTATCACCGGCATCGCCGATTGCTGCGCCTTCGCCGCGCGAGGCCAGGATGCAACCGCGCCAATCCCCGCAATGAAGTCGCGGCGCCTCACTCGATCACCTCGTCGACGCGGGCAAGCAGGGAGGGCGATACCGTAAGTCCGAGGGTCTTTGCAGTCTTCAGGTTGATCACCAGTTCGAAATTGGTGGGCTGCACAACCGGCAAATCGGCGGGCTTTTCGCCCCTGAGAACCCGGCCGATGTAGCTTCCAGCCTGGCGATATGAATCGGCGAGGCTCGCGCCATAGCTCATCAGGCCACCTGCCGCGGGAAACTCCCGGATATGGTAGATCGCGGGAACTGCGTGGCGAGCCGCCAGCGCCATGATCCGGTCGCGTCGCGAGTCGAAAAATGGATCGTTTTGGACGATGAGCGCGCCTGCCTGCTCCTGCTTCAGCATCGCGAAATTCGCTTCGAAATCAGTATCGGTACGCGCGTGTAACGCCAGTAGACGCCGCCCCAGCGCCTGGGCTGCCGCTTGCACATCCAGTCTCTGAGCCTCCGCTGCCGGATTGTCGGGGTTCAGAAGCAGCGCAATCGCGCTATTTCCGGGGACCAGTTCGCAAATCAAACCAAGCCGCTTCGCACCCAACTCGCCGGTGAGAAACGCGACGCCCGTGAGATTGCCGCCCGGCCGATTGAAGCTGGCGGTAAGGCCCACTTTTACCGGGTCGTCGCCGATCACAAAGACGATCGGAATGGCCGAAGTGGCCGCCTTCGCCGCCAGCGCCGAGGGTGAGCCGCCGCCGGACATGACAACAGACACGCCGAGATCGACGAGCTCTTTCGCCAGCGCCGGCAGGCGCTCATAGCGCCCCTCCGCCCAGCGGAACACGATGGCGACGTTCTGGCCCTCGACAAGGCCGGTTTCACTCAAGCCTCGGCGGAACGCGGCGGTATGAACCGCGGCTTCTTCGGATGACCGGCTGCTCAGGAATCCGATAACCGGCATCGCCGGTTGCTGCGCGCCAACCGCGATCGGCCTGCTCGCCGCCACGCCGGCGAGAAGCGTGATGAAGGTCCGGCGCTCCATGACCACCTCGAATGCGAGATATAATCGACGGGAATCCGAGAGAACTTATTTCATCGGTATAAACGCCGCAAACGAGGAATTATTCCGCCGGCTTTTTATCCGCGCTTTCCTTAGCAGGGGTGCATCTATCGGGCGACCAGTTGCAGGACAAGAACCGCGGTCATGCGCGCGAAGCTCAGCATGTGGTCGCGGCAGACCGCGCGCGCGAGCCTCGATTGCTCTTCCGCCGAATCCATTGCGTTGCCAAGGCGTCGGGCATTCGGGACGGTGCGCATCATGGTCGGCACGAAGCCGCTGCCGGCGAGCGCCAGCGATCCCCAGCCGATCCACCACGGGTTCTTGCCCTGCGCGATCTCGGCGATGATGGCAGCCATTGTCAGCAGCATCACCAACGCGACCAGACGGTTCATCGGATAGGCTTCGGTGGTGACGCGGCGGTAATAGGCCGAAATCGAGGCCAGCACATCCGCCGGCAGCGCCCCGCCCGAATGCCCGCGCGTCTGCACGTCGAACATCAGGTCGAACCACAAGACGGCGAGCAGGAATCCGGCGCCTGCCGCGGCGAATGTATGCATCTCGGAAAACCTCTCGCTCGAGCCGAGCGCATTGATGGTGCTCTGCCGAAGTTTATCGACGCTTCCGCTCAGAGCGCAACCGCGATCAACTCCTCGACCAATGCGCTGCCGCCGACGGGGAACGCGATATATTGCTTGCCGCCGGCCATATAGGTGATCGGCGCGCCGGTGGCGTTGGCCGGCAGCTTGATCTCCGCCAGCATTTCGCCGCTGGTCTTGTCATAGATCCGCAGATGCGGATCGCGATTGTAGAGGTCCCTGATCGGCAAATTAAGCCCCGGCACGAATCGCGGCGGGCCGAAATACCCCATCTGCACGACGATCATCACCGTCTTCGTTACCAGCGCCCAACTGCGCGAAGGCAATCCCATGTTTTCGCCGCCGCCAAGCCCGGTGAGCGCATGAATCGCGTCGCTGCGGCCGATCGGGATGCGCCAGCGGTGATCGCCCGTATTCATGTCGATGGCCACGATGCTGCCGAACGGCGGCTTGAGCAGCGGCAGTCCGCGCGGCCCCGGCAGATATTGCGACATGCCGATGAAATCGTAGGTACCTTCCCATGTCTCCGGCTTGCGAACCGTGACAAGGGTCGGCAAGCGGTAGGTGCTGACATAAAGCGTGCCGGTCTCCGGATCGGTTGCGGCACCGGACCAACTGGCACCACCGGCATTGCCGGGCACCTGGATCGTGCCGCGCTGCGACGGCGGCGTGAACAGGCCGCCGCGGTCGTAGGCGGCGGCGATGTCGATCGCTTCCTTGTGGATGTCCGGCATGAGATCGATCAGATCCTCGTCACGAGCGCTCTGGATGTCGAACGGCGCGGGCTTTGTGGGGAACGGCTGGGTCCTCGATGCGCGTTCGCCGGGCACGCTGGAGGCCGGCACCGGCTGCTCCTCGATTGGCCAGACCGGCTTTCCGGTGACACGATCGAACACATAGACAAAAGCCTGTTTTGTCACCTGCGCGATCGCCTTGATGCGCTTTCCATCGACGGTGATGTCGATCAGGTTGGGCGCGGCCGGCGGGTCGTAATCCCAGAGGCCGTGGTGGACAAGCTGGTAGTGCCAGACCTTCTTGCCGGTCGCGACATCGAGACAGACCAGGCTTTCGCCATAAAGGCCATCACCGAGACGACTGCCGCCATAATAATCGTTGGTGGGCGTCGAGACCGGCAGATAGACGTAACCAAGTTCCTCGTCCGCGCTCATCGGCGCCCAGACATTGGCGTTGCCGGCGTCCTTCCAGGAATCGTTCTCCCAGGTCTCAGTGCCGGGCTCCTCGCCCTGCGCGACTGTATGGAACGTCCACAACAGACGACCCGTGACGACATCAAAACCTCTGACATCGCCGGGCGGCGACGGCCGTTTCCCCCACCAGTCAAACACCGATGAGCCGACAACGATCACGCCGCGCACGATCACCGGCGGCGAGGTCATGGTGTAGTAGTTGGGATCGACCGGGCGGCCCAGGCCTACGACCAGGTCGACGCGGCCATCCTTGCCGAACGCCGGAACCGGCTTGCCGGTCTTGGCGTCGAGCGCGATCATCTGGCCGAACGCGGTGAGAATTACGATGCGTTCGTCGTCGCCACTGCGCCAATAGGCGACGCCGCGATGCAGCCATCCGAGGTTGGCGGGAAGACCGAGACCGTTCTGGTAGATCTTGGGGTCGTAGACCCATTTGGTTTCGCCTGACGCGGCGTCGATCGCGGCGACCTGCGACAGCGACGTCGAGGTGTAGAGCACCCCGCCAACCATCAGCGGCGTCGACTCATTTGCGAAGCTCGGACCGACCGTCGGATCGGCGTGCTTGATCGCCATGTCCGGTGACATCCAGCGCCAGGCGATGTGGAGTTTCCCGGCGTTGCTGCGATCGATCTGCGTCAACGGCGAATAGCGCGCCGCGGCTGAGGTGCCGGCATAGGCCGGCCATTCGCCGCGCGCCAGCGCCTTGGCGGATTCTTCCTGCGCGCCGGGGATCGCCTGCGCATTCGCCGCATGCGAGGCGCCGAGCAGCGCCAGCACGACGCCGATCGTCATAGCGCGATGGACCATTCCGTCCTCCTTACATTGGAGCATAGATGAGCCCTGAATCAACTTGAGACCCGATCGAGTGCCTGTCGAAGCGCAACGGCGGCCTGGCCACGCTCCTCAGCCGTCATTAAATGAGGCTCCAGCTCTAGCCGGAGATGAGGGAACTGAGCATGAATGGTGTCGCTGGCTGAACCGAGATTGGCCTTGAGGTCGACCACGCGATAGGTAGTCACGGGATAGGCGATTCCTCTGACGCGAATATTGCCGTACTCCTCGCAATGGACCTCGTCCTTCACCTGCGCGTAGGTCTCATAGGAGATGACGACATCGCCCGGCGGCGCTTCGTGTTCCAGCCGGGAGGCGAGATTTACGGCGCCCCCGATCATGGTGTAGTCCATGCGGTCGGGACTGCCGAAATTGCCCACGGTGCAATAGTCCGTGTGTATGCCGATCCGGCAGCGCAGCGGCGTCTGAATTCCGGCGTCGCGCCATGCCTCCGCAAGCTCGGTCATCCGCCGCTGCATCGCAATCGCCATCTTGACGCAAGCGAGCGCGTCTTCCTTGATGCCGCGACTCTCGGGGTCACCGAAGAAAATCACAATCGCATCCCCGACATACTTGTCTATGGTCCCGCCATATTCCGCTGCTATCTTCGACATCTCGGTGAGGTAATGATTGATCAATTGGGTGAGATCTTCCGATTCCATCCGGTCCGCTGTCTCGGTAAAACCTGCAATATCCGAAAAGAAAATCGTCAACTTTTTGCGCTGGCTGGTGATCCTGACGTCCTGGCGGCCGGAGAATATGGAGTTGTATACCTGCGGCGCGAGGTATTTCGCGAGTTTGCCTGACAGCGCCTCGAGCGCCGCCGATTTGTCGGAGAGGCTTTCCTCACGCTGCTTCAATTCGGTGATATCCGAATAGACCGCAACGGTGCCGGCTTCGATGGTTCGCCGCTCGCTGACCATCACCCAGCGTCCGCCGATGCGACGCTGAATTTGCGGCGGACCCGGATTGCGATGCTGATGCAGGCGGTTCGCAATCCACTCCTCGATGTGTCCCTGGGCGTCCTCGATTTCGCCGCGCTCCGCCGCGGTGCGAATGATGCTTTCGAAACTTGTCCCTGGCATCATGTCCGCATCGTCGCCGGAATAGAGCATCTCGCGATAGCGGGAGTTGCAAAGAACGAGCCGATCGTCGGCGTCGTAGTAGGCGAATCCCTCCGAAATGCTCTCGATCGCATCCACCAGCCGTTGCTCGCTGCGCTGGCGCGCCTCCTCGGCCTTCTTCAGCGCCGTAATGTCGTAGAACCACAGCACCCGCTTGCCGCCGACAAAGCTGATATGCCCGCCGCGGTAGGCGACCTGCGGATAGGAGACCAGAACGTCAATCTTCTCGCCCTGCTTGGTCTTCCATTGCACCTCGTAATTGAGGACCCGGTCACGACCCTCCCGTAAATCCTCGATGATGGCGGCGCGCTGATCGAGATCCACCCAGAACCTGCGGGTGTCGAAGCCTTCCATTTCCTCCCCGCTGTAACCAAGCAACTGCTGGACCCGCGCATTGTGAAAGAGCAGGCGGCCGTCTTCATTGACCACGTTCAGCCCCGCCGGGCAGTAATCCAGGATTTCCCTGAACTGACGCTCGTGTTCGGCGCTCTCTGCCTCGCGCTCCCTTAACGCGGTGATGTCGTAAACCCAGAGAACGCGTTTTCCGCCGACAAGGCTGATGTGGCCGCCGCGATAGGCCGTCTGCGGATAGGAGATCAGCACATGGACTTGCTTGCCGAGCTTTGTGAGCCAGATCGCTTCCTGATTCAGGATTTGATCGGCATTGTCGTGCAGCGACGCTATGATGCGAGTGCGCTGATTGAGGTCGTGCCAGAATCTTCGGGTATCGAAGTGGTGCAATTCTTCTTCGGTATAACCGAGCAGTTCTCTAATCCACGCATTGTGGAACAGCAGCCTGCCGTCTTCGTCGACCACATTCAATCCGGCAGGACAGTGCTCGAGAAGCTCGCGAAACTGCCGTTCGTATTCTGCAATACACGGGTCGATCAAATCGATCTGCATTTCAGCTGCCGCCCTATTCAAGCCACACGCCGGACACGTCGACCACACCGCCGTAAATCTTCGGCAGCCCTTTCAGCCTCGCGCTTGAGATCGCGTAATAGGTGTTCTGGAACGTCCAGAACCAGATCGCCTCCTGATTGATGAGCCGGCTGACGGCGCAATAATCTTCAGTGCGCTTCCCGATGTCGGCCGTCGTTCGCGCGTGCTCGAGCAGTCTGTCAAGCTCGGGGTTGGAGTAGTTGGCGAGCGCGATCGGGCTGCCGGTGTGAAAATTGGCGTACATTTGCGGCCCCGGATCCGCCAGATCGACGATACGCCATGGTATCAACTGGAACTGGCGCATGAAGGCGCGCGGCACAATGGTCGTTTGGTCGACCTGCTCGATCTCCATATTGGCGCCGATCTGTTTCCAGAACTGCTGCAGGACCTGCCCGCCCGCGCGGCCCCGCGGCGTCGCGCTGACAATCATCTTGAACTCGACGGGCTTGCCGTATTCCTTGATCAGGGCCCGGGCTTTTTCCGGATCGTAAGGCAGCGCGCCGTCGTCGCTGCATTTGACCCAGGAGCCATCGCCGTAGGGATTGCTTGCCGGCCGGCCGAAGTCTGCGGTGGAGATCTTTTGGCGGTCGAAAGCCATCACGATGGCCTGACGCACCCGCAAATCATCAAACGGTGCGACTGCGGTGTTGAAGGCGAAGGCTGAAGCGCCGGAGCCGGCGTAGGAATGGACCGTCAGCTTCGGGTCCTTCCGGGCCTTGCGAATATTGTCCGCATCGGCTTCGTCGTCCCAGATGATGTCGACATCGCCGGCTTCCAGGCTGGCGAAGCGCGACTGGGCATCGGGCAAAGGTCGCAGGACGATGCGATCAAGATAGGGATGATCCTTGTTCCAGTAGTCCGGGTTCCTTTCAAGCACCAGACGATCGCCCGCGGTCCATGACTTCAGGATGAAGGGTCCGGTCCCCACGGGATGCCGGCTGTAGTCGTCGCCCATCTTCTTCCAGGCGGTCGGCGACTGAATGACGTTATTGGTGTTTTGAAGGGTCAGGAGTGCCGGCAGATTCGGCGACGGGTTGTTCAGATGGTAGATCAGCGTCAGTTCGTCGGGCGCTTGTACGTCGTGGATCGCGGAGATGTAGAACGCACAGCGGCAATTGTTGGCCGGATCCTTCTGCCGGTCGATATTGGCTTTCGCCGCTTCGGCATTGAATGGTGTGCCGTCATGAAACCTGACGCCAGGCCGCAGCTTGAAGGTCCAGGTCTTGAAATCGTCCGTATGGGTCCAGGACAAAGCGAGCTTCGGCTGCGCCACGCCGTTCTCGTCCAGATAGGTAAGGGTATCGAACAGCGAGGCCGCAGCCGTCTGGGCTGCGGTATCGAAGACGCCGACCTTCAGGGGATCAAATCCGGGAATGTCGAGTTCGAGGCCCATTGTAATGGAGCCTCCCGCCCTCCCGGCTGCGGAGGCGCCGGCGGGCATGGCCATCGCGGTGGCTGTTGTGACGGCAATCAGGATGGCGCGCGCCAGGTGGCGCCGGGGACCCATTGATTGCGGGCTTTCCTTCGATGCTGGGTTGGTCAGCCTTCCTGTCCTGTCCATGCAATCCTCCCGGCTGCGACGACGAAATGTATTGACCAAAAAGTATATGATGTATAGTGTACTAGTCAATGCATACAGACACGGACCTGCTAAAAACCCTCCGGCTCGATAACACGGGCGTTCCGATCTACGTCCAGCTGCGGGAACAGATCCTGCGGCAGCTCGGCGCCGGCGTGCTGGCGGCCGGTGACCAGATGCCGACCATGCGCGAAGTGGCGGTGGCCATGAAGGTCGACCTGAATACGGTCCGGCACGCCTATGATGAACTCGAGCGGATGGGCGCCATCACGCTGGTTCGCGGCCGCGGCAGCTTTGTCGCCAAGCCGCCTCCCGCGATGGGCGCGCGCGTGCAGCAGGTTCAGGCCGACAGTTTGGCAAAACAGGTTCTCGCCACAGCGGCCGCGATGGGCATCGATCCCATCGCCGTAGCCGACCGAATAACGACCCTCGCGAAACAGAAGGAGTAGTCGTCATGAGCAGCTATTTTAAGAATGGTGCCAACCGGCCCGCGGTCGTCCTGGCTTTCGTGGTGCTCGCGATCGCGGCTCTGAGCGCGTGGCACGGCTATGACACGGGCGCCCGCGGCTACTATTGGGTTGCCGGCGGCCTGGCAATCCTGGCGTTGCTGATTCCTCAATCCATCATGGTGGCGGATCAGTGGGAGCGCGCGGTCATTCTTCGGCTTGGCAAGCTCACGGCCATTCGCGGCCCGGGACTGTTCGCCATCGTGCCATTCATCGATAATGTGACTTCCTGGCTCGATCAGCGCATCCAGACCACCGAAATCAACGCGGAAAAGGCATTGAGCAAGGACACGGTGCCGGTGAACATCGACGCCATCGTGTTTTGGCAGATTCACGATGCCGAGCGCGCCGCGCTCGAAATTACCAACTACCGCCAGGCCATCACCCAGGTCGCGCAAACCTCGCTGCGCGAGATGGTCGGCTCGTCGTTGCTGTCGACGCTGTTGTCCGAACGCAAAAAGGGCGATCAGCTGTTGCGCGAGGAAATCGGCCGCAAGACCGCGGAATGGGGAGTATCAGTGCTCTCGGTTGAGATCCGCGATATCGGAGTGCCGCCTGCCCTGCAGGACGCGATGAGCCGGCAGGCGCAGGCGGAGCGCGAAAGACTGGCGCGCGTCCTGCTCGGCCAGGCCGAACAGGAAATCGCGCAAAAATTCGTGGAGGCGGCGGATATCTATGCCCGCAGCCCGGCTGCGCTGCAGCTCCGCGCCATGAACATCATCTATGAAACCACCAAGGAGCGCGGCGCCACGATCCTTATACCGACTGCCATGGTCGATGCCATGAATCCCGCCGGCGCGATTGGCCTTGTGGCGGCCGCCGGCAAGCTGCAGGGCGGGGCCTGACGGGCGTAAACCTCTCGTGGAAAGCCCCTTATGAAGAGACATGCCGATTGCGTCCCCTAGATATCCGTTGAAGCCAGCCTATGCGTCGCGTAATCTTGCCAATAAATCCAAAAGACCGCGAGGCAACGCGGCAAACGCCATGGAGGGGGCATGGTGAGAAGACTTGTTCGATGCCGAGATCGCAGCGTTCGGGCATCCGCCGGCGTCGATCGACGAGAGTTCGTCTCATTGCTCGGCGGTGCGGCGGCCACGCCCGCGTTGCTTTGGCCACGCGCGGCACGCGCGGCGGATACCGCAGCAATCAACATCGGCGTCTTGACCGACATGACCGGTATTTATTCGGCGATCGGTGGAGAAGGCTCCTCGGTGGCCGCACATCTGGCCGTTGAAGATTTCGGTGGCAAGGCGCTTGGTCAGGAAATCCGGGTATTGGTCGGTGACCACGAGCAGAGCGCGGATATTGCTTCCGGGCTGGCGACCCATTGGTTCAACGAACAAAAAGTCGGCGTGGTCGTTGACATGCCAAACTCCGCAGTGGCGTTGGCAGCTCAAAAGCTCGCGGCCAGTCGCAACAGAATTGCAATCACTGTCTCAGCCGGCAGCTCCGATTTGACCGGCAAGGAATGCGCGAGCACCGGCTTTCATTGGGCGTATGACACTTATTCCAACACGGCTGGCGTGGCGCGGGCGATGGTGGGATTTGGTTTGGATACCTGGTATTTCATCACGGTCGACTATGCGTTCGGATGGGCCCTGGAACAAGATGCAAGCACGGCGGTCGAAAAGGCCGGCGGTCGAGTAGTCGGCCGATCGCACCATCCTCTCGGCACCGGAAACTTCAGTGAGTTTCTGACGTTTGCGCAGGACTCGGGCGCCAAAGTCATCGCTCTTGCGAACGCCGGCGGTGACACCATCAATTCCGTAAGACAAGCGGCCGAGATCGGCATTTCACCGCGTTCACAGACGTTGGTCCCTCTTCTGGTGTTCATCTCCGACATCAAGAGTCTTGGGCTCGATATTGCAAAAGGCATGACATTCATCGACGGGTTTTACTGGGACGCCGACAACCGGACACGCGCATGGTCGAAGCGGTTTTACGCTCGCCGTGGCGTCATGCCGACGATGGCACAGGCCGGCGTTTACTCCGCCGTCCTCCACTACCTGCGCGCGGTTCAAGCATCCGGGACTGATGAGGCTGGGATCGTGGCGACCACGATGCGACAGCTACCTGTCAACGATTTTTTCGCCAAGGGCGGCAAGCTGCGGGCTGATGGCCGCCTGGTTCACGACATGTACCTTGTCCAAGTCAAGCCGCCCGAAGAATCCCGCTATCCGTGGGACTATTGCAAAATCTTGTCGACCATACCGGGAGAGAAAGCCTTTCGACCTCTGGCAGAAGGCGGGTGTCCCTTCGCTTTGAGATGAAGCCATCGATGATAGTGGCACTCATCCATTTTTTCATTCCACTTGCGGAGTGGCCTTTGGCCTACTAACGAGTGAGCGCAAATGGCGATAACGAGCGGCCCGCCCTTGTCGGTTGTCGAACCCCATTCTGCCCGGGACGACAACAATTGGAGCGTCCACGAAACCATCGATGACAAGAGGAAGCCTCGTTTCGGGGTCGCATTCCGATTGGTCAGCGCCCTGCTGGCGATAACATCGTTTGCAATCGCGACAAGCGTCATAGCGCTCTATACGTTCGATAAATACAGGGCCGGGTTCAATCGGATTGCGTCGTCCAACCTGCCCGCGCTCGTTGCAGCGAGTAATCTCGCGCAACGCAGCCAGGAATTGGCCGCCAACGCCCCAAATCTGGCGGTCGCGGATGGCCATTTTGCACGGCGGGCCTTGATCGAAGGCTTGCGCGGCCAACTGCAGAGAATTGCAGAGTCCGGAGAACAGGTTAAGACCCTGGCTCCTGCGACCGAAGGCTTGAATAGCCTGCTGCGGAACCAGGCCTTGCTCAAGGAGAACCTCGAGAAACTGGATCAGCTCGATGCCGAGAAAATCGAGGCCGACCGCGTGGCTGCAAATCTTATGCTCAGGCTCGGATCTCTCTCCACCCGGATTCACGCTGAAAGCATCATTCAACTGTCTCAAACCAAAGGCGGCAGTGTCTCGCGCCCGCAAGTCGAAGCACTGGGTCGCTGGACTGGAGCGGCCGACGAAGCAATCGTAATCATGTTGTCGACGTCGAGCGCCGACACGACGGTGAGACTCGATCGATTGGGCTCGGAATTTGGGGAAGTCCTGAGCCGGGCTCAGACGGCGCGCTCGGAACTCCCGCAGGAATTCATCGAGGCAGTCGATCCCCTAGAACAGACGCTGACCCAGTACGGTCGCGGCTCGCCTAACATTTTTGATTCGCGCAAGACGCAACTCGCATCCACTTCCGCGCTCAGGGGCGCGTTGTTGGAAAACAAGCAGGTGTCGGCGGAGTTGGTTGCTTCCGCCGAACAGATCTTCGCGGATGTCCAGAACGATACCCGCACTCAAAGCGATTACTTCGCCAAGCTCGTCGCCGAATATACCCGTCTGTTCACGATCATCCCCCTGTTGTGCGTAGCGGGTGCGTGCGGCGTATTCTTCTATGTAAATCGTTCGATAATCCGGCGACTTAAGAAACTAAGTGAAAGCATGCGCGCGTCCGTTGGAGGGCGCACCGAAAACATCTCTATTCCGGGAAATGACGAAATCGCCGACATGTCGAAGGCTGCGGAGTTCTTCGTCACAACCATTGAGCAACGCGAGAAGAAATTGCATGAATCTCTGCAGCAACAAACCGCGACCGCGGATGTTCTGAAGGTCATCAGTCGGTCGACATTCGACTTGCAGACCGTGCTTGATACCCTAACCGAGTTGGCTGCGCGGCTGTGCAATGCCGATATGGCTGCAATGGCTCGGCAGGGTGACACCGGGGATTTCTATCATGTGACGAACTACAACTTTCCCCTCGACTGGGTCGAATACACCCGATCCACTCCCCTCACGCCCGGGCGCGCCGGCATTGTCGGACGAGCTCTCCTGGAGAGAAAGACCGTGCAGATCGCGGACGTCCTCGCCGATCCGGATTACGCGTACCCCGAAATGCAGAGAAGCGCTGGTTACAGGTCGCTGCTCGGCGTTCCCCTGATGCGCTCAGGACAGCCGATCGGCGTGCTGCTTCTGGGCCGCAGGCAGGTTGAACCCTTCTCGGACGACCAGATCGATCTTGTCTCCACCTTTGCCGACCAGGCCGTTATTGCCATCGAAAACGTGCGGCTATTCGACGAGGTGCAGACTCGTACGAGCGAGCTCAGTCAGTCTGTTGACGAACTGCGGGCGCTTGGCGAGGTCAGCCAGGCGGTAAACTCGACTGTCGACCTGGAGACTGTCCTGAACACCATCGTCGCAAAGGCAACACAGCTCTCCGGCACCGACGCGGGTGCAATCTACGTGTTCGACCAGGCTGCTCAGGTATTCCACCTGCGCGCAACCTACGGAATGGACGAGGCAATCATCGCCGAGATCAAGGATCGTCATATCCATATTGGTGAGACGGCGATCGGTGAAGCGGTGGAGCAACGCATCTCGATCCAGATTCCTGACATTCAGGACGATCCAAACACACCCGTGCTCGATATCATCGTCCGCGCCGGATTCCGCGCCTTGCTGATCGTACCGTTGCTAGGCGCCGACCGCACCGTCGGCGCACTCGTCGTCCGGCGCAAGCGGCCCGGCGAATTCCCAAAACACACCGTGGATCTGCTTCAGACATTCGCCGCACAGTCAGTGCTGGCTATTCAGAATGCACGCCTGTTCGAAAGCGTGGAATTGCGCACGCGAGAACTGGCGAAATCACTGGAAGAGCTCCGCACCGCTCAAGATCGCCTCATTCAGACGGAAAAACTCGCTTCGCTCGGTCAGCTCACCGCCGGTATCGCGCATGAAATCAAGAACCCGCTGAATTTCGTCAACAACTTCGCGGCGCTTTCCGTGGAATTGGTTGGCGAGCTGGATGACGTGCTCAAGCCTGCGGCGCTGGACAACAAGGCGCGGGAGGACACCGGCGAACTAACACACATGCTTAAAAGCAATCTCGAAAAAGTGGTACAACACGGCAAACGCGCTGACTCGATCGTCAAGAACATGTTGCTGCATTCGCGTGAAGGTTCTGGCGAGCGCAGGCCGGTTGACCTCAACGCCGCCGTCGAAGACAGCCTCAATCTTGCATACCATGGTGCCCGAGCAGAGAATCAGGAATTCAAAATCAAATTGGAACGATCTTTTGACCCGGCAGCGGGTGAAGCCGATTTATTCCCGCAGGAAATCACGCGGGTGCTTCTCAACCTGATTTCAAACGGATTTTACGCGGCCATGAAGCGCAAGGCGGAGTTGAGGGATGGCTACGAGCCTGCCCTTGCCGCCGCGACCAGGGATCTCGGTGATCGCGTCGAGATCAGGATTCGCGATAATGGCGGCGGCATCCCGCCTGAAGTGCGGGACAAGATGTTCAATCCATTCTTCACGACCAAACCACCTGGCGAGGGGACCGGCCTTGGTCTCTCGCTCAGCTACGACATTATCGTCAAGCAACACGCTGGATCGATCGAGGTCGATACGCGTCCTGGCGAGTTTACCGAATTCAGGGTCGTTCTTCCGCGGCTTGCGAACCGGGGATGACCCGCGGTTGAGCGCGGCCCGCGCCCCTACTCCACGCCGCGGCCGAACTTGTTCGACTTCGGCAGGCCATGCGCGAGCCGGCCGGCGTCGGCGCGGTTGCCGCGCCAGTCCGACAATTCCTTCCAGCTCATGCTCTGGTCACGGCCCGCCGAATCCTTCCAGGTCAGGCCGTCCTTCGAATCGAACGCGGCGACATCCGAAAGCGCCGCGCTGGTGTACTTCTGCAGCCGTACGCCGCGGCCGCGCGCCATCTCCGGCACCTGATCGATCGGGAAGATCACCATCTTGTGGTTGGTGCCGATCACGGCAACGGTGTCGCCGGTGACGGTGGCAATCGCGCGAGCCTCGTTCGGCATCTCGACGTTGAGCACCTGCTTGCCCTTGCGGGTATTGCCGACGCAATCGTCCTCGTTGACCACAAAGCCCTGCCCCGCATGGCTCGCGATCAGGAATTTGCGGCCGCCCTTGTTGACGAACAGCGACACGATGGCGGCGTCCTGTTCCATGTCGATGAACATCCGGATCGGTTCGCCATGGCCGCGCCCGCCCGGCAGCTTTGCCACCTCGAGCGAATAGAATTTACCGTTGGTGGCGAACAGCAGCAGTTTTGAGGTGGTCTCGGCAAAGAATGCCGAGCCGAGCTGGTCATCGGTCTTGAAGGTCAGCCCCGAGAGGTCGGCGACATGGCCCTTTAGCGTCCGCACCCAGCCCTTGTCGGAAACCACGACGGTGACCGGCTCGCGCTCGACAAAGGCTTCCTCGATCGCGGCAAGATCGTGCTCCGGCGCGTCGGCGAACTGGGTGCGGCGTTTGCCGAGCGGCGTCTTCGGGCCAAAGAGGTCGCGAACTTTCCGGACCTGCTCGCCGACTTTCGACCACTGCTCTTTCTCGGAGGCGAGAACGCCCTTGATGCCCTTCAGCTCGCCGCGAAGGTTCTTGTCCTCGGTGCGGATCTCCATTTCCTCAAGCTTGCGCAAGTTGCGCAGGCGCATATTGAGGATGGCATCGGCCTGGATCTCCGTGAGCTTGAACGCTTTTATCAATGCCGGCTTCGGCTCATCCTCGTTCCGGATGATTTTTATCACCTTGTCGATGTTGAGGTAGGCGATCAGATAGCCGCCGAGCACTTCCAGCCGATGCTCGATCTGTTCCTTGCGATGGTTGGTGCGGCGCACCAGCACGTCCCGCAGATGGTCGAGCCATTCGCGCAGGCACTCGGCAAGGCCCAGCACCTTGGGGATGCGGCCCTTCACCAGCACGTTGAGATTTAGCGGAATCCGACTTTCCAGCTCGGTCAACCGGAACAGCGATTCCATCAGCAATTCTGGATCGACCGCGCGGGATTTCGGCTCGATGACGAGACGGATGTCTTCGGCCGATTCATCCCTGAAATCGCCGACCAGGGGCAGCTTCTTCTCGTTGAGCAGTTCGGCGATTTTCTCGACTAGCCGCGACTTCTGCACCAGCCACGGAATTTCAGTGATGACCACGACCCAGGTGCCGCGCGCGCCTTCTTCCTGGCTCCATTTGGCGCGGGTGCGGAACGAGCCGCGCCCGGTCATGTAGGCTTCCGCGATGCTTTCCTTGGAGTCGACGATGATGCCGCCGGTTGGAAAATCCGGACCCTTGACCCATTTCAGCAGCGTCTTTGATCTCGCCTCGGGCCTGTCGATCAGGTGCAGCGCCGCGTCGCAGAGCTCGGCGGCATTGTGCGGCGGGATCGAGGTCGCCATGCCGACCGCGATGCCCTGCGCGCCGTTGGCGAGCAGGTTCGGAAATCCACCGGGCAGCACGACCGGCTCTTTCGACTGGCCGTCGTAATTGGCGCGGAATTCGACGCCGTCCTCGTCGATGCCCTCGAGCAAGAGCCGCGCGACCTCGGTCATGCGCGCTTCGGTGTAGCGGTAGGCGGCGGGATTGTCGCCGTCGATATTGCCGAAATTGCCATGGCCGTCGACCAGCGGATAGCGCGCTGAAAAATCCTGGGCGAGACGGACCAGCGCGTCATAGATCGACTGGTCGCCATGCGGATGGAACGAGCCCATCACGTCGCCGACAATTTTTGCGGATTTCTTGAACGGCGTGCCGGGATCGAGCCGCAGCAGCCGCATGCCGTAGAGGATGCGGCGATGCACCGGTTTCAGCCCATCGCGGGCGTCCGGCAGCGCGCGGTGCATGATGGTTGAGAGCGCGTAGGCGAGATAGCGCTCTTCCAGCGCATCGCGCAGCATCACCTCGTGGATTTCCGCCGGCTCCGGAGGAATCAGTCGTTTTCCCATGGGGACGAGTTAAACTTTTGGGGTGAATCGGGCAAGGCGCGAATCAAGGGTTTGGATCGTCCCGGCGGCGCCGGGAGCCATATGCCCCGGCGTTGATGGCAAAAGCAGGCTCGTTGCCGCGTGCCCAAAATGAGACGGCGCAGCGGCGATCCGGGGCAATCGCGCCGCGGCGATGGCAGCTTCGAGCCCGCCCCGGCGGGAGGCCGCGTTGATTACGCCAACGTATGAACAATTACCGGCCCGGCTACCGCTGTGGCTGGCCCGACCAGCAGCGGCGTCAGATTTTGCTCGATCCATGCGAGCCCACGCCTGTTCGATTCCTCCGCTCCCGCATAATTGTTGAAGATGCTGATGGCCGTCACCGTGTCGTCCGGCGCATAGACCACATAATAGGCCATGAAACCCTCGACATCACTAATAATCGGAATGGCACCTTCCTTGATCCTGCGTGCCAGTTCCTCGGCCATTCCAGCCTTTGCTTTACCCTGACGAATGGCGGCGTACATGGATTGGTTCTCCCTTTACCAGTAGCTGCTTCGAGATCGCGACGCCCCCGGGCGAACGCGCATCATACCTCCGGCTTCCCGGGCGGAGCGAGTCTACAACTGTGCCACCTTGGCCCTGTGCCTGGTCACCGCGTTGATAAAACCGTCGCGGGCGTCGGAATGGCCTTGCCCGCGCGGCTCCAGCACGTGGCGCAGCAGGAACAATCCCGTGAGCGCGAAACCGTCCTGCAGGTCCTGATCCGACCAGCTGTTCGGACCGCCGCCGCTTCCGCGCAGGAACGCCGGCAGCCGCAACAGCCGGTCGCGCCAGGGCTCGCCGGCAGCCCGCGACACCGCGCCGCCGGATTTCGGCGACACGTAGATCAGCTCGGTGGTCTCCCCGGTGGCGGCGCAGTTTTCCAGATCGAGCCCGAAGCCGAGTTCGGCCAGCATCGCCAGTTCGAACCTGATGAGATGCGCCGCGGCTTCGCCGATGTCGTCGAAATCGTTCAAGGTGCGGTCCAGCATGTCGTAGATGTCCTGATGCGGATCGCGCTCCGGCAGCAACCGCGCCAGCGAGGCCAGGTGGGTGACGCCATAGACCGCGTGCGACGACGCCAGCATGGTGGCCGCGCGCAGGCGGGTTCCCTCGATGACGTAATAGCCGAGATGCTCGTCGAGCCGCGCCCGCCACACCGCGCGCACACTGTTGCCGGGCTGCAGCAAGGGGCGCATCCGCTTGCCGGTGCCGCCGCGCACGAGGCCAAGGTGGCGACCATGGCCGCGCGTCAGCAGTTCGACGATGGCGCTGCTTTCGCCATGCCGCCGCACCCCCAGCACGATGCCTTCGTCGGTCCATTCCATGGGCGAGAGTGTAACAGGATTCTGAATATAGGCGCAGCTGTCTCGCGACCGTCATTCCGGGGCGATGCAACGCATCGAACCCGGAACCTCGAGATTCCGGGCTCGCGTCTTCGACGCGCCCCGGAATGACGTTGCTACGCGTTGAACCAGCCCTTGGCGTCCCCGGTGAAGGAAAAATAAAGCCCCGCCGCCGTCAAGGCGCAGGAGACGACCTCGATGCCGCTATCAAGCTGCAGGCCGCTTTCGCCGATGATCTGTAGCAGCGAGATGACGGACAGCACGAGGGCCGCGGCCAGCGCCCAGCGCGGCCAGTTTTTGCGCCGCTGCGCGGCGAGCCAGACGAAAAACACCAGCAGCAGGATCAGGCCGCCCGCCATCACGGTCGCCACCGTGATCATGGATTCGGTCATCTCCGCGTTCGGCGTGCGGTCCTGGAACGCGACCGACAGCGCGTCCAGGGTCAGCGACATATACAGCAGCACTTCAAACCACAGCACGTTTTTGGGTAATTTCATCGCAATGCCGGTCAATCCTTGATTATTCCCTGGGAAATTCCAGTCCCATTTCACGGTAGCGGTTGGGGTCGTCGCCCCAGTTCTCGCGCACCTTCACGAACAGAAACAGATGCACGGGCACGCCCACGATCTCGGCGATCTCTTTCCGCGAATCCGCGCCGATCGACTTGATGGTGGCGCCGCCCTTGCCGAGCACAATCTTGCGCTGGCTTTCGCGCTCCACAAAAATCGTCTGCTCGATGCGGATGGATTTGTCCTTGCGCTCGGTCCAGCTGTCGGTCTCGACGGTGGACTGATATGGCAATTCCTGGTGCAGCTGGCGGAAGATTTTTTCCCTGGTGATTTCGGCCGCCAGATGCCGCATGGGAGCATCCGACATCTGGTCCTCGGGATAATGAAACGGCCCCGGCGGCACCATCTGCGAAAGCGCACGCCTGAGATCGTCGACGCCATCGCCCGACAGTGCCGAGACCATGAAAGTCCGGGCAAAGCCCAGGCGGTCGCTGGCGGCCTTGGCCAGCGCAAGCAGCTTCTCGCGCGGAACCAGATCGATCTTGTTCAGCACCAGGATTTTCTCGTGCCGAACCGTCGCCAGCTTGGCAAGGATCGCATCGGCTTCCTCGTCGATCCCCGCGCGCGCGTCGAGCAGCACGCAGACCAGATCGGCGTCATGCGCTCCGCTCCAGGCGGTAGACACCATGGCGCGATCCAGCCTTCGTTTGGGCAGGAAGATTCCGGGCGTATCGACCAGAATGATCTGCGCATTCTTTTCGATCACAATGCCGCGGATCAGCGCGCGGGTGGTCTGCACCTTGCGCGAGACGATCGTGACCTTGGAGCCGACTAGCGCGTTGACCAGCGTGGACTTGCCGACATTGGGGGCGCCGATCAGGGCGACAAAGCCGCAGCGCGTCGCAGGCGGCGCGGCATCGCCTGAGGGCTCATCCGTCATTGCTGCCGCCGGCGACGCCTTCCCGCGCGATCATAACGGACGCCGCGACCTTTTCAGCAGCGCGTTTGCTGCCGCCGACGCCTTCGGCCGGCGCCAGACCCGGCAAATCCACGGCAACGCGAAACTGCGGATCGTGATGCGGCCCGGTGCGTTCGACCTCGCGGTAAACCGGCGTCGGCAGCCCCTTGCCCTGCGCCCATTCCTGCAGCACCGTCTTGGGGTCGCGCAGCGGCCGCCGAGGCCTGCGCATCCGCTCGGTCCAGTTGCGCTCGACGAACTGCGCCGCCGCCGCATAACCGCCGTCGAGAAACACAGCCCCGATCACCGCCTCGCAGATGTCGCCAAGCACGGATTTGCGCAAGCGCGCACCGGCGCCCGCGCCGACCGCGCCAAGCTTGATGTCGTCGAGCAGTCCGAGTGACTTCGCCACGTCGGCGCAGCTCTCCTTGCGCACGAGATCGGCGAGCCGCTTGGAGAGTTCGCCTTCGTTGGCGCTCGGAAAGGCGCGGTACAACATGTCCGATACGATCAGGCCAAGCACATGATCGCCGAGGAATTCGAGACGCTGGTAACTGTCACCGCGCTTGCGCGCGGACTTCAGCGCGGAAACGTGGGTGAAGGCGGTGGCAAGCAGGGTGGGATCGGCAAATTTGTGCCCGATCCGCGCCTCGATCGCGGCCGCGGCCGCCTTGGCGCTGACCTTGCTGCGCTTCTTTTTGGCCGCCACGGGTTCGTGGCCGGCGTCAGACTGGGAGTTTGCGTCGCCCGAAGCCGGCAAGCCCTGGATATCAGGCGATTCGTCGTTCATCGCACGATTGAGAATATGCGATTCCAGCGCACCGCGCTGGGCCAGCGCCAGAACATCCAGGCGTGTTCACCCTCGCCTATCGAGAAGAAAATCATTTGCGCGCGGCCCACGATATTCTCGAACGGCACGTAGCCCACCGCGCTGAGCACCCGGCTGTCGGTCGAATTGTCGCGGTTGTCACCCATCATGAAGAAATGACCGGGCGGAACGTTATAGACATTGGTGTTGTCGTAGAAACCGTTATCGACGCAATCCAGCGATTCATAGCTGACACCGTTCGGCAGCGTTTCCTTCCAGCGCTTGACCCGTGCGGTGGCGTCGGACCCGCAGGGGTCCTCGCCAATGAAATCGCTGAGACGTTCGCGTTTTACGGGCACGTCGTTGATGTAGAGCAGCCCTTCCTTCATCTGGATGCGGTCGCCAGGCAGCCCGATCACGCGCTTGATATAATCGGTGGAGTCGTCCTTCGGCAGGCGGAATACGACGATATCACCCCGCGCCGGCTCGGAACCGAAGATGCGCCCGGAAAACAGCGGCGGCGACAGGGGTATGGAATAGTGGCTGTACCCGTAGGAATATTTCGAGACGAAAAGATAGTCGCCGACCAGCAGCGTCGCCTTCATCGACCCCGAGGGGATGTTGAAGGGCTGGAACAGGAAGGTGCGGATCACCAGCGCAATCAGCAGAGCATGGATCACGACGCGGATGGTTTCACCCAAGCCGCTCTCAGATTTTGTCCCGGATGTCACGCTCATCGCTTTCCTACTTCCCCGCTGCGATTTTCCGAGCGGTGGCAGAGCATTTTCCTCACGCGAATCGCTTTTCGTTTCGCGTCAAGAGAATGGTCCTGATTCTGATATTGCGAGCTAATTCCGGCGCAAACCTGAATTCGCCCTGGCCCTCGATCTAGCTGCGGCGTTTTAGACCGTTGTTTACAGCGGCGCAATCAACGGTCTCATCAAAACTTGGTAATGCATTGACAAGTCTAAGGTTTTTAGTTTTGCGGCGGGCCGTCAGCCCTACCGCCCTACGGCATCAGGGTTTGCCCGGACGTACCGCCGAAATTATGACGAAGGCCTGCGCCAGCGGCCAGTCATCCGTAATGCTAAGGTCGATCCGCGGTTCATACCCCTGTGGCGTCAGCGCCTCGAGCCGGGCCAGCGCCCCGCCGGTCAATTGCATGGTGGGACGGCCACCGGGCAGGTTCACCACCCCCATGTCGCGCCACCAGACGCCGCGCCGGATTCCCGTGCCCAGCGCCTTGGAACAGGCCTCCTTGGCGGCGAAGCGCTTGGCATAGGTCGCCACCACCATTTTCTCGTTCCTGGCGCGGCGCCCGGCCCTGGCGCGCTCGGCCTCGGTGAAAATGCGGTCGAGGAAGCGGTCGCCATGACGCTCGATGACTTTGGCGACACGGCGGATGTCGATCAGGTCGGAGCCGATGCCGATGATCATACCTTGCTCGCCTGGTTCAGGCTGACGGCGCTCCCGCGGCCGCGGTCCATCGCCGCCCGCATCGCGCTTACCGTCGCGCCGAGGCCGACGAACAGCGCCTCCCCGACCAGGTAGTAGCCGATATTCAGCTCGACGATCTCCGGCAGCGACGCAATCTTCTCGGCGGTGATATAATCGAGGCCGTGGCCGGCATGGACCTCGAGGCCGGCCGAGCGCGCCAGCGCGGCCCCCGCGACGATGCGCTGCCATTCGGCCTCCGCCTTCGCCACATGGTTGTCGACCACCGCGTCGCACCAGGCGCCGGTGTGGATTTCGATCACCGGCGCCCGCAGTTTTGCCGCCATTTCGATCTGGGCGGGCTCGGCGGCGATGAACAGCGACACCCGGATACCGGCATCGCTCAATCTTGCGATAAAGGGCGCCAGCGTGTTGTGCTGTCCGACCACGTCGAGGCCGCCCTCGGTAGTGAGCTCTTCGCGGCGCTCAGGCACCAGGCACACCGCGTGCGGCTTGGTCGCAAGCACAATTCGCAGCATGTCCGGCGTCGCAGCCATCTCGAAATTCAGCGGTTTTGATATCTCGGCCTTCAGCCGCGCCATGTCGTCGTCGCGGATGTGGCGGCGGTCCTCGCGCAAATGAGCGGTAATGCCGTCGGCGCCCGCCTCGATCGCAAGCAGCGCGGCGCGCACCGGATCGGGATTGCGGCCCGCCCGCGCGTTGCGAAGCGTGGCGACGTGATCGACATTGACTCCGAGGCGCAGCGGAGGATGGGGCATGCAGGACTCGCTCAAGATTCCAGAAAGCGGCTGGGACATTCCGGCTGTCATGCGCGGGCTCGACACGCGCATCCATCCTCTTCGTAAAGATGGATTGCCGGGTCAAGCCCGGCAATGACGAGCTGGTTACCCATTGACGCGCTCGACCCGTGCGACCACGGCCTTGGCGCGCAACTGGGCGATAATGGCGCTGAGATGCTTGAGGTCATAGACCTCAAGATCGATGGTCAGTTCGGTAAAATCCGGCGAGCGCCTGGACATGCTGATATTGTCGATATTGCCGTCGTGCTCGGCTATCACGGTCGCCACCTGGGCCAGGCTTCCGGGCTCGTTGACATTGTCGACGAGGATCCGCGCCGGAAAGCGCTGCGGCGTCGATTCGTCGACATCCCAGCGTACGTCGAGCCAGCGCTCCGGCTCCTCCTCAAAATCCTTCAGCGCCGGCGACTGGATCGGATAGATCGTGATGCCCTCCCCCGGTGAGACGATCCCGACGATCCGGTCTCCCGGCACCGCGCCGCCGTTGGGCGCGAACTTGACCGGCAAATCGGAATTGATGCCGCGCACGGGTATCGCAGTCGGGCTGCGCGAGGGATCGGGCGGCGATTTCAGCTTCAGTTTGACCGCGAGACTTTTCTTGGCGCCATATCGCGCCACCCGTTCTTCCTTGTAATCGGGATACATCGCGCGTGCGACGTCGGAGGCCTTCATCTCGCCGCGCCCAACCGCCGCCATCACGTCGTCGATCGAGCCACGCGCCAGCCGCGGCAGCGCGCCCCTGAGCTTGTCGTCGGCGTATTCGATCTTGGCGCGCACGAACAGCCGCTCGACGATGCGGCGGCCGAGGCCGGCATATTGATCCCGCACCGCGGTGCGGGTTGCGCGTCGGATCGCCGCCCGCGCCTTGCCGGTTACAGCCAGCGATTCCCACGCCGATGGCGGCGCCGACTGGGCCTCCGAGGTCAGAACCTCTACCTCGTCGCCGTTCTGCAGTTCGGAGGACAATGGTGCGAACTTGCCGTTGATCTTGCACCCCACCGCGCTGTTGCCGACATCGGTATGCACGGCATAGGCGAAGTCGATGACATTGGCCTGACGCGGCAGCGCGATCAGTTTGCCCTTGGGCGTAAAGCAGAACACCTGATCGTGGAACAGTTCGAGCTTGGTATGCTCCAGAAACTCTTCCGGATTGGCGCTTTCCGAAAGGATCCCGATGGTGTGGCGCAGCCAGGCAAAGGCGTTGGATTCGCGCTTCAGGAGTTCGGTCGGCGAACCGACGCCATCCTTGTAGAAGGCATGCGCCGCGATACCGAATTCCGCGATCTGGTCCATTTCCTCGGTTCGTATCTGCAGTTCGACGCGCTGGTTGCCGGGGCCTATCACGGTCGTGTGGATCGACCGATAATCGTTCTGTTTCGGCGTCGAGATGTAATCCTTGAACCGGCCGGGCACCACGGGCCATGTGGTGTGCACCACGCCGAGCGCGCGATAGCAGGCCTCAACGTCGTTCATCACCACGCGGAATCCGAAGATATCGGACAATTGTTCAAAGCCGACCGACTTGCGCTCCATCTTGGTCCAGATCGAAAACGGCTGCTTGCGCCGGCCGTAGACATGCGCGGTCACGCCGTTTTTCTGCAAATTCTTGGTGAGCTGGCTTTCGATTTCGCCAATCAGGTTGCGGTTGCGCTCGGCCAGCGAATCCAGCCGCTGCATCACGACCGCGTAGGCTTCGGGATCGAGCGTGCGGAACGAAAGGTCTTCGAGCTCCTCCCGCATTTCCTGCATGCCCATGCGGCCGGCGAGCGGCGCATAGATGTCGAGCGTCTCCTCGGCGATTCGGCGGCGTGAAACGGGCGGCACGAATTCCAGCGTGCGCATATTGTGCAGACGGTCGGCGAGCTTGATCAGGAGCACGCGGACATCGTCGGCGATCGCCAGCAACAGCTTGCGCAAATTCTCCGCCTGCTTGGCCTCGCGCGAAACCAGCTCCAGCCGCTTCAGCTTGGTCAGCCCCTCCACCAGCGCGCCGATTTCCGGCCCGAAGGTGTTATCGATTTCAGCGCGGGTCGCCTCGGTGTCCTCGATGGTGTCGTGCAGCAGCGCCGCGACGATGGTGGCGTCATCGAGCTTGAGATCGGTGAGGATCGCCGCCACCTCCAGCGGATGCGAAAAATAGGGGTCACCGGAGGCGCGGGTCTGCGCGCCGTGCGCCTTCATGGCGTAGACGTAAGCGCGATTCAGCAGATCTTCGTTGGTATCGGGATTATACGACCTGACGCGTTCGACCAGGTCGTATTGCCGTATCATGCGCGAACGCGGCGCCTTGGCCGGCCTGGCAGGCACCGGCACAGCCGACGAAGGCGCCACCGCGACCGATTCGGTCGCGGCCTGCATCTGGGGTAGGTTGCGGCGCCAATACGCCATCGCCATCGCTGCCTTCATGTACGGACCCCAAGACGGCCCACCGAGGTTACCTGTTGCCGGCTCGGGCGAAGCCGCACCCTTCCGGGCCGCTCAAACGCTCGATTTAGCCCTTTCAGCCACAGTCTAGCGCCAAACCGGCGGCCCTCCGATCAAATCAGAGGCAGAATTTGACCGCGCCCGTAGCGGGCACATGGTAACCACGAAAACGTCAATAAAAGCAAAGGCCCGGATCAATGTCCGGGCCTTCGGCGAATTGGCGGGCGTTTTGAGACACCCTGAGGTTGAATCCAGGACGATTCACTCGTCCTCTTCAGGCTGCTCTTCCGGCGGCGCCAGGCCCTCGAGGCCCTTTAGAAGCTCTTCCTCGGTCATGCGCTCGACGGCGACCTCGGTGTCGTCGGCATCGACGCTGGCGCCCGCCGACCCGATCAAAGGCACCGTATCGGGCTCGGGCTCGTCCACCTCGACGAATTTCTGCAGTGAATGAACCAGTTCCTCGCGCAAATCCTCCGGCGAAATGGTGGAATCCGCGATTTCCCGCAGTGAAACAACCGGGTTTTTGTCATTGTCGCGATCGATCGTGATCTGGGATCCCGACGAGATCATGCGGGCGCGGTGCGCCGCCAGCAGAACCAGATCGAACCGGTTGTCGACCTTGTCAATGCAATCTTCTACGGTGACGCGCGCCATCGACTGTCGCTCCGTTAAATGGGACCGAATGTGTTGGTTATGGCCGGTAATTATAGGGCCCACGGGTTTTCCGCAAGACCAATTTGTGATTTGCCTTCTTATTAGGCTCTGGTACGCTTTGTTTTTGGCCGGAAGGGCGGAACCGTCCAGACAACGCCGATGCTGTCCGGGACAAGACATCGCTTCACTACATAACATAGCCAAAGTATTGGTTTTTTCGCCCTTGCCTCACCACATTTGCGGTGGTGTTAGTCGGGGTGGGGGCCAGACTAGTCGAACTTCAGGCAGCAAAATCTTGAAACTGCGCGGTCGGTTGCCGCTGCGCCAAAAACGTCAACAACAACGCGGAAAACTGAATGTCCTCTTCTTCCACCAGCAAGATCGCGCTCTTTATCGACGGCGCAAACCTCTATGCGACCGCCAAGACACTCGGCTTCGACATCGACTACAAACGCCTGCTCAAGGAATTTCAGGGCCGTGGAACCCTGCTACGCGCGTTCTACTACACCGCGATCATTGAAGATCAGGAATACTCCTCGATCCGTCCCTTGATCGACTGGCTCGATTACAACGGCTACACCGTCGTCACCAAGGCAACCAAGGAATTCATCGACGCCAGCGGCCGCCGCAAGGTCAAGGGCAACATGGATATCGAACTTGCGGTCGACGCGATGGAACTCGCCGAGCATGTCGATCAGATCGTGCTGTTTTCCGGCGACGGCGATTTCCGCTCGCTGGTGGAGGCGGTGCAGCGCCGGGGCGTTCGGGTGACCGTGGTCTCGACGATTTCGAGCCAGCCGCCGATGATCGCCGATGAGCTGCGGCGCCAGGCCGACGTCTTCACCGATCTGATGGAACTGCAATCCAAGCTCGGCCGCGATCCGTCCGAGCGTCCGGCCCCGCGCGAGCCCCGTCACCACGCCCCGCAATTCCTGCAGCGAGCGACCACGATGGCGCCGAGAGGCGATGACGACGATTTCGACGAGTGAAAACGAAAAGGCCGGCGGCCTGCCGCTGCCCGCATTGCTCCGCACCGAACCCGACCACAATTGCCCGCTCTGTCCAAGGCTCCTGGGCTTCCGCGAGGCGGCGCGCGCGCGCGAGCCGGACTGGTTCAATGCACCGGTGCCGTCGTTCGGCGATCCCGATGGGCGGCTGCTGATCGTCGGCCTCGCGCCGGGCTTGCAGGGCGCCAACCGCACCGGGCGGCCCTTTACGGGCGATTTCGCCGGCGACCTGCTCTACGCGACGCTGATCGAATACGGGTTTGCCAAGGGCGTCTATCAGGCGCGGCCCGACGACGGGCTGACGCTGCTCGATTGCCGGATCAGCAACGCCGTGCGCTGCGTGCCGCCGCAGAACAAGCCGCTGCCTGCCGAGATCAACACCTGCCGGCCATTTCTGTCCGCGACCATCGCGTCGATGCCACGCCTGCGGGCCATCGTGGCGCTCGGCCGGGTCGCCCATGAATCGACGCTGAAGGCGCTCGGCCTGCGCAGCGCCGCGGCGCCGTTCGCGCATGGGGCGATCCACCTGGCGGGCGCTGCAAAGCTCTACGACAGCTACCATTGCTCCCGTTACAACACCAATACGCGGGTGCTGACGCCGGAAATGTTCCGCGACGTTTTTGCGAAAGTCCGAACGGACCTGGGATGAGAATGAACTTCATCATGGCAAGGCCTGCTCCTGCCTGGTCCAGGCCATGACGGCGTGTCGGTTGAAGCTGCAGCTCAGGCCGGATTGTCCTTCAGCCACGCCAGCACGTCGCCGGCATTTCGGTCGGGCGGAAATACCGGATAGAACACATGCGTGATGCGCCCGTCATCGACGATCAGCGCCAGTCGCTTGATCAAGGTGAGACCCGCCACCTCCATCGTCGGCAGATCGAGCGCGCCCGTCAGCTTTAGCTTCTCGTCCGACAAAACCGGGAACGGCAGATGCAGCCGCGAGGCCATCTCGGTCTGGTAGGCATTGCTCTGCGTCGACAGGCCGAATACGTGCGCGGCGCCGGCGGCCCTCAGTTCCGCGAACAGGTCGCGGAACGCGCAGGTTTGCGGCGTGCAGCCGCGCGCGCCCGGGATCATGTCCCAGTCGTCCACCAGCGCGATCTTGCCGGGCTCGCCGGTTCTGGGATAGGCGAACACGACGGTGCGCCCCGGCAGCGCCGACAGCGTCACCGACGTATCGTCGGTCGCAACCAGGCTGAGCGGCGGGATCGTCATGCCCACAAGATGCGCCGCCGCGCCGTCGTCGGTCGGCGCCGGAATTTTGCTCCAGTCGACCTCAAGCAGATTTCTCTGGTTCATCGCTCAATTCTCCATCTTTCGTCATGTATGGACGGCCCCCTCTCGGCAAGGGCTTTTTTGGTATTTCGGCAAACGGATCGGGGAGCGGTCATGTATACGGCCTCGAGAAGCGGCCATTGACCGCGGGCCCTGATGGAGATCGCTGATCGAATTCCAATCATTGCGGCGCGCTATGACGCGCGATGACGATACGGAGTGTTTCGATCCTGGTTTCCAGACCATTTGCCATCACACCTTGGTTGCCCTTCCGATTGGATGAGCGCGAGCGCGGCTGTCGCCCCTCAACAGGCAGCAGCCGGCGCGCTCGCGCGGTCGCGGTAATGTTCTCCTTTGACCAGCATGGCCCAGATGATGCGCGCGGTTTTGGCGGCGAACGCCACCATGGCGACCTTGTAGGGTCGCCGCGCGAGCAACTCGCGCAGCCACGGATCGCTAACGCCGCGCCGCTTTTGCTGCCGCAGATGGGCGCTTGCACCGCTGATCAGCAGGGCTCGCAGCATGCGGTCTCCCTGTTTGGAAATGCGGCCAGGACGATGCTTGCCGCCGGTACCGTGATCGCGGCCGGTCAGCCCGATCCAGGCCGCAAAATCGCGGCCCGAACGGAACACCTTCGCATCGGGCACTTTGGCCAAGACAGTGCTGGCGATGATCGGGCCGACGCCCGGCACTTCCATTAGTCGGCGAGCCTTGCCATCGCAACGGGCCGCCTTCGCGATCTGTCGCTCCAGCACCCGTTCGTCAGTATCGAGCGCCTGCCAATGTTGAGCCAGCAACAACAGCGCGCCCCGCATCGTCTCCGGGATCTCATCGCTCGCTTGTTGGAGCCTGGCCATCAGCTCGCGCAACCCATCGTATCCCTGTGCCGCCACGATCCCGAGTTCGCTCAGCGCCGCCCGCAGCGCGTTCGCGATCATCGTACGTTGCCGAACCAACAATGCCCGCGTGCCGTGAACCGCCAGCGTTGTCTGCTGCTCCACGCTCTTCACCGGCACGAAGCGCATCGTTAGCCGGATCACCGCCTCGCAGATCGCCTCCGCGTCCCGACCATCGTTCTTGTTGCGCTTGACATAAGGCTTCACATAGCCCGGCGGCATCAGCCGGACCTCGTGGCCATAGCCGCTGATTACCCGCGCCCAATGATGCGCGCTGCCGCACGCCTCCATCCCCACCAGGCACGGCGGCAGCTTAGCAAAAAACTTCTCAACAGCTGCGCGCCGAAGCTGACGCCCCAGCACCGCTGCTCCCGATGCATCAACCCCGTGAACCTGAAACACGTTCTTCGCCAAATCCAAACCAATCGTGCTAATGTTCGTCATGGACGGTCCCCTTGTCTGGTCGAATCAACACCACCAGTCTGGCACACTGATGCCGTCGGGGGCCGTCCACACCATCTTTGCGAGCAGCCAACGGGTCGCGCGAATGCGCGCCCGATGACAGGCTCCGCGACGAAGCAATCCACCTTTCTTCACAGCGCCATGGATTGCTTCGCATCGCTCGCAATGACGGTAGCCTTTATCCCCGCGCCCGCAGCAGGCGACCCTTCTCCCGGCTCCAGTCGCGCTTCTTTTCGGTCTCGCGCTTGTCGTGCAGCTTCTTGCCTTTCGCCACCGCCAGCAGGAGCTTGGCACGGCCGCGTTCATTGAAATAAAGCTTTAGCGGTATCAGCGTCATACCCTCGCGCTCGACCGCCCCCATCAGCTTGTTGATCTGTTTTCTGTGCAGCAACAGCTTGCGCGGCCGTTTCGGCTCGTGGTTGAAGCGGTTAGCCTGCAGGTATTCCGGAATATTGGCATTGATCAGCCAGATCTCGCCGCCCTTGGTATCGGCATAGGATTCCGCGATGGTGGTCTTGCCGTTGCGGATCGACTTTACCTCGGTGCCGGTCAGCGCAATTCCCGCTTCCACCGTGTCCTCGATCGAATAGTTGAACCGTGCCTTGCGATTCTCGGCGACGACCTTGATCGCGCGCTCATTTTTTTCGGCCATGACAAAACTATCTCAAGCAAACGGCAGCGATAACACCCTGGCGGCGCGCATGCACGTCAAGATTTTTTGAGCAGATCCCGGATCTCGGCGAGCAGCTCGACCTCGCGGGACGGTTTCGGCGGTGCGGGTGCTGCTTCATCCTTGCGCTTCAGCGCGTTCATGGAACGAATGACCATGAACAGCACGAAGGCGATGATGATGAAATTTAGCGTCAGCGTGAGGAAATTGCCCCAGGCCAGCACCGCGCCCTGCTTCTTGGCATCGGCCAGATTGCTTGCCGTGACGGCTTTCGACAGCGGCGTGAAGTAATTGGAAAAGTCGAGGCCTCCGGTGATCGCGCCGATGATCGGCATGATGATGTCACCGACCAGCGAGGTGACGATGCCGCCAAAGGCCGCGCCGATGATGACGCCGACCGCGAGGTCGACCACGTTGCCTTTCATGGCGAATTCGCGGAATTCCTTGAGCATTTACAGCCTTCTCTTCAGCTTCGCGAACCGCAAGGCCCCCGACGGCAGCACCGGGGGGCTCAGTTGATCAGGCCCGCATGAACCATGGCGCTGCGCACCGCCGCGCGGGTCGGTTCGGTTACCGGCACCATCGGCAGCCGCAGCCTCTCGTCGATCTTTCCGAGCAGCGAGAGTGCGTATTTCACCGGCGCCGGATTGGACTCGATGAAGAGGTTGGTGTGCAGCGGCATCAGCTTGTCGTGCAGCTTGAGCGCGGTCTTGAGATCGCCCTTCTGCCAGGCCAGATGAAATTCCGAGCACAGCCGCGGCGCGACGTTGGAAGTCACGGAGATGCAGCCGTGACCGCCATGCGCCATGTAGCCGAGCACGGTGGCGTCCTCGCCGGACAATTGGTTGAAATCCTCGCCCATCTTCGCGCGCTGCTGCGAAACCCGCACCATGCTCGCGGTCGCGTCCTTGACGCCGGCGATGTTCTTCAGCTCGAACAGCCGCGCCATGGTGTCCACGCTCATGTCGATCACACTCCGCGGCGGAATATTGTAAATGATGATCGGAATCCCGATCGCGTCGTTGATCGCCTTGAAGTGCTGATACATGCCCTCCTGGGTCGGCTTGTTGTAATACGGCGTCACCACCAGCACCGCGCTGGCGCCGGCCTTCTCCGCATGCTGCGCCAGTTCGACAGCCTCCTTGGTCGAATTTGAGCCGGCGCCGGCGATCACGGGAACGCGGCCCTTCGCCTCGTCGATGCACCATTCGACCACACGCTTGTGCTCGTCGTGGTTCACGGTCGGGCTTTCGCCTGTCGTGCCGACCGGCACCAGGCCGTGGGTGCCCTCCGCGATTTGCCAGCTCACCAGCCCGCGAAAGGCCGCTTCATCGAGCGAGCCGTTCTTGAACGGCGTGACCAAGGCAGTGAATGAACCCCGGAAATTCGTTTTGGCTGCCATGGATTTCCTCCAAACACGCGTCTAACGGCCTCGCCGTTGCTGGAACCGACAATTCATATCGGGTCTGACGATCAGGCGAAAGGCCCGACCTGGTCGGACCCTGGGCCGATCCTAGCCGCGATTTTGCCGCGGTGCAGGCGCAGACATCACCGCGTCGCTGTATTTTAGTATTTTGTCCACATATTCAATCAAATAGAGCTAGTGGTCTGATTCATTCGGACAATTCCCAAATCGACCGAAGCAGTTCAAGCTCTCGGCATGAGAGCAGGAATTATCGTAAAGGTCACCCGGGCGGACCGCCATCGACTTGAGGCGATCGTCTCGGATCGCAGCGCGCCTCAGAAGCATGTGTGGCGGGCCAATATCATTCTTGCCACTGCCGACGGCTGTGGCACCGCCGAGATCATGCGCCGCTCGGGCAAATCCAAGCCCGTGGTGTGGAGATGGCAAGCCCGGTTCATGGCGGAAGGCGTCGAAGGGCTGACGCGCGACAAGACGCGCAAGCCCGGCAAACCACCGCTGCCGACCGGCACCGTGCAGAGAGTGGTCGACCTGGCGCTCGGGCCGCCGCCGGGAGAAACAACCCACTGGACCGGCCGGATGCTGGCGAAAGCCGCAGGGGTGAGCCTGCGTTCGGTGCAACGTATTCTCGAAGCCCACCAACTCGCGCCGCATCGCATCCGCACGTTCAAGCTGTCGAACGACCCGAAGTTCGCCGAGAAACTCAAAGACGTCGTCGGCCTCTATGTCGATCCTCCCGCCCATGCGGTCGTCCTCTCGGTCGACGAAAAGAGCCAGATTCAGGCGCTCGACCGCACCCAGCCAGGGTTGCCGATGAAGCCGGGCCGTGC
This sequence comes from uncultured Alphaproteobacteria bacterium, assembly GCA_963801875.1. Taxonomy (GTDB): domain Bacteria; phylum Pseudomonadota; class Alphaproteobacteria; order Rhizobiales; family Xanthobacteraceae; genus Bradyrhizobium. The sequence continues at coordinate 246,662 of CAWDGT010000014.1, read as the reverse complement.
CGGCACGATGACCCACGACTACAAACGTCACGGCACCACCACGCTGTTCGCTGCCCTCAACATCCTCGACGGCACCGTCATCGGCTGCAACATGCAGCGCCATCGCCACCAGGAGTTCATTCGCTTCCTCAACACGATCGAGGAGCAGGTCCCGGCAGGGAAAGTAATCCACGCCATCGTCGACAACTATGCGACCCACAAGCATCCGAAGGTACGCCAATGGCTGGCCCGGCATCCCCGCTGGACGTTCCACTTCACCCCGACCTCTGCATCCTGGCTCAATGCGGTCGAAGGCTTCTTCGCCAAGCTTACGCGCCGTCGCCTCAAGCGAGGCGTGTTCCGATCCGTCGTTGACCTGCAAGTCGCCATCAACCACTTCGTCGCCGAGACAAACGCCGATCCCAAACCCTTCGTATGGACCGCCGATCCAAAGCGCGTCCTCGCCGCTGTCAAACGCGGGAAACAAGCGTTAAAGTCGCTCCACTAGGACTTCAGCGATTGAACAATTCGCCGTCAGGGAACGCCGTGACCCCATCCTCCCGCGCAGCCGCATTGCGATCGACGGCATTGGCGACAAGCCTGGTACTGTCTGTGGGATTTTCGGTATTTACGGCGGACGCCTGGGCCAAGCCAAAAGTTCCACTGCCGAAGCCGCGGCCGATCGCGCGCAGCGTCGTGCCCACGACTTCAGCCAAAAATACCTCTGCGTCGACAGCCGCCAGGAATACCGCGCCCATCGGAATTGCCGCTCCCGGGGCCGCCGCCCTGGCACCCGCGACGCGCCAGCGTGCGGCCCTGCCGCCGCCGCGCAAGCCGCCCCCCCGCGCCGCGGTTGCCGCGACGACATCGACCTCGCAGGCCGATACCGATGCACTGGAAAGCGTCATCGAACTCGTGCGCAAGCACAAGCCGGAGGATGCCACCCAGACCGAGGCGGCTATCGCAGATCCGGTCGCGAAGAAACTCGCGGAATGGATCATCCTGCGCAGCGACGACAACGGCGCCTCGGTCGAGCGCTATCGCGCATTCATATCTGCCAATCCGAGCTGGCCGTCGCAGACCCTGCTGCGCCGACGCATCGAGGCGGCGCTGTGGGACGACCATCGCGACGACGCCACGGTGTGGGCATGGTTCGAAAGCCAGTCGCCGTTGTCGGCCAAGGGCAAGTTCTCGCTGGCGCGGTCGATGCTCGCGCGCGGCGACCGGGCCAATGCGGAGCGCCTGGTACGCGACGCCTGGCGAAACAATTCCATGTCCGGAGACACCGAGAGCGCGGCGCTCGACCTGTTTGGCGCGCTGCTGACGCCCGGCGATCACAAGGCGCGGATGGATTTTTTCCTGTATGGCAGCGACCATGAGATCGCGCTGCGCGCCGCCAAACGGTTAGGAGCCAATCAGGTCGCGTTGGCAAAGGCGCGCATTGCGGCCTATCGCAAGGCCTCCAACACCAAGGCCCTGCTGGACGCGGTCCCGCGCGAACTGCATGGCGACCCCGGCTACATCTTCAGCAAAATCCAGTTGCTCCGCCGCGAAGAGAAATTCGCCGAGGCAGCCCGGCTCATGCTCGGCGCGCCGAAGGATCCCGGCCGGCTCTACAATGTGGACGAGTGGTGGATCGAGCGGCGACTGCTGTCGCGTAAAATGCTCGACATCGGCGAGCACCGCACCGCCTACCTGATCGCGCGCGACGCAGCACTTCCGGCGCGCGATATCTACAAGACCGAGCAGGAATTCACCGCGGGCTGGATCGCGCTGCGTTTCCTGACCGACCCGGCCACGTCAGCGCAGCATTTCGCGCGCATCGGGGTGGGCAGCGTCAACCCGACCACGCTGGCGCGCGCCGGCTACTGGCAGGGCCGCGCGGCGGAAGCGGCGGGCCGCTCGCAGGAGGCCCGCGCCGCCTACACTGCGGCGGCGGCGCAATCGACCAGCTACTACGGTCAATTGGCGCGCGCGAAACTCGGCCTTCCCCAGATCGAACTGAACGGCGCCCCCGCCGGCCGGGCGCACGGAATCGAGAGGCTGGAGATCGTCCGCGCGGTGCAGCTATTGTACGCTCTGGACGAACGCGCCATTGCGGTCCCGGTTTTCGCCGACATGGGCGAGAACGGCGATCCCGACGCGCTGGTCGGCCTCGGCGAACTGGCGTCCCGCCACGGCGACGCGCGCGGCATGCTGCTGCTCGGCAAGGCCGCACTCAATCGCGGACTGCCGTTCGATTTCTATGCCTATCCCGTGAACGGAATCCCGCCGTTCAAGTCGATCGGGCCGGAGGTCGAACAGAGCATCGTGTACGCCATCGCGCGGCAGGAAAGCGCCTTCAATCCCAATGATGTTTCGCCGGCGCAGGCCTACGGGCTGATGCAGGTGACGCCCGACGCCGGCAGATATGTCTGCAAGAAATACGGCGCCAGCTTCGACCTCGGCCGGCTGAAGAACGATTCGGCCTATAACGCGGCGCTTGGCGCCGCCGAGCTCGGCGGCCTGATCGAGGATTATCGCGGCTCCTACATCATGACGTTCGCGGCCTACAATGCCGGCCGCGGCAGCGTCAAAAAATGGATCGAGCGCTACGGCGACCCGCGTGATCCGAAGGTCGACGCGGTCGACTGGGTCGAACTGATCCCGTTCTCCGAGACCCGCAATTACGTGCAGCGGATCATGGAGAATCTGCAGGTCTATCGGGCGCGGTTCGGCGGCGGAACGCGGCTGCAGATCGAGGCCGATCTGCACCGCGGCGCCAGCGTCGAATAGCCGACAATTTCGGCTCGCTTTGCGAAATTTAACGGGGCTGCGTCCGGCCCCGAAATTATTCCTCCATTAACGATCCCATAAGGTTTGGGTCTTACCCCGGAGTGGGAAGGGCCGAAGGTAACGTCCCGTTAACATTCGGGATGGCCGGCGCGAAGCGAGATAATTCGGCGCGGCAGCTATCCCGATGGCCTTCAAGTGACGTGGTTAGCGTAAGCGTAGGGGTGCGTATGATGGCGAGACGATGCAGTACATGCCAGCATGTCAAGCGGGCTGAGATCGATCGACGGCTGGCCGCAGGCGAGCCCGGCAATCAAATCGCGTCTGATTATGGCCTAAATCCCTCCAGCCTGCACCGGCACCGGGCGAACTGCCTTGGGCTTGGGTCGTCCAACGCCATCATGAAGGAGGTCTCGCGCGGCACCGCCGCCGTTGCCTGCCTGCCAACCAAAGACGATCTCAGCACCGCCTATTCGTACTGCATCACAAATTTCGTCGGCCGTATCTCATTTTGCTGCGGCAACAGGGACATCGCGGCAGAGTTCTGATGAGCGCGTTGATCAACCGCACGCGGACGGTAGCGATCGAGTTTGGAATGTGGCGTTCAGGCCGCAAGGGGGGATCCTCTGGGTCGATAACCTTCGGGTAAAGCAGGCGTCTGGAATGGCGTGGCGCGACGAGGTGCTGAGGGGGGAATCGTTTCCCGCTCGGAGATCAGGAATCCATAGGCCGCGATGCACATCGTGGCGTGATGATGGAAGCCGCGCCACCCGCGCCCTTCGAAGTGCCCAAGCCCGACTTCCTGCTTGAGCTCAAGATAGTCGCGCTCGATACGCCAGCGCAGCTTGGCGAAGTCGACGAGATCGCGGAAGCCGATATCGGGTGGCAGCGTCGACAGCCAATACTTGGTCGGCTCGGCGTCGCCCATAGGCCACTCGATCAGCAACCACTCCTGCGACAGCGATTCCGGCATCAGCTGGCTATGCCCAACCCGAACGCGCACGCGGGCGAAGCGCGATGACAGCCACTCGGCCGATCCCTCCCGCCACCGGATCGTTTGCCAGGCCTCTTTGGGCAGGTCACACGCCAGACGTTTGGCCGAGACCAGATCGGGTTCGTCGCGACGCCCCGTGTTGTTCAACGGTTTGCCTCTGCGCCTCGGTCCGGTGCCGGGCGGCCACACCAGGATTTTCGGCTGAATGCCGACGACATAGCTCACGCCCAACGCCGTCATGCCGGTGCGCAGCCGTGAGTCAGTTCCATAGGCCGCGTCCATCAATGCCACCCCGCGTGGCAGACCGGCCTCGCACGCCCAACGTATCTGCTCCAGCGCGATCTCGGGCTTGGTCTTAAAGCTGAGCTTACGCGGCACGCCTGCCTTGTTTCGGCGCGCCCTGTCCTTGATCCATTCCTTCGGTAGATAAAGCCGATAGGCCACCGGCAGGCTGGCGGAGTGGTTCGCGATCGACAGCGAGACGGCGACCTGACAATTGGCCTCTTTGCCGAGTTGTCCGCAATATTGATGCTGCACGCCTACCGAATGCTTTCCTTGTTTGGGGAAGCCCGTGTCATCGATGATCCACGCCTCGATCGGCCCCTGCCGTTCCATTGCAGGCAGCACCGCCTCCCGTACCTTGGCCAACACCCTCTCGTCCGACCAGGACGCGACACCGACAAAATGCAGCAACGACTGATGCTGCGCGGCCGTCCGCGCCGGAGCCGTCTTCGCGGCCATCGGCTCCACGCTCTTGCGCTCGCCCGGCAATATCAGGCCCGTGCAATAGTCGCGCAGGGGGCCAACCCGGTCCGCGTGCCCAAGCACACTCGCAAGCCCCGCCACATACGCCGCAAATCGTACTTCGGCCTTCTCTTCATTCTTCCGATTCATGTCAGCACCTCGCGCGCCAATCCTGAATCTCCTCAAATAGTTGATTCTCAAAGTCGAAGCGCGCGACCTTCTGACTCAGTACGGCTATTCCGAACTGCGCGGACGGATCGACCAGATCGTCAGCGAGGCGCAAAAGGCCGGCTCGCTGCAGATCGCCTTGGCCGGCCTGAACTCAATCCGACAAAACTTGGATAGCGTGTCGCGGCTTGCGGGATTCGACCGGCAAGGAACGCAAGTCAATGTCGCCGTTCAAACCAATGTCAATTTTGATCTGAGGCAGATCGCCGAGCGCGTGATCCTAAAATTCGATCGCGAACCCGAACTGAAAGCCCGGATCGCGCAAGCCCTGTTGGAGGTCGATGATGAGCACGTTGCGTGACCTAGCCTATCAGATCGATCCGGCGCTATGGGTCAGAAACGTTCTCGGCGTTGAACCCGCGCCGTGGCAGCAAGGCTTTCTGCGCGCACCGCTTGGCGCCTCGATCATTGCATTGACCGCACGGCAAGTCGGCAAGACCACCACCGCCGGCTGGGCTATTGCACATTACATGCTGTTTACGCCGAATGGATTGAGTGTGATCGCCTGTCCTTCGCAACGCCAGAGTGCAGAAGCGTTGCGGCGGATCCGCGACATCCTGATCGCGGTCGACGCCGAACTCAGGACTGATAACGTCTATGCACTCGAACTCAAGAACCGATCTCGGGTGTTGGCATTGCCGGGCAGTGATGATTCGATCAGGGGACTGACGGTGGGCGGCTGGATCATCGCCGACGAGGCCGCTCAGCTCTCCAACGACCTGATCGCCGCGGTGAGCCCTATGCGAGCCCGCCGGCCGCAGGCGCGGTTTGCGATGTTGTCGACGGCGTGGAGCCGCACCGATCCGTTCTGGACAGTTTGGGCAGATGACGACCCGTCCTGGATGCGCCTGAAGGCGACGGCCGACACCGTGTCCTTCTTCACGGAGGTATACCTAGAGCAGCAGCGTCGTTTGCTGGGCGAGCATAATTTTATGCGCGAGTACTTCGGTATTCCTCTCGGCGCGGAGGCCAGTCCGTTCAGCTGGGACCTATATGAGCGCGCGACCCAGGTCCATGTGCCCCTGGTGCAGCCGGGCCCGGCCTTTCAACCGCCGGCTGAGGCTCCCGCCATTGCCGTTCCCAATCCATTCCAGCGTCTCAAAACAACCGGAGCAGTTCGATGATCTACAATCTAGATGACGTCAACAGCTGGCCCGTTTTCAAGCCACTGATCATTGCCCATGATGTCGGGCGCAGCCATGATCGTTCGACCGCGGTCGTCGGCGGCAACAGTCCCTATGGGCGGCGCCTGCTCGGAATTGGGGAGGCCGAAGAGCTGCCGCAGAACCTCTATGGGAGTACCCTTGCGAGCGCGCTCGTGGCGGTCGATGCGCGCTATGGCCGCAATGCACTCATCGTCGCAGATCTCAGCAATGACGCGACCTATGCCGAGGTGTTGTATGAGACCTTTGGTCGGCGGGTGATCGGCGTCCACATCACCCGCCATGGCGATGGCGTCGCGTTTGAGCGGCGGCCGGTCAAAAACGGTTGGATACCGGTCTACCCCATTGGCAGGACCCATTTGCTCGAATTGTTTCTCAGTGAATTACGGTCCGATCAGGTCCGGTTTGCCGACCAACCGACGATGCGCCGCGCCTATGAACAGCTCGCCAATCTGGAGGTCGAGTTTCGTGAAAGCGGAACATTCTATGGCTGTCCGCCCGGGCACCATGATGACCTCGGCATATCCTGCGCGATGCTGGCGTGGGCAGCTCGGCATCAGCATCTGGAAAGCTGGATGAGGAATTTGAAAGCCGCGCTCCAGCCGCCAAAGCCGCGGCAAAAGTTCAATTGGGCGGCCTTCACTTAGCGAACAGCGCGAGGTTAGCAACCCTTTATGACCACGGTACCTGTGTGAACACGGTGCGTTCGCGACCGGCATTATGTATCGATTGAATATTTGTTTGGTCATCGATCCGGGTTCATATTTTGGCTTTTTTTCACTGAGCCTCGGATCCGACTGCTCCATACCCGATAGCTCGAAGCCCAAGCTTTCCCGGATTGTCCGACGCGGCGGGATTGCGCGGCTGCTTCATGCCGTGGGTCAGGAGGTCTAGATGCCAGAGCTTTTCAATCGACGTTTTTTCATCGGCGGCTCGGATGCCCGGGTGATCATGAGCAATGACGAGGCGGCCCTCGTCCGGCTGTGGCGGGAGAAGCGCGGTGAGGTCGAGCCCGAGGACCTGTCGGATAATCTGATTGTCCAGCTGGGCACGGTCACCGAGGAGCTGAACCGGCGCTGGTATGAGCGCAACACCGGTCAGGCCATCAAGGATGTGCAAAAGCGGATCCAACATCCCGTCATCAAATGGATGGCGGCTACGCTGGACGGCTTGGTTGACCCCGGTGGTGCCGTATTCGAAGCCAAGTTCATGCTGCCGTGGACGTTCTCGGAAGAGGCCGCCGCCGAAAAGCACATGGCGCAGCTGCAGCACAATATGTGGGTCTCCAACGCCAGGTCCGCGGCGCTGTCGATAATTACCGGTGGCGGCAAGTGGGTCGAACTCACCATCCATGCTGACCCGCTCTACCAGCACCTGTTACTCACCGCCGAGAAGAAGTTCTGGCGCTGCGTCATGAGCGGGGAAGAACCTCGGCTGTTCGGGGTCGAGCCACCACGACCGCGGCTGGCCGCGGTCCGTATCGTCGATATGAGTGCCTCCAATTCATGGGCCGAGTTTGCAGTCACCTTCCGTCGCACCCGGCCGGCCCACCAGGAGCATGAAGGCGCCAAGGCTGAGCTGAAAAAGCTGGTCCCGGAGGATGCCAAGGAAGCCACCGGGCATGGCCTGCGGGCCAAGCGCTCTAAATCCGGCGCTATCAGTTTTGACCTGATGGATGTGGAGGTGGCCGATGCACCGCTCCAGTGAAACCATCGGCGCCATTGCCGCGGCGCTGGCTAAGGCCCAGGGCGAACTCACCAACCCCGAGAAGTCACTGACCGCGACCATCCGGTCGCCCGTTCCTCGGGAAGGCGATCGGACCTTCCGCTACGCCTCCCTGGCCAGTGGGTTGGATATCGTGCGCAAGAGCCTCGGCCAGCACGAGATCGCCACGGTTCAGACTACCTCGATCGACGAGGGAGCCGGGCTGATCCGATTAACCACACTGCTGGCTCACGCCTCCGGGGAATGGATCTCCTCGGACTGGCCGGTCTGCCAAATCAGCGAGACCCCACACCGAATGGGTGCGGCGCTCACCTACGCCCGACGCTATGCGCTGTTTGCCCTGGTCGGCATTGCCGGCGAGGACGATCTCGATGCGCCGGACCTCCTCACGGAACCCTCCCCTGCAGTGGCCCCGGACAAGAGCGGAGGCGCCCAGAACGGCCACAAACCGTCCAGTGGCCGGATTCACAAACCAAAGCCCCTGCTCGACGCCGGGGCCTCCGCCGCGCTGCGCGACCGGCTGGTCGAGGAGATCGCCGGCCTTAGCGACGCCGAAGATCTGGCCCTCTGGGCGCATCGAAGCCTGCCGGCCAAGAACACCCTCACAGCCGACGATGCACGTGCCGTAGAGGCCGCTTATGAAGCCGGGCTGAACACGTCAGCTAAACAATCCTCGTTAGAGGTGCTGGAGCAACCGTCGTTGCCGGCCGGCTGTAGCCTCGATGCTGAGTTCACTTTAAACGATCTACAGGCAGCAATACCGCCGCCCTCCGAGCATGAGCATGAGATCCCGGCCGCTAATGGCTCTACGCCGGCTCACGATCAACAGACGGCAACTAAGACTAAAATCGTCTCCCCGCTGATCAAGACCATGCGCAAACGAAACAAAGCCCATTTGGCGTTCGTCGCTGCTCAACCCTGCCTCGTCTGCAAACGCTCTCCCTGCGATGCCCATCACCTCAGATTTGCCCAGCCGCGATCGCTGGGACGCAAGGTCAGCGACGAATTCACTGTGCCGCTCTGCCGCGATCATCATCAGCAACTGCACCACCATGGCAACGAAGCGGCGTGGTGGGCTAATGCTCAAATCGCCCCGATGGCGGTGGCAAAGGACCTTTGGACGGTAACGCTAGTTCAGGAAGATCTCGGAACTCCGGCCCCGATAGCCGATCGGAGTCGGAATAATCCAGAATAACGCGCTGCGATCCAGTGCTCCTATACTGGAGATTTCCCACCCATCAGCGGGCGCTCAACCCTGAGATCAAGAAGGAGGATGTCGTCTGGTATGACGACCGGTCCTCGCCGCCTTCGCTGGCATCGGAGCAAGTTAACCGGGGGCGGTGCCAATCTACAGTAGCTGCCTTGACAGCCGAGAGACTTCAGTCTGGAGTGGAAAATTCATTGAGGGATAATCCATGAAGCTATTGACAGTCATTGTTTCGTTCGCGCTTTTCGCCACAACATCAGTTTTCTTCTCAATTCCCGCTATCTCGAAACAGGCCCCCAAGGGAAAATCGAACGCTAGTCAAACGTCTGGTGCAAAACCAACATCCAGCGTTAAAAAACCCCCCTGCTCTCCCAGTCCGGAGAAGGCTTGCTATTAATCTGGACTAGGCCGCTAAGCGCGTTGTCGGCCCCGAGTATACATCATGGTCAGGTTGTCGTTAGTGAAGGCTTGATAATTCATCGCCCCCCGCCTTATGAAAAAGCCGCCACTGAGGTTGAGATCAGCGACGGCTCTCGCGCAGTATGCGTGACCCCAGAAGGTCGCGACGATGGTGCCCTCGAACGATTAACCGCCGGTTACAAGAGGGCGCCCGGCTGATTCGCGTGGACGGTCTTGATTGGGAAGCAGGGCATGGGCCGGTTTCCCCCGGCCTGATTTTATGCTAAACAAGAATCATGAAGAAAGCAATATTTGCTAAACGAAAAGCCGTCGGCCGTCCCGCTACCGGAATTACCCCAATGATAGGCTTCCGGGCCGAGCGCGAGCTGCGGGCCGCTATTGAACGATGGGCCGCCCGGCAGCACGATACGCCCAAGCTTTCAGAGGCGACTCGCCGCCTGGTCGAACTCGGGCTGAAGGTCAAAGCACCAGCGAGGCCCGTCAGCAAGCCCGGCCGGAAATTGCGTGCACAGGAGCTTGCCACAAAGACCATCGAAAGAATTATCGATCCCGCCGCGCCGCCCGAAGAACGAGCCCAGCGCAGGCGAACCCTCACCAAAGGACCACCCGAGTTCCGTGAGGATCGGGTCGACCTGCCGAAGTCGAAGAGATGATCAAAGATTCGGACATCTACCGACAAAATGCAGAAAACTGCTTGCAGTTGGCCGAAGCCGCGCAGAACGAAGCTGCGTACAAACGGTATAAGAGAATGGAAGCGGCATGGCTCGCTTTGGCTGAAGAACAGGATTGGCTTGACGGCGAGCGATCACCCGTTGATGCAAATGTCGGGCTGAAGGCGACGGGAAAATGATCGAACCTCGTTCTACCGATCAAGGTTTGGCTAGGGCTGACATTCGATTGCGGACAATATTATCGTCCTGGTACCAAAGTTCGCGATATCGCCCGGCACCCGTAACGCATCGTCGAAGTCATCCAGTAAGGAACGCAAGCCAGACAGACCTCAACCGAGAATTTAAGAAACCACGTCATACCGAATGGCCATGGTTCCTGATTGCCTTGCTGGTTTTTATCGTCATTGATATTCTCTACTCGCTGAGGTGGGGCTGAAGGAAATGACCAGCTTGCGACTTGCAGTTCCGGCCGTTCTAGTCGCCGCTTCCGTGGCAGCGTGTTTCACTTATTTTGTCACCCCGCCACCGCCAGTCGAAGCTGGTCAGCAATTGCCGCCGACCGTGCCCGATATGACAGTTCCCAACACGGGGACACCGACGAATATTGATCAACGTCCAAGTACGGAAGAACAAGCAGCAGCAGCCTTTCAGCGAGCCGCCGCGGCGATCCTGAGGCGATTACCGGACGCACAGGCGTCAGCCGGTACTAGGGCCTGTCATCAATTGAGCCAGATGATAGCAGCCGCGAGGTGGATTGCGGCGAGGAAATTTCTGGCGGTTTTGTCGTAGCGGGTGGCGATGGCGCGGTATTGCTTGAGCTTGCAGAAGAAATTCTCGATGAGGTGGCGGGCCTTGTAGGCGTCTTTGTCAAAATCGCGTTGAACCTTGCGGTTGCTCTTGGGCGGGATCACGATCGACTTTCCCCGTGCAAGCAACGGCTCGATCACCCGCTCGTCGGCATCGAAGGCCTTGTCTGCCAGCAAGGCCTCGGCCGCCATATCCGGCAGCAGCGCGTCGGCGCCTTGCAGATCATGGGCTTGGCCCGGCGTCAGGATGAAGTCCAGCGGATTGCCTAACGCATCGACAAGCGCATGAATCTTGGTGCTCAGCCCGCCTTTGCTGCGCCCGATCGCCTGGTCTTCGCCGTCTTTTTTTGTGCGCCGGCACTGTGCTGATGCGCTCGCACGATCGTGCTGTCGATCATGGCGTACTCATTATCCGCATCGCTCGCCAGCATCTCAAACAACTTCTTCCACACGCCGCTTTTGGCCCAGCGCGAGAAGCGCGTATGTATCTTGATCGGGTCGCCAAAGCGCTCGGGCAAGTCCCGCCAAGGGATGCCGGCCCGGTAACGGTAGATCACCGCCTCTACAAACAGCCGATTGTCCTTGGCCGTTACCCCCACATGCCCTTCACGTCCGGGCAAAATATCCTTGATCCTGTCCCATTGATCGTCCCGAAGGGCGTAGCGGCGCATCTGTCAGCTCCGAATCAGCTGACCGCCTATGAATCACGCGATAATCTCCTTGGGAATCCTCCAATTGAGGACAGGCTCTAATAAGCTACCGATCACCGGGCATATCCCGTTGCCGAAGAGGCGCCCGATCCCACGCCCATAACTTTCTTCAAGATCGACGCTGGAGAGTTTTGGCCTCCGGCTCCGGCCGTGCGGTATTGCCGCCGGTGCGCGTTTAGCGCTTGCGGGCTGGCAAAGTACCTTGCCGCCGCTTCGACGCATCCACGCCCCGACATTGCGGCGGCGAAAGCAGTTCCTCATTCGCTGATCGCCCTGTAAGCTGGGTGGAAATGAGGGCGACGAAACTGCAAGAGCTGGAAGAGCTGGCGGCGAAGCTGCTGGCAACCGCTCGCAAGCTTCCGCCAGGGCCGGACCGCCACCACATGCTGCAGGAGATCGGGAGATTTCGTGCGCAGATAGTTGCACTGCAAAGCGCTGGTTCACGGCCAGCACGCCAAAGGCTGAAGGCGAAAGGGAAATGATCGTCAAGCCGAAGTAGCCCTTCGGTAATCCCGTCGGGATTCCGGAGTGAGCCGATGGCAAGTTCAGACCGCGCCACCTCGCATGTCCGCTCAACGGCAGCTATTGGGGGGATTGTGTTGCAAAACTCGAAAATCGATCAGCCCCAAAAATCTCGCGAAACTTGATTTTTGGACGTCTCTGCCGCTGCGTCGCTTTTCAGCGCCGCTAGGAAGGTCCGTGGTCGATTTTAGATGAAACGAAATGGTCCCCCACGTCGTCGCGCGCAAAACGCATCAGCAGCTCTAGAAATTTTGACGTTGCCCCCGCCCTTTAATCCGGGTTGAACTGGAGTCTGGCCCTTAAAGGAAGGACCGGACGATGAAGCGGAAGCGGTTTACGGAAGAACAGATCATCGGGGTTTTGAAGGAGCACGAGCTGGGTGCGAAGACGGCCGATCTGTGCCGCAAGCACGGATCAGCGAGGCTACCTTCTACAACTGGAAGAGCAAATTCGGCGGCATGGACGTGTCCGAGGCCAGGCGGCTGAAGCAGCTTGCGGACGAGAACGGCAAGCTGAAGAAGCTCCTGGCCGATGCCATGCTCGACAACGCGGCCTTGAAGGATCTGCTGTCAAAAAAATGGTGACGCCCGCTGTGAAGCGAGAGGCGGTCGCGCATCTCAAGATGGAACACGAGATGAGCGAGCGGCGGGCGTGTCGGGTGATCGGCTGCCAACGGATGACGGTGCGCTATCGGTCACGGCGCCCAGATGATCCGACCTTGCGCGACCGGCTTCGGGCCCTGGCACGGGAGCGCCGGCGGTTCGGCTATCGCCGGCTTCTCATCTTCCTGCGTCGGGAAGGCTTCATCGTGAACCACAAGCGACTGTTCCGCATTTACCGGGAGGAACGCCTCATGGTGCGCAAACGCGGCGGCCGCAAAAGAGCCTTGGGAACAAGGGCGCCCATGGCGGTTCCGCGGCTACCGAACGATCGTTGGTCGCTCGACTTCGTCTCCGATCAATTCGCGAGCGGCCGCAGAATTCCGTATCCTGGCGATCTTCGACGATTGCACCCGGGAATGCCTCGCGGCCGTGGCCGATGTCTCGTTGTCAGGCCGCCGGGTGGCGCGCGAACTCGATCTTCTGATCGCCACGCGTGGCAGGCCGGGGACGATTGTCAGCGACAACGGCACCGAGCTGACCAGCAACGCGATCCTGTGCTGGGCGGATCAAACCCGCGTGGGATGGCACTACATCGCGCCGGGAAAGCCCATGCAGAACGCCTTCGTCGAGAGCTTCAACGGGCGCCTGCGGGACGAGTTCTTGAACGAGACGCTGTTCACTTCCCTGCCACAGGCACGCCTCGCGCTCGAAGACTGGCGACGCGACTACAATAACGTTCGGCCGCACTCTCGTATCGGCTGGCTGACGCCAGCCGTCTACGCGGCCCAACTCTTTCCCCAACAAGGCCAAGGCGCTGCGCTCCGCAATGGCTCCGCGCCTTGGCCAACAGCCGCAATTATGCAAGATGGCAACCGTCAGAACTCTCAATGCAACTGGATAAGAGTTGGGGGCAACGTCAATTTTTGCTCCTCACCTCAAAAAGAGTTTCGCAACACAATCGGGGGGAAAGCGGACATGGGGTGGAGCGTGCGACTTATTCTGGAAAAGTACCAAAGATATAGACCGCCGCACGGAGCAGATCGGGACGTTCCCCTATTGCAGCGAACCATTTCAGATAAATGTCGAGGATTTGCGGGCTACTGTAGAGTTGCGAGAGTCCCCTATTGACAGCAACCCGAAATGCCCAGTCGCCGCGTGGTAGCGCGATGGCATAAGGTTCGTAAGACAGGTTCTCCGGGAGCATCTTGTAGGCCGACGCATCGGCGTTCTGGGCACCGATCAGCAAAAGCTTGTCGCTGGCAAAGCCGTCGACCGCTCCGCTTTCGAGCGCTGCCATACCCTCTCGGCGGTCCTTGACCCGAACCAATGAAGTTTGAAACTGCCGTCGCTGCAATTCCTTTCTAAGCGCAATTTCGTTTGTCGTGTCGGCGATCACGGCAATCTTCTTGCTCCGCATATCTCCGACGCCGAAAATTCCGGAATTTGTTCGAACGACCAAACCGGTATTTTCCATGAAGATAAAGCTCGAAAAGTCTACCTTCTCCATCCTCCCGAAAGATACCGTACTTGAACCGCATTCCATGTCTGCTGCGCCGGTCGCAACTGCATCGAACCGGCTTTGAGTATCGACGGGGACCCACGCGATTGTCAGCTTGGCGTTTAGTTGCATCTCAAGCGAGTGGACGACAAATTTGCAGAGGTCGACCGTATAGCCGTCCGGCTGCCCCTGCGGATTAACGAAGGAAAACGGGTTTGCGTCAGATCGGTACGCGAGCTTTACAACCTTAGAATCGCCAATCTGCTTTAGCCGTCCTTCCAAGCTTTGAGCCGAGGCGGCATCGCTGGCGCAGATGAGTGCGACCATGAGCATAAAAATGCGACGCATGTTACTGTCCCCCCACAACCCGGTTTGTAGCCTGATAGAACCGCAACTGTCGGTTTGTTCGATAGCCCTGGTTTGCCTGACCCCCTTCATCATGGCTCGGATGTCGGCGCGCGCAAGCTTTAGTTTCGCGACGATGTCAGGCCAACGCATCTTGCGTTCGCTTATACCGGCCCCATGAGTGGGCTCTTACGAGCAGTTACCACTACTTTTTAGTCCTTTGCCGTTTCGGCTTCGGCGGCCCTTCAATCTGCAGGGCGGGCGCGCTTTGCAGCTGTCTCTCACGTGATCCTGAGATTTGTTTCATTAACTTCATTGGGCGAACCTGCGAATCACGCGATCAACCATCGCGTCAAATCGATCTTCCAACGCTAAATCTTCGACAATTCGATCCGTCGTAATAAATTCTGCCGCCTTTGCGGCAAGCAATTCAGGGCTAACCGCCTCCTCACGAGCGCGTGGCAGCAATACTTCGTCAATTTCTCGTTTGACTGCCTTAACCCAATCCGATCAGTACAGGCATCACAAAAAGGATGCCAAGCGTCAGCCAATGCAGAAATGACCCGGCACCCTGAAACGTGAATCCCATTTCCGCCCTCCCAGTGATTGGCAGTTTCAATCAGGTGCCTCAATTGAGTTTAACCTCGACCTTTTCGACCTTGCCGTCGAACTTGAACGGGCGCCGATCATAATAATCCAGAGAGACTATTGAACCGAGATCGACCCCGACGTCGAAGGTCTCGCTCGCCGAGAACGCGGCAGGAACCGTGCGCTTGACTTTGGTTCGCGCGACCTCCTGCCCGTCGACCTTCAAGACGACGTCGGCCGGGGACAGCGGCTTGGGACTTTCAAGCCGGGTCGTGACCTCGATGCGTCGCTTACCGGCGGCAAGCTTGGAGGCGGAACGCGCGATATAGCGCTCGATGATCATCATGTTGTACTCAAAGACGAGGTCGCCCTTGTCCATGTACAGCGTGACGCCGCCGCCGGCCCCGCCCAATGCATAGAGTACGCCGGAGGCATTCTCGCCAAGCTCGGCATCGATGGTGACGGTGTTATTTTCGTGGCCAATACTTGGCGCTGTAAATTCGGGCATCCGCGTCGTCGTGGCGTCGAATTGCCAGCTTGTATATGGCGTCTTGATGCGATCTTCGGGATGCAGGCGAAGCCAGATGCCGGCGCCGAGCGGGTAGACCTTGTTGGCCTTGGCCTGAGCGTCGAACACCGTCTGCAATTCCGCCAGACGTTTCGGCTCCTTGCCGGCGAGATTGTCTGCCTCAGAGAAATCCTTGCTGATGTGATAGAGTTCCCACTTGTCCTTGGCTGAATCCCATTCTGCGAGCCCGGGCGCGCCGGGCAACCACGGGACCAGCGGGCCGAAAGTCGCGGCGATCCACCCATCCTGATAGATCGCGCGGCTGCCGTTGTTATCGAAGTATTGCACCTTCTTGCGCGAGGGCGCCTTCGGATCGTTAAAGGTGTAGGCCAGGCTGACGCCGTCGATGGGATCCTGGGGGTAGCCGTCGACCACCTTTGGCGGCTTGATGCCGACAATCTCATAGATGGTGGGCACGATATCGTTGACGTGGTGGAATTGAGGCCGCGGTGTGTGATCGGGCTTGATGCCCTTCGGCCAGGAGATCACCATCGGATTGCGCGTGCCGCCGAAATGCGAAGCGATCAGCTTGGTGTATTGAAATGGCGTGTTTCCTGCCCAGGCCCAGCCGGCGTGGTACATGCTCTCGGTCTTGGGTGAGCCCAGCGCTTCGAGCCCGCCGATCTTGTCGAGCGCGGCAATTTGCTGTTCGACGGTATTTGGAATCCCGTTCTGCGCCAGCAATTCGCTGATCGTGCCGTTCTGGCCCTCGGCGCTCGCGCCGTTGTCGCCGAAGATATAGATCACGATGGTGTTGTCGCGGATGCCGAGGCGATCCAGCTCGTCCACCACCCGGCCAGCCTGCACGTCGACATGCTCGACAAAGCCGGCGAAGATTTCCATCAGCCGCCGCTGGAACGGGCGTTGCGCCTCGGGAATAATGTCCCAGCCGGGCATTGATTCAGCCCGGGGCGTGAGTTTGGTGTCAGCCGGGATCCAGCCCAGCTGTTTCTGTCTCGCAATCACGCGCTCGCGATAGGCATCCCAACCGTCGTCGAACTTGCCTTTGTACTTGTCGGCCCATTCCTTGAAGATTTGGTGCGGCCCGTGCCCGGCGCCAGGCGCCCAGTACAGGAAGAACGGCTTGTCGGGCGCGAACGCCTGGTGGTGACGCAGCCAGTCGATGCCGTGCTGGGCGAGGTCCTCGCTCAGGTGGTATTTCTCGTCATGCGGCGGCTCGATCTGATTGGTATTCTCGACCAGCCGAGGCTCCCACTGCGAAGTTTCGCCGGCAAGAAAGCCGTAAAAGTAGTCGAAGCCGTGCCCGGTCGGCCAGCGATCGAACGGGCCCATCGAGGTGGTCTGATCGGCGGGCGTGTTGTGCCATTTTCCGATCGCCGCAGTCTTGTAACCGTAGTCACGCAGGACTTCCGCCATCGTCGCAGAAGTCTTCGGAATCACGCCGGTATAGCCATCCCAATCGACAGCACGTTCGGCGATCGTGCCGTTGCCCACGCGCTGGTGATTGCGTCCGGTCAACAGCGCCGCACGCGTCGGGGAGCAGATCGAAGTCGTGTGGAAGGTGTTGTAACTGATACCCTGGTCGGCGAGCTTGCTGAGCGTCGGCGTGTTGATCTCGCCGCCGAAGGTGGCAGCCTGACCGAACCCGACGTCATCCATCAATATGATCAACACATTGGGCGCATCCTTGGACAGATGGCTTTGCTCCGGCCGGCGCTGGTGTTTGGAGTCCTGTAGCCTTGGTGCGGCTATGCTCGCCGATGGCACCGGGGGGAATGGAAGCACCGAGCCATCTGCCGGGGCGGCAGGCTGCACCCGTTGCGCCATCGCGACATGGAGAGGGAACAGCTGAGTTGCACCAAGCGCTATGGCCAGCATAAGCCCTGCTGATCGTGCGTTCATTTCACCCTCCCTTTATGACGAAAAGTCCCGGTTATTCGCTGCTTTCGCAATCTTGCGCGACGGACTGGCGCCAGTCTGCTCTGTATTCGTCAACTAGTGCTTCGGAAGTACTGTCTTCGCGTGTGGCATCCCGCCATCGTCGATGTCGAAATCCGGATCGAACACGGTCTGCCCCTGGGCACCCAGATAATCCGGCTGCGCCTTCAGCCATTCGCTCATCTTCTGCTGCCTGGCATATGCCAGCAGACGGTTCTCCAGGTCGCGGACCACCTCCGGATTCTGGCCAGCGACATCGTTCTTCTCGCCGGGATCGGCGGTCAGATCGAACAGCTCGGTCTTGCCCGGCAACAGGGCGATCTTCACCAATTTCCACTTGCCTTTGATAACGGCACCGCGGAACGCCTCGACGTTCACAAGAATATCCTCGTGCGGTGAGGGCTGGCCGTCGGCGACAGTCGCCCAGATGTCCTTGCCATCGAGCGGCTTATCGGACGGGTTCGCCTTGGCGCCGGCGAGCGCCAGCGCGGTAGGCATGATATCGACCATGTGCAGCGGCTCGTTCACGACGCTTGGCTTGAGCCTGGCTGGCCAGTTGAAGATCGTCGGCACACGGACGCCGCCTTCATACAGGCTGCCCTTGCCGCCACGTAGATTGCCGTTGTTTGCCGGCAATGACCCCTCCTTGACGCCGCTCTCGGAGCGCTCCTCCTTGGAATGCGCACCGCTGGCGACGACGGCATTGCGCGGACCGCCGTTGTCGCTCGAGAAGATGATCAGCGTATTCTCGCGCATGCCGCGCTTGTCCAGTTCCGCGACGATTCGGCCGACCTGATCGTCGAGCGACGCAATCATCGCAGCATAGGTGCGCCGCGTTGGATCCTTGATGGTGGCTGCGTAGCGGTCTTCGTCGGACTTCTGCGCCTGATAAGGCGCATGCGGAGCCAGCGAAGCGAAGTAGAGAAAGAACGGTTTGTCCTTTGGCTGCTTGTCGATCAGCTTGACAGCTTCATCGCCATCCAATGTGAGGACGTAGCCCTTCTCGTCGATGAAATTGCCGTTGCGCTGCCAGTCCACAATGCCGGCCCGCTTGTGCGTGAAGTAGTCAACTTCACCGACGGTATTGCCGTAGAAGTAATCGAACCCGCGGTTCTGCGGCCAGAATTTCTTGTCGGCATGTCCCAGATGCCACTTACCGACCATCGCTGTACTGTAACCCACCTCTTTCAAAGCTTGCGGGAGCGTCCGCTCGTCGGTCGGCAAGCCATAGGTATGGTTGGGGAAGATCACCAGCGTTTGCAGGCCGTAGCGCATCGGATAGCGCCCTGTCATCAGCGCCGCGCGCGCTGGCGTGCAAACTGGCATGCCGTGGAAGGATTCGAGCCGAACTCCCTCCTTCGCAAGCTGGTCGATATTCGGTGTTTTGATGTCGCTGCCGCGGTAACCAAGATCGGCATTTCCGAGATCATCTGCCAAAATCATGATGATGTTGGGACGTTGCTCCTGCGCTTTAACGAAGCCGCAAGTCGACAATAGGTAATAAATCGCACTGGCGATGGCGATGGTTAGAATATGTTTCGTTTTCATGGCGTGTTTCACTCCGCGCCGTGGCCCAGTCGCTTGCTGCATCTTCAGAAACTGCGACTGGATGCCTTCAATGGTCTGTGCCCGGCAACGCTCCGCCCACGGTCTTTGCAACTTTCGCTATCCTTATAATTTCGATTTGAGAGGTTCGGTTTCCGGCCTAAGGCCACGATTCGGAGGCTCGCAGCTCTAAGTCTCGCTGGCGGCGCAACGCCACGCCGGCCGATTGATCCAGATCAAAGAGGATCATCGGAGCGAGTGTAGCAGGAGATCAGAATGACATTGATCATGGGCGGTCAATTGGAGAGAGAATGTTGGATCTGGATGCGGCGCGCGAAATCGTTTGCAGGCAAGGCTGGCTCGGCCACACGTCCCCCTCGTTTCAGCGTGCAGTGCTTGACCGATGTCTGCTGGAGCAATTCAAAGCGGGTTCAACGGTCTATTCGATTGGGGATGAACCTGGCGGCATGTTTGGCATCGCTTCGGGATGCATTGGTATTTCGATGGCACCGCAGGAACGAGGGCCTTACACCGCACATCTTGCGTTGCCAGGTACCTGGTTTGGAGAGGCGGCCGCCTTTACGCGCCAGCCTCGAAGGGTTGGCCTAGTCGCTACCCGGGACGCCGAACTGTTGCATCTGCCTCTCTGGGCCATTGACGAAATAGTCAAGCTTGATCCTGCAGCGTGGCGGTTTTTTGGTCTTGTGACGATTGGTCATCTCGACGTTGCCGTTGGGGGGTCCGACGACCTGATGATACGAGACCACGCCAAGCGCTTTGTGGCGGTTCTGCTACGCATGGGTAATTGTCGCCTGGTCAGCCCGCGAAAGCGCCGCCCGATTGAAATCGACATGAATCATGAAGATCTCGCACATATGGCCAATGTCGCCCGAACCACGGCTGGTGCCATCCTGCGCAAGCTTGAAGCAGACGGTCACCTTGCACTGTCATACCGTCGCATCAGGATTCTCGAACCAGATGAACTGAGGGCAATGCTGCGCGATTGAGCAAGGTCCAATCGATTTGTGGTCTGTTATACTCTCCATTCGAAGATTAGGTGGCACTATCATGATCAGGAACGGACTCTACGCACTTAGCGTCGAAATCCAGGATGGCGTCGTAGGCGGCGATAATGGTGTCGTGGTGCTGCGCGACGGCACGATCCGCGGCGGCGACTCGTTCTTTTATTTCTTTGGCACCTACACTTGTTCCGGTCAAAAGTGGAAGGGTGAAGTTACCTCCCAAGAGCACACACCGGCTTTGGCTACGCGGCCTTTCGCTCGCAAAGTAGGCACGATCGGATTTTCTGGAGCCTACACCGATGAAGGCGCTGAAAACGACAACACCGCGCTCCTTGGCAGGCAAAGCGTTCGATTCAAAACAATCTTGCGGCTTCTGATAGCGGATTAAGATGCCAGGCCCTAAAATGGCTACGGCTACAGGAGCCGACGCGCGCCGCGGCCCGACCCTGCTGACGCTGGTCCACGCGACAACTCTGGTCCGACGACCGGGATCGGCCCTATCGTCGAACAAGCGCGATTTCGTTCTGATCTGGCGGCGTCCAGATCAGCAATTGAGTTGGTTCGGAATGACCAGATATGGCAGTCTTTGATTTGCAGCAAAGCGGTCATCACAAAAGGTCTCCCTTCCACATTGGACCAAGAATGCTCAAAAAGATGCGGTACTATGTTTGTGCTTGATCGAGGAGCTGATGCTACCCAAACTCAAATTGGGCAGATTTCTCGTCGAGTGATCGTAAATTCCGTTTTCGGACAAGAAGTATGAGTTGGAAAAGGGCGGCGATCGCCGCCATCATCGTGTATTTCGCCTGCCTGATGTCGGCACCAGTCCGTGCTCAGACTAACGATGCCGCAAAATATGTCGGGGCCGAGGTCTGCGCCGGCTGCCATCAGACGCAGGCTGAACGCTGGAAAACGTCACACCACGCGCTGGCGATGGAGACGGCCACACCAGCAACGGTATTAGGCGATTTCTCCGGCGTTTCGGTCGAGAACTTCGGCGTCGTGACCACGTTCTCGCGAGTCGGCGACAAGTTCATGGTGAGAACTGATGGTCCCGACGGAGAGCTGCACGACTATGAAATTACCCATACGTTCGGCATCGATCCGCTGCAGCAATACCTGATCAGGTTTCCCGACGGACGCTATCAGATGCTCGGGCTCGCCTGGGACACCCGCTCCAAGGACAAGGGTGGTCAGCGCTGGTTTCACCTTTATCCCGACGAAAAGCTGCAGCTGGGCTCGCTGCTGCACTGGACCGGCCGCGACCAGACCTGGAATTACCAGTGCGCCGACTGCCACACTACTGACCTGAAAAAGAACTTCGACCTGTCGGCCAACACCTACGCCACCACCTGGGCCAGCCTCGGGGTAACCTGCGAGGCCTGCCATGGCCCTGGATCCCGCCACGTGGCATGGGCGAAGACCAACCCAGGTCCCGCACCCGTCGACAAGTCCGGCCTCCCCGCTAAGGCCCGGATGGGCCTAGAGGCCTGGTTGAAGGCCACCGATCACGGCAAATGGGAAATGGATCCTGCGACCGGCACCGCCCGCCGCACCGAACCCTTGGCTTCAACGCAGCTCAACGCTTGCGCCCCCTGTCATTCACGACGACATCTTCTCGCCAAGGGACTGGCGCCCGACGCCCCGTTCCTCGATGCGGCTCTGCCGAGCCTCCTGATACCGGGGCAATACCATGCGGACGGGCAAATCGACGGCGAGGTATTCGAGTACGACTCCTTCCTTCAGAGCGCCATGCACAAGGCCGGCGTCGTCTGTTCCAACTGTCATGAACCGCATGCCGCAAAGCTGCGCGCAGAAGGCAACGCGCTGTGCGCCCAGTGCCATCTGCCGGAAAAATTCGACGTCACCGCGCATCATAAGCATTCCTCCGGCAGCACTGGGGCGCAATGCGTCAACTGTCACATGCCAACCAAGAACTACATGGTGGTGCACGACCGCCGCGATCACAGCATGCGGGTCCCGCGGCCTGATCTGTCGGTATCGATCGGCACCCCCAATGCCTGCACCCAGTGCCACGCCGATCGCCAAGCAGAATGGGCGGCGAAGGCCGTCGCAGAATGGTATCCGAACGGCCGCCAGACCACGCCGCATTACGGCACCGCACTCCACGCCGGCCGCACCGGCGCCGTCGATGCAGAACGCCAACTCGATCAACTAATCCTCGACAAAAGCCAGCCCGCGATTGCGCGGGCCACCGCCCTGCCTCTTCTGGGTCACTATGTGTCCCCCGCCTCCGAGCCAGCCATCAAGGCGGCGATCGCCGATCCGGATCCCTTGGTTCGCATGGCCGCGGCGCAAGCCCTGCCGGCTTCCGCGCCGCGCATTATGATTGAAGCAATTTTGCCGCTTCTGGGCGACCCGGTGCGCGCGGTTCGGGTGGAGGCTGCGCGAGTGATTGCCGGTATCGATCCGCAGACAATGACGCCGGAGCAACGAGCCGCATTTGCCAGCGCTTACCAGGAACTGATTAGCGCGGAATTGATCGACGCTGACCGGCCAGAGGCGCATCTCAACCTCGGCCTTCTCAAGACACGGCGTGCGCAACTCAGCGACGCAGAAGCCGAATATCGCACTGCGCTTCGTCTCGATCCGAAGTTTGTTCCCGCGATGGTAAACCTTGCCGACCTCGATCGGCAACGTGGCTTGGACAAGGAAGGCGCAGAGCTGCTGCGTGCGGCAATTGCAATCGAACCGAACAATGCCGCTATCAAGCACTCCCTCGGTCTGCTGCTTGTGCGCCAACGCAACCTTACGGAAGCACTTGCACTATTGCGCGACGCCGCTGCGCTGGACCCTGACAACGCACGATATGCTTATGTCTATGCGGTCGCGCTCAACTCCACCGGCTCAACCGCTGAGGCGAAAACACTGCTCGAGCGAACCCATAAGCAGCATCCAACCGACAGGAACATTCTATTGGGGTTGATCGCTTTCGAACGCGACAGTGGGGATGTCGCGGCGGCTATTGCCCATGCGCAGGAATTGGCCGTTCTCGAACCCCAAAATCCCCAAATTCGCGCTCTGCTCGACGATCTGCGTCGACGCGTGGGGCGCTAAAATCCAGCGAGGATGTAGAAGTGAAGTTGCCTGTCATATTGGACGTGTTACCTATCTGAGCGGGGGCGCGTACTGAATGCCGCCCGCGTTCCAAAGCTGGTTGAGCCCGCGGGGAATGCTGAGCTTCGAACCTGCGCCGACGTTGCGCTCATATACTTCACCGTAATTGCCGACGTGGCGGATGATGCGCGCGGCCCAATCCTTTGTGAGGCCGAGCTCCTCACCGTAAGCGCCATCAGTGCCGACCAGACGCATCACGTCAGGCTTCTTCGATTTCAGCGCCTCGTCGATGTTCTTCGAGGTGATGCCGAGCTCTTCGGCATTGATCATCGCGTACAAAGTCCACTTCACGATCATCATCCAGTCGTCGTCCCTTTGACGTACCACCGGGGCAAGCGGCTCCTTTGAGATCACGTCTGGCAGGATTTCATGATCGCCCGGCTTCGAAAGCCTCAGCCGCAGGGCATAAAGCTGGGACACATCGGAGGTGAATGTGTCGCATTGGCCTGACTCATAGGCTTTGAGAGCCTCGTCGAGCTTTCCAAATTTAATCTCCTGGTACTTGATATTGTTGGCGCGGAAGTAATCGACGAGATTGAGTTGCGTCGTGGTACTTTCCTGGACGCAAACCTTGCTGCCATCGAGCGCTAGCGCGGAGTTGATGTTGCGCGACTTCGGAATCATAAATCCTGCACCGTCATAATAGGCGACTGCCGGAAAATACAAGTCGTAGGACGTCTCGCGCGACATGCTCCACGTCGAGTTGCGAGCGAGGATGTCGACCTTGCGGGCCTGCAGTTCCTTGAAGCGTTCGTTGGCGTCGAGCGGGATGAATTTTACTTTTTTCGGATCGTCAAATATTGCCGCCGCAACGGCGCGACAGAAATCGACGTCGAAACCAGACCAGTTACCCTTGTCGTCGGGATTTGAAAATCCCGGCAAGCCGGTGTTGACACCGCACAGGACCGCGTCGCGCCGGATGGTCCGCTTCAGCGTCTTGGTGTCGTATCTCTCATATGTAATCGCAGCTGCACTGACCGCAATCGCGATGGCGAGGCCGATCAAAAGACCGGTTCTAAATGTCCGCATGGGATGTAACTCTCGCCAATAATCAGGGAAAGGATTTGCGCGCTGAAGGCGGGTCGCCGGATTATAGCTCCGGCTTCTGCCGCACGATCACCTTGGTACCGACGGGGACACGATCATAGAGATCGGTGACGTCGGCATTAACCAGCCGGAAGCAGCCGGATGAGACAGCCGTGCCGATGGTATCCGGCCGGTTGGTACCGTGTATGCGGTATACCGTGGCACCAAGATAGAGCGCGCGGGCGCCCAGCGGGTTGCCCGGGCCGCCGGCCATGAAGCGCGGCAGATAGGGCTGGCGTGCGATCATCTCGGGCGGTGGCGTCCAATCCGGCCATTCCGCTTTCCGTGAAATGCTTAGCAGGCCCTGCCACTGAAAACCCTCGCGGCCGACACCGATACCATAGCGCAGCGCGCGGCCGTTACCTTGTATCACGTAGAGATGGCGCTCCGAGGTCTGGATAATAACGGTCCCCGGCGCTTCCGAGGTGCGATAGAGTACCATCGTGCGCCTGAATTCCGGATCCAATTCCACGGAATCGTCAGCCAGAAGTCCGGGTTGGTCGCCCGGATCGCTTTGCTGTGCAAAGCTCTGCGATGTCGAAAGAACCAGCCCGACTGAGGCAATAATCGTCCAAATGAGGTGACGAAGCTTAAGCATCCCAAGTTCTCCTTGTTGGCTTTGCGAAGGTGTCTATCACTCCGCTCCAATCACTGGAACCACCCTGGGCGCAATGAGGCAGTTTTGTATCACGAAGCTGCTGTGGCATTTGAAGCGTCCTGTTGGTTCTTCGGCCAAGCGCGCCGGAAAATCTCGCTGGCAAGATTTCGAGCCTCGCCTCGCAAGAAGCAGGCCAATCCCTGGGACTGACGCGATCGAAGGGAAGTCGTAGCTGGATCAGTGGGGTATCTCACTGAAGCAGGGCCACGACGGCCGGTTTCGCTCAAGGGGCTCCGACATATCGGAGATTCTCCGAAATATCGGAGATCAGGGTGTCTGCACGATCCCGAGCTTCTTCATGCGGGATTCAAGCGTCGTGGGCTTGACGTCAAGCTGCTCGGCTGCCCCGTTGGCGCCGCGGATGCGCCAGCCGCAGCGCTCGAGCGTCCGGACGATGTGGGCACGCTCGGCCTGATCGAGTGTTCCCTCCGCAGGTTTGTCGACTTGCAATCGAAGCGGCCTATTGCCGAGTTTCACCTGCAACACCGGCCCGCGCGCCAGAATCATCGCGCGCTCGATCACGTTGCGAAGTTCACGGATATTGCCGGGCCAGGGATAAGCCTGCAATGCGGCCATCGAATCTCCGGCAATTTTCTCGATCGGCCTGCCCATCGAGTTGCTGAATTCCTTGACGAAGGTCCACGCCAACAGCGGGATGTCCTCGCGGCGTTCGCGCAAGGGCGGCAGTTCGATCGGGAATACGTCGAGCCGATAGAACAGATCTTCCCGAAACTTGCCTTCGCTCACGGCTTCCGCGAGGTTCCGGTTTGTCGCCGCAATGATACGCACATCGACCTTGATCGTCCGCGCGCCACCCAAACGTTCAAACTCGCCTTCTTGCAGCACGCGCAGAAGTTTCGGCTGTAGTTCGAGTGGCAGTTCACCGATTTCGTCGAGGAAAATGGTCGAACCGTCAGCTATTTCAAAACGGCCTGCCTGTCGCGCGATCGCGCCGGTAAAGGCTCCCTTTTCGCGGCCGAAAAGTTCGGATTCGATCAGGGTCGCGGGAAGGGCCGCACAGTTGACCTTGATCATCGGGCGATCCGCGCGCGCACTTGCATCGTGGATAGCCTGCGCCAGGACCTCTTTGCCGCTGCCGGTTTCACCGGACAGAAGAACCGTGGTGTTGGTTTGCGCGACCTGCCCTATTTCCTCGATCACGCTTTTGAAACGCGGTGAGTGACTGGTAAGTCTGTGAGATAGCCTTGCCTGCACGGCCTGCCGGAGATAGGCATTCTCGTGTTCGAGGCGGTCCTTGAGGCTTCTGACCTCGGCCATCGCAGAGATAAGTTTCTCGTCTGACCGTTTGCGCGCGAGCGCCTGCGCAATGATCTCGCCTATCAGCCTGATCCTTGCGATCAGGTCGACCGGCCAGCGCCGGGTTTCACGGAAAGCGCCAAAGGCAATCATTCCGAATATGCGCCCGCCAACGCGAAGCGGAATGCTCACCTGTGCACGGAGACCGGTACTACGAACATAGGCGGCTTCGGCGACTGCCTCAGGCGGAAGATCGTCGGGCAGGGATTGCAGTATGACCATCTCGCCCGCGAGAAGCTTACGGTGATACCATATTAGCTCTGGACGAAGCGTTCCAGTTGGCACCGGATCGACGCCCTCCACCGCGTTGGAGGTCAGCACGCCGAGCACACCACCTTCCAGGAATTCAGCGAAGGTGGTTCGATCGAAGCCGAGAAATTCCCGAATTCGCAACAGCGCCGTTTGGGTTGCGGTCTCAAACTCTTCACCAGTTAGGTTCGCGAATTGCGAGGAGAGGTCGACCAGCAGGCGCTCAAATGCCAGCAACTCATCGGCCGACGCCCCGGATCCGGGCCTCGTCTTTGCCGGTTTGTTGAACGGTATCGGGTCCGCCATGGGCACCTTCTGTCTCGAAGCGAAGTCTGCGGTGACGTCAAATCTTCGACCATCCGCAATTGGGAGCTGATGATCTTTTGCCGAGTTATAGGCGCAAGCGAGCCTGTCAGGCTGACGGGATTGTGTTCTTGCCGGAACGCCTGGTCAAACGTCCTTAGGCTATAATATTGCTCTCTAATGCGGCAAATTGATCCAGATCAAAAAATCGCCCCACCGTCCGGCAAATGCACGATGGGGCGCCGAAATGACTGGGTAGTTTCGGCAGGCGTCAGAACTTATAGCCGATCCGCGCCGTAACCTGATTGGTGCTCAGATCCTGCCTGAACCCGACGAGTCCGAGATTCAGGATAGGTATGGGATACGTAAACGTCCTGGTCTGGTACTGCGAGTAGCGGTATTCGATACCCGTGAACCAGTTGTTCGTGAAGGCGTAATCAAGACCGGCCCCGACCGTCCAGCCCACGCGTGTGCCATCGCCACCGATTGTGATACCGGTGGTCGGGATAGAGGTCTCATTGGAGACGAACGCGGCGCCGCCAGTCACGTAGAACAGGGCGCGGTCGGCAGCATAGCCGAGCCGCCCACGGATCGAGCCGCCCCATTTGCTGTGCGCTGTAAGGAAATCCCCGGTGATCGCCGTGTAGCGTATCGTGCCGACCGTCCAGCCCGCGAAGTCGCCTTCGACGCCCAGCACCAACTGGCCGACCTGGTAGTTATAGCCGCCGAGGACCCCGTAGGTCAGGCCATTCTTGTTGGATACGGACGGGGAGACGACGAAGGGCGTCCCCAACAAAAGCACTCCGGTGGTGTATTTGGGGTTCGTTTGTATCCACCCGAGCTCGCCCCCAAGATAGAAACCTGTCCAGGAAAACGGCGGCACATAAGCGACCGGCGCAACCGGCTGCACCCGGGCCGGAAGGTCTGCCGCGAAGACGCCGGCAGAACTGATGGCAACAAATGCCGCTGCGACGATATACTTTTTCACGTTGTTTTTCTCCTGCCATGAAACCCGCTTCCCAGGGACAAGCGGGAAGCTACAAAGGCCGGCTCCGAAGTCGGCCTTCAGCAACTAAATTGATGGAACTCATTTACCCCCAAAAGCTTCGACCGGGCCTATCCAAATTGATCAATCTCTTGCGCTGCGGCGGTTTCTTCGACTTTGTTGCCCTAATATCACGATCGGTCGAGTGGTCTCACGGAAGGAGCTGAAGGGAGCGCATTCGAGGTGTCATTTTCAGCATGAAGTGGTCACTTTTCGTCGTATGTAATTTGGCACTGCGTTGAGGTCGAAACAGGATTCGTGACGAGCCACGACAACCCCAATACTTCGACCCCGCCGCGCTGCTCCCGCGCGGCGGAGTTATTTTTGAAGACAGCGAGGTGGTGGACGACCAACTCTCAAGCACGATTCGTGCCCGACCGCACTCCAGCTATTGTGCCGCTCCCATGGCTTCGACCTTCTGAATGGCATCCGCGCAATCCTTGGAAGCCGTCGATCTGTTGGCGATCAGACATGCAGCGATTCGTCCCTGGCCCGGCTGTATCTTCCCGCACACGCCTGAAATCTCGGCCTTGCAGGCAATGACGCCGTCTTTGAGGAGGTCCGACGTCGCCTGCACGCTTCCCGCGGTCTCCCCCAGTTCGTACGCACATTTCGGGCTTATCTTGTCCTCATGGGCTTGCATGCAATAAATCATGCGCCCCTCGCCTGGCGTGACGTCCCTGCAGTATTTCTTGATATCGCCGCGGCAGGCATTCTCGAGTTTTGTGATTTTTGCGGTCAGCTTTTCAACAATCGTCTTGCCGATATTGGTCTGCGCCGACGCGGAACCGACCGACAGGATGACCAGCAACGGCAAAACCCCGAGCCTGGCCAGCAAATGCATTGTGATTTTCATGATCGTCCTCTGATGATTAACTCTGAAGCGTTGCCGAGCGACTTGGCGCTCATTGTGCCAACGTAAGCGTCAGCCCGGAAACTCCGAGCGACAGGTTGATCCCGACCGTCCCCTCGACCGAAAGCGGCTGCAGGGAGATCGAGCGGTTGGATCCGCCAACCAGGACGTTGGCGCCGACGCCGACACCGAGGCCGATGGCGCCGCTCGCACCCACATACTTGCCGGCGAGCTTTCCTTGCATCGGGCCCGCATTGGGCGTGATGACGCCCCACGCCATGGCGCCGCCCGCGGTGATGCCGATGTCGAGACCAATCGAGTTCATGACGCCGAGATAGGCTTCCGGCGGGTAAGCACCGTTGGGAACAAAGCGGCAGGCCATCCGCTGCTGCGATCCAATGATCAGGCCAATCGAGGGCGCCAACTTGCAGCTGAGCACGCCGGCTGCGGTCCCCTGCGGCGCCTGGGCCGCTGCGGGCGAAATCCACGCTATAGCAAGCGCGCCTAGTACCATCGCGATACGATGTTTGAACATGACTGGCTTTCCCACCTTCTGGAGTTGTTCGTTGGCTATGCCAACATCAATTTGGTCGTCGGATTTGCGGCGCTTCTACTTCTTCTCTTCCTTCAGCATGAGGTCGATCGCCTGAATGACGGTTTTAACGGGATTTGCCTTGCAATAGACGATCACGTTGTGAATCCCCGCTTTGGTGCGCGGCACATTAATAGCGTGCTTTTTTGCAAGGCCGTTGTACCAGCCGCTGTACCAGACCCCTAAAAAGTCGGCATCTTCCTGAAATGTGCCTGCAAGCTGAGCGCAGGTCAGTTTCTGGACATCGATGTAGCCGTTGGCGTCGGCATAGTTCTTCAGCTCGACCTGAGCGTGAGCGGCCGACCCGGCGCCAAAGAGAACTGCCGCTATAATGAGAGAACGACGCATGGAAAACTTCCTTCCTTATGTGTTGGCATACGCTAGAAGACGACACTTGCGTCAGCGCGGGATCGCGCTGGCGACGATGACAATAAACTCCACTCAGCAGCGCGCGCATCGACTGGGATCACGGAAGCTCGCCATGCGTCTTGACCGGCCCTCACGGTTTCAAATCGAAACCCTTGAGTTTTTTCGCCGCCGTGCCGAACTGGCCCAGCTGGTAGACGGCCGCACTGGCGGGTGAAAAGGTGAACGGCTCAAACGGCTCGGCGAGCAGCTTGTCGAGGTAGGTTTTGGGTGCGAGGCCAGTGGTGACGTGCGGATTAAAATGATCACCCGAACTGTTCGGCACAAACGTCGAAACGTAGCCGATCAATGCCGGGTCGATGACGCGATCGTCTGGCGTCGTGACAAATGCGCCTGAGTTTCCGCTCGGCACTACGAACGGGGTTACGGAGGCGATCAGGTCCGCTTGCAGTTTGAGCAAGTCAGGTGTTGGTTTCGCCATAATACCCGAGATACCCAAGTCCTTGGTCGGGATGTAGTAGTATTTGAAGGCGTCCAACTTCATCCCAGTTACGTTCGCGCCAGCTAAGACCTTCCCTGCGGCGGCATAGACCTTATCGAGGTCCGACGTTCGGACGAAGCGCTGGATTATCGTGACGTGAGGCCGGTGCGTCGCATCCAGGGCAAACCCTTGCGGGAAAATCTTCAGGTGGCTGGCGTTCACGGCTTCGGCATGGCGGAGCATCGTGGCGTCCGGCTCTAGCAGGATGTCAATGGCAGTGACCGGGGACGGTTCAAACGGGAAGACCTGGCTCCAGTCGTTCTTCATGCTCGCGACGGTCCAGCCTGCCTTCTTCGCTTCCTCGTAGAGGGCCTGCGTGAAGGCTCCGAGCTTGGGTTCGGGCAATCCCAACGCCGGACCGTAGGCGTATTCGCGCGCCACATCATCGTGCAGCACCAGCAGCATGAACCGCGCGCCGCTGCCGCCCTGGGTGTATTCCAGCATTTCCTGGTCGCCACGCGAGTTGCCAAACGAGGCGATGGGACGGCGGCCGATATGCTGGTTGATGCCGACTGGCTTGTCGCTCTTGTCATCGTTGAAGTTCAGTTCCGGCAACCGCATGAGGACGGGGTTGCCATCGCGCATTTCAAATTTCGTCTTGACGCTGCTGCCGACAACCTGTTCCGGTGGTATGCCATAAGCGCGCTCCGCCCACGGGCGCATGAATTCGATGCCGCCGCCGGAGACGATGAAGTTCTTGAAACCGTTCTCCCGCAGATAGGAGAGCACTTCGAGCATCGGCTGATAAACCATGTCAGTGAAGAGTTGGCCGGTTTTCGGGTGCTTCGCCGTGGCGATCCACTGTTTGACGATCTGCTCGAATTCCACCGTGGTCATGCCCGCATGTGTGGCCATGATGATTTCCAGGAGTGCACGGTCGCCGCCCGCAAGCGCTGTCTGCAAATCGTCCTTCAGCAGCGACGCGAACGGTTCCTTGGTGTTCCACTCCGGATGCTGCGGTGCAAGCGTCTTGACGCGGTCGAGCGCGAAATACAATTGCACAGGCAACGGCTGCTCGCACCACAGCGTGCCGTCATTGTCGAAGGTTGCGACACGTTCTGAGGCCGGCACGAAGTCCGGCGAACCGGGCTTGGTGACCTTCTCGACAAAGGCGACGATGGATTGTTTTGCCGGGCCGTCATTCCACGATGGCAAGGGATCGGCGGCTTCTGAAGCAGCCGTGGTAAATGCCAACGCGCAAATGAACGCGGCGGCCATTAGAGCCGGCTTGAACGCCGTTCTCCGGATGCCGTGCATAAGCATGGTTAATCTCCCAACACGTAGAGCGGACGTGACCGGCCGACGGTCTAAAAACGGTGCTATTGAGCGGACCTGCCCGTTCAAGTCGGTCGTTGCTGCGGCCGGCCGCAGGAATGGCCGGCCGCAGGTCGTCTGTGTCGAACGGCGCTTCTACTTAGTCCCCGTTTCCTGCAGCTTCTGCATCACTTCATCCATGTTGAAGCTCGCCGCCTTCTGCCGCTGCGGATAATCCTTGAAGGTCATCAGGAACTGACCGACATAGGCCTGCGCCGGGACAAGCTGGAAGGCGTGATCGAGCAGCCAGTCGTAATATGTGTTCGACGTGATATCCGCGCGCTCGTAGGGATCGGTTCGCAGATTGAATATCTTCGGAATCCGCAAGTTGGTGAACGGCTCCGACCAGACGCGCAATGTCCCCGGGGCTCGCTGCTCCATGAATGCGAGCTTCCAGTTGTCGTAGCGCAGGCCCACCAGTTGCTGGTCGTCGTTGATATAAAAGAAAGACTCCCGCGGTCCTTTCGGGGCCTGTCCGGTCAAATAGGGCACGAGGTTGTCGCCGTCGAGATGCACCTTGTAGGTCATGTCGCCGACCTTGTAGCCCTTGGCCAGCTTGTCCTTCACTTCGGTGTCGCCGCCGATCGCCAGCAGCGTCGGCAACATGTCGAGGTGGGCCACGATGTCGTTGGACACGGTGCCTGGCTTGATCTTGCCCGGCCAGCGGAACATCGCCGGCACCCGGTAGGCGCCTTCCCAGTTCGAGTTCTTCTCGTTGCGGAAGGGCGTCATTGCACCATCGGGCCAGGAGTTCATGTGCGGGCCGTTGTCGGTCGAATACATGACGAAGGTGTTGTCCGCGATCTTCAGATCGTCCAGCGCCTTCAGCACCGTGCCGACATTCTTGTCGTGGTCGATCATGGCGTCGTGGTACGGGCTTTGCCAGCGGCCGGACTGGCCGACGCTCTCCGGCTTGGTGTGGGTGCGGAAGTGCATGTGGGTGAAGTTCACCCAGACGAACGCCGGTTTGCCAGCCGCGTTCTGCCGCTTGATGAAATCGACCGCTCGGTCGGCGGTGACATCGTCGATGGTTTCCATCCGCTTCTTGGTCAGCGGGCCGGTATCCGTGCACACCTGCTTGCCGACCTTGCCGAAGCGCGGATCGATCGTCGGATCGTCCTTGTCCGACGCCTTGCAGTCCATCACGCCGCGCGGCCCGAACTTGGCGCGGAACGCCGGGTCTTTCGGATAGTCGGGCAACTCCGGCTCTTCCTCGGCGTTCAGGTGGTACAGGTTTCCGAAGAACTCGTCGAAGCCATGCACGGTGGGCAGGAACTCGTTGCGGTCGCCGAGATGGTTCTTGCCGAACTGTCCGGTCGCATAGCCTTGCACCTTCAGCAATTCGGCAGTGGTCGGATCCTCTTTTTGCAGCCCGAGCGTGGCGCCGGGCAGACCGACCTTGGTCATGCCGGTGCGCAAGCCGGATTGGCCGGTAATGAAGGAGGCGCGGCCGGCGGTGCAGCTCTGCTCCGCATAATAGTCGGTGAACATCACGCCTTCGCTGGCGACGCGGTCGATGTTGGGCGTCTGATAGCCCATCAGGCCGCGCGAATAAGCGCTGACATTGGATTGGCCGATATCGTCACCCCAGATGATGACGATGTTGGGTTTTCGCGGCTGCTGGGCATTTGCCGGTGCGCATATTATCGTCGCAGCAGCGAGCACCGCCAACGAGCCGAACAAAACGTTTCGTGTCTTCCTCATGGACTGAATTCCTTATGAGTCGGAAAGGCTTGATAGGTGGAGAATTGGCTGTCGATTTTGATCTCGGTCAAACTCGCGCTAACATCTGGTATAGATGCGGCCATAGACGTCGACGGCCTGCACGCAGGCGGGAACCACAACGACCGGCGCGGGTGCAACAACCACCGCACCACCTACCATGGCTCCGCCAACGATGGCCCGGCGCGTGGTTCGCCGTGCGACGCCCGCATAGCTCAACGGCGTCAGGGGCCGCCCAATGACCGCATTCGCTTGCGACACCAGCGAGGCGGAACCCGTGATCGAGCCGGGCGCGCCGATCAGCAGGCAGGAGGCGCCAGCAATCAATGCAAGGGCCAGACGTATCATTGTCGTCGATTTCATTTCTTAACTCCCATGGGTGTGCCGGGCGGGACTTCATCAATTCCCGAAAGCGCGCTCAGATCGATCTTCTTGGCGTCCGCAGGGGCCTTGAATGCAAACGCGTCGGCTGGCGGTTGCGTGTTCGACTTCCAGCCCGAAATCCGCAGCGTATATTGCGGAGCGCCGGTCATCGCTTTGCTGGTGATGATATATTTGTGCGGAATCGGCTTCGGACCGACCTCGACCCAGATCTGCCAGTCGGAGTCCGCGTCACGGAACGCCAGGTGTTCGCATTCAACGCCGTCAATGACGCCGCGCCCGATGTGCCGGGCGTCGATGACATCGGCGGTCATTCCGTCGAAGCCGTGACTGAACAGCAGGTCAGCGCCGGGAGCATCGACGCCATATTCGCCGCGAAGCTTCTCGATCAGCTGATCGATCGTGCCCTGGACATCCAGGTTTGCGAATGCGTTCACGTTGTTGCCGTAGATCGTGGCCTGCCTTCCGTCGAAGTAGACATCGACGTCGGCGTAGCCACCGTGCCGGGTCGCGTGCAGCTTGTTCGGACGATCCAGCAGGACCTGGCCGGAACTGGCGAATTGCAGTTTCTGCAACTCCGGAGTGATTACCTCGATATCCGAATCGAACAGCAGCGCGATCGATTGCTGGGCGTCAATGTAATCGGACATCGCCTTCAGGATCGCCATGGCATCGTCGCCACCTTGGGCGCTTGCAGCCGGTTGCGCGATCACAGCCAGCCCGGCCGCGAGGGTCACGGCCGTCAGCCCGCCCGTGAATAGCCGCCGCCCTCTTG
Organism: uncultured Alphaproteobacteria bacterium; assembly: GCA_963801875.1. Classification (GTDB taxonomy): domain Bacteria; phylum Pseudomonadota; class Alphaproteobacteria; order Rhizobiales; family Xanthobacteraceae; genus Bradyrhizobium. The sequence continues at coordinate 212,314 of CAWDGT010000014.1, read as the reverse complement.
AACGCCACAAAAATAGATCCATCGTCTTCTCCCTGTTATATTCCGATGCTCTCGTGCCTATCTTCATCACCGATACTGCGCTCATCGGATTGCGCCTCCGACGACGGACCGGTGAAGCGCCAATGCTTCCACGCCCTCTTCCCGCTCGACCGTGTCCACACGGACTACCGGCGCTTCGCTGGCGAGTTCAATCGCCCCGACAATCGCATTAAGTTTTGTGCTATCGAGATTGCGATCAAACTGGTCCCGAGATTCCCATTCTTCGATGAGCACGACGGCCTTGCGTTTATCGAGGTCCGAGAAGAGACGGGCCGATAGACAGCCCGGCGCCACCCGCGTCGGCTCAAGAATTGATCCGAGCGTGCGCAGCAAAGCTGTCCGCACCTGATCCGGCGCCACGATCTCTAACGAGAAAACGAGCAAGGCTGACTTCTTTCCGTCGCAATCGGCAATGGGAGCGACAATTACATCGCTTCAGCTCGCAAGAAGCGGGCCACCCGTGAGGCGACACCCCGCGCGAACGGAAATGTCTGAAAGATCAGGGGAGTGCCGGATCGGGCCGGAAGCTTTGACGACCGGCGCCGGCAGATGGTCTCCGAAATGTCGGAGAATCTCCGAAATGTCGGAGATCAACGTGTCTGCGCGATCCGACGGCGTGTTCTTGTCCCACTAGAGAGTGCGGGTTAATGTGGATCAAAAGCAGGCAACCGCTCCTGCTGGATGATGCCGGTCGCGGCAACGCCGAATTGAGCATCCCGTACGAAATCAGCGGACCTCATCCTTGGAGGAATAACCATTTCAAGTACGCTCACTCTTAAGAATCTGAAGAAATTCTCCGGATCGATGATCAAGCAGTCGATCAGACGGCGGATCGTCGCCATCGCGGTCGGATTGATCATCCTGATGGTCGCAACATCTGTCCTGTCGATGGTGATGGTTGGGCGGGTCGGCCATCTGCTCGATGAACTGACGGCGAGATACATTCCGGTCAACGCGCATCTGACGCGGATCAATATCCTGTCGCTGGAACGGGCTCTCGCGCTGCGCCGGATGGTGATCGCAAAAATGCAGGAACCGCCCGACGAGATCGGATACAAGGCTCGCAAGGAGGTTTACAACGCGAAGGACGCTGAAGTCGACAGCGAGGCGCTGGCGGCACGTAAACTCATCAATGCGATCATTGAGGACGCGAGTACGCCCTCGGACAATGCGGCGCTGGCGCGCATCGATAGTCGGATCGATAGCCTGATGGGCGATGCCCGCCGTCATCTGAAGCGGGAGACCGGGGAGCTGCTTTCAGAACTCGATGCGCGAGACTTCGCCGCCGTGCGACGCGGCCTTGCGCGGGTTGACTCGCTGCGCGACGAGCTCGATGAAAAAATCGACGCCGTTCGCATCGAGATGGTGAAGGTGAGCTACGGCGCCATCGCCACGATCCGGTCGGAGCAGACCCAGGCGGTCATGATCTCGGCGATCGCGACACTGCTGGCCGCGATTGTCGGATTGATTTTCGCCAACCTGGTCAGTGGCGGCATCATTCGCTCTGTCCGGCAATTGCTGGAAGGCACGCGGGCGGTCGAGGCGGGTCACCTCGATCAATCCATCGATGTAACGACCGGCGACGAAATCGGACAACTGGCGGCCGCGTTCAACCGGATGGTCGTGCAACTGCGCGATAACGAACGCATCAGAGAAACGTTTGGCAAATATATCGATCCACGAGTGGTGGAAGGGTTGATTGATCGCCCGAACTTGACCGCGGCGGAGGGTCAGCGCCGGGTGATGACGGTGCTGTTCTGCGACCTGAAAGGGTTCACCAGTCTGAGCGAGGGCTTGACGCCGCAAGGTCTGGTCAAGGTGATGAACCGCTACCTTTCAGTCATGTCCGAGCCGATCCGGACCAACCGGGGGATCATCGACAAGTATATCGGCGACGGCATCATGGCCTATTGGGGGCCTCCGTTCGTCGGCGAAGCCGATCACGCCCGCTTTGCATGTCTTGCCACCATGGAAATGATTGGGCGCATTGCGACGTTGCGTCAGGAAATCCCTGACTTGCTGGGCGTGCGCGGCACTCCCATGGAGACATGCGATTTGAGGATCGGTGTTGCGACGGGCGAGGCGCTGGTCGGCAGTATCGGCTCGGATGTGATGATGAGTTATACCGTCATGGGCGACGTCGTGAACCTTGCCTCACGGCTGGAAGGTGCGAACAAGCTGTATGGCACCCGCAACCTGGTCTCCGAAAGAACAATCGCCGCGGCGGGCGCCGCAGTCGAGGTTCGGGAAATCGATCGGGTCGTGGTAGAAGGACACACGCATTCGGAGGTCATTTTTGAAATGCTTGGACCCAAGGGCGAGCTCACGCCACAACAACTGACATCACGGGACAGATACCTTGAGGGGCTAGCGGCCTACCGCCAACAGCGATGGGATGATGCGCTTAGCGCGTTTAACGGGTCGCTCGAGGCGATGCCCGGCGACGGGCCATCAATTGCTCTGCTCAAGCGCGTCGAAAGCCTGAAAGCAAACCCACCGCTCCAGGACTGGGACGGGTCGTGGCACATCGGAAAATAGTCGCCCATCCATTACGCGCAATGCTATCCCAAGGTCGTTGTCGCTCACCGATGAAAATTTGAGGGAGACGTGCAGTGGCTTAAGCTTGCGGCGCGGGAACGGACTACGTACTAAATGTGATACTACGAACGCCTGGAAGGGTTTCGCACCGCGGAAAGCATTTTGCATGAGACTGCCTGCAGGCAAACATCGGTGGTTGGTCATTCTCGCGGCCGTGCCAGTCGTCTATTTTGCGCTGGCTTATCTCGCGCTTCCTGCGCTGTGGACCCATCACGAGCATGAGCCCGGCCTAGCTTCCCTGCCCATGGTGACACGCACTGGCGTCGGTATTCCAGGAGATGCGCTCAATGTGGGGCTCGTTGGCAACAAGGAAGATGCTCTCCGCGCCATGCATGCGGCCGGTTGGTTTCCGGCTGACCCAATTACGTTGCGCACGAGTATCGAGATTGTCGGCAGCGTGGTACTTGACCGGCCATATCACGATGCGCCTGTCAGTCCGCTATACTATGATGGAAAAAAGGAACAGCTCGCCTTCGAAAAGCCCGATGGCAGGAGCGCCGACAAGCGACATCACGTCCGCTTTTGGCTGGTTCTTGAAAAAGGAACTGATGGCCGTCCAGTCTGGCTCGGCTCGGTAACGTTCGACCGTGGCGTGGGTTTAAGCCATGATACAGGGCAAGTTACCCATCATATTGGACCCGACATCGACGCCGAGCGCGATCTGCTGATGCGCGATTTGCGCGAGGCGGGAATGGCCCAGGCTTTTTTCCAGATTTCCGGCACTGGTCCGACGGTATTTGGCCGGAATGGCGAAGGTGATCCATATTATACAGACGGAGAAATCGACGTCGCCGATCTTGTCGTCGATGGCGTCAAGCGAACGGAGCCGCCGGAAACGCTGCCGGCACCGCCGCTGATTGCCATGAAGGATCAAATTTGGCACGGCTTCAGCAAAGCGGTTACTCAATAAGTGCCTGCAAGTGGTAGCCCGTCCGGCGCGGCCAAAAAGCTGTTCGAAGCTATTGCGGATGAAGAAAGGCTGTACTTCAATGACGAACTGCCACGTCAATCCAAACTCGCCGTGTTTTTCACGTAAAGGGGCTGCGCCATGAAATGTTGCAAACGGTCGTTTGCCGTCGTGTCCATACTCTTCGCAGTGCTTCTATCATTGCTTTCACTGGTCGTGAGTACGGGAACGCTCAATGCGCGCGACGCCGATCTCGCCTCGTTCACCTTTGCGGCGGCTCAGACCGCTAAACAGCAATGCGTAAATATCTGTCGTTCACGATATCGCGACTGTCGGTCCTTGAAGCAAATCCCATCCTTCGAGTGCCGGGGCGTATACCAGGATTGCAAGCGTTACACTTGTAATGCTGTGCGGGGGTGACCGACGCGCAATTTGCTGCCGTCTGATGCGTTGGCGCCGGCAGCGCTCATCTTATGAGGCTCCGCAGCGCGATGGCTGAGCACCCTTACCGATTGGGTACGCACCGGCCGTAGCGGTCATTGTAGTAGTAACCGTATGTTGGGCAAAATACACGCGGCCAAACCGGTCCTTCATCAGGCGTCACGACCAAGTGGGTCGGCGCACCGTTGCGCACACAGGCACCGTAAGGGCCACGGTGAAAGCCTTGTCCACAAAAGTCCCGTGCCTGGGCACTGAAGGAAAAGGCTGAGGCGACCAGGCTGCAAGTCAAGATCGTAGCTATCTTTGGCATACTGAATTTCCTCCGATGCCGTCAATTGCATAGCGTGTATCCCGTTTGCAGGCGACGCGACACGGAGCGGATGGTACCAAATAAAACCAGGCATCTTGTGACAAAATAGCTCTACATGATTTGCACAGCAAGCCGTCTCTAGCGTTAGCCTGGACAGCCAACGACCACTACTATTTGTCCGGGAACAGAAGCGCCAACTCAAACCGCAATTGGCAAGCTGGTGTGCCGGTCGTATCGCATTGTAAAAGCCTTGGGCGGCGCCATGCGCGCAGGAATGTGACGCAAGCCTCCTGATCGGCATCGACCCCGAAAAATCGGTCGATAAAATTCCCCGCTGTGGCTAATTGGTGACGGACTTCGGGCTCCAAATATGACCTACTCGCTCAAGATGCGAGACCGGGCAAGGCCACGAATCACGAGCATTCCTAAAGGTATACGTCACATTCGCGACCGCCTGCGCTTGACGCAAACCTGTATTGCCGTGCGGAGGTCTACAGATGAAAACTCGACTGGCATCTAGCGGACCGGCATTCGCCGGCGCAATCGCAATTGTGAGCCTTGCGCTTTTGCCTCAAACCGCTCGCGCCGACGAGGGCGGGGTTTCATTCTGGCTTCCGGGATTGTTTGGCAGCCTCGCGGCAGTCCCCGTGACGCCGGGCTGGTCCATGGCCTCGATCTACTACCATACATCGGTCGGAGCTTCGGGCAACGTTGCGGCAGCGAAAGAAGTCCAGATCGGCAGATTCCCGGCAACGGTCAACGTGAATTTAAATGCGAATTTGAATGCGCAGGCCGATCTCCTGATACTCAATCCGACCTATACGTTTGCGACGCCCGTGCTGGGCGGGCAATTTGCCCTCAGCGTGATGGGTATATACGGCCGAAATAACGTCGGCGTCGACGGGACGCTCACGCTAGGGGCTGCTGGTCAAGTGTTGGCAAGCCGCATGGGAAGTATCTCAGAACTCCGTCACAGGCTTCGGCGACTTGTATCCGACGGCGACGCTCAAGTGGCACAACGGCGTTAATAACTGGATCACTTACTTGACCGGCGATATTCCTGTCGGCGCTTATGATCCGAACCGCCTCGCCAATATCGGGATCGGTCACGGCGCCGTCGATGCCGGCTTCGGTTACACGTATCTCAATCCCGCGACAGGCCACGAATTCTCCGGCGTTGGCGGATTCACTTACAACTTGAAGAACCAGGACACGCAATACCAAAACGGGATTGATTTTCACTTCGACTGGGGCGCATCGCAGTTTCTCTCGAAGCAGGTCTTCGTCGGCCTCGTCGGATATGCCTATCAACAGCTCACCAACGATTCCGGTCAAAACCCCCTCTTGGGCGGAATGCGATCCCGCGTTCTCGGTGTCGGCCCACAGATCGGATATCTCTTTCCGGTTGGAAAGATGCAGGGATATTTGAACGCGAAGGCCTATGGCGAATTCGATGCCGCGAATCGGCCGTCGGGTTGGAACACCTGGCTGACGTTCTCGATCTCAGAGGCACCACCCGCAAGCACCGCAACGCCAACGAAGCATCTGATCACGAAATAAGCGGACAGTCTGACCACATTGCCGATGCGCTGAGCCGCCGACCTTGATGCTTTCGAGGCCACGTTACCGCTTGGCAACGACTACATCAGGCCCTGCTCTTTTGTGGCAAGCATATTTCGGCGGTGCCGCGCAGGACTCCCGCGCAGCCGCCTAATAATAATTCCTGAAATATTCGGCGGCGTAAGGAGGCTGACTGGTAATACTAACAGGGTCCCCCGTCAGCAGCGCGCCAGCCTGGTCTTATAATCGGGCGCGACATTGTCGGCCTGCTCCAGCGGCTGGCTGAGGATGGCACGGTAGCTCGTATAGGCGTCTTTGGAGCCTATGAAGACGCAAACACAGTGTTGTGGCTCGGCATAGACATAGCGCCCGCGGATCGAATTCAATTGACAAAGTTTCGGCGGGGCGGCCTTTACGCAGGCCGCCCGCCGTGAACGTTGTTGCTCTTACTGGCCAGGGCCTTTGCTTGCTGCTTCCGCCTGCTCCATCCGTTTAGCCATCTCCGCCTTGACAGCATCGAGGTTAAAGCTCGCGCCTCGTTGCATCGGCGGGAAGTCGAGGAAGGTCTGAATTTCCTTGCCCATGATCTGCTGAACGAACACGAAGCGCCAGAACTGGTACTTAAACCAATCGAAATACTGCTGCCCTCCTTCCTTCGTCCCATTATTCGGCCAGCCCGTGCGTTCGAACGGATCCAGCCGCAGGTTGGTAATGTAAGGCACGTCCGGTTTGGTTTTTTCCCCTAACCAACCGGCGGGTTGATCGATGAAGCGGAACTTATAGTCATCAAGGCGCACCGCTCCGACCGTGCTTTCACCGAGGTAGAAAATCTCGTGACGCACGGATGGACCTTTGCCGGTGATGGCTGCCAGTTGGTTATAGCCATCCAAGTGGTTCTTGTAGGTCCGGCCGCCGATCTCCTTGCCCTTCAGCAGTTCGTCGACAATGTTCGGATTACCGGCCGCGGCCGCGAAGGTCGGCAGCCAGTCCAGACCGGAGAAGATACCGTTCTGCACCGTGTCCGCCGGCACCTTGCCAGGCCAGCGAATCATGGCCGGCACGCGGAAGCCGCCTTCAAGGACCGTTCCCTTGGACTGCGCGAACGGCGTCTGACCGCCGTCGGGCCAGGTAAAGACTTCGGTGCCGTTGTCGGTGGTGAAGACGACGATGGTATTGTCGTCCACGCCGAGGTCCTTGAGCTTCTTCATGACAAGGCCGACGTCGTCATCGAGTTGGGCCATGCCGGCCTCCTCTTCCGACCAGCCGTTTTCCGCATTACGCATCGCCTCGTATTTCGGCGACAGATGCGTCACAATGTGCATGCGCGTCGGGTTGAGCCAGACAAAGAACGGCTTGTTGTCCTTTTTGGCTTTGTCCATGAAATTGATGGCAAGGTCACGGATCTCGTCGTCCACCGTTTCCATGCGCTTGGGATAGAGCGGGCCGGCATCCTCGATCCGCTGCATGCCGATCTTGCCCCAGCGCGGCATCTCGGTAGGATCGTCTTTGTCGGTGGCCCAGCTATGAACCATGTTGCGCGGGCCGACCACATTCAACAGGTTCTGCGGATAGTTGGGGTGTGCCGGGTCTTCCATCGCATCGAGATGATAGAGATAACCGAAAAACTCGTCGAAGCCGTGGACGGTCGGCAGGAACTCGTTTTTGTCGCCAAGGTGATTTTTGCCGAACTGGCCGGTGGCGTAGCCCATCGATTTCAACACCGTCGCGATGGTCACCGCCTCCGCCGGCAGACCGACCGACGCACCGGCCTGGCCGACCGTGGTCATCCCGGTACGGATCGGCAATTCGCCGGTGATAAAGTTGGCGCGACCCGCCGTGCAACTTGCCTCGGCGTAGTAGTCCGTGAACAACATGCCCTCTTTGGCGATCTTGTCGAGGTTCGGCGTCCGGCCCGCCATCAGGCCGCGATGGTAGGCGCCAATATTCCACATGCCGATGTCGTCGCCCATGATAACGACGATATTGGGCTTCTGCGCTGGCGTCTGCGCCGAGGCGATGCCTCCAATCCCGAGCGAGAATGCTGCTATCGCAACCGCGACATAACTACCTTTGATCATTACTCTACCTCCCTTTGCCAAGTTGCCCCTGGCCCGTTAACGGAAAACTTTCGAGACGCTGAAGGCTTCAACTCTACTAATGAGGCGGCGGCGGGACCGCGAAGCGGTAGTAATTATGGTACTTCGAGTTGTCCTACGCTAGCCAAAATCGCTCATCTTGCGGGAATCATGGTGGGCATATTTGATCGAGTTAATCAGCTCATCATTTGATGATGACTATCATGTGACTTTGCCACATATTGAAGATAAATCAGATACGATTCCTGGCATACTGAATACGCATGCGGACAGGCTAGGCGTCGCCTGACCCAAATCGTGCGCTTCCGACGTTGGTGTTCGATATTGAGAGGCAACTATGCGAAATATTGTTTTAGCGTTGCTTTCCGTCGGTGGATTGGGGATAGCGGCCATCGTTCCGGCAGAGGCCGTAGGCACTGCATATCCGTTTTGCATCCAGGGCGATCAATATCCCGGGCTTAGCAACTGTACCTTCACCAGCTACCAGCAGTGCCAGGCCACGGCTTCAGGCACGGCTAACAGCTGCCTCGCCAACCCTTACTACAATCCCGGTGGTAACACTGGCCCCAACCGTGGACGATATCCCGCGCCTTTCGGCTACCCCAATTAAGACGAATCTTAAACCGCCCAGGGCGTCCATTCGTTGCGAGCTACAGGGCCGGCAGCGCATTGCGCAAGCCTTCGTCGGAGATCATCATGAGGCCCGTGAATGGCTCGCTGAGCTCCAGGATCAAAAAGATCGAGGCCGTTGCCGATAAGGAGAAGATGCAGAGGATGGCGATAGCCCTCGCGTTACTTTCCGCGAACAGGCTGATGCTCGCAAAGATGAGCGTGAGCCAGCTAATCAGCACGATCAGGAAAGGTATCGGGATCGATCCACCCCCGTTTGTGAACAGAAGCAGCCGTGTCTTTCCTGCGTCGTTGATGGCGTCCATGGCTCTGGCCTGGAGAAAGTGCTGCGCCTCAGTTTCAGGTGAGAGTTTGAGAATCTCGTTGTAAAGCGATATTCCCGCGTCCGCCGGCTCGAACGTCTTCGCCTTGCCGGAGTTGTTTTCGTGCCAGATCCGACCGGCCATCACGACGAGCTCGCGCCGTAACTGGGCGCGGATAGGAGCAGCCTCCAGTCCATACAGGTTCAAGGTGCCATCCAGCAAAACGACATTGGCGATCAGTTGCTTGACTTGACTGCTCTGGGCCTCGAATTTTCCGTTTGCCGAAGCAATCAGCAAACCGAGGACAAGCGAGGCGAGCGTGGCGATCAGCCCGGTTCCCTGCCGCACGATGTCCTTGGTATCTCCACTTAGATGTCGGTCCGGCAATTTGGTGCGCAGTAATATGCCAAGAAACGCACCCCCAAAGATCCAAAGATAAAGACGAAGGCGATCAGGGACGTCGGCAAAGGATTCATGAGGTTCTGTCACCTGCTTTAAGAAGACTGGCGCAAACATACGGTGGGGTATAAATCATAATGTCGAATATTGGAGAGAACAGATGATATCAAAGCTACCCGCGTTGATCACGATACTGACAGCGAGCTGGGTTATGCTTGGTAGTCCAGCGCAAGCCGCTGACCTGAGCGGCCCGTGGGCCACCGACGCCTCCGCATGTAACAAGGTTTTCATCAAAAAAGATGGTGCCATTTCCTTTCAACCGGATTCCGATCAGTACGGCGGCGGGTTCATCATGGAGGGCAATCGGGTCCGTGGTCAAATGCAGAGCTGCACCATCAAGACGCGAAAAGAGGACGGAGACGTCATCCATATGATCGCCGCTTGCGCGAGCGACATAATGGCGTCGAATGTCCAATTCAGCGCAAAAATCATCGACGACAATACCATTGCTCGAATTTTTCCAGGAATGCCGGAACTCAGCATGAAATATTCGCGGTGTTCGATGTGACCGGGCTCAACGGGAATCTGGCTTCGACGATGGCGGGTTGGTACGCCGCTCGTTTGACTTGAATCAAACTTCGCTTTCGACAGTTTTTGCTAGACGGATCTCTCGTGGCTCTCAAGACAAGCCACAACAGCCCCAAGACTAAAAAAGCCCCGCCACGCGCTTTCCGCGCGGACGGGGTTATTTTTTGCAGAAACGCTCAGTTTTGTGCCGCTCCCATGGCTTCGACCTTCTGAATGGCGTCTGCGCAATCCTTCGAAGCCGTCGATTTGTTGGCGATCAGACATGCCTCAATTCGACCCTGCCCGGTTGTATCTTCCCGCCTACCGCGAACGGCGATGGGACGATGCAATTCCTGCGTTTGTCGCGTCGCTCGAGGCGATGCCCGGCGACGGGCCGTCGATTGCCCTGCTCCAGGCCCGAAGGAAAATCTACCGCTCCAGGACTGGGACGGGTCGTGGCACATCGATAAGTAGTCGTTCAGGGCCGAGCGCGATTTGGCGGCGGAACGCGGCTGCAGATCGAGGCCGATCTGCACCGCGGTGCCAGCCTACGACCAGCGCACGCTGCTAAGATCCCCGCTCATTGCCCCGTGATCAGGGTAACCGGCGCCACTTTGCAGGCCCGGGCGGTCTCCGTTGAAACTTTGAGTCGCGCGTAGTAAACACACCGTGGATGATAGTCTGATGCGCCGAGAATGTGCTCGCGCTGTCGTCGGCTGGAGTATGAGCATTCAATGCCGGCGGCTCGGAACTTTGCGCATTCCTGGTTTGGCGTTCTAGCCGCGATAACTTTGGTCGGGTGCGCAAGTAAGCCGCCGGAAGAAGCAAACAAACCAATTGTTCAAACGTACGCGGAAGATTACCAAGGTCTCTTTCAACGGGTATCGACCACTGCCAAGCGGTGTTTCGCCTCGAAGGCTGGCCTTTACCGGTCCGGCGCGGCCGATGCGGATCTTTACTCTGACATCGGGTACGGCCAGTTGACGCTAACCGTGAATGGCAGTGGCAGCTTCAACTACTACGTCTCCGTCCGGATCGAAAAGCAGCCCACTGGCTCCAAGCTTACCATGATCTCCGATAATATGGAGGCAAGCCAGCGCTACAGAGACCTCGTATTGGGTTGGGCGAATGGCGACCAAAATTGTCCGGCTGTTTAGCTCTCATGCGTGACCGCCAATGGCAGGCCCGCGCGACACGGTTTTTGCCTCACCGAGCTCCCCGACCGAACCTCCAGCCATATTTGGCTCTGATTTTCTGCGGTCGTTGGAGCGCGGCAGATAATTTCGACAGTCGTGCCGCTCCCCACTTCGCTGTATATTTTGGTATGCTCCCTAGATTGCCTTACGAAGCCACATACCCGACTCGATCCAAGACCGGTCCCCAGCTAAGGCGAGCCAACCACGAGCAAACATGTCCGACAACACCGAACCGCTGACGCTCAAGTTCCGCTGCCCGGCTGAACTAGATGGAAAGCTGCCACCTCCTATACCAGCGGCATTGGGCCTTCCCGGCTGGCTCAAGGCGATGCCGACGCAAGCTTTCAACGCAGTCAATATGCGCGAAGAGGATACGATCAAGCGCTGTCCCCCGTTCGTCGACGCCATGACCTCAGGATTCCTGATTCCGCTGATCTGCGATCTCAGGATCGAGAACGGCTCGATCACCTGGGACAATGAGATCCCGCCCGGCGGAGCGCTCGAGTACCCGCGCTCGCCGATCGGATTCCACGACGTAAGCCAGGTCGTCGGCACGCCGCTGTTCGAGCCCGATCAATTCCTGATCAAGTTTCACAACCTGTGGAGCATCGAAGCGCCGCAGGGCTATGCCCTGCTGTTCACACATCCTCTCAATCGCTTTGATCTGCCATTCACCACATTGAGCGGCATGGTCGATTGCGACCGTTATCACGACAGCTGGATTCATTTCCCGGCGCACTGGCACGACATGAATTTCAGCGGCGTGCTGCCAATGGGCACGCCGATTGCGCAATGCCTGCCAGTAAAACGCGAAAGCTGGGTCGCGCATACCGCGCCGTTCACGGCGGAGGAGACCCAACGGGTCCACGAGCTGACGAAGACGATCAATCGCGAGCCCGGACTATACCGACGGAAATTCCGGGCGTAGTCGAAGAAGACCGGTTAACCCTGCAGGAATTTCACAACCGCACTCGGGCGGAAGAAGAAACGGCCGTGCGATGAAGCGACGAGCGCGTGGGTGGTTCGACCGAGCATGTGAGGTCCGCTGCGGAACGCCGCACGCAGGGTGGCCTCGCCGGCGGCGCGATCACCCATCTCCAAAAGGCATGCGGCGAGATCTGCGCGCGTCAAGGCATCGTCAGGACGATGCGCCAGCGCATGCCGGTAAGCATCGGCGGCGGCGGCATATTCGCCGTCCAGCAGCAGAACGCGAGCGAGCTCTGTCAAGATTTCGGGGCGACCCGGCGCGGCATCACGAGTTCTTGAAAGAATCGCGCGCGCCTTGCGGCGGTCGTTATGCTGGAGGTGCAGGCGAGCAAGATCCAATTGCAGATCAATGGCTTGAGGTGCCAACGCGAGACCGCTTTCGACGACGGCGATGGCCTCATCGACGCGTCCGGCCTTGGCGAGCTGGCCGGCGAGTTCCTGGAAGGCCGGCAGAAATGGCGGGCGCCGCGCCGTGGTCCGGCGCAATTGTTCAATCGCTTCCGCACGGCGTCCGGCGCCGCCCAGCGCCGCCCCAAGCAGGGTTTCGATACCGGCATCGCTATTGCGGAGTACTGCCTTTTCGAGGGGCGCGATCGCCTCCCCTCCCCGGTCCAGAGCGAGTAGGGCTTGAGCCAGTATCGATAAGGCGGCGTTATCGGTCCGGCTCCCTCTCAGAACTTCAGCGGCGAGTTGCTCTGCCTCAGCGAACTGCCGCGTTCGCAGCGCGAGGGCGGCGCGTTCGAGCAGCTGCACGCGGCGTCCGCGGCTGACGGATGGGGAAAAAGGAGGCTTCGGCACGGGCTCATAATTGGATGGCTTTGGCAATCGCTATCACGGCAGCCAACGAGCGTCCAGAAGCAGTCGCGTTCGGCGGGTGCGCCGCCTGAGGAAGTATCAATGGGGCCGGTCCGACCCTGCGGCGGCGCCGCCGATGCGCTAATGAATGGCGTTGCGGCTAGACTCAATAAACGAGACCGGTGCCGGGTGGTTTTTCCAGCGCAGCCGCCAATGACCGATATTCCTCGCAGTCGGTCCCGCAAATCGCAGCTATCCGGCTCAGATGATATTGCGCCTGATCACGGTTGCCCTGCTCAATCTGCCACAGACCGTAATACTGCCACGTGAGCACATGGTTCGGATCGGCTTTCAGCGCGCGCTCGTACCAGACTTGCGAGAGCTTGTAATCGCCGAGTTTGCGATAGGAATAGCCGATCAGGTTGGCGACGTTCGGGTGATCGTCCTGGCCGAGCGCCTTCAACTGCTCGATGGCGTCGGCATAATCGTGGCGATCGTAGATCGTCGCATAGGCCGTGCGGTAACCCAGAGCAAAAGCGGGATCGTCGAAGCTGGACTGTTTGTCGGGCTTCTTCTTGCCCTTTTGGGTGGTTCGGGTGGCCTTGTTATCCGGCGACGACGGTGTAGTGGAAGGATAAGAAGAACCATAGGGATCTCCCCCACCACCACCGCCGCCGCCGCCGCCACCTCCTCCGGCGGCAAAAGCCGGGGCGACGGGGCGCGCGGCAAGCAGCGCCGCCAGAAACATGGTCAGTGTCACAAACCTGATCGCAGAGTTGATCATGTGTGTCTCCTGTTGTCCGAAGAGGGGGACGGTTCCTTCAACCGCAGGTTTAAACCCCGGTTTGCTTGAAACATTCCCGGAAAGTTTTTAGGGAAGCGAGATTTGGTTGTGACAGGAATCCTGTCCAATATCGGGAAGCGCGTGCGGCGCGAGCGCTCACATGCCGCTCCCTCCGCCTCCGCCGCCGCCAGCCTGTCTGGACATTTCGAGATCCCTGTCTATACCTCCGGGCTGACCCGGCGCGTATCCGAAAGCTGCCGGATAGCCCTTCTTCGAGCCCCTGGCTTGCAGGTCACGCAGCGGAGCGTAGCCGTAGACGCCAGCGCGATGTTTCTTGGAGACCTTATGCTGCAGACCCGGTGTTTTGCTTGCTGCATCCTGCGCAAGCACGGCCGGTGAGGTGGCGATGAGAGCGGCGGCGGAAACTGCGATGATCGTTGTCTTCACTTTTCAGTCCTCCCTCCTTGGAAAAGAAGCCCGCGCAGCAGGCTGAAATTAGATCCGTTCCGTGAACGGGCCACATCACGCTACGGTGAAGGCGTGGCATTTTGCTTTGGCTGGCGTGAAGTGAGCCAATGTTTCATCGGCTGGAATACCGCGAAGAACGCCGCGCCGGGGGATGGATCTGCGCGGACCGCCCGATAAAGAGGAGCGCGACGTTGGTGCATACAGAGGCGGGACAGGCCAGATGCTAGTGTTCGCGCAACGAGCCCGATTTTCAGTGTTCCAGCGCCTCGATAGCGGACATTGATCGGGGCAACGACCACGTCAGCTTTGGCCCGGTCAGTCCTTCGGGTTGATCATGGCCGAGGCCATAAACGCGGCGACCGCATTGGAATATTCCTCCAATCCCTTGAAATTATAATGCATGTCACCATTCCGCCAATAGAAATTCTCGGGGTGCGATCCGAACCGCTGTTTCAATGTCTCGGTGGCATTGAAGAAAATAAAATTGTTGGCGGCGCAGGTTTTTTGCACCGTAGAGCTGACCAGATCGTTCCACACATGGCCGGCAGCATCGGGTTTCAGGTGTTCCAAGTGCGGGTGAAAGATGAACAGCACCCGGCTCCCGTCCCCAGTGTAATCCTTCAGTACATCAGCCAGCTCCTGCAGATTCTGCCTGAAAACAAACAGCGCTTCTGAATATTTCCGTTCGAGATCAGCATCATGGTCCTGTGAATAGGAAAAGAGAGTGAGGCCCGATCGATATTTCTCGATCACCGATGGCATGCGCACATAGGAGAGCCAAAGCTTGGCCACAAACCGCATCAGATACAATGGATGCTCGCGAGCCTCCATCAGGCCGATACTGCATTCGTGTCCAATGGGTGAAGTCTTGACGCCGACATTTTGTCCGCGTTCGTTGCGGACGATCAGCTTACGATATCGAGCGAAGTCGTCGTACAGATCGGTCTCGTCCACGTCCACCACGATGTAGTCGGGACGCACGATCGGCAGCAGCTTCTTCGCCTGCGGCACGAAGATGGAGGGGGAATATGAGGTGTATCCGGCATTGTAGGTTTTCAGGCAAACCCCGTGCTCTGTCTTGAAATATTTTGCGACGTGATACGGCAGCGTGTTGCTGTCGTCGAAGCCTTCCATGAAGGAATTGCCAAGGAACAAGACCGAAATTTGATGTCGGCACCCGGCCAGCAGCGCCGCATCGTCGATGATCCTGATGCCGTTCGCGTCATAGGATCTCTTGTAGCTGAAGCCGGTCGCATCGCCGTAGATGCACAAGCTCTGGCTTTCCGGCGCCGGCTGATGGTTCAGGACGTTGGATTCCCAATTCAGATTGGCACTCGCCATTTCGAGATCATCCAGCGGACCGAAGTACTGCTGGATCCGCAACCCGATCTCGAAAATAACCGCCCACACGATGACCAGCAGCAGCGCCTGGCCGAGGAGGCGAAACCGCCGCTTCATCGAAACATCTCCAAAATGAACTCCGAACCTCTCAGCAAATCCGGGGAAAGGCAACGGCCAGCCGTTTGGCGGCACGCCGTAAGCCGTCGATCTGCGCGCCATGTGACCACTCGGCGGCGGTAGCTCCTAGCTTCGGGCCCAAGCATACGCGATGTTAGCCCCGCTGATATGCTCGGTTTTGCGGCTTCATAGGTTGCCGGAAATATGGATTGGCGAAGCAAACCCCGAGGTTGGATGCCGTCGCTTGACACTGAGGCATCGACGTGAAGCTACCGATGTGGGTTCCACCCCATTCAGTGATTTGAATGCAAACCGGATAGTTTGGATCATAGGTCTGCGCGCGCGATGGCGCGATGGCCAGTATCGTGCCGCTCGCCAGGATGGTCCAAATCAGTTTGATGCGCATGAGGTCTCCTGACGCGGGTTTCATTCTTTAAAGTCAGCTCTGATCGCGCAGCAATCTATCTGGTTTTTGCAATGCGCGCCGCACCTCTTGATCTCAGGCAAAGAAAAACCCCCGGCAGTTTCCTACCGGGGGTTCACTTAGAGAGTGATCAGACGAACGGGATTACCAGTTACGCTGAGCGCGGAGCAGAAGGAGCGCAGTGTTCTGGTCTTTGAGTTCGTAGAGGAGTGCCGGCTTACCGATAGGGGTGCTCGCAGCCACTACCGTACCCACACTCTTCTGATCCAGGTGGGTGAAGGTAACATCAGCCGCGAAGGTCAGGTTCTTGACCGGGGTCCACCGAGTGATGAAACCAATCTGCCCAATGTTGTAATCGGGGTTGCAGGTGGTTACAGCAGCTCCACTACCCGCGGGAGTGAGTACGGCCCGTAGCGAACCGCCCGCACCGCCAACACCGCAGATCAGAGCCTTAGACGTGTCGTTGTATTGGACCGCAGCGTAAGCACCGTAGATACTGGAGTTCCAGTAGGGATCCCAGTTGTGGGTGAACGCACCGCGCATACCCCAGGTCTGGATCAACTGCTGCTGACCCCCGTTTACGAACACGGAGTCAGGAGCAATGCCGAATCCAACGCTCTGGTAGGCTCCCGCCAGGCCTGTGCCACCGTAGATGGTGTTCGCACCTGCCGAGCCGGCCAAGTCCTGGATATTGTAGCGGGTTGCGCCGTCGGTATACACGCCCTGAATGTTGAGCACGTCGCCGACGCCTGTCGCCGGCGTCTTGAGCGACAAGGCACCCTGAACAGCAAAGCCCCATTTGTCGTCGGGATGGCCAGTAGGTTCAGTCCCACCGTAATACGCGACATGGTTGTCATGCGCGGCCACCGAACCCTGGAGCACGCCCCAAGCCTGGTCGACCTTCAGCACGCCGACGATGTCGGGAGCTCTCGTTCCTGCGTAGTCACTAGCTCCAAAGGGGCCGAGAGAGCTGGTGACGGCACCGATGGGGCTGATAGCGCCAAGGTTGGCGACGCCAGCCTGATAGTAGGCGGTCTGTTCCTGAAGCGAAATAATCCCAGAAATGCCGTTACCGAACTGGCCGGTGTAGGTGAGCTGGTTCACACCAGTGACCGTGCCGCCACCACCGACGAGACCGTCGAAGATGTTGCCCGGATAGTTGACAAAGGGAGCACTGAACTGGGAGATCGCCTTACCGATCGTGAACCCAGCGAACTGGATGTAGGCGTAGTACACGCCGACCGTACCACCTGCGACGGCGCCCGTGCCTGCGTTGTTCGGCGCGGCAAGCGCACCAATGGGTCCGTAAACACTAGTTCCGTTCCCCTGCCCTGCGAAGGTATCCGTGGTCCAGCTGAAGGTCGCATCCCAGTAGGTGCGGACCACGCCATACTCGGTCGCGGTGCGCGTATCAATGTTGAGGTCTTCACGCGAACGCGCCGTGATACCATTGGTAAACCGGTTCTGCGCGCCGCCGGCGCCCGACGTGTTACCGGTGTCGTCGCTGTTCGTGTTGAATAGAACGTCAGCGCGCAAATAACCACCCAGCTTGATGCAGGTGTCGGTGCCCGGAATGTAGAAGAAACCGGCACCATACAGGGAGCAGATCCTCACGTACTCGACCGCTTTGGCCTTGACGGGAAGATCAGCTGCCTGTGCCCCACTCATGGCGACAAGACCCGCCGCTGAGCCGAGGATAAGGCTCTTAACCATCTTCATGTTAACCTCCAAGTTGCTCTGTAGGGAAGGTTCCGGATCCGCCGGGTGAATACCCTAAGGTTGGTTCCCTTAATCCCCTGAAACCCGCTTAGTCGCTTCGCGCCTTCGGACACTCCCGCATGAACGCGAGGGACTTAAGCGATCCGGGGAACCGGAGCGTCGAGGTCTGAAAGATCAATATCTTATTGATTGCCAACGCCATTTGGATGCCGATAAGTACAGGGCGTCGTACAAAATGGTGTTGCTTGTGGTTAAGCTGAAGCGGTCGACCACTGGGGCGTATGTTGCTCGCAAGGTCATCCCGAAGGACATTCGAACCGACTACGCTGCCCGCTACGGAATGTCGTGGGAGGAAAAGTTCTATCTTGGACCCTCCGCTTCCGAACATGAAGCCAAGGCCCGCTTTGGCGAGTGGTTGGCCGACATTGAAACGCGGATCGGTAAACTTCGTGCAGCAAGGCAGCAGGCCCCTGAGCCTCTCACCCGCCAAAACGCTTATGCCTTAGCAGGCCGCTGGTACGCTTGGTTCATCGCTCGCCACGAGAAAGACATCCGCACGCCAGGACACTGGAATGCCTTGCGGGACAGTCTGATGTGGGACGTGATCCGCCCTCATGCTCCCGAAGAGTACGAAAGTCGCCCCGAGGATGATCCGCATTGGGATTGGCAATATGACGCAGAGGTGCGCACAGCAATAAGACCAACGATAGCGACAGACGCTCAAACAAGAACCTTCCTGATCGAACAGGGCATCAGCTTGACGCCCGACGCGAATAATCTGTTTGTTGATGCTGTGGCCGGCAGCCTGTACAGCGCATTCGTGCGATTGGAGAACATTGCTCAAGGCAATTACGCGCCCGACGACACACTCGCTTCGTTTCCGCAATACGAGAGCACTGCCGAGCCTGGCCGCCGCCTTGGAGTGAAAGCCTTGTTCGAGGCTTGGGCAGAAGCAATCCAGCCAGCGACAAGCACAATCGACCGATGGTCGGCTGTCTTCAATGCCGCAGATGAACATTTCCCGGATGCCGTTGACATAGAGTTCGCCAGCGCTAAGCCGTGGATGAACGGCCTAATCAATGAGGAACGGTCGGCACACACGGTCGCCACGGTATGGAGAACGGCCCTCAAGACCGTGTTCGCTTGGGGGATCGTGGAGAAGCTGGTCAAGAGCAATCCGTTCCGTGACGTCCGTATCAGTGTGCCTCGCAAGAATGTCGAGCGAGAAACCAAAGCTTTCAGCCAGGATGAAGCCAAGATTATCCTTGCCGCGGCCCTCACCTGTGATGACAGGAAATCCTTTGATGAACGAGCGCGACGCTGGGCGCCATGGATATGCGCCTACAGTGGAGCGCGTGCGGGTGAGATTACGCAGCTCCGCGGGATCGACATTCTGCAAAGGGGTAACGATTACTTCGCGCGCCTGACGCCGTCTGCTGGAAAGATGAAAACGCGTGAAGCGCGGACCATTCCTCTTCACGAACACCTGCTCTCACAAGGTTTTCTCGAGTTCGTCGACAGGGCAAACGGCGGTCCGCTGTTCTATGATGTTGAAAGGATAACTGCTTCAGCGCCAGGCAAGAGACCGCGACAGAGCGCAGCGGAACGCACGCGGGGCCGCTTAGGAGCATGGGTACGCTCCCTCGGGATCACCGATCCTGAGCTAAGTCCGAACCATGCGTGGCGACATACCTTTAAAGCACAAGCGGCGCGGATTGGGATGGATGAGCGCTATAGCGACGCAATCACCGGCCACAAACCACCGACGACTGGTAGGGCCTACACCAAACCAATTCCTGAGGACCTGGCCGAAGCGATGAGAAAATTCCCGCCCTACAGCGTGGGTTGAGTGCCAGCCAGTTTTAACGTCGACACATGCGGGGGGTCGGAGGCGTCTATGGGCTCAGTGACCATGGGCCACGCGAAGACACGAAAGAGAGTTGAGATGGCAAAGAAGCACACGGGAATACAGAAGACACTCACGCGTTCCAAGGTGGTCTTAAGGGCCGCGACTGAAGACCTAAAGCAAGGCAAGGGACAATGAAGCATCAACTCAGCAAGATCAGCGTGCAGGATACTGCAGAGGCGCTACAGGATGCCGAGGCCCGGCTTGAGAGGCCTGAGGGCAACGGGGGCGGACCCGTGTACGTTCAGGTGAAACCGAAGGACATCGGGGAGTGTCTGGAGTTGTTTCAGCCCCGGAGACCGGGTTACGGCACACGCACGCTGGAGACAAAGTACGTCAGCGAGCTTGCCACGCGCATCACACGGAAGGGCGAGCTGGACCCCGTGACCCTAGTGAAGCTCAAGAATGGCTTGAAGCGCAGTGGCTATGAATGGATCGTAGTCGATGGGCACCACCGCATAGCAGCTTATCTCAAACTCAAGCGTAAGGAGCCGATCAAATGTGAATGGTTTGCAGGCTCTGCACGCGAGGCAACCGATGAGAGCCTCAGGCGGAATGAGAAGATACATTTGAGAGTGGATCAGGGCGACAAAGCGGAAGAGGCATGGAAGCGGACATTGCTTGGATGGGGCAGCAAGGCGGAGGTCGTTAAGCTCACCGGCTGCGGAGAAGGCACGGTTGCTAAGATGCGGAGGGCGGCTGCGGCGCACCAGAGGCACGTCTCAGGGGCGGAGAAGAACATGATGGGTGAGAAGCTACACAACGCCTTCCCGAGGGGTCTCAGACAGCACAAGTGGAGTGAGGTCAACAGAGTACTTCTGGACCTGACACCTATGGCGTGGAGCGCCCATGACGCAGCCGTCAAGCTCTCCCGGAACCTCACGATGCGAATGACCAACAAGCTCTCTGAGAACCCTGAGGTAACTGCGGAGGCCCTGTGGCTCTATGACCGAACCATGTGCCCTGAACTCGTCGAAGCTCTGAAGGAGCGCATCGGAAGCGCAGAGGAGGCTGAGAAGCTTGAGGCACAGGAGGCCCATGAGAGCTGAGGGAACCACAGGCCCACAGGAGCCCGCGCTAACTCTGGGGTGTGCAAGTAGGACATCAGGATATGCAGATGCACAGGGGGCACCGCCTCCGATGGCCAAGGGAAGTGGTTAAATAATACCACATTCCAGACTGGAGACGTTGCTCTTCAAAGGGTTAGCTAGCTAGCAGCGGGCGTAAAGCCTCTAGTTTTGCGAAGGCGGTTCTGAGGGAATTTGCGGAATTGGAGAGCCGAAAGGGGGCCCCTTTGCGAGCCGCATACCTCATGTTTCTTGACGGCAGAAAGGCATAGCTTTTGTCATTGACGCCCAACGATGCCAAGCAGCCACCCCCCCGCTCAAGCCTCAAGGGCGCGGTAGACGGAAGCACGGCCAATCTTCAGCGCCTTTGCGATGGCAGACGGTCCAATGCCTTGCGCCTTCATCTCCCTGACCTTAGCCGCATCAATGCTCGCCTTGCGACCCTTGTACACTCCGCGAGCCTTGGCGTCCGCTATCCCTTCTAGCTGGCGTTCCTTCCTGAGGTTGGTCTCGAACTCCGCGAACACGCCAAGCATATCGAGGAACGCTTTTCCTGCTGCCGTGCTCGTATCAATCGGCTGCTCTGTGGCTTTGAGAGCTGCTCCCTTGGTCCTAACAGCTCGAACGATGTCCTGAAGGTCGCCAATGCTGCGCGCAAGTCGGTCGATGCGAGTGACCATGAGCACGTCGCCCTTGCGCAAGAAGTCGAGGATGGTCTGAAGTTCAGTGCGACCCGCCGTGGTCGTGCCGCTGCGTTTCTCTGAACGGACCATGTCGCAGCCTGCGGTGCGTAGAGCCGCCTCTTGGATGTCGAGGTTCTGATCGGTGGTGCTTACTCTCGCATAGCCGATGGCGGTCATGGTGATCCTGTCCTTTGTCTCATTTGGCTCTAGACCCTGAGACTATGTTGTCTCATATCTCCGAAGTCAACTCTATTGAGACAGCAATGGTGCCTCACGTCGTTGTATCTCTAGCCTATACCCATCCGAGACGGAGCCGTGCTTAGCAAAGAAAAACCCCCGGCAGTTTCCCACCGGGGGTTTTGTTAGGTCGTGATCAGACGAACTGGATTACCAGTTGCGCTGAGCGCGGATCAAAAGGAGCGCAGTGTTCTGGTCCTTGAACTCGTATACTGCTGCCGGCTTACCAATCGCATTGTTGGCGCCCAGTATTGCCGTACCCGTCATTTGCTGATCCAGGTGGGTGAAGGTGACATCAGCCGCGAAGGTCAGGTTCTTGACGGGGGTCCATCGGGTGATGAAGCCAAGCTGCCCAATGTTGTAATCGGGGTTGCAGTTGGCAACACCAGCTCCAAGTGCCGTTCGGACCAGACCACCGACACCGCCAATACCGCAGAGCAGCACCTTAGAGTTGTCGTTGTAGCGGACCGCAGCGTAGGCACCGTAGATACCGGAGTTCCAGTAGGGATTCCAGTTGTGGGTGAACCCACCGCGCATACCCCAGGTCTGGATCAACTGCTGTTCGCCTCCGACTGCGAACACCGTGTCAGGAGCACTGCCAAATCCAATGCTCTGGTAGGCTCCCGCCAGGCCTGTGCTGCCATAGACGGTGTTTGCACCTGCCGAGCCGGCCAAGTCCTGGATATTGTAGCGGGTTGCACCGTCGGTATACACGAACTGGATGTTGAGGACGTCGCCGACGCCTGTATACGGGGTCTTGAACGACCCGGCCCCCTGAACAGCAAAGCCCCACTTGTCGCTGGGATGGCCACTAACTTCAGTCGCGCCATAGTACGCGGCATGGTTGTCATGCGCCGCAACCGAGCCCTTGAGCGAGCCCCAAGCCTGGTCGACCCCCAGCGTGCCGACGATATCAGGAGCCCTTAATCCTGCGTAGTCACTGAGACCAAACGTGCCGAGGCCTCCGGTAACGACGCCGAAGGTGTTGATAGCGCCAAGGTTAGCGACGCCAGCCTGATAATAGGCGGTCTGTTCCTGAAGCGAAATCGCCGCGGAAATACCGTCACCGAACTGAGCGGTGTAGGTGAGCTGGTTCACACCAGTAACCGTGCCGCCACCACCGACAAGACCGTCGTAGATGTTGCCCGGATAGTTGACGAACGGAGCACTGAACTGCGAGATGGCTTTACCGATCGTGAAGCCAGCGAACTGGATGAAGGCGAGGTAATTGCCGAGCGAACCCTGGGCAACCGCGCCCGAGCCTGCGTTGTTCGGCGCCGTACCGTTGGTCGTGCCGGGAAGGAGCCCGTAAACAGTAGATCCTAATCCGGCGGCCCCGGTTCCTGCGTAGGTGTCCGTCGTCCAGTTGAACGTCGCATCCCAGTAGGTGCGGACTACGCCATACTCGGTCGCGGTGCGCGTATCAATGTTGAGGTCTTCGCGCGAACGAGCCATGATACCATTGGTAAACCGGTTCTGTGCACCGCCGGCGCCCGATGTGTTACCGGTGTCGTCGCTGTTGGTGTTGAACAGAACGTCAGCGCGCAAATAACCACCCAGCTTGATGCAGGTGTCGGTGCCCGGAATGTAGAAGAAACCGGCACCATACAGGGAGCAGATCCTCACGTACTCGACCGCTTTGGCCTTGACGGGAAGATCAGCTGCCTGCGCCCCACTCATAGCGACAAGACCCGCCGCTGAGCCGAGGATAAGGCTCTTAACCATCTTCATTGTAAACCTCCAAGTTGCTGCCCAGTACGAACCGACGTACAAAGCGGATTAAAATGCCGTCGAATTTCTGCTTGAAATCAACGGCTCCTCGTAGCGTGGGTGGACTTAAGCGAACCACCTAGAACGGGACGACCTCGGGATGCCCCCCTCCGTCGCAACATCACAATTAACGAACACTTCTGCACACACAACAAAAGAAGCGCTTTGAATGGGGCGCGACACGCCGTTTTTGTAAGGGTGTTGCACAAATAACACGCAACCAGGGTGGAGCTTTCGTCACAAGCCTTTGTCCCATAAGGCTGTTTTCAATTAGTTCCATTTGGCGCCGAGGTCGTTCCGTCGGCACCCTCGCCCGCCGGTTTTCCACCATCACGGCCCGACTCGCTCCCGAATCAAGCGGCGCAAGCGACCAGCGCGCGCCAAGAACAATCGACAATTAGAGATTGTTGCTTCGGCGGTGATCTCTCGGATCGTAGCGCCTTTCGCAGCCGGAAAAGGCAACTCTTCGAATCCCGATCGCAGCAAGACAGTTCCGCACCGCCGCCGACGGGATTGCAGAAGCCCATATTTTTCAGGTCCGAAATGCATTTCCATTCCGAGAATGGAACGGCCGATACCGGCGCATCAAGCGCATCAATCGAATCGCGTCTTGCGCGCTCTCGAAATGATCGCCGCGACCATCCGTCAAGAATGCGAAACGCAAAACCGCCCCGCAACTCGAAAAACGCTGTCGAATTCGCGCCGCAATTGTGTCGCGCGGCGGCGCGGCGGGAGCGCCGCCCTTTCAACTTCAACCGTCCGGCCAGGCGCCGCGATCGCAAGAGCCGGAGTCATCAGGAGACGTCAAACGGCTCACAAATTCGGCAGCTCCAAATCTGCCGCTTGCGGCTCGCCGCTGTGTCGGGCATATCGGCCTTAACGGAGCTGTGGCCGAGTGGCTGAAGGCGGCGGTTTGCTAAACCGTTATAGGGTTGTAAAGCCCTATCGAGGGTTCGAATCCCTCCGGCTCCGCCACCACATCAACAATATCAATATTTTAGTGTCGATTGAGCGGGCCGGCGCACAATTGAACGTACAATTGGCCGCGCGCCCAGAAAATTGGAATGTGCGCGGTGCCAGACCGCGCTTCAGTGGCGTATTGCCCGCCCCCACCCCGTCGTAGAGTATGCAGAGACGCCGACGAGAACGCGGACGGCCTCGCAGTCAAAGGACGCTGCCCCATGGAGAATGCTGACAGGCTGGGAGAGGATCTGGTCGATCGCTATCGAAAATTGCTCGCTGGGGCGACAGACGAGATAAAGAGACTGGCGCTAATCGAACTGCTGGTCGAAGAGCGAGCCAAGGAACGCGTAGAAGCTGAGCGCTCCGCCGAACGAGCTGCCGCGACAGCGACAACCATCGCTGGAGTTCTCGGCGCAACATCAGAGGACTGATTTGTGGCCTAGCGCCAGTACGCCGGCGCCCTCACCCCCGGCGCATTGCCTGCGCCTTCGCGATGTCGGCCTCGGTCAGCCCGGTGCTGGGGACGTTCCGCTATGCACGAAACCATTACGTCGCGTTGATGAAGCGGTCTTGAAACAGACGCCGGCTATCAACGTTCCCAATAGTAAAACGGGGAGCGTTGCAATGATTGAAGCGGTCACGGCAATCCTAACTCTGTTCAGCGCTGGCATCTTTCTAGCTCATGCGGTCGACGCTTATCGCACGCCCTAGTACCCACTATCGGTGAAGAATGAGTCGTGATTCAAGGGTGCATGATTGGCATCCCTGAAGCGACTACTATTATTTTGACGACGGCGGAACGCACCGAGCTTGAGGGCTTGGCGCGTTCGACGAAGACGGAGCACCGGCTGCGGCAACGCGCCCGCATCGTGCTGTTGGCGGCAGAGGGCATGGCGAGCCGAGCGATCGGGCGGGCCGTTGGCTGCACGACTGGCACGGCATCGAAGTGGCGCGTGCGCTATGCCGAAAAGCGGTTTGGCGGTCTCGACGAAACAGGCGACCGAGGCGCCGAGCCAAAATACACGGCGGAAACGGACAAACGCATTCTGGCGTTGTTGGATCAGCCGAAGCCCAAGGGCTATGCCCGCTGGTCGGGGCCGCTCTTGGCCGCAGCGCTCGGCGATGTCGATGTGCAGTATGTCTGGCGCTTCCTGCGCGCCCAGAAGATCGACCTCGCCGGGCGCAAATCCTGGTGCGAGAGCAGCGATCCGGAGTTCGCCGCCAAGGCGGCCGACGTGGTTGGGCTCTACATGGCCCCGCCGGAGAACGCGATCGTCATCTGCGTCGATGAAAAGCCCTCGATCCAGGCGCTGGAGCGGGCACAGGGTTATCTGAAAATGCCGAACGGCCGAGCGCTGGGCGGTCATAGCCACGATTACAAGCGCAACGGCACCTCGACGCTGTTCGCCGCCTTCGAGGTGGCCACCGGCAAGGTGACGGCAGCTCACAAGAAGCGGCGGCGGCGCATCGAGTTCCTCGACTTCATGAACGACATTGTCGCCGCTTGGCCCGACACCGCCATCCACGTCGTGCTCGACAACCTCAATACCCACAAACCTGGGAACGACCGTTGGCTCAAGCAGCATCCGAACGTGACGTTCCACTTCACGCCGACCCGGGCCTCATGGCTGAATCAGGTGGAGATCTGGTTCTCGATTCTGCAAGAACAGTCTCTGTGCGACGAATCCTTCACCTCGGTCAAACAGCTCAGAGAGCACATCGACGCCTTCGTCGATGCTTACAACGCCGACGCCAAGCCGTTCGTCTGGAGCAAGTCCGAAGTCCATCAAAAGCGTCTCAAAGCCCGTTTCGCGGACCAATGATTCCGGGTACTAGGTAGCCGCCAACGAATCTCCTATAGTCCCGCGCATTGGGGCCGCGGGGGCAAGGGTGGATGGCAGACCAGAGCTGGGCCAGGGCCGACATTCGGTTGCGCGCAATATTGTCATCCTGGCACAAAAGCCGCGCATATCGCTCGTCAGCGGCAACGCATTATCGAAGCCTTCCAGTAAGGCACGCAAGCCAGACAGACCTCAACCGAGAATTTAAGAAGCAGCGCTATGCTGGATGGCAATGGTTCATGATCGCTTTGCTCGCCTTCGCAATTGTCGATCATCTCTGTCGACGGAGCTGGAGCTGAAGGCGAAGAAATGACTGCAGCCGACAAATGGGTGGCAGCGGCGGCGCGCTGTCTTCGTGATTCCCGTGCCGGATAACGTGGATACTTTCATCGCCGCGCTGTAGCGGATATCACGCATTAACGCGTTCGCAGCTATATCCGCGACCGTGGCTGCCCTGTGTGCAGCGTACGGTTTTGCCGGATTGATCTGGGGCTAAAGGCGAAGTGAGAATGCGCCATGCACCAACCCTCTGGACGCGCGAAGAAGAAGAAGAACTCCGAGCATTGATACTTAGTGGCAAGAGCCCGGAGGCCATCGCGGTGAGGTTCAATCGCACGCCCAAGGCAATCCGGAACAAGGCGCACAAGTTGAGGCTTCCCCTGAAAAGAGTCTTGATTTCACCTTGACTTCCACACACGCTGAATTGGCTGCACGAATCAAATATGACGGAAGCAAGATGAATGATGATGGTGCAATTTTTGCGCAACGTCTTATCGCCGCTAGAATGCTGAGAGGATGGGGCCCGAGGGAACTTGCTAAACAGGCTTGCACTTATTCGTTTCTCATCTCGCTCTATGAAAGCCGACAGAGAGTGCCAACAAGGTCTGAGCTAGGTGCGCTTGCAAATGCGCTTGGTGTACAGCCGGACGATTTGTGGCCATCATCGAACCAACCCGCACCACGTCCGCTCCAAAGCCATCCGTAGGCTGGTCGAGATCGGGCTTAAACGTTCCCGCAGGCCATCTTCTCGATTGGGATGCATACGTCAGAAAAGCCGCAGACATACCGGAAGATCAGCGCGACAAGTGAAAATGATCCGGCAATTTCCCTCATTTTCGTGATTATCGGGCCGCCGGTGAGGTCGGCCAGGCGCCCTTTTGCTGCGACCAACAAAACATTGCTCGCAGTTCAGCGCTCTTCCGATTTTCGCGCTCTCGCTAACCTTGCGCGCTGTCCTCGGCGCGGAACGACTTTAAGCTGAAAGCCCATCGCATCTAGAACGCCCAGCACGGTTGAAAGATTTGGATGCTGTTGTCCCGCAAAAGCTCGGTAAACGCTTGGTCGCTCTATTTCCGCTTTTTTCGCTATATCAGAAACATTGTGCAGCCGAGTTGCATCCCCGATGGCATGACAAATGGCGGCGATGTCAGACGACTTAAATGCGTAATTGATATAATCCGCAATTTCCTTGCGGCTCGACCGCGGATCTATAATTGGTCTGTCGACTTTCTCAGACATCCACTCACTCAGCAAAAAGGCCGGCTTTTTTAGCCGGCCTTTCTAACATTCAGTTTAAGTGATGTCAGTACTTCGCAACAACCGGGCCGCCCCAGCGATAGTTCACGCGGACGGTGGCAATATCGACGTCCTGATGGATACGGTCTTCGCGAGAGAAGACTCCTGCACCAGTGGTCGCAAAGAAGTCCAAAGTGCGTGTGCCCATGAACAGATGGTCGTACTCGAAGGCCACTGACCAGTTTGGCGCAAAGCCAAACTCCAGACCAGTCCCGACGACGCCACCCCAGCGGGTTTCGTTGACCGAATCGAACACCAATCCCGTAGCGGTAAAGAAGCCGTTGTATTTGTCGCTTGTGACGGCCGCGCCGCCTTTCACATACCAAAGAACGTTATTCCAGGCGTAGCCCACCTGACCGGTGAACAGGCCAAAGGCGTCGATCTTCGAACGGTCTCCTGTATTCACCGCTGGAGGGCAGAAGTTGATACAAATACCACCGGGGATCACAATTAGGCTGGTGTTGGACCCCGTAAGGTTTGCCCAGTCGCCTTGAGCTTCCAGACCAAACACCCAAGAGCCGGCCTGCCAGCGATAACCGATCTGGCCACCGAAAACGCCGCCGCTTGCATCATGGCAGCCCTCAGCGGCAGAGAATGTCCCGCCCAAACCCGTGTCGCGATCCCAGCATTTGTGGGACCAGCCGCCACCGCCGTTGAGGCCGACATAGAAACCGCTCCAGTCATAAATGGCAGCGATCATCGGAGGCGGCGCCTTGGTGTAAGGGCGGGCGGCAAGATCGGCTGCCGAGGCTGGAGCGCCGGCCATGCCTAGCGCAGCGAGAGCAAATGCACCCAGCAAAATCTTCTTCATCGTATTGTCCCCAAAGGCCGCAGCAGAATTTCTGCGGGAAAGATACCCCAATTCAACTAGAAAAACTGTCACTCAATCGCAACACTTGAGCGCAAACTTTAAGTATCTGATTCAGCTAGATTTTTCTCGAATATCCAACGCTTCAAAGGGTCCGTGGCGCGACCAACCTGACAAGGGTCCAGATCGCTTACATTGCTGCTCGCCTGATCCACGCCTAGACGCGCTGTTGCCTTCTCGAGCGGCCCTCGTTGAATTCAAAGAGCTCGTCAAGGGTGATGCCACGCTGGGTTTTCGGATCGGTGGGACAAAGGACCGCCAAACGCATGTCCTCGGCGGGCGGGATAACATCTGTCAGTAGCGTTTTCATCCACTCGTTAGTTGCCATCGCGCAGTAGCGCAGCGCATCCGCCCCATGAGAAGCCCAGTCATGCCGCGGCTTGTCCTTCCAGCGCCCGCGTTCCTCGTCCCATTCCTTGCGGTAGGCCCGCAATGCCTTGAGACCGTCGCTGCAGCCATGTTCATCAAACTCGAAATGGCCAAAATTCGTCCGTATCGCGTTGATGCCGTCGTCGACCTCATGGCGTGGTACGCGAGAGGGCCGAATGCCAAGATCAATCAGTTGTTCAAGGCGTGTTTTATTGGTTCCCTATTCCCGCACCCCTACGTCCTGCGGCAAGAAGTGATAACCATACGCCGGCCATCTATATTCGCTGGCAAGCTGGCGAAGCTTGTCCATGAGGACAATAGCGCCCCGTGGAAATCTTTGATCGCATGCCGGGCACCGTGCTGGAGAGGTTCTCCCGAGCATAGTACAGCACGAGCCTTCGATGAGGTTGTTTCGCTCCCCCGCCCCCCCCCCGAGCGGAGCAACCTCGTCGGGGTGCCAGCGAGCAACTGGTAAACCCCAAGGCGAAGCCCGGAGCGCTGGCCATGGAAATCCCTCTTGACCTTGAAAGAAGGTTAGAACTGCGGTGGGCCGCCAGATTTTTCAGCACCAAACGCATCGGCCTAAAAGGCTGTATCAAGCGAGTGCCTCGCCCGGCAAAAGGAAGATACCCGCTGGGTCGCCCGCCAGCGAGAACCGGCGATCAATGGTTTGGGCATCGTCAAGCAGCCGAGGCTCTCTCGAGCGGCTCGATCAGCGACCTCGCGGAGAACGGCTTTGTGAGATAGCCGAGGCATCCGGATTGAAGCGCAGCCTCGCGAACGGCAGGGGTATCGTTGCCAGTCATGTAGATGACCGGCACTGAATTGCCAGCCGCCTTGAGACGGAGCCGCAGTTCGATGCCTGAAACATCGCCCAAGTTGATGTCGAGAACGACGCAAAGCGCCCTGTCGAAATCGCTCTGGTTTGCGAAGGTCTCCGCAGACGGAAACAACAAGCTGGCGTAGCCGAACTGCCGCAGCATTCGAGCTACGCTCCGTAGCATTGCCGCGTCGTCATCGACGACAAAAACGAGGTTCCGGTGAAGCAAAGGTAACCCCTTGTCTGTCACAAAACCGTAGCAATCCGGCTACGCCGCATATGAAGCAGCTGCTAGTGTCCCTTGGGACAATAGTGGCTTAAAGCTATTGATTGATTGGCTAAGCCGACATTCCGTTACCGGACGCGCGCAAGACACCGACCCGCTCGGCAAGAGAAACAAGGTCCGTCAGGGATTGGACCTGCATTTTCTCCATCACTCGCTGGCGATGCGCCTTAATCGTGCGCGCGGTCGCGCCCAACATGTTGGCCATCTGCTTGTTGGTCTGCCCGCGAATGACAAGCTCGAAGACTTGCCGCTCGCGCGGCGTCAGTTTCTCAATATGAGCACGAGCCAAGTCCAGCTTGGTCTTTAGGCTGCGCGTCACTTCATGATGCGCCATAGCCCGCTTAATTGCCCGGAGAAGGTCATCCGACGACACAGGTTTGGTCAGAAAATCCTCCGCACCCGCCTTGATAGTCCGCACCGTGGTCGGAACATCGGGGTGGCCAGTGAGAAACACGATGGGCATGCTCGAGCCAAGGTCGTTTAGGCGACCCTGTAGTTCTGGTCCGCTCAATCCCGGTATCCGAACGTCGAGGAGGATACAGCCGAATTCAATTTCGCTCGGCAAGCGATCGAGCAAATGTTGGGCCGTCGGATAGGTGACGACCTCGTAGCCAGCCTTTTTCAAACGACGTTCTATCGCCGTCCGGAACGCAGCATCGTCGTCAACAACATGTACGTGCCCCGACAAAATCCTTCCCCCGGAGGTGACCATCACCCCGCCACAGATCGCATCCCGCCCAACATTTGGCCTGCCAGCGCTAATTTCCAGCCCGCTCTGCCAGTGATTGAGTTTCTTTCGCTTTTATGACCGTTTGATGAACGAGCCGTGATTGGGCGCTCACTCGCAAAATTGCCGACATTGGGAAAAGGCAGCGGGCGTTGCAATGTGGCAAGGCACAAGCGAGCAATGTCCAACGCTTCGCTGCCGGGCTGACGATGTGAGTTCGCGGGTGTAAAGCGGACCTCGCGGTTAACGCCCGCCGCCTTCCGAAAATGTCTACAGGGATATTCGCTCCGAGCGATCACTTTTCGGGAACAAAAAAGCCCCGGACGATGCCGGGGCTTTGAGTTTGCTGGAGATTGAACTCAGTAGCGCGCGGCCACTGGTGCCCCGTAACCACCGAAGCGGTAGTTGACGCGCAGAGTGAGCATATCCACGTCCTGGCTGATCCGATCGTTGAGGATACCGATACGGACGAGACGCGGATCGGTAACCGTGAACGAGTTATTCGAATTGCCCATAAACAGATGGTCGTATTCAATACCGGCGGACCAATTCGGTGCGAAGCCATACTCCCAGCCAACACCCACGGTGCCACCCCAGCGGGTCGCGCTCACCGCGGCCAGTTCAACGCCAGTGGCGGTATCGAGGATGCTAAACCGGTTGTCTACCACCGCCGCGCCGCCCTTGAAGTAAAACAGCGAGGCGTTCCATGCATAGCCGATCTGGCCGGTGAAAAGGCCGATGCCATCGGTCTTGGTGCGGGTAGAGAACGCAGGATTGAAGATGCTGAGGCGCTGGTTGCTGAGATCCGCCCAATCGCCCTGTGCTTCCAAGCCAAACACCCACTGGCTGGCTTGCCAGCGATAACCGAGCTGGCCACCGAAGAGGCCTCCGGATCGACTGCCGCAGCCCGAAGCGAAGTCTACGCCAGCCCCGTCAAAGAGATCCACACAGCTGTGGCTCTCGCCCCAGCCGCCGTTGGCGCCGATATAGAAGCCCGACCAGTCATAGATCGGGGCGACGTAAGGCATCGGTGCGGCCTTAACCGCCATGTCCGCGGCGAGCGCAGGAGCCGCCATGCCCAATGCAACTAACCCAACTGTACCCAATAGAAATTTTTTCATCGCATTTTTTCCCAATTCTAGTCGCGGCTGACCCGACCAACCATCATCGAGGGTACTTTAGAAACCCTGAAATTTCCGTGCCTTAAAAGTCACACTCAATTTTTATAATGCACCGGAAGCGCGCCCTAGAGGGGCGGAGGAAGTCTAGAGCGGGATGGGTCTAGTTTGAATTGATTGGGGGATCGCCGTGAACGGCAACGAGCGATAGAAATCAGAGGTGGAAAGAAATGCCCATATAACAGGGGTAACTTCAATCATCAGCGAACGGTGGTGAACGGCTGCAGTCGATAGTTCGACGGTCTCCGGCTCCGCCACCCTTCGCCCTGCGGGCTACGGGTGGCGGGCCACCGAAGACCGCAGGGCGAAGGGTGTCTCCCGAAGCTCCGCAGGAGCACAGGGAGACTGTTCCGCTTGTGGTACGTCTATTTCCTTGAGCTCAGCAACGGCGACATCTATGTCGGCTCGACCGATGATCTCCGGCGTCGATTGGCATCTCATCAGACCGGGCATGTCGTTTCCACAAGCAAGTACTTGCCGGTAGTTCTCTGCTGCTATGTGGCGGGTCGCGGATGAAGTGACGGCACGCAGGCTTGAGCGATACTTCAAATCAGGCTCGGGCAAGGCTCTTGCGAAGAAGCGTTTCCTGCAGAAGACCGAATGTCGGACCGAAGAAATGTCGTACCTAAGACATGTGTGACAACCTCATACCGAACGGGTTGGTTGAGTCGGCACTCGGCAGCGCACCTTAACAATGGACGGTGGCGTCAACCTTGTGACAGGCGGCCGGCCTTGAAATTTCACGCTCCGCGCCTTCGCAGGCTCGCGCGAGAACGTGAATTGACCAGGATCAATATGGCCTGTCAGCGTCCGTGCGCTGATGGTGCGCCGATTTCGAAGGAGGTTCGAATGCGTATTCTGGCCGCGGCAATTTTGGCGATCGGATTGCTTTCGGCAGCAGGGCAAGCCCGGGCTCAGACATATGATCCGGGTTTTCCGGTATGCATGCACCGCACCGTCTGGGGAGG
This sequence comes from uncultured Alphaproteobacteria bacterium, assembly GCA_963801875.1. Lineage (GTDB taxonomy): Bacteria > Pseudomonadota > Alphaproteobacteria > Rhizobiales > Xanthobacteraceae > Bradyrhizobium. The sequence continues at coordinate 179,376 of CAWDGT010000014.1, read as the reverse complement.
CGCTTTCGAGGATTGCACCTACTACACGCTGGCCCAATGTGCGGCGTCGGCTTCCGGCAACGCGGGCCTGTGCAGCATCAACCCGTATTACGTGGGCGCAACAGCGCCGCTTGGACGAAACGACCGGCGGCATCCCCGCGGTTATTGAGCTAATCCAGTTCGACGAGCTGGCTGTCCACAAGCGACAGTGGCCGGTCGAATGCAATCAAGGAGTCACACCCATGCCTCGCCATTTTTCCCTCGCCATTCTGGCAACTATTTCCGCCCTGACTACAGTCGGATCAATATCGCCCGCGTCTGCCGGGAACATACAGGATAGCTGGTGCCTGCAAGGGCGCATATGGGGCTATCCCGGCAATTGCCAGTTCTCCAGCTACGCCCAATGCATGGCCACCGCGAGCGGGACTGACGCCTATTGCGGGATCAATCCCCAGTACGCGTTCGCGCGCCAGCGGCGCGGCGTCTATCGGGACCGATACCGATACTGAGTCGAAGCCATATCGCATCAAATAGCCGTGTGATGGGATCACAGCGCGAGTTGATCGAAAAGCACCTCGCCTAAGGAATCTTAGTGGGTGGTCATCCAGGCCCGGGCTTCGCGCTGGGCCGCGGCGATCTCGGCTTTGGACATCATTTCGGCGACCTCGCGGCGCAGCCGAATGGCGTCGGCGCGGCCTTTCAGGGCTGCAAGGTTGAACCACTTGTGCGCGGCGACCAGATTGACCACGCCGGAACGACCGCTCGCCCAGTACAGGCCGCGCTCGAACAGCACGTCGGGAATAGCGCTCGCTTCCACCGCCGTCGCCGTATCCAGATCGATGTGCCCCTGAAACATCCGCCCTCTCCTTTTTGATCTTGTCAGTCGCGCGTGCCGCGCGCGGCTCCTGTCCAATTGCAAAAACGTCCCGTTATTCATTCTCCGCGCCGTTTACCGGCTTGTTGGGATGATCATGACCGATCAAATTTGAAGGGCGGTTTAAGTATCGCGATGAATCCGGCGTAAACGCATTGCCGGTGCGCATCGTTGCGAAATCAGGGAAATGCAGGTTTCACCGGGGTTTTCGTTCGCTCGCCGAATTCGGTTTACCCTGCCATTTGGCAAAACGATAACCATCGGCGCAGTCTCGCTCCGCGTCTTCGCAGCGCCGCGGCGTCCTGGATACTGTGCAGCCACGTCCCGCACGGCGCGGTCCAAACAACGATGCTGCAGATGCGCGGATTTGGGGAAATCGGAGCGCCGGGTGCCAGCGGCCTGGGCGGCGAAGACTCGCCCCGGGGAACGAGGGCGTCGGCGAACACGTCAGGACCAGATTTCACTTGGGCTAGAGAGCGCCGGTGAAATTGCGGACCGCAAGATCCGCACCGAACGAAGAAAACCTGTTTCTTCTGCCGGACCGGTTTTCAAAAGAGCGAACTCCTCGAAAAGTCGATCCAGCCGTTTGACCTGATGTCTCGCCGACACCCTCTTTCGTCGACCAGAGCCGCCTATCCAAAATCCGCTTCGAAAAGCAAATCGTCCTGAAGGCTCTTGTGACGTGCCGGCATCAAGTCGCCGGCAATTTTTAGAAGCGAGATTTACTTCTTCCTGGAGACCTTGCGGGTCTTCTTCGCAGTCTTCTTCACTGCGCTCTTCGCCTTCTTAGCTTTCTTGGCCATGTTGCCCTCCTGATGTAGTGAGATGGCTTAATCGCTGCGTGCACTCGGGAATCGAGATGCACTACATCCCGAATACACCAACGCATCCAAAAAAACAGCGTCCTGCTTAAGGAAGTATTGACGCGGCGATGTGAGAGCGCGCGACGCGCGTTCACCGGCAACGTGGCAAACCATGCACGCGACGATGCGATCAGCGCGTAGAAAGCCAATGCGGGCGATCGTCGATACCGCAGGAAGCGACTGTGCCGCAGGTGTTTTCGTTATCCGCGCATTGAACGATCGGCGCGCGGCGGACGTCGTCGCGACGCGTCGGGGCTGGCCGAAAGCGCGTTGCGCGGACTCTGAGTCGCGGTTTTTGGCAATAAAAAAATTTTCATGCTCACCGGCGTCGCGTCTCATCGTCATCAGCCAAAACCAGCTTTTTGCGCGAATCGCGTGCCGCTGATTCGCAGCTGTGTTGCGGTCTCGCGCGATGCATCGCCGCTCACGGCAAACGATCGGCGCAAGCGTGCATGCGCATCAAGCGCGCCGGCGACAACGACGCCGGCGTCACCTCGCGCGGACTTCAGAGACCGAGTTTGGAATTGAGCAGCTCGTTGACGACTTGCGGATTGGCCTTCCCACCGGATGACTTCATGACCTGGCCGACGAACCAGCCGACGAGCTGAGGCCTGGCTTTCGCCTGCGCGACCTTGTCCGGATTGGCGGCGATGATGTCATCGACCACCTTCTCGATCGCGCCGAGGTCCGTGACCTGCTTCATGCCGCGCGCCTCGACCAGCGCGCGGGGGTCGCCGCCTTCCTCCCAGACGATCTCGAACAGATCTTTCGCAATTTTTCCGGAGATGGTGGCCTCGCCGATCAAATCGACGATTACGCCGAGCTGGTCGGCCGACACCGGCGAGGTCGCGATATCCCGGCCTTCCTTGTTCAGCCGGCCGAACAGTTCGTTGATCACCCAGTTGGCGGCGAGTTTGCCGTCGCGGGCCTTGTCCTTGAGCGTTGCCAGTACGGCCTCGAAGAAATCGGCGCTCTCGCGTTCGGCCACCAGCACGCCGGCGTCGTAGGGGGAGAGACCGAAATCGGCGATGAAGCGGGCCTTCTTCTGGTCCGGCAATTCCGGCAGATCGGCCTTTAATCCCGCGACCCAGGCTTCGCTGAATTCCAGCGGCAGCAGATCGGGATCCGGGAAATAACGGTAGTCGTGCGCTTCTTCCTTGGAACGCATAGAGCGGGTCTCGCCCTTGTTCGGATCGAACAGCCGGGTTTCCTGATCGATGGCGCCGCCGTCCTCGAGAATGCCGATCTGGCGGCGCGCCTCGTATTCGATGGCCTGGCCGATGAAAGCGATCGAGTTCATGTTCTTGATCTCGCAGCGGGTGCCGAGCGCTTCTCCCGGCTTGCGCACGCTGACGTTAACGTCGGCGCGCAAGGACCCCTTCTCCATGTCGCCGTCGCAGGTGCCGAGGTAGCGCAGGATCGAGCGCAGTTTCGTCACATAGGCTTTTGCCTGCTCCGAGGAGCGGATATCGGGCTTGGAAACGATCTCCATCAGGGCGACGCCGGACCGGTTGAGGTCGACATAGGACATGGTCGGGCTGCGATCGTGCAGCAACTTGCCGGCATCCTGCTCCAGATGCAGCCGCTCGATGCCGATCGCCGCGGTTTCGCCACCGGCCAACTCGATGACCACCTCGCCCTCGCCCACGATCGGCGACTTGTACTGGCTGATCTGATAGCCCTGCGGCAGATCCGGATAGAAATAGTTCTTGCGGTCGAACACCGAGCGCCGATTGATCTGCGCGTTGAGGCCGAGACCGGTCCGCACCGCCTGGCGCACGCATTCCTCGTTGATCACGGGCAGCATGCCCGGCATCGCCGCATCGACCAGCGAGACATGGCTGTTCGGCTGGCCGCCGAACTCGGTCGAGGCGCCGGAAAACAGTTTTGACTTCGAGGTGACCTGGGCATGGACTTCCAGCCCGATCACCATTTCCCAGTCGCCGGTTGAGCCCTTTATCAGTCTTGCCGTTGTGGCACTCATGTTCTTCCAGTCTCAAGCAGCGCGGAAGTGATCCGTTCCCATTCAGCTTCGACGGGCCCCTTCGCCACCGGCTGGCCGGCCTGCCGGTACCAATAGCCGGCGTTGGCAGAATCGCCTTCGACCCGGTGCAGATAGGCATGAACCCATGCCGCCTCAGCGGTCGCGTGATCCTGAACGATCTTGTGCGCCCGGTCCCACCCGCCCTTTGCCGCCCACCACAGCGCGGCAAGCGGCGCGTCGAGATCGGGCGCCGGTGTTGCGCCCGAAAAACTGGCTTTGAACTCCGCCATGGTCACCACCACCTCACCGGCGTGAAGCGCCCGGCCGTCTGCTCCACCACCTCGCCGAGCGAGAACAGCGTCTCTTCGTCGAACGGACGGCCGATCAGCTGAAGGCCGAGCGGCAGGCCCTGCGCATCCTTGCCGGCCGGAACGGCAATGCCGGGAAGCCCCGCCATGTTCACGGTCACTGTGAAGATGTCGTTGAGATACATCTCGACGGGATCGGCGCCCTTCTCGCCGATGCCGAACGCCGCCGACGGCGTCGCCGGCGTCAGGATGGCGTTTACGCCTTTGGCGAAACAATCCTCGAAATCCCTCTTGATGAGGGTGCGGACCTTCTGCGCGCGAAGATAATAGGCGTCGTAATAGCCGGCCGAGAGCACATAGGTGCCGATCATGACGCGGCGGCGGACTTCGGCGCCAAATCCCTCGGCGCGGGTGCCCTCATACATCTCGCCGATCGCGCGGCCGGGCACGCGCAGGCCGTAGCGTACGCCGTCATAGCGGGCGAGGTTGGAGGAGGCCTCCGCGGGTGCGACGATATAATAGGCCGGCAACGCGTATTTGGTGTGGGGCAGCGACACCTCAACGAGCTCGGCACCGGCCGCCTTGAGCCAGGCCGCGCCCTCGCTCCAGAGCTTTTCGATTTCGGCCGGCATGCCCTCGAGGCGATATTCGCGGGGTATCCCGATTTTCATGCCACGCACGGATCTTCCGATCGCGGCCTCGTAGTCCGGCACCGCGCGGTCGACCGAGGTGGTGTCCTTGGGGTCGTGACCGGCCATCGAGCGCATCAGGATCGCCGCATCCCGCACGCTGCGCGCGATCGGCCCGGCCTGATCGAGCGAAGATGCAAACGCCACGATGCCCCAGCGCGAACAGCGCCCATAGGTCGGCTTCATCCCGACGGTCGCGGTGAACGCGGCCGGCTGACGGATCGAACCGCCGGTATCGGTCGCGGTCGCACCCATGCACAACAACGCCGCCACCGCCGACGCCGAGCCGCCGGATGAGCCGCCCGGCACCAGCGCGGTGTTGGCGCCGTCGCGCCGCCACGGATTGACCACCGGGCCGAAGCACGAGGTCTCGTTCGACGAGCCCATCGCGAACTCGTCATTGTTGAGCTTGCCGAGCATGACCGCGCCGTCGCGCCAGAGCTGCGAGGTCACCGTGGATTCGTAAGGAGGCACGAAATTGTCGAGGATTTTCGAGCACGCGGTGGTGCGCACGTCTTTTGTAGCGAACAGGTCCTTGATCCCGAGCGGAATGCCGGCGAGCGGGCCGCCCTGCCCTTTCGCAATGCTGGCGTCGGCCTCGCGCGCCATGGCGCGGGCCTGATCCGGCGTCTCCATCACAAAGGCATTGAGCGCGCGCGCGGCCTCGATCGCCCCGAGGTAGGCGTCGGTCAGTTCAAGCGAGGTAAAGGATTTGTTCGCGAGGCCACTTCGAGCCTCGGCGAGCGTCAGCGATGTCAAATCGGTCATTTATCAACCGGGCTGCAGAAAAACGGAGACAGCGTCTTGTCGTTGGCCGGATCGTCCTGCAAAACCTTGCCGCTTGCCTTGTCGGCGGCCTCCAGCGCATCCAGCACGGCGTCCATGGCCTTGTCGGGATCGGCGGCCTTGCCCTGCCGCTCCATCGCGTCGAGATAATTCATATAGGCCTGATAGGCCTTTTCATCGTCGCAGAGCAGGCACATCGGATTTCCCGTCTCGAAGTCTCTTTGGTTTAGCGTCTTTGTTTAGCGTTTTCTCCACGCGAGCCGGCACCCACCTCGCCCGACAACGCCATGATCTACTCGACGACTTTCGGCACCAGAAAGAAATGATCGTCTGTCGCCGGGGCGTTCCTGACGATGTCATCGGCGATCTCGCCGTCATTGACCACGTCGGCGCGCTTCTTCATTTCCATCGGCATCACCGAGGTCATGGGTTCGACCCCTTCTATATTCACTTCCGAAAGCTGCTCGACGAAAGCCAGCATGGCATTCAACTCGCCCTGCAGATGCGGAACCTCGGTCTCCGAGACCGCGATCCGGGCAAGATGCGCAATGCGGCGAACGGTGTCGGCGTCGACGGACATTATATATGGCCTCTAACGGCAAAATTCAGTCCGCCGTATAGCAGAGGGGGCTTTTGCGCCGCAACAGCGGCCGTCGCCTCGCTCAGCCGGCCATCTGGCTCAGCCGCGCCAAAGCGGCGCCGGCCAGCGCCCGGGTCAGCTCGGCGGCGGGCATCGCGCGGCCGAGCCGGACCGCTTGTCCGGCCCAAAGATTGGTGAAATCGACCTTGCCGAGCTTTTCGGCCGCCGCCTTCAACGGCGCCAGGACGGTCGCCGCATGGGGAAAGGCCGGCGCATCGGCCGAGATCGGGCCAACCTCGCGCATCACCCGGTTGGCGATCCCGCGCGCCGGTCGGCCGGTCATGACGTTGGTGATCACGGTGGAATCGTCGACCGCCTGGGCCAGCGCGACCCGCGCCGGGGCGTTCACCTTCGATTCCGGACAGCGCAGATAGGCGGTGCCGATCTGCACGCCGGCCGCGCCCAGCGCGAACGCCGCCGCGATGCCCCGCCCGTCGGCGATGCCGCCCGCCGCGATCACCGGGACCTTCACCGCGTCAACCACCTGCGGCACCAATGCGAAGGTGCCGGGCTGCTCGGCGACATCGGAAGTCAGGAACATGCCGCGATGACCACCGGCCTCGGCGCCTTGCGCGATAATGGCATCCGCGCCGTTTTCCTCGAGCCAGATCGCCTCCTTTACGATGGTCGCCGACGACATCACGATGCAGCCGGCGGCCTTGACGCGCCTGAGCAGCGCCGGATCCGGCAGGCCGAAATGGAAGCTGACGACTTCGGGCTTCAGCTCCTCGACGAGTTCGCACATCGCGGCGTCGAACGGCGCGCGGTTGGCGGCGTTGAGCGGCGCCGCCGGATCGAGCCCCAGCTCTTTGTAGTAGGGCCCAAGCCGCTGCTTCCACCCGGCTTCGCGCGACGGATCGGCATCGACCGCCTTGTGGCAAAAGAAGTTCATGCTGACCGGCGAGGACACTTGCTGGCGGATGATATTGAACTGCTCGCGCGCCTTATCCGCCGACAGCATCGCGCACGGCAGCGAACCGAGCGCGCCGCCTTGCGCGGCCGCGATCACCAGCTCCGCATCCATGATCCCCGCCATCGGCGCGAGAACAATGGGAAATTCGGTTTTGAAGAGCTCGAGGAATCGGCGGTCCGGCCACATGGTCTGCCCATTTTCGGTGTTGGGGGATCGGCGCGGCGGCATCGTTGCCGCGGGCCGCCAACAGACTAGCACCCTGCAGCGCCGACCAGCTATGCAATCACGCGTCGCCTGACGCTCCAGCGCCGCAGCGCGACCCCTGCCCAAACCGCCTCGACCAGCCCGAACGGCCAGGCGCCCTGCAGGAAGCCGTAAACGGAACCCAATGCGCAGGCGACCGCGAAGGCAAGGATGAACCAGCGGCTGCGATCCTCCAGCGCGTAGCACACCAGCATCGCCGACACCGCGAACAAGCCAAATAATGTCAGCCGATCCATCGCCCTCGATCTCCCCGCTTTGCACGCCTCGAGGCCCGCGTGTTATGCGAGGCGATGCCTGCCCTCATCCTGCCGCTGATCGAAGCTGCCGCGCACTGGCCTGAACGCGGCGCGCTGGTCGGCCTCGATCTCGGCACCAAGACCATCGGCGTCGCGGTGTCCGATCCCGATCGCAGGCTTGCGACCGGCGTCGAGACCATCCAGCGCAAGGCCTTCAAGTCGGACGCCGCGCGCCTGCTCGCCATTGCCACCGCGCGCAACGCGGCAGGTTTCGTGCTCGGCCTGCCCATCAACATGGACGGAAGCGAGGGACCGCGCGCGCAATCCACCCGCGCGTTCGCCCGCAATTTTTCCGGACTGACCGACCTCACCATTGCCTTGTGGGACGAGCGTCTCTCCACTGCGGCGGTCGAACGCGAATTGATCGGCACCGACATGAGCCGCGCCCGCCGCGCGAAGGTGATCGACGAACACGCTGCGATCTTCATCCTGCAGGGCGCGCTGGACCGGCTGGCGACCCTGCGCGAAGCACGCTGACGCGGTCGCGGCTTTACCCTTCAGCTCCCTCCGGCGATCGCCAAGGTTTGCACCACCGCGGCCAGATTGTTGAGGCCGTGCACAAATATCGTCAGCCAGGTCGAATGGAAGCGATAGCGGAGATAACCGAGCAGGAGCCCGATCGAAAACACCTCGCCGAAGAAGAACCAGTCGTATTGCAGATGCAGCGACGTCCACACCAGCGATGACAGCAGAATGGCGCCGGGAACCCTGAGAAAGGATTCCGACCAGCCGCGGTAGAGAAACCCGCGTGCGAACAATTCCTCCGAGACGGGAGCTGCGACTGAGAACGCGACCACCAGAAGCCATAGCGCGCCATCGGCGCGCGCCGATTGCAGCACCTCCCCCATGAATCCCGGCGCAACCTCGCGTCCCGTCGCGCGCGACAGCAGGTCCCACCCCATCACCAGCACGCCCAGCGCGACGGCGCCGATCAGAAAATGGACCCAGGAGGTCCCGCTCAGCGCCAGGTAATCGGCGAACGGGGTGCGCGACGGCCGGATCGCGAACCACAGCGCGGCGAGCACCGCCGGCAGGCCTGTAATCACCGAGAGCGAGATCGTCAGGCCGCCGCCGACGACATGAATCGCGGCGGCCATATCGATCGGCCCTTCCCGCTGCAACACGAACCAGGTCACGACCGCCATCTGTCCGGCAAACATCGCGGCGAATATCAGCAGTCCCCACAGCGCCGTGCCCCAGAACTTCCAGATGCGGGGCGGCCTCTGTGCGGCAATGACCGCGGCGGGCACCGCGGCAAATTCAGAACTGAGGGAATCCATCATTCGGCTTTCAAGGTCACGGCAGCGCCCGCTCCAGCAACCTGCTTATATCGTCGCTGGCGAGTTCGACCGCGCCGTACATGCTGGCGTGATTCTGGGCAAGCCGCGTCCGCGCGAACAATTCGGCATGGTGCGGCGACACCTGGTTGAGGGCCGCCGCCGCCGCGAGCAGCGCCAGCTTCCCGACCGCCAGCCGCGCCACGCGCTCGCTGTCCGGCCTGCGGAATGCCTTGCCGATGAACGCCACCGCGTCGCCGGCGCCGGAAAGGTCGCTGGTTTCCGCGGCGAGCTGCTGCAACACCGCGCCGGCCGCCTCGACCTCGCGCGACAACGCCCGCAGCACGTCTAGGCACATCACATTGCCCGACCCTTCCCAGATCGCATTGACCGGCGATTCCCGGTAATGCCGCGCCAGAACGTTCTCCTCGACATAGCCGTTGCCGCCGAGGCACTCCATCGCCTCGTAGAGAAATCCCGGCGCGCTCTTGCAGACCCAGTATTTTATGGCTGGAGTCAACAGCCGCATGAACGCAGCTTCGCTTGAATCGAGCGGGGCCTGATCGAACGAGCGGCACAACCGCATCACCAGCGCGATGGAAGCCTCGACATGCAGCGCCATGTCCGAGAGCACCGCCTGCATCAGCGGCTGATCGGCGAGGTGCTTCTGGAACACGCTGCGATATCTGGCGTGATGCAGCGCGTGCGCGAGCCCGGACCGCATCAGGCCCGCGGAGGCAATCGCGCAATCCTGCCGCGTCAGCTGCACCATCTGGATGATGGTGCGGATGCCCTTGCCCTCGTCGCCGACCCGCATCGCATGGGCGCCGACGAATTCTACCTCGGACGAGGCATTAGAGCGGTTGCCGAGCTTGTCCTTCAGCCGCTGGAACTGGATCGCGTTGATCGATCCGTCCGGCGCAAAGCGCGGCATGAAGAAGCAGGTCAGGCCTTCGTCGGCCTGGGCCAGCACCAGGAAGGCGTCGCACATCGGCGCCGACATGAACCACTTATGCCCGGTAATGCGATAGGCATCGCCGTCGCGCGTGGCGCGCGTCATGTTGGAGCGCACGTCGGTGCCGCCCTGCTTCTCGGTCATGCCCATGCCGAGCGTCATGCCGCGCTTGGTCCACCACGGCGCGAAATTGGGATCGTAGGCGCGGGTGGAAATGACCGGCATCACCTTTGCCAGCAGGTCCGGCTCTGCCGCCAATGCCGCCACCGACGCGCGCGTCATGGTGATCGGGCACAGATGACCGGTCTCGACCTGGGTTGCCATGTAGAATTTCGCTGCCCGCACCACTTCGGCGGCACCGCCAGCGGGCTTGCCGTCGGCATTCCAGGTCGAATTGTGAATGCCGGCGTGGGCGCTGCGCGCCATCAGCTCGTGATAGGCGGGATGAAACTCGACTTCGTCGCGCCGGACGCCGCGGGAATCGAAGGTCCGCAGCTTTGGCGTGTTCTCGTTGGCGATGCGGCCCCGCTCGGCCATGACAGCCGAACCCCAGTGCTGCCCGAATTCGGACAGTTCCTTGCTCGCCGAAGCCCCGCCATTGGCTGCAACCGCCTCGACCAGCGGCCGGTCAACCCCAAACAGGTCGACATCCCAAAACGGCGGCGACTGGTTGAACACTTCGTGGGTCGCGAATGAAGGCTGGGTCATCGGCCGTTCCTGACGATCAAAAGCTCGTTGCCGCGGATTTCGAAAGTGAGTTCACGACGCAGACAGACTCAATTGCGGCGCGCCGTTATCGGAAAATCATACGCGGGACCACCCGCCCCCGGCAGCGAAAAATGCCACCACTCCTTCGAATAATTGACAAAACCTTGCTTCGCCATCGCGCGCACCAGCAGCTTTCGCCATTGGCGCTGGGCCGGCGTGATGGAGCCGGCCGCGGTATGCGCCTTGAGGTCGGAACAGTCATAGCCGGTACCCATGTCGACGGCGCCCTCCGGCGCGCGGGTAGCCGCGGGCGCGGTGCAGTCGGCGTAGGCCTGACCGGGATCGAAGCGAGCCGAATTGTCGGCCGTCAGATCGACCAAAGTGAGGTCAAGGGCGGCGCCGGTGGAATGGAGGGAATGTTCGGCGACATAGCCCAGCCGGAACAGGTCCTTTTTGTTGAACGCCGGGCTGAACCTTCGCTCGGCGGGCGTTTCCCGGCCGTTGCGCGCCCACACCACCATGTCGTGAACCGCCCGCGCCGGGCGGTAGCAATCCAGCATTTTCAGCGACAGCCGTTGTGGCGCGAGCTCCCGCTGGATGCTTTTCAGCGCCAGTGCGACGTCGCGCTTCACCAGGCATTCAGCGGCCTCGTAACCCCGGAGCGGCCGGCCGACGAAATTGTTCGATCCGGCATAGCGGATGTCCTGGAGAATGGTCGGATCGATGTCGCGCAGAAAGACAAAACCGCCGGGCAAGGGCTGCGCGGAAGCCGGGCTTGCCGGCGCCATCGCCACCAGGAGGATCGGTGCAAACCAAATCAAAGTGCGCATGCCAGATGGTTGGCAATCCAATCGCGGCGACTTTGCGGCGTCAGCGTTTACCTTGCTTGCGACAGATCGGGGGATAACTCGCAAGCCCCCTATTGGCCCTTGCTCCCCGTTGCATCTCTGCCTATAGCTCTGGTTTTAATGACCCCTGCATCGAAATCGACCTTCGTCCTCGGTCACCGGCACCTGCTGGGAATCGAGGGGCTTTCGGCTGCCGATATTACCGGCCTGCTCGACCTTTCCGAGGAATATGTCGAGCTCAACCGCCAGGTCGACAAGAAACGCACCTCGCTGCGCGGCCGCACCCAGGTCAACCTGTTCTTCGAGGCCTCGACCCGCACCCAGTCCTCGTTCGAGATCGCGGGAAAAAGGCTGGGGGCCGACGTCATGAACATGTCGGTGACCTCCTCCTCGATGCGCAAGGGCGAAACCCTGGTCGATACCGCGGTGACGCTGAACGCCATGCACCCGGACATTCTGGTGGTCCGCCACCACGCCTCCGGCGCGGTGGAACTGCTGGCGCGCAAGGTCGACGGGTCGGTCGTCAACGCCGGCGACGGTGCCCATGAACATCCCACCCAAGCCCTGCTCGATGCGCTCACCATCCGCCGCAACAAGGGCCGGCTCGAGGGGCTGGTGATCGCGATCTGCGGTGACGTGATGCATTCGCGGGTGGCGCGCTCCAACATCCTGTTGCTCAACACCATGGGCGCCCGCGTCCGTGTGGTGGCGCCCTCCACGCTGTTGCCGCGCGGCATCGAGCGGATGGGCGTCGAGGTTGCCCGCGACATGCGCGAGGGTCTCAACGGCGCCGACATCGTCATGATGCTGCGGCTGCAGCGCGAGCGCATGAACGGCTCGTTCGTGCCGTCGAGCCAGGAATACTTCCACTATTTCGGTCTCGACCAGAAGAAGCTCGCTTATGCCAAGCCCGATGCGCTGGTGATGCATCCGGGGCCGATGAACCGCGGTGTCGAAATCGACTCGATCGTAGCGGACGGTGCGCAATCGCTGATCCGCGAACAGGTGGAGATGGGAGTGGCGGTGCGGATGGCGGTGCTCGAAGCGCTGGCCCGCAACCTGCCGAATGCGTGACATCATGCTGACCGACCGCCGCCCGATCCTGCTCGCCAACGCCCGCCTGATCGACCCTTCGCGCGATTTCGACGGGCCCGGCGACGTCCTGATCGCCGACGGCGTGATCCGCGATTCCAGGCGTGGCATCGGGGCCGCCGGCGTGCCCGAGGGCACCGACATCGTCAATTGCGCCGGCAAGATCGTCGCCCCCGGGCTGATCGACATGCGCGCCTTCGTCGGCGAGCCCGGCGCCAGCCACCGCGAAACCTTTGCCTCCGCAAGCCAGGCCGCCGCGACCGGCGGCATCACCACCATCATCTGCCAGCCCGATACCTCGCCCGTGATCGACAATTCCGCGACGGTCGACTTTGTCCTGCGCCGCGCCCGCGACACCGCGATCGTCAACATCCACCCGATGGCGGCTTTGACAAAGGGCATGCGCGGCGAGGAGATGACCGAGATCGGCCTCTTGAAAGCCGCGGGCGCCGTCGCCTTCACCGACGGCGACAGAAGCGTGACCAATGCGCAGGTGATGCGGCGGACGCTGACCTATGCGCGGGATTTCGACGCGCTGATCGTGCACCACACCGAGGACCCCCATCTGATCGGCGAAGGCGTCATGAACGAAGGCGAGTTCGCCACGCGCCTGGGCCTGGTCGGCATTCCCAATGCGGCCGAAGCCGTGATGCTGGAGCGCGACATGCGCCTGGTCGCGCTCACCGGCGGGCGCTATCACGCCGCATCGCTAAGCTGCATCGAATCGCTGGAAATCCTCAAGCGCGCGCGCGACGCCGGCCTGTCGGTCTCAGCCTCGGTCTCGATCAATCATCTGACGCTGAACGAAAACGACATCGGCCCCTACCGCACCTTCCTGAAACTATCGCCGCCGCTGCGCACCGAGGACGACCGCCTCGCGCTGGTCGCGGCACTCGCCTCCGGATTGGTCGACGTTGTGATGTCCGACCACAATCCGCAGGACGTCGAGGTCAAGCGGCTGCCGTTCGCCGAAGCCGCCTCGGGCGCGATCGGCCTGCAGACCATGCTGCCGGCCGGCCTGCGGCTGATTCACAGCGGCGATATGGATTTCAAGACGCTGATCCGCGCGATGTCGACGCGCCCCGCCGAACTGCTGGGCCTGCCGGGTGGAACGTTGCGCGCGGGCTCCCCCGCCGACATCATCGTCATCGATGCCGATACGCCGTGGGTGCTCGATCCTGCCGATCTCAAATCGCAGTGCAAGAACACGCCGTTCGACGAAGCGCGGTTCTCGGGCCGCGTGGTGCGCACCATCGTCGGCGGACGAACGGTCTACGAGCATGTCTAATAAAAGGGGGGAACGCCGATGTCAGCTGAAGCATTTCTGCCGGTCGCCTTCATCCTCGGCTATCTCCTCGGCTCGATCCCGTTCGGGCTGATCCTGACCCGGCTCGCGGGCACGGAAGACCTTCGCTCGATCGGCTCCGGCAATATCGGCGCCACCAATGTGCTACGCACCGGGCACAAGGGCCTCGCCGCGGCCACCCTGATCTGCGACGCGCTGAAGGGCACGGTCGCGGTGATCATCGCCGGCTATTACGGCGGACCCAACGCCGCGATGCTGGCGGCGCTCGGCGCCTTTCTCGGTCACCTGTTCCCGGTCTGGCTGAAATTCAGGGGCGGCAAGGGCGTCGCCGTCTATATCGGCGTGCTGATCGGGCTGTTCTGGCCGGCAGCGCTGGTGTTTTGCGTGCTGTGGGTCGCCACCGCCTTCACCACGCGCTATTCCTCGCTCTCGGCGCTGGTTGCGAGCTTTGTCACGCCGATTTTCCTGTGGTGGTTCGGCCACCCCGCGCTGGCCTCGCTATTCGTGGTGCTGACGCTGCTGTTGTTCTACGTGCACCGCGAAAACATCAGGCGGTTGCAGGCGGGGACCGAGGGCAAGATCGGGGAGAAGTAAGGATCGTCATTCCGGGACGACTGTAGGGCGGATTAGCGTAGCGTAATCCGCCGCCCCATCTACACCGGAGCGACATGTGCGGAGCCGCTCCCCATGCCAAATTATCGTCGCGCGTTCGTGGCGGGCGGCTGCTGGTTCTTTACGGCCAATCTGCTGGACCGGCGGCAAGCCCTGCTCGTTGACCATATTGCGATCTTGCGCGAGGCCGTTACCACGACGCGGCAAAACCACCCTTTTACGATCGACGCTTTCGTCGTGCTTCCGGATCATATCCATGCAATCTGGACCTTGCCGCCGGACGATGCCGATTTCTCGACCCGCTGGCGGCTCATCAAGAGCCGGTTTGCGAAGGCGCTACCGAAGCGGGAACGGCTCAGCTCCGTTCGGATCGCACGCAACGAACGTGGCATCTGGCAACGCCGCTTCTGGGAACATCTGATCCGCGATGAAGCCGATTACGCCCGTCATGTCAAATATTGCTACATCAATCCGATGAAGCACGGCCTGGTCACGCGTGTCCGCGACTGGCCGCATTCGTCATTTCATCGGGACGTCAACGCCGGAATTGTTCCGGTGGACTGGGCGGGCGAGAGCGTAACCCGCCGCGAAAAAATAACGTTTTGCCGGAAAGACGGCGGATTACGCTGTCGCTAATCTAATCCGCCCTACAAACTGACGGCGCATCAGGGAATGACGGTATCTCTCATCCCTGCGCCAATGCCTCTTCCACAAAACGCGCGGCCCTGAGCGCGCCGGCGTCATTGCCAAATCGCGCTATCACCTGCACGCCGACAGGCAATCCGCCGTCCGCGACGTAAGCCGGCACGCTGACGCAGGGCACGCCCATCAGCGTCCACAGCTTGTTGAAGCGGGTGTCGCCAGTCGAGGCCAGCCCCCTGGGCGCGGCGCCGGGCGCGGAGAAGGTGAGCAACACGTCGACGTCGTCGAATAATCTTGCCAGCGCCTTCCGGGCCCGGTTCGCGATCCCGCGCGCCGCGTCGTAGTCGGCAGCCGGGATGCCCCTGCTTTGGTCGAGCCTGGCGCGCAGCAGCGGCGGCATCGCGTCGTATTGCGTCCGGTATTCCCAGGCCAGCGCCCGATGCGCCTCGAATTGCTGCACGGTCTCATGTATCCGCCACGCCTCTGCGAGAATTTCCGGCATGTCCAGCGCGCGGACGGAGGCGCCGGCGCGTCCGGCCGCGACGCCGGCGATCCGCAGCGCCTCGGCGCTTGCGCTCTCCGGCGCGCCCGCGAAATCCTGTGTCACGACGCCGATGCGCGGCGTCGTTCTCGCGCCATCAGGCAACAGTTCGGGCCGGTTGGTGATCGCCGAAAGCCCGTGCGCGAGATCGTCGACGCCTGCGGCGAACAGCCCGACCGTGTCCAGCGTCCACGAAAAGCATTTTATCCCAACCGTCGGCAGCAGCCGGAACGACGGTTTTATGGCGGCCACGCCGCAGAACGAGGCAGGCCGGATCACCGAGCCGCCGGTCTGCGTTCCCAGCGCCAGCGGAATCATGCCGGCCGCGACCGCGGCGGCCGAACCCGATGACGACCCGCCCGGCGTGTGAGCGTGGTTGCGCGGATTGAGCGTGGCCGTCGGATCGTTCGCGGCAAACGCCGTGGTCGTGGTCTTGCCGATGATGGTCGCGCCCGCCTCTCTCAGCAACATCACGACGGGCGCATCCGCCCGCGGCCGCCAGCCCCGGTAGATCGCCGAACCCATCTCGGTCGGAAGATCAGATGTATCGATGATGTCCTTGACGCCAACCGCGATGCCGCGCAGCGTCCCGGCGTTCGCCGCGCGGACGTTCTCGGCGCGACAGACGAAGGCGCCGATGGTCTTTTCATGAGCCGCGATCGCCTCGCACGACTGGCTGATCGCAGCTTCCGCCGAGAGATCGCCGGCATCGATACGGCGCTGGAGTTCGGCGAGCGAGATCATGGGGTGGTTTCCTTAGAGGCGACCGGACCGCTTTTACGGAGCGCGCCGGGATGGGGCAAGCGGCACACCGTCATTCCGGGGCCCGCGCGAAGTGAGCAAACCCGGAATCTCGAGATTCCGGGTTTGCGCCTGACGGCGCATCCCGGAATGACGTGACGAGGCCCCGGGTTTAAACCCCCTTCCCCACACCCTCCAGTTGATCCACACTCCCGCGCGGGGGCCGCATGGACAGCAAAACGCCGGGCACGAGACACCTCACCGACGCGCAGCGGGTCGACTGGTTGCGGCTGATCCGTTCCGACAATGTCGGGCCGCGCACCTTCCGTTCCCTGATTAATCATTTCGGCAGTGCGCGCACGGCGCTGGATCGGCTGCCCGATCTGGCGCGGCGCGGCGGTGCAGCGCGTCCGGGGCGGATCTGCAGCGAGGACGATGCGCGCACTGAGCTCGCGGTGGGCGAAAAACTCGGCGTCCATCTGGTCACGCCGGATGAAGACGGCTATCCGCCGCGCCTGGCCACCCTTGACGATGCGCCGCCTTTGCTCGGCGTGCGCGGCGCACGCGATGTGCTGATGCGGCCCGTCATCGCCATCGTCGGCTCGCGCAACGCCTCCGGCGCCGGACTGAAATTCGCTGGTACCCTGGCGCGCGATCTCGGAGAGGCCGGTTTTGTCATTGCCTCCGGACTGGCGCGCGGCATCGATCAGGCGGCGCACCGCGCCAGCCTCGCAAGCGGCACCGTGGCGGTGCTGGCTGGCGGTCATGACAAGGTCTACCCGCCCGAGCACGAGGATCTGCTGGCGGAGATGATCGACACTGGCGGGGCGGCGATTTCCGAAATGCCGCTCGGGCATGCGCCGCGCGCCCGCGATTTTCCACGGCGCAACCGGCTGATCTCGGGCATGGCACTCGGCGTCGTCGTGGTGGAGGCGGCACTTCGCTCGGGCTCGCTGATCACGGCGCGGATCGCCGCCGAACAGGGCCGCGAGGTGTTCGCGGTGCCGGGCTCGCCACTCGATCCGCGCGCCGCCGGCACCAACGACCTGATAAAACAGGGCGCGACACTGACGACGGAGGCATCCGACGTTATCAACGCCGTCGAGCCGATCATGGGCCGGCCGCTTGCATTGCGCGAGCCTGAGGACGAGCCGCTGGCTTCCGAACCCGAGGTCGGCGACCGCGCCCGCATCGTCAGTTTGCTCGGACCAAGCCCGATCTCGCTCGACGATCTGATCCGGATGGCCGAAACCTCGCCGGCGATCGTGCGCACCGTGCTGCTCGAGCTTGAACTCGCAGGGAGACTCGAACGTCACGGCGGCGGGCTGGTGTCGCTGGTGTGAGATGCGGAGCGAGACGACATCTCCAATTCCGGGCATTCTCTCAAGATACCCCTTCAGAGAGCGCTATCATAAGTTGCATTTTACAACTTTTTGGATAGAAAGTCAGGACCTGCCAAGACCCCTTCAACATCTGTCGATTTGACAGGGGCCGCCGCTGCACCCATGTTCGCTGCGAAACGGCCGACGCGAATCTCGCGGAACCGGCCTTTATTTTTTCCCTAAGCCATTGGAATGACATGAATATCGTCATTGTCGAGTCGCCGGCGAAAGCCAAGACGATCAACAAATATTTGGGCTCGTCCTACGAGGTTCTGGCCTCATTCGGCCATGTCCGGGACCTCCCGGCCAAAAACGGATCGGTCGATCCGGACGCCAATTTCCAGATGATCTGGGAGATCGACCCCAAGGCAGCCGGCCGGCTCAACGACATCGCCAGGGCGCTCAAGGGCGCCGACAAGCTGATCCTCGCAACCGACCCCGATCGCGAGGGCGAAGCGATCTCCTGGCACGTGCTGGAGGTGCTGAAGGAGAAGCGCGCGATCAAGGGCCACAGAATCGAGCGCGTCGTCTTCAACGCCATCACCAAGCAGGCGGTGACGGATGCGATGAAGCATCCGCGCCAGATCGACGGCGCGCTGGTCGACGCCTATATGGCCCGCCGCGCGCTGGATTACCTGGTCGGCTTTACGCTCTCGCCGGTGCTGTGGCGCAAATTGCCGGGGGCGCGCTCGGCAGGCCGGGTGCAGTCGGTAGCGCTGCGGCTTGTCTGCGACCGCGAACTGGAGATCGAGAAATTCGTACCCCGCGAATACTGGTCGCTGGTCGCGACGCTGACGACGCCGCGCGGCGAGGCGTTCGAGGCGCGGCTGGTCGGCGCCGACGGCAAGAAGATTCAGCGGCTCGACATCGGCACCGGCGCCGAAGCCGAGGATTTCAAGAAGGCGATCGAGGCCGCGAACTTCACGGTTTCCACGGTCGAGGCAAAGCCGGCGCGCCGCAATCCGCAGGCGCCGTTCACCACCTCGACCCTGCAGCAGGAAGCCAGCCGCAAGCTCGGCTTTGCGCCGGCCCATACCATGCGGATCGCGCAGCGGCTCTATGAAGGCATCGATATCGGCGGCGAGACCACCGGCCTCATTACCTATATGCGAACCGACGGCGTGCAGATCGACCCTTCGGCGATCACCCAGGCGCGCAAGGTGATCGGCGAGGATTACGGCAACGCCTATGTGCCGGACGCCCCGCGCCAGTACCTGACCAGGGCCAAGAACGCGCAGGAAGCGCACGAAGCCATCCGCCCGACCGATCTGTCGCGGCGGCCGGCGGAAATGCGCCGGCGGCTCGATACCGATCAGGCCCGGCTTTATGAACTGATCTGGATCCGCACCATCGCAAGCCAGATGGAATCGGCCGAACTCGAGCGCACCACGGTCGATATCGCCGCGAAAGCCGGCGCCCGCGTGCTGGAACTGCGCGCCACCGGCCAGGTGATAAAATTCGACGGCTTCCTCGCACTCTACCAGGAAGGCCGCGACGACGACGGCGACGACGAGGACAGTCGCCGCCTCCCCGCGATGAGCGAAGGCGAAGCGCTGAAGCGCCAGAATCTCGCCGTCACCCAGCATTTCACCGAACCGCCGCCGCGATTCTCCGAAGCCTCGCTCGTCAAGCGCATGGAGGAACTCGGCATCGGCCGCCCCTCGACCTATGCCTCGATCCTGCAGGTGCTGAAGGACCGCGGCTACGTCAAGCTCGAGAAGAAACGCCTGCACGGCGAGGACAAGGGCCGCGTGGTGGTCGCGTTCCTGGAGAATTTCTTCGCACGCTATGTCGAATATGATTTCACCGCCGCACTTGAAGAGCAGCTCGACCGCATCTCCAACAACGAGATTTCCTGGCAGCAAGTCCTGAAGGATTTCTGGGTCGATTTCATCGGTGCCGTCAACGACATCAAGGATCTGCGCGTCACAGAGGTGCTGGATGCGCTCGACGACATGCTGGGACCGCACATCTATGCGGCGCGCGAGGATGGTGGCGATGTCAGGCAGTGCCCGAGCTGCGGCACCGGCAAGCTCAACCTCAAGGCCGGAAAATTCGGCGCATTCGTCGGCTGTTCCAATTATCCGGAATGCCGTTACACCCGCCCGCTCGCGGCCGATGGCGAAGCCAGCGCCGATCGCGTTCTCGGCAAGGATCCGGTGTCCGGTCTCGACGTCGTGGTAAAGGCCGGCCGGTTCGGACCCTATATCCAGCTCGGTGAGCCCAAGGATTACGCCGAAGGCGAAAAGCCGAAGCGCGCGGGCATCCCGAAGAACATGTCGCCTGCCGACATCGAATTCGATATGGCCCTGAAGCTGTTGTCGCTGCCGCGCGAGATCGGCAGGCATCCGGAGACCGGCGAACAGATCACCGCGGGGCTAGGCCGGTTCGGCCCGTTCGTGCGCCATGAGAAAACCTATGCCAGCCTGGAAGCCGGCGACGAGGTTTTCGACATCGGATTGAATCGGGCCGTCACGCTGATCGCGGAAAAAGTTGCAAAGGGCCCGAGCGGCCGGCGCTTCGGCGCCGATCCCGGCAAGCCGCTTGGCAATCATCCGACGCTTGGCGTCGTGGCGGTCAAGAGCGGACGCTACGGCGCCTATGTGACGGCAGCCGGCGTCAACGCCACGATCCCGAGCGACAAGACGCCGGACACCATCACCCTTGCCGAAGCCATCGCGCTGATCGACGAGCGTGTGGCGAAAGGTGGCGGCAAGCCAAAGCGCGGCGCCGCGAAGGCGAAAGCGCCAAAGCCCGCCAAGGCCGCCGCGGACGTGACGGCGCCGAAGCCAGTCAAGAAGGCGGTGGTGAAAAAAACCGCGGTAAAGCCGAAATCGGACGCCGCCAACAAGGCACGCGCGCCGGTGACATCAGCCACCAAGACCTCTCCGGCAAAGCCCGCGCCCGCCTCCAAAACGTCCGCGAAGAAAAGCGCGGGCAAGGCCCGCGGGTAAGTGGCTGGGCAACGCGACAGCGGCTTTCCGGCCCGGGACGCCATCGTCGCCTTCATCCGCGCGCATCCCGGAGAAGCCGGAACCCGCGAGATCGCGCGCGAATTCGGCCTGAAGAATGCCGACCGCGCCGAACTGAAACGCATCCTGCGCGAACTCGCCGGTGAAGGCGCGATCGAGAAGCGCGGCAAGAAGATCAGCGAACCGGCCGTACTGCCGGCGAGCGTGATGGCCGATATCACCGGGCGCGACAGCGACGGCGAATTGATCGCGATTCCAGCCGAATGGGACGAGGTGGAAAGTGGCGAGGCGCCGAAAATCCGCATCCATGTTCCCCGGCGTGCGCAGCCGGGCACCGCGGCGGGCGTCGGCGACCGCGCGCTGCTGCGGATCGAAAAGCTGGAGGACAGCGCAGGCGCCGTCTATCGCGGCCGCGTCGTCAAGGTGGTCGATCACGCCAGGACCCGCGTGCTCGGGATCTTCCGCAGCGTCCCCGGCGGCGGCGGACGGCTGATCCCGGTCGACAAGAAGCAGGCCGGCCGTGAATTGAGCATCGCGAAGGCCGACGCCGGCGGCGCCGAGGATGGCGACCTTGTCAGCGTCGATCTGGTGCGCTCGCGCGGCTTTGGACTTGCCGCCGGCAAGGTGAAGGAGCGGCTGGGCTCGCTGGCGTCGGAAAAAGCGGTCAGCCTGATCGCCATTCATTCCCACGAAATTCCGCAAGCGTTCTCGCCCGCCGCGCTGCGCGAGGCCGAAGAGGCAAAGCCCGCTGTGCTGAAAGGCCGCGAAGACTGGCGCGACCTGCCGCTGGTGACCATCGATCCGCCCGATGCCAAGGATCACGACGACGCGGTTCACGCCGAGCCTGATCCCGATCCGAACAACAAGGGCGGCTACATCGTCAATGTCGCGATTGCCGACGTCGCATTCTATGTCCGGCCGGGATCGGCACTCGACCGCGATGCGCTGAGCCGCGGCAACTCGGTGTATTTCCCGGACCGCGTGGTGCCGATGCTGCCGGAACGCATCTCCAACGATCTGTGTTCGCTGGTGCCGGGCGAGCCGCGCGGCGCGCTGGCGGTGCGGATGGTGATCGGCAATGACGGTCGCAAGCGCGCGCACAGTTTTCATCGCATTCTGATGCGCTCGGCCGCAAAACTGAATTACGCGCAGGCGCAGGCGGCGATCGACGGACGGCCCGACGACACCACGGGGCCCCTGCTCGGCTCGATCCTGAAGCCGCTTTACGACGCCTATGCCATCGTCAAGCACGCGCGCGACGAGCGCGAGCCGCTCGATCTCGATATTCCGGAACGCAAGATCCTCCTGAAACCCGACGGCACGGTGGATCGCGTGGTGGTTCCGGAGCGGCTCGATGCGCATAAATTGATCGAGGAATTCATGATCCTGGCCAATGTCGCGGCGGCCGAAATGCTTGAAAAGAAGTCGCTGCCGCTGATCTACCGGGTGCACGATGAACCGACGCTCGAGAAGGTTCACAACCTTCAGGAATTTCTGAAAACCCTCGATCTGCCGTTTGCGAAGAGCGGCGTATTGCGCCCCTCGCTGTTCAATTACGTGCTGGCGCGGGTCCGGGGGCACGAAGCCGAACCGCTGGTGAATGAAGTGGTGTTGCGTTCGCAATCTCAGGCCGAATACGCCGCCGAGAACTACGGCCATTTCGGTCTCAACCTGCGGCGCTACGCGCATTTCACCTCGCCGATCCGCCGTTACGCCGATCTCGTCGTGCATCGCGCGCTGATCCGTGGCCTCGGTCTTGGCGAAGGCGCGTTGCCGCAAACCGAGACGGTGGAAACACTGACCGAAGTTGCCGCGCAGATATCCGTCACCGAGCGCCGCGCCATGAAGGCCGAGCGTGAAACCGCCGACCGCCTGATTGCGCATTTTCTCGCCGACCGCATCGGGGCGACCTTTCAGGGCCGCATCTCCGGCGTCACCCGCGCCGGACTGTTCGTCAAGCTCAGCGATACCGGCGCCGATGGCCTGATACCGATCCGCACGCTCGGGACCGAGTATTTCAACTACGATGAGACGCGCCACGCGCTGGTCGGCTCGCGCAGCGGTGCCATGCACCGGCTGGGTGACGTTGTCGACGTCCGTCTGGTAGAAGCAGCCCCGGTCGCGGGCGCGCTGCGGTTCGAACTTTTGTCGGAAGGCAATCTCGCTCCGCGCGGCCGCCAGCGCCAGGCTGCTCCAAAGCCGCGCACCGAAGCGGGTCCGGGCCGCAGCCCGCGCAAGAAAGATCGCAAGCCAGGTAAAACCAAGGCCGGCAAATCGAAGAAGGGCAGGTCATGGAAAAGGTGAGCGTACATCCAATCGTCTGGAGCCGGGATTCCGGGGCAACCGAAAAGCGCAACGTCTGGACCGCGCTGAAGCGCGGACTGCGCGGCCGCTGCCCGCGCTGCGGCGAAGGCAAGTTGTTTCGCGCGTTCCTGAAGGTCGATGATCACTGCCCGGTCTGCGGCCTCGATTACACGCCGCATCGCGCCGACGATCTTCCGGCCTATCTTGTCATCGTCATCGTCGGCCACATCGTGGTGCCGCTGGTGTTGATGATCGAAACCAACTATTCGCCTCCGGTAGCCCTGCAGCTCGCGATCTATTTGCCGTTGACGCTGATTTTGTCACTGCTGTTGCTGCAACCGGTGAAGGGCGCTGTGGTCGGGGTGCAATGGGCGCTGCGCATGCATGGATTCGATGAGCAAAATCCGACAGAATAATCGGAAGATCACCAACTGGAAACCAACGGGCGACGGGAGCGAAATGAGCGAGACTGTCAAGGAAGAAAAGGAAGCCGACCATCATCCCTATCGCCGCCCCGTCGACGCCGCCACGCTGATCCTGGTCGATCGCACCGTTTCCACGCCGAAGGTTCTGGTCGGCAAGCGCCACGACAAGGTGGTGTTCATGCCCGGCAAATTCGTGTTTCCCGGCGGACGCGTCGACAAGGCCGACAACCGCGTTCCCGTCGCCGCGCCGATCCCGAAGGCGCTGGAAGACAATCTCCTGAAGGGCAGTCCGAAGATCGCGCCCTCGCGCGCGCGCTCGCTGGCGATCGCCGCGATCCGCGAGGCCTGCGAGGAGACCGGGCTTTGCCTCGGCCGCAAGAGCCATGACGCAGGGGCCGATCTCGAAGGCCCGTGGAAGCCGTTTACCGAGGCGGGCCTGTTGCCCGACCCGTCCGGACTGTTCCTGATCGCGCGCGCGATCACCCCGCCCGGCCGCGTGCGCCGTTTCGATACCAGATTTTTCACCGCCGATGCTTCCACAATCGCCCATCGCGTCGAGGGCGTGATCCATGCCGATGCCGAACTGGTGGAACTGGTCTGGGTCGAGATCGGATCGAAGCCGCTGGCCGACCTGCACCCGATGACGAAAAATGTCCTGAGCGAGCTTGAAAAACGTCTCGCCACCGGGCCGCTGGCCCACGACGCGCCGGTGCCGTTTTTCCATTTCTACGGCGGCAGGATGCATAGGGATATTTTGGGCGGCACGATGTAATTCGAACGATCTGCGCCGGCGTCGCGCGCCGCCGCAGGAACACCGCCATTCAAGCAGGAAGGTGCGCCCGAAGGAAGGAACGTATCTGGCGTACCGCCAGGGGTATTCGCTCCTCGGGCTCCTTCCAGGGGAACATGCTCACTTCCGCGTTCGGCGCCAACATCGCGGTTTCCATGGCGACGGCGTAGGGATGCGCCGGGATGTCATCGGGCAGTATCAAGATCGGCGTCTGGCAATTGCGCACGAAATCGCGGGTCACGGTGAAGACGAAGTCGGGATTGGAGCGGTACATCCTGGTCAGGAATTTGTCGACCATCTCCATCGTGATGTCGGGCCGGCGTTTGACCAGCTCCGGACCCCAACTCTTCATATTGTTCTCGTAGAACAGGTCGCGCATCTCCGGCCGCGATCCGCTGGGCTGCGCCAGCACCGCGGCGACGATGCGATCCGGCGCACGCTTCAACAGATTCCAGATCAAGGGGCCGCCGATGCAGAAGCCGAGCACCATGAACTTGTCGATGCCCAGATGATCCATCAGACCGAGATGGTCATCGGTGTGGGAGTCCCAGGAGCGGTCGATCTCGAGCGGGCCGGAGGACTGGCCTGCATTGGCATTGCGCAGGTCGGCGGCGATGCAGCGGTATTCGTCCTTGAACGCCTCGATCGCGTTGAACGGCGGATAGGCGCCGGTAATGCCTGCGATCGTCGAGTTCAATCCGCCGCCGGCGATCAGCAACAGGGGGAAGCCGGAACCAGCCTCCTCGAAGTGGATGCGAACGGCGCCTTTCTCATAAGTGCCCATGCCAACTCCTCCCTGCCCGGTCTGCGCGGCAGACAGGCGCGTCCCCGCGGCCACCGCCGCGACGCCCGTTGCCTATGGTGCGGTCTGATCGGGTCCATCGCCGGAAAGCGCCAAAATGCGGGGTTGTTGACGCCATTGCCGTTGCCGATTTGGTAGCACAGGTTGCACTGGCGCTGAAAGGCCGAAGCCCCTGTGCCGGCGCGGTGGTCGAATGGAGCGGCGGGGTTTTTCCGCCGCAAAATATCAAGGCGGGACGCTTCCTGAAAAGCTCGGCCAACCCGGCCAAAAACCGCTTCTTTGCGGCTTGATCGCCGGAAATCGCGCCGTTATTTCCCCGCGAAACCTTGACTTTGGGCCGATCGAGGCTAGGTTGCGCGGCAAATGCGTCGCCCGATGGGCCGGCACCTTTATTCCAGACATCCAGAGGTTTTAAGACATGGCCAAAGCGGTCACCATCAAGGTCAAGCTCGTTTCCTCGGCGGATACCGGCTTCTATTACGTCGCCAAGAAGAATTCGCGCACCATGACCGATAAGCTGGTCAAGAAGAAGTATGACCCGGTCGCGCGCAAGCACGTCGAATTCCGCGAGTCCAAGATCAAGTAGGATTTCGGTCAACTGCTGACGATTTTGAACGGGGCCCTGGGCCCCGTTTTTATTTTGCGCGCTTGCCAGCGCAACCGCATCCTGGATGCAGTACAGCGGCGATGCGCCGCCGCAGAACGCCGGCCGCTTACGCCGCCTGCGCCACGACGCGATTGCGGCCGTCGTGTTTTGCCCTGTAGAGCGCGATGTCGGCGCGCTTGAGCACGTCGGCGACGGCTTCGCCCTTCAGCTCGAGGGTTGACAGCCCGATCGAGATCGTAACCTCGATGCGGTTTGTCCCCTTGTTGACCACAAAGGGCTCACCCGCGATCGAGCGGCGCAGCCGCTCCGCCACCATGCCCGCGACATGCAGGTCGGTCTCCGGCATCACGATGACGAATTCTTCGCCGCCATAGCGGCAGGCGAGGTCGATGCCGCGGATTGACTTGCGGACCCGGACCGCGAATTCGCGCAGCACGTCGTCGCCGGCGTCGTGGCCGAAATTGTCGTTGATCGATTTGAAAAAATCGATATCGAGCATCATCAGCGCCAGCGGCTTGCCGCGGATCGAGGCCTGTTCGGCGAGCGTGCCGAGATGGCTTTCCATGTAACGGCGGTTATGCAGGCCGGTCAGCGCGTCGGTGATCGACATCTCGATTGAATTCTGCACGTTGTCGCGCAGGTGATCTGTGTAGCGGCGCTTGCGGATCTGGGTGCGCGCGCGCGCCAGCAATTCGTTCTTGTCGACCGGGCGCAGCAGGTAATCGTTGACACCGATTTCGAGGCCGCGGAGCAATCTCGCGTTGTTGTCGGCGTCGGCAATGGCGAGGATAGGCACCTGCCGGGTCCGTTCCAGCGACCGCACCTGGCTGCACAGCCGCAAGCCGTCGAAATTATCGAGGCCGAGCGAGACGATCAGCAGATCGTAATTACCGTCGGCAGCGTGAAACACCGCTTCGGCGGGATTGGTTTCGAGGTCGACGGTGTGCTCGGTGCTCAGGACCGGCGCCAGCCGTTCATAGGACGAGGCCCGGTCGTCGACCAGCAGGATGCGTCCGCCCTTGCCGGTGTCGGCCACTGCACTCCGCTCCGGCGCCTGCACGCCGATCTCGAGCGATGTGATGGCGCGCATGCGCAGCTCATCGGTCATCATCTTCAGGCGCGTCAGCGAACGTACCCGCGCAATCAGCACGATGTCGGAGACCGGCTTGGTCAGGAAATCGTCGGCGCCGGCCTCAAGGCCACGCACGCGATCGGCCGGGCTGTCCAGCGCCGTGATCATGACCACCGGAATGAAATGCGTTGCCGGATTGGATTTCAGCCGGCGGCAGACCTCGAAACCGTCGATATCGGGCATCATCACGTCGAGCAGGATGATGTCGCATTCGGCGCGCGCGCAGATTTCAAGCGCCTCGGCGCCATTGCACGCGGTCAGCACATCGAAATACTCGGCAGACAACCGCGCTTCCAGCAACTTGACGTTGGCGGGAACATCGTCGACGACCAGAATACGCGCGGACATCGAAATTTCCCTTTACCCGATAAACCGTCGAACAGTTTCAATGAATTTGCCGACCGAAATGGGCTTGGACAAATATGCCTCGCAGCCTCCCTCGCGGATGCGTTCCTCATCGCCCTTCATCGCAAACGCGGTGACCGCGACGACCGGAATCGAGCGCAGTTCCGGGTCATCCTTGATCCAGCGCGTGACCTCCAGGCCGGACACCTGGGGAAGCTGAATATCCATGAGAATGAGATCGGGACGAAGCTTGCGGACGAGATCGAGCGCCTCGAAGCCGTTTGACGTGCCCGAGGTCTGATAGCCATGCGCTTCCAACAGATCGCGAAAGAGCTTCATATTGAGCTCGTTGTCCTCCACGATCAGGACGGTTTTTGCCATCCCGCCCCTCCCAATCCCAAGCGACAGACCCGGTATCCGGTGCGTCGCACACCGCGGCCTGGCGTCCCGAAAAGTGAATTCAAACTAGCGCCAGATTCGCTCTAACCCGTTAAGCCCGAGTGCCATCTTTATGCGCAGTGGTTTCCGCTTGCTTGAACACGTTGCGCAAACTCGGGCATGATGCTTCCAAAATAGAGACCATAAGTTACGGAAAGGCAAATATCGCCGTTGAAAAAGCCTGTTCAAAACCCCCGGGAAGTAGCTGAGATTGTTGCAGTTCAGGCGCTTTCCTTCATCGCCGGCGACGCCGAGCGGCTGGGCCTGTTCCTGGCCGAGAGTGGAATCGGTCCGGAGACGCTGCGCACGGCGGCTGCCGACCCGCGTTTTCTTGCAAGCGTGCTCGATTTCGTGATGCGGGATGACGCGACCGTGCAGGCGTTTGCCAGCGTCGCGCAACTTCACCCCACCAACATTGCCGCGGCTCACCAGGCGCTCAACGATCCCAAATGGGAGCGCGACGTGCCGTGAGATCAGCCGCACCCGCCGAGGGACCAACCTGCTTTTGCCGGGACTGCCTCCGGGATCTGGACCTCACAGCCCGGCGGTGCGGCGAATGTGGCTCCCCTCGCCTGGTTCGGCATGCCGCATTGCCCTCGCTGACGCTGGCCCACATCGACTGCGATGCGTTCTACGCAACCGTCGAGAAGCGCGACAATCCGGATATTGCGGACAAGCCCGTCATCATTGGCGGCAGCAAACGCGGCGTGGTCGCGGCGGCCTGCTACATCGCCCGTACCTTCGGCGTGCGCTCCGCCATGCCGATGTTCAAGGCGCTGGCGTTGTGCCCAGCGGCGATCGTGATCCGGCCCGACATGGCGAAATATGTCAGGGTCGGCCGCGACGTGCGTCACGCCATGCAGGCATTGACGCCACTGGTCGAGCCGCTCTCGATCGATGAAGCGTTTCTCGATCTTGCCGGCACCCAGCGCGTCCACGACATGATCCCCGCAAAGGTGCTGGCGCGCTTCGCCCAAAAGGTCGAGCGCGACATCGGGATCACGGTTTCGGTTGGTCTGTCCTGCAACAAGTTCCTGGCCAAGATCGCATCTGACATGGACAAGCCGCGCGGCTTTGCCGCGCTCGATCAGGATGAGGCCCGCGCGATGCTGGCGGACAAGCCGGTCGGATTCATTTTCGGCGTCGGGCCTGCGACCCAGGAGCGGTTGATCCAGCGCGGTTTTCGCACCATCGCCGACCTGCAGCGCGCCGACGAAATCGAGCTGATGAAGCAATTCTCGAGCGAGGGCCGCAGGCTGTGGCGGCTGGCGCGCGGCATCGACGATCGCCTGGTGGTGCCCGATCGCGGCGCCAAGACCATTTCCAGCGAAACCACTTTTGACAACGACATCCGTGATTTTGCCACGCTCGAAAAGACGCTGTGGCGGCTGTCGGAAAAGGTGTCTTCGCGCCTCAAGAATGGCGATCTGTCGGGGCTGACCATTACGTTAAAACTGAAGACCGCCGATTTCAGGCAGCGCACCCGCTCGCAATCGATTCACGCCCCGACCCAGCTGGCGGCGAAGATTTTTGCGGTGACCCGGGAAATGCTGGTGAAGGAGATCGACGGCACCGCGTTCCGGCTGATGGGGACAGGCGTCAGCGCGCTGCGCCCGGGCTCTGTGGCCGACGACACCGACATGCTCGACCGCCGCTCGGCGCATGCCGAACGCGCGATGGACGATCTGCGCAAGAAATTCGGCCGCGACGCGGTGATCAGGGGCATTGCCTATGACGGGCCGGAGAAAGCGGAGTGATAGCTTCCACGCTCGTCGTTGCCGGGCTTCCGCCTTCGCTGGGGCTTCGGCGGACCAGCACTGAATACCCGGCGAAGCGCGAGCGTAGACGGGTGACCCGGCAATCCATCCATATCGAAATTATCTTTGAAGAACGATGGATGCGCGGGTCAAGCCCGCGCATGACGGCCGGAGCGAACCCACCGTCACTTGCACGGATGGGAATCCTTGACGTCGAACTTCCCCATCGCGCCGGAAATGACAAAATCATTGTAGTCGAGCACCAGCGCCCGCGAAACGCCGTTCTCGAACAGCTCGAATGACATCGCATAGACCGGCGTCTGCTCGCCGTCCTTCGCCCTGACGTCGCGATCGTAATAGCTCACCGTCACCGGCCACCGCGTCATCGATTTCATCTGATCGCTGGTGGTGGAAGGGTCGGGCGTCGCGATGGTGCGGTCGCCTGATATCGGCTGCCCGATCACGGTGAGCGTGTTGTAGACCTTTTCGCCGTTGTCCGATCCGTCATAGACCGTCAGCTCGAGCAGGGATTTTCCTTCCCTCGCCGCCGCGATGATGCGCCGGATCTGTTCGGTCGGAAACACCGTGGAGCCATCGAGCGTGAAGGTCTTGGCTTCCGGCTGTTTCAGCGCGACGGTGATGTGATCGCCGGTCCGCTCCGCGACCCCGTCGACCGGGCTGGAATCGCCGTCGTTCATGCGGGTATCGATCTTGAAGCGATAGCTCTTGCCCGCGGCATCCTCCCAGGAGGTCGAGCGCAGATCGCTCAGGGTTACCTTGCCCTCGCCGCTGTTCAGTTCCGAGACCTGCCGGAATTCCGAGGTGTAACCCTCGCAGACGCTGCCGGAGAAATTATAGAGAATGCGCCCGCGCGCGCTGTCGATCGAGGCCGAGCCGCGCGATTTCACCAGGTTGAGCTCGTAAAGCGCCTGGTGCGGGAGAAACGCGGCGCTGGCCGCGGTCGCAGCCAGCGCGTCGCCAAAGCCCGACCCAGCGGCTGCGGCGGCAACCGCCAGCAGCAGCGATCGGGCGTACGGAATCCGGAACCAGCCAGCCATGTGTCTTCCTCGGGAAAATGCGCCGTTGAGTTGCCAGATTATTCATCGCCCTATTGCGCCGTAACTAGGGCTGCTTCACGAAAAAGTACAAATTACCGTCTGCCGTGGCCAATTTTTGTCATTTCGGCGCTGGACCGCGCTCGCTTGCATATAAGGGCGTGATGCGCGAAACAAAGCTGCCCCGATCGGCTATCTTTCGGGCGCGGGTTACATCAAACGGGGACGAAACATGGCGGGTACGGTCGAGCACAAACTTGCGGCACAGGGCGTGGTCCTGCACGAGCCCCCGAGCCCGGTGGCGAATTACGTCGGCTTTGTGCGCACCGGAAATCTGCTGTTCGTTTCGGGGCAGGTTTGCGTTAACCCGGAAGGAAAGCTGATCGCCAAGGGCAAGCTGGGTGCCGGCGTCACCGTGGAGCAAGGCAACGCCGCGGCGCGCGGCTGCGCCATCAACCTATTGGCGCAGATCAAGGCCGCGCTCGGCGATCTCGACAAGGTGGTCCGCGTTATCAGGATCGGCGGCTTCGTCAATTCGGCGCCGGATTTTCTCGACGGGCCGAAGGTGCTGAACGGCGCCTCAGACCTGATGGTCGCGGCCTTCGGGGACAAGGGCCGCCATGCCCGCACCACCGTTGGCGTTGCCGCGCTACCGGCCGACGCGGCGGTGGAAGTCGAAGGGTTATTCGAGGTTTCCTGAGCGGAGCCGCGAGGTGCGCGCACCCGACTGGCTGACGGCGCGGCCGGTCGCCCACCGCGGGCTGCACGACGCCGCGCGCGGCATCATCGAAAACATGCCGGCCGCGGCAAGGGCTGCGATATCGGGCAATTTCAGCATCGAATGCGATATCCAGCTCACCGCCGATGGCGAGGCGATGGTGCACCATGACGACGCGCTTGGCCGTCTCACCGAAGGCTCCGGCGCACTGCTCGGCATGACCGCCGCCGAGCTCAAGGCGGTCAGCTTCAAGGATACGCCGGAGCGCATGATGTCGCTCGGCGATCTCTGCGCGCTGGTCAAAGGCCTCGTGCCGCTGGTGATCGAGGTGAAGAGCCATTTCAACGGCGACCGCAGACTGGTCAAGCGGATGGCAGAGGTGCTCGCCTCCTATTCCGGACCGGCGGCCGGCATGTCGTTCGACCCCGATCAGGTGCTGGCGCTGCGCGAAGAGATGCCAGCGCTTCCCCGCGGCATCATCGCCGAACGCAGCTACGACGAAGCCGACTGGCCGGAGGCGTCGCAGGAACAGCGCCGGGGCATGCTGCATCTCCGTCACGCATTCCGCACCCGGCCGCATTTCGTCGCCTATTGGGTCGATGAGCTGCCGGCGCCGGCGCCCTGGATCGCCCGCAACATTTTCGGCCTGCCGCTTTTGACCTGGACCGTGCGCACGCCGGAGCAGCGCGCGCAGGCCGCCCGCTATGCGGATCAGATTATCTTCGAAGGATTTTTGCCGGGAACCTGAAGCATCCCCTCGCCCTTGAAGTCGCCGGCGTAATGCACGATCTTTGCGCGGGTCAGCATGCACGTCACCAGGTGCGATGGCTGATCGGAACGCGTGACCGGTTCAAATCGTCGATGGATTCCTCCGAAATCACTCTCGAGGCAGTATCGTCTGTCAGCCAGATTGCGGCTGAGGATTGGGATGCCTGCGCCAATCCGGCTTGCTCTGCCGAGAGCCTCGACGGCCTCGACACGCCGGCTTCACCCGGCGCGACAAAGGACTCCTATAACCCCTTTGTTTCTCATGCTTTTTTCTCGGCACTGGAAGCCTCCGGATCGGCCTGCGCACGGACCGGCTGGGGACCGCGGCATCTGACCGCCCGGCTCGATGGCGAAATCGCCGGCATCGTGCCCTGCTATCTGAAGTCGCATTCGCAGGGCGAATACGTGTTCGACCGCGGCTGGGCCGACGCCTATGAGCGCGCCGGCGGGCGCTATTATCCGAAGCTGCAGGCCTCGGTTCCCTTCACGCCGGCCACCGGCCCTCGCCTGCTGATCCGCGATGGTGTCGATAAGGACGAAATCGGCACCGCGCTCGCGAGCGGGTTGGTCGCGCTATGCGAGGCGACAAAAGCCTCGTCGGTTCACGTCACCTTCGCGCGCGAGGCTGAATCGAAGTTTCTGGCCGCGCACGGATTCCTGCAGCGAACCGATCAGCAGTTTCACTGGCGTAACCAGGGTTACGGCTGTTTCGACGATTTTCTGGCCACGCTGAACTCGCGCCACCGCAAGGCGATCAAGCGCGAGCGGCGCGAGGCTGTCACGAGCGGCATCACGATTCACGCCCTCACCGGCAGCGACATCACCGAGGACGCCTGGGACGCCTTCTTCGCCTTCTACATGGAGACCGGTTCGCGCAAATGGGGCCGGCCTTATCTTTCCCGCAGCTTCTTCTCGCTTGTAGGCGCGAGCATGGCCAGTGACGTCTTGCTGATCATGGCCCGGCGCAATGGCCGCTGGATCGCCGGCGCCATCAATTTCATCGGCTCCGACACCTTGTTCGGCCGCAACTGGGGCGCGATCGAGCATCACCCGTTTCTGCATTTCGAGGTCTGCTATTACCAGGCCATCGATTTTGCGATTCTGCGAGGCTTGAAGACCGTCGAGGCCGGCGCGCAGGGCGAGCACAAGCTCGCGCGCGGCTATCTGCCGCAAACCACCTACTCCGCGCATTACATCGCCGACCCCGACCTGCGCCGCGCGATCGCTGACTATCTCCGGCGTGAACGCGCCTATGTCGCGCAAGCCGCGCGCGAACTCGCCGACGCCGCGCCGTTTCGTAAAGCCGCCGGCGAGTAGAACCGGATTTCAGGAGCCGCCATGCCCGCCTATGACAGCAGCAATCCCTTCGCAAAGATCCTGCGCGGCGAATTCCCCAGCTACAAGGTATATGAGGACGACCATGTGCTGGCCTTTCTCGACATCATGCCACGCTGTCCCGGGCACACGCTGGTCATCCCCAAGGCGCCGGCCCGCAATATCCTCGATATTTCGCCCGAGGATTTCGCCCATGTCGCGCGCGGCGCCCACAGAATCGCCGCCGCTGCCATGAAAGCCTTCCAGGCCGACGGCATCACCATTCAGCAGTTCAACGAGCCCGCCGGCGGACAGGTGGTGTTTCACCTGCACATGCATGTGATGCCGCGCCACAACGGCACAGCGCTGCTGCCGCCGGCCAGCCGCAAGGAAGACGGCAAGGTGCTGGAAGAGAATGCGGCGAAGCTGGTGGCCGCGCTGAAATAGTCGCATTCACCGCTCGTCATTCCGCCTCTTCATCCCCGCCCTTTTGCTGCGCCAGCGGCGTGAATTCGCAGCGGTCGGGCTTGAGGTCGAGCAGCGGCGTCTGGTCGAGACAATCCAGCCCGCGCACGAATACCGTATTGCCTTCGATCCCGACCAGCTTGACGATCGAGGTGCCGATCGGGTTCGGCCGTTGCGGCGAGCGCAGGGAGAATGTGCCGCGGGTCGATTTGTTGTTCTTCGGGCTTTGCAGCACCAGATCGCGGCGCGACTGATGCAGCCAGTAGATCACTTCGAGATTTGAGTAGAAATCGACTCCCTTCAGCGCCGGCACCCATGGCTCAAAAATCTCGAGCCGGCAGACCGGGCCGTCGTGGCGCCCTTGCCGGGGCGTGTCCTCGCGCGAGGTCCATGGCGTGCGAATCCGACCGATGAAGATGAGGCCGGCGTCGTTCGCCTTGGGCATCTCGACGGCGAGTTCGCCTTCGCGGAGTTCCTTGTCTCGAACCATCTGTCTCAGTCCAATTTGATATTCTGCGCCCTGATCACGTCCGACCACCTGACACGATCGGCATCGATGAATTCGGCGATTGCGGCGGCGCTGCGCGGGCGCAGAGCTGTATAGCCGACCTGCTGAAGCGATGCCCGGAAGCGAGCGTCGTTCATCACCCGATCGAGACTATCGTTAAGAATCCGCGCGACGTCATCCGGCAGCCCCGCCGGCGCGGCAACCGCGTTCCAGACGCTGACGAAGTATCCGGGGTAACCGCTCTCGGCGATGGTCGGAACGTCAGGCAGGTCGGAATGTCGCTGTAGCGAACTGATGCCAAGCGGCCGCAGCATTCCGGATCGTATCGGCGGCAGCGCCAGGCTTGCGGATTCGAACATCACCTCGATCTTGCCGGACATCACATCGGTGAGCGCCGGAGCCGCACCCCTGTAGGCGATATGGGTCATCTCGATGCCGGCCATCTGTTTGAACATCTCGGCGGCAAGATGGGTGAAGCTTCCCGTTCCGGACGAACCAAAATTGAGCTTGCCGGGGTTCTGCCTGGCGTAGGCGACGAATTCCGCAATCGTCTTCGCCGGCACGGAAGGATGGACGCACAGCACCACGGGCACCTCGGTCACCAGCGCCAGCATCCGGAAATCTTTGGCCGGATCGTAGGCGAGCTTTTTGTACAGTAACGGATTGAGGATGAGGACCGAACCGGAGGTGCCGAACAGCGTGTAACCATCGGGCTCGGCGCGCGCCACCATTTCGGCCCCAATGGCGCCCTGCGCACCCGCCTTGTTCTCGACGTACACCGCCTGCTTGAGGTCCTTGCCGAGGTATTCGGCCAGCAGCCGGCCGAAAATATCCGTCGGCCCCCCTGCGGCATAGGGAATAACCAGCTTGATCGGGCGCGCCGGAAAGTCGGCCGCTCGCGTATCGGACGCAGCCGCTATCGCGGCAACCAACCCGAGGCAGAAAATCAAGGCCGATCTTGCCGGCGAATGCATGCCGCTTCCCCTGCTTTCGAATTCCCCGACACTATCAGCCGAGCCACCATTTGCCAGCCGGCATCGCGAGTTCACCGCAGACGACGCCGGCCAGGGCTCCGACCCCCTGTTAAACGGCGGCGTCAAATCCGGGGGGCGTGACGCCGGAGATAAACGAGGCAAGGAACATCTTGCCCAGAATGTGCTTTGTCTCCGGCAAGCCGGGCTGGAGCCGCCCTTCGCGGATCGCCTGCTGGAATTCCGCGACCGTCGGCGCGGAAAGATCGCTGTCGAGCTTCCCCCGTCCCGCTGCCGCGGAAGCGCTCAGCAGGACGCCCGCATAATAGAGGCGCGTAAGCGCGCGAACCAGCGCAAGCCGGGCGCAAAGGACATCGTCGGGCCCGCGGCCGAGCCAGGCCCGCAGCAACAGGTGCTCCAGCTCCGGCGAAGGCGCCAGACTATCGAGCATGATTGCCACGTCGATGAGGGGATCATTGCGGTACGCCGACTCCCAGTCGATCAGCCAGAGCCGTTTGCCATCGAACAGGATGTTGCTCGGGATCGGATCGTTGTGGCTGGAGACCGTCCTTGACGAGCCCGCGTCGTAAGCCTTGCGGAGCAGCTCAAGGCGTTCCACGTGCGCATCGAGCAGGCCGGCCGCAAACAGACCGGTTCGGCACACATGCGCGAACAGACGCGCGACGATGTCCGGATAGTTGACGAAGGTTGGGAAGACCGGCGTGGTCTGAACGCGCGAAAGCAACTCTCCCAGCGCCTGCGCCAACGCGCGCGGGCCGCCCGGATAGGCCTTGAGCGGTTGCCGGTCGATGAAGTCGATCACCGCGATGCGGGCCGCCTCATCGATATAGCGGATCTTCGGTGCAATCCCTGCCTCCGCTGCGATGCGCATGGAGACGTACTGGTGAGGATTGCGCAGCGGACTTGGCTGTCCCTCCATGCGCAACAGATAGCGCCGGCCGCCGGATTCGAGACAAAAGGTCGATGCCGTCGAAGCTCCGCCGCTGATGGGCGCAATCGCGCCGATCGGAGCAGAACCGAAAGCGGCAACGAGCGCTGAGCGCATGGTTTCACGCTGGGCGGCAGGTAATGCGTCGAAGCCGGCATTGTTCATGGCCGTTCCATACTACACGCATAGCACTGTCTTCCAGCACGCGATAACTGCGCGGCGAGCGGACTGGTTAGCCG
Source organism: uncultured Alphaproteobacteria bacterium (assembly GCA_963801875.1). Taxonomy (GTDB): domain Bacteria; phylum Pseudomonadota; class Alphaproteobacteria; order Rhizobiales; family Xanthobacteraceae; genus Bradyrhizobium. The sequence continues at coordinate 143,117 of CAWDGT010000014.1, read as the reverse complement.
CATCCCCTGGTCAGCCCCTGAACCTGAAATTTCGTAAAACGAAACAGGCGCCGCCCGCGCGCCGGATGCGGTTGCAGAGATCGTCCGCCGCCGGCCTGGTGTCGGCGCCAATCCTCACCTGATAGAAGGTGCGAGTACCCAGGCTGCGCATCACCGAACTCAACAGACTCGGGTCCTGATCGCCGATCACGGCACCCAGCCGCTTGATCGCGCGCGCATACATCGCCAGTGCCTTGTTGCGGTCGAAGCCGGCGGCGAGTTGAACCCCCCACAATTTCGCCGCGGCGAGCTTCACGTGCTGCTCCAGCTCGGTAACAAAGGAATTGGGCGCGCGCTTGAGCAAGGCCATCAGCTCCCGGCAATTGGCGTGCGGCGCGCGGTCCGGCATCTTGCCGTTCTTGCCGGCGGCGGCCCAGTCATCGACCGCGGTGCCGGTGATGGCGGCGACATAGCTGCGCGTCTCCTGCGGCATCGGGCCACTTCCGGCGAGCCATTCCTGCACCCGCCGCGGCCCGGCGTTGTAGGCCGCCGCGGCCAGCCCGAGATTGCCGAACTGCTCGCGCAGTTCATGCAGAAACTCCGCAGATTTCGGCAGCGCCTGCACGGGATCGAAGGGATCAAGCAGCCGCCGCTCGCTGGCGGTGCCCGGCATGAATTGCGCGATGCCTTGCGCGCGCTGGCCGCTGCGGGTGACCGGTCCGACCGCGTCGGATTGGAAGCGGCTTTCCTGCCAGATCACGCGCGCGAAAAACTCCAGCGGCAGGCCGTTTGCCCTCGCCGCCGATTCGATCATCAGGCACATCGCCTCGCGGGTATCGGTTTCCCGCGCATTATCCGCGGGCTTTTGCGCCGCAAGCTCCTCGACGCTCGGCCGCGCAACCCCGGTCTTGGCCGGCGCGGCATCCTCGGCGAATGTCCATTCCGCCGGCAACAGCAGCGTCACGACCGCAACGCAAAGCGCCGCACGCAGACCGATGGCTCCTTGCACCGCCATATCCCGTTCCCGTGACAACCGTGCTTGACACCCGGTACCGAGCGTCCAGCTATTCCCAAGGATGATAGCGCGCATGTGGGAGCGCAAGACATGACAGCACCTTCGGACGATCAGCCCGGCATCGCCCGACGACGACGTGCCGATCCCTATATGGCGCGTACCCGCGAATATTGTGCGGCGATCGGCTACACCACGCCCTATCGCTGGGCGCATTATGTCGGTGGCCGTTCCAGCCGCTGAAGAAGCCGCTCAGCCGGTCGAACGTCACCATTGTCACCACGGCGGCGCCGTACGATCCGGCAAAAGGCGATCAGGGCCCGGGCGCCAAATACAATGGGGGCGCCAAATTCTATTCGGCCTATGACGGTGACGCCGCGAAGTCGCACGACCTGCGGATTTCCCACATTGCCTAAAACCCGGTTATTACCCAATAACCCACGGTAAATACGTACTTTCCAGGCCATCCCCGGTTTACGTTAACAGCGCATTTTGCCGGTCGCGGTCTTTCCCGACCGGCGAAGTGACGTAAGGTTCCCCCTCTTTATCGGGAGTAAGGTCTGATGCTGGATCGACGCCAGAGCGCGCGCGACAAGGTGATTTTTGGCGGCGTCGCCGAGCTTGGCGAGCATGGCGCGACGCGGGATTGCGTGGTGCGCAACATCTCCGAAAAAGGCGCGCAAATCGAATTCAGCAACGTCATCAGGCTCCCGAAAGAGAAGATGTCGCTGACGATCGCGCGCAAGGGCCGCTCTTTCCTCGCCAGGGTCATCTGGTGGCGCGACAATTTTGTCGGCGTGGCCTTCAGCTCGGAGCGTCCGTACGAACTGCCTGCCTCCGATCTCGAGCAACGGCTGCGCAAGAGCGAGAAGAAAAAACGTCAGCTGCAGCGCCGCATCAACGAGCTTCTGGGCGAAGACTGAAGGCGGACGACGCCTCAGCCCGCAACGCGTCGCCGCTGCAGGAGCACATTTGCGGACTCAATCGGACGCCACGCCCGGTCCTTCATGCCACAAGCGCCACGTTCCGGAACGCCTTCAGGAGCGATCGTTCCAGCTTTCCATCCATACCGCACAAGATCCTGTAGGCGTCTTGGCGGAGCATTGCAGGCCTGTAAGGCCTCGACTCGATAAGCGCGGCGAAGATATCGGCGATCGTCAGCAATCTCACGAGATCGGAAATCTCCGGCGCCGTCAGTCCGTCGGGATAACCGGACCCGTCCAGATATTCGTGGTGGTGCCGCACGCCGTCAAGAATTTCAGGGCTGATGCCTGACATGTCTTTCAATAGCTCATATCCGATCGCCGGATGGCATCTCATGATCTCTTGTTCATCCGGGTCAAGGTGTCCGGGCTTGTCGAGAATCGGCAGCGGAATACGGGCCTTCCCGATGTCGTGGAGGGTTGCGGCCAGTCCAAGTCGCTTTACGTCCGAACTGACGAATCCGATATCCAGGGCGAATCCGACCGCCACTCCCGTTACCAGCAGACAATGCTGGAACGTTCCCTCATGATAGCGGCGGACGTCGTCAAGCCACGCGCCAAGCCCGTTTTGTGCGATGCCTCTGATGATCTGTGATGTGGCGTGCTCGGCGTCCAGCAGATTTATCGCTCTGCCGGACCGTATGGCCGAAAACATCGACGCGAACGCCGCCGCGCTATCGGCGATCTCCGGCGAGGTAACGGCGAGTTCGGTTTGCGCCGCCTTGTGCGCGACTTCGATCTGCGCCAGTTTGAGCACGATTTCTCTTGGACGCGAAACCACGGCGGTCGCTCCGAGGGCAAATGCCTGTGACACCATGGAACGAACGTCGTTATGAACGACAAACAGCTTTTCAGGAATGCAACTCAGCTCCTGCAAAACCAGCCTGATCTGTTCGACACGAACCATCTCGCGCAGGTCCGCATCGACCATCAGCACGCCGCTGGAGCTGTTTTGCGTATCACCGCCTCCCAGCAACTGCGGAACAACGTGAAATCGAGGTTCCAGCATGGCACGGACGGCCGGTATCTTCGCAGGCTCGTCGGTGACAAAATGAACGCGCATTTCGAGTGCCGGATGGAAAACCGAGGCCCTGGCCCCGCAAAGCTCAGAACGAGCATCAACCAGCCATCGTATGGAAACTTTCCTAACCTCAGGCTAACGATTTTTGACCGTCCGAATTCCGATAGGGGGAGACTGGTCGTGAAGAAATTTTGTCTCGCTGTTTTGATGATATGCGTCTGGAGCGAGGCCGGTCATGCGCTCGATCGCGAGCAGCAACGGGGAAAAGCGCTGCTCGAAACACTGTGCGGACGCTGTCACGCCGTGGGCGAGAGGGGCCGGAGCCCGCACATTGATGCACCGCCATTTCGAACTTTTGGAGATGACAAGCTTTACGACAGTGATCTCGGAGCGCGATTGCAGGACGGGCTATCCACCATTCACCGGGACATGCCGACCTTCCGATTTGGCCGGCGTGACGCAGAGGCTGCGGTTAACTATCTCAAATTCATTCAGGGGCGCAAAAACTCAAAATAGTCATGGCGGCCGCCATTGCTTCGGAGCCGGGGGGACACGCGCGGCACCAAACAAAAAACCGGCGGCCTTGCGACGCGCCGGCTTCTTTATTGGCAATACCGGCCGCTCACACCTTGACCAGCGGACCTCGCGAGGCCGGGCCCTTGGAGCCGCCGCTGGGACCGCTCGGTTTCGGCTTGCGCGGCACGGTGCGCTTGCGTGTGCCGGGCAGCTTCTCCGGCTTCGGCGTGACCGGCCCCTCGACATATTCGAAGCCGATTTTCTCCTGACCCGCTTCCGCCGCCGCCTCGTCCTTCACCAGCACGACGCGGACGTGACCGCCGCCCTTTAACTTGCCGAACAGCACCTCGTCGGCCAGCGGCTTCTTGATATGCTCCTGGATCACCCGCGCCATCGGCCGCGCGCCCATCTGCTCGTCGTAACCACGCTGTATCAGCCACGCTTTCGCCGGCTCGGACAGTTCGATGGTGACGTCGCGGTCGGCGAGCTGCACCTCGAGTTGCAGCACGAACTTCTCGACCACCATGCCGATCACCTCGGCATTGAGATGCGCGAACGAAATGATGGCATCGAGCCGATTGCGGAATTCGGGCGCGAACTGCCGATTGATCGCCTCGTGATCGTCACCTTCCCGCTTGTTACGCGTGAAGCCGAAGGCCTGCCGCGCGAGATCGGCGGCACCCGCGTTCGTGGTCATGATCAGGATCACGTTGCGGAAATTGACCTGCTTGCCGTTATGGTCGGTCAGCCGGCCATGATCCATAATCTGCAGCAGCACGTTGTAGAGGTCGGGATGCGCCTTCTCGATTTCGTCGAGCAGCACCACGCAGTGCGGATGCTGATCAACCCCGTCGGTGAGCAGGCCGCCCTGATCGAAGCCGACATAGCCTGGAGGCGCGCCGATCAGGCGCGAGACGGTATGCCGCTCCATATATTCCGACATGTCGAAGCGGATCAGCTCGACACCCAGCGAGGCCGCAAGCTGTTTTGCGACTTCGGTCTTGCCGACGCCGGTCGGGCCTGAGAAGAGATAGGAGCCGATCGGCTTCTCCGGCTCGCGCAACCCCGCGCGCGCCAGCTTGATCGATGCCGAAAGAGCCTCGATCGCCTTGTCCTGGCCGAACACCACGCGCTTCAGCGTCTGTTCGAGATGCTTCAGCACTTCCGCATCGTCCTTCGACACGCTCTTGGGCGGAATCCGCGCCATGGTCGCGATCGTGGTCTCGATTTCCTTGATGCCGATGGTTTTCTTGCGCTTGTTTTCCGCGACCAACATCTGCGCCGCGCCGGACTCGTCGATCACGTCGATCGCCTTGTCCGGCAGCTTGCGGTCGTGGATGTAACGCGACGAAAGCTGCACCGCCGCCTCGATCGCCTCGTTGGTGTATTTCAGCCGGTGGTAATCCTCGAAGTAGGGTTTCAGGCCTTTGAGGATCGCGATCGCGTCCTCCACCGTCGGCTCGTTGATGTCGATCTTCTGGAACCGGCGCACCAGCGCCCGGTCCTTTTCGAAATGCTGGCGGTATTCCTTGTAGGTGGTCGAGCCCATGCAGCGAATTGTGCCCGATGCGAGCGCCGGCTTGAGCAGATTGGAGGCGTCCATCGCGCCGCCGGAGGTGGCGCCGGCGCCGATCACGGTGTGAATTTCATCGATGAACAGGATGGCACTCGGGTGCGCCTCGAGTTCCTTCAGCACCTGTTTCAGCCGCTCCTCGAAATCGCCGCGGTAGCGCGTGCCCGCGAGCAACGTCCCCATGTCGAGCGAGAACACGGTGGCCGCCGCCAATACTTCAGGCACTTCGCTGTCGACGATGCGTTTTGCCAATCCTTCCGCAATTGCCGTCTTGCCGACGCCGGCTTCGCCGACGAATAGAGGATTATTCTTCTGCCGGCGGCATAGCACCTGGATGGCGCGGTTGATTTCGGTATTCCGCCCGATCACCGGATCGATCTTGCCGTCGCGCGCCTTCTTGTTGAGGTTCACGCAGTAGGTTTCGAGCGCTTCGCCCTTCTTCTTGGAATCTTCGTTGCCCTTGGTCTCGGTCTCTTCATCGACGCCGCGGACGGGGCGCGCTTCCGAGACCCCGGGCCGCTTGGCAATGCCGTGGCTGATGTAGTTGACCGCGTCGTAGCGGGTCATGTCCTGCTCCTGCAGGAAATAGGCGGCATGGCTTTCGCGTTCCGCGAAGATCGCGATCAGGACGTTGGCGCCGGTGACTTCCTCACGGCCGGATGACTGGACGTGAATGACCGCGCGCTGGATCACGCGCTGAAAGCCCGCGGTCGGTTTGGCGTCGTCGGCTCCGTCGGTGACCAGGTTTTCGAATTCGGTCTCCAGATAGTTGACGAGACTGGTACGCAGCTTGTCGAGATCGACGCTGCAGGCGCGCATGACCGCTGCCGCATCCGAGTCATCGATCAGCGACAGCAAAAGATGCTCAAGCGTCGCATATTGGTGGTGACGCTCGTTTGCGATCGCCAGCGCACGATGCAGGGATTGTTCAAGGCTTTGGGAAAAAGTCGGCATTCGCGTCCTCTGTGGCCCCCGCCATCATGATCGCCGTTGCCCGCTCAGGCAACAACAACCTTTGTCATATAGTTACGCCCGATCGCGGCGAAAGAGCGGTTCCCACGACTCGTTAACATCAAGATCTCAAGCCTACATCCAAAGACCCGGACAACACGCCCCGGCGAAGGTATCGGCCTGACCAATTCATCGCATTCTTATCGCATTCTTGATGCAAAACCCGTTCCGATTCCCGGCGGATTCCGGGTGACGCTACTTTTTCTCCATCACGCATTGCAGGGGATGCTGGTGCTTGCGCGCAAAATCCATCACTTGCGTGACCTTGGTTTCGGCGATCTCGTAGGTGAACACCCCGCACTCTCCGATACCGTGATGATGGACATGGAGCATGATCTTGGTCGCGGCTTCGACATCCTTCTGGAAGAACTTCTCCAGGACGTGAACGACGAATTCCATCGGCGTGTAGTCGTCATTCAGGATCAGGACGCGATAGAGATTGGGGCGCTTTGTCTTGGGCTTGACCTTGGCGATAACGGACGTGGCCGGACCACCGGTCCCGACGCTGCGGTTCTCGTCATTGCCCATTCGGGGAGCAGATGCGGCGACGGCGGCTGGCGCGGACGAGTCAAATCTGGAAGTCAATTGCAACATGGCACAGGCGTTCGAAATCCCCATGGGAAACCGGATTGTGATCAGGACGATTCTCCTTCCGGAGCCATCTTAACGAGTTCCCTGACGCACTTTCCAGATCGCCGCTCCTGGCCGGCCCAACCCCATCCGCTGGATCGATACCAGCAATATGGGTCCGCCTCAGGCTCGCCGCAAGCGCGCAAATATTGGCCAATGCGACCTGAGGCGGACCCGAATCCCGGTTCAGCGATCCCGGCAAGATTAATCAATTCTGTCGGATTTGACAAAATAGACCGGCAGCCGTTTAGCGTTGGCGGCAGAAACCAATTTCGGTGGCAGCCGGGGCGGCTACATCCATTTCCCTCTTGCGGTGAGCCCGGTCATTACGGCCTTCAATTCAATCGGAATGAAAACAAGAAAAAGCCCGGCTGCAACAGCCAGGCTTTTTTGAAAACTACGATGATGTCAGCGCGTAAAAGCGGCCTTACAAACCGAATATGCGTAACTTGTCAGTGAGCAGCCGGCGGAGTGAACTTGGCGACGACGCCTTCCAGCGGCTTGAAGGTCTGCTTGGCCAGATTGGTATAGAGCCCCGCGATCTTCTGCAACTCGGCCACGAAGGTCTCGTAGGACGACTTGGCGAATTCGGTCTGCACTTCGATCGCCTTTTCCAGCGACTTCACGCCCGACAGCTTCTCGACAAACGACTTGGTGTCTTCGAACGACTTCTTGGTGTAATCGCCATAGGCGCTGGCGATGGCCTGAAGGCCGTTCTGAACGGTGGTTGCCGAAGCAACGACCGTATCCAGGTGTTCTTTTCCGTACTGCTGAATGTCTTCAACTTTGATCATGATGGAGTCCTTCCCAGACTGATGTGATGTGCCGGGAGGTCCCGGCTCCCTGACCCATTCCACATATAGTGCGCCGCACAAAAAAGTCAAGAATCTTTGTGCGTCGCACAAATCAATGGGATTAGCCGACAATCGGATGAATCAAGGGTTGCTTAATCTTTTGGAAACTCAGGCCCCCTACCCTGATTCCCTGGGCTTGCCCGGGTTTGGACAGGCAACCGAAAAAACGTTTGGGTACAATATCTTAGCCCGGATAGCGGCGGGAACTTCCATTTGGCGGGAAATAGGCCTCTGGATCGAGCGGTTTGAGCAGGGAAACTCGCCGGCGGTTGGGCATAATTTGGCCTCACGAACCGGTGATCAAGACAGAAATTGGACGGGGAAGTTCATGCTTCGCACAACCTTGGCTTCCTCGCGTGTTTTGCGGGTTGGCTTCTTCGGGCTCCTTTCGCTCACCACCGCAGTCATTTTCACAACCGACACCGCCGATGCGCGCCGTTACCGGCATCATCGTCACTATGCGCGCCACCACCACGAGGCGCGCGAGAGCTACAGCCCGGCGTTCTCCTCCATCATCGTCGACGGCAACTCCGGCGCAACGCTTTCCGCCAGTAATCCCGATGCGAGCCGTCATCCTGCCTCCCTCACCAAGATCATGACGCTCTACCTGCTGTTCGAGCGCCTTGATGCCGGCAAGATGAAGCTCGACACCGAAATGGAGGTCTCCGAGCACGCCTCCGAGCAGGCTCCCACCAAGCTAGGTCTGCGCCCCGGTCAATCCATCCGCGTCGAAGACGCCATCAAGGGACTGGTGACGCGTTCCGCCAACGACGCCGCCGTGGTGATCGCGGAAGCCCTCGCCGGCGGCGAAGATAATTTCGCCAAGCTGATGACCCGCAAGGCGCGTGGGCTCGGCATGACCCGGACGGTCTATCGCAATGCCTCGGGCCTGCCCGACGACGAACAGGTGACAACGGCGCGCGATCAAGCGACGCTGGGCCGCGCCATCCAGGACCGTTTTCCGCGCTATTACCGCTACTTCTCGACCGTGGCGTTCAACTATCACGGTCAGTCGATCCGCAACCACAATCGTCTGCTCGGCAGCGTCGAGGGTGTCGACGGCATCAAGACCGGCTACACCCGCGCCTCCGGCTTCAATCTTGTAACCTCGATGCGCCGCGGCAATCGCCATTTGGTCGGCGTCGTGATGGGAGGCCGCAGCGGCGGCTCGCGCGACGCCATCATGCGCAACCTGCTTGCCGAAAATCTCGAAAAGGCCGCCACCAAGCGGACCGTTGCCGCGATCACCGAGCGCAATGCCGCGGACGCCACTGCGGATGTTGCGCAGGCCGAAGCCGAGCAACGGCCGACACAGATGGTTCAGGTCCAGGGCGCCGTTCAGGCCGCAGCGTCAGCTGAGCCGGTCGCGGCATCCGCGCGTTCGACCGCGCCGGCTTCACGATCCATCTTCGCCGCCGCGGCCGCGGCTGTGCCGCAAGTCAGGGCCGAGCCCGCCCCGCTGACCAACGGGGTGATCCCGACACAAGCCCTCGGGACAATTCCCGGCTCGTCCGAACCGATGAAACCCGTCAGGGTCAAGACCGTCCAGGTCAAGGCCGGACAGGTGAAGCTGGCATCGGCCGGTCCGGCCCAGCCGGCCACCCCTATCACCAGCGCAATACCGGCGGTACGCCCGGAAGTGCCGGAAACATCAAGCGCGGTCATGGCCAAGGCGGAAACCAACAAGGTTGAGGTTGCCAAGACCGAAGTCGCCAGGAACGAAATGCCGCCGCAACCGGCAAACCACGGCACCGGCAACGGCGTGCTCGGCGTCCTCCCCGCATCGAGCCTGCCTTCCTCCTCCGCCTCGCAGGCGATGGCCTACGCCGACCCAAACCCTCGTCCCGAGCCGCAGGCCGTTCAGCAAAACGGCGCCACCAGGCCGCTCACCGCCCGCACCGGATGGATCGTTCAGGTCGGCGCACTGGAAAGCGAAAACGAAGCGCTGCAGCGCATTGACGCGGCGCGTAATCAGGCCCGTGGTCTGCTGGCGAAAGCCGACCCGTTTACCGAGCCCGTCGTCGCCAAGGGCGACAAGAAGCTGTTCCGGGCCCGTTTCGCCGGCCTCGACCGCGATCAGGCCGAAGCGGTGTGCCGGACGCTGAAGCGCTCCGACATCTCCTGCATCACCGTACGCAACTGATCCAAATGGCCGTCATGGCCGGGCAATAGCGCAAAGCGCGCCTGTTCGCGCGAGCCGTCCCGGCGATCCGCGCCTGTTGGCGGATTCGAAGAAAAGTCATCCCGATCTAAGCCTCTGTGCAAACTGCCTTTTTCCTTCGATGAACCGCGGCAAGACGGATGGCCGGATCTTGCCCGGACATGACGGCTCCTTGTTGCCGTCATGTCGCTGCCACGCGCAAATCCGCGTCCTGCAAACTTCTCGTCAAGATTTTGCGGTTAATACTGCTGACATGAACGATCGACCATGCCGGGCAACGGCGGGCGGCAACGGAGCGTCAACCTGAGAACAGGGCGGAAGCAGCGTCGGTTCGTGGCGTTGGGTAGCGTTGTCCGGAGTTAACTGTGATGCGTGCGAAGCAGAGTATCCTTGGCCTCGTTTACACGGGCGGCGAGATACGTCGACCCCCCCTGGTCGGGATGCAATTTCTTCATGAGCGCGTGGTACGCCCGGCCGATTTCGTCACGCCCCGCCCCCGGCTGCAGGCCAAGGACCTGATAGGCCTCCTCGTCCGTCATTTTGCCGCTCGGCGCCGGGCGGCTCTGCCCCCGTGCCGTATTTCCCTGCGCGTCCTGACGCCAGGCGGGAAACCTGCGGTCCAGATAGCTTTCAAGTAGCGACACGCTTTCGGCATCGAAGCCTGGCATCATCGCGGTCAACTGCGCCAGGTCGAACTCCTCCAGGGCATGGCCGGCATTGGGACCGGCCACGATCTGGCCCGAGAGTTCGCCGCTGTCGTGATCGAGCGTCATGTCGAGAAAGCCAGAGCGGACCCGCGAGCTTTGTCCCGGCGAGCGTTGTGCGTTCGCACCTCCGAACATCCCGCTGATATTGCTGAAACCGGATGCCCCGAACGGCGACCAGCCGAGCAACCCGGCGCCGAAGATGCCGAGCGGGATCGCGACCGCAAGTTCGCCCTTGATGCCGGTAAAGACGGCGACCGCGAGCGCCACGACGCCGCCGCCAATCTTGATCGCACGCGCAAGCACGACCGGATTGGCCGCGCGAAACATCTGCAGCACCGAGTAGAGCAGAATAACGGCGACGACGCCGGCGATCAGGGTAGGCATGAATTCAATATAGTCGGATCAGCGGTAAAAAGCATGCCGGTCCGCCTCCGCGCGGCCGGCAATCCCGAACAGCCCACTGGCGCCGGCCATCGCGATCACTTCATCTGGCCGAGTAATTTGGCGGCCCCGCTTCCGGTCTTCGATAGCCGGAGCAGCGCCTCGCGTCCGCCGGCGGCATAGGCTGCGACAGCGCGCAGCAGCTCGCGCAGTTGCGCCGCAGCACCTGGATCGAACCTGCACCACGCCCCGCCGGTCAGCCGCGCGATCTCCCGGAACGCCCGCTCGGCGACGGTATCGGGACCCTCCTGAAACATGAATACCGGCACCTTGAGCAGGCCGAGCTCGCCCGCCTTGGCGCAGAGATCGTCGACCCTTTCCTCCATGGCGTCGCCCACGAACACCACCGCACGTACCGCGGAGGCCTTGGCCTCGCGCCGCGCTTCGGCCAACACCTTGCCGATCTGGGTGTTGCCGCCGCGGCAATCGATCTTGGCCATCAGCTTCGCCAGCTGTGCGCTGTCGGAAATCCACCCGGTCGCGCGGCACTCGTTGAGGCCGCGATAATAGACGAGGCGGATATCGAGACTGCCGAGCGCGGCCGCCTCGCGAAACATATCGGCCTGCAGCGCGCAGGCCATATCCCATGTCGGCTGCCGGCTCATGGTGGCGTCGAGCGCGAACACCAGCCGACCCCTCGCACCCACCGCATGCGGCGACATCGCACGCGCCTTGGCGACGAAGGCCGCAATCTCATCGGAGGCGGACGACTTCGCCTCCGGCAACGAGCCGGCTTTGCCGGACTCGGCTTTGCCGGATTCGGCCTTTCGCGCCGAGGGTACCTCGGTTGCAGATTTCGGTTTGGTCGGTTCGCCTGACATCTGGGCTCGCAAATTGCAACAAATTGCAACAAGCCTTATGTGGGCCGGGATCAGCGGACCGTCAATGCGCGAAAGCCGCGCCAATTCTTCTCAGTCCGGTGTCATGAGGCTTCGATCAGGCGCGATGCCGGCCAGTCAATTCTGCAGCGCCGCCTGGGGCGAGGTCTCGACCGGCACGTAAGGCGCAACCGGCCCGGCATCGGTCATCAGCGGCGACGTTTTTGTGGTAACCGGCCGCAGCGGGCTGTCGTCAGCGAGGAAGTTATCGAGCATGCCCTGGATCGATGCCTTGGCTTCGTCCGGACCGGTATCGCGCATGTCGTTATGCTGGAAGCCGGTACGGACCACCGTAATCCCGGCCTTCTCACACTCTTCGTCAGCCGGAATGACGCCGGGATCGGTCTTGAATACGGGATCCTTCGAGCGGAACGACAGGATCTTGAACCTGCCGTCGGTGATAAACGGCACGCGCAGATTGTCGAGCGTCACGACTTTCTTGGTCAGTTCGGGATGCAACTTGGCGAAGTACATCGAGATGTCGGCGCCGGCGGAATGTCCCACCACGGTCAGATGGTCATAATCCGCGTTCGGCTGCACCTTCTTCATCTCCTCGGTCGCAAACATGATGTTGGCAACGCCGCGCAGGTATTGCGGCTGACGGCCGACATAGAGCTCGCCGACTTTCGTCACCATCGGTGGGTCGGTCGGCAGATCATGCTGGATGCTGATTGCGATATAGCCGCGGGCGGCGAACAGGTTGGCGAGAAAGGAATACTCGGTGAATTTGACGGTGTTGCCGTGGTTGAGGATCGCCACCGGCAGCGTGATCATGCCGGCATTGGCCTGCAGCTCCTTGTCGCGCCGCACGGCGATATCCACCGCGACCGGGCGGTTGCTGCGCGCCGGATCGTTGAACGTCAGCGTCTCGTGACGGATCGCCCATTTGCTCACGGTGAAGTACCCAACCGTGATCAGCGCGGTAAGCGAGAGCAGAATGGCAATTCCACGTTTCATGTTCGTCCCCGAGGCACGCCGACGGCGGGAGGCCAGCAACGCTGGCGGACCCGCCGTCCTTTATTCTTCATATTTAATATACGTCACACCGACGTGACGGGAACACCAAATGTTGTGAATTGACGGCCTGATCGTTGTGCAACGCACATTTTTATTGTGCAGATGCACAATCGGGAAATGTCGTCGTTTTGGTGCCTATTTTCGGACGCCATGAGGCTCCCGCCGGGCCAGCCCGGTTGCGATGAGCCCGTATCGCAATCGCTCACAGTAAGGAATTACCGCAATATCCTAGACGCCGAGGATCTCGTGGACTTCGAGCGGCTTGTCGACCTGGGTGAACCATTCGGCGCGGTTGGCGGCGCGGCGGCGGCCCCGCGCGTCGAGCGGCAGTTTCAACTGGCGCAGCAGGCTGGTGACTTCCTCGCGCGCGGTGACATGGCCGAGGCTCGGACGGGTACCGAGCGTGGTCTCGTCAAGGTCGTCGAGCGCGGTGAGCCCGCGGGGAAAAAACTCGCGATAGACCACGCGTTCGGCGAAACCATCGATCGAGCGGAAGCCGAGCCGGAATGACAGTTCGTTGAGGCCGTCGGCGACCAGCTGCTTGTTGCGCGATCCCAGCATCGACAGCCGGTTGCGAACCACGATCCAGTCGGTGGAAGCGCCATCGAACCGGCGGCGCTTGCGCCTCGTATCCCGCACCATCTCCGCATAATGGCTCTCGCCGGTCACCGCATAGGTCGCGGGATCGACGGTTCCCAGGACGTCGAAGTCGAGGAAGCTGTCGTTGATCGGCGTCACCAGGGTGTCGGCCATCGAGTGCGCCAGGCGCATCAGGTAACTGTCCGACCCCGGGGTATCGATCACGATGAAATCGAAAGCGCGCTCAACCGCGCTGACCGCGTCGATAAATTGCTGGAACTCGGAATTTTCGTTGTCGGCGATCTGCATGGTCTCGCCGAGCTTGATACAGCGATGCACGGGAATTTCGAGATCGAGGCCGGTGCGGCGCGCCCAGGTGCTGCGGTTGCCGATGTAACGGGTGAAGCTTTGCTGGCGGCAATCGAGATCGATGGTGGCGACGCGCTGGCCTGCTTTCATCAACGCGACCGCGATGTGCAAGGCGGTGGTGGATTTACCCGAACCGCCCTTCTCGTTACCCAGCACGACCACATGAGCCGAGCCGGATTGCCCCTGACTGGTCTGCACCAACATGTTTCGACCCCTGTCGATATCTTCAAATTCCGCGCGACCGCGGTCAAGTGAAATGCGCAACGACGTCGTTAAATCGTTCATCATCTGCCTTAATGGTGAATCGCAATCCACGACGCGGCAGCGTCGCCGGTTTTTTGCGCGCAATAGCTGACGCCGCCGAATCAGTCGGCGCCGAATCCTCCGCCGGCTGCTTGGCGGCCGAGCGTCAGGCTTGATAACGTCGGCATACTCAGTCGCAGAGCCAGAGCAGTTGCCTCCCCGCCCCCGAAAGTTCGAGTCAGATGCCGCCAAGCCCCATGATCCCCCGCACGGTCCCTGCGTTGCGGCGTGCGCTCGACAGCCTGCGCGCGAAAAAGGCCACAATCGCGCTGGTGCCGACCATGGGAGCACCCACGAAGGTCATCGTCTCGATCTTCGTCAACCCTGCGCAGTTCGCGCCGTCGGAGGATTTCGGTTCCTATCCGCGCATTGTGGTCTAAAGCAGCCCGAGTTCGCGCAGTTCGCGGCGCAGCGGCTCGGGCATCGCGGCAACGCCGGCACCTGCGGATTTGAGATCCGCCGGGGCGGCGTCCGGCGTAAAATAACGCCAGCCCTGGAACGCCCGCATCGGCCGGGGCAGCACCGGGATCACCTTGGGCTGCATCACCAGCCGGCATCGTCCGATACCGTCGCGATCCCTGAACGGCTCGATCGCGATGATTTTCTCGCGAGCCGCGATTTCACCCCGGATCACCCAGTAGAGCGAGCCGCCCGCGAGCAGCTCTTCGACGCGCTTCGGCGTCATCCGGGTGATGTGGATGTGATGAAGCGGCAGGCCCTTTTTCCTGGCGGCCTGCATGCGCTCCGCCACCCAGCCCTTGAGTTCCTTTACCGACTCGCAACCGACGGCAAGCTTGATGAGATGAAGCGGCATGAATGCGACGTTAGAGCATGATCCGGAAAAGTGGAAACCGGTTTTCCGAAAAGATCATGCCAAAACAAGGATACGGCGATGTCTTTTGAAAGCATCAATCATTCGACGCGGCGGGAGCCGGCGCTGTGGGCGCAAGCTGGACCGGCGCCTGCGGGCGCGACGATTTGGGGGCGGCCTGCTTTTTCGCTGCCGCCAGCGCGGGGGGCGCCGCCGCGGCAGGGCGCGGTGACGGCAATGGCGAATTCGCAGCCGGCGGCGAGGCTGGCGCGCGCGGCGAAGCTGGCGTCGCAGCCTGGCCGGGTTCCGGCGTCATGATGCTGATCGGCGGGGTCGAGGCTGCCGTTGGAAAATCGGCGTTGGTGGGTTTGCCCATCGGCATCGACGGCGAGAGCGCGGCGACCGGTCCCGCCGCCGACGCCGCGGGCGCGTTCCACAACGGCGCGTAGCGCGCGATCAGGCCGTCATAGACCCGCTCATCCATGTTGGCTGCGATCTGATGTTTATCCGTCAGCGCGCGGAAGGCTGCGCAGTTCGACGGCGTACACTGGTCTCGCGCCGCCAACACATAGGCCATCAGGCCATAGCGATCGCGCTCCACCGCGCGGCGCAGCGTTCGCAATTCGGGTGTCAGGTTCTTGTTCGCAGCGGCGACATCGCCGAACCCGGTCAGCCGCGTGATCTGGGACGCCGCATAGGATACGGCCGCTGCGGCAGTTTCGGCCGAACCGAACAATACCCTCTCGCACGCCGCCAGAACGGTATCGCCGGCCATATCGTCGACGCACGACAATGCCGGCAGCGCGGCGTTGACAGGCTGGAAGGATCGGGTCTCGGCGGCCACACGCCGGCCAGCCGGCTCGAATCCGCGGAGGGTGGCGGCGACCGCGATGCCGATCGCCAGCAGCGTGATCACCGTCAGCGCAACGTTGGCGACCGATTTTTCGGCGCGCAACAGCGTGATGAGAACGATGATCCCGAAGAATCCCGCCGCCGCCAATGTCAGCCACATCGGAAAGGTCGGCGAACGCCAGAGATGGTCGAGCGATGCAGCCCAGGCCCAGTTCATGCGCGATGTTCCTCAACGCGGCATAGAACGCGTTCCGCTGATGTAAATGCCGATCCCCTCGCACTCAGCCGGCACAGAGCGGTTCCGCGAACAGAGCCCTTTGACGGGGGGATGAAGGGGAACCCGCCGGCCGTGCGCGCAACTCTTCAGGAAATGTCGAGCTGACTTTCCTTGGCCACCCGCTCGAAAGCTTCGGTCGAGTTCTTGATCCGATACTGGCAGTCGTCACCATCAGTCGGCAGCAACTTGAGCACCTCATAGGTGCCGCTGGCGGCCGGGCGGGCGACATTGCTGGCAGTAAAATAGACGGTCTCTCCAACGTTGTATTTGTGCTTCAACGTCCTCTCCATTACGCGACAATACCGGCCACACTCACAGTCCCGCTTACGACGGCCGACTGAAAACCCGAGGCGCTATATAGCACGGCGCTGATCCCGTTGACCAGTTACATCGGGACATAGCAAATACGCGGATTTTGCAGGCTTTTCAATACGATAAAGTCTATTTGGGGGGTTCCGGACGAATCTGCCCGGGGCCGTCCGGAACCATCGCGCTCCCGCCTTCAGGCAGCATGCGGCAGCTTGCCATCCGGGCTGGCGTGGTCCACGGCGGCAGGCAGTTGCTGCGCCAGAACCTTGGCGAGTTGATCGACCGGAATATTGAACCGGGCGGCCAGCTGCTTGACGGTGTCGCTGCCGAGCACCTGCTGCAATTGCTCGGCGGTGATGGGAAGGTTTTGGCCGTTTCCGATCCAGGACTTGACCTGATCGCCGAAGCCTGCCTGCTGCAGCTTGGCGACAATCGCGTTTAGCCCGCCCTGGCTGCCGTTGCCGAGCACTTCGCTCAACACGACCGGGACCACAGCGGCCTCAAGTTGCCCGAGTGCGCCCTTGAAAGCCGGTGAATTTTCTAATAAATCGAGAATTCCCATGGCCAGAACCCTTTCGCTGAGTGCGCAACGCCGATCGCCGATTCAGAGCGCTTTTGCACGGCTCGGTCAAGCCGGCAACCCCATTGGCTTCGTGGTCGGCCGTTGGCGGGCTGGCCAGGATGACAGGTAAACGCCCTCGCCATTCAGACGGGTGGTTCGACATCGGGCGCCCGAAGGCTTTGGTCCGGTGGCGGCTTTGTCTCATCAACTTGCGATTTTAGATCGGCGGCCTTTTCGACCAGGACCGCGGCAAGTCTGGCGTCCGTGGTAGAGCTGGCGAATTTGAGAAGCGTTGTCACCTGACGCACGAAATACCGTCTACCGATCACGATGCTACCCCATCTTGCCACCCAGCACGTTACATCACGCAGCAAGCTGGAATTCGTTCCGCTGAAATGTACAAAAGTGAACGGTGTTGAGTTCCCTTGTCGCGCTTTGGGTTCCATTGGACTGAGCTCGGCACCACAGCCTGCGGTGACCGATGGGGATCAACAGGTCAGCATCCCGCCTGAAGCTCACACCGTCTCGAACTTCTCGATAACCAGGGTTTCGGCGAGGCCGGCGCGCGTCCATTCCTGAAAAGCCGGCAATGCCATCATCGTTTCCATGTAGGCCCGGGCCTCGGACTCAACCGCAATCGCATAGGTGCGAAAACGATGCACCACCGGCGCGAACATGGCGTCGGCGGCGCCGAAGGTTCCGAACAGGAATGGCCCGAGCTTCGCGTAGCGGTGGCGGCATTCGAGCCAGATCTGCTCGATGCGCGCGATATTGGCGCGCGCATCCGCCGACAGCGTTATCGCGTGGACCGGCCGGTGCAGGTTCATGCCGCATTCGTTGCGCAGCGCCATAAAGCCCGAATGCATCTCCGCTGAAATAGAACGGGCGTGCGCCCGGCGGGCACGGTCCTCGGGCCACAGCCCGGTCTCGGGAAACCGTTCGGCGATATATTCGATAATCGCCAGGGAATCCCAGATCGTGATGTTGCCGTCGATCAGCGCCGGCACCTTGCCCGAATCGGTAAAATTCAGGATCCGCTTTTTGTCGTCGTCACCGGTATAGAGCGGGATGAAGACTTCGTCGAAGGCGATGCCGTTGGCGCGCAGCGCCAGCCACGGCCGCATCGACCACGACGAGTAGTTCTTGTTGCCGATCACGAGCGTCAGGGCCATGCAACAGATTCCTTCCTGGCCGACATCCTGCCATGGCGCTCGCCGCGGGTTCAACCGGCGCAGACGCCTTGATGCCGGTTGCCGCGACCGGTCACGCATGGCAGCATTCGCGGCCGCGAGGGATGCAACATGGCTGCATATTGGGTCGACATTCTAGCGGTCGGCTTCTTCGTGCTTGAATGGACGGTATACGCCGTCACCCTCGAGCACACCGCCTACGGACAGGATAGCCTGTCGGCCCGCATGCATGTCTACCGCGAGATCTGGATGCGACGCCTGCTCGACCGCGAGGCCCGCATGGTCGACATGCAGATCATGGCGGCGCTGCAAAACGGCACGGCCTTCTTTGCGTCCACCAGCCTGCTTGCGGTCGGCGGCGCGCTGGCTCTGCTGCGATCGACCAACGAGGCTCTCGCGGTCCTCCGCGCCCTGCCGATCGATCTCAGCCCCTCGCCCGGGCTTTGGGAAATAAAATGCGTCGGGCTGATCCTGATTTTCATCTACGCTTTCTTCAAATTCGCCTGGGCATACCGGTTGTTCAACTACGTCGCCATCCTGCTCGGCGCGATGCCGCCGGCTCAACAACGCGACACGCCGCAGGCCGAAGCGCATGTCATCAGGGCGACAAGATTGTTCGAAGCCGCCGGCCGGCACTTCAATCGCGGCCAGCGCGCGTTCTTCTTCGCGCTGGGCTATCTCGGCTGGTTCGTCAGTCCCTGGGTTCTGTTCGTATCGACGGCAGCGGTCGTGATCGTCACCTGGCGCAGGCAGTTCGCCTCGAACGCCTGGCGGGCGATGGGGAGCTAGAGGCGGCGCCACAAACACGCAGCCAAATCCGAATGAGGGGGTACCGCCTAACCCGGCGAGGCCTGCGCTTCAGCGCAGACTTGCCGACGCCAACCCATCTCCTCGTGATGGATCATCCTGCACAGCCGCCGGCGGTTGCAAGGTCCACGTTACCGAAGGCGCGTTGCCGGCCCAGCCAGATTGACGCCCCCTCGCCGTCGCGGGCGCGGACCTGGATCGGCTCGTCTTTCGGATCCGCTTCGCCGGCGCGAAGTTCGCGAAGGCGCGGTCGAACTTCCGCTGGCGATAAAAGGCGGTGCCGCGGTCGACGTAGGCAACCGAGAATTCCGGATCAAAGTGAATTGCCTGATCCAGCCCGGCGATCGCGTCGTTCGGGTCGCCGCTGCGGAGGGCGAAATTTCCCCGCGCTTGCAAGAATCCGGCCTCGCTCGCGGCCGGGTCGGGAGCCGGGCCGACTTTGACCGCCGGGATCCTCTCCGCGTTGGGCTGCGGCATGGCTGCGCTCGGCGCGATCGCCTCACCGGGAACGCCTTTATTCTCATGTTGTGCGGGCGAGGCTCCGTTGCTGGCCGTATCCAGTGGCGCTGCCCGGCTGAGGGAAGCGATCTCAGCCACTGCGTGCATGGCGAGGTCAATCTTGTTTGCCGAAGCAACCGATGCCACCGACATGTACATGAACAGCAAATATCCCCCGGCCGTCACGGCCGAGGCTCCGACCAGCGCGATCACGCCGGAGGCGAGCCTGTGAACCCTGGCGGCGGTGGCGTATTGTGAGGCTGAGAGCTGCTCCAGGCGCGCGTGCTCCAGCAGATCGTCGTAGGCGGCGCGCAGCTCAATATCGCCAAGGATTTCGTTGGCGCGGATAATCTCTCTGAATTTCAGTGCAGCGTCGGGATCGCCGGGTCGGATGTCGGGGTGGGCGCCTTTGACGGCCCTGCGGAATGCGGACCTGAGGGCTTCGGCGTCATCGTCTGGAAGGGCCCCGAGCAAATCGTAAAGCGTCTTCATCGTCGCTCTCGCCGCTGGATTTCCTCGTCTCCGACCGAAATTCCGCCGCGAATTTACTGGGGAGCACGCGTACAAACTGAACGTCACTACCTGTGGATAATGGTGATCCAGTACGGCGGAAAAATGACTTTCTGGGTGCGGTCGAGCCCATGCGCCAGGCCGCGATGGTCAAGCGGGTCGGTGGCGGCTTGCGGCAGGCGCAAACGCCCGCACGACCGATCTATTCAGCGTTGCGAGGCTTTTTCCCTGATATTCGTGCTTCAGGCGCGTCCACTGATCGGGGTTTCGGGGTCTTGAGGTTAGACCGCCCGAAAGCCACGACCGGGTGCGGGTTGTGGCGCAAGCAAGGTACGACCGGACCCGCCCCTGTGCTCCTGTTTCGATCTTCGGTGGCCCGTTTGAGTAGCCGATTGAGGCAATCGGCTCCCGTAAACCATTTGATCGGTATGGTGTCGAGGTCAACGTCATCCAAACATCTGACGTTGACCGCTCACACATTGGGATCAGTGCGCGGGCGGCGAAACGGAAGTATCCCGCATGTCGGGCAGAAATAATCCCGGGCCGTATGGGTGTGAAATGTCAGCGCATCGATAGCGGTTATGAGCCGAAAACAATCCGGCTCCACGCGGGGAAGCAACGCTCCCCTGCGCCGGCAGATCGATCAGTCGCAAACGCGAACGTGGTCGAGGTCAGCGTCAACCTCAAACCTGATGCTCCCACAATGACTAGACGATACGATGGTCCGTAGTCACTTTTGTGCAAGTCAATGTGGTCCGTCACGTCGCCACGTACGAAACGCATCAGCGGTGCTAGAAAATCTCGCTCGTCATCCAAAATGGAATTTTTCAACACTATCTGCCAATAGCGGACCTACGATTGGTACCGGCCTTCAGGGCAGCCTTTGACGGCCGCCACCCGCCAAATTATCGGCCGGTTGCCGCCATTGCAGAACCGGTGGACACGTCGACGAGCCACGTTCGCATTGTGTTCTTTTCTGAATCGTGAAAGCGTATCGTTGAAACGCGGTGACTGCGATGATGGAGAATTCCCACCAGCAGCAATTTCTCCTGGCAACTCTGCCACCGTCGCGTGGGCAGATTCGGCTGGCGCTCGGAATTGCTGCAGCTCTTCTCGTCGTATTTTTTATCGCGGCTCCGTTTGCGACAATTCAGCTGCAGCGTGTTGACGGTTTCGTTCCAGCCTACCAAAGCATTTATGCTGTCAATGATCTCATTACCTCTGCACTAATCTTTGCGCAATTTACCATTGTGCGTCGGTGGTCACTTTTCGCGCTTGCAATGGGCTTTTTGTATACTGCGCTGATTGCCATTGCGCATGCGCTCATCTTTCCGGGAGCGTTCGCGCCGACGGGACTCTTCGGGGCTGGGCTGCAGACCACCGCATGGCTCTATAATTTCTGGAAAGTCGGATTACCGCTGGCCGTTATCGTCTATTCGCTGCTGAAAGACGATGACAGCGCGACAAGCGCGTCCCAACGCTCGCCGGGATTTATCATCTTCTCGGGCGTCGCAGTTGTGATCGCAATAGTGTGCGGACTGACCTGGAGTGTGATTGCCGGGGAACAGTTTTTGCCTCCCCTTATCAGGGGCGATGCCATTCAGTATGACCAGGGTACCGTGCGGCTGGCTGCCGTATTGCAGGAGGCATCGTGTATCGGCGCGCTTTTGCTTCTGTGGTTTCGGCGAAACTGCGTACTTGATTTATGGCTGGTGGTTCTGTCTTTCACGCTTGTGCTCGAGGTTACGATGAGTAGCCTCCTTGCTGCCGGTCGTTTCGATGTCGGCTGGTATGCATCCCGGGTCTTTGCGTTAGCTGCTTCAATCGTCGTACTGATTGTTCTCCTTTCAGAGACGACCACCCTCTATGCAAACCTGGCACGTTCTGTCTTGAGGCAGCGTGACGCTCGCGAGGCGCGGCAGACTGCAATGGATGCAATGGCTGCTTCGATTGCCCACGAGATCAACCAACCTCTGGCAGCAATCGCCCTCAATGGCGAAGTGGCCTTGCTTTGTCTCACTGCTGGGGAGACGCCCGACCTTGACGAGGCGCGTGCCGCGTTGCATTGCGTGGTCGATGGCAGTCACCGTGCGAGCGCTTTGATCAGCGGCATCCGGTCTATGTACAGGAAGGATAGCCACGGGAGAGCATGGCTTGACGTAAACGGCCTCGTTCGGGAGGCGCTTACAGCCACTGAAATCGAATTGCGAACTCATCGCGTATCGGTCTCGATGGAGCCGCACAACGAACTCCCGCAAGTGTTCGCTGATCGAGGCCAATTGCAGCAAGTTTTTCAGAATTTGATCATGAATGCCATCGAAGCTATGCGCGCTACCCCGGAACGTTCTCGCGTGTTGCGGATGAGGTCGGATATCATTCAAGACTTCGAACCAGATTGTGGTCTCCATTGCGGATTCCGGTGCCGGAATAGGTGAGAAGGACAAGAACCGTATCTTCGAGCCATTCTTCACTACGAAGTCCACCGGGACCGGAATTGGGCTTACGATTTGCCGGTCGATCATCGAGTCCCACGGCGGGGTGCTTCAGGCGTCTGCGAACCGTCCCTACGGGGCGATATTTGAAGTGGTCTTGCCGATTGAAGCTGCAGGGTAGCAGTTGAGGTAGCCACCGAGCGTTCGGCCTAATGTCCGCTTCCGAGGTCGCCAGGCAACCGCAACTCGCACGGACGTGGTCGCAACGACGCGAATGGCACCTTCAGCATCGCACGAGGCGTATTCTCAGGGGGCACCAAGTCCGTCTCCAGTCCGGAATGCGCTTCAAACCGAACGTTGCTCGATCGCTGTCGACTGACCTTGATTCATGGAGATGTGGCTTGGGACACCCCGGCAAAATCCTGCGGGGTGAAGCTCAGATCGAGCACTTTCCATTCGCCGTATCTGTCCACCGGCAACATCGCATAGGGCTGGCAGGCTTCAAGCGCAGCGATCGCGCTTTGCATCAGCACCGGCCCCTTTGGCGAGGCGCTGGCCTCGATCAAAATGGGCTCCGCCGCGAGCTTGCCTTCCAGCGTCATCCTGACCCTAAGCGTGATCGTGAGCTTGTCGGTGGGCATGATCGATTCCGGCAGTTTCGAGCACGTCTTGAGACGGCGCCGGAACTCCGTGATCAGGCTCGAGGCGACGTCGGCGGTCTTCGAGGCCGGGGCGTCGAAGTCGTCGCCGGGTTTTCCGCTGGGCGGGGCGGCGGACAGATCGGGGGGCAGGCCAAGCATCACGTGATACTTGACGGAAAGATCGGGCTCGGGAGGGCGATAGCCGGGCGATGGCGGTGTCGGTCGCGGCTGCGCCGTCGCCGGTTGCGGGTCCGCTGACGGTATCGACAGCGCCGCCTGCTGTTGTGATCGCGCTGCCGCCTCCGGAGCGGCAGGCTCCGGTGAAGCCGAGGGCGCCAGTCTCGAGGACAGGCCGAGGGCATCGGAAGGCTGCGCCTTCGGCGGCTCTTCCTTCTCCGGAATCGGCGTAATCTCGGCCGGCGAAACAAGATCGACCGTGATCGGCTCGGCCGTGACCGAACTAAACGGATGCACCTCCGTAAAGAACAGCACCAGCATCAAAACCGACAGATGAGCGATCGCCGATGCCGTGATGCCTGTGCGTATGACCAGCCCTGGTTTCATCGTGCTTGATCAAGGTTCAATATCGCCAGGAGCATTTTCCGCGGAAGCCCTACTCCTATAGCCTGCGCTTATCCTCATTGCAAAACTGGTCGCAACTTTTGCGGAACACGCAGCCAGCCGCCAGCATAGCGGCCCGTGCGGCAGCCTCAATCCCATTTCGGCGCGAAGCCGAAATCGGTGAGCCGGCCCCTGGCGCTCGCCATCTGGGAGATCTGCTGCATCTCTTCGTCCGAGAGCACGAAGTCGAAAATGCCGATGTTTTCCGACAGCCGCTCGATCCGCGACGTCCGCGGTATCGCGCAAACCTTCTGCTGCACCAACCAGCGCAGGCAAACCTGGGCGGCGGTCTTGCCGTGGGCCTGCCCGATCCGCGCCAGCGTCTCATCGCTCTTGATACGGCCCTTGGCGAGCGGGCTGTAGGCGACCAGGGCCATGCCGTGTCGCGCGCAGGCTTCCCTGACCATGCTCTGGTCGAGATAGGGGTGATATTCGACCTGATCGCACACCAGAGGCTCCGGGCAGGCTGCAACGGCCTCGTCGATCAATGCGACAGTGAAGTTCGAAACGCCGATATGCCTGCACATGCCGAGTTGCTTGACATGCGCGAGCGCGCCTAGCGTCTCCGCAAGCGGCACATGCGGATTTGGCCAGTGCAGCAGCAACAGATCGACCTCGGCAAGCCGCAGCTTGACCAGGCTCTCTTTGGTGGACCGCTCCAGATCATTCGGCGCGAAATGGGTGGTCCAGACCTTGGTGGTCACGAAAACGTCGTCGCGCCTGACCCTGGAGGCGCGCAGGCCGTCGCCGACCTCGCGCTCGTTCTCATAGATCTGGGCGGTGTCGATGTGGCGATAGCCGAGCCTCACGGCCTGCTCGACGAGGCGGGCGCAGGTTCGCCCGCGCAGCTCCCAGGTGCCCAGCCCGACCGCGGGGATTTTAGCGCCGTTGGCCTCGACGAATTGCATGGGGGACTCGCGCAAACCGGGTTCATTATGTCCGGAGCACGTCGCGCTGCCAACCAGGGCTCAGGGGACGGGACTTGTTCCCGGAATCAAACCACTTGTTGGCGATCAAGCCCTGGCGAGCGTGGCAAACACCAGGTCCGGGGCGTGCGCGATCAACGCGAGAAGCGCCCGCGCCGGCCCGCGCGGCATGCGCTTGCCCTGTTCCCAGTTTCTGATCGTCTCGACCGGCACTCCCAAGCGGGCGGCGAATTCCTGCTGCGTCAGGCGCGCACGCCTGCGAAGGTCGCGCACCGCCGGAGGCGTTGCCGTCTCTGAGGCGGCCGCCGCCGGCGCGGCGAGAGGCGCTGCCGGCGCGAGCGGAAACTCCCGGCCATCCCGCAATTCGACGATCCGTCCGTCCGCTTTCAGCCGCAAGCGCTGCATGTTCGAACTCCACGCCTGGATGGTCGGCGATGCGCGTTAAGGCTTGATTAACGATGAACCGCCCGGCGTTTCCGTCTACTTCAGCCCGAACCACAGTGTCGCGATGCCGAGGAACGAGAAGAAGCCGACCACGTCGGTGACGGTGGTGACGAAGGTGCCCGACGCCACCGCGGGATCGGCGCGCACCCGCTCCAGCACCATCGGAATCAGAATGCCGCCAAGCGCGCCGGCAATGAGATTGCACACCATCGCAAGACCGATCACGACGCCAAGCGCGGGGATTTTGAACCAGGCTACCGCGGCAATGCCGGTGATAACCGCAAAGGCGAGGCCGTTGACAAGGCCGACCAGGCCCTCGCGCATCACCACGCGAAACGCGTTGTTGGCGCCGAGCTCGCGGGTGGCGAGCGCGCGCACCGCGACCGTCATGGTCTGGGTGGCGGCATTGCCGCCCTGGCTGGCCACGATCGGCGCCAGCACCGCCAAAGCCACCATTTTTTCCAGCTGGCCTTCGAACAGACCCAGCACCGAGGACGCCAGAAAGGCGGTGGCGAGATTGACCAGCAGCCAGTTGAAGCGGCCCTTGGCGATGGTCCATACGTTATCCGACAATTCTTCGTCTGACGTGACGCCGCCCAGCGCCTTGAGGTCCTCGTCGGCCTCCTCCTCGATCACGTCAACCACGTCGTCGACGGTGATGACGCCGACCAGCCGGTTTTCGGTATCGACCACAGGTGCCGCGACCAGATTGTATTTGCCAAACAGCCGCGCCACTTCCTCCTGATCATCCATTACCGAAACGCGGCGGCGGTCTTCATCGATCAGATCGGCCAGCGGTACCGTTCGGCGCGACCGCAACAGCGCATCCAGCGAAACCGCGCCCTGCCAGTGCTGCGCGCCATCGACCGCATAGATTTCATAAAAACGATCGGGCAGTTTCGACGCGTCGCGCATGTAGTCGATCGCCTGCCTCACGGTCCAGTCCGGCGGCAGCGCGATGAATTCGGTCTGCATCCGCCGCCCGGCGGAATTTTCCGGGTATTCAAGACTGCGCTCGAGCGCGTCGCGCTCGGAAGGCGGCAGCTTTTCGAGGATTTCTTCCTGGTCCTGCTCGTCGAGGCCCTCGAGCAGTTCGACGGCGTCGTCGGATTCCAGTTCGCGAACGCCCTCCGCGACCGTCGCGGGTTCGAGTTCGTCGAGGATCTCCTCGCGGACGGAATCGTCGACTTCGTTCAGCGCCGAGAAGTCGAAATCCGTGCCCGTCAGTTCCACAAGGCTGACGCGGTCGTCGGGCTCGAGCGCCTCGATCAGATCGCCGAGATCGGCCTCATGCAGCTCCGCGACCACGGCGCGCAGGAACGGCGTATCGGTGGCATGGATCGCGCGCGCGATTCTCTCGACGAATTCATGGCGAATTTCGCCATCTTCTTCGCGCATCGGCAGGCGGTCGAGCACGGAGACGGCGGGTTGAGCAACGTCCAGATCTTCGGCCATGTCGCGCCTCGCCGGTTTGACAGAAATGCTCAACTCGTCTGAGTTGTCGCTTCACGCATTACCCAATGGACGGCGCCAAGCGCAATGATAAATATCGCCGGCAAAATGCGGGCCCGGAACTTCATGAACGTGCCGGCTGCGGCACTCCTCGCCCTTGTCGCGTGGACGGCGGCGGCCGGCGCGGCGGAGTGCCCGCGCCCGGGGACGCTCGGTACGTCCCGCATTCTTCGCGTCGATGCCGCGACCGCGCCGCGGGTGGGGCTGAAGCAGTATCCGCAGACGCTGCCGCTCGGCGATCACGAGGTCGTGCTTACCTTCGATGACGGCCCGTGGCCGGCGACGACGCCGAAGGTGCTGGCGGCGCTGGCCGCGCAATGCGTGCGAGCCACCTTCTTCCTGATCGGCAAGCCCGCGTCAGAACATCCGGGGCTGGTGCGGCGGATCGCGGCCGAGGGCCACACCATCGGTCATCACACCTGGAGCCACCGCAGCCTGATGCGAATCCCGCCGCGCGAGACCACGGCGGAAATCGACCGCGGCATATCGGCGGTCGAAATGGCGCTTCACGGCGTCGCGACTACGGTTCCGCAGACGCCGTTCTTTCGTTTTCCCGGCTTCGAGTCGACGCCGGCCAGCCTTACGCTGCTGCAGTCGTGCGGCATCGTGGTGTTCGGCGCCGACCTTTGGGCCAGCGACTGGAATACGATGACCCCGAAGCAGGAGTTGAAGCTGATCATCGACCGGCTCAATATCGCCGGCAGGGGAATCATCCTGTTTCACGACACCAAGGCGCGAACCGCGGCCATGCTGCCGGCGTTTCTGCGCTATCTGCGCGACCATCACTACCACGTGGTGCATGTCGTGCCGACCGGGCCCGGGATTCGCTATGACGGTGTACCCTGAACGCCGAAATTATGTGCGGAACTCAAACATTAAGCCGCCGTTCATCCCGCGGCGCGTGTAATGATCGGCCAGCCAAATGAGAATGCAGACGGTGTTTCATATGACAGGTGATGTGTCGGCCGGCGTCGGGAGGCGGCAATGGGCCGCTTTGGGCCTGGGGTTATTTGGCTGCATCGCCGCCCAGTCTGCCCCGGCCGCCGATTGTCCCGGCCATCCCGACGCGCTCGGCACCTCGCGGACGCTGGTGGTCGATCCGCGCGAACATCCCCGCATCGGCACCATGCAATATCCGGAAACGCTGCCGCTCAGAGATCATGAGGTGGTGCTGACGTTCGATGACGGGCCGTTGCCGCGCTACAGCAATCGGATTCTGGACATTCTTGCCTCGCAATGCGTGAAGGCGACCTTCTTCACTATCGGCCGCATGGCGCAAGCCTCTCCGGAAGGTGTCCGCAAGCTGCGCGAGGCCGGCCACAGCATCGGCACCCACAGCCAGGATCATCCGCTCGGCATGAAGCGGATGCCGATCGAGCGCGCCAGGCAAGAGATCGACGACGGCATCGCATCGGTAACGGCGGCGCTTGGCAAGGGAGCGCCGGCCCCGTTCTTTCGAATCCCGGGTCTCTCGCGCGCCGATGGCATCGAAGACTATCTGGCGTCGCAGGGCATCCAGATCTGGAGCGCGGATTTTCTGGCCGACGATTGGCGGCATGTTTCCTCCTCGCGAGTCTATGACCTCGCGATGAAACGGCTTGAGGAAAAGGGCAGAGGCATTCTGCTGCTGCACGACATCCAGCCGCGAACGGTCGCCGCATTGCCGAGGATTCTGCATGAGATGAAGGCGCGTGGCTATCGCATCGTCCATGTCGTGCCGGCCACCCCGGAGCTGGCAGCGACGCCGACCGAGCCGCAGGAATGGCAATTGCACCCGCCGTCGGAAAATGTGGCGATCTCGCACTGGCCGAAAATTCCCAATTTCGTTGTCGCCAACGCCGATACGCTTCCGGCTCCCTCGCTTGCGGATCTGGACTGGCGTGACGCAGAATTGATCGCGATCGCGCCATCGCCGGATCGCGCCGGGCGGGCGGGGCGCGGCGTTCCGCTGCCGCGGGAAGCGCCGTGGCCGCGGCAATCGCCGCTGCCGCCGGTCGGCGCCGCCATCGCCTTGCCGATGCCGGCGCAGAGTGTTTTCGAGATCCGGGAAGGACTGCGCACGGCGATGCAGGCCATCACGCCGCCGCCCCGCCGCGCCGAGCCGACGGTGCCGGATCACGATGAAGCGATCTCGGTCGACGCCGGCGCGTCCCGGCGGACGATCCGCGGCAGGCCTCATCCGGGACGCAGCCGGCATGCAGCCCATGGCCGCCGGGGCACGCTGAAGCATCTGGTCCAGGTCAGGAAAAGAAGCGTGTGACGTGACTGCTCAATTCGTCACGATCTTCGAGACGCACAGCAGCACGACCATCGCGAGAAACAACAGATCGATATACGAATTGATCTCGCCGGCGCGACGCAGCACGCTGACGTCGTTGACGACCTGCCTGCGCGAGGCCGATGCGGCAGGCCCCTCCCCGGTTGCATCCGCCAGACGCCGCGCCTCAAGCTCGAGCCGCTCGATGCGCTGGAAGAAATAAAACGACCGCAGTGTCGAGGCCGAGCGCATCACGCCATAGACCAGCACGAGGATGGCGACGACCGCGCGTTGCTGATATTTTTCCATGAAGTTCAGGCTGTAATACACCAGCGCCAGAAAAACAAAGTTGGAGAGAAAGCGATAGACATAGCTCAGGAATTTCATTCGCAGGTCGCTTTCGGCCGGCACAGCCCCACTGCACGATTTTCTGGTGCGCTCGGAGGGACTCGAACCCCCACGATGTTACTCACTGCCACCTCAAGGCAGCGCGTCTACCAATTCCGCCACGAGCGCTTTTGTTAGATCGGTACGGGATTTGCGCCGGACCGGATCAGCGGCGCGGATGTAACAAATCGGGGATGGGGGGACAAGGCCCGCAACCCCGGTGATTTGCGGCCTGTTTCGGATGGTCTAGCGGCTGCCGGGCAGCCGCGGCAGCATTTGCTTGACTTCGACCGCGATCCGGTTGCGATCCACCAGCACCACGCCGCTGGCGATCGGCAGATTGTTGGCGAGGATCTTGACCTCGTCCGCTTCGGTGGCGTCCAGTTCGATGATGGCGCCACGGCTCAGCCGCATGACCTGATGGATGGGCATCGTTGTGGTGCCGAGGACCACCAGAAGGTCGACGCTGACTTTATCGAGGGTTGGCACTGGGGTGGGCGACCTGAACTGACAGGGTGTAAAATTGCTGCCTTGAGATCACCACGTTATGGTTAGCCAATGGTTAATGACCGCCAAAGCCTTGATTTGACGCTGTTCGCCGACCCCATTGGCGGCGGGGCGGTGCAGTGGCGGATATCGGACGTCCCGGTGCCCTATCCCGAGGCCCTGGCCGCCATGGAGGCGCGGGCGACCGATATCGGGGATCGACGGGCGCCGGAACTGGTCTGGCTACTGGAACACCCCCCGCTCTACACCTCCGGCACGTCAGGCAAGGCTTCCGACCTGCTCGATCTCCGCTTTCCCATGTTTGCCACCGGGCGCGGCGGGCAGCTCACCTATCACGGCCCCGGCCAGCGGGTGGCCTATGTGATGCTCGACCTGAAGCGGCGGCGCCCGGACGTGCGGGCCTATGTCGCCAGCCTCGAGGAGTGGATCATCCGGACGCTGGCCGCCTTCAACGTGCGCGGCGAGCGGCGCGAGGAACGCGTCGGCGTCTGGGTTAGTCGGCCGGACAAGGGAATTGGGTGCGAAGACAAGATCGCCGCAATCGGCGTGCGGCTACGGCGCTGGGTGTCGCTCCATGGCATATCCATCAATGTGGAGCCCGATCTTACGCACTTCGATGCGATCGTGCCTTGCGGCGTCGCGGACCCCCGCTACGGTGTCACCAGCCTTGCCGATCTCGGCCATCCCGTGACCATGGCCGATGTCGATGTCGCGCTCCGGCAGGCGTTCAGGGAAGTGTTCGGCGCGGTGGAAGCGCGCCGGCCGGCAGCGATGGTTTGACCGGCCCTCAGATCATCCCCAGCACCGAAAACCGCTCGCCCGGGCGCCGCAGGTTCAGCGCATCGGGACTGGCCGCTCCGTCCTGGACGGCCTCGACCCGCGCCGATGACGGCCCCCGCCGGCACCGCGCCACCATTTCCGACACCACATCCGCCGGCCCCGCAAACAGCGCTTCCACGCTGCCGTCCCGGCGGTTGCGCACCCAGCCCTCAAGATTGTGATTTCTGGCCTGATGATCGACCCAGGCGCGGTAGCCGACGCCCTGTACCCGGCCGGTGATCGTCACCTGACGGATCGCGCCGCTCATCTACCGCTTCAGACCCAGAAATTCCGCGCTGCGCGCTTTCGCCACCGCCTCGCGCGTCACGCGACCCGTCAACTCCGCCGTCGCCAGGCCCTTCAGCTGCTTGGGCGGCAATCCTTCTCGCAGCGCTTTAAGCGTCTCGTACACCGCCAGCGTCGCGGCCGCGAACGGCGCGTGGCCCTGCAGGGCGATGCGCACCCGCAGGCTCGCGAGATAAACGGGGTCGGACATATCCTCGGGTGCGCCTCCCAGCACGATCGGCAATTTCGTCGCGGCTGAAATGGCTTCGAGCTCCTCTCGCGTTTTGATGCCGGTGAAGAACAAGGCATCGAGGCCGGTCGCCTCGTAGGCCCGGGCGCGGGCGATCGCGTCATCGAGCGAGGTGATCGACACCGCGCCGGTGCGCCCGATGATGGCCAGCGACGGATCGCGCCGCGCGTCCAGCGCCGCCTTCATCTTGCCGACGCCTTCATCGAGCGAGATCAGTTGCGTCGCGGACTGCCCAAAGGCCTGCGGCAGCAGCGTATCCTCGATGGTAAGACCGGCCGCGCCCGCCGTCTCCAGTTCCTCGATGGTGCGGCGGACATTCATCGCGTTGCCGTAGCCGTGGTCGGCGTCGACCAGCACCGGCAAGGCCGAAGCGCGCGACATCCGGCGCATCTGCTCGGCGAGTTCGGTCAGCGTAATCAGCGCGATATCGGGATCCCCCAGCACCGCGAGCGAAGCCACCGATCCGCCGAACATGCCGACCTGAAATCCGAGGTCCTCGGCGATGCGGATCGAAATCGCGTCATAGACCGAGCCGGGGCGAATGCAGGAGGATCCCGCCAGGATCGAACGCAATGCTTGGCGGCGCTTTCGGAAAGCCATCAGGAAATCCTCGTTCCGTCATTCCGGGATGGTGCGTTAGCACCATACCCGGAATCTCGAGATTCCGGTTTCGATGCTTCCGCATCGCCCCGGAATGACAGTCTCATGCAAACTCCATAATCAGCGCGTCAACCGCCAGGGTCGCACCGGCGGCGGCGTGAATTTTCTTCACCGTGCCGTCGCGTTCGGCGCGCAGCACGTTCTGCATCTTCATCGCCTCCACCACCGCCAGCGTCTCGCCGGCCTTGACCTCCTGGCCTTCGGCGACCGCGATCGACACCACCAGTCCGGGCATCGGGCACAACAGTTTCTTGCCGGTATCGGCTCTCGCGCCGACCGGCATCAGCCGCGCCGCCGTGGCCTCGGATTCGGTGAAGACGTTGACCGCGACGTCATATCCCTGATGCGCGAGGCGGAAGCCGTTGGGAATCGGGCGCACCTGCATTGCCACCGGATGGCCGTCGATGGTGCCCTGCCAGACCGCTTCGCCCGGCGTCCACCGCGAGACCAGATGATGCGGATTGCCCGGCGCGCCGTCGGCGCCGACAAAACGTACCGCGATCCCTTCGGCGTCGCGCGCAACGTCGAGCGCGATTTCGGCGCGGTCGAGCCATACCGCGCGGCGGCGCTCGCGCTGCACCGCCCTGCCGGTCAACTGGCCTGAAATCTGCCGCTTGCGTTCGCCGAGCACATGATCGATGGCAGCCCCGACCGCGGCCAGCCGGCGGGCGACCTCGCCCTCGGGGCTGCGAACCGCAAACCCCTTCGGAAACTCCTCGGCGATGAAACCGGTGGAAAGATTGCCCTCGCGCCAGCGCGGATGAAGCATCAGGGCCGACAGGAACGGAATGTTGTGGCGGATGCCGTCGATGTAGAATGAGTTCGAGCGCGGTCGCCTGCGCCTCGATCGCCGCGGCGCGCGAGGGCGCGTGCGTCACGAGCTTGGCGATCATCGGATCGTAATAGATCGAGATCTCGCCGCCTTCCTGCACGCCGGTATCGTTGCGGACGGTGATGCCGCCGGTTGAGCTTTCGAGCGGCGGGCGGTATTTCACCAGCCGCCCGATCGAGGGCAAAAAGTTGCGGAACGGGTCTTCGGCATAGACCCGCGTCTCCACCGCCCAGCCGGTCAGCCTGACGTCCTTCTGCTTCAGCGAAAGTTTTTCGCCGGCGGCCACCCGGATCATCTGTTCGACCAGATCGATCCCGGTGACCAGTTCGGTCACGGGATGCTCGACCTGCAGCCGCGTGTTCATCTCCAGGAAGTAGAAGCTCTTGTCCTGCCCGGCGACGAATTCAACGGTGCCGGCGGAATCGTATTTCACGGCTTTCGCCAGCGCCACCGCCTGTTCGCCCATCTGGCGGCGGGTGGTCTCATCCAGCAGCGGCGACGGCGCTTCCTCGATCACCTTCTGATTGCGGCGCTGGATCGAGCATTCGCGCTCGCCGAGATAGATGACGTTGCCGTGCTTGTCGCCCAGCACCTGGATTTCGATGTGGCGGGGATCGACGATGAATTTCTCGATGAAGACCCGGTCGTCGCCGAACGACGCCTTGGCTTCCGCTTTCGCAAGACCAAAACCCTCGGCGACCTCGGACATCGAATGCGCGATCCGCATCCCCTTGCCGCCGCCGCCGGCCGAGGCCTTGATCATCACGGGATAGCCGATGGCGTCGGCGATTTTCACCGCATGCGCTGCGTCGGTGATGACGCCAAGGTGGCCCGGCACGGTCGAGACGTCGGCCTTCGCGGCCGCCTTCTTGGACTCGATCTTGTCGCCCATCGCGGCGATGGCGCCCGGATTGGGTCCGATGAAGACGATGCCGGCTTTGGCGAGCGCGCGCGGAAAGGCCTCGCGCTCGGACAGGAATCCGTAGCCGGGATGCACGGCCTCGGCGCCGGACTTGCGGCAGGCCTCGATGATTTTCTCCATCACCAGATAGCTTTCGGCCGCGGCCGGCGGCCCGATCAGGACGGCGTCATCGGCCATTTCGACGTGGAGCGCGTCGCGGTCGGCCTCGGAATAGACGGCGACCGTTTCTATTCCCATCCGTCTGGCCGTCTTGATCACCCGGCAGGCGATCTCGCCGCGATTGGCGATCAGAATTCGTTTGAACATGGGCTTGCTTACTTGCAACCTTCTGGGCGGGATCGAGCCCTCGCGGGCCTGACTGCAATCTGGCACGCGGGGGCGACCGTAACAATTCCGTCGTACAGCAAAACCGCGCGGAGGCAACGGTCGATAACCCCGAATTGGCATGTTATGGGAAGATTTGGATGCGCCGCTCCGGCACCGACCCACGGCTTTTACGAATGCAGGCAACGTTATCGGTCCGTTCTTTTGTCCTGATACTGGCGGTTTTCTCGGCGAGCGAGGGCCGGGCCGCGAGCGCGACCGTCGGGGATGGCGGCACCCTTGAGGTCGCCGGCGTGACCTACCGGCTCGATGGGATCGACGCGCCGGAACTGGACCAGATGTGCATCGACGAGCACGCCGACGCCTGGGCTTGCGGCGTCGAGGCGCGCGATCAACTGGCGGGGATGATCGGCGACCGGCAGGTCCGCTGCGAGGATCTCGGTGCGGACGCAGCCTACAAGAAACGGCATGTCGGCATTTGCACCCTCGAGGGTGAAACCGTCAGTTTGAACCAGTTCCTTGTTCGCCGGGGCTTTGCCCTGACTTCCGATTCCACCGCAAAGGGGCGATTTGGGGACGACGAGACGGCAGCGAAAGACAATCGCCGGGGACTCTGGAAGGGCTGCTTTGTCGCTCCGCAGGAATTCCGCCGGGGGCGAAAGGACGGCGCTTTGCTGGGCAATTCCTGCGGGGCCGACAAGGACCGCGAAATACGCGCGGTGCTCTTCCCTGACCACCCCGCCATGCCATCGGGTTGCAGCATCAAGGGTAAACTGGCGGCGCGCGCCCGCGTCAGCGGGAATGTGGGGGTCTATCACCTGCAGGGGTGCCGCAGTTACCCTGCCCTCACCAAACCGGATCGCTGGTTTTGCACCGAGGAAGACGCGCAGGCCGAAGGCTTTCGGAAAGCCTATAATTGTGGGGCAATCGGCCGGGGACGGATGTAACAAAGCCGTCGTATAACAAAACTAAACAGAGGCGACGGCTGACATGCCGGAAATCCGCTTCTCAAAGGGGGAGAAATTCGAATGCGCCGCTCACTCGTGTTCATAGCCGCCGGCCTGACGCTGCTGTCCGCCGCCACGGCGTTTGCGCAGAACGACACGCCGCGCAACCTGATCCTGTTCGTGCCGGACGGTTTGCGTGGGCGGATCGTCACCCCGCAGACCGCCCCGGCCATGGCCGAGGTCCGCGACAAGGGCGTCAATTTTGGGAATTCGCACTCGCTGTTTCCGACCTTCACCACCGCCAACGCCTCCGCGATGGCGACCGGGCACTATCTCGGCGATACCGGCGACTTCTCCAACACGATCTATACCGGTTATCCCGTCGGGCCCGCGAACGGCACCGTCACCCCCTTCCTCGAGGTCGATCCGGTCATCATCGACGCCGACGAGCATTTCGGCGGCGACTATCTCAACGAGGAAACTGTGCTGAAGATGGCCCGCGCCAGGGGCTACAGCACGGCGGCGATCGGCAAGCTCGGTCCCACCCTGATTTTCGACCATACCGACAAGCCAGCTGCCGAGGGCCTGCATTCGATCGTGATCGACGATGCCACCGGTGGCAAGAACGGCGTTCCGCTTTCGGATGAAATGAAGGCCGCACTGACAAAAGCCAATCTTCCGCTGACGGCGCCCTCGCGCGGCGACAACGGCAAGGCCGGCGACGCCAAAACGCCGGGCACGACGGTCGCCAACACCGCGCAGCAGGCCTATTTCGCCGACATCGCCAGCAAGATCGTGCTGCCGATGTTCAAGGCGCGTAACAAGCCGTTCGTGCTGGTGTTCTGGTC
Source organism: uncultured Alphaproteobacteria bacterium (assembly GCA_963801875.1). GTDB lineage: Bacteria > Pseudomonadota > Alphaproteobacteria > Rhizobiales > Xanthobacteraceae > Bradyrhizobium. The sequence goes on along the minus strand of CAWDGT010000014.1, from coordinate 107,653 downwards.
GCGCGATCCCGACGGCAGCCAGCACAACACCGGCGACAGCCTCAACACTGTGACGCCGGGGATCAACGGGCCGACCTCGCTTGCCGGCATCAAGAACGCCGACAACAACCTGGCGCAACTCCGAAAAGCACTCGACGATCTCGGTCTCGCTTCAACCACCAACATCATGATCGCCGCCGACCACGGCTTCTCGACGATTTCGAAGCAGAGCAAGACCAGTCCGTCGGCAAAAATAACCTTTGACGACACGCCGAAGGATTTCTTGCCCATGGCCTTCCTCGCGATCGATCTGGCGAAAGCGCTCGACTTGCCGCTGTTCGATCCCAACAACAAGAACGCGCGGGTCGCCGACAACGCGCATCCCAAGGCCGGCAACGGCCTGCTCGGAAAGGACCCCACAAAACCCGAACTGGTGGTGGCCACCAATGGCGGATCCGACCTGATCTATCTGCCGAACCAGGATCGCAAGCTGGCACGACGCGCGATCAAGGCACTGCTGGAACAGGATTACGTCAGCGGCATCTTCGTCGACGACAATCTCGGGCGCTTCCCCGGTGTCTTGCCGATGTCGCAGCTCGGGCTAAAGGGCAAGGCGGTGACGCCCACCCCGTCGATCGTGGTCAACTTCCGTTCCTTTGTCGAGGGATGCAACGAGCCGACCAATTGCTCCGTCGAAGTCGCCGATACCGTGCTGCGGCAGGGCCAGGGCATGCACGGCAGTTTTGGCCGCGGCGACACCATGAACTTCATGGCGGCGATCGGACCGGACTTCAAGGCCGGCTATGTCGATTCCTTGCCGGTCAGCAACGCCGATGTCGGGGCCACCGCGGCAAAACTGCTTGGCCTCACGCCAAAACCCAGGGGCAAGCTGATCGGGCGGGTGATCACCGAAGCGATGCCCAACGGCGCCACGCCGCAGGCCTATTCCGGCACGGTGAAATCGCAGGCCGCCGCGGGCGGCCTGCGCACGGTGCTGAAATTCCAGCGCGTCGCGAGCCAGCGCTACTTCGACGCGGCGGGATTTCCGGGCCGCACCGTCGGGCTTGACGCGGAAGGCGGCAAACAAGAGACGGCAGGGAAGTAACCCCGCCGTTTAGGCCGCAACCCGGATCGGTTTGACAAGAAGAGTCCGTAGCACGCAGCGCTTGCGAACCCGCAGGGCGGATTAGCGTCAGCGTAATCCGCCGTCAAAGCCGCCGAGTTGGCGGACGCATTCGGCTCGATCCGCCCTACGGCTCGCTACAAGCCGAGGAAGAACACGAATCCTTTGGTCCAGACGAGGGTGTCGCCTTCTGTCTTTCAGTAAATCTCGGCGCGGATTTTAAAGATAGAGCCACGAGTTAGACCCCTGGCCAGAAGCGGACATCCGGCACGCTTCCCAATCGCTCGAAAACGCGGTCATATGCCGTCCGGGGACACTTGGCGTTTTGGGGCGAGGGTGTCCGCTTGCACGGGGAGAATGCGCGTGAAGGAACTCGCTGGAAAGACCGCGTTCGTGACCGGTGCAGCATCAGGCATTGGGTTGGGAATCGCGACCGCCTTCGCCCAGGCGGGGGCGAAAGTCATGCTTTGCGACATTGAAGAAGCGGCTCTGTCCGCAGCGCTCAAGCAACTGAGGCTCACCAACGTCGATGTCGACGGCGTGAAAGCGGACGTTTCACTCAAAGCCGAACTCGTGGCGGCCGCCGAAGCCACGACTGCCCGCTATGGCAAGGTGCATATCCTCGTCAACAACGCGGGCGTCGGCGGCGGTGGGCCTTATGGCACCTGGACCGAGGCGTCGTGGAACTGGACCATGGGCGTCAACCTGATGGCGACCATTTGGGGGATCGAGATTTTCGGGCCGTTGATCGAGCAGCATGGCGAGGGTGGACACATCGTCTCCACAGCCTCGATCGCTGGCCTTATTTCAGGGGAGAGCAATGCATACAACGTCTCCAAGTATGGCGTTGTCGCGCTGTCCGAGGGCCTGCGGCGTGAACTCGCGCCCCGAGGGATTGGCGTATCGGTGCTGTGTCCAGGGGTCATCCGCACTCAAATCATGAACTCAAGGCGCAATCTCCCCAAGCGCTTCGAGGGGGCGCTCCCTGCCCTGCCGACTTCGGGCCCACGTGCCGAGCGCATCAATATGCTCCGGGAACGCATCTCTCAGGGCATAGAACCCAACTATGTCGGTGAACTCGTCCGCGAAGGCGTCGAAAAGGACTTGCCATATATCTTCACCGACCTCGAATTTGAGCCGATGATCGAAGCGCGCTTCGCCGCAATCAAGCAAGGCTTTGACCACATCCGCGGGCGCAACCCGAAACGTTGAGCGCGCAGCCCTTCCACCAGCCTGAGTGTGCTTTTATGGGGCCGTGCCGCCGAGACGATTTTGTCGGTAGTCACGCCATGTCCGGTTTGGCCGGCAGTCAAAAGGCGAAAAATACTGGCTGCGAGCACATACAGTCCGCTTTGCCCCTCAAGAGCGGTCTCAAGTCTGACTTCGCGCCATTCTCAAAAGCGCCAGGTTCGGACATGGGGCTTCCACAGACCCGACCGGTCAGTCTGATAGACCTACATGGCGGTTGTCCTCCGGGATGGCATCAGGCACCTTTTCGGTTCTATCCGGCAGGAGGATCGCATGCTCAAGATTTTTGGAGCCCCTCATTCCCGTGCGTTTCGCGTCATCTGGCTCGCAAACGAGATCGGCATTCCCTACGAACACATTCCCGTAACGTTCAACGTCCCGAACGCGCAATGCAAAGAACCTTGGTATCTCGCGCTGAACCCCAACGGACTGTTGCCCGCTGTTGACGACGACGGCTTTGTCCTGTGGGAGACTGCGGCGATTAACCTCTATCTCGCGTCGAAGTACCCCTCCTCACTTTATCCAACGACCCCGCAAGACCTTGGGCGAATGCTTCAATGGACGTTCTTTGCCGCCACCGAGATAGAACCGGCAATGCTTACGCTCTTGTTGAACCGAGTAGCCCTACCGCCGGAGCAGCGAAGTGCGACCTTGGCCGATCAATCCGAACACACGCTGCGGACGAAACTTGTCATTCTTGAGCAACAGCTCGGCAAGACGCCATTCTTCGGCGGCGACAGATGGAACATGGCAGATTTTATGGTTGCCTGCGTACTCTACGTCGTCATGGTTCGATTGAAACTAGACCTCACGGCCTATCCAAAACTCGATGCCTGGCTAACTGCAAGCCTCAACAGGCCTGCTGCCATAGTGGCGCGCAAGCTCCGCGAGGCTTGAGCTTGCAACGGCTGCCAGGCGCGCCCGGCGACTTCCGGATAGGGGGTCAAAAAGTGTCCTGACGACCCGAAACGCGACTCCGAAAAGTGCCATCGGCAGACAATCATAAGACTGAGATGTTGTGGGTCTATTGCAGCCCAGCCTTGCGGAGCCCTTCGAGGAATTTTGGCATCTGGTCGGGCGGGTACGGAACATACTGCTCGCACCAAGCGATGGAGACGTTGGGCTGCAATTCCCGTAGGCGTTGTAACGCCGCGCGAGACTCCTCGATCTGACCGGCTTGCGCAAGGCTCGCGATGCAAATGCGATGGCCCGCGGTTGATCCGTCGCGCTGTTGCACGGATTTTCGGCCGAAGGTGATGGCCTCGGTATATCGACCCGCGAGATAATGCGCGACCGCCAAGCCATTATTGAATATCGCATTTTGCGGATCGTGCGGACTCATGCGGATGGCTTGCTCCAGATGAGCAATCGCCTGGTCCGATCGGCCCGCCAGCGCGAGCGCGAAGCCGAGATAGCCATGGGCGGCGGCGAAGTTCGGGTTGAGATCGATGGCCCGCTGATATTCCCGCGCTGCGTCGTCGGTGCGCCGCATCGTGTGGGCCACATAGCCGAGCGCGAGATGCGCCCAAGGGTCGCTATCATCAAGCTCGGCCGCCCGCGTAGCGAGGGCTGCCGACTCCTTCACTTCCGGTACCACGAGGGTCCAGCCAAGCAACCGCGAGATCAACAATGCAAAAGCCAGCATGCTGTGTGCCGGTGCGTAGTCCGGGTAGCGCTCGACGGCCTGTTTAAGCAGCGCAATTGCAGCTTCACCCTCGGTCTTGGTCAGCCGCCAAAACAGGGAGTTCGCCTGCATTACCATATCCCAGGCATCAAGGTCTTTGGTTGAGCGGGCATGCGAACGGGTGCCCTCAGCTTCCAGCAGCCTCGGCTCGATAGCGGCGACCACCTTCCTGGTAATCTCGTCCTGCAGCGCGAAGATGTCGGTAAGTTCGCCGTCGTAGTGGTCCGCCCAGATGTGATTGCCTGTTGTCGCATCGATCAGCTGGGCGGTGATGCGAACGCGATTGCCGCCCTTGCGCACGCTGCCCTCCAGCACGTAGCGCACGCCAAGTTCGCGCGCGGCACGCTTCACATCGACGGCTTTGCCCTTGTAGGCAAACGTCGAATTGCGCGCGATGACGAAGAAGCGCAGTTTCGACAGGCCCGTGAGGATGTCTTCGGAAATGCCATCGGCAAAATATTCCTGTTCCGGGTCGCCGCTCATGTTGACGAACGGGAGCACGGCAATCGACGGCCGCTGGACCGCTGCAAGTTCGGGCATAGGAGCGGCGGCACCGGGTTTGACCGCAGTCGGGGCGCTTTCGGTGAGGCAGATTCGGTGGACGCCGATCGGCCGCGATATATTCTTGACCGCCTGCTCGCCCATGTCCTCGAAACCGAAACTTAGCTTGTCGCGGACCTGGTCGTGAACAGTGCGTGACACCATGATCCCACCTGGATCGGCGAGCGCCTCCAACCGCGCCGCCACATTGACGCCGTCGCCGTAAATATCGTTGCTGTCGCTGATGATGTCACCAACGTTGATGCCGATGCGGAATTCGATGCGTTTGTCGGCCGGCACCTCGGAGTTGCGCTCGGCCATGCCGCGCTGGACGTCGACGGCGCAGCGCACGGCATCGACCACACTGACGAACTCCACCAGCATTCCGTCGCCGGTCGTCTTGACGATACGGCCACGGTGCTCGGTAATCTTCGGGTCGACAAGTTCCCTCCGATGTGCCTTGAGCTGGCGTAACGTGCCTTCTTCGTCGGTGCCCATCAAACGGCTGTAGCCAGCGATATCACCTGCAAAAATTGCAGCCAGCCTGCGATCGACACGTTCTTCGGTCATACAGACACCCGGGGCTGGGACCCGCCTTAACCATAGAAGGTCTCCCTTGCGCTAACAACGTCCGCTTCTCTAATCGGCCGGTTGGGGTCAAGCACTTTCAGACTATCCACCGATGCGGTGTCGATGTCACTCACGGGCTCGCGCTTCTCTACGGAATCGGCACCAGGGCCCTTCCATCATGGGATCCGAGGACGGGGCGGAACAATCTTTGAGTCGGCCTTGCCGTCAATCGAACGGCAGGAACAAGCGGACATACGAACTCACCTCATCCATCGTCCCGCGAGGGACATCTTTCCACTGCTGGGTGGAACTCTGGCTTTCTCCTATTGGGTTTGATCCTGAACGGGTTTCATGCTGCTGCCGCGGCCTGCTCCCGGGTCCACCGGAACTCGGTGCCGTCGACCCAGATGCGGTGCATGATCACGGCCAGCCGGCGAGCCAGGGCCACTATCGCCTTCTTCATCCCGCGGCGCCTGGCGATCTGCATGGCCCACGCCTTAAGCCATGACCATTTTTTTGAATGCATCATGCTCTGCGCTGCTTCGTAGAGCATGGTCCGCATCATCTCATCGCCACATCGCGATATTTCGCCGCTCCAATCCACCTCGCCCGATTGATACCTGGCGCTCGTCAGCCCAAACACCGCCCCGACTGACTTGGATTTGCGGAACCGAGCAGGTACATCGACGGTGGCGCGATAGGTCAGCGACACCACGGGGCCGACACCCGGGATCGTCATCAAACGCCGGCAAACCTCATCGTCTCGCACGATGGCCAACAAACGGCGATGTAGGATAACGATCTGTTCGCGGAGCGTCCGCCGAACGATGAGTAGCGGTTCGACCAGATCGGCTAGATCGGGCTGGTTCTCGACCAACTCCTGGATGCGAGCCTCGAACCTCACATTGCCAACCATCCCGACCTTGAGGCCGAAGTTACGCAAGGTGCCTCGTAGATCATTTTCGATTGCGATGGCCTTCGACTGCAATAGCTTGCGGTGGGTCAGCAGCATCCGCAATTTCTGACTGCGTAACGTCTTCACATGCACCGGACGGTAAAGACCCACCCGCATCATCTGGGCGATGCCGCGCGCATCGTTGCGGTCCGTCTTGTTGATCTGCGCCTTCAACACCGCTCGCATGTGCCGCGTCTCAACACAGACCACTGGTAAGCCTGCTTCAGCGAGAGCGCTGAACAGCCATTGCGACAGCGGTCCGGCTTCCAATCCAATCCGCTTGAAGCGGTAGGCTGGGTTCCCAAGAACCTTCAAAAGGGCTTCAGACTCGCTCGCTACCTTCACTTCCCTGAAGATCCGTCCCGTGTCATCCACAATGCAGATGCTGGTCTCCTTGACCGATACGTCCAATCCCGCAAAATGGTCCATGCTGCGCTTCTCCTTCTGATGCTTGAGGCCGTCCTAACAACGGACCTCGTTTCACCATCAGCCTGAAGCGCAGCACCCAAAATCTTCACCTATCCACAAGCTGGGCCGGCCGATTACCCCATCTTTGGTTCTTGGCCTTGACGGCATTTTACGGGCTAAATCGATTACTTTGAAGGGGCAGAACTGGGACGCCGCCAGATGGCGTATGGGTATCGCGGAGTTTATCATCGGGCGAGGATTCGCCCGTCCTACCGACAAGACGATGAAACGGCGCCCGACGGGCAAATCGCCGCGCTTGCGGAGTTGTGCCGTGTCCAGAGGCTTTTGCAAAAATATTCTGATTTTCCGAAGACCCAAATCACTTCTATAACTCTCGCTGTCCCGTCCCTCCAGGAGGGGCGTTGCGCAACGTCACGAACGCGGGGCGGGATGCGGTGGACGCGGATAGCGCTCCTGACGAGAGCGCTAGATGCGGACGGCGAAGTCGTGTGGTCCTGACGCCCCGACGCTGGCGTCAAGTTCGCGCTTGGAAGCGCGGGCGACGGTGGCAAACAAGCCCGGTCACCGAGGAGAGCGCGGAGGAAACCGTTAAAACCATTGCGCGGGGAATGCCGGGTGATTTCCGGTGTGACCTGACTAACGCGTGTGCGTTCTACCGCTATCTCTGCACGCGCGGCTATCGGGCGCATCGGGCGCTCGGCATTCCCTGCGCCCTCTGTTTGGAGAGGGCGGGACGTGCAAAGCAAAACTCGGGCGAAATGCGCCGCGAGATCGCGAAGCTGTGTTTTCTTCTCCCTCTCCCCGCGGGCGGGGAGAGGCGAAGACGGCGGGCTGTTTGAAATTTGAATCCGCAAGCTCGGCAAAGGCACGCTTGCGCGGCGCTTACCGCACTTGCGCCGTCGCATTGAGGGTTGTCACATCCCGATATCGAACACGTTCGGCAGTTGCGCCAGCGGCAGGGTCGCGGCGCCGATGATGGTGGCGACCAGCGCCATCAGGGTGCGGTTGCCGCGGTGCTTGCCGCGCATCTGGCTTGCGATCCACTCCAGCACTTCGGTGTCGACGCCGACGGCCTGCGTGGGCGCCCAGCTTTCGATCGCCGTCTCCGGCGACAGCGCCACGGTGCGCGGCGGCACCGGCAGGCCGGAGGCGGATGCGGCGTGGTGCACGACGGCCTTGGCGAGGAGATCGTCGAAGCGTCCATCGTCGCTGCGCTCGGCGGCGGCGTCGTTGATCTCGAACAGCGCCTCGGCTTCCGCCCGGCTGACCGGCTGATGCTCGACGGCATCAGCGGTCAGGATGCGCGCACACCAGGCGGCGTCATCGGCGTCCAGCGCCCGGGAAAAATGCACGCGGCCCCTGGTGGTGGGGCCTTCGCCGGTGATCACGCCGTCGCGCACGATGCTGAGCGCTTGCGCGGCCGTGTCGCGGCAGGAAATGCTGGAGGGTTCGTGCGCGCCGATCGGTTCGGCGATTTTGGCGCTGGGGGCAGACATGGATGCTTGTTCTCGGTTTTTTGTTCCGGGCCAGCATTTTCATGCGGGCGTAAACGAGTGGTTAATGATTGGATATCCGGGTCGCTACATTTTTAGATGGTTGCTGATTTGTCGCGGTGACATCCGTAGCGGTTCGGCGGGGGAGCCGGGGCCGGCGTGTTGACGGCCATAAGCGGCAATATCGGGGCAGCCCGGACTTTTACGGCCGCTGTGGTCTTTTTGCCGCACGGCCGCGGATCAAAAGAACATGCTAGGAGTTCCCTTGACTGGAGAAGGATCTTCCCTTTATCAGGCAACCGTTCACTTAAAGAGCTTCACTCCCTATACTTAGCACGAAAAATTCATCCGTAACCTGAAGCACATGAGGTCGAGATATGGCTCTCCAGATAGGCGCGGTGGCCCCGGATTTCGAGGCCGAAACAACCGACGGCAAGATCAAATTCCATGACTGGATCGGCAACAGCTGGGCGCTGTTGTTTTCGCACCCGAAGGATTTCACCCCGGTCTGCACCACCGAACTTGGCGCGCTGGCCAAGCTGAAGCCGGAATTCGACAAGCGCGGCGTCAAGCTGATGGGGCTCAGCGTCGATCCCGTCGACAGGCATTCGAAATGGTCCGAAGACATCCGGGAGACGCAAGGCGCGGCTCCGAACTATCCGATGATCGGCGACACCGACTACAACGTGTCGAAACTGTACGACATGCTGCCGGCCGCTACCTCCGGTGACGTCACCAAGCGCACCGCCGCCGACAACCTGACGGTCCGCAACGTCTTTATCATCGGGCCGGACAAAAAGATAAAACTGGTGCTGGTCTATCCCATGACCACGGGCCGCAATTTCCAGGAAATCCTGCGCGTGATCGATTCGCTGCAGATGACCGCGAAGCATCGCGTGGCGACGCCGGCCGACTGGAAACAGGGCGAGGACGTCATCATTGCCGGCTCGGTCAGCGACGACGAGGCCAAGACCATCTATCCGCAGGGCTGGAAGGCGCCGAAGCCCTATCTGCGGATCGTGCCGCAGCCGAAATAATCGGATCGTCTTCGTCATTGCAGGGAGCCCAGCGAAGCAATCCGGTTCGCTGGATTGCTTCGCCTCGGCCAGCAGCCCCACGCGGACGAGACCGCGGTCAATTCCCCGGCTAACATCGACCGCGACCACCGTCCATTGCAACGTCCGCGCTGAGCTGACGCGCCTTCCGAGTTGACCACCCGATGGCCGGCACATCCGCATCCCCCTGCATCGTCTGGTTTCGCGACGATCTCCGCCTTTCCGATCACCCCGCCCTGCATGCCGCCGCGAAAACTGGCAGGCCGGTGATTTGCCTTTACGTGCTCGACGAAGCATGCGCCGCGCCGGGCCGACCGAACGGCCGTCCGTTTGGCGGCGCCGCGCGCTGGTGGCTGGCGCAATCGCTCCGGGCCCTGCAAAGGCGCCTCGCCTCGGCCGGCTCGTCGCTGGTGCTGCGCAAGGGGCCGGCGGCAACGATCATCGCAGGCCTCGCGCGCGAGACCGGTGCCGGCGCGGTGTTCTGGAACGAGATCGCACAGGCGCCGGCTCAGGCTGTTGCCGATGAGGTCGGCGCGGCGCTGACGGCGATCGGCGTCAGCGCGCAAAGTTTTCCCGGCGATCTACTGGTAGCCCCTGCCCGCATCCGCAACAGCGAAGGCCGGGGATTGCGAGTATTCACCCCGTTCTGGCGGCGGGTGCAGGCTCTCGGTGATCCGCCCGAACCGCTGCAGGCGCCGAAGACGCTGCGCCCGGCAGCGAGGCTTGCGAGCGACGCCATCGAAAGCTGGCGCCTCGAACCCAGCCATCCCGACTGGGCCCTCGGGCTGCGCGAGGCCTGGACGCCGGGCGAACAATCCGGGCAGCGGCGGCTCAGGGAATTTCTTGAAACCGGTGTGGCCGGATATTCCAACGGCCGCGACCGGCCCGATCGCAAGGGCACCTCACGGCTATCGCCGCACTTGCGCTTTGGCGAAGTCAGCCCGCGACAGGTCTGGCACGCCGCGCGCTTTGCCGCGGCTGCGCGCCCTGCCCTGTGCGGCGATATCGACAAGTTCCTGAGCGAGGTGGGCTGGCGCGAGTTCTGCCGCCATCTGCTGTTCGACGTGCCTGATCTGGCGATGCGCAATCTTCAGCCCGCCTTTGACGCATTCCCGTGCGGCATGACGACAAGGCGTTGCAGGCATGGCAGCGCGGCCAAACAGGATATCCCATCGTCGACGCCGGGATGCGCGAACTCTGGCGCACCGGGGTCATGCACAACCGGGTACGAATGGTCGTGGCGTCATTCCTGGTCAAGCACCTCCTGATCGACTGGCGCGAGGGAGAGAAATGGTTCTGGGACACGCTGGTCGATGCCGACCCCGGCAGCAATCCGGCCAACTGGCAATGGGTCGCGGGCTCCGGCGCCGACGCCGCGCCTTATTTCCGCGTGTTCAATCCGATCCTGCAGGGCGAGAAGTTCGATGCCGATGGCGCCTATGTCAGGCGCTGGGTGCCTGAGCTCGCGCGGTTGCCGGCAGGCCTGATCCATCAGCCCTGGAGCGCCGCGCCGCTCGAACTCGCCAGCGCCGGGGTGGTGCTCGGCAAGACCTATCCGAAGCCGATGATCGATCACAGGAAGGGGCGCGAGCGCGCGCTCGAAGCCTATGCGAAGGTTCGCGCGAAATGGGCACGTTGCGACGTCGGCTTTACGAGCGCCGGTTGACCAGGAACACCGCAGCCGCGCAGGCGAGCATGCCTGATATCGCCACCTGATCGAGCCGCTCGCCAAACAGGACATAGGCCATCACGGCGGTCACCGCCGGCACCAGATAAAACAGGCTGGCCACCGAGGTCGCCGCCGAGCGCCGGATCAGCCAGTACAACAGCCCGATCGATCCGATCGACAGCACCACCACGAGCCAGGCGAGCGACAACACGAATTCCCGGGTCCACTGCACCACATTGGTCTCGAACAGCCACGCGCCGATGGCGAAGAAAATCGTCACCGCGATGTACTGGACGAGATTGCCGGCACGCCAGTCGACCTGGCCGCAATAGCGCCGCTGGTACAGCGTACCCAGCGTGATGCTGACCAGCGACACGCCGGAGGCCAGCCAGCCCCAGCCCGCCTCCCCGCTCATCGGGCGATCGTGCAGGATCAGCACCACGCCGGCGAGCCCGAGCAACAGCCCGGTCCACTGCAGCGGCGTGACGCGTTCGCCGAGCCAGCGGTTCGCGAGCGTCGAGGTCAGGATCGGCTGCAGTCCCGGAATCAGCGCCGACAGTCCGGCGGGGATCGAATGGGCGATCGCGACCGCGGTCCCGCCCAGATAAAATCCATGCACCAGAATGCCCGCCGCGATACTGTGGGCGATGCCGGTGCGATCCGGCCATCGCGGCCGCGCGATCCCTGCGATAACGGCCATCAGGCCGACCACCAGCGCCATACGGATCGCGAGATAGGTCAGCGGTTCGGCATTGTGCACGACGTATTTGGTGGCGATGAAGCCGGTACTCCAGAGCACGACAAAAACCGCCGGCGCCGCGCGCGCGGCAAGATGTTCAAAATCCCTGTTCATTTGCGGCCCTGATTGCCTGATCATATGCTATCCGGCAATCGTGAAACGCGCGGGGGCCCCTGCCCCGTATCACATACCGAAATTCGACAATGAGGACCCGCCATGGATGTTCGCGCCGCCGTCGCTGTCGCCGCAGGCCAGCCGCTGGAGATAACCACCGTCCAGCTCGAGGGCCCGCGCGAGGGCGAAGTGATGGTCGAGATCAGGGCCACCGGCGTCTGCCACACCGATGAATTCACGCTGTCGGGCGCCGATCCCGAAGGCCTGTTCCCGACGATCCTTGGCCATGAAGGCGCCGGCGTCGTGGTCGATATCGGCCGCGGTGTCGCCAGCGTGAAAAAAGGCGATCACGTTATTCCGCTGTATACGCCGGAATGCCGGCAATGCCCGTCGTGCCTGTCGCGCAAGACCAATCTCTGCACCGCGATCCGCGCCACGCAAGGCCAGGGCCTGATGCCCGACGGCACTTCGCGGTTCTCGCTTGGCGGCAAGCCGATCCATCACTACATGGGCACCTCGACGTTCGCCAACTACACGGTGCTGCCGGAGATCGCGGTGGCAAGGATCCGCGAGGACGCGCCGTTCGACAAGGTCTGTTACATCGGCTGCGGCGTCACCACCGGCATCGGCGCGGTCATCAACACCGCAAAGGTCGAGCAAGGCGCCAAGGCGATCGTATTCGGCCTCGGCGGCATCGGGCTCAACGTGCTGCAGGGCCTGCGGCTGGCCGGCGCCGACATGATCATCGGCGTCGATATCAACAACGACCGCAAGGCGTGGGGCGAGCGCTTTGGGATGACCCATTTTGTCAATCCCGGCGATCTCGGCAAGGACCTCGTCCCTCACCTCGTCAATATGACAAAATCGGGCGCGGACCAGATCGGCGGCGCCGACTACACTTTCGACTGCACCGGCAACGTCACGGTCATGCGGCAGGCGCTGGAGGCCTGCCATCGCGGCTGGGGCCAGTCGATCATCATCGGGGTAGCGCCTGCTGGCGCCGAAATCTCGACGCGGCCGTTCCAGTTGGTGACGGGCCGGGTGTGGAAAGGCACCGCATTCGGCGGCGCGCGCGGCCGTACCGACGTGCCGAAGATTGTCGACTGGTACATGCAGGGCAAGATCGAGATCGATCCGATGATCACCCATGTGATGCCCTTGGCCCAGATCAACAACGCGTTCGAACTGATGAAGCGCGGCGAGTCGATTCGCGGCGTGGTGACGTTCTAGGGAGGTGAAATGCGGCTGCAATTCCAGACGGTCGATGTGTTCACCGGCACGCAATTCGTCGGCAATCCGCTTGCCGTGGTCTTGAACGCCGAGGGGCTGTCGACCGGGCAGATGCAGGCGATCGCCGCCGAATTCAACCTGGCGGAGACGACCTTCATCCTGCCGCCCAGGGATGCCGCGCATACGGCCGAGGTCCGGATATTCACGCCGCGGAGCGAAATGCCGTTTGCCGGCCACCCCAATGTCGGAACCGCCTTCGTACTGGCCCGCGCAGCCACCAGCTATGGCCGGCCCATCAGCGGCGATCGCGTCATTTTCGAGGAAAAGGCCGGGCTGGTCCCGATCGAGATTCTGCGAGATGGCGCAACCGCGGTTGGCGCCAAACTCGCCTCACCGCAGCCGCTTTCGGTCGGCGCCGAGATCGCGAGCGAACTCGTGGCATCGGCTTGCGGAATTTCGCCCGCCGACATCGAGAACGCCAATCATCGTCCATGCATCGCGTCTTGCGGTGCCCCGTTCATTCTGGCGGAATTAAAGAGCCGGACCGCGCTTATCGGGGCAAGCCCGAATGGCGATGTGTTCCGGCTTGAAGTCACCAAACATCCGGCCGTCAGCATCATGCTCTACACGCAGGTCCACGAGGGCGACATCGACATCCGGGCGCGGATGTTTGCACCGCACCTGAACATTCCCGAAGATCCGGCGACCGGCAGCGCCAATGTCGCGCTGATCGGCTTGCTCGCCAGACTGCGCCCGGAGGCCAGCCTTTCACTGTCGAAGACGATCGCGCAAGGCGTCGAGATGGGGCGGCCGAGCATCCTGCAGGCGGAGGCCGAAAAGAGAAACGGCACGGTTATCGCGACCTATATCGGCGGGCGCTGCATTCCCGTTATGTCAGGAATAATCGATCTGGCTTGAAGAGGTCAGAAGTCTTCCGGACAGGGATCGACGATTTTCCAGAGATCCTCGCCGTTTTTGATCTTCTTCATATCGGTGGTGAGCCCACCGTTGCGGCGGATCCAGTCCTTCACCGTATCGGGATAATAGGACATCAGGTCCGATGTCCCTTCCGCGCTGGTGACCTTGATGCCGAAAGTAAAGGCCTTGTCGTAATAGGCCTGGTGGAAACCGAGGCTGGCCCGCGGCGTCACGCAGATCTTGTTGATCGGCACGATGCCGAACACCAGCGTGCAGGCCGAATTGCAGATACCGTCGATGATCACCCGCTCCTTGCGGTCGCGGATGCGCTCGTACTTCGCCTTGTATTCCGCAACATAGCCGCCATGATCGCGGGTGATATGCAGATCGGCGCGCGCCGGCGACACGGCCAGCAGCGAGAGCAACAGCAGGGAGAGAGGCGTGATGCGCATGGATCGGTCGGAAACCCGGCTAGAGCCTGTCGGGACTGGGAAAATCGGTCCGTAGCCGGACCAGACGGCACAACTCTGGCCGGACTGTGTTGGAAATTCGTTAAGCATCCCAAGAGAACCAAAAATTCCGGTCCTGTGGCGGATTTCCCGCACTTTTTGGGACGTTGCTGGCTGGATCGGCGCCACTTTCCCGGGACAGCCCGCAGACAGCCCTGCATTTTGATCCGTTCCCGACCGCTTTCTACCGCTGCGGCAAGTCCGCGGCTCTCGCTACCCGGGATTGAAGCGGCTCGTTGGAACTGACAAAGTCACGATACGACTCGGAGAGACACTGAACCAGGGAGAACCCGTTGGCTCTGGCGCTTCCCTATGAGTTCGACACCATGAAGCTGGCCATGACGGTCTTGAGCGCAATGCTCGGGGGTAGTGCATTCATGGTGTTTGCCGCATTGGTAATGCTCGCGAAGAGTGGCCCGTTGGCCGCGAGTCCATGCCTGCTCGCTGCCTTGCTAAGTCGCCAGCAAATACATGAAAACTTTCGATGGACTCGCCAAGGGATCGATCCAACGGGATGCTGTCGTGGTTGAACCGAGCGCGATCGGCCCGCTACGGATCCCGAGTCCGGTCGGCAGCTATCGGCCTGGGCAATTCAAGGCCGTCCGCGTGATTTACGGCGGGCCCGTCCCCAGAAGTAGCGGGGGCTATCTTTTCGCCAAAGTCTATCTCATTGGCCGCGAAGGCACGGCTGACGTCTGCGTTGCTAACGAACGCGACACAACGGCGAAGGCGCTGGCACCCGAAATCGCAGCCGCCGTGGGGCTTCCCCTGGAGCAGGAAGGCCTGGTGCCGTTCGACCACTAGAAAATCAATGCCGGGCGCCGAGCTCCTGCAAGTCAGGGTGGGCGCGCAGCTTCACGCAGCTGACGGGCTGTTTCTGGAAATTGGCAACCCGGGACGGCCAAAAATCCCGCACTTTTCCGGCGGCGCGGATTGGATGGGAGCCGAGGACCGCCTAAATGTCTCCCTGCAGGCCTCTCACTGGAGAATCCAGATGACCCACCTGAACCTCGCTGCCGCCGCAATCCTGTCCGCCCTGGCTGTCGCGCCGGGCCTGGCCCAGGCGCGGACCCACCATTATCATGCTCACCTCTACGGGCTGCCTTACGAAATCAGCTACTTGCACAATTACGGACCAGGGTCACCGCCCGGCACCTTCGCCTACTACGATGGTCCCTCGACCAATGCCTGCGCTCAGGGTTCGGCGGTCTACATCGGCCAGGATCGCCACAGGTATCCCTGCTTCTGAGCGGTAATGCTGACTGAGCCCTCGCGGGACGATGCACCTGGATTGAGGGCTCGCGTGACCGAGCCTCGGAAATTCGCTTGACCCAAGTCAACGCGGCAGCACCCATTAAAGCGAATGGTGTTGCCGCGAGGAGAATTGGGTATGCCCGCGACACCCCACGTAGAAAAGCATTTCACCGCGACGGAAACCGTACGGGACGTCGTGATCGGGATGGCCGACGGCCTGACCGTTCCCTTCGCGCTGGCGGCGGGCCTGGCGGCAGCAGTTTCCTCGACCAAGGTGATCGTGACCGCCGGTCTGGCCGAAATCGTTGCAGGTGCGATCGCGATGGGTCTTGGAGGTTACCTCGCGGCCCGGACCGACGCTGAGCATTACGGGTCCGAGCGTGCTCGCGAAGAATGGGAAATCGACAACCTGCGCGACAAGGAAATGCAGGAGGTTACTGACATATTCCGCGGCTACGGCTTGCAGGGCGAGGCACTGACAACGGTAGTCACCGCTGTAACGGCGGACCGCAAACACTGGCTCGACTTCATGATGCGCTTCGAACTTGGCCTGGAAACGCCAGATCCCAAGCGCGCACCGGTCAGCGCCGGTACAATCGCGGTGTCATATCTCGTCGGCGGATTAATTCCGCTGACGCCCTATATCCTGACGTCGAGCATTTCGGACGCATTCGCATATTCCGTCGGATTCACCGGCCTGGCCCTCATCGTGTTCGGCGGCATCAAGGGGTATTTCACCGGCATCAACAAGGCAAAATCGGCGGCCCAAACGCTGCTGGTGGGTGGGCTGGCCGCCGCGGCCGCCTATGCCCTGGCGCATGCCTTTGGTTGATTCGGTTGTCGACGCATGTCGCGCACGCCGTCGCAATTGATGCAGGTCAAGGCAGACCGATGGCTGAAGTTTATTGATAAATTTCACCTGCAGCGAGGCCGGTCCCATGAGAGATATCAGAGCCGAGATGCCTGTGCAGCCGGATATGATCTGGGATTTGCTGATCCGGCTGTCAGCCATCGCATTGTTTGTCCTGCTGGTCGTCGCCTATTCCACGGGCGAGGAATTTCCGCATACGCACGTTATGATTGGTTACGCGATCGCCACCCTGATGGCCGTTGGTATTGTCTGGGAGATCGTGAGGCCGCACCATGCCCGGTTTCCGCCGACCATCTACAGTCCGCGCGCGATCATTTCGCAATTTCAAAATGCCGACACCGTTGCCAGGACGCTGGCCTCGGTGTTTTCGATCCTGGCGGCGCTGCCTTTCTGCACGCTCATCCTGATGTTGCTCACGCACACGCTGTGGGGCACGACCTGGATCGACGAAATGCACGAGGTCGTCGCCTATTTCGCGGTGGGTTTGGTCGTTATCTATGTCGCGATGGTCGGCATCGCGAGCAGCGGACACATCGAAGCCCGCCTGCGCAGGATGCGCGGGGGAAACAAGCATCCGTACTAGCGTGGCCGCCGTCCTATCATTTACCTGAGCAAGGCGCCCGCCATCATGGCAATGCAGGTCACAAATCCTGTCGCGGGTATCCATATCGGGACGGTGACGTGCGGAATACTCGACGGCACGCCGCGATAGCGCAGTCGCAGCAGCGCGAGATTGACCAGCGCGAATACCGCCAGCGTCGCCAGCGAGGTGCCCTCCGCAAGCGGCGTGAGCGGTACGAACAGCGCCAGCGGAACGACCAAGGCCGCAATGCAGGCGGTAGCCACCAGCGGCGTACCGGTCCGCCGGTGCACCCGTGCGAAAATTGCCGGCAACTCGCGTTCTCGTGCAAGCCCGTAAATGACCCGAGCCGCCATCGTGATCTGGGCAAGGATCGTGTTCAAGGTCGCCACGATTGCAATCGCACTGATCGTCGCCGGACTGACACCGGCGACTTCGCGAAACACCAGGCTGAGCGGCGCCGAGGATGACGATAGTCGTTCGATCGGCCCGGCACAGACGGCGACCGCCGCGACAAGGACATACAGGATCGTCGAGATGCCGAGCGTCAGTATCATGGCGCGGGGAATATCCCGGTGCGGGACCTTCGCCTCCTCCACGACGTTGGCCAAATCCTCGAAGCCGATGAATGCGAAGAATGCAAGCAAGCTGCCGAAACCAATGCCGGACAAGGCCATTGCGTTGAGCGGCGGCATATGGGCGATCGTCGCGGCAATGGGAAGCTCGGCATGAATCCCGGCAACGATGACGGTTACCAGGCCGCCGACCTCGATGAGCGTGAACAGGCTAGCAAGCACGACCAATTCCAGAATGCCCCATGCCGCCACCGCTGCGAGCAGGACGGCAACGGTCACGACGATCAGTCCGCGAGGCAGGTCGATGAATTGCTGGATATAGCCCGCCGATCCCAGCGTAACGGCGGCGGAAGACACCACGCCGGTCACGACCGTCAACAGGCCGATCGCGGTGGAGAGCACTCGGGATTGGAATGCCGCCCTGACGTAGGCGGCCTCGCCGGCGCTGACCGGATAGCGCGTTGAAAGTTCGGCGTAGGAGGCGACGGTCAGTCCCATGACGGCGGCGGCAACCACGAACGACCAAGGGGCGTAAACGCCTGCATGACCCGCGACGGTGCCAATCAGCACATAGATTCCGGCACCCACCGTGATGCCCGTGCCATACAGCACCAGCAACGCCAGACCCAGCCGCCGCCGCAGCAGGACCGCGCCCTCGATCGGCGGACCGCTGGCCATCAGTGCGAAAACAGGATCGGCAGCGGCGGCTTCGACAGCAAGCTCTTGGTCGCGCCTCCCAGCACGAATTCCCGCAGACGGGAGTGTCCGTACGCACCCATGACAAGCAAGTCCACGTCGTGCGAGGCAACATAGGCCCCGAGAACCTCGCCAATCGGCCTGCCCCTGGCGTCGACCCGGTCCAGTACGACGTCGATGCCGTGCCGCGACAGGTTCTTCGACAGTTCCTCGGCGGAGTGCTCGTTATCGAGATGCTTCTCGTTGAGAATGGTGACCACGCGAACCTTCTTTGCCTGCTCCAGCAGCGGAAGGCCGTCCGATACCGCGCGAGCGGCCGCGCGGCTGAAATCCCAGGCCACCGCGACGGTGCCGAGCCCGAACGGGCGGGGCCGCGGACTTTGCGGCAGGATCAACGTCGGCTTGCCCGACCCGAATATCACGGCCTCGCTGTACCATCGATCGTGTGACTGCGGCATGATCGTGAGATCGCGAAGCCGCGCGTATTCGACCAAAAGATTCGGGACCTCGAACGATTTGCATTTCTGGAGCATGGATTCGCGGGAAACGCCGGACTTTGCCGCGGCTGCTTCGAACACTGCGATCAGGTCCTGCGCATTTCTTCGGCTCTTGCCGACTTCGCCCGCGATGATTCCGGGAAGACCGACCACCGACCCTGAAATAAAATGGCCGGGCACCTGAACATGCATTTCGCAGGAAACCGCCGCGATATGAGCCCCGAGAGTCGCCGCAACCGAGACCGCACCCTCGACCACGGATGCCGGCGTCGGCTCGGGATAGCTCGCCAGCACAAGCAGGATGTCTCTGAACGCCATGACCGCCCTCGTGTTGCCAGCCCATGCTAGCTCCCACGAGGATCTCGGCGTTTGATTCACCTCAAGGCGTCAGCCGGTCGGACCGGGGCGGAAGGACGAAAGACCCGCGTTTCACGGCGCCGTTGCGCGCCACAGCGGGTTCTCCGCCGCCGACTGGATGATGATGGTGGCGTCGTCGGGCAACAGGAATCCGTCCCGCTCCAGTTCACGCGCGGCAATTCGGATGCGGTTCACATAATCGTTGCGCGTCCGGTACCGCTCCAGCGCAGCACGATGGGAGTCGTGCGCGGCGGTTGCATCCGCCTGGCTGCGCGGAAACGCAGCATAGCCGCCGGCCAGCATGCACAGAAAGGACAACGGCGGGTTTTGCCGGGCATGGACGCCGAGCGGCGCCTGCATGTCGGGCAGCCGCACGCCGCCAAGCGCGTTGCCGTCCTCATCGCGTTTCGGGATCTCGATGATAGCCTTGGACAGATGCGCCGGCGCGCGCAGCACGGTCGGATCGCCCCTGGCTTCCTCGAGCGGCATCAGCCGGCTCTTCGGCGGCGCGGTTTCTTTCGCCACCCAGTCATCGAGATGCAGCAGTGTCGCGCGAGAAACCGGACTCCAGTCGAGTTTCGCAGGCGGCAGTTCGCAATTGGTCCTGCGCAGAACGACATGAGAGGCGCCGGCGATATCGTAGACGCGGACGTTGTCGGGGAAAGGCTGCTCGGCCGTGCCTTCGGCGCCGGTTCGCGACAGCGAGGCGCGCAGCGAGAAATAGTCGGTAGTGGAATTGATCATGAGCATGAGCGGCGGCTTCTCGCCGCGGGATTTGACGCGTTTGACGATATCGCCGATCGTCAGCACGTCCTCGTGGACGCCGCGAAATTCGGGATTATCAAAGCTCGGCGCGCCGGTGGCGCTCGACTGCGGACCCGTGCCCGACTGCATGATCGGCAGCATGCCCGCGCCGGATACGAACACATGCATCCCGTCGAATACGCGACGCCCCTCGGCGATATTGAATCCGTTCAGCAGGAAGGTCTTGAGGTAGCGTCCCGATTGCGACTTCCCGGACGCCAGCGTCCGCTTGACCGCGCCGCTCAGCGGGTTTGCCGTACCTGACGTGTCGGAGGTCGCGTGTGCCAGGAAGTCAGCCGTGTCCCGGACAATTGCAAAGCCGACACCCTCAACATAACGCTTTTGCCCGGTGCCGTCCGTAAAGGAGGGTAGCTCGGCGCCCTGTCCCAGTTCCCATTGCACTTCAGCGACCGCGAAGCCGCGATCCTGAAGGAAGCCGGTGCCCACATCAGAGGTCCCGGCCTCGAACGGTTCATCGCGCGGGCTGTTGTAGAGCGCTTGTGCATAGGGGCGGCCCCGGTTCGGAATATCGACCAGTAGCGCACCGTTGCCGCTCTTCGAGTTTTTGGGAAAAATCAATGTGATCCTGGCGGAATATTCAACCTGCCCGTTTGCGTTTCTTGCGGCTTTGTCGAGGTCAGGAATCTTCTCCGTCGGTCTGAGCTCGCCGACGACACGACCTTCCCACAAAACAAATTCGCCTGGCTTGAAGCTGCCGAAACTTTGCTTGGAGGCGAATTCCAGCCGCGTGACTTTGGCATCGGCGGAGACGGGAAAGCCGATGCCAAATGTGAAAATTGAGATCATCAAGGCCGCGACGGACAAACGCAGAGATCGCATCGGAAAGCTCCGTACCAAGTGAGGCGTGAGCGACCATACACAGTATGGGTCGCCGCGATCAAATGTCCGGTCGATCCTGCCGCTATCGGCCATTGCTGCGTCGCATCAATATCCGAGAATTCGATCCGGATAATTCGAGCGCTTTGGGTGGCCCTGTCCGGCCAAGTCTGGTAATCGAACCCCGCAGGCGCTCGTAGCTCAGCTGGATAGAGCATCGGACTTCGAATCCGAGGGTCGGGAGTTCGAATCTCTCCGAGCGCGCCAGCTAGACCAATGGCTTAGCGCGAAGAAGCTCTCGGATTTGCTCCCTTCCAATATTTTGTTGATACCGCGTTGATACCGCTGCGGCGAAAAATATATCGAAAGCACTTGCGATCGACAGTGATAAAGACTCTTCCTCCGGACGCAAAGGTCACACGTTCGAATCGTGTCGGGTGCGCCAGTAAATCAACAGCTTAGAAAAGTTGGGGCCTCGGCGCGGTGGGTGTGGCTACCACATGGCTACCAGCGTCACACCGCGCTGGGCGCAACGGCTAGTGCCTCGAGCCGCCAACAGCCCGCCGCCGTGATCCGCGGATCAGGTCGCCTTCAAGGGCTGCGGTGATAGCTTTCCGCCTCGCTGGCCCATGATCCCTGTCCTAAAGTCATCCTCACAGATGTTGCCATCCCTCCGGCGCGCGTCTCCGGTGCGGACACTCCGTCCTGCCGCCGAGCCATACACACTGCGCGTCAGAGACGAACTGGTTCAATCCAGTCCCTGCGCGTTGTTCGGTTGGGTTTAACCAGCCAGTGGTCGCGAGCCTCCACCTAGGTGCGGGACCCCCGGGGTACACTGGACAGGCCCCCACCCCCGGGTGGCCCCCCTTCCATGGGCCCACTAACATAGGTCAGGTCAAACCCAATGATACTTTCGTGAAACCTTGAGGCTGGGATGTGAATTCAGCGGACAAGCTCACGGCAAGCAGCATTCGGCTGCCGACCACCGAGCAACCCATAACAACGCCACACCACGAGACCGCGAACTAGTGGCGCCCGCGTCGGGTAACGGTGACACGTGGTGACATGGTGTTATGGGTTTTATAGGCGAACAGGTGACATGCAGGCAGGCTCGTGGTGCATGTCCGCTTCTCTAATCGGCCGGTTGGGGTCAAGCACTTTCAGACTATCCACCGATGCGGTGTCGATGTCACTCACGGGCTCGCGCTTCTCTACGGAATCGGCACCAGGGCCCTTCCATCATGGGATCCGAGGACGGGGCGGAACAATCTTTAAGTCGGCCTTGCCGTCAATCGAACGGCAGGAACAAGCGGACATACGGACTCACCTCATCCATCGTCCCGCGAGGGACATCTTTCCACTGCTGGGTGGAACTCTGGCTTTCTCCTATTGGGTTTGATCCTGAACGGGTTTCATGCTGCTGCCGCGGCCTGCTCCCGGGTCCACCGGAACTCGGTGCCGTCGACCCAGATGCGGTGCATGATCACGGCCAGCCGGCGAGCCAGGGCCACTATCGCCTTCTTCATCCCGCGGCGCCTGGCGATCTGCATGGCCCACGCCTTAAGCCATGACCATTTTTTTGAATGCATCATGCTCTGCGCTGCTTCGTAGAGCATGGTCCGCATCATCTCATCGCCACATCGCGATATTTCGCCGCTCCAATCCACCTCGCCCGATTGATACCTGGCGCTCGTCAGCCCAAACACCGCCCCGACTGACTTGGATTTGCGGAACCGAGCAGGTACATCGACGGTGGCGCGATAGGTCAGCGACACCACGGGGCCGACACCCGGGATCGTCATCAAACGCCGGCAAACCTCATCGTCTCGCACGATGGCCAACAAACGGCGATGTAGGATAACGATCTGTTCGCGGAGCGTCCGCCGAACGATGAGTAGCGGTTCGACCAGATCGGCTAGATCGGGCTGGTTCTCGACCAACTCCTGGATGCGAGCCTCGAACCTCACATTGCCAACCATCCCGACCTTGAGGCCGAAGTTACGCAAGGTGCCTCGTAGATCATTTTCGATTGCGATGGCCTTCGACTGCAATAGCTTGCGGTGGGTCAGCAGCATCCGCAATTTCTGACTGCGTAACGTCTTCACATGCACCGGACGGTAAAGACCCACCCGCATCATCTGGGCGATGCCGCGCGCATCGTTGCGGTCCGTCTTGTTGATCTGCGCCTTCAACACCGCTCGTGTGCCGCGTCTCAACACAGACCACTGGTAAGCCTGCTTCAGCGAGAGCGCTGAACAGCCATTGCGACAGCGGTCCGGCTTCCAATCCAATCCGCTTGAAGCGGTAGGCTGGGTTCCCAAGAACCTTCAAAAGGGCTTCAGACTCGCTCGCTACCTTCACTTCCCTGAAGATCCGTCCCGTGTCATCCACAATGCAGATGCTGGTCTCCTTGACCGATACGTCCAATCCCGCAAAATGGTCCATGCTGCGCTTCTCCTTCTGATGCTTGAGGCCGTCCTAACAACGGACCTCGTTTCACCATCAGCCTGAAGCGCAGCACCCAAAATCTTCACCTATCCACAAGCTGGGCCGGCCGATTACCCCATCTTTGGCCTTAACAGCGGACTCAACTCGGACATGCGGAGATGTCCGAGTTGTGCCAGAAGCGGAAGTCACCACTTTATTCGATTAGACTCGTCGGCGCGGGTTAGCTGCGAGACGACGCGTGGTTGTCATTCCGGAACGCCCGCAATACGGAAGGCGGTCACTAGCCTCTCTAAGTAGTCCTGCCGATATCGCTTTTCCTCTAGAACACCTGAAATTCTCCATCCCATGCCAAGCCGATCGGCGAGTTCATAAGTTGACCGCGCCTCTAAAGGCTTACCAAGCATAGCGAGGCTGGCACATAGAAACCGACGCGCAGTGTGGTAGTTTGGTTGTTGCTGCACAGCTAAAGCCGCATACGATAAAGCTTCTTGATATCTTCCGGCGAAGAAATGACCAATGGCCATTCCGGCTTGCGCCAGAAAAATCCGCGAATCCAATGGACTTAGCCGCAAAGCTATTTGCAGTTGATCTATACCCCCCTCGATATCACCTACTGTGATGAGAGCGCCGCCGATCCAGTAGCGCGCCGAGGCGAGGTTTGGATCCAGTGAAATCGCCCGTCGCAGAAGAGCGATGCCGTCTGCAACCTCTCCCAGCACGAAATTGTGTGTTTGGCCCGCCATGGCGAGTACTTGAGAATCAGATTTTTCGAGT
The DNA here is from genome assembly GCA_963801875.1 of uncultured Alphaproteobacteria bacterium. Taxonomy (GTDB): domain Bacteria; phylum Pseudomonadota; class Alphaproteobacteria; order Rhizobiales; family Xanthobacteraceae; genus Bradyrhizobium. Next base: position 83,705 of record CAWDGT010000014.1, on the reverse strand, counting down.
TCGAGAGCGCGCTTGACGAGTCGGCGCGCAACATTTTGCTCTTCGGCAAGATTCTCCGACCAGCCGAATGCCTTTCTCTGCCCGAAGCTGTTAGCACCCAATGCATAGCCAAGCGCGAAAGTGGGGTCGATTTCGATAGCCTTTTGTGTCAACCGAAATGCTTCGAGAACGCTTTCCTTCGTGAAGTTATAGGTGCAGGCAAGCGCACGGATATAATAATCATATGCCTCTAGGCTTTCGGTTGGTTTGCGCCCAGCTAACGCGATCTCGGCGCGCTCCAATTCTGGAGAAATGGCTCCGACAACACTCGATGTCACTTTGTCTTGCAGCTCGAATGCGTCATCGAGCGCGCCCTCGAACTTGTCCGCCCATAGATGTGTACCAGTCGCTGCTTCAATGAGCTGTCCGGTAATCCGTACACGCCCACCCGCCTTGCGCACGCTGCCTTCAAGTACGTACCGAACGCCGAGTTCGCGCCCAACTTGCCTGACATCGATCGGCTTGCCCTTGTAAGTGAAACTAGAATTACGCGCGACGACAAAGAGGCTTCGCTTTCGCGATAGCGCCGTGAGAATGTCTTCGACGACGCCGTCCGCAAAATATTCCTGCTGCGGGTCACCCGACATGTTCTGAAACGGCAAGACCGCGATGGAGGGCTTGTCAGGCAGTGCCAGAACGGCAGGCGTGGCTACACCTGAACGGGATGGTGCTATGGACGAAGCTTTGCTCGTCAATTGGACCCGCCACGCCTGCATAGGTTCGGCAATATTCTTCAGTTGTTGCGGTCCCATATCGTCGCAGACAATTTCGACCTTGCCCCGAACCTGCCGATAGGCGTCATTGGACATGCAGACCCCTCCCAGTTCTGCAATGCCTTCGAGACGGGCGGCAACGTTGACACCGTCGCCGAAGATGTCGTTCTCGTCAAAAATGATGTCTCCGACGTGGATGCCGATGCGAAAATCGAGCCTTTGGTCCTGCGGGATAGATGCATTTTGCTCGCCCATACCGTTCTGGATTTCAACGGCACCACGTACAGCGTCTACGGCGCTGGCAAATTCGACCAACATACCGTCGCCAGTCGTCTTAACGATCCGGCCGCGATACTTGGCAATGGTGGGATCAACAAGGGTCTTTCTGAGCGCCTTCAGCCGTGCCAGCGTGCCTTCCTCATCGGTCCCCATGAGACGGCTGTACCCGGCGACATCCGCCGCCAGCACCGCTGCCAGTCGCCGTTCCACGCGCTCGGCGGTCAAGGAATACCCCCAAAATCGGTAATTTCAGCCCGGCCCATCCAAGCACGCCGCGCTGTTGTCGGGCTAGGGTCAATGTCGCATGTGGGTCAAAAGCTGCCCTGACGGCCTCGAACTGCGACTTCCGTTATACCCCCGTGTGTGGACGGCTCCGAGTTGGCAAGGACTTTTTTCACGTCGCAGGTTGGTCGGTGCGGCCGTGTGTTCGGCCTTTAGACGCGGTTCACATGACCGCTGGCCATAATGCCCTCCGCGGATCAGGTCCCGATCGAAAGCCCGCATTCGAGAATGCATGGGGGTAAGTGGGTTGTCCTGATCGCCAGATCGACCGGCTCTGCATTACGTGCTGTTGGCCCTCCCAACCTTCACATCACGCCGGTTGTCCGGCGCGATCCCGTTTACCGCGCAAGCGCAACAGGTTCCTTATAATGCTCGCCCTTGACCATCATGGCCCAAGCCATCCTGGCAATCTTGTTGGCAAGTGCGATGGCGGCGATCTTGGTCGGTCGCCGCGCCAACAATGCCGCGAGCCAGGGCCGATGTTGGGTGCCATGGATTTTGGCGTAGCGGATGACGGCGAGAGCGCCGGCCACGAATAGATTGCGCAGATAGCGATCACCTCGCTTGCTGATATGGCCGAGCCTGTCCTTGCCGCCGCTCGAATGCTGCTGCGGCACCAGCCCGATCCAGGCCGAGAAATTACGCCCCGATCGGAAGGTCTTTGGGTCGGCAACAGTAGCGACCAGAGCCGTGGCCAGCACCGGACCGATGCCAGGAGCTTTGTCCAGCCGCCTACTCGTCTCATTTGATCGATGCCAGGCGTTGATCATCCGATCGAACTCCAAAATCTGTGCCTTCAGTACCCGCAGTTGGACACCGAGAGCCGCCAAACACGCACGGGCAACCTCGGGCAGCCGCTTGTCATTTGCGTCCGCGACGACGCCAAGCAGTTGCTCGATACCGTTGCGGCCGACCGCTGACACGATGCCAAACTCCGCCAGATGAGCCCGGATGGCGTTGATCACCGACGTCTGCTGCCGGATGAGCAGATGGCGTGTGCGATGGAGTATCAGGCAACTTTGCTGCTCCGGTGTCTTGATGGTGACGAAGCGCATGTTCGCCCTGGCGACCGCCTCGCAAATGGCCTCCGCATCAGTCGCATCGTTCTTGTGCCGTTTGACATAGGGCTTCACGTAGGCCGGTGGCATCAGACGCACGGTATGGCCAAGTACTTGGAGCTCGCGCCCCCAATGATGCGACGAGGCACAAGCCTCAATCCCAATCAGGCATGCTGGCAACCTCTGGAAGAACGCAAGGACTTGGCGACGCTTCAATTGCCGGCGGATCACCACCTGGCCGGCAGCATCAACGCCATGAACCTGAAGGACTGATTTGGCGATATCGAGACCGATTGTCGTAACGCTTTGCATGGCTAGCTCCTCCTAATCGTGGGAGCCTTAATAACTCCCACATCCGTGGCACTCTCGTGCCGGTGGAGGAGCCGTCCACAGCATCGGAAGCGGACACAACTCTGACATCGCTGGAGGTCCGTTCAGTGCCAAAACCGGAAGTGACTGAGGTTATTCGATCACCTCGTCGGCGCGGCCGAGCAGCGTCGGCGGGACGTCTATGCCGAGCGCCTTGGCTGTCGATAGATTGATGACCAGCTCGAATTTGATCGGCTGCTGTACTGGCAAGTCTGCCGGTTTGGCCCCTTTGAGAATCTTGTCTACATATGTGGCTGTCTGCCGGGACAAGTCGGGCAGGTTCGCCCCGTAAGACATGAGTCCGCCAACAACTGCTCCCTCCCTCGCTGCGTATATTGCGGGCAACCGATTGTCCGATGCTAGCCTTGCAATACGGGGATACTCAGCAAACAACATTGGGCTGGGAAAAACAGTGAGCGCGACGGCGCGCCCTTTGGTCATGGAGGCGAATGCATCTGCGATATCGTCGGGACCGGCCGCTGCCACGAGTTGAAGCTGTATTCCCAATGTCTGGGCCGCGCTCTCGATCACCTTCAACATACCAGCCATTGTGCGATCACTGTATGCACGGGGATGCCAGAGAACAGCTACGCGGGAGAGTTGCGGCACGGCCTCTCTGAGCAACTGTAGCCGCTTGGCAACCAGTTCCGGGCCAAGAAAGGTTGTGCCCGTCACGTTCCCGCCCGGCCGCGCCAGGCTGGCTACCAGTTCGTCCTCGACAGGATCGGCCATGCCTATTGCGACGATGGGAATCAGGCTGGTCGCTTGTTTTGCCGGGCGGGCAGCCGTCGTGCTCTGTGCCACAATGACATCAACTTGACGCTCAACCAATTCAGCAGCGGCTAGGCGAAGTCGATCTGGATTCGATTCTCCATAACGGCGCTCAAAGGTGATATTTTGTCCGTCCGTGTAACCAAGGTCGGATAGGCCTTCGAAAATAGCGTTGATCATCACACGACTTGCGTCCGGCCCCTCAGCGTGGCCCGGCATTAGGACGCCTATTCGCGGAATCTTGGCTCCTTGTTGCGCTAACGTGCCGAGCGGCCAAGAGACCGCCGCGCCACCGAGAACCGTGATGAAATCGCGCCGTTTCATTACCAACCCCTAGCTTAGGAGACCGCATCTTAGCGGCTCAAACAGGTACGTTGATAGGGGCTAATACCGGCGTCAAGAGCACTGCCGCTGGGCGGGGCCAATGTCGCAGATGGGTCATTTTCAGACTTCGGACGCGTCTTGAGCTAGGTCCGTTCTTCCCTCAACAACAGACATGCGGCGACTGCACCGGCTTGTCCGTTCATGTTAATAGCGACTTTGCAGTTGGGCTGAAAGTTTTGGGTGTCACCAACCCAGCCAACCAAGGTGCTCGCCATGACCCTTCATCTAGAAACCCGGCATGACTTAACTCCGAATGAGGTCGATGCGATTGAAGATCGCCTCTACGAACACAATAGTCATGCAACCGGACGCCATGATGGCCAAGGGTTGGGCTTTGTAATTCGCGACGAGGCGGGACAGATGATCGGCGCGGCTGCTGGCTATACGTGGGCTGGCATTTCCGAACTCAAGCAGATGTGGGTCGATAAGGCATATCGTGGACGCGGCTATGCGCGCGCACTATTGGACGCGTTTGTAAAGGAGGCTCGCGGTCGAGGCGCTCGCCGCATTTGGGTGGCGAGCTACGACTTCCAAGCGCCGGGAATGTATGAAAAGGCAGGCTTCAAGCGTATGGCCGAGTTCGAAGGTTGGCCCGAGGGTCACATCAATACGGTTCTCTGCAAAACACTATAAGCCGTACGCTCGATGTCCGTTCAGGGTCAAACTCGGAAGTCGAGCTGGCCGACGCCGACTTCCGGTTTACCCCTCAAAGATGGGGTAATCGGCCGGCCCAGCTTGTGGATAGGTGAAGATTTTGGGTGCTGCGCTTCAGGCTGATGGTGAAACGAGGTCCGTTGTTAGGACGGCCTCAAGCATCAGAAGGAGAAGCGCAGCATGGACCATTTTGCGGGATTGGACGTATCGGTCAAGGAGACCAGCATCTGCATTGTGGATGACACGGGACGGATCTTCAGGGAAGTGAAGGTAGCGAGCGAGTCTGAAGCCCTTTTGAAGGTTCTTGGGAACCCAGCCTACCGCTTCAAGCGGATTGGATTGGAAGCCGGACCGCTGTCGCAATGGCTGTTCAGCGCTCTCGCTGAAGCAGGCTTACCAGTGGTCTGTGTTGAGACGCGGCACATGCGAGCGGTGTTGAAGGCGCAGATCAACAAGACGGACCGCAACGATGCGCGCGGCATCGCCCAGATGATGCGGGTGGGTCTTTACCGTCCGGTGCATGTGAAGACGTTACGCAGTCAGAAATTGCGGATGCTGCTGACCCACCGCAAGCTATTGCAGTCGAAGGCCATCGCAATCGAAAATGATCTACGAGGCACCTTGCGTAACTTCGGCCTCAAGGTCGGGATGGTTGGCAATGTGAGGTTCGAGGCTCGCATCCAGGAGTTGGTCGAGAACCAGCCCGATCTAGCCGATCTGGTCGAACCGCTACTCATCGTTCGGCGGACGCTCCGCGAACAGATCGTTATCCTACATCGCCGTTTGTTGGCCATCGTGCGAGACGATGAGGTTTGCCGGCGTTTGATGACGATCCCGGGTGTCGGCCCCGTGGTGTCGCTGACCTATCGCGCCACCGTCGATGTACCTGCTCGGTTCCGCAAATCCAAGTCAGTCGGGGCGGTGTTTGGGCTGACGAGCGCCAGGTATCAATCGGGCGAGGTGGATTGGAGCGGCGAAATATCGCGATGTGGCGATGAGATGATGCGGACCATGCTCTACGAAGCAGCGCAGAGCATGATGCATTCAAAAAAATGGTCATGGCTTAAGGCGTGGGCCATGCAGATCGCCAGGCGCCGCGGGATGAAGAAGGCGATAGTGGCCCTGGCTCGCCGGCTGGCCGTGATCATGCACCGCATCTGGGTCGACGGCACCGAGTTCCGGTGGACCCGGGAGCAGGCCGCGGCAGCAGCATGAAACCCGTTCAGGATCAAACCCAATAGGAGAAAGCCAGAGTTCCACCCAGCAGTGGAAAGATGTCCCTCGCGGGACGATGGATGAGGTGAGTCCGTATGTCCGCTTGTTCCTGCCGTTCGATTGACGGCAAGGCCGACTCAAAGATTGTTCCGCCCCGTCCTCGGATCCCATGATGGAAGGGCCCTGGTGCCGATTCCGTAGAGAAGCGCGAGCCCGTGAGTGACATCGACACCGCATCGGTGGATAGTCTGAAAGTGCTTGACCCCAACCGGCCGATTAGAGAAGCAGACATCCGGCGGGCGGGCTGGTATGTCCGTTCAGTGCAATAACAGACGTCTAAATGCGGGACTAGCCCGACCCTAGATGTGGCGATTCGAGTTCGGCGATAATCCGTGCCAGGTTTGCAGCCGCTCGCGGACGGGCTTTGCGCAGACGCTCAAGAATGCGTATCCCTTCGGGCGTTGACGCCGCGCCGTTATCAGGGAATCCGGCGCCGGACAGCCTATGCTCGGCGATCCACCGACCAAGCGCTTTTTCGGTCGACCATCGCCGCCCGTTTCGCAAATCGGAGAGCATATTTCTAAGCCAGTCCGCAGCGACGTCCGGGCTCAAAATCGGCTCACAAAGGTCGTTCTTGGTCGCGTCATCGTTATAGATCGCTTCGACATACGCGATGAAGGCGGCGCTGAAGCTGAGACGGCCCGGACGCACTTGCTGGAGGGTGATCTGATCCCCATCGAAGACCGAAACCTTGTCGCGTCTGTTGAATGCTTTTGCCGTACAATCAACATAGAGATCGCCGGGCGCAGCGTCGACTTTGCCTTTCTCAAGGACAATCGCGTCACGCTCGATCCGCCTGACGCGTCCTTTGCGCACGACGTCCTTGATAGAGCTCAAGACCTCCACTTCGCGAATTGAGACCGTGGCGCCGCGATATGCCGTTGGCCATACGGTCCGATCGATGCGTAGCATCTGACCTGTTCGTTCAAGACGCTCGAAGAGATCCACGAGCGAGGTGGCTTCGGCTGCGGCCTCGAGCTTATGAGCCATTCCGCCGACGGCACGCTCGAAAAAAACATCTCCGGGCTGAACCGTGTCTCGATTTTGCAGCCAGAGATCCTGTGGCACGATCCATCTGATACTTTCGGGCTGAACGCCCATCTGTAACAGCCAGATGCCGGCATCCATCGCTGTTTTGCCGCCACCCAGGATAACGTAGCGTTGATGTCCGGGCGCGAAAACCGGCAACAAGTTTGGCGTTATTAGTTTGACCCCTTCGCCCACTTGAAAGGAGGGGGTGTGGGTCGAGGGCACCTGGATATTCAGGAAGGTGGCGTTCACGAGCCTCTTGCTAAACGCGACCTGCTTGATCTTGCCAGAGAGGCGGGAGACGAAGCGCCCGTCGCCCAGATGCTCACACATTGGAATATACTGGACGCGGCCAGAAGGCAGAAAGCGCTCTTGCATCAACTTGTCGAAATAGCTGACAATCTCCGCGCCAGAAGCCACCTCATAATAACCCTGGTTAAGGCCGGATACGTCGATGCGATTGCCGCCGAGTTGAAGCGAGCCCACGCCATAGAACGCAGATGGCGCATGCAGGCGGATAAACGAGTAGGCGTCGTTCCAGTGGCCGCCCGGCATGTGATGCCGGTCGACGATAACCATGTTTGCATTCGTCTCGGTCAACAACTGGTCCGCGAAGCTCATGCCGGCGGCACCGCTGCCGACGATCAAATAGTCGGTCGTCAGCATTGCTATCCTCCCGGCACCTATCTCCAGATACCGTTCTTGGCTATCTGGCAGCCTGTTTCTGCCATACAAACCCCGGCTAGACCACGATCGTCACATTCGTGCGTGCTGCCAGCCGCCGGCGAACATTAATGACGTGATCGGCTCAGAATGGAAATGGGCACTCGCGGAAAAATCGTGAACACCTCGGGCTGGATGTCCGTTCCGGGTCAATTTCAGAAGTCGGCCGGGGCATACGCCATGTCTGGTCTACCCCCGTTAGCGACCGGATAGCGGACATCGCTGGAGGTCCGTTTCGTGCCACAAGCAGAAGGTGTTAGCCTCTCATTCTGAATATTACGCCCGCCTCAGCGATCACAGAGAAACCAAGGCGCTCATAGAACTGTCGAGCAGGATTGTTTTTGAGGACTTTAAGCACAATCTTCTTCCCCGTTGATCTCCAGATTGCGAGTAAGTTGCCCAGTACTTCTGATCCAATGCCGGATCGCTGATATTGAGGCAAAACGAAAAACTTCTGCAATCGTATTTCTGTCGGCAACTCGGCAACCTGAAGCCAGCCAACATCGTTTCCATCGACAGACATGATCCAAACTTCTTCGCGTTTCCATTGTGTCGCGAAGCTTGCCCTCTGCTGTTGTTCGTCCCACACGCCGAGTTCGTGCATGTAGGGCTGCATCGTCAGTAAGTAGAGACGCAAAGCAAAATCGTAATGTTCTGACTCGGCCTGACGAAGGCTTATATGTTTCGCCATGCGGGCAGGATAGCACCAGCCCACGCAGCGAGCCAACGTGTATGCATTTGTCAATGACCAGAAGCGGATATTCGTGCTCTATGCGATGCGCGTCTCCAGAAAGAAGTCTGCGTCAGGCTTGACCAGTGAGTTCATCGCTACATGCAGCGAGTTTACCTGCTCGCCATGTTGTTTGACGTACTCGTATGCGGCATGCTCCCGCTCCAGGTCTGGGTAGATGAGTTCACCTCGATACGCGAAGGGCGGCAGCGTTTTGCCAAAATCGTCCAGTGCCTCGCGGCGCATGACGCGATAGCCCGTGGCAAACCCCATATCTATGAAATGCTGGAAGAAGGCGTGCAACCTTGGCAAAAACTCTTTTTCACTGACGCCATCCCGCAAAGCAAATACGCCGCTGAAGCTAACTGACGAAATATCCTGCATCTTTGTGCCGTATGTTTCCTTGCCGATTAGAAATTTTTACAACAAAATGCGATCATGTCGATCTGGGAGTTATCGACGATGTCCGCTGCGGGTCAAAACCGGCCCTGACGGCCCTGAAATGCGACTTCCGCTATGCTCTCGAAAGCGGACTCTGAGCGGACATCGCGTCACTTCCGTTTCGTGCCATTAACGGACCGACGCGCCGACTAACCAAATGCGAAGGTAAGCGCTCTGTATGTGGGATGGAACAGACTGGTTCACTCGATGACTTGATCCGCCCGTTTGAGCAGCTCTGGCGAAATTGCCATACCAATTTTCCGAGCCGTCTTGAGATTGAATATCAGTATAGGCTGCTTCAAGACCTCGATTGGCAAGTCACCCGGTTTGGCGCCCCCTAAAATCTTCTCCACGTACGCCGGTATTCGCGGTAACGCATCCAGAAGACCTGCCCCGTAGGCGATCAAGCCCCCTGCTTCCGACATCCGCCGGCCTCCCAGAAACATCGTTGGAAGGCGATACGTGGCCGCTAGGTCGGCGATCCGCTTCTGGTGAATGATGGGTATAGGCACGTCCAGCACCAGCAAAGCCTCGGCGCGCTCATTCCTCATCGCCGTGAAGGCTCCTTCGAGATCTGGAATGGGACCTTTGATCTTCAACCATTGAGGCCGCACGCCGAGTGCTCGTGCCGCCGTGTCGTTCGTTTTCTCCAAGGGGTTCCAGCCCTCTGCGCGAGGAATATCCTCATCACTCAAGATCGCCAACCGGGCAAGGTTCGGCATCACTTGTTTGAGCAATTCGAGCTGTTTGGCAGCCTGCTGCGGATCGAAGGTAGTGATCCCCGTGATGTTTCCACCAGGTCGCTCCAGTGTGGTGGCCAATCCAACAGCAACCGGATCGATCACCGCCACAAACACGACTGGTAACTTTGTGTTGGCTTTCTGGGCCGCTGCCGGCCCAACGGCGCCCAATGAAACGATAATATCGACATTCAGACCGACAAATTCAGCGATGAATTTGGGCACGCGGTCGAGATGTCCTTGGGCAAATCGTGCCTCAATGACGATGTTGCGGCCCTCAACATAGCCGTGTTGGGCAAAACTCTGTCGCACGGCTTCGAAGAGACTGTCTGGGCTTCCGTTCGCAATTACGCCGACCCGTGGGAGTTTGGCTTGGTGCTGCGTGCCCATGATCTAATCCCATCACTTTGGCGAACCGACCGAAATCTTAGATGATCCTCGATGAGAATAAGGCATCAAATATCTGTCGGGAAGCGCGATGTCCGAGTTGGGTCAAAAGCGGTCTTCCCGACCCTAAAATTCGACTTCCGCTATAGCCCCGAAAACGAACTCAACTCGGACATCGCGGCATGTCCGGTTGGTGCCAAAGGCGGAAGTAAACGCACTCACTCGATCACCTCGTCGGCACGCGAGAGCAACGTCGGCGGCATTGCGAGGCCGAGAGCCTTCCCCGCAGTCGAGTTGATCGTAAACTCGAAAACGGTCGGCTGAAGGATTGGCAAATCCGCAGGCTTCTCTCCCTTCAAAATGCGACCGGTGTAGGCGGCAGCTTGTAAAGACGCAGCCGTGATATTGGCTCCGTAACTCATCAAGCCGCCCGCCCTGGTGAACTGTCGATACGGCGAGATCGTCGGTATCGAGTGGCGGACAGCCAAGGTCGCCAGTTGTTCGCTCCTTGCGTTCAAGAATGTATCGGCACCTATCACGAGACCGCCTGCTCCAAGTTTGTTCAAATCCAAAAAGACCGCGTCAAAGTCATGCTCCGTGCTTGCCTTCAGCACATGTAGCTGGAGCCCGAGCTTAAGGGCTGCTGCGGGAACATCCCTTGATTGGACCTGAGCAATCGAAGGGTTGGTTGGATTGATGAGGAGGGCCATCACTTTCGCCGCAGGTACCATCTCATGCAGCATTTCCAGCTGCTTCGATCCCAAGTCGGCACCCATCGTGGTCACGCCTGTGAGATTGCCTCCGGGACGGTTGAGGCTGGTTACAAGGCCTGCTTCTACTGGATCGACCGCTATGCGGAATACGATAGGGACTGTCGTTGAGGCTGCCTTAGCGGCGAGAGCGGAAGCCGTGCCGCCGAGCACCACCAATACAGTTACCCGCTGCCGAACAAGGTCAGCGGCTAGTGCGGGCAATCGGTCATTGTGGCCCTCAGCCCAGCGATATTCGATCTCTACGTTTCGACCTTCCGTGTAACCAGCCTCATTGAGGCCTTGGCGGAATGCGGCCAGCCGGTTGGTCCAAAGGTCGGATGACTCGCTGCCCAGAAATCCGATTAAAGGCGTCGCCGTCTGTTGCGCTTTCGCAGGTAGGGAGCGGAGAATAGGCTCAAAAGCGACGCCACCGAGCAGAGCCAGTATATCACGTCGTCGCATTGATCCAGCTCCGCATATGGCGTTCAGGCGGCCAGCGACAGACCATACCAGCCAACAAGCGCCCGGCTATAGCCAATTTCTCTTGTGGGTCAAAAGCTGCCCTGACGGCCTCGAACTGCGACTTCCGTTATACCCCGGAAACGGACACAACTCTGACATCGCTGGAGGTCCGTTCAGTGCCATGAAGAGACTCATGCACCGCAGCAATTTAGCAGTCTATTCGATCACCTCGTCGGCGCGGGCGAGGAACGTCTGCGATACATCTAGGCCGAGTGCCTTGGCGGTCTTGAGATTGATTGACAACTGAAATTTCGTTGGCGCTTGTACCGGAAGGTCAGCCGGTGACTCGCCTTTTAGGATTCGATCGACGTAAGCAACTGGCTGGCGGATCATCGGATCGAAAAGGTACGTGTAGCAGAGCAACGCCCCGCGTCCCGCCGCACCGGAAACCGGATTAAGGGCCGGTAGTTTGAAGCGGGCGCACTGGGCAATGATCTGGTCGCGATGTGCATTGGTGAACGGTTCCGGTATGACCAGAACCCCGCCATGGGGCTCGCGCGCGAGCAACGATGCCACGGCTTCGATCTCGTTGTCGTCGCGGACGGGACACTCGATCACAGCCACGTCACTTCCGGCAGCGGCTTTGGCCGAAGCTATCAAGGGGCGTGCGTACGGCGCGGTGTCTGGATTGTAGATAACGCCGATGCGCGTGAGCTCAGGCGCGACCTCCCGAAGCAGCTGTGTCCACTTGCCGCCGATCGAAAGGTCCCAGACGACGAAGCCGGTGACATTGCCGCCGGGATGCGCGTCGCTGTCCACGAGGCCGAAGCCGAACGGATCGGCAACTTGCGTGAAGACGATAGGGATCGTATGCGTTCTCTGATAGAGGGCCCGTGTCGCCGGCAAACCCTGTGCGTAGATCACCTCAGGGGCGAGCGTCACCAAGTCAGCGGCAGACGCATTTATTTTGGCGGGATCGCCGCCTCCGAAGCGGTAGTGAAGGCGGATGTTCTTTCCATCCAGCCATCCTGCTGCCTGCATGGCTTCGCTGAACGGGCGAATGGTCTCACGGGCAATCGGGTCGTTGGCGCTTGACGCCAATCCGACGAATACGCCGACCTGCCGCACTCGGTCTGGCTGCTGAGCGTCTGCCGCAATGGGCCACGAAGCCGCCGCACCGCCAACCAGCTTGATGAACTCGCGCCGTCGCATACCCGTCCCCAAGGAACAGAAATGCACTCTATCGGTTCAAATGCGTCTTCGGGAAGAAATAAGGGATGGGTCGAATAGGTATGTTTGAGGGTTTTGGGTCAATCGCGACGGAAATGGGCCGTCCGCGTCATGTCCGCTTTCCTCCCGTTAACGACAGAACTGCGGACATCGCGGGAGGTCCGAAAAGTGCCAAGGGCGGAAGTGACCGCTTTATTCAATCAACCTGTCGGCACGGGCGAGAAGCGACGGTGGCAATTCAAGGCCAAGCGACTTTGCCGTCTTGAGGTTAATCACCAATTCGAAGCGAACCTCTTGAACATACGGCATGTCGCTCGGATTGGCACCTTTCAAAATCTCCGCGGCCTGCATACCCATCGTGCGAATCGCAGGTTTCACATCAAGGCCATAGGACATCAACCCTCCAGCCTCCACATAATCAGATACTTCATGAATCGCGGGAAGGCGGATTTGTCGGACCAATTGAACCAGCAAAAGCCGATGGGGAAAGTGCTCGAACTCAGCCGAAAAAATAATTCCATCGACTTGATCCCGCTGAATGGAATCAAATACGCGCCGGTACTCCGCTTCGGTTGTGGGGCTGCCCAAAGTCGCATACAATAGGGAAATCCCCAATTTTTTTGCCGCCTCTTGCGTCGCTCTAGCTCCAGCACCGTTAAGATTCGGTCGGGTCGAGATATAGACGACGTTGACGAGCTTGGGGACAGCTTCGGCAAGCATCTCAAGGCGCTTACCCCAGATTTCAACTCCAGCATCAACGCTGACGCCCGTGATGTTGCCCCCCGGCCGCGCAATATTTGATACGATTCCAAAACGAATAGGATCTCCAGTGAAGGTGACAATCGGAATCGTGTTCGTAGCTGCCTTGAACCGGAGAGTTAGCGGAGTTCCCACGATCCAGATCAAATCCGGCTTTGTATCGACGACCTCGTGAGCGAGAGAGTCGTACCGCTCCAGTTGCCCCTCTCCCGAGTATCGCTCGACAATTAGGTTTTCTCCCTCGACATAGCCAAACCGTTTCAATTCGTCGAAGAACGGTTTGGTGGCAGGATCTGCTTTCATCTCGTCCACTTTCGTGGAGGGAACCACCTGCGCTATACGTTTCTTCGTGGTTGAGTGTTGTGTGATTCGTGGATTCTGCTGTCCTCGCGCTGCGTTTGAACACAGCGCCGCGCCGCCGACCCCTAATATGAAATCGCGTCGTTTCATAGCCGCCCCCATGGATCAGGACGCGGCAGTGTAGCGGCCCAAACTCAATGCTTGGAAGGCGTCGCGGGCCAGATCGATGGAAATATCTTTGGCGGCGCTGACTTCCGAAATGGGTCAACAACGGACCTACCGGCCCCGAAACGCCACTTCTGCTCCGCCCCCATGTGTGGACGGCTCCGAGTTGGCAAGAACTTTCTTCACGTTTTGCAGGATTGGTCGGTGCGCCCATGTGTTCGGCCTGTTAGCGCGGTTCACATGACCGCTGGCCATAATGCCCTCCGCGGATCAGGTCCCGATCAACAACCCGCATTCGACAATGCTTGGGGGCAGCTGGGTTATCCTGATCGCCGGATCGACCGGCTCTGCATTACGTGCTGTTCGCCCTCCCAACCCTCACATCACGCCGGGTGTCCGGCGCGATCTCGTTTACGCCGCAAGCGCGACGGGTTCCTTGTATCGCTCGCCTCTGGTCATCATGGCCCAGACCATTCGTGCGATCTTGTTGGCGAGCGCGATGGCCGCAACCTTGGTCGGCCGCCGCGCCAGCAAGGCCGTGAGCCAAGGCCGATGTTTGGCGCCATGGATTTTGGCGTAACGGATGACTGCAAGCGCGCCGGCCACGAACAGGCCGCGCAGATAGCGGTCACCTTGCTTGCTTATATTGCCGAGCCTGTTCTTGCCCCCACTTGAATGCTGTTTAGGAACCAGCCCAATCCAGGCCGAGAAGTTGCGCCCTGATCGAAAGGACTTTGGATCAGCAACGGCTGCGACCAAAGCGGTGGCCAGCACCGGGCCAACGCCAGGAGCTTCATCGAGCCTCATGCTCATCTCGTTAGATCGGTGCCAGGCCCTGATCAGCCGGTCGAACTCGAGGATCTGCTCCTTGATCCTGCGCAGTTGAGCTCCGAATGCTAGGAGGCACACGCGGGCCATCTCCGGAACTCGCGTGTCGTTTGGATCGGCGACGACATTGAGCAGCTCCTCGACACCGTGGCGCCCAACCGGCGCAACGATCCCGAATTCGGCAAGATGGGCCCGGATCGCATTGATCACCGAGGTCTGCTGACGGATGAACAAATGACGAGTGCGGTGAAGCATCAGGCCACTCTGCTGCTCAGGGGTCTTTGTTGGAACGAACCGCATGTTGGCGCGGGTCACCGCCTCGCAAATGGCCTCTGCGTCAGTCGCGTCATTCTTCTGTCGCTTGACATAGGGCTTTACGTAAGCCGGCGGCATTAATCGCACGGTGTGGCCCAGCGCCTGGAGTTCGCGCGACCAATGATGAGAAGTGGCGCAAGCCTCGATGCCAACCAAGCATGGTGGCAGCTTCTGAAAGAAAGCCAGGACAGAACGCCGCTTCAATTGCCGACGGATGGCCACCTGGCCACCAGCGTCAACGCCGTGAACCTGGAAAACCGACTTGGCGATATCTAGACCGATTGTCGTTATCGTCTGCATGGCTCGCTCCTCTAAATCGTGGGAGCCTTAACAGCTCCCACATCCATGGCACCGATGTGCCGGTGGAGGAGCCGTCCACAGCATCAACAACGGACATAGAGCGACCACGGCGGCATGTCGGAAAAGTGCCAATAAGCGACATCGAAATGGGTTGTCCGATCACTTCGTCGGCGGCGGCATGTAAGGATCGGGCGTGCCGAGTTTGATCGGCGGATACTTTTTAAGGCTCGCCTCCATATCACCAATGATCCTCGTCATCGGGTCCATGACCCAGGAATTATGCGCAGTCACATCGCGCTCTTCCTTTCGGTCGGTAAGGAGGTTGATAACCTTGGGCAAGGGAAGTATCTGCGGCGTGGCGTACATGTTCTCCTGCCAGATCAAATGCGCTTTCCAGTTTCGCCACTTGACAGCCGACAATCGGTCGGCGACGTACGCAGGAAACCCTTCGCGGTTGGAAGCCTCTTGTTTGCCGAGAAAGAAATCCAGTTGATCCACGCCGTCAATGGGACGATCACTCGGGACTTTTGCACCGCCAACACGCGCTAGCGTTGTGTAGAGGTCCACGACGTGCACGATTTCGTTGTTAACGCGACCGGCAGGCACTTTACCCGGCCAGCGGATGATAAACGGCGCGCGCAATGAGCCTTCCATCGCTGTGAAGTAAGTGCCATGCCAAGGTCCGCTGTCGCCCTGCCAAGGGTCCGTCGCCTCAGGACCATTGTCGCTGGCGAACACGACGAGCGTGTTGTCTTCGATACCGGCCTGTTTGATCGCATCGAGGATTTGTCCAGTGCGATAGTCCAGCTCCGCGAGGCTGTCGGCCCAGTCGCCGTTGCCGGTCCTGCCCGCGAACTCCAGATTTGGCAGCGTTGGCATGTGAACCAGCGAGAAGGGGATGTATGCATAAAACGGCTTGCCTGCGCTCGCGTTGCGTTTGATGAAATCCACTGCGCGGCTCGTGATTTCCGCTTCCATGGTTCGGCGATTGTCCACATTCAGACTGGCGACCACACGCGGCTTCTCGCCCTTGCGCGCCTCGTAAATTGGTTCGGGCGGGACAATCTTCGCGTTCCAACCCTGCTTGTCACCGACCGAAGGCCACGTGCTTTTGGTTTCGTTAAATGAAGGCCACATAGCCTCGTCGTAGGTGCGCGGGATGCCATACCACTCATCAAACCCCTGATTGGTGGGAAGCCGTTCTTCGGCGCTCCCGAGATGCCATTTGCCCCACATGCCGGTGGCGTATCCCCGCGCGGACAATAACTCCGCGATGGTGATCTCCCATTGCGTCAAACCATCGGGCACGCCCCCGATGGGGACTTCGTAGGTCCCTGAGCGAATGGAGAAGCGGCCGGTCATGAGCGCCGACCGTGTAGGCGTGCACTGCGCCTCGACGTTGAAGTTAAGCAAGCGCATGCCTTCGGCGGCGAGCGCGTCGATGCGAGGCGTGGGTGCGCCGCGCAGTATCCCGCCGCCATATACGCCAAGCTCTCCGTAACCTAGATTGTCTGCGAGCATGAAGACAATGTTGGGGGGCTTTGGAGCCTGCTGTGCCGATGCTACTAACGTGCTCGCAACGATTGCGGCAACGATTTGCACCAAAAGATCAAGCCGAACCTTACGCATTCCAACCCCCTAAAGTTGACCGACCGCACAAGTTTAGAAACTTAACGGATCATGCGGGGCGCAAATTGCGGTAGGTCAAACATCCCTGATGTCCGCTCGGGGTTGCCACGGTCGCTGCGATATCGTATTTGCCGAGTTGACCCAGCGAAGCAGCGAGATGAACGTGGGGCCATACCGCGTCGGCTGTAGGGTGTGGTTGCCTCTTGAGCCAGCGCGGCCGTGATTGGCTCTGTCAACAGCACTTCCTAACACCCTGTACCGGTCTCTTTGGGAAAGGTCGTCCAAAAGCTTGTTCAGCTGACAAGGGTCGACGACCGAACTCTGTCTGTCGGCCGCCCTTGCCTTCTGCTGCGGCGATTACTTCATCGCTTCGTAAACCGCAAAGCTGTACGCACCTTCCGGCTTCTTGGTAATGACGGGACCCGATCCGCCCGACATCAAGGTGGCGACCGTTCGTTCATAGTCTTTGACGTCCAGCTTGCCGTCGGCGTCGCCGAGCAGCTTGCCGATCTCGCCCATCATCCGCTTCTGGTCCTTTTCGGTTTTCGCGCCGGTGGAGTCCCCACCCAGGATAATCTTCACGGTCTCATCGGGATGGCTCTTGGCATAATCCCAGCCCTTCATCGAGGCCTTGACAAATTTCGCCATCTTGGCCACGAACGCCGGATCTTTGAGATTTTTTTCAAGCACATAGAGACCGTCCTCCAGGGTCGCAACACCCTCGTCCTCATATTTGAAGACGGTCAGCTGACTCGGCTTGTAGCCGCCGTCGATCACCTGCCAGTACTCGTTGTAGGTCATGGTCGAAACGCAATCGGCCTGCTTCTGCAGGATCGGATCGACATTGAAGCCTTGCTTGATGATCTTGATGCCGTCCGCCGAGCCATCCGTCTTGAGGCCGAGCTTCGACATCCAGGACAGGAACGGATATTCGTTGCCGCCGTACCAGATCCCGATGGTCTTGCCCTTGAAGTCCGCCGGTTTCTTGATGCCGGTCTCGGCGCGGCAGGTCAGCTCCAGCCCGGACTTCTTGAAGGTTTGCGAGATATTGACCAGCGGCACGCCCTTCTCGCGCGACGCCAGTGCCGACGGCATCCAGTCGACCACGACATCGGCGCCGCCACCGGCAATCACCTGCGGAGGTGCCACGTCCGGGCCGCCCGGCTTGATCGTGACGTCGAGCTCGACGTCCTTATAGAAGCCCTTTTCCTTGGCGACAAAGTAGCCGGCAAACTGGGCCTGCGAGACCCATTTCAGCTGGATGGTGACGGTGTCCGCCGCTTGCGCAGTCGCCAACGACGAACCCATCGTCATGCCTGCTGCGAGTGCCACTATGATCTTCATTCGATACTTTGAGCTTTGAGAACCCGCCGAGTCAGGTTCGATAAGAAGGATGCCAGAAAGTGGTCGCGCGCTCGGCGAGCGCGACAAGTCCGTAGAACGCCATTCCCGCAATCGCGGCGAGAGCGATTTCCGCCCACACCATATCGATCGCCATTCGTCCGGCTTCCGTCGAAATGCGAAAGCCGATGCCTTGCGTCGGCGTGCCGAAGAATTCGGCGACAATCGCGCCGATCAGCGCCAGCGTGGCGTTGATCTTCAGCGCGTTGAAAATAAACGGCAGCGCCGCCGGCAGATTGAGCTTTGTCAACGTCTGCCAATGATCGGCCCCGTACGACCGCATCAGGTCGCGCTCCATATGCCCGGATGCGGATAGCCCGACGAGCGTATTCACCAGCATCGGAAAGAAGGTCACGAGCGCCACCACGGCGGCCTTCGATGGCCAGTCGAAGCCGAACCACATCACCATGATCGGTGCGACGCCGACCAGCGGCAATGCCGAAAAGAAGTTGCCAAGCGGAAGCAGGCCGCGGCCCAGAAAGGCGAAACGCTGCGCGACAACAGCAACCAACAACCCGGTCCCGCAACCGATCACATATCCGATCAACACGCCGCGAACGAAAGTTTGGACGAAATCCGCGCCCAGGGTCGGCAATGAGCTCGCAAACCTTGCCGCCGCTGCGCTCGGCGCCGGCAGGATCACCGGCGACACGCCGAAGCCGCGCACCAATACTTCCCAGATATAAAACACCACCGCGCCGAACAGTAGCGGTACGGCGAGGCTGAGGACGCGGCGAGGGGTGTCGTCGCGCGGTCGCTCAGAGGCAAGCTGCACCACGCAAATCGCTGCACCCAGCCAGACCGCGAGCATCATTGCCCAGAAACCAGCCGCCGCCGAGCCGGCGACGGCGGGATCGCGCAACAAGGCCAGCGTTGTCGCCGCTCCGCAGAGAACGCCCAGAAGACCGGGCACCGGGGACCACGACCCGCCGATCCAAGCAGCGAGCGCGAACAGCAGCGCCGCCACCAGCGTCGATGCGAGCAGAATCCGCCGCATCGGCAAATTAGTGACCGTCTCACTTGAGAGCGGAAGCAGCAGCGTCGCCAGCATGCCGACGACAGCAATGATAAATCCCAATCTGAGCCTTTGCGGATTCATGGCCGCGCCCCCATCCGCGCGCCCACCATTCGTTCCGTGAGACCCACCAGTCCGATCAGGCCTGAGGCGAGGATCGCCGACGCCAGCAGCGCCGACCATATCTGGATGGTCTGGCCATAATAGGAGCCCGCCAGCAGCCGCGCGCCGATGCCGGCTTCGGCCCCGGTCGGCAGTTCGGCCACGATGGCGCCGATCAGCGATATGGTGACCGCGACCTTCAGGCTGGCGAAGAGATAGGGCACCGCCGTCGGCAAGCGCAGTTTTACCAGCACCTGCCGCGAGGTCGCCGACCAGGTCCGCATCAGGTCGAGCTGCATCGGGTCGGGTGCCGTAAAACCCTTCACCATGCCGATCGTGATCGGGAAGAAACACAGATAGGCCGATATGCTCGACTTCGGCAGCAGGCCCTGCAACCCCATCGCGCCGAGCACTACGATGAAGATCGGTGCCAGCGCCAGGATAGGCACCATCTGCGAACAGATGATCCAGGGCAACAGGCTCTTCTCCAGCACGCGGCTGTGCACGATCATCAGCGCCAGAGCGATACCCAGTAGCGTGCCGAGCACAAAGCCGAGCAGCGTCGCCGACAACGTCACCATGGAGTGAAAGACCAGGCTGCGCGGCGCGGTCGGCGCGTAGCCGAAAACCGAATTGGCGAAGGCGGCAATGATCTGGTGCGGCGCCGGCAGCAGCGGTCGCTCTGCGCTCATAGTGCCCGCGATCAGTTCCGACACGGTGAACGGCGTCTCCTCCCGCTCGAAGCCATCGCGCACGAGGGATAAATTCATCAGCACGGTCGCGACGTACCAGATCGCAGTCAGCGCCAGAACGATCGTCACGACTGGCGCGTAACGCGCGACCAGCGGATGCCGACGCAATGCGCCGGCGTCCCGCACCGGGAGAGCGAGCGCGCTATTCGTCATAGGAATGCCCCGCCCGCAGGCCGACGCGCACCCGCTGCGCGATCTTGAGGAATTCCGGCGTCTCGCGGATTTCCAGGGTGCGGTCGCGCGGAAAGTTGCAGTCGATAGTGTCGATGATTCGTCCGGGCCGCGGTGACATCACCACGATCTTGGTCGACAGGAACACGGCTTCCGGAATCGAGTGGGTCACGAACAGGACCGTCTTTCCGGTCTTGTCCCACAATTGCAGCAGCTGCTCGTTGAGATGATCGCGTACGATCTCGTCGAGCGCGCCGAACGGCTCGTCCATCAACAGCAGCGCCGGATCGAACGACAGCGCGCGCGCGATCGAGACCCGCTGTTGCATGCCGCCGGATAATTGCCAGGGGAATTTGCGCTCGAAGCCCGTGAGATTGACCAGCGCCAGATAACGCGCCGCCCGCTGCTGCTGCTCGTTATCGGAGAAACCCATGATCTCCAGCGGCAGCTTCAGGTTCTTCTCGATCGTGCGCCACGGGAACAGGGCCGGCGCCTGGAACACGTAGCCATAGCGGCGCTCGAGACGCGCCTGTTCCGCGCTCACGCCACCGACCAGAAGCGTACCGACCGTCGGCTGCTGCAGATCGGCGATCACCCGCAGCATTGTGGTTTTGCCGCAGCCGGAGGGACCGATGAAGGAAACAAATTCGCCGTCGGCGATCTGCAAGGACACATTCGACAGCGCATCAACCTTGCCGTCTGATGTCTCGAACGTCAGTGAAACGTTGCGAACGTCGACCGCGAGGCGCTGCGCGGTCGATCCTGATTCAGCCGTAGCATCCGCGACGCTTTCCATACGTACCGCTTCGATCGAAGTAGCGAACGGTTCTCGCCCGCCCGGCCACAGCGTAGCGCCCGGATGATCTGGCTTCAATGACTTCGGCATTTGCAGCGCCATAGGTAAACACTGACAAAACCTGTAGCACTTGGCGCGCTCAATGTTTACGCAATACGGAGATATTAATGGGCAAGCCCACCATCGGGGTCAAACATACCCCCATCGGATTTTCAGATAGCCGAAAGCGGCTCGGTGCCAACTTCGGAAACATCGCTGGTTGTCGGTTTTGTGCCTGCCATCTGCGAAGATGGATCTTACGCCACACGCTCTGACTCTTCACCGGCTTGGTGAAAGCACCGGAATCAAAATTTTGAATGTCGCACCGTGTCCGGGTTTCGACTCTAGGACGATGCGGCCGCCGAACTGTTGAGTTACGATGTTGTAAACGATATGAAGCCCAAGCCCCGTTCCACCCTGTTTGCGATCCGTGGTGAAGAACGGATCAAACGCTTGGCGGCAGACGGCCTCAGACATTCCCTTCCCATTGTCGGTAAAAATAATTTCCACCTGATCCGTATTTAGCCGACGCGCCGCAATCGTGATGTGTCCGCCCCGCATTTTGCCGAATCCGTGCGTAACTGCGTTTTGGAACAGCTTGGTCAGCATCTGCCCGTATGAACCGGCGTAACTGTTAATCGTAATTCCGTCCGGCACGTCGACCCCTATCACGATGTCTAAGCCTTTGATGCTCGGGCTCAGAACTGCCAACATTTGATTTGTTACGCGATTGAGGTCAAATAAGCTCCGTTCCTCGCGGACGTTATTAACGGCCACTTGTTTGAAGGACTGAACGAGCTCGGCGGCGCGCTGCAGATTCGTGACCAACTGCTTTGCAGCCTCCAGGTTGCTCTCAACGAAAGCGGCGAGTCGGGAGCGCCTTAACTGGCCCGAAGCCTGTTCGCCAGAGAAGGCAATGCAGCGCTGCACGAGACTTGAGGCAATTGTCAGGCCTGTGCCTACTGGGTTATTGATCTCGTGCGCGATACCTGCCGTCAGTTGACCGAGCGAGGCAAGCTTCTCGGTCTGCACCAGGCGATCCTGCGCGGTGCGCAGGTCGTCGAGCGAGGCAGCAAGTTCTTTGGTGCGGGCCTGCATTTCGTCAAACAAGCGCACGTTTTCAATGGCGATCAGGGCCTGGTCACGGAAGGATTCGGCAAGTGCGATTTCGCTCTCACCGAAGATATTTGCCTGTTTTCCGGTCACCGTGAGCAGGCCGATGCATTCGCCCTCGCGAATCAGCGGCAAATACAGCTCCGATCTTATGCCGAGTGTGTCATACATGCGGCGCTCGTGTTCCGGCAGGTCGATGAGCGACCAATCCGGCAGGTAAATCGCTCGCTTTTCGACGATTGCACGCGACGGAAAGTTGGCGCTGGGATCGATCGGCTGCCTTATCCGCGTAAATTCGTCAAATAGGCCTTCCGGTGTAGCCGCTGCCACAACCCAAAAGGCGGGAGGGTCGCAAAGGATCACGAACGACATGTCAAAGTGGAGCAGCCGCGTGGCCGTAAGGACGATGGCTTCGAACACCGGCTGGGTGTCGGTCGGAGACAGACTGATAAGGCGAAGTATCTCGGAGGTCGCGGTCTGCCGGGCCAGCGCTTCCTCCAACTCACGTTTTAACCGTACGACCTCTGTTTCCCGTCCTGCGTTCCGACGGCGCTCGTCTTTTGGCGAAGTCGTGGCGGTTTTGCGGCCTTTTGCCCTGCGGCCTTTCGCCGTGCTCGCCCTGCAGCCCCTCTCTGAAAGCCGCGCCATATCCGCCCCCGTGTTCCGAACAGCATCCTATCGGTCTCGGCCATCGGACCAAAAGGGTTAATTCAGGAGCGCCAACCATCCGTGACGGTCTGAAATGGGACAAAAGCTGTAGACCTCAGATAGAGCACATGTTTTCCGACTTTGGATCAGCAGCGGCGGCGACCAAAACAGTGGCCAGCACCGGACCGACGCCGGGGGCAGCTCATGTCGTATCCTTGGTCAGCAGCTTTACGAAACCATTTCAATGCTTCTACGCCATCCGGCGAAACACAACGACCATTCGCGTACATCAATCCAAGCTTGCATTGAGCTTCAGGACAGCCCTGGTCTGCCGCTATACGAGACCACTTCATGGCTTCCGCATAGTCCCGCTGGATACCACGGCCATCGTAGTACAAAAGCCCGAGACCGGTCTGAGCGAGTGCGTCGCCACGTTCCGCGGCCATGCGCAATGATTTCACACCATCTGCTTCTTTAAGCCGTTCTGACGACACTAAGTCACCTTGGGAAACAAGGAGCCATCGTGAAGATACAAAATACAACGACAGGAGCGCTAACGACAAGGAGCACGCCATGTCTGAGTTGGGTCAAAAGCGGAAAAGCTCAATGAGAGCATATGTTTTCCGCTGTTATCCCAACAACGGACATTCGCCGGATTAAAAGGCGGTGTGCGGTGGGCGCGGCCTATCGCACCATTAGACCAAAAGTTACCCGGTGATTACCGTAGAGTGGTCCTGGGCCACCGCTGGGGTCATCCGATGGTGTTATAGGCAGGCCGGCACGGTGAGGGACGATGAAGCCGGTCTTGTTAGTGCGCGCCCCTTGCGACACGCTGAATGCGGCGGCCGGCACGGCGCCAGAGGAGCAAAGCCATGACTGTCTACGCCATAGCCCTGCTCAACATCGCCGACCGGGAGCGATATGGCGCCTATCAGCGGGGATTCATGGAGGTCTTCAACAAGTATGGCGGCAAGCTCCTCGCCGTTGACGAGACGCCGACTGTCAAGGAGGGCGACTGGCCCTACACCCGCACTGTTCTGATTGAATTCCCCGATGCCGAGGCTTTTGACGCTTGGTTTAACTCGCCGGAGTATCAGGCTTTGGCCAAGCACCGGCACGCAGCCTCGACGGGCTCGATCGCGGTGATCAAGAAGTTCGTGCCACGCGAGGGATGAGGACCTGCGGGGTAGCGGCCCGCTAGAGTCCTCCATGCGAGCATAACACCATCAAACCAAAAGTTACCTGGTGAGGTTACACAGCCGCGGCGGGTTACTTTGGAAGGTAATGGTGGTTTTATGTTGTTGTGTTTGGGCAGATAGCGCAGACCTCGTACACCGCTAAAAGAGCACTAAGCCGCGCTTATCCCGCGCATATCCCCTAACCTGTTCCCTGAAACCGCTCTGCGTCAGTCCTCGTGCCTTGATGGGTGACCATCCCTGTTCATGCATCAGCTTGGCCAAACGGCGGAAGGCAGCCGCTGAGCGAATCCGTTGAGGCACTTCCAAGACGTCGAGCAGCGCCTGGGTGCTTATACGTTCAATGCCGTCGCCGCCGATCTTTCCGCGAACTCGCTCTAATCGGAGCAGCCACTCATCCTGTGCTACGATCGGAGCCTTTGCCCGCCTCTCCCTTAATAGCTGAATAAACGACATTGAATCGCCTCGGTGGCACAGGTTAGGGGTCTCGCGACGACTTCACGGTGGATCCGCACGTATCCTATGTGTCTTTGCCCTCTCCACCAGAAAGGACTGCGGGGCAAGGAAAAACGGCAGGCGGATTGGGACGGCAATCCGCCTGCCTGGCACTAACAAACCACCCTATATCAGCTCGGGTTTGTCCAGTAGCCGGACTCGCAAAGCCCAGGAAGCTGTCTCGGTGGATAGCGCTGCGCTAGGCTTGGTTGACAGCTTAGGAATTTTGGTCCGACGCCGGTCAAGGCGAGAATTCCAGCGGCGTAAGCAGCAAACGGGGGATGTTCGGTGACACGGTAGTCTCCCGCCGCAAGCGAACGCGCAAATAGGGCAACCACATATCCAAGACCGAATCCGACCTTCAGGTCCTCGCGCTCACCATAATTAGTTGGGAGAGGTTGGCAGTCTGCCGGGCCCTCGGTTGCAAAGGCATGTCGGGCGAGGAGCGCTCGATGAGCCTTCTCAAGCTGCTCGGTCGTAGAATTGTACTTCGGCATCCAAGTTCCCCCCGTTACTGGGTTTCGCCGGAGCTCCGCATTACAATCTTCCGATTGCTCGAAAAGAACTTTTACGTCGTCGATTTTTATAGTCATTTGGTACTCGTTGTTAGGCGAACATCGTCGCCGGCGACCACAACCCCATGTTGGGGTGGTGAAGGGAATTCCACGGCACTCATGCGGAATGTTTTTGATGAATTGATATCCCGAGCTTGCCGCGGCATACGGAACCTCTCGGCCGACTCGGCCAAGCGGTCGCGCGTGCGCCGGCCACGTCCGGGCCAGGGTTGTCAAGGATGGCAGCCTTGCGCGGCGAAAAGGCCGGAGGGAGCTGTCGGCGCTGCAGATGTCTGTTCTATTCATTTTTTATTTAGACCCTGACAACTCTGACAGCACTGTCGCGCGTCGCTGCAACAGGCGACTAGCCCAGACGCATCCCTTCCACTGATGTCTGACAACGCCGTCACGTTTTGAGGTGCTTATGTACTGCCAGGCGAAGCGTTGCAGCGTCAGGGACGCAGTACCCTACTGCCCGCTTGCCAGACCGCGATGCCGGCAGGCGTCGTGACGGTCCGAACAGCTTGGTGAGTAGCTTACCGAACATGACTAGGGTTTCGACGCGGGCAGTGCGTCGCCGAGTGTATTCGCAATATGCTTCGTACAGAATTTGCGTGGGGATATCGCAGCCGAGTTCTTGGGGGTCGGTCCTGCCAGCAAGATTGTCGAGTTCTACAGAGCCGAGCAGCCACTGCTCCACGGATCCAGCGCTCAATACTTGCTGCTCAACCAACTCCCCCGTCTTTGGAACTTTGCGCGGATGCCAGGACCCCAAATTCAACGTCAATAGGAGATTCAAGAACTCCCCCCGGCCGCCTTCGTCGAGATCCTGATAGAGCGGCCCGAACCAATCAGGGTCCTGAGCCACCTCGTCACTCACCTCGACGACGAAGTAGCGCCGCGCCTGCATACCCGCGGATATGGCCCATGTATGATTTGTCGTGAGCATAACGTGCAACCGATTTGGTACTTGGCGCCGGTGACGGTATTTTGCTTCAATGGGAATGCTGCTTGCGGTTATTCGGGACTTGAGCGCGTCCGCTGTCTTATTGTCGCCGGCCCACAACACCTCTTCTCCGAGAACGAAACAGGTTGTCTCGAGATGGCTGTTGAAGTTTCCAAGAAGCTGATCCTTATCGTCGACAAGCAGGCCGTGCCTTCGACCGAAAACGTCCAACATAATTATTCCAAGGGTCGACTTCCCGCTCCCTTCGGTATTGCTAATGAGCACGATGATGACCTCTGCGTGTCGGTCCGGGTGCTGCACCGTCCACGCAAGCCACTTCATTAGATATTTGAACTTTGCTTTGTCGCGCCGGCAAATGATCCGAAAGATATGCCGGAGCAGGCGTCGCTGCTTCTGCCAGCCGGCGGTTGGCAAAACCGCGTAACCGCGCCACAAGTTGTATTCGTCTTTTCCCACCTTTCCGCCGGGCTCGAAAACGATCTTGTTGCATGGGCGGCGTGCAGGATGCTGCAGCCAAAATTTTTCAATTCCGACTAGCTTGCTTCCGGGCTGCTGATTCTGCGACGACACGTCCACAAAGATGTTGGCCAACCGAAGCTTGAAATCATCCGTCGCCAAGTAAGTGAGCGTGCCGTCATCCTCAATGCGATGAATTCCAACTTCGCCCTCCTGCTCACTCACGAAAAACCACGAATTCATTAGGTCAAGCGCTGGACCTGGATCGAGCACGCCCCCGACTAGCGGGAGGCGGCGCGGCGCCGCGACCAAGCTTGTCGAGGTGGAGTTGAGGGTAATCAGCAACTGTTGACCCGGCACCGACTGCGATGCCGCGCTAGCGGAGCCCGGAACTACGAGCGCGTTCATAGCGCGCCGCGCGGGTCATCAGGGTTACAAGCCGCCAAATCGGCACGCACTTCATTGGCGCGGGCCGACATCCACATATCGAGGTCGGAAATCCGATACCGGACGAAGTCATTTGACCCGTGATAGCGAGGCCCACGACGCTGTGAGCGCCAGTTGAGCAGCACGCTGGAACTTGAGCCGATGTAGGCGGCGGCTTGGGCGGTTTTGATAAATGCCGAGCGTGGCAAGTCAGAAATCTCGGAGAGTAAGTCACCCCGAGACATCTCGACATTTTTGCGCATTATGGTGGTGGACACTGCTGTCTCCCGATTGGGTTTGACGGTGCCCTCCGATAAGTCGGTATTCCCACCCTGTCAGGGGTCGGCAAATCGTACCTAAGACCTATTCCGTGGTTTTGCCTCCGGCGCTCCGCCCCCTCCGATCAGGACGAAGGACCAGCCTGGCAGCGTGCGTTCATTTACTTTCTGCCCCTGCCGAGGCCGGGCCCCCACTGCACGCTGGACTGACCGAGAACCTTTAAATCTTTGGGTAACGCAAGCCCAGCATCAGAAGCGAGATCCCGGGTCACGCGGAAAAGCAGCGACTCTCGATCCGACCCGTCGTCAAACTTTCGCCAGCGGGTTGCTGGGATGCCAGCCTTCCCAAGGCCGGCGGCGATATCGCTCATAAGAACTGACGCTGTCTGGTCCCGGTCCCTGACACCACGTCGTTGGAATCTATAACCGACGCGAGCGCGCCGCACTGCCTCCTCGAGATCATCTACCAACTGCCCGCTTACCTTAGGCTCGAGCGTCGCGAATTCGTCGAAGTCTATCAACGTCGCGCCAATAAGGGCACGAAGCGGTGCCGCTTGCGGATCTGGATTGGAATGCTGCTCAACCTTTGTAAAAAAGGGGTTTGGAGGCTTACGAGGCATTCCGGATCGCTCCCAAGGCCTGCTCGATCGCATTACGCGCGGGCTCTACGTCGAGATGAACGTATGCGCGGGCTGATTGAGCCGATACATGGCCGAGCGCCTTGCTGATGATGGGTAATGAAATACCGGAACTCGCCAGACTAGAGCCAAGGGTCCGCCTAACGTCGTGGAGAGAGCAACGTTCGGTAATCCCGGCCGCCTTCAAAAAATGGCGCCACGGTTTCTCGGGGTTTACCACGTGACCGGTCTCCGATTTTTCGGAGTGCCAGACCCAAGTCGACGGCGCCGTTACCGCGCTGCGGCGATGCTGGAGCACCCTCACCGCCTCTTTGGTCAGCGGAATGGCCAGTTCACGCTTATTCTTTGACCAGATCGCCGGCACCGTCCACGCCGCCGCTGTTAGGTCTAGATCTTGCCAACGCATTGCGCACAATGCAGCTCGCCGCGCCCCGGTCTCAATGAGGATACGGAAGAAGTCGGACCATAAAGTACCCCCCTCCGCCTCGAGCGCTTCCCATAACCGCGTCAGCTCCCCAGGCGCCAACCTCCGCGTCCGTACACGTTCTTCAAATCGCTCCACGTCCCTGCCCGGGTTGTCCGCCCAGCGACCGGACTTCGCCATGATGGCTGAGATGAGGACGACCACCTTGTTGGCGGTTCGCCGCTTTCGCTTGCCAATTTCTGTCTTGAGCTTCTCGATATCTGCCTGGGATACGTCGTTCAGTGGCTTCCGCTTCAGGCTGTTGGGCACATGCAGACGCCATAGCGCGGCATAGTCCTGCTGGGTGGACGGTCGCCGATCCTTGATGGTCAAAAAGCGCTCGAACGCATCCGCTAACGTGGTCGTCTTTAACTTGGCTGCGACCTTAACTTGCTTTCGCTGCGCCCCAACGTCCACCCCGCGAGCGAAATCGCCCTGATAAGCGGCGGCGGCCCTGCGGGCGCCGTCTAGAGAGAGGCTGCTCGCCTTGCCGAGCGTGAAACGCAGCAGCTTGCCGTGCAGCTTCTTGGTAAAGACGTAACTCTTAGTACCCGCCTTGGTGATGCGGACCGATAGGCAGGGAGTTCGCGCGTCGTTGACATAAGTGGTCACGCCGCGAGACTTGAAATCGGCGACCCGCTGCTCGGTCAACGAGATCTTGGCGGCCGTAGCGCGGCTAGGTTTGGCCGCACGAAAGGCGATGATGTTGGCACTCAAGTTGCAGATTCCCTGTTGATACCCGGTTGATACCTGGACCGATGATCCAAGGTGTGGGGGGCTGATACAGGGATAGGGAGATCTAATTGATTTGCAACGATATTCTCGTGAAACCTAACAACCGAAAGGCTAGACACTCGGACTTCGAATCCGAGGGTCGGGAGTTCGAAATCTCTCCGAGCGCGCCAACGGCCCCGGCAAAGTTCTCCTGCGCGTTGTCTCGCACCGTTTTTCGTTTTGAAAAATCGTCGGCTAGTCTTGCAAATCCGCGCGTTTTTCCCATCGAAACAATCGTCGGTTGGTGCGGGTTCCGTTGGAACGGCTGCGGCCATCAACCGTTTGTCTCCCGTCCATTGGAAGGAGGACATGATGAAGAAGTATTTGTTTATTGCCGCGGCTGTTGGCGTCCTCGCGGGGCCGGCCCTGGCGGATGACGTCGGCGTTCGCGTTGGCCCGGTCGGCGCTGGCGTCACCGTCGGCGAGGGCCACCGGGATTACGACCGGGACCGCGTTCGCGAGAAGACGGTCATCAAGGAGCACGAACCCCGCGATCGCACGACGGTGATCAAGAAGAATCATGGTGACGACGTTGAAAGCAAAACCGTCATCCACCACGATAACGACTAGGTCGAGCTCCCCGCGCGCCTCTGGTATGGAAGCGCGCGGGCTTGCCTTGTAAATTCAAGCCAACAGCTGTTTTTCGATCTCATGGACCGGCATCCGGACCAGGTCCTTGTGCAGCTCGCCGTGAAGCGCCTTTCGAACCGCAGCGGTATAGTCCGACCGGATCATGCCGAGCGCGCGCGGTGAGGCGACCATGGTCAGTGCTGTCGTTTCGCCTGACGTGACGGCGAGGTTGAGCCGCTCGGCAAGGGTCTTGAGGAAGGCCCGTTCGGACTCATCGTGCCAGTCGGTCTGCTCGATCGAGCTTCGCGCCCCGCCGATCGATTGATGCACCTTGCCCGGTGCGCCGCTTCCCTGCGCCGACGTGGATGGGTCGGGGTGTTCGTGCACCTCTTTGGTGTGCAGGTTCGGGAACATGCGATCGCCGATATTTTCCAGGATCAACGCCTTGCGGCCGTCGCAAACAACGATCCAGTCACCGGTGCCGATTTTCATTTTGGTCATCAAGGGGCTCCGAAGCAGTTCAGGTTTGGTTTCGAGGGGATCAAAGATGCTCTTCAAAATCCTCAAAGGACTTGCCGAACAGCGACAAGGCCTCCTCCAGATAATCCGCAAGCATCGGCGTACCTATCAGGTAGGATGCGGTCCGGTTGTTGTGGGCCCTCGCAGCCTCCGCGCGAAGATCGTGCCAGTTGTCGAGATCGCCGTCACCACGACCAAGCCACATCAACGCGACAAGCTCGATTTGCTCGTCCACATTCAACCCTCGAATGAAGCCGGACAGTTCGGAGCGATCGGTATCCTTGCTGAGATCCTCGAGCCCATAGCTCCTGTCATCGTCGCTCAAATCGGTGGCCAAATCCAACTCGGTGGCCTTGCTGTCGGACTGGCGCGCCTTTGCGACGATGAAAAACACCTTTTCAGGCGAGATTGACAGGTTAGGAACTTTTCGCATGTGGATACCTCCGGGCAGCAGGCGCAAGCCCGCTGCCACCAACCGTACCGTTCAAGCTAGGGCTTCCGGCGATCGGCGCATTGCGCGAGATCAAAGCCCGGCCGCCGCGGCAAACCAGGCACTTTTCGGTTTGCCGGATCGGCGATTTGAAAACCTCACAAGAGGATGCTTGCTGCGCCGGCAAACTGGCTCACCAGGTATTGTTGGCGAAAAAACCGAATTGCGGTTGTTGCGCCACCAGCACCATCGGCGGGGCCGCGCGGCGTTTTACGATCTTGCGTTGCAGCTTGGGCTCCGGTTTTATCGCAGCTCGTTCCGGTTTCGTCGCAGCAGATAACCCTGCCTGCTTGGGATCCAACGGCAATTGCGCGAATGCCTCGCGCGTGCGCGCCATGGCCGAGACGTCGGCGAACGGCTTCGGGGCCGCGGCGCTGGGCGCCATACTGGCGATTTGCGGGGGAACCTCGGTCGGGCGGCTGGTGTCGAAAACAACTCGCTCCGGCCATTTGCGATCGGAATGAATCCTGATGATGGATTTGTCGACACCCGCGTAATCGCTGTCCGCAACCGGCAATTTCGGCAAGTACGCGTCCGAGATAAACAGAAGCGCGAGCAAAACTCCGCCGACAAAGAAAAAATATCGCACCAAGGGCATTTCGGGACCGCTCCATCCGCGCGTACCGCGCGGATCAATCGATTAACTGGTGACGGCGCGATTGGTTCCAAGCCCTGCGGCAGCTGCATAACAACGAAGTTACCGCGTCGTTACCGCCGCTCCGCCGGCGCTAGACTGGTGGGCTGCGACCAGTGAGCATTTTGCCGTGTCGGCGTTGACATTGACAAAGCCGACATGCATGCGGGCGAAGGTCTTTCGGCTCTTCATGTTCACGATGTCATGAATGGTCCGCGTGCGGTCGGTCAGATGGCTGCCGTCCCTGCGGTTAAAGGCGCAGGAGATCTCGATGTCCCTGACCGGGTAGTCGTTGCTGTTGCGGAGCGTGAACGTGACCATGGCGTTCGACCCCAGCCCGCCCCTTCGCCACGACTGAGACGAAATCGTCAGTCCATCGAGCGGCGCATTTTTCTCAGGCGCGATCGCTTCCCCCCGCCGTCGGCTGATTGGACACTGGCGGCGCGGGCACGGCGGCGGGCGATGGCGCGGGCTCGGCCGTGACGGCCCTCGCCAGGCGCATCGGCTCACTTCCGGCAGGTTTGCTGGCATAGCCGGACAGCAGCATCCACGCCCCGAAGGCGGCGATCAGGCCGGCCGGCAGCCAGACGAACCGCGATCTGCGATATACGACTGCCGATTGCGCGGTTCGGCCGCTTCCCCATTAATCGGATGGGGCCGGCGATGGTTCCACCCGAACGGGACAATATTGGGATGCGACGGTGGCTCGGGTCCGGCCGAGGGGGATGGTCACGCCGAAACGCGAGCGCTAAAATTCTGCCGCCGCAGCTTCATGCCGGGGCCAAAGCGGCGTCAGGTGACGCCGAGCAACCCAAGGGAGATCGACGATGCCAATAGTCACCTGGGATCATGTTCACTTGCGCAGCCCCGATCCGGAGGCGACCGCGGCCTGGCTGGAAAAGATCCTCGGCGGCGTGATCATTCGCGGCCCCGGGCGGATCGACGTCAAGCTGGGCGGCGCCAATGTGTTCATCGCGCCGGTGGCTGCGGGCGACGGCGTCAACGCCCCGCCGGTGACCCCCTATCAGGGGCTCGATCATTTCGGGCTGACCGTGAAAGATATCGACGCGGTGGCCGCCGAGATCAAGGCCAAGGGCGTCGAGTTCACGAGGGAACCGACCACGATCCGGCCGGGCGTCCGCATCTGCTTCATCCGCGGGCCGCAGGGCATCTCAATCGAGCTGCTGGAGCGCGACCAGAAATATGCCTGAGATGCGGCGCGAGTTCCCGATCGGGCGGCGGATTAACCGGTGAGCGGCTGGCCGGCGGTCGCTGTCATGATTATCGCACAGATCGCCGCGGCGGCGTTCCTCGTGCGCGGCGCGGCCCGGCGAGGCTGGGAATATCTCGCGATCGCAGCGCTGACGGTCACCCTGATCCTTCCGACGGAACGTTACTTCACCGGCGACGTCTCGAGATATCTCCCGGACGCAATCTGGTCCGGCGCCGATGACAAGGAGCAGATCATCTATGTGAGCGCGGCAAGCACAATCCTGCTGCCGCTGATCGCCTCAGCCGTTGTATTCTACTTCTTCAAACAAGTCTGGCGATGGTAACCTCGGTCATGCTGCCCGGCATGAAGCAACACAGGGTCAGCCCTGACGCACCCACCGGCCAGTGCAAAAAAATCAGGCATTTCGCGTGCCAACTTTCCGGGCACCGAGGCCGCTGTCATGTCAACGTCACGGAGTAAGGCTGCAATAGCCGGCGCATTCGGACGCCCGCGCTCAACCTGCCGCGTTGACGCCGCGGGCCGCGTTTTGGCATAACAAAATACCGCCCCCGCCGGGACGGAGGTCATAACCGGTCAAGTCATGAAGAATGGTCTGTATTCCATCCACGTCAGCCTGCAGGACGGGCGAACCGGCAAGGGCAGCGGCGTGATCATGTTCCGCGAGGGCAAAATCGTCGGCGGCGACGCCTATCTGTTTTACACCGGCACCTATACGACCAAGGGCGATAGCTTCAAGGGCGAGGTGCTGGTGCAGCGCCACACCTCCAGTCCCGATGCCAATCCGCTGTTCGGCGGCCCGGTCCCGGTCGGTATCGGTGTCTCCGGCACCTTCACCGATACGGCGGCGGTCATGAACGGGACGGCGCTGGTGGGCAAGGCCAGCCAGATCTTCAAGGCCACTTTACGCAGGCTGGCCGACATCGATTAAGGCGTATTCGGCGCCGTGGCCTCAGCCGCCTGGTGGCGTCTCGAAGGATGCTGCCACTGCATTGCAAAGGCCTCCGGCGGGCCCGCTACTCCGCGGCCTGCTCCAGCGGCGCAATGCGCGGCAGGACGATCTGGATACGCGTACCGCCGCCGGGCGCGGAATCGAGTTCGAGTCGGCCGCCAAGCCGGTTGGTGACGATACTGTAGACGATGTGCAGACCGAGCCCGGTGCCGCCCTGGTCGCGGCGGGTGGTGAAGAATGGGTCGAAGGCGCGGCGCCGGACGTCGAGGCTCATGCCGCAGCCATTGTCGGAAAAGATGATTTCGACACCGTCCTTGCCGAATTCACGCACCTGGATATCGACCGCGCCGGGCTTCCCGTCCGGAAAAGCGTGCGCCACCGAATTGAGGAACAGATTGGTCAGCACCTGGCCGTATGGTCCGGGATAGCTG
The DNA here is from genome assembly GCA_963801875.1 of uncultured Alphaproteobacteria bacterium. Taxonomy (GTDB): domain Bacteria; phylum Pseudomonadota; class Alphaproteobacteria; order Rhizobiales; family Xanthobacteraceae; genus Bradyrhizobium. The sequence goes on along the minus strand of CAWDGT010000014.1, from coordinate 49,980 downwards.
TTCATTGTGAGGTTGGGCTGGCAGTCGACGGTGAGCGTCAGATTGTGCTTCCGCAACCCCGGCCGCAGGCTCATCACCACCTGCTCGGTGAGGTCGCCGAGGTCGAAGATGCGCTGATCCGAATAGTTCCTGTCGGCGGCGACCTGCTTGAACGAAGTGATCAGTTCGGCGGCACGATTGAGGTTGGCCACCAGCTGCGAGGAGGCATCGCGGCTGGTTTCAATAAAATCGATGAGGCTGGATCGCTTGAGATCGCCGCGCCCGACTTCGGCGGCGAACATCGCGGTCTTGCGCTCCAGCGACGAGGCCACCGTCAGGCTGATGCCAACGGGGTTGTTGACCTCGTGGGCAACGCCCGCCACCAGCCGCCCCAGCGCGGCGAGCTTTTCCGCCTCAATCAGCGAATTCTGGGTTTCCCGCAAATTGCGCAACGTCGCTTCGGCTGTATCCTTGGCCTTGCGCATCTCCAGTTCGCCGCGTTTGCGCTCGCCGATATCCAGCGCGACGGTGACGATGCTCTCGATCTCGCCGTCGGCGTCGAGTAGCGGCAGCTTGTTCACCAGCCATTGCCGCAGATTGCCGGAGGAATCCAGATACTCTTCTTCGTAGAATCCGAGCTCCCTGCTTGCCGCCAGCACCCGCTTGTCGTTTTCGTCGGTTTTCTGCGCTCCGTAGCGCGACATCAGGTCGCTGGTGGTGCGGCCGATGGCATCCGCGGGCTCAATGCCGAAAATGCCGGCCATGTAGCGGTTCATCAGGATATAGCGCAGCTCCTTGTCCTTCACGTTGATGACGGCGGGAACGGTGTCGATCACCTGCTGTAACATCCGCCGGCCTTCGGCGATCGCATCCTCGGCGCGCCTCTGATCGGTGATGTTGCGCACCGTCCCTTCATAGCGGATGATCTTGCCTGTCTCGTCGCGCACAACGGTCGCGCTGTCGGAGATCCAGAGTACCTCACCCCCACGCTGACGCACCTGATACTCGAACTCGTGCACCACGCCGTCCCGCTGCATCAGGAACTGGTATTCGGCGCGCGCTGCGGGGTGAACGTAAATCGACTGTGTAATATCGCCGATGTTGCGGATCAGGTCCTCGGGCGTATCGTACCCCATCATCCGCGCCAGAGCCGGGTTGGCATTGAGCAGCGCGCCGGCCGGCGTCGTCACATAAATTCCGTCGACCGAGCCTTCGAACAGTTTGCGATAGCTTTCCTCGGCAAGCCGTTGCTCGGCGAGCGCATGAACCGCGGCTTCGCGCGCGGCATCGGCGTCGACAAGAGTACGGCGGAACACTTCGGCGGCGCGGGCGATGTCGCCGATCTCGTTGTTCACATCCGTGGCGGGGATCGACGCGTCCTTCTTGCCTGCTGCCAGCGCGCGTATCGAGGTCGCGATCGAGGCCAGCGGACGCACGGTGCGGCGAACCACAAATAGCGCTGCGGCAAGCCCGATCAAACCGCCGGCCATGCCGAGGATGATGCTTTGCCATTTGTCGTGGGCGAGCGTCCTGGCGAAATCGTTGGCCAGATCGCGGCCCCTGCTTGCACTCAAGTCTCGCAACAAATCGGTTACGCGGCCAATCTGGCGACCCTCGGTCCCCAGCACTTCGTTGTCGAGCGCGGCAATCTCGGCCTCGGTGCGCGAGATCGAAATAATCGCATCGGCGTAGGCTTCGGCCGCGGAGCGGAGCGAGGGATCATCGATCGGCAACGCTCGCATGCTCCGCGCCGACTGCTCGGCGCCTTCGGAATCGTGCGCAAGCAAGGCTGCGGCGACCCCATTCTGTGCCTGGAACAGGCTCTTGGCGGCGACCCGGTCGGGCGCTGCGGCGACCGCCTGCTCGAACCGTTCGCGGACCGGCGGCAGTGCTGCGACCAGTTCGGCGCGGCGCGCAAGCAATGCGGTGACGCGCGCAATGCCGTCGCGGTAATTTTGCAGCCGCGCCGTGACGCCGTCGATCATGTCCTGCTGCTCGGGTGCGAGTTCCAGCCGCGTCTTCTTGAGGAGTTCGCTCAATGCCGAGGCGACCTCTCCGACCCGATCGGGCTGGGCGCCCTGATTGGTGACGAAATCGCGGGCCGCGAGCCGCAGCTCGTTCATGCGCCGGTCGATCTCCTCGGCCAGGTCGCCGACGCTTTGCAGCCGCTGAAGTTCGGCAAAGGTCGAATCGATGTGCCTGATGGCGAAGACGCTGGCCATGCTGGTCGCGGTGATGACGGCGAGCAACAGCAGAAAGCTGCCAAAGGTCAGCTGACCGATCGAGAGCGAGAACGATCGTATCCGTCGGACGATGGCATCAAAGGGCATGGGTTTCGGGACCGGCTCCGCGTAGCCGCTTTTATACGCTGGAATCGGCCTGCTAGGGAACCTGCCGGGGCGGCGGCGAGGACAAACCTATCCCCGCCGCTGGCGGGAACCCCATGGCGTCCCGGTTGGTTAATTGCCGTTCCGCAATCAATCCGCCGTAATGCCGGCTTCCTTGACGACCTTCGCCCAAAGCGCGACATCGGATTTGATGATATCGGCGAATTGCGCCCGCGACGCGCCTTTCGGCTCGCATCCGGCAATGTCGAGTTTCTCGCGAACGTCCGTAGTGGCGAGCGCGGCGTCCAGCGCCTTGCTGATGCGGTTCACAATCGGCTCGGGCGTGCCCGCCGGCACCACAACGCCGAACCACGGTGTCACCTGCGCGTCGGCATAGCCCTGCTCCGCCATGGTCGGCACGTCCGGGAAATATTTCGAGCGACCATCGCTGATCGCGCCGATGATCCTGATCGAGCCGGTCTGCACCTGCGCCAGCGCCTGGTTGGCGGACAGGAAGGTCGATGTGATCAGGCCGCTGGCGATATCAGGCACCATCTGCGGATAGCCGCGATAGCCGACGGCGGTGACGTCGATCCCGGCCAGCCGCTTGAATAGCTCAAAACCGAGATGCCCGGTCGAGCCCTTGCCGGGGTGGCTGTAGTTCAGCGTGCCCGGTTTTGCTTTCGCCAAGGCCACATATTCGGCCACGTTCTTTACCGGCAAGGTGGAGGGAACGACGAAGAAATTGGGAGCTCGGCAGATCTGCCCGACCGGAATGAAATCGCGCTGCGGGTCCCAGCGCAAGGCGTTGTACAGCGAAGGGCTTGCGGTGAAGAAGGTCGTCACCATCAGCCAGGTGTAACCGTCGGGTGCGGCGCGGGCGACTTCCTCGGCGGCAATCGAGCCATTGGCGCCGGATTTGGATTCGAGAATGATCGACCCGTTCCACTGCGCGGCCATGTTTTGGGAGACGATGCGCCCGAACACGTCGACCACGCTCCCCGGTGAATAGGGAATGACGATGCGCACCGGCCGATTGGGAAAGCTCTCCTGGGCATATCCAGCGCCTGAAATGTCGAGAACCGTCAGCCACGCACCGATGATCACGCCGATACGCCCTATCTTCATGGTGTTTTCCCTGTCCTGATCGTCTCGCCGCCGGTCACGCCGCGCCGACTTCGAAGACGTCGCCGTCGTAACCGGCTTCCAGGGGAATGCGGAGCTGGCGGCCGCCGTTGAGCCTGGTCATGACCGGCATCACGGTCACGATGTTCCTGCTGCGGCTGTCGTCGAGCGCGGCCTTTACGCCTGGCTGCTTGCCAAGCCTGATGAGATTGCGCGTGGTCGGAAACGGCAATTTGAACCGGCCGCTCTCGCCGCCGGCCAGCGCCTCGCGCGGCGACACCCAGATCGAGTTCGGTGGATTCCCTGCCGTCATGGGCGCCGGCCTGTTCCGGTGGCGCGGCGGCCAGGAAGAACCAGGTGTCGAACCGCTTCGGCATGCCCTCGGGAGTGATCCAGTGCGCGTACGGCACCAGCTCGTCGAGCGCCAGCATCACGCCGTTGTCGGTGAGAACCTTCAAAAATGTGGTCTTGCCCTCGCACAGGGCGGCGCGATGCGCGGCTTCGAACTCGCCGGCCCGCTTCGCATCGACAAGGGCCTTCGATCCCTTGGCACGCGCCAGCAGGATACCGCTTTCCTCGAAGGTCTCGCGAATCGCGGCGATCCGGAAACTCAGAGCGCTGGGATCAAGCCCCTCGCCACCGGAATAAAGCGCGGGCTCGCCGATGATTTCCTGATCGCCCTTGTCGACGCTGCCGCCGGGGAACACCAGCGCGCCGGAGTTAAAGTCGATCTCATAATGGCGCACCATCATGAAGACCTCGATTTCGCCCTTTGTCGCCACGCTGTCGCGCAGCAACAGGATGGTGGAAGCGGCACGCGGCGCAACGGCTTCTGTCATGGGATCAGCCGGCCGCGGTGGATTGCGGCTGCAGGTTGGCGCGCTTGTCGACCCTCGCGACCCGCGACAGCAGGTAATCCACTTCGGCCTTCGCGGTCATGGTGATGTTCGAGCCCGGCTTGCGCTGCGCGCTGGAGGCGATCACGCCGCGCTTTTGCAGAACGTATTTCCGTACCGCCAGGCCGGCGCCAGGCTGCTGCTCGTAGCGGATCAGCGGCAGATGAGCGTCGAACAGATCGTGCGCGGCGTCGCGGCGGCCCGCTTTCGACAGCCGCACCACATCGATCAGCAATTCCGGGAAGGCGTAGCCGGTCATCGCGCCGTCGGCGCCGCGTTCCATCTCGAAATCGAGAAACAGCGCGCCATTGCCGGTCAGGATCGACAGCGGTCGCAGCGAGCCGTCTTTCTGGAAGGTGCGCAGCGCGGAAATCTTTTCCAGTCCGGGCCAGTCCTCGTGCTTGAGCATGACGCAGGACGGGCTGTCCATCACGATCTTGCGGATCACCACAGGCGTAAACACCACCGTCAGGGTCAGTGGATAATCCTGCAGCACCCATGGAATGTCGCTACCGATGGCTTCCACCGCCTGCTTGAAATAGCCGGTGATCTGGTCATCGGTGCGCAAATGCGGCGGCGGCGCGATCATCACCCCGGCGGCGCCGGCATCCATCGAGGCGCGCGCCAGCGAGCGCATCGCGGCAAATCCCGGAGCGGAAACGCCGACGATAATCTGCATTTTCCCCGCGCGCTTCACAAAGCGTTTTGCGACTTCTTCCGCCTCTGAGGCCTCAAGCTTCGGCGCTTCGCCCAAAATGCCGAGCACGGTCACGCCATCGCACCCGACCTCGGCGTAGAAATCCGTGAGCCGGTCAATGGATTTCTCGTCGATGCGGCCGTCATCGTGGAACGGCGTCGGCGCGATCGCAAAAGTGCCTGCGGCCTTGTGGGTGAGTTTTGTCATGTGTGCCTCTGCCCTTTTTCGTCATTCCGGGGCGCGCGTTAGCGCGAACCCGAAATCTCTCGAGATTCCGGGTTCGGTTCTGCGAGCCGCCCGGGAATGACATTCTATTGCGACGCGCTCCGGAATGACTCTAGAACCGCCGCGCGCCCATCTTGATCTCTTCCTCGGAGAAGAAAATCTCCTTGGCGTGTTCGACGATATCCTGCGCCTTCCATCCCGTATGCGGCGGCTTCCAGCCCGGCTTTTCCATCATCCGCATCTCGCGGACGCCGCGCGGTCCGGACACGCCCAGAACCTTACCGGTCTGATCGCCCGACAGTTCGCTGACCATGTATAGCACGGCTGGCGCGATGCCATCAGGCCCCAGGGCCATGCCGGGATTTTCGATATAGCGCGGCAAATCTGCCGTCATGCGGGTCAGCGCGCCTGGAGCCAGCGTCCAGATCCGGATATTATATTTGCGACCCTCGATCGCCAGCACGTTGGAAAGAGCCCAGATGCCGCCCTTGGCGGCCCCGTAATTGGTCTGGCCGAAATTACCGATCAGGCCCGAAGTCGACGACGTATTGACGATGACACCACCGCCATTGTCGCGCATCCAGCGAAACACCGGCTGGCTGACGCAGAAGGTGCCCTTCAGATGCACCTTCAAAACCTTGTCCCAGCCGGCCTCGGTTGCCTTGGCAAAGGTCTGGTCGAGCAGGATGCCCGCATTGTTGACGAGGATGTCGGCGCGGCCGAAATGCTTGATCGCATCGTCAAACACCGATTGCCCGCCCGCCATGGTCGAGATGTCGGCGCCGTTGGCGACCGCCCGGCCACCCTCGGCCTTGATCGCGTTGACCACCTTCTGCGCCATCGAGATGTCGGCACCGCTGCCGTCGCGGGGGCCGCCGAGGTCGTTGACCACGACAGATGCGCCCTCGCGCGCGAACAACTTCGCATAGGCTTCCCCGAGCCCGCCGCCCGCGCCTGTGATCAGCGCCACCTTGCCGTCGAGCAATCCCATCGTGTTTTCTCCCTGTAGTCGTTCTGTTCTTTGTACCGGCGGTGCCGCCTGTCCTTTACCTCGCCCCGCTTGCGGGGAGAGGTCGAAAAGCCTTCGGGTGAGGGGGACAATCCGCGACTCCCGGCGTGGAGAGTCCCCCTCACCCCACCCTCTCCCCGCAAGCGGGGCGAGGGAGTTCACCGCCGTCGCTCTAACTAACCCAGCACGGTCTTGCCGCTCTTGATGACGGCGACGTTGCGCGCCTTCACTTTTGTCTCGAACGAAATCACGTTGCCGTCCTTCCACATATCCATCGTCACGGTCTCGCCGGGATAGACCGGTGAGGAGAACCGCACAGCGTGTCGCCTGAAGGCCGAGGGATCATAGTCGGCATAGGTCTGCAGGATGCCGCGGCAGGTGATGCCGTAGGTGCACATGCCGTGCAGGATCGGCTTCGGGAAACCCGCGCGTTTGGCGGTTTCGGGATCGGAGTGCAGCGGATTGCGGTCGCCGCAGAGCCGATAGACCAGCGCCTGGTCCGGGCGTGTCGAGATATCGATTGATTTGTCGGGGCTGCGGCTCGGCACCTTGTGCGGTTCGGGTTGGCCTTCCGATGGCCCGCCGAAGCCGCCGTCGCCGCGCGCAAAACGCGAAGCAACCAGCGTCGCCAGCTCCTCGCCCTTTTCGTTCCGGAGCACCGTTTTGTGCCGGATCACCGCGCCCTTGTCCCTGCCCTTGTCGAAAACGTCGAGCACGGTCGAGTTGGCGGTGATGTGCGCGGCCACGGCGAGCGGCCGGTGGAAGGTGATGTCGCGCTCGCCGTCGACCACCATCAAGCGGTTGAGGTTCATTTCGCCGGGGTTAGCCCCCCATGCCGCGACGGACGCGAAGGTCGGCACGACCTTTAAAGCGCGCGGCGTGGCTGTGGCCTCATTGACAAAGGCCAGTTCCTTCTCGTCCATGGGGTCGGCGCCCATCCCGATGCCGCAGGCGTACAGCATCACCTCGCGATCGCTGTAGGCGTATTTCTGGCCGAGATTTTTCAGCGCCATCAACTCATCGTACTTGATCGGCATCTTGTCATGTTCTCCCGAATTTCTCTTCTTTGCCGGCGCCGGTTGCTGCGCCCTCTCCCCTTGTGGGAGAGGGCTACACCGACGCCGGCCACAAACCCGACCTAGTGGTCTGATTCATTCGGACGATTCCCAAATCGACCGAAGCAGTTCAAGCTCTCGGCATGAGAGCAGGAATTATCGTAAAGGTCACCCGGGCGGACCGCCATCGACTTGAGGCGATCGTCTCGGATCGCAGCGCGCCTCAGAAGCATGTGTGGCGGGCCAATATCATTCTTGCCACTGCCGACGGCTGTGGCACCGCCGAGATCATGCGCCGCTCGGGCAAATCCAAGCCCGTGGTGTGGAGATGGCAAGCCCGGTTCATGGCGGAAGGCGTCGAAGGGCTGACGCGCGACAAGACGCGCAAGCCCGGCAAACCACCGCTGCCGACCGGCACCGTGCAGAGAGTGGTCGACCTGGCGCTCGGGCCGCCGCCGGGAGAAACAACCCACTGGACCGGCCGGATGCTGGCGAAAGCCGCAGGGGTGAGCCTGCGTTCGGTGCAACGTATTCTCGAAGCCCACCAACTCGCGCCGCATCGCATCCGCACGTTCAAGCTGTCGAACGACCCGAAGTTCGCCGAGAAACTCAAAGACGTCGTCGGCCTCTATGTCGATCCTCCCGCCCATGCGGTCGTCCTCTCGGTCGACGAAAAGAGCCAGATTCAGGCGCTCGACCGCACCCAGCCAGGGTTGCCGATGAAGCCGGGCCGTGCCGGCACGATGACCCACGACTACAAACGTCACGGCACCACCACGCTGTTCGCTGCCCTCAACATCCTCGACGGCACCGTCATCGGCTGCAACATGCAGCGCCATCGCCACCAGGAGTTCATTCGCTTCCTCAACACGATCGAGGAGCAGGTCCCGGCAGGGAAAGTAATCCACGCCATCGTCGACAACTATGCGACCCACAAGCATCCGAAGGTACGCCAATGGCTGGCCCGGCATCCCCGCTGGACGTTCCACTTCACCCCGACCTCTGCATCCTGGCTCAATGCGGTCGAAGGCTTCTTCGCCAAGCTTACGCGCCGTCGCCTCAAGCGAGGCGTGTTCCGATCCGTCGTTGACCTGCAAGTCGCCATCAACCACTTCGTCGCCGAGACAAACGCCGATCCCAAACCCTTCGTATGGACCGCCGATCCAAAGCGCGTCCTCGCCGCTGTCAAACGCGGGAAACAAGCGTTAAAGTCGCTCCACTAGGTGAGGGGTTCGTCCCACGGACAAGTATTTTCCGCGGTGAGAGACCCCTCATCCGCCTTCGCTTTCGCGAAGGCACCTTCTCCCACAAGGGGAGAAGGGAAGAACAACACTACACCGGCGTAAAGAATGGCAGCGGCGGGCCGTCGGTGGTCTTGAACACCACCTTGACCTTCTGCCCGATCTTCAGGCTTTTCATGTCGCAGTCGACAAAATTGGTCAGCAGCGAGGGGCCCTCCTTCAGCGTGACGTAGCCGATTGCGTAAGGCCCGCTTGCGGATTTGCGCATCAGGCTGAACGTATAGATCTCGCCCTCGCCCGAGCTCTCCTCCCACACCGTCTTGTCGGAGAAGCAAAACGGGCAGATCGAGCGCGGAAAGTAATGCGCTTCGCCGCAGGCGGTGCAGCGCTTTATCAACAGCTTGCCCTCGACGGTCTGCTCCCAGAAATGTCTGGTTTCGGGATTGCCCTGCGGCGTCGGATATTTCACCGGGTTGTCCATCACACGCGCTCCAGAATGCAGGTCGATGCGGCATGGCGAACGCCGAGCAGGCCGCCAGTGCCGTGAGCGATGGCGAGATCGCAGTTCTTGACCTGCACCTTGGGGTGCGCCTGCCCGCGCAGCTGACGCACCGCCTCGATGATTTTTGTCATGCCGCCGCGGTTGACGGGATGATTGCTGCAGAGCCCGCCGCCGTCGGTATTGAACGGCAGCTTGCCGACGCCGGAAATCAGATTGCCGTCGGCGACGAACTTGCCGCCCTCGCCCTTCTTGCAGAAGCCGAGGTCCTCGAGCTGCATCAATACCGTGATGGTGAAACTGTCGTAGATCGAGGCGTATTTGATGTCCTTCGGGGTCACGCCGGCCTCCTCGAACGCGCGCGGTCCCGACCAGACGCCGGCGGAATAGGTCAAATTGAGATCCTTGCCGCCGCGCGGCCCCTTGAGCGCCTCGCCGTACCCGATCATGCGCACCAGCGGCTTCTTCAGGCTGCGCGCAATCGCCTCCGTGGTCACGATCAACGCGCCGCCGCCATCGGTGACGACGCAGCAATCCATCCGGTGCAGCGGGTCCGATATCATCGGCGAGTTCAGCACGTCCTCGACGGTGACCACCTCCTTCAGCATCGCGTGCGGATTGTGTTGCGCGTGATGGGAGGCAGCGACCTTGATCCAGGCCAGCTGCGCGCTGGTGGTGCCGAACTCATGCATGTGGCGCATGGCGCACATGCCGTAAATGTTGTGCGTGGTGGCGCCGTAAGCGGCCTCAAAATCGACCTCGGCGCCGGTGGCGCGCGGCGGCATGGCGCCGGTGCGCGGCTTGCCGGCCAGCGTGATCAGCGCAATCGAGCATTTGCCGGCCGCGATCGCCTCCGCGGCATGGCCGAGATGGACCAAATAGGAGCAGCCGCCGGTGTCGGTGGAATCGAAATGACGGACCTTCAGGCCCAAATAATCGGCCATCGCCATCACCCCGCCCGGGGCGTCGCCGGCGCAGAAATAGCCGTCGATATCGGCCTTGGTCAGGCCGGCGTCTTCCAGCGCGCCCTTGGCGACTTCGGCATGGAGCTGTGAGGTTGATTTGTCGGGTGCATGCCGGGTCGGATGCTCGTAAATCCCGGCGAGGTAGGCCTTGCCCTTGATACTCAAGTCGTTCTCCGCTGGCGTTTCTTTTTCGCAAGCGTTTTCTCGCCTTTCGGGACTGCCTTGGCAAGCGTCCCACGAGCGAAATCGCAGAGCGCAACGACACGGAATGCCGATACGGCTTCGCATTCCCGCGGCGCGACGCGCCCGAGTTATGCAAGAAATCTCCGCCCAATGGAGGGCGTGGGGAATGCCGGGCGCCCAGTGCGCCGCAGCCGCGTGTGCAAGTGGTAGAAAGCACACGCGTTAGTCACCGCGAGGCACCGGATTCATCCGGCATTCCCGCACGCGAATGGTTTTAACGGTTTCCTTCGTGATCTCCCCGGCGATCGGGCTTGTTTGTCACCGTCATCGGCGGAAACTTGTCCGCCAACTTGACGCCGGCGTCGAGGCGTCAGGACCACACGACTTCGCCGTCCGCATCTGGCACTCTCGTCAGTAGCGCCGCCTGCGTCCACCGCATCCCATCCCAACGTTCGTGACGATGGCCAACGCCCCTCTTCCGGGACGGGATGGCGATAGTTATAGCGGTGATTTTGGTTTCGGAAAAACAGAAATATTTTTCTTGAGGGGGCTGGACAGCCGATCTGCACGACAGCCCGACGGGCAAATCAACCAGCCCTGCCGCGTAGAGCGCTGATCCAACCTTGCTACTCCTCTCGATTGCGCATCAGTGGAACGTCGGTCACGGCCCGCACCATCAACCACAACGGCCCATCGCGAAAGCCGCTCATGCTTTGAAATGACTTCCGCCTTCGGAGCGCAGCAGACAGGGCCAGGCCGGCTGCGGGCTCGGCCCGGTCGCGAATGACCCCATCTCGGAAGTGGGTTGTGCGTCGCTGCCATCGCCAATCTTACTTGCTCTGCAAGGCGGGTCAGCATTGGGTAAAGGCGTGGCCTCCCCGTCCAGGTTGGGGACCCACCGTGTAGCAGCGCATTTTATTGCCGCTTGGAGTCGGCCCTTTGATACTACATGCGGCCCCAAAGCACCCGCCTCCCTTTCCTCCCTGCAAATTGCCACTGAATGATGGTCCCCGCACACCAACTGCACTTCCGGCATGAACACCATCAGCGAGTACAAGCATTGTTGTGATGGCGGCAATCGTTATTCCATAAGACAACATGCGTTCCATAGTTGCCTCCATTAGGGAGCGACGTTTGAACCATCGCCACGGATGATCCGGGCAAAGCCTATCACTTTGCGACCCGAGTGGAAAATGAGGCATCAAGGCCGCCGTCAGTAAGGTGCTCAACGTTTCGTACATGGCGCGATGTCCGACTTGAGTCCGCTTTCAGGGGGTAAAGCGGAAGTCGGCGTCGGCCAGCTCGACTTCCGAGTTTGATGCTGTGGACGGCGCCCACTCTGCGGCATCGGAGTGCCATAGGGTGGTTGCGTTAGAGCAAACCACATTGAGGGGAGCCGTCCATGGGCGAAGTTAACACGATTGGCCTCGATATTGCGAAGTCTGTATTCCAGGTTCACGGGGTAGATGTTGCGGGCGCGGTCGTGATGCGCAAGCGCGTCAGTCGCGCTAAGGTGCTGGAGTATTTTGGCGATCTGCCGCCGTGCCTGGTGGGGATCGAGGCATGTCCCTCAGCTCATCACTGGGGCCGCGAGCTACAGGCACTTGGCCACACGGTCAGGCTGATACCGCCGAGTTATGTGAAGGCCTACCTCAAACGTAGCAAGAATGATGCGAATGATGCGGCAGCGATCTGTGAGGCGGTGACGCGGCCGTCGATGCGGTTCGTCCCGGTCAAGACGAAGGAGCAGCAAACCGCCTTGATGCTGCACCGGACCCGGCAATTGCTGGTGCGCCAGCGCACGATGTTGAGCAATGCTTTGCGTGGACACCTGGCCGAACTCGGCATCGTGTCGGCCAAGGGCCGTAATGGAACGGCGGAGTTGATCAGGATTATCACGGGTGGTGCGGATAGCCGGGTGTCCCCAGCCGTCCGCGGCATTCTTGAGGTGCTGGCCCGGCAGTATGGCGCTATCGGCACCGAGATAGCGTCCATCGACAAGAGCATCATGGCCCTGCACCGCGCCTGTGAGGCGAGCCGGCGGCTGGCGGAGATCCCAGGTATCGGCCCGATCGGCGCCACCGCACTGGTTGCCGAGGTCGGCGACTGGAAGACCTTCTCGTCGGGGCGCAGTCTTGCGGCCTGGATCGGGTTGGTGCCGAAGCAGCACACCACCGGCGGCAAGGACAGGCTCGGCAGCATCACCAAGCAGGGCAACCGATATCTGCGGTGGCTGCTGGTGGTCGGGGCAATGGCCGTCATCCGCTACGCGCGCAAGCACGGCACCGCCAGGCGTCCCTGGCTTGGCCGGCTGATGGAGCGCCGTCCCACGAAAGTGGCGGCCGTGGCGCTCGCCAACAAGATTGCGCGAATAGCCTGGGCCATCATGGTCCGGGGCGAGAGATACAGGGAGCCGAAACTGTTGCTGGCGGCATGAGACAGACCGGCAAATAGATCGGCAACACCAATTGGCGAGGGCATGACGACGTAATGCAGATACGGTTGTTCCGGGGATCGGGAGAACCCGCATGGGTCAACGCACCTCTTCTAAAGTGCGTGAGTTTGTTTGGGATCCGATCCGCGCAGAGCATTAGGGCCAGCGGCCATACCTGCCGCAAAAACAGGCCGGACACGTGACCGCACCCGACCAATGCTGCAAAAACGTCAGAAAGTTCTTGCCAGGGCGCCGTCCACACGTGACCCGACTGAGACATTCGCCCGAATGACGGCCAGCCGATTGGTTTTTCGATTGCCGACGTCTTCCAAATCAATCTTTTGTCGGACGCGTTTATCGCCGCCGACCTTCCGCTAGCGTAATAACGCCAGCAGCCACCACGACAATAACGATGACAGTGGCAAGCGCCTCCGCCGAGGCCAGGGTCTCGTAACAGTTGCTCCAAAGCTCAAGCATGCGCTGGCCTCTCTCAGAGCGCGCCCACAGCCGATAATTTCCACTCTGTCGAAAGGACGTGCCTTTGCGACCAAAAATACAATGCTACGTATCGTCGCGCGCGTTTTGATCGCGCGGCAATACGCACCATTCCTTAGCTCAACGGAAACGTTAGTCTGCGTCAGATTTTAAGGGAGAGTTCATCATGCGTTTACAAAAGAGCTCTAAAGACGCGGCAACAATTGGGGCTGCGACGATGAATGATCTGAAACAAAAATACGATGCATCGATGGTAGCCGTCATGAGGCAGGCACTGAACGAGGTCGTCACGGATCGTCGCTTCTTAATCCGAAAGTCTGTCACGCCCCTTGAAGTGGCGGAGCATATCCTTCAGCAGGCGGCGTCCGGCGAACGCGACCTAAACCGTCTGAAAAGCTCTGCATTCGAGAAACTGAGTGCCACTGCCTGAGGCACACCCCGCGCTGGCCCGGCTGCACGGCGGAACTCATCTGTCCGGTTTGAACCGTAGGAAATTAGCCCGCCGCCCGTTGCGTCCTAGCGCCGTCGTTCTAGCGCCGCGCGTCCGGCTTTTTGCATATTACCCCGATCCACCCTCTTTTGAATCTCACAGAGGAACCTAAAATGGCAGGAATGCGATCTGGGCTTGTTATATTGAAAGCGCTGCTGCTGTCAGGTTCTGTCGCCGTCGCACAGCAAGCGGGCAAGCCCTGCGCCGCCGATATCAAGACACTGTGCGCCGGCATTCAGCCCGGCGAAGGCCGGATCAAGGCCTGCATAAAATCGCATTTGAGCGACCTGTCGCCAACCTGCGAGGACCGCCTGCTCACGGTGGCAGTGACTAAAAAGGTGTGCAAGACCGATGTTACGAATCTGTGTGCCGGTATTGTGCCAGGCACCGGCGGTATCAGAGCCTGCATAAAATCGCACATGGCAGAGGTGAGTGATCCTTGCAAGGATGCGATGTCCCAGGTCGCGGCGGGCAAGAAAATCTTGGGACGCGGGGATCTTTAGAAATCATTGTCCGCGAGCACGGCCGATTGTAGAATTGAGAGTCGCCTGCGGGCGGCTTTTTCTTTTGGGCGACCTGCACGTTCAATGTCGCATGTTGGCACTTTCGGACATGCCGAGCCGGTCTGACGATGTCCGTTCCTGGGTGCAGACCGGAAGTGACCGGCGGACTTGTCAAGACATCACTTTTTGACGGTGGTCTCAACCGGTCGACGCAACACGAGGCGGAACAATCTTTTGGTCGGCCTTGCCGTCAGTCGGACCGAGCAGACATGCGAACTCACCTCACGATCCGCAGCCCATACCCGCGCTCCACCCGGTTCATTGCAGCAGCCAATTCTGGCGTGTCCAACACTGCGACCAATTGGGTGATTACTTCATCCGCATCTCTTGGGCCCAATTCAAAATGTTCGGCGATAATTGAGCCGACCTGACGTAGCGCGGCGAAAATTAATTCTTGGTCGGTCATCAGAGATTCACGGCTTCCTTGAAGTAAACGGCGGGGCCGCCGGGTGGGAAGCCGACGACCCCTATCGCGTAGTTCCTCACTAATGGCCGGTGACTTGGGGGGTCGTCGGTCAAGAGCTGCGCGACGATTGACGATAGCGGGGCCAAGTAAAGCTGCAACTTAACTCGCGGCTTAACCTAACTGGTCAAGGTTACTGCGTTTGTGCATGATGAATGCCCTCAAATCATCCGCCCGTCGCCGAACTCTCGCAACACAGTCGCATCCCGGAAATCACCTTTGGCCGGATAACTGCGCGGCTGAACGCGACCGCAGCGAAACATTTACCGGTGGACAGCGTCTACGTTCCTCTCGACGTTGGTTTTCCGGCGAGTACCATTCAGGGGGCGGTATGAGTGGGGGGCGTTGTTATGGATGAGTGGAAGAAGCAACTTGATCTGCTGGTCGAAGAGACCATGGCCTTCGTCCGGACCGTCGGCGACGATGCGTCCAAGAAAATTGACTTCCTCCAGATTGCTACGCCACGGGAAAAGCAAGGCGTTCCAAGACACCCCGGACCTACGCAACTGCCAATGGCAGCCGAAGTCTCGACTCCGAAAGACAGATTAGACGGGGAACGGGACGTGATTCAGAGGCGCGTGGCCAACTTCAAAGCGAACCAAAAGAAATTTCAGAAAGACCGCGAGGAATACTACGCGCGAACAATGGCGAACGCCCGCGCCACCCAATGGACCCCTCGAAGCCACGATTAACGACAGCGATGTCCGTTCATAGGGGGTAGACCGGAAGTGGCTGGCAGAGGGTCAAGACGGCGCGATTGACCTATTGCAGAAGACGAGACCTGTTTGCCCCAAGTCCCGCGCTTTTTCCCTAGTTGTTGTAAAAATGACACGTCGCATTCGCGTGACGATCAGACGCTAACGCTCTGAACAGATTGTAACTTCTTTGTTGAGGGATCGGCACTGGTGCGTCCAGCTTGTAACAAAAATCCCCGCATGGTTGTTTGTGGTCAACCACAATTAGGGGGTGATCATGCGGAATCAATTTCTTTTTGGATTAGCAGCGATTGGCGTTGCAGCTCTGAGCGGTCCGGTTGCGGCTGCTGATCTTCCAATGAAAGCACCGGCAATGGCGCCCGCTTACTATGCTCCATCGTGGGCGGGCTTCTACATCGGCGGCAACATTGGCGCTGCGCGCCATAATGCAAGGTTCGACGACTTCAACACCGGAAACGAAGGTAATCCCGGAACTGAAAGTGCCGGCGGCTGCCTTTTGAATTGCGGATCTTATCTGTCGAACAAGACCGGGTTCATCGGCGGCGGCCAGATTGGCTACAACTGGCAGTCGGGGAGCTTCGTTTACGGCCTCGAAGCGGACGCCAGTTGGCTTGACGCGAAGGCGTTTACCGACTGGTTCCCCGCCAGAGACAACGGAAACGTTACGAGCACTCAGAGCATTGACTGGCTGGCAACCGTTCGCGGTCGTGCCGGTCTCGCCGTGGATCGCACACTGCTCTACATCACCGCTGGCGTGGCGTTTGCAGGCGTGAAAAATTCGATCGATACGACATTTACCTGTCCGCGCTGCGATCCCGCCGACAACTTTTCACTCATCTACAACGATACCAGGGTTGGATGGGCGGTCGGCGGCGGCATCGAGCACATGCTGACACCAAACTGGACCTTGCGCGCCGAAGCCCTTTGGGTTGACCTCGGTCAATCCGATAGAATCAAGCTGACAACCCCGACTGTCGTGGGTTGCGGTGGCGACTGCAACTCAGGCGGCGAACACTATAGCGCCAGGTTTGCAAACGACCTCGTAATCGCCCGCGTCGGCATCAACTACAAGTTTGGTGACTTCGGCGGTTCGGTGGTTGCGAGGTACTGATCTCTCCCGAACCTGAGTACTGAAAGCCCCGGCATCGTCTGGGGCTTTTTTGTGCGCCGTTTTCGCATTACGCTAATGTCCCATGGCGCCAGAGAAATTGGAGCAAGTGCTAGAGAAGGAGTGGGAGGCCGCCGAGGCAGCTCTCAAAGCCGCGCAGGAAATGCCCGCCGGCGCCGAGCGAATTGCTGCCCTCAGGAAGGCTGGGCAAAAAAGGTTCGACGCGTTCGAGAAAAAGCGTCACTTCGAGGAACGCGGCTCTCTAGAAAGTGCCGTTTGATCTATCGCTGCACCGGCCCGACCGTGTTGGCGATTTCCAGCAATCGAGGTGCGCCTTTTGCGGGATGATCCTGCCGATCGATCGGGCCTCAAACCTCACGATGTAGTCGTCTTTGATCGCCTACTGGGCCCGCTACTGATCACTTCTGCTTTTGGCACGAAACGGACCTCCTGGCATGTCCACTCAATGGTCGCTATCGGGGGAAAAACAGACATTGGGTGGACTGCCCATTTCGGTAGCGATTGGACCCACACCGGACATTGGCTTAATTTCCTTCCGCACAAAAAAGCCCCGGACGATGCCGGGGCTTTGAGTTGGTGAGAAACGAGGATTAGTACTTCGCGACGACCGGGCCACCAAAGCGGTAATCAAGTGATACTCGCGCTATGCTCTGGCGGTGTGAGCAAAATTCGCAGTGCCAGGATCTATAGGTCCGCCCATGAGGGTGGACGGAATTTGGTCGCTATCGGGGGCATAGCGGACTCTGGCCAGCCGTCTGCGCGGCAGATTTATGGGTTCACGGCCTGGTCTGATGTTGGCTTCTTTTCACGAAGCCTTGGCTTGAAATACCAGGAAATATTGCCTCGGCAGGAATAGATGGGGCGCGACAAGGGTATAGCCGGCGGCTTCGAGTTCCGAGGTTACTTTTTCGGGTGGGATGCGGTGTTCAGGCGGTGGCCCCTCCGGCGAATCCGCCTTGAAATCCACGATGGCAAGCCGTCCATTGGGACGCAACGACGCTCTCAATCTGGAAAAGTAGGCAATGCGGTTGTCGATGTGGTGGTAGGTGTCGACAACGAGAACGAGGTCCACCGGCTCGGGAAGATTGGCGCTCTCGGCGCTCGCCAGTATGGGAACCAGCACGCTCAGATGATCATGGTGCGCGCGCTCACGAAGGTGACGGAGCATTTCCGGTTCGATATCGACGGAAAACAGCTTTCCTTCGGGTACGAGCCTGGCAATCCGGACGCTGAAATATCCGGTGCCCGCACCTAGATCGGCTACACGATCCGTTCGCCGCAGGTGAAGGGCATTCAAGACCTCGTCGGGCTTTTGCCAGGCATCGCGCGCAGGGTCGTCAAACGCCTTGGCCCATTTCTCGGCATCGTCAAAGGAGTGCTGATAGCCCTGGCCGTGCTTGTAGTGGGTCTGCGGATCGGGAGTTGTTTGCGCGAGCAGACCCGCCGTTGCGCCCTCAATAACGAGCACAAAAGCGACAAATATCGACATCCTTACACGGCGCATCAGACACCTTTATCCCGAGGCATTTTGCGAGAAAATCGAACCCTGCGCCTTGACCTTGATCAACCGGGAAACTGACCTCCCATCGCGCGGATCAGCGAAGTCGCCTTTTGGCACATCGCGTCATTTCGCTGGGCTGCGGAATTTGGTCACTATACAGGACGGGCGGAGAAACTTATTCCGCCGCGATCTGCCGTGGCGCCGGCGGCGGGTTAGCGAGATCATTCGCCAGCTGCGCATAGCGGGCCTTCGCGTCCTGGATCGATTTCTCCTTCACCGGCCCGAAGCCGCGGATGCGATCCGGCAGCGAGAGAATTTCGATCGCGGTATCCAGCGTCAACGGCGAAAGCACTGACAATACGTGGGCGACGTCCTTCTCGTAGCCGGCGATCAGGTCGCGTTCGAGCCTGCGGTGGGCGGTCTCGCCGAAGATGTCGAATACGGTGCCGCGCAGGTGGCGCATCTTCGACAGCAGCCGGAACACCGGCATCATCCAGGGGCCGAACGCGCGTTTGCGCGGCCGCCCCAAGGCGTCGAGACCGCCGGCCATGATCGGCGGCGCCAGGTTGAAACTGATCCTGAAGTCGCCGTCGAACTGATCGCGGATCTGCTTTTCGAACCGGCCGTCGGTGTAAAGCCGCGCCACCTCGTATTCGTCCTTGTAGGCGAGCAGTTTTGCATAATTGATGGCAACCGCACGTGGCAATTCCTCACCGAAGCCGCCATTGACGGCGGCGTCGCGCACCTCACGCACCAGCTTGCGGTAGCGCTCGGCGAGCTTTTCATTCTGATAGTCGGTCAGGAACGCGCTGCGGTGAGCGATGATTTCATCGAGCGACATCATATCGAGCGTCTTCGGCGCAACGGTCTCGTCCTTGCCCTTCATCATGACCGCAATTCGCGCGGGATCCGCGGCTGCCAGACGGCCGAGCCGGAAGGCTTGCGTGTTCATCTTGATCGCAACGCCATTGACCTCGATGGCCTGCTCGATCGAGGCCGCCGTCAGCGGCAACAATCCCTTCTGGTAGGCATAGCCCATCATCATCATGTTGGTGGCGATGGAATCGCCGAGCAGGACTTCCGCGGGCCTGGTGAAATCGAAGAACGACGAATCTTCCCGCAACGCCGTTTCCAGCACATGATTGACCTTGCTGCTCTGGAAATTGAAATCGCGGTTGAGGATAAAATCAGCCGTGGGGATGACGTGACTGTTGATGACGCCGTAGGTGCGGCTGGATTTGCAGAGCGTCATGGTTTCCCTGGCGGCCGCCACGACCTCATCGGCGGCAATCACGAGATCGGCGGTTCCGGTCACGATTCGCGAGCAGGTGACGTCGGCGGTATGCTCCGACAGCCGGACATGGCTCAGCACCGCGCCGCCCTTCTGCGCCAGCCCCGACATGTCCAGGATCATGCTGGCCTTGCCCTCGATATGGGCGGCCATGCCGAGCAGCGCACCGATCGTCAACACGCCGGTGCCGCCGACGCCGCCGACCGCGACGTTGTAGGGCCGCACCAGCGAGGGCCGCGAGGCCGGCTCCGGCAGATCGCCGATATCGCCGAGATCGGCCGGCGCGCGCTTGCGCAGCTTGCCGCCGTCGACCGTGACGAAGGACGGGCAAAAACCCTTCACGCAGGAGTAGTCCTTGTTGCAGGTCGACTGATTGATGGTGCGCTTGCGCCCCATCTCGGTCTCCAGCGGCTCGACCGAGATGCAGTTCGACTGCACCGAGCAGTCGCCGCAGCCTTCACAGACGGCGGCATTGATGATCATGCGGCGCGGTGGATCCTCCAGCGTCCCCCTTTTGCGGCGACGGCGTTTTTCCGCCGCACAGGTCTGCACGAAGACGATGGCGGAGGCGCCCTTCACCTGGCGCAGCGTTTTCTGGACCGCGTCGAGTTCATCGCGATGCGCGGTCTTGGTGCCCGGCGCGATATCGGAAGCCGGATAGGCGTCCGGATTCTCCGACACCAGATAGATGTCGCGGATACCCTCCGAGTGCAGCTGGAAGGTAACCTGCTGCGGCGACAGCTCGCCGTCGACATGCTGGCCGCCGGTCATCGCGGTCGCATCATTGTAGAGGATCTTGTAGGTGATGTTGGCCTTGGACGCGATCGCCTGACGGATTGCCAGACTGCCGGAATGGAAATAGGTGCCGTCGCCGATATTGGCGAACACGTGTTCTTCATTGGTGAAGGGCGCGACGCCGACCCAGGGCACGCCCTCGCCGCCCATATGGGTGAAGGTTTCGGTGTTGCGATTCATCCACAGCGACATGAAGTGGCAGCCAATGCCGGCGAAGGCGCGGCTTCCATCCGGTACCTTGGTCGAAGTGTTGTGCGGGCAGCCCGAGCAGAAATACGGCGTGCGGGTGATCGGCGCCACCGCCTGCATCTGGGTGGCCTGGCGGCCGTTGAACCAGTCGGCCTTGGCGCGCAGCATCGCCGCGATTTCGGGGTTGAGGTTCAGACGCAGCAATCTTTCGGTGAGCGAGCTTGCCAGCGAGGCCACGCTGAGCTCCTCAGCGAACGGCAGGAAGCGCTTGTCGTGCTCGTCCATCTTGCCGACGATGCGCGGCCGCACGTCGTCGCGCCAGTTGAACAGTTCCTGCTTGACCTGGTTCTCGACGATCTCGCGGCGCTCCTCGATGATGAAGATCTCCTCGAGACCGACGGCAAATTCGCGCACCCCTTGCGGCTCGAGCGGCCAGGGCATGCCGATCTTGTAAAGTCGCAAGCCAATTTTGGCGGCGACTTCAGGCGTCACCCCGAGTTCGCGCAGCGCCTGCCTTATGTCCTCATAGCTCTTGCCGGAGGCCATGATGCCGAATCGCGCGTTCGGCGAATCCATGGTGATGCGGTTGACCTTGTTGGCGCGCGCGAACGCGATCGCGGCAAAGCCCTTGTAGTCCTGCAGCCGGCGGTCCTGATCGTAGCGGTCATCGGGCCAGCGCAGATTGAGCCCACCCGGCGGCATCTCGAAATCGGTGGGAATGATGAAAGGCGTCATCTCGCTGGTCAGATCGATCT
Source organism: uncultured Alphaproteobacteria bacterium (assembly GCA_963801875.1). GTDB lineage: Bacteria > Pseudomonadota > Alphaproteobacteria > Rhizobiales > Xanthobacteraceae > Bradyrhizobium. The sequence continues at coordinate 28,958 of CAWDGT010000014.1, read as the reverse complement.
CGGCCGTGGTCTCCACGGTCTCGGTGATCACCTTCATGCCTACCCAGCAGCCGGAATAGCGCGACATCGCAATTCCCAGCAGCCCCATCTCGATCATTTCGTGGATGCTGGAAGGATAGAGATAGGGCATCAGCGCCGAGATGAAGGCGTGGTCCGACTGATGCGGCACGGTCGAGGACTTGGCGCCGTGATCGTCGCCGGCCAGACACAGCACGCCGCCGTTTTTCGCCGAGCCCGCGGCATTGCCGTGGCGAAACACGTCACCGCAGCGGTCGACGCCGGGGCCCTTGCCGTACCAGATGCCGACCACGCCGTCGTGGCGGGCGCCGGGGGAAAGATTGAGCTGTTGTGAACCCCAGATCGCGGTAGCCGCCAGGTCTTCATTCACGCCGGGCTGGAATTTGATGTTGTACTGGTCGAGGTGTTTTCGCGCGGCAAAAAGCTGCTGGTCGTAGCCGCCGAGCGGCGAGCCGCGGTATCCCGTGACAAAACCCGCGGTATTGAGGCCGCTAGCGCGGTCGCGGCGGATTTGCGCCATCGGCAAGCGGACCAGCGCCTGGATCCCGGTCAGGAAGACGTGGCCGGAGCCCTGGGTGTATTTCTGGTCGAGACTGATCGGACCTTGGTTGATTCCCATTCCACCCTCTTAGCGCCCCTCAAACGGCCGTTGGCCGAGGCGGCTGGTTTTTACCTAGCCATTCAACCCGTTAGAACAAGGCTGGACGCCCTGTTCCAAATCCGAACTGCGCCAGTCTATGTCGATTTTTGGAGCCAGCGCACCACAAATCTCGGCAATGGAGTTCCGCGCCGGCGGATGGCAATTTCATGCCCGCAAACGCGGCCCCGTTTACGCATTGTGTCGCAGGACGAGCCCGGCGCGAAACGATCCGGCGCTCCCGGCCGTACATCTTCGCGTTATACTGCCGCCAACGTAACACCAAATCGGTAGGACGACGTCGCGCAATGCGGGCGATTCTCGCGATAATGCTTTTGTGCACTGCATTCAGCCTTGGCAAGGAGCAGGCCGAGCCCCCGGCGGAGACCATTGCGCGAGGCCAGGCGCTTGTGGTGGCGGCCGATTGTGCAGGTTGCCATACCGCCGATCCGGCAAAGCCGTTCGCCGGCGGCAAGCGCATAGATACCCCGTTCGGTGGAATTTATTCGCCCAATCTGACGCCGGATCGCGATACCAGGCTGGGCGCCTGGAGCGACGACGACTTCTACCGCGCGCTGCGTTACGGCGTGGCGCCTGACGGCTCGCGCTATTACCCGGCATTCCCCTATCCGAATTTCACGAAACTCACCCGCGACGACGTGCTGGCGATCCGGGCCTATCTCGCGACGCTGACACCCCAGCACAACGCGCGGCCGCCGCTCGAACTGCGCTGGCCACTGAACTATCGCGTGGTGATGCGGGCCTGGAATCTCCTGTTCTTCCGGCCCGGCATATTCGAGCCCAATCAGCAGAAAAGCGCGGAATGGAATCGCGGCGGTTATCTGGTCACGGGAGCCCCGCATTGCGGCGCATGCCATACGCCGAAAACCATGTTCGGCGCCGACAAGCGTGGTCAAGCCTATGGCGGTGGATCGATCGACGGTTGGTTTGCGCCGCGGCTCGACGGCGCGGCGCGAGGCGGGCTGAGATCATGGGGCATCGAGGATATCGTGGAATATCTGCAAAGCGGCCGCAACGGCAGAAGTCATTCCGGCGGGCCGATGGCCGAAGTCGTGGTCAATTCGACCTCGAAGATGAGCGACGCCGATGTCCGCGCGATTGCGATCTATCTGAAGGACCTTCCGGCGGGCGCGCCTGAGCCTGATGTCGCCCCGCCGCCGCCAGCAGACATGATGGCGGGTAAAGCGATCTACGCCCATGCCTGCATCGCCTGCCATGAAGCCGACGGCAGCGGCGCCCCGCGGATTTATCCGCCGCTGCCTGGTAACGCCAATCTGCAATCCGCCGATCCCGCAAGCACGCTTCGTATCATTCTCGACGGCGCGCAGACGGTGACGACGGCGCGCGCGCCCAATGCCGGATCGATGCCGGCCTACGCCAAACAATTGCCGGACCAGGAGATCGCCGACATCACGAACTACATTCGAAATTCCTGGGGCAACGCCGCCCCGCTTGTGACGCCGGCGCGGTGCAGAAAGCGCGGATGAAAGTTCCCTGAAGGATTCCTTCAAGTTCCGTCCCGAGCGCGGAAAGCAATCGCAGAAAGATTGTTTCGAATCAGGAACCCGCGTGTCGCCCGGCGGTTGTCCTTCCGTCAATGGAGGAACCCAATCATGGCAATCGAACGCAATCCGAACGATCCCTATCGTTCCAACCCCGCTGACGATCCCTATATTTCCAATTTCGCCGATGACGCGCATCGCCGGGCAGCGCGCCTCGACAATGAGCTGCAGCCCGACCCCGAACTCGCCGAAGGACCCGCGAACGGCGGCAAGATCGCGATTTTCGCGATCGCGGTCGCCGTGATACTCGGCGCGGTTTTCTACGGCCTGAACAATTCATCGGTCAACCACGGCACGTCTTCGACCGCGCAGAACACCACGCAGTCGTCGCCTCCCGCCGCGCCCCCGGGCATGCGCGACGTCACTCCCCGCGCCAATACCAATCAGGGCGTGACGACGGGTGCGGCTCCGCAGACGCCGCCGCCCGCCAGCAACCCGCCCGCCAGCAGCGCGCCGAGCAAATAGCCACCGATGACTTGCGTCTGGCGCAGCGGACAGATTTGTCCGCTGCGTCCTTTTGTGCGCTTTAGCTAAACATCTTGTTCAGCTCGCCGCCAGGATAGCCATTGCCGAGTTCGGTGAACGTCCCCTTCTCCGCGATCTCGCGCGCCGCCCGCATGAACCCGCCCCACGCCGCGCGCGCCAGCGAACCGCCGATACTGATGCGGCGAACACCGAGCTCGGCGACTTCCGCGACGGAAAGGCCGGGCCACCCCAGCAGGAGATTGACCGGCTTCGGATGCACCGCCTTCACCACCGCGGCTATCTGCTCTTTTGAACGGATGCCGGGCGCATACAGGCAGTCGGCGCCTGCTTCCGCATAGGCCTGCAGCCGGTCGATCACCATGTTCAGATCGGTCTGCCCGACCAGAAAGCCTTCGCAGCGGCCGACCAGCATGACGCCACTGTTGTCGGCGTCGATCGCCGCCCGCGCCGCCTTGATGCGCTCGATCGCGAAGGCGCGCTCGTAGATCGGTTTGGCGGCATCGCCAGTGGAATCCTCGATCGACAATCCGGCGACGCCAGTCTTGACCGCGCGCGCGACGTTGGCGGCGACCTTGTCCGGCTGATGCGCAAAACCGCCTTCGAAATCCGCATTGACCGGCAATTCGACCGCGTCGCACAGCGCGGCGAGATGCGCGCAGACATCATCGAGCGTGACGCGATTGTCGGCCTTGCCGATGGTCCAGGCAAAGCCGGCGCTGGTGGAGGCGAGCGCCTTGAAGCCCATGTGCTGCAGCGCCTTGGCGCTACCGATATCCCAGGGATTTGGGATCACGAAACATCCGGCTTCGTGCATTTTGTGAAATGTGGCGCGCTTGTCCGCTGTCGTGACCGGCATGATCTCCCCCTTGATGGTTCGCTTGGGCTGCGAGCATAGCCATGGCCGTCGCTCGGCACCAGCATGGGCCGCCTCAGGCAACCACCTTGCGCAGGAAGGTTCGCTCCTCCGTAAGGATGAATTTATTCGCCTCGGCGAAATCAAAATTGGCCATGGCCTCCTGGTCGCCGCGAAGCCGCGCCCGATAATTTTCCGTAAGCCGCGAGATTTTCGAAGGAAATCAGCGCGCACGCGATGTTGTTGGTGCCCTCATGCGGCATCCAGTAGCCGACCAGGTCGCCGCCGCATCGGGGGATGACGCCGAGCCAGCGTTGGGCGTATTGCTCGAACATCGCCCGCTTGAACGGATCGAGCTGGTAGCGGATGAAAACGGTGACGGACACGGCTACCTCCCACGTTTCGAACGAATTCGATATAGACGCTTGATCGACGTCGATGCTTCGGTTATCATCGAACTATGAAAGCAGGTCCCGATATCGCCATGGTCGCCGCCCTGGTCGGTGATCCCGCGCGCTCCAACATGCTGACGGCGCTGATGACCGGCCGCGCGCTGACCGCGAGCGAGTTGGCGCACCAGGCCGGCATCACGCCGCAGACAGCGAGTTCGCACCTGGCGAAGCTCGAAGCTGGCGGCCTGATCGAGCCGGAGAAACAGGGCCGCCACCGCTATTATCGCCTCACCGGCCCCGATGTCGCCGGCGTATTGGAGGGGCTCGCGGGCCTTGCCGCGCGCGCCGGCCACATGCGGGTACGCACCGGGCCGAAGGATCCGGCCTTGCGCCGCGCGCGGATCTGCTACGATCATCTCGCCGGCGATCTCGGCGTGCAGATGCTCAACAGCCTGAAGAAGCAAAAGCTGGTCCGCCAGAGCAAGCAGGCGATCGAACTCACGGCCGAAGGCAAGCGCTTCATGGCCAGCGCCCTGCAGATCGATGCCGCGACGCTCGCCCATCCGCGCCGTCCGGTGTGTAAGGCCTGTCTCGACTGGAGCGAGCGGCGCCATCATCTCGCCGGCACGCTCGGCGCGGCGATGATGAACCGATTCACCGAACTGAAATGGGCCGCACGCGATGCCACGCCCGGCAGCCGCGTCGTCAATTTCAGCCGCAACGGCGCCAAGCGATTTGCCGCGCTGTTCGGCACCAGCACCGACTAATCATCAGCACCGCTTCCGTAGCCGCGGCGAGCGCGTGCGCTCCTTAAAAAGGAGGGCGGGAATTCCCGCCCTCCGCGTGAATTTTACCAATTCCTGAAACACTGGCGGCCGAACGGTCCGGAATGCCAGCCGGGCGGGCAGTTGTACATCGGGCGGCATCCGCCATAGGGACCGCGGTGCCAGCCGGGCCCACAGCCGCCGGCGACGCGGATGGCATTGGCCGACACGGCCTGGTCGAGCGGCGCCAGCGGCATCGCCTTCGACGCGGAGATCGCCGTAAGGCCGAGGCAAATAGCAAACGCTGATGCAACAAGTATCTTCATAGGCGCTTTCCTTTCCTCTCAGATTTGCCGCGATGCGGCGATTTCGGACTTGTACGAAAAATGTGGCGCTCTGTTAACGGCCAGCGCGCCTTACCAGTAACGGCGGTGCCAGTGACGGTGGTGCCAGCCCCAGTGGCGGTGATGCCAACCCCAGTGATGCCCGTGGCCGTGATGTCCCCAGCGCACCTCCTCCGACTTTAGCTCCGCGACCTCGGCCTCCGACGTCACCGCGGGACGAATGTCCGCATTGGCCGGCGGCAGCCGTTCGGCTTCGGCCAGCGGCTGCGGAAACAGCGGCGCGGCCTGCGCGCTCGCAGCAGAGGCAGCGGCTCCGGCGGCAACTCCAATGGCGAGTTTCAGAAAGTGGCGGCGTTCCATTGACATCTTCCTCTTCGTGCATGGCGAGTGATGCGAGGAAGAGTTTGAAGGCGCCGAGATGAATGTTCGCTGAATTGCGCGTTCAGGTTAAGGCGGGCAAAACTCTTTGGTCGTCCCCGGCGAGTGCCGGAAACTAAGCAATCGTCATTCCGGGGCGTCGCCAACGGGTCGGCGCTCCGCGCCGCCCGATGGCGATGAACCCGGAATCCAGAGGTTGTCGGCGCGAGATTCCGGGTTCGCGCTGACGCGCGCCCCGGAATGACGGGGTCCTACCCCGCCCCGAACTCTTCCGCCAGGACCAAAATCTCGCGCGTGCGCGTCACTTCGGGCCAGTCGCGGTTGAAGTCCGCGATCAGCCGCTTCAGATCCTCCCCCTGCATTGCGCGATCGAGCGCGGCCTGATCGGCGAACTCGTACATCGCCTCATGCAGCGAGGGATCCGTGGCGCTCCAGAACCGCCACGCCTTCTTGACGCCGAACGCCTTTGCCGCGTCGGGCAGATGCTCCTTTGCGTACCACTTGTCGAACGCCGCCCGCCTGGCGGGATCGGCGACGGTGGCTCGAACGACGAAATAGGCTGATGGCATGGGCGATCTCCCGGTGCGTTTTCTTGTTCGTCATCGCCGGTAGAGCAATCAGCAACGTTGCCTACAACGGCAGATTATCGTGCTTCTTCATGGGCAGTTCGACACGCTTGTCCCTTAGCATCGCCAGCGCGCGGGCAATCCGCCGCCGGGTCGAATGCGGCATGATGACGTCGTCGATATAGCCGCGCTCGGCGGCAATAAACGGCGACAGAAACCGGTCCTCATATTCCCTCGTGCGCGCCGCGATCGCATCGGTGTCGCCGATATCGGAGCGGAAGATGATCTCGACCGCGCCCTTGGCGCCCATCACGGCGATCTGCGCGGTCGGCCAGGCGTAGTTCATGTCGGCGCCGATTTCCTTGGACGCCATCACGTCGAACGCGCCGCCATAGGCCTTTCGCGTGATCACGGTCACCAGCGGCACCGTGCATTGCGAATAGGCGAACAGCAGTTTCGCGCCATGTTTGATCAGGCCGCCATATTCCTGGGCGGTGCCGGGCAGGAAGCCGGGGACGTCGACAAAGGTGACGATCGGGATGTTGAACGCGTCGCAGAATCGGACAAAGCGCGCCGCCTTGCGCGAGGCGTCCGAGTCGAGCACGCCCGCCAGCACCATCGGCTGGTTCGCGACGAAGCCGACGGTGCGCCCGGCGATGCGGCCGAAACCGGTGACGATGTTCCTGGCGAAGGCTTCGGAGATTTCGAAGAAGTCGCCCTCGTCCACGACCTTCAGGATCAGCTCCTTCATGTCGTAGGGCTTGTTCGGATTGTCGGGGATCAGCGTGTCCAGCGACATGTCGACCCGCCCGATATCGTCAAAACTCGGCCATTCCGGCACGCCGTCGGTATTGTTGGCGGGCAGGAAATCGATCAGCCGGCGCATCTGCAACAGCGTCTCGACGTCGTTCTCGAAGGCGCCGTCGGCGATCGAGGAGCGCGTGGCATGCACGCTCGCGCCGCCGAGTTCTTCCGCTGTGACGACCTCGTTGGTGACGGTCTTCACCACGTCGGGCCCGGTGACGAACATGTAGCTGGTGTTTTTTACCATGAAGATGAAGTCGGTCATGGCGGGCGAATAGACGTCGCCACCGGCGCAGGGGCCCATGATGACGGAAATCTGGGGGATCACGCCGGAGGCGATGACGTTGCGGCGGAACACGTAGGAATATCCCGCGAGCGCCGCGACGCCTTCCTGAATCCGGGCACCGCCGGCGTCGTAGAGCCCGATGATCGGCGCCCTCGCCTTCATCGCCATGTCCTGAATCTTGACGATTTTCTGCGCGTGGGTCTCCGACAGCGAGCCGCCGAACACCGTAAAATCCTTGGCAAAGACAAAGGTCTTGCGGCCGTTCACCGTGCCCCAGCCCGTGACCACGCCATCGCCCGGCACTCTCGTCTTGTCCATGCCGAATTCCACCGAGCGGTGCTCGACGAACATGTCGAACTCCTCGAAACTGCCCTTGTCGAGCAGCAGCTCGATGCGCTCCCGAGCGGTCAGCTTGCCGCGGGCATGCTGCGCCTCGATGCGCTTCTCTCCGCCGCCGAGCCTTGCGCCGGCGCGGCGCTCCTCAAGGGTTTCCAGGATGTCTTTCATTGGCTCCCGCCCGTCCGTTGGCCTTAGGATTTGGATGGGTTCTAACACGGCAGTTGATGGCAAGCGAAATGATTATTGCTAAATCGCTCGTTAAATCAAACTGTTATGTGCCCGCCGCCGTGTAGCGCTCCACTCTTTACCCCGCTTTTTGTACGGCAATTCGTCGGGGCTCCGGCAAACACACCTGCGCTTCGGCTTTTGCGACCTCGCATCAATGCTCTATGTTTATCTCACCAAGGCGCGCACGGGAAGCAGGCGAATGCGTGAACAGATTTTGAACGAGATACGCAGGCTCGCTCAAGCAAATGGCGGACAGTCGCCCAGCGCGCGCTTTTTTGAGCCTGAAACTGGCATTCGTGAGGGCGCTTGGAGAGGTGTGCATTGGGCGCGATGGGGTGATGCCGTAAGGGAGGCGGGTACGAGCCGAACGTAAAGCAAGAGAAGTTTGAAGAGGAATTTTTCCTCGCGAAAATCGCTGAGGCTTGCCGTCACTACGGCAAATTCCCGACCGCCATGGAACTCCGTATGTTTCAAAAGACGGACGATAAATTCCCTAATACCAAAAGCATCATCAGGCATTTTGGTTCGCTGAAAAACATCCCCGACCATCTTGCTGGGTGGGTGAAAGCCAATGGCAACTATCCCGACCTCGTCCCGATACTAGGCGCGCACTACAAAATTGGACGAAGCGACGAACTTGAGAGGCGCGTGAAAGAAATTTGGATCGCACTTCCCGAGGCTGCCGAACTCGTTCACGCGATCCGAACGGATGACCCCGCTGGAATTGAAGCATATTGGCATCGTCGCTTTGCAGATAAGCGGGCCAACGGAGAGTGGTTCAAGTTGGCGCTAGCCGATGTTGCGGCATTCAAGCGGCGCAAGTACCAATAAACCTTAACTGGGCAGAACGACTAAGCATGACTTGGAAGCGACTCGACGAACAATTAGCTGTCTGGTCCGACAGATTATTTTCGGAAATAAAAATCTCCGAGGCCGAAAGCCGCAAGCTTGCGACCACAATAGCTAGTGACGTTCGCTTTTTGCCCGGCGACGTAAAGCGAGAAATTGCTGCAGCTTCTCCAGTCGCATTACGCGATCGTCTGCAGGAACTGCGCGCATTCCAAGGGTGGATGGACATCGTGGCAAATTCGAATGTTCCACCGGTCGTGGTCCGCGCCCAAATCATCACCCAAAACTATATCTGCTTCGTCTACCTACCAGAGTCTTGTTTCAGCATTCTCTCCAAGAACACGCCGAGCGGATCGGTAGCCAGGAAGTGCGCAGAATTTCTCTTTGCTGACCGCATTCGTGCGTTTAGGAATGCCATCGCACATGCAAACTGGACCTATCGCAGCGATTTTGGCGCAATAACATACTGGGCTAGCAAGACCGGCCCGAAGGGTCCGCTTTCAAAATTCGAGGTTGAGCAACATGAGCTTGCATTTTGGCAAGCCCTTAGTCGGTGTGTGGCCTATGTAGCGTTATCAAATCTCGAATGACCCAACCTTTGGTCTCTGCACACGATCAACCAGCGGCACGGGCGGTACAAGAGGTGCACAGTTATCAGGGGCAATCTGAGGGAGGGCGAGCGATGAACGGGGCGGCGGCGACCGAGACCACAGGCACCGTCACCGGCGGGGTGCGAACGCTGCTGCGGCTGGAGGGGCTGACGCTGCTCGCGGGAATGACGGTGGCCTACGCGGTCTGGGGCGGATCGTGGTGGATCTACGCCATCCTGTTCCTGGCGCCCGATCTGAGCTTTGCGGGCTACCTCGCGGGTCCCCGGGTGGGCGCCCTCGTCTATAATGCGGCCCACAGCTACATGGCGCCGATGGCGCTGATGACGACGGGGTTCACGCTGGCCTCGCCGCTCACGCTTTCGATCGCGATGATCTGGCTCGCGCATATCGGCTTCGACCGCGCACTTGGCTACGGCCTGAAGTATCGCGCGGGGTTCACATTCACCCATCTCGGCCGCATCGGCAAGGATGCGGCCAACACGGCGTGAAATCGCGGCCGATTACTTCTCGCCGACCTTGAACGGCGGCTCCTTGCCGGGAGGCACGGTTTGCTCCGCCATCGCCAGCAGCATCGCCACCATGACGTAGTTGCCCGCCACCGCGGTCAGGTCGACGATCTGCTGATCGGTGAAAACCTTCTTCGCCCGCGCATAGGTTTCGTCGGAAACTTTCCTGGCGGTCGTGAGCTCGGTGACGAAGTCGTACACGATCGCCTCGTCCTCGGCCATGTTCGACGGCCGCTTGCTGGCCTTAAGCTCAACGATGATATCGGGAGAAAGCCCCGCCTTCGCTGCGATAGGCGCGTGCGCCAACCATTCGATTTGCGAACGCCATTGCCGGCCGATGATGAGGATCGCGAACTCGTTGAGCCTAGTCGGCACCGAAGTTTCCCAGCGCAGATAATGAAACAGGTCGAACAGCCGCTGCCCCAGCACCGGGCTGCGAAGCAGAGAGTTATAAGGTCCCCCGATGCCGACACTCGAGACTTTCATGATCTGCTCGCCGAGCGGCTTCTGCTTCTCGTCAAGCTGGTCCATGGTTAGTTGCGCAAAGCGCAGCGCCCGGGCGGTCGCGGGAACAGCGAACGTCGTATTCGGCGCCGGCGCCTGCTCCATGTCGGCGTGCTCCGGCAGCTTCTCTCCATGCACCGCCAGCGGCGGCCCGATCCACAGCGGATCCGCAAGGTGATCCCTGCGCGGATTGGTCGTGTTCGGATGGACCAGGATGCTCAGGCTGCCGTGGTTAAGCATCAGCCACGGCACCAGCGCCGGAAAAACCTTCGAGGCAAAAGCGATCTGGAACATGGCCTGATCGTGCGGGCCTACTTTCACGTCATGCCAGCGGCCCAGGGTGACGAAAAAACGCTCGTCGATCCATGTTCGCAGCCGCTCGGCCTCCGAGCGTGTTGCGGAGGGATCGTAATAGACGTGCGCGTGGAAGCTTGCGATCTCGTTTGTCAATCGCGGGACAGGATGTGGCAAGTCCGGCATATCTGCTCCCATTGCTGAATGAGCAAGGCTATGCGATCGGCCGCGACAGTTCAAATCGCTCCGATATCCCCGAGGCATTGCTGCGTTATATTCATGCGGTCAGCGATATGGCGCGGCTCCGGGCAATCCATATTGAGGGCAAACACCGTGCTCGCGCTGCCCTTCTCGGCCCAGCCCACCATCCAGCCCAGCGAAGGCTGGCCGCGCTCGGCGCCCACCAGACCGCTCTTGGCGCGGATGACGGAATTGCCGGCCTTCGTCACCGGGAGGATATCGCGCACCAGATCCTGGCTGCGCTTCGAGACCGGCAGCGCGCCGCGCCGCAGCCGGTCGAGGAAATCGACCTGCTGCACCGGATCGATGCGCAAGCTTCCGCCGGTCAGCCAGAACCGGTCGATGCCGCCGCCGATATCGCGGTTGCCGTATTCCAGCAGATCGAGATATTTCTGCATCCGCTCCGCTCCGATGCGCCGGGCGATCTCCTGATAGACCGGCACCGCGGACGCCGCGATCGCGGTCCGCATGGTGTGGTCGCGATTCCAGGCCTCGATGCTTCTGACAACGCCGTCCCACTTGAAGACGTCCTTGTCGGGGTCGCCGACCACGCCGGTCTCCAGCGCGATCACCGAATTCGGAATCTTGAAGGTCGAAGCCGGCAGCTTCGCCTCCCCCGAACGATCCTTGTCGCTGGCGATGACGAGATAATCGTCGACCTTGTAGCCGACAAAGGTACCGGCCGTTCCCGCATCGATAAAATGCTTCGCCAGACCATCGCGAATTTCGCTGCGCTGGGGCGCGACATTGGCAAACCCGCGCGACGGCAAGAAGCTCGCGGCAGCAAGAAGGCCGAGCGCATGGCGGCGATTGATCATGGCGGCGTCCGAGGCGGGCGGAAGACGGCGGCAACGATGCGGATGACATCGTGGTGAAACAATGACAGTCAAAAGAGCCTAGCGAATTCGGCCTGTCAGCCTGAGAACGAAAATCAGAACCTCCGCGACCGCCTTGTAGAGCTCGGCCGGAATCTCGTCGCCGAGTTCGACATTGGAGAGCGCCCCGGCCAGCACTTCGTTCTCCTCGATCGGGATGCCATGGGCCGTGGCGACCTCGATGATTTTGGCGCCGATGCTGCCCCTGCCCTTGGCGACAACCCGCGGCGCACCGCTCCTGTCGTATTGCAGCGCGACCGCAAGCTGGTTCCGCGTCTCCACGCTCATAGCGCGCGATCCAGAAAACGCCCCGCGCGCGCCGGCGCCGATTGCGGAGGCGCGCCGGCGCGGATCACGATATCGCCGGGCCGAAGCTCGGCCTTGCTGAGCGCCTGGCTCAGTTGTGCGGCGCCTGCACGCAATTGCGCCGCCGTGGCGGGCCGCTCCGCCCACATCCGCACCGACGTCCGTTCGCCGCTCAGCGACACCAGCGCATGGACCGGACCCGCGGGCTCGACGTCGAGCGAGAACCGCGCCCGCCAAATCCGCTTTGCGGATTCGGCCTCGCTGCCGCCGTCGCGCGAGATTTCGAACTGCGCCATCGCGGTTCCCTGCGGCGTCGCGAACGGGATTTCAAAACTCCAGCGCGGCGCCGCCGGATCAATCCGGGCGGCCGGGGTATCGACACGATCCGGCAGTGAGGCGACCTGCAGCAAGGTCTGGCGCGCGATCGCGGCGTCGGTATCCCCGAGCAGATGATGCGCCGTAGCGGCGAGCGGCGCGCCAGGGGCGATCGAAGGCGTGGCCACCGGTTGCGCCGAGGGCAACGCCCCGCGAAATGGCGGCGGTGGCGTTTGGGTATGGAAGGTGACGTCGTCGCTGGGCCCATTTTGCGGCGTCGCCGCAGGCAATGATGCGTTGTCCGTGATGCGCGGCATAGGCGGCATCGTCTCCTGCAGCAGATTCAGCGCGGCGCCAGCCGTCAACGTTCGAGGCCCGGCGTTGAGCAGCGCTTCGGGGAGCACGATCCGGACAGTAACGTTCGATCCCGCGGATTCGCCGACGACCGGCACCCGCGCCTGCGGCGGGAGCATCTCTTGCGCCCCGATGTCGGGAGCCAGTGAGGGGACAAGCGGCGGCGCCGCCGCGACCTGCTCCGAAGCCGCGCTTTCGCCTGCGGAAATCACGGGAGTCCCCAGCACGGCGGGCTGCGGTACAACGGTCGCCGGCGCGGCGGTTGCCGGCGTGGGCATGGCGGTCACCGGCGTGGCCGGGTTTTGCGTCGCGGCGGCCGCGCCTAGCGAGGACACAAGTGCCTGACGAAGCACGATCAGCGCCGCCTTCAGATCGGGCATGCCGGTGGCGAGCGAAACCGATCCCGACGCCAGCGAGGCCTCCAGAAAAAGCCCGGATTTTTGCACGGCATTCCTGACGTCGCTGCCGGTCAGATTCCGGTCGAGGCTGGTCTGCTGCACCAGCACCTGCATGACAGCCTGTTGCAGTTTCGGAGGCAGGCTGTTCGAGCCGGCGACGACGCCGAGATTGGCAAACAGGGGCGCCAGGCTGTCCTGCTGGGTGGCCGCGTTCTCGGCCGCCGCGGCGACGGCTACCTGCTCAAGCGGCGTCAATGTATTCCTGGGAAGCGCCGCACTGAGCGGCGGACCCGCCGCGGCATCGACAGGCGCATTGGGCGGCAGCGTTGCGGTATCGGCGGAGGCGGCGGATCCCGCACCCTGCCCGACCACCGCGAGCCTGATTCCGTCCGGCGTTTGAGATACCGCAAGCTGCAGGGTCTGGCCGGCAGCAAGCGGAATCTCCGAGAGCACATCGATCGAGAGGCTTGCTATCGCGATCCGCACCAGATCGTCGGAGAGTATCTTGAGCACCTCGGCGTCAACAACGCTTCCCGGCTGTAGCACGAGATCAGGCGCGGCGCCCTGGGCGGCAATCACCGGGAGGATCGGATTGACGGAAATCGACATGAGGCAGTCTCGCTGGGCCATCGAGGCTAGCGCAGCGTCGTAAACCTCTCGTTAACCGACTGACTAGACCGGGATGACTTTTCTTCGAATCGTCATCCCGTTCTATCTTTTTGTTTGAGCATGATCTTTTCGGAAAACCGGTTCCCACTTTTCCGGATCATGCTCTAATTCAGGACTTTAAGTCCGATTCAGGGCTTCAAGAATCGCTGCGGCGGCCCTGAAATCGACCAGCCGCGCCGCGCGCCGCGCGGCCACCTCTTCATCCGCGCCCCATTTTTCGATGTTCCAGTCCTCATCGACGTGGGCGGCGGCCCAGACCTGATCCTGATCCAATACGCCGCGCAGCAGCGCCAAAGCGAGCAGTGCCGAGCCCGTCAGGCTCGTGACTACATGCAAGGCCGCGACCGACCAGGGGTCGGCGGGCAGCGCCGCGCGCGCCGCCGCTATCGCCGAATCGGGCTGGCGGACGTGCACGATCCCTTCGGCAAGAATGAAGGGCGCGCCTAGCGTATCCGCCGCCCAGAACAACAGGGGATCCCAAAGTGCGGCCTCGCGCGCGACCAGCGCCTCGGGATGGCCGGCGCGGTAGAACAAGAGATCGGACTGAAAATATTCAGCGATGTCAGAGCTGACCGCCTCGACCCGATCGACCACGGCATCGACCACGCTGTTGGCGAACCGGGTCATCGGCATTGTCAGGGGATCGATGAACTCCTTCTGGGCTTCCCATTCGGCGACGATGGCATCCGCGATCACCCTGACGGGCACGACCACCTGACGGCCGGAAGGCGTGCGGATCGGCTTGTCGTCCAGCGTAATTGCAAAGCCGTCGCTGCCTTCGACCACGCCGGCGTGGGCGTAAAAGCGTTTCCGGCGCGGACCCCGCGTCGTACGCCGCACCGCTTCCTCCGGATCGAGCGGGGATTTTCCGGATGCTTCTTCGAACAATTCACGCATTCGTTTTTTGTCTTCTGTTTGTCGGCAATTTGCCCGCAAGAATATGATAATAGCAGGGGCAAATAAAGCTGAAGCGGCGATGGCAAGGATCTTTGCAGCGGTACTGGTTCTGGTTTCCGGTCTCGGCATCTTGCGTGTTGGGGCCGGATTCCGTTCGCCGGAATCGCTGGTCAGGAATGTCTACGCCTATTACGGCGACCGGTCGTCCGATCTCTCGAACGGGCTGCCGCGCGATTCCGCCGCCGCGCGCCAGTTCTTCGACCCGAGTTTGCGGGAAGCCTGGATTTCCCTAGAAAACCAGCCTTACGATTTTCTGGTGCAGAGCGTGGCGTGGAAGATCGGCACTGTCTCGATATCAATCCTCCGCAAGCAATTCGACAGGACCTATGTCACTGCCGCCTTCACCAACAACGGTCGGGCGGTGACGCTGAATTTCATTCTCGTCAATGGCCGCGATGGCTGGGTGATTTCGGACGTCGAGAGCCCGCATGATTCCTTGCGGATGTTTCTCGCCCAGTACAGAAACTGACTTCCGGTCATCGGGATATATTGTGATCCTCCCGGAAAACCGCAATCGGATTATTCTTCAGGCGCGTTCTCGATCGGATCGAACCGGTCGGCCTCGAGACCCAAAAGGTTCCACGATTGCAGCATATGCGGCGGCAGCGGCGCGGTGGCGTCGATAAACCCGCCGCGCGGATGCGGTATAACGATCCGGCGCGCCAAGAGATGCAGCCGTTTCTGCAGGCCGCCCGGCAGCTGCCAGTTCTCCTTGTTGAAGTATTTGGGATCGCCGACGATGGCATGATCGATGTGCGCCATATGCGCGCGCAGCTGATGGGTCCGTCCGGTCACCGGCTTCAGCGATACCCAAGCGAGCTTCTGCGCCGAGGTCTCCACCACGGCATAATAGGTCACTGCATGGCTGGCGCCCTCGTCGCCGTGAGCGGCGATGCGCATGATGGTATCGTCCTCGCTCTCCTCCTTGGCGAGGTAGGTCGAAATGCGGCCCTGCTTCGGCTTCGGCACTCCGGCCACCAGCGCCCAGTAGATCTTGCGCGCCGAACGATGGCGGAACGATCCCGTGAGCGCGGTCGCGGCGAACCGCGTTTTCGCGACCAGGAGGCAGCCTGCCGTCTCCTTGTCGAGCCGATGCACCAGCCGGGGTTTTTGGCCCTTGGCATCGCGCATCACTTCCAGCATCTGATCGATGTGCCTGACGGTGCCGGAACCGCCCTGCACCGCCAGCCCTGCCGGCTTGTTCAGCACCATGACGTCGGCGTCCTCGTACAGGATCATGTCCTTCAGCGCCTGCAGCGTCCTGGTCGCAGCTTCCGAGAGCTGTCCGGCCACCTTGGGGGCATCGAGCTTGAGCGGCGGAATACGGATGCTTTGCCCCTCCTCCAGCCGGTCCTTGCTGTCGGCACGCTTGCCGTTCACGCGCAGCTCGCCTTTGCGGACGATGCGCTGGATATGGGAAAACGACAGGCCGGGAAAACGCGCCTCAAGAAAGCGGTCGACCCGCATGTTGTTCTCGTCCGCGGTCACGACCACGGTCTGAACTTTTGTCGGCAGCGGCGGCGCCTCGACGACCACCTTCGCGGGCTCGGCAATGAAAGGAGTCGGCTTCGGCGCGCGGGAGGCGGACGGCGAGAATCGTGCCGGCGGCTTGCCGCCGGCACGATGCACCTGCGGCCGCTCGGTTTGCGAGCCCCGATAGGGCGGCGCGCCCTTCGGGCGATCGCCCCGGGCCTTCAATGGTCTCTTGACGCGACGGCTCATATTGCTGCGGCTCCAAACTGAGCCGCCTGCGTAGCGCAAAAGCATGGGAGCGTCACGGCGAAATCGGTATAAATTCCCTGCGGGATCGGCAACGTCAGACCAGAAAACCGGGGAGCATCCAGATGGCGTTAGCGAAATCAGCCTTGTTACCGAAATCGGCCTTGGCCGTTCTTGTGGCCATGTCTGTAACCGCGGCATGGGCGGAGGGAAGCCCGATGCCGGATGAGATCGCCTGGAAGCTTCAGGAGCTCGGCCAGGTCATCGAGCCGCCGAAGACGGCCGCGCTCTACGCGCCACTACAGGAAAAAGAACCCTATCAGGGCGTTAAAACCGAGCGCGACGTCAAATATGGCGCCGCCGACCGCAATCTGCTCGACGTCTTCATGCCGGCGACCGCCTCGCCGTCCCGCCCGGTGCTGATCTTTGTCCACGGTGGCGGCTTTACCGCGGGCAACAAACGCGGACCGGGCAGCCCGTTCTATGACAACATCATGCTGTGGGCGGTCAAGAACGGCTTCGTCGGCGTCAACATGACCTACCGCCTCGCCCCGCAATCGCCGTGGCCGGCGGGGCCGGAAGATCTGTCCGCCGCGGTGCGCTGGGTAACGGACAACATCGCGTCGCGCGGCGGAGAGCCGGCCCGCATTTACCTGATGGGCCACTCGGCGGGCGCGATCCATGTCGCGACCTATCTGGCGCACCCGGAATTTTGGGGACCAAAGGGCAACGGACTGGCCGGCGCCATCATCGTGTCAGCGCTTTACGATCTGACCAGCGTGCCACCCTCCGACGCGACCAAGGCCTATTTCGGCGCGGAACCTGCAACCTATCGGGAACGATCGTCTTTCAACGGCCTGCTGAAGACCGGGACGCCCTTCATGATCACATCGGCTGAACTTGATCCACCGCCGTTCATCAGCCAATTCAATCTCCTGAAGGCCAGCCTCTGCAAAAGCGAACATGGCTGCGTCCGAAGCTTCATGCTGCCGCAGCACAGCCACATGTCGGAGGTGTATTCGATCAACACCACCGACACGCGGCTGAGCAATGAGATACTCGACTTCGTCAGGACCGGGAAATAGCCGCGCACCTTCAGCGGCCAGCTCAGAACAAGAGAACCTGCACATCCGCAGACATCAACTGACGCTGATCGTCCGGCAGCGCCGTCAGGCCTGCGGTCTCGGGCTTCAGCAGCTGCTTGATCGAGGCCGCCTTCGCCGGATCGGCGAATACATATCGCACCGATCCAGGCGTTCCCTTCTTGGCATCGCTGAGCTCGGAATAATCGGAGAAGACCGATGTCGCCAGATATCCCTTTTTCAAGAGATCGTTCTCCATCTGCTTGGCGAGGATCTTCATTTTGGGATCGGAAGGGTAGACGACAATGACCGTCGAACTCCGGTTGGCCCCGAATTCCGCCGACGGCGGCGGAGGCGGCGGCGCTGCCGGCGCGACCTTTTTGCTGAGATCGGCAAGCGAAATCTTGATGTCTTCGAGCCGCGCGTTGATGCCCGCCGCCTGCTCCGAAACCTGACCGGTGGTCGCGGCCTGCCCCGACAATTCAATTCCGAGCCCCTTGAAATTGAAGAAGGCAAGCGCGGGGATCACGAACAGCAACCCGCCAAAGGCGAGCAGTCCGGCAAAGACGTTTGAAACTGCGGGATTTCGCAGGATGGCAACCGCGCAGATGACCATCAAGATGGCGCCGCCGATAAGCGGACCGATTCTGATCAGAAGATCTGCGGTCATCGGCGTGTCCCCCGAATGATCGACGACCAGCCTAATGCAACCTCAGAGAGAGTCAACCACGCTCCCGGCGCAGCTTGGCCCAGTAGTCCAGCCGCCGGCGGATCTCGCGCTCGAACCCGCGATCGGGCGGATCGTAGAAGGTCTGGCGTCCCAGCGCTTCCGGGAAATAATCCTGACCGGAGAAGGCTTCCGGCGCGTCGTGATCATATTCGTAGCCAGAGCCATAGCCTTCCGACTTCATCAGTTTGGTCGGCGAATTCAGAATGTGTTTTGGCGGCAGCAGCGAGCCGCCCTCCTTGGCCGCGCGCATCGCGGCGCCGAACGCCATGTAGGCGGCGTTGGATTTCGGCGCGGTGGCGAGATAGATCACGGCCTGCGCGATCGCGAGCTCGCCCTCGGGAGACCCGAGGAAATCGTAGGCGTCCTTGGCGGCGCTGGCGATCACCAGCGCCTGCGGATCGGCGAGCCCGATGTCCTCGACCGCCATGCGGACCACGCGCCGCGCCAGGAACAAAGGATCCTCGCCGGCGTCCATCATGCGCGCGAGATAATACAGCGCGGCGTCGGGATCGGAACCGCGCACCGATTTATGCAGCGCCGAGATCAGATTGTAATGCCCGTCTGCCGACTTGTCGTAGATCGGCGCACGGCGCTGCAGGATTTCCTGCAATTGCGCGGCATTAAAGGTCTCGCTTTCGCGCGCTGCGCGCCAGACCTCCTCGGCAAGCGTCAGCGCGGCGCGGCCATCGCCGTCGGCCATGCGCACCAGCACGGCGCGAGCCTCATGGTCGAGCGGCAGCTTCTTGCCCTCGATCTTCTCGGCGTGGAGGAACAGCTCTTCGATCGCGGCCGCGTCGAGCGAATGAAACACCAGCACGCGCGCCCGCGACAGCAGCGCGGCGTTGAGCTCGAATGAGGGGTTTTCCGTGGTCGCCCCGATCAGCACCACGGTGCCGTCTTCCATCACGGGCAGAAACGAGTCCTGCTGCGCGCGATTGAAGCGATGCACCTCATCGACGAACAACAAGGTGCCCTCGCCGGTCTCGCGCCGGGCACGCGCCGCGTCGAAAACCTTCTTCAGGTCGGCGACCCCGGAAAACACCGCGGAAATCTGCTCAAAATGCAGTTCGGTCGCGTCCGCCAGCAGCCGGGCCACCGTGGTCTTGCCGGTGCCCGGCGGTCCCCAGAAGATCAGCGAACCCAGGGTGCGCGTCGCCAGCATGCGCGTGAGCGCGCCGTCGGGACCGAGAATGTGATCCTGTCCGACGACATCCGACAGCGTGCGCGGGCGCAATCGGTCCGGCAGCGGATGCGGCGCATCCTGCTCCATCCCTGCGGCGGCGAACAGGTTTGCAGCTTCGCGTGGTCGCTTCGGGCTCATCCGCCGAGCGTGACGTTGATCTGCTGGCCGCCGCGCACCAGCGTAATGCGCCAGATCCGGGAGGACTCGCGCGTCGCCTTATCGAGATCGCTGGTCCTGGCGATTTTCTGATTGTTGACCGCCAGGATGAGATCGCCCTTCTGGAAGCCGACGCTGGCAGCCGTTCCGCCGTCGGCCAGATCGGTTACCACGACGCCCGCGGCGTCGGGATCGAGATGCAGTTCGTCGGCCACTGCCGGCGAGATGTTCGCAACCTTCGCGCCCTGGAACGGCGAGCGGCCGGTGAGGACGATTTCGTCGCGGCCGCCGTCGGGCGCGGTTTCCAGTGGCACCGTCAGCTTCACCGTCTTGCCGGCCCGCAGCACGTCGATCTGCGCGGTGCCGCCGAGCGGACGGGTGGCAAAGCGGTAATCGAACGCATTGGGATCCTCGATCGGCTGGCCGTCGATTGCGACGATCAGATCGGACGGCTTCAGCCCCGCCCGCGCCGCCGGACCGCTCGAGACAACATTGGCGACCAGCGCGCCGGTCGGAAGCCGAAGCCCCAGCGTCTCGGCAATCTCCGGCGTCACCGCCTGCAATCGCGCGCCAAGCCACGGCCGCTTCACGGCCTTGCCGCCACTCTTGGCGGAGGCAACGACCACGCGCACCATGTTGGCAGGGATCGCAAAGCCGATGCCCTGCGATCCGCCGGAGCGCGAGAAGATCGCGGTATTGATGCCGGCGAGCTTGCCGGTCATGTCGACCAGCGCGCCGCCCGAATTGCCCGGATTGATCGCGGCATCGGTCTGAATGAAGAACTGGTAATCGGTGATACCTACTTGCGTGCGCGCCAGCGCCGAAATGATGCCGTGGGTAACGGTCTGGCCAACACCAAAGGGATTGCCGATCGCAAGCACGACGTCGCCCACCAGCAATTCGTCGGAGTTGGCAAAATCGAGCGTCGGGAATTTCTCGTGGCTATCCTTCAGGCGCAGCACCGCCAGATCGCTGCGGGGATCCTTGAGAACGATCGCGGCCTCGAATTCGCGCTTGTCCGACAGCGACACCTTGACCTCGTCGGCGCCTTCGATGACGTGGACGTTGGTCACGACCAGACCGGACGGATCCACCATCACGCCCGAACCCAGCGAACGCTGCATCTGCTCCGGCTGCTGGCCGGGCACGCCGAAGAAACGGCGGAAGATAGGGTCATCGAGCAGCGGATTGCGGTCGCGGACCATTTTGGCGGCATAGACGTTGACCACCGCCGGCTGCACGCGCTGCACGATCGGCGCGTAGGAGAGCCGGAGTTCGGCCGACGAGGCCGGCACGCGCCGGTCCTGAGACATCGCGGGCACCGCGGCCAGCAGGACCAGCAATGCCGTGAAAATGCGAACAACGATCATGAAAGGATTCCCGGGGATTGAAGCTGCGAATATAGGCGTCCCGGCCTGCGAATAGAAGGCATTGCACCTCCCGGCACCGCCGGGTCAGGCCGATTCGGCGGGGTTATTCGCGCCGGGCAACCCGGGCTTTCCGCACGATCCTTGCAATTCCGCGGCTGAACCAGCACCTATTGGTCCCGGAGCGGCTGACGTCGCCGGATACAGGGAGAAAACGCCAGATGAAGGCCGTCGGATACAGGAAGTCGCTTCCCATCGATGCCGCAGACGCGCTGATCGATTTCGAGACCGCGAAGCCGGACCCGAAGGGCCGCGACATCCGCGTCGCCGTGAAGGCGATCTCGGCCAACCCGGTCGATTACAAGGTACGCAGGCGCGCCACGCCGCCCGAGGGCGAAACCAAGATCCTGGGCTACGACGCCGCCGGGGTCGTGGAGGCCGTTGGCCCCGGCGTCACCCTGTTCAAGGCCGGCGATGAGGTTTTCTACGCCGGCTCGATCCTGCGGCAAGGCACCAACTCGGAATATCATCTGGTCGATGAGCGCATCGTCGGCCGAAAGCCGAAGACGCTGTCTTTCGCGCAAGCCGCGGCGCTGCCGCTGACCTCGATCACCGCGTGGGAATTGCTGTTCGATCGGCTCGCAGTGGCCCCCGGCAAGAGCGTCGATCCGCGCACGCTGATGATCATCGGCGGCGCCGGCGGCGTCGGCTCGATCCTTACCCAACTCGCGCGCCGCCTGACCGGTCTCACCGTCGTAGCCACGGCGTCACGGCCGGAATCGCAGAAATGGTGCCTCGATCTCGGCGCGCATGCCGTGATCGATCATGCAAAACCGATGAAGGAACAGATCGAGAAGCCGGGATTCCCGCCAGTCGGCCTGATCGCGAGCCTGACCAACACCGACCAGCATTACAAGGCGCTGGCCGACATCATCGCGCCGCAGGGCAAATTCGGATTGATCGACGATCCCTCCGAATTCAACGTCAGCGTTTTCAAAGCCAAGGCCGTTTCGATACACTGGGAGGCGATGTTCACCCGCTCCTCGTTTCAGACACCGGACATGATCGCGCAGCATCACCTCCTGAACGACGTCGCCGATCTCATCGACAAGGGCGTGCTGCGCACCACGCTCGGCCAGAGCTTTGGCAGCATCAATGCCGCCAACCTGAAGCGGGCGCATGCGTTGCTGGAATCGGGCCAATCGCGCGGCAAGATCGTGCTGGAGGGGTGGTAGCTACAACAAGATGGCATTGCCGTCATTGCGACGGTTTTAGCAATTCGCTCAACCCAACAAAAAAGCGGCGCCCACGGCGCCGCTTTTGAAGAACAATTCGGAAACGAAGGTTAGGCGGCTTCCGCCGCGGCCTTTTCCTGCACCGGGCCGGAATCGAGGCCCTTGGCATCGACATCGCGGTCGACGAATTCGATCACGGCCATCGGCGCGTTGTCGCCGTAGCGGAAGCCGGCCTTGATGATGCGGGTATAGCCGCCCTGGCGGTCCTTGTAGCGGCTGGCGATGACGTCGAACAGCTTGCGGACCTGATCGAGGTCGCGCATCTCGGAGATCGCCTGGCGGCGCAGGGCCAGACCGCCCTTCTTGCCGAGCGTGACCAGTTTTTCGACGATCGGGCGCAGTTCCTTCGCCTTCGGCAGCGTGGTGACGATCTGCTCGTGCTTGATCAGCGCCGCGCACATATTGGCGAACATCGCTTTGCGATGCTCGGCGGTGCGGTTGAGCTTCCGATGAACCTTGCCGTGACGCATGTTGAATTCCTCAAACCTTGTTCTGTCGCGACGGCTCGTCGGACAATCTGCTCAGGTGGGCCGCCTGCGTTCGCCCCGTCATTCCGGACATCGCGAAGCGACGATCCGGAATCTCGAGATTCCGGGTTCGCTCACGCGCCCCGGAATGACGAAATCAATAATGATCCTCGAAGCGCTTGGCCAGTTCGTCGATATTCTCCGGCGGCCAGCCCGGCACTTCCATTCCGAGATGCAGACCCATCTGGGCCAGCACTTCCTTGATCTCGTTCAGCGACTTACGGCCGAAGTTCGGGGTGCGGAGCATCTCCGCTTCCGACTTCTGCACGAGGTCGCCGATATAGACGATGTTGTCGTTCTTCAGGCAATTCGCCGAACGCACCGACAATTCGAGCTCGTCAACCTTCTTGAGGAAGGCGGGGTTGAACGCGAGATCCGGAATGATCTCCTGCGCCACTTCCTTGCGCGGCTCTTCGAAGTTGACGAATACATTGAGCTGATCCTGCAGGATGCGCGCCGCATAGGCCACCGCGTCATCAGGGCTGATCGCGCCGTTGGTCTCGATGGTCATGGTCAACTTGTCGTAGTCGAGGATCTGGCCCTCGCGGGTGTTCTCGACCTTGTAGGAGACCTTGCGCACCGGGGAGAACAGGCTGTCGACGGGGATCAGGCCGATCGGCGCATCCTCTGGTCTGTTGCGCTCGGCGGCGACGTAGCCCTTGCCGGCGGCGACCGTGAATTCCATGCGGATTTCCGCGCCCTCGTCGAGGGTGCATATCTGAAGCTCCGGATTGAGCACCACGACATCGCCGACCGTCTGGATGTCGCCGGCGGTGACGACGCCCGGCCCCTGCTTCTTCACGACCATGCGCTTGGGGCCTTCGCCCTGCATCTTGATCGAGATGTCCTTGATGTTCAGCACGATGTCGGTGACGTCCTCGCGAACGCCCGCGATCGAGGAGAATTCGTGCAGCACCCCGTCGATATGAACCGACTGCACCGCGGCACCCTGCAGCGACGACAGCAGGATGCGGCGCAACGCGTTGCCCAAGGTCTGGCCGAAGCCGCGCTCGAGCGGCTCGGCGACCAGGGTCGCAAAGCGGCTCGCGTCAGTGCCAGGGGCTACGTGGAGCTTGTTGGGACGGATAAGTTCTTGCCAATTTTTCTGGATCGTCACTGTTTCACCCATACCGGCCAGTCAATTTGCGATTCTAAATTACCGGCGTTGGAGATCGCGGATCAGTCCGCGCTTCAAATTTCTACAAACCATCGCCGGCGGCGAAAGCCGCCCGCGGTCGATGCGTCAAACCCGCCGACGCTTGCGCGGGCGGCAACCATTGTGCGGGATCGTCGTCACGTCGCGGATCGATGTGACGGTGAAGCCCGCGGCCTGCAGCGCACGAAGCGCCGATTCGCGGCCCGAACCCGGACCGGCAACTTCAACCTCCAGCGTGCGCATGCCGTGTTCCTGCGCTTTCTTGGAGACGTCTTCCGCCGCGACCTGCGCGGCATAGGGGGTCGATTTGCGCGAACCCTTGAAGCCCATCGTTCCCGCCGACGACCAGGCAATGGTGTTGCCCTGCGCGTCGGTGATGGTGATGGTCGTGTTGTTAAACGACGAATTCACGTGCGCAACGCCGGACGCAATGTTCTTGCGCTCACGGCGGCGGACGCGGGTGGCTTCCTTGCCCATTCCAGAACCTTTCTTACGATCTCAACGCCGCCGTAATGCCAGCGGCTACACCTGAAACGCGAATTGCGAATGGCAAGCGGCCAATAGAACCAGTCGCCACCTGCTGTCCGCTATTTGCAAACTACTTTTTCTTGCCGGCGATCGATTTGGCCGGACCCTTGCGGGTGCGCGCGTTGGTGTGGGTACGCTGGCCGCGCACCGGCAATCCGCGGCGATGGCGTAGACCGCGATAGCAGCCGAGATCCATCAACCGCTTGATGTTCATGCCGGTCTCGCGACGCAGGTCGCCTTCGACCATGTAGTCACGGTCGATCACTTCACGGATTTGCAGGACTTCCTGATCGCTCAGCTGCGAGACGCGGCGGTCATCAGGAATCTTGACCTTCTCCAGGATATCGGCCGCATTCCTCTGGCCGATGCCATGGATGTACTGGAGCGCAATCAGAACGCGCTTGTTGGTCGGAATATTCACGCCGGCAATACGGGCCACGGACTTCTCTCCTGTCGCCGATCGCAGACCGGCCGTTTTTCAGCTATTCGGGCAGGTGTTCGCAAACGCGAACACGACGCCCTTCCCCTTGGATCTCGGGGCCCGGCATCGTCTAGAACTATCCGACTTGGATACGGGCCTTATTAAAGGATTCAATCTGGTTTCGTCAACCGTTGCTATGCTTTAGCTCGCTTTTTCGTGACCTTTTTAGCGGCCTTCCGAGTCTTGCCGGCGACGCGGGCCCTGGAACCCGCCGCTGCCTTGCGAACCGCCTTTTTTGTCCCCCTGGATGCCGGTTTCCCGGCCTTCCGGGCGGCTTTGGCGCCCTTTTTGGCGGCCCGGGCGGCCTTGCCTCCGGCTTTGGAGGCCCTTCCGGTGTTGGGTCTGGCAGCCTTCTTGGCACTCTTGGCGGTCCGCTTGACCGCTGCCGCCTTCCTGTAGGCTTTGGCTTCCACCGCGCCGATCGCGGAAAGGATCCGGTCAATCTCCTGGGTGACGTGTTCGATCGTCATCATACCATTGACCGTCAGCAGCTTCCGCCGCTCAGAATAGTAGTGAATCAGCGGTTCGGTCTGCGAACGGTAGCTCGCCAGCCGCTTGGTCAGCACTTCCGGCGTGTCATCGGCGCGGATCTCCTCGCCGCGGGCCCGCATCTGCGCGACGCGGGTCTCGACGCGCTGTAACAACGCGCTTTCGTTGACGCGAAGCTCAATCACGGCGTCGAGCGTCAGGCGCTTCTTCTTAAGAAGCCCGTCCAGCGCCTCGGCCTGCGGCACCGTGCGCGGGAAGCCGTCGAGAATAAAGCCGTTTTTGGCGTCGGGCTGATCGATCCGGTCGGAAATGATTCCGACCACGACGTCGTCCGGCACCAGGCCGCCGGAGGCCATGATGTGCTGGGCCCTGATGCCGACCGGCGTCTGCGCCGCCACCGCGGCGCGCAGCATGTCGCCGGTCGAGAGCTGGACGATGCCGTAGCGCTGAACCAACCGCTGGGCCTGGGTTCCCTTGCCCGATCCCGGCGGCCCGAGAAGAATCAGTCTCATCCGTATTCGCCCCCCGGCTCGGTGAGCGACCAGCCGCGCACCAGCGTTTCAAATCCAGAAATCAGCGCCAACCACAATCAGCGCCGAGCGCGGATGGCGAAAGATGCAACACCCAGTTCGATAGCCTCGGCCTTGATTTAGATCAGAACCGAGGCTCGATTTTTTTCTTTATGCGTTTTCTTCACGCGAAGCCGGTACCCGCCTCGCGCGAAAACGCAATGGACATCAGCGGCGACGTCCCCTCAGCTTCGACTTCCTGATCAACCCCTCATACTGATGGGCGAGCAGATAGCCTCTGAACCTGCGCCACCGTATCCATGGTCACGCTGACGACGATCAACAGCGAGGTGCCGCCGAAGTAAAACGGCACCGAGGCGTAGGAAATCAGGATCTCGGGATCAGGCAGACGATCGCGAGGTAGACCGCGCCCAGCACCGTGATCCGCGACAGCACGTAATCGATATATTCGGCGGTGCGCTCGCCCGGCCGAATGCCCGGAATGAAGCCGCCATGCTTCTTGAGATTATCGGCGGTCTCGGTCGGGTTGAACACGATCGCGGTATAGAAGAACGCGAAGAACACGATCAGCGCCAGATAGAGAAGCAGGAACAGCGGCCGGCCGTGGCTCGAGACTGCGTGTTGATCCACTGAAACCATTCCGGGCCGCGCCCGGCGTTGAAATTGGCAACCGTGGTCGGCAACAGCAGCAGCGAGGAAGCGAAAGATCGGCGGAATCACGCCCGAAGGTATTGAGCTTGAGCGGCAGATGCGAGGACTGGCCTTCGAACATCTTGTTGCCGACCTGGCGCTTCGGATACTGGATCAGAAGCCGCCGCTGCGCGCGCTCCACGAACACGATGAAGGCGATCACCGCGACCGCCATCACGATCACGATCAGGATGAGGCCGGTGGACAGCGCGCCCTGACGGCCGAGTTCCAGCATGCTGGCGAGCGCCGAGGGCAATTCCGCGACGATGCCGGCGAGAATGATCAACGAAATACCGTTGCCGATGCCACGCGAGGTGACCTGCTCGCCGAGCCACATCAGGAACACGGTGCCGCCGGTCAGCGTGATCGCGGTCGAAAGCCGGAAGAACATGCCGGGATCGGTGACGACATTGCCGGCGCCCTCAAGCCCGACCGCGATACCGTAGGACTGGAACGCAGCCAGGATCACCGTGAGATAGCGGTGGTACCGGTTCAGCGTCTTGCGGCCGGCCTCGCCTTCCTTTTTCAGCGCCTCGAGTCGCGGCGACACCGTGGTCAGGAGCTGGATGATGATCGAGGCCGAGATATACGGCATGATGTTCAGCGCAAAGATCGCCATGCGGTGGATACCGCCGCCGGCGAACATATTGAACATGCCGAGAATGCCGCCAGCCTGCGACTCGAACACCTGTTCCCAGATGTCGGGATCGATACCGGGCAGCGGAATGTAGGTACCGAGCCGATAAACCAGCAGCGCACCCAGTGTGAACCAGATGCGCTTCTTCAGCTCGTCGGCTTTGCCGAGCGCGCAGAAATTGAGGTTTGCCGCCAGTTGTTCCGCTGCTGAGACCATGTTTGGCTTTCTCCCGCCGCCCTCGCGCTATCATGCCCCGAAGGTCGGGACATTCAGCAGACGCCGGACATTATTTGGTGCTCGGCTTCGATAAGTCCATCGTCCTGTCGCGCAGATCGCCCGCCTCGGCGACATGACGCAGATGTTACGCCGCCTCGCCTTCATCCTTCTTCGCCGGCGCCAGGATTTTCACCGTGCCGCCCGCCTTCCTACCGCCGCGATCGCGGATTTCGAAGCGCCGTGAACCTCGATCGTCAGCTTGGCCTTGATTTCGCCGCGGCCAAGCAGCCGCACGCCGTCCTTCGCGCGTCGGATGACGCGAGCTTTCACCAGCGACTTGGCGTTGACGTGGCCCTTGGCGTCGAGCAGCTTGGCGTCGATCGCCTCCTGGAGGCGATCGAGATTGATCTCGGCAAATTCGAGCCGGAAGATGTTGTTGAAGCCGCGCTTGGGCAGCCGCCGATGCAGCGGCATCTTGGCCCGCCCTCGAAGCCCTTGATGCGCACGCCGGAGCGCGCGGTCTGGCCCTTGCCGCCGCGGCCCGCAGTCTTGCCCTTGCCCGAGCCGATGCCACGGCCGACGCGCATGCGCTTTTTGCGCGAGCCGGCATTGTCGGCAATATCACTGAGCTTCATCGTTGGCTTCCTTTATCCCTGGAACATGATCTTGACCGAAAACCGGTTCCGTCTTTCCGGCACCATGCTCCTATCCTATTTCTCGTCGACGACTTCGGACGAGATGCTGAACCTTTGCGATCATGCCGCGAATTGCAGGCGTGTCCCGACTTGCGACGCGACCTATCTTGTTGAGCTTGAGGCCGATCAGCGTCGCGCGCTGCGAGTGGTGGCGGCGGATCGCGCTGCCGGTCTGCTCGACCTTGATCATCTTTGCGGCCTTGGCCATCGTCGTAACTCCAGATCGTTTAGTTGGGCGTGATCGTTTCGGAAAAGCCGTTATCCGCTTTTCCGGATCAAGCCCGGTCGTATTATTCGGCCACGGCTTCGGCGTCGCCGCCGACGCGGCGCGACTGCAACGTCGACACCTTGATGTTGCGGCGCGCCGCAACCGAGCGCGGCGAATCGTGATGCTTCAGCGCGTCGAAGGTCGCGCGAACCATGTTGTAGGGGTTCGACGAGCCGATCGA
Source organism: uncultured Alphaproteobacteria bacterium (assembly GCA_963801875.1). Lineage (GTDB taxonomy): Bacteria > Pseudomonadota > Alphaproteobacteria > Rhizobiales > Xanthobacteraceae > Bradyrhizobium. Next base: position 472 of record CAWDGT010000014.1, on the reverse strand, counting down.
CTTCGCCACCACGTCCTGGACGCCGAGCGTCTCGAACACCGCGCGCATCGGGCCGCCGGCGATGATGCCGGTACCCGCCGGCGCCGCGCGCAGGTAAACGCGCCCCGCGCCATGACGGCCGGCGATATCGTGATGCAGCGTGCGGCCTTCACGCAGGGCCACGCGTGTCAGGTTGCGCTTGGCCGATTCGGTCGCCTTGCGGATCGCCTCGGGGACTTCCCGCGCCTTGCCGTGGCCGAATCCGACCCGGCCCTTCTGATCGCCGATCACGACCAGGGCTGCAAAACCGAAGCGCTTGCCGCCCTTGACGACCTTCGCCACACGATTGATGTGGACGAGCTTGTCGACGAACTCGCTGTCGCGCTCTTCCCGGCCGCCCCTGTGGCCGCCACCGCGTTCGCGTTCACCTGCCATGGCGTTTTCCAATCCTTGAGAGGCTTGAGCCCCTGTCCTCGTGTCCGTTCAATTCCAA
>CAWDGT010000013.1:0-257569 GCA_963801875.1 uncultured Alphaproteobacteria bacterium | reverse complement strand
ACAGGTCTACAGTGTCGAGGCCGCCGGAACGTATGGGCCGCTGTTTTTCCAGGGCGAATATTTCTGGTTCAATGTCGATCGCAATGCAATGACCGGACTCCCACCGTTCGGAGCGCGAACCTGAAGTTCGAAGGCGGCTATGCAGAGGCGAGCTTCATCCTGACCGGCGAGACCCGCAAGTACAATCCTTCCGCGGCAGCCTACCTCGGCGTCGTGCCGGACCATCCGTTCTCGCTGGCGGGCGGTGGCTGGGGTGCGTGGGAGATTGCGGGCCGCGTCAGCACGATCGACCTCAACAATCAGCTTGGCACGGTGACGGGCATCGCCGGTGGGCACCAGACAGTCTATACCGCGGCCCTGAACTGGTATGTCAATCGAAACGTTCAATTCCTGTTCGACTACCTGCACGGCAACGTCGCAAAGCAAATCAGCCCGACCAACATTGGCGATGCCGGGGCGAAATTCGACGCGTTTGCGATGCGAACTCAGGTGGCGTTCTGATCGAATTTACGGGAAGCCGGAAGCAGCCACTAAATTCGCGTTTAACGATGTGCAGAGCCGGCGCCCGTCCGCTGAATTGGCGAAGATCGTGCAACTCTCAAATCGCTCGCCCTTTAGGGTGGCGTGAACGGCAGTTGCGACGTCGGCTACGGGTCAAAAGCTGAAAACCTCAATGCGAGCATATGTTTTCCCCTCTGCCCCCAACAACGGACATTCATTGGGAGGACGGTGACGACCACTTTGCCAACAGGCGACGTTGCATACTTCGCGCGGAATGAAGGAGGCCGCCAAGTGAGGCGGCCCCTCGTTTAGTGCTTCGTCCCGGTCGAATAGACCAATGACTGGTCGTCAACGTCCTCGGTCGGGAGCTTGTTTACATCGATAGCGCTTTGAAGTTCTCGCAACGATGCCATACCGGCGGTTTGGACAGGACCATCGGTCGAGGGCGAGCCCGACCGCATGGTGGTCGCGGCAGCGAGCAGAGCGATGGCCGCGAATGCAGAAATCATCAGAAGCTTCATGGGGAAACCTCCGTTCGGTTTGAAACCGTGGAAGAGTTCGCACCATTATAGATTAGCGCGAGCTACGCCGCGCGGATGTGAGCTGCATCACATCTCCCTATTATAGTTTCTTTACTCAATGCCTCTTGTCGGATTTTGGGGAACGTCCTGGCGCCCAGGGCCCCAAAACTTCCAAAAAGTTATAGCACGCGACATACCGCCATGTTTTGGTCAAATCTGCACTGAGTGTTTAGCGCTTTATCGGCTCTGTGGAGATCAGACCGCCACCCTTCTTTGGGGTGACTGGGACCGGAAAAAGGAGCGCCAAATGAGTATCACGGCGACCCCGCAACAAAGTCATTCACGTGATGTCGCGCTCGCTGCGATCGCGCAAGCTCAAAGTCAGATTGGGCACGCAGATGGACAGCTCGTGCAGCTTGATGAGACCGCTTTCAAGTTAGAAAAGGAGAAAATGCCGCGCGCCATCCTTCTAACGAGCAACCGCGTTCTGCTGAGCCGGGCCGAGGGTCATCGCGTGGCAGGCTGGTGTTACGGAGCCTCATGGGTCTGCTAGCGTTAGCGTGCATCGGCGTTGCCGCCTTTGCGTGGCAGTCAAACCACGGCCAAGTCGCATCGGAGCCCACTTCAACCTCATCGGTGTCGATAGAGAAAAGGGAACAGCCGGCACAGCCGGCCCCATATAACGCTGACGTGGCGGCCAAGACAGAAGTAGGACTTCCGCAACCATCATCTCAGGCTCAGACCACGCTCCAACGCGCAGCTCCAGTAGCTCCGACAGCCGCTCCAATGGCTCCCGATCTGGCGCAGTCGATCCAAATGATAGCGCGCGAACTCGCAAACGTGGAGCAAGGGATCGATCAGCTCAAGACGGGGCAGGCACAAATGGTCCGCGACAATGCAGAACTAGCCGAGCATCTCGAAGCGACGCAGGAAATGGCTCGCCACAACGCGAACCTCGCCGAAGATCTTACGGCGGCGCAGGCACAAATGGCTCACCACCAGGGTCAAAAGCTGAAAAGCTCAATGCGAGCATATGTTTTCCCCTCTGCCTCCAACAACGGACATCGCTCAATTCGGTCGGCAGGTCCGTTTCGTGCCAATATCGGAAGTCGAGGGCCTTATCCGATCACCTCGTCGCCCCGGGGCGAAAAGAGTCGGAGGCACCACGATGCCGAGCGCTCTGACTGTCTTCAAATATCGCTAATCGGGCAGTCCAGCCTGAATGCACGCATCCAGAAGTTTAGCTCTAAGTTCGGGCGATCGCACCCAGCCTGGGGCGACGTAGTTGGAACGGCGCCACTAGGGGCGCAGACGTCGGCATTCTGCCATCAGTTTCTTTGCGTCTGCTAATCTTTCCGCTCCCACGTAGCACAGGATGGCGACAGGCAGACCCACGAAAAAAGCCGGTGGAAATGCTCGAACGGCTTTATCGGTCCATAGGGCCGCTTCTGCATGTCTTCCTGCATTATGATGTGCAAGACCGATCCCGTTCATCGCATTGTAGTTGAACGCGTCGCGCGGACTAAGGCGCATCGTTTTTTCATAGTCAGCGATCGCTGTGTCGGACTCGCCATCCCAAACCCGAAAATTTCCTCTCAGATTGTATGCGCCCGCGTAGTTGGGGTTCGCTTGAATGGCTCGCTCCACCATTTCAACCCCGGCATCGAACTCCAGCCGGATCCAGTAAAGATTGAAGCCTATGTTGCTTAGAGTGGCGGCATCATCGGTACCCAGTTCCTTCGTCTGGTGCAGACCGAGAAGCTCGCCTCGCTCGGCCAACTCACCGCCGGCATCGCTCATGAGATCAAAAATCCGCTCAATTTCATTAACAATTTCTCGGCGCTATCCGCAGAACTGGTCGACGAACTCGATGATGTGCTTAAGCCCGCCGCGCTTGACAAGAAGACGCGCGAAGATACCGATGAGCTGACGCATATGTTGAAAGGAAATCTCGAAAAGGTGGTCCAGCACGGCCAGCGCGCAGAACTCGATCGTGAAGAACATGCTGCTGCATTCACGCGAAGGTTCAGGCGAACGCAGGGCGGTTGATATCAACTCGCTTGTCGAGGAGAGCCTCAATCTCGCCTATCACGGTGCGCGGGCCGAGGGCAAAGAATTCGAAATCAGAACGGACAAGAACTTTGATCAGACTGCTGGCAGCGTCGATCTGTTTCCGCAGGAAATCACCCGGGTGATTCTCAACCTGATTTCAAACGGGTTTTACGCAGCAATGAAACGCAAGGCGGAGATGAGGGATGGCTACGAGCCGACCCTGGTTGCCGCAACCAGAGACCTCGGCGACCGGGTTGAGATTAGAATTCGCGACAACGGTGGCGGCATTCCGCCGGAGGTGAAGGAAAAAATATTCAATCCATTCTTCACGACGAAACCACCCGGCGAGGGAACCGGTCTTGGTCTTTCGTTGAGCTACGACATTGTTGTCAAGCAGCATGCCGGATCGATCGAAGTAGATACCCGACCCGGCGAGTTCACCGAAGTCAGGATCGCTCTTCCGCGCACCACGGCCACAGGCAAAGGAGGTGGCACGTGAGCCTTCTCATTCTCGTGGTTGACGACGAATCCGATGTCGAGATGCTGTTTCGCCAGCAATTCAGGCGTGATCTTCGTGCCGACCGCTTCACGATGGAGTTTGCCCAGTCGGCGGATAACGGACCTCAAGTCGGACATGGCGCGATGTCCGAAAAGTGCCAAACTCAGACATAAGCTCCTCGGAGGGCGCCGGAACGTCGTACCTTCGCGGACGGCCGGAGGTGATTGAGTTCAGGATCACGCCGACCGGGGACTAGGCCCAGTCCGTTTCGGCTCAACCGCGTCGTTTTGGCCAAGGCGCCCGCTTTATGCCGGATTGCGGGCAGATGATTTTTCTCCCAACAAAAAACTCTGGGAGGAAACCATGACAATTTCATTGACCTTTCTCGGCAAGAAGTCCCTCGATCGCCGCAACCTAATCAAGGGAGCGGCGGCGCTTGCCGCAACAGCCGTGACTACGACAGCGGCCTCCGCGCAGACGACCGTCACGCCATTCGGCCAAACGGGCGCCCCAACCCTGAATACCGACCCACTGCCTTTGGGACCGCTACCAGGGAGCCGCTATCCGGATTCGCATCTGGAGTTCTGCTAAGCCCAAGGTTTCTTTTGGACCCGCGGATTTTCCGGCTTTCGCTGGCACCATGGCGGTTGAGCGCGTCGCGACCGGGATGCGCTGGGCCGAGGGACCGGTCTACTTCCCGGCCGGCCGCTACGTGCTGTTCAGCGACATTCCCAACAACCGCATCATGCGTTTTTCGGAGGATGACGGTCACCTCAGCGTGTACCGCCAGCCGTCGATGAACTCGAACGGCAACACCATCGACCGGGAGGGACGCCTGATCACCTGCGAACACAGTGGCCGTCGGGTCACGCGGACGGAACTCGATGGCTCGATCACCATCATTGCCGACAAATATAATGGCAAGAAGCTGAACTCGCCGAACGATGCGGTGGTCGCTTCCGATGGTTCGATCTGGTTCACCGATCCGGCCTACGGCATCGGCGGCTATTATGAGGGCATCAAAGCCGAGCCGGAGCAGGCAAAGCATAACGTCTATCGGGTCGATCCGAAGTCCGGCGACATCAAGGTTGTCGTCGATGACTTCGTGGAACCTAACGGCATTGCCTTCGCGCCTGACGAGAAGAAGCTCTATGTCCTCGACACCGGCTTCACGGACGGGCCGGACAACCCGTCACATATCCGCGTCTTCGACGTGGATGTGGGGGCCGGAAAGGTGTCGAACAGCAAAGTCTTTTCGGAAATGCCCAAGCCCAGCATTACCGACGGAGTGCGCACCGACACCGCCGGACGTGTTTGGTGCTCCGTAGGTTGGGGCGATCCGAAGGAGGACGGCGTGCGTTGCTACACTCCTAACGGCGATCTGCTCGGCAAGATCCACATACCGGAAACTGTCGCCAACCTGTGCTTCGGCGGTCAGCAGCGAAATAGACTTTATATCTGCGGCTCGTCATCGCTCTATGCAGTCTACACGGGCGTGCAGGGCGCCATGAAGCCATGACCCACTCCGAGGCATCAAGAGTGACTTGCTTCCTCTGGCAGAAGGCCGCGGCTTAATTCCCCGCGAAGCGACAGCTGGCGGGCTACCCCTTCAAGTAGCCCGCGTTGCCCGTTTGGCAGCAAGAAGTGATGAGCATTGCATTTCACCAGACAGCGAGAACTTTGCTGGCATCATCTTTCAATTCGAAATTTTCATCCGCCTCTGGGCTTGAGCACGCCACTTACTTGTTGCCTTCGTCGGTTCGGGGGTCAATCGCTACCGAATTGGGCTGCTCGCGCGACATCCGCTTTCCCCCCGTTAGCGACCAGATAGCGGACATCGCTGGAGGTCCGTTTCGTGCCAACAGCAGAAGTGGCCTTTCACGGTTCTGTATGCCGCGGACTAGACTGTCAGTTCCATGATGCGGTTGGCGACGTCCGTAACGGCGATTAGGCCGTCCTTACCAAGCAAAGCCATGGCATGCACTTGCGCCACCTGCCATGCTGGCTCCGCCCTATGCAGCAGATCCTTACCTGCCTTCGTCAAGACAATTGGCCTGCTTCGACCGTCTGGCCTACTTCGAGCGCCTGCTTGGTACTGAATTTCTTCTGCCCAGCCCTCAGAAATTATCACCTTCAGGTTTCGCGTTAGGGTCGAACGATCCAGACGGAGAATGCGCGCAATTTTTGCGCGGGCAGCAGGTTCTATTTGGTAGATCACTACGAGCAAGGCGAACAAAGCTGAACGGATCCCAAAAGGTCGAAGCTCTTCGTCATAAATGCCTGTGATAAGCCTCGTGACCAGACGCGAGCGCATAAGGACGCAAGTGCTGCCCATTTCGGCGATCACGTCTTTGCCTACCATAAAATCCTCGACATCCGGTCTGACGAGCTGCGCCCGGTCAAGAACAGAATTTCTGCGATCTCATCCCTAGGTCAGTTCATCCCTCAACAGGGGACTTTGGCTGGCGGGCGTCAATCGACAACGGTTCCAATTAAGAACGACAGCGCATTTCTCCTAAGGTGTGTGGCAGCAGCGCAACATTTCCGCTTCGGGTCAGACTCGGACCTGACGGCCGCGAAATCCGACTTCCGTTCTACCCCCAACACCGGACATCGCCGACCGGGCCAGCCATGTCGGTTTCCCCGTGTCGACGACCGGCGCGTCCTGAACGGTATCTTTGGGTCTTGCGCTCAGCGCTCCCTGGCGCGATCTGCCGCAGGGGCTTTGATTTCGCCATCGTCGCTCATGGTCTTTGCGCCGCAAACACGGGCAATCGCACATTGGAACGATCATATTTGACCTTTGCTTGTGACCGGTCAGGAGCCGTCTCTGGCGCTGGCCAGAAAGGCTTCCAGCGCGCTGATGTCGAGCCCGGCGAGCCTGGTCAATCGCGGATTGGCCAAAGCCGTCATGATCTCCTTCTGCCTGTGGGATGCTACCTCGCCATAGCCCACAAAAGTCGTCGCCTCACTTTCGTGGCCCATGTTCTGGCTCCACGCCTTCCATTCCTCCGGGGTCTGACACAGGCGTTGGCCAAGTCTGACCAGAGTTTTCCTGTAGGAATGCGGGTTGGCATACGGCAATCCGACCGCCGCGAAGGCGTCTCGAAAAACCTTGCGGATGGGGGCAGCCGAACTCCATGGCCGCCGGGTCAGTCCCATCGCGGCGAAGCCTCTATCGGCGGATTGTCCGACCCGCGTTGCCGGAAACAGGGGATCGTCCGGCACGAAGCGCAGATCGGTGATCAGCATTCTCACATAGTCAGCAAGGATCTCAAGCGGTTCAGGTCCGACCGGAAAAAAGTGGGACGTGAAGGTCTTTCGCCGCTTTGTTTTGACTTCGCGGCCGTCCTGAAAAATCGTCCCCGCCGCGAGGTCAAGGTGCTTGAGCCGAAAGGTGACCATGGCGCCATCGCGGGCCCCTGAGAGTATGGCGAAGGCGACAAGCGCCCTGTCCCGCTTCTCGACAGGAGATTGCGAAGGCATGGCATTCAGAACCCGTTTGATGTCCTCAAGGGTCGGAACGTGTCCTTCGCGCCGTGCCCCGGCGATGCGCCGGTCTTGTTCAGACGGGTTGAAATACTGGGCGTCGTTCGGGTTCAGTCTGGATCGGTAGCCGGGCTCGCGGGATAGCCAGAGGAAGAAATTGCGCAGGTGCTTGAGCGTGGTGCTGACCGTGGCGGCGCTCAGCAGCTTGCCATCGGGACCGGGTTCGACGAGGCGGGCCCGGAACGATCTGGCCTGCTCCACGCCAAACTTGCTGAAGGGCTTGCACCCGGTCGATTCCTCGAACCGGGTGATGGCACGCAGGGCGCTATCGATGGTGGCGTTCTGCTTGCCGGAGGCGGCCTCCAGATAGAAGGTATAGGCTCGTTTTACTTTCTCGTTTTCGCTGCAATATTTCGGCATGATTTCACGCTCCCTCAGAGTGCGGATTGGAACAGGGCTTTGGCATCTCGATTAGGCGCGGCTCCCCTGACTGGATTGAAACGCGCAAGTCGCCGGCCGCGGCCTTGATGCGGGATACCGAGGTCCGGCGGTGCATGACGCCGGTGCAGGTCGGGCAAAGGCCCCTGAGGCTGCCGAGTTTCGGTCCGTCCTGCCAAAACTCCACCTCGTCAAACGCCGGCCGCTTCGGCTCCTTGCAGCGCAGGCAGAACATCCGGCCGGGTCCACAGGGACGCTTTCGGCTCGCGCTGCGGCGGTTGAGAAAGTCGATCAGGTCGATGCCCCGGACGATCGCCGGGAAGCAGCCCGCGACCGGCTCCAGGCCGTTCTTGAGCCAGTGGCGAATGGTGCCAGGCGTCGCGCCGGTCACCTTGGCCGCCTCCCTCACGTTATAGGAGCGGAGCCGCTTAACCCGCCGCGCCGAGTGTCGCCGGTTCGCCACCGGTCAGCGTCCCAGGCGCTCGATCAGGTCGCGGATATCCTCGACGCGCCAGGCGGTGGTCTTGACGCCGAGCTTGACCGGCTTCGGGAAGCGGCCGTCCTTGACGCCCTGCCACCACGTAGATTTGCTGACGGGGATCGGCCCGGACGGGGCGATGATCGAGGCGAGGCGCACGAAGCCGGTGTCCGGCAGGGTGTTGTAGTTCGACACGGTATTGCTCCATCCAGTTGAAGATGGAGCGAAACGATCACGTCCGATTTGATGTTTGGCCGCGTGCGGCTAGCGGCTCGCCGCGTGCGGCTAGCAAACGCATCGGTGCGGTTTTCCGGTATTATGCCCCCCGAGACTCTCTTAGGTTCTATCATTCATTCATTCACGAGATTGCCATGGCTTTTCCCGCCCAGACCTACCGTGTGCTCATAGCCTCGCCTTCTGACCTCGCCGAGGAGCGGGAAGCGGCTACCGCCGCCATCAACGAGTGGAATGCACAGCACTCAGCGGCCGAGGGCATCGTGCTTCTGACGGTTCGATGGGAAACGCACGCGACGCCGACAACCGGCGTACGGCCGCAGGCAGCTCTCAATAAGCAGCTCGTCGCGGACTCTGACATATTGGTCGGCATGTTCTGGACCCGGTTAGGCACGAGCACGGGCGTTGCCGATTCCGGGACGCTTGAGGAAATCGACCAGTTCGTTGCGGCGGGGAAACCGGCGATGCTGTACTTCTCGCGTCGCCCCATCGACCCCGACAAGATCGACATGAAGCAACACCGCAAGCTCCGGGAGTTCAAGGAGTCGACACGGACGACCGCGTTGACTGGCGAGTTCAATTCGATCGCGACATTGCGCGACGCGCTTTTGCGAAACCTCACCGAGACCATGCGCGGATTTCCCGCTTACTGTTGCCACTCGTTCAATAGGTCTCGCGCCTCTTTGAGGTATCGCCGGATTGTATCGTCCGACAGTGGAATGCCCTCTAATTCTAAATCGGACACGATTTCGCCAACGGCTTTCGACCGTTTGTCTGACGGGTTGTAGGCATACCCTCGAACTGCCATGCCGAAGATGGCCTTCAGCATGCTTTGTCGCTCGATCAACGATTGCGTCTTTGCAGGCTCGGGAGCTGGCGGCGCGCCCTTGATCGCGGCCAGTTCGCCCTCAAGCTCTTCGATGCGCAGACGGCCAGCTTCGATCAGGTTCGACTTCTTTTCGACGACGCCCTTCCAGTCCGCGATATGTTGATCGTACATGCCTTGAAACTTGTCGTAACTCGATAGGAGCCGGTCGTACGCTGCTTTCGTCTCTTCGTGCTGTTTCTTCCAATCGACCAGCTTACCCTTGAGCTTCGCGACCTTTTCCGCCAGTTCGGCCGGAACGGCGATCTCGTTGTCCTCCGCCCATTTGAGAAAAATCGGTGGCAGCACGGGATCATAGAGTTTTTCCCAGACCTTTGCCCGGTCTGCCAGATCGCGCAGCCGCGAGTATTGCTTCACAAACGGCGAGGTCTCGACGTAGGTCTTGATCTTGTCCCAGCTTACGATTTCGGGGGCTTTCCCCAGAACAAGAGCGATGGCTTCATCGAGAGACCAATGTTCCGCTTTACTCCAATGATAGAAGTCGGCCTTCGCCTGGGGCTGATTGAAGAAACGCGCTTCTTCTTCATGCTGAATGTCGGCTAAGGCTTTCGCCTGCTCGCTTTCAAAAAGTGACTGGAGTTGGTCAACCGGAAGGCTTTCAAGCTCGTAGCGGTACTTGTTCGTTTCCTCGTGCCTAAGAATACGATCCAACGTTGTCGTTCCTCCCGGCGGGAGTTTTGCCGATAAGTTTGCCAGAACTAGAGGCGGAAAATTCCGACGAACGAGAAATTCAATGATCTCTTTACGGCTAAGGGGGTCTGCCACTGCGTACGCTCCAACGCCGGCGCATAGACGAATCGCTTGCGTCGGCCTGGACCAATGTGATCCGATGATCTGCTGGCTGTTCAAGCCTTGAGGCCCTGCCTTACGTCACCTCTCCCCTTGATCCTCGGGACCTGAGCGCTTCCAAGATGTTGGTATATTTGTTGGTATCTCGCGAGCTTTTTTAAAAAAATATACGTAATTACAATTACTTATATGATTGATACGATGCCTGTTTGCGCACCAATAAACATCTGAAAAGACTTAGTTTTTAATGATCGGGTTCTGCTGCGAGAGAATCTATTTTCGCAAGGGAACCAGCGCGAAACCACCTGAGGGAAATTGAGGGCAATGCCGCCCATTACGCTGTAGGCAGGATGACGCGAAACGACGAGCCGTGAGGGTCTACCGGGTCGACCGAAATTTCCCCGTTATGTCGCTCGACTATCATCCTGCAAATCGCAAGCCCCAATCCCATCCCGCGAGACTTGGTCGTAACGAACGCGTCGAAAATAGCCCCTGCTTTGCTCGGGTCGATGCCCGGTCCCGTGTCCTCGACCGTCAGGACGATTGCATCACCGTTTTGGCCGCTGGTGCTTATCTTGAGAAACCGACGATAAACATTCACAGTGGCCAGCGCCTCAATCGCGTTCTGGACCAGATTGATCACTATCTCTTGCAGTTGACCGCCATCGCCAAGGATCATCGGCAAATCTGGCGCCAGTTCGACCTGCATGACGATCTCATCCGGAGCGCCGCGGCGACGAAGGTCGCGAAGGGCCTCTTCGACAACAGCGTTCAAATCGAGCGGCTCCCGCCGGGGCTCGGCACTCCCAAATAGACTGCGGAAGCTAACCAATGTTTGGCTCACACGCTGGCCATCGCGGATAACGTCGCTTGCAATCGAACGCAGTTCCTCAAGATCGGGGGACGCCGCTTCAAGTATCTGGAGCGCGGTTTCTGTGTTCAGCGCCAGCGCCCCCAACGGCTGCCGGAGCTCGTGGCTCAGCGATGCAGCCATCGTCTCCATGGTCATGAGCTTGTTTCGGCGTTCACGCTGCAGCAACACATTCGCGCTCGCCAGCCGCGACTGCGTCCGTATCGTCTCGGCTAGCAGCGCTACCAGTACAAGCGTCGAGGTAGCCAAAGAAAATGCGCGACCCGCGTAAAAACCAAGACTGTAGCGGCCGGTGACCAGGGCGACAGCAAGTATAATCTCTGAAAGGGCCGCCGCAGCGACGACCAGTAGCCATTGATCAAGCACCGAACGTCTGCGTACCCACAGCGCTGCAATTGCCGCCAGACAAATCATCATCGACACCATGCCGACGTCGTGATTGAGCGGCTGGATGTGCGTTCAGTCCAGAAAAAGGCGCGGCATGAAATCATTTCCCGCAGTGGCAAGCACGGTCAGTCCGCAGACGATCCCCACAACAATCGCGGCACTTCTGGTGATCGCCGATGACGCCGAGATCGTCGGTTTGTTTGGAGGCTTTCCGTCGTTCAGCCATGCGTAGAGAAAGAGAGCGACCGGAAAGCCGATGTGCCAGAACCAATAAAGCCAAGCCGTAGTTTGCAGGCCAGCGCCGAGAAGGCCTTCCGGAGAGAAGGCGCCCGGAAATGTAAGAGCATGTGGAATAACGATCAGGGCGGAAAACAAGTACCCGCTTGCCAGCACCAGAAGCGCCCGAGTTCGATGGATCGAAAACTGCGAGAACAGCAGAACCGAAGTAATGAAATCCGTTACAAATATCGTTGCTTCGAACGAGGGTATGAAGGCATCGATTTTTGCGAGTTGCTGGTGTGCGAAGGGGGCTAAAGCGGCAAGCCCAGCGAGCATCAATGCCGAGACAGCGAGCGTCGTCCGGACGTGGGTAGGCGTCGCCGACAGATCGACTAGCGATCTTTCAGTTTCATCCAGTTTGATGTCTGGCAAGATCGAGGTTCCCTGACAGGTGGTCAGTCTATTTGAGGGACGGGAATTGTAAAGTCGATACAGACAGGCGGCGTCAATGAGACACGCTTCGTCCTCGCCGCTAACGTATACTTGGGCCGGGTACGGTCATGATCGGCAAGGACGCGGTGTTACCTATGTAAGCCGTTCGATGCTCTCTTGAGCGGCTCGATCAATGACTTCGCCGAGAACGGTTTTAAAAGATAGGCGAGGCACCCGGATTGAAGCGCAGCCGCGCGAACAGCAGGGCTGTCGTTTCCGGTCATGTAAATAACCGGCACAAAAATGCCAGAGGCGTTGAGAGCATGCCGTAGCACGATGCCTGACCCATCTTTCAGGTTGATGTCCAGAATGATGCAAGTCGCCTGTTCGAAATCGTTGTGGCCTTTGAAAGCCTCCGCAGACGCGAACAGGACGGGGTCATACCCGTGCTGCGTCAGCAGTCGCGCTACACCCCGCAGCATCCCCGGGTCATTATCGACGACAAATACGCGCTTATTGTTGGGCAAGTACAACGTCCCTGATGTCCGCGACACAGTTTGTTTAGGGGGGGGGTGACTGGAGAGAACTGAATTCGATTCGCACCGTTTAACTCATAGATACGGCAAGCACTGGTTTAGCTTCAGCGCCTACGCTTCTCGCTTAGTATGGCTCGCGAGGCGGAGGCATGCCCAATACCATTGGGGTAGCAGCGAAGCGAGCGCCGTGGATTGTCAAAAGTCGCCAAAAATTTGTTTTGCGCCGCCAATCAAGCCTGTGATCCTGCGTTTCGCACGCGGGCAATCGACGCGACTAACGTCACGCATTCCAATGGCGCGCTAGCAGTGAACTGCCCCATCATCGCTGGTCGAGCATGAGACCTTCGGCATGCGTCGCGCTGGCACATCCTCCAATTGATGCCGATCCAAGCAAATCGAGCTGAGCACGGAAAGACTTTGCAGGCGGCAGAGAAGCGGCGCGGCGCTTCACGTTCTCCTGATATGTGAGGCAGATCACATCGGAATATCGCAATCGGGCTATTAGAGGTGCAAACCCCGCACATGGGAGGCACCCGTGCCGTTTTCAGACAACCAGAGTCCAGAGAAGCGCGGCATCGACTGGTTAGCGTTTGTTCGAATCCTGCTGGCGCAGGTGGCCGTTCTGTTCGCTTTGGCAGCCGCCGTCGTTGGCTATGTCAATTGGTCGTCCGATGTCGCCTGGAAAGAATTTAGCGGCGCAGGCAAAGCAGAGGCGTCCGAGCCGATGCACCACTCGCAATCCTCGACCCCGGCGCAGAGAGCGAGAGACGAGGCGCTCTGCACCCGGAGGGCCTGAGAGCCGAAGCACGCCGCGTGCGCAAATGCTGCCTCAATCCGCCCCGCGCGGCAGTCTGCGATGGATCGCCATCAACGCGCGCGCCGACCCTGCCGCGTTCGGCCAGGGCAGCAGACGGCTGCGGATGAAATTTTGAGCCGGCGCTTCGAAGTAGCGGTAGGTGAGATACGACGCGAGCAGAGTTGCCGAGACGAAGACCGCAAAAAATGTGGTTTCGTAAATCGGGATCGGCGCGCCAACCATGGAAAATCCAACGACGATCACGAGCTGAATCGGAAAATGCAGGAGATAACTGGAATAGGTCATGTTGCCGGCAACCTCGATCAGCCTCTGCGCGCGCGCCGGCAGCCTGACGTCACGGGCGAGACAAAAGATCACCACCGGCATGTAGGCGAGCAGGGCGTAGTCGAGCCATCCGAACGTATAGAAAGCGAACATCCAGGTCAGCAAAGGAACCACCGCCACGACGAGCCAGGCTAGAGCGTCGATCGTGTCGCGGAATGCCGTCGGTGCGATCGCGCGGCGCGCAATCGCCGCGAGCCCTCCGATATAGAAGAATGACAGGCAGGCAATTAATTGCCCCCTTGCGCCGACGCAGCCGACGATGATGACGAGGTTGAGCAACGCGGATTTGCCGCCGAACCGCAGCAGCAGAAAGAACAGGACATAGACCAGCACTTCGACCGATATCGACCATACCGGCCCGTCAAAACTTTGGGCGGACTGCAAGCCCCAGTTGCTGGCCATGACGAGCTGAAGCAGGAAATGCCTGATGTCGTTGACCTGGTAGACGAAGAAATATCCGTTCAGGTGGAAATAGATCGGCTGCAAGATGGCGACCAGCGCAAGCGTGGCGAGGTGCAGCGGATAGAGCCGCGACAGGCGGAGCACGACGAAGGTCCAGCCGTCGGTCGTGCGATCATGGATGGTGTCGCGATATTTCCAGAAAAAGATGTAACCGCTGATACACCAGAACAGCCAGACACCGTACTCGCCGACCTCGTAGAACGGTTGCAGCAGGCTGTACAGCGGAAGGCTGGTCCTGGTGAGGCCAGGCGCACTGTCGGCGACATAGGCAAAATGCTGGTAGTGCCAGATCAGGACCGCAAACGCCGCCACGAAGCGAAGCAGCTCGAGGCCCAGCAGTTTGCTGGTCGGCGGAGATGTCGGCTTTTCGGGCATGTCGCGGGCTTTGCTTCCGACGGATCGCGAACGGGATTTCCGGACCCGCGAAAGCTAGCAATTTGGGGTGAACAATTCCCTGCGGTTAGTCCGGGAAAAGGCCCGCCGTCGCCCGCCCGGACATTCAACCAGGGCTGCAAATGGACGCCGCCCCCTGCAGGACGGCCTTGTCCCAGACCAGGTAACCGGCGGCGTTCAGGTGCACGCCGTCGATGGTGTGCGGCTCGGGCATTGCGGGCAGCGCAGCGAACCGGGCGCCGTTCCTCTCGGCCAGTTCAGCCAGCACGGAATTGTAGCCGTTGATCGTCGCCATCACCTCATCCCGGGCTGCAACCGTTACCTTGCCCTGCGCCTCGATTGGCGGGATCGCCAGCACGACGACACGGGGGGTCAGCAATGCAACCTCGGTCAACAGCGTGGTGTAGCTGGCGGCGAAGGTTTGCCGGCTTCGCTGCATCAACACATCGTTCGTTCCCAGGGCGATAAGGATCAAGGCAGCTCGCTTGCCGGCCAGCGCAGCGGCAAGCCAACGACCAAGATCGCTCGCGGTTGACGCGCCACTGAGGCCGGCATTCAGAACAGGGTGGCCGCATAGTGACCTCGGCAGCCCGGATGCTTCGACAATGCTGTCGCCGAGAACGATGATGGGGTCGTCGACCCTGGCGAGGGTGAAGTGCAAAATGAGCTGTCGAACGCTCCGGTGTGAACCGTCAATGGTCGGCCGCCTCGGCAACCAGAGAAAGGCCGCCAGCGCGCCCGCCACGACGACAAGGATCGCAATGCGCGCCCAGCTCACAGCTCTGTTCGAACGCGGCCTCGGGCTCATCTGACTTATTTCCCGCTCGATCAAACGGCCCGGCGCTATTCGGAAACCGTCTGCACCACGCTGCCGACCGGACGCGTGCTTGCGACCGGCACCTTTATATCCTTGACCAGCGCTTCGTCATACGCGGCCAGGGTCTGCAGCGGCGCCCTGGCCTTCATCTGCACGACCTTGTAGCCGCCGGCCTTCAGCCGGCGCAGCAACGCCGGCAAGGCTTCGGCGGTGTGCTTCTGGAAATCGTGCATCAGGATGATGCCCTTGCCCTGCTTGTCCAGCTTGGTCATGACGGTATTGACGATCTGGCCGGCGTCCCGGGCCCTGAAGTCGAAGGAGTCGAGGTCGCACGAGAAAATCGCGACGTTGCGCGAGCCCAGATAGGCCATCGCCGCCGGCCCGTGCTGCAGTTCCGGAAACCGGAAGAACGGTGACGGCGCAGCACCCAGCGCCAGCTTGACGGCGCTGTAGCCTTTTTCGATCTCGTCCTTGGCAAGCTGCTCTGTCATCTTCTTGCTGTTCAGGTTGGCGTGCGACCAGGTGTGGGCGCCGACGGTATGCCCGGCCGCGGCCACCTGCTTCAGGATTTCCGGATGGTAGGTGGCGTGCTTGCCGATCGGAAAAAACACCGCCCTGGTGCATTCGTCCGCCAGCGCCCTCAGCACCGCGGGCGTATTGCCCGGCCACGGACCGTCGTCGAAGGTCAGCACCACCTCCTTGTCGGCGAGAAAATCCAGCTGCTTGAAATGTTCGAAACCGAAACCCGGTCCGCCCGTGGTGTCGATTTCGACCACGCGGGCAACGCCGAGCGCGTCCGGATTGGCGCATGCGGACTTCTGCTGGGGAGAGACCGGCAATCTGGCCGCAATGGCTCCGGTGACCTCGACATCCCAGCGCGCGACAAGCGGTTTGGCGGCGGTGGCGGCGGCGAACCGCTCGGCCAGCGGCGCGCTGGCGGTGCTCGGAGCCGCCAATTTGACCGGCATAGAAGGTGAAGATGTCCAGAACCAGACGGCGGCGATCACAACAGCCGTCACAACACTCGCCAGCATCAGACCTAACGCATTACGCATCGTTGCACTTTCCAAAAACAGCGCGGGCTTCTTCGCCAGGCCATTAATGAGAAATAGTAGTTAACGCCGTGCCAACGCGCGCGCTGTTCCCACTGAACAAATTGCGGCCGCGGGGGCTTTCCAACCATTGCCAGAGTGATAGACATCACGGTCGGCGCCCTGACACAGGCCCGGCCACGGTCATGGTTACGGGACCTGACCCGCGGCCGGAATGGCGGACAGCTTCCAGGTCGCGCAAAATGCGTTGCGGCGCCGGTTTGAGCGCATTAGAACGCGCCAGAGATCACGATCGGCGGGCGTAACATCATGACCAGATTCCTTTGCATTATTCCGCTTGTTCTGATGGCTTCGGCGGCGTCGGCACAGCAGGGGCACGATGCCTGTGCGCGGGACGTCTCGCGGTTTTGCCGCGCTCACATGAATGACGGCGACCAGATCGTACTGGCGTGCCTGCAGCAAAACCGCGCCCGGCTCAGCCGGGCCTGCGCGAAAGTACTGACCGATCACGGGCAGTAGAGCGTCGCGAATTTCCCCACCACCGTCATCCCGGGGCGCGCGATAGCGCGAACCCGGAATGACGACACAGGAATCTACGTGCTGCTGCCCGCCGCGGTGGCGACCGGCAATACCTCGCTGGCGGCGCGGTCGGGCGTGTCTTCCTTCCAGCGTACCGATCCGAACGGCCGCTCCAGCATGCGGCGCACGCGCACCGGGTCGGGCCCGAGATGAAAACCCATGGCGCGCTGATGCAGCGCGCGTTCGGATTGGGTCGAGCGGTTGCGCTGGCGCAGATAGTCGAACCAGGTCGGGCAATGATAACGCTCGGTCCAAAGCTCGGGATCGGCGATGTCGCGCGCGATCGACCAGCCATAGGCCCCGTTGCGCTGCCGGCTGAGCTGCACCTCCTGCATCACGTTGTGGAAGGCGCGCGCGCTTTCCTGAGCGACGCGGTATTCGATCTCGACCACCAGCGGCCCGCTGCGTCCGGTCAGCGCGAGCTGCACCTCGGGATCGGCAAGCACCTCCGCGTCTTCATTGCGGGCGCCGACCCGCGGCATCCGCAGCCACAGTCCCAATAGCGGCGAAGCGAACATCAGCGCGGCGGAAACCAGAAGCGCGGTTTGCACGCCGGCCGCGTCGGTCAGGTGTCCCCAGCCCCAGCTTCCCGTCGCGATGCCGCCGGCGATCGAAGCCTGGAAGGCCGCCAGCGAGCGGCCCGCGACCCAGCGCGGAGCGGAGAGTTGCACCCCGATATTGAACAAGGCAACCGCCAGCATCCACACCGCGCCTGCGATCACCAGCGCCGCCGCTGTCAGTACCGGTTGCCGGCTCAGCGCGATGGCCGCGATCGCACCGCCCATCGACAGCGCGCAGGCGCGCACCGCGGCCTCGCCGCTCATCCGTTTGCGCACTTCGGCGATGTTGAGCGCGCCGATCACCGCGCCGACGCCGAAGGCGCCGAGCATGATGCCGTAGGTCTGCGCGCCGCCGCGCAAGAGGTCGCGCGCCACCAGCGGCATCAGCGCCGATACCGACCCGCCGATTACGCCGGTCACCAAAGTGCGCGCCAGCACGACGCGGATCGAGGGCGAGTTGGCGATATAGCGCACACCCGACACCATGGCGCGGTTGAGCTGCTCGCGCGGCAGCCGCGACGGCGCGCTGGTGCGGCGCCAGAGAAACAGCACGATCATGAGCGGGATATAGAGTACCGCGTTGGCGGCGAAGGCGGCGACCGCGCCGGCGGTGGCGACAACGATGCCGCCGATAGCGGGACCAAAGCTGCGCGCGATGTTGTAGCTGATGCCGTTCAGCGCCACCGCCGAGGGCAGTGTTTCCGGCGGCACCTGCTCGCTGACGGAAGATTGCCAGGCCGGTCCGAACAGCGCCATGCCGCTGCCGACGACGAAGCAGAGCGCCAGCAGGCTTTGCGGCGTGACGAGGTTGAGCCACGCCAGCACCGCCAGCGCGCTCGAGCCGACCAGCGAAATCGACAGCGAGACCAGCGCCACGATGCGCCGGTCATACATGTCGGCGATGGCACCGGCCGGCATCGAAATCAGCATGACCGGCAGCATCAGGGCGGTCTGCACCAGCGCGACCTTGTCGGCCGATGTCGTCATCTGCGTCATCGCCCAGGCGGCGCCGACCCCCTGAATCAACAGGCCGAGGTTGGAGAGCAGGCTGGCCAGCCAGATGCGCCGGAACACGCCATGCCGCAACGGAGCCGCGACGCTGTCGGCGGCAAACAAGGGGCGTTTCGGCGATTTAGTCATTGCCTGTTCCGTTGCTGCCGGCGGTGGCCGGCCCTGATTCCCTCTCGACTGGCAGTGATGCCTGCGAAAGTCCTTGGCTGTCCAGTGCTTAAGACGGCTATTAGCAGTGACAGCGGGGGGCTAGGATGCCGAAAAATAACGGGAGGTCACAGATGAACATTTCGCGGCGGACAATTCTGAAGGGTGCCGGAACCCTGCCCCTGGTTGCCGGGAATTTTGGCCTCGCCGCCTTTGCGCAGGCGCCCCCCACCGCCCCGAGCGCGGCGCAAGTTCCGCCGATCCTTTTCGTGCACGGCAACGGCGACCACGCGGCGCTGTGGATCACGACATTGTGGCGGATGGAGTCCAACGGGGTTCTCCGCGACCGCATGCTGGCGATCAATTTCACCGATCCCCTGGCGCGCGCCGATGATACCAAGCCCGAGCCGAACAAATCCTCGACCGAGGATCAGCGCCGCGAACTCGGCGAGGCCATCCAGGCATTGAAACGCCGAACCGGTGCGCCGCGCGTGGCCCTGGTCGGCAATTCGCGCGGCGGCAATTCGATCCGCGGCTATATCAAGGGCGGCGGCAGCGCCGATGTCAGCCACGCCGTGCTGTGCGGCGTTCCCAACCATGGCGTCTTTGACTGGGACAGCGGCTTGAACAACGAGTTCAACGGCCGCGGTCCTTTCCTGCGCGGGCTGAACGAGGGGGAGAGCGAAGTAACGCCGGGCACCTCGTTCCTGACATTGCGCAGCGATGGCATGGACAAATATGCGCAAGCAGATGGCCGCTTCGTCGGCAAGCCGGGCACGCCGACCGGTATCACCGCGGAGGGCCCCGCGCTCAAGGGCGCCACCAACCTCGTGCTAGGTGCGGTCGATCATCGCGAGACCGCGTTTTCTCCGCGCGCGTTCCACGAGATCTATAAATTCATCGCCGGGCGCGAGCCGGAGCGGGTGGCAATCATGCCGGAAAAGGAAGTCGCACTGAGCGGCCTGGTGACTGGCACTCCGGGCGGCGTTCCGACCAATCGCGCCGTGGCGGGCGCGTCGGTGGAGGTGTATCGCGTCTCTCCCGATACCGGCGAACGCCTCGGCAGTGCCATTCATGCCTCGCAGACCGGCGCAGACGGACGCTGGGGTCCGGCGAAGGTCGATCCATCCTGGTATCTCGAGATGGTGCTCTCCTCGGTCGGTTCGACAATCACCCATTTCTACCGTTCGCCGGTTCCGCGCTCCTCTGACATCATGCATCTTCGCGCCGCGCGCCCGCTCGGACCCGCCGACGCGGGAGTGGGCAGCGTCGTGCTGATGTCGCGGCCGCGCGGGTATTTCGGCCTTCCCCGCGACGTGGTGCTGTTCGACGGCAAGGAGCCCGCGGATGTGAAGCCGGGCGTGCCGGGCGATTCGATCAGTACATTGCGGCTCTCGGCCGCGGAAGTCGGGCGTCCCGTTGCCGCGCTCTTCAACGAGGAACGGATTGTCGCACGCGCCTGGCCGGCGGCGGAGAACAGGATTGCGATCGCCGAACTGACTTACTAGCTGTCTGTGGTCCGCGCCACTTCATGGCGCGCGGGCGTTGACAGAGCTGCGCGCCGTCGACCTTGTCATCAACTTTTTGTCGCGAGGCTGCATGTGAGCATAGCCGAAGCCCGGGACATCGGGGTGGCGCGCCAGCCGCTGGTGCCGCCGAGCCCGCCCCGCGCGCCCTCGGACATGACCGTCTTTGGGCGGATGGCGGCGATGCGCGTCAGCGTGATCGCCAGCTGGGGACAGCGCGCTTACGAAGAGGATATCATCAGAGGCCGCTTCCTGGGGCACAGCAGCTTCATTCTCAACACGCCGGACGCGATCCGGCATGTGCTGGTCGATAATTACGAGAACTACTCGCGAACCCCGGCCGCCATCCGGGTACTGCGTCCGGTACTTGGCGAAGGCCTGCTGATCGCTGAGGGCCGCGCATGGAAGCATCAGCGCAGAACGCTGGCGCCGGCCTTCACGCCACGCGCGGTGGCGCCGCTCATCCCGCATATGATCACGGTAACCGATGAGACGGTCGCAAAGCTTCGGGCAGCTTGCGGAGAGCCGGTCGATCTGCGTCAGGCGATGCAGCAGATGACGCTCGAGATTGCCGGGCGCACCATGTTCTCGTTCGGGATGGACCGTCACGGCACGACATTGCGCGACTTCGTGATGGAGTATGGCGAGCGGCTGGCGCGGCCGCATTTCCTCGATCTGCTGTTGCCGCTGGGATGGCCAAGCCCGCAGGATTTCTCCCGCGCCCGTTTCCGCAAGCGATGGACGCATTTTGTCGGCACGCTGATGTCAGAGCGCCGCGCCGCCGGCAAGAACCAAAGCGCGCCGCTGGGCGACCTGTTCGATCTGATCGGCGCCGCGCGCGATCCCGAGACCGGCCAGGCCTTCACCGACGAACAGCTCGGCGACCAGGTCGCGACGATGATTCTCGCGGGCCATGAGACGACCGCCACCGCGCTGTTCTGGTCGCTGTATCTGCTGGCGCTCGATCCCGCCACCCAGGACGAATTGGCGGCGGAGGTTGCCGGCGCCAACATGAACGGCGTGCTCGATATCGAGCAGCTGAAATTTACCCGCGCGGTGGTCGATGAGACCATGCGGCTCTATCCGCCGGCCTTCCTGATCGCGCGCTCCGCCGCGGCGCGGGATATGATCGCGGGCATGCCGGTCAGGAAGAACGACATTGTCCTGGTCGCGCCATGGCTGTTGCACCGGCATGAAAAACTCTGGCGCGATCCGGACGCGTTCATCCCCCGGCGCTTCATGCCGCCGGCGCCCCCGCCCGATCGCTTCGCCTACCTGCCGTTCGGCGTCGGGGCGCGGGTCTGCATCGGCGCGCATTTCGCGCTGGTGGAAGCCACACTGGCGCTGGCCAAGATCGTCGGCGCGTTCCGCATCACGCTGCTCGACCAGGCGCCGGTGATGCCTATCGGCGTGGTGACGACGCAGCCGGACCGCTCGCCAATGTTTTGCATTGCACGCCGCTGACGGGGCATTGCATGGACGCTCCCGCGATGCCATCTAGTTCCCGGTATGAGCGACACCCAGGCCCAGATTTCGCTGTTGAAACAGACCGCCGATCCGGCAGTGGCCGACGCGATTCGGGATCTGATCGAGAACGGCGCGGACCACGAGCTCAACCGCATCAATATGCTGGATTTTTCGGCGCGGAGCGGGCTCGACGAAGAGCAGGTGATTTCCGGTTTCCTGCATGCTTCCCGGCTCGGTCTGTTCGATCTCACCTGGAACGTGCTGTGCCCCGGCTGCGGCGGCGTGCTCGGCGCCCATTCGACGCTGAAATCGCTGCGTCCGGATGACTATCATTGCGGTCTGTGCGCCTGCGGCTACGAGGCTTCGGTCGACGAGCAGGTCGAGGTCGCCTTCACCGTCAGTCCGCGGGTCAGGCGGATCGCCGCGCACGATCCGAACACCCTGCCGGTGTGGGAATATTACAAGCAAGTGTTCTGGAGTTCGGGCATCGATTTCGACCAGAAGGGTCTTGCGACGCTGATGGACGAGGTGACGCTCGATACGCTTGAATTGCCGGCGGGCGAGAAGGCGGTGCTGTCGCTGCAATTGCCGAAGGACTTCATCATCGTATTCGAGCCAGTTACCCACTCCGCCCAATTCATCGACGTTCAGGGCGAGCCGACCAGAGAACGTCAGCAGCTGTCGCTGATTTACGACAAAACACCGACGCCGACCGGTGGCACCAGGACGATGCGTCCCGGCCCGCTGCGCCTGTCGCTCGACAATCAGGCCGACGTGCGGGTGCTGCCGTCAGTCTTCATCGCGGCGGACGCGCTCCATCACCTGATCGGCAAGCGCAAGCCGTTCCTCACCGCCAAGCGGATGCTCTCAAACCAGACCTTCCGCGACGTATTCAAGGCCGACAATCTTAACGTCGACCAGCGGCTCAAAATCACGTCGCTGACGTTCCTGTTCACCGACCTCAAGGGCTCCACCGCGCTGTACGAGCGGGTCGGCGATCTCGCCGCATTCGATCTGGTGCGCGCGCATTTCCATGCACTGCTGGAAATCATCGCTTCGGAGAAGGGCGCCGTGGTGAAGACGATTGGCGACGCCGTGATGGCGACTTTCGTTAGGCCCGAACATGCGATTGTCGCCGGCTTGCGCATGCGCGCCGCCATGGACAAGCTCAATGCCGAGCGCGGCAGGAATGATCTGGTGGTCAAGATCGGCATCCACGAAGGTCCGTGCCTCGCCGTGATGCTCAACGAGCGCCAGGACTATTTCGGTCAGACCGTCAACATCGCAGCGCGGGTTCAGGGCCTGTCGACCTCGCAGGCTATCCACATTACGGGACCGGTGATCGACGCCCCCGCGGTAGCCGCGATCCTCGACAGGGAAGCGATTATGCCGATTCAAAAGCAGGCCGCGCTGCGCGGCATTGCCGACAAGATCGTCGTCTACGAGATACCCTGAGATTACCGAAACGTAATGAGCGTCTCCGGTGGATTGCGCCGCTTGATTTTCCAGCCCATATATCGGGCAAGTGCCGCCGATGCGGTGGTCACCTGACTTCACACGAATTCGGCAGGACAGGATGCTGGACGGACTTCGCCAATTTATTGCCGATGTTATTTCTCCCGCCGCGCACGGGCCGCGGGCATTCGATGATACCGGATATCGTCTGGCCGCCACCGCGCTCCTGATCCATGTGATTTCGCTCGACGGCGAACCATCCAAAACCGAGAAACGCAAGCTTCACAGCCTGATCGAAAGCCGCTTTGGGCTTGATCCCGGCACCGCGGATCAATTGATCGCGTCTGCGACCCTGGTCGAGGGTGAGGCGGTCGATCTCTATCATTTCACCAGCGTCATCATGCGCTCGGTCGATGAGGCAGGCAGGCTCCGTATCGTCGAAATGATGTGGGAGATGGTGTATGCCGACGGTCAGGTCAGCGAGTTCGAGGATAACGTAGTCTGGCGCGCCGCCGATCTTCTGGCTGTGTCTTCGCGCGACCGGATCGATCTCAAGCATCGCGTGGCCGCTAGGCAGCCCACCGCAACCGCCGGCGGCTGAGATATTGCGGGCTTTGCCACGCCGCATCCGGTGCGTTTCGATCCGTCGAAACGAGCGTTGCCGGACATGACAAAATTTTAATGTCTCCGGCAATTGGCCGCTGGCCAACGCGATTAGCCCCAAAAGGTCGTGAATCGGTCTGCAGCACTGTGCGTTTGACCACGCCGATATGCTTGCAGGTGGCTTGCATCCCACCTCAAGCGTATGCTCTCGTCGCAAGGGTGAGCCGGCCTTTCCCGCAATTGATTTAAGAGCATTCAATCGTGACCGAGCGTGTGACGCTAATTACCGGTGCCTCGGCGGGAATAGGCACCGAACTGGCGCGCGTTTTCGCATCGAAAGGCCACCGCGTAGCGCTGGTGGCGCGCCGGGCGGATCGGCTGGCGATGCTGGCGGAGGAAATCGCCGCCGGCGGCGGCGCTGCGCCGATCGTGATCGCCTGCGACCTCGAACAAGCCGATGCCGGCGATAAGATCGTCGCGGCCTTGGCCGCAGAAGGGGTGGAGGTCGAGTACGTCGTCAACAATGCGGGCTTCGGCTTGTTCGGCCAGGCGATCGAACTGGATCGCGCCGAACAGCTCGGCATGATCGCCGTCAACATTCGCGCGATGACCGATTTGTCGCTGCGGTTTTCCGATCATTTGATTCGGCATCGCGGCGGCATCCTCAATGTCGGTTCGATCTCGGGCTTCATGCCGGGCCCCGGAATGGCGGTGTATTATGCCTCCAAGGCCTATGTGCTGTCGTTCAGCGAAGCGCTGCGTGGCGAGCTCGCGCCTCACGGCGTGCGTGTGACCGCGCTATGTCCCGGTCCGGTGCCGTCGGAATTTCAGTCGCGCGCGGGGTTTGAACCGGGATTTGATTCGACGGTCCTGAATGTCTCGCCATCTGATGTCGCAAAGGCAGGGTATCGCGGGCTGATGGCCAACAAACGGGCTGTACTGCCCGGCCTCGGCATCAAGATGTTGCCGTTTCTGCTCCGGCTGTTCCCGCGCGGGTTTATCCTGGCGGCGGTCGGCCGCTTTCAGCTGAGGAAGCGCCGATAAGGCGGCAGCCGCCTATCTGGCCCGCAATTTGCTCTCCGAGAGCACGCCAATTCATCTGACGCTCATACGAAATTAACAATCGAGTAGGTAAGCTTTTGTCCATGGCTACCTGAAGAAGATCGATGTCGTCTCTTTTGGTTCAAGATAACGCCGAAACCGTGCTCGATCTCCCTGGCGGAGTAAGAACGGCTCCGGTCACGCCTTCAACCGCCGGACCATTGCGGCCGGTCCTGATCATCCTGCACCAGGAAACCTTGACGCCGGGCCGCGTCGGCAATGTGTTGCGGGCGCTCGGACACCGTCTGGATGTCAGGCGTCCGCGGTTTGGCGATTGCCTTCCGGAAACCCTGGACGGCCATGCCGGCGCGGTCATTTTCGGCGGACCGATGAGCGCCAACGATCCGGAAGACTTCGTTCGCAAGGAGATCGACTGGATTGCCGTGCCGCTGAGGGAACAGCGTCCGTTTCTTGGAATTTGCCTGGGCGCGCAGATGCTCGCCAGACAGCTCGGCGCGCGGGTCGCGCCGCACCCGCAGGGCCGCGCGCAGATCGGATATTACCCGATCCGCCCGACACCGGCGGGGCTCAAAATTTGCCCGCACTGGCCGGACCATGTCTATCACTGGCACCGCGAGGGGTTCGAACTTCCTTGCGGCGCCGAATTGCTGGCCGAAGGAAGCGATTTTCCGGTCGAGGCATTCCAGCTCGACCATGCGTTCGGCCTGCAGTTTCACCCCGACGTCACCTACGCGATGATGCATCGCTGGACCACCCGCGGCCATGCGCGCCTCGAATTGCCGGGTGCACGGGCGCGCCATCACCACTTCGCCGATCGCGCGGTGCATGACGTGACCGAGCGCGCCTGGCTGAAGCAATTCATCGACGGTTGGCTGGCCAGAGTGCCGTTCCCGGTGATGTCGGAAGCCGCCGAATAACGCCGACGGCATCCCCACTACATCTGCGAGAGCCTTTTCAAGATTACAGATGTGATAGTGTCGAGCCGACAGGCTTGCGGCTGGTGGCCAGCAGGCAAGCGGCGGGAGGCGACATGACGGGCGAGGAATTCGCACAGCTATTGAACGAGTTCACGCTGTCGGCAGAATCCGGAGACGGCGCGCGCTTCGCCGGCCATTTCACCGAAGACGCCATTTATTACGATTACATCTACGGCCCGCATAAGGGTCGTGCCGACATCGCCCACATGATGCAAAACCTGTTTCACCGCGACGCCGCCGACTATCGGTGGGAGATGTTCGATTCCGTATTCGACGGCTCACAGGGATACGCGTGGTCGCTGTCGAGCTTCACTTCGAAAATCCCGGAGTTCGCCGGAAAGCCAGTGGTGATCGACGGCATCAGCCGCTTCATCCTGCGCGACGGCCTGATCGCCGAGTACCGCGAAACCGTCAACGGCGGGGTGGCGATGACACAGCTCGGCGTCGAGCCTGATCGTATGACCAAAGTATTCAGGCGCTGGACCGGATGGCTCAGGGAGCGGCCGGAAACGATGGATTATCTGGCACGGCCAAAGGGTTCGCGCGCGAGACGGAGAGTCTAAGGCTGCATCAATGACAACACGCTGTCGCGAGAGACAACGACGAACACAGGGAGATCGCGGTGACCTATCAGCATATTCTCTACGGCGTAAGCGAGAAGATAGCGACCATCACGCTGAACCGGCCCGACCGCATGAACGCGTGGACGCCGATCATGGAGCGCGATGTGCGCCACGCCATGGAGGCAGCCAGCGCGGACGACGATGTGCGGGTCATCGTGCTCACCGGCGCCGGGCGCGCATTCTGCGCCGGCGCCGACATGGATGCGCTCAAGGGGCTCGATCCCGACGATATCAAGCGTGCCCAAAGCTTGCCGGCGTTCGACATGAACCGCCGGCCCGACTGGCAGGCGCGCTATGCCTATTATCCGTCGATTCCCAAACCCGTGATCGGCATGCTGAACGGCGCCACCGCCGGCATCGGGCTCGTGCATGCGCTGTATTGCGACCTTCGCTTCGCCGCCGACAACACCGTCTTCACGACCGCGTTCTCGCGCCGCGGGCTGATCGCCGAGCACGGCATCAGCTGGATGCTGCCGCGCATCGTCGGTCATGCCAACGCGCTGGATTTGCTGATGTCCGCGCGCCGGGTCCAAAGCGAGGAGGCGTTGCGCATCGGCCTCGTCAATCGGCTGTATCCGCCCGACCAGCTGCGCGAGCAGACCTATGCTTACGCGCGCGATCTTGCCGATTTCGTCTCGCCGAGCGCGATCGCGGTGATCAAGCGCCAGCTCTATGACGTGCCGTTCCAGACGCTTGCCGAAGCGACCGTCGACGCCAACCGGGAGATGGTGGTGGCGTTGCGCGGCAGTGATTTCCGTGAAGGCGTCGCCAGCTTCATGGAAAAGCGGCCGCCGCGGTTTACGGGGAAGTAGCCGGTTAGGTCTGGAATTGCTGAGTAAGCCCGTCTTCGCCCAAGTGGGCTTCGCCGGGCACCACGCTTCGTCCTTCGGGCATCACGTGGCTGCGCCACGCGTAGCCCGAAGGCGAAGCGTGGTGGAGCCAGGCGGGATCGAACCGCCGACCTCGTCATTGCGAACGACGCGCTCTCCCAGCTGAGCTATGGCCCCATCGCGGCCGCCTCGGGAATGGAGGCGATCGGCAATCGGCGCCATTTACAATCCGTGCCAAGGTCAAGTCAAGAACGGTAAAATCGCCGCTTTCCGTCTTATTTGACCGGAACTTCCCTTGTTTGCGGTGGATGGAACCGATATTTAGCGGGAAGTCGAATCCGCGACCGAAACTCCGAGCAAGCCAGCCATGCGTGCCGTCCTCGACATCGTACTCATCGTTCTCGATCTCTACGTCTGGCTGCTGATTGCCTCGGCAATCCTGTCCTGGCTGATTGCCTTCAATGTCGTGAACACGCGCAACCAGTTCGTGGCGGCGGTGGCGGAGTTCCTGTACCGGATCACCGAGCCGCTGCTGGCGCCGATCCGCTCGTTCATGCCAAATCTCGGCGGCCTCGACATCTCGCCGATCATCCTGATCCTGATCATCATGTTTATCCAGCGGGTGATCACCTATTACATCTATCCCAGCGTATTCTGATCGCTGGCATGGATGCTGATGAACCCTGGCGCTATTCCGCTCAAGGCGTCAGCGTGGCGTTGCGGGTGACGCCGCGCGGCGGCCGTGACGACATCGACGGGCTTGAGACGCTCGCCAACGGCCGCACCGTGCTCAAGGTGCGGGTTCGCGCCATCGCCGATGGCGGCGAAGCCAATCGCGCGGCGACAGCGCTGATCGCGAAGGCGCTCGGGGTGCCCAGGGCCAAGGTGCGGATTCTCTCGGGCGCGACCTCGCGCCTCAAGCAGATTGCCGTCGACGGCGATCCCGGGAAACTCGGCGATGCGCTGCGAGCACTGATTGAGGCGAAGGATTGAGATGACGGCTCGGATCATCGATGGAAAGGTCATTGCATCGGAGCTTCGCGCCCGCGTCGCCGGCGAGGTGGCGCGGGTGCAGCGCGAGCACGGCCTGACGCCCGGGCTCGCGGTGGTTATGGTCGGCAGCGACCCCGCCAGCCAGGTCTATGTCCGCAGCAAGCACAAGCAGACGCAAGCAGCCGGCATGGCGTCGTTCGAGCACGTGCTGCCGGCCGACGTCGCGCAAAGCGACTTGCTGGCGCTGATTGCGCAGCTTAATGGCGATTCCGCCGTGCACGGCATCCTGGTGCAGCTTCCGCTGCCGAAATCCCTGCATACCGAAACCATCATCTCCGCCATCGATCCCGCCAAGGATGTCGACGGGCTGCATCCGAACAACGCCGGGCGCCTCGCCGGCGGCTATGCCGCGCTGTCGCCGTGCACCCCGCTCGGCTGCATCATGCTGACCAAAAGCGTGCATGCTTCGCTGGAAGGCATGAACGCCATCGTGATCGGGCGCTCCAATCTGGTCGGCCGTCCGCTGGTGCAATTGCTGCTCAATGAAAATGCGACGGTAACGATCGCCCATTCGCGCTCGCGCGATCTCGCGCAGCTCTGCGCCCGCGCCGAGCTGGTCTATGTCGCCGTGGGCAGACCTGAAATGGTGCGCGGCGACTGGATCAGGCCGGGTGCCACCGTGATCGATGTCGGCATCAACCGGTTGCCGGCTGCGGACGGCAAGAGCCGCCTGGTCGGCGATGTCGCCTTCGCTGAAGCGTTGAACGTCGCCGGCGCGATCACGCCGGTGCCGGGCGGCGTCGGCCAGATGACGGTGGCGTGTCTTCTGGTCAACACGCTGCGCGCGGCCTGCGCGATTCACGGGCTGCCCAGGCCGGGGGTGTAGGGCCATCGCAGTCATTCCGGGGCGCGAGCGCAGCGCGCGAACCCGGAATCTCGAGATTCCGGGTTCGATGCGTTGCATCGCCCCGGAATGACGACTGCTTCGTCACCCTGCGGTGTTCTCGATCAGCCGCCGATAGAAACGGATCATGTCGGCATAGCCCTCGATGCTGAGGCGCTCATTGGTGCCGTGAAACCGCTTCAGGTCTTCCGAATTGGCGCGCACCGGCGAGAACCGGAAAATGCTGTCGGCGATGCCGACATAGTGCCGCGAATCGGTGCCTGCCAGCATCAGGCCGGGCACAACGATGACGTCGGGAAAGACTTCCCGGATGGTGCGATTGAGCGCCTGATAGGATGGGCTCGTGGTGCCCGTCACGGGGCTGGGTTCGGCATTCCCGGGAGACGGTTCGATTGTGATGCGGCCGTCGTTGATGGTGCGGCGAACGTGATCGATCACGCTGGCCTGGCTGTCGCCCGGCATCAGCCGGAAGTTGACGGAGGCCGTGGCAAGGCCGGGCAGTACATTTTCCTTGTTGCCGGCATTGAAGATCGTCAGCGCGGTGGTGGTACGCACCATCGCTTCGGTGGGGCCGGTCTTTTCGAATTCGCGCAGCAACAACGGCTTGAACAGCCAGAGATTGGACAGCACCACGCGATTGAAACCGCGCATCTCCGGCGCCAACGTATCGAGGAATTCCGAAGTGACGCCGCTGATCTGCATTGGCAGGCGATGCGCTTCCAGTCGCGCCAGCGCCGCGCTCATCATGCCGATCGCGGTGTCGCGCGGTGGCATCGAGGAATGGCCGGGCGTGGCATGCGCCGTCAACACCAGCGTGGTATAGCCCTTCTCGGCGACGCCGATCCGTGCGGCGGGCTTGTCGAGGCCCTTGATCAGGCCTTCGCTGATCAAGAGGCCTTCATCGATCACGAAGTCGAGCCGGATGCCGCGCGCGGCGAGCGTGGCGGCGATGGCACTGGCGCCACGGGTGCCCGCGACTTCCTCGTCATGGCCGAACGCAAAATAGATGGTCGCCTGGGACGAAAGCCTTCTTTCGTCAGCGCTTCGGCAGCCTCCAGCATCGAATAGAGGTTGCCCTTGTCGTCCCAGGAGCCGCGGCCCCAGATGAAACCGTCGGCGATGACGCCGTCATAGGGCGGCTGCTGCCAGTCCTTTTCGGTGCCCGGCGCCACCGGCACCACGTCCTGATGCGCCATTAGCGCGATCGGGCGCGCCTTCGGATCGCTGCCCTCCCAGCTGTAGAGCAGGCTATGGCCGCCTATGACTTCGCGCCTGGCCGCGGCATGAAACGCCGGAAAACTTGTCGCGATATGCGCCTGCAGACCGCGCAGCGCCTCGACGTCGGAATCCGGATTTTCCTGATTCGAAATCGTCCGGAAGCGGATCGCCTCGCTCAGCCGCGTTGCCGCGGCTTCCCGGTCGACCTCCGCACGCGGCACGGCGGCGACCTGAAGCTGGCGCGAATTGAGGGTGAGGACATTGAATGCGAATACCCCGGCAAGGACGACGATGGCCGCGATCAAGAGCAGCAGAATATTGCGGATTATTTTTAGCGCGCGTCGCATGTCAGGAGCTTTCAGTCATTCGCTTGTTGCGTTCCCTCTCCCGGGGATTGGGAGAGTTGTCATTCCGGGACGCGAGTGCAACTCGCGAACCCGGAATCCAGGGATTGTGAGGCGCGATTTCCGGGTTCGCGCTAACGCGCGCCCCGGAATGACCGCTACGTCGTCATTTCGCTCTCGCCCGCGCGATGCCGTCGGCGATCAGTTTGTGCGCATCCCCGGCCCCGCCCCATCGCAATACCTTCACCCATTTTCCGGGCTCGAGGTCCTTGTAGTGTTCGAAAAAGTGCTGGATCTGCGCCAGCGTAATCTCGGGCAGATCGCTGTAGGTCTTCACCTTGTCATAGCGCTGGGTCAGCTTTGACGACGGCACGGCGATGATCTTCTCGTCGCCGCCGGCCTCGTCTTCCATCAGCAGCACGCCGACCGGTCGTACGCTCATCACGGCGCCCGGGACGATCGCGCGGGTGTTGGCAACCAGCACGTCGCAGGGGTCGCCGTCGCCCGACAGCGTATGCGGGATGAAGCCGTAATTGCCGGGATAGCGCATGGCGGTATAGAGAAACCGGTCGACCACCAGCGTGCCGGCATCCTTGTCCATCTCATATTTGATGGGCTCGCCGCCAACCGGCACCTCGATGATGACGTTGACCTCGCGCGGCGGATCGATTCCGATCGAAATGGCGTCAATGCGCATGGATGGCTCCGCAGGGCTTCGAAGTCAGGGGCTGATAGCGTGGGCCAAACCGGTTTCGATATGCCCGAAACCCGACGGGGTTCAGTTGGTCCAGGCGAAAGCGACCTTGTCGAGCGATTTGGGCCCGAACTTCTCCGACGAGCGGGCGACCATGCGGCCGCCAAGGGCGCGGTAAAACTCCGTCGCGGTATCATTGTCGGAGAGCGCCCAGATCACCATGCTCTTCAGCCCGCTCTGCAACAGGTCGCGCCGCGCGGCGGTGAAGAGGCGCCGGCCGAAGCCGAGACCCTGAAACTCCGGCCGCAGATAGAGCTCGTAGATCTCGCCTTCGAAGTGAAGGCTGCGCGCGCGGTTGCGGCCGTAATTGGCATAGCCCGCGACCTTGTCGCCGAACACCAGTACGCTGACGCGGCTGCCCTTGCGGATCGCGCTGTCCCACCATTGAGGGCCCCGGCGGTTGATCAGCTTTTCCAGTTCGGCGCCGGGAATGATGCCCTGATAGGCCGAACGCCAGGCTTCGTCATGGGTCGACGCTACCGCGGCTGCGTCCGCAGCTTTGGCCGGCCGAACCTCGATCAGGGTTGTGCTCATGGTTCCGATCAAAGCAAGTCGGAGCCTCCGCTTCAAGGTCTATCGTTAATTATGGGTTAACCTGTGGACTTTCTGCATCAGTCCTTAGCGGCTGGTTGTACCGAAAAAGGACAGAAAACCGTCCGATGCAGCACTTGTGCGAATAATTGGCAGGACTGGATGGGGGCTGCCAGGTCCAAATCCGGCTTTGCGAGCTGGCCGTCGCAAAATATGCGCTGAATTTGATTCGTCATGCGTATTCTGCTGGCCGGTGCGAACCCGTTTGCGTCAGGTAAATTCATGCAATCGCTAAAGCTGCTTTTCCCTCTGGTTGTGGTGGGCGCTCTTTGTACGCAGAGCGCGACTGCGCGAACGAAATTGGGCGAGCAAAGCGCCGAGGGCGAGCCGAATCGCAGGCAGCAATGGCTGGTGCCCTCGCCCGATCCGGACACCGCGGCACACGCCGTGCTGTTTCGCCCCCCGGGCGATGGGCCGTTCCCGCTGGCGCTGATCGCGCACGCCTCGACTCAAAACGTGCTGCGTCGCGCGCAAATGCCGCAGCCCGAATACCGTGCGCTCGCGGCATGGCTGGTGGCGCGCGGCTTTGCGGTGCTGGTCCCGGAACGCCCTGGCCACGGTGCGACGGGGGGAAAATATCTCGAGGACCAGGGCGGCTGCGACGAGGCAGATTTTTCGCGCGCCGGGCGCGCCACGGCGGATGAGATCTCGGCGGCGCTGAATTATCTTCGCGGGCAATCCTTTATCCGGCGGGACGGCGCGGTCGTTCTCGGGCACTCGGCCGGCGGCTGGGGCGCGCTGGCGCTGGCTCGCGAAAATCCGCAAGGGGTGGCCGTCATTATCGCATTCGCGGCCGGCCGCGGCGGCCACGCCAATGATTTCCCCAATCAGGTCTGCGCGCCGCACACGCTGCTTTCCTCGTCGGCCGAATTCGGCCAACACGCGCGCGTGCCGGTGACATGGCTGGTGGCGGCCAACGACACCTACTTTTCGCCGGCGCTTTCGAAACAGCTCGCCGACGCGTTCCGCGGCGGCGGCGACCGGGTGGACTTTCATGTGCTGGCGGCATCCGGCAGCGAGGGCCACTGGCTGGCGGAAACGGAGGCCGGGGTAAAGATCGCGAAACCGGAACTCGAACGCGCGCTGAAGGCGCTCGCAGCCAAGCCGGACAAGAAACAATGACGCTGTATTTTCTCGTCAAATATTTGCATGTGCTCGGCGCGACAGCGATTCTCGGCACCGGAACCGGCATCGGTTTTTTCATGCTGATGGCGCATCGCAGCCGCGATCCGGCTTTCATCGCGCGTACGGCCGCGACGGTGGCGATCGCCGACCTGCTGTTCACACTGACCGCGGTGCTGCTGCAGCCCGTCACCGGCGGAGTGCTGATGGCGCTGTCGGGCACCACGCTCGCCGAGCGCTGGCTTGTGAGCTCGCTTGGGCTTTATGTTGTTGCCGGGCTGTTCTGGATTCCCGTGATCTTCATGCAGATCGAAATGCGCGACCTGGCGCGAGCCGCGGTGGCACGGGGAGCGCCGCTGCCGCCACGTTATTTTGCGTTGTTTCGCCGCTGGTTTCTGTTCGGAATTCCCGGATTTGGGTCGGTCATGATCATTCTTTGGCTGATGATAGCCAAGCCGTTTTAGGGGGCATGATCCCGAAAAGTGGCGACCGGTTTTCGGAGAAAGATCATGCCCAAACAGAGAAGGCACAGATGAGCGAATCGTGCAACATCCTCGTGCTCGGCGCCTCCGGCCTGATCGGGCGGTTCATCACCGACGATCTGCGGGCGCGAGGTTTTCATGTGATCGCCATCGCGCGGCGATTCCCGCCTTCGCAGAATACCGGCGGGCTCGATCTGGAGTTGCCGCTGTTGTCGCTGCAGCAGGCGTCGCTGGCGAGGACGATCCGGGACCATGAGATCGATGTCGTGGTCAATTGCCTCGGCGTGCTGCAGGACGGTCCCGGCAGCGACACCCGCGCCGTGCATCGCGATTTCGTCGCGCGGCTGCTGCGGGCGATCCGCGACTCCGGCCGCGCGATCCGCCTCGTCCACATCTCGATTCCCGGCGCCGTGGGCGAGGATCGCACCGCCTTCAGCATGACAAAACGCGAAGCCGAAAGGTTGATCGCGACATCCGGCGTCGCTTACGCGATCCTGCGACCGGGTTTTGTCGTGGCGCCGTCGGCCTATGGCGGCGGCGCGATGCTGCGCGCGCTGGCGGCGCTTCCGATCGATCTTCCGATCGCCGAATCCGCCAAGCCGTTTCAACCCGTGGCGGTTGAGGACATCGCGGCCACGGTGGCCTGGCTCGCCCGGCTCGATTCGGCTGACAAAACCGCCGGCGCGGTGACGTGGGATTTGATGCAGCCGCAGCCGGTCACGCTCGGCGGCGTGATCGAGCAATATCGACACGCGTTCGGCACCGCCGGCATGCCGCGCCTCGTGCTGCCCGGCTTCATGCTCGATCTCGGCGCAAAACTCGGCGATCTCGCCAGTCTGTTGGGCTGGATGCCGCCGATGCGCACGACCGCGATATTAGAGTTGCGGCGCGGCGTCAGCGGCGATCCGCAAGCCTGGATCGCGGCCACCGGCATCGCGCCGAAAACGCTGACGCAGATGGTGGGCCGTGGCTCCGCCACCATCCAGGACAAATGGTTCGCCCGGCTGTTCTTGGTCAAGGCACTGGTGATCGCGAGTCTCGTGGTGTTCTGGATCGCGTCGGGTTTTATTGCGCTGGTGATTTCCTACGACGCCGCCGCGGCAATTCTGAGTTCGCACCGGTTCCCGGCTGCGCTGGTCGCGCCCATTACCGTCGGCACCAGCCTGATGGACATGACAATCGGCGCTCTGATCGCGTTCCGCCGCACTTGTGCCGCCGGATTGATCGCCGGGCTGGCAGTCTCGCTCGGCTATATGCTGGGCGCGGCGATCCTGACGCCGGATCTATGGATCGAGCCGCTCGGCGCGCTGGTCAAGACCGGGCCGGCGATCGTGCTGATGGGGGTGGCGTTGCTGACGCTGGATAACAGGTAGCGCAGCGTCTTCGAGCGAAGTGGGTACCGGTTCACGCCTGAGCACGACCGCCCGGATTGTCCGGG
Organism: uncultured Alphaproteobacteria bacterium; assembly: GCA_963801875.1. GTDB lineage: Bacteria > Pseudomonadota > Alphaproteobacteria > Rhizobiales > Xanthobacteraceae > Bradyrhizobium. The sequence continues at coordinate 222,686 of CAWDGT010000013.1, read as the reverse complement.
AGGCTTGCAAAAGCGGATACAACCGCAGATAATCCAGCATCCATTGCGCAATCGTCAGGGGCGGTTCGTGGCAATATCGCAAACAGCGGCCTCGGCCGAGGCGGAATCCGCTCAAGCCTCGCGACGAAAACGGACCGCGGTGCTGGTCGTGCATGGCATCGGCAACCAGCGCGCCCTGGAAACGGTGCGCGGGGTAGTCGATGCGGTGTGGCTGCAGGACGCCGGCGATCCCGATTCCGAAAAGCCACCGCGCCAGGTGTGGACGCATCCGGAATTTAGCGGCGTCGATATCGACCTCTCCGTCATCACGACCAACGACCTGTCGGTCGAAACATCAGGCGGGCATCAGAAACGCAGTATCGATTTCCACGAACTGTACTGGGCGCATCTGATGAGCGAGACCCGCGCCGTCGCGGTACTGCTGTGGTTGTTCGAACTGGTCCGGAAGGGACCGCGGCTGAAACCCGAGATGAGAGCCCTGTGGTGGTCCAGCGCGGTATTTCTCTGCATCGTGCTGGCGTCGGTCGTCCTGGTCGTCCTGCACGTCATCAGCCGAATCGCGTTCGTGGACGGCTTCCACCACATCCTGGCTCTCGCGCCGGTTTTCGCGCTGCTTATCCTGTCGGCAACGGCTCTGGCCGCGGCGGCTGTTTCGATCGCGGCGAGGCTGCTCTTCCTTGTGGTGTGCGTAACGATTCCGCTGCTGTTGGCGGTCTGGCTCGGTTTCAGCTTCCCGCCCCAGACCGAGCTATACGCCACGCTCTATCTGGCGCCGGCACTGTCCGTGCTGGTGGCCTTTGTTGCGATGGGGCGGTGGGGCGCGCTGGTGATGGCGCTGACCTTCGCTCTCGGATCGGCAAGCGTGCCCTTTTACTGGTGGCTAAGGGGCGGAGGAAGTCGGCAGCCGGACTGGGGTGCCTGGAGCCTCACCGAAAGCTGGAGTTCGGTAACCGCCTGCTTCATGATCGTTCTGTATTTTGCGCTGAATGCACTGTTCCTGCAGTCCTTTCTCGGCGACGCCGCACGATATTTCCGAAACTCGCCGGGCAATGTCGCGGTCCGACGCCAGATCCGCAAGGAGGCCGTCGATACCCTCGACGCGCTCCACACATCCGGCAAATACGATCGCATCATCGTCGTCGCACACAGCCTCGGCACCGTGGTCGCCTATGACATGCTCCGCGCCTATTTCAGCCGCATCTGCAACAATCTTCCGGACCCGGCGGCGCTCGGCCCCGAGGTCGATGACGTTGACGGCATGATCATCAAGCCGGAGAATTCGTCCGAGCAGAAGCCCCGGCTTCGCCACGATGCGCGCGAGATCGTCAGGAATATCGCCTCCGTGCGGCCGGTGCCCGGCGGCTCCGCGGCCGTCACGAAGTGGCTGGTGACCGACTTTGTCACGTTGGGCAGCGCCCTGACGCATGCCTACTATCTGATGTGCAATGGCGCTACCTACGATGAATTGCTGAGGGATTTCGACCGGCGCGTCGAGGAGCGTGAATTCCCGACTTGTCCGCCGGCCCGGCTCGGCGGCGACGGCCTGCTGCTGTTCAAAAACCCGACGACAAAAAAGCGCGAGTTTCATCACGGCGCGGTTTTCGGCCTGACGCGCTGGACCAATCTGTTTTTTCCGCTGCGTCAGCTGTTCTGGGGCGACGCGATCGGCGGACAACTGGCGCCGATCTTCGGCCCGCACATCGAGGACATCCAGGTCTCGACGCACAAACCGCCGCGGGACGCTTTTTTCACCCACACGGCCTATTGGAGCTTGAAATGGCCCGGCGGTCACAAGGCTCCGCAGATTCAGGCGTTACAGGCGGCGATCAACCTTGAAGACAAGGCGTCGCCGCCACCCTCTGGAACGTGAACTCAGCCTTCGATCGCGGCCGCTTCGTGCGCCGCCCGCTCCCCCGAATCCCTTGCCCCGTGCGCGGTGGAGAAAAAATTCGGCGAGGTGGCTTCGCCGGCAAAGAACAATCGGCCATCGACGGGCGCCGCCAGCACGGCGCGGGCGCCGGCGTGGCCGGGAAGGGCGTGGGAATAGGAGCCGCGCGCGAACGGGTCGTGGGCCCAGCGCGATCCCGCCAGCGGTTTTAGCCGCCGGCGGAAATCCGAGCCGAGCAGCGCCACGATCTCGTCGATCGCCTGCGCCGCCAGCGCGCCGCGGCCTGCGTCTTCCAGCTCGCGCGCGAAGCGCCCCCCGAAAAAACCTTCGATGCAGGCTTGCCCGAACGGACGCAGATGATAGCTACCCATCGCGGTGCGCATGGTGGCGCCGCGCAGATTGCCGTCCTTGGGCAACGTGTCCGGCTGGTCCAGCGCCAGCATCACCTTGTCGGCAAGGCCGAGCGGCAGGCCGCGCGCGGCGTCGACCTTCGCTTGCAGCGCGGGGTGAAAACGAATCGATTCATCGGCGATCAGATTGGTGGGCACGGTGACGATCGCCTTGCCGGCGGAAAGCGTGCCCCGCGATGTTTCGATCCGCAGGCGCTTGCCGGAATGATCGATCAGGGTGACCTTGGTATTGACCGCGCGCGGGCAGGGTGCGCCATAGGTCAACACCAGTAAGCCGAAGCCGCGCCGCACCCGCCAGTTGATGCCGGTGTCCTCATAGGCGTCCATGTCGAGAATCGAGATCCGGTCGAGCTCGGCGCCATTCACGTAAGTCGAGATCGCGTCGATCATCGGGTTCCAGCGATTGCCGGGTTCGAGCCAGGCGCTGGCGGCGCTGTCGCGGCCGCTTTTCGCCGCCTCCTCGGCGCGGTCGTAGAAATCATCCAGCGCTTCGATAAAATCGGCGCGCTCCTTCGGCGGAAAGACCGCATCAAAACCCTGCTCGCGCCACGGCGGCCGGGTCTTGTCAATTTCGAAATCCAACTGTTCGGCGATCCGGACGAACGAATTCCGATCCGCCGAATGCAGCCAGCCGCAGCCGAGGTCGAAAGTAATGTTGGGCACGGCGAGGGGGGAGTTGCCGCCGCCGACCACAATAGTAGAGGCGCGTCCGCCGATGCGGTAGCGCGCCTCGAGCACGATTGTAGAGAGGTTGGAGTTTTGCAGAGCCCGCGCGGCGCCGAGGCCGGCGGCGCCGGCGCCGATGATGGCGACATCGACTTCGGAAGGGAGGGACATGCTTTTGGCTCTGGCACGTTCGTTGTTGGGGTTGAAGCCAACCCTAATACTACTGTCGTCATCCGCGAAAGCGGATGATCCAGTATTCCGCGCCGTTTCGGTTCTATCTCGGACGGCGGCGATTACTGGATGCCCCGCTTTCGCGGGGCATGACGGCATCTGCGCGGCGAGGCGAAGTTACGCCACCGCTTCCTTGGCCTTTTCGGCGCGCTTGCGGTCGTTGGCGTCGAGGAATTTTTTGCGCAGCCGGATCGACTTCGGCGTTACTTCCACCAGCTCGTCGTCCTCGATATAGGCCAGCGCTTTTTCCAGCGTCATCTGGATCGGCGGCGTCAGGCGCACCGCTTCGTCCTTCGAGGTGGTGCGGATGTTGGTGAGCTGCTTGCCCTTGAGGATGTTAATCTCCAGATCGTTGTCGCGGGTATGTTCGCCGACGATCATGCCCCTGTAGACCTTGCAGCCCGGCGTGATCATCATCGGGCCGCGGTCTTCGAGCTTGAACATCGCATAGGCCACGGCCTCGCCCTGATCGTTGGAGATCAAGACGCCGTTGCGGCGGCCCTGGATATCGCCCTTGTAGGGCGCGTAATTGTGGAACAGGCGGTTGATGATCGCGGTGCCGCGGGTGTCGGTGAGCAGTTCGCCCTGATAGCCGATCAGGCCGCGGGTCGGCGCGTAGAACACCAGTCGCAACCGGTGGCCGCCGGAGGGGCGCATCTCGATCATCTCGGCCCTGCGCTCACTCATCTTCTGCACGACGACGCCGGAATGCTCCTCGTCGACGTCGATCACGACCTCTTCGATCGGCTCCAGCCACTCGCCGGTGATTTCGTCCTTCTTCAGCACGACGCGCGGACGCGACACGCTGAGTTCGAAGCCCTCGCGGCGCATGGTCTCGATCAGGATGCCGAGCTGCAACTCGCCGCGTCCTGCGACTTCCATCGCGTCGCTGTCATCCGATTCGCGAACCCCCAGCGCCACATTGCCTTCGGCTTCACGCAGCAATCGGTCGCGGATCATGCGGCCAGTGACCTTGGTGCCTTCGGTGCCGGCCAGCGGGGAATCGTTGACGCGAAACGTCATCGCCAGGGTTGGCGGATCGATCGGCTGCGCCTGGATCGGCAATTCCACAGCGGGATCGCAGATGGTGTGAGCGACGGTGGCGTTCGGCAGGCCGGCGAGCGCGACGATGTCCCCGGCTTCGGCCTCTTCCACGGCGGTGCGTTCAATGCCGCGGAAGGCCAGCACCTTGGTAATACGGCCGGTCTCGATCAGCTTCCCATCATGATCGAGCACCTTGACGCTCTGGTTCGGCTTGACCGACCCCGAAGAAATGCGTCCGGTGATGATGCGGCCGAGATATGGATTGGCTTCCAGAATGGTGCCGAGCAGGCGGAACGGGCCTTCCTCCACCACCGGTGGCTTGACGTGGCTGAGGATCAGATCGAACAGCGGTTGCATGCCGTCGTCGTGAGAACCCTCAAGCGTCGTCGCCATCCAGCCCTGCTTGGCCGAGCCGTAGAGGATCGGGAAATCGAGTTGCTCCTCGCTGGCGTCGAGCGCCGCGAACAGATCGAACACCTCGTTGATGACTTCGACGGGGCGCGCGTCGGCGCGGTCGACCTTGTTGATGACGACGATGGGCTTGAGGCCCATCCGCAGCGCCTTCGACACCACGAACTTTGTCTGCGGTAGCGGACCCTCGGCGGCGTCCACCAGCACCAGCGCGCCGTCGACCATGTTGAGAATGCGCTCGACCTCGCCGCCGAAATCGGCATGGCCCGGGGTATCGACGATGTTGATGCGGGTGTCCTTCCACTGCACCGACGCCGCCTTGGCCAGAATGGTGATGCCGCGCTCGCGCTCCAGATCGTTGGAATCCATTGCGCGCTCAACCTGGCGCTGGTTGTCGCGGTAGACGCCGGATTGCTGCAGCAGGCGATCGACCAGCGTGGTCTTGCCGTGGTCGACGTGGGCGATAATGGCGACGTTGCGAAGTTTCATAGCTCTTCTTCTGATTCAGCCAATGGCTGGAGCCGATCTCGCCGGAAAACCGGGACCCACTTTTCCGGATCACGCTCAAAACCTGGAATTCGATGGGCGCATCGCGCCCAAAAAGGAAGCCCGGCCAAAAGGACCGGGCACAACTTGCTCGTTGCGCTGCAATATAGTCAGAAATTGCCGAAAAACAATGCGTTGTTTGCGATTTGGTTAGCCGAATTTCGTCGCCAAACGGCGCCCACGCTAGCCGCGCGAGGCCTCCTCGGTGGGATAGACCCCGCGCAGTACTTCCTCGAAGTGGTTTTTTGACGGATTCGTGTCCGCGATCCCGCCAGTCCGGAAACCGGCGTCATCGACGCTTTACACAGTACCGGTCGCCCGGAACTGCGCACCCGCCCTTTGCAGATTTTGCGGCATGCTTGTCAGCAATGCCTTGCGGTCGGCGACCGCATTGTGGAATTGCTGAAGGACGATACTGAAAGCTGTCAGCGCCCCTTCCTCGATGGCGCCATCATCGAAGCAGCGCAACATGTCGCGCATGATACCGTCCGCCTCGGCCTGCAACTGGTCGAGTTCCTCGGTCGAATCGCTGCGGCGCGCGGCCGCGATCATCTCCTGCAGCCGTTCGCGCAGCGTACTGTTGTTGTTGCGCTCGTCCTTCTTCAGGTAACCCGCGAACCATGCGCCGGCGGAGCCCATCGCCGACAGCGCCATCAGCCCCCACCAGATGTAATCGCTGTAGCGATCGAGGAAGGTTTTTTCCTCGCCGTCGACATAGGCCGCGGCGCCCGGATGCACGGGGATCACGGCGTCCTTGTCGGTATCCGGAGTTCTCGATTTTCGCAGCCAGCGGGAATTCCGTCATGACCTGCTGCCGGATCGCAAACAGCTGCCGGGTGAAGGCGGCGACGGTCGATTCCGAGAGACCTTTGCGCGCGACGATATGGTGGGAGAAGCTGATCGTCTTTATCTCATCATCGGGCCTGGCGGGCGAGCCGCCGAAGGCGCCGGCGGGAATTTCGGATGCCTCGTAAACCGGATGGTTCTGCGCAATCGCCTCGGCGGAATCGATCGCCAGGAATGTCGGCGTACCGCCGTCACGCGTCGATGCGTTGATGGCATCCGCGGTGATCTTGCTGTTGACCGGACCCGCGGCAAGATAAGCGGCCGCCTTCTGGTTGTGGATGGCGTCCGCGGCCTCGGTGGCCGGAAATTGAACGATGTCGACCTTGTTCGGATCGACGCCATATTGCTGCAGGATGACCCTGAGCAAATTGACATTGGCCTGGGTGCGGCCGACGACACCGACGCGGCGTCCGGCGAGCTGCGGAATCTTGGTGATCTTCGGGCCGGACTTTTTGCCCTTGCCCTTCGCTGCCGGGGGCACCCAGAGCACCGCCACATTCTTGCGCAGCGTCGCCACGGCCTGGGCGTTTTTCGGCACGTCGAGATCGCCGCGGATGATGGCGAGATCGGCATTGCCGTCGGCCAGCGCCTTGGCGCTCGCGCCGGCGCCATCGGTCTGCAGCGGGCGCAAACGAACATAACCGCGCGCATGGCCAAAGGCCTGCGTCAGTGCCTGGACCACCCTTAGGTCATCGCTGCCCGCAGGGCCGACCGCGATCCGCAACGTCACCGGGCGCATCGCAAAATAGTAGGCGCCGGCACCCGCGCCGATCACGGCGAGGACCCCGGCCAGCGTGATGAACATCATCTTCCGCTTGGCCGAACGCGGCGACGGCGGCGGAGGCGGCCCGACAAGGTCGAGTTCCCCGGTCATCGATCTGGCGAACAATCGTTTGAGGTCCAGTTTCATCTTGCCAATGCAGTTACACAGATATTGTAGCAAATTTCCCGCCAGCGCAGGGTTACTTCTGCGTCATGGTTACCGTTCCGGACCGGGTCGGTCGCCTGATTGCAGCGGGGATCCCGGGGGTCCGGTTCGGTGTTAGAGTAAGTTGGTCTGAAACGGGAGGTTGTCATGGCGGAGCGGCTGTCGGCGGAGGCACGAAAATCGGCCCTGAAGGGGCTGCCGGGGTGGACCGAGGTGCCCGGCCGCGAGGCGATTGCACGGACCTTCATTTTCAAGGATTTCAACGAAGCCTTCGGCTTCATGTCGCGTGCCGCGCTGGTGGCTGAAAAGCGCGATCATCACCCGGAATGGCGCAACGTTTACAAGACGGTGGAAGTGGTTCTGGCGACCCACGACGCCGGCGGCGTCACCGCGCTCGATATCGAGCTTGCAACCGCGATGAGCGCGATCGCCGGACAACTTGGCGCCGCCTGATCCGGCTCCGTGCAATCTTGCGGTGGTGCCGCGACATCCCCATTTTTGAGACGGGTCCGCCGCGGCGATGTGCCGCGCTGGCTTTCGGGGAGCCCAGGCGATGGCAACTGAACATACCGTGGGCTTTGAGCCGGCCGACAGGCTGGCGAAGGACCGCGAAAGCGTGCGCTGGCGCTTCTGGATCAAGCTCAAGCAGGTTGTTGCAAAGCTTCCGTTCGCCGAGGATTTGCTCGCCGCCTATTACTGCGCGTTCGACAAACAGACGCCGCGCCATGTGCAGGCGGCGCTGTTGGGCGCCATCGCCTATTTCATTCTGCCGTTTGATTTCATTCCGGACATGCTGCCGGTGCTCGGCTTTACCGATGATGCCGCGGTGCTCGCCACCGCGATCCGACTGGTTGCGACCCACATCACGCCCGAGCATCGCGAGGCTGCCCGCGCCGCGCTGAAGCGAGGGATCGACGGCGGAGATCCCGGTCACCGCGAAGGCATCGCCGACTGAAGGAAATATCTCGATTTTTATGCCGGCGCGGGCTGAGCCATGGTGCGAAGCTCACGGACGCAGGATCACCTTGCCCATCGCCTTGCGGCCCGCCAGTACCTTCAGGGCGTCGGCGGTTTTCGCCAGGGGGAAGATGCGGTCGACATGCGACGAGATCTTGCCCTCCGCGGCCCACTTTACGAGCTTCTCCAGATTGGCGCGGTTCTTCTCCGGATTGAGCCGCGCCCAGGCTCCCCAGAACACGCCGCGGATATCGCAGCCCTTCAGGAGCGCCAGATTGAGCGGCATTTTCGGAATATCGCCGGCGGCGAATCCGATCACCAGGAAGCGGCCTTCCCATGCGATCGAACGCAGCGCGGCCTCGGCATAGCTGCCGCCGACGGGATCAAATATAATGTCGGCGCCTTTGCCGCCGGTCAGCCGCCGCAAGCCGTCCTTGAGATCTTCGGTGGCGTAATTCAGCCCAAGCTCGGCACCGTGCGTTTTGGCGAATTCCAGCTTTTCGTCCGACGACGCGCAGGCGATCACCCTCAGGCCCATTAGTTTGCCGAGTTCGCATGCCGCCAGTCCCGTGCCGCCGGCTGCCCCCAGCACCGCCATGGTCTCGCCGGGTTTCAGGCTGGCGCGATCTTCCAGCGCATGCAGCGCGGTGCCGTAGATGATGATGATCCCGGCGGCGCGATCGAAATCCAGATGGTCGGGAATTTTGACGATGGAATTGGCCGGCAGCGCGATCTTCTCGCGCGCGCCGTTATGGCCGCAGGACGCCACCACCCGATCGCCGGCCTTCAGATCGGTGACCCCGGCGCCGACGCTTTCGATCACGCCCGCGACCTCGGCTGCCGGTGAAAACGGAAACGGCGGCTTGATCTGGTATTTGCCCTGGATCATCAGGAGATCGAAGAAATTCAGTGCCGCAGATTTGATCGCGATCACGGCCTCGTTGGGCCCGGCCACAGGATCGGGCACGTCAGCCAACACGAGGTCGTCGGGACCGCAATATTGCGAGCAGAGAATGGCTTTCATGGACACACCTGGTTTTCGGACGCACAGTCGAGGCTTGATGCTTCATGCAGGATTTGAAGCCGGGCTACAATCTGAATCAGCGACAAAGGACCTGCCGTCGTCATTGCGAGCAGCCAACGGGTCGCGCGAATGCGCGCCCGATGACAGGCTCCGCGACGAGGCAATCCAGCTTTCCGTGTTGCCGGCTGATGGATTGCTTCGCTACGCTCCCAATGACGGCGGTAAATGAGGGATGAAACGATGTTTGAAAAAGGTCTGCTCAAGGGAAAACGGATATTGGTAACCGGCGGCGGCTCCGGGCTGGGGGCCGCGATGGGTCGCCGCTTCGTCGAGCTTGGCGCCGAACTGGTCATCTGCGGCCGCCGGCTCGAATTGCTGGAGGCGACGGCAGGCCGGATGCGCGGCGATCTCGGCGGCAATGTCACCGCGATCAGATGCGACATTCGTGACGGGGCGGCGGTCGAGGCCATGATGGCCGCGGTCTGGCGCGAAAAGCCGATCGACGTGCTGGTCAACAATGCCGCCGCGACCTTCATTGCGCAGACGGAGAAATTGTCGTTTCGCGCCGCCGACGCGGTTCTGGCGCCGACGCTGCACGGCGCGATGTATTGCACGCTCGCTGCCGGCAGACGCTGGATCGAAGCACGACACAAGGGCGTCGTACTGAGCATCCTCTCGACCTCGACCATTACCGGCCGCGCCTTCACCGTGCCCTCCGCGATGGCGAAGTCGGCTATTCTCGCGATGACCAGGAGCCTCGCGGTGGAGTGGGGACCCAGGGGCATCCGAACGGTGGCGATCGCGCCCGGCGCGTTTCCGACCCCGGGCGCATCCGGCCAGCTTCGCCCCCTGGGCCGTGATGAAAACTGGGGTTTGAGAAATCCGCTCGGTCGCGTCGGCGAGCATCGCGAGCTTGCCGACCTTGCGAGTTTTCTGGTTTCCGATTCCGCCGGCTACATCAATGGCGAGATGGTGGTGCAGGACGGCGGCGCGCATTTGCGCGGTTCGGGCGCCGAGGATTTGCTGCAATGGACCGACGCGCAGTGGGAGCAGCAGCGGGCGGCGCGGTCGAAAGCGCAAGCATAAACCGAACGGACGCGTTAGCCACAAGGGTGGGTTCGTGAGTGGCCGGTTCGCGAGCCTTCCCATAAAGGTGTTTCCCGGCTATCCATCGCCGGTGTGACGGAGTGATGTCGGAGCCATCTTCCAGTCACAATGATGAGGGAATCAGGCCTGGTCATGTCCATGCGGCGAATGCTGACGGCTCTGGGGCTGAGTGTGCTGGTGTGCGGGCCAACAGGCCTTGCGCAGGCGCAGAGCGCGTTGTCGAAGGGGACGGCCAAGCCCGCCCCTGCGAAACCGGAAACCAGGCCTGCCACCGCCGCCGCGGGCAGCGCGGAGCCGACACTGATCGGCCAGTTCGGCACCTGGGGGGCCTATACAGCAACGCCGAACGGCAAGAAGGTATGCTTCGCGCTGGCGAAGCCTTCATCGTCGAAAACCAATCCGCCGAATCGCCCGCGCGACCCGGCCTATGCCTTCGTCTCCACGCGTCCGGCGGAGAAGGTCACCAACGAAGTCTCGGTCATGATCGGTTACACGCTGAAGCCGGGCTCGGAATCGACGCTCGAGGTCGGTGGCGCGAGCTACGCCATGTACACCCAGGGCGACGGGCTCTGGATCAAGAACGCCGCCGAGGAAGAGCGGATGGTCGAGGCCATGCGCAAGGCCGCGGATGTGACCGTCAAGGGCATGTCGGCCAAGGGCACCGAGACCACGGACACGTTTTCGCTGAAGGGCCTGTCCCAGGCCCTCGACCGGCTGGCGCAGGATTGCAAGCGCTAGCATGATCCGGAAAAGTGGGAACCCGTTTTCCGAAAAGATCATGCTCAAACAAAAAGATGGAGCGGGATGACGATTCGAAGAAAAGTCATCCCGGTCTAGGCGACTTTCACCGTTAAAATCGGCTCATTTGGTGGCTTTCCAGCGGACTGTGGAAGGCCTATCTGATGTTCCATGACTGAGACAATGACCAGCACTTCAATCGAGGCCGGTTCCGGAGCAAGCGCGCCGCTGGAAAAGATCGCGCTCGAAACCTATGTGCCGCCAGCAAAGCCCTCGCTGGTTGGTCTGTCGCGAGCCGAGATCGCGGAGCGGCTGGGGGCGATCGGCGTTCAGCCTTCGCAGCGCAAGATGCGCACTCAGCAGCTCTGGCACTGGATCTATGTCCGCGGCGCGCAGAATTTCGGCGAGATGACCAGCATCTCCAAGGAAATGCGTAGCTCACTCGAACAACACTTCACCGTCGCGCGCCCCGAGGTGGTCGCCGAGCAGATTTCCAGCGACGGCACCCGCAAATGGCTATTGCGGCTGCCGAGCGGCGATGCGGTCGAGAAAGCGCATGAAATCGAGTGCGTCTATATTCCGGAGACCGACCGCGGCACGCTGTGCGTTTCCTCGCAGGTCGGCTGTACGCTGAATTGCTCGTTCTGCCACACCGGCACGCAGCGGCTGGTGCGCAATCTCACCGCGGGCGAAATCGTCGGCCAGATCATGGTGGCGCGCGATCGCCTCAATGACTGGGCCGACCGCGCCACCCCGAGCGGCGGCCGCCTCGTCACCAATGTGGTGATGATGGGCATGGGCGAGCCCTTGTATAATTTTGACGCGGTGCGCGATGCGCTGTTGATCGCTTCCGACAACGAGGGCATCGGCATTTCGCGCCGCCGCATCACGCTGTCGACCTCGGGCGTGGTGCCGAACATCATTCGCACCGGCGACGAGATCGGCGTCATGCTGGCGATCTCGCTGCATGCGGTTCGCGACGAACTGCGCAACGAGCTGGTGCCGCTGAACCGGAAATATCCGATTGCCGAATTGCTGCAGGCCTGCCGCGATTATCCCGGTTCCTCCAACGCGCGGCGCATCACCTTCGAATATGTGATGCTGAAGGGCGTCAACGATTCGCTTGATGACGCGAAACTTCTGGTGAAGATGCTGAAGGGGATTCCGGCCAAGATCAATCTCATTCCGTTCAACCCGTGGCCAGGTACGCGCTACGAATGCTCGGACTGGGAGCAGATCGAAAAGTTCTCGGAGTACATCTTCAACGCCGGTTATTCCTCGCCGGTGCGCACGCCGCGCGGCCGCGACATCCTGGCCGCCTGCGGCCAGTTGAAATCGGAGACCGAGAAATTGTCGGTGCGCGAGCGGCAGGCGCTGCGCGCCATGGCGATGACGGATTGACGATGATTCGACCCAACTCGTCATTGCGAGGAGCGAAGCAACGAAGCAATCCAGCTTCGTCCGGAGCGATGAATTGCTCCGCTTGCGCTCCCAATGACGGCGACTTTGGTCCAGTTGCATGGCGTTGATCGGCCGCCTGTTCGCCATCCTGTTCGGATTTCTCGCCGCCTGCCTGGTGGCGGGCATGATCGTGGTCGGCGCGGTGCTGTTTCCGGAATTCAGCGATCTCGGCGCCGGGCCGGTCGACCAGGGCGCGTTGAATATCGTGCTCGGCTTCGGTTTCATCTTTATCAGCGGCTTTGCGCTTCTCCCCGCGATGATCGTGGTCGCGATCACGGAAGCGTTTTACATCAGGGGTGCGCTGACCTATGCGGTCGGCGGCGGCCTGGTCGGGCTCGCCTGCTATCTTGGCCTGGTCCCGTTCGACCCCGATACGCTGCGCTTCGAGGGCGTTGTCCGGCGTCATCTCGAGATCATGACCGGCGCGGGCATTGTCGCCGGGATGGTCTACTGGATGATCGCGGGCCGCAATGCCGGCGCCTGGCGCGAACCGCCGCGCCCGATGACGTCACCGCCGCCATTGCCGTCGCACTCACCTTCGCCGCCGGCATCGTGAAGGGCGTCTCGAAGCCTTTTCATCCCCGGCCGCCTCGGCTAAACCCCGCGGCATGAACCGATCAGGACTTTTCATCGCGCTTGGGCTTTCGCTTGTCGTCGGATTGGTATTCGGGATCTATCCCGAGCTCGACCTGAAGCTAGCCGGCCTTTTCTACGATGCGACGACCAAATCGTGGCCATTAAAACTCAACACGCTCGCCGCGATCGCGCGTGACGGCGCGATGTGGATCGCCTGGGGGCTCGCGGCGCCCGCGCTCGTCGCCCTGGTGGTGAAGCTGGTACGCCCGGCCCGGCCGCTATTGATATCGGGCCGCGCGATCATTTTCCTGCTGGTGACGCTGACGCTTTCCGCCGGAATTCTCACCAATCTCACCTTCAAGAGCTATTGGGGCCGGCCGCGCCCGGTGGTGGTCACGCAGTTCAACGGCCCGGATCATTTCGTGCCGTGGTGGGACCCGCGCGGCGCTTGCGCGCGAAACTGCTCGTTCTTCTCCGGCGAGGGCGCCACCGCATTCTGGACCTACGCCCCCGCGGCGCTGACGCCCCCGGCGTGGCGGCCGCTGGCTTTTGCCGCCGCGACCCTGCTTGGCGTGATCACGAGCGTGCTGAGGATGGCGTTCGGCGGACACTTCTTCACCGACGTCGCCGCCGCCGGGCTGGTGACGTATGTGGTGGTCTGGCTGGCGTATGGCTACATCTACCGCTGGCCGTCGACCCGATTGTCCGACGAGCGCATCGATGCCGCGCTTGGCCGGCTTTACTGGCCGGCCTATCGCTTTTTTCAGAAATTGCGCGGACGCGATGTGGGGCCGAATCCGTCGGTGTGAGCGATTTCATCATGCCAGCGCGATTAAAGGCGTGCCCACGGCTACGAAATTTGATATTCGCGCACTCGAGCCGCAAACGGCATCAGCTATTTCGACCGATTGGAAGCTCTATGAGTACGATCTTGAAAAGCCTGCCCAAAGGCGAAAAAGTCGGCATTGCTTTCTCGGGCGGTCTCGACACCAGCGCGGCGTTGTTGTGGATGAAGCAAAAAGGCGTCCGCATTTTTGCTTATACCGCCAACCTCGGCCAGCCTGACGAGGCCGACTACGACGAGATTCCGCGCAAAGCGCTGGAGTTCGGCGCGGAAAAGGCCCGACTCGTGGATTGCCGCATGCAATTGGTCCACGAAGGTATTGCCGCCATCCAATCCGGTGCCTTCCACATCAGCACCGGCGGTGCGACGTACTTCAACACCACGCCCCTCGGTCGCGCCGTGACTGGCACGATGCTGGTGTCAGCCATGAAGGAGGATGGCGTCAACATCTGGGGTGATGGCTCCACCTTCAAAGGCAACGACATCGAGCGGTTCTACCGCTACGGCCTGCTGACCAATCCGAACTTGCGGATCTACAAGCCCTGGCTCGACCAGCAGTTCATCGACGAGCTGGGCGGTCGCGCGGAAATGTCGGCTTTCCTGACCACGCATGGATTCGACTACAAGATGAGCGCCGAGAAGGCTTATTCGACCGACAGCAATATCCTCGGTGCAACCCACGAGGCCAAGGATCTCGAGCGCCTGGACAGTGGCATCAAGATCGTCAATCCCATCATGGGCGTGCCGTTTTGGCGCGACGACCAAGTCGTCAAGGCCGAAAAGGTCGTCGTGCGTTTCATGGAGGGCCAGCCCGTGGCGCTGAACGACCAGACGTTCGCCGATCCGGTCGCGCTGTTCCTCGAGGCCAACGCCATCGGCGGTCGGCATGGCCTTGGCATGAGCGACCAGATCGAGAACCGGATCATCGAGGCAAAGAGCCGCGGCATCTACGAGGCTCCCGGCATGGCGCTGCTGCACATCGCCTACGAACGCCTGATCACCGGTATCCACAACGAGGACACCATCGAGCAATACCGGATCAGCGGCATGCGCCTTGGCCGATTGCTCTACCAGGGGCGGTGGTTCGATTCCCAGGCCCTCATGCTGCGCGAAACCGCCCAGCGCTGGGTGGCTCGCGCGGTCACGGGTGAGGTGACGTTCGAGCTGCGCCGCGGCAACGACTACTCGATCCTGGGCACCGAGAGCCCCAACCTGACCTATCAGCCGGAGCGGCTGAGCATGGAGAAGGTGGACGATGCGGCGTTCACCCCGGCCGACCGCATCGGCCAGCTGACAATGCGCAATCTCGACATCGCCGATACCCGCGCCAAGCTCGATCTCTACGCAGAGACAGGCCTGCTGTCGATCGGGGAAGGCTCCCACATCTTCAGGCTCGATAGCGACAAGAGCTGACCGCGCGACCGGCGGCTTGCGATGACGGGTAGAAAAATGGCCGGGATTGCTCCCGGCCATTTTTCATCTCGCAAATGCCTGCCGCTACCGCGGCGGCGCGATGCCTGGCGGCGGCGGCGGCAACGATGCCGTTCCGCCATTGAGCAACGGCGTGATGCGGCGGATGGTGACGCGCCGGTTGATGCGGCTCGGCCCGCTAGTCTGCTCTTTCAGATATTGCGAACCGTATCCCTGCGAGGTCAGGTTTTCTGCGGGGACGCCGAACTGCTGCGTCAGCAACTCGGCCGCGGATTGGGCGCGCCGGTCCGACAGCGACAGATTGTCGACATCGTTGCCGACCGCGTCGGTGTGGCCCTCGATCAGGAAGACCTCGCGCGGGTTGCGCGCGATCGCCCGGTTGAGGCCGTCCGCGATTGCCTGCAGCTTCGCCGCCTGATCGGGGGGTATCTCCCACGATCCAGTCTCGAAGTTGATGCTGTTGAGATCGATGCTCGGCATCAAGGCTCGCACCGATGGGCTGTAACGGATTTCGTCGAGCGAATAGCGCCGCTCGATCCGCTCCACCGGCGGGGCCTCCATGGTCTCGTAGATCAGATCCGGTGGCGCGTCGTCGGCCTCGACGATGTAGCGGTTATAGGGAATCCGGAGTACCGGCGGCGGCAGGTCGACATAGAACCCGCCGAAGGCGCGCGGGTCGCGATAGGTATTGTCGATGATGATGATCTCGCGGCCCTCCCGGTCCCGCCTGATCCGGCGCAGCAACTGGCCGTCGCGGCCGACCACAGTGATGATCTGCGAGCCGTCGGGACGAATTACGATGGTGCGGGTGTCGGCGCCGACCCGCTGGGTCTGGATGTCGCGCGCGCCGAAGCGGAATCGCTCGTCTTCGTTGTGACGAATGAACGAATGGCCGCCGGGGTCGACAACGATAACGCGGCCGGGCTCGGTGAAGACCTTGCGGCCGCCTTGATCGCTTTCCTGCCGCGCGCCGCGGAAATCTTCCATGCGGCGCGGTCCCGGTGCCGCAGCCCCCGCAGCTATTGGCGCCAGCGCCTGGGCCGGCGGCGGTGCGGCCGGAATCGGCGCGCTGACCGTGGGTGGTGGGCGATGCGCCAACGGAGCGGCTCCCGGCGGCAGCGCGGTCTGGCCACCGCCCGGTGCGGGAGCGACGTTCGGCGACGTGGCCGGAACGTTGGAGGGTTGTCCGCTCCGCCCTGACGGCGGCGGCGTGCCCGCGGCTCCGCCTGCGGGCGGCGTCGACGGTCCCGGTTGAGGCTGCGGTGCAACTGCGGGCGGAGTAACCGGTCCCTGCGGCAATTGTTTTACCCCCGGGGGCGTCGTCGGCGCGGGAGTTGGCGTGGTCCTCTCCAGAGGCTGCACGGTAGGCGCTGCCGGTGGCTTCGGCGGAGCAGGCGGCGGCGCGGGAGGAGGAGGCACAGGACGCGACGGCGCTGCCGCCGGCGGAGGCGGGGGCACAGGACGCGGCGGTGCTGCCGCTGGAGGAGGCGGTGGCGCAGGATGCGGCGGTGCTGCCACAGGCGGCGGCGCCGGATGCGGCGGCGGAGGCGGTGGTGGCGCCGACCGGGGCGGGGGTGGTGGCGGTGGCGGCGGCGGTGCGGGTCGGGGTGGCGGCGGAGCTGCTGCCGGTGGTGCCGGGCGCGCAGGCGGTGCTCCCTTCTGCGGCTGCTTGGGTTTTCCATCGGGACCGACTTCGCCGCCGGCGCCTTGCGCCACCACCAGCGGCGCGGTTTGCGCATGCGATGGCGGGCCGGCGAATTGCATTGCTGTAAGCGCGGTCGTGGCGAGCAGCACGAGACGAAGGTTTGTCATGGTGGTCTGGATCCCCGAAGAATTCTTGGCAACAACGTCTGACGATCAACAATTAAGCGTTAGGCCGGATTGTGGCGGCCCTCAAAGGCGGCCTAGCATTTATTTCCGAACACGCCGCCCCTGTTCATCGCGCATTCAGACCATTGTTTCAGACCCTACTATCACATTGCCCGCGGCGGGACATCCGGTGGGACCGGATTGAGGTCGGTTCCCCGGTCCGGCAAATCGGCGATCCCGGCATCGGTCGCCGGCGAGGGCGTGCGTGGTCGCTGCGGTCCCCGCACCGGCAGTTCCTCGGGAGTGCGGCCCGGCAGTTCGTCCGGCCGCGGCGGCTCGCCGGGCTCCCGCACCGGCGGCGGCACCTCCGGCCGCGGACTTCCCGGCGGATCTTCCTGCGGCGGTTCGGTCGGATTGCCCGGCGTCGGCGGCGGGATTTCGGGCGGTTCGATGGGCATCTACATCGCCACTTTGCGGTTGTTGCCACGGAAATCAGGACGGACTGGTGGAGCGTTAACGGCCCTGATCCGGCAATGTTCCGTCCCCGAAAGTGGCGCGGACTATTTGGAACCGCGCAGCAGCAGCGTGTTGCTGCGGGTCCTGCCGGCTTCGGTGTAGCCCCGCGCGCGCATATCGGCGATGCAGTCGTCCTGCCATTCGTTCCGCGACAGGTGCTCGATGACCACCGCGCGCGGCCACAGCGATGGCGGCGCTTCCCGGAAGAAGCCGGTGAGCACGCGGTCCTCAAATCCCTCGACGTCGATCTTCAGCGCATCGACGTGATCGATCCCGGCGTCGCCGAAAATGCGCCGCAGCCGCAGCGATGGCACCCTGATCGCATTGCCCGAGCCTTTGCCCGACACGATGTGGCTGGCGCCGAGATTGTCGCCGTCGGTCTCGATCAAGAGCTCGCCGTCGGCAGGGCCGGCAGCCGCGGCTACGAGGACGACCTGGGTGAAGCCGGCCGCGGCGCGGTTGAACGCGAGCCGCGCATGGATGACGGGATGCGGCTCGATCGCGATCACTTTTCCGCTCTCCCCAACCTGGCCCGCCAGCGCCATGGCATAGGTGCCGACATTGGCGCCGACATCGACGAACACGCCGCCTGCGGGCGTGTGCGCGCGCAGAAAATCCAGCTCCTCGAGATTGTAGTCGGGATTGAACAGGGCGCCGCGCTCGGTGGCGCTGGTCTGATGATAGAATCGAAATGCCGCGCCCTGATACCGGACATCGACCGGACCGGCGCGCAGCAGGTTGACCAGCCGCGACAGCATCGGGCGGAACGCGCCGCGCTTCAGCCGCGAGCGATGCGCGAGCGCGATGACGGCGGCCTGCGCGCGTGTCGGCGCGAAGGCGCCGAAAGGCGGCGCCGCCGGATCGTTGGCCGCGGCGATGCCGGGCGGAGGGGCTGTTGTCGTCAAGTTTTTCCCGCCGAAGAAAAGCGACTGCCGCGTCTAGTTAGACGATTTTGCCGACGGCCGCTCCAACACAACACGCGGGAATCCGCGTCAGATCTGGCGCTCGACCATCTTGAGCTTGAGTTCGGCGATGGCCTCGGCGGGATTGAGGCCCTTCGGGCAGGCCTTGGCGCAGTTCAGAATGGTGTGGCAACGATAGAGCCGGAACGGGTCCTCGAGATCGTCGAGCCGCTCGCCAGTGGCCTCATCGCGGCTGTCCTTGACCCACCGGTTCGCCTGCAGCAATGCGGCCGGTCCGAGATAGCGTTCGCTGTTCCACCAGTAGCTCGGGCACGAGGTCGAGCAGCAGGCGCAGAGAATGCATTCATAGAGGCCGTCGAGCTTTTCGCGATCCGCGTGGCTCTGCCGCCATTCCTTTTGCGGCGTCGGCGAGGTGGTCTTCAGCCACGGCTGGATGGAAGCATATTGCGCGTAGAAATTGGTCAGGTCGGGCACCAGGTCCTTCACCACCGGCTGGTGCGGCAGCGGATTGACCTTGACCGCGCCGTCCTTCACGTCGTGCATTGACTTGGTGCAGGCCAGCGTGTTCTGGCCGTCGATATTCATGGCGCAGGAGCCGCAGACGCCTTCGCGGCAGGAGCGGCGGAAGGTCAGCGTCGGATCGATATTGTTCTTGATCCAGATCAGCGCGTCGAGAACCATCGGGCCGCAATCGCCGGTGTCGATGTAATAGGTGTCGACGCTGGGATTTTTGCCGTCGTCCGGGTTCCAGCGGTAGACCTTGAGTTCGCGCGTCTGCGCCGCGCCAGCCGGCTTCGGCCAGGTCTTGCCGCCTGATATCCTGGAATTTTTCGGCAGTGCGAATTCAACCATGCTTTCAAGCCTTCGCTGTCGTCATCAATACACCCGCGCCTTCGGCGGGATGTACTGCACGTCATTGGTCATGGTGTAGTCGTGCACCGG
Source organism: uncultured Alphaproteobacteria bacterium (assembly GCA_963801875.1). Lineage (GTDB taxonomy): Bacteria > Pseudomonadota > Alphaproteobacteria > Rhizobiales > Xanthobacteraceae > Bradyrhizobium. The sequence continues at coordinate 203,388 of CAWDGT010000013.1, read as the reverse complement.
TCTATAATCGATCGAGGTGTCGCCGGCATCGTCGATCCAGGCCAGCGTATGCTTCATCCAGTTCTTGTCGTCGCGGTCCGGGAAATCCTCGCGCGCATGCGCGCCGCGGCTCTCGGTGCGGTTCGCCGCAGAATCCATCGCCACCACGGCCTGTACGATCAGGTTGTCGAACTCCAGCGTCTCGACCAGATCGGAATTCCAGATCAGGGAGCGGTCGGTCACCGCGATGTCACTGATGCCGCCATGCACCTTGTGAATCAGATTGTGCCCTTCGTTCAGCACCTCGCCGGTGCGGAACACCGCGCAATTGTTCTGCATCACATGCTGCATGCTGTCGCGCAGCTTCGCGGTCGGTGTGCCGCCGGAGGCATAGCGATAACGGTCGAGCCTGCCGAGCGCCTTGTCGGCCGAACCGGCCGGCAGTTCGGGTTGCTGGCCGTTCGGCGTCAGCTTTTCCGCGCAGCGCAGCGCCGCGGCGCGGCCGAACACCACGAGATCGATCAGCGAGTTGGAGCCGAGACGGTTGGCGCCATGGACGGAGACGCAGGCCGCTTCCCCCACCGCCATCAGGCCCGGCACCACGAAGTTGTCGTCGCCATTCCTCTTGGTCAGCGCCTCGCCGTGGAAGTTGGTGGGGATGCCGCCCATGTTGTAATGCGCGGTCGGCACGATCGGGATCGGCTCGCGGGTCACGTCGACATTGGAGAAAATCCGCACCGTTTCCGAAATGCCCGGCAGCCGCTCGTGCAGCACCTTGGGATCGAGATGGTCGAGATGCAGGAAGATGTGGTCTTTCTTCTTGCCGACGCCGCGGCCTTCGCGGATTTCGATGGTCATCGCCCGCGAGACCACGTCGCGCGAGGCGAGGTCCTTGGCGGAGGGCGCATAGCGCTCCATGAAGCGCTCGCCTTCGGAATTGACGAGATAGCCGCCCTCGCCGCGCGCGCCTTCGGTGACGAGACAGCCGGCGCCGTAGATGCCGGTCGGGTGGAACTGGATGAATTCCATATCCTGCAGCGGCAGGCCGGCGCGCAGCGCCATCGCGCTGCCGTCGCCGGTCTGGGTGTGGGCGCCGGTGCAGGAATGGTAGATGCGCCCATAGCCGCCGGTCGCCAGAATGGTGGTCTGCGCGCGGAAGCGATGCAGCGTGCCGTCGTCGAGCTTGAGCGCGATCACGCCGCGGCAGGTGCCCTGGTCGTCCATGATCAGGTCGATGGCGAAGAACTCGATATAGAACTCCGCGGCGTGACGCAGCGCCTGGCCGTACATGGTGTGCAGCATGGCATGGCCGGTGCGGTCGGCGGCGGCGCAGGTGCGCTGGGCCTGTCCCTTGCCGTAGTCCAGCGTCATGCCGCCGAACGGCCGCTGATAGATTCGGCCATCCTCGGTGCGCGAAAACGGTACGCCCCAGTGCTCGAGTTCGTAGACCGCCGCCGGCGCATGGCGCACCATGTATTCGATCGAATCCTGATCGCCCAGCCAGTCCGACCCCTTGACGGTGTCGTACATATGCCAGCGCCAGTTGTCCTCGTGCATGTTGCCGAGCGCGGCCGAGATGCCGCCTTGCGCCGCTACCGTATGCGAGCGCGTCGGAAATACCTTGGTGATACAGGCGGTGCGCAAGCCGGCTTCGCCGCAGCCGACCACCGCGCGCAGGCCCGCCCCGCCGGCGCCGACCACGACCACGTCATAGGTGTGGTCCTCGATCGGATAGGCCTGTCCGTTGCTGGCGGGCGCGCCGTTCCCCTTGCCATTTCCGCCGCCGGTCATGGGCTACACTCCAGATGACAATTTGAGGATGGCGTAGATCGAGGCCAGCGCCACCGCAACCGAGAAGAAATTGTTGGCCATGATGGCGGCGAGTTTCGTCATCTCGCCATGCACATAGTCCTCGATCACCACCTGCATGCCGATTTTCATGTGCCAGGCGCTGGCGACGATGAACAGCAACATGACGATCGCGACCAGCGGCGAGCCCAGGATCTGCGCGGCGCCGGCCTGATTGCGGCCGAGCAGCATCATGACGACCACGATGACGGGCAGGATCAGAAGCACCATCGCCACCGCGGTGAGGCGCTGACGCCAGAAGTCGCTAGTGCCGGAATGCGAGGCGCCGAGACCGCGGACGCGGCCGAGCGGCGTGCGTATCGATTTGGCGCTTTCAGGCTCTAACGCGCTCATCGTCCGCCCCCGATGGCGTAAGCCGCCATCCACAACAGCACCGTCAGCGAAATGCCGCCGATCAGCGCGCCCCAGGTCATCGCTTCGCGCTCGGCTGCCTTGAAGCCGTAGCCGAGGTCCCAGAAGAAATGCCTGACGCCGCTGAGCAGATGATGCAGCATCGCCCAGGTATAGCCGAACACGATCAGCCGGCCGATGAAACTCGAGGTAAAACCCTGTACGTTGGCATAGGCGCCAGGCCCGGAAGCCGCCGCGATCAGCCACCACGCCAGCAGCAGGGTGCCGAAATACAGCGCAACGCCGGTGATGCGATGCACGATGGACATCGCCATCGTCAGGGTGAAGCGATAGGTCTGCAGATGCGGCGAAAGCGGTCGTTCGATCCTGGCGGTCATGGCGGCTTTGACGGTTGGCGGGCCCACCCAGGGACCCCTGGTGGGATCGCGGTAGACGAATCCTATTTACGAAGTCGAAACATCAAGCGCAACGGCGAAATCGGCCGTTTGCGAATGGAGGTTCATATTTATGGATGAGCTTTGCAATTGTGGGCATTGACAAGGTTGGCGGTCGCTGATGGCTGGTATACCTGAAGCACGATTCATGAACGCGCGCATATTCGACGCGAGAGGATGGAATAACCGGGGATGGCAATCGCTGGGCTTGATGTCTCCGAGTTATCAGAGCTGGCGCTGCTGCTGGTGGCCGTAGGGGCGCTGTCGGGATTTCTCGCCGGCCTGTTCGGCATCGGCGGCGGCGCCGTGCTGGTCCCGGTATTTTATGAATGCTTTCGATTAGCCGGCGTGCCGCTCGAGGTTCGGATGCCGCTGTGCATCGGCACCTCGCTCGCCATCATCATCCCGACCTCGATCAGTTCCTTTCGCGCCCATTACCTCAGGGGGGCGGTGGACGTGGAAATCCTGAAAGCCTGGTGGCTGCCGGTCGTGACCGGCGTGATCGCCGGCAGCGTGACCGCGCGCTACGCGCCGGAGCGCCTGTTCAAGATCGTGTTCGTGATGGTGGCCTGGTCGGCCGCGACCCGGCTGCTGCTGGCGCGCGATAGCTGGAAGTTCGGCGACGATTTTCCGAAAGGCCCGCTGATGAGGCTCTACGGTTTTGTCGTCGGACTTCTCTCCACGCTGATGGGCGTCGGCGGCGGGCTGTTTCTGAACCTGCTGATGACCTTCTATGGCCGGCCCATCCATCAGGCGGTCGCGACCTCCTCGGCGCTCGCCGTCCTGATCTCGATTCCCGGCGCGTTCGGCTATGTCTATGCCGGCTGGCCCGCCGCCGCGCGTTTTCCCGACACCGCCGCGCTGCAATTCCCGTTTTCGATCGGTTACGTCTCGCTGATCGGCGCCGTGCTTGTGATGCCGACCAGCCTGTTGACCGCGCCGCTTGGCGTGCGCGCCGCGCATGCGATGTCGAAGCGCACGCTGGAAATCGCATTCGGAACATACCTATTTATCGTCGGCGGCAGGTTTGTGATCAGCCTGCTGTGAGGGCTTGAACAAACTCGCCCGCAACTGCCCTCATTGAATTGCGGCTTGATTAGCTTATTGTCGCCGTATGGCGGGGGCATTCAAATGAAGCGGCGCGAATTCATCACATTGCTTGGCGTCGCGGCGGCGAGCGTGTCGTTCGCGGCCGGCGCGCAGCAGCCGGTGATGCCGGTGATCGGATTCCTCAGCCCACGGTCCCCCGACGAGAGCGCGCATCTTGTGGCCGCGTTCCATCGAGGATTGGCAGAAACCGGCGCCGTTGAAGGCCAGAAATCTTGCTGTCGAATACCGTTGGGGGTCAGGTGACTATGATCGTATGCCGGCCCTGGCGGCCGAACTCGTGCGCCGGCCCGTCGCAGTACTGGTTTCGGTCGGCGGCGAACCTTCAGCACTCGCAGCCAAGGCGGCAACCGCAACGATTCCGATCGTCGCCGTGTTTGTCGATGATCCGGTTGAACGCGGCATGGTTGCGAGCCTCAGCCGACCCGGGGGCAACGTCACCGGGGTAAGCGGCCTCAACGGTACCCTGGAAGCCAAGCGGTTGGGCTTGTTGCATGAGGTGGTACCACAGGCAACGACGCTCGGTTTTCTCCTCAACCCGACCTTTCCGGCTGCTGCGCGTCAGTTGCGAGACATGCAGGAGGCGGCACGTGCGATCGGCGTGCAGCTTCGCGTTTTTAACGCCGGGACCGATCCCGAAATCGATGCCGCCTTCGAGACCATCGCGCAGCAGCGTATTCTTGGTCTCGTGGTGGCCGCCGACACGTTGTTCGTTACGCATCGCGAAAGACTGGTGGCCCTGGCCACGCGGTACGCGGTCCCGGCGATGTATAGCTTGCACGAGTTTGGCGCTTCGGGCGGCTTGATGAGCTACGGGATCGATCTGCAGGACTTGTATCGCAACGTTGGCGTTTATGCCGGTCGTATTCTCAAGGGGGCCAAGCCCGCCGATTTGCCGGTCATGCAGCCAACCAGATTCGATTTAATGATCAACCTCAAGACCGCTCGGAGCCTCGGCCTGACCATTCCGCCCGGCGTGCTTGCGATCGCCGACGAGGTGGTCGAATGAAGCGATACGCGAATTCATGAGGCTCGTCGGCGGCGGACGTTGGGAACATGCCGACGGGAGCACGGCCATCCCGTGAATTTAGCCCGACGGGCAAATCAGGGCGCTTTGCGATTGTGGCGTGTCCAGTCCTTCCTGAAAAAATATTCCGTTTCGCGATTACCCCAAATCAAATCTATATCGCTTCCCGTCCTGTCCCTTGGAGGGGCGTTGCGCAACGTCACGAACGCGGGGCGGGATGCGGTGGACGCAGGCAGCGCTTCTGACGAGGGCGCTTGCTTGCGGACGGAGAAGTCGTGTGGTCCTGACGCCCCGACGCTGGCGTCAAGTTCGTGGAAGACAAATCCAGGGATGACGGTGACAAACAAGCCCGGTCGCCGAGGAGAGCGCGAAGGAAGCCGTTAAAACCATTGCGCGGGGAATGCCGGGCGATTTCCGGTGTGACCTGACTAACGCGTGTGCGTTCTGCCACTATCATTGCACACGCGGCTATCGGGCGCATCGGGCGCCCGGCATTCCCTGCGCCCTCTGATCGAGAGGGTAAGGACATTTCTGCCAAACCTCGGACGCATCGCGCCGCGAGAACGCGGACGCTTGCTTGAGCCGTCATTCCGGGGCGATGCGAAGCATCGAACCCGGAATCCAAGGATTCTCCGATGTGCAATTGCACATCTGAGGTTCGCATCTTCGATGCGCCCCGGAATGACCGTCCCTACTTCGCGTAAATCTTCGAATAAGTATCGCGCAAAATATTCTTCTGCACCTTGCCCATGGCGTTGCGCGGCAGTTCGTCGACCACGAACACCCGCTTCGGCATCTTGAATTTGGCGAGCCTGCCGTCGAGCGCCTTCAGCACCGAGGTCTCATCGACATGCGCGCCCTTGTCGCAGACCACGACCGCCGTGACGCCCTCGCCGAAGTCGGCATGCGGCACGCCGATGACAGCGGATTCGATCACGCCCGGCATGGCGTCGATCTCGCTCTCGATTTCCTTGGGGTAGACGTTGAAGCCGCCGGAGATCACCAGATCCTTGCCCCGGCCGAGGATGTGCACGTAGCCTTTACTGTCGATCTTGCCGAGATCGCCGGTAATGAAAAAGCCGTCGTCGCGGAATTCGGCTTTGGTCTTCTCCGGCATCCGCCAGTAGCCCTTGAATACGTTGGCGCCCCTGACCTCGATCATCCCGACGCTGTCGCGAGCCAGCTCCTTGCCGGTTTCGGGGTCGGTGACGCGCAACGAGACGCCGGGCAGCGGATGGCCGACCGCGCCTGGCACGCGCTCGCCGTCATAGGGATTCGAAGTGTTCATGTTGGTCTCGGTCATGCCGTAGCGCTCGAGCACGGCGTGGCCGGTGCGGGCAAACCATTCGCGATGGGTGTCGGCGAGCAGCGGCGCGGAGCCCGAAATGAACAGCCGCATGTGTTTTGTCAACTCTTTCGTCAGGGCCGCGCTCTGCAAGAGTCGAGTGTAAAACGTCGGCACGCCCATCAGCACGGTGGCGCGCGCCATCAGCTTGATGATCGCCTCGGGATCGAATTTCGGCAGGAAGATCATCGAGGCGCGGGCGAACAGCGTGACGTTGCTCGCCACGAACAGGCCGTGGGTGTGATAGATCGGCAGCGCGTGGATCAGCACGTCCTTACTCGTGAAGCGCCAGTAGCCGACCAGCGACAGCGAATTCGACGCGAGATTGTCGTGCGTCAGCATCGCGCCCTTGGAACGCCCTGTGGTGCCCGAGGTGTAGAGGATGGCGGCGAGATCGTCGTCGGCGCGGGCGACGGTTTCGAATGTCGTGCTGGCCCTGGCGGCGGCGTCGGTCAGCGAGCCCTTACCGTCGGCGCCCAGCGTCGCGACCCCAGCGCGGACTTTTGCCGCGATCTTGCCGACGCCTTCCGCCTTCGCGGGATCGCACACCACCAGCGACGGCTCGGCGTCGGTGATGAAATATTCCAGCTCGTTCAGCGTGTAGGCGGTGTTGAGCGGCAGATACACCGCCCCTGCGCGCACTGTGGCTAGATACAGCACCAGGCCCGGCACGGATTTTTCGGTTTGCGCGGCGACGCGGTCACCTCGCTTGACGCCGCTGTTGACCAGCACATTGGCCATTTGCCCGGCGCGGGCGATCAGCTCGCCATAGCTGATGCGCTGGCCGTCGACGGTTTCGATCGCAAGCCGGGCCGGATCGTCGAGCCCGTCGAACAGGCGGGAAAACAGGTTGGCGTTCATGATGGTTTTCTGGATCGCGTTCATGCATCATTGCCGGCGGGCGGACGCGGCCCGTGGGCCGCGACATCGACAGTTCAATAGCAAGAACGCCCTTCACAAAGCAACGGAGACAGTTTGCATGTCAAATAACGGGAAACGCGTGGCCTGGGTCACCGGCGGCGGCAGCGGCATCGGCGAGGCCGGCGCCGAAGCGCTCGCCGCGGACGGCTGGACGGTGGTGGTTTCGGGCCGCCGCAAGGATGCGCTGGATGCCGTGGTGGCCAAGATCACCAAAAGCGGCGGCAAGGCCGAAGCGATCGCGCTCGATGTCAGCAAGTCCGACGACGTGACCAGGGCCGCCGAGCAGATTCTCAGCCGTCATGGCCGCATCGATCTTCTGGTCAACAGCGCCGGTATCAACGTGCCGAAGCGCAGCTGGGCCGACATGGAACTCGAAGGCTGGGACAAGCTGGTCGAGATCAATCTCAACGGCGTGCTTTATTGCATGCGCGCGGTGCTGCCGGCGATGCGCAGGCAAAAGGACGGCTGCATCATCAATGTCGCATCCTGGGCCGGCCGCCATGTCTCGAAAATGCCGGGGCCCGCTTACACCACCACCAAGCATGCGGTGCTGGCGCTGACCCATTCCTTCAACATGGATGAATGCGTCAACGGCCTGCGCGCCTGCTGCCTGTCTCCCGGCGAGGTCGCAACCCCGATCCTGAAGCTGCGGCCGGTGGTGCCTAGCGAGGCCGAACAGGCCCGGATGCTGCAGCCCGAGGATTGCGGCCGCACCATCGCCTTCGTAGCCTCCATGCCGCCGCGGGTCTGCGTCAACGAGATCCTGATCAGCCCGACCTGGAACCGGGGTTTTGTTGCGACCCCGAACAACCGGGATTAGCGAATTCTCCGTCATTGCGAGCGTAAGCGAAGCAATCCATAGGACGGCAAAGCCAGTCTGGATTGCTTCGCTCCTCGCAATGACGTGGGTGCACACGTTCCTCGCCGCAAAAAGTTTCAAACTGGCAAAAAAAATATTCCCTGAAACCGGCCACCGAACCTCCCGTAGCTCGGCGCAACGACGACGCAATCAAGCATCTACCGACAACGTCGTTGTTGCCCCTCATCGCCGGCGGATCTCCGCCGGTCACTCAATCCATCGGGAGACGATCCATGTCGAAGCGTATTGCACTGTTGTCCGCCGCCGCCCTCGGCGCGCTGGCCCTGACCGCCGCCGTCGTTGCGCCTGTGAGCGCACAAGACAAAATGATGAAAAGCGAGATGTCCGGCGAGAAGACCGTGATGGTCGGCGGCGCCGCGATGTTCCCGTCGAAAAACATCATCCAGAACGCCGTCCACTCGAAGGACCACACCACGCTGGTTGCGGCGGTGAAGGCCGCCGGCCTGGTCGAGACCCTGGAGGGCAAGGGCCCGTTCACGGTTTTCGCGCCGACCAACGCTGCCTTCGGCAAGCTGCCGGCCGGCACGGTCGACACGCTGGTCAAGCCCGAGAACAAGGCCAGCCTGACCAAAATCCTGACCTATCATGTCGTACCCGGCAAGTTCGAGGCCTCCAGCCTGACCGACGGCAAGAAGCTCAAGACCGTGGAAGGCGAAGAGCTGACCGTACATGCCTCGGGCGGCAAGGTGACGATCGTCGACGCCAAGGGCGCCTCCTCGACCGTCACGATAGCGAACGTCAATCAGTCGAACGGCGTCATCCACGTGGTCGACACCGTGCTGATGCCGGCGTCCTGACCCCCTCGCCTGCCCTGATCCAGTCCCCAACAGGACGGGCGATCGCGAGCCGGGGTAACCCGGCTCGCTTTTTTGTGACCGCGATGCCCGGCGGGCATCGATCTGATAGCCTGTATTGAGTAACGCAACAGCGGTTCCCGGCGTATATTCGGTGTATCGACTGCTGAGATGGAACAGCCAGGGAACCGACATGACCAGCCTTGCCGCCAGCGACGAGCGCGCAGTCCCGACCAGCGCGAAGGTCATCCAGCCGGCCTGGGTAAGGATCGCGCACTGGATCAATGCCGTGGCGATGATCCTGATGATCATGTCGGGCTGGCAGATCTACAACGCCTCGCCGCTGTTCGATTTCCTGAAATTCTCCAAGAGCATCACGCTTGGCGGCTGGCTCGGCGGGGCGCTGCTCTGGCATTTCGCGGCGATGTGGCTGTTGGCGGTCAACGGCCTTGTCTATCTCGTGCTGGGGCTTGCCACCGGCCGCTTCCGCAAGAAGCTATTGCCGATCACCGCCGGCGGCGTGATATCCGACGCCAGGGCGGCGCTGACCGGGCGGCTGTCGCATGACGACCTCACCCGATACAATTATGTGCAGAAGCTGCTTTATGCCGGCATCATCGCGGTCGGAATCGTCATCGTGCTGTCGGGGCTTTCGATCTGGAAACCGGTGCAGCTGCAGTGGCTGACGGCCTTGTTCGGCGGCTACGACCTGGCGCGTTACGTCCACTTCTTCTGCATGTCGGCGATCGTTGCGTTCCTGATCGTGCATGTCGCGTTGGCGATACTGGTGCCGAAAAGCCTGCGCGCCATGATCATCGGCCGCTAGAAAATCTGGAGGACATATCATGGGCCGACTTCGCTCGCTTCTGATCCCCGGCGTCGACAAGCAGCTCCTGGTCCGGGACGCCGTAAAGCTCATGCCCGATCCGGCGCGGCGGCGCTTTATCACCGGCGGCGCCAGCTTCGGCGCGCTGACGCTTCTGACCGGCTGCAACGTCTCCGACAGTTTTTCGGCCGAGGACATGCTGAAGAACGTCTCGAAGTTCAATGACGCCGTGCAGGCGCTGATCTTCAACCCGAACGCGCTGGCGCCGACCTTTCCGGAAAACGCGATAACAAAGCCATTCCCCTTCAACGCCTATTACGACCTCGAAGACGCGCCCACGATCGACGGCAAGGACTGGAAGTTCGAGGTGCGCGGCCTCGTCGACAACAAGAAATCGTGGACGCTGGAGGAACTCTACCGGCTGCCGCAGGTCAAGCAGGTTACGCGCCATATCTGCGTCGAGGGCTGGAGTGCGATCGGAAGCTGGACCGGCACGCCGTTGCGCGACTTCCTCAAACTGGTCGGCGCCGACACCCGCGCCAAATATTGCTGGTTCCAGTGCGCCGATACCGAGGGCTACAATTCACCGCTCGACATGGCGACCGCGCTGCATCCGCAGACCCAGATGACGTTCAAATTCGCCGATGAGATCCTGCCGCGCGCATACGGCTATCCGATGAAGATCAGGGTGCCCACGAAACTCGGGTTCAAGAATCCGAAATATGTGATCTCGATGGAAGTCACCAACGACTACAAGGGCGGCTACTGGGAAGACCAGGGCTACAATTCGTTCAGCGGGAGTTGAGTTTCTCGGCTCTCCCCTGGCGATCAAGCGCCTTCGGTGTGCGAAGCGGCGTAGCTTTTTGCCATCACGCTGTCGAATGCATTTCCCATCTCGGAGGCGGACGGCACATACCCCGTGAATAATTCGAACGCGTCCACGGCTTGATGAATTGCAAGCTCGCGCCCGGTCATGACCGTGGCGCCCTTTGCCCGGGCGGCGGTCAGGAGCGGCGTCCAGAGCGGTGAATAGACGGCGTCGACGACCCATAGTCCGGCATGCAGCAGGGCGTCCGGAACCGGCGTGCCGAGGCTGGGCAGCATTCCCACCGGGGACGCGTTGACCATGCCCACAACGCCGCGCAGCGCATCCTCGACGCTGTTGGCAACTGTCGCTTTGACCCGGCGGCCGAGCTGCCCGGCCAGCCGCTCGGCTTTGGCTGGCTCGCAATCGAAGATCCGCAACTCGGCGACGCCGAGGTCCGCGAGTGCGAACGCGATCGCCTTGCCGACGCCGCCGGCGCCGATCACGGCCACGGTGCCGTGCGAGGAGGCGGTGACGAGTTGGGTGACGGCTCGCGCGAAACCGGATGTATCGGTGTTGTGCCCGATCAATCTGTTATCGCGGACCACGACGGTATTGACCGCGCCGATCCGTGCCGCGCCCGGCGACAACTCGTCGAGCAGGTCGAGCACCGCTTCCTTGTAGGGAAAGGTTACGTTGATGCCGGCGAAGCCGAGGCGGCGGACACCCTCGAGCAAGAGCTGCAGCTCTTCGCGGCGTGCGCCGGCGATCTCGATGAGCTGATAATGGCAATGAAGGTCGAGCGCCTCGGCCGCCCGTTCGTGCATGGCCGGCGCGGCCGATTGCGCGATTGGCGCGCCGAGCAGGCCGGTCAGAAAGCGGCGGCTTCGGGAAAGCGGGTCGTGCGCGGTGAATGTCATCGTCTCGGCAACCCGGGCGTCGGCGTGGGTTTGGCGGATACCCTATCCACGATCGCTGCACCGGCAGGTACTTTAGCCCGGCTTACGATTTTCGCGCCAGCCTTGGCTGGAACCCCGAGGCGATCGCGCCCACCGCCAGCATCGCGGCGGAGGCGTTCAGTGCATAGGTCAGGCTGCCGAACGCGTCGGTGACGGCGCCGACCGCGATTGGCCCCAGTGTCTGGCCGATGCCGAACGCTATCGTCATCGCCGCAATGCCCTTCGGCCAGGCGGAAGGCGGATAGTTGTAGCGCACAAAGGCGGTGGTCGATCCCACCACCGCGAAGAACGCCACCCCGAACACCAGCGCCGAAATCGCCAGCAAGGCCGCGGAATGCCCGAGCAACGGCAGCCCCGCGCCCAGCGCATTGACGCCGAGGATAACAGCGGTGGAGAGGCCGCCGCGGTCGAATGCCAGCACGCGGCGCCACACCCATGGCGTCACGAAGGCGCTGACGCCGATCAGGCTCCAGAACGCGCTCTGCGCCGCAGGCCCGCCACCGGCGTCGCGGACGTAGGCGATCATGAAGGTCATGTAAGCGATGTAGCCAGCGCCGAACAGGAAATAGCCGGCGAGATAGATCAGGACCGGCCGGATCGCGAAACTCGTCGGCGCGGTGTCGGCGAGCCCGGCATTGCTATCGATCGGTGCCAGCAGCAAGGGAATCGTCATGGCGACCGACAACCCCGTCATCGCCCACCACACGATCCACCACGAGCCCGGCCCGAACGCCTGCAGCACGAAAGGCGCGATCAGGCCGGAGGACAGGATGCCGAGCCCGGGTCCGGCGTAGAACAGACTCAGCAGAAAATTCGCCCGCATCGGCTGCGATTGCGCGATCCGCGCCGCCAAGGCGGCGCCGGCAACGAATCCAAGCGCCGCACCGACGCCTACCAGTAACCGCGCAAAGCTCAAGACGATGAAATTGCCTGATATCGCGCACAGCGCCAGGGACACCACGCAGGCCAGCGTTCCCCAGCGAACCGCCGCGGACAGGCCGTATCGCTTGATGAGTTTTGAGGCCATCAACGCGCCCGCCAGATAGCCCGCCGCGTTGATCGTGTTCATGAAACCCGCGGCCGAATACGACCAGGCAAGCGAATCGCGCATGTCCGGCAGCACCAGCGAATAGGCGAAGCGGCCGATGCCGAGCCCGACGGTCGGCGCCAGTGACAGGATCAAGATCAGCCGCGCGGGATGCGCAGGTGGCGAGGCAGGAACGGCAGCGTGCAAAGGGGATGTCTCCGGCAGCACCCAATGTGGCAGGGTCCAGAGCGATTGCACAGGGCGCCGCCCGCAATGGTGTCTTGCCATCAGCGCAACACCGCATTAGCACTCCCGCGACTTCAGTCATTCCGGGGCGCGCGCCAGCGCGAACCCGGAATCCATCTCACCTCTGGATTCCGGATCGCCTTGCTATGCTCGGCGTCCGGAATGACGAGTAGAGAATACGCAACAAGGACCATCTCATGGCGACTCATAAACTGCTGCTTCTCCCCGGCGACGGCATCGGCCCCGAAGTAATGGCGGAGGTGAAACGCCTGATCGACTGGCTCAACGCGCAGGGCATCGCGCATTTCGAGACCGAACAGGGCCTGGCCGGCGGTTCAGCCTATGATGCGAGCAAGCAGAGCATTACCGATGCGACCATGGCCAAGGCGCAAGCGGCGGACGCCGTGATCTTCGGCTCGGTCGGCGGTCCGAAGTGGGACAGCGTTCCCTATGACGTGCGCCCGGAGGCCGGGCTGTTGCGGCTGCGCAAGGAACTCGGTCTGTTCGCCAATCTGCGGCCCGCGGTGTGCTATCCCGCGCTTGCGGACGCATCGAGCCTGAAGCGCGAGGTGGTCGAGGGCCTCGACATTATGATCGTGCGCGAGCTCACCGGCGGAGTGTATTTCGGCGAGCCGAAAACCATCACCGACCTCGGCAACGGCCAGAAGCGCGCCATCGACACGCAAGTCTACGACACCTACGAAATCGAGCGCATTGCCCGGGTCGCGTTCGATCTGGCGCGCAAGCGCCGCAACAAGCTGACCTCGATGGAAAAGCGCAACGTCATGAAATCGGGCGTGCTCTGGAACGAGGTGGTCACCCAGGTGCATGCGCGCGAATACAGGGATGTCGAGCTCGAGCATCAGCTCGCCGATTCCGGCGGCATGAATCTGGTGAAAGCGCCGAAACAATTCGACGTCATCGTCACCGACAATTTGTTCGGCGACATGCTTTCGGATATCGCGGCGATGCTGACGGGCTCGCTCGGCATGCTGCCGTCGGCCTCGCTCGGCGAGGTCGATGTCAAAACCAGAAAGCGCAAGGCCCTGTACGAGCCGGTACACGGCTCGGCGCCTGACATCGCGGGCAAGGGGCTGGCCAATCCGATCGCGATGATCGCGTCCTTCGGAATGGCGCTGCGCTATTCCTTCGATATGGGGACGCTGGCCGACAAGCTCGATACGGCGATCGCGGCGGTACTGGCGCGCGGCCTGCGCACCGCGGATATCAGGTCCGAGGGCGGCAGTTCGGTCTCAACCACGCAGATGGGAGAAGCGATCCTGAAGGAATTGCAGGCGCTGCACGCGTAAACGGAAATCCTGCCCGACAAAAAATGCCCGGCCAAGGCCGGGCATTTCGCAAACAGGCATGCCGCTCAATATAGCGGAAAACTCTGCGGATATCCGCCCATGTCCGACGGTGGGTTGAGCGGCTGGCGATCGATCGGGCGGTTCAAATTCTCGCGCGCGAAGGAGGGGTATCCGATCGCCGGCGGGAACGCGTAGTCGGAGAACTTGCGGTCGCCCGGCAATACCTCGACCCCGGCATCGAGCCAGGAGCGCTTGGTGACGTAGATGCGGGTGCGTGGTCCCTGCTGATAGGACACGTTGGGACCGCTCGGTCCGTAATAGGGACGGCCGCGGTCGTCGTATTGGCGCTTCGGCTCCGCGTTGGCCGATTTGGTGTCGAAGCCGACGGCGACGACGGCGAAGACAGCCAGCAACAGCGCAAGCTTGTTCGCAGCAGGAAATCCTGGGGTCATCATGTCCTCACGGGCGGCCAGGCCACCATATCTGATTGGCCGCCACTTTAGCTGCGGGGGATATAGCGTCACAAGGTCAATCGGGCCACAGTGCGGCAGATAATGCTGCGCGGCAAGAAAAAGTTGCTTGAAATCCAGCACGTTGCGGGAACGTGGGCTCAGAGCGTGCCGCGCAAAAGCGGATTTCCCGCTGGTGTCACCCAGTCGGTCGACGTGGCTGTTGGAGCCGAAGCGGCACAGCTGCTCCGCTTGAGCTCGGCGCGGGCGAACAATTCAGCCAGTTTCGGGTCGTTTCCGGCCGTGAGCAGGATCAGCCGGTTCAGAATGCAGCCGATCGCCGCGCGTTGGGCCGCCCATGCATCACCCTGGCACGACCAGCCGGAGATCTGCAGATTGGGCTCGTCGAGACGTTTGATGAATCCCAGGCAGGACCGGGCGCCGGCGTCGCCGGGGTGGCGAAGCAGCGTCACCGTGCCGAACTTGCTGTCGATGACCCCGGCAGCTTCCAGCTCGCGCGCGCCGTTCGGGTCCATTCGCGCGGCGATATCAGCGGCGGGCTCCAATGGGCTGAATTCGCCGCCGGGGCGATAGATTTCCAGTTCAGCGACCGGCTTTTCGCCCTGTGCCGACCAGCGCATGACGTCCTTGCGGCCGCCTTCAGGATGTCGGAATATCTCATAGGCCTCTGTTTTATCAGGCAAATCGAACTGACTGACGGCGAACGCCGGATGCGAGCGGAGAGCCGCGCTCCAGCCTGCGGTGGCGGAAGGCTCAATGGCGTCGACGCTCGGCAATTGGTCCCACAGATGGATGCCGACGATGGCAAGCAGGGCCAGCGACCCCACATAGGCAATCAGATGTGCCAGCATGCTGGAACATTCGTCGGCAAAGCTGGTCAGCGCCGGATGAATTTGGGTCGGATAGGAGGAGTTGGCCCGGACGGCCCCATACGATCGCATCAAACGCCCAAGCAAGACGGTCTAACGTTGTCTTAACGGCGTTTGTCGCATAGAAGCGCTGCCTCTTCCCTTTCCGCGGCAGGCGGCGGGCAGGCATTTTTCTTCGGAGAGTGAACGATGGGTTACAAAGTCGCGGTGGTCGGAGCGACCGGCAATGTCGGGCGGGAGATGCTCAACATTCTGGACGAGCGCAAATTCCCGGCTGACGAGGTCGTGGCGCTGGCATCACGCCGCAGCATGGGCGTCGAGGTGTCCTATGGCGACCGCACTCTGAAGGTCAAAGCGCTCGAACACTACGATTTCAGCGACGTCGATATCTGCCTGATGTCGGCCGGCGGCGCGGTGTCGAAGGAATGGTCGCCGAAAATCGGCGCCGCCGGCGCGGTCGTGATCGACAACTCCTCCGCGTGGCGCATGGATCCCGACGTGCCGCTGATCGTGCCTGAGGTCAACGCGGATGCGGTCAGTGGCTTCGTCAAGAAGAACATCATTGCCAATCCGAACTGCTCGACCGCGCAGCTCGTGGTGGCGCTGAAGCCGCTGCACGACAAGGCGGTGATCAAGCGCGTGGTGGTCTCGACCTATCAATCGGTGTCGGGCGCCGGCAAGGACGCCATGGACGAGCTGTTTTCGCAGACCAAGGCGGTCTACACCAACAGTGAACTCGTCAACAAGAAATTCCCCAAGCGCATCGCTTTCAACGTGATCCCCGAGATCGATGTGTTCATGGAGGATGGCTACACCAGGGAAGAGTGGAAGATGATGATGGAGACCAAGAAGATTCTTGATCCCAAAATCAGGCTCACCGCGACCTGCGTACGGGTGCCGGTGTTTGTGGGCCATTCCGAGGCCGTCAACATCGAGTTCGAGAATCCGATCTCGGCCGAGGAGGCGCGCCACATCCTGCGCACCGCGCCGGGGTGCCTGGTGATCGACAAGCGCGAACCGGGCGGCTATGTCACGCCTTACGAGGCGGCGGGCGAGGACGCGACCTATATCAGCCGCATCCGCGAGGATGCCACCGTGGAGCACGGTCTGGTGCTCTGGTGCGTGTCGGACAATTTACGCAAGGGCGCCGCGCTGAACGCGATCCAGATCGCCGAATGCCTGATCAACCGCAAGCTGATCAGCGCCAAGAAAAAGGCGGCGTGAGCGAGACGCTCATGGTGAGCAGCGCGGCGACGCCGCGCGTCTCGAACCATGAGGCGGAGGCAGCCCTTCTTGGCCATCCTTCGAGACGGCGCTAACGCGCCTCCTCATTCAGGATGAGGTCTGTTTTTCCCCCACACTGCGAAATTCCTTCGCCTCCTGATCGAGCACGAACAGCGAGCCCTCGGCGACGCCGAAATAGGCGCCGTGCAGCTTGAGCTCGCCGCGCTCGACGGCCGTCCGCACGAACGGAAAGGTCATCAGGTTTTCCAGGCTTCGGAACACGGCGGCCTTCTCGATCCGGACGGTGAAATCGGCCATCGTCTCATGGTCGCGCTGCCCGACCTTCTCGCCCGGCTTGATGAACATCGACATCCATCTGCCGATGAAGTCACCGGGCGACAGCGGCTCGATATTGTCAATGAAGGCGCGGATGCCGCCGCATTGCGCGTGGCCGAGCACCACGATGTGTTTTACCCTGAGAACCCTGACCGCGTATTCCAGCGCCGCCGAGACGCCGTGCGCGCCGCCGTCCGGCGCGTAGACCGGCACCAGATTGGCGACGTTGCGGACCACGAACAATTCGCCGGGACCGGCATCGAAGATCACCTCCGGCGATACCCGGGAATTGCAGCAGCCGATCGCCATCACCTCCGGCGCCTGGCCGCGCTCGGACAATTCGCGGTAACGCGACTGTTCGGTTGGCAGCCGCTGCGACGTGAAGGCCCGGTAGCCCTCAAGCAATGTTTGCGGGAACGACGACATGCCAGTTGCTAACCATATGAAGCAAGCCCGAACAAGCCTTTCGGACCGGGAGCTGAAATGTTATCGCGTGGGCTTCAGTAACGCCAAGGGAACTGAAGCCATGATCCGTCCGCGCCGCAGCCTGTTGTTCATGCCCGGGTCGAATGCGCGGGCGCTGGAAAAGGCGCGCAATCTCCCGGCCGACGGCATCATTCTCGATCTCGAGGATTCCGTGGCCCCGGAGGCCAAGGCAATGGCACGCGACCAGATCGCGCAGGCGATTGCCGCACGCGGCTTCGGCAGGCGCGAGGTCCTGATCCGCGTCAACGCGCTGGATTCGCCGTGGTGGATCGATGACGTCACCATGGCCGGCAAGGCCCGGCCCGACGGCATTCTGGTTCCGAAGGTTTCCAGCGTGAAGGATCTGACCGCAATCGCCGATCGTCTCAGCGATATCAACGCCGACACGTCGATCAGGGTATGGGCGATGATCGAGACCGCGCGCGCGGTGCTGCATGCCGAGGAGCTTGCCGCCGCCTCGCGCGATTCCGAGACGAGGCTTTCCGGTTTCGTATTCGGGCCGAACGATATCTCGCGCGAAACGCGCATAGCCATGCAGCCCGGCCGCGCGGCGATGCTGCCGCTGATCACCCACTGCATTCTGGCCACCCGCGCCTACGGTCTCGAAATTCTCGACGGACCTTACAGCGATTTCAGCAATTTCAACGGCTTTGGGGAGGAATGCACGCAGGCGCGCGATCTCGGCTTCGACGGCAAGACGCTGATCCATCCGGGCCAGATCGAGGCCTGCAACGCGATCTTCACGCCGCCGGTGGAGGAAGTCGCGCGCGCCCGCAAGGTGATCGCGGCATTCGAACGCCCCGAAAACGCCTCGCGCGGAGCGATCCAGCTCGACGGGCAGATGGTGGAGCGGCTGCACGCCGATATCGCGCGGCGCACGATTGCGATCGCGGACGCGATTGCGGCGATCGGAAGCTGACGCCGCGCGGGGCATTCAGGGACCGGCGAAGCTCGCTCCGCGAGACGATCGCCAATCAAATGAGCGTCGGGGGCGGCGGGGTGGGGCTTTGATCCGCCGATCATCCCACCCCGCCAAGCATCTCGCTTCGCGCGATGCTTGCCGACGTTCCCGTTGCTGGTGAGGTTAATTCGCTGCCAACGGAAAAAATGCTGCCGCCCGCATTGTGCAGGCGGATCAAGAACAGCGCCGCGATAGCAATGATGATGGCCAGGGAAATGTGGATCCAGGCCGAGCGCGATATTTTCATTTGCTTACCGTAACATCCCTTGCGGCGATGCCTTATTTGCTCCCCGGCTGATCCAGCAGCTCGATCGTGGGTGCGTTGAGGCAATATCCCTTATAGTGCTCGGCGGAGGTGCCGGCGGCGAGATCGCGGTCGCATTCGCCCTTGTTCGCGCACAAGGCGCAGACGCGCTCCATGTCGCGCAACACCAAGGGCTGCGAGCGGGCGAGGGCATCCTCGTCGATGCCGAGAACCTTGAGCAATTTCGGCAGTTCATCCGCAGCATGCGGCCCCTGACGAACCAGTTCGTTGAGGTCGCCGGGGGAAACCCGGAGTTCGCCCGCGATTCGGTCGAATTCGGACGTATTGAGCTGGCGCAGCTCGTTCAGCTCGCGCCGGTGTCTCAACCAGTCGTTAAACGTATTAACCAAGCCTTCGACAACGGAATATGGCTTGCTTTGGGCGGTCATGGGACACCTCCGGTCGCTGGTAACATGAGCACAAATGAAGGTGAGCGGAGTTGCGGTAGATCAAACCAGTCCAGGGACTTACCCCCTTCGGAGAACCTGCAGGGGAATGGTAAGCTAGGCCCCGAACCGCGCCGCCGCCCACGCATAGAGGCTGCCGGGAACGGGGGGCTTGCCGCCGCGGCCTTTGGGCGAAATGTGCAGCCCGATAATGTCGGGATCGCCGATCAGCCCTGCAAAATCCCAGGGCTCGAAGAACAGCTTTGGGTTGGCGTGCACCGAATAGAACGACTTCCTCGGCAAGGCGTAGCGTAGTTCGCCGGCGCGGCGGGCGAGCGCGGTCAGCGCCGCCGGCCCATAAATCGCGACGCGAATGTCGGAGAGCCGGCCCGATCCGCCGCGCAGCCCGCGCAGTGCGAAAGTCAGGCGGTGCCGCAGCGCCAGCCAGTCCGGGGTCAATTTCTCCTGCCCCATCAGGTCCTCGAACGCCGCCACGATGGGATCGCCGGATGGCAGATAGAGCACCGAGTTGCCGAGTTGGCGCGGCCGCTCCCAGGCGAAATAAGGTTTTGTGGGATCGATCTGGACGGGTTTGAACAGCAGCACGTCGGCGTCAAGCCAAAGGCCGGCGCCCCGCGCCATCAGCCGCATCCGGAAAAAGTCACTGAACTGCAAAATGGTCCAGTCGCGCCACGTGCCGTCCGGCAGTGGTGGACGCAATTTTTCGGAGAACGCGTGCGGCAGGATCGCCTCGGCCTCGGCGTTGCCGATGCCGTCGGGCAATTGCCCAAGTGGCTCGAAACTGTAGACGGTGACCTTATGACCCGCCGCGACCTGCGATCGCAGGCATGTCAGCCGGAGCGGATCGAGCGGGCCGTGCCAGAAGGTGACGACGTCGGGCCGCATGCGCCTCACCTTCAATCAGCAGCACGAGCGTCAGATCAGGCCCAGGCGCGTTCGGTCCGCGCCTTGGCTTCGTAAGCGTCGATCGAGGCCTTCTTTTCCATGGTGAGGCCGATGTCGTCGAGACCGTTCATCAGGCAGTGCTTGCGGAATTGATCGATCTCGAATTTCACCGTTCCGCCGTCGGGGCCGCGGATTTCCTGATTGGCGAGATCGATGGTCAGCGTCGCATTGGCGCCGCGTTCGGCATCGTCGAACAGTTTGTCGAGGTCTTCCTGGCTGACCCGGATCGGCAGAATGCCGTTCTTGAAACAGTTGTTGTAGAAGATATCGCCGAACGAGGTCGAGATCACGCAGCGGATGCCGAAATCCAGCAGCGCCCACGGCGCGTGCTCGCGGCTCGAGCCGCAGCCGAAATTGTCGCCGGCCACCAGAATCTTGGCCTTGCGATAGGCCGGCTTGTTGAGAATGAAATCCGGGTTCTCGCTGCCGTCGTCCTTGTAGCGCTGTTCCGAAAACAGCCCCTTGCCAAGGCCGGTGCGCTTGATGGTCTTCAGGTACTGCTTGGGGATGACCATGTCGGTATCGACATTGATGATCTTCAGGGGTGCTGCGACACCTTCCAGCGTGGTGAACTTGTCCATCGGAAAAGCACTTCTTGTTGGAATTGACGAAAACCTATTCGGGTGCGTGGTTTATCGCGAATGCCGCCGGTATTAAAGGGGCAAAATACCCTGCTCCACGCCGGCCTCGATCGTCTCCATGTCGTCGTCGGAGAGCCCGAAATGATGGCCGATCTCGTGAATCAACACATGGCGGACGATATGGCCCAGCGCCTCGTCATGTTCGGCCCAGTAATCCAGGATCGGGCGGCGGTAGAGCCAGACCATGTTGGGCAGCCGCGCGATGTCGTCATTGCTGCGAAACGGCAGGCCGATCCCGACGAACAGGCCGAGCAGGTCAAATTCGCTGTCGGCGTTCATTTCGTCGAGCACCTCCTCGGTCGGAAAATCGTCCACGCGGATGATCACGCCCTCGCACAGGTCGCGAAAAGTCTTCGGCAGGCGCCCGAAGACTTCGTGCGCCATGGTCTCCATCTCGGCAAGCGAGGGGGCTTTCGCGGTTCGCCACATCTTTCCTGTTTATAGCGTTTTCGAGGGAAGTGGGTACCGGTTCGCATGAAGAAAACGCGTCAAAATAAAGGACAGCGCCTCGGTTCTGATTCAATCAGAACCGGAAGGGTCCAGCGGGTTGCGCGCTCGTGCATGCTGTTTTGAAGCCCGCAGTTGACCTTGGCGCGGCAATCGGAGACGTTGCGACCCATAACAGGTTTGGGTGGGCGTGATGATGCGGATCAGGACGGCGGCAATATGGGTCGCTTTTGCGGGCGCGATTTTGCTGCCCGCCGCCGGGGCGGGTGCGCAAACCGCGCCGCAGGGATTGTGGGCCGCGCAGGTGTCGCAGCCGGCCGCCACCGATGCGTCGGCACAGCGCCGGATCCGGCCTCCGACGCGCCTGCGGGTCTATCCCTATTATTACGAACCTAACCCCGAGGGGGTCTATCCCCGCTATTATCCGGGCCGCAACGCGGTGCGCGAATGCAACGCAACTTACGTGCAGGAATACCGGCCCAGCGGCACGGTGATCGTGCCGCGCATGAGCTGCTTCTGGCGTCCCGGCTAGCGCTTGATCCGGCGCGCCGCGCCGATCAGCCCGGCGCCGACCAGCAGCGCCGAGGTTCCGTAAACAATGATGGCCATGGTCAGTTGGGTGAAACCGCTCGCGGTGCCCAAGCCTCCACCCGGGCCTTGAGAGGCGAAGGCCGCGTCAGCTGATAACAAGGCGGCCGTTGATGCGACGGCGAAAGTGAAATGCGATATCGGCGGCCTTTTGCAAGACGTTGCCATGACGATCTCCTGGTGAGTAATTTTCAGAAGATACGAACGACAGCCTATGCCGGTTTCGGAAAATGTTTGGGTGAATGTTGTTGTGCGAGGCGGAAACCGGTTTGTAGATTGACCAAGTCAGAGCTTCTGACACACCGAGGAGTGTTGCATGACGAGATGGATCGGTGCAGCCATCATGACGTTCACGCTGATGTTCGCAGGCTTAGCCGCGATCAATTCCGCGGCGGCGTCGCCGTTGCAGACCTCTGGGCAAAAGCAGCCAACGGCGGAAGCCGCCGATTTCAGTGCGCGCCGTCACGTCCCGCACCATCATCGCTACGCAAATCCCCGGTATTTTCGGCCCTATTATCCCCAATACTATGATCGGCCCTATTACTATGCGCCCGCGCCCTTCTTCCCCTTCCTCGGGCTTGGCTACGGGCCGTGGTGGTAAGTCACGAGACCCCTGGCGCAAATCCCTTCGCCAGCAGCACGATGCCTCGCGCGCCGGCTTTGCGGTCTTTTGATATTTCCAGATATTCCGGCGAGTCCGCCCAGGCGTGAAACGCGGCCTCGTCGGGAAACGACATCAATACAACTTTGTCGCGATCCCACACGCCTTCGAGGATCGCGGGATTTTCATCGGCTGCCAGCAGCCTTCCGCTGAATTTTCTGAACACTTCGAAGAATCGCGCCTGATAGCGATCATAAGCGGCGCGGTCTGTCATCTTCAGCTGCACGATCACATAGACAGTCATTGGCAATTCCTGCGTCCGTTCATCATTGCGGCCCGCACATTCATGGCGCGTTCACATCGTCATCTTTAATTTAAAGTCGGGAGCGATCGCAAATGAATGCGCTGAAGCAAGGCCATCACATGGCCCGGGCTTGCGTTGTCCTGATTCAGGAGGTTTCACCCATGATGAAGATTCCAGATCCCAGGTGCGGTCTTGTCCGTTGCTCTGCCCGTGCCCTGGGTCTTGCGGCGGCGGCGATGCTGGTGCTGTCGGCCGCTCCCAGCCGGCGCGCGGAAGCGCTGTCACTGATCAATCCGGGCGCGGCGCCCACGGCAAAAATGGCCTCCGGCGCTCTGACCACTGAAGTTCGTGGTGGTGGCCATGGTGGTGGTGGCCATGTCGGAGGTGGAGGAAGTTACCACGGCGGCGGCGGTTACCACGGCGGTGGCGCTTTCCATGGCGCGGCCATTCATGCTGGTGGATTTCGCAGCAGCGGCGCGATGTTTCATGGCGGCGGGTTCCAAACCGCTCGTGTTTTCCACGGTGGCGGCCTTCGCCACGGCGGTTTCGCGTTCCGCCATCACCGCAGGCACTTCTTCTATGGCGCGTCCTATTACGACTACCCCTATTATTATTACCCGTACCGCCGTTGTCACATTGTCTGGACCTATTACGGCCCGCGGCGCGTATGCCACTATCGCCACTGGCGCCACCACTATCGCCGGCATCATCACATCTATTGGTGAACTCGCAGACGGTGGCTGAAACAAATCAGGCACCCATCGGGTGCCTGACTTTGGCTGTGGCGGAACTTTGAGCTCAGTCCCAGTTCTTGAATTTCCAGGGCTTGAGCTTCCATGGCGTGAGCGTCTCGATGCGCCACTGCGCCCAGCGGTCCGACGGCCAATGGCTGAGCCGCGAGATTTCCTTGACCTTGGACGCGACGACGCGCGGCATGACCCGGCGGTAGCTCTGGCGAGTGGCCGCGGCGATCATATCGACGAATTCAGACTTGTCGGCCATGGCTGGCACCTCGCGAAACGCCTCGCCGGTTTGGGCGGCCCAGTTTGCTCCCAACTGCTTAACAACTCCCTTCGCGAATGCCTCGAGGTTGAGGCAAGAGGCGCCTCACTTCCACTCCCTGATATCAACAAAATGCCCGGCGATCGCCGCCGCCGCCGCCATCGCCGGCGACACCAAATGGGTGCGGCCCTTGAATCCCTGGCGGCCCTCGAAATTGCGGTTCGAGGTCGAGGCGCAGCGTTCTTCCGGCAACAGCTTGTCGGGATTCATCGCAAGGCACATCGAGCAGCCCGGCTCGCGCCACTCGAAGCCGGCCTTGATGAAGATCTTGTCGAGGCCTTCGGCTTCCGCCTGTTCCTTCACGATGCCGGAGCCCGGCACGATCATCGCATTGAGATTGCCGTTGACGGTCTTGCCCTCGACCATCTTCGCCGCCGCGCGCAAATCCTCGATCCGGCCGTTGGTGCAGGAGCCGATGAAAATGCGGTCGAGCCTGATGTCGGTGATCCTGGTGCCCGCCTTCAGGCCCATGTAATTCAGCGCGCGATGTTTCGAGAGCCTTTTGGCTTCATCGGCGATCTGGTCGGGATCCGGCACCACGCCCGTGATCGACACCACGTCTTCCGGCGAAGTGCCCCAGGTCACGATCGGCGGCAGTTTTGCCGCATCCAGCCTGATCTCGTGGTCGAAATGCGCAGCCTCGTCGCTGCGCAACGTCTCCCAGTAGCGCATCGCGGCGTCCCAGGCGTCGCCCTTCGGCGCCTTCGCGCGGCCCTTCAGGAATTCAAACGCCTTTTGATCCGGCGCGACCAGCCCGGCGCGGGCGCCGCCCTCGATCGACATGTTGCAGACGGTCATGCGGCCTTCCATCGAGAGCGCGCGGATGGCCTCGCCGGCATATTCCAGCACGTAGCCGGTGCCGCCGGCGGTGCCGATCTCGCCGATGATCGCAAGGATGATATCCTTGCCGGAGACGCCGTCGGGCAGCTTGCCGTCGACGACGGCACGCATGTTTTTTGCCTTCTTCTGGATCAGGGTTTGCGTCGCCAGCACGTGCTCGACCTCCGAGGTGCCGATGCCGTGCGCCAGCGCGCCGAACGCGCCATGGGTGGAGGTATGGCTGTCGCCGCAGACGATGGTGGTGCCCGGCAGCGTAAAGCCCTGCTCGGGGCCGATGACGTGGACGATGCCCTGACGCCTGTCGAATTCGTCGTAATATTCGATGCCGAATTCTTTTGCGTTCTCCGCCATCACGCGCATCTGTTCGATGCTTTCCGGATCGGGATTGGGTTTTGAGCGATCGGTGGTGGGGATGTTGTGGTCGACCACCGCCAGCGTCTTCTCCGGCGCGCGAACCTTGCGGCCGGTCGCGCGCAGGCCCTCGAAGGCCTGCGGCGAGGTCACCTCGTGGACGAGATGGCGGTCGATATAGAGCAGGCAGGTGCCGTCGTCGGCTTCGTGCACCAGATGGTCGTTCCAGATCTTGTCGTACAGCGTGGTCGGCTTTTTGTCAGACATGGTGTCAGGCCTTGAATCGGAATTGAAATCGGAAAAATGCAACCGCGCGCGGGGCGAAATGCGGCGCGCCGGGCGTCAAGCCGCCAGAGCGGCGGTCGTTAGCCGACCGAAGAAGCGCCACGGCAAACGACGACGGTCGTCGAGTACGACGCGAGACGCAATTGTCGGGCGATCCCTGAACATGCCAGCCATATAGCACGTGGCCGACCGAAGCGCGATACGCATTAAAAAAGCGCGGGGGCGAGCCCCGCGCTGTCCGCCAAATCCATTGCCGGCCGGGATTATTCGCCGACAGCGGCGGCGCGATCCGACTTCTTCTCGACGATGCGAGCCGACTTGCCGCGCAGATTGCGCAGGTAATACAGCTTGGCGCGGCGCACCTTGCCGCGGCGCACCACCGTGATCGAATCGATCATCGGCGACATCACCGGGAAGACGCGTTCCACGCCTTCGCCGTAGGAGATCTTGCGAACCGTGAAGCTCTCGTTGAGCCCGCCGCCGGAGCGGCCGATGCAGACGCCTTCATAGGCCTGCACGCGGGAGCGGTCACCTTCGACCACCTTGACGTTGACGATCACGGTATCGCCGGGTCCGAATTCCGGAATCACCTTACCGGCCGACAGTTTTTCGAACTGCTCTTTTTCGAGTTCCTGAATGAGGTTCATCGCGAAATCTCCATCGGCGGCGCGCCCCAGCCGCCAAAGCGCGGGCTGCGCGGGTGTTCTTTTATCCTGCCATTGCACGGATTTGGCGCTCGTATACGGCAAAGGCCGCGGCTTGTCACCCGTCTGTCGCGTTTTTCGGGCGTTTTTGGTCCGTGGTCCTGGCTACGAGGAGATCGGGCCGCCGTGCCCTTGTCAGGGCCTCGGCTTCGGCCCGGCGCCAGGCCGCGACCCGGGCGTGGTCGCCGGACAACAGGACGTCCGGGATCGGCTGGCCCTCGAACTCCTGCGGGCGGGTATATTGGGGGTATTCCAGTAAGCCCTCTGAAAAACTCTCCTCAGCCCCGGAAACCAGCTTTCCCATCACCCCAGGCAGTAGCCGGACGCAGGCATCGATTAGCGCGAAAGCGGCGATTTCGCCGCCGGATAACACATAATCGCCAATGGAGACCTCCTCGAGCCGGCGGGCCTCGATCACGCGTTGGTCGATGCCCTCGAACCGGCCGCAGACGATCAGCGGACCGGGCCCGGCGGCGAGTTCCACCACCCGGGGCTGGGTCAATGGCCGACCACGCGGGCTCATCAAGAGCCGCGGGCGATCGGCAGAGACATTCGCCGCATCGATGGCGGCGGCCAGCACGTCGGCGCGCAGCACCATGCCGGGGCCGCCGCCGGCCGGGGTATCGTCGACGCTGCGGTGTCGGTCAGTGGCCGACGCCCTGATATCGCGCGCCTCCAGCGTCCACAGGCCTGAGGCAAGGGCCTTGCCCGCAAGGCTGACGCCGAGCGGGCCCGGGAACATTTCCGGAAACAGCGTCAGCACGGTCGAGCGCCAGGTCATTCGGGAACCATCACGATTTACAGGGAGCGTCATACACGGACCTGACCTGCGTATCCATCAAATTTCCGAAAAGATGGATCGCGGATCGAATCCGGCCTGACGATCTGGAGTCAGGGTTCGTCACCCACGATCTCCGCGGGCAACTCGATCACCACGCGTCCGCTGGCGAGATCGACCGAGGGTACCACCGCGTTGGTGAACGGCAGCAGCATGGTCGGGCCATGTGGCAGCGCTATCTCGATGATGTCTCCGGCGCCGAAATTGTGGATAGCGATGACGCGGCCGAGCGGTTCGTTCGACGTTGTCACCGCGGCGAGCCCGATCAGGTCGGCGTGGTAATATTCATCTTCGTCGGTCGCCGGCAGTTTCTCACGCGCCACATAGAGTTCGACGCCGTTGAGCCGCTCGGCGTCCTCGCGCGTCGCGATGCCTTTCAGCGTCGCGACTAGATGGCCCTTGGCCTCGCGGACGTGCGTCAATTCGAACTGACGCGCGCCGTCTTTTGTAACCAGAGGCCCGTAAGTTTTCACGGCAAGCGGGTCTTCCGTAAAAGTCCAAAGCTTCACCGCGCCGCGTACGCCATGCGCGGCACCGATCCGGGCGATGCAGATTCGGGCCGACATCGCCGCGCCGTCGCGCCTACTTCTTGTCGGCGGCTGCTGCGGCAGCGGCCGCGGTTTTGGCAGCCGCTGCGGCAGCCGTTGCAGCCGTGGCGGCGGCTTCGGCGTTGGCCTTGCGCTCCTTGCGCGGCACGGCCTTTTCCGGATTGTTGCGCGCGGCGCGTTTTGCCACGCCGGCGGTATCGAGGAAGCGCGACACACGGTCCGAGGGCTGCGCGCCCTTGGCGAGCCAGGCCTTGACCTTGTCCATGTCGAGCTTCAGCCGCGCCTCGTTGTCCTTCGGCAGCAGCGGATTGAAATGGCCGAGACGTTCGATGAAGCGGCCATCGCGCGGAAAGCGCGAGTCGGCGACGACGACGTGGTAGACGGGACGCTTCTTGGTGCCGGCGCGGGCGAGGCGGATAACGACTGACATTTGGTTCTCCTGTTGAGGTGTCGGTTTGAATGGAAGTGAATCGATCGCGATTATTTCTTCTTGCCGAGGCCGGGAAAGCCGCCGAGGCCCGGCAAGTTCGGCTTGCCGCCGAGACCTGTCAGTCCCGGCAAATTCGGCAGGCCGGAACGCAAGCCCGCAGGCAAATCCTTCGGCAGCGCCGGCATGCCGCCGGGCCCAGCACCGCCAGGCATCTTCTCGGCCAGTGCCTTCATCTGTTCGGGCGAGGGCATGCCGCCGCCAAATCCCATCGCCTGCGCGATGCCGGCCATCGGGCCGCGCTTGCCCGAGCCCATCGCCTTCATCATGTCGGCCATGTTGCGGTGCATCTTCAGGAGCTTGTTGACTTCCTCGACCTTCAGACCCGCGCCGGCGGCGATCCGCTTTTTGCGGCTGGCTTTGAGGATATCGGGGTTCTTGCGCTCGGCCCGCGTCATCGAATCGATCACCGCGACCTGACGCTTGATGATCTTGTCGTCGATCCCGGCGTTCGCAATCTGGTTCTTCATCCTGGCGATGCCCGGCATCATGCCCATCAGCCCGCTGATGCCGCCCATATTCGCCATCTGCAGCAATTGCTCGCGCATATCTGTGAGGTCGAACTGGCCCTTGCGCATGCGCTCGGCGGTGCGCGCGGCCTTTTCCGCATCGATGCTGGCGGCGGCCTTCTCCACCAGCGACACCACGTCGCCCATGCCGAGAATCCGGCCCGCGATCCGGCTCGGGTGAAAATCTTCCAGCGCGTCGGTTTTTTCGCCGGTGCCGATCAGCTTGATCGGCTTGCCGGTGACCGCGCGCATCGACAGCGCAGCACCGCCGCGGCCGTCGCCGTCGACCCGCGTCAGCACGATGCCGGTGAGGCCGACGCGCTCGTCGAACGACCGCGCCAGATTGACCGCGTCCTGGCCGGTCAGGGAATCCGCGACCAGCAGCACTTCATGCGGATTGGACGCGGTTTTGATCTCGGCGGCTTCCGTCATCATCTCTTCGTCGAGCGTGGTGCGGCCGGCGGTGTCGAGCAGCACCACGTCGTAGCCGCCGAGCCTGGCGGCTTCCAGCGCGCGCCTGGCGATCTGCGCCGGCTTCTGGCCGGCGACGATCGGCAGGGTCTGGATATCGAGATCGCGCCCGAGCACCGCGAGCTGCTCCATCGCCGCCGGGCGATAGATGTCGAGCGAGGCCATCAGCACCTTGCGCTTGTCGCGCTGGGTCAGTCGGCGGGCAAGTTTGGCGGTCGTGGTGGTTTTGCCGGAGCCCTGCAGACCGACCATCATGATAGCGACCGGAGGCACGGCGTTGAGGTCGATGGTCTGGCCGTCGGAACCGAGGGTGGCGATCAGCTCGTCGTGAACGATCTTTACCACCATCTGGCCGGGCGTCACCGACTTGACCACGGTAGCGCCGATCGCCTGCTCGCGAACTTTTTCGGTAAAACTCCGGACCACGTCGAGCGAGACGTCGGCTTCCAGCAGCGCCCGGCGCACCTCGCGCATTGCGGCGTCGACATCGGCCTCGGTCAGCGACCCGCGCCGGGTCAGCCGATCGAGAATGCCACCAAGTTTTTCCGACAGATTGTCGAACACGTCAGCTTTTCCTTCTTAACCTCGCCCCGCTTGCGGGGAGAGGTCGGCTGCGTAGCAGCCGGGTGAGGGGGTGCCGGACCCAAGCAAGAGCCCCTCACCCCGACCCTCTCCCCGCAAGAGTGGGGCGAGGGAGAAGATGGTCTTCAAAACACTTTTGCGCCCGAGGGCGCATCGCGCTGTCGGGCGTTGACCTCCGGCCTCTGGGGCCGGGCGGCGGGTCGAAAAGAACGTCTTTCCGAGGATTGCGGGCGTTAAACCTCCGCATGCCCCAAAAGTCAAGAAAAGTCGCGGGAAAATAGCATTTTCGTGAACCCCGGTGGCCGGCTCACCCCTTGCCGCGGCACATATTTTGAGGCCAATCGGGCCATGCGCATTACTCGCCGTCGCGTGCTTGGGCTCTTCACCGGCCGCCTCCGTCATCGGCGTGCCATCGGTCTGGAACTACAGCATGAAAATTTACGATGGGCCCCCTTCCGATCATTTCGACGGCAGGCAGTTTTTCGATCCCGACGGCGTGCCGCCGAAATCGCTTCGCGAGTTGCTGAGCTGGCAGTTCGGCAGTGACCGACAGCGGCAGGTCTGGCCCGAATGGGCGCCGAGCCCGCACGCGGACACCCCGCCGGAGCGCGTCAGCGGCGACAAGGTGCGGTTGTCGTTCGTCGGCCACGCCAGCTGGCTGATTCAGGCTTCGGGGCTTAACATTTTGATTGACCCGCTGTGGTCGGAACGCGCCTCGCCGGTCAGCTGGGCCGGGCCGAAGCGTCACAACGACCCCGGAATCGCCTTCGACGCGCTTCCGCCCATCGACGTCGCGCTGGTGTCGCACGGTCACTACGATCATCTCGATCTGGCAACGCTGTCGAAGCTCGCCGCAAGGTTTGCTCCCCGCGTGATTACGCCGCTCGGCAACGATGTCACCATGCGCAGCGCCGACAGCGCTATCCGCGCCGAGGCGTTCGACTGGCATCACCGCGTTGAACTCGGCGCGGCGATCGCGGTGACGCTGGTGCCGGTGCGGCACTGGTCGGCGCGCGGGTTGTTCGACCGCAACAAGGCGCTGTGGGCGGGCTTCTTCCTGGAGACGCCGGCGGGCAAGATCTTCATCGTCTGCGATTCCGGCTATGGCGAGGGCAAGCACTTCCGCCGGGTCGGGCAAGCGCACGGTCCGCTTCGCCTGGCGCTCCTGCCCATCGGCGCCTATGAGCCGCGCTGGTTCATGCGGGATCAGCACATGAATCCGTCAGACGCGGTGCAGGCGCTAAACGATTGCGGCGCAGAACAGGCGCTGGCGCATCACCATGGCACGTTTCAATTGACCGATGAGGCCATCGACGCGCCGGTCACCGGGTTAAATGCCGCGCTCGATGAAGCGAAGATTCCGCGCGAGCGCTTTGTTGCGCTCAAGCCGGGGCAGGTGGTGGAACTCTGACCGCGCCCCGCGAACAGCGGGCGAGGGAGAAGGACTACTGCCCCGCCTGCTTGATCGCCCAGGACACGCTGACCGCGACCTGCAGCGTCTCTTCGCCCTGCGCAACGGGTGCCGCCGACACCGCCATGCCTTGGGCAATCCTGCCGCGAAACACCGGGCCGGGCGCGCCTTCCTCCGAGATATCGAGCGGCGCGCCGAGCGTGACGCCGGCGGCCCTGGCGTAAATCTCGGCCTTGCGACGGGCATCGGCGATCGCCTGCTCGCGGGCTTCGTCGAGAAGTTTCGACGCGTTGGACACCGAGAAACCGATGCCGCCGATATCGTTCGCGCCGGCGCCCACCAGCGTGTCGATCACGCTGGCAACCCGGGTGACGTCGCGCAGCCGGATCGTGACGCGATTGCTGCCGCGATAGCCGACGATGGGGCTAGGGCCGGCGTGGTTCGGC
Source organism: uncultured Alphaproteobacteria bacterium (assembly GCA_963801875.1). GTDB lineage: Bacteria > Pseudomonadota > Alphaproteobacteria > Rhizobiales > Xanthobacteraceae > Bradyrhizobium. Next base: position 172,391 of record CAWDGT010000013.1, on the reverse strand, counting down.
GCGTATTGCGGCTGCAGCGAAAGCCGCGAAGTCTGGTAATCCTTTTCCGCGATGCCGGCGCCCTTCAGCGCCAGCAGGACCTTTCCCATCGCCGCGTTGTTGGCATCGGATGCCTCGCGCGCGGTCCTGGCGTCCGAGGTGACGCCGGCGTCGATCTGCGCCTGATCGGGCGCCACCGACACCGTGGCTTGGCCGCTGACGGTAATCATCGGCGGGGGCACACTGTCGGCTCGCGCGGGCGCGGTGAGCAGCGTGACCGCGACAATGGCGGCGGCGAGGGGGCTGCGATGTTTCATGAGGCTCATTTCAGCGGCACATAGACGTCGATGACCAGCTTGTCCTCCGCGGTTTTCAAGGGGTCGGTGATGTATTCCTCGATGAAGGTGTCCTTGGCCTCGAGCTTCTTGTCGTCGAGGTGATTGGTGATGGCCTCATAGGTGTTGTCCATATTGTCGTAGGACCCGCGATGGACGAACTTCAACGCCTTGCCCCCGGGCGATTTGCCCATGCTCATTTCCTTGGTCAGGTTCTTCGGATCCTGGTCGACCGGAATTTCAGCGAGGAAGGTGAAGCCGGTGTCGTCGGTCGAGGTGTAGACGATCATCATATTGCCTGATCGCTTGATGCCCTGCTTGTCGAGCAGCGCCGACAGCGACTTGAAGGAATCGATCAGGGTGTCGAACGCCGAATCCCAGTTGGCGTTGCCCTTGGCGATGACGACGGTTTTCGGCTCCAGCACGATTTCCTCGCCAAACGCATCCGCCGTCTGAACCGGCGCCGCCGGCGGTGGTATCGCAGGGGTTTCCGCGGCCGCGGGCGGAGCCGTGGGCGCGGCCGAAGGGCTTGCCGCCGGTGCCGGGCTCGGTGCCGGGGGCGCGCTCGGCGCCGGAGCGGGTGTTGCCGGCGCGGCGGGCGCTTGCGTCGCCGGTGCGCTGACCGCGGGAGGAGTTGGCGGCGGCGACTGCGCCACGGCATTGCCGAAGCCCGACGAAATCGCGGCTGCCGGGAGCAGCGCGACCATGGCAAGGCGGAAAAAGCTGGTAAAACTCATTCGGTATTCTCCATCGTCTTGTTCGGCGTCGCGCCCGGCTTGGTGTCCCGGTTTCACCGTCGGCAAAGCGCGCCACGAACCATGGCATGCTAACACGCAAGGCCTGCTCTCGTCCCATGACAGATACGTCATGGCCTCTCTGCCATCGGCCAGCGGCCCCGACACAGATTCACCACACTGGCCAATCCGCCATCATTGGCCATATAAGGCAGGCATAAGTCGGGAAATTTCATGAGCGCGCTCGCCAACCATCCATTTGCCAAGATGAACGGCATCGGCAACGAGATTGTCGTGGTCGATCTGCGCGATTCCTCGGCCGTGGTGACATCTGACGAAGCCCGCGCGGTGGCCTCGCCCGCCGGCGTGCATTACGACCAGTTGATGGTGCTGCAGCCGCCGCGCCTTGAGGGCACCGAGGCCTTCATCCGCATCTACAACAATGACGGCTCGGAAATTGGCGCCTGCGGCAACGGCATGCGCTGCGTCGCCCGCCGGCTGTTCGAGGCCACCGGCCGGACCGCCGCCACTTTCGAGACCAGGGCCGGGCTGTTGAATTGCTGGCAGGGCGCCGACGGGCTCTACACCGTCGACATGGGTCCGCCGAAATTCGGCTGGAAGGATATTCCGCTGGCGGAGGAATTTCGCGACACCCGCTCGATCGAGCTGCAAATCGGCCCAATCGACGCGCCGGTGCTGCACACCCCGTCGGTGGTCAATATGGGCAACCCGCACGCGATCTTCTGGGTCGATGACGTCAACGCCTACGATCTCGCCCGCTTCGGGCCGCTGCTGGAAAACCATCCGATTTTTCCGGAGCGCGCCAATATCACGCTGGCGCATATCGTCGATCGCGATCACATCACGATCCGCACCTGGGAGCGCGGCGCCGGACTGACCAGGGCTTGCGGCTCGGCGGCCTGCGCCACCGCGGTGGCGGCGGCGCGGCTGAAGCGCGCGAACCGCGTCGTGCAGATATCGTTGCCCGGCGGCGAACTCTCCATCGAATGGCGCGAGGGTGACGACCACGTGCTGATGACGGGTACCGCGACGTTTGAGTATGAAGGCCGCTTCGATCCGGCGCTGTTTGCGACCGTCGCGTAAGATGAGCGTCGACGTCATCACCTTCGGCTGCCGTCTCAACGCCTTCGAATCCGAGGTGATTTTACGCGAGGCAGCGAATGCCGGGCTCAGCGACACCATCGTCATCAATAGCTGCGCGGTCACCAACGAGGCCGTGGCGCAGGCGCGGCAATCGATCCGCCGGCTGAAGCGCGAAAAGCCGGGGATGCGGATCGTGGTGACCGGCTGCGCGGCGCAGACACAAGCCGAGATGTTCGCCGGCATGGCCGAGGTCGACCGCGTCGTCGGCAATGACGACAAGATGCGGGGCGAGGCCTGGCGAAAAGCGCGGGTCGCGTTCGGGACGGCGCCGTCGTTTGGCATCGCGACAAGCGAAAAGATCGCGGTCGCCGACATCATGGCGGTCACGGAGATGGCGCCGCATCTTCTGGAAGGATTCGCGAGCGGTCTGCCGCGGGTGTTCGTGCAGGTGCAGAACGGCTGCGATCACCGCTGCACCTTCTGCATCATCCCCTATGGCCGCGGCAATTCGCGCTCGGTGCCGATGGGCGCTGTCGTCGAGCAGGTCCGCAGCGTCGTCGAGCGCGGTCACGCCGAGATCGTGCTGACCGGCGTCGATCTAACCAGCTATGGTGCCGATTTGCCGGGCGCGCCGAAGCTCGGCGGGCTGGTCAGGCAGATATTGCGGCACGTGCCGGAACTGACGCGGCTGCGGATATCATCAATTGATTCGATTGAAGTCGATCGCGACCTGCTCGACGTGATCGCGGACGATGCGCGGCTGATGCCGCATCTGCATCTGTCACTGCAGTCGGGCGACGATCTGATCCTGAAGCGGATGAAACGGCGGCATTCCCGCGATCATGCGATAGAGTTCTGCGCGCAGGTGCGCCGGCTGCGGCCGGATATCGCGCTCGGCGCCGATATCATCGCGGGCTTTCCGACCGAGACCGAGGAGATGTTCGCGCGCTCCATGGATCTGGTGGAGGAGTGCGGCCTCACCTTCCTGCACGTGTTTCCCTATTCACCGCGTCCGGGCACGCCGGCGGCGCGAATGCCGCAGGTAGCGGGCGATGCCATCAAGCAGCGCGCCAGGCGATTGCGCGCTGCGGCAGCGGCCGTGCTGCGAAGGCGGCTGGTGTCGGAGATCGGCGCGACGCGCCAGGTTCTTGTCGAGAGCGCCACGCAAGGCCGCACCGAACATTTTATTCCGGTGGCGATTGCGGGTGAAATGCAGGGCGCGGTGCGAGCGCTTGTCATGAGGGGACATGACGGCGCGCGACTGACGGTGTGAGGGCGCTACTCCCCCTTCCATCCGCAGGCCCTGAGCCGCTCCTGCAAATGCGCCGGCGCCGGCGCGACCACGCGCACCGGGTCCTTGTTCTTCGAGATCGGGATCACGATCTCGCGGGAATGCAGATGCAGGCGCGGTTCGCCGAAACGGGGACCGTTGCCGTAAATGTTGTCGCCGACGATCGGCCAGCCCGTCGCGGCGGCGTGGACACGCAATTGGTGGGTGCGGCCGGTGACCGGTTCGAGCGCCAGCCAGCAGAGACCGTCGCCGCGCCCCAGCACTTTCCAGTTGGTGACCGCCGTCTGCCCCTCCGGATCCGGCTTCTGCCACCAGCCGCGCTCGGCGTTGAGGCGGCCGAGCGGCATGTCGACGGTCCCCTCATCCTCGGCCGGGCCGCCTTCGACCACCGCCCAATAGGTTTTGGAAACTTTGCCATGCTTGAACAGCAGGCCCAGCGAGGCCGTCGCCTTGCGGTGCCGCCCCAGCACCAGGCAGCCGGACGTATCGCGGTCGAGCCGATGAGCGAGAACCGGCGGCCGCGGCAGCCCGAATCGCAGCGCGTCGAAGGAGGATTCCAGATTGGCGCCGCCCTTGGGGCCGCGATGCACCGGCACGCCCGCTGGCTTGTCGATGACAAGCATCAGCCCGTCGCGATGGAGCACGCGGGCCTGGATTTCTTCCGCGGTCAGTTCGGGAACGTCGATGGCTCGATCGAGACTTTCGCTCATGGCGCGAAACCGCTAACACACCCCCGCGATGAACAACACTCCGGAAAAGACCAAACCGAACTGGTGGCGGCGGCTGTCCGGCGGCCTGAAGCGCACCTCGAGTTCGATCGGGACGGCGGTGGCCGATCTCGTCACCAAGCGCAAGCTCGACCGCACGATGCTCGAGGATATCGAGGACGTGCTGTTGCGCGCCGATCTCGGCACCGAGGTGGCGGCGCGGATTGCCGCTGCGGTAGGCCACGGCCGTTATGACAAGGCGATCACGGCCGATGACGTGAAGTCGGTGGTCGCGACCGAAGTCGAGAAAGTTCTGGCCCCGGTGGCGATGCCGCTTGAGATCGACGAGAGGCAAAAACCGTTTGTCATCCTCGTGGTCGGCGTCAACGGTTCCGGCAAGACCACCACCATCGGCAAGCTTGCGGCAAAACTGGGCGCCGAAGGTCGCAAGGTGATGCTGGCCGCCGGCGACACGTTTCGCGCCGCCGCGATCGAGCAGTTGAAGATCTGGGGCGAGCGCACCAAGTCGCCGGTCATCGCGGGCGCGCAGGGCTCGGACTCCGCAAGCCTTGCCTTCAATGCACTCACCGCGGCGCGCGAGGGCAAGCTCGACGTGCTGCTGGTCGATACGGCCGGCCGGCTGCAGAACAAGGCCGAACTGATGAACGAGCTTGAAAAGGTGGTTCGCGTCATCAGGAAGGTCGACGCGTCGGCGCCGCATGCGGTGCTGCTGGTGCTGGACGCCACGGTGGGGCAAAATGCGCTGTCGCAAGTCGAGGCGTTTCATCGTACCGCGGGCGTCACGGGTCTGGTGATGACCAAACTCGACGGCACCGCGCGCGGCGGCATCCTGGTGGCGTTGGCCGAAAAGCACAAACTGCCGGTGCACTTCATCGGCGTCGGCGAGGGCATCGACGATCTCGCCGCCTTCACCGCACGGGATTTCGCCCATGCGATCGCAGGGATAGAGTAATGGATAAAACCACGCCGCACCCTTTGTTCAAGCTCGCGACCGAACTCGGTCCGCTGCTGGTATTCTTCCTCGCCAACGCCAGGTTCCACCTGTTCGTCGCCACCGGCGCCTTCATGGTGGCGATCGTGGCGGCGATGATCGCTTCCTACGTGGTGACGCGGCACGTCCCGATCATGGCGCTGGTCACCGGCGTCATCGTCATCGTGTTCGGCACGCTGACGCTGGTGCTGCACGATGAAACCTTCATCAAGCTCAAGCCGACCATCATCTACGGCCTGTTCGCCGCGATCCTCGGCGGCGGCCTGTTGTTCGGCCGCTCCTTCATCGCCATCATGTTCGATCAGATGTTCAATCTCACGTCGCAAGGCTGGCGTATCCTCACCTTGCGCTGGGCGCTGTTCTTTTTCGCAATGGCGATATTGAACGAAATCATCTGGCGTACCCAGAGCACGGATTTCTGGGTCGCCTTCAAGGCGTTCGGCGTGATCCCGCTGACCATGGGATTTGCAATCGCGCAAATGCCGCTGACCAGGCGCTATCATCTCGAGCCCGCGTCGCTGGAAGCGAGCGAGGCGGAAGCCGGGGATGTGTCCAAGGGGTGAAATGGAAAACGCACCGGCGAGGGTAGCACCGATGCGTTTCCGGGAGGTCGGGCCCGTCGAGCGCGAAAAGCCGGACTCACTTCTGCTTGGCGATGATCTTGTCCTTGATGCCGTCATAGGTCTTCTGCGGCACGATGTTCTTGTTGACGAGGTCATCCTTGCCCTTGTAGGGGCGGCCCTTGATGATCGCAGCCGAATAGGCCTTGCCGATCCCCGGCAGCGCGTCGAGTTCGTCGGCGCTTGCCGAATTGATGTCGAGCAGATCCGACTTGGTGGCCGGGGCCATTTTCGAAGCCGGCGCCATCTTCGAGTTGGCTTTCGGCGCGGGAGCCATCTTGTCGGACTTGGCGGCGGGCTGCGGCGTCTGGGCCATCGACGGCGAAGCCGTCAGCAGGCCAAAAGTGAGGGCAGTTGCAGCAAGGGAAGCGAGCGTGAAATGACGCATTGGGTGTGTCCCTCCAAGGACGGTTTAAAGCAACGCCATCAGGCTAGCTTTGAATTCGTGGCGGCGCCATGGCCGCGAAATGAACGACAGATAAAAGCCGGAAATAAATTAAACTAATTATCCGTCGTCATTCCGGGGCGCTCGCAATGACGGCTAATGATTTAAGACCCTGCCTTCAGCGCCTTGTCGATCTCGACCTTGAGCACGCTGTCGATATTGTCAGGGGTTACCGGGCCGACCAGCTTGTAGACGATGGTGGCTTCGCGGCCGACAATGAAGGTCTCGGGCACGCCATAGACACCCCATTCGATCGCGGCGCGGCCGTTGCCGTCGACGCCGACGACGCCATAGGGATTGCCATAGCGGGCGAGAAAGCCCCGGGCTTTATCAGGCGCATCCTTGTAGTTGATGCCGATCAGCTGCAGCCGCTTGTCGCGGCCAAGCCCGATCAACAGCGGCGCCTCATCGTGGCACGGGATGCACCACGAAGCCCAGACGTTGACGACGCTGACCTTGCCCTTGAACATGGCCGGATCGAGCCCGGGCACCTGGGCGCCGTTGTCGACCAGGCCCGCAAGCGGCGGCAGCGCGGTTTGCGGCGCCGGATGGCCGATCAGGGCGGAGGGGATTCTCGACGGATCGCTGTTTCCCAGCCGGAACCAGAAGATCGCGGCAAGGGCTGCGAACACGATCAGCGGCAGCGCCATCAGCCAGGACCGTCGTTGCGGCGGGGTGTCGGTTGTTGAAGGCTCGCTCATATCAGGTCCGTCGCGCTGCGCCCGGAGCGCCTGACGACGCCCGAGGCGTCCAGTTCGCGCAGGCGTTGTTTCTGGTGGCGATAATCGATCGTAATCCAGGCGATGAGGATAAGCACCACCGCCGTGACGAGCAAATAGGAGGTCACGATAAAGGGCGCGTAGGGACCAAGCGACATCGCGTTCACGCCGACCGCTGGCTGGCTTGCATCATCTGCAAGGCGCGCACCCGGCGGCGCAGGATTTCGTTGCGCATCGCCGCCAGATGCAGCGTGAGGAACAACAGCGAAAACGCCACCGCCATCACCAGCAGCGGAATCAGGAACGCGCGGTCGAGCGCAGGTCCGCCCATCCGCAGCACCGACGCGGGCTGATGCAGGGTATTCCACCAGTCGACCGAGAATTTGATGATCGGCAGATTGATGGCGCCGACCAGCGTCAGCACCGCCGCGGCGCGCGCGGCGCGGGAGGGATCTTCAACCGCCCGCCACAGCGCGATCAGGCCCAGATACATCAGAAACAGGATCAGCACCGAAGTCAGCCGCGCGTCCCATTCCCAATAGGTGCCCCACATCGGCCGTCCCCACAGCGAGCCCGTCACCAGCGCGAGAAAGGTAAAGCAGGCCCCGATCGGCGCGGCGGCCTTGGCGGCGACGTCCGCCAGCGGGTGACGCCACACCAGCGTGCCCAGCGCAGCCAGGCTCATCACGCCCCAGACGAACATCGCCAGCCACGCATTCGGTACGTGGATGAACATGATTTTCACAGTGGCGCCCTGCTGGTAGTCGTCCGGCGCCATGGCCGATTGGTACAGGCCGATCAGCAACAGAATGGCCGTCGCGGCTGCAAGCCACGGCAACAGGCGCGCGGTCAGCGCCAGGAACCGGGTGGGGTTGGCGAGATCGATCAGTGTCATGGCATCCTGTTAATGGTCGCGGCCGTTAGAGGCAATCAGCATGAAGGGGCGCTCCGCGAGAGTTGATCGACGTCAATGCCGACGCCGATCAGTCCAGACCGTGCCGCAGGCTGGCGGCGGCGGCGAACGGTCCGATGACAAAACTGACCAGCGACAACGCGCACAGGATCGAAAACGGCGCACCGAACGACAGTCCCGAGATCGCGGCCTGCGAGGCGGCGACGCCGAAGATCAGCACCGGGATCGACAGCGGCAGCACCAGCACCGCCAGCAGCAATCCGCCACGATGCAGCGTTACCGCCAACGCCGCGCCGATCATGCCGGTAAAGGTCAGCGCCGGCGTGCCCGCCAGCAGCGTCAACGCCACCGCCGAGGTCGAGATCGCATCGAGATTCAACAACAGCCCCAGCACCGGAGTGGCGATGACAAGCGGCAATCCCGCGGCCAGCCAGTGCGCCAGCGCCTTGGCGGCGCAGGCGAGTTCCAGCGGCGTTCGGCTCATCACGATCAGATCGAGCGAGCCGTCATCGTGATCGGCCATGAATAGCCGGTCCAGCGTGAGCAGGCTTGCCAAGAGTGCGCCGAGCCAGAGGATCGCCGGTCCCAGCCGGGTCAGCAACGCCAGATCGGGGCCGACCGCGAACGGCATCAGCACCACCACGGTGAGAAAGAACAGGACGCCGATCAGCGCGCCGCCGCCGACCCGCAGCGCGATCGCGATGTCTCTGCGAATCAATGCGACGAGCGCGGTCATGACGCGCCCCCGATCCGCAATTCGCGCGCCGTAATTCCCAGGGGGGCGTGGGTGGCGGCGACGACCAGGCCGCCGCGGGCAAGATGATCGCCCATCAGGCCCGCAAACAAGCGCTGGCCTGCGGCATCAAGCGCATTGGTCGGCTCATCCAACAGCCAGATTGGCCGCCGTACCGCCATGAGCCGGGCGACCGAGAGCCGCCGGCGCTGGCCGGCCGACAGATACGCCGCCGGCAGGTGGAGCGCATGATCGAGCCCCACCGCGGCAAGGCTTTCCCTGACGTCGAAGGCTTCGCCGCCGAGAAAATCGCGCCAGAAAGAGAGGTTTTCGATCACGCTCAGAGCGGGTTTCAGCGCGTCGCGGTGGCCGAGATAATGGGCCTGTTCGGCTAGCGTCAGCTCGCTCTCGCCGCCCTCCAGCCCGATCGATCCGGCGGCGAGCGTCAACAGTCCCGCGATCATCCGCAACAGCGAGGTCTTGCCCGATCCATTGGCGCCGGTGACGGCCAGCGCCTCGCCCGAGGAAGCCTCGAAATCGAGGCCCGAGAACACGTCGCGGCCGCCCCGCACACATCTGACGCCGCGCCCCGAGAGCCGCATATCGCCCTTTCACAGCCCTCTAGAATTTAGGGGTACCGCAGCGGAATTTTTGGGTAACGCAAACGCTGCGGCACAATTGTCGGTGTGGCGGTGCCACTGGAATGATTCTATAAGCCGGAACTTGATGCAGCACGCAATCCGCGTCTGCAAGCCATCAGGCCAGCCTCGCTGACGGTGCTTAAATACCCTTTCCGGGTATAACTGACAACTGGGATTTTCTCACATGACCTCGCTCGACAGCTTCAATTGCCAGAAGACCCTCAAGGTCGGCGGCAAGACCTACGTCTATTACAGCCTGCCCGCCGCCGAGAAGAATGGTCTGAAGGGGATTTCCAAGCTGCCTTATTCCATGAAGGTGCTGTTGGAAAACCTGCTGCGCAATGAGGACGACCGCACCGTCAAGAAGGACGACATCGTTGCGGTCGCGAAGTGGCTGAAGAAACGCAAGCTGGAACATGAAATCGCATTCCGCCCGGCGCGGGTGCTGATGCAGGACTTCACCGGCGTGCCGGCAGTGGTCGATCTCGCGGCGATGCGCAACGCCATGCAGGCGCTCGGCGGCGATGCGGAAAAGATCAATCCGCTGGTGCCGGTCGATCTCGTCATCGATCACAGCGTGATCGTGAACTTCTTCGGCGACAACAAGGCGTTCGCCAAGAACGTGGTCGAGGAATACAAGCAGAACCAGGAACGCTACGAATTCCTGAAATGGGGCCAGAAGGCGTTCTCGAATTTCTCCGTGGTGCCGCCCGGCACCGGCATCTGCCACCAGGTCAATCTCGAATATCTCGCCCAGACGGTATGGACCCGCAAGCAGAAGATGAAGATCGGCAATAAGATCGGCACCTTCGAGGTGGCCTATCCGGATTCGCTTGTCGGCACCGATTCGCATACCACCATGGTCAACGGCCTTGCCGTGCTCGGCTGGGGCGTCGGCGGCATCGAGGCGGAAGCCGCGATGCTCGGCCAGCCGCTGTCGATGCTGCTGCCGGAAGTGGTCGGCTTCAAGCTCAAGGGACAACTCAAGGAAGGCGTTACCGCCACTGATCTGGTGCTGACGGTGACGCAGATGCTGCGCAAGCAGGGCGTGGTCGGAAAATTCGTGGAGTTTTTCGGCCCCGGTCTGGATCATCTCTCGGTGGCGGACAAGGCGACCATCGGCAATATGGCGCCGGAATACGGCGCGACCTGCGGTTTCTTCCCGGTCGATGCCGAGACCATCGATTATCTCAAGACTTCGGGCCGCTCCTCCGCGCGGGTCGCGCTGGTGACCGCCTATGCCAAGGCGCAAGGCTTGTTCCGCAACGCCAAATCGACCGATCCGGTATTTACCGAGACGCTGACGCTCGATCTTGGCGACGTGGTGCCCTCGATGGCCGGTCCGAAACGCCCCGAAGGCCGCGTCGCGCTGCCCGCGGTCGCGGAAGGTTTTGCGGCGGCGATGACCAGCGAATACAAGAAGGCCACTGAAGCCTCGAAGCGCTATGCCGTCGAGAACCGCAATTTCGATCTTGGCCATGGCGATGTGGTGATCGCGGCGATCACCTCGTGCACCAATACCTCCAATCCGAGCGTACTGATCGGCGCCGGACTTCTGGCGCGCAACGCCGCCGCCAAGGGCCTTGCCGCAAAGCCCTGGGTCAAGACCTCGCTGGCGCCGGGCAGTCAGGTGGTCGCGGAATATCTTTCCAATTCCGGGCTGCAGCTCGATCTCGACAAGGTCGGGTTCAACCTGATCGGCTTCGGCTGCACCACCTGCATCGGCAATTCCGGGCCGCTGCCGGAAGAGATCTCGAAATCGATCAACGACAACGGCATCATCGCCGCCGCCGTGCTGTCGGGCAACCGCAATTTCGAAGGCCGCGTCAGTCCGGACGTGCAGGCCAATTACCTGGCCTCGCCGCCGCTGGTGGTGGCCTATGCGCTGGCGGGAACGGTGACAAAGAATTTGGCCGTGGAGCCGATCGCCAACGGCAAGGACGGCAAACCGGTTTATTTGAAGGACATCTGGCCGACGACGAAAGAAATCAATGCCTACATGAAGAAGTTCGTGACCGCGTCGATCTTCAAGAAGCGCTATGCGGATGTTTTCAAGGGCGACACCAACTGGCGCAAGATCAAGACCGTGGAGAGCGAGACCTATCGCTGGAACATGAGCTCGACCTACGTTCAGAACCCGCCTTACTTCGAAGGCATGAAGAAGCAGCCGGAACCGATCGTCGATGTCGTCGACGCGCGCATTCTGGCGATCTTCGGCGACAAGATCACCACCGATCACATCTCGCCGGCCGGGGCGATCAAGCTGACGTCGCCTGCCGGGAAATATCTGTCGGAGCATCAGGTGCGCCCGGCTGACTTCAATCAATACGGCACGCGGCGCGGCAATCATGAAATCATGATGCGGGGTACCTTCGCCAATATCCGGATCAAGAACTTCATGCTCAGGGGTGCCGACGGCAATATTCCGGAAGGCGGCCTTACAAAACATTGGCCCGACGGCGAACAGATGTCGATCTACGACGCCGCGATGAAGTATCAGGCCGAGAAGGTTCCGCTGGTGGTGTTTGCCGGCGCCGAATACGGCAACGGCTCGTCGCGGGACTGGGCTGCGAAGGGTACCCGGCTGCTCGGCGTCCGCGCCGTGATTTGCCGGAGCTTTGAACGTATCCATCGCTCCAATCTGGTCGGCATGGGCGTGCTGCCGCTTACCTTCGAGGACGACGCATCCTGGCAGTCGATCGGCATCAAGGGCGATGAGACGGTGACGATACGCGGGCTGCAGGGCGAGCTGAAACCGCGCCAGAAGCTGACGGCGGAGATCGTGTCCGGCGATGGTTCGCTGCAGCGGATTTCGCTGCTGTGCCGAATCGATACCCTCGACGAACTCGAATATTATCGAAACGGCGGCATTCTGCATTATGTGCTGCGCAAACTGGCGGCATGATGCGGGTTGCCATCGGTGCCTCACTGCGAAGTGAGTAGCGATTGATGGGGAGGCGGCCTATGAAAGGGCCGCCTTCTTGCGTTCGCAGGCCGGCGATGTGGTGCCGCGAGAGTATCACGCAAGAATACACGCAAGAGTACACGCAAGAGTATCATGAGAATTAACGGCGACGATGCGGGGACTTCCCGGTTTCCGGTATGACAGCGATGATGGCCTATAACTCTATTTCGCGATGGTCGGGCGCGCTTGGCGTCTGCGCGATCATCGCCGTCATCCGCCCGGCCCATGCCGACCCGCGCGCGGTAATAGAACTGTTCACGTCGCAGGGATGCTCCTCATGCCCCCCCGCCGACAGGATTCTCGGCGAACTGGCCAAGGATCCCTCGGTGATCGCGCTGAGTATGCCGATCGACTATTGGGATTATCTCGGCTGGAAGGATACGCTGGCCGATGCGCGCTTCAGCGCTCGACAGAAAGCCTATTCCCAGGTGCGCGGTGATCGCGAGGTTTACACGCCGCAGGTTGTCGTCAACGGATCGGCGCATGTGATCGGCAGCGACCGCGCCGGTATCGAAGGCGCCATCGACATTACCAAGAAAGCCGATGGCGTCATGTCGGTGCCGGTTACGATGACGCAGTCGGGCAGGCAGCTCAATGTTTCGGTGGCGGCCTCCGGCAGCGGGCCGCCGGCGTTGCACGGCGAAGTCTGGATCTGCTCGATCTCGAAGGCAGTGCCGATTTCGATCGGGCGCGGCGAAAACCGTGGCCGCGAAGTCACCTACCACAATGTGGTCCGCAGCCTGCTCAAGGTCGGTGACTGGAACGGAACTTCCGGCAGCTGGACCGTGCCGTTGGAAAATATTTCCCGTGAGGGCGTCGACGCCGCGGTGGTCTATGTCCAGGACGGCAGTGGCGACAAGCCCGGTGCGATGCTGGGGGCGGCCTTCACGCCGCTGCATTGAATCCCCTTTGTCATTTCCGGATTGGTCCAAAGCCGCGGATCCCGGATGTGCGATTGCACATCGGGGGAATCCCGGAATTGCAGGATCGCGCGCTGTGCCGGGGAATGACGGCCATCGCGGTTGACGGGTGCGCCGCTGGCTTGATCCGGAAACCCCAAAAAGCAAAAAAGACCAACTCGCGTTGGCCCCGTATGGGATACACTCTTTTGCGAACAGGCCCGATCCTGACGACCCCGGGGGGCTGGGGGCTGAGGAATCCGGAACCGAAAGGACCGGGCCAACGCAAGCCTCTCCTTTCGCAATTCAGCAGGGCGGGCGCTGGGCGGAAGTGGGGCGGTATTATGATTCCGCTAACGATCCCGTGACGGTTATTTCCGGGCCGGGAGAGGCCGCCGCAGGACAATCCGCCGCGTGCAAATCCGGACGCGCTCGCCACGGCCCTCTTGCAGCCGCCTGCGGTTGGCGCAATCATGTCTCTGACGGCACGATCCCGAAGAGTGGAAACCGGTCTCGCACGAGGATCGTGCCTGTGATGCCAAGGAGGCGCTCCATGAGTTCGATGTCGGAGGAAGCCGATCCAAGCGAGAGCCGCGCAGCGGCACGCAATGCCGCTGCGGGTCCTTTGCCAAGCCGGGTGACGTTCAATCGTGTCGAACTCAATCGCATCCTGAATCTGTACGGGCGCATGGTCGCCGATGGCGAGTGGCGCGACTATGCCATCGATTTTCTGCGGGATCGCGCGGTGTTCTCGGTATTCCGCCGCGCCTCGGAAGTGCCGATCTACCGCATCGAAAAAGATCCGCGGCTCGCGCGCAAGCAGGGCATCTACAGCGTCATCTCGGCGAGCGGGCTGATCCTGCGCCGCGGCCACGAACTCGAGCGCGTGCTCCTGGTGATCGACCGCAAGCTGGCGGTAGTCTAGACAAACCCGGTCATTCCGGACCGGCGCGGAGCGCTGCATCCGGAATCCAGAAGTTGGCGAGCCAATTTACCGCGCGAGATTCCGGGTTCGCGCTGACGCGCGCCCGGAATGACGTCGAAACATCATCCGGCCGGCAGCGTGGCCGCCCCGTCGCCCAGCGCGCGCTGCATCATCACGGTATCGAGCCAGCGGCCGAACTTGAAGCCGACATTGGGGTGGGTCCCGATCATCCGGAACCCGCATTTCGCGTGCACCCCGATCGATCCGGCGTTGGCGGAATCGCCGATCACCGCGATCATCTGCCGATAGCCGCGCGCTTCGCATTCGGCGATCAGCCTTTGCAGCAATTGCAGGCCGATTCCGCGCCGATGAATCGCCGGCTGAAGATAGACCGAGTTCTCCACGGTGAAGCGATAGGCCGGTCGCGGTCGGTAGGCGCCGGCATAGGCGTATCCAACCACGCGGCCTTCAAGCGCAGCCGCGAAATAGGGAAAACCGTCGTCGATCAGCGCGTCGAAACGTCGCGTCATTTCGGCGAGATCAGGCGGGATCAGCTCGAACGTCGCGGTGCCGTAACGCACGGCGTGTTCGTAAATCCCGGTAATGAAGGGCAGGTCGGCGGCGGTCGCGGGCCTGATTTCGAATGAAGGCATCATGGCGAGAAGACTATTTTTGCTCGTCGCAAAAGAAAAGCCCCGGCCGCAAGGCCGGGGCTTGAATTCGTCCGCTGATGCGTGAGCGGTCAGTCGCGCTGACCGAGCAATTGCAACAGCAGCGTGAACAGGTTGATGAAGTTCAAATACAGCGACAGGGCGCCGGTGATGGCCGCACGCTCCGCAATGTCGCCACCCTGCGAGGCATAGCCGTAGATGTAGTCGTTCTTCAGCCGCTGGGTATCCCAGGCGGTGAGGCCCGCAAATACCAGCACGCCGACCACCGACACGATGAACTGCAGCATCGAGCTGGCGAGGAACAGGTTGACCAGGCTCGCGATAATGACGCCGAACAGGCCCATGATCAGGAACGATCCCATCCCGGTCATGTCACGCTTGGTGGTGTAGCCGTAGAGGCTCAGCGCGCCGAAGGTGGCCGCGGTGATGAAGAACACCCGCACGATCGAGGTGTGCGTGTACACCAGGAAGATCGAGGACAGCGAAATGCCCATCAGCGCCGAGAACACCCAGAACAGCATCTGGGCCGTCGCGGGCCGTAGCCGGTCGATGCCGGCCGAGATGACGAACACCATGGCGAGCGGCGCCAGGATGAACAGCCATTTCAGCGGGCTCACGAACATCGCGTAGCCGAACGGCGTCAGGAAGGCGTTGCCGATCTTGGCCGCGGCGCCGGAGGGATCGGTGGTCACCGCCGCCATATAGACGCCAAGCGCGGCAAGGCCGGTGATGGCCAGGCCAATGCTCATATAGTTGTAGATGCGCAGCATGTAGGCGCGCAGACCGGCGTCGACGGCCGCGGCGTCCACGCGCCCGGCGGCCCGGCCGAAAGGAGAAGCATAATTGCGGTCTAGGTCCGACATGGTCGAATTCCCGTTGGTTGCCCGGCGGAGCGCAAGGGGTTTGCGGCGCCGGCAAAGAAATCTATCTCAGAAACCGGCATTTTGCTGACATTAATTTCGCGTCATCAAGCCGGCGTCTGACCCAGCTGGTATGTGGGAAACTAGCACATTCAATGCAAGCTGCCATGCGCGGCTGAATGTCGCTCCGCGGCATGATCGCCGGCGAAGCGAATACGGCAAACGCCCGAAAACGGGATTTTGCACCGCGTTAACCCTCCCCAGCCGTCTATATAAGTTTTTTATAAATTCCGCAGCACCGTGGCCGGCTTCTGGTTCAGCGCCAGCAGCGTTCCGGCAAGCCCCAGTCCCACCGTGACCACCAGCGCGGCGGCGACCACGCCGGCGGCGCTGCCGGCCTGCCAGACGAAGCTCAGGGTCATCAGCCGGGTCACGATCAGCCAGGCCGCCACCGAACCCGCGATCACGCCGAAAACGGCGGTCGCAAAGCCGATCATCAGATATTCCAGCGCGTAGGCGCCAAGCAGCCGGGCGCGGGTCGCGCCGAGGGTCTTGAGAATGACGGCATCATAGACCCGGTGGCGATGTCCGGCGGCGAGCGCGCCGCCCAGCACCAGAATGGCCGATACCAATGTCACCGCGCTGGCGCCGCGGATCGCCAGCACCAGGTTGGTGACCACGGTGCCGATGGTTTCCAGCGCCTCGCGGACCCGCACGCTCGTCACCATCGGGAACGCGTCGGCCACCGACTTGATGATCCGGGCGTCGCCGGCGGCGTCCGGATGGGTTTCGGTCAGGGTCGCGACATGACTATGCGGCGCGCCTCTGAAAGCGTTGGGCGAGAATACCAGCACGAAATTGATGCCGAGGCTCTGCCAGTCGATGGTGCGCAGATTGCCGATGGTCGCCGGGATGTCGCGGCCGAGCACATTGACGACGATCTGGTCGCCGATCCTGAGCCCAAGTCCGTCGGCGATCTTCTTCTCCATCGAGACCAGCGGCGGACCGTCATAGTCGGTGCCCCACCATTGGCCTTCGACGATCTTGGAGCCGCGGGGGACTTCGCCGGTATAGGTCAGGCCGCGGTCGCTCTGCAGCACCCATTCGGAGTCGGTCGAGGCCTTGAGATCCTCCGCCCTGACGCCGCGGGCAGCGACAATGCGGCCGCGCAGCATCGGTACGTCCTCGACGGTCGATTGCGGCGCGGTGGTTTTGAGAAATTCGCCGAAGCGGCCGGCCTCCGCGGTGGGAATATCGATGAAATAGAACGACGGCGCGCGATCCGGCAGCGCCGCCATGAATTGCCGCCGCAGATTGCCGTCGATTTGCGTGATCGTGACCAGCACCGCCAGGCCGAGGCCAAGCGACATCACCACCGACGGGGTCAGCGCGCTGGGCCGGTAGATATTGGCGATCGCCAGCCGCAGCATGGTGATGCGGGTGCGCGGCAGCCGGCGCGCCAGCGCCATCAGGCCGGCGGCGATGCCGCGCAACAGCGCGAACACCACGACCGAGGATGCGACGAACACGGCCGCGACGCGCTTGTCGTAGGCGAGCCCGATCACGACCACGATCAGCAGCGCGATCACCACGGCCATCAAAGCGAGATAGCGCCAGCGCGGCCGGTGCCATTCGCTCGTCACCGTTTCGCGAAACAGCGCCGCCACCGGCACGTCATGGACGCGGCCGAGCGGCCACAGGCCGAAGGCGAGCGCGGTCAAAAGGCCGTAGACAAACGACAGGGCGAGTTCGTCCGGGTGCAGCGCCGGCACCACCGGCAGCGGCAACAGCTTGCCGAACAGATCGACGATGATGAAAGGCAGCGCCGCGCCGGCGGCAAGCCCGATCACCGAGCCTATTCCGGCAAGCACGATCACCTGGGTCAGATAGATCGTGAAGACGTCGCGGCCGGTGGCGCCCAGCGCCTTGAAGGCCGCGATGACGTCACGGCGGCGATCGATATGGCTCTTGACCGCATTGGCGACGCCGACGCCGCCGACCAGAAGCGCGGCAAGGCCGACCAGCGTGAGGAACTGGGTGAAACGGCCGATGGTGCGCTCAAGCTGCGGGGAAGCATTGCTGCGGCTGCGAATCTCCCAGCCGGCTTCCGGCAATGCGCTTCTGACATTGTTGATGATCGCGGTGGCGGCGCGATCGTCGGCCGCGTTATCCGGCAGCTTCACCCGATAGATCCAGCGCACCAGGCTGCCGGGCTGCAACAGCCCGGTGGCGCGCAAGGCCGCTTCGCTGACCAGGAACCGGGGACCGAGACCGACGCCGCCGGCAAGCTTGTCCGGCTCGGTGTCGACGACGCTGCGAATCTGAAAGCTCGCGCTGCCGATGCTGACGCGGTCGCCAATCTTGAGGTCGAGGCGTGCCAGCAGCGTGGAATCGGCCGCCGCGCCGAACGCGCCGTCTTGCTCGGCGAAAAGATCGGCCACCGGCATCTTCGGATCGAGCGTCAGCTCGCCGAGCAGCGGATAGGCGGCATCGACGGCCTTGAGCTCGACCAGCGCCAGCCGGTTGTCGCCGGTGCGCGCCATCGCGCGCAACGTCGCCGCGACCGACAGCTGTCCGCGCGCGCGCAGAAACGCGACTTCGTCCGGTCTGGCTTCGCGCTGGATCAGGGCGAAGGCGACGTCGCCGCCGAGCAGCGCGCGGCCCTCGCGCACCAGTCCTTCGCTGAGGCTCGCCGCCACCGAGCCGACGCCGGCGATTGCCATCACGCCGAGCGCAATGCAGGCGATGAAGACGTAGAATCCGCGCAGGCCCCCGCGCAATTCGCGCAGAGCGAAGCGGAGAGGCAGCAATGCCGCGCGATCGCGGCGGATCGATTCGGAAGCAACACTCATGAAGCCGCTCTGCGATCCCCGGCCGGATCATCGATCCGGCCGGAGCGCAGCCGCACCACGCGGTCGCAGCGCTGCGCCAGCGAGGTGTCGTGGGTCACCAGCACCAGGGTCATGCCGCGCTCGGCATGTTTGGTGAACAGGAGATCGACGATCTGCCTACCGGTGGCCTCATCGAGATTTCCGGTGGGCTCGTCCGCCACCAGGATGGCGGGATCGGGCGCCAGCGCGCGCGCCAGCGCGACGCGCTGCTGCTCGCCGCCGGACAATTGCGTCGGATAGTGATGCAGCCGGTCGCCAAGGCCGACCGAGCTAAGTTCCTGCGCCGCGCGCTGCGCCGCATCGGGATTGCCGGCCAGCTCCAGCGGCACCGCGACATTTTCCAGCGCCGTCATGGTCGGGATCAGATGGAACGACTGGAACACGATGCCGACCTGACGGCCGCGAAATCGCGCCAGCGCGTCCTCGTCGAGGGCATTGAAAGGCGTGCCGTTGACCACCACCTCTCCGCTGTCGGGACGCTCCAGTCCCGCCATCACCATCAGAAGCGTGGATTTGCCCGAGCCCGAGGGTCCGATCAGTCCGATCGCTTCACCCGGCGCCACGCGCAGGCTGATATTTTTGAGGATATGAACGCGCGCCGCGCCCGAGCCAAGCGAGAGATTGACGTCCCGGATCGAAATGGTGTCCGGTTCGAGGCCGGCCAATGATGAGGGTTTGATGAGACTGTCCATGGCTCGGTCATATGGCACTTCCGCAAGGCAGGTCGAGAGGGGCCTGCGGGTGTTCGTGCACATACTCGTGTTGGGCGTGGCTTTGGCGACGGCGGCAACGGCGTTGGGTCAAACCCAGGCTGCCGCCGAGGCAAAGCCGATCAAGATGGTCGTATTGGGTGATTCGTTGAGCGCGGGCCTTGGGCTTTCGGCGTCCGCGGCATTCCCGCAGCGGCTTCAAAAATCCTTGAAATCCAAGGGGATGACGGTCGACATGATCAATGCCGGGGTGTCCGGCGATACCAGTTCCGGCGGCCGCGACCGGCTCGACTGGTCGGTGCCCGAAGGGACCGAGGCTGTTATCGTTGAACTCGGCGCCAACGATGCCTTGCGCGGCACCGACCCCGCGATCACCCGCGCGGCGCTAGCGGACATTCTGACGCGGCTGAAGGCGCGCGGGGTAGCGGTGTTGTTGTGCGGCATGGTCGCCCCGCCGAATTACGGCAGCGACTATTCGACTCGTTTCAACGCGATTTATCCGGACCTCGCCAGATCGTTCGGGGTGCCGCTGTATCCGTTTTTCCTGGAAGGCATCGCCGCTAACGCCAGCCTCAATCAGGCCGACGGCCTGCATCCGACCGCGGAGGGGGTCGATGTCATCGTCAAAAATATCCTGCCCACCGTGCAGGCATTTCTTGGCACGATATCCCGACAACGCAGTTGAAAACCGGGCAGCAATAATCCTAGCACCGTGTTATCCCGGCCCTGTGGGCTGGAGCTTCGCAGCGTCGCATAACTACGGTAAAAATATCCGTCGGTGATTCGTCACCGGGCTTTGTTACAGGGCCTGATCTTTCCCGGGATCACGCCTCAGCATCGGGAGTCTTGCGATGCCGCGCTTGTTTACTGGACTGGAAATCCCGGCCGAGATCGGCCAGACGCTTTCCAGCTTGCGTGGCGGCCTGCCGGGCGCGCGATGGATCGACCCCGAAAATTATCACGTCACCTTGCGCTTCATCGGCGACATCGACGGCGTCGCGGCGAACGAAATCGCCTCGCTGCTGATCAGGGTCAACCGCAAGCCGTTCGACGTCGCCCTGCAGGGCCTGTCGAGTTTTGGCGGGAAAAAGCCACGCGCGGTGGTGGCCCAGGTGGTGCCGAGCCGGCCGTTGATCGAGTTGCAGGCCGAGCTCGAGCGGCTGATGCAGCGCTTCGGGCTCGATCCGGAGGGGCGCAAATTCACCCCGCATGTGACGCTGGCGCGGCTGCGCGACGCCTCCAATCAGGATGTCGCCGATTATCTGTCGGTGCGCGGCTATTTCCCGACCAGGGTGTTCACCGCCTCGCGCTTCGTGCTGTTCTCGTCCCGGGCGTCGACCGGCGGCGGGCCGTATGTTGTCGAGGATTCCTACGCGCTGAGCGCGTGAGGGCGCGAAACGGATCGGGGGCCTGTCGCGACCCTGCCCTTCGTCGGCTCCGGCTCCGCGGGGCATCGTGGAGGACGCCGCACCGCCCCCGGAACACGGGGACACGCATACCCCCGCGCCAATTCACGGCTTGCAATTTTCTTCATGTTGGGGCCGTAAGGGGGCCATGCTGACGACCCCCTCCGCCTCGTTTCGCGCCCATTATCAGGCCCTCGTTTCCTCCGGCGCGATCGAACCCGACGCCGCGCAGGCGGAGGCCGCCGAGGCATTGGCCGAGCTTGAGCAGCGGCTTGCGAGCTACAAGCCGCCGCGCAAGCAGCGCCTGCTCGGCCGGCTGTTCGCCGACAAGGACGAGCCGCCGCCGCGCGGCCTCTACGTTCATGGTGAAGTCGGCCGCGGCAAGACCATGCTGATGGATCTGTTTTTTCAGCACAGTTCGGTCGTGCACAAGCGCCGGGCGCATTTCCACGAATTCATGGCCGAGGTGCATGAGCGGATCTACGGCTATCGCCAGAATATCGCCCGCGGCGAGATCGTCGATGGCGACGTGATCGCGCTCACCGCCGCCTCGATCTTCGGCGAGGCCTGGCTTTTGTGTTTCGACGAATTCCATGTCACCGACATCGCCGACGCGATGATCCTGGGACGGCTGTTCGCGAAGCTGTTCGAACTCGGCACCGTGGTGGTGGCGACATCCAACGTCGCGCCGGAGGATCTCTACAAGGGGGGTCTGAACCGGGCGCTGTTCCTGCCTTTCATTGCACAGATATCCGATCATATGGAGGTGCTGCGGCTCGATGCGCGCACCGATTTCCGGCTGGAGAAGCTCGTGGGCGTGAAAATGTGGCTGGTGCCGGCGGATCGCGCCGCGGACGCCGCGCTCGACAAAGCCTGGGTCAAGATGACCGGCAATGCCAAATCCAGGCCACGCGACATTTCGATCAAGGGCCGTATCCTGCACGTGCCGTGCTCGGCGGACGGTGTTGCGCGATTTTCGTTCGCGGATTTGTGCGAAAAGCCGCTGGCGCCTTCCGACTATCTCCGGCTCGCGCACGACTATCACACCATCATGATCGACCGCATTCCCGTGATGGATTACCCCGAGCGCAACGCCGCCAAGCGGTTCATCGCGCTGATCGACACGCTTTACGACAACGCGGTGAAGGTGATGGCGTCCGCCGAGGCCGATCCGCCGTCGCTGTATCTGGCGAGCGAGGGCTATGAGGCGAACGAGTTCAAGCGGACCGCGTCGCGGCTGATCGAGATGAGTTCGGAGTCCTATCTGGCGCTGCCCCACGGCCACAAGGACTCCGCGGCGAGCGGCTCGAGCACCGGGCTGGTGGAGACGTGAGTTGTCGTCATTCCGGGTCTGGTCCTTCGGACCATCCCGGAATGACGAGGGGTGCGCTGATCG
The DNA here is from genome assembly GCA_963801875.1 of uncultured Alphaproteobacteria bacterium. Lineage (GTDB taxonomy): Bacteria > Pseudomonadota > Alphaproteobacteria > Rhizobiales > Xanthobacteraceae > Bradyrhizobium. The sequence continues at coordinate 150,435 of CAWDGT010000013.1, read as the reverse complement.
AAATCAAGGCAGGGCCGATAATTGGGCATAGGTTGACTTGAACGGCTCCCGTGAAAGGGATAACCAGCCACCCAGCTTCCTATCACCCTCCTCCTTGACCTCCAAAGGACGGTTTCCCATGGCGCGCGACAAGATTGCTTTGATTGGCTCCGGCCAGATCGGCGGAACGCTGGCTCACCTCATCGGCCTGAAGGAACTGGGCGACGTGGTGATGTTCGACATCGCCGAGGGCGTGCCGCAGGGCAAGGCGCTCGATATCGCGCAATCCTCGCCGGTCGACGGCTTCGACGCGCATTTCACCGGCGCCAATTCCTATGAGGCGCTCGACAACGCCAAGGTCTGCATCGTCACCGCCGGCGTGCCGCGCAAGCCCGGCATGAGCCGCGACGATCTGCTGAGCATCAATCTCAAGGTGATGGAGCAGGTCGGCGCCGGCATCAAGAAATACGCCCCTGACGCCTTCGTCATCTGCATCACCAATCCGCTCGACGCCATGGTATGGGCGCTGCAGAAGGCCTCCGGCATGCCGCACAAGAAGGTGGTGGGCATGGCCGGCGTGCTGGATTCCTCGCGCTTCCGCTATTTCCTCGCCGACGAGTTCAACGTCTCGGTCGAGGATGTCACCGCCTTCGTGCTGGGCGGCCATGGCGACACCATGGTGCCGCTGGTCCGCTATTCCACGGTGGCAGGCATCCCGCTGCCCGATCTCGTCAAGATGGGCTGGACCTCGCAGGCGCGGATCGAGGAGATCGTCGACCGCACCCGCAACGGCGGCGCCGAGATCGTCAACCTCTTGAAGACCGGTTCGGCGTTCTATGCCCCGGCCGCTTCCGCGATCGCGATGGCCGAGAGCTTCCTCAAGGACAAGAAGCGCGTGCTGCCGTGTGCCGCCTATCTCAACGGCGAATACGGCGTGAAGGACATGTATGTCGGCGTGCCTGTGGTGATTGGATCGAAGGGGGTCGAGCGCATTGTCGAGATCGAGCTGGCCGGCAAGGACCGCGAAGCGTTCGACAAGTCGGTCGGCGCGGTGCAGGGCCTGGTCGATGCCTGCAAGAAGATCGCGCCGGATCTGCTCGGCCGCTGATCGCCATCCAATCCAGCCGCAACGTTCAAGGGCTTTCGAAGGGCCGTCTCATGAATATTCACGAATACCAGGCCAAGGCGCTGCTGCATGAATTCGGTGTGCCGATCTCGAAGGGCGTGCCGGTGCTGCGCCCTGCCGATTCGGACGCGGCCGCGAAGACGCTTCCCGGCCCGGTCTGGGTGGTAAAGAGCCAGATCCACGCCGGCGGCCGCGGCAAGGGCACGTTCAAGGAAGCCTCCGCCGGCGACAAGGGCGGCGTGCGCATCGCGAGATCGGTCGCCGAGGTCAATGAATTCGCCAGGCAGATGCTGGGCGCGACGCTGGTCACGGTGCAGACCGGGCCGCACGGCAAGCAGGTCAACCGGCTCTACATCGAGGAAGGCTCCGATATCGACAAGGAGTTCTACCTGTCGATCCTGGTCAGCCGCGAAACCTCCGAAGTGTCGTTCGTGGTCTCCACCGAAGGCGGGGTCAATATCGAGGACGTCGCGCACAACACGCCGGAAAAGATCGTGACCTTCTCGGTCGACCCGGCGACCGGCGTCATGGGTCACCACGGCCGCACCGCCGCCAAGGCGCTGGGTCTTTCCGGCGATCTCGCCAAGCAGGCGGAACGGCTGGTGGCGCAGCTCTACACGGCCTTCGTCGCCAAGGACATGGCGATGCTGGAGATCAACCCGCTGGTGGTGACAAAACAGGGCGATCTGCGCGTGCTCGACGCCAAGGTGTCGTTCGACGACAACGCGCTTTATCGCCATCCCGAAGTGGCGGCGCTGCGCGACGAGACCGAGGAAGATCCCAAGGAAATCGAGGCGTCGAAATACGATCTCAACTACGTCACCCTCGACGGCAACATCGGCTGCATGGTCAATGGCGCCGGGCTGGCGATGGCGACGATGGACATCATCAAGCTCTACGGCATGGCGCCGGCGAATTTCCTCGATGTCGGCGGCGGCGCCGACAAGGCCAAGGTGACCGCCGCCTTCAAGATCATCACCGCCGACCCCAATGTGAAGGGTATCCTGATCAACATCTTCGGCGGCATCATGAAATGCGACATCATCGCCGAAGGCGTGGTTGCCGCGGTGAAGGAAGTCGGCCTGAAAGTGCCGCTGGTGGTGCGGCTCGAAGGCACCAATGTCGAAGCCGGCAAGAAGATCATCCGGGAAAGCGGCCTCAACGTGCTGCCCGCCGATGATCTCGACGACGCCGCGCAGAAGATCGTCAAGGCCGTGAAGGGGACGTGAGCCGCTTCCGGAGCACCGCTGACCCCTTTACCGACCGTTCGCGAAAGCAATTGCAACCATGTCCATCCTGATCGACAAGAATACAAAAGTAATTTGCCAGGGTTTTACCGGCAAGAACGGCACGTTTCATTCCGAAGCGGCGATCGCCTATGGCACCAAAATGGTCGGGGGCACCTCGCCGGGCAAAGGCGGTGCCACGCATCTCGGTCTGCCGGTGTTCGACACCGTGGCCGAGGCGCGCGACAAGACCGGCGCCAATGCATCGGTGATCTATGTGCCGCCGCCGGGCGCGGCCGACGCGATCTGCGAAGCCATCGATGCGGAGATTCCGCTGATTGTCTGCATCACCGAGGGCATTCCGGTGCTCGACATGGTGCGGGTGAAGCGCTCGCTCTCGGGCTCGAAATCGCGGCTGATCGGGCCGAATTGCCCGGGCGTGATGACGGCGGGCGAATGCAAGATCGGCATCATGCCGGCGAACATCTTCAAGCCCGGCAATGTCGGCATCGTTTCGCGTTCGGGCACGCTGACCTATGAGGCGGTTTTCCAGACCACCCAGGAAGGCCTCGGCCAGACCACCGCGGTCGGCATCGGCGGCGATCCGGTCAAGGGCACCGAATTCATCGACATGCTGGAAATGTTCTTGGCTGACCCCAAGACCACCTCGATCGTGATGATCGGCGAGATCGGCGGTTCGGCGGAGGAAGACGCCGCCCAGTTCCTCAAGGACGAGGCCAGGCGCGGTCGCAAGAAGCCGATGGTCGGATTCATCGCCGGCGTCACGGCGCCCCCCGGCCGCCGCATGGGCCATGCCGGCGCGATCATCTCCGGCGGCAAGGGCGACGCCGGCTCCAAGACCGCCGCGATGGAATCGGCCGGAATCACGGTCTCGCCCTCGCCCGCGCGGCTCGGAAAGACGCTTGTCGAAAAGTTGAAGGGCTAATTCACTCTTTGGTTCTTTTCGGGGCGAACATTCGCCCTAAATAGGATAAAAGGCCCATTATTATGCTGATCCAGCGCTCGGATTGGCTGTTGCGCCGTTTTCCACGCGCGAATCGAAATCACCAGGACGCAATTATGTCTCGCCAAGACGCGAACGCCGCCTTTGCTCTCTCCTCGTTTCTGCAGGGCACAAACGCCCCCTACATCGATGATATCTACGCCCGCTACGAGAAGGACCCGGCCTCGGTCGACGCCGAATGGCAGGAATTCTTCAGGAGCCTGAAGGATCAGCCGGCGGACGTCCGCAAAAACGCCGAAGGGCCGTCCTGGGGCCGGGACAACTGGCCGCTGGCGCCGCGCGACGAGCTGACCTCCGCGCTCGACGGCAACTGGGCCGAAGTCGAAAAATCGGTCGGCACCAGGCTTGCCGCCAAGGTGCAGGCCAGGGGAGCCGAACTGACGGCAGCCGATATCCATCAGGCGACGCGCGATTCCGTGCGCGCCCTGATGCTGATCAGGGCTTACCGCATGCGCGGCCACTTCCACGCCAAGCTCGACCCGCTCGGGATCGAGCCGCCACGCAACCGCGAGGAGCTCGACCCCCGCTCCTATGGCTTCGTGGAGGGGGATTTCGACCGCAAGATCTTCCTCGATCATGTGCTGGGCATGGAATACGCCACTTTGCGGGAAATCGTCGCGATCTGCGAACGCACCTACTGCCAGACCCTCGGCGTCGAGTTCATGCACATCACCAACGCCGCGCAGAAAGGCTGGATCCAGGAGCGCATCGAGGGCCCGGACAAGGAGATCAGTTTCACCCGCGAAGGCCGCCGCGCCATCCTGATGAAGCTGGTCGAGGCCGAGGGTTTCGAGAAATTCTGCGATCTCAAATTCACAGGCACCAAGCGGTTCGGTCTGGACGGCGGCGAGTCGCTGATTCCGGCGCTCGAACAGATCATCAAGCGCGGCGGCAATCTCGGCGTGAAGGAAATCGTGGTTGGCATGCCGCATCGCGGCCGCCTCAATGTGCTGACCCAGGTGATGGGCAAGCCGCATCGCGCGCTGTTTCATGAGTTCAAGGGCGGCTCGGCCAATCCCGACGTGGTCGAGGGCTCCGGCGACGTCAAATATCATCTCGGCGCATCGTCGGACCGCGAGTTCGACCACAACCGGATTCACTTGTCGCTGACCGCCAATCCGTCGCATCTGGAGATCGTCGATCCCGTGGTGCTCGGCAAGGTGCGCGCCAAGCAGGATCAGCATGGCGATCCGCCGGACCAGCGCATCTCGGTGCTGCCGCTGCTGATGCACGGCGATGCCGCGTTCGCGGGACAAGGCGTGGTGGCGGAGTGCTTCGGCCTGTCCGACCTGAAAGGCTACCGCACCGGCGGTTCGCTACATTTCATCGTCAACAACCAGATCGGCTTCACCACCTATCCGCGTTATTCGCGTTCCTCGCCCTACCCGTCCGATGTGGCGAAGATGATCGATGCGCCGATCTTCCATGTGAACGGCGACGATCCGGAAGCCGTGGTGTTCGCCGCCAAGGTCGCGATCGAATTCCGGCAGAAGTTCCACAAGCCGGTCGTCATCGACATGTTCTGCTACCGCAGGCACGGTCACAATGAGGGCGACGAGCCTGCGTTCACCCAGCCGGTGATGTACAAGAAGATCGCCAACCATCCGACCACGCTGGAGATCTATTCCAGGCGGCTGATCGCCGAAGGCGTGATGACCGAAGGCGAAGTCGAGAAGGCCAAGGCCGACTGGCGCGCGCGGCTCGATGCCGAACTCGAGGCCGGCTCGGGCTACAAGCCCAACAAAGCGGACTGGCTCGACGGCAAATGGGCCGGCTTCAAGTCGGCGGATCAGGAAGAGGACCCGCGCCGCGGCGTCACCGGCGTCGATGTCGTGGTGCTCAGGGATATCGGCCGCAAAATCACCCGGGTGCCCGACGGGTTCAGGATTCACCGCACCGTGCAGCGGTTCCTGGAAAACCGGGCCAAGGCGATTGACAGCGGCACAGGCATCGACTGGGCGACCGGCGAGGCGCTGGCGTTCTGCACGTTGCTGCAGGAAGGCCATCGCGTCCGGCTCTCCGGACAGGACTCCGAGCGCGGCACCTTCTCGCAACGACATTCGGTGCTGATCGATCAGGAAGACGAGAGCCGCTATACGCCGTTCAATCATCTCGGCGGCGAGCAGGGCCACTACGAAGTCATCAACTCGCTGCTCTCGGAAGAGGCCGTGCTCGGCTTCGAGTACGGCTATTCGCTGGCGGAGCCGGCCGCGCTGACGGTCTGGGAAGCGCAGTTCGGCGATTTCGCCAACGGCGCGCAGGTGCTGTTCGACCAGTTCATCTCGTCGGGCGAGCGCAAATGGCTGCGCATGTCCGGCCTCGTCTGCATGCTGCCGCATGGCTATGAGGGGCAGGGACCGGAGCATTCCTCCGCGCGGCTCGAACGCTTCCTGCAGATGTGCGCCGAAGACAACATGCAGGTGGTCCATGCCACCACGCCCGCCAATTTCTTCCACGTGTTGCGGCGTCAATTGCATCGCGAGATCCGCAAGCCCCTGATTCTGATGACGCCGAAGTCGCTGCTGCGCCACAAGCGCGCGGTCTCGAGGCTCGACGAGCTGGGCGCCAACACCACGTTCCACCGCATCCTCTACGATGACGCGGTGATGCAGCCGGACGAGAAGATCAAGCTGGTGGGCGACGACAAGATCCGCCGCGTCGTGCTGTGCTCGGGCAAGGTCTATTACGACCTCTACGAGGAGCGCGAAAAACGCGGCATCGACGACGTCTACCTGATGCGCGTCGAGCAGCTCTATCCGGTGCCCTTGAAGGCGCTGGTGCAGGAACTCGGGCGCTTCAAGAGCGCCGAGCTGGTCTGGTGTCAGGAGGAGCCGCGCAACATGGGCGCGTGGCATTTCATCGAACCCTATCTCGAATGGGTGCTGAACCAGATCAACGCGCCGAACAGGCGTCCGCGTTATGCCGGCCGCGCAGCGGCGGCGGCGACCGCGACCGGTCTGATGTCGAAGCACCTGGCGCAGCTCAAGGCCCTGCTGGATGAGGCGCTGAGTTAGGGATCGTAATTCGTCATGCCCCGCGCAAGCGGGCATCCTGTAACCCGCGCCGCCCAACCCGATCAGGACCGTCGCGGATTACTGGATCGCTCGCTTTTTGCGGACGCGGACAGCGCAAGGTATTGAGGAAACAAAAATGACCGAAATTCGCGTTCCAACGCTCGGCGAATCCGTGACCGAGGCGACCATCGGCCGCTGGTTCAAGAAGGCCGGCGATGCCGTCGCGGTGGATGAGCCGCTGGTCGAACTCGAGACCGACAAGGTCACCATCGAGGTTCCAGCGCCATCGGCCGGGACGCTCGGCGAAATCGTCGCCAAGGATGGCGAAACCGTCGCGGTCGGCGCGTTGCTCGGACAGATCACCGACGGCGTGGCGGCAGCCGCCAGGCCGGCGGCGCCGGCCAAGTCAGCGACCCCGGCCGCGCCGCCATCGCCCGCCGCCGCGCCGACTGCGAAGGCTCCGCCCGCTGACGCGCCACTGGCGCCGTCGGTGCGCAAGATTTCCGCCGAAAGCGGCGTCGATGCCGCCACCGTGCCGGGCTCGGGCAAGGATGGCCGGGTGACGAAAGGCGACATGCTGGCCGCGATCGAGAAGGCGGCCTCGGTGCCGACGCCGGTCAATCAGCCCGCCGCGGCGGTGCAGGTTCGCGCGCCCTCGCCCGCCGACGACGCCGCGCGCGAGGAGCGCGTGAAGATGACGCGGCTGCGCCAGACCATCGCGCGCCGCCTGAAGGACGTGCAAAACACCGCCGCGATGCTGACGACCTTCAACGAGGTCGACATGAGCCACATCATGGCGATGCGGGCGCAGTACAAGGATGTGTTCGAGAAGAAGCATGGCTCGAAGCTCGGCTTCATGGGCTTCTTCACCAAGGCCTGCGTGCAGGCCCTGAAGGACATTCCGGCGGCCAACGCCGAGATCGACGGCGCCGACCTGATCTACAAGAATTATTATCACATCGGGGTCGCCGTCGGCACCGACAAGGGCCTGGTGGTGCCCGTGGTGCGCGACAGCGACCGCAAGTCGATCGCCGAGATCGAAAAGAGCATCGCCGATTTCGGCCGGCGCGCGCGCGACGGCCAGCTCAAGATCGACGAGATGCAGGGCGGCACCTTCACCATCACCAATGGCGGCATCTACGGCTCGCTGATGTCGACGCCGATCCTGAACGCCCCGCAGTCCGCCATTCTCGGCATGCACAAGATCCAGGATCGCCCGGTGGCGATCGGCGGCAAGGTCGAAATCCGCCCGATGATGTATCTGGCGCTGTCCTACGATCACCGCGTCATCGACGGCAAGGAAGCGGTGACGTTCCTGGTACGGGTCAAGGAAAGCCTTGAGGATCCGGCGCGGCTAGTGCTGGATCTGTGATGGTCGCGATGCCAGTGCGGCCTTTCCAATAGAGTGCGTCCGGATTTTGGGGAGAAGACTTTGACCGACAAGGTTGTGATCATCACCGGCGGAAGCCGCGGTATCGGCCGCGCCACCGCGCTCGCCGCCGCGGCGCGGGGTTTCCGGGTCGTCGCCGGCTACGCCAGCAACGAAGCCGCCGCCCGCAGTGTCGTCTCGACCATCGAGGCCAAAAACGGCAAGGCGATCGCGGTGAAGTGCGACGTCGGCAGCGAGCACGATATCCTGGCGCTGTTCAGGGCCGCCGACAAGTTCGGAACGCTGGGCGCGCTGGTCAACAATGCGGGCATTGTCGGCACGACCTCGCGGGTCGACGAGATGTCAGCCGAGCGGATCCAGCGCATGATGGCCGTCAACGTCACCGGCAGCATCTTATGCGCGCGCGAAGCGGTGAAGCGGATGTCGACGCGCCATGGCGGCAAGGGCGGCGTCATCGTTAACCTGTCGTCGGTTGCCGCAAAACTCGGCTCGCCCAATACCTATGTCGATTACGCTGCGTCGAAAGGCGCGATCGATTCCTTCACCATCGGCCTCGGCTACGAGGTCGCCGGCGAAGGCATTCGCGTTGCGGCGATCCGGCCCGGCCTGATCGATACCGAGATTCATGCGAGCGGCGGCGAGCCCGACCGCGCCCACCGGCTGGCCCATGCGGTGCCGATGAAGCGCGTCGGCACCGCCGGCGAAATCGCCAACGCCATCGTCTGGCTGATGTCGGACGAGGCTTCCTATGTGACCAGCGCCATCCTCGATGTGTCGGGCGGGCGCTGAACCCGTCACCGTCTTTAGCTGCAGGACTTCAATCATGGCCACTTACGATCTTGTTGTCATCGGCACCGGTCCGGGCGGCTATGTCTGCGCGGTGCGTGCCGCGCAGCTCGGCATGAAGGTCGCGGTGGTCGAGAAGAACGCCACGCTCGGCGGTACCTGCCTCAATGTCGGATGCATGCCGTCGAAGGCGCTGCTGCATGCATCGGAGATGTTCGAGGAGGCCGGGCATTCCTTTGCGAAAATGGGCGTCAGCATCCCCGCCCCAAAACTCGATCTGCCCGCGATGATGAATTTCAAGCAGCAGGGCATTGACGGCAACGTCAAGGGCGTCGAGTTCCTGATGAAGAAGAACAAGATCGACGTCATCAGCGGCAAGGGCAGGATCCTCGGCAGCGGCAAAGTCGAAGTTACCGCCGCCGACGGCAAGACGCAGTCTGTCGAGACCAAAAACATCGTCATCGCCACCGGCTCCGATGTCGCGCGACTGAAGGGCGTCGAGATCGACGAGAAGCGCATCGTGTCGTCGACCGGGGCGCTGTCGCTGGACAAGGTGCCTGCGAGGCTGTTGATCATCGGCGCCGGGGTGATCGGGCTCGAGCTCGGTTCGGTGTGGCATCGTCTCGGCGCAGAGGTCACCGTAGTGGAATTTCTGGATCGCATCCTGCCGGGCATGGACGGCGAGGTGGCGAAGCAGTTCCAGCGCATCCTCGAAAAGCAGGGTTTTGCGTTCAGGCTCGGCGCCAAGGTCACCGGCGTCGACACCTCGGGCAAGAAGCTCGCCGCGCAGATCGAGCCAGCCGCCGGCGGCAAGTCAGAGACGCTGGAAGCCGACGTGGTGCTGGTGGCGATCGGCCGCGTTCCCTACACCGCGGGCCTCGGCCTGAAGGAGGTTGGCGTCGCGCTGGACAATCGCGGCCGCGTCGAGATCGATTCGCATTTCGCCACCAATGTTAAGGGCGTCTACGCCATCGGCGACGTCGTCGCGGGGCCGATGCTCGCGCACAAGGCCGAGGATGAAGGCGTCGCGGTGGCGGAAATTCTCGCCGGCCAGGCCGGGCACGTGAATTACGACGTTATACCGGGGGTTGTATATACTGCGCCGGAGGTATCGGCGGTTGGCAAGACCGAGGAAGACCTGAAGCAGGCGGGCGTGGCCTATGCGGTCGGCAAATTCCCCTTTACCGCCAATGGCCGCTCCAAGGTCAACCAGACCACTGACGGATTCGTGAAGATTCTCGCAGATGCCAAAACTGATCGGGTGCTTGGCGTGCACATTGTCGGCCGCGAAGCCGGCGAAATGATACATGAAGCGTGTGTCTTGATGGAATTCGGCGGCTCCGCCGAGGACCTGGCGCGTACCTGCCATGCCCATCCGACCCGCTCGGAGGCCATCAAGGAAGCAGCGCTTGCAGTCGGCAAGCGCGCGATCCATATGTGATTTGCGCCCGGGAAATGGGTGGGGACAATACGGGATGATTCGCCGACTTCTGCAACCGATCTGGGTCTTGCTAGCGGTCATCTTCCTGATCGAGGCCTGGTTGTGGGATCACCTCGAGCCGGTCGTGGCGTGGTTCGTGGCGCTGATTCCGCTGCGCGCTTTCAAGCAATGGCTCGCCGAGCGCATCGATACGCTGTCGCCGGCGATGACGCTGATCGTGTTCATCGTGCCGGTGATTCCGCTGTTCCCGCTGAAGCTGGTCGGCTTCTGGCTGCTCACCCATGAATACTGGATCAGCGCCATCCTCACCATCATCTTCGCAAAATTCCTCGGCGTCGGCGTGGCCGCATTCATCTTCGATGTGACGCGGGACAAGCTCTTGGAGATGGACTGGTTCGAGACGCTCTACGAGTTTATCCTCGAGCTTCGGGCCAAGGCGAACGCGCTGGTTGACCCCATCAAGGCGCGCATCAGGGATGCATTGCGCGGCGACGGCAGCGGGTGGTCGTCGCGCATGCTGCTGCTGATCCAGCGCTTCCGCAAGAGCGTGCACGAAGCACGGTAGAAACACACCAAGAGCGATTTGTTCTTCGTCATGGCCGGGCTTGTCCCGGCCATCTAGTCTTCGCAAGGCAGACTGCTATGGCCGGGCATGACGAGCTTTGCGATCGAACGTCGCTAATGCAGATGCAACAGAAGCGGCGCGAACGCGCCGAGCGTGGTGAATGCGATGCCCGCCAGCGTCAGCAGGCCGGCGACCCAAGCCAGCGCGATTATGCCGGTGATGATGGTCGCCGACGCCAGCACGATGCCGATCTGGAAGGCGGCGGAGGCGAGTTCGAAGTGGTGATACTTCGCGGTCGCAAGGTTCCGCTCTTCTTCGGCATGCCTGGCTCGTTCGGACAGTTGCTCGGTGCCTTCGCCGGTTGAGGGCTCGGAGCGGTAGCGCGCCGCGGTCTGCTGCCAGTCGTCGATCTGCTTTTGCAGCGCCGCCTTGGCGGCAGCGTCGCCGATCAGGCCGAGGCTCAGTCTGGATTGGTCGGATGCGGTCTGCACCACGGTGCGGCGGATGCTCTTGGCCTGGAAGAACGCCCACAGATTCGACGCCTCGACGTTCTTGCTGATGGATTCGGTCTGGGCGCCCTTGCCCAGCGTCTCCGACAGGGCAAGAAACAGCGCGATCATGGCAATCAGCAGCGCGATCTTCCTGTTTTCGCCGGAAGCGTGTTCGGCGTGCTCGGCCTGCTCCATGCTTTCATGTGCGCTCATGATTCCCCTCCGGCTGCTCGATCGGCTAACGATTGACCGAACAGCGCCGTCTGCGCAAGGGCCAAGCGGATTTGACCGAAGTTTGTCAGGGTTGAAGGCCGAACGATCTCAGGCGCGGGGATGCGCCGTGCGGTAGACCTCCAGCAGCCGTTCGCTGTCGATGCCGGTGTAGATCTGCGTGGTCGAGAGCGACGCATGGCCGAGCAGTTCCTGGATCGCGCGCAGGTCGCCGCCGCGACCGAGCAGATGGGTCGCGAAGGAATGCCGCAGCGCATGCGGCGTCGCACTGTCGGGCAGGCCAAGCGCGCCGCGCAGCCGTTCCATGGTGAGCTGAATGATTCGGGGACTGAGCGGGCCACCGCGCGCGCCGACGAAGATCGGCCCCTCGGCGGGCAACGGATGCGGGCAGAGCGCCACATAGTCCTGAATCAGGTTCAGTACATTCTGCAGCACCGGCACCATGCGGGTCTTGTTGCCCTTGCCGTTGACGATGAGCACGTCGCCTGCGCCGGGCAGGGGCACGTCGCGGCGCCGCAGGCCGAGCGCCTCGGAGATGCGCAGGCCCGAGCCGTACAACAGCGCCATCACGGCGGCATCGCGCGCCCAGATCCAGGGGGCACGGGTCTCGCCAGCGCGCTCGTCGGCATCGGCAAAACGTTTCGCCGCCGTTATCGAAACAGGTTTCGGCAGGCTCTTGCCGACCTTCGGCGCGCGAATGGCGGAGAGAGCCCCGACCTTGCCCTTGCCTTCCCGTTCGAGATAGCGACCGAACGAGCGCAAGCCTGCCAGCGTCCGCATCAGCGAGCGCCCGCCAATCCCATCGGCGCGCCGCATCGCCATGAAAGCCCTGACGTCGCTGGCCTCGAGCGCGGCAAAGCGCGCAATCGTCACCCGCGTGCCCCAGTGTCCGGCCAGAAATTCAAGGAACTGCCGGAGGTCGCGGGCATAGGCCTCCAGCGTCTTCGGCGATAGCCTCCGTTCGCTGCGCAGATGCGCCAGCCAGCGCGTCATCTGGAGCGCGCTGGCTTCATCGGCGCAGTCGAGTTCGACGGGCCGGACTGCGGGAGCTGGTTTGGCCATCGGCTGGTTTCTCTGAGGCCGTTCCGGGCCCGGTGATTCCCGGCGATTATATCGCACCTCTTTCGTTTACCGTTCGCTAACTTGCCCGGCGGCGGTGCGGACACTGGCCCCGACCCGCCCACGGTCTTAAGTTAGCGCCGGCCTTCCGCCTTCGAGCCTGATTCTCCGATGGACCATTCCACGCGCGCCAGCACGTCATCCACCGCATCGACGCGCGTCGTCGATGTGCTGGTGCCGGTCGCGCTCAACCAGAACTATTCCTATCGCGTGCCGCGCGGCATGGAGCTCAAGCCCGGCGATGTGGTCTGCGTGCCGCTCGGCCCGCGCGAGGTCGTCGCGGTGGTGTGGGCGGAGAACGCCAATCCCGATCCGCGGCTGCACAACCGATTGAAAGACATCGGCGAAAGGCTCGACGTGCCGCCGCTGAAGGAGGAACTGCGCGCGCTCGTCGACTGGGTCGCCAGCTACACGCTGTCGGCGCGCGGCATGGTGCTGCGGATGACGCTTCGGATGGGCGAACATCTCGGCCCGGAGCGGGTGCGAATGGGCGTGCGCCTGACCGGCGAAACACCCCGGCGCCTGACCCCGGCGCGGCGGCGGCTGATCGAGGTGCTGTCGGACGGTCTCCTGCACGGCAAGTCCGAAGCCGCGAAGGAAGCCGGCGTCAGCGCCGGTGTGGTCGATGGCCTCGTCGATGAAGGCACGCTGTCGACGCAAGCCATGCCGCGCGCGCTGCCACCGCCGGCGCCCGATCCGTCATTCGCAACGCCCGACTTTTCGCGGGCGCAGCGCACCGCAGTGGACGCGATGCGCGCGCTGGCTGCGAATGGCAGCTTTCACGTCGCGCTGCTCGATGGCGTCACCGGCTCGGGCAAGACCGAAGTCTATTTCGAAGCGATCGCGGAAGTGATCCGCCGCGGCAGGCAGTCGCTGATCCTGATGCCGGAGATCGCGCTGACCGGACAGTTTCTCGACCGCTTCGCCCAGCGTTTCGGGGTGCGGCCGATGGAATGGCATTCCGAACTGACTCCGCGCACCCGGCAGCGCAACTGGGCCGCGATATCGGCGGGCGAAGCGCCCGTGGTGGTGGGCGCGCGCTCGGCGCTGTTTCTGCCCTATGCCAATCTCGGGCTGATTGTCGTCGATGAGGAGCACGACCAGGCCTATAAGCAGGACGAGGGCGCGCATTATCACGCCCGCGACATGGCGGTGGTGCGCGCCCATATTGCCAAGATTCCGGTCGTGCTCGCCTCCGCGACGCCGTCGGTCGAAAGCGAAGTCAACGCCCGCAAGGGCCGCTACCAGCGCGTGGTGCTGCCGGCGCGATTTGGCGGCCAGCACATGCCGCATATCGAGGCGATCGATCTGCGGCGCGAGGGCCCGCCCCGCGGCCGCTTCATCTCGCCGCGGCTGGCCGAAGAGATAAGGATCGCGGTCGAGCGGCGCGAACAGGCGCTGTTGTTCCTGAACCGCCGGGGCTACGCCCCGCTGACCCTGTGCCGCGCCTGCGGGCATCGCTTCGCCTGCACCATCTGCGACGCCTGGCTGGTCGATCACCGGTTTCGTCAGCGGCTGGTCTGCCATCACTGCGGCTTCTCGATGCCGCGCCCGCGTGTCTGCCCGCATTGTCAGGCCGAGGAATCGCTGGTCGCGGTCGGTCCCGGCGTCGAACGGCTGCAGGAGGAAGCCGCACAATTGTTTCCGGATGCGCGCACCCTGGTGCTGTCGAGTGACCTGGTCACGTCGATCGAGAGCATGCGCAGCGAATTGAACGAGATCGCGGAAGGCCGCGTCGATATCATCATCGGTACCCAACTGGTGGCCAAGGGCCACAATTTCCCCCGCCTCAACCTGGTCGGAGTGGTCGACGCCGATCTGGGCCTTGGCAATGGCGATCCGCGCGCCGCCGAGCGCACCTTTCAACTGCTCAACCAGGTGATCGGGCGCGCCGGACGCGATCAGGGCCGCGGCGTCGGGTATTTACAGACCCACCAGCCCGAACACCCCGTGATGAAGGCGCTGGTGGCGTGCGATCGCGAGGCGTTTTATGCCAGCGAGATCCAGGCGCGCGAACGCACCGGCTATCCGCCGTTTGGACGGCTGGCGAGCCTGATCATTTCCGCGGGCGACCGGCCTGCCGCGGAAAGCTTTGCGCGCAAGCTGGCTGCGATCGCGCCGATCGACCCGCGGATTCAGGTATTGGGACCCGCCGAAGCGCCGCTGGCGGTGATCAAGGGCCGCTATCGCTTCCGGCTTCTGGTAAAATCGCTGCGCAATGTCGATCTGTCGGAATATTTGCGCGAATGGCTCGCGGCCGCGCCGAAGACCAAGGGCAATCTCAAGCTCGAGGTGGACGTCGATCCGCAGAGTTTTTTATAGTGCAGAGTGTCGTTCGGGTTCGATGATCGCCCGGAATGACGATCCGGACGCCGTCGCTCAACGAAAAAGCCTGCCGTCATTTGCGACGGCAGGCCAGTTTTCGGCGTGCAGCGCGTGCTGCGGCCGATACGCGACGCAACGCTTGCCGGGTTTGAAGGATCGGTGAGGCGTTCAAGCGTCGTTAGGAAATGACCTCGGCGGTCACCCGGCCCACGCCGGCCCCGGTCAATCCGACCGCACGCGCAGCGGCGGTCGAAAGGTCGAGGACCCGGCCGCGGACGAACGGGCCACGGTCGTTGACGGTGACGACGACGCTGCGGCCGCCATGGGTCACCCTGAGCTTGGTGCCAAACGGCAGGGAACGATGGGCCGCGGTCAGGGCGTTCTGATTAAAGCGCTGGCCCGAGGCGGTCCTGCTGCCGGATTCATTGCCGTAATAAGAGGCCATCCCCGAAAAACTGCGTCCGAAGCCCGACGACGGGGCGATCGCGGCGTTGGCGTCGCGCCAGGAGCCGGTGGAGGAGTTGCTGGCATGATGGGAGTGGCGATGGCTGTCGTGATGCCGGTGGGATTTGGCCGAGGCTTCGGTGACGCTTCCGCCGACCAGCAGAGTTGCGGCGAAAACAGCTAGCGCCGTGCGCGACTGGGTTACATTTCCCAGTGTCGGCTTTTTGAGTTTCAGCATATATCAGTACCTCAAGATAGTATTGCTACATAAGTGACAAGTGGAACCCCCGTCCCATTTGGTGAGGCCGCCGTTTGGTGGGTTAATAAGGCATAAGCAGGGCAGTAATACCTGTTTGTCCCTCTCTGAAATATCTTGTGACCGAATTAACTTAATCCTTAAAAGTTCCGTAATAGTATGAATTAATAACTTATTTACCATTTATTACTTACAAATATTGACGAGCAAAGTCTTCGTCTGAGAAGACGAGATTTCGCCAAGTAATGCGGTTGTTGGAATGGTCCGGCGACAGCCGCGTTCCCCGCGAATGGCTCATGCAGCCATGCGCCCGATGGCGGAACAAAATCCGGCGGTCGATTCGGCGAAGCGTCAGGATTGCTGTGATAAACGAGGTCGATTTGCGCCATCGCAAGCGCAGGAAAATCGGCGTCGGTCCGTCGCGGGACGAAGAGATGCGACAAGGCAGCGCCAGTCACGGCCGTCATGTTGCACCTGCGCTCTTGCTATGTTAGCAAAGCCGCGATTTTAACGGCCCCGGTGCAGTCCGTGCCGTTCGAAAATCGAAGTCCCGCTTGAATTCCAAGGGCTTGGATCGCCGGGCGCCGCATCGTGGCGACGATTTTCCCCTTGCGAATTTGACAGCAAAAAGAGCGCGCTCGTGGCTGCTGAAAATCCGTCCGTTTCGGGAGTGTCCGGCCGTTATGCAACGGCCTTGTTCGAACTGGCGCGTGATGAAAAGTCTATCGACGCGGTCAGGGCCGATCTCGATCGATTCGATGCCATGCTGGCCGACAGCGCCGACCTGAAGCGCCTGGTCCGCAGCCCGGTTTTCGCGGCGGAGGCGCAGTCGAAGGCGCTGACCGCGGTGCTCGACAAGGCCGGTATTTCCGGTATTTCCGCGAATTTCCTGAAAGTTCTCACCGCCAACCGCCGGTTGTTTGCGGTCAGCGACGTGATCCGCGCGTTCCGCGCGCTGGTGGCCAAATTCAAGGGCGAGGCGACCGCGGACGTCACCGTGGCCGAAACGCTCAGCGACAGGCATCTCGACGCCTTGAAGACCGCGCTGAAGTCGGTGACGGGCAAGGACGTCGCGCTCAACGTGAAAGTCGATCCCTCGATCATCGGCGGCCTTGTGGTCAAGCTCGGCAGCCGCATGGTGGATAGTTCGCTTCGCACCAAACTCAATTCGATCAAGCACGCGATGAAAGAGGCAGGCTGATGGACATCCGCGCCGCGGAAATTTCCGCGATCCTCAAGGATCAAATCAAGAATTTCGGCCAGGAGGCTGAAGTTTCCGAGGTCGGACAGGTGTTGTCCGTCGGTGATGGCATCGCCCGCGTCTATGGGCTGGACAACGTCCAGGCCGGCGAGATGGTCGAGTTCGAAAACGGCACCCGCGGTATGGCGCTGAACCTGGAGACCGACAACGTCGGCATCGTGATCTTCGGCGCCGACCGCGAGATCAAGGAAGGCCAGACCGTCAAGCGCACCCGCGCCATCGTCGACACTCCGGTCGGCAAGGGCCTGCTAGGCCGCGTCGTCGACGCGCTCGGCAATCCGATCGACGGCAAGGGCCCGATCCAGGCCGACAAGCGGATGCGCGTCGACGTCAAGGCGCCCGGCATCATTCCGCGCAAATCGGTCAACGAGCCGATGGCGACCGGCCTGAAGGCGATCGATGCGCTGATCCCGATCGGCCGCGGCCAGCGCGAATTGATCATCGGCGACCGCCAGACCGGCAAGACCGCGATCGCGCTCGACGCCATCCTGAACCAGAAGCCGCTCAACGCCACCGGCGACGAGAAGATCAAGCTGTATTGCGTCTATGTCGCGATCGGCCAGAAGCGATCGACGGTTGCCCAGTTCGTGAAGGTGCTGGAAGAGCAGGGTGCGCTGGAATATTCCATCATCGTCGCGGCCACCGCCTCCGATCCGGCGCCGATGCAGTACATCGCGCCGTTCACCGGCTGCACCATGGGCGAATATTTCCGCGACAACGGCATGCACGCCGTCATCATCTATGACGATCTGTCGAAGCAGGCCGTCGCCTATCGCCAGATGTCGCTCTTGCTGCGCCGTCCGCCCGGCCGCGAGGCATATCCCGGCGACGTGTTCTATTTGCATTCACGCCTGCTCGAGCGCGCCGCCAAGCTGAACGACGAGCATGGCTCCGGTTCGCTGACGGCGCTGCCGGTGATCGAAACCCAGGCCAACGACGTGTCGGCCTATATCCCGACCAACGTGATTTCGATCACCGACGGCCAGATCTTCCTCGAGACCGATCTGTTCTTCCAGGGTATTCGCCCCGCCGTGAACGTCGGCCTTTCGGTGTCGCGCGTCGGATCGTCGGCGCAGACCAAGGCAATGAAGAAAGTCGCCGGCAAGATCAAGGGCGAGCTCGCGCAGTACCGCGAAATGGCCGCGTTCGCGCAGTTCGGTTCCGATCTCGACGCCTCGACGCAACGCCTGCTCAACCGCGGCTCGCGCCTGACCGAACTGCTGAAGCAGCCGCAGTTCTCGCCGCTGAAGATGGAAGAGCAGGTCGTGGTGATTTATGCCGGCGTCAACGGCTATCTCGATCCGCTTCCGGTCGCCAAGGTGCGCGCCTTCGAGGATGGCCTGCTGACGCTGGTGCGCGGCAAGAACGTCGATCTCCTCAACACTATCCGCGACAGCCGCGATCTCTCTGACGACACCGCCGCCAAGCTGAAGACGGTGGTCGAGGGTTACGCCAGGACATTTGCTTGATGTCGTCATGCACGTCTTTGCGCGTGGATTAAGACCAAACGCGGATGCCCGGCGCAGGACCGGGCATGACGAAAGAGAAGTTTGCGGTCGGATTGAAGATCGGATCGCCGGGGTGAACTAAGAATGGCTTCACTTAAAGACATGCGGGTCCGCATCGCCTCCACCAAGGCGACGCAGAAGATCACCAAGGCCATGCAGATGGTCGCGGCCTCGAAACTGCGCCGCGCGCAGAGCACCGCCGAAGCGGCGCGGCCCTACGCGGAAAAAATGGACGCGGTCATCTCCAACATCGCGGCCGCCGCCGCAGGCTCACCCGGCGCGCCGGTGCTGCTGGCCGGTACCGGCAAGGATCAGGTGCACCTGCTCCTGGTCTGCACCGGCGAGCGCGGCCTGTGCGGCCCGTTCAATTCGTCGATCGTGCGGCTGGCCCGCGAGCACGCGCTGGCGCTGATGAACCAGGGCAAAGAGGTCAAATTCTTCTGTGTCGGCCGCAAGGGGTTCGAGCAGCTGCGCCGCACCTTCGAAAAGCAGATCGTCGAAAACATCGAGCTGCGATCGGTGCGTCAGCTCAGCTTTGTCAACGCCGAAGACATCGCCAAGAAGATCGTCGCGCGCTTCGAGGCCGGCGAGTTCGACGTCTGCACGCTGTTCTTTTCGCGCTTCAAATCGGTGGTCGCGCAGGTGCCGACTGCGCAGCAGATCATTCCGCTTCAGGTGGAAGCCCCCGCCGACAATGCCGGCCCGGCGACGTCCTACGAATACGAGCCGGAAGAAGACGAGATTTTGACCGGGCTGTTGCCGCGCAATCTCGCGGTGCAGATCTTGCGCGCGCTTCTGGAAAACAGCGCCTCGTTCTACGGCGCGCAGATGAGCGCGATGGACAACGCCACCCGCAACGCCGGCGACATGATCCGCAAGCAGACCCTGATCTACAACCGAACCCGCCAGGCAATGATCACCAAGGAGCTGATCGAGATCATCTCCGGCGCCGAGGCGATGTGACGGCCGCAACGGTCGTTTGCAATTAAGAATTCGAAGGAGAGAGATTCCATGGCCACACCCGCCAACCAGACCGGACGCATCACGCAAGTCATCGGCGCCGTCGTCGACGTGCAGTTCGAGGGCCACCTGCCGGCCATTCTGAACGCAATCGAGACCAGAAACGGCGGCAACCGCCTGGTGCTCGAAGTCGCCCAGCATCTCGGCGAATCCACGGTGCGCACCGTCGCCATGGATACCACCGAGGGACTGGTCCGCGGCCAGGAGGTCAACGACACCGGCAGCCCGATCAGGGTGCCGGTCGGCTCCGGCACGCTCGGCCGCATCATGAACGTGATCGGCGAGCCGGTCGATGAAATGGGTCCGATCAAGGCCGAGGACATGCGCGCGATCCACCAGGAAGCGCCGACCTACACTGACCAGGCGACCGAAGCGGAAATTCTCATCACCGGCATCAAAGTCGTCGATCTCCTGGCGCCTTACGCCAAGGGCGGCAAGATCGGCCTGTTCGGCGGCGCCGGCGTCGGCAAGACCGTGCTGATTCAGGAACTGATCAACAACGTCGCCAAGGCGCATGGTGGCTATTCGGTGTTCGCCGGCGTCGGAGAGCGCACCCGCGAAGGCAACGACCTCTATCACGAGTTCATCGAATCCGGCGTCAACAAGAAGGGCGGCGGCGAAGGCTCCAAATGCGCCCTGGTGTACGGCCAGATGAACGAGCCGCCGGGCGCGCGCGCCCGCGTCGGCCTCTCCGGCCTCACCGTCGCCGAGCACTTCCGCGATCAGGGCCAGGACGTGCTGTTCTTCGTCGACAACATCTTCCGTTTCACGCAGGCAGGTTCGGAAGTGTCGGCGCTGCTCGGCCGTATTCCCTCGGCGGTGGGTTATCAGCCGACGCTCGCCACCGACATGGGCGCGCTGCAGGAGCGCATCACCACCACCCACAAGGGCTCGATCACCTCGGTGCAGGCGATCTACGTGCCGGCCGACGACTTGACCGACCCCGCGCCCGCGACTTCGTTCGCGCATCTCGACGCCACCACGGTGCTGAGCCGCGCGATTTCGGAAAAGGGCATCTATCCGGCGGTCGATCCGCTCGACTCGACGTCGCGCATGCTGTCCCCGCTCGTCGTCGGCGAGGAGCACTACCAGACCGCGCGCATGGTTCAGCAGGTGCTGCAGCGCTACAAGTCGCTGCAGGACATCATCGCCATTCTTGGCATGGACGAATTGTCGGAAGAGGACAAGATCGCAGTGGCCCGCGCCCGCAAGATCGAGCGCTTCCTGTCGCAGCCGTTCCACGTGGCCGAAGTGTTCACCGGCTCGCCCGGCAAGTTCGTCGAGCTCGCCGACACCATCAAGGGCTTCCGCGGGCTTTGCGAAGGCAAGTACGATCACCTGCCGGAGGCGGCCTTCTACATGGTCGGCACCATCGAAGAGGCGGTTGAAAAGGGCAAGAAGCTCGCCGCCGAAGCGGCCTGATCCAACCTGTCGTCATTGCCGGGCTTGACCCGGCGATCCATCGATAGAAAGAATTCTTGAAAGATGGATCCGCTGGCCAACCCCGCGGGTGACAGCCAAGAAAGCAACGCAAATGGCCACCTTCCACTTCGATCTTGTCTCCCCGGAAAAATTCGTCTTCTCCGGCGATGTCGATCAGGTCGACGTCCCCGGCGTTGAGGGTGATTTCGGCGTGCTCGCCGGACACGCGCCCGTTGTGGCGGCGATCCGGCCGGGAATCCTGACGGTGACGTCAGGCGGTACCCAGCAGAAGATCATCGTGCTCGGCGGTCTTGCCGAAGTGTCCGACAAGGGTCTCACAGTACTGGCGGATGTCGCCACCGAGCTCGAGGAACTGGATCGGGCCGAACTCGCCGACAAGATTTCCCAGATGGAAGCCAGGCTCGCCGAGAAAGAGGGCTCGGAGCTCGACCGCGAGGTCGAGCGGCTCGATCACTTCAAGAGCATCCAGAGCCAGATCAGTGCGACGGCGCTTCACTAGAGCGGGATGACTTTTCCTCGAATCATCATCGCCATCGGCGCGTTTTCGGCCGGACCGAACTGAAGTCTTTTCATCTTGCGAATTCCGCAAAGCGCTGCGCCACCGCGAGATACACTTCGCGCCGGAACGGCACGACGAGATCGGCGACGCGGTCGAGCCGCTCCCATCGCCACCGGTCGAATTCCGCCGGTTGTCCGTTGCGCGGCGTCAGCGGATCGATCTCAACATCCGAGCCGGTGAAACGCAGCGCGAACCATTTCTGGCGCTGGCCGCGGAACTTCGCCAGCCGGTGCGACGGTGGCCCGGTGAAGGGCGGAAAATCGTAGCTCAGCCAGCCGGTTTCGGCGAGATAATCGGCGTTGGCCAGGCCGGTCTCTTCCCAGAGTTCGCGCATCACGGCCTCGCGCGGGTTTTCGCTGGCGTCGATGCCGCCCTGCGGCATCTGCCACTCCAGACCCGGAAGGATGATTTCCGGCCCGTCGTCGCGAAAGCGACGCCCGATCAGGACCTGACCCGAAATGTTGAACAGGGCGATCCCGACATTGGAGCGATAGGGCTTGCTGTCCACCATGGGGAGTCAGCTGCCCGCGAGTCCGGAAAATTCCTTCACCACGCGCTCATAGACCGGCCGCTTGAACGGGACGATCAGGCCGGGAAGATTCTTCATCGGTTCCCAGCGCCAGCCGACGAATTCCGCCCTGTGGCCACCGCCGGGGCTCGCGACATTGATTTCGGAGTCCTGGCCGGTGAACCGCACCGCGTACCATTTCTGCCGCTGGCCGCGGTAGCGGCCCTTCCAGGCGCGCCCGGCAATGGTGCGGGGAATGTCGTAGATCAGCCAGTCCGCTACCTCGCCGAGCTTCTCGACCGAACGGACGCTGGTTTCTTCGTAAAGTTCGCGCTTGGCGGCCTCCCATGTATCCTCGCCGGGATCGACGCCGCCTTGCGGCATCTGCCAGACGTGAGATTGGTCGACATGCTCGATGCCGCCGGCGCGGCGACCGATGAAGACCAGCCCTGCCGGGTTGATCAACATCATGCCGACGCATGTTCGGTAGGGTAGGTCTTCGTAGCGCGCCATTCCGTCAAGGCCTGTTGCGGTCATACCGGTGAACCGACGCCGGCGTTTCAAACATCGCGCCAGTCGGTTGCTCTCGGCGATTGATCCGGATTTGCCGGACCAATCATCGTGTGTTTTTCTGGGGGCGAATATCTTACCCGACAGGTTCCCGCTTTTCGGGATCTAGCCGGATTTTGATTTCAGCATCGCGGTTGTCAATGGCACAAGCATTATGCCATGGCTTTCGAGCGTCTTGATCCAGACGCCGATCCGCTCGATCGAAATCGGCAGCGCCGAGGCGATACCGACCGCGGTTCCTCGTTCCTTCGCCAAATTCTCAAGCTTTGCCAGCGCCCGGTCGATTTCCGCGACCGTCGGCACCGCATCGATCGAGAGATCGGCCTTGGCGAACGGCACCGCCTGGCCTGCCGCGAGCGAGGCGGCGACGCTGCGTGGCGCCGAGCCGTCGTCGAGATAGCCTAGCCCGCGCTTGGCCGCCTCGCGGACAATCGGCTGCATCACGGCGTCGGCGACGACGAAGCGTGCGCCCATGAAATTCGCGATCCCGGCATAGCCCTGGAATCGGCTGAGGTGCCAGTACAGCCGGTCGAGATTTTGTTCCGGCGCAAGCGTGGTGAGCAGGGTTTGCGGCCCCGGATCGTTGTCGGGATAATCGAACGGCTCCATCGGGACCTGCAGCAGGATCTCATGGCGTTGCGCGCGCGCCCGCTCGGCCAGTTTGCCGGGATCGGAGCCGTAGGGCGTAAACGCCAGCGTCACCGCCCCCGGCAGTTTCATGATGGCGTCGGTGGTCTTGGCCGCGCCGACACCAAGGCCGCCAACGACGATGGAAACAACCGGCATTCTTGCCGCCTTGGCGCGGTCGGCTTCGGCGGCGTAGACCGTGAAAGGCTTCAGCCCGTCCGCGACCACCGGGATCATGCCGTAGCGCGATTTTTCCAAAAGCCTGGGATCGATACCGGCCATCATGCCGGGCGCCGCCTCGGCCTTGTCCGCGGCGTCGCCGCTGCCTATCGGGACGTCGTGGCGCGCGCCGCTTGAGCCGTCGATGATGGTGATGGTCTTTTGCTCGCCCGGCGTGGCTTGTTTGGCTGCGGATTTGGTGACGTGTCCGAAGCCGTCCGCAGGCGCCATGGCGGTGTTTTCTGCCGCGGGCGCCGACGGACGGATCGCGATGCGGGCGATCGGCTCGCCGCCGAGCGGATTGTCGCTGAAGATGGCATACCCAGCGAAGGCAGCAAGGAACAGGCCCAGCAGCACGGCGAGCGCCTGGGTTCCGGTAAACGGCAGCCGGTAACGGCGCTTGCCGCGCACTGCGGTCTGTCCAAGGGGCGTGCTCAGATCGTCGGCCGTCTCTGCCATGGGCCTTTCCCGAATCAACCGCGCCGACGATACCACGGCGGGGCAAGGCCGCGGCAGATAGGCACGAGGTCTCCTCGCAAAAGCCGGCTTCGGGCCTGGCCCATGCGCGATCCGGACCACCCGACAAAAAAGGCGGCCCGAAGGCCGCCCGTTTCGCAAAAGCCGGCCAGCCCGGCCCGGATCAGTTCGCCGCCTTGTTGGCGGGCTTGTCGATCGAGGTCTTGTCGGCGGTCGTTGGCGCGGTCGCATTGACCTTGATGCCGTGGAGGAGGTCGCCGGCCATCTTCAGGGCCTTGTCGTCCTTGGCGTCCGGCGGCACGTAGGATTGCGAACCGGTCTTCTCGTCGCCCTCGGACTTCAGATGGCCGCGCAGCGAGGCCTCGCCCTTGGTGTCGGTCCGCGATTTCAGCTCGTCGGGCACGTCCTGGAGCACCTCGATATCGGGAACGATGCCCTTGGCCTGGATCGATTTGCCCGATGGCGTGAAGTAGCGCGCGGTGGTGAGGCGAAGCGCGCCGTTGCCGGAACCGAGCGGGATGATGGTCTGCACCGATCCCTTGCCGAACGAGCGCGTGCCGACCAGGGTGGCGCGCTTGTGATCCTGCAGCGCGCCGGCGACGATTTCGGAAGCCGATGCCGAGCCGCCGTTGATCAGAACGATCAGCGGCTTGCCCTTGGTCAGATCGCCGGGATGCGCGGCGCGGCGCTGGGTTTCCTCGGCGTTGCGGCCGCGGGTGGAGACGATCTCGCCGCGCTCAAGGAAGGTGTCGGAAACCGTGACCGCTTCCTCCAGCAGGCCGCCGGGATTGTTCCGCAGGTCGATGACGTAGCCTTTCAGCTTGTCGCCGATCTGCGACGACAGGTTGCCGATTTCCCGCTTCAATCCTTCGGTGGTCTGTTCGTTGAAGGTGGTGATGCGGATATAGCCGATATCGTCGCCTTCCACATGCGCGCGCACCGAGCGGACGCGGATGTTGTCGCGCACCAGCGTGACGTCGATCGGATTGTCCTGGCCCTTGCGGATGATCTTCAGCCTGATCTTGGTATTGACGGGGCCGCGCATTTTCTCGACGGCCTGATTGAGGGTGAGGCCCTGCACGGCCTCGTCGTCGAGGTTGGTGATGATGTCGTTGGCCATGATGCCGGCCTTCGACGCCGGCGTGTCGTCGATCGGCGAGACCACCTTGATCAGGCCGTCTTCCATCGTCACTTCGATGCCGAGCCCGCCGAATTCTCCGCGGGTCTGCACCTGCATGTCCCGGAAGCTCTTGGCGTCCATGTAGCTCGAATGCGGATCGAGGCCGGTCAGCATCCCGCTGATGGCGGATTCGACGAGCTTGCTGTCGTCAGGTTTCTCGACATAGTCGCTGCGGACCCGCTCGAACACATCGCCGAACAGATTGAGCTGGCGATAGGTGTCCGATGTCGCGGCGCGTGCGCTCGATCCCATCATCACGGAGCGGGGCTGGGTCACGAACAGCGTCAGTGCCGCGCCGGTGGCGGCGCTGAGAAGAATTACTGAAGTCTTGCGCATCATCCGCGAACCTTTTCGCCTTCATTTGCGGCCCACCATGGGCCTGGATCGATTGGAGTGCCGTCCTTACGGAACTCGACATAGAGCACGGGCTGGCTCGCGTTGGTCGCGAGGATGGATGCAACCTGGGACATCGTCCCCATGGTCGCGACCGGCTCCCCCGTAAGTACAAACTGGCCGATGTTAACCGAAATGCGCTCCATCCCGGCGATCAATACATGATACCCGCCACCGGCATTGAGGATCAAGAGTTGTCCATAGCTGCGGAACGGCCCGGCGTAAACAACCCAGCCATCACACGGTGTTGTGACCTGGGCCCCCCGCCGGGTTGCCAAAGAAATGCCTTTTTCTACGCCACCTGCGCCGTCGGAACCGCCAAAATCGCGAATCTTGACGCCATTAACCGGCATTGCGAATAAACCCTTGGCGGAGGCAAAGGCAATGGCCGGGCTGAGCCGCGCCGGATCCTTCAAGGCCCCCAGATTGGGTTTGCCGTTGAGGGTGGCCGGCGCCCCCTGCAGGCTGGCGGTTGCCGCCGCCGTCGCCGCGCTCTTCAGATCCTGCTCCATCTTGGCGATCAGGCCCTGCAGGCTGTCGGCCTGCCGGGACAGCGCGATGGCGCGCGCGCCTTCCGCCTCCATGTCCTTCTCGATCGAACTCTGCTGTTGCTGCCGCAGATCGACTAGGGCGGCGAGCCGGGTCTGGTCATCCCCGAGCTTGTCGCGGTCCCACGCAAGGCGGTCCCGCTCGGTGGCGATGGTCTTGCGAAGGGTAACCAGCTCGGTGAGGTCGCCGGTCAGTTTTTCCGCGCGTGCCCGCAGTTCTGGCACCACGGCACCAAGCAGCATGGCGGTGCGAAGCGATTGCAGCGCGTCTTCCGGCCTTACCAGCAAGGCCGGCGGCGAGCGCCGTCCCGCGCGCTGCAGCGCTGCCAGCACCTCCACGATCTCCAGACGGCGCGAATCGAGCGAGCCGCGAATTTGCTGCTCGCGCAAATCGAGCGGCCGCAGCCGCGCTTCGGCCTCGCCGATCCTGGTCTCCACGCCGCGCACCTGGGCGGCGATGTCGATCAGTTGCTGATTGAGCTTGCTGCGGTCCTGGCCGATCGCCGCAATATCGGCCTTGAGCTTCGCCTGCGCTTCGGCCGCACTCCTTTGCTGCGCACGGGCGGCTTCGAGCTCGCGCTCACGCAGCTTGATGGCGTCGGGTGAAGCGGCGGTCGTCTGCGGCGCGGTGGCGGCGACCTGTGCGGACGCGGGCAACAGGCCCATGCCGGCAAAGCCCGTGGACAACAGCACGATCGAAAGCGGAATACGGAGTGAAGAAGGCCCGCCGCGGCCGATGGTGTCAGGGTACGAATGAATGTTCCGCGTGGGCTGCATCGATTTGATCGGTGCTTTCAAGAGCTTGCGCTTTAGCGTGGCTTACGCACGGTGATAAGGGTGGCCCGCCAAAATGGTCGCGGCCCGATAAATCTGTTCCAGAAGCATGACGCGAACCATTTGATGCGGCCAGGTCGCCGAGCCGAACGCAATGCTGAGTTTAGCCTTGCGCCGCAAATCGGGCGAAAGTCCGTCCGCGCCGCCGATCACGAAAATAGTGTTGGCAATCTGTTCATCCCGCCAGCGCCCAAGATGCCTGGCAAAAGTGGCGCTGTCGACATTGTCGCCGCCTTGGTCGAGCGCCACCAGGGCCGATTTGGCAGGGATAGCGGCCAAAATCGCCGCGGCTTCCTCGGCCATCCGGGTTGCCGCGTCGTGCGCGCGGCTTTCGGGAATTTCATGGATCGCAAGGCCGCGAAAGCCGAGTTTGCGGCCGATATCGTCGAATCGCTCGCGATAGCGCTCGGCCAGCTCCCGTTCCGGGCCCTGCTTCAGCCGGCCGATTGAAACCACGATGAGGCGCATCCCAGTATTTTCCGGCAACGCATGCCCCCGGACCGGATCCGCGGGTGGAGAGCGGTTTGCCGCGGAAAATGCATCAAATCAACAACTCGCGCGCAGTCTGATGCGCTTGCGAGTACGCCAGCACGCGCTCAGCCGATTCGCATCGGCAGATAGGTCAGATCGCCTTCGCCGCCGTCGGGCCCTGCGTCCACAATCGTTCCAGATTGTAGAACTCGCGCACCTCGGGTCTGAACACGTGCACGATCACATCGCCGGAATCGATCAGCACCCAGTCGCAGTTGGGCAAGCCCTCGATGTGGATGCTTCTTATTCCGGTTTCCTTCAGCCCTTTGGCGACATTTTCCGCAATCGCGCCGACGTGCCGGTTGGCCCGACCCGAGGTGACGATCATGTAGTCGGAAAATGCAGATTTGCCGCGAAGGTCGATGGTGACCGTTTCTTCCGCCTTCATATCGTCGAGGCGGGAGAGGATCATATTCAGCGTCTTGTCGGCGTCGGGTTGCGCCTTCAAGGCCGCAGCGTGGGTCGATGTTTTACGCGTTTTGGGTAAAACAGACTTGGACAATACAGATGTGGCCAGGGACCATTCCTTTCACCGTATCGCGAACGCCGAATCCCGGCGCCCACGAGCTATACTATGCATGTGGGGTTAATGGTTTCAATATTCCAGTGAACCCCGCGCCTTACTTCCATCCCGACTGTCACTTCTTTGTCTTCCAGCTGCCGTCCGGGTTCCGCAGCCCGGTCGAAGACAGGTTCAATTTCGTGCCGGTGAGAAACACCCAGGCCGGCGGCGACTGGTCTGCCAGCCGGCCAGCCTGATTCTCAGGCAGCCGATAGCGCGCCAGCGCCTGGGCGGCGGGCGCGGCAAGCGCGCGAAAACTTTGCGGGGGACGGTCGATCACCGCGATCGGCACCAGGGACGCGATGCGTCGCCAGTTTTGCCAGCGGTGGAATTGCGCGAGGTTGTCGGCGCCCATGATCCAGACCAGGCGCGGGCCGGAAACGCGGCGGCGCAGATAAGTGATGGTGTCGACCGTATATCTGGTTCCGATGACGGATTCGAGACAGCTGATGTCGATGCGCGGATCGTCGGCCATCCGGCGCGCGGCCTCGGCGCGCTCGTCGAGATCGCGCAAGGCGCCCTGCTGCTTGAGCGGATTGCCCGGCGTCACCAGCCACCATACGCGGTCGAGCTTCAACCGCTTGATCGCAAACAGGCTGATGGCGCGATGCGCGGCATGCGGCGGATTGAACGAGCCACCGAGCAGGCCGATGCGCATGCCGTTGGTATAGAGCGGGATGGCTTGAGAGACCGATGGCGACGCGACCGAAGCTGACATCAATCGAGCCACCGCGGGCGCAGCGCCTTCTTGCCC
This sequence comes from uncultured Alphaproteobacteria bacterium, assembly GCA_963801875.1. Lineage (GTDB taxonomy): Bacteria > Pseudomonadota > Alphaproteobacteria > Rhizobiales > Xanthobacteraceae > Bradyrhizobium. The sequence goes on along the minus strand of CAWDGT010000013.1, from coordinate 122,024 downwards.
GAAAACGCTTTGCCGTTCACGGCCGCGTCTGCCCGGTGCCGTGAACGCGATATTTGAAGCTGGTCAACTGCTCGGCGCCGACGGGGCCACGGGCGTGGAATTTCCCTGTCGCAATTCCGATCTCCGCGCCAAAACCGAATTCGCCGCCGTCGGCAAACTGGGTCGACGCGTTATGCAGCACGATCGCCGAATCGACCTCGTTGAGAAACCTGCGCGCCGCGGCTTCGTCTTCGGTCACGATCGCATCGGTGTGGTGCGAACCGTGATGGTGAATATGCGCGATCGCCTCGTCGAGGCCGTCGACCACCTTGGCGGTGATGATCGCGTCCTCATATTCGGTGTCCCAGTCCTCGTCGGTCGCCGGCTTCACCCTGGAATCGGTTCGCTGCACGGCGTCGTCGCCGCGCACCTCGCAACCGGCCTCGATCAGCATCGTCACCAGCGGCTTGAGCGTGGTCGATGCGCCGGCGCGATCGACCAGCAGGGTTTCGGCCGCGCCGCAGACGCCGGGGCGGCGCATCTTGGCGTTCAGCACGATCGACTTCGCCATCTCGAGGTCGGCGGCGGAATCGACATAGACGTGGTTGACGCCCTCCAGATGCGCAAACACCGGCACGCGCGCCTCGGCCTCGACGCGGGCGACCAGGCTCTTGCCGCCGCGCGGCACGATCACGTCGACGCCGCCGTTCAGCCCGGTCAGCAGCAGGCCGACCGCCGCGCGGTCGCGGGTCGGCACCAGGGTGATGGCGTCCTCGGGGAGATCCGCTTCGCGCAATCCCTGCACCAGACAGTCGTGGATCGCGCGGCAGGACCGGAAGCTGTCCGAGCCGCCGCGCAGGATGACGGCGTTGCCGCTTTTCAGGCAGAGCACGCCGGCGTCGGCGGCGACGTTGGGGCGGCTTTCGAAAATGACGGCGACGACGCCGAGCGGCACGCGCACCCGCTCGATGATCATGCCGTTCGGCCGTTGCCAACTCTCGGTCACGACGCCGACGGGATCGGGGATCTCGCGCACCGTCGCGATGCCGTCGGCCATCGCGTTGACGCGCGCTTGCGTCAGCGCCAGTCGGTCGATGAAGGCGCCGGTCGCGCCCGTGCTGCGGGCTTCCGCGACGTCCTCGGCATTGGCTGCGAGGATTGTGGCGGCATTGGCGCGGATCGCGCGCTCCATCGCCTCCAGCGCCTCGTTCTTCTGGTCGGCCGGCGCCAGCGCCAGCACCCGCGCGGCGGCGCGCGCGCGGGCAGCAATCTCGGTCATCAGAACAGCCAAATCGGCGCTTGCGTCGACGGCCTTGAGCGGCGCGGTCATGTCGGTTCCAGGCTCAGATAAAGCGATGTCCTAGCACGGAAATCTGGGTTCTGCGAAGTGCCCGCGGCGGCATGGCTGGGGCAGCGCCGGGTCGGGAACGGGTGTAAGCAGGCCCGTGGGCGGCTCGGCCATTGGCCTAGCCTTGGGAAAACGCGCCGCTCGGCCCCACCACGAGATCGTCGCGGTGGATCATTTCGGCGCGCCCGCTGACACCGAGAATAGCCGTGACATCCGGCGATGATCGGCCCTTGATCTTCTCGGCGTCCTCGGCGTCATAGGCGACCAGGCCGCGGCCGATCTCGCGGGTGTCGGGGCCGCGCACCACCACGGCGTCGCCGCGGGCGAACTGCCCGTCGACCCGGATCACGCCGGCGGGCAGCAGGCTCTTGCCCGCGCGCAGTGCGTTCACCGCGCCGGCGTCGATGGTCAGCGTGCCCTTCGGCTCTAGCGATCCGGCGATCCACCGCTTGCGCGCGGCCACCGGATTGGCCGGGGTCAAGAACCAGGTGCAGCGCCCGCCGTCGGCTACCGCCTGCAGCGGATGGTCGATCTTGCCGGATGCGATCAGCATATGCGTGCCCGCGGTGGTGGCGATCTTCGCCGCCTCGATCTTGGTGCGCATGCCGCCGCGCGACAGTTCGGATTCCGCCGAGCCCGCCATCGCCTCGATCTCGGAGGTGACGGTCTCCACGGTCGGAACCAGTTTCGCATTCGGGTTGTTGCCGGGCGGTGCATCGTAAAGGCCATCGATATCCGACAGCAGGATCAGAAGATCGGCGCTCGCCATGGTGGCGACGCGCGCGGCAAGGCGGTCGTTATCGCCGTAGCGGATCTCGTTGGTGGCGACCGTGTCGTTTTCGTTGATGACAGGCACCGCGCGCCACTCCAGCAGCTTGGCGATGGTCGAGCGCGCGTTGAGATAGCGGCGGCGCTCCTCGGTGTCCTGCAGGGTCACCAGAATCTGTCCGGCGCCGATGCCGTGACGGCCCAGCACTTCCGACCAGATTCGCGCCAGCGCGATCTGACCGACCGCGGCGGCGGCCTGGCTTTCCTCGAGCTTCAGCGCGCCGCGCGGCAGCTTCAGGCGGCTGCGGCCGAGCGCGATCGAGCCTGATGACACGATCAGGATTTCGCGGCCCTCGTCGTGCAACCTGGCGAGGTCGGCGGCAAGTGCCGCGAGCCAGGATGCCCGCACCTCGCCGGCGTCGGAATCGATCAGCAGCGACGAGCCGACCTTGACGACGATGCGACGGAATTTTTCTAGCTGCGGGCGGGCCATGGAATCGGACTTTGCAGAAAAGCTTCGAAGAAGATCAAAGTAGAATGGCTGGATTTGCAGTGGAGGATGCCGGAGTTTCGCAGCCGGACCAGGCCGGCGCAAGTCAGCCTGATCGCTCGTTTTGACGCGTTTGCTCCACGCGAACCGGTATCTACCCCGGATCAGGTCCAAGGCAGATTTTCGCTCGAAAACGCTAGGACTGCGGCGTTATCGGCGCCCATGGCTCCGCCTCTGCCGCGCCCTTGGCCTTTACCGACACCGGGGCTTCGCCGATCACCGCGACCAGCGCGCGCAGCGCCTCTTTCACGCCCTCGCCGGTAACACCCGATATCAACAGCGGCGCCTTCCTGGCGGCGCGCTTCAGCCGGTCCTTCTGCTTCCTCAACTCAATCGGCGTCACGGCGTCGATCTTGTTCAGCGCGACGATCTCGATCTTCTCAGTGAGATGTCCCTCATAGGCCTCCAGTTCGGCACGAACCGTCTTGTAGGCCTTGCCTGCGTGCTCGCAGGTAGCATCCACCAGATGCAACAAGACACGGCAGCGCTCGACATGGCCGAGAAAGCGGTCCCCTAAGCCGGCGCCTTCGTGCGCGCCTTCGATCAGGCCCGGAATATCCGCCAGCACGAATTCGCGGCCGTCGACATTCACGACCCCGAGCTGCGGATGCAGCGTGGTGAAGGGATAGTCGGCGATCTTCGGTTTCGCCGCGCTGACCACGGAGAGGAACGTCGACTTACCGGCGTTGGGCAGGCCGACCAGCCCGGCGTCGGCGATCAATTTCAGCCGCAGCCAGATCCAGCGCTCCTCGCCGACCTCGCCCGGATTGGCGTTGCGCGGCGCACGGTTGGTGGAGGTCTTGAAATGCGCGTTGCCGAAGCCGCCATTGCCGCCTTCGGCGAGCACGAATTTTTCGCCGAGCGTGGTGAAGTCGTGGAGCAGCGTTTCGCGGTCCTCGTCGAACACCTGCGTTCCCACCGGCACCTTGAGCATAACAGCCTTGCCGTTGGCGCCGTGACGGTCCTTGCCCATGCCATTAGTGCCCTTCTGGGCCTTGAAGTGCTGCTGATAGCGATAGTCGATCAGCGTGTTCAGCCCGTCGACCGCTTCGATGACGACGTCGCCGCCGCGGCCGCCATTGCCGCCGGAGGGTCCGCCGAACTCGATATACTTCTCCCGGCGGAACGCCACGCAGCCGTTGCCGCCGTCGCCGGAGCGGATATAGACCTTGGCTTCGTCGAGGAATTTCATCGGTTACCGGTAACGCGGGGGTGCTGGCGCGGCAACCTTTTAGCTAGGTAAATATCGCGAAAGTTCAATAAATGAGGGCCTGAAAGGGGCTCGCTCACATGACAATTCCGCCGCTATGCTACAATTGGCATCCGTCAGCAACCTGCGAGATTCGCAAAACCATGATAAGGCGCCGGCAGTTCATCTCCCTTCTCGGCGGCGCGGCGGCCTGGCCGGTCGCTGCAACAGCCCAGCAGGCCGAGCGGATGCGGCGGATCGGCGTGCTGATGGGATATGCGGAAGGCGACCGGGAGGGACAGGAATTCGTCGCGGCATTCCGGGAGGGCCTGCAGAAGCTTGGATGGATAGAAGGCCGTAACGTCCGGATCGACGCCCGCTGGGGAGCCGGTAGCGAGGAGCCCACGCAGCAATTGGCGAAGGAGCTCGTCGCGCTGAACCCCGACCTCATTCTCTCCCACAGCACGGTAACCACTGCGGCGCTCCTGCAGCAAACTCGCACCATCCCCGTCGTTTTCGCGAACGTTACCGATCCGATCGGCAGCGGTTTCGTGGCGAGCTTGCCGAAGCCGGGTGGCAACGCCACCGGCTTTGTCAATATGGAAGACTCGATGAGCGGCAAATGGCTGGAGCTGCTCAAGGAGGTTGCGCCGCGCGTGCGCAGGGTGGCGCTCTTGTTCAATCCCAAGACGGCTCCCTACTTCCAATACTACCTGAGCGCCCTGGAAGCGGCAGCTCCCTCCTTCGCCGTCAAAGCCATCGCCGCGCCGGTCAACGAGGTTGCAGAACTCGAGTACTTGATTGCCGCGCATGCTCGCGAGGCGGACGGCGGCATGATTGTGATGACGGATAATTTTACCACCTCCCATCGCGTGGAGATCACCTCACTGGCGGCCCGCTACCGTCTCCCTGCGGTGTACCCCTATCGATTCTTCGTGGATCTTGGCGGCCTGCTGTCATACGGAAGCGACATCCCCGATAATTTCCGGCGCGCTGCGGGCTATGCCGATCGCATCTTCAGGGGTACCAAGCCGAACGAGCTTCCCGTGCAGGCGCCGGTCAAGTTCAGCTAGTCATCAATTTGAAAGCTGCCAGGGCGCTCGGATTAGAGGTGTCGCCGCAGCTCCAGCAGCGCGCCGACGATGTGATCGAGTGAGGTGGCCGCCACTCGGTCCGCCGAACTCGATATGCTTCCCGCGGCGGAACGCCACGCAGCCGTTGCCGGAGCGGATATCGACCTTGGCTTCGTCGAGGAATTTCATGGCGTATCCGTATCGCAGGGGGGTGCCAGGGCAACCTTTAGTTAAGACGCATCAGCGAAAAGGCTGGTATTTTCAGACTTTATTGCGACGTCGGGGAAGTTTCCGCCCGGATCGGGGTTGGACATATCGAGCAAGATGCTGTTGCTTCGATATGATGGAGTTTGAGTCGACTAGACGTACGAAGCCGAGAGGTCGCAATGCGCCGCCGCCAGTTCATGATCCTTGTTGGCGGCGCGCCCGTGGCGTGGCCGCTTGCTGCTGGTGCCCAGCAGGCGGGAAAGGTCCGCCGGATAGGTTTTTTAGCACGCACATCGGCCGCCTCTCTCTCCCCCCTGGTGGACTCATTCAGGCAAGGGCTTCGCGACCTCGGCTGGGTCGAGGGAAATAACATCAGCATCGAGTATCAATTTGGCGACGGACAACTCGGTCCCCTGGGAGACCTTGCGGCTGCGCTGGTCCGTCTCAACGTGGATGTTATCGTCACCGTGGATACGCCCCCCACCCAGGCTGCCAAATCGGCGACCAGCACCATTCCGATTGTGATTGCGGTCTCTGCCGATCCGGTCGGAGCCGGATTGGTTGAAAGTCTTGCACATCCGGGCGGCAATATTACCGGCCTGTCGCTTCTTGCCCCCGACACCGACCAGAAAAATCTGGAAATTGTGAAGGAGGCGCTGCCCAAAGCGGCCCGGGTGGCGATGATCTGGGATCCGAATAACCGCGGCATGACTCTCAGGCTTGCGGCTGTCCAGGCCGCGGCGAGCAGGCTTGGTATCGCGATACAATCCATCGCGGCGCCAGGTGCAGACGAACTCGCGCAAGGGCTGACTGCCGCCACCAGCAATCCTCCCCACGCACTCATCGTGCTTTCGCCGATCTATGCGGCGTACCGGAATGCAATCATCGAGTTCGCGACAAGGACAGGCGTGCCGTTGATTTTTGATACCAAAGGGCTCGCCGGAGAACCCGGCGCCCTCATGTCTTACGGCGCGGATCTTTCAGCGTTATTCCTGAATGCCGCGACCTATGTGGACAAGATCTTGAAGGGCGCCAGGCCCGCCGACCTGCCGGTCGAGCAGCCGACCAAATTTCAGCTGGTGATCAACCTTAAGACCGCAACCGCGCTCGGCGTCACCGTGCCGCCCACGCTGCTGGCGCGCGCCGACGAGGTGATCGAATGAAGCCGCCGTCCGCCCGAGGATATGGTTTGATATTCGTGCCGGGGATTACGGCCGGGCAGGCCGGCGGCGAATGAGAAACTTCTGCAACCCTTCCAGCACCAGCTCGCGGCGCTGGTTGAACACCGTGGAGCGCAAGCCCACCACGCCGGTAGAGCGGCCGGGTGTCAGCTCCGTCACTTCCAGCGCGGGATAGATCGTGTCGTTGGCGTACACCGGCTTGAGGAACCGGCTCGACTGTTCGAGAAAGCCGACCAGCGATTCCTCCACCATGTAGGGAAACAGCCCGCCGCCGGGCGCGGTGTGGATCAGGGTCTGGAAACCGTGGGCCAGCAGATCAGGCATGCCGCGGGCGCGGCAGTATTCGATGTCGTAATGCACGGGATGGGTGTCGCCGCTCGCGGTCTGGAAGGCCGCGAATACCGCTGATGTCATGGTGCGGCTGGGAATGACAAAACGCTCGCCTAGGATAAAATCCTCGAACCAGCGCTGTTTCGGCACCATGCGGTGACTTGCGGGGTCGAACTCGGGCATGGCCGGCTCTCTTTTGGTCTGTTCGCTTAGACGTATCGTAGAGAGAACGCTGCGACAATTGGCTCATTTCGCCGTCATTCCGGGGCACGCGTTAGCGTGAACCCGGAATCTCGAGATTCCGGGTCTGGTCCTTCGGACCGTCCCGGAATGACTCTGGAGGAAGAGGGAGCAACCTGATAAGCGAGCACCGGAAAATCATGCCCCTGTTCGCAAAACTTTCCACCTATGATGCGCGCTCCGCGCGCCTCGCCGGCATTGGATTGATGTTGCTGTCGATATTCATGTTCTCGTTCGGCGACGCGCTCGGAAAGTTCATCGTCGCGACCTATTCGGTCGGGCAATTGCTGTGGTTGCGCGCCTGCGCGGCGCTGATCGTGCTGCTGCCGATGATCTGGCGGCATCGCGCGGCGTTTACGCGCCTCGAACGGCCCTGGCTGCAATTGCTCCGGGTGACGCTCTCCACCCTCGAAGTCGCGGCGTTTTTTCTTGCCACCGTCTATCTGCCGCTTGCCGATGTCGTCACCTATTATCTGGCGTGTCCGATTTTCGTCACCGCGCTGTCGGCGATCGTGCTGCGTGAACCCGTCGGCTGGCGGCGCTGGAGTGCGATTCTGGCAGGCTTCTGCGGTGTCGTGATCGCGCTGCGTCCGTCGGCGCAGACGGTAAGCTGGCCCGCGTTGATCGCGCTCGGCGGCAGCCTGTCATTTGCGGTGCTGATGCTGATCACCCGCTCGTTGCGGTCGACGCCCGATATCGTGCTGGCCTCGTCGCAGTTTGCCGGCACGTTCGCGCTCGGCGCGCTGATGTCGCCGTTCGGCTGGGTCACGCCGGGCATCGGCAGCCTCGGTCTGTTTGCCGCGGCCGGGTGCATTTCGGTAAGCGCGCTGTTGTGCGTCAATCGCTCGCTAAAACTCGCGCCGGCAAGCGTCGTCGTGCCCTATCAGTATTCCATGATCGTCTGGGCGGTGATGTTCGGCTATTTCGTCTTTGGCGACGTGCCGTCGCTGGCGACGATCGCGGGCGCGGCGATTATCATCGGCGCCGGGCTCTACATTTTCCTGCGTGAGCGGGATCTGGGCCTCGCGGAACCGGCGGTCACCCCGCCGGTGTAGCCTTTTTCCTTACCCTCGGAGGGTGAAACAAGCTACCGCTCTCGCCGCGTCGAACTCCCCCAGTTCTTCAGCGACGACCAGACGCTGCGCGCGAGGCGGAAGCAATCGACCGGGGTCGACGATCCCAGCGCCTCGAAGCGATGGAGCTCGACGCCGCTCCACTGGAAGCCGCATTTCTCCAGGATGTTGCGCGACGACGGGTTGGCGACGCGCGCGCCTGACATCAGGTGTTCGACATCGAATTCCTCGAAGGTGAAATCGATCACCGCGCGGGCCGCTTCGGTTGCAAAACCCTGACCCCAATGCTCGACGCCGAGCCAGTAGCCGAGTTCGGGCGCGTCCGGCTGGCGCCAGTCGACGCCGACGACGCCGATCGGGACAAAATTCTTTTCGATCAGGAACACCGTTCCGCGATTGTCATTGGCGCTTCCGCGAACGAACTCGATGGCATGGTCCTGAGAATAGGGGTGCGGCAGGCGGCGGGTATTTTCCGCGATGCGGCGGTCGTTGGCGAGCCGCGCGATCGCCTTTGCGTCGGCAAGCGTCGGCCCGCGCAGCGTCAGCCGTTCGGTCTCAAGGACACAGGGACTGGCCCCGCGCAATGTCGGGGTCGGGACATCCTGCAGCATGTCGGGCTCCTAAATGCGAATAGAAAACGCAACTTCTGTTTTGGCGCGTGTTCTGGTCGCAAAACCGGTGTCCACTTTTGCGGAACACGCGCAATAAAAAAGAGGAGGCCGGTTTCCCGCCTCCCCTTTCGGAGCCCTTGAGCTCCGCCGGTTCAATAGGACCCGGCGGACGCATATGATCCACCGTTTACTCGGCCGCGGCTTCCGTCATCGGAACTACCGACACGAATGTGCGGCCATCGGCTTTTGCGCGGAATTCGACATGGCCTTCGACCTTGGCGAACAGGGTATGGTCGGTGCCCATGCCGACATTAAGGCCGGGATGCCAGGTGGTGCCGCGCTGACGCGCAATGATGTTGCCGGGAATCACGTGCTCGCCGCCATAGGTCTTGATTCCGAGACGCTTACCCGCCGAATCGCGCCCGTTTCGCGATGAACCGCCTGCTTTTTTGTGAGCCATAGCCCGTCTCCAACTTCAGCTAATTTCTAGATCAATTCCGTGACAAAATCATTTCACTTTTTGTCACGCTTCACTTTTTCTTTCCGCTTTTGCCCTTCGCGGCGGTCTTCTTCGCCGGGGCCTTCTTCTTGGCATCGGGCTTGGCGCGCGGCTTGGCCGCGGCCTTCTTGGCCACCGCCTTCTTGGCGGGCGCCTTTTTCTTCACCGCCTTCGGCGCCTCGTCGTCGCTAGCTGCCGGCGCGGCTGCGACCGGCTTCTCCCGCTTCGGACGCGGGCCGATGGTCGGCTTGTTGTCGTTGGTCAGGATCTCGGTGATGCGCAGCACCGTGATCTCGTCGCGATAGCCGCGCTTGCGCCGCGAATTCTTGCGGCGGCGCTTCTTGAACGAAATCACCTTGGGGCCGCGCTTGTGCTGCAGCACCTCGGCCGCCACCGAGGCGCCCGCCACCGTGGGCGCGCCGAGTACCGGCTGATCGCCGCCGACCAGCAGAACTTCGCCAAGCTGCACGATCGTCCCGACATCGCCGGCGATCTTGCCTATCTCGAGCACATCATCCGGGACGACGCGGTACTGCCGGCCGCCGGTTTTGATGACTGCGAACATCGTTTTATTCCTTCGTGTTCGATCCCGGCCTCGGACGGGTCCGGGCCGGCTTTTTCTTCAGTCGTTATGGATTCGATTTTCGCAGGATCGAGGCAGTGATCCCCTGGATCCACGCAAAAACAAACAGCGCGAGAAATTCCCGCGCCGGGTGCGGGGACTTATAGCCGGGGCGGGCCTCAAGTCAAGGCAACCCGGCCTGAAAACCGGCCAAATATAAGGGATTTTGTCCATTTTGGCCGGAACCGGCCGGTTTTGCGGCGGGGTGCTCCCGCCTGTGAAACCAATGGGTTCCCCCACCGTTGTCCCCACGATTTCCGAAGCTGGCAGGGCAAATGGCTGAAGACACACTGACGACCTCCGGCATCGGCAGGCACGGCGCCACCCGCCTGCCGTCGGTGGACGTGGACAGCTTCAATATCGAGCTGAAAGATGACGACGGTTTTCTCGGCGACCGCGCCAGCAAGGGCGCGTTCCGCGAGATCCTGGACGGCTTGCGCAAGCCACTGAAGAAGAACGGCGGGGATCCCCTCGGGGCCAAATCCGCCGAAGCCATCGGCAAGAATGCGCTCGACGAGGCGCTGGTGGGCGATGACATCCACGCCTCCGCTCTGGTGCATGGCGCGATCGAAGAATTCGCGCAGGAACTGGCCCATGTCACCCAGAGGTTTCTCAAGACCAAGGCCTGGGCCGACACCGAACGCATCGTGGTTGGCGGCGGCTTTCGCCAGAGCCGGGTCGGCGAACTCGCGATCGCGCGCACCGACATCATTCTCAAGGCCTGCGATTTCAAGGTCGATCTGGTGCCGATCCGTTTTCATCCCGATGACGCCGGCCTGATCGGCTGTCTGCACCTGGCGCCGTCGTGGATTTTCGAAGCCCATGACAGCATCCTCGCCGTTGATATCGGCGGCTCCAATATCCGCTGCGGCGTGGTCGAGACCCGCTGGAAGAAAGCGGCCGATCTGTCCAGGGCCGAGGTCTGGAAATCCGAGCTCTGGCGCCATGCCGACGACGAGCCGACGCGCGAAGGCGCCGTAAAACGCCTGGTCAAGATGCTGAAGGGCCTGATCGCGGCGGCCGAGGCCGAGGGACTGAAACTTGCGCCCTTCATCGGCATCGCCTGTCCCGGCGTGATCAACCATGACGGCTCGATCGAGAAGGGCGCGCAGAATCTGCCGGGCAACTGGGAGAGCAGCAAGTTCAATCTGCCGGCGAGCCTGGTCGAGGCGATCCCGCAGATCGGCGATCACGACACCGCGGTCTTGATGCACAATGACGGCGTGGCGCAGGGCCTCTCCGAGGTACCGTTCATGCAGGACGTGACGTGCTGGGCCGTGCTGACCGTCGGCACCGGGCTCGGCAACGCGCGCTTCACCAATCGCAGGAAGGACAAGGATAAGGATAAAGACAAGGACGACAAAAAGGACAAGAAGGACAGGAAAGAAAAGGATTGAGGCGGGCGGACCGGGTAACCCTGACGGATAGGGTTAATCCAGGGATCGCGTTGCCGAGCGCGGAGGGATCGCTACCGTCGGGTCGTCGCTCACGGTGGCCAGCGAAGTCGGACTTCCCGGCCACAATTTCAATGGCGCGACACGGGACCGCCGGTTTTTATCGCGTCTGGCGGTCCCACATTGCCGCGTGACGGTTTTCCGACGGGGAATTTCCCGCCGCCTGCGCCTTGTCTGCCCCGCCGTCCTCGCCTAGAACTCGGCCCGACCCGGGCGGGCGGCCGCCCGTCGTGGCGCCTGGAGAGGTGGCAGAGTGGTCGATCGCACCGCACTCGAAATGCGGCATAGGTGCAAGCCTATCGGGGGTTCGAATCCCTCCCTCTCCGCCAATACACGCAGAAACCCAATAAAATCAACAGGCCATTGATTGTTATAGGCTTTTGCCGCCCGGATTGGTACACACGGGTGGTACACGTGACTCTTTCGATGACGCGACCCTGGAAGCATCCTGACAGCGGCTATTACTGGTTCCGGAAGCGTGTTCCGGATGATCTTCGCAACCTTCTCGGGAAGCGCGAGGAGCGCTTCAGTTTGGGCACGCGAAATCCGACCGAGGCAAAGCGGCTGCATGCGCTCAAGCTGGCCGAAGTCGAGGAACGCTGGTCCAATTTGCGGAATGGTCAGCGTCCATTGTCTTCCGACGATGTTGCGCAACACGCGGCCGCAATTGGTGAGCACCTCTGGCGCCAAATCCAAGCAGATCCCTACGAGCAGCTGCAATGGGATGTTGAAATCGGCGCAAGCCTTTGGAGTGTTCGCCAGGGCGAAATCTATGTGGACGTGACTCAACCGCTGCCCCCTGCTGATCAGAAGCGGCTCGATCAACAGGGCCTCTGCTACTGGCTCGTCAATCAACATCTCCAAGGGAAGTGCTTGTCCCCACCTGCCGAAGACCGCGAGAAGTTGGCTCGCGCAGTCACTTTTCAGGTGCAACGGATCGTTCAAAATCAGGAAGCCTATTTGCGTGGCAAGCAAGAGGTGCACGTCGGTGGATTTGAGCTGCGACAGCGTCGGGCCCCGGCGGCGCCACTGAACTTCGAAACACTCATCCAAGGCTGGCTTCTTGAGAAGAAGCCAAATGAGAAGACGGCGTACTCTTGGCGTCGGGTAATGGGCGAGCTGTCAAGGTTCTTGGATCATGACGACGCGCGCCGGGTCACTGCAGATGATCTTGTGGGGTGGAAGGAAGAACTTCTCGCCAAGGAGCGTGCTGCTAAGACTATTCGCGACAGCAAGCTGGCTCCGGTACGAGCAATCTTTCAATGGGCAGTCGACAATCGCAAGCTCGACACTAATCCCGCTGCCCGCATCAACATTGATCTCAAGAGTCGATCATCGGAGAGGATGCGTTTGGCATGAACAGCTTGACGACCGGAGGCGGGTCCCGGTCATCGGCGATTGCATTGACCAGAAGGCGAACGCGATCCTCAAGGGTGAGAATATCTTTCTTGGTCACCAAACCGCCCCTCCTGTAAATCGGCCGAGAACTTCTCGGCGTCTGTGGAATGGGTTCGATGGGAAGCGGTAGGAATTTCGAGCTTCGAACGCTCTCCCAAGACGACGGCGTCGATAAGCGGATCAGTTCTCTGATCTCGTCAAACGGGGCAGAAGCCCAAGATCGTCCGCGAACTTGGAAGAATTCGGCTAGTCGGTTGGAAGTTTCGTTTCTCGTAGGCGCGCGGTCGGTGTTTAGTTTCCTTGGAATCAATAGGTTGACTGAGTGGCAAGGTCAGCTTTGATACTGGCGATTTTGCTCGCCGTCGCCTTCAGTCAGGAGGTCCGCCTTGACCCCAAAAGCGCTGTCACGACTGCCTTGAAGGCACTTTGGCGCAAAGCGGTCGTAAACTTGGGGTAACCCTTGGTATTTTCAACCGAAGACCCACGCAAATTTGATGATTGCGGTCGGCAACTGTTGGACGACGTCGGCTAGTTTAGTTGATCGTCTGTGGCCAAGATCAGGGCTGCCCGTGGGCGGACGACAGACCTTCGTTGACAGGAAGAAGAAATGTGATCAGCCAGCACAGCAGCAACATGACGGACGAACCCGCCAGGCATCCCGTGATGCCGGCAATTTGGTAGAGAACTCCTGAAAGCGTTATTCCTAGCAGCCGTCCGGCGGCGTTAGCGGCGTAGTAGAAACCGACGTCTTCGGCGGCTTTCTCGGATCCGGCATAAGCCAATATCAAATATGAATGCAGCGAGGAATTTACCGCGAAAGGCAGACCGAAGAGAGCCAGTCCGATCACCAGGAGGAGATCGGGGCGGTCGATATTGACGGTCTGCATGATGACGGCCAGGGCGATCGGCACGGCGGCGAGCAGCGCCGCCCACAGGCGGGCCGCCGGCACCTCACGGCTCAAGCCGTCCGTGCTACAACTCACCAGCGTCGGGGCGATCGCCTGCACGCCGCCGTAGGCGACGGTCCAGGCCGCCAGAAACCCGCCGACTTCGAGGAAGCGCCATCCATTGGCATAGAGAAAAACCGGCAGCCCGACCACGAACCAGACATCCCTCGCGCCGAACATGAAGATGCGCGCGGCCGCCAGCAGGTTCACGCCACGCGACTTGCCGAACAGCTCTCGGATGGTCTTCGACGATTTGGCCTTTCCGAGCTGGGCCGGCAGCAAAAGCAGCCCTGCGACGAAGATCGCGCCGAGCAACGCGGCCATCATCCATAACGCATGCGTGAATCCGGCGAGGTCGAGCAACAGGTGTTCGTGATCAGGCGTCGCTTTTCCTCGAACTCCGCCGTTTCGATCTCGCCGCGAGCGAAGCGCTGCTGCAGGATTTCCAGGGGGGCGGCTGTTGCGGCGTTGGCTTCGCGGTTGTGCGATGAACCGCACTTGCCACGACGCTGGGTGCGATTGCCACCGTTCTTGCCGCAGCATTTGCCTTTGGTTTCGGGTTGCGTTTGAGCTTCTTGCATTGCTTATCTCCAGTGATGCCGGACCTGATCCGGCTCGATATTGTGCTTGATTTCAGGCATACTGTCGGATGCCCGTCGAAATTGATGCCGGCCGGGGCGATGAACTTCGTCAATTCGTGGGGGAATTCTTAGTGATTTCTGTCCGTTTAGGCATCCTGAACTAACCAACAGGTAGAGCGGACATGTCACAGAGGTTTTTCAACGCAGCACTATTTTGTGACAATGTGTGTCGATATTTGTTCCGGCGTGCGCGGCCATGCCAATACCTCTGGCAGCACGTAGGCGCAGCGAGGCCGGTTTCCTTAGCTACATGAGCGCGGTGACGCTGCATTGATCCACCGCAACAGTTAGCCGCGATCGCTTTGCTACGAAGTTGAGCCAGCCTCTCAAAGGCTCATCTCTAGGGTAGCTGCCGTCGGCATTTTGCGGCCGAGTGAGCTTGCTCTTTCGCAGCGGCATTGTGACCACGATGGCCATCGACAAATTGGTACTCGATCTGACGCTGGTGTTGCCGCACGTCCCTGATGAACGGGATGCTTGCGTCGGGCGGCTGATCTCTCTGCTTAAGAGCGAAGACATTGATCAGGTGCACGTCGTCCGCGAAGATGGTAAGGCGCGGCTGTGCTTGCATTACGATTCTGAGCGCGTCGGCCTGGTCAAGGTCCGCCAACTGGTCGCCGCAGCTGGAGCGTCGATCGACAAGCGTGGAGCATGTCCATGGACCGCTTTGGCACCAACCGGACCTCCGGAGATGTCCGCGTTAAGGAAGCCCATTGTCTCAGCCTGAAAACACGATATTTTTTGCTCCGGACTTCGGAGTGAGGGGGCGGGCGAGATGACCCAAAAGTCCCATACGCGCCGCGCGCTATGCGACCTTGGAAAAGCGCTTGAGTATCCAGATAGAGCAGAGAGGGGGATCTAAAATGGATTCCTTTACTGTTGCTCCCGAGCTCAAGGGTACAAAGGGCGACGTCATTGCCGCCAGAATCGAAGTGCCCATTCTTGTTGCAATGATTTTCGGCATTGTCGAATTCATCCGATTGGGGTGGTCGCAAGATTACTACCTGTACACTTACGCTCCGGTGTTAGGTGGCGTCGCTGCCTCGGTAGGTCTTTTTACTTATTTTTTTCTTGTCTCCGTGAAACGAAAAAAGAGCCGAAAAAATCTCCTGGTTCTGCTCGGATTGCTTCCATATTTCTATTCGCTATACATCATGGGAGTTCTTGGCCTGTACACAATCTATGAAGGCATCATCGGCAAGTTTTCATTTTGGTCAATGCTAGCCGGGGTGTTCTGGGTTTTTCTTGGATTTCATCTGATCTATCGGTTTTACCTGATGACAGAGATCGTCAGGCGACACGATGAAAAAGCGATGTCAGCTCATGCTACCCTTCGCCAAAGTGAAATGAACTGAAATGGCGGCAGGCGCATCGGTTATCAAACAGCGTTCGCGTTTAATCAGGAGTGAATCTGTTTGAATTTGGGTTGGGCACGAAAGTCCCATTTGAGACATTGGAGCGGCTTTTGTATTGCTGGCGAGCAGCCAACGCGGGTATGCCTTAGCAGTCACGAACTGAGCATCACGCGATGGTCTCGATCAAAACCGACCGGGCATTCGACGGCAAGCTTTTGGGGGCCTCGCAAGGCCCTGTTGCTCCGTCGAACCGGATCGAAGGCATTGATGTCCTCCGTGGATTGGCTTTGTTCGGTGTGCTCGCGATCAACATCGTGTTCGAGTTTCGCGTTTCCATTTTCGAGCAGTTTCTGTCACCCGCTGGCACACTCTCCGCCATCGACAGAGCGCTGAGAGACCTCCTGGCGGCAGCCATCGAGCTAAAAGCGCTCGCGCTGTTTTCTTTTCTCTTCGGCGTCGGGCTGGCCATTCAATTCGATCGACTGGCCAACAATCCTCGTCGCCTCACTTTGCTGGTCCGGCGGTTAGTGGTTCTCTTGGCGATCGGTGCGGCGCATTTGTTCCTGCTCTTTAATGGCGATATCCTTGTCGAGTACGCCGTGGTGGGTCTGGTCGTTCTGCCGTTTTTGTTCGGCCCGAGGTGGCTTGCCCTTCTTGTCGCGGTGGCATCTCTGGTCCTTTTTCTCACGATGCCAGTGCAGTTGCCTTCTCGTTTTTGGATCGGCGAACGTATTGCGCAGGCTACAATGGCATATGCCGACGGCGGGTTCCTGGACGTGCTTGCCTTTCGAATTCGGGAGATACCGGCGATCTTCCCGCTTCACGTTCTGATATTTCCTCGGACTATTGCGCTTTTTCTGTTCGGTGTCCTCGCGTGGCGCTCCGGGATTTTGCGGCGCGCTTCGGAACACAAAAGCCTTCTGTTTGGCATCGCAATGGGTGGGCTGTTGTTCGGCGGTGCGCTCACCGTCGCGGTGCAATGGCGAGATTTATACGGTTGGCCGTCGCCTGGACGTGCTCACGAAGTGGCGGATCGGCTTGGCGGGATCATTCTGGCCGCCGGCTATGCTGCAAGCATCGTCGGCCTTGCAAGCGTTCCCGCTGGGCAAAGGATGCTTGCGTGGGCCGCACCGGTCGGCCGAACGGCATTCACGAACTATCTCGGCCAATCCCTCATCTTGGGGTGGATTTTCTATGGCTACGGTTTTGGACTGTTCAGCAAGTTGAGTGTGTCAACGGCTTTCGCAATCGGCGTCGCCGTGTACGCGATGCAGGCCGCTGTCAGCGCTTGGTGGTTGGGCCGGTATCGGTATGGTCCTGTCGAGTGGCTGTGGCGGTCGCTGATGTATGGCAGTTGGCAGCCGATGGTCCAGACGTGACGCCGCTTCAGGTTGCGGCACGAACCGGACCTGGCGGCCGGCTGAATGAACGTCGGTTGTTGAGCAATAGCGGACATCGCACTCCCCTAACATCTGGTGGACGAATGTCCCCCTCATTGGCTAAGGAAAACGAGAGGGCTGGTCGGGCGAACGCTGGACGCTGCCGAGCCCCGATGTCCATGTCATGGGAAAAGGCTCATGTGGTCTCAAAACGCGTTCACTGACAGGCTCAATCTCAAATGGCCGATCCTTCAGGCGCCGATGGGCTGGCTCAGTACACCTGCGCTGGCCGCGGCGGTCAGCAACGCCGGCGGCCTGGGGGGCCTGGGCATGTGGGGTTTTTCAGCCGAGGAGGCAGAGCGGCGGATCGCCGGCTTCCAGCAGTTGAGCGGTGGCAGCCTCAACGTCAACTATCCGCTCTGGCCGGAGCCGAGTATTACCCGGGATGTCAGCGAGCCGATGCGGGCGCATCTGCAGGCGCACTTCGACGCGAAAGGCCTCTGAGCGGTACCCGAGCCAAGAGGTGCGGCGAGTGAAGTGAGCCGCGAACACGTCTCGATGCTGATGCGGGCCAGGCCGCAGATGGTGAGCTTCCATTTTGGCCTGCCTCATCAGGAGGTAATTAACGCCATTAAAGACGCCGGAATTTTCATCATCTCCAGCGCCACGACCGTGGCCGAAGCGAGGATGCTTGAGAAGCGGGGTGTCGACGCCATCATTGCGCAGGGCACCGAGGCCGGCGGACACCGTGGCACCTTCACCGGTGTCGACATCACCATGCAACCGGGCCTGTTCGCGCTGTTGCCGCAAGTTGTGGATGCCGTGAAGATTCCCGTCATTGCCGCCGGCGGCGTGGCCGACGGGCGAACGGTGGCCGCGGCCTTTGTCCTTGGCGCAAGTGCCGTTCAATTAGGCACGGCGTTCCTGCGCTGCGAGGAGGCCAACGTGCTCGATGCTCACCGCGCGGCACTGCGCGAGCCCACTGACGCCTGCACGGTTGTCACAGACATGATTACCGGCCGGCCTGCGCGCTATGTGAAGAACAAGCTCATTGAGGACCTCCTGGCCTCAGGGCTGAGGTCGGTGGAGTTTCCCGCCCAGCTCAGTCTCACCGCGCCGCTTGGCAACACGGGAGACAGGGAACTTACCGCCTTGTTTGCCGGACAATCCGCAGCGCTTGCCAGCGACACGACCGCCGGCGCATTGGTCAATTCTCTTGCGGAAGCGACGTCAGAGTGCCTGCGCGCCTTCGCGCGTTCCTAGCCCTCTACCGATATCAAGCAGCGCGTCGCGCTCAAGATCATAGGCCGCAGTCCGGTCGATCGATCGGTATCGCAGATTCGGCGAGCAGTTTATCGCAGTGCAATGCAGGTAATGCCGCAAAAGGAGGCCGGTTTTTGATCTGGATCAATGCGGACCGCCGCGCTCAAGATGCGACTGTATCAACAATGAAAAAACTCCCCACTTTTTGAGCGGAGAACAAGAAGAAGCAATGGAGGATCGCCATGACTACGACATGTGTCAAATGTGGTGAGGCGCAGATTGCTCCTGATTGGTCGGAATTCGTAAGTGAGCATCTGGTCGTCAATCTCTGGTCCTGCACGAAATGCGGCGACCGGTTCGAAACCAGGGCCTTTATGCCTGCCGATGCTGCGCCGAAGATGAGCGAAAAGGACTGGGAGGAGATGTTTCCTCCGCTGCTGGTGGCGTGAGGAGTTGTCGGTTGGCGTCGTTCCAATTTGATGGAGGCCTCGCCCTGGCCGTATAAGGCTTGACCATATAAGATGCGCCGGCAGGCAAATCGGATCGATCATAAGCCAAAGGTGGCATATGAATAACTTGTCCAGGGAGTTTCAGTTGTTGTTGGGGCACGCGGCGTTCAAGCTTTGGCCGGACTTGCCTCGTGACATGCAGGAAAGACTGTTCGAGGCCGCGGTTCCCGACAATCCGCTCCTGAGATATAACTTCGCCGTATTTCTTCATGACCATCATCCGAGAACTGCGCACCCGCCCAAGCCGACCGGCATGGCGTGAGACATGCAAAAAGCGGTCGAGTAAAGCCGCCCCGCCAGCGCAGCATTGTGGGAGTTGGTTTGATGGAGGAGATTCGAGCGATCATTACCAACGCGATCCATACGGCCTTCGTCGATTACCCGACGAGAAATGACGGATCGCAATGGGATCAGACTTATAAGGAGCTGGCGGAGTGCCAGATGCTCGCGGACGCGGTTCTGATCGCGCTGAACAAGAACGGCTTCGCGATAGCCAGAGTCCTTTAGGCCACGTCGAGGCACCGGTCGAAGTCACGACAGGCCGTGTCGGCCGCGCATCGCCGACAACGACGCGATGCTAGTGAACCATCACCCAGGTCGGCTGCATTATCGGGTATGCGATCAGGCCGACCACCGCGGTTGCGGCGATCAGGAGCGGGTTGCTGACTTTCCAGCGGAACAGCACGGCGAGCGAGACTAGCCCGATCAGGGCGGTGAGCCAGTCGCCGATCGCGATGCGTCCGAGCAGGATGCATGCGCCGAGGATGGTTCCGATCGCTGCCGCGTAGGCACCCTTGACGAATCCCTGGACGTTGGGATTGCTGCGATGGCGGGCCAGCAGCGGCGCGGCGATGAGGACCAGCAGGAAGGACGGAAGGAAAATACCGATGGTCGAGACCAGGGAGCCCCAGAATCCCGCGACGAGATAGCCGACAAAGGTCGCGGTGATCACCACCGGACCCGGACTGATCATGCCGATGGCGACCGCGATCAGGAACTGGCGCTGGTCCAGCCAGCCGAACTGCTGAACCAGTCCCTGTTCGAGGAACGGCACGATCACGAGGCCGCTGCCAAAGGTGAGCGAGCCGGCCTTGAGAAAGAACAGCAGAAGTTTTCCCAGGATCGAGCCCGACGCTGACGGCGCGAGTTGTGCGAGAACCGGCGCCACGGCTATCGAGAGCGCCGGCGGCGTTCGCCTGAACAGGCTGCCGTAATAGAGAATGCCGACGATACCCGCGCCGATGAACAGCAGCGCCACCTCGGCTTGAAGGATGACGGTGACGGCGAGGCAGACCGCCGCGATCGCCCATTGCAGCCAGTCTTCCATGCCAAGCTTGGCGAGCCGGTAGCAGGAATGCAGGATCAGCGCGATGACCGCGGGACTGACGCCATAGAAGATCGCGGTGACCGGCTGCAGGTCGCCGAGATAGACATAGAGCGCGCCCAGCACGGCAACGATGACGAAGTTTGGCAGGATGAACGCCCATCCACCGGCCCAGGCGCCCCAGAATCCGCCACGCAGGTATGAAATATAGATCCCGACCTGAATCGCCAGCGGCCCCGGCAGGGACTGGCAGATCGCGATGGCCTCACGCATCTGCTCCTTGGTGAGCCATTTGAGGTCATCGACGAGTTCGCGCTCCATCTGGCCGACCAGCGCCACCGGACCGCCAAAACCCAGAAAGCCCAGCCGCAGAAAGTAGCGTAGCAATTCGGCGATCCGGCCGTGCGGAACGGTGGTCGTTGTCGTCATGTGGCGTCCCCCCGTGAATTTCCAACCCTAGCTTTTGGTGCTCGCGGTTTTGTCAAGCGCGGCGCGCAGTCCCCTCGCGAGCTTCAGGGCATCGTCATTGGCCCAGAAATGCAGAAAGAACAACCGCGGCTGCTCGTCCAGCATGTGGCTGTGGACCGCGGTCACCTCGATGCCGTTCGCCCGCAACGCCCTGATCACGGGGTTCACCTCCTCGCCGGTAAGTACGAAATCGCCGGTAATGGCGGCTTTGCCGGCGCCGGTGGGCTGGAAGCCGATGGCAATCGCCACGCCCATCGGGCCGGCCGGATTTATCTGCATTCCGTTCTCCGTCACCGGATCGCGGCGCGGCACGGCGAATTGATAGACGCCGCCGTTCGGCTGTCCCTTGACGCCGATGATCTGATCGAGCTGCGCGGTGTCGAGGTCGACCGCCGGTGCGGGGCCGGCGGCAGCTGGTGTTGCCAATGGCGTCTTGCTTGCGCCGAGCGCATCACGAATGACCGCCGCCATCTTTGCCGGGTCGCCGTGGCCGCCGACATGCATGTAGAAGGTCGCAGGATTCGCCCGCAGCAGATGATTGTGCACGGCGGTGATCTCTAGTCCGCCTTCGATCAGCTTCAGCATGACCGGGTTGATTTCGGACTCCAGCAAAACGAGATCGCCCATCGCCATGGCTCCGCCGTGCGCCGGCTTGAACGCGATCCAGCCGCCCAGCGCCAGCGCCGGTTTGATGATGACGCCGTCAAGCGTCACGGTCAGGTCGCTGCGCGGGAAGCCATAGCGATGCACGTCGCCCGATACGGCGGCGGGCTTTCTGCCGAAAGCGTCGTCAACCTTTTGCCAGTCGACTTCCTGCGCTTGCGCGCAGGCGAGCGAAGCCGTGAAAACTGAAGCCACGATCCAAAGCATCTTATGCATTGTCCGGTCCTCCTTTGGTTGGGTTGATTGCCCCATTGTTGCTCTTGCCCGCGCGGGCTTCTTGAAAGTGTCAGCGCAGGGAATTATGACGCCAGGCGGTCCATGACCGAACTCCATCGCAGGCGCGCCGACACCGCTCAGGCCCCCACCGCCCGGGCGGGCCAGTTGTGCGTCTCGGCCTGCAGACTGCGGCACCAGGTGTAGAGCGCGTCGTAAATGACCGTGCCGTGTTTGAGCATTTGTTGATCATCCGGGGAGTTGGCCGAGAGGCCGAGCGAGATCGCGAACAGGCCGGCGCATGGAGGGCTCAGATCATGGCGCGACGTATCTGCGCCCCGCACAATGGTCGCCAGATGGTCAAGCGCCGGGTCGCTGATATCGTAGATGCGCAGGATGGTATCGAACGAGCAGCGTTCGCCCTCGTGGGTGAATTCCACGCCGTCGATGTCGTAGGGAATTCCACCGGTCCGCCGGGCAACGGCAACGACCTGATCCTTCGGGACATAGATGAATTCCGCATTCGGATCGATGAAGCGCCGGATCAGCCAGGGGCAGGCAATTCGGTCGATCTTCGGGTGCTCCCGCGTCACCCACTTGCCCGGACTAGTCCCGATGTTGCGGCGGGTCGGCAATCCCTGCTCGGTCCAGTTTGCAATGCCGCCTTCCAGGAAATCGGCTTCGACTCCCATAAGACGCAATGCGGCAGCCACGCCCTGGCTGACCTGGTGTCCGTGAACACAGTAGACGACGACCGGTCGCCCGGCCGGCAATTCGTCGCGCCACCGTTCGACGGCGTCCGGAGAACGATGGAATGCGGGAGCAACGAGTCGGTCGGCGCCGGCAAAGATATCATCGCGCCGTACGTCGACGACAACAGGCGCGGCCTCGGAGCCGAGCCGGGCATAAAGGTCTTGCGGAGTAATTGAATGTTTGCGGTCGTCCATGCGCAATCTTCCCGACGAATCGAGCGCTGCGCAGAGCTTGGACGATGACCGTCTGATGGGGAGTCTGCATTTCCCCGAGATGTTTTTTTAGTTAGTGTGCGGTGCAAGCGCAATAGGAACCATTGCCGGGCATCGACAAAGCCTCGCTTGCGACCCCGAAAACTGTCACAGGACGCCACCTGATTACCGGCCCGAACTCGACAGCACCGCGTGTGACCGGGAAACCGGGTAGATTCGGGCGCTTTGACCGTCAGACCCGGCCCGCCCCATCGTCCGGCGCCTGCCAAAGCCTGCTAACCAGCGAAGTTTGTTGCGTTTCTGGGCTATTGCGACTAAAAGCCCCACTTCAACGGGAAGACAGGCGATGGCCCACAATTTCGCGATCAATGACGACGTTCATCATCAGCAGCAGGGGCCGCAGGGCCGCGCCGTCGTCAAGCAGCGCAGCATCTACACCATCGTCACCTGCCTGCCGATCGAGTCGGACGGACGCCCGCGCTACCGCATCAAGAGCAAGACCGAGAATGTCGAGCGCGTGGTGACCGAGGAGCAGATCAGCCGGCTGGGCTGATCCGCCGCCAGCCTCAATTGTTAATTATTAGCGTTTTGTCACGTCGACCGGTTTAGCTTGCTATTTCCGCCGTAGTGGCGTAAACGCCTCGCATTCGAATAATCGATTTGCCTTGTTGATCGCGCCGAACCGGCTCTACTCCCCAAGACATCGCTGAAATCGGATCAAGCTCGCGCGAAGGTCGTGCGGGCGTATCGCGCATATGCGCATCTTGGAGAAGTTAAATAAAATGACTACCGGAACAGTTAAGTGGTTCAACGCGACAAAGGGCTTCGGCTTCATTCAGCCTGACGACGGCGGCAACGACGTGTTCGTGCACATCAGCGCCGTCGAGCGCGCAGGCATGGGCTCGCTCAACGAAGGCCAGAAGCTTTCGTTCGAAGCGAAGGTCGACAGCATGCGTGGCAAGACCAGCGCGGAAAACCTTCGCGCCATGTGACGCCGATCGATCCGAGGTTACCGCGGATGTACCGGGATCTCTGATCGACAGCGCTGCTTTAGCGATATCTGTCAAAGCCCGCCGGCCAAACCGGCGGGCTTTTTCGTGGCCGGAAATTCTCTTGCCGAAAGGAAACCGCCGGCTGGAGGCACCGGTGCTTGACGCTGGTCGCCCCGGCGAAGGAAGCTGATCCATCTCTCGTCCGGCCTTCCTCGCTCGCAAAGGGGTCAGTCGATCAATGTCCTCCAATCCCACCAGACGGGATGTCGCCAGGGCCGTCGGTAGCGCCGCGCTCGGGATGACAACCGCGCCGCTGGCTGGCCTCGCCGCCTCATCGGCGGAAAGTCCGAAGCCCGCGCCCGGCATTGCGGCTACGTTTCCCGATGGTTTCGCCTGGGGAGTAGCCACCTCGGCGTTCCAGATCGAGGGCGCCGTGCGGGAGGACGGACGCGGCGCATCGATCTGGGACACCTACGCCCATACGCCGGGCAAGATCAGGAATGGCGACAACGCCGACGTCGCCAGTGATCATTACCATCGCTACCGGGACGATGTGCGGCTGATGCGGGACATCGGCGTCAAGGCGTACCGGTTCTCCATCGCCTGGCCGCGGATCTTTCCGCACGGCGTCGGTCAGCCGAATGCGAGGGGTCTCGCATTCTATCATCGCCTGATCGACGCGCTGCTCGAAGCCGGCATCGAACCCTTTCCGACGCTCTACCACTGGGACCTGCCGCAGGCGCTGCAGGACAAAGGCGGCTGGCAGTCGCGCGATACCGCGAAGGCGTTCGCGGATTATGCCGGCTATATGGCGCGCGCGCTCGGTGACCGGGCCAACAAATTCTTCACCATCAACGAATTCTTTTCCATCGTCGATATCGGCCATCGCGGCATCGATACGGTGGTCGACGGCAGGAAGGTCCGGATCGAACATGCTCCGGGGTTGCGGTTGTCGAACGCCAGGCTCAATCAGGTCCGGCATAACGTCGTGCTCGCCCAGGGGCTTGCGGTCCAGGCGATCCGCGCCGGCGGGAGAGCGGGAATCAAATGCGGGCCGGCCGACAATCTCAGCACGGCGGTACCGGCGATCGAGACACCCGAGAACATCGGGGCCGCGGAGATCGCAACGCGCGAAATGAACGCCGGTGGTCTCACCGCCATCCTCGAGGGCAAGTACAGCGACGCCTATCTTGCCGCCGCCGGAAAGGATGCGCCTGACTTCACCGCGGAGGATTTGAAGATCATCTCCTCGCCGGTCGATTTTATCGGCCTCAACATCTACCGGCCCGCCGCCTATGTGGCGGCTTCCGAGGCAGCCAGCGGGTTTCGACCGATAGCGTTCAGCAAGTCGCACCCGCACATGCTTTCGCCGTGGCACTTGCTCGGCCCCGAGGCGATGTACTGGGCGCCGCGACAGCTGCAGTCGCTGTGGAACGTAAAGGAAATCTACATTACCGAAAACGGCTGCGCGGCGCGCGACGAGATGTCGGCCAAAGGCGTCGTCGATGACTCCGACCGCGTCATGTTCTTTCGCAATCACCTTGCGCATCTGCAGCGGGCAACCGCTGCGGGCGTGCCCGTCAAGGGCTACTTTCACTGGAGCCTGATGGACAATTTCGAATGGAGCGACGGTTTTGCAAACCGGTTCGGCCTGGCCTATGTCGACTTCAAGACGCAGAAGCGAACGCCGAAGCTCAGCGCGGCCTACTTCCGCGAAGCGGCGGCGAAGAACGCGGTGGTCTGAATCGTCTCAGGCTCGGTCGAGGCCTGATCGCGTCACTGGCGCCCCGCGGTTCGAGAGGCGCGGCATTAGCCTTGCCAAGTGTGAAGCATGTCACAGCGGGGCGCCGGGTTCGGCGCTATTCATGATGCCGGCCGGGGGCCACTCCTGGTATCGAGGACGGGACAAATGAGCACGCGGCGAATAGCATATTGGTGGTTCAGATTCGTCGTCTCGGGACGATTTCTGGAGAAATTCCTGAGGTTGCGCGCGAAGCAAAACTAATGGCTTACGCGATATTCGATCGCCCCGCGCTCCCGAGGCGCGGGCTTTGCTAGGACTGGCCGATCAGCTTCTTGCAATAGGCCGCCCCGTCGCTCACGACGTCGCGGCCCTTCCATGCCAGATAGGTCAGGCGTCCGGTCAGGGATTGATGGCTGCGCAGGCTGCGCGATCCCAGAACGTGGCCGACATTCTCGGGAAACCGCGCCACCTCGGCTTCCACCAGGGTGGCGATCGCGCTCATCAGGCTGTCGAGCCGGACCCCCCAGTCGGATTGGTCGAGCAGATCGATGCGGACCCGCAACGCGTATTCGGCGTCGTAAATGTCGGTCAGGATTTCCCTGGCGACGAGGACGCGGTTGGTCTTGAGCGCGAGACGCAACGCCAGCCGCTTGTCGTCCAGCCAGTCCAGCACCATCGAGACCACGATCGCATAGGGCGTGGCGGCGATATCCCCGGCGTTCTTGCTGGGCGCGGCCTTGGTGGCGAGGCGGATCAGTTGCCAGGGAGTCCGGAGCCGATTCGCCACCAGCGCCAGCGCGAAAGGGATCACCTCGGCATGCTTCTTTCCGAACGCGTCCAATAAGCCCGTTATCTTGGCGACCGGCCCGTCATCGAACTTCGCGATTCTTTCCGGAAGCGCGCCGTCAAACTTCGCCAGCGCATCGCGTGCACGCAGCACGCACAGTATCCTGGTCACGTCGCCATAGACCGCCTGCGAAGCAGTGTAGGTCGCGAGCTTGGCGCGGGCCTGATCGGCGCCGTCCGGCGAGGCAAGCGTGCCCTCGAGCGATTTGACGACCTTGGTGTGGAACGCGTCGGTGACCCCCCGGGCTTCCCGCTGGCTGTCGGAGGCGATCAGCTCGTTCATCGACTTGACGAAGTCGCGCGTCATGGTCGGCAACAGATTTCGGCTGATCCATTCCCAGACGGGAGACAGCGAACCGCGCTGTATCCGGCCGGAATTGGCGTGCTCGGGAGCGCCGTCGACCAGCAGCGGTTCCAGCGGCGCGAAGAAATACCGCGACGGGTTGCCGAGGCGATTGTGGGTGGCCCCGTCTTTCCGGAACTCTGCGCGCAATTTCTCCACGACCGCTTCGGTGCCGGCGATTTCGGCGCCGCAGATTTCCAGCCGCTCGAGTTCGGTCAAAAGGCTGCTGCGCGCCAGCGGCGTCAATCGCTGCAGATAATCCCCAATCGGATCGGGCTCTGGCATGGCACGCAATTTCCGCAATTTGATCCGGTATCGACGGTCGAGTTGGTCCATCCCGTGCAGGCGCGGTCGCGCGCATACGCCAGTCATCGAACCATAAAACAGTTCGCGGCCGATTAAGACGTCAACAGGCGGCCCGTGGAACTGCGGCCGGGCGCGGTTACGTCAAGGCGACGTCTGCGATCGGTAGAACCACCAGGCGTCGTTGTCACAAATCGCGCAATTCCGGCGCAATATGGCGGTTTGACGCGAATTGAGCGCCGACGGCGGCATTCGGCCTTGAGGGGATCGACTGAAAACGCCGCGGTCCGGCTGAGTAAAAAATTAACCCTCAAAGAGGGTAGGTCCGCTAGGGCCTGTCATCAATTGAGCCAGATGATAGCAGCCGCGAGGTGGATTGCGGCGAGGAAATTTCTGGCGGTTTTGTCGTAGCGGGTGGCGATGGCGCGGTATTGCTTGAGCTTGCAGAAGAAATTCTCGATGAGGTGGCGGGCCTTGTAGGCGTCTTTGTCAAAATCGCGTTGAACCTTGCGGTTGCTCTTGGGCGGGATCACGATCGACTTTCCCCGTGCAAGCAACGGCTCGATCACCCGCTCGTCGGCATCGAAGGCCTTGTCTGCCAGCAAGGCCTCGGCCGCCATATCCGGCAGCAGCGCGTCGGCGCCTTGCAGATCATGGGCTTGGCCCGGCGTCAGGATGAAGTCCAGCGGATTGCCTAACGCATCGACAAGCGCATGAATCTTGGTGCTCAGCCCGCCTTTGCTGCGCCCGATCGCCTGGTCTTCGCCGTCTTTTTTTGTGCGCCGGCACTGTGCTGATGCGCTCGCACGATCGTGCTGTCGATCATGGCGTACTCATTATCCGCATCGCTCGCCAGCATCTCAAACAGCTTCTTCCACACGCCGCTTTTGGCCCAGCGCGAGAAGCGCGTATGTATCTTGATCGGGTCGCCAAAGCGCTCGGGCAAGTCCCGCCAAGGGATGCCGGCCCGGTAACGGTAGATCACCGCCTCTACAAACAGCCGATTGTCCTTGGCCGTTACCCCCACATGCCCTTCACGTCCGGGCAAAATATCCTTGATCCTGTCCCATTGATCGTCCCGAAGGGCGTAGCGGCGCATCTGTCAGCTCCGAATCAGCTGACCGCCTATGAATCACGCGATAATCTCCTTGGGAATCCTCCAATTGAGGACAGGCTCTAAGCAAATCGTATGTCACAGCCGGAAGATCGCCGGCAACTCAACCGGCCGTCGACCGCGCCGGCGTAAGCAGGCTCTGCCACGCGGCGCGGCTCACACCCCGCTCTTCTCGGCCAATCCCACCGCCCACAGCGCAAACGCATAGGCGATCGCGACCTCGTCGAGCCGGTTGAAGCGACCCGACGCGCCGCCGTGGCCGGCGCCCATGTTGGTGCGCAACAGCACCGGGCCGCCACTGCGCATGGTCGCGCGCAGCCGCGCGATCCATTTCGCCGGCTCCCAATAGGTGACGCGCGGATCGGTCAACCCGCCCATCGCGAGGATCGCCGGATAGTCCTTGGCCGCGACGTTGTCGTAGGGCGAATAGGACAGGATGGTACGAAAATCCTTCTCGCTCTCGATCGGATTGCCCCACTCCGGCCATTCCGGCGGGGTCAGCGGCAGGGTGTCGTCGAGCATGGTGTTGAGCACGTCGACGAACGGCACCTCGGCGACGATGCCGGCGAACAATTCGCCGGCGCGGTTGGCGACCGCGCCCATCAGCATGCCGCCGGCGCTGCCGCCATGGCCGACGATGCGTTTTGTCGCGGTGTATTTGGCTTCGATCAGCGCGCGGGCGCTGGCGGCAAAATCCTCAAAACTGTTGGTCTTCTTGTCGCGCTTGCCGTCGAGATACCAGCCCCAGCCCTTGTCGGTGCCGCCTCTGATATGGGCGATGGCGTAGACAAAGCCGCGATCGACCAGCGACAGCCGATTGGCGGAGAACGAGGCCGGCATCGCCATGCCGTAGGAGCCGTAGCCGTAGAGCAATAGCGGCGCGGTTCGATCGCGCTTGAGGTCCTTAGCGTGCAGGATCGAGACCGGAACCGCGGCGCCGTCATGGGAGGTCGCCATGATGCGGGTGGTGACGTAATCGGCCGGGTTGTGCCCGGAAGGAATTTCCTGGCGCTTGCGAAGCGTGCGCGTCCGACCAGCCATGTCGTAGTCATAGACTTCCGATGGCGTCGTCATCGAGGAGTAGGAAAAGCGCAGATTGGTTGTGTCGAATTCATAGCCGCCCATGGTGTCGAGCGAATACGCCGCCTCGTCGAAGGCGATGGCGTGCTCGTCGCCGGTTGTGAGGTCGCGGATGACAATGGCGGCCAACGCGTTGGCGCGCTCCAGCCGTACCAGGTGACCGGAATAGAGTTCGAGATCGATGATATAGACGCCGGCGCGATGCGGGATCAGATCGCGCCAGTTGGCGCGCTCCGGCGCGGCGAGCGGCGTGGTGACGACCTTGAAGTCGATGGCGTCACCGGCATTGGTGAGGATGAACAGCTCGTCGCCGCGGTCGGCGAGTGAATATTGCACGCCAACTTCGCGCGCCGCGACCAGGCGCGTCGGCGCGCCGGGATTGGCGAGATCGATCAGCTGCTGCTCGGAGGTTTCGTGGTCGCCGCCGGCGATCACGCAGAAACGGCCACTGGAGCTTTCATGGATGTGGGTGAACCAGCCGGAATCCCGCTCTTCATAGACCAGCACATCATCCGCCTGCGCTGTGCCCAGGCGGTGACGCCAGACCTGCATCGGGCGGTGGTTGTCGTCGAGTTTGACGTAAAAGAAGCTTTTGCAGTCCGTGCTCCACACCACCGCGCCGTCGGTCTCCTCGACGAGGTCGTCACGGTCGGTGCGGGTCGCCCAGTCGCGCACGCGGATCGAGAAATATTCCGAGCCCTTGACGTCGGCGCTCCAGGCCTCGAGCCGGTGATCCGGCGAATGCCGTGCGCCGCCGAACCTGAAATATTCGTGGGCAGCCGAAAGCGCGTCGCCATCGAGGATAATCTCGGCCTCCCCGCCGTTGCGCGGCATGCGGCCAAACAGTTCGTGCTGACCGCCCTCGCGGAATTTGCGCATATAGGCGAAGGGGCCATCCGGCGCGGGCACGCTGGAATCGTCTTCCTTGATCCGGCCGCGCATTTCCGCAACCAGCGCCTTCTGCAACGCGCCGGTATGGCCGAGCAGGCTTTCGGTATAGGCATTTTCTTCTTCGAGATATTTCCGGATATCCGCATCGAGGACGCCGGGGTCGCGCAGCACTTCCTGCCAGTTGGGGTCCTTCAGCCACGCATAATCGTCGACAACGGTGATGCCGTGGGTGGTGACGGAATGCGGCCGCCACGGCGCCACCGGCGGCGTCAGGGAACTCTTTTTGTCCATCGGCGTGTCACTCTCGTCGTACTTGCGGATCGGGCGGCGTGCCGCACTGCCATATCGGTTCTCGCCAGCGGATTGCCAGATATGCCGACCTTGCGCCAGAGGCGCGCGCGGCTTGTTGGCCGCGGGGTTGTATGGTTAGGCTTTTCGGCCTGCCCGAGATCGGACTTATGCTGTTCAATTCGTATCAGTTTATTTTCCTGTTCCTGCCGATCGCCCTGATCGGCTATTTTTTGCTGGGCCGGCTCGGCAATCTGGCTGCCGTGATCTGGCTGGCGCTGGCATCGCTGGTGTTTTATTCGGTCAGCAATTGGCAGTTTGTGGCGCTCTTGGCGGCGTCGGTCGCGTTCAACTATCTGGTCGGCGGGCTGTTGATCGCGAGGAGGCTGAAGGGCCGCCGGCGCTTCGCCGTTCTCACCATCGGGGTCACCGGCGATCTGGTCGTGCTCGGCACCTTCAAATATGCCGGCTTCCTCGCCGCCAACCTCAATGCCGTCTTTTCCACCGGCCTCACCGTCAACATCCTGCTCCCGGTCGGAATTTCCTTCTACACCTTCACCCAGATCGCGTTCCTGGTCGACGCCTACCGGGGCAATGTCGCGGGCTACCGGCTGCCGCATTATGCGCTGTTCGTCACTTACTTCCCGCATTTGATCGCTGGGCCGATCCTTCACCACAGGGATATGATCCCGCAGTTCGAACGAACTGCGGCGCAGCGGCCGAACCCGCATCTGATCCTGTGCGGCCTGATCATCTTCGCGATCGGCCTGTTCAAGAAGACCTGTCTCGCCGACGGCATCCAGCCGGTGGTCGCGCTCGCCTTCGGCCCGATCCCGCCGTCGTTCGATCAGGCCTGGATCGGCGCGCTGGCCTACACCTTTCAGCTCTATTTCGATTTCTCCGGCTATTCCGACATGGCGATCGGGATTTCGCTGATGTTCGGCATTTTCCTGCCCCTCAACTTCAACTCACCGTACAAGGCCCGAAACATCATCGAGTTCTGGCGGCGCTGGCACATGACGCTGTCGGCGTTCCTGCGCGACTATCTCTATATCCCGCTCGGCGGCAACCGCCATGGCGCCGTGCTTAGGTATGTCAACCTGATGATCACGATGGCGCTCGGCGGCCTCTGGCACGGCGCGGCCTGGACGTTTGTCATTTGGGGCGTGCTGCATGGCCTCTATCTTTGCATCAACCATGCCTGGAACCATTTCGCGCCACCGGTCGCGCCGCGCTTCGCGCGGGCGGCAAACCTCGCCGCCTTCGTCCTGACGTTTCTTTCGGTGGTTATCGCCTGGGTGTTCTTTCGCGCCGACAGCATGGCGTCGGCGGTGTCGATCCTGTCCGGCATGGCCGATCCCACAAAAATCGTATTCGGCCGCGGCGAGATGGCTGACGCCGTCTTCATCGCGGTCTATGCCGCCATCGCCTGGTTTGCACCGAATACGCAGACCATCATGGGCTACGATCACGCCAACCGGGCGGTCGGCGAGGCGCTCGGCGCGTGGCGGATGCATCCGGCACTGCTCTATGCCGGCGCGGCGGTGCTGGCTTTCGGAATTCTCGGAATCCAGCAGCACAGCGAATTCATCTATTTCAGGTTCTAGAGCATGATCCGAAAAAGTGGGAACCGGTTTTTCGAAAAGATCATGCTCAGACGAAAAGATGAGATCATGATCCGATTCAACCTAATTGGATCATGATCTCATGAGCCCAGCCGCCAAAAATCTGCTGCGGTTTCTGGGCGCGAGCGGCCTGATCGTGCTGATGGCGGCCGCGCTCAATTTCGCCGTCGATCCACTGCAGCTCTTCAGGCCAGCGCGTTTCTATACGGCGGCGTATTCGCTGGACAGCCGGATGCAAAACGCCGGACTGATCCGCAGCCAGGATTTCGACACCGTCTTCATGGGCACCTCGCTCGCGATTCACTTCCGGCAGAGCGATATCGACCGGCTGCTCGGCGTAAAGTCGTTGAAGCTGGCGATGAGCGGGTCGAATTCCCACGAACAAAGCTTCGTACTCGCCGCGGCGCTCGATCGTCGCCCCAAACGGGTAATCTGGCAAATTGACGACTGGATCTTCCGCGACGCGCCCGATATCGACCATGACGTCTATCTTCCCGCCGATCTTTACCGGAGAAACGCCAGAGGCGTGGCGGGTTATCTTTTCAGCGGTGAAATGGCGCGGGAGTCGCTGTGGATGTTGGCGCGC
The DNA here is from genome assembly GCA_963801875.1 of uncultured Alphaproteobacteria bacterium. GTDB lineage: Bacteria > Pseudomonadota > Alphaproteobacteria > Rhizobiales > Xanthobacteraceae > Bradyrhizobium. The sequence goes on along the minus strand of CAWDGT010000013.1, from coordinate 89,963 downwards.
TCGATCAGGCCGCTTGAGCCGATCACGGCCAGGCTGACCAGCGGGGTGTTATTCAAATTTCCGATTCCCCATATCGACGACATCAACGCGCTTCGGCCCGATTTCGACCTCGCAAGCGCCTACAACGCCGGGAAAGCAAAGGCGGCGTTTGCACTCATCACGGATCCTGCGCGCAGCGCTTTCCTTGCGGAAGGGTACGACTACGCCGCGATGGTCCGCAACTTCGAGCGCGATGCGGTCGCCCTGATCGCCGGACATCCTGCCGTCCAGTTCGACGTCTACCTGCCTGCCTATTCGATCCTGCAATGGGTGGCGATGCGCGATGCCGCGCCGGCGACGCTGCAGGTCGTCTATGACTTCTCCGGCTATATCGCGCGTCGATTGACGGAATTCCCGAACGCCCGCCCGCATGATTTTCGCGCGATCAAGAAAATCACGCATGATCTGAACAATTACGGCGACGTGATCCACCATTCGCCGACGGTCGACCTGAAGGTGCTGTCCTGGCTGGCGGCGGGCGATTACATCGTCAGACCCGAGGCGCCGGTCGCGTCGCTGGAGCGCCTGAAGGCGCAGGTCGCGGCGTATCGGCTGGAGCCGTCACGGTAGCCAACCTCATCCTGAGCAACGCGCAATCGCGCGCGTCTCGAAGGATGAGGGGCAAAATCACGGTCTCATGGTCGAGACGGCGTTCGGTCTAATTCCTCAGCCGTGCGCCGGCATTGGCGCCGAATACCGGAATCCGGTTGACGGCGAGCACCACCGCGAAGGTGATCACCAGCATCGCGATGCCCAGCACGGAAATCGCGGCGAGATCGCCGCTTTCGTTGAGATCGTAGATCAGCACCGACAGCACCTTGGTCTGCGAGGTGAACAGCACGATCGCCGCGGAAAGCTCGCGCATCACCCCGATGAAGATGAAGCACCAGGTCGCGATCATGCCGGTGCGCAAGAGCGGCGCGGTGATCTGGCGCAGCGACTGCAGCCGTGTCGCGCCGAGAATGCGGCTGGCGTCCTCGAGCTCCGGATGAATGGTGGCGAAAGCCGCCTGCAATTGCTGATAGGCCGACGGCAGGTTGATGGTCAGAAACGCGATCAGCAGAATCCACAGCGTGCCGTACAGCACGAAGGGCGGTCTCGTGTAGCTGAGAAACAGCCCGACGCCGAGCACGATGCCGGGAACCGCGACCGGCGCGGTGGCGAGAAAACCGAGCATGCGATGTCCTGCGATGACGCGGCGCGTGGTGACATAGGCGATCACCAGCGCCATGATGGTGCCGATGGTCGCGGTCGCGGTGCCCAAAATTACCGTGTTCTTGAGCGCAAGCTGGGTCGCCGACAATTCGGTGAACACGAATACGATATTGCGCAAGGTGAGTGTCGACGGCGTCATCAGCGTGGTGGCGTTCGGCGAGAACGCGGCGTTGAGCAGCGCGAAATACGGCAGGAAAACCGGACTGAGCAGCACCACCAGGCAGAACGCCAGCGCCGCCCAGCGCCACTTCTTCATCTCGACGCGGCGAGGCGCGCCATATTTGCCGCCCAGCACCGAATAGCCGCGGCGGCCCAGGATGAATTTCTGCGCCTGCAGCAGCAATATCGTCAGCAGCAGCAGCGGCACGGCGGCGGCGGCGGCGAGTTCGAGTTTCGGCGGATACTGGAACAGGCTCCAGATTTTCGTGGTCATGGTGTGAAATCCGGCCGGAAGCGCCAGGATCGCCGGCGAGCCGAACAGGGTCATCGCCTGCAGAAAGGCGATCAGCGCGCCGGCGACGAGGGCAGGGAGCGCCAGCGGAATCGTGACGCGCCGCGCCGTGGTCCAGGCCTTGCCGCCGAGGATGGCGGAAGCATCCTCGAGTTCGCCCGGCATGTTATCGAGTGCGTTGGAAACGAGCACAAACACGAAAGGGAAGGTATAGCAGGAGATGACGAAAATAATTCCGGTCATCGAATAGATGTTGAACAGATGATCGTCGGCCGCAGCACCGGTCACAAAACGATACAGCTGGTTGAGCAGTCCGCTGTTGGGTGCCGCCAGCAACTCCCAGGCGACCGCGCCGAGAAATGGCGGTGTCACGAACGAGGCCGTGACCAGCGCGCGGATGAACTGCCGCCCGGGCATGTCGGTGCGCGACACCAGCCATCCCATCGGTGCCGCGACCGCGCAGCAGATCGCGGCGGAGGTGGTGGCGATGATCGCGGTGGTCAACAGTGGATCGAGGAAGTCCGGATCGGTGAACAGCGTGACGAAATTCTGTAGCGTCAGGTGGTTGGCCTTGTCGGTGACGCTGTAGATCGCAAGCCACGACAGCGGCATCACGATCAGCACGATCATGCACGCCGCGAACAGCAGGAGCACTGGTCTGGTCCAGTCGATCCTTGCGCGGGTGGTGCCGATCGTGGTCGCGATGGTCATGTTGCCTTCGATCTGAATTCGTACCCGCGCCTGCGCGACAATGCTCCCTCTCCCCGCAGGCGGGGAGAGGTGAGAGGAGCGAATTAGACGTGAAACAGCTTCGCATAGCGCGTCTTGATCTCTTCCGTCATTTTCTCGACGCCGGCGGCGTCCTCCCTCATCAGCTTGATGTCGGAAATCTTGCGGCGGCCCGGCTTCGACCGCACCTGCGCATGAACCGAATACTGCGCCGTGAAGTCGATGAAGAATTGCTGGGTTTGCCGCGTGTGCAGCCAGGCCTGGAACAGCCGCGCGGCGTTGGGATGCGGCGCGGTCGCGAATATGCCGGTCGGGCCCGAGATGGTCGGGGTGCCCTCGGTCGGATACACTGGCTCGACCGGCTGGCCGGCTTCCTTCAACAACACGACGCCGTACTCGTTGCCGTCGGCCATAACGGCGCGCTCGCCGAGCGAAAGCTTCTTCGGCGGGTCGGTCGATGACTGCACCTGCATCACGCGCTGCTTCGACAGTTTTTCAAAATACTCCCAGCCGAGCTCGCGGACGATCTGGAAGGTCGCCGTCATGATCGTGCCGCTATAGGCCGGATGTCCCTTGACCATCTTGCCGGCCCATTTCGGATCGAGCAAATCCGCAAAACTTTTCGGCGCGTCCTCGGGCTTTACCAGATTGGTATTGTAGGCAATCGACGACAGCCAGATCCGGGAGGTCGCGAACATGCCGTCGGGGTCGCGATATTCCGGCGGAAAATATCTGGCGATATCTTCCGATACGAAGGGCGCCAGCCAGCCATCCTTCTTCCACGGAATGAAGTGCGAGGCGTCCGAACTGTTGATCACGTCGGCGGCGTGGATATTGCTCGAGTACTCCTGGGCGACCCGCTGGAACAGCCGCTCCGAGCCGGAGCGCTCGATCTGCACCGCGATGCCCGGATATTGCGCCTCGAAGGCCTTGCCGAGCTTCTCGCCCACCGGCAGATCCATCGAGGAATACAGGATGATCTTGCCTTCCTTTTTCGCCGTTTCGACCAATTCCGGCGTGATCGCGACCGCCGGCGGCGCCGCGGCGCGCGAGGGCGAAGCGAACACCGCGCCCAGTGCCAGCGCCGAGGAGCCCTTCAGAATATCGCGCTGGGATATTTTCCGCGCTCTCATCGCGTCCTCCTGTTATCGGCTCAGCGCGCGGCAGCGTTCGGGCGGCAGCGTGAGCCAGACCGCGGTGCCGCGGGGAACGGCGTTTTCCGTCGATGTGACAACCCGCAAGGTCGTGCCGTCCGGTGTCTCGACCATGTAGTCGCGGCTCGCGCCGAGAAAGACCTGGCGCGTCACGGTGGCCTTGATCGCATTGTCTGATGTCGGCGGCGGCTGCGTCGAAAGCTGGATGTCGTGCTGGCGTATCGCGACGACAGCGGCCCGGCCGGGGTTGAGTTTCGCGCCCACGACCTCAAGGGTCGCGCCCCCAAACGAGATGTGATTGCTGTCGCGGGCGGTGCCGTTGATCACATTGCTGGCGCCGATGAAGCGCGCGACGAATTCCGATTGCGGCCGGTCGTAGATATCTTCCGGCGTGCCGAGTTGGTCGATCTTGCCCGAATTCATCACCGCGATCAGGTCGGCGGTGGTCATCGCCTCGGACTGGTCGTGGGTGACGTAGACCGTGGTATAGCGGTATTCGTCGTGCAGCCGGCGAATTTCGAAACGCATCTCCTCGCGCAGATTGGCGTCGAGGTTGGACAACGGCTCGTCGAGCAGCAGCGTTTCCGGCTCGACGATCAGCGCGCGCGCCAGCGCCACGCGCTGCTGCTGTCCGCCCGACAATTCGCCGGGATAGCGCTGCGCGAGAACCTCGATTTTTGTCGTCGCAAGGATCGCCGCGAGTTTCCTGGCGATGGTGTCGCGGTCGAGTTTGCGCAAGCGCAGGCCATAGACGATATTTTCCGCGACCGTCATATGCGGCCACAGCGCATAGCTCTGGAAGATCATCGACATTTTGCGCTGCTGGGGCGGTAACGTCCTTGCCGCCGATGAAACCAGGCGGTCGCCGACATGGATCTCGCCGTCCGAGGGTTCCAGGAAACCGGCCATCAGCCGCAATGTCGTGGTCTTGCCGCAGCCGGACGGGCCTAGCAGGCAGACCAGCTGCCCGTGGTCGATCCGCAGCGAGACTTGGTCGACGACCGCAAGCGACCCAAATCGCTTGGTCAGGCCGCGCAATTCAACGGACGCCAATCACACCCCTCCCCATATTCCCTTGCGCGCATGATACGCAGCGCCGCTGTCGGCGTTTATTTATCGCTGGATCAATATAAGCACCAAAAAACGCGCGGCGAAAAGCCTTGGGAGCCGCCGTCCCTGCGAAAGACGTGTAGCGTGGTCGTCCCTGCGAAAGCAGGGACCCATAGCCGCCGATGTCGATTGTTACGAAAGGCGTCGCCCGTCAGCGCCATAGCCGAGAGGCCGCGGCGTATGGGTCCCGACTCAGGCCGGGACGACGTGTAAGGGTCGTCAAGGGCTTACACTTTCGCCGAGCCAGTCGATGGCGGCCTCGGTGCCGCCCTTGCCGTGCGGGATTTGAAGCGCGTTGAGCCCGACTTCGATCACGCCGAGCGTACCCAGAATCATCGGCGCGTTGACATGCCCCATATGGGCAACCCGGAACGCCTGACCCTGCAGTTCGCCGATCCCCACCCCCAGCACCACACCGCATTTCTCCTTGCAATAGCGGTGCAGCGCGACCGGATCGTGGCCGCCGCCCATCACCACGGTCGTGACGGTGTCGGAGCGTTCGGCCGGCTCGGTGATGTTGAAGCCGAGCACCTGGCCTTCCGCCCAGACCGTGACCGCGCGGCGCACCGCTTCGGCCAGCAGGCGATGGCGCAGGAACACGTTCTCGAGCTTCTCCTCGAACAGCATGTCGATCGACTGCCGCAGCGCGAACAACAGGTGCACCGGCGCGGTGCCGGCGTATTTGCGGTAGTGCTCGCTGCCGTCGCGCTCGGTCCAGTCCCAATAGGGCGTCCGCAAGCCCGCGGTCTTGTGCACCTCGCGGGCGCGCTCGTTGGCGGCGACGAAGCCGAGGCCGGGCGGCGCCATCAGGCCTTTCTGCGATCCGGACATGGCAACGTCGATGCCCCACGCATCCATCTCGAACGGCATGCAGCCCAGCGACGCCACCGCATCGACCATGAACAGCGCCGGATGGCCCGCGGCCCTGATCGCCTTGCCGATCGCCTCGATGTCGTTGTAGGCGCCCGAGGCGGTATCGACCTGCACCGCGAGGATCGCCTTAATCTTGTGGTCCTTGTCCTGCCGCAGGCGGGCTTCGACCTCGCTCGCGCGTATGGCGCGGCGCCAGTCGCCCTTCAGCACCTCGACCTCGGCGCCCATGGCGGCCGCCGCGTTGCCCCAGCCGATGGCGAAGCGGCCGCTTTCCAGCACCAGCACCTTGTCGCCGCGCGACAGCACATTGGAGAGAGCGCCTTCCCACGCGCCATGGCCGTTGGCGATGTAGATGTAGGAGCGCCCTTTGGTGGCGAACAATCCGGAGAGGTCGCGCAGCAGGCCGTCGGTCAGATCAATCATCTGATCGGAATAGATGTCCAGCGCCGGACGGTGCATCGCCCGCAGCACCTCGTCGGGCATGGTAGTGGGCCCGGGGATCGCCAGGAATTCCCGGCCCGCGCGAACGACCATTTTTCGTGTTCCTTGTCGGTAATACTGGGAGGGAAGGGATGCAGGGGAATGACGGGAAATTCAAGCCAGAACATGATGATCATGAATTGAACCCGTCATTCCGGGGCGATGCGAAGCATCGAGCCCGGAATCTCGAGATTCCGGGCCTGGTGCTAGCGCACCATCCCGGAATGACGGACGCTCGATGGCTTGGTCGCGGAGCCCGTCATTGGGCTCATTCGCGCGGTACGTTGGCTCGCCACGACGGCAAATAAGGGGGCGCGCGCTCGGCCGCTATTTTCCCAGCGCGTCCGCAATCCCGTGCCAGATCTGGTCCTTGATCTCGGTGGCGGGCGGGCTGGCGATCACCGCGGCGGGGCTTCCGCGCCTTTGGCACGCCACGACCAGGCGCAGAATCCACACCTCGCCGTCGGTGTAATAGGGATCGCCGCCGCCGTTGCGCCCGCTCATCGTGGGGCCGATGCCCGTTACCTGGTATTTCGCATCCACCAGGGATGCTGCCTCGAGGTCGGCGGCCAGCAGCTTCCGCTCGGCGTCGATATCGGCGCCGATATGGTGGGTGATGGCGCCGGTATAGCGGCTGACGCCGACGCTGCGGTCGAAGGTCACCGCGCCCAGCCACACCGGCCGTTTCTCCTCGCCCTGGTCCAGCACCTTCCAGAAGCGGACATGGTGACGGTGATCGGCGCTGTTGCCGTCGGGTTTTTCGAAGGCGAGGTCCTCGCGGCGGTCGAGATAGAACAGCGGGCTCACCGGCGCGTCGCGATAGGGTCGGTCCAGGAGCACGCTGCCGGCGATTTCGATCGAGGATCGAAGCGTGACGGGATCGGCGGGATACCAGCCGGCGGCCTGCATGGCGCAGAGGATGTCCTTGTTGTCGCCGATCAGCCCGACATTGATGGGATCGCCGGGAATGCCTTGCGCGGTCCGCGTGACCATCGGCAGGCTGGCGAGGCCCTTCTGGTGCTCGTAATGGGTCCATAGCGCCGGCAAGGCGAGATAGGCCAGCGCGGTGTAGGCGATGACGATCGCCAGCGCGAGCAGCAGCGCCCGCTCCAGCCGCGAGCGGTCGTGCGGCGCCTGCGATTCCAGATCGTCGTAAAGGTCGCTCATACCTGCAGGTTAGCGCATCTTGGGGCGCGATGGCTTCATCCTTCGAGACGCCGCGCGGGACGCGGCTCCTCAAGGATGAGGTCCCATACCGTCATGGTGAGAAGCGCGGCAGGCAGGCAAGTGTACGCAGCCTGCGTAAACTTGGCAGCGTGCGTCTCGAACCATGAGGCCGGAGGGATGGGCGGCTATCGCCGGGTCTCGCGGCAGCCGGCGGCTTCGGCTTCCTCGGCCGAGCAGAACCAGCGCGTGCCCTTGCTGATGTGCATCTTGATCTGCGCATACCAGCGGCTGGTCGGCTTGTGATAGATGCATTCGCCGGAACTGTTGACGTTGCCCTTGATGGTGCAGTCGGGCGAGGGCGCGACCGGTCCGGAAGCCGACGCCAGCAGGATCGCATGGGCATTGGGGGGCGGCTTGGCGGCCCCGAGAATGGCGGTCTTCTTGTTGCGGACGCGCCAGTCCCACGGCGCGATGAACGCGCCCTGCCACATCCCCGCCTTGGCCTCGCGCGCGGCCTTCTCGTCGGCATCGTAGTCGTGGGAAAACCGCACAAAGGACAGCGCCCACCCGCTCTTCACCATCCATTTCTGGATGTCCTCGCCGTCGACCTCGCAGCGCGCCACGATCCGGCCGCGGCGGTCGGCGGCCTGGCGGACGTGGCAGTTCCAGGTCTTGTTGCCGGCATGCTTGATCAGTTCGTCGCGGGCGGCGACGCCGCAGGTCCAGCGCTCGCCCGAATTGTTGAGGCAAAGCTGATCCACGCTGGGCGCGTCGATCCCGCCGAGGCGAATCCGGCTGGAGCCGATCTGGATGTGGTCGCCCTCGCGAATTTTCGGAACGCCCGATATGTCGGCGGCTTGCGCGATCGCCGGCAGCAGAATGAGCGCAATCGCCAGCAGGAATTTCATGGGCATGCAAACAGGCCGCCTGCAAAATCGAATCGTGTCACCATGGCGGCGGATTGTGGTGCGGATTGGGCCAGAGCACCAGCGCCTGGGCAGCATACCCGCTTTCAACTTAACGCGACGGGGAGGGACGCTTCGCTATTACCCTGCTAGGGGAGGGTAAAGGAAATGCAAATCACGACGATGCGGCTCCCATCATCGCCCGGCGCGCCAGCGCTAGCCCCATCAGCACGAAGGCCGAGGTGACCTCGGGGCCGCCGACCAGGATGCGCGTCGGGGTCTTCATCTTGTTCCACTCATAGGCCCTGAACGGCCCGCGCCTTCCGCCTTCGCCGAGATGGCTGACGATGCGGTGCAGGGCCGGGGCAAAGCTCCCGGGCTCGGCGCCGAGATGGCCGAGCGCGATCAGCGCAAGCGCCGCATCGAACGCGTTCATCTCGCAGGCGATCAGCTCGGTCTGCACATAGGCCAGCACTTTTGAGCGGATGAAATCGAACGCGCCGCCGGGGTCGATCGCCGCGCGCGCCGCCGCCGGAAGTGCGATGAAGGCGGTGTAGCAGCGGCCGAAATAGGCGCAATACAGCTCCGGCAGATAATAGATGTGCGCGCGCGGATTGGCGAACGCGCCGCTTGCGACGAGGCTTTTCTGGAAGCCTATGATGCGCCGCACCGTGTCCAGCCGCGCCGGAGTCTCGATGATCTTCCAGCGTGCGCAATTGCGGAAAGAGACTTCGAGGATGTCGAGATTGAGCGTCGGGTCGAGGTCGTTGCCGAACGGCCGTTCGCCCGCCAGATTGTCGATCCAGGTGACGACGCCGCCCTCGTAATCGATGCTGTCGTTGAGCGGCACGGTGACGAGCGGCTCGTTGGCGCCGCCGCGAACCTGATAGCCGGCGTAGAAGTCGAGCAGCGGCTGGGCCAGGATAGAGTCGGTTGAGCCGGCCTGGGTCGCCGCCGAGAACGCGCAGGCGGTGGTGTCGCAATCCGGCACGTAGACCCCGAAACCGAGATCCTGCTTGATCTCCGTGAAGAATTTTGAAAAGCGCGGATGCGGCGGCGGCGCCAGCGCGGTGATGACGCTGACGGTCGATCCGTCCCTCGAACGCACCTCCTCGCGGCTGGTGGTCAGGCAAAAATCGACCATGTCGGCCACCGCGCGGCGCGAGGCCGCGGCCTGCGCCGGCGAGGCGAGGCCGGTTTCCACAAAACTCAGCAGCGCCTCGGTGAAGAACGCGTCGTAATAGGCGGAGCGGTGGCGGATCTGCATCGGCTGCCACATCGGCTCGGCGACCCCTCGCCAGGGCGGGTTGATGAGCTCGCGCGCCGGCGAGCGCGCGATGAAGATCCGGGCCAGGTTGAACAACAGCGTCGAGTTCTTGTAGCCGCGCGAATTCAGCCCGGTTAGCGCCATCAGCAATTCGCGGCCACGCAGATCGGGGTCGCCGATCAGGTTGAAGGCGGCATAGGTCGGAATGAAACCGTTGCTGCCGAACGCGCGCAGGAGATGCGCGCCGCAGGCGCGGATCGCGGCTTCGATTTGCCCGAGATCCGGCGCGCGCCCGGACCATGCCGCGGGGAGGGGCTTCGGGTGGCTGGGCTCGATGGTGTCGAGCAGGTCGGCCACCGGCGCGCCGATCGCCGCCCAGTCCGGCCTTTCATCGTCGCGCGCGGCGATCAGGGCTTGCCGCAGGCCTTGCAGCCGCGATTCCTCGCGCAGTTCGAACAGCCCGGTCCGGCGCAACAGCGGCCGCAGCGCTGGATTGCCGAGCGCGGTCCGGTAGAATTTTCCGAGGTGGGGGTCGCCGCCGCCCGGGTTCAGGAGCAGGGGATCGCAGACCTCGTACAGCGACGGGCCGTCTTTGCGGGCCGTCAGCGCGCGGTAGGCGGCACCGGCGATATGCCCAATATTCATGGAAGTTCTTTCCCTGCGGGCCGAAGCGCGCGTCCCGGGCCGCGCCAGCGGCGGCCGCCCGCCCCGCCAAGACCTGCAAGTGCTTGAAAAACTACACGAAAGCCCAGGAAACACAAATCCGCTGGTTTTTGGGAGCTGCTCCCCTGCCTCCGCAAGGGGGAGGGAGCAGAAAAATAGCCGGGATCGGGCGGCCGGCGGCCGGCGCAAGACCCAAGTCCTTCCATTACCAGGAGAAATCGGCGGGGACGCGGCCCGCAGGGCGGCATGCACGGAGGGAGGTTGCCGGAACCGGCCGGGGCGGGTAAGGGTTTGTTTGCTGCGGTGCCGCAAAATGAGCGCAATTGGACGCCAAACCCTCCGGCACCCCCTCAAACCTGATTGACCCCGGCGCGACTAATTTGCGCGTCTTGACGATGGCCAGGAACGAACCGCGATGAATGTAAGCCAGCTCCGCATCTCCCGCCGCTCGATCGCCATTGCCGCCGCGTTTGTCGGCACGGTGTCGCTGGCGATTGGCGCGCATGCCGCGCTGAACAAGCGGGCGCTGGAAACGGCCAGTACCACCGCCGCCGAGCAGAGCGGGGATGCCGCAAAACGCGCCTCAAGGATCGCGCTGGTGATCGGCAACGGCCATTATCCCGACGCGTCAGCGCCGCTGGCCCAGCCGATCAACGACGCCCGCGGCCTGACAGAGGCGCTGCGGCGCGACGGCTTCGACGTCGATGTGGTGGAAGACGCGAGCCGGGACGACATGAACCGCGCGATCGGCCGGCTGAAGGCCAGGATCCGGCCCGACTCCGTGGTGCTGCTGTATTTCGGCGGCTACGGCGTTCAGGTCGGCCGCGAGAGCTATATGATCCCGGTCGACGCTACGATCTGGAAAGAATCCGACGTCCGCCGCGGCGGCGTCAGCATTGAATCGGTGCTGGACGCGATGAAGGAGCAGGGCGCCCGCGCCCGGCTCGCGGTCATCGACGCCTCCAGGCGCAACCCCTACGAGCGCCGGTTCCGCACTTTCTCCCATGGCCTGGCGCCGATCACGGCATCAGACAATGCGCTGATCCTGACCTCGGCCACGCCGGGCAAGGTGGCAGACGACGGCAAGGGTCAGTACAGCGTGCTGATGGCCGAGCTGCTCAATAACCTGAACGCGCAAGGCTCTGGCGTCGAGGCGGTCTTCAACAAGACCCGCCTTGCGGTCTCCCGCGTCTCCGAAGGCGAACAGGTGCCCGCGGTGTCGTCCTCACTGTCCGAAGACGTCCACCTCGCCGCCACCGAAAACGCCGGCGGCTGAATAAGCATCGTCGTCCCTGCGAAAGCAGGGACCCATACGCCGCGGCCCCTCGGCTATGGCGCTGACGGGCGACGCCTTGCGTAACAATCGACACCGGTGGTTATGGGTCCCTGCTTTCACAGGGACGACAGCGCTACACGTCTTCGCAGGGACGACGGCGCTAAACCAGCAAATCGCTGAGATCTCGCCATTCGGGGTTGTCGCGCTCGATCAGCTCGATCTTCCAGTCACGCTTCCACTTTTTCAATTGTTTTTCCCGGCTGATTGCTTCGTCGGCGCGATCGCAGGATTCGACATAGACAAGGCGATGGACGCTGTAGGCTTTGACGAACGATGAACCGTCGCCATTGCGATGTTCCGTCAGGCGCTTTTGCAGGGAATTGGTCACCCCGATATACAGGGTCCCGTGACGGCGGCTCGCGAGAATGTAGACGTAGTACATGCGCGAAACATCTCATCAAATTTTCGGCGTCCCTGCGAATGCAGGCGGTCAGCGAGCGAACTCTATCACCACGTCGTCCCTGCGAAAGCAGGGACCCATAATCCGCGGCCCCTCGGCTATGGCACTGACGGGGTGACGGCTTTCGTAACAATCGGCATCGGCGGCTATGGCTCCCTGCTTCCGCAGGGACGACGGCGCTACGCGTCGTCCCGGCCTTGAGCCGGGACCCATACGCCGTGCCGTGGCGTTCGGGCACGTGGCTGGTTGCCTTCTTTACGATAAACACCGGTGGCTATGGGTCCCTGCTTTCGCAGGGACGACGATCACCCTACTTCCCATCCGCCGCGGTCAGCGGCCGGACCGGATCGCCTTCGCGCAGCAGCGCGCCGGCGCGCGCCACCACCATGTCGCCCTCGTTGAGGCCTTCGCGGATTTCGAGCTGGCCCGCGGCCATCAGCCCGACCTCGACCCGCCTTGTCTCGACCCGCGCCCGCCGCACCACCTGGACCACGGTGCCGGCCGGGCCATAAAGCACCGCGGTGAGCGGCACCGAGATGTTGTTGCAGCTCTGGCCGGTCTTGATCAGCGCCCGCCCGGACGAATTCACCAATAGCCGCCGGTTGGTGGTGACCGCGATCAGGACCTGGCCGAGCTGGCTGTTGGGCTCGATGGTCGGCGCGATCCGGCGCACCGTGCCCTCGACCTCGCCGGCGCCGATGATCTTGATCCGCGCGCTCTGGTTGACCTGGAGCTTGGCGATGTCCTGGGTCGGCACGAGGCCGATCAGGTCGAATTCGCCGCGCGCGATGATCGAGAACAGCGCCTCGCCCCTTGGCGAGGCGATCGCGCCGATCACCGCCGAGGACGCCGCGATCAGCCCGGCCACCGGCGCCTGCAGCTGGGTGCTGCCGCCTTCGGGCAGCGTGAGCCGCGCCAGCGTCTGGCCGGATGTCACGGTATCGCCGGGCTCGGCCAGGATTTCCGCGACCTTCAGCCCCGGCCGCTCCGGCCGCACCGAGGTTTCCTCCCGCGCCATCACGATGCCTGAGGCCTCGACGATATCGGCGAAGCAGGATTTTTTGGCCGTGAGCACGGTGACCGCGGCGCCCTTCGGCGCGTCGGCCTCGTCGGCGGCGAGGGAGGGCGAGGCGAGGGCGAGCAGGAGGGCAAAGGCTGGGGCGAGCCATTTGCGTAAAGGGGTGTGCGGGCGGAAATTAGTCATCGGCGCTCCGGTTCTATCGGCTATCGATATCAGTGGACGACTAGGGAGCCAAGCTGCTTCGAAAATTAGGTATAGTGATAGTATTGGGAAAATTCGGACACGAGAGCTTGGTTAGGAGATCTGACCCTAGACAATTTCCGTATCAACGCAGTGCAAGGGTATGACAGACGAAGATAAGATCGGGAAACCTTGGAACGATGATGAGCTCGATGCCATTGTCGGCGATTATTTTTCGATGTTGAGGGTTGAGCTATCCCGGCAGCCGTATGTCAAATCTCACCATAGTGCTGTGCTTATGAAGCAGATCGGACGAACCCATCGATCTGTCGAGTTCAAGCATCAAAATATTTCAGCCGTTTTGGAGGAAATGGGATTGCCCTGGATCGTGGGCTACAAACCGAAAAGAAATTATCAGGCGTCGATTTTTAGTGCAATTGACCGATATCACTCTGCGAATGAAGATGTAGTCTATCATCAGCTACCTCCGACAGTGCTAGCGGTTGCTGATGATGCCGTTACCTTTGTGAGGCTCCGAAATTAGAACTTCAATCCGATAGGCCATGGCAGCTTGAGCGGTTAGTGAGAAAATTCGATCCTGTGGAACGCGATCTCCGCAATCGATCATTGGGACGAGCAGGCGAAGAATTTGTTTTGGAGATAGAAAGAAAGAAACTCGGAAAGTCTCACCGGCCCGACCTTTTGGAAAAAATAAGATGGGTGTCGGCAGAAGAGGGTGATGGCGCAGGATACGATATTCTTTCTTTTGAGTCCGATGGTCGAGAACGTCTAATAGAAGTTAAGACGACCAATGGAGCAGCGAGAACGCCGTTCTTTCTTTCTGAAAATGAATGTCAAAGGGCTGCAGCATCCGCTGAAACATGGCGTTTATATCGCGTGCATCTATCCGCCCAGAATCCGCGCATTTTCCAAATAGCTCCCCCTTTGAATGAAATGCTCCACTTGCGTCCCGATATTTGGCGCGCGTCGTTTTCTTAAGTCACCGCATTGTCGCCGCCGCGATGCCCGCGAAGGCAACACCTCGAATGCAAAGGCGCTTGGCGAGGGCGTTTTCGGAGCTTCGGGATCAATAGCGTGCCCGTTCGCAAAGATGCGACGGACGCCACACCGAACGTGCGCCCGACGGGCAAATCACTCGCGATCTCTTGCTTCAACCTGTCCAGCCCCATCTACAAAAATATTTCCATTCCCGTCTGACGCAAATCACTTCATATCGTCAGCCGTCCCGCCCCGAGAGAGGGGCGTATCATGATCGTCGCGAAACGCGGGGCGGGATGCGGTGGACGCTTGATGCGCCAAAGACGAGCGGCGCTTGAGGCGGACGGCGAAGTCGTGTGGTCCTGACGTCTCGACGCTGGCGTCAAGCTTCGCGGAGGTATCCGCGGGGTGACGGTGACAAGAAAGCCCGATCGCCGGGGAGATCACGGAGGAAACCGTTAAAACCATTCGCGTGCGGGAATGCCGGGTGTTTCGGCGTACTCGTGGTGACTAACGCGCGTGCTCTCTACACCACACGCGCGGCTGCGGGTGCGCTGGCACCCGGCATTCCCCACGCCCTCCCAGGGGCGGAAGGTTCATGCACAACCCGGGTGCATCGCGCCGCGGGAATGCGATGCTATGCTGTGTCTGCAATTGCCATACCGTCGTCCCCGCGAACGCGGGGACCTATAACCACAGGCTTCTATTGTTGCGCGAAAGTCGTCGAACAGCGTCTCTCAACACAGACGACACGGCGTATGGGTCCCCCGCTTTCGCGGGGGACGACGGCGATCTCCCGGCCCCGCCTGGGGGGCGGGTGGAACCAACCGGCCGCAGCCACGTTTCCAAGGGTTATAGTACAATCAGACGGGGGTCCCGATGCAACAAAAAGGGCGGTTCGCCGCATCGTCGTCCGACGATGGCCGCTACCGCATGCTGATTGAAGCCGTTAACGATTACGCCATCTACATGCTGGATGCCGACGGCCTGATATCGAGCTGGAACCCCGGCGCCCGGCGCTTCAAAGGCTACGAGGAATCCGAAATTCTGGGCGAGCATTTCTCGCGGTTTTATACCGCGGGCGATCGCGAGGCCGGCCTGCCGCAACGGGCGCTTGCGATCGCGGCACGCGAGGGAAAATTCGAAGGCGAGGGCTGGCGTTGCCGAAAGGACGGCACCCGGTTCTGGGCCTATGTCGTCATCGACCCGATCAAGGATGCCGCCGGCAATCTGATCGGCTACGCCAAGATCACGCGCGACCTCACCGAGCGGAAGGAGGCCGAGCGCGCCCTTCAGGAAACCCGCGAGGCATTGTTCCAGTCGCAGAAAATGGACGCGGTCGGACAGCTCACCGGCGGCATCGCGCACGACTTCAATAATCTCCTGATGGCGGTTCTCGGCAGTCTCGAACTGCTGCGCAAGCGCCTTCCGGCCGATCCCAAGATGATGCGTCTCGTCGACAACGCCATCCAGGGCGCACAACGCGGCGCCGGATTGACGCAGCGCATGCTCGCCTTCGCCCGCCGCCAGGAGCTCAAGCCGGTGGCGTTCGACGTGGCGGGGCTGGTGCGTGGCATGACCGATCTGCTCCACAGTTCGCTCGGGGCCGCCGCGCGGATCGAGACGGATTTCCCGGCCGGGCTGAGCAAGATCCTGGCCGATCCGAACCAGCTTGAACTGGCGATCCTCAATCTCGCTGTCAATGCGCGCGACGCCATGCCCAATGGCGGGTCCATCGTCATTGCCGCCAGGGAAGAAAACGTCGCCGCCGCGCCAGACCTGAAGGCCGGGCGCTATGTCTGCCTTTCGGTCGCCGACCACGGATGCGGAATGGATGAAGCCACGCGCATGCGCGCGCTGGAGCCGTTCTTCACCACCAAGGGCGTGGGCAAGGGCACGGGATTGGGCCTGTCCGTGGTTGACGGCATGATCCAGCAGTCCGGCGGCAAGCTCGTCCTGAAGAGCACCAAGGGCGAGGGCACCACCGCCGAGCTCTGGCTTCCGGTCGCGGCCGACGGCGCCGGCCATGTGCCCGACAAGGCCGATGTCAGGCCGATCGATGCGAGAGAGGGACCGCTTGTCATCCTCGCGGTGGATGACGATGCGCTGGTGCTGCTCAACACCGTGGCGATGCTGGAAGACCTCGGGCACACGGTATTTGAGGCGACTTCCGGCAAGGGCGCGCTCGAAATAATCCGACACCAGCGCCGCGTCGATCTCGTGATCACCGATCACGCGATGCCGAACATGTCGGGTTCCGATCTCGCCGCCGCGATCAAATCCGAAAGGCCGGAGCTTCCGATCATCCTCGCGACCGGATATGTCGAGCTTCCGCCTGGCGCGGATCAAAGTCTTCCAACGCTGTCAAAGCCGTTTCGCCAGCAACAGCTTGCGGATGCCATCGCCAGAAACGTGGCGCCCGGGGCTGCGCGCGGCTTGCGTTCCCGGTGAGGCTGTTTTTCGGATCGGCGCGTGCTATTCCGCCGCCGGCGAACGCAGGATGGCCGGCGGCGCGGGCGGCTTGTGATCGCCGGAACCGGTTTCCCGCGCACGCTCGCTCTCGGCGTCCGAGACGATCAGCTTCCTGCCAATGCGCCAGGACAGCGTGCCGATATCGTCCATCATCATGAACATCGCCGGCACGAACACCAGCGACAGCACGGTGGAGAACACCAGGCCGCCGATCACGGCCAGCGCCATCGGCGAGCGGAATTCGCCGCCGGCGCCGAACGCCAGCGCCGAGGGCATCATGCCGGCGGCCATCGCGACCGTGGTCATGACGATGGGGCGGGCGCGCTTCATGCCGGCATCGATGATCGCGACCTCGCGCGGCTTGCCCTCGCGCATCGACTCGACCGCGAATTCGACCAGCATGATGGCGTTCTTGGTGACGATGCCCATCAGCATCAGGATGCCGATCCACACCGGCGTCGTCAGCTGCTTGCCGGTCACCAGCAGCGCCACGATGGCGCCGCCGATCGACAGCGGCAGCGAGAACAGGATGGTGATCGGCTGCAGGAAGGTGCCGAACAGCAGCACCAGCACCGCATAGACCATCATCAGGCCGGCGGTGATCGCGGTGGCAAAGCCCTCCGAGAGTTCGTTGAGGCTTTCGGCATCGCCCGAGGGATTGACCTTGACGCCCTTCGGCAGCGTCTTCATGACCGGGAGCTCATTGATCTTTCGGGTGGCATCGCCGAGCGCCGCCGAGCCGACGAGGTCGGCCGCCACGGTGGCCTGACGCTCCCGGTCGTAGCGGTTGATGCTGGTCGGGCCCTGGTCGAGCCGGATGTCGGCGACGACGGACAGCGGCACGCCGCCCTTTTCGCCGTGCTGGCCGAGCGGCACCCGCAACTGATCGAGCAGCGCGAGATCGCCGCGGGCGGCGTCCTCGAGCTGGACCCGGATCGGCACCAGCCGGTCGCCGGCGTCGAATTTCGCCAATGCCGGGCCGACGTCGCCGATGGTGGCCACGCGAATGGTCTGCGACAGGCTTTCGGTGGAGACGCCGAGCCGCGCGGCGAGATCTGCCTTCGGCTGGATGCGCAGTTCGGGCCGGTCGAGCGAGGTTTCCGAGATCACATTGGCGATCAGCGGAATGCGCTTCATCTGGGTCGCGAGTTCGCTGGCGACGTTGCTGACGATGTTGCTGTCGGCGCCCGTCACCACCAGCGAGACGGCGCGCAGGCCGTTTTCGTCGAGGAACCAGAACCGGATATCCGGAACGTTCTGCAGCTCCTTGCCGATCTCGAGTTCGAGCTCGCGCTGGGTGATGTCGCGGCCGGTCTTTGGCGAGTAATTGATGATCAGCGCGGCGCGGCGCACCTCGAAAGTGCCGGGCGGCACCCGGCCGCCGTCGACGAACACGCTTCGCACCTCGGGTCGCTTGCGCAGCCGCGCGACGATCTCCTCGGTGACCTTCTCGGTGAAGGCAAGCTGCGTGCCGGGCGGCAGTTCCATCGCCAGCAGCGAGCGCGCGGAATCCTGCGCCGGCAGGAAGCCTTGCGGCAACAGCGTGATGCTCCAGATCGAGGCGGCGAAAATGCCGAAGCCGATCAGGACGGTGATGAAATAGTGATGCACCGACCAGGTGACGAGGCGGGTGTAGGTTTGCAGCACGCGCCCCGGCGGGGCGTCGTCGTGCGGATGATCCTTGAGGAAATAGGCCGCCAGCACCGGCGTGACGAAGCGGGCGGCCAGCAGCGAAAAGAACACCTGCACCGAGACGGTAATGCCGAACTGCTTGAAAAACTGCCCGGCGATCCCCGACATGAAGCTGGCGGGTGCGAAGATCGCGATGATGGTCAGCGAGATCGCGATGACGGCAAGGCCAATTTCGTCGGCGGCCTCGAGTGCGGCGCGATAGGGCGATTTCCCCATCCGCATATGGCGGACGATGTTCTCGATCTCGACGATGGCGTCGTCGACCAGAATACCCGTCGACAGCGTGATGGCGAGAAAGCTGACGAGGTTGAGCGAAAAGCCCAGAATGTCCATCGCCCAGAATGCCGGGAAGATCGACAACGGCAGCGAGATCGCGGCGATGATGGTCGCCCTGATATCGCGCAGGAACAACAGCACGATGATGACGGCGAGAATGGCGCCTTCGAACAGGGTCGAGATCGCGGCCTCGTAATTGCCCTTTGTGAATTCCACCGAAGTGTCGATCAGTTTGAGGTCGACGTCGGGATAGGCCACCTTCAGCGCATCGATCCGCTTCTGCACGGCGGCCGCGACCACCACGTCGCTGGCGCCCTTGGAGCGCTTGATGCCGAGCGCCACCACCGGCTCGCCATTGAAACGCGCAAAAGTCCGGCGGTCGGCGATGGTGTCGGTGACGGTGCCGAGATCGTCGAGGCGAACTTCGCCGCCGCCGAACAGCGGGATCATGGTGCCGGCGAGATCGTTCAGCGTCTTGGCGCCGGCCAGCGTCCGGATCGCCTGATCGTTCTTGCCAATCTCGGCCCGGCCGCCGGCAAGGTCGACATTGGTGCCGCGCAGGCTTTGGCTGACATTGACGGCGGTGAGACCCGCGGCCTGCAGCCGGTCGGGATCGAGCGAAACCAGGATTTCGCGCTCGACACCGCCGATACGCTCGACCTGGGCGACGCCGCGCACGCCCTGCAGCGCGCGTTTGACGACGTCATCGACGAAATAGGACAGTTGCTCCGGCGTTTTGCCGGGCGAGATCGCCGCATAGGTGACGATCGGCAGGCCGATCACGTCGACGCGCTGGATCAGCGGCTCGTTGACGTTCTGCGGCAGGTTGCTGCGCACGCGGGTGACGGCATCCTTGACGTCGTTGAGGGCGCGATCGGTGTTGGTCTCAAGCGCGAACTGGATCGTGGTCAGCGACAGCCCGTCGGTGATCGACGACGAAATATGGCGCACGCCCTCGACGCCGGATACGCCGTCCTCGATGGTCTTGGTGACCTGCGATTCCAGCTCGGCGGGCGCCGCGCCGAACTGCGATACCGCGACCGAGATCACGGGAATATCGGCCGAAGGCAGCCGCGTCACCGCGAGTTTGGTAAAGCTGATCCAGCCGAGCGCCAGCAGGATGATCGAGAAGACGATTGAAGGAAGCGGGTTGCGGATCGACCATGCCGAGATATTTAGAGCCATCAGCGTACCCGCGTCCGATCAAGGTCCTCGGCGAACATGGTCTTGATCCGGTCGCCGTCATGCAGCGATGAGCCAGCGTCAGCCACGACGATTTCGCCGACGTCGAGGCCCTCAAGAATTTCGGTCGAGGTGTCGGACACCAGTCCAACCCGAACGTGCCGCGTTTCAACCGTGTTCCCTTTGACCACCTGAACCGTCAGATGGTCAATGGCGGTGTGTGGTATCGCGACGCCGCAACTGCGCTTGGCGTCGATGTTGGCGCGGGCGAACATGCCGACCTTGAGCGAGGGATTGCCGGTGAGCGATATCCGGACATGGCCGAGCTGGGTGGCGCGATCGATCAGTGGCGAGATCAGCCGCACGCGACCGGCGAGATCGGGCGCATTGTCCCGGCTTATTCGCACCGTCGCGCCCGGATTAAGTTTTAAGATATGGACCGCCGGCACCTCGGCATCCAGTTCGATCTCGTTGTTGACCGCAAGTCGAAACATGGGTCCGGCCTGCGGCGAGGCTGGCGCTCCCACCACGGTCCTGACCTCGGTGACGAGGCCGGCGGCGGGCGCGCGCAGCGACGTCGGCGCCGACGACCTTGCGCCGGGCGGCGCCGCCGGCGTCAGCCGTGCCAGTTCCTGGTTCTCGGTGACCATTTCGCCAGCGCGCACCAGGACATCGCTGACCTTGGAGCCTTCCTGATCGACACCGACCACCGCTTCCCGGCGTGGCACGATAAATCCGGTGCCCCGCACCATGTCGGAGAAACAGGCGTTGGTGGATTTCGTCACAATGACCATCGCGTTGGTCGGCGTTTCCTTCTCCTCGGGGTGGGAACGATGCTCAAACCAATACCATCCACCCCCCAGGGCGATCACGGCGACCACGGCCAACGCCGGCTTGAGGTATTCGGAGAGCGTCATCGCCGGAACAATCCAGAGTTAAAGTCGCGGGGGATTTAACAACGTCATTGCGAGTGGCGCCAAAGAATCCAGAGGGCTGACTTGTCTCCGGCACCCGTCCCGGGCTTCGAGGAAGCGGCAGCCCGCAGCCCAGATAATCGTCAATTTACCCCGTAATCGGCGAATTCCTTGACAATATTCGGGTCCATGGCCTTTGCATTGGCGATATCCAGATCGCCCGCGGCAATCGCGCCGCTGCGCTTCTTGGCGAGGCCACGCCCGTACAGCGACGAGGTCAATCGCGGATTGATCTTGAGCGCGGCATCAAAATCGGCGATGGCGTTTTTGGTCATTCCGCTCTTCAGGTTGACAAGGCCGCGGCTGTCCAGCGCGTCGACGAAGCTCGGGCGCAACCGAAGCGCCTCGTTACAATCCTTCAGCGCAGCCTGCAGCTCGCCGATCACGGTGCGCGCCCAGCAGCGGTTGTTGAAGGCCTCGACGTCCTTGGGGTTGAGGCGGATGGATCCGTCGAAATCCTTGATCGCAAGGGCGTATGCCCCCTTGCTGGCATAGACCTGTCCGCGCCGGTAGAGCGCGTTCTGATCGTCGGGATTGTCGGCGAGCCTAGCGGTCAGGCTCTTGATGGTCGGGTCATCGGCCAGCGCGATCGCCGGGCTCTCGTTCTTCTCCGCCGGCTTGATGGCGGGAGGCTGAACCTCGACCTTCGGCGGCGGCAACGGTTCGTTGCGCGGCGACGGCGGCGGCGCCGGGGGTTCCGCGGCCTGTGGTGCCGGAAGTGCGGCCACCGCATTCGACGGCCGCGCGCTCGCGCCCGCGATGAATGAAAAGTCCTCGGCCAGCGAGGACGATATCCACGGCACCTGCTCGCTGCGGGAGGCACGGGTGACGCCGACACGGGTGCGGTTGAGCGTCTCCTCGGCCATCAGGTCCGGTATGCGAATTTCCTTGAGCAACTCCTGCACGAACAGGCTGTGATCGCTGCCATTGTCGGAGATGACGGAACTGAGCGCCGCCGAATACATCACCAGCGTTCCGTTCGGCGCAATCACAGGCGCAAGGCCGGCTGAAAAACTGCGGAACCGTCGCTCGAACGGATTACGCCTGCTGGCGTCGACCAGGGCGATCTTGACGCCGGCGCCGCGGCTGTTGAGTTCGCCAAGTACTGTCTCGAGACTCAAGCCGTCGCGGCGGACATCCGCCTCGGTCCAGATCTGGGCGTCAATCGGGATCATGTAGCTTTGGCGGCTGGACTGGACGCCGAATCCGCTGAAGAAAATCAGGGCGACCGAGCCGGCCTTGATCCGTCCGTAGAGGCGATCGAAGGCATGGCGCATCGCGTCGCCGGTCAGGTTTTCTCCAACCTCGACGTTGAAACCGTTGCGCTTGAGTTCATTGGCGACGTCGCGGGCGTCGTTGATCGGTTCTTTCAACGGCGCTTCGGCGTCGGGATATTTCGAGTTGCCGATCACGAGCGCAAACCGGTCGCCGCGATCCGCAGCACCCGACGGCACGATCGGGGTGACCGAGACAATCAAGGTCAGCAGCAAGACAAGTCGAATTCTCATGCCACGGCAGTCCAAGCAACAAGGCGCCGATTCCAGCTCGCGCCTCGGCGACCTTACTCTACGCATACTGCATTATCAAACCGGGCTCGCGCGCCCTGTCAACTGTCCAAACGCCGCCGCCCGAGGCAGCTCGAACCGTCCGGTTTGACCTTTTGAGATGACGATGGCTTGCTGCGGTCGGACCAATCGTTCAACCAACAACCCGACCAACGAGAAGTGAAACCGATGGGAAACGTCTACGAAATCTACGCCATCCGCTATGCGACAATGTCGCGCACGCCCCACATGAATTATCTCGTGCCGGATCCCCATGAGACCGCGGCCTCGGATCTCGATTATTTCGTCTGGCTGATCCGGGGCGCCGGTCGCGACATTCTGGTCGATACCGGCTTCAACGCCGAGGAGGCCCAGCAGCGAAATCGCAAGCTCACGCTTAATCCGGTCGATGCGCTGGCGCGCTTTGGCGTTGGCGCCGGTACGATCAGGGATGTCGTCGTCACCCATCTGCATTACGATCACGCCGGCAATCTCGATCGCTTCCCCAACGCGCGATTTCATCTGCAGGACCGCGAGATGAGCTATGCCACCGGGCGCTGCATGTGCTTCGGGGCGCTGCGGCACCCGTTTTCGATCGATCATGTCACGCTGATGGTGCGTCACGTCTACAGCGAAAGAGTTGCTTTTCACTCCGGCGATGGCGAGGTTGCGCCGGGCGTGACGCTGCATCGCGTCGGTGGCCATTCCGACGGGTTGCAGGCGGTGCGGGTTGAGACCGCGCGCGGCCCGGTGGTGCTGGCGTCGGATGCCGCGCATTTCTACGGCAATCTGCATCGCCGCAGTCCGTTTCCGATCGTCTATAATCTCGGCGATATGTGCGTGGGCTGGGAAATCGTCGAGCGCCTGGCCGGCCATCCCGACCGCATCATCCCCGGGCACGATCCGATCGTCGCCGAAATCTATCCACGCGCCAGTGACAAGGTCGATGCATTTGCCCTGCATTTGCCACCATCGCGCTCGTTCGTGAAATAGCCGCAGGCAGGCAAGAAAAGATGTCGCAGTACAAGAGCATCGGCTTCATCGGCTTGGGGGTTATGGGCGAGCCGATCTGCCGCAACCTCGTGAAGAAGAGCGGCGCGCGCGTGACCGCGTTCGACCTGTCGCCGGAGCCGCTCAGGCGACTTCGCGAAGAAGGCGTTGTTGTTGCGACGTCGGTGGCGGACGTCGTGGACAAGAGTGATCTCGTTTTCCTGTGCCTGCCCAGCGCCAAACATTTGCGCGCCGTGTTCGAAGGCGACGGCATCCTGAAAAATATCCGCAAAAGTCAGGTCGTCGTCGATCTCGGCACCTCGTCGGTCAATCAGACCCGCGATTTCGCGGGGCAGTTGCGGGCGAGGGGCGCGGCATGGGCGGACGCGCCGATCGCGCGCACCCGCCAGGCCGCGCAGGACGGCACGCTGAGCGTGATGATCGGAGCGAAGCCCGAGCTGTTCGCCGCCATCGAGCCCCTGATCCGCTGCTTCGCCACCGATGTGACCAATTGCGGCGACGTCGGCGCGGGGCAGGTGACAAAAATCCTCAACAACATGGTGCTGTTTCAGACCGTCAACGCGCTGGCCGAAGCGGTCGCGGTCGCCCGACGCAGCGGCGTCGATCCGGCGCAGTTGCTGGATACGCTATCGAAAGGCTCGGCCGACAGCTTTGCGCTGCGCAATCATGGCCTGAAGGCGATCGTGCCGGGTAATTTTCCGGAGCGCGCATTCTCGACCGAATACGCGCTGAAAGACCTGTCCTATGCGCTGGAACTGGCCGCGGACGCCGGGATCAAAATCCGGGGCGCCGAGCTGGTCGGCAAGGTGTTGCAGGAAGCGATCGATGCCGGTTCGGGCGCAGCGTATTTTCCCGTCATCGCCGAGCAAATCGATCGGGGCTAGTCGTCATTCCGGGCTCGCGCTGCCTCGCGCCCGGGAATGACGAGTTGGTTCAATAAGCGCCTGCCTTCCGCGCTTGCTTGCTGGTCTGCACGAGACCGAGGCTGTTCTCGATCTTGCCGAGAACCCGCGCAAAATCCTTGCGCTCCTGTGCGGTGAGGCAGGACAGGATTTCCTGCTCCCGGCGCTTTAGGCGCGGGATCAGCTTCTGGTACAGCGCCTGTCCCTTCCGCGTCATCCGCAACCGGAACTCGCGGCGGTCGTCTTCGTTTTCGACGCGTTCGACGAGTTGCCGCGTCATCAGCGCGGTGACGGCGCGGCTGATGGTGGATTTGTGCGTCCGGGTGCAATGCGCAATGTATTGCGCGCTGCACGCGTCGTTGCGGAAGCCGAGCGTCGCCAGCACCCGCCATTCCGGAATATCCAGCCCGTAGCGTTCCCGGTATTCGCTTGATAGCGCGGAGGAGACCTCGGCCGCCAGCCGGTTCAGCCGGAATGGCACAAATCTGAACAGGTCCAGTTTGGAGCCTTGACGCGAACCGGTGGCCCCTTCGCTTGAAAACGCTTTTGGCAAAAATCGCTCCAATTTGAGTTGACGGCGGGTCCGGGTAGTCTAGATAGTTGCAATTGCGACTATTTAACGAGGATGAAGCCTCTTTGCCAGAGCAACCTGAGCGCATGGCGCAGTCCAAAACCCGGTTCGGCTATCGCCGCCACGCCGATCAGGACCGGACAGGCGCCGACATGGCCGGCTATCCAGTCGTGGTGGTCGGCGCCGGGCCGGTCGGGCTGTCGCTTGCGATCGATCTGGCGCAGCGCGGCCAGTCGATCGTGCTGCTCGACGACGCCGACCGGATCGGCGAGGGCTCGCGCGCGATCTGCTTTTCCAAGCGCTCGCTGGAGTATTGGGACCGGCTCGGCACAGGCCAGCGCATGGTGGACAAGGGCGTGGTGTGGAGCGTTGGCAGGATCTTTCACGGCGCGTCCCTGCTTTATCAATTCAACCTGCTGCCGGAGGAAGGGCACAAGCGGCCGGCCTTCATCAACCTCCAGCAATTCCATGCCGAAGCCTATCTGGTGGATCGCGTGCAGGAGCTGGCCACGATCGACCTGCGCTGGCGCAACAAGGTGACGGGGTTGGAACGGCGCAACGACCATGTGGTGCTAACAATCGAAACGCCGGACGGATTCTACCGGCTGCGCGCGAACTACGTCGTCGCCTGCGACGGCGCACGATCGTCGCTGCGGCAGATGGTCGGCGCGGAGTTCGCCGGAAAGGTGTTCGAGGACCAATTCTTGATCGCTGACGTCAGGATGACGGCGGAATTTCCCACCGAGCGCTGGTTCTGGTTCGATCCGCCGTTTCACGCCGGGCGGTCGGCGCTATTGCACAGGCAGCCGGACGACATCTGGCGGATCGACCTGCAGCTTCATCCCGACGCCGACCCCGTGGTCGAGAAGCGGCCGGAAAATGTGCGGCCCCGGATCGCCCGCATGCTGGGACACGACAAATTCGATTTCGAATGGATCTCGCTTTACAAATTCCAGTGCCGTCGGATGGACAAATTCATCCACGGCCGCGTGATCTTTGCCGGCGATGCCGCCCATCAGGTCTCGCCGTTCGGCGCCCGGGGCGCCAATTCCGGGCTGGAGGATGCCGAGAACCTGGCGTGGAAACTGGATCGGGTACTGAAGGGGATATCGCCGGAAGCATTGCTTGAGAGCTATCATGTCGAGCGGAGCCTGGCCGCCGACGAGAACATCCGGGAATCGACTCGCTCGACCGATTTCATGGCGCCTCACTCCCGCCAGGAGGCGCGGTTGCGAAAGGCGGTGCTGTCACTCGCCAGGGAAACGGAATTCGGCAAGCGCATGGTCAATGGCGGCCGGCTCTCGGTTCCCTCGATCTATGACTCACCCCTTTCGACCGCCGATGGTGATGCTTGGCGCGGCGGCCCGCCGCCGGGCACTTCCATGCCCGACGCCCCGATTGCCGCGCGCGTCGGCGACGCGACGTTCCTGACCGATGCCTTCATCAAGGCGGGAAAGCGGTTCACGCTGCTTGAATTTGCCAATGGCATTGCGGTTGACGCTCCCGACGACGTCGGCGTGATCCGTATCGGCGGCAATGGCTTTCTCGATTCGGCCGGCCTCGTTTGCGCCCGCTATGATGCCGAGCCCGGCACGGCCTATCTGTTGCGGCCGGACGGCTATGTCGCCGCGCGTTTCCGTCATCCGACACGATCGCTGCTCGACGCCGCGCTGGCGCGTGCGTGCGGTCACACCTGAGGTTCAAAATGGCATTGTCCACCAGCTCGAATTTTGCCAGGCCGGATGACGCGTTTCGCGCGATCGTCGAGGCGCATCGCGGATTGAGTGACGAGCAGAGTGCCGATCTCGACGCGGCGCTGGTTCTTATTCTTGCCAATCACGTCGGCGATCTCGACGTGCTGCGCGAGGCGATCGCGCTGGCGAAACGGCGGATGATGGACGCGAACCAGCAACAGCAACAGCAACAATAATAGTAGCCGCATGGCGGTGACGGGGACAGGCTCAAAGCTATCGTAAAGGGAAGTTAATTAATGACAAAAGGTTTCGCATCGACCACCGACCTGGCGGAGAAGAAGATCACCTTCTCCGAGATCGGCCCCGATCTCTATGCCTTCACCGCCGAGGGTGATCCCAATTCAGCTGTCATCGTCGGCGACGACGGCTGCATCGTGTTCGACGCGCAGGCGACGCCGGCGATGGCGGGCAAGGTGATCGAGCGGGTGCGCACCGTCACCGACAAGCCGATCAAATATGTCGTGCTGTCGCACTATCACGCGGTGCGGGTGCTCGGCGCCTCCGCCTATAAGGCGCAAGCCGTGATCGCCTCGCAGGAAACCCGGCGGCTGGTCGAAGAACGCGGCCAGCAGGACTGGGATTCCGAATATGGCCGGTTTCCGCGCCTGTTCCAGGATGCCGGGAGCATCCCGGGCCTGACCTGGCCGACGCTGACATTCGAAGGCGCGATGTCGATTTATCTGGGCAAGCGCGAAGTGCGGCTGATGCAGCTCGGCGCCGGTCACACCTCAGGGGATATCGTGGCGTGGGTGCCGGACGCGGAGGTGATGTTTTCCGGGGACCTGATCGAATACCATTCGGCCTGCTATTGCGGCGACGCGCTTTTGCGCGAATGGCCGGCGACGCTGAATGAAATTCGCGCCTTCAATCCCAGGGCGATCGCGCCGGGGCGCGGCGATGCGCTCAAGGGCATTGCGACCGGGCGCGACGCCATCGCGATGACGCGCGATTTCGTCACCACGCTTTATGGCGCGGCGGAAACCGCGGTCGCCAGGGGCCGCAACCTCAAGGAGGCGATGGCGGCGACCCGCGAGGTGATGGATCCGAAGTTTTCGAGTTTCGCGATTTACGAACACTGCTTGCCGTTCAACGTCTCGCGCGCGTTCGACGAGGCATCAGGTATCGACGACCCCGTGATCTGGACCGCCGAACGCGATCTTCAGATGTGGGCTGCCTTGCAAGGAGGATGACCATGAATATCAACACTTCGCCTGACGCGGTCAGCCGCAGCACCGTCAATATCACGCCGGGCTACATGTCCGGCTTCCGCAACAGCTTCGAGACCGAGGCGCTGCCCGGCGCGCTGCCAATCGGGCGCAATTCGCCGCAACGCTGCGCCTATGGGCTTTACGCCGAACAGCTCTCCGGCTCGCCCTTCACGGCGCCGCGCGGCAGCAATGAACGCTCCTGGCTGTATCGAATCCGGCCCTCGGTAAGGCACTCCGGCCGCTTCGCAAAAGTCGACGCTGGCCTGTGGCGCAGCGCGCCGTGCCACGAGCAGGAGATCATGGTCCAGCAGTTGCGCTGGGACCCGACGCCGATCCCGAAGGCGGAGATGACGTTCCTGCAGGGCGTGCAGACCATGACCACGGCGGGCGACGTCAACACGCAAGGGGGCATGGCCGCCCATGTCTACCTCATCACCAAATCGATGGTCGATCAGCACTTCTACAATGCCGATGGCGAGATGATGTTCGTTCCGCAGCAGGGCAATCTGCGCTTCGTCACCGAGTTCGGCCGGATCGACGCCGAGCCGGGCGAAATCGTGGTGATACCGCGCGGCGTGAAATTCCGCGTCGAGATACCGGGCGGCCCCGCCCGCGGCTATCTCTGCGAGAATTACGGCGGCGCCTTCACGCTGCCGGAGCGCGGCCCGATCGGCGCCAATTGCCTCGCCAATTCGCGCGATTTCCTCACCCCGGTCGCGGCCTATGAGGACAAGGACACGCCGACGGAATTATACGTGAAGTGGGGCGGCTCGCTGTTCATGACAAAATTGCCGCATTCGCCTGTTGACGTGGTGGCGTGGCACGGCAATTACGCGCCGTACAAATACGATTTGCGGACCTTCGCGCCGGTCGGGGCCATCGGGTTCGATCATCCCGATCCCTCGATCTTCACTGTGCTGACCTCGCCGTCGGAAACCGCCGGCACCGCCAACATCGATTTCGTGATCTTCCCGGAACGCTGGTTGGTGGGGGAAAACACCTTCCGCCCGCCGTGGTATCACATGAACGTCATGTCGGAGTTCATGGGATTGATCTACGGCGTCTACGACGCCAAGCCGCAAGGCTTTGTCCCCGGCGGCATGAGCCTGCACAACATGATGCTGCCGCACGGCCCGGACCGCGAGGCCTTCGATCACGCCAGCAATTCAGAACTGAAGCCGGTCAAGCTGACGGGCACCATGGCCTTCATGTTCGAAACCCGCTATCCGCAGCGCATCACCGCGCATGCGGCGAAGTCAGCCACCTTGCAGGATGACTACGCGGATTGCTGGAAGGGACTGGAAAAGCGGTTCGATCCGAACAAGCCGTGAACTTACCCTTCTCCCCTCGTGGGAGAAGGTGCCCACGATACGAAGTATCGTGGGCGGATGAGGGGTCTGTCTCCGCGGATAAAACCCCTCACCCGTCGCGATGCTCACTGCGTTCGCATCTCGCCACCCTCTCCCGCAAGGGGAGAGGGAAGAAAGAGAATCCGAAGTATGCCCCATCCCAACGATCCCGCCCTTCGCTCCTTCATCGCGGTCGATGCCGCGTCGGATTTTCCGATCCAGAATCTTCCCTACGGCGTGTTCTCGACGGAAGCCTCGCCGACGCCGCGCGTGGGGGTTGCGATCGGCGATTTCGTGCTCGATCTTGCATTGCTGGAAAGTGAGGGATTGATCGATCTTGCGCCCGCGTGGGATGTGTTCGCGCAAGCATCGATCAATGCCTTTATGGCGCTGGGACCGAGGCTGTGGTCGCGCACCCGCGCCCGTATCAGCGAGCTGCTGCGCCACGACAATCCGCAACTGCGCGACAACAAGGTCTTGCGCGAACGCGCGCTGCTGCCGATCGCCGGCGCAAGGCTGCACTTGCCGACCGCGGTTGCCGGTTACACCGATTTCTATTCGTCCAGGGAACACGCCACCAATGTCGGCGTCATGTTCCGCGGCAAGGAAAACGCGTTGCAGCCGAACTGGCTGCATATGCCGATCGGCTACAACGGCCGTGCGTCCACCGTCGTGGTCTCCGGCACCAGGATACGGCGACCCCGCGGTCAGTTGAAGTCGCCGAGCGAGGCATTGCCGAGCTTCGGTCCGTGCAAGCGGCTCGATTTCGAACTGGAGATGGGCGTCGTGGTCGGACAGCCGTCGCCGATGGGCGAGATGCTCAGCGAGAAGCAGGCGGAGGAGATGATCTTCGGCTTCGTGCTTCTGAACGACTGGAGCGCGCGCGACATCCAGCAATGGGAATACGTGCCGCTCGGGCCGTTCCAGGCCAAGGCCTTTGCGACCTCGATCAGCCCGTGGGTGGTCACGCGCGAGGCGCTGGAGCCGTTCCGCGTCAATGGTCCGGCGCAGGATCCGGCGCCGCTGCCGTATTTACAGCAGGCGCGGCCGAACAATTACGATCTTGAGCTCGATGTAGCCTTGCGCGCGGCGCCGATGAATGAGGCGGTACGCATCTGCCGCACCAATTTCAAATACATGTACTGGTCGTCGGTGCAGCAACTGGTGCATCACGCTGCTTGCGGCTGCGCCATGAATGTCGGCGATCTCCTGGGGAGCGGCACCATCAGCGGCCCGGACAAGCAGCAGCGCGGCAGTCTCTTGGAAATCTCCTGGAACGGCAGCGAGCCGATCGAGCTCGCGGGTGGCATCAAACGGACGTTCCTGGAGGACGGCGATTCCCTCAGCTTCCACGGCTGGTGCCAGGACAAGGGCTATCGCGTCGGTTTTGGCGAAGTCGAGGGGACGATTATGCCTGCGGGATGAATAATGCCGTCGCCAAGTCCGTCATTGCGACCGGAGCGTTGGCAGTCAGATTGGTCATTCCGGGATGGTGCGCCAGCACCAGACCCGGAATCCCGAGATTCCGGGTTCGATGCTTCGCATCGCCCCGGAATGACGGTGTGGTTACGTCAGCGATCCCCCGGCGGAATTTCCCGAATCCGCGCCGAATGCGCAGCGATATCGTCGAGACTATGGGAGAGGTGCACCCGCTTGGCCGAAGGCGGGTGCTTTTCGACCGATACGCCGGGCCGCCATTGCCTTGCCGGCCTGATCGGCCGCGGGACAAAGCCGCCGCCGCAGTTCGGGCATACGTTGTGTAGCCTGGTCTCGACGCAGTCCGCACAGAAGGTGCATTCGTAAGAGCAGATGCGCGCTTCCGTGGAATGCGGCGGCAGATCCTTGTCGCAATATTCGCAGTTCGGCCGGAGTTGCAGCGCCATGGTGGGTGGTGTCCTGTCTTGGAGACGCTGATCATCGCAAAACACGCGTCCGATTCGAATGACGAATCTCCCTCGATTCCGGACAAGCCGCCAACGCTATCTTCCACCGTCATGCCTAGGCCAAGCCCGACCATGACGGAAATGTCTATCTACCTCCTGGCCTTCCACTCGCTCGCGAGGCTCGCGATGTCAGCCTTTTCAGGCTCGCGGATCGCCGAGGGCGTGCGCGAGAAGCGCGGCGCCGGCGCGGGTTGCGTCACGCCGTGGCGCCTGACGAAAATCTTTCGCGCCGCCATGTGCGGATGATCGGGCGCTTCCGCCATGGTCAGGACCGGCGCAAAGCAGACGTCGGTGCCTTCCATGATCTTGCACCACTCCTCGCGGGTCTTGTTTTTGAAAACCTCCACCAGCTTTTGTTTGAGCGCAGGCCAGGCCTTGCGATCCATCTGCGCGTCGAACTCGGCATCGGAAAGCCCCGCATGTTGGCGCAGCAACGCATAAAACTGCGGCTCGATCGAACCGATCGAGATGAATTTGCCGCAGGCGCATTCGTAGACGCCGTAGAAATGCGCGCCGCCGTCGAGAAAATTGCTCTCGCGCCCTTCGGTCCAGCGGCCCATGGCCGTCATGTCAAAGAACATCGACATCAGCGAGGCCGCGCCGTCGCACATCGCCGCATCCACCACCTGACCGTGGCCGGATTTTCTTGCTTCCAGCAGGGCCGCGAGCACGCCGACCACGAGGTAGAGCGCGCCGCCGCCGAAATCGCCGACCAGGTTGAGCGGCGGCACCGGCTTTTCCTTGGGACCGATCGCGGCCAGCGCACCGGTGACCGAGATATAGTTGATGTCATGGCCGGCGGCCTGCGCCAGCGGGCCTTCCTGACCCCATCCAGTCATGCGGCCATAGACCAGGCGCGGGTTGCGGCCTTGCACCACGTCCGGCCCGAGCCCCAGCCGCTCCATCACGCCGGGCCTGAAACCCTCGATCAGCGCATCGGCATTGGCCAGCAGGTCAAGCACCTGCGCGACCGCGGCCTTGTCCTTGAGGTCGAGTTCGACGACCTTGCGTCCGCGGCCGGCCACCGATTTCAGATTCTTCCTGGCGCCGACACGGTCCAGCGTCACCACCTCCGCGCCCATGTCCGCCAGCAGCATGCAGGCGAAGGGGCCGGGCCCGATGCCGGCGAATTCGACGATGCGAACGCTGGTCAGCGGTCCGCTGGCGCGCGCACCGGCGGCGATAGTTCCGGAGGCGGGAGAGATCATCGTATCGGTCACGTCAAAAATCCATTTTCTATTTGTTGGCGGTTGCTTTTGGATTGTGCCGCAGCGGATCGCTGAGCGTTACCTTGGCGGCGTCCGCCCATAGCTTGGCGTTCTGCTTCTGGCGCTCGGTGCCGGTGCCTTCCTCGGCGATCTTGCGGCCGAGCGCCACATAGACCGGGATATCCTCGTCGCGCATCGGCGTCATGGCCTGTTTGCGCGCCATCGCCTTTTCGATGTAAGGCGCGAGCTCGTCCTGCTTCTGCTTTTCCCGCGTGACTTCGCGCGCCCGGAATTCGGGCATCACGTCCTTTGCGAACAATTCGAGCGCTTCGCAGATATCCCTGTGCCGGTTGCGGCCGCCCTGTTGGATGAACACGGTCTGATCGACCCCTGATTCCTCAAAGTGCCGCAGATGGGTTCGCAACTGATCCGGCGTACCGATGCCGTGATCGGCGCCGGCCGGCGGCAAGGCATGCCGCGCCTTTTCGAAATTGGCCCAGATGTCGGTGCGTCCGGGCTTGTGCTCGCCGAAGACATAATGATGCGCCAGGCCGTAGCGGAAGAAGCGCAGGCCATCTTCACCGCGGCGGCGCGATTCCATCTCGTCGGCATGCACCGAGAAGCCGGTCACCATCGCGACGTTGGGATTGACGGCATGCCCGATCGGCACGCATTCCTCCTTGAAGATGCGGTAGTAGTCATCGACCCATTGCCGGGCCTCGCGGGGATCGACGAAGGCGAAGGTCAGCGCGCCGATCCCGTAGCGTGCCGCCATCTTGATGGTCTCGCGATTGGAACAGGCGACCCACAGCGGAGGATGCGGCTTCTGCAGCGGTTTCGGCACGACGTTGCGGCACGGCATCTCGAAGAACTCGCCCTTGAAGCCGGGATAGGGTTCCATCACCATCATGTTGGTGCATTGCTCGACGCCCTCTTTCCACATCCGCCGCTTCTCGACCGGATCGAAGCCGACATTGAAGCCGCCGAGCTCCATCAGCGAAGCGCTCTCGCCGGTGCCGAATTCGACGCGGCCGCTGGAGACGAGATCGAGGGTGGCGATGCGCTCGGCGACCCGCGCAGGATGGTTGTATTTCGGCGGCATCAGGCAGATGCCGTGGCCGAGCCGGATCTTGCTGGTGCGCTGCGAGCACGCCGCGAGGAATATCTCCGGCGCGGAGGAGTGCGAATATTCCTCAAGAAAATGGTGCTCGACTTCCCAGGCATAGTCGATGCCGAGCCGGTCCGCGAGTTCGACCTGATCGAGCGCTTCCTGGAACAGCCGGTGCTCGTCGCCCTCGTTCCACGGCCGCGGCAGCTGATGCTCGTAGAAAATGCCGAATTTCATGGGCGCTCCCCGGAAGTTCTCTATTGGGGAAATTGTCTAGCCTTGCGAGGAGGGTGGCAAGCGCCTTTTGGCCCCCGGTGGCGAAAAGCGGAAGCGGCGCGCATCGCCGCGCGCCGCTTCTTCACCTCGATCGACGCAGCCGGTCAGGGCTTCTTCAGGCTTGCCCCGATCTGATCGACGGTCATTGAAGGCAGGAAGTCCGGGTCGCCGACGATTCCCATGGCTTCATCCTGTGTCAGTGCCCGCAAGGATTTGACCTTGGTCTCGCCGCTTCCGACCTCCCATGCGCTTTCCCAGAGAACCGCCAGAAGATGCGCGCCCTGCTTCATCACATTGACGGTCTTTTGGCCGTAAGCCTCCCACAACGCGTCGGAGCTCGCCTTTCCGCCCCTGCCGACGTCGACATAGGTCTGGACCATATCCATTGGCGAGATTTGTGCGAATACATCGCGCATCATGTTGATGGTCTTTTGCGCCGCCTCGAAGCCGTTGGTTATCAGCTCGCTCTTCCTGACTTTCGGCGTGCGTTTCAGACCGTCCAGGATCTCGGCGCGGTGATCGAAGATCATTGCGTCCTCGTACGCCGAATGAACGCCCTGGCCCAGCGGCCGCTTCTCCGTTGTACCCGCTTTCTTGCCTTTGCTGAACTCGTGTTCGAAAGTCCGGTTTGGATCGCCGTCGTGGAGGTAGGAGATGTGAAGGGGCTGACATGCGTCGCCGACGTAATGGGCCAGCACGCCGGCCGCGCAAACAAACTTCTGGGCGTCGCCGTCGGCGGCAAACTGGCACATTTCATCGAAAATCTGCCACACCCTGAATGGCAGCAGGCCCCTGTGCTTGGGCTCGATCGGATCGCCGCTGAGAATATCCTTCACGCTATCGTAGAAGTCCTGCCATTTATCGGGATCAATAAAGTCGGTGCTCGTGGTCAGGCTGAGCAGCGTGTTGTTGTGCGCATCTTTCTGATCCATGTCCGCGAAGTGGTTGGGACCCTCCCATGCCCTCGTGTGGTGCTGCTTGGCGACGCCGGGTTTCCAGAAGAAATCCGGCACATCCGCCATCGGGACGAAATCCGCGGTCCCCATGCCTTTGAAGTCGCCCTGTCCGAGGACATCATCGTTGTGGGTTATGATCTCCCTGTTGTTGTCCATCAGCGTCTCGAGGCGCGGATTATTGCCTGACAGCGCAACAAGCGTACGTGCGGCGATGGAGAAATGGCCAAGTGCGCCCCATGTGTCCGGCTGATCGATATTCCAGTCGCGGACCGGATCGACTTCGAGGAGCGCGCAAACCCTCGACAGCAAAGTCGCCAGGGCAAAGCTTTGCGGGCGCGTACTGCCCGCGGAGTCCAGCATGTTGCGCCCCCATTCCAGGGCGAGCGGCAGGAAGGCATTGTCACCGCCGGCTTTCGGATGCGCAGGATCGATATCCGGCTCCAGTACCCAGAGCGTTCCGGAGTCGCCGGGATGGGTCGCGAATTTGGGCGGAGCCTTGCTGTTGCCGCGCGCGCCCTTTGCCGCGGCGCGCGGGCCGATGAACAGATCCGAGACGTATTCGAAGCCGCCACCTGTCGTGTATCGGTAGAACAGTCCCTGGATTTCGCCGAGCATCTCTCCCGTCGCCGCGCCAACACCGCGGACATGGCAACCCACCAGCGACAGCGACAGATTGATGCCGGAGAAATCGGCCATCGGGCCCAGAATCCCGATACCCGGGACCCTGGTCGTCCATCGCGAAATCTCGTCGATTTCGATCAGGCCGATATCGAGATTGATGTAGGTATCCTTGACTGAAAAATTCGGATAGATCGAAGTCAACGGCAAACGCGTGAGCTGTTTTGCCGAGCTCACCCCAACCCGCTGTCGTACGCCGTTGAGGTCGGACCACACGATTTCACCGGCTTCGCCGGTCACGTGGCGGTTGGTGAGCGCAAATATCTTGTGCCCATCGCTTACAAGACAGCCGACGGTGGCGAGATATTCCTGGCCCTGGACCCTGGCGATAATCGGATTGCCGGGGCCGATATTATTCAGCGGAAAGCGCGTGTTTCGTACCTCGATATCCGTCCTGGATTCCTTCGGAGCTTCGATGACGCAGACCGGAACGCGTTTCCCATCGGGCATGAATATCGTGCTCGGAATTGCATCGCCCGGTTTCGAAGCAAATTCCTTTGGGTCTTGCCACTCGGTCACGAAGGCCAGAATACATGGCCAGGAATAGGGTCTGACTTCCGAATTATCGAGCCGCCGAACCCCGGTGCCGTGGACTTTCTTCTTGTCATTCGGCCAGCTGTCTGAGTTCCGGATCCGGTAACGGCCGATCGCGGTGGCGACAACGTTAGGATGCCGCATCAGATGAACGTGAAACAAATCCCGCGCCGTTACGAGATCGTGCAGAGACAAATGGGCAAAATTATTGTCTTCGTTTTGAAACGCTGAAAGATCGATCTGAGGCTGCTTGGCCATGGCTACTCTCCAAAAAAATTACAGAATGGATTCGGAAGCGGCGTGATGTCTAAAACGACATGCTTTCAATCGGGCAATGGTGCGCAGCTGTGAGTGCATCATCAAATGCATCCTACCTCAAGTCGTATTGTGTGGTAAGGTCAACCTGACTGACATCCGTCAAAATTGGCGACCCTTTTGGCGTCGCTGAGGCGTCAGGTGCAGGCCAATGAAAAGCGGCGCGCATCGCTGCGCGCCGCTGCCTCAACCGGGGCGTAAGGTGCGATCAGCCGGCGGCAGTGACCGCGCGCTGCGCCATCACCTTGATCAGGTTGGCGCGGTAGGCCGACGATCCGTGGATGTCGGTGAGAAGGCCGTCAGCGGAGATCTTGACGCTGTCGAGCGCTGATGGAGACCAGTTGGCCTTCAGCGCCGCCTCGATGGCCGGCACCCGCATCGCGCCGTTCTGTGAAGCACCGGTGGCAGCGACGCGGACGTCTCCTGCCTTGGTCTTGACCACGAAAACGCCGGTCAGCGCGAAGCGCGAGGCCGGATGGGGAAGCTTGGAATACCCCGCCTTGGCCGGTATCGGGAACACGACCTGCGTGATGATCTCGCCGTCGGTCAGCGCCGTCGTGAACAGGCCCTTGAAGAAATCATCGGCCGCAATATTGCGCTTGTTGGTCTTGATCATCGCGCCGAGTGCGAGCACCGCCGCCGGATAATCCGCGGCGGGATCGTTGTTGGCGATCGAGCCGCCAATGGTGCCACGATAGCGGACGGCCGGATCGCCGATCAGCGAGGCAAGATGGGCGAGCGCAGCAATCGCCTTCCGCACAGGTCCGCTTGCGGCCACGTCGTAATGCGTTGTCGCCGCCTTGATCGTCACCGCGTCGGCGGAAACTTCAATGCCAATGAGATCCTTGATCTTCCCGAGATCGATCACGTCGGACGGCGAGGCCAGCCTCTGCTTCATCACCGGGATCAACGTATGGCCGCCGGCGAGATATTTCGACTCCGAGCCCTTGGCAAACAGCGCGGCGGCTTCCTCAACGGAAGAGGGACGATGGTAAGTGTTGGAATACATGACGTTGCTCCCTTTCTTTTGGCCCTCCACGTCATTCCGGGATGCGCGCCTCTTGCGCGCAGACCCGGAATCTCGAGGACTTGGCCGTGTTTCAGATT
Source organism: uncultured Alphaproteobacteria bacterium (assembly GCA_963801875.1). Taxonomy (GTDB): domain Bacteria; phylum Pseudomonadota; class Alphaproteobacteria; order Rhizobiales; family Xanthobacteraceae; genus Bradyrhizobium. The sequence goes on along the minus strand of CAWDGT010000013.1, from coordinate 52,914 downwards.
CCGGGTTCGGCGCTTCGCGCCGCCCCGGAATGACGAATAATCAACCGTGAATGGCGTGCCACACCCGGTCGGGTGTCGCCGGCATTTCCAGCTTGTTGTTGCCGATCGCATCCGTAATGGCGTTGATAACGGCCGCCGACGCGCCGATCGCGCCGGCTTCGCCGCAACCCTTGATGCCGAGCGGATTGCCCGGGCACAGCGTCGTGGTGTGGTTCAATTTGAACGACGGCAGATCGTCGGCGCGCGGCATGGCGTAGTCCATGAACGAGGCGGTCACGAGCTGGCCGCTGCTGTCGTAAACCGCGCCTTCGAGCAGCGCCTGCCCGATTCCCTGCGCGAGGCCGCCGTGGACCTGACCCTCGACGATCATCGGGTTGATCAGCCGGCCGAAATCGTCGGCCGCGACGAAATTGACGAAAGAGGTCTTGCCGGTGCCGGAATCTACCTCGAGTTCGCAGATGTAGGCGCCAGCCGGGAAGGTGAAGTTGGTCGGGTCGTAGAACGCGCCTTCCTTGAGGCCCGGCTCCATGCCGTCGGGCAGATTGTGCGCGGTATAGGCGGCGAGCGCCACCATCGGCAGCGCGATCGACTTGTCGGTGCCGGTGACCTTGAACTCGCCGTTCTCGATGACGATGTCGTCCTCGGACGCTTCAAGCTGGTGCGCGGCGATCTTCTTGGCCTTGGATTCGACCTTCTCCATCGCCTTGAGGATCGCGGTCAGGCCGACGGCGGCCGAACGCGAGCCATAGGTGCCCATACCGAACTGCACCTTGTCGGTGTCGCCATGCACGATCTGGACTTGGTTGATCGAAACCCCCAGTCGCTCCGCGACGAGCTGGCAGAAGGTGGTTTCATGGCCCTGGCCGTGGCTGTGCGAACCCGTAAGGATCTCGATGGTGCCGACCGGATTGACGCGGACCTCGGCGGATTCCCACAGGCCGACGCCGGCGCCCAGGCTGCCGACCGCTTTCGAGGGCGCGATTCCGCAGGCCTCGATGTAGCAGGAGAAGCCGATGCCGCGGAGCTTGCCTTCCTTCCTGGCCTTCTCCTTGCGCGCGGGGAACCCGGCGTAATCGATCGCCTTCAAGGCGACGTCGAGCGAGGCGCCGAAATCGCCGATGTCGTAGGCCATGATCACGGGCGTCTGATGCGGGAAGCTGGTAATAAAATTCTTGCGGCGCAATTCAGCCGGATCGACCTTCATCTGCCGCGCCGCGGTCTCCATCAGCCGTTCCACCACGAAACTGGCTTCGGGTCGGCCCGCGCCGCGGTAGGCATCGACCGGGACAGTGTTGGTGTAGACGCTGATTACCTCGGCGAAGATGTTGGGGATATTGTACTGGCCCGACAGCAGCGTCGCATAGAGATAGGTCGGCACCGCGGAGGAGAATAGCGACATGTAGGCGCCGAGATTGGCGTAGGTCTTCACCCGCAGCCCGGTGATCTTGTTGCCGGCGTCGAACGCCATCTCGGCCTTGGTGAGGTGATCGCGACCGTGGGCGTCAGTCAGGAATGCCTCGGAGCGGTCGCCGGTCCACTTCACAGGGCGTCGCACTTTCTTGGACGCCCACAGTGCCACCATCTCTTCGGGATAGATGTAGATCTTCGAGCCGAAGCCGCCGCCGACGTCGGGCGCCACCACCCGCAGCTTGTGTTCCTGCGCGATGTTGTAGAAGGCCGACAGCACCAGACGCGCGACGTGCGGATTTTGCGACGTCGTATACAGCGTGAAATGCTCTTCGGCTTCGTTATATTCGGCGATCGCCGCACGCGGCTCCATCGCATTTGGCACCAGCCGGTTGTTGGTGATGTCGAGCGAGACCACGTTGGCCGCCGATTTGAATGCCGCCTCCGTCGCCGCCTCGTCGCCAATCGTCCAGTCATAGATCACGTTGCCGGGTGCTTCCGGGTGAAGTTGCGGCGCGCCGGACTTGATCGCCGCGCGAATATTGGCGGCGGCCGGAAGTTCCTCGTAAGTAACGACGACGGCTTCCGCCGCGTCGCGCGCCTGGTTCTTGGTCTCGGCGATAACGACCGCAACCGCCTGGCCGACGAAGCGCACCGTCTCCGGCGCCATCGCCGGCCACGCGCCCATCTTCATGGGCGTGCCGTCCTTCGATGTGATGGCCCAGCCGCAGATCAGATTGCCGACCTTGTCATCGACGATCTGCTTTCCGGTCAATACGCCGACCACGCCCGGCATCTTGGTCGCCGCCGACGAGTCGATGCTCTTAACCTTGGCATGAGCGTGCGGGCTGCGGACGAAATGGGCAAAGGTCATGCCCTGCAGCTTGATGTCGTCGACGTAGCGGCCTTTGCCTGTGATGAAACGCCGGTCTTCCTTGCGCACCACGCTTGCGCCAATACCTTCAACACCCATCATATCTCTCCCTGTCGGGCCACTTGACCTGCGCGAGAACCTTGAAGTGCGCGGATCGCAGCCAGTTCTTGAATTTCGAAAGTTCCGATCGTGCCGATCAGGATCGGCTGACTATTCCGCCGCCTGCGAGACCTTCATGCGGCCGGCGGCGTCGAGCACCGATTTCACGATATTGTGGTAGCCGGTGCAGCGGCAGATATTACCCTCAAGCTCGTGCCGGACGGTGTCCTCGTCGAGCTTGCCGCCGTGGCGATTGACGATATCGATTGCCGACATGATCATGCCCGGCGTGCAGTAACCGCACTGCAGCCCGTGATTGTCACGGAACGCGGCCTGCATCGGGTGCAGTTCGTCTCCCTTCGAGATACCCTCGATGGTGGTGACGTTGGCGCCATTGGCCTGCCCAACCAGCACGGTGCAGGATTTGACCGCCCGGCCATCGATGTGGACGACACAGGCGCCGCATTGGCTGGTATCGCAGCCGACATGGGTGCCGGTCAGGTTCAGATGATCGCGCAGGAGCTGGACTAGAAGGGTCCGGTCCTCGACCTCGGCCGAGACCGCCTTGCCGTTCACCGTCAATTTGACTGTAGACACGCCTGATACCTCCCCATGCTTTTTAATTGTTCCAATTAGAAGCACGGGGGCAGGACTTTGCAACTAGGATTTTCGTCACGGAAGTCATTGTAAAGTCATCATCCCGAACGCTGGCGCTCGCCGGGGCGACCGCCGGGGGGAGGCGACGCGTACCACGGCTGCAAATTTGCGGCTTTCTCTGTCCCCTCGCCTGGCGATCTCGGCGCCAATTGGTCCTGGCGTAAACCACGGAGACCAAACAACAATGCCGCTTCGAGGAGGCTTCCTGACGATCCGAGGCGGCCAGCTCGACGTCAGCCTGCTCGGCTGGATCACCGAAGATCCGGCATTCCCGCGCGGCGTCGGCGGCACCATGGACCTGGCGGTCGGCGCCTGGGCCATCCGCGTCATCATGGACCACACCGGCATAACGCCTGAAAGCTGCAGGCCATCACCGAGCCGAAGCTGCAATTGGCTGCTGACTGGCAGGTAATGGCGCCGCCGGAGGCTCCCGAGGCAGCGCCGGCCAGGCACTTCCCAGGAAAGTCCCGCCAGACCAAAGCACAAATTTACGGCCCTTTATCCATTCTACCCTAGATTTCCACCCGGATCGGGAACCCCGCGTTTCCGGTCTCGCTGCTTTTTGAAAGAAGACGGGGGTTCGGGTGGGAATGTCTGAGCATGTCCGGCGGCAATCAAAATTCCTGAAACTCCCGGCCTTGCGTTTTCGCGGAAAGGTTACCCTCGGTTTTGCCACCGTGCTCGCGATCACGGCGGTCAGCATGGGCATGGCCTATCTCGGCTTCGAGCGCGTCTCCTCAGGCGTGGCAACTTACCGAAACAGCGTTTCGGAAGCCGATCTGGCCCGCAATATCGACCGCGATCTGATCTCTTACCGGGCGCTGGCGCGCTACTACATCGTGACCGGCAAGGAGGACGACGCCATGGCGGCGCTGGCCGCCGAGACCAGCCTGAAAGACGCCATCGATCAGTCGATGAAGGGCACCATCAATCCGGCGCGCCTCGATCAGGTCACGCGCCTTGCCCGGGAATTTCGTACCTTTACCAAGATTTTCGCCGATATCCTCAAGGTCAAGCGTGACAGCGCGCTGGTGACGAAAAATCAGCTGGCGCGAAGCGGCAACATGCTGCGTTACAAGCTCGAGGACCTTCCCAGCGACGCCAACGACGCGGAGCTTCAGGCGATCGAATTCGGCGCGAAAAAAACCACCGATCAGTTTCAGGCGGTGACGGCGCTCGCCAATACCTTCGTCATCAATTCCGAGCAGACGGTCGCCGCCAGCGCGCAGGCGCGTCTCCAATTCGTCGAGAACTCGCTGCATGCGATTTCGTCGAAGGACGAAAAAATTGTGCAGGGCCTCAAGGAGGCTGAGGCATTGCTCGAAGAATACCGGCAAGCGCTGACCAAGCTCATCGAAAATTCGAAATCGATTGATGAGCTGGTTAGCGAGATGACCGAGTCTGCGGCTGCGATCGTCAAGGGTGCGAGCGCAATGAAGACGGACCTGCTCGCCGATCAGCAAAGACTGGAATCGGAATCGGATGCGATCGTCGGCGAAACCGAGCACCTGATCCTGATGCTCGCGGGCGGCGGTTTCGTGCTCGGTTGGGTGCTCGCGCTGTTGCTGGGCAAGGGCATTTCCCGGCCGATGACGGCGATGTGCAGCGCGATGCGCGAACTCGCCGGCGGCAATTTCGACGTCGTGCTGCCTGGCCTCGGCCGCAAGGATGAACTCGGCGAGATGGCGGGCGCGGTGGAGGAGTTCAAGATGCAGGCGATCGCCAAGGCTGAACGCGACGCCGCAGCGCAGGATGCCCAGAACAGAGCGAGCAGCGCGGCGCGGCGCACCGAGCTTATTCGCTTCGCCGATCAATTCGAGGCGGCGGTGGGCACGATCGTCACGAACGTCTCGGCCTCCGCCGTTCAGCTTGAACAGGCGGCCGGGACGCTGACGCGGACAGCGGAAAGCACCCAAAGCCTGTCCAGCCAGGTCGCCGGTGCGTCGGAAGAAGCTTCCAGCAACATGCAATCGGTCGCCACCGCAACGGAGGAGCTTTCCACCTCGGTCGATGAAATCGGCAGACGGGTGCGCGATTCCAACAAGATCGCGGAAGCCGCCGTGCTCCAGGCGCAGCAGACCGACGGGCGCATCGGCAAACTGTCGCGTGCCGCGCAGGAGATCGGCGACGTGGTCAAGCTGATCACGGCGATCGCCGAGCAGACCAATCTTCTGGCGCTGAATGCCACCATCGAGGCCGCCCGCGCCGGCGAGGCCGGCCGGGGTTTCGCGGTCGTCGCCGCCGAGGTCAAATCGCTGGCCAGCCAGACCGCCAAGGCGACCGACGAGATATCGTCCCACATCCTGGGGATGCAGGGCGCGACGCAGGAGTCGGTCGCGGCCATCAAGGAGATCGGCGGCACCATCGGCCAGATCTCGAGCATCGCCTCGGAGATCGCGAGCGCGGTGGAGCAGCAAAGCGGGGCCACCCAGGAAATCGCGCGCAACGTTCAAAGCGTCGCGCAGGGCACCCACGAGGCGGCCGCCAATATCATGCAGGTCAATCGCGGCGCCACCGAAACCGGGTCTGCCTCCGCGGAGGTCCTGCATTCGGCCAAGACGCTTTCAAACGAAAGCGCGCGTTTGCGCGAGGAACTCGACCGCTTCATGGCGAACATCAGAGCGGCGTAGCGCGCGGCCCGCGAACGTCGGCTTTGGGTCGCATTCCGGAATCAAGTCGGACATCGCGCCATGTCCGCAAAGTGCCAGTTTCGACGCCACTAAACCCAACGCTGCACCGCGTCGGCTGTATCCGCAGGGTTTGTGTTGAAGCATAGCTTCGTCGAAGTTGAAGCGTGCCGGTGGATGATGTTGATTAGTTTCTCGAATAACAGGAAATATGGAGGAACAATACGCAGTCCTGCACCAATCATGATGCAATCGAATCCACCACTTGCGAGTGCTTTAGCAAGCGCCGCTTCTGCGGTCTTGCCGTCGTCCACGTACAACGACTTCACGCTGTAGCCGAGCGATTCCAGCTTGACGCTATCGGCCTCCACGGCAGCGCGAACCTTTGCCGCCGTGAGCCCGGGCACGGGGGACTTGCTATAGTCAACTATGTCTGGTTCCAAGCCAACTAGCAGGACGCGCGCTTTTGCCGCCATCGTTACCTCCTTACAACGCCGCATATTTGCATGGACCGCAATCGTCGTATAGCGCTGCGGGCGCTGAACCGGCACATCGAGGGGCGTGTTCAACCCCGACCGGAAAGACCCACGGAAGCTGGCGCGGGATCGACAGTTAAGGTCGCAGCGATGTCCGTTCTTGCGCGCATAACAGACTCAAGTCGGACATCGCGCCATGTCCGAGTTGTGCCGCCACAAGGAGACTCATGCACCGCAACAAACCGCGCCCTCGCGGCACCCTGCAGGTCCTTCAATCTGCGAACAGCAGCCGGTAAATTGATCTGAATTGAAAGGATTGCTTGCCGGCTAGTGCCGTGGCTTCAAACTCAGCACCGTCATCAGAATAGGTTCCAGTAGATCCTATGCTGATAGCCTTTCGTGCCCAAGGATACCTACCAGAAATAGGTGAATGCTCTCGGCTAGTCATTTCACCTTTCCACTTGCCGTCAGAACAAGTGTAGCTTCAGACGGTATAATAAAATCCACCGCCGCCACGCATAGTGCCGTCACGCAGCACCATTACATGTCTATTGTAGGCTTCCACGCCGTCCAGAAACTTTGTGGTCGCTAAATAAAGTCCGTTCCTAACCATAATTGATGCCCGCAATTCGAGTAGCGTCGCTCAAACCCGCTGCTCCCTATAAGGCACGACTGTACTCTATTCGGGCCAATCGCGTCATTTTGGCTTGTGCCGGTCACTTCCGGTTTGTACCCAACTCCGGACATGTCGCTGCGCCGCAATAACTGACGCTAAGTGCCATGTGTGGACGGCTCCGGATTGGCAAGGACTTTTTTCACGTCGCAGGCTTGGTCGGTGCAGCCATGTGTTCGGCCTTTAAGCGCGGTTCACATGACCGCTGGCCATAATGCCCTCCGCGGATCAGGTCCCGGTCAAAACCGCGCATTCGATAGCAATGCGATGGCACAAGTGGGTTGTCCTGATCGCCGGATCGACCGGCTCTGCATTACGTGCTGTTCGCCCTCCCAACCTTCACATCACGCCGGTTATCCGGCGCGATCTCGTTCACCGCGCTAGCGCGACAGGATTTCTATATCGCTCACCTTTGGCCATCATGGCCCAGGCCATCCGCGCAATCTTGTTGGCAAGCGCGATCGCGGCGACCTTTGTCGGGCGTCGACCTAGCAACGCCGTGAGCCAAGGCCGATGCCCGGTGCCATGGATCTTGGCATAGCGGATGACGGCGAGTGCTCCGGCCACGAACAGGCTCCGCAGATAGCGATCGCCCTGTTTACTGATGCTGCCGAGCCGCTCCTTGCCCCCACTTGAGTGCTGTTTGGGAACGAGCCCAATCCAGGCGGAGAAGTTACGTCCGGACCGGAAGGTTCTGGGATCGGCAACACTCGCAACCAGCGCAGTCGCCAGCATCGGGCCGACCCCAGGAATGTAATGAAGGCGCTTACTCGTCTGGTCGGACCGATGCCAGACCAGGATCATCCGATCGAACTCCAAAATCTGCTCCTTGAGAGCGAGCAGCTGGGTACCGAGCGCGGCAAGGCAGGCACGGGCAACCTCCGGCACCCGCTTGTCCTTCGGGTCGGCAACAATACGCAGCAATTCCGTGACCCCTTTGCGCCCGACCGGTGCGACAATGCCGAACTCGGCGAGATGCGCTCGGATCGAATTAATCACCGCGGTCTGCTGACGGATGAATAGATGGCGTGTGCGATGAAGCATCAGACAACTCTGCTGCTCTGGCGTCTTGGTTGGCACGAACCGCATGTTGGCTCTGGTGACCGCTTCGCAAATCGCTTCTGCGTCGGCCATGTCGTTCTTCTGCCGTTTGACATAGGGCTTTACGTAAGCCGGCGGCATCAATCGCACGGTATGGCCAAGTGTCTGCAACTCGCGCGACCAATGGTGAGACGAGGCGCAAGCCTCGATGCCGACCAAGCAGGGTGGCAGCTTCTCAAAGAATGTCAGCACGTGGCGACGTTTCAACTGGCGGCGGATGACCACCTGGCCGGCGGCATCAACGCCGTGCACCTGGAACACCGACTTGGCGATGTCGAGACCGATTGTCGTGATCGTCTGCATGGACCTGCTCCTCTGAATCGTGGGAGCCTCAACAGCGCCCACATCCATGGCACTCATGTGCCGGTGGAGGAGCCGTCCACAGCATCACAACCGGAAGTCGGCAGTGTCAGTTCATTGGCAGCAACAAACTGCGCGGCACGGTCGAGCCGGTCGCCTGCCGACGACAGCCGACGAGCGCCGGTGATGTAACGATCAGGCGGGCGGCAGCAGCCGGTTGGCCTGGAACTCGGCGAAGTATTTGGCGAACATCGCCTCGGTATCCATCACCTCGGTGAAGCCGGCCTGCATCAGCTTGATGGTGGAGACAATCGCCGGCGGCCCGGGCTTATTGCGGCCATAGCCCATGGTGTAGTCGGCGTATTCGAAGGACAGGCCGACGAAGTCGCGCAGATTGCCCGAGCGCAGCCCGTGCCGGGCGCGGATCGTATCCCATTCCGCCTCGCGCGGGCGAATGTCGCGGTCGAGCGAGAGCGGCACGTGACCGCCCGGCCGCATGCCCAGCGACGCGGCAATGGCGGGCCAAATGTTTTCCCAGACGAACACGTCACCGTTGGTGATGTTGAAGATCTCGTTGCGGGCGCTTGCTGCCTCACCGGCCCAGGCGATGGCGCGGGCCAGCAGGTCGGCGCTGATCGCTTGGGCCACTCGTGGCGCGCCGCCGGGGAAGGGCAGGTCCAGCCCTGCCTCGCGCCGCAGGGCGGCATAGACGCCAAGGGCGGGGATCACGTTCATGGCACTGCCTGTGGAATAGCCGACGATCAGCACCGGGCGCAGGATCGACCAGGTCCAGTCCTTGCCCCGTTGCAGGGCGCGCAGGTGGTATTCCTGGTTCCAGTAGAAGTTCGGCTGCTCGTGCATTTCCGAGCGGTTTTCTCGCGCCGGCACCGAAAGCGGGCGGACGTGTACGCCATAGGCCTTAGTGCCCTGCAGCAGCGTCACATGGCGTAGATTCTTCGCGTGTCGTTCCAGCGGGTCAAGCAGGTTGCGCAGCATCCGGTCGTTGGTCTCGATCTGCTCGCGTTCCTGCCAGCCGGCAACCAGTCCGGGGCGTTCGTACAGGGCGGCGTATACCAGATGCGTAACGCCGGGCAGGCTCGTGGCAAGCTGCTCGCAGGCGGCGGCGTCGGTCAGGTCCAATGGCAGGAAGCGCGCGCCATGCGTATCGTCGGGCGCCCGCCGCGAAAGGGCGATGACGTCGCAATCGGGATCCGAGCCGAAATGCCTCATCGCTGCATAGCCCACCAGCCCGCTGGCGCCGGCGATCAGGACCTGCTTGCGCGGCATGGCTCAGGCCTCGTGCGTTGCGGGCGCGTTGGAATGGACGGCATTGGTTCTTGACCTCATTGGCGTGACTTCAGCTTGGCCGGCCTGCGTGGACCTTACCGGCACGCCAGAGCTTCTTACGCAGCCCAAGCGCAGGCTTATATAGCTCGCATGCGGCCAAAGAGTGGGGTAACTTTCAGGCGCAAGTGCAAGAATAAATATATGCCTCGGAAAAGAAGAGGCGAAAGGGAGAAAAGACATGCCCAAGCTAATCGGCGCCGCGCTCACTGCGGCCCTTCTTGTTACGACAACGGCAGCGCCGGCCGCCGAAAAGCCGAAGGATCCGGATATCATCCATATTGGCGCCCTGTTCGCCATGACCGGCAAGACCAGCTATTATGGCACGGTAATGAGCCAAGGGATGAAGCAGGCCATCGACGAGATAAACGCCAAGGGCGGCGTCGACGGCATCAAGCTCGAAGCCGACATCGAGGATCATAAAGGCGGCGTGGCCAAGGATGGAGTCGACGGCTTCACGCGCGTGCGCAACCTCTACAACGTGCAGGCGGTGATGACTTCGTTCACGCCGCCGACTTTGGCCATCGCGCCGATCGCCGACGAGCAGAAAATTTTCCTGATCAACGGCGGCGGCGTCAGCAATAACCTGGTAGGCGCCTCGAAATACCTGTTCCACAACCGTTCGCTCGCCTCCGATCTCGGTCACGCCGCGGTCAGCCACGCGCACGATCTGGGCTTGAAGAAGATGGCCGAGCTGGCCTGGAACTCGGACGCCGGCGACAATATCGTCAAGACCGTGGACGAGGTTTGGAAGAAGGACGGCGGCACGGTGGTGGCGTCGGAAAAAATGGATGTCGGCGCCGCCAACATCGATACCCAGATAGCTAAAATTCGTGCCGGCAATCCCGACTTCGTCGGCCTGTGGCTATTCAGCCCCGACCCGGGCCTGGCCGCCAAGCGCATACGCGATTTCGGCCTGAAGGTGCCTTTGATCGGCGTGGAATATACTGCCGACGTGCAGAAGCTCGGTGGCACGGCGCTGGAAGGCTACGAATTCACCTCCGACTATTTCAAACCCTCGCCCGACGAGCCTTGGTCGGCCGCCTTCGCCAAAGGCTACAAGGAACGCTACAACGCCGATCCGGATTTCTATGCAGCCAATTACTATGAAGGCGTCTATGTCATCGCCGAATCCATGAAGCGGGCTCGCGCCAAGGGTGGCGATTGGTACCATGGCGACAAGATCGCGGCGGCGCTGCGCGAGAACCCGACCTTCGAGTCTGTCTATGGCGGCAGCATGGAGTTCCAAGCCAACGGCGTCGCCAAGAAACGCGTGGCGCTGTTCAAGGTCCAGAACGGCGACAAGGTGTTCGAGAAATATATTGAAGCCAAGTAGCAGGCACGTTCAAAGAATGCCGGGCCCCATGGTTCGAGGCGGTCGCCGCGCGGCCACCTCGCCATGAGGGTTCGTTACGGCTTGCGCACGCCGGGAGCCCGCTGGGGGCATCTCGAGGCAATCGGGCGTCATGGCCACACGCCCGCCTGAGTTCAGCCATGGATCTTTTTGCGCAGCTTTTCGTCAACGGCCTGATCAACGGTAGCCATTATGCGCTGCTCGGCGCTGGCTTTGGCTTGATCTTTGCCACCACCCGCATCGTGCATTTCGCGTACGGACCGATCTTTACCGCCGCCGCCTATGCGGCCTGGTTCGCCGCCAATGTGCTGGGTCTGCCAATCGCCGCCGCCATGCTCTTCGCGGCACTGGTCGCCGCCGCCCTCGGCACCGCCACCTATCAATATCTTTATCTGCCTTTCGAGCTGCGCCAAAGCTCCTCGCATGTGACACTGATTGCCTCACTCGGCCTGTTCATCGTGCTGGAAAATCTGATTGCCATCGTCTTCGGCACCGGCGGGCGCGTGGTCGACAGTTACCAATATGGCATCTTTCTTGTCGGCCCGGCCTATTTCAGCTCGGTCCAGCTCGGCCAGGTGATCGCCATGATCGTACTTACCGCGTCGCTTGGTGCCTATCTCGCCCGCACCCGCCACGGCAAAGCCATCCTGGCCACCACCGACAATCCGGAGATGGCGCGCATCATCGGCATCGACACGGTGAAGGTGTCGCGGCTGGTGTTCGCCATCGGCTCGGCGCTGTCGGCCATTCCGGCGACGCTCATCCTGCTCAAGGACGGGGCGACGCCGAGCATGGGCTTTTTTGCTGTCTTCATCGCCTTCGTCGCCGTCATCGTCGGCGGGGTCGGCTCACTTCGCGGCGCCATCGCCGGCGGCCTGGCGCTCGGCATGGTGGAAAGCTTGGGTCTGTGGAAGATTCCGACCGAGTGGCAAAGTTCCATCGCATTCATCGTGCTGTTCCTGGTGGTGCTGCTCAGGCCGCAAGGCTTGTTTGGCCGGGCGGTGAGCTGACATGGAATATGTCCTGCACGTCCTGGTGATGGTCTGCATCTACGGCATCCTCGCCGTCTCCTTCAACCTGTTGGTCGGCTTCGCCGGCTTGTTCGCGATGGCCCAGGCCGCCTTCTATGCCTTCGGCGCCTATGCTACCGCCATCCTGACCCTGAAGCTCGGCCTGCCCTTTCCCATCGACCTACTGATAGGCGTGGCGGTGACCGCGTTCATCGGCGCCCTCGTCGCCATCCCGGCTATTCGCGTATCCGGCACCTATCTGGTGGTGGTGACTTTGGCTTTGCAGGTGATCGTCATCGCCGTTGCCACCAATTGGAAAAGCCTCACCGGCGGCACCGACGGCCTCCGCGGCGTGCCGAGCTTGCATGTCTTCGGCTATGCCCTCAACAATCCGGGGCGGTTCCTTCCCGCCGCGATCCTGGCGCTCGGCGTCTGCTTCTGGATCGCCTGGCGGCTGACCAATTCGCCCTTCGGCCGCGCGCTCCGCGCCATGCGCGAGAATGAATCCGCCGCCGAAGCGATCGGCAAGGACCTGCTCTATATGAAGGTCGCCGTCTTCGCCTTTTCGGCCGGGCTCGCCGCCGTCGCCGGCTCATTGTTCGCCCGTTATCTGAACTACGTCGGCGCCGAAAGCTTCGGCATCGAGGAGACCATCTACATGTTAGCCATGGTGATCCTGGGCGGCACCGGCAATCTATGGGGCTCGCTGATCGGCGCCGCGGTGCTGGTGGTCCTGCCCGAGTTGCTGAAATTCGTCACCTTGCCAACCGAGATTGCCGACAAGTCGCACCTCATCATCTACGGCGTGCTGCTGATCGCCATCCTGCGGTTGCGCCCGCAAGGGTTACTCGGCGAGCGCAGCACCACGCGCCATCTGCCTCATGTCGACGGCGCAAGTAGCCACGGAGTGCCCATGCCCAAGCCGTTGCCGAAGGGCGAAGTCACCCTCTTGGGGCGCGACCTGCATCGCCGCTTCGGCGGTATCGTCGCCGTAGCCGGCTTCGACATCGTTTTGAAGAGCGGCTCGATCACCGGCCTGATCGGACCGAACGGCGCCGGCAAGACCACGGCCTTCAACCTGTTGACCGGCTTCCTCTCGCTGGACGCTGGCAGCATCAGCTTTCGCGGCCGCGACATCACCGGGCTGAAGCCGCACGACATCGTGCGCGCCGGCGTCGCCCGCTCGTTTCAAGATCTGCGGCTGTTCACCAAAATGACGGCCCTGGAGAACGTCATGGTCGCGCTGCCCGGCCAGACCGGCGATCGGGTGCTCGATGTATTCTTCCGGCCGATGAAAATCCACCGCGAGGAGCACGAGAACCTGGTCCGCGCCCGCACCGTGCTGGATTTCGTCGGCCTCACCCACAAGGCCTATGAGACAGCGGAAAACCTGTCTTATGCCGAGGAGAAACTGCTGGTCGTCGCCCGGCTGCTCGCCACCGGCGCTGAGGTATTCCTGTTCGACGAGCCTTTGTCCGGCCTGGACCGCAGCACCTTGGCGGAAATTTTTCCGATCGTGCGCAAGCTAGCCGACGACGGCAAGACGATCTGCATCATCGAGCATAATCTCGACGTCATCAAGGAGTTGTGCGACGTGGTCTATTTCCTCGACGAGGGCCATGCCATGGCCATCGGTACCCCCAGTCAATTGATGAACGATCCGGCCCTGGCATCGCGGTATTTCAAATGAGCGCCGCCATCCTGGAAGTGCGCAGCCTCGCCGCCGGCTACGGCAAGAAGCAGATCGTCCACGGCATCGATCTGGCGCTAGGCCGCGGCGAAATCCTGCTGGTGCTGGGCCATAACGGCGCCGGCAAGACCACGCTCATGCGCGCCATCTTCGGCCTGCTGAAGCCGACCGCCGGCGAAGTGACTTATGACGGCAAGCCGATCGCCGGCCGCTCGCCCGGCGACAATGTGGCCGAGGGCATCGCCTTCGTGCCGCAGGGCCATGGCATTTTCCGGACTTTGAGTGTGCGCGACAATCTGGAACTGGGCGGCTTCATCATGGCAAATAAGGCCAAGCTGCCGGCACGCATGCAGACCGTCTTTAAGCTATTTCCGATCCTGGGCGAGCGCCAGCAGCAGATCGGCGGCACGCTCTCCGGCGGCCAGCAGCAGATGCTGGCCATCGGCATGGCGCTCATGCACGAGCCGCGCGTGGTCATACTGGACGAGCCGTCCATCGGCCTGGCGCCCAATCTGGTCGACCGAGTGATGCAGAGCGTTGCCGAGATCAACCGGAGCTTCGGCACCTCCATCCTGATGGTGGAGCAGAACGTGCACTACAGCCTGCCTATTGCCAACCGGGTGGCCGTACTGAAGGCCGGCCGCAAGATCTACGACGGGCCGCCGGAGCATTTGCAGGACGACGTCGAATTGATCAAGCTGTTTTGAGGCCTGCGGGTATCGAAAATCGTGATGAAGTCCGCCGAGTGTCGCCTCCTATCTGCGGCGGTGGCATGCGAAGCTTCGCTGGCTGGTCGATGTCGGTTGCGGGTCAAAAGCATATATTTTCCGGTTTGCCCCGGAAGCGGACATCGTCAGCTGCCGCAGCCCTTTTCTCTGATTCGACCCTCAGGTCATGCGCGCGCTACCATTCTAAGAGTTTCGCTGGCAAGCCGGAGAGGGGGGATCCGTCGGCGATGCCGTTGCACGCGACCGCGATGAGAGCGAATAGCCCGCCGGGCAAATCACTTGCGCCCGTCGATTTCGGCCGTGTCCAGCCCCATTGGAAAAAATATTCTGATTTTCCGAAACGCAAAATCAGCGCTATATTTTCGCCGTCCCGTCCCACTGAGGGGCGAGTCGCGATCGTCACGGCCGCGGGGCGGGATGCGGTGGACGCGGATGCGCCGATAACGAACGGCGTTGATGCGGACGGCGAAGTCGTGTGGTCCTGACGCCCCGACGCTGGCGTCAAGTTCGTGGAAGACAAATCCACGAGCGACGGTGGCAAGAAAGCCCGGTCGCCGAGGAGAGCGCGAAGGAAACCGTTAAAACCATTGCGCGGGGAATGCCGGGTGAAACCGGTGTGACCTGACTAACGCGTGTGCGTTCTGCCACACTCATGGCACACGCGGCTATCGGGCGCATCGGGCGCCCGGCATTCCCTGCGCTCTCTGATTGGAGGGTAAGGAAATTTGATAGCAAAACTCGCGCGAAACGCGCGGCGAGATCGCGAAGCCATGCACGGTGGGCTCCTCTCCCCGCCGCTTCGCGGGGGAGGGGAGCAGAAGATGCTGGTGTCATTGAAATGGCAGGCTGTTTGCCATCATCAACTCCCCGCTATTCCAGCAGAAGACGGCAACGGCCCGGATCGGTTCCGGCTACTGCAATGCGGGAACTCCCGCGTCAAAGGAGCGTTGTCACCTGTGGCAGGCATCACGGTGGCCGCACCTACGCTTGAGAGCCTTGGAACGCCGCGTTTCGAGGTGTACTCTCATTGGTCCGATCAATGGATTTGCAGCACAATTCGGCATTCGGCGGTGGCGTTCCGGTCTCGGCGCGACGCGACGATGATCGCGTCATCGAAACCAGCATTCCTTCGCGTCTCGACGCTCTGCGCTGGAGCGGCTTCCACACCCGCGTCGTGCTGGCGCTCGGGATCACCTGGATTCTCGACGGTCTGGAGGTCACCCTGGCCGGCGCGCTGTCGGGCGCGCTGAAGGAAAGTCCGACGCTGCATTTTTCCAATTTTGACGTCGGATTCGCCAACAGCGCCTATCTCGCCGGCGCTGTGCTCGGCGCGCTCGGCTTCGGCTGGCTCACCGACCGGATCGGGCGCAAGAAGCTGTTCTTCATCACGCTGGCGCTCTACCTCACCGCCACCGCGGCGACGGCGCTGTCCTGGAGTGTCGCGAGCTATGCGCTGTTCCGGTTTCTCACCGGCGCCGGCATCGGCGGCGAATACACCGCGATCAATTCGACGATCCAGGAACTGGTGCCGGCGCGCTATCGCGGATGGACCGATCTCATCATCAACGGCAGCTTCTGGATCGGCGCGGCGTTGGGCGCCGTCAGCGCGATTGTTCTGCTCGACCCGCAGCTGATCGGCCCCGATCTCGGCTGGCGGCTGGCCTATTTCACCGGCGCCTGTCTCGGCCTTGTGGTTTTCGTGATGCGGATGTGGATTCCCGAAAGTCCGCGCTGGCTGATGATTCACGGTCGGCCCGATCAGGCGCATGCGATCGTGGACGATATCGAGCGATCGGTCATTGGCCACGTGCAGGACCGGCCTCAACATCCGTGGCCGAAAATCAAACTCAGGATGCGCGATCATACGCCGCTGCGCGAGGTGGCGCACACGCTGTTCTCGCTCTATCGCCAGCGCGCGCTGGTCGGACTGGCGCTGATGGTCGCGCAGGCGTTTTTCTACAACGCGATCTTCTTCACCTTCGCGCTGGTCCTGACCGACTTCTACGGAATCGCGGCGAACCAGATCGGATGGTACATTCTGCCGTTCGCGGCCGGGAATTTCCTCGGGCCGCTGCTGCTGGGCCGGCTGTTCGACACGCTGGGACGTCGCGCCATGATCACGCTTACCTACGGCGTTTCCGGCGTCCTGCTCGCGCTTTCCGGCTATCTGTTCGCGGTCGGCGTGCTGAGCGCCGAAAGCCAGACCTTGGCATGGATGGTGATCTTCTTTTTTGCGTCCCCCGCCGCGAGCAGTGCCTATCTCACCGTCAGCGAGACCTTCCCGCTGGAGGTGCGCGCCTTGGCGATTGCGCTGTTCTATGCGGTGGGAACGGGAATAGGGGGCGTCCTCGGGCCCACCTTGTTCGGCGCGCTGATCGACACCGGGTCGCGCAGCAGCGTTTTTGCCGGCTACCTACTCGGTTCCGGCTTGATGATCGCGGCGGCGGCAATCGCGTGGCGTTACTGCATTGCGGCCGAGCGCCGGACGCTGGAATCGGTTGCGCGCCCGCTGGCCTTTGTGGAGTAGAATGAGATGAACCACGACTTGATAGATCAGGATTTGACCGAGGCGTCATTGCAGCAAAATAATTCATCGCCGCAACAGGGGTCGCCGAAGCTCGCGGCAAGCGAACTCTTGCAGCGGCTGGACCAATGCGCTGTCCTGCTCGATATCGACGGCACGCTGCTCGATCTGGCGCCGACGCCGCGCGAGGTGTGGGTGCCGCCGGGGCTGGCGACGACCCTCAATCGCCTGCTCGATCGGACCGCTGGCGCGCTTGCGCTGGTCAGCGGCCGCTCCCTGAACGATATCGATCTGATATTTGCTCCCGAGCAATTTCCGGCGGTCGGCGGCCACGGCGCGGAAATGCGGATCTCGGGGGATAGCGAAGCGGTCGCCACCTACGCCGCGCCGATGGACAAGGAATTGAAGCGGCGGCTGGCGGCGATTGCCAAACTCAGTCCGGGCATTCTGCTGGAAGACAAGGGCTATTCGCTGGCGCTGCACTACCGGCTCGCGCCGCATGCCGAGAAGGCGATTTACGAGGCGGTGTCCCTGATCAGGGCCGACCTGCCAAACGCGCCGATCGAAGTCATGCCGGGCAAATGCGTCTGCGAAATCAAGCATTCCGGTTTTAACAAGGCATCGGGCGTCGGGGAACTGATGAGCCACGAGCCTTTCAAAGGCCGCCGTCCGATCTTTATCGGCGATGATGTCACCGACGAGAGCGTATTCGCGATCATGCCCGAATTGGGTGGTGTGGCATTTTCGGTCGGCCGGCGCGCGCAAGGCGTGGCTCACCATTTCGACGAACCGCGCGACGTACGGGAATGGCTGGCACGTCTCATTGATGGCAAAGCGGTGGCGGGGCGGTGATCGAAGCCGCTTTTCGCGTCCTTCCGGCCCCCGTTTCAAATTCTGCGCGTTGAACCGGCGGGGTTCCGCCGCGGCCCGGCCCGAATTTGGTTTCATTTCGTTGAAAGGTTGACCGGGAACCATAGTGATGAATGGATGTTAACCTGCGAGTGGAACATCAGGAGGGGACCTGTGAACCTCGTCGTCGTTTCAAATCGCGTTGCGCGCGGCAAGGCCAATGAACCCATGACGGGGGGTCTTGCGGCCGCATTGCTGCCGGTGGTGGAGAAATCCGGCGCGATTTGGGTGGGTTCCAGCGGCCGCGTCCGCCACGGCGCCCAGCGGGAACCTTTCGCGGAAATCGAGGCGCTCGGCGCGGGTGCGCTGGCCACGCTGGATCTGCCGGCGGCGCATTACGGCGGATATTACGAAGGCTTCGCCAATTCGGCATTATGGCCCGCGCTGCATTCCAGGACTGACCTGATCTGCGCCTCGCAGGAAGATTATCTCAGCTATCGCGAAGTGAACGCCTTCATGGCGCGAGCGCTGCTGCGATTCGAAAAGCCGGACGCCGCGTTCTGGGTCCAGGATTATCATTTCCTGGTGTTGGGCGCCGAACTGCGCGATCTCGGCGTCACCCGGCCGGTCGGATTTTTCCTGCACACGCCCTGGCCCGCGCGCGCCATCATCGAAGGCGTGCCGCATCATCGCGAACTGATCGAGGCGATGCTGGCCTATGATCTGATCGGATTCCAGACGGCGGACGATCGCGAGAATTTCCTTTCCTATGTCGAGTTGAATCTGGGTCTCGAGGTGAGGGATGGTGCCGTTACCTCGCGCTACGGCATATCGCGCACCGCCGTATTTCCGATCGGCATCGACCCCGAGAAATTCGCGCAGCAGGCCGCCAGGGCCGTGTCCCACCCCGATGTATCGCGGCTGCGGCGCAGCCTGAACGGCGAGAAGCTGGCGATCGGCGTCGATCGGCTGGACTATTCCAAGGGGCTGATCAACCGCATCAGCGCGTTCGACCGCATGTGGACCTTGCAGCCGGCGCTTGCGCGCACGGTGTCGCTGCTGCAGATCGCGACGCCGTCGCGGGGCGCGATCGAGGCCTATGGCAATCTGCAGGACGAGCTTGCGAAACTGGTCAGCGAGGTCAACGGCCGCCACGGCGAGGTGGACTGGACCCCGATCCGCTATCTCAACAGGGGTTTCAGCCAGACCGTGCTGGCGGGGCTTTATCGCACCGCCCAGGTCGGCGTGGTGACGCCGCTGCATGACGGCATGAATCTGGTCGCCAAGGAATATGTCGCGGCCCAAAACCCCGCCGATCCCGGCGTGCTGGTGCTGTCGAAATTCGCCGGCGCGGCGAAGGAGCTGGACACGGCACTGCTGGTCAACCCTCACGATATCGACGGCATGGCACGGACGATTGCGACCGCGCTCTCGATGCCTTTGGCGGAGCGGCGGATGCGCTGGGAAGCGATGATGGCAAGGCTCCGCGCCAGCACGATTCAACAATGGTTCGCTGGTTTCGTCGACGCGCTGCGGGAGACCCGGATCCACAACCGCGCGGCAGAGCCGCCGATCGCCGCGGCGCCGGCGCCATGGCCGCTTCGTTCGGCCAATTCCGGCGCGAGGTATCACTAGACCGGGCAGCGCGCCCCGTTCGGATCGCCTGGATTTTCTATCGGCACGACGCCCTTTTCCTTGCCGACAAATACGCCTTGTCCCACGATCACCGACGACTTGTTGCCGACGATGACGCCTGGATCCGCTCAGGCAATCGTCGGCCTCCACCGGTTTTCGGTTCGGCGCGCCAGGCAGTAAACCTCCGTCGCCTAAGCGCGTTATGGATTCTATTGTCTGTTCAATAAGTTACGTAAATATCCGGGGGAGCCGCCGCACTCGCTTGCAAAAGTCGCCATGGCCCTTCAAGAGAGGAGCATCCGGAGAGATGGCCGAGTGGCTTAAGGCGCACGCTTGGAAAGCGTGTGTGCGGGAAACTGTACCGTGGGTTCGAATCCCACTCTCTCCGCCAGTTGCCTGCCAAGCGTTTGGGGCGTTCTTGTTGGCAATTAAGCTCAGTTGCCGTAACCATTTATTATTTGAGCGCTGGACTCCCAACCGGCAGATCCGCCCGAATATTCTCCAAAGGGCCCGTTTCTCTCCGAACCTTAGGACTCCACCCGTTCGGTACGGTTCTCGAAATTTGATCATTTCGAGTTACTTACGAACCTCAGCGGTCAGGTGGTTGTCCGTTTCTCTCGGATAGGGGAGAGTCTCCGATTTTCAGAATATCATAGGGATTTCGCAATACGTGGTCCCTGCAAATTGGAATGCGGAGCCCGCACCCTTTCTGCGAAAAGGAGTAGCCGTAGGAGTAGCTTTCGGAATCGAAGCGCGCGCCCGGATAGCGGTTCCAGTACCAGGTGCCGCCGACGCCGGTGCCGGCCTCGAACACGCGCACCCGCATCCCGAGTTCGCGCAATCGGAGGAGCTGGTACATGCCCGACATGCCCGCCCCGATGATGATGGCGTCGTAGTCCGGAACCGGTGCCGCGTGGTTCGGAGCCTGTGTTTCGCGCGAGGCGGCCATGTACTGTTGCTCCTGGTGAAGCAGAGCTTCTTCGGGCGGAGAATAAAATCCGAGCGTCATCTAAGCACGGTAATCAGCGCTGGGGGCGTTATGCAACGGTCATATCGCCGGATATTCGCTAAAGGAACAACCTGCTAGAAGCAGAAATTGCTGGCGGTAAAAAAACAGCGAACTGGATGTTTATGGAGCGACCGCAGTTGGCGCAAAAGCCGACCTTGGGCCGAATTTGCACGTCGCTGAAGGCCAACAACAGCTATCCATCGGAACACAACAACGTCGTCACCCTAAAGCGCCAAATCGACTTGCTCTTGAATTCGGATTTGGCCGATCCGGCGTCCGATGGTATGTTCACTACAGCTTTGATGAGAGGGCACGATGGCTGAAGCGAAACTCGCTCCGAACCTGCCGGACTGGATGGTCGAGCACGCGAACCGCTATCTTGCGAGCGGCGGAACCGACGGGCACATGTACAAGATAACGGTGCCCCAGCGAGGTGAGATTACGGTGCCGGCGCTGCTGCTGACCACCACCGGCCGCAAGTCTGGCGATAAGTTCATATTTCCGCTGTTTTACGGAATGGACGGCGACAGTTGCTTCGTAATCGCCTCAAAGGGAGGCGCGCCCCAACATCCAGGGTGGTATCGCAACATTCTTGCGAACCCCGACGTTGAAGTACAAGTCGCGACCAAGAAGATGAACGCGCGGGCCAGGACAACGGAGGGCGAGGAACGCCTCCGACTTTGGAAAAAGGCGCTCGAATTTTGGCCGCCCTACGGCGACTATCAGCTCAAGACCGAGCGTGAGATACCGGTGGTCGTGCTGGATCCAGTCCATTAGGGTACGTGGTGGCCGACCGCCGCAGCGACCCAATCTCGGTAATTTGCACGGCTTCGTCCCTTTGGCCGCGCGATAGCGGCTCGCACACACCTTCAACCGGAGGCAATCGACATGAAACTCGGACGCCTTGGTATGTGGTACAGCACCGATAAACTTGACGGATCGCAGCTCCGCGATTTCGTGCGTACGGTCGAGAATAATGGCTACTCGAACCTGTGGTACCCGGAATCACGGGGCTATGAGTCGATGTCGCTGGCGTCCTGGCTGCTGTCGAGCAGCGAGAAGTTGGTGATCGGCAGTTCGATCGCCAACATCTATGCACGCGATTCCTTCACCGCGCAGCGCGCCATGGTCTCGCTGAACGCGCTCTACGGCGGCCGGTTCATTCTCGGTCTCGGCGTCAGTCACATTCCGATGGTCGAAGGTGTACGCGGCCATCGCTACGAGAAACCGCTGGCGGCGATGAGCGCCTATCTCGACGGCATCAACAAGTCCGCGACACCAGGCGAACTGCCGCCGGTCGTGGTCGCAGCACTCGGACCGAAGATGCTGGCGCTGAGCGGTGCCAAGTCGCGTGGCGCTGTCCCATACAACGTGACGCCGCAGCACACGGCCCAAGCGGCCGCGATCCTCGGGCCTTCGAAGTGGCTCGCAGTGGAGCAGAAGATCACGCTTGAAACCGATCCCGCGAAGGCGCGGGCGCTCGGACGCAAGGAACTGTCGCGTTACATGGTGCTGCCGAATTATCGCAACAGCTGGCTCCGTCAGGGCTTTACCGAGGCTGAGCTGGCCGACGGCGGCAGTGACCGGTTCATCGATGCGATGGTACTCTGGGGTGACGCCGAGACGATCAGGCGCGGCCTGCGGGCGCACTTCACGGCCGGCGCCACGCATGTCTGTCTGCAGCCTGTCCACGCCGACGGCGATTTCGCCGCTCGCGACCGCATGCTGGCCGCGCTCGCCGATACCTGAGCGCGTTTATGGCGCCGGTCTTCAGAGCAGGTCGGCGACGGCGTTGCGGTAGCGGCGCATGGCATTTACATGGTCGCTCATGCTCCGGCCCGCCATGCGCTTGTGGTGATAGCCGCCAAAAGTGTTGTGCAGCGTGACATGCGTGACACCCGCCTTCTTCCAGAAGCTGATTTCCTCGCGCCAGTCCTTCTCTGTGCCAGTGCCGGTTGAGGTCCAGACTTCGAGACCAACCGAGGCCGGGTCGCGTCCCTCGGCTTCCACCAGGCGGCGCAGTTTGTCGAATTCGGCAACCGCCTTGGGTCCCGGCGGCTCGGACAGCATCATCCAGCCGTCGCCCCACTTTGCGATCCGCTGCAGCGTCACGTCCATATGGCCGCCGAACCACAGCGGAATTTTACGGCTTGGTGGCCGGGGATTGATGCCGGCGTCTGGGAGGCGGTGCCACTTGCCCTCGAATGTAACGTAGGGATCGGCCCACAGCGCTTTCATCACCTGGACCTGTTCCTCGGACCGCTTGCCCCTGTTGTGGAAATTCTCGTTGAGGCCGACAAACTCCAACTCGTTCCAGCCCACGCCGACGCCGAAGCGGAAACGGCCGCCGCTGAGCACGTCGAGACTAGCAGCCTGCTTGGCAACCAGCACCGTCTGGCGCTGCGCGAGAATTAGCACTTGGGTCGAGAGCTCGACCTTTTTCGTGCAGGCAGCGATGAATCCGAACGCTACGAAGGGATCGTGAAACAGGCCGAGCCCACCCGCACGGCCGCTGGCGGGGTTCGCCGGGTTGCCGCCGAGCACGTGGTCCGCCAGCGTCAGGCCATCGTAGCCTTCGGCCTCGGCGAGCTCAGCGAATTCGCGTACGATCGGGCCATCGCCACCGATGTCGCCGAAGGGCAAGGCAAGTCCGAGATGCATGGTCATTTCCTCGCTTTGGCTGGTTGCCGGTTTCCCTCTAGTCTATAGACTTCCGCGGCGGGTACCACGGCATCGGCATCGACCGGCGCCAGCCAGGAGGTGCGGTGATCAAGCTCGGATACAAGGCATCCGCGGAGCAGTTCGCGCCGGGCAAGTTGCTGGGCTTCTCGTGCTTTGCCGAGGAAGTCGGCTTCGATTCGGTCTTCATCAGCGACCACTTTCAGCCGTGGAAGCATGTCGACGGCCATGCGCCGTTCTCGCTGACATGGCTGGGCGCACTGGGCGCCAGAACGTCGCGCGTCGTCATAGGCACCAGCGTGCTGACGCCGACGTTCCGCTACCATCCGTCCATCGTCGCGCAGGCGTTCGGCACAATGGGCGCGATGTTCCCGGAACGGGTCGTGCTCGGCATCGGTACCGGCGAAGGGCTCAACGAAGTGCCTTCGACCGGCCAGCCCTGGCCGGACTTTAAGGAGCGCTTCGCTCGCCTGCGTGAATCCGTCGCGCTGATACGGGCACTCTGGACGCAGGAGCGGGTCAGCTTCGAAGGCCAGTACTACATGACTGAGAAGGCGACGATCTACGATCGCCCAGACACGCCGGTGCCGATCTATGTCGCAGCCGCGGGTGCCCTCGTGGCGCGTTACGCCGGGCGCTCCGCGGAAGGGTTCATCTGCACAAGCGGCAAGAAGCCGGAGCTCTACACCGAGACCCTGTTGCCGAAGGTCGCCGAGGGCATCGCGGCGTCGGAGGATCCATCGCGGTCCTACGATCGCATGATCGAGGTCAAGGTGTCGTTTGACACCGACAAGGTGCGTGCGCTCGAGGACACGCGCCACTGGGCGGCGCTGGCCCTGACACTTGAGGAAAAGATGACGGTAGAGGATCCCGTCGAGATGCAGCGTCTCGCCAACGCGTTGCCGCTCGAGCGCGTCGCCAGTCGATGGATCGTGTCCAGCGACGCCGACGAGCACGTCGAGCGGATCGGTTACTATGTCGGTCTCGGTTTCCGGAATCTGGTGTTCCACGCGCCGGGACCGGACCAGGCGCGCTTTCTGAGACTTTACGGTGAGCACGTGCTGCCGCGCCTCCGCAAGCGTTTCGGCTGAGTGCGCGGGGCCGGCCGATGAAACGCAGCAACGCCGTCGAGATCCTCGCCGTCCCCGGCATTCCGCTGGTGCACAAGGACGACGATCTCGTCGCCTTGATCGGCGAGGGACTGGCGCGCGGCGGCATCGTGCCACGTGGCGACGACGTCTTCGTGCTAACGCAGAAGATCGTGTCCAAGGCCGAAGGGCGCATGGTCGATTTCGCGACCGTCGAACCCTCGGCCGAAGCGATCGAACTCGCTGCGAAAGTCCAGAAAGATCCGCGCCTCGTCGAACTGATCCTGTCGGAATCGGTGCGCGTCGTGCGGGCAAGAGCGGGCATCCTGATCGTCGAGCATCGGCTGGGCTTCGTGATGGCCAATGCGGGCATCGACCAATCCAATGTGGCCTCGCCCGATGAGCCCCAACGCGCGCTGCTGCTGCCGGTCGATCCAGACGGCACGGCGGCGATATTGCGCGGGCGCCTGTCGGAAAAGTTCGGCGTGACGGTGGCCGTGATCATCAGCGACAGTTTTGGCCGTGCCTGGCGGCGCGGCACCTGCGGTGTGGCGATTGGTGCCGCCGGCGTTCCGTCGCTGATGGATTTGCGTAGCTCGCCCGATCTGTTCGGCCGCGCGCTTCAGGTCAGCATCACCGGGCATGCGGACGAGATCGCCGCTGCAGCCTCGCTCGTGATGGGCCAGGGCGCCGAAGGCCGGCCTGTCGTGGTCGTGCGCGGCCTGACGTGGCGCGGTCCCAACAATGCGGCGTCCGAGCTGGTGCGCCCGGCCGCCGAGGACATGTTCCGATGAGCAAACGACTTGTCGTGGCGCTATCCGGCGGGGTCGGCGGCGCGAAACTGGCGCTCGGTCTGAGCCGCGTGTTGCCGGCCGACGAACTGCTCGTGGTCGCCAACACCGGCGACGATTTCGAGTATCTTGGACTGAGCATCTCGCCCGACGTCGACACGCTGACCTATGTTCTCGCTGGTCTCGACAATCCCGTCACCGGCTGGGGCCGGCGTGACGAGACGTGGTCGTTCATGGACAGCATCGGCGCGCTCGGCGGCGAGGACTGGTTTCGGCTCGGCGATCGCGATCTCGCGCTGCATGTCGAGCGCACCCGTCGCCTGCGCTTGGGGCAGACACTGTCCGAGGTGACATCAGACATTTGCCGACGTCTCGGCATTGGTGTTCGCGTGGTGCCGATGAGCGACGACCGCGTGCGGACCCGCGTGCGTGGCGACGCGGGCTGGATCGACTTCCAGGACTACTTCGTGCGCCAGCAGTGCCGGCCAGTTGTCCATGAACTGGCTTTCGATGGTGCGACGCTCGCGCGGCCCCAGGCCGACATAATGGCGGCGCTGCGCTCGGGCGACGTGCGGGCCGTGATCATATGTCCGTCCAATCCCTTCATCAGCATCGAGCCGATTCTGGCGATGTCAGGCATGCTAGATGCGATCAAGGTGAGCGGAGCACCAGTCGTTGCGGTCTCGCCCATTATCGGCGGGCGGGCGGTCAAGGGTCCGACTGCAAAGATGATGGGCGAACTCGGCCTGGAGGCCAGTGCCGCCGGCGTTGCCGCGCGCTATGGCGACCTGCTTGATGGTTATGTCGTCGACCACGCCGACGCCGCGATCGGCAATGTCGGCGCGCGGATCACGATCGCCAAAACCCTGATGACGAGCCTGCGTGAGCGGGAGACGCTGGCGCGCGTGACGCTCGACGCTGCGGAAGCACTGGCCTCGCGATGAGCAACATCTGGGCTGTCATTCCGGTCAGGGAGTTCATTGGCGCCAAGCATCGGTTGTCGAGCCTGCTGTCGCCGCAAGAACGCCGTTGTCTCGCCGAGACCATGCTGACGGACGTATTCGACGCCGTGATCGGCTCCCGGTGTCTCACCGGTGTGGTCATCGTCACGCTCGATCCGCATGCGACGGCGTTTGGTGAAAAGGTCGGCGCGCGGATCGTGACCGAGGGCGCGCGCGACGGACACACTGGCAGCGTCAACGCCGGCCGCCGCCTTCTCGCGGGCGAAGGACGCGGCGGCATGATCACGATGCCTGGCGACATTCCGGCCGTCCGCGCAAGCGAGATAGACGCAGTGTTGTCGGCGCATCTCGCAGCGCCCTCTTTCACGATTTCACCGGCGCATGACGATCTCGGATCTAACGCCGTCGTCTGCTCGCCGCCGGAATCGGTGCCGCTTCGCTTCGGCGATAACAGCTACTTCCCGCACCTTGAGGCCGCGCGTCTTCAGGGCATTGAGCCGACGGTGATCCGTCAACCCGGAATCGCAGTTGATATCGACCATCCGGCCGACCTGGCGCTCTTCCTGCGTCTGCCGCAGTCAGCCGGCACGCGCACACGCACGCTGCTCGAGGAACTTGGCGTGCCCGCGCTGTTGGCCAGGCGGGGCATCGCTTAACCGACCGTCGCCTTCCTGCGTGGCGATGTCAGCACGACTGGCTCCAGATCGGCCGGGGTCATTGATGCCACTCGACGTTCTTCCGGCGCCGGCCGATACAGAGTGTCGCGTTGCATCGGCTCGCGGCCAATCGAGCGGATGAGCGCTTCCATCTCGTGCGGCGGAAACTCCTGGCCGTGCTGGGTGCCGGCGGCGCGCGAGATGCTCTCGTTCATCAGCGTGCCACCGAGATCGTTTGCGCCTGACTTCAGGCAGACTGCGGCGCCGGCCGGGCCCATCTTCACCCAGGAGGTCTGGATGTTTGATATCAGCGGATGCAGGGCCAGCCGCCCGACTGAATGCATGATCACGGCTTCGCGGAACGTCGGGCCGGGGCGAGCCATGCCGAGGCGGTACATCGGCGCTTCCATGTGGATGAAGGGAAGCGGCACGAACTCGGTGAAGCCGCCGGTTTCAGCCTGCAAGTCGCGTAGCGCGAGGAGATGTTTCGCCCACGAAATCGAGGTCTCGACGTGCCCGTACATGATGGTCGAAGTGGTGCGCAAACCCGCCTGGTGGGCGGCGCGCTGCACGTCGAGCCACTGCCTGGTGTTGATCTTGTCGGGGCAGATGATGACGCGTATCTCATCGTCAAGGATTTCGGCGGCCGTTCCGGGCAGGGTGCCGAGACCGGCCGCCTTCAGCTTCGCGAGGAACTCGTGAATCGGCAGTCCGAGCGTGGCCGCACCTTGCGTCACCTCCAGAGCCGAGAAGGCGTGGATGTGCACCTCAGGGACGACCGCCTTGATCGCGTGGCAGATCGCTTCGTACGTGGCGCCGGTGTAGTCGGGATGGATACCGCCTTGCAGGCACAATTCCGTCGCCCCGCGATCCCACGCTTCGATCGAGCGACGCGTAATTTCCTCGATGGCGAGATCATAAGGCGAGCCGCGCAGATCCTCGTGCGTGCGGCCTTTCGAGAAGGCGCAGAACTTGCACCGGAAGTGGCAGATGTTTGTGTAATTGATGTTGCGGTTCACGACGTAGCGCACGACGTCGCCACTGACTGCGCGTCGCAGCGTGTCGGCGGCCTGCGTGACGTACCGGTAGTCGGCGTCGCGGGCTGCAAACAGGCGCACGATGTCGTTCGAGGCGAGCCGTTCGCCCGATGTGGCACGCTCGACGATTCTCGCGATCCCGGCGTCGACGCAGCGGGCGAGCACCAGCGGCGCTGGTGGCGGCCTGGTGTTGCCCGCTGCCCAGTCGTCGTCGCGCGCGAAGCCTTCAGCGTCGCTCATGCGCCGCGCGCGGGTGGCGATTTCGGGAGCCAGCCAGGTATCGGCGTCGCGCACATAGGCGGGGTAGACGGGCAGGCGGTTCACCAGCAGCTTGCCGGCGTTCGAGCTCTTGCGGGCGAGTTCGGCAATGGCAGGCCACTGCGCCTCAGGGTTTACGTGATCCGGAGTGACCGGCGAGATGCCGCCCCAGTCGTTGAGCCCTGCGTCGATCAGTTTTTGATAGACTCCAGGTGACAGATTTGGCGGCGCCTGGATATTCATGTCGGGCCCGAGAATCAGACGCGCCGTCGCGATGGTCCAGAGCAGGTCGTCGAGATCAGGTTCCTCGGAATTGGCGAGCTTGGTGTCAGGCTTGGCCCTGAAATTCTGGACGATGACTTCCTGGATATGACCATGGACGGCGTGCAGATCCCGAATCGCCTCCAGCGCGTCGATTCGCTCGTCGCGTGTCTCGCCGAGGCCGAACAGGATTCCGGTCGTGAACGGAACCTTCAGTTCGCCGGCCAGACGCAGGACCGCCAGTCTGACCGCAGGATCTTTGTCGGGAGAACCGTAGTGAACGCCGCCCTGCCTGCAGAGCCGCTCGCTGGTGGACTCCAGCATGATGCCCTGACTGGCCGTCACCTCGCGCAGGCCGGCGATCTCCTCGCGCGTCATCACGCCGGGATTGGCATGCGGCAGCAATCCGGTCTCGCGAAGCACAAGCGCACACATCGCGGTCAGATAGGAGATCGTCGTTTCATGGCCGAGCGCCTTTAATGCGTCGCGCGCGGCCTGATATCGCAGCTCGGGCTTGTCGCCCAGCGTGAACAGCGCTTCGGTGCAATCCGCGGCCGCGCCAGCGCGCGCGACGGCGAGCACCTCGTCGGGTGAGAGGTAGACGGGCTTGCCCGCGCGCGGCATCTCAGCGAACGTGCAGTAGTGACAGACGTCGCGGCAGAGTTTGGTGAGGGGAATGAAGACCTTGCGCGAGTAGGAGAGCAGTCGGCCGTGCGTGGAATCCCGCAAGGCGGCGGCTTCTGCTATCAGTTCGGTCAGCGGCGCGTCGAACCGCCGCCTCGTCTGTCTACCGGCCGTCATTATCGTTCGTCTCCCCCCGCAGAGGTGTCATCGCGGGATGCGCTTGCCCCCACCCCCTGGCGGCCGCATGGTGTCGCATCGACGCGCGCAATGCAATGCAAGGAAGGACGCAACAAATGCTGATTGGTTTCAACGCACCGACGGCCGGACCCCTGTCGGTCGCGGATAGCCTTGCGAAGATCGTGGTCGGCGGCGAGGCTATGGGCTTCGACTACGCGACGTTCAGCGACCACGTCGTGATTCCGACCGCGATCGCGGCCGAATATCCCTACAGCGCCTCCGGGGAGTTCCCCCGCGGCACCCGCGGCGAGCGGCACGAACAGCTGACGGAGATCGCCTGGATCGCCGCGAAAACGACGCGGCTGCGTCTCGTAACCTCCGTCATGGTGGTGCCGCATCGCCCGGCCGTGTTGACCGCCAAGATTCTCTCGACCATCGACGTGCTCTCGGGTGGCCGGCTGACGCTGGGTATCGGTGCGGGCTGGATGCGCGAGGAGTTCGAGGCCATCGACGCGCCGGACTTCGATGCGCGTGGAACAGTAACCGATGAATATGTGCGCGCCTTCGTCGAACTCTGGACGCGGGATGCGCCGAAATCCGACGGCAAGCATGTCCGATTCTCCAATATCAGTTTCGAGCCGAAGCCCGTGCAGAAGCCGCATCCGCCGATCTGGGTCGGAGGCGAGAGCGGCCCGGCGTTGCGGCGAGCTGCCCGCCTCGGCGATGCCTGGTATCCGATCGGTACCAACCCGCAGAATCCGCTCGATAGCTTGACACGTTATAAGATCCAGGTGGCGCGCCTGCGCAAGATGACCGCCGAAGCGGGTCGGGATCCCAAGGCGGTCGGCCTGAGCTTGCGATGCACGGTGTTCGGCGAGACCGCGCCACCACGGGCCGGTGATGGCGAACACCGCCTGTTCGCCGGCCCGCCGGCGCTCGTCGCCGCCGATATCAGGGCGCTGCGCGACATGGGTGTCGGCTGCATCGATTTCGGATTCGGTGGGTCGACAGCGGATGAAGTCCTCGCGACCATGCAGAAATTCAGGGCCGAGGTGTTGCCGCTCGTGTAGCCTCTCAGCTACCGAGCTGGCGGATCAAATTCGCCCAGCGATCGAGCTCCGGCAGGATCTTATCTCCCTTGGCGGAATCGAGGCTGACGACCACGCGTGAGACGCCGTCGTCGCGGTCGCGCTTGAGCAGGTCGAGATTCTCCTTCGCGCCCCAGATCGTGATCGGTACCGACGCGAGATCGCGGCCCGCCTCAGTCGCCATCTCGCGGAACTTCGGCAGCAGGGCCTGCACATCGGCATACTGGGTACGTGAGCGGTGAGGCATCCAGCCGTTGCCGTAGCTCAGGGCTCGCCGCGCGCCGTATGGGAAGGCCCCGCCGACCATGATCGGCGGATGCGGTTTCTGGACCGGCTTCGGCCAGGTCATCATCGGATCGAAGTTCACGAACTCGCCACGATACTCGGCTTTCGATTGAGTCCAGATCACCTTCATGGCCTCGATGCGCTCGCGCGCCAGCTTGTGGCGGCTCGCGAAGGCGGTGCCGTGGTTGGCCATCTCATCCTCGTTCCAGCCGTTGCCGACGCCGAACAGGAACCTGCCGCCCGACACCTGGTCGATCGACGCGACCTGTTTGGCGGTCTGGATCGGGTCGCGCTGAGCGATCAGGCAAATGCCGGTCCCGAGCAGCAGCGTCTTGGTCACGGCCGCGGCCGCACTGAGCACCACGAACGGGTCCATCACGTCGTAATATTTCTTCGGCAGATCGCCGCCGCTGGGGAAGGGTGACTTGCGCGTCAACGGGATGTGAGAGTGTTCGGGCACCCAGAGCGAATCGAAGCCTCGCTCTTCCAGCGCCCGTGCCAGTTCGGTCGGCGTCATTGAATAGTCCGTGAAAAACATTTGCCCGCCGATGCGCATCGTTCTCTCCTCGTGGCGTTACTCGCGGACCAAATGGTCGCGATGGATGTCGTGTCGTTATTTGTCGGTCGCGGTGACCTTGGGACGTTTCGGCCAGCGTGCCTCTGCGCGTGGCAGCACTTGCTCGATCAGCAGACGGGTCTGGGCCAGAATGGTGTCGTCATCGCCGCAGAGCGGCCGCAAGACGAACTTCGACACGCCGGCGCCGACGTATTCGCCGATGCGCGCCAGGACCGTGTCGGCGTCTCCGACTACGAACACCTGCGTGGCGTCACGTCCGGTGCGTTTGGCGTAGGCATCCATCGCCCTGCCGACACCGGGCGCGTCTCGGCTGCCGAAGTGGAACGCGAAGCCGGCGCCGTAATGATCTTCGTCGATCGATCGGCCGGCTTCGGTGGCTGCGGCCTTGATCGCGGCCACGATACGACCGGCCTCAGCCGGCGAATCACCGCCGGTCTGCCAGCCGGTGCCGATGCGCGCAGTGCGTCGGATCGCGGCGTCGCTCGAGCCACCGATCCACATCGGCAAATCGGGCTGCACTGGCTTCGGTGCGATGGTGACGCCCTTCAACTCGTAGAAGGCGCCGCTGAAGTCGACCAACTCCTCTCGCCATAGGCGGCGAATGATTTCCAGGCACTCGTCGGTCTTGCGGCCGCGCGTCTTGGTGTCCATGCCGAGCGCCTGCCATTCGGGCGCCAGCGGGCTGCCGATGCCGAAGGCCGGCAGCAGGCGGCCGTCAGATAGCACGTCGATGGTGGCGCACTGCTTGGCCAGCAGCACGGGGTCGCGGAATGCCAGCGACACGACGTTCATGCCGAACCGCATGCGCCGCGTGCGCCCTGCCAAGGCCGCCATCGTGGTCATCGATTCAAGGAACGGCTGACGGTCGACGATCCGGTCGGTCTGCCAGATCGAATCCACGCCTCCGGCCTCACACATGTCGATCCAGCGCCAGTACGCCGCCGCGCCGGAAAACGGAAACTCCGCACAGCCCAGTCCGATCGCGACACCCATGCGCCGTCCTTCTTTCCGCCCTAGGCCGTCGCGGCCGCGGCTTTGACGCGCGGCGCCACGTCGCGCACGAAGCGTTCGAGACTGCCGTTCATCTGTTCCGGCCGCATGCCCGGCGGCACCGCCCAGGTGACGAGGTCGGTGATACCGTATTCGCGCACGAACGATGTCAGCTCCTTCACGCAGTGCTCGACGTTGCCGACCACCCATGCTTGCGGGATACTGGCCTCCCGCGTGTTGCCCGAAACGCCGCCGGCGGCGCTCTCGTCCTTGTTGAAGCTGCGATAGATTTGGCCGCGATAGCGCTCGGCGGCGCGCACGGCCGGCCAGTCGCGTTCGGGGTCGTCGGTCACGAGGCAGGAGCGGATGATGCCGACGCGATAACTGTCGGGGTTGCGGCCCGACGCCTTCAGTGTCGCGCGCCACGGATCGAGCACCATTGAGCGCGCGCCCTGCGGCAAGAAGTTGCTGTCGTTGCGTGCTGCGCGCTGCGCGCCGGGCTCCGACATCGCTGCGATCCAGAGCGGTGGGCCACCCGGTTGCACGTAGCGTGGCCTGATCACGACGTCGTCGAAATCGTAGCGCTTGCCATGGAAACTGAATTTTTCGCCGGTGAAACAATGGCGCAACACCTCGATGCCTTCGTCCGTCAGCGAGACGCGGCGCGAAACGGGAAGACCGAAGCCGCGAAACTCGTGCGGCGCGTAGCCCATGCCGACGCCGACCTCGATGCGGCCATTGCTGATGTTGTCGAGCACTGCGAGATCCTCGGCCAGCCGCAGGGGATGGTTGAACGGCAGAAGGCAGACGTCGCTCGACAGCCGCACGCATCTGGTGCGCGCGGCCATCGCACCCGCCATCGGCACCCACGAAGGTAGGTAGCCGTCGTCGAGGAAGTGGTGTTCGGTGAACCACACGAGATCGAGTCCGAATCCGTCGAGCATGACCACCTGGTCCATGATCGCGGCGTACAGGCTTGGCATGTCCATGCCGGATTCCGGCGTATTGCGGAAATCGTAGACGGTGCCGACGCGAAGGGGTGGACGCATGACGCTGGTCTCCGTCAATTCAGCAATGTCAGTTGTCTATGCCAGCGCGAGTTCTTGATATCGCTGCGCTGCAACCTCGTCGCATTTCGCGCGGTAGGCGGGAGCGCTACCACTATAGCGCGCAACGATACGAGTCTGCTTGCCTTCCACATTGCTGTTGATCCCGGTCATCCATGAGTTGACCTCGTTCGAGAGCAGGCCGACCCCGAGCGCCTTGACGTGATCAGTCCAGGCCATCACCCGCATTGCCGTTGCCTCCACCCGAGTTAGGCTGAATTCCCGGGTATAACGGATCAGGTTAGTCACCCAATCGACACTATATTCGATGCTGCGTGGGATATTGCCTAATGCCGTGTGCGGCCCCATCAGCATCATCATATTGGGGAAGCCGTCGACCATGACACCGAGATAGGTTTGCGGGCCGTTCTTCCATCTGTCTTTTAATTTAACGCCATCCACGCCGCGGAAGTCGATCTTGTCGAAGCTGCCGGTGATGGCATCAAAGCCGGTCGCGTAAATGATGATGTCGAATTCATATTCCGCGGTGCTGGTCTTGATACCCTTGGGCGTGATCCGCTCGATCGGCGTTTCCGTGATGTCCACCAGTTCGACATTGTCCTGATTGTAGACCTCATAATAGAAGGTCTCGAGCGGCAGCCGTCGGGTGCCGAAGCCATGGTTCCGTGGGATCAGCTTTTCCGCGACCTTGGGGTCCTTCACCCGCTGGCGAATCTTCCTCGCCACAAAATCGCTAATCGTTGCGTTCGCTTTCCGATCGATCAGGATGTCGCGGAAATTGCCCTGCCAGATGCCGAAGCCGCGCTCAGCATAGAGTTTCTCGTAGAAGGCTTCGCGCTCCTCGTCGGAAACCTCGAAAGCCCCGCGCGGGTCCGGAGTATGCAGAAAGCAGGCGAAGGTCTCCTGGCAGCGTTTGAACACCTCCGGATAGCTGGACTTGATCTTAGTCTGTGTTTCCGCGTCGATCTTACTGTTGTGCAGCGGTGCGCACCAGTTCGGCGTACGCTGGAACACGGTCAGGTGCCCGACGGTCTTGGCGATGGTTTGGATGGTCTGCACGCCCGTGGCGCCGGTCCCGATTACCGCCACCCGTCTGCCGGCGAAGTCGACCGGCTCATGCGGCCATCTGGCTGTGTGAAAGGATTGGCCCTGAAACGTGTCCACCCCCTCAATCTGCGGCAGGGTGGGGGTGGAGAGCGGGCCAATGGCGGTGATCAGGAAGCGCGCGCGAAGGCGGCAGCCGTCCTGCAGCGCGACGTTCCAGCTGCGCGTATCCTCCTCGTAGCTTGCCGCGGCTACCCGGCTGCGGAACTGAATGTCGCGACGCAGGTCGAACTTGTCCGCGACATGATTGAGGTAGCGCAACGTTTCTGGCTGGCCGGCGAAATGTTCGGACCAGTTCCATTCCTCCAGCAGTTCCTGCGAAAAGGAGTAGCCGTAGGAGTAGCTTTCGGAATCGAAGCGCGCGCCCGGATAGCGGTTCCAGTACCAGGTGCCGCCGACGCCGGTGCCGGCCTCGAACACGCGCACCCGCATCCCGAGTTCGCGCAATCGGAGGAGCTGGTACATGCCCGACATGCCCGCCCCGATGATGATGGCGTCGTAGTCCAGAACCGATGCCGCGTGGTTCGGAGCCTGTGTTTCGCGCGAGGCGGCCATGTACCAGTTGCTCCTGGTGAAGCAGAGCTTCTTCGGGCGGAGAATAAAATCCGACCGTCATCTAAGCACGGTAATCAGCGCTGGGGGCGTTATGCAACGGTCATTCGCCGGATATTCGCTAAAGGAACAACCTGTTAGAAGCAGAAATTGCTGGCAGTAAAAAAACACAACGTGAACGGGGCGGTTAAAAGACGGTAGCTTAGCGAACCGAGCTCCCGGTCCCGGAAACATAAGCTGACGTTGCTTCTGTGTTTAGCGAACCGGATGTTTATGGAACGACCGCAGTTGGCGCAAAGTGGACGTTCGCAGATAGCTTTGCACGCTACGGCGGCGCGCAACGCGTAGTTCGTCGGCAATCGTACCGGCTAGGCGGGCGGAAATTTGCTCGCGGGTAACGCGGCGCAATGGTCGTAGATGGCCGACGGCCGGGTGAACCACACCTTTTCCTTCTCTGGATGGCTGACGATGTGCAGCAACGCCTCGCGGAGCATGCGGAGCCTGTAGGGCTGACCTACGATCATCGTGTGCAATGCGATGCCGCATACGAGCGGCTGTTTTGCCGACTGGCGTAGCAGTTCTTCGAATTGACCAATGATGAACTCACGGAATTCTTCCGGCGAGTGATGCCTCACCAGAATCTGCGGGCTGTCGTTGATCTCGATCGGGTACGGGACGCTCATGATTGGACCGGAGCGCGTCTTCATCCAGAGCGGCTGATCGTCGGCCGGCCAGTCCATTAGGAAATCGAACCCGACCTCCTTCAAGAGGTCGGGTGTGTGGTGCGTGGATGCCATCCATGGCGCCATCCAGCCTCTCGGCGGCTTTCCGGATGCGCGCTCGATCGCGTCGCGAACCTCCTGCAGAAATCGCCTCTCGTCAGCTTCCCACATGTGGCTATGACGCTCCGCGTTGGTGCGGCCATGCCCAATGAATTCGTCGCCGCGCGCTTTCAACGCGTCGACGATACGGGGAGCATAGTCGAGAACCGCCGTGTTGATCAGGTGAGCCGCCGGGAGGTTCAATTCATCGAACAGTTCGAGGCAGCGCCAAACCCCAACCCTGTTGCCGTAATCGCGCCAGGCGAAGGTCCGGGGGTCTGGAGCCGCTCCTGCTACGGTCAAGAGATGACCTTCGCCCGCGCCGAACGCGAAGTGTTCGATGTTGAGGCCGAGATAGACCGCGAGCCGTTTTCCGTCTGGCCAGGAGTAGTCCGGACGATCAACGATCGGCGAATAAGCATAGCGATCATGATATGGAAGCTGCATATCGATATTCCTGCTAAGCTTGGATCTGCGCGGCTGGCCCATTCCTGGAGGCACCAGGTGACTGCAGGTCCAATGATGGTTGGTGCTGCCACAGTATTCGCCGTGACGGATATAGCCAAGAGCACTACCGCGACGTGCTCGGCTTCACGGTTACATTCGAATACGGAACTCTGACATTCTATGTGTGCCTGTGTCGGGACGAAGCTGCCTTGCACCTGCTTTCGGCAAGCCAAACGGGGGGCTAACCGGCAGGCGGCATCTGCGTGTTCGGTAAGGGATGTCGATGCCAGCGGTCGGCTTCTGATATGCGGAAAATGACCGCCAGTGGCGCGAAGCGGTCGTTCATTCACAAAGGTGAATCGATTGTGGCGGTCGGCCACTGGCCGAATCGTTCCATAACATCTGATGGACGAATGTCCGGGGTGGCTGCCGCGCAAGCGGACGGTCATGGCAAACCGACCATTTGTGCCTACCCTGCGGAGTTGCTTTGCGGAGCTCATTCGGTAAGCCCATGGTTCCAGCCAACAGGATTTCTCTGAGGTCGCTCTAGTCGCTCAATGCGTCGCCGATCATGAGCAGCAAGTCACATCGGAAATCGTCGGCGGCTTTGCCGCTCGGATCTTCGATGCGATGGTAGCAGGCGTTATTCCCAAATTGCCTGTTCTCGAATTTGCCGTTGCTGTCCCGGACAACGTCAGCATGAACCTTTGAACCCAGAAAGTTATACAGGATCCTGGCCTTGGCTGCGCTACAGAAGAAAATGACGAAGGGTTTCGGACCGGTTTCCTTCCATTTGCTCTTAGCCCGCTTAGCAGGCCTTCGGCTGCCATCGGCCAGATCTCGGCAGGGGGATTGCCGAGGCCGTACGCTGGATTACTTTCCGTCGCGTTGGTCTAAGTGGAGAGGGTTTGAACCCAGTTCCTCTCCCTCCGCCAGTTTGGCCGTGTCCGGCCCGTGCCTTCGCCATTCTAAAGAAACACCTCGGGCGGTACACCGAGCAGGATCTGCCCGACCGTCTCGAAATGAGCGCCGCGTGCCTGGATCTGCTGAGAAAGCGTGTGCATGTCGCGGAAGCGGCGCTCGAACGGGCTGCCTGGGAAGATCGCGTCGACGCCCGCTGCCTTGTAGGCGAAGTCTGCCACCTCGGCCGCGCCCTGGATCGCGTTGGTGCAGGCGAGCCGCACGCGGGCCCGATCGGCGACCTCGATCGGCGCCACGTCGTCCGCATGCGCGTAGATCGTGGTGAGCGTCTCGATCAGATAGGCGCGTGCCGAGCCGAGCCGCGCCTCCGCGCGCGCCACCTCGGCTTGCACGACCGCGTTGTCGGCGAGGCGGGCCAGGCCGCGCGGCGCCTTTCGGGATGCCAGCATGATGAACTCGGACAACATGGCGCGCGCGACGCCAAACCCCACAGCGGTGACCCCGGTCGCGTAGAGGCACTGCATGGTAAAGGCATAGAGCGGGCCGCGCTCGCGGCGCAGCGTCGGGTCCTCGCGTGTGGTGCTGAACGCCTCGGACACGAACACGTCGTTGACGCAATAGGAGTCCGATGCCGTGCCGCGCAGCCCGATCGTCCGCCAGGTGTCGAGCAGGGTCGCCTCATCAGCCGGAAACAGCAACGTGCGGACCGTGGGCCGGCCGAAGCGGTTGAGCCGCAGCGCGCCGTCCGCTTCGAGCACATTGCAGTGCGCGCCGATCCAGCGGGCATGCCGGCAGCCGCTGGCGAAATCCCACTGGCCGCTCAGGCGATAGCCGCCATCAACGGCGCTGGCGCGCGAGGCGTTGGGCGGGCCCCAGGCCACGATGCTGCCGGGATCGGCGAAGATGGCGTGATTGGCCGCTGGCTCGAGATACGCGGCGATCAGGGCGGAACTGTTGGCGACGAATACGTTCCACCCGATCGAGGCGTCGTGCCGGGCGAGCTCTTCGACCGCTGCCATATACACCGCGGGCTCCGTCTCGTCGCCGCCCGCCGAGCGCGGCAGCAGCATGCGAAACAGCCGCGAGTCATGCAGCCGTCCCAACAACGCCTCGGGGATGCGCCGCGTGCGCTCGATCTCGTCGGCCGTGGCGGCGATCTCCGGCCCGAGTTCGCGGGCGCGGGCGACCGGGTCTGGACGGGTCTGGATGTCCATGCACCACCTCAAATTGGCAGGCCATTGCGGCCGACCGTCCCGGCGCTGTCAAGAGTTGGTTCAACCTAGTCGAACGCGTTCTATAAGCGCTCGAGAATGGTCAACCCGCGCAGCCGGTCGAGCAGATAAAACAGACCGCGGTCGTCGGTAGTGACGTCGTTGCTCTGGACGCGCTGCGAGCCCTCCGGAACGTCGGGCAGGAAATGGCCAACCTCGCGCGGCCGGCGCGGGTCGGCAATGTCGATGAGGCGCAGCCCGTGCGCGAACCATGCGGCCGGGATCTCGGTTCCGGTCACCTTTTCGCTCGGCTGATGGCAGGCCGTGAACTCCGGTTGCGGCGTGCCGTCGTCAAGGCCGTCGACCTGGAAGCTCGCGAACGGCATCGGGTGCCGCTCGTCCGTGATGTCGACGAGCCACAGGCAGGCGGGCGGTCCGGGTGCGACGCGCGCCACGTCCTCGTCGGCGACCAGCATGACGCGCCGCCCATTCAGCGGGAAGGGCAGCGGCAGGGTCGTATGCGTCGGACAAGCGAATGGCGGGCTCCAGTCGAACGAAGAGACGAGGCGCGGCTTTGCCATGTCTGATATGTCGAGGATGACGAAGCCGCCGTGCCAATAGCTGGTATAGAGCCGGTCGTCCTGGCGCAGCGGATGATGGCAGCGGTGCGCGGTACCCTGCCAGCCCGGCTCCTCCCCGCCGGCGGTCCATTGTCCGGGCATCCACCAGCGGCCGACCTCGCGCGGGTGCGCCGGGTCGCCGAGGTCGAGGATCATCACGATGTTGCCGCGATAGCCCTCCATCGTGGGCGAGATATAGGCGTGGCGCCCGTCGAAATCGAAGCGATGGACGCCCATACCGCGCGTCTCCCAGCGGGTGATCTCACGCGGGCTCGCCGGCTTCGTCACGTCATAGATGCCGAGCCCGCCGCGAAAATTTTCGGGCGGCACGTTCTTGTCGGCGTGGTTGCGCTCGCGATTGATCAGCATCAGCCCATTGTCCACGCGCACCTTGTGCGAATGGGCGCCGGGCGGCATCTCGAGCCGCGCAAGCAGCCGCGGATGTGCGGGGTCGGCGATATCGACGATCGAGGTGCCGGCAGGTGCACGCATGTGACCGATGAATGCGGTCGTGCCGGCAACGACGATCTGGCCGCCGCCCGGGCAATCAAAATATCCGACCTGACGCAGGCCCTTCGCGGAACTCATGGGCGCCTCGTGCCGATGCGCCGCCATCATGTGATAATAATCGCGACGGAGAAAGTCCTGTTGCAACCCGGTGCGCCGGCGGGTGGCCTCAATCTCGAGGGCGGCCTAAGCTGGAGGCCCGAAATCATCTGGATCCTTGGGCGGCTGGCTTTTGAGACACGCTCCGATCCCGCACATGCGAAGTATCCGAAGAGGCTAATTGACGCCGCCAAATCAGCGTAGGACATTTCAAAACAAGGCGCGAGCCATCGGGAACCAGGCCATGGATGTCTATCATTTCAAGAATTTCGAAATACTCGACCCCGAGGTCGGAGAATTGCTTGGTGGCCGTGAATTGGTTGTCGAAGGCGACACGATCAGGGAGGTCTCGGCCAAACCGGTCAAGCTTGCAAAGGCCAGCGTCATCGACTGCGGGGGGCGCACGCTGATGCCTGGACTGATCGACAGCCATGTACATGTGGTGCTGTCCGACGTCGTGATCCGCAACATGGAAAGCATCCCGCTGACACTGATGACCGCGCGCACCGCCGCCCTGATGCGCAAGATGCTCAACCGTGGCTTCACCAGTGTGCGTGACACCGGCGGCGCCGATTGGGGCCTGAAGGAAGCGACGGAGAAATGGCTGTTGCCGGGGCCGCGGCTGTTTATCGCCGGACGCGCGATCGGCCCCACGGGCGGCCATAGCGATGGCCGCCGCCGGACCGACCTTGGTGCACGCTGTCAATGCTGCAACGCCTTGTCCTTCTCCATGGGCATCGCGGATGGCGTTTCCGAAGTCCGCCGCGCGGTGCGCGAGGAGATGCGCCAAGGTTGCGACCAGGTGAAGATCATGATGTCCGGCGGCGTCGCCTCGCCCTACGATCCGCTCGATAGCCTGCAGTTCTCGGTCGATGAGGTGGTTGCAGCCGTGCAAGAGGCGCATGCCTTTGGCCGTTACGTCTGTGCTCACGCCTATACGCCAGAGGCTATCACGCGCGCGGCGAACGCCGGCGTACGTACCATCGAGCACGGCAATCTCATCGATGATGCCTCCGCCAGGCTGATGGCCGAGAAGGGCATGTTCCTGGTCGCCAATCTCGTCACCTATTTCGAGATGAAGAAGCATGCCGCCGAATACGGCATGAGTTCGGACATGCTGGCCAAGAACGACCTCGTCATCGATGGCGCTTTGAAATCGCTCGAAATCTGCAAACGGCATGGGATCCCTGTCGCATACGGCACCGATCTGCTCGGCCAGTTGCAGGTGGCACAGTCGGAGGAGTTTACACTCCGCGCGCAGGTGCTGTCGCCGGCCGAGATCATCCGTTCGGCCACCACGATCGGTGCCCGAGTCGTGCGCATGGAGGGCAAGATTGGCTGCCTGAAGCCGGGCGCCTTCGCCGATCTGCTCGTCGTTGACGGCAACCCGCTCAAGAACCTGGAGTTGTTTCAGGGGGAAGGCAAACACCTTTCGGCGATCATGAAGGGCGGGCGCTTCCACAAGAACCGGTTGCAGTGATGTCCCAACAACTGCTGTTCAAGAATTTCGAATTGCTCGAACCTTCGTTTGGCGAGCTTCGTGGCGGATATCAGCTGCTTGTCGAGGGCGATACGGTCAAGGAACTTAGTGAGACGCCGATCAAGGCGGCCGAGGCGATGGTGATCGACTGTGGCAAGCGCACCTTGATGCCGGGACTGATCGACAGCCACGTGCACGCCATCCACAGCGAGGTCAACGTCCGCTTCATGGAGATGTTGCCGCTGACCCTGGTCACTGCGCGCGCGGCGACGCGATTGCGCGCCATGCTCGACCGCGGGTTCACCACGGTGCGCGATACCGGCGGGGCCGACTGGGGCATCAAGACCGCCATCGAAACCGGACATATTATTGGTCCAAGGCTCTATATCGCTGGCCAGTCGATCGGCCCCACCGGCGGCCATTCGGATTCGCGCCGGCGCAGCAACCGCGGCGGCGAATGCGCCTGCTGTAACGGCCTGCAATTCAAATCCGCCGTCGCCGATGGCGCCGACGAAGTCCGTAAATCCGCGCGCGAGCAGATGCGCCAGGGCGCCGACCATGTGAAGATCATGATGTCCGGCGGCGTCGCCTCGCCCTACGATCCGCTCGACAGCCTGCAATTCTCGGATGGCGAAGTCAGCGCGGCGGTGGAAGAGGCGACCGCCTTCGGCCGCTACGTCTGCGCCCATGCCTACTCCGCAGAAGCCATCACCCGCGCCGCGCGTCTTGGCGTCCGCACCATCGAACACGGCAATCTGATCGACGACGCCAGCGCCAGGGCGATGGCGGAAAAGAGCATGTATCTGGTTGCGAACCTCGTTACCTATTACGCGATGAAAGACCGGGCCGCCAAGTTCGGCATGACCGGCGAAAGCCTCGCCAAGAACGAAATCGTGCTGCAGGGCGGGCTGAAGTCGCTGGAGGTCTGCAAGCGACACGGCATTCCCGTCGCCTATGGCAGCGATCTCCTGGGTGAGCTGCATTGGGACCAATCGAAGGAGTTCACCATCCGCCAGGAGGTCGTCTCCCCGATCGAGATCATCCGCTCGGCGACCACGATCGGCGCCGAGATCCTGCGCATGCCGGGCAAGCTCGGCACATTGCAGCCAGGCGCCTTTTCCGACGCCATCGTCGTCGATGGCAATCCGCTGAAAGACCTTGCGCTGCTTGGCGATCAGGGCAAACATCTCGCTTTGATCATGAAGGCCGGTCACCTGCACAAGAACCGGCTGAACTGATCGCCAGGGGCTCTCAGGAAGACAATCTTGACCGTCGTACCAGAATGGACCTCATCGCGCATCGTCGGCCGCATGGCGCTCAGAGCCGCCGCCGGCCTGTCGCTTGCGTATATCCTGCTGCCATTGCTGTTCGTGATCTGGCTGGCGTTTTTCGCGCAGGAAATTCCGTCGTTCCCTCCGGAAGGCTATTCGCTGA
Organism: uncultured Alphaproteobacteria bacterium; assembly: GCA_963801875.1. Taxonomy (GTDB): domain Bacteria; phylum Pseudomonadota; class Alphaproteobacteria; order Rhizobiales; family Xanthobacteraceae; genus Bradyrhizobium. The sequence continues at coordinate 10,821 of CAWDGT010000013.1, read as the reverse complement.
AGTGGTTCCGCGCCGTTCCCGGCAACGACAGGTTCGTCAACGGATTTCTCCTCAGTCTGCAGGTCGCGCTTGTCGCGACCTCGATCGGCCTGGCCATCGGCGTTCCCGCCGCCGTTTGTCTTGTGCGAGGGCGCTTCATCGGACGTGAGGCGGTGAACAACCTGCTGTTGCTGCCGCTGATCGTGCCGGGCATTGTGCTCGGCATCGCACTTTATGTCTTCCATGTCGAAATCGAGATCGCAACGGACTGGCCGATCCTCGGTTCACTCGGTGGTCTGGTCGCCGGTCACGTGTTGATTGCCATACCCTGGACGGTGCGCCTGATCACGGCAAGCCTCGTTGGCATGGATCGCGCCGTCGAGGAGGCAGCGCAAAGCCTCGGCGCCAATCGCCTGACTACGTTCCGGCGCATCACCTTGCCCGCGATCATGCCGGGCATGGTCGCGGCCGCCTTGTTCGGCTTCATCGCCTCATTCGGAAATCTGGAAATGAGTTTGTTCCTCGTGGGTCCCGGCCGCACGACCCTGCCGATCGCGATCCTCCAATACCTCGAATGGAAGATCGACCCAACCATCGCGGCGGTGTCGGTTCTGCAGATCGTGTTTATCGGCGGAGCGATGCTGCTGACCAATCGCTTCACCAACATCGGCCGCGTGGTCTGACGATGGCACGCCTGCAATTGACCAGCGTCACCAAGTGCTATGGCGACTTCAAGGCCGTTGATGATGTTTCGCTCGACGTTGCCGATGGCGAGTTCCTCGTGCTGCTCGGTCCGTCCGGCTGCGGCAAGACGACGACACTGCGCGCCATTGCCGGCTTCATCGAGCCGACATCTGGCAGCGTGCGCCTGGGCGAACGTGACATCACCGCGCTGCCGCCGTGGATGCGCAACGCCGGACTGGTGTTCCAGAGCTATGCGCTGTTCCCGCACATGACGGTGGCTGAGAACATCGCGTTCGGCCTCGAGATGCGCAGGATGCCGAAGGCACAGATGGCGCCGAAGATCACCGAGGCATTGCGCCTTGTGCGGCTTGATCATCTCAGCGACCGGCTGCCGCGACAATTGTCCGGCGGCCAGCAGCAGCGCGTGGCGCTGGCCCGCGCACTCGTTTTCCGGCCCGATGTGCTGCTGCTCGACGAACCGTTGTCCAATCTCGACGCCAAGTTGCGCCAGGACGTGCGTGTCGAAATCCGTGAATTGCAACGCAAACTCGGATTGACGACGGTGATGGTTACCCACGACCAGGAGGAGGCATTGACCATGGCCGACCGCCTTGTCGTCATGTGCGAGGGTCGGATCCGCCAGATCGGATCGCAGCAGGATCTCTATGAACGCCCTACGGAAAAGTTCGTCGCAGATTTCGTCGGCCGCTCCACGTTCATCGATGGCCGCATGGACGGCCCCGGGCGCTTCGTCTCGGCCGGCGGCCTTGTCGTCGCCTGCGAGGGAACCGGCACCGGCAGCGCCTCGCTCGCCCTGCGGCCCGAACGTCTTGCGCTGATGACGGCTACGGCGCCGGCGCTGGACAACAGCTTTCCCGGCGCGGTGGAATTCATCTCCTATCTCGGGTCGCAAGTGGATCTGCACGTTCGCCTCTCGCCCAAGGAACGGGTCATCGTGCAGATCCAGAACCGGCCAGAACAGCCGCTGCCGGCGATTGGAGAACAGGTTCGAATCGGCTGGAGCAAATCGACAGGCCGCGCATTTCAATCATAATATCTTTGCCAACCCGTCAACACCCGGAGGTACCAACCATGACCCGATCGAAAACCCGCCGTCAGGTCTTGCTCGGCGCAGCAGCCCTGGCCGGCACAGCCAGCCTGCCCCGCCCTGCTACGGCGCAGACAAAAGGCCGCATCGTTGTCGGCACATGGGGCGGTGACTACGCCCGTCTGCTCAACAAGAATATCGAGGTGCCGCTGCTCATCAAGGACGGCTGGGAAGTTGTGCAGGATCAGGCCGGAGATCCCGAACGGCGCTCGAAAATGCTCGCCGAACAGCGGCTGCCGCGCGGCACTTCCGATGTGCAAGGCCTTTCGGCACTCAACATGGCCCAGATGCAGGACGCCGGCACCGTCATGCCGATTGATTATGGCAAGCTCAAGAATGCCGGAAATCTGCTGCCGTCGATGAAGTATCCCTACGGCGTCGGCCACATCTATTCGGGCAAGGTTGGCGTCTACAATCCAAAGATGATCACGACAGCGCCCGTCAGTTACAAGGATGTGTTCGATCCGAAGAACGGCAACAAGCTCGGCATCATTGATATCCAGTACCAATACACACTGGTCTGTGCGGCGCTCGCCGCCGGCGGCAAGGTCAATGATCTCGAGCCAGGCAAGAAACTGCTGCTGGAATGCAAGAATGCCGGTATGCGGATCTACCCGACCAACGAGGCGTTCGCCCAAGGCCTGAAGGCGGAGGAATTCGGCGTCGGGGTGATGTGGAAGGCGCGGGTCGTCCAATGGCAGAACGCGGGCATTCCCGTGACCGCCGTTGCCCCGGCGGAAGGTACGCTCGCCTACATCTCAGGCTTCGTCGTCCCGAAGAACGCGCCCAACAAGGACGGCGCATATGCCTATCTGGACGCCATGCTCGACAAGAGCGCGCAAGAAGCGTTTGCCGTCGACATGGGCTACAATCCCACCGTTACCAACGCCGTGGTCGCGCCCGATCTCAACAAACGCATCGGTTTCACCCCCGACGAGATCAAGAAACTCGTCGATCTCGACTACAACTACATGAACAAGAACGACGTCGCGCTCAAGGAATGGTGGGACAAGGTGCTGAAGAGCTGAGTCGGCATCCGCCTCGCGATGGCCACGACATCTACAGGGCAATTCCAGTCGGACGAGGCGCCGACGTCATTGCTTTCGGCGACCACGCTGGTCGGGCCGGCGACGGTGTTCGTGGCCGCCGGTCTGCTGGTACCCTTGGCGATTCTGTTCCGCTACAGCTTCAATCATCTCGACCCACGGCGCGTGATGGTGGAGACGTTCTCGCTGGACAACTACGTCAAGTTTTTCGCCGATCCCTATTACACCGGCGTGCTGTGGACGACATTGCGTGTGGCCGCCCTTTGTACCGTCACCTGCCTCGTCATGGGTTTACCGCTCGCTTACGTACTTGCGCGTACCCAGTCGCGGTTCAAGAACGTGCTGATCATGCTGGTGGTGCTGCCGCTGTTCGTCGGCAATGCCGTGCGTGCGGCCGGGTGGATGACGCTGTTCGGTTCCAGGGGCTTTCTTAACGTGACCTTGATGCAGTTCGGCGTGATCACCGAGCCGCTGCAGATCATGTATACCGAGGGCGCCGTCATTGCCGGCATCATTGCCGTCAACCTGCCCTACATGGTGCTGACGTTGCAGAGCGTGATCGAAGGCATCAACCGCAATGTCGAGGAGGCCGCCTTCAGCCTCGGCGCCGGGCCGATGACGATGTTTCGTCGCGTGCTGCTGCCGCTGTCGCTGCCGGGCATCCTCGCCGGCACCATCCTGACCTTCATCATCGGCATGAACGCCTATGCAACACCCGTCCTGCTCGGCGGCCCCAAGTTCAAGATGATGGGACCCCTGGTCTACGGACAATTTCAGCTCAACAACTGGCCGTTCGGCGCTTCCGTCGCGTTCGTCCTGATGACCGCAACCCTGGGGCTGACGGCGACGGCAAATATCCTGGTACAGCGCCGGTTTCGGCGATGACAATTGAAAGGGCTTGCTATGACGGTTGGTGTCGGCGGATCGACTGCGGAGGTGGAACTTGCCGCCATGAAGAACATGCGCGGGGACGTACCACCCATCGGCGTCGATGAGCGCCTGCGGCGCATCGCCCGCGCCCAGGCGATCATGCGCGAGAAGGGTATCGACGCTCTCTATCTCGATGTGTCGTCGAGCATGACGTATTTTACCGGATTAAGGTTCCGTCGCACGGAACGCATGCACAGCGCGGTTCTGCCGGCCAGGGGCGAGATTGTCTATGTCTCGCCGGCATTCGAGGTCGAGAAGCTGAAGACCATGATCTCCTTCGGCGACAAGATCGCCGTCTGGGAGGAAGACGAGGATCCTACCGCAACTGTAACCGAGACCGTGCGCGCATTGGGCTATCCGAGCGGCACGATCGCCGTCGACGAGGCCACGCCGTTTTTCACTTTCGATGGACTGCGTCGCGCCGGCAACGCCTACGCCTTCATCAATTCGATCGACGTTACCGCCGGTTGTCGCATGATAAAGTCCGATCACGAACTCGCGCTGATGCAGACGGCCAAGAATATCACGCTCGAAGCACACAAGGCCGCTGCCCGCATCATGCGCGAAGGTGTCACCACCACCGAAGTGCAGGCATTCATCACGGCGGCGCACCGCAAGCTCGGTTCGGAAGGCGATCCACCTTTCAACGCGGTGCTGTTCGGCGAGGCGTCGGCGTATCCGCACGGCGTGCCCTATCCGCAGACGCTCAAGGACGGAGACATGATCCTCATCGATACCGGCGCGCCGGTCGATGGCTATCTCTCCGACATCACACGCTCCTACGTCTTCGGTGAGCCGACCAGGCGCCAGCGCGACGTCTGGAACCTGGAGAAAGCGGCGCAGGCTGCGGGCTTTGCTGCCGCCAAGCCCGGTAACCGCTGCGAGGATATCGACATCGCCGCCCGCGGCGTCATTAACGGCGGCGGCTTCGGGCCGGGCTATGCGACGCCGGGCCTCCCGCATCGCACCGGCCACGGCATCGGCCTGGACGTGCACGAATGGCCCTATCTCGTGAAGGGCGACAGGACCGTGCTGAGGCCCGGCATGACATTCTCGAACGAGCCAACAATCTGCATCTACGGCGAATTCGGCGTGCGCCTTGAGGATCACATGGTCATCACCGAAACCGGCGCTCGCTGGTTTACCCAGCCGGCCCATTCGGTCGACGATCCCTTCGGCCTGGAGAAGTAACGACAGGCTGGAACATCCGCCAAGACCAAGATCTCTGCGTCGTCTACACCTAAAATAATCACCGACGTTTCCATCGATCTGGAACGTCTCTTCAACGGCTGGAACCGGAGCTGATCATGGCTTTTGCTACCGCTGATGACGGGGTGCGGCTCTACTATGAGGAAACCGGAAGCGGATCGCCGATCATCTTCGTCCATGAATTCGCCGGCGATCACCGCAGCTGGGAACAGCAGCTTCAGCATTTTGGCCGGCGCTACCGGGCCATCACCTATGCCGCGCGCGGCTATCCGCCATCAGATGTGCCGCAGGATCCGGCGTCCTACAGCCAGAACCGCGCTGCTGACGACATTTTAACGGTGCTTGATCATCTTGGTATCGGGAAGGCTCACGTCTGTGGTCTCTCAATGGGTGGTTTTGCAACGCTACATTTCGGCTTTCGCCATCCGTCCCGGGCCTTGTCCTTGTGCGTGGCCGGCTGCGGCTATGGCGCCGAGCTGAATATGCGCGAGCAGTTTCGTGCTGAAGCCGACGCCGTAGTAGCGTCGTTGCGGGCAGATGGAATGGCCGCGTTTGCTTCGCGTTACGCCTACGGCCCAACCCGCGTGCAGTTCGAAGCTAAAGACCCGCGCGGTTTTGCGGTCTTCAAGCAGGCGCTGGCCGAGCATTCAGCACTGGGTGCCGTCAACACCCAACTCGGCTGCCAAAAGGAGCGCCCGTCGCTGTATCATCTGCAAGACGAGATGGCCCGTCTTACGGTGCCGACGTTGATCCTCACTGGCGACGAGGACTGGCCCTGCCTGGCGCCGGCGTTGCTGATGAAGCGCACCATCCCGTCGGCGGCTCTTTCGGTGATGCCGAATTGCGGGCACACCATTAATCTTGAAGCGCCATTTCTGTTCAACGGCATCGTCGGCGACTTCGTGGCCCAGGTCGATGCCGGTCGCTGGCCTACGCGCGACCCGCGAGCCATATCGGGCTCCATAACCGGCATTCGCCGATAATACTGACGATGCATCCCAGCAAGGGGGCGGTGCCGTCGGGACTAGTCTGGCCCCGTCAGGCGCAATTTCTGACCTCATCCGGGTTTTGTCCTTTTTCGACGGAGATTTAGCTGTTTTCCGCCCCAGAGGGAGCGGTCTTCGGGGGGCAGGGCCGCTAATCACGCCAAAGGCAGGGAACTTTCGGTTCCCCTCGGCGTCATCTCGCCATCTAAAGTTAAAGTGACGCGATGAGGCTTGGCGCAGGAGGATGCCATGTCGAGGTTCCGGATCGGAATTGCCGTCGTCGTGCTGACAAGCCTGCTGTCGAGCGCGGCCTTGGCCAGAGCTCATTTTGGGTTCGGTCCGCTTGGGGTCGCGAGATCCGCCTTTGTCCGCGTATTATCGCTGGGGGGATTACGTCACGCCGGTGCTTTTGTTCGTCACGGCCGCGTCCGAACCGCCTCTCTCAGATCGCAAGACGCCCGCATTGCTGCGGATTCCGGATTTGGCAACCCCGCGGCGCGCAAGCAAATCGTCGCGGCTGCAGCGCTGGCGGGCTGGCATGGCGACCACATCGCGAACGGGTGGTGGCGACACGGCGACGGTGGATTTGGATGGGTCGGGCCGCTGTTTTGGCCATTCGCCATTTACGATATCTACGACTACACCATCTGGGGTGATGGCACCGGCTTCTGGGACTATGGTTATCCCGACATCAACGCCGCGATCTTTGCGCCTTACGGCCATGATGATCTCGCCTCCTATACGGGACCGAGCCCGTTCGGCCGAAGACATCGCAGAGTCCCTCCGCTCCAGCAGCTCTGCGGCGATGACAGCCGCGAAATCGCCGGCCTCCCGGTCGAGCAGATTCAACAGGCGATACAGCTGGATGAGGCGCAGCGCGCCGCTTTGAACGATCTTGCCAGCGCATTGACCGCGGCCGCCCAGATGATTCGGGCTTCGTGTCCGACGCAGACGGCGTTCACGGCGCCGCACCGATTGGCTGCCATGCAGCAGCGTATCGGGGCGATGATCAAGGCAGAGTCAGCCGTTCAGCAGCCGCTGGGAAAATTCTATGACCTGCTGGACGACGAGCAGGAAGCACGGCTGAATGCGATCGCCGAAGATCGGCGCAGGATGTCCACCGCAGGGGCCACGGAAGTGCCTGCCCCGAGTTGCGGCACGGCGCAGCCAGCCGCATTGCAATGGCCGGCGGACGAGATCGAGGCCAGGTTGCACCCGAACGAGTCTCAACGCGCCGCTCTCAAGGTGCTGCAGGACGCCAATGCCGGAGCGGTCGACATCCTGAACAATGCATGCCAGCCGAAAGAGGCAACCACACTACCCATTCGTCTTGATGCTGTGGACGGGCGCCTCAATGCCATGCAGCAAGCGGTCAATGTGGTGATCGACGCGCTCGATAGCTTTTATGGTACGCTCAGCGACGAGCAGAGGGCGCAGTTCGAGGCCATCGGGCAAAAACGAACGGCGTAATTTTCCGATCCATCGCTGAGGCAGAACTCAATTCAGAGTATATCGTGCCGTGGACTCCGCAATATGTAGCGGTCCAGGAACCCGCGCTTCACTGTAGAGAATTCACATCAGGCATTTTTCCACTTGTTGAAGTGTTCCTGGCTTGGAACCATTTCGGGGCGGTCTCGTTTTTTGAAGCGGAACACGAACCTCGCGTGGAGACCAAAATGCGTGGGATGCATTTCGAACCTGCTGACAGCTTGCGCGGCAACGCGACGAAGATCGAGCGCGCCCGGAAAGCCCCTGCTGCGTCCATATGGACGATGGAGAAATCGATTGCAGACAGTTTTGACGCCCGCACATTTGCAAACATGGAGGTCGCTTTGGAAAGGGCGTGTGAGAGCTTCGGACCGCGACGAGAAGAGCACGAAGCCCGCCGCTATATAGCCAGCAAGATTTTGGAATGCGCGCAGGGCGGCGATAAGACCCTTGCGGGGCTGACTGAAGCCGGGCTTGTTGCTGCGACCGAACTTTCGTTCACGCACGGGGCTTGAGCGAGCGGCTCCGCTCCCGCTTAACCACGGGTCGTCCCTGGTGCGAAGCATTGCCGGTGACTTCGGATTCTTCATCTTGATTCAGAGCGCCCGCCTGTAAGGGAAGCAGCGCACGACCTATGAGCCAGGGGATCGGACGTTGGCGGAGGCCGCGCGCTAGGATTCCCTGCACGACCCGCGAGGTTGCGATGCACAAACCCGATCGCGGAACCCGGTCCCGATCGGGCGGTTGTTGAGGGAGACAAGGAGTAGGGCGATGCAAGCAAAACTACTGCATAAGGCACATGGTCAGCGCACCTATGCCGTCATTCTCGCTTCAGGCGATGAGGTGATGACCAGCCTGAAGGACTTTGTTAGCCGCGAGAAAATTACTGCCGCGCAGATCAGCGCGATCGGCGCCCTCAGCGACGTGGTGATTCAGTACTTCGATTGGGAGAAGAAGGATTACATGAAGATTTCGGTTCGTGAGCAAGTGGAGGTTGCATCTCTGCTGGGCGACGTCGCCGAGATGGACGGCAAGCCTGCCCTCCATCTTCATGTCGTTGTAGGCAAACGCGACGGACAGGCCATGGCCGGCCACCTCGGCGAGGCGCATGCGCGGCCCACGCTGGAAATCATCATCACCGAAAATCCTGCGCATTTGCGCAAGCGGTATGATCCGGCATCCAAGCTTGCGCTAATTCGGATGGATGCATGACATGCGCCAATGTCAGGAGGAATGCCTGCATTCCGTCAGAGAGCGGCTTTGAGGGACGTCTGATTTCGGCGCGAAGATCGTAACGCATGACCTTTAATTGGACGGAGCAACCAGAATGCCAAGATTACCATTTATCATTTTGTTTCTGACGATGGGCCTATGTTATGCGTCAGCACAGGGCGGACATCCCGGCTCGTCACAGGAGCAAAAGGCATGTTCGCGCGATGCTTCTCGCTTTTGCCGAACTCAGCTCGGTGATGATTCATCCGTCCAACAGTGCTTGCAGCAGAATCGCACAAAGCTGAGCGCGGCATGTAAGAAGGTTTTTGAAAGCCATGGCATGTAGGCCATCGGTGTAAGCGGTCACCCAAGACAGGCAGACGGGCATCCATCGGTCCACCGTCCTGCGGATGCTGGTCTCTCGTCAAGGTTGGCCGCGACGCCTTCGCCGCGATCCGCGAGACCATCCGCGCCTTGGACAATGTCCCGATCTAGAGCCGAGGTAATATCACCAGCGTGACTAGGCGATTGCCCTATTTTTCAATAGGAATATTCTCGGAAAGCCAATTTTCGGAGGCCAGACCGTGGACGGCAACAAGGACAAGAACGTAATCGAGCAACTGGTCGATAAGATCAACGACGCTGTCGAAAATATAGCGACCACGGCGTCCGAAGCTCTGCAACATGCGATGGAGCCGGAGCCTGAGAAGCCAGCTGGACAACCCGTTGCCTTGATGCCGATGACTGGAGGCGGAGATTTGCTAGCCGAAACGGCCGTGCCGCCAGTTGTGATAACTCCTCGCCGAAAGAAATCAACTTCGAAGCAAGCGCCAAAAAAGCCTGCGAAAAGGGCGACCAAAGCCGCCAAGAAGACGGCAAAGAAATCGCCGGCAACTAAAGTGAAGGCTGGCAAGGCGCGGAAACCTGCGGCCGGACGCAAGACTGTGGCAAAGAAAACGACCACTAAAAAGGCTGCGAAAAAGAAGACGAAGAGGTCGAGGAAAAAGTGAACTTGAGCCAAGGGTATTGATCGGGACAAGAGCGTGTAATCTGGCGTGACCCGTGCGCGCCCGTAAGTTGTGCCCTTGGGGAGGTTCTCAAATCGGGTGCGATACCAGCGCCCACGGAAACCTCCGAAGCCCATCGGGCAACCGCCAAGCGGCGTCCGCGCGCCCGACGACAGCTGTCGTGACCGGGAGACAAAGGTGCGCTAACTTGCCAAGACAAATCAGGGGAAACGCCAGAGTGTACGACACGATCATCGTTGGCGGCGGCTCGGCAGGCTCGGTCATGGCCCACAGGCTTTCCGCCAGGAGCGCTAACAAGGTCCTGCTCTGCGAGGCGGGCCAGGACACGCCGCCCGGCAACGAGCCGCCCGAAATTCGTGACAGCTATTCGGGCACGGCGTATTTCGATCCGCGCTTCCACTGGACCGAGCTCAGGGTCACGACCCAAATCGTCAGCCACAACAACCCCGAGGTGGAACGCCCGCCGTTGCGCAAATATGAGCAGGCACGCGTGCTGGGCGGCGGATCCTCGATCAATGGCCAGTTGGCCAACCGCGGCGCGCCGACCGACTACGACGAATGGGAAGCCCGCGGCGCCGCGGGCTGGAGCTGGAAGGACGTGCTGCCCTGCTTCAGGAAGGTCGAGCGCGACCTTGATTTCGACGGGCCGTTCCACGGCAAGGATGGCCGCATCCCCGTCCGTCGCGTCCCGCAGGCGCACTGGACGGCGCACGCGCAGGCCGTCGGCGAGGCCTGCAGGCTCGCCGGCTATCCGTTCCTGCCCGACCAGAACGGCGAGTTCGTCGATGGCTACTTCCCGGTGACGCACTCCAACCAGGACGAGCAACGCGTCTCGGCGGCGATGGGCTATCTCGATCGCGAGACGCGCAAGCGCGCCAACCTCACAATTTCGACCGACACGCAGGTCAGGGAACTGTTGTTCGAGGGCACGCGGTGCGTCGGCGTCAAGGCGGAAGTCGGCGGCCGGGAACAGGAGTTCCGCGGCCGCGAGGTCGTGCTGTCGTGCGGCGCGATCCATTCGCCGGCGCATCTCTTGCGCGCCGGCATCGGCCCGGTCGGGCATCTCAGGGACATGGGCATTCCGGTCGTGATGGGGCTTGCGGGCGTCGGCCAGCGCCTGATGGACCATCCCTCGATCGCGCTGTCGTCAT
>CAWDGT010000012.1:0-202754 GCA_963801875.1 uncultured Alphaproteobacteria bacterium | reverse complement strand
GAGGGTCGGCGGTTCGAATCCGTCACCGCCTACCAGACAAATCGACAATTTGGCGTTTCGCCCTTACCATGACGGCAACTATACGCAGCCGGGAGCCCAAGCATGAAGTCGTCCTCGCCGCAGCGATGATTGCATTACTGGCCGGACCGGCTTACGCCCAAAGCCAGCCCCCCGTTCAAAGATACGGGGAAACCGCGAAACCGAAGTCGCCGCAGGAGATCGCTGCAGAGAAGGAAGCCGAAAAGGCCTACCAGAGATCGCTCGGTAACATTCCAGACAAGGGCCCTTCCGACCCCTGGGGCAACGTGCGCAGCGACAGCGCGCCCAAGCCGGTTGCGAAGGCTGCTCCGGCGAAGCATGCCAAAACCGGCAGCACCGCGAATTAGAGCGTGATGGAAGCACCCGTTGGCCACGATCTGAACGCCGACCAGATCGCTTACTGGAACGGACCGGGCGGCCAGCGCTGGGCCGATCGGCAGCAGACCCAGGACGTCGTGCTGACGCCGGTCTCCAATGTCCTGATCGATCGCGCCAAAGCCATGACGGGCGAGCGGATTGTCGATGTCGGTTGCGGCTGCGGCGCCACCTCCATCGCGCTCGCACAAAAGGTCGGCCCGACCGGACATGTTCTGGGCGTCGACATCTCGGCGCCGATGCTGGCTCGCGCGCGGCAACTTGCGCCGCCGGGCCTGCCGATCGATTTCGTCCTCGCCGACGCCACGGTATATCCGTTCGACCTTGCAAGTTGCGATCTTCTGACCTCGCGGTTCGGCGTGATGTTCTTCGCCGAACCCGCGCGCTCCTTCACCAACTTGCGCAAGGCGCTGCGACCGTCGGGTCGGCTGGCGTTCGCCTGCTGGCGCGATCCTCGCGAAAACCCGTTTTTCATGGCGCCGCTGCAGGCGGTCTACAAGCACGCGCCCAGGCTGCCGCAGCTCGGCCCCGAGGATCCCGGCCCGTTCGCCTTCGCATCGGAAGCGCGCGTGCGCCGCATACTCGGCGAGGCCGGCTATCACAGGGTGGCACTGGAGCCGTGCGACCTGTCGCTCGATATCGCGGTCGGGCGCGGTCTCGATGCGGCGGTCGGGAGCGCGCTGGAGATTGGTCCGGCTGCCCGCGCGCTTGCGGAGCAGCCGCCCGAGGTGGTCGCCGCCGCCAAAAATTCGATCCGCGAAGCACTGGCGCCTTTCGCCAGGGGACAGGAGGTGCCGCTTGCCGCCTCGATCTGGATCGTGACGGCGTCAGCCTGTTAGGACCGCTCCTCCCAGATCATGGCGAGGTGGACGATGGTCTGAACAGCCTTCTCCATGTCCTGCCGGCTTACCCATTCCGACCGCGAATGGAACGCGTGCTCGCCGGCGAAGATATTGGGGCAGGGCAGGCCCATGAATGACAGCCGCGAGCCGTCGGTGCCGCCGCGGATGGAGGTCTTCACAGGCTTGAGGCCGGCGCGGCGGATCGCTTCCATCGCGTTGTCGATAATTTCGGGATGACGGTCGATTACCTGTTTCATGTTGCGGTACTGCTGCTTGATCTCGATCCGCCAGCTCGATGCTGGATAGTCCGTCATCACCTCCTTGACGATGTCCTCCAGCAGGGCTTCCTTCTCTTTCAATCCCGCGTCGGTGAAATCGCGGACGATGAAACTGAGCGTGGTTCGTTCCAGCACACCCGAGATGCCTGTCGGATGCAGGAAGCCTTGCCTGCCTTCGGTGGTCTCCGGCGAGCAGGTTGTCTTCGGTAACCGGTCGACGATGGCCGCCGCAATCTTGATGGCGTGCTCCATCTTGCCCTTGGCAAAACCGGGATGGGTACTGACGCCGTCGATAGTGACGGTGACGGCGTCGGCGCAGAAGGTCTCGTCCTCGATATTCCCGGCGGTCTCGCCGTCCATCGTGTAGGCAAAATCGGCGCCGAGCTTTTTCAGGTCAGCCTTGTCGACGCCGCGGCCGATCTCTTCGTCGGGCGTGAACAGGATCTTTATGGTGCCGTGCTTGATCTGCGGATTGCTGATCAGGAGATTTGCCGCATCCATGATCTCGGCGAGGCCGGCCTTGTTATCGGCGCCTAACAGCGTTGTGCCATCAGAGGTGACGATGTCGTTGCCGATCTGGTCGGCAAGCGCGGGATGTTCTGTGGCGCGGATCACTTGCGTGGGGTCGCCCGGAAGCACGATATCGCCGCCGCGATAATTCCTGACGAGCTGCGGCTTGACGTCCTTGCCGGTGCAGTCGGGCGAGGTGTCCATGTGCGAGCAAAAGCAAATGACCGGAACTTGTCTGTCGGTATTCGCCGGGATGGTTGCGTAGACGTAGCCGTGCTGATCGAGATGGGCGTCGCGGATTCCCATCTCCTGCAGTTCGGCTGCGAGCAGGCGACCCAGGTCTTTTTGCTTTTCGGTCGAGGGGCAGGTTGGCGAAGAGGCGTCCGACTGGGTATCGATCACCACATAGCGCAGAAAGCGCTCGGTCACGGTGTGCGTGAACCTGAAGGGTGAACTCACAGTCAAAACCGCGGGTAGAAACGGAAAGCAGACGTCAGCGAAAGCGCCATTCCGGGAGGCCGCACAGGCCGCACCGGAATGACGCAAATTTCAAAGTCGGAAGTGGCGTCCTGTCAGACGGCTTCCTTGAGCTCCTTGGCTGCGCGGAAGGCAACCTTCTTGCTGGCCTTGATGTGGATCGCTTCGCCGGTGGCGGGGTTGCGGCCCATGCGGGCGGCGCGTTTGCGCACCTGCAGGATGCCGAGTCCGACGATGCGAATACGCTCGCCCTTCTTCAGGTGCTTGGTGATCCGGCCGACCAGATCGTTCAGAATCGCTTCAGCCTGCTTCTTCGACAACTCCTGATCCTCGGCGATCGCGGCTGCAAGATGCTTGAGCGTGACGGTAGTCGGGGTCGCTGCCTTCTTCGCCATTTTTGATCCTCCTCGGTGTTGATGGCTTAGGAACCTAAGACGTATCAGGCCTTAAATGATTCGGGGGGCGGATGCCTATGCTGTTTTGCCGATAAACAGCCTATTATTTGCATCGACATCCGAAAAAGGCCTGACTGGCGGGGGGATTCGCAACAACCTTGACTAAAACGGAGCGCCCCTTTAAGCCCTCACCTCTGTGCGGACCAGCCATCAGATTATGGTATCCGCGGGAGTAGCTCAGTTGGTTAGAGCGCCGCCCTGTCACGGCGGAGGCCGCGGGTTCGAGTCCCGTCTCTCGCGCCATTTTCAGCCGTTCGACACCGCAGCGATCCCGCTCCCAGTTTCCTTTCCGCTCCTCAGCCGGCGCATCAGTTCACACCGGCAGCGTCGAGTTGAGATTCGCCAGATTCCAAAATGGACGGGGTCATAAAGGATTTTCCGGGATGAGCCCACAGGCGGCGTTTGGGCCCGCTACGCCGTCGCGGCCACCCCGCTTCCTCTCCGCTAAATCAAAGGCTTAGAGCGGTTTTCTGCCTTTAATGATGCACTGGAATCAAAGCGGCCGCCCTGAGGCGGCCGTCCTTCATATCTTCGAACTCTGGTGTTGGCTTAGCGGACCACCATGGCGTCCGAACTGGTCACAGCGACCGGCTTGCCGGCCTTAATGATATGGGCGGTCTGGCTGTAGTCCGCGTTGGTACGAGCCGAGATCCCCAAGGCTGCCACCACGATGCCGGCCACGAGCGCCATTACCACGATCTTCAGATGCGTGGCGCGGTCCGCCGAGTGAATTGAGTGGTTCATCTGAGCCTCCCAGGCGAGCTTTTCGCCGCCTTGTTGGCGCTAGAAATACCCCCCGTTTGTTTCAGCGTGGTTTCGTGGATTCCCCAAAATGGTTTCGTCGCCGGGGCGGCAGGGCCGGCAGCCTGCCCGGTTGGCCACGACCTTGCGGACCACGGCGTGGTTGTTCCCTGGGAACCGAATCCGGCTTTACGCGGCCCGGCATTTGAAAGCTTCGTCCCGCCGCGATCCGGTCACGAGTTGCCCACCTTTCAATGCCAACACTCTGCCGCCCAGGCGACCTGCGCCCGACTCGGGAGACAACTTTGTCCACTGTGAAGCTCCGTGCGTCGACGATCCTCGGTGCGTTCGAGCAAGCTCAGACCGAGCTCGTCGGCAAGGCCGTGGTCCTGACCGATGGCAAGGCCGGGACGGTCGAGGGCATTTGGCTGGATGAATTCCACGGCCTGCGAGTTTCCATCAAGGGCCACGATGGAAAGTGGCCCATCTCAACCATTAAGTTCGCACAGGCAGCCGAATAGCGATCGTCTGTCCCCGCCAGCCTGATGAGTTCAAGCCGCCCGCTTGATGTCGGCGCGAATCGAGGCCGCCGCCCATATGAACAGAAGCGCCCCCAGCGTGGTCGTGACCGCGGCCGAGAGCAGCGAATAGCGCACGGCGTCTGCGCCGTAATCGTTCTTCAACGCGTCATTGATCATGCCGACGGCGAGTGGGCCAACACCCTGGCCGAAGCAGGTCGCGGTCAACAGAATGATCGCCGACGCCAGCGCCCGCATGCTGGGCCGCGCCACCGTCTGCGCGATGGCGAAGATCGGCCCGAGATGAAAGCCGACCAGAAACGATGTCGCCGCCAGCGCCGCGACCATGGTCTTGAAGTCGGAAGTCAGCATGCACACGCCAAATACCGGTCCGGCGAGACCCGAGGTGATCGCCGGTGCCCACAATTTCCAGCGGTCGTCGCGGCGGCTGATTTGCGCCACCACGAGGCCCCCGACCAGCGTGCCCGCCATTCCGAATAGACCCTTGAAGGTGCCGGCATAGGTTCCGATTTCCACGCTGCTCAGATGATGCACCCGCGCCAGGAACGGCGGGATCCACGCCGAGGTGGCGTAGTTGGTATAGGTCGTCAGGCAAAAGCCGATCAGCACGATGACAAAAGTCATTTGCGAGGCGAGGAAACGAAGCGTCGGCCCGATCGGCTCGGGCGCAAAGGTCTCCGCATGGGCGCCGCGTTTCGGCTCGGCCATCGTCAGCCACAGGATCGCGGCAAGGACGATGCCGGGCAGGCCGGCCGAGAAGAACGCCATGCGCCATCCGTAGTGCTGGTTGACATATCCGCCGATGAAATAGCCCAAAAATACCCCGAGATAGGTACCGACAGCGAACATGCCGAGCGCGCGCGGGCGCTCGTTCTTGTCGAAGAGATCGGCGACCATGGATTGCGACGCCGGCGTGCCGGCGGATTCGCCGATGCCGACGCCGATTCGTGCGAGCGCCAGCGTCGCGACGCTTCCGGCCGTGCCGCACAGGAACGTCATTGCGCTCCAGAATGCAAAGGCGATCGCCACGATGTTGCGCCGGTTGAGCCGGTCGGCGACGCGCGCGATCGGAATGCCGAGCAGCGAATAGAACAGCACGAAACCGAAGCCCGCCAGTAGGCCCATGGTGGTGTCGCTGAGCGTGAATTCCTTTTTGATGGGCTCGATCAGAACATTGAAAATCGTGCGATCGAGAAAATTCAGCGCGTAGACGACGGTCAAGAGCCCGAGCACATAGTATCGCCGCATCGACGGCCTCGCGGCTGCATTCGCTGGCTCGGCCACCTCGGGCGCGAAATCGACCATGGCTTTCCCAGAACCTTTCCAAGCGACAGGCGGTCTCTCACGCCTCGCGAATGAAATTGCCGGCCTCGAATTCGACCGGGGCCGCGCTTTGATCGAACGAGACGCCGAGCGGATCGCGCCCGGCGGCCAGCGCATCGAGTTGATCGCTCAGCATCCGCCGGATCATCAGGATGCCGCGGTCGCTCTGGCCGAAATGTTCCTCGGAATGCAGCGTCACCGGTCCCTGGCCGGTCTGCGCCTCGTAGTCGCCTGGGAATTGCTGGTGCTCCCGCTCGGTCATGTCCCACCAGAATTTGCCGTTGAACTTCGAGCGCATCCGTCCAATGTCGCCGCGCTGTTTGACCCGACCCGCGACGTAAATGCGGAACGAGGTGTCGTCGATCGGCAGCGTCCAGCCGATCGAACTCGACGCGGGCGAATTGCGCGACGCGCGGATTGGGCACCACGCGAAGGGTGGGGAGTGCGGCCTCGGTCACCCTGTAGAAAATCCTGCCGTCGTCCTGGTTTCGGATAGAGCAGACGGTGACACCGCGCGGCGACATTTCGAACTTCACTTCCGGCATCGCGGCCATCATGTTGGTGAATTGCGGGCCGCTGAACGAACCGTGCAGCACGGGAACGTGGTAGGGATCGACCACATTTTCGAAATGCTGCAGCCAGTTGCAGGGAATGACGGCTGGTCCGCCGCCGCCGATCGACGTGTCATCGGCCTCGACGAACTCGCCGTTGTCCATCTTTTCCAGGCATTCGTAGCGCGGCAGTACCGGTCTTTTCTCCGATGGTCCCATATAGGCGAAGATCAAGCCGTAGAGCTCCCTTACCGGGTACCAGGGCTGGCGCACCTTGTCCCTGAACTCCCCGCCATCGGGTTCGCAGGGCTGATCGAGGCAGCGGCCCTCGGTGTCGAACTTCCAGCCGTGATAGCAGCAGCGGATGCCGTCCTCCTCGACCTTGCCATAGTAGAGCGTGGTGCCGCGGTGGCGCTGAAGCAGGCCGGGGTGGCCGCGGCGGTCGCGGAACAGGATCAGGTCCTCACCCAGCGCACGGACTTTGAGGGGGACGTCGCTGGCGTCGCCCACAAGGCCGATCGGGTGCCAATAGCGGCGGAGCAGTTCACCCATCCGCGTGCCGCGTCCCACCGCGGTCAATTCCGTCCGGCTGACGGGCGGTCTCATGGCATAGGCGGTGCCGAGATCGCGATCCTGCTGGGTGATGTTCATCCGCTTCCTCCCGCCGGGCTTTACGCCGCGTTCGTCGAGAATGAGAACCGCTCGCAAAGTGAACTGGAGATAGATGATAATGTCAACGGTTTCAAAAACCTTGGCATCGGAAGGTTTTATTGGCACATCTTGGCCATGAAGCAGCAGCCGAAGAAGGTCTTCGCCGTGCCTCGGGCGAGTCCCGCCAGGGACGACCGACTTGCGCCGGTCACCGCGATGGTGTCGTCGCGGTTGATGGTGCTCGCCAATCTGCTGAAGCGCGGAGCCATTCTGCGCTACAAGCGTCTGGTCGGGCTTTCGTCGGTGGAGTTCGGACTGGTGGCGTCGCTGGGACGCCGGCCGCCGATGAGCGTGGCCAGGCTTGCCGAGGCGGTAGGCATGGACAAGGGGCAGATCAGCCGGGCGCTGGCCGGGCTGGTGTCGCGCAAGCTGGTTTCGCGCGCGGTCAACCCGCGGGATAACCGGGAGGTACTGGTCTGCCTTACCCGGGCCGGGCTGATCGCCCACGAAACCATTGTGGCGGGGGCGGCAGAGCGCAATCAGCGCCTGCTGAAATCGCTCAGCAAGGACGAAGTGGCCGCCTTGCTGGGACATATAGATCGTCTGACCGGCAGAGCCGCCAAAATGCTCGAAGCCGAAAAAGATTTGACCTGAAGCAGCTGCCTCTCGTCCCGGCACCCGACGGCAAAAAAAGGTGGTGCCGCGCCTCAATGGGCGACGTTCACCGCCGCTTTCCGCGATCCACACAGCTTTGCGGCCACTGTTTTGATCCAGGTCAAGGTGAACCTCGTTCGGAAGTAGCCTATGTTCTCCCGCAGGAGCTGGCCTCGACGCAGTGCAGCTGTTCCAAGGATTTCCCGTGGCATGAGGAGACCGGCCGACCTCGTCAAAATAGCTTGTCTTGCGCCCCTTGTTGCGCTGCGCTAAGCCTCAGAACAATTCCAATGAAACGAATCTGCGGCCGTCAGATGCCGCAGGAAAAGGCACCGCCGATGGCCGGCATCCTGCAGAATTATCTTCCACTTGTGGTGTTTATCGGGGTTGCAAGCCTGATCGGTTTGGCGCTCCTGATCGCCCCCTTCCTCGTCGCCTTCCAGCAGCCCGACCCGGAAAAGCTTTCTGCGTATGAATGCGGATTCAACGCATTTGACGACGCCCGGATGAAATTCGATGTCCGGTTCTACCTGGTGGCCATCCTCTTTATTATCTTCGATCTCGAAGTGGCATTCCTGTTCCCGTGGGCCGTTGCGTTCGGCAAGCTCGGCGCAACCGGCTTCTGGTCGATGATGGTTTTCCTCGCCGTCCTCACCGTCGGCTTTGCCTATGAATGGAAGAAAGGCGCGCTCGAATGGGATTGAGCCCCTCGACCACGACGCCAGGATTTGCGGTCGCACCCGCCGCGTCAGGCATTCTGGATCCCTCCACCGGCAAGCCGGTCGGTGCCAATGACCCGTATTTTCTCGAGGTCAATCACGAGCTGTCCGACAAGGGCTTCTTCATCACCGCTACCGACGACCTGATCACCTGGGCGCGCACGGGCTCGCTGATGTGGATGACCTTCGGCCTGGCCTGCTGCGCGGTCGAGATGATGCAGATGTCGATGCCGCGCTATGACGTCGAGCGGTTCGGCTTTGCGCCGCGCGCTTCCCCTCGGCAATCGGACGTGATGATCGTCGCAGGCACGCTGACCAACAAGATGGCGCCGGCGCTGCGCAAGGTCTACGACCAGATGCCGGAGCCGCGCTACGTGATCTCGATGGGATCGTGCGCCAATGGCGGCGGCTACTATCACTATTCATACTCGGTGGTGCGCGGCTGCGACCGCATCGTGCCCGTCGACATCTACGTGCCCGGCTGCCCACCGACGGCGGAAGCGCTGCTCTATGGCGTGCTGCTGCTGCAGAAGAAGATCCGGCGCACCGGAACCATCGAACGCTAAGGCTTTTTGGAATGGATGACGGCAGGCTCGACGCCCTGGGGCAGACGATTGTTGGCGCGCTTGCTGGTGCCGCGACCGGCCATTCGATCGCGTTCGGGCAGCTCACGGTAACGATGCAAGCCGACAAGATCGTCGATGTCGTCAGGTTCCTGCGCGACGATCCCGGCTGCCGCTTCGTCAACCTCACTGATGTCACCGCGGTCGACTATCCCGGCCGGGAGAAGCGCTTTGACGTGATTTATCACCTGCTGTCGCCGACGCTGAACGCGCGCATTCGTCTGCGCGCCGCAGCCAGCGAGACGACCCAGGTGCCCTCGATCATCGGGGTCTTTCCGGGTGCCGACTGGTTCGAGCGTGAGACCTACGATCTCTACGGGGTGATCTTTACCGGGCATCCGGACATGCGGCGGCTCTTGACCGACTACGGCTTCGACGGCCATCCGCTGCGCAAGGATTTCCCGACCACCGGCTTCGTCGAGGTGCGCTACGACGACCAGGAGAAAAGGGTGCTCTACGAACCGGTCCGCCTCAATCAGGAATTCCGCAAATTCGATTTTCTCTCGCCGTGGGAGGGAGCCGACTATCCGGTTTTGCCCGGCGATGAGAAGGCGGGGCCGAAAGTCTGACCATGACCGAAGCACCCGCACTCCGTAACTTCACAATTAATTTCGGTCCGCAGCACCCGGCCGCGCACGGCGTGCTGCGTCTGGTACTGGAGCTCGACGGCGAGGTGGTCGCCCGCGTCGATCCGCATATCGGCCTGCTTCATCGCGGTACCGAAAAGCTGATCGAGCAGAAGACCTATCTGCAGGCGATTCCCTATTTCGACCGGCTCGACTATGTCGCGCCGATGAATCAGGAGCACGCGTTTTGTCTAGCGGCGGAAAAATTACTCGGCATCGAGGTGCCGCGCCGCGGACAACTGATCCGGGTGTTGTACTGCGAGATCGGCCGCATCCTGTCGCATCTTCTCAACGTCACCACGCAGGCGATGGACGTTGGGGCGCTGACCCCGCCACTATGGGGCTTTGAAGAGCGCGAAAAGCTGATGGTGTTCTACGAGCGCGCCTCCGGCTCCCGCATGCATGCGGCCTATTTCCGGGTCGGCGGCGTGCACCAGGACCTGCCGCCGAAGCTGATCGACGATATCCAGGCCTGGTGCGACCCGTTCCTGCAGGTGGTCGCCGATCTCGAGACCCTGCTCACTGGCAACCGGATCTTCAAGCAACGCAACGTCGACATCGGAGTGGTTTCGCTGGCGCAGGCCTGGGAGTGGGGTTTTTCAGGCGTGATGGTGCGCGGCGCGGGCGCGGCCTGGGATCTGCGCAAGGCGCAGCCTTACGAATGCTATGCCGAGATGGATTTTGACATTCCGATCGGCAAGAATGGCGATTGCTACGACCGCTATTGCATCCGCATGGAGGAAATGCGCCAGTCCGTGCGCATCATGAAGCAGTGCATCGCGAAGCTGCGCGCGGCCGACGGGCAGGGGCCGGTCGCCGTCGAGGACAATAAGATATTCCCGCCGCGCCGGAGCGAGATGAAGCGCTCGATGGAAGCCTTGATCCATCACTTCAAGCTCTACACCGAGGGCTTCCACGTGCCGGCCGGCGAAGTCTACGCCGCGGTTGAGGCGCCGAAGGGCGAGTTCGGCGTCTATCTTATCGCCGATGGCAGCAACAAGCCCTACAAATGCAAGATCCGCGCACCGGGCTTTGCGCATCTGCAGGCGATGGATTTCATCTGCAAGGGCCATCTGCTGGCCGACGTCTCGGCCATCCTCGGTTCGCTCGATATCGTGTTCGGAGAGGTGGACCGATGATCGCGCTGCCGCCCATCCAGTTTGACCGGACCACCGGCGTGCTTGAGGGTGCAAATGCGTGGGAGCGCCTAGCGGCGCTCGCTCTGTCGTCGGGCTCGAAAGTGGCGTCGACGTTTTCGCATCGCGGTTACAACCACTGCGCCAGCCTGTTGCGCAAGACGTTGCCCGAGCGCGACATCGCGATCAAACTCAATTCCGATGCGACGTTCGAGTTTCCCTATGGCGACGGTTACTGGAGCAAGCTGCTCAACCGGTCGTACTCCTACGAGGACGAGCTGGAATTGCTGTTCCGGGATTCCGTCGGCGTCGACTACACGTTGATCGATTGCGGCGCGAATTTCGGCTACTGGTCGGTGCTTATCTCAAGCCGGCCTTACGGCTCGCACAGGGCGATCGCGATCGAGCCGTCGTCGCAGAACTTCGCAAAGCTTGCGAACAACGCCGAAATCAATGGCCACCGCTTCGAGGTGATGAAGTGCGCGATCGGCTCGGCGCGCGGCACCGCGCGGTTGTCCGGCACCAAGCACGAGGCGTTCAGCATCGCAGGCAACGCCAGTGGCGGCGGCGAGGACGTGCCGGTCATCGCGCTCGACAATCTGCTCGATGACCAGAGGATTTCACCCAATGGAAAATACCTGATCAAGCTCGACGTCGAAGGCGTCGAGATCGAAGCCATCAAGGGCGGCACGCGGCTGCTGCAGGGCGACACTGTGTTGTTGTGCGAGGAGCACGGCAACGATCCCGCCCATACCGTCTCGCGCTACATCCTCGAACAAACTCCGCTCAAGCTGATCGTCTACGATCCGCGCTCAAGTCGCCTGGAAACCGTCAACGAGCTTTCGATCCTCGACCGCATCAAGGTTTCATCCCACGTCGGTTATAACGTGTTCGGCACCGCAAGCGCTTTCTGGCAAGGCCGGATTAACGCCTTGAACGCGAATGCCGAGCGCCGCATACAATGAGAGACTGAACGACAATGTCCGTCCGCCGCCTCGCACCCAAGGAACTGCAGCCCGCGAACTTCGCGTTCACGGCGGAAAATCTCGCCTGGGCCAAGGAGCAGATCGCCAAATATCCGGAAGGCCGCCAAGCCTCCGCGGTGATCCCCATCCTTTGGCGGGTGCAGGAGCAGCACGACGGCTGGGTTTCGGAAGCGGCGATCCGCGCGGTCGCGGATTTGCTTGACTTGCCCTATATCCGCGCACTGGAGATCGCGACCTTCTACACGATGTTCCAGTTGCAGCCGGTCGGCAAGAAGGCGCACGTCCAGGTCTGCGGCACCACGCCGTGCCGGCTGCGCGGCGCAGGCGACATCATCGAGGTGTGCCAGAGCCGCATCCACCACGATCCCTTCCATCTGTCCAAGGACGGCAATTTCAGCTGGGAAGAAGTCGAATGTCTCGGCGCCTGCGTGAACGCGCCGATGGTGCTGATCTGGAAGGATACCTACGAGGATCTGACCAAGGAAAGCTTTGGCAAGGTGCTGGACGGCTTCGCCTCCGGCAAGCCACCGAAGGCAGGACCGCAGATCGAGCGCCAGTTCTCGGCGCCGGTGGGCGGGCCGACCACGCTGAAGGAAACAACATGAAGCGTGACCGCACATTGCAGGCGGCCGGGCCGGGGAGTGTCGGGACGATGAAGAACTGGCGCTATATCGCTTTGCATACCGCGGCAGCGGCCGCGTTCATTTTTCTGCTGCAGCGCTACGCGCTGAGTGCATCGCTCGAATCAAGCCTGTTGTGGGCGCTGACCTTCGGCGGATGCGCCGCGGGCCTCGCCTACATGCAGTCCAATCGCTGACCCCAACGGAAGCTTCACGTCATGCTCGAGGACAAGGACCGCATCTTCCGCAACCTCTACGGCCTCCATGACTGGGGTCTCGAAGGTGCGCGCCGCCGTGGCGCCTGGGATGGCACCAAGGCGATCATCGACAAGGGCCGCGACTGGATCGTCAGCGAGGTGAAAGCCTCCGGCCTGCGCGGGCGCGGCGGGGCGGGTTTTCCGACTGGCCTGAAATGGTCGTTCATGCCGAAGGATTCGACCGACGGCCGGCCGAACTACCTGGTGGTCAATGCCGACGAGTCCGAACCCGGTACCTGCAAGGACCGCGAGATCATGCGGCACGATCCGCACTTGCTGGTCGAGGGCTGTCTGCTCGCAAGCTTCGCGATGGGGGCGCATGTCTGCTATATCTACGTGCGCGGCGAATTCGTCCGGGAGCGCGAACACCTGCAGGCTGCGGTTGATCAGGCCTACGAGGCGAAGCTGATCGGCCAGGACAATGTCAACGGCTGGCCGTTCGAGCTCTACGTGACGCACGGCGCCGGCGCCTATATCTGCGGCGAAGAGACCGCACTTCTGGAAAGCCTCGAGGGCAAGAAGGGCATGCCGCGGCTAAAGCCGCCATTCCCCGCCAATGTCGGGCTCTACGGCTGCCCGACCACCGTCAACAATGTCGAGTCGATCGCGGTCGCGCCGGATATTCTGCGGCGCGGCGCGGCGTGGTTCGCCGCGATCGGCCGGCCCAACAATGTCGGCACCAAACTGTTCTGCATCTCCGGCCATGTCGAGCGTCCTTGCAACGTCGAAGAGGCGATGGGGATCCCGTTCCGCGAACTGATCGAGCGTCATTGCGGCGGAATCCGCGGCGGCTGGGACAATCTCAAGGCCGTGATCCCCGGCGGCTCCTCAGTGCGGATGGTGCCGGCGGACCAGATCATCGACACCCCGATGGATTTCGACAGTCTGGGAAAGCTGCGTTCCGGTCTTGGCACAGCCGCCGTCATTGTCATGGACAAATCGACCGACCTGATCCGGGCGATCGCGCGGATTTCCTATTTCTACAAGCACGAGAGTTGCGGTCAGTGCACGCCGTGCCGTGAGGGCACCGGCTGGATGTGGCGGGTCCTGACCCGGATGGCGGAGGGCCGGGCGCACAAGCGCGAGATCGACATGCTCCTGGAAGTGACAAAACAGGTCGAGGGTCACACCATCTGCGCGCTCGGCGACGCGGCGGCGTGGCCGATCCAGGGTCTGATCGCGCATTTCCGCCATGAGATCGAGGAACGCATCGACGAGTATTCGCGCAAGGCGGATGTCGACGATGCCGGCATTCTCGATCCCGCGCACATGGTCGCGGCGGAGTGATCGCGATGACGCAACCGAGCATTTTCTGGTGGCAGAAATACGGGACGCTGGCGCAAATGGCGCAGGCAACCGTGGCGCTGCTCGGCTTCGTTGCGATCCTGTTTCAGATCAACGAAATCCGCTCCAACAACCGCGCGGCAAGCGCGCGGCAGGTGTTTTTGGGCTATACCGATCTGGCGTTCAAGAATCCGAAATTCTCGGCGCCCGACTATGAAGCGATCAAGGCCGGAAGCCACGAGCAGCAGGTTCAATACGAGAGTTTTGTTTCCTATTTCCTCTACGCCTGCGAGGAAGCGATCGCCGCATTTCCCGACAAGCGGGAGTGGCAGGCCTCGTGCGAATACGACCTGAAGCCGCATCTGGCGTTCCTGTGCGAGAAGTACAACGCCGAGCCGGCTTATTTTGCGACCTACTCGACCGACACCCAGCAATGGCTGAAGGCGTCCATGAAGACCGCTGGCGTCGCACCACCCGACTGCAAGCTCGGAAAGACCTGAGACAGCTATGACCAAACTCATCGTCGATGGCAAAGAGATTGATGTCCCCGCGGAATACACGCTGCTGCAGGCGTGCGAGGCCGCGGGCGCGGAAATTCCGCGCTTCTGCTACCATGAGCGGCTGTCGATCGCCGGCAATTGCCGGATGTGCCTGGTCGAGATCAAGGGGGGTCCGAAGCCGGTCGCAAGCTGCGCCTGGGGCGTTCGCGATTGCCGTCCCGGTCCCAAGGGCGAGCCTCCGGAAATCTCCACCCGTTCTCCGATGGTCAAGAAGGCACGCGAAGGCGTGATGGAATTCTTGCTGATCAACCATCCGCTGGATTGCCCGATCTGCGATCAGGGCGGCGAGTGCGACCTGCAGGACCAGGCGATGGGCTACGGCGTCGACACCTCCAGGTTCGCCGAGAACAAGCGCGCAGTCGAGGACAAATATCTGGGCGCGCTGGTCAAGACCTCGATGAACCGCTGCATCCAGTGCACGCGCTGCGTCCGCTTCGCCGCCGAAGTCTGCGGCGTGCCGGAGATGGGCGCGACCGGCCGCGGCGAGGACATGGAGATCACCACCTATCTCGAGACGGCGTTGACCTCGGAATTGCAAGGCAACCTCGTCGATATCTGCCCGGTCGGCGCGCTGACCTCGAAGCCCTACGCATTCGCGGCGCGGCCCTGGGAACTCGGCAAGAGCCAGTCGATCGATGTCATGGACGGCGTCGGCTCGGCGATCCGGGTCGATACCCGCGGCCGCGAGGTGATGCGAATTCTGCCGCGCGTCAACGAGGCGGTGAACGAGGAGTGGATTTCCGACAAGACCCGGCACGTCGTCGACGGCCTGCGCACGCAACGGCTCGACCGGCCCTATATCAGGCAGAACGGCAAGTTGCGCGCGGCTTCCTGGTCCGAGGCATTCGCCGCCATCGCCGCCAAGGTCAGAATGAGCGACGGCAAGCGGATCGGCGCTATCGCCGGCGACCTGGCAGCGGTGGAGGAGATGTTCGCGCTCAGGGATCTCTTGGCGCAATACGGCTCGATCAATCTCGCGGTCCAGGGCGGCGACGCCTTTGATCCCAAGGCCGGTCGCGCCTCCTATATTTTCAATCCGGGCATTGCCGGCATCGAGCAGGCCGACGCGCTGCTGATCGTGGGTTCAAATCCGCGCAAGGAAGCCGCCGTCCTCAACGCGCGCATCCGCAAGCGCTGGCGCAGCGGCCAGCTCAGGATCGGGCTGATCGGCGCGAAGGCCGATCTCACTTATAGCTATGACTATCTGGGCGCGGGCACCGATTCGCTCGGCGATCTCGCCGCCGGCAAGCATTCTTTCGCGGACGTGCTCAACGCCGCAAAAAATCCGATCGTGCTGGTCGGAACCGGCGCGGCTGCGCGGCATGATGGGGCGGCGGTTCTGGCGGCGGCGGCCAAACTCGCGCTCGATGTCGGCGCGGTCAAGGACGGCTGGAACGGTTTTGGTGTGCTGCACGATACGGCTTCGCGGGTCGGCGCACTCGATATCGGCTTTGCGGGGCGCGCAGGTGGCCTCAGCGCGGCGCAGATGACGACATTCGGCACGCTCGATGTGCTGTTCCTGCTTGGCGCCGACGAGACCAAGCCTTCGGACGGCACCTTCGTGGTCTATATCGGCACCCATGGCGACCGCGGCGCGCATCGCGCCGACGTGATCCTGCCGGGCGCGGCCTACACTGAAAAGTCCGGCATCTACGTCAACACCGAAGGCCGGGTGCAGATGGCCAGCCGCGCGGCGTTTCCCCCAGGCGAAGCGCGCGAGGACTGGGCGATCATCCGCGCGCTGTCTGAGGCCCTGGGGAAGAAGCTTTCTTACGATTCGCTTCCCGCGTTGCGGCAGGCGCTGTTCAAGGCGGTGCCGCATCTGATGCGCGTCGACCGGATCGAAGCCGGCAAGGCCGCCGACGTCAGGACGCTCGCCGGCAAGGGCGGCAGCGTCGAGAAGATGCCGTTCAAGTCTTCGGTTGAGGATTTTTACCTGACCAACCCGATCGCGCGCGCGTCGGCGGTGATGGCGGAATGTTCCCGGCTGGCGTCCGGACAAATGCTGACGGCGGCGGAGTGAGCGTGACCTGATGGCTGAATTCTTCGAAAGCGCATTCTGGACCGGCTTCCTCTGGCCGCTGATCGTCATGCTGGCGCAGAGCGTGTTGCTGCTCGTCGTGCTCTTGGTCGCGATCGCCTACATCCTGCTCGCCGACCGCAAGATCTGGGCGGCGGTGCAGATCCGGCGCGGCCCCAACGTCGTCGGCCCCTGGGGCCTGTTCCAGTCCTTCGCCGACCTTTTGAAGTTCGTGCTGAAGGAGCCGATCATTCCCTCCGGCGCCAATAAGGGCGTGTTCCTGCTGGCGCCGCTGGTGAGTTGCGTGCTGGCGCTCGCGGCCTGGGCCGTGATCCCGATGGATCTCGGCTGGGTGATCTCGGATATCAATGTCGGCATCCTCTACATCTTCGCGATCTCCTCGCTGTCGATCTACGGCATCATCATGGCCGGCTGGTCGTCGAACTCGAAATACCCGTTCCTCGCAGCGCTGCGCTCAGCGGCGCAGATGGTGAGTTACGAAGTCTCGATCGGTTTTGTCATTATCACCGTGTTACTGTGCGCGGGCTCGCTGAACCTGTCGGCCGTCGTCGAAGCGCAGAACAGCCACGGCCTCGCCAGCCTGATCGGACTACCCAGGCTGACGTTCCTGAACTGGTATTTCCTGCCGCTGTTTCCGATGTTCGTGGTATTTTACGTCTCGGCGCTCGCGGAAACCAACCGCCCGCCGTTCGACCTGGTGGAAGCCGAATCCGAGCTGGTCGCGGGCTTCATGGTCGAGTACGGCTCGACACCGTATCTGCTGTTCATGCTTGGCGAATATGTCGCGATTACCACGATGTGCGCGATGGCCACGATCCTGTTCCTGGGCGGCTGGCTGCCGCCGATCGCGGTAGCGCCGTTCACCTGGGTGCCCGGCGTCATCTGGTTCACGCTCAAGGTATCTTTCATGTTCTTCATGTTTGCGATGGCGAAGGCGATCGTGCCGCGCTACCGCTACGACCAGTTGATGCGGCTCGGCTGGAAGGTGTTCCTGCCGATGTCGCTGGCGATGGTGGCTATCGTCGCCGGCGTACTGCATTTTGCTGACATCGCGCCGAAATGAGGTCGTTATGAGTGTCAATATCAACGCCACGGCCCGCTCGCTTCTGCTGTCTGAATTCGTGTCAGCATTTGTTCTCGCCATGCGCTATTTCTTCAAGCCGAAGCCGACGCTGAACTATCCGTTCGAAAAAGGGCCGATCTCGCCGCGCTTTCGCGGCGAGCACGCGCTGCGCCGCTACCCCAACGGCGAAGAGCGCTGCATCGCCTGCAAGCTGTGCGAGGCGATCTGTCCGGCGCAGGCGATCACCATCGAGGCCGGCCCGCGCCGCAACGACGGCACCCGCCGCACCGTGCGCTACGACATCGACATGGTGAAATGCATCTATTGCGGGCTGTGCCAGGAGGCCTGTCCGGTCGATGCCATCGTCGAGGGACCGAATTTCGAATTCGCGACCGAGACGCGCGAGGAACTGTATTATGACAAGGCAAAACTTCTCGCCAATGGCGACCGCTGGGAGCGTGAGATTGCGAAATCGATCGAACTCGATGCGTCGTACCGGTGAGGTGAGAGCATGATTTTGCCCGCGCTGTTCTTCTATCTGTTCGCCGGCATCTGCGTGGCCTCGGCTGTGATGGTGATTGTGTCGCGCAATCCCGTGCACTCCGTGCTGTTCCTGATCCTTGCGTTCGTCAACGCTTCCGGCCTGTTCGTGCTGATGGGCGCCGAGTTTCTGGCGATGATTCTGGTCGTGGTCTATGTTGGCGCGGTCGCGGTGCTGTTCCTGTTCGTGATCATGATGCTAGACGTCGATTTCACCGAACTGCGCGAGGGCTTCCTGGAATATCTGCCGATCGGTCTGGTGATCGGAGCGGTGTTTCTCGTCGAATTGCTGCTGGTCGGGGGCGGGTGGGTCATCAATCCCAATGCCGCCAAGTCGATCACGGCGGCGATCCCGGCCAATGTCAGCAACACCGAGGCGCTCGGCCTGGTGCTCTATACCAAGTACATCCATTACTTCCAGATCGCGGGCATGGTGCTGCTAGTCGCCATGATCGGCGCCATCGTGCTGACCTTGCGCCACAAGGTCAGCGTCAAGCGGCAGGACATCAATGTGCAGAACGCGCGGACGCCGGAACTCGCCATGAGCGTGCGCAAGGTGGCCTCCGGACAGGGCCTGCAGGATGCGGACGCGGCGGAGTGGGTGCAATGACGATCGGTCTTGGACATTATCTCTCGGTCGGCGCGATCCTGTTCACGCTGGGCATCCTCGGCATCTTTCTCAACCGCAAGAACATCATCGTAATCCTGATGTCGATCGAATTGATCCTGCTCGCGGTCAATATCAACCTGGTGGCGTTCTCGATTTTCCTCGGCGACATTATCGGCCAGGTGTTCGCGCTGTTGGTGCTGACGGTGGCGGCGGCGGAAGCGGCGATCGGTCTGGCGGTGCTGGTGGTATACTTCCGCAACCGCGGATCGATCGCGGTTGAAGACGTCAATCTGATGAAGGGCTAAGCATGATCCGGAAAAGTGACAACCGGTTTTCCCGAACAAACGACTTCGTTTGTTCTGCGATCGTGCGCATAGAGGCGGGTCAATGATCCAGGCAATCGTCTTTCTGCCGCTGATCGGCGCGATTATCGCCGGCCTGATCTCTATCTTCGGCGCGCATGCGCGCAACCCGAGCGGCGACACGGTCGAGCATCATGACGACGCGCACGGCGCCGATGCCCATGCGTCGGAAGCCCATGACGATCACGCCGACGATCACGGCCACGACGATCATGCGGTCGAGCCGCCGGCGGCAGGTTCGCGCGCGGCCGAACTGATCACCACCGGGCTTTTGCTGGTTGCGGCCGGCTTATCCTGGGTCGCGCTGGTTGATGTCGGCTTCCTGCACCACGACGCCCGGATCGCGCTGTTCCCCTGGATCAATTCAGGCGATCTGCAGGTCGCGTGGTCGCTCCGGGTCGATACGCTGACCGCCGTGATGCTGGTGGTAGTCAATACCATCTCGTCGCTCGTGCACCTCTATTCGATCGGTTACATGGACGAGGATCCGTACCGGCCGCGGTTCTTCAGTTATCTGTCGCTGTTCACCTTCGCGATGCTGATGCTGGTGACATCAGATGACCTTGTGCAGCTGTTCTTCGGCTGGGAGGGCGTCGGCCTCATGAGCTATCTGTTGATCGGATTCTGGTACCAGAAGCCGTCGGCGAATGCGGCGGCGATCAAGGCTTTCGTGGTCAACCGGGTCGGCGATTTCGGTTTTGCGCTCGGCATCTTTGCCATTTTCATGCTGATCGGTTCGACCAATTTCGAAACCATCTTCGCCGGCGCGCCGGCGCTGACCGGCAAGACCATCGACTTCTTCGGCTGGCACGCCGATGCGCTGACGCTGACCTGCCTCTTGTTGTTCATGGGCGCGATGGGCAAATCCGCCCAGTTCCTGCTGCACACCTGGTTGCCGGACGCGATGGAGGGCCCGACGCCGGTCTCGGCACTGATCCACGCCGCGACCATGGTCACCGCCGGCGTCTTCATGGTGGCGCGGCTGTCGCCGCTGTTTGAGCTGGCGCCGAACGCGCAGGCCGTGGTGATGTTCTTCGGCGCCACCACCGCCTTCTTCGCCGCGACCGTCGGCCTCGTGCAGAACGACATTAAGCGCATCGTGGCCTATTCGACCTGTTCTCAGCTTGGCTACATGTTCGTGGCGATGGGGGCGGGGGCCTATTCCGTCGGCATGTTCCATCTGTTCACGCACGCCTTCTTCAAGGCACTGCTGTTCCTCGGCTCCGGCTCGGTGATCTATGCGATGCACCACGAGCAGGACATCCGAAACATGGGCGGGCTGAAGGACAAAATCCCCTTTACCTATATCGTGATGGTGATCGGCACGCTGGCGCTGACCGGCTTCCCGCTTACGGCCGGGTATTTCTCCAAGGACGCGATCATCGAATCCGCGTTCGCCTCGCATAATCCGCTGGCGTTCTACGGCTTCCTGATGACGGTGGTCGCAGCCGGCCTGACCTCGTTTTACTCGTGGCGCCTGATCTTCAAGACCTTCCACGGCGAACCGCACGACCAGGCGCACCATGAAGCAGCGCACGAAAGCCCGCTGTGGATGCTGATCCCGATCGGCGTTCTTGCGGCCGGCTCGCTGCTGGCGGGCTTCCCGTTCAAGGAATTGTTCGCCGGCCATGGCGTGGAGGAATTCTTCCGCGAGTCGCTGAAGATGAACCCGCACATCATCGAGGACATGCACCACATCCCCGAGACCATCGCCTTCCTGCCGACGGTCATGATGGCGCTGGGCTTCGTGGTGTCCTACGTCTTCTACATCCGCCGGCCCTATTTGCCGGTCGAACTTGCCCGCCAGCAGCCGCTGCTCTACCAGTTCCTGCTCAACAAATGGTATTTCGACGAACTTTACGATCTGATCTTCGTGCGTCCGGCGAAATGGATCGGGCGTTTCCTTTGGAAGATCGGCGACGGCTATATCATCGATGGCTTCGGCCCCGACGGTGTGTCGGCACGCGTGCTTGACTTGACCCGCAACGTGGTACGGCTGCAGACCGGCTATCTCTATCACTACGCTTTCGCGATGCTGATCGGCGTTGCCGGTCTGATCACTTGGTTCATGTTCGGCTTGGGAGGCCAGTGATGACAACCTGGCCAATTCTCTCCGTCGTTACCTTCCTGCCGGTGTTTGGTACGTTGCTGGTCTACCTGCTTGCGCGAGGCAGCGACGAAGCGGCCAACCGCAATGCGCGCTGGATCGCGCTATGGACCACGCTGATCACATTTGCCGTGTCGATGATCCCGGTCTGGCGCTTCGATCCCGCGCAGCCGGATTTCCAGTTCGTCGAGAAGGCGTCGTGGCTCGCCACTGGCATCACTTATCATATGGGCGTCGACGGCATTTCCTTGCCCTTCGTGATCCTGACCACCGCCCTGATGCCGTTCTGCATCGTCGCGAGCTGGAAGTCGGTGACGAGCCGGGTGCGCGAATACATGATGGCGTTCCTGATCCTGGAAACGCTGATGGTCGGCACCTTCGCGGCGCTCGATCTCGTGCTGTTTTATCTGTTCTTCGAGGGCGGCCTGATCCCGATGTTCCTGATCATCGGGGTGTGGGGAGGCCCGCGCCGGGTCTATGCCTCCTTCAAGTTCTTCCTCTACACGCTGCTCGGCTCGGTCCTGATGCTGCTGGCGATCATGGCGCTGTACTGGAATGCCGGCACCACGGACATCCCGGCGCTGATGCACACCGCGGTGCCACGCAGCTTGCAGACCTGGGCCTGGCTGGCGTTCTTCGCCTCCTTCGCGGTGAAGATGCCGATGTGGCCCGTGCATACCTGGCTGCCCGACGCGCATGTCGAAGCGCCGACCGCGGGCTCGGTGATCCTGGCCGCGATCCTGCTGAAAATGGGCGGCTACGGCTTCCTGCGCTTCTCGCTGCCGATGTTTCCGCTGGCCTCACATGATTTCGCGCCGCTGATCTTCTCGCTCTCGGTGATCGCCATCATCTACACCTCGCTGGTGGCGCTGATGCAGGAAGACATCAAGAAGCTGATCGCCTATTCTTCGGTGGCGCATATGGGGTTCGTCACCATGGGGATTTTCGCCGGCACCACCCAGGGCGTCGCCGGCGGCGTATTCCAGATGGTGTCGCACGGTATCGTGTCGGGCGCGCTGTTCCTCTGCGTCGGCATCGTCTACGACCGCCTGCATACCCGGGAGATCACCGCCTATGGCGGGTTGGTCAACCGCATGCCGCTCTACGCGCTGGTGTTCATGGTCTTCACCTTGGCCAATGTCGGGCTGCCCGGCACCAGCGGCTTCGTCGGTGAATTCATGACGCTGATCGGCACCTTCAAGGTCTCGATCCCGACCGCCACTTTTGCGACGACGGGCGTGATCCTGTCAGCGGCCTATGCGCTGTGGCTTTACCGGAAAGTCGTGTTCGGCGAACTGACAAAACCGTCGCTGGCAAGCATCAAGGATCTCACTTTCCGCGAGGGCCTCGTCATGATGCCGCTGCTGGCGCTCACCATCCTGTTCGGGTTCTATCCGAAGCCGGTGCTCGACATGTCGGCGTCGTCGGTGCAGCAACTCGTCAACAATTACAACACCGCAGTGACTGCCGTGAAGGCAGCGGCACTTCTGCAGTGAAGGCAGCAGGTCAGGACCACGCGCGATGAGCTTTGAGAGTGCAGGTTATCAGTTGCTGCCCGTGCTGCCGGAGCTTGTGCTCGCCGCGGGCGCCATGGTGCTGCTGATGATCGGGGCCTATCGCGGGGCGCAGACCACGGGTCTGGTAACGGGGCTTGCGATCTGTCTGCTGGTGCTGACTGGCGTGCTGGAACTGATGCTGCCGGCCGGCAAGGTGACGACCTTCGGAGGCAGCTTCATCGTCGACGACTTTGCCCGGTTCCTGAAAATCCTGGCGCTGATCGGCTCGGTGGCGACGCTGGTTCTTTCGGTGGAATTTCTGGACGATGCCTCGCACCGTATCTTCGAATATTCCATCCTGGTGCTGCTCTCGACCTTGGGCATGATGGTGCTGATCTCGGCCGGCGACCTGATCATGCTTTATCTCGGGCTCGAGCTGATGTCGCTCGCGCTCTACGTGGTGGCGGCCAGCAATCGCGATAACGCCAAATCGACCGAGGCCGGCCTGAAATATTTTGTGCTGGGCGCGCTGTCCTCGGGCATGCTTTTGTACGGCGCCTCGCTGGTCTACGGCTTTACCGGCACCGTCAGCTTCGTGGGCATCGCGGCGGCGGTGAAGGCCGGCAGCGTCGGCATCGTGTTCGGCCTGGTGTTCCTGCTGGCGGGGCTTTGCTTCAAGATTTCGGTGGTGCCGTTCCACATGTGGACGCCTGACGTTTATGAGGGCGCGCCGACGCCAGTGACGGCGTTCTTCGCCTCCGCGCCCAAGGTGGCCGCGCTTGCGGTGTTCACCCGGGTGGCGCTGACGGCATTTCCGGCCATCCTCTCGCAATGGCAGCAGATCGTCGTGTTCGTTTCGATCGCCTCGATGGCGCTGGGAGCGTTCGCCGCCATCGGGCAGAAGAACATCAAGCGGCTGATGGCCTATTCTTCGATCGGCCATATGGGTTTTGCCCTCGTAGGGCTGGCTGCAGGCACGGCCGAGGGCGCGCAGGGCGTGCTGATCTATATCTCGATCTATGTCGCAATGACGCTCGGCAGCTTCACGGTCATCCTGGCCATGAAGCGCAATGGTCAGAATTTCGAGAACATCAGCGACTTCGCGGGGCTTTCGCGCACCAACCCATTGCTGGCATTCTTCTTCGCGATGTTGCTGTTTTCTCTTGCGGGTGTTCCGCCGCTGGCGGGCTTTTTCGCCAAATGGTACGTGTTCGTTGCGGCGATCAAGGCAGGAATGTTTACGCTCGCCGTCGCCGGCGTGCTCACCAGCGTGGTCGGCGCGTATTACTATCTCTCCATCGTCAAGGTGATGTATTTCGAGGAGCCCCTCGCCAAGCTCGAACTCGATGCGAATGGAACTGCGCGCGGTGCTGGCGGTCGCGGGTCTCTTCAACATTTTCTTCTTTGTCTATCCGGGGCCGCTGGTCAGCGTCGCGACATCAGCGGCGAAGTCGCTTTTCTAGGGCATGATCACGAAAAGCGGACCCCGATACTCGGAGGAGATTATGCCCGACAAAAGTAGCGGCACCCAGACAATTCCGGCAAAGCCGGATCAGTCCTGAGATGGCTTTTTCGCTCGGTCCGCGGGCTATATCGGCGGGTTACCGTCTCGCCGCCTTCGATCATATCGGCTCGACCAATGCGGAAGCCATGTCACGCGCGCGCGATGGCGAGCGCGGGCCGATCTGGTTTGTAACCTCGGAGCAGACCGCGGGACGCGGAAGACGGCACCGCTCCTGGATCGCGCCGCGTGGTAACCTCGCCAGCAGCGTCCTCGAGGTGATCGACATATCGCCCGCGTTCGCGGCGACCCTCGGCTTCGCCGCAGGGCTTGCGCTGGAGGCGGCCCTGCAGAAGGTAAGCGTTGAAGCGTCGCTGAGGTCAGCGGGATCGGACGAAATGAAGTTTTCGCTGAAATGGCCCAATGACGTGCTGGCGGGGCGGCAGAAGCTCGCCGGCATCCTGCTGGAAGTGGAGGCTGTCGGCGATAATCGGCTGGCGGTCGTGGTCGGGATCGGCACCAATGTCCTCATCGCGCCCGAGGACACGCCGACGCCCGCGACCTCGCTCAAGGCGCTCGGCGTCGATATCGGCGCCGAGGAATTGTTCGCCGAGTTGTCGGACAGCTGGGCGGAGTTCCGCGGCATCTGGGACCTCGGCCACGGCTTTGGCGAAATCCGGCGGCTCTGGCTGGAGCGCGCCACGGGGCTGGGGCAACCGGTCGCGATCCAGACGGGCGGCTCGACCGTGGAGGGGACCTTCGATACCATCGACGAGACGGGTTGCATGATGGTGCGGACCTCGGACGGCAACCGGGTCCCGATCTCGGCGGGCGATGTCTATTTCGGCGCGGCAGCGTCGGTGGGGGCAGCCTGATGGCGCGCCCGGATGAACTGACCTTTGCGCCGCTCGGCGGCGTCGGCGAGATCGGCATGAATCTGTCGATCTATGGCCTCGGCAACCGCCACCAGCGCTCCTGGCTCGCGGTCGACCTCGGGGTGTCCTTCGGCGACGAGGAACACCTGCCGGGGATCGACCTGATCATGCCCGATATCCGCTTTCTTGAAAAAGAGCGCAAGAATTTGATCGGCCTGGTGCTGACGCACGCCCATGAAGACCATTTCGGCGCCATCATGGATCTGTGGCCGAAATTGAAATGCCCGATCTACGCCACCAAATTCAGCGCCGCTTTGTTCGAGGCCAAATGCGCCTCCGAGCGCCATCCGCCGAAAATTCCGGTCACCGTGGTGCTGTCCGGCGGCCGTATCGATCTCGGGCCGTTCAGTGTCGAGTTTATTCCGGTTGCGCATTCGATCCCGGAATCCCACGCGCTGGCGATCCATACCTCGGCCGGGACCGTGCTGCATACCGGGGATTGGAAGATCGATCCGACGCCCATCATTGGCCAGCCCACCGACGAGCGCCGGTTGCGCGAGCTCGGCGATGCCGGCGTTTTGGCGCTGATCGGCGATTCCACCAATGCGGTACGGGAAGGGCGCTCGCCATCGGAAGCCGAGGTCGCCAAGACCATCACCGAACTGATGAAAGCGGCGAAGGGGCGCGTCGCCGTGACCACCTTTGCTTCCAACGTTGCGCGGCTGCGCGCGGTGGCCGATGCGGCAAAGGCCGCCGGCCGCGAAGTGGTGGTGGTCGGCCGCGCCATGGAGCGCGTGGTCCAGGTGGCGCGCGAGACCGGCTTTCTCGACGGCGTGCAGAGTTTCCGCGGCGCCGATCTATACGGCCATTTTCCCCCCGACAAGGTGGTGGCGCTGTGCACGGGAAGCCAGGGCGAACCGCGCGCGGCGCTGTCGCGCATCGCCAACGACGATCATCCGCAGGTGACGCTGAACAAGGGCGACTGCGTGATCTTTTCCTCGCGCACCATCCCCGGCAACGAGAAGGCCGTGGGCGCCATCATCAATGGTCTGATCAATCAGGGTATCGAGGTCATTACCGACCGAACTCACCTTGTCCATGTCTCCGGCCATCCGCGCCGTGACGAGCTTCGTGACATGATCTCGTGGGTGCGTCCGCAACTGCTGATCCCCGTTCATGGCGAGGCGCTGCATCTGTTCGAGCACGCCAGGCTGGCGCGGGCCGCGGGCGTGCCGAAGGTTCTGGTCTGCCGTAACGGCGACCTGGTGAAGCTGGGGCCGGGCGATCCCGGTATTATCGAGGAACTGCCGTCGGGGCGGCTCTACAAGGACGGCACTATTCTGGAGGATGCCAGGTCGCGCGCCGTCGTCGAACGGAAAAAACTGGCCTTTGCCGGCTGCGCATTCGTCGCCGTCGCGGTGACTGAAAAGGGCGAGCTGGCGGACGATCCCGAGGTTGATCTCGTCGGCATCCCGGAAAAGAATACGGCCGGAGAGATCATCGACGAGATCGTGTTCGACGTTGTGGTGTCGACGGTAGAGGGTCTGCCGCGGGCGCGGCGGCGCGATCCCGACGCGATGGCGGAGTCGGTGCGCCGGGCGGTGCGTGCCACGATCAACGAGCATTGGGGAAAGAAGCCTCTGTGCTACGTTCACATTCTGACGGTGTAAGCGGAGGAGTTGATGCTGGGCCGGCTCAATCATGTGGCGATCGCGGTCAGGGACGCCGAGAAGGCCGCCAAAATCTACGGCGCGGCGTTCGGCGCCGATATCTCGCACGCGGTGCCGCTGCCGGAGCACGGTGTCATCACCGTGTTCGTGACCCTGCCCAACACCAAGATCGAGTTCATCCAGCCGCTCGGCGAATCCTCTCCGATTGCCAAATTTCTCGAGCGCAATCCCGACGGCGGCATCCATCACATCTGCTATGACGTGCCCGACATCATCGCGGCACGCGACACCCTGATCAGGGAGGGCGCGCGCGTGCTCGGCGACGGTAATCCCCGGATCGGCGCTCACGGCAAGCCCGTGTTGTTTTTGCACCCGAAGGATTTTTCCGGCGCGCTCGTCGAAATCGAACAGGCCTGAGGCCGGCGATGGTCTACACAATCTCGACCGGGTTTGCGATCTACTTCGTGATGTGGTGGATCGTGCTGTTCCTGACGCTTCCGTTCGGCGTGCGCAGCCAGCACGAGGACGGCGAGGGCGCTCCCGGCACCGATCCTGGCGCGCCGGTCGCGACGGGGATGGGCCGCAAGCTTGTCTGGACCACGGTCATCTCGGCGGCGGTTTTCGCCGCCGCCATGCTGGCCTATAACGCCGGCTTGCTGAACGTCGAACGGCTGTCCAGGCTGATGGGAATGCCACTCTGATCGGTCGGGTGCCATGAGCGTGATCCGGAAAAGCGGGAGCCGGTTTTCCGAAAAGATCGTGCTCAAACAAAGAGCATGATCCAGGGGGATAGAGCAAATGACGTTTCAAAGAACCATTGTTGCACTATTGATTCTGACGATCGCCGGCCTCGCCGGCGCTTTCTACATCGACTGGAAACTGGCAACCCAGATGCGGACCGTGAAGGCGTTTGTCGAAGGCTATGTCTTCGCCGAAGCCGTTGCGGCCTGCGAGAAGACCCAGAGCACGACCCCCTTCAAATGGAATGCCGGAACCCGGACTTCCGTCATCGGACTGAACTCGGTCAAGCTCGACAAGTACACGGTCAGCGCGAGCTACACGCTCGTCGCCGACGGCGTGTTTTGCGACTACGACCCGGTCAAGAAGAAGGCCGACATCGGATCCAGCTTCCTCGAACGGGACTGATGATTTCGGGCGTTTTGATTCATGCGTCGCTTTGAGCGAGGACTTGATCGAGCTCCGCCAGCAGTCTTCGCCAAGCATCCTCGATCTCCGGCGACCAGTCGGCCCCGAGAAGTCTCGCGGATGGTGTCGGCGATCACGCCGAAAAATTCGCCGAACAGTTTCCGGGGCGTGCCGTAGGCATCGTGCGACTGCACCTCGCATTCGATCATGCGAAAGCTGCCTCTGCGATCTCCGGCAAAATCCATCATGGCGTCGATGGCCAGCGCCAGCATCGAACCTTTCACGAGATCGCCTGCCTCGCGCCGGAACATGGCTTCGGCTTCGGGGTGTTCGCGGAACAGGCGGCGATAGACCGCGGCGTCAGATCCTCGCAGCGCTCGGCGGCCAGTTCAAAACTGTGCTGGATCGGATCGGTTGGTGTCGGCATATCCGTGGCGTTGGCCCTGAGGTCTATTTTTTTGCGCGTTTTCTTTACGCGAGCCGGTCTCCATTTCGCCTGAAAGCGCTATGGAGACATCTCAAAAAAAAGAGCAGGGCGAAAGCCCTGCTCAAAAATTGTGTCGACCCTATTTCCCCGCAAATTTGGATTTGATCTTGATTGACGGGGCGACGCTGCTTGTGCGCGCCAGGGCTCCTCCCGAGACTTGGACCACCAGACCTGAACCTCTCGGCCAGCCTGAGCCCGCACTGGTAGACCATCTTTTTCGTCTTGTCACCAATTTCAGCAACGATTGTTCAAAATTCGAGCAATTTGCGAAATGATCGGGATTTGGCCATTCCGGGTTGGGTCCGGGTCGCTCAAGCTGGCCTTTAGCCATGGAGCATGGGCAGAAAAGTGCCAGAAAAATGCAGGTCCGCGATCACTGATGACAGTCGGGTTCCATCAGACGGAATAATTCCGGTCCCAAAATGTACCACTGTCAGATCGCCGGGAACCTGATATCGACACCGGACTCTCTGCATGATTAGTTAGCAAGGCTGGAAAAGGTGGATTGATCGATGCGCCGGCGGTTGTGGAAGTATTCTTCCGATCGTTCTGGTTGCCTTGACGGTGCAGATCCTCGCACCGATCGCGGCGTGCTGGGCGGCCAGCATCGCCGCCTCCGATCCGCTGCATGCGGCTATTATCTGTCACGACGATACGGCCGCGACCCCGGCTCAAACCGACCATCAAACCGGTCAGCCCCGCGCGCATGATGGCTGCTGTTCGGTTTGCAGCGTTGCCTCTACCGGTGCGCCGCTCGATACGCCGCAGACCACAGTCGTTACCACGCCCTGTCTCCAGTCCGGGCGCGTGGTCTGGCCCGAGCGCGCGCCCGGAT
This sequence comes from uncultured Alphaproteobacteria bacterium, assembly GCA_963801875.1. Taxonomy (GTDB): domain Bacteria; phylum Pseudomonadota; class Alphaproteobacteria; order Rhizobiales; family Xanthobacteraceae; genus Bradyrhizobium. The sequence continues at coordinate 173,775 of CAWDGT010000012.1, read as the reverse complement.
CTGTTCGGCTCCCGAACCGGCTCCCAGGCCCAGGCGCGTGCGCCCCCGCAGTTGACGTGAACTTGGCGGCCATTGGCCGTCCTTATGCGCTCACAACTCAGCACTTGCGGAGATTTTCATGTCGATCCGTCATGCGCGCGCGGGCCTGTCAGGGCTCGCCATAGCGCTTATTCCTGTTGGCGAAAGCGTCGCCCACGAAATCGTCGGCAACCGCTTCTTTCCGGCTACGCTCGGCATCGACGATCCCGGCGTCAACGACGAATTATCGTTTCCGACCGTCTCCAGTTTCAAGACCGGCGACGATCCTTCATTCAAACAGCGTGATTTTTCCGGTGAATTTTCCAAGCGGATCACCGAGGCCTTCGCAATATCCGTTGGCGCCACCTATAGCCACCTCAGCCCGCCCGGAGGTCCGACCGGGATGGGAGCAAGCGGATTTCAGAATCTTGAGACCACGTTCAAGTACCGCGTCTTCAAGAACCCGGAGCATGAGTTCGTGATGTCGGTCGGTCTATCCGTCGAATGGGGCGGGAGCGGCGCGCAGAGCGTCGGCGCTGACCCCTTCAACACCTACACGCCGACAGTCTATTTCGGCAAAGGCTTCGGCGATCTTCCGGACACGCTGTCCTGGATCAGACCCGTCGCAATCACCGGCCAGATTGGCTACGCGATCCCGGGCCGGAACTCGACCACCACTTTTGGCATCGATCCGGACAGCGGCGATCCGACGCGTTGACACCGAATTCCATCCGCGCGTTCTGAATTGGGGCGGAACGCTTCAATACAGCATGCCCTATCTGAAGTCCGCCGTCGTCGACCTCGGCCTGCCGGATTTCATCAATCACCTGATCCCGCTGGTGGAAGCAAACTTGCAGACGCCGGTGTCGAATACGCTCACCTCGGGAACCATGACGACGGGCACCATCAATCCCGGCGTGATCTGGGTCGGGAATACCTTTCAGGTCGGCATCGAGGCACTGATTCCGATCAACCGGCAAAGCGGCACCAATGTCGGCGTGATCGCGCAACTGCACTTCTACCTCGACGACATCGATCCGCACGGGATCGGCAGGCCGATCTTCGGCCCGGCCGTGCAACCCGCAAGCCCCTTTTCAAGGAATTGACCATGCGCCGCTCATCCATTGTCCTGGAATAATCCCGCTGCTGCTGTTGCTTGCGACGGGTAACGCAACCGCCCATGCCATGCTCGATCATGCCGAACCGCGCGTCGGCAACAAGGTCGCCACTGCGCCGCACGAGGTGACGCTTTGGTTCACCCAAAAGCTGGAGCCGGCTTTCAGCACCATCACGGTGACCGACCCCGCCGGTAAACGCGTCGATACCGGCAAAACCCGCGTCAGCGGCAGCCAGATGTCGGTCTCCCTGCGTCCGGGGGGGAGCGGAACCTATCACGTGACGTGGCATGTGCTTTCGGTGGACGCGCATACGACCGACGGCAGTTTCACCTTTCAGGTCGGCCAGTAGGCACAACCCATGGACTGGTTCGGTGCTGAGATTAGCGGGCCATTGGTCGGCGGTTCGCGCGATACATTTCGCGGCCACGGCGATAACGGCCGGAAGCCTGGTTTTCCGGGCGGTGGTGGCGACCTGGCGTTCAGAGGAAGCGGTCGCCAAACTGCTGAGGAAGCAAACCCTGCGTGTTGCATGGATCGGTCTCGTCATCGCGGCTTTGTCCGGGGTGGCCTGGTTTTTACTTCAGGCCGTGTCGATGAGCGGACTGCCGCTCAGCGAGGCCATGACCACGCGCGTGCTGTCGACGGTACTGAACCAGACGCAATTCGGACTGGTGTCGGAAATTCGCATCGTGCTGGCGCTCGTTCTGGCCGCGTGTCTGGCATCTTACCGGTTTGCGCTGGCGGAATGGCTCGCACCAGCGGTAGCCTTGGGCCTCGCCGCCGCCATCGCGTGGACCGGCCACGCCGGCTCAACGCCCGGTGACACGGGAATGCTGCATCTTGCCGCCGATGCGCTGCATCTGCTTGGCGCCTCCGCCTGGATCGGAGGACTTGTGTCGCTGGTGCTTGTGCTCACCGCGGTCCGGCACCGTCAGTCTGTCGCATCGGCGTCGCTTGCCCGGGACGCGACGCGAAGGTTTTCGACGCTCGGCATCGTCAGTGTGGCGACTCTGTCGGCAACCGGAATCGTCAACGCATGGATTCTGGTCGGCTCGTTTCACGCGCTGGTTACCACCGGATATGGGCGGCTCCTGATGCTCAAGCTTGTTGTCTTCGCTACCATGCTGGTGTTTGCTGCGGTGAACCGGTTCTTGGTTGACGCCACAGCTTGCCGTTTCGTCAGGTGAACTGCGGCTCGAAGCGCTCCGTCAGCTCACGCGCAACAGCACAATCGAAATCGCCCTGGCGCTTGCGATCTTCGCCATTGTCGGGGTGCTCGGTACGCTGCATCCCGCGATCCATCTTTTGTAAATCGTCGGGGCGTTGCGAGAGAGGCAAGAAAATGCAAATCAAGAGACCGGCGTTGATATCGATTGTCGGCGCGATCGGGTGCCTCGCCATGCTCTGCTGTTTTCTCGCCGTGTCCGCGCGCGCCGAGGAGATCAGGGCCGGCGATCTCGTGATCACGCAGGCCTGGAGCCGCGCCACGCCGGGCGGCGCGAAAATCGGCGGCGGATATCTGACCATCGAGAACAAGGGCTCCGCGCCGGATCGGCTGATCGGCGGCTCCGCTGATGTCGCCGGCAACGTCCAGGTGCACGAAATGGCTATGAATAACGGCGTGATGACGATGCGTCCGCTCGACAAGGGTCTCACGATCGAACCCGGCAAGACCGTCAGGCTGGCGCCGGGCGGCTATCACCTGATGCTGTTCGATCTCAAGAGCCCGCTCAAGCAGGGCGACCAGCTGCCGGTCACGCTGGAGTTCGAAAAGAGCGGGCAAGGTGAAGCTCTCGCTCGACGTGCAGGGCGTGGGCGCGCAGGGACCCGCAGGGGAGAACGGTTCAGACGGTCAGATGCACATGAAGAAGATGCCCTCCGGGATGAAGATGTGAGGCCGATGATGTCGCAGGGCTGGCGTTCCCGTCGCGATCGCCGTGCTCGCGGCGTTCCGGCCGGCGGCGGCCGCGCCGCTGGTGATCCATATCCATTCCGAGCACGCGATGTTTCAGGTTCTGGTTTCGCCGGGCACGGTCGGCACCGACAGCTTCGTGCTGCAGCTGATGTCCGGCGACGGAAATCTGCTGCGGGTCGAAGGAAGCGACGCTGGTCCTGAGCCTGCCCGCGCGCGGCATCGAACCGCTGGAGCGCAAGGCCACGCTCGGCGCCGATGGCTATTGGCACGTGGGCGACGTACCGGTTTCCTCGGCCCGGCCGCTGGCACCTGCGCATCGACGCCCTGACGGACTTCCAGAAGATCACGCTGGAAGACGACTTCGAGGTCCCGGCGCCGCTGAAAACCCCGGAGGGTTTTTCATCCGTGCCGCGCCTTGTGGCCCGATCGCGCCTTATTCGCGCCCGCGATGTCGCAAAATGACAGGAAATCCGCTTGGTTAGCGGCTTTTGCTGATCCCCGCCCTTGTGTTTTCGCACCCGATCCGGTTTCACTGCTGGCTTCCCGTGCTCGACCGATTCTTCTGGTGTGCCCATGCGATTGTCGCGGTTCTTTCTGCCCATCCTCAAGGAAAATCCGAAAGAGGCTGAGATCGTGTCGCATCGGCTGATGCTGCGCGCGGGCATGATGCGGCAGGAAGCGGCGGGCATCTATGCGTGGCTGCCGCTGGGCCTGCGGGTGCTGAAGAAGATCGAGCAGATCGTCCGCGAAGAACAGAACCGCGCCGGTGCGCTGGAACTCCTGATGCCGACGCTGCAGCTCGCCGACCTCTGGCGCGAAAGCGGCCGCTACGATGCCTACGGCCCAGAAATGCTGCGCATCACCGACCGGCACAAGCGCGAGCTGCTGTTTGGTCCGACCAACGAGGAGATGATCACCGAAATTTTCCGCGCCTACGTCAAATCATACAAAAGCCTGCCGCTCAATCTCTACCATATCCAGTGGAAATTTCGCGACGAGCAGCGTCCGCGTTTCGGCGTCATGCGCGGCCGCGAATTCCTGATGAAGGATGCCTATTCGTTCGACATCGACGAGGCCGCCGCGCGACGTTCCTACAACAGGATGTTCGTCGCCTATTTGCGGACCTTCGCGCGGATGGGATTGAAGGCAATCCCGATGCGCGCCGAAACCGGCCCGATCGGCGGCGATCTCAGCCACGAATTCATCGTGCTCGCGGAGACCGGCGAATCCGCGGTGTATTGCGACAGCGACGTACTCAACCTGCCGGTGCCCGGCGAGGAAGTCGACTATGACGGCGATCTCACTCCCGTCATCAAGCAATGGACCTCAGTCTATGCCGCGACCGAGGACGTCCACGACGCCGCGCGCTTCGACCGCGAGGTGCCCGCCGAGAAGAAGGTCCACACCAGGGGCATCGAGGTCGGTCAGATCTTTTACTTCGGCACCAAATATTCCGATACGATGAAGGCGCTGGTCGCGGGCGCCGATGGTGCTGAGGTCGCGGTCCATGGCGGTTCCTACGGCGTTGGCGTCTCGCGGCTGGTCGGCGCCATCATCGAGGCCTGCCATGACGATGCCGGGATCAAATGGCCGGAAGCGGTCGCCCCGTTCAGGGCTGTGATCTTGAATTTGAAGCAGGGATCGGAAGACACAGATGCCGCATGCGAGCGGCTTTATCGCGAGCTTTCGGCCAAGGGCGTCGAAGTCCTGTATGACGACACCGACCAGCGCGCCGGCGCCAAGTTCGCCGCCGCCGACCTGATCGGCATTCCCTGGCAGATTCTGGTTGGCCCGAAGGGCCTCGCCGAGGGCAAGCTCGAGATCAAGCGGCGCAGCGACGGGTCGCGCGAGAACATCAGTTCCGCCGATATCGTGGCGCGGCTGACCTCGTGACGAATTATCCACCGCAAGCGCCCGGATATCATAGGTTAAGGCCACAATTAGCCCGAATCGTGTGAAAATCGGGCTATGGATGAATCTATGAGCGAGCCCATTCGTACCCCACCTTTCGCGCCATTCGAATGGCTGTTGTCCGGACGTTATTTGCGGGCACGTCGCAAGGAAGGTTTCATCTCCGTCATCGCCGGTTTCTCGTTCCTCGGTATCATGCTCGGTGTCGCCACGCTGATTATCGTGATGGCGGTGATGAACGGCTTCCGCAAGGAACTGCTGGACAAGATCCTCGGCCTTAACGGCCACCTTCTGGTGCAGCCGCTGGAATCGCCGCTGACCGACTGGAAGGACGTCGCCGAGCGCATCAATCAGGTGGCGGGCATCAGGCTGGCCGCGCCCGTCGTGGATGGCCAGGCGCTGGCATCCTCGCCGTTCAACGCCTCAGGCGTATTCGTTCGCGGCATTCGCGCCGACGATCTCAACAACCTCACCTCGATCGCCAAGAACATCAAACAGGGCACGCTGGAGGGATTCGACGAGGCGCAGGGCGTCGCCATCGGCCGCAGGCTCGCCGATACGCTGTCGATACATGCCGGCGACAGCATCACGCTGGTGGCGCCGCGCGGCGCGGTGACCCCGATGGGAACCACCCCGCGCATCAAGCCCTACAAGGTTGCCGCGGTGTTCGAGATCGGCATGTCGGAATATGACGCGAGTTTCGTGTTCATGCCGCTGTCGGAGGCGCAGGCCTATTTCAACCGCAACAATGACGTGACCGCGATCGAGGTGTTCACCACCAATCCCGACAGGATCGACGTCTTTCGCAAGGCCGTGACCGAAGCGGCCGGCCGGCCGGTGTTTCTGGTCGACTGGCGGCAGCGCAACTCGACCTTCTTCAACGCGCTTCAGGTCGAGCGCAACGTGATGTTCCTGATCCTGACCATGATCGTGCTGGTCGCGGCGCTGAACATCGTCTCCGGCCTGATTATGCTGGTGAAGGACAAGGGCAGCGACATCGCGATCCTGCGCACCATGGGCGCCTCGCAGGGCTCGATCATGCGGATATTCCTGATCACGGGAGCCGCGATCGGCGTGGTCGGCACGCTGACCGGGTTTTTCGTCGGCCTCCTGGTCTGTCTGAATATCGAATCGATCCGGCAATTCCTGTCCTGGCTCACCAGTACCGAATTGTTCTCGCCGGAGCTCTACTTCCTCTCCAGGCTGCCGGCCGAGATCGATTTCGGCGAGACCGCCGCGGTCGTGATCATGGCGCTAACGCTGTCTTTCCTGGCCACGCTGTATCCGTCGTGGCGTGCCGCCCGCCTCGATCCCGTCGAAGCGCTCCGGTACGAGTGAGGAACAAATGGAGCAGGAGGCGGAAGATGTACCGGTCATCTATCTCCACGAGATAAAGCGCCAGTATATGCAAGGGGCGACGACGCTGACGATCCTTGACGGCGCCAAGCTTGCGCTGTGGGCGGGACAGTCGGTGGCGCTGGTGGCGCCGTCGGGCGCGGGCAAATCAACGCTGCTGCATATCGCGGGTCTGCTGGAGAGCCCCGACGACGGCGAAGTCTATATCGGCGGCGCGCCGACCTCGGGCTTGTCCGACGTCGAGCGAACCCAGATCCGCCGTACCGACATCGGCTTCGTCTACCAGTCGCACCGGCTGCTGCCGGAATTCTCCGCGCTTGAGAATGTCATGCTGCCGCAGATGATCCGCGGGCTGAGGCGCGCCGAGACCGTCAAACGCGCCACTGAAATCCTGGCCTATCTGGGCCTCGGCGATCGTATCAAACACCGGCCGGCCGAACTGTCCGGCGGTGAGCAGCAGCGGGTGGCGATCGCGCGCGCGGTCGCCAATGCGCCGCGGTGCCTGCTGGCGGATGAGCCGACCGGAAATCTCGACCCGCATACCGCCGATCACGTGTTCGGCGCGCTGATGCAGCTGGTCAGGGCGACCCGGGTGGCGATGCTGATCGCAACCCACAACATGGAGCTGGCCGGCCGCATGGACCGGCGGGTGTCGCTGGTGGACGGCCAGGTGGTCGAGCTGGACTAATTCAGTAGATGCGGCGATGCCGATAATGCCGTCCTGCCGGCTCTTGCGCGCTCGTCGCGTATGGATTGAGCACGCACTGGGCCGGGCGGCCGGATGCCGAGGCGTTGCACTGAGGCAGCGAGGTGTAGCGGCAGTCGTAATAGGCGACTGGTCCGTACACGTGCAGGCAGACCGGATAGCCCGGAGCGTAGGTTTGGGCCGCCGCCGGCCCCGCTACGGCCAGCGTTACGATGGTCAAAATCGCAAAAGCCAGACCACGCATCAGTGCCTCTTTTGGGTTCGGCGGCTACTGTAAGGCTGCAGTTCGTCTTTGGCGTTGAAATAGGGGTTGGCGGCGCAAGAGGCATCGCGGCCGGAGGCTGATGCCTGGCACTGCTGGTAGCTCGAAAAACTGCAGTCGCCGCGCCCCGCGGCGAAATCGCAGCCCACCATGCAGAATGGATATTCCCGCGCCGCGGCGGGCAGGGCGCCCATTGTCGCGGCGGTAAAGCACAACATCAGCGCCCAAATTGCCGTTCGCATGGCGTCCTCCGTTCCGGCTTCGGCCCCTCGATTTGGCGCGCAAGCAGACAGGTCTCCTTGATGTCCGTCAATTCACGTTCGCGCGTGAGTTGCGCCGGCGCCAGGGATGCCGCTGCCGTTGCGCGTTTCAGCGCGGGTACGGATAGACCGATCTTGCGGGGGAACCGCGATAGGCGCGCGGATCGTAATCGCCGCCGGGGTTGTAATAGGGATTCTGGATGCACTGGAGAAACCGCCCCGAAGCGGTGGCCTGGCACGGCTCGTAGCTCGATAGCTGCAATCGCTCAGCCCGAGGGCTCATTGCCTTGCATACAGAATGGATAGCGGCTGCCGACATGCTGCCGATCAGCACCAGTCCGCTTGCGGCCAGCAGCGCGAGCGCAGGTTACGCCTCCCATCGGCCGCAGCCGGTTATGCATCTTTAGATGCAACCAATCTGCGCGGCCGGTTCCCGTCGGCTCACTCCTCGTGTTTGCCGCACCTTCTTCGACTGCAAGGTTTTTGACTCCGTGAATCCACTCAAGCCGGGCCAAGCGTGGTTACAAGAAAGGGCCAACAACTGAGGTGGCTTGGATGCGGTGTTGCGATTGAGTGACAATCGCAGGAATTCAGTCGGCTCTCCGATATGTTGCAGGTCATAGGTTGCAATCGTGGGTACCACACGTTCGGACACCAAACGCAGGTTGTGTTGGGGTCGCTCGACAGGGGGAGTACTCATGAGAAATTTGAAATCCATAATTGCGGTCGCGGCATTCAGCGCGATCCTTGGCATTGGAACTGCAGCTGCTGCGGACTTGCCAATGCAAAGCTATACGAAGGAGATGGCGCCTGTGGCGCTCTATAACTGGACCGGCTTCTATGTCGGTGGAAACTTCGGTTACAGCTGGGGAAGGGCAGATTCGGTCATTACCAGTACGCCCGCGGGCACAACGAGCACGAACTCACAGGATTTGAACGGCGCCGTGGGCGGCGGTCAGATCGGGTTCAACTGGCAGACCAACAACTTTGTCTGGGGTCTCGAAGCTGATTTCCAGGGCACGGACCAGCGGAACTCATTTTTCAACATCGACCGCAATCTAGCCGACGTTAACGCCGCCACGGGAACAGCTGTGCCTGGGCAGGCAATCGTATCCAGCTTCGATCAGCGACTGAAGTGGCTCGGCACCGTTCGAGGCCGTCTTGGTTTCCTGCCGGATCCTCGTTGGATGGTCTATGCCACCGGCGGCTTTGCCTATGGGCGAGTGGAGTCCAGCGTGACATCCATCGACCCTGATGGTGACGCGGTCGGCGCAAGATGGGCGGAAGACCGGATGGGTTTTGTCGTCGGAGCCGGCGTCGAATCCGTGCTTTACGACGATTGGACCTGGAAGCTCGAATACATCCACGTCGATCTGGGGAGGGGGGCAGTGCCACGAATTCTCCTTTGGCCGGTCTCAGCGGCTCACCGAATCTTCCCGCGGGCACGATCGTAGGCAACCTGGCTATGAACACCAGACTGACCGACGAGATCGTGCGCCTCGGAGTGAACTACAGATTTAGATACTGATCGAAGCTCTGGGCTGGGACGAGGCCCCTGGGCGAAGCCCGGGGGATTTTTTTGTGGGCCCGGCATGGGCATTGACTCGGAGACGGAAGTCTTTCTGCGAACGGGTTGGAGCGAAACTGCGGGTCGACGAACAGAAACCGGATAGAAGGGGAAGCCGAGCAAGGGGACGCGGAGCATAACTCCGCGCCGCCTCATGCCGATGGCGCCCCACGGACCGTTGCCGCCGCCGTCCAAGACGTTCCCCGATCTGCCCATCCGTGATCCCTTAACCAAGTCATTTGTTTTTGGGTCACATTTCAAACTGACGCCTACCTTCCCTTGACATCAGTGAACATAAAGAGAACAATGTTCTTCTTATGTTCTGTATGTGGGGGCGGGCATGTTGAGGCTTTTCGTGGAAGAAGCAGCCGCGTTGGCATCGATTACGTTGTTCGTGGGGATGATTGCGGTCTGGGCACAGCTGATCCCCCAACTCTAGGGTACCGCCGGGCCGTTGGGCCCTGCGGTAGCAGCACGCGTTCTGAGGAAAAGGGGGACGGCGGCCGGCAAATGTGCCTTCCGCGTGGACACATCCGGCCCAAGGCATCACCATCGTGGGGCGAGTTGGCCAGTCCGGCGGCTTTGCGCTCCCTCAGGCCCAGTGATCCCCCAAGTCCATGACCCAGAAGCCGTTGGCCGCCATTTCCAATGCCGGATTTGTCCATCTCCACGTCCATTCGGCCTATTCGCTGCTGAAGGGGTCGATCAAGATCCAGAAGCTTGCCGAACTGGCCAAGGCGGACCGGCAGCCGGCGTTGGCGCTGACCGACACCGACAACATGTTCGGGGCGCTGGAATTCTCCGACAAGATGGCCGGCTACGGCATCCAGCCGATCATCGGCTGCGAGCTCGCGGTCGATTTTGACGATCAGGACTCGGGCGCGCGCAATGCGCTGGCAGCGGGACCCTCGCGGATCGTGCTGTTGGCGGCGCGCGAGCGCGGCTATCGCAGCCTGATGCGGCTGAACTCGCGGGCGTTTCTTGAGACGCCAATCCATCAGTCTCCTCACATCAAGTTCGAATGGCTGCAAGGCGACGCCGAGGACCTGATCGTCTTGACGGGTGGCCCCGAGGGGCCGATTTCGCTGGCGATCGCGGCCGATCATGCCGATCTTGCCGCCGCGCGCTGTGACCGGCTGGCGAGCCTGTTTGGCGACCGGCTCTATGTCGAATTGCAGCGCCACGGCATCGAAAAGGAACGCCGCGCGGAAGCCGGCCTGGTCGATCTCGCCTATACAAGAGGATTGCCGTTGGTTGCGACCAACGAGCCGTATTTCGCGACCACCGACGATTACGAAGCCCACGACGCGCTATTGTGCATCGCCGGCGGACGCCTGATCGCCGAAACCGATCGCGATCAGCTCACCCCGGATCACCGCTTCAAGAGCCGCGCGGAAATGGCTGTGCTGTTCGCCGACGTGCCGGAGGCGCTGGCGTCCACGGTTGAGATTGCCGAGCGCTGTTCGTTCCGCCCCGTCACGCGCAAGCCGATCCTGCCGCGGTTCACGGTGGGCGCCGGCGCCAGCGCCGCCGGCGCGGAAAGCGACGAGGCGGTGGAATTGCGCCGTCAGGCCGAGGAGGGCCTCGGCAACCGCATCAGGGTTCACGGCCTTTCGCAGGGCACCTCCGAGGAAGACTATCGCGCGCGGCTTGCCTTCGAGCTCGATGTCATCACCCGCATGAACTACGCGGGCTATTTCCTGATCGTTGCCGATTTCATCAAATGGGCGAAGGCCGAGGGCATCCCGGTTGGACCTGGCCGCGGCTCTGGCGCGGGCTCGCTGGTCGCCTATGCGCTCACCATCACCGATCTCGATCCCATCCAGTTCGGCCTGCTGTTCGAGCGCTTTCTCAATCCGGAGCGCGTGTCGATGCCCGACTTCGACATCGACTTTTGCCAGGACGGACGCGACCAGGTGATCCGCTATGTGCAGGCGCGTTACGGTCGCGATCAGGTGGCGCAGATCATCACCTTCGGGACGCTGCAGGCGCGGGGCGTGCTGCGTGACGTCGGGCGCGTGCTGCAGATGCCCTATGGGCAGGTCGACAAGCTGACAAAACTGGTGCCGCAAAATCCCGCTGCACCGGTAACGCTGGCGGCCGCGATCGCGAGCGAGCCGAAGCTACAGGCGTTTCGCGACGAGGACCCCGTGGTCGCGCGTGCCTTTGATATCGCCCAGCGCCTGGAAGGCCTGACCCGGCATGCCTCCACCCACGCCGCCGGCATCGTGATATCGGACCGTCCGCTGAGTGAACTGGTGCCGCTCTACCGCGATCCGAAATCCGACATGCCAGTGACCCAGTTCAACATGAAATGGGTCGAGCCCGCAGGCCTCGTCAAATTCGACTTCCTCGGCCTCAAGACGCTGACGGTGCTCGATCTCGCGGTCAAGCACCTGAAGCGGCGCGGCATCGATCTTGACCTGGCGCGGCTGCCGCTCGACGACGCGCCAAGCTACGCGATGCTGGCGAAGGGCGATGTGGTCGGTGTGTTCCAGGTGGAAAGCCAGGGCATGCGGCGCGCGCTGGTCGACATGCGGCCCGACCGCTTCGAGGACATCATTGCGCTGGTGGCGCTGTATCGTCCGGGTCCCATGGCGAACATTCCGACCTATTGCGCCCGCAAGCACGGCGACGAGGAGCCGGAATATCTGCATCCGATGCTTGAGCCGATCCTGAAGGAGACCTTTGGGGTCATCATCTACCAGGAACAGGTGATGCAGATCGCGCAGGTCATGGCCGGCTATTCGCTCGGCGAAGCCGATCTGTTGCGACGCGCAATGGGCAAGAAGATCCGCAAGGAAATGGAGCAGCAGCGCGAGCGCTTTGTGTCAGGCGCGATCGCGCGCGGCATCTCGCCGGCGCAGGCCGACACCATCTTCGAGTTGCTCGCCAAGTTCGCCGATTACGGCTTCAACAAAAGCCATGCCGCGGCCTACGCGCTGTTGTCCTATCACACCGCCTACATGAAGGCGCATCACCCGGTTGAATTCCTGGCGGCGTCGATGACGCACGACATGAGCAACACCGACAAGCTCAGTGAGTTTCGCGCGGAGGCGCAACGGCTCGGGATCAAGGTCGAGGCGCCCTCGGTCAATCGTTCCGGCGCCACTTTTGAGGTCGGCGACGGGACCATCTATTATGCGCTGGCGGGCCTCAAGGGCGTCGGCCACCAGGCGGTCGAGCTGATTGTGGAGGCGCGCAAGGACGGGCTGTTCACCTCCCTGGCCGATTTCGCGGCGCGGGTAAGTCCGCGCGCGATCAACAAGCGCGTGATCGAAAGTCTGGCTGCGGCCGGTGCGTTCGATTCCCTGGATTCCAACCGGGCGCGTGTGTTCGCTGGCGCCGAGGCGATACTCTCGGCCTGCCAGCGCAGCCACGAGGCCGCGACCATGGGGCAGAACGACATGTTCGGCGGTGCGGCCGACGCACCGACCATCATGCTGCCGCAGGTCGAACCATGGCTGCCGGCCGAACGGCTTCGGCGCGAATACGACGCGATCGGATTTTTCCTGTCCGGCCATCCGCTCGACGATTATGCCACCGTGCTGAAAAGATTGCGGGTGCAGTCCTGGGCGGAGTTTTCCCGCGCGGTCAAAACCGGCGCGACCGCCGGCAAGGTTGCCGCCACCGTGGTGTCGCGCATGGAACGGCGTACCAAGACCGGCAACAAGATGGGCATCATTGGGCTGTCGGACCCCACCGGCCATTTCGAGGCCGTGCTGTTTTCCGAAGGGCTCGCGCAGTATCGCGAGGTGCTGGAGCCCGGCGCAGCCGTGCTGCTGCAGCTCGGCGCCGAGTTGCAGGGCGAGGATGTCCGGGCCCGGGTGCTGCATGCCGAGCCGCTGGATGCCGCTGCGGCCAAGACCCAAAAGGGTCTTCGGATTTTCGTCCGCGACACCAGGCCGCTCGAATCCATCGCCAAGCGGCTGCAGATGCCCGAGGCCGGGCAGGGCGCTGCGGCCCGAGGTCCCCAAACCAAGCCGATTGCCGCGGCGGCCGGGGCCGACGGCGACGTGTCGCTGGTCATCATGCTCGACCTCGAAACCGAGGTGGAGATGAAGCTGCCGGGCCGCTTCAAGGTCTCGCCGCAGATCGCCGGCGCGATCAAGGCGGTTTCCGGCGTGGTCGACGTGCAGACACTGTAGCGTAGACGGAGGTTCCGATGAGCATGACGGGCTGCAAGAATGCGCTCCAACGATTTGATCCCTCGCGACGCAGCCTTGTTCTTGGCGTCGCCGCGAGCATGGGCTTGTTCATGGCGAAACTCGCCGGCGCCAAGGAAATCAAGGCGCCGCCGAAGCCGCAGAATGTTCTGTCGCCGGATGCTGCGCTCGAACGCCTGCGGCAAGGAAATTCGCGCTACGTGCAAGGCCTGTCGCTGCGCCACGATTTCAAGCACGAGCGGGAGGCCTTGGCGGGAGGCCAGAACCCCTATGCCGCCATATTGAGCTGCGCCGATTCGCGAATCGCGCCGGAATACGCTTTTGACAGCGGCCGGGGCGATCTTTTTGTCTGCCGCGTGGCCGGAAACTTCGCCAGCACCGAGACGATCGCCAGCATGGAATATGCCGTCGCGGTGTTGGCCGTGCCCTTGATTTTGGTGCTGGGTCACGACAGCTGCGGCGCCGTCGGCGCAGCCATCAAATCGCTCAAGGACGACAAGCCGCTGCCGGGTCACATGCCCTCACTCGTCGAGGCCATCGCGCCGTCGGTAAAGGCGGTGTGGCAACAAGGCGGGGATGCGCTCAACAACGCCATCCGGCAGAACGTCATCGACAACGTCGCCAAGCTCGGCTCGGCAACACCGATTCTGAAGGCCGCGGTCGAACAGCACAAACTCAGGGTGGTCGGCGGCATCTACCGGCTGGCCGACGGCCAGGTCGATATGGTCGCCTGAACATAGGCTCACCCTCGTCCGCGAGGGCGACGATCGCCGAGCTTCAACCGGCGGACTTCGTCGGAAAGCACCCTCGAACCAAGGCATCTCGAGGCGCGGGACCCGCCTGGAAGCCGATGTAATGCGCCCCCAAGCAGGGCGGCCGGGCCCCTTTGCCCGAAAGCAGCAAAACCGGCCCAATTTCCTTGCTTCTGCCGGAAATACCGCTATATAGCGGCCCATCTCACACGGAAACATGGCTCAAAAGGCCGTCCGGTGGCAGCCGGGCCATAAGGCTCGTATGCTCACACGTTTCCGGAGGAACCAACCGGAGAACTGAACTATGGCGCTTCCCGATTTTTCTATGCGTCAGCTCCTGGAAGCTGGCGTTCACTTTGGCCACCAATCGCACCGCTGGAATCCGAAGATGTCAGATTACATTTTCGGTGCGCGCAACAACATCCACATCATCGACCTCGCCCAGACCGTGCCGCTGTTGCATCGCGCGCTGCAGGCGGTCAGCGATACCGTCGCCAAGGGCGGCCGTATCCTGTTCGTCGGCACCAAGCGGCAGGCGCAGGACGGTGTCGCCGAGGCCGCCAAGCGCTCGGCGCAGTATTTTGTAAACTCGCGCTGGCTCGGCGGCACGCTGACCAACTGGAAGACGATTTCCGGTTCGATCAAGCGGCTGCGACACCTCGATGAAGTGCTCAATTCCGGCGATGCCAACGCCTACACCAAGAAGGAACGGCTGACGCTGCAGCGCGAGCGCGACAAGCTCGACCGTTCGCTCGGAGGCATCAAGGAGATGGGCGGGCTGCCCGACATGATCTTCGTGATCGACACCAACAAGGAAGACATCGCGATCCAGGAGGCGCAGCGGCTGAACATTCCCGTGGCCGCGATCGTTGATACCAATTCCGATCCCAAGGGGATCACCTACGTGATTCCCGGCAACGACGACGCCGGCCGCGCCATCACGCTGTATTGCGACCTGGTTGCCCGCGCTGTCATCGACGGCATCTCGCGCGCGCAAGGCGAATCCGGAGTCGACATTGGCGCTTCCGCCCATCCCCTCCGCGAGGAAGTCCCGGTGGTGTCGCAACCCGTGGGCTTCCAGGGTCTTGCCGGGCCACGCGGGGCTGCCGACGATCTCAAGAAGCTGACCGGCGTGTCCGGCGCGATCGAGAAGAAGTTCAACGATCTCGGCATCTTCCACTATTGGCAGCTCGCCGAACTCGATCACGACACCGCGCACAAGATCGGTGAAGAGGTCGGACTTCCCTCGCGCGCGGATGGCTGGGTGGCCCAGGCCAAGGCGATGACCGCGGAAGCAGAATAAATCCAGTACTGGCCGGAACCTTCCGGCCACCAGTTTTCAATTTCCGTAATTCCTGACGGTGGGCGGCGGCGAGGCGGCAACAGCCGCGCCGCGACCGATCTGACAGGCAAAGGATTGTAACGATGGCAACAATCACAGCGGCGATGGTCAAGGACCTGCGCGAGACCACCGGCGTCGGCATGATGGACTGCAAGCAGGCGCTCGCCGAGAATGGCGGCGACATGCAGGCGGCGATCGACTGGCTGCGCAAGAAGGGCCTGTCGAAGGCCGCGAAAAAGGCCGGTCGTGTCGCGGCGGAAGGCCTGATCGGCGCGCTGACGTCGGGTACCAAGGGCATTGTGGTCGAGGTCAATTCCGAGACCGACTTCGTCGCCCGCAACGAGCAGTTCCAGGGATTGGTCAAGATGATCGCGCGGGTCGCGCTCGAAGTCGGCGCCGACCTGGAAAAGATCAAGGCCGCGAAGGTCGGCCAGGTGACGGTGGAAACCGCGGTCGCCGACGCGATTGCGACCATCGGCGAAAACATGACGCTGCGCCGCGCGGCTTCGCTCGAGGTCGGCAAGGGCGTGGTGTCGAGCTACGTGCATAATGCCGTGATCGAAGGCGCGGGCAAGATGGGCGTGATCGTGGCGCTCGAATCCGCCGGCAAGGCGGATGAACTAGCGGCTCTCGGCCGCCAGCTTGCGATGCATGTCGCCGCCACCAATCCGCAGGCGCTGGATCCGGCGGGGCTGGATCCCGCCGCCGTGAAGCGCGAGAGGGACATCCTCGCGGAAAAATACCGCCAGCAGGGGAAGCCGGAGAACGTGATCGAAAAGATCGTCGAATCCGGGTTGAAGACCTATTACAAGGAAGTCTGCCTGCTCGAGCAGGCCTCGATCCATGCCGACCACGGCGGCAAGTCGATCGCCCAGGCAGTGAAAGAAGCTGAGGGTAAGGTCGGCGCACCGGTCAAGATCGCCGGATTTGTGCGCTATGCTCTGGGCGAGGGAATCGACAAGCAGGAATCCGATTTCGCAGCTGAGGTCGCGGCCGCAAGCGGCAAGAAATAACCGCGGCAACGGTGCTTCCCGCCCGTTTGCGCCGGGGAGCGACCCGCGGAGAAGGAAAGCTAATCGCAATGGCCGAGCCGGTCTATCGTCGTGTGGTGATCAAGCTCTCCGGCGAATACCTCGCCGGCGCACAGTCCTTCGGCATCGATCAGCCGACCGTCGACCGCATCGCCGGCGATCTGATCGCCGCCCGCCAGCTGGGCTCCGAGGTCGCCGTCGTGGTCGGCGGCGGCAACATCGCCCGCGGCGTGGAAGTCTCTTCGCACGGCGTCTCGCGCCCTACCGGCGACGCCATGGGCATGCTCGCAACCGTGATGAACTGCCTCGCGCTCGAGGCGGTGATCGAGCGGCTAGGTGCGCCGGCGCGGACCCTGTCTGCGTTCGTCATGCCGCAGATCTGCGAGCTGTTCACCCGGGGTGCGACGCACAAATATCTCGCTGAGGGCCGAATCGTGCTGTTGGGCGGCGGAACCGGCAATCCGTTTTTCACCACCGATACGACGGCGGTATTGCGGGCGGCCGAAATCGGCGCGCAGGCGGTACTGAAGGCGACCAATGTCGATGGCGTCTACAGCGCCGATCCCAAGAAGGACCCGGCCGCCCGGCGATTTGACCGCCTGACCCATTCACAGGCGATTGAAGGCGGCTACAAGGTCATGGATGCGACTGCATTCGCGCTTGCCCGTGAGACGTCGCTGCCTATCATCGTGTTCTCGATCGCCGAGCCGGGTTCGATCGGCGCGATCCTGCGCGGCACCGGCCACGGCACCATCGTCGCCGGCTGACGGGTTTGCGAAGCGGTGGACCGCGCGCGGGCCTGGCGGTCTCGACGACGGGTTTTCAGGAGGAGAGAGCGTTATGTCCACGGGTAAGTTCGACATCAACGAATTGAAACGCCGCATGCAAGGCGCCAGTCAGGCTCTCAGGCATGAACTTGGCGGTCTGCGAACCGGCCGTGCCGCAGCCTCGATGCTGGAGCCGGTGCAGGTCGACGCCTATGGCACACACATGCCGCTCAACCAGCTTGCCACTGTCAGCGTGCCCGAGCCGCGGCTTCTCTCGGTGCAGGTGTGGGACAAGTCGATGGTCAAGGCCGTGGAAAAGGCGATCATCGATTCCAATCTCGGCCTCAGCCCCGCCACCGAAGGACAGGTACTTCGCCTGAGAATTCCCGAGCTCAACGAAGACCGCCGCAAGGAGCTTGTGAAGGTCGCGCACAAATACGCCGAAGCCGCGCGCGTCGCCGTCCGGCATGTCCGCCGCGACGGTCTCGATACGGTCAAGAAACTGGAGAAGAATCACGAGATTTCCGAGGATGATCAAGAGCGCTTGGCCGCCGATGTGCAGAAGGCAACCGACGGAACGATTTCGGAGATTGATCAGTTGCTTGCGGCCAAGGAAAAAGAAATCCTCACGGTTTAGGGATTGACCGATGTCGAACGCCGCCGCCCCCGTGACTGAAGGACCGGATCGAACCGACGGCCCCCTGCATGTGGCGATCATCATGGACGGAAACGGCCGCTGGGCGGCGGCCCGCGGCTTGCCGCGCACGGAAGGCCATCGTCGCGGCGTCGAGGCGTTGCGCCGGGTGGTTCGCGCAGCCAACGAACTCGGCATTCTCTATTTGACGATCTTCTCCTTCAGCTCGGAAAACTGGTCGCGTCCCGCGACCGAAATCGGCGATCTGTTCGGTCTGCTGCGGCGGTTCATCCGCAACGACCTGGCGACCCTGCATCGCGACGGCGTTCGGGTGCGGGTGATCGGCGAGCGCTCCGGCCTGGAGCCGGACATCTGCGCGCTTCTGAACGAAGCGGAAGAACTGACCAAGGACAATACCAAGCTGCATCTCGTGGTCGCCTTCAACTACGGATCGCGACAGGAAATCGCTCAGGCGGCGCAGCGGCTCGCCCGCGAGGTCGCCGAGGGCAAGCGCGATCCCGGCTCGATCGACGCCGACACCCTCGGTCAATACCTCGATGCACCGGATATTCCCGATCCCGATCTGATCATTCGCACCAGCGGTGAGCAGCGGCTGTCGAATTTCCTGATGTGGCAGGCGGCCTACAGCGAACTTGTGTTCGTGCCGATCCACTGGCCGGACTTCGACAAGGCCGCGCTCGAGGACGCCATCGCCGAATATGCCAGACGGGAGCGCCGTTTCGGCGGCCTGGCCGCGAAAACCGGATCGTGACCGAGGGCGAGGCCGCGCCGGCGGTGGAACAGGGTTGGCGCAATCTGGTGCTGCGCGTCATCGCCGCATTGGTGCTCGCACCGGCAGCGATCGCGATCGCCTATGCGGGCGACTGGCTGTGGACCGCGCTGGTGACGCTGGCCGCGATTGGCCTCTATGTCGAATGGCTGATGATCGTTGGCGTGGTGCACGAGCGGCGTGTGGTCGCGTCGGGCGTTGTCGGGTTGGCGCTATCGGGACTTTGTCTCGCCGCGGGGCGGATCGATGCCTCGCTGGTTGCGCTGGTTCTCGGTTTCGCTGTCGTTGCGCTGTTCTCGCCGGAGCGGCGCCATTGGACCGCGGCGGGATTTGTCTATGCCGCGGCGGCGGAACTCGCTTCGGTGCTGGTGCGGCTGGATCAAACCCACGGATTTGTCGCGCTGATCCTGATCCTGCTGGTGGTGTGGGTGACCGATATCGGCGGCTATTTTGCAGGCCGCGGCATCGGCGGGCCGAAACTCTGGCCGCGGGTCAGTCCAAAGAAAACATGGGCGGGGGCACTTGGCGGGTTTACGGCGAGCATAGCCGTATCGGGAGGATTTGTGGCATTCAGTGTCGGCAAAGCCGGCCCGCTGTTGCTGACGGGCGCGCTGCTTTCGGTCGCGTCCCAACTTGGCGATCTCTTGGAATCGGTGGTGAAACGGCGTTTCGGCGTCAAGGACTCCAGCCAGCTCATTCCCGGTCATGGCGGGCTGATGGATCGTCTCGACGGGTTCGTCGCCGCGGTCGTGATGGCTGCGATTTTCGGCCTTTTGCGGGGCGGCGCGGATGGCGTCGGCCGCGGTCTTATGGTTTGGTGAAGACATGAGCGCAGTTCCGTTGCGTAACAACAAGGCCGCGGTATCGACCGTACGCGCCGTGACCGTCCTCGGCGCCACCGGTTCGATCGGCGACAGCACCATGGATTTGCTGAGGGCCGCGCGCGACCGCTACCGGGTCGAGGCTTTGACCGCCAATACCAACGTGCCGGCGCTGGCGAAGCTGGCGAAGGAGTTCGGCGCTCGGTTTGCGGCGATCGCCGATCCTAACCGCCTCGCCGAGCTGAAGGATGCCCTGGCCGGCACGCGCGTCGAATGCGGCGCAGGCGAAAGCGCGGTTATCGAAGCGGCAGCCCGCCCGGCGGATTGGGTGATGGCCGCCATCAGCGGCGCCGCCGGACTGAAGCCGGCGCTTGCGGCTGTGGACCGCGGCGCGACCGTAGCACTTGCCAACAAGGAATGCCTTGTCTGCGCGGGCGACTTTTTCATGCAGCGCGCGGCGAGGGCAGGAGCCTGCATTCTTCCCGCGGACTCCGAACATAACGCGCTTTTTCAGGCGCTCGGCTCGGGAAACCGCGAAGAACTCGTCCGCGTCATTATCACCGCGTCCGGCGGGCCATTCCGGACATGGGCCAGCGCCGATATCGAGCAGGCGACGCTGGTGCAGGCGCTGAAACATCCGAATTGGAGCATGGGACAGAAGATCACCATCGATTCCGCGTCGATGATGAACAAGGGGCTCGAAGTCATTGAAGCCTCCTATCTGTTTGCGCTGACCCCCGACGAGATCGACGTGCTCGTGCATCCGCAGTCGATCATCCACGGCATGGTCGAATTCTCGGACCGTTCGGTGGTTGCGCAATTGGGGGCGCCCGATATGCGCACACCGATCGCGCATTGCCTCGGCTGGCCCGATCGAATCGTCGGGCCGGCAGCCCGGCTCGATCTTGCCGGGATCGGACAGCTGACCTTCGAGGCGCCCGATTTCGAGCGATTCCCCGGGCTTCGGCTGGCATACGACGCGCTGCGAACGGGACGCGGCGCGACCACGGTCTACAACGCCGCCAATGAGGTCGCGGTGGCCGCGTTCATCGCTGGAAAGATCAGATTTGGCGCGATCGCGCGCCTGGTCGAGGCGACGATCGAGGACTGGATCCGTTCCGGCAACCTCGCGCCGCTGACTTCCGCGGACGACGCCATCGCCGTTGACCATAAGGCGCGAAATAAAGCTGCCACCCTCTTGCCTCAAATTGCCTTAAAGGCATCCTAGACCGTTGGGGACGGGGCCTCCGGCTCTGGTTAAGGGGAATCGGATGTCTGAGTTTTTTCTGCATAGTTTCAATACGTTGAGCCATGGGCTCATCGGCTACATCATCCCCTTCCTGTTTGTGCTCACCATCGTCGTTTTCTTCCATGAACTCGGTCACTTCCTGATTGCTCGCTGGGCAGGCGTGAAAGTGTTAACGTTCTCGCTTGGTTTCGGGCCGGAACTCGCCGGTTTCAACGACCGCCATGGCACGCGCTGGAAGATCTCGGCGATCCCGCTCGGCGGCTACGTTAAGTTCTTCGGCGATGACAGCGAGGCCTCGACGCCATCGTCTGAAGCGCTTGCCAGCATGACCGAGGAAGAGCGCGAAGGCAGTTTCCATCACAAGAAAGTTGGACCGCGGGCAGCGATCGTCGCCGCCGGTCCGATCGCCAATTTCCTGCTGGCGATCGTGATCTTTACCTGCCTGTTCACGTTCTTCGGCAAGCCGAGCACGACGGCACGCGTCGACCAGGTGGAAGCGGGCAGCGCCGCGGCGGTCGCAGGTTTTCAAACCGGCGACGTCGTAACCGCGATCGACGGCAACAAGATCGGCAGTTTCTCCGATATGCAGCGGATAGTCGGCATTCGCGCCGGCGAGCAACTGACGTTCACGGTCAAGCGCGGCGATTCCAACGTGCAATTGCGCGGGACACCGGAACTCAAGGAAGTGAAAGACGCGTTCGGAAACGTGCATCGGCTCGGCGTGCTGGGTATTACGCGCAAGACGGTGGCCGGCGATGTCACGACCGAGCGTGTCGATCCAGCGACCGCGCTGTGGCTGGGCGTCAAGGAAACCTGGTTCGTAGTCGACCGTACGCTGGCGTATATCGGCGGTGTCTTTACCGGGCGTGAAGCCGCCGACCAGGTCGGCGGCCCCTTACGGATTGCCCAGATCTCAGGTCAGGTTGCCACTATCGGGCTTGCAGCGCTGGTGCATCTGGCGGCCGTGCTTTCGATATCGATCGGGTTGTTGAACCTGTTTCCCGTACCCCTGCTCGATGGCGGTCATCTTTTGTTCTACGCGGTCGAAGCCGTCCGCGGGCGCCCCCTGTCGGACCGGGCGCAGGAGATGGGGTTCCGGATTGGGCTCGGTCTGGTGCTGATGCTGATGGTGTTTGCCACCTACAACGACATCCTGCACCTCGCGGCATCCTGAAACGGCTTTTTTGTGACGTGGCCGATAGGCAACGTCTTGGAATGAAAATGAAATTGCACTGCGATAGAACGTTTGCCGCCCCGGCAAAATTGGCTACAAGCGGGGCAGCAAATGGGAATCTGCCGGTCCGCTGGGGTGCGGACAGGCATTGGAATGACAAGGGCGCGTGGCGCATGAATGTTAGAATGCGAGTGCGGGGAGGCCTGTTCGCCGCCCTGGTCATGTTCGCCGTGCCGGCCGCCGCCACGCTGGTGGCGTCGCCCGTCGCCGCCCAGGGCGTGTCGTCGATTCAGGTCGAAGGCAACCGGCGGGTCGAGATCGAGACCATCCGGTCCTATTTCAAGCCGGGTCCCGGCGGGCGTCTGGATCAGGCACAAATCGATGACGGTCTGAAGGCGCTGATCGAGACCGGCCTGTTTCAGGACGTGCGAATCAGCCAGCCGGGCGGCCACCTGCTGGTCACCGTGATTGAAAACCCGGTGATCGGGCGCGTCGCCTTTGAGGGCAACAAGAAGGTCAAGGACGAGCAGCTTTCGGCCGAAGTACAGTCCAAGCCCAGAGGCACGCTGTCGCGACCCATGGTACAGTCCGACGCCCAGCGTATCGCCGAAATCTACCGCCGCTCCGGGCGCTATGACGTGCGCGTCAATCCCGAAATCATCGAACAGCCGAACAATCGCGTCGATCTTGTTTTCACGATCACCGAGGGCGCGAAAACGGGCGTCAAGTCGGTCGAATTCATCGGCAACAATTATTATTCGTCGTACCGCCTCAAGGATATCATCAAGACGCACGAAGCCAACCTGCTGAGCTTCCTCGGCGGCGGCGACGTCTATGATCCGGACCGGGTCGAAGCCGATCGCGATCTGATTCGCCGCTTTTATTTAAAGCACGGCTTCGCCGATGTGCAGGTGGTGGCAGCGCTGACGGAATACGATCCGGAGCGCAAGGGCTTCCTGGTGACCTTCAAGATCGAGGAGGGCCAGCAATATCGGGTGGCGTCGGTCAATTTCGCCTCCAGCATCCCCACATTTGACGGAAACGCGCTTCGTAGCTTCTCGCGCGTCAGCGTCGGCTCGACCTACAACGCCGAAGCGCTGGAGAAGTCGGTCGAGGAAATGCAGATCGAGGCCTCGCGGCGCGGTTACGCCTTCGCGATCGTACGCCCGCGCGGCGACCGCAATTTCGAGAGCCACACCGTTACCATCACCTTCGCCATCGACGAGGGCCCGCGGACCTATATCGAGCGCATCAACGTGCGCGGCAATACCCGCACCCGGGACTATGTGATCCGCCGCGAATTCGATATCTCCGAAGGCGACGCCTACAACCGCGCGCTGGTCGATCGCGCCGAGCGCCGCCTGAAGAATCTCGACTTCTTCAAGAGCGTGAAGATCGTGACCGAGCCCGGATCTTCCAGCGATCGCGTGGTTCTCATTGTCGACCTCGAAGAAAAATCCACGGGCGACTTCTCTGTGTCGGGCGGCTATTCGACCACCGACGGCGCGCTCGCCGAAGTCAGCATTTCCGAGCGTAATTTCCTCGGTCGCGGCCTGTTTGCCAAGGCGTCGGTGACCTATGGCCAGTACGCGCGCGGCTACTCGCTGTCGTTTGTCGAGCCCTACTTGCTGGATTACCGGGTGGCGCTCGGCCTCGACCTGTTCCAGCGCTCGCAGCTTGCCAACAACTTCATCTCCTACGGCACCTCGACGATCGGCTTCAGCCCGCGGCTCGGCTTCGCGCTGCGCGAGGACCTTTCCTTGCAGGTCAGATATTCGATCTACCAGCAGAAGATCTCGCTGCCGTTTTATTTGGACAACTGCAACAACAACCAGTTTCTGGCCGACGGCGTGACGCCGAATCCAAATTACAATCCAAGCCCGGCCTTTCTCGCTCTGGGGAACCCGGCCTCCCCCCTCAACCCCTCGTCGTTGGGTTGCTACGTCGACGGCGAGGCGTCGCTGCCGGTCCGCAAGGAACTTGCAAGCGGCAGTACGCTGACCTCGGCGGTCGGTTATTCGCTGAACTACAATACGCTCGACAACAACAAGAACCCGACCGATGGCCTGCTGGTTGATTTCAAGCAGGACTTCGCCGGCGTCGGCGGCGACGTGACTTATCTAAAGAGCGCGGTCGACTTGAAATACTACACGCCGCTGGTCGCCGATATCGTCGGACTGATCCATGGTCAGGCCGGTATCCTCAACAAGATCGGCAACAACAACCTGCGCATGCTCGATCACTTCCAGATGGGCCCGAATTTGGTCCGCGGCTTTGCCCCGAACGGCATCGGTCCGCGCGATATCAATCCGTTCGGAACTGCCGATGCGCTCGGCGGCACCAAATATTGGGGCGCCTCGGCGGAACTGCAGATGCCGTTCTGGTTCCTGCCCAAGGAAGTCGGGTTGAAGGGTGCGGTTTATGCCGACGCCGGCGGTCTTTATGATTACCAGGGGCCCACGACCTGGGCCTTCACCAATGAACTGACCACGCCGGCGAACTCGAACTGTGTTCCGCCGAATCCCAAGGTCAACATCACGTTTTCGGGGACCTGTACGGGGCTGGTGTACGACAGCGGCAATACCGTCCGCAGTTCCGTAGGCGTCGGCCTGATCTGGGCGTCGCCGTTCGGCCCGCTGCGCTTCGACTATGCCGTGCCGTTGACCAAGGGGCCGTTTGACCGCGTGCAGCAATTCAAGTTTGGCGGCGGGACATCGTTCTGATCACCGGCCGGACCGCGACGGGTGGAATGGCGCAGCCGACATTTTTCGAACAACCCCCTGCGTCAACGCTGGCTGAAATCGCGGCGTTGACGAAGGCGCGTTTGGTCGATCCGTCCAGGGGCGGCCAGCAAGTCAGGGGGCTGGCCTCGCTAGACGAAGCCGGCCCGATGCATCTGACGTTTTTCGATAATCTGAGATATGCCGACCAGCTCGCTGCGACCAAAGCGGGGGCGTGCTTGGTGAGCGAGCGTTTCGAGGTCAATGTCCCCCCCCATGTCGCCGTCTTGCGCGCGAGCCAGCCGTTCCGCGAATTTGTGACGATAGCGCGCGAGCTTCACCGCGACGCGCTTCGCCCGCAATCGTGGTTCGGCAACGCCGGCATCGCGGCTTCCGCCATCATCGATCCCAGCGCGCACCTGGAAGACGGCGTGATCGTCGATCCGCTGGCCGTGATCGGGCCCGGCGTCGAAATCGGCACCGGCACGATCATCGGTTCGGGCGTCGTGATCGGCGCCAATGTCAGGATCGGCAGGGATTGCAACGTCGGCGCGCGCTGCGCCATTCAATTCGCGCTTATCGGCAACAATGTCCTGATCCATCCCGGCTGCAGCATCGGCCAGGACGGCTATGGTTTTGTCTTTTTCGGACCGGACGGCCATTTGAAAGTGCCGCAAACCGGCCGGGTACTGATCCAGAACGACGTGGAAATCGGCGCCGGAACGACCATCGACCGCGGCAGCCTGCGCGACACCGTGATCGGCGAGGGGACCAAAATCGACAATCAGGTCCAGATCGGCCACAATGTGACCATCGGCAGGCACTGCCTGCTGGCGGCTCAGATAGGGTTAGCGGGCAGCCTGACGATTGGCGACAATGTGGCGCTGGGGGCCAAGGTGGGGATCAACAATCACCTTCGTATCGGCGATGGGGCTCAGGTCACGGCGATGAGCGCGGTCAAGGATGATATTCCTCCAGGCGGGCGCTGGGGAGGTTTCTTTGCGAAGCCGACCAAGCAGTGGTTCCGGGAAATCGTTGCGCTGGAGCGCCTGGTGCGCGACAGCTCGGCCGATACGAAGGGCGAGGGGCGGGAGTAATGGGGGAGGCATCGGTCAGATTTGAGCTCGTGGATATCAACGAGATCCTCAAGACGCTGCCGCACCGCTATCCGATGCTGCTGATCGACCGGGTGATCAATATCCGCACCGACTACAGCGGCATCGGCATCAAGAACGTGACCTTCAACGAGCTGCCGTTTCTCGGACATTTTCCGGATCGCCCGGTCTATCCGGGCGTGATGATGATCGAGGCCATGGCGCAGACCGCCGGCGTGATCGGAATCAAGTCGGTCGAGGGCACCGAGAGACCGCGCGCAGTGTATTTTCTCACCATCGACAAATGCAAATTCCGTAAGCCCGTGATGCCCGGCGACACCATCGAATATCACATGCGCAGTATCGGCCGGCGCAAGACCATGTGGTGGTTTCACGGCGACGCCATAGTGAACGGCGTTACCGTTGCCGAGGCCGACGTTGGCGCGATGCTGACCGATTGACGAGGGATCGCCGGCAGGCCTCGCAGCCGGCTGCGGCGTCGTCAAGCCTCCTGCCGTCTTCTGTCATTGCGGCGCTTCGGCGCTGATGCTGCCGCCCGATCGAGGTGCGGGCGTCGGCCGAAACACGGCGTAACCATACGTCACTGGACAGTGCCGGAACGTCGCGCTAACTACCGGAAAATCAACGAATTTACACGTTGCCGGCTGGCTGATACGGGACCATTCGATGAGCACAATCGATCCCACCGCGCGGATTGAGGATGGCGCTGTGATCGGCGAGGGTACCTCGATCGGTCCCTACTGCATTATCGGCCGCCAGGTCGTTATCGGCGCCAACTGCAAGCTGGTCGCGCATGTCTACATCACGGCGCAGACCACGATCGGCGACGGCTGCACGATCTATCCGTTCGTCTCGCTCGGCACCCCGCCGCAATCCCTGGCCTATCGCGGCGAACTCACCAGACTCCAAATCGGCCAGGGCTGCACCATCCGGGAGCAATCGACCATGAGCGCCGGCACCGTGGCCGGCGGCGGCATCACCCGCGTCGGCGATCGCGGTTATTTCATGAATTGCAGCCATGTCGGCCACGACTGCGTCGTCGGCAACGACGTGATTTTTGCAACCTCCGCGACGCTGGGCGGCCATTGCGAGATCGGCGATTTTGTTTTCATCGGCGGCCTGTCGGCGGTGCATCAATTCGGCCGCGTGGGTTCGCAGGTGATGGTCGGCGCCCTCACCGGCGTGCGTAGCGACGTGATCCCGTTTGCGCTTGCGAGCGGGCAGTATGCCGCGTTGACAGGCCTCAACGTTTTCGGCATGAGGCGCCGCAAGTTCACCCGCGAGCGCCTCGCGGCGCTAAGATCGTTTTACCTGAAATTATTTCACGGGCCCGGCGTTTTTGCCGAGCGTTTGAACGAGGTCAGGCATCTGGCGGATACCGACCCCGCCATCGCGGAAATTCTTGCCTTCATCGATGCCGGGAAACATCGCGAATTGTGTCAGCCGGCAAAAGCCGGCAACCGGCCGTGATGGCGCAATCCGCGGGGCAAACCATGACGAAACCGGTTATGGATGCTTCCTCGCCCGTCGGCCTGATCGCGGCCGGCGGCGTCATGCCCTTCGCGGTCGCGGATTCCCTGGTCGCGCGCGGCATCGATCCCGTGCTGTTCGCGCTGAAGGGTGCCTGCGATCCGGTAGCCGTGGCGCGCTTTCGCCATCACTGGATTTCGGTCGGCCAGTTTGGCCGGGCCGAGAAGCTGTTCCGCACGGAAAACTGTCGCGACCTGGTTTTCATCGGCTCCCTGGTGCGGCCGGCGCTGTCGGAAATTCGCCTCGACTGGGGTACGCTTCGCGTGATTGGGCGGGTATGGGCTGCGTTCCGGGGCGGAGACGATCATCTCTTGTCCGGCATCGGCCGTATTCTCGAGCAGGATGGCTTCCGGATGGTGGGAATCAGGGATGTTGCCCCGGATCTGCTGATGCCGGAAGGTTGTCTCACCCGGACCGTGCCCGACGAGAATGCCGCTGCCGACATCGCCAGGGGACGCGAGGTGCTGCGCGCCCTCAGTCCCTTCGACATCGGCCAGGCCGCAGTCGTGATCGACGGTCACGTCGTCGGGGTGGAAGACATTGAAGGCACCGATGGGTTGCTGGCGCGCGTAGCCCTGCTGCGCAGGGAAGGTCGCATACGCGCGAGGACGACCCGCGGCGTGCTGGTGAAAGCGCCGAAAAGCGGACAGGATCTGCGTTTCGACCTGCCGACGATCGGACCGCGAACCATCGAGGGCGCGGCCGCAGCCCGGCTTGCCGGGATCGCGATCGTCGCCGGCAACACGATTGTCGTCGAACCACAGGCCATGATCGGGGCGGCCGACGCCGCCGGCCTTTTCGTGACCGGTCTGCCCGCGTGATGCCTGCGCGCGCTACCACCAACGTCGGACGGAGGATATTCCTGATCGCTACCGAGGAGTCGGGGGATCGACTCGGCGCCAACCTGATGAAGGTGTTGCGCCAGCGGCTCGGCGACGCCGTGTTGTTCGAGGGCGTCGGTGGCCAGTCGATGGCGCGCGAAGGTCTGCTTTCACTGTTTCCGATCGAGGAACTATCGATCATGGGACTGGCCGCCGTTGTGAAGCAGCTGCCGATGATCTTGCGGCGGATCCGGGAAACCGCCGCCGCGGTCGCGGAAGCCTCACCCGATATTCTCGTGATCATCGACAGTCCCGATTTCACCCATCGGGTGGCAAGACGCGTTCGGGCCCGCGATCCCTCGATCCCCATCATCGACTACGTATCGCCTTCGGTCTGGGCGTGGCGGCCGGGCCGGGCGCGGGCGATGCGCGCCTATGTCGATCATGTCCTGGCCTTGCTGCCGTTCGAGCCGGAAGAGTACCGGCAGCTGCGCGGCCCGCCCTGCAGCTATGTCGGGCATCCCCTGGTCGAGCAGATCGGAAGCTTGCGCCCCAGTGTCGAGGAGCAAAAGCGCAGGCTGGAGCCGCCGCCGGTTCTGCTGGTGCTGCCGGGAAGCCGCCGCGGCGAGATCAGGCACCATATGGCGGTGTTCGGCGAGACGCTGGGCCGGCTAAGGGACGAGGGTGCGGCGTTCGAGCTGATCCTGCCTACCATGCCGCATTTGCAGGAGGCGGTCGGGGAAGGCGTGAGGAGCTGGAGGGTCGCGCCACGTATTGTGGTCGGTGAAAAGGAAAAGAAGGCGGCATTCCGTATTGCGCATGCGGCCTTCGTCAAATCCGGTACCGCGACGCTCGAGCTTGCGCTCGCGGGTGTGCCGATGGTTGCCGCCTACAAAGCGGGTGCCGTCGAGGCCCGGATCATGCGAAGCATGATCCATCCGAGCTCGGTTATCCTGGCAAATCTGGTGATCGGCGAAAATGTCGTGCCGGAATTTATCCAGCAGGATTGCACGGCGGAAAAGCTGCTGCCGGCGTTGCGCGACATTCTTGCGGATTCGCCGTTGCGACGCCGTCAGGTCGAGGCTTTTGCAGGGATCGACGGCATCATGTCGACCGGCAAGCAGCCGCCCAGCGTACGCGCGGCCGACATCGTGCTGGCGACGATGCGAAAGGCCCGTCGGCCGATCTAGTCAGCCCGCGCCGATGGCGGACAGATCAAGCACTACTTGCGCCTTTCGATATCAACGTAGTCGCGGCGCGCGACACCCGTATAGAGCTGCCGCGGACGGCCGATCTTCTGGTGCGGGTCTTCGATCATTTCACTCCACTGGCTGATCCAGCCGACGGTGCGGGCGACCGCGAACAGCACGGTGAACATCGAGGTCGGGAAACCCATCGCCTTCAGCGTGATGCCCGAATAAAAGTCGACATTCGGATAGAGCTTGCGGTCGATGAAATAGGCATCGCTCAGCGCGATCTTTTCCAGCTCTAGCGCGACCTTCAGCATCGGATCGTCGCGGTGGCCGGTCTCCGCCAGCACCGCGTGACACATCTTCTGCATGATCTTGGCGCGTGGATCGTAGTTCTTGTAGACCCGATGGCCGAAGCCCATCAGCCGGACTTCGCTGTTCTTGTCCTTCACCCGCCTGATGAAGTCGGGAATCTTGTCGACGGTGCCGATGTCGGCCAGCATCGCCAGCGCCGCTTCGTTGGCGCCGCCATGGGCCGGGCCCCACAGGCAGGCGATGCCGGCGGCAATGCAGGCGAACGGATTGGCTCCGGAGGAGCCGGCGATCCGCACCGTCGAAGTCGAGGCATTCTGCTCGTGGTCGGCGTGCAGGATGAAGATCTTGTCGAGCGCATCCGCCAGCACCGGATTGATCCTGTAGTCCTCGCAGGGCACCGCGAAGCACATATGCAGGAAATTCTCAGCGAAGGAGAGCGAGTTCTTCGGATACATGAACGGCTGGCCGATGGTGTATTTGAACGCCATCGCGGCCAGCGTCGGGATCTTCGCGATCATGCGCATTGACGCGATCATGCGCTGCTGCGGATCGTTGATGTCGGTGGAGTCATGGTAGAACGCTGCCAGCGCGCCAACCGCTGCCACCATGATCGCCATCGGATGGGCATCGCGGCGGAAACCCTGGAAGAACCGCGCCATCTGCTCATGGACCATGGTGTGATGGATCACGCGATTGTCGAAATCGGCTTTTTGCGCCTTGGTCGGAAGCTCGCCGTAGAGCAGGAGGTAACAGGTTTCGAGGAAGTCGCCTCTTTCGGCCAGCTGCTCGATCGGATAGCCGCGGTACTCCAGAATGCCGGCGTCGCCGTCGATATAGGTGATCCTGGACTGGCAGCTGCCGGTGGAGGTAAAACCGGGGTCATAGGTAAACATGCCAGCCTGAGCGTAGAGCTTGGCGATATCGATCACGTCAGGCCCAACGGTGCCGCTTAAAATCGGGAAATCGTAGGTCTTGTTGCCGACCGTCAACGTTGCGGTTTTGGTGTTGGATGTTGCGTCCATCGTGAAGTCCCCGATGAGATCGTTGCGAAAACCGGCGGGCGCGGGCGCCATGAAGGTCAGGATGACGGGGCCAGTCGGGTATTCCAGAAGCAGCCTTTAGATGGGTATCGTATTGCTGTTTGCACTGCAAGATGGCGACGCCTGCCCAACAATACCACCTTATGAGGGGACTTGATCGCCAAGCCGGGCGAGGCACTCCTGCCGTCCCAGCACCGCCAGGACGTCGAAGATGCCCGGCGACGTGGTGCGTCCGGTCAGCGCCACGCGCAGCGGCTGGGCCACGGCGCCAAGCTTGAGATTGTTGCTTTCAGCGAATGCCCGCATCGCCGCCTCGGTGGTTTGCGCCGTCCATGGCGTAACCGCCTCCAGCGCCAGACGAAGCCGGCCGATCAGTTCGCGATTTTCCGGCGTCAACAGCGCCGCCGCCTTTGGTTCGATCTCGAGCGGCCTGTCGGCAAAGATGAAGTAGGAACCGTCGATCAGCTCGATCAGCGTCTTGGCGCGTTCTTTCAGGCTCGGCATCGCCTGCAGCAATTGCGTGCGCGTGGTGTCGTTGAGTTTTGTCTTGAGGTCGGAACCGCCGGGGACATAGTCCAGCACGCCCTCGAGCATGGTCACGAGCGATTGATCGTCGGAGTGACGGATATAGTGGCCGTTGAGGTTTTCCAGCTTGGCGAAATCGAAGCGGGCGGCCGATCGGCCGATCGCCGGCAGGTCGAAAGCCGCGATCATTTCCTCCGTCGAGAATATTTCCTGGTCGCCATGGCTCCATCCGAGCCGAACCAGATAATTGCGCAGCGCCGCCGGCAAATAACCCATGGCGCGGTACGCGTCCACGCCCAGCGCCCCATGACGTTTCGAGAGTTTCGAGCCGTCGGGCCCGTGGATCAGGGGAATATGCGACATGCTCGGAATATCCCACGAAAGCGCATCGTAGATCTGCTTCTGGCGCGCGGCATTGATCAGGTGATCGTCGCCGCGGATGATGTGGGTGACGCCCATATCGTGATCGTCGACCACGACGGCGAGCATGTAGGTCGGATTGCCGTCGCCACGCAGCAGCACGAGGTCGTCGAGGTTCTCGTTCTGCCAGACCACGCGGCCCTGAACCTGGTCGTCGATCACGGTCTCGCCGGTCTGGGGCGCCCTGAGCCTGATCGTGGGCCTCATGCCCTCGGGCGCTTCCGAAGGGTCGCGATCGCGCCACATGCCGTCATAGAGGCGCGTGCGTCCCTCGGAGCGCGCCTTTTCCCGCATCTGCGCGAGCTGCTCCGGCGTGGCGTAGCAGCGATAGGCCTTGCCGCCGGCAAGCAAAGCTTCGGCAATCTCGCGGTGCCGCGCTGCCCGGCTGAACTGGTAGATGACCTCGCCGTCCCAATCGAGCCCGAGCCATTTCAGCCCGTCTAGGATCGCGGTAATCGCCGGCTCGGTCGAGCGCTCGCGATCGGTGTCCTCAATGCGCAACAGCATCTTGCCGCCGCGCCCGCGCGCGTAAAGCCAGTTGAACAACGCCGTGCGGGCGCCTCCGATGTGGAGAAAGCCGGTCGGCGAGGGAGCGAAACGCGTGACGATTTGAGCGGTCATTGCAACGATGGCGGGGAAAGCGGGGCACGCCCGGAAGGGGTTGAGGGTGTATAGCAGGAACCGGGCATAACTAAAGCCTTCCTTGGGGCTGATGGATTTGGCAGATAGTCCATTGATTCCCGAACAGGAAACCAGAATGACAGCAGAAACGGTGGCGGCAGAGACAGGGCGCGATTTCATTCGCGACATCGTCCAGGCCGATCTCGACGCCAAAAGACACCGCCAGATCGTGACCCGGTTCCCGCCGGAGCCGAACGGCTACCTGCATATCGGCCACGCCAAGTCGATCGCGCTCAATTTCGGTATCGCGCAGGAGTTTTCCGGGCGCTGCCACCTCCGGTTCGACGACACCAATCCGACCAAGGAAGAGCAGGAATACATCGACTCGATCCAGGCCGACGTGCACTGGCTCGGCTATGACTGGGGGGACGACCTGTTCTATGCATCGGATTATTTCGAGCAGCTCTATCAATGGGCGGAGGGCCTGATCCGCTCGGGCCTCGCCTATGTCGACGACCAGTCGCAGGAGGAGATCAGGATCAGGCGCGGCACGCTGACCGAGCCGGGCCGGAACAGCCCGTTTCGCGAGCGCTCCGTGGAGGAAAACCTCGACCTGTTCCGCCGCATGAAGGCGGGCGAGTTTCCGAACGGCACGCGCGTGCTGCGCGCCAGGATCGACATGTCCTCCGGCAACATCAATCTGCGCGACCCCGTGCTGTATCGCATCCTGCACGCCACCCATCCGCGCACCGGCGACAAATGGTCGATCTATCCGAGCTACGACTACGCCCACGGCCAGTCGGACGCGATCGAGGGCATTACCCATTCGATCTGCACGCTGGAATTCGAGGACCACCGGCCGCTCTATGATTGGCTGCTCGACAAGCTGCCGGTGCCGTCGAAACCCCATCAGTACGAATTTGCCCGCCTTAATCTCAGCTATACGCTGCTCTCGAAGCGGGTGCTGACCGAACTCGTGCGCGGCGGCCACGTCGCCGGCTGGGACGATCCGCGGATGCCGACCATCGCCGGCCTGAAGCGGCGCGGGGTGCCGCCGGCGGCGATCCGGGAATTCGTCAAGCGCATCGGGGTGGCGAAAGCCAACAGCGTCGTCGACGTCGGCATGCTGGAATTCTGCATCCGCGAAATTCTCAACAGGACGGCGCAACGGCGGATGGCGGTGCTGCGGCCGCTCAAGCTCGTGATCGAGAATTATCCGCAAGGCCGTAGCGAGGAACTTGAAGCCATCAACCATCCGGACGATCCGGCCGCCGGCACCCGCCGCATCGCCTTCGGCCGCGAGCTCTACATCGAGCGCGACGATTTCATGGAAAATCCGCCGAAGAAATTTTTCCGGCTTTCGCCCGGAAACGAAGTCCGGCTGCGCTACGCCTACTTCGTCACCTGCCGGGAAGTCATCAAGAACGCGGCCGGCGAGGTGATCGAGCTGCGCTGCACCTACGATCCCGCGACCCGCGGCGGCAACGCGCCCGACGGGCGTAAGGTCAAGGCGACCATGCACTGGCTGCCGGCGGCGCAGTCGGCTCAGGCTGAAATCCGCATCTACAACCAGCTGTTTGAAAAACCCACACCTGATGCCGGCAATTTCGCCGCCGACCTCAATCCGCAGTCGCTGGAAATCCTGAAGGACGCCCGTATCGAGGCCGCGATCGCGGCAACCAACTCGAACGAGGTCATGCAGTTCGAGCGGCAGGGCTATTTCGTGCGTGACAAGGATTCGACGCCGGACCGTCCCGTGTTCAACCGGACCATTGGTTTGCGCGATACGTTTGCGAAGGAAGTCGGGGCTAAGGGCTGAGCCGGCTTTCGGTGCGGTATTCCAGTCTTGCTGACGCAGCCTATTGGCAATAGCCGTAGAGGCCGCAGACATAGGGCAGGCGGAAGCCCTCCCAGACATAGGGTCCGCCATAATAGGGGCCGGGATTGTAGTAGGACCATTGCGAGCCGTAATAATAGCCGCCGCGCGCCCACGTGTAGTTCGGAAGCATGTTGTAGGGGATGATCGGACCCGGAAATGCGGCGGTCTGGTAGGGCCCGGGATACACCGGCGGAGGCACCTCGGCGGGCTCCGCGAAGATCGCTCCCAGCCGGCTCTGCGTGGGCAGATCGGCGGCACCCGCGGTCATCGCGGTGATGGCGGTAACGAAAGCGGACAGCATGATCCTGCGTGGCATGGCCGAGCCCCCGGTTGATTTGGGGAATCCTAGTCGCTGGGCCGTTAGTAAAGGTTAACACCGCGCCATCATCGATGCGTCGCCGGTTCCGTAGTCCCCCCAGAAGGCGGTGGCAAGAACTGACAACTTTCCCCCACATTCTCCGTCCGTTCCGCTAGCCGGCCGATCACAGCTTACGGTAGCATTTCGGCCTCTGATGTTGCGTAGGTATGGCCGGATGGCGGAGCGGGGCAGGGCTCGGGCGCAGGGCTACGCGGGAACTTGGCCGCCACGCGAGGCGGCGCGGGCGCCCGGTTTCACCCCGTCCGGCTTTGCTTGGTCATCGCTGGCCACAAAACTGCGCGAATGGATCCGCGCCGAAGCCGGCGCCGGCCGCCTGTTGCCCTGGGTGCCCATAGCCTTCGGCACCGGCATCGCCTTCTATTTCACTGCGGATCATGAACCGGTCCTGTCAGTTGCCGCTGTCACGGCGGCGGCGCTTTGCGCGGCGGCATTCCTGCTGCGCCGGCAAAAGATATTTCCCATTGCGGTCATGATCGCCGCGATGGCTGCGGGTTTTGCCGTGGCGACGTGGAAGACCGTTCGGGTCGCGCATGGCGTGCTGGCAAGGCCGGCTTATTCGGTGTCGCTGTCGGGCTTTGTCGAGACCCGCGACGTGCGCGAGCGCACCGACCGCTTCGTGCTGCATGTCACGCAGATGGAGAGCCCGCGCGCGGCGGCAAAACTGGAGCGCGTTCGGCTGTCGGTGCGAAAGGGCACGGCGCCTGCGGTCGGCAGCTTCGTCGAACTGAAGGCGCGGCTGCAGCCGCCGCTCGCACCGATGCGGCCCGGTAGCTACGATTTCGGCCGCGACATGTTCTTCCAGGGGATCGGCGCCTCCGGCTTTGTCATGGGCGCGATCAAGACATTGGAGCCGCCGGTCTCCGGCGGCCTGTCGCTGCGCTACGCCGCCTTCATGCAGGGCTTGCGCGATGCGATCGATGCGCGGATACGAACCGCACTCGACGGCGACAAGCGCGCGATCGCGACCGCGTTATTGACCGGCCGCCGCGACGCGATCACCACGCCGGTCAACGATGCGATGTTCATCTCCGGCCTCGGGCACGTGCTGTCGATCTCCGGCTATCACATGGCTGTTGTCGCCGGCGTAGTGTTCTTCGCGGTGCGCGCGCTGCTGGCGCTGGTCCCCGGATTGACCGTCGGATTTCCGATCAAGAAATGGGCGGCGGCGGCAGCCCTTGCCGCCGCCTTGTTCTATCTCCTGCTGTCCGGCGCCGAAGTCGCGACCCAGCGCTCGTTTTTCATGACGGCAGTGGTGCTGATCGCTGTCATGGTCGACCGCCGCGCCGTGACATTCCGCACGCTGGCGGTGGCGGCGATGATCGTGCTTTCGATCGCGCCGGAGGCGCTGGTGCATCCGAGCTTCCAGATGTCGTTTGCGGCAACGCTCGGGCTGGTGGCGCTGGTGCAGATCGGCATGCCCCGCCTGTTTGCCGCGCCCGAGCATTCCGCGACCGCGCGCGTCGCGCTCTGGGGCGGACGGGAGATCGCGACGCTGGCGCTCGCGTCGCTGGTGGCAGGGTTGGCGACGACGCCCTATGCCGCCTTTCATTTTCATCGCGTGACACCCTATGGCGTGCTGGCCAATTTGGCGGCGATGCCGGTGGTCTCGGCGGTGGTGATGCCCGCGGGCCTGCTCGGCCTGGTCGCGATGCCATTCGGCCTCGACGGCGTGTTCTGGTGGATCATGGGCATCGGCATCGACTGGATGATCGCGGTGACGCAATGGGTCGCGGGGTTGCCCGGCGCCATCGGCCGCATGGCCGCGTTCGGGACCGGACCGCTGATCGCGGCGAGCCTCGGGATCATCCTGCTCGGCCTGTTGCGGACGCCGCTGCGCTGGTCCGGCGCGGCCGTGCTGCTGCTTTCGGTGATCTGGGCCGCGGCGGTGCCGCAGCCGGATATCCTGATTTCCGCCGATGGTCATAATGTCGGCGTCCGAGGCAAGGATGGGCGGCTGCATCTGATGCGGGCCGCCAAGGACG
The DNA here is from genome assembly GCA_963801875.1 of uncultured Alphaproteobacteria bacterium. Lineage (GTDB taxonomy): Bacteria > Pseudomonadota > Alphaproteobacteria > Rhizobiales > Xanthobacteraceae > Bradyrhizobium. The sequence goes on along the minus strand of CAWDGT010000012.1, from coordinate 137,399 downwards.
CGTTCCTCGTGAAGGAGTGGCTGGCGGCCGATGCCGACGACCGGCAGCCCCAGGATTCCTCGCTCACCGAGGGCGTCTCATGCGACGACGCGGGTTGCGTGACCGAGATGGCCGGCGGCGCGTTCGTCGCGCTGGCGCTGAAGCCGGAGGCGCTGGCGGACGATTGCGCCCGCGCGGCGCTGCTGGTGACGGCAAGGCAGGCGCCGCCTTCATGCCCGTCCGCCGTGATCGAGGGGGATCGTTTGCGAAGTCAGGGTGCGCTGGCCTTGCGGCGCGGGGCTGCGGGATTTGCGGTTGATGCAAACAGGCCAAAAGGCATTGACCGGCCGTGGTCGCCGGCGACCGGTGGCGACACGGAAGCTGCGACCACCCTTGCGCCGCGCCGCGCCGTCCCGCGCGCGGTCGATGCGACGCCGGCGGAAGCCGATTTGCAGGCGGAGGACTGAGGCGACGGGCGGGCCGAACCTCGCGCGTCAACGCCGTTTCACTTCTCGCTGCCACCGGGCACGGGATTTTCGCGCAGTTCGAACGCGCCCAGATGGAATTCCTCTGTGGCCTCCGGCGTTGTCTTGGCGTCCGTCGCTGCCGCTGTCTTGACGAGCGCGAAAGCTGCATCCGGGAATTTGTCCCAGACCGCCAGATCTTCCGCCGTAACTGTGAGCCAGCCGAATCGGAACATGTAGCGGCCGGGGCTGGTCACGTGTCCGACTTGCTGCCAAGTGACTTTATTGACGCCCAATCATATCTCCCCCTGGGCTTGGAAGGATAAGTTGCGCACCGTGGCGTTGCCGTTCGAGACACCGCCGCAGCCAGGTTCATGCAGGCTGCGAACACCTGCCTGCGTGCGCTTCCTCGCGATGAGGAGCGCATCGACCCAAAGAGGCTCAATACTTCCGGTAAAGCCCGATCAGCTTGCCCTAAATCTTGACCCGGTTCGGCGGCAGGATGCGGACTTCATAGGAGGTGTTGGCGGGTTCCAGCGCGATCGAGGCGCCGCGGCGGCGGAAGCGCTTTAGGGTGGCTTCCTCTTCGTCGATCAGCGCCACCACGATATCGCCGGTCTCGGCGGTCTCGTTGCGCTGGATCAGCGCCATGTCGCCGTCGAGGATGCCGGCGTCCACCATGGAATCGCCGCGCACCTCGAGCGCGTAATGTTCGCCGGAGCCGAGCATGTCCGGTGGCACGCTGATGGTGTGGCTGCGGGTCTGCAGCGCCTCGATCGGCGTGCCGGCGGCGATGCGGCCCATCACGGGCACCGCGACCGGACGCTCTCCGTCATTCTCGGAACCGCCACCGCCTGAACGGACCCTGCCGAGGGTGCCTTCAATGACGCTGGGCGTGAAGCCGCGGCGGTTGTTGCCGTTGCCGGCCCCGGACAATTCCGGAAGCTTGATCACCTCGATGGCGCGGGCGCGATTGGGCAGGCGGCGAATGAAGCCACGTTCTTCCAGCGCGGTGATGAGGCGGTGGATGCCGGACTTCGAGCGCAGATCGAGCGCATCCTTCATCTCGTCGAAGGAGGGTGGAACACCCAACTCCTTCAGGCGTTCGCTGATGAATCGCAGGAGTTCATATTGTTTGCGCGTGAGCATCTCGAGCGTTCCCCAGTTAAGTGCCGTTCGGTTCGAAAGACGTCTGAGCCGGAAGGCTCCGGAGTACGGAGACCTCGAGTTGTAGACGTCAATGTCAGAAACAAATCATGAACGAACACTATATGTTCCATATGTGTTCCGCAACCACTTAATTTATCGTCAACGAAGCCAAGTTTGGTCCGGAGGGGCTTTTGGTGGTTCAGGCGGGAAGCCGCAGGATATCGCAAGCCGACCCGGCGATGGCCCGGGGCGCAAAGGGAGTGCGGATCACAAGCGCCTGTGCCGCAGCGAGATTTCCCAGCAGCGAGGAATCCTGATGGTCGACCGGGGTGGCGATCAGGACGCCGTCAGCGCGCGCCTCCACCCGCGCGCGCAGATAGTCTTGGCGCAGGTCATTGGCGCCGACATCGCGCCCCAATAGCGCCGTCTCCGGGCTGTGGTGGATCACCGCACAGCCTAAGAGCGCGCGAATCAGGGGCACCAGAAACAGGAACCCGCAGACATAGGACGACACGGGATTGCCGGGCAGGCCGATCACCCGCATTGCCCCCAGCCGCCCGTGCATCATGGGCTTGCCCGGCCGCATCGCGATCCGCCAGAACGCCATGTTGACGCCTTCGGCCTCCAGCGACTGCTTGACGAGGTCGTGGTCGCCGACCGAGGCGCCACCCGTCGTGATCAGGATATCGGCGCCCAGATCGCGGGCGTGGCGAATGCCTTGCGTGGTGGCCTCGACGGTATCGGCGGCGATGCCGAGATCGATGGTCTCGGCGCCCTCGGCCCGTGCCATTGCCCGCAGCGCATAGCCGTTGGAATAGACGATCTGGCCGGGGCCGGGGCTCGAGCCCGGCATGACCAGTTCATCGCCGGTGGCAAGCATTGCGACCCTGGGGCGGCGGCGCACGGGAAGTTCGGGGTAATTCATGCCAGCGGCCAGCGACAGATCGCGGTCGGTAAGGCGCCTTCCTTTGGCCAGCAGCACGTCGCCCGTGCGAAAATCGATGCCGGCCGGGCGGATATGCCGTCCCGGGCGCGCGGCCTCGGTAAGTGTGATGCCGCCGCCCTCGACCACGGTATCTTCCTGGATGACAACGGCGTCGGCGCCATCCGGGATCACGCCGCCGGTAAAGATTCTGACGGCCTCGCCCGCGCCGACCGTCCTTTCGAACGGTCGGCCGGCCGCGACCTCGCCGATCACCTTGAGCCGCGCCGCCACGGCCGACGCATCGGCTGAGCGCACCGCATAGCCGTCCATCGCCGACATCGCCTGCGGCGGCTGGGTGCGTAGGGCCGCCACCTCGCGCGCCAGCACGCGGTGATGGGCGGCATCGAGCGCGACCATTTCCGAAGGGAGCGGCTCGGCGCCCGCAAGGATGGCGGCAAGCGCGTCGGCAACCGGCATCAGCGCCACGGCGAAACTCCCAAAGCCGAAACTCCTAAATGCCGAGCGCGGCCAGCGCCTCGGCCACATCATCAGGCGACCTCACATGGACCGCGGTCAAGCCCCTCTTACGCGCGCCTTCGATGTTCTCGGCGAGATCGTCGAAGAACACGATGCGCTCGGCCGGCACCCCGATCGCCCTCACCACATGATCAAAGGCAGCGGCCTCCGGTTTGCGAAGTCCGATCGCGGACGACAGGAACATTTCGCGGAAATGACCGAGCACGCCGGCATACGTCGCCGAGAAATGTTCGACATGGGCGCTGTTGGTGTTGGAGAAGGCGTAGAGCGGTAGGCGCTTTGCGGCGCGCGCAAGCAGCGGCGCGATGCCGGGCATTTCGCCGGCGAAGATCGCGTTCCATCCTTCCAGGAACTGGGCGTCCGATATCCCGATGCCGAGCGCGTGGCGCAGGCCGGCGAAGAATTCGGCGTCGCTGATCTCGCCGGTCTCGTGACGGTGATAGATTTCGTCGCGCGCAAATCGCCCCACGAACTGCGCGGGATCGCAGCCGGCGTGACCGGCCCAGCACACCAACGTCTTGTTGAAGTCGATATCGAGTACGACGCGGCCGAGATCGAACAACAGCGCGTCGGCGGCGCCGGGGGAGAGAGGGGAGCGGGTCATCGGGACGATGTACGAAAATCGGGAGAGGGGAGCAACGGTATAGCAATATCCGTTTTGACGTAATAACTTGCCGACCCGTGTCGCGTGGTAAGCCGATCTTCTCAAGGAAGGGCTTAATGGTGTCCATTGCCGATCGTGTTGCCGCACCAGCCCTGGCGGGCGCGGATGCGATTCGCGCAGCACCCGCGCCGGCGACCGTCGCGACACCGATCTTTTCGCTTCCCGCCGGCGAACGGGAATTGCGGATCGATCTTTTCCGCGGGCTGGCGCTGTGGCTGATCTTCATCGATCACATGTCGCCCGATGTCCTGACCTGGTTCACCATCCGCAATTACGGGTTTAGCGACGCCGCCGAAATTTTCATTTTCATCTCGGGCTACACCGCCGCCTTCGTCTACGGCCGTGCCATGCGGGAGTCCGGCTTCGTGGTGGCGAGCGCGCGGATCATGAAGCGGGTCTGGCAGATCTATCTCGCGCATGTATTCCTGTTCACGGTCTTCATTGCCGAGATTTCCTTCGTCGCCGCCGATTTCAACAACCCGCTATACTCGGAAGAAATGGGCGTGACGGATTTTCTCAAGCACCCCGACACCGCCTTCCTGCAGGCCCTGCTGCTGCGATATCGCCCGCTGAACATGGACGTGCTGCCGCTCTATATGGTGCTGATGTTTTTTCTGCCCGCGATCCTGTGGGTGATGAAGTGGCGGGCCGACGTCATGATGGCGCTTTCGGTCGCGCTGTATTGGCTGACCTGGAAGTATGATTTTTATCTGACGGCCTATCCGAACGGCTTCTGGGCCTTCAATCCGTTCGCCTGGCAATTGCTGTTCGTGTTCGGCGCCTGGTGCGCGCTGGGCGGCGCGTGGCGAATGTCGCGGATTCTGTCGTCGCGGATTACGCTGTGGATTGCGATCGGCTATCTGCTGGCGGCGTTCTTCGTCACGCTGACATGGTATCTGCCGCAGCTCGATCACGTGTTGCCACGCCGGGTCGAGCAATGGATTTATCCCATCAACAAGACGGATCTTGACGTGCTCCGCTTCGCGCATTTCGTGGCGCTGGCGGCGATTACCGTGCGCTTCGTGCCGCAGGGCTCGCGCGGACTGAAATCGCGCTGGCTGTGGCCGTTGATCCTGTGCGGGCAGCATTCGCTGGAGATCTTTTGCCTCGGCGTGTTCCTGGCGTTCGCGGGATATTTCCTGGTCACCGAGATCAACGGCGGCATCGGCCTGCATTTCCTCGCCGCTTTTTGCGGAGTTATGATCATGTGGGCGGTGGCGTGGTTGATTTCCTGGTACAAGCAATCTGACACCAGGGGAGCGTCGCCGCTAAGGGGCAGAGGCAATGCCGACATTGCGGGAGGAGGCGGATAACGGCTCCGCTTACCGCGCCGCCGTTGCAACCGGCCGGGTCAGCGCCCTTCGGTCCTTGACATAGGCGATGGTGACGCCAAGCCGTTCGACGGTGCCGATTACCTTGCCGTCGAGATCGCCGTCGCAATTCATATGGGTCGGCGCGATGAAGAACTCGGACTGGTCCCACTCCTTCTTGAAGTCCCAGCGCAGTTGCGGCAGCGTGACGGTCTTCTCGAACTCGAGGCGCTCGCCGCAAACCGCGACAGAATAGATCGGCGCTGGTCTGTGCGCATCGGCGGGCTCGGTACGGCGCAGATAGGCTTCGAGCTGATTGATAGCCTCGGGCATGCTGCTGAACCAATAGTCCAGATCGTAGCGCCGCGACGCGCCCTCAAGTCCTCCGACCACTTTGTTGTAGAACAGATATTCGTAGGGGTGCAGCCTGACCAGGGTCACCGTGTTCCAGAGAAAACACGTGGCCACGACCGCGAGTCCGCCGGAGGCGAGCACCCGGCCGCGCATCGCCAGCATCGTTGCCGCCGTGTCGAGACCGATGCCGGCGAGCGTCGCCAGCGCCGGAATCACGAACAGGAAATGACGCAAGCCGGTAAAGGCCGGGCCGTGACAGATCACCTGGCAGGCCAGCGGAAAAATCACCGTCAGCGATACCAGGGCGATATCCCTGCGCTGCAGCCGCTTCGCACCATTGGTGAGATGCGGCAATAGCGCGAACAGCATCGCCAGTGCAGCGCCGCATAGCATCAGCAGCGGCACGCGGATCAGAATGTAGATCGGCACATACAGCCGCGGCGTGTCCGCCATGTCGTAGACCTGACCGGCAAGCACGGTGCGGATGGAGTAATGAAACTCGGAGAATGCGACCAGGCCGCGGATCGGATTGAGCGGCGCCAGCGCCGCCCACGGCCAGGCCAGGATCATGATGACATAGGCGAGCAGCAGCGCCGGCAAAAGCCGTAGCGCCGATAGGCTCGCAAAGCGCCACCGGACGAGGCCGTGGCCCGGCCGAGGCAGGTACAGGACGATCGTGCCACACGCGTAGACCACCAGCAGCAAACCGAGGACCCGAATGCCGAGCGCGGCCCCCGCCAGGAGGCCGAAGGCTGCAAGGTCGCCGGCGCGGGGCGACGGCAGCGCGCGCGCGAGGCGGATCAGGAACAGGGTTGCGCCCATCATCGCGGCGGCGAAGGGAATGTCTTTGGTGTGGTTGAACATGGTGCCGTACCACGCGCCGCAGACGCTCAGCCCAACCGCGGCGATCAGGGCCGCGCGCGGACCCGCGATCAGTCGCGCGGTCGCAGCAGCGGCGCCGATCCCGCCGATGCCGATCAGGGCGCACAGGATATGGCGCAGATCATACGGATCGATCGGGACCAGATGGCTTAGGAGGACGGCGGCGATGTCGAACAGGCCGCCATAGAGATAAAGGTTCTGGAAGCTGAAAACGCCTTGGGCGGTGAGGCCGCTGGTATAATAGGCAATGATCAACTCACCGTAGTGATGCTGAACGCCCTCATCGTTGGAGATCGCGTAGTCCTTGAAGGTGCACAGCGCAACCACGATGAGCGTGGCGATCAGGACGGCGGTGGCGATATCATAGGCGTTGAAACGCGCGATCCAGGATATCGACTTGCGCCAGGCCAGGTTTTTTTCCGCGATGCCGGGGGTGTGCTGCCCGGGTAAACTCAGCTCGGTCATGGTATGGTCATCTCACCCCAGCAATGACGGTAGTTCTGCAACTAATCACAAGCCGGCACCTGACATGGACTATTTCGCGGCGGCGCCGGCCAAGCCGCCCCGAAAGCATTGAGAAATTCCCGCCGCAGCATTCCCGCCCTCGCTTCAGGTGTCCATCGTACCGGCATAACGGATGCCCTGATAGGGGGTGGAAACCGGCTTCGCGACTGCAGCATGAGAGCTTGCCGCTGTCAGGGACTGGGAAGTGCATCGGAAGACCGGCTTCCACCAGTGGCGCAGCTTTCAATACCGGTATGGCTCGATCTCTAGCAGCGGGAACGCGCTGAACACATGGGGCAGGTTGGTCGGCGCAGCCTGGTGCAGATAGGATTTGTCGAGCTCGGCGAAACGCGTGACGCCGAGCAGCCCGAGGCACCGGATCACTTCGTCTTCCAACAGCTCCAGCATCCGCAGGATCCCGGCTTCACCCTTGGCCGCCAGCGCGCAGCATTGCAGGCGGCCGATGCCGACGAGATCGGCGCCCATGGCGATCGCCTTGACGATGTCGCTGCCGCGGCAGAACGAGCCGTCGACCATGATTTTGGCGCGGCCGCCTACGGCGCTGACGATCTCGGGCAGCACATGCGTGGCGCCGCGGCCGTGGTCGAGCTGGCGGCCGCCGTGGTTCGACACATAGATCCAGTCGACGCCGTGATCGAGCGCGATCGCCGCGTCTTCCGCGGTCGCAATCCCCTTGATGACCAGCGGTATCTTATACTTGTCCTTGATCAGCTTGACGGTGCGCCATTCCAGGCCCTTCTGGAAGTCGCCGCCGGTGGCGCGGGCGCGGCTGGCGCGGACATAACGCTTGGCGATGTCGCGCTCGCGCCGGCTGTAATGCGCGGTATCCACCGTCAGGCAGAACGCGCTGTATCCGCTGGCGATCGCGCGGCTGACGCAATCCTCGACGAATGCGTCATCGCCGCGGACATAGAGCTGGTACATCCGCAGGGCATCGGGAGCCGCCTCGGCGGTTTTTTCCAGGCCCGGCTCGGATACCGAACTCAGCATATGGGCGGCGCCGAAGCTGCCGGCGCCGCGCGCGACGCTGGCGCCTGCGCCGGGATCGAACAGCTCAAGCGCGCCGACCGGCGCGATCACGACCGGCAAGCGCAATTTGCGGCCGAACACCTCGACCGAGGCGTCGACATGAGCGACATTGCGCAGCACGCGGGGCCGGAACGCGATCTCGTCGAGCGCCATGCGGTTGCGGCGCATGGTGGTCTCGGTCTCGGCGGCGCCGACGATGTAGTCCCAGGCATTCTGGTTGAGGTTGGCGCGGGCCTTGCGCACGAGCTCGTGAAGGTTCTGGAACTCTTCGCCGCCGGCGCCGAGCTCGACGGCCGTCGGCGGGATGCGGGTCGCTTCGTTCATGGTGTCCTCCCCGGGATGCATGACTGGTTTTGCCTTTCGCGTACCGTGTCCTGCGCTTTCGCGCCATCCCGAAAATTGCTATGGCTGGTATCGGCAGGAAGAAAGCAGGAAAAACACGAAATAGCGGCTCACCACAGGGAGGCATTGCCATGACAAAACGGGCAGTCTGGATTGCGGCGCTTGGTATCGGTCTGCTGGGCGCTGGTGCTGCGAGCGCACAAAGCATGAGCTTGACCAGCGCCGATATCAAAGAGGGCGCCACCATCGCCAACGAGCAGGTGTTGAACGGCTTCGGCTGCAGCGGTGGCAACATCTCCCCGGCCCTGAGCTGGAGCGGCGCGCCCACCGGCACCAAGAGCTTCGCCGTCAGCATGTTCGATCCGGACGCGCCGACCGGCAGCGGCTTTTGGCACTGGGTCGTGTTCAACATCCCGCCGGGAACGACGTCCTTTGCCAAGGGCGCCGGCGACGTGCACAAGAAGCTGATGCCCAAAGGCGCGATCCAGAGCCGAACCGATTTAGGCAGCGACGGCTATGGTGGTCCCTGTCCGCCCGCCGGCGACAAGCCGCACCATTACCAGATTACGGTGTTTGCGGTCGATGTCGACAAGCTGCCGTTTGCCAAGAACCATAACGCGTCGGCGGCGTTGGTCGGCTTCGATCTGCACTTCCACACCCTGGCGAAGGCGACATTGACTGGTCTCTACGGCCGCTGAGCGATCGGCGGCAACGGCCGCAGGCCGGCTCGGCCCGACGCGTCCGTCTTGCGCCCAATTACCGATGTAAGAAAACGTCGTATCGCCCCCGGTAAGCTCGCCATTGGGGCCAAACTCAACGATCCCAGCGCCGTCGCCGATAGGTGTTTTAAACCAAATCGAATATTTGCCTTCAGTGATCATCTAAATGCGGCGATCTTCAACAAATGATTGGCAGGGCCGAGCCCTCGAAAGTAACGCTCATCGGACTGTCCCTGCGCCAAACGCGACAGTGACGCGTTATCCTCCCTTAACTAACTCGAATTCAGAAGGAATGCGAATAGAGGCGGGAATGTAAGGCTGGCGCTGGTGTTGGACACGTTTTCGGATGCCGCAACTGATAGCGTCGCCTTTCAAATTCGAAACAACGCGATTTTGATGTTGATGCCAATTAGTTGCGATGTTCAGTCATTCGCGCCATTTTGCGAGGCGAGCTTGGCATAGCGCGAAGTCTGTGCCTGCATGCCCCTGACAACAGCGAGGTGGTCATGAAAAATATTCTCTGGAGCCTGCCAACAATCCTTTGCCTCATGACGGGGGCACCGGCGTTCGCCCAGGAAAAGGTGAGTATCAATCCGACCGACCCGCAGCCGACCTGCACGATGTGCCCCGGCACCTATATCCCGGCGGCCGAACTCGAAGGCTATACGAAGAAAGCCGTCGCGGAGAAATTGGTCGACCAGCAGGTGCGGGATGTTGACATCGGCAAGGCGCATATCGGCATCGGCATGGTCCATCGCGGCAGGCTGGAAAAGCCGGCGCCGGATTCCGTTGCCGAGCACGACCAGGTCAGCGAGGTCTACCACGTGGTCTCGGGCGCAGCCACGCTGGTGCTGGGGCCTGATATCGTCAACCGGCAGCGGCGCCCGGCGACCCTGCGCACGGTGGTCGAATTCAATGGCCCTGGAAATAACGGCTCGGAGGTTCGCGACGGCATCGCCTACGAAATCAAGGCCGGCGATGTCGTGGTGATCCCGGCCGGCACCGGTCACTGGTTCACCCGGATCGAGGACCACATCGATTATCTGATGGTGCGGATCGATCCGGATAAACTCACGCCTCTCAAAAGCGAGGCGCAATCGCAGGAATATCTGTCGAAGCCGGCAAAGCGGGGCGAATGAAGCAGGCGCTGTGCCGCGCGGTGACGCTGTCTTCGAGCGTTTCTGCCAGTCGCCCGGACTTCAACGGATCATCGCCAGCCGTGAACACGATCGGAATCGTTGCAGTTGTACTTGGCCGCCAAAGCCGTCCCCCCGCCCGACGCGACCTTCTACCCAGCGGACTGTGCACTAACTATTCCCGCGGTTCCTGCGCATTTTGCGCGGCCCGGTCCTGCTCCCCGGCATTTTGCGCGGGTCGGACCCGTCGCTGCCTTTGCACGGACCGGACCTGTCGCTGCTTCACGGGCCGGACCTGTCGCTGTTTTTGCACCGGCCGGATCTGTGCCCGGGCATTTTGCACGACCTGCGCTCGAACATCTTGCGTGGGCTGCGCTTGTTGTACGGCCTGCGCTTGGGGCTCGCGTTCAGGCTGTACGGGCCTGACCTGTGCCCGGGCATCCTCTTCGGCCGCCCAGGCCTGGAATTTATTCAACAAGCTCTCAGCCGGTGGCTGACGGATTTCAGTCTGACTCTGATCGGCAGTTCTGACGGCGGCACCGATTTCGTCGCGCGCCGGCGCCTCACTTGCAGTCGGCGGCAAAGCCTGAGCGCCGGGGGTTGATTGAATGATTGGCATCGACTGATCGGTGCTGTCCTCAGGCGCCGATGTGGCGACCAGTGAAGCCGTAAAGTTCGCGAAGAACACGCGTGGATCTCCCACCGATAGAATCGCGAAAACGATCGATGCCGCGATAATAAGCAAAACACTTGTCTTGAGGATTAGCGACGAGATATCCGCTATGTCCCAGGCTTTCGCGATACCCGGCTGCTCCGGATCTTCGGCGGGATCGGCGAGAAAGAGAGGAATAAGATCGTTCGTCGCCATGGGTGATGCCTCCACGCTAAACGCAAAATCGGGCATCCTGGCATCAGCTTCGTATTGTTCTTGTTGACCGGCGCCCTGCTATCGCGGCCTAGGTCCTGTGGACTCTAAGGATTCCCTTTTATCAGCAAATCAGATTCAAGGCTTCTTTTGGGGAGGCGGCCTTGGGTGTGATGGATCGTTTGGTTTTGAGCGACGTGGCTTGGGAGCGGATGGCGCCCCTGATTATAGGTCGGCCTGACCAGAAGGGCTCCACCGGGCGCGACAACCGGATGTTCGTGGAGGGCGTGCTTTGGATCGTGCGTACGGGCTCTCCCTGGCGTGATCTTCCGGAAGCGTTTGGCGATTGGAACAGCGTGTTCCGGCGCTTCAGCCGGTGGAGCATCAAGGGTGTCTGGTATCGAATGTTCGAGGCGATGTCCGATGATCCGGACTTCGAATATCTGATCATCGATTCCACCATCGTCCGAGCCCATCAGCATGCTGCCGGGGCTAAAAAAGGGGGTCTGAAGATCAAGCGATCGGCCGCTCGCGCGGCGGCCTGAGCACCAAAATACATATGGCCGTCCGAGGCCTGGGTTGTCCGGTGCGCTTCACGCTGACGGCAGGTCAGAAGGGCGATGCACCGCAAGCCGCCGCGTTGATCGAGGGGTTTCCTGCCGAGGTCGTCATGGCCGATACAGCCTATGACGCGGATCATCTGCGCCAAGCCATCGCCGCCAAGGGCGCGCTCGCCGTCATTCCCAACAACCCGTCACGGGCGCTCAAATATCCACTCGACAAACATCTCTATGCCCAGCGCCATCTCGTGGAGTGCTGCTTCTCAAAGCTCAAGCAGTTCAGGCGCGTCGCAACACGCTTCGAGAAAACCGCTCGGAACTATCAGGCCGTGGTCACCCTTGCCGCCATCATCCTATGGATGCGATAAGTGTCCACAGGACCTAGAGAGCGACAATCACCGGCACGATTAAGGAGAAATCCTGATTTCACTGGGGCGAGACCGGACGATTTCTTGTTGGTCTTTGTGGCGGCGGTGGCGCCTGAACGATGAATGTGTCCCGCCACGAGTTAGTTGGAGCGCCGCGCGGCCAGGTGCGCGATGCCGAATTGTTCAAGGAGCAGGCCGGCTTGGACGCACGACGTATCGACGGCCGGCAGGCCTAGCAACCCCGGCAAAGAGATTTTACCTTTGTGTCCAATTTTTTGTTTTCGTCTTCCAGTATGTCTTCGACCCGCACCCGGCGGTCGGTCAGAGGTTTGGATACTGCGGGCTCTTCTGGCGCAGTCGTAACTTTGGATGTTGCACGCTTGGCCGGCGCGGGCGGTAGCTCAGTCCTGTTGTAACAGGCGAGGAGATCACCGGCTCCCGGTGTCGGCTGACATTCCGGCGCTTGAGCGAATGCTATGTCGGAAAATGCAACGAAAAACGCCAGAACAGCAATTATCTTCATTTCTACCCTCCGGAAACTGCCGAGCGATCATACTCCGCTCAGGCCGCGTTGTGCAGACCAATGGCGCATAGTTCCCTTGTCAACTCCAGAGGGCGTCCAACGCGCGCTCGGGATATGGGGTATAGTGTTGAAAAAGTCTTTTTTGGGTGACAAACGAAGTTTTCTAACACCACTGATGCGTTTCATGCTCGACGTGAGAGACCGCATCGTTTCACACAAAAGCGACCGAGGATCTTCGTATTGGGCTACAGCGCCTTGCAGCGGCGGAGAGGTCTGGAATTCAGCCTTCGCGGAATTTTTGGGGCCGTTCGATTTTTGCAGGGTCCGGTCCGCCGCAGTAATACGAATTTCCTATCGGCGATCACCGACTTGTAATTGGGCCATGCCATTTTTCGTCACGATCTCCTCGCCTATTTGTGGCGCTTTGCCGTCGCAGTTTCGGCTACCGAGCCGAAATGACGACATGGCTGCCTTGTTGCCATTTCGCTAGGAGTATTGCGATGCGAGCGCTTCATCTCGTCCCCTTTGCTTTCGCCGTTGCATTGGTTGGCCCGGCGCACGCCGCGGAGACGCCGCGTGACATCAAGGGCCTTTATTTGATGACCGACTACCCGGCGGTCACGGTGCGGCCCGGCACCACGTCAAACATCCCGCTGCGCCTGCAAAATTATGGACTTCAACCGCAGCGATATCAGCTTTCGGTCGAGGGCGTGCCGAGCGGCTGGACCGCGACGCTTTTAGGCGGTGGGCAGCCCGTCGCCGCCGCGATGCCGGCGCCGGACGCTAATGTTTCACTCCAGCTTCGCCTCGAGGTGCCGGCCGATACCGACCTCAACGAGCAGACCCTGACGGTGAAGGCGGAAGGGCAGGGAAGCCAGGCGGTGCTGCCGCTAGCCGTGGCGCTCGCGAAGGAACTACCCGCCAAGCTTACGGTGACATCGAAGCTTCCCGCGCTTCGCGGCAGCCCGAAATCGAACTTCGAATATACGTTGAACGTTAAAAATGATAGCGGGCGCAATGTGGTCGCGAGCTTTGCCGCCGAGGCGCCATCCAATTTCGAGACCTCGTTCACGGAGGCCTATGGGAGCCAGGAACTTTCCTCGATCCCGATAGAAGCTGGCCAGTCCAAGGACATCAAGCTGAAGGTACGCCCGCCCAGCGCGGTCGATGCCGGGCACTTTCCCGTCAAGGTGACGGTGAATGCGGAGGATGCCTCGGCGAATGTGGACCTTGCTCTCGATATCGTCGGACAGCCGCAGCTCCAGGTGTCCGGGCGTGACGGGCTATTGAGCGCGCGTGCCGTCGCGGCGCAGCAAAGCTCCATTCCCATCGTCGTCGCCAACGCCGGTACCGCGCCGGCCGACAATATCAAATTGGCGGCGAGCGCGCCGAGCGGATGGAAAGTGACGTTCGAGCCGGCCACCATCGACCGACTCGTTCCGGGCAAGGACGCCGAGGTTCAAGCGCTGGTTACTCCAAGCGAGAAGTCGCTGGCTGGCGATTACATGACATCGGTCAGCGCGGCTTCGCGTGGAGAAAATGCGTCTAGCCAGTTTCGCATTACGGTGTCTACCTCGACGGTGTGGGGAATCGCCGGCGCTGGCGTCATCGGAATTGCGCTGCTCCTGATGCTGGGCGCGGTTGCGAGGTTTGGACGGCGATGAGCGATACGGAAAGCACCACCCCCAATGATGCGGTAATCGCGGCGCGGGGTCTCACCAAGCGTTACAGCGGAATTAGCGTCGTCGACGCAATCAATTTCGACATTCTCAAAGGCGAGGTGTTTGGGCTGCTCGGACCAAACGGTGCAGGCAAAACGACAACGATCCTGATGATGCTCGGTCTGACCGATATATCCTCAGGCAGTGTAAGGGTGCTCGGGCATGATCCAGCGCGCGCGCCGCTGCAAGTCAAACGCCGGGTCGGCTATCTGCCCGACTCCGTCGGCTTCTATGAGCACCTGACCGCCGTCGAGAACCTGTCCTACACCGCCAAGCTGATGGGCCTTCCGTTCACAGAACGAGCGCGACGAATCGTGGCGGCACTTGCGCGCGTACAGCTGCTCGATGTCGCCGACAAGCGCGTGGCGACATTTTCACGCGGCATGCGTCAACGGCTCGGGCTCGCAGAGATAATTGTCAAGCAAGCCGAGGTTGCCATACTCGATGAACCGACTTCAGGGCTGGATCCGCAAGCCACCCACGAATTTCTCGGTCTGATCCGCGAACTGAAGGCCGAAGGCGTGACGGTGCTGTTGTCGTCCCACCTGCTCGATCAGGTGCAGCGGGTCTGTAACCGTGTTGCCCTGTTCCAGGCTGGGCGCATCGTGCTGATGGGTCCGGTCGCCGATCTCGCCCGTCAGGTGCTTGGGGCAAGCTTCGTGGTTGAGGTCGAGGCCGATGGCCCCGGGCTTGCCCGGCGACTCGCCACCATACCCGGCGTGGCCAATGTCGAAACGCTGGCAGCCGATCGCTTTCGCATGACGGCCGACCGGGACGTGCGGCCTGACGCGGCGCGTTCCGTCGTCGCCGCGAACGGATCGTTGCGCCGGCTTTCTGTCGACGAGCCGAGTCTCGAGGCGATCTATGCCCGCTACTTCCAGAGCCACAAGGAACCATCGCGGGGAGCGCGTCATGCGGCGTGAGGGCTCTCCGTTCCTGGGTCTCGGCACTGTGGCAGTCAAGGAATTGTCGGATAACCTGTCGAGCGCGCGCATGTTCGTGCTCGAGCTGCTGATCGTGCTCACCGCGCTCGCCGCGCTTTATGGCGCGATCGACAATTTGCGGCAGAACACGGCGGAAGATCCGTTCCTGCTGCTGCGCCTATTTACGGTCGATCGCGCACCGCTGCCATCCTTTGTTGCCATTCTGGGATTCCTGATCCCCCTGATGGCCATCGGGCTCGGCTTCGACTCCGTTAACGGCGAGCATAACCGGCGCACGCTCTCGCGCATCCTGGCGCAGCCGATTTATCGTGACGCGCTGCTAATGGGGAAATTCGTTGCCGGTCTGGCAACGCTTGCGATCAGCCTGGCGGCGCTGTGGCTGATGGTGATTGGCCTGGGGCTTATCTTTCTTGGCGTACCGCCGGGCAGCGAAGAGATAGCGCGCTCGATGGCGTTCCTGGTAATTGCGATTTTCTATGCCGGCGTCTGGTTGTCGCTTGCAATGCTGCTTTCGATTGTGTTCCGCTCGCCCGCGACAGCCGCACTGGTCGCCCTCGGCGTCTGGCTGTTCCTGACCGTGCTGTGGCCGATGCTGGCGCCCGCGCTGGCCGAGGCGATCGCCCCCACTGATCCGCGTTATGCTGCGCTGGGACTGCAGACGCCGGAAACCGCGATCTGGGCGCAGACCCTCGGGCGCTTGTCACCGAACCATCTGTTCGGCGAGGCGATGCTTGCCGTGCTGTCGCCTACGACGCGGTCGTTGGGTCCGGTGTTTCTCGAACAACTGCGTGGTGCCGTGATGGGTGCGCCGCTTCCACTGGGCGAAAGCCTGATGATCGCCTGGCCGCAGACGGTGGCGCTGATCGCCGGAACCATCGTGCTCTTCGTCGCGGGCTACATTGTGTTCCAACGTCAGGAGGTGAGGGCCTAAGCGCGCAGCAGACGGCGATGCCGGTCACTGGCTGGTCCCCTATCGTTCGGGCACCGCCAAATGATTGGCCGCACCATTCATCGCGAAATGCCAATTTACTTTCGAGCATCTCCTGCAACTAAAGCCCGGCATCGCCCGGGCTTTTTTCTCGCGGCAATGAAAAATGAACGCACGCATGCCGTAATTGGACGCGAAATCCGGGGATTTCGGCTTTGCCGCGGCGTCAGAGCGCATATATCGTTCCCATCCGGGAAGAGGACCGCCCGGCGGCGATGCCGGAGATAACGATGTCCGACGAGGAAATGCTGATGTCCGGGATGCTGCTGTTTTCACCGCTGACGATCCGGGGCGTCGAACTGCGCAACCGCATCGTGGTGCCGCCGATGCACCAGTATTCGGCGGAGAAGGGATTTCCCACGGACTGGCATCTGATGAATGCCGGAAAATTCGCGGCCGGCGGCGCTGGCCTCGTTGTCGTCGAGTTCGACAAAGGTTGAGCGGCGCGGCTGCGGCACCGTGGGCGATCTCGGCATCTGGGACGATAAATTCGTCGAACCGCTTGGACGCCTGGTCAAGTTCATCAAGCAGCAGAACTCGGTGGCCGGAATTCAGCTCGGCCATTCCGGCCGCAAGGCCCGCGCCAACCGTCCCTGGGAAGGCGACGGGCCCTTGAAGCGAACACCCGAGATCGATGACTGGGACGCCTGGACACCTGTGGCGCCAAGCGCGATCGCGCACAGCGAGAAATGGCCAGTGCCGCGGGCGCTGGAGCGTCGTGAGGTGAAGGACCTGGTGCAGTCCTGGGGCAACGCGGCGCGGCGCGCGCGGGAGGCTGGCTTCGACGTACTGGAGCTGCACGGCGCGCATGGCTATCTCGTGCACGAATTCTTGTCGGAGCGCTCAAACCAGCGTGCGGACGAATATGGTGGCTCCGAATTGAACCGGATGCGCTTCGTCACCGAGGTCACGGAGGCAGTGCGCGCGCACTGGCCCGACGACAAGCCGCTGTTCGTCCGCCTGTCGGTGGAAGACAATGCCGGGTGGGGGCCGGAACAGAGCGCGCGGCTGGCAAAAATCCTCAAAACGAAGGGCGTCGATGTCATCGATTGCTCGTCCGGCGGCATCACCGACGCGGCGCCGATTCTGGGCAAGGAAATCAAATACAGCTATCAGGTGCCGCTGTCCGAATATGTCCGCCGCCACGCCGACATCATGACCATGGCGGTGGGTCTGATCATCCATGGCGATCAGGCCGAGCAGATCCTGCGTGACGGGCAGGCTGATCTGATCGCGGTCGGCCGCGAAATTCTCAACAACCCGAACTGGCCGATGGACGCCGCCTTGAAACTGGGCGTCGAGGGCCCGTTCCGCAATGTACCGCCGCAGTTCGGCTGGTGGCTCGGTACCCGCGCCAAGCGCGGGTTCGGCACCCTGCCTTCGACTTGGCAGAATGGCCTCAAAGATACCGGAAAGGTGTTGTGAGTCGGCTGGCCGATCCCAGATAGGGATTACCGCTTTACCCGGCACCGGGGGCAGGAACTGGCAGAAGGTTCGCGAACCATGCGCAAGAATTTCCTTTTTTTCCTTGGTGCAGCGGCGGGCGCCTGCCTGACCCTGCTCGTGACCACGCCGCAAGGCGCGCTGTCGATCGCCGCCGCCGGGGCTGCGGCCGGTGTCGACGCCTATTCGCAGCTCAATCTGTTCGGCGAGGTATTCGAGCGGGTCAGGGCCGACTACGTCGAGAAGCCTGACGACACCAAGCTGATCGAAGGCGCGATCAACGGCATGGTCACTTCGCTCGACCCTCATTCGCGATACATGAATGACAAAGCCTGGAAGGATATGCAGGAGACCACCCACGGCGAGTTTGGCGGACTGGGTATAGAGGTCATGATGGAGAATGGCCTGGTCAAGGTGGTCGCGCCCATGGACGACACGCCGGCGGCGAAGGCCGGGATCATGTCGGGCGACCTGATCACCCAGATCGACGACGCCGCGGTTCAGGGGCTTACGCTTGAACAGGCTGTGAACAAGATGAAAGGTCCGGTCGATACCAAAACCCGGCTCAAGATCATGCGCAAGGGCGTGGACCAGCCGATCGACCTTACGATTGTGCGCGAGGTCATTCGCGTGCGACCGGTCAGCTACCACACCGACGGCGGCGACATCGGCTATATCCGGATTACCTCGTTCAACGAGCGGACCACCGACGGCCTCAAGAAAGCGATCGCCGACATCGCCAGGCAGATCCTGCCGGGCAAGCTGGCCGGCTACGTCATCGATCTCCGCAACAACCCCGGCGGATTACTCGACCAGGCGGTCTCGGTGTCAAGCGCCTTCATGGCGCGCGGCGAAGTCGTCTCGACGCGCGGCCGCACCGCAGAGGAAACCCAGCGTTTCACCGCGCGGGGTGGCGATCTCACCAAGGGCAAGCCGCTTGTCGTCCTGATCAACGGGGGATCGGCATCCGCGTCCGAGATCGTGGCCGGCGCATTGCACGATCACCAGCGCGCGACCCTGATCGGCAGCCGTTCCTTCGGCAAGGGCTCGGTGCAGACCGTTATTCCGCTGGGTAGCGGCAACGGCGCATTGGCCCTGACGACGGCGCGGTATTTCACGCCGTCCGGGCACTCGATCCAGGCGCAGGGCATCACGCCCGACATCGAGGTCATGCAGGAGGTGCCGGACGAGCTGAAGGGCCGTGCTGAACTCAAGGGAGAGGCGTCGATGCGCGGGCACCTGTCGGCTGAAGGCAAGGAGCAGACGGGTTCGCAATCCTACGTTCCGCCCGCGGAGAAGGACGACAAGGCGCTTGGCGCGGCCTATAGCCTGCTGCGCGGCGTCACCGTCAACGCGGACGTCCCGTCAACGCCCAAATCCGCGGTTCCGAACTAGCCGCGCAACCCCGGTCACACTGGTGTGACAAGGACGCTTTAGCAGCGTGAATCGACGCGATAGTGCCCGGACTTGCCGCCCTTTTTTTCAACGAGATGAATGGCTTCGATACGGACGCCGCGCTCCACCGCCTTGATCATGTCGTAGATCGTGAGACAGGCAACCGATACCGCGGTCAGGGCTTCCATCTCGACTCCGGTCGGACCGATGACCTTTACGGTAGCGCGCACGACGCAGCCCGGCAGCTTTTTGTCCGGCGTAATGTCGAGCGTGACTTTCGACAGCGCCAGCGGATGGCACAGCGGTATCAGTTCCGACGTGCGCTTTGCCGCCATGATGCCGGCGAGGCGCGCGGTGCCCAGCACATCGCCCTTTTTGGCGTTGCCGGAAACGATCAGTTCCAGCGTCGGCTTGCTCATGACGACGCGGCCTTCCGCCACCGCCATGCGTTCGGTCGCGGGTTTGACCGACACGTCGACCATTCGTGCTTCACCCTTTTTCCCGATGTGGGTGAGGGAGGAACCCCCTTTGCGAGATTTGCGCGCCATGGGGTTAGCGCGTGCCGGTCGCGCGGGTCGCATCGCCGCGCGCCAGCAGCGCGCGGGTCGCCGCGGCCACGTCGGCCTGCCGCATCAGGCTTTCGCCGACCAGGAACGTCGACATGCCCACGCGCGCAAGCCGCGCCAGGTCACTCGGTGTGAAGATGCCGCTTTCTCCGACCATCAGCCGATCCGGGGGGATCAGCGGCGCCAGCGCTTCGCTGGTCGCCAGCGTGGTCTCGAAGGTCCGCAGGTTTCGGTTGTTGACGCCGATCATCGGCGAGCGAAGCTTCAGCGCGCGGTCGAGCTCGGCGCGGTCATGGATTTCGATCAGCACATCCATGCCCTGCGCGATGGCCACGGCCTCGATATCCCGGGCCGCGCCGTCGTCGAGCGCCGCCATGATGATCAGGATGCAGTCGGCGCCGTGGGCGCGGGCCTCCACCACCTGATAGGTATCGTACATGAAATCCTTGCGCAGTACCGGCAACGAGGTTGCCGCGCGGGCCGCCACCATGAAATCGAGATGGCCCTGAAACGACGGCGTGTCGGTAAGCACCGAGAGACACGCCGCACCGCCGGCCTCATAGGCACGCGCCAGGGCAGGCGGATCGAAATCGGCGCGGATCAGCCCCTTGGACGGCGAAGCCT
Source organism: uncultured Alphaproteobacteria bacterium (assembly GCA_963801875.1). Taxonomy (GTDB): domain Bacteria; phylum Pseudomonadota; class Alphaproteobacteria; order Rhizobiales; family Xanthobacteraceae; genus Bradyrhizobium. The sequence goes on along the minus strand of CAWDGT010000012.1, from coordinate 117,387 downwards.
TCTTTACCTCGGCAATCAGCGCATATTCGCCCTGGGCGAGCTTTTCGCGGATCGCCCTGGCAAAGCCGCGCGGCGCGGGCGCAGCCTTCGCCCGCGCTTCGACGCTGGAAAGCGGGTGGGTGCGCTTGGCGCGAGCGATCTCTTCGCGCTTGTAGGCCTCGATCTTGGGCAGAATGTCGGACACGCTACTCTCGCAGGTCGTTGGAGGCCGCGACCAGGTGCTTCAGCCGCGCCAGCGCCGCGCCGCTGTCGAGCGACCTGGTGCCGAGCGCCACGCCTTCGCGCAAGTTCTTGGCGCGGCCGGCCACGATCAGCGCCGCCGCGGCGTTCAACAGTGCTACATCCCGGAAAGGGCTCGGCATCCCGTCAAGCACGCTTTGCAGCGCGATCGCATTGGCATCGGCATCGCCACCCTTCAGCGCGTCGCCGCCGACCCGGGTCAAACCGGCTTCTTCCGGCGTGACCTCGAAGGTTCGGATATTGCCGTTCTCGAGCGCCGCGACGAAGGTCGGGCCGGTGAGGGTGATTTCATCGAGACCGTCGGAGCCGTGCACCACCCAGGCCGATTTGGCACCGAGGTTTTTCAGCACCTGCGCCAGCGGCTGCACCCATTGCCGGGAAAATACCCCGACCATTTGCCGTGTTACACCGGCCGGATTGGACAGCGGTCCCAGCAGATTGAAGATGGTGCGCGTTGCCAGCTCGACCCGGGTCGGGCCGACGTTCTTCATGGCGGGATGGTGCGATGGCGCGAACATGAAGCCGATCCCGGCCTCGTGGACGCAACGGGCGACATGCTCGGGCTTGATGTCGATCTTTACTCCGAGCGAGGACAGCACGTCAGCCGCGCCTGAGCGCGACGACAGCGCGCGATTGCCGTGTTTGGCGACTGGCACGCCGGCGCCCGCGACGATGAAGGAGGCGCAGGTCGAGACGTTGACCGAGCCGGAGCCGTCGCCGCCGGTGCCGACCACGTCGACGGCGTCGGCGGGAGCCTTGACGCGCAGCATCTTGGCGCGCATCGCCGATACCGCGCCGGTAATCTCATCGACGGTTTCGCCGCGGACGCGCAACGCCATCAGCAATCCGCCCATCTGCGAGGGCGTCGCCTCGCCGGACATCATGCTGTCGAAGGCGGACGCCGCCTCGTCGCGCGACAGGGTCGCGCCGGTGGCGACTTTCCCGATGATAGATTTGAGGTCGTCCATCGCGTGCTTTCGGAATTAGTTATTTACACCCGTCACCTGCGCGAAGGCGGCCTGATTGATTGACGTGCCAATGTCGGCTTCGAGCCTGGTGACGTATTGCGCGAGCTGTTCGTCGGTCAGTCCGCGCTGCAGGGTTTCCTTCAGTTTCTTGATGTCGTCCGAGGCGAGGTCGACCGGCGGCACGCTGACGTCGGTCACCCGGAAGACAATCCACTCGCCGGCGCCGGCGCCTGGGGTTTGGCCGGCGCCATCCTTGGCGGTGCGAAACGCCGCCGCGATCGCGCCGGAGGGCACCCCGGGCAGCGAGGCATCGCGCCGGAAACCGGCGGCGGTCTCGAGCTTCAATCCGGCCGCTGCCGCCTCATCCGCGAGCTTGCCGCCCTGATCGAGCTTCTGAACCATCTCCGTCGCCTTGGCGCTGAGCCGGCTAGTGGTCTGGTCGTCGCGCCATCGCGCCTCGACCTGGTCCTTGACCTCATCAAGGCCGCGCTCGTGCGATGGGGTGATGCCGAGAACGTCGTACCAGACGTAGCCGCCGTTGAACTGGATGGGATCGTTGTCGACGCCGATATCGCTGTTGAAGGCCTGCGAAACGACGTCGAGACCGCGCGGAATGCTGGTCGCCAACTGGCCGCCGGGGAGACGGCCGGAGCGATCGACGGCGTCGATGGTGACGGCGGCGAGTCCCAGTTTCTGGGCGGCTTCGATGACGCTGGCGCCACCGCCGCGCTCGTCTTCCATCTTGTCGCGGAGGTCGCCGACCGATTTGCGTGCCCGCTCGGCTGCAATTTCCTTCTTCAGGTTTGGGGCGGCGCTTTCATAGGATGGTTCGGTCCCCGGCTCGATCTTGCCGACCCTGACCAGGGCAATAACGAACTTGCCCTGTACCGGCTGGCTCACCTCGCCGGACGGCAGCGAAAAGGCCGCGGCGGCGATGGCGGGATCGATGATCCCGGATTTTGCGACCATGCCGAGCTCGACGTCGGAAGCGCCGGGCCCGGGCTCCTTGGCGAGATCCTCGAACGACAGTCCGGAGGCGATGCGAGCACGCGCTGCGGCGGCTTCTTCCGCGTTCGGAAAGACGATCTGCGATACCTCACGCTTTTCCGGCGTTCCAAGCCGGTCGCGGCGTTGCTCGAACAGCTTCCTGGCGTCCTCGTCGGAAACATCGGACCACTTGCCGATCTCTTCCGGCGTAATCGCGACAAAGGCGATCTTGCGATATTCGGGGGCGCGGAACTGAGCCTTGTGGTCGTCAAAATAGCCAGCCAGCGTTTCCGGCGACGGCGGATCAATTGTTCCGGCCTGGGTAGCGTCGAGCTTGACGTATTCGATCGAGCGCTGCTCGTTCTGGAAGCGGCTGAGTGCCTCGATCATCAGTTTCGGCGGTTCGAGACCGGCAGAGATCGTGCCGGCGATCTGACGTCGCAGCGACACCCGGCGCTGATCGGCGACATAACGCTGCTCGGTGAATCCGAATTGCCGGATCACCGCCTGGAAGCGTGCAGGATCGAACGCGCCGCCGACACCCCTGAAATTGGGATCGTTGAAGATCATGCGCATGGTCTCGGCATCGGACTGTCCGAGGCCCAGCCGCCGCGCTTCCTCGTCAAGGGCGGCTTCCGCGATGGTTTGCTGCAGCACCTGGCGGTCGAGGCCGAAGGCGCGAGCCTGGTCCATCGTCAGCGGCCGGCCGAACTGACGGCCGATCTGCTGCAGTTTCTCGGTATAGAGCTGGCGGAACTCATTGATCGAGATCTCGGTATGGCCGATCGTGGCCAGCGTCGATTGTCCGAAACCCCGGAAAATGTCGGCGATGCCCCAGACGCCGAAACTGATAATCAAGACGCCCATCACCACGGCCATTATGGTCTTGCCGAGCCAGTTTGATGAGGCTTTCCGCATTCCTCGAAGCATGGGTCCAACTTGTTTGCAGGAGGGAACCGGTTCGCGCCCAAGGGAATTCGGTATCGAATTCCGCAAGAGGGGATCACCGAGTTGATAAAGCATCATAAAGTGGCAGCCGCTCCGTCGCAACCTTGGGCGGAGGCCCAATTGAAGCGGATGACGGCTCGGGGATCGCAAGTCCGGCATCTGGAACTGGCCGCCGCGCTCTGCTAGCGCATGCCTGACCCAAACATTCCCCAAGGGAATCCCGACATGACCGACGCTATCCGGCCGCTGATTGCCGGCAACTGGAAAATGAACGGCCTGAAGTCTTCCTCGGCCGAATTCGAGGCCATGCTGGCGGGCGCGTCCGATGTCGCCGGCAAGGCCGACCTGCTGGTTTGCCCGCCGGCGACCCTAGTTGCGGCCTTCGCGGAAAAGGCTCGCGGCTCGAAGACGCTCGGCGTCGGCGCGCAGGATTGCCACCCCAAGGCGTCTGGCGCCAATACCGGCGATATTTCAGCCGAAATGCTGGCGGATGCCGGCGCCAGCACCATCATTGTCGGCCACTCCGAGCGGCGCGCCGATCATGGCGAGACCGACGTGCTGGTCCGCCAGAAATCGGAAGCGGTCTGGCGCGCCGGCCTTACCGCGATTGTCTGCATCGGCGAAACCCAGGACCAGCGCGACGCCGGTGAGACCCTCGACATCTGCCGCGGACAGCTCAACATCTCGCTGCCAGATGGCACTAGATCGGACAATCTGGTGGTGGCTTATGAACCGGTCTGGGCGATTGGCACCGGTCTTACTCCGACGGTCAGAGATGTCGAGCAAATTCATCAGCTTATCCGAGATCTGCTGACCGCGCGGTTCAAGGCCGAGGGGGCCAGAATCCGGATCCTCTATGGCGGCTCGGTAAAACCCTCCAACGCCAGGGAATTGATGGCGGTCGCCAACGTCAATGGCGCGCTGGTTGGCGGCGCCAGCCTGAAAGCGGCCGACATCCTGGCGATTGCGGCTAGCTGTCGCTAACCAGGCACTCCCGCATCGATGCGTTTCCAATAGATCATGGTTCCCGTGAGTCCGCCGTGCGGCTTCAGGGCGTAGTCCGGAATGATTCCGGTCAACTTGAATCCCAGGCCTTCGTAAAGTCTGGAAGCGCCATCCTCGACGGCGGTATCGAGCACCAGCAGTGTGCGCCCGCGCTGCACGGCAATGTGCTCGGCGGCGCGCATCAATGCCTTCGCCACGCCCATGCCGCGATGACTGATCCGGGTCATCATTTTTGAGATTTCTGCCCGATGTGGCTGGTTTGGCGGAAAGTCGAGCAGCAGAGTGACGGTTCCAATCAGGCTCCCTCCATCAAATGCGCCAAGAACGATCCTCTCGCCGCGATCGGCCGATGCCAGCGAATCCCGCCAGAAACGATCCGCCGTCTCCAACGGCAACGGGTGCATGAAACTGACCGAGCCGCCGCTTGCCACCGCCTCGATCAGGATTTCGCTCAGCGCAGCACAGACCTGCGGCGAGGCTCTCAAGGGTCCGATCTTGATTGCGGGCATCGCGTCAGCTCCGTGCGAGGACAACGACATACGCGCACGGTGCGGTGGTCTCGTTGGCAAAGGTCACGTCGGATGGCGGGCCAAACCCAAGGCAGTCGCCGGCCGCAAGCACGTGCCGTTCGCCAGCCTCGATGATGGCGAGGCTGCCCGTCCGAATCCAGACGGCCTGACGGATATGCGCATAGGACGAAGCTGGAAGTACGACCTGTTGCCTGGCCGGCAATTCGACTTCGATGATCTCCAGGGGATGATCGGGACGACTAAACACCTGCTTGCGCAGATAGCCGGTCTTGGGGTCACGCCAGACCGGCTGTTCTGTCGCCCGGGTCAGCCGGCCCTGGCCCTCTGCCCGCAGCAGCAAGCCCGCAAGCGTGAGGTCGAAGGCGCCGGCCAGCCGGACCAGGATCACGGCGGTTGGGCTCACTTCTTCGCGTTCGATCTTGCTGATCATCGCCTTGGATACGCTGGAACGTTCAGCGAGGTCCGCAAGGGACCAGCCGCGGCTGTCGCGCTCGAGCCGCAGGCGGGCAGCAATGCGGGGGCCAGGATCGTCTAATAAAATAGACATATATCAATTATATTAGAATCCGGCTTCCCGAGCAAGATGCGCCCTGGATGAAAGTAGCGATGTGCCCCACTGCAAATACAAGCTGCAGTGTTTATCTCGCAGGCGGTGCCCTCGGGGGTGACAATGCCCCTCCTGATCGTGTAACACCGCGCCACTTCAAACCCCGCAAACCTGAGCAGCCGGACCCCGGCGCTTTTGGTTTGTGACGGAAGGTAGAGATGCAGACTGTCGCTATCGTAATCCACTTGATGATTGTTGCGACGCTGATCGCGACCGTGCTGCTGCAGAAATCCGAAGGCGGCGGCCTCGGCGTTGGCGGCGGCGCCGGCTTCATGTCGAGCCGCGGCACCGCCAATCTGCTGACGCGCACGACGGCGGTGCTCGCATTCGGCTTTTTCCTGACCAGCCTGTTCCTATCCTGGTATGCGGGCCTTGACCGCAAGCCGAGTTCGATCATTGGCGCAGCGCCAGCCTCGCAGTCGCAGCCCGCGGGCGCGGCAGTGCCGGTGGCTCCTCCGACCAGCGGCGGTCTTCTGGATTCACTGAAGAAGGCGGACGAGCAGCAACAGCAGCAGCAGAATCAGCCGGCCCCATCGGGTCCGCAGGCGCCGCGCTCGCAATAAAGGCAGGCTGGCTATGCGGGAAGGTGTCTGGCGTCCTGCATCAGGGCTTCCCGTCAAGATATTGATAACACTCTGAATTTAACGCCACCCACAGCCCAACAAATTGTTCGCCGCGGCCTGCGATTCGTTTTGGCGAATCGCGCCGGTAGCCTTAAAGGTTAAGTCCCATGGCGCGGTATATCTTCATCACCGGCGGCGTGGTTTCTTCGCTCGGAAAAGGTCTCGCTTCAGCGGCGCTCGGCGCCCTGTTGCAGGCGCGAGGCTACAAGGTCCGGCTTCGCAAGCTCGATCCCTATCTCAATCTCGACCCCGGAACGATGTCGCCGTACCAGCACGGCGAAGTGTTCGTGACCGATGACGGCGCCGAAACCGACCTCGATCTCGGCCACTACGAACGCTTCACCGGACGTCCCGCCACCAAGGCCGACAACATCACCACCGGGCGCATCTACCAGGACATTCTCAGCAAGGAACGGCGCGGCGACTATCTCGGCGCCACCATCCAGGTGATCCCGCACGTCACCAATGCGATCAAGGATTTCATCCTCGACAGCAATGACGAGTTCGACTTCGTGCTGTGCGAGATCGGCGGCACCGTCGGCGATATCGAGGGCCTGCCGTTCTTCGAGGCGATCCGCCAGATCAAGAACGATCTGCCGCGCGAGCACGCCATCTACATTCATTTGACGCTGCTGCCGTTCATCCCCAGCGCCGGCGAACTGAAGACAAAGCCGACCCAGCATTCGGTCAAGGAGTTGCGCTCGATCGGCATTCAGCCGGACATCCTGCTGTGCCGCACCGACCGGCCAATCCCCAAGGAAGAGCGGCGCAAGCTCGGGCTGTTCTGCAACGTGCGCGAAAGCGCGGTGATCGAGGCGCGCGACGTCGACAATATCTACGCCGTGCCCGAGGCCTACCACGCCGCCGGCCTCGACGACGAGGTGCTGGCGGCGTTCGGCATCGTGCCGAAGATTCCGCCGGCGCTGCAAAGCTGGCACGTTATCAACGAGCGCATCCGCAACCCCGAGGGCGACGTCACCATCGCCATTGTCGGCAAATATACCGGCATGAAGGACGCCTACAAATCGCTGATCGAGGCGTTGTCGCATGGCGGCATCGCCAACAAGGTGAAGGTCAACCTCGACTGGATCGAGAGCGAAGTGTTCGAGAACGAGGACCCGGCGCCGTTTCTCGAGCACGTCAACGGCATCCTGGTGCCCGGCGGCTTCGGCCAGCGCGGCGCGGAGGGTAAAATCCGCGCGGCGCAGTTCGCGCGCGAGCGCGACGTGCCTTATTTCGGCATTTGCTTCGGGATGCAGATGGCTGTCATCGAGGCCGCGCGCAATCTGGTCGGCATCGAGGCGGCGAATTCCACCGAGTTCGGTCCCACGCCCGAGCCAGTGGTCGGCCTGATGACGGAATGGTTGCGCGGAAACGAGCTGGAGAAGCGGTCGAAGGCCGGCGATCTTGGCGGCACCATGCGGCTTGGCGCGTATCCCGCGGTACTCAAGCGGGGCAGCCGGGTCTCCGATGTCTATGGCGGCGCCACCGAGATTTCGGAGCGTCACCGCCACCGTTACGAGGTCAACACCGCCTACAAGGACCGTCTGGAGCAGCACGGCCTGAAATTTTCGGGCCTTTCGCCTGACGGCGTGCTGCCGGAGATCGTCGAATACGAGGATCATCCCTGGTTCATCGGGGTGCAATTCCATCCCGAACTGAAATCGCGGCCGTTCGAACCGCATCCGCTGTTTGCGTCGTTCATTCAGGCGGCGGTGGTGCAAAGCCGGCTGGTGTGACGCCACACTTCGACGGCCTTTGACGAACGTGTCGATTGTTGCGACAAATCGCTCCCGATACCGCAAGAACATAAAATCAGGGGAGTGAAGTCGATGATTTACGAAATGCGCGTCTATCGCTGTCTGCCGGGCCGGCTGCCGGTGCTGCTGAAGCGCTTCGAGACCACCACGCTGAAACTGTGGGAGAAGCACGGCATCCGGCCGGCCGGCTTCTTCACTACGCTGGTCGGCGAATCCAATCAGGAGTTGACCTATCTGCTGGCATGGGAATCGCTGGCCGACCGCGAGAAGAAATGGGCGGCATTCCAGAGCGATCCTGACTGGATCGCCGCGCGGGCAAAAACCGAGGAAGACGGCCAGATCGTCGGCAACATCGTCAATCAGCTCCTGATGCCGACCGCCTTCTCATCGGTGAAGTGACGGCCATTCGAAGGCGAATTGGCATCGAATGCCCCACGGTCTCGACCATATCGTGCACGCCGTCCACGATCTCGACGCGGCGGCGGAGATCTATCGCCGCGCCGGCTTCACCGTGGGCGCGCGCAACCGCCATCCGTGGGGCACCCATAACCGCATCGTGCAACTGAAGAACTGCTACATCGAAATCCTCGAAGTCGCCGAACCCGAAAAAATCGTGCCGCACGGCGCGCGCTCGTTCTCATTCGGCGCGTTCAACCGTGACTTTCTCGCCCGGCGCGAGGGTTTTTCGATGCTGATCCTCAACAGCAGCAATGCCGCGCGCGATGCGCGAACGTTTGAATCATCCGGGATTGGAAATTCCGGGGTGTTCGATTTCGCCCGTGAGGGGACAAAGCCCGACGGAACGCCGGTCAAGCTGGCGTTCTCGCTGGCTTTCGCTTCGGATCCGGCTTCGCCGAATTTGCGCTTCGCGGTGTGCCAGCATCACTTTCCCCAGAATTTCTGGGACCCGGCGTTTCAGGCCCACGCCAACCGTGCAGGCGCCGTGCCCGGCGCGGTCATGGTCGCCGACAACCCGACGGACCATCACATCTTCCTGAAAGCGTTCACCGGTCTGAGTGACCTGCATTCGACTTCGATCGGCGTCAGGGCCCGTACCGACAATGGCGATATCGAAATCATGGAGCCGGTATCTTTTTGCGATGAGTTCGGTGTGTTGCCTGATGTGGATGCCGAGGGGATGACGCTGAACGCGCTGCGCTTCGCAGTCGCAGACCTCGTGCAAGCCGAAGCCTTGCATCGGCAAAGCGGGCTGGCTTCGCGGCGTCATGTTGACCGCCTTGTGCTGCCGCCGGATATCGCCCATGGCGCAACCCTGATATTCGAGACCGCTAAATAGGGTTGATCCGCCCGCCGCCGCCCGGCATGGTCGCGCCTTGAAAAAGGATAGGGCCCTTGAACGCCAACATTTCTGCTGCGCCGGTTGTTGCCGCCGGATCGGTCGAATTCGGCAATGATTTGCCGATCTCGATCATCGCCGGCCCTTGCGCGCTCGAGAGCCGCGCCCATGCGCTGGAAGTCGCCTCCGCGCTGAAGGAGATCGCGGCGCGATTGAAGATCGGGCTCGTCTACAAGACTTCGTTCGACAAGGCCAATCGCAGCAGCGGATCGGCTCCACGCGGTATCGGATTGAACCAGGCGCTGCCGGTCTTTGCCGAGATTCGTTCCTCGCTTGGCATGCCCGTACTCACCGACGTCCACGAGGCCTCGCAATGCGCGGAAGTCGCGCAAGCCGTGGATGTGTTGCAGATTCCGGCCTACCTGTGCCGGCAGACCGATCTGTTGCTTGCGGCGGCCGCGACCGGCAAGGTCGTCAACGTCAAGAAGGGCCAGTTTCTAGCGCCTTGGGACATGGCCAATGTCGTCGCCAAGATCACCGGCGCCGGCAATCCGAACGTGCTGGTCACCGAGCGCGGCGCGTCGTTCGGCTACAACACGCTGGTGTCGGACATGCGGGCGCTGCCGATCCTAGCGCGCAGCACCGGCGCACCCGTGATCTTCGACGCCACCCACTCGGTGCAGCAACCCGGCGGCAAAGGCACATCGTCGGGCGGCGAGCGCGAATTCGTACCCGTGCTGGCGCGCGCAGCGGTCGCCGTCGGCGTCGCCGGCGTGTTCATCGAAACCCATCCCGATCCCGACCATGCGCCGTCGGACGGCCCGAACATGGTGCCGCTGCGCGAGTTCGAGGGCCTGGTGCGAACGCTGATGGCTTTCGACGCGATCGCCAAGAATCTCCAAAAGCACCCTGGAAAGAGCGCGGCGCGCTGATGCCGCACTGGGAACTGCGGCCGCATAAGCAGCGCCTGCCGCCGGCTCTGAACATCATTGCGCTGGCGACCTTCGCGGCGAGCCTGTCGGCCCGCGCACTTGACCCGGTGCTGCCGCATGTCGCCGACGATTTCGACGTGAGCATCGCGACCGCTGCAAGCTTCTCGGCCGTGTTCGCCTTCACCTTTGCGATCGTGCAGCCGGTGATCGGCGCCGCGGCCGATCTGTTCGGCAAGGCGCGGCTGATGATCGGCTGCCTGGTGCTGCTCGGGCTCGCCAATATTCTCGGGGCGATGTCGACGTCGTTCCCGCTGTTGTTCGCAAGCCGCATTCTCGCCGGCGTCGGCTCCGGCGGGGTATTTCCCGTGGCGTTGGGTCTCACCAGCGATCTGGTAGGTCCGGAAAAGCGGCAGATCGCGATCGGGCGCACGCTGGCAGGCTCCATGACCGGAAACCTGCTCGGCGCGTCCATCTCCGGCATCGTCGGCGATTTCCTGGGCTGGCGCGGCGTTCTCGCCGTGCTCGGCGGTCTGGTCGTGCTGGCGTCGATCGCGGTCGCCGCTGGCTTTCGAGGCGCTGCCTTGACGCGAGTTCCCCGGACCAGCCTGTCCACGCTCCGGCATGGCTACCGCACGATTTTCGCAAATCCGAACGTGATCTGTTACGCCGCCGTCTTCATCGAAGGATGCTGCGTGCTCGGATTGTTTCCGTATCTCGCGGCATTTCTCTTTGAACTGGGTGAAACCAGCCTGTCGATCGCCGGCATCGTCATCGCCGGATTCGCGGTCGGCGGTCTGTTCTACACGCTGACGGTTTCGCGCTTTCTGCCGCGGCTCGGCGTCAACGGCATGATGATCGCGGGTGCCACGCTGGTCGGCCTGCAACTCGCCGTCATCGCGTTCGGTCCGGGCTGGAAAATCCAGGCGATCAGCCTTTTGTTCATGGGTTGGGGCTTTTACATGATCCACGGATGTATGCAGGTGTTCGCCAGCGAACTCTCGGTGGAGGCGCGCGCCACTGCGCTGTCGCTGCATTCGTTTTTCTTTTTCATGGGCCAGACCGTCGGCCCGATCGCATACGGCTTCGGCATCCAGAATGTAGGCAAGATACCGACCTTGTTGACGAGTGCCGTGGTGATAGTCGCGCTCGGTCTTGCCTGCGCGCGGCTATTGCGCCAGCGGAGGCCGGCGGATTCTGGCGCAAGCTAGTCGCCGGGATTAGCTGGCGGCTGCCATGAAATATTCCACGACGGCGACACCTGTCGCGTAGGTGATGGCGCCCAAAGCCAACAGAGCGAGCGCGAGCCACACCCACAACGGCGATGATTCCCTAACCCTTTTGACTGCCATCGTCATTGCCCCTTGTTCGTGCCGCGATCATTCGGAAATGGAAGTGATGTGTCGGCTTCACCGACCAAGCCCTCCGGATATTCAAGCAATTCTGGTGCCAATCGTCGGTGAATTAGCCAATAGCGTCAGGATGACGCACATCATTGCGGCGCATTTGCACCGGCAGGGCCGTCTCGATGGCATGGGGATTGCTTAGTTCTTTCGATTGAATAAGGAAGAGATCGTGGACGCCCAAGTCATCCGTCCGGCCGGCACCAACTCGCTCGCCAGGGATTCCGGATACGCCACGCAGCCGCCGCTGCAGCGCTTTCTGACCAGTTGCTATGAGGAATTCAGGGGGGACGAATCCGGCGTTGTCGCTGACTATATTCCCGAGTTGCAAAGAGCCAATCCGGCGCATTTCGGGATCAGTCTCGTTACCATCGATGGCCATGTCTATGAAGTCGGCGATAGTGCCGTGCCTTTTACCATTCAGTCGGTTTCCAAGGCCTTTGTGTTTGCGCTTGCGCTAGAGATGGTCGGGGAAGAGCGCGTTGCGGCAGCAATCGGCGTCGAACCCAGTGGTGAGGCTTTCAATTCGATCCGGCTCACCAACGACAATCGACCGTTCAACCCCATGGTCAATGCGGGCGCGATCGCATGTTCCGGACTGATCCATCAGGTCGATGGCGCGGCGTCGTTCGAGCGAATTCGCGAGAAGCTGAGCGAGTTTGCCGGCCGCGAGCTCGGGGTCGACGATGCAGTCTACGCTTCCGAAGTTGTCACCGGTAACCGGAATCGGGCGATCGCCTGGCTGTTGCGGAATTATTCGGTGCTGCAGGGCGACGTGGATGCCGTGCTGGATACCTATTTTCGCCAATGCGCCGTGCTGGTCACCGCGCGCGATCTCGCCGTGATGGCAGCAACATTGGCCAACAGGGGTATCAATCCGGTTACCGGCGTTCAGGTGATAACACCTCACATCGTTGCCCGCACGCTTTCTGTGATGACGAGTTCGGGCATGTATGATTACGCCGGAGAATGGATATACCGCGTCGGCATTCCGGCCAAGAGTGGCGTGGGCGGCGGCATTGTGGCGGCGCTTCCGTCGCAAATTGGGCTCGGTACCTTTTCACCGCGCCTCGACAGCCATGGCAATAGCGTGCGCGGGCTTAAAGTCTGCGAGACTCTGTCCGCGCGATTCGATCTCCATATGCTCAACCGGAGCGCGGACGTCCGGACCTGTGTCATCGCAGATTACGATATTCTTGGCATTTCTTCCCGCCGCAGCCGCCAGCCGCACGAACAGCAGATTCTTGACGAGCGTCACAGCGACGTCCGTGTGATCGAGCTTGTGGGGGCGCTGACTTTCGCGGCGATTGATTATGTCACGCGGCGGCTCGCCAGCGAGCCGCCGAACGCACCATTGCTGATTCTCGACTTCCGCCGGGTGCCCGACCTTACTACGGCGGGCGCACGACTGCTCGGTGAGAACCTCACAATCCTCAGCCATGCCGGCGTCACCGCGATACTGGCAGGTTTCGAAGCGACCTCGCCGGTGTGGGAGGCGATTTGCGCCCTGACCGCCGAGCAGCAAAAGCTGCGGCGCTTTGCGCTGCTGGATGACGCCATCGAATGGGCCGAGGATCAGGTGATCTATCGGCATGGCGGCTTTACCCCTTTGAAGGAAACCTCGCATCTCGGCGAGCAAGCTCTTCTTGCGGAATTGACTGTCGATGAGATCGCTGCGCTGGCCGAACTATCGACCGAACGCCGGTATGAAGCCGGTCAGCGAATTATCAGCGCCGGTGGGCCGGCCAACTCGTTATTCTTTCTGCAAAGCGGGATGGTCAGCGTTAAGCTGCCAAGCGGCGTGCGTCTTGCTTCGCTCGGACCGGGCATGGAATTTGGCGAGATGGCCATGCTCGACCACCGGCGCAGCGCCGATGTCTGGGCCGATACCCCGGTCAAATGCCTGGAGCTGCCACTCGACAGCTTTGACGATTACCGTCGGCTACACCCCCAAATTGCGCTGAAAATCATGCGCAATCTTTCCGCCCTGTTGGCGCGGCGCCTCATCCTTGCAAACGCCAAGGTGGATCTTCTTAGCGCGTATTGAGCTCATCCGCCTCTAGCTGATCTCGTCGTAGCGACTACGAACCCGACTTACCGACCGGCTCAACCCCGCCCGCGATAGGGCGCGACGCCCTGATCCGGAATCCACATGCCCTTTGGCAATGTGCCGGTCTGCCAGAACACGTCGATGGGGATGCCGCCGCGCGGATACCAGTAGCCGCCGATGCGCAGGAATTTCGGCTTGATCTCTACGGCGATCCTCCTGCCGATCATGACCGTGCAGTCCTCGTGAAACGCGCCGTGATCGCGGAAGCTCGCGACATAGAGTTTTAGGGATTTCGATTCCAGCAGCCACTGGCCGGGCACATAGTCGATGACGAGATGCGCGAAGTCGGGCTGACCGGTGACCGGGCAGAGCGAGGTAAACTCCGGCGCGGTGAAGCGCACGACGTAATTGGTATCCTTTTGCGGATTGAGCACGCGGTCGAGTTTTGCCTCGGCGGGGCTTTTAGGCCATTCCACGGCGCGGCCGAGCTGCAGGCCTTTTGACTTCGATGATTGGCGGGGCTTCCTGGGCATGATGGTCTCCGTTCTGTCGTCTTAGCCAATCATGCCGCAGTCGTCACCCGGCCTTTTCCGCCCCCAAGCCTTGCTGTAGAAGCAGCGCCAGCCGTTCAAACCAGGCGTTTTCAAAGAGGCACCCATGACCGCCATCGTCGACATCATCGGCCGTGAAATTCTCGATAGCCGCGGCAATCCCACGGTCGAGGTCGATGTCGTGCTGGAAGACGGCTCGATGGGCCGCGCGGCGGTGCCGTCGGGCGCCTCCACCGGCGCGCATGAGGCGGTCGAACTGCGCGACGGCGACAAGGCGCGCTATCTCGGCAAGGGCGTGCGGAAGGCCGTGGATGCGGTCAATGGCGAGATCTTCGATGCCGTCGGCGGCATGGACGCCGAGCAGCAGGTCCAGATCGACCAAACCTTGATCGGGCTCGACGGCACCCCCAATAAGAGCCGGCTCGGCGCCAATGCCATTCTGGGCGTGTCGCTCGCGGTCGCCAAGGCCGCAGCCGAATCCAGCGACCTGCCGCTGTACCGCTATGTCGGCGGCACCTCGGCGCGGACGCTGCCAGTGCCGATGATGAACATCATCAACGGCGGCGTGCATGCCGACAACCCGATCGACTTCCAGGAATTCATGATCATGCCGGTCGGCGCCAAGACCTTTGCCGAGGCGCTGCGCTGCGGCTCCGAAATCTTCCACACTTTAAGGTCGGAGCTGAAAAAGGCCGGCCACAACACCAATGTCGGCGACGAAGGCGGCTTTGCGCCGAACCTGCCGTCGGCGGACGCCGCGCTTGAATTCGTGATGGGCGCGATCGGGAAGGCTGGTTACAAGGCGGGTGGCGACGTCATGCTGGCGCTCGACCCTGCCGCAAGCGAGTTCTTCAAGAGCGGCAAATATGTCTACGGAGGTGAAGGCAAAAGCCTCAGCCCGTCCGAACAGGCCAGATATCTCGCCGATCTGGTATCGCGCTATCCGATCGTCTCGATCGAGGACGGTATGGCGGAAGACGACATGGACGGCTGGAAGGAATTGACCGACCTGATCGGCGGCAAATGCCAAGTGGTCGGCGATGATCTGTTCGTCACCAATGTCACGCGGCTTGCCGAAGGCATCAAAAACGGCCGTGCCAATTCCATCCTGGTCAAGGTCAACCAGATCGGCACGCTGACGGAGACGCTGAGCGCGATCGAGATGGCCTACAAGGCCGGCTACACCGCCGTGATGTCGCACCGCTCCGGCGAAACCGAAGATTCCACCATTGCCGATCTCGCTGTCGCCACCAATTGCGGCCAGATCAAAACCGGCTCGCTGGCGCGCTCCGACCGCACCGCGAAGTACAATCAGCTGCTGCGGATCGAGCAGCAATTGGGCACGCAGGCGAAATACGCAGGGAGAGCGGCGTTGAAGGCGCTGAGTTAGGAATTCGTCACGAGCAGGATTTCACAAGAAATACAAACGGGAGGTCCAAGATGAGCGCCGACAGCAAGACCGGGCTACAGCTTCGTTCGCTGATCAAGAAGAGTGGCGAGCTCGAGATATCGCTGGCAAGTGTGCCGGTGCCTGAACCGGGCCCCGATGAGGTCGTGGTCCGCGTCGAGGCCTCGCCGATCAATCCGTCGGACCTCGGACTGCTGGTCGGCGCCGCCGATATGTCCACCGCCAAGGCGACGGGCACCAGGGATTTGCCCGTCGTCACCGCGAAGGTGCCGGAGGCCGCCATGAAAGCCATGGCCGGACGGCTTGAGCAGTCCATGCCGGTTGGCAACGAGGGCGCCGGCGTGGTGATCAAGACCGGATCGTCGGATGCAGCGAAGGCGCTGATGGGCAGGACCGTCGCGATGATCGGCGGGGCGATGTATGCGCAATACCGCTGCCTGAAAGTCGCCGAATGCCTGCCGCTGCCCGCCGGCATCACGCCTGCAGAGGGAGCGTCTTGCTTTGTCAATCCGTTGACCGCGCTCGGCATGACCGAGACCATGCGGCGGGAAGGCCACAAGGCGCTGGTCCATACCGCGGCCGCATCCAACCTCGGACAGATGCTCAACAGGATCTGCCTCAAGGACGGCATCGGCCTCGTCAATATCGTGCGCAGCCCGGAGCAGGCGGATATCCTGCGCAAGATCGGCGCGAAATATATCGTCGATTCCACCGCGCCGACCTTCATGGACGATCTGACCCATGCGCTGGTGGAGACCGGGGCGACGCTGGCGTTCGATGCGATCGGCGGCGGCAGGCTGGCGGGACAAATTCTCGCCTGCATGGAGACCGCCGCCAACAAGACGGCAAAGGTCTATAGCCGCTATGGATCGAGCGTGCACAAGCAAGTCTATATCTATGGCGGCCTCGATACGCGTCCGACCGAACTGAACAGGGCGTTCGGCATGGCCTGGGGGGTCGGGGGCTGGCTATTGTTTCCGTTCCTGCAGAAAATCGGGCCGGCCGACGGCGCAAAACTGCGCCAGCGCGTGGTCGACGAGCTCAAGACGACGTTCGCCAGCCATTACACCCAGGTGGTGTCGCTGCAGGAGGCGCTGCAGCTCAACCATATCGCCGTCTACGGCAAGCGTGCGACCGGCGAAAAATACCTGATCAATCCGAACAAAAGTTGAAGACGCCTCCAGCACAATCTGACTTGCGTTTCCCCGGCAACAGGGGGAACATTCGCGCCGAATACGCATGCGCAAAGACGCAGCACACACCAGGGGAGAACAAGCCATGATCGATTTGAGCCGCCGCCAACTTCTAGCAGGTGCCGCCGCCGCAGGCGCTGCCACCGCGCTGACTTCATTAGAAATGCCAACTGCCCGCGCCGCGGTGCCGGCCACCGGCGCGCAAGCGCCCGGCTTCTATCGCTACAAGGTCGGCGATTACGAATGCACCTCGATCAATGACGGCGTGTTTTTGCGGCCGCTCGATAATTTCGTTCGCGATATCCCGAAGGAACAGGCTCAGGCTGCAGCCGATGCCGCTTACATGCCGCAGGGCATGGTTGCCGTGCCGTTCAACCCGCAGTTGATCAACACCGGTTCGAAGCTGGTGCTGATCGACTGCGGCAACGGTGCCGCCATGGTGGGACCGAGCAAAGGCCGCGCTGGCCGCACCCTGCAAAATCTCGCCGCCGCCGGCGTCGATCCCAAGAGCATCGACATTGTCCTGATGTCGCATCTGCATCCCGATCACACCAACGGCATTCGTGCCGCCGATGGCTCGATGGCGTTCCCGAACGCCGAGATCATGGTCCCGTCAAAGGACTGGGAATTCTGGATGAGCGACGAGAACGCCGCGAAGGCGCAGTCCAACGAAATGATGAAGAACTATTTTGCGAATGTGAAGAGGGTCTATGCCGGCATCGAATCCAAGGTGACGAAGTACGACTGGGGCAAGGAGGTCGCCCCCGGCATCACCTCGATCGCGACGCCCGGCCATACGCCCGGCCATACCTCCTTTGCGGTGGCGTCGGGCAGCTCGAAGGTGCTGGTCCAGTCCGATGTCACCAACATTCCCGAATTCTTCCTGCGCAACCCCGACTGGCACTGTGTCTACGACATCGATCCGGATTTGGCGCAGACGACCCGCCACAAATTCTACGACATGGCGGCGGCGGAGAAGGCAACCGTGGTCGGCTTCCACTTCTCCTTCCCCTCGATCGGCCATGTCGAGAAGGACGGCGCCAAATACCGGCTGATCCCGGCCGTCTGGAGTCCGGTGATCTGATCGCCGCCGTGGATTGAAGCGACAGGCCGTCCGCATCGGGCGGCCTGATTTTTTCTGGCGACGCCATCTCCCACCTCGCGCCTTTGAAATTTCAGCAATTCATGCACTTGCATCGTTCCCCGACATGGCTAGGGTGCAGGCCAATCAACCCCGGCGTCCGCGTCAAAAGGAAATCCCATGGCCACCTCGCATAACATTGTCGTCATCGTCGGCAGCCTTCGCAAAGAGAGTTTTACGCTCAAGATCGCCAACGCATTGACAAAGCTCGCGCCGGATACGCTCAAGCTCGATGTCGTCACCCTGCACGGCATCTCGTTTTTCAATCAGGACCTGGAAGCGGCCCCGCCGGCGGACTGGCTGGTGTTCCGCGAAAAGCTTCAGAAGTCGAACGGCGTCTTGTTCGTAACGCCCGAATATAACCGCTCGATTCCCGGGGTGTTGAAGAACGCCATTGACGTCGGATCGCGGCCCTATGGCAAGAGCTCGTTCCTGGGCAAGCCCGTTGGGATCGTCAGCAATGCCCCGGGTACGCTCGGCGGTGTCAATGCCGCCAAGCATCTGCAGCAGATCCTGCCGGGCATCGCCGGTTCGATCATGCAGCAGCCGGAAATCTACCTGAACGGCGTCGGCGACGCCTTCGACGACAAGGGCAATCTCGTCAAGGAAGCCCTGCAGAAGGTGCTGCAGCAATATATCGACGCCTTTGCGGGGTTTGTGGTGAAGCACAACCTATAGGCGGGCCGGGGCGCTTTCTGGACCTTAGGATTCCGTTAACTGGGGCTGCCGCATCCTCAGCCCATGGTCTCTCGCTCGCGGCTCAAATCCTTCCTGACCGGGTTCGCCCTCTACACGATGGCGGCCGCGATGGTCGGCTATTTCGGCGTCAACGCCTATACCGGCAAGTATGGGCTGAATGCGCGCCAGGAACTCGATCAGGAGATCGTCGCGCTGACGTCGGAACTGGCGCGGCTGAAGCGGGAGCGGGCGGAGGGTGAGCAGCGCGTGTCGCTGTTGCGGTCCGACCGGGTCGACCCGGATATGCTCGACGAGCGGGCGCGCTATCAGCTCGATTACGCCAATCCGCACGATTTGGTTCGGACCAACAATCCGAACTGATCGTTTCAAAAACCTGTGAAATCAATTTCGAAAATGTCGCGCTGCATTGCACTGCGGCATAGTCGAACTTTCGCGGCATCACGCAGTCCTTTCACGGCGGTTTGAGTTGGGATAGAGAGGGCTGTTCGTTCTCTCATCCGGAATTGCCATGACCGCACCGAAGAAAACCGTCGCGAAAGAAA
Organism: uncultured Alphaproteobacteria bacterium; assembly: GCA_963801875.1. Lineage (GTDB taxonomy): Bacteria > Pseudomonadota > Alphaproteobacteria > Rhizobiales > Xanthobacteraceae > Bradyrhizobium. The sequence goes on along the minus strand of CAWDGT010000012.1, from coordinate 98,506 downwards.
CGGGGCTGCAACAGGAGAACGGCTCTCACACCCCACCAGAATTCACCCGGGATCAGGAACTGACCGCGCTACGCGACATGCTGTTGATCCGGCGTTTCGAGGAAAAGGCCGGCCAGCTCTACGGCATGGGCGCGATCGGCGGCTTCTGCCACCTCTATATCGGCCAGGAAGCGATCGTCGTCGGCATGCAGATGGCCCTGAAAAAGGGCGATCAGGTCATAACCGGGTACCGTGACCACGGGCACATGCTGGCCTGCGGAATGGAAGCCAAGGGCGTGATGGCCGAACTGACCGGACGCCATGGCGGCTACTCCAAGGGCAAGGGCGGCTCCATGCATATGTTCAGCAAGGAGAAGAACTTCTTCGGCGGCCACGGCATCGTCGGTGCGCAAGTGTCGCTCGGCACCGGCCTTGCTTTCGCCAATCGTTATCGCGGCAACGACTTTGTCAGCCTGGCCTATTTCGGCGACGGCGCCTCGAACCAGGGCCAGGTCTATGAAAGCTTCAACATGGCGGAGCTGTGGAAGCTCCCGGTGATCTACGTCATCGAGAACAATCGTTATGCGATGGGCACCTCGGTGACGCGTTCATCGGCGCAGACCGATTTTTCCAAGCGCGGCGTTTCCTTCAACATTCCCGGCGAGCAGGTCGACGGCATGGACGTCCGCGCCGTGAAGGCCGCGGGCGACAAGGCTGTCGCATGGTGCCGCGCGGGCAAGGGACCGTTCATTCTGGAAATGCAGACCTACCGCTACCGCGGACATTCAATGTCGGACCCGGCGAAATATCGCACCCGCGAGGAAGTCGACAAGGTCCGGCAAGATCAGGATCCGATCGAGCAGGTGCGCAATCGGCTGCTGGCGGCGAAGATGAGCGAGCAGGAATTGAAGGTCATCGATGCCGAAGTGCGCGAGATCGTCAATGCATCAGCCGATTTCGCCCAGCATGATCCCGAACCCGATGCTGCTGAATTGTGGACCGATGTCTATCGCTGAGCGCAGCGCGCGCATTCAGCTGAAGAGTGAATTTCTGGAGCTACCATGCCAATTCAAGTGCTGATGCCCGCGCTATCGCCGACCATGGAGAAGGGCAACCTTTCGAAATGGCTGAAGAAGGAAGGCGAGGCGATCAAATCGGGCGACGTCATCGCCGAGATCGAGACCGACAAGGCGACGATGGAAGTAGAGGCCACTGACGAGGGCACCCTTGGCAAGATCCTGATTCCCGAAGGGACCGCCGATGTCGCAGTCAACACGCCGATCGCGACCATTCTTTCAGATGGCGAAAGCGTTGCCGATCTCGGCAAGGCTGCTGCTCCGGCGAAACAGGGGAAGGCCGCGCCGCCTGCAGCTGAGGCGAAATCCGAGCCCGCAGACCGGTCCGCGCCCGCTGCCCCAAAAGCCGCCGCCGAGCCCGATCCCGAGGTGCCGGCGGGCACCGAGATGGTGACCATGACCATCCGCGAAGCGCTGCGCGACGCCATGGCCGAAGAGATGCGGCGCGACCCCGATGTGTTCGTGATGGGTGAGGAGGTCGCGGAATATCAGGGCGCCTACAAGGTGACGCAGGGACTGCTGCAGGAATTCGGCGCCCGGCGCGTGATCGACACGCCGATCACCGAGCACGGCTTTGCCGGCATCGGCGTCGGTGCGGCGATGGCCGGCTTAAAGCCGATCGTCGAGTTCATGACTTTCAACTTCGCCATGCAGGCGATGGACCAGATCATCAACTCGGCGGCGAAGACGCTTTACATGTCCGGCGGGCAGATGGGCTGCGCAATCGTGTTCCGCGGGCCGAACGGCGCCGCCGCCCGCGTCGCCGCCCAGCACAGCCAGGATTACTCGGCCTGGTTTTCCCAAATCCCGGGCCTCAAGGTGATCGCGCCGTTTTCGGCCGCCGACTACAAGGGCTTATTGAAAGCGGCGATCCGCGATCCCAATCCGGTGATCTTCCTCGAAAATGAAATGCTGTACGGCCATTCCGGCGAGGTTCCGAAGCTCGACGATTATGTGATCCCGATCGGCAAGGCGCGGATCGTGCGAACAGGCAGTCATGTCACCATCATCTCCTGGTCGAACGGCATGAGCTACGCTCTGAAGGCGGCCGACGAGCTCGCCAAGGAGGGTATCGAGGCCGAGGTGATCGATCTGCGCACGCTGCGCCCGATGGATACCGACACCATCGTTGCCTCCGTGAAGAAGACCGGCCGCGTCGTGACCGTGGAGGAAGGCTGGCAGCAAAGCGGCGTCGGCGCCGAAATCGCCGCCCGCGTCATGCAGCATGCCTTCGACTATCTCGATGCGCCGGTCATGCGGGTGTCGGGCAAGGATGTGCCGATGCCTTACGCGGCCAATCTCGAAAAGCTCGCATTGCCTTCGGCGTCCGAGGTGGTCGAGGCCGCCAAAGCCGTTTGTTATCGGTGACCCATGGCCGGTCCCAGGGAACAGCCATTGCCTCCAGACGTCATGGGCCGCGATGATGCCGCGGAAGTGTTGCGCGCGTTCGTCGTCGACGGCGGACTTTCCATCGCCTTCACGCGCGCGTTCGAAGAGCCGGATATGTGGGGTCTGCTTCTGGTCGATATCGCGCGCCATGCCGCGCGTGCCTATGCGCGCGAGAGCGCCTACACCGAGGACGAAGCGCTGACGCGTATCGTCGACATGTTCGAAGCCGAAATCGCCCGGCCGACCGATATGGGCCAAACCACGCCGCGATCGCAACAAGGTCACTGACAATGCCGATCAACATCCTGATGCCCGCGCTGTCGCCGACGATGGAAAAGGGCAATCTTGCCAAGTGGCTCAAGAAAGAGGGCGACAAGGTCAAATCCGGCGACGTGATCGCGGAGATCGAGACCGATAAGGCGACCATGGAGGTCGAGGCCGTCGACGAGGGGACCATTGCAAAAATCCTGATACCCGAGGGCACGCAGGATGTGGCAGTCAACGACGTGATCGCGGTGCTGGCCGGCGACGGCGAGGACGTAAAGGCGGCCGGGGCAGGGGCCGTAGCAAAGCCGAATGCGGCAACCGCCTCCCACCCGGCGCCTTCGGCGCCACCCTCCCCACCGCAAGCGGGGGGAGGGTCATCAGCACCATCAACGTCGAAGCAAACAGACGCACCGCGAGTTGATCCCTCCCCCCCGAAGGGTGGGGAGGGTGGCGCGGCGCAAGCCGCGACGGGTGGGGGGGCTGCCTCCCAAACCAACGGTCACGCGCGCGTCTTCTCATCGCCGCTGGCGAGACGACTGGCGAAAGAATCCGGCATCGAGCTGGCGCGTATCAACGGTTCCGGCCCGCATGGCCGCGTCATCGCGCGCGATGTCGAAGAGGCAAAATCCGGCAAGGGGCTGAAAGCGCCTGCCGCCGCGCCATCGGGCGCCGCGATCGCGCCATCGATGTCGGACAAGCAGATTCTCGCACTGTTCGAACCCGGCAGTTACGAAATCGTGCCGCATGACGGCATGCGCCGCACCATCGCGCAGCGGCTGACCGCGTCGGTGCAGACGGTTCCGCATTTCTATCTGACGATGGACTGCGATATCGGCAAGCTGCTGGCGGCGCGCGAGGAAATCAACGCCGCCGCGCCGAAGGACAAGGAGAAGAAGCCGCTCTACAAGCTCTCGGTCAACGATTTTGTCATCAAGGCGATGGCGATCGCGCTGCAGCGGATCCCCAATTGCAATGTGAGCTGGACCGAAGGCGGCATGCTCAAGCACCGGCATTCCGACATCGGCGTCGCCGTGGCGATGCCGGGCGGCCTGATCACGCCGATCATTCGCAAGGCCGAGACCAAATCGCTGTCGACGATATCAGGCGAGATGAAGGATTACGCGGCCCGCGCGCGGGCGCGAAAACTCAAGCCGGACGAGTACCAGGGCGGCACCACGGCGGTGTCCAACCTCGGCATGTACGGCATCAATCACTTTACCGCCGTGATCAACCCGCCGCACGCCTCGATTCTTGCGGTCGGCACCAGCGAGGAGCGGCCGGTGGTGCGCGGCGGCAAGATCGAGATCGCTCATATGATGAGCGTGACCTTGTCCTGCGATCACCGCGCGATTGACGGCGCGCTCGGTGCCGAGCTGATCGGCGCGTTCAAGATGCTGATCGAAAACCCGGTCATGATGATGGTGTGAGTGTTTCCCCTCTCCCACAAGGGGAGAAGAAGATAAGAAATCAGGCGAATAACCATGGCCGATACATCCTTCGACATCATCATCATCGGCTCCGGCCCTGGCGGCTATGTCACCGCGATCCGCGCGGCGCAGCTCGGGTTCAAGACCGCGATCGTGGAAAAATCCTATCTCGGCGGCATCTGCCTGAACTGGGGCTGCATCCCGACCAAGGCGCTCCTACGCTCGGCGGAAATCTTTCACTATATGCAGCATGCGAAAGATTATGGGCTTTCCGCGGAGAAGGTTTCGTACGACGCCAAGGCTGTGGTGCAGCGCTCGCGCGGGGTCTCAAAACGCCTCAATGACGGCGTCGGTTTTCTCATGAAGAAGAACAAGGTCACGGTGATCTGGGGCGAGGCTGTGATCGAGGCGCCCGGCAAGATCACAGTGACAAAATCCGACGTCGAGGCGCCGAAGGGGACGTCAGGCGAGGGGGCCTATCAGGCCAAGCATATCATTCTGGCCACCGGCGCGCGGCCGCGCGTGCTGCCGGGGTTGGAGCCCGACAAGAAACTGATCTGGACCTATTTCGAGGCGATGGTGCCGCAGAAGATGCCGGAGTCGCTGCTGGTGGTCGGTTCCGGTGCAATCGGCATTGAGTTTGCGTCGTTCTTCCACACGATGGGTTCTGACGTCACCGTGGTCGAAGTACTGCCGCAGATCCTTCCTGTGGAAGACGCCGAGATCGCCGGCCTGGCGCGGAAGCGCTTCGAAAAACAGGGCATCAAGATTCTCACCAGCACCAAAGTGACGAAGCTGGAGAAGAAGGCCGACAGTGTGGTCGCCACCATCGACGACGGCAAGAAGCCACAGACGGTCGAGTTCGAGCGGGTGATTTCCGCCATCGGCGTGGTCGGCAATATCGAAAATCTCGGCCTAGAGAAGTTCGGCGTCAAAACCGAGCGCGGCTGCGTGGTGATCGACGGTTACGGCAAGACCAATGTGCCCGGCATCTACGCCATCGGTGACGTCGCGGGGCCGCCGATGCTGGCGCACAAGGCCGAACATGAGGGTGTGGTGTGCATCGAGGCCATCAAGGGCCTGCATCCGCATCCCATGGACAAGAATCTGGTCCCCGGCTGCACCTACTGCAATCCGCAAGTAGCCTCGGTCGGTCTGACCGAGGCGAGGGCAAAGGAAGGAGGCCGCGAAATCCGCGTCGGCCGTTTTCCATTTGTCGGTAATGGCAAGGCCATTGCGCTGGGTGAGGACCAGGGGTTGATAAAGGTAATCTTCGACAAGAAGACCGGCCAGTTGCTCGGCGCGCACATGATCGGCGCCGAAGTGACCGAGTTGATCCAGGGCTATGTGGTTGCCATGAACCTGGAGACGACGGAAGAAGAACTGATGCACACCGTGTTCCCGCACCCGACGCTGTCGGAGATGATGAAGGAAGCGGTGCTGGATGCCTATGGCCGTGTCCTGAACATATAGGAACACGAAGAAGAAAGACCGCAATCCGTGAAAGACAATGACAATCTGACGATCGAACGTCCGACGTTCGTGACACATCTCGAATGCGCGATGGAAGGCGATCATTATCCCGCCGACCAGATCCACAACCTCTCCAAGGCCAACAAGCCGTTGCTGGTGCGCTACGATCTTGCCGGCGTAAGAAAGGCGCTGACCAAGGAGGCGCTGGCGCAGCGGCCGCCTGACCTGTGGCGCTATCGCGAAATGCTGCCGGTGCGAAAAGTTGCCGACATTGTCAGCCTCGGCGAGGTGACGACGCCGCTGATACGCTTGCCGAAGCTCGCGAAGAAAATCGGCGGCGGCGAAATCATCGTCAAGGACGAGGGCCGGTTGCCGACCGGCTCGTTCAAGGCGCGTGGCCTGGTCATGGCGGTGTCGATGGGCAAGGCGCTCGGCATCAGGCACATGGCAATGCCGACCAACGGTAACGCCGGTGCCGCGCTTGCGGCCTACGCCACCAGTTGCGGCATCAAAACCACGATCTTCTGCCCCGCCGATACGCCCGAGGTCAATGTCAGCGAGATCGAGCTGCAGGGCGCGACCGTCTACCGCGTCAACGGCCTGATCGACGATTGCGGCAAGATCGTCGGCGAAGGCAAGGCCAGGGCCGGCTGGTTCGATACCTCGACGCTGAAGGAACCCTATCGGATCGAGGGCAAGAAAACGATGGGGCTTGAGCTGGCCGAACAGCTCGGCTGGGATGTGCCGGATGTGATCTTCTATCCGACCGGCGGCGGCACCGGCCTGATCGGAATGTGGAAGGCGTTCGCCGAACTCGAGGCCATCGGTTTCATCGGATCCAGGCGTCCGCGGATGGTGGCGGTGCAGGCGGCGGGCTGCGCGCCGATGGTGCGCGCCTTCGAGAACGGTACCGAGCACGCGCCGCGCTGGGAGGATGCCCATACCATCGCGTCCGGCATCCGGGTGCCGCAGGCGGTCGGGGATTTCCTGATCCTGCGCGCGGTGCGGGAAAGCAAGGGCTTTGCGATCGCGGTGACCGATGAGAAAATTTCTGCCGCGCTGAACCAAGTGGCGCGCGAGGAAGGCCTGTTGCTGTGTCCGGAGGGAGCGGCCACCTATGCGGCCTACCAGCAAAGCCTGGCCGACGGCCGCGTGACGAAAAGTGATCGCGTGATGCTTTTCAACTGCGCGACCGGGCTTAAATACCCGCTGCCGCCGGTCACGCGCACGCTCGATCGCCACGCGCCGATCGACTATGCGAAGTTGTAGCCTGTCGATGCAATGGTGTTTGGGAGGATGTGATGCGAAGAACGGCTTTGACCGCGTTGATGGCGCTGATGGCATTTGGCGGCAATGCGTTTGCCGACAATTTTCCGTCCCATCCCATCACCATTGTGGTGCCGTATGCCGCCGGCGGACCGTCGGATGCAATGGCGCGGATTCTCGGCGACCGCATGAAGACAAGGCTTGGCGAGGCACTGCTGGTCGAGAATGTCACCGGCGCAGGCGGCTCGATCGGGGTCGGACGCGCGGTGCGCGCCGCGCCGGACGGCTACACCATCAGCTTCGGCCATCTCGGCACCCACGTCGCCAACGGTGCGATCTACAAGCTCGGCTATGACCTCGTGACCGATCTCGAGCCGGTGGTGTTGCTGCCAAGCAATCCCATGATCATCGTCAGCAAGAATACGGTTCCGGCCAAGACGCTGAAGGAATTGATCGCATGGCTCAAGTCGCGGCCAGCCCCGGCCACCGCCGGCACCGCCGGCGCCGGCTCGGGAAGTCACATCGCCGGGCTCTATTTTGAGAACGTCACCGGCATCAAGCTGCAATACGTGCCGTATCGCGGCACTGCTCCAGCGATGAATGACCTGGTCGCGGGTCAGATCGATCTCATTATCGATCAGACCTCCAACTCCATCGGTCAGGTCCGCGCTGGAACCATCCGCGCCTATGCCGTCACAGATAACAAGCGCGTCGAGCAGGCTTCGGACATCCCGACCACCGACGAAGCCGGCCTGCCCGGGTTCCACATGACGCTATGGTCCGGCCTCTGGGTGCCCAAAGGTACGCCGAAAGCGGTCGTCGCCAAGCTCAACGCCGCGGCGGTGGATGCGTTGAACGATCCGGCCGTGCGCAAGCAATTCGAGAACCTGGGCTTGCGGATGCCGCCTGCGGATCAACTCACGCCGGAAGCGCTCGGCGCCTGGCAGAAGGCCGAGATTGCGAAATGGTGGCCTATGATCAAGGCTGCCAACGTCAAGGTAGAGTAGCCGGCATTTTACAATCTTTGGAAATTTTATGGTGGCCATCGCGCCACGATTGTTGCTTGCCTGCAACACTCGATGAACATTTGAGTCTCATCCCGGCCAATACCTGCGCACGCCGCTTTTTAGCCACACCCCTCGATGAGATAATCCCTTCGAAGGCTGACGGCTACGGCGCTCGCGAAGGCGAAGGGAGATCCCTGAGTTTCCGGGTCAGGAAGTTGGCTGGGGAAACAGGTTCGCGATGGACGCCAAGACCAGCATCAAGAAGAGACTGCCGAGCCGACACGTGACGGAGGGCCCGGAGCGGGCGCCCCATCGCTCGTATCTCTATGCCATGGGCCTGACCACCGACCAGATCCATCAGCCCTTCGTGGGCGTGGCGTCATGCTGGAACGAGGCCGCGCCCTGCAACATTTCGCTGATGCGCCAGGCCCAGGCGGTTAAGAAAGGCGTCGCCTCGGCCGGCGGTACCCCACGCGAATTCTGTACTATCACCGTGACCGACGGCATCGCCATGGGCCATGACGGCATGCGCTCATCGCTGCCGTCGCGCGAATGCATCGCCGATTCCGTCGAATTGACCATGCGCGGGCATGCCTATGACGCGCTGGTCGGGCTCGCCGGCTGTGACAAGTCGCTGCCCGGCATGATGATGGCGATGGTCCGGCTCAATGTACCCTCGGTCTTCATCTATGGCGGCTCGATCCTTCCCGGCAATTTCCGTGGCCAGCAGGTCACGGTGCAGGACATATTCGAGGCGGTCGGCAAGCACTCGATCGGCGAGATGTCGGACGCCGACCTTGACGAGATCGAGCGGGTGGCGTGCCCGTCCGCCGGCGCGTGCGGCGCACAATTTACCGCCAACACCATGGCGACGGTTTCCGAGGCGATCGGACTGGCGCTGCCGTATTCGGCCGGGGCGCCAGCGCCTTACGAAATCCGTGACGCCTTCTGCATGACCGCGGGCGAAAAGGTCATGGAGCTTATCGCCCAGAACATCCGGCCGCGCGACATCGTCACCCGCCGGGCGCTGGAAAATGCCGCGGCGGTCGTCGCCGCATCGGGCGGATCGACCAATGCTGCGCTGCACCTGCCGGCGATCGCCCACGAATGCGGCATCAAATTCGATTTGTTTGACGTGGCGGAAATCTTCAAAAAGACACCGTATGTCGCGGATTTGAAACCGAGTGGTCGTTATGTCGCCAAAGACATGTTCGAGGTTGGCGGCATACCGCTTCTGATGAAGACGCTGCTCGATAACGGCCATTTGCACGGCGACTGCCTGACAGTCACCGGCCGGACGATCGCCGAAAACCTCAAGAGCGTAAAATGGAATCCGCATCAGGATGTGGTGCGGTCCGCCGACAAGCCGATCACCGTCACCGGCGGTGTGGTCGGCCTGAAGGGGAATCTCGCGCCCGAGGGCGCGATCGTGAAGGTGGCGGGCATGTCGAACTTGAAATTTACCGGTCCGGCCCGCTGCTTCGATTGCGAAGAGGACGCCTTCGAGGCCGTCCAGAAGAAGACCTACAAAGAGGGCGAGGTCATCGTAATCCGCTATGAGGGGCCGCGCGGCGGTCCCGGCATGCGCGAAATGCTCTCGACGACGGCGGCGCTGACCGGCCAGGGCATGGGCGGTAAAATCGCACTCATCACCGACGGCCGGTTCTCCGGCGCAACCCGCGGGTTTTGCATCGGCCATATCGGGCCGGAAGCGGCCATAGGCGGGCCGATCGCGCTGCTGCGGGACGGCGATACCATCGAAATCGACGCCATCATCGGGACTCTTAACGTAAAGTTGACCGCCGCGGAGCTCACCGAACGCAGAACCAAATGGAAGCCTCGCGAGACTAACCACACATCAGGTGCGTTGTGGAAATACGCCCAGCAGGTCGGGCCGGCGGTGGATGGCGCCGTAACCCACCCGGGCGGGGCGCACGAGAAACAGTGCTATGCGGATATCTGAGCGTATCATTTTTGCGTTGATTTTGGGGGCCACGCCGGTGGCGGGCTCGGCGTTTGCGTTTGACGGGGCGCCGGCCGCCTCAGATAACGCGATTCCCGTCGTTTCAGCCCAGCCAGGCGCTGCCGTCGCGTTGAAGAAGGCGATCCCGCCGGCTACGCCAGACACCTCGCTGACCTCGCTGCAATACGCCGCGGAGGGCGGCCATCCCGTTGCGCAATGGAAACTGGGTCGGATGTATGCCAATGGCGATGGCGTCACCCAGGACGATGTTCGCGCTTTTGAATATTTCAGCCGCATTGCCAATGCGCATGCCGAGGACAGCCCGTCGGCGCCGCAGGCGGCGATCGTCGCCAACGCCTTTGTGGCGCTGGGACGGTATTATCTGAGCGGTATCCCCAACTCGAAGATCAAGTCCGATCCGGAGCGGGCGAGGGAGATGTTTTCCTACGCCGCGTCGTATTTCGGCAACGCCGACGCACAATACGATTTGGCCCGGCTCTATCTCAAGGGCGCGGGCTCGTCGCGGGATGATTTCCGTTACGGCGCGCGCTGGCTTGGTCTGGCCGCGCAGAAAGGTCAGCACCAGGCGCAGGCCCTGCTCGGCCAGATGCTGTTCAACGGCGACCAGCTGCCGCGGCAAGCCGCCCGCGGCCTGATGTGGCTGACGCTGGCGCGCGACAGCGCCGCGCCGGACGAAATCTGGATCAAGGAAAGCTACAACAAGGCCATTGCCAAGGCGTCCGACGACGACCGCGCGATGGCGCTGCAGATGCTCGAGCACTGGGTTCAGGGCCGGAAAGACTGATCGGGATCCCCGCACGCCCGCGCCTTACGCCGTCTCGAGATCGAGATCCGCCCACACCGGGACATGGTCCGACGGCTTTTCCCAGCCTCGCACATAACTGTCGATGCCGACATCGATCAGGCGGTCGCTGGCCTGCGGCGACAGCAAGAGATGGTCGATACGCAATCCCTGGTTTTTCTGCCAGGCGCCGGCCTGATAGTCCCAGAATGTGTATTGGCCGGGCGCGTCGGTAACGGCGCGGAGCGCATCAGTGAGCCCCAGTCCGAGCAGGGACTGGAAGCTCTCGCGGGTGGCGGGGCGAAACAGGGCGTCGTTAACCCAGGCTGCGGGATTGTGGACGTCCCCAACCCCGGGGATGACGTTAAAATCTCCGGCAAGCACCAGCGGTTCTTCGGCTTTGAGCCGCTGCTTTGAATACTCAAGAAGCCGCGACATCCACTTGAGTTTGTAGGGATATTTATCCGTCTCGGGCGGATTGCCGTTGGGCAGATAGAGGCAGGCAACCCGCAGCACTCCGCGCTTCAGCGTGACCACGCCTTCCAGAAAGCGGGCGTGGATGTCTTCGTCGTCGCCGGCCAGTCGCGGCCTGGTCTCACCGAACGGCAGCTTTGACAATAGCGCGACGCCATTGAAGGTCTTTTGGCCGTGGGTGACAACGTTGTAGCCGAGCGCCTCGATGGCCTCCCGCGGGAATGCCTCATCGACGCATTTGATTTCCTGCAGGCAGACAATGTCAGGCGCACAGTCGCTGAGCCAGGTCAGGAGGTGGTCGAGCCGCTGCCTGATCGAATTGACGTTCCATGTAGCAATGCGCATGACGAAGACCCCTTCGGGTAACCACAAATTTTCGTCTTTGTGGCATACCATGCCCTGCGAGGCTGTGATAACCGTCTAGAGCAGGGCGCAAAGCCGCCGGCAATGGGCAGGAGATCGAGCCGTCCCGGTCGTTTTCGGACCGCCTGACGTGAAATGCCATGAAAAAACGCAACTTGATGTTCCTCGCCGGCGTGCTGGGCATAGCTGTGCTGGCCGCCTTTATGACCCGCTCGTCATGGATGGGCAGTGGCGCCAGCGCGAAGGGCCCGCAGCACGCGCGTGTGATCGCGGTCGAACTGGCCAAGGCGGAGCGTAAGCCGGTGCCTATCGACGTCGAATTCGATCGGGACGGTGACGCCGATTTCCAGCGTGGCGCTGAAATCGCGGGTCGAAACCACGATCGTCCAGGTGCATTTCGAGGACGGCGCCAAGGTCAATGAAGGCGATGTTCTGTTCACGCTCGATGCGCGCCAGATCGACGCCCAGATCGAGCAGGCCGAGGGCATGCTCGCCAAGGATCAGGCGCAGCTCGAGGGCGCCCAACGCGATTTCCGGCGTTACACCGATCTGGTCGGCAAGGGCGCTACCACCCAGGTCAATCTCGATAATGCCAAGACCTCGGCCGACGTTCTGATCGGCACCATCAAGGCGGATCAATCCGCTCTCGACAATCTGAAGGTCCAGAAGAGCTACACCGTTATCCGCGCGCCGTTTTCGGGGCGGATCAGTGCAGCCAATGTGAAAGTAGGTAATTTCGTGCGTCCGGCCGATACCGCGCCGCTCGCCGTCATCAACCAGATGGCGCCTGTCTATGTGACCTTCGCCATTCCGCAGCGTGTCCTCGTCGATCTCCGCGACGCCATGGCGAGCGGAGAATCCAGGGTGATAGCGACCATTCCTGGCCACCAGCGGTCCGAGGACGGCAAGGTCGCGATGGTCGAAAACGCCGTGGATTCCACCACCGGCATGGTCACCGTGCGCGGCATTATGAGCAACGAGAACGAAACGCTGTGGCCGGGAATTCTGGTCAACACCAAGCTCGTGATCCGGACCGAGGAGGCCGTAACGGTGCCAACGGCCGCCGTGCAGCGCAGCCAGAACGGCAACTACGTCTTCATCATGAGGGACGGCAAGGCGCATGTCCAACCCGTGAATGTCAGCCGCACCTTTAAGGGACTTTCTGTCGTCGAGAGCGGACTGGCGGGCGGCGAGGACGTCATTACCGATGGGCAATTGCTTTTGTCGGAAGGAACCCCCGTCGCGCCGCGCGCGCCCAAGGCAGGGGCGTGAAGCGATGACGCTTTCCGAGCTTTGTATCCGTCGTCCGGTCATGACGACGTTGCTGACGGCTTCGATCATCGCGTTCGGGGTGTTCGGTTTCCGGCTGTTGCCGGTTTCAGCGCTTCCGAAAGTCGATTTCCCCACCATCGCGGTGACGGCGACCTTGCCGGGCGCCAGCGCCGACACCATGGCGTCGTCCGTCGCCGGTCCGATCGAGCGTCAGCTCTCGACCATCGCTGGCATCTCGTCGATGTCCTCGACCTCCTCGCAAGGCACCACGTCGATCGTCATTCAGTTCGATCTCAACCGCAACATCGACGCCGCCGCGCTCGACGTGCAGACCGCGCTCACCATCGCGCAGCGCCGCTTGCCGATCGAAATGACGATCCCGCCGAGTTTCCGCAAAGTTAATCCGTCGGATTTCGCGGTGCTGTTTATTTCGCTGGGTTCGGAAACCCTGCCGCTGTCGGCCGTCAACGAATACGGCGACATCACCATCGGGCAGGCGCTGTCGCAGATTCAGGGCGTTGCCCAGGTCGTGATTTTCGGCAGCCAGAAATTCGCGGTCCGGGTGCAGGCCGATCCGGAAGCGGCGGCGGCGCGCGGCATATCGCTGGAAGACGTCCGCGCCGCTGTCTCGCGGGCGAATTCATCGACGCCGGTCGGCACGCTGAACGGTCCGAAACAGGACGTCGCGCTGCAGGCGTCCGGCCAAATGGACAAGGCAGCGGACTACCGCCACGTGATCGTCGCCTGGCGCAACGGTTCGCCGGTCCGGCTCGATGAGATCGCGCGCGTCTATGACAGCGTCGAGAACGACAAGATCGCGACCTGGTTCAACGGTACGCGTGCGATCGTGCTTGCGATCTACAAGCAGCCCGACGCCAACACGGTCGCCGTCGTCGACGGGGTGCTGGCGAAGCTGCCGATACTGCGCGCCCAGATTCCGCCGTCGGTGAAAATCCAGGTCGCGATGGACCGCTCGGTGTCGATCCGCCAGTCCGTCAGCGACGTCGAGGAGACGCTGCTGATCGCCATCGGTCTCGTCATTCTGGTGATCTTCCTGTTCCTGCGGTCGGCGTCCGCGACCTTTATCCCGGCGCTGGCGGTGCCGATTTCGCTGCTCGGCACCTTTGCCGCCATGTACATGCTGGACTTTTCCATCAATAACATGACGCTGCTGGCGCTGACCTTGTCGGTCGGATTCGTGGTCGACGACGCCATCGTCATGCTGGAAAACATCGTCCGGCATATCGAGCATGGGATGCGGCCGTATGAGGCGGCCCTGAAGGGCGCGCGCGAGATCGGCTTCACCATCATTTCGATCACCTTCTCGCTGATCGCCGTGTTCATCCCGGTGCTGCTGATGGGCGGCATCGTCGGGCGGGTGTTTCGTGAATTCGCGGTCACGATCGCGGTTGCGATCGTGGTCTCCGGGTTCGTTTCGCTGACGTTGACGCCGATGCTGTGCGCGCGCGTGCTGAAGGCGCATGACGAAACCAAAAAGCCGAATATCGTGCTTCGCGTCTTTGAGCGGACGTTCGAATCCTGGCTCCGGACCTACGAGTGGGCGCTCGACTGGGTACTGGCGAAGAAGGCGATGATGCTGGTGGTGACGCTGGCAACGCTCGCCGGCACCATCGCGCTGTACATCATCGTGCCCAAGGGCTTCTTCCCCCAGGAGGATACCGGCTTTCTGTCGGGCGTCACCGAGGCTGCGACCGACACCTCGTTCGAGGCAATGACGGTTCGTCAAAAGGAGCTGGCCGATATTTTGAGCCGCGACCCGGCGGTGGAATACATCAACTCCACGGTCGGCGCGGGCGGTCCCAACGTGACGGCCAATTACGCAAGGCTGTTCATCGCGCTGAAAACGAGGAAGGAGCGGGAGTCGGCGACTGTGGTGATGGCGCGCCTGCGCCAGAAGGCCACCCAGGTTCCGGGCATGCAGGCGTTCTTCCAGAGCATCCAGAACCTCAACATCGGCGGCCGGCCGTCGAAGAGCCAGTACCAGTACACCCTGCAGAGCGGCGACACCGAAGCGCTGTACCGGCTGGCGCCGGAGATGCGCGACGCGATCGCCAAGGTGCCCGGCCTGCTCGACGTCACCACCGACCTCTACATCAAGAATCCGCAGATGACCGTCGACATCGATCGCGAGAAAGCCGCGGTCTATGGCGTCACCGTCGACCAGGTGCGCAACCAGCTCTACAATGCCTACGGCGCGCGCCAGGTGGGCACCATCTACATGCCTTCGAACGACTACCAGATCATCCTGGAGGCGCAGCCGCAGTTCCGGGTCGATCCGTCCGACCTTTCGAAACTCTATGTGAAGACCACCAACAACCAGACCATTCCGCTGGATGCGGTGGCCAGAATGGTACCATCAGTGGGTCCGTTGCAGATCAACCACCAGGGCCAGCAGCCGGCGGTGACGATCTCGTTCAACCTCGCGCCAAACTACTCGCTGGGCTATGCGGTGGATAAGATCAGCGCGATCGAGCAGAGTTCAAACCTGCCGGCCACCATCGCCACCGGCTTCGCCGGCACCGCGCAGGTGTTCCAGGATTCGCTGCGCGGGCAGGGCGTCTTGATCCTGGCGGCGGTGTTCGCGGCCTTCGTGATCCTCGGCATTCTCTACGAAAGCTTCATTCATCCGATCACCATTATTTCCGGCCTGCCGTCGGCCGGCATCGGCGCGATCCTGACGCTGATGATGTTCAACATGGAACTCTCGGTCATCGCGATGATCGGCATCGTGATGCTGGTCGGCATCGTCAAGAAGAACGCGATCATGATGGTGGATTTTGCACTTGAGCGCCGTCGTGTCGGCTTGAGCGCCGAGCATGCCATTCGCGAAGCCGCGTTGCTGCGGTTCAGGCCGATCATGATGACCACATTCGCGGCGATCTTCGGCACGCTGCCGATCGCGATCGGCGCCGGCGCCGGCGCCGAGCTGCGTCAACCGCTGGGCGTCGCCGTGGTTGGCGGGCTCTGCGTGTCGCAGCTGCTCACGCTGTTCATCACCCCGGTGATCTACATCTATCTCGACCGGATCGACCGCCACCTGAAACGCCGTCTTGAACCGCAGGCGGGAGAGGCGGAGAACCTCGAGCGGCCGCATGTGGTTGCGGCGGAGTAGGACCGGGCTGTCAGATCGAAAAACTGGTGCCGCAGCCGCAGGATGCGGTGGCGTTGGGATTGACCACGCGGAACGAGGCGCCGATCAGGTCGTCGACGAAATCGACCTCGGACCCCGCCAGGAAGGGTACGGAGGCCGGATCGACCAGCACCACGGCGCTGTCGCGCGCGATCACCAGGTCATCGTCGGCCTGCGCGTGCTCGATGTCGAACTTGTACTGAAAGCCGGAGCAGCCGCCGCCCTCGACGCTGATGCGCAACATCGCACCGCTGCCCTCGGTCTTGAGGATTTCCCCGATGCGGTGGGCCGCCCGCTCGCTGATGGTGACGGCTGGGGTCATGATTTAGCTCCGTAATCCCTCATGCGGATAATTTGAATTACCCGCCAAGCGTAGTTAAGTGCGCTGGCTGCCGGAATCAAACCTTTTGGGAGATTAATACAGCGTGTCGGTCGGAATGGCAGCTCCTCGTTCGGTCTATGGCTGCGACCCCGAGCGCAGCCGCGGACGGCTGTTTGCGGAGCCGCCGAGCAAGACCCGAAGCCCGTTCCGGCGCGATTGCGACCGGGTGATTCATTCCACCGCCTTTCGCCGGCTGAAGTACAAGACCCAGGTATTCGTGTTCCACGAAGGCGATCACTACCGCACCCGGCTGACCCATACGCTCGAGGTCGCCCAGATCGCCCGCGCGCTGGCCCGCCAGCTCGGTCTTGACGAGGACCTTACGGAAACGCTGGCGCTGGCCCATGACCTCGGCCATCCCCCGTTCGGTCACGCCGGCGAACGCGCGCTGGATAGCTGCCTGCAAGCCCATGGTGGGTTCGATCATAACGCCCAGTCCTTGCGCGTCGTCACCTCGCTGGAGCATCGCTATCCCGAATTCGACGGGCTCAACCTGACCTGGGAATCGCTGGAGGGTATCGTCAAGCACAACGGCCCGTTGACGGAACGGAATGGGGCCTCGGCGCGACGTTATCGCGACCATGGCATTCCCGCAGGCATCTCCGAATATAATCGGACATACGATCTGGAATTATGGAGCTTTGCGTCGCTGGAGGCGCAGGTCGCCGCCATCGCCGACGATATTGCCTATGACGCCCACGATATCGACGATGGTCTGCGCGCCGGTCTGTTTGCGGTCGATGATCTCAAGATCATGCCGCTGACGGCAGAAATGATCGCTGAAATCGCCAGGCACTATCCTGCCCTCGATAACGACCGGCGTGGCGCCGAACTGGTGCGCGAGCTGATTTCCTGTCTGATCGGCGCGGTCGTCTCGGAAGCGCGCAGGCGTCTGGACGCTGTGCGGCCCCGATCCGTCGACGATGTCCGTAACCATGGCGAGGTGCTGATCGGATTTCCCGCCGATGCCGCGCGGGCCGAGGCCGGGATCAAGTCGTTCCTCAAACTGAGAATGTACCGGCATCCGCGGGTGATGCGGGTGATGGGCGAGGCCGAACAGATCCTGTTCGATCTGTTTGCCCGCTACCAGAAGGCGCCGGGCGATCTGCCGGCCGAGTGGCTGCGGCCCGATGGCGAGGACACGGAAACCGAGTTCGCCAGGCGGATCGGCAACTTCATCGCCGGGATGACCGACCGTTTCGCGCTGACCGAGCATCAAAGGCTTTTTGACTCGACCCCGGATTTGCGTTAGGCGGCGGCCTCAGGCCGCAGGCGCGGCATATTCTCCGGTACAGTCCGCCCATGGCCGAAAAAGCATTACCGCCGCATCTTTTTGCCGACGCGCTGGCGCGCGTACATGCGGTCTGCTTCGCGCTGGCGGCCGAAGGCGGATGGCCGGCGGGAATCGACCTGTCGCGCGTCGTGGTCGAGCCGCCGCGCGACGCCGCGCATGGCGATATGGCGACCAATGCCGCGATGGTTTTGGCGAAGGAATCCGGGTCCAGACCGCGCGATCTCGCCGAAGCGATCGCGTCGAAATTGCGCGCCGACGATTTGATCGCCTCCGTCGATGTGGCCGGGCCCGGCTTCATTAATCTCACCTTGAAACCGTCGGCCTGGTCGGATGCGCTTCGTACCGTGCTGCGCGAGGGCGACGCCTACGGGCGAAGCACGATAGGCGCGGCCGAGAAGGTCAACGTCGAATACGTCTCGGCAAACCCGACCGGACCGATGCATGTCGGGCATTGCCGCGGCGCGGTGTTCGGCGATGCGCTGGCAAGCCTGCTGATATTCGCGGGCTATGATGTCACTCGCGAATATTACATTAACGATGCCGGCGCGCAGGTCGACGTGCTGGCCCGCTCGGCTTTTCTCAGGTACCGCGAGGCGCTCGGCGAGGATATCGGCGCGATTCCGGAAGGGCTTTATCCCGGCGATTATCTGAAGCCGGTGGGGCAGGCGCTGGCCGGCGAATACGGTGACCGGCTGCTGACGATGCCGGAACGGGGATGGCTGCCGCTCGTGCGCGGCAAGGCCATCGCGATGATGATGGAGGAGATCAGGGGCGATCTCGCCGCGCTCAACATCAGGCATGACGTGTTTTTTTCCGAGCGGTCGCTGATCGAAAATGGAAACAACTGCGTTACTTCGACCATCGACTATCTTCGTTCCAAGGGCGACGTTTACGAAGGCCGTCTGCCTCCGCCAAAAGGCGGCGCACCGGTCGAGGATTATGAGGACCGCGAGCAGACGCTGTTTCGCGCCACCGCCTATGGCGACGACGTCGATCGTCCGCTGATGAAATCGGACGGCAGCTACACCTATTTCGCGTCCGATATCGCCAATCACAAAAACAAGTTCGATCGCGGCTTTACCAATCTCATCGATGTCTTCGGTGCCGACCACGGCGGCTACGTCAAGCGCATGCAGGCGGCGGTCAAGGCCGTCACCGCCGGCAAGGCCACGCTGGATGTGAAGATCGTGCAACTCGTGCGCCTGCTGCGCAACGGCGAGCCGGTGAAGATGTCGAAACGCTCCGGCGATTTCGTCACGCTGCGCGAAGTGGTCGACGAGGTCGGCTCCGATGCAGTCCGGTTCATGATGTTGTTCCGCAAGAACGACGCGGTGCTGGATTTCGACCTGGCCAAGGTGATCGAGCAGTCCAAGGAGAACCCGGTCTTTTACGTCCAGTACGGCCACGCCCGCGGCCACTCGGTGTTCCGCAACGCCCGGGAGGTGGTCGCGGGCCTTCCGGAGGAGACCGGCGCGCGGGCGGCGTTCCTCAGTCAGGCGGCGCTGGAGCGGCTGACCGATCCGGCGGAACTGGATCTGCTGCGGCGGCTGGCGCTCTACCCCCGGATGATCGAGGCGGCGGCGGTGGCTCATGAGCCACACCGAATCGCTTTTTACCTCTATGATCTTGCCAGCGAATTTCACGCGTTATGGACGAGGGGGCGCGATTTGCCCTATTTACGCTTCATTATCAATAATGATGCAGAGATCACGAAGGCGCGGCTGGCTCTGGTCCAGGGCGTCGTTTCGGTTCTGGCGTCGGGTTTGGCCGTTCTCGGCGTTCACGCTCCGGACGAGATGAGGTAATTAGGGGCGACGGCCGCTCACAGGGGTACGGTGGGGGCATCTGGCAGGGGCTGGTTCGTCAGTAGAAGCGGGTTGGCGGTTTTCCCGAAGGGGACGCATCATCACGATGGCTGATCGATATCAGAACAGACCTTTTCCCGCGGACGGCGATTATGATCGCGGCGATGATCCATATGCCTCGGCGAGGGCCGAGAGCGATCCACTGGCCGAGCTCGCACGGCTGATCGGCCAGACCGATCCGTTCCTCGCTCCGGGTCGGGCCAATCAACCGGTCCCGCCGCGCAGCAACCCGCGCGATCAGTATCAGCTACCGGACGAGCCGGAGGCGGATCCTCCGGCTGGCCCGCCGCCATGGATGCGGCGCGCTGCCAGGTATGAAGTGCCGCAGCAGGATTTCCCTCCGGAATACCCGAGCGCGGTTCACCCACTGCAGCGTTATGCGGCGGCGCGTGCCGCGCCCGATCCGCATTATGATGACCCGCCGCCATTCACCGACGCAGATCGCGAGCCCGATCCGTCGCGCTATGACGAAGCGCTGTACGGCGAGCCCGATGCTGACGCGCAGCAGCAGGATTCGGCCTATGCCGATGATGCTTACTATCAGGACGACTATGACGACGGCGCCGAGGATCAGGTCAAGCGTCGCGGCGGCATGGTTGCGGTTTTCGTCGTTCTTGGGCTGGCGGTGGTGGGAACGGGCGCGGCGCTTGCCTACCGTACCTATGTTGGATCGCCGCGCAGCGGCGATCCGCCGATTATCAGGGCTGATTCAACTCCGACCAAGATCGTGCCGGCGCCCTCCGACGGGACCGCCAAGCTGCCGGACCGCATGGTGACGGGTGACGGCACCGAGAAGATCGTTCCGCGCGAAGAAGCGCCGGTCGACGTCAACGCCAAGTCCGGTCCACGCGTGGTGTTCCCGCCGCTGAACCAGAATGGCAATCCGCCGTCGGCGGCCAGCGTCGTCCCTGGCGGTCCGCCATCGGCAGGCGCCGGGAATGGCGCGCTGCCGAACACTGAGCCGCGAAAGGTCAAGACACTTACCGTCCACGGCGACCAGCCTGATGGCGCGGCAGTGCCGGTCACCTCTGCGTCGGCCCCGTCAGCGAAACCAGCACCGGCTGCGCGGATGACGCCCACGCCGGCGCCTGGTGCCCCGCGGAGCCCACCATCGGCGGCCAACGCCAGCGCGAATGCGCCGTTATCGCTGTCGCCGCAGGGAACCCCGCCGGCGCCTGCCGCGGATGCCCGGACCCACGTCGCCGCCACCAACCCCACGCAAACCACACCTGCAGCGGCCCCCAGCGGCGCGGCGAGCAGCGGCGGATACCTGGTTCAGGTCTCCTCGCAGCGCAACGAGGCCGACGCCCAGGCGTCCTTCCGGGCTCTGCAGGGTAAGTTCCCGGCGGTGCTGGGATCTCATGAGCCGGTGATCAAGCGCGCCGATCTTGGCGACAAGGGCATCTACTACCGCGCCATGGTAGGCCCGTTCGGGACGTCCGAAGAGGCGTCACATTTCTGCGGCAGCCTGAAGACGGCCGGCGGGCAATGCGTCGTCCAAAGGAATTAAGGGTCGTTTCCTTGACCCCCAGGCTGACAGCGGGCTAATCGGCCCGCATGAACAATCGGGCCTTCATTACAGGCGTATCCGGACCGGAGCTGACCCGCGCCGAGCGTGAGTTCATCCGCTCAGAGCGGCCGTGGGGCTTTATCCTGTTCAAGCGGAATATTGAGGTACCGAAACAAGTAATTCAGCTTGTTAATGAATTACGAAAGGAGCTGGCCCAGCCGGATGCCCCGGTCCTGATCGATCAGGAAGGGGGCCGGGTGCAGCGCCTCGGTCCGCCGCACTGGCCGGTCTATCCGGCGGGAGCGGTCCTTGGCAGGCTTTACGACGTCGACCCTGCGTTAGGCCTGAGGGCAGCTCAATTGAGCGCGCGTCTGATTGCGGCCGACCTCAGTGATCTCGGGATCTCCGTGGATTGCCTGCCGCTGGCGGACGTGCCGGTGGCTGGTGCCGATGCAGTGATCGGCGACCGGGCCTACGGAACCGAACCGGACAAGGTCGCCGCGATTGCGCGGGCGGTGGCAGAAGGTCTGGAACAGGGCGGCGTTTTGCCTGTTCTCAAGCACATTCCCGGCCATGGCCGGGCGACCACGGATACCCATTTCAGGCTCCCCGAGGTGGATACCGCAAAAGTGGAACTGGAACGGACCGATTTCGCCGCTTTTCAACCGCTGGCGGATCTGCCGATGGCGATGACCGCCCATGTTGTGTTTAGCGCATTAGACCCCGCCCATCCCGCGACGACTTCTGCGACAATCATCAACCAAGTGATTCGCGGCGTGATCGGGTTCCAGGGTTTGTTGATGAGTGATGACGTGTCCATGAACGCTTTGGCGGGGTCGATCGCCGAGCGGACCCGGGCCATCCTTGCGGCTGGTTGCGACATGGTCCTGCATTGTAACGGCAAGCTGGACGAAATGCGTGAGGTTGCTGGCGAAACGCCGGAGTTGTCGGGCACGGCACTGGAGCGCGCCCGCCGGGCGCTGGCGTCGCGGAAGGCGCCGCAAGCGTTCGACCGGCGGAAAGCGCGGGCTGAATTGGATGCGTTGATGGATCGGGCAGGAACGGCGGCAGGCGCATGAGTGCGGAAATCTTGTCATTCGAAACCGGCCGGCCGGCTGAATTGTCGGATGACGAGCCGTCGCTGGTTGTCGACGTCGAAGGTTATGAGGGCCCGCTCGATCTGCTACTAGCACTGGCGCGGCAGCAGAGGGTCGATCTTCACAAGATCTCCATCCTGGCACTCGCCAACCAGTATCTGGTGTTCATCGAGGCGGCCCGGAAGATCCGCCTCGAACTCGCCGCCGACTATCTGGTGATGGCGGCATGGCTGGCGTTTCTCAAATCGCGGCTGTTGCTGCCCGAACCCGCGACCGCGGACGGACCGAGCGCGGAGGAAATGGCGACTGCGCTGGCCAACCGGCTGCGCCGGCTGGAGGCTATTCGCGAAGCGTCGAATCGGCTGATGAATCGTCCGCAATTGCAGCGCGATATCTTTCCGCGCGGCAATCCGGAAACCATCGCCGAAATTCGGCATCCCAGGTTCACCGCCACCCTGTTCGACCTGCTCACCGCCTATGCCACGCAGCGCCAGCAGCGCGTACTTGCGACGGTGCATCTGGCCAAACGCACGGTGTGGTCGCTGACCGAGGCGAGGGCATCGCTGGAACGCTTGGTCGGGATGGCC
This sequence comes from uncultured Alphaproteobacteria bacterium, assembly GCA_963801875.1. GTDB lineage: Bacteria > Pseudomonadota > Alphaproteobacteria > Rhizobiales > Xanthobacteraceae > Bradyrhizobium. The sequence goes on along the minus strand of CAWDGT010000012.1, from coordinate 75,862 downwards.
CAGGACTGGAGCCGTCTCGACGAATACCTGCTCAACTACGTCGTCGATCCATCGCAAAAAGCCACGGTTTTCGCGTCTAGCTTTGCCGCGGCGCTGGAGATGGTCAGGGAAGGCGGGATGGAACTGCACCAGAAAGAGGCGTTCGCGCCGCTGTATTTTCGAAAGCGTCCGCCCCAACCAGTATCCGGCGCGATGACCGCGCCGGATCTGCCGGTCGAGTAAGTGGAAGAAGGAGAGCGAGCCATGGCAAGCCTGGCCGAAAAACGCAAAGCCGATGTCGAGGAGCGTTCCGGCGATCCACAGGCGCGACCCGAGGAATTGCGGCTGCTGGAAGCGCTGCTGTTTGCCTCCGCCGAGCCGCTCGATCAGGTCGCGCTGGCCAAGCGGATGCCCGACGGTGTCGACATCAAGGTCGCGCTGGCGCAACTGCAGGCGGATTACGCCTCCCGCGGCGTCAATCTGGTTCGCGTCGCCAATAAATGGACCTTCCGCACCGCCGGCGATCTGTCCTGGTTGATGACGAGGGAGAGTACCGAAACGCGGCGACTGTCGCGTGCGGCGATCGAGATGCTCGCCATCATCGCCTATCACCAGCCGGTCACGCGCGCGGAGATCGAGGAAATCCGCGGGGTGATTACTTCCAAGGGAACGCTCGACGTCCTGCTGGAGACAGGCTGGATTTGCCCGCGCGGCCGCCGCAAGACGCCGGGCCGTCCGCTGACCTTCGGAACCACGGAAGCCTTCCTGTCGCAGTTCAGTCTCGAGGCGCTCACCGATCTGCCGGGCCTGGAGGAGCTGAAAGGAACGGGCCTCTTGGATTCGCGGCTGCCTTCCGGTTTCAGCGTTCCAACGCCGTCGGACGATCCCGCCTTGCGCGATGACGAGGATCCGCTGGAAATCGGCGATCTGGAACTGGCGCTGGCGCCGGCCGTGGAGCCGGAAACCGGCGGTGGCAGCTAGCTCAAAACTCGGTTGAGGCGTTGACGACCGGCCTGCCGTCGCCGGTTAACAATAGCGGCAATGGGTCGCGCTGACACGGATTTGACCGGGTCTAAGTCCTTGTTTTTGACACCTCCTGAGCCTACTTTCCGGAAAGATTAGGCTGGGTTGCCGGCCGCGCGTGTTTGGAGGGTTTGCAGGATGGGTTCGCTTAGCATTTGGCACTGGATCGTCGTGATTGCAGTCGTCCTGCTGCTGTTTGGTCGCGGCAAGATTTCCGACCTGATGGGCGACGTCGCCCAGGGCATCAAGGCCTTCAAGAAGGGCATGCAGGACGATGAGAAGACTGCGGAAAAGCCCGAGCCCGTGAAGACGATCGATCACAACGCCACGCCGTCTACGGCGACGCGATCGGATGTCGGCAGCAAGGTGGTCTGAACATCCGCTTGCGGCACATCGCGGCAAGACCGGTTGAGGAAGACGCGAGCGGCCCAAATCTTGTCTGACAAGCATTGGGTGACATCGCCTCGCGTAAGCGGAATTTTTTATGTTCGACATCGGGTGGAGTGAATTTGTTGTCATCGCGGTTGTCGCGTTGATCGCCATCGGCCCGAAAGAGCTGCCGGGCGTGATGCGCATGATCGGGCAATGGATGGGCAAGGCGCGCAAGATGGCCGCCGAATTCCAGGGCCAGTTCCAGGAAGCGATGCGCGAGGCCGAAATGGCCGACCTCAAAAAGAGTTTTGATGAGGTCAAGGAAGCCGCCACCGGTTTCACCAGCGGCAATCTGATGACCTCACTCGAGAAGGACGTCAGCAAGGCCCTCGACATCGAAGGCATCGACAAGCCGGCGGCCGGGGTAACCGATACGCCCGCGATCGATCCGCCGGTCACGCCGGAAACCCCGATCCCGGAAACCTTTACCGAGGCCGATGCGCACGCGCTTGCCGCGCAGCCGCTGGCGATCGTGCAGGAGGCACAGGCGCAACCCGCGCCGCGGGACACCGCGGCGGGCGCGCCTGACGTTCTCAAGGACGCCAAAGCGTCATGAGCGCCGAGGATATCGAGGCCAGCAAAGCGCCGCTGATGGATCATCTGATCGAGCTGCGCTCGCGGCTGATTAAGGCGCTGCTCGGTTTCGGCATCGCCTTCATCTTCTGCTTCTTCTTCGCCAAGCAAATCTACAACGTGCTGGTGTGGCCGTTCGTCTGGGTCGCTGGTCCCGAGAACTCGAAGTTCATCTACACCGCGCTGCTGGAATACTTCATCACCCAGTTGAAGCTGGCGATGTTCGGCGCCGGTTTCATCTCGTTTCCGATCGTTGCCACCCAAATCTACAAGTTCGTGGCGCCCGGTCTCTACAAGCACGAGCGTGGCGCGTTCCTGCCCTATCTGATCGCCACCCCGGTGTTCTTCGTGCTGGGATCGATGCTGGTCTATTTCGTGGTGCTGCCGATGCTGGTGCGGTTCTCGCTCGGCATGCAGCAAATGGGCGGCCCCGAGACCGCGCAAATCCAGCTATTGCCGAAGGTCGGCGAATATCTGTCGCTGATGATGTCGCTGATCTTCGCGTTCGGCGTGGCGTTCCAGCTGCCGGTTATCCTGACGCTGCTGGGACGGATCGGCATCATCACCTCGAAGCAGCTGCGCGAGAAGCGCCGCTATTTCATCGTGGTCGCCTTCATCATCGCCGCCGTGCTGACGCCGCCCGACGTGCTCAGCCAGGCCTCGCTCGCGATACCCCTGCTGGCGCTGTACGAAGGCTCGATCCTGGCGGTGCGCATGGTGGAGAGGCAGGCGGCCAAGACGGCCACCGCCGCCGCGCCTCCGCCAACCGCTGCCCCGCCGCCGCCCGATCCGACGCCGGCGGAGTAGGGGCGAGCGCCCACGTTTCACCTATCATCGCGACACACTGCCTATGATTCGTTATGCCCGGGCTTGACCCGGGCATCCACCACTTGTTCTAAGGCAGCAAGGACGTGGATGGCCGGGATTCTGGGTGAAGACGCGCTTCGCGCTTTTGCCCGGCCATGACGGGAAATTGGCTATGCACGACATCAAATGGATCCGCGATAACGCACAGGCCTTCGACGCCGCGCTGAAGCGGCGCGGGCTGGAGCCGCTTTCGCGATCACTGCTGGCGATCGACGAAGCGCGCCGCGCGGCAATCCTCAAATCGGAGCAGGAGCAGGCGCGGCGCAATTCCGCATCGAAGGAAATCGGTGACGCCAAGAAGGCGAAAGACGAAGCACGCGCCGCAAAGCTGATGGCCGAGGTGGCTGCGCTCAAGACCACCATGCCGGAACTCGAATTGGCGGCAAAGACGGCGGACGACGAACTCGCCAACGCGCTTGCGGCGATCCCGAACCTGCCGGCGGACGACGCGCCCGAGGGCGTCGACGAGCATGGCAATGTGGTGCGGCACCATTTCGGCGCGGTGCGCAACTATGCCTTTACGCCAAAGCCGCATGACGATCTCGGCGGCGCGCTCGGCTTCATGGATTTTGAAACGGCGGCGAAGCTGAGCGGCGCGCGCTTTGTTGTGCTGAAGAAAGGCCTCGCCCGTCTGGAGCGCGCGATCGGGCAGTTCATGCTCGATTTGCACACCAACGAGCACGGCTATACCGAGGTGAATCCACCTCTGCTGGTGCGAAACGAGGTAATGGTTGGCACCGGGCAGCTGCCGAAATTTGCGGACGATCAGTTCTTAGTCACACGTGTAGAAACGAAGGCGAGCCAAATCCGTCGCCTGGTGGAAGAATATGAGAGTGCCGGTTCTCGGCCCGGTTCGTTTGATCTCGATCAGCGTCTCACCCCGTTCGATCTAGTGGAGCGTACGGAAGAATATTGGCTGATCCCCACCGCCGAAGTGCCGCTGACCAATCTCGTCCGCGAGTTCATCCTCGACGAGAAGCAGTTGCCGATGCGGTTCACCGCCCTGACGCCCTGCTTTCGCGCCGAGGCCGGTGCTGCCGGCCGCGACACCCGCGGCATGATCCGCCAGCATCAGTTCACAAAGGTCGAACTGGTCTCGATCACGACGCCCGAGACCAGCCGCGACGAGCACGAGCGCATGCTGGCCTGCGCCGAGGAGGTGCTGCGGCAGCTCGATCTGCATTACCGCGTGATGACGCTGTGCGCCGGCGACATGGGCTTTTCGGCGCAGAAGACCTACGATATCGAGGTCTGGATGCCCGGGCAGGGCGAGGGCGGCGCTTTCAGGGAAATTTCGAGCTGCTCGGTGTGCGGCGATTTCCAGGCCCGCCGCATGGACGCACGCTATCGCGGGGGAGACGGCAAGCCGCGCTTTGTGCACACGCTGAATGGTTCCGGCACCGCGGTCGGCCGCGCGCTGATCGCGGTCATGGAAACCTACCAGCAGGAGGATGGCTCGATCGCCGTGCCCGACGTGCTGCAGCCCTATATGGGCGGGTTGAAGGTGATTGCTCGCGACAAGTGATCGGGCGATTTACTCGCCAGTGCCCGCCTTCGTTGTTGCGAAGGCGGCGCGCCCCGGTATCCTCGTCTTCTGCCTGCGGCGCGCGCCGCTTTCGGATACGAACCGACCAATGGCCCTGCATCGCGATATCTATTGGGTGGGCAAACAATGGGCCGTCACTGGCTATGGCATCCAGGCCTGCGACCAGAAGCAGAAGGGCAAATTCGATATCGAGGCCAGCAGGTTGTGGGAAGACGGCGTGCTGGAAAGCCTGCGCGCCGAGAGGTGGTTCGATCGCGACGACTTCGACAAGGCGATTGAGGTTGCCCGCAAATATTATCCGGAACCCCCCGGAAAGCCCGCAGCCCCCAAGGAGCACGTCCCGGACTTGAAGGAATCGAGCATGAAGGAAATTCCTGCCAGGGAAGTTTCCATTGCGGCGCCGCAACCGGCGGCTCAAAAATTCGATATGCGAATTGAAAACTGGCCCGCAAAATTCGTGCGCCCATGGCGCATTCGCATCAAGCGGTAACCGCGTTGGCGGTCATTGCGAAAGACAAATAGCCGGCATCTGGAGCTTTGAGGGCGGCTTTTTCCATTGAAGTTGCTGGGTTTGCCTCCACGGCGTGGGAGGGATAAAGACGGGCATATCGATGGAACCGATCGAAAAAGGGCACTGAAAGCGGATGCGAATTCTCTGCACCAATGACGACGGCATCCATGCCTCCGGCCTCAAGATCGTCGAGGAAATCGCGCGCGCGCTGTCCGACGACGTCTGGGTGGTGGCGCCGGAGCTCGACCAGTCCGGCGTCTCGCATTCGCTGTCGCTGAACGATCCGCTGCGATTGCGCGAAGTAGGCCCGCGTCATTTCGCAGTCCGGGGCACGCCGACCGATTGCGTGATCATGGGCGCACGCCACATCCTCGGCGAAATCATGCCGGACCTGGTGCTGTCGGGCGTCAACAAGGGCCGCAACGTCGCTGAAGACGTCGTCTATTCCGGCACCATCGCAGGCGCGCTGGAAGGCACCATTTTGGGAATTCCGTCGTTCGCGCTGTCGCAGGAATTCAGCATGGAGACCCGCAACGCGCCGCTATGGGAGACGGCGCTGCAATTCGGCCCCCCGATTCTGCGCAAGGTGATCGACGCCGGCGTGCCCAAGAACACCGTGATCAATGTCAACTTTCCCGCCTGCGCGCCCGGGGATGTCGCCGGCGTCCGCGTGACACGGCAGGGCAAGCGCAATCTCCGCTTTCTCAAAGTCGACCAGCGCCGCGATGGTCGCGGCAATCCGTATTTCTGGATCGGGTTCGAGCGGCTCGCACAGATCGATGTACCCGTGGAAGGCACCGATCTGTGGGCGCTGGCGGCGCGATATGTTTCGGTGACGCCATTGCGGCTCGACCGCACCGACGACGAATTTTCGCAGGCGCTGACAGCGACGCTGAAATAGGGGGCGAATAGTCGCCCCGCGTTGGCCTAAACCGTCGCGCCCTTTAGCGTGCTGTCGATCATCCGCGCCAGGGTTTCGAGCTGGAAGGGTTTTTGCAGCGCGGGGCGGTCGCGGTATTTCTGCGGTAGCCCCGACGAGCCATAGCCGGTCGCAAAGATGAACGGGCGGTTGCGCGCCGCGATCAATTCGGCAACCGGGGAAATCACCTTGCCGTTGACGTTGACGTCGAGAATGGCGAGGTCGAACTCGGTGGATTGCGCGAGTCTGATCGCCTCATTGATCTCGCCGGCCTCGGCCGCCACCCTGAAGCCCAGCTCCTCCAGCATGTCTGCGACCATCATCCTGATCATGACCTCGTCCTCGACGAGGAAGACAGAACCGCCCGGCGGCCGCGTCGCAGTCATGATAATATCCTTGCCCGTCCCGACACTTAAGGATTCAAATAACGCTAATCGGCGCAATGTCAACGCGTGCAAAGACGCGGCCCGCGCCGTTGCAGGCTATGGAGCAGGATTGATTGCCCGCTGCCTTAACGCCAAGCTATCCAGCCGGTTCCCTGACGGGAAGATCGAGTTCTAGGGAAAATTACTCCCCAAGCCGGCGGCTTGCCTTGCATCAAATTGTTCGAGACGGCCCTGGTAAGGGCCTTTAAGAGATGGACATGCCCGCGACGCACAATCCGCCGGAAAAGATGATGTTTCAGCTCACCCTGCGGCGCCGCGGGATCAGCGATCAGGCGGTGCTGCGCGCCATGGAGGAGATTCCCCGCGAGGCCTTCGTGGAGCCGGCCGATCGCGCCGATGCCTACCGCGACAGCGCGCTCGGCATTGCCTGCGGGCAAACCATCAGCCAGCCGTTCGTGGTGGCCTACATGACCGAACAGTTGAAGCTGCAGAAGCATCATCGCGTGCTGGAGATCGGCACCGGCTCCGGTTACCAGGCCGCCATCCTGTCGCGGCTTTGCGGGCAGGTGCTGACGATCGAGCGCTACCGGACTTTGGCCGACAGCGCCCGGGTCCGGCTCAGGAAGCTCGGTTGCCACAATGTCGAGGTGATGCTGGGGGACGGTTTCGACATCCCGGCCAGCGCCGGCACTTTCGATCGCATCATCGTCACGGCGGCGATGGAGCAAATTCCGGAGGCGTTGACCGGGCGGCTCGAGCCAGGCGGCATCCTGATCGCGCCGGTGGGTCCGCATCACGGCACCCAGAACTCTGATCCGCGTGACCAGGACCGACGCAGGTTTCGATCGCAAGGAACTGGTGGACGTGCGTTTTGTGCCGGCGCTGCCGGGCATCGCCCGCGAACTTTAATGGCTCTTGGGGAAAGGCTACCGACCCCCAATCCCTCAGTCTGAGAGGCCGCCCCTTAGGCGGCGTCGCGAAGGATCCGCATCATGGTTCGAGACACGAATGGGCTCCCGCAATGGGGGCGGGCGGTTTGGCCGTGCCGAGGTCCTAATCGCAGGGTTAAGCAGTTGTTTACTTGGGGCGGTGTTTACTCAAATCGGTAATTTGTTGCGTATGAGTGAGTAACCATGTCCGGTGTCGTCGAGTTGCTTTGCTCGCGCCGCGTACCGCACGTCGCGGCGCTGGCGCTGATGTCGTTCGGCTTTGCGGGCTGCAGCGCTGACATGTCGACGCGCCTCGCGCAAAATCCCCTCTCCAATCCCTTTGCCTCGCATTCCGACGCCACGGGCGCGGTAGCGACTCCCGCAGTCGAGCGCCGCGAACTTCCGCAATATTCCCGCCCGCAATCGCAATATCAGTCACAAGCCTTGCCGCCGCCGATCGCGGCGCCGCAGTCCTATCCGGCTGTCAATAGCGGCGTTTCCGGCGCAGGGCGGGGGCTGACCTCGTATGCTCCGCCGACGCGTCCGATCGAGACCACTGGCAGTGTCGCGCCGCGCTCGGTCGCGGCGACCCGTGGCGCCGGCCAGGGCGATACCACAATCATCGTCGGCACCAGCGACACGCTCGATACCCTTGCCCGCCGCTACCATGTATCGCCGGCCGCGATCCTTCAGGCCAATGGCTACAGGGGGCCGCGCGCCCTGTCGCCGGGCCAGCAACTGATCATTCCGCGTCAGGCCACGGCCGCCGCGCCCGCATTGGCCGCGCCGGCGAGCAGGCCGATTGCCATGGCCGGCGCGGCGCCATCGATCCATGTCGTCAACCGCGGCGATACACTGCTCGGCATTGCCCATCGCAACCATGTATCGGTGACGGAACTGGCGAGGGCGAACAACATCGATCCGTCGGCGAAAGTCAAACTCGGCATGAAGCTCACGGTGCCCAGTGCAAAGACCGCGGCCGACGGCCATGCTGCGCAGCCGGCGACGGTGGCTGACGCCCAGCCTGCGGCGGCGTTGGCGCCGCCCGCCACCAGGATGGCTGCGGCAGCGGGCGCTCCGGCGCAAAGCGCGCGGCTGGCCCAGGCCACAACGAAGGTCGAGGAAAACTCTGCTGACGCGCCGGCTAAGGCGGCTGATGCAACCGGTGCGCTGCCGACATTCCGCTGGCCGGTGCGCGGCAAGGTGATCACCAGCTACGGCGCCAAGACTAACGGCAAGGCCAACGACGGCATCAATCTGGCGGTGCCCGAGGGCACGCCGGTGAAGGCGGCGGAAGACGGCGTCGTTGCCTATTCCGGAAATGAACTCAAGGGTTATGGCAATCTGGTCCTGATTCGGCACGCCAATGGTTACGTCACCGCATATGCCCATGCGAGTGAGCTCTTGGTGAAGCGCGGCGACACGATCAAGCGCGGCCAGATCATTGCCAAATCGGGTCAGTCGGGCGAGGTGGGGTCGCCGCAGCTCCACTTCGAGATCCGCAAAGGCTCCTCGCCGGTCGATCCGATTCAATTCCTTAACGGGGCGTAAGTTCTGCTCGGCAGAACGGGATCCCCTGAAGTGCTGAACGCAGTCTGACCCCGGCTCAACGGCGCACCGCCGGGCGTAACGTCAGTTGCGCGGAACGCCGGGATACCTGCTACCTGCCCTTTAGCCTCACGCCCAGCCGCCCTGCCAGTTCCTGTGTGAACTGCCAGGCCACGCGTCCCGAGCGCGAGCCGCGCGTGGTCGACCATTCCAGCGCTTCGCGCTCAAGCGCGTCTTCCGCGAGCTTGATGCCGAAGTGGCCGCAATAGCCCTTCACCATCGCGAGATATTCATCCTGGCTGCATCGGTGAAAGCCGAGCCACAAGCCGAACCGGTCTGACAGCGAGACCTTCTCCTCGACCGCCTCGCCGGGATTGATCGCCGTCGAGCGTTCGTTTTCCATCATGTCGCGCGGCAGCAGGTGCCTGCGGTTGGAGGTGGCGTACAGGATCACATTGTCGGGCCGGCCCTCGATGCCGCCTTCGAGCACCGCCTTCAGCGACTTGTAGGAGGTGTCGTTGCCGTCGAACGAAAGGTCGTCGCAAAACACGATAAAATGAAAGGCCGAGCTGCGCAGCAGCGACATCAGCAAGGGCAGGCCCTCGATATCCTCCCGATGGATCTCGATCAGTTTCAGCCGGTCGGCCGGCTTGCGGTTGGCGTTGATGCTGGCATGCACCGCCTTGACCAGCGACGACTTGCCCATGCCGCGCGCGCCCCATAGTAGGGCGTTGTTGGCGGGAAGTCCGTTGGCAAAACGCTCGGTATTCTCGATCAGGATGTCGCGCATCCGGTCGATCCCCTTGAGCAGGCCGAGGTCGACGCGGCTGACGCGCGGCACCGGCGCCAGCCGTCCGTTGGGGTGCCAGACGAAGGCGTCGGCGCCGGCGAATGAGTCCGCCTTGCTGGGGGACGGCGACGCTGCCGAAAGGTGTGCCGCGATCGCCTCGAGCGCGCGCGCGATGCGCTGCCCGGCGCTATCAGTGGGCCGTGCGGACGGACGTTTTGCCGCGGCGCCCGCGGATTTGGCGGACACCGCTTTCGAGGCTGGGCGCAAGCCGGATTTCCCTGACTTTTTTGACATCGATCGGGTTCCTGACGACGCACCCATATCGGGCCTTTAAAGAGGCCGCAAGCGGCGCAAATGAGGGGCCGGGCGGCGTTGCAATTGGGACCGCGGCCGCTATAGTCCGCGCGAATTTGACCCGAACCGGCGCGGCGCGACTGGCGTTGCCCACTCATCCCGTTTCACGAGGATTGTCCGAATGCTGATTACACCTGCGTTTGCCCAGGCCGCGGGCGGCGGCGATACCAACAGCATGTTGATGTCGCTGTTGCCGTTCGCGCTGATCTTCGTGATCATGTATTTCCTGATTCTGCGGCCGCAGCAGAAAAAAGTGAAGGACCACGCCGAGCTCGTGAAGAACATCCGCCGCGGCGACACGGTGGTGACGACCGGCGGCTTGGTCGGCAAAGTGACAAAAGTGGTCGATGACGACCAGATCGAATTCGAAATCTCCGATGGCGTGCGGGTGCGGCAAATGCGGCAAATGATCTCGGGGGTGCGCGCCAAGGGTGAGCCGGCGAAGGAAAAGACTGAGCCCGCCAAGGACGAAACGTCCGCGAGCTAGCGTTTCAAACGCCGCATTCTCCCTGGATCTGACGGGTCAACTCGATGTTGTATTTCACGCGGTGGAAGGCGCTGGCGATCATCCTGACGGCACTAGTGGTGTGCCTTTGCGCCGTTCCGAATTTCTTTCCCGAAGCGACCGTCAAGGGCTGGCCGACATGGGCGCAGCGACGACTGGTGCTCGGCCTCGATCTGCAGGGCGGCTCCCACATCCTGCTCGAGGTGGACGCGAACGCGGTCAAGAAAGACAAACTCGAGCAAGTCCGTGACGACGTTCGCCGCGCGTTGCGCGATGCCAAGATCGGCTATACCGGCCTTGCCGTGCGCAACGACGCCGTCGAAGTCCGCATCAGCAGGGACACCGACGCGCAGAATGCGCTGACAAAGCTGCGGGAGCTGTCGCAGCCGCTCGGCGGGCTGCTCGGTAGCAGCGGTCAGCGCAGCCTTGAAGTTAGCGATGCCGGCGGCGGATTGATCCGGCTTACCGTCCCGCAGGCGGCGGTGACGGAACGCATTCGGCAGGCAGTCGAGCAGTCGATCCAGATCGTCGAACGCCGCGTCAATCAGCTCGGCACCGTGGAGCCGTCAATCCAGCGCCAGGGGCAGGACCGCATTCTGGTCCAGGTGCCGGGCTTGCAGGACCCGACGCGTCTGAAGGAGCTGGTGGGCAAGACCGCCAAGATGGAATTCCGCATGGTCGACACCACCGTGCCGCCGGATCAGGCGCAAGCGGGCAGGGCGCCGCCGGATTCCGAAGTGCTGATGAGCTCGACGGCGCCGAAGATACCCTATGTCATCAAGAAGCAGGTTCTGGTCTCGGGCGGCGATCTGACTGACGCGCAGCCCGGCTTCGACCAGCGCTCGGGCGAACCGATCGTCAGCTTCCGTTTCAATACCTCCGGTTCCCGTAAATTCGCGCAGGCGACGTCCGAGAATGTCGGACAACCCTTTGCGATCGTGCTCGATAACGAGGTGATTTCCGCTCCCGTCATCCGCGAGCCGATCACTGGCGGTTCGGGGCAGATTTCGGGCAGTTTCACCGTGCAGGCGGCGAACGATCTGGCCATCCTGCTGCGCGCCGGCGCGCTGCCGGCCCCGCTGACGGTCATCGAGGAGCGCACCGTCGGTCCCGGGCTCGGTCAGGATTCGATCGAGAAGGGCGAACTCGCCGCGTATGTCGGCTCGATCATGGTCATCGTGTTCATGCTCTTGACCTACCGGCTGTTCGGCGTGTTCGCCAACATCGCGGTCGCCATCAATGTCGCGATGATCTTCGGCGTGTTGTCGCTGTTGAACGCCACGCTGACGCTGCCTGGCATCGCCGGCATCGTGCTGACGGTCGGCATCGCGGTCAACTCCAACGTGCTGATCTATGAGCGCATCCGCGAGGAATTGCGCGGCGGGCGCAACGCGATCTCCGCCATCGACGCCGGTTTTAAGCGCGCGCTGTCCACGATTCTGGATTCCAACATCACCACTTTCATCGCCGCCGCGGTGCTGTTCTATATCGGCACCGGCCCGGTGCGCGGCTTCGCCGTGACGCTCGGCATCGGCATCATCACCACGGTCTTTACCGCGTTTACCCTTACCCGCCTGATTGTCGCGGGCTGGGTGCGATGGAAGCGGCCGCAAAGTGTGCCGATCTAGGGCTTGATCCCGAAAAATGGACAGCGGTTTTCGGACTGGATCATGCCCCCACAAGAAGATAAAGCGACGAAACTGATCCCGCTTGGCTGGATCATCTTTCGGAGAATGCGGAGCCGGCTTTGACACATTTGGTTCTCATAGGGCTGGGCGTCCTGATTGCCGTATTGACGGTCGTCAGCTGCTTCGGCTGGCTGCCGTCGCTGCGGATCGTGCCCGACAATACGCACTTCGATTTCACGCGTTTTCGCCGCATCAGTTTTCCGATATCGGCGCTGCTCTCGATTGTCGCGATCACGCTGTTCTTTACCCACGGACTGAATTTCGGCATCGACTTCAAGGGTGGCACGCTCATGGAAGTACGCGCCAAGTCCGGCGCGGTCGATATCGCATCGATGCGCGCCACCCTGGGGGGCCTCGGACTTGGTGACGTGCAATTGCAGCTGTTCGGCGGTCCGGACGAAGTGCTGATCAGGGTTGCCGAACAACCCGGTGGCGACGCGGCGCAGCAGGAGGCGGTGCAGAAGGTGCGGGGCGCGCTTGGCGACGCCGTCGAGTACCGCCGGGTCGAGGTGGTGGGACCGCGCGTTTCCGGGGAATTACTGGCCTACGGCATGCTCGGGCTGATGCTCGCGATCTTCTCGATCCTGATCTATCTCTGGTTCCGGTTCGAATGGCAGTTCGCGCTCGGCGCCATGATCGCCAACGTCCATGATATCGTGCTGACCATCGGCTTCATGTCGATCTCACAGGTCGATTTCGACCTCACCAGCATCGCGGCGCTTCTGACGATTCTCGGCTATTCGCTCAACGACACCGTCGTGATCTACGACCGGATTCGCGAGATGCTGCGGCGGTACAAGAAAATGCCGATGCCGGAACTGCTCAACGAGTCCATCAACTCGACGCTGTCGCGCTCGATCATTACCCACGTCACGGTGACGCTGGCGCTGCTGGCGCTGCTCTTGTTCGGCGGCAACGCCATCCACAGCTTCACCGCGGTCATGATGTTCGGCGTGGTGCTGGTCGGCACCTACACCTCGATCTTCATCGCAGCCCCGATCCTGATCTATCTCGGTGTCGGCACCCATCGGGCCGACGCGCCGGAAAAGCCGTCGAAGAAATAGCCATGGCGGATCGCTCGGACGCGCCGCATCTTCCAAGGTCGGCCCCGATCGAGGCCTACGGCAATGGCGGCTTTGCGTTCGACGGGATGTCGCATCGCGGTTCGCTGCTGTGTCTGCCGGATGCGATCTGGGCCTGGCCGGTCACCAGGCCCGAGGACATCGACCGGGCCTCGTTGGCCCGCGTGTTCGCCGCGGCCGGCGGCATCGATAACCTGATCATCGGCACCGGCACCTGTGTCTGGCTGCCGTCATCCGAGCTTCGCAAAGCGCTGCGCGCGGTCGGCGTCGTGCTGGACGCGATGCAGACGGGTCCGGCGATCCGCACCTACAACATCATGATCGGCGAGCGAAGGCGCGTCGCAGCGGCGCTGATCGCTGTGCCATGAGCCCCACGGACGAAGCCAGGGAGGCCGCGGGAATCTGCGCCGAGTTGGTGCGCAGTCACGATTTTGCCCGCTACGCATCCACGCTGTTCGTCCCGGCGGCGCAGCGCCGCGCGTTGCTGGCGGTCTACGCCTTTAACGTTGAGATCTTCCGGGTACGCGAGCAGGTCAGCCAGCCGCTGCCTGGCGAAATGCGCCTGCAATGGTGGACCGACATGCTGGCGGGCGCGGGCCACGGTGGCGTCGAGGGCAACCCGGTCGCGGCCGAACTCGGGCTGGCGATCCGGAACTGGCATTTGCCGGTCGAGCGGCTGTCGCGGCTGATCGACGAGCACCAGTTCGATCTCTACAATGATCCGATGCCGACCATGGCGGCGCTCGAAGGCTATATCAACGACACATCGTCGGCGCTGTTCTCGCTCGGCGCGGGGATCGCGGGGTGGCAATCCCCCGAGATTGAGCATCTCGCGCGCCACGCAGGACTGGCGCTAGGCATGGCGCGGGTTATGGCGACGCTACCGCTGGATGCCTCGCGGCGACAGTTGTTCGTGCCGCTGCAATTGCTGCAAAGCCATGGCAGCGGCATCGAGGAGGTTTTCGCAGGCAAGGAAACGCCGAAACTGCGCGCCGCGCTGGATCAATTGATCGATGCGGCGGGCGGCCATTTGAAGACCGCCTGCGCGCTCCTGGAAGACATGCCGCCGCAGGTGAGGCCGGTGTTCCTGCCGCTTGCGCTGGTGGCCCGCGACCTTCGGCGGATGTCACGCGCCGACAACGATCCGTTTCTGCCGCAGGTTACCTCGCGGCTCCAGACACTGTGGACGCTATGGCGGGCGTCGCGGTCGCCGGTGTTCGGCGGCTAGTGGTCTGATTCCATCAGAGGATTCCCAAATCGATCGAAGCAGTTCAAGCTCTCGGCATGAGAGCAGGAATTGTCGTAAAGGTCACCCGGGCCGACCGCCATCGACTTGAGGCAATCGTCTCGGATCGCAGCGCGCCTCAGAAGCATGTATGGCGTGCCAACATCATTCTGGCCACGGCCGACGGCTGCGGCACCACCGAGATCATGCGCCGTTCGGGCAAATCCAAGCCCGTGGTGTGGCGATGGCAGGCACGGTTCATGGCGGAGGGGGTCGAAGGGCTGACGCGCGACAAGACGCGCAAGCCCGGCATACCACCGCTACCGACCGGCACCGTGCAGAGAGTGGTCGACCTGGCGCTCGGGCCGCCGCCGGGGGAAACAACCCACTGGACCGGCCGGATGTTGGCGAAAGCCGCGGGAGTGAGCCTGCGTTCGGTGCAACGTATTCTGGAAGCCCACCAACTCGCGCCGCATCGCATTCGTGCGTTCAAGTTGTCGAACGATCCGAAATTTGCCGAGAAACTCAAAGACGTCGTCGGCCTCTACGTCGATCCTCCCGCCCATGCGGTCGTCCTCTCGGTCGACGAAAAGAGCCAGATTCAGGCGCTTGACCGCACCCAGCCGGGATTGCCGATGAAGCCGGGCCGCGCCGGCACAATGACCCACGATTACAAACGTCACGGCACCACCACGTTGTTCGCTGCCCTCAACGTCCTCGACGGTACCGTCATCGGCCGCAACATGCAGCGCCATCGCCACCAGGAATTCATCCGCTTCCTCAACACTATCGAGCAGCAGGTTCCGGCAGGGAAAGTGATCCACGCCATCGTCGACAACTATGCGACCCACAAGCATCCGAAGGTGCAAAAATGGCTGACCCGGCATCCGCGCTGGACTTTCCACTTCACCCCTACCTCCGCTTCCTGGCTCAACGCGGTCGAAGGCTTTCTTCGCCAAGCTCACACGCCGTCGCCTCAAGCGCGGCGTGTTCCGGTCCGTCCTTGATCTCCAAACCGCCATTAACCGCTTCGTCACCGAGACTAATGCCGATCCCAAACCATTCGTCTGGACCGCCGACCCAAAGCGGGTCCTCGCTGCTGTCAAACGCGGGAAGCAAATGTTAGAGTCGATCCACTAGTAACGCGACGCTGTAATCGTCGTTCGTCATCGCGACGCCGGAAGCACCGGCGATTACGGGGACGTTTCGAAATTAAATCGGTCCCGCAAATTCTTGCGCGATTCCACAATGTCTCTCAGGAAGGCGCGGTCGGTCTCGCTGGTCATCATCGACTCGATGAGGTCGATCTGGTTCATGGCGACGAGCTGCAGAATCTCGGTGCGGGGTTTCCCGGCACTGTCGCGCGGCAATGCCCGCACCACCTGGATGTGCTCGGGTGGCTTTGGGCCGTCCGCGGCTGTGAGTTCGCTGCGCAGTTGCGCTTCCAGCGCAGTCCGGTCGGCCTCCACGAACGCATAG
Source organism: uncultured Alphaproteobacteria bacterium (assembly GCA_963801875.1). Classification (GTDB taxonomy): domain Bacteria; phylum Pseudomonadota; class Alphaproteobacteria; order Rhizobiales; family Xanthobacteraceae; genus Bradyrhizobium. The sequence continues at coordinate 60,026 of CAWDGT010000012.1, read as the reverse complement.
AGTCCGACACCGGTGCGGCGATCGGCGAACGCGACGATGGCGGTATCGCGGACGGCGGGATTCTTGCGGATCAGGTCGTTCAGCACCGGGGCGTCATTGACCAGCCGCCGTCCGCCGCCCTCGCGATCGGTGAAATTGAACAGGCCGCGGGTGACGGCGCGGTAGAGTTTTTTGCCGGTCACAAGCCAGATGCTGGCGACAAGCGACTTGCGCGCGAGAATCTTGCGCTCCTTGGGCGTCAGCGCCGCGGGTGCGTAGCTGCGCTTGTGCTTGAGAAGATGCCTGAGATCCTCGTAAGCGGCGATGCGGAACAGCCAGCCCCGCCTCTTGAAGCAGGTGGCGAGCTGGAAATCGGTGAGATAGGCGCGGCCGTCGGTGCCGCGCAACCAGTTCTGCTCCTTGGCAAGATCGTTGTGGCAGATGCCGGCCCGATGCAGCTTGCGCAGCGCGAGCGTCGCGGAACGGAAATAGGCGATATCGCCCGATGGTTTTGCCAGATGCAGGGCGACCCCATTGATGAAGCCACGCACCAGCGCCTGGCGCCCGGCCCACAACAGTTCCGGCCCGACGTGCAGGTCGCGCGCCAGCGCCAGGGCGCGGCGCTCGCGCGCGAACAGATGCCGCGCCGGGATATAGGACCACCACGGCACCTGGTCGAGCCGGCGCAGCACCGCATCGACTTCGCCGTCCGGTTGGCGAAAGCGGCCGCGCTCGACCGTGGAGAACACGTCGCGTTTCAACAGCACGCCTTCGGTCCATCGCGCCGACAAAACCGCGGCGTCATCCTTTGGTAAAGTCATGAGCCTCATGCTGCCGCGGCAATCTGCAGGCTATCGGCTATCCAGCGATCGAGGTCGGACAGCGCCCGCGCGCTGATCGCCTGTTTTTTCGCGACCGTCTTTTCGTTGCCGCGCAGCCGCGTACCGTCGGGCTTTCTGGTCGGCGGACTGGCAAGCGGCGGAAACAGCCCGAAATTGATATTCATCGGCTGGAACGAGCGCGGACCGGCGTCGATGGTTTCGATATGGCCGCCAGTGATGTGGCCGAGCAGCGATCCCAGCGCCGATGTCGCCGGCGGCGGCGCCAGAGCCTGCAAACGCGCATCGGCCGCGGCGTAGAGGCCGGCGATCAGCCCGATGCTTGCGGATTCCACATAGCCTTCGCAGCCGGTCATCTGACCCGCGAAGCGTAGCCGCGGCTGCGCACGCAGACGCAATTGGGCGTCCAATAGTTTCGGCGAATTTAGGAAGGTGTTGCGGTGAAGCCCGCCGAGCCGGGCGAATTCGGCCTTCTCCAGTCCGGGAATGGTGCGGAAGACGCGTTGCTGCGCTCCGTGTTTCAGCTTGGTCTGGAAGCCGACCATGTTGTAGAGCGTGCCGAGCTTGTTGTCCTGGCGCAATTGCACGATGGCGTAGGCCTTCACGGTCGGATCGTGTGGATTGGTGAGCCCGACCGGCTTCATAGGCCCGTGACGGAGCGTCTCGCGGCCACGTTCGGCCATGACTTCGATCGGGAGGCAGCCGTCGAAATAGGGCGTGTTGGTTTCCCACTCCTTGAAATCCGTTTTTTCACCCGCGATCAGCGCGTCGACAAAGGCATCGTACTGCTGCTTGGTCATCGGGCAATTGATGTAATCCGCGCCGCTGCCGCCGGGACCGACCTTGTCGTAGCGCGACTGAAACCACGCCGCCGACATATCGATGGAATCCCTGTGCACGATCGGAGCGATCGCGTCGAAGAACGCCAGCGCGTTCTCGCCCGAGAGCTGGCGGATCGCATTCGCGAGTGGGACCGACGTCAAAGGCCCGGTGGCAACGATGACGTTGCGCCAGTCCGCGGGCGGCAGGCCGTCGACCTCGGCCCGGCGGATTTCGATCAGCGGATGGTCGTTGAGGGCCATGGTGACAGCAGCGGAAAATCCGTCACGGTCGACCGCCAGCGCGCCGCCGGCCGGAACCTGGTTGGCATCGGCGGCGCGCATGATCAGCGAACCCAGCCGGCGCATCTCGGCGTGCAGCAGGCCGACCGCGTTGTTGGGGGCGTCGTCGGAGCGGAACGAATTGGAACACACGAGTTCGGCCAGGCCCTCGGTGCGATGGGCCTCGGTCATCCTGACGGGCCGCATCTCGTGCAAGACAACAGGGATGCCGGACCTGGCGACCTGCCAGGCGGCTTCCGAGCCGGCGAGGCCAGCGCCAACGATGTGTACCGCTTCAGTGGCCGATTTGGTGCCTGTCATGGGCACAGAGGTAGCGCGTAGCGGCAGATACGACAACGCCCGCAGTACAGCGGGCGTTATCCGTCTCAACAAATGGTTGGCTGAAAACCGATCAGCCGTTAAAGGTGCCGGCGGCAACGCGCGGAATGTCCGAGCGATCAAGGCCGATATCGGCCAGTTCGCGATCACTAAGCTGGGACAGTTCGCTGACATTGCGCTGATAGTCCCGGAAGGCCTGGATCATGCGGATGAGCGAGAGCAACATGGGTAGTCTCCTTGTACTTACGATTCAGCTCTTGGAGGAAGCCGCCTCGTTGAAGTGAATATAGGGCAGTGGTTCCTCCATCAGAAGTTCCTATGTTGCGGTGCAGCTAATCCAAAAACGCATGCCTTTGATAAGGAAGGATTAACCCTTCAGCATAGCTGCCGAATGAACTGCCAGGACAAGCTTGTCGTGGCTAAACTCGCAGAAATTGAACGGATATTCGAGGTATTTTAACACTTGCGACGCGGAGGCTGCTGAAGCCTGAAGTGGCCATTGCCGGGTTTGAATCAAGGGAATGGACCCAAAAGTAAGCTCCAAACGTCGCATCTTCCGGCTTCACAAATCAATGTATCATGCGTGATCCGCATGATGCTTATGATATAATGATTTTATATTCACATATTGGTCACATCCAAACGCTGACTTCGCCGCACGCCGAAGGGCACGCGCGGCACCGGCCCCTGGAGCCCCCCATGCTCTGGAGCCCCCATGCTTACGGCGCGTGCGCGAGCTGGCTCGCGAAATAAGCGATCGTCCGCGCGTAAACCTCGCTCTTGTTCCATTGCTGGATCACGGCGAAATTCGCGCTGCCGGGCTCCCAATCCTTGCCGCGCTGCCAGCCATAGGCGGCGAGGTAATTCGCGGTCGATGCCAGCACATCAGGCGCGCTGTGCAGCAGGTCGCGGCGGCCATTGCCGTCGAAATCAACCGCGTATTTGAAATAGGACGACGGCATGAACTGGGTCTGGCCGAGCTCGCCGGCCCAGGCGCCGCGCATTTCCGATGGCGCGAGATCGCCGCGCTCGACGAGGCGCAGCGCGTCCATCAACTCACTGCGAAATGTCTCGGCGCGCCGGCAATCGTAAGCCAGCGTGGCCAGCGAACGGATGGTCGGAAATTTCCCGGTGTTGACGCCGAAATCCGTCTCCAGCCCCCAGATCGCCACCAGCACTTCACCGGGCACGCCGTAGCTTTGTTCGATGCGCCCGATCACCGAACCATATTGCTTCATCATATTGGCGCCACGGGCGAGACGGGGAGGGACCATCCGGCCCGAAAACTCCTCGAAACTTTGATTGAAGACCCGCTGCGAACGATCCCGGGAGAGCACCGCCTGATCCAGCGTCACGCCGGCCAGGCCAGCCGTGATCGCGGATTGGGAAATTCCCTTGGCGGCGGCTTCATTCCGGAAATCGTCGAGCCACGCCTGAAAGCTGCCCGTGCCGCAGGATGCCGCAAGCGCCGGCGCGCCCGAAACCGACAGCGCAGCACTCACCAGGAGGGCCTTGAAAACAAAACCGGAAGCCATCGGGATCATCAACTCCGAAATGATTCTCGAATGAATGTTCCCCGATGACACGAAATGTCCAAGTGAACCGCGGCCAAAACAAGGCTTTCGGCGAATGTCGATGGTTCCGGTGCGTATCGTGATGAAAACCAGGGCACTCTCGCACGCCACCGCCGGTCGCCAATCAACCGGCGGTTCGAGGTAGCCGCCCGCCAGCGGCCTTAAGTGCCGTCCTTGCGCCGCCACGGAAACAAGGCGGCCGGGAAATCTGCAGCCGAGCGCCGTTCCCGATGCGGGCGGGGAGGGATCGGCCGCGGATTTGGGTCCGGCGCGATCACCTTGCGATAGAGATGCCAGGTAGCGTGGCCGAGCAGCGGTATAACGACGGCCAGGCCAAGAAAGAGCGGCAGCGAGCCTGCAACCAGCAGCAGCGCGACGATCAATCCCCACGCCGCCATCGGTACAGGGTTTTGCGCCACCGCCCGCAGCGATGTTACCATGGCATCGCCGACCCCGGCGTGACGGTCGAGCATCAACGGGAATGAAACCACGCTGATGCACAGTGCCACCAGCGCAAACAGGAAACCTACGCCGCAGCCGACCACGATCAGCCACCATCCCTGCGGGGTCGTCAGCACCCGCACGGCGAAGTCAGGAATTCCGGCCGCGGCTTCGTAACCGAACGCCGCCACGTAGATCGCCTGAGCGGTCGCCACCCATGTCACGAACAGCGCGAACAACAGCGTGCCGAGTCCGAGCATGGCGCCGAACGACGGCGAGCGCAGCACCTCAGCCGCGTCCCAGGCGGAGGCCGGTTCGCGCAGCTCGCGGCGGCGGCTGAGTTCATAGAGGCCCAGCGCCGCGAACGGGCCGAGCAGCGCAAATCCCGCGGCCAATGGAAACAATAATGGCAGCACCGAATAGCCGAGCACGGTGCGCGCGAGCACCAATCCGAGCACCGGATAGATCAAGCACAGGATGATGGCGTGACTTGGCACAGCCTTGAAATCTTCCCAGCCGAGCCGCAGCGCCTCCTGCAAATCGGACAAGCCGATGGTTCGGATGACGGGACCAGCCGCGTTGTCCTGGGCCGGCTGGGCCAGTGGCGTGACATTGCCGGGGTATGGTGTGGCCATGGTCGTTATCTCCTTTGCCATAGCGCCCGCAATTTGCGCCGACGAACCGCGCGGGCCGCCGTTTTTGCAAATGATCACGATTCAGACCAGACGCGAGAACAGGAAACCGACGCTGGCCATATCGCGAACTGTGCGTCAGCGTACTCCCAATCACCGCTACTGTCGCTCACGCTTCGGTGAATGTGGCATTGTCGCAGCGCAAACGCGGCGCCACCATCATTGCGTCTCCGTGAATCGATTTCCACCGCCGCGGTCCTTCATTGGCAAGCCTCGCTGCGAGGGCTAAGCTTCCCATATACGGCCCCGGCGCTGCCGGTTAGCTAGGAAACGTGCCGATCAAGCCTTTCACGCCATCTTCATGTTCACTGGGAGTAAACGATGAGTATTTTCGGCAAAATCATGAGCGCTATCTTCGGCTCCAAAGCGACCGCCACCCCCGCAAGCGGCGGCGCGGGATCGGCCGCGGGATCGTCGACCGCGGCTGCCGCGCCGGCGCAATCCGTGGACGTTGCCCCCATCCTCGACAAGGCGGTTGCCGCCAAGAAGGAAAAGCTGGAATGGCGTACCTCGATCGTCGATCTGATGAAGGCGCTCGATATCAACTCCAGCCTTTCTGCGCGCAAGGAGCTCGCGAAGGAGCTCGGCTACACCGGCGACAGCAATGATTCCGCCAGCATGAATATCTGGTTGCACAAGCAGGTGATGGCAAAGCTTGCCGCCAACGGTGGCAAGCTGCCGCCTGACGTCAAGTGGTAGCCGATCGGCGTCCGGATGACGGTGGATCAACCCGCCAGATCCGCAAATTCCGGATGCTTGTGCAGGTAATCCACGACGAAGCCGCAGCCGGCGACCACCTTTAATCCGTCGGCGCGGATCAGTTGCAGCGCGCCCCGCACCAGGTCCGAGGCGATGCCGCGGCCGCGCAAGCTGCGCGGGGTCTCGGTGTGGGTGATGACGACGGCCGATGGCGTGAGGCGATAATTCGCAAATGCCAGCCCGGCCCCGGTTTCGAGTTCAAAGCGGGAGAGGGCCTTGTTGTCGCGGACGCTGCCTGTCGCCATGATTTCCGTTCCCGCAATTTATGCCGGACATTTACGTCCGTGACGCCGATAACTATGCTTTCAGCAGGTCGGCATAGCCAGGATTCTTGCCGATAAAGGCTTTGACGAACGGGCACTGCGCGACCACCTTCAACCCCTCGGCCCGCACCTGATCAAGCGCGCCTTTTATCAGTTTCGAGCCAATGCCTTTGCCGCCGAGTTCCGGCGGCACCTCGGTATGGTCGAAGGTGATGACGCCGTCCGCAAGCTTGTAATAGGTCGCGGCGATATGGCCGTCGACCGCGAGTTCGTAGCGGTGTTTTGCGCTGTTGTTGACGATTTCGGTCATCGAGTCTGTTCCCCGGGGATGTTCTGCCTGTAGCAGTAACGCATTTCGGACCCGTTGGCTCCCGGGTCGGAATGACGTAGAGAATTACATCGAATTCCAAAAGGAAATCCCCATGAAGCTCGTGGTGACCTTGCTCGGCGTCGTCCTGCTGGTCGTCGCCGCCGTTTATTTTCTTCTCCCGGCGGATCAGCTTCCCGGATTTTTCCCCGGCCACGAGGCCGGCGTGATGCGGGTGCACACCAAGCACGGCGTCGTCTCCGGTGTGGCCGGCCTGGTGCTGCTGGTGGCCGGCGTGTGGATGGGAAGACGGTGAGGGACGAGACGGCCACAAGCGCGGTCGCGCCATCGGGCGGCGTGACACGGATGTCGCGCCGGGTGATGAACCTTGCGCACCTCCTCACCCAGAATGCCCGCCGGCATGGTGACCGCACGGGCTTCATCTGGGGCGAGAAATCCCAGACCTGGCGCCAGATCGACGCCGGCGTTTCGGCGCTGGCGGCGGCGCTCGCCGCGCGTGGCATCGCGAGGGGCGACCGCATCCTGGTCCATTCAAAAAATTGCGACGAGATGTTCTGGTCGATGTTTGCAGCGTTCCGGCTGGGAGCGGTCTGGGTGCCCACCAATTTCAGGCTGATGCCCGACGAGGTCGCGTATCTCGCCACCGCCTCCGGCGCCAAGGCCTTTCTTTGCCACGGCGATTTTCCCGACCACGCCGCCGCGGTCAAGGCGGCAAGTCCGGCGCTTGCCTTCATTTGGCGGATCGGTGACGGCGCGTTCGGCGAAATCGCGTTGAGCGAAGCGATCGCCGCGCACGCCGGCGCCAGCATGGAAAATTCCGCGGTCGAGTATGACGATCCCTGCTGGTTCTTCTTCACCTCGGGCACCACCGGGCGCTCCAAGGCGGCGGTGCTGACCCATGGTCAGATGGCGTTTGTCATCAACAATCATCTCGCGGACCTGATGCCCGGCACCACGGAGAATGATGCGTCGCTGGTTGTGGCGCCGTTGTCGCATGGTGCCGGTGTCCATCAATTGGTGCAAACCGCGCGCGGCGTGCCGACCATCCTGCTGCCCTCGGAGCGCTTCGATATCGACGAGGCGTTCCGGCTGATCGAGCGCCACCGCGTCAGCAATATCTTTACCGTGCCGACTATCCTGAAGATGATGGTCGAGCATCCCGCGGTCGACCGCTACGATCACTCATCGCTGCGCTACATCATCTATGCCGGCGCGCCGATGTACCGCGAGGACCAGAAGGCGGCCCTGAAAAAGCTCGGCAAGGTGCTGGTGCAATATTTCGGTCTCGGCGAGGTCACCGGCAACATCACCGTGCTGCCGCCCGACCTGCACGACCCCGAGGACGGGCCGCACGCGCGCATCGGCACCTGCGGATACGAGCGCACGGGCATGCAGGTCTCTATCCAGGGCGATGACGGACGCGAGTTGAAACCGTTCGAGACCGGCGAGATCTGCGTGATCGGCCCCGCGGTGTTTGCCGGCTACTACGATAACCCCGACGCCAACGCGAAGGCGTTCCGCGACGGCTGGTTCCGCACCGGCGATCTCGGCCACATGGACGCAGAAGGGTTTGTCTATATCACCGGGCGCGCCTCGGACATGTACATTTCCGGCGGATCCAACATCTATCCGCGCGAGGTGGAGGAGAAAATCCTTACCCATCCCGCGATCGGGGAGGTGGCGGTGCTCGGGGTGCCCGATGCGGTGTGGGGCGAGGTGGGGATTGCCGTCTGCGTGGCTCGCGAAGGCGCCGGCGTGGTGACAGAGGCCGAGATGGCCGGCTTCCTCGCGCCGAAAGTGCCGCGCTACAAAATGCCGAAGCGGTTTTTCTTCTGGGACGCGCTGCCGAAATCGGGCTACGGCAAGGTGCCGAAGCGGCTGGTCCGCGACGAGCTGGAGGCGCGCGGGCTCATCGACCTCAGAACAAAACGGACCGGCTGACGATGCGGCGCATCGCCCAGCCCGGCGCGCCGGCGCCCGAACGCATCCAGTGGGTGGAAGCGCGCGGCCGCGCCTTCACGTTTACATTGGAGGCCGGACTGCCGCTGCTGGAAGCCGCGCGCCGCGGCTTTGCGGCGGAGGGATTTGCCGGCGGCACGTTGAACATCGCCGGCGGGGCGCTCGGCCCCTTTGCCTATGTGATGCCGGCGCTGTCCACGACCGGCGAGAACGCGGCCTTCTACAGCGACACTTTTCGGCCCGCCGGCGTGACGCGGCTCAAACTGGGGGCGATGACCCTAGGCTCGCGCGACGGCGCGCCGTTCTTTCATTGCCACGCGCTGTGGCTCGAGGCCGACGGACGCGCCGGCGGCGGTCATATCCTGCCCGAGGAAACCGTGGTCGCCGAGTCGTTCGCCGTCGAAGCCTTCGGCATTGACGGCGCAACTTTTGCGGCGGAGCCCGACCCCGAGACCAATTTTAGGCTGTTCGGGCCAATCCCGACCGCAGCAGCCGCTGCCAAAACAGCCCGCCGCGCCTTCGCGCTGCGGCTGCGCCCGAACCAGGATTTTGCCGGCGCGCTCGAAGCTTTCTGCCGGGAGCGCGGCATTGCCGGCGCCAGACTGCGCGGCGGCGTCGGCAGCATCATCGGCGCGCGCTTTGCGGACGGCCGTATCGTCGAGGCCTTTGCCACGGAAATGGCGGTGCGAACGGGTGTCATTGCGCCTGACGCAGGCGGCGCGCTCGAAGCGACGCTCGACGTCGCCCTCGTCGACTACACCGGCGGTCTCGCCGAAGGGCGCCTCACGCGCGGCGACAATCCGGTGCTGATGACCATGGAGCTGGTGCTGGAAGTGCTCGGCGAGGGGACGTAGGGCTATCGCCGAGATTTCAGTTTCAGAATTCGAATGTCAAACATCTCGCCAAACATCTCGTCATCGCGACGGGACGGTGACTCCCCTCCACCCGCGAAGCGGCGGGGAGGGGTTGGGGGTGGGGGGTCTGTCCGCGGTTCAACCGGAATGATTGTCGACATTGTGGACCGGCATGATTCCCGACAGTTTGGGTTGACTGGGCTTTTCACCCGGGTCGCGGAGCCCCTCACGCTGCGGAGCGAACCGGGTGAAGAGCCCGCGGCGGTCGATCAGACCGATGTCCAGATCGCAGAAGCGCACGATGTGGTCGCCGGTCTCGCGCTCGGCGACGCCAACGAGTTCATCGACCAGCGCCTCACTGATGAAGACGAATTCGCCTTTCCATTTGATTGCGCCGGTGCTGCGGACGCGGCGGACCTGATGATCGGCGTCATACCAGGGGTCTTCCTCTTGAGGCGGCATGACGCGCAGAGACGGCGTGTAGACCTCGGCCGGCGGCCGTTGGTCGAGAGCTTCGTGCGGCCGTTCCTTGTTGTAATGCTCGCGGAACTTGTCAAAGCGGGCCTGCTGCTCGGGCGGGTTCGCCGCCGGCGGAGCCGAGGTCTGCGCCTTCAGCGTGCGATGCATGCGCTCGTGCCGGCCGTTCTCCTGCGGCGAGGCGGGATGGATGAAGTGCGGCGCGATGCCGAGCTTCAGCCACCAGGCCGACAGCTTGGTGATACCGCCAGCGCCACGCGAGCCGAACGGCGAGCCATTGTCGCAGCGGATCGCAGCGGGCAGCCCATACTCGCGAAAAGCCCTTTCAAAACAAGGCCGAACGCCCTCGATCGTGGGATCGACAATCCGCAGCTCGATCAGAAAACGGCTGTGACTGTCGGCCACCGTCAGTGGATCAATCCGCCGCTGATCCCGGGTGCGGAACCAGCCCTTGAAGTCGGTACTCCACTCATCGTTGGGGCCCCTGACCGGCGTGCAGGGCCGCCGCTGGTCGAGCGGGCGGCGGCGCCGCTTCACCGCCGCGACCAGGCCAGCACGCTTGAGAATGCCCCCGATCGTCGAAGCCGCAGGCCAGGCGGTATCAGGCGCCTCGCGCTCAAGTACCGCCAGAATCTTGCGCGGCCCCAGATACGGAAATCGCCGCCGCGCCGCGATCACCTTCTCAGCAATCGCACCATCCGTGGTTTGCCAACACTGCAGCGGCGCATGCGAGCGATCCATGAACCATGCCGAATCGCCGCTCTCCTTCCGCTTCCGCCATTCGTAAAACGTGTCTCGGCAAACCCCATAGCGGCGGCAAATCTCCGATATGCTCCAGTTCCCGCTCTCGTACTCAAAAAACATCCAAATACGTTCTTCCATCCGACCGGTCTCTCTAAATGGCATCGGCGGGCCCTCCCTCCGATGCATTCTGAAACCTGTCGGGGATCATCCCGGTCTAATCTGTCGGGAATCTATCCGGTCTGTACCTGTATGCCGCGCCGCCCCCCACCCCCGACCCCTCCCCGCCACGCGCAAGGCGCGTGGAGGGAGGGGAGTTTCGATATGCCATGGCTTCGCGATCTCGCGGCGCGGTGCGCCCGAGTTTTGCTGTCCACATCCCGCCCTCTCCGATCAGAGGGCGCAGGGAATGCCGGGCGCCCGATGCGCCCGATCGCCGCGTGTGCAGAGATAGTGGTAGAGCGCACACGCGTTGTCAGGTCACACCGGAAATCGCCCGGCATTCCCCGCGCAATGGTTTTAACGGTTTCCTTCGCGCTCTCCTCGGTGACCGGCTTTCTTGCCACCGTCGTCAGCGAAAGTTGCCTTTCGCGAACTTGACGCCAGCATCGGGGCGTCAGGACCACACGACTTCTCCGTCCGCATCAACGCCGTTCGTTATCGGCGCCATCCGCGTCCACCGCGTTCCGTCCCACGTCCGTGACGATCGCGACACGCCCCTCTGTCGGGACGGAACGGCGGGATCAATAATGCTGTTTCTACCAAACGGCGAAGCGAAAAATTTTTGCGAAGGGGGCTGGACAGTGGGTCGCAAAAACAGCCTGACGGGCAAATCAGTTGCGCGGAAAATTACCACGCCGTCCAATGCGCGGCCTGCGCGGTTTGGGCTGGCAGGCCTTTGAGGCAATGCCGGGCCGCCTCGATCTCGGCTTCGGTTGCCCCATGGCTTCTCGCCCACATCTCGGCGGCGGACGCCGAGAATTTGGCGACGTAAAATCGGACAACGGAACAGGAGGCGCGGTGAAGGAGTCCGGAGTGTTCGGCGGCTTCCGCGCGCGGAGCCAACCCACAGCAAATGGCAACAACGCATCCCCAGCGTGACAGCATGTTTTCGATTCCCCCCTTTGCCCCTGAACTCGAACAGGCAAGTTCCATCGAGAGAACATGCATTCGATCGCGTGCAGTGAACTGAAATCGAAATTAACCCGACTCGCGAGCCGAAACCAAGTTACCGATAAATGAAGTCGTACTTCTCCACGCATGTTTAGCGGCGAACAAATATCAGCGCTTCACATCGACGAATCCGTGCAGACCTTTGCCTCTTGTGCGACCAGGTCAGCGGATAGAGGCTGTCGCCCACGTGCGCGGGATCACGAGCCAACAAAAACGGCCGCAGAACATTGCGCCCTGCGGCCTCCGGGTGAAAATTGAATGCATATGAACTCACCTCAGCCCCGGTCTCCGAAGAATAGTCGAGATCGATCGATGCGCGCGAATCAAAACATCGGTTCCACCCAAGGAACAACAGGACTGTTGCGACGTGGCAACGGTGACCTGCGAGACGGCGTTCGCGCACTCAAAAAAACGACGTTGATATCGCGGCCATAGGTTGCCGGCAGCGCGCAGCTCGATGCCGGAAAAAATCAGCTTGCTATTCACTGTTTCCCGTGACGGCCTTTGCGCGCGAAGAAGATCAGAATCAGGCCTATAACGGTTCGCGGCTAACCTTAGCATCGTTGGCACCACCGACACGGAAGCGAAAAATGGCCGCCTTCATTGTACTGAAACGACCGGGACCGCCCTCAAGGGAGGTGCTGGTAAACCTCGACCAGATCCTGATGGTCCAGCCCGGACAGAATACTGGATCGGCGATCCTGTTCGGCAAGGAGCACCTGGTAAATTTCGAAGAGGACTTGCCGACCGTAATCCGCCGAATCCAGACCGGTCCCTTCATACGAACCGATCAGGGCTAAACGGGTCTTCGATCGGACAGGGTTTGCTGCCCGTACCTTTTGGGGTGGTCGCACCGACGATCGCCAGTGACCCCTGTTTTGCTGCCGATCCCGCATTGCGGCTGCCCGCGCCTGCCACGTGGGGCTCTCAGGTTCGCTTTTTGTTCTTGATTTCCGCAGTCCACACGCTATGGATGAACGAGCTGTCCGCCCCCGGCATATGCGTGCATGAGCTCGAAACGAAACCGAACCATCAATATGCCGGCGCCGTATCTCAGGCGGGTCTGGCTCGATCCATCAGGCATCGCCGACCGCGCGGCCTATCCGTTCTGCCTGCCGTTCCTGCGGGATGATTTCGAACTGGCTTTCGACCGGCCGATCACCATCATCGTCGGCGAAAACGGCACCGGCAAGTCCACGCTTCTGGAAGGGGTGGCCGTGCTCGCCGGCTACGACGAAGCCGGCGGCGGCAAGGGCTATAGGCCGGTCGATCATTCCAACGCGCTTGAGGTGATGGGCGGGCAGCTATCAAAAGCGCTGCGCGCGAGCTGGCTGCCGAAGATTACCAACGGCTGGTTTTTCCGGGCCGAGAGCTTTTTCTCCGTCGCGCGGTATCTCGACGAGGCGGCCCGGGGACCGGGAGGCGGGCCACCCCCCGACTTCCTCTCGCATTCCCACGGCGAAGGTTTTCTGCGCTTTTTCGAGGAGCGCTGCCAGCGGCAGGGCATCTTTATCTTCGACGAGCCGGAATTGGCGCTGTCGCCGGCGCGACAGATGGAATTTTTAAAACTGATGCGGCGGATGGAGCAGTCGACGATTTGCCAGGTCGTGATGGCCACGCATTCGCCGATGCTGATGGCCTATCCCAACGCGCGGCTGCTGCGGCTGTCGAAATACGGGCTGGAGCCGGTGACGGTCCAAGAGACCGATCACTACAAGGTCATGCGCGAATTCTGCGCCGATCCGGCGGGGTTCGTGGAGGCGGTGGTGGAGGAGTGATCATTCGGTGGGCACAGAGCGGGAAGACGCCCAATCTAATAGTCTTGCCGCTCACCGTTTCCCGTAGTATATTTGTGCCATGATCCGTTCGTGGCGAAATTCCGCGACCCGAAAGGTTTGGGACGGCGAGCAACCAAATCAGTTTCGCGGGCTGGATTTCGAAGCCGCTATCGATCTGTTGGTGGCGTTGAATGTCGCCAAGTCACTCAACGATCTCAGTCCCTTGAAAAGCGTCGGCTTGCACAAACTCAAAGGGGACCGCCGGAGACAATGGGCCATGACGGTCAACGAACGCTGGCGTATCCGTTTCGAATTTCAAAAAGGCGACACTCACGAAGTTGAGATCGTTGACTACCATAAAGGTTGACCATCATGGCTCCTGTTGTTCATCCCGGCCGTCTGTTGAAGCGCGAACTGACGGCCCGCAGGCTCAGCGCCAACCGGTTGTCGCTGGACATCGGCGTCCCCTCCGGCCGTGTCACCGACATTCTCAACGGTCGTCGTTCGATTACGGCTGACACAGCGGTGCGCCTTGGCCGCTACTTTGGCAATGGTGCGCAGTTCTGGCTCGATTTACAGAGCCAATATGACATCGGCGTCGTCGAGCGCGAGAAGGGCGCCGAGATTGCAAAGCGCGTAAGGCCGGCAGACGCCGCGTAGGGCCGCATTATCGGCACGCCTGTCCCCGCGCGCGGCTGCTGCGGCTGTCGAAGTATGGGCTGGAGCCGGTGGAGCGTTGAGGAGACCGACCATTACAAGGGCATGCGTGAATTCTGCGCCGATCCGGCGGGGTTCGTGGAGGCGGTGGTTGAGGAGTGGAAACCCTATCGCCGGGACACCGATCGGTTCTGAATTGCGCGCTACTCCGCCGCCTCGCTCGCCCCGCGCTTCCTTTTTCCACCGCTTTGCCTCGCCAGCACCGGGCCCAAAAACTTGCCGGTATAGCTGCGCGGCGCTTTGACGATGTCCTCCGGCGGGCCCCAGGCGACGATTTCGCCGCCGCCGTCGCCGCCTTCGGGGCCGAGGTCGATCACCCAGTCCGCGGTTTTGATCACTTCGAGATTGTGCTCGATGACCACCACCGTGTTGCCCTGCGACACCAGCTCGTGCAGCACCTCCAGAAGCTTCTTCACGTCATGGAAGTGCAGCCCCGTCGTGGGTTCATCCAGGATATAGAGCGTGCGTCCCGTCGCGCGCTTTGACAGCTCCTTCGCCAGTTTTACCCGTTGGGCTTCGCCGCCCGACAGCGTGGTCGCCTGCTGGCCGACGTGAATGTAATCCAGCCCGACGCGGTGCAATGTCTTGAAGGTTTCACGTACCCGCGGCACCGCCTTGAAGAACTCGGCGGCCTCCTCGACCGTCATGTCCAGTACGTCGGCGATCGACTTGCCCTTGAACAGCACCTCGAGCGTCTCGCGGTTGTAGCGTTTTCCCTTGCATACGTCGCAGGTGACGTAGACGTCGGGCAAAAAGTGCATCTCGATCTTGATGACGCCATCGCCCTGGCAGGCCTCGCAGCGGCCGCCCTTGACGTTGAACGAGAACCGCCCGGGCTCGTAGCCGCGCGCCTTGGCCTCGGGGAGGCCCGCGAACCATTCGCGGATCGGGGTGAACGCCCCGGTATAGGTCGCAGGGTTGGAGCGCGGGGTGCGGCCGATCGGGGACTGGTCGATGTCGATGATCTTGTCGATATGCTCCAGCCCCTCGATGCGGTCGTGCGGCGCGGCGCCCTCGCTGGCATTGTTGAGTTTTCGCGCGATCGCCTTGTAGAGCGTGTCGATCAAGAGCGTCGACTTGCCTCCGCCGGAAACGCCGGTGACGCAGGTGAACAGCCCCAGCGGAATTTCCGCCGAGATGTTTTTCAGATTGTTGCCGCGCGCGTTGATTACCTTGACGGTGCGGCGATGGTTCGGCGGCCGGCGTTCGGGGATCGCGACCGACAATTCGCCGGTGAGATATTTTCCGGTCAGCGAGTCCGGGTTGTTCATGATGTCCGCGGGTGCGCCCTGCGCGACGATATGGCCGCCATGCATGCCGGCGCCGGGGCCGATGTCGAGCACGTGGTCGGCCAGCCGAATGGCGTCCTCGTCATGCTCCACCACGATCACGGTATTGCCGAGGTCGCGCAACCGCTTCAGGGTTTCCAGGAGCCGCGCGTTGTCGCGCTGGTGCAGGCCGATCGAGGGCTCGTCCAGCACATAGAGCACGCCGGTCAGCCCCGAGCCGATCTGCGAGGCCAGCCGAATGCGCTGGCTCTCGCCGCCCGACAGCGTGCCGGAGGCGCGCGCCAGCGTCAGGTAGTTGAGGCCGACATCGAGCAGGAACGACAGCCGTTCGCGGATTTCCTTCAGCACCCTTGCCGCGATCTCGTTCTGCTGCGCGTTGAGCGCCTTCGGCACGGTCTCGAACCATTCGCCGGCGCGGCGGACGGATAATTCCGAGATTTCGCCGATGTGCTTGCCGGCGATCTTGACGCACAAAGCCTCCGGCTTCAGCCGGTAGCCATGGCAGGCCTCGCAGGGAATATCGGAAAAATATTTTGCGAGCTCCTCGCGCGCCCACTCGCTTTCGGTCTCGCGGTAGCGGCGGTCGATATTGGTGATGACGCCCTCGAACGGTTTTTTGGTGTCGTAGGAGCGTACCCCGTCCTCATAGGAAAACCTGATTTCGTCATCGCCGGAGCCGTGCAGCAGCGCGGCTTGCGTCTTCTTCGGCAGGTCTTTCCATTTGGTGTCGAGGGTGAATTTGTAGAATTTGCCGAGCGCGGTCAGGGTCTGGACGTAATAGGGCGAGGACGATTTGGCCCACGGCGCGATCGCGCCCTTGCGCAAGGTCAGCTCCTTGTCGGGAATGACCAGGTCTTCGTCGACGTGCTGCTCGACGCCGAGGCCGCCGCAGGCCGGACAGGCGCCGTAGGGATTGTTGAACGAAAACAGCCTGGGCTCGATTTCCGGAATCGTAAAACCGGACACCGGGCAGGCGAATTTTTCGGAAAACAGGATGCGCTCGGGCCCGCTCTTGTCGTGGATCTTTGCGACTTTCTTTGTCGGGGCCTCATCCTTCGAGACGGCGCTCTGCGCCTCCTCAGGATGAGGGGACGCGCCTCGCTTTGCCGCCTTCGATCGTCTTGCTCTGTCCTCATCCCCGGATGAGCGCTCTGCGCTCACCGAGGGAGCGCCCGCAGGGCGCGTCTCGAAGGATGACGGTTGGGGAGCCGGCGCGTCGGCATATTCGATCACCGCGAGGCCCTCGGCCAGCTTCAGCGCCGTTTCGAAACTTTCCGCCAGCCGCTGGCCGATGTCCGGCCGCACCACGATGCGGTCGACCACCACGTCGATGTCATGGGGAAACTTCTTGTCGAGTACCGGCGCTTCCGCCAGCTCGAAAAAGCTGCCGTCGATCTTGACCCGCTGGAATCCCTTCTTGAGATATTCGGCGAGCTCCTTGCGGTACTCGCCCTTGCGGCCGCGCACGACCGGTGCCAGCAGATAGAGCCTCGTGCCCTCGGGCAGATCGAGCACGCGATCGACCATCTGGGAGACGATCTGGCTCTCGATCGGCAATCCCGTCGCGGGCGAATAGGGCACGCCGACCCGCGCCCACAACAGCCGCATGTAGTCGTAGATCTCGGTGACGGTTCCAACCGTCGAGCGCGGATTCCTCGACGTGGTCTTCTGCTCGATGGAGATCGCCGGCGACAGGCCGTCGATCTGGTCGACATCGGGCTTCTGCATCATCTCCAGGAACTGGCGGGCATAGGCCGACAGCGATTCGACGTAGCGCCGCTGTCCCTCGGCGTAGATGGTGTCGAAGGCGAACGAGGATTTGCCCGAGCCCGACAGCCCCGTGAAGACCACGAGCCTGTCGCGCGGGATTTCAACGTCGATGTTCTTGAGATTGTGCTCGCGCGCGCCACGAATGGTTATCGCGCGCATGCCCGAGCCGGCGGTCTGTTGGCGCTTCGCCCTGATCACTTCATCCATATCGGCATATCCAGGCACGCTAAGCGCATTCAGGCGCGCATCGCCCGTGACCGGGGATCGGACGCCAATGGGTGAACTCGGAACATAGGAAGAACGCGCGGGAATTTCCAGTGCTCGCTGGACGCCATCAACGGTTTGTTGGGCAGGGGCTTTTACGGAGCAGGGCCGGAACAGAGCGGGATGACTTTTCTTCGAATCGTCATCCCGCTCTATCTTTTTGTCTGAGCATGATCTCCGCGCAAACGCTTCGCGTTTGTCGCGAGGGAAAACCGGTTCCCACTTTTCCGGATCATGCTCTAAGCGCAAATGCAAAAAGGCCGGCGCACGGCCGGCCTTTTTCAGATGGAGGCGTTCAGCTCAGGCTGACATCAGTATTTTGCGACGACCGGGCCACCCCAGCGATAGTTGACGCGGACGGTGACCAGGTCGGCGTCCTGACGGACGCTGTCGCTACGCGTGTTCACGCCGACGACGGGGAACACACCCGCGAAGTTGTGGGTGTGGGTGCCCATGAACAAATGGTCGTACTCGACACCCGCGGACCAATTCGGAGCGAAGCCAAATTCA
Organism: uncultured Alphaproteobacteria bacterium; assembly: GCA_963801875.1. Classification (GTDB taxonomy): domain Bacteria; phylum Pseudomonadota; class Alphaproteobacteria; order Rhizobiales; family Xanthobacteraceae; genus Bradyrhizobium. Next base: position 42,180 of record CAWDGT010000012.1, on the reverse strand, counting down.
ACACCGGCGCCAACGGTCCCGCCCCAGCGCGTTGCTGTCGCACGGTCAGCGACAACGCCGGCTGCCGTGAGGCCGTCAAACCTGTTGCCGGTAACCGCGGCGCCGCCCTTCATGTACAAAAGGGCATTGTTGAAGGCATAGCCGACCTGGCCCGTGAAAAGGCCGAAGGCGTCGAGGCGCGAGTGGTTTGTCGTTGCCGTTCCGACCGCCGCAAGGCTTGCATTTGTCCCGCTGAAGTCCGCCCAGTTGCCCTGCGCTTCCAGGCCGAACACGAATGCGCCGCTCTGCCAGCGATATCCAAGCTGACCGCCCGCCGTGCCGCCGCTCGCGTCATGGCAGCCTTCAGCAACCGCGATAACCGCGACGCCGGCGACAGCCGTATCGGTCCAGCAATTGTGGCTCGATCCCCAACCGCCGTTGACACCGAGGTAGACGCCGGTCCAGTCATAGATCGCCGCGATCATCGGCGTCGGCGCCTTGCTGTAGGGGGCCGCTCCAAGATCGGCCGCAGAAGCGGGAGCCGCAAAGCCCAGCGCCACGACCCCAGCCAAACCCAGCAAAATCTTCCTCATCGTATTCTCCAGCTCTTCGTCGCTTCATTTGATCCAGAAGCGTTCCGAATTCAGGCGCGACCGCCCAAGCGATCTAACCCGTCCCGGGAAACATATCCAATTCAGGGGAGAATGCCGTCTCCCAAATGCAACACTTGCGGACTAAGTAGCATGACCGGAAATTAATGATTTATGAGGGTTTTCGGGAGCTTGGCCGGAACCGGCTGGGGCTTCCCTGCCGGTTAAGGCCCGGCGACGGCCCCGCGCCCGTGCAGCCATCTTTATCCTCCCTTTTGGGGAACAAAACTGGAACATCGCACCGGAAAATGCTATATGTGGATAACCAGGGATCGACCGGCTTGCCGGACCGGCGAGCGTATAGGGTCGCGTCAAGGTGGTCCCACGGCAATGGGGGCGCACGGGCTGGAATCCCGGGCGACCGGCCAGTCCAGTAATTTTCGAGAGTGGAGAGCGGCAATGGCGGGAAGCGTAAACAAGGTGATCCTGGTCGGAAATCTCGGCAAGGACCCCGAGATCCGGCGGACGCAGGACGGGCGGCCGATCGCCAATCTCAGCGTGGCAACCTCCGAAAGCTGGCGCGACAAGGCGACCGGCGAACGGAAGGAAAAAACGGAATGGCATCGGGTGGTGATCTTCAACGAGGGGCTCTGCAAGGTCGCTGAGCAATATCTGAAGAAGGGCGCCAAGGTTTACATCGAAGGTCAGTTGCAGACCCGCAAATGGACCGACCAGGCCGGCGTCGACAAATACTCGACCGAGGTTGTGCTGCAGGGCTTCAACTCGAACCTGACCATGCTCGACGGCCGCAGCAGCGGCGGCGGCGGTAATTTTGGCGCCGAGGAGTCCGGCGGCGATTTCGGGTCAGGCGGCCCGTCCGCCGCCGCGCCGCGCCGGGCGGTCGCGGCCGGCGCCCGCAGCAGCGACATGGACGACGATATTCCGTTCTGAAGGCGAGGCGAGGCGAAGGCGTCCGGAGCAGGCGGGCGCGACCGCCCGCACGGCGGATTCGGCCTCTCCAGCGCTCTGGCAGGAGGCATTTTCGCATCCGCCAAAGGGAGGTTTCCAAACAGCTTCCCGGGCTGGATTTCAGGGCCGCGGCGCGGCAGGCCGCCGACCGCGTAAGTCTATGGAAAAACGAAGGGAAAAACCGGTCGCAAGAACCAGTTTGGGGTGGTTCGGACGCACCCGATACGCTATATGATTCTGAGCGAAAACTGACCGGATTCCCCCTTTGTCTGACCCTGAAGATATGAGCCCCGGAGAGCCCCCGGCGCCCTCGGATATTCGTCCCGTATCCATCCTCGATGAGATGAAGCGCTCCTATCTCGATTACGCCATGAGCGTGATCGTGGCGCGCGCACTTCCTGATGCGCGCGACGGCCTCAAACCGGTGCATCGCCGCATCCTCTACGCGATGTACGAGAACGGGTTCGAATGGAACAAATCGCATAACAAGTCGGCGCGGACCGTCGGCGACGTCATCGGTAAATACCACCCCCACGGCGACCAGTCGGTCTACGACGCGCTGGTGCGCATGGCGCAGGAATTCTCCATGCGCGTGCCGCTGATCGACGGCCAGGGCAATTTCGGCTCGGTGGACGGCGATATGCCGGCCGCGATGCGTTACACCGAATCCCGCCTCACCAAGATCGCGCAGTCGCTGCTCGACGACATCGACAAGGACACCGTCGATTTCCAGCCCAACTACGACGACAAGGATCGCGAACCGACGGTTCTGCCGGCCAAGTTCCCGAACCTGCTGGTCAATGGCGCCGGCGGCATCGCGGTCGGCATGGCGACCAACATCCCGCCGCACAATCTGGGCGAGGTGATCGACGCCTGCATGGCGCTGATCGACAATCCGGCGCTCACCATCGAAGATTTCATCAACATCATTCCCGGACCGGACTTTCCCACCGGCGGCATCATCCTTGGCCGCCAGGGCATCCGCTCGGCCTATCATCTCGGCCGCGGCTCGATCGTGATGCGCGGCAAGGTGTCGATCCAAACCATCCGCAAGGACCGCGAAGCGATAATCATCTCGGAAATTCCCTACCAGGTGAACAAGGCCACGATGGTCGAGCGTATCTCCGAACTGCATCGCGAGAAGAAGATCGACGGTATCGCGGATCTGCGCGACGAATCCGACCGCGACGGTCTTCGGGTGGTGGTCGAGCTGAAACGCGACGCCGTGCCGGACGTCGTGCTGAACCAGCTTTACCGGTTCACGCCGCTGCAGACCAATTTCGGCGCCAACATGGTGGCGCTGGATGCCGGCCGGCCGCAGCTGATGAACCTGAAGGACTTGCTGACGCTGTTCGTCGCCTTCCGCGAACAGGTCGTTACGCGGCGCACCAAGTTTCTGCTCAACAAGGCCCGCGACCGCGCCCATATCCTGGTCGGTCTCGCCATTGCGGTGGCGAACATCGACGAGATCATCCACGTGATCCGGACCTCGCCCGATCCCAACACCGCGCGCGACATCCTGCTGTCGCGCGACTGGCCGGCCAAGGATGTGGCCGTGATGATCACGCTGATCGACGATCCCCGCCATCGGCTGGCCTCCGACGGCACCGCGCGGCTGTCGATGGAGCAGGCCAAGGCCATTCTGGACCTGCGGCTGCAGCGGCTCACCGCGCTCGGGCGCGAGGAGATTGGCGAGGAACTCGACAAGCTGGCGGTGGAAATCGCCGACTACCTCGACATCCTGCGCTCGCGGGCGCGCGTGCAGGCCATCATCAAGACCGAACTCGCCGCCGTGAAGGGCGAATTCGCGACGGCGCGCAAGACCGTCATCGTCGACCAGGAAAACGAGGTCGAGGACGAGGACCTGATCCAGCGCGAGGACATGGTGGTCACGGTCTCGCACGCCGGCTATGTCAAGCGCGTGCCGCTGTCGACCTATCGCGCGCAACGCCGCGGCGGCAAGGGCCGGTCGGGCATGCAGACCCGCGATGAGGATTTCGTCAGCCGTCTGTTCGTCGCCTCGACCCATACGCCGGTGCTGTTCTTCTCGTCACGTGGACAGGTCTACAAGGAGAAGGTCTGGCGCCTGCCGGTGGCGGCGCCGAATGCGCGCGGCAAGGCCCTGATCAATATCCTGCCGCTCGAACAGGGCGAACGCATCACCACCATCATGCCGCTGCCGGAGGATGAATCCTCCTGGGCCAATCTTGACGTGATGTTCGCCACCACCGGCGGCAACGTTCGCCGCAACAAGCTGTCGGATTTCGTCGACGTCCGGCGGTCCGGCATCATCGCCATGAAGCTCGATGACGACGAGGCGATCGTCGACGTGCAGATCTGCACCGAGCGCGACGACGTGCTGCTGACCGCCGCCGGCGGCCAGTGCATCCGCTTCCCTGTCACCGATGTCCGGGTGTTCACCGGCCGCACCTCGATGGGTGTGCGCGGCATCGCGCTGGCCAAAGGTGACAAGCTGATCTCGCTCACCATCCTGCGCCACATGGACGCCGATGCCGAGGAGCGCGCCGCCTATCTGCGCCGCGCCAATGCGGTGCGGCGCGGTGGCGCCGAGGACGAGGCGGCGGCCGATGGCGAGGACGTGACCGGCGCGATCGAACTCGGCGAGCAGCGCTATGTCGAAATGTCGGCCAGCGAGCAGTTCGTGCTGACCATCAGCGAAAACGGCTACGGCAAGCGCTCGTCGTCGTTCGAATACCGAACCACCGGCCGCGGTGGCAAGGGCATCGTCGCGATGTCGGTGAACGGCCGCAACGGCAAGCTGGTGGCGTCATTCCCGGTCGAGGACAGCGACCAGATCATGCTGGTGACCGACAAGGGTCAGCTGATCCGCTGCCCGGTCGAGGGCATCCGGATCGCGGGCCGCTCCACCCAGGGCGTTATCGTGTTCGACACCGCCGAAGACGAGCACGTGGTGTCCGTCGAGCACATCGGCGAGGACACTGAAAACGGCAACGGCAACGGCAACGGCGGCTAGCGGCGCATTCGCAGACATGACCCGCAAGCGTTGATCGTCTTTGACAGCGCCGGCGACGTACGCTGCCTCTGAGTTTGCGGTTGCATTCGCCCTGGGGTTGAACGACTATTCCTCCCGTCAGGGAGGCTCGCATGGAGGCAACGAAATTTCCTGGAGGCAGCGCGGGGTTGCGCGTCGTCATCTATCCCGGCGACAACAAGATTCTGATCGCGATGTCGATTGAAGACAACGGCATCAACGATAGCGACAAGAATCTGGCGGGCTTCGCGATCTGGCGCAAATACGACGGCAAGCCGGAACAGATCCTGTCGAACCGGATTGGCTTCGACAGCGGCGTCAACAGCAACACTACCTCCGCGACACGCGAATGGACCAACTCCGATTCTGCGCCGTTCCAGAAGTTTCGCTGGGTCGATGTTCCCGCCGACGGATTCGACACGCCGATCACCTATCGGGTGCAAGCGCGGTATTTCACAGGTCAGGGATTTGCGACCAAGGCCGGGCCCGAAGTCAGCATCAGAGCCGAACCGGTCAAACAGCTTTTCACGAAATTCCGGCCAGCCTTCACGCGCGGCTACATTGCCTCGCAGGCCTACGCGGATAAATTCCAGAACAAGGACATCCGGCCCCAGGGGGCCAAGAAAGCGGACTTCGATACCAGGCCGTTCGAGGCCCAATACGCCTGGCTGGGCGCCGATGCGCGCGTCCAATTGTTCGATTTTCTTGCCGATTGCGAAAAAGACAGCAGCGCCAGGGTCGACGTGTTCGCCTACGACCTCGACGAGCCCGATGTCATCGCGGCGATCTGCCGGATGGGCAAGCAGGGCCGGCTGCGCGCGGTGCTCGACAACGCCCCCCTGCATTCGGCGGCCGGCAAGGGCGGCACCATGCCGGTCGAAATCGATGCGGCGAAGATGATCTTCGCAGCCGCCGGCGAGGGCAACGTCCGTCAGGGACACTTCAGCCGCTTCCAGCACAACAAGGTCTTCATCAAGCGCGACGCCGGCGGAAACGCGCTGCGGGTCATTTTCGGCTCGATGAATTTTTCCGTGCGCGGGCTTTACGTGCAGGCCAATAACGTGGTCGTGGTGGACGATCCCGGCGTTGCCGGCATGTTCGCAAAGGCCTTCGATAATGCCTTTGCGAACAATGTGGCGACGGCGCCGTTCCAGGCCGACCCGATTTCCAGGGGCTACATGGTCTGCTCGGCCGCGGCGTCCGCCATGCTGCCGAAATTCTCGCTCGCGCTTTCGCCGCACAGGGATTCCGCCGTTTCGATCGGCCCAATGGCGGACCGGATCCGCAAGGCGACGAGTTCGGTGTTTTTCGCGGTCATGGCGCCGACCGGGGGAGGGGCGGTGCTCACCTCGCTGCGGACGATTGCCGCGCAGCCGACGGTGTTTTCCTACGGCACGGTGGAGACCGACAAGGGCCTTGCGGTGCAAAGCCCCAACGGCGAGATGGGCGTTATGACCGGTTTCGCCACGCTCACCAAGAACGTGCCCGCGCCGTTCAAACAGGAGTTCAGTGGCGGCGCCGGCATGCACATCCACGACAAGTTCGTCGTGGTCGACTTCAACGCCGCCAATCCGACGGTTTTTACCGGCTCGTCAAATCTCGCGGCCGGCGGCGAGCAGGCCAACGGCGACAGTCTCGCGATGATCGAGGACGCCGCCGTGGCCAATATGTTCGCGATCGAGGCGGTCGCGCTGTTCGACCACTATCACTTCCGCAAGGTCATGCAGCAGGTGACGACGAAGGAGCCGCCTTTGACGCTGTGGTATCCCGGCAAGCCGAACGCAGCGGTTCCATGGTGGAAGGCCTATTACGATCCGACCCTGATCCAGATGCGCGACCGCTATCTGTTTGCCGATCTGCCGCTGCCGGCCGGTCTTGCCGCGACCAAGAATGTCGACTGGTCGGCGATCGATGCCGTCGCCGCGACCACGAAGCCGGCCGCGAACAAACCCCCCGGGAAGACATCGGCCGGGAAGTCTGCTTCCAGGAAGTCCGTTTCCGGGAAGCCCGCGGCCAACAAGGCGCCGGCGAAGAAAACCAAGAAAACCGGGAAAACATCCGTCGGCAAAACGACGAGGGTGACACCGGCAAAAAAGCAATCAGTGAAAAAGAAAAAGACCGCCGCCCCGAAAAGAGGCGCCGCGAAGAGAACGAAGAAGCGAAAGAGCAGAACCTAGCCGGCGTATCGGCGTGGACGCCCCAAACGTCAATGGAGGCCAGCCGCGCCCCGGCTGGCCTCCATTGACGATAACGATCAACTTGCGACGATTAACTTGCGCGGTGGCGCGCTTTATGGCGTGCGGTCGGCGGTGACCAGCCGGGCTTCCCGGATCGTGGTCTTGGAGCCGGCGACGCGCAGGCAGGAGGCTTCGAAATTCGGCCAGGCCTTTTGCGAACAGCCCGGGCCCACGGTGTGGATGTCCAGCCGATCGCCCTTGGCGAGGGCTTGCGGCACGCTGGCTTCGACCTGCGGGGCAAATCCGGGAAGAATGGCAAGGGCTGCGGCGACAAACGCAGCAATAGCGACGGCGGAAAGTGCCTTGATCATGACGGTCCCCTGTCATCGGGCCTTTGCGGCCCGTCGTTCGTTGGTTAACTCTTACGGGGCAGCGGTTTCCGGATGTCTTCGCCAAATGCTAAAATGGTTTCGTTTCCCGGGAGTTTTGTTTCATCGCCCATTCCGGACGAAACACAGCGTGCCTGCATAGGAGACGCCGCGGGCCCCGAACTGGTTCAGTCGACTGTGAAATATAAAAACAGGGGGTTGCGCGTCCGGGCCGGGAACCAGCTCGGCTTGCGGGGCCGCCCGGGGCGGGGTAGACGGGTTTATGCCCCGTATCGCGCTGTATCCCGGCTCCTTCGACCCCGTCACCAATGGCCATCTTGACGTGGTCAGGCACGCCGTCGTCCTGTGTGACCGGCTGATTGTCGCTGTTGGCATGAATTCCAGCAAAAAGCCGCTATTTTCGACCAAGGAGCGGCTGGCGATGGTCCGGGCGGCTTTTGCCCCGCTCGCCGCAAAGGCCGGCTGCGCCTTCGACTGCACGACCTATGACAATCTCACGGTTGCCGCGGCGCAAAAACATGGCGCGACCATCATGATTCGTGGCCTGCGCGACGGCACCGACCTCGACTTCGAGATGCAAATCGCCGGGATGAACGAAACCATGGCGCCCGGCGTGCACACCGTGTTCGTTCCGGCCTCCGCGGCCGTCCGCCCGATCACCGCCACACTGGTGCGGCAAATCGCCGGCATGGGCGGCGACGTGTCGGCGTTCGTACCGCCGCTGGTCGCGGCCAGCCTCAAGACCAAATTCGCCGGTTAACGCGTATTTTCCCGATCGCGGGAACCGGCTTGCGCGCCAAACCAGAAACCCTTCCATTCCCAATCCGGAGTTTTCATGATCCGAGTTCTCGCCTTCATCGCCGCGCTGATTTGCGCCGCGCCTGCGGTCGCGCAGCCGCTTCCTGCCAATCTCGACAAGCCGAACGCGATTGTCATCGACACCACCAAGGGCCGCATCGTCGTCAAGCTGCGCACCGACCTGGCGCCTCAGCACGCCGAGCGGATCAAGCAGCTGGCGCGCGAAGGCTTTTACAACAACGTGCCGTTCCACCGCGTGATGGATGGTTTCATGGCGCAGACCGGCGACGGCCAGAACTTCAATGGCACCGGGGGTTCGAAATATCCGAACCTGAAGGCGGAGTTTTCCAGCGTTCACTTCAAGCGCGGCATCGTCGGCATGGCCCGTCGCGGCGACAGCGTCGATACCGCGAATTCGCAGTTCTTCATCATGTTTGCGGATGGCGCGAGCCTCGATGGCCAGTACACCGTGATCGGCGAGGTGGTGCAGGGCATGGATGTGGTCGACAAGCTCAAAAAAGCCCCGCCCGGATCGGCCGGCGGCACCGTCACCGATCCCGACAAGATGGTGAAGGTGCAAGTCGCATCCGACATCAAGTGACCGGCGGTGGCGCGGCGCCGCATTCAGCTGATCTGGTTTGCCGCGGCGCTGTCGCTTTTTTCACCGGGCTGCGCCCAGGCCGAGTTGCAAAAGGTCAATACCATCCGTGAGGCGTTTGCACGCTTCCGGAGCTGCTGGAAGCCGCCGCCGGCCTCGCGCGCCAAGCCCATCGACATCACCGTGATCGTGAGTTTTAACCGCGCCGGAGCGATCCTCGGCCATCCCCGGATCACCTTTGAATCGGAACAGGCTAATGACAACGACCGGCTGGAGTACCGCATCGCCATGATAGAGGCGTTGCAACGCTGCACGCCGATGCCATTTACCGAGAGTATGGCCGGCGCCGTTGCCGGCCGGCCGTTCGCGGTCCAGTTCCACAATCGGAAACCCCCACCCCAACCCACAGAGAAGAGAGCATGGCTGACACCGAAAATACTTTGATCCTCGAAACCACGCAGGGACCGGTTACGATCGAGATGCGGCCCGATCTTGCTCCCGGCCACGTCGCTCGGATCAAGGAACTGGTGCGCGAGGGATTTTACGACGGCATTGTGTTCCATCGCGTGATCGAAGGTTTCATGGCGCAGACCGGCTGTCCGCAGGGCACCGGCACCGGCGGTTCCGGCAAGAAGCTCAAGGCCGAATTCAACAAGGAGCCGCATGTGCGCGGCACCACGTCGATGGCGCGCGCGGCCAGTCCTGATTCCGGCGACAGCCAGTTCTTCATCTGCTTCGACGATGCCTCGTTTCTCAACAACCAGTACACGGTGTGGGGGAAGGTGACGTCGGGCATGGAAAACGTCGACAAGATCAAGCGCGGCGAGCCGGTGCAGAACCCCGACAAGATCGTCAAGGCGCGCATGGCGCTGGAAAAAGCATAATCTGAACTGTCATTCCGGGGCGGCCCGCAGGGCTGAACCCGGAATCTCGAGATTCCGGATTGCCGCGCTGACCGCGCGGCCTCCGGAATGACGTTGTGGAAAATTACGGGAGCGCATCGGCGCCATGCGCACCGACCTCTTCGACTTCGAACTCCCCGCCGCCAGCATCGCGCTGCGCCCGGCGAGCCCGCGCGATGCCGCGGCGATGCTGGTGGTGCCGGCCGACGGCGGCTTGCGCGACTGCCATGTCGGCGATCTCAAGGATTGGCTCGAGCCGGGCGACCAGCTGGTGGTGAACGATACCAGGGTGATATCAGCCCAGCTGACGGGCCGCCGTATCGGCCGCGCCACCGAACCGAAGATCGAGGCGACGCTGATAAAGCGCCTCGACGGATCGCGCTGGCAGGCGCTGGTCAAGCCCGCAAAAAAGCTGTCGCCGGGCGACGTGATTCGTTTCGGCAATGAGGGCAGGGTATGTCTGCTCGGCCATCTCGATGCCGAGGTCGAGCACAAGGGTGACGATGGCGAAATCACGCTGTCGTTCTCATTCCACGGGCCCGCGCTCGATTCTGCAATTGCCGACCTCGGCAGCCCGCCGCTGCCGCCCTACATCGCCTCGAAGCGCGCGCCCGACGAGCGCGATGCCAGCGACTACCAGACTATGTTCGCGGTCCACGAGGGCGCGGTCGCGGCGCCAACCGCGGGATTGCATTTCACCCCCGCGCTGGAAAAGGCGTTGCGCGAACGCGGCGTCGATATTCAGCGGATAACGTTGCATGTCGGGGCAGGGACCTTCCTGCCGGTCAAGGCGGAAGATACCGAAGCGCACCGGATGCATGCCGAATGGGGCAGCATCTCCGCCGAGACGGCGCGGGCGCTGAATGCGGCAAAAGCCACGGGCGGCCGCATCGTCGCGGTCGGCACCACCTCGCTGCGGCTCTTGGAAAGCGCCACGGCTGAAGACGGCACGATCCAGCCGTTCACCGGCGAGACGGCAATCTTCATCACCCCGGGCTATCGGTTTCGCGCGGTCGATATTCTCCTGACCAATTTTCACCTGCCGCGTTCGACGCTGTTCATGCTGGTGTCGGCGTTCAGGGGCCTCGACACCATGAAACGGGCCTATGCCCACGCGGTCAACATAGGCTACCGGTTCTATTCCTACGGAGACGCTTGCCTGCTGTTTCGCGCGCGTGATTAGCCAGCGCGCGGAAGTCATTGAGCGTCACCAAATCATGAAACGGAGACTTGGTGGTTCGGGTCAATCGCGCCACTTTGGCTGTGTGCCGGTCACTTCCGGTCTACCCCCAACTCCAGACATACCGCTGCGCCGCAATAACTGGCGCGATGTGCCATTTTCGGACTCGTGCGCAGCAAAGAAGTTGGTTAGGGGCGGTGCTCGTTCAGGCAGACGCGCTGCTGATCAACCACATCGCACCGGGCAGGCGCACGCTCGCACCGTCCGCATAGGGCGCCAGCGCTTCGCGGAGGGAGGCGATGGCGGCCGATACGACCTCTGCCGGCTGGTTACGTAACCAGCTGTTCACGGCGCCGATTTGGGTCGACTGAACCACAGCCTCCTCCAGCCCGCGACCGGCGGCGATGTCGAGGTCCATATCGAGTTTCTCGAAGCGCGGCGGCGCCCAGCCTGCCGCAATGAGAACCTCAGTGACGTGTTCTGGATCGGCGAAGGCGAACATTCCGGGCGCGTTCGGGACCGGCTTCGGCCGCGGCGGCAGGTGCTGCGCGGCTGCAGTCATCGGCACCTCCATCCACGGGTTTTCGGCCAGCGCGCGCCAGCACACGAGCGCCATGCGCGCGCTCGGAGCGGCGCCACGTCGCATATTTGTGAACGCCGCCACCCTATCACCGAAGAACATCGCACCGAAGGCCGAGGTCAACAAATCGTATTCGTCCAGCGCGGCCGTCGCGGGATCGGCCTGTCGCCAATCAACATTAGCGATGCCGCCAGCGTTCGCGCGCCTCTCACCCTCGGCCAGCATCGGCCCGGAGATGTCCAACCCCACCACGCGGCCGGAGGGACCGACGGCGCGCGCAAACTCCAGCGTGGGCGCGCCACAGCCGCAGCCGATATCCACCACCCGTTCGCCGGGGCGCGGCGCGGCAAAGGCGAGCAAGGCGTCTGTCACCGGCGTGAGCGTGATGTCGGTGTGCTCCTGTCGAGCCACCCAGGTGTCGCCGCCCTTGCCGTTCCAGAAGGCAAGCATGTCGGCGTTGATCTCTTCGGGGGCGGCCATGTGAGTCCTCCTGCTGGGCGGCTGCGCACGTTGGGGTATTGCCGAACGGACCGCAAGCGGCGGGCGCGGCGATGCTATCTCGACCGGCATACCCCCGTATGCCAGACCTATCTGATGCTGAGACGCGATGTCTGCTGTAGGGTCATTCGCGTCGCTCTGGCTGTGTGCCGGTCACTTCCGCTCCACCCCCAACTTCGGACATGACACCGCACCGCAATAACTGACGCTATGTGCCAATAGCGGCTATATGCATCGCAGCCGGACGACTCAAGCCATCACCCGCTGCGGCAGCAATTCCGCGATCTGGATCGCGTTCAACGCCGCGCCCTTCAACAGCTGGTCGGCGGCTGCGAACATCGAGATGGAATGGCCGCTGGGGTCACTGAGATCCCTGCGGATGCGGCCGACCAGCACGTCGTCCTGGCCCGACGCGTCGATCGGCATCGGGAAATAGTTTTTTGCCCGGTCGTCGACGATCTTCACGCCCGGCGCGGTCGACAGCATCTCGCGCACCTCGGCTTCCGAAATCGGCCGCTCGCATTCGAAGGTGATCGCCGCGCAATGGGCGCGCAGCACCGGCACGCGCACGCAGGTAACCCCTATGGCGATCCGCTCATCCTCGAAGATCTTCCTTGTCTCGTTGATGACCTTGGTCTCTTCGTCATTGTAGCCGGTCGCCGGATTAATCGCCGTATTATGGTTGAAGACGTTGAACGCATAAGGATGCGGCAACACCTTCGGCGGATAGGCCTGACCGGCGAGGCTGGCGCGGGTAGATTCCACCAACTCCGCCATCGCGGCCGCGCCGGCGCCGCTGGCCGCCTGGTAGGTCGAAAGGATCAGCCGCTTGATGCGGTTACTCCTGTGGATCGGCCATAGCGGCACCAGCGCGGTGATCGCGGCGCAATTCGGGTTGGCGATGATGCCCTTGTGCCCGGCGATGCGGTTGGCGTTGATTTCCGGGATCACCAGCGGGACGTTCGGGTCCATGCGGAAGGCGGACGAATTGTCGATGACGACCACGCCGGCCTTGACCGCGATCGGAGCGAATTTCCTGGAAATGGCGCCGCCGGCCGAGAACAGCGCGATATCGACGCCTTCGAAGGAGTTTTCAGTGAGCTCCTCGATCGCAATTTTCCGCCCGCGGAAGTCGATGGCCTTGCCCGCCGAGCGCGCGCTCGCGAGCGCCTTGAGCTTGCCGACGCGAAATGCGCGCTTGTCCATGGTCGCGATGAATTCGGCGCCGACAGCGCCGGTCACGCCGGCAATGGCAATGATTGGGTCGTTCTTCACTTCCTTCACTTCGCTCTCCATCGGGCAATAAAAAAGCCCCGGACCTTTTCAGGCGGGGCTTCGGTTTCAGATATGCGATCGTCGACTTACGCGCGCACGCCTCCCGGGGCCCCGGAGGCCTTGTCGGTTTTCGCGGTGCGTTTGGTGCTCGTCGTCATGGCGCCGGCTTATGCGGGAGATTTCGTTTGGCGTCAACGCCTTTCGGACCGAAAATCGGCATCAACGCGGTTGAATTGGGCATCCCTGTTACGCGATAAGCTGACGCATGGGCCTTCCCAATCACTTCGATCTCGTCGCGACCGACGGCGCGGCGCGCACGGGCAAGCTGACCACGCCGCATGGCGTGGTGCGGACGCCGGCCTTCATGCCGGTCGGCACCGCTGGCGCCATGAAGGGCCTGCACTGGCGCGAGGTGCGCGATGCCGGCGCCGACATCGTGCTCGGCAATACCTATCATCTGATGCTGCGACCGGGTGCCGAACGCATTGCCGCCCTGGGCGGCTTGCAGGCCTTCACCGGCTGGAACGGTCCTGTCCTGACCAACTCCGGGGGCTTCCAGGTGATGTCGCTGGCGCAGTTGCGCAAGGTCAGCGAAAGCGCGGTGACCTTCCGCTCGCACATCGACGGCTTGAGCTTCGAGCTGTCGCCCGAGCGCGCGATCGAGTTGCAGCGGCTGCTCGGTTCCGACATCGCCATGCAGCTCGATGAATGCGTGCGGCTGCCGGCCGAGCGCGGCGATATTGAGCGTGCGATGCAACTCTCATTGCGCTGGGCGGAGCGCGGCAAGCGCGCGTTTGAGACCGCGCCCGCCGGCTACATGTTGTTCGGCATCGCGCAGGGCGGCGATGTGCCGGAATTGCGCCGTGCAAGCGCGCAGGGCCTGGTCGGGATCGGCTTTCACGGTTACGCCATCGGCGGGCTTGCGGTCGGCGAGCCGCAATCGGTGATGCTCGCCATGATTGAGGAGGTCGCGCCGATTCTGCCCGTGGACCGGCCGAGATATCTGATGGGCGTCGGCACGCCCGAGGACATGCTGGAGGCGGTCGCGCGCGGCATCGACATGTTCGATTGCGTGATGCCGACGCGCAACGGGCGTCACGGGATGGCGTTCACGCGGTTCGGACAGATCAACCTGCGCAACGCTCGTCACGCCGACGATCCGCGGCCGCTCGACGAGGAGAGCCTGTGGCCATCGACGCGCGGCTGCGCACGCGCCTATCTGCATCACCTCGTGAAGTCGGGCGAGACGCTGGGCGCCATGCTGCTGTCGGAAATCAACATCGCCTATTACCAGCGGCTGATGGCCGACATCAGGGACGCGATCTCACGGGGAACCTTTGCAAGTTTTCGCGAAGGCACGTGCGCCGATTGGGCAAGGGGCGATATCCCGCCGCGCTAAATCAGTCGGGGGCCCGAGAGGCCGCGCCGGCGCGAAGTTAGAACCGAAAATGATCAGTTGCAGGCAAACCGCCGGAGCGCGTGCTTGGTCACAAAACCGTAACCGCAGGTATCGCAGGTCCAGAGATAACTGATAACGTTGTCGCACAGGTACGCGGACGCTTCCGCCGCCACCATTGAATCAGCGCAAACCGGGCAGGTCGGCAAATCGCACCCGCGCGGGTCGGGATGACGCGTCTCGGTCGAGATGACTTCAGCAATTGCTGACATCGTGACCTCCTTGCGATCTGGAGCGTGGATCCAGCATACACCTATCTGTTTGACGATGTCGCAACATAAATGCGTTGCTTTTACGATATTTGACCGTTCAAATATTTTGCAATGCAGCGAATGTTCGGTCAGCCAGATTCTGACTTGCACGCGGGCACAAGCTGCCCCTAATGGGCGAAGAGCCGATAGAGTCTCACACATTGCCACAACGGAGTTCGTGATGGACGCGCCTACACCCGCGAGTGCAGTGCACCGTCCTGGCCGGGGCTACCATCCTTGCGATCAAATTGTCGTTTTCCGAGCGCCAGCTGTCGACGGCGCTGTTTGAAGGAATCTAACCGTGGCAGATCAACCGAGACGACCAAGAACCCTGAACGACGCCCGAGCCGAAGCCGAAGCTGCGTTCAAGCGGACCACCACCAAAGTGCCGGAGGCGCCGCCAAAAACCACCGCGCTGCCGGGCGTCAAGGAACTGGTTTCGCTGCGGATCGATCAGGACGTTCTCGAACATTTCCAGCAGGGCGGGCCCGGCTGGCAGGATCGCATCAATGACGCCCTGCGAAAGGCAGCCGGGAAATAGAATATCGACGCCGGCCCCGATCAGGTCCCGATACGCGCGGGAACCGGAACGGTTGCTCTCAGGTTCAACAGATTGCCGGTGAGGATCAGCGCCGCGCCAAGCACGGTGAACATGTCCAGCCGTTCCGAATAGATCAGCCAGCCCGCGATCGCCGTCAGCGGAACCCGCAGGAAGTCCATAGGCAGCACCACGGTGGCATCGGCGTGCAACATCGCGCGCGCCATGCAGTAGTGGGAGAAGGTGCCGCAGAACGCGATCACGACGATCCAGCCCCAGACATAGGCGGTGGGCCATTTCCAGACGTAGAGCGAGGGCAAAATTCCGACTGCGGACTGGATCGCCAGCATCCAGAAAATAATCGCCAGCGTCTTTTCGGTACGCGTCAGCGACTTCATCATGACCACCGAGACGCCGAATCCGACCGCCGCGCAAAGCGCGACCAACTGGCCCGGATTGACCTCGCCGGCCACCGGCCGAACGATGATGACGACGCCGATCAGGCCGAGCACGATCGCGAAGACCTTTGCCGGCGTCATGCGCTCGCCGAGAAAGCCCACGGCGAGGATGGCGGTCCAGATCGGCATGGTGAATTCGATCGACACCACCTGGCCAATCGGAATCAGCGTCAGCGCGAAGAACCAGCCGAGCCCAGCGGCGTAGTGGATCAGATTGCGTCCGATATGCTGCAGCGGCCGCGACGTCTTCATCGCCGCAAATCCGCGGTTGAGGCGGACCAGCGGATACAGCATCAGGAAGCCGAAGACCGCACGTACTTCCGTGATCTGAAACACGTTCAGCTCGCGCGTCGCTTCGCGGCCGGCGACCACGACGATCAGCATCAGCGCAAGCCAGCCCGCCATCCACAGCGCGGCCATCGGTTTGGAAGGTGTTTTCGTCATCGGCGGGAAATGTCAGAGGTGGCGCAAGTACCGGAGGTTGGGCAGGGCAGGCCGGGTATCGGCGACCTCATCGCGATTTGCAACGCGCAAATAGGCTGATGCAGTGACGCACTGGCCGTGCGATCGGTGCTAAAAGGGTCTTGCTTGTCATTCCGGGGCGCGAGTGAAACGAGCGAACCCGGAATCTCGAGATTCCGGGTCTGGTCCTTCGGACCATCCCGGAATGACGATCCATAACAAATTGGAGAACCCGCTCATGCGTACCCTGCAACCCGCCGAATGGTCGAAACCGCGCGGCTTCTCGCATGGCGTCGAGGTCGATGGTCCCGGCCGATGGATCGTGCTTGCCGGCCAGACCGGAGGCGACGAGAAGGGCGACTATCAATCCGACATGGCCGGGCAGGTCGCCGTGGCATTGCGCAGGATCATCAAGCTGCTGGCGGAGGCCGGGGCCGGTCCGCAGCACATCGTTCGCCTGACCTGGTATTTGACCAGCCGTGGGGAATACGAAGCCGCCGGCGCGGGCATCGGTGCGGCTTGGCGCGAGACGTTGGGGAAAAATTTTCCGCCCTCGACGCTGCTCTACATCGCAGGCCTGGTCGATGAACGTGCGAAGGTCGAGATCGAGGTCACCGCCTTCGTGCCGGGCGCATAGGCCGCGCCCGCTCGCGGCGGAAGCTTTCCGCCGGCATCCCTTGTTGCCGGTGGCAACAAGCCAAGATTTTCGCAAAGGACATCTGCCAATGACAAAACGATCCACCTCAGCGGATTTCGTCACCGCGTTTGCCACCGGCTGGCCCGAGAACCAGCCCGAAATCATGGTGCTTTCATTGACCACGCATAAGGGCGTTCAGGACTTTGCGCTCAACAAGGAACAGGCATTGCTGATCGCCAAGACCATGAAGGAAACCGCCGCGCGGCTGGCGAGGCCAAAGCAGAATTAATAGCGTGAATTTCGGCCAAGCGGCTTAATGGCGGGACATCGTGATGGTGGCGCCCCGGAAACCGCTCTCGGCTCTGATGCCGATGGCTTGCCGGTTGCCGCGCGTCGTCACTGAAAGCTGCGCTGTGAATCCGCCCGCGGTCGCGAGCACCTGAAAATTGCCGCCGCCGCCGCGTCCCTCGAGGGTGCCGTTGACGCCTCGGGTGCTTTCGCTCCACGTCCCCGAAAGCGCTCCGCGCTCCGAAATGACGCTGCCTCTGAGATCGAATTTGTAGCTGTCGCTGGCGCAGACCAAGGTCATATTGAGGCCGGCGCCGCCGGCGCCAACGGCATCGGATGCGCGACATCGAATGCGCTCGATCGATCCGTCGTCGAGGGTGACGGTGCCGCCTCCGGCCCAGTTGCCCGCCATGCCGGCGAACGGCCCGGATTGCGCGTGGCTTGCGGAGCCGCACACCGTCGCGGCGAACAGCGCGACGAAAGCGAAAATCAGCCGCCTGATGACAGCAGGGCCGTCATCGACTCGGCTCGCTTTATTGGCGTGAGGCTTCCCAATGGCCGCTGCACGGAATGCCCGCAGATGCCCCATTCCATTTCCCCGAACCGGCGTTGCCAGCAAGATGGCCGTTGGCATAAGCACCGTTGATGGAGACGCGCACAACGCCTTCGCGTCCGATGCTGCCGGAAACGTCTGCCCCGGCGGCGGAAATCTTACCGTCCGCAACCGTAAGCGTCGAGCGCGCTGACGGCTCGCAGCTACCGGTTTTGGTCACAATGGTCACGCTCCAGAGCCCGTCATAGGGCGTCTGGGCCATTGCCGGCGCGGCGAAGGCGGTGAGGGCGGAAGCAAGCAATAAGGCAGCAATGCGATTGTGGCGCATGAATCAGGTCCCGATTTGTTGGTGTGCTGGCACGGCTTATCTGGGCACATTGTGTTCAAAATTTGCTGCGCCGCGACAACACGAAAAGTTCCAACTGTATCAAGTATTTGAGGATGAAATTAGTTCCGCGGCGGGAACAGGAATCTCGTGTCCGGGGCAATAAACCAGCGCTGCCGCCGATAACAGTATTATCATACCTACAAAAGGGCCGGCGCCTTGGTCGCGAATTGCTCGTCCTGGGGTTTCGCTGGCAGGCTGTTATGGGCCTTGGCGTAGTCGATGACCTCAGCGAGAAGCTTCTGACCAAGCGGGGCGAGCGCGCGCTCCCACAGCTCGCGGGCGGTTTCACCCTTTCTCACGAAACACCACTCCTGGGCGGCGATCGCGCCGGCATCCATGCGGTCGGCGAGATGGTACACGCTGCCTCCCGCGATCGGATCGCCTTCCCGGATGGTCCATTCCACCGCTGCAATGCCGCGGTGCCGCGGCAACAGCGACGGATGATAGCCGATACCGCCAAGTCTTGCGGCGGCCAGCGCCTGGCTGCTGATGCGGGCGTGGCTGTGCGCCGTCACGATCAGGTCGGTACCATCGGCGATCTCCGAGGCCACCACGAGCTTGGGATCGGCCTGCACGACGACCTCGATGCCGGCGGCACGAGCCGACGACGCCAGCCGGTCTTCACCATCGGCCACCACCACCCTGACGATATCGACGCCGTGCCGGCGCAGCATATCAAAGGTCGTCACGCCGAAATGGCGGGAGCCGACGAGGGTGATCCGCATGGTGGTTCTGTCCGTGTTGGGCCGAAATATCCGGCCCGTCGATAACACGCCGGAGCCGCCTGTCACGCCGCCCGCACAGGGGGCGGCAGGTTATCAACAGGCCTCGCCCTGCGTCATGGCCGGTGGTCCATCGTCAGGGAATGGACGCGTGCGCCACAGGAAAATGGCGAAGGCAGGGATCGTGGCGCGCGCCCCGGGCGCCCGGCCCTGGCTACTGCGGCGCGAGGCCCGTCAGCGCGACCAGTAGCCGTCGACGGCGTGGGCCAAGAAAATTCCGGCGCTTATGATGCCAAACAATGCGGTGATGGCTTCCAACATGGCAATGATCCCTGGGCCCAGCGCCAGGGACCTAACGGCACGCGCCGCTACACAGTCAAAAGAATTCCTGGGAAAGCTGAATTTTGAAAGCCGGATGGTGATTTTGGGCAACACGCCGTGGCGGAGGAGGCGCTGCCGCGCGGGACATTAACGGGGCGGTATCCGCCAATAGGCGGCATCCCGCGCCTAGTCTAGCATGAGGGGTGCCGGTCAGCCGAGCCGGTCTGGCGGTGCACGCCGATCCGCTGGCGGCGCACAAAACGTTTGAAGGGCAGCGCGAATGGCGGCAATTGCAATTGTCAGAGTCGATCGAAATGGCACGATCAAGCGCTGGAATACCGCCGCCGAGCGCCTCTTCGGATTTACCAAGCTTGAGGCCATCGGAAATTCGATTGAATTGATCATTCCGCCGCAATCGCATGCGTGCCACGGGCGTGGCTTTGCGAGGTATGTACAGACGGGGATCAGTACATTGCCCGAGGTGGTCGTGACGATTGGCCGACACAAGAATGGTCAACCTGTCAGGATGCAAATTTCAGTAAAGGCCATTGAAGATAACAGTGGACGCATTTCGGAAGTGGAAGGCGTCATGCTTGCCTGTTGAGCTTTCACCCTGCGACCGCAAAGCGGCCGCGCGCCGCTGTCGGCAGGAGCGCTCACGCGGCGATTTGGAAGGTTGGGGCAATTGGGTTTTCAGAGCGAATGCGATGTGCTGGTTGCGGGGTCCGGCGCCGGAGGCTTTGCCGCCGCGCTGACGGCCCGCCTGCACGGGCTGGATGTGATCATGATCGAGAAGGAGCCGCTGTTTGGCGGGACCACCGCCTATTCCGCGGGCGTGATCTGGATCCCCGTCAACTCGCATCAGCAGGCAGCCGGCGTCACCGATTCCCGACAGGATGCGCTCACCTACCTCACTCACCACGTTGGCAACAGGCTGGATCGCGCCAGGGCCGAGGCTTTCCTGGACAACGCTCCGGCGATGCTCGAGTTGTTCGAGCGCGAAGGTATTGCCGCCTTCACGCTGGCGCTCACATGGGCCGACTACCATCCGGATGAGCCCGGCGCCTCACAGGGCGGCCGCTCGCTGGTGCCGGACGATTATGATGGCCGGGCCCTTGGTCCGTGGTTCGCCAGGCTGTGCCCTCCGATCAAGACCATGACCGCGTTCGGCGGCATGATGGTCGGCCGCAACGATCTCCCGCACGTGTTTGGGATGACGCAGTCGGTGCGATCCGCGCTGCATGTCGGGCGCATGCTGGCGCGCCACGCCCGCGACCGTCTGAGCCACAGCCGCGGCACGCGCCTGGTCAATGGCAACGCGCTTGTGGCTCGCCTTGCGGTGAACGCATTCCAGCGCGGCATCCCGCTGTGGCTGAGCTCACCCATCGTCGAGCTGGTTTACAGCGGCGACCGCGTCACCGGGGCGATCGTGGAGCGGGACGGCAAGCGGCTGGAGATCGCAGTTCGCCGCGGCGTCGTACTCGCCTGTGGGGGCTTTCCCGCCAACGCCGAGCTCAAACGGCGCGTCTACGCGCACGTCGCGGCCGGCAAGAGCCACGTTTCGCTGGCGCCATCCGGGAACACGGGCGACGGCCTGCGGCTGGCCCAGTCCGTCGGCGGCACATTTCACGGCGAGGTGCACCAGCCGGCAGCATGGACGCCAGTGTCGCTGGTGCCGCAGCCGGATGGGTCCATCATCCCGTTCCCGCATTTCTTTGACCGCGGCAAACCCGGTTATATCAGTGTCGACCGCCGCGGCCGTCGTTTCGTCAACGAGGCGCTGTCGTATCACGTGTTCGTACCGGCCTTGATCGAGGCTTGCCGCGGCGACGCGCAAGCGGAGGCGTGGATCGTGTGCGACCATTCCGCAATCCGCCGCTTCGGTCTCGGCGCGCTGGGCCCCGCGCCGATGTCGGTGCGGCCCTTCCTGCGCTCGGGCTACATCAAGCGGAGTAATACCGTGCGGGGACTTGCCGAGGCTTGCGGGATCGATGCGGCCGGACTTGAAAGCACCATCGGCGAGTTCAACGGGCCCGCGCCGCGGGGCGAGGACCCCGCGTTCCAGCGCGGCTCCGACGCCTACCAGCGCTTCAACGGCGCACCTGGCCACGTGCCCAACCCGTGCGTTGCCCCACTCGACAAACCACCGTTCTACGCCGTGCGGGTCATTCCGAGCGAACTGGGCACGTTCGCCGGCATCCGGACGAACGCAGCCGCGCAAGTAATTGACAGCGACAGCCGGCCGATCGCGGGCCTTTATGCGGTCGGCAACGATGCCGCGAGTGTGATGGGAGGCACGTACCCGGCCGCCGGCATAACGATCGGCCCGGCAATGACCTTTGGGTACATCGCAGGGCGCCATCTGGCCGCGTCAGGATCGGTAGATCGCCACACACGCGAGACGGCCGGGAATAACTGATCTTTAACCATATAAGCCCATGATTTAAGCCGAATTTGGGTGGCAACCGCGCGCGAGTTGTCGCTGGATCGTCCACGCGACGGTTCTTCTTTGTTTTGCGGATCGGCGGCGAGAAAAAGTCTTGCGACTGGGCTGACACGTAGGGAACGCAGGTGGCTGAGACACCGGATAAAGAAACGCAAGGAGATAAACAGCCCGAGGCGGCACAGCAGGGAGCCTTGAGCCGGGTGCCGGCGATAGTTGTGTCCTTATCCGCCCTGGCCGTCATTGGCGCGGCCACCGCCAATTCGTTGCCGAATTTCTCGTTGCCGAATTTCTCGTTGCCGAATTTCTCGTTGCCGGATTTCACCTTGCCGGATTTCTCCGTACCGGATTTCTCCTTGCCGCATTTGTCTTTGCCGGATTTCCATCGCTTCGCATTGCCAAATTTCGATCGCTTCGTCGCACCGTCTCCACGTGAGACGGCTTCAGCCCCGACACCGGAAGCCGTTGTCAGCGCGACACTGAAGGATATTCAGTTTTCGCAGCAGCAAAACGCCGCCGTGTTGGTGTCGCTCGCGCAGAGCTCCGCAACTCAACAGGCGGATTTGAAAAGAATATCCCGTCAGCTCGCCTCGCTAACGGCGCAGACGGAAGCTCTGCAGAATGCGATGGCGCCGTTGACGACTTCCAGCATCCCGCATTCAAATCCGCGCGCTCGGGTCGTCCGGACGTCGCGAAAAATAATTGCTCCACTGCCGAAACCTGTAGGCCCTGTTTCGGTGGGGGGCGCGCCGCTTAGTCCTGCGCCGGCACCGGGCACGGGCGTATAGCTCTCGCTCCCGCGCCGGCCTCGTCGGAGCGCGTCGCGGTTGGCGTCGGCACCCAAACCGACGCCGGGCACCGTTCTAAAAGCGGCGTCATGGCGCAGCGATCTAGCGTTGAACCGTCATGTCAGGCGCGAGTACAACCCCTCGCGCAAAGAAGCCTCTTTGGGGACGGTGCAAGCTGGCGCGGGATCGATAGTTCATTTGGCTCGTATGCCATTGCTGCATTTGAATTCTGAATATGCCGGCGGATCGAAGCGTAACGCGCGAGTTTCGTTGCGCCGACAGGCAAATTCGGCGATGTAGTTTTTTGTGTCATCCAGGCCACGCTTGTCTGGTTTCTTTCGCGGAACCGGCTTTTTGACTCCACAGAACGGGCCCGTGCCGCATAGATTGGACGTGGGGTGGCTGGGTTATGATCGGCGGAGGAATGCGCGTACACGTTGCCTGATTTGTATCAACGTCAGCGCGACAGAAAGACCGCCTTCCGGCGGTCTTTTTGTTTGGCTTGCCAGCGGACGAGCGCAAGTCTACGCGCGCGTCGCTCTGCCCGGTCCTGCCTTTGATCCGCTGTGACGCCGAACAAAATAGTCGTTCCGGCGTTGCAATCACCAATGGCCAAATTTTATCTTGCCCTTGTCACGCTTGCCATTGCGGCTTTGATCGCGACGTTGGTCTATGCAGCTTTCTCGGATTATAGACCGTTCGCCGCCCGTGCATATGATCCGCCGACGCAAGGGCGCGAGACAGAGTTGTACGACGACGGATCGGCTCATGCCGAGCGTCTCAGTGCGGACGCGGCGCTTTACACACCCCGCCGGTAGCCGGCGTCCACACCCCGCTATAGCAACGGGTGCGCCTGCTGATGTGGTTACCAGCGTCACACCATCGGGCGGCTATGTGAATAGTCGATCCCACCCGGGTCTCGCATAACAACAAGGTTCCCCTGCAATTTCAGGAATGCCCATCAAAGCCGTGGTGCGATCCCTCGCCGCCACTGTAACCCTTATCTGGCTTGACCTTCGTGCCTTGACGAAATGCAAAGCCAATGAATCCAACAAGGCCGATCAGAGCGAAAAGCGGTTCTATCCAATTCGGGAACATTGGCCCCTCTTCGGTTAGCGCGAGAATCGCAACGTACTCTAATCATCTGGTGCGTCGCCGAACTTTCGCAATGCTAAAAGCCGACGGCATCGTTCCGGCTAATGCCGGAACCCAAATCGTGAGCACGGTCCCGCCTTGGTAGGGGGCTTGGGCGACGGCGGGAACCGTGCCCGGGCCACGGACCAGCGCGGCTGACGTAGCCCAACAAGATAGCCCCGCCTTTGAGTGGAGGTTCCCGTGACATGATCCGTCCCGAAGGAAGGCAAAGGAGAGCTCGCGGCCATGAAGCACCGCCAATCATCGGCACCTGTATCAACTGCATCGCGCCGGGAAGTCTTGGCGCAACACTGGCTCTCATTGTGATCGGGGCCGCAATCGCGGTGACTGGGGCCGCAATCGCGGTGACTGCAGAGCAGCGCAAACTTGCCCGCGTCCGCAGCGACAAATGGGCCGCCAAACAAAAAGACCGCCCTAAGGCGGTCTTTCTGCAGCACTGACGGTGATACAAAATCAGGCTACGTGTACGCGCATTCCTCCGCCGATCATGACCCAGCCACCCCACATTCAATCTAGGCGGCACGGGCCTGTTCTGTAGAAGTCAAAAAGCCGGTTCCGCGGCAGAAACTGGACAAACGTGGCCTGGATGACACAACCAACATGGCCGAACGCGCGACCGCGAGGACGATTGAATTTCGAATTGTCGGCGCAACGGACGCGACCGTGGCTGACAGTGCATGAGTGGACTTTCGCGAACAAAGTGCGATGGCGCGTCCCTGCCAAATCCCGTGCATTTTGCACGCGGTATAAGTCGTCAGCCTATCGAAGTCGAAAGTCGCCATCGCTTGTCGCGGTGGCGGCTTTTATTTGCCACCGGCTCACCAGGGCGAAAGATATTTTCGGAAGGCGGCAGCCCGAGCCCGCCGAGCACCGTCGCAATCGATTAAGATGAACTGGGCCTTGCGGGCAGGTCCGCGCTCACACGCGCCTGGCGGGATAACAAAGCAGGCGTGCGGTCAGAGAAGCCAGAGAGTAGCAGCCCAAGCCGCAGCCCATATTCCGCTCGTAACGCATAGGAACAGCGCCACTGCTGAATGTTCCGGCTTTTTTCGACCAAGCTCTTCTTCGTCTGCTCCCGGCACCACCAAATTGTAAGTCGCGAACAGAGGCCACGCGAAGGCTACCATTAGAGCATCCGCGATCAAATCTATCCGTCGTTTTGTTCGAAGATTTCATGTGCGAGTGCATCTCACCGGGCGCGCCGGCTTTGTGGGCAACGAAGTCCCCGAAGCGCGAACTCCCACCTTCTACTTTTTTTCAGAGCGATTCGCTGCGGTAATTTTTCAGAGCGATTCGCTGCGTGTAAAATGTCGTTAGCGGGCCGGGCCCCGGTTCGCCGCCGTCCGCTGTGGCGCGGATATGAAGCCCGTCGCGGACGCAACCAGCGCGGCAAGCGTCTCCTACGACTTGTGTGAACTACAACACATAACGCTGCCGCGAATCGACTTACATTGCCAGGCGTTTCCTCCCTAGACTGTGACCCGTCGCCAATGGCGGGTCCTCTTTTTCAGGCGCGCCGGAGCCGAAACTTGTTGCACTATGATCTGGGATATTTCGACCTGGAGCAGAAAACCCTGCAACCCCCGACAAGCCGTTCGGCACGAGGTTGTCACCCATGTCTTAGGTACGACTTGTTACCTATGTCTCCGGGCCGGACAGATTTTACTTGGTGAGCGCGGAGGGACTCGAACCCTCGACCCCATGATTAAAAGGCTCGTCGGGCCGGTTTTGTGCGGTTTTGTGCGGGTGACCTTGTATAGCACAAGTGTCGGTCCTATCTAGCGTTTTAGCATTTAGACGCTCGTGGTCGCCCGCGCTGATTTGCCTGCTTCCGGTCCTCTGCCGGTCCTTTGGCGGTCCTACGCCGACCACGTGACACGACAGGCAGACCACGTGACCAAACCTCTCAGGCCCTTAACCGACACTCAGATCCGCAGCCTGCGGCTGCCGTCAGCCGGCCAGGCCGACATTGCCGACGTCCGTTCCCCCGGGCTGTTCCTGCGGCTTTCGCGCGACGCCAGGACCTGGGCCTTCCGCTTCACCGACCCGGCCACCGGCAAGCGGCAGCGCATGACGCTGGCCCGGTTTCCGGATCTCGGCCTGGCCGAGGCCCGCGATCGCGCCGACGAGCTGCGCAAGCTGGTCGCCAAGGGCATCAACCCGATCGAAGCCAAGCGGACGGAGCGCACCGAGGCGCCGGCGCGGACCTTCAAGGCATTGGCGGACCGCTATCTCGAGGAACACGCGCGCCGCTTCAAGAAATCCGCCGACGCCGACGAGCGCAACCTGCGCCTGCACGTCCTGCCGAAGTGGGGCAAGCGCAGCTTCGCCAATATCACCCGCGCCGACATCATCGAGCTGATCGAGGGCCTGATCGCTGACGGCAAGCAGACGCTGGCGAACAGGGTGCAGTCGCTGATCTCGAAGATCTTCTCGTTCGCGGTCGACGCCGACCTGATCGCCGCCAACCCGGCAGTGCGGCTGAAGAAGCGCGGCAAGGAAACCGCGCTCACCCGCACGCTCGACGATAGCGAGATCAGGCTGTTCTGGTCGCGCATCATGTCGCCGCCGGTTTCCAAGCCGGTCGGTCTCGCGCTCAAGCTGGCATTGCTGACGGGCTTGCGCGCTGGCGAGGTCTCCGGCCTGCACTGCGCCGAGTTCATCGACCTCGACAATGCCGACCAGGCGGTGTTGCTGATCTCAGGCGAGCGCACCAAGAACAAGAAGCCTCACCTGGTTCCGTTGTCGCCGCTGGCGCGCCAGCTGGCGCTCGACGCCGTCAAGCTGGCAGGCAGCAGCACCGATTATCTGTTTCCGCACCGCCTCGATGACGATCAGGCGCTCGACCCGCACGCGCTGGCGCGGGCTATGGACCGCTTCGCCAAAGATCTCGCCGCGGACGCTGACACCGAGACATGGAAAGCCGACCCGCCGACGCCGCACGATCTGCGCCGCACCTTCGCGACACGGCTGTCCGCTCTCGGCGTCGCCAAGGAAGATCGCGACGCCTGCATGAACCATGCGCGCACCGACGTCGGCTCGACGCATTATGACATGTACGACCGGCAGGCCGAGAAGCGGCGCGCCCTGGATCTGTGGGCCGCGGCACTCGCCAACATCCTCGAGGGCAGGGAGCATGGCGCCAACGTCGTGCCGATGCGGCGGCGGTCATGAGCGGCGATCAACGCATCAAGTCAGCGCAGACCGTGCGCGATTTCCTCTGGCGGCAAAGCTGGCACGGCGTCGAGACCGTGATCGTGAACGGCGGTACGCCCTATGCTGGCGATATCGAGGCATTGCTCGCCACCGATCAACCTGTCCCGCCCGTGGTCCGAAACTACCTCGCACGCAAGCGTGGGGCAGGACGCCCGAAGCTGGCGCGGTTCCAGATCGACGCGGCACAATGGCGAAGGGCAGAGGAGCTGATCGCCGAGGTTGCCAAGGTGCGGCGTACCGAAAAATGCTCGCTGGCCAAGGCGGTCGGCATCTGCAAATTGTCGATGCGCCACTACTGGCGGGCACGCGAGACCTCGGCACGCTTCCGCAACGAAGCCGACGAGATGGTCCGGCAGGCCGCACGATTAGGCGGGCAGTCCGTTGAGGAATTCGTCGAACAGATGCTTGCCTCCTTCGAGCGGTTTGAAAACCCCACTGACAAAAAATAGGGGGTATTTTTTGTCAGCTATCGCTGCAAGCCAAGCTCACCCATCTTCGCTCTCGATCAACGAAGCGAGGAGTGACCAAAAATGGCCCGGTGGGAAAAGCGGCTTGCAGCCTGCCAATACGCAAAGATCGGCAAGACCAAGATCGACCGCCTGATCGCGGAAGGCAAGGTGCGCGCCAAGAAGGAAGACGGCGGGCGCAATGCGCCGGTCTTCGTCGATCTCGACAGCATTGATGAATTTTACGAGGGCATGAAGGCGGCTCGCGGTGTGCCGCGCCGTCACAACCCTCGTGCGCCTGCTGGCACCGCCGCTCCCTAAAAGTGAAGGGCGGGCCCGCGACGGCCCGCCCTTCTAATTCCGACGATGAGATCATGAGAGAAGGGCCATGCAGACCCCTCACACCAAAGATATAGCCGACGCTCCTCGGCGCCGCAAGCCGATCAAGATCCTCGAAGCGCGCCAGCGGTTGCACGAACTGCTCGGCGCGCTCGGCATGGGCGTGATCGATGTCCCGCAGTTCTGGCGGTACATGGCCGACGCCGGCCTCACCGACCAGGATATAGATCGATACTGCGAAGAAGAAGGCGGCTGGTGTCCGGATCCCGAGGCCGCGTCATGAGCGCGGCCCCAGCCAATGCCAGGTCCCGGCGACACGCTCGCCCGCGCCGGCGCAAACCCGTCATTCCAGTAGCGATCCAGCTCGAGCTCCCGCTTGTGCTGATCCCACCCGCAAGCTCGAGCCGCCGGCGCACGGCTCGGCCTGCGTTCCCAACCAAGGGCGCCGAAAAGGAAAATTGAAAATGGACGCAAGAAAGTATTTTAGCGTGACCTTCCTGACGCTGAAGGATCTCGCCGAGGGACCGCTGCAAGCGGTGATCGATAAAGTTGATGAAGGAAAATACGGCAAGCTGAACCTCACTTTCGAGGACAACACCGCGGTTTCCCTCAACGCGACGAATTCACGCGCGCTAGTGAAGGCGTTCGGCCCGGAAACCGACAACTGGCCCGGCCTTGTCGTTGAGCTCAGCGCCGGCGAGCTCGAATACCAGGGCAAGATGCAGCCGTCGATCTTGATCAAGCCGATCTCGCCGGCGCCGAGCGCTACGGCGGAGCCCGGGGGAGCGCCGCCGGTCAAAAGCGACATGAACGACGACATACCGTTTTGAACGGACCATGAGAGGACCGGCAATTCGGCCGGCCTCTCGCTTCCCCCCTTAAGTCAATGGCGATCAATGGACAACTTCGACACTTGGGTCCAGCGCGCACGTAGCGTGCCGATCGAGCGCGAGCTGGAACGCCGCGGGTATAACGGCCTGCGCCGACAGGGTGCCGAGCTCGTCGGCGCGTGTCCGGCGTGCGGCGGCGAAGATCGTTTCGCCATCAACCCGACAAAAGCGATCTGGAACTGTCGTGGCTGCACTATCGGTGGTGATGTCATCAAGCTGGTCGAACATCTCGACGGCGTCGAGTTCATTGTTGCCGTTACGACGCTCGCCGGCGAGCCACCGCCGAGGGCCAACGGCAAGGATCGCGCCAAGGGTAGCAACCTTCGGAAGATCCTCGCCGCTGAGTTTCCCTATCAAAGCGAAGACGGTGACGTGGCCTATGTGGTCGAACGCATCGAATATCAAAACCTCGACGGCGGGTTTGTCCTGAAAGACGGCAAGCGCAAGAAGACGTTTCGCCAGCGTCGACCCGATCCCGGGCACCCCGGCTCCTGGCTCTGGAATATGGACGACGTCACCCGGCTGCCATACCACCTTCCCGAGTTGATCAAGGCCGTCGCGTTTGGGCAGACCATTTTCGTCGTCGAAGGTGAAGCCAAGGTCGAGGCGCTGCGCGAGATCGGCCTCACCGGGACCTGCTGTGCTGGTGGTGCTGGCAAATGGCAAACCGATTTCAGCGAACGGCTGCGCGGCGCCGACGTCGTCCTGCTTCCCGATAACGATGACGCCGGCTGGAAACACATGAACGAAGTAGGCTTGTCTCTCATCGGCGTTGCGGGGAGGACCCGTGTGCTTATGCTGCCTGGCTTGCCCGCGAAAGGTGACATCTGCGACTGGCTCAAGGCTGGTGGCACACGTGATCAGCTCGATGTCCTGGTCGCGGGCGGTCACGATTGGCACCCGCCGCCACAATCCGACAAGGCCACTGAAGCGGACAAGGCAAAGGCTGAGGCTGACGAACAGAAGCTGATCGACGAGCTCGCGCGGCTGAACAGGCTCGACTATGAGAAGCGCCGCAAGGCCGAAGCAAAGCGTATGGGGGTCCGCAGTAGCGCGCTCGATGATGCCGTTGAGGCGCGCCGCGCCAGGCGGGGTGAGGAGGATGAACCGGCACCTTTATTCGAACACTGGATTGTCGAGCCCTGGCCTCAGCCGGTCGAGACCACCGAATTGATTGCGGCCATCATCAGCCGGATCAAACGGCACGTGGTGATTAGCGACGATCAGGCGCTCGCAATAACCTTGTGGGTGTTGTTTGCCTGGACGCATCACGTTGCCGTGCATTCGCCGATCATGTTGCTCACGTCGGCCGAGGCCAACTCCGGCAAGACACAGGCACTCAATGTAATTCA
The DNA here is from genome assembly GCA_963801875.1 of uncultured Alphaproteobacteria bacterium. Taxonomy (GTDB): domain Bacteria; phylum Pseudomonadota; class Alphaproteobacteria; order Rhizobiales; family Xanthobacteraceae; genus Bradyrhizobium. The sequence continues at coordinate 12,529 of CAWDGT010000012.1, read as the reverse complement.
GTTTATGACACCCCGCGCACTGACGAGCGCCGGGATTAGCGAGGCTGTATTATTTTGAACCATTGACAAGTGGCGACCTACATTCATCGTTGATGAGGCAGACACCATCCTGGTCGACAACGAACCGCTGCGCGCTGTCATCAACAGCGGCTGGACGCGTGGCATCAGTGTCCTTCGCTGTGTTGGCGATAGCTTCGAGCCCCGCAGCTTCTCCACCTTCTGCCCGAAGGCGGTAGGCATGAAAGGGCGGAGGGTCCCGGACACGACGTTCAGCCGCTCAATCGTCATCGAGATGAAGCGGAAGAAGGCGGACGAGCGCATCACCCATTTTCGCAACATCGACGATGCCGGACTGACAGAGTTGCGCCGGCGCGCGTTGCGATGGGCCGAGGATAACGCCGAAAAGCTGGAAGGCGCGGAGCCGGACATGCCGCCCGGCTTTGACAACCGGCTCGGCGATAACTGGCAGATGCTGCTGGCGATCGCAGACCATGCCGGGGATGAGTGGCCGACGAAAGCGCGCAAGGCGGCTGCGCAGGTGTCCAAGGTCGGCGCTGACACAACATCGATCGGGGTTCAGCTGCTGACCGACATCCGCACGGCGTTCGATGGTCTCGACCGGATCGGTTCCGCCGAGTTGGCGACAGCATTGGGAGCGCTCGCCGATGGCCCCTGGTCGGAGTGGAAGGGCGGCAAACCGATCACCCCGGCTCAACTTGCGCGTGCGCTGAAACCGTTCGGGATCGCCCCCGAAGTGATGCGGATGCCGAGCGGTGGAACCCCCCGTGGTTACCTGCGTGTTCAGTTCGAAGATGCCTGGGAAAGATACCTCTTGGCGGTATAGGTGATTTCAAAGTGCAACAGCGCAACAAATGCGATGGATGCTGAAGAAGTGAGCGTTTTTCAAAGTGCAAACAAAGACCCGATGTTGCACTTTGAAAAAGCGCGAGAAGTCCAATAACGACGGGTTTTGTTGCGGTGTTGCACTTTCAAAACGCAAATTCGGACGGAGAAGGAAAAAATGGAAGTCGGGAACAGGGCCTGCCGGCATTGCGGCGGGCCGCTGGACGGGACCGAAGCCTTCTGCGCGATCGGTGAACACAGCGCTTGGTTGCACCGTCGCTGCATCGATGCGTGGCAGCCATGACCATTGATTATCGATCCTACTCCTTCGCGCATCGGCGCCGATCATGCGCGATCTCGCGCGCGGCCTGGAGTCCTTCCGGAACCGATGGCGAGCGGGCGCGCCGCCCCCGGATTTTCACTCAGTGGTCTACTCAGAAATGATGTGGTCCCTCACGTCGCCGAGCGCAAAACGCATCAGCGGCCCCAAGAATTTTCGTTGGCTAGCCCAAAAGACTTTTGCAACACTATCGGGCGAAAAGCAGACATCGCTATCCACTCTGATTTGTGAATGGCCGCTGTTGGCGCAAAGCGGACATTCGCCGGAACGTCGACGCCGACAAATCTGGTGACTGCATCGAGCAACTAGCAATTCACGAATCCGGAAGCAGATCGGAACATGAAACGCGACGCAGCGGCACCTCTACGCGCTCCTCGCTGCGCAGAAGATCCGGTCCGCTGATCATTGGCGATGAAGGCCTGGATCATCACCCGCTACGATCACGTCAAGCGCGTCGCGGGGCTCTTCGGATATTTGAGGTTTTCGGTACACACAGGCGTAGCATGCGCTGCACACTTCTTTTCCGGGCCATTTGCGCTGCATCAAGGAATGTCTGAAAAATCGAGGTCAAGTAGATAGCCATAATATTGCGTCAGAAGAAAAAAACGGGGAGCACCGGATGGCGGAGATCAGCGGCGGCGAAGTCATTGCCCGGATGCTGCAGGCGGAGGGCGTCGACAAGGTCTTCGGCATCATCGACGGTACCTATTTTGGTTTTTATTCGGCGCTGCACCGGCTCGGCATCGAGATCGTCACGCCACGGCATGAGACCTCCGCCGCGCACATGGCCGGCGCCTATGCGCGTCTCACCGGCAAGCTCGGCGTCTGTATGGCCAGCAACGGTCCCGGCGTGGCCAACATCCTGCCCGGCCTGGTGGTCGAGCAGGGCGAGGGCAATCGCGTGCTGGTCATCACCAGCGCGCGCCGGCCGAGCATCATGTATCCCGATCGCGGCGGAACCTATCAGTGTTTCGATCAGGTCGGCGTCATCGGCAAGACGGCCAAGTCGAGCGAAGCGGTCTCGTCGTTCGGGCGCATCCCGGAATTGATGCGCAAGGCGCTGCGTAAGAGTTACGAAGGCCGGCCGGGGGTGGTGCATCTCGACGTTCCCGAGAACATCATGAACGGCAAGTTCAAGGCGCCGTCTGCTGTCTGGGCGCCGCACCAGTACCGCCAGACCGATCCGCTGACGCCGACGGTCGAGCAGGTCGCGCGCGCGGCCGCGGATGCTGGTCGCGGCCGAGGCGCCGATGATCCACGCCGGAAGCGGCATCATCCATGCCCGCGCGTTCGCCGCGCTGCGGCGCGTCGCGGAATTGCTGCACGCGCCGGTGACGACGAGTTGGGCGGCGCGGGGCGTGCTGCCGGAAACATCGCCTTTGGCCGTGCCGATGCCGCATGTCAAGCTCAACCACAAAGTCCGCAACGATTCCGACGTGGCGCTGATCATCGGATCGCGCGTCGGCGAAACCGATTGGTGGGGCAAGCCGCCCTATTGGCGGCATCCGTCCGAGCAGAAGACGATTCAGGTCGATATCGATAGCGGCATGATCGGCCTCAACAAGCCGGTCGACCTCGCCATTCTGGCCGACGCCAGGCGCACGCTGGAGCTGTTGGGCGACGAACTGGAGCGGCGCAAGAACGAAATCCGGCTCGACGGCCGCCGCGCGCGTGTTGCCGGCTATGCGAAGACGATGAAGGATGACCGCGCGGGCTGGGACAAGGCGCTCGCGGACCTGGCGGTGCCGATGAACCCGGCGCATATCGGCGCGGTGTGCGGCGAGGTATTTCCTGAGGATACCGTGCTGGTGGCGGACGGCGGCAACGCCACCATCTGGGCCATGTTCTACCACCAGGTGAAGGTGCCCAACACCGTACTATCGACCTTCAAGTTCGGCATGCTCGGCGCCGGCATGGCGCAGGCGGTGGGCGCCGCGGTGGCGCAGCCGGGCAAGCCGGTGTGCTGCATCATCGGCGACGGCGCCATGGGCTTCCATCCGCAGGAGATCGAAACCGCGGTGCGCAACAAGGCGCAGGTGGTCTACATCGTGCTGTGCGACAAGCAGTGGGGCATGGTGAAGATGAACCAGCAGTTCATGCTGCGGCCGTTCAAGACCATGCTGTTCAAGCACCTCGGGCCGGAAGAGACGATCAACGCCGATCTGGGCGAGATCGAGTTCGACAAGCTCGGCCAGAGCATGGGCGCCTATGGCGCGCGCGTCTCCGATCCGCGACAGCTGAAACCGGCGCTGCAGCAGGCGCTGGCTTCCGGCAAATGCGCCGTGATCCACGTCGACGTCGATCCGGTCAAGCACATGTGGGCGCCGGGCCTGCTGCATTTCAAGAAGATGCACGAGGAGCCGAAGGCCTAGGAGGCCGAGCCGTGGCCGATATCGATCTGGTTCGCCTCAACTTCAATCCGCAGACGCTGTTCCTGCTGAATTGCGTCCTCGGCTTCGTCATGTTCGGCGTCGCGCTCGAGCTCAAGGCGGAGGATTTCAGCGCCGCGCTGAAGACGCCGCGCGCCCTGGTCATCGGCCTGATCGCCCACCATTTGGTGTTTCCCGCGGCGACCTTCCTGCTGGTGCTGCTGCTCCAGCCGCGGCCGAGCATCGCGCTCGGCATGATCCTGGTCTCGTCCTGCCCCGCCGGCAACATCTCGAACTTCCTGACCCATTTCGCGCGGGGCAACACCGCGCTGTCGGTGTCCATCAGCACGGCATCGACGCTGACCGCGATTTTCATGACCCCCGTCGAACATCGCCTTCTGGGGCGGGCTGTATGGGCCGGCGCAGCCGATCCTGCGCCAGGTCGGCGGTGAACCCGCTGGAGATGTTCCTGCACGTCTTCCTGCTGCTCGGCTTGCCGCTGGCCGCGGGACTGCTGGTGTCGCGCCGCTGGCCGGGTTTCACCGCTCTGGCGCGCACGCCGATGAAATACTTTTCGCTCGTTTTCTTCCTGGTCTTCGTGCTGGCGGCGCTGGGAGCGAACTGGCAGTATTTTGTCGGCTACGTCGGCATGGTGGTCGGCGTCGTGCTGCTGCACAACGCCTCGGCGCTCGCCACCGGCTACGGCCTCGGCTTGCTCGCACGGCTTGCCGGAGCCAGACCGGCGCGCGGTGTCGATCGAATGCGGCATCCAGAACTCCGGCCTCGGCCTCATCCTGATCTTCAACTTCTTCAACGGTCTCGGCGGCATGGCGATTGTCGCAGCCTGGTGGGGCATCTGGCACATCGTCGCCGGGCTGACGCTGGCGACGTTCTGGTCAAGGAGGCCGCCTCTTCCCGGATTCCTCGCTACGGCAAAACAGCCGCTGTTGGCGGAAAAGGAGTGACGATGAATGCGCGCTCGGTCCTGATCACCGGCGCGGCCGGCTATCTCGGCTCGCAACTGGTTGCGGCGCTCGCCGCGGCGGAATCGGCCGCCGTCGGGCGTATTGTCGCAGTGGATGTGCGGGAGATTTCTGTGGACCGGCGGCTGGCGGGCGTCGAGTATTGTCAAGCCGACGTGCGATCGGCGGAGTTGGCCGAGCTGTTCAAGCGCACGGCGCCGGAGGTGGTGGTGCATCTGGCGTCGATCGTCACGCCGGGCAAACACAGCAATCGCGAATTCGAATATTCCGTGGACGTGCTCGGCACCGAGAACGTGCTCAAGGCGTGCCTCGCGGCCGGCGTCAAGAAAATCATCGTCACCTCCAGCGGCGCGGCCTACGGCTATTACCCGGACAACCCGGCCTGGATCACCGAGGATTGGCCGGTGCGCGGCAACGAGGCCTTCGCCTACGCGTACCACAAGCGGCTGGTGGAGGAGATGCTGGCGCGCTGGCGCATCGAGCACCCGGAGCTGAAACAGGTGGTGCTGCGCGTCGGCACCATCCTCGGCGAGACCGTGCACAACCAGATCACCGATCTGTTCGAGAAGCCGCGGCTGATCGCCGTCCGCGGTTCCGACAGCCCGTTCGTATTCGTCTGGGATCAGGACGTGGCGGGCAGCATCCTGCATGCGGTCTCAACCGACAAGACCGGTATCTATAATGTCGCCGGAGACGGCGCGCTGACCATCACCGAGATCGCCACCCGGCTCGGCAAGCGTTGCGTCGTGCTGCCGGCCTGGCTGATAGGGGCCGCGCTGGCCGTGCTCAAGAAGCTTCACCTCACCCAGTACGGTCCGGAGCAGGTGGACTTCCTGCGCTACCGGCCGGTGCTCGACAATCGCAGGCTCAAGCAGGAATTCGGCTATGTGCCGCGCAAGACCTCGTCCGAAGTGTTCGATTTCTGGCGCGCCAGCCGGAAGGCCGGGAGATGAAGGGGTGTGGCGTTGCGTGATTTTCGCGGCAAGGTCGTCGTCGTCACCGGCGCAGCGGGCGGGCTGGGGCGCGCCTTGTGTCTTCGCTTCGGCGACGCCGGCTCAAGAATCGTTGCGCTGGATCGCGACGCCTCCGCATTGACCGGCTTGCTGGCCGATCTGCAGGCGAGGGGGATCGCGGCAGCCGCCGAGGTCTGCGACCTCAGCCGGGAGGAGGACTGTCGCCGGGCCATCGCCAGCCGCGATGCAGGCGTTCGGCGGCATCGACGTGCTGATCAACAACGCCGGCATCACCCACCGCAGCGCCTTTGCGCGCACCCAGCCTGACGTGATCCGGCGCGTGATGGCGGTGAATTTCTTCGGCGCCCTGCATTGCACGCATGCGGCGCTGCCGGCGCTGATCGCGCGGCGGGGCATGATCGTCGTCATCTCCAGCGTGGCGGGCTTTGCGCCGCTGATCGCCCGCACCGGCTATGCGGCGAGCAAGCATGCGCTGCATGGCTTCTTCGACAGCCTGCGCACGGAGGTCGAGCCGCTCGGTCTGAAGGTGCTGCTGGTGTGCCCATCCTTCATCGAGACGGGCATCCAGAAGAACGCGCTGGCCGGCGACGGCAATCTCGCTCGCCATCCCCAGTCCATTGTCGGCACGCGCGCCACGCCCGACGCGATCGCCGGCAAGATCTTCGCGGCGGCAGCAAAGGAGCGGCGCGTGCTGCTGCCCGACGCGGTGTCGCGCCTATCCTGGTGGGTGTCGCGCCTTGCGCCCCGATTCTACGCGCGGCAAATGGCGAAAAAGCTCGGGCGGGAGATGGAATGACCGGTTCTGGCGCGAAGCGGTCATTCGCGACACATGGATGTCGGCTAAGTGCCGGCGGTTCTACGATGTCCTAGTCACTTCCGCTTTTCCCCTGATACCGATGTTAGTCAAAACGGTCAGCAGGTCCGAAGGGCTGCTGAAGCGTCTGGCGCGCGAAAACCACGCAAAAGGGGCGGCGGAATAGTTGCTAATAAATTCAACAAAAAAGCCCGGCGATGCCGGGGCTTTCAATTTGCCGGAGTTTAGCGATAGTGCCTGGGACAGCTTCGGTTCATGCGATGATGCGGAAGCGGTGGTCGTCGTCCTCTGCCATATCGTTGACCAGATTGATCTCCCAGGTCAGGTATTCGCGCATCGCGTCCTCGCGGTTCCGGCCGCGCTCGCGTGGCGAGAGGAACACATCGTCGGCCTGGTCCGTCATTCGGGTTGTCCCCGTCTCGAGAGGCAATCTCGCCCGAACCCAGGCCTGCGTGCCACCAGCAAGTGTCATCACCGGTACAGAGGCGACGGCTTGCAACTCAACTGCCGCCAGGGCCGCAAGCGCGCCATCGGGCGACGTCAGCACAATCGCCTGACGGGAGGGGAGCGTCGCCAGTGCCGCGCCAAGGCGCGACCGGATCGCAAACCAGGCACCCGGAATATGGCCCAGCGCGTAGCGCGTGCTCAGGTTGAGATCAATCACCGTCCCCTTGCCTGCCGCCAATCGATCGCGCAAATCCAACGCATCGATATGCGGCGCCGAGGCCGCTTCGAGACCAAGAACACGCTGCACATGCGGTCCGGTTTCCCAGTCGCCATCGGCCGGGCCGGCGGCCAGAACCGCAATGTCCGTCCAACCCATTTGTTTCAGCCACGACGCAGTCATGGTTGCGCGGACGCCGTTGTCGTCGACAAGCACGACGCGGGCGCCCCAAATGGCCATATGCGAGTCGGTTTCCTGCACAAGCTGGCCGCCAGGCGCCGAGCGTGCACCGCGCAAATGGCCGGCCTCGTATTCCTCGGGCGAGCGCACGTCCAGGACGTACAGGCTGCGCCGGGCTGCCTCGGCGCGCCATGACTCGAGCGTACGCTTGTCGATACGCGCGATGCCGCAGCGCGCCGCAACCCGTACAGCGGCCTCACCTGCGGACTGCAGTCCGTGCGCACTGACGTCGGGCGGCTTTCGCGTCGCCCCATGCACCACTTCGAGGCCCGCGAGGTGCCAGGCCATGGTGCCGTCCTTCAGGGAAACGACTTTGTTGCGCACGCCGGCGTTAATCAGCGATTGCGCCCCGATGATGCTGCGCGTGCGACCGCCGCAATTGACGATGACCGTGGTATCGAGCGATGGCATGAGATCGGCGAAGCGATAGACCAGCTCCGCGCCGGGAACGTTGATCGCGGTCGGAATGCTGTTGTTGTGATACTCCTCGAACGAGCGGCTGTCGTAGATCGCGATATCGGCCTTGCGATCGATCAACGCTTGCAGATCCTCAACGGAGATCCAGGGCGTACCCGCCTCGTGCTCGACCACTTCGGCAAAGGCCTTGCTGGGCACGTGCACGCCGCTATAGACGCGGAAGCCGGCCGCCTCCCACACGGCTATGCCGCCGTCGAGCCAGGCGACGTCGTCATAGCCGAGCGCGGACATCCGTTCCGCGGCGCGCGCCGCCAATCCCTCGCCGTCATCGCACCAGACGACGCGTGTACCGCGCCGCGGCACGAGATCGTCGACCATGAGCTCCAGCCGGCTGAGCGGAATGCACGATGCCATCAGAAGGTGGCGCTTGCCGAACGGCCATTCCTCGCGCGCGTCGAGCAGGGCCAACTCGCCGCCGTCGTGAAGTTGGGCCTTCAAGGCCCGCGCATCGATCCGTTTGATCTTGCTATCCGGCACTCAGGCCGCCTTGATGTTAGAGCGCTGCACGTGATCGAGATTCCTGCCCTCGACACGCACCAGCTTGGTGAGCCCATCTCGCCTCGGCGAGTGGATCACACCCACATCATAGAAGTGGCTGTCGCCCGGCTTCAGGACATAGGTCTTGGCCGGTTCGACCAAGGTCGGCTCGTCACCCTCGCCCTTCCTGACAACGCGCCAGTCGGTCATCTCGGTATCGCCGACCGCCAGGCCATAGATGGCCCAGCTGGAACCGTGATCGTGCGGCGAGCCGTGAGCGGCTTTCTCGTAAACATGCCCGCAAACGCAGAAGCCGAGCTCCGGGTCCTCGTACAACACCTTACGCGGTTGGCACTGCTCGGCGGTCAGGTGCCTGGCGATGAATTCCTGGTCGAGCAGCGCCTTCGACACGAGTTTGCACACCTGCTGCTTACCGGTCACCCCGGAATCCGACTTAAGAGTTCTTGCGGATGTCGGCGCTCAATTGTTCAAGGGTATAGGCCATTCGCTCCCTCCGTCATGTTTGCCGCGTTTGCTTCCGGCTCTCCGGCATTATGAAATAATTGGCCGGCGGGGAGCAATCCCCACCCGATCATCGGTCACTCCGTCATTCGCTAATCCAGCTTGAAACCCTGGCGGCGAACGAAGGCGCCAAAATCCTGCCGTTCGGGCACCGAGACCTGCCGGGCCTTGTCCTGCGACCAGCCATAGAGCGATGGCTTGCCGAAGCGCTCGACCTGGCGCCAGTCGCTCTCGGGAATGCTGTGGCGGGCATCGCGGCGGCGGTCGTAGCCATCGATCTCGGCTTCGAGGTTGGTATCGTCGTAGCGGTCGACATGCACCGTGAGCGCCATGGGCAGGCGCATGCTGACAAATCCCTCGCGTGACGGCCAGCCGAGGCAAAGGCCCGCCAGCGGAAATACATGATCGGGGAGCGCCAGCAGTTCGGCAATGCGCGTTGCATGATTGCGGATCACGCTGATAGGACATGCGCCAAGCCCTGCCGCGCTTGCCGCGCGGATCAGATTTTGCAGCACCATGGCGGCGTCGCTCGCGGCATTCAGGAAAGCATCGAGGTGGTCGTTCGCGAACGGGATGCCGCGCAGTTCGCAGACACGCCGGATGCGGCGCGAATCGCCGCATACCACCAAAAACCGCGCCGCCTGGGCGACCCACGGCATGGCCGGCAGCAACTCGGCGACCGCCCGGCGGATGCCGGGTTTCTCTACGCGAAGGACAGCCACTTGTTGCAGATCCGATTTTGCCGGCGCCGACAAGCCGGCGGCGAGTACTTGCTGCATCAAGTCTTCGGAAATCGGCATGTCGGTATAGCGGCGGTGGGTTCGGTGGCTGAGGATCGCCGTCAGCTCACCCTCCGCGGGGGTATCGTGTCCCGCCGTGCTTGGAAGACCAAATCGTTGTTCGATCAGTTCAGCAATCATTTTTGTCATCTGTGCCTCAGGTGCTTGCAATGAATTGTTACGTTTCCAGCCCATGACGTGCGCTCGGCCTCTGAGCGGCGTTGAGCCATTCAGGAACACTGCAACTGCTGACGATAGCCGCCAGTCGCCGTTCCACCCGCGCTCCGGTCAAAAACGTCTAAAATCTGAAATTCAGCGTAGCTCATCAAAGCAAGTCGCGCTATGTCGGGCTAGGCCAATGCCCGAGATCGGTCATCACGTCGCGCGAAGTAGACATTCGCTCAGACGACGAGGGACCTTGCAATTTGAAACCCCAGCAGAGAGATTTAACGTCTGTGTTGCATCGACCGGTTGAGCCGGCACCCGATGAACGGACATCTTCAGAGCCGGTCGGCATGTCTCAGTTTTCAATCATCGAAAGACTGACTTTACCGCCCCCGCTTTCTCTCTTTATCGCTATGCGGCAATCAAGCTGCCGGAGCTGGTCGGAACGCGCCATTTGATCATCGCGACCTTCACGGCGTCGTTCAGAACCAGACACGAGACCATGGCATAAATAAATAGAGCAAGCGTCTGCCACCAAGGCAATGGCATGAGTCCAGGCAGTCCCACGAACGTCAGGACGGTGCCCGTGATGGCATCCACAGCGAGCGCCAACATGAAAGTCTTGCTCGGCAACGTCGCCCAGAACCAGTGGCGCTCGCGCGCGGACACGACGGAAAAGACGGCAAAGTAGAGCAGCATGAGAAAGCTGAAGGTGTAGAGGGCATTGTTGTTGGTCGCCAAACCGAATTTCGTCCAGCCGATCCATAACAGGAAGAGCGTTTCAGCGACCATCGCAACACCAAGTACCACCGACACCGCGATGAAGCCTCCTATGTTCCATGTTTCCGGCTTCTTGGATGGCCGAACATTGTCGGTGGCAAGGGAGATTTTCGCAAAATCCGTCAGGAAGACCAACAGCAGCATCGCGAAGGCCGAGACAACGAACTTGCCGGTCACCACGAATGCGATGGCCACGAAAGCAGCCTTGAGGATTGTCCGGCTGATCTTGTTGATGATCCACGTGAGAATACGCTGGTAAATTGTCCGCCCCTGCTCGACCAGCGCCACAATGTTCGTCAGACCGGCCTCGGTCAAAACGACGCTCGCGGCCCCCTTGGCCACATCAGTCGCGGTGCTGACGGCGATTCCCACTTCGGCCTCCCGAAGGGCCGGTGCATCGTTGACGCCGTCGCCCGTCATACCGGTTACGTGCCCTGCGGCCTGTAGGTGCTGCACGACAATGTACTTGTCCTCCGGATACACCTCGGCGAAACCATCCGCACCCGCCAACAAGTCAACGGCCTCGTTGCCGGCCACAGCGCCCGCCGCTTTCAGATCGGCCACGCGCCGGATATTGGGCAACCCGACTCCCTGGCCGATCTCAAGCGCCACCGGCAATGCGTCGCCAGTGAGCATCTTTACCGGAACGCCGAGGTCGAGAAGTGTGGCGATGAGCTGCTTGGCGTCGGGTCGCGGCGGATCATACAGCGACACCAGTCCGACCAAGGCCGGGGCGCCCGTCTCGGGGCCGCGTGCCACCGCCAGCGTCCGATAGCCCTTCGCGGCCGCCGCGCTGACGCGCACCTCCAGCGCCTCGACTTCCGAGGTCTGAAGTCCGCAGGCTTCGGCGATGGTGCGCACGGCGCCTTTCATCACGCGCAGCCGCTGGCCGTTCTGTTCGACCACGGCTTCCGTCCGCCGGCTTTTCGCATCAAAAGGTGCGAAGGAGATAGGTGTGACGGCGGGAAGGCCGTCGAATACGTGATGCGCTTTCGCGGCCGCGAGGAAAGCGAGGTCAATCGGGTCCTGATTGGCTTCTTGCGATGCAAGAGCGCCCGCGAGCAACACATCGGCTTCTGTCGCGTGCGCCAGCGGGATGACGCCCGTGACAGCGAGCTGGTTCATCGTGATAGTGCCCGTCTTGTCCACGCAGAGCACGTCCATCGTCGCGGCGTCCTCGGCCGCGCTAAGGCGGGTGACCAGAACGCCGCGCTTGGCCAGCTCCTTCGACCCGAGCGCCATGCTGACCGTGAACATGACGGGGAGAGCGACCGGCACCGCGCTCATCAGCAGGACGAGCATGAGCGGGATCATTTCAATGAGTGGCGCGCCGCGGATCAGCGACAGCACGACCACGAAGCCTAACAGCGCGCCGACAATGACGAAGAGCCAGCGGACGATCTTGGCCACGACCGCTTCGATGTGAAGTTTCGGGCGCGCCTCCTGCACAAGTTCCGTAGTGCGGCCAAAGTAGGTCTTCGCCCCGGTCAGCATCACCACGCCATTGCCTTCGCCCCGCCGGGCGACGGACCCCGACGAAAGCACTTCGCCCGGCGCTTTGTCCGCGTCTTTCGATTCGCCGGTGAGCGCCGACTGGTCCACGCTCAACGCTCCGGTGAGGAGTTTCACGTCCGCCGGGATGATGTCGCCGGATCGCAGGCGAACGATATCGCCGGGGACCAGCTCGCGGGCAGGAATAACCTGCCAGCTTGAATCGCGACGCACGCGCGCACTGACCTGCAAACGTCGCCGCAGTGCCTCAACGACACCGGCAGCACGGTGCTCCTGCATAAAGCCCAACACGGCGTTGACAACCAGCAGTGCGCCGACCACAGCGAGATCAGAGTAATTCCCGAGCACGGCTGACAGCACCATGATCAGTTCGAGCATCCACGCCGAGATTCCCCAAAATTTTACGAGGAACTTGAGGACCGGGTGGCTCTTTTTTTCTGCCACTTCGTTGTAGCCGTGCTCCTTCCGGCGAACGTCTACCTCCGCGTGGGTGAGCCCGGTGTCAGGGTCCACATGAAGCGCCGCGAGCGTGTCGGGAACCGACGCGGTGGCGATGTCAGGGGGCTCTGGGTTTGCGGACTTCGTCGGCG
>CAWDGT010000011.1:0-992991 GCA_963801875.1 uncultured Alphaproteobacteria bacterium | reverse complement strand
CGTTCAGGCAACGGCGGCCTTGGATTTCGGCATCGGCACCACGTCGCGTCCTTTCAGGACTTCCATGGCGGCGAGCACGCCGCCGCTGCGATGCGGCACCTTGGCGAGATCCAGCCCCATCTCGATACCCGACAGCGTACCCATCAGCATCAGGTCGTTGAAGTGCCCGAGATGGCCGATCCGGAAGGCCTTGCCCTTGAGCTTGCCGAGACCGGTTCCCAGCGACATATCGAAATTGCCCAGCACGACCTTGCGGAAGGCGTCGGCGTCTTGTCCTTCCCCGACCATAACAGCGGTCAGCGCCGGCGAATAGCTGTGGGGATCGAGGCAGACCAGGTCCAGACCCCATGCCTTGACCGCCGCGCGTGTCGCCGCGCCATGCCGCTTGTGCCGGGCAAAGACGTTGTCGAGCCCCTCCTCCTCCAGCATCGCGATGGCTTCCTTCAGCGCATACAGCAGGTTCGCCGCAGGGGTGTAAGGGAAGGTGCCCAGCTTGTTGTACGCAATCATGTCATGCCAGTCCCAATAGGAACGCAACGATACGTTCGCCTTGGAAGCAGCCAGCGCCTTTTCCGAGACCGCGTTGAAGCTCAGTCCTGCCGGCAGCATCATGCCCTTTTGCGAGCCGGCCACGGAGATATCGATGCCCCAGGCGTCGTGTTCATATTCCAGCGCTGCCAGACCGGAGATGGTGTCGACCATCAGCAGCGCGGGGTGGTTGGTTCGGTTGAGAGCTTTGCGAACTTCGAGCGGGTGGGTGACGCAACTGGTCGAGGTCTCGTTGTGCACCACGCACACGGCCTTGATCTTGTGCTGGCGATCGGCGGCAAGCTTCGCCTCGATCTGCTCTATGTCAGCGCCGCGCCGCCAATCAGTGGGCAGGAATTCGACATCGAGCTTGAATTTCTCCGCAATGCCAAGCCACAGCACCGCGAACTGGCCGGTCTCGGCCATTAGAACCTTGTCGCCGGGCGACAGCGTGTTGACGATCGCCGCTTCCCAGGCGCCGGTGCCCGACGCCGGATAGATGATCACCGGCTGTTGGGTGCGGAAAATGCGCTGGCAACCCGCCAGCACGGCATGACCGAGCTCGGCAAATTCGACACCGCGATGATCCATCGCCGGCATATCCATGGCCCGCAGCACCCGGTCGGGCACGTTGGTCGGTCCCGGAATCTGTAGAAAATGCCTTCCAGTATGCAGCGTCATCTGGCGTCCTTCCCCGGAATCTCGGTATTGCAGCGCTCGAATATCACTATTTGGCGGGCTTGTCCCCTGCCCGGCGGCGCCGTCAATCCCTGAGAAGGCAGAGCTTTTACCTGCTTTTGCCGCATTCCTTGGGGTCGCAGGGCCTTCCCGCCCTGCTAGGTCTTGATCACCTTCAGATGCGCCGGGGAATTTGCCTCGTTGCGCCCTTCCAGCAACGCCATCGCCGCGTCCACCCCGCCGGCGCGGTGCGGCACGCCGGCTGCGGCAAGGCCCATCTCCACGCCAGACAGGGCGCCCATCAGGGTAAGTTCGTTACATTCGCCGAGGTGACCAATCCGAAAAACCTTGCCTGCGACCTTGCTGAGACCCGAGCCGAGCGACATGTTGTAGTTGTCGAGCACGGTCTTGCGGAACTTGTCGGCGTCATGGCCGGGGGGCATCAGCACGGCGGTCAGCACCGGTGAATATTCGGCCGGTTCAAGGCAGAGCACCTCGAGGCCCCAATGCGTCACGGCGGCGCGCGTTGCCGCCGCAAGGCGCTTGTGCCGGGCGAAGACTTGATCCAGCCCTTCCTCAAGTAGCATCGCGATGGCTTCGCGCAGGCCGTAGAGCAGGTTGGTGGCCGGCGTATAGGGAAAGAAACCGGCGGCATTGGGCTTCAACATTTCTTCCCAGTCCCAATACGACCGCGGCATCTTGTTGGTCTTCGCGGCGGCGCGGGCCTTCTCCGAGATGGCGTTGAAGCCGAGCCCCGGCGGCAGCATGAATCCCTTTTGCGAACAGCAGACGGTGACGTCGACCTTCCACTCATCGTGCCGAAAATCGACCGAGCCCAGCGATGAGATCGTGTCCACCAGCAGCAGCGCGGGATGGTCGACCTTGTCCATCGCGGCGCGGATGTCGCCGACCCGGCTAGTTACCCCGGTCGAAGTTTCGTTGTGCACCACCATTACCGCCTTGATGGCGTGCGTCGAATCCTGGGCGAGCCTCGCCTCGATCGCCGAGGGGTTGGCGCCGTGGCGCCAGTCGCCAGGGACAAATTCGACATCGATGCCCCAGCGCGCCGCCATCTGCCGCCACAACGTGGCGAAATGGCCGGTCTCGACCATCAGGACCTTGTCGCCCGGGGACAGCGTATTGACGATCGCCGCTTCCCAGGCGCCGGTGCCTGAGGAGGGAAAGATGATGACCCGGCCTGATGTCTTGAAGATCTTTCGGCAGCCGTCGAACACCCCCTTGGCAAGCTCGGCAAACTGGGAACTGCGATGGTCGATGACCGGCATGTCCATGGCGCGGAGCACGCGATCTGGTACCGGACTGGGACCTGGAATGTGAAGAAAATGGCGTCCCTGGTGCTGGGTCATGGGTCCCTCGTCCGGTCTGGTTGCCACCCTTATTGTATTCAATTTTTCAGGCTACAATCAACTGTTTGCATTTTTTGATCGACGGTTTCCTGGCCAAAGGCCTATGTTCCCTGCCATGAATGCTCTCATTCCCAACTTCAATGACACTTGAAGATCGCCTGCGGCGGGAGATCACGGGCGACGTGTTTTTCGACGCGTTCAACCGCGGCCGCTATGCGACCGACGCCTCGTTCTACCAGGTCATCCCGGCGGGAGTAGTGGTTCCCCGTACCATGGACGAGGCGCTGCGGGCGCTGGCCATCGCGCGTGACGCGGGGCGGATCGTCACGCCGCGCGGCGGCGGAACGTCGCAATGCGGCCAGACCGTCAATGACGGAATCGTGGTCGATCTTTCCAAACACCTGAACGGCGTCATCTCGCTCGATGTCGAGAATTGCAGCTGCGTGGTGGAGCCCGGAATCGTGCTCGACGATCTCAACCGGCAGCTCAAAAAACATGGCCTGTGGTTTCCCGTCGATGTTTCGACCGCCTCCCGCGCCACCATCGGCGGCATGGCCGGCAACAATTCCTGCGGCGGGCGCTCGCTGCGCTACGGCACCATGCGCGACAACACATTGTCGATGGATGCAGCGCTTGCCGACGGCACGCTCCTGCATTTCGGCGAGGTGCCGCGCGATCTGGCGCAGTCGGATGCTGGCGACAGCGGGCCTGCTCTGTTCCGCGACATGCTCGATCTCGGTGCCCGAGAGGCCACCGAGATTTCGGAAAAATTTCCGAAAGTCCAGCGCCGCGTCGGCGGCTATAATCTCGACGCGCTGGTGCCGCGCAATTCGCCGAATAACATGGCGCATCTCCTAGTTGGTTCGGAAGGTACTCTTGCTTTCACCACCCGGGTCGAGCTGAAGCTGTGGGCGGTGATCCGCAACAAGGTGCTCGGCGTCTGCCACTTCGGCAGCTTTTACGAGGCGATGGATGCAGCCCAGCATCTGGTGAAACTGCGTCCCATCGCGGTGGAACTGGTCGATCGCACCATGCTGTCGCTCGGCCGCGAGATCGCGATGTTCCAGCCCATCATCCGCAGCGCGGTCCGCGGCGATCCCGACGCGGTCCTGATCGTCGAGTTCGCGGAGGAAGATCAGGTCGAAAATATCGGGCGATTGAAACAGCTCAGCGAGCTGATGGCCGACCTCGGCTTCGGCTGGGGCAATCCGCAGCGCAAATGGGGCGGCGTGGTCGAGATATCAGAGCCCGCGTTGCAGACCGGCATCGCCGAATTTCGCGCCGCCGGCCTCAACGTCATGATGTCGATGAAGCAGGCGGGCAAGCCGGTCTCGTTCGTCGAGGATTGCGCGGTGCCGCTGCCCAATCTTGCCGACTACACCGCGCGGCTCAACGCCATCTTCGCCAAACACGGCACAAGCGGCACCATGTATGCGCACGCCTCGGAAGGCTGCCTGCACGTGCGCCCCGTGCTGAACCTCAAACTGGAAAAGGACGTCAAGGCGATGCGCGCCATCGCCGAAGAAACCTTCGCGATGGTGCGCGAATACAAGGGATCGCATTCCGGCGAGCATGGCGATGGACTGGTACGCTCGGAATTCCACGAGACGATGTTCGGCCCGCGCATCATTGCCGACTTCAGGGAGGTCAAGCGCCGCTTCGATCCCGGCAATGTGCTCAATCCAGGCAAGATCGTCGATGCGCCAAAAATGGACGACCGCTCGCTGTTCCGTTATCCACCCGACTATCGCGTCGGCGAATTGAAGACCGCGCTCGACTGGTCGGCCTGGCCCGGCTCCGGCGGCGGTTTTCAGGGCGCCGTCGAAATGTGCAACAACAATGGCGCCTGCCGCAAACTCGAAGGCGGCGTGATGTGTCCGTCCTATCGCACCACGCGCAATGAGAAGGATGTCACGCGCGGACGGGCCAACACCCTGCGGCTGGCGATCTCCGGCCAGTTGGGCCCGGATGCGCTCGCCTCCGACGAGATGATGGACACCATGAAGCTCTGCGTCTCCTGCAAGGCCTGCCGCCACGAATGCCCCACCGGCGTCGACATGGCCAAGATGAAGATCGAAGTCCTCGCCGCCCGGGTCGCCAGCCACGGGCTTTCGCTCAGGGATCGGCTGGTGGGCTATCTGCCCCGCTATGCCGGCATGGCCGCGCGCCTCGCCCCGCTCGCCAACTGGCGCAACCATAGCCCGTTGCTGCGAAGTCTGTTCGAAAAGTTCGCCGGCATCAGCGCCCAGCGCACGCTGCCGGAATGGCGACGCGATGTGTTCAAAGCCGATGCTGACGCGGTGGGCCCGGTTGACGGTCGCGAAATCGTGCTGTTCGCGGACACCTTCAACCGCGCCTATGAACGGGAAAACCTCGACGCCGCACTTCGCGTGCTGGTCGCAGGCGGCTACCGCGTCCATATTCCGAGGCCTGCGGATGACGGCAGGCCGCTGTGCTGCGGGCGAACATTTCTTTCCGCGGGCCTGGTCGATCAGGCGCGCGCGGAACTCGATCGGCTGGTCACGACCTATGCGCCGTTCGCGCTGCGCGGAGTACCGATCATCGGCCTCGAGCCAAGCTGCCTGTTGACACTGCGCGACGAGCTGCTCTCGCTGCGATCAGACGACATCGCAAAAAGCATCAGCGCACAGGCGCTATTGTTCGAGGAGTTCCTGGTTCGCGAGGCCGAGGCCGGCTGTCTGCGGCTGCCGCTCGGCCCCATCGCCGGCAAAGCGCTGGTGCATGGCCACTGCCACCAGAAATCATTCGGCGCGTTCAAGCCGGTCGAACAGGCGCTTCGGCTCGTTCCCAGTATGATGGTCGAAACCATCGAATCCAGCTGTTGCGGGATGGCCGGGGCCTTCGGCTACGCCGCCGACACCTATCAGGCGTCGATGCATATGGCCGAGCTGTCGCTGCTGCCCGCCGTGCGGGACTCGGATGCCGCGGTGCTGATCGTCGCCGACGGGACCTCGTGCCGGCATCAGATTGCCGACGGCACGGACCGTTCAGCCCTTCACGTCGCGCGCGTGCTGGCGATGAGCCTTGAGCGTGCGCCATCGACCTTGACTGCTTCCCCTGCCGCAAAGGAATCCATTCATGGCTGAACTGACCCTTGACGTCGCCCGCAAGATTCTCGATGCCGCACTTGCCAAGGGCGTCGAGAAGAAACTGAAACCCCTCGTCGTGACCGTGCTCGACGCGCGCGGCTGCGTCAAAATCTCGGCGGCGCAGGACGGCACCAGCCTGCTGCGCAGCGAGATCGCCCACGGCAAGGCCTACGGCGCGCTGGCGATGGGCATGGGGTCGCGGGCGCTGTTCCAGCGCGCGCAGGAGCAGGCCTATTTCATCGGCGCGGTGAATACGCTGGCGCAGGGCCGGATGGTGCCGGTGCCCGGCGGCGTGCTGATCCAGGATGCCGGCGCCCTGCTCGGCGCCGTCGGTGTCAGCGGGGACACCAGCGACAATGACGAGATCTGCGCGGTCGCGGGCATCGAGGCTGCTGGATTGAAGGCGAATGCGGGGTAGCAACGGCGACCCGAAGGCGTCCGCAATGGCGAAAGTCAGGATCGGTCTGGTCGGGTGCGGCTTCGTTTCGGAGCTGCACATGTATGCCTACCGGCGCGTCTACGGCGTCGATGTCGAAGTCAAGGCGGTCGCGGCGCGCGGCGACCATGTCGTCAATTTTGCCGATCGCCACCAGATACCGAGGACCTATCGCAGCTTTCGCGACCTGATCGCCGACGGCGAGCTGGATGTTGTTGACATCTGCACGCCGCCCAACTTGCACGGCTCAATGATCGTCGACGCGATGAAGGCCGGCAAGCATGTCATCTGCGAAAAGCCGTTCACGGGCTACTTCGGGCGCGAGGACGACAAGGCCCCGATCGGCAGGCACGTGCCGAAAGCGCTGATGTACGAGCGCGTGCTCGAAGAAATGGAAGAGGCCTGCGCGGCAATCAAGGAGACCGGCAAGCTCTTCATGTATGCGGAAGACTGGATCTACGCGCCGGCGGTGACCAAGATCGCGGAGATCCTGAAGGCCACTGGAGACAAGATCCTGTTCATGAAGGGGGAAGAGAGTCACAGCGGCTCGCACGCGGCGCACGCCGCGCAATGGGCGATGACCGGCGGCGGCTCCCTGATCCGGATGGGATGCCATCCGCTTTCGACGGTGCTCTATCTGAAGCAGGTCGAGGCGAAAGCCCGCGGCGAGGCGATCAGCGTTGCAAGCGTGATCTGTGACGTCGGCAATGTCTCGGCGTGCCTTCGGCCGGAGGAACGAGCCTTCATCAAGGCCAATCCAGTTGACGTCGAGGATTGGGGCACGCTTACCGTCACTTTCTCCGATGGCACCAAGGCGACCGTGCTGTCCGGCGACATGATCATGGGCGGCGTGCGCAACCTGATCGAAACGTATACGAGCGGCGGCTCGCTGTTCGCCAATATTACACCCAACACGCACATGATGAGCTATCAAACCAGCGAGGAGAAGCTCGCGAGCGTCTATATCACCGAAAAGGTCGATCGGAAGACCGGATGGCAATACGTCTGCCTCGAGGAGGAATGGACGCGCGGCTATTTGCAGGAAATCCAGGAGTTCGTGGAATGCGCCGCGACCGGCCGGCAACCGGTCTCCGGTCTCGCGCTGGCCGTTGAGACGACCAAAGTCAATTACGCCGGCTATTGGGCCGCCGAAGAGGGCCGCCGCGTTGCACTGTGACGGGGATAACGCTCGATAAACGCGTGAGGACTCACTTCCCCGGCCATAACGGCTTGCGCTTTTCGCCGAAGGCCTTGAGGCCTTCCTTGGCGTCTTCCGTCATCGCCAGCAGTGCGATCTGGCTTTCGGTGTAAGCGATGCTTTCATCGAACGACATCGAGGCAATCGCGCGCATGGCGTATTTGCCGCGCCGGATCGCGGTCGGCGACTTGTCGACGATGCGGCCGATCAGCCAGTCGACCTTGGCGTCGAGTTCGGCCGCCGGCACCACGTAATTGAGCAGCCCGGCGGCCTGCGCGGTCCTTGCATCGAAGGGCTCGCCGGTCAGCGCCCATTCATTGACCAGCCGCCGCGGCGCGATTTCCTGCAACAGGCTCATCACCTGCATCGGAAACACGCCGACTTTCACTTCGGGCAGTCCGAACATCACGTGGTCGGCCGCGACCGCCATGTCGGTCATGCACAACAGCCCCATGCCGCCGGCCATGCAGACACCCGCTACCCGCGCGATGACAGGCTTGGTGGCGTTCTGCGACAGCCGCAGCAGATCGGCGTAGTCGACATTCGGTCTGGCAAAATCCATCGCAAACGCCGCGCCAGAGTTCTGCAGGTCGGCGCCGGCGCAAAACGCCTTGTCGCCGGCCCCGGTCAGCACGATGACGCGCACGTCCTTGTCGTCATGCGCACTACGATAACCCTTGGCGATGCCGGCAATCACCTCACCATTGAGGGCGTTGCGTTTGTCCGGCCGGTTGATGGTGATCCGGAATGCCTGCCCGCGCTTTTCAAGTATGACGCTATTGTTGCCAGCCATCGCCCTGCTCGCCTCATCTGATGTCGGCGGACATTAACGGCCGGACGGAGCGAGACTGCAAGGGCGATTTAGCTTTTGGCGGCAGCCGATGGCGCGGCCTTCTTCGCCCAGACCCTGTTGTCGTGGAATGCCGCGCCGCCGATCGGCGCGACCGCCTCGGCACCGGTCAGCGTATTGATGCCGCGGCCGCCGATATGGGCCTTGTTCGGGTGAACCGATTCCGCGATCAGCACACCACGGCGCAGGCCATCGAACAATTTCGCGGTCAGCGTGGCCTCGCCCCGCATATTACCCAAAGTGACGGCGTCGCCATCGGCGATCCCGAGCGAAGCGGCATCCTCGGGGTGGATCATCACGCTCGGCGCTCCCTCGCGCGCCTGCGACGACGGCGTTTCGTTGAAGCTGGTGTTGAGGAAGCTGCGCGACGGGCTGGTGGCGAGCCGGAACGGATGCGTTTCGTCCGCTTCCTCGATGATGGTCCAGTGATCCGGCAGCGCCGGCATCTTCTCGACCTCGCCCATCAACAGGCCGAACGGCGGATGCGCCCAGTCGGCCTTGAAATGGAATTTTCCGTCGGCATGGGCAAAGCCGTCCAGGTAATGCGAGGTGCGGAAATCCGGCTGCAGGTCGCGCCACAGATCGGCCTCCAGCTTCTCGATGTCGCCATGGCCGCTCTTTTTCAGCGTGGCGTCGATCAATTCGCGCGGCGACATGTCGAAGCCGGGATGCGTCGCGTTGAGACGGCGGCCGAGGTCCTGGAGCACTTCGTGGTTGGAACGGCACTCGCCCGGCGGCTCGATCAGCTTGGCGCCGACCGAGATGTGCTGGTGACCGCCGCCGTAATAGAGGTCGTCATGTTCCATGAACATGGTGGCAGGCAGCACGATGTCAGCCATGGCAGCCGTTTCGGTCATGAACTGCTCGTGCACCGCCATGAACAGGTCCTCGCGCGCGAATCCCCGGCGCACCAGCGTCTGCTCCGGCGCCACCGTCACCGGATTGGTGTTCTGGATCAGCATCGCCTTGACAGGCGGTCCGTTCTTTAGCGCTTCCGCGTCCCCGGTCAGAATGCGCCCGATCTTGGACTGATCGAGCACCCGCGTGGCGGGATCGATCGCGTCATGGCCCTCGATGATGGATTCGTTGAATTTCCACAGCGCATAATTGTTGAAGAACGCGCCGCCGCCCTCGTATTGCCATGCGCCGGTCACCGCCGGGATGCACAGCGCGGCGTGCATCTGCGCCGCCCCGTTGCGACTGCGGGTAAAACCGTAGCCGAGCCGGAAGAACGCGCGTTTGGTCTGACCGACCAGGCGGGCGAAGGCCTCGATCTCCGCGACCGGCACGCCTGAGATCGCCGAGGCCCATTCCGGCGTGCGGGTCGAAAGATGCGCCTCGAGTTCGGCGGGACAGTCGGTGTAGCGCTCCATATAGGCGCGATCCGCATAGCCTTCGCGGAACAGCACATGCATGACGCCGCAGGCAAACGCGCCATCGGTGCCGGGCCGCAGCAGAATCCTGATGTCGGCCTGCTTCATGGTGTCGTTGTTGTAGACGTCGACCGCCGCGATCCTGGCGCCGCGCTCCTTCCGGGCGCGCATCGCGTGCGTCATCACATTGACCTGGGTATTCACGGGATTGGTGCCCCAGATCACGACCAGGTCGGAGACGCCCATCTCGCGCGGATCGACGCCGGCGATCTTGCCGGTGCCGATCGCAAACCCGACGCGGGCGATGTTGGCGCAGATCGTCGAGTAGAAGCGCGAATATTTCTTCACATGCGCAAGGCGGTTGATGCCGTCGCGCATCACGAGCCCCATCGTGCCGGCATAGTAATAGGGCCAGACCGACTGGGCGCCGAACTCACGCTCGGCCGCGTTGAAGCGATCGGCGATTTCGTCGAGCGCCTCGTCCCATGAAATCCGCGCGAATTGTCCGGAGCCCTTCGCACCCGTGCGGCGCAACGGATGCGTGAGCCGGTCCGGATGATGGATGCGCTCGGCATAGCGCGCGACCTTGGCGCAGACGACGCCGGCGGTATAGGTCTGCAGTTTCGAACCCCGCACCCGGCCGATGGAGGAGCCGTCGATCACCTCGACATCGAGCGCACAGGCCGACGGGCAATCGTGCGGACAGGTGGAATGCCGGATCTCGATCTTTGCCGGTTGGTTCATAGGCCAATGGTTAACATCAAAAACCCGGGCAGCCGAGGGCATTTATCCGGCATATTGCGACGAAAACAGCATCGCCTTATGCGTTATCCGCCGAGATAGGCCCCGCCATTGGCGTGAATGGCCTGGCCGTTGATATAGCGTGCGCCGGGACCGCACAGGAATCGAACCGCTGCGGCAACGTCTTCCGGCCTGCCGCGCGCGCCGGTGATAGTCTGGTGCGTCAGGTGATGCGCGGGCTCCGGCTTGTCCTTGGGCCGCGGCGTACCGATCAGGCCGGGAACCACGCAATTGACCGTGATGCCGTCGGCGGCCAAATCGTGGGCCAGCGCCCGGGTGAAGCCGATGATTCCCGCCTTCGCCGTCACCACATGCGCGCGGTCCTTCGCGCCGGTATGCGCACTGAGGCCCCCGATGTTGACGATGGTTCCCGCGCCGCTTTTGCGCAGGTGTGGAAGGCAGGCCTTTACGCAGTGAAAGGCGCCATCGAGGGTCACATCCATGATTTCGCGCCAGTCGGCGTAGCTCATCTCGGCGAAAGGCCTTTCCCGCCGCAGCGCCGCATTGTTGACGAGGATATCCAGGCGGCCGAAGTGCTTGAGCGCCGCGTCAGCCATCGCCTGCACGGCTGCGGCATCGGCGACATCGCCGATATGAACCAGTGCCTTGCCGCCCCTCCCCTCGACATCGCGGGCGACGGCTTCAGCCTCGCCACGGTTGCTGCGCGCATTGACCAGAATGGAGGCGCCGCCGTCCGCCAGCGCCAGCGCGATCGCGCGGCCGATATTGCGGCCGGCGCCGGTGACGATGGCGGCCTTGCCACTGAGTTCGTTGTTGCCAGCCATGGTTTACTATCCGCGCAGCGATAAAAGATCGATGCGGCCTTGGTAGAGCGCCGCCAATAATTTCAACGTCGCATCATTTTGCACTGTGGTCCAGCCGCCGTGCCGGACATTAAGCGCGAACTTGTCGATCACGTCCTGCCGGGCCAGCGGCTCCTGGGCGCCGCCACGCAAATGGGGCTGCCGCTCCTCGATCACGCTACCGTCCGTCAGGGTCGCCCGGAGATGGCCGGTGTAATTGTTCGGGTAGGGATTTTGCGGATCGATCACGAATTTCACCTTTGCCGCAAGCGCGAGCACTCTGGGATCGCGGATCGCTGCTTCCGTGAATGCGCCAAGCCCGACCCCGCCATGCACAAAACCGGTCGCCAGCAGATAGGGCGTGGCGAATTTGGCGGCATAGCCGTTGCGCGGGCGCTGCTTGGAGGCTAAGGGCTCCCACAACCGGTGCACCGTTCCCTCCGCCACCTCGCAGACGACCTCGCTCACATCCTCAGGCCTGACGCCGCGCGCGGCCAGCCGTCGCGCGCAATCGACGTAAGGCTGCGCCATGGTCCCGCAAGGGTAGGGCTTGAACGCCAGCGTGTCCGTCACCCAGCGCGTGCCAAAATCCCCAGTCAACGCATCGTAGTCGCCGTGGCTGGTATGGGCGAAGCCGTGGAACAGCCCATGCACGCCCTCGAACACCGTGCGCGGCCCGACAAAGCCCTGCCGCGCCAATAGCGCCGCACGAATGCCTGATTGCGCCGCCCATCCCGCATGCAACCGCTTGGTCCATGCCCCCTCGGCGAGATATTCGATGATGCCGCCGGCCATGCTGCCGGCGATGCCCAGCGCGTTCACAATCTGCCGGACGTCGAGGCCAAGCGCGGCACCGACACCGGCCGCCGCGCCCATCGCTCCGAAGATCGCGGTCGGATGAAAACCGGCCTTGTGGACGGCTTTGGGCACCACGAGGCTCAGCCGGCAAAGAACTTCGGTGCCGATCGCAATGCCTGTCAGCGCCGCGCGGCCATCGGGATGGTGCCGCTCGCACGCCGCCAGAACCGCCGGCACGATGACCGCGCCGGCATGCACCGGACCGCCCTCAAAGGTGTCGTCGAAATCCTCACCATGCGCCGCGGTGCCGTTGACGAGGGCCGCACCCGCTGCGGTCAGCGTGCGCGCGTGGCCGATCACCGTACATGGACCGTCGTCGTCCCAGCCCGAAAGCGCGCTTGCAACGTAATCCTGGTTGCGCGCGGTGACGCACAGGCCGACGACGTCGATCAGCAGATCCTCGCATTTGCGCGTCGTCGCCGCCGGGAGAGCGCCTGGCTTCAGCGCGACGATCTTGTCAGCCAGCGTTTCGGCGACCGAGGTCCTGGGCAGTTGGGATGTCATCGTCGCCGGGCGAATCAGACGTGGAAGAGCTTGCTGTAATGCGCCTTGATCGCGTCGCCCTCCTTCTCCACCGCGGCCGCGTCATCCTTCATGGTCTTGATGTCCTTGAACGGCATTCGCCCCGGCTTCTCCTGGGTCTGCGGATGCGCCGAGCGCAGGCCGCCGACGTCGATGATAAGCTGCTGGGCGTCGCGACTGAAGCAGAACGACTGGAACAATTTTGCCGCGTTGGGATTGGGCGAGGACTTGAAGATGCCGTTGGGACCGATGATCAGCGGCGACCCTTCGGTCGCATAGACCGGCTCGACCGGACGTCCTTTCTCCTTCAGCTGGAAAATGTTGTACTCGTTGCCGTCGGCCATCACCGCGCGCTCGCCGAGATCGAGTTTCTTCGGCGGGTCGGCCGACGATTGCACCTGCATGATGTTCTGTTTGGCAAGCTGTTCGAACCAGGCCCAGCCGAGGTCACGCTGCATCTGATAGGTTGCGGTCATGATGGTGCCGCTATAGCCGGGATGCGCCTTGACGATCTTGCCCTTCCATTTGGGATCGAGCAGATCGGCAAAGCTCTTGGGCGCTTCCTCCGGCTTCACCAGACTGGTGTTGTAGGCGATGATGCTGAGCCAGACCCGCCAGCTCGCAAACTGGCCGTCCACGTCCTTGTGTTCGACGGGATAAAACTTCCCGACGTCCTCGGGAACGTAGGGCGCCAGAATGCCGTCACGTTTCCAGACGATGAAATGCGCGGCATCCGACGAATTCACCACATCGACCGCATGGATGTTGCTGGAATATTCCTGGCCAATGCGCTGGAACACGCGTTCCGCCCCTGTGCGCTCGACGCGCACGGCAATGCCGGGATACTTCGCCTCGAACGCCTTCGCCAGTTTCTCCGCGACCGGCAGATCGGCCGAGGTATAGTAGCTGACCTTGCCTTCCTTCCTCGCGGCCTCGATCAGGGCCGGGGTGACCGGTTCCGGCGGCGGCGCCGATGCCATGACGCGGGTCGAGAACGCGGCGCCCGCAAGCAATGCGCCTGACCCCTTGAGCACGGTGCGGCGCGATATCCTGGGCTGTTTCATTGGCTGTTCTTCCGCATGTTAGGACGAGACTTGGTACACCGGACGTTATCTTTTATTCCTAGAGCGCGCAGCGAGTCTTTCGTCGACAGTGCGTTGCCATTGCCGCTAGACTTGGCAGCCAGATTTGACCGGCAACCAGTACAGAACAAGACCAGGATTCGGGAGATTGAAATGACGGCCCCAAGGTTTGCGCTTGCGTTGGCGGCAATTCTGATTGCGACGCCAAATCTTGCTGCGCGATGTTTCGCGCAGGATTATCCCACAAGATCGATCAGGATCATCGTTCCCTTCGGCGCCGGAGGGCCCGCCGACGTGGCGGCCCGCCTGATCGGCAATGTCCTGCAGGAGAAGTTTCATCAGGCGATCGTGGTCGAAAACCGCACCGGCGCCGGTGGCGTGATCGGCACCCAGGAAGTCGTCAAATCGCAGCCTGACGGCTATACGCTGTTGATGATGTCGAATACGCAGACCGCCAACGAATCACTGATGCCGCAGGCACAGCGCAAATACGAGTTGATGCGCGATCTCGTGCCGATCGCTCCGGTCAACTCCTCCGACCTCGTCGTCGTCGTGCACCCGCAGGTCGCGGCAAAGACGCTGCAGGAGTTCATTGCACTGGCCAAATCGCAACCAGGGAAGCTGAATTACGCCTCGTCCGGCACGGGCACGCCCTATCACATGGCCGGCGAGCTGTTCAAATCCATGGCCGGTATCGATGTCGTGCACGTTCCCTACCGCAACAGCGGCGAGGCGCGCAGCGGCGTGATCGGCGGACAGGTGCAGATGATGATCGACGCCGTCCCCGCGATGGCTCCCAATGTCAGCGCGGGCCAGGTGCGGGCGCTGGCCACCACCGGCAAGACGCGCTCGAACGTGCTGCCCGAGGTGCCCACCGCTGGCGAGGCCGGCGTTAGCGGATATGAGGCGACCATCTGGCTCGGATTGATGGCGCCAACCGGGACACCAAGGCCTGTTATCGACCTGCTGAATGCCGCCGTGAACGAGGTGGTCAAGCGGCCTGACATCGTCAAGCTCTGGAGGGAGCAGGGCGCGGTTCCGATGTCGATGACGCCGGGGGAGTTCGACAAATATCTGCGCGGCGATATTGCGAAATGGGCCGAAGTGGTCAAGAAATTCCCCGACAAGCCGCAGTAAGGTTTGCAGCGAAGCCAAGGTGCCATCACTCGATGCCAAGTATTCGCTTTCGCCTTAATGGCGTCGAGACCAAAGCCGACGCCGATTCCGACTCATCCTTGCTCGGCTTCCTGCGCAGGCGGCTCGGCATGACCGGTCCGCATTTCGGTTGCGGTACCAACGAATGCGGCGCCTGCAACGTCATGGTCGGCGATCACGCCGTGGCCGCCTGTGACACACCGCTGTGGTCGGTGGCGGACAAGGAAGTCACGACCATCGAAGGGCTGGGAAGTGCGCAAAATCCGCATCCGCTGCAGCGTGCATTTATCGCCGAGCAGGCGCTGCAGTGCGGCTATTGCGTTTCCGGCATTCTGATCAGCGCTGCAGCACTCTTGAAGCGAAACCCCAGGCCTTCTGGCGCGGACGTGAAGGCAGCGCTCGACCGCAACCTCTGCCGTTGCGGTTCGCACAATCGTATGGTTCGCGCAGTGCTGCGCGCGGCGGCCGAGATGGCGGCGTCATGACCAATCCTGTGCCCTCCCCTGCGCCGAAACTGCCGCTCAGCCTTGCGGCCAACCCGATCCTGTCGTCATGGGTCCGGTTCTCATCCGAAGGGCAAGTGACGGTCTCGCCGGGGAAGGTAGAGATCGGGCAAGGCATCGTGACGGCGCTGGCCCAGATCGCCGCCGACGAGCTCGATGTCGATATCGGCCGTGTCCAGATGGTTCGCGCTTCGACGGCGGGCAGCCCCAACGAAGGCGTCACCTCGGGCAGCCTTTCGGTGCAGCAGTCAGGCCGTGCCATCCGACAGGCCTGTGCCGAGATCCGGCAGATTTTCCTTGCCGCCGCGTCCGACCAGTTGGGCGTCGGGATCGACGCGCTCGACATCAACGACGGCACGATTTCCGGTCCCGGCAATATCAGGACGAGCTACTGGGAGCTCGCCGACAAGATCTCGCTGGATCGCCAGGCCACGCCGGGCGCAGTGCCCAAACCGTCGGCAAAGCGTTTGCTGGCGGGAAATTCGCTTCAGCGGCTGGATATTCCTGACAAGGTTTTCGCGCATCCGCGTTTCATTCACGACCAGCCGCAGCCCGGGATGCTGCACGGCCGCGTGCTGCGATCGGAGATGTCGGCGGCGAAACTCACGGGGCTGAAGCAAGACGGCGCGCGCGCCGTTGCCGGTCTGGTCGCGATCGTCCGCGACGGCAACTTCGCGGGCATCGTCAGCGAAACCGAGGACGGCGCCGAGGCCGCGCTGAAGGCCCTGCGCAAGGGCGCCACCTGGGCCGCCGGGGAAACGCTGCCTGATGAAACCGAGCTTGCGGCCTGGCTGAAAGCCCAGCCCGCCGAATCGAACGTCATCGATACGAAAACCGCATCTGCGCCAGGCCAATCAAAACGGACCATCCGGCGGCAATACACCCGCCCCTATCTCGCCCACGCCTCGATCGCGCCGTCCTGCGCGATCGCGCAGTGGGGCGGCGACCGCGTCCACGTCTGGACCCACAGCCAGGGCGTCTATTTTCTCCGCGCCGATCTCGCGCTGGTGCTGAAACAGCCGCTCGAAAACATCACGGTCGAGCACATGGAAGGCGCCGGCTGCTACGGCCATAACGCCGCCGACGATGTCGCGCTCGATGCGGTGCTGCTGGCGAAAGCCGCCGGCGGCCGGCCGGTCCGCGTGCAATGGTCGCGAGAAGACGAGATGTCGCATGCGCCGTTCGGGGCGGCCATGGCGATCGAGATCGAGGCTGATCTCGACGCGCAGGGCGAGATTGTCGGCTGGCGCCACAGCATCTGGGGCAATGGTCACACGGCGCGGCCGGGGCGCGCGGCGCAGCCCGCGCTGCTCGCGGCGACGGAACTGGCAATTCCCTTCCCGCGCTATATCGCCACCAATCCGCCGTCGGCCAATGGGGGCGGCGCCGATCGCAACTCGGTGCCGCTGTATGATTTCCCGTCGTGGCGGATCGAATGCCATCGCCTGCTGACCATGCCGATCCGCACCTCCGCATTGCGGACGCTGGGTGCGCAGGGTAATGTTTTTGCGATCGAATCCTTTCTCGACGAACTGACCGCCGAGCGCGGCGAGGATCCGGTCGCCTTCCGGCTGCGGCATTTGTCGGATCAGCGGGCAAAAGATGTCATCCGCGCCGTCGCAAAGCGCGCGAACTGGAAGCCTGACCGGCAAACCGGTCGCGGTTACGGCATTGGCTTTGCGCGATACAAGAACGCCGGCGCCTATTGCGCCGTGGTCGCCGAGGTCGAGGGCGCCGAGGATATCAGCGTCAAGCGGCTGACGATCGCGGTCGATGTCGGCGAGGCCATCAATCCGGACGGCGTGATCAACCAGATCGAGGGCGGCGCGATCCAGGCCACCAGCTGGGTCCTAAAGGAGCGCGTTCGCTTCGACCGCCAGCGCATCACCAGCAACAGCTGGACGGAATATCCGATCCTTCGCTTCAGCGAGGTGCCGGAGCTGCAGGTTGAACTGATCCAGCGGCCCGACAGCGAGCCGCTCGGCGCCGGCGAGGCGGCGCACGGCCCGGTCACGGCGGCAATTGCGAATGCCGTGTTCGACGCACTCGAGTTACGCGTTCGCAACCTCCCCATTACACGCGACGGCCTGATCGCGGCAATGCAATTGACCTCATGACCAGCCTGAACATTCTCAGCGGCGGCGCGGCCCATGGCCTGGTCACGAGCCTTGCGCCAAAGTTCAGGGAGCTGGAGGGATTCGACATCGCGGGCGAGTTCGGTGCGGTCGGCGCCATGGCTGACAAATTGCGCAACGGCGCGCCAGCCGACATCGTCATACTGACGGCAAGGATAATTGCCGATCTGGCGGGAGAGAACCTTGTCGTACCCGGCTCGATTGCCGACGTCGGCCTGGTCGAAACCGCGATTGCGGTTCGCGCCGGCGACCCCCCGGCCACGGTCAACGACGCCGCGGGCTTGCGCACCGCATTCGTCGCGGCCGATGCGATCTTCGTTCCCGACACCAAGGCGTCAACGGCAGGAATTCATGTGGCAAAGGTGCTGCAACAGCTCGGCATCGCCGACACCGTGGCGGCCCGGCTCAAAATCTATCCGAATGGCGCGACCGCGATGCGCCATTTGGCCACCTCCGACGCGTTGCGGCCGATCGGCTGCACGCAATCGACCGAGATCATCGGCACCCCGGGCGTGGTCCTGTCGGGTTCGCTGCCGCCGGGATGCGAGCTCGCGACCATGTATACGGCGGCGGTCACAGCGCGGGCCGCCCATGCGCGACAGGCCCGCAGCCTGATCGATCTGTTGGTCAGTGCCGATCAGCGCGAGCAGCGTGAGCGCGCAGGCTTCCTCTAGCTTCCGGTCCGAGATTACCCGATCATCAGCTATATCGTGGGCATCAGGAAATCGATGCTAATAGCCCGAACCCGGGGCCTTGCGAATCGGGCCGCCGCGGCTTTCCTGACTCACAAATGCTGGAATAAACGTTCGGTGCGGGGGTTTGTTCGGCCGTGAGGCGACGCGAATTCATTACGCTTGTCGGCAGCGCAACAGCCTGGCCGCTCGCGGCGCGTGCCCAGCAACCACCGGCGCGCCCGGTTATCGGCGTGCTGTCGCCGATTTCTCCCGCTGCGGCGGTGCGCAACGTCGAGGCCCTTCGCACCGGGTTGCGCGACCTCGGCTACAGCGAAGATCGCAATATCGCCCTCGAACTGCCGTACGCCGACGGAGCGATCGAACGGCTTCCCAAGCTCGCAGCCGAGTTGGTAGCGGTCAACCCCGCCGTCATCGTAGCCGGATCGCCCGCGGCAGCATTGGCCGTGCGCGAGGCCACGCGGACTATTCCGATCGTCATGAACTCATCCCCCGATCCGGTGGCGCTTGGACTGGCCAGCAGCCTCGCCCGGCCCGGCGGCAATGTCACCGGATTCTGGTGGGGCGATGAGACGCTGGTCGGCAAGCGGCTCGAATTGCTTAAGGAAGCAGTGCCCGGCATCATGCGCGTCGGATTTATCGCCGTGTGGACGATCCGACAGGCGCAGATGAAATCAAGGCAATACCCATAGTCGCCAGAGCCTTGGGTCTCACTCTTCGCGTCCTTGAAGTGCACGCGTCATCCGATTTCGAGGCGGCGTTCACGACCTCAGTGCGCGAAAAAATGCAAGGACTGTGCATCAACAGCTCTCCCCTGTTCGTAAGCCACCGCGCCGAGCTGGCCGCGCTCGCGGCTCGTGCCCGCTTGCCCGCCGTCTATGGCTTCCGCGAATTCGCCATCGCCGGTGGGTTGATGTCCTATGGGGCGAGCTTGTCCGATCTTTACCGGCGCAAGGCCGCTTTCATCGACAAGATTCTCAAGGGCGCCAGCCCGGCCGACCTGCCGATCGAACGGCCGACCACGTTCGAGTTGCTGATCAATCTCAAGGCCGCCAAGGCGCTCGGGTTGAATATCCCGCCCTCACTGCTTGCCCGCGTCGACGAGGTGATTGAATAAGGCGGCGGGAGTTTATCGCTGCGGCAGCCGGACGCCGCCTTCGATGTCGTAGACGCGCCGGCAAAGCCCGCCTAAACTCACCCCCAACCGCCGACGCCTGGACAACCGGCGCGGCCGAAACGCACAGGCTTCACCGCCGGCAATCCTGGGGAGAAAATCATGGATCATTTTTCAAGGGTTCACCGCATCGCCGCGCTGTTATCCGCGGTTACCGCGACCACGCTGGGCCTGGCGGCGCCGGCGGCCGCGCAGGAGACGTTCAAACTCGGCATCGTGACTTTCCTTTCCGGACCCGCCGCGAACAGTTTCGGCGTCCCGGCCCGCAACGGCGGCCAATACGTCATCGACCAGCTGAACAAGGGCGCTGCGCCCGCTCCCTACGCGAAAGTCGGATTCGGCGGCATGAAGGTCGAGCCCGTCGTCATCGACGAGAACGGCGGCGCCACCAAGCAGGTCCAGGAACTGCGCAACCTCTATGAGCGCGACAAGGTCGATGTCGTGCTCGGCTATATCGGCTCCGGTGACTGTCTCGCGGTGGCGCCGATTGCCGAGGAACTGAAGAAGATGCTGGTGCTGATGGATTGCGGCACGCCGCGCATCTTCGAGGATGCGAAATACAATTATGTGTTCCGCACCGCCGCCCATGCCACGATGGATAATGTCGGCCTTATCAGGTACATGAAGGCGAAGAACGTCAAGATGGATACGCTGTCGGCCATCAACCAGGACTACGCCTGGGGCCAGGACAGCCGGGCCGACTTCGTCGCCGCCGCCGGACAACTTTATCCCAACGCCAAGCTTCAGACGGACCTGCTGCCTAAGTTCGGCGCGGGCCAGTACGGCACCGAAATCTCCGCGCTGGTCGGTGCGGGCTCCGACGTGGTCTATTCGAGCCTGTGGGGCGGCGATCTGCAGGCCTTTATCCTGCAGGCCGCTCCCCGCGGCCTGGCCAAGCGCAGCCAGCTGGTGTTCAGCGCCGCCGATCACGTGCTGCCGCCGCTCGGCGACAAGATGCCCGATGGCACCATCATCGGCGCGCGCGGCGCCTATGGCCTGATGTCGCAGAAATCGCCGGTCAACGAGTGGTTCTTCAAGGGGTACGAAGCCGCCAATGGCATCTATCCGGTGCAGGCCGCCTACCGCATGTCGCAGGCGATCCTCGGACTGAAGAGCGCGGTCGAAAAGGCCATGGACAAGAATGGCGGCAAGAAGCCTTCGACCGATGAGCTGGTTGCGGCCATGACCGGGCTGGAATGGCAATCGCCCGGCGGCCTCATTCAGATGAAGCTGGCCGATGGCCACCAGGCGATCCAGCCGATCGCCTTCGGCCGCACCAAATATAATCCAGACGCAAGGCGGGTCGATCTGGTTGATATCCAGTATTTCGCCGCCGAATGCGTCAATCCGCCTCCGGGCGTGAAGGCGCTCGACTGGATCAAGGGCGGCATGCAAGGCGCCAAGTGCAACTAGACGGGCGCCAATGAACGGCGCGAGCCGGATGCTCGCGCCGTCGCCCGCTGCCCGCCTTGCGACATGCGACCCGCATTGCTGCGTTCTCAGCCCGGGTCCTGAACTCTAAAGCCCGCTCGCAACGATCGGCATGAAAACCGCACAATGAACTTCTTTCTCACGATCGTTCTTGACGGGCTGATTCAGGCTTCATGGCTTTTCATCGTCGCCCTGGGGCTGACGCTGGTGTTCGGCGTTCTCAAGATCCTCAACATCGCCCACGGCAGCTTCTACGCGCTCGGCGCATATATCGCCGCGACTGCAGTGACCCTGGTCGCGGCGCACAACCTGCCGCCGAGTGTCGGCCTGGTGGCGATGCTGGTTTCGGTTGCCCTGATCGCGTCCGCGGTCGGACTGTTGCTCGAGCGCGGCCTGCTGAAAATGTTCTATGGCCGCGACGAGGTAGTGCTGCTGCTGGTCACCTATGCGGTGTTCCTCATTCTTGAGGACGTTACCAAGCTGATCTGGGGCGTGAACCCGATCTATGCGACGCAGCCCTACGAATTGTTCGGCAATGTTGAATTCGCCGGCCTGTATTATGTCGGCTACGATCTGGTGCTGCTACCGGTTTCCGCCGCCATCGGTTTGGCGGTCTGGTACGGCCTCAATCGCACCATCACCGGCAAGATCGTGCTGGCCGTGATCCACAACGAGGAAATGAGCGTCAGCATGGGGGTGCGCGTGAACCGGGTTTACGCGGTTGCCTTTGCCTTCGGGGTGCTGCTTGCAGCGACAGCCGGCGCACTGACCGCGCCCAAAATCTCGATGCAGCCGGGTCTCAGCTCTGACGTCATTATCCTGAGTTTCGCCATCGTGGTGATCGGCGGCCTGGGCAGCGTCGAAGGCGCCGCGATCGGCGCGGTGCTTGTCGGACTCGCGCGCGCAGCTTCGGTTCACCTGATGCCGCAGGCCGAGCTGTTCATGATCTATCTGATCATGGCGGGGGTGCTGATGTTTCGTCCCGAGGGACTGTTCAAGCGCGAGACAGCAAGGCGAATCTGATGAAGCAAGGCCTGCATCCTCTCGCCATGATCCTGCTGGTTGTCGCCGCGACGCTGTTTGGCCGCGTGCTTCCGACATGGACGCTGTCGCTTGCGACGGTCGCCGCCTCCAACGCCCTGATCGCGCTCGGCATCGTGGTATTGGCGCGCACCGGCAATGTGTCGTTCGGCCAGGGCCTGTTCTATGCCGCGGGCGGCTACGGCGTAGCCCTGATCGCCAATGCCTGGGGCATCACCGACGCGGTGACGCAAATGCTGATCGGCGCCGTCTGCGGCGGCCTGCTCGGTCTCGCGATCGGTCCGCTGATCGCCCGTTACAGCGGCATTTTCTTCGGCATGCTGACGCTCGCGCTGTCGATGGTGCTGTATGGCGCGCTGGTCAAATCGACCGCGCTCGGCGGGTCCGACGGTTTCAATGTCGGGCGGCCGAGCCTGTTCGGCATGGTCTTCACCGACCCGCGCGAGGCGGACTTCATGCTGTATGCGGTCTCGGTGGTCACCACCGGGTTCGCCGGCATCGCCGCAACCATCTTGTTCCGGTCCGAACTTGGCCTGATCAGCCTCGCGGTCCGTGAAAACAATCTGCGCGTCGAGTATCTTGGAATCTCGTCGAATCGGATCATCACCATCAACTTCGTCATTGCGGCTGTTTTCGCCGGTGCCAGCGGCGCGTTTGCCCTGATGGCACAACGGCACATCGATCCGCAATTCGCCTACTGGACCACTTCCGGCGAATTCGTCTTCGTGGCGGTGCTCGCCGGATATCAAAGCGTCGCGGCGGTGCTCGTCGCGTCGATGGCGCTCGAGCTGGTTCGCTCATTCTCGAACCTGTACCTTCCCAACACCTGGCAACTCGTGCTTGGCGTCTTCCTGTTGGGCGTCATTCTGTTCTTGCCGCGCGGCATCGGCTCGCTCTGGGTCAGCGAGAGGCGCAAGAGGATCGAGCCCGCGGCTGTAACCCCGATCGCGGCTCGCGAGGAGGCAGCGCAGTGACGCCGGTTCTTTCCGTGCACGGCCTCGAAAAGCGCTTTGGCGCGGTGGTGGCCGCCGACGCTCTGAGCCTCGACATCGCGGCCGGCCAGAAGGTCAGCCTGATCGGCGCCAACGGCGCCGGCAAGACAACTTTCGTCAACATGGTGACCGGCTATCTCAAGCCCGATGGCGGTTCGATCGCGCTCGACGGCATGGATATCGGAAGACGCTCGCCGCGAAATGTTGCCCGGCTCGGCATATCCAGATCGTTTCAGATTCCGCAATTGTTCATTGACCTCACCGCGGCCGAAAATCTCGCCGTGGCGGTCTCCGGCATGCGCACGCAAGCGCTCTCGTTTCACTGGCCGGCAGAGGCTGGGGGCCACCGCGACAGGGCTATCGAATTGCTGGCGCGGTTCGGCCTCGCCGACCTGGCGGACCGTCCGATCTCGGAGCTCGCGGGCGGCGTGCGCAAGCTTGTCGACATCGCCATGGCGCTGGTGCGTCGGCCAAAATTGCTGCTGCTGGACGAGCCGACTTCCGGCGTCTCCGCAGAGGAGAAATTCGCCACCATGGATCGCGTGATTCATGCCGTTGCGCCCGATGCCGCAACCATCGTTTTCGTCGAGCACGACATGGAGATCGTCGGCCGCTACGCCGACCGGGTGGTGGCGTTCTACCAGGGCCGCATCCTTGCCGACGGCGATCCGCATGATGTGTTGAAGGATCCGGAGGTGCGCCGTTACGTCACCGGGAGCGCGCGATGAGCGGGATGGCGCCGCTGCTCGAGATCGACAATCTGGTCGTCGAGATCCAGTCGATGCCGGCGCTGCGCGGCTTTTCGATGCGTGTTGCCAGGGGTGCGATGGTGAGCCTTGTCGGCCGCAACGGCGCCGGCAAGACCACGCTGATGCGCTCGATCATGGGTCATCTCAAGCCGGCGCAGGGCGCCGTCCGGTTTGACGGGGCGGATCTGTCCGCGCGGCCGCGCCATGCCCGTGCGGCTCTCGGTATCGGCTACATGCCGGAGGACCGCGCTTTGGTGCCTCAGCTCACCGTCGAGGAAAACATTCTGTTGCCGTTGTGGGTCGCAGGGCATCTCGATCGCCGGACGCGACTCGACTTCGTGTACGAGGTGATCGTCGAACTCGGCGAAATGCGCCATCGCAAGGCGCTATTGTTAAGCGGCGGCCAGCAGAAGCTGGTGGCGCTTGGCCGCGCGCTCGGCATTGGTACAAAATGTCTGCTGCTCGACGAGCCGTTCGAGGGAATCGCGCCCGCGC
The DNA here is from genome assembly GCA_963801875.1 of uncultured Alphaproteobacteria bacterium. Classification (GTDB taxonomy): domain Bacteria; phylum Pseudomonadota; class Alphaproteobacteria; order Rhizobiales; family Xanthobacteraceae; genus Bradyrhizobium. Next base: position 969,018 of record CAWDGT010000011.1, on the reverse strand, counting down.
TTTCCGAACGGCTGTCCGAGGTGCTTGCGTCGCTAAAGGGCAAGGACCTCACCTTGCTAATGTCGCAATCGGACATGAACCATTCGCGCGGACTGATCGACGTTGAGTTCACGATCGAACGCGGCGCCAACCTCGCGTCCGGATGACCTCTTGCATTCAATTGGAGCGTGATCCGGAAAAGTGGGAATTGGTCCTCCGGATCATGCGCTAATCGTCCTCGTTTCCCGAACCTGCTTCGGCCAGCGCCTGAAGCGGCCGGGCGTCCAGCACGACGATGGCGCCGTGCTCGAGGCGAACCCATTTGCGTGCCGCCCAGGCCCGCAACTGCTTGTTGATGCTCTCCCGGGTCATGCCGACCATTTCGCTGATTTCCTGCTGGGTGACGGCGATGGTCCGGCCCGCGGGCTCAAGCTTGTGCTTCTCGGTCAGGCGAATGAGCGCGCTGGCGAGCCGTCCAGGCAAATTCTGAAGGATGACCTGCTCGACCTGATCGCTGGTCCAGCGCACCCGCGTGCACAACAGCTCGATAAATTTCATCGCCAGCGCCGGCTGGCTTCGCACAAAGGGTAAGAATTCGCGGCGGTCGATCATAAAAATCTCGCAATTTGTATTCGCCGTGCAGTCGGCGGTTCGCGCCTGTCCATCGAATACCGCCACCTCCCCGAAAATTTCACCGGGACCGATCAGATTCAGGATCGCACTTCGGCCATCCGCGGAGGAGACGCTGATCTTCACCGTGCCGCTGATCACTGCAACCAGGCTGTTCCCGGGATCCCCTTTGGCATAGATCGTGGCTCCCCGCTTCAGCGTGGAATGCTTGGCGTAGCGGCAGAGCTGCTCGAATGCCTCAGGCTCGAGATCGGTGAAATACGGGTGCTTGCGCAGGACCGCGAGCTTGCTGCTCGCAAACGGCTGAGCTTCACCCGTCTTATCCTGAGGCACGCCGGTCACTACTATCCAATAAGCCCGTTATCGACGGATCGGCTGAATGCGAGGCTGGACCAGAGCTATCCATCCGCCGCCCTTAACGACTATAGCCCCCCAAAGGGCCAGCAGCAAGAAAGGCGCGGAGTGCGCTCTGAACTCCCTGTCTTGTGCTGTCTATGGATTGAGTGAATCCTCTCTTCGCTCTAGGTTGCATGGGTCGAAGCACCGCCCCCGGCCCTTCAGGCGGATCAGCCTCGCGGACGCGATTGATGTCCTTGCAGACCCTTGATGTTGCTGCGATCTCGCCCGAACCCGCCGTTCGCGTCCGGCGCCACGCGCTGGCGCATATTCCGGGCCACGAGGGTTGGCCTGTGGTCGGCCGAACGCTGAACACGCTTGCCGACCCCAAGGGCGAGGCCGAGCGAATGGCGGCGAAATACGGCCCGATTTATCGCACGCGCCTGCTTGGTGAGACCGGCGTCTGCCTGCTTGGACCTGAAGCCAGCGAGTTCGTTCTGTGCGACCAGACCAAATTGTTCTCCTCGGCCCAGGGCTGGGGCGGCCTGCTCGACCAGCTGTTTCCGCGTGGGCTGATGCTGCTTGATTTCGAGGAGCACCGCCTGCACCGGCGCACGATGTCCGTCGCATTCAGGGCTGAATCAATGAAGTCCTATCTGGCGTCGCTTGACGCCGGTATCGCGGCGCAGGTCGCGCGCTGGCGCAGCCAGCCCGGGCCGATGCTGTTCTATCCGGCGGTCAAGCAGATGACGTTCGATCTGGCGGCGACGGCATTTCTCGGTCCGCATACCGGCCGCGAGATGGACGACGTCAAGCGCGCCATCAGCGATATGGTTGCGGCCGCGCTGGCCGTGATCCGCAAACCATGGCCGGGCACCCGGATGGCGCGAGGCGTCAGGGCCCGCGCACATATCGTCGCTTATTTCTCCGAGGAGGTGTCCAGGCGCCGCACCCTCAACGGGGAGGATCTGTTCTCTCAACTTTGTCGCGCGACCCATGAGAATGGCGACCTGCTGTCGACGCAGGAAATTGTTGATCACATGGGTTTCCTGATGACGGCGGCGCACGATACGCTGACTTCATCGCTCACCACTCTCATTTATTTTCTCGCGGTGAATCCGCAGTGGCAGGCGGCGCTGCGCGACGAAGTAACCTCGCTCGGATTGTCTCCTGGGCAACCCCTTCCCTACGAGAAGCTGGCGGCGCTGACGCGGACCGAGATGGCGTTCAAGGAAGCGATGCGGCTGAAGCCGCCGGTGCCCTCGGTGGCCCGCCGCGCCATGCGCGGTTTTGCGTTCGGGGGTTACGTCATTCCCGCTGGCACCCTGATCGGAATAAACCAGCTTTATACCCATCATATGAGCGAGTACTGGCCCGAGCCGGAGCGGTTCGATCCGACGCGATTTACCGAAGCGGCGCAGCGCACGCGGCATCGCTACGCCTTTGCGCCGTTTGGCGGCGGTGCCCATATGTGTCTCGGGCTGCATTTTGCCTACATGCAGGCAAAATGCTTTGCATGGCATTTTCTGCAAAGTCTGGCGGTGTCGCTCGAACCCGGCTATCAACCGGCCTGGCAGATGTGGCCCATCCCGAAGCCAAAAGACGGATTGCGGGTAACGCTCGAATTGGCCGGCTAAATTGATTATTTCAACTCGGGGTTTGGGCAAAGCATCAGAAGGCCGATGTAAATGTAGCCGTTATGCGCGAACGCCCGGGCGATCAGATCGTGGGTGGCATCGACGTTGTCAGTGACTTTCAACATGACCGGCTGGGGGGACGCGGATCTGAGATTGGTGGAAATGATGTCGGTGAGCTGCTCCTGAATCCAGTCAGGTATCTCTCCCGAGTCCCTGTCCCAGTTCGCAAATTCGTCCGCTTTCGGAATAACGTACTTGGCAAACTTTCCAAAGGAATAAGGTCCGTACTGCTTCTCCAATTCCTTGAATTTCCTTGCCGTCGCAGCGATGTTCTTGGGGCTGCACAATTCATTCATAATCTGCTCAAATTTCCCGCCGTAGGCGAATCCACCCATGGTCCACTCCATCAATAGGCGGCGAGGTATGCCGCGGTTGCAAAAAATGTCATAAGTCCGAAAACTTGGAGAGCGCCAGCTTAGCACGTTCCAGTTGAACGGTCATCTTCGACTGGGCAAACAGTTCGACCGCCTGGGCGAGTTCGTCCTGCGCCTCGGCCCTCCTGCCCGAAGCCGCCAATAGGCGAGCCCGCGTTCCCTTCACCAGCCCCAGCAGGGGCTTCGTCCCGAGCAGGGTTGCGATTTCGACCGCCCGCTCAAGTTGAGCGATCGCTTCCGCCGCGGCGGACGGACCTTGAAGAAATAAGATGCCGGCCTCGGAAAAAAGCGCCAGGGCTTCGATCGGCTGGTAGCCCTTCTGCTTCGCCCCCGCCTGACAGGCGCGCGCGATTTCCAGCCCGCGGGGAATATCTCCGAGCTGCGCATACGCAGAAGCCAGATACGCCGATGCAAGCACGATGCTCGTCGAATGACCGAGTTTCTCAGCCTCGTCCTTTGCTTCGAGCAGGATGTCTCTTGCTTTCGCGGCCTGCCCGCGCTGCAGATAGAGGTTTCCGAGCGCGCACAGCACAAGGGGCAAAAACAGTCGGACCTCGTTTTCGCGTGACAGCAACGCGGCTTCGTCGAGAGCTCTTTCCGCCTCATCGAGATCGCCATGAGTCACTTGCACAAGGCCGCGGCCGTAATCGGCCGCGATAATGTCGTAAGGCCGGTCGTTCTTTTCGGCAAGATCACTTGCCCGCCGGGAGCACTGCTCTGCATCGTCGTATTCGCCTGTCGACGCATACATGATGGCTTTCATCATATAACAGAGCACGAGAAGGCTCGATCCGGTGGTTCCGGGCGGGACATTGTCTGGAGCGTTCGCAAATCGCGCACTCGCCTGATTTAAATACCGCTCTGCATCCCCAAAACGACCGGCGATGAAATAGGCCTGACCGAGGCCATATTCGGCGAAGCCGAGCCAGTTTGCGTCGGCCAACTGTTCGGCCAACGCCACGGCCTGCTCCCCCGCTGTGATGGCCTCATAGGGCGTTCCATAAAAATTGAGCGCCGCCGCCCTGATCGCAATCGACGCCAGCCGTCTCGATTCATCGCCGATGTTCTCGGAACGCGCCTCCCCGTCACGACCAAGGCCAAACCACTGTTCGATGTTTCCAAGCGAAACAAACGCAAGCCGGGCCTCGATACGCAGGTCGATCGCCCGCTGCTCTCGCGCTATCGAGGCCGGTTGCTTGTCGACCGCGTCCATCGCAATCTCGAAATAACCCGTGGCATCCCGGAACGCCGATCTGGCGAATGCCTTTTTCGCCGCCATGCTCCCGTATCTGTCCACCTTCACCCAGTCCTGCGCCTTGACCGCGTGGTGGCACAACGCTTCTGCAACATCTTCTTCATGCCCGCGCGACTGCACCTCCAGCGCCGTCAAAATCCGCCGGTGCAGCTCTTCGCGCTGCGGGCGGAGGATCGAATCATAGGCAACTTCGCGGATGAGATCGTGGGCAAATTCGTATTCCGGGGCGGCCAGCCATGGCGCCTCGATCAGGAAATCCAGGATCTCCAGCGACCAGAGCCGGCTTTGCAATTGGGCCGCCGGCATGCCGGTCACGGCCGTCAGCAACTGAGGCGAGATTTTCGGTCCGACGACGGACGCGAGCTGAAGCAGGGCCTTGTCCTCTTTCGGCAGGCGATCGATTCGGGACGCGATAACCCCCTGCACGGTGGGAGGAATCTCCAGCGCGTCCCAGCTCGCCTTGGCGGCAAATCCGCCGGCACTGGGCTTGAGAATTCCGCGACTGATGAGCTGCCTTGCGACCTCCTCGATGAAGAGCGGCACCTGGCCGGTGTGGCGAAGAATGTGAGACTTGAGGTCGGCGAGATCCGGCGCCGTGCCGAGCAGGTCGTCCAGCAGCGCATTCGCCGAGGAGACATCGAGGGACCGCAGCCAGATCCTGCGAACGTCGAGCCGCGCAAGCCACGCCGGCGCGTCTTCCGTCCGCCATGTCAGCAGCACCAGTAGCTGATGGCTCGCCGTAAGCGACATCAAGGCCTCGATGGCGGCTTCGCTTTGGCCGTCGATCCAGTGCAGGTCCTCCAGCAGCAGGATGGTCGGCCGGGTCGAGATCACGCTGTCGATGGTATTGCGCACGGCATCGGTGATCGCGCGCCGCCGCAGCAGGGGTTCGAGATCGTGCCAGCGCGGATCGCCGACGGGCTGATCGAGAACGGAGCAAAGGGCAGCGGGCCAAAATTCGGAATGCGCCGGCACCGCGCCTTCGGGCAGCGCCGGCCGATCCGCCGGCGCGATATTGCCGACCTGCAGCGCGCTCTGCAGCAGCTTCTTCAACAGCGCATATGGAACGGCCTGCTCCAGCGGGTTGCCTTCCGCTTCCAGCACCTGCCAGTCCTTCTGCCGCAGCGCGCTTACGAATTCGTGGGCCATTCGGGATTTGCCGATGCCCGCCGTGCCCACCAGCGCGACAATCTGTCCAGACGAGCCGATATCCCGCGCCACCCGCTCGAGCAGGGATATCTCTTCAGCGCGGCCGACAAACGACGAAAGCCCCTTGGTCGAGCGGGCCCGCCATCGGGTGAGCCCGCTGATTTCGACAAGCTCGTAGCAGGGAACGGGCGCGGAAAATCCCTCCAGCCGCCTTGGAGGCAGAGCGTTAAAGGTCACCAGCCCCGCGGACAGGCTCTGGCAGGATTCCGATACCAGAATCTGTCCGGCTTGCGCTGCGCCCTCGAGCCGCTTGACCAGATGCACCGCCGGCCCCCCCGCTTCGTAGATCGAGGAGAAGTCGGCCTCGATGACATGGGCGACGACATAGCCGGAATGGACGCCGACCCGGACCCGCAGCGCCGGATCTTCCAGCAGCTTCACACGGCGAACCAGTTCGACGGCCGCGTGGCAGGCCATGACGGCATGGTTGTCATCGGCGTGCGGCGCACCAAAAAGCGCGATGAGCCCGTCGCCACCTTCCTTGCTGACGATGCCGCGGTTACGGCGAACGGCGGTGCGCATGGCGATCAGGGCCGGCTCGAGCCGCGAAATCGCCGCCTCGGGGTCCAGTTCCGAGATCAGGTCGGTGGAGCGCTGCAGATCGGCACAGAGGACGGTGAGGTACTTTCGCTCGCCGGCGATGCGGCCGCGGACTTCCGCGACCTGCGGCTTTGCGGGGTGCTCCGGGACGACCGCCCCACACGACGCACAATACAAATCGCCTGCCTTCAGGGTCGATAGACAGACTTGACAAGACACCCGTGGCTTCCTCCGTCCACCCCGTTTCAGATTAGCGAAAGATCATGGCGGAACAAGCGTTTGCACCATCTGGCAGCCGACAATGGTCCCGACGCGGGAGGCGCCACACAGGAGCACTCGCAACCGCAACGATTAGACGACAATTTGGGAGGACGACACACGCGACAGGGGTAGTGGCCGGCGGTAACCGCATCCGGAGGATGTAATTGCCGTGAGCCTTTCCGGATCAACATCGCGCTGAAGCTGAAACTGCGCGGGGCTTGCGCCGTTGAACAACCGGCTTCCACCCCCGGATCAAGTCCGGGGCAAGCTTCTGCGCAATGAGCGCGCTACTCGTTGGCGATGCCCATTTCCTTGATCACGCGGGCGTATTTGGCGAGCTGTTCGCGCGTCATGGCGCCGAGCTCCTTGGCCGACGTGCCGCGCACCGAGAAGCCCAAATTCTCGAGCTTGCCGCGGACTTCCGAGTCCGCCAGCGCCTTCAGCACTTCGGCATTAAGCCTGGCGATAATGTCCTTGGGCGTGCCGGCCGGCGCCATGATCGCAAACCAAGAATTGAAGAAAAACCCGGGTAAACCGGATTCCGCGACCGTGGGCACATCGGGGAATTGCGGCATTCTCCTCTCGGTCGTCACCCCGATCAGCCTGAGCTGACCGCCGCGCACCAGCGCCGCGACGGTCCCGAGGCCCTGGAAGCCGACGGGAATCTGGCCGGAGGCGACGTCGGTCGCGGCCTGCGTGGCGCCTTTGTAGGGCACGTGGGTCAGCGATATGCCGGCAGCGGAGGCAAACATCGCCATCGCCAGATGCTGCGGGCTGCCCGGACCGCCGGAGCTATAATCGATCTTGCCGGGCGCGGCCTTCGCGGCGGCAATCAGGTCCGCCGCGGTCTTGTAGCTGGTCTTGTTGCTGGCGATCAGTCCCCACTCCACCGTGGCGACCAGCGACACCGGTTCGAAATCCCTCAGGATGTCCCAGCGCATGTTGGACTGCAGGTTGGGCACCATGGTCATGACGCTGTCGTTGAATCCGCCGATCGTGTAGCCGTCCGGCTCGGCCCGCGCGACCTGCTCGGCGCCGATTAGCCCGGAAGCGCCGGGCTGATTTATGATGACGATTTGCTGGCCCATATTGTCGGCCATCTTCTGCGTCACGATCCGCGCCGCGACATCGACCGCGCTCGCCGCCGCAAGGGGCACGATCATCTTGATCGGCCGGTCGGGATAGGCCGTCTGCCCGACGGCGCCGGAACTGACGAGCAGCGCGAGTGCCGGGACCAGCGAATGAAGCAGACGCATGTCGTATTTTTCCCTTGTTGAAACTTGGCGAGCCGGGTCACGTTTCCGAATGAGCGGCCGCGACCTCTTCGTGAATGATTGCCCTCTCGCTCCCGGCTTGGCAATGTGTCGATCGAAGAAATCAAGATCAGGCCGGCTCAATCGGCCGGTCCAGAGGGAACGCCGGCTGAGGCCGTCAAGGGAGGGACTGAATGACCAACCGTAGAAGCTTCTTGAAGGGCGTGGCGGCGACTGGGATCGCGTTTTGCAGTTGCGGCATGCCTGGTGCGGCGCACACCCAACCAAGACCGCCGCGCCTGCCGGTCAAGATCAGCGGCAAGCGCGTTCTCACCATCGATGTTCACTCGCACTGCTATTTTCATGAGGCGCTCAATCTGCTGGGGGACGCGGCCGACAAGGTGCTGCCGCCGGTCAAGGGCGTTCCGGAGCACTTCATCGTCATCGAGCAGCGTCTCAAGGAAATGGACGCGATGGCGATCGACATGGAGATCCTGTCGATCAATCCGTTCTGGTACGGCAAGGACCGCGATATGGCGGCCGCGATCGTCAAGGTACAAAACGAGAAGCTGGCCGAGCTGTGCGCCGCTCGGCCGGAACGTTTCGGAGCTTTCGCCTCCCTGACCCTGCAGTTTCCCGACCTCGCGGTGCAACAGCTGGAGACTGCGATCAAGAAACAGGGCCTGCGCGGCGCCGCCGTCGGCGCGAGTGTGCTGGGTGAGGACTTTTCCGACCCCAAATTCCATCCCGTATGGGCTAGGGCCGAAGAGCTCGGCGCCGTTCTGTTCGTCCATCCGCAGAGCACGCCGGAACTCGCCAAGCGTTTCAGGGGCAACGGCTGGCTGTCGAACACGATCGGCAATCCGCTCGACACGACGATTGCCCTGCAGCACCTGATCTTCGAAGGAACGCTCGACCGCTTCCCGGGCCTGAAGGTCCTTGCCGCGCATGGCGGCGGCTATCTCGGCTCATATGGCGCGCGCGGCGACCACGCCTGCTTCGTGTCGCCGCAGAACTGCAATCCGAATATCACGCTGAAAAAGAAGCCCTCGGAATATCTCAACCAGCTCTATTTCGACGCCATGGTGTTCACGCCCGAGGGCCTGCGGCATCGGGTGGCGCAGGTCGGCGCGAGCCAGGTCATGCTCGGGACCGACCATCCGATCCCCTGGGAACAGCATCCGGTTGACCACGTCTTCGCGACCACCAGCTTGTCAGATAAGCAGAAGGCGGCAATCCTGGGCGGCAACGCGGCGCGCCTATTCGGGATGAAGGAAGCCTGATTGCGCGAGTTTGGCCGGTGCCACAAACGCACCGGCAGCCGGCCAGACCTGCGGGCGCTCACGCTGTGCCCGCCCGGGGCCCGGGCGGGTTATCGGCAACTCGCGATGTCGGCGGGCAGCTTCAGAAGCTGCGGCGCTTTTGCGGATTCGTACCCGCTTTCCGCCGATCTGGCCGCGTTTGAAGATCTCCCCACAATAATACGCCGGCGAACGCCAGGAACACTATTGCCACCGCCCCGCTTACCAGCATTGCATCAAACGGCATTACGACCTCCCCTGACTGGATTGGAGGCAATTTATCCGCGGCGAAACGGGCGGGTAATTGATCCCGATCAAATCGCTCAACGGTCTTGGGGAAGACGGCTAGCTAGGCAGCAGCCAGGGCCTCGGCACGCGCGGGGTCGAGCAGGCCGACGCTTCCCGGCAGGATTTCGATCACCCCGTCGCGTTCGAGCTTGGTGAAGGTACGGCTGACCGTTTCGATGGTCAGTCCCAAATAATCCGCGATATCCTGACAACTCATCGGCAACGGCACCGTTTTGGCCAGGTCGCTGTGCCGGGTCAATCGATCGCGCCAGCCGATCAGAAAAGTCGCAACTTTTTCTTCCGCCGAACGGCGTCCGAGCAGAACCATATGGTCCTGGGCCTGGCTCAGTTCGCGCACCGCCAATTCATTGATTCGGCGCAGAAGATGCGGCTTGTCCGCGGCAAACCGGGCAAAGGAAGCCCGGGAGAACCGGCAAATGGCGACAGGCCCGATTGCGTCCGCGGAGAAGCTGTGACGCGCGGTCACCGTCATTCCCAGGAAGTCGCCCGGTAGGGCAAATCCCACGATCTGCCGGCGGCCGTCAGGCAACAGCTTGTAAAGGCGCATGACCCCGTCGAGCAGATTGTAGAACGACGTCGTTATCTCCTCCTGTGCGAATACCGTCTCGCAGGATCGGAAATGGACGTGGCGGCCCAGACGCTCCAGCTCTCGCAGCTCGACCTTGTCGAGCGCCGCGCAGAGACTTAATCGGCGTACCGAGCAATCAATGCAGGGTTGTCCGCTCGGCTCGACCGCAACCAGGGAAATATTCATGCGCCACTCCAGAATAGGCCAGCGGCAACCGTATCGTGTGCCTGCCAACTCATCTTAACCGATCGTCCGGATACCGGTTGATACAGATCAAATGCGGGGCCCTTCGCCGCCCTATCCTGGCGCCATAACCGCAATTGAAGAGACCGGTCCGCAATGCTGCGATTTGCCCTGCGCCAAACCCTCGTCACGCTGATGCTGATGGTACCGGCGCTGGCCGCTTCGCCCGACGAAGCGCGCGGAAAGCGCTACGCGTTAACACATTGCGCACGGTGCCACTCGATCGACCGGGTGACCAAGAGCCCGCTCGAGGCAGCACCGCCATTCCGAACCCTGCATACCCGCTACCCCGTCGAAACGCTGGCCGAGGCATTCGCCGAGGGCATCTATACCGGTCATCCGACGATGCCGGGATTCGAGCTCAATCCCGATCAGATCCACAACCTGCTGTCGTATTTGAAGAGCCTCGAATAAGGCCGCCGCAGCTGCGGCTACAGCGCTTGCACGGTCCAGACGATCATTTCCTTCGCAATTCGGCCGAAGGCTTCGTTGAAGGCGGCGACGGCCGCCGGCGGCTCGACCTTGTCGAACCTCTCACTGTCTTCAAACAGACGCGACGCGATGACCTTTCCAGTCTTGTCGACAATCCGTGCCGACAAACCGATCTCGGCCACAGGCTGAGAATCCGTCGCGATCCGGAAACGCCTGACATCGATCAGAAGCTGGAAGTCGGTCTGACCGATATCCGCGACACGCAGCGGAGCGTGCGCAATATCGTAATTTTCAAAACCCTCGATCAACCTGGCCTGCAGCAGCTTCGGAATACTGTCGGCCCAGAGGGCATCGGCGAATCCGGGATAGTCCTGGGCCGGCGAGAACAGGAATCGCTGCGTCTCGAGCATCGCGACCGCCGTCGGCTCCGGGATCGCCAATTGTCCCTTGATTGTTTTGCTTGCCGTTCCCGGATTTTGCGGGGCGCCCAGGTCGTAGGTGATTTTTTGCGCCGGCGTGCCGCCGCCCATCGTCTTTTCGAGGCCGGCGAGGATGCTGTCGATTTTCCCGGTGTTGCGCGCCAGCCCTTCCGAGAAGACCTTGAAGTTGGCGATGGTGTCCTTCAGCGGCCCGGAATTTTCCGACAGCACTGTGTCCACCCGCAGCAACGCATCGCGCGCGGCCTGCGTCATGCTGCGTCCCGCTCCGGGGTCGGCAATCAGCGTCGACACCGGACCGGAATTCGCAAGCTGCATGCCGCCTTCCAGCGCGATCACGGGGACCCCGGTCAAGCCCTGGAATTCCAGACCGACCCTGGTGTCGGCCCGCACCGGCGTCGTCGTAGCCACCGAGATCGTTGCATCGACGCGGCGCGGACTGTCCGGCGCGAGGCCGAGATCCGTCACCTCGCCGACCCGGATGCCGTTGAACAGCACGCCGGCGCCGATCAACAACCCGGGCACCGAACCATCGAACTGAACGTGGTAGGTCGTGCGTGGACCGAGCCCGCCGGTATTGTGAAGCCAGTATACGAAGCCGAACACGGCCATGATCGCGGCCAGAACGAAGGCGCCGACGACGACGAAGGGAGCGCGGGTTTCCATCTCATTAACTCGCTTTGGGTTGCAGCATCTTGGAGCGCTTGCCGTGGAAATAGGCCCGCACCCAGGGATGCTCGGATTGAAGCAGTTCGCGCATCGGTCCGATGGCGACGATCTTGCCGTCCGCCAGCGCCGCGACGCGATCGCAAACGGTATTCAGGCTGGCGAGATCATGGGTGACCATGAACACCGTCAGCCCCAGCGTCTTCTGCAAGGTCTTGATCAGGGTGTCGAAGTCGCCCGCCGCGATCGGATCCAGCCCCGAGGTCGGCTCGTCGAGGAACACGATCGCAGGATCGAGCGCGAGCGCGCGCGCCAGCGCCACGCGTTTGGTCATGCCGCCGGACAATTCGGCGGGAAACTTGTCGCCGTCCTCCGGCAACAGCCCGACCATTTCGAGCTTGGCGGTGGCGATTTCGTCCATCAGCGCCTGCGACAGCACCAGATTTTCGCGCAGAGGAAACTGGATGTTCTGCCGCACGGTGAGCGATGAGAACAGCGCGCCCTGCTGGAACAGAATGCCCCACCGGCCCGCGGCGCTCTGGGTATTGCGATCATGGGCGCCGCCGATCGCCGCGCCCATCACCTCGATCTCCCCGCTTCGCTGCGGAATGAGCCCAATGATAGTTCGCATCAACACGGTCTTGCCACCGCCGGAAGCGCCAACCAGGCCGAGGATCTCGCCCCGGCGGACATCGAGCGACAAATGATCGATCACCACCTGCCGGCCGAAGCCGACAACAAGGTCGTGGACGCGTATCGCAAACTGAGGAGCCTCTTGCTGCATCGCTACATTCCGATCGACGCGAAGAAGACGGCAAACAGCCCGTCGAGCACGATCACGAGAAAGATCGATTTCACCACCGAGTTCGTGGTCTGCCTGCCGAGCGATTCGGCGCTTCCCTTCACCCGCAGGCCTTCGCTGCAGGCGACGATGCCGATCACCAGCGCCATGAACGGCGCCTTGAGCATGCCGACCTCGAAATGGGTGACGGATACGGCCTCGCGCAGCCGCGCAATGTAGATCGGCGGCCCCATGCCGCCATAGAACTGCGCGACCAGACCGCCGCCATAGAGCGCGGCCATCGATCCGATGAAGCTCAGGATCGGCAGCGCGCAGACCAGCGCTATCACACGGGGCAGAATCAGGACCTCGACGGGATCGAGCCCCATCGTCAGCAGGGCGTCGATTTCCTCGCGCATTTTCATCGAGCCAAGCTCGGCCGTATAGGCGCTTCCCGAGCGGCCGGCGACCATGATTGCGACAATCAGCACGCCGAGTTCGCGAAGCACCAGAATGCCGACCATGTCGACGACGTAGGAATCGGCGCCGAATTTGCGGAAATGGAAGAAACCCTGCTGGGCGATGATGGCGCCGATCAGGAAGGTGATCAGCACCATAATCGGAATCGCCTGCCAGCCGACCTTGTACAACTGATAGACCAGAGACGTCAGCCTCAGCGATCGCGGCCTGCGCAGCACGTTGACCAGCGCCAGGAAAAGCGAGCCGAGCATCTGCAGGAATACCGCAAGATCCTGGCTCGCGTCGACGGCGGCGCGGCCGACCTCGTTCACCCTGATCACGACGGGGTTGAGTGTGGGCGGCGGCGCCGGATTGCGGCGATTGACTTGACGGACCTCTTCGATCAACCCCGCATAGTTATCGGCAACCCCGACCATGTCAGCGCGATGGCCGGCCGCTGTCGCGCGCCGGGACATTTTCTCAAGCAACCAGGCCCCAAGCGTGTCGAGTTCGCGCACCCCGGCCATGTCCACTTTGACGATCTTCGACTGGTCAAGCTGATCCGTGACGCCGTCGGCGAGAGCTTCCAGGGCGGTCACATTGACCGCTGTCCAGGACCCGCCTGGACGCAGCTCAAGCACATCGCCTGATGGCGTGGCCGTTAACAGGGGGTGGATCGCCAAGGTCTTTCTCCCTTACCCAAGGGAATTGCTTTTCCCAAAGCCTCTCTAGGCCCTGGCGAGGCGCTCGGATTGACCTGCCTCAAACCGGCAAGCGGTCGGCCCTGTCGCTGTTGACACAAATCAATAGCGGTTGTCCCGGCTCGCGTAGAATTCACCTGAAATTTCGGCTGGATTAAGCAGCAGGGCAAAACCGATGTCCGACTCTGGTGAGCTGAGAGATGAACTGCTGGCGCTCAAAGCCGACGTGTCGCGTCTTTTGACCACCACGGGCGAGGAACTCTTCGACGCTTCCAAGAACCACGCCGAGGCTCTCGCCGATCAGATCAAGGCCGCGCTGAGCGATCTCGGTGACACCTTGAGCGAACAGGAGGAACATCTCGAAAGCATCATATCGGAGCGTCCGATCACATCGCTTGCTGCCGCTTTCGCGCTTGGCGCCATTGTCGGCTTCATGCTGAGGAGACACTGAGATGAACACCGAGAACATCGTCAAGCACCTGCGCGTGCTCTGGCGCACTGACAGGATTATCGCCGATATAAGAATGCGGCATATGCTGGTTGGTCTCGGCCTCCGGGCGTTCGCGGCGCTGATTGCGGCTTTCGGGCTGTTGATGCTCGAGCTGTCGGCATATTTCGCGCTGGTCCAGATCTGGAGCGCCATATCCGCCGCCGCCATCCTCGGCGCGGTCAACTTCGTGATTGCCGGTATCGTGTTCATGATCGCCGCGAGGCCGCCGAGCGGGCGGGAACTGGAACTCGCCACCGAAATCCACGGTTCCTCGGTGGATGCGCTGCAGCTTGAGGCGCGGGCGCTGCAATCGCAAGTGTCCGGCGCGTTCCATCATCCGTTAAACGGAATCCTGCCCTTACTTATCGTGCCGTTGATCACAATCATCATCAAGAGTCTGAAGAAACCGGCGGCGACACCGACGCCCGCGCCATCCCGGGCAGAGCAAAAATAATCACGAGTGGCCGCACCGGCCGCAAGTTCGTCAACAAGGAACGATACCAATATGCAAAGCATCCATCCCAAGCCGATCCTGAATACATCCCTTCCGGCGCAGTTTCGGCAGATCCGTATCGAGCTTGCACGCGAGCCCGGTCACCCCGAAGGCGACACCGGCTACGCCTATGTCATCATTGCGCCGCTCGATGCCGACGACCGAATCGACCCGAAGCTCCAGCGCGAGCATCGCGAAGCGTGCCGGATCACGCGATTGCGGCCGCACCAGGATGGCCAGCACGGTCATCTCGTTCACCGCGGCGGCGGCTGGGCGTTCAGCTACGCCGATACGCCGGACGAGGTCGGATATCACTTCGCGGACGAGCGCTTTGTATCTGGCGAATATGTTTCGATCAACGAGAGTGGCAAGATGCACACCTACCGTGTCGTATCGGTGTCGCATCTGTAGTGCAACACTGGTCATTCCGGGGTGACGCCGCCGGGTCGCTTTCGCTGGCCCGATGACCGGCTCCGTGTCGAGCCCGGGATTTCGGGATTCCCCGATGTGCCATCGCACATTCGCGCTTCGCGCCTTCGATGCGCCCGGAATGGCATTTTCAATTCAGAGCTTGAGCTTCACGTTGCAGATGCCGTGCTCGATGGGATCGGCCTTCACTTCGAAACCGAGATGCCGGCACATCTCCAGCATGATGGTGTTTTCCGTCAGGACATCCCCCGAGATGGTTTTGAGACCCTCGGACTTCGCATATTCAATGATTAGCCGCATCAACTCCCAGCCCAGCCCCCTTCCCTTGACATCGGATCTGAGCAGGATCGCGTATTCACCGGTCTCGTAGATTGAATCGGAGTGAATCCGGACCACGCCAACCATCTCATTGGTGACTTCGTCGAACCCGACAAAGGCCATCGCGCGGGCGTAGTCAAGCTGCGTCAACCGCGCGATGAACTGGTGGCTGAACTCCTTCATCGGCGCGAAGAACCGAAGCCGCAAGTCATGGGGCGTAACGTGCTGCAACAATTCGTGGATCTGCGGTTCGTCCTCGGGGCGAATTGGGCGCACAAAGACCCGCAAGCCGTCCCTGAGTTCGATATGGCGCTGCCATTGCGACGGATATGGCCGCACCGCGAAGTTGGCGGGACCAGCACCCTCGAACTTTCGCTCGACTTGCCCGATCGAGATTCTCGCATCGACTGCCAGTACGCCGCTCTCATCTGCCAGCAGCGGATTGATATCCAGTTCGCGGATCTCGGGAATATCCGCGGCCATCTGCGCCAGCTTGACCAGCACCATCGCAACGGCGTCCGGCTTGGCCGCGGGCACATCCCGGTAGGCGCGCAATAGCCGCGAGACGCGGGTGCGCTCAATCAGGTCGCGGGCCAGTTGCAGATCGAGCGGCGGAAGCGCAAGCGCCTTGTCATTGATGACCTCTACCGCCGTGCCGCCGCGGCCGAACACGATGACAGTGCCAAAGGTCGGGTCGTCGGCGAGACCAAGTATCAGTTCGCGCGCCTTCGGCCGCACCACCATCGCCTGCACAATGACGCCCGATATCCGTGCCTCCGGGCGAAGCTTTTTGGCCCGCGCCAGGATGCTGGCCGTCGCCAGGCGCACGGCTTCGGAGCTGGTGAGATTGAGGACAACGCCGCCGACGTCGGATTTGTGAATGATGTCGCGTGACATGATCTTGAGCACCACCGTGGCGCCTTGCGTGAACAGCGTCGAAGCGTAAGCGACGGCCTGCTTGGCATCTGCGGCCGCAAAAGTCGGCACCATCGGGATCTCATAGGCCTCAAGCAGCCGCTTGATCTCGACCGGATCAAGCCACCGGCGACCGTCGCCGAGCGCCGCGGCAACGATCCCCCTGGCGACATCGATATCGGGCGCGAACTCTTGGGGCATGGCTGGCGGAACCTGCGCCAGCTCCGCCACTACCTCGCGATGCTGCACCAGATACATGAAGCCCCGCACCGCATCGTCTTCGGTGGGGTAGTTAGGAATTCCGGCGCCGCTCAACAAATCGACGATCTTCTGGTCCGCACCGACCCAAACTGCCAGCACCGGCTTCGCCCAGCGGTGGTGCAGCTTGCGGTACTTGCTGACCAGACCGGTCACGGTCGCGGCGATTTCGTCAGCCGGAGCTATCGCGGTTTGAACATTCATCACCAGGATCGCGTCATTGCCGGGATCGTCCAGCAACACCTCAAGCGCCGCCGCATAACGCGCGGGGTCGGCATCGCCGACGATATCGACGGGATTTGACCCCGACCAGGTCCGCGGCAGGACGGCGTCGAGCTTCTCGCGCGTGGCGGGCTCGATCGTCGCAGGGATTCCTCCCAGTTCAACAAGCCGATCGACCGCGAGAACCCCTATGCCACCGCCATTGGTCAGCATCGCCAGCCGCTTCCCCGGAGGCGATTTCGACTCGCCCGAGAGTTCTCGGCGCAGTCGAACAGTTCGCGAAGATCTGACACCCGCAGGATGCCGGCGCGACGGAAGGCGGCATCGTAGACCGCGTCCGAACCGGCCAGCGCCCCGGTGTGGGTCGCAGCCGCTTTGGCGCCCTGCGCCATGCGCCCGGATTTGACGACGACGACGGGCTTGATTCTTGCGGCGGCGCGCGCCGCGGACATGAACTTGCGGGCGTCCTTGATCGCTTCGACATAGAGCAGGATCGCACGCGTTTTACCGTCCAGCGCGAAGTAATCGAGCAGATCGGCAAGATCGACGTCGAGCTGGTCGCCGATGGAAACGATTCCGGAAAAGCCGACCCCGCGCTGCGCCGCCCAATCCACCATGCCGGTAGCGATCGCGCCCGACTGGGAGATCAGTGCCAGATTCCCTGCACGCGGCATGTGTGCCGAAAAACTGGCGTTGAGATTTGCACCGGGCATGATGATGCCAAGGCAATTGGGCCCAATCAGCCTCATGCCGTATTTACGGGCAGCACTTTCGGCGGCCTCTGCCAGCGAGCCCGCGCCACGGCCAAGCCCGGCGGTAATGATGAGTGCGCCCGCCGTCCCCCGCGCGCCTGCCTCATCGATAAGTCCCGGAATTGCGACTGCCGGCGCAGTCATCAGCACGAGTTCGGGCACAAACGGCAATTTACCGATGCTGTCGACCGCGGAAACGCCGTCGATCTCGGTATAGCGCGTGTTCACCAACCCGAATTCACCCTTGAATTTCGCCTTGTGAATATTCCCGAGAATGGCGCGTCCGACCGAAGTCCGGCGCGGACTGGCCCCGACCAGCGCGAGCGACCCGGGCGAAAGCAGATTTTTCAAATGATAAGTGGACATCAGTTCAGTTGCCCGGCTGGCGCCGGCCCGGATTTTATGAATTTCAGCGCGTTCTTATACGTGACGGGAACACTTAGTGCGACATCATAACCAAGCACCGTGGCCGCCCGACGACCGTTTTGTCGCGCCACTCTGCTACATGGCCGTCGCCATGCATTTGATGGAGGTCAAGGGCTCCCGGCCCCCCACGCCTATGCATTATGCTGTTGACCATTCGGCTTCGCCGTGGAGAAACAGATGCGTGCGATGGTGTTGCCGGCTCAGGGGGCGCCTCTCCAGATGCAGGAGCTGCCCGACCCCAGCCCCGGCGACGGAGAAATTCGTGTCAAGATCGGTGCATGCGGGGTCTGCCGGACCGACCTTCATGTCGTCGACGCCGAGCTTCCCGGCATCCGGTATCCAGTCGTTCCCGGTCATGAAATCGTCGGCCGCGTCGACCTCGTCGGCCGTGACGTCACCACGCACCGGATCGGCGACCGGGTCGGAATTCCCTGGCTCGGATACACCTGCGGCGTCTGTCGATTTTGCAGGGAGGGCATGGAAAATCTCTGTGACCGTCCCCTCTTTACCGGTTACACGCGTAACGGCGGTTTCGCCACGCACACCGTTGCCGATGCGCGCTATGCCTTTCCGCTTGGCGAGGACGGCGACGATGTTTCAATTGCGCCGCTGTTGTGCGCCGGCCTGATTGGCTGGCGGTCGCTGGTGATGGCAGGCAGCGCGACGCGGCTCGGCATCTATGGTTTCGGCGCAGCCGGGCACATCGTCGCACAGATCGCACGCTGGCAAGGCCGATCCGTTTATGCCTTCACACGGTCCGGCGACACCGCGGCGCAGAATTTTGCCCGCCGTCTCGGCGCGGCGTGGGCTGGCGGCTCGGATACACTGCCTGACACGCCGCTCGACGCGGCCATTATCTACGCACCGGCCGGAGCGCTGGTGCCGGCTGCGCTGCGCGCGGTGCGCAAGGGCGGCAGGGTGGTGTGCGCAGGGATCCATATGAGCGATATTCCGAGCTTCCCTTACGATCTTCTCTGGGAAGAGCGGCAACTGGTGTCAGTTGCCAACCTCACGCGGCGGGACGGACTTGATTTCCTCAAGATCGTCCCGCAGGCCGGAATCCGGACCCAGACCACCGCATTCCCGCTTGCCGAGGCCAATGACGTCCTGACAAAACTGCGGACGGGACAAATCCTCGGCGCTGCGGTCCTCAAACCCTAGGGGCGCAACCGCGAATGACAGATTTAACGGCAGCCGGCTCCCCGACGCAGGAGAGCGTCTTCGCATTTCTGACCGATCCGGCGACGCATCCGAATGTTCATCGGATCGATACCCATGCGGCGTCGGTCTTTCTCGAAGGCGACCGCGCGCTGAAGATCAAGCGCGCGATCCGCTTTCCCTTTCTCGATTATTCGACGCTCGAGAAACGGAAAGCAGCCTGCGACGAAGAGATCAAAATCAACCGCCAATTCGCGCCGCAAATCTACCGTCGCGTCGTTCCGATCACGCAAGGCAGCGATGGATCGCTTGTTATCGGCGGCAAGGGTATGCCGGTCGAATATGCGGTCGAAATGAGCCGTTTCGACGAGCGCCAGACCATCGACCATCTGGCCGAGGCTGGACCGCTTGATCCAGATCTTGTCAACGCCATCGCCGACGCGATCGCGGCCTCCCACAGCATGGCGCCGCTCGCGCCGGCCAAACCCTGGATCAATTCGGTCCCGGTAATCATCGAACAAAACGCCGCCGCCTTCCGGCAAGCGGCGTGCTTTCCCGCGGAGGATATCGACGATCTCAGGCAAGCCTCTCTGTCGGCATTTGCCGGGGTTCGCGGGCTGCTGCAGCAACGTGGCAGGCAGGGACATGTGCGGCGCTGCCATGGCGACCTGCATCTGGCGAACATCGTGCTGATCGACGGCAAGCCCGTTCTGTTCGATGCGATTGAGTTCGATCCCGATATCGCATCGGTCGATGTACTCTACGACCTTGCGTTCCCGCTTATGGACTTCATCCGGTACGGCCGGCAGGCCGCCGCGAACACACTGCTCAACAGATATCTCGGAATCACGGCAGATGAAAATCTCGACATACTCGCGGCACTACCCCTGTTCCTGTCGTTGCGATCGGCTATCCGCGCCCACGTGTTGTTGGCCCGTCTCGGCCGGAATTCACGCGACAATGCCAATGTCATGCGGTCGGTGCGGGCCTATTTCGAGCTTGCGCGCACTGCGATCCGCCCTTCCAGGCCGGTGCTGGTGGCGATCGGCGGGCTGTCCGGAACCGGAAAGTCCGTCCTGGCGCGCGCCTTGGCGCCTTCGGTCTTGCCGCAGCCGGGAGCCGTGGTCTTGCGTACCGACGTGCTGCGCAAACAGTTATTCGGGGTATCCGAAACGGATAAGCTCCCAGAGAGCGCCTACCGGCCGGAGATTACCGAGCAGGTTTACGAAATTCTTGGGCGCCGCGCGGCTCGCATCCTTTTCCAGGGTCATTCCGTCATGGTCGACGCGGTGTTTGCCCGCGAAGCGGAACGCAACGCCATCCGCGACGCCGCGCGCAAGCTGAAGATTTGGTTTGTCGGCCTCTTTCTCGTAACCGACCTTGCGACCAGGCTGAGCCGCGTCGACCGCCGCGAGAGGGACGCATCCGACGCTACGCCCGCCATTGCCGGACTTCAGGAGAACTATGATGTCGGCGCGGTCGATTGGGCGATTATCGATGCATCGGGAACGCCGGAGCAAAGCTTGAAACAATGCGAGAGCCGGATCGCTCATTGTCAGCCCTAGCGGGAACTTATACCGCGTATTTGCCCAGCAAGAGCTCCCGAATTGCGTCGATAGCCCCGCGTTTTTGGTCTCGTATCCTGGCCAAGAAAGAAAAACATTAAGAAATTGATGCCAGGATGCCCGATGCTGCGTTTAGCGTGGGGACATACCGATGGCGACGAACGATCCTATTTCCCTCCGTCTCTGCGATCATGCCGAAAACGCCCAGTACATGGGTATCTTGAAAGCCTGGGACAGAACGGTTACCGCGTCGCAAATCGTGAAGATGAGTACTTTGCTGGTAACGACGGCAGGGATCGTCTTCACGGTTCTATCGGCGGGAAATCCAATCGTACTTGCGAACGCCACGGCTTACCTGGTCGGCGCACCGGCGCCTCAAGACGGCGCCCAGTCGATGCCGACAATTCAATCGACCGCCGACGCCCAGGTTGTGTTGCCGACTGCAAGCGAAGCCCCAACGGGCGATGAAATCGCTGCTTATCAGAGGCAGACCGAAATCCATCAGCCACCAGCCGAAGCCTTGCTCAGGCAATTCCAGGCTTGGGCGGCCGAGGAACAGACACGCGACGAGATTACCGGCGCTTTAAGGTCTGCCGATCAAAGCCAGACCGAAATCCGTCAGCCATCAGCCGAAGCCTTGCTCAAGCAATTCCAGGCCTGGGCGGCCGAGGAACAGACGCGCGACGAAATTACCGGCGCCTTTGAGCCTGCCGACCAGCGCCAGACCGAAATCCATCAACAGCCAGTCGACGCCTTGTTGAAGCTATTTCAGGCTTGGGCGGCCGAGAAAGACGCAAGGGCAGAGGTGCGGTCCGTGAAAAATGCCAGCGAACATGCGCGGTCCGAGCATCATGTCCGGGCAAAAATCCCCCCGAGAAATGCCCGAGCACAGCTCTGGCGCGAGCACAATGCACGGGTGCACGTCCGGCCTGTGAAAAATGCCCGAGCAGCGGTCCGCCAAGAGCAAAATTCTCAGGCACAGGACCAGTTCGTGCAACATGCCCAGGTATCATGGCCCGAGCGAAAGTTCGGTTGGTTCGAATAGACCCACGGGAAGTGACTCTGCGCCTTGCTAGGCGAAACCGACCGGGTTGAAGAAGCGAACGGGGCGGCGGATTACTGGCGGACGTAGTCTCCGGGCGCATCGCGCAGACTGCGCCCTTCGGCCGACCCAAGGCCCATGCGCGGCGGGTCGCAGGGCTCGCCGGATCGCGCGGTCAGCCATCTCGACCATTCCTGCCACCACGATCCTTCGGTCCGCGGCGCCGCCTTCAGCCATTCGTCGGGACCGATATAGGGGGCATCCTCCGCCTTGGTCATGACCTGGTAGAAGTGACCGTCCTCGCCCGGAGGTGCGACGACACCCGTATTGTGGCCACCGCTGGTCAAAAGATAGGTAACGTCGGCATCCACCTGATAATGGATCTTGTAGGTGGATTTCCACGGCGCCACGTGATCCCACATCGTCCCGACCACGAACATCGGCGCGTGAATGTCCGACAGTGCGATCGGCTTTCCTTCGACGAGATAGCGACCCTCGGCCAGATCGTTGTTGAGGAATAGCTTGCGCAGATATTCGGAATGCATCCGGTATGGCAACCGCGTGGCGTCGGCGTTCCAGGCCATCAGGTCGCTGGGCGGCGCCCGCTCCCCCATCAAATAGTCGCGGGTCAGCCGCGACCAGATCAGGTCGTTCGAGCGCAGCAACTGGAAGGCGCCGGCCATTTGCGTGGTATCGAGAACCCCGCGTTCCCACATCATGTCTTCGAGAAACGCGACCTGGCTTTCGTTGATGAACAAGGTCAGTTCGCCGGCCTCGGTGAAATCCGTCTGCGCGGCCAGCAATGTGATCGTCTCGAAGCGGCCGTCCCGCCCCATCTCTGCGGCGGCAATCGACAGCAACGTACCGCCCAGGCAATAGCCGAGCGCATGGATTTGACGGCCGGGGACGATATCCTCGATGATATCGACCGCGGCTTGGACGCCAAGCTTGCGATAGTCGTCAAAGGCGATGTCGCGATCCCCCGGCCCCGGATTGCGCCAGGAGATCATGAAAACGGTAAAGCCCTGGCCGGTCAGGAACTTGATCAGCGAATTGTGCGGCGACAAATCAAGGATGTAATATTTCATGATCCAGGCCGGCACGATCAGGATCGGCTCCGGACGCACCTTGCCGGTTGTTGGATAGTACTGGATCAGCTCGATCAGCTCGTTGCGAAACACGATCTTTCCGCGTGAGGTCGCGACGGTCTTGCCGACAACGAATTCCTGATCCTCGGCCGGCTTGCCGGCCGACAACAGGCGCATCAAATCGCTGCACCAGTTCTGCCAGCCGAACACAAAATTCTCGCCCCCGCTCTGGAATGCCTTCTGCAATACCTCGGGATTGGTGGCGGCGAAATTGGACGGCGCCAGCATATCGAGCACCTGCCGCACCGAGAACTCGACGATGGCCTCGTTCGCAGGCGCCACGCCGCGCACGCCGGTCGTGACATTACGCCACCATTGTTCTCGCAAAAGAAACGCCTGGGCGAACAAATTGAACGGTGGAGTTTCCCATTCCGGCTTGGCAAAACGCCGGTCCTGCGGCTGCGGCTTGATCAGGGACCAAGGCCCCTGGCCGGGGGAGAAATAATGCATGGCGGTTTCAAAAAGCCTGGCCGCGTCTCGCATGCCATCCTGGGCGTTCTCTATTTGCTGCTGCGGCGCCGCTGCCAGATGCGAAGCCCAGTCGATAAACGCCAGCGACAGCGCGATCGGCGATATGCCGGCCGTCACGCGCGCCAGCAGCGCGTGAAGCGCGCGATCTCCCTCAAACGTTTCGGACTGCTGCCGTTTGCGGGCTTCGGACGCTGGTTCAGCGCGTAGTTCGTGCGGGACGACGGCGCGGCGGTTTTCGCCATAGCCCGGGGCATGCGCGGGACACGGCAGTCTCGGTGCTTCCGGCTTTGGCAGGGTTGATAGCATGGAATTGGTCTCTTTCACTTTACGCCGGACAAATCGACGGTAAATCCATGGCGGCCCAAAGACCGATCAGTCCTGTGGCCGGAACAGCTTCGACGTGGTTTCGAGCATCCGTTCGCCATGCTTAAAAAGCCGCTCGCTGTCGCGGCGGACAAAATCGATCTGGTGCTGGCCGCATTCCTCGCACATCGTCTTCAGGTCCTTGACCGAATGCGAACCGGCCATTTTCGAGACGAATTCGGAGAGCAGGTGCGTTTCGGTTCGCGCCCGCTCCAGCAGCTCATTGCCGGCGAACACCATCTCCTCGAGCAATACCTTTTGCGCGCCCATCATGAAATCCAGGGCGTGTTTGTTCGCCTTGGTCATTCGCATTGTCGCTTCGGTCGCCGATTGCTCAAGAACTGCGGCATCCGGTTGTGAAAGCTGTGCCATGATAACCCTCCGATTTTACGTCTTTTTTGAATAATACGACCTTGCTCCTGGGTCACATTGAGCTGCATCAAGCCGACGGTCGCCCCCCACGCCTTGACCTGCGTCAAATCGCGGCGCTCCGGCTGGCATAACCTGCAAATAACGATTTTAATCTCAAACTCGCGGAGGCCCCCATGCGCGCTCACCAGATCATGACCCGGCCGGTCATATCAGTCACACCGGAGACCAAGATCGTCGATGCCGCAAACACCATGCTGCAGAAGCATATTAGCGGGCTTCCGGTGGTCGACGCATCGGGCAAACTCGTCGGCATCGTCTCGGAAGGCGATTTCATTCGCCGCAGCGAGATCGGCACCCAGCGCAAACGCGGGCGGTTTCTGAAGTTTATTCTCGGCCCAGGCAAGGAAGCGGCCGATTTCGTTCACGAGCACGGCCGCAAGATCGGCGAAATCATGTCGCCGCAGCCGCTCACCATTACCGAAGATGCGCCGCTGGACGAGATCGCCGACCTGATGGAAAAGAACGGCGTCAAGCGGCTACCGGTGATGCGCGCCGACAAGATCGTCGGCATCGTGACGCGCTCGAACCTGTTGCAGGCGGTCGCGAGCCTCGCCCGCGAAATTCCCGATCCGACCGCCGACGACGACCACATTCGTAACCGCGTCATCGATGCGATCGAGAAGAACGACTGGTGCCCGTTCGGCCTCAGCGTGATCGTGCGCGACGGCATCGTCCATCTGAGCGGCGTCATCACGGAGGAGCGTTCGCGGAAAGCCGCGATCGTCGCCGCGGAGACCGTTACCGGCGTTAACAAGGTTCACGACCATTTGTGCTGGGTCGACACCATGTCAGGGATGTATCTGAACTCCCCGGAAGATGACGACCTGGCCCAAGCAAGCTGATCGGGGAGCGCGACAATGATGCTGATAATTCTGATATCGTCCGCCAGGTCTGTGTCGCGATCGCTTCGATCGCGCCTGAGCCCACTCAAAGCAGCTTACCGTCGGGTCCAAAGAACGGGTGCGGCCCGTCGAAATTTCCGATCGGGACTTGATGGGTGACGACGCTGCCGAACCCCTCGCCGGGAAACCAGCTGGTACGCCGGGGGCTCGACCGCATGAAGGATTTGCGACGACCGGCTTTTTGCTCTGCAGCAAAGCTGGCGATGCGCGCAGTGATTGCGGCGGCGCCCGCCTTGCAGCGCGACTGATATTGCAGGTATCCTGAGGGTCAGAAACTACACCCGTTCCAACGGAGAAGCTCCATGACCCCTCCCGTCAGTTCTCCTGCGATCAAAGTGGTAAAATCCGTCCGCGAACAGGTGAGCGCCGAGGAGTGGCAGACCCGCGTCGATCTCGCCGCCTGCTACCGCCTCACCGCGATGTACGGCATGACCGAGATGATCGCCAACCACATCTCATGCCGAGTTCCCGGTTCGCACGACCATTTCCTGATCAACCCCTACGGGATGCTGTATGAGGAAATCGATGCATCGTGCCTGATCAAGGTCGATCTTGACGGCAACACCATCTTCAACGCCTCCGACTATGGCGTCAACGCGGCCGGCTTCGCCATTCATAGCGCCATTCACATGGCGCGACACGATGTCGACTGCGTGGCGCATACCCACACGCCGGCCGGCATGGCGATCTCGGCGATGGAATGCGGACTGCTGCCGCTGGCGCAGACGTCGATGCGGTTCCTCCACATCGCCTACCATGACTTCGAAGGCATCGCCGACGATGTCGGCGAGCGCGAGCGGCTGGTCCGGGACCTCGGCGAAAACGAGGCGATGGTATTGCGCAATCACGGGCTGCTGGTAGTCGGACGCACCATTCCTGCGACCTTCAACCTGCTCTATCGCATGGAGCGCGCCTGCCAGGTGCAGGTGATGGCCCTTTCCTGCAATACCAAGCTGGTCTACCCGCCGCAGGATGTGCTGGAGAAGACCTTCGACAAGGTCAAGCCGCGTCCCAATCTTCCCAACCGCAACGGCGAATTGGCCTGGCCGGCGCTGCTGCGCCAGCTCGACCGCGCCGATCCGTCGTACCGGAATTAGGGTCTAAGGGCCCCGCGCTGTATGTGACTGCGCGGCTCAATCATGAAGAGGCAAGGGGCTGGGAGAACAGACATGTTGCGGAAATTCGCACTTACGGTGCTGCTTGCGCTTGCGGTTTATGGGCCCGCCGAAAATGCGGCGGCGCAGAATCCGCTCGGTGGTGCCATCTTTGGCGGCGCGGCGGGCGCTATCGTCGGCGGCGCGGTCGGCGGTAACCGCGGTGCGGCGGTTGGCGCAATCATCGGAGCGACGACCGGAGCCGCGATTGCGGCCCAGGGCCAGCCGCGGCCGGGCGGTTACTACTATTACCAGAATGGTTGCTACATTCAGCAGCCCGATGGCTCGTGGGTCGGCGTCTCGCCGCGCTATTGCGCCACCGCGCAATATGACGCGCCGGTGGGCTATGGCGCGCCCGCCTGTACGCAATACCGCTCCTACGACCCGGCCAGCGGCACCTATATCGGCCGTGACGGTTACCGCCGTCCCTGCCCTTAGGCCCTTGCCGCCCTCGCGTGCGCCAAAAGGGACGTGCGACCTTTGATCGTGCATCCCTCTAATTGTCTAGCGGTCGATGCGACCTCTTCAACGCAGCACCACCGCGGTCGCCTCGACCTGGAACGGCGACGTTGGGAAAAATCCATGCCCGCACAGGTTCCGTTTTGCGGCTCCGTCAACGATCCCGGTATGCGGCAGCCGTCTACCCTTCGAGCCGACATCACAATGGACTTCCGGACCAATCCGGTTACCTTCCAAAGGCTGGCCTGGAGCGACCGGGGACGACGCCAACCATGATTGCCGACACCGCCACACCAGAACAGCGCCCGGCCGGGGCGGGAATGGCCTTCGATGCGGTTGTCGTGGGCGCGGGCTTCGCCGGAATGTACATGCTGCATCGCCTGCGCGGACTTGGCTTTTCGGCGCGGGTGTTCGAGGCAGGCGGCGGGGTCGGTGGCACCTGGTATTGGAACCGCTATCCCGGCGCACGCTGCGACGTAGAGAGCATGCAGTATTCGTTCTCCTTCTCGGAGGAGCTGGATCAGGAGTGGAACTGGTCGGAGAAGTACGCGCCGCAGCCTGAAATCCTCTCTTACGCCAATCACATTGCCGATCGTTTCGATCTTCGCCGCCATATCGTGTTCGGCACGCGCGTCGTCGCGGCGACATTCGATGAAGAAGCCAGGTGCTGGCATATCGAGACCGACCGCGGCGACCGGGTCAGCGCAAGATTCTGTATCATGGCCGTCGGCTGCCTTTCGGCGCCGAACCGTCCGGCCTTCGAAGGCATTCAGGATTTTCGCGGGCCGGTCTACCACACCGGGGAATGGCCGCATGAAGGTGTCGACTTCACCGGGCTCCGGGTCGGCGTGATCGGTACCGGCTCCTCGGCGATCCAGTCGATCCCGATCATCGCGCGGCAGGCCACGGCGCTCACGGTCTTTCAGCGCACCGCGACCTGGTCGGTGCCGGCCTGGAACGAGCAGCTCACGCCGGAGTATCGACAGGCGATCAAAGCCGACTACCCATCGCTGCGGGCGAAGGCGCGCGCGCGGCCGACCGGCTTCTATTTTCCCTTCAACACCAAGCCGGCGCTGGAGGCCGATCCCGAGGACCGCGAACGGCAGTACGAAGAAGCCTGGGCACGCGGCGGGTTACCCTTTCTCGGCGCCTATGGCGATCTTCTGTTCGAAAAAGCCGCCAACGACACCATCGCTGACTTTGCCCGCCGCAAGATCCGCAACATCGTGAAAGATGAGGCCACCGCCGACCTGTTGTGTCCGGACAACGTGTTCGGCTGCAAACGCCTCTGCGTCGACACCGGCTATTTCGAAACCTACAATCTGCCTCACGTCAAACTGGTCGACGTGTCGCGGACGCCGATTGAGCGCTTCACCGCCGATGGCATCGAGGTCGACGGCACCGAATACCGGCTGGATGCCGTCGTTTGCGCCACCGGCTTTGCCGCCATGACAGGATCGTTCGACAGGATCCGAATCACCGGCCGCAATGGCCTGACCCTTGCCGAGAAGTGGCGGGCGGGCCCGCGCGCCTATCTCGGCATCGCATCGGCGGGCTTCCCCAATATGTTCATGATCACCGGCCCCGGCAGCCCGTCCGTGCTCGCCAGCATGATTCAGGCGATCGAACAGCATGTCGATTGGCTGGCGGACTGCATCGGCCACATGCGGGACATCGGAGCGGCGACCATTGAGCCGATACTCAGGGATGAGGACGCCTGGGTAGAGCACGTCAACGACGTCTCGACGGTCTCGTTGCGGTCAACCTGCAGCTCCTGGTATGTCGGCACCAACATCGCCGGCCGGCCGCGAGTCTTCATGCCCTATATCGGCGGCTTCCCGATCTATGTACAGAAATGCAACGAAGTGATGAACGCCGGCTTCGAGGGCTTTGTGCTGGAAGGCGCGCCGGATAGCAACGCGGCGCCCAGGGTCTGCTATACCGAGCGCTGGCGGGCGCCTCTCGATATCGACGTCATTTCACCGGCCGCGATTGCGGCGAGGCGAGTCCCGATGGTCTGACCGGGCGGCCACGCTCCGCGATTCAGCGCGGCACCACCGCGGTCGCCTCGATCTCGACGCGCGCCGCCTTTTCGACGAGGCGCACGACTTGCACCAATGCCATCGCCGGATAATGCGTGCCGAAGATATCGCGGTAGACCTGCCCGAGCGTCTTCAAGTTCGCCTGATACTCTTCCATGTCGACGATATACCAGGTGAGGCGCACCAGATGTTCCGGCCGCGCGCCACCCTCGGCCAGAATGGCCGAAATGTTGCTCAGGGTTTGCCGCACCTGCGCGACAAAACCTCCGGGCAAATGGCCCTGATGATCCCAGCCGATCACCCCGCCGGTCACCACGAGACGGCCGTCGGCGGCCATGCCGTTGGCATAACCCTTCGGCATCCGCCAGCCGCTTGGCTGTAAGACCTGCGGACCCGCAGGTGACGCCTCGCTCTGATCCGCCGACAACACCGCAAGCGTGGGCCCTTTGGGCGTGCTCACCAACCGTTCTCCATCATCCCGGACGTCATCATTCCGCGGCCATGCCCGCCGATCCAGCACCGACCCGCGCCATCTGCCGCAGGGCAAACCGCTTCAGCTTGCCGGTCTCCGTCTTCGGCAGTTGCGCGACGAACTCGATCGCGCGCGGATATTTGTACGGCGCGATCTCGCGCTTGACGTGCTCCTGCAATTCCGTCGCCAGCGCGGCATCGCCGGTAACGCCGGACATCAGAACCACATAGGCCTTGACGATCATCCCGCGCGCCTCGTCGGGGGCGCCGACCACGCCGCATTCGGCCACCGAGGGATGGGTCAGCAGCGCGGCCTCGATCTCGGGGCCTGCAATGTTGTAGCCGGAAGAGATAATCATGTCGTCCGAGCGGGCCACGAAGCAGAAGCGGCCTGTCGCGTCGCGGACGAACGTATCGCCCGTCAAATTCCACCCCTGGCGGACATAATTCGTCTGCCTGACATCCGCGAGATAACGGCATCCGGTCGGGCCGCGAACCGCAAGCTTGCCGGCGGTGCCCGCCGGCACTTCGTTCATGTCATCGTCGACGACCTTTGCCTCGTAGCCGGAAACCGGGCGCCCCGTCGTTCCGGCCGTGGCCTCGCCGGCGCGGTTGGTAATGAAGATATGCAGCAATTCGGTAGAGCCGATCCCGTCGAGGATCGGCTTGCCCGTCTTGCGGGTCCAGCTTTCGAAGACCGGCGCCGGCAAGGTCTCGCCAGCCGAAACCGCAAGCCGCAGCGACGACAGATCGGCGCCCTTGTCCATCGCGGTCATCATCGCCCGATACGCGGTCGGCGAGGTGAAGCAGATCGTCGCCTTGTAGGTTTCAATGATCTTGACCATTTCGGGGGGCGCGGCGTTTTCCAGCAGCGTCGCGGTGGCGCCATACCGCAATGGAAAGATCGCCAACCCGCCGAGCCCGAACGTAAAGGCAAGCGGCGGCGAGCCCACGAAGACATCGTCCGGCGTGACCTTGAGCACCTCGCGGGCATAACCATCCGCGACAATCAGGAGATCGCGGTGAAAATGCATCGTCGCCTTCGGTTCGCCCGTGGTACCCGAGGTAAATCCCAGCAGCGCGACATCGTCCCTTCCGGTCTTGACCGCATCGAAGCGGACCGGCTTATTCAGCGCCACCCGGTCGAGCTCGGCATCATGGTTTGACGTTCCGTCGAAATTCACGACCTGCTTGAGAAACCGGCTGGTCTTCGCGCAGGCGACCAGTTCGTCGGCGATGCGGCTGTCGGTCAGCGCCAGCGCGATCTCCGCCTTGTCGACGATTTTTGTCAGCTCGCCGGCGCGAAGCATCGGCATGGTGTTGACGACGACCGTGCCCGCTTTCGTCGCCGCCAGCCATGCGGCGACCAGCGCCGGATTGTTGCCCGAGCGAATCAAGATGCGGTTGCCGGGCTTGACGCCGTAATTCTCGACCAACGCATGCGCCAGACGGTTCGACCAGTCCGCCAGTTCCTTGTAGGTGCGCTGGCGACCATTGCCTATCAGCGCGATGCGATCGCCGAACCCCTTCTCGACGATCCGGTCGGTCAGTTCGACCGCGGCGTTGAGATATTCGGGATACCTGAACTCCGGGCGTTCGAGCAGCAATTCCGGCCACTGGTGGAATGGCGGAAGATTTCGCCGCGTAAAATCATCAACGTGACCCGAGGGGCCAAGGGATGGACCAGGGCTGGGATTTCCATCCGACATTTCCATCGTCCCTCGTTTGCGGGATGAAAGGCTAGGCCGTCCGGCAGGCTTCACTCCCCAAACATTTTATACTTAAAGCAATTTCGCGCAAGGGCCCGAATCCGGGCAAACCAGCGCTTCTTGAAACCTAGCGCTTGGCCAATTCCCTTAGACGCAGCACCATCGGCGAGTTCGGATCGGCCAGCGGGGCAATCGCCGTAAAATGGTTGGCATTGGGAACCGTGCCGAAGCGGGTTGCGACCCCGGCCGCGCCCCAGCGGTCGACGATGGCCCGGCTTTGTCGGAAATATTCCGCGCTTTCGTATTCGCCCACTACCGCATCGAGACTTCCCCGCCGGGGCGGGTTCCAGAACAGCGGACTTGCAACCCTGGCGGTCGCGTAATCGAGATGCAATGCGTTGTTGATGGACGTTTCGACCAGCGGCCCGAGGTCGAACAGGCCTGAAATGGCATAGGCCGCGACCACGAGGTCTTGGGGTAACGAAACATCGTATGCCGGCCAGTCGGTCGCGAGCATGCAGGCCGCGAGATGTCCGCCGGCGGAATGGCCTAACATGACGAGAGACCGCTTAAGGCGCGCCAGTTCCCGCGTCGCCATCCGCATTTCCCGGATAATGTGATCGACGGTCACGCCGGGACAAAGCTCGTAGCTCGGAATGGCGACGCCGATGCCGTGGGCATTCAGCCCCCGGGCCAAGTGGCTGAAGAAGGAGTTTTCCAGCGCCTGCCAATAGCCGCCGTGAATGAAGACGACAATCGGCCCTTCGTTGTCGCCCTGAAAGAAATCAATGCTGTTTCGCGCGCCCGGACCATAGGGAATAGCGCGCGGGGCGTGCCGCTCGCGCCAGGCGCCCGCGTCCCTTGCCCAGCCGGCGATGATCGCGGGGTTCTCCGGAACCCGCGCCCGGTTGTTGTATTCGACCTCGTAGTCGACATCCGAGTTCAAGAGCTACGATGCTCGCGTTTGCGCCGACCTCTGCGCCGAGGCCTTGGTCTTGGCCAGCAGCCGCATCAATTCGCGAACGTCCTTCGGGGCAAGATCGGAAAATATATCGGCGATCCACATCTCGTGTTCCGCAGCCATCTTGCGAAACTCGGCGCGGCCGGCCTTCGTCAGCCGTATCACCTGCACGCGCCGGTCAGTGTCGGATGTGCGGCGGTCGAGATGGCCTGACTCGACCAGTCGCTCGACCAGCCCGGTGACGTTGCCGTTACTGACCATCATCCGCTTCGATACGTCCGATAGCGTCATGCCGTCCGGAACCTTGTCGAGCTGGGCCATCAGGTCGAAACGCGGCAGCGTGACGTCGAACCGCTCGCGTAGCCGGCTGCGCACCTCACCCTCGATCAGGGTGGTGCAGGTCAGCAGGCGGAGCCACAGTCTGAGCTCGTTGCCGTGATCTTCCGGCAGTTCGACGGCCTTGGTCTCGGAATCGAGGATCATGATGCAATCATACCTGCCTGGGGTCCGGACAGCGGGGCGCTGGCTTGGCGCGTTCGGCCGTTATTTTGACCTTCAAATAATTCAGGGATTGCCGCAAGTCAAAACGCCGCCGGCGGCGGCCTGCCGCTTTGCCGAATCTCTTTAGGTTTCAAACAACTGGCGCGCGGTTTGCATGCCGGTTCTTGATGACTTGGGCTTGCTGTTGCTTTGCTTGCAGCGATAGTCAGAATAAGCTGAAGGCCTGACCTTGGGATCATGTTGGCGTAGCCGGGGAGAAGTCATGAAGCAGCAGTTGAAATTGGCCGGACTGGCGGTTCTCCTGAGCGTCGCGGCCGATCAGGCCCTCGCGCAGGAAAAGCTGAAGATCGGCGTGATCGTGACGCTGTCGGGTCCGGCGGCGGCACTCGGTGCGCAGGTCCGCGACGGTTTTGCGCTCGCGGTCAAGGATCTCGGCGGCAAGATGGGGGGCCGGGATGTCGAGGTGGTGGCGGTCGATGACGAACTCAAGCCGGACGCCGCGGTGACCAAGGTCAAGGGCCTGCTGGAACGCGACAAGATCGATTTCGTGGTGGGGCCGATCTTCTCCAATATTCTTCAGGCGATCCACAAGCCGGTGACGGACAACAAGACTTTCCTGATCAGCCCGAACGCTGGTCCGTCCAGCTACGCCGGCAAGAACTGCAACCCGTTTTTCTACGTGACCTCCTACCAGAACGACCAGGTGCATGAGATCCTCGGCAAGGTCGCGCAGGATCGCGGCTACAAGCGGGTCTACGTGCTGGTTCCAAATTATCAGGCCGGCAAGGATTCCGCCGCCGGGTTCAAGCTCGATTACAAGGGGGAAATTGTCGAGGAGAGCTACACGCCGCTTGGCACGCTGGATTTCCAGGTCGAACTCTCCAAGATCGCGTCGCTGAAGCCCGACGCGGTGTTCACCTTCATGCCGGGCGGCATGGGCGTAGGCCTGGTGAAGCAGTACAGGCAGGCCGGCCTTGCCGATCAAATTCCGGTGCTTTCGGCGTTCACCGTCGATAAATCGACGCTGCCGGCGCAGCAGGATGCGGCGGTCGGCATGTTCGGAGGCGCAAACTGGGCGCCCAATCTTGACAATCCGCAGAACAAGAAATTCGTCGGCGCCTATGAGGCGGCCTACAACAACGTGCCCGGCACCTATGCCATGCAGGGCTACGATACGGCGATGCTGATCGACAGCGCGGTCAAGGCGGTGAAGGGCGATCTCTCCAACAAGGAAGCGGTGGCCGCCGCATTGAAGAAGGCCGACTTCACTTCGCTGCGCGGCGCCTTCAAATTCAACATCAACGGCTATCCGATCCAGGATTTCTATCTGACCAAGGTCGCAAAGCGCCCGGACGGCAAGTTCCAGACCGAGATCGTCGAGAAGGTGTTCACGAATTACGGCGACCGTTACGCCAAGGATTGCACGCCGGGCAACTAGACAGAGGGAGGAAACCAGAGATGAAAACCGAGGTCGCCGGCATCACACGGGCCAACGAAGGCATTCAGGGCATTTCCTGGAATATTCTCGGCCAGACCTATGTGCCGAAAAATCGTACCGAACACTGCTTTTCGTGGCACGCGACATTCCCGCCCGACACATTCGTGCCGCCGCACATTCATCCCGACCAGGACGAGTACCTCTACATTCTGGAGGGCCGGCTTGATTTCATGCTCGATGGCGCCGACGAGTTCGCGACCGCCGGAGACACGGTACGCCTGCCGATGGGCAAGCCGCACGGCATCTTCAACAAATCAAAACAGCTTGCCAAAACGCTGTTCTGGGTATCCCCTACCCGCCGGCTTTATGACCTGTTCTGGGCCATTCACAACATGAAACAGCAGAATCCCGAGGACGTGGTCAAGCTCGCCGCCGAGCATAACATCCACTTCCTGCCACCACCGCCCGGGTAAGGAGCGTAGCTGTCTTCGAGATTAGCGCGATACCACGCGCGCGGCAAATCCCGCTCTTGCAGCGTAGCCTCGTACAATCGCCTCACGTGCTTCAAAGTTCAGGATGGTGTCGACGTCGGTAAAACCTTGCGGCGCCAGTTGCTCCACCGCATCGATCACACCTTCCGGGCCACCGCGCCGGTTCGAGGCGACGATCTCGGCCGTCATCGGCAGCCGCTTCTGCTCATAAGCGGCCAGCGCCTGACGCGGGTGCTCGGAACGTGCCAGACAATCCGCGAGGCAGCGCGCATCAAGGATCGCCTGCGAGGCGCCATTCGATCCCACCGGGTACATCGGATGGGCGGCGTCGCCGAGCAGTGTGACGCGGCCACTGGACCAATACGGCAAGGGGTCGCGGTCGCAACATGGGTATTCCCAGAACTCCGGCGTGGCGCGTACCAGGGCCCCGAAGTCGACCTGCGGAATCGAGAATCCGGCGACATAGGGCATCAGCTCTTCCGGCTTGCCGAGCCTTGACCAGTCTTCCCGGCGCGCCGGCGGCGTGCTGCCGTCACCGATGCGAACCAGCACCGCCCAGTTGGTCAGGCGGCTCGCGGGGCTCGAACCTTCGGCAATCGGATAGACCACCGCCTTGGCGTTCAAACCGCCGGCGATGATCATCGATTGTCCAGTCAGGAACACCGGCCAATCGGTCGCTCCGCGCCACAGCATCAATCCGTTCCAGCAGGGCGGGCCTTCGTTCGGAAACAGTGTTTCCCGCACCTTCGAATTAATGCCGTCCGCGCCGATCAGGATGTCGCCGCGCGCCGTCTGCACATGCGCGCCGCTGCGATCGAAGAAATAAGCGGTAACGCCGCCCTCATCCTGCGTGAACGAACCAAGGCGGCAACCGGTGTGGATCGCATCGGCGCCCAGCCGCTCCATTACGGCCTGATGAATGACGCCCTGCAGGCGGCCACGGTGGATCGAGAATTGCGGCACGTCATGGCCGGCATCGAGCCCGCGCTTTTCGTGCCAGACCTGCTGTCCGTGACGCGTCAGATAGAACAGTTCCTGGGTGCGGATGGCGACCTCGTCGAGCCGGTCCAGCAAGCCTATACCCGCGAGTTCGCGGATCGC
Source organism: uncultured Alphaproteobacteria bacterium (assembly GCA_963801875.1). Taxonomy (GTDB): domain Bacteria; phylum Pseudomonadota; class Alphaproteobacteria; order Rhizobiales; family Xanthobacteraceae; genus Bradyrhizobium. Next base: position 933,876 of record CAWDGT010000011.1, on the reverse strand, counting down.
ATGCGGCAGGGTGTTGATGCCGACGCCAAGTTCGCGAATGGTGTCCGACTGCTCGAACAGTTCGCAGCCGATGCCGCGGGCCCGCAGCATCAGCGCGGCAGTCAATCCCCCGATACCGCCTCCGACGACAATCGCCTTCATCGCCTTGACTCCACTCGAACCAGAAACGCCACGCGAACGCCTTAAACTCGCATGGGCAGTCACTCGGCCGCAAGCGGCTTTGTCGCCTCCGCCTTCAGCTCGGCCCGGGTCTTCGGCTTAGCCTTAATTTTCAGATCGTCGAAATCCTGCCGGTCGCGCACGCTGTTGCGGAAGATCTGCTCCTTGCCCGGCAGATATTGCGGCGGGCAGAATACGCCATCAGCGCCGTACCAGGCCGCGGCCTTCAGCGTGAACGACGGGTCCACCAGATGCGGCCGTCCAAGCGCCACCAGATCGGCGCGGCCGGCGGCGAGGATGGTATTGACCTGATCGGAGGTGGTGATGTTGCCGACACACATGGTCGCGACACGCGCCTCATTGCGGACTTGCTCCGAAAATGGCGTCTGGAACATGCGGCCATAAACCGGCTGGGCGTCACGCACGGTCTGGCCGGTGGAGACATCGACTAGATCGACGCCGGCCTCGGCAAAGGCGCGTGCGATGACCACCGCATCGTCGCCGGTGATGCCGCCCTCGGCCCAGTCGGTGGCGGAGATCCGCACCGACATTGGCTTGTGCGCCGGCCAGACCGCCCGCAACGCTTCGAACACTTCCAGCGGAAAGCGCAGGCGCCCGTCGAGCGAACCGCCATAGGCATCGGTACGCTGGTTGGTAAGCGGTGAAATAAAACTAGCTAGCAAATAGCCGTGGGCGCAATGCAGCTCCAGCATGTCGAAGCCGCAAGCTTCGCCGCGCATCGCCGCCTGAACGAACGCCGCCTTGACCGCATCCATCGCAGCGCGGTCCATCTCGCGCGGCACCTGGCTATCGGGAAAATAGGGAATCGGCGACGCCGATATGACGTCCCAACCTCCCTCTTCCAGTGGCCGGTCCATGCCGTCCCACATCAGTCTGGTGGCCCCCTTGCGGCCGGCGTGTCCGAGCTGCAGGGCGATCTTCGCCGCCGAATTGGTGTGGATGAAATCGACGATGCGCCGCCACGCGGCTTCCTGCTCGTCGTTCCACAGGCCGGCGCAGCCCGGCGTAATGCGGGCGTCGCGACCCACGCAGGTCATCTCGGTGAAAATTAGGCCGGCGCCGCCGATCGCGCGGGATCCGTAGTGCACCAGATGAAAATCACCGGGCATGCCTTCTTGCGCCGAATACATGCACATCGGCGACACGACCGCGCGGTTGGCGAGCGTCATCTCGCGCAGCCGCAACGGCTGGAACATCGGCGCGTCAGGCTTCTCGACATCGACGTCGAAGCCTTTGGCGCGGACCTGTCTTGCAAAAGCCTTGTCGACCTCACTGACGAAATCCGGCGCGCGCAGCGTGAGGTTGTCATAGGTGATCGCCTTGGCGCGGGTCATGACGCCGAACGCGAACTGCACCGGGTCAAAATCCCAGAATCGGTCGACATGCTCGAACCAGACCAGCGAAACGTCAGCGGCGTGCTGGGTCTTTTCGACCTCCTCGCGGCGGCCTTCCTCATATTGCCGCAACGCGGCTTCGACCGTCGGGGCGCGCTGCATCGCGTCCGCCAAGGCAATCGCGTCTTCCATCGCGAGCTTGGTGCCGGAGCCGATTGAGAAATGCGCGGTCGCCTTGGCGTCACCCAGCAGCACCATATTGTCCTTGACCCAGCGCCTGCTACGGATCATCGGGAAATTGCGCCACATCGAGCGGTTGGTCAGGAGCGGATGCCCTTCGAGAAACCAGCCGAAGATCTCGGCCATCCGTTCGGCGGACTGTTTCTCGCCGAGGCCCTCAAGGCCGGCGCGTTCGAAGGTCGCCGGATCGGTTTCAAAAATCCAGGTGGAGCGCCCGGCCTCGTATTGATAGGCGTGGGCGATGAACGGGCCCCATTCGGTCTCCTGAAAAATAAAGGTGAAGGCGTCGAGCGGCCGGGTCGAGCCCATCCATGCGAACTTGTTGGAGCGAAGGTCCACTTCGGGCTGGAAATGCGCGATATATTTGTCGCGGAAGCGGCTGTTGATGCCGTCGGCCAGCACCACCAGATCGGCATCGGCAAAACGCGCCTCGTCCTCGATGTCGGTCTCGAACAGCAAGGTGACGCCGAGCTCACGCGCACGCTCCTGCAGGATCAAGAGCAGCGTGCGGCGCGAGCAGCCGCAGAAACCGTTGCCGCCGACCCGGTGCACCGTGCCGCGAAAATGCACGGCGATATCGTCCCAATAGGCGAACTGCTCGGTGATGCGGCGGTAGCTCGCGGGATCGTATTTCTCGAAATTATCCAGGGTGGCGTCGGAAAACACCACGCCGAAGCCGAAGGTGTCGTCGGCGCGGTTGCGCTCGTAGACGGTGATCTCGGCCTCCGGGCGCTGCTTCCTGAGCAGGATCGCGGAATAGAGGCCGGCCGGCCCTCCACCGATGATCGCGATCTTCATGAAAGCCTCCGGCGCAGCGGAACCACTGCAATTATTTTGAACCTAAAGCATTTTGCCGGCAAGCCCGCACGACCGCGTCAGTTGCCCCGAAAAGCCGGTTTCACCTTGTTCGAAAACGCCTCGAAGGCGCGGGCAAAATCCGCCGTCGTCATGCACAGCGCCTGCGCGACCGCCTCGGCCTCGATCGCCTCCTCGACCGACATCGCCCATTCCATCGCCAGCATTCGCTTGGTCATAGTGTTGGCGAAGGTCGGCCCCTCCGTGATCTGCCTGGCCAGAAGCTGCGCCTGCGACAGCACCTGCTCCGGGGTGACGATGCGGCTGAAAAAGCCCCAGCGCTCGCCCTCCTCCGCGGTCATGAAGCGGCCGGTATAGAGCAGTTCGGAGGCCCGCGACTGCCCGATGATGCGGGGCAGGATCGCGCAGGCGCCCATGTCGCAGCCGGCAAGGCCGACCTTGTTGAACAGGAACGCAACCTTGGCGCCGGTGGCGGCCAGGCGCATGTCCGACGCCATGGCAATGATCGCGCCCGCCCCGGCGCAGATACCCTCCACCGACGCGATGATCGGCTGCGGCGAGGCCCGCATCGCCTTGACCAGATCGCCGGTCATGCGGGTAAAGGCCGTGAGGCCCCTGGTGTCCATCTTCACCAGCGGGCCGATGATCTCGAACACATCTCCGCCCGACGAGAAATTGCCACCGGCGCCTGTTATCACGACAGTCTTTACGCCATCGTCGATCGCGCAGGCGCGGAAGAAATCCGTGAGTTCCCGGTAGCTCTCGAATGTGAGGGGATTTTTTCGCTCGGGGCGGTTCAGCGTCACGGTCGCGACGCCATCAACCACTGCCAGCAGGAAATGTTGGGGCGAATACTGCGCCAGCGGCAGGGTCACGGGATTGGCAGGCTTGCTCATGGGGTATCCCTTATTAGCTTGTCATTGCGAGGAGCGAAGCGACGAAGCAATCCAACCTTTCGTGTCTCAGGCCTGGATTGCTTCGCTGCGCTCGCAATGACGGTTTCAAACTTGAGCGCGACGCGCCCTCAAACTTCTCCGCCGGCAACCGCGATGGCCTGTCCGGTGATGGCGCCTGCCCCTTCGCCGCACAGCCAAAGCACGGTATCGGCGACTTCGGCAGGCGTTATCAGGCGGCCTTGCGGATTGTGTCTCGAGAGTTCAGTCACGGCCTGCTGATGGCTACGGCCGGTTTTCTTCATGATGTTGTCGATACTGCTGGCGAGCAGATCGGTATCGGTAAAACCCGGACAGACCGCGTTCACCGTCACGCGGGTGCTCACCAGTTCCAGCGCCAGCGAGCGTACTAGGCCTATGACCGCGTGTTTCGCAGCGCTGTAGGCGCTGGCATAGGCATAGCCCTTGAGACCGGCGGTCGATGCCACCGCGACAATGCGGCCGTAGGGTCGGTCCTTCATCGCGGGCAACACGGCCTGGATGGCATGCACCACACCCATGAAGTCGACATCCATCATCCGCCGGAACAGTGCCGCGTCGGATTTCGCAAACGGCGCGGACTCCGCGATGCCGGCGTTCGCGATCAGGATATCGATGGGTTGGCGGCCTGCGGCTGCCGCAATCGCCGCGTCGACAGCGGCCTGATCTGCGACATCTGCCACCCCAACAAAGTGAGCGTCGCCGGCGGCAACGGTTTCATCCAGCGTCGCACGATTGCGGCCGATTACGGTAACGGTCGCTCCCGCCTGCACAAGCCCTGACGCGATCGCCCGGCCGATGCCTCGTCCACCCCCGGTGACGAGCGCATGCAGGGAATGCGGCAGTCCGGACATGCGCAAGCCTCCCCTGATGAATTCATCACGCAGAGACTTGCGTATATTTTAGACTTCAAACTTTTGCAAGAAATGCGGCACAACCCGTCGTCCCGCACCGTGCCAATAAGCAGGAATCGGACCGCAAACGCCACTTGCTTTAAATATAAAATATCGTTTTCATGCACCGCGGTCCTGTTAGCATCGACAGGTCCAACCAATCAGGAGAGCCGGCGTGCCCGCTTCCGCCGCCATGAAGACCCGAGACGGCCGTTTCAGCTATGAGGCCGCCGGCGACCCCTCATTGGTGCCGCTGGTGTTCCTGCACGGCATCGGCGGCGCGGCGCGCGCATGGCGTGGTCAACTGGATTTTTTTGGCGATCGCTACCGCGCCATGGCCTGGGACATGCCGGGCTATGGCGGTTCGGCGCCGCTTCCAGCCGTCAGCATTGCCACGCTGGCCGACGCCCTTCAGGACTTCCTGCGAGAGGTCGGCGCGAGTAACCCGATTCTGGTCGGGCATTCGATCGGCGGCATGATCGTGCAGCAGTTGCTGGCGAAGAGCCCGGGCATTGCCCGAGCCGTCGTCCTCGCACAGACCAGCCCGGCGTTCGGCAAACCCGATGGCGACTGGCAGAAGGAATTTATCGGCGCACGGCTCGGCCCGCTCGATCGCGGTGAAACCATGGTTTCACTGGCGCCGACATTGGTCAGGGAACTGGTCGGCGACGATCCCGACGTCGGCGGTATGCAGCTTGCCCGCGACTGCATGGCCGCTGTTCCCGAAGCAACCTATCGCGCCACGATGCTGGCGCTGTTGGCGTTCGACCAGCGCAGCGCACTCAAGAATATCGCGGCGCCGACGCTGGTGCTGTCGGGCTCCAGGGACAGGAATGCGCCCGCGCCGATGATGGCGAAGATGGCGAGCTATATTCCATCGGCAGAATACGTTGAACTCGAAGGCGCCGGCCATCTTGTCAATCTGGAACGCCCCGGCGCCTTCAACGCCACGCTGGATTTTTTTCTGAAAGCCCATGTGGCTGCAACGCAAGCAACAGCATGATGACGGTGCAAGTGAGCCAAAGCCTGATCGACGTCGACGCGGTCGATGCGGATGCGCCGATCTTCGATCCCGCCGCGTTCCGGCTCAACAGCGAACAGGTCGCGATCATTGCGAGCGCGCGCGAGCTTGGCCAGCGCGTGTTCGCTGGCCGTGCGGCGGCTTACGATCGCGATGCGAAATTTCCGACCGAAAATTATCGGGATCTGCATCGCTCGGGCCTGCTCGGCATCGCCATCCCCAAAAAGCATGGCGGCCTCGGCGCCGACTATCAGACCTATGCGCTGGCGGCGGCCGAGATCGGCCGCTATTGCGGCGCGACCGCGCTGACCTGGAACATGCACGTCTGCTCGACGCTTTGGTCCGGCCCGCTGGCCGACGATCTTGACATGGACGCCGGTACCCGAGCCGAACACGAACGCCGCCGTGCCATACATTACAAACGCATCGTCGACGACGGTGCTGTCTATTCGCAGCCGTTCTCCGAAGGCGGCGCGGCTGCCGCCGGCGGTGTCGCGTTCGGCACCGAAGCAAAACCGGTCAAGGGCGGCTGGGTCGTCAATGGCAAGAAGATATTTGCCTCGCTGGCGGGCCACGCCGATTTTTACGGCGTGCTATGCACCGAAATCGTGGAGGGTGAAAAAGCTTCGCGCCGCAACACGCTCTACCTCGCGATACCAGCCAGGACCGACGGCGTCTCCGTGGTCGGCGACTGGGATCCGTTGGGCATGCGCGGCACGGTTTCGCGCACGCTCCTGTTCAAGGACGTATTCGTGCCCGAGGACGCGGCGCTGATGCCGCGCGGTGTCTATTTCCAGGCGGCGATGCGCTGGCCGCATATGTTCCTGACGCTGTCGCCGACCTATATCGGCCTCGCACAGGCCGCTTACGATTTCACCGTGCGCTATCTGCGCGGCGAGGTGCCGGGGACGCCGCCGGTCAAGCGCCGCATGTATCCGACCAAGCAGATCGCGGTGGCGCAGATGCAGATCAGGCTCGAACAGATCAAGGCGATCTGGTTTCAGGCGATTACCGAAGCCCACGCCAATCCGACGAAGGAGCAGGTGCTGCGGGCCTACGCGGCGCAATACTCCGCGATGGAAGGCGCCAACGAGCTCGCGACCTTGGCGATCCGCACCTGCGGCGGCCAGGCGATGCTGAAATCGTTAGCCCTGGAGCGGATCTATCGCGACAGCCGCTGCGGCTCGCTGATGCTGCCCTGGACCGCCGAACTCTGTCTCGACCGCATCGGCCGCGAGGCGCTTTACGAGACCGGCGAATCCGACGACTGACGAAAAATGGACCTTTCCGATCTCATCGAACGGAACGCGGCGTTCACGCCGGACAAGCCCGCGACCATCTTCGAGGGACAGATCCTCAGTTACGCGGCGCTTAGCGCGCGTATCGAGCTGACCGCGCGCGCGCTGAAGGCTGAATTCGGCGTCAGTCGCGGCGATCGCGTCGCGATGCTCAGCCTGAACCGGCCGGATTATCTCGTGCTGCTGTATGCCTGCGCGCGGCTCGGCGCCATGCTGGTGCCGCTGAACTGGCGCCTTGCGGTGGCCGAACAGCTGTTCATCCTGTCGGACGCCTCTGCAAGGGTGCTGGTGCTCGAAGGCGCCTTCGCCGAAGTTCTGCCTGCGCTGGAAAAAAGCCTGCCCGACACCGGCATCGTCGGGCTCGATTTTTCGCCTCCACGAGGGATCGCATTCGACGCGCTGCTGACGCGCGCGCGCGGCGACGGCCGCAATCCGCATACCGACCTCAGCTGTCCGCTGCTGATCGTCTATACCTCGGGCACCACGGGACGACCCAAGGGCGCGGTACTGCGGCAGGAGGCGCTGTTGTGGAACGGGGTGATGAGCCAGCACATGCACGGCCTCACCTCCGACGATCATGTGCTCACCGTGCTACCGTTCTTCCATGTCGGCGGCCTCAACATCCAGACCACGCCGGCGCTGCACCACGGTGCGACCGTGACAGTCCATCCGCGTTTCACGCCGGATGCAACGCTCACCACAATAGAGCGCGACCGTCCGACCCTGACGGTGCTGGTGCCCGCGACCATTCAGGCGGTGACCGACCATCCGGCCTGGGCCACGACCGATCTGTCCTCGCTGAAGGCGATCTCGACCGGATCGACCATCGTGCCGCCGCATCTAATCGACCGCCTTTCAGCGCGAGGGGTGCCGGTGCTGCAGGTCTACGGCTCGACCGAGACCTGCCCGATCGCGGTCTACACCCGGCTCGGCGGCGACCTATCGCGCGTCGGCTCAACCGGCCTCCCCGGCCTGTGCTGCGAGGCGGCTGTCATCGATGACGCCGGCAATGCGATGCCGCCGGACACGCCGGGCGAAATCGCCGTGCGCGGCCCCAACGTGTTCTACGAATATTGGGGCAACGAGGAAGCAACCCGCGAGGCCCTGCACGACGGCTGGTATCGCACCGGCGACATCGGCCGGCGCGACGCCGATGGCTATTTCTGGGTGCACGACCGCAAGAAAAACCTGATTATTTCCGGCGGCGAAAACATCTATCCGGCGGAAGTCGAACGCGTGCTGCTGGAGCATCCCGACGTCGTGGAATGCGGCGTCATCGGCCGGCCCGATCCGAGATGGGATGAGGTGCCCGTCGCCTACGTCATCAGGCGCTCCGGGTGTCTCGTCGAGGCGGAGGACTTGCGGGCCCATGTGCTGACGCAGCTCGCCCGATTCAAGGTGCCGCGCGATATCATTTTTGTCGACGATCTGCCGCGCACGGCCCTGGGCAAGGTCCAGCATTTCATGCTGAGACAGCGCGACCTGCCGGAGTCCTCGCAAGGAGATGGAATTTGAAGATCGCGGTCCTGGGCGGCGGCAATGGCTCGTTTGCGGCCGCGGGCGATTTCGCGCTGCAGGGCCATGACGTGCGCCTGTGGCGGCGCAACGCGCGTCTGGTGGTGGAGCATCGCACCGCGGGCTCCGGCATTGTCCTCAAGGATTCCAATGGCTGGCACGACGTGCAACTGGCGCTGGTGACATCAGACATCGCCGAGGCCGTCCGCGATGCAGAGCTGATCCTGTGCCCTGCCCCGGCTTTTGCGCAGCCCGACATCGCCAGCTTGCTCGCGCCGCATCTTGGAGATGGCCAGGTAATCTTCCTGCCGCCGGCGACATTTGGCTCGATGATCTTCGCGAGAGCCGCGCATGACGCCGGCAATTGCGCAAACCTGAGCTTTGCGGAGACCGGCACGCTGCCTTGGCTGACACGCAAGCACGGTCCGTTCGAGGTCGCGATCACCATTCGCGCCAAGCGATTGCCGGTCGGCGTGTTTCCGCTGAAAAACGCGAGCCATGCACTCGACGTGATCGGCCGCGCCTTTCCCGGTGTGATCGAACCCTGCGGTGATGCGCTGTCGGGCGCGCTGATGAACGCCGGGCCGATCATCCATCCGCCGCTGATCGTCATGAACGCCGGCCCGATCGAGCATTTCGAGCGCTGGGACATTCACAAGGAAGGCACACAGGCCTCAATCCGCCGGGTCACCGATGCGCTCGATGCCGAACGCATCGAGGTGCGCGAGGCTCTTGGCTATGGCGGCCCGCATTTTCCGCTGTCGCATCATTACGCCACCGAGGGCGAGCAATGGATGTATGGCCGCGGCTCGCACGATCGCCTGACCGATTCCGGCGACTGGCGCGAACAGATCATACTGACAGAGCATCGCTACATGCGGGAAGACCTGCGCCTCGGCCTGTCGTTGCTGGCTTCGGTGGCCGAACTGGCTGGCGTCGCGACACCGCTGGCAAGGGCTTTTCTGGCCATCGGCGGCGCGATCTGCGGCGAGGATTTCATGCAAAACGGCCGGACGCTCGCAAGTCTCGGTCTCGGCGGCCTCGACCGTGAGGGGTTGCAAACTCTCTTGCGGGAGGGTCTTGAGCGATGACGACGGCTCGCCCCATGATCGCCTGTCTCGGCGCCGGCCGCATGGGTCGCGGCATCGCGGTGGCATTCGCCTATGCCGGCCACGCCGTCGCCATGATCGACGCCAAGGCGCGACCTAAGGAACAGTTCGCGGCGCTCGAAGCCGAGGCGCTCGGCGAAATCAGGAAAACGCTGGGGAGCCTGGCGCGGTTCGGGTTGCTGGCGGACAAGGACACCGACGCCGTGGCGGCCCGGGTCACCGTGGCGCCCGTGCAAAATATCACTGACACGCTCGCCGGAGCCGACCTCGTGTTCGAGGGCGTGCCTGAGTTGGTCGACCTCAAGCGCGAGGTGCTGATGATGGCCTCGAAATGGGTCGGCCCTGACGTCATCATCGCCTCGACCACGTCGACCATTCTGGTCGACGATCTCTCCGGTGCAGTCGAGCATCCCGAACGCTTCCTCAATGTGCACTGGCTAAACCCGGCCTACCTGATCCCGCTGGTGGAGATTTCGCCGGGGGCTGCAACCGATCCAGCCGTCGTCGCCAATGTGAAAGCATTGCTCGAAGGCATCGGCAAGGTGCCGGTGGTGTGCGCGGCCACACCCGGCTTCATCGTGCCGCGGATCCAGGCGCTCGCCATGAACGAGGCGGCGCGGATGGTGGAGGAAGGCGTCGCCAGCGCCGAGGATATCGACAAGGCCATCCGCTTCGGCTTCGGCTTCCGCTATGCGGTGCTGGGTCTGCTGGAGTTCATCGACTGGGGCGGCGGCGACATTCTCTATTACGCCAGCCGCTATCTCGAAGGCGCGCTGGGCAGCGACCGCTATCGCGCGCCCGAGGTGATCTCACGCAACATGCGCGAGGGCCGCATCGGCCTGCGGACTGGCGCCGGTTTCCTCGATTATTCCGGTCTCGATATCGACGCCTACCGCGAGCAGCGCCTCGCGGAACTGGCTAATCTGCTCAGGCATTTTAATCTCGCAAGGCCGCCGGTTCTCGACGGCGATTAGCCGAAGATGTCCTGCAGCACGCCTTCGCGGACCACGGCGACGCCGTCCAGTTCGATCGTCGTCCCCATCATGGGCAGATCGAAATGCCCTGATGTGTAGCGTCCGGCGAATTCGTTGGCGCCGGTGGAAAACAGGAAGTTGCCGGAAACCGCCCGCAGCTCGGTGCCGTTGGTATCGCGCTGGTCGTACATCGAAAGCGCCTCGTAGCGCGCGCCCGGGTTCATGCCGAACCCGACATGCGAAACCGCGTAGGCTTCGCGATCGCCCCAGGCCGCCAGATAAGCGCGCATCATCATAGCGTCCGCGCCCTCTCCCTCAACATCGGTGACGTAGTCGTCCTTCAGCGTCATCAGGACTGGCGAGGTCAGATAGCGCTTGAAAGTGAGATTGATGTCGCCGGCCGCCATCACAAGCGTTCCATTGACGGTGCCGCTCTTGGGGAAGCTGACGACAATCCCGCCCGGCCAATGCGCCAGCGTGCCCGGTCTGTCGGTCCAGCCCCAGACGCCGACCGTGGAGGCGCCGACCATATCGACGTCGAGATTGGTTCCCGCTTTTGAGGTCACGCGCATCCGCTTCGTTCCGCGCAGCATTTTCGCCGCCGCCCGCACGCGCTTTTCCAGGGCGGTATCTGGCACCATGCGCTCGAGCGCTTCCGGGTGTTCGTTGGAAATCACCAGAATGCGTGCGCCGGATTTCAGAATTTCCGGCGTCTCCGCCGCATGCATCAGCCCCTCGATGGTGCAGTCGACGACAAAGCCTGCCTGCTGCAGCGCGCTAACAACAGGCGCCAGCCGCTGGATCGCCTCGCTGGCGCCGGTGGAGCGGATCGGCACGATTTGCCGATTGCGCGGCGTCGGCACGATGATGTGAAAGGGCTTAGCGCCCATCCTCAGCAGCGCCAGTTCGGCCAGGTGGACGTTGAGCGCGCGCGACTGCGTCTCGGAAAGAATTGCGGCAGTGTCGCCGGACTTGACCGCGCAGCGCTCGAAGATTTCGCAGAACGCGTCGATCCATTTCGCTTCGATGCGATCCGCGAACATGCTTATCTCCACTTCAAATATTGCATCAGACTTCCGGAAACCCGCGCAACAGATAGGACCGCAGCCCCTGCAGCAGGCCGTTAAGGATCAGACCCAGCAACGAAATCGTGATCAGCGGCACGAACATGTCGACGGCCTGAAAGGTCCGCGCCGCCGTCACCAGTAGATGGCCAAGACCGTCGGTCGAGGTGATCATTTCGGCGAGAAACACCACGATGCACGAAATCACCAGGCCAATGCGGCAGCCGGTGAGAATCGACGGCACTGCGGCAGGCAGCACCACCTTGAACAGGATCTGGCGGCGCGGCGTCCCCGCCGCCATCGCCGACCATATCAGTTTCTGCTCCACCATCGACGCGCCGTAATAAGTCGAGAGCAGAATCGGAAACAACGCATCCGCGGCAACCAGGGTGATCTTCGATTCGTGGCCGAACCCGAGCAGCAGCAGCAGCGCCGGATAGAGCGCAACCTTGGGCAGCGGTGCCAGCACCCGCACGATTGGACGCACCACGGCGTTGACGGCGGGGCTCGCCGCCGCTGCAAGGCCGATGCTGACGCCGAGGACCACCGCAATCGAAAATCCCGCGAACAGGCGAAACAGCGTGGCGCCGATCTCCTGCTGAAACGTGTTGGTCACGAGTTGCTGCGCCAGACGCATGAACACCAGGCCGGGCGGCGGCAGCAACGTCACCGGCGCATAACCGAACGACACAATCGCCTGCCACAGCGCGACCGACAGCGCGATCGGCACAATCCCAAGCAAGACATCGGTCGTGACGGCGCGCGAGTTCATGCAAAACTCAATGGTATTTCGAAGCCCGGCTCGGACCATTTGACCAGCCTGCCGCGAAGCTTTTCAAACGCGGCATCGAGACCGATGCCCATCGCGCCGATGATGATGATCATTGCGTATACGGTGTCGTATTGTCCCATATCCAGCGCATTGAACAGGATATTTCCGGCGCCGGACTGCCGCGCGATCATCTCGCTAGTGACCATGGTGATCAGCGCCAGCACCAGCCCGGTGCGGCAGCCGGTGAGGATTTCGGGCAACGCCGCCGGCAGCACGATGCGGATCATGCGCTGCGCCGCCGAAAGGCCCATCGCCGCGCCCGACCACAGCATCTTTTCTTCGACCGCCTTGGCGCCCTGAAAACTGTGATAGATCACGGGAAGGCTGACGCCGAGAAAGATGACCAGCGTCTTGGCGACGTCTCCGACGCCGAGCCAGAGCATGATGATCGGCATCAGCGCCGCCTTCGGCACCGGATAGATCACCATCAATAGCGGATTGAAGAACGATGCCACGCCACGCGAGCGGCCCATCATCAGGCCGAGCGGAATCGAAACGATTACGCCGACACCGAAGCCGACGGCCATCCGTCGCAGCGATGCGAGAATGTTGATCAAGGATTCCTTGTCGCTGAGAATCGAAGGGATAGCGCGGACCGCTTCCGAGGCGGCCGGAAAACTGTCGGTGTTCAGGATCAGCGCCGCGATCTGCCAGACGCCGAGCAAGCCGAGGCAGGCGAGCCACGGCGCCGCGCGGGAAATGAGGACGCGGCCTGAAATCATGGCCGCAACTCGTCTTCGCTGGTGTCGTCGATCATGCGCTCAATCTCGACGACGTATTTCTGGTAATGCGGATCGAGCAGCAATTCCGACCGGCGGCGCGGACGCGGCAGATCGATATCGATGACCTCCTTGATACGGCCGGGCGAACGCGTCATCACCACGACCTTGTCGGACAGGAACACCGCCTCATCGACCGAATGGGTGACGAACAACACGGTCTTGCGGTCCCGTTCCCAGATATTGAGCAGGTCGTTCTGCAGCCGCGTGCGCGTATGCGCATCCAGCGCGCCGAAAGGCTCGTCCATCAGGAGCACGGCGGGGTGATAAGCCAGCGTGCGCGCCAGCGCGACGCGCTGCTTCATGCCGCCGGACAATTCCTTGGGATAAAAATGCTCGAAGCCCCTGAGGCCGACCATCTCGATCAGCGCGCGGCTCTGCGCTTCGGCCTCGGCGGGCTTTACGCCCTGTTGGCGCGGACCATACATCACGTTGCCGAGCACGCTTTTCCAGGGAAACAGCGCGAACTCCTGGAACACCGGCCCGCGATCCGGGCCGGGCCCGGTGATCGCCCTGCCCCTCATCTTCGCTACTCCCTGGGTCGGATTGACGAATCCTCCGACGATATAAAGCAGCGTCGATTTTCCGCAGCCGGACGGCCCGAGAATCGAGACGAAGGCGCCATCCTCGATTGTCAGCGAAATCTCCGACAACGCGAGATGGTTTTGACGCCCTGAAGTCTGAAAAATCTGCGAGACGCGGTCGATCTCGATCACGGCAGCCGCCGGCTTGCGCGCTGGCACGGCTTCCGTCTCAACATTCGATCGCGAGGGCGCTACCTTCATTCCCGCTTTTTTCCCCGGCATAGTTCCGAAAGGCATTCGATTTGCCCCCGGTTAAACCGAGCATAGCGGAAACTGGCAAGGCTTGGCGATGCTGTTTCGGCCTGCCAGCCGCATCACGGCTGATCGAACCACGGCCACTCCGCCGCACCTTCATGGGTGACAGCGCCGCCCGGCGCCTGACCGACCAGTCGCGCATATTTGGCCAGCGCCCCTGCCCGATGCCGCGGCGGCCGCGGCTTCCATGCCTGCCGTCTTCGCGCGAATTCGCCGTCGTCAATCAAAAGATCCATGCGGCGCGCGCCGGCATCGATCCTGATGCGGTCGGCTTCGCGCACCAGCGCCAGCGGGCCGCCGATAAACGATTCCGGCGAGACATAGCCGATGCACATCCCCCGCGTGGCCCCCGAAAAGCGACCGTCGGTGATGAGCGCGACCTTCTCGCCCATGCCCTGCCCGTAGATCAGCGCGGTAACGCCGAGCATCTCGCGCATGCCGGGGCCGCCGACCGGGCCTTCGTTGCGAATGACAAGAACCTCGCCGGCCGCATAGTTGCGATTGCGCACGGCGTCGACGCATTGCTCTTCATCCTCAAACACCCGCGCTGAGCCTTCGAACACCAGGTTCTTGAGACCGGCGACCTTGATGACGGCGCCGTCAGGGCAAAGATTGCCCTTGAGAACCGCGACGCCGCCGTCCGGCATGATCGGCGCGCCAGTGCTGAAGATGACCTCGCCGTCTGGCGTATTCGCCCCGCCATATTCTTCCGCAATCGTCCGGCCCGATATCGTCAGGCAACGACCGTCGATGTGACCGCTTTCGACCAGGGCGCAGATCACGACGGCGGTGCCGCCGATGTCGTAAACGTCTTTTGCGGTATATTTCCCGCCCGGCCGCAAATTCCCGATCAAGGGCGTGCGCGCAAAGACCTCGCCAACATCATCCAGCGAGAAGGATATGCCGGCCTCATTGGCGAGCGCCGGCAAATGCAACGCGGCATTAGTCGAACCGCCGGTGGCGGCGACAATGGCCGCGCCGTTTTCCAGCGCCTTTCGCGTCACGATTTCGCGCGGTAAAGGTCCGCCTCGCTGCAGCATCTGCATCACCAGGCGGCCGGCGCGGCGCGCAACTTGCGCGCGTTCGGCATAGACGCCGGGGATCATCGACACGTTGGGCATCGTCAACCCCATGGCCTCGGAAACCATGCCCATGGTGTTGGCGGTGAACTGCCCCGCGCAGGCACCGATCGTCGGCAGGCAGGTCCGCTCGATGCCCTCAAGCGTCGCCTCATCGATTTCGCCGGTCATGAAGCCGCCGACGGCCTCGTAGGAATCCAGCACCGTGAGAGTTTTTCCCTGATACCGCCCAGGCAACGCGCTGCCTCCATAGATGAAGATCGACGGCAAGTTGCAGCGGATCATTCCCATCATCACGCCGGGCAGCGTCTTGTCGCAGCCGCCGAAACCGATCAGCGCGTCGTAGGCAAGGCCGTGGACCACGGCTTCGATCGAGTCGGCAATTAACTCGCGCGAGAGAAGTGAGAACTTCATTCCCTCGTGGTTCATGCTGATGCCGTCAGAGACCGAGATGGTGGTGAATTCCCGCGGTGTGCCGCCGGCCTCGGCGATTCCGGTTTTGGCGGCGTCGACCTGGAAATCGTGGGTCATGTTGCAGGGCGTCTGTTCGCCCTTCATGCTGACGACCCCGATCATCGGCTTCGCGAGCGCCCCGTCGTCGAGCCCCATCGCACGCATGAAGGCGCGATGGGGCGCACGATCGAGACCATCGGTCGTCACGCGTGATCGCCACTTTTTCATGCGTGCAATTTCTCCGCTCGTCCCGGCGAACGCCGGGACGGCTCGTGGATAATCTCGCCTACTGCAGCGGCGCGACGATAGTCGGATGCTTGAACTGCGCGACGTCCATTTTCGGCAGCATTCCCGTCGCGGCGTAGATGTCGAGCATCTTCTGGATCGCCTCGAAATTCGGGGCTGCGCCCGGGTCCCGTCCGAAATCATTGTCCTTGAGCAGATAGGTATCCAGCACCGGAATCGGCGCCTTCAGCACTTCGTTGACGACCTTGAGCGTCTCCTCGCGATTGGCCAGCGCCTTCTTCATGCCGGAGGTGATATCGCGGACATAGGCTCTGACCAGATCCGGATTCTTGTCGACGAAGTCGGCGCGGCAGGCCTCCAGGATGTGAACGATGTTCGGCATTTCCTCAGACAGCGAAAACAGCTTGCGTGTGCCGCCCTTGGCCTCGGCGCGCGCCGCGAAGGGCTGGTTCATGTTGACGGCATCGACGCGACCCTGACGCAGCGCATCCTCGGATACGGCGAAACCAACCTCTACCAGCTTGATGTCCTTGTCCGGATCGACGCCGTTCTTTTTCAGAAGCATCGCGAATGGACCGTAGGTGCCGCCGCCGATCACGGATATGCCGATGGTCTTGCCCTTGAGATCGCCAATTTTCTTGATCGGGGAATCGTCCATCACCGCCCAATACACCGAGAAGCCGCCGGGCTTTTCGAAGACGTGCTGCGCCACGATGTAGGCCTTCAGATTTCCGCCGACCACGCCGTTCGCCAGCGACAACGGCGCCTGTGTCGCGCAATCGAGCGCGCCCGCGGCAAGCGCCTGCGTCATGGGCGCGGTACCCTGAAACTGGGTCCATTCGACATTGTAGGTCTTGCCGAGATTGGGGAATTCCGAGGGTCTGCGCATCATCCAGTATTTCGATTCCTCGGCCGGGATGGTCCAGCCGACGCGGATCGTCTGCTGCGCATGAGCTGAACTTACGCCGGCAAAAACGACGGCTACGGCCCCTGCCGCAAAAATCCATTTTGAAGGTATCCGCATCATCCCCACTCCACTTTTCCAATGCCGACAGGCGTCAGCACAAATATCATGCGTGCAAGCCTTTCATGGTTCAAATGATCAGGCAAGCCACCGGGGCATGCTTGTAATGGTCCGACAAGGCCGGGAGTGTGGTAAAGGCCAACATGCCGGGCAAGCCTTTGCCGGCGGCGTTCAAGGGAGAAATGCAATGGCCGGAGTTGGCGGGGCGGACGGAAGGAAAGCGGAAAAGCTCGGCTACCTCGGACTGGGAATGATGGGCCTCCCCATGACGCGGCGCCTGGTGAACGCCGGCCACGACGTCACGGTCTGGAACCGGTCTTCCGGCAAGGCCGCCGCCCTGGCCGAGGCTGGCGCGAAGCTCGCACGCTCTCCACGCGACGTTGCCGACACCGCCAGCATCGTCTTCATGTGCCTGACGGATGCCGCGGCCGTGGAAGAAGTGGTGTTCGGCCCCGAGGGTCTAGTGGAGCGACTCTAACGCTTGTTTCCCGCGTTTGACAGCGGCGAGGACGCGCTTTGGATCGGCGGTCCATACGAAGGGTTTGGGATCGGCGTTTGTCTCGGCGACGAAGTGGTTGATGGCGACTTGCAGGTCAACGACGGATCGGAACACGCCTCGCTTGAGGCGACGGCGCGTAAGCTTGGCGAAGAAGCCTTCGACCGCATTGAGCCAGGATGCAGAGGTCGGGGTGAAGTGGAACGTCCAGCGGGGATGCCGGGCCAGCCATTGGCGTACCTTCGGATGCTTGTGGGTCGCATAGTTGTCGACGATGGCGTGGATTACTTTCCCTGCCGGGACCTGCTCCTCGATCGTGTTGAGGAAGCGAATGAACTCCTGGTGGCGATGGCGCTGCATGTTGCAGCCGATGACGGTGCCGTCGAGGATGTTGAGGGCAGCGAACAGCGTGGTGGTGCCGTGACGTTTGTAGTCGTGGGTCATCGTGCCGGCACGGCCCGGCTTCATCGGCAACCCTGGCTGGGTGCGGTCGAGCGCCTGAATCTGGCTCTTTTCGTCGACCGAGAGGACGACCGCATGGGCGGGAGGATCGACATAGAGGCCGACGACGTCTTTGAGTTTCTCGGCGAACTTCGGGTCGTTCGACAGCTTGAACGTGCGGATGCGATGCGGCGCGAGTTGGTGGGCTTCGAGAATACGTTGCACCGAACGCAGGCTCACCCCTGCGGCTTTCGCCAGCATCCGGCCGGTCCAGTGGGTTGTTTCTCCCGGCGGCGGCCCGAGCGCCAGGTCGACCACTCTCTGCACGGTGCCGGTCGGCAGCGGTGGTTTGCCGGGCTTGCGCGTCTTGTCGCGCGTCAGCCCTTCGACGCCTTCCGCCATGAACCGGGCTTGCCATCTCCACACCACGGGCTTGGATTTGCCCGAGCGGCGCATGATCTCGGCGGTGCCACAGCCGTCGGCAGTGGCAAGAATGATATTGGCCCGCCACACATGCTTCTGAGGCGCGCTGCGATCCGAGACGATCGCCTCAAGTCGATGGCGGTCCGCCCGGGTGACCTTTACGATAATTCCTGCTCTCATGCCGAGAGCTTGAACTGCTTCGGTCGATTTGGGAATCGTCCGAATGAATCAGACCACTAGCGACCGCGGCTGGCACCGGGAAGCTTGTTGTCGACTTCTCCTCGATCCACCCCGAGGCAGCCCGCGCCATCGCGGCGCGGCTGAAGATGGCGAACGGCATGGGATGGATCGATGCGCCGGTCTCGGGCGGCACCATGGGCGCCGAGGAAGGAACGCTTGCGGTGATGGCGGGCGGCGAAGCCGCCGACATCGAAAGAGTGCGGCCCTATGTTCTGGCGATGGCGCGAAGGCTCACGCATATGGGGCCGACCGGCGCGGGCCAGACCACAAAACTTTGCAACCAGGTGATCGTCGGCTGCGCCATGGCGGTGCTCGCGGAGGCGACACGGCTCGCGGTAAACGCCGGGATCGACGCCAAGCGGCTGCCCGAGGCGCTCGCCGGTGGTTTTGCCGATTCGATACCGCTGCAATTGTTCGTGCCGCGCATGGTGCAGGGCATTCATTCGCCGCCGCTCGGTCATATCGCGACGATGCTGAAAGACCTGGATACGGTGATCGATGTCGCCCGCGATACATCGAGCCCGGTGCCGATGGCCGGTCTTGCCGCGCAATTGTTCAGGCTGGCCAAAGCAGCGCGCGGCCCGGATGCCGACGCGCTCGAAATCTACAAGCTATCGGCGAACCTGATCGGTTGACAGGCGATCGTATCGCGATCGAT
Source organism: uncultured Alphaproteobacteria bacterium (assembly GCA_963801875.1). Classification (GTDB taxonomy): domain Bacteria; phylum Pseudomonadota; class Alphaproteobacteria; order Rhizobiales; family Xanthobacteraceae; genus Bradyrhizobium. Next base: position 914,990 of record CAWDGT010000011.1, on the reverse strand, counting down.
CCATGCCCGCCCGGTCTCTTACCCTTCAACCTGACACGGGTCCGGCGTCTGCCTGTACTAGCTGTCGTCCTTCTTCATCCTATCGAACGGGACGCCCTTTCTGAATCCGACCTCTTCAACCTTGCAATCGCTTCAAATCCGGCCTTCGAAAAAAGCGAGGCATTCAACTTGTTCGCGGCAGGTGCAACCGGCGCCGATTGAGACAAAGCTGTCGTCGCGTGCGAAAAACCAATTGCAGTCGCACACAGCATCGTTAGAAATGGTTTTCGCATCGAAGCCTCCTCTAAATAAATCAGGGATCCGCGCCCATGTACGACCCTGCAGGCGTCAAGACATCACTCCAATTTCCGATCCCTGTGCAGATGAAAGCCTGGGTGTTGGGCGACCCGGACCAGCTTTTGCTGCGCGACAAGCCCACGCCTGTTCCGGGCCGGGCGGAAGTTCTGGTCCGCATCGACGCCGTTGCGATCTGCGCAACCGACCTCGAGATCATCCATAGCGGGTCGCCGGCGAGCATTGGGGGCGACCTGCCCTTCAACAAGAATTTTACGCCCGGCCATGAATATATGGGCACGGTTGCGGCGCTCGGACCCGAGGTCGACGAGTTCAACATCGGCGAGCGCGTCAGCGTGGAAATCCATGCCGGTTGTGGCCAGTGCAAGCGATGCCGCCAGGGCATGTACACCTCCTGTCTCAACTACGGGAAACCCGAAAAGGCTCACCGCGCCAACGGATTTACCACCGACGGCGGTTTCGCCGAATACGCGATCAATCACATCAACACGCTGGCGCGGGTGCCTGACGCAATGAGCGACGCGGAGGCCACCCTTGTCGTCACCGCCGGGACCTCCATGTACGGCCTGACCGAACTGGGCGGGCTGGTCGCCGGTGAAAGCGTTGTCGTGATTGGTCCGGGGCCCATCGGACTGCTCGCGGTAGCCGTTGCAAAAGCGCTTGGAGCGAGTCCCGTGATCCTGACGGGAACGCGCAACAAGCGCCTCGCAATCGGCACGGAATTAGGCGCGGACCGCGTCATCAACATCGCCGAAGAGAACGCGGTCGATGTCGTGAAACACCTCACCGGCGGCATCGGCGCGGATTATGTGATCGAGTGCGCCGGCACCGAGGCCACCGTCAATCAGGCCATTCATATGGCCAATCGCGGCGGAAAAATCTGCCTGGCGGCATTCCCGCACGTGCCCGTCATGACCGACCTCGCGCATCTCGTGAAGAACAATATCTACGTTTACGGTATTCGCGGCGAAGGCCGCAGCGCCACGCGACGTGCGATGGCCTTGATGTCGGAAAAGCGGTTCGATGCGACGAAAATCCACACCCACACCTTCGCGCTCGCCGATCTGCCCACGGCGCTGCGTTACGCGCGGGACCGCGTCGAGGACGCCATCAAGGTGGTGGTCACCACCCGGCAAGCGAACATGCTTAGTGGCGTGGCGGCGGAGTGAAGCAGACTTGGCATGGGGTCATGGACACGAACCCGAGCGTCGGCAGTCACCTTGAGTACCGGGCGCGATCAGTAATGAGGGTCGTACATTTGCGACTGAACGAACGCCATCAGATCGTTCGGCGCAGCGCCAGTCGCAAGCCCGCGCCGGTAAGCGACCTCGGCAACCGCCACGGCGATATGCGCCGAGACTTCGCGGATCCGCGGTAGCGCCGGATAGAGACTGCCCTGTTCGATGTCGGCGTGGTTGACCAGATATGCCAGCGTGTGCGCGGCGGCCATGAACATCTCGTCGGTCACCAGTCTTGATCCGCTCGCGATCGCGCCGAGACCGACGCCGGGGAAGATGTAGGAATTGTTGCCCTGGCGCGGCACGAACGTCCTGCCGTCGAGCTGCACCGGGATCGTACGGGCTGCCGCATGCGAATAGCGCCCGACCGCCGGTATGGCGGTAGGCTTCCTCGGCAGAGCATTCCGCCTTCGATGTCGGGTTGGACAGTGCAAACACGATCGGCCGATCGTTGATCCGCGCCATGGTCTGCAGCACCTCGGGCGTGAAGGCGCCCCCCACCGCTGCAACGCCGATGATCGCGGTGGGCTTAAGCGTTTCGATCGCGGTGAGGAAGTCGCCGACCGGCGCATGATCGTGCGCGTAGCGAAGCTTGTGGTCGGTGAGGCCTGCCCTGTTCTTTACAACAAGGCCGCGCGAATCCACCAGCCATGTGCGCCGCAGCGCCTCGGCTTCGGATGTGCCCTCCGCCATCATTGCCGAGACCACGAGATCGGCAATGCCGGTCGCAGCCTCGCCTGCACCAAGGAAGAGCACCTTCTGGTCGGTAAGCTTCTTGCCAGTCACGCGCAACGCCGAGAAAAGACCCGCAAGCGCCACCGCGGCGGTTCCCTGGATATCGTCGTTGAAGACATTTATCTTGTCGCGATATTTGTGCAGCAGACGGAATGCCGAATGATTGGCGAAATCCTCGAACTGGATCAGCACGCCAGGAAATGTCTCGCGCGCAGCGGTGATGAATTCGTCGACGAATTCATCATAAGCGGCGCCGCTCAGGCGTTTCTGCCGCATGCCGATATAATAGGGATCGTTCAGGAAGTCTTCGTTGTTGGTGCCGACGTCGAGCATTACCGGCAGGCAGTATTCCGGGTGGATGCCGGCGCAGGCCGAGTATAGCGAAAGTTTGCCGACCGGAATGCCCATGCCGTGGGCGCCGAGGTCGCCGAGGCCGAGGATGCGCTCTCCGTCCGTGACGACGATAAGCTTCGCCGGATAAGGCCAGTTGGCCAGCAGTTCCGCGATACGCCCGCGATCGCTGGCGTTGATGAACATGCCGCGCGGCCGCTGGAAGATGAGACCGAACCGCTGGCAGGCGAGCCCCACTGTCGGGGTGTAGATGATCGGCTGGATTTCGTCGATGTTGTCGCATACCACGCGGAAGAATAGCGCCTCGTTGCGGTCATGCAGCGAGTTGAGCGCGATGTATTTTTCCAGATCGGTGGGCAGGCTGCGCAGATTGGTCAGCACGCGTTCGGCTTGATCCTTCATCGACAGCACGTGCGCGGGCAGGAAGCCGCGCAACCCCAGGGCGTCGCGTTCCGCTTCCGTGAAAGCAGTGCCCTTGTTAAGCAGCGGATCGCGCAACAGCGCCATGCCGCGCGGCGAATCGGAAGGCCTTGGGCTGGGTCTCGCCCGGACTGGCACGGTCATTATATATATTCCCCCCAAAAACCGGTTGATAATTTGGCCCAGGGTTGCTCCGATTGAAGCAGAAAGCGTTGATCAAGATCAAGCGCGGAAGCCGGTTTTCTGGCCCCTCGCCCTCGCCGATCCGCCCTCCGCGCTGCAATGCGACAACGGCGGATCACACCGAGCAATAACGCTCCTTGATCTCGTTGTCGGCCAACCGCTCGCTCGCGGCAGCGTGACAGTTCACCGCGCCTGATCGGCCCACAGGCGTGGTCGGCGATATCGAGGGCCAGTTCCACATTCTCCTCGACCAGGATCGCCCCCTGCGCGTTCATGGCACGAAGCCGAAACCCTTAGCGGGCAATCATACGACGCCCCCGAGATAGAGCCGCTTGACGATGTCGTTGCCTTTCAACTCGTCGACCGAACCGGCCGCGACGACGATCTCGCCATGGACGATGATGTAACCGCGGTCGGCGATGCGGATCGCCTGGTTAAAGTTCTGCTCCGCCATCAGCACCGTCAGGCCGAAACGCCGATTGAGTTCACCGATCTTGGCGATGGTCTGCGATACCAGGAGCGGCGACAGGCCTACCGAAGGCTCGTCGATCAGCAACAGGCGCGGCGAGGACATCAGCGCGCGCGCGATGGCGAGCATCTGCTGTTGCCCGCCCGACATGGTGCCGGCGAGCTGGTTCTGCAGCCCCTTGAGGGTCGGAAATGTCTCGAAGGCGAGCGCAAGGTTGCGATCGAGGTCGCGGCGGGCGGCCTTCCGGAAGGCGCCGAGCATCAAATTTTCCAGCACGGTCAGTTTGGGAAACAATCGCCGTCCCTCCGGGACCAGCGCCACGCCGAGATCGACGATGGCCTCGGGCGACAGCCTGGCCAGATCGTGCGCCTTTCCGTCGATTGTCAGCAGAATGCCGCCGCGCTGCGGCCGAACCAGGCCCGCGATGCACTTCATCAACGTGCTCTTGCCGTTCCCGTTGGTGCCGAGCAATGCGACGGTCTCGCCGGCCTCGACCTGGAGCGTGACGCCGCGCAGCGCCTTCACGGCGCCGTAACCCGCGTCAAGGTCGTGGATGGCGAGGCTAAGTGCCAAGGTAGGCCTCCTGCACCCGCGGGTTCGCCATGACTTCGTCCGGTACGCCGATCGCGATGATCCTGCCGGCGTCCAGACACATCACGCGGTCCGAAAAACGCATCACGGCCTGCATGATGTGCTCGATCATGATGACGGTGATGTCGTGATCCGCGAGCGTCATGAGGAGATCGAGCACCTCGTCGACCTCGGCGCCGGAAAGGCCGGCCATGGCCTCGTCGGAAATCAGCAGCTTCGGGCGCGTCGCCATCGCGCGGGCGAGCTCCATCTTGCGCAATTCCACCTGGCTCAGTCTTGTGGTCGACACATCGGCCTTGGACGCAAGCCCGGTCTGCGTCAGGATCGACATCATGGCCTCGCGCCGTTGCGCGACCGGAACGAAGTCGTTCGCGGCGGTCGCGAAGTCGATCGCCACCATCAGGTTTTCGGCGACCGTCATGCTTTTGAACGGCCGCGGGATCTGGAAGCTGCGCGCGATGCCGCGGCGGGTGCGCAGATGTGGCGGCAAGCGCGTGACGTCCTCGCCGCGGAACACCACGGTTCCGGCCTCGGTACGGAACGCGCCGGAAATGCAATTGATCAGCGTGGTCTTTCCCGAGCCGTTCGGGCCGATGAGGCCGAAGCGCTCTCCCGGGCGGACATCGACACTGACATTGTCCAGGGCGGTGAAGCCGCCGAAGCGCTTGGTGAGAGCGGCGATCCGCAGCAACGGCTCGGGTGCTTCGGGCGATGTCATGCCTGGCCCCCCGTGCGAATGCGGACAAGCCGGCGGAACAGGCCAATCAGACCCTCCGGCGCCGCCACCACGAACAGCACCAGCATGATGCCGAGCACCAGCACATTGACTTCCGACGAGATGCTGACGGTCAGTAGTTGCTGCGTCGTGCCCAGCAAGATCGCGCCGAGAACCGGGCCGATCCAATGCGCGGTGCCACCGATCAGCGACATCGCCAGCACCGAGACGGAGTAATTGAGATTGAAAGCGGACGACGGGTCCGCGTATTGCAGGTACATGGCGGCGGGCGCACCGGCTGCGCACATCAGCGCGCCGGAGATGACGCACGCCGTCACCTTCAGCCGCAAGGTCGGCACGCCGGTGCATTCCGCGGCGAGCTCGTCGTCCTTGAGCGCCTGCAGGCCGCGGCCCATCCATGAGATCTGCATGTAGCGGGCAATCGCTACCGTCAGCACCACCAGCAGCGCCTGAACGAAAAACAGCATCTGCACGTAGGCGTCGAAGGGCGGCATCACCGGCGGCCGCTGCAGCTGGATGCCGGCCGCGCCGCCGACATATCGCCAGTTCGTCACCGTTGTCTCGATGATGATGGTCATCGCAATCGTCGCGATCGAGAAGTAGATGCCCTGCATGCGCAAGGTCACAAGACCCACCGCGAAGCCGAGCAATGCGCCGACGATCGCGGCGGCTGCGATCTGCACGGCGAGCGGCGCGCCGGTCGCCTTGAACAGGAACACGGCCGTGTAGACGCCAACGCCGAAAAACGCGCTGGTGCCGAAATTCACGTAGCCCGCATAGCCGCCGAGGATGCTCCATGCCACCGCGAGCACGATGAATTGCAGGATCACGTAGCCGGCGAAGAACGGGTATTCGTTGCGGATGAGTTGTGTCATCGTCGCGGCGGCGACGAGAAAGAGGACCGCCCCGATCCAGAAGCGGATGCTGTTGCGGCTCATGATCACCTGCCGAACAGGCCCTGCGGCCGGACGGCGAGCACGCCGAGCAGCATCGCAAACGAAATGGCCGGCGCCCAGGAGGCGCCGAACAGGGTCAGAACGATCGTCTCGGCGACGCCAAGGATAATGGCCGCGAGGAGCGTGCCGGTCATGCTGCCGAGCCCCGCCATGACCACGACGCAGAATGTCCGCCCGATATAGGCGCGGTCGAGTATCGGATCGACCGGGGCGACGATGATGAGCAGGGCGCCGGCGATCCCGAGCACGGCGGTCGCGATGCCGAACGCCCATTGCTTGATCCAGACCGGGTTGGCGCCCATCAGCCGCAGCGCCTCCTGGTCCTGCGCGACCGCGCGGATCGCGCGTCCCATGAAGGTTCGCGACAAATACAGCGTCAACAGGATCGTCATCACTGAGGCGACCGCGAAGGCGACGAGCATCCGGATCGGAATCCGCATCTCGCCGATCCGCCAGGCCTTGCCGATATAGGACGCGGTCACCGAGCGCTGGTCGACGCCGAACTGCAGGATGATCAGCACCTCGATGATGAACGCGATGCCGAAGAAGAACGCGATCCCGCGCACGGCGGCATCGCTGCCGCGTCTTTCGAATGTCTCGTAATACAGCCGGTAGGCGGCAAGACCGAACAGGAACAGCAGCGGCGAGATCAACAGCCCTGCCAGCAGCGGGTCGATATCGAAGCGATCGTTGAGCAAGAACACGCCGTAGGACGCCATTACCAGGAAGGCTGGATGCGCGACGTGGGGAACGTCGAGCAGGCCGAACGAGACCGACAGCCCGAGACTGACCGCCGCATAGAAGCAGCCGAGCAGCACCCCCGACACCACGGCATCGCGCAGCAGATCCATTGAAAACAATTGGGGTCCCCCTGAGCCTTCTTAAGGCACCGTTGCCCGATTCGGGCGCGCCCGGTTATCTATCCATGCCCGGGACACATTTGTCCGGACCCCGGTTAGCGCCGCCAGGGTCCGGAAAAAAGGGCCGCGAGGTCTACTTCCGGGCGGCCTCGAACGGGCTAATGAGATCGCCGGTCTTCAATCGCTCCGGGAACAGGATCACCTGCTTGCCGGAGCCGCGGAACTGCTCCATGTCCTTGTCCACCACGCCGCGGAACTGCGCCAGCAGCGTCGCGGTTTCCTTTCGCTCGCCGTCCGCCGAAAACGCGATCGGACCGACGATGGTCTTGGTCTCGTGCTCGTGCAGGTATTTAGCGATACCCTTCTGGTCGAGCGACCCCGTCGCCTTGATGGCCTGCTCGACAAGTTGGCCGCTGGCGTAGCCGAACGGCGCGAGATAATAGCCCAGCGGATCGACCTTGGCTTCCACGGCCCGTTTCGCATAGGTCTCGAGGAACGCCTTGGTCCCGTCGTAATACATGCTCGGCTCCGGGAGCCATGAGTTGTAGTTGACGACGCCGTTGAGCAGCGAACCCAGATTCTGCATCACCGCGGTGAATTGCAGGCCGACCATGGCGCCGCCGAAGATCTTGACGTTGTCTCCGATCCCGATCTCGTTCACGGCGCGCAAAATTCCCGCCGAATCCGGAGGATAGGACGCGACATAGACGATGTCGGGCTTCGCGGCCTTAAGCGCGCGAATGATGCCGGAGAATTCCACGGTGTTGGGCGGATAGGCCTGATCGAAGACGATCGACATGTTGAACCGCTTGGCGACGTCCCGCGCGGTCGCCGCCAGATTCTGAGCGAATTCCTGGTCCGACGCGAGAAGCGCCACGGTCTTGCCGCCTGCCTTCTGGCCGAGACTGAGGAACGATGCCGCCCAGCTGTCGGCCGGTCCCCACGGCGCGTTGTTGAACCACATGTCGTGGCCAACCTTGCTGTTCACCTGGAACGAGAAATTCCCGATCAGCAACAGGCCGCGCTGCTTGACAAGCGGCATGATCGGCGCCGTCGGCACCGTCGCGTAGGGCGCGAACAGAATATCGACCTTGTCGACATCCAGCAACTTTGAGTAGATCGCCGGGGTCTCGGAGGCGCTCGATTTGTCGTCATAGACGACGAGCTCGACTTTGCGGCCGAGCAGGCCACCCCTGGCGTTGACATCGTCCCGCCAGATCTCGATGCCAAGCAGCGAAGCCTTGCCGCCGCCCGCGAGACCGCCGGTCTGCGGCATGCTCATGCCGATTTTGATCGGCGGCTGTTGAGCGCCAACGCTTGAGGTCAGTCCAAGCATGGCGACGGCGACGGTTCCGCCGAGAAGTGTCCTGCGTTTCATTAATCCTCCCCAGATGTCTCGTGTTTTGGTCGTATACTGGATGAACAAGGCGGACATCACAATGAAAAAGCGTCATGTCCGCCTTTGAGTCAATTCGTCTTCTTGGTCATACATTCTCCCTTGAGCATTACATCCGGTCTTGTTGTTCAAATTCTCCCCAGCGCCGTCAGGATAACCTGCGGCGTCAGCGGAATCTCGGTAATAATCGCGCCGAACGGCTTGAGCGCATCATTCACCGCGTTGGCCACCGCTGCGGCTGCCCCAGCCGTACCGGCCTCGCCTGCGCCCTTTGCACCCAGCTCGGTCTCCGCGGTCGGCGATATCACGTGGCCCACATCTATGTCGGGCATCTCACCGGACATCGGCACCAGATAATCGGCCATATTGGCGTTGGTCAGCTGGCCGCGTTCATCATAGATGCATTTTTCGAACAGCGCGGCACCAAGGCCCTGCACCACCCCGCCCCGGATCTGCTCGTCGACCAACTGCGGATTGATGATGGTGCCGCAATCCTCGACCACCCAATGCCGGAGCAGTTTTACGAAGCCGGTGTCGGTGTCGACTTCGAGCCATGAGGCCTGAACCCCATTGGTGAAAGCGAAGGGATATTCGCGGGGCACGAAATGGCGCGTCGCCATCAGCTCGGGCTGAATGCCCGGCGGCAGGGTATCCGGGCGGAAATAGACGATTCTGGCGAGCTCGCGCAGTTCGATACGCGGCGACCCGTCGCTGGCGTTCACCACCGCATTGCCTGCTATGTCGAGTTCGGCCGGCGAAGACTGCAGGATGGCGGCCGCTACATCCAGTATGTTGCTGCGCAAGACCTTCGCCGCCTGCAGCGCGGCCTCGCCGCCGATGCCCGCGCCACGCGATGCCCAGGTACCGCCGCCATAGGGCGTGTTGTCGGTATCGCCCAGAATGACGCGGACTCGATCCATCGAGACGCCGAGCACGCTGCCGACGATCTGCGCGGTGAGGGATTCCGAGCCCTGCCCCTGCTCGGTGATACTGGTCTGGCAGATCACCGAACCCTGAGCGTCCAGCCGCACCGCGACGCCATCCTGCGACGAGATGCGGGCGCCACCGACGCCGTAAAATGCCGCACTGGGATTGGTGACCTCAATAAAACTCGCGATGCCGATGCCGCGATGAATGTTCTTGCTTCGCAAGGCCGCCTGCTCGGCGCGCAGGCCGTCGTAATCCATCATCGACATCAGTCTGTTCATCGCGGCGTGATGCGACAACACCTCGAACCGCAGGCCGGAAGGCGACGCGCAGGGGTAGGCATCGTCGGCAATGAGATTGCGGCGGCGGATTTCCACCGGGTCCATCCCGATTATTGCCGCCGCCAGATCGACCAGCCCTTCGGTCACCGAGCATGCGATCGGATGGCCGACCGCGCGGTACTGGCACATCACGTTCTTGTTCTGGAACACGACGCGGGCGCGGGCACGATAATTTTTTGTCACATAGGGGCCGCCAACGAGATTGACGACCTGGTTGGCTTCGATGGCGCTGGTGCGCGGATACATCGAATAGGGACCGATGCCGGTCAGATCATCGATGTCGAACGCCATGATCGTTCCGTCGCGCTTGACGCCGATTCGGCCCTTGCAGCGATGGTCGCGGGCATGAATATCGGTATTGAAGCTTTCGACCCGGTCGGCGACAAATTTTATCGGCCGCCGCAGCAATTTCGACAGCGCATAGGTAGCCATTTCATCGGCGTAGATGTGGACCTTGATGCCGAAGGAGCCGCCGACGTCCTTGCAAACCACCCGAACCTGCGCTTCCTCTAGCCGGAGATGGAGGGCCGCGATGTTCTGCACCATGTGCGGCGCCTGCGTGCCCTGGTAGATCGTGAGCCTTTCCTCAGCCGCGTTCCAGTCAGCCACGACCGAGCGCGGCTCCAGCGTCACACCGGTGTGCCGCCCAAAGATGAAATCCGCCTCCGCCACCGCGTCGGAGTCAGCAAACGCCGCGTCGACCGTGCCCGTATCGAGGTTGCGCTCGAAGGCGAGATTGTCGCCGAGCGACGAATGAATCACCGGTGTTTCCGGATCGAGCGCGGTGCGCATGTCCGTCACCGCATCGAGTTCCTCGTAGTCGACCCGCACGACTTCGACCGCATCCTCGGCGACGGCACGGCTCGTCGCCACGACAGCCGCGACGGCTTCGCCTTGCCAGCACACGCGGTCGATCGCGATGGCATGCTGCGGCGCCGATTTGAGGCCCTTCAAATGCGAGAGCACGCCAACCCAGGGCGTGATCACGGCCGCCAGCTCTTCGCCGGTCACGACGGCGATGACGCCGGTCAAGCGCCGCGCCTCGGTGGCCTCGATACGCCTGATTTTCGCATGGGCATAGGGCGAGCGCAGGAAGGCCACATGCGCCATGCGTGGCAGTTCGATGTCGCTGACATAAAGCCCGCGTCCCTGCATCAGCCGCTCGAGGTTGGGGCGCGGGACCACCTTGCCGATATAGGAGTTCGGCCGATCGAGCTCCGAGAGAGTTTCCGGATTTGCCGATGTCACGATCATGGCCGGCGCCCCGCGCGCGTGCGCGCCGTGGTCTCGACGGCATCGATAATGGCCTGGTATCCGGTGCAGCGGCAGTAATTGCCGGAAAGATGCTCGCGTATCCTCTCGCGGTCCGGTTCGGCCTGCTGTTTCAATAAATCCTGCGCGGCCATCAGCATGCCCGGCGTGCAGTAGCCGCATTGCAATGCATTGCGATCCCTGAACGCGGCCTGCAGATCGGCGACCTCGCCGCTGTCAGACAATCCCTCGATGGTCTGGACGGATGCGCCGTGCACCTGCACCGCCAGCATCAGACAGGAACGGACAATTTCGCCGTTGACGCACACGGTGCACGCGCCGCAAACCCCATGCTCGCAACCGACATGTGTCCCCGTCAGCTGCAGTTGCTCGCGCAGGAAGTCCGCGAGGTTAAGACGCGGCAGAACATACGTATCAACGCGCTCGCCATTGACATCGAGCGAGATTGGCAAGGGAGTCGTCACCCCGGTCCCCCGACTTTGAGATCGGGGCGGTCGAGCAGCGCGGACACGCAGCCCGCCATCAGCACCTTCGCCAAATGGCGACGCATCGAAGCGGACGCCTGTTGATCCTCCGGCGGATCAAGCTCCTTGCCAAGGATCGCCGACGCCTCCGACAACCCCGCGGGCGTGATGGGGACGTTGACGAGTTTATTTGCGGCCTTGGTCAATAGCGGCCGGTCACCTACGGCAAAGAAAGTCATGCGAAGGTCCGTGAAGACGTCGCCGGCGGCAATCGCCTGCGCCGCGAGTCCGGCGATGGCGTAATCCCCTCGCCGCCGGGAAAATTCGTGAAAGAAATGCGTGGAGTTTTTCCGCACGACCGGCAGTTCAATGGCAATCAACAATTCCTGCGGCGACAAGTCGGTTTCATAGATCCCCTTGAAAAAATTCTCAGCCGCAATCCGCCGCTCGCCCTTTGGACCGCGCACTATAATGCTCGCATTCAGCGCGACCATGCAGGCCGGCAGTTCGGAAGCGGGGTCAGCATGGGCAAGGCTACCACCGAGGGTTCCCCTGTTGCGGATCGCCGGATGGGCGACATGGGCCGCGGCTTCCGTCAGCAGGGGGGCGTGCGCGGCGATTTCCGGCAATCGCTGGAGATCCACATGGCGCGTCAGCGCACCAATGGTGAGGATAGCGTCTCTCACTGCGACGCCGCGCAACTCGGTGAGCCCGCCGATATCGACGATCAGTTTGGGAGCGATCAAACGCAAATTCATAGCGGGCATCAGGCTCTGGCCGCCCGACAGCACCTTTGCCCCGTCCCCGTGCGCGGCGAGCAGCTCCAAAGTGTTCGCAACGCTGGTTGCGCGTGCGTAGCTGAAAGCCGAGGCTTTCATTTGCGTGACCTCCCCGGCCGGCTTTTTGGGCATTTTCCAGGGATTAGACGGTGGTGGCCATCAAACGTCAAGTTTGTTTATCGAACGATTATTTCGGGAGATTCGCCTTTCGGACTTGTGATATCTAAGGTGAACGACGCACGGTCGACGCGCATCGGAATCGGCCGGGGAGGAGCGGACAATGAATCTGGGATTCTTTACGATGCCGATCCACCCACTCGGCAAGGACTGGAAGCTTTCCCTCCGGGAAGACCGCGAAGCGTTCCTGCTGGCCGACGAGCTCGGGTTTACGGAAGCCTATGTTGGCGAGCACGTCACCGACCAGGCCGAAAACATCACCTCCTGTATCGCGTTCCTCGCATGGATCGCAGCCGCCACCAGGCAGATCAGGCTCGGTACCGGCACAATCAATATGCCGAACACCCATCCTGCCACGGTCGCGGCCTCTATCGCGATGCTCGATCACATGCTCGACGGGCGGCTGATTTTCGGAATCAGCCCCGGCGGTCTGCTGTCGGATGCAGAACTGTTCGGCAATCTCGACGCCGACCGCAACGCCATGTTTCTCGAATCGATCAATCAGGTGATGGATATCTGGGCCAGTGAGCCACCGTATAATATTCAGGGAAAATACTGGAACATCTCGACGCAAAAGACCCTGATCAAGGATATCGGCCAGGGATTCATTGCGAGGCCCTTGCAGCGGCCGCACCCGCCAGTTGTCGTGACCGCCGTCGCACCATTTTCCAAGGGTGTCACCGAGGCCGCCGCACGCGGCTGGGACCCGATTTCGGCCAATTTCCTGATGCCGACCTGGGTGAAGAGCCACTGGCCGAAATATGTCGAAGGCTGCGAGCGCGCCGGCCGCCCTGCAGATCCCGGCAACTGGAGAGTTGCCAAGAGCGTGTTTGTCGCCAAGGACGCGGCAACGGCAAGGGCTTACGCGACGGACCCCGATGGGCCGTACGTCTATTATTATCGCTCGCTGTTCACCAAACTGAAAAAAAACGGCCGCATCGAATTGTTCAAGACGCGCCGCGATCAGCCCGACGATGAGGTAACGCTGGAAATGATCTGCGACAAGCTGATCATTTATGGCACCCCGGATAGCGTTGCCGATCAGGTGCTCGCTTTTCAGGACGAGGTCGGCAAGTTTGGCACACTGCTGTATGCCGGCAAGGACTGGAAGGATCCGGAACTCGGACGACGGTCCATGATCCTGATGGCCGAAAAGGTCATGCCGCGGGTCAACGCCGGCGCTGCAAAACGGTCTAGCGCCGCAGAACCGTCCGCAGCCAATTAAGAGGGCGACGTGGCTCTTACCGATCGCATCCCCTACCAGGCACAGGTCGATCGGCCGAAATTGAGGCTGCCCGGCGGCAAGAAGCTCGCGGTATGGGTTATCCTCAATGTCGAGGAGTGGCGGATCGAGAACGCGATGCCGCGGACGGTGCTGAGTCCACCGATGGGGCAGCCGCTGTTGCCGGATGTGCCCAACTGGTCCTGGCACGAATACGGAATGCGCGCCGGCTTCTGGCGCCAGTTCAAGGCGCTGACCGATCGCAACATGCCGGTCACCCTGGCATTGAACGCCAATGTCTGCAGCTCCTATCCCCGCGTCGCTTCCGCCGCGCTGGAGGCCGGCTTTGAATTCATGGGCCACGGATTCGTGCAGGGCCCGATGCACAAACTCGATAACCAGGCCGACGCGATCAAGCGAGCCGTCGACACCATTGCAAAATTCGCCGGCCTGCCGCCGCGGTCGTGGGAAAGCCCGGGTCTGACAGAGACCGATGAGACCCTCGATCTACTGCGACTCAACGGCATAGAATATGTCGCTGACTGGGTAATTGACGATCTTCCGCAGGATATCGCCACGCCTCACGGCACCATCACGACAATTCCCTACTCGGTCGAGACCAATGACATCGTCATCCATGCCCTGCAGCACCTTTCTTCCGAACAGTTTCTGAAGCGCTGCACCGATCAGTTCGACCGCCTGTATCTCGAGGGCACAACCAATGCGCGGATCATGGCGATCTCGATTCATCCCTACATTACCGGTGTCCCGCATCGCATCAAATATCTGGAAGCGTTGCTCGACTATGTCATCGGCCATGATGGCGTCGCGCTGATGACCGCCAGCGAGATTGGCGACTGGTACCGGGTCGAAATGTCGAAATCGTAATCCGGACCGGAAGCCGCGTCGCGCTATCGAAACCATCCATAGCCGCTCAGCCAACCGCCTTTACCGGTGCGCGGTTCGGCGCGGCCGGCGTAGCGAAAACCCGTCCATAGCCGGCCAATAAGACGTCCAGCGCGTTGCTGATCATCCGCTCCTTGTCCTCAAGAACGGGAGATTCGTAGATGTACTTGCGGACCCCGTAATAAAAGATTCCGCTGTGGAACACCCACGCCATTTCAAGCTCGGACGCGGTCGGCTTGCCTTGCGCCGGAAGCCCCGCTTCATGGCGGCATTCCCTGACAATGCGCGTCAGAATCTTGTCCCGCACCACGCCGACATACCAGCGGTTGATATCCAGCCCTTTCAGGCCCGAGTAGAGATAGATACGCAGCCATTTGCGGGTGAAGATCACATTCGTGTAGGCGTTGTAGAATTCCTGCAGACGATCGCGGATCGGTCGCGAGCGGTCAGTGAGGAGCTTCTCCCAGCCGGGGTCGAGCGGTTCAAGATAGACTGTGCGATAGACTTCCTTGATCAGGTCATCCTTGCTCGGAAAATAGCGGTACAGCAGCGGCTGGGTCACGCCAAGCCGGCGTGCCAGGTCGCGCGTTCCGCCGCCGAACCCTTCTTCCGAGAAGAATTCGGTCGCCTTGGCGACGAATTCCCTGCGGCGATCGTCGGGGGATAGCCGCTTCTTCTTCACGCCAGCACGATTGGGCGGCCCCTTCCTTCTCATGGCTTGGACGCTGAGCCGCCGTCAGCCCCGAGAAATCGGCCGTAACCGCCGCGCGCAAATAGCAGCGGCTCCTGCCGGTCGTATGCATAGGCCTCGACAGCCCCCAGAAAAATCACATGGTCGCCGCCATAATATCGACCGGCCGCACGGCATTGAAAATTTGCCACGCTGTTCGCAAGAAGCGGCGCGTTGCCGAGGCCCGGCGTCCATTCGACGCCGGCAAACCTGTCTTCCGAAGATTTTGCGAATTTGGACGCCAGCGCCTGCTGCGATGCGCCCAGCACGTTGACCGCAAAATGACCGGCGTTCTGGAAGATGCTCAACCCCTGGGAAAACATCCCCAGGCTCCAGAGCACCAGCGGCGGGTTCAGCGACACCGAGGCGAAGGAATTGCAGGTCAGCCCATACGGCTTTCCATTAGCCGCGATCGCCGTGATGATGGTGACGCCCGTAGCATAAGTACCCAGCGCGTTTCGGAAATCCCTGGGATCGATCGGTGAATGATCGCTGGCCAGCTCGTTGGCCGGATCCGGATGGGTCGGATGCTTTGGGGCGTTGGTCATCCGCCGGCTCAAAGCGTCAGATTTTCGGAGGGCAGGCCAAGCGCAACCCGACCGTAATTGGTGCCGGCCGCATCGAAATTGAACGCGATATGCGAATTGATCGCATGGCCATCGCGAAACTGCCGCTGCAATGCGCCCGTCGTGAACAGTCCCCGCGCGCCGCTTGCTGAAAACAGCAACGACACTGCTTCCGTGCAGAGATTGACAGCAAAAGCGCCATCGCGGCGCGACTTTGTCTTGGCGGCGATATCCGGAACGCGGCCGCGCCTGGCCTCGGCCATCGCCTCGATGCAGGTCGAGCGCATGATCAGGCGGGCCGCATCGATCTTGGCGGAAGCCTCGGCAATCTTGATCTGCGTGCTTTGCAGGTCGCCGATCTTAGCGCGATTGTAGGTCGATGCGCGATGCCGGGCGATATCGACATAGTCGTCGAGGCAGGCCTGCGCGTTTCCGAGCGCCACGCCGGAAAGCACATAGGGAAACAACGAGAATACCGGCAACGCATAAAGCGCATTCGGATTGACGGCGCTGCCGGGCGTCGGGCCACCGTCGAGATCGCTCACCGCAAGCGTCATAGGCTCGGCAACAAAGGCATCCTTGACCTCGACGTCGTTCGAGCCCGTTCCGCGCAGTCCGGTCGCGTTCCACGTGTCGAGGATTTTGTAGTCGCTCTTGTTGAGCAGAAAGATGCGGTACTCGATCCCGTCAGCCTCATCCTCGGAAGAAACAACGCTGGCAAGCATATTCCATTCGCTGGATTCCACTCCCGACGAGAAAGGCCAGCTACCCCGCAGCACATATCCGCCCTCCACTTTCCTGGCGCGACCGGCGGGAAAAATGAAAGAGGATGCTATCAGGGCGTTGGCGTCCTTGTTCCAGACCATGTCCTGAGCGCGCTTGTCGAACATGCCCAGCATCCAGTGATGGCTTGCAAGATTGGCGAAATTCCAGGCCACCGAGGCGTCGGCCTGCCCGATCGCATCGGCGCAATCAACCAGCGCCACGTAATCGAATTCGGAGCCGCCTACCCGCTTCGGCTGCACGATCCTGAACAATCCTGATTCGTGCAGATCGCGCTCGGTCTCCGGCGGCAGACGCCGCAATTCCTCGGTCCGGGAAGCGCGTTCGCGGAATTGCGGAATCAGTGCTTTGGCACGCGCAATCATGGCCGCATAGGCGCGGTCGTCCGCGTCGGGGCCCGTGGACAGGCTTGCGTTTGGTTTCCGACCGGCACCTGCCATCTTGGCGTTCCTCGCTACCCGCCCGTTCCGCGATTTTTAAGATTCGGCCGATCGAGATGCAAGGAGGCCGCCACCCCCTCTTGATTTTGTCGCATCGCGGCTAAAGCGCTTGACCGGCCGAAGCTACTTGATGATTGTTTATCGCATGATCACTAATTAAGGCGCGGCGCGCGTTGCCCGTCAATCGAATTCGACAGGTAAGGAAACAACTCTCATGGACAAGACCGTTGGAATTATCGGCCTTGGCATCATGGGCGGCGCGATCGCCCGCAACCTCGTCGAGCGCGGGTGGCGCGTGACAGGCTTCGATACCGACGCCGCGCGACGAGACGAGCTCGGACTTTCCAATGTCGCAATTGCCGGCGACGCCGGCCAGGTGGCGCGCGACCGGCCCATCATCATGACCAGCCTTCCCAGTCCCGCGGCCGCCGAGGATGTCGCTCAGAAAATCGCCGGTTCCGGGCAGCCGCCGCGGATCGTAGTCGAGCTCTCCACGCTTGGCATCGCCGACAAGCTTCGCTTCGAAGCCATCCTGAAAAAGGCGGGCCATATCGCGCTGGATTGTCCGCTGAGCGGAACCGGCGCGCAGGCGAAAGTTCGCGATCTCATCGTCTACGCCAGTGGCGACAGCAAAGCGATCGCACAATGCAAGGGCCTGTTCGCCGACTTCGCCAAGCAAAGCGCCGATCTCGGCAGATACGGCAATGGCAGCCGCATGAAGTTTATCGCCAACCATCTGGTGGCTATCCACAACGTCGCGACGGCCGAGGCGATGGTGCTGGCGGAGCGCGCCGGGCTCGATCCCAGAATGGTGGTCGATATGGTCGGTCCGGGCGCCGGCGGTTCGCGCATGTTTCAGATGCGCGCGCCAATGATGGTCGAAGGCGTCTACGAGCCTGCAACCATGAAGGTCTCGGTCTGGAAAAAGGACATGGCAATCATTGCCGATTTCGCAAGTGAGGTCGGCTGTGCGACCCCGCTGTTTACGCTGACGCAGCCGGTCTACACCGAAGCCATGGCGATGGGACTGGGCGACCAGGATACGGCGTCCGTGTTCGAGGTGTTGAAGAAGACCAACGTCACGACGCCCAAATGAACCGCGCGCGATCCGAAATAGGCCACCCGCGCTACCGCACTGCATCAAAGCGGCCGCGAATTTCGGGCCACCCCTCGATCCCCCCTGCTACAAAATAGTCAGCTCGCCAAGTCGATGTCGTGGTTATCACTTGATCATTTATGACTTCCGTCGGATAAAACGCCCAACCAATAAAGCAGGCGACAGCCGGTTTGTAGCGTTTCGGGGAGGATTCCAATGACGATATCGCGACGTCAATTTGTCGGCAGCGTTGCCGGCGCAGGTATCGCCAGCATGGCGGCCCCTCATGTTGTCTTGGCCCAGAACAGCGGACCGATCCGGGTCGGATTGATGGCGGCCAAGACCGGACCGCTGGCCTCCGGCGGCATCGATATGGAACTGGCCATGACGATGTTCCTGAAGGAGCGCGACAACACGCTGGCGGGCCGCAAGGTCGAGTTGATTGTCGCAGACACGGCCGGCTCTCCGGCGACGGCGCGGACCAAGGCGCAGGAACTGGTCGAAAAGAATGATATCCACTGCATCATCGGTCCGCTCGCCGCCTTCGAGGCGTTGGCGATCGCCGACTACCTCACGGAAAAGGGGATACCTACGATCGGCGTCGCCGCGGCGGAGGACATGACGCAGCGGCACCCGAGTCCGTGGTTTGTGCGCGCGACGTCAACGTCGGCGCAATGCACCTATCCGCTCGCGGACTATGCCACCAAGGAACTGAAATACAAAAGGATCGTCACCATCGCCGACGACTTTGCCTACGGGCACGAAATGTGCGCAGGCTTCCAGCGCGCGTTCGAGGACAATGGCGGCAAGATCATCCAAAAGATCTTCTCACCCCTGGCGACGCCGGACTACGGCAGCTATGTTGCGCAGGTAAAGAGTGCGGATGCAATCTTTCTCGGCACCGCTGGCTCGAACGGATTCCGCTTCCTTCGCCAATTCATCGAATATGGCCTGAAAGACAAGATGGCCGTGATCGGCGGCATGACCGCGCTCGATGAATCCGTGCTTCGCAATATGGGCGACGAAGCGCTGGGGATTGTGACTACCAGCTGGTATTCCGCGGAACTGGACAATCCGCTCAACAAGGCCTTTGCTGCGGCGTTCCGCAAGCAGTTCAAATACGATCCCGGCTATTATGCCGGCGGCACCTACGTTTCCGGCGAAATTCTCGAAGCCGGGCTAAAGGGCGCGAAGGGAAATGTGGAGGACAAGAAAGCGCTGATGACGGCGATCCGCGGCAGCAACGCGGACACGGTGCGCGGCGTCGTCAAATTCGACGAATTCGGCAATGCGATCGGCGATGTTTATATTCGCAAAGTTGCGCGGAGCGATGGACGGCTGGTCAACTCCGTCATCAAGACCTATCCGAATGTCAGCCAGTTCTGGACCTATGACAAGAGTGCATTCCTGAAGAATCCGGTCTACTCGCGCGACTATCCGCCGGCAAAGAACCTGGAGCCATAATCTGCTTGCGTTGCGGGGCACCGAAGCGCGCAACTTACCGGACGAGATCGGCAGACGATGCAGTTTTGGATCATCCAGGGTCTCAACAGTCTGTCGCTCGGTGGTCTGCTGTTCCTGCTCTCCTCGGGCTTCTCGCTGATCTTCGGTCTGATGCGACTGGCCAACCTGACGCACGGCGCCTTCTTTATGCTGGGCACCTATTTCGGGGCAATCGCGCTGCGCTCGTTCAACGGCTTGAATATCTGGGTGACGGCGCTTGGGGCCGGAATTGCGGTTGCGGCGATCGGTGGTCTTTTCGAGCGATTGGTGCTGACCCGGCTGAAAACCAATCCGCTCGGTCAGGTGCTGGTCACGCTCGGCATGTCCTTCATCATTTCCGACGCCTGCCTGTTGTTTTGGGGCGGCGATTCGATACCGGTGCCGACCCCGCACAACTTGCAATCGCCGACGCGGGTACTCGGCTTCGTGTTTCCGACCTATCGGCTGGTGCTGGTGGGCTGCGCCATCGGCGCCGCGATCATGCTGTATTTCCTGCTGGAGCGGACGCGGCTGGGCGCGATGATCCGGGCCGGCGTCGACGACCGGCAGATGGCGCGCGCGGTCGGAATACCCGTCTCTAATCTGTTTACGATTGTCTTTTGCCTGGGCGCGGGAATCGCCGGCGCCGGCGGCGTGCTGGGCGGCCCGATTCTGTCGGCCTATCCCGGGCTTGATGCCGACATGCTGCCGCTGGCACTGATCGTCGTCATTCTGGGAGGCATTGGAAGCCTGCTGGGCGCGTTCATCGGCAGCTTCATCATCGGATTCATCTATACATTCGGCACCGCGCTGTTTCCGGAGCTCGCTTACATCATCCTGTTCCTGCCGATGATCTTCGTCATCGCGTTCCGGCCACAGGGCTTGTTTGGGCGCGTCGGCGCATGAAATGGATTGCTGCAGCGCCCCTTGCCGCCCTGCTTGTTCTGCTGCCGTCTTTCGCGGGCGATTACTATGTCAACCTGGCGAGCCAGATCCTGATCGCGGCGATCTTCGCGCTCAGTCTCAATCTGCTAGTAGGCTTTGGCGGGATGACATCGCTCGGACACGCCTCCTATCTCGGCGTCGCCGCCTATATCTCCGCGCTGCTGACAAGCCGGTACGGCTACAGCCATGGCCCTGCCGCGATCATCTCGATCGCAGGTACGACCGCGATGGCGGCCTTCTTCGGCGTCATCGCACTGCGCGCCACCGGCCTCGGTTTTCTCATGATTACGCTGGCTTTGTCGCAGGTGCTGTGGGGACTGGCCTATCGCATGTCCGGTGTAACCAACGGCGACAACGGTATCGCCGGTCTGACCCGGCCGATGCCGTTCGGCATTTCGCTCGACGACGCCGCGTCGTTCTACTGGTTCGCGCTGATCGTAGCATCGTTCGCCTTCCTGATGATGGCGATTTTCGTGTCGTCATCCTTCGGATCGTCATTGAAGGGTGTGCGCGATCAACCGCGCCGGATGGCTGCGCTCGGGTTCAATCCCTGGCTGATCCGCTGGATCACATTCATCTACGCCGGCTTCTGGGGCGCTGTATCCGGACTGCTTTACGTCTATTACAACAAATATATCCACCCCACCTCGCTCTCCACCACGAGTTCGGCAGAGGCGCTGCTTGGCGTCATTGCGGGGGGCTCGGGAACGCTTGGCGGGCCCGCCGTCGGCGCTGCGCTGGTGCTGCTGTTGAAGAACTACGCATCGGCCTATATCGAACGCTGGAACATGCTGCTGGGTCTGGTGTTCCTGTTCATCGTTTTGGTGATGCCGACCGGAATCGTTCCCGGCGTTGGTAGATTATTGCGCAGGGGATCGCGATGACCCCGCTGACATCCGATTATGCGCTTGAAGTCGTCAATCTTCAGAAATCCTTCGGCGGTCTTGCGGTCACGCACAACATATCGCTCGCGATAAGGCCGGGCGAGCGCCGCCTGATCATCGGTCCGAACGGCGCCGGCAAGACCACGCTGTTCAATCAGATCAGCGGCGACATGCGGCCGAATTCAGGTGAAATCAGGCTGTTTGGCACCGATGTGACACGATTTGCACCCAACAGGCGCGCGCATTTCGGATTGTCGCGAACCTACCAGATCATCACACTGTTTACAGGCGACACACTCGAACATAACGTCATCCTTGGCCTGCTCGGTTTGCGGCCCTCGCGCTGGCAGATGTGGCGGCCATTGTCGGATTACAGCGACCTTGCGACCGAAGCCCGCCGGACCCTCGATGCCGTCGGGCTTCTGCATCTGGCCGAACATCCGGTGTCCGACATTGCCTATGGCGAAAAACGCAGGGTTGAACTGGCCATGGCGCTTGCGCAAAAGCCGCGGGTGCTGCTGCTGGACGAACCGCTGGCGGGTCTCTCCAACACCGAGCGATCCCAGGTGAAATCGCTGATCGCGTCGATTCCGCCAGAGACCACCGTGATCATGATCGAACATGACATGGATACCGCCCTCGACCTTGCCGAGACCGTAACGCTGCTCAATTATGGCCGGGTGATCGTCGATGGCGACCGTGACACCGTGATCGCGGACGAGCGAACGCGCGAGGTGTACCTTGGCGCCTGATGCACTCAGCCTGACCAACGTGCATACATTTTATGGCGACAGTCATATCTTGCACGGTGTGAGCTTTTCCCTGCAACCGGGCGGCGTGCTGGCGCTGCTGGGACGCAACGGGGCGGGAAAGACGACCTGTATCTCGACGATCATCGGCTTTCTGAGGCCGCGGGATGGCGATATCAGGCTGTTCGGAGAGCCGATCGAAGGGCTTAGCCCCGAACGCATCTCGCGCCTCGGCATCGGTCTCGTGCCGCAGGGACGCCGGATCTTTCCGTCGCTCACGGTCCGGGAGAACCTTGTAGTGGCGCAGCAGCGCGAGGGCGCGAGCGGCAAAGCATGGAGCCTGGATCGGATTTACGACATGTTTCCGCGGCTGCGCGAGCGGCATGCGCAGTTTGCCGGCACGCTCTCCGGCGGCGAGCAGCAGATGCTGGCGATCGGGCGCGCGCTGATGGGCAATCCCCGGGTCCTCCTGCTCGATGAGCCATCGGAAGGCCTCGCGCCGCTGATCGTGGCCGAGGTCGGTCGCACCATCAGGCGCCTGAAGGAGGAAGGACAATCGATCGTTCTGGTTGAGCAAAACCGCCAACTGGCGCTCGATGTTGCGGATCAGGCGGTGATCCTCAACACCGGACGCTGTGTGTTCGCCGGCCCAGCCGGCGATATCTTGAACAATGAAGAGCTGATCGCGCAAAATCTTGGCGTCTTTCATGCTCACTAATCCAGCCATCCACTCCAGATGAGGTCAGACCATGAAGATCGGTGTATGCGGAACGGGACGAATGGGAGCAGCGATCGCACAGCGATTGATGTCGGTCGGACATGAGGTGGCTGTCTGGAATCGCAATTCAGCGAAGGCAAAGGCCCTGACCGATGCGGGCGCGAAGTTGTTCACGTCGCCAGCGGAACTGGTGGAGGGTTGTGAAGTCACTATTGTGATGTTGCTCAATGACGCCGCGATTGAAGCGGTCTACCGCGGTCCGAACGGCATCCTGAAGGCCGGGCTTGCCGGCAAGCTCGTAATCGACATGAGCACCGTGCGCCCGGACACCATGACATCCGTTGGTACGTCGGCGTTACAGCAAGGCGCAGCCTTTGTCGAAGCGCCGGTGGGCGGAACCGTAGGTCCTGCGAAAGAGGGCAAGCTGCTCGGCCTGGTCGGAGGAACAAAGGCGGATGTCGCCAGGGCGATGCCGATTCTTGAACAATTGTGCCGCCGCATCGAACATGTCGGCGAACTCGGTTCGGGCTCGATGATGAAGCTTGCGGTCAATCTGCCGCTGTTGGTGTACTGGCAGGCACTCGGCGAAGCCTTGACGATATGCAAGCCGCTCAATCTTCCCGCCGACCGGCTGATCGACATCCTGACTGACACGTCAGGTGCGCCGACCGCGATGAAAGGCCGCGGCCCAGCTATCGCCAAGGTGTTCGGCGGCGCACCGCTCGGCGAAACCGTCTTCGGTCTGAATGCCGCGAAAAAGGATCTGGCCTGCGCGGTTCAATTCGGCGCGTCGATAGATGCCGAGCTTCCCGTCACCGCAAGCGCGCTGGCATGCTATGAAGAAGCCGAAGCGGCTGGCCTTGGCGACGCCGACGCAACCGCGGTTTCAACTCGCTGGACCAAGCGCAAGGGCAAGTCGTAATCGTAGTTACCTCAACCTGTCGTCACGCCCCCGGCAAATCAAATCAACAAACGAGTCAATGCAAATGATCGATCGCAAGAACCGCTACGGCCGCACCGCCGCACGTATTCATGACGCCGACGGCCTCGCCCGGCGGCCGTCGTCCGCCACGATCGACATTCACGCCCATATCGTGGTTCCGCAGGCCGCCAAGCTGGCGCAGCCGCATATTGACATCAGCCGCATCCCGCTGGCGTATTTTGCCGATGCCGCGACTAGGGAAATCAACGCGCAGCAGGAAAAAGATGTCAGCGAGGTCATGACCACGATTGATCGTCGTCTGTTCGATCTCGACAAGATGGGCATCGACATTCAGGTCGTGGCGCCGGCGCCGGGCCAGTGCTACTATTCGATCGATCCCAAAATCGCGGAATCCGCTCACCGCCTCGCCAATGATGGCGTGGCCGAATATTGCTCGCGCAAGCCAGACCGGTTTGTCGGGCTCGGCGTCGTGACGCTGCAGGAACCGGAGATCGCGGTCCGCGAACTCGACTACATCATGAAGGACCTGAAACTGCGGGGCGTCGAAATCCTGACCAATGTCGGCGGCCAGGAATTGTCCGACCCGAAATTCCGTCCGTTCTTTGCCAGGGCCGAGCAGCTCGGCGCATTCATCATGATGCATCCGAACGGCTTCACCCATGGCGAACGTCTGACCCATTTCTACTTCAACAACGTGCTCGGCAATCCTCTTGATACGACGATCGCGCTTCACAACCTGATCTTTTCGGGAACGCTGGCGCGCTTTCCGGATTTGAAATTGATGGCCGTGCACGGCGGCGGCTACCTTCCCGGCTATTCCGGGAGGATCGATCACGCCTGGGGCGCGCGGCAGGATTGTCATGGCGAGCTGCCGCTGCCGCCGACGACCTATCTGCGGCAAGTCTATTTCGACACCGTGGTTTTCTCCTATCACCAACTGGCCTATCTGATCGACGTCTTCGGTCCCGACCGGATCGTGATGGGCACCGACTACCCCTTCGACATGGCCGAGTATAATCCGATCGGGCATGTCGCCGGGGTGCAGGGCATGGACGAGACAATGCTGGCCCAGATTTCCGGCGGCAACGCCGCGAGAGTGCTCGGCCTCGATGTCTAGACCGGGATGACTTTTCTTCGAATCGTCGCTTTATCTTTTCATCTTTTCATCTTTTTATCTTTTTATCTTTTTATCTTTTTATCTTTTTATCTTTTTATCTTTTTATCTTTTTATCTTTTTGATTGAGCATGATCTCCGGGCAAACGCTTCGCGTTTGTCCGAGGGAAAACCGGTTTCCACTTTTCCGGATCGTGCTCCAACGCAGGCGTCAGTGTGGCTTTGCCGTCTTGAAACCCGGCTGCTCGAACGGATGCGACGTTGCAAATGCCGGTATCTCGAAGCAGCGGTCGGCGAGACGCGCCACCGCTGGAAAGGCGCCCAGCTCCAGCTTGAAAAAATGCGCGCCCACGACCTGACCAGCGATACAGATATCCGCAAGGCCCGGTTCGGTGCCCAGGGCAAAAGGGGCCGGCGCACGGCGTACGAGCAACCGTTCATAGGTCGCAAGCCCCTCCGTCGTCCAATGCTTGCCCCATTCCTCGATTGCCCTGGCATCGGCGCCAAACGTTTTGGCGAGATGGTTGCGGACACGCGGCACTACCAGCGGATGGGCATCGGCGATCGTCACCAGCGCCAGCGAGCGCGCATAGGCGCGTTCCTTTGGATCGTGCGGTATCAGCCGCGGTTTGGGCTGGATATCCTCGAGATATTCGATGATTGCCAGTGATTGAAACACGGAATATCCATCGTGAAAAAAGGTCGGCACCACGCGCTCGGCGTTGACGGCTTCATAACCCGGTTTGAACTGCTCGCCCGAGAGGATATCGATCGGAATTTCCTCAAACGGCAGTCCCTTGAGCTGCAGGGCGACCCGCACCCGAAACGAAGCAATCGACCGCCAAAATCCGTAGACCTGAATGCTCATGGAAAACCTCTGCTTGGTGCGGCACGCGGCTTCAGCCTACTCCGCCATATTGTGCTGCTGCCAGCGCAAAAGGTAGGCCTGCAATCGCCAGATCATGGCCGACAGAACTACCCCCACCAACATCAGCACGATCACCGCGACCATCATTCCCGACGCTTCGCCCCGCGCCTCCGACTCGATGATCAGGCGGCCGATCCCCCTGTCAGCACCGATGAATTCGCCGACGATGACCCCGATCAGCGCAAAGGAGATCGCCGGCGAAAGCGAGGCAAATACCCAGGCCATGGTCGAGGGAATCACGACCGTGTGGGTGATCTGCCATTCGCTGGCACCGAGCAGTCGCGCGACATTGACAAAACCTTCGTCGATCGAGCGCGCGCCTTCGAACGTGTTGAAGAACACCAGAAACACGACCACGATCCACGATGTCACGACTTTCGACATGTCGCCTATGCCAAACGCCAGCACGATGATCGGCGCCAGCGCGATCCGGGGAATGGAATTCACGGCGGTAATGAAGGGCTGAAAGATGGCGCTGAGCCGGTCGGAACGTCCCAGTATCAGGCCAGCCACAAACCCGCTGGATACGCCGGTCACAAAACCAAAAAAGGTATTCTTCAGCGTAATGGCGGTCGCGATCCACAGGTTGTTCTCGCTGCGCGCCATGCACTTGGCAAAGTCGCCGTTGAACCAGCCGTTGAACACGCCCAATTTGGACTTGAGGCAGCTCAGGATAAGAAAATGCTGAAAAATCTCGGAGGGCTTTGACACGAAATAAGGGTCGAGCAGATCGGGCACCAGCCAGGGCACACCGACGTGCAGATCATACCCCCATTGCCAGATCGAAAGCACGGCGACGCAGATCAGCGCCTGCCACGCCCATGTATTGAGGGGCCGACGCGTCATCATGGGTGACGTCCCTTGACGAATTCCTCCCCGAGCGAGTGCCAAATATGCTGGAACAGCTCGGCGTAGCGCGGCGTCTCACGCACCTTCACCGCGTCGCGCGGCCGCGCAAAGTCCACCTCGAACATATCCTTGATCTGGCCGGGTCGTGCGGAAAACAGGATGATGCGGTCGGCCAGGGTCAGCGCCTCGCCGAGGTCATGCGTCACGAATAAGACCGTCTGCTGCTCGCGCTCCCAGATCCGAAGCAGGACGTCGTGCATATCGATCTTGGTGTGCGTATCGAGCGCGCCGAACGGCTCATCCATCAGCAGTATCTGCGGCTCGACGACGAGCGTTCGCATCAGCGCGGCGCGCTGCCGCATCCCGCCCGATAATGCTGATGGATAGGCGCGCTCGAATCCCCTCAGGCCTGCCTGCGCCACGCAGGCAGCGATGCGGTCTTTCCGCTCCGCGTCGGGAATACCGGCCAGTTGCAAGCCATAACCGATGTTGTCGGCCACGGTGCGCCAGGGGAACAGGGTGTCGCGCTGAAATACATAACCGACATCTGGCGTCACATTGCCGGCAATGACCGGCGCGCCGTCAATCAGGATTTGGCCGCTGGTGGGCTTTATCAAGGTCGCGATCATGTTCAGGATGGTGCTCTTGCCGGAGCCGGACGGCCCCAGCACGGCGACGAATTCGCCGCGCCGGACATTGAAGGAGACATCGCGCACCGCCTCGATCGCCGTGCCCGCCAGCTGGAATGATTTGCTTAATCCCCTGACGTCGATCCGCCTTGAATCCGGCGATCGATCGAGCGGCGTCGCGAGCATGCTTGCCGCTTTCAAGCCGGATACGCCTTTCGCGCTGCTTCGATGAAGGTGGGACTGAGGAGATCGGCGATCGTGAGTGGCTTGATGCCGGTCATTTCCCGGAACCAGACCTTTTCCCCGCGCGCCCAGCCTGCCGCATCGATGGTGGCATCATAGTCGGCGACCTTTTTCAGCGTCGCGATTTCGATGATGTTGGCGCTGCGTGAGGTGCTGCCGACATAGGGCTCAATCGTCTCATAGATTTCCTCAGGCGAATGCGCCTTGATCCACTGCGTGGCCCGCCACAAGGCCGTGACAAAGGCCTGCATCTTGGGCGGGTCCTTGTCGATCGTCGCCTGCAGGGTGAAATGGGCCGTAACCGGCACTTTACCGCCAACATATTTGTTCCAGATTGCTTCATCCGTGCCGTCGAACAACAGCGTGCCCCAGCCCTGATCCTTCGATTCGTTCAACAGCGACAGCGAACTCACGAGCACGTCGACCTGCTTGGTCTTCAGCGAACCAGCATGGTGTCGACATTGCCGGTGCCGATCCAGGTGACCTTGTCGTCGAGGCCCATAGTCTCCATGTAGTAGGACGCCCAGACATGGTTGGTGCCTCCGAGCGACGACACCGAGACGATCGGCTTGCGGCCATCCGGCCGTTTCCAGGCGGTCAGCCCCTGCAGCGTCGTGATGCCCTGATCCCAGAGATCCTTGCGGATGATGAACATCACAGAGCTGCTTCTTGTATCGACCGGCATCAACACGCGCCCGGCGCGGCCGTGATTGCTGAGCTGCATCGGATGGGTGATGTCGCCGATACCGATGTCGCCCTGCGAAGAGGCGATGATTTCCCGCGTCTTGACGCCGCTGCCGCCCTGGATCAGTCTGCAGTCGAGACCGGCTTCCTTGAAATAACCGATGCGGTCGGCCACGAACTGGGTCTGATAGACCGGCACCGCCACCGGATAGATCACGCGGCCGGTCTTTTCTTCGGCCCATGCCCGGCCCGCCGCCATTGAGACGCCGCCGCCGGCGATGATCGTCATTGCCGATCGTCGTGTGAATTGTGATGCCATCACGCGTGCTCCCTCTCCTTGCTGACGACCTGTTCCAGAGCGTTCAGCACCGCATCGCCCATTTGTTCGGTCGAAAGCCTTTTTGCGCCGAGTTCGGCAATATCCGCGGTTCTCGCACCGGCGGCCAGGGCAGTGCCAACGGCCTTTTCCAGCAGGTTGGCGTCGTCGGGCCGGTCGAGCGTCATGCGCAACATCATGGCGACACTGAGAATCGAGCCGAGCGGATTGGCAATGCCCTTGCCCGCAATGTCAGGTGCGCTGCCATGGACCGGCTCATAAAGCGCCTTGCGGCGGCCGGACCGGTCGACCGGACCCAGCGATGCCGATGGCAGCATGCCGAGCGAGCCAGAAGCCATCGCCGCGCAATCGGAGAGGATGTCGCCGAAGATATTGCCGGTCACCATCACGTCGAACTGCGACGGTTGCCGGACGATCTGCATCGCGGCATTGTCGACATAGAGATGGCTGAGTTCGACGTCGGAAAATTCCGCAGTATGGAGCGCAATGACTTCCTCGCGCCACAGCACGCTGGTCTCCAGCACATTCGCCTTGTCCACCGAACAGACCTTCCCCTTTCGCGTGCGCGCCAGTTCGAAAGCGGACCGCGCCACGCGACGAATTTGATTGGTGGTGTACTGTTCGGTGTTGAAACCGCGGCGTTGTCCGTCGGCGAGCGTTTCGATGCCGCGCGGCTCTCCGAAATAAATGCCGCTTGTGAGTTCGCGGATGATGACGAAGTCGACATCCCTGAGCACACTGGCCTTGAGCGGCGCCGAATCGGCTAAAGCCGGATGAGCGAAAATAGGGCGGAGGTTGGCGTAAAGATCGTACTTGCTGCGCAGCGACAGCAGGCTCCCCGCCTTGCGCGCTGCGGCCGGAACCTCTTTCGTCTCCGGCCCGCCGGTCGCACCCCAAAGGATCGCATCGGCTTCGTCCATTGCCTCGACGGTGTCCTGCGGCAGCACCTGGCCGGTCGAAAGATAGGGAATGATGCCGTATTGCGCCTCACGCAGGATCATCGGAACGCCGCGTTTGGCAGCGAACCAGTTAAGCACCCGATGCGACTGCGCCGTCACTTCGGGGCCGATGCCCTCGCCGCCGACCACGGCAACCCTGATCATGTTGGACAGATTATTCAGTCCGATTTCCCCGCAAAATGGATCCACGGCCGCTCGGCGCGGTCAGCCGCCTGAAAGGCGCGGATTTCATGATCGCGCTGCAGGGTGAGGGCGATTTCGTCGAGCCCCCCAAGCAATCCGGCGCGACGGCGCGGATCGATCTCGAAACGGTGCCGTTTTCCCGAGGGCGATGTAACCGTCTGCGCCTCGAGATCGACACTGATACGCCCGGCTCCCTGGGTGTGCTCGACCTCCGCGGCAAGGCTATCGACAATTTCCTTGTCGACCACGATAGGGAGGATGCCGTTTTGAAAGCAGTTGGCGAAGAAAATATCGCCGAAGCCTGAGCCGATGACGGCGCGGATACCCATTTCCTGCAGCGACCATACTGCGGCTTCGCGCGAGGAGCCGCAGCCGAAATTGGGGCCGGTGACGAGGATTTCCGCCTGCCGATAGGGTTCGCGGTTCAGAATGAAATCCGGGTTCTCCGAACCATCCGGCAGATAGCGCAAAGCGCCAAACGCCCATTTGCCGAGACTGCCCCGCACCGAGTTTCCGACGATGCGATCAATGCGGATGATGACATCGGTGTCGATATTGGTGCGCATGACCGGCGCGGCGATTGCGGTCAGTGTGGTGAAGGGTTTCGGCATGCTAGCGCTCCATGGTCCGCACGTCGGCAATGGCGCCGGATATCGCCGCCGCCGCCGCGCTGGCGGGGCTCGCCAGATGGGTACGCGCGCGCGGTCCCTGGCGGCCGATGAAATTGCGATTCGAGGTCGAGACCGAGCGCTGGCCGGGCGCCACCGTTTCGCCGTTGGCGGCGAGACACATAGAACATCCGGGCTCACGCCATTCGAAACCGGCGTCGGTGAAGATCTTGTCGAGCCCTTCGGCAACCGCGTCCCGCTTGACCGTCTCCGAGCCCGGCACGACCCAGGCGCGCACGCCGGGCGCAACCTTGCGGCCACGCGCGACCGCGGCCGCGGCGCGCAGGTCGCTCAACCGGCTATTGGTGCATGATCCAATGAAGACCCAATCGACGGGTGTGCCGATGATCGGCGCCCCGCCCTTGAGACCCATATACTCAAGCGCGGTTTCGGTCGCGGCGCGACGCGCCGGGTCGACAATCTCCCTGGGATCGGGGACATGACCGTCGACGCCGATGACGTGTTCGGGGCTGATGCCCCAGGTCACCTGCGGAATGATTTTCTCGACGTCGATGACGACTTCCTTGTCGAACGCCGCGTCGGGATCGCTCGGCAGCTGGCGCCACGCCGCAACCGCCCGCGCCCACATCTCGCCTTTCGGCGCGTAGGCTCGCCCGCGGATATATTCGTAGGTCTTCTCATCCGGCGCGATCAGCCCCATTTTGGCGCCGAGCTCGATCGAAAGATTGCAGATGGTCAGCCGCCCTTCGACCGGCATGTCGCGGATCGCGCTGCCGGCATATTCGACGGCGTAGCCGGTACCGCCGGCCGCGCCGACATGGCCGATCAGCGCCAGGATGAGATCCTTGGCGGTCACGCCGAAGGGAAGCCCGCCCTCGAAGTTCACGCGCATGGTCTTCGGCCGGCGCTGGATGATGGCCTGCGTGGCCAGCACATGCGTCAGTTCGCTCGATCCGATACCGAAGGCCAGCGCGCCCAGCCCGCCATGCGTGCAGGTATGGCTGTCGCCGCAGACGATCAGGCAGCCGGGAAGGCTGAGGCCCAGTTCGGGCCCGATGACATGGACGATGCCCTGGCCGGGCTCGTCGATATCGAACATTTCGATGCCCACGGCGGAGGTTTCGTTTCTCAAGCCCGCCAACAGCTCTTGCCCGATCTTGCTCGTGCCCGCCCGCTTGCGCGCGGTCGAAATGGCGTGGTCCGGCGTCGCGAAAGTCAATTCCGGATTGTGGACCGACAGGTTGCGGCTCTTGAGATCGAGCAGGCCACGCGACCCGCCGAGATCGTGCAGCAAATGACGATCGACGTGGAGAAGGTCGGTTTCGTCGCCGATTTGAGCGATGACGTGCTGATCCCAGATTTTGGCCAGCAACGTGCGGCCCCGCTTGTCCAATGGCCTGTCCTCCCTTTGGCTTCTTCGGCCGGCGGCTTCAGCCGCTCACCGCGTTTTTGCACGGTCCATGTTCAGGCCTCGGCCTCCCCATTATCAAAGCACGGTAAGATGCCATCGGCTAGAGCTTAAGCCGAATAGCGGCCAAACGGGACGCCGCGACGCCCGATTGTCATTTGCGATGCAATATCGCACCATCAAACGCCTGAAATCAGCGAGCTAGCCATGACTCAACCCAACAACATTCTCTGGATCATGTGCGACCAGCTTCGCTTTGATTATCTAGGATGCACGGGGCATCCGACCCTAAAGACGCCGAATATCGACGCCATGGCCAAGCGGGGGGTGCGTTTTTCAAACGCCTATGTCCAATCGCCAATCTGCGGCCCCTCTCGGATGTCGTTCTATACCGGCCGCTACATGCGTTCGCACGGCTCGCATTGGAACGGCTGGCCGCTGCGCGTCGGTGAACCGACGCTGGGCGATCATCTCAAGAAGATCGGCGTGCGCAATGTGCTGGTCGGCAAGACGCATATGGCGCCGGACCTCGAGGGCCTGAAAATGCTCGGGATTACGCCGGACTCGATCGTCGGCGTGCATGTCGCGGAATGCGGCTTCGAGCCCTATGAGCGCGATGACGGCCTGCATCCAACCGGCAGGCCCCGCCCGAAATACGATGCCTACTTGCGCGAACGCGGTTACGACGCCCCTAACCCGTGGGAACAATGGGCCAATTCCGGCGCGGCCGCGGATGGTGGTTTGCAGAACGGCTGGCTGCTGGTCCACGCCGACAAGGCGGCCCGCGTTGCGGAGCAAGATTCCGAGACCCCCTACATGACCCGGCGCGCCATGGATTTCATTGCGGAGGCGGAAACGGACGGACGGCCGTGGTGCCTGCATCTGTCCTACATCAAGCCGCACTGGCCCTATATCGCGCCCGAACCTTACGCCAGCATGTACGGACCTGCTGACGTGCTGCCGGCTGTGCGTTCGGATCAGGAAAAGCAAAGCGCGCATCCGGTTTTCGCCGCCTATATGGACATGCGTTACTCCCGGAACATGTCGCGCGACCAAGCGCGGGAAAAGGTCATTCCGGCCTATATGGGCCTGATCAAGCAGATCGACGACCAGATCGGCGTGCTGATGAAGTTCCTGGAAGCGCGCGGCCTGCTCGATACCACCATGATCGTCTTCACTTCCGATCACGGCGATTATCTTGGCGATCACTGGATGGGCGAGAAGGATCTGTTTCACGATCAATCCGCCAAGATCCCCTTGATCGTGATCGATCCTTCCGATGCCGCCGACCGAACACGGGGAACCGTCTGTGATGCCCTCGTCGAGGCGATTGATCTGGCGCCGACGTTCATCGAATATTTCGGTGGCGAACCGCCGGATCATATTCTCGAGGGACGCTCGCTGATGCCGCTCGTGCACGGCGAGACGCCGGCGGACTGGCGCAAGGCGGTGTTCTCGGAATACGACTATTGCATGCAGGATGTTCGGCTCAAGCTCGGCCAGCCGATCGAGCAATGCCGGCTGTTCATGGTATTCGACGGGCGCTGGAAATACATTCACGCCTCCGGCTTCCGGCCGATGCTTTACGATCTTCGCGAAGACCCCGAGGAACTAACCGACCGCGGCGAAGACCCCTCCTGCGCCGATGTCATCGTCCGGCTGCAGTCGGCCCTGTTCCACTGGGCGCTGCATCCCAAGGACCATATCACCACCAGCACCGAAAGGATTGCCGCTTATGCGGACCAGCAGCTTCAGGTCAAGGGCGGAATCCTGATCGGGATCTGGGATGAGGCGGAGCTGTCAGCGATCCGGCAAAGGATCGGGATGACGGCACTCAATACGTGATCTTGTAGCCGGTGGCCTTGACGATCGGTTGCCAGAGCGCGGTATTGGCCAGCAGCTCCCGGGTAAGGCCGTCAGACGTTGTCCCGACCGGAATCAGGCCGATCGCAAGCAGTTTCTCGCGCACGTCCGGCCTAGCGAGCGATGCGGCCACGGCCGCACTGAGTTGACCCGCAAATTCCCGCGAGCTGCCGGCCGGCAGCCACATCCCGTACCAGGCGTCGGCGACCAGATCGACGCCACTCTCCTTCAGGGTTGGCACGTCGGGCAAGAACGGCGAGCGCACAGCGCTACTCACCGCCAGAATTTTGACGCCGCCCGCACGATGCTGCGGGATCGCGTCCGCGATGGTGACAATGCCGAACGGCAGATGGCCGCCGATCAGGTCGTTAACAATGGGGGCGCTGCCGCGATAGGCCACGCGCGTCATCGGAATGCCCAGCACCTGCGCAAGTCTCGATCCCGTGAAATGTGGAATGGTGCCGTTGCTCGGCACGCCAAATGTCGCCTTGTCCGGGTTTGCCTTGAGCCAGGCCACAAATTGCTTGAAGTCCTTCGCATCCACCGCAGGGCCGGCGACGACGCCGAATTCGAAGCGGGCAAGCAGCGAGACCGGCACGAAATCCTTGTTCAGGTCAAAGCTCGGCTCAGCTTCCACCATCGGCAACAGATACATCGTCGGACCCGTGGTCACGAGGATGCTGGTTCCGTCAGGGCTGGCGCTCCTGACCGTCTTGATTCCGATCAATCCGTCGCCGCCGGTGCGATTCTCGACGATCACCGTGCGATCGAGAAGCTGGCCCACATGTTGCGCCAGCAGGCGGCAAAGCGTGTCCCCGCCGCCGCCGGCGGCAAAGGGAAATATCAGCTTGGTCAACGGGCCGGACTCGGCAAGCGCGTCTTCCGCTATCGCCGACCATGACAGGCCGGCGCAACCGGCCATGAAACTTCGGCGATCCACGCTTCCCTCCCGTCGGACGTCCCGGCATATTACATCAGACTGCAGTGCCAATTGAAATCGTACCAAAGTTGCCATCGCGATCGTTCTCGCTTTAAGGCGGCCGGCTGAACAGGCACTCCCAAAAAACAAAAAACGCCCGGCGGCCGTCAGGCCACCGGGCGGGTATTGCTAGCTCAGGAATACGTTACGCACTTGGCTGATGCCTTGCGAGGCTCGGCTAAGACCATTTAGATCATCTCGCGTATCCCTCGCGTATTCGCAGCTCTGGAAAAAGGCCGCGAATCCTGGCGCTGGCTACGCGATGTCAGCTGACCGCAACGGTGGCTACCATTCCAAAAGCCCCCGCATCGGAAAGCGCTGCGATGCGAGCGTCGTCATAGCCGAGTGTCTTTCGCAACACTGCCCTTGTATGTTCCCCCAGTAGCGGCGCGGCTACGGGGTCGACGACCGGGGTCAGGCCGAGATGGATCGGCGATTCGATATTGGGGACGGAGCCCGCGGCCGGGTGCGGAATCCGGCTAAGCCGATGGCGCTCGCGTACTTCCGGCGAGTTGAAGGCCTCCTCGACGGTGCGAAGAAAACCGACGGGGATATTGGCGGTCTTCATCTTCGCCACCCAGTTTTCGCGAAGATCTTGCACAAAAATTCCGGTGAGGATCGCGCGCAGCTTCTCCTTGTTGGCCGTCCGTGAACGTCGGTCGGCGAATTCACCGCTGGCGAGATCGGGCCGGCTGAGCACCTCGATGACGAGACGGCGATATAGCCGGTCGTTGGCGCAGGCGATATAAAATGGCCCGTCGGACCCGTTGTAGACGCCGACGGAGGGAGACCCGTTCGGCGAATTGCCCTGACGGCTCGGATTCACACCGGTCATCAAATAGGCCATACCGTAAAACTGGGTCATCGCCACCGCGACGTCGAACAGCGCTACCTCGACATGCTGCCCGCGACCGAGTCGATCGCGCGCGAACAGCGCCAGCAGGATCGCGTTGCAGGCTGACATGCCCGTCAACATGTCGACCGCGGGCGGACCGGTGCGCACCGGCGGCCCATCGGGAAAGCCGTTGAGCGACATGAATCCGCTTTCGGCCTGGGTGATCGGATCGAAGCCGGGACGGGATGCAAACGGCCCCTGGCGGCCGTAGGCCGAGATCGAGCAATAGACCAGGCGGGGATTGGCTGGCGCGACCGACGCATAGTCAAGGCCATACTTCTTCATCACGCCGGAGGAGAAGTTTTCCACCACGACATCTGCCCGCGCGATCAATTCCCGCGCGACCTCACGCGCCTCGGGCTTGGTGAGATCGAGCGCGATGCCGCGCTTGTTGCGATTCAAATTGACGAAGGCAGCGCTTTCACCGGCGAGATCGGCGTGCTCATAGCTCCGGGTATCGTCGCCGCCGTCCGGGTTCTCGATCTTGATGACTTCGGCGCCGAAATCGGCCAGCGTCTGCGTACAGGCCGGTCCGGCGACGACCCGGGTAAAATCCACCACCAGCAGACCGTCGAGCGCGATCGGCACGCCCTTTGTTCGTGGCGCGCGGTCCGGCAGTTGCGGTCTGGCGGTCATGATCGGTCTGTTCCCTTCCGGTATCGATTGGCGCCATCGTTGCGGCGCCAGCCGACTTTAAGGTCTATTTCCAGAAGGGCAATGTTGGCAATCGCTTGAGGGCATGCGCGAATCGCACCTCACGGTGGTTTCACCCGATAGGCTTGCGCCAATACAGCGAATTAGGCCACGCCCATGGATATTGCGGCCGGTACAGCCGATAGCCGGCCCGGATGAAGTTGTTGGCGGAGGCTGGATTGTCGGTGGTATCCGACACGATGCAACGCCATCCATCGCGCCGCGCCCGCGATTCCAGCGCCCGCATCAGCCGCAATTGCAGGGCGTTGCCGCAGTGCCTTTTCAACACGCCGACCCGACAGAAATATCCCGCGTTGAACGCGCGTGTCGACGGAACCAGTCCGGCAAAGGCGACGGGGGTGGCCTCGTGAAAGGCGAGCCACCAATGGCCGTGATCAAACTCCGGAATTGACGCGCCGTCAAAAAATGTCAGGCGGTGAAGGTCGGCAAGGGTATCGGCGATATCGTCGTCGTGTCCGTCGACCTCGCGAATCCGGTACATCGGGATATCACCTCAGGCATCGCCGCGCTTTCTCGATTTCCCTGTCGGAAATGCCTTTTGCACGCGCCCAGGCTTCCACGGCCGCCTCGCCATATTGGGCGACGGCCCTCCTGACCACCCAACAGGGAACCGCTTGCGCGGGAAACGACACCAGGAGCGCGGCGACCACCACCATCGCGCGGATCATTTTCCGAGCATGACCTTGATACCGAGCCACACCGCCCCGACAAACCCGGTGACGAGAGCAGCGCATCCTTGATGAAGGAATATAAAATCATGAAGCCTGGATTCTGCTGCATGAAGACGTGATTGACATAGTCCGTCTCCTGCTGCGCCGCCGCCTCGTCCTCGGGGCCGACAGGCTCGAAGCGCACGACTTCATCGGAGCCCGCAAAAATATCCATCAGCGACGGCATCAGGCCTTCGATGGTGTCGGCGACGTCGGTTGAGACCGCGCGCGAGCGGCCGTCCTGCGCCGGCATGTCCTTGCGCATATCGCCGAGGTAATAGTCGATCGCGTCGGCGCGCTCCTCCATCAGCCTTGCGGCCGAGATCGCCGCCAGCGCATTGGCTTTTTCGGAGGCGAGCATGGATTTGAGATCGCTTACGGACATCCTTGACATGGTGATTTCTTTCGAATCAATCGGGTTCCCCGCGACTGCCGCCAAAGCAGCCGAGGTCCGTTGAATGCTGGCGGGTTCACGGGGAACCGTTGCGTCAACTGACAGTTGACAAAAAGGCATATGTAGCGTATACGCTACATATGCCCGTGATCATGAGAACTGATGAATTCTCTGATTGGCTCAAGGATTTGCGGGACTTGAGAGCGCGAGCAAAGGTCCTGGCGAGGATCGATCGCCTGGTTCAGGGCAATCCCGGCGATGTTGCTCCAGTTGGAGATGGCATCAGCGAACTAAGAATACCCTACGGCCCCGGTTATCGCGTCTATTACGTCCAACGCGGTCAAGCCTATGTCGTTCTGCTCTGTGGCGGCGACAAGGATTCACAAGTGGCGGACATCAAGCTGGCCAAAAAGCTGGCCAGCGAGTTGGAGGACTGAACCATGGCAAAAGCCAAACCGTTTGATCCGGCGGACTACCTCGACAGCCCGGAAATCATCGCGGCCTATCTAACAGAGGCCCTCGAATCCAACGACTCCGCTTTAGTGGCAATGGCAATTGGCGCTGTAGCCAGAGCGCGGGGAATGCAGGCTGTCGCCGAGAAAGCCGGCCTCTCCCGGGAAAATCTTTACCGCGCTTTGGGCGGCGATGCGCAGCCGGAGTTTGCCACAATTTTAAAAGTGCTCAACGCGCTGGATATTAGTCTGGTCGCTCAACCACAGAAGCACGCAGCCTAGCTTTCCTGTAGGTGTCATGGACCCGGCACCCCAGATCGAAGCCCTGAAGAACCAGATCGCTGATATCGATGAGCGGCTCAACCGGATCGCGAAGGCGCTGACGGAGTGAACCGAAGGAGACTCGGCGCAATGGCTTTGCTACTGCCCCAAGACCCCTGAAATTGAGCGGAATTGCCGATTTTGAGGAAACTTTTTCCCGCGAATGGGTGTTGATTTCCTGAGAAATATATTTTATATATAATTTCTTAGGAAATATAGATGCCCGTCAAACACAAACCTGGTGCCAAGCCCAGTCATAACTCTCCGAACGAGGGCGCGGTCCTTACGAAGGCAACCATTCGCGCCGCCGACAAGCTTGATGTTTCGCAGAAAGTCCTGGCCTCCATCATCGGAGTATCCGAATCCGTTGTTTCCCGGATGCGGAACGGTTCGTTTGCCCTGGACCGAACCAGCGGCAAGTCTTTCGAACTGGCGGCGCTCTTTATTCGCCTCTATCGATCGCTGGACGCGATCGTGGGCGGAGATGAAACCGTCGCCAAGGCCTGGCTGAAAAACGAAAACACGGTCTTGCAGAATCGTCCGATCGATTTGATGCAGAAAGTCCAGGGGTTGCTCGATGTCATCCAATACCTGGACGCAAGACGCGCTCCGATCTAGCGCCACCAGGCTGAGTGGCAAATGCTGGCGGGTAGTGGAGGCGCAGCACCGGATCTCGACCATGAAGATCACCGACACGCTTGCCGAGCAAGCCGTGCTTGAAGATCTTCTCGAGGAAACCAAGCCGCCGATACCCCGAGCATGCGCGCATCTGGACTTCCTGCTGCTGACGCCTTTCCGCTACAGCGCCAGAAATCCCTATGGCTCGCGATTCCGACGGCCGAACGCCGAAAGCGGCGTCTTTTACGCGGCTGAACAACCCTCCACGGCAATCGCCGAGACCGCCTTTCACAGAACGCTGTTTTATGCGGAATCCCCAGCGACCCCCTGGCCCACCAACGCGGGCGAATACACCGCCTTTTCATGCGCGTTCAAGTCAAGCCGCGTCACGGATATCGCGAAGAAGCCTTGGCTTGACGAAGCAGGCCTCTATCACCTCTGCGACTACTCGGCGTCTCAGACTTTTGCCGACACCGCTCGCGCCTCCGGTTTCGAAATCATCCGGTACAAATCGATGCGAGATCCAAAGGGACTAGCCAATTTGGCGCTCCTGCGCTGCACGGTTTTTACAAAACCGGAGCCGCTCGAGCGGAGGTCGTGGAAGCTGCATCTCGGTGCGCAGGGCGCGCGTGCCCTTTGCGAGTCGCCGCGACTGTCGATCGCGTACGATCGCGCTGCCTTTGCGCGCGATCCGCGGCTGGCGAATTTCAGATGGGACAGGTAAGGGCGCGCCGTTTCTCTCCACCCGATTTTCGTGAGGCTCGCTGATTCCCCCTCACACCCACCCCTGCTCTCGATACCTGATCGCCCGGTTGAAATTCCCCGCCCTGCCCGGCTCCTGGTAACAGATCGCCATCAGGCCGAGCGCGTCGGCGGCGTGGCTGGACCAGTCGTGCTCGGGTCCGAGACCGACATTGCGGGCCTCGTCTTTGCGCTCGTGGTAGAAGCCGATGGCATCGCGGCCCGGCTCGGTCGTGGCTTCGTTCCACCAGAGCTGCGGACCCAGCCGGCGCAGCGCTTCGATGCGGAGCATCGCTGCGCCCCTGCCCTGGTTCTTCACCGGCGGCTCGACCGCAAAGCCGGCTTCGCGCAAGTGATCCTCATAACGCTTGCCGGTGATATTGTTGGCATTGACGCCGTCATGCGGCAGATAGCAAATCGCCTGCGCATAACCGCGCGAGCGCAGCCAGTTTACGTGGAACGCCAGCACCTGGCCGACCGATTCGTAATAATCGAGCACGCGGATTTCCGCGCCCACCCACTGCACGATCCAGATCGTGAAGGCATCGGCCGTAGCACCGGAGCCGCCGATATCGATGAAGGCGCGCAGCGGCAATAAGGGATCGGCCGCGACGTTGCCGATGCGGCCCTGCGCCCTTGCTTCCGAGAGCATCTGCGCGAAATAGGCGCCTTCGAATGCCCGCACGTAATCGCCCTCCCAGATGTGGTCGTAACGATCGGGATATAGCGACAGGTCGGTCTTGCGCTCGTCTTCCAGCACCGAAGGAAACCAGGGATTGTCACGCCAGTTGGCGTTGACGACGATCGCGCCCGCGGGATTCTTCGTCCGGAAAAAATCGTCGATCGCGTCCAACCGGCGCCGCGGATTCCAGCTTGCCCACAGTTCAGAGCCCTTGCTGCGGATGGTCGGGCGCAGCAACGAAAGACTGCGCGCGCTCAAATTCTGCGCCTCGTCGATCCAGCCGATGCGAAACCCCTCCAGCGACTTGATGGAGTCGGCGGTGTGATCCTGCATGCCCCTGAAAATGATAATGCCGTCGCCCGGCGTTTCGATCTTGTCGCTATAGACCTTGAACCGGTGGCCGAGACCGAGGCTGGCGATCTTGCTTTCGATCAGGCGCTTGGAAGACTGCGCCAGCGTCCGTTGCGCCTCGCGGATGCAGACCGCCGATGTGCCGCGCTCGGCCTGGCAGGTTTCGACCAGCAGCTCTCCGAAGAAGTGCGACTTGCCGGAGCCGCGGCCGCCAAAGACGGCCTTGTAGCGCGCCGACGCGAGCAGCGGCTCAAAGATTTTGGCTGTCGGTATTTTCAGGGTGGACAATGATGCGCTCGATTCTGTGGATCAGCTCGAGGGCGCCGTCATCGCCATTCTCGATCGCCTGCGTGGCCTTGCCCCAGCCGCGGTCCAGAATGGCGTTGGCGGCGGCGACCCGCGCCGGCGGCGTCGCCTTGGTGTTGCGCATGACCGCGACCAGCACGTTGAGCGCGGACCAGGTGTGGCTGCGCGCCAGCGAGCGGATTTCCGTCAACGACTTAGGCATCGGGAGATTCTGCCGGCTCGGGGCGGGAATATTCGCTCGGCGCGGTATCGGCATGATCCATCGCGAGATCGTCGGGCCGCGCCGCCGACCGGAAGGCGATGGTGGGAAAATCGGATGGCCCGCGATGGCGCTTCGGACCGCGGATGAATTGAATGATTTCTGCGCTCACGAAAACCCCTCCCACACCGCGATCGCGACCA
Organism: uncultured Alphaproteobacteria bacterium; assembly: GCA_963801875.1. Classification (GTDB taxonomy): domain Bacteria; phylum Pseudomonadota; class Alphaproteobacteria; order Rhizobiales; family Xanthobacteraceae; genus Bradyrhizobium. Next base: position 873,946 of record CAWDGT010000011.1, on the reverse strand, counting down.
GGCCGGCCAGCGCGAGCGAGATCAAATACGCGGTCATGATGGCCTCTCTCCCGAGATCAATGCGATGTGCTCATGATCGCCTCGCGCGATCATTTCAGGTGCGATCCCTGTTCCCAAAGGCGCGATCCGCATGTCGGATCGCGCGGCGGAATTCAATTAAGGCTCGGACGGCGGCTCGCTTGCAGACGCGTCTTGCGACAATGCGCTGACATGGGAGGATGGTGCGTCCCGAATGCGGCCGCCGTCCGATACGAAATATTCCAATTCAAAAAGCCCGCGGCCGGTTTCCCGGCGCGGGCTCCAAAACAATCCTGCGATGATGAAGATATGCCGGTGATTTGCCCGACGTGTCAAATTTTCTTTGGCGTCACCGTCGATCGCGTCGGCGCCTTTACTCAAATCCCTGCACCGGTGGCGCCGTTTTTGCGGCTATAACTGGCGGCGCAGCTTTTGCCGCACCCGTTTCAACAGGCCTGGCAACCGGCAACGGGTTCATCTTGGCCGCCGCCTGCTGCTGGTTTGCAGCCTCCGGGGCTGCAGCGCCGGCTTGCGTTACACGCCGCGGGGGCGGTGCGGAATGCCCAACTCCCCAGGAATGCGCGATCGCGGGTCCGGCGGTATATCCAATCAACGCTCCCGCCACCGCGCCCACCGGTCCCAGCACGACTGCGCCCGATACCGCGCCCAAAGCCGCGCTTCCGGCGCGCGCCTGGGCGTTTGCTTCACAGGAAAAAAATGAGCCTGCGATCACCGCCGCAACAACCAATTTTTTCATCGCGGTTCCCCTGGATACCACCACAGGACAATCCAGAAATGCGGCGGTACAAAGGTAGCACGACGGCAGTCTCCGCTCCGATTCAAGGCGCCGGATGCAAAAAGCCCGCGACGGTTTTCCGCGCGGGCTTTCGCAACTCCTGCGATGATGCAGATATGCAGCTGATTTGCCCGACGTGTCAAATTATTTGTTAGGGTTTTCTGTCCGTCGGATCCGCAGGCGCGGTCCGGACTGCCCGGTCCAGGAACGCCTCCAAGGCTACCATGCAGTCATGGTCGCGGTAGATCTGATGCTTCCGGCGCGCGATCTTCGCCGATATTTCGGCTCGTTTTGTCGCATCGCGGCCGAGCGATCCTGCAATCGATACGTATTCGTCAATCGTCCGCGCCGTCGTTTCGCGGACATCCATCATCTCAAGGATAGCGGCCGCGTGCCGGCCGCGCATCATCTCGCCGGCGAAGCAAACGATGGGGACATCGTGAACCAGGCTCTCCAGGATCGAGTTGCAACCGGACCAGCCGATGCTGTCCAGCACCACATCGCATTGACCGATCGCGGCCACGAAACGGTCCGGTGCAAGTCTCGGCAGGAAAACGCAGCGATCTCTGGCGTCAAGACCGACAGCTTTGAACGCGCGTTCCAGCCGGGTCCGAAATAGCTCGGTGACACCGCGAGCGCCTGCGAATTCGATAAACGTAAACTGACAGTCCGGAACCTCGACGGCAATGCGCGCAAAAATCTCGTCATATTGCGGCAGATATTTCGGCAGCGACTGACAGCACCAATAAACCACCGCGCCTTCGCGCAGGCCCAGCTGCACCCGGTCAATTGCAACGACCGGAACCTCGGCGGGCTCGCAATAGATCGACAGATTTGGCAGCCGGATCAGCCGTTCGGAATAGTGGTCGGCGGCGTCCGCTGGTTCCATGAGATCGCTGCTGATGAAATAGTCGATGGTCGGAAATCCGCTGGTGACAGGATGTCCCCATGAACAGCATTGAACCGCCGCGAGCCGCTGGGCCGCAAGTTGCGCCGTTACCTGGTCCATCCCGATTTCGGGAAAAAGCAAAACATGAGGCGCATCTTCCAGTATCCGGCGTCTCCAGGCATCAAGCGATCGCGGGCCTTGTATAAAGCGCTGGCACAATGCCGCCGCGGCGTCGGTTTCGGCATCCCGCTCGGCGCTCGTGTAATAGCCGAACACATGGAATCGATTGCGGTCGAGGTTCTTGAGCCAACCCCTGAGAGGAATCTTCCAATTCGAATGCTGCCTGAAAAAGCCGCTGACGATACCCAGCCTGATCGGCTCAAGCGGAGCTGGAGGATTTGGCAGGGCTGGCGTCGCATATCGCGCAGCCATGATTTGGCAGACCAGCGAGCCGTACAAGGTTTGAAGTTCGCGATCGTTGCAACCCTGATAGGGGAGATAAAAGGGCTGGTGCGAGCCGATCACCTCCACAAGCGTGCCGGGTGTACCGGCACTCTCTACATCCGCGGTCAAACTCGCCAGCCGGCTAGCATAGGCGTCGCGCCGTTCGAGAATTTCGGCCGCGTCCTGGTAGAGGGCCGGAAGCTCCGCCATGCACAAGGCCAGTTCGGCCTCCAGAAAATCCGGCTTGAGCGCGAACGCCCGGGCGAAATGTGCTCTCGCCTCGGCAATCCCTGTTTCACCGCGCAGCGCCACACCACAGTTGTAGTGCGCCATTAAGGAATTCGGATCGATCTTGAGAGCGATCTCGTATTGCGCAATCGCATCGGGGCGCCGGCCGATGGCCCTTAGAATATTGCCGAGATTATTGCGCACGCCGGCGCTGTCCGGGCGCAGCATGACGGCACGTTCCGCGTGGGTGAGCGCTTCAGGCAGGCGACCCGCGCCTTGAAGCAACGCGGCTAAATGAATGTGCGCATCGACAAAATCGGGCCGCAGCGAGATGGCGCCCCGATATTGTCGCTCGGCATCGGTGTTGCGGCCGGCCAGTTCGAGCGCCGAGGCCAGATTAAAATGCGCTATGGGAGAATCCAGCGCGCTTTTCAGCACCAGTTCGAACTGCGCCACCGCTTCATCGAAGCGTCCGACCGACCGTAATCCGCGTCCGAGATTGTTGCGGGCCTCGTCATATCCCGGCTTCAGCGCTACTGCCCGCGCGAAGCAGGCTATTGCGTCCGCAAACAAGCCGTTGGCCGCGAGAATCACGCCTTTGTCGTTGTGAGCCTCGGCGAAATCCGGATCGAGCATCACGGCCCGGCCGACCAGCGACGCGGCATCGGGACGCCTTAACTGGTGTGCGACCACTCCCCAGAGGTGGAAGGCGCGTGCGTTGTTCGGATCGGTTTCACAGACAAGCCGGTAGAGGCGTTCAGCCTCCCCCAGGCGACCGGCGCGATGATGAACCATCGCGGCGGTGAGCGTTTGCTCGGAACGGCCCCCGGCATTCATGGCGACATCTCGAAGGCGAAATCTCCCGCTCTAGCGCCAGTCGCAAGACCGGTAGCGCCCGAGACCCAGATCGATCTCGCAGGGGCTGCCGTAGACCCAGACCGGCTGATCGCAGGGCAGCGCTCGCGTCGACCGGAAGGGCGTATTGCAAGCGATGTTGGAGGCGGGATGCAGGACGAGCGTTGGGCCGCCATAAGGGCCCGGCAAGACGGGTTGTTCCTGATATCGGACAATGTGCGCGTGGCGATGATGCCTTGGCGCCTTATGGGCATCGGCCCATCCGTTGCTGCCGCCGAGTACGAGGATGGCCGCGAGGGTGGCGATGGTTCGCATCAGCATGTTCTCCGTCCTTTATCTGTCGAGCGCCTGAATCGAGAATGCAGCCGGCGCCTGGCCGGCTAGCCAAGTCTGCCACATCCGCGTATAGGCCGCCTCGATATTTCCGGTACATTTTGGCAAATCAAATAGCGCGCTGGTATGGCGATTGGTCTGCAATTTTTGCCGCAGCGCGATCAGGCGTTGGGGATCGCGCGCCAGCGCCAGGGCCGTCTGCTCATATATTGCAAGCGATCCCGTGACCAGCTCCGGCATGCCGACCGCCATTAACAGGCTGCCCGCCACACGGCCCGCGAATGTGTCTCCGCTACAGGTGAGGACCGGCAGTCCGGCCCAAAGCGCGTCGCTGGCTGTGGTGTGCGCATTGCAGGGCACCGTGTCCAGGAACAGATCGGCATGCCGATGACGCCCGAGATGTTCGGCCAAAGCAACGACCGGGGCAAAGATCAGCCGGCCGGAATCCACACCGCGCTTTTCGGCTTCCGAGCGCAGATTGCGCTCGACCAGCGCGTTCGTCTTGAGCAACCACAGCACGCTGCCGGCAACCGTCCGAAGCAGACGCATCCAGATATCGAAAATGGCAGGCGAGATCTTGTAACTGTTGTTGAAGCTGCAAAGCACCAGCCCTTCGGCCGGCAGTTCCCAATCCCGTCGCGACGATCCCGTCCCTGCTACCTCCCGCCTTCTGTCGTTGACCTGATAGCTGCCGGGAAGATGAACCAGCCTCTCCGGGAAGAATGGCTGCTGACTATCGGGGACGACGAAGGAGTCGACGATGATGTAGTCGATGAAATCCGCCCCCATGGTGGCGGGGTACCCGAGATAGCTCAGCTGCACCGGCGCGGGACGATAGGCTGATATCGCGGGCCGCGCGTGATGGGTATAACCCTTGAGATCGACCAGGATGTCGACCTTGTCCGCATGAATAAGCTCCGCGGCCTCGCGGTACGATAGTGTGCGAACGTCGACGAAGCGATCGAACGCGCGATCAAGCCGCGCGCGCATCGGACTGTTGTCGTCAGGACCGTAGGAATAGGCGAACACCTCGAAGCGATCGCGATCGTGGGACTCGAACAATTCGGCCATCAGCTGCGCGGTGGCATGCTGATGAAAGTCTCCGGACAGATAGCCGAGACGAATGCGTCCTCTCTCGACGCCGGGCTTATGCGCGAAGACGGCATGCCGCGGCGGCCTGATCGGCCCGATCCACTGCCGCGCACAGATCAATTGATCCGACGCTGATGCAGGGGTCGAAAGCAGATAAAAGGGCGGAACACGAATCCCCCGCCGCACCATATCGACAAGCCTTGCCTGGTCCGCCTGGCGGCCGTCCCACTCGCAGGCCTGCGCGCGGTGGTACACGAGCTGGCTGAATGCCTCGGCGTAGTCAGGCCTGAGACGCAATGCGTTTCGATAGCCCGCGATCGCCCCGGCGAGATCGCCGAGTTCGCGCCGGGCGCTTGCCAGATTGTAGAACGCCGTGGGGAAATCGGGCTTGTGGGTCAGCGCCTGCTCGAATACTGCCCGCGCTTGGTCGGGACGCCCGGCCGCCAACAGCGCCGTTCCCATATTGTTGCAAGCATCGGCGTGATCAGGCATCCGCTCAAGCAGCTGGCGGTAAAGTTCGATCGCCTCCGCCGCACGTCCGAGCTCCTGCAGCACGATGCCGGCATTGTTGATCGCATCGGTGTAATCCTTGCGAAGCGCGATGGCCTGACCGTAAGCCGCCAACGCTTCTTCCAGCCTGGCCTGCTGCTGCAGGACCGAGGCGCGGTTGTAGAACGCTTCCGCGAAGTCCGGTTTCAGTCCGACCGCATTTTCAAAGGCCGCCAGCGCCTCGTCGAGCCGACCCTGATCCTTCAGGACGGTTCCCAGATTATTATGAACGACGGCGATCTCGGGATTGAGTGAAATGACCCGCCGGTACGCCGCTTCGGCGGCATCCAGCTCGTGCTTCTGATGCAGCACACCGCCGAGATTGAACTGGGCCTCGGCGTAGGCCGGCCTCAGCGCGACCGCCTCGCCATATGCCGATGCCGCCTGATCGAGCCTGCCCTGCATCTGCAGCAGCACCCCTTTATTGTTGTGGGCTTCGGCGTAATCGCCTCTCGCCCTGATGGCGGATCGATAGGATTCCATCGCCTCTTCGAAGTTGCCTTGCTGCCTGAGGGTGTTGCCGAGAGCCAAAAAGGCTTCGGCATAATTCGGGTTGAGTTTGATGGCCTGACGGTGAGCGACGACCGCATCGGCCAGCCTGGCCTGCTGCTGCAACACCGATCCGAGATTATTGTAGCCTGCCGGATAATCCGGCCTCAGCTCGATCTCTTTGCGAAGAAGCCGCTCGGCGCCCGCCAGATCGCCCTGCTGGGCCGCGATAATGGCGAGGTTGCCAAAGGCGGCGGCGTTGGTGGGATCAATTCTCAGGACCGAAGCATAAAGGCGCTTCGCATCGGCGAGCGAGCCCCTGCGTTGCGCTGCCAGGGCATTTTCAAATAACTGCTCCGGTGTCGAATGTCCCACAGTGTCGTTCGTTCCCAGCGGAAAAAACGCAGCACTCACTCGCGCTGCCGATAGTTGGTGTACTGGATATCGAAACTCGTTGCGCCATAGAGCTTTACATAGATCATTGGACCGGCGAGTTTGACTTCGTCAATCGAGCGTGGTCCCTTGAACAAGGTTCCGTTACGCTCATTCCCCGCAGCATAGATGATGGCCTGACCCGTGGGCGGCGTAAGCGTTACAATCATGGTCACCGAGGTCGCCGATTTAGGAATGTATTTCGACACGTTGACCTCGATCGGCGTCAGTTCGACCGGCGCGTCGGGCGGGGCTTCGGCCTGCGCAACTTGCACAAAGGCCGGCGGCGGCTGCATATCCATTGTCCGGTTCCCGTAACGCTTGCAGGTCCATGCAGTTTTACGTTGACCAGCCGCCGAGATCAATTTTTCAGGGCATTTTACCGCTGCGATTCGACAACCCTTGGCGACCGGAATTCGCGGCAGCAATCGAAATAATCGTCCAAAACGAGAAAAGGGGGACCGGTCAGGTCCCCCTTCATCAGATATTTGTTGGCGCTCAGAAGTTGAACGTCATGCCTGTGGTGGCAGCTCTGATTGTTGCGCCGCCGATCGTGTTGTTGAATTGATCGCGAGAGCAGATCTGGTAGCCGTGGCCACTCGCGCCAAGACAGTAGTGTGCGCCAAGACCTTGAGTGAGTTCCGACGCGACGACGTACCAGCTGGCCCAGTTGTTGAAGTAGTAACGGGCGCCAATCGCATACTGGCTGGCATCGTTCGAGAACAGATTCGCTTGCACCGTTGCGAACGGCGCGAGCACCGGATCATTGACGCTCAACATGGCGGGGTTGCCCGGACTCTTGAAGGCGTGGGCATAAGACGCACTGAGAGCCCACTGGCCGATCATCTGCGTGGCGCTGGCGAATACGGCGTCGCGCGACCGCTCATTGAAGGGTTGTTCGACCGGGGTTACTTCGCGCCGTATCCACTCGTAAAAGGCATTGAGCGCAAGATCGCCCAGGCCGTCATTGAAGTGATAGCCGCCGCCGATCTTCGCGGCCCATTCGTTGTGAACGCCCGTAAAGACCTGAGAGCCGTCGGCAAGGAAGACCGGGGCCATGAAGGTGGGCCCAAGCCCGTCGTCGCCCTGACGGTTGACCTGCTCATGAAGCTCAAAGGCGCCGATCGCGGAGAACGGACCGTTCTTGTAAGTCAAAGACGCGCTATAGACATTGCCGAAGGAACCGTCGGTGCAACCATTGCCGCCGATGTTTCCATTAACCGCACCGCCGGTGCCCGGGAAGTTGCTGCCGCTTCCTCGTGCCGCCGCGCCATTACATTGAAATGCATCGCCGTAAGCATAATCGCTGTTATCCTTGGCGTAGTTCTGGCCTGGCGAGAACAGCGCGCTGAACTGGAAGCCATTCCAGATCGGCGATTCATACCAGACCGAGTGATTCATGCGCCAATCGAACTCGGCCCGGTTGTCACCGCCGGTGTTGCCCATGATCGAGTTATAGTCGCCGAGGGTCCGCGAGAACGGATCCATCGCGGCGGTGGCTTTCTTGTACGGCGTGTCGGACTTGCCGGCCTTGATCGCGCCCCATGGACTCTCCAGCCCCAGGAAGCTGTCGCGCGTGCCAAAGGCGGCGCGCTCGTTTGGAGCGGCCGCGATATCGACCTGCGATTCCAGTTGGGCCACGACGGCCATGCCGTCCCAGCCGTACGGCGCAAGGTTATGCCTGGCACGGATACCGAAACTTGAAATGTTGCTGGCGATTCCGAGTTTCGTTCCCTGATCGTAAACCGACGGATTGAAGATGTCCCCGGATACATCGATCGATCCGTAGAGGGTAACTGTCGTGTTATCGATCAGGGGTGACAGCGGACCCGCTTTCACCGGCATGCCGCCGATCATCGGGCCGGGCGGCGGTGCCGGCGAGGTCGCGACGGCGGCGTGCAAGACCGGATTGCCCTTGAATCTGCTTGGATCGGAAGGCGCGACGGCTACCGGCGCAACAACGACCTGCTTCGCCGCGGACAGGCTTCGCACTTTCGCCCGCAGTTCGGCGTTTTCCTTTTCGATCTTGTCGAGCCGCGCCATCACGTCATCGAGCGTCGCGGACCGCGCCGCACCACCGAACGAGATCAGGCAAAGAGCGGCGCAAGCCGTCCCCGAAAGAAGCTTATTCCTCATGACGTACCCCCAAATTCGAAGCCCGATTCAACTTCCAAGCGAGGGCGAGCGTAGGGTATGCCAGATGCCAATTGGAAGGCTTGGAACCTGTGGTTAACGAGATATTGGTGAGCTGTCACAAAAAAGGTACAGTATTACAGTTGCAGTGCGCAATTTGTCGCACCCGTGTGCAACTTTGACGCACCTTCGGGTTGCGCGCATCGATTTAGACGGACCCTCTTGGCGTTGGCGGGGATTCGAACTCCGAAAGCAATTTTCGGCGGTCACGCGATTACAATTTATAATTGTACCTGGGCCTGTGGACCGCAGAGCCGCCTTTGCAGTTGCGAAGGCGGGCTCAATGGATCAGTCCGCCCATGGCTTCTCGCCACGGGCGATGCGCTGGGAAATATCGGCCTGAAAAGCCGGCGGACCGAACGCAAACCAGTCTTCTTTCAGCTGATAGATCAGCAACCGCTTCTTTTCCGAACTGAACTTCATCAGCCAGTCCAGCGCTTTTTTCCTGGGCTGTTCTCCGGCCGCGACCAGCACGTCGACCGGCAGCCCGTGCCAGAAGAAATTAGCGGCCAGCATGATCATGTCGGATTTGTCCGGTCGCATCCATTCAGGCAGCGGACTTGAGGCTACAAGCCATCCGCAAATAAATTCGCGGCACGGATGCTGGGGGCGTTCGCTGTAGATCGAACACTGATTTGCGATACTGAATGGACACGGCTTGCCAGGCCGAATCTGATGCCCGCGCACCTCGATCTGCAACCAGCCGTCGCAGCATGCCGTGCAGCTTCCGCAGGATCTCTGACGTGGCTGGTTCAAATCAAAAGCCGCTGATTGTTTCCAGTGGATGTTCACTGATTAGCACCGGGCGCGCAAGAGCGCCCCGCTCATCCGGCAACGGAGCTTGGGGTCGCGGGATGTTTCAAATAGCGCCGCGACATGCTGGAACTCGCAGCGAATATCGGCGTTGGATTTTGCGCTGCACCGACAAGCCAGGGCTTGTCAGCGAGTTCTGAATTTCCTTGCTTGCCGGTGAAAAAACGCAAATGTTTCATTCAAGGTCTTCTGATTCAATTGATCGCGAACACTAAAGAATTTCATGACCGAAGCTGATCGCCGAGAAGCCAAAAAGCTCCGAAGAATGGCGCTTCGGTTGCTCGGTCCGGGGTTGGTCACCGGTGCCGCCGACGACGATCCTTCGGGCATCGCCACCTATTCGCAGGCCGGGGCGCAGTTCGGCTACGGTCTGCTTTGGACGGTGTTCCTCACCACGCCATTCATGATCGCGATCCAGCTGGTAAGTGCGCGGATCGGCAGGGTAACCGGCAAGGGCCTCGCCGCCAATGTGACGGAACTGGCGCCACGTTGGCTGGTGCTGGCGCTGGTCTTTCTTCTGGTCACCGCGAACACATTCAATATCGCGGCCGATATCGCGGCGATGGGAGAATCTCTCTCGCTGGTTATTGGCGGCCTCAACCACGAACATGCCCTGATTTTCGCGTCGACATCGACCTTGCTGCAGGTCTTTGTGCCGTATCGCCGGTATGCGCCGGTGCTCAAATTTCTCACGCTCACGCTGTTTGCATATGTTGCAACCGCGTTCACCGTCAACATTCCATGGAGCACCGCCTTGCTGGCCGCCGTCTGGCCGAAGCCCGCGATCAGCGCCGACTATTTCCTGATGGTAATGGCGGTGCTGGGCACCACGATAAGCCCCTATCTGTTCTTCTGGCAGGCTTCGGAGGAAGTCGAGGAGATGAATCAGGGCAGGATCGACCGCCCGCTTCGGGATCTGTCCAGGGGCGGCCATCCGGAGATGAACCGCATCAAAATCGATACGACGGTGGGGATGATCTTCTCCAACGCCATTGCGTTTTTCATCATTTTGACCACCGCCGCCGTTCTGAATGCTCACGGCGTCACCAACATCAATTCCGCAACGCAAGCCGCTGAAGCATTAAGACCGCTGGCGGGCGATTTCACTTTTCTGCTGTTCGCGCTGGGCATTATCGGCACAGGCATGCTGGCGATTCCGGTGCTGGCCGGCTCGGCCGCCTATGGCGTGGCCGAAGCCTTCGGATGGCACGCCACCCTCGAGGCAAGTGCTCCAGACGCCGCCGGATTCTATACGATCATCGGAGCCGCCACCGTGATCGGATTCGGACTGGGCTTTACCGGCATAGACTCCATTCACATGCTGGTGTGGAGCGCCGTGCTCAACGGAATTGTCGCGGTTCCGATCATGGCGATGATGATGGTGATCGTCGGCAATGCCGGCCTGATGGGGCGCTTCAAAGCCAGCCCCCGACTAACCGTTCTGGGCTGGCTCGGCACCGGGCTGATGGCGGTGGCGGTGATTGCCTTGTTCTGGTCGTTGCTCACCGGATAGGCGGATCGGTTCGCACTGGTAGTTGCGACGGTTTCGCGTGCTTTCGCTGTTTGAAGGAGTCGGGATCAAATCAGAAGAAAGTCGGCCCACGAGCGGGGCTGCGAACTGTTGCCAGGCCCAAACCTTCAGGTATCAGTTACCTGACAAAGCTGAGATATGAGGCGAGCGCATCGACCTCGTCCGGCCCGAGCGTGCTGGCAACCATCGGCATCGGAGAATCTGGAGCCGAATGATATCCTTGGCCCCATTCCTGGAGCCTCCGCTTCAGGTAGAAATAGGACAACCCTCCGAGTCGTGGAATCTCCCTTATGCCTTGGCCACCCGGGCCATGGCAGGCAAGGCATGCCACAATATTGGCCTCCGGAATTCCCTGGAGGTAGATCGTTTGTCCCCTTTCCGCGAGCACCCGACGTCCATCATGGGCGGCTTTCGGCGGCAGCGATGCAAAATAATCCGACAGATCGCGCATCGTGTCGGGGCGTAGATTCGCGGCGGCACCCCACATGTATTGTTTCGAATACGGATTGTCGCGGATGTGCGCGGCATAGCCGCGAAGCTGGGACTCGATATACGCGGCCCGCTGTCCGGCCAGCCGCGGCCCGACCGTATAACCCTGCGCCCCGGTCCCATGACACCAGGTGCAATTGCGGATGCTGGCCGCCATCGAACTGCCCGCCCATGACGGGACGGGCGTACAAAGAATCGCCAGGATCACCAGTTTCGGCCAGATCCGCTTCATGAAATAAACTTCCGCACTTTTTGCATTCATTCAAACAGTGAAAACTACCTGAGACTGCTGACATAGGCAGCGACGGCTGCGATTTGGGATTTGGTTAGGTTGTGCGAGGTCGGCCCCATGACGGCGGATGAATCCGGCATTGAGGTATTCTGACCGCGCTCCGCGGTCCAATTCACCAGCTTGTTGTAGAAGTAGTCGGGGAGCTGGCCCGCCAGGCGCGGAATCTGGTCCTGACCCCTGGCGTCCTGACCGTGGCATGCGGAGCAGGCCGGGACATTGGATTCGGGAAGTCCCTCCTCGTAGATGCGTTTGCCCGTGGCCATGGCGCCCCTCGATCCGCCGCCGCCCAGCGGCGGCGGGTTGAGATCCCTGAAATGACGAGCCAATGCCGACAGCATCGACGGCGACAGGGAATGCGCCACATTGGCCATTATCTCGTTTTTCCGCCGGTGCTCGATGAACGCCCGCAACTGGTTCTCGATGTATTTGGGTTGCTGTCCGGCGAGGCGAGGCATGGCATAGTAGCCATGATAACCTTGGCCCGACAGACCGTGGCAGGTCTTGCAGTATTCGAGCTTGGCCTGAAAGGCATCCGCGTGGGCGGCGATCGAAAGACCAGCCGACAGCGCCGCTGCCAGGATCGCGGTTCGCAGCGCCGAATGTAACCCAACGATCTTCATCATCCTGCTTTCATCGTTCCGCCGGGAGCTGTGGTTTGTCCCGCCCGGGAATGAGCCGATGGTATGCGCGATCGAACATCGTCCTACTGCCAGCCCGGTACGCGGAAGTTCACCCCGAGTTTGACCGCCTGAGCGGTCTGCCTGTAGCTCATGGGCCCGATGAAGCCGTTGGCCGCATCGTTCATCGTCACCGTCTGATTGCCAAAATCGTAGTAGTCGTATTCAAACCTGGCCGACCAATCGTCGGCGAAAGCCCATTCGACGCCCGCGCCCACCGTCCAGCCGGTCTTTATGCCCAAGCCCTCGGCGTCGAACGGAGTGCCCAGGAAAGTCCCGGTCACGCTATACTTGTTGTAGGCCCAGGCGGCACCGCCCTTGGCATAAAACAGCCAGTGGTCCGCCGCATAACCCACGCGCGCGGTGAGGGTCGGAATGAAATCAGTGGCCACTCTCACAACGGCGGCTTCGCCAGGGAGCGCGCCCGCCGCAAGCTGAAGCGGCACCACCGTGCTGCCCTTCAGCGTCGAGCCGGAGGCCCCTCCCTCGATGCCGACCACGAAATTCGGTGAAAACTGATAATCGCATCCGATCTGGCCACCGATCACTGCGCCGCTCTGGCGGACATTGGCGGTGGTGGTTCCAACGGTATTTCCCGGCGCCCCGAGCACATCGTTATCCTGGATCAGCAGCAACGGATCCGTCCCACTCGTTTGCGTCCAGGCGCCGCCAGCATGGACGCCCATGTAGCAGCCGGTCCAGGTGAACCGCTGCTGGAATGTTGCCTTCGCGGGCATCTCGATCGGAAAGTCGGCGGCAAGAGCCGGCGCGGCCGCGGTCAATGCGAGCCCTGCGACACCGAGAAGAGAGAGCTTGTTCATGAGTAAATCTCCGTTTGCGTGCAAGCCCGCCTACATCGCCAACCAGGCATGGAGGAAGAGGGTATTATTGTCGCGAGCGCCAACCGTGGTGCCGTTGAACTTGTTGTAATAGATATATTGCAGGCCGATGCGGGCATTGAACCATGGCCAGCCCGGCGCCTTGCTTGCGCTGAACGGGATATAAGCGATCTCGGCCATCCAGCCGTTGCTGTTCGGGCTCATGTTTGCGAACCCGTTCGCATCGGCAAACAAATTCGCGTCGGGACTGCCCCAAACGTCGAAATACTGGCCCGTCAACACGATCCGGTTGTTGGCGCCAAAGGCCAGTGAGCCCGTCAGCTTGAGGCTGTTGAGTTCGTTGGTGGGATTGGCCGAGGCAAAATTGGTAAAACTGGAAAAGCTCGCGTCCAGCCGCTGAAACTCGCGAATATAATTGGCGCGCAGTGTCACCCAGTAATTCGAACCCTGATACTGGTACTGCGAGTCGATGCCGATGTCGGTAAACCTGTCCGTTAGCGGCACCGTCCCGGTCGTGCCCAGCACGAAGGTGTTGTCGATCCATGGATTGACGTTGGCGATCATGCCGTAGGTGCCGAGCATGAAGGTGTGGGGCCCCCAGTGCGGCTCCAGCGCCACGCGCCAGTACGGCGCCACGCCGTTAAACAGCCCGGGCCCGTCAAACGGATTCATACCGAGCGAATTCTGCTGACTGAATCCGAGCGTCTTGTAGCCCGTCAGTTCGAGATAGAGCATATCGTTGATCATCGAGTAGACGCCGACACCAGCGACGCGCATGGAGAACGCGCCCTCGATCAGGGTCGAAGCAGCGGGTGTGTTCGCAAGCGTCGACGCTGCTTGCGGGAACGTCCATGCCGGCGTCGTGTTCCAGAGGTCCTGGACGGTCGGATTGTTGTTGGCGGTGATGCCGTAGATCACGTCGAGCCCGGCGATATTGGTGGTGCTCGCGTAACGCACATCGGCATTGTCCCAAGACCAGGTGTGCTTGAACTGGTCTACCGGGAGGCCGCTCAAAGAGGATATGGGGTCGGGCGAGCTATAGGTGACCTGGACAAACGCGCCGACATTGCTGGTGATCGCTCCGCCCCAGAACACACTGAACGGCGACAACACGGTGTTATCATTCGGCTGGTAGGGATCTGTCGGCGGCGCCACGCTCGGCACTTGGGTGTGGGTGTTGCCGATGATCGCCATCATGGAGATCGGAGGGACCCACCCCTTCTCCGCGGCAGGAGCCGGAGGAGTGACCTCCTTGGCATAGCCGCGCAGTTTGTCGAGCTCCGCGCGTGCGTCAATCCCGGCGCTGGATGAGAACGGTGTCGTCATGTACGGGCCGCCCCCCGTCGTATAGCCGAGTAATTTGAACCTTCGGCCGTAGGGGGTCAGGAATGGAAAATCGGTGTGGCAGGTACCGCAGGGCTGCCCGGTCTGACGTGCGAAGCTCGGGAGCGCCTGCGCCGGCGGCGCAAAGCCAAGTGTCAGGAAACCGGCCAGAACGGCCATCGCCGCAAGCGCGGCGAACAGCCCATAATTTCCAAAAGGTCGGGTAAATCGGCCGCTTTCGCCTTGCATCGCGCGCCACTCCGTCGTTCGCGGCACTTCGTGCAAAGGCATGACTACCAAATCGAAAGCCGCTTACAGTTTTGACAATAGTGCAGGAGTCGGGCGCGCGACCAAGCGATTAGCCACAGCCGCACCGATTCTGGGAATGATGAGATATTTTGGCAACGCCAGTTGCAAATGCAACAGACTAGCATGCAGCGAAACGGTCGTTTCGTCGCCCGCGGCACCCAATTCCAACCCTCCCCGCCATCATGATCTGCTTTTTTGGTCAGATGGTGTTGAAAAATTGAACTGGATCAAATTGCCCGGGCAGGCGTAACGTGGCGCCGATCAAAAGGCGGGGCCCATGAACTTACCATCGCTATTGCTGACCGCAGCCTTCGCCATCGTCGTCTCCGCGGCGCACGCGAAGGACAAGGAGGCGTCCACCACCTCGGCGCAGGATCTCAAGGCCAAGACAGACTATTGCAAGACCTGTCACGGGGTGTCGGGTCAAGGGTTTCGCGGAGCCTTTCCGATGCCGCGACTGGCGGGGCAGCAACCGGAATACCTGAAGAATCAGTTATCGGCGTTTATCGAACGCAGACGAACGAACCCTGTCATGTTCAACGTGGCGCATGTTCTGAGCCCGCCGATGCTGACGGCCTTGTCCACGTATTTCAGAGATCTCAATCCCAAGCCGCTGGGAGGGGCTCCAAAGGAGCTCGCAGCCGCGGGGAGG
Organism: uncultured Alphaproteobacteria bacterium; assembly: GCA_963801875.1. Classification (GTDB taxonomy): domain Bacteria; phylum Pseudomonadota; class Alphaproteobacteria; order Rhizobiales; family Xanthobacteraceae; genus Bradyrhizobium. The sequence goes on along the minus strand of CAWDGT010000011.1, from coordinate 858,703 downwards.
AAAATCTACGTAGAAGGCATTCCGAGCACCGAGGTTCCTCCATGCGCTTCCTGCCACGGGCCGGACGCCAGGGGTGCCGACGCATTTCCCCGTCTGGCGGGTCAGCTTCATGACTACATTTTCAGGAAACTGACGAACTGGGACAAGGAGCGGGGTCAGGACAAGGCTAATCCAGATACATCGGCGATCATGGGGCCGATCGCGCATAACCTCACCGAAGCACAGATCAAAGCCGTCGCGTCGTATCTCAGTGATCTGGATTGACCGCCGCCGGCGCTCGACGCTCCCTGACCAATCGTGTCCAACTGCACAAAGAAGAAAGAATCCAACATGCGAGCGTTAGTCATTGCCGGCCTCATCGTTTTCACCAGCTCAACTGCCTCGCTGGCGCAGGATGCGGCGGCGGGCGAAAAAGTCTTTGCCGTGTGCAAAGCCTGTCATCAGGTCGGCGAGACCGCGAAGAACGCGGTCGGCCCCGTTTTGAACGGCATCATTGGCCGAAAGGCGGGTACGTATGCGGGATATTCCTACTCCGATGCCAACAAGAACTCCGGTCTGACCTGGGACGAGCCGACGTTTCGTGAGTACATCAAGGATCCCAAGGCCAAAATTCCCGGCACCAAGATGATCTACGCCGGCCTCAAGGATGAGCAAAAGATCAGCGACCTGCTGGCTTATCTCAAGCAATACGGGCCGGATGGCAAGAAAATGTGAGCCGATCGATTGGCCGGAGGCAATCGCTGTCGCCTTTTGCCAGGCGTTTGGCTGATGGGTCCGATTTAACGCGGTGAAAACGCGCCCATGAGCACGGCTTGAAACTCACGGAGAGAACCGCGATGACTATTTTCATGGTCTTCGTGTGCTTTACATCTGGCGAGGGGCAAACGGCCCAGTGCCATCCTGCTTACCCAAAGCAATATGCCAGCGCAGACGAGTGCGAAGCGTTTTCGCAAAATGACGCTTACCTCAAGAGCTACATAAAAGGCGTCCGCAACGGACAATATCAAAGGGGCACGTCGGTCGAGGTCCAGTGCATGAAGAAAACCGTGCCAGCACCGGAGCCGGCTCGTTAGCAAGAGAAAATGGCATCGGATCGCGCCGGGCCAGCGCGGCCTGTTGGGTAAGCATCATCTTGCAAGCAGGACTGGCTGGAGATAATGATGATGCCCCTGCAATCGATCTAGCCCAACATCTGCGTATACATGGTGCACGAGTGCCTTCATCCCGCCAACGGAGGAAGTTGCGATGCTTTCAGTCTTGATCGGGGTTTTGATTATTTGCGTCGTCGGCGCAATTTGCTTCTGGGCCATCGACAAGTTTGTCAGGGAAGCTCGCCTGGCCAACCTTCTCAAGCTGCTGGTGGTCCTGATCTGCCTGGCGGCGATTCTTCAGCGGGTGCTGCCGCTGGCGGGCATCAACTGGCTATAGGTTTGCCGGACCGTTCGTGACCGCCCGTGGATTGTCGTCCGCAAAACGAACAGCGCGACGCGCTGAATCGCGGCCAGTGTTTCAAAAATTGGAGGCAACCAGATCATAAGATCCCCTGCTCCCGCGAACATAGACCCGTGCTGCGGCCGCACATATCAGGTCACGATTGGAATCGAACGCTTTCAGAAAGCCGGACTCATCGGAGCAGGCGTCCGGCTGAATTCGCTTCAATGCATCTTCGCCTATAAAAAATGACGCTTCTATAGCGCTGTCATGTCCCCAAAATCGCACGGCACGCCGCGTCTGGTCATAGGAACGGCTATGGTTTGGAAAATCAATCACGAAACTGACCAGGTCGTCGCCGGTCCACGACCGCTCTGACCCGGACTGGAATCAGCGAACCGTCATTGTTGAATAAACCTTGCAACGTTCGCTCTGCTGCAACAACGATCTGGCCGTGGAATTGTCTCAGCGATTTGACGTGTTTAGCCCACTGCCGTTCAATGCGGCGATGGAAGTTCGATGGATAAATGGATCTCACTGGGTCAACCTCGCTGACGCGTTCTCGCTTCGCATCGTATGCTTCATTACATAGGTGCTAATTTCGCTTTTGCGAGCCATGACCAAGGTTCAATGGGACAGCACGGCCCGCTTCCTGCGCGGCCGACGATCCGGCGGGAGATCTAAATCAGCCGCGGCCTCGTTCGATAGCGGAACGTATCGGTTCCCCGAACATTGTGTCCCTGCCACGATAACGCGGTTCCAGGGAGACCATGACAAATGAAACGTTTATTGCTGATCGGCGTCGCCGCTTGTGCATTCGCCGCAATGCCGATGCTATCCGCCTCGGCGATGCCCCGGGCAACAGCAGATACACTGCTTGGCGATAGCGATAGTTCGATGATTCGGGTTCACGGCGGCGGCCATGGGCACAGCCATATGGGACGGGGCGGTCACGGTCATCACTACGGCTGGGGCAGAGGCCACCATCACGGCTGGCACTAAGCCGGACCAATGCTCTCGAAGCCGCCTTAACCGGCGGCTTCTTCGTTTGTATCTCCCATTCCGTTTCTTCGTCGCAACGATGCGACGCGCCGTGCAAACGAAACGCTCAAGGAAACGACCCCAGCACGGGGGGCGTGCCGAGGTCGTCATTGCCGGACGCGTTGGGCAACCGCGTCCGCCATTGCGTGAACAAGTTATCCGGACGGCAATGGTTCCGGTACAACCCATGGATTGCCGATCGCGGTACCCTGGAAGCGGCCGCTCAGGAAAACAACACGGTAAATCGCGCGCCCTGGCCGTCGTCGTCGCGGCCGACCCGCAATTCGCCGCCGATCTGCCTTGTGAAGGATTGAATGATCTTCATCCCCAGCCCCTTGCCGGCGTCGGGGTCGAACCCTTCCGGCAACGCCGGGCCGTCATTTGAGACCGACAGCGCGTAGCCATGCTCCGCATTCGTCTCCAGCCTGATGGTGATCCGGCTCTTGCCGTACTTGGCCGCATTGGTGATCATCTCGCTGGCGATGAAGCCGAGCGGAATTGCGGTGGCGGCCGGCAGATTGATTTCAATGCCCTCGACGATGATCTGCTCCGGAGACTCGTCCGAGGATACCATCGCGGCAAAGTCGCGGCCGAAGTCGCGAAGGAACTTCTTGAATTCGATGGTCAGCACACCCTCGTAGGAATTTAGACGATGGTGGATCCGCGCGATCATGGAAACGCGGTTGGCCGCGATCGCCAGTTGCGTGGCAGCTTCCGCGTTCGTCGCCCCGCGGCTCTGCAGCGAAAGCAGGCTGATGGTCATCTGGAGATCGTTCAACAGCCGATGATCGGACTCCTTTTTCAACAGCTCCTGTCGACGAATCAAATCGTCTCTTTCGCGAACCCGCGCTTCGCTTTCCGCGAGCGCATCGCGCAAGCGTATTTCCAGGGACCTGTGACGTATCAACTCGCGCTCGCAGTTTTCGAGGATGCGGCGCGCCGGGCTCGAAAATGTCAGGGTGGGCGGCGACCGGCCGCTGCCCTCCTCGGCGCTCCGAACTTCGTGCTGATTTGCGGTGCTACCCATGCGTTACCAATGCGCCGCGGACGCGGTGTCACATTGATCCATATCAAGAGGCGTCTGACCGTCGGCTGTGGCAATCAGGTGCTTCGGTACCAGCAGCAGCGCCGGCAGGATCAGGCCATAGACAGCCGTGATCGCGATGACGCAAACGGTGAAGCCGCCGTAGCGATCGTAAAGGTTGGTGCCGAGAATATCGCCAAATCGCACAACAATGAAGTAAAGACTGCTCGACATCATCAGCGTCGTGCCCTGCAGGCCCCGGGGACAGGACCGAATAATCAGATCCAGATAGGCGCCGGTGGCAAGACCGCCCATCAGCCCGATCGGTACGGCGGCGATCAAGGCTTGCGTCATCGTATGAATGAAGAGCAGCGGAACCATCTGCGGAACGGCGAGAACCGTTCCCCACAACAGCAGTGTCTTCAAGCGAAGCCGGCGGCAGAGAAATCCATAGACGATGTAAGTCGGGATGAAGGAGGCGGCGAAGATCGCGTTCCACTCGCCCCATTGGGCATCGGTCGCGTGCAGGGTGTTCTGAAGGTGATACTGCAGCGGCGTAGTCGAGCCGGGAGCGAAATTCCATAGCAGCCAGATCAGCATCGCCGGATAGACCGGCCAGTGCCGCACCAGCCGCTTCAAATCCCCGATCGGGTGACGGCCGGACCCGTTTTCAACGCGGACATTGTCGAACACCTCTGCCGGCTTCCATAGCGCATAAAGCGCAATCGCGGTCATGATCGCTGCGCCTGCCAGAAACAGGATACGGACCGCCTGGTCCGGGTGTTCGTCTTCGAGCAGACCGCTGAGTTTGCCGCCGATCAGCAGCGCCCCGAAGGTGGGGACCGACAGGAACACGTTCCACACCGCGCTGACCTGACCGGTCATCGCGTGTTGCTGGCCGATCGTCGAGGTCAGCCCGTTTTGGGCGCTCGCCACGAAAAGGAACGAAGCCGTCAGCAGCACGACCGCGACGAGCAGCATCGCATAGCTGATCGGCGCGAATGCGAACAAAACGTAGAGCAAGGCGGTGATGCCGCCAAACAACAGCATGAACCCGCGATCTCTCATCCCGAGCGGATTCCAGCTATCGCGAATGAACCCGAACACAAAAGACAGATAGAGCGGGATCGCGGCCACGAGCCGGAAGGCAGCGACCTCATGCGCCGTCAGATGCAGTCTGTTCTTGAGAAAAAAACTGATGGGAATGTCGATCAGGCCTCCTGACGGTCCACCGAAGGCAAGCAGAATGATCAAGATGCCGAGATAGAGAAAAATGCCGTGCCGGACCGAAGGCGACAGGTCGGCGGAAGCGGCGGTGACCGCCGCCACCTTGGCTGCGGAACGTTCAATCGTCATTGCGCGCGATCTGCATGTGGAAAACCGCAAAGGCGAAATGGAGCCGGGTTCATGACCCCCGTAACTCCCGGTCAGGCGGTTGATGATCGACCCACTGCGCCGCTAACCCGCGAGTTCCGAATACGACGTCCTGGGCACCTGGGCCTCGATCGCCCTTTCCTCGGCGATGATTTTCGGCTTGCGCAGCCAGACATAGATCTGGGCCACGATCAGCACGACGCAGATGGTGAGAAAGAACGCGCTGATCGGACGCTCAAGGAAGGTCATCAGATCGCCGCGGGAGATCAACAGGCTGCGCCGGAAGTTTTCCTCGAAACGCGGTCCCAGCACGAAGCCGAGCAGGATCGGCGCGGGGTGAAAATCGAGACGCAGCAGGACATAGCCGATCACGCCGATGAACAGGGTCTCGCCGACCTGGAACATGTCGTTGTTGGCGGCATAGACCCCGATGCAGACGAAGAACATCGCGCTCGGATAGAGGTAGCGGTAGGGAATGCTCAGAAGTTTCACCCACAGGCCGATCATCGGTACGTTGAGAATGACCAGCAGGATGTTGCCGATCCAGAAGCTCGCAATCAGGCCCCAGAAGATGTCCGCGTGCTGGCTGATGAGCTGCGGTCCGGGAACGATGCCGTGAATAATGAGCGCGCCCAACAGCAGCGCCATGACGGTGTCGCCGGGAATGCCGAGACTCATGGTCGGGATGAAGTCGCCCTGCACCGAGGAATGCGTTGACGCCTCCGGACACGCGACGCCTTCGATCGCGCCGTGGCCGAAACGCTCCGGCGTCTTCGATATCTTCTTTTCGGTGGCGTAGGACACAAACGAGGCGATGGTCGGTCCGGTGCCCGGAATCAGCGCACAGAGACTGCCGATAAAGGTGCCGCGGATCATCGGCCAGAACGACCGCTTGAGATCGGCCTTCGACGGAAACATGTCGGAAATGCCGACCTTGGCGTATCTCAAGTCGACTTCTTCGGTGTTGTTGATGCTGTTCATGAACTCGGCGATACCGAACATCCCGAGCGCCAGCGCGATGATTTCGACACCGTCGAACAGTTCGGTGATGCCGAAGGTGAAACGGGGCTGTCCGGTCTCGATGTCCGAGCCGACAATGCCGACGAGCAGGCCGAGAACCGTCATCGCGATGCCCTTGAGCGGCGATCCCTTCGCCAGCGTCGAACCCGCGAGCAATCCCACCAGCATCAGCGAACACACTTCAGCCGGCCCGAACTGAAGCGCAACGCTGACAAGGAACGGCGCCAGGAAAATCATCTCGGTGATGCCGAAGGACGCGCCGATGAAAGCGGCGATGATGGTGATACCCAGCGCGGTGCCGCCCTTGCCCTGCTTTGTCAGCGGAAACCCGTCGAGACACGTCACGGCGTGCGGCGGATGGCAGGGCAGATTCAACAGGATCGAGCAGATCGCTCCGCCGTACTGGGCGCCGTAATAGACGCCTGACAGCATCAGGATCGCCGGCACCGGCTGCATCCCGAAGGTCAGCGGCAGCAAAATCGAAATCGTCGCGACCGGACCCATTCCCGGCAGCACGCCGACCAGGTTGCCGACCAGTACACCGAGAAAACAATACATCAGGTTATGCGGCTCAAGCGCCACGCCGAAGCCGTACCAGAGATCGGTAATCGCCGTGGAGATCACAGGTTGAACCCCCGCAGCAGCGGGAACGGAATGCTCAGCAGATAGTGGAATAGCAGCACGCCGAATAAGGTGACACCGGCCGCCAGGATGGCCGACGATTTATACGTACCTGTCTTGTCGCCCAGGGCGCAGACAAAGACGCAGGCGAACACCGCCGGGATCATGCCGCCGTATTCCCCAAGGATAATGAACAGGACGGGACCGCCGAGAATGCAGAGCCAGCCGAACCATTGCGGGTTATCCGGCAGGAACTTCTTGTCGTCGGACTCCGATGGTCCCAGCGCGGTGCCGGCGATCAGAATGCCAAGCAACGCCAGCAGCACGCCCAGTACCACCGGCATGAACCCGGGACCCATTCTGGCGAGGGTGCCGAACTTATAGCCGGTACCGGTCACTGCCGCCCCGACGCCGAGCAGAAGCATAAGGCCGCCGGCATAATAGTCGCGTTTCAGCCTGAACTTCCCCTGCAACGGTGCCCTCCCCGGATGGTCTTTGCGGGCGAACCTACCCGTGGAGACGAGCCCTGTCGATACGGTCCAGGGATGCTATCGACAGCCGGTTGCGGGCGAAAATGCCCGCTTCAGGTCGTCTGCCATGCCCAAAAAGCAATCATTGTCCTCCGGCGGCGCCAGTGCAATCCCCCGATGATGTCATCCGCCAGGGGCGAAACGGAGCAGCGGGAGACGGAAAACACCGGCGCCGGAGAACAAGAAAAACCGCGCGCCACGGCGGAGGCGGTTCGCGCGGCATGGGCCGTTACGAGGCGACGAAAATCGGGTAAGCTCGACCCGCCGGCTATTCGCCAGCCAGTTCCATGGGAGCGGTGCGGGGAAACACCCCGCCGGAGATCTGCGATGCGATCAGGAACGCCACAACCACGGCCGGCAGGCTTATCAGCCTGAGAAATTGATCCACCGAAAGCATCGTGTCAGCCCCCCAAAGGCCGGTTCCAAAAGGCTAATTCGCCCTTTGCGCGGTCTGCTGATCGCTGGTCAGAATCTGGTCTGTATAGGCCGCCCCGGAAATCGCGAGCAGCGCCAGAAAGGAAATAACGGCCAACGTCTTCATGCCCTGATGATCATTTTCGATTGTGGCCAAAAACGTCAGAGCTTGGCGCATTTTCGCGACGAACCCGAGAAACATCGTGGCCGCCGTCGAGCGCGTGCCCTTTGTCCCGCGATCGCGACGTTCGTCAGTTGGCGAGATTTTTTCGCAGCACCTCGGTCAATCGGTCGGGATTGGTCTGCGGCGGCATAAATCCGAGATACTGGCCGCCACGGCCCATCAAATAAATCACCCCGGCATGGTCGATCGAATAGCCCCCGCCGCGTTCGTCCGGCACTTTTACGTAAAACGCCTTGTAGGAATTGGCGACCGTTCGAATCTCCTCGGGTGAGCCCGTCAAGCCGACAAAACTGTGGTGAAAGGCAGCAACGTAGTCCGCCAGTACCTTGGTGTCGCGCTCCGGATCGATCGTAATGAAAACCGGCTGGACGCCTTCTGCCGCCGGACCGAGGGCGTCGAGCGCCTGGGTAATGGCCATCAGATCGGTTGGGCACACATCGGGGCAATAGGTATAGCCGAAATACACGATCATGAGCTTGCCGCGGAACTCGGCGTCGCTGCGCTGCCTGCCGGTCTGGTCGGTCAGCGTAAACGACCCGCCGACCGAGCCGCGGCCATACATCAGATCGTCCATCATCTGCGCTGCCGACGGCTGCTCCGCCGCCACGGAAAACCCGCAGCCGGACAAGGACGCGACGACAACTAGCGCACACGCCCTCAAACCAGCCATGGTCATGTCCGGGATCAGATACCGAAGCTGATGCGGGTGCCGGTCGTGGTGGTCAGAACTTTGCCCGGCAGCTGCCGCTGAGCTTCCTGGGTGAAGTTCAACCCGCTGCAGTGCATCGGAATCAACACGTCCGGGTTCAGCTTGCCGATCTCGCTGACGACCTGGGTCAGGTAATCCGCCGGCGCCGGCCCGAGGTGAAAGCCGCCCATGATCGCATGGACCTTCTGAACGCCCGATACGTCCATCGCCTGGCGCACGGAATTGACGATGCCGACATGGCCGCAGGAGCTGATGACGATCAGGCCCTTGTCCTTCAGATTAAAGCAGGTCGCGTGTTCATGGATGTGCTCGTCGGGCACGATCTTGCCCTCCATCTCCGCCGGCAGATAATGGCTGGCGTTGCATCCGGCGCCGTCCTTCAGCTTGAACTCCACCATGGAATTGGGGAGCACCTTCTCGATTGAATTGCGTTTGATCTTGCCTGTGGTAAAGGCCTGGCCACCGATCACGACCGGCGACTCGCACAGCACGAGCTTGACATTCTGTCTGGCGATATCGCGACGGTCGAGCATTCCGTAGTCGCTCAATTCGCCCTGGCCGGCGCGGACATAGCGCTGACAGAAATTGTCCTCACCACCGGCATACATGGTGAGGTCGGCAGGCAAATCCTTGCGGTGCTTGTTCAGGAATCCGAGCAAACCGCCCCAATGATCGAAATGGCCGTGGCTCATGATGAGCGTGTCGATCTTTGAAGCGTCGACCTTCAACAGGTCGATGTTGCCGTTGATAGCCTCCGGCGTCCAACCATAATCAAGCAGGAAGGTCCGCTTTTCATCGCCGCGCTGCGGCTCCAGCAGCAATGACAGTCCCCATTCGCTGTGCAGCGGGCGCTTTGAGTCCGCCGAACGGCCCGGCTCCGTCCTCACCCCGTTGGCTTGCTGTGGCTTGAAGAAGATATCACTGGCGCTGTCGACCAGGACGCGGACGCTGAGCCTGTCGATCGTCGGCACCTCGATCGGGCCCGCTTTGGCCATCTCGATGCAGGAAAATCCGCCGGCCGCGGCCGCCACCGCGAAGCTGGCAGACATCTTCAAAGCGTCTCGTCGGTTGAAATCAGGCATCGTGCTCTCTCGCAGGCTTGGGCCGAAGTGGCAGGGAAAACTTGCAATTCGGAAAATACAGGGCCGATTGACCGCCGTGTCAACAGAAATAGCCTGCACATGCCGACCGGAAGCGCGCGCGGCCCGAGTCGCGCCGGAAGCCGGTCGTATTGGCGCTCAGCCTAGTACCCGGAATCATTGGTCCGCGAAACGGGCTTTGAGACGCTTTTGATGGACTTCGGACTTGCTCCAGACGAACGGCTTGGCGTCGGCGTTGTAAGCATCGACGAAGGCGTCGATGTGCTCTCTGAGCTGTTTGACCGAGGTGAAGGATTCGTCGCACAGAGACTGTTCTTGCAGAATCGAGAACCAGATCTCCACCTGATTCAGCCATGAGGCCCGGGTCGGCGTGAAGTGGAACGTCACGTTCGGATGCTGCTTGAGCCAACGGTCGTTCCCAGGTTTGTGGGTATTGAGGTTGTCGAGCACGACGTGGATGGCGGTGTCGGGCCAAGCGGCGACAATGTCGTTCATGAAGTCGAGGAACTCGATGCGCCGCCGCCGCTTCTTGTGAGCTGCCGTCACCTTGCCGGTGGCCACCTCGAAGGCGGCGAACAGCGTCGAGGTGCCGTTGCGCTTGTAATCGTGGCTATGACCGCCCAGCGCTCGGCCGTTCGGCATTTTCAGATAACCCTGTGCCCGCTCCAGCGCCTGGATCGAGGGCTTTTCATCGACGCAGATGACGATCGCGTTCTCCGGCGGGGCCATGTAGAGCCCAACCACGTCGGCCGCCTTGGCGGCGAACTCCGGATCGCTGCTCTCGCACCAGGATTTGCGCCCGGCGAGGTCGATCTTCTGGGCGCGCAGGAAGCGCCAGACATACTGCACATCGACATCGCCGAGCGCTGCGGCCAAGAGCGGCCCCGACCAGCGGGCATAGCCCTTGGGCTTCGGCTGATCCAACAACGCCAGAATGCGTTTGTCCGTTTCCGCCGTGTATTTTGGCTCGGCGCCTCGGTCGCCTGTTTCGTCGAGACCGCCAAACCGCTTTTCGGCATAGCGCACGCGCCACTTCGATGCCGTGCCAGTCGTGCAGCCAACGGCCCGCCCGATCGCCCAGCTCGCCATGCCCTCTGCCGCCAACAGCACGATGCGGGCGCGTTGCCGCAGCCGGTGCTCCGTCTTCGTCGAACGCGCCAAGCCCTCAAGCTCGGTGCGTTCCGCCGTCGTCAAAATAATAGCAGTCGCTTCAGGGATGCCAATCATGCACCCTTGAATCACGACTCATTCTTCACCGATAGTGGGTACTAGCGATATCCAATTGCAACGTTTTGACCGCGCCCGCCGCGGAGCGTTGCCGCCCCGACAGTTTTGCCGTAAAGCTGCAACAACCACAAAAACAGGGAGGACTTGCCGATGGACGTTGTGCCGTTGGGTCCGGGATTCGCCGCCGAACTGCGTGGCGTGACACTTTCGGATGTCGCCTCCGACGATGACGCCTATGCGGCGGCGCGCGCGGCGTTCGAGGAACATTCCGTTCTGGTGTTTCGCGGCCAGGAGGTGACCGACGAGCTTCAGCTCGCCTTTTCGCGCCGCTTCGGCCCGCCGGAAGTGACCAAGGTCGGCTCACAGGGTACCGGTTCGCATTTCGTGATCCTCTCGACCATCGGCCCTGACGGAAAGGTGGTGCCGCCGGACCACCGGCTTTCCCTGCGCAGCAAGGCCAACCAGCTCTGGCATACCGACTCCTCGTTCAAGCGCGTGCCGGCGCTGACCTCGATCCTTTCGGCGCGCGTCATCCCGGCGCGCGGCGGCGAGACCGAATACGTCTCGACCCGCCTCGCCTTCGAACGGCTCGATGCTCCCGTGCGCAGGAAATTGGAGAATTCCTTTGCCTGGCACGACTACGCGCATTCGCGCGGCCAGATTGCGCCGGATCTCGCGAGCCCCGAGGAACGCGCGGCGCTGCCGCCGCAATGCTGGCGCATGGTGTGGAAGAATCCCGTCAACGGCCGTGGCGCGATCTATCTCGCCTCGCACGCCTATGCGGTCGAAGGCATGGAGCCGGCGGCGGGCAAGAAGCTGATCGACGAGTTGATGGAATTGGCGACCGCCCCTGGCACGAGCTACCTGCACCAGTGGCGCAAGGGCGATGTCGTGATGTGGGACAATCGCGCGACCATGCATCGCGGACGGCCGTGGCCAGCGCATGAAGCGCGCCTGATGATACGCACCACGATTTCCGCGACCGAGGCCGACGGCGTCGACACCATGCGGCGGGCATCATCGCAGGCGGCGGAATAGCGGACTCTCATTCTCTCGCATCAAGTCCGCTACGACGGCGTCGTCGGGCCAGTTCTCCATGACTGCCGTGAAGTACGAAAATACAGGGAATGCCATGACGAAAATATCGAAGATACGAACCGTCGAACTGCTCGCCTGCGACGCCGGCTGGAGAAACTACCACTTCGTCAAGATCGCCACCGAAGACGGCATCGTTGGCTGGAGCGAATTTGACGAAGGTTTTGGCTCGCCCGGCGTCGGTGCGGCGATCCAGCGCCTGTCGGCGCGGGTGGTGGGACAAAACGCCTTCCAGCACGAGCGCATCTATGCGGAGCTTTTTTCGGCGACCCGCCCCGCGGCCGGCGGCGTCGTGGCGCAGGCGCTCGGCGCGATCGAAAACGCCCTGCTCGATGCGAAGGCGAAATCGCTGGGGGTGCCATGTTACGAATTGCTCGGCGGCAAGATCCGCGACCGCATCCGTGTCTACTGGTCCCATTGCGCCACCTGGCGCATCAACCATCCCGGCTGGTACAAGCCGGCGATAACGGATCTCGACGGCGTCAAGGCGATCGGACGCGAGGTGCGGAATAAGAAATTTACCGCGCTGAAGACCAACATCTTCACCTACGACGAAGGCAAGCCAAGGGGCTGGCGGCCCGGCTTCGGGGTTCCCTTCGAACCCGAGATTAACGTCGACCGCAGGGTATTGCGCGATCTGCGCATGCATCTCGAAGCCATCCGCGACGGCGCAGGCCCTGACGTGGATATCCTGCTCGACCTCAACTTCAACGCCAAGACCGAAGGTTACCTCAAGATCCTGCGCAGTCTTGCCGACCTCGACATGTTCTGGATCGAGATCGACAGCTTCAATCCGGAAGCGCTTGGCTATATCCGGCGTCAAAGCCCGCATCCGGTATCCTCATGCGAGACGCTGCTCGGCCTGCGCGAATTCCTGCCCTTTTTCCGCCAACAGGCTGTCGACGTCGCGATCATCGATACGCCCTGGAACGGGGTGTGGCAGTCGATGAAGATCGCGGCAAGCGCCGAGGCGCACGAGATCAACGTCGCGCCGCATAATTTCTACGGCCACCTCTGCACCATGATGAACGCCCATTTCAGCGCGGCCGTGCCGAACCTGCGGATCATGGAGACCGACATCGACCGGCTGACCTGGGATCACGAGCTGTTCACCCATGTGCCGGAGTTTGCGGACGGCTATCTTGTGATGCCGGACCGGCCCGGCTGGGGCACCGAGCCCAATGAAGAGGCGCTTGCCGCCCATCCGCCGAAGGGCGTCGGCGGATTGTTGAATTACGGCCAAAAAGCCCGGCAATGACGGGCTGGTTACACGTCGCGCGGTGCTCGCAAGCGGCGCGACCGACAGCATCGCGCCATCTACCCACCCATACAACGACGGGGCGGGCGTTATCAGACCCGACGGAAAGGTCTTGATAACCATGTCTGCAGGAATTGGCCGGGTGGCGCGGCTTTTTACCAAGGTTTTCGGAGAATCAAGCGGCTTCCTTCAAACCCCGGTGAGGAAATCGGCATTATAGTGAAGTCATTCTCGCGGCGGATTCCTTGCCGCCCGAATTTCGGCATGGAGGCGTCCGATGTATTTTGTGGCCGCAGTGCTAGTTGTCTTGTCCAGCGTGTTCTACGGCGCCAGCCATCACGAGATCGGCAGCTTCGGCGCCGATGTGTGCCGATATGGCAGCGCGTTTTGCGATAATCCGGTCTACGTATTGGTGGGCGCCGGTCTCGCGGCGGTATGGGGCAAGTTTGTCAGCATCCGCTGAGTGAGCCGGGCGGCATTTTCAAATTCGGCGAAATCCGAGCCTAGGAACGATCGAACCCTGGAGCGTGGCAGGGTTAGCGGCTGGACCGGCTTCGGTTCCCAGTCAGCAGGCTGTTTCAGTCTTACTGTCGCTTTATCCACATTCCGATCGCGACGTTGGCAATCAGTCCGACGAGCAGCAATGCGCCGAAATAAACGAGCGCGGTGACGAGCGGACCCATCGCTTTTTCCCCTGGTTCGGAACCCGGGCACGCGCGGGTTTCGCACCTCGCGTTACCGTTTTGCGGAACCGTCAAGCTCTCCGCAATTCCTGAATTGCAGACTTCTCAATCGGAGTTCTTCGCCTGACCGGTTCGCCGGAACGATTCCTTATTCCACTTGTTGCCCGTTCTTCCAACCAGGGAGAAGCAACAATGGCGATGGAAGAAAGAGAAACGGGTTCCCTTATCGGCAGCGACAAGGTGGAAGGCACGGCCGTCTATGGCGCCAACGATACCAAGATCGGATCGATCGAACGCGTCATGATCGACAAGATGAGCGGCAGGGTCTCCTATGCGGTGCTGAGCTTTGGCGGTTTTCTCGGGATCGGCGACGACCACTACCCCCTGCCCTGGCAATCGCTGAAATACGACACCCATCTTGGCGGTTACCGCACCGGCATTACCGAAAAACAGCTCAAGGGCGCGCCGAAATACAGCAACGACAATGCCTGGAATTGGAGCGATCCTGTGAGAACCCGCGCCGTCAATGATTATTATGGCATTGCAATGCCGTGAATGATCGCGGCTGCGACGAAGCGGCGAAGGCCCGCCTGCCGGCGGGCCTTGTCCTTTCAGCAAGACACCATTGCGCCAGCCCGCCTTGCAAGGGTGACGTCCGGACACAGATCGCCAAAATCGCGCTTCAATCGTCCGGCTCGATCGCATTGGTGGGGGTCGGCCGGTCGGTAATCTGCTGGCCGAACAGGCTGCCGATCAATTCGACCGCGGTGCGCGCGGTGCGGCCGCGCTCATCGAGGAACGGGTTGAGTTCGACAATATCGACGGACCTAACCAGTCCGGAATCGTGCAGCATCTCCATCACCAGGTGCGCTTCCCGATAGGTCGCCCCGCCGGGCACGGTGGTGCCGACGCCGGGCGCAAGACCGGGATCGAGAAAATCGACGTCGAAACTGACGTGCAGCACGCCATCGCGCGCCCTCACTCTGTCGATGACGCGGCGGATCAGGACGCCGACGCCAAACTCGTCGATCTCACGCATGTCGGCGACGCTGATGCGACGATCGCGCAGCAGGTCTTTTTCCAGCTTGTCGATCGAGCGGATGCCGAACAGCTCGAGCCGACCGGGATCGACGGACACCCGCGGCTCGTCGCCGAGAAGGCCGTCGAGCCCGGGCTCGCCGCACAGGAATGCCGCCGCCATCCCGTGCATATTGCCGGACAGTGTGGTCGCGGGCGTGTTGTAGTCCGCATGCGCATCCAGCCACACCACAAAGAGCTCCCGGCCCGCCTCGCGCCAGTGGCGCGCGATGCCGTTCACTGAACCCATCGACAGGGTGTGGTTGCCGCCGAGAAAGACCGGGATCGCGCCGGATCGCGCCAGCTGATAGGCGCGCCCGCTCAGCGCCCGAGTCCAGCGCTGGATTTCCCGGTAGTGTCTGGCATTGTCGGGCGGTGCGTCGGCGAGCTCGGCGACATCATCGATCGACAGATCGCCGTGATCCCTGACTTCAAATCCCAGTCCGTCGAGCACGGTCAAGAGACCGGCGGTTCTCAGCGCCGCGGGGCCCATCCGGGTTCCCCGGTGGGGCGCGCCGATATCGATGGGCGCGCCGAGCACCGCCATTTGTCGGCCTGAATCCGATTTGAAAGCGCCAATCACAAACCAATCCTCTCGGATGACAAAATATCCGCGATGGATGTCGGGGAACAGAGGAGCGGCGGCGATCGAGACGGCGGGGCATCACGGCCCCGCGTGGACCGGCAGATCGCTCTCGTTCAAAACAGCTTCGGCCTGCGGCGGTCCAGTTTGGCTTCAGAGGTCATCAGAGTGGCGGCGGCGATCATCAGCGCGATTCCGGCCATGCTGACGGCGGCCTGCATGGCGAGCGTGGCGGAGACCTCGGTCAGAATCACGAAGCCCAGGAACGACAGCCATACGCTGAAACAATACATGGCCAGCGAATTTTCGCCGCAGCGGATCATCACCGTCATCCAGTGCTTCATCAGCCCGTGCCAGTCCGGCGGCGTCAGGCGCGAGACCACGACGGCCAGCGCGAGAAAGTGCAGCACCCGCACCGGCGCAAGGTGGCTCTTGTCGATCGGGTAGATCAGCTTTGCCACCGCGTCGGGAACCAACACCTCGAGCGCGTTGATTCGCCAGCTCAGCGCGATGGCGAGGCTCAGGGCGAGATAGAGCACAGCCAGCGCCAGCGTGGCGTGCGACTGCATGATGGTCCTGAGCCGGCCGGCACCCTCATTCGCGTACCAGGCGCCGAACACGAACAGCACCTGCCAGGCCAGCGGATTGAAGTACAGCTCGCCGCTCGGCCACGCCGGCAGGTGCCAGCTGAATATCTGCACCATGAGATAGAGCAGAATCGATGCGGCGAGCGCCGCCGCGGTGCTGCGGATCATGAGCCACAACAGGGCCGGAAAGGCCAGATGCAGCA
Source organism: uncultured Alphaproteobacteria bacterium (assembly GCA_963801875.1). Lineage (GTDB taxonomy): Bacteria > Pseudomonadota > Alphaproteobacteria > Rhizobiales > Xanthobacteraceae > Bradyrhizobium. The sequence goes on along the minus strand of CAWDGT010000011.1, from coordinate 842,542 downwards.
TCACGAAAGTAGGTAATATGTCGGTGTTGACGGGCGTATATTGCAGGACCGCGGCGTGGAGGAGTGCCGCACCGGGATCTCTGAAAAAGAACGCCGTGTTGGTTTCGTCGAGATAATTGCTGCCGCCGCCGGCCACCCAGATCAGAACGAAATAGCCAATCAGCAGAAGCAGGAAAGCGGCGTAGATTTCAAAGCCTCGCCGCAGCGCGCGCGCAATGATCGTCGGCCAGCCCTGCTCCCGCAACGCCCCGCCATAGGCCAGCATGCAGGTGTAGCCGGACACGAAGACAAACACTTCGGTAGTGTCGCTGAAGCCGTAGTTGCGAGGCGTCAGCCAGGCGAACGCGTTATCGGGGATGTGATCGATGAAGATGAACCAAAGCGCCAGTCCGCGGCACGCGTCCAGCCGCAGGTCACGGCGATCTCCGTCGACGTGAACGACAGGAACCCTGGCAGCCCCCGGCAAATGATCGGTCACGATCTCAACAAGCCTCGTCCAACCCGCGCCTGCGCGTGATGTTGCAGATTCGGGAGCGATTGTCTGCACCCGGCTCGTCCCGGAGATCGTCTTGCTGTACCGGAACCAATCAGCGCGCGCCGGATTGTTGCAAGCGACCGGTTTTTCGGAGGAACGCCATGAAGCCGCTGATCCCCGCTAGCGTCATTCTTTGCATGGTATTCGCGCCCGCCGCCGCCGAGGCCAAGGGGTGCATTAAAGGCGCCGTCGTTGGGGGTCTCGCAGGCCATATGGTGGGGCACGGCAAGGTCGGCGTGGTTGCCGGATGCATCATCGGCCGTCATGAAGCCAACAAGCGGGACCCCGAGAAGACCGATCAAAGGCCGCCTTCCGCGGCCCGAGACAATCGCATTTAGGTCGTTTCGGCGCGGCGCCGCCTGCCATTCAGGGACGGTCGGAGACGCGGGACGCGGTGGCGAGGGATTATTTTTCACGCACTCTTGCTCGTGCGATGGCAAAAAGACGCTAGCTGCGTTGCGGGTGCCGGTTGCGCCGTCTCAACTTATGCTCTCACCTCCTGACGCTGGAACGCGAAAGCACCGGCCCTCACACCGCCCTGCTGCGGAGCAATAAGTGTCCTAAATTTAATTTCGCCGCGACGGTATCGGCCTCGTCGCAGGCGCGTTTGCACACCATCTACCCATCAAAAGTGATCGGGATGGAAACGATGAAGCGGGGAATTGCCGTTCTGGCCTGCCTCTGTGCCCTCACCGGCGCGGTCTATTTTGCCGTCAGCAAATGGGGCATCCGGCACGAGACATTGAATCTGTTCGATGCCGCGCGAGCGCGGCCCATTGCCGTCGATCTTGCCGTGCGCAGGGATTACGAGATGAAGGCGAACGCCGGCTACTGGAAGCTTCCGGTCGCCGTCATCAGCAACGGCAATACCGTCAAGAACACCGAGTATTCGTTCCTGGCCAACGTGTTCGCGGCCAGGGGATATCTGGTTGCCAGCGTCCAGCAGGATGTTCCGACCGATCCGCCGCTGGTGACCAGGATCGGCCTGCCCTATGTCGGCCGGCGCCAAGTGTATGAAAAGGGTGAGGCCAACATTCTGTTTGTGGTCCAGCAATTGAAAAGATTGCAGCCGAATGCCGACTATGACCACCTCACCCTCGTCGGGCATTCCAACGGTGGCGACATCGCCATGTACTTCGCCAAGCAGCATCCAAAGCTGGTCTCGAAGGTTGTCACGCTTGACAATCTGCGCGTTCCCTTCGTGCTCAGCGACAAGCTGAAGATCCTTTCATTCCGCTCGAGGGACCCGAACTTCAAGACCGACCCCGGGGTGCTGCCGACGCCCCAGCAAGCCAAGGCGGATGGTATCGATATCGTCCAGACCAAATTCCAGCATACCTGGATGAGCGACCGCGGCCCCGAATCCGCAAAGGAGAGGATCCAGGCGACGCTCGATGAGTTTCTCGGCAATGGCAATGCCAGCGAGCTGGCACCGGTCGATACCGATAGACTGATCGTTACCAACGCCGGCGCGCCGCTTCCGTGAAATTCCCTGATGTGGGGGTCAACGGCATGCGAAATCCATTATTCCATCTCCCCTGAGAGCCTGCCTCCCCGCGCGACCGGCGGCCTCCGGATACGACAAAGGCTGCCCTGTCGTTCGATGGTCTGGGCTGATCCCGTGTCGCGATCGCGATAGGGACCGCGCCGGAGCCAAAGGTTCCAGGGCCACAGCTGTTTGGCTGGGGCGCGACCGGTCCGGGAAACTGCGACGTCAGGGCATCAGACTTGAGGCAGGTCAAAGCACTTCGGCGGCGGTCGCGTTATGAGGATGGATGGCCAAGCTTATCTTTCGATGCGTCCGGACTGGCATGAACGTTCAGGTGTGGCTGCCCGAAACGGCGCCCTCCGATCGAGCGGATAGCTATGAGGCCGTGACCTGTCCGGCCTGCGCTCGGATACACCTGGTCAACATCACCACCGGCAAGACGCTAAGCGACACGCAGAAATTAAGCGACACGCAGAAATAATGGGCGCGCAAGGACGACCTCGATCCCGCTATTTCGTTGGCCGCCTCTCCGGCCGCGCGCTGCGGTTTCTGAAGCCTCTCACCTCACGGATAGACCTTCCGAATTTCCCGGGTCATGTTGCTGATGACCGTGGCCGGCGCGACTGGCGGTGCCGGGCATGGCTCATTTTCGTGCGTGGTCAAGCAGCAGCGGCACCGTTCCGCGCCTTGAGCGAAATCAATCGCGGGGGGCGGCGAATGGCGTAGGTTATTCGACGTCGAAGGAGAGCATCGGATGCGCAGGGTTTTCAGACAAATTCGGATTTTGGTTGTTGCTCCGGTTTTGGCTGTTGCGGTCGCCGGCCTGAGCGTCCCGGCGGCGCTGGCGGCCGACGCTGACCACGGCGCCGATCTCGCCAAACGCTGGTGCGCCGCCTGCCACGTGGTTGCCGGCGATCAGAAGCAGGCAAGCGCCGACGCGCCCCCGTTTGCGGCGATCGCGGCCAAGTCGAATTTCACCCCGGAAAAGGTGGCCTTCTTCCTGCTCGACCCGCACCCGAAAATGCCGAATTTTCCGTTGAGCCGGAACGAGGCGGCCGATCTCGCGGCCTATATCGGCGCGTTGCGCAAAAAATAAGACGCCCCAAAAAGCAAATCCCTGCCGGTTGTAGCCGACAGGGATCGGCAGAAAAGTCGACGGACGGCGAATTCACGACGCAAATTCGTGCAAGACTATTTCGTGGCACGGAATTATTGATCCGCGCCGAGCCGGCGGACGGCGCGCGACGATCAGAATTTGCCTTTCGTCGCGTCCTTCGCAGCGGACATGACCCCGCCGGTGATCTGGCGCATATGTTCGCCGGCATTGGTAAACTGGCTCTTCAGGAACTCCGATTGGATGCGCATGGCTTCCTGAAGATCGGTCGCGTGGACCAGTTTTCGCGCATGCTCGAACGAAGCCTTTATATTCTGTTCGGTGAGCGACAGAGCCTGTTTGGACATCTCCGTTCCCGGGCTCGGAATTGACGCGATCGACTTGTTTGCCGCATCGAAGAACATTCCGAACGCTTTTTCCGCCTGATCGATGGTTTTCTCGGCGAGATCGCGCAATTCGGTGGGCACTTCCAGTTTTGGTTCAATCATGTTCACCATCCTCCGGTTTGGATCGAGAGTTACCACACTTCCGGAACGGCGTCTGTGCAGTAATAATCCCAATCGTCGGCCTCGGGCTCATCGATCATGGTCAGGATAAACCCAGGGATAGGGCGCGATCTTGCGCTCCCTGGTAAGCCTGATCATGTGCGCCGGCGGCGCGTATCGGGGCGTGGCGCAGGAGCGGCACTTGAGCGCTGCCTCCAGCTTCCAGATCGGCGTATCGCGCGGACGGCGGACGGCCTCGAGCGGGAGGCTGGCGCGAGTTTCGCAGCGGTGGCACATCACCTCCAGCCAGCCATATCCGCCATTGAGGCATTGCGCGATCGTTGGTGACGGCTGCGCCGGACCGCCGAAGCCTTCCATCTGTTCCGACCACAGCAGACATTCGGCGGCGTCCGCCTCGCGGACGGCTTTTTCGGCCTGTTCGCGCGCGTGCCGCGCGCCGATCCTCGCGCCCCTGACGCGATCGCCAAAAATCCGCTGTCGGCTGCGGCCTCCCATCGCGCCATTTCACCGGCGTTTGCGCTGCCGCGCAATCCCACTACGAATTGAGGCTGGGAACGGCGCGCAACCCCACAGGTTCTGTCAACAGGACAGCAAACACGCCCGGCGCAGCTTCGGGCGCGGGGCCTTTGAGTTCTTTCACAGACCCGCGGACGCCGTCGGTTATGCGGGGGTATGATGGCGATTGCGCTCCTGCGGCGCGTGTCGCCGCCGCCGGTCAGCCTGAGCTTGATGGCCGACTTCTCTACCGATGCGGCGGGTGCGATCCTCGCCTCCCACGACTTCTGGAATTACACCTTGACGCGGATTCCAGCGGGCGTTCCGGCCGACCGCTATCGCGGTGTCTTTGCCGCGGGGCGCCGCGTTTGCGCCGCCGTGGTCGTCAGGACGACGGGCGGTCGGGGGCAGCCAGCGCGTCGCTCGCCAGACGTTCGACCAGATCGATGACTTCGAACCGCTGTCCCGGCGCAAGCTTGTTGAAGGCTTTCAAGAGCCGCAGACTTTCAACAGTTTCGTTCGATGGAGCTCCGAGCTTTCTGTGCAGCTCAGCAGCAAATGTGGGATTTTTCATCTCGCACCTTTGATAGGGAACGATAACGGCATTTCTAGGCAAACGCGAGAACCTGGCCCAAAGGTCGATACAGCGGCGATAGAGGCCGGGCGCCTCGGCCTTACGACGGCTATCTTGATATTTCGAATGGCACGCCTGGAATCGACCGGACCGAACCCGACGAGGTTGAAAGTATGCCAAGGAACAACCTGGTCGGCAAGCCGAACTGACAGGCCGAAAAGCGCCTTGGCCGGCCAAATAATGACAGACGCGCCGGGCGCAGCAGATTCCGCCACCCCAGACCAAAATGCAGAACGGCTGGAATTAGGCGCTTGATCCGGAAAAAGTGGGAACCGGTTTTCCCTCGGGACAAACGCGAAACGTTTGCCCGGAGATCATGCTCAGACAAAAAGATAGAGCGGGATGAAAGGATGAAAGGTGCGTCCAATGAGTATTTGAGCAGCAGATGAATTCGACGCGATACGTCGTGGCAGGCGAGCTTCACATTTTAGTGACTCGTCCTTGCCGGTCATTTTCTGCCAAGCCCGAAATAAACCATCTGTGTCGATGTTCCCTCTTATAACGAAAACGCCAGGAGAGACCTCGCGATGCCCAAGGCTGCCCTGGTCTCGCTGGCGACATCGGTACCTCCACACATATTCTTACAGAGGGATGTTCTGGCCGCGGCATGGGATGGATTCGGGAGCCGCTTTCCTGAATTCGAGCGGTTCTCGAGCATCTTCGCCCATACCGGAATCATCAAGCGTCACGGCGTGAAGCCGTTCGACTGGTACCTTCAACCACGGGGCTGGCCGGAGCGAACTGAAGCTTTTCTCGAGGGCGCCGAGGCGCTGTTCGTCGACGTCGCCGCGAAAGCGCTGGCGAGCGCACAGCTTTCCGCCAGCGACATCGACACCGTCGTGACCGTCTGCTCCACCGGAATTGCAACGCCGAGCCTGGAGGCGCGCGTTGCAAGGCGAATGGGTTTCCGGTCCGACGTCGCACGTGTGCCGGTGTTCGGCCTCGGCTGCGCGGGCGGGGCCTCGGGGCTGTCGATCGCCGCGCGCCTCGCACAGGCGCGGCCGGGCGGCAACGTGCTGCTGGTGGCGATCGAGCTCTGCTCGCTTGCGCTTCGCCATGACGAACTCACCAAGGCCAATATCGTTGCCATCAGCCTGTTCGGCGACGGCGCCGCCGCGATCATATTGCGGGCGGGCGATGGCGGCGCGACCCAGATCGAGAATGCGGGTGAACATCTTTGGCCCGATACGCTCGGGATCATGGGCTGGAGCGTCGATCCTGAAGGGTTTGGCGTGATCTTCCGCCGCACCATCCCCGATTTCGTCACCACGCATCTCAGCCCCGCCGTGGTGAAGATCTTGGCGGATATGCAGCTGACGATGGCGGACATCGGGCGCTTCATTTGCCATCCCGGCGGCGCCAAAGTGGTCAGTGCGCTGGAGACCGCGCTTGCGCTCGATCAGGGGACGCTCGATTGCGAGCGGCAGGTGATCGCCGACTATGGCAACATGTCGTCGCCCACCATCCTGTTCGTGCTTGAACAAGCCCGCGCGAAGGGGCTGCCGGCGCGCTCGCTGCTGACGGCGCTCGGGCCCGGTTTCACCGCAAGCTGCGTTGCGCTGCGGCACGTCGCGTGACATTATTTGAATTTATTCTCGGTATCGTCACGCTGCAGCGTGCCGGAGAACTTGTCATTTCGAGCTACAACACCCAAAAGCTGCTGTCGCGCGGCGCCGTCGAGGTGGCTCCCGGGCATTACCCATTGATCGTCGCGGTGCACGCCGCATGGCTGATATCGCTGTGGGTATTCGGACACGATCAACCCATCGGCATGGTCGCGTTGTCGTTCTATCTCGGACTGCAGGGCCTGCGTTTCTGGGTGATGCGAACGCTCGGCTCGCGATGGACGACGCGGATTATCATTCTGCCCGGGCAAGCCCTGGTGTCGGCGGGACCCTATCGTTTCCTGTCGCATCCCAACTATGCCGTGGTTGCCGGCGAGATCGCCGTACTGCCACTGGTTCTGGGCCTTCCGCTGCTGGCCGCCGTCTTCACCGTCCTCAACGCGGCGGTTCTCGCGATCCGCATCCGCGCCGAAGACCGCGCGCTTGCCGCCTCCCGTGAAGCAACCGGCGCGTGACGTAGCATGAGCATCAGGATTCCCGCGTCTGCGAGAGCCCGCGCCGGCACGTGGCTGGGCTTCGTCCTGATGTGCCTCGGCATGTTCATGGCGATCCTCGACATTCAGGTGGTAGCGACCTCGCTGCCCACGATCCAGGAAGCGCTGGCGATATCGCGCGATGCGATGAGCTGGATCCAGACGGCGTATCTGATCGCCGAGATCATCGCCATTCCGCTGACCGGGTGGCTGACGCGTCTATTGTCCCTGCGGTGGCTGTTCGTCATTGCGATCAGCCTGTTTACACTTGCCTCCATCGGATGTGCGTCGAGCGGAAGTTTTGCGACACTCATCAGCTTCCGTGTGCTGCAGGGTTTTGCCGGAGGCACGCTGATCCCGGCGGTGTTTTCCGCGGTGTTTCTGCTGTTTCCGATCCGCCTGTATCCCGTCGCCACGACGATGGCCGGCATTCTGGCCGTGCTGGCGCCCACGGTCGGGCCGGTCGTCGGCGGCTGGATCACCGAGACCTGGTCTTGGCCATGGCTGTTCCTGATCAACGTCGCTCCCGGCGTTATAGCCGCTGCCGCCACACCATTCCTGCTGCCTCGCGGGCGGCTTCGCCTCGCCAATCTGACGACCCTCGACGGATATTCACTTGCGCTGATGGCCGTCGCGCTGGCGAGCCTGGAGATCGGCCTGAAGCAGGCCCCGCAGGATGGCTGGCTTTCTCCCCGGAGTGGCGCGCTGTTCGTGCTGAGCGCCGCCGCGGCAACCGTCTTCGCCTCAAGGACGCTGAAGGCGAGCCATCCGGTGGTCGATCTGTCGACATTGAGAACGCGCTCGTTCGCGATCGGTTGCATCTTGAGTTTCTGCCTGGGGATCGGATTGTTCGGCTCGGTCTATCTGATGCCGGTGTTCCTCGCTTACGTCCGAAATCACGACACATTCGCGATCGGCACCATCATGCTCGTCACCGGCGTCGCACAGCTCGCAACCGCGCCGATCGCAGGCAGCCTGGAAGGCAGGTGGGATCCGCGCTGGTTGTCGGCGATGGGGTTCGGCCTGTTCGCGCTCGGCCTGGGATGCAGCGCGTTTCAGAGCCGCGTCGCCGATTTCGACGAGATGTTCTGGCCGCAAGTCTTGCGCGGCGCCGCGATCATGTTCTGCCTGCTGCCGCCGACGCGGATGGCGCTCAGCGCGCTGGCTCCAAAGCAAGTGCCCGACGCCAGCGGCCTGTTCAACCTGATGCGAAACCTCGGCGGAGCAATCGGCATCGCACTGATCGATACCATCCTATATGGACGCACCGATGGGCACGCCGAAGCCCTGCGCGACCGTTTGATCGCGGGCGACATCACGGCGGCGCAGGCGATCGGGCTTGATTTGAAGCTGTTCCTGCACCGGCCTCCCGATGTATCGGACGCGACAGTCGAAGCCTATCTTCGCCCGATGGTCGAGAAGGCGGCGTTCGCGCTCAGCATCAACGAGGCCTGGGCGCTGCTCGCATGCGCCGCGCTGCTCGGACTTTTACTGATTCCATTCGCCGGCCCGCCGCTCCGCACAGAGCCGGGCCAACATTGAAATGGCGCGACCGGACGGCGCCCTGCTCGCCTGAAGATGCGGGCTGCCTTTGCGCGGCTTGAACATCGGGCTATTTCGACACCGAATCCTTCGACAGCAGCGCGATCGCCTCCTGCACCGTCGTCATGAATTGCGCGGGGAAGATGATGGTGGAATTCTTTTCGACCGAAATTTCCGCCATCGTCTGCAGAGTGCGCAGCTGAAGCGCCACAGGATGTTGCGTGATGATGTCGGCGGCCTGGCCGAGCTTGACCGCGGCCTGGTATTCGCCCTCGGCGGCGACGATCTTGGCGCGGCGCTCGCGCTCGGCCTCCGCTTCCTTGGCCATCGCCCGCTGCATGTTCTCGGGCAACGTGATGTCCTTGATCTCCACCGCCGTCACCTGGGTACCCCAGGGTTCTGTGTGCTGGTCGATGACATTCTTGATCTGCTCGTTGATGCTCGCGGTGTCCGACAATAGCTGATCGAGACTGAAGCGACCGACCACATTGCGTACGGTGGTCTGGCTGATCTGATTGATCGCGTTGTAGACGTTCTCGATCGCGATCACGGCCTTTTCCGGATCGGTGATGTGATAATAGGCGACCGCCGCGATATCGATCGAGACATTGTCCTTGGTGATGATCTTTTGCGACGGGATCTGCATGGTGACGGTGCGCAAGGACACCCGCACCATCTGCTGGATCGGAACGAAGATCAGCGTCAGTCCGGGCCCGCGCACGCCTGCGAATTTTCCCAGCAGAAACACCACCCCGCGCTCGTATTGCTTCAGCACGCGAAGCGAAACGACGGCATAGATGATTCCGAGTAGCACAAGAATCGAAATCAGGCCCATGCCGTCCTCACCGGTGATATCGCCGAAGACTAGCACTTTGCGGTCGGGTGGCCAGTCCTAAATCTTCGTTGGGCCAGGATCAGGACCGGATGGTTCGTGGCCTTGCTCCGCGCGACCCCTAGCTCACTGCTGCTTTTCCCAGAATGACAGCAAGCCCTGCGACGCCGACCCGCCGATCACGCAGGGGATGCCGACCGCGACCTGGCCGAGCGCCGCCGCCGAGACGCAGCCGATCGCGACCGCGCCGACACCGACCTGACCCCAGAAGCCGAGGTTGCGCCTTGCATCGGAGCCCTTGGTCTTGAGTTCTTCGACGGCGGCGTACGCGTCCTTGCGCACCGCGCCGAGCTGCACCGTGTCGGCGGCCTCGATCACCTCGGCGAGCGGCCCCTTGATCGCTTCCGGCTGACTCGCCAGTTCGCCACGGAGAAATTCGCGCAATCCGGCATCACGGACCGCGTAGCTCGCCAGCGTATAGCGCGCCATGCTGCCGACCGTCAGCTTGTCGACGGTGTCGCGGCTTTTGCTCCAGGGCAGCATCTCCATGATGCGCAGGATCGGAAGGTGCGAGCCGGTCGCGAAATAGTATCCCCACAGCGTATCCAGCAGGTCCTGATTGCCGGCGAAGGTCTGGATCATCTTCAGCTTCTTGTCGTCCTTGGCGAAAGGATTTTTGGTGAAGACGCCGCGCAGCTTGTCGAACACGCCGGGTTTTGTTTCTTCCAGCGGAATGTTGGCAAGCGTCGGCAGCGTGCCGGCGAGGTAACTGTCGATCATCACCTTTCGTCCCGGCATTTTTGGCGCGACCTTGCGCAGCAAATACCGCCAGTCCGACAGACCCGAATAGGCGATGGCGCGCACGATCACCCATTCGTCTTCAGGCGCGACCGGAAACAGGCTGTTGATGAGCTGCTCGGACCTGGCCGGGTTCGATCCGATCGCGCCGGCGATGAAGCCGAGATAGATGCCGGAATTCTCCGGCTCCTTGAAGCTCTGCGCGTGGAACAGCACGCGCACGGCGGCGGGGACATGGGCGTAATCTGGCTTGGCCCGGTAGTTGTAGATCCATTGCTGGACCACGCCAAGCGAGCTGCGCGGGTCGATCTCCGGCGTAACCGCGGCGTCGGCGGGCACGACAAGCAGGAAAATCGCGGTGAGAAAGGGTGCGTAGCGCATGTGATGCTCCCAGGAAACGCGTTCGTCGCCGGCGAGGCGTCGCGAGCCGCGGAGTTTTCCGCTGCCATGGCTAGGAAGCATTTGAAGCGGCTATGCGACATTTTCGGGAACGCGCGGTTCGGCCCTGCGTCGAAATTAAGGCAAGTCGTTAACGCTTAAGCCCAAACTGACCTTATCCCAGACATTCTTTTGCCCTGCGCGGGCAATTCGATCGGCCCCCGTCGAAGGGACACGTGCGAGAATTGATGAGACAATCCAGAGCGGCGCGCGGGCGAGGCCGTCGGCCGACCGCAGCGGCCGCGTTGCTGCTCGCCGCGCTGGCGGCAATTTCGGCACATGCCGCCGCGGCCGAGACTTCTGCGCGAACGCGCGAGGCCATCGAGATCGAGGGCAATCGCCGCATCGATGCCGAGACGGTGCGTTCGTATTTCCACGCGGCGCCCGACGGGAGGTATGACGCCGCCGCGCGCGATGCGGCGCTGAAGGCGCTGCTGGCAACCGGCCTGTTCGACAATGTCACGATCGAGCGCGCCGGCGAACGGCTGGTCGTACATCTCGCCGAGGCGCCGGTGCTCGGCCGCGTCGCTTTCGAAGGCAACAAGAAAATAAAGGACAAGGACCTTTCGGCCGTGGTCGAGTCCAAGCCGCGCGGCACGCTGCAGCGCGCCGCGGTGCAGGCCGATGTCGGCCGCATCATCGAAGCCTACCGACACGCCGGGCGCGACGATGCCAGCGTGGTGCCCAAGATTATCCCCCGCGGCGAGGATCGCGTCGACCTCGTTTATGAGGTGACGGAGGGCGCGAAGACCACGGTGCGGCAGATCAATTTCGTGGGCAACCGGGCCTTCGGCAAACGGCAGCTGGCCGCCGTGATCAAGACTTCCGCCACCAACGTGCTGAGCTTTCTGACCGGCGGCGATGAGTACGACCCCGACCGCGTCGCCGCCGATCGCGAGGCGCTGCGGCTGTACTACCGCAGCAAGGGCTATGCCGACGCCAGCATTGCTTCGGCGCGCGCCGAATACGATCCCGCGCTGCACGGATTTGCGCTGACGTTTTCGATCGATGAAGGGCCGCTCTACCATTTCGGCGACATCGACGTCGTCGGCAATGTGCCGGGACTGGACACCTTGAAGCTGCGCCGCCTGCCGGTGGCGCGGTCGGGCGCGGTGTTTAACGGCGGCGCGCTTGACAAGACCGACGAAATTCTCGCGATCGAACTCGCAAAGCTCGGCTTTCCCTTCGCGCAGTCCACCCCCCGCATCACCCGCGATGCCGCGGCGAAGCGCATCGATGTCGCGTTCACGATCGATCAGGGGCCGCGGACCTATCTCGAGCGCATCGATATCCACGGCAACAACCGCACCCGCGGCTATGTGATCCGGCGCGAATTCGATATGGCCGAAGGCGATGCCTACAACAAGAGCCTGATCGATCGCGCCGAACGGCGGCTGAGGAACTTGAACTATTTCAAGACCGTCAGGATTTCGCGCCGGCCTGGCTCGGCGCCGGACCGCGTCGTGCTCGATGTCGAAGTGGCGGAGCAAGCAAGCGGCGATTTTAATATTTCGGGCGGTTACTCGACGACCGACGGCCTGCTTGCCGAGGTCAAGCTCGGCGACCGCAATGTTCTGGGGTCCGGCAAAACCCTCAACTCCACTCTGACCTGGGGCCAGTACGGTCGCGGCATCGATCTTGCGGCCTCCGAGCCGTATTTCCTCGGCACCCGCGTTGCGGCGGGCATCGAGCTCTACGGCAGGCAAAACGATGCGAGCCCCTACCAGTCCTACGGCAGCGACGTCTACGGCGCGACCGTGCAGTTCGGCACCCCGCTGACCGAGCAGCTCGGTATGCAGTACCGCTACTCCCTCTATAACCAGAACGTGACGCTGAACTCGGCGTCGCTGGCAGCGGCGCCCTCGCTGCCGATCCGGCAGGCCGCGCTCGCCGGCTCCCAATGGGTATCTTCCGTCGGCGACACCGTCAGCTACAACACCCTGGACAATACCAGGAGTCCGACCAGCGGCGTCAATTCGCAACTCAGGCAGGATCTCGCCGGGCTGGGCGGCGATGTGAGGTTCCTGCGCACCACCGAAGACGTGCGTTACTATCACCCGATAAATGATGATGTGGTCAGCCTGGCGCGTGCGCAAGGGGGCTACATCACCGGCTGGGGCGGTCGGCAGGTGCCGCTGATCAACAGCTTCTTCGGCGGCCCGACGATGGTGCGGGGATTTGCGCCCAACGGCTTTGGCCCGCGCGACCTCACACCAGGCACCACCATGGACAATATCGGCGGCAGCATGTACTGGGCCACCACGGCGGAACTGCAGAGCAACATCCCCGGCGTGCCACAGGAGTACGGTCTCAAGGCGTCGGCCTTCGTCGATGCCGGCAGTGTGTTTCGCTACGGCGGCCCAACGGTATTTCCAGGCTCCGCCCAATCGCTGCAGGTCGCCAACTCCAACGTCGTGCGCTCTTCGGCCGGGGTGGGCCTGACCTGGGCCTCGCCGTTCGGCGCGCTCACCGTGAATTATGCCGTGCCGTTGTCGAAGGCCGCCTACGACGTTGTGAAGCCGCTCAGCTTCGGCGCCGGACCGTTCTGAATCGGTCGCGCACGCCGGCGTGCATCCGACGTGACATTCGGCAAGGTCGAGCGGGCTCGCGTTCGCCGACATCGTTGACGTCAGGGTTGAGATCGAACCAATGCCTGACAACCCGGCGACGATCGCCTGCTGTCTCGATCTGGTGACGGCGTCGGCCGGGTTTCATTCTTCCAAAGTCTAGCCCGGTTCCCCGGAACCCTTAGCCCGGTTAGTGAGTTCCCCCGAAACGGCATGTTCTGAGCAAAACCAAAGGGGGGCTGTTGCGGAGGAAAATCTCATGGCAACACTCGATCTCGAGGTCACTCCCCTCTCTCCATCCGAGCATCAGGTGCAGCTTCGCCGCGCCGTCATCGCGTCCACCGTCGGGACCGCGATCGAATGGTACGACTTCTTTCTCTACAGCACCGTCACCGGCCTCGTTTTCGCAAAACTGTTCTTCCCGCATTCCGACCCCTGGGTCGGCACGCTGGAGGCGTTCGCCATTTACGCCGTCGGCTTCATCGCGCGTCCGATCGGCGCCGCGATTTTCGGGCATTACGGCGACCGCATCGGCCGCAAGTCGACGCTGATCGCGACGCTGCTGTTGATGGGACTGGCCACTGCGGCGGTAGCGCTGGTTCCGACCTATGCCAGCATCGGTATCTGGGGCGCGGTGATCCTGACCGCCCTGCGTTTCATCCAGGGCATCGGCGTGGGCGGCGAATGGGGTGGCTCGGTGCTGATGTCGATGGAATGGGCGCGCACCGATCGTTCGCGCGGGCTGATCGCTTCCTGGCCGCAATTCGGCGTGCCTTGCGGACTGTTCCTCGCCAATCTTGCGGTGCTGGCTTTCAGTCAAATGTCAGGTGAGCAGTTCCTGGCCTGGGGCTGGCGGATCCCGTTCGCGCTCAGTCTCATCCTGGTCGGCGTCGGCCTCTACATCCGGCTCGGCATTCTGGAGACGCCGGTGTTCGCCAGACTCCTGGCCGAGCGCAAGATCGAACGCACCCCGATGCTGGCAGTCATCAAACAACATCCGAGGGAAATCCTGCTCTCGGCATTTGCTCGCATGGCCGAGCAGGCGCCGTTTTACATTTTCACGGCGTTCGTCTTCTCCTACGGCATCGATACCCTGCACGTCACCCGCAACTTCCTGCTCGCCGCGGTGCTCGCGGCCTCCGTGCTGTCGTTTGTCTCGATTCCCGTGTTCGGTCACCTGTCCGATCGGATCGGCCGCAAGAACATGTACATGATCGGGGCAGCCACGACCGGCGTGTTTGGCTTCATCTATTTTGCCATGATGAACACCGGATTGGAGCCGATCATCTTCCTCGCGATCATCCTTTCGCTGGTTCCCCACGACATGCTGTACGGTCCGCAGGCGGCATTGATCGCCGAAAGCTTTACCGGCCGCTTGCGCTACAGCGGCTCCTCGCTCGGCTATCAGCTCGCATCCATCATCGCCGGCGGCCCGGCGCCGCTGATCGCGACCTGGCTGTTCGGCACCTTTCATTCGGCAACCGCGATCGCGGTCTATATCGCGATATGCGCGGTGATCACGCTGGTCGCGACGGCGCTAATGACCGACTACACCGGCAAGGATATCAACGCCGCCGGCGCGTACGACCAGCGGACTTGAGCCAGGTCACAGGAGATTTCGGCATGCAAAAATGGCGACAAATATCGGTGCTTGATTTGTACAACCTGCTGCTGTCGACGTTCCTGTTCATGTCGCCCTGGCGTTTCTGGCCGCACTCGAGCTGTTCCTGGAATATGATACGACCCATCCGGATTCGCCGCCATCCAAGGCGCAAGAGTAATACCAGGACCTTGAGCCCGGCAGCCTCACCCGCGCTGCCATGGTAATGCGCACGCACGCGACAGAAGAAAACCCCACCGGATGAGATCCGGCGGGGTTGATGTCTTCTGCCTTGATCTGCTCCCCGGAAAGGAAGCAGAAACCCTAATTTATTTTAACGAGGTGTTGATCGCAGTGAACTGGGTGTTGAGGGTGGTGCCGAGACCGTTCACCGCCGCGATAATCGCAAGGGAAATGCCCGCTGCGATGAGGCCGTATTCAATCGCAGTCGCCCCCGATTGATCCGACAAGAACTTCAAAAGAACGCGCTTCACACCTGCCTCCTTGAATTGTGCCAATACTGGTCGACCCCGTAGCAATACAGCAAACGATCTAAGGCTCGCTAAATCGATCAGGCTCAATTTTAAGTATAATTCGCCCGCAATTTTGCTCACGCGTGCATCGATCGGCGTCGCAATGATCGTCGTGAGGATATCGTCTGCGGGGTTTGTCGAGGACAGCCGCTGACCTTCGGGCGGAGCTTAACGATTGGAGCCGGAACAGGCGGCAGGCCTCAATGGCGCAGCCGGATTTCGCTGCCATTTCCGCATAGCGGCCGCGACCTTGCCGGCGTTCAGCATTAAGGTTGGTTTTGGCAACCAACGCACCGAACCCGGATCTGCCCCGCCCCTGGCAGGGTTAATAACCATAGTAGTAGCGCCGGCCGTAATACGGTCCGTAACCATAGTAGACGGGCGGTCCATAGACATAGCCAGGTCCGTAATAGCCCGGACCGTAGTAGTAGTAATCGTCGCGCTGTTGTTGCGCGGCGATCGCACCGATGGTTCCGATCATCATCCCCATCATAGCAAGGCCTGCGGCGCTGCCTCCATGGTAATGTCGGCGGCGGGCACTGAAATCGGTAGCACCGCTGGATGGCGCTGCCGTCGCAACGCCTGTTCCGGCGGCGCGTGCTGAGCCCGCAGCCGCTATCGGTAGCTCCGCCATCGTGAAGACCAGTGCCGCAATCGTCGTCATGGCGACATTGCGGCCAGCCGAAGAGAATCCTTTGCGCCTGAACATCTCAAGTCCCTCACCCTATGCTATACATGATAAACTTCCGACGGAATGAGCCCTTGATTTGGGTCAATCCCCGTCGGCTTTGTCCGCCTCCCGACGATAAGCTGCTTCGGAACACGCGCAGCCAGTAGACGCTGGTCACCACATTGCGTAGGCAAAAGCATGGGACTGAAATCGATCACTCGACTGGCGCTCAGCCTTTTGCTGTGTCTTTCCGTGGGCATAGTCGAAGGCCTGGTGACACGGCCGGAGATTCCAACCTGGTACGCCGGGCTCGCGAAACCATCCTGGACGCCCGCCCCCCTGGTATTTCCGATCGTCTGGACCGTTCTCTATATCCTGATGGCGATCAGCTTCTGGCGGCTTTGGGATCTTGAAACACGCTCCGCCGCTCGCACCACCGCGATGACTTGGTTTTGGATCCAGCTTGCATTCAATGCACTGTGGTCGCCGGTGTTCTTCCGCTGGCACGGCACAAGAACGGCGCTCGTGATAATTGTTGGGCTATTGATCGCCATTGCGGCAACGATGATTGCGGCATCGCGGGCCGAGCGCGCCGCAGTTTGGTTGTTGACGCCGTATCTGCTCTGGGTTGCCTATGCGACCACGATAAATATCGGCGTCGTCGTGATGAATTAGGGCGTTCAGGGCGCGTCTGCCCACAACCGTCCCCTAGCGCCGCTCCGTTGCGAAGCCATAGATCAACGCCAGCCGGTCCAGGCACTCCCGCAATCGCCGCGCGAAATAATCGATCCAGCGCTGGCCGCGCAAACCACGTCGCTGCCCGACCTGCTCCATCGTCATGCCGAGGATCAAGACCTCATGCACCAGCGCCGAGCCGTCGGCCCCGAGTTCGCGCTCGGCGCGATTGAGCCGCAGCACCGCCCTGCGCTGGCGTTCGGTGATCGGCTCCCGCGCCCGCCCGCCATCGACATATTCCCGCGCCGGATCGACCGCCTGCGGGCCGCGCTCGGCCTTCTCCCAGTCGTCCTGAAACGACCGCCCGCCCCGGTATTGCGCCTCGTCGATCTGGCGATGCGAGTGCAGCTTCCCCAGGGGATCGTTGCGGAGCGAGCGCAGCGTGACGATCTTTTCTCCCGGCTCCAGCGCCAGAGGATCGTCCACTTCAACGGCCGCGACTTCGGCGTTGCGCGGCAGATCCCGCGATCGCCGGTCATGGACCTTTGCCAGCCTTTGCTGCTTGTTGCGTTTGGCCCGTGCCATGGTGGACTACTCCCCTGAAAGCATGAAAATTTGAATCGTTTACCCCGCTATGTCGCTCGCCTGGCGACATAGGCCGCAAGCTCGGGCTGACGTCGATGACGGCGGCTCCCGGTTGCGCCTTCGCGAGGTCCACCGGCGATGCGCGCGCTTCGACAAGACTCTGGTGTGAGTATGGGTGTGAGTGGTCGGCGTTTGCCGCGGCCTGGCCCGACGATGGCGCAGCAATTGCCAGGGGCAGCGCGCGCCGGGTGCGCGACGCATTTTTCAGCTTCATGCGCGCCAGCGCCGAACCGATGCCGCCCTTTTGCCCGGCAACCGCGCGCTTCTCTGAAACGCGCATCATCCTGGCGAGCTCGGCGTCGATGCGCTTGTGCTTCCAGCCTTCGTGGAAGAAGTCCTGCAGGGTCGGGCGATACTCACGCCACGTCTTCAGGGGCAGCTTGGTGATTTTTGATAGCTGCCGGTCGTCGTCGGGCAACTCGCCCTTGCGCCAGTAATGCATCATCAGGAGGAAATAGGCCCCGTGCTGTGTCGTGGTCAGGTGGCCGGTGTCGCCGAGATAGTCGCCGACATAGAGGGGCATCCAGGGGCGATTCATAAGGCGCGGCCTTCGCATCTCGGCAGGGCCGTCGTCGCATCGCGCAGCAATGCCGCCAGCTCCGGGCGGCGACGCGAACCCGACGGTTGCGACCGCATCAGGGCGCGCAGATGCGCGAGGCGGTGGCGGCGCGGCAGTAGCTTCATTCTGGCGATCATGATGGTGGCGGTCCCGTTCATGCCGCCTCCACCAGCCGCAGCAAGACGGTGCCGACCGTCCGTTCCGAAGGGGTGCCGGGGCCGCGCGTCAGGTGAAAATGCGGCGCGCAGTAGCTTGAACCCTCCCGCCGCGGGTGGCCGCAGAAGGTGATGGCTTCGCCCTCCTCGTCGCCGCCATAGGGATAGCGGCAATCGCCGCGTTCGAGATCAACAAGCCCAAGATGGCGCGGCACGATTTCGACACAGCGAAGCGGCGCCGTATCCACACGTCGGAAAATCGGCATCGGCCGCAGGAATTCCGGTGCGTGGCGCTGTTGCGGCTTTTGCCGCGATGGCGCTTTCGCCTTCGGCGGCCGTTTGGGCCAATGGCCGGGCAGTTCCCCGGACCGAGCCGGACCTGCAAGTCCCATGCGCCTGGCGCGGCCGATCGCGGCGTTGCGGGAATAGGCGGTCCCGAACTTCGCGTTGATCGCGCCGGCGATCTGCGAATAGGACATGCCTTTGGCGAGATATTCGCGCAGCGCGTCTATATGCCCGGGCGCCCAGTCGGTCGATTGCATTCCTGTTCCATCCGATCTTCCGATTCCGTCCATTAAGTTCGGATATTCCGAAATAAAAAGTCAAGCTTGATTTCGGATAATCGGAATTGCTATAATTTCTGAAATTCGGAAAAGATGACGCCATGCTGGATGTCAGAATGATCGAGCGGGGGCTGCAGAAGCCGGGCAAGACCAAGGGCGGTCTGGCGATGGCGATGGGCGTCCGCCCCGGCGCGGTTTCCGAGATCCTGGCCGACGCCCGCCTGATCAAGGCGTCGGAAATTGCGCCCATTATCGATTACCTCGAGCTGAATTCGGTGCCGATCATGGGCCGCGTCGGCGCCGGCGCGGTGATCGAGCCGGAGCACGAGCAGGTGCCGCCGGAGGGCCTCGGCGAGATCGAACTGCCGTTCCCGATCGCGGAGGAGACCGTCGCCTTCGAGGTTTCAGGCGATTCCATGCTGCCTAAATATGAAAATGGCGATATTATTGTGGTCTTCCGGGAGCAGCGCCATCCGGTCTCCAGCTTCTACGGCGAGGAGGCCGCGGTCCGCCTCAAGACCGGCGAGCGCTATCTGAAAACCATCGAGCGGGGAAAATCCGCCACCCTGGTCAACCTCACGAGCTTCAACGCCAAGCCGATCAACGGGGTGAAGCTGGAATGGATCGGGGAGATCTGTGTCACCCTGCCGAGGGGCCAGATCGAACGGTTGCGGGCCAAGGCGGCGGCCCGGACGCGCAAGGCGGCAAAATCGCATGGCGGGCGGACGCCGGAGAAATAAGGCACGGCGGCGAACGCGCCTGATCGCCTGATTCTCGCCGGCGCGGTCGCTGGCGTTCCTGGCGCCGACCAATTTTCTGATTTTCAGAATTTATCGCTTGACCTACTTCTGATTTTCAGAAATACTGCGCTGGCTTCGACCGACCTCACTCCGGGCGAACAGGGCGAGCCGCATGCAATATTTCGTGGTGATGATCGACTATGGCCGGCGCGGGCGCGAGGCCGTCGTCGATCCCGAGATCACCCGGCGCGAAGTGATTTCGCGCGTGGCGTCCGGCGAATACAGCAACATCAGCTTCATTCATGAAATCGCCAATTCCGCGGTCGACGATATCACCGCCGAGATTCTGGCCGAGGCAGCGTTGCCGGAAATCCCTGCCACCGGCGCCGACCTGCAGGCCAGCCGTTTCGATCATGCCCGCGATCTCAGAAAGCATGAAGCCCGGTGATCCCACCTGTGAATGGCAGCCGTTCGCTCACCTCTTGTCGGGTTTGTTCTGCTCGTGGAACCCCGACGGCTGGCCGCGCTGCCTCGTTCATATGTGAAGGTACCCCGCGCCAAGCGGGTTCCTCGCCTTTCCGTGCCGGCAACCGGACCGAACGACCTCGTGCGAGCCTCAACCGGCCAGCGACCGGCTTGCGTTTCCTGGATCGCCGAGCGCTTCTGCTCGAGTGACTGCCCCGATGGGCGGTGCCATCTCGGGTTCCAGCGCGCGGGATGCGATTTCTTCCTCCGCCTTGTGGTGCCACATCTCCGCTTCGGCGAGCAGCCGCCAGCTCTCGAGGGGATGAAACACCGCGCTCTGGCGGCACAAGGATTCCATAGCGCGGTAGCGAACGATATCTTTCATGTCGCGCCTCCAGCCGCCCTGCCCGGAATATTTAAGACCGATTTCAAAACGGTGTCATTACGATTCTGAGAAGAGTTCGGCAGCAATCGCGGGAACCCGACTCCAGGGCCGCATCGAGGGAACTTTTGCATCGCGCAAACGTTAAGTCGGATTGAGTACTGGAGACTGCCCCGGGGGCGCCTGAGGGTGCCATGTCGAACTTCAAAATCTTCACCGTTGTTGTTCTCGCGGCCGCCCTGACGGGCGCGGCCTATGCGGCGCCTGGAAGAGGCGGCGGCGGAGGCCGTGGCGGTGGCGGCGGAGCGCCGCACGGTATTGGTGGCGGCGGTGGCGGTGTTCCGCATGCCATGGGCGGCGGCGGACCGCACATCGGCGGGGGAATGCATTTCGGAGGCGGTGCCCATTTCGGCGGAGCGCCGCGTTTCAGTGGCAGGCCAGCAATATCGCGGTCCGCCGCCCGGCCCGCCTTCCACGGTCCACGATCGTTCGCGGTCCACGGCGGCAACCGATTTGCCGGCCACGGCCCGACGCTGAACGCAAATCGCGACATCCGCTCCAAGGGCAATGCGGCGACCTTCAGCCCCAATCGAAGCGTGAGGACAAACGCGGTGCGACATGCGTTGAACGCCCACGCGTTCACCGGCGCTTTGCACAATAGCGCCGCGCTTCGCAGCCCCAATACCCGCGCGCATATCGTCGCGGCCGCGGCCACGGCGGGATGGCATGACGGCCGTGGCCGAGGCGGATGGTGGCGGCACCGCAACGGCGGATACGGCTGGGTCGGCCCGCTGTTCTGGCCGTTCGCCTATTACGACATCTACGATTACACGCTGTGGGGCTATGGCTACGACAACCCGTTCTGGGATTACGGCTACGGTGACATCTATGCCGGCATCTTCTCACCTTATGGCTATGACGATCTGGCCGGCTATTGGCCGGACGGCGGCCGTCAGGCCGGCTACCGGCAACGGACAGCCGGCGCCCAAACCGCGACGCCGGACCAATTGGCGCAGATGTGCGGCGAGGACAGCCGCGACATCGCCGGCCTGCCGATCGATCAAATCCAGCAGGCTATCCAGCCCAATGACGTCCAACGCGCGGCGCTCGACGAGCTCGCCAATGCCTCGGTGAAAGCGGCGCAAGACATCAAAGCCGCATGTCCGACCCAGATCGCGTTGACGGCGCCGGCGCGGCTCGCAACCATGCAGGCGCGGATCGAGGCGATGATATCGGCGGTCGGAACGGTTCAGCCGCCGCTGCAGAAATTCTACGACCTTCTCAGCGACGAGCAGAAGGTTCGGCTGAACGCGCTCGGGCAGGATCAGCGCCGGGCCGAAGCCACCAAGGGCAAAAGCGGCTCGCTCGCCGAAAACTGCGGCGCCGCGCAAGCGGGCGTGACGGGTTGGCCGGCCGCCGAGATCGACGTGAAGGTTCATCCAACCGAAGCCCAGCGCACCAGCCTTGCAGCGTTGCAGGACGCCACTGCAAAGGCGGCGGACATGCTCAAGGCCACCTGCCAGACTGGCGATGCCATCACGCCGCCGGCGCGGCTTGAAGCCGTCGGCAAGCGACTGGATGTGATGCTGCAGGCGATCAAAAGCGTGCGCACGGCGCTGGACGACTTCTATGGCAGGTTAAACGACGAGCAGAAGGCGCAGTTCGAGGCGATCGGGCCACGCCGCAGCGCGGCTTCCAGTTCATCCGACGCGACGCAAACGCATTTTCGTCGCCACCACGCCAGCATCGGCGGAATCATTCGTCATTTCATTTCAATGGCGAGGTGGTGAACCGATGGTTGGGATGGGCGGGGACGACGAGAATCTTCATGGGGCCTGGTCCTGAACCGCGCTGCTTCGAACTGACGCGCTGCGACTCTCATTCAGCATGCCCGCAAACGTCTTGGCAAAAGTATGGATGTCGCCCGGCCATCGCGCCGAAACGTAATTGCGGTCCCGGACCACGAAGGCCGGCGTCTCGTCATCCATGGAGTCGCGCACCAGCCCCGAGGTCTTGCGGCGATAGTGCGGATCGTCCCTGGGGACATCACGGAAATCTTCCGGGCGCGCCAGCGCGCGCATCACTTCCTGCTGCACCGACATGAAGCCCTTGGGTTGTCCGGCCTGCTCTACATAGGTCCGATAGTAGTTCGGATCCCAGAATCGCGTGATGCGCGCGACCGACCAGGCGCTGTTTTCGAACGCCCAGGTCAAGGCGGTGGTCTGATATCCGCAGAGCACCGAGCGTCCCGTCCGTTTCGAGTGGCTGCGCGCCGCCAGCACCACGCCGTGACAGATTGCCGCCACCGGTTTTTCGGCCTCGAAAAACCGGACGACAATGCTCTGCAGAATCTCGCTTTCCAGATATTGACGCATGCCCCGCGCACGATGCCCGCCCGGCAACAGCAGCGCGTCGAAGATCACGGGATCGACGGTATCCCAGCGTTGCGGCGCAATATAGTTCGGGGCGGTGATCATTCCGGCGTAGGCCTTCCGCGCGTCGCGGTTGGCCCGCATCAGAAGTCCGAACAGCGGCAAATTCCGCAACAGCGGAATGGCGCCCCAGGGATCAAGACCCCGCCCTGTCAGCATCATGTCGTCGGCAAGCGCGGACCCTCCGTCGGGGGTGGCGAAACTGACGGTGTGTCCGGCGTCCACGAGCACCCGCCAGCTCACCGCGGCTTCGCTCGGATCGAAATCCCTCGCCGGCAACAAGACAAGAACGCGCGCCATTGACCCTCCTTGCCCCGCGGGCAGAACAGCAACCGCGCGCATTTAATCGGGTATTCCGCTTCGGCGCCAGAACCGGCTATACGGGACGGACAAGAATGATCCGGAGACAATCCATGAACGGAAAACCGCCCGACCTGCCGCTGTCCGGCATCACCGTGGTCTCCCTGGAGCAGGCGATCGCAGCACCGCTCGCCAGCCGGCATCTGGCCGACTGGGGCGCGCGGGTGATCAAGCTCGAGCGGCCCGGAAAGGGCGATTTCTGCCGCGACTATGATTACGTGATGCAGGGCATGTCGAGCCAGTTCGCCTGGACCAACCGCTCCAAGGAGAGCCTCGCGCTCGATGTCAAGAGCAGCGAAGGCAAGCGCGTACTCGAGGCGCTGCTGCCGCATGCGGACGTGTTCCTGCAGAATCTGGCGCCGGGCGCGGCCAAACGGCTCGGCCTCAATGCCGCGACCCTGGTTGCGCGCTTTCCTCGCCTGATCGCCTGCGACATTTCCGGCTACGGCAGCGGCGGCCCCTATGGCGAGAAAAAAGCCTACGATCTCCTGGTGCAGTGCGAGGCCGGATTTCTGTCGGTCAATGGCACCGAGGAACAGCCCGCCAAATGCGGCATCGCCGTTGCCGACACCGCGACCGGCATGTACGTCGTGAACGGCGTGCTGATGGCGCTGTTCAATCGCGAGCGAACCGGCAAGGGCATGGCGTTCGAGGTCTCGTTGTTCGATTCCATGACGGAATGGATGAGTTATCCCGCCTATTACACCGATGGCGCCGGCAAGCCGCTGGTCCGCACCGGCATGCGCCACGCTACCATCGCGCCCTACGGTCCATTTCGCTGCGGTGACGGGCGAACCGTCTTCTTCGGCATTCAAAACGCGCGGGAATGGATGGCACTCTGCGCGCAGGTGCTGGAGGATGGACAGCTTGCAAGCGACCCGCGCTTTTGCACCAACCCGCAGCGCATGCAAAACCGCGACGCGCTGCAAGCACTGATCGAGAAAAAATTCGAAGAATTTTCGGCCGATCAGGTGTTGCGGCGGCTCGACGATGCCGCCATTGCCAACGCAAATATGAATACCGTCGAAGCGTTCCTCGGGCATCCGCAGCTTCATGCCAGGGATCGCGTGCAAAAGGTGGGATCGCCGAACGGTCCGCTGATGAGCTTCCTGCCCGCGATCACCATTCCTGGCGTCAATCCCGTGATGGGCGATATTCCAGCGGTCGGCGAGCACACCGACGCAATCCTGGCCGAACTCGGCCTTTTGGAAAAAACCGGGTCATGATGCCTTCGCGATTGACCCGCTGCTATCTTGCCGTGCCCGCGCATCGCGCCCGGCACGTGCAGAACGCGGCGGCGTCCGCCGCCGACGCGGTATTCCTGGATCTTGAAGACGCGGTGCCACCCGGCGAAAAAGCCGCAGCATTGGCGGCGGCGGCGGACGCATTGACCACGCATGACTGGGGACATAAGACCGTCGCGGTCAGGCTGAACGCGATCGACAGTCCTTCGATTCAAACGGAGATCGCGCGCCTCGGCGGTATCAAGCGGCTTGACGCTTTCATGATTCCCAAGGCGGAGGCGGTGGCTGACATTACGAAAATCGGCCGCTGGATTACCGAGGCGGCCGCAACACGCGATAGCCCTGCCGGGATGGAACTGCTGATCGAGACCGCACGCGGGCTGATCAATGTCGAAGCGCTGGCGGCGGCCGACCCGCTGGTGACCGCGCTGCATCTTGGCGTCGGCGATTTTGCGGCATCGATCGGGGCGCGCAGCGCGGAGATCGGTGCATCGCCACCCCTGTACAAGCATGTCGGAAGTGCGGCTGACGGATACAGGGAAACCCCGCTCGATCTGTTCGCCTATCCGATGATGCGCCTCCTGCTAGCCGCCCGCGCCTTTGGCCTGCGCGCGATCGACGGACCCTGCGGCGCTTTCCGCGACGCCGTCGCAACCGCGGCGACCGCGGCGAAGGCAGCGGCGATGGGGTTCGACGGCAAGCAAGTCATCCATCCCGGCCAGATAGAGGCCACGCGCAACGCCTTCATCCCCACCGACGCGGAGCTGGCTTATGCGGAGCGCGTGATCGCGGCGATGGAAGAGGCGGAGCGAAACGGCCAGGCCGCCGTGACCGTCGATGGCAAGATGGTGGACTATGCCAACCTGCGGATGATCCGGCGCCTGATGAGTTTCAAGGGCCCGGCCTGAGAGGCGGGCAATGCCCGCCCCTGCTTGCATCGCAACCGGCGCTGGATTCTCACACCGTCAGAACCGTCGATCCCGTGGTCTTGCGCGCGGCGAGATCGGCATGGGCTTTCGCGGCATCCTTCAGCGGATAGGTCTGATGCACCTCGATCTTGACCGCATCGGACTTAACGACGTCAAACAGCTCCTTCGCCATGGCAACGAGGTTTTCGCGCTTGGCGGCATAGGTATTGAGCGTCGGGCGGGTGACGTAGAGCGAACCCTTCTGCGCGAGCAGGCCAAGGTTGAGCGGATCGACGGTGCCGGAGGACTGCCCGAACAAGACGGCAACGCCGAGCGGCGCCAGGCAGTCGAGCGATTTCAGGAAGGTGTCCTTGCCGACGGAGTCGTAGACCACGGGCACTTTCTTGCCCCCGGTGATCTCGTCGACGCGCTTCACGAAATCCTCGCGCGTATAGACGATGGTGTGGGCACAGCCATGGGCCTTGGCGAGTTTCGCCTTCTCATCGGTGCCGACGGTGCCGATCACGGTGGCGCCGAGATGCTTGGCCCACTGGCTGAGGATAAGGCCGACGCCGCCGGCCGCCGCATGCAGCAGGATGGTGTCGCCGGCCTTGACGCGATAGGTCTGGCGGATCAGGTATTGCGTCGTCAGGCCCTTCAGCATCATGGCGGCTGCGGTCTTGTCATCGATGCCGTCGGGCAGCTTGAGCAGGCGATCGGCCGGAATCAACCGGGCTTCGGCATAGGCGCCGATCGGCGCAGCGCCATAGGCGACGCGGTCGCCTGCCTTCAGATCGGTGACGCCGGCGCCGACTTCCTCAACCACGCCGGCGGCCTCGCCGCCGAGACCGCTCGGCAACTGCGCAGGATAAACCCCCGCGCGGTTGTAGATGTCGACAAAGTTCAGCCCCACCGCGGTGTGGCGGATGCGCGCTTCCCCGGCCCCGGGCTTGCCAAGCTTGACTTCCTCCCAGACCAGAACTTCGGGACCGCCGGTTTTGTGAAAGCGGATGGCGTGCGTCATGGGGTTACTCCTGAGGTGAGATGACAAAGGACCGAAAAGTCGGAAAACGGGCGCCCGGGCGGGCAGCCATGACTAATATGCGCCAAACCGGCGGCAAGGAACAGCCTCCGGGCGAGGTGCCTGCTTCTGGACTGCCCGGCCTTTGTCACATACCTATACCAACCACACAAGAACAGCGCGGCTGTCGCCGGGGGTTGAGAAATTGCCACTGCCGAAACATTTGCTGCCGACATCCGTCGTGGGTAGCTACCCCCAACCGGACTGGCTTGTCGACCGCGCGATGCTGTCCAAATCCGTGCCGCGCACCCGCATGACCGGGATCTGGCGCATTCCCGAAGCCTGGCTCGAGCAGGCGCAGGATGACGCGACCATCGTCGCGATCCGCGACATGGAGCGCGCCGGCATAGACATCCTGACCGACGGCGAGATCAGACGTGAAAGCTACTCCAACCGCTTTGCGACGGCGCTGGATGGAATCGACGCCGAAAATCCCGCCATTATTACCGCGCGGTCGGGCCAGAAAACGCCGGTGCCCCGCGTCGTTGGCAAGATAGCCCGCAAGGGCCCGGTCGAACTGCGGGACATGGAATTTCTGCGCCGCAACACCGATCGTGCCGCGAAGATCACCCTGCCGGGCCCCTTCACCATGAGCCAGCAGGCCAAGAACGAGTTTTACAGCGATGACGAAGAACTGGCGATGGCGTTCGCCGCCGCCGTCAACGCCGAGGCGCTGGAATTGCAGCAGGCCGGCGCCGACGTGATCCAGCTCGATGAGCCCTGGGTGCGCAACGATCCCGCAGCCGCCAGGCGCTATGCGGTGAAAGCGATCAACCGCGCACTGCAAGGCATCACCGTGCCGACGGTAGTTCACATCTGCTTCGGATATGCCGCCGTCGTCCCCGGCGACACCAAGCCTTCCGGCTATTCGTTCCTGGCCGAGCTTGCGGATTCCAGCGCCGAGCAGATCTCGATCGAGGCCGCCCAGCCCAAACTCGATCTCGGCGTGCTCGCCGATCTCTCATCCAAGAAGATCATGCTGGGTGTGATCGATCTCGGCGATCCCGAAATCGAAACCGCGGCCGTGATCGCCGGGCGCATCCGCCACGGATTGAAATATGTCGCCGCCGACCGGCTGATCCCGGCGCCGGACTGCGGCATGAAATACATGCCGCGCCATATCGCCTTCGGCAAGCTCAAGGCGATGAGCGACGCGGCGGCGACGGTGCGGAAGGAAATCAGCTAGGCCTTCGTTTCGGGGCGATGCGAAGCATCAAACCCGGAATCTCGAGATTCCCGGATGCAATTGCGCACCTGAGGTCTGGTGCTAATCGCGCGCGAAAATCATGCCGCCTGCCCGACCGCCGTTGGCGCAACCACATCGCGGCCGGCGCGGGTGCTGACCTGCCAGACCGCGGCGCGGCGCTCGATCAGCCTGATCAAGGCATTGAATGCCACCGCCATCGCCAGCACCAGTAAAACCCCGGCGAAGACATGCGCGCTGTCGAGGATGGTCCGGTAACGCGAGATCAGGTAGCCGATCCCGGCGGACGAGATCAGCATTTCCGACACCACGACGCCGACGATGACCAGAGCGCCGCCGACCCGCAATCCCGACAGCACCGTTGGAATAGCGGCCGGGATCACCACCCGCGTCACGCGCTGGCTGAGCGTCGCGCCCATGCTGCGCGCCGCCAGCAATAGCTGCGGATCGATGGTCTGGATTCCGGCAGATGTCGCCAGCATGGTCGGCAGGAAACCGTAGAGACCTGCGAATGCGATCTTGGATTCCGAACCGATCCCGAGCCACACCGTGAACACGGGATAGAGGATGACAAGGGGAACCGCGTAGAGACTGGATACCATCGGCATGATCAGCACCCGCGGCCGCGGCAGGCTGCCGACGACGGCGCCTGCAAGAATTCCGCCGCCGCAGGCGATGACCATCGCGACCGCAACCTCGTAGAGCGTCACGATCAGCGCGTGCCGGTATTCGCTCGCCTCATTCCATCCGGCCTGCAGGGTCTGGGATAGCGACGGCAGGAACAGCTCGGGGATGGCGCCGATCCGCGGCAGCACTTCCCAAAGCACAATGAGCGCGATGACGATAAGACGACGCAGGGTTGTCGAGGACATCATGCCTCCTCACGCCGATTTCTTGATGTGACGCCAGATGCGGTCGCGCAGGCTGCCAAAGGTGTCGCCGCTGAGCATTTCAAAGGTGCGCGGGCGCGGCAGCGCGACCTCCAGCCGGTCGACGATGCGGCCGGGCCGCGCCGACATCACGATGACTTCGTCGGCGAGATAGACCGCCTCGGTCAGACTGTGGGTGACGAAGATAATGGTCTTGCCGGTCGCCGCCCAGATTCGCAGCAACTCGTCGCCCATGGTCATTCGGGTCTGCTCGTCGAGCGCGGCGAACGGCTCGTCCATCAGCAGCACCGGCGGATCCTGGACAAGGCCACGCGCGATCGAGACCCGCTGCTTCATGCCGCCGGACAGCTCATGCGGATGACGTTTGCCGAAACCGTCGAGACCGACCAGCAGCAGCGCTTCTTCCGCCTTGGCGCGTCGTTGCTTTTTGGAAACGCCCCGCAAGGTCAGCGGAAATTCGACATTCTCTTCGGCCGTCAGCCACGGAAACAGGCTCGGCTCCTGGAACACCACGCCGACCCGGTTGGGATCGGGAACGTCGATCGCCGCGCCGCTGACAAAAATCGTTCCCGATGTCGGCCGGCGCAAGCCCGCCATCATCATCAGCAATGACGATTTTCCGCAGCCGCTGGGGCCGACCAGCACGACAAAGCGGCCCGGTCTGACCTCGAACGACACGTCGGACACGGCGACGACATCCTGGCCTGATGTCTTGTAGATCTGGCCGACGCCGGCGAGCTGAACCGCACCGGCGCGCGAAGGCGTTTTTAATGGAGTTATGTTCGCCAATGGCTGCATCTCGTTTCCACCCATCTGACGAGTTCGTTGAAGGTAACGGCGATCGCGGCGACCATCAGGACGCCGGCCAGAAGTTGGCGCATCATGAAGTTCTCGCCCCAGTTCGCGATCAGATGCCCGATCCCCTCGCGCGAGGCATACATCTCGGCGAGCATGACGCCGGTCAGATTGAAGATCATCGATATCCGCAGCGCCTCCAGCAGGACCGGGAGCATGCTCGGAATATAGACCCGCCATACGGTCTGGGCCGGCGTGGCGCCATAGGACCGGGCGACCAGCAGGTTTTCCGGCCTGACCGATTCGACCGCGGTGGTCGTCGACATGATGACGATGAAGATCGTGGAGAAAAATCCGAATCCCACCTTCTGCGCGAAGCCGACCCCGAATACCAGGATGAACATCGGCAGGAAAATAGATTTCGGGATGCTGAAGGCAAAGTACAGCAGCGGCCTGACGACTTCGGCGAAGTAGCGGCTCTCCGCGATCAGAAGACCGATCAGCGCGCCTGACGGCACCGCAATGACGAAGGCGGTGAGGACTTCGGCGGCGGTCACGAGAATATCCGACCGCACGCTCGATCGTCCCAGGAGATCGGCCAGCGTGACGATGGTGTCGCTGGCGGAAGGCAGCAATCGCGGATTGACCATCCCGGTCCGCGACAGCAGTTCCCACACCACGAACAGCGCCGCCACGATGGCGAAGCGCGATGCCTTGACTGCTAGCGTGCTGGACATTTCCGCATCACGGTTTGGTCGGCACCGGCTTGAACTGGTTCGAGATGATCTCGCTGGCGGGCACGAGGTCCTTCATGCCACCCATCCTGGCCATCTCCAGCGACAGATCGATCAACTCGGCGGTCATGCCGCCATCCGGTTCAAGTTTCAGGATCGTGTTCTCATATTCAAGTGCCGCGATTTCCGGCGGCATGTCGTAGAGCTCCGCGATCAGCTTGACCGCGGCATCGCGGTTGTTGCGCATATAGAGCAGGCCTCCAAACAGCGCGTTCAGGGTCTTCTGCACGAGCGCCGGCTTTTCCTTCGCCATCTTGTCGGTCACGATCCAGCCCGCCGACATGTTGGGCGGAACCTCCTTGGCGTAATCGATCAGGGTGCGCGCCTCGCCGGATTTTTCGATCTGGAAACTGAGCGGCGAATAGACCACGGCGGCCTCGACATTGCCGGCCAGCAGATTGGGCACCAGTCCGCCACCGCCCACCGGCACCCGTGTAAAATCGATCTTTTTCTGCGCGATGGTCCAGAGCGCCAGCAGGTCCGAACCCGAACCCGCCGAGGTAATGGCGACCTTCTTGCCCGCAAGATCGGCCACCGTCAGCGTCGACTTGGCCGGGACCATCAGCTTCCAGCCGAAGCTGCCCATGGCGCCGCCCGCGACCAGTTTGGACATAACGCCCTTCTTGCGGCCCGCCGAGGGCAGCGAGGGCGCGTCCAGGATGACATCGGCCGCGCCTGCCGCGAGCGCCTCGAAACACTCCGCGCCGCCGCGATAGATCGTGAGCTCGGCGGTAATTCCCTCCTTTTCGAACAGCTTCTGGTGGGCCGCGGCTTCAGCGACCGTCGTCGGCCAATAGGTCTTGGTCGGCAACCCGATCCGCACCGTCTCCGCGCAGCATAAAGCCGGCACCGCCAACAGCATGGTCGCGGTCAGTATCGTCGTGACGTGGCGGCGAATGACGGTCATCTCTGCGTTCCCCCTGCTTGTTGCCCCGGAGACTTGACGCAACCGAGGGTCTGTCCGGCTGTCACCCCCGACGGGTGATGCGGCCGAAGACAATGCGGCATCGTAGTCAACAACCGCGCGGTGATGGAAGCAAAACCTGCCGTTTTGCTCACTATCTTTCGAAAAAGCGCCGATCAACCGGCACGCGCCGGCGTGGTCGGCTTCACGCGTCGATGGCATCCTTGATCTTCTTGCGCGTCAGCGGCAGATCGCGCAGCCGCCTTCCGGTGGCATTGGCGATGGCATTGGCGATCGACGCCGCCGCCGGTCCCTGCCCGGTTTCGCCGCTGCCGAGGAAGGGCTGGCCGGGCCGGTTGATGACGTGCACCGTGACGCTGTCGGGGACGGCATTGAAGCGCAGGATCGGATAGGTCTGCCAGTCGATGCTGGTGATCCTGGTATCGTCGAAGGTGACGGCCTCGTACAGCGTCCAGCTCATCGACTGCAGGATCGCGCCTTCGATCTGGTTGATCAGCCCGTCCGGATTGACCACTTGCCCGCTGTCGACCGCCGCCACCGCGCGCACCAGGCGTGGGCGCCCGGTCTCCCGGTTCACTTCCACCTCGCTGGCGATGGCACAATAGGCCGCCAAATTCTTGTAGCGCGCGAAGGCAAAGCCGTAGCCGCGGTTCTGCGGCGCCTTCTGACCCTTCTGCCAGCCAAAACCCTGGGCCGCCTTCTCGATGACGTCGCGCCCGCGCGCATCGTCGAGATGTTTCAATCTGAACTCGATGGGGTCGGCGCCGGCTACGTCGGCGAGTTCATCCATGAAACTCTCGATCGAAAACACGTTGTGATAAGCGCCAAGCGCCCGCATCGCCGAAATCCGCACCGGCATCGCGGGGATGAAGTGGTGCACCACCTGCGCGTTGGGAAATTTGTAGATCGGGATCGCGTTGCGGTCGCCGCCGCCTGCCGGCAATGGCAGCGGTTTGGGCGCCGGCACGGCAAACGGCTGCGCCATGTGCTGGGCCGCCAGCATCGCGCCCGCGCCGCCCGGCCGCATCGAATGGGTATTGCTCCAGACCTCGAAATTCCAGTCGGCGATGGCGCCGTTGCCATCGAGCGACGCCTTCAGCTTCGTCACCATCGCGGGGCCGAACGGCTCCCAGGCGTGTTCCTGCTCGCGCATCCACTGCACGCGAACGGGCACGTCGGGCAACGCGCGGGCGATCAAGGCGGCGTCAGCCGCGGCATCGTCGGCGCCGTTATGGCCATAACAGCCGGAGCCTTCGACATGGATGACGCGAACGCTGGCCGGTGGCACGCGCAACATTTCGGCGATGCCCTGACGGTCGGGATAGACACCCTGGGTGTGGGACCAGACCGTCATCTGGCTGCCTGTGAATTGTGCGACCGCGCAGGACGGGCCGATCGAGCCGTGCGCCTGATAGGGCCGGGTATAGGTCGCTTCAATGGTTTTCCGGCCGGTGACCGCTGGATTGCTCTGCTGGAAGATCGTCTTGTCTTGCGACGGCAGGCTGGTGAGGAGGCGCGGCAGATCATCCTGCTTCGGCAGGCTTGCGGTTTCCTTCCATTTCGCCGCGGAAGACAGCACGGCCATCGCCTTGATCGCCTGGAATTGCTTTTTGGCGACGACGGCGAGGAAGTTGCCGTCGCGCACGACCTTGACCACCCCCGGCAGCTTTTCGGCCACCGAGGTATCGCACTCCGTCAATTGCGCGCCATAGCTCGGCGGCCGCACGATTCGGGCATGCACCATGTCGGGTAGCCGCATATCCTGGACATAGGCCGCACCGCCGGTGACCTTGGCCGGGATATCGACGCGCGGAACCGGCTGGCCCACCACCTTGAAGGTCGAGGGGTCCTTCAGCTTCGATTTGGCCTGCGCCTGAACATGCAGCATATCGCCCGCGACCAGATAGCTGTAGCCCAGCCGCCGGCCATCCGGCGCAATCACGGTGGCATTTTCAGTGCGTAAACTCTCAGCCGGCAAGTCGAGACGCCGCGCGGCTTCCGCGACCAGCAGCTCGCGCACCTGCGCGGCGGCATTCTGGATCGCGGTGCCGCTGTTCTGCATGGATTGGCTGCCGGAAGTATAGCCCTCATTGGCGGTTCGGCCGGTATCGGCGGTGACCAGCTTCAGCGACCCGAAGGGAACGTCCAGCTCTTCGGCGGCGATCTGCTGAAAGGCCGTCTTGAAACCCTGACCGAGCTCGGCCTTGCCGGTGAACACAGTGATGCTGCCGTCGGCGTCGATCCGAATCCAGGAGTCCAGATACGGCGTCGTTGCAAGACTGCCCGGCGGCTTCGGCGCGGGCGGCGCGGCCGGCGCGCCCTGATCCTGCGCGAAGGCATCGCCAAGCGAGAAGCTGACGATCAGCGCGCCACTCCCTGCGAGCACGCGGCGGCGGTCGAGAATGACAGGGCCGTTCATTGTGCGCTCCTCTGGCCGGTCGAAGCGTCGGCGGTCTGCATCAGATGCGCGGCACGGTGCACCGCGCGCAGGATCCGCATATGGGTGCCGCAGCGGCACAGATGCGGCTCCAGCTCGGCGCGGATCTCCTCGTCGGTCGGCTTTGCATTTTTCTGCAGCAAAGCCTGCGCCCGCATCATCATGCCGGCGATGCAGTAGCCGCATTGCGCCGCCTGCTCTTCGATGAAGGCGCGCTGGATCGGCGCAGGCACCTCGATCGACCCGAGACCCTCCAGCGTCGTCACCTGCTTGCCCTCCAGCAGCAGCAGCGGCGTCACACAGGACAACACCGCCTCGCCGTCGACGATCACCGTGCACGCCCCGCACTGGCCGAGCCCGCAGCCGAATTTGGCGGCGTTGAGCTCGAGATCGTCGCGCAGCGCATAGAGCAGCGGCGTATCCGGCTCCGCATCGATCTGGTAATCGCGACCATTGACCTTCAGTTTCATCATGGCTTGTCTCGCTGGCTTGCCTCGGAAGGAGTGTTGCGCGGCCCCTGCGAGGTCTGGAGAAACACGGTCTGCGCGCGGCGCGCGTCCTCGACGGCCTTTTCAACGCCGGCCCATGCCGGCTGGTCGCTGAAGCGCGAGCGCAGATAATTCAAAAGGACCGACGTCTGGACGTCGCTCATGCTGGCGGCAAAGCCGGGCATGATCGGGCTGCGCTCGCCCTCGACCGGGCGAACGCCCGACAGCACGATGTTGGCGGCGTTGCGCGCATCGGGGGCGGATATGGCGGTGGAGAGCGCGAGATTGACCCCGCCATAGGGCAGCGGCCTGTCCGTCTCGTGGCAGGTCGCGCAGGCCGCGGCGTAGATCGATGCACCCGCCGCATCGGTCTTTGCGGCCGGCGCGGGAGGCGACTTGACCTGCGCCAGCACCTCCTCGCCCCTGCGCCTGCGATCCGGCGTCGGCGCGCCGAATACACTAGCCATATAGCTCGCCATGGCGCGGATCTCGCTGTCCGGGACCGATGACAAATTGCTGACCACCTCCGCCATCGGCCCGCGCGCGACCCCATGGTCGGGGTGCCAGCCGTCACGGAGATACGCATACAACGCCGCGGCGTCCCACGGCACCGGCGCGGGAGATTGCGCGTTGATCGCATAAGCGTGCCAGTTGTCGACATCGCCACCGGCAAAGGGCGCGCGCGCGCGTTCCGCGCCGAGCGCATTGCGCGGGGTATGGCAAGCGCCGCAATGCGCCAGCCCTTCGACCAGATAGGCGCCGCGATTCCATTCCGCGCTCTGTCTGGAGTCCGGCTGGTAGGTGCCGTGGCGAAGAAACAGCAGTTTCCAGCCCGCGATCACCACGCGCTGGTCGAGCGGAAAGGAGAGCTGGTTGGCCCGGGCCGGCGCGTGGGCCGGCTGCCTCGTCATCAGAAAGGCGTAGAGCGCGCGGTCATCCTCATCGCTGACATTGGTGAAATGATCATAGGGAAAGGTTGGATAGAGGTGTTGGCCGCTACGATCGACGCCCGAGCGCATGGCGCGGCGGAACGCCGATTCCGACCAGCGGCCGATCCCGGTCGCCGCGTCCGGCGTGATATTCGAGGAATAGATCGTGCCGAACGGCGTCGGCACCGGAACTCCCCCGGCAAAGTCCCTGCCGCCGCGCGCGGTGTGACAGCTGCTGCAGTTTCCGATCGCGGCAAGCTCGCGGCCGCGTTTGACGAGCGTGGCATCGAACGATTGCGTCTGGGGCTGCTCGATCGCCGCGATCGCCGGCCGCCAGGCGATCGCAAACGCCGCAACCACACCGCCGATCAGGAGCGCGGCAACCCCGCTTCCGATAATTCGTCCCTTTGTCATCCGTCCCAACTTTTTTGTGATTATTGCTAGAGCCTGTCCTCAATTGGAGGATTCCCAAGGAGATTATCGCGTGATTCATAGGCGGTCAGCTGATTCGGAGCTGACAGATGCGCCGCTACGCCCTTCGGGACGATCAATGGGACAGGATCAAGGATATTTTGCCCGGACGTGAAGGGCATGTGGGGGTAACGGCCAAGGACAATCGGCTGTTTGTAGAGGCGGTGATCTACCGTTACCGGGCCGGCATCCCTTGGCGGGACTTGCCCGAGCGCTTTGGCGACCCGATCAAGATACATACGCGCTTCTCGCGCTGGGCCAAAAGCGGCGTGTGGAAGAAGTTGTTTGAGATGCTGGCGAGCGATGCGGATAATGAGTACGCCATGATCGACAGCACGATCGTGCGAGCGCATCAGCACAGTGCCGGCGCACAAAAAAAGACGGCGAAGACCAGGCGATCGGGCGCAGCAAAGGCGGGCTGAGCACCAAGATTTCATGCGCTTGTCGATGCGTTAGGCAATCCGCTGGACTTCATCCTGACGCCGGGCCAAGCCCATGATCTGCAAGGCGCCGACGCGCTGCTGCCGGATATGGCGGCCGAGGCCTTGCTGGCAGACAAGGCCTTCGATGCCGACGAGCGGGTGATCGAGCCGTTGCTTGCACGGGGAAAGTCGATCGTGATCCCGCCCAAGAGCAACCGCAAGGTTCAACGCGATTTTGACAAAGACGCCTACAAGGCCCGCCACCTCATCGAGAATTTCTTCTGCAAGCTCAAGCAATACCGCGCCATCGCCACCCGCTACGACAAAACCGCCAGAAATTTCCTCGCCGCAATCCACCTCGCGGCTGCTATCATCTGGCTCAATTGATGACAGGCCCTAGCACAAACTCGCGGGCTGCAAGGCCGGGATCACCGGCCGTTGACCTCCTGTTCAACGCCTGCTCGTCCGCTCCGTTGCGGACCTCATCCCGGCAACTTGCCACCCGGCCGCGCCGGCGTGCAAGGTCTGCCCGGCCCCAAGTGGTCACCGGATCGAGATTACGATAATCCCGGCGATGGTATAGAGATCGTCGTCCAGGCATATGGCGATGCGATGTTCGCCCCGATGACGAAACGATCGCAACAGGCCCGCGCACGTCACCTGGCGGGTTCCGGCGCGATCGGCACGCAACGCAT
Organism: uncultured Alphaproteobacteria bacterium; assembly: GCA_963801875.1. Taxonomy (GTDB): domain Bacteria; phylum Pseudomonadota; class Alphaproteobacteria; order Rhizobiales; family Xanthobacteraceae; genus Bradyrhizobium. The sequence continues at coordinate 806,432 of CAWDGT010000011.1, read as the reverse complement.
GGGGTCGAGGCGCCGATCCGGCTCGCTTTTGGAGGTCGCATGGAACTGAAGGTCAACGGCAAGACCTACCGGCTGGATGTCGAGCCCGACATGCCCCTGCTTTGGGTCTTGCGCGACGAGCTTGGCATCACCGGTCCGAAATACGGCTGCGGGATCTCGATCTGTGGCGCCTGCACCGTGCATGTCGATGGCAAGGCGATGCGGTCGTGCTCGCTGCAGGTAGGCGATGTCAGCGGCGACGTCACCACGATCGAAGGGCTGGGGTCGCCGGAGGCGATGCACGCCGTGCAGGCGGCGTGGATCGAACATCAGGTTGCGCAATGCGGCTACTGCCAATCCGGCCAGATCATGGCAGCGGCTTCCCTGCTGGGCGTCAATGGCGAACCGACCGACGAAGACATCGATCGCGCGATGTCGGGCAATTTGTGCCGCTGCGGCACCTATCCGCGGATACGGCTCGCCGTGAAAACCGCCGCCGCGAATTTGAGGAAGCCCAGGCCATGAGCCGGATCGGGACAATTGCGCGTCGCACGTTTCTTGTCGGTTCGGCGGCGATCGCCGGAGGCGTGGCGTTCGGCTACTATGCCTACAAGCGGACACCCGCCAACCCGCTGCTCTCCGAGCTCGGCGCCGGCGAGGCTGCGCTTACGCCTTATGTGCGGATCGACCAAAGTGGCGTCACCATCATCACGCCGCGGGCCGATCTCGGCCAGGGCGCCTATTCAGTTCAGGCAGCACTTGTCGCCGAGGAACTTGATCTCGACTGGAACGACATCAAGGTCGATCCGGGTCCGCCGGGAACCGCCTATTACAATACCAGGGTACTGGCCGAAGGCTTCCCGATCGCTGCGACCGATGACGGTACGATCGCCCGCGGCATGCGGGTTGTGGGCGACGCCGCCGGCAAGCTTCTGAGCATGCAAGTCACCGGCGGCTCCTCAACGGTGCCCGACGCCTATGAGAAGCTGAGGATCGCGGGTGCGGTTGCCAGAGACGTGCTGCTGTCGGCGGCCTCCAGCCAAACCGGGATCGCAAAATCCGAGCTGCGAACCAGGAATGGCGCCGTGCTCACCCCCGATGGAAAGTCGCTGAGCTACGCCTCGCTCGCCCGCATTGCGGCGACGATCGAGCCGCCGGCAAGCGTAAAACTCAAGCCGGAGGCGGAATGGCGCTACCTCGGCAAGTCGATGCGGCGCATCGACATCGTGGCCAAATCGACGGGCACGGCGACCTATGGCATCGACATCAGGATGCCAGATATGGTCTATGCCACGGTCCGCACCAATCCGCGTATCGGCGGCGGCCTCAACGGCTACGACGCCGGCGCCGCCGAGAAATCGAAGGGCGTTCTCAAGGTCGTTCCCATCACTGGCGGCGTCGGCGTGATCGCCGACAACACCTGGCGCGCCTTTCAGGCCGCCAATGCGATCAAATTCGACTGGGGTCCGGCGCCATACCCGGCGACCTCGGCGGCGATGTTCGAGACGGTGGCGGACTCGTTTGTCTCCGGCCGCCAGGACAGCCGGTTCAAGAATGAAGGCGACGTCGAGAGCGCGCTCAAGGGAGCCACGACCATCGAGGCCGAATACAGGATCCCATACCTCGCGCATGCGCCGCTCGAGCCGATGAACGCCGTGGTCCGGCTCAGGGATGGGCGGCTGGATATCTGGACCGCCACGCAAATCCCGCTCTTCCTGGTCGCTTCGGCCGCAGCCGTTGCCGGGCTTGCGCCCGAAAACATTCATCTTCATGCCCAGATCTGCGGTGGCAGTTTCGGCCGGCGCCTCGAAGATGATTATGTCCGCCAGGCCGTCGAGCTGGCGAAAGCGTTTCCGGGGCGGCCGATCAAGATGACCTGGTCGCGAGAGGAGGACATGACCCACGACTTCCCGCGCCCGCTTGGCATGGCCCGCATGCGCGGCGCCGTGAAGGACGGGCAAGTCAATGCCTATGACCTCAGCATCGCCTGCCCGTCGGTGACCGCCTCGCAGACCGGCCGATTGAACATGTCCGTGCCCGGACCTGATGTCGCGATCGTGGCCGGCGCCTGGGATCAGCCCTTCAGGATTCCGAACTATCGCGTGACCGGTTACCGCGTCCCTGCGCTGGTGCCGGTGAGTTCATGGCGCTCGGTCGGAGCCTCGGGCAACGGCTTCCTGCACGACTGCTTCCTCGACGAATTGATCCACGCCGCCGGCGCCGATCCGCTGCAGGAGCGGCTGCGCCTGTGCTGGCACGAACCCTCGCGAAAAGTCCTCGAGGCCGTCGGTGAGATGTCGAACTGGGGAAGTGATCCCGGCAAGGACCGCGGCCGCGGCGTGGCTTTCACACTTTCTTTCGGAGTGCCTGCGGCCGAGGTGGTCGAAGTCACAAACACCTCCAAAGGCATCAGGGTCGACAAGGTGTTCGTCGCCGTGGAGGTCGGAAAGGTGATTGATCCCGAGAACTTTGAAAATCAGCTGCAGGGCGGCGTGATCTGGGGGCTGGCCCACGCCATGAATGCCGAGCTGACTTACGCCGACGGGATCGCCGAGCAGACCAACTTCCACGCTTACGAAGGCATGCGGTTTCATCAGGCGCCGAAGATCGAAATTCGCGCGCTCACCAACGCAACCGAGATCCGCGGCATCGGCGAGCCCGGCGTCCCACCGGCCGCTCCGGCGCTTGCTAACGCCATTTTCGCTGCCACCGGCAAACGCATCCGCGAACTGCCATTGAATAAGGTCATCCAGTTCGCGTGAACCGGATGCGAAAAACATGATGCGCTACGGGACGGCGTCAGGCCTCACCCGGACATCTGGCAGCCCAACTGCTTGAGCGCGGCGTCGACCCAGGCGCGGTCCATCGAACCTCCCGCTTTCAGATCGGCCAGTGTTTTATCTTCAGCCTTCTTCTTGGCTGCGGCGGCCTGGTAGACTTCCTCTACTTCGTCGAATGGAATGCAAAGCACGCCGTCGCCATCGCCGATGATAAGATCGCCGGGCTCGATCACCATGCCGTCGAACGCGATTGCCCTGCCGATTTCCCCGGGGCCGGATTTCAGGGGACCACGATGGGTCACGCCGGCCGCGTAGACCGGCAAGCTCAGTCGGCGTACCGCATCGGAATCCCTGATCGACCCGTTGATCACGAGCCCCGCCAGTCCGCGATTTATCGCGTAGCTGATCATGATCTCGCCGACGATCGAATTGGTCAGGTCGCCGCCGGCATCGACCACGACCACATCGCCGGGTGAGGCGATATCCAGCGCCTTGTGCACCATCAAATTGTCACCGGGGCGCGTTTTCACGGTGAACGCCGGACCGGAAAGCGCGCCTTCGGCGTGATACGGCCGCAGCCTCGGTCCTCCGCCGGTCAGGCGCGACATGCAGTCGCTGACATTGGCCACCGGCAGCGACCGGTATTTCCGCACGAATTCCGGACTGACCCGGCGCGCGATCGGTTGCACAGAAAATCCGATCATTTAGCCTTCTCCATCGCTCTCTCGCTGTTTCCATGTTTCGGCTGACTGTCGAGGCCAACAGAAGCAAGGGACGCGGAATCCCTTTGCCGGCCAAAATGTTACAGGAATGCCACACACCCGAACAATATGAGTTTGTTCTTTATACGTTCGAAAGAGTTGATGATGGGCTTTCCGCGATCGGCGGGTAACTTGGCGCGGGCTTGAGGTTCACCGTGCTACCGCTGTGAAGGGAGAGCCGACATGCCAGCCTATATACAGCATCACCAGCACCACGAAATCGAGATCGCCCCGATGGTCTGCCCCGGCTGCACGGGACTGCTTCCCATGTATGTCAGGGAGGTCGAGCCGCACTGGAGCACGGCGAAGATCGACTTCATTTATGAGTGCGCGGACTGTGGCGCCGAAGTCAGGCAGACCATCTCAAGGCCAGAACGACGGCATTAACGCGGACCGCGGCCCGATTGCCTTGTCGGCGTCGAGAGCGGCGTCAGAACGAACCGCCGCCCGCTGCGTGCACAGCGGAGCTAAACGTAAGCGACAAGGTTTCGCGCGTCGGGATTTTAGCGGACGGTCGCCAGCGATTCAGCCACATCGAGGTTGCATTCTCTAAAATGGAACGCAATCTCATCGAGGGCACGCTGCTCCCACTCTTCCGCTTGCGCCAGCCAGAAAATCTTGCGCTCGGAATCCAGCATGGCGCGCTCTCGGCACATAAATTCCTGGCCGCGAATTTCAACGAGCTTTTTCATGAACTCCACTCCCGCGGTGTGAAGCCAATTATTCGTGCATTCTAGCAGAGTCGGGAGATGCGTGTTTCAATTTGCTGTGTGTAAAGTGGCAGCAATCCTGTCCCTGCGGCGCCGGCGTTGCAGTGCAGCACGCCTGTTACGGCCGGCCATTTCGACACGGCGCCACCATTCGGCGGGTCACATATCCGCTCTGGCCCGGCCTTCCAGCAGCAACTCAATCGCCTGTTTCAGAACACGTTTGGATTTCGCGATGCTGAGGTCCTGGTCTTCGCGCAACCGGCTCCAGCTCGCGAAGCTGAGCAACATGTCGAGGGTTTCGACCAGAACGATGTCGCGGGTGGCGTCTTTCGGGAGAATCCCCATCAGGATATTTCTCAACAGCCCCACAAACCGCGTATGCGAGGTCTTCAGAAATGCGGAACGATGGCGGTGAACCTGCAAGGCGAGCAGGAACGGTTTCAGTTTTTCGAAAACCACCGCACGACGATCGACCAGTTCGATAACCTGCCCGCGCCAGTCGGCAGCCTGGAACGGCTGTTGCACGATCGATTCCATCGTCGCGGCGATCGAGTTGTTCATTTCGCGATAGAGGGTGTCCATATCGCTGAAATGACGGAATACCGACCGCCGGCCCACATCGGCAATCTCGGCGATCTGATCGGCGCTCGGCTCGAGATTGCCCTTGGCCACCAGTTCGAGCATGGCGTTGACGATCAGCATCTGACTCTTCTGCGAGCGGTGCTTTCGGCCGTCCGCATCCCGCGCCGGTTTGGCCGCAGTCAGCCGGTATTGAGTTGATTTGTCGAGATCGCTCATGTCGTTCTCATCGTGCAGCCTTCGTTGAACCAGCACCGGCTCGGCGGACGTCGCACGCCGGCCGGTTGATCGGCGAGAACTGTCAATCGGCTCTGGAGGCGCAATCTAATAATATGGCACTATTAATGCAACAAGACTAATACAACAAGAAGGTGCCGGGCGCTGGCGCGACAAGGCTGACGTGCGACGCGTATTGACGATCCTGCGATGAAATCCCGCAGGACGAAGATGTCTCCAGCGCGCGATCCCGAGCGACACTCATACGCCGCGCTCCGATCGGCTGTTATCGCGCTTGCACCATAAAATCTCGCCATTGCGGTCAGGCAAGTAATTGCTCACGATAAGATGGCGCGCGAGATTTTCGTGGCAAATACCGACGACGTTTTCATATTTCTTGCTCGCGAGCGCGTAACTCCCAATTAAAATGACCTTGAGCGTCACGGATTCGTCCGCCTATCACCTTGCTTCTCCCGCGCATTGGCCCCGGTGTCGGCTGAAAGCCGCCACGAAGCTAGATCATTCTTCATCTCACGAATTTTATTACGCCGATCGGTGATGCAATTGCGGCAACAGGGGAGAAAAAATGACTCACTGCACACAGGTTGCGTATCATCACCCTCACAATCAGCGTGCGTAGCTACTTCGAACAAAATGACGGCTTTAAATCCGACAATTGCGCAATGATCTCCGGCGCCGAACAAATGCCTCTCGATGCGCTGCCAAGGAAATTCGGAAAACCAAAAGGGAGCACAAATACAATGGCGCTCGATTCCGGTGATGTTTATTTCGACGGCATGTGCGGCCACGCGACCAGAATCCTTGAAGCCAGGCTCTGGCGCAACCCTGTGCCGACGGGTAACCGACGGCACGACGCAGTTGCAAGCAATCCCGTCGGCCGCGCACCGGAAGCGTCAATTGCAACGACCAACGCCGGCTCGAATCCGGTTGACATGCACCATTCATCCTTTGCCGTAGCGATACACCCCTTTCATCACCTTCGGGGATAACGGCGGATCACGGCGGATCGGCGCAACCTCCAGCGTCCCTTCGGGTCGATGGGACGCTGGAGGACATCCGGTTCGTTCGATCCGGCTCCAGTCTTGCTGTTGCACGATCAGCAGAAAACCACCCAGGCGCTGCGCGCAGGGCAGCGCCTGATTGCGGTGGCAGGCTTGACCAGGGGCTCGAAATGCATGGGCCCCCCGAAGGGGCCTTATGCCCCTCTCACACCGCGTCTTTTGCGGCCTTGACCGGCCGGGCCCTCACGATCTTTCGGGCCGGCTTGGCCTTGAACATCATCTCCTCCCCGGTGAAGGGATTTGTGCCCTTCCGCGCCTTGGTAGCGGGCTTCTTGATGACGACAAACTTGGCAAAGCCGGGAACCAGGAACACGCCTGCCTTCTTCAGCTCCTTATAACCAACCGCCGCGAGCGTCTCCAAAACACCCTTGACGTCCTTTTTCGCCACTTCCGTCTCGGCAGCGATCTTCTCGATCAGCTGCGACTTCGTCATCTGCACGGCCATTTTGTCTCCTGTATGTTGATTCGTGTCGCGGACAGTATTTCGAAAATCCGCCGAGAAACCGCGTAATGTCGCGATCTGCACAGTTTTGTTGATGTGGCCACCCTGCCCGCTGCCCAGCTATCGCCATGCACGACCTCGTCCGAGATGGTATGGGTCCAGCACCCGTGTTGGTCAGTTCGGAAAACAGCACAAGATTGCAAGATGCGACCGGCGCTGGATTGCGATGGTGGACGCACAGGGCTCGAACCTGGGACCCGATGATTAAGAGCCTGACGTTTACGGCGCTATTTCAAAAGCTTAGCTGTAAATCCTCTCTTTTATCACCCAAGGAGATCAATGCGTTACACATCAATTGTAGATCGCATTTGTGCCCACGAACGGCCGCTTCGCGCCAGAAGTGGTGATCGCGAGAACGCTGGATTCGATCCTCTAGGCTTCACCGCCGATTGGCATGGCTCGCCTGCGGTACGCCGCGGTTGAGCGACATATGGGAATGCACACACAGCCAACCATCGACATTCCCCGAAAACACCAGGGTGGCCCGGCCAGGGCGCGGAAACGGGTGGCCATCGGGATGATAGCCCGTGCTCGTCCACGGTGCGATCACGGTCGCCATCCTGCCATCCGGGGAAGCCAGAACCGAGGTTTGCTCAAGGACGAAACGGAAGTCGGTGGTCTTCGGCCAGACATTGTCCCATTGCGTCGCGGCCCATTGATCAATGCCAGAGATGACGTCATTGTAGGTCCCGAAGGCAAGCACGTCCGGGTGGAACAGCGGCCTTGCCGAGGCGTAGTCGACCTCACGGACATAACCCGCGAAGGTTTCCAGCCACTGGCGGAAGAACTGCGTGATCTCGGTGTTCGCGGTCGGCAAAGGCTCCATTGCCTGCTCCATATTCGGCGACCTAATGGCGGCAACTTTATTGCCATGAACCGGAACGGGCACCGGGGGTCAAGCGAGGGATTTTCAGCGGACCAGAAAAACCAGTTTGCCGCGAAAGTGGCGGGATTCGCTTACTCTGTGCGCGGCCACGGCTTCGCTGAGCCGATAGCGTGTCACTTCCGGCGGACGGACGGCCCCTGACGCAACCAGCGCCACGATGCGCTCGAGATGCGGCCGATCGCGTCCGACGCTCGGCCGCAAGGCAATAACGTCGCTGCGGTCCGGCTTCGGCGCCTGGGCTCCAGAGGCAATAAAGGCCGCCCGGCCGCCTGGTTTCAGCGCAGTGAACGACCGCTGCGCAACATCTCCGCCGACGGTATCGAAGACGGCGTCGCAGTCTCTCACGATCTTGGTAAAATCCACAGCATTGTAGTCGATGATTTCATCGGCCCCGATTTTGCGCAGATAATCATGGTTCGACGCGCTTGCGGTCGTGATCACTCGAGCACCCAGATGTTTTGCCAGCTGGATGGCAAAGCTCGCGACACCCCCCGCTCCGCCCTGGATCAGGATCGTCTCGCCCGCCTGCAGTTTCAATGTGTCTTCGATCGCGCAGATCGCCGTCAACCCAGCAAGCGCCAGCGCAGCGGCATCGACATGCGACAGACGGTCGGGTTTCTTTGCGACGATGGCTGCCTTGATCGCGATCTTCTCGGCATAAGCGCCCTCCTGGCCAACGTCGCAGACGGCAAAGACCTCATCGCCGATACGGAGGTCCCTGACACCTTCCCCAACCGCCGAAACGACACCAGAGAAATCCCGTCCAAGAATGTAGGGGAATTTCGAAAGCTGGCCCGATTTGCCCTCGCGGACCTTCCAGTCCGCGCCATTGACGCTGGCGGCGACAATATCGACCACGACCTCGCCGGACGCGGCCGCCGGATCCAGCATCTCGCCGAATTTCATAACTTCCGGTCCGCCGTGTCGTTCGATGAAGGCAGCTTTCATTGTCATTCCCCGCGTTGGCGGACCAAGGTCGCATTTTTCATCGATGCATTCAAATTCGATGTTCGGGCTTCTCCCAGAAGGGACATTCACCGACACGATGAGTGCCAGAAGTGGTCGGTTGCTGGTCCGCCTCGCGCCAGCAGCAGACATAAGGAGACCCTTGACGCTAATCGATCGAAATATCTGCCTCGTGCGCGACCTTGATCCAGCGCTCCGTTTCCGAACGTATCAGGCCTCCGAATTGCTGCGGAGTCATGGTTTCGGCTTCGGCGCCCTCATTTGAGAGAAACTGGCTGAGTTCGGGTGCGGTCAGCATTTTGCCAATTTCCGAGTTGAGCGCATTGACAACAGCCGGAGGCATCGCGGCCGGGCCGACAATGCCCCACCAGGACCAGAGATCAAAGCCTGATATCCCCGACTCCTCGAGCGTCGGCACATCAGGTAGAAGCGCCGTTCGCTTGGCGCTTGTCACCGCAAGTGCCTTGGCTTGGCCACTTTGGGCGAGCTGCAGAACCTGCGGAAGACTCGATACATAGACGTCAACATGGCCGCCGAGGAGATCATTGAGCGCGGGAGCACCGCCCTTGTAGGGAACGTGCATGAACTTAGCTCCCGCCGAAAGCGCGATGAGCTCGGCCGCAACGTGATTGATGCTGCCGAGACCGGCCGAGGCGTAGGAGATCTGGCCCGGTTTGCTCCTGGCCAGGGCGAGCAATTCCCTGGCGGATTTCACCGGGAGCTTGTTCGACGCGGTGAGCAGAAGCGGCGAGCGCGCAATGAAGGCGACCGGCGTGAAGTCCTTGATGGTGTCGAACGGCATGTTCTTCTTTATCGCCGGGTTGATCGTGAAGGTCGACGACACCAAGAGGAGCGTGTAACCGTCTGGCGCCGCCGCGGCGACGGCAGAGGTGCCGATCATACCGCCCGCGCCGGCACGATTTTCGACCACTACCGGCTGCCCCCATCTCTCGGTAAGCTTCTTGCCGATAGCGCGGCCGACCAAGTCGTTCGACCCCCCGGCCGCGAACGGAATAATCAACGTGATCTGTCTGGACGGATATGTCTGTGCGCGCCCCGCCGAGCCTGTGAGTACAAGTATAGCGGCAAGGAAGGCTCCAGTCTTGATCATGACACGTTTCTCCCGGCGCCTGATGTTATGGCAAACGCTTGCTCGAAAATGACCTATAATCATCGTATACGCGATCGACATTTTGACGGTCATAGCCATTTTCACTTCAAGGACGAGCAATGGACTTCCAACTCACCGAACAGCAGCGGCGGATGGTAGCCGCGGTGCGCGACCTCGCTCAGGGAGAGTTCAAGACAAACGCGCAAAAATATATGGATGGCACGTTTCCTTGGGAAAACATGAAGAAGCTCGCCGATATTGGCGTGCTTGGCATGGCGGTTCCTGAAGAATATGGCGGCCTTGGTTTGCCGGTATTCGATACGGCGCTGGTGCTCGAGGAGATCGCGAAGACTTGCTATGTTACCGCGATGGCCACCCTCGGTGAGGCCGGTGTTCAGACCCGCGTGATCGCGACCTACGCTCCCAACGTTATTCGCGAGCGAGTTCTTCCGAAGGTTGTCTCCGGCGATTGCATATTGGCCGTCTGTATGACCGAGCCGCACGCCGGCACCGATGTAGCGAACTACCGGACCAACGCTGTCATCAGGGGTGAGCGCGTCACTCTCAATGGGACAAAGACGCTGATCAGCCGAGCCAGGGAAGCCGGCATGTTCGTCATCTTCACGCGGATCGACGGCAAGCCTGGCCGCGAGGGCATCGGCTGCATTCTGCTGGAGCCCGACACGCCAGGTTTCGAGGTGACCGGGACCTACCACACGATGGGCGGCGAAAACCTCCACGAGATCCAGTTCAACAATTGCGAATTGCCGCTGGAGAATCTCGTGATTCGCGAAGACGGCTTTAGAAAGCTGCTGAACGCCTTCAACACGCAGCGCTGCCTCAATCCGAGTATATCGCTTGGGCTGGCCGAGGGCGCTTTTGAAGAAGCCCGCACGTACGTCAGGGACCGAACGGTGTTCGGAAAAGCGATCGGCGACTATCAAGGCGTGCGGTGGAAGCTCGCAGAGATGTACCGCGAGATCGAGACGGCCCGCAGCATCCTCTATCGCGCCTGTATCACTGCCAATCCGTTTCCCGATCCTCTCATGGCGGCAGTAGCCAAGATCACGTGCAACGAGATGTCCAACCGGGTCACCAGCGAGGCGATCCAGTTGCACGGCGGATTCGGTTTCACTGACGAATTCGCGGTATCGCGTCTCTATCGTGGAGCGCGCTACGGAACGCTCGGCGGCGGCACCTCCGAGACGCTCCGTGATCTTATCGGCAAGCGCATCATGGATGCCACGGAGACGGGCGCCGAACTCCTGGCTTATGACATGATGAACGGCGCTGATCTCGCGGTATGACAACCTAGATGGTGTCGCGCAGAATGCTGCACGGGTTTGCACAATAGCGGACATCCTTTTCGGCACAGCGCAGCGTCACCGCTTTCCTTCGACAGCAATCTCGACGAGATAGGGCCGATTTGTCGCGATAGCGCTCGCCAAGGCCGGAGCGATGCCGTCGGCCCTCTCGACCCTTATGCCTTCGACGCCCATGCCGGCCGCCAGATGCACGAAATCGAGATCCGGTCCCGTCAGATCCATGTGCTGATAGGGATGCTGCGTCCCGGCTTCGAAGTTCTGACGCCAGACGTCCACATTGTGCTTGAGGATCCGATACTGCCGGTTTGACAGGATGACGAACACGATCGCAAGCTTGTGGTGAGCCGCGGTCCACAGCGCCTGGATGCTGTACATCGCTGAACCGTCGCCGGAGACGGCGACGACCGGGCGATCCGGCATCGCGATCTTGACCCCGATCGCGCCGGCGAATCCCTGGCCAATGCCGCCGCCCCGCCCGCCGAAATAATCGCCGAAGCCCTGATAGTTGAACGATCGCGCGAGGTCGAGGCTCGCCGTAATGCTTTCGTCCACGATCACGGCATCGTCAGGCAAGCCACGTCTGAGCTCGGCCGCCACCCGCGGCATCGAGCTCGGCTCGCGGCTCCAGCTCTTCTCCAGTCGCGCTCGATACGCCTGTTTTTCCCGTGCACGCAGCTCGGCCAGCGCCTGGTTACGGCGTTGCGCGGCCAGCCTGAATTCCGGCGTCGCCCGGGAACGCACCTCATTCGTTAGTGAGGCAAGGCTGGTAACAATGTCGCCAACAACGCCGGCATCGAGATGACAATTGAACGCCAGGCGCTCCGGCGACTCCTCGATCTGGAGGACGACCGCGCCAGCGGGAAAGTGGCTCCCCGCCGCATACCATATGTCCTCGAAGAATGGGCCGCCCAGAAGCAGCACGAGATCGGTATCGCCAAGCGCCTTGCGAACCTGAGCCGCATCGCTCGGGAGCGACTGGCGGTGGTTCGGGTGGTTCGTCGGAAAGGGCGCATGGTGCCGCAGCCCCTCAAACCACACCGATGCGCCAATCGTTTCGGCAAGCGCAACGAGTTCCGCCTCTGCTTTCGACCGCGCCACGTCATCGCCGGCAATAATGGCTGGATTTTTCGTCTTCAGGAGCAGCCTGGCAGCTTCCTCAAGCCCTTTAGGGTCCGGATGCGCGCAACGCCACAATCTGCCCGGTCCGATGGCCTCGATCGCCGTCTCCTGTTCCATCACATCGATTGGCAGCGAAACGAAGACCGGCCCCTTCGGAGAATCGGTTGCCACCTTGAAAGCACGGCGCAGGATTGGAGCGAGTTCGTCGGCCCGTTCGACCTGCACGCTCCACTTGGTGACCGGCGCTGCCATAGCGACGAGATCATGGCCGAGCAGCGGATTCGTGAGCCTCATGCGCGTATCTTGCTGCCCTGCGGTCACCACGAGAGCCGAATTGGCCTTGAATGCGCCGTACAGCGCACCGATCGCATTTCCGAGGCCGGGGGCGACATGGAGGTTAGCGACCGCGGCGCGGCCCGTCGCCTGCGCATAGAAACTCGCGGCCCCGACCGCGACGCCCTCATGCAAAGTCATCACATATTCGATCTGCGGATAGGCTGGCAGACTGTCCAACAGCGGCGTTTCCGTTGTCCCGGGATTGCCGAAGATATGGCGTACACCGTGTGACACCAGCGATTCCATCAGCACACGACGTCCGCGCATTTCCTTCCCCTCTCTTCCCGCCCTGCAGCCAGGCAGCTTACTTTCCCTGAACGATAGCATAGAGGTCCTGTCGGCCAAGGGCCGCGTTCTGCTTAGCCTCGTCGGTCGGCCCAGGTAGCCTTAGTGTCCCTCGCAAGATAAACTATGGAATAGGCAAGCCCTTGACCGACGAAGGTCGTGCGTCAGTCGATTGCCGAAAGTAACGACCTATCCTGCCAACAGGCGCCGGCAAGTTTCGACAAAGACCTGCGCACCCCTGACGATATCGGCATTACCAGTGTTTTCGTCCCAATGATGGCTGATGCCTCTGATCGAAGGCACAAACAGCATGCCCGCAGGCATGATTGTGGCGAGAACCTGGGCATCGTGGCCGGCGCCGCTGGGCATGCGGATGGACCTGCCATCGGCCAACGCCATGCTCGCAGCTTCGATTGCATCCTGAAATTTCGGATCCATCCTGGCCGGGGTACCTGTGCGAATACGTTCTATCGTGACGCTACAGAGGCCTTCGGCGGTCACTTCCTTCGCCATCATATGCAGCAATGTCTCCAGCCGATCGATCACTGCATGATCGTCATCGCGGATCTGAAACAGCATCTCCGCCCGGCCTGGGATGACGCTCGGTGCCCCGGGGTCGAGGGTGATACGTCCGGTGGTCCATACTGTGCGTGGACCGCTCAAGGCCGGAAAGCGGTCGTCTATCGCCACACAAAATCTGGCCAGAGCCAGACCCGCATCCTTGCGCGCGGCCATGCGGGTTGTGCCTGCATGATTTTGTTCACCTGCGAAGCTGATGCGGTATTGCCAGATGCCGACGATAGACGTGACGATACCGATTGCAAGGCCGCCGGTCTCAAGCGTGTCGCCCTGTTCGATATGGGCCTCCAGATAGCCGACATGCCGCCCTGGCTCAGCGGTGACACGCGCGCGGCCGGCAAGACCCACATCGCCCAACGCTTCGCGCATGGTTCTGCCACTGGTACGGTCGCGCGCGGCGTCAATGTCACCTTCTGAGACGCGGCCGACATACGATCTGCTGCCGAGGAAATGACCGAAATGTGCTTCCTCATCGCACCAGGCGGCAGCCTCGACTGTGCCCCTTGCGGAAGGATCGGAGTTGATCACACGGGCCGCTTCCAGCGCATAGACGACCCCGAGCGGCCCATCGAGCCAGCCCGCAAAATTCTGACTTTCGAGATGCGAGCCCGCCAGCAACTTCGGCCCGGGCTTCGGGCTCGTGCCGAGCACATTTCCGATGCCGTCAATCGACCCCGTGAGCCCGGCTTCCGAAAACCTCTCCACAAGCCAGGCCAGCGATCGCATATGTGGCTCAGAGAATGTCGGCCTGTGGACTCCCGTCTTGTAGGCTCCCATGGCACGGAGCGCATTGAGATCGACAAGGACTCGCTCGCCATTGGCTACAAAGGATTTGTCAGACATGAGCGGCGGCCCTTGGCGGTTCGGTGCGTATTTCCTCCACGAGGCGTTCAGTATGATAACTCCTGGCGTGGTGTGGTCATCTTAAGGGCATGGGCGGGGTAGATCGACCGCAAAAAGTCGATCTGGACGAGGGGTAGGCTTCTTGCCCGTCCCGAAGGACGGATTGCCAGCATTCAATTCACCACCTTGGCTTGTAGATTGGGCGACAGCGCGTTACTCCGCTTTCTTTTTCCTTGCTGGCCCGAGCGGCCATCCACAGGATTGAAGGCACGATGTCCGGTCCAGAAAGTCGCTTCTACGAGTCGCAAGGCCTTCGGCTGCATTATGCAGACTGGGGCAATGAGGAAGCTCCGCCCCTGATCCTGATCCATGGCGGCCGCGATCATTGCCGTAGCTGGGATGCAATTGCGCGGTCGCTGCAACCCCATTTTCATGTGTTAGCGCCCGACCTTCGGGGACATGGCGATTCCGACTGGACGAAGGGCGGCAGCTACGCCCTGACCGAATATGTGTACGATTTGACGCGTCTGGTACAAAGCATTGCGGCACGTGATGTGAAAATTGTCGGCCATTCGATGGGCGGGATGGTGGGCCTGATCTATTCAGGCTCGTTCCCGGACAAGGTTTCGACGCTGGTGGTTCTCGATGGCGTTACTGTCTTGCCGGATGCGAAGAGACTTCCGACGCATGAGCGCATCACGAAATGGGTTGGCCAGCTCGACAACCTGCATGACCGTGCGCCCCGCCGCTATCGCACAATTGAAGAAGCGGCTGCCCAGATGCGGGCTCACAACAAGCGACTGTCCCGCGAACTCGCCCTACACCTTGCGACTTATGGCGTGAGGCAAAACGCTGATGGCACGTATAGCTGGAAGTTCGATCCATATCAGCGTGCAATGGCCCCCCAGCGGCTCTGGCCAGAAGACCATATTGCGCTGTGGTCGCGCATCGCCTGCCCGACGCTGTTGCTGTACGCAGGCGAGAGCTTTCTCGGCGGATCGAAAGCGGCGGGATTGACAGGCTGTTTGCAATGGAGCCGCAGCGAAACCATATCCGGCGCAGGACACTGGCTTCAGCACGACAAGCCGGACGAGGTTCTTTCCTCTATCCAAAAATTTCTCGGACTTGGTGCCGAAGGCAATTAGTGGCGCGCAAAGCGAGCTGTCATTCGGAAGCAAAATATCAGCACTGCGGAGGTCTCGATCACTCGACGGCGGCGGAGCCTGCAAAATCCAACGACCGCTTTGCGCCAGGAGCGGCCATTCGCAAATCAGAGTGGCTAGCGATGTCGGCTTTTCGCCCAGAAGCGGACATCGCTCACCCGCGGATCCATGTCGGCTTTGTGCCGGAAGCGGTCATCGCGAGAACGTCATGCGCCGATCACGCAAGCCACAGCTACGCATACACCGCTGGGCCGCGCGTGACGCCGATTGGTACCTCTTCTCGCGCGGCCAGGATTGCGGTCCTCAGATCACCTTACCTTGCCGCATGTCCCTGACCTCGTCAGGGGAGCAGCCGAGCCACTCGCCATAGATCGCCTCGCAATCCGCGCCGAGAATTGGGGAACATTTCAGTGGAACCTTGGTGTCCGACATCCGCAGCGGCCAACCTGCCACGATGACAGGGCCGCGCACCGGATGGTCGATCTTCTGCATCATCCCGCGCTTATGCAGATCCGGGTCGTGCATCAGCTCGAGCGTCGTGAGGACGGCGCCGCAGGGAACGCCGGCGCCGGCGATGATCCGGGTTACTTCCTGCTTGGTGCGCTTCGACGTCCATTCAGTGATGGCCGCATCCACGGCCTCGCGATTCTGGGCGCGGATGCTGCCATCGATCATGCGCGGATCGTTGAGCAGGTCCTCGCGGCCAATCGCTTTCACTAGGCGGCGCCAATGGTCCTCGTTGCCCCGTGAGGCAAAGATATAGCACCAGTCGTCGAGCCCCCCGGGTGAGCATTTGTAGAGTCCGCCCGGCGCGGTCCCGAACACCGTGTTGCCGCCACGCGGCAACTGGTCCTGGCGGGCGGCCTGGCGGCTCATCGGCGTGCGGCAATAGTTCAGCATCGCGTCACGCATGGCGATCTGGATGTGCTGGCCGCGGCCAGTCGTCATTCGCTGGTAGAGCGCGGCGAGGATGCCCATGGCGCAAAGCATGCCGGTGCCGGTATCGCCGACGGTCGAGCCCGGCCGGACCGGCGGCTGGTCGGGAAAGCCGTTCACCCCCATCGTGCCGCCCATCGCCTGGGCGATCATGTCGAAGGCCAGGTAGTTCGCGTGCTCGCTCTCCGGTGCGAAGCCTTTGACCTGGGCGAAGATCAAACGCGGATTGAGCGCGCTCAGCCGCGGATAGTCGAAGCCGAGGCGCGCGAAGGTGCCCGGCGCCATGTTCTCTATCAGCACATCGGCCTTGGCGATCATCCGCCTCAGCAGCGCCTTGCCCGCCTCGCTCTTGAGGTTGCAGGTCACGCTGCGCTTGTTGAGATTGTAGTAGATGAAATAGGTCGAATCGGCGTCGGCACGCTCGCTCAATCCCCAGCGCCCCGGCTCGCCGCGATTAGGCTCCTCCACCTTGACGACGTCAGCCCCAAACCAGGCCAGCGCCTCGGTGCAGGACGGCCCCGCTTCGAACTGGGTGAGGTCGAGCACCTTGATCCCCTTGAGCGCCGGTTGTGTTCCAGTCGCGATCTCTGGATTCGCTACCTGTTCTTGCATGGCGATCCTCCCAATATCGAGCCGCTGCAATTGCCGCAGCGGCGCTTTGATGTGACGCTCGATCAGCTATGCCAGGTGAAATCCTGCGCCTTGCGGGCCGATCCCTGCGAGATCACGACATTGACCAGC
Source organism: uncultured Alphaproteobacteria bacterium (assembly GCA_963801875.1). Classification (GTDB taxonomy): domain Bacteria; phylum Pseudomonadota; class Alphaproteobacteria; order Rhizobiales; family Xanthobacteraceae; genus Bradyrhizobium. The sequence continues at coordinate 789,533 of CAWDGT010000011.1, read as the reverse complement.
GCAGGACCGCGGAAGCTCATCGCCTCGTCAAGGGCATCGCGCAGATCCTTCGGGTCCTCGACCATGACACCCTTGCCGCCGAAAGCCTCCATCACCCGGTCGTAGCGCGCGCCATAGATCAGCGCGTTGGGCTTGAGATTGAACATCGGGTTTTCCGGGATCTTCGGCATGCCAGCGCCGATGCCGCCATTATTTAGGACGACGATCTTGGCCGGGAGGTTGTAGCGGACCAGCGTCTCCATCTCCATGCCGGAGAAGCCGATCGCCGAGTCGCCTGAGAGGTGGATGACCGGCCGGTCGGGATGGGCCACACAGGCGGCGATGGCCTGGCCGAGGCCAACGCCCATCGTGCCGTAGGTGCCGGCATTGAGGCAGGAACGGGCATTGAAGCTCGGCAGTTGCGTGAGGCCGATATCCATGGTGCCGGCACCCTCGGCGCTCAGAATCGCGTTCCGCGGCATCCAGGCGGCGACATCGCGCAACGCGCGGTAGTAGCCGGCCGGCGCAGCATCGTCATCGATCTGCGGCCGGATTTGCGCCGCATTATCGGCCGTCTTCCTGGCAATGGCCTGCCGCCACGGCGAGTCCTTGGCATGGAACCACTGCCGCTTGTCGAGCGCTTTGTTGAGTTGGCTGACGATGGCTTTGCCGTCGCCGACCAGCGCCACTTCCGTTGCCTTGTTGTGGCCGATCTCCTCGGGCGCGATGTCGAGCTGGACGACCTTGACGTCCTTCGCATAGCGCGGCGGTTGACCGAAGTGAAAGATCCAGTTCAGCCGCGCGCCCATCAGGAAGATAACGTCGGCCTGCTGCAGCGCCAGCGTCCGCGCCGCCCCGGCCGATAGCGGATGGTCGTCCGGCATCACGCCCTTGCCCATCGGTGAGCGCACGAACGGCAGTTGCGTGCGCTCGATGAAGGCGCGGACCTCGTCCTCGCCGCGCGACCACGCCATGCCCTTGCCGAGGATAACGAGCGGCCGCTCGGCCCGTTCGAGCAGGTTCAGCGCCGCCTCGACGTTCTCCGTCGGCGCCACCATGCGCGGCGGTTCACCTACGCGTTCGACCTTGACGGCTTGGTCGAGGTCGCATTTGCCCCGGATGATGTCGTCGGGCATGTCCAGATAGGTGGCGCCGGGACGGCCATAGATCGCGTGCCGGGTTGCCATCTCGACATAATAGGGGATGCGCTGCACGCTCTCGATGCCGTGCGCAAACTTGCAGAACGGCGAGGCGATCAGAACCTGCCGCTCCTCCTGAAACGCGCCCATGCCGCCGCGGTAGGTCTCCGAGGCGCCGCCGATCAGGATCATAGGCCAGCAGTTCTGCTGAGCATTGGCAAGACCCGCGAGACCGTGCACCACGCCTGGGCCGGTAACGGTGAGGCAGGCGCCGGGGCGGCCGGTGAGATAGCCGTAGGCCCCTGCTGCATAGGCGGCGCTCTGCTCGTTGCGCATCCCGAGATAGGCGACGCCTTCCTTCTGCGCCGCTGCGGCGATCGCGGTGACGGGAAACCCGACGATCCCGAACAGGTGATCGATGCCCTGCTGCTTGAGGCTCCTCGCGATCAGGGTTGCGCCATCGACCTCGCTCATGGTTTCCCCCTCGTGACGGATTGAACTTCAGCCGCGAGATTATGCATAGATGGCAGGTTCGCGAAAGGGCCCTACTTTCCGATGTGCGATATAGCCGGGCAATGCGGCTCCGTGCGTTCGGGCTCTATTGGCACAAAACCGACATGCCGGTGCAGTCACCGCATGTCTGCCGTTGGGGGGATCCTGTTGCAAAAGTCGAAACTTGCATACCGCTGTCTCGGGCGGGTGAGTTGATCCGCTGCATGCTAGCCAGCGACGAAGATGGGAGGCCGTAAAGGAGATAGAGCGCCGAGGCACAAATATCCCCCCAGCCGGATTCCAGCGCACCACAAGCTCAAATGAGCCCCCTGACCGGAAAACCGCCCAGGGTATCAAATCATAACGCAGCGCTAGGCGGCTAGGGCTAATATCCGAGTTGGGTCAAAACCGGAAGACCTCATAGCGAGCATATGTTGTCCGCGTTACCCTCAATAGCGGACTCAAGTCGGACATCGCGTCATGTCCGCTCGGTGCCAACATCTGCACTCTAGCGAATGGCCGCTTCGCGCAAGGAACGGACATGGACGCGAAGTTTGTTTTGACCCAAGGCGGACAATCGGCAAAAGCATTTAGGCACACCGCAGCGGGCGTTTACTCCCCTATTGCGCTTTCGACTTCGCCCTTCGCCTCAAATGCAAAGGCTGAGCACCTTGATGTGGCAGCCGTTGGATTTGGGTCGGCCAAAAGGCTTGGCTTCACGTTTCACAGCAACAAGAGGCTCCCTGTCTCTTTTGCGCTCGGGTTTAGGCTCGTAATCACCGGCGATCACCATGGCCCAGTAAGTGCGCTTGCCGCTTGCATCCTTCGCGCTGGCAACCCCGACGCGGGATGCATTGTGCAACAGCAGGTTCTTGCGGTGCCCGGTAGACTCGATCCACTGGCCGAGCGTCTTCTCGAAACTCTCGTAGCCGTAGGCAATATTCTCGGCGGCGCGCCCCGCACGCGCCGGCGCAATCCGCCCGTTGAAGGGACCGAGCACCTCATGACCGAGATGATCCTTCGCCGCCATCGCTCGCGCCTGCTCCAGCGCAATGCGGTCGAGCGTTGCATCACGAACGACGCGGATTTCGCCATGCTTGACGCGGAATCCGGAGATCAGCCCGGCCGGCGATTCGGCGGCCATCGCAGGCGCGGCCAGCAGCAAAAAGCCCGCGATTACTCTGCCAAGTACGCGACTTGTCATCGTCCTCAAGTGTCCATTGCTCACTAAACCAGCGTCATACTTGCTTGCTTATTCATCGTGAATGTGGACGCTTCGAGGCACAGGCCGTGTGTTCTGTTCCTGGGGCACGTAGCCGACATCGGCCATCCAGCGAAGGTCCCTTTGTGCCACGAGCTGCCGCTGGTTAATGTCGCCTTTTTTAGCCCGCATGCGAATGAATAATGGCGCGATTTGAAGAGGAAGCAAGAAGCGGCGAGTTGCACGATCAACCGGTGCCTTTGACGCCTCGACAAATTCTCACCTGCTCCGCCAAAATTAACTCCGCGGATTGTCTGAAGAGCCTTGCGAAACCAGGTGTCGCGAAGGATGCTTGCAAGTGCCGTTCATCAAAGGGACAAGTCATGCCTGTCGACGCTCAAGCCGCCACCGACCGCCTCATGCGCTTCCTCGCTGTCGAAGGCGTGACTGGAAGGGAGGCAGCGATCGGGCGCGAGCTTGCCGCGGTGCTGCAAGAAAGCGGAGTGCCGCCGGATGCGATCCGCCTCGACGACGCCAATACGCGCATTCCCGTGCCGACGGAGACCGGCAACCTGATTGTCGACCTGCCCGGCCGCGGCGCGATGCACAACCAGCCGCGGATCATGTTCATGACCCACATGGACACCGTGCCGCTGTGCGCCGGCGCGAAGCCGAAGCTCGCCGGCCGCAAGATCGCCAACGAGGCGAAGACCGCGCTCGGCGGCGACAACCGCTGCGGCTGTGGCGTTCTCGTGACCCTGGCGGCCGAGCTGACAAAGCAGAAGCTTGACCATCCGCCGATAACGCTCCTGTTCTGCGTGCGGGAGGAGAGCGGGCTATGGGGTGCGCGCCACGTCAAGACCCAGGACCTCGGCTCGCCTGTCATGGCCTTCAACTACGACGGCGGCTCTGCCTCCAATGTCACCATCGGCGCCGTCGGCGCGGATCGCTGGCAGGTCGAGATTTTCGGCCGTGCCTCGCATGCCGGCGTCGCGCCGGAGCGCGGCATCAGTTCGACCATGATCCTTGCGCTTGCGCTCGCCGATGTGAAGGCCGGCGGCTGGTTTGGCAAGGTGGTGAAGGGCAAGCGGCAGGGCACGAGCAATGTCGGTCCCGTCACCGGCGGCGACGGCCGGCCGGCTGGAGACGCCACCAACGTCGTCACCGACTATGTGCATGTGCGCGGAGAGAGCCGTAGCCACGATGCGAAGTTTTTCAAGGAGATCACCAAAGCCTACAAGACGGCGTTTGAGAAGGCGGCGAAGCGCGTCAAGAACAGCGAGGGCAAGCCAGGCCGTGTCAAGTTCAAAGCCGAGACCGACTATTATCCGTTCCGCATGAAGGAGAGCCTGCCGGTCGTCAAACGCGCGGTCGCGGCCGTGTCCGCCATCGGCGGAACGCCAGCCATCCGCGCCGCGAATGGCGGCCTCGACGCGAACTGGATGGTTCGCCACGGTATCTCGACCGTGACCTTCGGCGCAGGGCAGAACGAGCCGCACACGATCGACGAATGGATCAATCTCGATGAGTATGACCGGGCGTGTGTGCTCGCAGTACAGCTTGCGACGATGCGGTGAGCTGCTTGCGTTGATATTTCAAGAATCCTTTTCCCAACGGAGCCAAAATCCGGTCATCAAATATCAAAATCGTCACGGTTGACGGAGCGCGCATCGGGCGACGTCGGGCCTCGGACCTGGAGCGAGACCACTTTAGGTCCGTCTGAGAATGCGGATCCACCGAACTCTATGCACCAGACGTCCCCTGCCCTATCCGGGTGCAACTTATAGGCTTTCGCATGATGCCTTATTGAATGGACACTTATGATGGGTAAAGTGGATATTCGCTGAAACACGAATGTCCACTACGTGCCCATAGATTGGTCCAAAATCAGTTGGATTGTTCTTTATCGTGCCATTCTCGCTGTCAATCCGGCGACCGGGCGATCACATTGATTCAGTTCGGGCCGAGGCGTAGCCTGGTTGCTCGGAATGGCTGTTTTGGGAAGTGGTCTAAAGATGAGCGACGAGGATTCTTGCTTCCTCTCCGCCACCGACCTGCGACGGCGCATCGGTCGCAAAGAGATTTCGCCGCTCGACGTCACTCGCGCCGTCCTGGCGCGAGCGGAGCGGCTACAACCTGAATTGAATTGCTTCATTACGTTGTGCGCTGACGAGGCCCTGGCTCAGGCAAAAAGTGCCGAACGCAGGATCATGAGTGGCGATCCTATTCGGATTCTGGAAGGTATCCCGTTCACCGTCAAAGACATCGTCAACACCAAGGGCGTTCGCACGACCTTTGGGGCGATTCCCTACAAGGATAACGTCCCCGACCATGACGCGGTCGCCGTGGCGCGGCTGCGCGCGGCGGGCGCGATCCTCGTGGGCAAGACCACGACGCCGGAATTCGGTACCAAATGCCTGACCGATTCCCCCTTGTTCGGCCGCACCCGCAACGCCTGGAGCAGTGAGCGCAGCAGCGGTGGCTCGAGCGGCGGCGCGGCAGTGGCGGTTGCGAACGGCATCGCGCCACTCGCGGTTGCAACCGATGGCGGCGGCTCCACCCGCATTCCTGCAGCTTGCAACGGCGTCGTCGGTCTGAAACAGAGCAATGGCGTGATCCCACACAGTCAGGTGCAGGACGCATTCGGCAATCAGACCTATGTCACGCCGATGACGCGTACGGTCGCCGATACCGCGTTGATGATGCAGGCCATGGCTGGAGAGGATGCGTCCGATCCGTGGTCGATCGGGATCCCAGCGACTGATTTCATCGGCGGTGCCTTGCCGCGTGGTGACCTCAGCGGAAGGAAGATTTTGTTCTGCCTGACGCCGACGGGCCGCAAGGTCTCGGCCGACGTCGCCGCTGCATTCAGTGCAAGCCTGAAAACGCTCAAAGCCCTCGGTGCTGAACTCGAGGAGATGCCCGACGACGGCTTTGACGTCGAACCGATCTGGCGCGCGATCAATCACACCGTATGGCGGACCCGGTTTGAACGGCTCGCGGCCGAGCACCGGGACGAGCTGAGCGAAACCTTTCTCAAGCAGCTCGCGCTAGCGCAAAGGACCAGCGGTGCCGACTACCAGCAGGCAATGTTCGACCGCACCATCCTGTTCCGGCGCGTGCAAGCGCTGTTGCAGCGCGGAGATATGCTGGCAATGCCAACGATATCGCGAACCGCGCTGCCGATTGAACAGGATTTGTTCGGTACTATCGAAATCGACGATGAGGTGTTCAATGATGTTCGTCCGAATTGGTTTCCCTGGACGATGCCCTTCAATATGACCGGACATCCGGCGGTGAGCATTCCCTGCGGCTTCGGTGTCGACGGGCTGCCAATCGGCGTGCAGCTTGTGGGACGGTTTCGTGGCGATGCGGAATTGCTGCGCGTTTGTGCGTTATTTGAAGCCGCACAGAATTCTCTCGGCCGCTGGCCGGACGAGGCGGGTGGCGGACTTCGGTGACGTAAGCGGTATTGAATCCTGATCCGAAAGATCGGATGATCCGCGATGCGATTTCCGCCTGATACATTCCGCGCGAAAGGAAACGGCGCGTGACCGTCTTTATTCTCCGGCGCCTTATGACATTGGTCGCGACGCTTGCAGGCGCCTCGGTGATCATCTTTCTCGTGCTCGATGCGTTGCCGGGCAACGCAGCTGAAATGCTGATGGGCGCGGACTCCTCGCCGGAAGCGATCCGCGCGATGACCATCAAGCTCGGGCTCGATCAGCCGCTGGTCGTTCGCTATCTGCACTGGATCGGCGGGCTTCTGGTCGGCGATATGGGCAACAGCTATTCCTACGGCACGCCGGTGGCCGAACTGATCGCGGAGCGGCTCACGCTGACGATTCCGCTGGCGATCATGGCGATGCTGCTCACGGTAGTATTGGCCCTGGTCGCCGGCGTCTACACCGCCGCCAACCACAACAAGATTGGTGATGTCGGCGTGATGGCGGTGACGCAATTTGGGATCGCTATTCCGAACTTCTGGTTCGCCATCCTTCTGATCCTGCTGTTTTCGGTGAAGCTGCAATGGCTGGCTGCCGGCGGCTTCGCGGGATGGGGCGAGGGCATTGTCCCCGGCATCCGTTCGATGCTGTTGCCGGCGATTTCGCTCGCAGTGGTGCAGGCCGCGATCCTGGCGCGGGTCACGCGTTCCGCAGTGCTCGAGGTGTTGCGCGAGGATTTCGTGCGCACGGCGCGCGCCAAGGGCCTCAGCCGGCGCCAGGTGCTCTGGGGGCACGTGCTGCGCAACGCGATGATCCCGGTCATGACGGTGATGGGGCTGCAATTTGCCAACCTGCTGGCGGGGACGATCGTGGTCGAGAACGTGTTCTATCTGCCCGGCCTCGGGCGCCTGATTTTCCAATCGATCTCGAATCGTGATCTCATCGTTGTGCGAAATTGCGTGATGTTGCTGGCGGCGATGGTCGTGGTCGTGAATTTTGTGGTCGACGTGCTCTACGCGGCGATCGACCCTCGGATCAAGGCCAGCGAATTATGAGCGGCATCGAGCCCGTGATAGCAATGCCGCCGGCCGGTGCCGCCCCGTCGCAGCCGCGCGTATCCGGCAAGGGCTTCTGGCAGCGCGCGCTTCGCCACCGCAGCTTCATGGCGGGCGGCGTGCTCGCCCTGTTCGTGATCTCGGCTGCGCTGCTGTCGATGGTCTGGACGCCGTGGCCGGCGTACGAAATCGAGATGGCGCACAAGCTCAATCCGCCTTCGGCGACCCACTGGCTCGGCACCGATATGCTGGGCCGCGACATCGTCTCGCTACTGCTGGTGGGCGCCCAAAGCTCGATCATGGTCGGCGTCATCGCGGTGGGCATCGGTCTCATGTTCGGCGTCTCGCTCGGGCTGACCGCGGCCGCCCGCAGGGGATGGGTCGAGGAGATGATTATGCGGCTCGGCGACTTCACCTTTGCGTTTCCGGCGCTGCTGTCCGCCATCATGTTGGCCGCCGTCGCTGGTCCAGGCATGCTAACGTCGATCACGGCGATCGGCATCTTTCAGATCCCGATATTTATGCGAATCACCCGTGGCTCGGCCAATGCGATCTGGGCGCGGGAGTTCGTGCTGGCGGCGCGCGCCTCCGGCAAGGGCAGGTTCCGCATTACGATCGAGCATGTGCTGTCTAATATTCTCTCGATTCTGATCGTGCAGGCGACGATCCAGTTCGCGCTGGCGATACTAGCAGAGGCGGCGCTCTCCTATCTCGGCCTCGGCACTCAGCCGCCGCAACCGTCCTGGGGCCGGATGCTCAATGACGCGCAGAGCCTTTTGTTTCAGTCGCCGTCGCTCGCCGTCTATCCGGGTCTTGCGATCGCAACTGCGGTGCTGGGACTGAATCTCTTGGGCGACGGGCTGCGGGACCTGTTCGATCCGCGCCTGTCGCGGGAGCGGTGATGACCGACAGAACGCCGCTGATCGAAGTAGACAATTTGTGGGTCCGGCTCAATACCGGCCGCGGCCCGGCCGACGCGGTGCGCGGAGTCGGCTTTTCGCTGGCGCGCGGCGAGACCCTCGGCCTGATCGGCGAGTCCGGTTGCGGCAAGTCGGTCACTGCGATGGCGCTGATGGGTCTCTTACCGGAGAGCGCCGTGGTCAGCGGCAGCGTCCGGCTGGATGGGCAGGAACTGGTCGGCATGGCCGAGGCCGACTACTGCGAGCTGCGTGGCAACCGCGTCAGTATGATCTTTCAGGAGCCGATGACGGCGCTCAATCCGATGCACACCGTCGGCCGCCAGGTCGCCGAGCCGCTGCGCAGGCACAAGGGTCTTTCGGCCGCGCAAGCGCGCAACGAGGCGATTGCATTGCTCGACCGCGTCGGCCTTCCCGATGCTGGCAAGCGGGTTGATGCCTACCCACACCAGTTTTCCGGCGGTCAACGCCAGCGCATCACCATCGCCATGGCGCTCGCCTGCGAGCCGCACCTGCTCATTGCGGACGAGCCGACCACTGCGCTCGACGGCACCATCCAGGGGCAAATCCTCGACCTGATCGCGGACCTCGTGGCCGAGCGCGGCATGTCGATGATCCTGATTTCCCACGATCTCGGCGTCATCGCCGAAAATGTGCAACGCATGATGGTGATGTATGGCGGCACCGTGGTGGAGAATGGCGCGACCGACGCGCTGTTCGCAGGGCTAGGCCATCCCTACAGCCAGGGCCTGTTCCGCGCGCGGCCGCGGCTTGGCGCGCCCAAAGGTACCCGGTTGCAAACCATCCCCGGCATCGTGCCGGAGCTCGCAGACCTGCCTTCCGGCTGCGCGTTCGCCGACAGGTGCGATATCGCTGAGGAGCGCTGCCGGACCACATTTCCGGCACCGGTCACGGTGAACGCCGGCCACACCGTCCGCTGCTTGCGTACCGACGTCTCGATGACGAACCGGATTGGAGCCGTGCCCGCATGAACACGATGGCAAATGCGGTGCCTGCGCACGCTGGGTCAGAACCGCTGCTTCTCGAAGTCGATGACCTCGTGCAGCGCTACACGCTGCCGCGTGAAAACCTGTTCCAAGCAGCGCCGCAGGTGCTGGCGCTAAACGGCGTCAGCGTGCAATTGACGGCGGGAAAGAGCCTCGGCGTGGTCGGCGAATCCGGTTCTGGCAAATCCACCTTCGCGCGCGCGGTGATGGCGCTGGAAACGCCGACGTCGGGTTCGGTGAGGTTGCTCGGACGCGACCTGCATCGTCTGTCCGCCGGCGAGCTTCGCCGCGCAAGGCGCGATTTTCAGATGGTGTTTCAGGATCCCTATGGCTCGCTCGATCCACGCCAGACGGTAGTGCGTATCGTCGCCGAACCGCTGACCGCGCTCGGCCACGTCGATCGCGCCGGACAGCGCGGCCGCGTCGCCGCAGTGTTGAGGCAGGTGGGTCTGCGCGACGCCGATATGGACAAGTACCCGCACGAATTCTCGGGTGGCCAGCGCCAGCGTATCGCCATCGCGCGGGCCCTGATCACGCAGCCCAAACTGATCGTTGCCGACGAGCCGGTCAGCGCGCTGGACGTGTCGGTCCAGGCGCAGGTACTCAATCTGCTGGAAGACCTGCAGGACGAGTTCGGGTTGAGCTACATGCTGATCAGCCATGACCTCGCGGTGGTGGAATATCTGTGCGACGAAATCGCGGTGATGTATCTCGGCCGGATTGTCGAGCAGGGGCGGCCGGAGGATCTGTTCAATCACTGTGCGCATCCCTATACACGCGCGTTGCTTGAAGCCGTCCCGCGCGCGCGCCCGGGCCGCGAACGGCAACGTCGCGGCGTTCAAGCGATCGCGTCGCAGTCGAAGGGGTCGACGGGCTGCGCCTATGCCGGGCGATGCCCCTTCGCCGATGCGCATTGCAGTGCGGTGGCGCCCGTGGCGCGCAGCGTCGGTCCCGGTCATTATTCCGCCTGTCACCATGCCGAAACCGTCATGACGCTGCCTCCCTTGGCGGTCGAGGTATGATAGGGTCCGGCTGATCCTGGTTTGACGGCCATTCGGTTCGTCCCGTTTAGGAGCATTGATATGTTCAAGAAGTTGGTTTGGGTTGCCGCTGCCGCGTTTACCGCGGTTTCCCTGCTGCCGCAGCCGGTTTCGGCGCAGGGCAAGAAGGACAGTGTGGTGATGGGTATGACATTGGAGCCGCCCGGCCTCGATCCAACCGCCGGGGCCGCCGCGGCAATCGGCGAGGTCACGCTCTACAATGTTTACGAGACGCTGACCAAGGTGAAGGAAGACGGCTCGGTTGGGCCACTGCTCGCCGAAAGCTGGGAAATCGCGCCGGACTTGAAGACCTATACTTTCAAACTGCGCAAGGGCGTCAAGTTCCAGAACGGCGAACCGTTCAGCGCCGAGGCGGTGAAATTCTCCTATGAGCGCGCAGCGGCGGCAACCAGCACCAACAAGGACAAGAGCCTGTTCCAGAGCATCGCAGAGATCACCACGCCGGACGCCGACACCGTCGTGATCAAGATGAAGAATCCGGAGCCGAACCTGCCGTTCCTGCTCGGGCAGGCACCCGCTTCGATCGTCGAGCCGAAGAGCGTTGCCACCAACGGCACCAACCCGGTTGGCACCGGGCCGTACACCGTTGCCGCCTGGGCCAAGGGTTCGTCGATCACACTGAACAAATGGCCGGAATACCGCAATGCGGCGGCGATCAAGCTCAACAAGGTCGTGATCCGCTTCATCAGCGACCCGTCGGCGCAGGTGGCGTCACTGCTGTCCGGCGACGTCGATGCGTTCCCACGCGTGGCTGCCGCGCGCAGCCTGCCGCAATTCAAGGCCGACCCGAGATTTAACGTGCTGATTGGAGGTTCGCGGTCCAAGACCATTGTCGCTATCAACAACAAGAGGAAGCCGTTCGACGATGTGCGGGTTCGCCGCGCGGTCTTGGCGGCAATAGATCGCAAAGCCATGATCGAAGGCGCAGTCGACGGTTTTGGTGTGCCGATCGGCAGCTTCTACGCGCCGGGCTCGCTCGGCTACATTGACACCACGGATATCAATCCGTTCGATATCGAGAAAGCAAAGAAACTGCTGGCCGAGGTCGGCGTCAAAACGCCGCTGGAAGTCAGCCTGAAGCTTCCGCCGCCGGCTTATGCGCGGCAGGGCGGCGAGGTACTGGCAGCCCAGCTTGGCAAGGTAGGCATCATCGCCAAGATCGAGAACCTCGAATGGGCGCAATGGCTATCGGGGGTGTTCAACGCCACTGGTCCGCAAAATTACGATCTCACCATCGTCTCCCATGTCGAACCGTTCGATCTCGTGAAATACACCGAGGACAATTATTACACGGGCTACAAGTCCGATGCCTTCAACGCGCTCTACAAGAAGATCACGGAAGCCGCCAACGACGTCGATCGCGCCAAGCTGTTGGGTGACGCCCAGCGCATGCTCGCGACCGATGCCGCCGCTGGCTTCCTGTTCCAGCCGCAACTGATTACGATCACGAACAAGAAATTGAAAGGTGTGTGGGGCCAAGTCCCCCTGTTTGCCAATGACTTCTCGGATTGGGCCTGGGAATGAAGTGACGCGAACTGCCTGAGCTCGGATTCTCGTGCATGCTCAATTGATTGAATTGCCACGGTGCGAAGCTAGGTTGGTGCCGCGCCGAAGGGAGTGGATCGCATGACTTTGCCGATGCGCTGGAACGAATGGGCGCAGCACGACGGAGTGGCGCTGGCCGCGCGCGTCAAGAAGGGCGAGCTGACAGCAAAGGAATTGGCAAGTCAGGCGGCCGCAGGCATCGCGAAGCTCGATCCAGCGCTGTCGGGAGTGGTCGAGGTATTTGAGGACGCGGTCGACGATCCCGGCAAGGAGGGCGCCAATCTCGCGGGGCCCTTTGCTGGCTTGCCTTTCCTGATGAAGGACCTGGGCCCGACGATGAAGGGGCGTTTGCAGGAAATGGGCTCGCTTCTGATGCGCGGCAATCGCGCCACCGCTGATACTTTCCTGACAACGAAGATGCGCCGGGCGGGACTTAACCTCATCGGACGGACGACCACACCGGAGTTCGGAGTTTGCAGTTCGGCGGACAATCCCGCCGTCTACGTTACTCGCAACCCGTGGAACACGGACTACACAACATGCGGCTCATCAGCCGGCAGCGCCGCCATGGTCGCGGCGGGCGTCGTACCAATCGCGCATGCCACTGACGGCGGAGGTTCGATCCGCATTCCGGCCGGGGTCAACGGAAACATCGGTCTTAAGGTTTCACGGGGAGTGTTCTCGCTCGCGCCGCACCTTTCTGATTTGACGGGGCTCGTGTCGATCCAGGGCTGCCAGTCGCGTTCAGTACGCGATACCGCGGCCTTTGTGGATGCGTGCCGGGGTCCCGCGCCCGGCGAATTTATGCCGTTCTGGATTTCACCGGAGCTTTACCTGGATATGGTCAAGCGTGATCCGCGATCGCTCAAAATCGCGCTCTCGCACCAATGGGGCGACTATCGGGCGACACCGCAGATCGTATCGGAGCTCGAAAGAGTTGGGCGATTGCTCGAAGGCCTTGGCCATCACGTGGATTACGCACTGCCCGCTGTCGACTATCGCGCCGCCTTTGACGCCCAGACCATCTGCTACATCAGCAATTTTGCGGTAGTGATCGGCAACCTGCTCGCGGCACGCGGGCTGGACAGGCCGCCGGCGGATCTTGTCGAGCCTGTCAACATACGGATCTGGGAAGCAGGCCGGCACACGTCGTTTGCCGAGCGGGCGCGCATGCAGGCGGTCTTCAACACTACATCCCGCGGCTTCGGAGCGTTTTTCGAGGAGTGGGATATCATCCTGACGCCGATCACCGCACTGCCGACACCGAAAGTCGGCACCATCGAGTACTTGACAATATCAGACAATCCATCGGTGTTGGATTGGTTCGGCAATCTGTGGCGCAACTTCGCCTTCACCCCGCTCGCCAATCTGTGCGGGGTTCCCGCGATTTCGCTGCCGCTGGCCGAACATGAGAATGGGTTGCCGCTTGGCATTCAAGCTCAGGCAAAGCAGGCAGACGATGGGCTGCTGCTTCAGCTGGCGGCACAGATCGAGCGGGCGGTCGGCGGCCAATGGAACTCTGGACGGAAGCCCAAGGTGCACGTGACGAATGGCTGAACGGCAGTCGCGCCCAATCTCAAGCGCGCACCATCTCATGCTGGGCCGATCAGCTAATTCCCTGCTATGCCACCAGACCGAGGGATCAGACCGGAGAAACGTTCCCGGAGCGAGGCGCGCTATTCTTTTGTTCACTTCGCAATATGGTCTAGAACGTCGGCATGCCCAAAACACCGATATTCCACACGCCGCTGCCGTTTGACGAACTGGCAGAAGCCATCAAGGGCCGCCGCTCCGTCTATGGTTACGTTAGCGGACTTCGGCTCGACCGCGCCGCCCCTGGCGAAGCCTGGTCGAGTCTGCCGTATCACCCTGCCTTCGTCGGCGACACCGAGACGGGCGTTCTTCACGGCGGCGTCGTAACCGCCATGCTCGATGAGAGCTGCGGCATGGCCGTCCAGCTCGCGCTCGATGGTACGCGCGCGATCGCCACGCTCGACTTGCGCATCGACTACCAGAAGCCCGCAACTCCTGGCCTCGACATCAAGGCGCATTCATTTTGCTACCGCGTAACCCGCTCCATCGCCTTCGTACGCTCGACGGCCTACCAGGAATCCGAGGACGATCCTGTCGCCACCGCAACGGCCTGCTTCATGGTTGGCGCGAACCGGTCCAACATGCATCTGGACCGGCCGATGGAGGATCGCGTGCTGCCGACGCTTGAATCACCGGAGGATCCGACCAGCCCATTCGCCCAAAGCCCCTTCGCGCGTTGTCTCGGCATCCGCATCGGCGAAAATGGCACGCTGGTTATGCCTTTCTCGTCAAAGATCATTGGCAACCCGATCCTGCCCGCCATCCACGGCGGCATGACCGGCGCCTTCCTCGAAACGACCGCGATCGTGGGCGTGACGCGCGAACTCGGCGTGTCGCCGCCTAAGCCGATCGGCCTAACGATCAATTACCTGCGCTCCGGCCGCGCCCTCGACAGCTACGCCAACGTGTCGATCGTCAAGCAGGGTCGGCGCGTCGTCGCTTTCGAGGCGCAAGCGTGGCAGGACGACCCGGCCAAGCCCATCGCCTCGGCGTTCGGCCATTTCATGCTGAGGCAGATGCCGGGCGTGGATGAGGAATAGGCGTGTCCAAGCAATTGCACGCCGTCTCGATAGGCTTCGACATCCAGTGAAGCACGTCATGAGGATTACCATCGAGAGCCCTCGTCCTCGCGCCGATCTTGCCGCTCCTCTGCTGTGCTCTGTTAGCCGTGGTCGTAGGCGAAAGACAGCGGACGATCGGCCAGCGTCACGGGCGCGGCGCTCTGTGCCATCGCGTGGCTGCCTTCTCGCGGGGTACATGCTTCCGACCCCCGTTGGCGGCTTCGTCCCTGGGGTCGCTTCCCGGACGGCGCCTTCACACTTTCTCTGCCAATTCCGCGCGCAGTTGCGTTTTCACGACCTTCCCGCTCGCGGTGCGCGGCATTTCCTCTGCACGGATGTCAACGCGCACCGGTAACTTGAAAGCGGCCAACCGCGGCCGCAAATGCTCGATGACCTCCTCCTCGGTCAACGTCGCGCCGGCTTTGAGTTGCACGACTGCGCCGACGAGTTCGCCGAGCACGCGGTCGGGGATGCCGACGACGGCCGCGTCAATGATGTCGGGATGGGACAGAAGAGCATCCTCGATTTCGACGCAGTAGATGTTCTCGCCGCCCCGGATCAGCATGTCTTTGGCGCGGTCAAGCAAATAGACAAAGCCCTCCTCGTCCATTCGCACGATGTCGCCCGTGCGATACCAGCCGTCACGGAACGCTTTCGCGGTCGCCTCCGGGTTGTTCCAGTAGCCCTTGACGACGTTGCCGCCGTAGATCTCGAGTTCGCCGATCATGCCGACTGGCAGCGCTTTGCCGTCGGCGTCTATCACACGCAGATCGCAGCCCGGCACGGCGGGGCCGACAGAATCCGGCAGCGCGAGATAGTCCTCCGCGTTGTTGGAGGTCGAGACCGAAGACGTCTCCGTGGCTCCGTAGCCCTGACCCGCGAACTTGCCCGGAAACAGGAAGGCAATCTTGCGCGCGAGTTCAGGCGCTGCGGCGGCGCCGCCGTAGGACAAACCCTCAAGGCTCGACAGATCGCGTTTTTCGAAGTCTGGCGATTCGATGAGCTGCCACGCCATCGACGGAACGGTTGAGAGGCCCGTGACATGCTCGCGCTCGATCAGTTCCAGCGCCACTTCGGCGTTCCACCTGTGCATGAGAACGATTTTCGAGCCGTTTGTCACCGCCGGGATCATAGCGGAGTGGCAACCAGTAACGTGAAAGAACGGAACTGGCAGCAGAAGCGCCTTCTGCGTAGCGGAGGGGGCGGGCAAGGGATCTCCTCGCCGGATAGCTGCGCGCGCCGGCGCGAACATGATGTTCACCAGGTTGCACACAATATTGCGATGCGTGCCGAGCGCGCCTTTCGGTCGGCCTGTCGTTCCGGAGGTGTAGAGGATCGTTGCGTCGTCGTCGGGATGGATGTTGCGGTCGGGCGGCGCGCGGTCGGGCAGCGAATCGTACATCGCCTGTGCGCCGATCAGATCCTGGAGCGCCGTCGCCGCGGCAAGGGCCTCGTGCGGCGTGCGAACCGCGATCAGCGCGACCGCGTAAGCGCCCACTGGCTGCGACGTGAGGCGTTCCAGCCGTTCGGCGTCGACGACCGCGACACGGGCGCCCGAGTCGCGAAGGCCATAGGCGAGATCGTTGCCTGTGCCCCAGGCGTTAAGCGGCACGGCGACGGCGCCAATCGCGGTCGTCGCCCAGAAGGCAATTGGCCATTCCGGGAAATTGCGCATTGCAATGGCGACGCGGTCTCCCTTCTGCACGCCGTAGTCCTCGACAAGCCTCCACGCAAGCGCGGAAGCGGCGCGGTAATGCGCACGATAGGAGACGCGCTCCTCCTCGTAGACAACAAAAGTACGATCGTTCCAGGCGCGGCTCGCGTCGAATATCGCGCGCAGGTCACGATGCGCGTTCTTGTAGACGCGGGTCGGACGCCCACAGACGTCGATCGTCTCCATCTCGAACGGCGCGCCGGGCTCAGTGAGAATACGGTAGGCCTCCGCAATGGTGACCGCAGGCCAGTTTCGTCGCTCGTGACTCATCGGAACATTGTCTTACTTCGCGGTATTGATCGGAAATCAACGACCCCCGACATCGTGACAGCCGGCGAACGTCGGCAGCGCCGAGATAGGGAGTCCTCGCCGCAGGCGCTGCTGGGTCCTATCAGTCGACCGTCACCGCCGTTACCGGCTCCCAGTCCTGCCCGTCGAACCTCTGCACCACGAGCCGCTTGAACGGCACGTAATTGTCCGGGCTCGTCGTGTAGGTCGTGCCGGGCAGCAGCGAAGGCGCCGCCACGTTGTTCAGGTGCGTCGCCTGATACAACAGGTTTTCGCGCGTGAGATCGTCGCCACAGGCTTCGATGATCTTTCCCATGACGTAGGCGAAGGAGTAAACGGCAAAGCCAATCTCGTTTTTGGGATCGTCACCGGGAAGATATTTCTTCATGAACGCCTGGTACGCGACGACGTCTGGATCGTTGGCCCAGCGCGGACTCGAAATCTGCTTGTATGGAGTCGCCGCGATGATGCCGGTGACGGACTCAAGTCCAGCGGCTTCCAGGAACTGGCGGCCGATCGAGGGGCTGACCACGAGCTGCAGCGGCTTCCATTGGAGTTCGTGGGCTTTCTTGAAGGATTGCGAGGCCGCCTTGCCGAGCGAGACGTTGAAGAACGTGTCGGCGCCCGACGATTTCAACTGCGCGACCTGCGAATCGAGTGTCGGATCCGACAGTTCGTACGAGACCTCCTTGACGATCATGGTGGCCGCCTTGTCGCCGAGGCCTTTCTTGAAGCCCGCGACATAATCGCGGCCGAAGTCGTCGTTCTGCCTGAGGATCGCTACCTTCGCGTCCGGCTTGACCGACAGGAGATATTTCGCAAGCACTTCGCCTTCCGTACCATAGAGGTGGAAGGCCGGCGTCGACCACGGGAAGGCCTTGGGCTGGTTCCACTTGTTCGCGCCTGTCGAAACCAGAAGCTGCGGCACACCCTTGGTGTTGAGATATTTTTGCACGGCCGATTGCGCCGCCGTGCCGGAGGAGCCGAACAAGGCGATTACTCCTTCGTCCTCCACGAGCTTGCGCGTCTGCTCGACGGTCTTGGGCGGCGAGAAGGCGTCGTCGAGCGAGACCAGGTTGATCTTGCGCCCGTTGATGCCGCCCTTTTCCTCATTCAGCATGCGGAAATAGGCGACCTCCGTGCGTCCCTGGATACCGTGGACCGACAGCGGACCGCTGTATGGCATGGTCTGGCCGAGCTTGACCTCGGTGTCGGAGGCGCCCTCACTGTATTTCTTTTCGCCCGCGAGCACGCCGGTTGAGAACAATAGACCGGCGAACAGGACTGTTATTGTTGTCGCAAGTTTCTTCACCATTTCCTCCTGACGACGCCTCGATCGCGTCGCTTCTCTTTTTTGGCAGCGCGTCAGTTGAGTCGAGATCCGGTTCGTTGTCTTGCGTTGAGTAGTCGCCCGTGAAGAACCCGGCGACGCTTTCGGGCGAAGATCGATTGTTGCGTATGCCGAACTCGTGGTCCGGGTTCGTTGCAGGTAACAGAGAACCTCTTGTGGCCATCAATTGCTGCTGGATTGGCTTCGCTTGCCGCGCTCACGAGATTCATTCACCGGCACGCCGCGCAAGGCGGACTACGCCTGGACGACGCTGGCGCCCATCATGTCATTTGCCAAGGACTGAGGCACGATCGCGACCAACCCCTGCGAGAAAGGCGGAGGGCTGTATGCAGCTGATCGCACGGACAAGGCCCGGGGTGAGCCGGAAATCGCCGCCCCGCTCTCTGTCGCTTCAAAGGAGATCAAGTTGGCATTGGTGCCGGCGCTCTGGACCGGACAACGCCAGGGCGATCTGCTGCGGTTAAGCTGGTCGTCTTACAACGGCAGTCATGTCCGAATTCGGCAGTCAAAGACAGGTCGGCGCATCACCATGCCCGCCGGCACACCGCTGAAGGTGCTACTCGACGGCACCGAACGTCGTAGTCCGCTGATCCTGACAAACTCATATGGCCGTCCCTGGACCTCTGATGGTTTTCGGACGTCGTGGTCAAAAGCCTGCGCCCGCGCCGGCGTCACCGGCCTGACGTTTCACGATCTGAGCGCGTCGGCGTTGCTTGTGATGCCAAGTGCTTGAAAAGCTTGGTGGGCGCACCAGGGCTCGAACCTGGGACCCGATGATTAAGAGTCATCGACCCCGCATTGATTGAACAAGGCTTTCCTCCCAACTGGAGAGAAAAATGCCCTTGTTGCAACAATGCGTTACGCGCGATTTCCCAACTGAGAAATGCCGGAGGATCCCGCGGCGCCGCGGGATGCGGGCGAAAGACGCGCTGACGTTGAAAGACCCCTGACGCAAAGGGCGGCCCCACGAGGGACCGCCCTTTTTTCGTCCGACGACCGCGCCTGCAAGCGCGGCCAAATCCGAAAATTCTCTCCGTGCGAAGGAGGCCCCAGTGAATAGTCCTTCTCGAATCTCTCTACAAGCCTGTTCCGCCGAATCCGACGGCCTGTACCCCAACATACCCCTGAACGACCGGTGGCGGATTATTGTTTGCCGCAACCGGATTCAATGGGTCTTACAGTCACGCAATCGCGCGGAAACCGTCTCAAGGAGCGATTGGCGTGGGCGGGCGTACTGCCGCACCCGGGACGCGTTAGTCCGCTGCTGTGACGATTACGCCGGCGGGATCGACCCGGCGGCGGACGCTGCCCTTAGGGTACTCCCCGAGCGGATTAAGTCGGCCCACGCCGCCAACGTGATCCCCGTTCAGACGCCGCCGAGGGCGCGGTCATGACCGTCAACACGAGCGCCGCCGGCCGCCGGTTTGGCCAACTCACAGTAGCCTCCGGCGACGAACGCGCGCGCAAATTTGTCTGTTACTGCACATGCTCGAGGCAGGTCCAAGTCGCGCTCGAAGATTTACGGAATGGCACCATTAACAGCTGCGGCTGCATGCCACCACCACCGAAATTCTGGGTCCAATACGCCGAGCTGGGCACGCGGCAGCGGCTGGGATCGCTGGAGCGATCAATCAACCAAATTCAACACCCTACCGGACGACGGAGACAAGCCGTAGCCGGGTAAACCGCGATACCGGCCCGCGGATTCGGAGGCTGGACTATGGAGAGTACAGATGGCCAAGAAAGTAAAGACACCGCCGCCCGACCTCAAGATCGTCGGCGACGACACTGACAACACCGCCGCGTCTATAACAAACGCAGCAGAGATCAACCCGTTCGACCTCGCAAGTCTGGTCGTGCAACCGGCATACAAAGAGTTGACCGGAATGGTAGCGTCAGCAACAACGCTCCCTGTGCAAGATAAAGCGGGTCCACAGACCTTCTTCATGACGCACCCAGACCCCGAATACGCGCAAGTCTTATACGTCGTGAAGTGGCACGAGAGCGGCGAATCCTCGCAAGGCGATTGGTATGTCGTCCACCCGAGCGTGGTCGCCGCGATGCCGGAAGAGCCGACATTCCGGCAAGCGAAAATCTACTATTGCATATCCCAGACCGGCCGCGAATTCCTCGTCGTGGTGCCGATGCCGCGCGCCAACGACAAGGGTGATTGGATTAGCTCGAAGCACGCGTGCATGGAGGCCGCGCGCAGTCGCTTCGTTAAGATGAATTCCAACAGCAACGCGCAGCAGTGGACCTACAGCTATGCCATGACGGATGGTCCCGAACCACCGCCGGCATGGTCCGACGAATCCTACATGTCTATCTTGCTCCGCGGTTTCAAGTCGCCGCGACAGGACCGTTACATCAACACGACCGACCATTTCGTCGTCAAGGCGCTGCAGGGCATTAGGCCATGCTGAGGAGCGCACAAAGAACGCTAACAAGTGAACTGAGAAAACTCCGCTTTAAGCGTGTGATCGTGTGCGACACGGAGTATAATTTCGGCGTTGACGTCGAGGGCAAAACCCTCGACGGCAATCCATTACGGCCGGTCTGCGTCTGCGCGAAAGACTTGTTGAGCAACGACAGCTGGGAAATGTGGTTTGGCGAATTCTCCCCCGAACCGCCTTTCCCGCTTGATGAGACTACCCTCTTTGTCAGTTTCAATGCATCGGCTGAGGTTCGCACCTTCCAAGCCCTCAACTGGCCGGCGCCCGTACGCATCCTTGACCTGTTCGCCGAGTTCTGCGACCACCGCAACGGCCGCGATGGCGATACTGGTCGCAGTCTGCTGGCGGCCTTGGCACATTACGGGATCAACTCGGTCGGCGCTGTCTACAAACAGCAGATGATCGACCGCATCCTAAAAGGCGCACCGTTCACCGCGGAAGAGCGCCGCGAAATTCTCGACTATTGCTGGAGTGACGTTTATCAGCTCGAGCGTTTATTGCCGACGATGTTGCCGGATATTGACTGGAAAGGCGCCTTGATCCGCGGCCGCTACGCCTGCGCCGTCGCGAGAATGGAAAGCGCTGGCATCCCCGTCAACGCGAAACTGCTGAATGAAGTTGTCGACCGATGGTCAGATATTCAAGGCGGCATCATCCGCCGGATCGACCGCGAATACGGGGTTTACGATAGCACGACCTTCAAGAGTGATCGGTTCGAAGCCTACGTTGAGAAGGCCGGAATTCCCTGGCCGCGGTTGCCGAGCGGCGCTCTCGCCCTGGACGCCGATACCTTCACCGATATGGCCAGGGTTTTCCCCGCCGTGGCGCCACTGGCAGAGCTGCGCAAAGCGATTGGCAAGATGCGCAAAAACACGATTCCGATCGGCGAGGATGGCCGCGCTAGGACCGGAATACGGCCTTTTGCCTCGTCGACGTCGCGCAATCAGCCAAGCACGTCGGAGTTTCTGTACGGTGCCTCGAAATGGGTGCGCAATTTCATCCGGCCAGAGCCCGGCCACGCACTGATTTATTTCGACTACTCCGCGGAGGAGGTTGGCATTGCGGCCGCACTGTCCGGCGACAAGACGATGCAAGCCGACTATTTGAACGGCGACTTCTATGTGAATTTCGGCGTCGCGCTCGGCCTTCTGCCACCAGGATGCACCAAGGCGATTGCGGAGTCCTTGGGTATGCGCGACAAGCTGAAGGTTGCCTGCTTGGCGGTGCTTTACGGCATGGGCGCGGTGTTGCTGGCGATGCGCATCGATAAGCCGACGGCCGTGGCCGCGGCTTGGATTCGAAACCATCGCGGTCGCTACAAGGTGTTCTGGGAGTTTGCACAGCGCGCTATCGACCACGTCATGCGCGGCGGTTCGCTGGAGACGGAGCTCGGCTGGCATCTGCATCCGCGCAGAGATCCGAACCCGCGCTCGATCGCCAATTTTCCGATTCAAGCCAACGCCGCTGAAATTCTGCGTGTCGCCTGTTGTCTAGTCACCGAGGCCGGCTTCGAGGTCTGCGCTCCGGTGCATGATGCGCTGCTGGTCAACTGCAGAATCGAAGATATCGACCGGACCGTTGCCGAGGTCTCAGCGATGATGACCAAGGCGTCGCAGATCGTACTCGGTGGATTTGCCATCAAGGTTGGCATCGAGATTACGAAATATCCGAATCACCTCACTGACAAGCGCGGCACCAAGATGTGGGCGGCGGTCATGGAGCAAATGGATCTGCTGAAGGCCGGCGGAGTGGCCGCGCCGTGAAAAAGAGTGCCGCGGAGCAGAATCCGTTCAATCTCGAAGACCTTGTCGTCAAGCCGGACACAACGGTGGGCGCCAAGGCGTCTCCTAAGAATGGCCAAGGGACTGCCCGGCAGCGGCGCGGGTCCTTCATTCAGATAACGGCGGCCCAAGCGGATGGGTTGTCTAACGCCTCCGTTGTCGTGGCTGTCTTCTTCCATCTCATGTTTCGGAGCTTCAGGGCGTATCACAAACCGTTCGTGTTGCCGAATGACGCCTTGAAGCATGCCGGCATAAGTCGCTTTGCACAGATCCGCGCGCTACGCAGTTTGGCGAGGCGAGGGCTTATTTCGGTGGAGCGCGACGGCCCCCGAAAATCGCCTGTGATCACCATCATCGGGACGACAAGACAGGGTTAGGTTGGGCTGACTTATGTGACACCAGCCGCACATATTCAGTGCAGGAATCGCACATAATTGTCAAACTACGTGACACCAGGCGCACATAATTATTTTAGCTAGTATGAGGTTATCCCACAGCCGCTGGTACAACTCTCATTCTAGAGAAGCCGATTTCACTTCTTCTCTTCTTCTTATTCTCTTGGTTTATTCTTATGAATTGGAACCTGAGACCCGCCCCAGATGGCAACAAAACGCCACCGGATGTATCGCACTCGCACAAGAGGACCAGATGGCTAAACTGAGCCCTCGGTACAGCAAGTATGAGCTAGAGACGTTGCTGGCGTGCATCAAGCCGTTCGAATGTTGGACGGCCCCAGAGCGTAGGCGCTGGGCACAGACCCAGACCGGCTTCCGGCATTTCGCCGCGACGAATATCACGCCCATCGAGCACTATTGGCCGAAAATGAAGCAGCAATCATCGAAAGAGCCGTTCCCAAATCCAGTCTGGCGCAGTAGCTCATTATCAGACGATTTGGAGATGGCTGCGGAGCTTGCGAGACCCCTGACCGGCCATTCGAGGTTGGCTATTTTCAAAGACGAAGATATTCGCCCACCGAGGGCATCGGATGTATCTGAACGCGCCGCCCGGTTCGCGCCCCGACGACCACCACCAAAAGATCAGACAGATCTTAAAAAGGTCAGGAGTTTTCTGGTATCTTTGCAACGTCAAAAAGGCGATTTGCCTAATGATTTCAATTCTGGCGAAGGTAACTGATGGTACGTCGCCCTTATCGCAGTCTCCCTCTTTGTGAGAGCTCTCAATCGCTTGATGTGCGCCGGATGCATCGTGACGGGCAACTCGAGGCGGGGGAAACCTTCTCGTACTCGTGGTCTTGCGGCGGCGAGCCTTTTGGCAGCATTGGTGTGCTCACCGAAGGTTATTCGATAGTTTTGACGTTCAGCGTGCGTCGCTCGGAAGATAGCCAGTGGAAATCGATTGAACAGCGGGTACCCGTTGTCTGGACCCGGTGCCATTATGGGCGCAGCCGCCCCTGGTTTCGGTGTTCCGCTTATTCCAACGGTCAACTCTGCGGGCGCCGCGTCGCAGTGATATATTGCGCTGGAGAGTCGTTCGCCTGCAGGCACTGTTACTGCGTGTCTTATGCGAGCCAACATGAGGCGCTGGGTCACCGTGGTCTCGGAAAGGCGCGAAAGATTCGAATGCGCTTGGGCGGCAGCGCGAGCCTATGTGACGAGTTTCCGGAGAAGCCAGTTGGCATGCACTGGCAAACCTATGATCGCTTGTGTCGTGCTTATGATATCGCCGCAGACCGTTCGATGGTCGGCTTGAGCCGATATCTCGAGCGGGATGGCTAGGAGATCATCTCACCTCGCTTAACCAATGTCCGCTTCTCTAATCGGCCGGTTGGGGTCAAGCACTTTCAGACTATCCACCGATGCGGTGTCGATGTCACTCACGGGCTCGCGCTTCTCTACGGAATCGGCACCAGGGCCCTTCCATCATGGGATCCGAGGACGGGGCGGAACAATCTTTAAGTCGGCCTTGCCGTCAATCGAACGGCAGGAACAAGCGGACATACGGACTCACCTCATCCATCGTCCCGCGAGGGACATCTTTCCACTGCTGGGTGGAACTCTGGCTTTCTCCTATTGGGTTTGATCCTGAACGGGTTTCATGCTGCTGCCGCGGCCTGCTCCCGGGTCCACCGGAACTCGGTGCCGTCGACCCAGATGCGGTGCATGATCACGGCCAGCCGGCGAGCCAGGGCCACTATCGCCTTCTTCATCCCGCGGCGCCTGGCGATCTGCATGGCCCACGCCTTAAGCCATGACCATTTTTTTGAATGCATCATGCTCTGCGCTGCTTCGTAGAGCATGGTCCGCATCATCTCATCGCCACATCGCGATATTTCGCCGCTCCAATCCACCTCGCCCGATTGATACCTGGCGCTCGTCAGCCCAAACACCGCCCCGACTGACTTGGATTTGCGGAACCGAGCAGGTACATCGACGGTGGCGCGATAGGTCAGCGACACCACGGGGCCGACACCCGGGATCGTCATCAAACGCCGGCAAACCTCATCGTCTCGCACGATGGCCAACAAACGGCGATGTAGGATAACGATCTGTTCGCGGAGCGTCCGCCGAACGATGAGTAGCGGTTCGACCAGATCGGCTAGATCGGGCTGGTTCTCGACCAACTCCTGGATGCGAGCCTCGAACCTCACATTGCCAACCATCCCGACCTTGAGGCCGAAGTTACGCAAGGTGCCTCGTAGATCATTTTCGATTGCGATGGCCTTCGACTGCAATAGCTTGCGGTGGGTCAGCAGCATCCGCAATTTCTGACTGCGTAACGTCTTCACATGCACCGGACGGTAAAGACCCACCCGCATCATCTGGGCGATGCCGCGCGCATCGTTGCGGTCCGTCTTGTTGATCTGCGCCTTCAACACCGCTCGCATGTGCCGCGTCTCAACACAGACCACTGGTAAGCCTGCTTCAGCGAGAGCGCTGAACAGCCATTGCGACAGCGGTCCGGCTTCCAATCCAATCCGCTTGAAGCGGTAGGCTGGGTTCCCAAGAACCTTCAAAAGGGCTTCAGAACTCGCTCGCTACCTTCACTTCCCTGAAGATCCGTCCCGTGTCATCCACAATGCAGATGCTGGTCTCCTTGACCGATACGTCCAATCCCGCAAAATGGTCCATGCTGCGCTTCTCCTTCTGATGCTTGAGGCCGTCCTAACAACGGACCTCGTTTCACCATCAGCCTGAAGCGCAGCACCCAAAATCTTCACCTATCCACAAGCTGGGCCGGCCGATTACCCCATCTTTGAGGGGTAAACCAGAAGTCGGCGTCGGCCGGCGTGACTTCCGAGTTTGATGCTGTGGACGGCGCCCACTCTGCGGCATCGGAGTGCCATAGGGTGGTTGCGTTAGAGCAAACCACATTGAGGGGAGCCGTCCATGGGCGAAGTTAACACGATCTGTATTCCAGGTTCACGGGGTAGATGTTGCGGGCGCGGTCGTGATGCGCAAGCGCGTCAGTCGCGCTAAGGTGCTGGAGTATTTTGGCGATCTGCCGCCGTGCCTGGTGGGGATCGAGGCATGTCCCTCAGCTCATCACTGGGGCCGCGAGCTACAGGCACTTGGCCACACGGTCAGGCTGATACCGCCGAGTTATGTGAAGGCCTACCTCAAACGTAGCAAGAATGATGCGAATGATGCGGCAGCGATCTGTGAGGCGGTGACGCGGCCGTCGATGCGGTTCGTCCCGGTCAAGACGAAGGAGCAGCAAACCGCCTTGATGCTGCACCGGACCCGGCAATTGCTGGTGCGCCAGCGCACGATGTTGAGCAATGCTTTGCGTGGACACCTGGCCGAACTCGGCATCGTGTCGGCCAAGGGCCGTAATGGAACGGCGGAGTTGATCAGGATTATCACGGGTGGTGCGGATAGCCGGGTGTCCCCAGCCGTCCGCGGCATTCTTGAGGTGCTGGCCCGGCAGTATGGCGCTATCGGCACCGAGATAGCGTCCATCGACAAGAGCATCATGGCCCTGCACCGCGCCTGTGAGGCGAGCCGGCGGCTGGCGGAGATCCCAGGTATCGGCCCGATCGGCGCCACCGCACTGGTTGCCGAGGTCGGCGACTGGAAGACCTTCTCGTCGGGGCGCAGTCTTGCGGCCTGGATCGGGTTGGTGCCGAAGCAGCACACCACCGGCGGCAAGGACAGGCTCGGCAGCATCACCAAGCAGGGCAACCGATATCTGCGGTGGCTGCTGGTGGTCGGGGCAATGGCCGTCATCCGCTACGCGCGCAAGCACGGCACCGCCAGGCGTCCCTGGCTTGGCCGGCTGATGGAGCGCCGTCCCACGAAAGTGGCGGCCGTGGCGCTCGCCAACAAGATTGCGCGAATAGCCTGGGCCATCATGGTCCGGGGCGAGAGATACAGGGAGCCGAAACTGTTGCTGGCGGCATGAGACAGACCGGCAAATAGATCGGCAACACCAATTGGCGAGGGCATGACGACGTAATGCAGATACGGTTGTTCCGGGGATCGGGAGAACCCGCATGGGTCAACGCACCTCTTCTAAAGTGCGTGAGTTTGTTTGGGATCCGATCCGCGCAGAGCATTAGGGCCAGCGGCCATACCTGCCGCAAAAACAGGCCGGACACGTGACCGCACCCGACCAATGCTGCAAAAACGTCAGAAAGTTCTTGCCAGGGCGCCGTCCACACGTGACCCATCTCGGACATCTGACAACCGACCTCGGATTCCCCATTAGTGGAACTTTCATCGTCCAAAGGACGCCGCCAAACTTTCCAGATTTTGTGGACTGACGTAAATCAAGCCATGCCGCGGAGCATCGATATCGGCGATCAGGAGAAAGGAAATCGAGACGACGAGCGGCAGCACGAGGGCAAGCTTTCCCGCGTTTTGCGACCGATAGCCGAACAGAATGTTGCAACACAGCGCGATGGCCGCCATTAGACACCACGCGGCGGTAGGAATCCGATTCCAATACGCCGCCTGAGTGTAGCCCTGAGAATTGATCACGTCGTTCATGCCAGCAAGCACCAGTGCAGCAACAGGCGTCGGCTGTGCAGCAGCCAGTCCGCGGACCGCTGCCCAGAGCGCAGTCTCTAACTGGCTGGTTCGTTCGTCGATCCGCGCGCGCTGCGCATCGTCCTTGTTGATGTAGAATACGATGCGATGGTTGAGGTAGTCGCCGAGCAGCTTGCGCACGGCTGCGGCATCCGCCGGGGGAAGAAGGTCGGCACGCAAGAGTTCAGTTCCAATCGCGTTGGCTTCCGCTTCCTCGAAATTCTTGCGTTGATCGTAGCGGTTGGTGGCCATTGAAAAGCTGAAGCCAATGATCAACGCGAGCAGCGTCAGGGAGGCCGCAAGAATGACGCTCAGATCGTCCTTCTGCTCGTCGCTGACCCCCGGGTAGCGTCTGCGCAACCAGACTCCCGCCGCTGAAGCAAGCGACAGCGAGACAAAGGCCACCGCGAACACCAGAACAGGATAATGCGTCAAGTTTTCCATGACACTGTCCACTCGATCAGAACGTCAAACCCCGGATAACCCTTCTGCGACAAATCCACATAACGCTTGTTGCTCACCCCGTCACCAATTCGCAGACGGCAACTCGGTCAATGCCGCTGACCCAATCGTCACGCGCGTATCATACGCGGCTTCGTTGATCCAGATCAAACTAGGCATCTATCTGCATGATCCCATCGCCGACGGGACAGCTCCAACGCGAGGATGTGAAGCATGAATGCAAGAAAAATTCAGCTATGTCTGTTGACGTCGTTTGCTGCCATGACGCTGGTAGCGGCGCCCGCGCTCGCACAGGCACCAGCCGGCAAGCCCAATATCCTGTTCATCATGGGGGATGACATCGGCATTATGCAGCCGAGCATCTATCATCGCGGTCTGATGGTTGGCGAGACGCCAAACATCGACCGCATCGGAAACGACGGCGCTATTTTTATGGACTATTACGCCGAGCAGAGCTGCACGGCGGGGCGCAACGCCTTCTTCACCGGCATGCATCCGCTGCGCACCGGCATGATCCCTCCGCAATTGCCCGGTAGTCCGTCATGGCTGCGACCGGGCACCCCGGCGGTCGCCAAGTTCTTGCTCGACCAAGGCTACAGCACCGGCGAGTTCGGTAAGAACCATCTCGGCGACCATGCCGAAGCGATACCGACCGCGCACGGGTTTCAGGAGTTCTGGGGCTACCTCTATCACCTCGATGCGATGCAGGGGGTGAGCTTCCCCGACATCAACAAGACGCCGCTGGTGCAGGGTATCGCTCCGCCATGCAAGAACACGCCGATCCCGGGCCTCGCGGAGGTGCCTGGCGCAGTCGACCCGAGAACCGCGACATGTCTCACGCCGCCACGGCCAGTCCTCGCCTGCAAATCTTCTGACGGCACGCAAAAGAACATGACGTGCAAGGACGAGGGTCCACTGACGCTGGATCGGTCGAGGACGGTGGACGAGGAGATATCAACCAAGGTCATTGACTTCCTTGACCGCAACGACCCGAAGAAAACCAACAAGCCGTTCTTCGTCTGGTACAACCCGGCGCGCATGCACATCACGACAATGTTGTCGCCGAAGTACGAGGCGATGATCGGTGAGCCTGGCGGCAAGGATTGGGGTCTCAATGAAGCTGGCATGAAGCAGATGGACGACAATATCGGCTATGTCCTCAAAAAGCTTGAAGACATGGGCCAGCTTGACAACACCCTCATCGTATTCACCACCGACAATGGCGCCGAGAACATCACCTTTCCGGACGGCGGCACCACCCCCTTCAAAGGCGGCAAGCTAACTACCTGGGAAGGCGGCATGCGCGCTCCGCAGGTGGTTCGTTGGCCGGGCCACATCAAGCCGGGCACAATCAAGAACCAGATGTTCTCGGCTCTCGACTGGTTACCGACACTCGTCGACATCGCCGGCGGTCCGAAGGGCGACGCGCTGAAGAAGCAGATCGAAGCCGGCACTTACCCCGGCATCGTCAAGACCACGCTCGACGGCGTCGATCAGCGCGCCTATCTCGAAGGTACGTCGGACAAATCCGCGCGTGAAGTCTTTTTCTACTACACGGGATCGCAACCGTCTGCGGTGCGGTACAAGAACTGGAAGCTATACTACACGATGGTTCCCGACACCGCGGCCGGCGCGCTGTTTGGGGCCACCACCTTCCACTGGACCCAGATTGCCAACATTAAGCGCGATCCCTTCGAGCAGACGGTTGGTTCCGACGCAAAGTCACTACTCGGCTACGCCGGTTCGCTTGGCTCCCCCAGCACCGCCTATCTCTACGACTGGAACATCCTGCCGATCGGCCAACTGCTCTGGGAGAAAGAGCTGATGTCGTACAAGGAGTACCCGCCGATGCAGGCGCCAGAGACCTACAACCTCGACGGCATCCTCAAGGCATTGCAGGCGGCCGGCCATCAGAGCGAATGAACGGGCACCTTTTGTATTGATGACCGAGTGGGCGGCTCGAAAGGGCCGCCCGTTTTATTGCCGGAACAGGGCGGTGTGTACCGGTACGATCCAAGGGGAATTACTTTCCGCCTCATGTCCGTTGCTGCACCATCCGGACATACCGCAGTGGTCGCTGCATGTCCGTTACCGAGGGAATACCGGAAGTCGGATTTCGGGGCCGGCAGGTCCGTTGTTGACCCTCAGCGGAAGTCGGCACCTGGGTCTACTCTCCCTCGATCGTCTTTTCCATCTGGATCACACGCGTTTCGGTCCCAAACAAGGTCGGAAGGCTGCGGTACAATGTAGCGATCCATGCGATCCCCACCAGGAGAGCGATGCCCAAGCCGCCGACGAGCATCTGGGCGACGATGCCACCTGCAACCTGCACCAGGATCCAGTGAGCAGCGAATGACAGCAAAACGCCAAAGCAGAACACGGGGAGCGAGCGTTGACCACACAGGATCAGCGGGCGCAGCCATTTTGACGTGAACCCCGGCAAATCCGGCGGGAGAATACGTATCAGTACGACCATCAGTGCGAGGAAATGCGTGAGACGCAGGAGGTCGAGATTGGTCTTGTCGATTGGATACATCGCGTGAATTAGCGTCTGTGGCACAAATCGCCCCAAGGTTGGAACGTGCCATGTCATCACGATCAGGAACGCAAAGACGAGCCATGCCGCTGCGACTATTGTGACCGGGCGGGATAGTGCTGCAGTCCTTACTGTGGGACCACCACCAAAGCCACACCAGATGCCGAAGACGAACAAGAACTGCCAGGCGAAGGGATTGAAATACCATTTGCCGCCTGGAAACGAAGGCAAGTTCCAATCGAAATGTCGAGCTGCGACATAGAGAATCGCAGAGCAGAACAGCGTCCAGTTCGGTCGACGCAGCAGGCCCCACAGCACCGCTGGCGCCGCAAGCATTAGCACGATGTAGAGGGGCAGGACATCCAGGTCGACTGGCTTATACTTCAGCAAAAGGGCCTGCCCGATCATTATATCGGGACGGTCGAGAAACTGCGCGACGTTGAACTCGTCCTTGTACATCGGGTTGTCAAACCGAGCTGCGGTGCGAGCAACCTGAGCTATTAGAAGCAAACATAAGAAAATTTGGGCGACGTAGAGTTGGCATGCGCGCGTCCAAAGGCGCTTGGCCCCAGCTACAAACTTGCCGCCTTTGATCGCTGACCCGTATGCAAATCCGATCGAATAGCCGGAAATGAACACGAATATTTCGGTTGCGTCACTGAAGCCGTAGTTCTTAATGGTGAACCAGTTCAGGAAGTCGTACGGAATATGGTCTAGCAAGACCATCCACTGGCCGATACCCCGCAATAGGTCAAGCCGTAGGTCACGTTTACCGGGGCCTGCTAGAACAACGGTGCGGGCCTCTCCAAAGTTCTCCAGCATGCTCTGAACCTTTCGCAGAAGCACATAGGCAAACAGGGCCACGCAAAACCAACAGCTACTTCGTAACTACAATTGAGCAAATAAGGCTTTCTTTGATCCTACATTGATGCAGATCAAAGATGCCGCCGCGACGCTAGTGGATCGACTTTAACATTTGCTTCCCGCGTTTGACAGCAGCGAGGACCCGCTTTGGGTCGGCGGTCCAGACGAATGGTTTGGGATCGGCATTAGTCTCGGTGACGAAGCGGTTAATGGCGGTTTGGAGATCAAGGACGGACCGGAACACGCCGCGCTTGAGGCGACGGCGTGTGAGCTTGGCGAAGAAAGCCTTCGACCGCGTTGAGCCAGGAAGCGGAGGTAGGGGTGAAGTGGAAAGTCCAGCGCGGATGCCGGGTCAGCCATTTTTGCACCTTCGGATGCTTGTGGGTCGCATAGTTGTCGACGATGGCGTGGATCACTTTCCCTGCCGGAACCTGCTGCTCGATAGTGTTGAGGAAGCGGATGAATTCCTGGTGGCGATGGCGCTGCATGTTGCGGCCGATGACGGTACCGTCGAGGACGTTGAGGGCAGCGAACAACGTGGTGGTGCCGTGACGTTTGTAATCGTGGGTCATTGTGCCGGCGCGGCCCGGCTTCATCGGCAATCCCGGCTGGGTGCGGTCAAGCGCCTGAATTTGGCTCTTTTCGTCGACCGAGAGGACGACCGCATGGGCGGGAGGATCGACGTAGAGGCCGACGACGTCTTTGAGTTTCTCGGCAAATTTCGGATCGTTCGACAACTTGAACGCACGAATGCGATGCGGCGCGAGTTGGTGGGCTTCCAGAATACGTTGCACCGAACGCAGGCTCACTCCCGCGGCTTTCGCCAACATCCGGCCGGTCCAGTGGGTTGTTTCCCCCGGCGGCGGCCCGAGCGCCAGGTCGACCACTCTCTGCACGGTGCCGGTCGGTAGCGGTGGTATGCCGGGCTTGCGCGTCTTGTCGCGCGTCAGCCCTTCGACCCCCTCCGCCATGAACCGTGCCTGCCATCGCCACACCACGGGCTTGGATTTGCCCGAACGGCGCATGATCTCGGTGGTGCCGCAGCCGTCGGCCGTGGCCAGAATGATGTTGGCACGCCATACATGCTTCTGAGGCGCGCTGCGATCCGAGACGATTGCCTCAAGTCGATGGCGGTCGGCCCGGGTGACCTTTACGACAATTCCTGCTCTCATGCCGAGAGCTTGAACTGCTTCGATCGATTTGGGAATCCTCTGATGGAATCAGACCACTAGAATGAAACGGGGCACGTCCGCTCCTGGCACCGAACGGACATGGCGCAGTAGTCGCTGTATGTCTGTTATCGGGGCAACAGCGGACGACATTTGCTCGCAGCGAGTATTTCCGGGTTTGACCCAGAACGGACATCGGCGTTCGGATTCGTCCTTTTATCTCGTGGCGTACACGCCGCGTGAAATATAGCCTCGCTAACAGATTTTCGATGAAAGCGGAAAATGGACCTACGATGTACTGCTCGTCACCCAGAGATACTGCGGGTCAATATAATTAGCGTCTCCGTCCTTAAAGTCGATTTGAGCAAAGGAACCGTCTCCTCTCGCGCTTGCGTTATATGTAATGGTCGCAATTATCACCACGGGCTCGCCTTGTCGGAAGTCCTGCGAGTCAGTAAAGGTGAGAACGTTATCATAATTGTCAAACTCGTTGATATTTTGGCTGTCACGGTCAATCAGATTGGGAAACGATTTCGGCGCGCGCAAGTCGTACTGATAAGCCTGCAACGAAAACCCGAGCACTACGCTGGCTTCCTTTGAGGTGAAAACGCCGTCGTCCGCTTTCAGTATATAAAATCCGTGAAATGCGAAAGAAGCTGTAAACGTATAGTTGGCGTCCTGATCAGGGACGAAGTAAAACCCCACTTCTACAGGACCGGGCGGCTGAGCCCCGCCGGTGGCCAAGCCCCAACCTATGCCGACGCCGTTTTCGTGGGACTCGATCTTTATCTGCGAAGGGATGATGGGCAATACCTCAGTGCCTTCCGGTGAATAAAAGACACCCGCGTAAGGGGGGATAAGCGCGCCAGCGCCTCCCAAAAGTGCAACCCGATTCGCAGCGTTCTTTGCATCCGCCGTACCCATGGACGGACGTGAAATCAGGGGCGGGCGCGTCTGCTCCAAGTAAGATTTCAGCTTGAGAGATTCTTCCTTTTGATCTTGCTCAAACTCGTGCAAATTGATGCCGGCGGCGCGAATGTACTCCAACTGCTTCTTTTCGTGGGCCTCGCCGGCCTTTCTTTGCTGCTCCCGCTGGGCTTTGAAGCGCAGCGCTTTTTCGCGATAAGACTTAGCCCGCTGCTGCACTATGTCGTGAAACAATTGGTTAATAGGAGTGAAACTGGGCATCGGAGCCTCCGTGTATTATTTCGAGCATAGCTCTTATTGCGGTCGCTGCCTTCGCGCCGACTGTATTCCAGGGCCAGATGCAAGCGGTAATCACGAATTGCTGATAGCCGGCCCTTGAACAGTGGCATATGCCGCTTGTCACACTAAAACCGCGCGACGCCCCCATACCGCTTTGTGGCGAACGAGATCGAAAACCCGAGGGGTGAATTCGTATCCATGTCTTGTAATTAGCCGAACGCCCGCGCAGTCACGGTTGTCGCGGTTAGTCCGATTCGGAGCCGACGGGCTCGTCATCGCCGAGGCGATCCAAGTGCTACCGACCGGCCGCAATGCCCATTCGATCCTGGCGGATCGCACCAACCGCTTCGTCTATTCGGCTATTCTCGGCGCTAACCAGGTGCTGCAATTCGTACTGCGGTGCATGAGTCCGGTTCTGATGCTGTGGACGGCTCCTCCACCGGCACATGAGTGCCATGGATGTGGGCGCTGTTGAGGCTCCCACGATTCAGAGGAGCAGGTCCATGCAGACGATCACGACAATCGGTCTCGACATCGCCAAGTCGGTGTTCCAGGTGCACGGCGTTGATGCTGCCGGCCAGGTGGTCATCCGCCGCCAGTTGAAACGTCGCCACGTGCTGACATTCTTTGAGAAGCTGCCACCCTGCTTGGTCGGCATCGAGGCTTGCGCCTCGTCTCACCATTGGTCGCGCGAGTTGCAGACACTTGGCCATACCGTGCGATTGATGCCGCCGGTTTACGTAAAGCCCTATGTCAAACGGCAGAAGAACGACATGGCCGACGCAGAAGCGATTTGCGAAGCGGTCACCAGAGCCAACATGCGGTTCGTGCCAACCAAGACGCCAGAGCAGCAGAGTTGTCTGATGCTTCATCGCACACGCCATCTATTCATCCGTCAGCAGACCGCGGTGATTAATTCGATCCGAGCGCATCTCGCCGAGTTCGGCATTGTCGCACCGGTCGGGCGCAAAGGGGTCACGGAATTGCTGCGTATTGTTGCCGACCCGAAGGACAAGCGGGTGCCGGAGGTTGCCCGTGCCTGCCTTGCCGCGCTCGGTACCCAGCTGCTCGCTCTCAAGGAGCAGATTTTGGAGTTCGATCGGATGATCCTGGTCTGGCATCGGTCCGACCAGACGAGTAAGCGCCTTCATTACATTCCTGGGGTCGGCCCGATGCTGGCGACTGCGCTGGTTGCGAGTGTTGCCGATCCCAGAACCTTCCGGTCCGGACGTAACTTCTCCGCCTGGATTGGGCTCGTTCCCAAACAGCACTCAAGTGGGGGCAAGGAGCGGCTCGGCAGCATCAGTAAACAGGGCGATCGCTATCTGCGGAGCCTGTTCGTGGCCGGAGCACTCGCCGTCATCCGCTATGCCAAGATCCATGGCACCGGGCATCGGCCTTGGCTCACGGCGTTGCTAGGTCGACGCCCGACAAAGGTCGCCGCGATCGCGCTTGCCAACAAGATTGCGCGGATGGCCTGGGCCATGATGGCCAAAGGTGAGCGATATAGAAATCCTGTCGCGCTAGCGCGGTGAACGAGATCGCGCCGGATAACCGGCGTGATGTGAAGGTTGGGAGGGCGAACAGCACGTAATGCAGAGCCGGTCGATCCGGCGATCAGGACAACCCACTTGTGCCATCGCATTGCTATCGAATGCGCGGTTTTGACCGGGACCTGATCCGCGGAGGGCATTATGGCCAGCGGTCATGTGAACCGCGCTTAAAGGCCGAACACATGGCTGCACCGACCAAGCCTGCGACGTGAAAAAAGTCCTTGCCAATCCGGAGCCGTCCACACATGGCACAAAGATGGGGTAATCGGCCGGCCCAGCTTGTGGATAGGTGAAGATTTTGGGTGCTGCGCTTCAGGCTGATGGTGAAACGAGGTCCGTTGTTAGGACGGCCTCAAGCATCAGAAGGAGAAGCGCAGCATGGACCATTTTGCGGGATTGGACGTATCGGTCAAGGAGACCAGCATCTGCATTGTGGATGACACGGGACGGATCTTCAGGGAAGTGAAGGTAGCGAGCGAGTCTGAAGCCCTTTTGAAGGTTCTTGGGAACCCAGCCTACCGCTTCAAGCGGATTGGATTGGAAGCCGGACCGCTGTCGCAATGGCTGTTCAGCGCTCTCGCTGAAGCAGGCTTACCAGTGGTCTGTGTTGAGACGCGGCACATGCGAGCGGTGTTGAAGGCGCAGATCAACAAGACGGACCGCAACGATGCGCGCGGCATCGCCCAGATGATGCGGGTGGGTCTTTACCGTCCGGTGCATGTGAAGACGTTACGCAGTCAGAAATTGCGGATGCTGCTGACCCACCGCAAGCTATTGCAGTCGAAGGCCATCGCAATCGAAAATGATCTACGAGGCACCTTGCGTAACTTCGGCCTCAAGGTCGGGATGGTTGGCAATGTGAGGTTCGAGGCTCGCATCCAGGAGTTGGTCGAGAACCAGCCCGATCTAGCCGATCTGGTCGAACCGCTACTCATCGTTCGGCGGACGCTCCGCGAACAGATCGTTATCCTACATCGCCGTTTGTTGGCCATCGTGCGAGACGATGAGGTTTGCCGGCGTTTGATGACGATCCCGGGTGTCGGCCCCGTGGTGTCGCTGACCTATCGCGCCACCGTCGATGTACCTGCTCGGTTCCGCAAATCCAAGTCAGTCGGGGCGGTGTTTGGGCTGACGAGCGCCAGGTATCAATCGGGCGAGGTGGATTGGAGCGGCGAAATATCGCGATGTGGCGATGAGATGATGCGGACCATGCTCTACGAAGCAGCGCAGAGCATGATGCATTCAAAAAAATGGTCATGGCTTAAGGCGTGGGCCATGCAGATCGCCAGGCGCCGCGGGATGAAGAAGGCGATAGTGGCCCTGGCTCGCCGGCTGGCCGTGATCATGCACCGCATCTGGGTCGACGGCACCGAGTTCCGGTGGACCCGGGAGCAGGCCGCGGCAGCAGCATGAAACCCGTTCAGGATCAAACCCAATAGGAGAAAGCCAGAGTTCCACCCAGCAGTGGAAAGATGTCCCTCGCGGGACGATGGATGAGGTGAGTCCGTATGTCCGCTTGTTCCTGCCGTTCGATTGACGGCAAGGCCGACTCAAAGATTGTTCCGCCCCGTCCTCGGATCCCATGATGGAAGGGCCCTGGTGCCGATTCCGTAGAGAAGCGCGAGCCCGTGAGTGACATCGACACCGCATCGGTGGATAGTCTGAAAGTGCTTGACCCCAACCGGCCGATTAGAGAAGCAGACATGGCGCGATGTCCGAGTTGAGTCCGTTATTGGATGAACAGCGGACAACATATGCTCGCAATGAGCTTTTCCGGTTTTGACCCAACTGTATGGACCGGCCGTGCGTTGCAAGCCGAATGTGAACAAATGGAGGGGGTTGGTCTTGCGCATCTGTATCCGGCCCTTGAATGGAGCGTTTGTGCTCCTGGCCATCATGGATATCCGCGCGCACCCGATCTCATTCTCGGAAAGGCCCTGAGAGGCCGCTTGGGTCACCAGATCACGGGTGCGACGGCGAGACCGTTTCTCCATTTCCTCAATCCAACTCGCAGACCTCGGCGGGTATCTTCTTGGCTTGTTAGTTGACGCGTGCTTCGTAGCTGCGTGCCTGGATCAACACGGTCCAGGCGATCCGCGCCAACTTATTGGCAAGGGCAGTAGCCAACACGTTGTGATGCAGGCGGTTTGCCGCGGCCGTTAGCCACGGACCAAAACTGTGCTTTGCCCAGTTTGCCGGCCTGAGCAGAATAACGCGGGCGCCCTGCATTATCATCGTGCGTAGATAGCGATTGCCGCGCTTGCTGATGCGCCCGAGGATCGTCCGATCGCCGGTCGACATCTGCTTCGGCACCAGGCCGAGCCAGGCGGCAAAGTCACGGCCCGTGGCAAAGGCTGTGCCATTACCGATGGCCGCTACCATGGCGCTGGCGATGAGCGGGCCGATGCCCGGTACCGTCATCAATTGGCGGCAACCCTCGCTGCCCTGCGCCAAAACCTCGATCTCCTCGGTGACGTGTTCGATACGCTCATCAAGATGCCGCCAATCGGCGCTGAGGTCTCCTAGGATCCTAATCATGCGAGGTGACAACACGTCGCTGCGCTTGGCCATGATGTCCGGGAGCTGTTGTCGAAGGAAGCGAAGCCCCTGACGTACCGCAATGCCATGCTCCAGGAGAAAGCCCCGGATCTGATTGATCACTGCGGTTCGTTGGCCAACCAGGCGAGATCGCACCCGGTGCAGTGCCTGCAAATCCAGCTGATCATCGGTCTTTATTGGAACGCAGCGTGTGGATGGCCGCTGAACGGCCTCCGCGATCGCGTGGGCATCTCTGAAGTCGTTCTTGTGGCCTTGCCGGAACGGTTTGGCATAGGCTGGCGGTACCTGCTTGACGTCGTGTCCGAGCGCACTTAGCTCGCGAGCCACATAATGCGTCGCCATGCCAGCTTCGATTCCGATCAGGCACGGCGACACATTGGCGAACCGGGCTGCGATCCGGCCGCGGGCAATCTTCTCCCGCAAAACGATTGCCCCTTTGTCGTCGAGGCCGATCAAATGCAGGGTGTTCTTGCCGGTATCGATGCCAATGCTCTGTGCGACTGTAGCGGCTGTCTTATGGGACATGGCGATGTGCTCCTCGTGCTTCTAAGCCCCCGCTCATTCTCTGAGCGGTTCGGGGCGGGAGCACGGCCGGTCCATCCCATTCTCGGACATTCAGCCCAATAAGTTTCCAGAACCGGTCGCCGCCAGTTTCCGCTTGTTGCCCGACCTCTGGGTGATACCCTTCCATCATTCGAGACTGGATATTCTGGGTGCAACAAACGAATTGGAGCATTCTAAATGTCTTATGTTCCGCCGAAGTGGCCAATCCCTTCTGATGTGAAATGGATCGAGGTCAATGGATATCCCATGGCGTATCAGGACAACGGTGTGGGCGTGCCAATCGTTCTGGTCCACGGATCGTTCTGTGACTATCGGCTTTGGTCGTACCAGCTTGAAGCGTTTTCCAAAAAACACCGAGTACTTAACGTTAGTCTCAGGCACTACTTCCCTGAATTGTGGGATGGAGCTGGAAGCGATTTTTCAATCGCCCAACACGCGGATGATGTGGGCGCATTCATTCAACAGCTGGCTCTTGGTCGAGTCCACCTGCTGGGTCATTCTCGCGGCGGCGCAGTTGTGATCGAAGTGGCGAAAAAATGTCCAGAGCTCATCCGAACTCTTATTCTGGCGGACGCCGTTGTAAGGCTTGAGCTTCCCGAAACGGAAGAGAATCTGAAGGCGGTTGCTTTCCGGTCAAGGTTGTTTGCTGAGCTTCGACAAGACGTGGCCAAGGGAGATGTCGAAGGCGGAATGGCTCGTTTTATCGATCGTTTGAATGGACAGCCCGGCATTTGGGAGAGTATGCCGGCTGAGCGCCAAAAGATATTTCTTCAGAACGTTTCGACGGCGCTCGTCGAGGATTCTATTCCACTCACTAAAGACGATGAGCTGCCGAAATTTAATTTTCCTGTCCTGATGATAACTGGTGAGAAATCGCCGCCAATGTACGGTGTTTTCATTGCCGAGATGCGAAAGCGTGGAGATTTCAAGCCAGCTATCATTATTCCGGGCGCGAGCCATGGAATGTTTGGCCAAAACCCCAAGGTTTCCAACCAGGCTGTCTTAGCGTTCACGGCGGAGCACTGAAAAAAGGTCTAACCGCGCCGGTTGGTGTCGGCACTTCCGCTATTGGCACGTTTGAGACATACGGCGATGTCCGACTTGAGTCCGCTTCCGGGGGTATTGCGGAAGTCGCACTTTAGGTCCGTAAGGACCGATGGTTTCAACCAACGGCTCGCGGAGCCTTAAGGGAATGTTGGCATGCCGTGGAATATCGAACGAAAACATGACCACGTCGCGGTCGTGACCATGAATACCAACAAGGTCAATGCCCAAAACCCCGCGTTCTTTGCCGATCTTCATGCCGCGTTCGATCGCCTCGAAACCAAGTTTGATGATTGTGCCATCGTTCTGACAGGGGCGGGCAAGGTGTTCTCGGCGGGCCTAGACCTTGATCATCACTTTGCAATGTTTGCGCGCCGCAATCTCAAAGAGATCGACGATTGGTTCGCTGCCTATCGTGCTACCAATCTTCGCCTGTTCACCTATCCCCGGCCAACTGTCGCGGCGATCAATGGCCATGCTTATGCGGGCGGGTTCATCACGGCGATCGACTGCGACTATCGGATCGCGACGGAAGGCGCGCTGCAGTTTGCGTTGAATGAGGTGCCGATCGGCATTCCGATGCCGGCGGTCTATTGCGAGATCATCAAATATGCGATCGGCACGCAGGCCGCGTCCGAGTTCACACTCTTCGGACAGATTTACGATCTGCAGGCCGCAAGCCGGATGGGCGTCGTGCAGAAGACCGTGGCGCCGGACCAGCTTCTGGATGCCGCCGTCGCTTGGGCTGCTCACGTGACGCCTGACTGCTATCCGGCTTATTCATTTTCCAAGCGCGCCTTACAGGCAACGACGATGGCCGCAATCGATTCAGCGGCGCGACTCGATTTGGATTGGCTGTCGCGGGGGATGTCAGACCCCAAAAGTCTGCGCGCGAATGCACGTCGCTACAGGGAACTCAAGGGTAAGGAAATCACTTGGCCGCTGCCCACGTAATGGCTTCGGCCATGTCTGGTTAAGTCGTCAACACTTCGTCCGCCATTGGCACCTTTCGGACATGGCGCTCGAGCTTGGTGATGTCCGCTATTGGATGAACAGCGGAAAACATATGCTCGCCCTGAGCTTTTCCGAGATTGACCCAGAGCGGACAATCAACCCTCTGGCACTCCCGCCATGTGCATGCCGCCAGCGATGCGCATGCCGCTCGCGAGAAAGGTCGGATTGCTACTCGCTCCGAGGGATCGGAAGCGACGGAGGGTAAAGCCTGGGTCGAGCGCAAGTCCCGCCTGCGCGGCGGCTCGCGCCTCATCCAGCGAGCCGAGCAGCGTCAACGCACCGGCGAGAAAAAAGTGTGAGAGAGGCCAATTTGGATTGGCCTCGATACTCCGACGCAACCAGGTGACCGCTTCCGCGTCGGCATTAAGCTGCAACTTGGCGCTGGCGACGAAAACCATCCACCAGTAGGCTGTGATATCACGAGGAGAGAGGCGGAATGCCTCCTGGATATG
This sequence comes from uncultured Alphaproteobacteria bacterium, assembly GCA_963801875.1. Taxonomy (GTDB): domain Bacteria; phylum Pseudomonadota; class Alphaproteobacteria; order Rhizobiales; family Xanthobacteraceae; genus Bradyrhizobium. The sequence continues at coordinate 749,039 of CAWDGT010000011.1, read as the reverse complement.
AGCCTCGGTCTCCTCGCCCCGGCCGAGAAAAACCTTGCCGAGCCCGATAAATCCGTGCGCACTGGCCAAATTTCGATCCAGCATCAATGCCTGCTCGCATTGAGTAATGCCTTGTGCAGCGCGGTTAGTATAAATGCGCACGACGCCCATAAACATGTGCGCCCGTGCGTGCTGTGGGGCCAAGGACAAAGCCCTAGTCAGGGCCGTCTCAGCTGCTGCCAGACGCGCGACTCCGTCGTCGATCAAATGATTGGCGGCCATTCCCAAATCGATACTTGCCATGCCGACCAGAGCCTCAATATTTTTAGAATCGAGCGCAAGAGCGCGTTCGAAAAAGCTGCGCGCCTTCGTCATGTATTCGGGTGTTGTCCCCTTGTTGGCAAAAGCCCAGCCCTGAAAATACAAATCCGTCGCATCGGGATGCGGCGAACGTTCCGCCCGCTGCGCCTCAACCTCGACAAGCTGGCTGGTCAGCGTGTTGGCAAGCCGCGAGACGATTTCATCCTGCACATCGAACAGATCAGCGACAGGCTTGTCGAAGCGCTCAGCCCAAAGATGGTTGCCGGTTTCCGCGTCGATTAGCTGCACGTTCACCCGAAAACGGCTGCCACCTCGTTGTACCGAGCCTTCAAGCGCATAGCGGACGTTTAACTCGCGCCCTACCTGCCGCACGTCTATTGATTTGCCCTTGTAGGAGAAGGCGCTGTTGCGCGCGATCACGAACGAGCCGCTGATGCGCGAAAGGTCCGTTGTCAGGCTTTCGGTCATGCCGTCGACGAAATAATCTTGCTCGGGGTCGCCGCCGATATTCGAAAAGGGCAGCACCACGATGGATAAACGTGGGACTAGTGTCCTGCCGCCACTCTTCGTCGCGGGTCCGAGCCCATCGCGGACGACAGCATAGGCTCGTACCGGGCGGGTTATATTTTTGAGGCTCTGTTCGCCCAGATCGACGAACTCAACCCCAACTTTGCCGCGAACTTGGTCATATGCTGACGATGAGATGCAGATGCCGCCCGGCTCGGCGATTCCCTCAAGCCGGGCAGCAATGTTGACGCCATCCCCGAAAATATCGTGCGCCTCGACGATCACATCGCCGATGTTGATGCCCACACGAAAAACGAGGCGCCTTTCCTCAGCCTCTCCGGCCGCGAGATCCCGGATACTGTTCTGGAAGTGAATGGCCGCTCGAACCGCTTCGACGGCGCTGGGAAACTCGGCCAGGAACCCATCACCTGTGTGTTTGACGACACGGCCCCCGTGTTCGGCGATGGCTGGCTCGACAGCGTTCGATAGAAGGGCGGTCAGACGTGCGTGCGTACCCTCTTCATCATCGTGCATAAGCCGCGAATAACCAGCCAGGTCGGCGGCCAATATCGCCGCCAGCCTGCGCCCGGCCCGCCCTAATCGCTCTTGCGCCACTGGTATGCAATTCCTGTTGGCGTACCTTTTTACGATAAACCCGGCCGCCGCAGCAACCTTGCTTTGGCCGAAGCTTGTCCGCAGATGGCACTTTTCGGACATGCAAGCCGGGCTGCCCGAATGACCATCGCAGCCAGTGTTCGCCCGTGGCGACGAGGATCGAATGACTTCCGCTCATGGCACCGAACGGACCTCCACCGATGTCCGCAGTATGGTCGCTATCGGGGGGAAAGCAGACATGGGGTGGACAGCCCATTTCGGCCGCGATTGACCCGACTCGGACATTGGCCCTAGCGGCAGAACGGCCGCCATGCTTTGATAAATTGTTCGGAATTATCGATCTTGTCGACCGGCACCCAAGTTCTCGATTTCCGCGAACTCCCGACAGGCGTGTTCAATCGGTTTTGGCTATGATTACCAACGGACTTTATTTCTATAGTTCAAAAGCGCTGGATGGCGTAGACGGTGGGTTTGACGGCGTCCTGTTCTTACGCGACGGCAAACTGTTTGGCGGCAACGAGTTCTTCTATTTCGTCGGCACCTACAGTAGTTCCGGCGGAAAATGGAAAGGTGAATTTACCAACGACGAACACACCCCAGCTCCCATTACGCGACCCATGGCCCGAAAGGGAATGGTCAGCGCCGGATTCAGCGGTACATATACCGACAAAGACGCTCAATATGAATTCACAGCACTCGTTGGCAAGCGAAGCCTCCGATACCACGTAAGCCTGCGACTGTTGGTGCCGGATTGACCAAGGCTAGCCGAAAGGCAACTCACGCCGCTGTTGCTGCGGTGCATGAGTCCGGTTGGGCACCAAACGGACCTCCCGCGATGTCCGCAGTTTGGTCGCTATTGGGGGTAAACCCGACATGGCGGAGACAGCCCAATTCGGTCAAAAATGACCCGGACCGAAACTCGGGGAATGCAGACTGCGGTCTGCCCGTTCGAAGGGCCATTTTTCTGCCTGGCGCCAACTCAGGTGTAGCACTCACCAGCCTGGAGCGTTTAGGTCGCTTTCGGCCGCGTGAACGCCGCGACTAATCACCGCGGAAAGAGTGTGATCCAGTTCACCTGTGCGCGTCCAAAGACTCGGTAGATGGAATGTTCAGGTGATCAAACAACGAGGTTCGATCATGCCCGTCATATTCGACCTGCTTTACCGAGAATATTGCCGTGCGCGCCTCGCTGAAATGCGGAAACAGCTTCTGCATACCAACAGGCACGAAGTACCCAAAGCGACTTGCGATGCCGACTATGCTGATGGCGCTGCTGATCGGGCTGGCAATTCAGGTGGCACGCGACACGAGACCGACCACGGTAGGCCGCTTTGGCAATAGCCGAATCGCCCTCCTGCGACCGCGCGTCGCTAATGGTGAGCCCTGGACAGGCGGCCTAAGCCGGGCCGCGCCGATGAGGTGATTGAATAGGGATGTTTGCTGCGGTGCATGAGTCTCTTCCTGGCACCGAACGGACATGGGACGATGTCCGACTTGAGTCCGTTATGCAGACAAAAACAGATATCGACTGAAACGAAAAAACCGCCCTGAAGGCGGCCTTTCAATTCAAACCTGATGATCGTGGATCAAGTCGCAATCAATGCTGGCTTTGACTTCCGGCGATAGACCATGAAGCCAATCTAGTCATCTAAGTCAGCAAAAAACCGCCACCGGGGGGTGACGGCTTTTCGACTTTGCGCTCGATGACCACCAGAAGGTCACCTCGGATGGTGACCGCCTATGGTTAAATTACCGTTACTTCAGCGAGCTGTTGATCGAGGTGAACATACCATTCAGGTTGCTGCCGAGACCGTTGACCGCTGCGATGATAGCCAGCGAAATGCCAGCTGCGATCAGCCCGTATTCAATGGCGGTAGCGCCACATTCGTCGGCTAGGAACTTTGCAAAAATCCGCTTCACGTCTGCCCTCCGGCCTTGAGTAATTTTAAGAGCGGAGGATCGGGTTCAAAGGCTTAAGGCTGGGTAAATCCGGGTTTCCAATTTCGTTGAAAAACGGGGGTAGGTTAAAGGCTGCATCACGTAATTCGTAAAATGCTAGAAGTCTGACCTTGCGCCTACCCGCTGGTATAACGCTGCACGTATCGAAATCGTCACTCCAAAAAAACAAAGCTGCCCGAAGGTGGCTTCTCAATACAAACCTCGCTCAAGACCGCAAGAGCGCTCGGCCACCGTGCAACTCTGCTCGCCCGCGCCGACGATGTGATCGAATGACGCTGGCCTTACTTCCGTTGTTGGTACGAAACGGACCTCCAGCGATGTCCGCAATTCTGTCGCTAACGGGGGTAAACCGGACATCGCGCGGAGATGCCAAAATCGACGCGAATGAACCGGAACCGAAATACAATGCGCAGTACGGGCCACCTTTGCGAGGTTTATCAAAACCGATCATCACGAAATCGCGTTGTTCGGTTCATCATGCCTTTACAAAGGAACTTTAAGACGTGCCCATCAAATGGGACCGGGACGATGATTGAGCTGAAACAAAAATTTGATGCACCGACGGTCGCGGTTTTGCGGCAGGCGTTGAATGAGGTCGTCACCGATCGTCGCTTCCTAAACCGCAAGTCTGTCACGCCGCTCGAAGTGGCGGAGCATATTCTTCAGCAGGCGGCGTTGGGCGTGCGCGACCTCAACGGTCTAAAAAGTTCTGCATTCGAGAAGCTGGGCGCGGCTGCCTGAGGCGAGTCGGGCCGCGCGCAGCCACACACAGACGCAAAAGCCGCCAAGGTTCCCCTCGACGGCCTGTGCCGTTGCGTTGCGTTTGCGTGGAGGTGTGCTGCGTCGAGCGGTGCTCGAAACTAGCCGTGCCTGCGTTGCCATGGTGCGCACGGCCTCAATGAGGCGTCCGGTGCGTTGCCAATGTGTCGGGCCAACGATCCCCGATAGCGTAGCATCTGTCACCAGCGACAATGCTGATCAAGCCAGTGTTGCTGTCCTATAGATGAAATAGATGCGCGCGCCGACGAGGTGATCGAATGAGGTTCTCGACTTCCGGTATTGGCACGAAACGGACCAACCGAGTTGGTCTAGCCATGTCCGTTATTCGGGGTGGACCGGAAGTCGCGGTTCGGGTTCTTCAGGACTGCTTTTGACCCTCAACGGACATTCGGGAGTGTGCCTGCCTCCGGACGTGCGGTCGCGTTTGGTTCTCGGAGTGCGTCGACTTAACGACATTGGGAACATTTCGGGATTGTGGCGCGTTTTTGCAGATGGCCCGCGACAGCTGGGTTGAAAATCTTACGTGTCCTCATTGCCGAAAGACGGGCTTGGCCCGGGTTTCGGCAGCGGACGAATGTTCGTGGGACACACAGGTGGATAGCACTCCCGAAGGATTTAGGGCGATCACATCCGGCGATGTCACCAAGTTTTACTGCTCATCGTGCGACATGCCCGTGGAACCATAGATAGTAAGACCGGAACTGGCTGAGCATCAATGATCGCTCGACAGCACTGCCGAACAAGCGCAAGCTGCGCTTCGCTCGATCATGTACCCTTTGGAGGTCACAATGGGGGGTTACGTACACCGCGAAAACATCGCCCTCTATCAACGGCTGCTGGCCGAGACGAACGTGACCAAAGATCAGGCCCGGTACGCCATGCTGTTGGAGCTACTGGCTGCGGAACTCGCCAAGGACGAGATAAGGCCGCCGAGTTGTTCGCAGGGATACTGATCGTCGCAGCAGGCAATCACTAATGGCCAAGTTTTATCTTGCCTTTATCACGTTTGCCATTGCGACTTTGATCGCGACGCTGGTCTATGCAGCTTTTCTCAGATTATAGACTGTTCGCAGCAGCCCGCCGATTGAGACGGCGTTCCGAGCGCGTTACAACATCAGGCTAGCGTTACTTTGGCGGTTGTAACTCGCCCTTCAACCAGCCAATAGCCGTATCCGATTTCAGGGGATCAGGCCGGTCGCATTCAAGGCACTGGAATGTGCGCTTGCCTTCGCCGCCGGGAGGCAGGGCGAGGGTCAGACAGGCCCCGCAACCGGGGCAAGTTGGTCGTTTGGCTTGGCCCATGGCGATAATTTAAGATCGCCAACTTATAATTGTCTGTTCGGTTCCGGACAAAAACAGCCAAGAGTTTCATTGTGACTGGGGAAAACTGCTGACGGACCGAAAGCTCAAATTGAAATTTCGCAGTGCGGCGTCCGGGGCCGTGCGAATGCCCAAGGTCGAGGCCCGGCTAAGGGTCGCCGGGCCTCTAACATGCGCCGGAACTGCGCACCCCCTCGTGCCGCTCGGCAAATGCTAAGACGAAGGCTAGCATCGAAATTCATCAGCGACATTGATCTGCGGCAATGTCGGACAGCAGACGCACCGGCCTGTGATGCCGAGGCGATCGAATAAGAATCCGACTTCCGGTGTTGGCACGAACCGGACCAACCGGACAGACCTGACGATGTCCGTTACTCGGGGTAGACCGGAAAACATCTGCTCGCGCTGAGTATTTCGCAGTTTGACCCAACCCGGACATCGCGCTTCCCGAAAGATACGGGTATTTGATGCCTTGTTTCTCATCGAGGATCGCCTAGGATTCAGGCGGTTCGCCGAATTGAGGGGATTAGATCATGGGCACGCAGCGGCAAGCCAAACTCCCACGGGTCGGCGTAATAGCAAACGGAAGCCCAGATGCCCTTTTTGAAGCCGTGCGACAAAGTTTTGCCCAACACGGTTATGTCGAGGGCCGCAACATTGTCATCGAGGCACGATTTGCCCAAGGACATCTCGACCGCGTGCCCGAATTCGTCGCTGAATTGGTCGGTCTCAATGTCGATATTATCGTTTCGCTAGGCGCCGTTGGGCCCGCAGCGGCTCAGAAAGCCAACACAAAGTTACCGATCGTGTTTGTGGCGGTGATCGACCCGGTTGCTGTTGGATTCGCCGCCACACTGGAGCGACCCGGTGGGAACATCACGGGGATCACTACCTTCGATCCGCAGCAGGCTACCAAACAGCTCGAATTGCTCAGGCAAGTGATTCCGAACCTTGCCCGGTTGGCGATCTTGAGTGATGAGGATATTCCTCGCGCACAGGGCTGGAACCCCTTGGAGAAAACGAACGATACGGCGGCACGAGCACTGGGCCTGCGGCCTCAATGGTTGAAGGTTAAAGGTCCGATTCCAGATCTCGAAGGAGCCTTCTCGGCGATGAAGAACGAGCGCGCCGAGGCTTTGCTGGTGCTGGACGTGCCTATACCCGCCATCCATCAGAAGCGGATCGCCGAGCTGGCGGCCACGTATCGCCTTCCGACGATGTTTCTGGGAGGCCGACGGATGTCGGAAGCGGGGGGCTTGATCGCCTACGGAGCAGGCCTTCTCGATACATTACCGCGAATACCGGTGTACGTGGGGAAGATTTTAGGGGGCGCCAAACCGGGCGACTTGCCGATCGAGGTCCTGAAGCAACATATACTGATATTCAATCTCAAGACGGCTCGGACAATCGGTGTGACGATTCCGCCAGAGCTGCTCAAACGGGCGGATCAAGTCATCGAGTGAGCCAGTATGTCTGCTCCGAAATACAGAAGCACCTTCGCATTCGCTTAGTCGGTGCGTCCGTCCGGAAGTGGCACACAGCGTTAGTTTGCGCGTGCAAGACCATGTCCTCAGGAGTTGGGGGTAAAGCCGACTTGCTGGTTGAACGCCCGGACTTCTCATTTTGACCCTACTCGGACATCGTCGATAACTCCCAGATCGACATAATTGCATTCTCTAGTAAAATTCCTGTTGGCAAGGAAAACACGCGGGACATCAGATGCAGGAAATCTCGCTAGTTAGTTTCAGTGGCGTATTTGCTTTGCGGGACGGCGTGAGTGAAAAAGAGTTTTTGCCGAGATTGCACGCCTTCTTCCAACATTTCATAGATATGGGGTTTGCTACGGGCTATCGCGTCATGCGCCGCGAGGCGCTGGACGGCTTTGGCAAAACGCTACCGGCCTTCACATATCGAGGTGAACTCGTCTATCCCGACCTGGAGCGGGAGCATGCCGCGTACGAATATGTCAAACAGCATGGCGAGCAGGTAAACTCGCTGCATGTAGCTATGAACTCATTGGTCAAACCCGACGCAGACTTCTTCTTAGAGACGCGAATCGCATAGAGCACGAATGTCTGCCTCCGGACGGACCAAAGCAGACATCGCATCCGCCTTCACCGATGTCCGCGGTTCGTTCGCTATCGGAAGACATTGAGCCTACACGCTGGCTCGCCGCCTCTAGGCGTTGGTGCTATCCTGGCCGTATGACGAGACACATAAACCTGCACTTGGCTAAGGCAGAAGACTACGAATTTGCTTTGCATCTCTTTTTATTGACGATGCGGCCCTACGTGCAGGAAATCGGCGTGTGGGACGAACAACAACAGAGGGCAAACTTCGCAGCACAATGGAAGCGCGAGGAGGCACGGATCATTTCTATCGACGGAAAAGATGTCGGCTGGCTTCAGGTTGCCGAGTTGCCGACAGAGATAAGATTGCAGAAGTTTTTCGTTTCGCCTGAATATCAGCGATCTGGCATTGGGTCGGAAGTACTGAGCAACTTACTCGCAATCTGGAGGTCAACGGGGAAGAAGATTGTGCTTAAGGTCCTCAAAAACAATCCTGCTCGACGCTTCTATGAGCGCCTTGGTTTCTCTGTGGTCGCTGAGGCGGGCGTAGTGTTCAGAATGAGGGGCTAGCACTTCTCCTTGTGGCACCGAACGGACATGCCGACCCTGGTGACCGATGTCCGTTGTTGGGCGAACAGCGGAAACATTATGCTCCCATTGAGCTTTTCCGGTTTTGACCCTGAACGGACATGGTGAACCCTACTCATCCCGTTCGTCTGGGGCTTGCATATAACCTGCGCCGGCTCGCCCAGTTAGTCGTCAGGCCACTGCCGACAGTCGATCGCTGCCTTGCCTAGGCAATGCGGATGTCAGAACACACCGGGTAACGCCCCACCGCCTTATCGAGGCGGCGGAGAAAAGACCGCTTCAGCAAATCGACGAAGTAACTTCGCGACTAAGATCTCTGACTTCCACAACAAAATCGGCACTTCTGAGACATGATAAGGGACGCGACCGGAGTCCGCCTTAACATCGGAAGCGGGCCCCTCTACTCAGGCCAGGGTAAAGGCCGCTTATGAATTCACGGCCCAGCCCAGGCTAGGGAACGGCCGCGGCGCGCTGGAACGCTGGCCGCGCAAGCAGGCGCTCACGATAGGCCGTGGCGCGGGGACCGAGCAGCGAGGCGAAGTGGGGCTTTCCCATGGTGTTGAGCGGGTAGCCGACTGAAATGTCAACAAGCGTCATCCGCCCCGCCACCAGGAAGTCACGACCCTCCAGTCGCTGCTCGAGTAGCTTTGCCCGCATCGAGAGCGAGTGGCGCGCGTCGGACAGCACGGCATCGATGCCGGCCTGCATCTCCGGGGTCCTGTTCCGGATACGGCCGACGCGCGCCATCGCCGAGAGCGGCGCCTGAAGCGTCGCCTCGCCGTACAACAGCCATTGCACGAACTCCGGCCGCTCCGGCTCGTCCGGCGCCACGACCAGGTCGGAACCATGCCGGGCTGCGAGGTATTCGCAGATCGCCAGCGATTCGTAGATCGCCCGGTCGCCGTCGATCAGGGCGGGCAGCGTGCCGGCCGGATTGATCGCGAGATACTCGGGCTCCTGCAGCCGCGGCCGAACACCCAGAGACTTCACTTCGACCGTGGCGCCGATCTCCTCCAGCGTCCACAGCACGCGAAGCGAGCGCGAGGTGGGCACGTGATAAAGCGTGGCCATCAGTCGAGCGTCTCCAGCAGCCGCGCGCAGAGATAGGTGCGCGGCATCAGCGACGAATAGTAGATCTGCTCATAGGCGGCGTGCGAATAGCCGACGACATCGGCTGTAACGATTGCCGCTAATCGGCGCTGTTCACGAGCCAATAGAACTCCCCTCCCTCTCGGATTATAGAAGGGCTCAACCGACAGGGCAATGACGCGGCCGACGTGGCGCGTTCATGTCTGCCTCTGGAACTTTTCGGACCTCTCCCGATGTCCGCCGGATGTCTGCTTCTCTAATCGGCCGGTTGGGGTCAAGCACTTTCAGACTATCCACCGATGCGGTGTCGATGTCACTCACGGGCTCGCGCTTCTCTACGGAATCGGCACCAGGGCCCTTCCATCATGGGATCCGAGGACGGGGCGGAACAATCTTTGAGTCGGCCTTGCCGTCAATCGAACGGCAGGAACAAGCGGACATACGGACTCACCTCATCCATCGTCCCGCGAGGGACATCTTTCCACTGCTGGGTGGAACTCTGGCTTTCTCCTATTGGGTTTGATCCTGAACGGGTTTCATGCTGCTGCCGCGGCCTGCTCCCGGGTCCACCGGAACTCGGTGCCGTCGACCCAGATGCGGTGCATGATCACGGCCAGCCGGCGAGCCAGGGCCACTATCGCCTTCTTCATCCCGCGGCGCCTGGCGATCTGCATGGCCCACGCCTTAAGCCATGACCATTTTTTTGAATGCATCATGCTCTGCGCTGCTTCGTAGAGCATGGTCCGCATCATCTCATCGCCACATCGCGATATTTCGCCGCTCCAATCCACCTCGCCCGATTGATACCTGGCGCTCGTCAGCCCAAACACCGCCCCGACTGACTTGGATTTGCGGAACCGAGCAGGTACATCGACGGTGGCGCGATAGGTCAGCGACACCACGGGGCCGACACCCGGGATCGTCATCAAACGCCGGCAAACCTCATCGTCTCGCACGATGGCCAACAAACGGCGATGTAGGATAACGATCTGTTCGCGGAGCGTCCGCCGAACGATGAGTAGCGGTTCGACCAGATCGGCTAGATCGGGCTGGTTCTCGACCAACTCCTGGATGCGAGCCTCGAACCTCACATTGCCAACCATCCCGACCTTGAGGCCGAAGTTACGCAAGGTGCCTCGTAGATCATTTTCGATTGCGATGGCCTTCGACTGCAATAGCTTGCGGTGGGTCAGCAGCATCCGCAATTTCTGACTGCGTAACGTCTTCACATGCACCGGACGGTAAAGACCCACCCGCATCATCTGGGCGATGCCGCGCGCATCGTTGCGGTCCGTCTTGTTGATCTGCGCCTTCAACACCGCTCGCATGTGCCGCGTCTCAACACAGACCACTGGTAAGCCTGCTTCAGCGAGAGCGCTGAACAGCCATTGCGACAGCGGTCCGGCTTCCAATCCAATCCGCTTGAAGCGGTAGGCTGGGTTCCCAAGAACCTTCAAAAGGGCTTCAGAACTCGCTCGCTACCTTCACTTCCCTGAAGATCCGTCCCGTGTCATCCACAATGCAGATGCTGGTCTCCTTGACCGATACGTCCAATCCCGCAAAATGGTCCATGCTGCGCTTCTCCTTCTGATGCTTGAGGCCGTCCTAACAACGGACCTCGTTTCACCATCAGCCTGAAGCGCAGCACCCAAAATCTTCACCTATCCACAAGCTGGGCCGGCCGATTACCCCATCTTTGGTCCGCATAGCGGACTCAAGTCGGACATCGCTGGAGGTCCGTTTTGGTAGAGTTGAGGATGGGCGCGGTAGCTTGGGCCATTCGGCAACGCTCCGTCTCCCATCCCCGCTCATCGAACCGGACGTGCCCGATTAAGGCATCCGGCTCTCCGACTGGTTTCACCGTGAGGCACACGGAGAGCAAACTAACTGCACGCGGCTTCGGTGCGGTGAGTAACTCTCCTTCGCCCCTCGACACAGCAATCTCCGGCGGCTCCTGTCTTTGATGGTGTTTGCAGGCTCATCGCCAATCACCACGACCTCGCCATCTTCGAAAGCGCACCAGAAGTCAGGGTCCTTTGCTCCGCCGGCATTACCCGGCCTCAACACTCCTATGACCCTGTCCGACTCCCGCCATGGCCGCCGCCTTCGCGACGTTGAGGCCGCTACCCTCGCCCTTGACGGGTCTCCCCCGATTACCCGAACCACCTTTCCAACGTGCCGTGCCCACTACCCCGGCGGATCGAGCGGGTGCGCGTGTCGATTGCTTCCCCGCTCATGCAGCCTTCCCCAAATGGCAGGAGGGTCGGCACCCGCATTGTCACTTTCGAGGCCTGCTCAGGCTTCACTCACGTTACGGCCCGCCGGATTGCTCAACCGCCTAAAGCGGCCTTTGTCACGAGGCTCCAGCCCTGCCGGTTACCCGACCGAACCGCTCGTCAGCTACCAGATCAATCGACAACTCTCTGGGTGGAATCTTCCTCCACTAGTGATCCGCGCCTTCGGGGCGCACTGCCATCAACGGACTCATGCACCGCAGCCAAAGGACCTTGCTCTTCATTGGTTTTGGCCCGACGATGCTGTACATTCGGCTCCACACGACCGGCTGGGGCATTCTAGCGCCGGGGTTTTGATCCGAATGACGAAGGACAAGCCAGGAGAATTGGCTCACGACGAGGGCAAAGAGGTTCCTGCCCTGATTGCTAGCATGCCCGCCAGCGCGCAAGAGCGCAGGATTGCGTTCGGCGTTGTTATTTTCTTGTCGGTCGTGCTCGCCGCAGTCATACCGTACGCGCCTTTGCAGGTCGGGCGTGTTGACGCTTTTGTTCCAGTTGTTCACTCCATCATTTGCGTTACCGACCTGATCACCGCAGTTCTTCTTTTTGGTCAATATTCGATCCAACCTCAGCGTGCCCTTCTGGCCCTCGCAAGCGGCTATATGTGCGGTGGCCTGTTCGCATTTTTGCTAACGCTCGAATTTCCGGGTGCCTATAGCGCGACCGGTCTTCTCGGCGGCGGGTCGAGCGGTGCAGCGTGGCTCTTTAATTTTTGGCGCATAGTGTTTGGCCTCGCCGTTATTGCCTATGTGCTCTTGAAGGATGCGAATGATACCGCTAGCCGGTTCACAAAGAACGAGCCAAGCCGGGCAATCGTTGTCACCATCGCTTGCTCACTTGCGGTTACTGCCGGACTGACGTGGCTTGGCACCGCAGGTAATGGATATTTGCCAAATCTGTATGCGGGCACAACGCAACAGGTCGTCTCTAATCAAGACTTGGCCGGGGCGTTGTGGTTGCTCAACGCCATGGCACTCGCGCTGTTGTTGGCGCGTACGCGGACTATCCTCGACGTATGGTTAGCCGTGACACTCTTAATGGCATTACCTGATTATTCATTGGCGTTCTTCTATTCCGCGCTCCGGTTCTCTCTCGGTTGGTATACGGCGCGCAGCTATGCCCTGATCGCCAGCTTCACGGTGCTGGTCGTATTACTCCTGGAAACAACGATGCTCTATGCGCGACTTGCCAGCGCGATCACCTTGCAGCGGCGCGAGCGCGCCCATCGGTCATTGAGCGTGGACGAAGCAACAGCCGCAATCGCACATGAAATCAGACAGCCGCTGGGTGCGATGTCATTAAACACCGACGCCGCGCTGGAATGTCTCAAAGCAACTCCGCTTGATATCGAGGAACTGCGTTCCTGTCTAACGGACGTGAAGAATGAAAACATTCGCGCGAATGAAGTAGTCGCAGGTGTTCGTGCGCTGTTTAAATCGACCGCTCGTCAAAGAACGATGATTGAAATCAATCGCCTTGTTGGGGACGTGCTACGAATGGTTGAGCACGACCTGCAGGTTCACGGAGTATCTGTTTCGACCGAACTTCAAGAAGACGTTCCGGAAATAATGGCCGACCCCACTCAGCTACAGCAAGTAGTGTTGAACTTGATCAAGAACGCGATTGAAGCACTTGCAAGTGGTCCTGTAAACATAAAGGCTATCCGACTGGTAACGACTGGTGGAGCGAGTTCAGGCGTCTCGCTTTATGTCCAGGACACGGGACCGGGAATAACTCCCAAAAGCGAGACCAGTATATTCGATCCTTTCTTTACGACGAAAACTTCCGGGATGGGATTGGGGCTTTCCATTTCCCGGCGCATCATCGAGGATCACGGCGGCGATTTGCGGCTCACCGAGACAAGTTCGAGGGGCTGTACTTTTGAAATCGTTCTGCCGGGTGCACCAGCGACGAGAAAAAACTGATGACGGGGGCCGCGCCTAAATCGGCTCTGCCGATGCTATCTTGAGCGGCTCGATGAGTGACTGCGCCGAGAACGGCTTTACAAGAAAGGCAAGGCACCCAGATTGACGTGCAGCCATGCGAACGGCAGGGCTGTCGTTCCCAGTCATGTAGATGACCGGCACTGAATTGCCAGCTGCCTTGAGACGAAGCCGCAGATCGATGCCTGAAACATCGCCCAAGTTGATGTCGAGAAGGACGCAGACCGCCCCGTCGAAATCGCTGTGGTTTGCGAAAGCCTCCGCAGACGGAAACAGCAAGCTGGCGTAGTCGAACTGCCGCAGCATTCGAGCTACACTCCGTAGTATTACGGGGTCGTCATCGACGACAAAGACGACATTTGATTGTGACAAAAGTTCTGTCCTTGGCAAGACAGCTTTCCTCGACACCGCTTCACATCGACCATTTTTAAGTTATCACGCTTTGAATATTGCGTTTTGATTAGGATCAAATACGAACGCCCTAAGTCCGCTTCGGGTCAACAACGGACCTGCCGGCCCCGAAATCCGACTTCCGGTATTCCCCCGGTAACGGACATGCAGCGACCACTGCGGCATGTCCAGTTCGTGCCAAGAGCGGAAGCCTCCAATCCTATTCAATCACCTTGTCGGCGCGCAGCAGAAATAATTCAGGGATCGAGAGGCCGAGCGCCTTGGCGCTTCGCAGATTGATCAGCAGCTCGAAGCGCGTCGGCTGCTGCACCGGAAGATCACCCGGCTTGGCGCCTTTGAAAATCTTGTCCACGTAGGTGGCCGCGTTGCGAACAACTTCGCCAACGTTTGGACCGTAGGAGAGCAACCCGCCAGCCTGTGCCCAAGCACCCCAGCCGCCCGCCAAAGGAAGTTCATTTTTTGTGGCAAAGTTCACGATGCGCGAAATGGATGCCACCGTCTGGCGGGATGCCACTACATAGAGCGCATCAACGGTCGCTTTCGTGACGACCTGCAGTGCACCATCGAGGTCGCCGGGACCACGCATTTCGATTGGCTGCAGATGCACGCCGAGTGCAGTTGCAGCCCGCTGCGCTACCCGCAGCTCGTTGTCGGGATGATCTGGATTCGACAGGAACGCCACACGCGAAATACGGGGCGCTACTTCCTTGAGGAGTTCCAGGCGCTTTGAGGCGAGTTCGTCCTGCAGGAATGTGAAACCGGTGGCGTTTCCTCCGGGCCGCGCAAGGCTGGCAACAATTCCGAGTTGCAGCGGGTCGGCGCTCATAACAAATACAATTGGTATCGTTTGCGTCGCTTTGCTGACGAACGGCGCCACGTCGCCGCCTATCGGAAACAGCACGTCAGGCTTCAGACGCACGAGGTCGGCGGCGAGATCTGGAAGCCGTTCAGCGTTGCCTTCGGCAAAGCGATACTCAATGGAAATATTCCGCCCGTCGATGTAGCCAAGATCGCGCAAACTCTGTTGGAGCACTCCTGCCTGAGGATCTCCCTGCGGCGTGCTGTACAGCAGAACCCCCAGGCGAGGCATCCTAGCTGGCTGTTGCGCACGTGCTGCGAATGGCCATGTCGCCGCGGCACCGAAAATCGCAATGAATGTACGTCGTCGCATCTGCGCCTCCGGGAGGATCGCGCCAGCCAATGGGCAGCTTAGCACCTTTTGAAGCACCCAAGGCACTCATAGGGCTGATGTCCGCATCGGGTGAAACTCGGACCTCGGGCCGTGTCTTTCATCCCTGACAGACATCTTCAAACCGGCCGGATTGGTCCGGTTGGTGCCAACAGCGGTCATTAGCCGCGTTTGACCACGCCCAATTTAGGGACTTCGTTTCTCGGCTTCTTTTACGAGCGCCTCTATCGCAGGAAGCGTGCGCTCAACCACAACGGCATAACCCGCCGCATTCAGATGCCACATCGTATTTGACTTATCGTGCATTCGTTCCACATGAAGCTCCGATCGATCGACTATGCCCTGCTGCATTCGAGTGATCCTGTAAACAGCGACCCCCTTGGCGCGCAGTTTAGCCATAATCGATTGAGCCCCCGCCTCGGCAGCAGCTGGCGAAAGATGATGCAACACGACATCATTTCCCCGTGCGTCCCCGATATTCAAGACAACGATATCTGTGCCTGGGGGTACAGCACGATCTAGTCTTGCGAGGACGCCTGCCGTTGTGTCCCCATCGACGCCTCGGTTGACGACAGTGACCTTATGTCCCCTCGCTCTTAGGGCCGCCTCGAGTTGGGCCGGGTAAGGCTCGCTTGCCGAGACGCCACGGCCACGGATGGCGCTGTCGCCGAGTGCTACGATACGAACTTCAGCTTTGCCGACAGTCGCCCCAAGGGAAATTGCCGATACTAGTGCAGCACCGGCCGTTACTGAACGCATTCTTGGCCACAGAACTGAAACATCCATATTGCCCCCTCAACGTTTCTCTCAGCCGACATTCACAGTATGACTGTCAGCTTGAGCAGAAAGCAATAACCGTTGCGCTGACTAGCTTAACATCACGCCCCCTTGCGTTGACAACGGCTATGCGGGTATTGGCTCCGAAACCTTAAAGATGCGGCAATTACACAGCAGCGCGCAGTTTCAATCTTTTTCTCGCTCCAGTTCATCGCTTCAACGGAGCGCGTGGGCCGTTCTCCGGCGCGTTGGTGCTCGATAACTGGCGCTTGTCCGCTCGGGGTCAATCGGTACCGAAATACGCTTTCCCCGGCATGTCTGCTTTCCTCCCGATGGCGACCATTGAGCGGACATGCCAGGAGGTCCGGTTCGTGCCAAAAGCGGAAGTAAATGGCTTCCTACCCGACCACTAAGGATGGGAATCTAGCCAATGCGCTCGACAAGTTCAAACCGTTCACACCAGAGCATCATATCCGGCGCGTACCTTCCAAGCCGCGTGAAGTATCGCGTATGTGCCTCGCGCCAATATTGCAGAGAACGGTCACCTTCACCTTCGTCATAAGCAAACGCCTCATCCACTTCATCGAAACGTCGCTTCGCCAATTCAATCGTCTTGAGGACGGCTTTCGGAGCGCCTTGCCCGTCTAAGACCACCATCAATTTTCCGACCTCCGCAGAAAGCAGGCCCTGACTTTCCGCCCAGCAGGTCGCACACTTAGTTCCCGACAAAACCAGCTCTAAGAGCCGATTGGCTAAGTCGGGACCATCGCCAAATGAAAACGTCTCTAAATCTTGCCAGTCCATGGGGCGAAAGACTGGTACTCGTTTTTGGCGGTGTCAACGCTGCCGAAATGGGCCGCCCGCGCGATGTCCGTTATGCCCCCGATAGCGACCGAAGAACGGACATCGCGGGAGGTCCGAAAAGTGCCAATATCGGAAGTCAAGGGATCATCAACTCCGGCGGAAATGGTAGATGCAGGGAATGGTGTCAGCAATTCTCTCGGCACTTGGCCCGTGAGGGTCTGAGAAAACAAACCCTCCGGGAGCGTTGAGGATTTGGTGTTCTAAAAAGGTGGATTTGCCGTAACGGCTGCGGTCGGTAAATTCTAAGTGCGTTCATTAAAAGCTTGCCGCGCGACCCGTGACTTTGTCTGTGGTGGGACGCCGCTCGGTATTGTGCGGCAAGGTTCGAACGAGGAGTGTAAAGGTATTGTACCGTGGAACATTAGTGCGTGTTGGGCGTTAACGAATATGCAGAAATCAGGACTGGATTTAGTGTTAGGCTCGGCAATTCTGGCTGTTCTTTTTGTTGTCGTACTGGTCAGCGGCGTTGTTTGGAGCATGGTTTAACGCAAGAACCGTCTGTCATGCGACAAACGAAAGCCGTTGGGTTACTGACGGAGTGTAATTGTCGGACGGCCGCACTTCCGAGTTTGCCCCCCACTCAGACACGCGCCTTTTCTTGACCAGCGTTAGCTTGCCGTCGCCGATACTGCGTATGATGTCGAAGGATATCATGCCTACCCGACTTTAGAGCGCAGCGGATGGTGGCTAACTGGCAAACAACAGCGGCAGCCTGCCTGAGTTTAAATCCCGAGCGTCAAAAGAAACGGCCTCAGCGCAGATTGCGCGCCGAGGCCGCTTGTGTCGGAACTCCCGGCTGGGTGGGGCCTGGGGGAAGGTCGACCAGCCGAGGTTCTTGCACTCGGCTTTGTTTTATTTAATTAGCACGGAACCCACCTAGAAGGATTGATCCACCGCAACACTTACCGTCGATTTGGAGCAGACGGCTGCTTGAGATTGAGAATATAGGCGATCAAGTCGTCGGTGTCGGAGTCAGGGATTATCAGATTAGGCATTTCCTTGTGATTTGAGCGAAGAAATACTTTCAAGGAAAGAGCCGTGGTGGACGGCATATTGGCGATATCCACAAAGCTCGGAGGGCCGTCCCGATGCGTTTCACCGATCTGATGGCAGGGGACGCAAAGGGTCGTCGCCGTATGACGGCCAATCAAAGGATTGCCTCCAACAGACTGCGCCGTTGCCGAAAGCGGTAGCGTGAGCATCAGGATGATCAACGCTAATCTAGCCATGGCGACCCAAATCGCACTCGTTAGTGCCAAACTGCCTTTCGAAGCAGATACCCACCTAACAAAATCAATAGTATCGGGGCAAGCGGCCACTGCAACGCCAGCAGTTCCCAGACACCGCCTGCAAGGAAGATCACGCCACACGCGACGCCGAAGCTGTCGACCTTCAGGCTCATCTGCCACCGGCATATCTGCGCGCCCAGAATGAAGACGCCGACGCCGACGAGAAACCAAGCCCAAGGCAGATGGGCCAGCATGGTCACGCCGACCCAGATGAAGAAGACAGCCCAAGCGGCGGAATCAATCCGCCGGGAACGTTCACTGCTCTTGTCAGACGGTTCTTGAGGCCCTGCTGGGATTGATTGCGTGCCGTTCCTCATGACAGTCGTGCTCCAATTTTCAACGTCGGTTGAATTGCAATCGAGCGTCTTGACATGGATCAAGCAGGGAAACCATTTGCCCGCAAACTGACACTATTATTCTCATCGGGCAGCTACATGTCCGCTCAGGGTCAAAAGCTGCCCTGACGGCCCCGAAGTCCGACTTCCGTTGTACCCTCAGAAGCGGACATTGCCCGCCAGACCAGCCATGTCCGAGTTGTGCCAGGAGCGGACTCATGCATCGCGGGTCCGAAGCGAGCGGGAGCGATGTCCGGTCTGAGCGTTGATACGCTACTGGCCACGCGCCTGCGATTGCCGAAAACAACCGCGCCGGGTAAAATTGATCGTAGATCAATACCGCTTGTGCTTGTCCGACTTCGATTATCAGTATCGGCGAGATCCGACAAAACCGACCGTTTTGCGTGGGGGTGATCCGATGAATTCCAGTGCAGATCTTTCGACAATTCTAAACCGCATTCTTGATACCGCGGCGGATAATCTCAGGATCGCAAAGATTCTCGTTCAAATGGGACTTGATCCCAACAACATCACCTACGACGCACTGTTTGATCGGCTGCTGGAAATTGTGTTGGCCAACATCACGCTCGCCAACATGTTCGCCTTGGTCGGCGCCATCTTCTTTGTCGCCACCTTGCTAATGCGGACGATGGTGCCGTTGCGAGTCGCGAATATGGCCGGCTGTGCATTCTTCGCAACCGCTGGCGCGCTTTCCGGAAACGTCGCCAATTTTCTGCTCTATTTGCTGTTGCTGCCGATCAATGCCGTTCGTCTCCGTCAAATGCTCAAGCTCGTCAAGAAGGCACGCGACGCAACGCAGGGTGATATGTCAACGGAATGGCTCAAACCGTTCATGACAGAACGCAGATATCGCCGGGGCGACAGATTATTCAGGAAGGGTGATGCGGCTGCCGAAATGCTTCTCACTGTGACGGGTAGGTTTCTGGTCAAGGAAATCGGCGTCGAGCATCCGCCAGGACGCATCATTGGCGAACTTGGCTTCCTTACACCGAACAACCGACGAACCATGACGATCGAGTGCATAGAAGACGGACAAGTCCTGACCATAACTTACGAAAAGCTGCTTGAAATCTACTTTCAAAATCCGCAATTCGGCTATTATTTCCTCGTCCTGACCAGCCAGCGCCTCCTGGAAAACAACCAGCGCCTCCAGGAAAACATCTCGCGGCTGGAAGCAACTCTCGCACAAGAGAAAGCGGCGCGACAGACGGGCATAGCTTGAAACCTTGAGCTTGACTGCTCCACCATTGTTGGCACGACTGTCCCGACGCAGTGCGGGTCTCGCGAGGCAGGGATGTCCGCTTGGGGTCAATCGCGTCGTTTCCGCGCTGCACCCAAGGAGTCCGGTTCACCCCCAATATCGGACATTCGTCGGCGGGGATCGCTAGTGGTCTGATTCATTCGGACGATTCCCAAATCGACCGAAGCAGTTCAAGCTCTCGGCATGAGAGCAGGAATTATCGTAAAGGTCACCCGGGCGGACCGCCATCGACTTGAGGCGATCGTCTCGGATCGCAGCGCGCCTCAGAAGCATGTGTGGCGGGCCAATATCATTCTTGCCACTGCCGACGGCTGTGGCACCGCCGAGATCATGCGCCGCTCGGGCAAATCCAAGCCCGTGGTGTGGAGATGGCAAGCCCGGTTCATGGCGGAAGGCGTCGAAGGGCTGACGCGCGACAAGACGCGCAAGCCCGGCAAACCACCGCTGCCGACCGGCACCGTGCAGAGAGTGGTCGACCTGGCGCTCGGGCCGCCGCCGGGAGAAACAACCCACTGGACCGGCCGGATGCTGGCGAAAGCCGCAGGGGTGAGCCTGCGTTCGGTGCAACGTATTCTCGAAGCCCACCAACTCGCGCCGCATCGCATCCGCACGTTCAAGCTGTCGAACGACCCGAAGTTCGCCGAGAAACTCAAAGACGTCGTCGGCCTCTATGTCGATCCTCCCGCCCATGCGGTCGTCCTCTCGGTCGACGAAAAGAGCCAGATTCAGGCGCTCGACCGCACCCAGCCAGGGTTGCCGATGAAGCCGGGCCGTGCCGGCACGATGACCCACGACTACAAACGTCACGGCACCACCACGCTGTTCGCTGCCCTCAACATCCTCGACGGCACCGTCATCGGCTGCAACATGCAGCGCCATCGCCACCAGGAGTTCATTCGCTTCCTCAACACGATCGAGGAGCAGGTCCCGGCAGGGAAAGTAATCCACGCCATCGTCGACAACTATGCGACCCACAAGCATCCGAAGGTACGCCAATGGCTGGCCCGGCATCCCCGCTGGACGTTCCACTTCACCCCGACCTCTGCATCCTGGCTCAATGCGGTCGAAGGCTTCTTCGCCAAGCTTACGCGCCGTCGCCTCAAGCGAGGCGTGTTCCGATCCGTCGTTGACCTGCAAGTCGCCATCAACCACTTCGTCGCCGAGACAAACGCCGATCCCAAACCCTTCGTATGGACCGCCGATCCAAAGCGCGTCCTCGCCGCTGTCAAACGCGGGAAACAAGCGTTAGAGTCGCTCCACTAGACACGTCGCTGCCTTGCGCAACCCGTCGCGAATGCCGAAAAGCTAACTTGCGATCGATTTCGTTAGGCAGCAGTCTTGTTCTTAATTGTGCCAATGAGCGCCGTGAGTATCGCCCCGCCAGCGCCGCCGGCGACCGCTTGTGAGACAATGCCACCAACACTAAGATTTCCCGACTGCGCGGCAGCAACGACGGATGGCAGCAATAAAGTCACGATCTGGCCGAGAACCCCGCCACCCAAAAAACCGGAAGTCAGCCCGCCTGAACGGCATGTCTGCTTCACCCCCCACGGCTTGCTCCGGCCCCCAACAAGAATACCGTCTTACGAACTAGCATTTATTGCCCAATCTCCAGCGGGCATATTGCAGAGCGGCGCGAGTTGCGGCCGCCTTGATGCCCGCATCTTTCATGAAAAGCGTGGTTTGCTTTCCTTTTATGCGTTGCTGGTGGGAACGAAATTGCTTTAGTCCGTCGAGCGGAATCAACCCCTGGTCAAACCGGAAATGGTCGGTCGGGCATAGCCATGCGAGATTGTCCGAGTCATTGTTTGACGAGTCGTGATCAAGATGAGCAAGTTCAACACATTGATTGCCGCAAATGCAGCACCCCGGATAGGGGTACGCAGCCCGCGCGATTCGACGGGCTTCACCCTGATTGCGTTTCAGCTTGCTTGCATTAGGCATGGGCAGCCTCCCACATGACACGTTCCGAATATGCATATAACATCTTTGCTTCTATTTCGACGGGAGATGCCAATCGTTTGGCGAGTTGGTCCAGTTCAAGACGTGATGGACTAGTGCGACCGGAGCACGGCCCTGCGAACAACAAGGGGTGCCCTGACGAATGGCGGATGCAAAGGTAATACCTCATTGTGAGCCAAGAGATGGGAAGCGTGAGGATAAAATCACGCTAGGCTGGCATATCCGCTATGGAGCGGACAACGGACATCGGGCGACCATCGCGCCATGTCCGAAAAGTGCCAGGAACGAACTCATGCAGCGCAGCAAAACTCCATTTGCTATTCGATCACCTCGGTCGCAAGAGCGAGCAGCGTTGGAGGCACGATCAGGCCGAGTGCTTTGGCGGTCTTCATGTTGATCACCAACTCGAATTTGGTCGGCTGCTCAACCGGCAGATCGGAAGGCTTAGTGCCTTTGAGGATCTTATCGACGTAGCCGCCTGCACGAAAATACAAATCGGGAAAATCGGGGCCGTATGAAATCAATCCGCCATTGGCGACGTATTGTCGGCCGAGATAAATCGCGGGCAGACGATGCTTCGCCGCCAACGCAGTAATTCTTGTGGCGTAGCGAAGGGTCAAAGGATCGCTAAAAACAATTATTGCATCGGCGTGCTGGGCCGCGGCCGAGGCAAAGGCGATCTCCAATTCCTCCGCCGTGGTCGCCTCTACTATCGGGAGAGCCACGCCTAGTTTCCGGGACGTTTGGGGCAATTCCTCGGCTACTACCAACCTGTGAATTGGATTGCCCGGATTGACCAAGATTGCAATTTTCGCGGCGGTAGGAACCATTTCCCGCAGTGTTTCGATCATTTTGCTGGCGAACTGTCCCGGTACGAAGGTCGCAAGACCCGTTATGTTGCCGCCGGGACGTGACAGGCTTTGGACGAGGCCGAGCCCCACGGGATCAGCCGTACCCACGAATACAATCGGAATGTTAGCGGTTGTCGATTTCAGGGCTACGGCTGCTTGTGGGTTGGGGGCGACGAGCAGATCGGGGCTGAGAGCGACTAGCTCCGCAGCTAAAGCTGGCAGGCGATCTTGGGATCGGCCGTAACGATACTCGATGATCAGGTTTCTTCCATCAATCCAGCCATGGTTTCGCAGCCCGTCAAGCCACGCGTTCTGCCAGTTTGGTAGCAGCTCATTTATGGCGAGAAAGCCAAGCTGACGACGTGTCCCCTGCGCCCGCGAACGCAGTGGCGAAACGAGCAGCGCCGCAGTAGCCGCTATGAACTCTCGTCGCTTCATTCGATCCTCTTCGCAGCTTGAGGACGACGGAGCGCAGAGTATCACGTCTCGATTGTGGAAGCACTCATTGCGGTTGCAAATGCTGCGTCGCAATGCCCGCGTGGCGCAAGACGGCTATGGGTCACGTGTGGACGGCGCCCTGGCAAGAACTTTCTGACGCTTTGCAGCATTGGTCGGGTGCGGTCACGTGTCCGGCCTGTTTTTGCGGCAGGTGTGGCCGCTGGCCCTAATGCTCTGCGCGGATCGGGTCCCAAACAAAAACGCGCACTTTAGAAGAGGTGCGTTGACCCAAGCGGGTTCTCCCGATCCCCGGAACGACCGTATCTGCATTACGTCGTCATGCCCTCGCCAATTGGTGTTGCCGATCTACCTGCTGGCGACCTCATGCCGCCAGCGACAGTTTCGGCTCCTTGTATCTTTCGCCGCGGACCATGATGGCCCAGGCCATCCGCGCAATCTTGTTGGCGAGCGCCACGGCCGCCACTTTCGTGGGACGGCGCTCCATCAGCCGGCCAAGCCAGGGACGCCTCTCGGTGCCATGCTTGCGCGCGTAGCGGATAACGGCCATTGCCCCGACCACCAGCAGCCACCGCAGATATCGATTGCCCTGCTTGGTGATGTTGCCCAGCCTGTCCTTTCCGCCAGTGGTATGCTGCTTGGGCACCAACCCGATCCAGGCCGCAAGACTGCGCCCCGACGAGAAGGTCTTCCAGTCACCGATCTCGGCAACCAATGCGGTGGCGCCGATCGGACCGATGCCGGGGATCTCCGCCAGCCGCCGGCTCGCCTCACAGGCGCGGTGCAGGGCCATGATGCTCTTGTCGATCGACGCTATCTCGGCGCCGATGGCACCATACTGCCGCGCCAATACCTCAAGAATGCCGCGGACGGCCGGGGAAACCCGGCTATCTGCGCCATCTGCGATGATCCTGAGCAACTCTGTCGTTCCATTGCGGCCCTTGGCCGACACAATGCCGAGTTCGGCCAGGTGTCCGCGCAGGGCATTGCTCAACATCGTGCGCTGGCGCACCAGCAATTGCCGGGTCCGGTGCAGCATCAAGGCGGTTTGCTGCTCCTTCGTCTTGACCGGGACGAACCGCATCGACGGCCGCGTCACTGCCTCACAGATCGCTGCCGCATCATTCGCATCATTCTTGCTGCGTTTGAGGTAAGCCTTCACATAGCTCGGCGGTATCAGCCTAACCACGTGGCCAAGCCCTTGGAGCTCGCGGCCCCAGTGATGCGCGGAGGGACATGCCTCGATCCCCACCAGGCACGGCGGCAGATCGCGAAAATATTCCAGCACCTTTGCGCGACTGACGCGCTTGCGGATCACAACCGCGCCCGAAACATCAACCCCGTGAACCTGGAATACAGACTTCGCAATATCGAGGCCAATCGTGTTAACTTCGCCCATGGACGGCTCCCCTCAATGTGGTTTGCTCTAACGCAACCACCCTATGGCACTCCGATGCCGCAGAGTGGGCGCCGTCCACAGCATCAAAAACGGCCCTCACGGCCCCGAAACGGCACTTCTGCTCTTGCCCAAACAACGGACATGTGGCGACTGCTTCGGCATGTCCGTTCGGTGCCAAAACCGGAAGTGACACGCCTTACTCGATGACCTCGTCGGCGAGAGCTAGCAGTGATGGCGGAATTGAGAGGCCAAGCAATTTGGCCGTCCGCATGTTCAGTACGAACTCGAACTTCACTGGTTGTTCGATCGGAAGATCGGAAGCCTTGGCACCCTGTAGAATTTTGGATACGTGGCTCGCCGCACGCCTATAGAGATCGCCGAAACTCGCTCCATAAGCCATGAGGCAGCCAGCCTCTGCCAGTTCCCTGAGCCCGGACACGCTCGGCAGCCGGTTCCTGAGCGCCAGATCTGCAATCTCGACCCGTTGAGCAGTAAACTCAGCGTCATCGGCCACCACGATGGCGTTCGCGCTTCGCGCCGCGACAAATATGCCTTCAAGATCTGTCGGATTACGCTCGATCTCGATCTGGAGCTCCACGCCCAGATACCGTGCCGCAGTCTGGGACTCTCTTACATACTGAGCTGTGTCCGGACTGGATTCGCGGACCAAAAGCGCAACTCTATTGAGCGTGGGAACCATCTCTTTGATCATCTGCAATCGCTTCGCTATGACATCGCCACTAGTGCTGGTCATTCCAGTGATGTTCTGGTCGTGCCTGGCGAGGCTTGTCACAACCCCCGCCGCGACCGGATCTATGGTCGCCACAAATACCACCGGAATTCGACCCGCGGCGTCCCTCGCCGGCAGCACGGACGGCGTTCCAGAGGCGACAAGAACGTCCAGCCTGCGAGTCATCAACTCCGTCGCGACATCGGGGATTTGCGCCGCACTTTTTGCCAGGCCGTACTCGATGACGAAGTGTTGTCCTTCAATAAGGCCCCGCTCGCGCATTCCCTGACGAAAGCCATCAATGAACGCTGGGGGTGGTGGCCCGACGCGCAGGAAGCCGACGCGTCGCATCGGCCCGGACTGCTGCGCACGCGCCACTACCGGCCACGCCGCCGCCACACCACCGAGCACACCAAGAAACTCCCGCCGCCTCATGTCCGCCTCTAGACCTGGGAGCTGACATCGTAACGGCTCAGAAGAGTACTTTGATAGTGAAACCGGCTTCGCTACTGCAACATAGATGCTGGCGGATGTCCGAGTCGGGTCAATTTCGGAAGTCGGACAGCGTCCGGGCCAGGTCCGTTGATGCCTCAACAGATGGGGTAATCGGCCGGCCCAGCTTAGCTGAAGATTGTTGGGTGCTGCGCTTCAGGCTGATGGTGAAAACGAGGTCCGTGGTGACGGCCTCAAGCATCAGAAGGAGAAGCGCAGCATGGACCATTTTGCTGGATTGGACGTATCGGTCAAGGAGACCAGCATCTGCATTGTGGATGACGCGGGCAGGATCGTGAAGGAAGTGAAGGTAGCGAGCGAACCTGCAGCCCTGCTGAAGGTTCTGGCGAACCCCACCTACCGCTTCAAGCGGATCGGACTGGAAGCCGGGCCGTTATCGCAATGGCTGTTCAGCGCTCTCGCCGAAGTCGAGTTACCGGTGATCTGTGTCGAGACGCGGCACATGCAGGCGGTGCTGAAGGCGCAGATCAACAAGACCGACCGCAATGACGCGCGCGGCATCGCTCAGATGATCCGGGTGGGACTGTACCGTCCGGTGCATGTGAAGACGCTCCGCAGTCAGAAACTGCGAATGCTGCTGACCCATCGCAAGCTTCTGCAGTCGAAGGCCATCGCCATCGAGAACGATCTGCGAGGTACTTTGCGTAACTTCGGCCTCAAGGTCGGAATGGTTGGCAAGGTGAGGTTCGAGGCCCGCATCCAGGAGCTTGTCGAGAATATCCCCGACTTGGCGGCACTGGTGGAGCCGCTGCTCATCGTCCGGCGGGTGCTCCGTGAGCAGATTGTCATCCTGCACCGCCGCTTGCTGGCTATCGTCCGGGAGGATGAGGTATGCCGGCGCCTGATGACGACCCCGGGTGTCGGCCCCGTGGTGGCGCTGACCTATCGCGCCACCGTCGATGTGCCAGCCCGGTTCCGCAAATCCAAGTCAGTCGGGGCGGTGTTTGGGCTGACCTGCTCCAGGTATCAATCGGGCGAAATCGATTGGAGCGGCAAAATATCGCGCTGTGGCGATGAGATGATGCGGACGATGCTCTACGAAGCAGCTCAGAGCATGATGCATTCAAAAAAATGGTCCTGGCTCAAGGCGTGGGCCATGCAGATCGCCAGGCGCCGCGGGATGAAAAAGGCGATCGTGGCCCTGGCTCGCCGGCTGGCCGTGATCATGCACCGCATCTGGGTTGACGGCACAGAGTTCCGGTGGACCCGGGAGAAAGCCGCGACAGCAGCAGCATGAAACCCGTTCAGGATCAAACCCGATAGGAGAAAACTAGAGCTCCACCGAGCGGTGGAAAGATGTCCCTCGCGGGACGATGGATGAGGTGAGTTCGTATGTCCGCTTGGACCCGCCGTTCTTCAACGGCAAGGCCGACTAACAGATTGTTCCGCCTCGTCCTCGAATCCCATGATGGAAAGGCCCCGGTGCCGATTCCGAAGAGAAGCACGAGCCCGCGAGCGACATCGACACCGCATTGATGGATAGTCTGAAAGTGCTTGACCCCGAACGGCCGATTAGAGAAGCGGACATGCCGCGACTGCGGCGGCATGTCCGTTTGGGTAGAGTCGAGGATGGGCGCGGTAGCTTGGGCCATTCGGCAACGCTCCGTTTCCCATCCCCGCTCATCGAACCGGACGTGCCCGATTAAGGCATCCGGCTCTCCGACTGGTTTCACCGTGAGGCACACAGCGGGGCCGTTAGGGGTAGGCGTTCGAGACGCAGCAGACCGTGTTGTCCATAGACAACGTCGAGAGAGAACCGGTGTGTGCCACGTCCTGCCACTTTGTGCCGTCTGGCGAGGAAGTCGCGTACGCGCTCATAAACGTATCGGTCAATGCCGCGGAATGCCGATCGGCGCGTCCCATGGCAGAAGTAGTTCGACCAGCCAAGCAGAGAGCTGTTCAGCGTGTCGCGCACTTCGGGCCATGGATCGTTGTTGCCAGGCACCAGCAGATTGCCAACCTTCGTCTTGAGCCGTTGCACGCTCTTCTTGGACGGGCTCGCGCTCAGATACCAATGACCGTTCGCTTTGTAACGGTGAGGTCCGAACGAGTAGCCGAGGAAGTCGAAGCGTTCTTGCCGAGCATTCTTCAACGAGGTCTTGGCCTCGTTGAGTGTCAGCCCGAGCCGCGTCATCACCGCCTTCGTCCACGCCAGGGCCTCGGCCGCACATCCGCGACTGAGGATGACGAAGTCGTCGGCATACGCGATGACGTGTGCCCGGAACGCCTCCCCGCGCCCGGTCAGCCGCCAATACTTCAGGAACCGATTCATGTAGATGTTGGCCAGCAGTGGGCTCACGACGCCGCCCTGTGGCGTGCCGCGCGCGTTGCTCTTGCCACCACCGATGCGCCGGATCCCGTCGCCATCATCCCGTTCCTCGATCGGCGCTTTCAGCCACAGCTTGATCAGCCGGAGCACGTGCCGGTCCACGATGCGACGAGCTACTGATTTCAGAAGCTCGCCGTGCGGAATTGAATCGAAGTAGCGGGATAAGTCGGCGTCGACCACGTCGGTATGGCCCCGGCAGATCAGCCGGTGCACTTCCTTGACCGCGTCCACCGCTCCGCGAACGGGGCGGTAGCCGTAGGCATTGTCCTCGAAGTCCGCCTCGAAGATCGGTTCCAGCACGAGCTTGGCGGCGGTCTGGACCACCCGATCCCGGATCGTCGGAATGCCGAGCGGTCGCTCGCCTCCGTCCGGCTTCGGTATGGATACCCGCCGCACCGGATCGGGCCGGTACGTCTTCGAAACCAGTTCCTCGCGCAGGCCCGCCAGCCACCTCTCCAGGCCCGACGCTTCGACCGCCGCAAAGGTCATTCCGTCCGTACCCGGCGCGCCCGCATTTGCTCGGGCCAGCGCATAGGCATGACGCAGGATGTCCGCGCGGTAAATCTTGTCGTAGAGCAGGTAGAAGCGGAAGGCAGGCTCCGCCTTCGCCTTGCGGTATAGCTTTCTCTGAAGGGTCCGGATCGTTGTCGGTGTTGCCAGGCTCATCGCCAATCACCTTCACCTCGCCATCTTCGAAAGCGCACCAGAAGTCAGGGTCCTTTGCTCCGCCGGCATTACCCGGCCTCAACGCTCATACGACCCCGTCCGACTCCCGCCATGGCCGCCGCCTTTCGCGACGTTGAGGCCGCTACCCTCGCCCTTGACGGGTCTCCCCCGATTACCCGAACCACCTTTCCGACGTGCCGTGCCCACTACCCCGGCGGATCGAGCGGGTGCGCGTGTCGATTGCTTCCCCGCTCATACAGCCTTCCCCAAATGGCAGGAGGGTCGGCATCCGCATTGTCACTTTCGAGGCCTGCTCAGGCTTCACTCACGTTACGGCCCGCCGGATTGCTCAACCGCCTAAAGCGGCCTTTGTCACGAGGCTCCAGCCCTGCCGGTTACCCGGCCGAACCGCTCGTCAGCTACCAGATCAATCGACAACTCTCTGGGTGGAATCTTCCTCCACTAGTGATCCGCGCCTTCGGGGCGCACTGCCAAAAGCCGACATGGCGTCCGTCCCTTTGCGATTATCATCATTCCGTATTGTCCTCACGGACAATGCCCCCAAGTCCAATTGAGAAGGTGTGGGGACCGCGTACGTTGTGCGTTAGGGACTATCCAAAGCGGTCAGATTATGCGGGGCGCAAGAATGCTGAACGCACTTCCGACGAGGCTCGAGTATCCATATGGGACCACAGCGAAACAGCCAGCCGCCATAGCCTCGGAAGGACGGTCGTTTGCCGTTGGCGCAGCCAGGCAACGCGAAACCGATCTGATCATGGAAGCACTGGTTCGCGAATACATGACGGTCCGCAACATAGAAACGTGACCAAGCTCTAAGACCGGGTTGGTGCTGTGCCACCATCGGTGTGAAGCAACATACCCAGTCGTTCGGCAATCGACACCAACTGAGCCAAGGATTGCACCTGCATTTTCTCAGTGACCCTTTGGCGGTGCGCCTTGATGGTGCGTTCTGTCGAACCTAATTCGTGGGCAATCTGCTTATTCAGATTACCGCGTACCACTAGCTCAAAGACCTGTCGTTCACGCGGAGTGAGGGTCGCAAGCAGAGTTCAGTAAGCGTCCAGTGTGGCCTGCTGCTTCCGCAAACCTTCATGGCGCGTTATCGCATCCTCTATGGCTTTCAACAGCCTCTCGGAGTTTACCGGCTTACTCAAAACGTCGTCAGCGCCTGCCTTTATCGTCTGCACAGTCGTCTGCAGGTCTGCATGGCCGGATAGAAAGACAATCGGCAGTGTAGAGCCAAGGTCCTTCAAGCGTTGCTGCAATTCCGGACCACTCAAATCGGGGATGCGGATATCAAGAAGAATGCAACTTGTCCTCCTCTCGTCTGGTCGCCGATCGAGAAGGTCTTGGGCGGACGCGTATATCTCTACTTCGTACCCGGCCTTTAGCAACCGGCGCTGAATTGCAGTGCGGAATGAACTATCATCGTCAACGACGTGAATGAGTTTGGGCATTGGCAATTCCCTAGATTCCGAAACTATCTCTTGGGATGCTTTGTTCAGCGCACTCCCTTGGCTACGAAAGCAGCGGTACCCTGACGTGAAACGTGGCACCGCCGCTCGCCTTGTTTTCCGCCAGCAACTGGCCACCGTGAGCCTCGACAATGGTCCGGGCAATTGACAAGCCCATCCCCATGCCCTGGAGTTTATCCCGCGTACGCGCCGCGACTATCATAGACCCACATCGGCTCGCCGCAGTCGCTTGGGCCGTGATCGGTCATACAGGCAGCACTCCACGACGGCGCTGCGACCTGGCGGCCCTCGGTCGGGTGGGCCTGCGGCCGAACGCCGCCGCCCTGCGCGAATACCGGAGTTACGATCAACGTTGACAGGACTACGGCTGCGCCAAGAAGTTTGAATTTTGTCATTTGTTTTCTCCAGATGGTTGACCCGTTACGCGGGTTATCTGGTAGCAAGACTTCGCATTCGAGTCCCGATATTCCGCGGGACGCATATTATTTTGGAATGCGGGATCACGGTTTAGCGATCAAGATTCCTCCCAGTCTGGCCAAGACTTAAGCACCGCCGTCAGCTTGGCTCGGGAGGTTCTCGATTCCTTGGCTTGCAAGCAACGCCGCTGGAGCCAGCCCGACTATCCTCTAAGGAATTTGGCCAAGTATGTTCAGTGCGTCGCGCCTGACAAAGGGGCGCCGTCGGTGAGGTGGGTCATCCCACGATGAATGTCCGGCATGTAACCGAAACAGCCAATTCGGACCAAGCGGAATTTCGCACTGACCGAGGCATCGCCGGCACGGTCCGTTGCGGAACTCAGGCCGATGTCCGAGTTGGCTCAGACTCGGACCTCCCGGCCCCGAGGCGCGGCTTCCGCTCTAGCCCCGGAAGCGGACTCGGAACGCAGGCAAGACACACAAGAGCGGTGTCATCTCCGAGGTGTTTTCTGAGAGGCGAGTGGTTGCTATTGTGGGTGGCGGCACATTTAAGAAACTGGATCGGCCGTACTTGTGCGGAGATTATTATTGTTTTCGTGCAACGATTGAGAGCATTCATCAAAATGATATATCCAAAGATACGATAACCATTCTAGAAGATAGCGAAATAGGATTTAAATTCGACGTTGAACCGATCAAGAGAGCCTCAATCTATTTTCTCTCGTGAAGCGTCGGCAAAGCTTTCTTTCATTGGCGGTACCAGATGCCGACATCCATTCGCGTAAGTGAGATTGGTGAATTCATCCGATTTCAGGGATGCGAACGCAGATTCAAACTCGGCCTTAACAATCGCCGCATAGCGCGGTCGGTGCCCTTTTCTGAGCGACTCTTCAACACGTTAGACCCCGTCTTGCAGGAATTGGGGCGAGAGGCTGAAAACGGCTGGGAAGCGGCGTTGCGTGCGGAGGGGCTGCGAGACCTCACTCATTCCGACCAACGCGAGCCAGGCATCCGCGCAGTACCTTGGGCACAATTCCGTACGAGCCTCGAGGCCCTCGCAGCCGACGTGCCCGCTTATGGTCGCGAAATCAAAGTAACCGGGACATTTGGCGCCTTCGACGTAGATGGCAGAGTGGATTTCATCTTGGTCCTTTGGGACCGTGGGACGCCTCGACTGCGCGTCGTGGAGGCTAAGGCTAGCAGGAAGGATCGTACCTACCATCGCATTCAGCTAGGCATCTATTTGTTGATGCTACGACAGCTTCTCGAGCAAGCTCCCTTGATTATCGCCGGTCGAGAGGTGACGCCTGATGCGATTGAAGGATGCGTCGCGCGGATCGATCAAGCTACGAATGAGCCCCAAGCCCTACTTAATCTTCCAGCTCTAAACTTGGAGAGCGAGTTCTCTGACCTCAACCGGATTCTTGCGGAGGATGGTTTGCTTGCGTCCATCGTCAATCGCGACCTTGACAGCCTCGATTTTCAACTCAACCACAAATGCGACAGTTGCGTGTTTAGCGTACATTGCTTTCCCGAAAGCGCACGCCAACGAAGGCTTGAACTTATCGGAATATCGCCGGCGACCTGCCGGGCGCTGCGCGCTGCTGGAGTTCCCACGATCGATGATTTGGCGCGCGTCGATGTCGGCTCACCCTTAGCGGCACGCGTCAAGCAGACAGAAGGCTTTGACGAAAACTTGGGTCAGCTTGTTGCGCTCGCTGCTGCACGACGTTCCACACTGCCACGAGGAGACGATGATCCTGACAACTATCAGGTGCGCGCCTTACCGAATGCAGGTGCCGGGCAGCTTGTCAACGCTCCATTTCTGAGCCCGCCGAGTAAGGACACGGCGAGCGGCGCCGCGCGGCCTACAACTTGCGCTCCCTTGACCGTGCCACCGCACGATCAGCGGCTGCAATTACTTCCGTGCCGGTCAGCGGAGTTCGTTTTGTGTGCCTCGAGATAACTGGCGGTTTCAGCTTCGCGGCTTTTGCCGTGCCTTCAGCAAGCCACTTCCCGATGGTCGGCCGCCTGAAAAACTTCAGCAAGGGCAGCGTCGCCCCCTCGAAGGTGGTCTTATCCTTCGGGTCGATGGCGCGAAGTTGCGCCCTTTCTAGACCGAGCAGGATCAGGCACCGGATGGCTGTCGAACGGTTCATGCCGTCAAGTTCATGCTCATTGTGATAGACGCCGCCCCATGCATCGATGTCACGGAGCAGCTTCTCCGGCAGGCGAACCGGCACCACGGGGTCATGACCCGTTGCCGGACGTCCCCTTCGCCTTTTCCGTTTCTTGGCCATATTTTCTGTATTACACAAAATCGGGGCAAAAGTCAGCGACTGGACCTCGTGAGGCGCCCAAGTTTAGTCAAGTGCGCCTCTTCGGCGAGCATCCCCCCGGGGAGTAGGAATTCACGTCCGAAACGCGAATTCTGGCCGAAAATACAAAAAATGGTTTTCACGACCGGTAATCTACTATATGATGTTAGCCATCACAGGAGAGACACAAGTTTTGTAGTGAGCTTTTCCACCCGGGAGGGGGAGAGGCAGTGTTTCTTTTGTGAGGAAGAGCGATGGCCCGACCTAGAGGCCGCAAGAGCGATCCAAACCGCCCTGGCCTGCGGTTTAAGCAGTCCGAGATCGAGCGCGCCATTCGTGCAGCCCAAACGATGCGATTGCCGATTGGGCGCATCGAAATCGATCCTGCGACTGGCAAGATATCCATCACCACCGGCGTTCCGTCCCCTCAGCAAGTTTTGGGGGGTACAGCCAATGCCACCTGAGGATTTCAAAGCGCCGAGCCGGCCGAAGCCTTCTCGCCAGCGCAAACCAAATCTTGCTGCCGCGATTAAGCAAGCGAAGAAGGCTGGCATGAGTGTGAGCGGAGCGGTGTTGGAAACCGATGGACGGCTTTCGCTTACTTTTGGCGAGTTGACTAATGCGAATAGTGTGAACAGTCTCGACACCTGGATCATGAAAAATGCGCGTACGACTCAAGGGAATCAATAGCATCACTAAGCGACTCGCCGGTGGCTCCAAGCGTACCTACTGGTATGCGTGGAAGTCGGGGCCGGCGCTGAGCGGTGAACCTGGTACGCCGGAGTTTGTCGCAAGCTATAATGAAGCTGTGGCGCGCAAGGTGGTTCCGGCTCACGGAACTCTCATCAGCATCCTGCAGCAGTTCCAAGTAAGCGACGATTTCACCAGCCTCGCCGATAGTACGCGTCGCAGCTATGCCGCGATGATCAAGCGCATCGAAAAGGAGTTCGGCGATTTCCCATTGTCGGCACTTACTGACCGTCGATCTCGCGGCATCTTCATGGGATGGCGTGATCGACTCGCCGCCAACGCCGGGCGTCGGCTAGCTGATTACGCTTGGACAGTTCTCGCCCGCACGCTGGCTTGGAGTTTTAATCGCGGGCTGGTTGCCGCCAACCCATGCGAGCGCGGCGGTCGGCTATATCGCGGCGGTGGCCGTGCCGACAAGGTCTGGACCGTCACCGACGAGACCGCCTTTCTGGAGCGAGCGCCGGCGCATCTGCATCTACCACTGCTCCTCGCGCTATGGACCGGACAGCGGCAGGGCGATCTGCTGCGGCTGCCGTGGTCGGGCTATGACGGCACGTACATCCGGCTGCGTCAGGGCAAGACCGGCGCCCGCGTCGTCATTCCGGTCGGCGCGCCGCTCAAGGCTGCGCTCGATGCAACAACGAAGCGCAGCATTTTGATCGTGACGAATAGCGACGGCGCACCCTGGACGGCGGATGGATTTCGGGCGTCCTGGGGCAAGGCGTGCGCCAAGGCCGGGGTGGTCGGCGTGACATTTAACGACCTTCGCGGCACCGCGGTGACGCGTCTGGCGCTTGCCGGATGCACCGAGGCTGAGATCGCCACCATCACCGGACACAGCCTGCGGGGCGTCCGCGCGATCCTGGACACCCATTATCTCAGTCGCGATCCGGCGCTCGGCGAGAGCGCAATCCGCAAGCTCGAAATGGCCGAAAGGAGAACAAAATCTCCCAACTGACCGCCCAACTGGCCTGAGATGTTCTAATGCGAAGCGAGAAAAAGTCTTGCACTTGCAATGGTGGGCGCACCAGGGCTCGAACCTGGGACCCGATGATTAAGAGTCATCTGCTCTACCAACTGAGCTATGCGCCCGGAGCTTGGCCCGGAAAGCCTTCGCAAGAGGGCGTCGTTTAGCAAAGCGACCCCCCGATGTCCAGCAAACCGGCGCGGTATTCCCCGGTCATGACCGGGGAGCGCCAAAACGAAAAAGCCGCCGGAAACCGGCGGCTTTTGCTGGCTTTCCAGCGATTGAGGGTCCGCGCGGCTAGAGCCGGTCAGGACCGCCTCGGTTGCCATCCATGTCGCGGCCGCTATCCCGATCGTAGCCGCGATCCCGATCACCGCCCATCATGCCGTGCTCGAAGCCGCGGTGCCGCCAGCCGCCACCAAACCGGCCTTCCCTATGCGTCAGGACGGCAAGGCGACGCTTCTGGCCGTCGTCCAGGGTCTTGTAGAGCGGGTCTGCCGCGTCCGCGATCTTCTTCAGCGCCACCGCCGACGTCGCCATGTTGTCGGCGCGTTCGCGCAGCCGCGCTACCGGATCATCAGGCTTCTGCGCATCCAGTGAATTGTCCGGCTTGGCATTGATCCGCGCATTGGCGCGATCGATCCGCAGCTTGGCGAAATCCCGCACCGCAGCCTCTACCGGCGGCCACAGCTTTTCCTGATCGGGGTTGAGCTTTAGCCCGGCGTGGACGGCGGCGATCCGCGCGTCGGTAAGCGCGGCCCGGTCCTCGGGACTCATTCGCATGTGCCCCATATGCTCATGAAACCACGGCCGGTGCTGGGCATAGACCGCGGTCGAGCCGGCGATGGCGAGCGCAGCGATGCCGGCGATAGCGACTTTCCTCATGGTGAACCTCCTTTGAAAGGTTGCCTGAAGATGGGCGCGCCGGCTCCCGCAATCAACTTACGGTTTGGCAAGAGTGCGCTGTCTTACCAAGATGTAATCTTGCAGTTTCAAATCATTCCCAACAGCCGCGGCAGCCACAGCGAGATTTCGGGGACGTAAGTGACGATGCCGAGAAAGACCAGCATCGTCAAAAGCCATGGCCACACCGCGATCGTCAGTTCGGTGATGCCCATCTTGGCGATGCCGGATGCCACGTAAAGATTGAGGCCTACCGGCGGATGGCACATACCGACTTCCATGTTGACGACCATCAGGATGCCCAGATGCACCGGATGAATCCCTAGCCTGACCGCAACCGGAAACAGGATCGGTGCCATGATCAGCACGATGGAGGATGCCTCCATCACATTGCCTGCCAGCAGCAGCAGCACATTGACGATCAGCAGGAAAATCACCCAGCTTACGCCGACCGAAGTGATCCACGCGGCAATCTGCTGCGGGATATTTTCGTTGGCCATCAGGAACGAAAACAGCACTGCGTTGGTGATGATATAGAGAATCATTGCGCTCATATTGGCGGAGCCAAGCAGGACCTTCGGCACATCCTTCAGCGACATATCGCGATAGACGAACACAGCGATGACGAAGGCGTACACCGCGCTGACGGCGGCCGCTTCCGTGGGCGTGAACAAGCCTGCATAGATGCCGCCGAGCACAATCAGGATCAGCAGCAGTCCCCACATGCATTTTTGGAACGCGACAAGCCTCTCGCGCCAGCTGGCGCGAGGAAGTCGTGGATAGTCATTTTTCCAGGCGCGATAGAAGGTCGTGAGTCCGAGCAGTGACGCCAGCATGAGGCCCGGGACGACCCCGGCCATGAACATCTGCCCGACCGAGGCCGACGACACTCGATGGCCCGCCGGATCGAGCGCGACGCTGCCGCCGGTCGCCACGCAATAGATCACCATCACGATCGATGGCGGGATCAGGATGCCGAGCGCCCCGGAGGTCGTGATCACGCCAGCGCCGAAGCGCTTGGGAAAGCCCTGCTTTACCATCGCCGGCAGCATGATCGAGCCGATTGCGATCACGGTCGCCGGCGACGAACCCGACACCGCGGCGAACAGCGCGCAGGCCATCACGCCGGCGAGACCCAACCCGCCATACCAATGCCCGACCATGGACGTCGCAAAATTGATCATACGGCGCGCGACGCCGCCATGGGTGAGGAAATTGCCGGCGAGAATAAAGAACGGGATCGCCATGATCTCGAAATTGTCGATCCCGGTGAACAGCTTCAGCGCCACCGATTCGGTCGGAACGTTCGTCATCGTGTAGATGAAGGTCAGAACTGTCATGCCGAGCGCGATCGAGATCGGCATACCCGTCAGCATCAGCGCGATCAGAAGCCCGAAGATGAATAGGCTGCTCATTGGGTAACCTCGGCGACGCCGATGCCGGGCGCATCAACATCGAGCCCTTCGACATGGGCGTGATCGTGATGCGGCAGTTGTCCGGTGCGCCAATAGGCAAACGCGACCTGAAGAAAACGGAAGCACATCAGGTAGGAGCCGAGCGGAATGCAGAGGTAGACAAGCCAGCTCGGAATTTCGAGATCGGGCGAGACCTGATCGGTGGACATCAGCCCGATCACGAATTTCGCGCCCATGGTGCCGATCACGCCGGTGAAGAAGGCGCCGCAGAACAGTCCGAACAGCACCACCATATTTCGCCACGGCGATTTCAGCTGGTTGACCAGAACGTCGACGCCGACATGAATGCCGGTCCGCACGCCATAGGCCGCGCCGAATTTCGCCACCCACACGAACATGTAAATGCAAAGTTCCTGCGCCCACGACAGATTGATGGGGAACAGATAGTCATAAAGAAAGGGAACGCCGATCAGATAGCGGTGCGCCACCGCAAGGAAGATGATGAAGGTCGCGGCCGCCATCAGCGACGCGATCAGTATCTCCTCAAGCCGATCGAGGATGCGAAGAAACATGAACTCCCCCCGGTGCCGATCATTCTCAAGAGTCCATGCGGACGATCTCGCGCGATCCCTTCCGCGGCAAACGCAGCCGCGGACCTGACATAAAAGGGCTTCCGTGCCGAAGCACGGAAGCCCCTCAGTGTCGACTTAGTTGGTCGCGCCCCTCGTCTCCTTGAGGAATTCGTCGATCAACGGCTGACCGACGCGGGTCGCGACATCCTTGTAAACCGGATCCAGCGCCTTGCGCATGGCCGCATCCTGTTCCGGCGTCAGCGTGACGATTTCGCTCTTGCCGGTTTTCTTGATCTCCTCCAGGGCGTCGTCATTTTCCTTCGCCGACTGGCTATTGCCGAAGGCGGTGGCTTCCTTCATCGCCTTTTCGCATTGCGCGCGAATGTCGGCGGGAAGGCCGTCCCAGAATTTCTTGTTCACTACCACGACGTAGCCTATGTAGCCGTGATTGGTGTTGGTGATGTACTTCTGCACCTCATGCATTTTCTGGGTGTAGATGTTCGACCAGGTGTTTTCCTGGCCGTCGACCACGCCGGTCTGCAGCGCCTGGTAGACCTCCGAGAACGCCATCACCTGCGGAATGGAGCCAAGCGCGCGGAACTGCGCCTCCAGCACCTTGGATGACTGAATCCGGAATTTCAGGCCTTTGTAATCCGCCGGGCTGACAAGCTTCTTGTTGGCGCTCATTTGCTTGAAGCCGTTGTCCCAGTAGGCAAGGCCGGTCATGCCCTTGGAATCCAGCAGCTTGAGCAGCTTGGCGCCAAGCGGACCGTCAGTGACTTTGCGAAGCGTTTTCAGGTCCGGCAGGATATACGGCAGATCGAACACCTCGAACTCCCTGACGCCGATCGGACCGAACTTGGAGTTCGACGGCGCCAGCATCTGCACCGCGCCGAGCTGAAGCGCCTCCAGCTCTTCCTTGTCCTTGTAGAGCTGCGAGTTCGGGTAGACCTCGACCTTCACCTTGCCGGCCGTGTATTTTTCGGCCAATTCCTTGAACTTTTCGGCCGCAAGCCCCTTCGGCGTGTTGGTCGCCACGACGTGGCTGAATTTGATGACGATCGGATCGTCGGCCAGTGCCGGTCCGGCCCGCGTCAATGCCGCGATCGACGCCGCAGCCAATATCAATTTGCGCATGTTACCTCCCGCGTGATTCTTGCGGAGCGCGCGCCTAGCGCCGCTCCG
Organism: uncultured Alphaproteobacteria bacterium; assembly: GCA_963801875.1. Taxonomy (GTDB): domain Bacteria; phylum Pseudomonadota; class Alphaproteobacteria; order Rhizobiales; family Xanthobacteraceae; genus Bradyrhizobium. Next base: position 710,500 of record CAWDGT010000011.1, on the reverse strand, counting down.
GTCCTTGTATGCCAGCGGCACCAATACAGAGAAGCCGGCCAAAACGCCATTGCCTGTTCGCAGGGATCCAGCAAGGCGATGTTGCAGCGCAATAACGCGGCGCCGGAGCGCCGCGTTTCTTTTCGCTGTCATTCCGGGGCGCGCAAAGCGCGAACCCGGAATCTCGAGATTCCGGGTTCGCATCTACGATGCGCCCCGGAATGACGGCAGCTGAACAATCAGCCGGCCGCCGCCGCCGGCATGTCGCGCTGGCGCTTCATGACGATCTTGTTCAGCGCCCCCAGGTAGGCCTTGGCCGAAGCCACCAGCGTATCCGGGTCGGACGCGCGTGCCGTCATCGAGCGGCCTTCATGGGCGAGCCGCACCGAGACCTCGGCCTGCGCGTCGGTGCCTTCGGTGACCGCATGGACCTGGTAGAGTTCCAGCTTGGCCTCGTGCGGCACCAGCGCCTTGATGCAGTTGAACACCGCATCGACCGGGCCATTGCCCTCGGCTTCCTCGATCCTGGTCTGGCCGTCGATATTGAGCTTCATGGTAGCGCGCTGCGGACCATGGGTGCCCGCGATCACCGTCAGCGACGCTAGCTTGATGCGATCATGCGCGTTGGCGATTTCCTGATCGACCAGCGCCTCGATATCCTCGTCATAGATATCCTTCTTGCGGTCGGCGAGCGCCTTCATCCGCACGAACGCGTCTTCCAGCTGGTTGGCGCCGAGCTTGTAGCCCATCTCCTCCAGCTTGTGGACGAAGGCGTGGCGTCCGGAATGCTTGCCCAGCACCAGCGACGACTGCTTCAAGCCGACCATTTCCGGCCGCATGATCTCATAGGTCGACGCGTCCTTCAGGACGCCGTCCTGATGGATGCCGCTTTCATGGGCAAACGCGTTCCGGCCCACGATCGCCTTGTTGTACTGCACCGGGAACGAGGTCGCCGCTGAGACCAGTTTCGATGCCCGGGTCAACATGGTGGTGTCGATCTTGTTCCAGTACGGGAACCTGTCGTTGCGGACATTGATCGCCATCACGACTTCCTCGAGCGCGGCGTTGCCTGCCCGTTCGCCGATGCCGTTGACGGTGCATTCGATCTGCCGCGCGCCGCCGGCCAGCCCCGCCAGCGAGTTCGCCACCGCCATGCCGAGATCGTTATGGCAGTGAACCGAGAACACCGCCTTGTCGGAATTCGGTACCCGCTCAATCAGGGTGCGCATGAAATGGGTGTATTCCTCGGGGACGGTATAGCCGACGGTGTCGGGAATATTGACTGTGGTGGCGCCGGCCTTGATCACGGCCTCGACGATGCGGCAGAGAAATTCCATCTCGCTGCGGGTGCCGTCTTCCGCGGACCATTCGACGTCGTCGATGTGGTTGCGGGCGCGGCTGACATTGGCGATTGAGGTCTCGATCACCTGCTCCGGCGTCATGTTGAGCTTGACCCGCATATGCAGCGGCGAGGTCGCGATCACGGTGTGGACGCGGCCGCGCTTTGCAAATTTCACGGCCTCGGCACAGCGATCGATGTCCTTGGGGTGCGCGCGCGACAAGCCGGCGATCACGGCGTTCTTCGCACGCCGGGCGATCTCGCTGACCGCCTGGAAGTCGCCCTCGGAGGTGATCGGGAAACCGGCCTCAATGACGTCGACGCCCATGTCGTCGAGCATTTCGGCGACCTCGAGCTTCTCCTCGAAGCTCATGGTGGCGCCAGGGCACTGTTCGCCGTCGCGCAACGTGGTGTCGAATATGATAACGCGGTCCTTGGCGGACTTGTTCACGGTGGCCATTTCGAAAATTCCTTGTATCTGGTGCGCTGCTGTCCGAGCGCTGAAGGGGTCTGGTGATCTCGCGCAACCCCTGAGTGCCCAGGCGCAAACCGCCCAGACAGCCCTCAGGGGCAGATAAGAAGCAGCCCGCCAAGAAGCAGGGTGGGCAGCGACGCAGCCGGAATCGCTTCGGGAGCGGCGGCAACGGCCGCTTTCCCGTGAAATCCGTACTTACAGCTGCGAATCAGCATTGCCAGACCCTTTTGGAAGCCCGATTCTCGGCCAAAACCATTGACGGTTCGTTGCCAGGGCGCGCTTCCGTGGCCCGTTCTAAACGAGAAAGCCCTGTAGCCGCAATGCCAAAAGTTAGTCAGATCGGCTGACCTAATTGCCCCTACAGGAGGCGCCTTTGTCCGTAGTCTCGTCATTGCGAGCGCAAGCGAAGCAATCCATTGCCACCGCGCAAAGGAGGAATGGATTGCTTCGTCGCTTCGTTCCTCGCAGCTTCCTCGCAGCAATGACGTCAAGGTATGGCTTCGCGATCTCGCCGCACGTTCCGCGCGAGTTTTGCTCTTGAACTCCCGCCCTCTCCCATTAGAGGGCGCAGGGAATGCCGGGCGCCCGATGCGCCCGATAGCCGCGTGTGCCATGATAGCGGTAGAACGCACACGCGTTAGTCAGGTCACACCGGAAATCGCCCGGCATTCCCCGCGCAATGGTTTTAACGGTTTCCTTCGCGCTCTCCTCGGTGACCGGCTTTCTTGCCACCGTCATCGGCGGTTACCTGCCAACTTGACACCAGCGTCGGGGTGTCAGGACCACACGACTTCTCCGTCCGCCTCACGCGCCATTCGTCAAGAGCGCCATCCGCGTCCACCGCATCCCGCCCCGCGTCAATGACGATGGCCAACGCCCCTCTGTGGGACGGGACGGCGGGGATATAGAAGTGATTTGGGTCGGGCGAAAACAAGAATATTTTTGCAAATCGGACTGGACAGGCAAGTCACTGATTTGCCCGACAGGCAAAATCACGCCTTCACGTTTCGCGCTTTGCGCTGCGCGAGGCGTGTGAACTCCCCGGTCTTCAGGCCGATCATCAACTCGAACTTGGACATTTGGGAAACCGCAGGCTATCGAAGAGATCGGCGTGCCGGCGGCGGGCCCCTGCCGCTTTCAACAGGCTTCCCGGCCGGATTCGACGACCGCTGAAGTTGATACCCCGTGCCAGAGAGCGACATGCCCGCCCGAGTACTGCCAAAGGAATGGTTGCAGCTCCATTCATCGGAGCATGCCTCGAAATGGGCCATCGCCGCGTTGTATCTGGCGGCCTACGTCATTCTCGAATGGGCGAGCTTCATTCACGTCCACAAGGGCTTGCCGATCACGCCGTGGGATCCGGGTCTTGGCGTGGCTTTCGCGCTGATGATCCGCGGAGGACCTCTGGGCGGATTGGTCCTGTTTGCGGGAATGGTCGTCGCCGAGACCCTCGTCCTGCAAAACGACGTGGACTGGCCGATCGACATCGGCGTGGCCGCCATTACCGCGCTGAGCTACACGTCGGTCGCCGCTCTGGTGCAACGATACTTCCGGATCGATGCGGATCTGACCCATCTTCGCGATGTCCTGATTTTGCTCGCGGCGGGTCTTGCAGGCGCTGTCCTCGATACGGCTCTTCTAAGCGCGTTCCTGCTCGCCGTCGGTCAGTTCGACATGCGCGATGTCATGCAGGTCGTTCGCCCGCTGATCATCGGCGACACCATTGGCATTGCCGTGGTAACCCCGCTCCTGCTGCGGTTCAGAATTCGCGAACTGCTGAACACGCGTCGCCTGCTTTCACTCGCCCCGGAAGGCGCGCTGTATTTCTGCATCATCGGCGTCGCGCTTTGGCTGATCATCGGCAGCGAGGTGGCGCATGGATTCAGGCTTTTCTACCTGCTGTTCGTGCCGGTCGTGATCGCCGCCGTCCGCCATGGCCTCGACGGCGCCTGCCTCAGTCTTGCCGTAACCCAGTTCAGCCTCATCGGCCTTCTGCACCTCTCCGGATATGATGCGGGCGAATTTACCGAATTCCAGACTTTGGTGCTGGTGCTGACGGTGACTGGGCTGATCGTCGGCGTCGTCGTCAGCGAACGCAAGAACTCCGATCGGATTGCCCGCGACGCCCAGGCACGTCTCGTTGAAAGGCAGGCGGAAGTCGCCCAGGTCGCGCGCGTCAACCTGGTGAGCGGAATGGCATCGGCGCTCGCCCACGAGATCAATCAACCCATGACCGCGGCGCGGGCGCTCGGGCGATCTGCGCAACATCTTTTGCTCACACCCGGCGGCGACCTGTCCCGAGCCGCCAACAATCTATCGGCCATGCTGACGCACATCGACCACGCCGGTGACATCGTGCGGCGCATGCGGAATTTCATCCGTCGCGGGCATCCCCAGGTCAGCACGATCAACACGCGGGACATGCTCGAGGAGGCCATGACACTGGCCCATGCGGAGGCATCCGCCAGGCAAATTCGCATCGATCTCGACGCGCCCGCCGACCTGCCTGATTTGCATGGCGATCGGGTTCAACTGGAGCAGGTCGTGCTCAATCTCGTCCACAACGCCGTCGACGCCATCGCCGCGGCGGGCCAGTCGCAGGGCCACGTTCACGTCGTGGCACGTCAACACACAGCGCCGCCGCGCGTCGAGATCGGCGTATTGGACAACGGACCCGGCATCGAGGGCGAGCTGGCGAGCCGCCTGTTCGATCCTCTCGCAACGACAAAGCAGGACGGCCTGGGACTCGGCCTTTCGATCTGCGCGTCCATCGTGGAAGCGCATGGCGGGCGCGTGTGGCTGCATTCCGGCGAGCGAGGGGCAACAGAGTTCCGCTTCTCGGTGCCGCTCGATTCCTCGCGGGAGCGCTGACCGTGGCCGCTCCGACGATCTTTGTCATCGACGATCATACATCGGTTCGGGACGCCTTGAGCGAGATGCTCCGCGTTTTGGGATATTCGGTGAAGGCCTACGAGTTGGCCGACGTGTTCTTGGCCGCAGTCGGCAAGCGCGAGCCGGGCTGCATCGTCGCCGACGTGAAGATGCCCGGCACGGACGGCATTGGGCTGGTGCGGGAGCTCGCGCGACGTGAGATCGCAATGCCCGTGGTTCTGATCTCGGGTCACGCCGACGTGCCGATGGCGGTGGCCGCCATCAAATCGGGAGCGCAAGACTTTATCGAAAAGCCGGTCGATGACGCCCAACTGGTTGCAGCGATCAACCGCGCGCTCGCCCGGAGCTTCGAGCAGCAGGAAAAATCGCAAAGCGCGCTCGGCGCCCGGTTTGCCCGGCTGACGCCGCGCCAGATCGAGATCTTCGACCTGGTGGTGGAGGGATTCACCAGCCATGCCATCGCGGCCAAGCTTAGCCTCAGCGTGCGAACGGTGGAGAGCTATCGCGCCGAGGTCATGGAAAAGATGCAGGCCGAGAGCGTTGCCGGACTGGTGCGGCAGGCCATCCGCCTCGGGCGGATAGCCCCGTAAAACTACCACCCGACCAATACCAATACCCATATCGAACGGCGCCCCTATCTTGAAGAAATAGGACGCACGGTGTCCTCGACGGGCCTGCATCCTGCAATGTGGCGCGCGCTCGTGCGCTCCGGCAATGGAGCATTTCAATGGCTCTCTGGAAAACGGAATACGGACCTGAACCCGAATTCGCGATCGACGTCTCCTCGCGTTTCCTGGAGCTGGCCGGCCTGATCGCGCTCGCCGCAGCGCCGGCTTTCGTGCTGCTCCTCCTCGTTCCCCTGCCTCTGGTGCCGCCCGTTCTCAGCGTCCTGTCATTCGTGATTGCATGCGGCGCCGCCCTGTACGCGCTTGTCACAAAGGCGAGCCGTGACGCGCCGGGCGTGTCGATTTGGGATGTCGCCGGCGCCTTCACATTCACCTGGATCGTCAGCGGAATCATCAGCAATCCCATGCATTTGCTCAACTGGTTCGACAATCTTTCGATGGTCCCCTGAAAATGCGGGTTGTTGAAGGCCCGCCACAACAGGATGCCATCCGATGATGGAGTTTTTTACGCCCGAAGCCGTTGCTGCGCTTTTCCAGGTCGTGATGATCGACCTGGCCCTGGCCGGCGACAACGCCATCGTCGTCGGCATGGCCGCGGCCGGATTGCCGGAACAACAGCGCACGCGAGCGATTTTGTTTGGCATGGCGGGCGCCACTGTCCTGCTCACCCTGTTTGCCGGAATTACCACCCAGCTGCTGAAACTCGTCGGCCTCCTGTTCGCGGGCGGCGTTCTGTTGCTCTGGGTGTGCTGGAAGATGTGGCGCGAGCTTCGCGCGACCGCCGGCGAAGAGGAAGAAGCCGTCGAGGCCCTGACCGGATTTGATATCAACGCCGATGGCACCGTCGCCGGCCATGCCCCCCGCAAGACGCTGGCTCAGGCAACGGGACAGATCATTATCGCCGACCTCTCGATGTCGCTCGACAACGTGCTGGCGGTCGCGGGCGCCGCACGGGAGCACCCGGCCGTCCTCTTTTTTGGCCTCAGCCTGTCGATCCTCCTGATGGGCGTCGCCGCGAGATTTATAGCCGGCCTGCTGCACAAATACCCCTGGATCGGCTACCTCGGTCTGGTCGTGATCCTCTATGTCGCATTCGGAATGGTATTCCGAGGGGCGGAAGAATTAAGGCCGGTCGTCAGCGCTGTCGCCGGTCTCAACTAGATCTTTTTCGCAACCTTCCTCGCGCCGCCCTTGCCTTCGCTCTCGAGCGCCCCGCGCACCCGCTTGAATTCCTGCAGCGACGCCTTGTCGGCGCGTGGAAAGCGCAGATCGAGGGTCTCGAGCGCGCAGACGATCGCGGAGCCGATCACAACCCGGGCGAACCATTTGTGATCGGCCGGCACCACATACCATGGCGCCAGCGCGGTCGAGGTGTGCCGGACGATGTCCTGATACACCGCCATATATCGCGGCCACAGCGCGCGCTCGGTTATGTCGTTCATCGAGAATTTCCAGTTCTTCGAAGGCTGCTCAAGCCGGTCGAGAAACCGCTCGCGCTGCTCCTGTCTCGAGACGTTGAGGAAGAATTTCAGGATCACCGTGCCGTTGCGCGCGAGGTAGCGCTCGATCGCGGAAATATCCTGGAACCGCTCGCGCCAGATGTTCTTGGTCACAAGCCGGTGCGGGATCTTCTCCTTGGCAAGAAATTCCGGATGCACCCGCGTCACCAGGCATTCCTCGTAATAGGAGCGATTGAAGATGCCGATGCGGCCGCGCTCCGGCAGCGCGATCATGCTGCGCCACATGAAATCATGATCAAGTTCGTGAGAGGTCGGCTGCTTGAACGAATAGACCTCGCAGCCCTGCGGATTGACGCCCTCGAAGATGCTCTTGATGGCGCTGTCCTTGCCCGCCGCATCCATGCCCTGAAGGATCACAAGCAGCGACCAGCGATCCTGCGCGTACAGCCTTTCCTGAAAATCGCTCAGGCGCTTCCGGTTGGCTTCGATGATCTTCTCGGCCTTGTCCTTGTCGAGGCCGCCCTTCCCATTGGTCTTGTGCGACCGGAGACGGAACTTGCCCGATCCGTCGAAACGAAACGGCGCAACAAAGGGTTTCAGCTCGAGGCTAAGGGATTGCGAAGGCTTCTTGCTCATGACGTGGCACCTTTCTTCCCTTGGCGAAATCTAGCCACTCATCTGCGCTTCGACAAACGCCGCGACAAAGCGCGGCATCGCCGCGTTGAGATCGCCGGCGCAGCGCACCAGATGGATCGCGGAAAGTTCCGGCTGCCGTTGCCGGGCCAGATTGGCCTCGATCCTGACGCGCAGCGCCTCGCCCGTCAGATCGACATCCAATATCCTGATCATCGCAATCGCGGCGCCGGAGACGACGCAGTCCCAATGGTCGCCGGCCCGGTAATCGGCGGCGCAAAGACCGGTTTCCTCCAGGACTTCGCGGGCGACGCTGCCTGCTATATCGACCGCGCCACCGCTGATATCGTCGAGATCGGGCGTTCCCGACGGAAAGTAGATCCGCCCGGCATTCGACGTATGCCGGCCCATTTCACCCAGCACGAACGCGCCGTCGCGGCAACGCAGCGCGCCCATCCCGAAGCCGTTGAACACGGAGGCGTCCGGAAAACCCCAGTCGCGCCAGGCCAGAAAGCTTGCGAAATCGGCATCGAAATAACTGGCGCTGAAGCGTTCCCCGGTGAAGTCGGGGTTGCGCCCCAAAAGGATGCGGCCGTTCCAGATCGGCTTCTCGCGCTGCTTGACGGCAAAATGCGCGTCGATGTCGGCGCGCCGCGCCTCAGCGAACGGCCACGGCCAGGGCTGGAAACTCAGATCGAGCGTGGTGACGCGGTGAATGACCGGAACCGTCATGCCGATCGCGCGACCTTATTTGGCATTCATCCCCGTCGTCTTCTTCGCCTGCTCGACATATTTGTTGGTGAAGGTCTTGCTGACGTCGACTTTGGCCTTGGCGACCTCAGGCGAGCTTTCGCTGAACACGGCGAGCACCGCGTCGGCGCCCTTGGGGTCCATCTTGCCGGTTTCCGAATACATCGGGATCGTGTTCTTGAGCGCCGCGAGATAGAGCTCCTTGTTCTTGCCGACCATTTCGGGGGGCATTTTCGCCATGATCTCTTCAGGCGAATGCCCATGGATCCAGGCGAGCGTGCTCACGATCGCGTTGGTCAGGGCCTGCACGTCCTTCTCGTGCGAGGCGATCCACGCCGTGGTGGAATAGAGCGCGCCGCCCGGATATTCGCCGCCGAAAACCGAAAGCGTATCCTTCTGCGTCCGCGTATCGGAGAGGATCCGCAGGTCCGGATGGCTGCCCTGCAGAACCGTGACCGACGGATCCAGCATCACGGCGGCGTCGATCTGGCCCTGCTCCATTGCCGCGACCGCGGTCGCGCCGAGACCGACGCCGATCACGGCGGCGCTGGTCGGGTCGAGGCCGTTTTTCTTCAGCAAATATTTGAGAAAGAAATCGGTCGAGGACCCCGGTGCGGTGACGCCGACCTTCTTGCCGGCAAGATCCTTGATCGTTTTGATCTCGCCGTTGTGCGAGGGGGATACAACCAACACGAGGCCGGGATAACGGTCATAAACGACAAAAGCCTGCAGCTCCTGCTTCTTGGCGGCGAGATTGACGCAGTGGTCGAAATAGCCGGAAACCACATCGGCGCTGCCGCCCAGCACGGCCTTGAGCGCGTCCGAGCCGCCCTTGAGGTCGACCAGCTCGACCGCAAGGCCCGCCTTGTCGAACTCGCCGAGCTGCTTTGCCAGCACGGTCGGCAGATAGCACAGGCAGGAGCCGCCCCCTACCGCGACCGTAATTTTGCTTTGCGCTGCAGCAAGACCTGAAGTCAGAAACAGCGCCAACAGCGTCCCGGTAATCCGGCCAAACATTTTCCGCATGGGGTCCTCCATTTTGACGGCACGATAGAGGAGCCGGGCCGGCTTGAGAAGGCGACTTTGGGGTCATAGCGCTCGAAATGGCGCAATCGTGTCGACGCGCTTTATTCCGCTGGCCAGCCCGATTTTTTCAAAAAAGTCGATCGGAACAGGATGGATGACGCGCTAGTCAGCGGCGGTTTCGCGGCATAGCATCCCCTCTGCAAAAACTGCAGTAGGGAGGACCACCCATGAATCGCGTTGCTACCACGCTATCTGTCGCCGTCGCGTTCGCCACCGGCTGCGGCGTCACGCATCTGTTGCGGCCGGCGCTGGCCGCAGAAACCATCACCGCACAGGTCATTCACACCGGCGAGTTGGAAGGCGATGCCCTTAGCCCGGCCAATCCGACCGGGATGCGCAACAAGGTGTTCGTCGCCGCCGACGGCGCTACCGTCGCCATCCAGGACGGCAACACGCCAAAGCATTTGCATCCCAATGCCAACGAGATCCAGTACATTCTGGAAGGCACCGGAACGATCTGGCTCGGCGACAAGGAAGTGAGGGTGAAGCCGGGCGACCTCGTCATCATTCCACATGGCACTGCGCACGGCGGCACCAAGCCGGATGGACGGACGTTCAAGGCAATCGCGATCAAGACCCCGCCGCAGACGCCAGACGACATCAAGCTGCTGAATTGACAACCGGCGATCGCCGGTTGTGATTCCGGGGCGATGCGAAGCATCGAGCTACGACGTGCAGTTGCACATCGGAGAATCTCGAGATTCCGGGTCTGGTGCTAACGCACCATCCCGGAATGACGGGAAAATCTACCCGTGCCCGTAGGCCGCGTCCGGCCGCCAGACCAGCAGCCGCCGCTCGACCCTGGTCACCGCGAGATCGATCAGGATGACGAAAGCCGACAGCACGAACATGCCGGCGAAAACCGCGGCGACGTCAAACACGCCTTCGGCCTGCTGGATCAGATAGCCGAGCCCCGCCGCGGAGCCGAGATATTCTCCGACCACAGCGCCGACCACGGCGAAGCCGACCGAGGTATGCAGCGAGGAGAACATCCACGACAGCGCCGAGGGCCAGTAAACATGCCGCGTCAGCTGCCGCTCGCTCATGCCGAGCATGCGGGCATTTGCCAGCACGGTGGTGCTGACCTCCTTGACGCCCTGGTAGACGTTGAAGAAGACGATGAAGAACACCAGCGTGACGCCGAGCGCGACCTTCGACCAGATGCCGAGCCCAAGCCATAGCGTAAAAATCGGCGCAAGAACGACGCGCGGCAGCGCATTGACCATCTTCACATAGGGATCGAAGATCCCCGCGACGCGAGGCTGGCGCGCGAACCAGAAGCCGACCAAGACCCCGCCAAGCGAGCCGATCGCAAACGCGAGAACCGACTCCCAGAGCGTGATCAGCAGATGCTTCCAGATCACGCCGCTTGAGAACCAGTCGAAGATCTGGCTGCCGACGTCGACCGGATTGGAAAAGAAGAACGGCGGCAGCCACATGCGGCCGAAGATCGGCACGGTGGCAAGCAACTGCCACAGCCCCAGCACGACGACCGCGACCAGAAGCTGAAAGAAAAGCAAAGTGGGCCTACTCATCACGCGGCCCCCGCCTGCGACGCTTGCGCGTAACCCTTCATCACCTCGTCCTTCAGCACGCTCCAGATCTCCCGATGCAGGGCGTGAAATTCCTTTTCCATGCGGACTTCCGAAATATCGCGCGGACGCGGCAGCGGCACCCGCCAGTCGCCAATGATGCGCGCGCTGGGTCCCGCCGACATGATCACGACGCGGTCGGCGAGCGCGATCGCCTCCTCGAGGTCGTGGGTGACGAACAGCACCGCCTTGCGATCGGCGTTCCACAGCTCCAGCAGGAGATTGCCCATGATCTGGCGGGTCTGGGCATCGAGCGGCCCGAACGGCTCGTCCATCAGCAGGATCTTGGGGTCACGGATCAGCACCTGGGCCAGGCCGACGCGCTTGCGCTGGCCGCCCGACAGCATATGCGGATAGCGATTTCCGAACGCCGCGAGCCCGACCGCGGTGAGCCAGCCCTGCGCGCGCTCCAGCGCGTGCGCACGCGGCGCGCCCTGGATCTCCAGCCCGATGGCGACGTTGTCGATGGCGGTCTTCCAGGGAAACAGCGCGTCGGCCTGAAACAGGTAACCGGCGTCCCGGTTGAGGCCGGTCAGGGGCTGGTCGAAAATCCGCACCGTTCCCGATGCCGGTTTGAGCAGGCCGGCGGCGACGTTCAGAAGGGTCGATTTTCCGCATCCGGTCGGCCCGACAATGGCGACGAACTCGCCATGCTCGATCCGGAGCCGGGCCTTTTCGACCGCTGTGTAGACCAGGCGCGTTCCGGCCAGACGGAACGCCACCGTCGCGTCCTCAAGCGCGACCGCCGCTGGCTTTGCCTTCTCCACCCGCATTCCCTCCAGGTCCGGACGATGCATTAGCGCCTTGAGGGGACAAGTTCAACGAAGTGGTACAAGATACTCACCCTCCCCTGGAGGGGGAGGGAGAGATGAAGCAAGAGACCAACCGAATGCCAACCCCGCCCCTGATTGCATTTGCGCATGTCGGCAAGAGCTTTGACGGCGGCCGTGGCGCGAAACCCGTTCTGGCCGTGGACGACGTCTCGCTCGATGTCGCGGAGGGCGAGTTTCTCGCGATTGTCGGCGGCTCCGGCTCCGGCAAGACCACGCTGTTGCGGCTGGCGAACCGGCTGATCGAGGCCGACCAAGGCCACATCACGGTCGAAGGCGAGGACGTGCGCGCCGTCGATGCGGTCTCGTTGCGCCGTCGCATCGGCTATGTGTTCCAAAGCGGCGGCCTGTTTCCGCACATCAGCGTCGCCGGCAATATCGGCATCACGCCGAAGCTGCTCGGGACACCCACGGCGGAGATTTCCGCCCGGGTGGATGAACTGCTCGATCTGGTGCGGCTCGATCGCAGCCAATACCGCGATCGGTTTCCCCACGAGCTGTCGGGCGGCCAGCGCCAGCGCGTCGGGGTCGCCCGGGCGCTGGCGGCGAAACCACGGATCGTGCTGATGGACGAGCCATTCGGCGCGCTCGATCCCCTCACCCGCGATGCGCTCGGTGACGATTATCGCGCCCTGCACCGCAAGCTCGGCCTGACCACGATCATGATCACCCATGACATGACCGAGGCGATCCTTCTCGCCGACCGTATCGCCGTGATGCGCGCGGGGCGGCTGGTGGCGCAGGGCACGCCGGCAGAGTTGTCGGGTAGCCACGATGCCTACGTCGGCGAACTGTTGCGGACGCCGCGGCGTCAGGCCGGGCGGCTCAAGGTGTTGCTGCCGCGGGACGGCGCCGCATGAGTGTTCTCTCCGATCCACGCTGGAACGAGGCGCTGACGCATCTCACCGATTATCTCGGCAATCATGTCCGCGTCAGCGTTACGGCGCTGGTGCTCGGACTTATGGTCAGCCTGCCGCTGGCGATCACCGCGCGCAACCGCCCGGTGATGCGCGGCGCGCTGCTCGGGCTTGCCTCTATCGTGCAGACGGTGCCCGGCCTGGCGCTGCTGGCGCTGTTCTATCCGCTGCTGCTGGCGCTCGCGGCGGTGTCGCTATCGTGGTTCGGAGTAGGCTTTTCCGCCTTCGGTTTCCTCCCCGCGGTGCTGGCGCTGGCACTGTATTCGATGCTGCCGGTGCTTCGCAACACCATCACCGGGCTCCAAGGTATCGATCCCGCGATCCTGGAGGCCGCCCAGGGCGTCGGCATGACACCGCGTCAGTCGCTGTTCACGGTGGAGCTGCCACTGGCCCTGCCGGTCATGATGGCGGGCATCCGCACCGCCGCGGTGTGGGTGATCGGCACCGCGACGCTGTCGACCCCGATCGGCCAAACCAGCCTCGGCAACTACATCTTCGCAGGCCTGCAGACCCAGAACTGGGTGTTCGTGCTGTTCGGCTGCCTCGCCGCCGCGGTGCTGGCGCTCTCGGTCGACCAGTTGCTGGCCCTGATCGAGACCGGCCTTCGCCGGCGCAGCCGCGTCCGCGTGGCGCTCGGCGGCATCGGCATCGCAGCCTTGGTCGCGGCGACGCTGGTGCCGTCGCTGGCGCGTTCGCCCTCGCGCTACATCGTCGGCGCCAAGACCTTCGCGGAGCAATATGTGCTGTCGGCGCTGATGGCGCAGCGGCTGCAGGCGGCGGGGTTTTCGGCCGCCACGCGCGAGGGCCTCGGCTCCAACGTGATCTTCGATGCGCTAGTGTCGGACGATATCGACGTCTACGTCGATTACTCCGGCACTCTGTGGGCCAACCAGTTTCATCACAGCGATGTCAGGCCGCGCGAGGAATTGCTGCGCGAGTTGAAAACGACGCTGGCCCGGCAGAAAGTCACATTGCTCGGCGAACTCGGCTTTGAGAACGCCTATGCGCTGGTGATGCCGCGAAAGCGCGCCGATGAGCTCGGTATCCACAGCATCGCCGATCTCGCGTCGCATGCCGGGACGTTGTCGATCGCGGGCGATTATGAATTCTTTTCGCGGCCGGAATGGGCCGGGTTGCGAAACGCCTATCGGCTTTCGTTTCGTGCGCAGCGACAGATGCAGCCGGACTTCATGTATGCCGCGGTCGCCGCCGGCGAGGTCGATGTCATCGCGGGCTATACCAGCGACGGGCTGATTGCGAAATACGATCTGGTGGTGCTCGACGATATCAGGCAAGCGATTCCGCCCTACGACGCGATCGTGCTGCTGGCACCGAAACGCGCCGACGATCAGGCGTTGCGCAGCGCGCTGGCGCCGCTGCTTGGCAGGATCGACATATCTGTCATGCGCGAGGCCAACCTGCGCGCCGCCGGCGGCGATGGCGCGTCGTCACCGGACGCCGTGGCGCGCTGGCTGTGGGAGGTGATCGACAAGCGGTAGGGACGTTGTTCCAGAATCAGGTCTTGATCGGCTTGCGATAGACATCCTTGGTCGCGAGCATGCCGTCTCTGAACGTATAGCACTCGATGCCGCTGCTCTCGCTGTTCACCATCTGCTTTCACGGTCTCGCTGACGCGGAACGTCATGAAGGTCGCGTCGGCGGCATGATGGTAAGCCACCTCGTGGAAACGCTGCGCGGAGAACCGCGCCTTCTGCTCGGCCAGATGCTCGCGAATAGCCGCAGGGCCAGCCAGGGCCTTCGTGGTGAGGAGACCGTCATGGAAGCTCCAGACAAAGTCGGGCACGACAATCCTGTAGAGCGCATCCACGTCGTTTCTGAACAGGGCACGCGCGAATCCCTTGAGCAGTTCATCCCGCTCGGCGGCAGACGGATCCATCTTGATGTCCAGTCCCACGTCCGCGCCGTCACATGCCCGGCTCGATCGGTTTTTCGATCGTACCGCCGCTCTCGGCCCAATCCTTGAAGGCGCCGGCGTTGTACACTTGGCTATAGCCCATATCCTTGAGCACCTTGGCGGCAAGCGCGGAACGCCCGCCGGAAGCGCAATACAGGATGACGGTCTTGTCCTTGGCGAAATTCTTGTCGTGATAGGGCAACTCGGGGTCGGCGCGAAATTCCAGCATGCCGCGGGAGACATGCACGGCGCCGGCGATCTTGCCGCTCTTTTCGACCTCCGGCGCGTCGCGCACGTCGACCACCAGCGTGTTGCCCTTGCCGATCATCTCGCGCGCCTGGGCCGGCGTAATCTTCGGCACCGCCGCGTTCGCCGCCTCCATCATCTGCTTCAGGGTTGTTGCCATCTGGACCTCCTTGGGGTCTGCGGTAGGTATCGAAGCCGCCGTGACCCGCGCTAAGGCGCTTTTCCCACGGTGACGACCTGGACCTGCTGGTTGACCGCAGCAGACGGACGGGCACTGTCCTGCAATTGCTCCTCGCCGAGGCCGATCGTCTGCAGGCGTTTCGGCGAAATCTTGAACGTGTTGATCAGCATGTCGCGGATCACGTCGGCCCTTCGCTGGCTGAGGGTCAGATTATTCTCGCGCCGGCCCGTCGAAACGGTATGGCCCACGATCAGGAATTTATATCCCAGCAACGACGGATGGTAGAGCGTATCGGCGATGCGCCCCAGCGTCCGATAAGAACTCGGGCCGAACGACGGCAGCATCTTCGTCGAATTGAATTTCGGTGGCGAACTGCGGCAGCTTGAACAACTCCGGCGCAATCGGCGGCCGCTTGATCGGCGCGGCGTCGGCCTTCGCCCTCGACTTGATCCGATCGATCGCCTGTTGCCGCAGGGCGGCGACATCCAGATCCGGCGCGGTTTCAAGGCCGGCAAGCTTGTTGCGCCATTCCTCCGCTGGGTCGCCCGCCTGGGCCTGCGCGGGAACCGGGAGCGCCGCGAACCCGATCAGCGCGACCATCAGCAGACCGATACCGCACCGACTTTGTCCCCGCGATCGCATCAGCGATACCCCGCTTCGCCGAGGGCCTTGCCGCAGTTTATGGTCATTCCGCGCGGTCCCGCCAACAGGCAATTCAGGGCCTGGCCACGATCGCCCTTCGGGACGTTGCCACAAAATTTGGCCACGTCGCGCTCGCATAATTTGGTGACGGCCGAGCGTGCCGCGACGCGCTTCTGTATCGCTTCGAAGGCGCGAGCATAATCCGTCTTGCACTGCGCCGACAGATTATCGTCATTGCGGTAAAGGCAGTCCTTGAGACGATTGGTATCGAGGTTGACGCCGCGGCAGTTTGCCTCGATGTCCTTGGCGCAACTCGCACCCAATATTCCCGCGGAGTCCTCAAACCTCATCGTCTCCGCCGACGCAGACGACCAGGCCGCAATCAGAAGAACCGGAAAGAGCGCGCGGGCCGGGGTCATGGTTTCATTTCACCTGAATCAGTTCGGCGCGGTCAAGCCGCGGCAAGGGAAAGCAGCAGGCGCCGTCCCGGATCAATCTGCCGCAGTGCAGCGTCTCACGCGAACGCGGTCGCCAGGAACGCGGCGAGGATGCCGCCGATCAGCAAATATTTCACTGCATAATAAACCCGCTTGTTCCAGGCCTTCATCCGCTTGCCGACCAGCCGCACGTGATAGACATAACCGAAGACCCGGTTGATCCAGCCGACGTGTTCGCCCTCTTCGTTCTGCGTCGCGCTTTCATTGATGACGTGCTTGCTGACCCAGCGGTTGACCGCGGTCATGGCGCGGGTACGCAGCGGCCGCTCGACGTCGCAGAACAGGATGATGCGGTCGTCGGCGGTGGTATTCTCGGCATAATGCAGATAGGTCTCGTCGAACACGATGTCCTCGCCCTCGCGCCAGGAGTAAGGCTCGCCGTCGATGAAGATACGGCACTCGCCGGGCGCTTTCGGCACCAATAGACCCAGGTGATAACGCAGCGAGCCGGCATAGGGATCCCGGTGCTGGACCAGCTTGCCGCCGGGCGGCAGGCTCGCAAACATCGCGCCCTTGACGGTCGGGATCGAATTCACGAGGGCAACCGTCTTCGGACAATTGGCGAGCGCCGAGGGCAACGTCGCATCGTACCATTTCAGATAGAACCGCTTCCACCCGGTGCGGAAGAACGAATTGAAACCCCAGTCGTTGTATTTGTCGGCGGCCTTGATCTGCCCTTGCGCGAACAGCACCAGCGCTTCTTCGCGGATCACCTGCCAGTTGTCGCGCAGCAGCTTGAGTTCGGGCAGCGTTCCCTCTTGCAGGATGGGCCGGTTCGGCACCGCCGAGAACATGTACATCAGCACATTGTAGGGCGCCATGATCGTGGAATGATCGGAAAACTGCCGCCAGAAGCCGAGCCGCACCTTGCCACGGAAATGCACCGCGATGGCGGAGCCGAGGAAGGCCCAGATCACGAGAAATTGCGGCGCGAACAGACGCATTACCATGAGGGAAATCCCGGAAAATACTTGCTGGTCGGTCTGGACAAAAAGACTAGCAGGTTTGCATGGCCACACTCAAGGCGGTCGCGACGCCGTGCTTCGCCGGGAACCCCCGATCCGGAGCCTATAATCCGTGTATCTGGCCGGCGTCGATCAGGAGCCGGTTGAACCGACGGGCCTCCGCGCCGTCCTTGCAGGCATAGAACAGGCCCTTGCAGCGCAGCATGATATTCTTCTGTTCCTCGAACGAGGGATCGAGCGGGATGCCGGCGGCCTCCTGGATGACCAGCGGCAGATAAGGCCCGTCGATCGTATCCATCACGACCGGACTTGCGACCGGCTCGAAGTTGACCGCATCGATCGCGTAATAGGTCGCGTAATAGCGCGGGTCGTAATCGTCCAACTTCTTGCCGATACCGGCTTCATCGAGACCGGGATCGAGAACGTGCGGCGAGAATTCCGGCTGATGATCGCCGTAGCGCACAATCAGGAACGGCTGCGCCGGAAATTTCTTTTTCAGCCCGGCGATAAACGCCGAGTAATCGCCGGCGCTCATCGCCTGCCGGCGCAGATATTCATCGACCACGGGCTCGTTGCCGGGCCTGTGCCAGAACGGCATCAGGTCGGGGCGAAACCGGGTCTCCCAGGGAAAATGATTGGCGGCGAGATAGACGAACATGAACAGCGGCTTGTTCGGCTTTTCCTGCGACATCAGCTCCAGGGCCTTGTCATAAAAGAAGCTGTCGGGCTCGACGTCCTTGGCGCCGAGATCGTGCGCGTCATAGAAATGCTGGATGCCGGTGGTGACCTGAAAACTGCGCGCGCTCATGAACGCGCCAAAGGCCGGATAGAGCGAGATCGTGTCGTAACCGCAGCGGCGCAGCGCCAGCGGCAGTCCGCGCTCGACGCGGCCCGACGCAATGCGGGTCACGAAATAGGCAAACCGGCCGAACGAACGCGACGAGAGCCCGGCGAGCACATTGTATTCGGTGAACCAGCTCGGACCGCCATTGCTCTCGGCCAGGAACTTGCGCTCCTTGCCGTCGAACGATTTGAAATGGCCGCCATAGCCCTGCTGCACCTTGACGCCCTCGGCCTCGCGAATGTCGAAACTGGACTCATCATGGATCATGATGATGTTGGGCCGGCGGCCGGCGGGATGGCAGGAATCCAAGAGCGGTACCTTGAGACGCTCGGTCGTGACCGCGGCCGATTCCATGAAGCCGTAATTGATGAAATCCGACACGGCGGTGACGCCGGAGCGAGCGAATTTCGACAGATAGCCGTCGTCGTAATAGCCGCGCCAGGCTTCGTCCGGCCATTGAACGGAATATCCGACCAGGGCGGCAAGACACGCCAGCTTGCATGCCAAAGCAGGCAGGCGGCGGATCCGGAACGGATCGAGCCACCACAGCGCATACATCAACGGCAGCGTGACCACGGCCGCCGATATCACCGACCAGCGCAGATTGGGGAAGATCGTAAACAGGAACGCCGCGGTGTCGCGGTCGATCACCATCAGGTCGACGAAGTTCGCGGTCATCTGCACAATGTCGTGCTTGAGCCGCGACAGCAGGATCAGCACCACGACCAGCGTCAGCGACAGCGCTCCGGACAAGGCGGGACGCCGCAGCAGCGCGATCCAGAAGAAGTTCAGGATGCCCCACGACAGCAGAAAGCCCGTGCGCGAACCGAGGTCGGTTTCGGTCTGAAGCATGACGGCCAACGCCGCCAAATGGGGCGCCGCAACGGCAAGCAGTCGCCAGACACCGACCGGGGCGGTGCCTGCGGCCGCCACATGGACGGATGGACCTGGATTTGGCGCGGCCGCCATGGGTTAAGACGCAACTACACCCGGCACTGCCTAATGCGCCCCGGCTGGCGATGACCGGAGACGAACGGCGCAGCCGGAGCCTGCGACGTGTCATAAAAACGTAGTGGAAACGTCATGAACACGCAATGAATTTGGCGCTTTGCCGTCAAGTTCGGTAAATTCCCGGACTTCAAGCCGAACGTGCCGTAAGCGGCGGCGGTTGACTGCCCCGGGGGGGCCGCGCCGCTCGCGGGCGCGCGCATGGTCGCTCATGCCGGTGGCATCAGTCCCAGACGCTTGGCGATAATCCTGTCGACCATCCGCTTCGGCAGCAAGCCCGTGATCAGGTGCCGCATCGGATCCGGGGTGATCTGGTAACGCACCCTGGGACTGGCCGACGTCAGGGCCTCGGCAATCGTTTCCGCGATCTTCTCCGGCGGCAATCCGATTTCGCTCAGATGTTTGGTGAATTGGCGGACTTTTTCCAGCGCCGGGGCATATGGCGAATTCCGGTAGACGGACACGTCGACGTCACCGGCCTTGCCCCAAATCGGCGTCTTCACCGCGCCGGGCGCGACGATGATAACGTCGATACCGAACAGCATCAATTCCCTGCGCAGGCTTTCCGAAAGCCCCTCGATCGCGTGCTTGGAGGCCGAGTAGGCCGAACTCAGCGGGTTGCCGCTCTTACCCGCCACCGAACTGATCATCACGATCCGCCCCTTCGGGCCCTTCAGCGAAGCATCGGCCCCCAGCAGCGGCGCGAAGGCCTGCGTCGAGATGATCGGCCCGATGACATTGATTTCCATCTGACGGCGAAATTCGTCGGCAGCCGTTTGCAGCAGCGGCCCCGCGACCGCGATTCCCGCATTGTTGACGAGCCCGGAGAGCGTCGCGCCGTCAAGCGCGGCGCGGACCTCGCGCGCGGCGGCCAGCACCGCGGCCTCATCGGTGACATCGAACAGCAACGGGACGAAATTCGCGCCGAATTCGCCTTTCAGGCGGTCGGCGTCGGCCGGCTTGCGCACGCTGCCGAACACGCGAAACCCGCGGTCCAGCAACAGCCTCGCCGTAGCCCAACCGATGCCGGTGGACACCCCGGTAATGACGACAGATTGCATGATCGGTCCTTCACGTCGTTGCGAGAGGCGCTGGCGACGAAGCAATCCAGTTCGCTCCGGATTGCTTCGAGGAGCCGGTCATCGGCGTCAAACCGATGGCTCGCGATGACGATATCACCTCAAGCAGGAAAAGTGCATCCGCACGCGCCTACTCCGCATGGCCGTCGATGATCGGGCCGAACAACTGCCAATTATTGCCGGTGAATTTCATCATCTGCACCTGTTCGATCGGATAGAAATCCGTCGGCGAGGTCTTGATGCGGATGCCCGGAATATAGGTGTTGATCTCGAAATCCATGTTGGCGACGATCTTCATGACGTTGTCGCGGGTGAGGTTGTCGCCGCAGCGTTGCAGCACCTCGACCAGAGCGGTCGAGAGATTGTACCCCGTGAGCGGCTGGCTCTCCAACTTGTCGGCTTCCGGATAGTACTTTGCCATGAAGGCGCGGAATTTCTGCATGCCGGGATGGCTGTCCCATTGCGGGTCGGTAACATCCATCTGGTAGCCGGCGCTGAGAATCCCCTTGGAATTCTCAAGGCCGGCGGGCTTCAGCACCGCGCCGACCGAAGCCGACACGTTGGTCAGGATGTGGACCGGATGCCAGTCGAGTTCGGCAAGCTTCTTGATCGCCTGGGCTGCAAATTTCGGCGTAGCGATATTGACGAAGATATCCGGGTTCGCCGTCTTGATCGCCACCACCTGGGACTCCACGGTCGGCATGCCGACTTCGTAGGGAATGCTGGCGACGACCATGGCATCGTATTTGTCGCGCAGCACATCCTTCAACCCGAGAACGTAGTCCTTGCCGAAGTCGTCGTTCTGGTACAACACGCCGATCCTGGCGTTGGGATGATGCTGCAGGATATAGGTCGCGTAGATGCGCGCCTCGGCCCGGTAGTTCGGCTGCCAGCCGATGGTCCAGGGGAAGTGCTCGGGATCGCCCCAGCGCGAGGCGCCGGTGGCGACGAACAGCTGCGGTACCTTCATGGTGTTCATGTATTTCTGGATCGCCGCGTTGGAGGCCGTGCCGAGCGGCGCGAAGATCAGGAACACCTCGTCGCTCTCGACCAGCCTTCGCGCCTGCTCCACGGTCTTCGGCGGGCTGTAGGCGTCGTCGTAGGAGATGAAATTGATCTTGCGGCCGTTGATGCCGCCATTGTCGTTGACCATCCGGAAATAGGCGCTCATCGTCTTGCCGATGGTACCGTAGGCCGAGGCCGGCCCGCTATACGGCATGATGTTGCCGATCTTGATCTCGGTGTCGGTGACGCCGGTATCGTATTTTTTCTGCGCGGAAGCCGGCATGGCGGCCGTGGCGATGATCAGTCCGGAAAGTCCAAGCGAAAGTCCAAGCGTCCTGATGAAATTCTCGAGCGCGCGCTTCATGAGTTTCCCCCTATGCAGCCTGGCCAGGTGTGACGGCTTTTATCGGACAGCTTCCTCTTGAGTTCATTCTGGAATGGGATGGACGATAGCAGGGGAGCGGGTTTGCCGGAAGCGGTGCGCGGACCACGGACGATTTGCCGCGTCGGGCATTTGTGCGACGCGGCGGACGAAGGGGCGCGACCCGCCTGCCCGCTTTGGCCGGCGTCCGGCTGACCTTGGTGATCCCCAGTCGAAACCGGATGACCCTGAACTCCTGGGTTGCAAGCTTGACGTGAGCTGCCACCGGCTTTGAGCAAAATTTTTGGCGCCGAGCCTGTATTTTTGCCGGCGGCATTTTAACCCAAAGGTAGGACGGCGATGCGTAATGTCGCTGTTTGGAATGCCCGCATTTTCCCGACTTTCCCCCAGACTGGGCTTCCGTGCCGGGGAAAGCCGAAGAGGAATAATCGTGGGCATATGATGCAACAGCAAGATTTTATCATTGCCGAACTCGAAGAGGCGGTAAAAAGCGGCTCGGCGGCAAAGCGGGTCGAGACCCTTCGCCAGGTTACAAATCTCTTTCTGCATGGCGGCGAGCGGCTCAGCGAGGATCAGGTCAAGGTCTTCGACGATGTGCTGTGCCTTCTGGTCAGCCGCGTCGAGAGCCGGGCCAGGGCCGAACTTGGTCAACGCCTGGCGCCGGTCGACTACGCGCCATTCGAAGTCATTCAGCACCTTGCACGCGACAGCGAAATCGCCGTGGCCGGCAGCGTGCTGGCCAATTCCAGCCGCTTGAGGACCAGCGATCTCGTGGAGATCGCCAGCACAAGAGGGCAGGATCATCTGTTCGCGATCTCGGGCCGGGGAAACCTGCCCGAAGCCGTCACCGACGTCATCGTCGAGCGCGGCGAACGCAAGGTCATCCGAAAGCTTGTCAACAACGCCGGCGCGCGATTTTCAGACGCCGGCTATTCCGGCATCGTTGCGCGCGCGGACGCCGATGATGAACTCACCGAGTTGCTCGGCCTTCGTATCGACCTTCCTCTCAAATACCTCCGCGATCTGCTGCAGCGCGCGACCGACGCCGTACGTGCGCGACTCATGTCCATCGCGCCTCCCGAACTGCAGGAAGAGATCAAGCGCATTCTGAAGACCATCGCCGGTTCGGTGGGAGACGCATCTTCCACACGGGATTTCAGCCGCGCCGAAGCGCTGGTGAAACTGCTGAAGGACAACAATGAACTGAACGACGCAGCCATCATCAAGTTTTCCGCGGCGAAAAAGTTCGAGGAAGTCGCGGCATCGCTGGCGCTGTTCAACATGGTGCCGACCGACATGATGGCGCGACTGCTGGAAGGGCCCCGCTCCGACCTTATCCTTATTCCCTGCAAGGCGGCCGGCCTGGACTGGGCGACGGTGGAGACAATCCTTTGCAACCGGCCAGTGCAGCCGCCGATATCCGAGCCGACGCTGAAGCTTGCCCGGAAGGACTACGGCAAATTGACCATGGAAACCGCGCAGCGCACCATGCGGTTTTGGCAGATTCACAACAAGATCGAGAAGTAGGGAAAACCGGTTCCCACTTTCCTGATCATGCCTTAGTGCAGGGAACCTCCGTTCGCCTTCTCGCGCAGCCGATAGAACTGCAGGGCGGTCCGGGCGGTCTTCGGCTGAAGCCGGAAAAAGCTCGCAAAGCACTGCTGCAGTCGATCTTCCGCCAGCCCGCCGCGACCGGCCTGCAAAGCCAGTATGGCCTTCGCCGTTTCCCACGACAGGTCGACAGCCTTGGCAAAGACAAGAAGCTGTTCCGGTTCGCTCTGAACCAGCGCACGTTCGATCAGCCCGATCGGAAGATCGCACATGATCGACAGCGCCACAGCCGTCCTGTCGAAATTCCCCTCGCGGGCGAACGCCTGTAACCGCGCCTCGTCGAGCAACCCGCGCGAATGCAGCGAGCGCACGTGCGCCAGCGCCTGCGCATGCTCGTTGGAGCCCGCGCGCGCCGTCGCCTGGATCTCATCAGACGCTTCGGCAACCGCGGCCCGGATCAGCGCGGCCCGGCGGGGGTCGACCGCCTCGAGCTTGCTTCTCACTATTTCGGACGCCTGCACGAACAACTTCATGAGCTCCTGCCGCGGGATGTCGGGGCGCGACCAGACGCATAGCGCGAGATCGCCGTTGGCCTGCGCCCTTTTTACAAGGATAGACATGCCGGACGTCGAGAACCTCGCGCCGCGATTGCCGGTCGTGCTGGCGACGACCTGCTGGTTACCCCGGTCGATCAGGGTATCTGTCACAGCCTCGGTCAAGACGCTTCGTCCTGAGATCGCCAGCAGGTGGCCCTGACTCTTGGTGCGCGCGTTCTCCACCAGCGTGGCGTCATCGAGCCGCGGGGAGTGCGTCAGAACCGGCGCAGCCACTTCGACCGCGTCGTCGAATGCAAGCGCGCGTATCACCTTGCCGGGCGCATCGGAAACCCTTGCGAGCCGGCTGCCGAAAGCCACACGGGCAGCAAGCTCGATGTTTTCGATGAGCTTGCTCATGACCTCGTCGAACACGTCGATCTGATCGTCCGTGAATCTGCCCGAACCGTGGATGAAAAGATCGGTAACACGCCGCAAGACTTCGGCGCGCTTCGACATATCCTTGCTCGCCAGCACGCCCTCGAGCTGGTCTATCAGATTTTCCTGTGCGTTCATGACCTATGATCCGAATCTGCGGCGAGAGGCGTGTTGCGGTGACGATGCCGCGACGGTCACGCGACGCTTTTTTTCACTGCAACCGCTGCATCCAGGTCCAGCTCGGAATGCGGAACGGGCCGGCCAAACAGATACCCCTGCGCAAAATCGACCCCTGCGGCCTGCAATGCCTCGAATTGCTCGTTGCTCTCAACTCCCTTGGCCACGGTCGCGATATCGAGGCCGCGCGCCAATGCAAGCACGGAAGCGACGACCGCCGCGCAATCGCGGCGGTTGGCAACCCCCTGCGCGACCGGCTTGTCGATCTTGATCTTGTCGAACGGAAAGTCCGTCACGTAGCGCGCGGCGGAGTATCCCGCTCCGCAATGATCGAGGACCATCGAGATACCGAGGTTTTTCAATTGGCGCATGGTGAGCAGATGCGCTGCCTGATTTCTTTCCAGCAGCGAGGTGTCCGCGATTTCCAGCTCCAGCCGCTCCGGCGACAGGCCGGAATCAACCAGCGCGCAAAGGATCAGGTCGAACAGGTTTGCCTTGTTGAATTGAATGGCCGAGACGTTGACGGCTATCCTGATATGCGGCGGCCATGCGGCGGCCTCCAGGCACGCCTGTTGCAGGATCCATGCTCCGAGCGGCAGTATCAAGCCCGTCGAAACCGCGAGCGGGAGGAACTGGTCAGCAGCGAGCAGGCCCCTCGACGGATGGTTCCAGCGAACGAATGCTTCCATGCCGCTGATGCGGCGGGTCCGGGCATCGACCACCGGCTGATAGTGCAGCTCGAATTCATTCCGGGATATCGCATCGCGCAGCTCGCTTTCCATCGACTTCTGTTCGTCAGCGGCCTCGGTCAGCTCGGGCTGGAATACACGGAAATCGTTTCGTCCACCGGACTTCGCCGCATAAAGCGCAAGATCCGCTTTTTTCAGGAGAGTCTCGGGATCGGTCCCGTGTTCCGGCGCGAAGGCGATCCCGATGCTGGTCCCTATCTCGACTCGATGGCCGTTGAGATCGAATGGCTGTTCGATAAGCCCGATAACCCGGAGCGCAAGCGCGATGGCGCCTTCGCCCTGGTCCTTCTCGTTTTCCTGAATAATCGCGAACTCATCGCCGCCCAGACGAGCCAGCACGTCGGTATCGCGAAGCGACGACCTCAGGCGCTGCGCGACTTCGACAAGCAGCTGATCGCCTGCCGGGTGCCCGAGCGTGTCATTGACGTATTTGAACTTGTCGAGGTCGAGCATCAGGACGGTAAATATGGTGCCATGGCGCTGAAGACGCTTTGCCGCGTCATCGAGTTTTTCGGAGAACAGCGCGCGGTTCGCCAGGCCGGTCAGCAAATCGTGCTGCGCCAGGAACGCGATCCGCTTTTCATTCCGCGCCCGCTCCGTGATGTCCTCGTGGGTGGTAAGCCAGCCGCCATTCAGCATCATATGGCGGGCGATCGCGACCACGCGGCCGTCGGCGAGCTCCTGGATTTCCTTCACCACTTTCACGTTTTGCTTGAGATAGACCTCCGGCGATACCCCGAAGTTGGTGCCTTTCTCGCGCCGATATTCCAGAATTTGCGCAAGCGTTGTCCCCGGTTTTATCTGATCCGGGCCGAGATGGTAGATTTCGCCGTAGCGCGCATTGGAAACCACGACCTTCTGCTCCGCATCGAACATGCAAAGCCCCTGGGACATGTTATTTAGCGCGACGTCGAAGCGCACGTTCATCGCTTCGAGTTCGGCGGCCTTCTCAGCCAGCAAATACTCGCCGCGTTTCTGCTCGGTGACATCGTCATGGGTCGCGACCCAGCCGCCATCTGGCAGCGGCTTGCGCAGAATCGATATCTTGCGGCCATCGGCCGGCTCGTAGTTCTGTTTCCGCTCCGCCGGAATCGACCTGATATAAGCATCGGCATTGCCGCCGCGGAAATCGCCGCGGTTCTCATAGAATTTCAAAATCCGGTGCAGAGGCGTGCCTGGCAATACCAGTTCATCCGGCAGACGGTACATCTCCTGGAAGCGACGGTTTGAAATCACCAGCCGCTTGCCAGCATCGAACAGGCAGAGTCCTTGCGACATGTTGCTGATGGCGGCATCAAACCGGTCATTGGTTCGCGCCAGCGCCCGGGTCTTCGCCGCGAGGGCGTTGGTCTGCCGCACCAGTAGAAACGTGCCGAACAACATGATGGAGACGATCGCAATGATGACCAGACCGAAAGTCAGAAGGTGCCGGTACCACAGCCTCAATACGTCGCTGCGCGCGTAGCTGACGACCAGCACCAGCGGCAGCCCGGGTACCGCCTTGTAACCCGCAATGCGAGCCACGCCGTCAACGACGCTCGTTGTCTCGTAGGAGCCGGTCTCGGATGCCGGCAGGTATTCGCTTAGCAGCGGCCCGTAGGCGAAGGATTTCCCGATGGCGTCTGTGCTCTCGGGTTCTCGTGCGAGAATTCGTCCGTCGCGGTGCAACAGGAGAACCGATCCATCCTTGCCGAGATCGATCGAGCGATAGAGCTTGGTAAAATACGACTGATCAAGCGGCGCGGTGACGATGCCCGCGAAACTGCCGTCAGCATTGCTCAACCGGCGCGATGCCGCGGTCAGCCATTTGTCGCCGGCCGCCGAGAGATAGGGAGGCGCAATGAACAGCCGGTCGTCGGAGCTGTCGCGCTGGGCGATAAAATGCGCCATGTCGGATATGTTGTGGCGCGGCGGCGCGTGGCCGTAGGAGTGGGCGACGACTTCACCCGACGCGTCGGTCCATCCAATCGCGACGAGAATGGACGAGCTTTTCTGCAGTCCGCGCAGGGCGGCCTCGGTCATGCCGGGATCGAAATTTCCCGACAGGCTGTTTCTGCGAATGGTTGCTGCCCGCTGCAGAACACGATCAACATCTTCAAATGTCAGCGCGGTGTGCTCGGCCAGCACCGTCGCAAAGCTCCGGGCATCCTTTTTGGCGACCGCGATCCTGTCCCAGTAACGGGTTTCCAAATCGGTGAGAAACAGCGCGATAGTGAGGACTGAAAACAGAACACCAAGCATCGCCAGCGACGAACCCGGTGACGGGGTCAACCTTCGATAAATTCCTTGCATCACAAACCCGGGCCACGAACCAACGGGGCCACCGTCGCGCCGCATCGTTAATATTACGTACATAATATGGACAGCGATGCGTAATTGGCGGGAATCGCGCATTGGTGGCGCAATTTGTATTCCGCAATCCCGCCGCATCCGCGGATGAGCGGACCATTAACCGAATGGATCTAGTCTACATCTGGTCCGGCAAAGCGAAGCCGGCGTGACGGTCGAAGCGCAGGTCGCCGCGGCGTTCGATTGAGGTCCGCCGAATTCCCGCCGCCGTTTCGACGGCAACGCCGAGCCGCGCATCTTTCAGCCGCCCCTGGCTGAACGGTCCCGGAGTTCATTTAGAGAACGAAGACATCGTCGATGCTATTTGAAACTACCTCGCTCCAGCCCGTCAAATCCGTTAGCCAGCGTGCCCTGGCCGCGCACTGGGACCGGCTGGCGGCCGGTCGTCATTTCCTGGCGCTTGCGGAATTCTCGCTCGAACCGGGCATGCACGATCCGAAGCAGCTTGTGGTGTGGAATATCGAAGGCAAGGGCAGTCAGCAAAGATTCAGAGCGCTGTACCAGGGCGAGAATGTCGCCGAGGTGTTCAGTTCAGCCTGGGCAGGCAAGACAATGGAGCAGGTTATTCCGATGTCTCTCCGGCGATTCTCGATCGATGCCGCCAAGGAATGTGCGGCGAGCGGCTGCCTCATCTATACAATTCTTTCGACAATCGACACCGACGAACGCCGGGTCGACTGCGAAAGGCTGCTGCTGCCGTTCGGACGCCACGGTTCAAAGGTCGAGCAGATCCTCGCATCGCTTCAGTTGGTAGGCGTGCCGGGAGGAGTCCAGCGAAAAAAAATCTTCAACCAATTTCAGATGCAGGCCGATCTGATTTTTTCGGGCAAGATCAAGTCCGGCTTTACCGGACCTAATCCGATTCCGGCAAGTGACGTCCACGATACCCAAGCTCCCTCAAGACCAGGTACCGCCGCTGTTGGCGAACATCGAAGAGCCGCACGCCGCAATGTTGTCAGGGCCGCAAAGATCAATTTCGGCACCGAAAGCCTGACCTGTACCGTTCGCAATCTCTCGGCGACAGGCGCAGCCATCGAGGGAGCGGGCCTGCCCCGAACTCCGGACAGCTTCACACTGGTTCTGGAAATAGAATCGGCTACACGGCCTTGCACAGTTGTCTGGCGCAGGAAAACCCAGCTTGGCATCCGGTTCGGTTGAATCCCCCGCTATCCGCCGGTTTGAAGCCCTAATTCTCAAGGCCCATCCGCGGATCGAACCGAGCGGCGCCGCAGCGGGGGCACGCCGTCCTGGGTTTTATCGACCAGGGCCCTTCCCGATCAGCGAGATCGCGCCTGCGCGATCTCGCTGACATCGTTGATCAAGCTTCAATTCTTGGTTTTGTCGACCAGCGCGCCCTTCTTGATCCAGGGCATCATGTCGCGGAGCTTGACGCCGACCTCCTCGATCGGGTGTTGCGCGAGCTTGGCGCGGGTCGCCTTGAACGAGGTCTGATTGACCTTGTTTTCCAGCATCCAGTCGCGCGCGAACCTGCCGGACTGGATGTCGTCGAGCACGCGCTTCATCTCCGCCCTGGTCTGCGCGGTGACGATGCGCGGGCCGCTGACATATTCGCCGTATTCGGCGGTGTTGGAGATCGAGTAGTTCATGTTGGCGATGCCGCCTTCATAGATCAGGTCGACGATCAGCTTCACCTCGTGCAGGCATTCGAAATACGCCATTTCGGGCGCGTAGCCGGCTTCCACCAGCGTCTCGAAACCACCCTTGATCAGTTCGACCAGACCGCCGCACAGCACCACCTGCTCGCCAAACAGGTCGGTCTCGCATTCTTCCCGGAACGAGGTCTCGATGATGCCGGCGCGGCCGCCGCCGATCGCCGAGGCGTAGCTCAAGCCCAGGTCGTGGGCATTGCCCGAGGGGTCCTTGTGGATTGCGATCAGGCAGGGCACGCCGCCGCCGCGCTGGTATTCCGAGCGCACGGTGTGGCCGGGACCTTTTGGGGCGATCATCAGCACGTCGAGATCGGGACGCGGATCGAGCAGGTTGAAATGCACGTTAAGGCCGTGGGCGAACACCAGCGCCGCGCCCTTCTTCATGTTGTCGTGCAGATGCTCGCGGTAGATGTCGCCCTGCAATTCGTCAGGCGTGAGCATCATCACGAGGTCGGCCCATTTGGCGGCCTCGGCGACTTCCATCACCTTGAAGCCGGCGGTCTCCGCCTTCTTGGCGGACGCCGAGCCCTTGCGCAGCGCGATAGCGACGTCCTTGACGCCGGAATCCTTCAGGTTCAGCGCATGGGCGTGGCCCTGGCTGCCATAGCCGACGATGACGACCTTCTTGCCCTTGATCAGGTTCAGGTCGGCGTCGCGATCATAATAAACACGCATGGTCGTTCCTCTTGGCTGGCCGGGCGGAGTGCCGGGATCGTCGGGTGTTCTGAAGGTTTGGCTGGTGATTTCCGGGCGTTGTCTAGTCCATTTTTAACCGGAGGGGAAACCCGTTTCTGCATGGCGGAGCGCGGCATCATGCGTCCATGATGACCGGGTAGAGCGAGGCCAGCAGCAGTGCGGCCATGACGATGTTGAAGCCCCGCACGGCCTTTGGAGAGGTCATGAACGAGCGCAGCGAACTGCCGGACAGCGTCCAGATCGAGGTCGCCGCCACGCCGAGCAATAGGCACACCACCACCTGGATGGCGATGTTCCAGGGGAAACTCGCAATGCCAGCATAGGCGGTAATGGTTCCGATCACCATGACCCAGCCCTTCACGTTCACCCACTGGAACAACACCGCGCCCCAGAAGGTCATCGGGCGGCGGCCATCGTCCTGCCCCGGCGCAACCGGCTCCGACATCGCGATCGTGGCGGCCAGATAGATCAGGTAGGCCGCGCCGGCATATTTGAGGATCGTCTGCAGGATGGGATAGGCGACGAAGATGGTCCCGAAGCCTAATCCCACCGCGGCCACCATGAAGGCGCAGCCGAAGGTAATCCCCGCGATGGCCGGGATGGTGGGACGGAAGCCGTAGTTCAGTCCCGACGACAGCACAATGACGTTGTTCGGCCCCGGCGTGAAATACATCACGGCGGCGAAAACGATGAAGGCGATCAGCAGCGAGTGCGACATGGTCTTGCCTCATGCGATCTTTGGCAAAGCTTGTGCGCGCTTCGACAGCAGCATGACCGCAATCCCGCACACCACGATGACCATCCCGGCCAACCGCAACGGCCCGAACCGCTCGCCGAAAACAATGGCCGACGCGGCGGCGCCGACGAACGGCACCAGCAGCGCGAACGGCACCACCTGCGCGGCGGGATAATCCCTGAGCAGCCGGCCCCACAGCCAGTAGGCGATGCTGGTGGAAAGGCCGCCGAGCGCCAGCATGCAGACGAAGCCGGTCGGCGACATGTGCGACAATGCGTGCCACGTCGGCTGGGGTCCGTTGGCAACCAGCGTCAGCGCCAACAGCGGTATCGCCGCAACCAGGCACAGCCACGCAAACAGATCGAACATTCGCACGTCCTGCGCCCGGCGCAGCAGTAAGTTGCCGATCGCGAAACTGATCGGGCAAATCATCAGCACCGCGAACGCAGCGACGCTGAAATCATAACCGACCGTGCCGCAGATCATCAGTAGACCGATGGTGGCGACACCGATGCCGAGGCCTTGCAAAGGCGTCGGCAGTTCGCGGAATGCGATCGCCGCAAAGGCGATCGTGAACAGCGCCTGGCTCTGCACGATCACGCTGGTCAGGCCGACGGGAACGCCGCGCGCGATGCCATAGGCCTG
Source organism: uncultured Alphaproteobacteria bacterium (assembly GCA_963801875.1). Lineage (GTDB taxonomy): Bacteria > Pseudomonadota > Alphaproteobacteria > Rhizobiales > Xanthobacteraceae > Bradyrhizobium. The sequence continues at coordinate 679,613 of CAWDGT010000011.1, read as the reverse complement.
CGCCAGAAACTGTCCGAGGAACAGCGTGCCGCTGATCGCGATCAATAGTGGCCAGGAGACATCGGGCTTGCGCACGAACAGGCACGGCACGGCGGCGATGGCAAACCGCAGCGTTGTCATCAGTTCCGGCGAAAATTCGTCGAGCGCGATCCGGCTCGCCACGAAGGCAAGGCCCCAGATCACCGCCACCATGACGGCGAGGCTGACGTCGGCTGGCTTCATCGCGCCTAGCCCTGCTCGCCGTGTTTCGGTTTCCGCAACAGATAGGTGCCGTGCAGCGGCGCGTGATAATCGATCGAGACAGGCGTGAAGCCGACGTCGGTCAGCATCCGCTCGATCACCCAGCCGAAGGTCGAATATTCATCGCGCATATGGGTAATCACGCTGTCGCGCGCAAAATCGTGGTTCTTGATGTTGAAATCCGCCCACGCCTCGACGTCACGCTCGGGCCCGTCAGGCATGCTGACGAACACGATATCGCGCAGGTAAAAGCTGCTGCCCGGCTTCAGCGCGCGAAAGATCCGCGCCAGCGCCACCGCCTTCCAGAAATCCGGAAGATGATGCAGTGCGAATTCGCTGACAACAAGGTCATACGAATTGGGCTGATAGGCGAAGCTCAATAGGCCCGCCGACTGGGTCCGGATCGCGACCTTGCGGTCGCGCGCCTGGATTTCAGCGAGCGCCAGCATCGCCGGCGAAATATCGATCGCGTCGACCTCGGCGCCCATCAGCGCGGCCTCGCAGGCCAGTACGCCGTTGCCGCAGCCGATATCGGCTACCCGCCAGCCGCGCTGCACCCCCAACATAACCAGCGCCGCGCGGGCGCGGATGTCGCTGTCGTCATGCCGGTCGTAGATCGAGGCGACCGCGGAATCCAGACCGAGCCGCCGCCGCTCATTGTAGTACCAGTCGCGCGCCAACATGGCTCACATCCCCTCAGGCCCGCGTCCGATCGCGGCGACGCCGGTGCGCGACACCTCGACCAGGCCGAGCGGGCGCATCAGGTCGACGAACTGGTTGATCTTGGCGGAGTTACCGGTGATCTCGAACACGAAGCTTTCGGTGGTGGCGTCGATCGCGCGGGCGCGAAATGCTTCCGCCAGCCGCAGCGTCTCGACGCGGTGCTCGCCGGTGCCGCGCACTTTCACCATCGCCAGTTCGCGTTCGATCGAGCGGCCGGTCAGCGTCATGTCGACGACACGAAACACCGGGACCATGCGGTCGAGCTGATGCTTGATCTGCTCGATTACCATCGGCGTGCCGGTCGTGACGATGGTGATTCGGGAGACGTGCTTCTGGTTCTCGGTCTCGGAGACGGTGAGACTTTCGATGTTGTAGCCGCGGCCGGAAAACAGCCCGATCACGCGCGCGAGCACGCCGGGCTCGTTCTGCACGAGCACCGAGAGCGTGTGCGACTCGGTCGGCTCATGGCGCTCTTCCATGAAATAGGCGGATGCGGGCTGGTTCATTGGCTTGTTGCTCACGTTGAAGTTCGGGTTTCTGCCAACGCCAAGGGCGGTGGGCTCCCTCTCCCCGCTTGCGGGGAGAGGGTTAGGGTGAGGGGGTACCGATGGGTACAGACCGGATAAATTCCCGACAGATTAGACCGGGATGATCCCCGACAGGTTTCAGAATGCATCGGAGGGAGGGCCCGCCGATGCCATTTAGAGAGACCGGTCGGATGGAAGAACGTATTTGGATGTTTTTTGAGTACGAGAGCGGGAACTGGAGCATATCGGAGATTTGCCGCCGCTATGGGGTTTGCCGAGACACGTTTTACGAATGGCGGAAGCGGAAGGAGAGCGGCGATTCGGCATGGTTCATGGATCGCTCGCATGCGCCGCTGCAGTGTTGGCAAACCACGGATGGTGCGATTGCTGAGAAGGTGATCGCGGCGCGGCGGCGATTTCCGTATCTGGGGCCGCGCAAGATTCTGGCGGTACTTGAGCGCGAGGCGCCTGATACCGCCTGGCCTGCGGCTTCGACGATCGGGGGCATTCTCAAGCGTGCTGGCCTGGTCGCGGCGGTGAAGCGGCGCCGCCGCCCGCTCGACCAGCGGCGGCCCTGCACGCCGGTCAGGGGCCCCAACGATGAGTGGAGTACCGACTTCAAGGGCTGGTTCCGCACCCGGGATCAGCGGCGGATTGATCCACTGACGGTGGCCGACAGTCACAGCCGTTTTCTGATCGAGCTGCGGATTGTCGATCCCACGATCGAGGGCGTTCGGCCTTGTTTTGAAAGGGCTTTTCGCGAGTATGGGCTGCCCGCTGCGATCCGCTGCGACAATGGCTCGCCGTTCGGCTCGCGTGGCGCTGGCGGTATCACCAAGCTGTCGGCCTGGTGGCTGAAGCTCGGCATCGCGCCGCACTTCATCCATCCCGCCTCGCCGCAGGAGAACGGCCGGCACGAGCGCATGCATCGCACGCTGAAGGCGCAGACCTCGGCTCCGCCGGCGGCGAACCCGCCCGAGCAGCAGGCCCGCTTTGACAAGTTCCGCGAGCATTACAACAAGGAACGGCCGCACGAAGCTCTCGACCAACGGCCGCCGGCCGAGGTCTACACGCCGTCTCTGCGCGTCATGCCGCCTCAAGAGGAAGACCCCTGGTATGACGCCGATCATCAGGTCCGCCGCGTCCGCAGCACCGGCGCAATCAAATGGAAAGGCGAATTCGTCTTCATCAGTGAGGCGCTGGTCGATGAACTCGTTGGCGTCGCCGAGCGCGAGACCGGCGACCACATCGTGCGCTTCTGCGATCTGGACATCGGTCTGATCGACCGCCGCGGGCTCTTCACCCGGTTCGCTCCGCAGCGTGAGGGGCTCCGCGACCCGGGTGAAAAGCCCAGTCAACCCAAACTGTCGGGAATCATGCCGGTCCACAATGTCGACAATCATTCCGGTTGAACCATGGATATGAGTGCGGGGAGAGTCCCCCTCACCCGACGCTACGCGTCGACCTCTCCCCGCAAGCGGGGCAAGGTTAAGGAGGCGATGCCGAGATGGGTGCTTTATCCTCACACCAGCACCTCGCGGGCGGCCGGGGCATCCAGCATGATCCATCGTTTGAACAAATCAAAATCGATATTGCCGCCGCTCAGGATCAGGCCGACCCGCTTGTTGCGGAGCTTCGGCTTGTCCTGCAGCGCGGCGGCGAGCGCCGCGGCGCCGGCGCCCTCCGCAAGATTATGCGTATCGGTCCAGTAGGCGCGTATCGCCGCGGCAACCTCGGCGTCGGTGACCTGCACGATGCGGGAAGCGCCCTTGCGAATGATCGCGAGCGCGTCCGCGTCGGGGACGCGCGTCGCCATGCCATCGGCCAGCGTATTGCTGCTCTCGGTCGTCACCACCGTGCCGGCCGCGAACGACAGCGCATAAGACGGCGCTTCGGTCGACTGCACGCCGATTATTTCGGTGGTCAGCCCGAGCAGGTCGCGCGCCAGGATACAGCCGCAGATGCCCGATCCCTGTCCGATCGGAACATAGAGAACGTCGAGATCCCCGACTTTCCTCAGGAGTTCGAGTGCATAAGTCGCAACCCCCCTCACCAGATCGGGATGGAAGGACGGCACGAATTCGAGGCCGTCAAGCCTTGCGCGGCGCTCGGCCTCTTCGCGGGCGGCCTGAAAATCCTCGCCGTGTTCGACCAGGTTCGCCCCGAAAGCCCGCATGGCGCGGTTCTTCTCGGTCGAATTGCCTGATGGCACATAGATCGTCACCGGCACGCCATAGCGGCTGGCCGCAAAAGCAAGACTCTGGCCGTGATTTCCCCGCGTCGCCGAGATCAGTCCCGTCGCGTGCGGCCGCTCGCGCTTCAGGCGGTCGACATAAACCAGCCCGCCACGCACCTTGAAGGCGCCGATCGGCGTGTGGTTCTCATGCTTGACAATGGCCGTCGCGCCGAGCCGTTCCGACAACAACGGCCACGCATAGGCCGGCGTCGGCGACATCGCCGCGCCGACGATCCCTTGCGCGCGCTCCAGTTGCCTGAGATCAAACATCGTCTCGCCTCACGGTCACACCAGCGCCTTGCCGCCGGCGAAGGCCGCGGCGGTGGCTTCATCGTTGGCCTCCGCCGGCAGCAGCATTTCGTTGTGGGCCTTGCCTGACGGAATCATCGGGAAACAATTCTCCAGCGCGGCCACCCGGCAATCGAACAGCACCGGACGCCTGACGTTGATCATCTCCCTGATCGCGCCGTCGAGATCGCCGGGTTTTATCGCCTGGATGCCGACGCAGCCGAAGGCGTCCGCGAGCTTGACAAAATCCGGCAGCGCTTCGGAATAGGTGTGCGACAGCCGGTTGCCGTGCAGCAGCTGCTGCCACTGCCTCACCATGCCCATGTACTGGTTGTTCAGGATGAAGATCTTGATCGGCAATTCGTATTGAACGGCGGTCGACATCTCCTGCATCGTCATCTGCACCGAGGCATCGCCGGCGATGTCGATCACGAGGCTATCGGGGTGCGCGACCTGGACGCCGACCGCCGCCGGCAGCCCGTAGCCCATGGTGCCCAGACCGCCCGAGGTCATCCAGCGGTGCGGTTCCTCGAAACCGAAGAACTGCGCCGCCCACATCTGATGCTGGCCGACTTCGGTGGTGATGTAGACGTCGCGGCCGCGGGTGGCCGCGAACAGGCTCTGGATCGCGAATTGCGGCAGGATGACATCGCTATTCTTCTTATAGGACAGCGAATTGCGCGCGCGCCATTTCGCGATCTCCTGCCACCACGGCTTGATGTCCGGCTTTTTCGCCTCCGCCCTGAACACCTGCAGGAGATCGCCGAGCACATTGGCGGCGTCGCCGATAACAGGCACGTCGACGCGGATGTTCTTGTTGATCGAGGACGGATCGATGTCGATATGGATCTTCTTCGAGCCCGGCGAGAACGCATCAACGCGTCCGGTGATGCGGTCGTCAAAGCGCGCCCCGACACACAGCATGACGTCGCAGCCGTGCATCGCCATATTGGCTTCGTAGGTGCCGTGCATGCCCAGCATCCCCAGCCAGTTCTTGCCGGACGCCGGATAGGCGCCAAGACCCATCAAGGTGGAGGTGATCGGGAAACCGGTGGCTTCGACCAGTTCGCGCAACAGTTTCGAGGCTTCCAGTCCGGAATTGATGACGCCGCCGCCGGAGTAGATCACCGGACGCCTGGCGGAGGCGAGCAGCGCCACCGCCTTGCGGATCTGCGCGGCGTCGCCCTTGATCCGCGGCGCGTAGGACACGTGCACATCGGCCTTGCGCGGCGGGTGATAGGTGCCTGTCGCGAACTGCACATCCTTGGGCACATCGACCAGGACCGGGCCGGGCCGTCCGGTGGAGGCGACATAGAACGCTTCGTGCAGCACCTTCGCCAGATCGTCGACGTCGCGCACCAGCCAGTTGTGCTTGGTGCATGGCCGGGTGATGCCGACGGTGTCGCATTCCTGGAACGCGTCGTTGCCGATCAGGTGCGTGGGAACCTGGCCCGTGATGCACACCAGCGGGATCGAGTCCATCAGCGCGTCGGTCAGCGGCGTCACCATGTTGGTGGCGCCGGGCCCGGAGGTCACCAGCACCACGCCCGGCTTACCGGTGGAGCGCGCATAGCCCTCGGCGGCATGGCCGGCGCCCTGCTCGTGCCGCACCAGGATGTGCTCGACATCGCTCTGCTGGAAAATCTCGTCATAGATCGGCAGCACCGCGCCGCCGGGATAGCCGAAGATGTGCTTGACGCCATGATCGATCAGTGCGCGCACGATCATAGCTGCGCCGGTCATCTGGTTTGGATCGTGGCTCTGGTCGCTCATGGCTTGCTCCGGGTGCGCTGTTTTCAGCGGCTTTTGGTTTGGAGAGAGGCTTCGTTGCTTTGGAAAATAAAAAGGGGCCCAAGAGGCCCCATGCACACCGCCCGAATCTGGATGGCCTTAGCCATCCCCGGCGGTGCGCCTGGGTACGACGACGATAAGGAGTTTGGTAATTTTATTACTCATATGGCCGCTCGGACTTCCCAAAGGTTGCGCGAACATAGCGGCGAACCCCGGAAAGTCAAGGGAAGGCCGCACGACACGCTTAATTTAGAACTTAGCGGGGTTTTTAGCTCCGGGCGAGAGCGAAAATGCTGCTTGCAGCCATGCGTGGTGCCGCCCCACCCGTCATTCCCGGGTGCTCGTTTCACTCGCGCCCCGAAATGACGGTATCCAACCACGCCCCGGCCCGCTCCGGTCTGACCCACTCGAAGTCCGGCAGCTGATGCCGGAACCAGGTGAACTGCCGCTTGGCGTAGTGACGGGTGTCGGCGCGGCCGATGGCAGCCGCCTCATCCAGCGTGATCTCGCCCTTCAGATGCCGGATCAGCGCCGGCACGCCATGGGCCTTCATCGCCGGCAGCAGCGGATCGAGTTTTCGTGCCGCCAACGCCGAGACCTCCTTCAGCGCACCCGCCTTCAGCATCGCGTCGAAGCGCGCATCGATCCGCGCATAGAGCGCATCGCGATCGGGGGCGATAAACAGCGCGCTGAAGGCTCCCTGCGGCAGCAGCGGCGGCAGACCGTCGCGATGCCAGTCGGTCAGCGAACGCCCCGTCGCCTCGACCACCTCGAGCGCGCGGGCGATGCGGGTGCGGTCGCGCGGTTTTAGACGTGCGGCAGCTACGGGATCGCGTAGCGCAAGCTCGGCGTGCAGCGCCTCGACGCCGTCGCGTTGCAGCCGCGCCCGCACGCCTTCGCGTAGTTCGGGCGGGACCGGCGGCACTGCCGACAGGCCGCGCGTCAGCGCCTTGAAATAGAGGCCGGAGCCGCCCACGAAGATAGGCAGGTGGTTTTGCGACCGCGCTTCGGCCAGCGCCAGGGCCGCATCGGTTACCCAATGGCCGGCGGAAAAATTCACCGCAGCGTCGACATGGCCATAGAGCCGGTGTGGTATCAGCGCCTCCTCCTCCGGCGTCGGCCGCGCCGTAATGATCCGCAGGTCGCGGTACACCTGCATCGAGTCGGCATTGATGATGACGCCGCCGGTTTTTCGCGCAAGCTCGAGCGCGAGGGCCGACTTGCCGCTGGCGGTCGGCCCTGCGATAAGCACGGCCTTGCTGCTTTGCCCCTGCGAACTCACGTCAAATGTCTCTGGTCGCCACGCTCATCTGCAATCCTGCCGATCCCGCGCTCGATAGCACGGTGGTGGACGGCGCGCGCGCCATTTTGCCATCGCCCGGGCGTGCGCAATGGCTATTCGACGAAGTGGCGGTCGATATTCCCTTCGAAGGCCCCTTTCCCCTCGAAGGCCGCGACCTCCGCGCGATCGAAAACCGCCTGCGCGAGGCGCGCGGCGATCTGCCGATCGATATTGTGGTGCAGCCTGCGGCTTTCCGGCGCAAGAAGCTTCTTCTCGCCGACATGGATTCCACCATGATCGGCCAGGAATGCGTCGACGAACTGGCTGATTTTATCGGCCTGAAAGCGCATGTCGCCGGGATTACCGAGCGCGCGATGCGCGGCGAAATCGAGTTCGAGCCGGCACTGCGCGAGCGGGTCGCGCTGTTGAAGGGCATGCCGGTCAGCGTGGTCGATGAGGTGCTCGCCAAACGCATTACGCCGACGCTGGGCGGCCGCGAGCTGGTCATGACCATGCGCGCCCATGGCGCATGGACCTGCCTGATCTCGGGCGGGTTTACACTGTTCACCAGCGCGGTCGCCGCCATGATCGGCTTTCAGGAAAACCGAGCCAATGAACTCGTGGTCGAGGACGGCAAGCTGGCCGGCGAGGTCAGAGAGCCGATCCTTGGCCGTGCCGCCAAACTCGCAACGCTGATCGAACTCACCGAATCCTTCGATCTCGACGAGATCGACACGCTGGTGGTCGGCGACGGCGCCAACGACCTCGGCATGATCCAGGCCGCCGGCCTCGGCGTCGCCTACCACGCCAAGCCCGCGGTCGCCGCCGCGGCGGCGGCAAGGATCGACCACGGCGACCTCACGGCGCTGCTTTATGCGCAGGGCTATCGAAGGGACGAGTTTGAGGGGGGATAATTGGATGCTGACCATCCCACGAAATCGGCGCTGTTATCCGCCACCTGAGATCGCAGCGCGACCTCCTCGAAGGCAAATGGCATGAGCACTTTGGAAATTGATGTCGGCGATATCAGGCCAGTCGCAGTTGCCTTCACAGCCGATGAACTCGTGGTGACGCTGGCGGATGGCCGCAAGATTGCCACCCCGCTCAAGTGGTATCCGCGGCTGCAGGAGGCCAGCGCCGCGGCGCGCGGGCGCTTCGAACTGATGCCGATGGGGATTCACTGGCCCGAGCTCGACGAGGACCTCGGCATTGCCGGGATGCTGCGGGGACGGGCGGGCGCCTGAAGGGCTGCCGACCTCCCTGTGGAACCATTCGACCCCGCCGCAAGTGCGGCGCGAGGGCAAGCTGACATGCGCCTACTGCACGCTCAGCGCCACGAAGCGCAATTCGCCTTCGGCATTCGAGACCAAGAGCAGCACCGATTTCTTGCCGTCCTTCTTCAGCTGGTCGATGCGTTTCTTGACGTCGGCGGCGTTGGCCACCGCCTCCTGCGCCACCTCGACGATCACCTCGCCGGCGCTGAGCCGTTTTTCGGCGGCATCCGAGGCGCCGTCGACGCCGGTGATGATGACGCCCTTGATGCTGTCCTTGATCTTGTAGCGGGTGCGCAGGTCCTTGTTCAGCGTGGCGAGATCGAGGCCGAGCGCCTTTTGCGTCACCGGCTTTTCCGCGGGCTCTTCCTTGGTCTTGGCCGAGGCCGGCACCGCCTTGTCGGGATCCTCGAGGCGGCCGAGCGTGACTTTACGGGTCTCTTCCTGACCCTTGCGGATGATAACGACGTCGACTTCCTTGCCGACGGCGGTGTCAGCCACCACGCGCGACAGATCCTTCGGCTCCTTGATGTCCTTGCCGTCGAACTTGATCACGACATCGCCGGGCTCGATTCCGGCCGGCTTTGCCGGGCCCTTGTCCTCGACGCCGGCGATCAGGGCGCCGCGCGCGGGCTTGACGTTGAGGCTTTCGGCGATCTCGTCGGTGACCTGCTGGATGCGGACACCGAGCCAGCCGCGGCGCAGCTCGCCGAACTGCCGCAGCGAATCGACCACGCCCGCCACCGTCTTCGAGGGCACCGCAAAGCCGATGCCGATCGAGCCGCCGGAGGGCGAGATGATCAGCGTGTTGACGCCGATCACTTCGCCATCGAGGTTGAACAGCGGCCCGCCGGAATTGCCGCGGTTGATCGCGGCGTCGGTCTGGATGTAATTGTCATAGGGGCCCGAGGAGATATCGCGGTTGCGGGCCGAGACGATGCCGGCGGTCACGGTGCCGCCGAGGCTGAACGGATTGCCGATCGCGATCACCCATTCGCCGAGCCGCAGCTTGTCGGAATCGCCGAACTTCACCGCGACCAGCGGCTTGTTCGGCTTGAATTTCAGCACCGCGAGATCGGTCTTCTTGTCGACGCCGACCAGCTCGGCCCTGAACTTGCTGCCGTCGTTCATGATGACGTTGATCTCGTCGGCGTCCGCGATGACGTGATTGTTGGTCACGACGATGCCGGAGGCGTCGACGATAAAGCCGGAGCCGAGCGAGTTGGTCTTGCGCGGCTGCAGGTCACCGCCCTTGGAGCCACCCGGGCCGCCGCGGCGGTTCTTGAAAAAATCGTCGAAGAATTCCTCGAACGGCGAACCCGGCGGCAATTGCGGCATCGCACCCCTGCCCTCGCCGCCAACGCCCTTGGCTTCGACCGTCTGCGAGGTCGAGATGTTGACCACCGCATCGATCACCTTCTCGGCCACGTCGGCGATTCCGTCGGGGCCGCGCGCCAACGCCGGCGCCGACAGCAGGACACTGCTGGCGCCGAGGCAGATCGCGGCCAGCACGGGACGCAGGCGATGGCTCAGGGCTGGAATCGCAGCGGTCATATCAGCTTCTCTCCTCGTAAAACGGGTCGGAATTTGATGTCCACAGTGCGCCCGAACAGGGTTACGGCGCAAGCATTTGAGGCGGACATTCCACGCCTATAGGGGTCGCTGAATACGGCGAAAAGCGGGACGCCTTGCGTCGCGACGGCGTTGCTGCCGCTCGTCATTCCGGGACGATGCGAAGCATCGAACCCGGAATCTCGAGATTCCGGGTTCGATGCTTCGCATCGTCCCGGAATGACAGCGTAATATCTAGCGCCGGACCGCCCATATCAGGATCAGGCCCGCGACCGCCGATCCGATGCCGACGGCGCGCAGAAGGTTGTCCGGCGTCGCCAGCGCGCTCTTCATGGCCCGACGCATCCAGGCCGGGCTTGCCGCGAACATCAGCCCTTCAAGCACAAACAGAATGCCCAGCCCGATGAGGAAGTCGGCGAACGCGATGGACCTCATCGGACTGAAACCCCCCGTTTTGATGTTTTTTGCTTTTGACAGGGGCGAAACCGGCCTCGCCTCGCCCCCGTCCTGTTTTGTCTATGGCTTCGGCGCGGCACTCGCCGCCGGTGGCGCAGGCGCGGCAGCCGCCGTCGCCGGCGGCTTGCCGGACGCGTTGCCGAAGAACTTGAAGAAGTCGGAGTCCGGCCGCAGCAGGAAACGGGTATCGCTGCTCTTCAGGCCGTTCTCATACGCCGTCATGGAGCGGTAGAACGCGAAGAAATCCGGATCCTTGCCATAGGCTTCGGCAAACAGCCGGTTGCGTTCGCCGTCGCCGGCGCCGCGCACCTGCTCGGCGGTGGAATTGGCTTCGGCGACGATGACGGTGGCTTCGCGATCGGCGTTCGACCTGATCTCCTGCGCCTTCTGGCCGCCCTGGGCGCGGAATTCGGCGGCCTCGCGCTGCCGCTCGGTCTGCATGCGCTGGTAGACGGCCTGGCTGTTCTGCTCCGGCAGATCGGCCCGCCTGATCCGCACGTCGACGACCTGGATGCCATAGCCGTCGGCTTCGTGGTCGAGCTGGTCGCGGATTCGCGCCATCAGCAGCTCGCGCTCGTCCCGCACCACCTGGATGAAGGTGACCTCGCCGAGCACGCGGCGCAGCGAAGCGTTCAGAAGCGTGGTCAACTGGATGTTGGCGGCCTGGATCGAGCCGACGCTCTGATAGAACCGCAGCGCGTTCTTGATGCGATAGCGGGCGAAGGCGTCGACCACCAGCCGCTTCTGGTCGGACGCGATGACTTCCTGCGACGGATTCTCGAGATCGAGGATGCGCTTGTCGATGTTGATCACGGTGTCGATGAACGGCGCCTTGAAATTCAGGCCGGGTTCGGTGATGACACGGATCGGCTCGCCGAGCCGCACCACCAGCGCCTGTTCGGTCATATCGACGATGAAGACGGAGCCGTAGCCGACGATAATGACGAAGAGCAGCACGAATAGTGAAGCAATGCCTGCGACTGGGGACCTCATCGGGTGGCTCCGCTCTGTTGCGGCTGGCCCGTCGCCGCCTGCGCCGGACGCCGCGGCGTCAACTCATTCAAGGGCAGATACGGCACGACGCCCTGCGAGGACGCCGAACCGCCGCCGTCATAAATCAGTTTCTCGGAACCGCCGAGGATGCGCTCCATCGTCTCAAGAAAGATGCGCTGCCTCGTGACGTCGGGCGCCTTCCTGTATTCGTCGTAGACTTTCAAGAAGCGCGCGCTCTGGCCCTTGGCCTCGGCGACCGCCTGCTGCTTGTAGCCCTCGGCAACCTGTAAAATCTGCGCGGCGCGTCCCTTGGCATCGGGAACCACGCGGTTGGCGTAGGTCTGCGCCTCGTTCTGCAGGCGCTCGAGATCGGCGCGCGCCGCCTGCACGTCGCGGAACGAATCGATCACCTGCGCCGGCGGATCGACTTTCTGCATCTGCACCTGCTGCACCAGGATGCCCGCGCCGTAATTGTCGAGCGTCTTCTGCATCAGCTCCTGGACGTTGGCCTCCGTGGTGGTGCGCGCGCCGGTCAGGATCGGCTGGATGTTGGCTTTGCCGACCGCCTCGCGCATCGCGCTTTCGGCGACCGCCTTCACGGTGCCCTCGGGATTCTGGATGTTGAAGAGATAATTGCCGACGCCGTCCGGCTTGATGCGCCACAGCACGGTGAAATCCACGTCGACGATATTTTCGTCGCCGGTGAGCATCAGGCTTTCCTCGGGCACGTCGCGCATGGTCCTGCCGCGGCGGGCCGGATCGTCGATCAGCGTCATGCCGATCGAGATGGTGGAGACGCGAAGCGCCTTCGGCAGCAGCACGGTCTCGATCGGATACGGCAGATGATAGTTGAGACCCGGCTGCACCGTGCGCACATGCTTGCCGAAGCGCAGCACGACGCCGAGTTCTTCGGACTGGACGCGGAAAAAGCCGGACAGTCCCCAGATGGCCAGCGCGCCGATCAGGAGCAGCGCGATGCCGATGCCGCTGAAATACCCGCCGGGAAGCAACTGCTGCAGCCGGTCCTGGGCGCGGCGCAGGAGGTCTTCAAGATCGGGCGGCCTCGGCCCGACCGGTTGCGGGCCGGAGCCCCACGGCCCCTTCGGACCCGAGCCCCATGGGCCTCCGCCTTGATTCTTCCACGGCATCGATCGTCTCCTCCGCGAAGGCCTTTGGGGCAGACGCCCGGCCTCGCCATATCTGCACGGCTTTATAGGGGACGGCCCCGGCCCTTACAACGCAAGCTTACGGCTCGAAGGAGCTATGCATGGGCCGGTAATTGTCAATGTAAACATCGCCGAACGGAGTTAATGCGACTTTCGTCGGCGATATGTCACATAGGAAAAGTCCGAGCTGTCGTCCGGACCGGCCGGATTCCGCACGCGCGCGACCTCTTGCCAGAGGGCCGCGTCAACAGCGGCAAAATGGGTATCGCCCTCCGGCCGGGCGTGAACTTCGGTAATTTCCAGGCGGTCGGCGATACCCATCCACTGCGCGTAGATTTCCGCGCCGCCGATCACGACAATTTCACCGGCCGAACGCCGCAGCGCATCGCCGAGGGCGACCGCGCGGGCGTCCGTGAAAGATGTCGTCACCACCGCGCCCGCTGCGCAAAAATTGGCGTCACGGGTAATGACGATGTTGGTCCGTCCGGGCAGCGGCCGGCGCAGCGAAATAAAGGTCTTGCGACCCATCACGACAGGCTTGCCCATCGTCATCATCTTGAGGCGTTGCTGATCGGTCTTCAGCCGCCATGGAATGGCGCCACCGGAGCCGATCACGCCGTTGTCGGCGACCGCGACAATAAGCACGATTTCCATCAGCGCCTTCCCTGTGCAAGCGCCGTCAGCGCCGGGCCGCTGACCCTGCAAACGGTCCATTCGTCCATCAGCACGGCGCCGAGCGATTTGTAAAATGCAATCGATGGCGCGTTCCAGTCCAGCACCGACCATTGCAACCGCGACCAGCCGTTCGCCACGCATTCCTTCGCAAGATACGCCAGCAGCGCCTTGCCGATGCCCTTGCCGCGCAGCGCCGGACGAACGAACAGGTCTTCCAGATAGATCCCCGACCGGCCGCTGAAGGTCGAAAAGTTGATAAACCAGACCGCGAAGCCGGCCGGTTCCCCCTGCCATTCCGCGATCGCGCAGAACAAACGCGGACTTTCGCCGAACAACGCCACCTCGATGTCAGCCTCGGTCGCGTCGACCTCGTGGAGCAGTTTCTCGTATTCGGCGAGTTCGCGAACCAGCGACAGAACCAGTCCCGCTTCATCGGGACGCGCGCGGCGGATCATGAGGGACATTCAATCCCTCACACCGCGACCGCGGCCTTGATATGCGGGTGCGGGTCGTAGCCTTCGAGCACGAAGTCTTCGTAGCGGAACGCGAAAATATCCTTCACATCCGGATTGAGCTTCATCACCGGCAGCGGCCGCGTCGGGCGCGTCAACTGCAGCCGGGCCTGCTCGAGATGGTTCGAATAGAGATGCACGTCGCCGAAGGAGTGAACGAAGTCGCCGAGCTTGAGCCCGGTTACCTGCGCCACCATCATCGTCAGCAGCGCATAGGACGCGATGTTGAAGGGCACGCCGAGAAAGACGTCGGCCGAGCGCTGATAGAGCTGGCACGACAATTTGCCGCCTGCGACGTAGAACTGGAACAGGCAATGACACGGCGGCAGCGCCATCTTGTCGACATCGGCCGGATTCCACGCGCTGACGATCAGGCGCCGCGAATCCGGGTTGCGCCGGATCATGTCGATGACGTCAGATATCTGGTCGATGCTGCGGCCATCCGGCGCCGGCCAGGATCGCCACTGCGACCCATAGACCGGACCGAGATCGCCATTGGCGTCAGCCCATTCGTCCCAGATCGAAACGCCGTGATCCCTGAGATATTTGATGTTGGTATCACCTTTGAGAAACCACAGCAGTTCGTACACGATCGATTTCAGCGGCAGCTTCTTGGTGGTCAGCATCGGAAATCCGGCGGCCAGGTTGAAGCGCATCTGATGGCCGAAGATCGACAGCGTTCCGGTGCCGGTGCGGTCGTGCTTCTCCGCGCCGTCAGAGAGAATCCGTTCGAGCAGATCGTGATACTGATTCATGACGTGAGTTGCACAACCTTTAGCCGGGCTTTTGGAGAAGGCGAACTTTAGCGGCCGGACCGGCCAGCCGACAGCGTCGATTCGGCCGGACAGACCGATTATACCCGGAAAAATGCCCATCCGGGCCGCAAACGACAAGGGGCGGAACCTGCGTTCCGCCCCTTATTCGCCGGTCAACCGGAGCGTGCTTCAGGTCTCGGATTCCACAAAAACCTCGTCGCGCTTCCTGCGCAGCGACGGCAACACCGCCAGCACCAGCAGGAACGCGGCGGTCGCCATCAGCACTGCCGAGAGCGGACGGGTAAGGAAAACCGTCCAGTCGCCGCGCGAAATCAACAGCGCCCGGCGCAGATTTTCCTCCATTAGCGGCCCGAGCACCATCCCGAGCAGCAGAGGGGCCGGTTCGAAATCATGCTTGATCAGCCAGTAGCCGAGCAATCCGAACGCGCCGGCGAGGATGACATCCACCGGCGCGTTGTTGATGGAGTAAATTCCGATCGCGCAGAAGATCACGATCGAGGGAAACATCAGCCGGTACGGCACCCGCAACAACCGCACCCAGATGCCGACCAGCGGCAAATTGATGATGATCAGCATCAGATTGCCGATCCACATCGAGGCGATCATGCCCCACACCAGTTCGGGCTGCTTCTGCATCACCTGCGGTCCCGGCACGATGCCGTGAATGGTCATCGCGCCGACCATCAGCGCCATGACCGCGTTGGGCGGAATGCCGAGCGTCAACAGCGGAATGAACGAGGTCTGCGCCGCCGCGTTATTGGCGCTCTCCGGCGCCGCCACGCCTTCAATCGCGCCGCGGCCGAACCGCGACGGATCCTTGGCGATCTTCTTCTCAAAGGTATAGGCCGCGAACGAGGCGATCACCGCGCCGCCGCCCGGCAGAATGCCGAGGATCGATCCCAGGATGGTGCCGCGGACGATGGCGGGCGCCGAGTTGATCAGGTCTTTTTTGGTCGGCATCAGCCCGGTGATCTTCTGCTGCACCAGTTCGCGGTCCATTTCCGCGCCGGCATCGAGGTTGCGGATGATTTCCGCAAATCCGAACACGCCCATCGCCACCGTCGCAAAGCCGAGACCATCGGCGAGTTCCGGAACGTTGAAAGCCATGCGCGAGGCGCCGGTCTCGATGTCGGAGCCGACCATCGACAGCAGCAACCCGAACATGATCATCGCGATCGCCTTCAGAATCGAGCCTTTCGCCAGCACCGTCGCGAAAATCAGACCCAGCACCATCAGCGAGAAATATTCGGCCGGCCCGAACGCCAGCGCGAGTTTTGTCAGCGGCGCGCCGAGCACCGCGATCAGCACCGTGGCGACGCAGCCGGCGAAAAACGACCCGATCGCGGCGATCGCCAGCGCCGGACCGGCGCGGCCCTGCTTGGCCATCTGGAAACCGTCCAGCGTCGTCACCACCGAGGTCGCCTCACCGGGAATATTGACCAGGATCGACGTGGTCGAGCCGCCATACTGCGCGCCGTAATAGATGCCCGCGAGCATGATCAACGCGCCAACCGGCGGCAGGCCGAAGGTGATGGGCAGCAGCATCGCCACGGTAGCGATGGTGCCGATCCCGGGCAGCACACCCACCAGCGTACCGACGAGAGCACCGACCAGGCACAGCGCCAGATTGACCGGCGTGAGCGCGACGCCGAAACCGAGGGCAAGATTGGAAAAAAGCTCGAACATCAGGCCCTCACTGCGCCAGGAAACGCGGGAAGAGCTGCAGCGGCAGCCCCAGCGCATAGGGGAAGAGCAAACTGCACCCGATCGTCAGGCAAACGCCGACGATGATGGTTTCCTTCCATCGGGTTTCCGGCGTGCCCAGCGCAGAAATCATGAAGCTCGCAAATGCCGAAACCACCAGGCCCAGTGGGCGGATGGTGATCGAGAAGGAAAGAATGGCGAGCGAGATGAACAATGGGCCTCGCCAGGCATAGGTCGCCAGATGCGGACCTTCGCTCACCAGTCCGATGACGGTGACCGCGAACCCCAGTCCAAGCAACAGACCCGCGAACATGCGAGGCGCAGTTCCGGCGCCGAATGAAAATCCATGCATGCCCTGCAGATCGCTCGATGCCCAGAAGGCGAATATCGCAATCGCCATCAGCGCTATGCCGCCGACAAAATCCTGCGGCCCCCGGACCCATTTCGGCAAGATGGATTGGGCCGGCCCATGGCTCGGCGTATCGCTCATCGTTCTCTCCCCCCCAACACAGGGCGTCGCGCCCATTCTGTGATAGCGTTGACGCTATTTCCGACGATCCTGCCTACCGATTTTCGTCAGATAATGCCAGCAAAACCCAGACATCCTCCTGCCAGCAACAGCCAAAGCGGATTGAGCCGCGTTGCAAAAGCCAACGCCGCGGCGGTGGCAGTAACCAGCGCGCCGGCCCAGGTCCGACTTGAGGTCAGCGCCAGGATCAGGCCGCTGGCGCCCATCAGCCCGATTGAAAGCGGCACCAGCGCCGCCTGGATAATGGCAGGCCAGCGCGAATGATAAGATCGCGCGAGCAGGTGGCTGACATAGTAGGCAAGGACGGCGGTCGGAACGCACATCGCGAGGGTTGCGGCGAGCGCGCCGACAACGCCTGCGACCGCGTAGCCGATCAGGGTTACGATCAGCACATTTGGCCCCGGCGACATCTGCGATATCGCAAACACATCGGCGAATTGCTTGTCGGTCATCCAGTGCTGAACATCGACGGCGATCCGGTGCATTTCCGGAATGGCGGCATTCGCGCCACCCACCGCAAACAGCGACATCAACCCGAAGGTCGAGATCAGCGTCGAAATCGGGCTCTTGTCCGGATTCATGCGGTCACCCCCGGCGCCTGGCAAAGGTGATGGCGATGCTGAGCGGGATCGCCGGCAGCAATACCGCCGGCAATGGCAGCCGCAGCAGCCCGATAGCGGTAAACACCGCGGCGAGGACCACAAGGCCGACCAGGTCGCGTCTCTTGATCAGCGGCATCATCATCCGGAAAACGGCCGATAGCAGCAGACCGACCGCCGCGCAGGACACGCCGGCCAAAATGCGCCGCAGTGACTCGATTTCGCCGAACCGCGCATAGAGCGCCGCCAAAATCGTCACGATGACCACGGGAGGACCGAGCAGCCCGGCAAAGGCCGCGACGCTACCGGCGATCCCGCGAAAACGCGATCCGAACACCACCGACAAATTGACGACGTTCGGGCCGGGCAAAAAATGGCACAGCGCGTAGGTTTCGTTGAATTCGTCCGCCGTCATCCAGCGGTGCTGATCGACAATGCCGCGCCGCGCCCAGACCAGCACACCGCCGAAGCCGGCGAGCGACATTTTGGCGAACGCGGCGAACAGCGCAAACAGGCTCGGTGGGGCTGATATCGGGAGTTCCGGCGCCGGAACGGCAGCCGGCGGTGAATCCGGGGGCATGCCGGAGGTTTAGAACGGGCGGCGCGGCAAGGCCAACCCAATTCGGCGTATTTCCGCCGTTGAGCGTACCCCACCCAGGGCGTTCCGGGCCCGAATGCCCCGGCGTGAGGTCTGTTTTTCTCAACTTTTGCCCCCTATATTGAGCCTGCCGGTTCGCCGGCTATGGAAATAAATTGCCGTCGCAATAAACCATTCGGACCCGGGGGCAGTACCCGGCGCCTCCACCCAAGCCCACCGCAAAGCGGGTTTCGGCGGGGGCGAAACAGGATCGACGAGGGCGTAAAGGGCGTGTTTTTTCCCGGTATGGTTCCGCCGTTATCGGGCTATGCAATAGTTGCAAACGACAACTATGCTCCGGTTGCTCAGGCCGCGTAAGCGGTTTGAAAAACCAAGTCTAAAGTCCTAGTGGGTTAAGCTCCGCTGGGCGGGGTTCGGAGGCACCTGGCAACAGAAGCCTCCACTTCAATTATGGCCGGACCCTGCCGGAATTTTGCAAGCCTGCTGACCTTGGCCTGCCAGCGGAGTAGCATGGCGGAAACAGGCGAGTTGGGCGGCCGGCGTCGCCGCCGATCCGCCGGCAGCATTCGAACGCGACAGGACCGACCATGGCGACCGATCATATCCGATACGATGTGCTGGCGCGCGACGCGCTTCGCGGGGTGTTGCGGCGCGTATTGGCCGATGCCGCCGAGCACGGCCTGCCCGGGGACCACCATTTCTTCATCACCTTCCTTTCTACCGCCGAAGGCGTGAAGCTGTCGCCACGGCTGCTGGCGCAATATCCGGAAGAGATGACGGTGATACTCCAGCACCAGTTCTGGGACCTGGTGGTGACCGAGGATCGGTTTGAGGTCGGGCTGTCGTTTGGCGGAATCCCCGAGCGCCTGGTGGTTCCGTTCAACTCCATCAAGAGCTTCTTCGATCCCTCCGTGCAGTTTGGCCTGCAATTCGAGCCGCAGGAGACGGCAAGCGAAATGCCGGCTTCGGCCAACCTTCCCGCCGTTCCCTCCACCCCTGCCTTGCCGGCGGCCGCAGCGGTCGCCGAGAACAGCGAGGAGCCGCCGAGGGGGAACGAAGGCGCCACCGTGGTGCGGATCGATCGCTTTCGCAAGAAATAGGCGGCGCGCCGCAGATCCGCGCGACCTGCCGAAACAGGCGGACCCAGCGACAGGCTGCCAGAGAAACGCCTCGCGCAACGGAGATGATTGATGCTTCGATCAACACCTTCCCCGCGATCCGCTTCCTCACGCACCGAGACCGACAGCTTCGGTCCGATCGAGGTTCCCGCCGACCGCTACTGGGGCGCCCAGACCGAACGCAGCAGACAGAATTTCCGCATCGGCCACGACCGGATGCCGATGGCCATCGTTCGCGCGCTCGGCATCGTCAAGCTTGCGTCCGCGCAAACCAATCGCGAGCTCGGGCTGATCGACCAGCGCCGCGCCCGCGCCATCATCCGCGCCGCGCGTGAGGTGATCGACGGCAAGCTCGACGATCATTTTCCGCTGGTGGTCTGGCAGACCGGCTCCGGCACTCAAACCAACATGAATCTCAACGAGGTGATCGCCAACCGCGCCAACGAACTGCTTGGCGGCAGGCTCGGCGCCAAGCAACCTGTTCATCCCAACGATCACGTCAATATGAGCCAATCGTCGAACGACTCGTTCCCGACCGCCATGCACATCGCGGCGGCGATGCACATTACCGCCGATCTGATTCCGGCGCTGGACGGACTTCACCGCGCGCTGCGCAAGAAGGAAAAGGCGTTCGCCGGTATCGTCAAGATCGGCCGGACCCATACCCAGGACGCGACGCCGCTGACCCTCGGCCAGGAATTTTCCGGTTACGCCGCGCAGGTCGGGAGCGGCATCGCGCGGCTGCGCGCGGCGGTTAGGGATCTCTACCCGCTGGCGCAAGGCGGCACCGCCGTCGGCACCGGCCTTAATTCGAAACCGAAATTCGCCCGGCTTTTCGCGGGGCATGCCGCGAAGATTACAAAACTGCCCTTTACCAGCGCCGCCAACAAGTTCGAGGCGCTGGCCTGCAATGACGCCTACGTATTCGTCCACGGCGCGATCAATTCGATTGCGACCGGCCTGTTCAAGATCGCGAACGATATCCGCCTCCTGGGTTCGGGCCCGCGTTCCGGCCTCGGCGAGCTGATCCTGCCGGAAAACGAACCGGGCTCGTCGATCATGCCGGGCAAGGTCAACCCGACCCAGTGCGAAGCGATGACCATGGTTTGCTGCCAGGTGTTCGGCAACCACACGGCCATCACGGTCGCCGGCAGCCAGGGGCATTTCGAACTGAACGTCTACAAACCGGTGCTGGCATATTGTATGATGCATTCCATTCAATTGATGACCGACGTCGCTCGATCGTTCACCGAAAATTGCGTCGAGGGAATACGCGCCGACGAAAAACGCATCCGGGACTTGATGGAGCGCTCGCTGATGCTGGTGACCGCGCTCGCGCCCAGGATCGGCTATGACAACGCCGCAAAGGTCGCCAAGTCGGCGCATGCCCGCGGAACCACGCTGAAAGAAGAGGCTGTGCGGCAGGGCTTTGTTTCGGCGGCGGAATTTGACCGGCTGGTGCAGCCGGACAAAATGACACATCCCGGCTGATCGCGGCACGATTCCGGGAAATTACGGTCGGGGAGAATAGTTGTAGACGAAAACAGCTTAAGAATGAGACCGATCATCTATTGTCATCGCGCCGGGCGTGGTACAGGCAGATTTTATTGCACTTTGCAGAGCGGAATTTACTTTTTTGATGGTATTCCTTTGATGTTAATCAAGGGAATGGTGACGGGAATCTCCTTAGATGGCTATCGAGGCAGTTAATCGCGGCCACTCACGCGTTCGTGAAGATGTCGCATGCTCTCTAATTGCCAGATGATGGGGGCACGCTATGGGGGAAGTGGTCAACCTGAAGCGTCTTAGGAAACGCGTCGAGCGCGAGCAGTCGGCGAAACGGGCCGACGGCAACCGGGCGCGACACGGCCGGACCAAGTCCGAACGCGTTCTTGAAGAACGGCGTTCCGGGCGCGCCAACGACCTGCTCGATCATCACCGCATCGATGGCGAGGACGCGTCATGAAATCACCGGTGGTGAAGCGCTCGATCGTGGTCGCGGGTCACAAGACCAGCGTCAGCCTTGAAGAGGCGTTCTGGAACGGCATGAAGGAAATCTCCGGACTTCGAGACATGACACTTTCCGAACTGGTCGGTGAGATCGACAGCAATCGCCAGCAAGGCAACCTGTCGTCCGCGATCCGCCTGTTCGTGCTGGATTATTTTCGGACCCGCGCCACGGCCGCCGCACCGGATGCAAAGCTGCAAGGTTAGCCCGTGTATTCGCAAATCGAAATCGATCGGCGCCGCGCGGCTCCAGCGGTCACAACAAGTCCTGAAGCGTCAATCCGGAAGCGTTTCCACGAGGCGATCTTGACTTTTGCCCGTTTTGGCATCAAATAGAGGTTGCCGGGCTTGATCGCAGTCGCCCGGTACCCAAGGCATATCGCCCAAGCACTGCACTTCGCCCGCTCGCCGGGCCGAGGGCTTTGGCGAATTGTCAGATTTCCGTAAGCCCCGGAGTTCGGCAGCGGCATTGGAGCATCCAATGTCAAACGTCACTCTTTTTGGATTTCCCCGCAGCACCTTCGTCAAGGTGGTCGGGTTGATCCTCACCGCGAAGGGCGTCACCTACACCTTCCACGATACCGAAGACGAGATGTACCTGCCGATCCATCTGCAGCGGCATCCGTTTGGGCGCGTACCGGCGTTGCAGCATGACGATTTCATGCTCTATGAAACCAGCGCCATCGCAACCTATGTGGACGACGTCCTTCCCGGACCGAAGCTCACGCCGGCCGACCCGCGCAAGCGGGCGCGCATGAATCAATGGATGTGCAACCTCAACTCCTACTTCTATCCGGAGATGATCTACCACGTCGCGCACGAGCGGATGGTCTACCCCGAGCTTGGAATTCCGGGCAACGACCTGATCGTGCTGCGCGCGATGCCGAAGGTGATACGGGCGCTGGAGGTGATGGAACAGGAACTGTCCGATGACCGGCCGTTCATTGTGGGCGATGCCGTGAGCATGGCCGACTTCTTCCTGTTGCCGACACTGTTCGGGTTTGCCCTGACCCCGGAGGGGAAGCAGGTCATGCCGAAGTTTCCCGCCATTCAGGCATGGGATAACCGGATGGATGCGCTTCCAAGTGTGATCCGCTTCAACGCCTCGCTTCCACCGCGCGCACCGATTCAGCACGCACGCGAATGGGTGCACCACCATCGGCCGGCGGCCTGACGCTCACGCCGGCGCAATCGCGTGCGGGGAAATGCAGGCTCCCCGTCAGACGGTCGAACCGTTCAAGCTCTGCGCCTTCCGAGGAAATCTTCCGTGGGCAAAACTAGGCCGCCCGATTTCGCATCGATCAAACCCATCCTCACCGCGACCGCTCTCGCGTGCGCCATGGCGTGCGCCGGATCGGCCGGCTTTGCCGAAACAGGTGCCATCATGATAGCCATCGACAAAATGACGCCGGGAGCCGAACCCGCCGACTTCGAATTTGGACGCACAGGCCAGGGCCAGCCGGCGCAATGGGCGGTTACACCGGATCCATCGGCGGCGGCCGGGCTCGCCATCGAGCAGACCAGCACCGACACCACCGATTACCGGTTCCCGCTCGCAATCTACCGACCAGTGTCGGCCAGCAATGTGGATGTCACGGTTCGGTTCAAGGCGGTTGCCGGAAAGATCGACCAGGCCGGTGGCATCGCTGTCCGTTTCAGCGATCCCGACAACTACTATGTCGTGCGCGCCAATGCGCTTGAGGACAACGTCCGTTTCTATCGCATGGTCAGGGGCCGCCGCGAGCAGATCGAAGGCATGAACGCCAGGGTGACGGCCAACGAGTGGCACCTGCTCGGCCTGCGGGCGGAAGGTCAGACGTTCACGATCACATTTGACGGGAGGCAATTGTTCACCGCGACCGACCGCACCATCGCGGGCGCGGGCAAGATCGCGCTCTGGACCAAGGCCGACAGCGTTACGCGCTTCGATGCCATCGAGGTCAAGGCATTGCCATGATCGTTTCCGACCGCTTATTGCTTTTGAAGTTTCGTGATGGTCTTGACGCCCCGGATTTCGTCGACTGTGAAGGCGACCTTGTCGCCTGCCTGCACGGAGTTGAACAACAGATCGTTTCGAGGCGAAACAACCGCCTGATCGGATTCGCACTGCTGCCGGTCGGTCCCTCCAGCCGCCCATTTAAGCCCCGCTTGGCCCCAGGGCATTGCCGGGAATTTGGCTGCCGGAAAATGCTTGCGATGGGTCAATTGCTGTTTTCCCGGCCGGGTTAAGGGTTCGAAAGGAGCCGGGTTGCAAAATGGTGCAACAGCCGGATCGGCCGCGGGAGTTCTGAAGCTTGTTTATAATCGCTCTAAGGTGCAGCCGCATCTTGATCCCCACGCTTGACCTGCCGGCCGCCGATTGGAAAGACAAGTCATGACGAAACGGAACGGTAGTCGCCCGCAATTGAAGCTGGGATTGGCCAAACGCGGCTATTCGGGCGTGATTCAGCACCTCGCCGTCGGGGGTGCGGGTTCCGCATTGTCGGACATCGAACTCGAAAGCCGATTGATCGAACTCGGCTTCGTCGAAGGCGCCAGGGTCGAGGTGCTGCACGAGGGCATCGTCGGGCGCGATCCGATCGCGGTTCGCGTCGAGAACGTCACCATCGCGGTACGACGGCGCGAGGCGATGGCGATCATTGTCGCCTGACGCGAGCGGGCCCTGAAGTCATGGAAGCTCCGTTGATGCACGTCGCCCTGGTGGGCACGCCGAACAGCGGCAAGACCTCGCTTTTCAATGCGCTCACCGGCAGCCGCCAAAAGGTCGCGAACTATCCGGGCGTCACGGTGGAACGCAAGGAAGGGTCGTTCGTCACACCGCTGGGGCGTCAGGTTTCGGTGGTCGATTTGCCCGGCACCTACTCGTTGCGCGGCCGCAGCCCGGATGAAGAGATCACGCGCGACATGGTGCTCGGCCGCACCCCCGGCGAGACCGTGCCCGATCTTGTGCTCTGCGTGGCGGATTCCACCAATTTGCGGCTGACGATCCGCCTCCTGCTCGAACTCAAAAACACCGGCCGGCCGCTGATGCTGGTGCTCAACATGTTCGACATCGCGAACCGCCGCGGCGTTACCGTGGATGTGGCGCGTCTGTCCGAAGCGCTCGGCGTGCCGGTCGTTACATCCGTCGCGGTGCGCAAGGGCGGCACCGCCGAATTGCTGCGCAGAACCGATGAGATCGCGGCACAGGCGCAACCGCCGCTTCAGCAAAATCTCTGGCAGCCGCTGACGGTCGCGCAATTGCGGGCCACCCAGCGCGAGGCCGATCGTATCATCGCGGCGACCGTAAGCCTGCCGGCACGGCCGGACACCTGGACCGCTCGGGTCGACGCGGTGGTGCTGCATCCGGTGGCGGGGCTTGCGATCCTGGCGGCTATCCTGTTCGTGATGTTCCAGGCGGTGTTCGCATGGGCG
Source organism: uncultured Alphaproteobacteria bacterium (assembly GCA_963801875.1). Classification (GTDB taxonomy): domain Bacteria; phylum Pseudomonadota; class Alphaproteobacteria; order Rhizobiales; family Xanthobacteraceae; genus Bradyrhizobium. The sequence goes on along the minus strand of CAWDGT010000011.1, from coordinate 655,136 downwards.
CAGCCGCTGATGGAGATCTTGTCGTCAGCCTTCGCCGCGCTCGGGCAACTGGTTCACGACGCGCTGGCAGCCGGCCTGCTGCAGAGCTTTCTGCAGAACGGGGTGATTTCCGGCGTCGGCAGCGTCATCGTATTCCTGCCGCAGATCATCATCATCTTCCTGTTCATATTGCTGCTGGAGGATTTCGGTTACATGGCGCGCGCGGCGTTCCTGATGGACCGCATCATGGGCGGCGCCGGCCTGCACGGCCGCGCCTTTATTCCGTTGCTGTCGAGCTTCGCCTGCGCGATCCCCGGCATCATGGCGACGCGTGTGATCGACAATCGCCGCGACCGGTTGACCACCATCCTGATCGCGCCGCTGATGACCTGTTCGGCGCGGATCCCGGTCTACACGCTGATCATTTCCGCCTTCATCCCCGACGCGCAGATTTGGGGCTGGTTCAATCTGCGCGGCCTGGTGATGTTCGGCCTCTACGCGGCGGGCATCGCCAGTGCCCTGGGGGTATCGTCCCTGATAAAATTCTTCATGTGGCGCGATTACGCGCCGGCGCCATTCATGCTCGAGCTGCCGGATTACAAAATGCCGCGCCTGAAGAGCATCGCCATCGGCGTCTACACGCGGGCGAAGATGTTTTTGCAGCGGGCCGGCACCACGATCTTCTCGATGATGGTACTGATCTGGTTTCTGGCGTCGTTTCCGCTTGCCCCCGCCGGCGCCGACGGCCCCGCCATCAACTACAGCCTGGCCGCCATGATCGGCAAGGCGCTGGAGCCGTTGCTGGCTCCGCTCGGCTTCAATTGGCAGATCGCGGTGGCGCTGATCCCCGGCATGGCGGCGCGGGAGGTCGCGGTCGCCGCGCTTGGCACCGTCTATGCCATCGAGGGCGGCAAGGAAGCCGCCGACCAGATCGGACAAGTGCTGGCCACCAAGTGGAGTCTGGCGACCGCATTATCGCTGCTGGCCTGGTACATCTTCGCGCCGCAATGCGCTTCCACGCTGGCGGTGATCCGCCGCGAGACCGGAAGCTGGAAATGGATGGCGATCACCTTCGCCTACATGTTTGTGCTGGCCTATGCGGCAAGCCTTGCGACCTACAACATCGCGCTCGCGCTCGGCGCGGGTTAAGCCCGCGCCCGGAAATAACCGGCTCGCATTTTTCCGGATCATGCTCTATCGCGGCGGGGTTGCAATCGGCGGCGTCAGCGCGAGCGGCGGCTTCGGCTTCGGCGGCCGGGCGACGACACCGGGCGCGGGGCGGACTTCGATCGGCGGCGGCAGCGGTGCTGCCTGCTGGCTGACGACAGGTGGATTCGAACCTGGCGGCGCAGCCGGCGGACGCGGGAGGCCAGCTCTTGGTTTCCGCAGCGGCGGAATTGACGCCGGCGTCGCCGGCGGCGGCTCTCCGCGCTCGATCGAATCGAAGTCTTCGGGTTTCGCGATCAATCGCCCGCACCGCCAGCCATGACGACAGCGACGCCACGTCGACCGTGCGATTGAGTGCATCGGGCGAGCCCACCACGAACAGCTGAATTTCAGGAGGGCTGGCTGCTTGACCCGCCGCCGTCGAAACGAGGGTGGCGCGAATGTCGGCCTGGTCGGCCGGAATATCGTAGCCACCCGATACGGTGGCGCGCGCGCCATCGGCCTCAAGCGTGGTCGCGGTGACACGAAGCCGGCCGTCCCCGATATTGAATGGAATCTGCGCCGACTTGACCGATAGCGCGCCGGCCGACAATGCCGGCTCGACGATCTGGCGGAGCCTGACGTCGTCGATCGCCCGCCCGCTATCGCTGGCGCGGATCGCGGCGACGAAGGCGCTTGCATCGAGCCCGGCGATCTCAGCCGATTCCAGCGTCACGGTTCCACTGCCGGACAAAGCGCCCGTCAACGCCGAGGCACTGCGACCCTGGCTCGCCAGCGTCATCTGCATCGAAGTGCGACCCGCCGGCATCGCCAGGCCACGATAATGCAGGGAAGCGCCATCGACGCCGCCGAGCTGAACGCGCGCATTCAACGCGATTCCATTCGGGCCCTGCCTGGCATCGATATTCGCGGTCGCTTCGCCACCGCCGATTCCGCCCTTGATGGCGTCAAGGGTCAGCGATTGACCGTCGCCTTTGACAGTACCGCTGACCGGGCGCAACTCGATGCCGCCGGGTAGCGCGCCGCGTAGCGCCTGAAATGCGACATGGCCGCGCCAGCCTTTCAGCAGTCCGGAACCGAGCGGCTCGGCCGCATCGTGTCCGGCCGCGCCGATGGCAAGCGCGAATGCCGGCGCCAGATCGAACGTGTCGAGGCCTAACTCACCCTCGACATTCCTTTCCCCGTCAAGCATCACCGCCAGCCGCCCGCGCAGCCGCGAACCTGCGATCGTGCTGTCCAGGTCGTCGAAGGTCAGCTTGCTGCCGGCCAGCGACAGGCGCGAGGAAAGCTTGATATTTTGCGCAAGCCGGTCGGTCGGTTTGAGATCGAAAAGCGGCGCCAGGCTGGCGCTGCGAACGCTCAGATTGACGCTGGCCTTGGCGTCCTGCGCCCACGGTTCGGCGGTTCCCTGCGCCTCGGCATCGAGCCCCGCTCCCGACAATTTCGCCTTCAGCCGCAGCGGCGCGCGCCACACGCCGGCCACCGATCCCTCGAATTGCGACGGGCCCTCGCCTGGGGCGATCACGCGATCGAGCCCCAGCAGAACGAGCAGCGCGCGGCCGCGCTCCGAGGACAATTTCGATTCAACGCTGAATTCGCTGCGCCAGAGCGCAGCGAGATCGATCCCGCGCAGCGCCGCGGTCTCGGGCGTTGCCGTGATCGTGGCCATACCCTTGAGCTGCGGCACATCGAGGTCGAGAACGGCGCGCGCACTGGCGCGATCGGCGGCTTTGGAATTGCTGCCGACATCGAGCGTCAGCTTGAGACGCGCGGAGCCCGGACCGAGCGCCATCGAATCGAGGCGTGACGCCAGCGCCGGCGCGAGCGGCGCGATCAGCCCGATGATCTGACCGAGCGAAGCGGCGCTCGAATCCAGCGTCAGTTTTCCGGTCGCATTGGCGCGGTCGAAATCGCCCGCGCCTTCCAGCATCACCCCGCCGGCCTCGCCGATCCTCAGTCGATCGATAAAGATCGTGTTCGGGCCGTAGCCCAGCTTCGCCATGAACGGCCGCAACTCCTGGCCGGCCGAAATGGCGCGGCCGATGTCCAGCGCTATCAGCGCCTCGTCGGGCCATTCTGCCTGCGGGCCCGCCAGCGAACGCACAAGGGCGGTCGCGCTATCGAGATCGAGCCGGTCTCCCTTCAGCTCCGCATCGATCCGGGAGCCGCCGCCCGCCGGCCGGTTTGAGAGCGAAACCCGCCCTTCGACGGCGCCGCCGTCGATCTCCGCCTTCATGGCTTCGATGGTGACGCGGCTCGCCGCCACGCTGACATTGCCGCGCAGGCGCATCGGCTTCTGACCGCGATAGGAGATCTCGCTGCGGCCCTGCAGCCACGCCACCAGCGCATCCGGGTCCGACGATTCGACGCTGAGCGCGCCGGTGAAACTGGACGGACCCGCTTGCGCGCCGGTGCCGGTCAGGGACACCAGGGTCGCGCCAGGCGCGCGAAAATCCAGCCGCTCGATGCTCCAGGATTTGGTGTCGCTCCCGAGATTGGCGGCCAGATTCTGCACCGGACGCCCGCCCAGCATGATCTGCTCTGAGCTGAATTCGATTTGCGTCGGTATGGGCGCCTTCGGGATGTCGGCCATCAGCGCGCGCAAGCCGGGCAATAACCGCAACGGCTCGGCGGCGCTGTTGTCCCTGGCGACAAACTTGTCGGCATCGAGCTGCCGCGCCGACAGCACGGCATGAAGCCGCGGCAAGGCGCCAAAGCTGACGTCCCCCAGCCCGGCAAATTTCAGCGCGCGCTCCTCGGTGCCGTAGCTGGCCTCGAGCTGATCGAGCTTTGCCGTGGCCGGACCAGCTTTGACCTTGGCCGATATTTTCCAGGGCGTGATCGGGACATCGCCCGCGGCCTTGAGACCGGCGGGCACGGCCAAGACCAGCGTCCCTTCAAAGTGCGGCGCGCGCGCCTCGAAAGAGAGCACGCCATCAAGGTCCGCGGACAGCGCACGCGCGCCGGGATCGATGTTGAGATGAATGCGGGTGCCCCCGCCGTCGGCGCTTTGACCGGACGAGACGCGAAACGGGTAGCGCATCCCCGACAGCATGAAGTTGCCGTCGCCCCGCACCGAGCCTGCCAGCGAGCGCACATCGCCGCTGAAGGCGATGTCGTTCAGCTCGAGGGTAGCGCGACTCGATGCGTCATGCAGCGCGATACGGCCGGTCAGGTTCAGGCGGTCGATCGCCAGCGAGCCCAGATTGAACTTCCCACTCGATGCCGGCCAGTCGATCCGGCCTTGCGGATCGAGGCCGAGATCGAGCGACATGCCGTTGATCGTAAGTTCATCCGCGCGCCATTCGCCGCGCATCAGGGAGCCCAGGCTAAACTCGACATCGAGCTTGTCGGCGCGAACCTTGCCGAGATCGTTGGCGCCGCCGACCACCACCGAGCGCAGCCGCAGCGACGGGGTCGGCAGCAGACGCGCATTCAGCTCGCCCGCGACGCGCACCGGCGCGCCGATCACCCGCGTGGCCTCGGCCTCGAATTGCGGCCGGAACTGATTCCAGTCGACGAAGTACGGCCCGATCAGCGCAGCCACCAGCGCAATGATAAAGGCAATCGCCAGGCCGAGCAGCGTCGTCTGCACGGTGTCTCCCTCTGCACGCTCCGCCGCGGCCTCACATGACGCGGGCCCATCCCGCCGGCCGCGCGCCTTCGCGACAATGACCCGGAACCACCCGCCCGCTGCCGCGCTGCAATCAACGCCGGAGCAGCACCATTTATAGAGACAACTGTGGCGAAGTCACAGCAGGTCGCGCGACAGCGTTACATCACCAGCTCGTGGGCAGCCTTTTGAGGCCGCGCAGCACGAAGGTCGGCCGCCATTCCGGATTTTCCGCGTCGTCGAGCCGCAGGTCCGGCAGGCGGCGGAGCAGCGTCGCAATCGCGACCTCGGCCTCAATACGCGCCAGCTGGGCGCCGAGACAGAGATGGATGCCTCCGCCAAAGGACAGCGGGCGGATCTTGGGGCGGGTGATATCGAGCCGCTCCGGCCGGTCAGGATAGACCGCCGGGTCGCGGTTGGCCGAACCCAGAAGGCACAGCACGCTTTCACCCTTCGGGATTTTCTTGCCACCGAGGTCGTCGATATCTTCCAGCGCCACCCGGCCGGACAGTTGCACCGAGGAATCGTAACGCAGGAATTCCTCGACGGCGTTGGTCATGAGGTCGGGATTGGCCTTGAGCAGTGCGAGCTGATCGGGATTTCGGTGCAACGCCAACAGCCCGTTGCCGATCAGATTGACGGTGGTCTCGTGGCCCGCCCCGAACAACAGAATGATATTGGCGGTCAGTTCCTCGTTGGAGAGCTTGCTGCCGTCTTCCTCGGCCTGCACCAGCTGCGTCGTCAAATCGTCGCCGGGATTGCGCCGCCGCAATTCGAACAGCTGCTGGAAATACATCTGGGCCATCGCGTTGCTGGCATTGGCTTGCTCGATTTCGGCTTTCGTCAGCGGCACCGGATCGAGCAGGCGTCCGCCGTCGCGCGAACTGCTGTAGAATACCTCGCGATGTTCCTCGGGAATTCCCAGCATGTCGCAGATGATCGTGACCGGAAGCCGGAACGCAAAATCCTCGATCAGGTCCATATGCCCCTGGCCGGCAATGCGATCCAGCGTTTGATCGACCACGTGCTGAATGCGCGGGCGCATGTCCTCGACCCGGCGCGCCGTGAACGCTTTCACGACCAGGCCGCGCAGCCGGGTGTGGTCGGGCGGATCCTGCTGCAGCATCCAGTGGCTCATACTGCGGAAGACCGGCTCCTCCATGATCTGCGGTCCATAGCGCCGCTTCGTCCGCTCGACATAATCCTTGCCGAAGCGCCTGTCGCGCAGAACCAGACTGGCCTCCGCGTGCCGGCTCGCGACGAACATGCCAAGCGACGTTAGATGCATCGGATCGGTGGTGCGCAGCCGCTCGTAATGCGGATAGGGATCGCGAATGAACTCAGGCGAAAGCGGGTTGAAAAGCGCCTCGGTCTTCGCGGTCTGAACATGCTCGTTCATGGGGTCCTCGTCGCCGCACCGGTTAAGTTTCATTCAGATCACGCGGACGCGGAACTTAATGATTTGGCACTGGTGATGTCAATATAGTTTCACCCGTCGCGCCCGTTCCGCCGCACCGCCGATATCGGCAACCGCGGCAGTATACGGCAAACCTGCCTAGCTGGCTGTAGTGCGTGCCGGCACCCGGTGCAACTGCCCCGCCACTGCCCGGATTTTGCCCGGGGATGCCATCCAGATCGCCACCGCGGACAGAGCGCTGACGGCGACGCCGATCGCAAAGGCCAGCGTATAACTGCCTGAAAGGTCGTGCAGAAAGCCGGTGACCCAGGGACCGGCGGCGCCTCCCGCGAGCGCCGCCAGCATCACGGTGCCGAAAATACTGCCGAAATGCTTGCCCTGAAATATTTCCAGAACCACCGCCCCCATGATGGAGGTCAGGCCATAGCCGAGCGCGCCCTGCGCCAGCACCATGATGAAGACCAGGAGTAAGGTCGGAAAATATGCCAGCGCGATCAGCGCCGCAAAGCAGATCGCAAAGCCCAGGCAGCTTGCGGTCCATATCCATTCGCGTCCAACGCGGTCGGAAACGTGTCCGAGCGCGATCTGGCCGGGAATACCGAGCAGACTGACCAAGCCCAATGCCCAGACGGCGACGTCCGGGCTGAAGCCGATGTCGAGAAGATATTTGGTCTGGTGAACCTGCACCGCGTACCAGATGTACAATCCGCCGAAATAACCGAGTGATATCCACCAGAAGCGCGCGGTGCGAATCGCCCGGCCGAGGGTCCAGTCGATGCCGGCCCAGTCGGCATCGACGACATAGGATATCGGCTTGCTCGAGGCCGAAGGTGCGGCGTCTCCATCCGGCTCGAGCCCTATGTCTTCGGGGCGCTTGCGCAGCAACAGGTTGATCGGCGCGAGCACGACCAGAATCAGAATCCCCATCGCCGTGCAGGCCGTTCGCCAGCCGGTCTGCTCGATCATGTGCTGCACCCACGGCAGCAAGGTCATGGAGCCGATTCCGACGCCGGCGAACGCCAGCCCCATCGCAAGGCCGCGCCGGCGATTGAACCAGTTGGGCAGAAACAGCGACTGGCCGGAATAGCCGAGACAGACGCTTCCGGCGCCGACCATGACACCGATGGTCAGATACAGATGCCATGGCTGCGTCGTCAGCGGCGCCAGCAACATGCCTCCCGCCATCAGTGCGACGCCAAGTTCCATCACGGCGCGGGGGCCGGCGCGATCCATCAACCGGCCGATCAGCGGACTCACCACGCCGGAAACCACAAAGCCGAACGAGAAGGCGCCCGCCGTGACCCCGCGCTCCCAGCCGAACTCATCGATGATAGGCGGAAAGAACAGCGAAAAGGCGGTGCGAGCGTTCACCCCGATCGCCATGGTGACGAAGGTCACGACGACGATGATCCAGCCGTAAAAGAAGGGAAGCCGCATCAGAGGCCTTTGCACGTGAAGATATTCAAGACGCCGCAGGTCCGAGGCCGCGCGCTTGTTGTGAAAGTGGCAGCTATTCAGGTGTCACTTGCTGGTGTCACTTGGAGAGAAAGAATTGACCGGTCCAGGCGCTGTGATGCCGGGTAATGCCGCCGATGATCCGGCGGTTGTCTGAAACGACCAGGCGATATTTGTCCAGGCCCAAAATACCGTTCGGATCTTTCCTCTCGTACCCTTCAAGAATGAAGGCGCCTGCATTCGCATAATAATTTCCCCGCACCAGTTCGACCCCGGTCATCCCCACTTTTCCCTGCTCTGTGGGGCGCGGCGATTTACGAAGCGTCCAGTTGATCTCGCCAGAGGTTGCCCCCGACCCACTGACCTGAAGGTTGATGACGGCTTCATAGATCCAGCCTTCCGGAGCGGTCCAGCGTCCGCGCCAGGGACCGGCGAGTTCCGCTTGCTCGGCCGCCGACAAGGTTTGGGCCGCCACGGCCGCGGGGAAAATCCCGACACCGAACAGAAAGATCGATGCAAGAAATAATCTGACAGATCTCATAGCAGCGCCCCTGCCCTCAACAGATTTGCGGCCATTGTGGCAGAGTTTTGCAATACTTGCATCCGCGCAGACCCGATGCACGGGACGGAATTGACCGCCAGTCAGCTGCCTGGCGCCTTAGGCCGGCTCTCCGCCGGCGCGCGCCATTTAGCCAGCACGGCGTTGAAATAGGTGTCGCGTTCGCGGTGAAAGAGCTGCTGGTGGGCGCGGAACGCCGCCACCCTGCCCTGGATTTCTTCGCGGACTTCGCCGCGATAAACCGGCGAGGGGCGAGACGTCGGCACGATCTCGACGGTCCGTTCGGCCGCTTCGATTTCATCAACCGGCGTGGAATCGATCCGGGTTCCAGCCCGGGCTTCAGCCTCCGGCTTTTTCCCGGTGACCGACCGAACAAACATCATGGTTTGCGCGATCAGAAGGTCGCGCTCCTTCGCCCAATTCATCGCACACCTCGGCCCGCAATTATTTCAGCAAAAAGCACGCGACCGATCAAGCGACGTTTTTTCGATACGCGGCATTCTTTTGCCGGCGCGACTGGTGGGCTTGCCACGCTTGGTCGGATACCGTACGGAACCAAGCAGTGGAATTGACGTTTTAGTTTTTGAATTCGGAACGTATCTATCGCTAAAATATTTGCAAAGCAATTGCGACCGGCGGGATCGTCCATATGCTTCAGGCTCCAGAACACGTCGACCGTTCAGCCGCGGAATGCCCGTATTGTCCGCCGGCGCCGAAGCCGCAGGCGCGCCCGCTCCGACCGCTGGCCCTGCTTCGTACCCTGAAGCGCAACCCGCTTGAATGCTGGGCGGCGCCGCACTTCGAGCAGCCCATTGTTGCCGGCGGGTTACCGATCGGGCACGTGCTGCTGGTCCACGAACCCGGCGCCATCCGCCGCGTTCTGCTCGACAACGCCGCGAACTACCGCAAGGACCGCCTGCAGCGCCGGGTGTTGTCGGCGGGACTGAGCGACGGTCTGCTGAGCGCCGAGGGCGAGCAATGGCGCACTCAGAGACGGGTTATCGCCCCGATGTTCGCGCGCAGGACCGTGATGGATTTTGCGCCGGCGATGATGGCGGCGGCGCGGGCTTTGACCGACAGGTGGTCCGCGCTTGGCGACCGCGCCACCATCGATGTTGCGGCCGAGATGGCAAAGGTCACGCTCGATGTCGTCGAGCGCACTATCTTCTCGGATGGATTTGGATCCGACGCCGAGGACATTCGCACCGCGATGGCAACGTATTTCAATACGATCGGGAAAATAAGCCCGCTCGATATTCTCGGCGCGCCCGACTTCGTCCCGCGACTGAGCCGGCTGCGCGTACGCTCGACGCTCAAATTTTTCGAGGCGGAAGTCGACAGGGTCATCTCGGTCCGCCGCCGGGTTCTGGCCGAGCGGCCCGATCAGGCGCCCAACGACCTGCTGACGCATCTGCTGGCGGCCCGCGACACCAACACCGAAAGCGGGTTCACCGAAGCCGAGGTGCGATCCAACATCCTGACCTTTATCGCCGCCGGTCACGAAACCACCGCCAACACCCTGAGCTGGGCCCTGTTCCTGCTTTCCCAATCGCGCGCCTGGTGCGAGCGGGTCGAGGCCGAAGCCGACCGGGAACTGACGGGATCAGCCGAGGCCGGCGTTGCGGATCGCCTGACCGAAACGCGCGCGGTGATCGAAGAGACCATCCGGCTGTATCCGCCGATCGCAGCGATAAGCCGCGTCGCGCTCGGCGAAGACGATCTGAATGGCGAGCCGGTCAGATCGGGATCGCTGATCGTCATCTCACCCTATGTGCTGCACCGGCATCGCCTGCTGTGGGATCACCCCGATGCGTTCGACCCGCAGCGTTTTCTCGGCAGCGCGCACGCGACGATCGATCGCTTCGCCTATCTCCCGTTCGGCGCCGGGCCGCGCAAATGCATCGGGTCCACCTTCGCGCTGCAAGAGGCGACGCTCGTGCTTGCCTCGATCGTAAAGCGCTTCAGTTTCCAGCTAAAACCAGGCCATGCGATATGGCCCAGCCTGCGGGTGACCTTGCGGCCGGCCAACGGCCTGCCGATGATCGTCAGCAGGAGGTCGCCGAACGAAAAATCGTCAGCTAATCGGAGTTACCGGGCTTCTCGCCAGATCGTCAATTCATAGCGCGGGGGCGGTGAGCGACAATGTCGCGGCATGCAAGTGATCCGCCTTGAAGTCCCAGAGATTCGAGCGCGTGATGCACTTGCCGCAGTGGAAGAAGGTCCTCTCGACGACCACGATCAGGGCAAGCTCGGGCATGCGGCCGCCCTCCGTCATCGCACTCCTGATATTCTGATCCCGAACGATAACGGCCCGGCCGGTGACCCTCAGCGTTTCGCGCTGACCGGGAACGAAGAAGATCAGGCCGACGCCGGGATTCCGCAGCACGTTGTGGAAAGTATCCACCCGCCGGTTTCCGCGGCGATCCGGAATGGCAAGCGTCGCATCGTCAAGGCATCTGACGAATCCGGCGCGGTCTCCCTTTGGCGAGAGATCAACCATGCCAAGCGGATCGGTTGAACCAACCACCACGAAGGGAGATGCGGCGATAAAGTTCTGACAATGTTGATCGAGCCTGTGTAGAACCTTGCTGGTGAACCACCTGTTGGCAGGGCCGACAATTTTCCTCAAATCCGACTCTGACGTGATGACCTCGCCAAACCGCTGATCGGCTGCCGCCGCTGTTTTTGCGTCCACATTCATGCCCTCTGTCGATGGCCGGATGGCTCTCCCGCCAGGCTGATCCCGTTTTGACGCTATGGCGCGGTTGCGGCGGGAGTGCGCCCGCAAGTTGATTTCTTTTGTCGTGGGGAACCGGCAAGCACGGCTGTCACCCCGCCAAAACAAGGATCCACTCCGACAACGTTTGGACAATCTCGCCCATGACCTCGCCGTCATTGCGTCCCGAGCGCGCCGGCACGTGGAAGGAGTGATCGGCCTCCGCTACCGGATGCAGCGACGCGGATGTCCCGAGGCGCTTCACCACGGGTTCAAGCAGCGGCAACTCCGCAAGCTTGTCGCGGGTGCCCTGCAGGAAAAGCACGGGGATATCGATGTCCGAAAGGTGTTTTGCCCGCGCATCGGACGGCTTGCCCGCGGGATGCAACGGAAATCCCAGGAAGGCAAGTCCACGGACGCCGGCCAGCGGCGCGACGGCTTGCGCCTGCGACGTCATGCGACCGCCGAACGATTTGCCCCCGGCAAAAAGTGCGAGCCCCGGGAAGCATCGCGCGGCCTCGGCCACGGCGGCCCGCACGGTGGCATGAGCCAGCGCCGGCGCATCCGGCCGCCTGCTGCCTTTCTCCATGTACGGAAACTGATAGCGCAAGGTCGCGACACCGCGGTCGCAAAGGCCGGCCGAGACCCGCTCCATGAATTCGTGGGTCATCCCCGCGCCGGCGCCATGGGCGAAAACAAAGCACGCCCGCGCTCCCGACGGCCGCAGCAGCAGCGCCGAGACCTCATTCGCGCTATCGACTTTCAGTCTCAAATGTTGCGGGCGGACGACGTTCATGACGCGAGGGCCGGTTGCCGGGTTAAACGCCTGATATCGCGGCGCCGCCGATCAGGGGACGCGCAGACAATTGCCGATCTTTGGATGCATCGGTCTCATAACACGTCTTCCAATTGATGTCGCGGCAAGCCTGCTACGCCGCATCGTAATCTCGGGATCATGGGATTACCGCGTGAATCGCGCGCGTTATCGAGCATCGCTCGCGCTTCACATCCAGGGATCCGCAGGGTAGCCAGTAAATCGGAGCAGATGACTGAGGATGCCGACCGCGATAGGCTGTGCGGATGCATATTCTGACGATCCTGCAAATGATGATGCTGTTGACGCTGGCGAACGGCGCGCCGGTCGTCGCCAAGAAGATCTGCGGGAGCCGTTTCAGCGTTCCGCTCGACTTCGGCGTTACTTTTTTCGACCGGCGGCCGGTGTTCGGATCATCGAAAACGATCCGCGGGATCGTTGTCTCGATCATGGTCACCGCCGCTTGCGCCCCGCTCATGGGTCTGACGCCGACGACCGGTGCCATGGCGGCGGGCGCGGCAATGGCGGGAGATCTGTTCTCCAGTTTCCTGAAGCGCCGCCTGAACCTGCCGCCGAGCAACCAGGCGCTCGGCATCGACCAGATCCCCGAATCCCTGCTGCCGATGCTGGTATGCCGCGACCCGCTCGCATTGACGGCCGTCGACATCGTGCTTGGTGTCGGAATGTTTTTTGCCGCAGAGATCGCGCTGTCCCGCCTCCTGTTCCGCTTCCATCTGCGCGACGAACCTTATTAACCCGCCATCAACCGCGACGAAGGCGGTGCAGGGTGATTTCCGGCGGACAGTTGAGGCGTACGGGGACGACGCTGGATCCGGCGCCCACCGATGTGTAGCCAGTCATGTTGTGATGTTGCCAGGCGCCCGCCCCCATCCGTCTCGGCAACGACGATTCCAGCGTAATCGGAACAGATCCGGGCAAACAGATCTGGCCGCCGTGGGTATGCCCGCTCAGCATCAGGTTGAAATTCGCGTGCGCCGCCTGGCGGTAAATCTCGGGTGTGTGCGACAACAGGATGGAGAACTCGCCATCCGGTATTTGCATCGCGGCTTTCTCGATGTTGTCCATCCGATAGAAGTGCGCGTCGTCGACGCCGGCCAAATGAATCCGCTGATCGCCGCGCGTAATCGCCTCGCACTCGTTGAGCAGGATCCGTATTCCCATGGCTTCCAGGCCCGGAACCATTTTAATGGTATCGTGGTTGCCCAGCACCCCGTAGATCGGTCCCTTCAGGTGACCTCGCACCCGCTCCACGCCATCCAGGGCTGCCTCGAAGGGTCCGTAGGTCTGGCCGCGATAGTCGCCCGTCAGAACACAGAGGTCGTAGCTGAGTTCGCCGACCAGTTCGATCACTCGCTGCATCGCGACCTCGTTCATGTCCACGTGCATGTCGCTGAGGTGCAGGATGGTGAAGCCGTCGAAGCGCGGCGGCAAATCCTTGAAGGCGATGTCATTGCGTCTGACGACAACGCGTTCGGCATTGCGGCGTGCGCGCCAGTAGAGACCGGACAGCTTCAGCGCGCCGCGAATGATCGAATGGGCGGAATACCAGTTTTCCAGATGAAAGAAGGTGAGGCCCTGGCCGAAGATCTGGGCTTCGTGGTCGGTCTCGATCCCGAGACGCTGCCTCGCGTGCAATCGTCCGAGCCGCTGCTCCAGTTTGGCCAGAATGTCCTCGTGCATGTGGATTCCTTCGGGACTTGCTTCCGGGCACTCGGCATTTCGGGGCCGGCGCGCCGGCAGACTGGCGCGCCGACCGGCATAAATCAATGATCGCCTTGGATGGCGCCGGGGGCACGGCTCGCGGCTGCGGTCACGGCTTCAGCATAAGGCGCGGCGCTTTACGCCGCGCGGGTCTTCGCCTTGAGGGGAACCAGGCGCTCGCTCGCAAGCGCCGCCTGCGCGCTTGAGGTTCCCGCTTCGTGATATTCCGCGTCCTCGTTGACCTGCCAGATGTCGTAGATCCGCTCGCCGGCCAGGATGTTCCGCGCCGTCAGCATCGCGGTCATCATGGCGTGATCCTGATTGTTGTATTTGTGCATTCCGTTGCGGCCGATCAGATGCAGGCTCGGATAACTTTGCTCCAGGTCACGCCGGATCATCGCCATGTGGTCGCGATAGACGTCATCATAGACCGGATAGGCCTTTGGCTGGCGCACCACGCAACCGTCGATCACATCGGTGGCCGAGACCAGGCCAACCTTGGCGACCTCGCGCGTGGCGAGCGCAACAAGCTCCTCGTCGGACATCGTCCACAGGCCGTCGTCCTCGAAACAGAAATATTCGAGGCCGAGGCAGCCCATGCCGGCGGGCACCATCTCGGGCGACCACGAGCCGAAATTCTGCACACGACCGACTTTCACGCTGGGATCATGGATATAGATCCAGTTGTCGGCAAACACGTCCGCTTTGCCGATCATCAGCGCAACGGTGAGGAAATCACGGTAGCGCAGCGCCCGCGCGTGCAGCAGCGAGATGGGTTTCGGCGAAAGTTTCTGGACCAGCTCGCGCACCGGCGCCGAACTCACGACGTGGCGCGCCGTATAACGCTCGCGTCTGCCGTCGGCCAGGGCGACCTCGATGCGCCAGAGTTTCTGAGCGTCGTCATAAGCAAGATCGATCAGCTCGCGGCCCATGAGAATTCGGCCACCGCGCTCCCTGACCTTGGCGGCCGCGGCTTCCCACATCATGCCGGGGCCCCTGCGCGGATATTGGAACGTCTCGATCAGGGTCTTCACGACGTCGTCGCCGGATGCATCGGCCTTCGGTTTGCGGCGGAACGAACGCGTGAGCGCGTTCATGACCGCGACCTGAAGGTCCAGCCCCTTGATGCGTTGCGCCGCCCAATCGGCGGAGATTTCGTCGCACGACATGCCCCACACCTTCTCCGTGTAGGTCTTGAAGAAGATCTGGAACAGGCGCTCGCCGAACCGATTGCGCACCCAATCATGGAAGCTGCGAGGCGACGCGATCGGGAATGCCTTGGCATATGCATAGGACAGCATGCAGACGGCGCTGGTGAAGATGCCGAGATTGCGCAGCGCCTGGAACGCGCTCAGCGGATAGGAATAAAATTTGCCGCCATAATAGATGCGCGATAGCCGCCGCCGCGTGATGAAGTCGTCGGGCAGGATCTCCTGCCAGAGATCGACCACTTCCTTCGCCTTGGAGAAGAACCGGTGGCCGCCGATATCGAACAGGAAATCGCCGTGCCGCACGGTGCGGCTGATGCCGCCGACATAATGCGGGTCTTTCTCGATCACGATAACCGACGGCGTCTCCTTGGTCAGGCAGTAAGCCGTCGTGAGGCCGGCGGGCCCGGCCCCAATCACGAAAATCTCTGCATCAACGGTCATGCGCGGCGCGTTCCCCGGGGTTTCCGGGCGCATTTGCGCAGAGCTTCGTTAACGTTGGGCTTATCGCCGCTCGCGGAAACACCGCGCTTGCAGCGTTAATGAAACGTCAACGCATGTGCGCCATCGATCCGATCGCGGATGACAGCGCCGCGAGGCGAGCGACCTGCCGTCGCCCCAATTCGTCAGCGGAATTTTCTTGGCTTTCCGGTCGGGCCTGCCGGCCTCGTTCCGCGCTATTGTCTGGTTGAGCCTGCCGGATCAGTCGGCCTGCGCTTCCGCCAGAATCGCCACCTCTTTTGTCCCGTAAGACAGATAGGTCAGGCGCCATCGTCGTTTTTCCGAGATTTCCCGCAGCGCCTTGAATCCGCCGCCTCTCCAATCGGGAAACCCGAAATAGTCGTCAAAATGCATGACAAGACCGTGTTCGACGTAGTCGGAACAGAATTCCAGCACGTCGACCGTCGCAGCGTAGGTGTCACAGTCGACGTGGACCAGCAGCGGGACGCCGGAGCCGGGGTTTTCCGTCTTCCAGCGGGATGCCAACTCTGCAAACCATCCTTTCACCAGCCCGACATTGCGTCGAACCTTCGGCAGCTTGCCGCCAAGATCGAAGGTTTTTTCGGGAGCCATGCCGCTCCATTGCTGCTGCAAGCCTTCGAAACTATCAAATCCGACAAAATTCAACTCGGGAAACTTCCTGGCCTGGTAGTTAATCATTCCACCTTTGTACACCCCGAACTCCAGCACAAGTTTGCGGGAAGGAAATCTCTTCGTCGCCTCTTTGATCGAAAGCGACAGGCCTTCAAATCGATCCAGAAACGAATAGGCTCCCTTCATGTTTTCCTTTGCGTAGTCAAAGGAGTCCATGACGGCATCATGGCGCATCAGCATTGGAACGGATTCGGATAGCGTTCTTTCGGCGACGTAACGCGCAAAGGAAGCAATCACGTTGGAGAACCAGACTTCCGCCCGAGTGCCTATGCGCGTCATGTTAGGTTTACCTTGAGCATTGCCCTGGGGCAGCAGTCGTATCCGATTCCGGGGCCGTCCGGCGGCCTGGCTCAAGCGGAATCGGCTCGAAATCGTTTCCGCCTTCTGCTCCGGTCCTTGCAATATACACCGTATTTGCGCGTCCTGATGCTATGCGCAGGCCCTGTGGTCTTCCGCCTGCTAGGCGCGATTAGGATGGGTTTTCGCGCTGACCATTCCCGGCCTTATTGGCTCGGACCAGCGCCCTTGAACGGTCGGCAGGCGCCCGTTACGCTTTGCCCCGACAATTCGGGGGGAAGCAAAGATGCGGCAGATCAGGATCGGCGACATCACCATCGACGCGGTGATTGAACGCGAAGGCCCGTGGCGGCGGCCGCAGGACTTCTTCCCGGCCTATGACGAGGCCGTGTTCAAACGCCACCTTCCTTCGATGGAGCCGGAGGTGTTCGACACGGCGCTGGGCATGATGGTCATCACCTACCAGACCTTCGTGGTCCGAACGCCGCGCTACACCATTCTGGTGGACACCTGCACCGGCGAGCACAAGGGTCATCCGCCGCCGTTCGACTTTCCCGGCAAGGAGCGCTGGCGCAACGAACTGTTCGCGCTGGGCATCGGTTACGACAAGATCGACTACGTCTTCTGCACGCATCTTCACATCGACCATACCGGCTGGAATACCACGCTCCGCGACGGGCGCTGGGTGCCGACGTTCCCGAACGCGAAATATATCTTTCACAAAAAGGAATACGCGGCCTGGGAAGCGCAGCACGCGAAAGGCGCCAATCCGCCCGGCACGGTCTTCCGCGACAACTGCCTGCCCATCGTCGAAGCCGGACAGGCGCTTCTGGTCGATGACGATTACGCGCTGGACGATACCATTACATTGACGCCGACGCCGGGGCACTCGCCCTGCCATTGCTGCGTCAATATTTTCTCCCGCGGGCAGCGCGCGGTGGTGACCGGCGACATGATGCACCACGTGATCCAGTGCCGGGAGCCCGACTGGTCCCCGCGGGTTGACTGGGATGGCAAGCAGGCGGCGGTGTCGCGCCGGAAGTTTCTGGCCTCCGTCGCAGAGACCGATACGCTCATTCTGCCGATCCATTTCCCGACGCCGACGGCGGGCCTGGTCACGGCGGACGGCGATCGATTCAATTACCGGTTCAAGCGCGATTGAGCGGGCCGGCGCGCTCGTAAGCGCGCCCGCCGTGCGGGACGGGCCGCTCGCTCACGCGCCCTTCTCGCACTTATTCATGAAGCTGGTCTTTGCGGCCCCGGCAAGCGGCTTGCCATCCGAACCGATGGCTTTCGTCGCGCATGTATCGACCGCGCACTTTTTCATGAACGAGGTCTTCGCCGCTCCCGCGAGTGGCTTGCCGTCCTTGCCGACGGCTTTGCTTTCACAGGATTCCTGTGCAGCGGCGGAGCCGATCGCAAACGCGGCAACCATTGCAGCCAGCAAAATGCGCTTCATCATGGGGTCTCTCCCTTGTACCAACACAACGTCCGGATTGTCTGAGTCCGGATTGTCTGAAACATCATTAATAATATACCCGATATTCCTGCGCCGCCATGGACGTCAGGTTGCGTTCAAGCGCGATTGAGCAGTGCCTTGAAGTCGGCGCGCGCGCGTCGCGCCTCGTGCCGCGCGGTCTCCGACGCTTCGCCGAGGCCAAAATAACCGTGGATCAGGCCGGCGCCATGATGGTACCTGGTCGTGACGCCGGCGGCGGCAAGCGCGTCGGCATAGGCCTTGCCCTCGTCGCGCAGGGGATCGAACCACGCCGTGCACACGACCGCCGGCGCAACCCCTGCAAGACTCTTCGCGCGCAACGGCGAAACGCGCCAGTCCAGGCCATCCCTGGCATCGTCCAGATAATGGCCGGCGAACCATTGCATGACCGCGCGCGACAGAAAATAGCCTTCCGCGTTTTCCGTGCGCGAGGGAAAGCGCGCGTTCTCGGTCGCATCCGCGTAGCGTCCGGCGGCGTCGGTCGCGGGATAGACCAGCAACTGCGCGGCGAGATCGACGCCGGCGTCCCTGCAGGCGATGGCGGCGGCCGCCGCCAGATTGCCGCCCGCACTGTCTCCAGCCGCGCCGACACGAAAGTTGTCTCCGCCGAACTCGGCGATACCGGCGATCACGTCGCGCAGCGCCGCGAAGCTGTCCTCGAACGCGCCAGGAAATCGCGTTTCCGGCGGACGCCGGTAATCGACGGAGACGACGACGGAGTCCGTTTCGATCGCAAGCAGCCGCGCCTGCCGGTCGTGGGTTTCGAGATCGCCGGCGACCCAGCCGCCGCCATGGAAAAACACGACGGTCGGCGATTTCCGGCGTGAGACGCGGTAGACACGCGCCGCAAGCGGCCCGGCCGCGCCTTTCACTTGCGTATCGTCTGCGCTCGCAACCGGTGGCGGCGGAACGGCGGCTCGTGACGCGGCGAGCGCGCGCAGCGCATCGCGCGCGCTTTGCGGCGTCATCGTATCGGGATCGCGCAGCGGCAGCAGCGGGATGATCTCTGCGATGACGGGATCGAGTGGTGTGGTCATGAAGCCCCCGGCGATGGAAACAGCGCCAGCATAGGGTCCGCCCCCGGCTCCGGCAAATAGGTCTTCCAGGCCGGGCTCGCAATGCGGCCAACCCCGCAACGCCCTTCCGCGGAAGCGCAACATGGCTTAAGAGCGGCCGAAAACTTTTTCCGGGCACTCGCGCGCATGATTCGTCTTGACAACATCTCCAAGCAGATCGGTCACCAGATCCTCTTCATCGAGGCCTCCGCGGCGCTCGAAAAGGGGGAAAAGGTCGGCCTTGTCGGGCCCAACGGGGCCGGCAAGACGACCTTGTTCCGGATGATCACGGGCGAGGAACTGCCCGACGAAGGCCAGGTCGCCGTCGATCGCGGCGTCACCATCGGCTATTTCAGCCAGGATGTCGGCGAGATGTCCGGCCGCAGCGCCGTGTCCGAGGTGATGGATGGCGCCGGTCCCGTCAGCGCCGTGGCCGGCGAGTTGAAGGCGCTGGAGGCCGCCATGGGATATCCGGACAGGGCGGACGACATGGATGATATCATCGCGCGCTACGGTGAGGTGCAGGCGCGCTTCGAGGAACTGGATGGCTACGCCCTGGAGGGCCGGGCGCGCGAAGTCCTCGCCGGCCTCAGCTTCAGCCAGGAAATGATGGACGGCGACGTGGGCGCCCTGTCGGGCGGCTGGAAGATGCGCGTGGCGCTGGCCCGCATCCTGCTGATGCGCCCCGAAGCCATGCTGCTCGACGAGCCGAGCAATCATCTGGACCTGGAGAGCCTGATCTGGCTGGAGCAGTTCCTCAGAGGTTATGAAGGCGAGCTGCTGATGACCTCGCACGACCGCGAGTTCATGAACCGCATCATTACCAAGGTGATTGAGATCGATGGCGGTCAGCTGACGACCTATTCCGGCAACTACGAGTTCTACGAAGCGCAGCGCGCGCTGAACGAGAAGCAGCAGCAGGCACAGTTCGAGCGCCAGCAGGCCATGCTGGCAAAGGAAATCAAGTTCATCGAGCAATTCAAGGCGCGCGCCTCGCACGCCGCCCAGGTACAGAGCCGGGTGAAGAAGCTGGAGAAGATCGAACGGGTTGAGCCGCCCAGGCGGCGCCAGACGGTGTCGTTCGATTTCCTGCCGGCGCCCCGTTCGGGTGAAGACGTGGTGAGCCTGAAGAAGGTGCAGAAAGGTTATGGCAACCGCACCATCTACGACCGGCTGGATTTTATGGTGCGCCGCAGGGAGCGCTGGTGTGTGATGGGCGTCAACGGCGCCGGAAAGTCCACGCTACTCAAGCTGGTGGCAGGCTCCACGCCGCCGGACGATGGCACGGTGGCGCTCGGCGGCAGCGTCAAGATGGGCTATTTCGCGCAGCATGCCATGGACCTGCTGGACGGCGAACGCACCGTGTTCCAGTCTCTGGAGGATTCTTTCCCGCAGGCCGGCCAGGGCTCGCTGCGCGCGCTGGCTGGCTGCTTCGGCTTCTCCGGCGACGACGTGGAGAAGAAGTGCCGGGTGCTATCGGGCGGCGAGAAGGCGCGGCTGGTGATGGCGAAGATGCTGTTCGACCCGCCGAATTTCCTGGTGCTGGACGAGCCCACCAACCATCTGGACATGGCGACCAAGGAGATGCTGATCACGGCGCTGTCCGAGTTCGAGGGCACCATGCTGTTCGTCTCGCACGACCGGCACTTTCTGGCCGCGCTGTCCAACCGGGTGCTGGAACTGACGCCCGAAGGCATTCACCAGTACGGCGGCGGCTACACCGAATATGTCGCGCGCACCGGCCACGAGGCTCCCGGCCTGCGCGGCTGAGCCGGCAGGCACCGCGCCCGGCTGCCACGGCAAACGGAGGCGTCGCGCGCGAAGCGGGGCAAATTCACTCCCGCAGGATCGGATGGTCGTTCAGCACGTCCTCTCTGATCGAGTCGGCCTGGATCGCGCGGAACAGTATCCGCGCTGTCTTCATATGTTTTCCGGGCGGCCGGCAAAGCCGGCCACTTTTTCGGCGCTATCGGCTGCGGAACGGCAGATGTCGCGTATCCTGTGCGCCGCCTCGATATCGCCGATCGGCCACTGGATTTCCTCGTCCCAGATTTCCTTGCGCTTGCCCTTGTCGAACCATCCCATCGCCCATGCCCTGCCCGATGCCGCGCTAGGAATCCCCGCCTAATATGGACGCTTGTTTCCCTTGACCAAATTCCGAAGGCGATTCTCGACGTGCTGCTCGCGATCCCCACTACAGCAACACAAAGGACAACCAATCCCACCGCGAAATAGGCGACAACCTCGCGCATCTCGTCAATCCAGATTGTGCCCCACAGCGTATGCGGGAGCAACAGCAGGATTAGCGCGCGCATAGCCGCCAAACCGGCGTTTTAGGAACCCGGTCGGCATCTTGAAATTGCGCTTTGGTCCCCCGCTCGTGCGACCGCGAGAGCCCCGCACCAATGCCTTCCGGGCGACAGCTCTCAGACGCGGAGAGCGCGACGGAAGGGCGCTGGACGTCCGTTAGCGTTCATTTCGCCGGCGGCACTACGGGCACTTCTGACGGCACTATGTCGCCGGTAATTGGATCGAAATATACCTCGACCAGTTTGTTGTTCTTGTCGGAGCCGTAAATTTCGTAGCAGGACTCTGTCACCTTGAACGATCTGATTTGGTGATAGCCGAGCGCTGCAATCTTGGCTTTGATCGTTTCTTCGGACATCCATTTTTCTCTGGGCTCCGTAGTGCATGTCGGATTGGCGTGTGCGGCGAGCGGAACAATGACCGCGCCTAAAAGAACAAGACCAATGCAATCGAGCGCATAATTTGTCTCGCCTGAAGGTTGATACGATCGACCTGAGTGAGGCTCTATGGTCGCATTGGCACGAAGCAACAATGATTTAGATCAGTCCGGGCTGCCCCTGATGATATGTATAGTTTGCTGAGAATGGATCGCATCTAATCACACCGTGACTCATGGACGAGGTCGTCGTTTGTCGGCTGCTCCGCTTTGCGCATTCTGCGCGTGCCATGAAGCAGAGAGGGTATCATCATTACCGAACCCGCGGTTCTCAACCTCGTAGTGGCACTTGGAATTGGTCTGTTGATCGGCGCCGAACGGGAACGCCGCAAAGGCGAAGGACCGGCGCGTTCTCCCGCGGGGATCCGAACGTTCGCTGTTACGTCGCTTGCTGGTGCGATCAGCTTCATGGTTGGATCCGAGGAATTGTTTGCCATTGTGACCGCAGGCGTCATCGCGTTGACCGCGATCGGCTATTGGCGAGGCAGCAATGACGATCCCGGCTTGACGACCGAAATCGCCCTGATCGTGACCGTTCTACTGGGCGGGCTTTCAACGCAACAGCCGGCGCTGGCGGGCGGCCTCGCCGTTATCGTAGCCGTTCTGCTTGCGTCGCGAACCCGACTCCACCGCTTTGTCCGCTCCGTACTTACGGAAGATGAACTCAATGACATCCTCATCTTCGCTGGAGCAACACTTGTCGTCCTGCCGCTCATTCCAGATCGTTCGATGGGGCCGTACGGCGCACTTAATCCCCATTCAATCTGGATCCTGGTGGTACTCGTGATGGCGATTAGCGGTGCCGGTTATGTCGCGGTTCGCATGCTCGGCACCAGATTTGGACTGCCTATCGCGGGACTCGCATCAGGCTTCATCTCAAGCACCGCCACAATCGCCGCGATGGGCGCACGTGTTAAAGCGATGGCCGATGTTATGACGGCCGCGGTGGCAGGCGCGGTGCTATCGACGATCGCAACGATCGCGCAAATGGCAATTGTGCTCGGCGCAACAAGCTGGCCGACCCTTCGAACGCTTTCCATTGCTCTCGCGGGGGCGGGCTTGATGGCAGTCATCTATGGGACAATTTTTACAATTCGCGCGTTACGGCAGGAGGCCGGCGGCGAGGCAGAAGGCGGTCGCGCCTTTAATCTCATCACCGCTCTCGTTTTCGCCCTGACCCTTTCCTGCATCATGGTTGCCTCAGCCGCACTCCAGGAATGGCTCGGCGAGAATGGCATTATTCTGGCCGCAGCGCTTGCGGGCTTGGTCGATACGCATTCAGCGGCGATCTCGGTGGCCTCACTCGTCGCATCAGGAAAGTTGACCGCGGCAGACGCCGTTCTGCCGATACTGACCGGACTTTCCACCAACACGATTAGCAAGCTGGTCGTTGCCGGCACCAGCGGTGGTCGCTCTTTTGCCGTCCGCGTGATACCCGGATTGATATTGGTCGTGCTGGCGGCTTGGGTGGGAACAATTTACGCCCTGATCGGTACCTGAGTTGCCTCTCGAGCCGTTTGCCATCACATAACCGCACACCGATCAGGGCTCCGAAGGCTTCGGAGCGTATGATTTTAGTTCGACCGTTGCCGAGGCAAGACGGCGATACAGATCCCGTCTTCGCGCTAGCGGCAGCCAATCATACAAAAATATTTCGAGAGGCCGCCAGTTTGCGACCCAGCCAAGAATTAGAAAACTCTCCTCAACCAGGCGCCTGAACGGAGTGTCAGTCAGGTAGCCGCCCACAAGGTGCGCCGACAAGAGGCAAACAACCAGGATCGTGGCTCCGATCCCAAGCGAGCGACGACCGATCCGAAACAGCTCGTTGATCTCGCGCTGAATGGCGCTGGCGTGGTCGAAGAAATATCGACGGAATGCCTCGCTTAGCTCGCGTGCTGCCTTCGTCTGCGCTTCGGTTTCGGGAAAGTGAACTATGATCCTTATTGTACGATCGGCGGCCAGTTCGCCAGCCCACCCGACGATAAATTCTTCCGCTTCTCTGTCCAGATCGCGTTCCCGGAACGGAAACGGATCCAGCGTATGGAATAGCTGCGCGATGTTTTCGACACGCAGTTCGATCAAATCGCTGGAGGTGGTTTGTGTCATTATCGACCCATTTGTGGCGCGTATCGCCAGACGCGGGAGTCCCGTGACCGGAGCCAGGCGGATCACGCCTGAATTTCGAACTGAAGCATCATGTCGCTGCCGTCCGGGACAAAATTGACCTGTCTCAAGTGGGGCGACAGCGCGGGCAATTATTAATAACTATCTGGAGCGCTTTAACAGTAGCAGGACATCGTGGCGCTGAACCAACCCCGACAGCAAGGCGAGCCCCGTCGCGCGGTCTTTCAGGCACGCGATTTGTCCAAGACCTATATTATGGGTGAGGTTGAGGTGCACGCCCTCAGAGACGTCAATCTCGACATTTACGAAGGCGAATTTGTTGTTCTGCTCGGGCCCTCTGGCTCGGGCAAGTCGACATTGCTCAACATCCTCGGCGGCCTCGATGCGCCAACCGCCGGAAAAGCTCGGTGGCGGGATCATGACCTCGTGGGCGCCGACGACGCCGAATTGACACGGTACCGGCGCGAGCATGTCGGCTTCGTATTTCAATTTTATAATCTGATTCCGAGCCTGACCGTGCTCGAGAACGTGGCGCTGGTAAACGAGATTGCCGACAAGCCTCTCGACCCCCGAGAAGCGTTGGCACTGGTTGGCCTCGAGCAACGGCTGGATCATTTCCCCTCGCAGCTCTCCGGCGGCGAACAGCAACGCGTCGCGGTCGCACGCGCCATCGTCAAATCGCCCGATGTCCTGCTGTGCGACGAGCCCACCGGCGCACTCGACTACGAGACCGGAAAGGTGGTGCTTGCTGCAATCGCGCGGGTCAACGAGCAACTCGGCACGACGACGGTAATCATCACCCACAACGTTGCGATCGCGGGCATGGCGGATCGCGTTCTGCGTCTCGGCGGTGGACGCATTATTGGCGAAGAGCGCAATCCGCGCAGGCTTACCCCAGACGAGGTGCGCTGGTGACTTTGCTCGATCGCAAGCTCTTGCGGGATATCTGGGCCATGCGTGGACAGGTGATCACGATCGCCCTGGTGGTGGCGGCGGGGATGTCCGTCTTCGTCGCTTCGATATCGACGTACGACTCCTTGCGTGCCGGGCGTGACCGCTTCTACGCCAGCGCGCGCTTCCCGCAGGTCTTCGTTACCCTGAAACGCGCACCGCTCTCGATGGTGGCGCAGCTCAATGAAATTCCCGGCGTTGCCGCGGTCGAGCCCCGCATCGTCCGCGACGTGATTCTGGATTGGCCGTCGGCCATGCTGCCGGTTTCGGCGCGGATGGTATCGCTGTCGCACGCCGGAGACGAGCCGCTGGCACGGTTGTACATACGCCGCGGCAGCGCGCCCGAGCCGGGCGTCACGCGAAACGTCGCGATCAACGAGGCGTTTGCCGAGGCCAACGGGGTGAAGCTTGGCACCGACGTGTCGGTGGTACTGAACGGGCGCCTTCAAAGTTTCCGTGTCGCCGCGATCGCCCTGTCGCCGGAATACGTCTATGCAGTAAAGCCTGGAATACCGATCCCGGACGACCGGTTCTACGCCATTCTCTGGGTCGACCGCAGTGCGGCGGAGGCGGCCTTCGACATGAAGGGTGCCTTTAACGATGCCATCGTGTCGCTCACACCCGGCACCAACCCAAAGCAGGTGATCGACGAACTCGACCGGTTGCTCGAGCCTTACGGCTCCGTCGGCGCCATCGCTCGCAGGGATCAGCCGTCGAACCGCTTCCTTGAGGATGAACTCAATCAGCAAAAGGTCATGTCGATCACCATTCCTATCATCTTCTTCGGCGTGGCGGCATTTTTGCTGAATGTTGTGCTTGGACGGCTGGTGACCGCGCAGCGCGAACAGATCGCCGCCTTGAAGGCGCTGGGCTTTCCGACAACCCCGCTGGTTCTTCATTATCTCAAACTGGTCGCGGTCATTGTTCTCTGCGGATCGGTGCTCGGCCTGGCCGGCGGTTTCGTTTTTGGGGAGGCGATGATCGCAAGCTATCATGGCTTCTTTCGCTTGCCGGTACTTGTGTTCGAGCTTACGCCCTGGTCCATTCTCGTCGGTTTAGCGATCAGCCTTTCGGCCGCATCACTTGGCGTCGTGACGGCGCTGCAGAATGTCGTCGCTCTGGCCCCGGCGGTCGCCATGCGGCCGGCCGCGCCACTGCGCTTTCGCCGTTCGTGGATCGAAGGATTGCTTTCGGCCAGGAGTCTGACGCCGCGGCGTGTCCTCACGATTCGTAACTTTGCAGGCCGTCCATTGCGTAGCGCATTTACGATTGTCGGGATCGCGCTGGCCGTGCCGATGGTCGTGCTCGGGCTGTTCTGGCGCGATGCCATTGACCGGATGATTGAAGTCCAGTTCAACCTGGTCGAACGCGGCAACGCCATGGTCACGTTCCCGCATCCACTCAATCGCAACGTCATTGGCGACCTCGCGCGCGCGCCCGGCGTGCTCGTCGCCGAAGGCTACCGGATCGCGCCGGTGCGCCTGCGCGCGGGACATCGCAGCTATCTGACGTCGGTGATCGGCCTGCCCTTCAACAGCGTGCTGCGGCGCCCGCACGATGCCGCGCTGCGTCCGATTGACGTGCCGCCAGGTGGCATCACGCTCACGCGCCGGCTGGCCGAACGGATTCAGATTGTCCCCGGCGACATCGTGACCATCGAGGTCATGGAGGGCCAGCGTCGCAAGGTCGACCTGCCGGTAAGCGCAATCGTCGACGAGGTGATCGGAATGTCCAGTTACATGGAGATCGATACTCTCAACCGGCTTACCGGCGAAGGCGCGGTCGTGTCCGCCGCGGCTCTGCTTGTCGAGCAATCGGCGCTCCCGGCTTTGTCGCGACGATTTAAGGAACTACCCGTCATCGAGGCGGTGTCGATGAAGGCCTACACGCTGAGCTCGTTTCTGGACAAGATCGCAGGCCTCGTTCTCGTCAGCGCCGGCATCCTCACGGCCTTTGCGGTGATCGTCGCTGTCGGCGTGGTGTACAACAGCGCCCGAATCGCACTGCAAGAGCGCGCCTGGGAACTTGCCAGCCTGCGTGTGCTCGGCTTTACCCGAGCCGAGGTGGCGCAAATCCTGTTCGGTCAGTTCGCGATCGAGATCGCGTTGGCAATCCCGATCGGGCTGCTGCTCTCCCAGGGCATTGTCACGCTCATCGCCCGGTTTCATTCCAGCGAGAGCTTCCAGATTCCGGGCGTGGTCGGAGCACGAACCTACGCAGCTGCGACCGCCATTGTCGTGGTCACCGCCCTGGCAAGCGCATACATCGTGCGCCGCCGGGTGGATCGACTCGATCTGGTCGCGGTACTCAAAACGAGGGACTAACGATGCGTATCACGATTAGTCGTGTGGTTATGGCGCTGGGCCTTGGGACCGCGGTCGCCGGCGTCGCCTGGTTCCTGATGCCGCGGCCGGTGCCGGTCGAGACAGCGGCTGTCGCCAAGGGACGCTTTGTGGCCACCGTCGACGAGGATGGCAAGACCCGCGTCCGCGAGCGCTATGTTGTGGCTGCCCCGCTCGCGGGGCGCCTGACGCGCGTAGGGCTGAAGGCAGGTGACAAGGTCGCGTCTGACGATGTCGTTGCCGTCATCATGCCGCCTCCGGCGCCCCTGCTCGACCCGCGCAGCCGCCGCGAGGCGGAGGAAAGACTGGGCACCGCCGAGGCCGCGCGGGAGCGCACCAAGGCCGCCGTCGAGCGCGCGCAGGCTACGGCCGATCAGGCAAAGACCGACCTCGATCGCGCCCGCACACTTGTCGCGCAGGGTGCCGCAACCGCGCAGGCGCTGGAACGCGCCGAACTGATACAGCGGGTTGCCGATCGCGACCTTCGGGCCGCGGAATTCCAGGATCATGCGGCAGGCCACGAGGTGGATCAGGCCAAGGCATTGCTCGCCCGCTATCAGGATGGAGCGGACGCGCCGGTCGAACGCTGGAACGTCACGGCGCCGGTATCCGGAGTGGTGCTGAGGGTCGTGCAGGAAAGCGAGACGGTCGTCCAGTCGGGCGCGCCGCTTTTGGAAATCGGCGATCCGCGCGACCTCGAAATCGTGACCGATGTGCTCAGTGTCGATGCGGTTGAAATTCGCCCTGGCGCAGACGTTACGATCCAGCATTGGGGCGGTCCGGGGGTGCTTGCGGGACGCGTGCGCCGGATCGAACCTGCGGCATTCACCAAAATATCGACACTTGGTGTCGAGGAGCAGCGGGTCAATGTACTGATCGACGTGCTGTCGCCGCGGGAGCAGTGGGCGGGCCTCGGAGACGGATACCAGGTCGATACGCGGATCACCGTATTCACCCGGGACGATGCCGAGATCATCCCGGCCGGCGCCCTGTTCCGCCGCGGCGACAATTGGAGCGTCTATGTCGTCGGGGACGGGCGAGCGCGATTGCGAGCCATCGATCTCGATCGCCGATCTGGCCGCTTCGCAGCGGTCAAGAAAGGGATCACGCAAGGCGAACGGGTGATCGTTTACCCCAATGACCAGATTGGTCCTGGCGTACGGGTCAGCTGGCCATCAACCGCGCCACCTGACCCTACACCGCCGGCAGGATCTTTCCGGGATTGAAGATATTCTGCGGATCGAGCGCCTGTTTTACCGCGCGCATGGCGTCGATCGCCTCGGAGCCGAGCTCGGCCTTGAGGTATTTCTGCTTGCCCTGCCCGATGCCGTGCTCGCCGGTGCAGGTGCCGCCCATCGCTTGCGCGCGCTCGACCAGACGATGCATGAATTCCTCGCCGCGCGCCATTTCGCCGGGGTCGTTGACGTCGCATACCAGCGAGCAGTGGAAATTGCCGTCACCGACATGACCGACAATGGGCGACTGCAGATTGAGCCGCTTCAAATCCGCCTCCGTCTCGGTGACGCAGTCGGCGAGCCGGGAAATCGGCACGCACACGTCGGTCGCCACCACGCCGGCGCCGGTGCGCAGGGCTTTGACCGCCCAATAGGCGTCGTGCCGCGCCTGCCAGAGTTTGGTGCGGTCCTCCGGCCGCGTGGTCCAGGTGAATTCGCCACCGCCGCATTCCCTGGCGATCTCGCTGAAATTCCGCGACTGCTCGGCGACCTCGGTCTCGCTGCCGTGAAATTCCAGCAGCAATAGCGGCGTTTCCGGCAGCGACAGATTCGAATAGGAATTGCAGGCCCGCACCTGCGCCGCGTTGAGCAGTTCGATCCGCGCAACGGGAATGCCGGTCTGGATCGCCAGAATCGTCGCCTGGCAGGCGCCCCGCACGCTTTCGAACGAACAGGACGCCGCCGCGATGGTTTCGGGAATGCCGCGCAGCTTGATGGTGAGTTCGCAAATGATGCCAAGCGTGCCTTCGGCGCCGACAAACAGATGGGTCAGGTCGTAGCCGGCCGCGGATTTCTTCGCCCGCGTGCCCGTGGTGATGATCTCGCCGTCGCCGCGCACCACCTTGAGCGCCAGCACATTGTCGCGCATGGTGCCATAGCGCACCGCATTGGTGCCGGACGCCCGGGTCGACGCCATGCCGCCCAGCGACGCATCGGCGCCGGGGTCGATCGGAAAGAACACGCCCTGGTCGCGCAGATGCTCGTTCAGCGCCTTGCGGGTGACGCCGGGCTGGATCACGCAATCCAGATCCTCGACATGGACTTCCAGCACCTTGTTCATGTCGCGCAGGTCGATGCAGATACCCCCCGCGGGCGCATTGACCTGCCCCTCCAGCGAGGTGCCGGTGCCGAACGCGATCACGGGTACGCCATGTTTGGCACAAATCCGCACCACGTCCTGGATATCGGCGGTTTCCTGCGCCATCACCACCGCGTCGGGCGGCTGCGCCGCCAGCCAGGTCGTGGTATGCGCGTGCTGGTCGCGGACCGCCTGCGAGGTGATCAGCCGGTTGCCGAACCGCGCCGCGAGCGCCTCGACGGTCGCCGCCAACGCCTGCGGCTCCGGCCGCTTCAGATGATTGGTTATGGTTATGCCCAAGCTTGGAACCTCCCGGCGTGCGGCCGACCCTTGCAAAGGATATATAAGGGGTCAAGAGATCATGGTTCAACAAACGGGGTCGGATGAATGACGACGCTTGCCGCCGGCGACGAGGTACTGTTCCGGCCCGCGCCGTTCCTGTCGTCGGTGATGCAGATCGAACCGCAATGGATCGACTACAACGGCCATCTCAACATGGCCTATTACAATGTGATGTTCGACCGGGCCATCGACGAATTATGGCTCCGGCTCGGAATCGGGCCCGGCTACATGAAGGCGCGCCAGGGGTCGACCTTCACCGCCGAATGCCATGTGCGCTACTTGCGCGAAATCCATCTCGGCGATCCCGTGCAGGTGTCGATTCTGCTGGTCGGCGCCGACGAGAAGCGGTTGCACACGTTCGAGGAATTGCGCCACGCCGGCGAAGGCTGGCTGTCCGCCACTTCCGAGAACATGACCATTCACATCGACATGACGGCACGCAAGACCGCGCCGTTTCCACCAGACATTCGCGCCCGCATCGAGGCCGTGGCCAATGCCCACGCAACCGTGCCGCGGCCCGAGGGCATCGGGAGAAAGATCGCGATGCCCTCGAAATAGCGCAATATCAGACCCGGTTGCGGCCCCGTGCCAGGCCGACCACGGCCGCAATCAGGAACAGCACGACCGCGATAAAGAAGATGGTCTTGGCGATTTCGATGGATACTCCGGCGACGCCGCCGAAGCCCAGAATGCCGGCGATCAGCGCAATGACAAGAAACGTAACAACCCAGCTCAGCATGACATCTACCTTCGTCTTCTGTTTCGACATCAGCGCGGCTGACTGCACCGCGCATCGGCTGTTGGATTAATCGGGCGCGGGAACGAATGTTCCCGGCGGTTTCGGGCTCCGAAACCCGGAAAATTTTGGTCCGCCAAGGAACAAAATCTCTGGGAAAAAAATCCGGATTCGCAAGCCGCAATGCGGCCGCCGGCGCATCGCGCCGCGCAGGCGGGCCCGCGCCTAAGCCTCCGTCACCCACGCCGGCAGCCTGTCAAACCAGGGCCGCGCCTCTTCGAGTTGCTGCGCGAGTTGCAGCAACCGGTCCTCTTCGCCGATACGCGCTATGAAGTGCACGCCGAGCGGCAGGCCATCCGCCGTCCAGTGCAACGGCACGCTCATGGCGGGCGTGCCGGTGAGGTTGGCAAGTTGGGTGAACGGCACATATTGCAGACTGTCGCGCGCGATCTTGTCGATACTGCCATCGAGCAGGCCGATGCGCGCGAAAAGGCCGAGCAGGCGCGCGCGGTCGAGAAGGTCCAGCGCCGTCTGCTCCGCGGCCGTCGGATCGCCCTGTCCGTGGCGGATCGGCGGATGCGCGAGCGTCGGCGTCAACAGCATGTCGTAACGCCGGTGGAAGCGCGCAAGCCGCCGTGCGAATTCGTTCCACTTCAGAAGTTGCGCCGTCAGCGCACCGGCGGAGATGGCTCCGCCAATCGTCGCCAGCACGCGCGTCAGGAGTTCGAAATCCGAACGCCCTGCGCCACGCGCGCGCGCCTGAGCCACCATGGCGGCGACCTGGCCGAAATAGATGTACAGGAAGGCCTTCGCGAGCGCGGCTCCATCGATGTCGGGCGCGGCTTCCTCGACCTCGTGGCCGAGGCTGCGCAGGAGTTTTACCGCCTCGCTCACCGCGGCTTTCGCCTCGGGGTGAACGTCCGTCCCGATCGGCGAGGTTGACGTGAAGCCGATGCGCAGGGGGCCTGGATCGCGCCGCATGGCTTGCGTGTAAGATTCGGCTGGTCTTGCGACCACAAAGGGATCGCCGGGTTCGGCGCCGGACAGCACATCGAGCGCGACGGCCGTGTCGCGGACGCTGCGCGAGATCACGCCTTCGCTCGACGCGCCAAACCAGTACTCGCCATAGCCCGGCCCCGAGGAAATCAGCCCGCGCGACGGCTTCAGGCCGAACAGCCCGCAGCATGCGGCAGGAATGCGGATAGAACCGCCGCCGTCATTGCCCGCCGCCATCGGCACGACGCCTGACGCGACGGCGGCGGCGCCGCCGCCGCTCGAACCGCCGGGTGTGTGCTCGGCATTCCAGGGATTCGCGGCGCGGCCGAACAACTGCGAGTCCGTCACGCCCTTGAGCGCCAGCTCCGGCAGGTTGGTCTTGCCGAAAATCACGAGGCCTGCCTCGAGGTAACGCCGCACGACATGGGCATGTTCGGACGCAGCGACCTTGGCGAGCGACCTGTTGGCGTAACTCGTCGACAGGCCGGCGTAGTCCTGCGCGCAATCCTTGATCAGAAACGGAACGCCTGCGAACGGACCTGGAAGCAGCTTCGCCAGTTGCGCGCGAGCTTCGCCGTCCATCAAGCGACAAATCGCATTCGTCTTCGGCTGCGCCCGCTCGCTCTGGCGTAGTGCCAGTTCAAGCAATTCTTCCGCCGTCGTCTCCTTGCGTGCGACGCATTCGGCTAGCGCGACGGCGTCGCGCTTCAGATATTCGGTGAAATTCACGGCGTCCCCGGATTGCTCGTCGACTTGGCGCGATTGTACCGCCTTCGCTAACGCAAGCCAGTCTTTGTTCCGCACCCGGACCCGGCGGAAAGGTCGTCTCCGCGCCCGGAAAAAAAGCCGGACGCGGGGGCCGGAATGAAGGTCAAACCGCCATCGCGTTTTCGAGCCAGGTGGTTCCGGCTCGCGTAAACGGCTGCCGCGAGAGGCGCCGGAAAAGCCTGTAAAACATCCGGGTCAGGCCCCATATAGCCTTTGATCCCTGCTATGAAGGCTCCCCTTCACGGCCCCGCGGTGCCATCGTGGGCGGAACACGATTCGCATATGACCGAGCCGAACAGAATGACCCCTCACGGCGTCCCCGAGCACCAGCCCGCGGCGGGCGGCATCGCCGCGCGGGCGCGCGCGTCGGCGACCCCGCAATATCTCGCCGGGCTCAATCCGGAGCAGCGCGAGGCGGTGGAAACGCTGGATGGGCCAGTGCTGGTGCTGGCGGGCGCCGGCACCGGCAAGACCCGGGTGCTGACCTGCCGCATCGCCCACATTCTCAGCCTGGGCCGGGCGCGCCCCGGCGAAATCCTCTCGGTCACCTTCACCAACAAGGCGGCGCGCGAGATGAAGCTGCGGCTCGGCCAGATGCTCGGCCAGGCCGTCGAGGGCATGCCGTGGCTTGGCACCTTTCATTCCATCGGAGGGCGGATTCTGCGCACCCACGCCGAGCTGGTGCAGCTGAAATCCAACTTCACCGTGCTCGACGTCGACGATCAGATCCGGCTGCTGAAGCAACTGCTGGCGGCCGACAATATCGACGACAAGCGCTGGCCGGCGCGGATGCTGGCCGGCCTGATCGACGGCTGGAAGAATCGCGGACTGACGCCGTCGCAGGTGCCGCCGGGCGAAGCCGCGGTGTTCGGCAACGGCCGGGGCGGCAAGCTTTATACGGCCTACCAGGAACGGCTGAAGATCCTCAACGCCGCCGATTTCGGCGATCTCCTGCTGGAAAACATCCGGCTGTTTCGCGAACACCCCGACGTGCTCCGGCAATACCAGAATCGCTTCAAGTTCATTCTGGTGGATGAATATCAGGACACCAACGTCGCGCAGTATCTTTGGCTGCGGCTCTTGTCGCAGGCGCCGTCTTCTCTTACCTCGCCCCGCTTGCGGGGAGAGGTCGGCGCGCAAAGCGCGCCGGGTGGGGGGGAGCCAGCCTCACACCTGGTCTCCGCGGAGAGTCCCCCTCACCCCGACCCTCTCCCCGCAAGCGGGGCGAGGGAGAAGATCATCGCGCCCTCCTCGCCGCCCAAAAACATCTGCTGCGTCGGCGACGACGACCAGTCGATCTATGGCTGGCGCGGCGCGGAGGTCGACAACATCCTGCGCTTCGAGCACGATTTTCCCGGCGCCAGGGTGATCCGGCTGGAGCGCAATTACCGCTCCACCGGCCACATCCTCGCCGCCGCCTCGCATCTGATCGCACATAATGAAGGCCGGCTCGGCAAGACGCTGCGCACCGAGGACGTCGACGGCGAGAAGGTCACCGTGACCGGCTCCTGGGACTCGGAAGAAGAAGCCCGCGCCATCGGCGAGGAGATCGAGCAGCTGCAGCGCGCCGGCCACAAGCTCAACGACATCGCGATCCTGGTGCGGGCCTCGTTCCAGATGCGCGAATTCGAAGATCGATTTGTTACCCTCGGCCTGCCCTACCGCGTGATCGGCGGCCCCCGGTTCTACGAGCGCGCCGAAATCCGCGACGCGCTGGCCTATTTGCGCGTCATCAACTCAGCCGCAGACGACCTCGCCTTCGAGCGCATCGTCAATGTGCCGAAGCGCGGTCTCGGCGACGCCACAGTGCAGTTGCTGCACGACCATGGCCGCAAGCGCCGCATTCCGCTGTTCGAGGCGGCCCGCGCCGTGGTCGAAACCGACGAGCTGAAACCGAAGGCGCGCGGCTCGCTGCGCAGCCTCATCGCCAGCTTCGACCGCTGGCGCGCGCAGCGCGAGGTTACCTCGCACACCGAGCTTGCCGAAATCGTACTCGACGAAAGCGGTTACACCGAGATGTGGCAGAAGGACCGTTCCGCCGACGCCGCCGGGCGCCTCGAAAACCTCAAGGAGCTGGTGCGCTCGATGGAGGAGTTCGAGAACCTGCAAGGCTTCCTTGAACATATCTCGCTGGTGATGGACCGCGACGGCGGCACTGAAGACGACGCGGTGTCGTTGATGACGCTGCATTCGGCCAAGGGACTCGAATTCGACAACGTGTTCCTGCCGGGCTGGGAGGAAGGCCTGTTTCCGAGCCAGCGTACACTCGACGAACAGGGCCGCGCCGGGCTCGAGGAAGAGCGCCGTCTGGCCCATGTCGGGCTGACCCGCGCGCGCCGCCGCGCCAAGCTCTATTTCGCCACCAACCGGCGGATTCACGGGACCTGGTCGACCACCATCCCGTCGCGCTTTCTCGACGAGCTGCCGGCGCCCAATGTCGAGATCACGGAATCCAAGGGCGGCTCGGGCTGGGGCGGCAGCGGCGGCTACGGCCCGTCGCGCTTCGACAATGTGGAATCCTTTGGCTCAAGCTATTCGACGCCGGGCTGGCAGCGCGCGCAGGCCAACCGCGCACGCGGCCAGGGCGGCCGCCACGGACAGGCCGGCGGCGGTTTTAACGAAAGCCAGTCGCCATTCTCAGGCTCGCGCAGCGATGCCTCAGGCGCGCGCGGCGATGCCTCAGGCTCGCCAAGCGATGCCTCAGGCTCGCGCGGCGATGCGCGCGGCAGCGGCTTTTCCCGCAACAAGCGCGGCCCCGTGACCATCGAGGGCGAGCTGATCGCGAAATCCACCGGCACCACTTCGGAATTCTCGCTGGACGACCGCGTATTTCACCAGAAATTCGGCTACGGCCAGGTGCTGAAGATCGACGGCAACAAGCTCACCATCGCCTTCGAGAAGGCCGGCGAGAAGAAAGTAGTCGACAGTTTTGTCGAGCGGGCCTGAACCGCCGTCAACGCGCCGCGACATGCGGCTGCCGGCCTGGCCATGTGACGGAACACCGGCAAACTCCGGCGCATTTTAGCGAATTTTTACGGACAATACTTATCCGCCACATTTACCGAAAAATTGCGTCTGCGGGCTTATGCTTCGACGCGGCGGTCGATTGTCCGCGATTGCTGCGATTTAAGGTCTGCATGATGGGCGAAGTAAGTTCCTTTCTCCGGGATCTCGACGAGGCGATATCGCGAGGTACGGCCGAAAACCGCATGCGGGCGCTGTGGCATACGACCGATCTGATGATCGCCGGCCGCTACAGTGACGACGAGATATGGACCTTCGGCGAGGTCATCGGGCGGCTCGCCGATGAGATTGAAGTCGCGGCGCGCGCGCAGCTGGCAAGGCGGCTGGCCAGCTTCGACAATGCCCCGATCAATATCATCCACAAGCTCGCCTTTGACGATGAGATCGATGTCGCTGGCCCCATCCTGCAGGAGTCCGGGCGGCTCGAGTCTTACGCCCTGGTTGCCAACGTCTGCACCAAGAGCCAGACCCATATGCTCGCGATCTCGAAGCGAAAATCGATCGACGAGTCGGTCACGGATGTACTGGTGACGCGCGGCAATCAGGAAGTCGTGAACTCCGTCGCCACTAACAACGGCGCCCGTCTCTCGGATTTCGGCTTTTTGCACATGATCCAGCGGGCCGACGGCGATTCCATTCTCGCCGAGCAACTCGGCCTGCGCAAGGACATTCCCAGGTACATTTTCCAGCAACTGATCGCAAAGGCGTCGGACGAAGTAAAGAAGCGGCTGGAATGCGAACGCCCCGACATGTCCCGGCAAATTCAGTCCTCGGTGACGGATGTCGCGGGCGCGCTGCAGTCCAAGTTCGGCCCGGTATCGAGAAGCCATTTTGTCGCCAAGCGGGTCGTGGCGACGCAGCACCGGCAGGGCAATCTCAACGAAAACAGCATATCCAGCTATGCCCGGTCCCACAGGCTCGACGAGGTCACGATCGGACTGTCCCTGTTGTGCGCGTTGCCGGGCGACGTGATCGAACGCGCCCTGTTGGACAAGAACAGGGAGATGCTGCTGATTATGGCCAAGGCCCTCGACTTTTCGTGGGCGACGACAATGTCACTGCTCTTTCTTGGCGCAAAGGATCACCGCATCACCGCCAGAGAGTTGCATGATCTGGAATGCGAGTTTGGCCGCCTCAACGTCGAGACGTCTCGCAGCGTTCTGGAATTCTATCAGTCTCGCAAGCATGCCGGAGATATCGATTCCGGCGTGAAGCGGCAGCCCGCGCTTGCGATGCAATGAGACGACCGATCTGAAACAGAGGAAACATCGGCCATGAACGCAATCTCATTCGGCGCCAAGCGCACCGGCATCGTTTCCGATGAGCCGGCGCCAGACAAAGCCCTGGATGCGGCCTGGATCGTTCTCGAAGCCGCCAACGATCTCGGGGACGATGCCACCGTCGACGTCTGTCGACGGGTCATCGACGCCGACCTGAACGGGATGCCCGCCTCTCCGAGCGACCTGCGCATCATCGCCGAATATTTCAGGTGAATTACGGGGCCGGCTGCCCTGAAAACGAGCCGGGAGGTGTCAGTCACGGCAGCTTCATCTTGCCCGGACTATTCACGAAGAATCGCGCGGCACGCCGTATTGCGCCCCGCCTCCGCCTTGTTTGCGCCCGCCTGCGTCTTAACGATGCCCAACAGGCCGCTGGAACAATAACCTGATTTCAGGCATTATTGATGCCGGGGGGACGGTGACAGCTGCGCTGCAGTCAAGGCCTGGAGGCCAGAGGTAAGATGCGTTCCTTCATAGTTGTTCTCGCCGGCCTGATGCTTTGCGCCGCCACCGGCGACGCACAGGCCAAAGTCTCCATCACCGTCGACAAGAACGAGCAGATGATGACGGTCGCGGTCGACGACGTTGCGCGTTACCACTGGCCGGTCTCCACCGGCATTCCATCCTATGAAACGCCGAACGGCAGCTTCCGCGCCTTCCGGATGGAGGAAGACCATTTCTCCAAGGAATTCGACGACGCGCCGATGCCGCATTCGATCTTCTTCACCAAGATCGGCCACGCCATTCACGGCACGGATTCCGTCAACCGTCTCGGCACGCCCGCTTCGCACGGCTGCGTGCGGCTGTCGCGCGCCAACGCCTCGACGCTGTATGCGCTGGTGGAAAAGCAAGGCGTGCTCAATACCACCGTGACGCTGACCGGTTCATCGCAGATCGCGCTGGCGCGCAATCCGCGCGCGCGCGCCAATACCGCCGTGGCGCGCCGCGACCCGGCCGAGTCATCCGTGCCGCAATACAACGCGGTCGGCGATCCGGTGGTGCTGACCCCGCAGCAGCCGGCGCCCGGCCAGTATCCGCAGCAGCGACCCGACGACGGTTACATCTATCCGGCCGACGGCAGCGCGGATGTGGCGCGCTATCCGGCGCCGCGCTCCAACCGGAGTCTTTACGACGCGCAAGCCTATCCGCAGCAGCAAGACAATCGCGGCTACGCGCCGCAATATGCCCCGCCGCAGGTCTATGCGCCGCGGCCGTATTATCAGCCGCGCGGGCTGTTCACCTATCAGAACTAGACCGGACTGGCTTTTCGCTATGGGCTCGCTGTCAGGTTAAAGCGGCCAGCGGCACGTCGAGCGCGTACACGAAGCCGCCGGGCTCATACGTCAACCGCACATCGCCCTTGAGCTGCCTGCCGAGCGTCTCGACCAGACGCGTCCCGAAACTGCGCTTATCCGGAACCCGAACCGGCGGGCCGTTTTTCTCCGTCCATCTCAGGTGCAGACGCTGCATAGCGGGGTCGAGCGTCCAGGCGATGTCGACGCGCCCCGTTGGCACCGACAATGCGCCGAACTTCGTGGCGTTGGTGCCGAGCTCGTTGAGGGTCATCGCCATCGCAATCACGGCGCCCGACGCCATCCGGACATCGGGTCCCGTGATCGTGAATTTGGGCATATCGGGATTGTCGAAAGCTTCGGTGGCACCGCGAACGATCTTCGCGAGATCCGCGCCGGTCCATCGCGCCTGCAACAGCAGATCGTGAGCCCGCCCCAGCGCCAGCAACCGGCCCTCGATGGCGTGCTGCGCGTGCTCGGCGCCCGGCACGCCGCGCAGGCTCTGGGAGGCGATGGCGCTGACCGTCGCCAGGGTGTTCTTGATGCGGTGGTGCAGCTCCTCGAGAA
This sequence comes from uncultured Alphaproteobacteria bacterium, assembly GCA_963801875.1. GTDB lineage: Bacteria > Pseudomonadota > Alphaproteobacteria > Rhizobiales > Xanthobacteraceae > Bradyrhizobium. The sequence continues at coordinate 617,003 of CAWDGT010000011.1, read as the reverse complement.
TCAGTTTCTGAAGCTTGTCCGCCGCCTCGCGCTGCCTTGCGTCAATGCCAGCCTGAGCCAGTAAGCCCTGGGCGTCGATTTCGGCTTGCGCCAGCAACAGCCGAAGGCTGAGGTTTTCCGCCGCCAGGAAGTCCCGGGGAGGCGCTTCGCCGACGCTCAAATGGTGGTGGTCCTGATGACGGTCGATTTCAAGCATCGCCGACCCTATCACCATATGTCGGGTCCCGCACAGATCAATTAAGGTGCATTTGCCCGCACAATGGGGCGATTATCGGCGTTCTCCGCCAGCGCCGGTGTCAGGCCTGATCGACCATGTTGGGCAGCCCGCCGGCTTTCCCGGGTTACAGAGGTTAATGAAGCGGCGAATAGCGTATTCTCGGTAATCGCCGCCGATATCAGCGGCTTGCATTGTGTTTGCTTTCGCCGACGGCCTTTGCGATCGCGTACAGGTTGCTATCGGGTGCCCGAGTAGCCATCTAAGTAAATGACGTAATCGGATCGCTTCGACAGCGCATCTGCGGAAACGTCGGCTAGCCACGCCAAATCTTAACGACGCTATCGACCAACGGCATGTCGCCTCACATGCGCGCGAGGGGTCAGGACAATCCATGGCCATCGAACACGCATCCGTGCAGGTCGCGCGCAAGCCCTGGGGGGTCGCCGACCTCCATCCCTGGAGCAGCATTGAGGTTTCCGGTGACCCGGTTGGAGAGCTGTGGTTTCAGCGCGCGGATACCAACGCGCCCGTCCCGGCCCTGCTGCTCAAGCTGCTGTTCACCAGCGAACCCTTGTCGATCCAGGTTCATCCAGACGATGAATTTGCGAGCTCGATCGGCATGCCGAACGGCAAGACCGAAGCCTGGTACATCCTCGCAGCAGCCCCGGGCGCGCGGGTTGCGCTTGGATTGAAACGGCAACTCACTCCACAGCAGCTGCGCGCGGCGATCAGGGACGGCTCGATCGCCGCTCTCGCTCAATGGCGTCCTGTCGCAAAAGGCGACATCATCTTCGTCCCCGCCGGCACGATCCACGCCATTGGCGCCGGTATCGTACTCGCCGAGATTCAGCAGCGCAGCGACACGACATTCCGGCTGTTCGACCATGGCCGACAGCGCGAACTGCATGAAGAAAGCGCCATCGCCGTTTCCGATGCCGGGCCGCCTCAAACTCAAGCCGGTCCACAACGTCTCACCTCCGCTCGAACCGCCTTGATCGCAAACCCGCATTTCGTACTGGAGCAGTTCGATCTTCCGGCAAATTCGAATTGGGCGCTCGATGCCGACCGGGAAACCTGGCTCCTCGTGATCGAAGGATGCGCACGGATCGGCCAGATAAGCGCGTCAATCGGCGATGCTGTATTTGCCGGGGCGGATCGCGCCAACATTGACGTCGGGCCCACAGGGATGAGCGGCCTGATCGCCTATCCGGGACCCGACCCAATCATGGCGTTGCTGCGGGAATTTGGCGAGCAAATGACCAATTCTGCCGGCACGTCCGCCGTGCACTCTCCTAAATCAAACGAGAATATCGAGGCACAGACATGACGCCGCTCCGCCGTATCGCCGTTATCGGCAATTCGCTACCCCGCCGCTGCGGTATCGCAACATTTTCGACCGATCTGCAGCAGGCGTTATCGACTTCCCGCCCGAATATGGAGACCTGCATCGTGGCGATGACCGATCATGGTCAAACCTATGATTATCCTCCGGCGGTGGCCTTTCAGATCAAAGACGGCAATATCGAAGAATACACGCGCGCAGCAGACTTCCTGAACGCCGGCCGGTTCGACACAGTCTGTCTGCAGCACGAATTCGGCATTTTTGGCGGCGAAGCCGGTGCCCACATTCTCGCGCTGTTGTCGCGCCTCACCATGCCTGTTGTAACGACACTCCATACTGTGCTGGCCAAGCCAACGGCCGTTCAACGTGCGGTAATGGAGCGAATTGTCGAGGCGTCGGCGAAGGTCGTGGTGATGGCCAGCAAGGGCCGTGAGCTGTTGCGCAGCGTCTATCAGGTGCCGGAAGACAAGATCGAAGTCATTGCTCACGGCATTCCCGACGTTGCGTTTGTCGGGCCCGATGCGGCGAAGGCGAGGCTCGGATTTGCCGGAAAGTCGGTCATTCTGACATTCGGCCTGCTGTCTGCCAACAAGGGCATCGAAGTCATGATCGACGCCATGCCGTCGATTCTGAAGCGCCGCCCGGATGCGGTCTATGTCGTGCTCGGCGCCACGCATCCCAATCTGGTTCGAGACCAGGGCGAGGCCTATCGCGAGAGCCTGATGGCGCGGGTCCGCGAACTCGGCGTCGAAGATCACGTGGTGTTCCTCGACCGGTTCGTCGATCGGGCCACGCTGCTCGAATTCATCTCGATGTGCGACGTCTATGTCACGCCCTATCTCAACGAGGCGCAGATGACGTCGGGAACGTTGGCCTACAGTTTCGGACTGGGGAAGCCTGTCGTCTCGACACCATACTGGCACGCGCGCGAGCTGCTGGCCGATGGACGCGGCGTTCTGGTACCTTTCGGCGACGCAGCGGCGATTGGCAGCGAAATCGCGGAATTGCTCATCGACGACCCTCGACGTCTGGCGATATGCAAGCGCGCTTATGCGGTCAGCCGAACGATGACATGGGAACGTACCGCCGAGCGTTACATGTCCGTCTTCGAGAATGCGCGGCAGGGGCACTGGCTCAAGGTCATTGCGCGCTCAGACATGGGCTCGCCCGAGCCACGGAGCCTTGCGGCACCCGACATGCAAATCGGCCATTTCCTGTCGATGTGCGACGATAACGGTCTGTTCCAGCACGCAGTGCATTCGGTACCCGATCGCTCGCACGGCTATTGCGTCGATGACAACGCGCGTGCGCTGCTTTTGGCCAGCGTCCTCAATAATCCCGGCGAACAGCCTCTATCGGAAGTCTTGACGGCCCGCTTTGCAGCTTTCGTGCAGCATGCATGGAATCCCGACACCAGGCGGTTTCGCAACTTCATGGGCTTCAATCGAACCTGGCTTGAGGCCAGCGGTTCAGAGGACAGTCACGGGCGAACGCTTTGGGCCTTGGGCGAGTCCGCACGCAGAGACGCAAGCCCGTCGCGGCGCCGGTGGGCTGCGGCATTGTTTGCCGAGGCATTGCCGACCGCAGAAACTTTTAGTTCACCCCGAGCGTGGGCATTCACGCTACTGGGTTTAGGCGCTTATTGTGCCGTAGCCCCGGATGATCTCCACGCCAAGGAAGTTCGGCATTCTCTTGCCGACAGGTTGATGTCCTGTCTGGCGTCGGTCGAGACGCCCGACTGGGTGTGGTTCGAGGAAGGGCTGGCTTACGACAACGCGCGCTTGCCGCAGGCTCTGATGATGACAGGCATGGCGACGCAAACCCCTGTTTACGTCGATGCCGGATTGAGATCCCTGCGCTGGCTAATGACGCAACAAACGACGCCGGCCGGCCATTTCCGCCCCGTAGGCACCGCCGGCTTCGGCGAACTGCGGCAACATCCCCGCGCCTTTGATCAGCAACCGGTGGAGGCCACGGCGACGATCGCGGCCTGCCTAGCGGCGTGGCGAGCCGATGGTGATGCCGAGTGGAAAGCCCTCGCAACGCGCGCTTTCGCGTGGTTTCTCGGCAGCAACGATCTGTCCGTGGCGCTGGTCGATCCCCAGACCGGCAGTTGCCGCGATGGGCTGCACCCCGATCGGGCCAACGAGAATCGCGGCGGCGAGTCAGTTGTGTGCTATCTCCTTGGGCTCGCGGAGATTCGTCAGCTTGCGCGCGTCAACGCCAGCCTGACAAAACCCACAGCACTGCGCGCCGTGGGCGCCTGAATCTCCACTGCTACTCAAGCGAGCCGAGGACACCGTGTCACAAGCTACCTTCCTGAACCGGCAGGCGCTTTACCTGCGTCCGGATCCCGCGCGGGTGATCGTGCGCCCGTTCAAGCCGGCGACTGAACCCCGCGATCTCAACCCGACCGACAAGACCCGCGCCAACCATATCGTCGACCGGGTTATGGCACTCGATCCCGACGCCGTTGCCGGCCAGCTGGCCGAGGTCCTGGAAAATTTCCAGGGCCGGCATCGCAACCTGCTGGAGACGTTCGAGGCGCGCGCCGACGTAATGGAACAGGCCTTCGCGGCTCACGGCAGCTTTTCCAAAAACCAGCGCCAGCTGATCGGCGCCTATTTCCTCAACGAATATTCGTTCGAAGCCTCGGCCCTGTTCAACCCCAGCATCGTGCCGCACCCCGACCAGTCAAATGCGCCGAAAGGCGGCCTGCGCTTCATTCTCAGTCTGCGCGCCATCGGCGAAGGGCATGTGTCGTCACTGACGTTTCGGGCCGGCACAGTCACAGCCGACGGCAGCCTGACCATTGATCCGACGGCACGCCTCGCCTCCAGCCCCTGGATCGGCCACCGCATAGCCGAACCAGACGGCGACCATATTGAGCTGACGTTCAATCCCGAGGAAGAACTTAGCGAGCGCGTCATCTTTCCCGTCACCGAATCCCAATCGAACGGCATCGAGGATGCGCGGTTCGTCGAATTCAGCGACGACGGCCGGAAAACCTACTACGCGACCTATACCGCCTATAGCGGACGGGCGATCCGTTCTGAATTGATCGAAACCAGCGATTTCATGTCATTCCGGCTGGCGCCCTTGCGGGGGAATGCCGCCCGCAACAAGGGCATGGCGCTATTCCCGCGCAAGATCGGCGGCAAATACGCCATGATCGCGCGACAGGACAACGAGAATCTTTATCTGATCTATTCGGACGACCTGTACACATGGGACGGCGGTCAGGCCGTTCTGAAACCGGAATTTCCCTGGGAGTTCGTTCAGATCGGCAATTGCGGGTCGCCGATCGAACTCGACGAAGGCTGGCTGCTGCTGACGCACGGCGTCGGGCCGGTGCGCAAATACTCGATCGGCGCGGCGTTGCTCGACAAGCGCGACCCTTCCAGGGTGCTGGCGCGCTCGCGCGAGCCGTTGTTGCGGCCCGAACCATCCGAGCGCGAAGGATACGTCCCCAACGTCGTCTATACCTGCGGGGCGATGCGGCACAACGGCCAGATCATATTGCCATACGCGATTTCGGACACCTTCTCCAATTTCGCGACCATCGAGATTTCGGCGCTGATGCAAGCAATGAAAAGCTGATCGCCGCTTCTCTTTGCGCGCGGGCGGCGAGTGAGAAATCCCACAAAATCCGCCCCGCTTCCATCAAACCAGCCGGTACATCCGCGGCCGCGCGCGGACGGGATCGAGCAGCGACCAGTCGCCCTGCTCGACGACATGTCCCTTCGGGAAAGGCGGACGCGGCTCCTGGCCGAGCGAGCGCATCACCCGGTCGTCCCTGTAGTAGCAAAGCAGCACCACGCGGACCAATGCCACGAGCGGCGTCCCGCCGGTTTCCCGGAAGGCGGCGGTTACCTCCAGGCGTCGCGCCGGTCCGAGATCGGCGAAGGCGCCGCCCGCCAGGTGGGCGAGCTGCGCCAGCGCGCGGCAGATATCGTCGCGGTCGCGTTCAAGGTTGCGCAGGATGTCGCTGAAAATCCGCTCGTCGTCGGCGCCCGGCACGCCATAAGCCGCGCTCGGCGGGATGATCGTGCCGGCGAGAGCGCGGAGGTCGCGGGCTTGTTCGGCGGTGAGGTCCTGGTTTTGCATCTCGATTGCTCTCAGTCGAACAGGTTGGCGAGGCGCTGCTTGATGCTGTCGGCGATGTAGAGCGCCAGCGCCTGGATGGTCGAGGTCGGGTTCACGCCGCCCGATGTCACCCAGATGCTGCCGTCGACGATGAACAGGTTCTTTACGTCATGGCAACGGCCCCATTCGTTCACCACCGAACGCTCGGGGTCGGTGCCCATGCGCGCGGTGCCGAGCAGATGCCAGCCGCCGTTCAGGATCGGGCTCTCGACGCAGATATTGCTGGCGCCGGCGGCGGTGAGAATTTCTCTCGCGCGGGCAATGCCGTGCGCCATCATCCTGAGGCTATTGGCGCTGATGGTATAATCAATCTTCGGCGCCGGGATGCCGCTGGAGTCCTTCAGGTCAGGATCGAGCGTCACCCGATTATGTTCCTCGGGCAGGTCCTCGCAGATCGCGGACAGCCCGATGCGGCGGTTCACGAGCTTCCGGTAGGCCGCGTGATGCTCTTCGCCCCAGGGCAGCCGCCCCGCATTAGAGCTGACGATCGCTTCCATGATTGCCCCGACGCCGCGGCCGAACTGAAAGGTGTAGCCACGGACGAAATCGCGCTTGGCATCGGTCTCATAAAATTCCTGGCTCCAGAGGCACAGGGGCGGCCCGTGATTGCCGTCGAGCGGTTCATCGACATAGCCGTAGTTCAGCGCATAGGGATGAAACATCAGGTTCTTGCCGACCAGCCCGCTGGAATTGGCAATGCCGTTGGGAAATTTCGCCGATACCGAATTCAGCATCAGGCGCGGCGTGCCAACGCCGTTGCAGGCGAGGATGACGACCTCGGCGGCCTGAAAGTGCTCCTTGCCCTCGGCGTCGTAATAGACGGCGCCGGAGGCCATGCCGTGAGCGTCGACGGTGATTTCGCGAACCCGGCAGCGCGTGCGCAGCTCGACGCCGGCGCGGATCGCATGCGGCCAATAGGTGATGTCGGTACTGGCCTTGGCGCCCTGCGCGCAGCCCGGCGTGCAGTGGCCGAGATTGATGCAGCGCGCGCGCCCATCGTAGTCGGTGGTAGCGATCGTCGAGTCGGACGGCCACCAGTGCCAGCCGAGCTGGTTCATCGCCTTGCCGAAGCGCGCGCCCGACTTGCCAAGCGGCAGCGGCGGCATTGGCGGCTGCTTCGGAGGATAGGCGGGATCGCCCGCAAGACCCGAGACGCCCATCATGCGGTCGTTCTCGGCGAAGAACGGTTCCAGCGTGGCGTAATCGATCGGCCAGTCATCGGCGACGCCGTCGAGCGTGCGCACCTTGAAGTCGGAGGGATGCAGGCGCGGAAAATGCGCCGTGTACATGATGGTGCTGCCGCCCACGCCGTTGAAGTTCACCACCTTGATCGGCGAATTGGCGTCGTTGATCGGATAATCGGTAGGCCGCGCGCGGCGGTTGGGATTGATGGCGAAATCGCTGAAGAAACGCGCCTCCCAATCCCGTCCGTTGCTCGGATAGTCCGTCGGCTTCACCCAGTCGCCCTGCTCGAGGCAAAGGATGTGCATTTTGGTGTCGGCGAGGCTCCATGCCACAGCGGCACCCGATGCGCCGGAACCGATGATCAGGACATCGACTTTTTCATGCATCGAATGCTCCCGCCCGAAGCTCTGCTGTTCGCCATTACGCAGCCGTCGCTACTCGGCGCCGAGCGCGCCGGAATATTCGTCGGTCCGGAGCGGTTGATTTTCGTTCGATCAGCGCCCGCACGTCTGCCAATGCACGCTTGCCGACACCGGCCTCCTCGCGCGCGCAGACCGCGACGGAGGTCAAGCGCAGGTATTCCCGGCCGCGTCCCGACTATTTGCCCCGATCCGCCATGAGCTTTTCAACCTTCAGTTCGGGAAATTCATCGGGCTTCAGAAGTTGATGGATTTTCAGACCAGCCAGCTCGACCGCAAAGGGGGATTTGTTGATGGTGAGGGCGCGAGCTATTCCGCTGATCTCCAGGCCGGTATTGACAAGCTTGCGGATGGCTTCCGGACGCGTTTGATGCTCGCTTTGCTGCTGGATCCAGCGGTCCAGGGCAGAAAGATCGCCGGGTTGCAGGCGCACTCCGATCAGGGTGCCTTTCCCTGTCGGCAGGGGACCTCGACGTTTGCCTTTTCGCCCGCTCTGTCGTTGCATGAAATCGTGTTATCACATTTAAAATCCGGCGCAAGCACGAACCAGGGGCGAAGCCGGGTGTCATGGCGCGACAGGCCTATTCGTTTTCGGCATTAAGCCGCCGCCACACCGCGCCGAACACGTTGGAATAATCATCGGTCCAGACTCGCTGGTTCTCATTGGCCTCGGTCAGCGCCCATTGTTCTGACGACGCCAGTGTGCCGACATCGTCCTCTTGGCGCGCGCAGACCACGACCGAGGTTGAAAAGATGTATTCGCTGTCGCGGTCGGTCGTCTGATTGTAGACCCAGCTCTTGAGATCGTTGGCGTCGGCGATGCCGACCACCACGCTGGACAGTTCCAGGTGTCGGTTCGAAACATGCATCACGACCGCGCCCTGCGACGCCAGCTTGCGCTTGTAGATTGCCATCGCCTCTTCGGTGGCGAGATGGATCGGGATCGCGTCCGAGGAATAGGCGTCGACGACGATGAGATCGTAGACGCCGTCCGGCTCGCGAGCGAATGTCAGCCGCGCGTCGCCGATCACGGGCTTCAGGTCCGGTGCGCAGTTCTGGATGTAGGTGAAATACCGGGGGTCGCGCGCGGTATCGACCATGGATTGATCGATCTCGAAGAACCTCCAGATCTCGCCCGGCTCCGAGACGCAAGTCAGCGTGCCGGCGCCTAACCCGATCACCGCCACCCGCAGCGGCGCGCCCTTGCGTTCGCGCACCGCCGCGATCGCCTGCCCGATGCCGCCATCCCCATGGTAATAGGTGATCGGCTCGGGCCGTCCGGCGACCGGCGTGCCGTCGTCGTTCCGGAACCTCTCGGCGCCGTGAATGGTCGTCCCGTGCATCAGCACGTGATACCGGCCATGCGGCGTCACCAGGATCTTGTGGACGCCGAAGAAGCTGCGCACCGTTTCGACCCGCCCCTCATCCGCCGGATACGCCCGGACCAGCACCAGCGCCAACGCGACCGTCGCGACAACCTTCCAGCGGTTCGCGTTCAAGCCCAGCGCCAGCAAGGCCGAGAGCACGCCGACCGGGCCGATCATCCAGACCCGGTGTGCATCGAGCCAGGACATGACCCTGCCGTTCGAATAAGCCGGCGCGATCAACGCGATCGCCACCACGGCGAGAAACGGCCAGTACCAGCCGCTCCAGCGCGGAAAACGCTCCGCGCCGCCGGGCGGGCGGCACAGCGCCGCCAGCGCCAGCAGGATCGGGTATTCCGCCACCCATGAAAACGCATAGGGCGCGATCAGGCCGGCGAACAGGCCGCCGACCATGCCGCCGAACGACAGCGCGACGTAGAAGCCGGTGAGATATTTCGCGGCCGGGCGGGTTCGCGCCAACTCGCCGTGGCAGGCCATCGCGATGAAAAAGAAGCAAAGCTGGTGGCCGCCGAGCGTGCGCAGCAGATTCTGTTCGCCGCCGACCGCGAACAGCACGATCACGCCCGCGATCGCCAGCGGCTGCAGCCTCAGCATCCATTTGTGCGGCAACAGTGGGCGCGACTGGAACACCAGCACCCAGGTCAGCAGGTAGAGCGACAGCGGCAGCACCCACAACAGCGGCGCCGCGGCAATGTCGGTTGAAATATGCGCGGTCACCGCGATCAACAGGCCCGACGGCACCGCGGCGAGAAGGATCCAGCGCGCGTATAGGACCCATGGCGGCGGCGCTTCGGTTTCATCGGTTGGTACACCGACATCGGCCGATGCCGGCGAGCGCAGCAACAGCACGGCGCTGGCGGCGATCAGGACGATCAGCAGGCCATACCCTCCGGTCCAGATCAGGTTCTGCGTGCGCAGCGTGAACATCGGCTCCAGCAGCACCGGATAGGACAACAGGGCCAGAAAACTGCCGATATTCGAGGAGGCATAGAGGAAGTAGGGGTCCGGGCCGCTGGGATGGCCGGTGCGGAAGAACCAGGCCTGCAGCAGCGGGTTGTTGGCCGCCAGCGCGAAGAACGGCAGCCCGATCGAGACCGCGAACAGGCCGAGTAGCCAGAAGGCATAGCCCGTGGTCGGCGGCTCGCCCCATCCGCCCGCGATCGAGAGCGGCAGCGAGAGCAGCGCTATCACCAGCAGCGTCAGATGCAGCGCCACCGCCGCCCGGCGGTCGGCGATCCGCATCAGATAATGCGCATAGCCGTAGCCGGCCAGCAGCAGCGACTGGAAGAATACCATGGCCACCGACCACACCGCCGGCGAGCCGCCGAGCCGCGGCAGCACCATTTTGGTGAACAAGGGCTGTACCGAGAACAACAACAGCGCGCTGACAAGGATGGCCGCCGTGTAGACGATCAGCACCAGCCGGTTCCGGCTCGCCGTGACCGCGGACGGATCAGGGGACGTCATGAAAACTCCGGCAAAGCGTTTTCATGCGAAAACGCGTCAAACAAAACGTTCCCGCCGGCTCCGGCAAGATGCGCCGGAGCCGGCAATGGAGCATAGTGCGCCACGGCGAGCAATGCGGGCCGCGGAACCGAAATCGTCGCTTGACGCTGGGCTGATATCGAAGTCTTCGGTAAGGATAAAACGTCATTCCGGGGCGCATCGAAGATGCGAACCCGGAATCTCGAGATTCCGGGTCTGGTCCTTCGGACCATCCCGGAATGACGATACTCACATCGGTCAACTCTTTTGTACCATCCATGACAGAGACGGACGTTGTCATCATCGGCGCCGGGCATAACGGCCTCACCTGCGCGGCTTACCTGGCGATGGCCGGCCTGCGCGTGAAGGTGGTCGAGCGCCGCAAGGTGGTCGGCGGCGCCGCGGTCACCGAGGAATTTCATCCGGGTTTTCGCAATTCGGTTGCGGCCTACACCGTCAGCCTGCTCAACCCGCGCATCATTTCGGACCTGAAATTGGCGGAGCACGGCCTGCGCATCGTCGAACGCCGCGCACAGAATTTTCTCCCCGCCCCCGACGGCAGCTATCTGCTGTCGGGCGAAGGCCTCACCCGGCAGTCGCTGGCCAGACTGAGCGCGCGCGACGCGGACAGAATCGATGCATTCAACCGCGAGCTCGAGGTGATCGCCGACCTGCTGCGCGCCTTCGTGCTGCGCGCACCGCCCAACCTGGTGGAGGGCTTTGGTGCCAGCGCGGTCCGCGAGGCGTTCAATGCCGTCGGCACCGCCAACATCCTGCGAAAACTTACGCTGGAGCAGCAGCGCTCCCTGCTCGACCTGTTCACCCGCTCGGCCGGCGAGATGCTGGACGAGGCCTTCGAGAGCGACCTGGTCAAGGCGCTGTTCGGCTTCGACGCCATCGTCGGCAATTACGCCAGCCCCTACGCAGCAGGTTCGGCCTACGTGATGGTGCATCATGCGTTCGGCGAGGTGAACGGCAAGAAAGGCGTGTGGGGCCACGCCATCGGCGGCATGGGCGCGATCACGTCAGCGATGGCGCGCGCCGCCGGCGGGCACGGCGTCGAAATCGAACTCGACGCCGGTGTGCGCGAGGTGATCGTCGAACGCGGCCGTGTCGTCGGCGTCATCCTCGGCAACGGCAAAACCATCCGCGCCGGATATGTCGCCTCCAGCGTCAACCCGAAACTGCTGTACACGCAGCTGTTGCCGGCGGAGGCGCTGCCGGCTGCCTTTCTCGATCGCATCAAGAACTGGCGCAACGGCTCCGGCACCTTCCGGATGAATGTGGCGCTGAACGCCCTGCCCTCGTTCACGGCGCTGCCGGGCGCGGGCGACCATCTGACCGCCGGCATCATCATCGGCCCGAGCCTCGGTTACATGGACCGCGCCTGGCAGGACGCGCGGGCGCATGGCTGGAGCCGCGAGCCGGTGGTCGAGGTTCTCATTCCCTCGACGCTCGACGACACGCTGTGCCCGCCGGACCAGCATGTCGCCAGCCTGTTCTGCCAGCACGTCGCGCCGCAATTGCCCGATGGGAAATCGTGGGACGATCATCGTGAGGACGTCGCCGATCTCATGATCGCGACGGTGGACAAATACGCGCCGGGTTTTGCTACAAGCGTGATCGGCCGCCAGATTCTCTCGCCGCTAGATCTCGAACGGCAGTTCGGCCTCATCGGCGGCGATATTTTTCACGGCGCGCTGACGCTCAATCAACTGTTCTCGGCGCGGCCGATGCTCGGCCATGCCGATTACCGCGGGCCTCTGCCGGGTCTCTACCACTGCGGCAGCGGCGCGCATCCCGGCGGCGGCGTCACCGGCGCGCCCGGCCACAACGCGGCGCGCGTGATCCTGGGGGATCACCGGGCGCTGTTCAAATGAGCGAGCGGCCGTGGCGATGCCAGGGGGATGCGGACTTGCCTCGATCCTCTATCATCAGAGGACGCGAACGAAGGAGACGTGAACCCATGGTACCCTGTTGTGCCCTTCGGGCTCGGCTGCTGATCGTCGGGTTCCTTATGTGCTGGTCCGCGGCCGCGAACGCCGCCACCACCAGCCAGCTCAGAAGCCGGGGCAAGGCCCTGCTGCAGGAAAATTGCGGCCGCTGTCATGCCATCGGCGCCGTCGGCAGTAGCCCGCTCAAAGCGGCGACGCCGATGCGCGACGTCTACGCCAGGTTCGCGCCGCGCGAGCTGCAGGCGGAACTCAGGGAGGGCATGGTGTCCCGGCACCGGGCCATGCCGCAGATCGACTTTTCCGACGAGGACGTGGACGCGATCCTTGCCTATCTCTATGCCCTTGCGGTCAGGAAATGACGCCGGATTGACCGGTACAATTCTGGTGACAAGCCGGTGGATAAACTGTGGAAAACCGGTTGAGGATCGCGGGAGAAGCATAAGGAAAATCAGTGAATTTTGCGGCACGGAACCTGTGGACAGGCTGTTAAGAACAAGAGCACGCTTCGGGGTGTAAGCCAGTGCAGGACCGGTGCGGCCGGCGTGGATAATCTGTTACTAGAAGAAAGCGGAGGCGGTCCTCGCCAAACCGAGGCATGACCCCGCCATCAGTGGAAGTTGCGGCAAGGAGCTAACATGGCTGCGATCCGGCATGAATTCCACCGGAGTTGGCGCGGGCCCGCGCCGGCCGATGAAGATTCCTGGTCTCTCGTCTTCGATCCCGAAATCAGGCGGCTGCTCGTGCGTCACGAATGGCAGGCTTCCGGGCATAGCGGCTTCGACGAGCTGGATGTCACCGAATTCCTGCAACAGGCCGGAGGTGCGCAGACGGCTCTGGTCGAGAGCCTGTTCCTGCTGCCCACCGACGCCTGAGGATCGAACGAATTGGGCGGGGGACACGAATGGCCAGCCATCGATCTGGATAGGACCTGACCCCGTATTCCGCCAGCGCCTTCCTCCGGACCCCTGATGACCTCCGCCCTCACTCCCTCCACCCACCGCGCCAGTTTCGCGATCGGCAACGAGCAGACCGCGAAACACGTGGTCGATCTCCTGACCGAAAGTTTTTTCGAAGGCCAGGCGGCAATCGCCGCGTTCGAGGGCGCGGGCGGGCGCTGGGAGATCATCGTGCATTTTGCGGAGGCTCCCGATCAAACCTCGATCCGCGAACTGGTCGGCATCGCCGCCGGCGGCGAGGTCGCGCAAGCCATCACCTTCGACACCGTGGAGGCCAAAGACTGGGTCAAGGCGACTCTGGAAGAACTCGTCCCCGTCCGCGCCGGGCGCTTCATGGTGCACGGCCGGCATGACCGCGCCAAAGTGCCGCCCAACAAGCTCGGCGTCGAAATCGAGGCGGCGCTGGCGTTCGGCACCGGCCACCACGGCACCAGCCGCGGCTGCCTCTTGTTGCTTGATCGCGTGCTCAAGGCCTATCGCCCGCGGCGCGTGCTCGACCTCGGCACCGGCACCGGCGTGCTGGCGATATCGGCGGCGAAGGCGCTGCGGATCAAGGTGCTGGCGAGCGACATCGATCCGCTCTCGGTCCGGACCGCGCGCGACAATGCGCGGCTCAACGGCACGGGGGACCTGGTGGAGACCATACGCGCCACCGGATTCTCCGCGCCGGAATTTGCGCAACGCGGACCGTTCGATCTGGTGCTGGCGAACATTCTCGCCAATCCGTTGCGGCAAATGGCAACGCCGATGGCGAAGCACCTGGCGCCATCGGCGTTGGTCATTCTATCGGGCTTGCTGCCGCATCAGGCGCAAAGCGTGATCGCCGCCTATCGCGCGCGCGGACTTGTCCTCAAACGGCAGATCCAGATCGAAGGCTGGAGCAGCCTGCTGCTGCGCAAGGCGGGGTGATGGCTTCGTTGCCTCGTCATTCCGGGATGGTCCGAAGGACCAGACCTCAGATGTGCAATTGCACATCGGGGAATCCTTGGATTCCGGGTTCGACACTTTCGTGTCGCCCCGGAATGACGGTGATGGTTGTTGATACGGCCTAAGCCGGCGGTTTCTGCTGGCGGCGGGCGACGACGCCCTTCTCCTCGCGCAATGAGCGCTTGACCCGCGCCTCGACAAAGCGATCCAGGATCTGGACGATGACGCCGCGCTGTTTCTTGGCAATCGGAGGAATCGGGCCGCGGCGAAGCGGCGGCGAAAGTTTTTCAAACGTAAAAGCAGGCATGGTGTATCCCCTCATCGTTGAGTTGAAACACTCCTGGAATTCCCCCAGAGTTGGCTGGATGAGCCGCCTGTGACAGCAGTTGTTCCATCCCGTCTAACGCAGGTGACATTTTTCAGGCATAAACTATGCCAAATTGGGCGGATTCGCGTCACATTGCGGACTTCTCCCCGCGATCCCGACGCAATCCCGGAGATAGAGAGCCGATGTTCGAAGCCCATTTCCAGACCTTCGAAGACCCCGAGGCCGGCGTTGCCTTGACCGCGCGGCTCTCGGCCTTTCGCGAGGAACTGGCGCGGCGGAAGCTGACCGGGTTCGTGATTCCCCGCGCGGATCAGCAACAAAACGAATATGTCGCGGCCTCGGAAGAACGGCTGGCGTGGCTGACCGGGTTCACCGGATCGGCAGGAATGGCGATCGTGCTGGCGCAACAGGCCGCGGTATTCGTCGACGGCCGCTACACCCTGCAGGCTGCAAAGCAGGTCGATCGCAAGGCCTGGAGCATCGAGCCGCTGGTCGATCCGCCGCCCGAGAACTGGCTGAGCGGGCATCTCACCGCCGGCGACCGCCTCGGATTTGATCCATGGCTGCACACTTCGGCGGCAGCCGAGCGACTGGCCACGGCCTGCGCCAAATCAGGCGCGGAGCTGGTCGCGGTCGACGGCAATCCACTGGATTCGATCTGGACCGAGCGCCCGCCGCCGCCGCTCGGTCCGGTCGCGGTGCACGGCACTCAATTCTCCGGCGAAGCGGCGGCGGAAAAGCTCGCGCGCATCCGGCTGGAGATCGTCCGCCTCGGCGTCGACGCGCTGGTGCTTTCGGATTCGCACGCGGTAGCGTGGACCTTCAACATCCGCGGCGCCGACGTCTCGCATACGCCGCTGCCTTTGTCCTATGCGCTGGTGCCGAAGGACGGCCGTCCCACCATCTTCATCGATCACCGCAAGCTGTCGAACAGCGCCCGCGACCATCTGGAACAGACGGCGGATGTCGGGGAGCCGGAGGCGCTGACGGCTGAACTCACCGCCCTGGCGCGGCGCGGCGCGTCCGTCGCCCTCGACAGCGCCACCGCCGCCGACGCGCTGAGCCGCCTGATAGCGGCCGCCGGCGGCAAGCCGGTGCGCGGCAACGATCCCGTCAGCCTGCTCAAGGCCGTCAAGAACATCACCGAGATCGAGGGCACGCGATCAGCGCATCGGCGCGATGCGGTGGCGCTGGCGCGATTCCTCGCCTGGATCGACCGCGAAGCGCCGTCGGGCACGCTGACCGAAATCGATGCCGTCGAGGCGCTGGAGACCTTCCGCCGCGACACCGGCGCGTTGAAGGATGTTTCGTTCCCGACCATATCGGGCACCGGACCGAACGGCGCCATCGTGCACTACCGCGTCACCCGCAAGAGCAACCGAAGGATCTCGCCCGGCGATCTCCTGCTGATCGATTCCGGCGCGCAATATGAAGACGGCACCACCGACGTCACCCGCACCATCGCGATCGGCGAACCATCGGCGGAAATGCGCGACCGCTTCACCCGCGTGCTGCGCGGCCATATCGCGATTGCGCGCGCGGTATTTCCCGACGGCACCACCGGCGCGCAGCTCGATACGCTGGCGCGGCAATTCCTGTGGCAGGCCGGCATCGATTTCGAGCACGGCACCGGCCACGGCGTCGGCAGCTATCTTTCCGTCCACGAAGGCCCGGCGCGAATATCGAAACTCGGCACCACGCCGCTGAAGCGCGGCATGATTCTTTCCAACGAGCCCGGCTATTACAAGACCGACGCCTACGGAATAAGGATCGAGAATCTGGAACTGGTGGTCGGCGCCGACATACCGGGTGCGGAAAAGCCGGTGAACGCTTTCGAGACCCTGACGCTGGCGCCGATCGACCGCCGCCTGATCGATCTGAACATGCTGAGCGCAGACGAACTGGCGTGGCTAAACGACTATCATGCCCGCGTCCGCCACGCAGTCCGTCCGCATGTCGACGAGGCCACCAAAGTGTGGCTCGACGCCGCGACCGCGCCACTGTCGCTGTAGTTGATTCTGGCCGAGCCAACCGGTTCGGCGTGCACTGTGCCACCTCTCCCCTTGTGGGAGAGGTCGGATCGCATCGTCAGATGCGATCCGGGTGAGGGGTTACGCTCTATCGATAGACCTGACCCCTCACCCCAACCCTCTCCCACAAGGGGAGAGGGAGCTCACCGCCCTTGTTGCAACCTCAAACCCACCCTTCAACCGGCCCCTCCCGAAAACGGAACAGCCGCATTCCGAAACGCCGGTGCGGTAGGAGAGCCTACTGCCCGATCAGCTTCAGCCACTCGTCCTCGGTCAGCACCTCGACGCCGTGCTTTTTGGCCTCGGCCAGTTTCGAGCCGGCGCCGGGACCGGCGACCACGTAATCCGTCTTCTTCGACACCGAGCCCGCGGCCTTGGCCCCCAGCCGCTCCGCCATCGCCTTGGCCTCGTCGCGGGTCATCTTCTCCAGCGCGCCGGTGAAGACCACGGTCTTGCCTGATATCGCCGAACTACTCTTCGGCTTTTCGGCATCGAGAATAGTGACTTCGCGGGTCAGCCGCTCGACGATGCCGCGGTTGTGGCTCTCGCCGAAATAGGCCGCGATGCTGGCGATCACGGTGTCGCCGATCTGGTCGAGCGCGTCCATCTCGGCGATCGCCTCCTCGTCGCCATCAGCGACCTTGAGGCAGGCGTCGTGAAACGCCTCCCATGAGCCGTAGCCGCGCGCCAGCGCCAGACCGGTGGTCTCGCCGACCTGGCGGATGCCGAGCGCGAAGATGAATCGCTCAAGCGAAATCCGCCGCCGCTCCGCGATGGCGGCGAACAGGTTGCGCACCGAGGTTTGGCCGTAGCCTTCGATTTCCTCCAGCCGGAGTTTCTGGTTGCGCGCTTCAAGCGTGAAGATATCGGCCGGTTCTTTCACCCAGCCCCGCTCGTAAAAGAATTCGATCTGCTTCTCGCCGAGGCCCTCGATGTCGAAGGCGCGGCGCGAGGCGAACAGTTTCAAGTGCTCGATCTTCTGGTAGGGACAGGCGAAGTCGCCGGTGCAGCGGGCCCGCGCCCCCTCCTCGCCGGTGGCGGTTTCCTCGCGCACGATTTCGGTGTGCAGCGGGCACGGACATTTTTTCGGAAAGTGGTAAGGCCTGGCGCTGCCCGGCCGCTTGTCGAGTACCACGTCCACCACCTGCGGAATGACGTCGCCGGCGCGCTGGATGACGACGATGTCGCCGATCCGGATATCGCGGCCCCCGCGCAATTCCTCGCCGTCGCCGCCGATACCCCTGATGTAGTCCTCGTTGTGCAGCGTGACGTTCTGCACGATGACGCCGCCGACCCCGACCGGCTCCAGCTTGCCGACCGGGGTGAGGGAGCCGGTGCGCCCGACCTGGATCTCGATATCCCTGAGCACGGTCATGGCGCGCTCGGCCGGGAACTTGTGCGCGATCGCCCAGCGTGGCGTGCGCGAGACGAAGCCGAGGCGCTCCTGCCAGTCGATCCGGTCGATCTTGTAGACGACGCCGTCGATGTCGTAATCGAGCCGGGCGCGCTGCTCCTCGATCTTGCGATGAAACGCGATCAATTGCTCGACCGAATGGCAGATCTTCGTTAGCGGGTTGGTCTTGAAGCCGCAGCGCTCGAACCAGGAGATCATGCCGGACTGGCTTTCCGCCGGCATTGCGGCCATCTGGCCCCAGGCGTAGGCGAAAAAGCCGAGCGGCCGCGAGGCGGTGATGGAGGGATCCTTCTGGCGCAGCGAGCCCGCCGCCGAATTGCGCGGATTGGCGAACGGGGTTTCTCCGGCCGCAATCTGCTTTTTGTTGAGCGCAAGAAAAGCATGCTTGGTCATATAGACCTCGCCGCGCACCTCGCAGATACCGGGCACGTTGCGACCCCTGAGTTTTTTCGGCACGTCCTCGAGCGTACGGATATTGGCGGTGACGTCCTCGCCCTCGGCGCCGTCGCCGCGGGTGGCCGCGGTGACGAGTTCGCCGTCTTCGTAACGCAGCGACATCGAGAGCCCGTCGATTTTCGGCTCGGCGCTGAAGTCGATCCGCGCGTCCTCGTCGAGCTTCAGGAAACGGCGGATGCGGCCGACGAAGTCGCGCACGTCTTCTTCGGCAAAGGCGTTGTCGAGCGACAACATCGGCACCGCGTGCCGGACTTTCTTGAACTTCCCTGACGGCGCCGCGCCGATTTTCTGCGACGGCGATGCGGTGGTGACGAGTTCCGGAAACCTCGCCTCGATGGCGTTGAAGCGCTGGCGCAAGCCGTCATATTCGGCGTCCGAAATCTTCGGCGCGTCTTCCTGGTAGTAGGCCCTGTCGTGGCGCTCGATCTCGAGCATCAGCCGCTTGTGCTCGACCCTGGCCTGGGCCCTGGTGAGGGTAGAGACGTCGGTAGGGGATTTTGGGTTTGCTGTCTTGGCCATGCCTCTTGAATACGACGAAGACTGTTCGGAGAAAAGCCGGCGGCGCGGCATATAACCTCTCCCCGCTCTGCGCGGGGAGAGGTCGGAGTCGGCGCGGAGCGGCGACTCCGGGTGAGGGGCGAGGCACTGTATTTAACTCGTCAACGGTCTCGCAAGCGGACAGAGCCCCTCACCCCGCCCTCTCCCCGCAAGCGGGGCTAGGGAGAAGATCACGCCGTCGCCGCGCGCAGCAGCCGCTCGGCGGCGGCGCGGGCCTCGGCGGTGATCTCGGCACCCGCCAGCATGCGGGCGATTTCCTCGCGGCGATGATCGGCGGCGAGCGCGTTGACGCGGGTGGCGACGCGCTTGCCCCGGTCGAGCGCGTCCTTCGAAATTAGCAGATGCAGGTCGGCTCTGGCTGCGACCTGCGGCGCATGCGTCACCGCCATCACCTGCACCTTGCCGGCCAGCCGCGCCAGCCGGGCACCGATCGCATCGGCCACCGCGCCGCCGACGCCGGTGTCGATTTCGTCGAACACCAGCGTGGGGGCCGAGCCGCGATCGGACAGCACGACCTTGAGCGCCAGCAGAAACCGCGCCAGCTCGCCGCCGGAGGCGACTTTCATCAGCGGGCCTGCCCTGGTACCGGGATTGGTCTGGACCCAGAACTCGACGCGATCAAAGCCCTGCGGGCCCGGCGACTTCGGATCCGATTCGATTTGCGTCATGAATTTGGCGCGCTCGAGCTTCAGCGGCGTCAGTTCGGCGTTGACGGCCTTGTTGAGTCTTTCCGCCGATTTTGTCCGCGCAACGGAGAGTTTGGTCGCCGCGGCACTGTAGCGCTGGTCCGCTTCATCGGCCGCCGCCGCAAGCTTTTTCAACTGATCGGCACCGGCATCGATCAGCGCCACGTCGGCGACGTATTTTTTGGCGAGCTGCGCCAGGCCATCCACCGGCGTCGAATATTTGCGAGCTGCGGCGCGAAGCGCGAACAGCCGCTCCTCGATGCGTTCGAGTTCGGATGGATCGAAGTCGGCTGCGATCAGCGCCGCGTTGAGGTGCTGGTCGGCCTCCTCCAGCGCGTTGATCGCCGCATCGATCGCCTTCACCGCGGGCTCGACCAGCGCCGGCGAATTTGCCGCGCGGCGTTCCAGCCGGCGCACCGCGGCCGACAGCGCCGGGACCGGAGAATGGGCGCCGCCGACGGCATCCTGCGCCTCGCGCAGATCGGCCGCGATCTTCTCGCCCTGCATCATCGTGGTACGGCGTCCGGCAAGCGCGGTCTCTTCGCCGTCCTTGGGCGCGAGCTGCTTCAGTTCGTCGGCGGCATGACGCAGATAATCCGCCTCGCGCGCGGCGCGCTCCATCTCGGCGCGATGCGTATCGAGCACCGTGTTGGCGGCGCGCCTTGCCTCCCAGAGCAGCTCCAGCTCCGCGACGTCCTTTTCAAGGCCGGCAAACGCATCGAGCAGGCGGCGGTGGGTGGACGCATCGACCAGCGCCCGTTCGTCATGCTGGCCATGAATTTCGACCAGCGCGGAACCTACCGCCTTCAGGGTTTGCACGCTGATCGCCTGATCGTTGATGAAGGCGCGGGTGCGGCCGTCGGCAAGCTGGACGCGGCGCAGAATCATCTCGCCGGTATCATCAAGCCCGTTATCGCTGAGGATCTTCGAAGCCGGATGCCCCTTCGGCACATCGAACACGGCAGTGACCTGTCCCTGCTCCACGCCGTGACGGACGAGCCCCGCGTCGCCGCGGCCGCCGAGCGCCAGCGCGAAGGCATCGAGCAGGATGGATTTGCCCGCGCCGGTTTCCCCGGTCAGCACCGCCAGCCCACGGGAAAACTCGATATCGAGCCGTTCGATCAGGACGATGTCACGGATCGACAGACGCGCCAGCATGAAAGATCAATTCCTAGCCGAGACCCAGTTTCTTGAAGGCCCTGGAAATGTAGGAACCCCGATTCTCGCTCGGCTCGAGACCGCCGGACTTTACAAGATTATAGGCGTCCTTGTACCAGCGGCTGTCAGGAAAATTGTGTCCAAGTACGGCGGCCGCGGTTTGCGCCTCGCCGACGATGCCGATCGCCATATAGGCCTCGGTGAGCCGGGCCAGCGCTTCCTCGACATGCCGCGTGGTCTGATACTGGGTGACCACGATCTTGAACCGGTTGATGGCGGCGGTGAAGTCGCGCTTGTCCATGTAATAGCGGCCGACCGCCATTTCGCGGCCGGCGAGCTGGTCGCGCGCGCCTTCGAGCTTGGCCTTGGCGCTGACGGCATATTCCGACGTCGGATATTTGCGGACCACCTCTTCGAGCGCGGCGATCGCCTTCTCGGTGCGGCCCTGGTCGCGGCTAATGTCCGGAATCTGGTCATAGTGCGAGGCCGCGATCAGGTATTGCGCGTAAGCCGCGTCGGGGCTGCCCGGGTGCAGGGTGACGTAGCGGGTCGCGGCGCCGATGCAGCTGTCGTAGTCGCCGGAATTGTAAAAAGCGTAGGCCGACATCAGCAGCGATTTGCGCGCCCAGTCCGAATAGGGATGCTGACGGTCGACTTCCTCGAATTTCTTCGACGCCGCCTTCGGATCCTTCTTGTTGTTCATCAGGTACAAGCCCTCATTGTAGAGCTTGTCGGCGGGTTCCTCGACGAAGGTGTCGTCCTTGGCCAGGAACTTGTCCCACAACGCGCCGGTGCCGCATCCGCCCAGGGAGACCGCAATTACGATCAGACCCGCGGCCAGACGCAGTTGACGGCCAACCCGATCAAGACGCGCAATCGGGTTGCGAGCCGCAACCGGGTTGCGAGCCGCAACGGGGATTCCAGCCGCTATCTTGCGTAGTTCGAGCGTCATGCGCGGTGCCGACATGAATTCAAGACCTGACGCCTGTGATGCGGTGCCGTGCCCGCCGCGCGCCCTGAGCCTGGTCATGGACGCCATGATTGCCCCGCCCATGGTGGCTTGCCATGCGGGGCCTATGTAGCCGAAAAAAGTCCGTTAACCAACCGGATACGCAGGCAATTCGCCCGGATTAAGGCGGTCGGGCCCGATCGTGGCCGATCATGGTTAGTTCGGTAAACCAGCACTTTTCCGGGCCCGTCGGACGCCCGGCGACCCCTCCGGACATTTCGAAGCCGAAAGTCAGGACATTTCTAGGACGAAAGTCAGGAAATTTCGAAGGCGAAAGTCAGGACACGTCGGGACCGTAGGCCGGGGCGATCATGCCGCCTACCATCCCGCTGCCGGCTTCGGCATGAGCGCGGGAACGCCGGGCGGTTTCCGCCTCGATCACGCGCCAGGCGCTGCGATCGGCCATCAAGGCCGTCAGTACCGCGTGGTTGAGCTTGTGGCCGCCGCGCACCGAGCGATAGACGCAGAGCAGGGGTAAACCGGCCAGCGCAAGATCGCCGATTACGTCGAGCACCTTGTGGCGGGCGCATTCGTCGGCGTAGCGCAGGCCTTCGGTATTGAGCAGGCGGTCATCGTCGAACACCACCGTATTCTCGAACGAGGCGCCCAGCGCGAAACCGGCGCTCCAGAGTCGCGCGGTGTCGTTCATGCAACCGAAGGTCCGCGCCCGGCAAATCTCGCGGCGGAACCGTTCCGGGCTGAGGTCGAGCGTATAGCTCTGGCGGCCGATCACGGGGTTGGCGAAGTCAATTTCGATCTCGGCACGGAACCCGGCCGCATAGGGGCGCAATTCGCCGAACGAATCGCCCATCGCGACCTGAACCGGCTTCAGCACCTGGATGAAGCGGCGCGAACCGGACTGGGTCAGAATACCGGCCTGATCGATCGCGGCGACGAAAGCAGCCGCACTGCCGTCCATGATCGGGACTTCCGGGCCGTCGATTTCGATCGTGGCGTTATCGATGCCCATGCCGCGCAGGGCCGCGAGCACATGCTCGGCGGTCGAAACCAGCGGACCCTGGCGGTCGCCCAGGACGGTGGCAAATTCGGTGGCAATCACGGCTTCCGCTGTGGCCTGGACCTCGCGGTCGCAGCCATCCAGGCCGGAGCGGACAAAAATAAAACCCGCATCGACAGATGCAGGTCCGAGGGTCAAGTTGACGGGTAAACCGGAATGAACGCCGACGCCCGTCACGGTGGCTTGCGACCGAAGCGTTGTTTGCCGACCAAACTTCATTCGAAAACTGCCCACTACCGACTTACAAAGAGATCAACACGGCCCCATCGGGTACCGATTCTTCTCTAAGTTCCCCAAGTCACGGCAGACAATAGCATTGGCCCAAAGCGCGCCAACTCACGCTTTTTTACCGATTGTTACCCTATCTCTGCCGCATTAGCGCCAAAGCTTAACCAAATTGCGCCGACTTTGGCGGCGATTTCGGTCTTGCCATCCCAGCACAGAAAAAATAATTAATCATTTAAAATCAGCTGCTTGGTGGAGAGCTGGCGCGTTCGCCCGGCCCAAAAAACAGGCCCCGGCTGAAGCAGCCGGGGCCATTTTTAACCCATCCGAATCGTAATGAACTTTAGTTGGCCTGCCGGCGCAAGAAGGCGGGGATATCCAAATGATCGTCGCCCTGTGGCGGCGCAGCAACAGGTACCGGGCGACCATGGGCATCCAGTCCATGCGGCGCGGGGCGACGAGCATATTCCGATACCGGCGGCTCGTTGGAGGCGATTTGCTGAGCGACCGAGCGCTGCGGCTTCCGCTCCGGCAGCGGCGGCATCGACATCGCCGGACCCGAGGCGCGAGCCGCAATCGGTGGCTCGGTCTCTTCGTCGCGGCGGCCGAGGCCGACATTGGCGAGGCGCTGCAGCAGCGACATCCTGGTCTTTTGCGGATGCTCCTCCTCGACCTCGCCCCGGGCCTGCCGGATTTCGTTCTGCGCGGGCATCGGCAGATCCTCGAATTTCGGCATCCTTGCCGTGCGCGCGGGCGGGCGTTCGGCCGCTTGCGGGATGAAGGTTTCGGCGGGCTCCTGGGCCTCGACGCGCGCGTCACGATCCGGGAACAATGACGGCTTCTGCGCAATCGGGCGGACCGTGACATCGCCATAGGAAGCGGGCTGCAGCGGTGCAGATGCAGCCGACTGCGGGGCGTCCGGAGCGACCGCCGCGGCGATGGCGGCGAGCGCGGCGCGTTCGACGCTGCCCGAGGGGCGGTGCGGCGCGGCGGGCGCCGCTTCCAGCTTCTGGGCGCGTTCGGCAAGGCGCGCATTGTCGGCGCGCAGCCGCGCCGTCAGATCGGCCAGGCGATTTTCCGGCGTGGTGGCCGACGCCACCGCGTTGGTCGGGGTCGCCGACGGCGCCGCTGCGTTGCGCGAGATCAGCGCCTGTTCGATGCCGGTGGCAACCACCGAGACGCGGATGATGCCATCGAGGCTTTCGTCGAAGGTGGCGCCGACGATGATATTGGCGTCCTGGTCGACTTCCTCCCGAATCCGGGTTGCGGCTTCGTCGACCTCGAAAAGCGTCAGATCCTTGCCGCCGGTGATCGAGATCAGCAGGCCGCGCGCGCCCTTCATCGAGGAATCGTCGATCAGCGGATTGGCAATCGCAGCCTCCGCCGCGGTCAAGGCGCGCTTGTCGCCGGAGGCCTCACCGGTTCCCATCATCGCCTTGCCCATTTCACGCATCACGGCACGAACGTCAGCGAAGTCGAGATTGATCAGGCCTTCCTTGACCATCAGGTCGGTGATGCAGGCGACGCCTGAATAAAGCACCTGGTCGGCCATCGCGAAGGCGTCGGCGAAGGTGGTCTTTTCGTTGGCGACCCGGAACAGGTTCTGGTTCGGGATGATCAGGAGCGTATCGACCACCTTGTGGAGCTCGGCGATGCCGGCTTCCGCGGTGCGCATGCGGCGCTGGCCCTCGAAGTGAAACGGCTTGGTGACGACGCCGACCGTGAGGATACCGAGGTCGCGCGCGGTCTTGGCGATGACGGGTGCGGCGCCCGTACCCGTGCCGCCGCCCATGCCGGCGGTGACGAACACCATATTGGCGCCGGACAGATGGTCGCGGATTTCGTCGAGAACTTCCTGGGCCGCGGCCGCGCCGACATCCGGCTGCGAACCGGCGCCGAGGCCCTGGGTGACCTGGGTGCCCATCTGGATGATGCGCTGCGCCTTGGACATTGTGAGCGCCTGCGCGTCGGTATTGGCGACGACGAAATCGACACCCTGCAGTCCGGCGGTGATCATGTTGTTGACGGCATTGCCGCCCGCTCCGCCAACGCCAAACACGGTGATCCGCGGCTTCAGCTCGCTGATATCAGGGGGAGTAAGATTGAGTGCCATGGTTGCCTCTCGATTACGCGCGCGTTGGATCGCCCCGGCCGACGGCCGCGGGGGTTGGTGGAAGTCGAATGAGCCGAAAAAGATTCATCAGAAGCCTTCGCGAAGCCATCGTCCGACCTTTCCGAGATAGCCGTCAGTCCCTGTCATGAGCTGCCGCGTATGCCGCGGTTCGACGTGTTCAAGATGAGCGTATTGGGGATAGACCAGCAGGCCCGAGGGAACCGCGAACGACGCGCTCTTCGCCTCATTGGGCAGCCGGCCGAAGCCGAGAGGACGGCCGATCCGCACCGGCCGGCCGAGAATCCGGGTCGCAAGCTCGGCAATGCCGGTGAGTTGCGAGGCGCCGCCGCTCAAGACGACCTGCGCCTTCGGCTCTGCGGCAAAGGGGGAATCCGCCAGGCGGTCCCTGACCATTTCAAAAATCTCCTCGGCGCGGGGCCGAACGATGTTCGCGATCGTGGCGCGGGACACGACCTGCGGAACATCCCGCTCGCTGTCGCCGGCAGTCGGAACCGACATCAGCTCGCGCGCGTCTGACCCGCCGGTCAGCACGCTGCCATATAACGTCTTGATTCGCTCGGCATCCGCAATGCATGCGCTCAGGCCGCGCGCAATATCCATGGTGATGTGCTGCCCGCCGACGGCAAATCCGCTGGCATGGACGAAGCGCCCGCCGGAATAGGTCGCGATCGTGGTAGTGCCGGCCCCCATCTCGACCACGGCGGCGCCGATATCGGCCTCATCGTCGGTCAGGACCGACAGGCCTGCGACATAAGGACTCGCCGCCACGGCTTCGACGTTGAGATGGCAGCGCTCGACCACCAGCATCAGGTTCTTGGCAACCGTCGCATCCGCCGTGACGACGTTCATGTCGACGCCGAACTGGCGGGCCAGCATGCCTCTGGGATCGCGAATGCCCCTGACGCCATCGAGCGCATAGCCGACCGGCAGCACGTGCAGCACGGTGCGGCCCTCGCTGGTGGCATGGCGCATGCCGGTAGAGGTGACGCGGGCGACGTCGGCCGATGTCACCGCGCCGCCCTTGATGTCGGCCGCGGCTTCGACCAATTGACCCTGCAGCCTTCCCGCCGAAACCGACAGCAGGACCGATTCCACCCGGACCTTGGCCATGCCCTCGGCCAACGCCACCGCCTGGCGCACCGCCTGTTCGCACTCGGCGAGATCGACCACGGCGCCGGCCTTCACGCCGCGCGACTGGATCTGGCTGTAGCCGATCAACTCGACGGCGTGGGTCCGTCCGCGCAGCGCATCGCTCGGCGGGCACGGCTTCAGCCGCGCGATCATGCAGGCGATCTTGCTGGTGCCGATATCGAGAGACGCCACCAGCGCCGTGCGCTTCTGCGGAACGGGGCGCGTCTTCGGGGTTTGGTTGCGATCGAGGCCGGTCATGCATCACCGGCTTTCTTCTTGGGCTTCTTGAACAGTTCTTCCCGGGCCTTGGCCGCATCGTCGGACAACTGCACCGTCAGCCGGTCCGGCAACCGCATGTCGACGGCGACGATATCGCGGGAGAACAGCCGGTCTTCCTTGTCGAGCCTGCTCAACGCCGCCAGCGCGGCGCCGACGTCGTTTTCCGGCAGCCTGATATCGAGACCGTCCTTGAGCCGCAGGTTCCAGCGCCGCTCGCCGACAAAGATCGCGGCTTTGGTCACCGAGCGCACCTGCGGATAGCGTGCAAGCAGCGCGAGGAAATCCCTTGCGCGGGTTTCGGCGCCCTTTCCGACCACCAGCGGCAGCGAGACGAAGCGGTGCGACAAATAGGGCTCGAGCACCACGCCGTCATCGGCGATCAGCGACAGCCGGCGATCCTGCTGCCACAGCGCGAACGCCGAACGTTCCGTGATATCGATCTGGAGCTGGCCGGGATAAAGTTTCAGCACCGTGGCTTCGGCAATCCAGGGATTGGCTTTCAGCTTGTCGCGCACGGCGGCGGCGTCGAGGAACAACAGCGAGGAACGGCCATTGACGCCGCCGGTCGCGAGCACCTCGTCCTGGGTCAGTTGCTTGCGGCCGTTGATGGCGACGGCGGTAATGCGAAATCCGGCGGAATTGGCGATCGCATCACGGGTGTCGCTGAACGCCGAGGTCAACTGCTCGACGTGGCCGCCCTTGACGATGCCGAAACCGGCGCTGCCCAGCAGGATCAGGACGGTCGCGGCGACCCCGGCGCGGTTCGGGAGATGACGATCGAGAAACTCGATCAGCCGATGCGATTGTTCGCGCGTGCGGGACGGCCTGGCCGCGGCGCTGCTCCGCAGGCCCAGCCGTTCGCGCAACAGCATCACCGCGCCGATGGCGGCGGCTTTCAGGTCAGCTTGAGGCCTCGGCGATCTCGGCGATCGAGCGAGGCGTCCTGCACCATCCATTGCACGAGCTCGTCAAATGTTATGCCCGCAAACGCTTGCGAGTTCTGGCACAAATGACGACTCGGTCGTGCCGGGCTGGGGGGTGACCACCTCAAGGCAGAAGACGCCACCTGTTCCCTCGATGCGGTCGCGGAAAGCGGAAATCCGCAACAGCTCACGCCCCGGCAGCCAAGCGCCACATGCGCCGCCAGCGTTAACCTTCGGACTTCCTGGTAAACAAAGGGTAAATCAGGTCGAGGTTGGACACGATTTGATCCGCCTTCTCTGTAGTTTGCCCCGAAATCGTAAAGTTTTACCGATGAACGAGCCGGATCGTCCCGGTTTACCCGGCCAGGAGGGCCCCGCACTGCTTTTCAAGGCGTTTTTCCGCCAGTGCGATCTGGTCGTGCAGAAAATCGGCGAATTCGATCCCCCGCGCCCTGAGCGCCTTCGGATAGAGCGAGGCCTTGGTCAGGCCCGGCAAGGTGTTGGTTTCGAGAAAAATCGGACCCTTCTCCGAAACAATGAAGTCGGTGCGGGAATAGCCGCTGCACGACAGCGCCCGGTGCGCCCTCAGCGCCTGATCCATGATTTGCGCCGATATCGCGGGCGAGAAACGGCCGGGACAAATCTCCTGCGTCGATTTGAGCAAATATTTCGCGGTGTAATCGAAGACCCCCTCGCCGGGGACAATTTCCACCGGCGGCAACGCAATCAGCGAGCCATCCAATTGCTCCAGCACACCGCAGGTCGCCTCTGCGCCTGCGATGAACGGCTCGATCAAATAATCCTCGGTCTTGGCCGCGCGCCGCAGGGCGACGAGATCCTGGGCGGCGTTGACAAAAATCAGGCCGTAGCTTGAACCATCCCGGATCGGTTTGGCGATCAGCCGGCCATATTCGGCCAGCGCGTTCTCGGCATCCTCAAGCGCGACGCCGTCCGGTGCCTTCACGCCAGCAATCCCGGCAAATCGCTTGGCCGCGATCTTGTCGAAGGCGAGGTGCGACGAGGCCGAGCCGGAGCCCGTGAAGGGAATTCCCCGCAGTTCACACATCGCCTGAAGCTCGCCATTCTCTGCCGTACCGCCGTGCAAACCGAGTACCAGCACGCGGTTCTCGGCCTTCGCCCTGTCGAGCGCCGCTTCGATCCTCCCGATGCTGGGCGTGCCGGACCTGAATGGATCCTCGAATGGCCGCGAATGATTGAGAAGCGCCTCGGACCGGGTTTCATGCACGGTGTCATCGACATCCCAAAACCACAGATCGGCTTCAGGCAGGGCCGAATGCAGCGCCTGGGCTGACGCCACCGACACCAGGCGCTCCTTGTTCGTGCCGCCAAAGAGAATGGTAATCCGCATCGCTTGTTTCCGCTGATCGCTTCCTTCGTCATTCCGGGATGCACCGAAGGCGCAAAAGGGGAATCTCCTTCTACATCATTTCAAGATTCCCCGATGTGCAATCGCACATCTGAGGTTCGCGCTACCGCCCGCCCCGCAAATGACACCTATGCCGGAATCCCGATCCGCTTGATCTCCCAGTGTAGCTCAATTCCGCTATTTTCCTTCACCCGCGCGCGAACGGTTTCGCCGAGGGTCTCGATATCATGGCCGGTCGCGGCCCCCGTGTTGATCAGGAAATTGCAGTGCATTTCCGACACCTGCGCGCCGCCGACGCGCAAGCCGCGGCAGCCAGCGGCGTCGATCAGCTTCCAGGCGCTGTTGCCGGGCGGGTTCTGGAAGGTCGATCCCCCCGTCTTTTCGCGGATCGGCTGCGCGGTCTCGCGGTGGCTCTGCACCTCGTCCATCCGCGCCCGGATCGCTTCCGGCGCCGCAATGGTCCCGCGGAAGCGTGCGGAGGTAAAAATGATCGAAACGTCGACGCCGCTGTTGCGGTAGACGAATTTCATATCCGCATTGCTGTACGTATATTTCTTGCCCTCGCGCCCGACGCCGACAGCCTCGATCAGGACGTCCGCAGTCTCGGTGCCGTTGGCGCCGGCGTTCATGCGCAGCGCGCCGCCGATGGTGCCGGGAATGCCGTAGAAGAATTCCAGCCCGCTGATATTGGCCGCCGCCGCCGTTTCCGCCACGCGCTTGTCGAGCGCGGCGGCACCGGCGCTGACGATATCACCGTCGACGCCGGTCTCGCCGAAGCCGCGCGGGCTGAGCCTGATGACGACGCCCGGCATGCCGCCGTCGCGCACGATCAGGTTGGAGCCGACGCCGACGACATAGACCGGAAGCTCGCGCGGCAAATGTGCGAGGAAATAGGCGAGGTCGTCCTGATCCGACGGCGTGAACAGCACCTGCGCCGGGCCGCCGACCCGAAACCATGTCAGCTCGGCGAGTGACTGGTTCGACAACAGCCGTCCGCGTAGTCGCGGCATCGCCGCCTTGAGATCGGGCGTGATGTCGGGAAAGGTCATGCGTGCTCGCCGCTCACCTCAGCGCCTTTAATTCACCCGGCAGCGCGTAGGCCCATTGCGTGATGTTGCCCGCGCCGAGACAGACGACATAGTCGCCGCTTCCGGCGATACCGCGGACCACACCGGCCAGTTCGGCGGCGTTCTGCAGCGGGATGACCTCGCGATGGCCGTGCGCGCGCAGGCCCAGCACGAAATGATCGCGGTCGATGCCTGGTATCGGCGCCTCGCCCGCCGGATACACTTCCGCGACCACGACGGTGTCGGCGTCGTTGAAACAAGTGCAGAATTCCTCGAACAGCGATTGCAGCCGGGTGAAGCGATGCGGCTGCACCACGGCAATGATTTTACCGTTGGTGGATTCCCGCGCGGCCCTCAGCACCGCCGCGATCTCGACCGGGTGATGGCCGTAGTCGTCGATGATGGTGACGCCGTTCCATTCGCCGGTCCTGGTAAAGCGCCGCCGCACGCCGCCGAAGCCCGCGAGCGCCTTCCGGATGATGTCGTCCGCAAGTCCCAGTTCATGCGCCACCGCGATCGCCGCCGTGGCGTTGAGCGCATTGTGCCGCCCCGGCATCGGCAGATGCAGGTCGGCAATCTCATGCGTGGCATCGGTCTTGCGGTCGCGGAACGCGACCTTGAATTTCGAGCCGCCGCCCATCGGAACCAGGTCGGTCAGCCGCGCGTCGGCCTGC
Organism: uncultured Alphaproteobacteria bacterium; assembly: GCA_963801875.1. Classification (GTDB taxonomy): domain Bacteria; phylum Pseudomonadota; class Alphaproteobacteria; order Rhizobiales; family Xanthobacteraceae; genus Bradyrhizobium. The sequence goes on along the minus strand of CAWDGT010000011.1, from coordinate 586,509 downwards.
GGATTTTCGCCGTAGGTGATGATGCGGCGATCCTCGATCTTGCCGACCAGGGTCTGCACCACGAGATGGTCGATGCACATCACCGCAAAGCCGTAGAACGGCACGTTCTCGACGAAATTGCGGAACGCATCCTGCACTGCCTCGAACGTCTTGAAATGATCGAGATGCTCGGGGTCGACATTGGTGACGATGGCGACGTCGGCCGGCAGCTTCAAGAACGTGCCGTCGCTCTCGTCGGCTTCCACCACCATCCACTCGCCGGCCCCGAGCCGGGCATTGGTGCCGTAGGCATTGATGATGCCGCCATTGATGACGGTGGGGTCGAGATCGCCGGCATCGAGTAGTGCGGCGACCATTGAGGTGGTGGTGGTCTTGCCATGGGTGCCCGCAATGGCGACGCAGCTCTTCAGCCGCATCAGCTCGGCCAGCATTTCGGCGCGGCGCACCACCGGAATACGCTGGGCGCGCGCCGCCATCAGTTCGGGGTTGTCGCGCTTGATCGCGGTCGATACCACCAGCACATCGGCGCCGTCGACGTTCTCCGCCTTGTGGCCGACGGTGATGGCAATGCCCTTGTCGCGCAGGCGGCTGACATTGGCGCTCTCGGAGACATCGGAGCCCTGCACGGTGTAGCCGAGATTGCACAAAACCTCGGCGATGCCGCTCATGCCGATACCGCCGATCCCGACGAAGTGGATGGGTCCAATTTCGCGCGGCAGTCTCATGAGGCTGTTCCTGTCATCGGGTGTACTGGATGCCCCGCTTTCGCGGGGCATGACAAGGGGTTTTTCCGTCATTCCGGGCGCTCGCAAGGCGAGCGAACCCGGAATCTCGAGATTCCGGATCAGCCCGCGGAGACTGTCATCGGGCCGCGCGGAGCCTGTCATCGGGCGCGCATTCGTGCGACCAGTTGGCGCGGACCCGTTGGCGGTCTGTCCGGAATCACGAGATGTCAGATTCCGGCCACTTTCATCACCAGATCGGCCAGCCGTTCGGCGGCGTCCAGCCGGCCAACTGTGCGGGCGCCCACCGCCATCGCGGCCAGCCGCGCGGGATCGGCGGCCAGCGCGGAGATTTCGGCGGCCAGCCGGTCCGGCGTGAAATCTCCTTGCGGGATCCGAAGCGCGCCATTCGCCTGCGCCAGCACGCCGGCATTGGCGAACTGGTCCTGATCGATCGCGCCGGGCAACGGCACCAGGATCGAGGGGCGACCGATGGCGGCAAGCTCGGCCACGGTGCCGGCGCCGGACCGCGAGACCACCAGATGGCTCGCGGCCAGCCGCGCCGGCAGATCGCTGAAAAACGGCGCCAGCTCGGCGCTGATCTTGAGCCGGTCATAGACCGCGCGCACCCGCGCCACGTCCTCCTCGCGCACCTGCTGCGTCAGCACCAGCCTGCTCCACAGCGCCGGCTCCAGCCGCTCGATCGCGCCGGGCACGATGTCGGCCATGACGCGCGCGCCCTGGCTGCCGCCGACCACGAGCAGCCGCAACGGACCGGCCGATTCGGGCGCGACATATTTCGTCGCCGCCGCCGCGAGGATCGCCGGGCGCATCGGCGTGCCCACCGTGGTTGTCTTGCCCGAAAGCTGCGGATCGCGGTCGAGCACGCCGGGCAGCGAGGTCGCGATCGCATTGACGCGTCTTGCCAGAAAACGGTTGGCGCGGCCGAGCACCGCGTTGGCGTCGTGAATGATGCCGGGTATGCCGAACAGCCGCGCCGCCAATAGCGGCGGCAGCGTCGGATAACCGCCGAAGCCGACCACGGCTTTGGGCTTCAACCGGCGCATCAGGTTGAGCGACACGGTGGTGCCGGCCGCCAGCATCAGGCCGGTATAGGCCAGCGACCATGGCGTGCGGCCGCGCACGGTCTCGCTCGGCACCACGTCGATCATGTCCTCGGAAAACAATCCGCTGTAGTGCACGGCGCGGGAGTCGGTAGCGAGCCGCACGCGCAAGCCGCGCCTGATCAATTCGACGCCCAGCGCCTCGGCGGGAAACAGATGGCCCCCGGTACCGCCCGCGGCCAGCAGAATGAGAGGAGAAGTGATCATACTTCTAAATAGCCGACCACGCAGCCCTCGTCATTAGCGCATGATCCGCCAAAGTGTGAGCGGTTTGGCGAAAAGATGATGCGCCTCTTCAATAATCAGGCGTAGCTGCCGACCTTGTTGGCGTCGCCGATCGATTCCATCTCGGTGCGCGGCCGCTGCCTGGTCAGCGCCAGCATCATGCCGACGCCGTAGGCCAACGAGACCATCGAGGAGCCGCCATAGGAAATGAACGGCAGGGTCATGCCCTTGGCCGGGATCAGTTGCAGATTGACCGACATGTTGATCGCGGCCTGCACGCCGAACAGGATCGCAAGCCCTGAGGCCGCGAACCGCGCGAACATGTCCTCGGTGGCGTAGGCGCGCGACAGCGCGCGGATCACGACGAAGGCGAACAGCGCGAGCAGCGCGAGGCAAAGGATGATGCCGAATTCTTCCGCCGCCACCGCGAACACGAAATCGGTGTGGCTGTCCGGCAGGCTGCGCTTGGCGATGCCTTCGCCGGGACCAAGTCCGAACCAGCCGCCATTGTAGAAGGCTTCCATCGCGGTATCGACCTGGAAGGTGTCGCCCGACGCCGGATTCATGAAACGCTTGATGCGGCCGGCGACGTGCGGCACCAGAAGATAGGCGCCGAACAGCCCGGCGCTGGCGGCGCCCGCAAGGCCGGCCACCCAGATCATCCGCATGCCCGCGATGAAAAACAGCGCGCCCCATACCATCAGGATCAGCATGGTCTGGCCGAAATCGGGCTCCATCACCAATAGCGAGACCAGCGTCAGGAGCAGCACCAGCGCCATCGAGGTCGCCGGCATTTCCGGCCGACGCGCCGATTCCGCAAACAGCCACGCCGCCAGCACCACAAAGGCGGGCTTGGCGGATTCGGAAGCCTGGATGTTGACGCCGATCAGGGTGATCCAGCGCCGCGAACCCTTGACCTCCGGCCCGATCAGCAGCGTCGCCACGATCAGCGCGATCGAGACCGCGAACACGATCAGCGCGGTGCGGCGGATCTGCCGCGGCGACATGAAGGAGACGCCGATCAGCACGATGAAGGAAGGCAGCAGAAAGAAGACGTGGCGGTTGAAGAAGTGGAAGGGATCGAGCCCGATCCGGGTTGCCACCGGGGGGCTTGCCGCCAGGGAAAGAATGATGCCGCCCAGCATCAGCGCGAGGATCGCCCCGAGCTGGAGGCGGTCGACGGTCCACCACCATTCGCTGAAGGGGCTGCGTTGTTCACGGGAGAGCATGGGCATTCCCCGGGCCTGAAGGTTTGCCCATTGGTCGCCCATGATGGTTTCCGAGGGGTTAACGGAAATGACGATCTTCTTATCCCTCCCCCTTGCGGGCGGATACTTACATCTCCAAAACCGGCCGCACTTTTGACCCTACCTGACGGGAATGGTCGATGCTCGACTTGTGCACAAAACGGACTGATAGCAGACATTGCGCCATGTCTGAAAAGTGCCCAGGAGACTCACTCGGCGCAGGCGGTTGGGTCTATTCGATCACCTCGTCAGCAGTGCTGAGCAGAGTTGGTGGAAATGTGAGGCCGAGGACTTTGGCGGTCTTGAGATTGAGGACGAGCTCGAATTGTGTTGGCTGCATGACGGGCATTTCTGCGGGGTTTGCGCCCTTGAGAATTTGGCCGACGTATTCACCAGCTTGGCGGTACATCCAACTGATGCTTGGTCCATAGCTCAGGAGCCCACCTGCCGCCGCAAACTGGCGTACGAAATAAACCGCGGGTATCGCATGACGGGCGGCAAACGATACTATTTGCACGCGTCGATCCAAGAGGATTGGGTCAGTTGCCGTGATAAATGCATCCGCATTTGCCCGGGTAAGCTCCTCAAATGCAACGTCGATCTCGCCAGCATTGCGGGCGTTAAGCACGAGTGTCTCAAGACCCATCTTCTTTGCGCCCGCCTGCGCATCTTCCTGTTCGGCCGTCGCATTGGGATTACTCGGATTCATGAGCAACGCGACACGAGAAACCTTTGGCGCGATCTTATACAGAATCTCAACGCGCTTGGCTCCGAGCACAGAGGAGAGGAGACTCACCCCCGTCACGTGGCCACCAGGCCTATTGAGGCTAGCCACAAGCCCGAACCGAACCGGATCAGCTCCTATCGTAAAGACGACAGGAACGCTGGGGCTTGCAGACTGGGCCGCGCGAGCCGAGGCGACATCGCCGGTCGCCGCGATTGCTACCACGCCCTTTGCCACCAGTTGGGCCGCGAGCGCTGGAAGGGCTTGATAGTCCCCATGCGCCCAACGCTCCTCTATGCGGACGTTTTTGCCCTCGACGAAACCGGCTTTAGCCAAGCCTTCGCGAAATGAATCGGCATTAAAGCGATAAGTGTCGGGCGAAGCACCGTTCAGAAAGCCTACCAGCGGCAGGGTTTGCTGACCACGCACTTCAAGCGGCCACGCCGCTGCCGCCCCGCTGAGTACACCGAAAAATTCTCGACGTTTCATGCCAGCTCCCAAGTTCAGGACACACTACTGTACAGGCTCAAATGCACGCTTTGATAGCGGCTTAATTCCACTTCGCTCTTGCAACATAGACGTGGGCCGATGACCGAAATGGGTTAAAACCGAAAAAGCTCAATGCGAGCAAATGACTTCCGGTTTGCCCGCTGATAGCGATATTGCACAACGCGGTCGGCATATCCGTTTCGCGCCACAACCGGACTCATGCACCGCGGCAAAACAACATCTCTATTCGATCACCTCGTCGGCGCTGGCGAGGAGGGAGGCAGCACATTGAGGCCGAGAGCCTGTCTCGGTAACGGCAGCCATATCGAGGAAGGTAACTTCGACTTGACGGATAACGCGAACGAGGTAGTTAATCTGACGTTCCATTATTTCAAATTTCGCTAGAACCGGCTGGGCCGTGCACATTTGGGGGAACAGAATGAGATGGTTTTTGGGTAGCCTGTTGGCTTTTTTCCTTGTCATCGTTGCGCATTCACAAGACTCGCCATACCGAAAAGAACTAAAGCGAGCCGACCTCACGGGGACAAATATGGAGGTCATCACAAGCATTAATGAGATCAAACCGGGCGGGGTTTCAGCTCTCCATGTCCATCATGGAGAGGAATCATTTTACGTCGTCGAGGGCGGCACGATCGAGCTTCCGGACGGCAAGCAAGTCCCCTTCCCCACAGGTACAACTGGCATCAACCGTCGCGACGTACCTCACGGTGCTTTCAAAGTTGTAGGCGACAAGGCCATTAAGTACCTGTCCGTCCATGTCGTCGATAAGGGAGCGCCACTTTACGATACTCCCAAGTAGGAGTGCTGCCTAACCAGGGCGTGAACTCACAAAAAACCAAAGCGGCGACAATATCAGCCCCATAGGAGATCAGGCCGCCGACATTGGCAAACCACGGAAGTTGTAGACCGCCGGGAGTTTGTACTGGGCCGCAAGTGCGATGTGAGTAATTGTTCAGCCGTTGATTTATCGCAATGTCCAGGATCGCATTGGAGCTAGGAAGGGAGCCCAATTGCGTGTGGTTAGCTCTTCCAGGGATCTGATGGTCAGGCTTCTGTGCTTATTGCTAGCGATTATTTTGCCAGGCACGTGTTCCGCCTTGGAAATTCGGCGCGTTCCAGCGTGCTCGGGAGTTGTGTTGCGCTTGCGGGGAGATTTCAGGGACGGTGACTACGCCCGCTTCAAATCTCAGTTCCGAAAAAAGGTCGCCATTATCGGACTTGATCTGAGCTCGGACGGTGGGGACTTTGAAGAGGGCGTGCAGATCGCAAATCTGACACGACAGAAAAAGCTCAGCGTTTACGTTACCGAAGAATGCAATTCCGTTTGTGCATTTGTTTTTTTCTCGGCAGCCAAGCGCTATCTTGCCCAAAATTCGAGAATCGGCGTCCATTCTGTATCAAATAGTCGGGACATCGAAGACCTGAGCTCCATGCGCCTGACACTTAAGGTGGCGCGGCTCTCGGTAAAGCTCGGTGTTCCTGAATCCGCAATCGGTAAAATGGTCTCCACTCGCCCTTCGAATATCACCTATTTGGACGATGGCGACCTGTCAGCTCTCGGTACCTCAGTCGAAAACCCGTTTCACTACGAGCGACCTGAGAAGTCGAACGGAGAAGCACAAGAGCAGCAACAAAGTTGTTCATGATTGGTCAGCAGTGCACGGCTACAATGACCCATCTCGGGCATTTCGCCTCCCGTCGAGCCGATCAAGTCAGTGTGCCGAAGGAGTCGCCCGACTTCTTGTATTGCAGAAATTGGTGTAGTGTCGCTGCAAGAGAGGGGTACTGCATCCACGAGCCCAGGTTTCCCGCCCCTCTGTCAGGCGATATTCATCGAACGCAAACAGGTTTCCGCGCGGCCTCGGCGGCGCAACCCCATGCGGGAGGTTGGCATGCACGACATCGTTATTCGTGGCGGCACGATCATGGATGGCACCGGCAAGCCCGCATTTAGCGGCGACGTTGCCATTGCAGAAGGCCGGATCACCGGGGTCGGCGGCAAGCAGGGACCTGCCCGGCGCGAGATCGATGCCACGGGGCTGATGGTTACGCCTGGGTGGGTCGACGTGCACACGCACTACGACGGTCAGGCGATGTGGGATCCGCTGCTTGCGCCCTCATGCTGGCATGGCGTGACGACCGTACTTTTCGGAAATTGCGGCGTGGGTTTCGCACCGGTGAAAAAGCATCATCGCCAGGCCTTGATGGATTTGATGGAAGGGGTAGAGGAAATTCCGAACCCCGTACTGGCCGCAGGCCTTACCTGGGAGTGGGAGAGCTTTCCTGATTTCATGGATGCTCTGGAGCGCCGCGAGCGCGTCATCGACATCGCGGCGCAGGCCGCGCACTTGCCGATGCGCGTCTATGTGATGGGTGATCGCGCGATCCGCCGGGAAGCTGCCACCGCGGACGACATTGCCGCAGATGCGGCAACTCACCATCGAGGCGTTGCGTGTCGGCGCGTTCGGCTTCACCACGTCGCGTACGGATTCGCACAAGACGCCTGACGGCGAGCTGGTGCCGTCGCGTAATGCGGACGACCTGGAACTGCTCGGTATCGGCTCCGCGCTGACGGAGGCCGGCGCCGGCGCGTTCGGCATGAACAGCGACTTCGACGACGAGGACTATGAGCTGCGCTGGATGCGAAAGCTCGCAAAAGAAACCGGCCGCCCGGTCTGGTTCCTGCTCACCGATCGCTATGGAGACCCGCAGCGCTGGCGGCGTCTGATGAAAGCGGTACATGCGGCGCGCGCCGAGGGACTGTCGCTCACAGCGCAGATCGCCGGTCGTCCGATCGGCGTGATGATGGGCATCGGCACCGCGCTCAACCCGTTCACGGTGCGGCCGAGCTACAAGGCGCTCGAAAGCCTTCCCATCGCCGAGCAGCGCAAGCGGCTGCGCGATCCCGAGTTGCGACGGAAAATCCTCGCCGAAAAGCCGTCCGACGCCGAGGTAGCAAAACTCGCCCAGTTCCGCCAGCTCATCACCAGCCGCTGGGACAAGTTCTTCATCGATGGGCAACCCGCCGGACTACGAGCCGGATTCGGACAAGAGCGTCGCGGCGATCGCGGCGCGCACGGGGCGTACGCCAGACGAAGTGGCCTACGACTACATCATCGAGGAGAATCAGTATCTGTACTTCCCGGTGGTGAATTACGTGACGGGCGACCACGAGCCGATCCGCGAAATGCTCAACGACCCGGCCTGCCTGCTCGGCTTGAGCGACGGCGGCGCGCACTGCACCTCGATCGTCGATTCGGGCCTGCCGAGCTTACATGCTGGCGCATTGGGGGCGCGACCGCAGCCGCGGGCCGCGTCTGCCGCTCGAGCATCTGGTCAAGCGGCAGACCAGCGAGACCGCCGACTTCTTCGGTATGTCGGATCGCGGCCGGCTGCTGCCGGGCTTGCGCGCCGACGTAAACATCATCGACTTTGATCGTCTGCGGCTGCACAAGCCGGAGCTCGTCCACGACATGCCGGCCGGCGGCCGGCGTTTCGTGCAACGGGTCGATGGATATCAAGCAACGCTTGCGGCAGGCATTCCCATCTTCGAGCGAGGTGAGCATACCGGCGCGATGCCGGGGCGCCTCGTACGAGCAGGCCACAATGGCCATCCCTGAGCGCAGCATCTGAGGGCGTCTTCCGCCGCGAATTCAGGGGTGGCCGATGCAGAGCATCGCATCTAACGTGTGCGCGGCATGAATGCCGCCGAGGTCTCCTTGTGTGAGGTGTCGTTGACAGACTATTAAGCCCGGTCAGACGAGTGCTAACTGCGCGTGCGACCATAATTTCAACGGCCTGCAATCCTGTCAGGACTGTGCGGAGCGAGGTGCGATGCGCTTCAGTTGGACGGGTCTGCTGCTGGCGCCTTTGTTGGTGCCGCTGATGTTTAGCGCAGTTTTCCTGAGCTTGTCCGGTACAAGCAGCCCGGTACTCACGTTCCTGATCCTGATGATACCGAGCTGCATCATCTCGTACGGCACGACGATGTTCCTCTTCCTCCCCGCGCTGTTTCTTCTTTCGCTGTGGCGGCCGCTGACCGCCCTGAACGTTTGCCTGCTGGGCCTGGCGCTCGGTGCGGCTGTGTTCGTGCCGGTGACATTGATGGAATGGAAGAGTAGTGGCCCGGATTCGGGACCTCCGACAGAAAACTTCCTGGTGTTCTTGGCGCGCTGGGCCGCCGATCCGTTGACGGCCGTATATCCTCTGGCTGGTCTGGTGACGGCGGGGCTTTACTGGTGGCTGGGGACGTGGCGTCGCGTTGCGCCTCATTACGCGCCGTAGGCCCCCGTAGCCGGACGTGACCTGGCCTCAAAGACGATCAGACCCGATGTGAAGTACTGGCCGCCGGAGGCCACCGATGCCGACTTTCCCGCAACAAGAACCAGGCCTCACACCACCGGCTTGACGCCGGGCAGCGCGGTGACGAGGTCGCGGAATGCCGTGCCGCGGATTTCGAAATTGCGGTACTGGTCGAACGAGGCGCAGGCCGGCGAAAGCAGCACCACGGGATCGGCGAGCCCGGAGGCTTCCGCGTCGCGCGCGGCATGGGCGACCGCGACCTCGAGCGTTTCCGAGATCTCGTGCGGCACGTTCCCGAGGGTTCCCGCAAATTCCTGCGCCGCCTCGCCGATCAGATAGGCCTTGCGGATGCGCGGAAAATATTCGGCGAGGCCCGTGATGCCGCCGAGCTTCGGCTTGCCGCCGGCGATCCAGAAGATGTCGGCGAAAGACGACAGCGCATGCGCCGCCGCGTCCGCATTGGTGCCCTTGGAGTCGTTGACGAACAGCACATGGCCGCGGCGGCCGACCTGCTCCATGCGGTGCGCGAGACCGGGAAAGCTGCGCAGGCCGTCTTGCAGGGTTTCGATGGAGACCCCGAGCGCCAGCGCACAGGCCGACGCGCAGGCCGCATTTTGCGCATTGTGCAGGCCGCGCAGGGACCCGATGCCGCCGATTCGCGCGATCTCGCTACGCGCCCCGCCGGCGGCCCGCCAGATGATTTCGCGCTCGACATAGACGCCGTCGGGCAGCGGATTTTTCACCGAGACCCGGACCACGCGCCGGCCGGCCTGCTCGATCCGATCGGCGGTGTTGCGGCTGAAGCCGTCGTCGACGCCGACGATCGCGGTGCCCTGTTTCTGCACGCCGGCGACCAGACGCTCCTTCACCGCGGCGTAATGCGCAAGCGTGCCGTGGCGATCGATGTGGTCTTCGCTGACATTGAGCAGGATGCCGACGGACGGATCGAGCGAGGGCGCCAGATCGATCTGGTAGGACGACATCTCGATGACGTGGACCCGCCCCATGCGCGGCGGCTGCAGCGACAGAATCGCGGTGCCGATGTTGCCGCCCATCTGGGTGTCGTAGCCGGCGAAGCGCATCAGATGCGCGACCAGCGCCGTCGTGGTGGATTTTCCGTTGGTGCCAGTGATGGCGACGAACGGCGCGTCCGGCGCATGACGGCGCCGTTCGCGGCAAAACAGTTCGACATCGCCGATCACCTCGACGCCGGCCTCTCGCGCCGCCAGCACAGTCCAGTGCGGCGCCGGATGCGTGAGCGGCGCGCCCGGCGTCAGCACCAGGGCGGCGAAATTCGTCCACGATACTTTTCGCAAATCCGCGGTGACGAAGCCGGCCTGCGCGGCCCTGGCGACGTTGTCACCATCATCGTCGCCGGCGATCACCTCGGCGCCCCCCGCCTTCAGGGCGTGACAGCTCGCAAGTCCGGAGCCGCCGAGGCCGAACACCGCAACCGTCTTGCCCGCGAAGGAGGTGACGGGGATCATGGCTTGACATCGGTCATTCCGGGGCGTGCGAAGCACGAACCCGGAATCTCGAGATTTCGGATTGCCGCTTCGCGGCCTCCGGAATGACAACTGAGGGTATACAACACACTCACCGCAGCTTCAGCGTGGAGAGGCCGGCCAGCGCCAGCATCACCGAGATGATCCAGAACCGGATCACGATCTGCGGCTCGGTCCAGCCCTTTTGTTCGAAGTGATGATGCAGCGGCGCCATCATGAACACGCGCTTGCCGGTGAGCTTGAACGACACCACCTGCACGATCACCGAAACCGCTTCCAGCACAAACAGCCCGCCGATCACGGCCAGCACGATCTCGTGCTTGACCGCGACCGCGATCGAGCCGAGCATGCCGCCGAGCGCGAGCGAGCCGGTGTCGCCCATGAAGATCGAGGCCGGCGGCGCGTTGAACCACAGGAATCCGAGCCCCGCCCCGAACACCGCGCCGCACAGCACCGCGAGCTCGCCGGTGCCGGCGACGTAATTGATCTGCAGGTAATCCGAAAACACCGCGTTGCCGACGAGATAGGCGATCATGCCAAAGCTCGTCGCCGCGATCATCACCGGCACGATGGCGAGCCCGTCGAGACCGTCGGTCAGGTTGACCGCGTTGCCGGCGCCGACAATGATGAACGCGCCGAACAGCACGAAGAGCCAGCCGAAATGCAGCACCACGTCCTTGAAAAACGGAATCACCAGCGAGGTCGAGAACGGGTCGCGCCCGAGCCGGGTCAGCGCGTAGCACGCGGCGAGCGCGATCAGCCCCTCGATCAAGAGCCGGACGCGGCCGGCGAAGCCGCTATGACTCTGCTGGGTCACTTTCAGATAATCGTCGTAGAAGCCGACGAAGCCGAAGCCGAGCGTCACCGCAAGCACGATCAGGACGTAGGGATTGAGCGGATTGGCCCACAGCACCGTCGAAACCACCATTCCGGAAAGGATCATCAGCCCGCCCATGGTCGGCGTGCCCTTCTTGGTAAGGAGATGCGATTGCGGACCGTCGGTGCGGATCGGCTGGCCCTTGCCCTGGCGAAGCCTCAAGTGATCGATGATCCAGGGGCCGAACAGAAACACGAACAATGCTCCGGTCGCCATCGCCCCGCCGGTGCGAAAGGTGATGTAGCGAAACACGTTCAAAACCGAACGGAACACGCCCATGCCGGGAACCGTGTTGGAAAGCTCAATCAGCCAATAAAACATTGATTTGTCCTATACCGCGGCTTCGTCGAGCGCGGTCTTGCCGGGAAAGCGCTTTTCGAGCGCGTTCACAATGGTTTTCATCTTCGAGCCGAGCGACCCCTTGACCATGATCGCATCCCCGGCGCGAATCGCCGCAACGGCCTGCGCTTCGAGACCGGCCGCGCTGTCGGCATAGCCGCCCCGTTTACCCGTGGAAAGCGCGTCCCACAAGTTGCGCATCAGCGGCCCGCAGCAATAAACCAGATCGATTCGGTTGGCCTTGATGGCGTCATTGAGCCCGCGATGCAACGCCGGGCTGGTGGAACCGAGTTCGAGCATATCGCCGAGCACCGCGATGCGCCGGCCGCGCGGGCCGACCACAGCCTGACCGAGCACGTTCAGCGCCGCCGCCATCGATGCCGGATTGGCGTTATAGCTTTCATCGATCAGCGTCGCCTCGCCATTGACCAGTTGCAGCGTGCGCCGCGCGCCGCGGCCCGTCGCCGGCTCGATCTGCGACAGCGACAGCGCCGCGAGTGCGAGATCGGCGCCGGCGAGCGAGGCGGCGGCCAGCACCGCAAGCGAGTTGATCGCCATGTGACGGCCGGGCACGCCGAGCTTGTAGGTCACGTCATGGCCGAGAATATTGGCATGCACGGCCGAACAGGTTGCATGCAGCGACAGGTCGATCAGCCGCGCGTCGGATTTCTCGTCGGCGCCGAACGAGAGGATACGGGATATGCCGAGCTGTTCGGCGCGCCGCCGCAACCGGGCGAACTGCGAATTGTCGCGGTTGAGCACGACCGCGCCACCGGGCTCGACGCCGGCAAAGATTTCAGCCTTGGCGTCGGCGATCGCCTCGATGCCGGCAAAGAATTCGAGATGCACCGGTTCCACCGTGGTGATAACGGCCACCTGCGGCCGCACCATCTTCACCAGCGGCTCGATTTCGCCGGCGTGATTCATGCCGATCTCGAAGACCGCAAATCGCACCGTGGCCGGGCAGCGCGCCAGCGACAGCGGCACGCCCCAGTGATTGTTGAACGAGGCGGCCGAGGCGTGGGTCGGCCCCTGCGCGCCAAGCACGCGCCGCAGCGCCTCCTTGGTCGAGGTCTTGCCGACCGAACCGGTGACCGCGATCACCTGCGCGTCAAGACGCGCGCGCGCGGCATGGGCGAGATCGACCAGACCGGCAAGCGCGTCCTTGACTACCAATAGCGGCGCATCATCAGGAAATCTTTCGCGCTGGGCGGCGTCAATCACCGCCAGTGCCGCGCCCGCCTGCAAGGCCGCCGTGACAAAATCATGTCCATCATGGACCTCGCCCCTGATTGCGAAATAAGCCTCGCCCGGCGCGATGGTGCGGCTGTCGATTGAAAGTCCCGTGACCGCTTCCGGCAACGCGCCGCCGATGGAGGCGCCCATCGCCTGCGCCATCGCGCCGGAGGTCCATAGCGGCGCCGCGCTCATGCGACCCTCGGCGCAAGTGCCGAGGCGACCGCATCGTGATCGCTGAACGGCAAGATCCGGTCGCCGACGATCTGCCCGGTCTCATGTCCCTTGCCGGCGATCAACAGCGCATCGCCCGGCTGCAGCGCCGATATCGCCGTCCGGATCGCCTCCGCGCGGTCGCCGATCTCCTTTGCGCCCTTCGCGGCGCTCAGGATCGCGGCGCGGATCAGTTCCGGACTTTCGCTGCGCGGATTGTCGTCGGTGACAATGATGCTGTCGGCATTTTCCACGGCAATCGCGCCCATCAAGGGACGCTTGCCGGCATCGCGGTCGCCGCCGGCGCCGAACACCACGACGAGCCTGCGTTTGGCGTAAGGCCGCAGCGCCTGCAGCGCCTTGGCCAGCGCGTCGGGCTTGTGCGCGTAATCGACAAAGATCGGCGCGCCGTTGCGCTCGGCGACCCGCTCCAGCCGGCCCCTGGCGCCCTCGAGCAGCTCGAGTTCGGCGAAGACGGCTGTGGGCTCGCTGCCGGTGCCGATCGCGAGCCCCGCGGCGACGAGCGCATTCTCGATCTGGAATTCACCGACCAGCGGCAGCCGAACCGCGTGCCGGCGCCCGCGATGTTCGAGCGCGAGCTTCTGCGCGAAGCCGTCGATATCAGCCTCGATCAGACGAATGCCGTCGGCGGCGCCGTTGCCTTTGCGGCCGACCGCGACGATCCGCAGATTTTTGGCGCGTGCCGCGGCGATCACGGCCTGCGAGCAATCGTGATCGGCCGAGATCACCGCCGCGCCGCCGGAGGCGACGAGATCGCGGAACAACCGCAGCTTGGCGGCAAGATAATGCGCGACGTCGGGATGGTAATCCATGTGGTCGCGCGACAGATTGGTGAAGCCGCCGGCGGAGATTCTCACGCCATCCAGCCGATACTGATCGAGCCCGTGCGAGGAGGCCTCAAGCGCGAGATGGGTGACCCCTTCGCGCGCGATTTCGTCGAGCTGCCGATGCAGCGCGATCGGATCCGGCGTCGTCAGCGACCCATAGATGGTGCGCTTCGGCGCCACCAGCCCGATGGTGCCGATGCTTGCCGATTCGTGGCCGAGCCGTTGCCAGATCTGCCGCGTGAAGGCGGCAACCGAGGTCTTGCCGCTGGTGCCGGTGACGGCCGCGATAGTTGCGGGCTGCCGGGGAAAGAATTTCGCCGCGGCCAGCGCCAGCGCGCGGCGCGGATTGGGCGTGGTCACGAACGGCACGCGCAAAACACCGGACGGGGGATGATCACCGGCGACCGCGACCGCACCCGATGCAATCGCAGCTTCGATGAAGCGGGCGCCGTCGGTCTTGTGGCCTGCGAGCGCAAAGAACAGGTCGCCGGGCTTCACCGCGCGGCTGTCCACGGCAAGGCCCGACACCACGGTCGCTTCCGCCCGCGGCTCGATGGTAGCGTCATCGCTGAACAGGTCGCGAAGTCTCATTATCTTCCGGTCCGGCCGGCGCGTTTATACGCCTTACTGGGTTGTCTTGGATGCCGCAAGAATAAGGCGGTCGGACGGCGGCAGATCGAAGCGCGGCTCGATGCCCAGCAGCGGCGCAATACGCTCGATCACCTTGCCGCCGGTCGGCACCGCGTTCCAGCCGGACGTGATGAAACCGAAGGTTTCCTTCAGCGGCTGCGGCTCGTCCAGCATGATCAGCAACTGATAGCGAGGATTGTCGGCCGGCAGGATCGCCGTGAAGGCGTTGAGCACGCGCTTTTTGGCGTAGTGGCCGTTGACGACCTTTTCGGCCGTGCCGGTCTTGCCGCCGATGTAGTAGCCCTTGACGTCGGCTTTCTTCGCGGTGCCGATTTCGGCATTCAGCCGCATCAGGAATCGCATCTTCTCGCTGGTCTCGGGCTTGATCACCCGTTTGGCGAGCGCCATGGCTTCCGCTTCCGTGCGCTTCAGGAAGGTCGGCGGAATAAGATAGCCGCCGTTCACCAGCGCGTCGATGCCCATCACCGCCTGCAACGGCGCGACCGACAATCCATGGCCGAAGGCGATGGTCACCGTGTTCAGTTCGGCCCAGCGCTTCGGCACGATCGGCGAGGCGCTTTCCGGCAATTCGGTGCGCAGCCGCTCGAGCTGCCCCAGCTTGCGCAGGAACGCCTTGTGCGCCTCGACACCCTGCGACAGTGCGATGCGCGCCGCGCCGACGTTGGACGAGTAGTAGAAAACCTCTTTCATGTTGATCATGCGCCCGAGCGGATGATCGTCATGGATGGTGAACTTGCCGTATTGCAGCGGACCGCGCGCGTCCCACATCGAATTGAGATCGACCTTGCCGGAATCCAGCGCCATCGCCAGCGTGAACGCCTTGAACGTCGATCCCATCTCGTAGACGCCGGTGGTCAGCCGATTGATGCGATCAGGATCGTGCGCCTCTTTCGGGCTGTTGGGATCGAAATCCGGCACCGACACCATCGCCACGATCTCGCCGGTCCTGACGTTGGAGACGAGGCCGGAAGCCGCCTTGGCCCTGTATTTTTCCTTGGCCTTCAGCAGTTCGTCGCGCAGCGCGTGTTCGACGCGCAGATCGACCGACAATTCCACCGGCCGCTGCAGGCGATCGGTGGCAAAGCCGGCGCGGTGCAGGTCGGCGAGGCCATTGGTATCGAGCCATTTCTCCATCCCGGCGATGCCCTGGTTGTCGATGTTGACCAGGCCGATCAGATGCGCGACTTCGTTGCCGGTGGGATAGACGCGCTTGTTCTCGCGCAGGAAGCCGATGCCGGGAATGCCGAGGCGGTGGATTTCCTGCTGTTGCAGCGGAGTGATTTCGCGCTTCAGCCAGACGAAGCCTTTCTTGCCGGACAGCCGCTCGCGCACTTCGCCGGTGTCGAGATCCGGCAATGTCGCGGTCAGAAGCTCGATGGCTTCGTCCTTGTCGATGATCCGGCGCGGTTCGCCGAACAGGCTCGGCGCCTTAACGTCGGTGGCGAGCACCTCGCCGTTGCGGTCGACTATATCCGGCCGCGCGGTCGCGATGGCGTCCTGCGCCGCCGTGCGGCGCGCGCCGTGGCTGTCGCCGACGGTGGCGAACATGATCAGCCGTCCGCCGATCACCGCATAGATCGCCGCGAATGCGACGATCGCAAATCCGACGCGGACACGCGCTTTCCCTGACCGGTCGACGTTGCGCCCGTACAGCAGGCTGCGGATCAGCCGCTGCCGCCACGGTTCCGCCGGCCTGACCGATCTCCGCGCCCGGCCCGTCATCGCTGATGCTCCGGCGCCGGCACCGAGCCCGTCACCGCGCCGGCGTCGGCGGCGGCATCGATGGTCTGGATCATCGCGCCGATCGGATCCGGATCGCCCGGCTTGACCATGAAGCTCGGCGGACGCTCGGGCAGGTTCTTCAGGGAATCGTACTGGGTGGCGCTGATCGGCTTGAGCGGCAGATGGCGCTCGGCGAGGCCCTGCAGCCGCAGCGGTGCATCGAGCCTGGCCCATTCTGCGTGCAGCACCGCGATGGCGTCGCGCTGCTCGCGTATCTCGGCGTGCAGCCGCAGCACCCGCTCGGTGCGGGAGGTGGAGTCCATCTTGATCCGGTAGACGTAGGCGGCGGCGAACACCAGCACGGCGATCACGAGGAGATGGATGATCCGCATGGTCAGCCTCCCCTCATCACGTCATCGAGAACCGGCCATGCCGGCAATGCCGCCGCGGCATGCGCAGGCGCCGCAGTGCGCTCGGCCGCGCGCAGTTTTGCCGAGCGCGCGCGCGGATTGGCCGATATCTCGTCGTCATCCGGCCTGACCGGACGTTTCGTCAGAAGGTGAAAGCTTGGCGCGGCCCGCGCGACTTCCGGCAGATGCCGCGATCCGCCGCCGGCCCCGGAGCGTTCGACCAGGAAATTCTTGACAATGCGGTCTTCCAGCGAATGAAACGACACCACCACCAGCCGGCCGCCCGGTTTCAGCACCCGCTCCGCCGCCGACAGCGCCAGATGCAATTCGTCGAGTTCTTCGTTGACGAAAATCCGCAAGGCCTGAAACGTCCGCGTCGCCGGGTGAATTTCGCCCGGCTTCGACCGCACCACTTTTGCGACGATATCGGCCAGCGCGCGGGTGGTGACGACAGGCGCTTGCTTGCGCGCGGCGACGATGGCGCGGGCAAGGCTGCGGGAATGGCGTTCTTCGCCGAAGATGTAGATGATATTGGCGAGATCGGCCTCGGACGCCTTGGCGATCACATCCGCCGCGGTCGGGCCGTCATGGCCCATCCGCATGTCGAGCGGGCCGCCGAGGCGAAACGAGAAGCCGCGCGCCGCCTGGTCGAGCTGCATCGAGGACACCCCGACATCCATCACGACGCCGTCGATCCCCGGCACACCCTGGGCGGCGCAAATCCCGGCGAGATTGGAAAACCTGTCCTCGACCAGCGTCAGTCGGCCGCCCGACCGATCGACCAGGTCGAAGCCGGCCGTGATCGCGCTACGGTCACGGTCGATGCCGATGACGCGGGTTCCCGCTGTGTCGAGGATGGAACGGCTGTAGCCGCCGGCGCCGAAGGTGGCGTCGACATAGATGCCGCCATCGCGCAGGGCGAGCATATCGACGGCTTCGCGGCCGAGAACAGGAATATGAAGCTGACCAGCCGGATTCATGCGCCGGCTCCGGGCGCCGCCCAGGTTGGAGTGCGGAAACTGGACGCGAGCGGGCCCATTGCGCCTCAAATCTCTCGGCTTCGCCCGGCTTTTCGCCTCGAAAAGCCGGTGCGGGGCACGGTTGCCGATCCCACGCGGCCCCAATCGCAAATCCTGATTTCCCGATGGAATTTGCTGGGCTGCCATGGGATATCGAGCGTGAAAGAGGGCCTCGGCCGTCCCCCAAAACCGGTTCGGCTCTTCACCACTTAGTAACGGCAGTTGACGTTAAGAAAGCGTTGAAGGAACTGCTACAATTACGCCCGCCCAAGATGGACCCGGTGCCTGGTGCCGGTGATGCTTCCCGCACACACCCGGCCAAAAATGCGAAGCAGCGACCGGCTGCCTGATTGCGCCGACGGCCAAGGTAAAGGAATAGTAAACCACCTCGTCCCCAGGACGATACCTTTGCCGTTCTCCTGCCCGGTTTGAGTTGTCCAATGTCGCTCGGTCCGTTCGCGTCTGCTGGTGTTGATTCGAAGCGTCAACGCGCCGTCCCGCTTCCCAGAGCCAACGCGGACATGAAGACATTCACCCCCGATTCCTCGATCGCGTCCGACGTCATCCCGTCGGCGAATTTTGGCGATCGCAACAAGGGCCGTTTGCCCGACATGATCGTGCTGCACTACACCGGTATGCCCGATGTAGAAGGGGCGATCGCCCGGCTGTGCACGGCGGGCACCGACGTTTCCGCCCATTACATCGTTCTTGAAGACGGCCGCATCGTACAGTGCGTCCCGGAAGCCAAGCGTGCCTGGCATGCCGGCGTAGCGTCATGGGCGGGCGAAGAAGACATCAACTCCTGTTCGATCGGCGTCGAGATCGTCAATCGCGGCCACGACTGGGGCTACCCGGAGTTTCCACTGCGCCAGATCGCCGCCGTGATCGCGCTGTGCCGCGGCATCATGCTCCGCCGCAAGATTCCCTCCCATCGCGTCCTCGGGCATTCGGATGTCGCGCCGTCGCGCAAGAAAGACCCCGGCGAGAAATTTCCTTGGCATTCGCTGGCCAATTCGGGTGTCGGCCACTGGGTGCAGCCGGCGCCGATCGTGCGCGGCGATCCCCTCAAACAGGGCACCATCAGCGACGACGTCCGCGACCTGCAGCAGGCGCTGGCCCGATACGGCTACGCGGTGCCGATCAACGGGAAATACGACGCGACAACCATGGAAGTGGTCACCGCCTTCCAGCGGCATTTTCGCCCCGCCCGCGTCGACGGCGTCGCCGATCGCTCGACGCTGACCACCTTGCAGGCGCTGCTGGCCGGCCTGCCGGCCGACGCCAGGGTCGCGGCAAGGTAGCTTTTCGTTCAGCCAGCCGCCATTGCGAGGAGCACAGCGACGAAGTAATCCACACTTTCGCTTCGCATGGCGACCGATGGATTGCTTCGCGGAGCCTGTCATCGGGCGCGCATTCGCGCGATCCGTTGGCTAGCAATGACGATATCGGGCTTCGGCTATTTACGATCCAGCTCCGCCAGCCGCCGCGCGTAAAGCCGCCGCAACGGATCGAGCCGCGTCGCGGCTGCCGCCGCGCGATAGGCCTCGCGCGCCGCATCATGGCGGCCGAGCCGGCGCAGCAGATCGGCGCGGACCGCCGGCATCAATTCGTAGCCTTTCAGTCCGCCGCGGGCTTCCAGCGCATCGATCAGGTCGAGCGCGCGGGCAGGCCCGTCGACCATCGACAAGACAGCGGCGTGATTGAGTTCGATCACCGGCGACGGGCTGATCCGCAGCAGCACTTCATAGAGGCCGGCGATCTGCGGCCAGTCGGTGTCGCAAAAACTCGGCGCCCGCGCATGCAGGGCGGCGATCGCGGCCTGCACCGCGTAGGCTCCCGGCCGGCCCGGAAGCCGAAGCGCGCCTTCCACCAGGTGCAAACCTTCGGCGATCTGCGCATGGTCCCACAGCGCGCGGTCCTGTTCCTCCAGAAGCACGATGTCGCCGCCGGCGGTCTGGCGCGAGGCACGGCGCGCGTCGTGCAGCAGCATCAAGGCCAATAGTCCCCTGACCTCGCCCCGCTGCGGCATCAGCGCGTCGAGCAGGCGGCCCAACCGGATCGCGTCGCGCGCCAGATCCGGCCGCATCAGTTCCTCGCCGGAGGTTGCCGCATAGCCTTCGGTGAAGACGAGATAGATCACCGCCAGGACCCCGCGCAGCCGCGGCTCCAGCGCTTCGCGCTCCGGTACCTCGTAGGGAATTCCGGCGAGCCGGATTTTCTGCTTGGCGCGAACCAGACGCTGCGCCATGGCGTCTTCCCCGACCAGAAAGGCGCGCGCGACCTGCGCGGTCGTCAGCCCGCAGACCGTGCGCAGCGTCAGCGCGACTTGGACCTCAGCGGCGAACGCCGGATGGCAACAGGTGAAGATCAGCCGCAGCATGTCATCGTCGAGCGCGGCGTCACTGGCCTCGTCGGCGGCTGACGCATTCAAAAGCAACGCGTGTGTCAGCTCTCCCTGTCTGCCGCGAAACGCGACTTGCCGGCGAACGCGGTCGATCGCCTTGTTGCGCCCGACATTGACCAGCCACGCCCGCGGATTGGACGGCGGATCGACGGCGGGCCAGCGTTCCAGCGCCACCGCGAAGGCATCCTGCAGCGCGTCCTCGGCGAGATCGAAATCGCCGACGAGGCGGATCAGCGTTGCCAGCGCCCGTCCCGCCTCGTCGCGAAATATTTTTTCAATCTCGGTGGGTGTCATGGGATTTGCGCTGCTTTTGCAGTCATTCCGGGCGTGCTAAGCACGAACCCGGAACCTCGAGATTCTCCGATACGCAATTGCGCATCGTAGTTCGCATCTTCGATGCGCCCCGGAATGACGGCTTCGCCATCAGTCGTAAATCATGACCGGCCTGACCTCGATCGAACCTGTCTTGGCGCCGGGAATGCGCGCCGCGATGGCCAGCGCCGTGTCGAGATCCTTGGCGTCGATCAGATAGTAACCGCCGAGCTGCTCGCGCGTCTCCGCGAAGGGGCCATCGGTGGTCATTGTCTTGCCGTCGCGCACCCGCACGGTGGTCGCGGTCGTTGTCGGCTGCAGCCCGTCGCCGGACTTGAAATGGCCACTCTGGACGATGGACTGGGTAAATGCGCCGTAGTCCGCCATCATTTGCTTCCGTTCGGCCGCGCCCAATTTGCCGAGTTCGGCTTCGTTCCGATAGATCATCAGCAGATACTGCATCGCGCTACTCCTCTTGGTTGGCTTGATCGCCGACACCCAGTCGAACGGACCAACCGCAATACGACATCTTCAGGATAATTTATTTTAAGGTTCCGCGTAGCCGCTATCGGCTTGACGCGGCCCCCCTGAACCCCCATGCCTAGAGCGTCAGTCGGCCGGACGGCCGCTCCCGCTATGGTCGAAAGGCTGCGGGGGAGGAAAGTCCGGGCTCCATCGACATACGGTGCCGGATAACATCCGGCGGGGGCGACCCCAGGGAAAGTGCCACAGAGAATGAACCGCCCTCCTTCGCCTTTGGGCTTCGGAGGGCAAGGGTGAAAAGGTGCGGTAAGAGCGCACCGCGGGTCCGGCAACGGAACCGGCATGGCAAACCACACCGGGAGCAAGACCGAATAGGGACGGCAACGCGGGAATGTTCGCGCAAGCGATAACACCGCAGGGCGATGTCAGGCTCGCCGTCCGGGTAGGTTGCTCGAGGCAATGTGCAAACATTGTCCCAGAGGAATGGCCGTCACGTATCGCCTGCCACAAGCGGGCGATGCCCTACAGAACCCGGCTTACAGGCTGGCTGATGTTCTAAAATGGGGGGTTCGGCGTAACGCGCCGGACCCCTCGCCATGTTTGAGATCGTCATTCCGGGGCGTGCGAAGCACGAACCCGGAATCCAAGGATTCCCCGATGTGCAATCGCACATCTGAGGTTCGCATCTTCGATGCGCCCCGGAATGACGTATTTACTTTACGTCCGCTCCGCGACGATCCCCTCCAGCACCTTCATCAGTTCTTCCGGCGCGGTGACGTGCGGCGAATGGCTGGCGTCGATCTCGTAGTAATTCCACCCCTGCTCACCCTTGGCACGCCTGGCAAACGTACCGAACGTGTCGGCGGGCGTGATGCGCGTGGCGTAGATATAGCTGCGCGGCAATGCCGGCTTGCCGCCATGCAGCTTCAGCGGCATCAGAAAGCACTTGATCGGCATATCGACCCGGCGCGCGGTGAGCCATTCGACATCCGCTTGCGGCGTATCCGGCGGCGTTGGATTGGGCGGCACACGCCAGCCATCGCCGGCCTTCGCCAGTTCCTGCATGTGCGGCCGCGCCGGCTCGTTCAAATCGAGCAGCGACTGCCCGTCGTCGGGCACGAAGGCATCGAGATAGATCAATTGCGCGATGCTATCCCGCGCGCGGTCGGCCACGCCGGTCGCGACCATGCCGCCATAGCTGTGGCCGACCAGCACGATCTCGCGCAGGTCTTCATATTTGATGACGTTCAGAATGTCCTGAATGTGGGTTTCGAGATCGATCGATGGGTTCGCCAGGTGCGCGCGCTCGCCAAGACCGGTGCAGGTCGGCGTGACCAGGCGATGCCCGCGAGCCGCCATCAGCGGATGCATCTTCTTCCACGCCCATCCCGCCGACCACGCGCCGTGGCAGACCAGAAAAGTTGCGCCCATGATGTTTCCCCGTTGGCTATCGCTGTTGGAACGCTATAAGGCACAAAACGATTCCTCGCCAACTCCGCAATTGTCATTCCGGGGCGTGCGAAGCACAAACCCGGAATCTCGAGATTCCGGGTTCGCATCTGCGATTGCCCCGGAATGACGAGGGACATCCCCGCACAGTCATGACCACCGTCGCATTTGTGCTTCTGTTTCTCGGCGCCCTCGCCGGCGGCTTCGTGTCCGGCCTCGCCGGCTTCGGAACCGCGCTGACGGCACTTGCGATATGGCTCTACGTGTTGCCGCCCGCGATTGCGGTGCCGCTCGTGCTGATCTGCTCGATCGTCGCGCAGACTTCGACGCTGCCGTCATTCTGGCGGTCGTTCGACTTCACGCTGGTGTGGCCGTTCCTGATCGGCGGCCTCGCGGGCGTACCGCTGGGCACGTTGCTGATCGCGCATGCCGATCCCCAGGTGTTCAAGTTGGGCTTCGGCGTGCTGCTGTTGCTGTTCCCGGCCGCGCTCTATTTCAACCGCACCCCGATCGCCCCGCGCTTCGGCGGCCGGGTGGCGGACGGCACGGCCGGATTTGCCGGCGGGATACTCGGCGGGCTGGCCGGCTTGTCCGGCCCGATTCCGATCCTGTGGGCCAACCTGCGCGGCTGGGGCAAGGACGAGCGGCGCGGCATCTTCCAGACCTACAACTGGACCATCCTGACCGCATCACTGTGCCTGCAGGCAGGCACTGGCTTTGTCGATGGCGAGGTCCTCCGGCTCGCCATGCTCGCCTTTCCGGCCACGATATTCGGCGCCTGGATCGGCGCGCGCGCCTATCATGCGTTGAGCGATCAGGATTTCCGGGATGTCGTGCTTGGCCTGTTGTTTCTGTCCGGCATCGGCCTGGTCTGGAACAGTCTCGGCGTGCATTGAGGCCGACGATGGCCTTATCGCAGCCGGCAAGGCGCCGCAATCCGCACGAAAGCATCACTCCGCCGCCGAGACGGAGGCGAACTCGGTCGCCTGCCGCTCGAACAGCCCGCGATAGATTCCCGCGGCGCGACTGGCGAGCGCGGCGTGGCTGCCCTGCTCAACGATCTTGCCGCGGTCGAACACCAGGATGCGGTCGAGGCTGCGCACCGTTGACAGCCTGTGCGCGATCACGATCGAGGTGCGTCCCTTCATCAGCCGCTCCATCGCCTGCTGGATCAGCGCCTCCGATTCGGAATCCAGGCTCGAGGTCGCTTCGTCCAGGATCAGGATCGGCGCGTCGGCCAGAAACGCGCGCGCCAGCGCCACGCGCTGCCGCTCGCCGCCCGACAGCTTGACGCCGCGTTCACCGACCAACGTGCCGTAACCTTTCGGCAGCCGCAGGACGAACTCGTGCGCGTTGGCGAGCCGCGCCGCCTGCTCGATCGCAGCCCAGCTGGCGCCGGGCCGACCATAGGCGATGTTCTCGGCGAGCGAGCGGTGAAACAGGATCGGATCCTGCTGCACGATGGCGATCTGGCTGCGCAGCGATTGCTGCGTCGCATCAGCGATGTCCTGGCCGTCGATCAGGATCCGCCCGCCGGAGACGTCGTAGAGCCGCTGCACCAGCTTGACGAAGGTGGTCTTGCCGGAACCGGAGCGCCCGACCAGGCCGACGCGTTCGCCGGCGCGGATCTCCACCGACAGGCCGTCGTACAGCGGCGCGCGGTGGCCGCCGTAATGGAACGTCACATCCTCGAACGCGATTCGTCCGCCGCGGACATCGATTGGCGCGGCATCGGGGGCGTCGACGATGCCGATCTCCTCGTCATGGATGGCGACAAGCTCCTCCATGTCGTTCACCGAGCGCTGCAGATTGTTGATGTGCATGCCGACATCGCGCAAATAGGCGTGGATGATGTAATAGCTGGTCAGCACATAGGTGACGTCGCCCGGCGAGGCGCGGCCCGCGATCCACAGCAGCAAGGCGCCGCCGATCACCGAGGCGCGCAGGCACAACAGCACCGAGAGCTGCGCCGTGGAAGTGTAGTTGTAGCGCAGCCAGGTCCGCCGCACGCGCGTGCGCCAGCGGCTGACGACGCGGGCGAGCCGCGCATCCTCGCGCGCTTCGGCGCCGAACGATTTCACCACCGCATTGCACGTCAACGCATCCGCCAGCGTACCGCCGACCCTGGTGTCCCAGGCGTTGGAGACCCGCGCCGCGGGCGCGATATAGCTCGTCGAAAACACCACGATCATCGGGACGTAGACCGCCGCCCCGACCGCGATCACGAGGCCGAGCGACTGCCAGTGCAGCCCGAGCAGCACCATCGACCCCACCAGCACCGCGAGCGAGGGCGACAGCGCCATCAGGATGGTGTCGTTGAGCAGGTCGAGCGCCCACATGCCGCGCGTGATCTTGCGCACGGTCGAGCCGGCGAAACTGTTGGCGTGCCAGTCGGTCGAGAAGCGCTGCACCCGCATGAAGGCGTCGCGCGCCACCTCGGACATGATCCGCAGCGTGAACGGCACGATCGCCTGCATCCCGATCAGGCGCAGGATCATCGAGGCGAGGCCGAGCGCCACGATGGCGCCGAACGCCGCGATCGCCGCGCCGCGCGCCGCAGGGTCCGATGCGCCCGCCGTCATGGCGTCGACCAGCCGGCCCGAATAGACCGGCATGAACAGGTCGGCCACCGTGGCTCCCTGGAAGCCGCCGGCAACGACGGCCGCGCGGGCCGGCTGCTGCAGCCAGTGGCGGAACACGAAGGGCAGCACCACGCGGATGGCGGCCGGGCGTTTGTCGATTGAAGCGGTCATGGCGTCATCCGGCTGCGCTCGCGCAAACGCCGGCTCCGTTGGTTGACGCGCGGGCGGCGTCGGGCCGCACGCAGGCGTCGTTGATAAATCTCGGGACTTACTGGGGAACTTTTGACCGGGACGTCAGGCCCGATCGCGGCTGGCGGAAAAGGCCCTCAAAGGGCCAGGCGAGCGTCCAACAAGAACGCGTCCAGCATGAGCTTCGGACGCGAGGGCGCGATCTGCAAATATGCCGAAATCATGCAAATCCTCCCCGGTTCGAGCGACGATCCGGCATCTATAAATCCATCGCCGGCGATTTGCAATATGCGGTCGACGCGGCACGGCGTCCATGAAACCAAGAAAATTCAGGCCGCGCCGCGAATGGCAAGATCGCGGCCTAATGTGCCGGTTCGGTCAACGCCCCGGCCGGCTTGTTCAGGAGCAGAACCAGCAGGCTGAGGCCGAAATAGAACAGCATCAGCATGAAGAAGGCGTCGCCATATCCCATCACCACCGCCTGGCGGTGCACGATCTGCGACAACTGCTTCATCGCCATCAGCGCGGCGTCGCCCATGCCCTGCAGCCGCTGGGTCAACATGTTGAGGGTTTCGGTCGCGGTGGCGTTGCCCCAGGTCACCCTCTCCTGCAAGCGCGAGATATGCAGGTCGGTGCGCTCGTTCAGCACCTGGTTGATGACCGCGAGCCCAACCGCGCCGCCGAGATTTCGCATCAGGTTGAACAGCCCCGAGGCGTTTTTCACCCGATCCGGAGCCAGGGTCCCGAGCGCGATGGTGTTGGTCGGCACCATTGCGCACATCATGCCGATTCCGCGCAGGATCTGCGGCAGCAACAGCTCGTAGAAATCGAAGTCGCGGGTGATCCAGGTCATCTGCCAGGAGCCAAGCGCGAAGATGATGAGGCCCGCGGCGATGATGTAGCGCATGTCGACCCGCTGCATCAGCCGCCCGACCAGCGGCGCGACCAGGAACATGGTGGCGCCGGAGACGAACATGGTCTCGCCGATCATCAGCGCGCTGTAGCCGCGCACTTCGGCGAGATAGCGCGGATACATGTAGGTCAGGCCGTAAAGACCGATGCCGATACAGAACGAGAGCAGGCAACCGATACCGAAATTGCGGTCGGTGAAGGTCCTGATGTTGACGATCGGCTCTTCCACGCTCAGCACGCGCCAGAAAAAGGCGATCGCGGAGACGGCGCAAATCGAGGCGCAAACCGCCACCGAATTATCCTGCAGCCACTCGTATTGCGGGCCTTCCTCCAGCACATATTCGAGCGAGCCCAGGAAGCCGGCCATAAAAATCAGACCCCACCAGTCGAAACGGTCCAGCAGCGCAAAATTCGGCTGATCGAAATCGACCAGGACCAGCACGCCGACGGTGATGCCGATGCCCGGGACGATGTTGATGAAGAACAGCCAGTGCCATGACATCGCGTCGGTGATGAATCCGCCGACCGTCGGGCCGATGGTCGGCGCCAGCGTGGCGACCAGACCGATGATCGGGCCGACGATATAGAATTTCGAGCGCGGAAACACCGTATAGGCGGATGCGAACACCGTCGGGATCATGCCGGCGCCCAGAAATCCCTGGATCGCACGCCACAGGATCATCTGTTCGATGGTCGAGGCCAGTCCGCACAGGAAGCTCGCGATGGTGAAGCCGCAGGCGGAGATCGCAAACAGCAGCCTGGTGCCGAGTGCGCGCGACAGGAATCCGGACAGCGGAATCGCGATCACCTCGGCGATCAGGTACGAGGTCTGGACCCACGATACCTCGGTCGCGCTTGCCGACAGGCCGGCCTGGATTTCGCTGAGCGACGCCGAGACCACCTGGATGTCCAGAATCGACATGAACATCCCGAATACCATGATGAGAAACGCAGCCAGCCGGCGCAGCGGGATGCGCTCGGACGGTGCCGCCGCGGCGGCGGTCATCATCATGGGCGGAGCGGTGCCGGCGTCGGCCATATCGATCTCAGGTCAGGACATGCTCGCCATCGGGCACGCCGCCCGATGCGCTGATCATTGTGGTTGGACCGTGGCCGGCGCGTCGAGGTCGGCTTCGCTATCGGCATCCCCGGCACCGCTGGTGGTATCGACGGTGGCATAGACCGACATGCCCGCGCGCAGCATGTTCTGTTTGGCGACATCCTTCGGCACGCGAATGCGGACCGGAAGCCGCTGCACGATCTTGGTGAAGTTGCCGGTGGCGTTGTCCGGCGGCAGCAGCGTGAACACCGAGCCGGCCGCGGGCGAGATGCTCTCGACGACGCCGGCGAATTTGCGATGGCCATAGGCATCCACCGAGATCGTCGCCGGCTGGCCCGGACGGATGCGCCTGAGCTGGGTTTCCTTGAAGTTGGCGTCGATGAAGACGTCGTTGAGCGGCACCACGTTGCCGAGCCGCTGTCCCACCGCGACGAAATCGCCGGTGTTGACCAGACGATTGGAAAAAATGCCATCGACCGGCGCGCGCACCGAGGTGAAGTCGAGGTCGCGCTCGGCCTTTGCCAGCGATGTCTGCAATTCCGCAAGCTGCGCGCGGGCCTCGGCCTGCTGCGCCCTGGTGACCTCGACGTTGTCGCGCGCCGCGTCATAGGCCGCCTGCGCCGCCTTCACCGCCGCCACGCCCTGGTCGCGCCCGGCTTCGGACACCTCATACGTCGCGTGCGAGGCAAATCCCTTGGCGCTCAGCGCCTGCTGCCGGTCGAAGTCGAGGCCGGCCCGTTTCAAGGCGGCATCCGCCGAGGCAACCTGCGCCCTCGCCTGCTCGACCGCGCTTTCCAGCGCGGTGACCTGGCGGCCGATCCGGTCGATGGTCGCCTGCTGGGTCGCGATTTTGGTGCGTGCGGCATCCACCGCGATGCGATAATCGCCGTCGTCGATTCTGAAGACCACCTCGCCGGTCCGCACCAGGGCGTTGTCGCCAGCAAGGATGGTCGCGATGTGGCCGGACACCCGTGCGCCAAGCATGGTGTTGTTGGCGCGCACATAGGCGTCGTCGGTAGAGACGTAATAGCGTCCGACCAGAATATAGTGCACGCCGTAGCTGGCCGCGGCGAGCGCGAGCAGCGTGCCGAGGCCGATCACGACCAGTCGGCGCTTTCCGGATTTCGGGGCGGCGGAAACCGCGGCAGCAGCGGGCGCGGCCGGTGCGGCGGCCGGCTTGTCGATTGCCGGCCCCTCCAGCGTCTCCGCCGGGCGACGCGTTACCGTCTCTTCCGCAAGATGCGCGCGAGGCGCCTCGGCGGGATCAGCGGAAGCTGCGCCCACGGATTCGCCCCCGGCCCTGTCCGGCTCGGTGCGAATGATGCGTGCGGCCTGGTCTCTCGCTGCGGCCATCACGGCCTCCCCATTACAATATCGCGATGCACACGCAGCCGGAAACAGGCCTCGTCCCATCGTCAGCTTTCAAATTATCATTGACCGAACGGTTCGGTCAAGCTAAATTCCGACGGTGGAACAATAGACTGCCCGTTGCCTCCGCGGTGTTTCCGCACCTTAAATCTTTCCAGAGAAGCTAAACCAATGGTTGCAGCTCATCGCACAACGCTCGAGCTTACCGGCGAGGAGGAAAGCGCCAAGCGCCGGCAGATTCTCGACGGCGCCAGCAAGGTTTTCATGGATCTGGGCTTTGACGGCGCCAGCATGGGCGAAATCGCCCGCGCCGCCGGTGTCTCAAAGGGGACGTTGTATGTCTATTTCGCCGACAAGAACCGGCTGTTCGAGGCCATCGTCGAGCGGGAAATGCTCGACCAGCAGAAGATCGCGTTCAATTTCGACCCCGCGCGCGACGTCGCCACCACGCTGCGGGAGTTCGGCCAGGCCTATATCGAATTGCTGTGCCGGCCGGGCGGCGGGTCAGCGATTCGCACCGTGATGGCGATCGCCGAGCGCATGCCCGATGTCGGCCGCCGCTACTATGAACATGGGCTGGAGAAAACCATCAACCGCCTTGCCTTTTATCTGGAGGCGCATGTCGAGGCGAAGGAACTTGCGATACCCGACTGCCAGCTCGCGGCATCGCAATTCATGCAGATGTGCCAGGCGTCGCTGTTCCTGCCGTTTATTTTCCAGGCTGCGCCGCCGCCATCGGCCGAGCGCATCACGCAGGTGGTCGACAGCGCGAGCCGGATGTTCCTGGCGGCGTATCGGAAACAGCAGGCCTGACCGGAGGAGCGCTCTCCCTTCGACCCCCGCCCAGACTTCGCAACACCTAGTGGTCTGATTCATTCGGACAATTCCCAAATCGACCGAAGCAGTTCAAGCTCTCGGCATGAGAGCAGGAATTGTCGTAAAGGTCACCCGGGCGGACCGCCATCGACTTGAGGCAATCGTCTCGGATCGCAGCGCGCCTCAGAAGCATGTGTGGCGGGCCAATATCATTCTTGCCACTGCCGACGGCTGTGGCACCGCCGAGATCATGCGCCGCTCGGGCAAATCCAAGCCCGTGGTGTGGAGATGGCAAGCCCGGTTCATGGCGGAAGGCGTCGAAGGGCTGACGCGCGACAAGACGCGCAAGCCCGGCAAACCACCGCTGCCGACCGGCACCGTGCAGAGAGTGGTCGACCTGGCGCTCGGGCCGCCGCCGGGAGAAACAACCCACTGGACCGGCCGGATGCTGGCGAAAGCCGCAGGGGTGAGCCTGCGTTCGGTGCAACGTATTCTCGAAGCCCACCAACTCGCGCCGCATCGCATCCGCACGTTCAAGCTGTCGAACGACCCGAAGTTCGCCGAGAAACTCAAAGACGTCGTCGGCCTCTATGTCGATCCTCCCGCCCATGCGGTCGTCCTCTCGGTCGACGAAAAGAGCCAGATTCAGGCGCTCGACCGCACCCAGCCAGGGTTGCCGATGAAGCCGGGCCGTGCCGGCACGATGACCCACGACTACAAACGTCACGGCACCACCACGCTGTTCGCTGCCCTCAACATCCTCGACGGCACCGTCATCGGCTGCAACATGCAGCGCCATCGCCACCAGGAGTTCATTCGCTTCCTCAACACGATCGAGGAGCAGGTCCCGGCAGGGAAAGTAATCCACGCCATCGTCGACAACTATGCGACCCACAAGCATCCGAAGGTACGCCAATGGCTGGCCCGGCATCCCCGCTGGACGTTCCACTTCACCCCGACCTCTGCATCCTGGCTCAATGCGGTCGAAGGCTTCTTCGCCAAGCTTACGCGCCGTCGCCTCAAGCGAGGCGTGTTCCGATCCGTCGTTGACCTGCAAGTCGCCATCAACCACTTCGTCGCCGAGACAAACGCCGATCCCAAACCCTTCGTATGGACCGCCGATCCAAAGCGCGTCCTCGCCGCTGTCAAACGCGGGAAACAAGCGTTAGAGTCGCTCCACTAGGTGCAAATCCGCGTTCAATCAGGGCATCAGGCGGCCGCTGTCGTCGGATCGATTATTCGCCTGATCTCGGTGATCTTCGTGGCGGGGAATCCGCTGATTTCCGCGTGCCGTTGAATGGCTCCCACGTTTTTCGCCAGATAGACGCAGAAGGTCTTGTCTTCCGCGACATAGGACTCGACCCACTGGACATCGGGGCTGAGCTTGGCCAGCGCCGCGTTCGAGGTCTTTGCCGCATCCCTGAGCTGATCGCGCTCGAATGTGCCGACCTTTGGAATATCGCGTTCGATTATGTATTTCTGCAACATGACAAAACTCCCTTTGGTCTGTTCTGCCGGCTGGAGGAGACGATTGCCGGACATCCCCCAAGCTATCCTGAGCGCGTTATGCTTCCGTCATTTCTTCGGGCAAGGTGGATGGCGTTGGCGTTATTTCTGCTAACGTGACAATCATTTTTCGACCTGGACCACCAACTTCGACGAGTTGCTTTGGGAGGACACGCCGTGATCGGCGCGGAGTCAGGATTGCAGCTGCAGTTGCTCGGCGGCTTTGCCTTCACCAAGGGCGGCATTTCGGCCGGCCAGGTTTCGCTGCGCCGGGCACAGGCTATGCTCGGCTATCTGGCATTGAAGACATCGCACAGCGAGACACGGGAAGTGCTGCTCGATCTGCTGTGGCCAGACCGTTTCAAGGAGCAAGCGCAGGCGAGCCTGCGGCAGGTTTTGTTCGAGTTGCGGGCCATTCCAATCGTCGGCCCGGGTCTCGTCGAGACGTCCCGCACCGGTGTGGCGCTGGGGCCAGCCATCGTCGATTGCGATGTCTGGCGCCTCTCACGAAGGTAAGCGACCTTGCGCACGCGGAATTGATGCTTGAGCTTTACCGCGGCCCGCTGCTCGATGGCGCGTCAGTAGGATCGGAGCCGTTCGCGCAATGGCTTTCGATCCAGTCTTCTCACCTTGAAGCCAAGGTCGAAAGCGCCGTGCTGCGCGCCACGGCGGACCCGCTCGATTGCGGCGGTAGCGAGCGCGCGATCCAGGCACTGTCGCGTCTGATCGAGCGTTCTCCAATGAGCTGCCAGGCGGTGTCCCGCTTGATGCAGATCGAGGCCGCCGGCGGCCGCATCCCGGAGGCGCTGCTGTACTATGAGCACTATAGCAGGCGCTTGAGGCTCGAATTCAACGAGGAGCCGCCACCGGAACTCCATCAGGTCTATGTCGCATTGAAAACGGCCCCGCGTCCACCGGCTGCGGCATCGCACGTTCTCAGGCGTCCGGCGTATGTGCACCGGGATCCCTGGACCAAGACCCAGTCGGATGCGCCTGTCGTCGCGGTGCTGCCCTTTCGGTATGAGGGTGCGCTCGACGCCGGTGCGCCTTTGGCGACGGCGCTATCGGATGACATTACGCTGACGCTGTCCGGTTGCCGCTGGTTTAGTGTGCTGTCGCGCGCCGCAGCCAACAGCGTGAAGGGTGACGCATTATTCGTTCCGAAGGATTTTGCGCAACAGACAGGCGCCGACTATTTGATCTACGGCACCATTACCGACCGGGCCGACGGTTTGTCGCTGGTGATCGAACTTGCCGAGGCCGAGACCGGCTACATCCGCTGGGCCAAGCGCTACGACGCTCCCGGCGCAAACCCGTTATCCTGGGTGTCGGAAGTGTGTCCCCTGATCGTGGCCGCACTCGATCCGGCCGTCGCCGAGAGTGAGCGGAAGGCGTTGCGTCGGCCGACGCTGGCCGCCACGGGATCCGAGGCAGCCTATCAGCACCTCGTACTCGGCTACAGCCAATTCTACGCCGGGCAATGGGCCGAGGCGCTGACTTCCTTCGGCAGCGCAATCAAGGAGGATGCCACCTATGCCCACGTCCATGCGATGATGGCGGTGACGACCTATCTGTCCGCGCAGGTGCAACGCGGCACGGGATGGATCGACGCGCTCCGCGAGGCCGAAACATGTGCCCGGCGCGCGTTGGAGATTGATCCGTCCGAGGCCAAGGCATGCAACATCCTGGGGCAGGCGCTTGATTGGCAGGCACGCCACGACGAGGCAAATGATTTCCTCGAGCGGGCCGTGACGCTCAATCCGAGTTTTGCGCTCGCATCGACGGCGCGCAGCTATCACGCGGTGATGACCGGCGAGTTCAACGTCGCCAAGGTCTTCATCCGCACCGCCATGCGCTTGCGGGTGGGTGATGCGGGCATGGGCTTGTGCCTGCCATCCAAGGCGCTCGCCGATATGCATCTCGGCAACCATGGGGAGGCGCTGCAGACCGCGCACTGGGCCGTGCGTCTTCAGCCGAAATTCTGGCTCGGCCGCCAGGTTCTTGCGGCGTGTCTTTCCGCCTGCAACCAGATGCCGGAAGCCGAGAAGGCAACCGCGGAGCTCAAGCGCGATTATCACGGACTGACCTCGGAGGAATTTGCCGCGTGGTTTCCTTATGCCAATCCCGGTGATGGCAAACTCGTCACCGAAGCCCTGCGCCGCGCCGGTTGGCAATGAAAGCCTGACCGAGCGTAGGCACCGCCCCCGCCCTACTCGTCCTCGAATTCGTCTTGCTCCGAGATCCCGGGCTTGTGGCGGCGCGAGGTGTGCTTGCCGCCGCCGAGCGATCCCGTCGCGAACGACTCGCGCGAGGCGTAGGGATTGCGCTGGCCTGCGCGTGCGGCAACCTCTTCGCCGGAGGCCGCCGCAGGCTGGCAGATGACGCGCTGGCTCGCGCGGCGCATCAGGTCGACGTGGATGTGATCGTAGTGATAGACGTTGGAGCCCGGCGCCAGCACGGTGGTGAACTGCTGACAGGCCGTAGCCTGCACGTCGCGCAGAAAGCCCTGCTCTTCCGGCAAGCCCCTCCAGCCGTCCTTCACCGATATGCGCCGGCCGTCGGCGAGCGTGAAGCCTGCGATGTCAAGCGCGTTGCCGAAGGCGTGTTCGGAAATATGCGCATAGGAATTGCCGTTCATGCCGCGGCAGGAATAGGCGGAGATCTGCCTGATCTCGACCACGCGCGCGCCGAACCAGCGCTGTGCCGCCGGCTGCACGGAATCGGCGAGCCAGCGATCGAGCACCGAGACGATCGGACAGGCCAGCGTCGCTGGCGGGCTCATCGCCACCGGTCCGAACGCGGCGACGGAATTACCCGGCGAAGGCCCGAGCCGTGGCGGATAAGCCGGCGGCGCCGAATACGGTCCGGGATATCGCCGGTTTGCCGGGCTCAACCCGGGCATGCCCCCGGGCGGCAGCGCGATTTCATCTTCCTCGGGCGCGGCGACGCCGGGGGCGGTCAATGAAATCGGTGCGTGGGGCGCCGGGCCGTAGCCCGGTTGCGGCGGGGCGCGGTCCGAATAGGGCGATGCCGGATAGGGCGATGATGGCGGCGACGGCGAGATCGGCCAGCGCGGCGCGGTGCCGATATTGGCGGGTGGCCGCAGATCGTTGTCGGCAAAGCCGAGGCTGCCGCTGCTTTCGCCGAGTGCTGCGACCTTGAGCGGAAACTCCGCGCCGCAGACGCCCGGGCCCGAAATCGGGCTGATCCGGACCAGTTCGGGGGTTTCCTTGACGGCGCCGGATTTCAGGCACGCGATTTCGGCCTCGGCCCGCCACGGCTCGCGCTCGGCGGACTGAAAAAATCCGCGGCCGCAGCCCGCCAGCGAGACAAGGACGAAGGAGCCGACGAGATACAAACGAACTCCGCGCGTCATCCGCGCAGGTTCGGTGAATTTATTTAAGGACTCTTCAACATGTTGATTTCACGAATCTTTAACCACGCCGTGCGCTGCAGCGAAGCGGCGAGCGACAGCAGCGCTGACTTTTTCCGCGGGGAACGGCTTGCTAGTTTTGGCGTTAAGAGGGCAGCGACTTGAACCAGGGAGCGTTCTCAATGGCCTTCGCCAGTCCCATCGTCAGCAGACTGAGCGTTGTCGCCGCCTATG
The DNA here is from genome assembly GCA_963801875.1 of uncultured Alphaproteobacteria bacterium. Classification (GTDB taxonomy): domain Bacteria; phylum Pseudomonadota; class Alphaproteobacteria; order Rhizobiales; family Xanthobacteraceae; genus Bradyrhizobium. Next base: position 552,147 of record CAWDGT010000011.1, on the reverse strand, counting down.
TCGCAATCGCCTTTGTCGGCGCGATTGTGCTTGGCGTGTTCTAGCGCTCAGCTACCCCGGATATTAAAGCGCCCGGCGGGTTGGACCATTCCAGCCGCCGGGCGTTTTCATGCCCGCCTACCACGCATAGCGCACCACGCCCTTGCCGGCATAGCTGCGCGTGACGTCAGAGAATTCGCCTCGAAGGTGGCGGCCGCCGACCAGCCGTTCAGCCATTTCACTTCGGCGGACGCGGTGGCGAGCGCGGCGTCATGCGCCTGCGCCGCGCCGTTGACGACGAAGCTTGCGCCGGGCAGCGTCTGGAAGGTGGCGCCGATATTGCGATCGGCGTTGAAATCATGCGCCCAGGCAAAGCGGCCGCGCAAGGTGAAGATCGAATCCACCATCGCCCAGGATTTATCGGTGCGAATGCCGAGCTCGCTGCGCGTCGCGGTGACGTCCTTGGCGCCATAGGCCAGCGCAAAGATGTTGGCGCCGACCAGCGCCCGCTCGGCGTAGGCCGGCAGATCGAAGGTGGTGAACTGCGCGGCGGCATAGGGTGTGACGCCCATCCACGATGTCAGGAAGCGATAGCCGCCTTCGGCGCGGCCGGAGAAGGCGTTGGCGTTGAACCTTGCCCGCAGCTGATCGACGCCGGCGATGGTGACGGTGCGGTCGGTGGTGATGTCCTGCCAGCCGTAAGCCAGCGCCGCCGAAATATAGGCCGGCCCGACGGTGTGACGCAGGTACGCGCCGGCCTGGAACAGGTCGGAGCGTCCGCTGCCCAGCGCGTTGGCGACGGAAAAATTGGTGCCGCCACCGGCCAGCGCGAAGCCTGCAAGCGTGAACGGCGAGAGGCGGTAGTCGGCGCCGACCGCGACGCCCGCGATCCGGCTGGTCGTGGTGTTGGATCCCAGCACCGCATTGCCGTCGGTGGTCTGCGAGCCGCCATAGCCCGCCGCCCACACGCTCCAGCGCTGGGCGAACGCATCGACCACGGGCGGCGGCGCCTTGCGGTAGATCGCGGCATAGGCGTCGCGCTCGCTCTTCGAACGCGGCTTGTCTTTGGCCGCGTAGGCGCTGGCGCCGTCGCTTTCCTCGGCAAACGGCGTGGCGCCCCCGCCGACGCTTAAGCCATCGCCGCGCCCGGCGATGAAGGGATCGGTCAACAGGCCCATGAACAGGTTCATCGCATCGAAGGTGGTCTGCTGCGAGCCGGTCGCGACCTCGCCCGAGGCTTGCGTCAGTCCCGCCGGCGTCAGCGTCGTGAAGACAAGAGGAATGCCGCCGGTCGAGTTGAAGAAATTGGTCAGCGCATTGGCGACGTTCTGTTGGTTGCCATTGAGGCCGCCGCCGAAATTCGGAGCCGACGGTGGGACAAAGTTCAGCGTCAGGTTGAGAAAGGCATCGTTGGCGTCGTAGCTGAGGCTGGCCGAGACATTGGAGGGAAGGTTGGTGTTGACAAGCGAGCTGAATGTACCGGTCACACCGCCGGTAGCATTGACGATGACATATTGCTTGGAGACGTAAGCGCCTGCCGCGAAGATCGCATTGACGGTCGCGCTGGCCAGCGTCGCAGTCCCCGTGACGTTGGTGCGGCCGGCATTCACAGGCGTGACCTGGATCATGTAACTGGACGCAGCCGTAAACACCAGGTTGCCCTGGATGGTGAGCGGGCCGAAGGCGTTGCCGCTCACGCTCCCGGGCGCCAGCGTGCCGCCATTGATGCTCGTGCTGCCCACCGTGCCGCTGCCACCGAGCGTGGCGCCCGCGCTGACGGTGATGTTCGAATTCGCAATCGAGCCGTCGACCGACAAAGTGCCGGCGCTGACGGTCCAGGGCAGCGCCGCCGCGTTCGTTCCGGTCAGCGTCCAGATCGAGGCCCCGATCTTGTTGAAGGTGCCGAAGCCCTGATACTGCGCGGCCGGACCGATGGTCGAGACATCGAAACTGGCCGTACCGGTGCCGCCGAGTTGGAACGTATCGGCGCCGACGCCCACTACATTTCCGGTGATCGACGAGCCAGGGTCGAGCGTCAATACGTTGTTGCTGCCGGCGAAGTGGATCGCCGAACCGGCGGTCTCGGTGATAACGCCGCCATTTTCTACGCTCGCCGAGGCCGTGCCGAAGAACCGGATGGCGCCAAATCCGCCACCCGAAATTGTTCCGGCATTGACGATGGTATTGGTCGCCGTGAACAGGGCAATAGCCAGATCGTCACCATGGATGGTGGCTCCTGCGTTGTTGGTAATGACCGAGGTGCCTGTTCCGGTTGCCAAAATGCCGAGCGAAAGGTTGACGGTGCCTGCTCCTGTTTCGGTGCCGGTAATGAGCCCACCAGCTTGATTCGTCACAGTCAGACTTCCAGTGGTCGAGGCAATGGCTGTTCCGGTAGAACCGGTTCCCCCGTTTGCCGATATGGTGCCGGAGTTGGTGACGGTGACATCGTTCAGCGCCAGGATGCCAAATGTTCCGTTCGCGGTGCTGCCCGAGGCCGCGATCGTCCCGGTATTGGTGAAAGTGACATTGACAGCATTGATGCCGGCGGTCTCGTTGCCGCTGCCGGTTGCCGTGATACTGCCGGCGTTGCTTCCCTGCAGGTTCCCGACGTTCAGGTCGATCACGACCGCGTTCGCATTGGTCGAGGTGCCGGTGATGCTGCCGGAGGCGTTGTTTGTAACATTGATATTAGCGCTGCTGACGGTACTGATCCCATTGAAGAGTGCTGGATTGGACCCATCGTCCCTGATCGTGCCGCTGTTATTGATGGTGTTGGCAGTGGTGGTACCGTCCAGGACAAACCCGTCATTTGTGCCGATGACGGACGCGCCGGTGACCACGTTGATCGTCAGGCCGTTCTGCGATCCGTCGCCATATCCGGCTGGCGCGTTCTGATTGGTTGTGGTGCCGGAGCAGGTCACCGTCGTGCCGGACACCGGCGTGCCCGGTCCGGCGACAGGTGCGCAGGCTGCCCATGCGCCCGAGCCTGTCAACCCTGCGGCGGCAACAACTGCTGCCGCGCCGATTATTCGCAGTGATGCCCGGACCAAATTGCGCCGGCTACGGCCTGCGCCTGTCACAAACTTGAAAGCACCCACCTACGCCTCCCCTACACAACCCTGGCCAATCCGGGCGGCTACGCCCTGATATTTTCTTCCCCCGCGCAACCAAATCGCCGGAACATCAAGTTCTGGCCCGGCCGCTCAGTCCCGTTTGTTGCGTCGCGCTCGTCGATGACTCCCGCACACATTTTCGTGATTGCGGAATGATCGGCTCATTGAAGCGTCCTGACCATTGATGCCCGGAATCCGCAACCTCAACGCGAGCCAAACAGAAACAATCGGGGAAGATATGATCAAGAACATACGGCGGCATGTTTCAGAACATATCCTGATGCGTGACAATTCCGCACCAAGGCGGGGCTGAGGATGTCCAGTCCGCCACAACATCGCGAACAGATCCGGCAAAAAATCATCCAGAGTGCGGCGCTGCTGTTCAATCGCCACGGTTTCACCTCCGTCTCGATCGATGACATCATGGCCGGCGCCGGGCTGACGCGCGGCGGCTTTTACAGTTATTTTCACAGCAAGAGCGAACTCTATGCCGAGGCGATAAGCCGCTTTGTAAATGACAAGCGGGAAGGCGCCGCCGCCATCAAGAAAGCACCGGATCGCGCGGTGGAGATCATGCGCGATTATCTGTCTCTCAGGCACTTCGGCGACTTCGAGACCAGCTGCCCGCTGCTCGGCCTGCCCAATGATCTGGCGCGAAGCGACCAATCGGTCAGAGCGGCGCAGGAAACTGCGATCAGGATGATGGTCGAAACCTTCGAGCATGGCGTGACGCCGTCTGCGAAGCCGGCCAGGCAACGGGCGCTCGCGCTCACTTCGCTGTGCGTCGGCGCCATGGTGCTGGCCCGATCGATCGAAGACCAATCGCTCGCCGACGAGCTGCGCGAGGCCGCAATGGCCATTGCGCTGGAGGTTGGACGCTGGAGCTAGCTGGCAGGCGCCGAAAACCAAAGCCTGAACCTGAGACCGGGCGCATTGTCGAGCATTTCGATCCGCGCGCCATGAAGCCCAGCGACGGCGGCGACCAGGCTGAGCCCGAGACCGTTTCCCGGCGTGTAGCGGCTGTGCTCGAGCCGGTAAAACCGCTTGAAGACGTGCTCGTATTGCCCGGCGGGAATGCCGGGCCCGTCATCGGCGATCGAGACGACCGGCCGGCCGTCAATGTATTCGTTGGCAACGACGACGTGCCCTCCGGGGCGGCCGTGCTTGATCGCATTGTCCACGAGATTGGCGATGGCATCGAAGATCAGGTCGCGATCGCCGGTCACCAGCACCTCGGGATCGCCGGTCACGGTGAGACTCGTGCCGTCCTGCTCTGCCGCGGCGTCGTACAGTTCGACGACCTCACTGGCGATGTCGACCAGATTGACGCTGCGGAACGCGCCCTTTCGCGCCTGGGTCTCGATATGGGCGATCCGCGTCAGCGAGGCGAATATCCGCAACACGGCATCGAGATCGGCTATGGTGTCGCCGATCAGCGATTGATCGTCCTCGGCCCTGCGCTGGCCGTGATAGGCCTTCTCCAGCCGTCCGCGCATCCGCGTCAAGGGCGTCCGCAGATCGTGCGCGACGTTGTCGCTCACCTGCTTGACCTCCCCCATCAAAGTTTCGATGCGATCCAGCATCAGGTTGAGGTTCTCCGCAACGCGATCCCATTCGTCGTGGCTGCCGCGCAGCGGGATGCGCCGGTCGAGGCCGCTGTGCATGATGGCCCGACTGGTGGCGTTGATCGTTTCGATCCGTCCCACGGTCCGCCGCGTCACAAGAATGCTGGCGACGCCCGCAACCGCGAATATCAATGCAACGCTGGAGATCACGGCGGTCTTGATCTGATCGGTAAAGCTGTCGAGGTCGCTGATGTCCTTTCCCACCAGCAGACGATCCCCGCCCGGAAACGTCGCGATCATCGCCCGCAGCAGCGGCGGGCCGCCCGCCTTGCGCGACGGCGGAGGCACGCGAAACTCCGCCCATCCCCCGGCCGCGGTGACCGTCGACGGCCACGCCTCCATATTGCCGCCGAGCACAGCCGATGAGGAATCGGCGAGCAGATAGACGTTGCCGGCAAAACTCCGGTCGGCGATGCGGCGTTGAATCAGGGCGATCAGCGCCTCGCGGCCCGATCGCTCATAGGCGCCCCGCAAGCTCGAATACTCGGTCATGATCGCACGGTCCGACCGGCTGCGCACATAGGCGGAGGTGGACAAATAGACGTAGCTCAGGATCGCCGACACGATCACGCCGAAGGTCCCGATCGCGATCAGCGCCAGCTTGAAAGTCGATGACGTGAGCGTCTTAGCCAGGAGCACGGAGACAGTACCCGATGCCGCGAACCGTATGAATCAGCGGATAAGCCTGCTGGCCGTCGACCTTGCGACGCACACGCCCGACATAGACGTCGATAATATTCGTGGAGGGATCGAAATGCAGATCCCAGACGTGCTGCAGCAACATTGCCCGGGACACGACGTGGCCCTCGTTGCGCACCAGATACTCCAGAAGCTGGAATTCCCGGGGAAAAAGCGAAATGTCCTTGCCGCGCCGGCTGGCGGTCCGCGATACCAGATCGATCGCGAGATCGCCGACGCGCAGAATGGTCTCCTTGACGATGGTGTCGCTGCGTCGGCCAAGCGCCTCGACGCGCGCCAGCAGTTCGACGAAGGAAAAGGGCTTGACCAGGTAGTCATCGCCGCCGGCCCGCAAGCCACGCACCCGATCATCGACTTCTCCCAGCGCGCTGATGATCAGCACGGGCGCCGCGATGCCGTCGTCGCGCAATTGACGCATGACCGTGATGCCGTCGATGTCCGGAAGCATGCGGTCGATCGTGATCACGGCATAGTCGCTGGCGACGCCGCGGCTCAGCGCCTCGCTGCCGCTGGCGGCCAAATCCACCTGGTAGCCGCTGGTCGTGAGCGACTCCAGGAGCTGGCCCGCGGTTTCCGGGTCGTCTTCCACGACCAGAATACGGCGGTGACCTCCCGTCATGGGTTCCGTCTCCGAAAGACCGGCCAAACACCGAAATCACCTTAGCAAAATCGGAAGTCCAGGGGCCGAGATCAATAAGCCGAGATCAATTCACCGGCGATCCAAAGGTTGCGTGGACAGAGCCGAGAATGGGCATGATGGTCGCCAGCCAAACCGGATTCCACTTCGCCGGAACACGCCGGGTGTGGCGACCATCATGATGCCTGGGTCGTTGCTCACGAACTGCGCCGACGCGGCGGGACCGGCACGCAGGTATTGTTCAGGCAACTCGCCAGATCAGGCTCGTTGTGGCGTTACACCGATCGCGATGCAACGCCCGTGGCGCTAGTAACCGTAGTAACCGTAGTCGGTGCAGACGTCGACCCACTGCAGTCCATATGGCGTCCACGCCCTGCGCCAGCAGCTATCGTAGGCGGCGTAGGCGAAGGGCGCGCCAACGAACGCAAAGCGATTGAAGCGGTGATGGATGAAGCGGCCCCGGTCATGGAACCCGAATCTTGAAAACCCGGGCGAGAACGCCGCATGCGCAGACCGCACACCGGCAAACCGGCTACCGCTGAATTGCGGGCCGCCGGCCATACCGCTGAAATGAGCGCCGCTGCTCATGCCACCGGGCGCTGCTCCTGCGAAGCTGGCATGCCCACCTCCCATGCCGCCGCCTCCCATGCCGCCATGCCCCCCTCCCATGCCGCCACCGCCGCCGCCACCGCGAGCAAGTACCGGTGACGCCAGAGCAAGCGAGGTCGCAAGCGCACCCGCGATGAGGCAACCAAGGACCTTGTTGTTCATCCCAATTTCCTCCGTGGTTGAATTGCCGCGACGGATATCGTCGCAAGAAGAAAACCACCAGGAGACCGAAAAGGATCCCTGTCTTCAAATGACAAATGCGACAGTTTCTGACGCGAAAGTTAGTTTGGAAGCCCCGCAAAGGCGATGCGTCGTCCCGGACAGCCAGCCACCCCGTGGAGCGCCGGTTTCCGGGTATTTCGCCGCGCGACACAGGGACGAAACATTTCTTACCGCGATGACACCGTTTTGCGGCCTCGACGCAACCGTTCTGAAACCGCCGCCCTGTACTGATCACCCCCAGGGAAGCGCCGAAACTGGCGCAAGGGCGCTCAAACAGACTGAAAACAGGGGACGATCATGTTCAATCTGGATGCATTGAAGCTGAATTCCCGCCGTGCTGCCGCCTTCGGGGCGCTGGCGCTCGGCGCCGTCGCATTTTCCGGTTCCGCAGCGGCCGCGCCGCTGCAGCTGTTTCCCTTCCTCATGGCCCCGCCGGCGCCATCGGCGCCGCCGCCGGTGCAGGCAGCACCGTCCGAGGACGAAGGCACGGCGGTCGAGATGCCGGCGCGGTTCAAACGCCAGATCGTCAGCTACGCCACCCGCGAGGCACCCGGCACCATCATCATCGATACGCCCAACACCTATCTTTATTATGTGCTCGGCGGCGGTCAGGCGATCCGCTACGGCATCGGTGTCGGCCGCGACGGTTTCACCTGGTCGGGGGTGCAGTCGGTGACCAAGAAGGCCGAGTGGCCGGATTGGACGCCGCCCCCGGAAATGATCGCCCGCCAGCCCTACCTGCCGCGCCAAATGGCCGGCGGCCCCGGCAATCCGCTCGGCGCCCGCGCGATGTATCTCGGCGGCACGGTGTATCGCATTCACGGCACCAACGCACCGCAGACCATCGGCACCCACGTGTCGTCCGGCTGCATCCGCCTCACCAACGAGAACGTCACCGACCTCTATTCCCGGGTTAACATCGGCACCAAAGTGATCGTGCTGCCGATGGACCGCCGCGCCGACAATGCGATCGGCAAGCGGGGTTGACCGGCTGATATCATGAGCGAACTTCATCGAAAAAATGGCGCGGCTTCCGCGCCATTATTTCTTGCCGTCGTCCCGCCCATTTATTTCTTCAATCGACACGATATCAGTAAGGCCGTGAACCCATAAATCTGCCAGGCGGGCGGCTTGCCAGAGTCCGCTATGCCCCGACAGCGGACCAAATTCCACATCGCGGCGAACTGACGCTATCTGCCAGAAGCAGCCGAACGCAGCTTGCGAACGCACTGATTACCATGCGGTCGCTTGATTTATCGCAAATATGCGCAGTTCCAAGATTGCTAGTCCGATTGCGATGACAAATGGCTCCCTCGCATCTGTTTTGATGTCCGGCCTCAGCGAGGTTGAAGCACAGCAACGACTGCAGTCTGAGGGATACAACGAGCTTCCCCGCCAAGACCGGCGTACGCCATTTCGCATCATCATGGAGGTTCTTCGCGAGCCGATGCTAGCTCTGCTGCTCGGCGGCGGCTTTATCTATCTCCTACTCGGAGACCTGAAAGAAGCACTCATCCTGTTCGGATTCGCAATGATGTCGGTGGTCATCACCGTCATTCAGGAAACGCGCACCGAGCGCGTGCTGGAGGCGCTGCGGGACCTCACGAGTTCCCGCGCGCTGGTGATACGGGACGGCGCGCGCAGGCGCATCGCCGGCCGCGAGGTAGCGCGCGGCGATCTGGTCGTACTCGCCGAAGGCGACCGCATTCCCGCTGACGCTGTGCTAGTGCAGGCCGACGATGTTCAGGCCGATGAATCGCTGCTGACGGGGGAATTGGTGCCGGTGCGCAAGATTGCAGCCACCGGCATCCCGGTCAGCCGCGCCCGACCGGGCGGCGACGAACTGCCTTTTGTATATTCCGGTGCATTGGTGGTGCGGGGCAGCGGCCTTGCGCATGTCCTGGCCACTGGGCCGCACAGCGAAATTGGCAAGATCGGCCAATCGCTGCACGAGCTGGAAACCGAACCACCACGCCTTCAGGTGCAGACCGCACGACTGGTGCGACTGGCTGCGCTCGGTGGCGCCGCCGTCAGCATCATGGCGGTCGTACTTTACGGCATGTTGCGCGGTGGATGGCTAGACGCGGTGCTCGCCGGCATCACCATCGGGATGTCAATGCTGCCGGAGGAGTTTCCAGTCGTTCTCACCGTATTTATGGCGATGGGGGCGTGGCGAATTTCAAAGGCACGCGTGCTCACCCGGCGCGCCGCTTCCATCGAAACGCTCGGCTCGGCGACGGTGCTGTGTACGGACAAGACCGGCACGCTAACCGAGAACCGAATGTCCATCGCTGAACTTTGGCTTCCGGGTGGCGATGTCTTTCGTCCGCACGAAGCAACTAATGCCATCGTGCCCGGTAATTTTAGGCAGCTAGCCGTGCACGGCTTGCTCGCCAGCGCGCCAGTGCCCTTTGATCCCATGGAAAAAGCCTTCCATGAATTCGCACGGGATGTACTGGACGCGGCGGACGGCCTGCCTGGGCCAGCCTGGAAGCTCGAGCATAGCTACGGATTGCGGCCTGATCTTTTGGCCATGACCCAGCTCTGGCAAAAGGATGAAAGCGCGCCCGCTTTCGTGGCTGCGGCCAAGGGCGCTCCCGAAGCCATCGTCAGCCTCTGTGGTCTTGGGGAGTCTGAACTGGACGACGTGCGACAAGCGGTAGATGCCATGGCGAGCGAAGGGCTACGGGTGCTGGGCGTGGCGAAAGCCGCATATGAAGAAGAACACTGGCCCGAATCACAGCGTGATTTTCCGTTCGTGTTTCTCGGCCTAGTCGGGCTCGCCGATCCACTGCGGTCGAGCGTCCCGGCCGCGGTTCGTGAATGCAACACGGCTGGGATAAGGGTCGTGATGATCACTGGCGATTACCCGGCGACCGCGCGCGCCATCGCGCAACAGGCGGGGTTCGACGCTTCCGAGGTGCTGACCGGTGATGTGATTGAAAATCTCGACAATTCCGAACTTGCTCGGCGCGCGAGGACAGCAAGCGTGTTCGCACGCATCATGCCTGAGCAGAAGCTGCGCATCGTCCAAGCCCTGAAGGCCGACGGCGAAATCGTCGCGATGACTGGCGATGGCGTGAATGATGCGCCTTCGCTCAAAGCCGCGCATATCGGCGTCGCGATGGGCGGGCGTGGCACTGACGTGGCGCGTGAAGCGTCGTCCATAGTGCTGCTAGACGACGATTTTGGGTCGATTGTCATCGCGATCCGGCTGGGGCGGCGGATTTACGACAATGTACGCAAGGCAATGGCTTTCATTTTCGCAGTGCACGTTCCCATCGCGAGGCTGGCGCTGCTGCCGCTGGTTTTCGGACTGCCCATCATCTTCGGTCCCGTCCACATCGCATTCCTCGAAATGGTCATCGATCCCGTATGCTCACTAGCCTTCGAGGCCGAGTCGGACGAAGAAAACGTGATGAGCCGGAAGCCCCGCGCGCCCGATGAGCCTTTGTTCTCGTGGCCACTGATCAGCTGGAGTGTATTGCAGGGTGGCCTCACATTCGGGTTAGTTGGCGCGATTTTCCTGATCGCCCTCCAACGCGGCATGCCAGACGATGAGGTGCGGGCACTCACATTCATTTCGCTGGTGCTTTCAATTGTCAGTCTCATTCTGGTCAACCGCTCGTTCAGCACATCTCTGGTCGCAGCGTTTCGCCGTCCCAACCCGGCGCTCGCGTGGATCCTTTTAGCGGTCACCGCGGTCTTAGGCTTGAGTCTCTTTTGGCCGGCCGCAAGCGCGCTGTTCCGGTTCGGCCCGATGCATGCGGACGATCTGGCATTGACAATAACCGCCGGCATCGCCGTGCTGATCGTCCTTGAAACGCTCAAGCATCTATGGCGCGTGCGTGTGGGCTTGTGAAATCACACGATGAACTCACAGGCGACGTCGGCAACGGCTCGGAGGTTATGGCTCGGAGGCTATATCGGTCGGCGATTGCCACTCGTTTGGTCAATTTGCGGGAAGTTGACCGCGCGGCATTTTGGGAGTTTTGCAACAATATCTGCCAATAACGGAAGTCATCGCATCATCAAATTTTTGGTGGAAAGGGTAGGCCCCTCATGACGTACTTTATTGTTAAATGCCGGTTGTCCGGACTGATCATCGCGGTCGTTTCCGAAGTAGCAAGGCGCAGTCCCGCCCTCGGTGCGCTTATAGTCTCACTACCGATGGTGTCCTTATTAGGCATCCTTTGGCTCTGGCGAGACACCAAGGATATCGAGCGCATTGCCGATCATGCCCAATCCACATTTTGGTACGTACTACCATCGCTCCCGATGTTCCTGGTTTTACCTGCGATGCTCCGAGCTGGCTTAGGCTTTTGGTCAAGTATTGGTACAAGTTACGTGCTTACGATGGTGCTCTACGCCGCCACGGTTTGGGCCCTGACGAAATTTGGGATCAGTCTCTAGCCATCAAGCTTAACTGCAGGACGTCCGGAGCCTCGCGAAGTGATGTTAAAGTAGGGTTTTGTAGCCTTGGCTTTCTCGCAATCGGTTTTGCGCCAAATCAAACTACCCCTCCAAAAGACAGCTATGTACGACAGAAACATGGAAACCGATCCATGCTGCCCTTTACGCCCGAGCAATTCCTTGCGCTGTTCGTGGATTACAATAATGCCATCTGGCCAATCCAGAGCGCGGCCTATCTGTTCGGCGGCATCGCGGTTGCATTACTGTTTCGGAAAACACCGGGATCAGATCGGGCCGTCGCCGGTATTTTGGCCGTGATGTGGCTGTGGACCGGTATTGCCTATCACGGACTTTGGTTCTCCGTGATCAACAAAGCCGCTTCTCTTTTTGCCGCACTGTTCATCGTCCAAGGCTGCTATCTCATCTATGCGGGCGTGTTTCGTCATCAAATTCGCTTCGGCATACGCCGTGGCTTGGCGGCTTGGGCTGGCGCGGCATTCGTGGCCTACGCAGCCATTGTCTATCCATTGATTGGCGTGGCAACCGGACACCGTTATCCCGAGATGCCAATGTTTGGTGTCACGCCGTGCCCGGTGACGATTTTCACGTTGGGAATGCTTCTATTGACGATGCACCCCGTACCACGCTGGCTTCTTGTTGTTCCTGTTACCTGGTCGCTGATTGGTGGCAGTGCCGCAATTCTCCTCAATGTGCCACAAGACTGGCTTCTCCTCCTCAGCGGCTGCATCGCTGTGCTACTGATGGTTTTAACTCCGCTAGAAAGCTCCCATTCCAATGAGTGCATTTTGAGTCAGGCTCCTCAGGATGAGGCAAGGGCGGTCTGGCGCGGCCCTGACCCGCCCTGTAGACTCCCCGGCTGAATCAGTCCGGGGGGACGATGCGAGCGGCGGTGAGCATCAAGACAATCCTGCTTGGGATCGCGGTCGTCGTGGTCTCGTTTTTCGTCAGCCTGAAGACGATGGACTGGCTGTCGCCGCGCGGCGGCGCCGCGCCGGTACTGGTCGAACTGCCGCCGCTGCCGGCCGCCGCCCGTGTTTCCAGCATCGTTGCGCCGGTCGCGATTACGCTTGCCGCCATTCGCGATGCCGCCGACCGCGGCGCGCCGCGCAGCTTCGCGGGCAAAGCCGACAATCCGGTGTCGCAACTGCTGCAGGACGCCGATATCGGCTGGACCGCGTCGCGCGGACCGATCGCGGCGAGCGGCGCCCAGGACGTACTGTCGCTGGCGATGCCGCTGACGGGAAATCTGAATGTGACCGGTTCGCTGTCGTCGAAGGCGACGGGCGCGGTCGGCGACGCGATCGGCGGCCTTTTGGGCGGCAACCTCGGCAAGCAGATCGGCAGCGTGAACATCAAGGCGCTCAATGCCAGCGCGGAGATCAGGGGTAATGTCACCTTCACCTCACGGCCCAAACTCGCCGCGGCCTGGCACCTGGAGCCGAATCTGGTCGCGCAGGTGACGCTCGGTGACACCAGCCTCATCGCGGCCGGCGCGCGCGTCAATGTCCCGGCGCAGGTCAAGCCCCTGATTGAAAAGACCGTGGCCGATCAAGTCGCCGCGGCGGAGACACGGATCCGCAACGACCGCACCTTCGAACAGAGCGCGAGGGCGCAATGGGCCAAGGCCTGCCGTTCGTTTCCGCTGCAGGGCACCGGCGCCGGCTCGACATTGCCGCCGCTCTGGCTGGAGTTGCGGCCGACCCGCGCAATCGCGGCGCAGCCTCGCGTCGATGCCTCAGCGGTCACGCTGGCGCTTGGCATCGAGGCGGAGACGCGCATCACGCCGGTGGAGACCAGGCCGGACTGCCCGTTTCCCACCAGGATCGTCATCGTTCCCCCGACGCCGGGTGGGGTCAACATCGGCGTGCCGATCGACGTGCCGTTCACCGAAATCAACAAGATCGTGGAAGCGCAGTTCGCCGGCCGGACATTTCCGGAGGACGGTTCGGGCCCGGTCGACGTCACCGTCAAACGCGCAAGCGTCGGGGCGTCTGGCGATCGCCTGCTGATTTCGCTGCTGGTGCATGCCAGGGAGAAAAAGAGCTTCTTCGGGCTGGGTGGCGAGGCCATGGTGCATATCTGGGGCAAGCCGGTGCTCGATCAGGCGCAGCAGACCCTGCGGCTCAGCAATGTCCAACTCGCCGTCGAATCGGAAGCCGCGTTCGGGCTGCTCGGGGCCGCGGCGCGGGCGGTCATGCCGCATCTGCAAAAGGCGCTTGCCGAAAAAGCCACCGTCGACCTCAAGCCGTTCGCGTCAAATGCGCAGAAGAAAATCGCCGCGGCGATTTCGGACTTTCAGAGGAACGAGGAAGGCGTGCGGGTGACGACCGATATCACGAGCCTGCGGCTCGCCGACATCGCCTTCGATTCCAGGATGCTGCGCGTGATCGCGGTGGCCGAGGGCGCGATCAATGTTTACGTGACCTCGCTGCCAGGGCTGTAGCTGCCTCTCTCCCCCCGGATGCGGCGGGAGAGAGGCAGAGCGAACGCGCCGCGATCACCTCGTCAGTCCTCGAATTTAAACGAGATATTGAGCTTGGCGCGGTAGGCCTCGATCTTGCCCTTGGCATCGAGTTGCAGATCGAGTTTGACGACTTCGGCGACGCGAAGATCCCGCAGGGATTTTCCGGCTCGGGTGACGGCCGCTGCGGCCGCCTTTTCCCAGGATTCCTTGCTGGTACCGACCAGTTCGACGACCTTGTAGACGCTCTCAGGCATGTCGTCCTCCCATTCGTGTCAGGCAGGACGCAGGTGGTCCTGCCATCGGGAAACCTAACATCGCGCCATCCCGCCTAAAAGGATGCGACGCACCATGCCGCGGTCTCCCCGCGCAGCCGATCCAAAAAATGACCGGGCGGCAGCGACGCCGTCCTGCCCTTGTGCGATCGGGTGATAGCTTTTGCCCGCGCCTTACGTCGAATATTTGAACTCTGGCATCGCCTTAAGCTCATCCTTGGTGGCGTTGAACACCGCGTGATCCGGATACCAAGGATTGAGCTTCGACGCCGCGCTCGCCGGTGCGGTGTTGGTGCTCGTACCCGTGGTGGTCGATGGCGCCGGCCGGCTGCCCGCGGCGTTCGGAGCCCCGGCCACGCCGGTATAGGCGACCGGCTGATCGACGAACTTGATCTTGTCGAAGGCAACCGCGACCAGATGCGAGCCGACGCCAAGGAAGCCACCGACGCCGATCACCACCGCCTTGATGCTCCCGTTCTTGTCGGTCAGGAGATCGTTGATCGAGCCGATACTCTCATTCTTGTCGTTGTAGACATTGAGGCCGACGATCTTCGAGGCGCGCCAGTCACCCTGGAACGACGAGTCCGATGCGGCAGCCGGCGCCATTTTGGCGCGGTCGGTGGTTGGCGTCGGAGTTTGCGCAAACGCAACGGTCGCAAGCAACGCGGACGCGGTCACACCTGCCGTGATATATTTGGCTAGCATGTGCTTTCTCCCTGATGAAAAACTGGTCAGAAGAAAACACCCGACGCTGGCGACCGTTCCGAAATGACGGGAACATTTTCGGCTGTTACGCAGCGCAGCATTGGCAGGTTTTGCGCAACGCTGTCATGCGCGCCGTTGCGGCGGATCTTTGCCTGGCAGAGTCTTTCGACGCGCGATCAGAACCCGCCCCAGTACGGCGGTATTCCGTAGTAGCGATGCAATGCCGCTTCCTGCGAACGATCGCCCCAGTCGAAATCCTTGTCCGCGTGAAATGACGGCGCCCGCCTGAGTTCGTCATCGTCGATGTCGAGCTCATAGGCTTCAAACCCCGGGTTGTAGGCGAGGCGCGCCCAGGGCAGCGGAAGCAGGTTGGTCCCCATGCCGAGAAAGCCACCGAAACTGAGGATCGCGTAGGACACCTTGCCGGAGACCTTGTCGATCATCAGCCGTTCGATGTGGCCGATTCTGTCGCCGTTAGGCCGCCGCACCGCGGTACCCTCGACCCGGTCGCTCGCAATCAGCTGATGCGGTTTTGCCGTGACGTCAGTCATCATCACCCTCCTGTTGGGTTGATGAAGCCAAAACCAACGGTTTGCCCGGCCAGTCGGTTCCCTCAGGCCGCCAGCGCTTCGGAATCCGATTCCTCGAAGAAAGCCACCGCCTCGAACTCGTAGTCGCAGGCGCGGCAATGCCAGAGGTACGACGTACGGCGCGGACCGTTTTCAATCCATTCGGGGGTGGCGATCGGCTTGCCGCATTGGGCGCAGGGGTTTCCTTGAGGCAAATAGCCGAAATTGAATCTGGCCATGGCGCGCTTCCCTTTGCTGCTTTTTTCTCTGACGGCGAATGGGACAGGATTGCTGCCGGATACTAGCGCCCTGTCGTGGCATTTATAACTCTCCGGCGGCATTTTGTCATTCGGACAACGACGTCGCCTAAGCCCGGATCAGGGCTTCCCCAGGAAGCCAGATCGCAATTTGTCAGCAAAATAGAACAGTGCGATGGCGGCAAAGGAGAGGCAAAGCAATTCGCCGGCGGATAAAAAAGCTTGCGCAGCATTTGTCATGGGTCCCTCCCTAATTTGTTGTATTGTTCGAGGTGCCGGCGAATCTGCAGGATTGCGGGCCAAGGCAAATCTATCTCCTGCGATGAGGCACGAATTGATTTGGAACAATACTGCAATGCGAAAGGCTGGGCTGTTGACCGTGCGCCCTTGAAGCGTACGCCGACACAACGATGACGACGATTGGCCATCGCTGCTGCGGCCAACGGCGTATACGTCAGGAAGATTGCCCAACTTTAGTTGGAAGATGGCGTTGACACAAATCAAGGAGCTGTCGTCTTTCAACCGCATATGGTTTTCTGTCCAAGACGAATGGAGGCTGATCTAAACTTAGCTTAATCAACCGGGGGGCAATATCCCGTGTGAAATCCGGCAGGATTTCCGCGGCTATGGAATGAGCTCCACCGATAACACAGGAGGTAACCATGGCTGAGCGCATTCCAGCGAACTTCCGGCGCGTCATCACCGCCGCGGCCGGAGGGAACGTTATCGAATGGTATGATTTCTATATTTTCGGAAGCCTGGCCACGATCTTGTCGGTCAAATTCTTCGAAAAGAGCCACCCCGTCGCCGCCCTGCTCAGCACGATCGCGCTGTTCACCGCCGGCTTCCTGGTCCGGCCGCTGGGGGCATTTGTGTTCGGCTGGCTGGGAGACATGGTCGGCCGCAAGTATACCTTCATCCTGACGCTGGTCGGCATGGCGCTGGGCACCGGAGCGATCGGGTTGATTCCGACCTTCGATCAGATCGGCTTGAGCGCCGCGATCATCCTGTTCGGTTTGCGGATGTTGCAAGGTCTTTGCCTGGGCGGTTCATACGGCGGCGCCATCACCTATGTCGCCGAGCATGTGCCGGAAGACCGCCGCGGCTACTATACTGGCTGGCTGCAGACCTCGCCGACCCTTGGGATCGTGCTGTCGCTCATCGTGATCATCCTGACCCGCAGCTACTTCGGCGAAACCGTGTTCAACGACTGGGCGTGGCGGATTCCGTTCCTGTTCTCCTTCCTGCTGGTGTTCGTCACCATGTACATGCGGGCCAATTTCGAGGAGTCGCCGGTCTACGCGGAGATCAAGGCCAAGGGGCACACCAGCAAGAATCCATGGCGCGAGTCCTTCCTCAATTCCCAAAACCTCAAATACGTTGTCATCGCCACCATCGTGGTATTGGGCGAGGGCGTGGTCTGGTACTCTAGTCAGTTCTGGGCGCTGTTCTACCTGCAGACGGTTTCCAAGGTGGACACGCTCACCAGCTCCCTCATTGTGGGAATCGGGCTGGTCATCGGGACACCGACACTCATCTTCTTCGGTTGGCTGTCCGATATCATCGGCCGCAAGCCGGTGATCCTGGGCGGATTCTTTCTTGCGGCGGTTACCTATTATCCGCTGTATACGTGGCTCGGCGCCGTCACGCAGCCGGGCCATATCAACATGCCGATTGCGATTCTGATTGTCGCCATTCTGGTCGCCTATGTCGGGATGGTTTACGGGCCGATCGGCGCGTTCCTCGCTGAATTTTTCCCCAGCAGGATCCGCTACACCTCGGTGTCCATGCCGTATATGATCGGCAACGGCTGGGGCGGCGGGCTGGTGCCATTCATCACCACGGCGGCTTACACGTCGACCGGCAGTCTTGCCTATGCGCTGATCTACCCGATCGCGGTTCCCGCGGTGTGCCTCGTGCTCTCGCTGTTCCTGATGCCCGAGACTCGCAAGATGAGCATCTGGGATGATGACAAGGTGCTCTCGAAAACCTAGTACCCGGAATCATTGGTCCGCGAAACGGGCTTTGAGACGCTTTTGATGGACTTCGGACTTGCTCCAGACGAACGGCTTGGCGTCGGCGTTGTAAGCATCGACGAAGGCGTCGATGTGCTCTCTGAGCTGTTTGACCGAGGTGAAGGATTCGTCGCACAGAGACTGTTCTTGCAGAATCGAGAACCAGATCTCCACCTGATTCAGCCATGAGGCCCGGGTCGGCGTGAAGTGGAACGTCACGTTCGGATGCTGCTTGAGCCAACGGTCGTTCCCAGGTTTGTGGGTATTGAGGTTGTCGAGCACGACGTGGATGGCGGTGTCGGGCCAAGCGGCGACAATGTCGTTCATGAAGTCGAGGAACTCGATGCGCCGCCGCCGCTTCTTGTGAGCTGCCGTCACCTTGCCGGTGGCCACCTCGAAGGCGGCGAACAGCGTCGAGGTGCCGTTGCGCTTGTAATCGTGGCTATGACCGCCCAGCGCTCGGCCGTTCGGCATTTTCAGATAACCCTGTGCCCGCTCCAGCGCCTGGATCGAGGGCTTTTCATCGACGCAGATGACGATCGCGTTCTCCGGCGGGGCCATGTAGAGCCCAACCACGTCGGCCGCCTTGGCGGCGAACTCCGGATCGCTGCTCTCGCACCAGGATTTGCGCCCGGCGAGGTCGATCTTCTGGGCGCGCAGGAAGCGCCAGACATACTGCACATCGACATCGCCGAGCGCTGCGGCCAAGAGCGGCCCCGACCAGCGGGCATAGCCCTTGGGCTTCGGCTGATCCAACAACGCCAGAATGCGTTTGTCCGTTTCCGCCGTGTATTTTGGCTCGGCGCCTCGGTCGCCTGTTTCGTCGAGACCGCCAAACCGCTTTTCGGCATAGCGCACGCGCCACTTCGATGCCGTGCCAGTCGTGCAGCCAACGGCCCGCCCGATCGCCCAGCTCGCCATGCCCTCTGCCGCCAACAGCACGATGCGGGCGCGTTGCCGCAGCCGGTGCTCCGTCTTCGTCGAACGCGCCAAGCCCTCAAGCTCGGTGCGTTCCGCCGTCGTCAAAATAATAGCAGTCGCTTCAGGGATGCCAATCATGCACCCTTAGAATCACGACTCATTCTTCACCGATAGTGGGTACTAGCAATCCGAAAATCCCGGGAATCCAAACCATCTGTGCGGGGCCCTTCGGCCCCGCAGTTTTTTATCGTCCCCGCCTGCCCGCTAACGATGGCTTGCCGCTACTTCGCCTTCGGATCAACCGCCGGCTCTGCCGTATGTACCGCGCCGGCTTTTCGGACATGGATCGTGGCGATGTCGTCGGCATAGACTTTCTGCCAGCCGTCGATGTGATCGAGCAGTTTTGTGGCAGCGCTTTGCGTGCGCATCAGCGTTGCTTCGATCCGGTACTGCTCCAGCAGCCGGAACAGGTTTTCCGGCTCCATCAAGCCGGAGGCGGCGTTGTGGTCGACGAAGAATTTTTCGCCGTAGAGCTCGGTGCGGCCGTCGATGAACGGCGCTACCCCGCTGGCGATCAGATAGCCGCCGAAATCGTAGTCGTTGAAGACGCGCGCCACATTCAATTTCTTCAGCGCGGCGACGGCCGCGACCGGCGCGCCGTGGCTATGCGGCTCGAAGCGATGCACCGACGCATAGGCGACGGTTGCCGCCATCAGCAGCACGGCGAGGCCTGCGAACAGCACCCCGCGCGTGGGCGGCGCGGCGGCTGACGCCGCGGCGCCGCCGATCTGCCCGGCGAGCGGGGCGGCTAGAACCAGCGGCGCCAGCAGCGCCAGAATTTCGCCGGCGCGGCCTTGCGCGAGCGCCATGTGAAGCAGACCGAGCAGCAGCGCGATGCGCAGCGGCGGCAGTTTGATGCCGCGCCACAGCACGAGCCCAATTCCCGAGAGCAGACAAATCTCGAGCGGCCCGGGGCTGCCGAAATCCGCAGGTTTCCATTCCATGATCAGCGGCAAGGCGCCGCCGAGCGCGAGAATCCTTTGCGAGGCCAGCAGCGAATTCCAGCCATAGGGCGTGCAGCCGCTTGCCAGCAGCGCCGCCACCGCGAATGCCGCCCAGCGCAGGGCAAGCGATTTGCGCGCCTGCACGTCCGCGCCCAGCACGGCATCGAGAGCGATCGGCGCGATCAGCACCAGGCCGAACACAAAACCGCCATGCAGGTTGGCCCACAGCGCCATCAAGGGAAGTAGCCGGAACGACGGCGCGCCGCGGCGGTCCGCGGCAGCGATCAGTCCGCCGGCCCACGCCACCATGACTGGCATGGCCAGCACATGCGGCCGCGCCAGCAGATGCGGCACCGTCAGCGCCAGGGCAGCTGCGACGAACACCAGCGTCGTGCTTTCGCCGAGGTGCCGGTTCAGGAATTTCGTGAGCAGCGCGAAGGTGGCGGCGATCGCGGCTGCGGAAAACACCACCGGCCCGCTCCAGCCGAAGGCCGCAAAGGACTTTGCATAAAGCACCTGCGCCAGCCACTGCGTCGAGATCCAGGGCTGGCCGCGCATGGTGAAGGAGAAGACGTCGGTTTCCGGCACCGCGCGATGATCGAGGATCCACTGCCCGACCGTGATCTGCCACAACGTATCGGGATCGATCAAAAGCCGGTTTCCGGCCAAGAGAAACAACGCATAGATGCCGACGCCGACCCACAGCGGCAGCAGGCCGCGCATCGGGCTGGTGGCTTCGGCGGTATGGGCGACGGACAGGGTCATCGGCGCGGCCGGATTTTTAGAGGGTTTCCCGGGGATCGAAGCACGCCAGGGCATAATTCTTGGTAAAGCCGCCGCCCGCGAAAGGGGGGTAAAGGCCGGGGAAAGCCCGGTTTTTGCCACATCAATGCCCGGCGGATGCAACAAACGGGGGCCTCAAGCGTTCGACCGGGCACACATCCCCGCGCCCTGGAGGCCATTTCCGCATGAAACATCTGTTATCGCTCGCCTGTCTCGCCGCCATCACCGCGCTCTGTTTGCCGCAAGGCGCCCGGGCGCAGCGCGCCGAATATGATGCGCTGGTCGCCACCCTTGCCGCCGCCAATGGGGTGCCGGCGGTGCTGGTGCATCGCGTGATCGTGCGCGAGAGCCGCTACCAGCCGAGCCTGGTGGGCCGCGGCGGCACCATCGGCCTGATGCAGATCAAGCTGCCGACCGCGCGCGGTCTCGGCTACACCGGCGACGCCGCAGGGCTGCGCGATCCCAACACCAATCTCACCTATGGGATCAAATATCTTGCCGGCGCCTACCGCGCCGCCAATGGCGACCACACCCGCGCCATGCACTATTACGCCAGCGGATATTACGGGGTCGCCAAGCGCCAGCGGCTTGCGCGCGGCGTGTCGGAGGGGTTCGAAACCCTGGGAAACGCGCAACCCACGCTCGTCATCGTACGGCCGAAACATTACGGCCGAAACCCCGCCGACGCCCGCGCCCAGCAGGTTCCCGCGCGCTAGGGCGGTGCAAACCGGCGCCACCCGCGTTGACACTCCCTGCCATCGGCCTACATTAAGTCTGTTCCGAGGGGAGCTCTGACGAGGAGCTGAGATACCGCAAGCCAGGGACCTGTTTTCAGGTCCGGACCGCGGTGACCCTTTGAACCTGATCCGGGTCATGCCGGCGAAGGGACAGGGATGTACCAGAGTTCAAAAGCCCCGAAGGGGGATTCGCACGTCTCCATTATCGGCGCAGGCATTGCCGGCGCATGGCAGGCGCTGTTGTTTGCGCAGGCCGGTCACGCCGTCACGCTGCACGAGCGCAGCGACGAGGCGATGATGCTCTCCACCAGTCACTGGGCCGGCGGCATGCTCGCGCCCTGGTGCGAGAGCGAGGTATCCGAACCGATCATCAGCCGGCTCGGCCTGCGCGCGCTCGACCTGTGGCGCAGGGAATTGCCGGATACCCCGTTCAATGGCTCGCTGGTGGTGGCCCATAGCCGCGACCGCAACGATTTCGAACGTTTTGCCAGGCTCACCTCCGGCCATCAGCGGCTGGACGCGCGCGGGCTCGCCGAACTCGAACCCTCGCTGGAGGGCCGGTTCCGCGACGCCCTGTTCTTCGCCGGCGAAGGCCATGTCGAGCCGCGCCGCGTGCTGCCGAAACTGCACGAACGCATCATCGCCGCCGGCGGCACCATCCGGTTCAACAGCGAGCCCGCGCCATCGGATATCGAGGGCCTGGTGATCGACTGCCGCGGCCTTTCCGCGCGCGACACCCAACCCGAACTGCGCGGGGTCAAGGGCGAGCTGATCCTGATCGA
Organism: uncultured Alphaproteobacteria bacterium; assembly: GCA_963801875.1. Classification (GTDB taxonomy): domain Bacteria; phylum Pseudomonadota; class Alphaproteobacteria; order Rhizobiales; family Xanthobacteraceae; genus Bradyrhizobium. Next base: position 530,320 of record CAWDGT010000011.1, on the reverse strand, counting down.
AAGCAGCGAGGTGCAATTGTCGCGCCCGGTGCGGCTGATCCATCCGCGCTGGCCGCTCTATGTGATTCCGCGCGAGGACAATCTGTTCATGCTGGGCGCCACCTCGATCGAGGCCGAGGACACCGGCGTCAGCGTCCGCTCCGCGCTGGAGCTGTTGGGCGCCGCCTACGCGGTGCATCCGGCCTTCGCCGAAGCGCGCATCGTCGAATTCGGCTCCGGCTTGCGCCCGGCATTTCCCGACAATCTGCCGCGCGTCACCATCGGCAAGAACAACCACATCGCGGTGAACGGGCTCTATCGCCACGGTTTCCTGATTGCGCCGGCGCTGGCGGAATTGACGCTCGCCTTTGTCGAACGCGGCCAGATCGACAACGAGGTGATGCAATGCGTGTGACCGTCAACGGCGAGCCGCGGGAGATTTCATCCGCCAGCGTCGATGCGCTGCTCGGCGAGCTCGACTATGAGGGCACGCATTTCGCCATTGCCGTGAATTTCGACGTGCTGCCGAAGAGCAAGTGGGCGGAGACCAGGCTCAGGAGCGGCGACGAGATCGAGATCATCACGCCGCGGCAGGGAGGGTGAGAGGGATGAGTTACGCGCGCGCCCATTCTCGCCTCACGTCGTCCCTGCGAAAGCAGGGACCCATAACCACCGGCTTTCGTTGCTGCGAAAGGCGACTCCCCGCATGCCAAACCGACGGGACACGGCGTATGGGTCCCTGCTTTCGCAGGGACGACAACTGTTTGGGACGCTGACACGATGCCAAAATTCTACGACCGCGAATTTTCTTCCCGCCTCTTGATCGGCAGCGCGCTGTATCCGTCGCCGGCGATCATGCAAGGCGCGATCCGCAGCTCAGGCGCCGAGATCGTCACGGTGTCGCTGCGGCGCGAGTCGGCCGGCGGCAAGACCGGCGATGCGTTCTGGTCGCTGATCCGCGAGCTCGACGTCACCGTGCTGCCGAACACCGCCGGCTGCCGCAGCGTGCGCGAGGCCGTGACCACCGCGAAGCTGGCGCGCGAACTGTTCGGCACGTCCTGGATCAAGCTCGAGGTGATCGCCGATAACGACACGCTGCAACCCGATTTGGTCGGCCTGGTGGAAGCAGCCGACATCCTGATCCGGGACGGTTTTGAAGTGTTTCCCTATTGCACCGAGGATCTCTCCGTCGCGCTGCGGCTGGTCGATGCCGGCTGCAGGGTGGTGATGCCATGGGCGGCGCCGATCGGCTCGGCCCGCGGCATCATCAACCGCGACGCGCTGAAACTGTTGCGCGACCGGCTGCCTGACATCGCGCTGGTGGTCGATGCAGGCCTCGGCGCGCCCAGCCATGCCGCCGAGGCGCTCGAACTCGGCTACGACGCCGTGCTGCTCAATACCGCTATCGCAAAGGCCGCCGACCCCGTCGCGATGGCAAAAGCGTTTCGCCTGGGCGTCGAGGCCGGACGTACCGCGTATGAAGCCGGACTGATGGAAGCCCGTGATTTCGCCTCCCCTTCAACCCCTGTCGTTGGGACCCCGTTCTGGCATGCCGTATCCTGACCGCTTCTATCCCGTGGTCGACAGCGTCGCGTGGGTGGCGCGGCTGGCGCTGCTTGGCGTCGGCACCATCCAGCTGCGCGCGAAAAACCTCGATGATTCCGAGGCGCTGCAGATGGTCCGCGACGCCCTCGAAGTCATCCGGGGCACGCCGGCCAAGCTTGTGGTCAACGACTACTGGCGCGCGGCGATCATCGCCGGCGCCGAGCATCTGCATCTCGGCCAGGAAGACCTGGGCGATCTCGCGGCAGCCGACCTCGAGGCGATCCGCAAAGCCGGCCTCACGCTCGGGCTTTCCACCCATGACGACGCCGAGCTTGAAACCGCGCTGCGCGCCAGGCCCGATTACATCGCGCTCGGCCCGATCTTTCCGACCACGCTGAAATCGATGCGGTTTGCACCGCAGGGCATCGCCAAAATCACCGAATGGAAGAAGCGTATCGGGGACATCCCGCTGGTGGCGATCGGCGGCATCAAGCTCGAACAGGCGCGCGAGATTTTCGCCGCCGGCGCCGATTCCATCGCCGTCGTCAGCGATGTCACCCAGAATGCCGAGCCCGATGCGCGGGTGCGCGCCTGGCTCGGGCTGAACGCGGAGGTCGCGTGAGATGAGCGTTTGCCGAGCCACCCCCACCATAGCCGATGCTGGCATCGGCGTTCTTCTCTCAAGAACGGCGGCCGCAGGCCGCCTATGCCTCCCCCGCAAGCGGGAGAGGGAGCGCACCGTGCTCTTATCTTCCCTCTCGCGCTTGCGGGGGAGAGAGCGCACCTCGCCCTTTTCTTCCCTCTCCCGCTTGCGGGGGAGGGTGGCGCGCTCGTCAGAGCGCGACGGGTGGGGGCCCGCGTGGCTGCAGATGCAGGCCGCATGAGGAGGATGGCCCATGCAAAGCTCGCTCTTCCTCGCAAGGCTGATCGGGCCGGTGATGCTCGTGATCGGGCTCGCGGTGTTCGCCAACCAGCGCGGCTTCCGCGACATGGCCGAGGAATTCATGGCCAGCCGGGCGCTGATCTTTCTCTCCGGCTTCCTGCTCATGCCGGCCGGCCTTGCCATCGTGCTGGCGCACAACATCTGGACCGCGGACTGGCGCGTGCTGATCACCATCTTCGGCTGGGTCAACGTGATCGGCGGCGCGCTGCGGTTGTTCGCCCCGCCGTTTCTGCTGAAGACCGGCAAGGCCATGCTGAAGCAGCCACATTTCACATCGATCGCCGCCGCGATCTGGGTCGTGATCGGATTGCTGTTTTGCTTTTTTGGATATTGGCACTGAAAGAACTTGATCTCCGGAAGGGAGCACCACCATGAATAAGCCCATCGCATCCGACGAACTGAAGCCCGCCGTCACCACCGGCCCGCTGCCCGCCTCGCGCAAGATTTTTGTCAGCCCGAATGAGGCGCCCGATCTTCGCGTGCCCTTGCGCGAGATCATGTTGAGCGAAGGCGCCGGCGAACCCAATCTGCCTGTCTATGACACCTCCGGTCCCTACACCGATCCCACCGTCACCATCGACGTCAATGCCGGGCTGGCGCGCAACCGCATTGCCTGGGTGAAAGAGCGCGGCGGCGTCGAGGAATATCAGGGCCGCGACATCAAGCCGGAAGACAACGGCAATGTCGGCGCCTCGCATGCGGCGAAATCCTTCACCGCCCATCACAAGCCCTTGCGCGGGCTCGACGGCCACAAGATCACGCAGCTCGAATTCGCCCGCGCCGGCATCATCACCAGGGAGATGGTCTACGTCGCGACCCGCGAAAATCTCGGTCGCAAGGTCCAGCTCGAGCGCGCGGAAGCCGCCATTGCCGACGGCGAAAGCTTTGGCGCGGCGGTGCCGGCCTTCGTCACCCCGGAATTCGTGCGCAGCGAAATTGCAAGGGGGCGCGCGATCATCCCCTGCAACATCAACCACGGCGAACTGGAGCCGATGATCATCGGCCGCAATTTCCTGACCAAGATCAACGCCAATATCGGCAACTCCGCCGTCACATCGTCGGTGGAGGAAGAAGTCGACAAGATGGTGTGGGCGATCCGCTGGGGCGCCGACACCGTGATGGACCTCTCCACCGGGCGCAACATTCACACGACGCGGGAATCGATTCTTCGCAATGCGCCGGTTCCGATCGGCACCGTGCCGATCTACCAGGCGCTGGAGAAGTGCGAGGGCGATCCGGTAAAACTGACCTGGGAACTCTACAAGGACACCCTGATCGAGCAGTGCGAACAGGGCGTCGACTATTTCACCATCCACGCCGGCGTGCGGCTGCCCTACATCCACCTCACCGCCAACCGCGTCACCGGCATCGTGTCGCGCGGCGGCTCGATCATGGCGAAGTGGTGCCTGGCGCATCACAAGGAGAGTTTCCTCTACACGCATTTCGAGGAGATCTGCGACCTCATGCGCCAATACGACGTGTCGTTCTCGCTCGGCGACGGCCTGCGGCCGGGCTCGATCGCGGACGCCAACGACCGCGCGCAGTTCGCCGAACTGGAGACGCTCGGCGAGCTCACGCAAATTGCCTGGAAGAAGGGCTGCCAGGTCATGATCGAGGGCCCCGGCCACGTGCCGCTGCACAAGATCAAGATCAACATGGACAAGCAGCTGAAGGAGTGCGGCGAGGCGCCGTTCTATACGCTGGGGCCGCTGACGACCGACATCGCGCCGGGCTACGACCACATCACCTCGGGCATCGGCGCGGCCATGATCGGCTGGTTCGGCTGCGCCATGCTGTGCTACGTGACGCCGAAGGAGCATCTGGGGCTGCCCAACCGCGACGACGTCAAGACCGGCGTCATCACCTACAAGATCGCCGCGCACGCTAGCGATCTCGGCAAGGGCCATCCCGCGGCGCAACTGCGCGACGACGCATTGAGCCGCGCCCGCTTCGACTTCCGCTGGGAGGACCAGTTCAACCTCGGCCTCGATCCCGAAACCGCGCGCAGCTTCCACGACGAGACGCTGCCGAAGGAAGCCCACAAGGTCGCGCATTTCTGCTCGATGTGCGGCCCAAAGTTCTGCTCGATGAAAATCACCCAGGACGTGCGCGATTACGCGGCGACGCTGAACGATCCGGCGGCGGTGGGGATGTCGATGTCGGGCGTGATCGAGGACGGCATGGCGTCTAGCACCGCTCCTCATCCTGAGGAGGCGCGCAGCGCCGTCTCGAAGGATGAAGCCGAGAAAGGGATGGCGCGGATGTCGGCAAAATTCAGGGAGATGGGCTCGCAGGTCTATCTGGATGCGGAGAAGGTGAAGGAGAGCAATCGGGTGTTGTGAGACACAGCCTCACCCTCGTCATGCCCCGGGCGCCTGTCCCCGACTAGATCGGGGATGACCCGGCATCCATCGGAAATGCGAAAGGCCGGGCGAAAGCCCGGCCAGCTCATTGAGCCGATAGGGCGGGTTTGCGAAGCACGCCATAATGCCGCGACTTGTTTTGGCAAGAAACGCGTCAGATATTATTCCTGTTCACGGCCCATTAGGAACTTTACGGGAACGTATACAGTTCTTATAAGAGACAAGGGAAGTGGAGAGATCAATGACAAAAGATTTACAGGAACTCGTTGATCGGACTCGCAAAATTGAGATGACTCCGGATCAGTTACGGGAACAACGCCGTAGTTTTGCCTATGGGATACCCATATCGAGAACGATCGCATCACTCGCGAGATGGTTGCGGACTTAGATGCCCGTTTAGAAGCCGAGCGTAAGTGATTCCGTGTCAGGCGATCGCCATAGCATCGCCGAAACTGCCGCCGTACTTACAGACGCCGACGAGATTGCGCGTCGCGAGGCCGAAAACGGCATTCGACAGTTCAATCTGGCGCTGGAAATTATTCGCGCTCATGTAAAGGATGCGGAGCGGCCTTTTCGCTTGCGCTCAAGCGTTATCTTGCGGCTGCATAAGGCGGCGCTTGACGGACTGCATGCGCTGGCAGGAACTTGGCGAAACACACCTGTTAAGATAGGCGGAAGCGGGCATCAACCACCTGATGAGGCGTTTGTCTCTGAAGAAGTGGAATGGATGTGCAACTATATAAACAATCATTGGAACGACATGAGCGCAGTCCATCTCTGCGCTTACGTGCTTTGGAAACTGAACTGGATTCATCCATTCTCAGATGGGAATGGTCGCACCGCTCGCGCGGTAGCCTATGTCGTATTGAGCATCAAGCTCGACAGCTTACTGCCCGGCGCTCCGACAATTCCCGAGCAAAATAGCTGGAGATAAGACACCATATTATAAGGCTCTAGAATCCGCAGACCTCGGGTTAAAGTCAGGCAACGTGGATGTGAGCGACCTCGAAAACATGTTGGAAGGAATGCTCGCTAAGCAACTCTTGAGCGCAGCGAAGGAAGCCTCAGGCCGTAGTCCGTAGGGGTGGATTAGAGTCGCCCCGTCCGCCGTAGCTCAACGAGCGAAGGCGGAAGGCGTAATCCACCGTTCACCGATGTTATGACAAGGAGGCAGGTTACGGCTTCGCTAACCACCCTGCGGAGCTGTGGTCCACCTTCCCGAATTGCGCTTTTGCGCTACACTTCGCTGCCTCACATGAGGGGTGACCCATGGCTCCCATCAAGCATTTCGCCGCTCCCGCCGGGCTAACCACGCCGCCGCTGTCGTTCGCCGCGCGCACCGGCGACCTGCTGTTCGTCTCGGGCATTCCCGGCTTTGACGAAAACGGCGTGCTGCCGGACAAATTCGAGGCGCAATTCGGTTTCGTCGTTCACAACATCAAGCGCGTGCTCGACGAGGCGGGCGCGACCTTTCGCGATCTTGTCAAGGTCAACGTGCTGCTGACGCGGGCGTCCGATGTGGGGCCGATGAACGCGCTGTATGCCGGTGCGTTCGGACCGCCGCCCTACCCCGCCCGCACCACCTGCGTGGTGCAGGCGCTTCCGAACCCCGCGATGCTGATCGAAATCGAATGCGTCGCGTCGCTCGCGGGGAGGTGAACGTCTCGACAAGCGGCTTCATCTGCACTATCTTTTCACGTCATGAACATCGTCCGCCGCACCCTGGATATCGAAACCGATACGCGTCTGCGCGAAATGGCTGATGAGCGCGGGCAGGATGTCGCGGCGGTGCTGGCGGAAGCCGTGGCGCTGCTTGATTCCGTGGTCGATATCGCAGGACCCGATATCAGCGAGGATCGCCGGCGGCTCGACGCTTACAGGAAGACGCGCACCGCCGTGCCGCTGGACGACGTGAAGAGCTGGGTTGCAAGCTGGGGTTCCGCTAACGAGCTGCCGCGCCCCACGTCGCGCTCAGGATGATGAAGACTCCGACCTCATCCTGAGGAGCCACGCGCAGCGTGGCGTCTCGAAGGAGGGCCGCGAGTCCAATGGTTGCGTCCATCCTTCGAGACGCTTGCTTCGCAAGCTCCTCAGGATGAGGTCGGAGATAACGGCTACCCCCCTGTTGCCTTCAAGCTGATTTGCGCGAACTGCTTCGCCTCGCGCGCAAGGGTAATCTCGAGACCCGCGTGCGACAAAACAACCCGCCGGGCAAATCACCAGAAACCTGTCCAGCCCTCCCGCGAAAAATATTCCGCTTAACGCGTCGGGCAAATCAGAGGCATAGCTTCCCGCGTCTCACCCGATGAGAGGGGCGGGTCGCGATCGTCACGAACGCGCGGCGGGATGCGGTGGACGCGATGGCGGCGAGAGACGAGCGCTGTCGTGGCGGACGGCGAAGTCGTGTGGTCCTGACGCCCCGACGCTGGCGTCAAGTTCTTGAGAAGCAAGCTTCTCAGGGGCGACGGTGGCAAGAAAGCCCGGTCACCGGGGAGAGCGCGATATAAGCCGTAAACCACCGCGCAGGGAAAGCCGGATTGCCTCCGCTGGACCTGTATGCTCGTGTGCGTTTTCTTCCATTTTGCACACGAGACCGCGGGTGCAGCGCGCACCCGGCTTTCCCTGCGCCCTCTTGTTCTCGAGGGTGGCCATCGATGCCAAGCTCGGGCGCTATCCGCGCCGCGAGAATGCGGACGCGCGGCCCAAGGCTGTTTGACAATTGAATCTGAAAGACCGGATGAGCCACAGGCTGAAGTTCGCTCCCTCTCCCGCTTGCGGGGGAGGGCTGGGGTGGGGGTGCCGCCGCAAGTGACACTGCCGGTGTGGAGAGAATTCCCCCACCCGTATCGCATCTGTCGATGCGATACGACCTCCCCCGCAAGCGGGAGAGGTGTCGCCTACTTCAGCGTGATTGCGAGTCCGCTGAGGTCCGCGTTCGCCATCAGCCCGGTCTGGTGGCCGGACAGTTCCAGCACCGCGCCCTTCTGGTTGGTCAGCACGATCGCGCGCGCGCCGCTGCCGACCGCAAGGCCCGCGCCCGCAGCACCATAGACGCCAGCTACGTCGCTGGGCCTGAATATGTTGCTGACGCGGCCGCGCAGCACCGTCCTCGATCCGCCGAATACGAGGCCATAGTCCAGCCCGCCTGTCGTGAGCGGATAACTGCGTCCGTGGAAATTCAGCGTGCCGCCCCCGCCGGAGCCGCCGATGATCCAGCCCGCCTTGTAGATCACGAGCGACACGAAGCCCTCGTCGGCATGGGCGGCGGAAGACAGGGAGGCCGCGGCGAAGGCCGTCAGCGCGAGGAGCGCGGCACGAAGGGCGGATGAGATGTTCATTGCTGGGGTTCCCCGGGATGTGGTGGGCAGGCGCCGCGACCGATCGAGTCGCGCCCTGGCGATTGTACCCCATGGGCGGGATCGGCAAAGCGCATTTGCGTGCCCGCAGCCGTGAGCCCGCCGCGCCCGCCCTACAGGCTGCGCGCCAGTCTCACTTCCCGGATTAGCGCGTCGCGCGCCACCGACAGGCCTTGAAATTGCTGTGCGCTGCCGCCGGCGTCCGGATGCGCGGCCTTGGCGGCGCGCTTCCAGGCCTGGTGAATTTCCGGTGCGGACAGTCGGCCATCGAGCGGCAATCCAAGCATCTGCCGGTAACGTTCCTCCGGCGTGAGCAACTTCGGACTGTTCTCGCGCCGGCCGAACTGCGGCGCGGAGAACCCGATCAGGACTTCTCTGAGGATGCCGAGGCGACGACGGGCGGCGTGCAGCATCGCCTGGTCGGCATCGCCGGCCGCGGCGCTGCGCAGGATCGGCAGCGCCTGGGCGGCCGCCTGCCGCAGGGTCTCCTCCTCGCTTGCGCGTGCGATCTCGGCGACAAGGCGCGCGGCTTCGCCATAGTCGGGCGTGGCCGCCGACCTTATCCGCTCAACGCTGAATTTCCATTCCCTTACGTGTCTGTCCATGGCGCAACACCGCCCACCATGAATACGCGCTAGCCGGTAAAGCTTTCCGTTTTCTGCGCTGTAATTTTGAATTAACTTGTATCGAAGGCTAAAAAACCAAAGCAGAGGAAACCCCATGCCGCTTCTCAGGAATCACATCGCAGTCGTTACCGGCGCCGGCTCCGGCATCGGGCGGGCGATCGCGCTCGGCTACGCCCGCGAGGGCGCGCAGGTCGCGCTGCTCGACATCAACGAGAAGACCGCGGCCGAGGCGGCGCAGGCGATCCGCGACAGCGGCGGCCAGGCGGAGGCTTTCGCGCTCGACGTCACCAGGCGCGAGGACTGCATCGCGGTCGCCAAACGCATCGCCGAACAGGTCGGGCGGGTCTCGATCCTGGTCAACAATGCCGGCATCAACCGCCGCAACGCCTTCACCGCGGAGGCAAGCGCCGTGCTGAAAGACTGGCAGGACATCATGGCCATCAATCTAAACGGCGTCTTCAACGTGACGCATGCGTTCCTCGAGCCGCTGCTGGCGGCCAGGGGGCGCATTGTCAACATCGGCTCGATCCAGTCCTTCGTGCATGTGCGCACGCCGAACTCGCCGGCCTACACCACCTCCAAGCACGGCGTGCTCGGCTTCACCCGGGCGCTCGCGGCCGAACTCGGCAAGCACGGCGTGCGCGTCAACGCGATCGGCCCGGGCCTGATCGAAACGCCGCTGAACGCCAGCGTGCGCGCCAACGACCCCGGGCTGGTGAAGATCTTCCTCGATCACACCCCGCTCGGCCGCGCCGGCAAGCCCGAGGACATCGTCGGCCCCGCGCTCTTCCTCGCCTCCGACCTGTCGGCCTACGTCACCGGATCGATCGTGATGGCGGACGGCGGCTACCGGGCGATTTGAACGAACCAGACAGATGTCATCACCCGCGAAGGCGGGTGATCCAGTACGCCGGGACGGCAATGATAGACGATGAACGCTGCGGCGTACTGGATACTCCGCTTTCGCGGAGTATGACGATCGGTATTCAAGGCGCCAGCTGTTCATCAGATCCCAGAATCGGAATTGCCCATGTCCAACGCCCCACATTTTGACATCGACGTCCCCGCCTTCTGGGCGGACCCCTATCCCGCTTTGGCGAAGATGCGGAAGGAGGCGCCGATCGCGTTCGTGCCGCAGCTCGGCTCGACCATCTTCACCCGCCGCGACGACATCTTCGCCTGCGAAAAGCGCATCGACGTGTTCTCGTCGCACCAGCCGGCGGGGCTGATGAACCGGCTGATGGGCCACAACATGATGCGCAAGGACGGCGAGCCGCACATGCAGGAACGCGCCGCGATGTTCCCGTCGGTGTCGCCGCGCACGGTGCGGGACACCTGGAGCCGGCGGTTCCAGGCCCATGCCGACCGCATCCTCGATGCGCTTGTTCCTCGCGGCCACGCCGACCTCTGCAAGGCGTTCGCGCTGCCGCTGTCGGCCGAGTGCCTGAAGGACATCACCGGGCTGACCAACATGCGCTTTGAAGACATGGACGCGTGGTCGCAGGCGATGATCGACGGCATCGCCAACTACGCGGGCGACAAGGCGGTCGAGGCGCGCTGCCACGCCGCCACTTCAGGGATCGATGCCGCGATCTCCGACATGATTCCGGTAGTGACGAAACATCCCAACCGCTCGATCCTCAGCGTGCTGCTGTCCGCCGGCCAGCCGATCGAGAGCGTCCGCGCCAACGTCAAACTTGCGATCTCGGGCGGCCAGAACGAGCCGCGCGACGCCATCTCGGGCACCATCTGGGCGCTGCTGACGCACCCCGATCAGCTCGCGCTGGTCCGCGGCGGCAAGGCGAAATGGCTGGACGTGTTCGAGGAATATGCGCGCTGGATCGCGCCGATCGGGATGTCGCCGCGGCGGGTGGCGAAACCGTGGTCGTATCGCGGCGTCGATTTCGAGCCGGAGGATCGCGTGTTCCTGATGTTCGGCTCGGCCAATCGCGACGAGGCCTGTTTTGCCGATTCCGACCGCTTCGACATCACCCGCGACACCCAGAAGAGCATCGCCTTCGGCGCCGGCCCGCATTACTGCGCCGGCGCATTTGCCTCCCGCGCGATGGTCGCTGACGTGGCGCTGCCCAGCATCTTCGCGCGGCTGAAGGGCTTGCGGCTCGATGCAGCAGAGCCGGTGCGGATCGGCGGCTGGGCGTTCCGGGGCCTGCTCAATTTGCCGGTGGTGTGGGATGCGGATTAGGCACCGGCCACGGCCAGCCCCCTCACCCGAACCTCAGCCTCGAGCGCTCCCTCGCCTTCTCGGCCTCGGTCTCGCGGTCGCGCGCCGGCGCCTGCGTATGCAGCGATGCCAGCAGGCGCCGGGCCGAGGCCGTCACTTCCGCGACCGCGGAATCGAACGCCGCCGCGTTGGCATGCGACGGCTTGTTGAAGCCGGAAAGCTTGCGCACGAACTGCAACGCCGAGGCGTGGATTTCATCCTCGGTCGCGGGCGGCTCGAAATTGAACAGCGTCTTGATGTTGCGGCACATTTGTCTTCTCCCTGGTCCGTCCGACCCGCCGGGTCTGGTTCCCGCCGCCCCCGCCATTGGGGGACGCCTTGCGAAAGCACTGATTATATCGGGGCTGATTTTGGCATAGAATGGGCGCGGCGTTCACCCCTGTCATCCGACCCGGCGAGTCCTCCATGTCCCATGTTACCTACAAGATCGTTCAGCATGACGGCGGCTGGGCCTACACCGTCGACGGCGTGTTTTCCGAACCGTTTGCGACCCATGCCGCAGCACTTGCCGCGGCCAAGCGCGCCGCCGCCGAGCAGCGCACGCCTGGCCGCACCGAGGCGATCGAATACGAGACGGCCGACGGCAAATGGCACATCGAGACCGCCGCCGGCGGCGATCGCCCCGAAACCGATGTCGAGGACACGGCGTAGCGCGCGATCCGCACGGCGTGATAGACTTGCTGCCGAAGCGGCCCGGTTGAGGCGGCCGCGCGCCCCGAGGAGACGCTATCCATGAAATATTCGCGCCTGGCGCTATCGGCCGTCTTTGCAATGACTTCATTTGCCGCCGTGGCAGCGGATTACCCCGCGCCGAAGCATGGCGACTGGATCGCCAGGGACTTCAAATTCCACACCGGCGAAACCATGCCGGAACTGCGGCTTCACTACACCACCGTCGGCGAGCCCTCAGGCCAGCCGGTGCTGGTGCTGCACGGCTCCGGCGGCTCGGCGGCGAGCATGCTGACGCCGGGCTTTGCCGGTGAATTGTTCGGCCCTGGCCAGCCGCTCGATGCCGCAAAATACTACATCATCATTCCCGATGGCATCGGCCACGGCAAATCGTCAAAACCTTCGGACGGCATGAAGACGGCGTTTTCGAAATATGACTACGAAGACATGGTCGATGCGCAGTACCGCCTGGTCAAGGAGGGCCTCGGGGTCAAGCACCTGCGGCTGGTGATCGGCAATTCGATGGGCGGCATGCACACCTGGATCTGGGGCGTGAAATATCCCTCATATATGGACGCGCTGGTGCCGATGGCGTCGCAGCCGACCGAGATGGCGGCGCGCAACTGGATGCTGCGGCGGATCATGCTCGAGACCATCCGCAACGATCCCGATTACAACGGCGGCAACTACACCAGCCAGCCGCGGATGATGAAATACGCCATCAGCGCCTATGGCATTGCGAGCGCCGGCGGCACGCTCGGCTATCAGACGCTGGCGCCGACGGCCGCGAAGGCCGACAAGATGGTGGACGACCGGCTGGCGACGCCGATTGCGGCCGACGCCAACGACTTCATCTACCAATGGCAAGCCTCGCACGACTACAACCCTGCCGCCGGGATGGAGCGAATCGAGGCGACGCTGCTTGCGATCAATGCCGCCGATGACGAACGCAATCCGCCGGAAACCGGCGTCACCGACGCCGCGCTGAAGCGCGTCAAGAACGGCAAGCTCTATCTGATCCCGGCCAGCACCGAGACGCGCGGCCATCTCACCACCGGCAATGCAAAGTTCTACAAACAGCAGTTGCAGGAATTGCTGCAAAGCGCGCCGCAGCGGACGATGTGAGCGCCTGAAAAACCGCCCCGAAGCGTGATCTTCCAACGGAGAAAACCCGTGACCGACCTCGCCGCCAGCGACCTTCCCGCGATCTACCCAAAGCCCACCCCGCGCGTGATCGCAAAGGCGCGTCCGGAGATCGACGCCTATGCGCGAAAATTCATCGCGATGTCGCCGTTCTGCGTGCTCGCCACCTCGGGCTCCGACGGCAGCGTCGACGCCTCGCCGCGCGGCGGCAATCCCGGCTTTGTCAGCGTCGCCGGGCCGAACCGGCTGTTGATGCCCGACCGCGCCGGCAATAACCGGATCGACAGTTTCAAGAATATCGTCGAGGGCTCGGGCCGCGTGCAGCTGATCTTCTTCGTGCCCGGGATCGACGAGACGCTGCGCGTCGGCGGCACCGGCAGGCTGTCGGCGGAGCCGGATCTGCTGGCCGCAATGGAGGAGTTCGGCAAGCTGCCGCGCGCGGTGCTGGGCATCGAGGTGCAAGAGGCCTATTTCCATTGCGGCAAGGCGCTGATGCGCGCGCGTCTGTGGTCGAGCGAGGCGCAGGTCGAACGATCGGGTTTTCCCAGCATCAGCCAGGTGATCCACGACCAGACCAAACTGGGCGAGCCAGAAACCCAGGCCGAGGTCGAGGCGCGCAACAGGACGCAGTTGTAGAGGCCCTTATCTTACGGAGCGCTCGATTGTGCGCTGCAAAATAGCGACCGCGCCGACCGATATTCGACGCCAAATGTGGCACCCCCGTTCATTGATCATTCAAGCGAGATGTGGAACTTTCGCTGGAACAGACCGCATATTCGCGGTCCTTGCCCAATGAGAAAGGTGAAGCCATGAGGAAAACATTGATGGCGCTGGCTGCCGTCGCCACCCTGGCTGTTTCGGCCGTCGCGCCGCCCGCCCACGCGCAACGAGGTTTTGGCGCTGGTCTGGCTGCCGGCGTGATCGGCGGCGCCATCGTCGGCGGCGCGCTGGCCGGCCCCGGCTATTATTACGGTCCCGGTTACTACGGACCCGGTTACGGCTATTACGGCGGTCCGGCCTATGTCGCCGACGACTATTATGGCGGCTGCGTCTGGCAGCGGCAGCGATTCTGGGACGGCTATGCCTGGCGGATTCGCCGCGTGCGGGTGTGCGGCTGATTTCCGTTCATCTACCTTAAAACAGCTCGAGCATCCCCGGAAACGGCGTTTTCGGGGATGTCCTTGAAAGAATGGCGTGAAAAAACCTTTTTTTCAGCCCACCAGCGCGCCAACGTTTACTTTCGATTGACGGTAGCGCGCTTTTTGGCGAAACGGTCGGTTTCCAATACGGCGTGAGAGTCACCTTAAACCCGGCGCCGGCTGAAGGCGCCATCTGCAGGAGAGCCCAAGACATGAAGAAGACATTAGCTGCCTTCGTCGCGGTCGCAACGATCGCCGGTTCGCTCGTCGCGACGCCCGCAAGCGCACAGCGCGGTGTCGCCGCAGGCGTGGCGGCCGGACTGATCGGCGGCGCGATCGTCGGCGGCGCCATCGCGTCCCAGGCTCCGGGCTATTATTATGGTCCCGGGCCGGCGTACGTGGAAGGCCCGCCCTGCCGCTGGGTTCGCGAGCGCTTCTGGGATGGTTACGGCTGGCGCTTCCGCCGCGTGCAGTACTGCGACTGATAGCAGCCGGCGCGCAATCTATCGCGCCTAGATTTCAAAACCCGGCCGATGCTTCGGCCGGGTTTTTTCTTTTCGCTGCCTTATCCTGCGCGCTCGCCAGGCCGGCAAGCACCCGCCGGGCGGTTTTCAGCGCGCCGCGCTGATCGAACGCAGCACCGCTTCACTGGGCCAGCAGTCCACCTTGAGCCCGGCCGATTTCTGATAGGCGCCGAGCGCGGCGCGCGTTTTCATCCCCGCCTTGCCGTCCACCTTGTCGGCATAGAGTCCGATTCGCGTGAGCTGGCGCTGCATGGCTTCGACATCGACGGTGCGCAGCTGGGTCGAAGCCGACCACGGGGTCGCGAATGGTTGCGGGCTCGACATGCGGTCGCTGAGGTGGCCGACGAACAGCACATAGAGATCCGAAAAATTATATTCCTTGATGACGAAGTAGTTCTTCGTTGTCAGAAATGCCGGGCCGTAGATGCCCTCGGGCTGCAACAACGAGGCCGGCTGCGCCTGCTCGCTTGCACTGAGCGTTTGTCCGCGCACCGGAACGAAACCTGCGCGCAGCCATTCGCCGATCGGCTTTGTCAACTCCGGCACGCCGATCGTGCAATCGACATTGGCGGGCGCGCGCACTTCATAGGCCCAGCGCATGCCGCGCTGCCAGCCCTTGTTGACGAGTTGCTGCGCGGCGGAGGCCAGCGCATCCGGCACCGAATGCCAGATGTCGATACGGCCGTCGCCGTCGAAATCGACGCCGTGCTTGTAAAATTCCGACGGCAGAAACTGGGTGAGACCGGTAGCTCCGGCCCAGGACGAACGCATGTCCTTGCGCGTCACCTCGCCGTCGCCGATCATCTTCAGCGCCAGGATGAGCTCGGTACGGTACTGATCCTTTCGGCGGCCGACATAGGCCTGCGTGGCCAGCACGCGCAGCCCGTCATAGGGCAGCGTATAGCGGCCGTAATCGGTTTCACGGCCCCAGATCGCCAGCACGATTGACGCGGGAACACCGAAGCGCGCTTCGATCGCGGTCAGCGCGGGGCGGTACTTCGCCATCAGCCGCTGCCCCTGTTCGGCTAACCGCGCGATGCTGGCTTCCTTCAGATAATCGGCGGGTACCTGCACGAACTCGGCCTGCGCCGGCGCCCCGGTCGCGGGACGCCCGGGCAGGATCAGATCGGGCAATTTGTAATCCGGCTCGAGACCGCGGGTCTCGGCGTCGAAGGTCGCGCGCGACACGCCTTCCGCCTGCGCCTCCGGCCACAACGAAGCGATGAACTGCGCGAAGCCGGCGTCGGCGGCGCGGGCGCAAGAAGGCGCGGTGAGCGCCAAGAGCAGCAGCAAAATGGCGAGACGTCCAACTATATCCAACGCGAACGGCATTCACGAGTCCACCCGATCCGTATTCTTGCGCGTTAGCGCTCGAATACAGGGCGCCGCCGTTTCATTTCCGCATACAGCGAACGCTATTGAAAATATTCTCGAATCATATCACGCGCACCGCGCGCTATGGCGCAAAAACCGATATAACCGCAAATAGGTGGTGCACAATGCCTGGACCGGATCAGAGCCTCGACCAATAGAAAGTCAGTGGACGCCCGCTGTTTGGGTTGTCGATGTTTCAGGCGACGAGGCTGTCTCCACGGACCCGCGAATCCCATTCGGGCCGATGCTGTTGTCGGCACCGCGCCCGGGCGGCTTAACTCGATGTTCCATATCATCCAGGTGTCTTTTAAGTTCAGGCTTCAGAGATTTAGCACCGGGACATTGATCCGAAGCGTTCCTCAACGTGTCGACAACCTCAATCGCTTGTTGGCCAGCCATCATAATTCTTTCAGATCGGATCAGCGCCGGCGTAATAAAAGACGCGCTTCCAACATTGCAGGTAAGCTGGATCAGATAGTCCTTTATCTTCCCTTCATTTTGCTTGTCTTTGACGGCCTGAATCATTTCAGCAATCTCGTTCAATCTTTTCTCTGTGGCCTGTTCGTACGTCGTTTCAAAGTCACGCTCGATTATTCCATATGGAATCAGCGAGGCAATAGTTGCTTCGCGAAACTTCGCCAGACGCCCCAAATCGAAATCCGGGCTGACATTTTCAAAATCGAATCCCGGATATGCAGGCGAGATAGTTGCGTACATGAAATACCTCGATATTTGGTCGTCGAGTTTCTCAATGCCTTCTCTTGGAAGAGGCCTGGCAATTCGGAGTGGGATTCTGTCGAGCGATGGAGAGCTCAGGTATTGAATCGAAGTTAATTGAAAAAGCGTCGCGCCGAGCAGGACCCCTTGCAGCTGAGTATTCGAAAAGTCCGCTCCGATCAAAGTTGCTCCATCAAGGAACGCAAAGTTCAGATTCGCTCCCGCCAGCGAGGCCCCGACCAGCCCCGCGTTGGTAAACATCACCCACTGCAGCTGAGCCGCAGACATGTCCGCGCCCTCAAGATTTGCTGCAATCAAAATTGCACCATGCATCCGAGCGCGATTGAAATGCGCCGCTTGCAGTTGGGCCTCAGCGAACGACGCGCGTTGAAGCCAGGTGCACCCATCCTCAGGCCAGCCCGGCTTCGTTCGCTTGTTGTAAGGCGCCGCACATCCGAACCGCGCACGCGCCAATTGCGCGCGATCGAGAACGGCATCGTTCAGGTTGGCTCCGGTAAAATCGGCATTCCGAAGGTCGGAGCCGATCAACACTGCTCCGCTCAGGTTGCGTCCGCGCAATGACAGGGATGGGAAATCCGTTTCCACCGTTGTGTCGTCTATGAGTTTCTTGTTCGGCACCACGAGCACGTTGGAAAACCACGCCCTCGGTCTTCCTTCGACCATATTAATGGACCCGTGCAGCACGACATCGGCAACGGGTTTGAATTCCCAAACTATTTTATCGCTGCTGATGCGGGGTACGGGGACCCGAACAACTCCCGCAATCGGTTCATCCGTAAACGCAAACACAAAGAATGACGCAAGAACTATCCCAATGGAGCAAATAAAGCCTGGCCGACTGCTGCGGTATGCGTCGCGGGCCGCCAGACGAATCTTTGCAATGGCATCCCGCGCTACTTGCCGGAGAGGGCCGCGGCCGAAAAATTCGCGCCATCCAAACTCGATTTCAGGGAAATAGATTGCGCCGTCACCCTTATAAATCGCGAACCAGAAGACCCAGGCAAGGCGGATATCGACCAGTATTGCGATGCGGTGGACCCATGTCACCCATGCGTCGTGATATGGCAAAAAAGTCAACTGGAACTGCAGAAGCAGCAGGATCGGTAAAATGACGAGCGTGATAAAGGCAACAGAGCGAAGCAGTCTGCCGGTCAGGCCGCTTCGTTCCTCCTCTGCGCCGCTCAGGAATTGCACAACGAGGAACGTATCAAGCCGCTTACGATACTTCTCCTGTTCCTCCGCTGTCGCAACGGCAGTTCGCAGACTGGCGTCGAAACTGGCAACTTTGCGGACCAGGATGACCAGTTGTAGAAACAGGTAAAATTGAAACAGCAGAAAAAACAGAGGAGCGATCCAGAAGAAGCCGACAAGCGGCAGATCCACATTCAGAACAGGCAGCTTGATCGGTTTTTGCTCAAGCAATGCCTCGTGAGTGACCGCCCCGACGGTCATGGTCAAATAGGCCATAAACGTCAGGAACGACAGCCACAACGACGCCGCACGCGAGGAGGCATCGTTGACGGCGCCCTCCAGGGCAGAAAGCTCGCCGGTTTGGCTCGGCTGCGGCGCGTGCGACTTGGCGGGACCTTTCGGAACGCCCCGGCCTGTCGAGGGCTCAGCTGAATGTGCCATAGGACCATCACTCCCTGCTACTTCGCCGCTCTACCAATCAAAACCTTCAGTATCTCCCGCTAAATAATCAGTATCGATTTCCTGCGCATGACCTACAGGCTAATTGCCGCTTCCCGCTCCAGTATGACCCGTTGCAACGACGGCCTAACAGTCCTGTGCAAGTCAATGAATGCCAGCAGGGCATCGGCCGAAGTCTGCGTCGTCAATCGGCAAAATTCGGTTTCCGTCACTGTCATGTCGCTCTTTTCGGAGAGCTTGTTGACCGGGCTTCCCCCTCCGCAAACGGCGAAATATCGGCAGCTTTTTTTGCATGCTGCGACACCTTCCGCGATCTCTCGAGCTGCACGCAAAAATGTCCGGGCGCGCGCGAATTCCTCGATGCTGCCATCCAGAATGTTGCCGAATACGAAATTATCGTAAGCGGGCGCGCTGACTTCCATGAATTCAGGAGAGAACGTCGAGACCTTTCCGTCGGCGGCAACAACGACCGCGGCCCAGGGCTCGACCTGTTCATTTTCAGACAGTTCAACGCCGGCCAATTTCTGCGCGATGCGCTCGACTTCGCGGATGTGCAGCGGAAAATTGTCGCGGTAGGCCCGATCGAGGATTGCCACGAGGAAGGCCGTAATCGAAGCCTTGAAATCCCTTCCGGCGAAGCTCGAAACCTTGTTCGCACCCTCAAGTTCGTCAACGCTGAAGCTGATCTGGGTGATTCCGTGGTCGCGATAGAAGGCATAGTAGTCTTCGGGGCATTCCAGACCGTTCGGATGCAGAACCGTGATCACGCTGGGGTCGAACCCTGCGTCTTGAAGACGCTTCAATGATCTCGTGGCCAGCTCCCACGTGGGCTTGCCGCTGCGCGTACGACGACGGGCATCATGAAACCGCTCCGGCCCATCGATGCTCAAACTCACGTTGGTGTTGGTGCGGCGGAACAGATCGATCCATCTGTCATCGATCGCGATCCCGTTTGACTGCATCGCGAAGCCGGTCTGAGCCGGGGCGACATCCAGCAAGCGGCTGTAGGCGTGCTCATACCACTCGATCGGAGCCGCGGTCGGTTCTCCGGCATGCCAAACGACGATTGGGGCCGATTGCGTGGGCAATCGACGAAATATCTTGTCACGCAACGCTTCGACGACTTCGCGGGACATCAGACGCCTGTCGTCCCGGCCGCCAAGATAACAGTAGGAACAGTTGATGTTGCAGTAGGGTGTCGGTTGGAGAATGATGAGGCGCGGCTCAATCATCGAATCAACAGTTTCGCCAATTGCCGTAAAAACAATTTCGGAAATTCGGGAAATTTGGAAAGTACTGAACCACCGTGGTGGTCTCGCCGTTCTTCACTTGCTCAACCGACTTGATGCTGAACTCGGGATTCCGGTTCAAGGCAAGCAGACCTGACAAACTGCCAAGCTGAAGATCGTCCTTCATCTCCGGGGTGAGCGAAACCGGGCTGCCGTTGGCCTCGGTCGCCAAGGCGAGCAAAAAAGCGAATGGAAGCGGTCCTGCCCTTGATCCTGCCATGGCGCGCCCTTGCCCAATGCCGCGCGATCTCAATTTTCAAAAAAATAAATCTAGATCGCAGCCGATCTTTCAACTTAGGATAGCATATCACGTTGATATGGCGCCGCAAATCCTTTTTGAACGACTTTAGCCCTGTCGCGTCAGCTTCTTGTACTTCAGCCGGTGCGGAATGATGGAATCCTGCCCGAGCCTTCGCATCTTGTCCTTCTCGTAATCCTGGAAATTGCCTTCGAACCATTCGACATGGCTGTCGCCCTCAAAGGCGAGCATGTGGGTGGCGATGCGGTCGAGGAACCAGCGGTCATGGCTGATGATCACGGCGCAGCCGGCGAAATCCTCCAGCGCTTCTTCCAGCGCGCGCAGCGTGTCGACATCGAGATCGTTGGTCGGCTCGTCGAGCAGCAACACGTTGGCCCCGGATTTCAGCATCTTGGCCAGGTGCACGCGGTTGCGCTCACCGCCCGACAGCGAGCCGACCTTCTTCTGCTGGTCGGCGCCCTTGAAATTGAACGACGAGCAATAGCCGCGCGAATTGACCTCGCGCTTGCCGAGCTGGATCAATTCGTTGCCGCCGGAAATTTCCTCCCACACGCTATTCTTGCCGTCGAGACTGTCGCGCGACTGGTCGACATAGCCGAGATGCACGCTCTCGCCGATGGTGATGGTGCCCTTGTCCGGCTTTTCCTGCCCGGTGATCATCCGGAACAGCGTGGTCTTGCCGGCGCCGTTGGGGCCGATCACGCCGACGATGCCGCCGGGCGGCAGCTTGAAGGTGAGATTGTCGATCAAGAGGCGGTCGCCGTAGCCCTTGGTCAGGCCCTCGAAGTCGATCACGTTCTGGCCGAGGCGCTCGGCCACGGGAATCGTTATCTGCGCGGTCTGGGTCTGCTTCTCGCTCGCCTGCTTCAGCAGTTCTTCATAGCGCTGATAGCGCGCCTTGGATTTAGCCTGGCGCGCCTTCGGCGAGGCCGCGATCCATTCCTTCTCGCGCTCCAGCGTGCGCTGGTGGGCGGCCTCCTCACGGCCTTCCTGCGCCAGCCGTTTCTGCTTTTGCGACAGCCAGGCGGTGTAGTTGCCCTCGTAGGGAATGCCCTTGCCGCGGTCGAGTTCGAGAATCCATCCTGTGACGTTGTCGAGGAAATAGCGGTCATGGGTGACGATCAGGATCGCGCCGGGATAGTTGCGCAAGTGACCTTCCAGCCATGACACCGATTCGGCGTCGAGATGATTGGTCGGCTCGTCCAGCAGCAGGAGATCGGGCTGGTCCAGCAGCAGCTTGCACAGCGCGACGCGGCGGCGCTCGCCGCCGGAGAGTTTTGTCACGTCGGCATCGTCGGGCGGGCAACGCAGCGCGTCCATTGCCTGATCGACCTTACTGTCGAGATCCCAGAGGCCCGCGGCCTCGATCTGATCCTGCAGCCTGGTCATCTCGTCGGCGGTCTCGTCGGAATAATTCACCGCCAGCTCGTTATAGCGATCGAGGATCGCCTTCTGCTTGGCGACGCCGAGCATGATGTTGTCGCGCACGGTCTTGGTGGCATCGAGCTGCGGCTCCTGCTCGAGGTAGCCGACGCGTGCGCCCTCGGCGACCCAGGCCTCGCCGTTATATTCCTTGTCGATGCCGGCCATGATCCGCAGCAGCGTCGATTTGCCGGAGCCGTTGACGCCGAGCACGCCGATCTTGGCGTCGGGGTAGAACGACAGATGGACGTTATCCAGCACCTTGCGGTTACCGGGATAGGTCTTGGACAAACCCTGCATGAAATAGACGAACTGGTGCGCCATCGAGATCCCTGAAATCGAGAGGATTTTTGGAAATTTGCTGCCGCTGATGTAGCGGCGTGGCCCCCAAAGGGCAACCGGCGTCGAATGTTTTCCATCCGTTCACCACGGAACGTTACGGGATCGATACCATGTCCGGGCCGGATCAGAACAATTGAAACCTTCTTTTAATAAATCAGGCCAAAACTCGCCTTCAGCGCCGAAAAGCGCTCAGCGCGGCCCAAGCCGCGGGCGAAAACAACGGGCCGCGTCATGGCAACCATTGCGTCAAAATCCCTTTCCTCCCCGGCAGACAGCCACCATCACCGATTCGGCGCGCTCGACGAGATCAGGGGCTTCTGGCGCCAGTTCTTCACGAGGGCATTCGACCCGTACCGGCCGGAACTGCATTATATGAGGGGTCCGGGACCGGCCTGCCGGGCCAAGCAGGGCGCGGTGTCGCCTGCGGTTCAGTCGATGGTCGCCGAAATTCGGGCCGCCAAGGCACTCAGGTCACCTTCACGTTCATAACGGCCGGCGCTTTTTAGGCCGCGGGCGCTTGCGCGCTCGCCAATTGCGCGCGACCATGAAGCCTCCCGGACGGCGCATTTTCCGCTCCGTCACCATCGCCATGAACGGACCCTCCCATGACGCGGCTGCGCTGTGCAATTCTCGATGACTACATGCATCTGACATTGCGGATGGCGGACTGGTCGAAGATCGGCGATCGGGTCGATTTGACGGTGTTCAACCAGCCCTTCGCCTCCCCCGAAGCCGCAGCCGCCGCGCTCGGGGATTTCGAGATCATCTGCGCGATGCGCGAGCGCACGCCGTTTCCGCGCGCCATGTTTGCGGCATTGCCCAAACTGAAACTCCTGATCACGTCGGGCCTGCGCAACGCCGCGATCGATATGGAGGCCGCCAAGGACCACAAAGTGGTGTTGTGCGGGACGCAATGGGGCCGCGATCCCACCGCACCCCTGACCATGGGACTGATCCTGGAACTGACCCGCAACATCGGCCGCGAGAGCGCTCGCATGCATGCCGGCGAGCCCCTGCAGAAATTCATCGGCATGGAGATCGAGGGCAAGACGCTGGGGGTGATCGGGCTCGGCAAGTTAGGGGCCAAGGTTTCGGGACTGGCGAAGGCGTTCGGCATGAACGTGATCGCGTGGAGCCCGAACCTGACGGCCGAACGATGCAAGGAAGTCGGCGTCGACTACGCCACCAAGGAAGAATTATTCGTTAAAGCCGACATCGTCACCGTTCACGTGGTGCTGAGCCAACGCTCGCGCGGGCTGGTGGGGGCCGCGGATCTGGCGCGCATGAAGCCGACCGCCTATCTCGTCAACACCGCGCGCGGACCGATCGTCGACGAAGCCGCGCTACTGGAAACCCTGAAAGCGCGCAAGATCGCCGGCGCCGCGGTCGACGTGTTCTCGGTCGAGCCGCTGCCAACCGATCATCCCTTCCGAAAGCTGGACAACCTCGTGCTGACGCCGCATCTCGGCTACACCACCGAGGAGACCTTCCGCGCCCATTACAGCCAGATGGTCGAGTGCATCGACGCCTGGTTCAAGGGCGAGACGCCGAGAAGATTGGCATAGACGGATTCAGCGGCCCTTAAATTCGCTTGCAGCAGGGCTCCCGGCGACGCGCAGCAGATTGGCGCGCTGACCAAGCGATCAAGCGGTTACTGGCGTGAACTTCGTTACGTCGAGCGACAACGTCTGGCCTGGGGCCGGGAATATCAACTTCCCGTTCAATCCATCGGTGTTTGAGAACACCACATTGCCAAAAAGGACGGAATTGTTGACGACGTCGCCGACACCCTGCCCGCTCTGCCCATTGATGTTATATCTGACCTGCGCATCCCGCCCGCTGATCGAGAGAACCTGAAAGGATGCGCTCTGCGTGTCCGTACTGCCGATCCAGCTGCCCACCAGCGGGTTCTGGTCCGTGGCCGGCGCGGCCACCTTGTCGATAACAGCTGCCTGTCTCACCGTCCCGAATGAAAACTCCAGCGCGCCCTTCTGTCCATCGCGAGTCGCGATCGTGACATTGCCGTAGGTGATGGTGTTCTTATCGACGTTGGCTGTACCTACCTCCTTATGCCCGTTATGCGAATATTCGATCTGCGCCGTATCTCCTGTGATGCTTACGACCTTGAAATCGATGGCTTGATTATTGTTGGAGAATGAGCCTTTCCAGTCACCCAGCAGATTACTCTGGTGATAGAGCTTTTCATTGACGGGCGAAATTCGACTAGCGACCGTGCTCACCACCAGCTCCCTCCGGCCCCGCGAAACAATGGCAGCCATGGTTTCCGCGATCAGCGGAAGGACCAGACAATCTGACTTCTATGAACGAATGGTTAACCGCGTCTTATCGACCGAGATCAAGGCGATTGCACGCGCAACAAAAAGGCGCGCCACCGCGCGCCTTTCAAAATGATGTGCCGATCGTAGTGGCTAGCGCACCGTCACCGGCGCCGGCAGCGGCGGCACCACGGTCGGCTGCGTGCCGGGGGCAACGCCCCCCGACAGCTGCGCGGCGGGTGCCGGCGCTGCGCCGGCGGGTCCGGGCAACGGCGCTGCCGAGGCGGTGGTGGTCGACCCCGGCGGCGGACCGCCGGGCAGTACGACCACGCGGGTGCCGACTTTGACGCGATCGAACAGGTCCGAGACGTCCTCGTTGAGCATGCCGATGCAGCCCGACGAGACGAATTTGCCGATCGTCGAGGGCTGGTTGGTGCCGTGGATGCGGTAGACCGTATTGCCGAGATACATCGCGCGCGCCCCCAGGGGATTGCCGGGGCCGCCGGCCATGAAACGCGGTAGATAGGGCTGACGATCGATCATCTCGGTCGGCGGATGCCAATCCGGCCACTCGGCCTTTCGGGAGATTTTCTGCACGCCGGTCCAGGTGAAACCGTCGCGGCCGACGCGCACGCCGTAGCGGATGGCGCGGCCGCCACCCAGCACGTAATAGAGATAGGTGTTCGGAGTATCGACGATCAGCGTTCCCGCCGGCTCCTTGGTGGCGAAAGCGACTTCCTGCCGACGCAGGTTCGGGGAAAGTTGCGCAGGACCGGCCTCGGGCTGTTCATCCGGCGGCAGCGCGGAAAGCACCATCGGCCTGCCGTCGGCCCCGATCGGAGGTTGCACCGACCCCGTGATATTGCCGGGGGTTCCGATCGCCTCGGGCGGACGAAGCGCGCGGTTGTCGTCGCCGGCATCGCCGTTGCCGCGATCCGAATAGGTCTGCTGCGGCGGCCCGGCGGGTCGGTCAGAATAGATCACCGGCGGCGGTCCGTCGGGACGGCCATAGCGTGGATCGTCCGGCGAAAGAATTGGACCGGCAGGCACGCCGGAATACACCGGCGCGGCGCCAGCGGGGCGGCCATAGCGCGGGTCATCGGGTGAAAGAATTGGACCGGTGGGCATGGCGCGGTCGGAATACAGGGGGCGAGCGTCAGCCGGCCGGCCATAGCGCGGATCACTGGGAGAAAGTACCGGGCCGGGCGGCGGCAGCGCGGTTGAACTCCGCGCGTTTGGCGCCTCGTCATCTTCCAGCGCATCGAAATCCGGCGCTCCAGGCGCACGGCGATAATCGGCCGGATAGCCGCCGGGCGGATAGGGCTGTGGCGCCGTCGAATAGATCGCACCGGGGGGAACCGGATAGCTCTGCGCCAGCGCGAACGAGGTTCCCGCCGCGCCCGCCGCCAGGGCAGCAAAAATCGTCAGAATGCGTTTGCTCATCATTGCTCTTGTATAGTCCCCAAGCCGACACCGGACGGTTAACGGGAGATGGCCGAAGATAGCGGCGCATTCAAGACAAATCGGGCTGGTTCGGCCCGATTTCGGCATTTTAAGATGGTCTGGGAACACCGTTGCAACCAAGCCTCACCGGCCGGGGAAACGTATTCCGGCATCGAGGCGGGCATCCGCGCCGCGGATTTTTAACAAGCGCCGGTAAGCCGTTGCGGTATTCTCGACTCAGCCTGATTCGCTGCGCTGGGTGTCCGATGCGTCGCGAACGCGGCCAAAATCAGTGGTCACCGCGTTCCCCGATGTGCAAGGTCCTTCGCAAGCTCGCAAGCGAAGGCGGAAATTCGCCCCGCCATGCTGCCCGGTTTCCGTTTTCTGTTCGCGGCGATCCTGTTGTCGATGTCGATACTGGTCTTCGGGCTCGGCGCGGCGGCGTTGTTGCGCGCGGCTCACGAGGAATTCGCCAGTAACCCATCGTGGCGCGCCGCCCCCGAGACGATGTTTGCGCAGCAAGCCGAAGCCACAAGGCCGGTGCTGGCGATGCTGCGGGTCGAACCGGCGGTCGCAGAGGCAGAGCCATCGGAAAATGCAAGCGCAATTGCCGCCCCCGCGGAGCAAACCACCCCCATTGTATCGGCCGCGCAGGCGCCGACCGGGCCTGAGAGGATCGCCGCGCTGAGGACGGAGGACGCGTCGCTGCCGGAGGCCGCAAGGCCCGAAATCCCGGCCTTGGAAAGCCCGGCACCGAGCGAGACGGCACCCGCCCCGACCGATGCGCCCGCCGCTGACGCAAACAACAATCCAACGCCAACTGCCGCTGACGAAACAAAGGTCGCTTCAACCGAGCAGGTCTTGCCGGAGAACCAAGCCGGCCCGGCGTCATCCGAGCAGGCGAGCGTTCAGGCTTCGCCGGACACCGATTCCCTCTCAACGAAAATCGCCACGCTCCGCGGTCCCGCCGTCGTCGTCGAAACGCCGCCGGCAAAGGCGGCCGTCAGCGCCACGCCCGACCAGATCGCCGCCAAGAGGCGTC
This sequence comes from uncultured Alphaproteobacteria bacterium, assembly GCA_963801875.1. Lineage (GTDB taxonomy): Bacteria > Pseudomonadota > Alphaproteobacteria > Rhizobiales > Xanthobacteraceae > Bradyrhizobium. Next base: position 503,956 of record CAWDGT010000011.1, on the reverse strand, counting down.
TGCAGGCGCGGCGGGCAGCCCACCGCCGCCGGCTTGCAGCGCGCGCCCGGCAGGCGCAACTGGCGCGACTGGCACAACAGCTGCCGCCCAACCCGTTTGCTCAGCCGTTCGTCCAGCCGCCGGCGGCGGCACGCAACCACTGATTCAGGCCGGACCGGTTGCGACCGGTGGTCCATCGGGCAGGCCCCATTCGGCCCAGGAGCCGTCATAAAGCGCCGACCCGCTTACGCCGAGCCGATAAAGCGCCAGCGTCAGCACCAGCGCGGAGACACCGGAACCGCAGGTCGTCACGACCGGTTTTGTCATGTCGAGGCCTGCGGCCGCGAACGCTTTGCGCAAATCGTCGAGCGGCTTCATCGCGCCGGTGGTCGCGTCGAACAGTTCGGCGTAAGGCACGTTGCGGCTGCCGGGGATATGGCCGGAGCGGCGGCCCGGCCACGGCTCGGCCACCGTGCCCTCGAAACGCGCGCGCGGGCGCGCATCGACCAGTTGCTCGGCGCGGTTTTCCAGATTGCCGAGCAATTGCTGCTTGCTGCGCACGAAACTGGAATCGAGCACGGCCTGGAATTTCCCTGGTTTCGGCGTGACCTCGCCGGAATGGGTCGGGCGTCCCTCGCGCAGCCATTTCTTTAGACCGCCATCCAGCACCTTCACGCTGCGATGGCCGAACGACAGGAACATCCACCACGCCCGCGGCGCCGCGACCCAGCCGCCTGAATCGTAGGCGACCACGGTATCGCCAGAGGAGATGCCAAGCGCCGAGACGTCGCGCGCGAACCGCTCGGCGCTCGGATACATATGCGGGCGGGGATCGTCGGGATCGGCGATCGTATTGACATTGAAGAACACGGCGCCCGGAATATGGGCGGCAAGGTAATCGTCCGACGGCAGCGGCAGCACGCCCGGCATCTTGTAGGACGCGTCGATGATCCTGACTTTGGGATCGTCGATACGGGCGGCGAGCCAATCGGTGGTGACCAGCGGATCGTCGGTGGCTGACATGGAAGGGATCCTCATTGTCATTCCGGGATGCGCCGAAGGCGCAGACCCGGAATCCGGATGTTAATTAGCTCTAGATTCCGGGTTCGCGCCTACGGCGCGCCCCGGAATGACGGGGTATCACTTCGGTTTCTTCGGCTCGACCTTCTCGACCGGGCCGCCGGCGTCGCGCCATGCCGCAAAACCGCCGCCCATATGCGCGACCGGCTTCAGGCCCATGTCCTGCGCGGTTTTCGCCGCTAAGGCCGAGCGCATGCCGCCGGCGCAATGAAAGATGAATTTCCTGTCCTGCTGGAAGATCGGCTTGGCATAGGGGCTTCCCGGATCGATCCAGAATTCCAGCATGCCGCGGGTGCAGGAGAATGCGCCCGGAATTCGCCCGTCGCGCTCGATCTCGCGGGGATCGCGGATATCGACGATCACGACGTCGTCGCCCTTCGCGAACTCGATGGCGTCGGCGGCGCTGACGGTTTCGATCTCGGCATTGGCCTCGTCGATCAGCGCCTTGATACCGGTATGGATGGTCTGGGGCATTTTCTCACACCTCTCTTACGTCATTCCGGGGCGATGCGAAGCATCGAACCCGGAATCTCGATCGAATTTGCTATCCTCGTCATTCCGGATCGGTCCTTCGGACCGTCCGGAATGACGACAGGACTTTTACCGCACCAGTTCCTTCATCGCGCCTTCCAGGCCCTCGATCGTGATCGGGAACATGCGCTCCGAAAACAGCCGGCGAATGATGGTGGTGGATTCCGAATAATCCCAGTGCCGCTGCGCCACCGGGTTGAGCCACACCGCATGCGGATAGGTGCGCGTGATGCGATCGAGCCAGACCGACCCCGCCTCTTCATTGACATGCTCGACCGAGCCGCCGGGCACCATGATCTCGTAAGGCGACATCGAGGCGTCGCCGACGAACACCACCTTGTAATCGTGCGGATATTTATGCAGCACGTCCCAGGTCGGCGTCCGGTCGGTAAAGCGGCGGCGGTTCTGCTTCCACACGCCTTCATACAGGCAGTTGTGGAAGTAGAAATATTCCATGTGCTTGAATTCGGTCTTTGCCGCGGAAAACAGTTCCTCGACCTGCTCGATATGCGAATCCATCGAGCCGCCGATGTCGAAGAACACCAGCACCTTGACCGCGTTGCGCCGTTCGGGACGCATCACGACGTCGAGATAGCCGTGGTTGGCAGTCTCCTTGATCGTGGTGTCGAGATCGAGCTCGTCCGGCGCGCCGATGCGGGCGAATTTGCGCAAGCGCCGCAGCGCGATCTTGATGTTGCGGATGCCGAGTTCGACGTTGCCGTCGAGGTCCTTGAATTCGCGGCGGTCCCACACCTTCACCGCGCGGAAATTGCGGTTCTTCTCCTGGCCGATCCGCACACCTTCCGGGTTGTAGCCGTGGGCGCCGAACGGCGAGGTGCCTGCGGTGCCGATCCATTTGCTGCCGCCCTGATGCCGGCCCTGCTGCTCCTTCAGGCGCTGGCGCAAGGTCTCCATGAGATTGTCCCAACCCATCGCCTCGATCTGCTTCTTCTCTTCCTCGGTGAGATATTTTTCGGCGAGCTTCTTCAGCCATTCGGCCGGAATGTCCGCCTTCTCCATGGCGTCGAGCAGGCTCTCCAGCCCCTTGAACACGGTGCCGAACACGCGGTCGAACTTGTCGAGATTGCGCTCGTCCTTCACCAGCGCGGTGCGCGACAGATAATAGAAATTCTCCACCGTCTGCTCGGCGAGGTCGGCGTTGAGTGCCTCCATCAGCGTCAGATATTCGCGCAAGGTCACCGGGACCTGCGCGTCGCGCAATGATGTGAAGAATTGCAAGAACATGAATTACAGATCGCCCGCCGGATCGGGCACGTCAAGGGCAGAGAGGCCTAGACCTGCCGGGTTTTTCAACTAGAATTGAGCCCCGAGGCCTTTTCAAGGGGCGCTTTTTCAACGGGGCATTACCGATGGGTATCTTAGCGGCAATTGTGATCGGCGCGATCGCCGGCTGGCTGGCCGGCCTGATCGTGCGCGGCGCCGGTTTCGGACTGATCGGAAATATCGTGGTCGGCATCATCGGCGCGCTGGTCGCAGGCTGGCTGTTGCCGCAGCTGCATGTCGAACTGGCCGTCGGCATGCTCGGTTCGATCATCGACGCCACGATCGGCGCGGTTGTCGTGCTCGTCATCCTCACGCTGATCAAACGCGTTTGACAACGCCCTTCGTCCCCGATAGCGACCGCCGCACCGGCGGTCGTTTCCTGTTCAGCTAGAGGCGCGCAGGCGCGCTCAATAACAAACAACAAGGCAAATACTCGATGAAATTTACCGGCACCAAGGATTACGTCGCCACCGATGATCTCAAGATCGCGGTCAACGCCTCGATCGTGCTCGAGCGCCCGCTGCTGATCAAGGGCGAGCCCGGCACCGGCAAGACCGTGCTGGCCGAGGAAGTCGCCAAAGCCCTCGGCGCGCCGCTTTTGACCTGGCACATCAAGTCGACCACCAAGGCACAGCAGGGCCTCTACGAATACGACGCGGTGTCGCGGCTGCGCGACAGCCAGCTCGGCGATGCCAGGGTTTCCAACATCTCCAACTACATCAAGCGCGGCAAGCTGTGGGACGCCTTCACCCACGAGAAGCGCCCGGTGCTCCTGATCGACGAAATCGACAAGGCCGACATCGAATTTCCCAACGATCTGCTGCTCGAACTCGATCGCATGGAGTTTTTCGTCTACGAGACCGGCGAGAACATCAAGGCAAAACTGCGCCCGATCGTGATGATCACCTCGAACAACGAGAAGGAATTGCCGGACGCCTTCCTGCGCCGCTGCTTCTTCCACTACATCAAGTTTCCCGACGTCGACACCATGCACCGGATCGTCGACGTGCATTTTCCCGATATCAAGAAACGCCTGGTGGAAGAGGCGTTGCGGATCTTTTTCGAGGTGAGGGAAGTGCCCGGCCTGAAGAAGAAGCCGTCGACCTCGGAACTGCTGGACTGGCTGAAACTCCTGCTGAATGAGGACATGACGCCGGAAATGCTCAGGGAGCGCGACCCGCGCAAGCTGATTCCGCCGCTGCACGGCGCGCTCTTGAAGAACGAGCAGGACGTGCATTTGTTCGAGCGGCTGGCGTTTTTGAGCCGAAGGGAAGTGTGAGGCAGATTTAATTTTCCGGAAATCGTGGCCGCGTAATCTCTCATCGTCGTCCCCGCCTATAGCGTGGCGCACCGCGCAGCTCCGAGAAGAAGCCGTCATACCCCGCGAAAGCGGGGTATCCAGTACGCCGCGGCTTTTCGACTCAATCACAAACGCCGGCGGAATACTGGATCGCCCGGTCAAGCCGGGCGACGACAACTGTGATTCAATTTTCAAACAGCCCTGCTATTTAGCAAACACAGCTTCGCGATCTCGCCGCGCGTTTCGCGCGAGTTTTGCCATTAACCTCCCGCCCTCTCGATCAGAGGGCGCAGGGAATGCCGGGCGCCCGATGCGCCCGATCGCCGCGTGTGCAATGATAGTGGTAGAGCGCACACGCGTTAGTCAGGTCACACCGGAATCACCCGGCATTCCCCGCGCAATGGTTTTAACGGTTTCCTCCGCGCTCTCCTCGGTGACCGGGCTTTCTTGCCACCGTCATCAGCGCTCCTTAGCGCGAACTTGACGCCAGCGTCGGGGCGTCAGGACCACACGGCTTCGCCGTCCGCTTCAACGCCGTTCGTTATCAGCGCATCCACATCCACCGCATCCCGCCCCGCGTTCGTGACGATCATGATACGCCCCTCTGTGGGGCGGGACGACTGACGATATGAAGTGATTTGGGTCAGACGGGAATGGAAATATTTTTGCGAAAACATCTGGACAGGCGGACGGCCGGACGTGACTGATTTGCCCGACGGGCAAAGCAGGAGAACTTACACTTTCTCCTATAGATCTCTCTGGGTACAAATGGGCTGCGCACCTCATTCTTGATTGCGAGCGTTCGGGTCGAGGCTTCTTGAACTGCGGCTGGTCAATGTCCGCCTGTGATCCGCTTGCAGAACTCCAATCATGCACCTCGCGATGATCGAAAAGTGGTCAAGAGCTGATCTGGCGGGCCCCAAGTCGGATTTCCGCTTTACCCCCGTGTGTGGACTCAAGTCGGACATCGCGCCAAGTCGGAAAAGTGCCAATATCGGAAGTCGAGAACCTCATTCGATCACCTCGTCGGCGCGTGTATCTATTTCATTTATAGGACAGCAACACTGGCTTGATCAGCATCGCCGCTGGTGACAGATGCTACGCCATCGGGGATCGTTGGCCCGACACATTGGCAACGCACCGGACGCCTCATTGAGGCTGTGCGTCCCATGGCGAGGTAGGCACGGCTACGTTCGAGCACCGCTCGACGCAGCAAACCTCCTAGCAAACGCAACGCAACGGCGAGCCGTCGAGGGAAACCTTGGCGGCTTTTGCGTGTGGCCAGAAAGAAACGACCCCGGCGCGGGCGGCGTGCCGAGGCCGCTTGTGTCGGAACTCCGGCTGGGGCCTAGGGGGAGGTCGGCCAACCGAGGTTCTTGCACTCAGATATGAGTTAGGCCGCCTTCACTCTCTTGGGCTGCTGCAAGCGCTTATTCTCAGCCTGCGTATTGCGGACGGCTTCTGCCAGCATCTCGCGCAGCTCAGCCTTGGTCTTTGCGGGTTCCCGCTTGGGTGGTTGCCATTGTGTCATAAACATTATGTGGGGATGCGGGAGGGAGAATTAAACCCCAACTACGACGGGCAGTCCTGCACGTCCGGCACGCGCATAACGGATCTAACTCAGACATCTCGCCATGTCCGAGAAGTGCCATGTGTGGACGGCTCCGGATTGGCAAGGACTTTTTTCACGTCGCAGGCTTGGTCGGTGCAGCCATGTGTTCGGCCTTTAAGCGCGGTTCACATGACCGCTGGCCATAATGCCCTCCGCGGATCAGGTCCCGGTCAAAACCGCGCATTCGATAGCAATGCGATGGCACAAGTGGGTTGTCCTGATCGCCGGATCGACCGGCTCTGCATTACGTGCTGTTCGCCCTCCCAACCTTCACATCACGCCGGTTATCCGGCGCGATCTCGTTCACCGCGCTAGCGCGACAGGATTTCTATATCGCTCACCTTTGGCCATCATGGCCCAGGCCATCCGCGCAATCTTGTTGGCAAGCGCGATCGCGGCGACCTTTGTCGGGCGTCGACCTAGCAACGCCGTGAGCCAAGGCCGATGCCCGGTGCCATGGATCTTGGCATAGCGGATGACGGCGAGTGCTCCGGCCACGAACAGGCTCCGCAGATAGCGATCGCCCTGTTTACTGATGCTGCCGAGCCGCTCCTTGCCCCCACTTGAGTGCTGTTTGGGAACGAGCCCAATCCAGGCGGAGAAGTTACGTCCGGACCGGAAGGTTCTGGGATCGGCAACACTCGCAACCAGCGCAGTCGCCAGCATCGGGCCGACCCCAGGAATGTAATGAAGGCGCTTACTCGTCTGGTCGGACCGATGCCAGACCAGGATCATCCGATCGAACTCCAAAATCTGCTCCTTGAGAGCGAGCAGCTGGGTACCGAGCGCGGCAAGGCAGGCACGGGCAACCTCCGGCACCCGCTTGTCCTTCGGGTCGGCAACAATACGCAGCAATTCCGTGACCCCTTTGCGCCCGACCGGTGCGACAATGCCGAACTCGGCGAGATGCGCTCGGATCGAATTAATCACCGCGGTCTGCTGACGGATGAATAGATGGCGTGTGCGATGAAGCATCAGACAACTCTGCTGCTCTGGCGTCTTGGTTGGCACGAACCGCATGTTGGCTCTGGTGACCGCTTCGCAAATCGCTTCTGCGTCGGCCATGTCGTTCTTCTGCCGTTTGACATAGGGCTTTACGTAAGCCGGCGGCATCAATCGCACGGTATGGCCAAGTGTCTGCAACTCGCGCGACCAATGGTGAGACGAGGCGCAAGCCTCGATGCCGACCAAGCAGGGTGGCAGCTTCTCAAAGAATGTCAGCACGTGGCGACGTTTCAACTGGCGGCGGATGACCACCTGGCCGGCAGCATCAACGCCGTGCACCTGGAACACCGACTTGGCGATGTCGAGACCGATTGTCGTGATCGTCTGCATGGACCTGCTCCTCTGAATCGTGGGAGCCTCAACAGCGCCCGCATCCATGGCACTCATGTGCCGGTGGAGGAGCCGTCCACAGCATCATTACCGGAAGTCAGCGCTCTTATTCGATCACCTTGTCGGCGCGGTAGCCCACCAAGTTCGAATTGACGCTCAACACGAAGTCGGCCAAGGCAGCTTGGGCTGCCCGCAGTTTGTTGCGCGTGTTGACCGCGAGAGCTGCTCAGGGCTTCGCCTTGACGGGTGCGTTCGAAGCCATTCCAGTTGTTACAGGTGGCGAACTCATCATTTCAAGGCTTGTTTTCACAAGGTTCGTTCTCATCAGTGCCCACACCAAGAAGATCGACGCGAACAAGCATATGACGGCGAACAAACCAGTGTAACCTGAACTTTGGCGGCTGCTTCCGGGCGCCTTTTCATAAGTGTGCATGATCCTCACTCCATAAAGATTTTTGAGGCTCAACATTTCCGGAGGCTTTAAAGTCTCCAACTGCCCGTCCATTCGGACATTGATCCGTGTCAATGTCATCTAAAATTGCAGAAGTCTGATTTGCCCCGATGAGGCACCAGTGGCGCGGCGATGCTCGACGATAATGCTTCCGAGCGCCTAGGTGGTTCGGGATAGTATTCAGCCGCCCACAACGGCCTGCTCACCCGTGGATATAGTGTTCGAGCTGATCAATCATGAACTTCTGATCACCGATTTTGCTTTTGACAAGATCGCCGATTGAAACAATACCAATTGGCTTTTTTCCCTCAAACACCGGCAGATGACGCACGCGCCTCTCACTCATGAGGGCCATACATTGGTCAACGGATTGTTCCGGCCGAGCAATGACGACGTGTCTTTCCATAATGTCCCGGACGGGCGTTGCAGGAGACGTTTTACCCTTGAGAACAACATTCCGCGCATAGTGCCTTTCGGTGATGATGCCAACGATCTCGTCGCTTTCCATAACTACCAACGATCCAACGTCCTTTTCAGCCATTTTCGCGACGGCATCGAAGACGGTAGCATCCGGGTGAATAGACCAAATTTTCTTGCCCTTCTGATCAAGCAGCTGTCGCACCGTAGTCATTTGGATCCTCCCTCGGACACAGGCCCCGGCAAGATTTTCACCTCGTCTGCTACACGCTCTCTCGCTTCCCCTGGGTTCGCGAGAGTCCGATCCCGGCCAATCAAAACTTGAAGTTTACCGTCGTCCTGTTTAGGCGCGGCCAACAACCTATGCATTGACAGACATCAATGCCGCGCGGGATGACCCTTACTTCTTTTCGGGCAGGGGCCGTCGACCTCGGGAGCAATTAGGACAACTACACTGACAGGACGCCCAAGGGTTAGCTGCCATAAGGCTGGGTGCCCGGAGCTGGTGCGACGGCACCGGATAGGGCAGCGGGCATTGACCGAACTGCAACTATTCGGCTCGCGATGATTCTGGGTCAATCGCTACCGAAATGGGCCGTCCCCGCGCCGACCTGCGGCCAGCACCATTTCATGAAGCCGAGCTTGCGGGTGTCGGCCATGATTGACGCGAGTAGACGGCCCTACTGCGGACCGGACCGACGAGTGGTCACACCATTGAAATTGGGTCGACGGCAATTTGTCGAACTAATTAACCTGTGATAGTTTCTGGCTTACCGCCGAAGTGAGCCGGGAGCCACCCTGATTGAGGGAGCACCGGCCAAGCTGTTGGATACTGGCGGACAAGTGCATGCGCGAAGCAGGTCCAAAACCAGATATCTTCGAGCCGAGGTCGCTTGATGCCAAATCGGCCCATGAATGGCGACACCTGGCCGCTCAGGTGATGGGCAAGCGTCGTGAGGGCGTGTGTTCGAATGCTAACAATGCGCTCGAAGCCGCGATCGAACGCGAGCCGCAATCACCCGCAGCAGGCGCCTATTGGCTGTGGACAGCTGACAATGTCGCCCGGGACGGCAATCGAACGCAAGCGCTCCTCGTTTATGACAAGGCCATCGAAGCCCTTACCAGCAATCAATCACTGATCCCTTCGATTGATGGGGTCCGAGGGGCACTCCTTCATAAGGCGCAAACTGCGGCACTTGCCAATGACGCGCGGACGGCAATCGAGACCTATCGCGCCCTGGCGCGTCGTGCGCCAAAACATCCAAACCCGCTCTTCCAGGCCGGACTGATCATGGAAGGTACGCGCGATTTCAAGCGCGCGGCCGACCTCTACAAAAAGGTCGCGAACAAAGCGGAATCGTTCAAGACCGACGATCCGGCCGAACTCGCGCGACGTGAACTTGCACGACTTTCGCTGCCTGACGACGCGTTTAAGTCGACGCCCGAGCAGGTAGTCGATGCGATCGAAATTGCGTTGTCGCATCGCAATGGTGAACAACTTCGCCGTCTAATCAGCTCGACCCACTTCGAGATCGGACCGCTTGGCGGACACACAGCGTTCGAGACCGAAGCTCTGCTTGAGCAGCTGTGCAGCGATCTTGGTAGCGGATCGATCGAGGTAGATCGCAAGCTCATCGGGCGTGGCGACAAGAAGTACCTGCGCACCTTTGGCTGGCGGGGTCGCTGGTTTGCCGGCGATGTCATATTCCTGATCCGGCGGTCACCGCGTGGGTGGCAATGCACTGGCTGTGGGATCGCGACACCAAATGAACTCTGGCTCGAGCACTGGCGGCCGGCCACTCTACAGACGAACCAGCCTTTGCCCTTTGAATTGCTAGCGCCGTGGCCCGACGGACAGTGTTTTGCGGCGGGTGGACTTGGTCCATTTCTCAGAGACCAAATGATTATCGCCTACGTGGCGGCTACATATTGGCCGTTCGGTGCGATAGTGGCCGCTGGGATCGCGTTTGGGCTTTCCTTACGTGATTGCGGTTTCGGTGTGCGGGGCTTCTACTATAACGACAGTAGCACACACGACGAAGACGAAGCCTTCGCCATCGACTTTACGCGGTATCGCCGTTTCGTGCCGTACGACAATATCAGCGGCGGCACACCTGTCCTGACCCCGCGCAGCGGCATTGTGAGCTTTGTGTCAGACGGCACCCCAACGGGAAGCAGCACAGACTCGAACACGGTCGAGATCCAGCATGGCGACCCAAACGATCCCACAAACATCGACCGCTACACATCGCGCTATCTGCATATGGAGGGACCAGGGCAAATCATTCCCTCGATGATGATGCCGATCTATACGGGCAACCGCATTGGCTTGATGGACGATACCGGCAATTCGCTGATCGACCATCTCCACTTCTCGATTCACGACCGTCAGATCAACTACCCGGGCGCGAACTCTGGGCGGGAGCGTGCGGCCCACGCCGATGAACGGTGAGGCGCTCGAAGATGACGATTCCGGCAAGTGCATCTGTTCGACCAACGTCGAAACATTTGGAGCTCCTGAGATGATTTACCCCACAGGTTTCGCCGCGCAAAACTGGGTGATCACGCCCGTCGCGACAGCCGTCGGCCAAACTCAACCGACGAAGATCCAAGATCAAACGTGGGAGCTTCTGCTTTCAGGCGTGGTGCTCATCGACATGAAAGGCGTGACCACCGCGCAATGGCGCCGAGAAACCATTCTCATCATGCCAGACCTCAGTGGGCCGATCCTGCAAGCAGCCGCACACTACGGCATTCCGCTGCCCCCGGGCACGAGCGGTTCAAACTACTACTGCAATTTTCAGGTCGAACAGCATGCGCCGTTTTCGACGGTCAGTTCGATCTACAATCAGGGAGAGTCGATCAATTCGGGCTTTGCGGTCGATGTCTTCCGCCCGAACCCATATTTCACGGCGACCGATTTTTTCACCAATGCCGCCAGGAACAACCTGTTTTCGGGAATTCAAGTCGATGCCGCCGTGCGGGACAGTGACGCCTACCTTTATCGGCTGGGTTATCGCATCACGCTGGTCGGCAAGATCGTATTCAGCCCCAACATCATCGTGTGACCACGCGCTCGGCGGAGGTGCGGCCTCCCGACTTGATCACTTCACCTCTAAAGGGATTTTCGCCAAGTGGTGGCCTTACGAGGGCGGGCGCTTGATGAATCTCGCGCAGCAACTCATCGAGCGTTGTCGCATATTGGGCCTCATCCGCCATCAGGTTCGGGAGCTGGCAGCGTATCGGTTCGGTCCAGTTTTTGATAGGGGCCGAGACCGGCTTGGTGCGTGACGGCCGATGTCCGAGTCGGGTCAAACTCGGAAGTCGAGCTGGCCGACGCCGACTTCCGCTTTACCCCCTGAAAGCGGACTCAAGTCGGACATCGCGCCATGTACGAAACGTTGAGCACCTTACTGACGGCGGCCTTGATGCCTCATTTTCCACTCGGGTCGCAAAGTGATAGGCTTTGCCCGGATCATCCGTGGCGATGGTTCAAACGTCGCTCCCTAATGGAGGCAACTATGGAACGCATGTTGCCTTATGGAATAACGATTGCCGCCATCACAACAATGCTTGTACTCGCTGATGGTGTTCATGCCGGAAGTGCAGTTGGTGTGCGGGGACCATCATTCAGTGGCAATTTGCAGGGAGGAAAGGGAGGCGGGTGCTTTGGGGCCGCATGTAGTATCAAAGGGCCGACTCCAAGCGGCAATAAAATGCGCTGCTACACGGTGGGTCCCCAACCTGGACGGGGAGGCCACGCCTTTACCCAATGCTGACCCGCCTTGCAGAGCAAGTAAGATTGGCGATTGCTGCGACGCACAACCCACCTCCGAGATGGGTCAAAAGGCGAAATGCTCGCTGCGAGCAGATATTTTCCGCTTTGGCCCCCAATACCGGACATCGCTCAATTGGGCCGGCATGTACGTTCGGTGCCACTTCTCGGATATGGCGTAGTGTCCGCCTTGAGTCCGTTATCCGCCCCGTAGCGGATACAGTTGCTCCGATTGGAAATTGGGCCGGACATCCGCGCCGCGACGGCATACGATTTGTTTTCTCTAATTGGAGGTTTTTGCGTGGTCAGGCTCATTTTTGCAATCCTTCCGCTCGCAATGGCTTTTGTTGCCACCTCTGCACAGGCTCAAACGTATGATCCAAAATATCCCGTCTGCATGCACGTCTATGGCGAGCTGCAGGGTGAACGGATGGATTGCATCTTCACCTCGCTCGCCCAGTGCGCAGCTACGGCCTCGGGCCTTCCAGCGACGTGCCTAATCAATCCATATTTCGCGCGCGCATCAGGCCGACGCAGACACTAGACCGGGATGACTTTTCTTCGAATCGTCATCCCGCTCTATCTTTTTGTTTGAGCATGATCTTTTCCGAAAACCGGTTTCCACTTTTCCGGATCATGCTCTAAGGCAACCAGTCACTTGACTTTCGACATCGGCACGGACCTGACGGCCTTCATCAGCGACGCGCGCCGACTGCAAAGCCAACCGCCAGGAGCTGATGGAATTCTGCCGGCGGCAGGAACGATTGGTCATCTACGCACGCCATAACGAACGCGATGCGCCCTCACCGGAAAGTGGCCGCTTCTTTCGACCACTTTTTCGGCGCGCAGCAAAAGCCCAGGTGGCCCTACTACGCTCGGGCCTGCCCGGTCTTCGACATCAATATTCCAAGTATAATCGCTATGATGAAGAGCGCGGGCACATCCCCCAATAAATGACCATGCTCTGCCGCCTCGCTGAATGACTGGGCGGTCATGATCGCGCCGTGCACCACGCTCGACCAGACCGTGAACCAGATAATGCTCTTATTGGCATCCGGATCTTGTGATGCGATGAGCAGGAAAACGCCCAGCGTCGCGTAGATACCGATGATCATCATCAGATAGTGCGAGTGTCCGTGTCCCCAACTCCAGCCGGAAGGCCAGACCATGGTCAACGGATAAATACCTAATATGAAAGTCAGACCGACCACGATCAGCGCGATACGCAGATAAAGCAGACGATTTGCATCCGACATTCTCGATTCCCCCATCTATCGTTCGGACATTTCATCCGAAATTTCGCAAAAGAACAGAACGGCGTGGATGATAGCAGACGACAAAATTCCCCGGAAGTGGTGCGAGCTGCGTGACGCAGTGCACCATCAACACGCCGCTCCACAGGCAACTGGCAAGCCGATCCCAATGAATCGCATTTCTGCAGAGCGCCCTTCGTTCTAGACTGCTGCCTTATTCCGAGGTGTCCAATGCACTCAATCCCCCGCGAACAGCATTTTCCGGTGCTCGCTGCCGCGCTGCCGCAAACCGGGTCCGAAGCGTTTCTGCTCACCCGCGACCACGCCGTCGCGACGCTCGCTGCCGTCGACTTGCGCGCCGCGATCCGCAACGGCCGCGCGCTACTGGCGCAATTGCCGCTGCGGTCGCAGCGGACGCCGGTGCAGAAGGCGGCTGGCGAAGCGATTGTTCATCTGACGGCCGACGCCGCGTGGCGATTTTTCCGCCGCCATGCGCTGCCGATGTACCGCGAGCTCACGCGCGAAGGCGCGCGGTCGATTCGCGTCGACGCGCTTCTTTGGGAGGCCGCGGCGCGCTGGCCTGACATTCTGCCTACTCAAGCCGAGCTCGTTGCCGAAAGCGATCGCATGCAAGCTGACAAGGACGGCCTCGAGATTCACCAGGGTCTGTTCATTAGCCAAGTCATGGCCCATCCACAGTCAGGGCATCACTTGATACGCTCCATGCTTCGCCCCCGAACCGAATCGCTTGAGCTGCTGCCGAAGTTTGTTGCCACGGGCTACGCCGATCTGGGCACCGTGCGCGTCGAGGTGCAGGGCAGTGCGAGCCATGTGACCATTCATAACGAACGATACCTCAACTCTGAAGACGACACGGTGGTAGGTCCGCTGGAGATCGCGATGGATCTGGCGTTGCTGCATCCGGAAGTCAAGATCGGCGTCATCCGCGGGAGTGCGGTAGATCATCCGAAGTACCAGGGCAAGCGCGTGTTTTCGTCTGGGATCAATCTGACGCGCATCTACCAGGGCAAGCAGAGCTATCTGTCGTTCTTGTTTCGCAATATGGGGCTGCACAACAAGCTCTACCGCGGCGTGTTGGTCGAGCATGAACCTGACCTCCTCGATGCGCCGCTCGAGGAGCCAGAGCGCACGCTGGAGAAGCTATGGGTCGCGGTGGTCGACAAATTCGCCATCGGTGGCGGCTGCCAGCTTCTGCTCGTTGTCGATTATGTGATCGCCGAGACCGGCTCTTATTTCAGTCTGCCCGCGCGCAAGGAAGGTTTCCTGCCCGGCGCCTCGAACATGCGGTTGCCACGCTATGTCGGCGAACGGCTCGCACGCGAGGCGATTCTATTCGATCGTACGTTTCACGCTGACACGCCAGAGGGCCGTCTGATCGCCAATGAGGTGGTGCCGTCCGACGAAATGGACCTGGCGGTCTCGCGCTGCGTCGAACGTGCGATCGGATCGGGAATCGTCAGCCCTGGCGCCAACCGCAAGGCGATCCGCCAGCAGACCGAGCCACTGGAAGCCTTCCGCAGATACATGACGACATACGCATTCGAGCAGGCGTTCTGCCATCTTAGCGACCAGCTTATAGTCAATCTCGAGAAGCACTGGAACGCCAGGCAACGCAAACTCTGAACCTCGCGCTTCCTTGCCAATGAGGTCGGCCGCCATGTCCGGTTTACCCCCGGTAGCGACCAAACAGCGAACATCGCTGGAGGTCCGGGTTGTGCCACAAGCAGGCTTCCGTGCTCCGAGAACAGAAGAATTGCTGGATGACAAAAATGTAAACGGGGTCACGAACCTGGCTTGCCCGTCTGCCGCGCCAAGGTCGTGACCTGCGAAGCAAGCCTTTACCGCCGCACCCCAACGCGATTGACGCCACCATTCATGTTGCCACCGGCATTATGATGGACCGCAGCGCGCGCCACCGGACGAGGCCTGAGCACGACGCCAGCCCTTGCGACGCAATGGGCGGGATAACCGACGTATTCGCAGTACACGACCGCCTTGGCTGGCGCTGGATTGAGAGTGAGACCTGCAAGTCCCAACAGCACGCTAGCAGCAATCCCGGCAACAGTCGCTGACTTGATCGAAAGACGCTTCCTCGAATGCATAGCGGACTCCTCTTAGCGCTTGTGGAACTGAAAGGTGACGGGAGCCGCCTCAGGTGCGGCTGAACATAGCATGAGCGCCAAAGGATCGCTGACGTTGATCTAGATCAACGGATGGTCTGCCTAGCGCCAAGCCATGAGACCGAGCGTCCGCTTCGGGTCAAAAAGCGGTCCTTCCGGCCACGGAATGAGACTTCCGCTCTACCCCCGAAAGCGGACTCGACCCGGACACCACGGCATGTCCGACAAACAGAGTCCGTCGGCACGTCCCACAGGCGCCAATATGAGTCCGCGCCCTTGCCTGCTATCGACCGCCGGCTACGCCGTCGTCGCGCTGCGGCCGCGGATCAGATCCGAGGCCTTGTCGGCGATCATCAGGGTCGACGCGTTGAGATTGGCCGAGATCATCCGCGGCATGATCGAGGCGTCGATCACGCGCAAGCCTTGCAGCCCGTGCACGCGCAACTGGTCGTCGACCACGGCCCATGTGCTGTCGGCCGGGCCCATGCGGCAGGTGCAACCGGGATGAAACGTCGTGGTGCCGCGCTGGGTCGCCGCCGCCAAGAATTCGTTGTCGCTCTGCACGCCGGGTCCGGGAAAATCCTCATAGGCGTAATAGGGCGAAAGCGGCGCGGAGGCGAGCAGCCGCCGCGCCAGCTTCATGCCGGCAACCACGACGCGGCGGTCAAGCTCGGCGACGAGATAGTTGGTCTGGATGATCGGCGGCTCGAACGGGTCGGCCGAGCGGGCGCGGACATAGCCGCGGCTTTCGGGCCGCTGCTGCCAGGAGGCGACCGTCATGCCGGGCTCGTCCTCGAGCTGGCCCTGCACGCCCTCCTTGTAGCTCGCGGGCGTGAAGGTCAGCTGCAGATCGGAACTCTCGGTGGTCTCGCCGGAGTGCCAGAAGCAATAGACCATCGTCGGCGACAGCGACAGCAGGCCGCGCCGCGTGGTCGCCCATTTGATCGCTTCCCCCACCAGGCTGAGGCCGCGCCGGCGTTCGTTGATGGTCTTGATGTTCTTGACGCGGGCGACCGAACGCGGCGCGTAATGGTCCTGCAGTCCCTCGCCGACGCCCGGCAGCGCGTGGCGCACCTCGATGCCGAGCGAGGCCAGCAAATCCGGCGATCCGACCCCGGACAATTGCAGCAGTTGCGGCGAGTTGTAAGTGCCGCCTGACAGGATCACTTCCCTGGCTGCGCGCACCTCGACCGGCGTGCCGCCCTTGCCGCCCCTGACGTAGCGCACGCCGACCGCGCGCTTGCCCTCGAAGATAATGCTGGTCGCATGCGCGTGGGTGCGCACATGGACGTTCGGCCGCTTCATCGCAGGATTCAGAAACGCCGTCGCCGCACTGACGCGCAGGCCGTTCTTGATCGTGCGCTGGGCGTAGGAGACGCCCTCCTGGATCGCGCCGTTGTAATCGGGATTTCTGGGAATACCGAGTGAGATCGCGCCCGCCATGAACGCCTCGCAGAGCGGGTCCTGCCAGTCCATGGTGGTGACGGTCAGGTTGCCGTCGCGGCCGCGATAGGCGTCCTCGCCCTCGCCGATCCGCCGCTCCAGCCGCTTGAAATAGGGCAGCACATCCGGATAACCCCAGCCGCGATTGCCGAGCTGCGCCCAGGTGTCGAAATCCTGACGCTGGCCGCGATTGTAGATGTGGCCGTTGATCGAGGATGAGCCGCCGAGCGTCTTGCCGCGCGGCGCATAGATGCTCCGGCCCCCGGTCCAGGGACCCGGCTCCTGCTGGTAGGCCCAGTTGATGCCCTTCATGTGAAAGGTCTTGATGAAGCCGGCCGGCAGATGGATGTAGGGATGCCAGTCGCGCGGACCGGCTTCGAGCACGCAGATGCTGCTGCCCTGATCCTCGCTCAGCCGGTTGGCGAGCACGCATCCGGCGGAGCCCGCTCCCACGATCACATAATCGAATGTATCCATCGTCCCGCTTTCCGGCGTCGTTATCTTTTGACGCGTTTTCTTCACGCGAACTGGTACCCACTTCGCTCGAAAACGCTATGAATTTTTTGACGCGTCTTCTTCACGCGAACCGGTACCCACACCGCTCGCAAACGCTATGGACGCGCCTTTTCATGCAGTTGATAGTTCAGATGCGCCCGCACCGTCGGCCATTCGCTGGCGATGATGCTATAGACCACGGTGTCGCGCAGCGTGCCGTTCGATGCAAGCTGATGGCTGCGCAGGATGCCGTCGAGCTTGGCACCCAGCCGCTCAATGCCGCGCCGGCTCTGGTGGTTGAAGAAATGCGTGCGGAATTCGACCGCGATGCAATTTAGTTTTTCGAAGGCGTGGCCGAGCAGCAGCAGTTTGCACTGGGTATTGAGCGCGCTGCGCTGCACCCGCCTTGCGTACCAGGTTGAGCCGATCTCGACGCGCCGGTTTGGCGCATCGACGTTCATATAGGTGGTCATGCCCGCGATTTTGCCGTTCGTATCGAACACCGTCCAGGGCAGCATCGAGCCCGCCGCCTGCAGGCCCAGCCGGCGGTTGATCTCCTTGCCCATGTCTTGGGGCTTGGGCACGAAGGTGTACCAGAGCTTCCACAACTCGCCGTCCTTCACCGCCTCCGCCAGCCCGTCGGCGTGATCGTGCGAAAGCGGTTTTAACTGGGCATGGGGACCGCTCAGTGAAACCGGTTCAAGCCAGGGCATTGTCATCCTCTCCCCTCATCCTGAGGAGCGCTTCGCTTGAAGCGCGTCTCGAAGGATGAGGCCACAGCTGGGGCCTCATGGTGCGAGACGCGTCGCAAACGCGACGCTCCTCACCATGAGGGTTATCGTAAAACGCTTCATCACTTGTTCAGAAAATTCAGCGGCAGGCCGGGCCGCGCCCAGTCCATCGCGATCAGCTCGCCCTTGCCCGACAGCGTGATATAGGCGGTCTTCAGCTCGGGTCCGCCGAAAGCGATGTTGGTGGTGACGCGGTCGCCGGTCGGCACCTGCTCCACGATGGCGCCGTCAGGCGCGATCACGGAAATGCAGCCCGAGATCAGGGTCGCCACGCAGACATTGCCCGACGCTTCCACTGCCAGCGAGTTCGAACATCTGATAGCCGCCAAGGCCCGCGATCGGCTTTCCCCGCTCGCCGCGATAGATCACGTCGCGCGGCTTTAGCGTGCCGGGCGAAGAGATTTCATAGGCCCACAGCCGCGCCGTCGGCGTCTCCGCGACGTAGAAAGTGCTCTCGTCCGGCGACAGGCCGATGCCGTTGGCGGGCAGCACGCCGAACACTACCTCGACGATCTCCTGCATGCCAGGCTTGATGTAGTAGACCGCGCCGACATCCATCTCGCGATGACGCCGCTTGCCGAGGTCGGTGAACCACAATCCGCCCTGCTTGTCGAACACCAGATCGTTCGGCCCACGCAAGCCATGCTCGCCGCATTTGTCGACCACGGTCTCGACCTTCCCCGACTGCAAATCGACACGCTGGATCGATCCGCCGCGGTAATCATCCGGCTGCGGCCCGGGCATGATCATGTTCCGCGTCGGAATCCAGCTGAAGCCGCCATTGTTGCAGATGTACATCTTGCCGTCGGGCCCGAGCGCCGCGCCGTTGGGGCCGCCGGGAATCTGCGCGATCATCTCCTTGCGCCCGTCTGGCCACACCCGCGTCAGCCTTTGGCCGCGTATTTCGACCAGCACCACCGATCCATCCGGCATCACCACCGGACCTTCCGGAAATTCCAGACCGGTGGCGAGCACGCGAACGCTGGACATCAGATCCTCCCGGCTTTCTTTTGGCTGCAGGCGGATTTGCAAGCTGATTTCCGCACGCGCAACAATTTCGTTGCGCCATGTTATGGCAAAGTCGCTATCGCTTGCCAAGCAATCCCCGGCATGAGATTGCGCAAGGCAGCCCGGCGTGGCGGCCTATTCCCTCACGGGCACCCAGATCTCGAGCCCGCCATCGCCGGTGAGCGGATCGAAATTCCCGTCATAGCGCTCGAAGTTCGGCGCATCCGCCGCCTTCAGTCCCGAGGCCGGCAGCCAGTGATTCCAGATCGTGCTGATGGTGCGGCGGATGGTCGAGATGTGGTCGCGGTGGGTGAACACCGCGTAGCGCTGCTCGGGTATCCGCACCCTTGCGAATTCGCGCGGCAGGTCGGAAAAGTCCGACACCTCGACGCCGGCGATATAGTCAAAATTGCCGGCGTCGTCGCCGTTGCAGCAGACGCCGTAGGCGACCTGCCCGATCCGGCCGGGAATATTGGCGACCGACTGATGGAAGCGCTGCCACAGACCGGGAATGCCGGCGCCGTTCTCCTGGCTGACGCGCTCACTGAGGCCGGCGACGAGTAACGGCTTGCTGGTCTCGAAACGTGGCGCTTGAAGATGGTCTGTGAGGGTTGAATCCATGAGGATCGGCTCCTGAAGCTTGAGATGGTCGAGGCGCTTTGACGCCCGCACCGCTTCGGGCGTAACGCCGAAATGGTCGCGGAACGCGCGGGTGAATGCTTCGTGAGAGCCGTAATCCGCATCCAGCGCCACTGCGAGGATATCTGGCGCACCGGCAGCCAGCGCGCGCGCCGCCTCGCTGAGACGCCGGGCACGTATATAGCGCATCACCGGCAGCCCTGTCGCTGCGGCAAATGCGCGGACCATGTGGAAGCGCGAGATTCCGGCGACACCCGCGATCTCGTCGAGGGTCAACACGTCGGCGAGATGGCTTTCGATAAACCAGAGCGCCTTCTGGGCAGGATTCATGGACGATCGGCCTTCATTCGAAGCGCGCGCATCATGATCGTTTCGCGCGCGCCGCATTTGACAGTCCTTGCTCTCGTCGCGTCTTCGTTGAACGTTTCGCATGCGGAACCACGTTCGCGGTCTCGCGGAACCATCGGCCGCCTTGCGAATGCAACCGCGCGGGCTCGCCTTCCGCTGCGCGGAAAATAGCAGCCAAGGCGCCGCTGGCAACCTCACCCCGATCGTGCATACTGGTCGCGTATTCAAGCCGACGGCTCTACCCAAGCTGTCCGTTCAAGAGACAGCCTGAGCCTTACGCCAGCACGTCAGGGAGGACGGTGATGCACTACAGTGTCCTTAATCATGCCAAATCCGCTGCTCTGGCGGGACTTCTCGCGGTGGCATTGGCGGGCGCAGCCAACGCGCAGAAGAAATACGATACCGGCGCCACCGACAGCGAGATCAAGATCGGCAACATCATGCCCTATAGCGGGCCGTTGTCGGCCTACGCGCTGATCGGCCGGACCCAGGACGCTTTTTTCAAGAAGCTCAACGCCGAGGGCGGCATCAACGGCCGAAAGATCAGCTTCATCTCCTACGACGACGCCTTCAGCCCGGCCAAGACGGTGGAGCAGGCGCGCAAGCTCGTGGAAAGCGATGGGGTGCTGCTGATTTTCCAGAGCCTCGGCACGCCGACCAACAACGCCATTCAGAAATACCTGAACGACAAGAAGGTGCCGCAGCTCTTCGTCGCCACCGGCGCCACCAAGTTCGGCGACCCAAAGAACTTCCCCTGGACGATGGGCTGGCAACCCACCTACCAAACCGAGGGGCGTATCTACGCGAAATACATCCTGGAGAAGCTGCCGCAGGGCAAGATCGGGATTCTTTATCAGAATGACGATTCGGGCCGCGACTATCTCAAGGGTCTCAAGGACGGTCTTGGCCCGGATGCGGCCAAGCGCATGATCGTCGGCGAAATCCCCTACGAACCTACTGACCCCACGGTCGATCGCCAGATCGTCACCTTGAAAACCCTTGGCGCCGACATCTTTTTCAACGAGGCCTCGCCGAAATTCGCCGCGCAGGCAATCAGGAAGGCGGCCGAGATCGAGTGGAAGCCGACCCTGTTCCTTGCCAGCATTTCAAATTCCGTGGGCTCGGTGCTGAAGCCCGCCGGACTGGAGAACTCGAAGGGAATTCTGTCCACCAATTATCTCAAGGACCCCACCGACCCGACCTGGAAGGACGATCCGGCGATCAAGGAATGGGCCGCCTTCATGGACAAGTATTTCCCGGAAGGCGACAAGACCAGCACCTTCAGCGTCTATGGCTATTTGACCGCGCAAACCATGGTTCAAGTACTCAAGCAATGCGGCGACGACCTCACCCGCGAGAACGTCATGCGGCAGGCAGCCAGCCTCAAGAACTTCAAACTCGGACTGTTGCTGCCGGGCATCGTGGTCAACACCAGCCCGACCGACTATTTCCCGGTCGAGCAGATGCAGATGTCGCGATTCAACGGCGAGCACGGCGAGTTGTTCGGACCCGCGATCGGCGGAGAAATCGGGACGCAATAGGCGGGATCATCGCCGCCTACTTCGCCCCCTCCTTCGCCGCCGGCGCGTCCCCGGCCGGCGACGGCTCGGCCTTCTTCTTCTGATCCTCGATCGTCTTCTTTTGCGCCGCCTGCAGGTCGTCCACGATCTTCTGCAAGGCAGCGACCGTGCTCTTCAGGCCCTCGATCTGCAGCCTGGCGGCGTCCAGCTTCTGCTGATGGTCGGCCGCGAGTTTTGTAATTGTCTTGTGCAGGAAATCGACATTGCTCTGCAGGCAGCTGGTTCGCCGCTCCATGGTCTTTCTCGACCGTGCAGATTTCAATGCCAGGAACATCCTGCGCGGTTGCACCGCCGCAAGTCAGCATGCAGGGCGCCATAACCAGCGACGCGACGAGAGCGATCCGGCCGATCATCGAAATCCTCATTCAGGGCAGTGCTCGTCACGGTCAATTTGTTGCGAGCCAAGGGGCGAGACGCCGAAGATATCACACCGAAACCGCATTCGCGCGTTGAGGTTTGGGGTGGAAACCCCAGCCTGGCGGAACTGGGGCTTAAGGGTGGAACACAAGCAGGCGCCTGCGCGCCGTTCACGGAGGAGGATAGCGGCATGGCAACGCGCGAACGACGTCTGGCCGAATTCAATGGCGAGGGAGAACCGCCGCCGGATCAGCCGGTTCAGGTGCTATGCGAGGACCACAGCGGCACCTATCAATTGCCGTTCGCCTGCCGCTTCGTCGATGGGGAATGGCGCAATCACGAGTCCGGCGGCATCCTCGAGGCGACCGTGGTCGGCTGGCGCCCGCAGCGTCGTCCCTGATTCCAGGCACATGCCTTCTTGCGGACGGCAAGCTCTGTTGAAGGAACGCCTTGGGTCGCCGCCCAGGCTGTTACTGCGTGCGGATCGGGTTGCCCTTGAGACCATTGTTGTCATAGGCCTTGCGCAGCGTTCCGTTTGTTGTGGCCTCGGTCATGAATTTGGTTGCGAAAGCCAGCGCCAGCGGATGATTGAGCGGCACCGCCACCGCGGTCACGGTCTTCTTGAAGGTTTCGTCCAGTACCCGCGTTCCCGGGATCTTGCTGGCCATGGCGTTAAGCTGGTCGCGCGACAGCGCGAACGCGTCGATCTCGCCGTTCTTGAGCAGCGTGAAGATCTCGTCATAGGTCTGATAGCCCGTGACCTTGGCATGCTTCAGATGCGCGATCGCGCCGCGCATGGTGGTGGTGGCATTGACCGCGGCGATCTTGACGCCGGGCTGGTCCAGTGTCGCAAAATTCGTGGCCATCGAGCCCACTTTGACGATGTAGGTCGCATCCGCCACCTCGTAAGTGGGCCCGAACGACATCCTTGCCTCGCGCTCGGCGTCCTTCGGCAGGAAGCTGACGTCCCAGGCGCCCGTGGACACGGCGTCGACGATCTTTCCGGAATTCGGGTAGGCGACATATTCGAGGGGAACGCCAAGCTGCGCTGCCATCTCCTTGCCGAGATCGACCGGCACCCCGGCATAACCTCCCGCCTCGCTTTTGGTGGACCAGAATGCGCCGCCGGCCGGGCTGATCGCGATCGCCACCCGCAGCTTGCCGGTCGGCGCGATTTCGTCCTTCAGGGGATCGGCGCTCGCAGGACCCGCCGTCATGACAGCGACACCCAGAATGAGACCGGCGATGCGCGGCAAAGAAGATCGATTGGACATCGGAATTTCCCTCCCGGCGGCCCGTTATTAACGATCGAGCCTTCACCGGCCATTGTGGTCGATTGCGGGAGGCGTTGAAACCAAAAATGCCCGGCGGAGACCATATATTTTGCAGGCGCGTGCCCTTGCCGCCGGCAAACCGCTGCCGATATCGGCGCCAGGTCTAGCGGCGCGTCCGGGAGAGGGTTTCAGATGGAAGTTCGCCAAAAACGTCACGATAGTCTTTTGCAAAGCGGCTCGGACTTGCAAAATTGCTTTTGAATGCCGTGGCCGTGACGTTCACCCCGGGCTCGCCCGACAGCAGAATTTCCCGGGCGCGCTTCAGCCGGATCGTCTTGGCGAAAGCCATCGGCGAATAGCCCCGGCTGCGCTCGAAGGCCCTGAAAATGGCGCGCGCACTGACGCCTGCCTCGGCGGCAAGTCGATCGATCGTGATCGGTTCCTGCCAGTGGGCTTCGATGAACTCCTCGATCCGCCGGACCACCCATGGCGCCGGCATGCATTCCTGATTTTCCAGGAGTTGGCTGAAGGCGTGGCGGCTGGCATAAAGAAACGCGATCTGCACCGCCTGCTCGAGCTCAAGGCATACGGCGGCGGGCAAGTGGAGCGCCGCCGAGTCCAGCTGCTGCGAGAAAAACAGGATGAGGCGGGAAAGGACTTGCGCGTGAGGCTGGCCCGCCTCGATCGCGGCCTCGAATGTCATCTCGCCCTTCGGTTTAGCGCCGAGAAGCACCGTCAGCCTCTGCAACAACGCCGGCTCGTTCAGCCGAAGCATCAGGCATTCATGCCCGGCCTCGCAAACTGGCGATCGTTGATGTCGGTGGTTTTGCCATTCGCGGAAATGGCCGCGCGGCCGCGGCGCGCGATTTGCAGCCGGATGAAGTCCGTCGCAAGGCGATCGATCGTCAAATCCGCGCTGGTCGCGCCGAAGGCGAGGCCCGTCTCCCGCATCTGGATTAGATTGACGCGAGCCTTGAAGTCATCGAGGCTTCCCAGATCGATTTGGGCGGCGCCGAACAGCTTCGCCGCAAGTTGCCGCAGCTCCTCGGGATTGGAAGTCCGGAACACCGGAAACCGGTGTAATGGGTCCGCTTCAGCTTCAGGCATCATTGTCCAGCTGTGGGTTGCTCAGGGAAGACGCGGCATTCAATTGCGGAAGCATGGCGAATCCGACCATACCCGGCTTCCGCGGTGTGAGCCGCTACCGAGGACCCTCCGGCAGCGGCTCTGTCGGATGCCGGCGAAGATTTGCGCCAGCGGCGGGAACCTGGATCTCCGGCGGCAGGATGATGGCGGCGGCGATCACCAGCAGACAAAGCCCCGCGAATGCATGCAGCATCGTCACAAAACCGCCCTGCTCATACAGCCACGCCACCAGGCCGACCGAGGCCCCGGCCGCGGTAAAGCCGATGAAATAGCGGATCGAATAGGCGCGGCTGCGCCATTCCTCGGCGGTGTATTTGCCGACCATGGCGTCGTTGACGGTGACCTGGCCGAACGCGCCCATCACGATGCCGATCGAGGCGAGGATCAGCGGCAGGTTCGACAGCGTCGCCGCCAGATACAGGAACGGCGCCAGCAGTAAGGACAGCGGCAGCGACACCGCCTTCAGCGAATAGCGGTCGATCAGCCTGCCGATGGTGTATTGGGTCATCGCGCCGAACACATAGACGCAGGCCGCGATCACCCCCAGCAATGCCGGGCTCCTGGTCAAATCAGCCAGCCGCTCGGCGAACAGTTTCGGCAGCGCGACCGTCACCGCGTTGAAGGTGGTCGATATCGCGATCACCACGATGAACAGCGCGAGAATCACCCGCCACATGTCCTTCCGGGCGACCCGCGCCTGCGCCGCCGCCTGCCTGTGGCCGGAGCGGTCCTCGTGGACCACCATGCGCGCAAAGGTAACGCCGATCCCGATGGTGACGATGCCGGGAACGATGAAGGCAAAACGCCAGCCGAGATACTGGCCGATCACGCCGGTGACCAGCGCAGAGGACGCCACGCCGAGATTGCCCCAGACGCCGTTCAGCCCCATCTCGCGGCCGAGCCGGTCGGCATAGGACACGATCATCGCGGTGCCGACGGGATGATAGATCGACGCGAACAGGCCGATCGACAACAACGCCGCGCCGAGCTCGAGCTTCGTCTGTACGAGGCCAACCGCGATCATCGAGGCGCCGATGCCGACAAAGAAGATCACCATCATGTGGCGGCGGCTCCAGCGATCCCCGAGCCAGCCGGTCAACAGCGAGCCGGCGCCAAAGGCGACAAAGCCGGGGGTGGCGTAAGGCAAGAGCTCCGAATAGGCCATGCCGAGCGCCGGCCCCATCACGATCACGGCGGCGGCGAAGATCAACATCGAATAATGGTCGATGAAGTGGGCGGCGTTGACGAAACCGATCACCCGGGCCGGGCTGTTCATGGGTCGAATCCTCAGGTCCTTTGCACCAGTCTATACGGTCTTGTCCCGACGGTGTGTGTCCAATGGGTATCGCCGAAACGCCAATCGCTGCCATCAGAGGATACCACGCCGAAGCAAATGCCGGCTGGAGCCGCCCCGTTGGCGGGGGCATGACCGTTCTTTAGGCTTGTCTGTCACACGCGCTTGATTGTGATCGGTTTTGCCCTAAATCCCATGTTAGATTCCGCCCGGACTGGATTCGACCCGCCCGACATGAGCAGCAACGCCTTTTTCTCGGACCTTCTGTCCTCGATTTCCGAGCGCGGCCGGACGCTGCTTCGCCGCGTCGGGTCGTCCGACACCAAACCGGATGGGACCGAACTGATCGCCTTGTGCGAGGCGCTGCTGTCAGGCCGGGGCGAGGCCTCCGGCACCGCAATGGCGCGCGAGGTTCTTGACCGCTACCACTATCTCGACGAAGCCGAGCAGCTTGCATTCTTCGAAGCCCTGACCCGCGACTTCGGCCCTGACCGGGAAAAGCTGGCGCAGGCGATCGAGAGCTGGCGCGCGCAGCCGAACGACGAAGACGCCAGCGACCTGCATTTCGCTTCCGAGCCGCGGCGGCAGGAACTGATCCGCCGCTTGAACCGCGCGCCGGGCGGCACCAGCGAACTGGTGTCGATGCGCGCCGATTTGCTTCGCGTCATGAGCGGCCGCAAGGAGCTTGCCGCGCTCGATCGCGACGTCGTTCATCTCTTGTCTTCATGGTTCAACAGGGGGTTTCTCGTGCTGCGCAGGATAGATTGGTCGACCCCGGCGAACATCCTCGAACAGATCATTCGCTACGAGGCGGTGCACGAAATTCGCGACTGGAACGATCTGCGCCGTCGCATCGACCCCATCGATCGGCGCTGTTACGCGTTCTTCCATCCGGCCCTGGTCGACGAGCCGCTGATCTTTGTCGAGGTAGCCCTGACCGAATCGATTCCGGGCGCGATCGCACCATTGCTTGCCGAAGACCGGCAGCTGGTACCGATCGAGCGCGCCCGCACCGCGGTGTTCTATTCGATCTCCAACACCCAACGCGGCCTCGGCGGCATTTCGTTCGGCAGCTTCCTGATCAAGCAGGTGGTCGAGGAATTGCGGCGCGAATTGCCGAAGCTGGAAAACTTTGTCACGCTGTCGCCGGTGCCGGGCTTCATGCAGTGGCTGAAGGAGGCGAGCGACGTTCCGATCGGCGATGAAGACCGGGCGCTGCTGGAAAATCTTGAAAAACCGGACTGGTTCAAGGATGCGGAACTGGCGGCGCAATTGCGCGCGGTGCTCGAGCCGCTGGCGGCGCATTATTTCCTCAAAGCCCGCACCCCGAAAGGCCGGCTGATCGATTCGGTGGCGCGGTTCCATCTCGGTAACGGCGCGCGGCTGGAACGGATCGACTGGCTTGGCGATCTGTCGCCAAAGGGCCTGCGCGAATCCGCCGGCATCATGGTCAACTACCTCTATCGGCTCGAGGATATCGAGAAGAACCACGAGGCCTACGCCAACCAGGGCGAGGTCATTGCCTCCAGCGCGGTCAAGCGATTGCTCAGGGGCGAAGGCCGGCGATTGCTGGATATGCGGCTGTCGTAGCTTCTCGTCATTCCGGGATGGTCCGAAGGACCAGACCCGGAATCTCGACACTGCTGGTAGTTCGCAAGACAATTGCGAGATTCCGGGTTCGCATCTTCGATGCGCCCCGGAATGACGGAGACCTACGCCGCCAGCGCCTTCATTTCCGCATAGAGATCGGATTTTCCCTCGAACCCGATGCCCGGCAGATCCGGCATGGTGATGTGGCCACCCTCGACGCGAACGCCGTCGGGGAACCCTCCATAGGGCTGGAACAGATCGGGATAGCTTTCATTGCCGCCGAGGCCGAGCCCGGCCGCGATATTCAGCGACATCTGATGGCCGCCATGCGGAATGCAGCGGCTTGGCGACCAGCCCAGGGTTTTGAGCACCTCCAGCGTGCGCTGATATTCGCACAGCCCATAGGACAGCGCGCAGTCGAACTGCAGCCAGTCGCGGTCGGGCCGCATCCCGCCATAGCGAAGCAGGTTGCGCGCGTCCTGATGGCTGAACAGGTTCTCGCCGGTCGCCATCGGTCCCGGATAGAATTCCGCCAGCGCCGCCTGCAGCTGGAAATCGAGGGGGTCGCCGGCCTCCTCGTACCAGAACAGCGGATAGTCGCGCAGCATCCTGGCGTAGGCGATTGCCGTCTCTAGATCGAACCGGCCATTGGCGTCGACGGCAAGCTGCGCCTCGCTGCCGATCTCCTCGAGTACGGCCTCGATCCGCTTGCGGTCTTCCGATATCGGCGCGCCGCCGATCTTCATCTTGACGACGTTGCAGCCGCGATCGAGATAGCCGCGCATCTCGCCGCGCAGCATCGACAGGCCCTTGCCGGGATAGTAGTAGCCACCGGCGGCATAGACGAATACCCGCGGATTGGCGTTTCGCCCGTGTCGCTCGGCGAGCAATCGAAACAGCGGCTTGCCCGCGATCTTCGCCACCGCATCCCACACCGCCATATCGATGGTGCCGACCGCGACCGAGCGCTCGCCATGGCCGCCCGGCTTTTCGTTCGACATCAGCGCCGCCCAGACCTTGTCGGGATCGAGATTGCCGCCGGCCTCATCGAGCAAGGTTTTGGGATTGGCTTCCATCAGCCGCGGCGCAAAGCGCTCGCGGATCAATCCGCCCTGCCCGTAACGGCCGTTGGAATTGAAGCCGTAGCCGACCACCGGTTTGCCGTCGCGCAACCTGTCGGTGACGACCGCAACCAGGCTCGTCGTCATCTTGCTGAAATCGATATAGGCGTTGCGGATGGGCGAGGAGATCGGTTTTGTGACCTCGCGGACGTCGACGATACGGACTGACATGATTTTGGCTTTCAGGGGTCGCAGGAACTTCACACCGTCATGTATGGACGGCCCCCTCTCGGCAAGGGCTTTTTTGGTATTTCGGCAAACGGATCGGGGAGCGGTCATGTATACGGCCTCGAGAAGCGGCCATTGACCGCGGGCCCTGATGGAGATCGCTGATCGAATTCCAATCATTGCGGCGCGCTATGACGCGCGATGACGATACGGAGTGTTTCGATCCTGGTTTCCAGACCATTTGCCATCACACCTTGGTTGCCCTTCCGATTGGATGAGCGCGAGCGCGGCTGTCGCCCCTCAACAGGCAGCAGCCGGCGCGCTCGCGCGGTCGCGGTAATGTTCTCCTTTGACCAGCATGGCCCAGATGATGCGCGCGGTTTTGGCGGCGAACGCCACCATGGCGACCTTGTAGGGTCGCCGCGCGAGCAACTCGCGCAGCCACGGATCGCTAACGCCGCGCCGCTTTTGCTGCCGCAGATGGGCGCTTGCACCGCTGATCAGCAGGGCTCGCAGCATGCGGTCTCCCTGTTTGGAAATGCGGCCAGGACGATGCTTGCCGCCGGTACCGTGATCGCGGCCGGTCAGCCCGATCCAGGCCGCAAAATCGCGGCCCGAACGGAACACCTTCGCATCGGGCACTTTGGCCAAGACAGTGCTGGCGATGATCGGGCCGACGCCCGGCACTTCCATTAGTCGGCGAGCCTTGCCATCGCAACGGGCCGCCTTCGCGATCTGTCGCTCCAGCACCCGTTCGTCAGTATCGAGCGCCTGCCAATGTTGAGCCAGCAACAACAGCGCGCCCCGCATCGTCTCCGGGATCTCATCGCTCGCTTGTTGGAGCCTGGCCATCAGCTCGCGCAACCCATGGTATCCCTGTGCCGCCACGATCCCGAGTTCGCTCAGCGCCGCCCGCAGCGCGTTCGCGATCATCGTACGTTGCCGAACCAACAATGCCCGCGTGCCGTGAACCGCCAGCGTTGTCTGCTGCTCCACGCTCTTCACCGGCACGAAGCGCATCGTTGGCCGGATCACCGCCTCGCAGATCGCCTCCGCGTCCCGACCATCGTTCTTGTTGCGCTTGACATAAGGCTTCACATAGCCCGGCGGCATCAGCCGGACCTCGTGGCCATAGCCGCTGATTACCCGCGCCCAATGATGCGCGCTGCCGCACGCCTCCATCCCCACCAGGCACGGCGGCAGCTCAGCAAAAAACTTCTCAACAGCTGCGCGCCGAAGCTGACGCCCCAGCACCGCTGCTCCCGATGCATCAACCCCGTGAACCTGAAACACGTTCTTCGCCAAATCCAAACCAATCGTGCTAATGTTCGTCATGGACGGTCCCCTTGTCTGGTCGAATCAACACCACCAGTCTGGCACACTGATGCCGTCGGGGGCCGTCCACACCATCTTTGCGAAGCGAAGCAATCCTGCATCACAGAAGGAAGGCTGGATTGCTTCGTCGCTATCGCTCCTCGCAATGACGAAAGACGAAAGTCAGGACTGAGCCTTGTCGCGGAAATACGGTTCGACCGGACCGTGGACCTTGATGGTGAGCGGGTTGCCGTAGCGATCCCTGGCATTGCCGGCGGTGACCCTCACCCAGCCCTCGCTGACGCAATATTCCTCGACGTTGGTCTTCTCGACGCCCTTGAAGCGAATGCCGACATCACGGGCCAGCACCTCCTCGTTGTAGTAGGGGCTCTTCGGGTCGGTCGATAGACGGTCGGGCAATTGATCGGTCATCGCGTGGTCTTTCTGGTTCACAGCAGTCCCTCGATTTCCCTTGTCAGACTTTCCGGCCTTGCGGTCGGCGCATGCCGCGCCACCACCTTGCCCGAACGGTCGACCAGGAATTTGGTGAAATTCCATTTGATCGATGCGCCCAGCAGTCCGGATTTTTCGCGCTTCAAATATTGAAAGAGCGGATGCGCGTTGCCGCCATTGACGTCGATCTTGGCAAACATCGGGAAGGTGACGGCATAATTGCCGGCGCAGAACTGCTCGATTTGCCTGGCGTCGCCGGGCTCCTGGCTTCCGAACTGGTTGCAGGGAAATCCAAGCACCGAAAAGCCGCGCGGAGAGAGTTGCCGATGCAGCGCCTCCAGACCCCTGTATTGCGGAGTAAAACCGCAGGCGCTCGCGGTGTTGACGATCAGCATGACCTGACCCTCGAACCGCTTCAGGGATACGTCCTCGCCGGCAAGCGACTTTGCCGTGAAATCGTGGATGCCAGCCATGGCGTTGCTCTCAAACCCTTCGGTCACCTGACGGGATCGATCGGCGCAGCCGGCGTTCCGCCCGCCTCGATCGCCTCGCCCGCGAGCAGGCAGAGATCCTCGCGATAGCGGGTGGAGACCACCTGAACGCCGACCGGAACCCGTCCCACCAATCCGGTGGTGACCGTTAGCGCAGGCAGGCCCATGAAGGGAATGGCAATCTGCGGCAGTTGCGCCCGCCATACCCTCGTGAACGAGGCCTCATCGCGCATATCGAGCCCGTCGGGAAACGGCAGTTCGGCGGATACCGGTATCAGGAGAACCGAATAGGCCTCGAGGAACTGCAGCCATTCGCGCGTCAGCGTCGCCCTTCTGGTCAGCGCTTTCGAGAACGCGGCAGCATCGAACGGAAACACCTTGGACCTGTTGCCGCGCAGACAGGCCAGCGCGCCGGGATCGCCTTCGCGCTCGGCGGCCTCCAGTTGCGCTTCATAGCAATCGCCGAGCCACAACCTGGTCTGCAGATCGGCGGCCTCACGCAGCGGCGGCGTGGTTTCGATCTGTTCGACCACCCATCCCGCGCGCTCCAGGCGCTTGCCCGCATCCGCGACCGCCGCCTTCACTTCGGCAAATGTCTCGAGAGCGTCGGGTTGGAGGCACAGCGCGGCCCGCTTCGGCATCGCGGGCCCTTCCAGCGGCGCCGGCACCCACCAGGGATCGCGCACGTCCTTCCCCGACATCGCCTTGAGCGCAATCCTGAGATCGCCGATGGTACGCGCCAGCGGACCGGATACCGCGGAGATCTGCGCCCCGATGGTTCGTTCGGGCAGCGCGGCATTGAAGCCCGGGACACGTCCGACGGTCGGCCGCAGGCCGTGAACGCCGCAGGCATAGGCGGGGTAGCGGATCGATCCCGCGATATCGGTGCCATGCGCGATATGCCCGATGCCCGCGGTGACGGCCGCCCCGGCGCCGCCGGACGAGCCGCCCGGGGTGATGCCGGGGTCGCGCGGATTTTTGGTGTCGCCATGGATCAAATTGCTGGTGAACCAGCGGTAGGAAAACGCCGGACAGTTGGTGCGTCCGAGAATGACGGCGCCCGCTTTGCGCAGATTGTCGATCACCGGGCTGTTGCTGCGCGCAATGACATCGCGTTGCAGCTTGAGGCCATTGGTAGTTGCAAAACCTTCCTGATCGATATTGACCTTGACGGTGACCGGCACGCCCGCCAGCGGACCGGCGTCTTCCCCTCGTGCGATCGTCGCGTCGATGGCCGCAGCCTCTGCCAGTACATCGGCCGGCCGGTGATCGACCACGGCATTGATCAAGGGATTGACCTCGTCAAGCCGGGCCAGCGCTGCGGATGCCGCCTCTTTCGCCGACACCTTTTTCGATCTTATCAGGGCCGCGATATCCGCAGCCGAAAAACGCCAGAGGTCTTGCATGGATTGCTCCGTATCAACGACCGACTTGTAGCGCCGCGCACGCGCGAGCGCCATTGAGAAACAGAGGCGTCCGCGGATGAAAGCTAGCGCACGCGGGCAAGATAATAAGCGAGATCGGCGATCTGCTCCGATGTCACCGGCTGCAGCGCTTCCGCCATGGTGGCGTCATAGCCGTGGCGGCTGTTGTCCTTGTACTCGCCAAGCGTCTTGGCGAGATAATCCTCGCGCTGGTTGGCAATGCGCGGAACGTTCTCCTTGCCGGAGAAGTCGGTGTTGTGACAGGCATTGCAATGATATTGCTGCGCCAGCGCCTGACCCCGCTGCATCCGTGCCGGGTCGCCGGCGTCGGCGGGCGGCTTGGGCTTCGGCAATTTGCCGATGAATTCGGAAAACGAACGAAGATCGTCGTCGGTGAGCGCTTTCGCCATCTCGTTCATCGGCTCGAAGGCGCGCAGCTTTTCGCGGAACATGAAAAGCTGGATCAGCGCATAGGGCGCCTGCTGGCCGCCGAGCGACGGCGTATTCGCGGTGTCGGATTGTCCGTGCTCGCCATGGCAGGCAAGACAGGGCGCGGCACGCTCCGCGATCGTCTCCGCTCTCCCCGAAGAAACCATAAGGACGAATGCCAGAGCCGCAATTATCTTACGCATCGGGACGATCTCGACGCCAGGGCATGATCCGGAAAAGTGGGAACCGGTTTTCCGAAGAGATCATGCTCAAACAAAAAGATAGAGCGGGATGACGATTCGAAGAAAAGTCATCCCCGTCTAGCGTCATTGCGGGGCGCGAAGCGGCGAAGCAATCCATACACTCGCTCGGCTCTGGATTGCTTCGCTTCGCTCGCAATGACGTGCTCTGGCTTTACTTGACTTACTGCGAGGCGACTTTCGGCTTGCCGTAGGTGATGCGATAGACGGCGCCGTTATAGTCATCGGAGACCAGCAGCGAGCCGTCCTTCATCTGCATCACATCGACCGGCCGGCCGACGTAATTGTTGTTCTCCAGAAAGCCGGTGAGGAATGGCTCTACCGATTTGACCGTGCCGTCCTTGTTCAGTTTGACGACGGCAACATCACCGCCGAATTTCTTGGACCTGTTCCACGAACCGTGCCGGGCCACGAAGATGATGTTCTTGTAGCTCTTCGGGAACATGTTTCCGGTATAGAAGCGCATGCCGAGCGTGCCCGCGTGAGGGCCCATCAAGCCGACCGGCGCGGTGAATTCGCTGCAGGAATGTCCCCAGCCGAATTCGGGTCGGGAATATTGCCCTGAAGGCAATACGGCGCGCCGAAATGCTCGCCCATCTTGGTGACGCGATTGAGCTCATCCTGGGGAACATCTTCCGACATCCAGTCGCGGCCGTTGTCGGTAAAGTACATCTGCTTGTTTTCCGGATTCCAGTCAAAACCGACACTGTGGCGCACGCCGCGCACATAGACCTCGGCACCCGTGCCATCCAGATTCATCCGGCGGATCTGGCCGTGCGCGTCGTCGTGCAGGACGTTATTGCCGGGCTGCCCGACCTCAACATACAGTTTGTTGTCGGGTCCGATGGCGATGAACTTCCAGCCATGGGCTTCGTCCTTGGGCAGGTTGTCGTAGATGACCGTCGGCTTCGGCGGATTGTCGAGATTTTCTTCCACCTTGTCGATCCTGGAGAGCTTCGAGAGTTCGGCGATGTAGAGCGTGCCGTTCTTGAATGCGACGCCGTTGGGCCGGTAAAGGCCCGAGGCCAGAACCTTGACCGTTCGCTTGCCGTCCTTGTTGACGATGGCATGGACCTTGTCGATGAGGCGGCTGCCAACAAACACCGTGCCCTTGTCG
Source organism: uncultured Alphaproteobacteria bacterium (assembly GCA_963801875.1). Lineage (GTDB taxonomy): Bacteria > Pseudomonadota > Alphaproteobacteria > Rhizobiales > Xanthobacteraceae > Bradyrhizobium. The sequence continues at coordinate 470,056 of CAWDGT010000011.1, read as the reverse complement.
CCTAGCGCCAGTGAACGGGCGTTGGCGATACCGCCGGCGTAAACCTCGATATTGAAGCCGGCCGGCACTTTGAGCTTTGCCAGTGGCAACTTGTCCAACGCGGCCGGAATCGGAGGCGGCGCCACCGGCGCAAGCTTGGCGGCGGCTTCGTTGTCGGCGGGCCGCCCGATCAGCGGTGAACCCGGCGGAAGCGGCGCGGCGGCAGCGGGCGCCGCGGCGGCTGGCGGACTGGCCGGCTGCTGCGCGGCAGCGGCATAAGTAAATGCGCCGATAAAGACGCCCGCGAGCAACAGGCTGCGCGGCGACGAAAATGTCATCATGATGGTCCTCCCCTGTAGCGGAAGCCTTATGTCCTGGCGCGGGCATGCACGATCCCGGCGCCGGTGGCTTTCCTGGGCGGCAGTCTCCGATATTTCTCCGCCGGTGCGCAATCGGAAAACATGCAGGAGAGGCTGGAATAGTGGCGAGCCAGCGGTTTCATTCCGGGCGCGCAGCGCGAGCGCGAAGGACGGCGCGGGATGTCAGTGTCTGGTATCTGAAGCGTCGGGGAGGTCGAGGATCGCCTCGGTGAACGAAAACTCCAGACGATTTCGCCTTCATCGTCGGTTACTTCGAGGATCGCATTCAGGAGGCCGCGCTCGGCGCCTTCGGTTTTCAGCAGCTCCCGGATCATGGCCCGCGCGACTTCCCATGCGCGATCGGGGTCGCGCAGGTCTTCGCCTTCGGGGTCGGCAATCAGCTCATCGCCGATGCGGGTGTTGAAGAAATACCGCGGCATGGGTCTAAATCCACTTCGGGTTGAGGGCTCCAGTCGGGGAGCCCGAAGCTTCTCACACGTTCTTTATCCGTCAATTCGCCTGATGACATCGAACCGGTCCGGACCTCCGGTCTATTCAGAAGCCCTTGATCCTGCCTTTGTTTTGACGGAAGCCGCACAATCAGGTGAACTCGTTTTGCAATGCAGCATAACAACTCAGGAGTTTATGACAAAAGATTTCACTGGCGAAGTTTTCAATCCCGACTAGTTTATCGGGCGAGGGCGGAATTCGTCCGGTGTACAAGGAGAGCCAGGAAATGGCTTGGAAGACCCCAAAGATCGTCGAAGTGCCGGTCGGCATGGAAATCAACATGTATGCGTGCGCCGCCCGCAAGTAAGCGGCTAGCGACAGCTTCACGTCTTGACGAAGGTGGACCTTCGGGCTTGACACGTTCCTTGTCGGGGAACGTTTCATGCCCGTGTCCACCTTCGAAACGTTTGAAATTCCAGGAGACGGATCATGCTTCGCGTCGTCGTCCTGGGCGCCGCGGCGGGCGGTGGCGTTCCGCAATGGAATTGCGGATGTCCGGTTTGCCTGAAGGCGCGAGCCTGTCCCGCACTCCGGAGCAGCCAGGCCTCGATCGCGGTCAGCGCCGACAGCCAGCACTGGTTTCTGATCAATGCCTCTCCCGATCTGCGCCAGCAGCTGATCGCGACGCCGCGGCTTCATCCTCAGGCCGGCAAGCTTCGTCACAGTCCGATATCGGGCGTGGTCCTGACCAACGGCGAAATCGATGCGGTGGCCGGGCTGTTGTCGATGCGCGAGGGCTGGCCGTTCACGATCTACGCGCACGCAAAAGTGCTTTCGATCCTGAACGCCAACAGCATCTTCAACGTACTGAACGACGGGAATGTGCGGCGCCAGCCGATCGAGCTGGATCTGGCCGTTCGAGCCGGCGCTGCCTGACGGATCGGCCTCCGGAATCGAGATTTTGCCGTTCGCCGTTCCGGGCAAGGGCGCCTGGTATCTGGAAGGCAAGGTTCACCCCGGCGGAGACCAGGGGGTGGGCGATACGCTGGGGCTTCGCATCGGCGACAAGACGAGCGGAAAGTATTTCTATTTTCTCGCCGCCTGCGCCAGTTTGACCGACGATCTCAAGGTCCGGCTCATCGGCGCACCCTTGATCTTTTTCGATGGCACGGTGTGGCGCGACGACGAATTGATCGCGGCGGGTCTCGGCAGCAAGACCGGGCAAGGCATGGGACATATTGCGATGTCAGGCGATGCCGGTGCGATCGAAGGCCTCGCAGGCCTCGATATCGGCCGAAAGATATTTCTGCATATCAACAATTCCAATCCGGCGCTGCTGCAGCGACTCCGCGGAGCGCAAGATAGCCGAACGCGCGGGCTGGCAAATTCCCGCCGATGGAACGGAGATCACCCTTTGAACGCGATGACCCTGGACGGCATGACCGCCTTTTCTCTCGGCGGCAGCGCGCCGCTTCAAAGCGCCGAACAACTGGAGGCGACGCTCCGCCAGATCGGGGCTGTGCGCTATCACAATCTGCATCCGTTTCACCGGCTGCTGCACGGCGGCAAGCTCAACAAGGGACAGGTGCAGGCCTGGGCGCTGAACCGCTACTATTACCAGAGCACCATACCGCTCAAGGACGCGGTCGTAATCTCGCGCTTCCGCGACCGCGGCATCCGGCTGGAATGGCGGCACCGGATCGAAGACCATGACGGCGATGTCGGCACTGAGGGCGGCATCGAGCGCTGGCTGAAGCTGACCGAAGGCCTTGGGCTCGACAGCGCCTATGTGGAATCCGCCGAAGGCATCCTTCCCGCGACGCGCTTTGCGGTCGATGCCTATGTGCATTTTGTCCGCGACAAGAGCCCGCTGGAGGCCATCGCCTCCTCGCTCACGGAACTGTTCGCGCCGAACCTGCACGAAGAGCGTATCTCTGGAATGCTGGCGCATTACGACTTCGTCAATCCCGATATCATGAGCTATTTCAGCCGCCGCCTGACCCAGGCGCCGCGCGACGCCAACTTCGCGCTCGACTACGTCAAGACCCATGCCAGGACGCCGGTGGAACGCGAGGCGGTCTGCAACGCACTGCTTTTCAAGACCAATGTGCTATGGGTTCAGCTCGACGCGCTGTATCATGCCTATGTGGACGGCCACATTCCGCCGGGTGCGTTTGTGCCCAAGGAAACGTAGAGACAAGTAGCGACAATCAGAGGCGAAGCGATGGCGGGCCGCAGCCGCAACATCAGTGTCAGCGAGGCGAGCCGGCCGGTTCTGCCGCGGCATGCCAAGCTGAAATTCGATGAGACCCGGCAGGTCTGGGTCATTCTGGCGCCGGAGCGGGTGCTCGCACCGGACGAGATCGCGGTGGAAGTGCTGCAGCTCTGCGACGGCGTCCGCAGCGTGGAGGAGATGATCGACGCGCTCGCCGCAAAATACACCGCCGAACGCGGCGCGATCGCAACCGACGTCATCGCCATGCTGCAGGACCTTGCCGACAAGGGATTCTTGACCGAAGCGCGCGAGAAGACGTCATGAGTCCGACGCTGACAGACGCCAATCCAACGGCGCACGATCCCTCCGACGGGCTCGCGGTGCTGGAGAGCCGCGGCTCGCTCGCGGAGACGTTCGGCATTCCGCTCGCGGTGCTCGCCGAGCTGACGCACCGCTGTCCGCTGCAGTGCCCCTATTGCTCCAACCCGGTCGAGCTTGACCGTGGCGGCAGCGAGCTCACGACCGAGGAATGGAAGAAGGTCCTCTCCGAGTTGGCCGAAATCGGCGTGCTGCAAATCCATTTCTCCGGCGGCGAACCCACGGCGCGCAAGGACCTGGTCGAGCTGGTGCGGCAGGCCAGCGATGTCGGTCTGTATTCCAACCTGATCACGTCAGCAGTGCTGCTGACGCGTGAAAAACTTTCCGCGCTGGCCGATGCCGGTCTGTGCCACGTCCAGATCAGCTTCCAGGGCAACGAGCCGGTAGCGGCAGATCGTGTTGCCGGCTTTAGGGGCGCCCATGCCAGGAAGATCGAAGTGGCAAAATGGACCCGCGAGCTCGATCTTCCGCTGACGGTCAATGCGGTCATGCATCGGCAAAACCTGTTCCGGCTGCCCGAGATCATCCAGATGGCGGTCGATCTCGATGCCGACCGGCTGGAAGTCGCCAATGTCCAGTATTACGGCTGGGCGCTGAAAAACCGCGCGGCGCTGATGCCGACCCTGGCCCAGATCGAGCAGACCAGCCGCATCGTCGAGGAGGCCGAGGTCCGGCTGAAGGGCATTCTCGCCATCGACTATGTGGTGCCGGACTATTACGCGCTGCGGCCGAAGAAATGCATGGGCGGCTGGGGCCGGCAGTTCTTCAACATTTCGCCCGCGGGGAAGATTCTGCCCTGCCACGCCGCCGAATCCATCACCGGGCTCGAATTCGAGTCGGTGCGGTCGAATCATTCGATCGCCTGGATCTGGCAGAATTCGCACGCCTTCAACCGCTATCGCGGCACCGGCTGGATGCCGGAGCCGTGCAAGAGCTGCGAGTTCAAGGAAATCGATTTCGGCGGCTGCCGCTGCCAGGCCTTCGCGCTGACCGGCGATGCCGGCAATACCGATCCGGCCTGCACGCTGTCGCCGATGCACGCGCAGATTTTCAAGCTGGCGGAACAGGAAGCCGCCGCCGCCGACAACCGTTTCATCTATCGCAATTTTGCCGGGGGTACGCTGGAGACGGGCGGCGACCATGGCGCCTGACGCCGATGCGGGTAAAGCCACTAGTGCCGCCGATTTGAAGTTCCTACGGTGATAGCCGCGAGTTCGTGTTAGGAACTTCAAATCGATAAGCGGCACTAGAATAGTTATATCTACTAGTGCCCCTTTGTTTCCGAAGTTCGTGTCAGGGGGTGCTGCAATGGATCACGAACTTCGGAAACGGGGCACTAGCAACCGCGCCGATCCGTTCGCGCCGCTGACCTCGCAGCAGCTCGCCGTCGGCGACAGCCACGAGATCTATGTCGAAACCATCGGCCGCGCCGACGGCATTCCCGCGATCTACCTGCATGGCGGCCCCGGCAGCGGCTGCCAGCCCGACCATCGGCGGCTGTTCGATCCCGAACGCTTCCACGCGGTGCTGTTCGATCAGCGCGGCGCCGGCCGCAGCCGCCCCAGGGGCCGCCGCGAGGACAACACGCTGCCGCACCTGATCGCGGACATGGAAGTCATCCGCGAGCAATTCGACTTCCCGCGCTGGATGATCGTCGGCGGATCCTGGGGCGCGACGCTGGCGCTGGCCTATGCGCAGGCGCACCCCGAACGGGTCAGCGGCATCGTGTTGCGCGCGACCTTTCTCGGCACCCGCGGCGAGCTGGAAGGCGCATTTCTCGACGCGCTGCCGCGCTTCTATCCCGATCTCAACGAAGATTTCCTTGGTATCTTGCCGGCGGAAGAACGCGGAAAACCGCTCGATGCCTATTGGCGCCGCATTCTCGATCCCGATCCGGCGGTGCACGGCCCGGCCGCGCGCGCCTGGCATGACACCGAACAAATTCTTTCCCAACATGCGCCGGGGCGTGACCGGCTTGATGCAAATTCGCTGAACGCATCGCGCGCTCTGCCCGCGACGCCGTTCATGGAAGCCCATTATTTCCAGAACGACTGCTTCATGAAGGCGGGGCAGCTTCTCAGCCGGGCCGGCAAGCTCAGGGCAATCCCGGGCCTCATCGTGCAGGGCCGCCATGATTTGCTCTGTCCGCCGGCGACCTCGCACGCGCTTAAAGCAGTGTGGCCGGATTCCGAAATTCGCCTGGTCGAAAGCGCCGGCCATTCGCTGTACGATCGCGGCGTCAGGGATGCCGTGATGAAGGCGATCGCGGATCTGGCCTCAGAGATCACCGGATAAGGACGCATCGAAAATGCCGCTCGCGGGAAAGGGAATGCTGCTGACGTCGATGGACATTGCCCCCTCGGACGAAGCCGAATTCAATCGATGGTACGACCGCGAACATCTCCTAGAACGCGTCGCGATCGACGGCTTCCTCGAGGCTCGGCGCTATGTTGCGCATCAAGGCAGCCCGAAATATCTCTGCCTGTATTCGACGGCGACGTTCGACGTGCTCGATAGCCCGGCCTATCGCGCCGCTCTGATGAATCCCACCGACTGGTCGAAGACGAATCTGGCGCGTTTCAAAAACATGATTCGCGCGATCGCACGCATTACCGTCAGCCGCGGACAGGGCCGCGGCGCGGCACTCGGCATCATCCGCTTTCGCCCCGCTGCCGGAAGCGAAGACAGACTGCGCGCGGCGCTCCGGGAAAAACTCGATCCAAAAAAGCTCGACGGCATTATCTCCATGCATCTGATCGAGAGCGATCCCGTGCTTTCCAAACCGATCACCGACGATCCCCCGGTTTCCGATCCCGGCGCGGGCGACTGGTTTGTCCTAATCGATGCCGTAGATGTGAACGCGGTCGCAGCCGCGATCGCCGCGCGCTTTGCGGGATCGGCAGCGTTCGAGGGGGGAATACGGGTATCCGCAGGCAGTTATAATCTGATGTGGGATCTGGCGCAGAGCGAGTTGTCCTGAATCAATGCGTGAAACCCGGATAATGTCTTATGTTGCAGCGCCACATGCGCCGACGCGGCATTAAAGCTGGGGGGCCAGACCGACAGGGGATGGCGGTTAAGTAAAAATGGCTTTTCAGTGCCCCGCCAATCATATTGAATGGCCCGATTCACTAAGCCCATGATATGGCAGGCGAACCACAAGGACGCCGCCGTGATGGGCGTTCACAACAAGAGTCAAAGGCCGTGCTTTCCTTGAAATCGCGCGGACAAGGTAGGAATGAAACCGACTGATATCGCGGCACCCGACTACTTTCATAAAGTTGTCGACTGCCAGTGGGCCTGTCCCGCGCACACGCCAGTTCCAGAGTACATCCGCCTGATCGCTGAAGGCCGCTATAGCGACGCCTACATGATCAATTGGAGATCGAATGTGTTTCCGGGAATTCTCGGACGCACCTGCGATCGTCCGTGCGAGCCGGCGTGCCGCCGCGGCCGCGTCGAGGACACGCCGGTCGCGATCTGCCGGCTGAAGCGCGTCGCCGCCGATTTCAAGGATGACGTCAGGCACCGCATGCCGCGGCCATCTTCGAAAAACGGCAAGCGTATCGCGATCGTCGGCGGCGGCCCCGCCTCCCTTACCGTGGCCCGCGACCTCGCGCCGCTCGGCTACCACTGCACCGTGTTCGATTCCGATCCCAAAGCGGGCGGAATGATGCGTTCGCAGATTCCGAAATTTCGGCTGCCGGATTCGGTGATCGACGAGGAAACCGATTACATCCTCAATCTCGGCATCGAGTTCAGGGGCGGCGAGCGCATCGACAGCTTGAAGCAGCTGCTCGGCGAAAACTACGACGCGATCTTCGTCGGCTCCGGCGCGCCGCGCGGCCGCGAACTCGACGTTCCCGGCCGCAAGGAAGCAGCCAGCAATATCCACATCGGCATCGACTGGCTCTCCAGCGTGTCGTTCGGCCACACCGAAAAGATCGGCAAGCGCGTGATCGTGCTTGGCGGTGGCAACACCGCGATGGATTGCTGCCGCACCGCGCGCCGTCTCGGCGGCGAGGACGTCAAGGTGATCGTGCGTTCCGGATTCGCGGAGATGAAGGCGAGCCCCTGGGAAAAAGAGGACGCCATTCACGAGGACATTCCGATCCTCAATTTCATGGTGCCTGTCGCTTTCACCCACGACAACGGCAAGCTCACCGGCGTCACCTTCCAGAAGGTGAAGGCGGAATACGACGCCAATGGCCGACGCAGCCTGATACCGGCGGGCGAACCGGACCAGACCATTCCCTGCGACGACGTGCTGGTGGCGGTCGGCCAGGAAAACGCCTTCCCCTGGATCGAGCGCGACTGCGGCGTCGAGTTCGACAAGTGGAACATGCCCAAGGTCGATGCCAAGACCATGGGGTCGACCAATCCAAAAGTGTTCTTCGGCGGCGACGCCGCGTTCGGCCCAAAGAACATCATCTGGGCAGTGGCGCACGGCCACGACGCCGCGTTGTCGATCCACAAGCTGCTTTCCGGCGAGGACATCACCGAGCGCCCGCTTCCCGACGTGCAAATCTCGTCGCAGAAGATGGGCATCCACGAATGGAGCTACGACAACGACGTCTCCGCCGACAAACGCTACAAGGTGCCGCATCGCGACAAGGTGATCGCGTTGAAGGACATCCGCGCCGAAGTCGAACTCGGCTACGATGTCAAGCTCGCGCTCGGCGAGGCACGGCGCTGCCTGAACTGCGATATCCAGACGGTATTCTCCGCGCCGTTGTGCATCGAGTGCGACGCCTGCGTCGACATCTGCCCGATGGACTGCATCACCTTTACGGACAACGGGGAGGAAGCCGATCTGCGCGCTCGGCTAAAGGCGCCTTCGCCGCATCCCGACCAGGACCTCTATGTCGCCGACGGCCTCAAAACCGGGCGCGTGATGGTGAAGGATGAAGACGTCTGCTTGCATTGCGGCCTTTGCGCCGAACGCTGTCCCACCGGCGCCTGGGACATGCAAAAATACCTCATTGATATGACCCACGCAGGTACATCATGCCCGTCCAGAAGCCGATCAGCAGCGTAAACGACTTCGTCGTCCGCTTCGCCAACGTCAACGGCTCGGGCTCGGCGAGCGCAAACGAACTGTTCGCCCGCTCGATCCTGCGCCATGGCGTTCCGGTCTCGCCGCGCAACGTGTTTCCATCCAATATCCAGGGCCTGCCGACCTGGTACGAGGTGCGGGTCACCGAGGCCGGCCATCTGGGCGCGCGCGGCGGCGTCGACATGATGGTGGCGATGAATCCACAGACCTGGGACAAGGACCTCGCTTCGATCGAGCCCGGCGGCTACTTGTTCTACGACTCGACCAAGCCGATGCCGTCGTCGAAATTCCGCGACGACATCACGGTGATCGGCGTGCCGCTGACCGCGATCACCAATTCGACATATACCGACCCGCGGCAGCGCCAGCTGTTCAAGAACATCATCTATCTCGGCTCGCTGTGCGCACTGCTCGACATGGACCCGAAGCTCGTCGAGCAACTGATCGGCGAGCAATACAAGGGCAAGGAAAAGCTGTTGTCGTCGAACGTCCACGCGCTGCATCTCGGCCGCGACTGGGCGCTGCAGAATCTCAAATGCCCGATCGGCCTGCGCGTCAGGAAGGCCGACAAGGTCGGCGACCGCATCTTCATCGAAGGCAACAGCGCAGCCGCGCTCGGCGCGGTATATGGCGGCGCCACGGTGTGTGCCTGGTACCCGATCACACCGTCTTCGTCGCTGGCCGACGCGTTCGGCAGCCATTGCAGGAAACTGCGCCACGATCCCGAAACCGGCAAGGCGAAATACGCCATCATCCAGGGCGAGGACGAACTGGCTTCGATCGGCATCGTCATCGGCGCGTCATGGAACGGCGCGCGCGCCTTCACGGCCACCTCCGGCCCCGGCATCTCGCTGATGCAGGAGTTCATCGGCCTGTCTTATTTCGCGGAGATACCGGCGGTGATCATGAACGTGCAGCGTGCGGGTCCGTCGACCGGCATGCCGACACGAACCCAGCAATGCGACGTTACGGCCTGCGCCTATGCCTCGCACGGCGACACCAAGCATGTCCTGCTGTTCCCGGAAGATCCGGCCGAAGCTTTCGAATTCGCCGCGGCCGCCTTCGATCTCGCCGAACGCCTGCAGACCACGATTTTCGTCATGCTCGATCTCGACATCGGCATGAACCACCGGCTGTGCCGGCCGCTGAAGTGGGATGACGCCAGGCAATATGACCGCGGCAAGATAATGACGGCGGAAATGTTGGAAGAAGGGCGCGACTTCGGCCGCTATCTCGACGTCGACGGTGACGGCATCCCCTACCGCACCTATCCCGGCACCCACCCGACCAAGGGATCGTACTTTACCCGCGGCACCTCGCGCGACCGTTACGCGCGCTACTCCGAGGAAGGCTCGGTTTACGCCGACAATATGCAGCGGCTGGTGCGCAAATTCGAGACCGCCCAGGACATGGTGCCGCGACCGCTGCAGGCCAATGCCGCCAAGCCGACCAAATACGGCGTGATCTATTTCGGCTCGACCGCGCCGGCGATGGATGAGGCGATCGGACTGCTGGAGGCGCGCGGGCATCAGCTCGACCGCCTGCGGATCCGCGCTTTTCCGTTCCATTCCAGCGTTGCGAGCTTCCTCGCCGACCATGACTTCGTCTACGTGGTCGAGCAGAACCGCGACGCGCAGCTTCGCTCGCTGATCGTCAACGAAAACGGCATCGATCCCGTCCGGCTGGTTCCGATCCTGCACTATGACGGCACACCGATCACCGCGCGCTTCATCGCCGGCGCCATCGGCGACCATCAGGATCAACTCCAGGTCACCCCGCTGCGCAAGGTAAAGTCATGACCTACATCGCCAAGCCGAAATTCCAGCACCCCGGCCTTCCGAAGAACGATCTCGGCTATACCCACCGGGATTACGAGGGCAAGATTTCAACGCTGTGCGCCGGCTGCGGCCACGACTCGATCACCGCGTCGATCATCGAGGCCTGTTACGAGCTTTCGATCGAGCCGCATCGCGTCGCCAAGATTTCCGGCATCGGCTGCTCCTCGAAAACGCCCGACTATTTCCTCGGCAATTCGCACGGCTTCAATTCGGTCCACGGCCGCATGCCTTCGGTTTTGACCGGCGCCAATCTCGCCAACCGCGACCTGATCTATCTCGGCGTCTCCGGCGACGGCGACTCGGCCTCGATCGGCTTCGGCCAGTTCGCCCATTCGATCCGGCGCGGCGTCAACATGACCTATATTGTCGAGAACAACGGCGTCTACGGCCTGACCAAGGGCCAGTTCTCGGCCACCGCCGACCGCGGCTCGAAGTCCAAGAAGGGCGTGACGAATACCGACAACGCCATCGACCTGGTGGCGATCGCGCTTCAGCTTGGCGCGACCTTCGTGGCGCGCAGCTTCTCCGGCGACAAGTCCCAGCTGGTGCCGCTGATCTCGGCTGCCATCGAGCACAAGGGCGCGGCCTTCATCGACGTGATCAGTCCCTGCATCGCCTTCAACAACCACGCCGGCTCGACCAAGAGCTTCGATTACGTGCGCGAGCACAATGACGCGGTGAACCGCCTCGACGTGCTCACCGGCCGCGATCCGATCACGGTCGATTACGCGCCAGGCACCGTGCAGATGGTCGAACAGCACGACGGCACGCGGCTGGCGCTTCGCAAGATCGATGCGGATTACGACCCGAATGATCGTCTGGCGGCGATGACGTTCCTGCAGCGGCACGCCGCCAAGGGCCAGATTGTCACCGGTCTGCTCTATATCGACCCCGAGGCGGACGACCTGCACGCCCATCTCGACACGGTGGATACGCCGCTCAATGCGCTTGGCGCCAGGGAGCTTTGCCCCGGCTCCGCCGCGCTGGACAAGTTGAACGCCAGCCTGCGCTAGTCAGGGTTCCTTCGCCGAGCGCACGCTGCCAAGGGCCGGATCGTCGCCGGCCTGCCAATGCCCTTATCCGGGCTGTGTCGCCAAACCTCCGATTCCGCCGGGATCGATATGTTGTGAATGGCGTTATAAGGGGGGAATACGCATATTCCCCCTGGTCGGCACCTCCCAAAGGGCTGGTTGACAACATTCGGCTTGCCGCCAAATGGTGCGGGAACCCGCGAACGGACCAGCTCGAACAGAAAACAGGCATCATGAATCCCGTCAAAGCACTCGAAAGCCACGGCCAGGCCGTCTGGCTGGATTTTTTGGCCCGCGGCTTCGTCGCCAAGGGCGACCTGAAAAAGCTGATTGATACCGACGGCGTCAAGGGCGTCACGTCGAATCCGTCGATTTTCGAGAAAGCGATCGGCAGTTCCGACGAATATGACGGCGCGATCGGACAGGCCCTGAAAAAAGGCGATCGCCCGGTGGCCGAGCTGTTCGAGCATCTCGCCGTCGACGACATCCAGCGCGCGGCGGACGTGCTGCGCCCGGTTTATGACCAGCTCAAGGGTGAGGACGGTTTTGTCAGTCTCGAGGTGTCGCCCTATCTGGCGATGGACACCAAAGCCACCATCGCCGAGGCCGAACGGCTCTGGAAGGACGTGCGCCGCAAGAACCTGATGATCAAGGTGCCGGCGACCCCGGAAGGCCTGCCCGCGATCCAGCATCTGACGGGCGAGGGTATCAGCATCAACATTACGCTGCTGTTTTCGCAAAAGGTCTATGGTGAAGTCGCCGAGGCCTATCTCGCGGGGCTGGAGAAATACGTCAAGGGCGGCGGCGATCCCTCGCATGTCGCCAGCGTCGCCAGCTTCTTCGTCAGCCGCATCGACAGCGCGGTCGACAAGCAGCTCGACGAAAAGATCGCGCGCGCCAACGACCCCACCGAGAAGCAGCGGCTCGCCGCGCTAAAGGGCAAAGTCGCCATCGCGAATGCAAAACTCGCCTATCAGCAGTACAAGCACCTGTTCTCCGGCGCGCGGTGGGACAGACTTGCGGCCAAGGGCGCAAAACCGCAGCGCCTGCTGTGGGCCTCGACCGGCACCAAGAACAAGGATTACAGCGACGTGCTCTATGTCGAAGAGCTGATCGGTCCCAACACTATCAATACCGTGCCGCCGGCGACGCTCGATGCCTTCCGCGATCATGGCAGGCTGCGCGACAGCCTTGAGGAAAATATCGGGGATGCCAGGCGCGTGCTTGCCGAGCTTGAGAAATCCGGCATTTCGCTCGATGCGATCACCGCCGAGCTGGTCAAGGACGGCGTCAAACTGTTCGCGGATGCCGCCGACAAGCTTTACGGGGCGGTCGCGCACAAGCGCGCCACCGTGCTCGCGGCCGGTCTTGACCGGCAGGTGCTGAAGCTCGGCAACACCATCGGCAAGGCGGTCGAGACGGCCACCGAGGACTGGCGCAAATCAGCCAGGATCCGCCGGCTCTGGCAGCACGATCAATCGGTTTGGACCGGAACCGACGAAAACAAATGGCTGGGCTGGCTGAACAGCGCGGCGTCCGCCGATGTCGCCGACTACGAGGATTTCGCCAAGCGCGTGAAGGGGCAGAATTTCACCGACGCCGTGGTGCTCGGCATGGGCGGATCAAGTCTGGGACCGGAAGTGTTGGCGCAGACCTTTGCGAAGAAGGCCGGTTTTCCCAAGCTGCAGGTGCTTGATTCAACCGACCCGGCGCAGGTCCGCACCCTTCAGGCTTCGGTCAACATCGCCAACACGCTGTTCATCGTCTCCAGCAAGTCCGGCGGCACAACCGAGCCGAACGTGATGAAGGATTATTTCTTTGCCCGCGTCTGCGAGGCGATCGGCGCCGAGAAAGCCGGGCACCGCTTCATCGCCGTGACCGATCCCGGCTCGTCGCTGGAAAAGGTCGCCGCCAAGCAGGGTTTTGCGCGCATCTTTCGCGGCGATCCCGCGATCGGCGGGCGCTACTCGGTACTGTCGCCGTTCGGGCTGGTGCCCGCCGCGGCAGCCGGCATCGACGTTCGTACCCTGATAAAACACGCGCTTTCGATGGTGCGCTCCTGCGGGCCGGACGTGCCGCCGCAGGAAAATCCAGGCGTGCAGCTCGGCCTCGCGATGGGACTCGCCGGTCTCGAAGGCCGCGACAAGGTAACCATCCTGTCGTCGAAAAAGATCGCCGATTTCGGCGCCTGGGCCGAGCAACTGATCGCGGAATCCACCGGCAAGGAAGGCAAGGGCCTGATCCCGATTGACGGCGAACCGCTCGGCGATCCCGCGATCTACGGTCAGGACCGTTTCTTCATCGACATCCGGACCGAAGGCGAGAACGACGCCGCGCATGACGACAAGCTCGCCGCGCTGGAGAACGCCGGGCATCCCGTGGTGCGCATCGTCATGAAATCGATCGACCATATCGGCCAAGAGTTCTTCCGGTTCGAGATGGCGACCGCGGTGGCCGGCGCCATTCTCGGCATCAACCCGTTCAACCAGCCCGACGTCGAGGCCGCCAAGATCAAGACCCGCGAACTCACCACGGCGTTCGAGAAATCCGGTGCGCTGCCGGCGGAAAGGCCGGTGATGTCCTCAGGCGACGCCGATCTCTATACCGACGACAGGAATGCCGACGACTTGCGCAAGGCGGGCGCCGACGGCGATCTCGGCTCCTGGCTGAAAGCGCATCTCTCCCGCTCGGGCGCCGACGATTACGTGGCGCTGCTCGCCTATATCGAACGCAATACCGCGCATATTGGCGCCTTGCAGCACATACGGCTCGAGCTGCGCGACAGGCGTCACGTCGCAACCTGCGCTGAATTCGGCCCGCGCTTCCTGCATTCCACCGGCCAGGCCTACAAGGGCGGTCCCGACAGCGGCGTATTCCTGCAGATTACGGCCGACGACGCCAGCGATCTCGCCGTGCCCGGCCGAAAGGCCGGCTTCGGCGTCATCAAGGCGGCCCAGGCCCGCGGCGATTTCGACGTCCTGACCGAACGCGGCCGGCGCGCGCTGCGCGTGCATCTCAAGGGCAATCTCGAGACCGGACTAAAGATGCTCGATCAAGCGATCCATAATGCTTTGAACTGAGGATTCTTCGATGCAGCTCGGCATGATCGGCTTGGGGCGGATGGGCGGCAATATCGTCCGCCGGCTGATGAAGCACGGACACACCAGCGTCGTTTACGACAAGGATGCGAAAGCCGTTGCCGCGATCGCGGCAGATGGCGCGGTCGGCACAGGCGCGCTGGACGATTTTGTCAAAAAGCTCGAGAAGCCGCGAACCGCCTGGGTGATGCTGCCGGCGGGCAAGATCACCGAAGCCACCATCGATGCGCTGTCGAAACTGATGGAGCGCGGCGACGTCATCATCGACGGCGGCAACACCTTCTGGCAGGACGACGTCCGCCGCGGCAAGGCGCTGCAAGAGCGCGGCATCGATTACATCGACGTTGGCACCTCAGGCGGGGTCTGGGGCATCGACCGCGGCTATTGCATGATGATCGGCGGCGACAAGGCGGTGGTCGATCGTCTCGATCCGATCTTCGCGGCGCTGGCGCCGGGCGCTGGCGACATCCCGCGCACGGCCGGGCGCGAAGGACGCGATATCAGGATCGAGCAGGGTTATATCCATGCCGGCCCCGTGGGCGCCGGCCACTTCGTCAAGATGGTGCACAACGGCATCGAATATGGCCTGATGCAGGCCTATGCCGAAGGTTTTGACATCCTCAAGAATGCCAATATCGAGGCGCTCCCCGCCGAGCATCGCTTCGATCTCGACATTGCCGATATCGCCGAGGTGTGGCGGCGCGGCAGCGTGATCCCGTCATGGCTGCTCGACCTTACGGCCTCCGCGCTTGCCGAAAATCCGACGCTCGGCAGCTATTCCGGATTTGTGGAAGATTCCGGCGAAGGCCGCTGGACCGTGAATGCCGCGATCGACGAGGCGGTTCCGGCCGAAGTTCTGACCGCGGCCCTGTTCGCGCGCTTTCGCTCGCGCAAGGAACATACCTTCGCCGAAAAGATTCTTTCCGCGATGCGCGCCGGCTTCGGCGGCCACAAGGAGCCGCAGCGGCATTCGGATCCGGCGCGGCAGAGCGCGCCCGACATCGTCAAGCCAAAGGCCGGCCGATCGTGATCGACGTCCCCTCAAATCAGCCCCGGTTGACAAACCAGAAGAAGCCGGACCCCTGCTGTTTCGTGATTTTCGGAGTAACCGGCGACCTGACGCACCGGCTGGTAATCCCGTCGCTTTATAACCTCGAGGCGACCGGCCTGTTGCCCGACAAATTCTGCGTGGTCGGCGTCGCCCGAAAGGGCATGTCGAACGACGATTTGCGCGACAGCTTGATGAAGGGCTTGCACCAATTCGCCACCCGCCCGGTGGACGATGCGATTGCCAAACGTCTGCTCCAATGCGTCACAAGCGTCGAAGCCGACCCGAAACAGCCGGCCTCGTTCGATGCGATGCGGGTGCAGCTCGAAGAGCTGGAGGCCGCACGGAAGACCGGCGGCAACCGGCTGTTCTATCTCGCAACGCCGCCGAATGCATTCGCGCCGATCAGCCGCGAGCTCGGCCGCACCGGTCTGTTGAAGGAGGCCAACGGCGCGTGGCGGCGGCTGGTGGTCGAAAAACCGTTCGGCACCGACCTCGCCTCCGCCAGGGCATTGAACGGCGCACTGCTGAAAATCCTCGACGAGCACCAGATCTACCGGATCGATCACTACCTCGGCAAGGAGACGGTCCAGAACATCCTGGTGCTGCGTTTCGCCAACGGCATGTTCGAGCCGATCTGGAATCGCAATCACATCGACCACGTGCAGATCACCGTCGACGAGAAGCTTGGCGTCGGCCATCGCGGCAGCTTTTACGACTCAACCGGCGCCTTGCGCGACATGGTGCCGAACCATCTGTTTCAATTGCTGTCGCTGGTGGCGATGGAGCCGCCGACCCGCTTCGACGCGCATTCGGTGCGCTCGGAGAAGGCCGACGTACTGGCGGCGATCCAGACCCAGAGCGAGGCCGACGCGCTGAGGAATTCCGTGCGCGGCCAGTATCGGGGAGGCAAGATCGGCGACACCGAGATTCCGGATTACACCGGGACCGAGGACGTCAGGCCCGACAGCGCCACCGAGACCTACGTCGCGCTGAAACTGGCCATCGACAACTGGCGCTGGGCCGGCGTGCCCTTTTATCTGCGCACCGGCAAGGCGCTCGGCATCAAGCGCACCGAAGTGGCGATCAAGTTCAAGCAGGCGCCGTTCGCGATGTTCAGTTGCACGCCGGTCGACCGGCTGTCACAGAATTACCTGGTCATCTCGATCGAGCCGACCGAGGGCATCACGCTGCAGTTCAACACCAAGGTGCCGGGCCCGACGATCAACATCGACGGCGTCGAGATGAAATTCCGATACAAGGACTATTTCAAGGCCGAACCCGCCACCGGCTATGAGACGCTGATTTACGACTGCATGATCGGCGACAACATCCTGTTTCAGCGCGCCGACAGCGTGGAAGCCGGCTGGAAGGCGGTGCAACCGTTCCTCGATGCCTGGAACAAGGCGGGCGCCAGGGGGCTGGAACTCTACAAGGCCGGCAGCGAAGGTCCCGCCGCCGCTGGCGAACTGCCCGAGCGTGACGGCCGCAGCTGGCGCAAGCTGGGCTGACACGGATGGCCGCGCGTCCCGACCGCCGCGTTATTGTGGTTGCCGATCCGGCCGAGCTTGCGAACAGGGCCGCGGAACGCGTGCTGGCGCGGATTGCCGAAAACAGCGAACGCGTGGCGATTTGCCTGACCGGCGGTTCGAGCCCGAAACAACTCTACTCTTTGCTCGCGACAGAGCCTTATCGAAGCCGAATTCCGTGGGACCGCGTGCACTGGTTCATCGGCGACGAACGTTTTGTTCCGGCGAACAGCCCGCTCAACAATATGGGCGTGGCGAGGCGGCTTTTTCTCGACCAGTGCGCGCCAGCCTCCAACATCCACCCAATTCCTACCGATACCGGCAACCCCGACGAAAGCGCCTCGCGATACGCGCGCGAACTGGAATCGTTCTATGGCGCGGAAGGATTGAGCCCTGAGCGGCCCCTGTTCGATATCGTGCTGATGGGCGTCGGCCCCGATGGCCATACAGCATCGCTGTTTCCGGACGATCCAGCCATCGAAGAGAGGGGGCGTTGGGTGGTCGGCGTGCCGCAGGCGCATGTCGCGCCGTTCGTGCCGCGGGTGACGCTGACCTTGCCCGCGCTCGGCTCCTGTCGCGAGATGCTGTTCGAGGCGGCGGGTTCGGACAAGCGCGCGATCTTGACGCGCGTGCTCGCAGGCGAGAACCTGCCCGCCAACCGCGCGCATGCCACGGGTGAAACAATCTGGCTCCTGGACAAAGCGGCCGCGCCGGAGAACCTTGGTGACCGATAAAACGGGCAAAATACCCTGCGCGCTGGTGGTGATGGGCGTGTCCGGCTCGGGAAAAAGCACCGTCGGAGAAAAGCTGGCCGCGCGACTATCCTGGAGCTACGAGGATGGCGACCGGTTTCATCCCGCCAGCAACGTCGCCAAGATGAGCGCCGGTCATCCCCTGACCGACGAGGACCGCTGGCCCTGGCTGCAGGCGATTGCAGATGAAATCGACCTGGTCTGCAAGGCTGGCCAGCATGCGGTAATCGCCTGCTCGGCGCTGAAGCGCGCCTATCGCGACGTGCTGGTGCACGGACGAAACGACGTCCGCATCGTCTTTCTGAACGGCACCCAGCAATTGATCGCAGACCGTCTCGCGCGGCGGAAGGGGCATTTCATGCCGGCGGGACTGTTGGCGAGCCAGTTCAAGACCCTTGAACCGCCGGACGCAAACGAAAACCCCGTGACCGTCTCAATCGATGCTTCGATCGACGCCATCGTCGATGACATCGTGCGCCAGCTGGGGCTTGCTCCCGCCGGCAACGGCGTGCCCCGCAGGAACCGCGCATGACCGACGTCGCGCTTGTTGTGTCCGATGTCGACGGCACGCTGCTCACCAGGGACAAGACGCTGACCGACGGCGCCAGGGCTGCGGTGCGGCGGCTGCACGAGGCCGGCATCGGCTTCACCATCACCAGTAGCCGTCCGACCATCGGCATGCGGTTTCTGGTCGAGCCGCTCGCGATCCGGCTTCCTATCGGCGCCTTCAATGGAAGCTCTATTGTCGATCCCAATCTGAACCCGATCGAGCAGCGCCTGATCCCGACGTCGGCGGCCGAGCGCAGTCTCGGCGTGCTCGACGAATTCGGTGTCGATATCTGGCTGTTTACCAATGAGAAGTGGCTCACCCGCAACGGCAACGGCGAATACGTCCCGCATGAGAAGCTGGCGATCCGGGCCGATCCGACCGTCGTCGGGGATTTTTCGCCGTTTTTGTCGGCCGCCTGCAAGATCGTCGGCGCCAGCGCCGACCCGGCGCTGCTGCAACGCTGCGAGGTCGCCATGCAGCAAGCGTTGGGCGCGCGGGCGACCGCGGTGCGGTCGCAAAGCTATTATCTCGACGTCACGCCGCCGGGCTGCGACAAGGGCACTTTCGTGCAGGCGATGGCAAGACGGCTCGATATTTCGACCGACGCGGTCGCCACCATCGGCGACATGCAGAACGATCTGGCGATGTTTCGCAAAAGCGGGATGTCGATCGCGATGGGCAACGCCACCGACGACGTCAAGCAGCAGGCGACGCATGTCACGGCTTCGAACGAGGACGAGGGTTTTGCGGGCGCGGTGGAAATGATTTTGCGGAATAACGTGGCGGGCTAATTACGTACTCCGCAGTCGTCCCGGCGAAAGATGATCACTTCGACCGCTGCACCGCCGGCTTCCTGGCCGCGCAGAGGTTATGCGCGGTGTTGATCAGCGCAATGTGGGTCAGCGCCTGCGGGAAATTGCCGGTCTGGCGGCCTGCGCGGGGATCGTATTCCTCCGCCAGCAGCCCAAGATCGTTCGCGACCGCCACCACGCGGTCGAACAGCGCCTGCGCCTTGTTGATTTCGCCCGCCAGCACATGGGCGTCGGCGAGCCACAGGGTGCAGGCGAGAAACGCGCCTTCGACCGGCTGCTGTTCGTCCGAGACCTCGCGGGGATCGTGCCGCAGCACAAATCCGTCCCGCATCATGTGCTTTTCGATCGCCGCGACGGTCCCGCGAACGCGAGGATCCGAAGCAGGAAGAAAACCTACCGCGGGCAGCAGCAGGATGCTGGCATCGAGCAGTTTTGAGCCGTAGGACTCGACGAAGGCGTTCTGCGAGGGATCAAAACCTTTTTCGCAGACATCGCGGCAAATCCGATCACGCAGCGTCCGCCAGCGCTCGAGCGGCGCGTCGAATCCGAATTTTTCGGCGCTCTTGATCGCGCGATCGAACGCGACCCATGTCATCACCTTAGACGAGACGTAGTGCTTGCCTGCGCCGCGCCGCTCCCAGATGCCATGATCGGGCTGGTCCCAGACTTCCGAAAGGTGCTTTAGCACTGCGCATTCCAGCTCCCACGTGCCGTCATCGAGTTTCAGTTCCGCCATCCGCGACTGATGAAACGCGTCCATCAGCTCGCCATAGACATCGAGCTGTAGCTGGGCATGCGCGGCGTTGCCGACCCGAACCGGCCTGGCGCCCTCGTAACCGGGCAGCCAGTCCGCCTCCCACTCCAGCAGACGCCGCTGGCCCATGATGCCGTACATGATCTGCATGTCGGCCGGCGCCCCCGCCGCCGCGCGCAAGAGCCAGTTGTGCCAGGCGGAAGCCTCTTCGGTATAACCGGAGTTCATCAGCGCCAGCAGCGTGAAGGTGGCGTCGCGCAGCCAGCAAAAGCGGTAGTCCCAGTTTCGCTGCCCCCCAAGCTTTTCCGGCAGCGATGTCGTGGGGGCCGCGACAATGCCGCCGGTCGGCGCGTAGGTCAGCGCCTTCAACGTGATCAGCGACCGCATCACGCGATCGGCGTTGTCGCCCTCATAGGTGCAATGGCTGCACCACTCGGTCCAGAAATCTTCGGTTTCCTGCAACACCTGCGCGGGATTGATCGGCTCGGGCAGCGGCAGATGCGAAGGGCCGTAGGTGAGCACAAAGGGGATCGTTTCGCCTTCGCCCACCTCGAAATCAGCCACCGTGGTCAAATCCTCACCGCGGGTCTCGACCGGCGTGCGGAGCACCGTCATGTCCTGTCCGGCGATCGCCAGCAGCGCGCCGTCTTGCGTGCGCCTGACCCAGGGGATATCCGTGCCGAAGCCAAAGCGGATTACGAGCTGCATCTTGAGCTTGACCTTGCCGGCGACGCCGCGCACCAGCCGAACGACGTCGGAGGCGCGGCCCCGCGGCGGCATGAAATCGATCAGCGCGACGGTGCCGTTCGCGGTTTCGAACCGCGTTTCCAGGATCAGCGTATTGTCCCAGTAACAGCGATGGATTTTTGTCACTTCTTCAGCCGGCGCGATCAACCATCTTCCGTTACGATGGGTGCCGAGCAACGCGGTGAAGCAGGCGTCGGAATCGAAGGCGGGCCAGCACAGCCAGTCGATCGAGCCGTCGCGACCGACCAGGGCCGCGGTCTCGCAATCGCCGATCAATCCATAATCCTCAATTCGGCTGGCCAAGCTTTGTTACCCTTGACAGTTACGTCAGATCGCGGCGCGCGTCCGCTCTGCGGTGGCGCGCTTGAGCGCGGCAACGTCGATCACGGATGCGATCTGGTCGATCGCGAGCGGCAGCCGCCGCCGCCAGTTCGGATGCTCGTTGACGGTGCCGGGAATGTTGGGCTGGTCAATCACTTCGAGCAGATCCTCGAGCGAGATCGCGAGCAGGCGGGATTTGGTCCGCGCCAAAAAGCCCGCGACGGCATAAAGATCGTGGCTATCGATGGCGTGATGCCGCAGCACGTCGCTCAGCATCGTCAGGGCATGCCATCGCGCGTCGTCGCTCTCGCCGGGATCAATTCCGAGCGAGCGTTTCAGCTTCAGATCGCTGAACGAACGCCAACCCGCATAGGTCGAGAGATCGTGGGTATTGAAGGTGACAAGGGCGTTCGGCGTATAATGGTCGGCGCCGCGAAACCCGCCATGATCGTCGCGCTCGAACATCATCACCTGATACGACCAGATGCCCCAGTCGGCCATCTCTTCGCGAAAGCCTTCCGGCACGGTGCCGAGATCTTCGCCGATCACCACGCAACGATGCTTGACACTTTCCTGCGCGGTCGCCGCCAGCAGTGCCTCGAACGGCATCTGCACATAGACGCCGCTATCAGCGGCAAAACCGTGCGGCACGAGATAGAGCCGCTTCAGGCCCAGTACGTGATCAAGCCGGATGGCGCCGGCATAGCGCATCGAGGCCCGCAGCATCTCCCGGTAGGGCTCGAAGGACTGGATTTCCAGGCCAGCGGCGTTGAAGCCGGCAAGGCCCCAGTTCTGGCCCACTGTGTTCAGGGAATCCGGCGGCGCGCCAACGGCGAGACCGCGCGAAATAGATATTTGCTCGTTCCAGGCATCGAACCCATCGGACTGCACACCGACGGCAACGTCGAGATAGAGGCCGACGTTCATGCCCAGCGTTTTCGCGCGGTCCCGACAAGCCCGCAGCTGGCGGTCGGCGGTCCATTGCACGAATTCGACGAATTCGATTTCAACCCTGTCGGGCCCATCACGCAGGCGCGCGCAACTGGCCTCATCGGGCTGCCGCCATTCCTCCGGCCATTCCCACCATGGCGTGCTGAATTTGTGCCGCAATACCTCGAAACAGGCGAACCGCGAAAGGAGCGGTGCGCGCTCGGCGCGGAATTTTGCGAAATCCTGGCGGCCGACCGCGCGATGCGTCCTGAATTTCTCGAAGGCCGCTCGCAGCGCGCGCCATTTCAGCTCGGCGACCGAGACATAGTCGACGATGTCGCTCTGCCTCAACCGGGCGAGGGTGTCGCTATTTCCGGAAAAATTGCCGGGCTCGAATTCCGGAAGTCTCTCGACGTCGATGTAGAGCGCATTCAGAAACAGCCGGCTGTTCGGCGAATAGGGGCTGCAATCGGCCGGCCGGTCATCGAACAAGGCATGCAGCGGATTGAGGCCGACGCCATCCGCTCCCAGAGCGGCGGCGAGTTCGATCAACCCTTCGAGATCGGTAAAATCGCCTATTCCCCAGTTACGCGCCGACCTGACGCCATAGAGCTGGATCGCCAGCAGCCAGCAGCGGTCGAAATCACCGCCGAAGGCCCTTGGTGGCGAGACGATCAGCGGAGCCTCCTCCGTGAACGCGGAGCCATCGGTCAGCCTCAGCCGGTAGGAGCCCTCGGGCAAATCCGGCGGCCAGACGATGACGCTATCTCCAGGGTCGCCCTTGCGATCCCCAGGGTCGCCCTTGCGATCCCCGGTTTCGCCTTCAGCGATAACCTTAGGACCGGCAACTATTTTCCAGCGCAGCGGGAGCGTGGCAGCCTGTTTCAGCTCAGTCCGCGCGGGGCGACCGGACCGGACCACCACGGCCGCGTCGAGAAACCGGTGCGGGACACGAGCCGGCAGGGCGTCGATAATGATCTTCAGCGCGGCTGCTTCCGTCACATGCCGGTGACCCTGACCGTCCAGGAATTCGGTCTGGATACCCAGTTCTTTGGCTTTGGCGAAAAGGTCCATTCGGCACGCGGTTTGCACGCAACAGCGGGAGCTGTTCGCAAAAATTCAGCAGATGCAGTAAGAGGATAGCCGTGTTTAACTCTCAGGCGGCCCCGCGGTTCCCCCGGGAACCAATGCCCGGCCAGCGGCTTTCCTATATAAGTCCGGAGCGTCTCCTTTCCCGCAAAGAAACGGGACGCCGTCCCCATGTCAATGGCATCACCGTGAACAAAACAACCCAAACTGTCGAGAGCGCCGCGGCTGGCGGGCGCTACCCTGCCCAATGGGGCGGCATTCGTCTGCGGATCGACCCGGCGCGCGATCCTGCACCGCTCTTTCGCCGTCTGGCGTGAGGGGCGTCATGAACCGTTTGCCCTCCATTGATGCATCAGAGCTGCCGGTCACCGCGCTTGATAGCGACGAGCTCTGGTACAAGGATGCCATCATCTATCAGCTTCACGTCAAAGCCTTTGCCGACAGCAACAATGACGGCATCGGCGACTTTGCGGGACTGACGGAAAAGCTCGGCTATCTGCAGGATCTCGGCGTCACCGCGCTGTGGCTGCTGCCGTTCTATCCCTCGCCTGGCCGCGACGACGGCTATGACATCGCCGACTACGGCGCCATCAATCCCGATTTCGGGACCATGAAGGATTTCCGCCGCTTCATTGTCGAAGCCAAACGGCGCGGCCTGCGCGTCATCACCGAGCTCGTGGTCAATCATACCTCCGATCAGCATGACTGGTTCAAGCGCGCCCGCCGCAGCGATCCTAAATCGAGCGCGCGCAACTGGTATGTGTGGAGCGATACCGACCAGAAATATTCGGGCACGCGGATTATCTTCACCGACACCGAGAAGTCGAACTGGACCTGGGACACCGAAGCCAGCGCCTTCTACTGGCACCGCTTCTTCTCGCACCAGCCGGACCTCAATTTCGACAATCCCCGTGTGGTCAGCGCACTGGTGCAGGTCATGAAGCGCTGGCTCGATGCCGGCGTCGACGGTTTCCGGCTCGATGCGATCCCTTATCTGTGCGAGCGCGACGGCACCAATAACGAGAATCTGCCGGAAACCCACGCCGTCATCAGGAAGATGCGCGCCGAACTCGACGCCTATGCCAGGGGCAAGGTGCTGCTGGCGGAAGCCAATCAATGGCCGGAGGACGTGCAGGAATATTTCGGCCGTGGCGACGAATGCCATATGGCCTATCATTTCCCGCTGATGCCGCGCATCTACATGGCGATCGCCCAGGAAGATCGCTTTCCCATTACCGATATACTGAGGCAGACGCCTGATATCCCGGCCAACTGCCAATGGGCGCTGTTTCTGCGCAACCATGACGAGCTGACGCTGGAAATGGTCACCGACGTCGAGCGCGACTATCTGTGGTCGACCTACGCCAACGATCCGCGCGCGCGCATCAATCTCGGCATTCGCCGGCGCCTGGCGCCCCTGATGGACAACGACCGGCGCAAGATCGAGCTGATGAACTCGCTGTTGCTGTCGTTTCCGGGCACGCCGATCATCTATTACGGCGATGAAATCGGCATGGGCGACAACATCTATCTCGGCGACCGCAACGGCGTGCGCACGCCGATGCAATGGACGCCGGACCGCAATGGCGGCTTCTCCCGCGCCGACCCCGCACGGCTTTACGCCCCGACCATCATGGACCCCGTCTACGGCTATGAAGCCGTCAACGTCGAGGCGCAGTCGCGCAGCCTGTCTTCGCTGCTGAGTTCCACCAAGCGGCTGATCTCGGTGCGCAAATCCACGCTGGCGTTCGGCCGCGGCACCATGACGTTCATCCGCCCGCTCAATCGCTCGGTACTTGCCTATGTCAGACGGTATGGCGACGAGGTCATCCTCTGCGTCGCCAACCTGTCGCGCTCGGCGCAGGCCACCGAACTCGATCTGTCGCCATGGAAGGATCGAATGCCGCTGGAAATGCTCGGACGCACCCGCTTTCCGGCGATTGGCGAACTGCCTTACATGATCACGCTGGCGCCCTATGGCTTCTACTGGTTCCAGCTCAAGGAGCGCGACAAATCGGAGCGCGTCGCACCCTCAGTGGTTCCGGAATTCGAGACCCTGGTGGTGCCGCTCGGCTCCACCTGGGTGTCGCTGGCCCACACCCGCAGCGTATTCGAACGCGATGTATTGCCGGAACATCTGGCGCGAACCCGCTGGTATCCGGAGCTTTCGCCGGAGGCGATTCAACCCACCCTCACCTCGGCGATTCCGTTCTGCGAAATCGGCGACAACCGCCCCTGGCTCGCCTTTTTCGACGCGACCCAGCGCGGCGTGACGGCGCGTTACGTTCTGCCGATGCTGATCGAATGGGTGCGCTTCGACCGCGAACGCTACAACCCCCACGCGTTGGCGGCGGTGCGCCAGGGCGCGCGCGAAGGAACCTTGCTGGACGTCGCGACCGACCCGATCTTTATCGGACTGCTGCTGCGCAATCTCCACAACGCCTTGACCATTGAAGAACCGAACAGCCGGCTTGAATTCAGGCCAACCGCCCAGCATTCGGACAAGCCGATCAAACCGCCGCAGCACATCCGCGTCGTCGAAACCGAGCAATCCTCCAGCATGGCGCTGGTCGATAACGACTATGTGGTCAAGCTCCATCGCAAGCTCGAATCCGGCATCCATCCCGAGATCGAGATCGGCCGATTTTTGACCGACGTCGCGGGCTTTGCCAACACGCCGGCACTGATCGGCAGCGTCGAATTGGTCGAAGGCGACGACAGAAGCGCGATCGCGATCGTGCATGCCTTCGTTCAAAATCAGGGCGACGGCTGGACCGTGACTTCGGCCTATCTCGATCGCTTTGTCGACGAACAGCGCCTGCTGGCGGCAAGCGAGCATCCGGGCGAAAGCGAGGAGCAGGTCCCCTATCTGCGTTACATGTCGCAAGCGGGGCGGCGCGTCGCCGAAATGCACCTCGCACTTGCCGGCAACGGCGAATGCGCCGCTTTTGCGCCGGAGCCGATAGTGCCCGCGGACGTCCAGCGCTGGGTCGAGGATGCTACCGCCCGGGCCGAACGCCTGTTCGACGCATTGAAGCAACGGCGCGATGAATTAAGGGAAGCCGACCGCCCGCTCGTCGATCAGGTACTGATGCAGCGCGACGGCCTGCACGACCGCCTGAGCGGGCTGCTTCTGCCTGAAATCGACGGCCTGAACATCCGTCACCATGGCGACTTCAATCTCGGCCGGCTGTTGATTGTCAAGGACGATATCTTCATCATCGGCTTCGAGGGCGAGGCCCGGCGAACCCTTGACGAGCGACGGCGCAAGGCGCCCGCGGCGCGCGACGTCGCAAGCTTGATCCGGTCGATCGACTATTCGGCAACGGCGGCGCTGGAGCGCGCGCTCAAGGTGGTGACGCCCGATGAACACGGCAAGCTTGGCGCGGCGCTTGGGGAATGGCGCGATCGAGCGGCCGCGGCGTTTCTGGCCGCTTATCGCGAGATCATGACCCCGGCGCGTCTGTGGCCGGCCGACCCCTTGGCCGCTGAGCGGCTGCTGAACTTCTTTCTGCTTGAAAAAGCCTTCCACGAGATCGAATACGAGTTGGCCCACCGGCCTGAATGGCTGCGCGTGCCGTTGACGGGCGCGATCCGCATTTTGTCCGAGCATACCAACGAGGCCTCATGACCAAACTTTCTGCGGAGGCCTATGCGATTGTGGAAGGCCGCCACTCCGATCCCTTTCACTATCTCGGGCTTCATACCGAGGGCGGCAAGACCGTGGTGCGCGCGTTCCTGCCCGAGGCTTCGAACGTCGAGGCGATCGGCGAGCGCGGCGAAACGGCGAAGCTTTCGCGCATTCACGACGCCGGGCTGTTCGCCGGCGCGCTGCCGAACGGCTCCAAGCGCTACCAGTTACGCGCCCGCTTCGGCAACACCGTGGTCGATCTCGACGACCCCTATCGCTTTCCGCCCGTGTTGACCGACTTCGACCTTTACCTGCTGGGCGAAGGTACCCATCAACAGCTTTACGACAAGCTTGGCGCGCATCCGATGACGCTCGACGGCGTCGATGGGGTGGCCTTCGTGGTGCTGGCTCCCAACGCTCGCCGGGTCAGCGTAGTCGGCGATTTCAACTTCTGGAATCCGCGGCGACATCCAATGCGCGTGCGCGGCATCGGCTATTGGGAGCTGTTCGTGCCCCGCGCCAGAGCGGGCGACCACTATAAATTCGATATCATCGGCCCGCAGGGCCAGCATTTGCCGCTGAAGTCCGATCCGATGGCGTTCGCCGCGGAAATGCGCCCGAGTACCGCCTCGATCGTATTTGACGAGACCAGGCTGCCGCATCCACGTCCCGCGCCCGCCAATGTCAACGCGCTCGGCGCGCCGATGTCGATCTACGAGGTCCATCTCGGTTCGTGGCGACGCAAGGGAAATAACGAATGGCTCAGCTATCGCGAGCTGGCGGCTCAGCTTCCGCGTTATGCCCGCGATCTCGGCTTTACCCATGTCGAATTCCTGCCGGTCAGCGAGCACCCGTTCGACGGCTCATGGGGTTATCAGCCTACCGGCCTGTACGCGCCAACCAGGCGGTTCGGCCCGCCGGAGGATTTTTCCGCTCTGGTCGACGCCTGTCATCGTGAGGGTCTTGGCGTGATGCTGGACTGGGTGCCCGGACATTTTCCGGACGATCCGCACGGCCTCGGCAATTTCGACGGCACCGGGTTTTACGAGCACGCCAACCCGCTGCAGGGCCGCCACCTCGACTGGGGCACGCTGATCTACAATTACGGCCGCACCGAAGTGGTCAATTTCCTGGTGTCGAACGCGCTGTTCTGGCTGGAGCGTTATGCCATAGACGGGCTGCGCGTCGATGCGGTCGCCTCGATGCTTTATCTCGACTACAGCCGGCCTGCCGGCGGCTGGATCCCGAACAAATATGGCGGCCGGGAAAATCTCGAGGCCATCGATTTCTTGCGCCGCTTCAATACCGAGGTATTCGCCCGTTTCCCGCAGGCCACCACGGCGGCGGAGGAATCCACCGCATGGCCGCAGGTGTCGCGCCCGGTCGAATATGGCGGGCTAGGCTTTGGCTACAAATGGAATATGGGCTGGATGCACGACACCCTGAACTACATCGGCAAGGATCCGATCCACCGCAAGTATCATCACGGCGACATCCTGTTCGGCCTGCATTACGCGTTTTCGGAAAATTTCATCCTGCCGCTGTCGCATGACGAGGTGGTCCACGGCAAACGCTCGATTCTGGGCCGGATGCCGGGCGATGACTGGCAACGCTTCGCCAACCTGCGCGCCTATTACAGCTTCATGTTCGGACACCCCGGCAAGAAGCTGATGTTCATGGGTTGCGAGTTCGGCCAGGAGCGCGAATGGAATCACGATCGTTCGCTGGACTGGCACCTGCTCAACCAGGACAAGCACGCCGGCATCCACAGCCTGATCCGCGATCTCAACAGCCTTTATCGCGCGGTGCCGGCGCTCCACGAGATGGACTGCGATCCATCCGGGTTTGAGTGGGTCGTGACCGATGACGCCGGCGGCAACGTGTTTGCCTGGATTCGCAAGGGCAACGATGCCCGTGCCCGCTGTCTCGTCGTGGTGAATTTCTCGCCCAATGTGTATTACAATTATCGCGTCCGGGTGCCGTTCGCCGGCAAGTGGCGCGAGGTTCTCAATTCGGATTCCGCCCATTACGGCGGCAGCAATGTCGGTAACGTCGGCGAACTTCGGGCGCTGGAAGCTCCGGTGCCCGAGCTCAATCTCACCGTCCCGCCACTGGGCGCCGTTTTTTTCGTACCGGAAAGCTGACGCATGCGATTATCCGCCGGAACCTTCTCGCGCCTCGGTGCAAGCTGGGACGGCCGGGGCACCAATTTTGCGTTATTCTCCGCCAACGCTCAAAAGGTCGAGCTTTGCCTGTTCGACAGCCAGGGCCGCCGAGAGCTCGAACGCATCGAATTGCCCGAACGCAGCGAAGATGTCTGGCACGGTTATCTGAACGACGTTTCGCCCGGACAGCTCTATGGCTATCGCGTGCACGGGCCCTATGAGCCCGAACACGGCCAACGCTTCAACGCCAACAAGCTCTTGCTTGACCCTTACGCCAGGCGGCTTGCCGGACGGCTGGTATGGAGCGATGCGCATTTTGCCTATCGTACCGGCAGTGCGCGCGAGGATCTCTCGTTCGACCGGCGCGATAACGCGCGCGGTATGCCCAAGGCCGTCGTCGTCGACGAGACCTTCAACTGGGGCCGCCGCGAGATGCGTCCCAACATACCTTGGGAAGACACCATCATCTATGAAGCGCACGTCAAGGGCCTGACCGAGAGGCGCGAGGACGTGCCGCCAAACCTGCGCGGCACCTATGGCGGGTTGTGTTCGCCGGCAATGATCGAGCATCTCAAGCGGCTCGGCGTCACCACTATCGAGCTGTTGCCGATACATGGCCTCGTCGACGACAGGGTGCTGGTCGAAAGGAAGCTGTCGAATTACTGGGGCTACAACACGCTGTCGTTTTTCGCGCCGGAGCCGCGCTACTCGCAGGACAACCCGCTCGACGCCTTTCGCACCACGGTGGCGCGGCTGCACGACGCCGGCATCGAGGTGATGCTCGACGTTGTCTACAATCACACCGCCGAGGGCGACCATTTGGGTCCGACGCTGTCGTTCCGCGGCATCGACAACGCCTCCTATTACTGGCTGAAGCCGGAAAATCCGCGGTTCTACGACGATTTCACCGGCTGCGGGAGTTCGGTCAATCTCACTCACCCGCGGGTGCTGCAGATGGTAATGGATTCGCTCCGCTACTGGGTGGAAGTCTGCCACGTCGACGGTTTTCGCTTCGACCTCGCCACCACGCTGGCGCGCGAGCCGAACGGCTTTAGCCGCAACAGCGCGTTTCTTACCGCGATCCGGCAAGACCCGGTGCTGTCGGCGGTGAAGCTGGTGGCCGAGCCCTGGGACCTCGGCATGGGCGGCTATCAGGTCGGCGCGTTTCCGTCGCAATGGTCGGAATGGAACGACCGCTATCGCAGCGCGATGCGGCGCTACTGGAGCGGCGAAGGCAGCCTGATCGGCGAGGTGTCCGGCCGCATGACCGGCTCGTCCGATCTGTTCAACCATGACGGCCGCACGCCACGCGCCAGTATCAATCACATCACCGTCCATGACGGTTTCACGCTGGCCGATCTATTCAGCTATAACCAAAAGCACAACGAGGCCAATGGCGAAGACAATCGCGACGGCTCCAGCGAGAACCACAGCAACAATTGCGGCCATGAAGGCCCGACTGACGATCCGACGATATCTGCGCTTCGCCGTCAGCTTCGGAAGAACCAGCTTGCCTGCCTGTTGCTGGCGCAGGGCCTGCCTCTGATTCTGGCCGGCGATGAAGTCGGCAACTCGCAGTCCGGCAACAACAATGCCTATTGCCAGGACAACGAAATCGGCTGGGTCGGCTGGGAAGGCCTCGCTCGCGAAGGCGAAGATCTCACCGATTTCATCGGCCACATGACCGGGTTGCGTCGGCGATTTCCGCAGATACGTGCGCACCACTGGCTCGACGGACGGCGCGCGGACGGATCTTATGGCGTACTGTGGCTGACGCCGGCGGCCGAGGAGATGAAGGAGCAGGACTGGAATTTTCCCGAAGGCCGGTTTCTCGCCTACGTGCTCGGCCCGACCGAACAGGGCGGGGCGCCGATCTTTGTCGTGCTGAACGCAGCACCCGAGGAGATCGCGTTCCAATTGCCGAGGATGGCGGAATACAAAGCCTGGCAGCAGTTATTGAACACCGCCGACGCCAAACAAGAGGTCAGGGATTTCGCGTCGGGAAGCGAGGCCAAGGCGCCTCCCCGCTCGGTCCTTGCCTTCGCGGGTTCGGCATGAATGCGCGGCAATTCGGCGCACGACTGACAACGAACGGCGCATCATTCCGGCTGTGGGCGCCGGCGGCCGAACGCGTCGATCTGCTGCTGGAATACCCGCGTCCGATGCGGCGCGACGATGACGGCTCGTTTTTCGCCGAGGTGTCCGGCGCAAAAGCCGGCGCACGTTACAAATTCCGGATCGACGACGAGATCGACGTGCCCGATCCGGCCTCCGCCTTTCAGCCTGACGACGTTGCCGGCCCGAGCGAGGTGATCGATCACTCCGGCTACCGATGGCGCGCCTCCGAGTGGCGGGGACGCCCGTGGCCGGAAACTATCCTGATCGAAACCCATGTCGGCACCTTCACGCCGGAAGGCACCTACCGCGCCATGAACGGCAAGCTCGACCATCTCGTGTCGACCGGCATCACCGCGCTTGAATTGATGCCGCTTGCGGATTTCGCAGGTCAGCGCAACTGGGGCTATGACGGCGTGCTGTGGTACGCGCCCGATCATCTATATGGCCGCCCCGACGATCTCAAAACCCTGATCGACGAAGCGCATCTGCGCGGGCTCATGGTGTTTCTCGACGTGGTCTATAATCACTTCGGTCCCGAGGGCAATTACCTTGGCCGCTATGCGCCCTGCTTCTTCACGGAGGCGCGAACGCCCTGGGGCAACGTCATCGATTACCGGGTGCGGGAGGTTCGCGCCTTCGCCATCGAGAATGCGCTGTACTGGCTGCGCGAGTATCGCTTCGACGGGCTGCGGCTCGATGCGGTGAATACCATCTCCGAGCCCGGCGAGATCCCGCTGCTGCGCGATCTCAGCCATGCCGCGGGCAAGCTTGCTGCGGAAACCCGCCGTCACATCCATCTGGTGCTGGAAAACGGGGACAATAGCGCGAGCCTGCTGGACGCCGGACAAGGCCCGGCGCGCGGGAAATACCGCGCACAGTGGAACGACGATTATCATCACGCCTGGCACGTGTTGTTGACCGGGGAGACGCAGGGCTATTACGGCGACTACACCGGCTCGCCGCTATCGGACATCGCGCGCGCGCTCGGATCCGGCTTTGTCTATCAGGGTGAAGCCTCCGCGTTCCGCGGCGGCCAATTGCGTGGCGAGCCGAGCGGCGAGCTCGCGCCTTTCGCCTTTGTCAATTTCCTGCAGAATCACGACCAGATCGGCAACCGCGTGCTCGGCGACCGGCTCGAGGTCCATGTGGGCCGTGACGCGATCGAGGCGGCTTTGGCGATTACATTGCTGGCGCCGGCCATCCCGATGCTGTTCATGGGCGAGGAGTGGGGCTCCAGGACGCCATTCCCGTTCTTCTGCGATTTCGAGGGTGATCTCGCTGACGCCGTGCGCAACGGGCGGCGCAGGGAGTACGGCTGGGCCTACGCGAAATATGGCGACGAGGTTCCCGATCCGCTTGCACTATCGACGTTTCAATCCGCCGTGCTGGATTGGGAATCGCGCGGCGAAGCGGCGGGAAAGAAACGGCTGGCTCTGGTGCAGCAACTGCTCGCGGTACGCCGGCGACAGATCGTGCCCCGGCTGGCGGGCGCAACCTTCGGCGATGCGCAGGTGGCCGATAACGGCCTGCTGACGGGGAGCTGGCGGATGGGCGACGGCGCGACGCTTCACTTGCTGGCTAACCTGTCGACCAGCGCGGTTGCTCGCAAGCAAGGTGAAATGAACGGCACGGCGATCTGGGGCAGCGAGGCCGGCGAGGTCCTCCCACCATGGTCGGTGTTCTGGCGCATGGAAGCGCGCCAGACCGGTATGAGCGCCTGAAACGCGAAAGCCGCCCGGGATCGAAGGCCGGGCGGCTTGGCGGATGTCGTGCCAACTCAAAGTTCGGTTCCCGTCCCCGCGCAGGCGCTGATATTCCGGAAGCTTTGTTACTGGCAAGTTCGTGCAAATAAGCTGCGAAGGTTCTTCACAGCTTTTGTTGCTGCGCGGCAATATCGAGCGCTGCCGGTCAGCCGCGTTTGGTCAGCAGCAGATGGCCGCGATTTTTGATCACGACCTGTGCCACTTCCGCGAAGCGCTGCAACAGCCAGGGCAGCGTGACTTCCAGCCGGACGTGATCGTCGGCGACATCGAGATGGCCCGACGCCGCCTGTCCCAGGGCGCGGACGCGGAAGATCATGCGATTGTCCTCCCATCGCTCCTCATCGACCGTTAACACGGGAATACTGGAGGCGGCGCGCGTCAATCCCGCCTTGAGGCGGCGGCTCGCCTCTTCGCGGCCCAGGCGATGGGGAATCGAAACGATGAGAGGTGCGGACATGTTTTTTCTCCCGACGGCCTGAGCGTATGTAATTGCAAATTATCTCCAGAGAAGAGGCCGGCGAACAACCGACGCAAAACGCCGGAACTTTCCGTGCTCCCGTTCGTTTTTCAGACGAAGGCAGAGCAACAGGTGCCGACTGCCGGGCTGGAGGAGATACCAAATGTCTATCGGAACGATTATCCTGATCATTCTCGTGATCGCCCTGCTTGGCGGTTTCAGCGGGGTCGGAGGCGGACCGTTTTATGGCACCGGATATTATGGCGGCGGCGGCCTCGGCCTCGTCATCGTCATCCTGCTGATCCTGCTGTTGTTGGGAAGGCTTTGATCCCCGATTGATCATAAGGTGGGCAAAGGCGCTGTTGCGCCGTGCCCGCCTTGCTCATTTGATCCGCCGGTATCGCGGCAGCGCGGGTTGTTGGGGCTCGCATTCGCACGACCCGATTCGCGGGCAAGTGACATTTCAAATCGATCGCCGCAGCTTCCCGATCGCCGTCTTGATCGATGACGCCGCGTCGTCATAACCTTCCCACGCCTTGGTCCTGGCGAGCAGCGTCGGCACGGTGCGGACCGAGAAGCGTTTCGGATCGAGATCGCCGCGCACCTGAGCCCAGGTCAGCGGCATCGAGACGGTGGCGCCTTCGCGCGCCCGCGGCGACAGCACCGCGACCGCGGTCGCCATGCGGTCGTTGCGAAGGTAATCGAGGAAGATCTTTCCCCCGCGCAGCTTCTTCGACATGTTCAGCAGATAGCGCTCGGGGTTTTCATGAGCCATCCATTGGCAAATGCCCAGCGCGAAGGCTTTTGCCTCCTTCCATGTCACCTTGTCCCTGGTGCCGTAATCCAATGGCGTCACCACGTGAAGCCCCTTGCCGCCCGTGGTCTTGCAAAAACTCTCAAGGCCGACGTCGGCGAGGCGTTGCCGCATATCTTTCGCAGCCTCGATGACATCGGCAAATTCAACCTCCGGCGCGGGATCGAGATCGAACACCAGCCGTCCGGGGATATCGGGCGCAAAGGGCGCACAATTCCAGGGATGCAGTTCGAGGCCGCCGATCTGGGCGACTGCCGCAAGGCCTTCGACGCGGTCGATCTGCAGATATGGCTTGCGGTCGCCGGAAACTCTCACCAGCTCCAGCAGGTTCGAGGTGCCCGGCATGGCGTGGCGCTGAAAAAATTTCTCGCCATGGATGCCGTCGGGCGCGCGCACGACCGAACAGGGACGTCCCCTGAGATGGCCAATCATCCAGTCGCCGACCGCCTCGAAATAGCGGGCGAGATCGAGCTTTGTCACGCCTTTGCCGTCACCGGCGTCCGGCCACAGTGCCTTGTCCGGCTTCGAGATGACGACGCCCATGACCACGTCGGATTTACCCGCCGCCGGCTTCGCCGGCGCCTTGCCCGATCCGGGCGCGGGCCTTGAAGCGGGCTTGGCAATCTTGCCCATGACCGGCTTTTCCGCGACGATCTCGTGGGCCGGCTTGTCCTGGCGCAGCCCCTTGAATGCAGCCTGCCGTATGTTCCCGGCATCGGTAAAGCCCGCGAATTCGATTTCGGCGACAAGCTCGGGCTTCAGCCAATGCACGTCGCGGGTCTTGCGTGGCGCATCCTTGCCGCCGAATGGACTCTTGTCCGAACTCGCTGCCTTCAGCGCGGGCATGATTCGCCTGACCGTGTCCTGCCCGAAGCCGGTACCGACCATCCCGACGAAGACCAGATGATCGCCGCGATAGACCCCCGCCATCAGCGAGCGGAATTTGCCGTTGGTGGTCTTCCATCCCCCGAGCACGACCTCCTGTCCGGCGCGGCATTTGGCCTTGGTCCAGCTCTCGGACCGGCCGGAGCGATAGGGCGCGCCTAGCTTTTTGGAGATGATGCCCTCCAGCGACAGCTTGCACGCTGATTCCAGGATGGCGTCGCCGCCGCTTTCGAAATGCTCGACATAGCGGATCGATCTCGTCCTGGCCCTGGGCCGCGCTTCCAGCAATTTTCTCAATCGCGCTTTTCGTTCGCCCAGCGGCAGGCGGCGAAGATCCTCGCCGCCGGCAAACAGCAGATCGAACGCATAGAAAATGAGATCATCGGTCTTGCCATCGGAAATCGCGGCCTGCAGCGTGGAAAAATCCGGCGCGCCATTGTGGTCGAGCGCGACGATCTCGCCGTCGATGAGAACATCCGGCATCGCGCCGCCCTCTTTCGCGATTGCCTTGAACTTGTCGGTCCAGTCCAGGCCTTTGCGAGTCTTGAGCCGGGCCTCGCCGTCCTCCACGCGCAATTGCACGCGATAGCCGTCGAATTTGATCTCGTGGCACCATCCCTCTCCGGATGGCGGCCGATCGACCGATGTGCAGAGTTCGGGTGCGACGAAATCCGGCATCGACGCAACTTTCTTGGCCTTCAACTGCTTCGGCGGCGCGGCAGACCGGATAACGTCGTCGCCTCGGTTAGAATGCCACACCGCGTCGGCTTTGCCGGCGGACTTCGCCGTCATGAACGGTTTCGGCGCCCTGCCCCTGCCGTTGGCGATCTGGTCCATGGTCCGCCCCGAGGCTACCGACTCGTCCTCATCCAGGATGTTGTTGGCCTTGCCCTCCCTCGCGTACGCGTCGCGGTGCTTGATCAGGAGCCAGTTGGTCCGCTTTCCGCCGTCGCGGTCGTGGCGCATGCGCACCAGCACCCAGCTGCCGTGCAGCTTGTCGCCGTGCAGCGTGAATTTGAGGTCGCCCTTCTTGAATCCTTTTCCCGGGTCGTCGGATTCCCAATAGCCGCGGTCCCAGAGCTGCACGGTGCCGCCGCCATACTCGCCCCTGGGAATAGTGCCTTCGAAATCGCCGTAATCGAGCGGATGATCCTCCACCTCCACCGCGAGCCGCTTGTCGTGCGGATCGAGCGAGGGGCCTTTCGTTACCGCCCAGGACTTGAAGACGCCGTCGAACTCCAGCCTGAGATCGTAGTGCAGCCGGGTCGCGGCGTGTTTCTGGATCACGAACCGCCGGCGCGTCGAAGGCTTCACCGGCGTGTCACCGCTCGGCTCGGCGGTCCTCTCGAAATCGCGCTTTTTTCGATAGGTGGAAAGCTTTCTCAAGGCCACGTCAATCCCGCGCAAGTCCAGTGATCCGCAGCCTATCACGCGCCGGCGAGCCCGCGGAAGAATCCGAGGGGCGGTAAATCGCCGACTACTTCCTCGATTTACGCACCGATTTTTTGGCAGCACTCCTCCTGGAGACCCGCTTCGGGACTTTTTGTCCCGCAGCTCGCGCTTCGGAAAGACCGATCGCGATCGCCTGCTTCCGGCTCGTGACCTTCTTGCCGGAACGGCCGCTTTTCAGTGTCCCGGCGTTGCGCTTTTTCATCGCGCGCTCGACCTTGGCGGATGCTTTCTTGGAATATTTACGTGCCATGATTGCTCTCCCGATTGCGGCAAAATAATCTCGGCCTTCTGGAAAAGTTCCGTCAATCCGGCGCGCGCAGCCGGTAGCCGATCCCGGTTTCGGTCAACACGAATTGCGGGCGCTCAGGATCGACCTCGATCTTCTGCCTGAGTTGACGCACATAGACCCGCAGATATTGCGCATCGGTCAGTTCGTCCCACAGCTCCTTCAGCAGAAACCGGTGGGTCAGCACCTTGCCGGCGTGCTGCACCAGCACGCGCAGCAATTCATATTCCTTGGGCGACAATTTCACTTCCTTATCGCCCACCTTGACGATGCGGCGTACCAGGTCGACGGTGAGGTCGCCGGATCGAAACACCGGACGCTCGCCATGGACCTGCAATTGATGCCGCAGCGCCGCCCGCATGCGGGCGAGCAATTCATCCATCCCGAACGGTTTTGTCAGATAGTCGTCGGCGCC
Source organism: uncultured Alphaproteobacteria bacterium (assembly GCA_963801875.1). Classification (GTDB taxonomy): domain Bacteria; phylum Pseudomonadota; class Alphaproteobacteria; order Rhizobiales; family Xanthobacteraceae; genus Bradyrhizobium. The sequence continues at coordinate 433,134 of CAWDGT010000011.1, read as the reverse complement.
GAGATCGAGCGCCTGGACTTTTCCCGCCTCGTCGCCGCGGCTCGACAGCACCACGATCGGAACGCTGTCGTTGCGGCCGCGGATCATGCGCAGCAATTCATGACCCTGGATGTCCGGCAGGCCGAGATCGAGAATGACAAGGGCGGGGTCCTGGGCCAGCAATTCGAGCGCAAGCTTGCCGTTGGAGGCTTCCAGTATCTCGTAGCCCTGCGTGCTCAACCCCATCCGCAGCAATTTGCGGATCGGCGGCTCGTCGTCGATGATGAGAACCTTGATCGGGGCAGCACTCATGCGGCAGTGTCCAGTGCATCCGATGCGGCCGGGATCGGCAAGCGGATGGTCAGCACGGCGCCGCTCCGATCGGTGCGGTTGGCGGCCATGATCGTGCCATGCATGGCCTCGACAAAGCCGCGGGAAATCGCCAGCCCGAGGCCGGTGCCGGGGCGGACGTGGTCGCCCTTTTGCGCGCGATAGAATTTGTCGAAGACGCTGTCCAGTTCCGCCGGCGGAATGCCCTCCCCTTCATCGATAATTTGCAAACTGACCCAATCCTTATCCCGCTGGCTCCTGATCGATATCGCGGTATCGGCGGGCGAATATTTCGCCGCATTGTCCAGGAGGTTAAAAAGCACCTGCTCGAACAGCACCGCGTCGAGCTCCAGCATCGGCAAATCGGCGGCGAGCTCGAGCGAAACCTTGTGGCGCACCAGAATCTTGCTGGCGCGGCGCAAGGCGCTGCCGACGATTTCGCCGATGTCGTGGCGCGCCGTATTCGGCACGACGGCGCCGGATTCCAGCTTGGTCATGTCCAGGAGGTTGGCGATGAACCGGTTGAGCCGCTCGAACTCGTCGATCACGGTTGCGAGCAGGTCCCGCTTTTCCTGCTCAGACAGTCCGCTGGCGAGATCCCGCATCGTGGAGGCGGCGCCGAGCACCGAGGCCAGCGGCGTCTTGAGATCGTGCGAGATCGAGGTCAGGAGCGCCGAGCGCAGGCGGTCGGACTCCACGCTGCGCTTGACGCGATCCATGTCCTCGACCAGCAGCACCCGCTCGATCGCCAGCGCTCCCTGGTCCATCAGGGCATCGAGCAGACGGCGCTGGTCCGGGGTAAGCAGCGGGCCGGTTTTGTCGTCGTCGATGCCGATCACGCCGATCGGCCCGCGTCCGGTTCGCATCGGCAGGAACAGGCGCTTGGCGCCCGGCAGCGTATCCGAGCCGCGCCCGGCCGGGCGGTCGTTGCTCCAGGCCCAGTTGGCGGCGGCAAGATCGGCCTTGTCGAGTTCGTCCTCGGGTGGGTAGCCCGCCTTGACAGTCAGGACGCCCTCCTCCGGCAACAGCAACACCACGCGCACCCTCAGCATCAACGCGGTCTGGTAGGCGGTCGCCCACAACACATCGTCCAGCGTCGCGGTGCTCGTGAGCTTGCGGCTGAAGGCGTATAGCGATTCCGTGGTCCGCACCCTGCCGATCGCGGCGACGGCCTGGGTGCGCACACGCGCCGCGACGTTGGAAACCAGGATCGCGATCAACATGAAGAAGAAGAACGCCGCGATGTTGGTCGGATCGGTGATGGTGAAGGTATAGACCGGCGGCAGAAAGAAAAAATTATAGCACAGCGACGCCATGACGCTGGCGAGCAGCGACGGCCACAGCCCATAGCGAACCGCCACGCTTACCACCGCCGTGAGGAACACCAGATCGACATTTTCGATGCCGAACCATGGCTTGATCAGTTCGGCGGCGCCGAGCCCGACCGCGACGATCAAAAGCGCAAACAGATAGGGCTTGGGATCGAACGGTTCGGGCCGCGCGGCGGTTTGCACTGCTGTTTTCGCAACGGCTCCGGCCGGCAGTTCGTCACCGGCGATCACGCTCACGCTGATATTGCCGGCGCGCCGCACCAGGTCATGCACCACCGAACCGCGCCTGAGTTCAAACCACCAGGAGCGCGACGACTTGCCAATGATAATCTGGGTGACGTTGTTGGCCTGCGCGAAGCCGATCACGTCGTCAGCGATACGACGCCCGACGCCGGGAATGGTGAGCGCCTCGCCGCCCAGCGCCTCGGCCAGCCGCAATGTGTCGGCGAGCCGGTCGCGCTGCTCGTCGGTCAGTTGCAGGCTGCGCCGCGTCTCGATGCTGACCGCGGTCCAGGGCGCGTGCAGCCGGTCTGCCAGCCGCTTGGTGTATCGCACGAGCCCCGCCGCGCGCGGATCCTCACTGATGCAGACGAGGATACGCTCGCCCGCGGCCCAGGGGCCGGCGATCGCGTTGGCCTGCATGTGGGTAAGCAATTGTTCGTCGACGCGCTCGGCGGTCCGCCGCAGCGCCAGCTCGCGCAGCGCGGTCAGGTTGCCCGGCGAGAAATAATGCTCGAGCGCGCGCTCGGCCTGTTTGGGGACGTAGACCTTGCCTTCCTTCAACCGCTGGATCAGGTCGTCCGGCGTGAGATCGATCAGCTCGATGGCGTCGGCACGGTCGAACACCGAATCCGGCACGGTCTCGCGCACCCGCACATGCGTGATCTGGGCGACCACGTCGTTGAGGCTTTCGATATGCTGGATATTGACCGCGGTATAGACGTCGATGCCGCGGGACAGCAGTTCCTCGACGTCGAGATAGCGCTTGGGATGGCGGCTGCCGGGCGCGTTGGTATGGGCGAGTTCGTCGACCAGCGCGATCTGCGGACGGCGCGCGATCAGCGCGTCGAGATCCATCTCCTCGATGGTCTGATCCTTGTACTCGATCCGCTTGCGCGGCAGGACCTCGAGACCGTGCAGCAGCGCCTCGGTCTCGGCCCTTCCGTGGGTCTCGACCACGCCGACCACGACGTCGGCGCCGGCCTTCCTCTTGGCCTGCGCGCTCTGCAGCATCTCATAGGTCTTGCCGACGCCGGGGGCAGCACCGACAAAGATTTTCAACCGGCCGGCACGGCTGTCCTCGCGCCGGGCTGCTTCCAGCAAGGCCTCCGGCGAAGGACGTTGTTCGAGATCGCGGCGCTGCTGGGCCATTATGACATTATAGTCCCCACTCTAGGTCCAGCCTAGGCGTGCTATTTCGGCGTAGCTTGGTCCAAGGCCAGATTGAGCGCCAACACGTTGACGCGCGGCTCGCCGAGCAAACCCGCGAAGCGGCCTTTGGTGTTCTCGGTGACCAGCGCCCGGACCCGATCTTCCGGCATACTCCGCGCCTTGGCGACGCGAGGCACCTGGAACAGCGCGCCTTCCGGCGAGATGTCGGGATCGAGGCCGCTGCCGGAGGTGGTGACGAGGTCCACCGGCGCGGGGACGAACGGATTCTCGGCCTTAAGTTTGTCGACGTCTTCCTTGACCCGGTCGTTGAGCGCCTTGCTGGTCGGGCCGAGGTTGGAGCCACCGGAATTGGCAGCGTTGTAGGGCGCAGGCACGGTCTTGGTGGCATCAGCCGGGTCCGGCGCAGTGGTCGCCGAGGGCCGGCCATGGAAGTATTTGTCGTCCTTGAACTCCTGCCCGATCAGGGCAGAGCCGACCACCTTGCCGTCTATTTCGATCAGGCTGCCCTGCGCCTGCTTGGGAAACAGCACGCCCGCGATCGCGGTCATGGCAAGGGGATAGGCCAGCCCCGTGATCAGCGTCAATGCGACCAGGATAAGGATGGCGGGGCGAATTTCTTTCAACATGGGGTTTCTCCTCAGACGAGGTGCAAGGCATTGACGACGAGGTCGACGGCCTTGATGCCGATAAAGGGAATGATGATGCCGCCGACGCCATAGACCATCAGGTTACGGCGCAACAGCGCGCCGGCTCCGATGGCTCGGTACGCCACGCCCTTCAAGGCCAGCGGAATCAGCGCGATGATGATCAGCGCGTTGAAGATGATCGCCGACAGGATGGCGCTCTGCGGGCTCGCCAGATGCATGATGTTGAGCACGGCGAGCTGCGGATAGAACGCCAGGAACATCGCCGGGATGATGGCGAAATATTTCGCGACGTCGTTGGCGATCGAGAACGTCGTCAGTGCGCCGCGGGTCATCAACAATTGCTTGCCGATTTCGACCACCTCGATCAGCTTGGTGGGATTGGAATCGAGATCGACCATGTTGCCGGCCTCGCGCGCGGCCTGCGTGCCGGTATTCATGGCGACGCCGACATCGGCCTGGGCGAGCGCCGGCGCGTCATTGGTGCCGTCGCCGCACATCGCCACCAGCTTGCCCTTAGCCTGCTCGTCCCGGATCAGCTTCAGCTTGTCCTCCGGCGTCGCCTGCGCGAGGAAATCGTCGACGCCGGCTTCCGCGGCAATGGCGGCTGCCGTCATCGGATTGTCGCCGGTGATCATCACGGTGCGGATGCCCATGCGGCGCAGCTCGGCGAAGCGTTCGCGGATGCCGCCCTTGACGATGTCCTTGAGCTGCACGACGCCGAGCAGACGGCCGTCCTTGGCGACCGCAAGCGGCGTGCCGCCGGCTTTGGCGATTTCGTCCGAGATCGCCTGGATCTCGCGGGCAACTTCGGAATTCGCGGTGGCTTGAAGCGCACGAACGGTGTTGCCAGAAGCCATAGTTTGCGCCGCTCCACCCCCGATGTAGTTGAGGATGGCATCGACCGCGCCCTTGCGCACCGAGGATGCCCCGGCATCGACGCCGCTCATGCGGGTTTGCGCTGTGAAGGGAATGAACGTCGCGGCCAGCTCCGCCATGTCGCGGGCGCGGAGGCCGTATTTTTCCTTTGCCAGCACGACGATCGAACGGCCTTCCGGGGTCTCGTCCGCGAGCGAAGCCAGCTGCGCCGCGTCCGCCAATTCCTGCTCGGTCACGCCACGGACGGGACGAAACGCGGTGGCCTGCCGGTTGCCGAGCGTGATGGTGCCGGTCTTGTCCAGCAGCAGGGTGTCGACGTCGCCGGCAGCCTCGACCGCGCGGCCCGACATCGCCAGCACGTTGAAGCGCACCAGCCGGTCCATGCCGGCGATGCCGATCGCCGACAGCAGCGCGCCGATCGTGGTGGGAATCAGCGTCACGAACAGCGCCACCAGGATCACGACCGAAATCTGGCCGCCGGCGTAAGCCGCATAGCTCGGAATCGTCACCGTCGCGAACACGAAGATGATGGTGAGGCCCGCCAGCAAAATATTGAGCGCGATCTCGTTCGGCGTCTTCTGCCGCTCGGCGCCCTCCACCAGCTTGATCATGCGGTCGATGAAGGTCGAGCCCTGCGCCGCGGTGATGCGGACGCGGATCCAGTCGGACAGCACTTGGGTGCCGCCGGTGACCGCCGAGCGGTCGCCGCCGGATTCGCGGATCACGGGCGCGGATTCGCCTGTTATGGCGGCCTCGTTGACGGAGGCGACGCCGTCGATCACCTCGCCGTCGGAGGGAATGTTGTCGCCGGCCTCGACCAGCACGATATCGCCGATCTTGAGGCTGGTGCCGGAGACAAGCCGATAGGCCTTGTCGGAGCCGGTCAAGAGCTTGGCCTGACTTCTCGGTCCGGGTTTTCCTCAGCGATTCGGCCTGCGCCTTGCCGCGGCCTTCGGCGACGGCTTCCGCGAAGTTCGCGAACAGCACCGTAAACCACAGCCACAGGATGATCTGGAAGGTGAAACCGAGGCTTTCGCCGCCGGTCACGAGATCACGCAGGAAGATCACCGTGGTCAGCGCGGCCACGACCTCCACCACGAACATCACGGGGCTCTTGATCATCACCCGGGGATCGAGTTTTGCCACAGCCGAACCGATCGCCGGGAATACGATCTTCGGATCGAGCATCGCCGAAACCGGCATCCGCTTGTTCAATTTTTGCACGACTTCCATGGACGTAACTCCGAAATGAGTTCGATCAGAACAGGGTGTTGGCGTTGCCAGCGAGGTGCTCGACGATGGGTCCGAGCGCCAGCGCCGGGAAGAAAGTGAGACCGCCGATGATCAGGATCACGCCGACCACCAGGCCGACGAACAAGCCGCCCGTCGTCGGCAGCGTGCCGGCCGACGGCGGGATCGACTTCTTGCCGGCAAGCGAACCCGCCATTGCCATCGCCGGCACGATCATGAAGAAGCGGCCGACGAACATCGCCACCGCGCCGGTGACGTTGTAGAAGAAGGTGTTGCCGGTGAGACCTGCGAAGGCCGAGCCGTTATTGCCGGTTTGCGAGGTATAGGCATAGAGCACCTCGGTGAAGCCGTGCGGCCCCGCATTGGCCATCGAGGCCACCGCCGGCGGATAGACCACGGCGACCGCGGTCCAGCCGAGATACATCAAGGGCAGCACCAGAATGGCGAGCATCGCCATCTTGACCTCGCGCGCCTCGATCTTCTTGCCGACATATTCGGGCGTGCGGCCGACCATCAGGCCGGCGACGAAGATCGCGAGCACGACGAACAGCAGCATGCCGTAAAGGCCCGCGCCGACGCCGCCGACGATAATCTCGCCGAGCTGCATGTTGATCAGCGGGATCATGCCGCCGAGCGCGGTGAAGCTGTCATGCATGGCGTTGACCGCGCCGCAGGACGCCGCCGTGGTGATAACCGCGAACAGCGAGGAGGCGACGATGCCGAAGCGGACTTCCTTGCCTTCCATATTGCCGCCGGCGAGTCCGAGTTCATGAAGCGCCGTGGTGCCGCCCGCTTCCGCCCAATAGGCGACGGTGACGCCGGCGATGAACAACACGCCCATAATTCCCAGGATCGCCCAGCCCTGACGCTGGTTGCCGACCATGCGGCCGAACACGTTGGTCAGCGCCGCGCCGAGCGAGAAGATCGAGATGATCTGCACGAAGTTCGACAGTGCGGTCGGGTTTTCGAACGGATGAGAGGCATTGGCGTTGAAGAAACCGCCGCCATTGGTGCCGAGCATCTTCATCGAGACTTGCGAGGCGACCGGGCCGACCGCGATGGTCTGCTTGGCGCCTTCCAGCGTCGTCGCATCGACATAAGCGCCCAGCGTCTGCGGCATGCCTTGCCAGACCAGAAACAGAGTGTAGACGACGCAGATCGGCAGCAGCACATAGAGCGTGCAGCGCGTCACATCGACCCAGAAATTGCCGATGGTGCGCATCGAGGAGCGGGAAAAGCCGCGAATCAGCGCCACCGCGAGCGCGATGCCGGTCGCCGCCGACAAGAAGTTCTGGTGCGTCAATCCCAGCATCTGCACGAGATAGGACAGCGTGCTCTCGCCGCCATAGTTCTGCCAGTTGGTGTTGGTGATGAAAGAGATCGCCGTGTTGAAGGAAAGATCCTCGGCGACGGCGGATTGTTCGGCCGGGTTGAACGGCAGGAATGCCTGCAGCCGCATCAGCCCATAGATGATGAGAACGCCGCCGACATGGAACAGCAGCATCGCGACCGTATAGGTCAGCCAGTGCTGCTCGCGCTTGTCGTCGACGCCGCCGATCCAGTAGATCCCGGACTCGACCGGCCGCAGCACCGGGGAAAGGAATGTGCGCTCGCCGTTGAAGACGCGCGTCATGTAGCCGCCGAGCGGTTTGGCCAGCGCAACGATGATGGCGCAGTACAGAATGATTTGAATCCAGCCGATGACGGTCATGGTCGTGTGCCCAAAGGTTGCACGTTGTTTTCGAGAATGGATTGCCGCCCCGAAGCAAATCCGGGGCAGTCTGTTTCGGCGGTCAGAACCGCTCGGGCCGCAGCAGGGCGTAGGTCAGGTAGACCAGCAGGCCTGCGGAGACGATGGCGGCGAGCGAATAATCGAAGATCATGGCCGTTCTCCGTTAGAGCCGTTCGCAGGCGTAGGCGTAGCCTATGCCTAGTGCGAAGAGGCCGAGGCCGAGAGCCAGCATGACGACATCCCACATGACAATGCTCCTTGTCGCGCTTGTTGCCGGGCGCAACTTCTGCGCGTTTTCGGGAAGGCGAATTGCGATGGATCAATCGCCGGATCGAATTACGACCCTGGCCTTGCCCGTATCAGTGGCGGTGAAGTGCCACCTGGAGCATAGGTTTTCGAGGCGGGAGCAATAACAATGTTATAGGAATCTCATAAATGGTCGGGCGCCGTCCCGGCCGCAAAGAGCGCCGGCGACAACGTCGCGTACCGTACTTATGACATCTTTATTTCTGGGGTCCCCGTCCCACCTCGTTTTCAAATGACGTTTTCGCCATCTTGCGGGGTGCGGCTGCCGGTAGCGGCCGCGCCTACGCGAGATAATGTCATGCCGCTCCTCAGAGAACATCACGAACCCGGCCAGTTCAGTGACCGGCTGCGCGCCGCGCATGCGGTGACGGCCGAACTTATGTCGGAAATTATCGGCAAGGCGTGTCGGCGCTTTCCGTCCATGGGGCAGACCGACAAGACGGCGCGGATCGAGCGATTGATCAAGTCCGAAGCCTGGACCGATGCCGCACTGGCGCTGGTCGATCTGGAACTGCCGCTATGGCAGGTTCGCCGCATCGCCTATGACGAGGGCGAATGGTACTGCGCGCTGTCGCGCGAGCGCGAGCTTCCCGACTGGCTCGATCGATCGATCGAGACCCGCCACACGGATCTGGCGCTGGCGATTTTGAACGCGTTCGTCGAGGCCCAACGCGTCAGTACGCCCCAGAGCCGGCCAAGCGTTCCCAGCGTATCGCGCGACGCGAATCCGCTCTATGAACCGGTCTCCTGCGACAATTTCGGCTAAGCCGCGAACGAAGAATTGCCGGAGTTTCGAGTTTTGGCGCAGTTCCCGAATCTGCCGCGACAACTGCGGTCGACCCAGGTGATCGTTCGCTTTTTCCTGCGGACGAGCATCCTGGTTATTTTCGCCGCGTTTGGCGCAATCGGCTTCGGCCGAAGCCTTGCGGCATTGCTGTGGATGTCCATCATCCTCAGCGCCGTCATCGGCGCCATGAGACGCGAGCCTCCATTCGACATCGTTCTCAATCACTGGGATGAGACGGTGGCTTATGCGGCGCTGTTTTCCTTGGTCAGTATCTTCAATCACTCTGTCCCGGCCTGAGACAGCTTCGCGCGATCTTATACGGCTCCTATGAGATTGCTGTCTTGTCTCCCTCGAATTCATATCCGTCCGGGAAGATATTGGGAGCATGAGTAAAGCCGTCTCCCACCCGACAACAGCCATTCGAACCTTCGCAGCGAACAACAAAGCGGCGGATACTCCGTGGCATCGGGAGCGCGCTGCTCGCCTTTAGAAGGAATACTAACGTGAAGCTCGTCGAACCTCCCTCGTGCAGCTCTGCATCCACGATCGTCTTCATTGGCAAGAACAGCCGCGGCCAATGGGTCGCCCAGGAACAGAACGGTCTCTATGGCGGCCTGTTCGTCAACCGCGCGCAAGCCGTCAAATACGCGCTGTTCGAGAATGGCAATCACCCCGAAACCATCATCGAGCTGCCGCGCGAAATCGAACTCGACATGGGCAGCAAGCTCCCCCTTCCCGCCGCCGGCACCCGGCGCGTCGCATGACAAATCAAACGCACGTCACCCAGGAGAGCCAGATGGATCAGACCCATTCCGTTTCAAACCGGGAGCAGGTCATCGATACCATGATCGGACTCACCCGCCTGTCCCATCTGCATCGCGCCATTATCGCCGGCAGCGACAGCCTGGAACTCTATCTGACGCTGCGGCGGCGCGGGTTCATTCGCGTCGCCACCACGGCGACCTGCCGCATCCCGAAGGGACAGCACGCGGTCGGCCTGATCACGGGGCAAAACTCGCCAGGGGCGATCGAGGCGTCGCTCGCCCAGATATCGCAATTCCTCAATGCCAGCGCGATGATTGCCGTCCTGATCGATTCTCGCGAAAGCGGCCTCTCGCTGAAAATTCGCACCAGACTGGAGCAGATGGGCTTTCGCATCGAGGCCGGCGTCAGATGTCAGCAGGGCCTCGTGCTGTCAGCCTATCGGCAGGGCTTCGGCCAGATGGAAAACGCTGCGTAAAATCCAATGACACATTTTGCACATCCCGCCACCTGGCTGGCGGGCTACATAGCCGACCTTCCCACGCCCTTCGATGAAGAAGGTGAACTCGATCTGGCGGCATTCGCTAGACTTTGCGAACGCCAGATCGAGGCCGGAGTCTCGGCGATCGTGGTCGGCGAAACTGCCGGCGAAGCTTCCACCCTGACGCCGGCCGAGCACGACAGCATCGTCCGCACCGCCGTCGAGATCGCGCATGGCCGCGTCCGCGTGATTGCCGGGGCGGGATCGAATTCGACCAATCAGGCCATCGAGCTAACCCGGCGCGCCGAAGCGGCCGGCGCCGATGCCGTGCTTTCGGTCGTGCCCTATTACAACAAGCCGATGCAGGCCGGGATTCTCGCCCATTTTCGGGCGATTGCCGTCTCGACCGCCCTGCCGATTATCCTGCACGATATTCCTTCCCGCACCATCCGCGAGCTGGCCGACGACACGCTGGCGCGGCTGGCGAAATCCGGACAGTTCATCGGATTGAGGGATGCGACCTGCGATATTACGCGCCCCATGCGCCTGCGGCCGCTGCTGCCGCCGGGGTTTCGACTGTTGTCCGGAGACGACGCAACCGCGCTGGCCTTTATCGCCAGCGGCGGGGACGGCTGCATATCGCTGGTATCGAATGTCGCGCCCGAGCTATGCCAGGCGATCTTTTCAAGCTGCAGGGAGGGACGATTGCAGTCCGCGCGATATCTGCAGAGCCGGCTGGGGCCGCTGACGGCTGCGCTCGCCAAGGAGAGCCCCGCTGCCCTGAAATATGCCCTGTGCCTGCTCGGCTATATGTCGCCCGGCACCCGCCTCCCGATCGTCGAACTGGACGATGCCGCGAAAGCCGAGGTCGCGAGCGCGATCGCCGGGATCGGCGACGAGGATCTCGCCTGTCCGATCGAGAGTTGGCATGGTGGCCGCTTTCCCGAGCCCTGGCCGCTACGGGTCGGAGGCAGCTCGAGTGAGTTCGAACGTTCCCGGAGCTGAACGGCACGCCAGGACACTGCGCGCCTGGCAACTGGCGCTTCTGCGTTTCGCGGTGACCTTGGACAATACCGACAGACTGGCCGCGCTGGCCATCGCCAGTGAGCTCGACAGGCTTGGCCCAGCGGACAAGCCGGGGTTCGGCTTCTTTCGACGGACCAGTGCCGAGCTGTGCGCCGCCGTTCTGCAGCCGAACGAGCTTAACGCCGCGGTCTTGCGGCAATGCCTTGCGCGGATCGACGACGGCCGGCTGCGGCGCGCTTTCGCCGCGGCCATCGAAACCGGCGAGCCGAAGACGTCTTCGGCCGGCAAACCGTTCAAACGCGACGATAGCCTCTGGAGGGGGCTTTCCCCGCGAGCCAACCAGCCGGTCCGGGGGTTGCGCAGGAGGTGAGGGATTGCAGTGCCGGGAATTCAGGCGCTGTCGGCAGACGCGCGATCGAGCGAATGCTTTTCGTGCCATTTGGGACCGGGACCACGCATATAATGGTCGTGTGGGCGGTATTTCCTGCCCGGACCGTCCCAGGACGGGCCGAGAAACGTCAGCACGGCGCCGGCGGCGTTGCGGAGAAGGGAACCCAGAACGGCTACGGTGAACGAAATTCGTGGCATATGAGATGCTCCACGCGAAAACAAGAATCGGAATCGGCGGGCCTGACGGCCCGCCTTCTCGTCACGAACGCTCTGTCGGCGGCGATTCGCGCGTCACCCAATTACTATTGGGCCGGTCCAGGCGAATACCGCGCAGCTCGAGCTCGCGCTCCATGCGCCGCAGCTTCGCATTGGCGATCGCCTCGATCATGTTCTTCAGGTAGCCGTTGACGCGCCTCAAAGCATTGCGCGCGTGGACGCGAGCGCGCTTTCCCCGCGTCCTGCCGAAACTATAGTCGCCCGATGAATTGCTTCGGGCCATGAGATACGACCGATAATCATCGTCGTAGATCAAATCCCGGTATTCATCATCGTTGGTGAGAAAGTGAGACATCTTCGTTCTCCGCATCAGCTCAGATTGCGAGCTATTGGGTGAGAAGATGCGCATGGCAGCATAGGAAATCGAGGCGGCTTCCTGCTCTCTCTCATAGCCGCGGTATAAAGGCCTGGAGCGGATTAGCGCGGCCCCATCCGGTTCCCACCATCTTTATATCGCTCCTATGAGAGGCAGCGCCGGGCCATCTGGCATTCCTATGGCCTTGTCGGCACATCATGCGCGTTGGATTCGTAAGGAGGTCGCCATGACCGCGATCACTTTCAATACCGCGCATCAGGCAGAGCACCTTCGGCAACGGCTCAAGGTCGCTCTCGCCGCTTTTCGCGAAATGCTCGATATCTTTGTCAGCAACCAGATGCGACGGACCGTGGCGGAGGCTGAGCAAGTTCGCCCGAAGCAAGCCCCGCGCACGACATCACCAATGAAAAGTACGCAATGACCACCATGACGCTGACACGTAAAGAGCTTTCGCCGCGGCAAGCGCCCGGACGTCCGACCATTGCGCGGGAAAGCGAACGCCCCGGCATGGGGCCGGCGGCTGCGCCCGCAACCGTCAGAACGTTATTCGTGCCGCTCGATCCCGGTATCGTCAACGAGACGATCCCGGCGTTTTTCATCGGCCGCAACATGGAAGGCTTCTGGGTTGCCCGCGACGTCAACGGGCAGATCGGCGGAATTTTCCTGCTCGAAAACTCCGCACTGTCGTTCGCGAGAAAGAATAGCCGGCGGGCGGGGTGCGCGACCATATATCCGTCCGAGCGGTTCGAACTCGACCTCGAAAACAGAGGCAATCTGCTTGCCGTTCATCTTGGATCGCTGATGCGCCTTGCGATCCGTCCTCGAGAGCGAATGGCGGCCTTCATCGGCAAGATGACGGAAGCGGTGAAATGCCGATTGAAAGATCTTCACATCTTTTGAATCGAAGCCGCCGCCGAGGGACAACAAGGAGCGCATCGCTCGACCCTGCGAACGGCTCCGGGTTTAGGAATTTTGATATGACCATGCTGATGCACACCCGCGGCCCCTTCGAACGGGCTCCCTCTTCTATGGGAAGGCAGGACACCGTTAGGGAAGGTGCGGCGGAAGCCCACCTGGCAATGATCAAGCGATTCTGTATCAGCGCCCTTACGGTCCTGGCGGCGGGGGTACTATCGCCGCCATCATCGCACTAAAGGCCGCAATGTTTTCTTGGTCTTTCATTATTATTGACGCTCGCCGGGCGCAGCATCTGGTTTAGTCGACACTGCCCTCTCGGAACCCGAGCGGCTGACAAATTCCTTTTGCATGCCGGACAGGGTGCCTCTGTCAGGTTTGGGGACGACCTCCTCTTCCCGGTTGAAAGCTGCTGTTAGCCTCCGTTCCGCTTTCAAGAAAGTTCTGCTTCGACGAGGCGCCCGGGGGATCCGATGAATTTCAGCAGTGCAGACCTGTCCACCACGCTGGATCGCATACTCGACGCGGCAGCGGACAATCTCAGGGTCGCAAAGATTCTGATCCAACTGGGCCTCGACCCCAACAACATCACCTTCGACGCGATATTCAACCGCCTGCTGGAAATCTTTCTGCACAACATCACGCTGGCCAACATGTTTGCCCTGGCGGGCGCGATCTTCTTTGTCGCCACCTTGCTGATGCAGACCATGGTGCCGCTACGGGTGGCCAACATGATCGGCTGCGCATTCTTCGCCGGCTTCGGCGCGCTCAGCGGAACCATCACGACCTTTCTCTTGTATCTCCTGATGGTTCCCATCAATGCGTATCGCCTCCGTCAAATGCTCGTTCTCGTCAAGAAGGCGCGCAGCGCAACGCAGGGCGACACGTCGATGGAGTGGCTCAAGCCGTTCATGACAGAGCGCAAATATCGCAAAGGCGATATTCTGTTTAAAAGGGACGATGCAGCGCACGAAATGCTCCTGACCGTCACCGGACTATTCCGGGTCATCGAAATCAACGTCGAACTTCCGCCGGGACGCCTGATGGGCGAACTCGGCTTCCTCACGCCCGACAACCGCCGGACCGCGACCATCGAATGCATCGAGGACGGACATGTGCTGGCCATAACTTACGAAAAGCTGCTCGAAATTTACTTTCAGAACCCGCAATTCCGCTATTACTTCCTCGTCCTGACAAGCCAGCGCCTGCTGGAAAATCTCGCGCGGGCCGAAGCCATCATCGCGCAAACCAAGATCGCGCAACAGGCTGCAGCTGCGGGCGGCACGAATTGAGCGGCGCCCGCGACACTAGCTCTCGTGCAAATACATCCAGACCACCCCGACGCTAGCCAGGAGCAATCCCAAACCAATTTGCCAAAGCGGTATCGACGCGGGGTCTCTCAATAACCAACCGGAAGCAAACAGGGCGCTCGCCGGCACTGCAATGCGAAGGATCGAGATCATGCGAACTCCCGGGTTGATGCGATGCTGGCCGGGAGGGCCCGGGGTTCAGCGGTGCCTTCGCGTTCACTCCGCCGCGTTGCTGATCTCGGCGGCGCGCTCGGCCCTGACCGCGCAGAACTTGAATTCCGGAATCTTGCCGAACGGATCGAGCGCCGGATTGGTCAACAGGTTCGCCGCGGCCTCCGCGTAGCAGAACGGCATGAACACCATATTTTCCGGCACGTCGCGATCGGAGCGCACCTTCACCTCGACCGCACCGCGCCGCGTCTCCAGCCGCACCATATCGCCCGGCCAGACCTTCATCCGCCGCATGTCCTTCGGCGACATGAAGGCCACTGCCTCCGGTTCGATCTGATCGAGCACCTGCGAGCGCCGCGTCATCGAGCCGGTGTGCCAGTGTTCGAGCACGCGCCCCGTCGAGAGCACCATCGGATATTCGCTGTCCGGCAGTTCGTCCGGCGGCAGCACATGCGCCGGCACGATCTTGCCGCGACCACTCGCGGTCGGGTAACCCGTGGTGAAGATGATCTCGTTGCCGGGAATGTCGGGACCATCGACCGGATAGGTCACCGCGCCCTCGCGCACCAGCCGCTCCCAGCTGATATTCTTCAGCGACGGCATCACTTGCGTCATCTCGGTGAAGACGCCGGCTGGGCCGCTGTAATTCCAGGGCAGCCCCATGCGTTTGGCGATCTCCTGGATAATCCAGAGATCCTGCCGCGCGTCGCCGGGCGGCTTTATCACCTCGCGCGCCAGCTGCACGCGGCGGTCGGTATTGGTGAAGGTGCCGGATTTTTCCGCGAAAGCCGAGGCCGGCAGGATGACGTCGGCATGAAACGCGGTTTCGGTGACGAACAGATCCTGCACCACGAGATGATCGAGTTTGGCGAGCGCCTCGCGCGCGTGCTGCAGGTCGGGATCCGACATCGCGGGGTTTTCGCCCTCGATATACATGCCCGTGATCTCGCCCTTGTGGATCGCGTTCATGATCTCGACCACGGTGAGGCCGCGAACCGGATCGAGTTCCTGATGCCAGAGCTTTTCGAAGGGCTCGCGCAGGTCGGTGCGCCCGACCGGCTGGTAGTCCGGCAGGAACATCGGGATCAGCCCCGCATCGGAAGCGCCCTGCACATTGTTCTGCCCGCGCAGCGGGTGCAGACCCGTGCCCGGCCGGCCGACCTGCCCGGTGATCAAGGCGAGCGCGATCAGGCAGCGCGCATTGTCGGTGCCGTGCACATGCTGGCTGATGCCCATGCCCCAGAAGATAATGGAAGCGCGCGAGCGCGCATACATCCGCGCCACCTCGCGCAAGGTTTCCGCCGCAATACCGCAGATCGGCTCCATCTTCTCCGGCGTGAATTCGGTGATCTTGGCCTTCAGCTCGTCATAGCCCTCGGTATAGCCGGCGATATATTGGTCGTCGGTCAGGCCTTCGGTAATGATGGTGTTGATCATCGCGTTCAGCAGGGCGACGTCGCTGCCGGGCTTGAACGCCAGGTGCTTATAGGCATGGCGCGACAACCCCTGTCCGCGCGGATCAATCACGATCAGCTTGGCGCCGCGTTGGGCTGCGTTCTTGATGAAGGTGGCGGCGACCGGATGGTTCACGGTCGGGTTGGCACCTATCACGATGATGACTTCGGCGTCCATGGCCGCGGCAAACGGCGCCGACACCGCGCCCGAACTCAGGCCTTCGAACAGCGCCGCGACCGAGGAGGCGTGGCACAGCCGCGTGCAGTGATCGACATTGTTGGAGCCGAAACCGGTGCGCACCAGCTTCTGGAACAGATAGGCTTCCTCGTTGGAGCCTTTTGCGGAGCCGAATCCGGCGAGCGCTTTCACGCCCTTTTCATCCCGGATTTTCACGAGGCCCTTCGCGGCAATGTCGAGCGCCTCTTCCCAGGAAGCTTCGCGGAAATGCGTGAACGGATTGGCCGGATCGACCTGGTCGTTGGCGTCCTTCTTCGCATTCGGCAGCCGCACCAGCGGTTTTGTCAGGCGATGCGGATGATGGATGTAATCGAAGCCGAAGCGGCCCTTGACGCAGAGCCGGTTGTGATTGGCAGGGCCGTCGCGGCCCTCCGCGTAGATCACCTTCTCGTCCTTGACCTGATAGGTGACCTGACAGCCGACGCCGCAGAACGGGCACAGCGAGTCCACCTTCCTGTCGGCATAGGTAACGCGGGTCTGGTTCTCGTCGAGCATCACGGCCGGCATCAGCGCGCCGGTCGGACAGGCCTGCACGCATTCGCCGCAGGCGACGCAGGTCGATTCCCCCATCGGGTCGTCGAAATCGAACACGATCTTGGATTCATGACTGCGATAGGCCATGCCGATCACGTCGTTGACCTGGACCTCGCGGCAGGCGCGCACGCACAACCCGCACTGGATGCAGGAATCGAGATTGACGCGCATCGCCGGGTGGCTGGCGTCGCCCCTCCAGCGCTCGGCGGCGGGGAAGCGGCTTTCGGTCACCTCGACCTTTTCGGCCCAGTGCCAGAATTTCGAATCGGGATCATGCGAGGTGGCGCGCGCCGGCTGGTCGGCAACCAGAAGCTCCATCACCATTTTCTGCGCGGCGACCGCGCGCGGGCTCGCCGATTTCACCTTCATGCCGACGCTGGGCGTGCGCTTGCAGGACGCCGCCAGCACCCGCTCGCCCTCGACCTCGACCATGCAGGCGCGGCAATTGCCGTCGGGCCGGTAGTCCGGTTCCGGCGAATAGCACAGATGCGGAATTTCGCGACCCTGGCGTTTTGCGACTTGCCAGATGGTCTCGCCGTTGAGGGCTTCCACCTGCTTGCCGTCGATTTCGAACTGGATTTTTGTCATTCCGCAGCTTCCTGAAACTCGTCCGGGAAATATTTAATGACTGTGGTGAGCGGATTTGAGGCCGCCTGGCCGAGACCGCAGATCGAGGCATCGCGCATCGCCTGGCTCAATTCGTCGAGCAATTCGCGGTTCCATACCGGTTTCTGCATCAACAGCGCCGCCTTCTCGGTGCCGACGCGGCAGGGCGTACACTGGCCGCAGCTTTCGTCCTCGAAGAACCGCATCAGGTTCAGCGCCGCATCCTTCACGCTGTCCTGTTCGGAGAGGATGATGATCGCGGCCGAACCGATGAAGCAGCCGTATTTTTCCAGCGTGCCGAAATCGAGCGGAATATCGTCCATCGACGCCGGCAGGATGCCCCCCGAGGCGCCGCCCGGCAGATAGGCGTGGAATGTATTCCCCTCGGCCATGCCGCCGCAGAACTCGTCGATCAGTTCGCGCACCGTGATGCCCGATGGTGCGAGCTTCATGCCGGGGTTTTTGACGCGGCCGGACACCGAGTAGCTGCGCAGGCCGTGGCGGCCGTTGCGGCCGTGCGAATTCCACCAGGCCGCGCCCTTCTCCACGATATCGCGCACCCAGAACAGCGTCTCGATATTGTTGATCAGCGTCGGCAATCCGAACAGCCCGATCTGGAACGGATACGGCGGCTTGTGCCGCGGCAGGCCGCGCTTGCCTTCGATGCTTTCCAAGAGCGAGGATTCCTCGCCGCAGATATAGGCGCCGGCGCCGCGGCGAATGTGCAACACCGGTCCTCCCGGCGGGAGTCTTGCGATCTCGCGTTCAAGAATTTCGCGCGAGGCCGGGTATTCGTCGCGAATGTAGATGTAGATCTCGGGCGCTTCCACCACATGCGCACCGATCAGCATGCCCTCGAGAAAGCGATGCGGATCGGTTTCGAGATAATAGCGATCCTTGAAGGTTCCGGGCTCGCCCTCGTCGCCATTGACCGCCATCAGCCGCGGCCCCGGCTCGCCAAGCACCGCGCGCCACTTTCGTCCCGTCGGAAAGCCCGCGCCGCCGAGCCCGCGCAAGGAGGCGTCGTCGAGCGCCTTCAGCAGATCTTCCCGGGCCAGTTCGCCGGAGCGCAGGCGCTTCAAGAGCGTGTAGCCGCCGCCTGCGACATAGGTGCCGTAATCGATATAATCAGGCAGATGCGCGTGGGTGTCGCCGCCCTTTGCCGCCGCCAGCACGCCGGCCACACTGGCATGATCGACAAAGTGATGACCGACTTCGGCCGCGGGCGCGGTGTCGCAGCGGCCGACGCAGGGCGCGCGCACCACGCGAATGCCGGGGCCGGCGCTGGTCTGCAATTCATGCAGCAGTTTTTCCGCACCCAGCATCGCGCAGGTCAGGGAATCACAGACCCGAATGGTCAGCGGCGCGATATCGGCCTCGCCCTCCTTCACCACATCGAAATGCGCGTAGAAGGTCGCGGTCTCGAACACCTCCGCGAAGGAAAGCTTCATCTCGTCGGCCAGCGCCGCGAGGTGGGCCGCGGAAATCTGGTGATATTTGTCCTGAATGAGATGCATGTGCTCGATCAGGAGGTCGCGCCGCCGCGGCCTGTCGCCGAGCAGAAGCGCAATCTCTTCGGCGGCCCGGGGATCGACCTGGCGTCCCTTGGGAGTCGATTTGGCGCGCTTGCGACTCGTGCCGGGATGTTCGAACGAGCGGACCTGCTGCACATCATGACTCATTGAAATCGCTCGTTTTTGGCTTCAGCCCCGCGGACATTAGGCCGTGGCATGCCACATGCCAAGAGGAAATGATGCTGCATAAATAATGATTTAAGGGCACGCAGCCGCGCCGCTATGCCCCTCGATCAACATCGATGCGCCGACCACAGGCGATGCATGGAAATCCCCCTGGGTCTCATTCTCTTTGATTGAAAGGAAAGGCGGACACCGCGGGACGTCACCATAGGCGTCCCGCGGCGATGGCAGCGATCAGAAGATCTTGATCGTGCTTTCCAGTGTCTTCCACACACCCCAGGCGAGCGGGATGCCGACAAAGGCCCAGAACAGCGCGGCCCTGGCGTCGAAGCCGCCCTTGCCGATGCCGAATGAGCCGTGCTGCACCGCAGCCTCGCTCTTCGCACTCGCCGCCTGCAGCCTGGCGGCCTCGTCGGCGCTCATGTGCCATTTGTGGTCGACCGGCTTGATCAGGTAGTTGCAGATCAGGCCGGCGATCAGCATCGAGCACAGGATGTACATCGTGGTGTCGTAGAGGTGGTCGCGCGATACCCCGGCCGCGAGCTGGAACTCACGAATGTAGTTCACCACGACGGGACCGATGATGCCGGCGGTCGACCACGCCGTCAGCAGCCGCCCGTGAATGGCGCCCACGAACTGGGTTCCGAACATGTCGGCAAGATAGGCCGGCACGGTGGCGAAGCCGCCGCCATACATCGACAGGATGATGCAGAAGGCGCCGACGAACAGCGCTTTCGAACCCATATTGGCGAAGGTCGGCGCCAGCGCGTAGAGCGCGATACCGAGCAGGAAGAAGCAGAAATAGGTGTTCTTGCGGCCGATATAATCCGATAGCGACGCCCAGAACACGCGGCCGCCGATGTTGAACAGCGACAGCAGGCCGGCAAAGCCGGCTGCGATCCCCGCGATCACAACTTTCTGGTCAGCCGAAAGCTGGCTGAAGCTCAGGTTGGGCATGCCGATCAGCTTGCCGGCGAAGATTTCCTGCAACATCGGCGAGGCCATGCCGATCACGCCGATGCCGGCCGACACGTTCAGGCAGAGCACCCACCAGATCAGCCAGAATTGCGGCGTCTTGTGCGCGTCCCTGAGATGGACGTTGTTCGTCGAGATCATCGCATTGGCTTTCGACGGCGGCGTCCAGCCGTCAGGCTGCCAGCCGACGGGAGACACGCGATAGGCGAAGGCGCCGATCATCATGAACACGAAATAGATCACGCCCATGGTGGCGAAGGTCTGCCAGACGCCGACCGAGGTCGGGGTCTTGAAGTAGTTGATCAGCAAATTCGCCAGCGGCGCGCCGATCATGGCGCCGCCGCCGAAACCGGCGATGGCAAAACCGGTCGCCATGCCGCGGTGGTCAGGAAACCATTTGATCAGCGTCGAAACCGGGGAGATATAACCGAGGCCAAGACCGACGCCGCCGATAACGCCGGCGCCCAGCCACATGATCCAGAGCTGATGAACATACACGCCGAACGCACCGATCAGCAGGCCGCCGCCCCAGCACAGCGCCGCGACGACGCCGGCCTTGCGCGGGCCAACGCGCTCCAGCCAGCCGCCCCAGATCGCGGCCGAGACTCCCAGCAGCACGAAGAACAGCGTGAACATCCAGCCCATGCTGGCGACCCGCCAGTCGCAGGTGGTGGTGAACAGTTCCTGCATCAGCGACATATCGGGGCAGGCCTTGGCCGCCGTCAGCCCGATTGCGCGCGACAGCGGCAGCCAGAATACGCTGAAGCCGTAGGCCATGCCGATGCACAGATGAATGCAAAGCGCCGCGGGCGGCACCAGCCAGCGATTGAAGCCGGCCTTGGCAATCGTGTGTTCGCGATCGAGAATTCCCTCACCGCCGCCGGACAGTGTTCCAGCGCTTCGAATTGTAGCCATTCAATCCTCCCCTGCAGCCACCCATGCCGGGCATGTCTGCGCACTTACGATTCCGTTATCTCAAGTTCCTTCGCGCCACCCACCATTCCGAGCGCGCCGGACCGCCGAGCGCATTCCGAATGCCTAACACCTGTGAGAACCGGTTATGCCATCTGCCGCGGTCAATCCGGGATCTGCCCAGGATTGCGAGCGTATTACCGGCACGAATTTATACACACATACGATTGGGGCAGAAGCCGGGCCGTGTCGATTGGCCAATGGTAGCGATATGAGTGCCCCGATTTCGCCGCGATAGCATCAGCGGCCTAGTCATTCGTTTTTCCGATCAGGCCATTCGCTTTTTCAATCACGAACAAGATTTGCTTCTCCGTGCGTTCGGTGATCTCGACCTTGTCGCCGGTTTCCCTGATCAGATTGGGGATATCGATCACCGACAGCGGATCGGTGCAGCAAACTTCCAAGAGGTCGCCGGGCTTCAGCGCCTTCAGCGCCCTTCGCGTCTTCAAAGCCGGCAGCGGACATTTAAGTCCAGTGAGGTCGAGTTTTGTCGTTGCCATGCAGCCATAGATGGCGAAAGCAGCTCACATCGTCAACGGACATCGCCTGCGGCGAATAGCGGATTTTCTTACTCGAGCGACGTGCGCTGCTGTTCGGACGATGGTTCTGGCCTACTTCACGACCAATACCGGACAAGACGCCAGCTGAACAATGCGGTCGGCGCGGCTGCCTATCATGCGCTCGTACAATGCCGAATGTCCGGCCGCACCAATCACGAGCAGATCGGCGCCAATCTCATCTACGAGGTCCACAATCATGCGAACCGGATGGCCGCTCAGGACGTGGACTTGCAGCTTTATGCCGTTTTGCTCTGCCTGAAAGCGCGCGCGCTCGATTACCGGATGGAAGCGGCGCGCGGCGATTCCCTTGGCTTCCCGCACCTCCTCGATGTACTCCGGCATTTGCGGAATTTCCTCCACGCAAACCATATGAAGCGCAGCCGCGTTCTGGTTGGCCATTGCAATCGACAGTTCGAGCGCCTTGAAGGCAGGTTTCGACCCGTCATTGGCATGCAAGATGACCTTGAACATCGCGCAAGCCTCCGGCTATTTGGCCTGGTCTGACGTGACCAAAGCGCCGGGGCGTTCGGGCCCTTCGATTGGCGTTTCCTCCGAACGGGGCGGCAACAAATGGCGCGGCAGATAGAACGCGTTTGCAATCACGGTCGGAATAACCGCGCTTGCGATGACAGTCGCAACCAGCGACGAGTATTGAGCCTGGCTGATGATGCCATGCGAAAGGCCGAACAACGAGGAAATGGTTCCGAAGGTCAGTCCGGTTGACATCAAGAGGGTCGTGTACATCGCCTCCCTGTCCGGCGCGGAGAACAGCTTGGTGACGGGATACACGCCGACGATTTTCGAGCCGATCTTGACCACCAGAAAAAGCAGGAACGCCGCGGGTGCGGCCACCAGCGCCGGGATCGAAACAAACGAGCCGGCGCGAATGAAATAAAATGGCGTTAGAAATCCGAAAGTCAGTGTGCGCAGGCGCCTAATGAGCGCATGATCCTTGCCAACCGTTCCCGCAAGCACCATGCCGATGAGATAGGCTGGAAGCACAGCCTCGCTGTCGGCCCAGCTCGCAAGCGCTCCCATTCCCAACAGGCACAACAGCAGGAACTTGGTTTCGAGTTCCGACGGTCGATTTCCATACAGTTTGAAGAAGCGCGGCGTCAGCCAGGGGAGAATGAAGAAAACGACCACGCCCACGGTCAGAAACACCAGGGTCTTGAACGTGAACGGAGCGAAAATCAGGCCGAGCGCTACCACCGTTCCAAGGTCGGTGACGAAACATGCGGCGAGAACCGTCTTTCCATACTCCGTCCTGTTGAAGCCGAATTCGAGCATTACCGCATAAACGACGGCCACCGACGTTGTCGACATGGCAACGCCGGCGAGCCAGCTTGGCATTGGCTCCCAGCCAAGCACGTAATATGCGGCAGCGGCGCATCCCAGAAATGGAAAGAAAAAGCTTGCCAGACCGACGGCTGCGGCCTCCTTCCACTTCAGCTTGAACACGACGGGATCGAGCTCGGCGCCGGCCAGAAACGTCAATATGATCGCGCCAACACCCGACAGGAACTTGATCCATGATTCATCGGTGCCGAGCACGGCCTGGCCGATGACCGCGCCGATGATGAGTTGCGCGATCGTGCCGACGACGATCTCTGAAAGGGCGGTCGAGACCCGAAACCAGATCGACAACATGCTCGCGACCAACGCGAGGCCGAGCCACAAGGCCGCCAATGCCCAGACGCTTGTCATCTTGTCCTCCAGATCGGGAAGGACTCGGGACGTATATTCTTGCTGAGTAGGGACCCGGGAAGACCCGGCAGGCGCTGGTTGCACATAATATTCTCCTGCTCGCGCAAACGCGTTGCAGGAGTCATCAGCCTGAAGGGCGGTTTTGGGGGACTCCATCCCCGCGATCGGTGCGCAATCCTACCCCAGCGGCAGCTAATGGCAAGCCTGAATGGTTCCAACCGAAGGCAGCGATCAGCCCGTGACTTTCGTCCCATATTGAAGGACCTGGACCTTTTCGAGAGTTATCAGGCCACTGGTCATCATTCCATCCAGCGTCGGCAGGAAGCTATTGATCTTGTCCTCGCTGTCGACAATCTCGATCACCAGGGGCAGGTCTTCCGAAAGGCGCAGGATCTTTGCGGTGTGAAGACGACTGGATGCGCCGAAACCCATCCCACCGCGCAAAACGGTGGCGCCGGCCAGGTGCAACTCACGTGCTTTGAGCACGATCGCCTCGTGCAGCGGCGATCCGCCGAACTTGTCGCCTTCGCCGATGAAAATGCGAAGCAGTAACGCCTGCTTTGGGATTTGCATTGTTAGCTCCCTTTCAAACGGTTGAGCCGGCTTGCCAGCGCGTATCCCAGCCACACGGCCACGAGCCAGGACACGATTGAGACCGCGATATTCAGAAATGCGGCTTGCGCCATCCCGCCTTCCAGCAGCCTGAATGTTTCCAGGCTGAAGGTGGAGAAAGTCGTGTAACCCCCGCAAAATCCGGTCATCACAAACTGCCGCTGTCGTACGCCTGCGAACAAGCGTCCATCGGGGCCGCTGAGTGTGCCGTAAAATCCGATGATAAAGGAGCCGGTGACGTTGACGAACAGGGTTGCCCACGGAAACCCGGGAATCAACTGAACGAGCAGCGACAGAAGATAGCGTGCGACGCCGCCGAGCACACTGCCGGCTGCAATGTATCCGTACAGGATAGCAGTATTCCACGTGCGGGTTATTGCCATCGATCAAAGCTCATTCTAGCAGATTGACCAGCGCAAAACCCGCAGCAACGGCTCCGATCGATAACGCCACGGACATCGCGACATAGCCAACCGCGCGGCTGCTCTCTCCGTCTCTTGCCAGCGAGAGCGTCTGCAAACTGAACGATGAAACGGTGGTATAGCAGCCCAAAAATCCCGTCACCGCGAACAGCCATGGATTTGATGAGGCAAACAGCGACGCGTTATCTCGAGCCATCGCACCGAAGATACCGATCAGAAGAGCGCCACTGACGTTGATGGACAGCGTGCCCCAGGGAAACGTCTCGCCCACCCGTCTGGCCACCAAGCCGGAAAGAAAATAGCGCGCGGTGCCCCCCAGCGCGCTGCCCAGGACAACACAGATCAGTCCACTTATCACTTGCGAAGGCATCCGTAGAATTTCGAGCAGCGGCGATATTTCATGTCTTATCGTTCCAGATCGGCTTTCACGATCATATGCACTCCAGCACGAACTGGAAGCCCGTCAGCGGCAACAACGCAAAGCCGAGCCAAATCAATGTGTATCGATCGACCCAAAGCTTGTGAAGCCTTATGATACTCCCTAGCCGGCCTCTCAAACGATGCGGCGAGAGCTGGAATGCAGGCGCCTCACATCAGGCTGGCATAGCCGAGAAACCCGACGGTCTGACCGGGCTGGACCTGCGTGATCTCCTCGCCGAGTTCGACCAGTCCGACGGTGTCCACCAGCGACGACAATAGGCCGGCGCCCTCGCGCGGAAATTTTGTCACTTCGAGCGCGCCGTCGGGCGCCTTGCGCAAGGTGACCCTGACATATTCGCGGCGGGCGATCTTCTTCCTGTAAGCGAAGGCCGCACGCACCGGCATCGGAACCAGATTCTGCTGCGTGGCGCCCGCCAGCGCCAGCACGGTCGGGCGCACCACATGGACGAAGGTGACAAAACTCGCCACCGGATTTCCCGGCAGTCCGATGAACGGCGTGCCGCCGATAATTCCCATCGCCACGGGGCGTCCGGGCTTGATCGCCATGCGCCACAGCACCAGCTTGCCGACGCTTTCGACCGCAGCCTTGACGTGGTCCTCCTCGCCGGTCGAAACGCCGCCGCTGGTCAGGATCAGGTCGTGGCTGCCGGCCACCTTCCTCAGGCCCTGCGCCAGAGAGGCGCGATCGTCGCGTAAAATGCCGAGATCGCCGACCTCGCAGCCAAGGCGCGCCAGCATCGCCATCAGCATGAAGCGGTTGGAATCGAACAATTGCGCCGGCTGGCGCGGGCTCCCCGGCGACACCAGTTCGTCGCCGGTCGAAAACACTGCGACCCGGATGCGCCGGCGCACCTCGACATGGGTCAGACCGAACGCGGCCGCCAGCGCTACATCCTGCGGTCGCAGCCGCTGGCCCGCCTTGAGCGCGGAATGCCCGGCAGGAAAGTCTTCGCCCGCGGGACGCACATTGGCGCCCGGTTTCAGGCCCGCAGGGAGAATAACCCTGCCGGCCTCATCGATGCGGACGTCCTCTTGCATGAACACCGAGTCCGCGCCATCGGGCATCGGCGCACCGGTAAAGATCCGCATCGCCTGGCCCGGCTCGAGCGCTGCGCCTGCGGAGGCGCCGGCCTGAACGCGGCCGGTCACGGGAAATGCGGCTTCGGCCTGTTGCGGAAGATCGCGGCCGCGCACGGCATAGCCATCGACGGCGGAATTGGTGAAAGGCGGCAGCGGCAGGGAAGCCGAAATGCCGCTGGCGAGGATGCGTCCGTCGGCCTCATTCAGCGCAACGGACTCGACGTCCCGCACCGCCGTCACCCGCGCGGCGATGATCGCTACGGCCTCATCGACCGACATCATCGGCCCGCCGAAGGCAAAGCAATCATCGGACAATTGCGCCATATTGGGTCTCAGGTTCCGCCGACGCTTCGCGCCAGCAGCTCTTCGATACTGATCGCGGATCCCTGCATCATAGCGGCGACCGCCGGAATGTCATCGAGATGGGCAACCGGAAGCGCGGTTTTGATGGCGCCGTCGGTGGCAATGCCTGCGATCGCGGGATCGTCGGGGAACAGCAGCGGCTTGCCATTGGCCGCGCGATGCACCTCGATCTTGCGATGCGACTCGGACTTGAAGCCTTCGACGACGACAAGATCGACCCGCGACATCTTCTTGAGCAACTCCGGCAGACGCGGCTCGGGAGCGTCCCGCAATTCATGCATCAGGGCCCATCTTTTGCCCGAAGACACCAGCACCTCGGTGGCGCCCGACTGCCGGTGCACCCAGGAATCCTTGCCCGGCACGTCGACATCGAAACCATGATGGGCGTGCTTGATGACGGAAACGCGCAGGCCAATCTTGATAAAATGCGGGATGATACGCGAAAGCAGCGTCGTCTTGCCGGCGCCGCTCCACCCCGCCAGGCCAATCACCTTCATCTTATTCTCCGAGCCGCCCCGGCGGAACCGGGCTAGGTTTTGCCCTGAGGTGCTTTATATCGGCTAACAGGCAATGTCATGCTAGCCTGAGCCATGATGATGAAAATCGACAAAGCGCCCGTCCCCCTGATTGTCCCGGATCCGCACGATCCGCGGCTGACCGAACGCGTCGCCGGGACCGATCAGACCGGCGCCACTGTGGAGATCAACGTCCCGGTGGAGCGGCCGCTGACGCTTTATCTGAACGCGCAGGAGATCGTCACCATGATGACGATCGGCGATTATCCGGAATATCTGGCGCTCGGCTATCTGCTCAATCAGAACATGCTGAAATACGACGACGTCGTCACCGAGGTCGAATATGACGACGATCTGCAGGTGGTGGTGGTGCGCACCGAGCATCACACCAACTTCGAGCAGAAGCTGAAGAAGCGTACGCAGACCTCGGGCTGCGCGCAGGGCACGGCGTTCGGCGACCTCCTGGAAGCCGTCGAAAGCGTCGCGCTGCCCAAGGCCGAGCTGCGCACGTCCTGGCTCTATCGGATGACGCACGCGATCAACACCATGCCGTCGCTTTATCTCGAGGCCGGCGCGATCCACGGCTGCGTGCTGTGCAAGCAGGGCCAGCCTGTCTGCTACACCGAAGACGTTGGCCGCCACAACGCCGTCGACAAGATCGCGGGCTGGATCTACCGGCACGGCGTCGATCCCGCCGACAAGATTCTCTACACCACCGGACGGTTGACCTCCGAAATGGTGATCAAGACGGTGCGGATGGGAATTCCGATCCTGGTTTCGCGCTCGGGCTTTACCGCCTGGGGCGTCGATCTGGCGCGGCAGGTCGGACTGACGCTGGTCGGGCGCGCGCGGGGTAAACGCTTCATTGCGCTGTCGGGCCAGGAGCGGATCATCTACGATCAGAATCTGGCTTTCGTCGAAGAGGAATCGGCGCGTCACAAGCGCAAGGGCACCGAGCGTGACGACTGAATTTCCGGCGACGGCAAATGACGCGCCGGCAACGCCCGGCGTGCTGCTTGCCGGCGGCCTGGCGCGGCGGATGGGCGGCGGCGACAAGCCGATGCGCCAGATCGGCGGCCGCACTATCCTTGAGCGTGTGATCGCGCGGCTGCAGCCGCAATGCGACGGGCTCGTTCTCAACGCCAATGGCGATCCCTTGCGCTTTGCAAGTTTTGGGTTGCCAGTGATTGCCGACACGGTCGAGAATTTTCCTGGACCGCTCGCCGGTATTCTCGCAGGCCTCGACTGGGCGGCGGCGAACCGGCCTGACGTTGCCTGGGTGCTGAGCGCGGCGGCGGATTGTCCGTTCCTGCCTCGCGATCTGGTCGCGCGGCTGCACGCGGCGCGAACCGAACAGGACGCGCAGCTCGCGGTCGCGGCATCCGATGGCCAGTCGCATCCGGTAGTTGGACTATGGAGCGTCGCCTTGCGCGAGGAGCTCCGCCGCGCGCTGGTGGTGGAAGATATCAGAAAGATCGACCGTTGGACCGCGCGCTACGCTCTCGCCACCGTGGAGTGGCCGGTAGACCAGCTCGATCCGTTCTTCAATGCCAACACCGTCGATGACATCGCCGCGGCCGAGCGGCTGGCGGCGCTGGATAAGGGATGATTGATCGAAAGCGGAGGTTTTGGTCATGACCATCAAGCTGGATTTGAATGGCCGCATCGCGCTCGTCACAGGCGCCTCACGCGGCATCGGCGCTGCGGTCGCAGCCTCCCTCGCCGAAGCCGGCGCAGCCGTCGCGGTGAACTACCGCGAACGCGCCGCCGAAGCCGACGCGATCGTCGCCGGCATCAAGCGCAAGGGCGGCCGGGCGATCGCCGCCGCGGCCGACGCATCACAGGCCGCGGCGGTCGCAAGGATGGTGGACCAGGTCACCTCGGCGCTCGGCCCGATCGACATTCTCATCAACAACGCCGGCATCGCGATCATACGCGGCATCGATGACCTCACCGAGAGCGAGTTCGACCGGACTATCGCGGTCAATCTGAAGTCGGCCTTCCTCTGCACCCAGGCCGTGCTGCCTTCGATGCGCGCCGGGAAATGGGGACGCATCGTCAATATCTCGTCGCTGGCCGCGCGCGGCGGCGGCGCCATCGGCGTTCACTACAATGCGTCGAAAGCCGGCATGGAGGGCCTGACGCGCGGCTATGCGGCGCGGCTGGTGAAGGAAGGCATCACCGTCAATGCGGTGGCGCCCGCGCTGATCGAAACCGACATGATGCGCGGCCGCTCCGATCTGACGAGCCGAATCCCGCTCGGCCGCATGGGGCGATCGGAGGAAGTGGCGCAGGCGGTGCTGATGGTGCTCGGCAACGACTACATGACCGGCCAGACCATTGCCCTGAACGGCGGCATGGCGTTCATTTGAGGGTCAGGCCGGCCGGAACCCCGCCTGCTCCAGCGCCGCGCGGCTTTCCTCTGACGCCAGCACCCGCAGAAACGCCTGCACGGCCGGGCGATGTTTCCGCGCCGTCACCAGCGCGAAATCATAATGCTCCTCGGCAAAAGGAATAAAGCCGAGGCCCGCGGCGTGGGCGACCGGCGCGATGGTCATGCCCCAGTCGGCGCGATGCTGGGCCACGGCGGCTGCGACCGCGTTGTGCGAGCGCGGCTGGTTCCAGTAGCCGTCGGGACGCGCCTCGCCGAGCAGCCGGTCGATCAGGATGCGGGTGCCCGCGCCCTGGTTGCGGTTGACCATGATGCAGCCGGGGTCGGCGAGCGCGGCGTGCACGGCAGCTTGTGCTTCCAACCCCTCGAAACGCCTGTCGCCGGCACGAAACACGATACCCTGCATCCGCCGCCAGCCCGGCACCAGCTCGAGACCGGCCATCAGAAACGGCATGTTGTAGCTTTCGGTGGCTTCGTCGAACAGATGGATCGGCGCGAGGTCACACTCGCCGCGCCGCGCCGCCGCGAGCCCCCCGAGACTGCCGACCGCGATCGAGCGCACGGAAAGTCCCGCACGCGCCAGCGGCGCCGTGACCAGATCGAGCCCGGTGCAGTGGCTGCCGACGATCACGAGATCCGGCACCCGCACATGCGGCGTGAACAACGTCACTTCGGCCTGGGTTCCGGCCGGCATCTGGTCGGCCAGCGCCTCTATCTTCAGAAATCCGTCGGCCTGCGCGAACGAGGTGATGGCGCCGCTTCCCTTGCCGGAGGGATAGGCGATCAAGCCGTCGGCGCCTTCGACCAGCGATACCATGACGAATTCGGTACGGCCGAGTTCGGATGCGATCCGAACCGGCACTTTGGCCATGACCTTCGCATCGGAGCGCGGCGGCAGCCCGGCCATCCGCCGCAGCACAGGCACGATCAGGTCGTGAAAGGTGAACATTGCCGAGGTCGGAAATCCCGGCAGGATCACCACGGGTTTGCCGTCGCAGACCGCAAGGCAGAGCGGCTTGCCCGGCTTCAGCGCGACGCCATGGGCGATGATCCCGGGCTTTCCGAGCCGCGCAATGATGCGGTGTGACACATCGCCCGCGCCCTTCGAGGTGCCGCCTGACAGCACCAGCATGTCGCTGGTCTGAAGCGCCCCGCGCATCGCCGCTTCGAGTTGTTCCTCGTCGTCGGGAACGGCGCCGAGGAAAATCGCCTCGCCGCCATTCTCGCTCACCGCAGCGGTGACGATCGCGCCATTGGTGTCGTGGATTTCGGCCGGACCCAGCGGCTGGCCGGGTTGGACCAGTTCGTCGCCGGTGGAGATCACAGCGACGCGCGGGCGGCGCACGACCGAGACCTGAGCAATCCCGCAGGCCGCGAGCATGCCGATCTCGCGCGAGCCGATCATGCTGCCGGCGCGCAACAGCGCCTCGCCGCGGGCGATGTCGGAGCCGGCATAGGACACGAATTGTCCGGGCGAGGCGGCGCGGCGGATCTCGATCGCGCGCTGGCTGACGGGCTGGGTATGCTCGACCATGACGACGGCGTCGGCGCCGCGCGGCAGCGGACCCCCGGTCGCAATCGCGGTCGCCGTAGCCGACAGCACCGGCCGGGTCGGCGCGGTGCCGCAGGCGATCACCTCGTCGTTCAGCGTGAGCCGGACCGGCGCGGCTTCGCCGGCGGAAGCGAGATCGGCGGAGCGCACCGCAAAGCCGTCGACATTGGCGCGATCGAACGGTGGCACGTCGATCGGCGCCACGATGTCCTGCGCCAGCGCGCAGCCGAGCGCACTGGAAAGCCGCCGCTGCTCGCTCGGGACGGCACGCGGAAACAACGCGGCTTCGAAACGCCCGAGCGCGTCTTCGCGCGACAGGATGGTCAGGAACTGGTCCTGGTCCACATTGTCCCGGTTTTTCGGCAAAGGCGCATCAGTCATGTCGAAACCCATATCAGTCCCGCAGCATATAGGCATCAACCGGCGTGCCCGCGGCAAAGCCCTCGGCCTCGCCTGAAACCGCGAGCCATGCGTCGGCGCGGGCGATCGCATCGAGCGACATATCGCCGACCGCCAGCGGCATCCATCTGCCCTCGATCCTTTCGAGCAGGGCGACCTCCGTGATGCCCACGCTTGAGGCGATCTTGCGCTGAAGTGGCAGGCTTACGGGCTGCCGCGGCCCAAGCCCGGACAACCGGTCCAGCACCGGAAGTGCCAGCGTCCACCACGCCGCGAGCGCCTGATCCGGCGCGCCCGGCAGCGCAATCACGGGGATGTTGCCGATCCTGGCCACCGCCGCGGTCCGCCCGGGCTGCAGCGCGATGCCATGGGCGACGACCTCGCCGCACCGGGCCAGGGCCGCGATAACAGCGTCGCGGCGGCCAACGCCGCTTCCGCCGATGGTAAGAAGTAAATCGCATGCGCCGGGTTCGAGCGCCCCGGCGATGGATGCCGCGTCCCGCCCCGTGGCCTCGGCGCCGACGACATCGGCACCGGCCGCGCGGGCGTTTTCCGCTATCAGCCGCGCCGTCAGCGCTTCGCCCGACGTTGCGGGAATGTTGACGAGGCGCAGACGCGGGCGGCGCACATTCAATTTGCCGAGTCCCGCCGCCCGCGCGATCAACAGATCGAGCGGGCGAACCCGCCGCCCGCCGCCGATGCCGACGCTGGCTTCGGCGATGTCACCGCCGGTGCGGCGGACGCCCCGCCCCGGTGTCGCCTCCGCCAGCGCCTGAACCACCGGACCGGTTTGGTCCACGGAATCGGCATCGATCACGCAGTCGCAACCCTCCGGCATCGGGTCGCCGGCATCGACCCAGACTGGCGATGTCTTAAGCGGGAGCGGGGAATAGGACGACGCGCCGAAGAGATCGCGGGCGCGCAACGCCCAGCCGTCGCCGGCGGCGACGTCGCGCGGCGGATGCGCGTGAAGCGGCGGCGTGTCCGCGGCGACGCCGCCCAGGGCTTGCGCGAGCGGAAGCGCGACCGGCGCAACCGGCTCAACGCGCGCCAGCAACGCCGCGAGCACGGTGTCGAGTGGGGTCAGCGAAGCCGGCAGGCGCTGGGTTTTCATCCGGGATGCCGGACGATGCGGCGGCGCGCAAGCAACCGCCCGGACAGGAACAATCGCTGCACCCGGACGTTTGGATCGGATTGATTCAATCGTATCTCACAGAGGCTCAAAATGCACAGTCGCTTCATTGCTACCGCTCTTGCAGGATTGTTTGCGGCAACACCAGCATTGTCACAGACCAGCGTGCCTGCAGGCGCGAAGCCCGAAACCAGCTGCAATACTGTATCAAACACGACCACCGGCAGCGCTGGCAAGACGGCCGACACATCGATGGCAATGGAAAAAAGCGCCATTCTCCCCGATGCCGGTGGAGAAAAGGCCTCCGCCGCGCCGACGGTTCAAAGCGACGGCAAGCCGATGGAGGTGGGCACTGCCTGTCCGCCCGAAACCAAACCCAAATAAGCGATTGCCGCCTCAACTCCCCTTCTTGTCCGCGTCGGGAAAGAACAACTGCTGGCCGTCGATCTTGTAGTTCGCGATCGCGGCCTGGCCTTCCGGCGAGACCAGCCAGTCGACGAAGGTCTGGCCAAGTTCCTTCTTCACGGTGGGATATTTCGCGGGATTCACCAGCATGACGCCGTATTGATTGAACAGCCGCTTGTCGCCTTCGACCGCTATTTCGAGATCGCCACGGTTCTTGAAGGATATCCAGGTGCCGCGGTCGGACAGCACATAGCCATTCATCGCGCTCGCGGTGTTGAGCGCGGCCCCCATGCCCTGCCCGATCTCGCGATACCACGGGCCCTTGCTGCCGGCGATATCGATGCCGGCCTGCTTCCAGAGCGCAAGTTCGGCCGAGTGCGTGCCCGATCTGTCGCCGCGCGAGACGAACGGCGCAGCTTTGGCCTGAATCGTCTTCAGTGCGGCGGCGATGTCCTTGCCCTTGATGCCGGCGGGATCGCGCTTCGGTCCGATCAGCACGAAGTCATTATACATCACATCAAAACGCCGCACGCCAAAACCCTCGGCGAGGAATTTTTCTTCCTGCGCCTTGGCGTGGACGAACACCACGTCGGCGTCGCCGCGCCGCGCGGTATCCAGCGCCTGGCCGGTTCCTTGTGCGATCACCTTCACTTCGATGCCGGTCTTGGCCTTGAAGATCGGCAGCAGATAGCCGAACAGCCCGGAATCCTGCGTCGAGGTGGTCGAGGCCACCACGATCGATCGATCTTCCGCCGCGGCGGGTGCCGCGTTGACCATGATGCCAACCAGGACTGCCGATGCCAGCGATGAAAAGCGAAACGTCATGGGATCCTCCCTTGAGCAAATCAGATCACGAGATCGCCGCGCAAGAAGGCGACGGCTTCCGGCGTCGCCGGATGATCGAAAAAATCTTGCGCCCGGCGCTGCTCGTATCGCGCGCCGCGGACCAGAAAGATCACCTCGCCCGCCAGCCGGTGCACCTGGCCGAGATCGTGCGATGCCATCACGATCTTGATGCCGGATCGCGCCGCGCTCAGGACGATCTCCTCGACGCTCCGCGTCGCGGCGGGATCGAGATTGGCAGTGGGCTCGTCGAGCAACAGAATCTGGGGATCGCGCGCCAGGGCCCGTGCCAGCGCAAGGCGCTGCTGTTCGCCGCCCGACAGCCGACGCGCCGGCCGCTGCGCCAGATCGGACAGCCCGACCCGTTCCAGCAATGCGGCGACGCGCCCGGCGCGCAGCCGGCGTGGAACGCCGGCCTGCGCCAGCGCATAGGCAACGTTGGCGGCGGCGGTTCTTCGCAGCATCACGGGGCGCTGAAACAGGATCGCGCGGCGCACTGGCGCGCGATCGCTACGGCCGCCCCAGGTAATGCGGCCGGTCGATGGAGCATCAAGCCCCATGCAGAGCCGCAGCAGGCTGGTCTTCCCCGCGCCGTTCGGTCCGACGATCAGCGTCGGCGCACCCGGCGCAATCGTCAGGCTCAAACGGTTGAGGATCGTGGTCGAGCCCGCCTGCAGCGAGACATCATCCAGAATCAGGGGAAGTTCGCTTGTTGGTGCCCGCATCGTCACCCCGCCTGCCGTTCGGACCAGACGCGCGTCCCCCACGCCGCCGCATTGACCGCGAGAACAAGGGCGACAAGGATGAGCCCCAGGCCCATCGCCAGCGGCAGGTTGCCCTTGGACGTCTCCAGCGCCACCGCGGTGGTCATGGTGCGAGTAAAGCCGTCGATGTTGCCGCCGACGATCATGACCGCGCCAACCTCGGCGGCAGCCCGGCCAAATCCCGCCAGCAACGCCGTGAGCAGGCTGTAGCGCGCGTCCCACAGCAGAGTGGTCATGCGGCCGGCCGGACCGACATCCATCGCGGTGAGTTCGTCGCGATACTCAACCCAGAGATCCTCGACGGTCTGGCGGGTCGGCGCCGCGATGATCGGCACGATCAGGATGGTCTGGGCGATCACCATCGCCATCGGGGTGAAGAGAATGCCGAGTTTGCCGAGCGGTCCGGATCGCGACAGCAACAGATAAACCGCAAGCCCCACCACCACCGGCGGCAACCCCATCAACGCATTGAGCAGCACCACCAGGATGGCGCGCCCGCGAAAGCGGGTCAGTCCCAGGAGTGCGCCGAGCGGCATGCCGATCAGGGCAGCCAGCGCGACCGCCGACAGGCTGACCGCGAGCGACAGTCTCACGATCGCGAACAGCGCCGCGTCGCCGTTCAGGATCAGTTGCCAGGCGCCGAATTGGTCGGACATCGCTCCCTCTACCCCCTTGTTCGGCAAATATTCCGCTTCTTGTCAATTGATTGAAAATAAGCAGAAATATGCATAAAAGTGCAGGATGGAATTTCTGACCACCAGCGAGGCCGCCGACTACCTTCGGCTGGGTGAGCGCAAGCTCTATGAGTTGGTGACTGCAGGTGCGATTCCCTGCAGCAAGGTCACCGGCAAGTGGTTGTTTCCGCGCCACGAACTGGACCTCTGGGTGCTTTCGGGGCTGGCGCGACCTGCCGGGATGATCGCCGCCGACCCGCCTCCCATTGTGGGCGGCAGTCAGGACGATCTGCTGGAATGGATGTTGCGCGAATCCGGGTCGGGCCTCGCCTCGCTCGCCGAGGGCACCGCGCGCGGGGTCGAGCGCCTCAAGCGGGGCGAGGTGATTGCCGCGGCCGTCCATTTCCACAGCCCTGCCATATCAGAAGGTTCAGCCGGCGATGCCAACGTTGCGGCGGTGCGCTCGATGCCGGACCTGCACGATGCCGTGCTGGTTGGCATGGTACGGCGCGAACAGGGACTTCTGCTTGCCCCCGACAATCCGAAGCAGCTCAACGGGCTCGCCGATGTGCTTGCCTCGCGCGCGAAAATGGCCGTCAGGCAACCCGGCGCGGGTGCGCAGATGCTGCTCGACGCGCTGCTGACGCGCGCCGGCGCCACGCCTGGGGATCTGCGGCGGCTTGAGCCGCCATGTCTCACCGGTCCCGATCTCGCCGCCGCGATCCGCGCCGGCAAGGCCGACTGCGGGATCGCGACCCGCGCCGCCGCAAGATCGGCGGGGCTCGATTTCGTCCCGCTGCTCTGGGAGAATTTCGATCTCTTGATGCGGCAACGCAACTACTTCCAGCCCTCGATGCAGGCGCTGATCGGCTTTTTGGGCGAAAAACGGCTGAAGCAGCGCGCGGTGGAACTCAGTGGGTACGACCCGGCGCCCGCCGGTCTGATCCGCTTCGCGGCCTAGACCGGGATGACTTTTGGCCTGCACGCTGGTGAAGAAGTGATTGCGTAGCAGTCATTCCGGGGCGCGCCGAATGGCGCGCGCCTCAGGGTGACGATCACTTCGTCACCCCGATCTCGCGGAAGTATCTGAGCACGCCCGGATGAATCAATTCCTGGCTCGGCGCCGCCGCGACCGTGTTCGCCGCCGTGGTCTCGCAGGCCTGCGCCAGTTTCTTGCAGAACCCGCCTTCGACGCCATGCAGCGTTCGCGCCAGCCGATAGGCAATGTCGTCCGGCAGACTCTCGCGCGCCAGAATATAGCTCCACGAGCCCACCGATGGGATCGGGGCATTCTGGTTCGGATAGCTGCCGGCCGGCACGGTCAGCGGCTTGAGATAGCTGTGCCTCGCCCGGATGCGCGCGAGCTCATCGGAATCCGGCGCGATGAAGCGGGCGCCGCCGGGGCTTTCAGCCATTGTCTTGAATCCCGGCCAGCCGATGCCGGCGCCCCACAGCGCGGCGACCCGTCCGTCGATCACCATTGCCGGCCCGTCGCCGGCGCGGTCGAGATAGACCGACTGAAAATCCTCGTCCTGCTTTAGCCCGAGGCCGTCAAGAACGTAGCGAGAAAGGATCGGAAGCCCCGAACCTTTGGCGCCGAACGCGATCGGTTTGCCGACGAGGTCGCGAATGGTTTTGTACGGACTGTCGGCGCGCACCACGAACAGGCCGGGGCTCGAATACATCGCGGTCAGGATTTTCAGGCGGGTGGCCGGCCTGCCGATCCCCATGAAGGCTTCATAGGCGGGTTCGCCGGCGACCAGCGCGATATCGAGTTCGCCTTTCTCCAGCAAAGGAATGTTCTCGCTGCTGCCCCTGGTGTTGCGCGGTAGAATCGAGAGCGCCGGATCGGCCTCGTTCACGATCTCGGCGAAGGCGTTACCATAGAGCGGGAAGCCGCCACCTGGCGTCGCGGTCCCCAGATTGATCGTGGCGTTCTGAATGACCTTGCCTCCATCTTGCGCCGCGGCGCTGCCCGCC
Source organism: uncultured Alphaproteobacteria bacterium (assembly GCA_963801875.1). Taxonomy (GTDB): domain Bacteria; phylum Pseudomonadota; class Alphaproteobacteria; order Rhizobiales; family Xanthobacteraceae; genus Bradyrhizobium. The sequence goes on along the minus strand of CAWDGT010000011.1, from coordinate 396,539 downwards.
AGCGCGAGAACGCCGGCGCAGACAATACAAACAACGTTCATTTTCGGCCTCGGCCGCTGACGAATAATCGCGTAAGTGAGGTTGTAGTCAAAGTCCGGATTTTGTGAAAGCATGGATTCAAACGGGCAAAACGCAACGATGGGTCGACGGTTCGACAGCAGCGACAGGATGAGGGAAGACACCATGATCGCACATGCGCGCGCAGGTCTGTTCGGCCTCGCCTGTCTCGCCGGCCTCGCCTTCGGCCTCGCGCCTTCCTCCGCCGCCGACTATCCGAACCGCCCGGTGCGCTGGCTGATCGGCTTTCCCCCGGGCGGCCCGGTCGACACCGTGGCGCGCATCGTGGGCCAGGCGCTGTCGGAGCGTCTCGGCCAGCAATTCGTGGTGGAGAACCGCGCCGGAAGCGGCGGCAACATCGCCACCGAGACCGGTATCCATTCGACGCCGGACGGCTACACGCTGATGTTCAGCGGCGCCAACAACGCGATCTCGGCCTCGCTCTACAAGAAACTGCCGTTCGATTTCATGCGCGACACGGTGCCGGTCGCGCTGTTCATGCAGGTGCCCAACCTGCTGGTGGTAACGAATGCGCTACCGGTAAAGACCGTGCAGGAATTGATCGACTACTGCAAAGCCAATCCCGGCAAGCTCTCCTATGCCTCGTCGGGCAACGGCACCACGCTGCACATGTCGGCGGAACTGTTCAAGGCGATGACCAAGTGCGACATGCTGCACGTGCCCTATCGCGGATCGGCGGCCGCCTTTCCCGACGTGATCTCCAACAAGGTGCAGCTGATCTTCGACAACCTGCCGACCGCGATGGCGCAGGCGAAGAGCGGCACCGTGCGCGCGCTCGGCGTCACCTCGCCGCAGCGCTGGCCCAGCGTGCCCGACGTTCCCACGATCGCCGAGACCGTGCCGGGATTCGAGGCGTCGGTTTTCTACGGCATGTCCGCGCCGAAGGGCACGCCGCCGGAAATCGTGGATCTCCTCAACAAGGCGGTGAACGAAGCGCTGAAGGATCCGAAGATGGTCGAACGGTTCGCCACCCTCGGCGGCATACCGAAGCCGACCACACCGGCCGGATACGGCAAACTGATTGCGGACGAGACCGAGAAATGGCGCAAGGTGGTCGAGTTCGCCGGCGTTTCGGTGGAGTAGACAGAAGACGCGCGGCCAGGTTTCGTATCGCGGCCACGGCATCGGCTTGACGTTGTTGAACGTCATCCGGGATGGTCCGCAGGACCAGACCTCAGATGTGCAACTGCACATTGGGGAATCCCTGGATTCCGGGTTCGCGCTCCGCGCGCCCCGCAATGACGCGTTGCCGCGGCATTGCCGGATCGCGGGCCGCATTGTAAGGGGGTCTCTAGCACCGTTGCCTGTCCGCGAGAGCGGCAGCTTGCGGCGGGGCCTGTAGCTCAATGGTTAGAGCCGGCCGCTCATAACGGTCTGGTTCCTGGTTCGAGTCCAGGCAGGCCCACCACAATCAAATCAATGGCTTGCTTGGTGAAGCGTTGACTGGCCGCCGCTGCGCCCCACAGAAATTCGAGCACGAAAATCAACAAGCGGGCATGAACGCGAATGAGATTGCACGAAGGGTTCGGCCGTTTTGACGGCGCGCTCGCAGGTTCGCACCGACGATCCATTGAGCTCCTTCCTCTCTGCACTGGAGTAGCAGAGGGTCAAGCGGACGTCACGGCGGTCACCCGGCTGACGATCTCCGGATCGCGCAGAGCGCTGGATGGCCTTATAAGATGGCTGACCTCGCTCATGATCTGATGCACCGTTGCATCCTCTGCAGCGGCCCGCTGCAGCGCGGAGTTGAAGCTCAAGCGCTGGTGAAGATCATTCGGGCGCTGCCCGCGCGTCTTCTCATGGATGAAGTCGCTCTCGGCTGTCGCCCACGGCGCGGCCAGAAAGTCCTGAATAGCCGCGAAGAAACGCTGCGCGAGTCCCCTGAGCGGATCGGCATCTAAGATCCTCGTCTCGATAAGCCGCCTCAAGGCGCCTGCTTCCTGCGCGGCTAAACTCATTCCCTGGCCGAACGCCGGATTGAATCGACAGATCACATCGCCGAGCGGCAGCAGATAATCGGGAAAACGGTCAAGCGCCTCAAAGCGCCTGCGAATGCTGCACGGAAAGCCGAACCGGTAGATCGGGCCGACAGACACGGCGCCCTCAATTGCGTCATGGATCGTCTGAGTTCGTAACGTCCCGGCAAAATCGACGAAGTCTCTGACGTTTTCCGGCACGGGCTCACCATGAATGTGGGTCAGGTTGACTTGCCAGCAATTGTTCTCGACCGGAACAAGCAACCCGCCGCGACCGCTTTGGGCCGACGGCCGGTGGAGCACCGCGCGCCAGTCGCGGGGCGCGGAAGGAATCTGGAACATGGCCGTCGCATAGCGCAGATCGATGCCGATCTCCGTCTCTTGCGGTCTTGGCAAGCCGACCTTGTCCAGCAATGCGAGGGTCAACGCGCCGCGCGACGATGCATCGACGATGAAATCGGCCGCAAGCTCGCTGCCTCGCCCGTCCGCATCGTCGTAACGAACCCCCGTGACCGCGCTTCCGTCGGGTGATTCCAGGAATTGAGTGACCCGGCAATGCGATTTCAATGCAATATTGCTCTGCTTTTCGATCAGGCGCCTCGCCACGAATTCCAGGAGAGGCCGCGTCATAGACAGATAATCGAAGCCAAGATCGCGCCGCGTGAACGGATCGAAGCCGGGCAATTCGAGCAGACCTTCAGAGCCAACTCGCACTCGAACCGCCCCGGCGTGCTCAAGTTCTATTTCAAGCTGCGGGAAGAATTCGGCGAGCGCATCGAGGCCACCCCTGAGCAGCACATGAACTTGTCGTGCCTGCGGGGTGCCGGCGCGTACGATCGGCGCTGCGGGTAAGGCATCACGCTCGAGTACGGTGACCTTGCCGAAGTAGGAAGACAGCGCCTTCGCCGCCGTCAGCCCGCCTATGCCGGCTCCGACTACGATCGCGTGTCGCCCATGTAAATTTGTCATCACAAGTCCCCACCGCATTAAAAGGAAGTGAACGTCTTGCGGACGATCTGACCTGGAGAATGCTGCGAAGCCCCAACGCTAGACGCCGGTCGAGAATAACGCCGGCGCTTTCGACGTCTTGGACCAGAGGGAACGGCGGCTTGGACTAAAGTGCCCCGGCTTGGTAGAAGCGTAGTTGGCGAAACTGGTCCAGGTCGGCCTTTGGAAGAGGATGGCTGATGGCAATTTCGGCGCCCAATTATAGCGTTGCCCGGTTCTCGAGCCGTGGCTTGCCGGAACAAGGACGTGGCAAGGCGATAGAAGAGCTGTGTGAGCGCAGCACACTGGCGAGCAAATTCAGGCCTTATGGCGAAGCCTTGCCGCAGGTCGATCTTGCCAACCGCATCGTGCCCGGGCTCCGTATTCTTACGGCGACCTATGCGGGGGTCTGCCACGAAAGCTTGCCGGCCGGGACCGGCGCGCAAGGCGGTCGTTATTTGTCTCTTTGCATGATCCTGACCGGGACGAGCCTGGCGAGCCGGCGCGGGCGGGAGGTGGTTCTATGTGACGGGGATGCGGTGCTGATGACGGATGAGGAGGCCGCATGGACCTTCACCTCGCCGGCGGCGGTCGACGTCGCTGGATTGCGGCTGCCGCGGTCTGCACTCGCGCCGCTTGTACCCAACCTCGACGATACAGTGATGCGACGAATTCCGCGGCATGCCGCGGGTTTGAGATTGCTGAGGAAGTATATCGAGATCGTCGCCAATGACGAGGCGCTGACGGCACCCGCTTCGCAGCGCCTCATCATCAATCATTTTTATGATCTCGCCGCGCTGGCGCTCGGGGCTGCATGCGACGGCGAAGCCAGCGGTCGCAGCGTGCGCGCGGTGCGGCTGGCGGAGATCAAGGCCGACATCGTCGCCAACCTCCATGATGGTGCTCTGAACGCCGCAACGGTTGCAACGCGCCATCGCATGAGTGTGCGCTATCTGCACAAGCTGTTCGAGAACGAGGGCATCACCTACTCGGAATTTGTGCTCGGCCAGCGTCTGGCGCGGGCCTACCGCATTTTGAGAAATCCGCTCCAACCGCGTCGCGCGATCGGCACCATCGCTTTCGAGGTCGGGTTCAATGACCTGTCGTACTTCAACAGGGCGTTTCGCCGACGCTACAATGCGACTCCGTCCAACGTTAGGGAGGGTGCCGGGGCGAAGCCATCATAGATTGGCCGACTGTCGCGCTGAGGCGAAGGCGTTGCCCACCGTCTTGATGGCGCCAATGTTATTGAGAAGACGGTGCAAACCGCCCCAGCCGCAAGCGATACCGCTTAGGACGTCGGCGTTTCATCAAACTGTCACAAATGCCCCAAAGGGCTGCGAAAACGCCCGCCATTCCAGTATTTCGGCTGGGACCGGCGTGTTCCCTTGGTCGATTGAGCCGAATGGGCCTAAAGAATACAGGAGCCGCCGACAAGGCAGGTGCCGCAGCTTGCCTTTGTGTGATAGGTTTATGACGGTCGGTGGATCCAGGATGGCCCCGTGGGGGCAGTAGCTTTTTTGGTTGGTGACGCGTGGTGGTCGGCGGGCCAACGGAAATTGAATTAAAGCTTCGGGTCTCACCCGAAGATATCATTGCGCTCCGCAATCATCCGCATTTTGCGGGCGCTCTTCATGATCCCACCCGCGAAACACTGGATTCCGTCTATTTCGATTCCGACAAACGGTTCCTGCGCGATCACGGACTGACCTTGCGGGTGCGCCACAAGGGCGACGAACGCATCCAGACCGTCAAGGCCGTCAATGATGGCGCGGGCTACTTCGAGCGATCCGAATGGGAGCAGGCGATCGAGGGTGATCAACCGGATCTCTCAGGAGTGAAGGACACGGTCCTTGGCCCAATTCTCATCGAAGAAATGCACAAAACATTGAAACCGGTTTTCGAGACCCGAATCGAGCGCACCGCCTATCATCTCAACGGAAACGACGCCGATATAACCATGGCGATCGATGAGGGTCAGATTTTCGCGACCGGCTCGTCGCGGCCGGTTTCAGAGATTGAGCTTGAACTCAAGCACGGCGATCCCGCCGACCTTTTCAGGATCGCGCGAGACATACTCGGTATAATACCGGCTCAACTCGATTTCAAAAGCAAGGCTGAGCGCGGTTTTGAACTGATCGAGAAGGCCGCGGTTGCCGCCGAGACAGCGCGTGATCCCGCGTTGAGCGCGGGAATGAGTTCGGGTCGCGCCTTCACACTGGTTGGCCGGGCTTGCTTGCGCCATCTGGTCGCCAACGTGCCGGCCATGTTAGGCCGGGACGGCAACGCGTTGCACCAGATGCGCGTCGCTCTGCGCCGGCTGCGCGCCGCGATTTCGCTGTTTTCCATGGTGGTCGGCGACGATCGAGTGAGCGCGATAAAGACCGAGCTAAGGTGGCTGGCGCAGGAATTCGGCCCTGCGCGCGACCTGGACACGCTTCTTGTCGAAGTCATCAACCCACTGCGAAAGCGGCATTCAAACGAGCCCGGGCTGGTGAGTATCGCCAATATGTTCGCGCGCAAGCGTCTAAAGCACTATTGGCAGGCGCAAGAGGCGGTTCAGTCGGCGCGATTCCGCACACTCGTTCTCGATGCCGCGGAATGGATCGAGACCGGACCCTGGAGCACTTCCGAAGACGCGTTGAAGCGCGCACGCCGTGAATTGCCGGTCGAGATTTTTGCCGCCGAACAGCTTTCGCAGCGCCGTAAAAAGATCAGGCGGCGGGGCGCAAGGATCAACAGCCTGAATCCGCAGCAACTGCACAGGCTGCGCATTCAAGTCAAAAAAGCCCGGTACGCGACCGAATTCTTTTCCGGCGCATTCCACGGCAAGAAGTCCACCAAGCGCTGCAAGAAAATCAGATCGTCCCTGATGCAGTTGCAGAATTGCCTGGGCAGGATCAACGATATAGTCACGCACAAGGCCCTGTTCACGGATATCATCGCCAGTCCTGCAAGAGGCTTGACGGGCGAGCAAAGCCGTCACCGCGCATTTGCCGCGGGTCTCATCATCGGGGACCAACAGGCACAGGTTCAGAAATTGCTTGATCGCGCGCGCAAGGCGTATTCGCGCTTCGACAGCGCCAAGGCATTCTGGAAGCTATCGAGCCGGAACAGCGCTGCACAGGTATCCGCGGCGCAAGAGTCCGCTGAAAAATAGTCCTGCCGCCCCCGGCGCCCCGTTCGACATCCCAATTTTTCAGGCTCTAAACGTTTCATATCACGCCGGCGAAAGCCGCGGCCGCGTCCGGAGCAACAGCGCCGCTATGATGATGATATTCACCCCGTTCCACGCCAACCCGTTCATGAACGCCGCGGCGTAGGAGCCTGTCGCGTCGAAGATCGCGCCGGACACCCAGCCGCCGAACGACATGCCGAACACGGATGCGAAAATCACGATGCCGACGCGGGTCGCCGCTTCGGCCGCCGGCATCGACTCTCGCACGATGATGGCATAGCTCGGTACGATGCCGCCCTGAAACAGGCCGAACATCGCCGAGATGAGGTAGAGCGAGGAGAGGCCGTCGAAGAACAGATAGAACAGCAGCGCAAAGGCCTGCGCCACCGACCCGATCAACAAAGTGCGGATGCCGCCGATCCTGTCCGCCAGAAGCCCTGACCCGATGCGGCTGACGACACCGAATGCCATCATCAGCGACAGCATCTCGGCGCCCCGCGCCACGCCATAACCGAGATCGCCGCAATAGGCGACGATGTGGACCTGCGGCATCGACATCGCCACGCAGCAGGAAATGCTGGCGATGCACAGCAGCACCGTCAGCGTGTTGGTCGAGATCGGCAGCTCGACCCGCGGCGGCGGCGCGTTCTCGTGATCGCGTACCTTCTCGCTGCCGATCTGGACGCGCAGCAACAGCAGGAACAGTGTCATCGCCACCGTACAGAAAATGCCGATCGCGATATGGGTGGTACGCCAGCCGGCAGACTGCACTCCCCAATTGACCAGCGGCGGCCAGATCGTGCCGCCGACATAATTGCCGCTGGCGACGATGGTGACGGCCAGTCCGCGATAGCGCTCGAACCAGTGCGAGGCCTCCGCCATCAGCGGCGCGAACGTCGCTGAACTCCCCAACCCGATCAGGAAATACACCGCAATGAATTGCCATAGCGTGGTCGTAAGGCCGGCGAGGACATAGGCCGAGCCGAGAACGGCGATGCTGAGCGCAATCGCCGCCACGATGCCGAAGCGATCGGTGATCCTGCCGGTGACGACGGCGCCTGCACCGAAGCCGAGCATGGTCAGCGTATAGGCCAGCGACACCGCCCCCCGCGTCGCCCCGAATTCAGGCTGCACCACCGGCAGCACGACCACGACCGACCACATGCCGACGCTGCCGATCGAGCCGATCACCAGCGCGAGCGCGAGCCTCACCCATGCCTGACCGGAGTCAGGGGTAAAAAGGGCCAAATCTTTGTGATTGGGAGGGGCGTGCACGGCCGCAACTTCGACGGGGCTGGCTGCAAGGTCAAGCAACTTTGCCGCGATATTGGGCATGCAGATGCAGCGCGACAGAGCTGAACCCGTCATTCCGGGGCGATGCGCGAGCATCGAACCTGGAATCTCGAGGTTCCGGGTTCTCCGCTGCGCGGCGCCCCGGAACGACGGCGTAAGCCCCGTTAACCCTTTCCTAACCATAAACCGGGCAAAAATTGCCGGGTGGAGAAGTTGAGTGTGTCGAACGCGTAAGACGGGGGAGTACCCGTGGACGCCAGTGCGGTGCCTCATTTTCGAAACGGTGGTCCCTCGGCCGCCGCGCAGACGTTTGGCGCCCGCGACCGGCATGCGCGGGGGGAAGCAGCAACGATGGTCGATGTCACGGCGGGTCAGGGCGTAGCGTCGCCGGGCAACGGATTTCCGAGTTTCGGTGAAATCGGCACCATCCTCAAGCGCGGCGATCTCGCGCTGGCGTTCGGCATTCTCACCATCCTGGTGGTGCTGATCCTGCCTCTGCCCGCGATCGTGCTCGACCTCTTCCTCGCGATCTCGATCACGCTGTCGATCCTGATCCTGATGACGGCGCTGTTCATCCAGGCGCCGCTGGAATTCTCCTCGTTCCCGACCATCCTTCTGATCTCGACGATGCTGCGGTTGTCGCTCAACCTCGCCTCCACGCGGCTGATCCTGTCGAAGGGGCATGAGGGCACGGCGGCCGCCGGCCACGTCATCGAGGCGTTCGGCAATTTCGTGATGGGCGGCAATTTCGTGATCGGGATCATCGTCTTCGCGATCCTGGTGATCGTGAATTTCGTGGTCATCACCAAGGGCTCGGGACGCATCGCGGAAGTCGCGGCGCGCTTCCACCTCGACGCCATGCCGGGCAAGCAGATGGCGATCGACGCCGATCTGTCCGCCGGGCTGATCGACGAGAAGGCCGCCAAGGAGCGCCGCAAGGCGCTGGAGGACGAAAGCGGCTTCTTCGGCGCCATGGACGGCGCGTCGAAATTCGTGCGCGGCGACGCGGTCGCGGGCCTGCTGGTCGTCTTCATCAACATCATCGGCGGCATCATCATCGGCGTCGCCCAGCAAGGCCTCGGCTTCGGCGAGGCCGCGCACACCTATACGCTGCTGACGGTCGGCGACGGCCTGGTCACCCAGGTGCCGGCGCTGATCGTCTCCACCGCGGCGGGCCTGCTGGTCTCCAAGGCGGGCGTCAGCGGCGCCGCCGACAAGGCGCTGATGAAGCAATTGTCAGGCTATCCGCAGGCATTGGGCATGTCGGCCGGCGTGATGCTGGTGCTGGCGCTGCTGCCGGGCATTCCGATGGTCCCCTTCCTCGCGCTCGGCAGCGGTGCGGCAGCGCTGGCGTTTTCGGCGCGCAAGCGCAAGCGCGCCACCGCCGCGTCCGACGCCGCCGCGGCAGCAGCTCCCGCCGCCGCGGCCGCTGCCGCCAGTGCCGCGGAAGAGCCGATCGCGACCGCGCTCAAGATCGACGATCTCAAGATCGAACTGGGCTATGCGCTGCTACCGCTGGTGAACGGGCCTGACGGCACCGACCGGCTCACCGAGCAGATCAAGGCGCTGCGTCGCTCGCTCGCGATCGAGATGGGCTTTGTCATGCCGGCGGTACGCATTCTCGACAATGTGCAGCTGGAGGCGAACACCTACATCATCAAGATCAAGGAAGTCGACGCCGGCACCGGCAAGATCTGGCCGAACCAGTTCATGGTCATGGACCCCGCCGGCAATCAGGTCAGCGTGCCCGGCATTCACACCATCGAGCCGACCTTCGGGCTGCCGGCGACATGGGTCGACGCCGGGCTGAAGGAGGAAGCCTCATTGAAGGGCTACACGGTGGTCGACGCCGCCACCGTGCTCTCGACCCATCTTACCGAGCTGCTCAAGAACAACATGTCCGACCTGCTGTCCTATGGCGAGGTGCAGAAACTCCTGAAGGACCTGCCGAAGGAGCAGGGCGAACTGGTCAAGGACATCGTGCCGAGCCAGGTCACGATATCGGGCATCCAGCGTGTTCTTCAGCTCTTGCTGGCCGAGCGCATCTCGATCCGCGATCTCTCGACCATTCTCGAGGGCATCGCCGACGCGCTGGCGTTCTCGCGCAACCCGGCGACGATGGTCGAACATGTTCGCGCCCGGCTGGCGCGGCAGATCTGCGCGCAGAACACCTCCCAGAACGGCTACCTGCCGCTGATCGCATTGTCTGCGAAATGGGAGCAGGCCTTTGCCGAGTCACTGGTCGGCCAGGGTGAGGAACGTTCACTTGCGATGCAGCCTTCAAAACTGTCCGAGTTTATGAACGTGGTGCGTGACCGCTTCGAACAGGCCGCCCGTGAAGGCGAGGCGCCGGTGCTGGTGACGTCGGCGGCGATCCGCCCCTTCGTGCGTTCGCTGGTCGAGCGCTTCCGCTCGCAAACCACAGTGTTGTCGCAGGCGGAAATCCATCCGCGGGCGCGGCTGAAGACGGTGGGCAGCGTCTGATCCCCGGCAAATCGAAGCACCGAGAGCGGCGGCTTTTTCGCCACAGGCAAATGATTTTCGACGCCCGCCCGGATCGGCGGCATTTTTGTGTCGCGCAAGCTCCAAGAAGTCTAAAACCTTACAAGATATTGTAATAATTAAGAAATATGTCACATAGAAGATCCAGGCGCGACCCACCGATCGCGCGCGTTCAATTCTCATCACTGCCTTGTGATCGGATCTTTGGAACCTAAAGGCGAATCCCTACGTTTGTGCCCATGAAACGTTGAACCTGCCGGCGGATGACGCAGACAAATTCGCAGAGACGACGGAAAGGTGGCAGGAGGCCTGCATGAACCATTCGATCTACAGCGCAGATCGCTCGACCCACCTCAAGATCGTGGTCGTGGCGCTCGTTGCAGGCATCGCGGTCGCAGGCTTCGGCATCTCGGCCCGCACCGGTTCGGACGAATACACGCAGGCGGCACGCGTCCTCAAGGCCGGCAAACCCGTGGCCATCACCAGTTCGAACACGATGGTGGTCCGCTAATTTAAAGGATTTCCCGAATTCACGCGGCTCTTTACCAGCCCCCCAAAGTCGCCTCGTGGATATTTAGAAGACCCAACTACCCCCAAGTTGACTACCGAAAACGCCCGCTCCCCACGGGCGTTTTCTTTTTCTCGGGATTGAGATTTCAGCGGGCCCCCGCAGGCGCGGGCGCGGCCGGCGGAACGCTCTCGATCAGCTTGCCGGTGAATACAATGGGACCGGTCGCAACGCCGGTCGGCGATCCACCTTCCGGCTCAACCGTCACCGCATAGGTGGCCTGGTTGACGACTTCGGGGGCATACGCCGCCAACACCGGCCGCGCGGTGAAATCACTGCCTCCGATCACGCCGAGCGAGCGCGGCCGCTGCAATTTGTCCGACACGATCCAGAGTTCATAGCTCCTGCCCGGTTCGGGCTGAGCGCCGACCTTGCGAACCGTGAAATTCCTGGTCGCACCGTCAAGCGTGAGAATGAACGCGGGCGACTCGCCGTCCTTCTGCAGCACGGCAATATACTGGGCGGACGACGGTGCCGGGGTCGGTGGAGTTTTGACCTCGACCACCTGTGTGCGCGGTTTGGGGCGAATGCCTTCGGGAAGCAGGTCCGGTTGATATATCCCGACCGCGATCATGGCGAGGAGGGCGGCGGCGATCGCCGTGGTGAAGGTCGCGATTTTGCGCCAGCGCCGGAGCTGGGTAGCCAGACGGATAACGTTGGAGTTTTCCGCGGCCGCGGCAGCCTCAACGAGTTCAGACTCGACTGGCGGCGGTAGTGGCGCCTCGGGAAGCACCAGCGGCTCCTGCGGCTCGGCAAGTCCGGCCGCGGTTCTGATCCTGTCCCAGACTTCGGGCCGCGGCTCGACCGAGCCGACCATCTGGTTCAGAACGCCAAGTCGGTATTCCCACGCCTGCACTATTGCCACGAAGTCCTTGTCGATGGACATCATGGCCTCGACCTGCGCCCGCTCATCCGCATCGAGGGTGCCGAGCGCATATTCCGCGGCGAGCACGATATGGTCTTCGCTGTAGGCCATCATCTAAAGTCCAAGACACTCCCGGATGTCCATCATGCTGCGGCGCAGCCAGGTTTTCACCGTATTCACCGGCGTCTCGAACTTTGCCGCCAGCTGGTCACGGCTCCAGCCGTTGTAATAGGCCAGCAGCACGAGCTTTTGCCGATCCGGCTCCAGACGGCCAACGCATTCCAGCAACCGCTTCAATTCTTCGGTCATCTCCCGGCGCGCCAGCGGATCCGGGCTATCGGCGGCCGCTTCCATCGCCGTCGGCTCTTCTTCGATCGAGACCTCGCCGCGTTTGCGCATGACGTCGATGGCGCGATTCCGGGCAATCGACGCCATCCACGTGATCGGCGACGACAGGCCCGGATTGAACTGCCCGGCGCTTTTCCAGATCTTGACGTAGGCCTCCTGAATGACCTCCTCTGCGAGATCCGGTCGCCGCAAGATACGGAGCACCACGCCGAAGAGTTTCGCCCGCGTCGCGGCGTAGAGGCGCTCGAAAGCGGCCTCATCCCCCTTCGCAACTGCCGCAATCAGCCAGACCAGCTCCGCTGGCGTCAGCATTCACTGCCCCCAAATTCGCGATGCCCTGTCGCTTCTGCACCGGCCAAGCGGCATTCCCGAAATGTCGTATCATATCCTGCGCCAAAGCGGTCTACCAAGCCACCGGGGGCCGGCTTTCCCTCATAAGAAAAACCCGGGCCTCGCGGCCCGGGTTTTCGATCGTGCTTTGGCAGATGCGCGACGCAAAGCCTCAGGCAATCGCCGCCCCGATGCGGGCGCGCATCAGGCCGATGCTGTCGAGATCGGCCTGCTCCCGGGCGCTTTCCTCGGCGCGCTCGCGCGCCTGGTCGCGCTCGTCCAGAAGCTCCACCTTCTTGAGTTCCTCGAACGCCTCGCCCAACAGGCTCTTGGCGTCCTCAAGCTGAATCCGCAATTCGTCGGCGGAGCGGGTCAGGTTTTCCCGCCGCTGGATCGCAGCCTTGGCATAGGTCGGATAGGCGAAGTGCGAGGGGTCGTTGATCCCGGCACGCTCCTGCTCGGACTGGATTTCGCGCTCCAGGTCGACCGACATGCGCTGGAAGTCGGCGATCATCCCTTCAATCTGGGCGACCCTTCGGCGCTTTTCATCGACCTGAAACTTTTTCAGTCGGATCAGCGTTTCACGTGACTTCATCGACTCATACTCCCCAGAAGTCCCGATCTGAACGCGGGACGGAACCGGTATCCCCAAGGGGTCCCACCGGCATCGCTAGTTGCGTGGCGCGGATGATGGCCTGACAAAGTTAGCGTTCCGTTTCCAAATTCCTAAGGATTTGCTCAAGTTGCCGGTAGCCGTCATCCAGGCTGGTCACCTCGTCCTTGGCCTGGCGCAAAAAGTCCTCCAGCGGCTCATGCAGCCGGATCGCCTCGTCGACCTCGGCGCTCGAGCCGCTGCGGTAGGCCCCGAGCCGGATCAATTCCTCCATATCGGTGTAAGTTGCCATCATCTGACGCCCCCGGGCGATGATCGGCAGATAGGCCGGATCGGCTGATTTCGGCATGGTGCGGGACACCGATTTGAGAACGTTGATCGCCGGAAAGCGGCCGCGCTCGGCGATCGCCCGCTCCATCACCACATGGCCGTCGAGGATGCCGCGGACCGCATCCGCGATCGGTTCGTTATGGTCGTCGCCGTCCACCAGCACCGTGAAGATGCCGGTGATGGTGCCCTCGCCCATGCCCGGGCCGGCGCGCTCCAGAAGCTTTGGCAATTCGGTGAACACGGTCGGCGTATAGCCCTTGGCGGTCGGCGGCTCGCCGGCCGACAGCCCGATCTCGCGCTGCGACATCGCAAAACGCGTGACCGAATCCATCAGGCACAGCACATTCTTGTCTTCATCGCGGAAATATTCGGCGATCGCCAAAGTCAGGTAAGCCGCCTGCCTGCGCATCAGCGCCGGCTCGTCGGAGGTCGCCACCACCACCACCGAGCGCGCCAGCCCCTCTTCACCAAGGTCATCCTGCAGAAATTCCTGCACCTCGCGGCCGCGTTCGCCCACCAGGCCGATTACGGTGATGTCGGCGTCGACATTGCGCGCCAGCATCGACAGCAGCACCGACTTGCCGACACCGGAGCCCGCGAAGATGCCGAGCCGCTGGCCGCGGCAACAGGTCAGAAACGTATTGAGCGCCCGCACGCCGAGATCGAGCGGGGCGCCAACCCGCTTGCGCGAATGCGCCGGCGGCGGTGAGTTGCGATAGGGCACCGGCGAGGGACCTTGTGGCAACGGCCCCTTGCCGTCGATCGGCTCGCCCATCGCGTTGAGAACGCGGCCGAGCCACAACGGCGAGGGCCGCACCTGGCTGGCGGCATTGGCGATGACCGCGCGGCAGCCGCGCCTGACACCCTCGAGGCCGGCGAACGGCATCACTACGGCATTGCTGCCGTTGAAGCCGATGACTTCGGAGGGGATAAAACGATTGCCGCCGGTCTCGATCACGATGCGGGCGCCGACCGACATCGCGTGAATGGGGCCCGCGATCTCGACCATCAGGCCGCGCACGCCGACCACGCGCCCATATATATTGGCGCTGTCGATGTCGCTGATCTGCTCGGCGAGCGCTTTCATTGCGAAAACCTTAAGTTTCCACGCTTTACGGCCCAGTCCTTAACTTCGTGTTTACCCGCATCGTTAATCATTACGTCACTGTCTTTGGTGACTGAGAGCGCTCGACCATCAGAAGGAAGGTCGAGTCGCGGGAATCGGTTAGGCCCGAAACCTAATGTGGGACCTGAACAGGACTGGGTACAAAAAGCTGCTTCCCAGCAATGTCTTAGAGCGATTCGGTAAAAATTGCACTCAAAGACCTTGCGAACGTGAATCAGATTTTGTTAACCATATGTCGTCAGGATCCGAATCAGTTGTTCAAAGGCGTTTTGAGTGCCGCAAGTGCGGCCGACCTGACGCCCGGAGCGGCGACTATAGGGGACTGGCATGCGCGTATTGCTGATAGAAGATGATAGCGCCGTCGCGCAGTCGATCGAATTGATGCTGAAGTCCGAGAGTTTCAACGTCTATACGACGGACCTCGGGGAAGAAGGCGTCGATCTCGGAAAACTCTACGATTACGACATTATCCTGCTCGACCTTAACCTGCCCGACATGTCCGGTTACGACGTGCTCAAACAGCTTCGGGTCTCAAAGATCAAAACACCCATTCTGATCCTCTCCGGCCTCGCCGGCATCGAGGACAAGGTCAAGGGTCTCGGCGTCGGCGCCGACGACTACATGACCAAGCCCTTCCACAAGGACGAACTGGTTGCGCGCATCCATGCGATCGTGCGCCGCTCCAAGGGCCACGCCCAGTCGGTGATCCAGACCGGTGATCTCGTGGTCAATCTCGACACCAAGACGGTCGAGGTCGGCGGCCAGCGCGTGCATCTGACCGGCAAGGAATACCAGATGCTGGAATTGCTCAGCTTGCGCAAGGGCACGACGCTGACCAAGGAAATGTTCCTCAACCATCTCTACGGCGGCATGGACGAACCCGAACTGAAGATCATCGACGTCTTCATCTGCAAGCTGCGCAAGAAGCTCGCCAACGCCTCCGAAGGCCGCAACTTCATCGAGACCGTGTGGGGCCGCGGCTATGTGCTGCGCGAGCCGCACGAGGTCGAAGAGCGCATTCCAGCCTGATCCGCAAGGTTTTACCGAGAGCCCGCCGGGCTCTCTCCTCCCAGACTGGACCCCGCCGCAAGGCGGGGTTTTTGTTTGGGGATTGAACCGGCTGAACGGCTGCGCTGACTGGCAGATCGTGCAAATCTTGGGAATTGGACGAATCGGGGGCTTAAATGATCCTTCAATCACTGGCAGGACTGCCGGCGTTCCTGGTCTATTTCTGTACGGCCATCGTTGCTGTCGTTGCCTACCTCTTCGTCTACACCCGCGTCACGCCACACAATGAATTCCAGCTGATCCGCGACAACGACCCTGCGGCGGCAATCGCGCTCGGCCTCAGCCTGCTCGGTTTCGTGCTTCCGGTCGTCAGTGCCATCGCCCACTCCGCCAATGTCGTGGATTGCCTGATCTGGAGCGTGATCGCGCTGATCGTGCAGATCGCCGTCTATTTCATCGTCAAGATACCGGTGCCGAACCTGTCGGCCCGGATCGCGGCGGGCGAACTCGCGGCGGCGATCTGGCTTGGGCTCGCCTCGCTGGCTGCGGGCGCGCTCAATGCCGCCTCGATGATCTACTGATCATGGAGGGGAAAACAAACATAGAATTCGGCAGGCGCAGACCGGCTGCGATCCAGGCGACCGCGCCGGTAAAGCGCTCCAATCACGTGGCGCTGCTGCTGATGGGCACCTTTGCCATCGGCGGCGGCGCCTATGCGCTGATTCCAGGGGAGAGTTGCGGGCAGCTACCCGGCATGGCGGCGGACCTGCGGTCTAGCGCCAATTGCCCGCCGCGCGGGTCCTCATCCGGTGGCGGCCACGGCTCGGGCGGCTCCTGGTCGCGCGTCAGTTTCTGGGGCGGCGATGCTTCATCGAGCCGCTCGCCGTCGGCTATTTCGTCGGATTCCGGTTCGGGCGGCGTGACGCGCGGTGGCTTCGGCGGGTTTGCGCACGCGTTCGCGTCGCATTTTTCCGGGGGCGGTTGACCGCTGACAATATTCTGGTGAGGCCGGCAACTGACGCAACTCTTTGACATTGCCAGTCCCGGCCACACCTAATGACGGATCGGCGACTTCGTTGTGCCGGTCGGGTTGGCGGTCTCCAAAGCCGGAGCGGCCGCGCTCCCTGCGGGAATTGACGGCGTGCGCCGCGGGACTTCACTGCTTGATCCGGTTGCCGGACCTTCCGCAAAGCCGAAGCCTGATTCGAAAACCAGGCTCTCAGCATAGACGGCGCCGACGATGCTTCGCTTTTCCATCATGCTCTCCATGCTTCAACTGATCCCGCGGGGCACACCCAATCCCAGCGCACCCATATTGCATCCTGCTTAGATCCTCGCCGGCCGCCTTGATCGGGATCAACGAGTCGGCACCCCCAATGGAATTGGTCCCGCCGTCTGTCCGCTTCGGACCAGGCGCAGCAGACGACCGTGAGGATTGAGGATATTGACGCGGTCCGATTTGCGGCCGACGCTGGCCGCTTCTACCCAATTGCGCCACGGACCCCGCAGAGCGCGAATTTCCGGGAGGTATCATGTCCAGTAGATGCCGGGTGGTTTTGACCGCAGCGCTGCTCTGCTATGGGCTCCCCGCGCTCGCCCAGCAGTTGCCGGATGGACCGGGCAAGGAATTGGCGGCGGCCAGCTGCAATAGCTGCCACACGCTGTTGGGCCGCGTGGGTTCAGGTTACACGCCTGAGGGCTGGACCACGGTATTGCGGATGATGGTCAACCAAGGCGCTCCGCTGCCGGCGGACCAGGTTGAGCCGCTCAAGGCATATTTGATCAAGAATTTTCCTGAAAAGACCAAGCCTGCCGGTGCCGTCATCCCGGGACCCGCCGAAATCTCCTTCAAGATGTGGCAGGCACCCACACCGGGATCGCGGTCGCATGACCCGTTGGCGGCGAGCGACGGCTCGCTCTGGTATACCGGTCAACTGGCCAATGTGCTCGGCCGGGTCGACCCGAAGACCGGCGCGATCAAGGAATTTCCGCTCAAGACCGCGCATTCCGGACCGCACGGTCTGCAGGAGGATCGTGACGGCAACATCTGGTACACCGGAAACACCGGCTCGCTGATCGGCAAGCTTGACCCGAAGACCGGCGCCGTCACCGAATACAGCACTCCGGAACCGGGCGATCCGCATACGCTTATCTTCGACAACAGCGGCATCCTGTGGTTCACGATGCAGAATGCCAACCGGATCGGGCGGCTCGACCCCAGGAACGGCGAGATCAAACTGCTGAAGCCGCCGACGGCCAATGCGCGCCCCTACGGCATGGCGCTGAATTCGAAGGGCATCGTGTTCTTCGTCGAGTTTGGTACCAACAAGGTGGGCAGCGTCGATCCGAAGACGCTGGAATTTCACGAATACCCGTTGCCCGATCCGGCATCGCGCCCGCGGCGCATCGCGATCACCGGCGACGACATCGTCTGGTACTCCGACTATTCGCGCGGCTATCTCGGCCGTCTCGATCCCGCGACCGGCAGGGTAACCGAGTGGCAGTCACCGAGCGGGCCGAAATCCGAGCCCTACGGCATCTCGGCGATATCGGGCGTCATCTGGTACAGCGAGTCCGGCTCGACGCCGAATACCGTGGTGCGCTTCGATCCCAAGACCGAAAAATTCCAGAGCTGGGCGATTCCGGGCGGCGGAAACATCGTGCGCAACACCTCGGTCACGCGCGACGGCAACTTTATGCTGGCCAACAGCCTCGTCAACGGCATTACGCTGGTCACGATCGGGAAGTGAGCCGGACGGCAGCCGTGTCGGCGCCTCGAGCGCGCGCCCAAATGATGCGACGCCGATCCGGTATTATGGCGCAAACGCCAAACGGCTGAAAAAGCACGGGCTAAAGGAAACCGAGGCCCGGATCACAATGAAGCTGAAACGGGGGACGTTTGCAGCGACGTTCTTTCCGGCCTGCCTTGCGGCAATGGAGTTGGAGGGGGTAGTGTTGGAGGAGATTCAGGGACCCTCGCTTGAAGCGCCGCGAAAAGATATTTTGGTTAGTTATCGGAGCGGCGCTTATCGTTGGATTCTTTTTTCTTATCCCCACCTGTAATCAGGGTTATGAGCAAGGCCACGAAGCCCAGCAACAGCAGTGCTCCGGCAATAAAGTGTCTTTTATCGCGATACGGCAAATCGCCGAATTTCTCGACGGGCACAATTGGCTGGTAACTGCGCTCTTCGCGGGACTCGTTACTTTGTTTACGTGGCGTCTGTGGCAGGCCACTAACGAGTTGAGGTTTTCCACTGACAAACTCTGGGATGCTGGCGAGCGCCAAATCAAACTGGCCCAAGATGTTTCCGCTGCTCAATCCCGCGACATGCAGGGCTCTATCGCAGCGGCCCAGGAGGCTAACAGAATTAGCCATGAGGCGGCGGTCCAGAGCCGCCGGGCTTGGCTTTCGGTTGAAGATGTCAAATTCATCTACCCCACTGAATTTAGAGAAGATGGCTTTGTTTTGAGAGTCTCCGCTGCGGTCAAGAACTTCGGGTCCACCCCAGCAACCGGTGTATGGTTGGATTTTACACCGTTCATCGCCGAGGCTGGCGAGCCTTACATGGATGCAAGTGCGCGTATCTTGGCGCGTGCCAGAGCGCATCCACCAGTCGTCGGCACCACTATTTTTCCCCAAGACACTCTCGTTATTGCGGAGGTGAGCGGAATTGGGAGTGAGCACTTTGTCAAATCCATCAAACCCCGCCCTGATGGAAGTAGATTTGGGACCGTCATACTATTCGTGACCGCCTCCTATCAAGTGCTTGGCGACCCCGTGCGCCGAGTCACTCATCACTCGCATTCTTACCTGAATGCTCCTGTCGGACTTAAGGTCGCACAAGGGAACGTCATCAATCTTCCTGCTGACCCTTTCAGCGCAGGAACAATAGATTAGAATGAGTGCGGCCCAAGCCGCGCGCCGCAACACGGCGCTTCTCCTAGCTCACGTTACCCTCCCGCGATCTAGGGGCAGTTGCTTGGGTTTGCTTGTGGCGTTTGTGCCATAATACCGCGCCGATCGCCGCACGATCCCGTGAACGCACGGGCTTTCGCTTGCCTGGTTGGCGCCGGCTGATGGAAACTGCCGGTAGTCCAAGAACTGTCCGCTCGATAACGCCGGGGGCCGCACCATGAAACGCTCGCACCGTGTGATCCTGACCATGATGGGGACAGCCGCCATCGGCACGGTATCGATGGGCTTTGCGCGGCGAAGCGACTGCGGTCCCGGAGGCCTCTCGCAACTGATGCGCGGTCCGGACGGACGGCTCGGGGAATATTGCCAGGCGACCTATGGCGGATTTGGCGGCGCGCCGCACCGCTTCCAGGGGCACGCTCACGCCCATGCGCATGGCGGCGGATAGCGGCCATCCATGCAGCGCCTCGCCTGTCCCGAGCGCGACGACTGGCGCTTAACCGCCGATGAAACCGGGTTTGATTTTCACACCATCGGCGGCGAGCGCTATTGGGACGAGCGCGCCTGCTACGTCTTCACACTCGACGAAATCGAACGTCAGATCGAAGAGCCCACGGCTGAAATCGATGGCATGTGCCTCGAACTCGTCAGCCTTGCGATCGACGACGAAGAATACCTGCGCCGGTTGAAGATACCGGAAGCCTTCTGGCCGCTGATCTCCGAGAGCTGGCGCGGCGATGAAGCCAGCCTCTACGGCCGGCTCGACCTCAGATTCGATGGGCCCGGTCCTGCGAAGCTTCTCGAATATAACGCCGATACGCCGACCTCGATTTTCGAGGCGGCGGTGTTTCAGTGGACCTGGCTGGAACAGGCGATCGAGCGCCGCATCATCCCCAGCCACGCCGACCAGTTCAATTCGATCCATGAACGCCTGATCGAGGCGTGGAAGAAGCTCGGCGAGGGACGCCACCTCCATCTCGCGGGCACCACGGAAAGCAGCGAGGATGCCGGCACGCTGGCCTATCTCGAGGACACCGCCCGGCAAGCCGGCCTCGCCACCACCTTGATCGATATCGAGGATATCGGATGGCGCGATGACGGCCGCTTCGTCGATCTCGACGATCGCGCCATCGAATTGGCGTTCAAGCTCTATCCCTGGGAGTGGATGTTTCACGATGCGTTTGGCGCGCGGCTCGCCAATGCGCCGATGCGCTGGATCGAGCCGCCGTGGAAAGCCATCCTTTCCAACAAGGGTATTCTTCCCTTGCTGTGGGAGATGTTTCCGGATCATCCCAATTTGCTGCCGGCGTTCTTCGAGACTGACCCGCGTGCCGCAAGCCTCGGCACTTCCTTCGTGCGCAAGCCGCTTTATTCGCGCGAGGGCGCTAACATCGCGCTGATCAGCGACGGTATTACGGTTGCGGAACAGGAGGGGCCGTATGGCGCCGAAGGTTTTGTTCGCCAGGCCCTGGCGCCGCTGCCGAACTTTTCAAACCAGTATCCCGTGATCGGAAGCTGGCTGATCGACCACACCCCATGCGGGCTATCGATTCGCGAGGACGACAATCCGATCACCGGCAATACGTCGCGGTTCCTGCCGCACGCAATCCTGTAGCAACTCAGCGCGCCGAAGCAACCACCTTCAACGCCTGCGGCGTGACGCCCGCGCGCGCCGTCCGGTCGGCGTTGGGACGATAGAGCCCGCGCCGCTCCGGATAGGGCCTGAAGGCGTCGGATATCCCGACCACGGATTCGGCCGCGCCCAGCAGCAGTACACCATCGGGTTCGAGCATTCTTGAAAGACGGTCGAAGACGCCGGCCTTGGTGTCCTGGTCGAAATAGATCAGGACGTTGCGGCAGAAGATCACGTCGAATGTTCCAAGCTGGGAAAAATCCTGCAGCAGGTTCAGTTGCCGGTGCTGCACCATGGCGCGAATATCGGCATTGAGTTGCCACAGCTCGCCTGTCTGTATGAAGTACTTGACCAGCAGCTGGATCGGCAGGCCGCGCTGCACCTCGAACTGGCTGTAGATTCCCGCCCTGGACTTCTCAAGCACCTCCTGCGACAGGTCGGTCGCAACGATCTCGACCCGCCATCCCGCCAGCGCCGCGAATTCCTTCACGCACATCGCGACCGAATAAGGCTCCTGCCCGGTGGAAGAAGCCGCACACCAGATCCGCAAGGACCGGCGGTTGGCGCGCGCCTGCAGCAGCGCCGGCAGGATCGTCTCCCGCAGATGATCGAACGGAATCCTGTCGCGGAAAAAGAAGGTCTCGTTGGTGGTCATCGCCTCGACCACTTCCGATGTCAATGCGTCGGCGACGCTCTTTAGCTTCGCAACCAGGTCGGCAATTCCGGGCAGTCCCGCCCTTCGCGCCAGCGGGATCAACCTGCTTTCGACCAGATATTGCTTGTCGGAAGATAGATCCAGGCCGGAACGCTCTTTCAGAAGCTTACGCAGAAACTCGTAGTCCGACGGCGTCACGAACGATCTCCCGAAAACAATCGGACCAGTTTCGGCGCGATATGATTGAGCGGCAGAACGGCGGCGCAAATGCCGGCATGCGCGGCCGCACCCGGCATTCCCCACACCACGCTCGACGCCTCGTCCTGGGCGATCACGCTACCGCCGGCAGCGACGATCTCCTTGCCGCCGCGCATCCCGTCCGAGCCCATGCCGGTCAGCACCACGGCGAGAACCCCGGCCTGCCAGACATCGATTGCGGAAGTGAACAACGGGTCGACCGCCGGTTTGCAGAAATTGACCGGCGGACCGTCGTCGAGCGCGATTGCAACATCGGTGCCATGACGCACGACGCGCATGTGACGGCCGCCCGGCGCAAGATAGATCTGGCCGGGCTTGACGACCTCGCCATCGACGGCTTCATGCGCCGGCCGATGACTGGAGCGTACCAGATGCTCGGCGAGAATCGTCGTGAATGTAGGCGGCATATGCTGGGTGATCAGTACCGGAAAACGGTCGATCACGGGGCCGATCTCGGTTACCAGCGTCATCAGGGCCTGCGGACCGCCGGTCGACGAACCGATCAAAAGCGCGCGCGGCGCTTGCGTGCTGAACCCGCGCTGCAACAATTGCACCGGCGCCGGCTGCGGACGCGGCAACGGCTCGCGCGGCCGATCCAGCGCGAACGCAAGCGGAGGGGACGAAGCCGTGCGGCGGACTTTGGCGCCGAGAGAGCGAATCTTCTGGATGAGATCGTGGTGGAAGGTTGCGGCGGCGGTTGCTTCGCGGGTGCTTTCGGGCTTTGGAATGTAGTCCGACGCCCCGAGCGAGAGTGCCTTGAAGCTGATCTCCGCATTACGGCGGGTCAGGGTCGACGCCATGATGATGATGAGGTTGCGCTTCTTTGCCAGCAGCAAGGGCAGCGCGGAAATGCCGTCGAGCTCCGGCATTTCGATATCGAGCACGGCGACATCGGGATCGACGCGCTCGATCTGGTTGACCGCGTCAAGGCCTGTGCGCAGCGACGCCGCGACCACCATGTCCGTCTCGGCGGTGATCCAGCGGGAGATCAACCCCCTGATTACGACGGAGTCATCGACCACCATCACCCGCAACGGTTCGCACCGCGTTGAAATCGGGGTCGGGGAACTTGTCAACGTAACACTCATTACTCACCAAGTACGGCTGAAACGGCATTATTGAAGCGATAAGCCGAAGGCTTTCAGCCACCGGACCGAAAAGAGGCAGATCAAATGAGCCCGACTTCCTGGAATTTTGCGGTGACGATGTCCTTGTCGAACGGTTTCATGATGTATTCGTTGGCGCCGGCGTGAAGCGCGCGGGCGATGTGCGCGACGTCATTTTCGGTGGTGCAGAACACCACCTTCGGCTGGTCGCCGCCGGGCATGCGGCGCAGATTGCCGAGAAATTCGTAGCCGTCCATGATCGGCATGTTCCAGTCGAGCAGGATCGCGTCGGGCAGTCCGCGTTTGCAGGCTTCCAGCGCCTTCTCGCCGTCCTCGGCTTCGATGATCTGGAAGTCCAGGCCTTCCAGGATTCGCCTTGCGACCTTTCGAATGACACTTGAGTCATCGACGACCAGACATGTTCTCATTTCAGCCTCTACTAGTTTCAATCCCGAAAGGGACGTTTCCATTGCCATCAGTTAGCGCGTGCCCGCCGCCGGTTTTATGCCGCCAGCATGTCAGGCACGATTTCGAGGACGCGATCGATGTCGAGCACGACCATGAGCTGGCCGTCGAGGCGATGTACACCGCCGGCGAGCCTGGCCATGCGGGGATCGAGGTTGACGGGGTTTTCCTCGCGGCCGTCGTCGGCAAGCTTCAGCACCTCGCCGATCTGGTCGATCAATAGGCCATAGGATTCGCCGCGCAGGTCGACGCCCACCGCCATCGGCGGCTTGCCGTCCTCGTTCCTGGGCAGGCCGAGGCGGGCGCGCATGTCGACCACGGTGACGATGCGGCCGCGCAGATTGAGCACGCCGGCGATCTCGCCCGGCGACAACGGCACCCGCGTCAGCCGCTCCGGCATGAACACGTCCTGCACCCGGGAGATCGGCAGGCCAAACAGCTGACCGCCGATCATCGCGGTGACGTATTCGGCCACTGTGCCTTCGATCGTTTCGCTCTTGCTGGTCATGCCTGATCCCTCATGCCGCGCGGTTGAGTTCGGCGGTCTGTTCCTTCAGCGCCGCGATCAGGCCGGGACGATCGAATTTGGCGACGTAATCATGGAAGCCGGCCTGCCGGCCGCGCTCGATCGCCGCCGGCGACACCATCGAGGACAGCGCAATGATCGGCAACCCGCTCAAATGCGCGTCCGCCCGGATCGTCTCGGCGAACTCGAACCCGTTCATGTCCGGCATTTCGATGTCGGTCAGCACCACATCGAACGCCTGCCCCGAGCGCAGCGCCATCAGGCCCTCCTGCGCGTTGGGCGCAACCCGCACCCGGTAGCCCGCGGCCTTCAGGACCGGCGCCAGCATGTTGCGGAAGAACGCCGAGTCGTCGACCAGCAGCACCGATTGCGCGCTCGCCGAGGGGCGCATCTCCTTGCGGCTGAACCAGTCGGCGAACGCCATCGGCAGGAAGTGGCCGACGTCGATCACTTCGGTCGCCTGGCCCTTGATCACGGCGGAGCCGAGAATGCCCGCCTCGCCGCCCGCAACCTCGATGTTGAGCTTCTCCTCGACGATGTCGATGATCTCGTCGACCACAAGCCCCATCGAGCGGCCGTCATCGGCAAACACCAGGATCGGCTGGGCGCCGGAGGTCCGGACGTTGACGCCTGCCATCTGCACCAGCGGCATCAGCTGGTCGCGGTATTGCACCATATGGCGACCGTTGGAGAGTTCGATCTTGTCGGTGGCGATCTCCTCCAGCCGGGTCACCAATCCGAGCGGCACCGCCTTGGGCTGATTGGTGCCGGCGCGGAACACCAGCAGCGAGGTCAGTTGCTCGGCGGCGCTGGCGCGCATCGCCGCGTTCTCTTCCGCGAGCTCGCGGCTGGCCGAGCCGGCGGCGCCGAGCGCCTTGGCGATGCCGTTGGGGTCGATGATCATGATCACGGCGCCATCGCCGAGAATGGTATTGCCGGAGAACATCTCGATGTGGCGCAGCTTGGTCGACATCGGCTTGACCACAATTTCTTCGGTGTGGAACACGCCGTCGACCACAATGCCGAAGGTCTGGCTGCCTACTTGCGTGACCACGATAAAACCGTTCTCCGGGTCGGAGGAGGAGCCGTCGTCGATCTTGAGCAGCTTCTTCAGGTGCATCAGCGGCAAGAGCTTGTTGCGCAGCCGCAATACCGCGGTGTCCTTGATGCGCTCGATGCGGTGTTCGGAGTTGGCGCGCGCCCGCACCAGTTCGACCACCGACAGCTGCGGGATCGCAAAGCGGTCGCCGGCGGCCTCCACGATCAGGGCGGAGACGATGGCAAGCGTCAGCGGGATCTTGATGGTGACGGAGGAGCCCTCGCCGGCCACCGACTTGACGTCGATGGTGCCGCCGATCTGGTCGATATTGGTGCGCACCACGTCCATGCCGACGCCGCGGCCGGACACCGAGGTGACGGCGGCGGCGGTGGAGAAGCCGGGCGCGAAGATGAACTTGTGGATCTGCGCCTCGGTCATCTTCTCCAGTTCGGCCTCGTTGACCAAACCGCTGGAGATGGCCTTGGCCTTGATCCGCTCGGTATTGAGCCCGCGGCCGTTGTCAGCGATGCAGATGATGATATGGCCGCCTTCGTGATAGGCCGACAGCCGAATGGTGCCCTGCTCGGGCTTGCCGCAGGCGGCGCGCTCGGAAGGCGTCTCCAGCCCGTGATCGGCCGAGTTGCGCACCATGTGGGTGAGCGGGTCCTTGATCAGGTCAAGCACCTGGCGGTCGAGTTCGGTGTCGGCGCCGTGCATCTCCAGTTCGATCTGCTTGCCGAGTTCGCCGGAAAGGTCGCGCACGATGCGCGGCAGCTTCTGCCAGGCATTGCCGATCGGCTGCATCCGCGTCTTCATGACGCCTTCCTGCAGCTCGGCGGTGACATTGGACAGCCGCTGCAGCGGCACCTTGAACTCGGTGTCCTCGTTGCGCCGGGATATCTCCAATAGCTGATTGCGGGTCAGAACCAGTTCCGACACCATCGTCATCAGGTGGTCCAGCGTGTCCACATTGACGCGGATCGACTGGTTGGCGACGCGGTCGCCTTCGCCGGCATCCGGATCAGCAGAAGGCTTTCTCGCGACCGGCTTGGCCTCTGTCGTTGAAGCCGCGCGCTGTTCGGGCGCGGGCGCGGCCTGCTTCGCCGGCGCCGGCTGCGGCGCAACCTCGATCGCGGTCTCGCGGAACGCACGCTCCAGCTCATCCAGCGACACTTCGCCGGGACGCAATTGCCGCTGCAGCTGCGGTACGAAGCTGCCTTGGGTAACCGCGGGGTCAACCGCAGGGGCCGTCGCGGTCGGCGGCGGCGGCGCCGACATCGCCCGCATGCCGCGCTCGACCATTTCCTCAAGCTTGACGATCAGGTCCTGGTCGCTGCCTTCCGGCTCCGCCTCGGTTTTCTCAAGTCCGGAGAGGATTTCCTTGATCCGGTCGATACTGCTCAGAATCAGGCTCACCGCCTCGGCCGTGACCGGCATGCCATCACGGAACTTGCCCATCAGGGTCTCGCCGGCATGGGCCAGCGCTTCCAGCCGCGGCAGCCCCAGAAAACCGCAGGTGCCCTTGATGGTGTGAACCAGGCGAAAGATATTATCCAGTATCTTGGCGTTGTTCGGTTCCTGCTCGAACCGCACCAGCTGGTTATCGACAGTATCCAGGCTCTCGCTGGTCTCCGTCAGAAACTCGCGCAACAGATCGTCCATCAAGCAGGCCTTCGAACACTTGGGCGCGCTGCATCGGCACGCCTTTCAGAGTGTGGCCAGCTTGTCCGTAAAGCGTTTAATATTGGTTGAGTAATTGGAAAAGAACGGGATCAACAAAGAGATAGGGCGGTTCCCAGAATCCGGGCGCCCGCTGTAAACCGTTGGTTAACCATATTTCGGCGCGGGCGACTTCAGGAAGCGGTCACGACCACCGTTTCGCCCTCGGCGGCAAGCACTACATGCAACCCGCAGGCCTGCGCCAAGAGGCGCGTGTAATAGGGCTGCACCGCATGGGCATCCGGGGCCGAGCCTGAACTCAGGATATCGGCGATATTTTGCGGCAGGCGGGCGTTGAGCCCGCTCGCGGCGACGCGAAAGCCGATCGCCTCGCCCTCGCCGATCGGATCGACCGCAAGCACGCCGCCACGCGGGATCGTCTGCTGCGCGATCACCATCATATTCAAGAGCAGCTTGACCTTGTTCTTCGGGAGCAGCGCGCGCGGCAAATTCCATGCAATCGAGGTCTTGCCGTCCTCGAGATGCCCCCGTGCCATGGTTTGCGCGTCGCCGAGATCGATCTGTGCGCCCGACGACCCCGCCGCCCCGAACGCGAGACGGCAGAACTGCAACCGCGCCGAGGCGGTTTTGGCGCTCTTGCGGATCAAATCCAGAGCGAATTCACGGTCTTCCGGCTTGGGATTGTCGTCGAGGACCTCAAGCCCATTGACGATGGCACCCACCGGACTGATGAGATCGTGGCAAACCCGCGAACACAACAGAGCCGCCAGTTCGAGGGCGTCGGGGGCGGAAGACGATGTGCCAAACATAAGGTGTTCCTGTAAATCCACGACAGCACGGACTGAGACGAATCACGCATGCTCGCTGGCTTGATACACTGCGGACGCAAGCGCTGCCAACACAAGGCAGAGCCCGAGGGAAAGATGAACTGCATATGAGACCCGCCCATGAATGAGGCACGTTCGCAAGCAGCCGTGATCGATGGCGACGCCGCGGCGGAACTGATGGAGCCCTTGACCGATCTGGTGATCCAGGCCGGAGCGGCCATTCTCGCCATCAACCGGGCTGCAATGCGGATCGAGGGCAAGCCCGATGGATCGCCGGTAACGGAAGCCGATCTCGCCGCCGACCGGATTATCGCCGAGGGCCTCGCGCGGCTCGTTCCGGAGGTTCCGGTGCTGTCCGAGGAGCGCGTCGGTCTGGCGAAGCCGCCTGACAGCGGCAGCTTCTTTCTGATCGATCCGCTTGACGGCACCAAGGAATTTGTCGCCGGCCGCGGCGAGTTCACGGTCAATCTCGCGCTGGTGACCAAGGGGACGCCATTGTTGGGCATTATCGCCGCACCGGCGCTCGGACTGGTCTGGCGCGGACTGGTAGGCCGAGGCGCGGAACGGCTGACGATGGGTGAGAAGTCCGTGGCCGAGCCGATCCATACCCGGGCCCACCCGAAGCCGGGCGAGCCCTGGATCGTGGCCGTCAGCCGCTCACATTTGGACAGCCGGACCGAAGCCTTCATTGCGGCGAGATCGGGCGCTATCCGGCAGGTGCTCGGTTCGGCGGTCAAATTCGGCCGGGTAGCGGAAGGCAGCGCCGATATCTATCCCCGCCTCGCCCCGACATCCGAATGGGATGTCGCGGCGGGACACGCGGTTATCACCGCAGCCGGTGGCAAGATCACGGATGCAAAGGGCGATGACGTGCAATTCGGGAAAGGCCGTGCCGGCTTTATCGTGCCGGAATTCATTGCCTGGGGTGACCCCTCGGCGGCGCGGTGATTTCAGCGTTCGCTCGGAGCAAGCGGCGCGCCAATTCCAGCTACTGCGCCAGATCCTGTTCCAGCACTGGCCAGCGCGCGTTCGCCTCCCGCAGGAACCGCTCGGGATCGGCGGCGAAGGCGTCCCGGTTCTCCTCGCGGCTGAACAGATAAAGCCGCTGGCCCGAGATCAGGAAGAACCAGGGGTTAGCGGCAACCGTGACGCCGCGCGCCAGATCAGTCGGGTCGTAGCCGCCGAACCGGGGGCCGTAAATATCGGGATGGGCGACAAAGGAGGCACGATTGCCTTCGTTGCGGAACCGCCAGACCGCGCCCGCCTCAGACGTCTCGAATTCAGGCAGGCCGACCAAGGCGCGGCCGTCGACAAAATAGGCGACGGGGTCGAAACCTTCGATGGCCAGGCCGCTGAAGCGGTTCACGACCACCCGCTCGGTGGTAGCGGCCCGGGCGGCAAAATGGGGGCAGGCCTGTGCGGCAAGGCTGACCACCAAGGCGATCAAGGCTATTGGGGGGCGAAACCCTGTTCCGGAGCGATCGCCGTTTCTTTCCTGCCGTTGTGCCGTCATAGTTGATACCGATAACATCCGAGTCGGGGGACACTGGACGCAACCTAAAGCCGTTCTTGTTGGCGTCAGGTTAAGGCGGCGGCCGGGATTCGCTACGCAGGGGTTCTTTTATGACTTTCGCATCACGCCTCGCCGCGGTGACACTGGCCGCGCTGATGGGCTGGACGCTGCCCGTGTCCGCGCAGCAGGCGCCGCCGCCGGAATTGCCGCCGCCACAGCGCCAGCCCGGCCCCAATACCTACGGCCCGGACGAACTGCTCGGCGCCGGGCACAAATTCTTCGGCAACGTCTCGCGCGGGCTTGCCTCGGTGATCGAGCGCGCGGTCAGCCAATGGGGCCTGCCAAACGGTTATGTTCTGGGCGAGGAAGGCTCGGGCGCGTTCGTGGCCGGGCTTCGGTACGGCGAAGGCACGCTCTACACCAAGAATGCCGGGGATTTGCGGGTCTACTGGCAGGGACCGTCGGTCGGCTTCGACTGGGGCGGCGACGGCGCGCGCACCATGACGCTGGTTTATAACCTTCCCGCGACCAACGCGATCTACCAGCGCTTTGCCGGCATCGACGGCTCCGCCTATATTATCGGCGGCTTCGGCATGACCGCGCTGACCGCCAACAATATCGTGCTGGTGCCGATCCGCTCCGGCCTGGGCTTGAGGCTTGGCGCCAATATCGGCTATCTCAAATATACGCCGCGCGCGACCTGGAACCCGTTCTGACGTCATCCTGCCAGGGCCGAAAACGCCTCGGGTTGCGGATTCACGTTAACGCGCCAACAGGCTGGCGTTTACCCTGCGCCCCATGGCATTGTGATGAGTAGAGTTTCTCGTGGGAGTAGCATTTCATGATCGAACCGATCATGTATCTGGCGATTGGTTTTCTGGTCTCGATGCTGTTCGGGCTGATGATCGTGCCGCTGGTGCATAACCGCGCCGTGCGACTTACGACCAAACGGCTGGAGGCGGCAACGCCGTTGTCGATGGCCGAGATCCAGGCCGACAAGGATCAGCTGCGCGCGGAATTCGCGATGTCGGCGCGGCGGCTCGAGATGAGCGTCGACCAGCTCAAGAACAAAACCACCAGCCAGCTCGCCGAACTCGGCAAGAAAACCGATGCGATCAATCGCATGAAGCTCGAGCTTGGCGAAAAGAACGCCACGATCTTTTCGCTCGAGGCGCGCGAGAAGGCGATCAAGGAGCAGCTGCGCGCCACCGAAGAGGAATTCACCGCGAAGACGGAATCGCTGCGCGACGCCGAAAAGGCGCTGAAGGACAAGCAGGGCGAACTCGCCAAACTCAATGCCGAATTGTCCGACCGTTCGATGATGGCGGAGAGCCGCCAGGTCGAGCTGGTCGCGGTGCGCGCCCAGATCGATATGCTGAAAGGCCGCGTCGGCGACGCCGAAAAGGAATTCGCCGCGACCCAGACGCGGCTCGAGCAGGAACGCGGCGAATCGGAGAAGGTGACGCGCGAACTGTCGGAGGCGCGCAGCCGCGTCGAAAACCTGAGCCAGCGTGTCACCGATCTCGATCGGCAGCTGATCATCCAGGTCAAGGAAGCCGAAATGCTCGGCAACC
This sequence comes from uncultured Alphaproteobacteria bacterium, assembly GCA_963801875.1. GTDB lineage: Bacteria > Pseudomonadota > Alphaproteobacteria > Rhizobiales > Xanthobacteraceae > Bradyrhizobium. The sequence goes on along the minus strand of CAWDGT010000011.1, from coordinate 366,145 downwards.
GCGTCAACGATCTGGAAGCGCGGCTTGCCACCCAGGGCAAGCTGCTGGCCGAACGCGACTTTGAAAACAATCAGCTGCGCCAGGCGAAAGACGCCGCGGAACGCACCGCCAGGGAATTGCACGACGAAATCGCCCTCACCAACCGCGGCACATGGCCCGCGCTGGAAAAGCTGAAGACCGAGAAGGCAGCGGTCGAGGACCAGCTGCGGATTGCGCGCGACGAACGCGCCAAGCTGCAGCGCGACATCAATGCGATCCAGCAGCAGGCCGAAAGCTCCTGGGCGACCGAGCGCATGGAAAATGCGCTGTTGCGCGAACGTATCAACGATATCGCCGCCGAGGTCGCCAAACTCGCGATCCAGCTCGAGGGACCGAATTCGCCGATCGAGGCCATGCTGGCGGAGGAACCGGCGTCCACGGCAAAGGCGGAGAAGCCTGTCAATGGCGCCGCCGCCAATGGCGGAGCGCCAGCTGGCGGCGCTGCCGAAGGCGGCGGCACGCTGGCCGAGCGCATCCGGGCGCTGCAATCCCACGCCTCCCGGGCGCGGCAGCAGCAGCCGGGCTGACCCCGCCCGATACTTGGCTTGACACCGGTAGCCCGTACTTCGTAAATCGCGGGCTCTGACGACGACGTGTATTGTTCAGTCGAACGCCGATCTGCCGGCCTTGACGGTGCACCAAAAATCCCGGGCGCATAGCTCAGCGGGAGAGCGTTCCCTTCACACGGGAGAGGTCCAAGGTTCGATCCCTTGTGCGCCCACCATTCAAGTCCGTGCAATAACAGCTCTCCAGACCGCTCCGAAAACTTCGCTCGGCCGCTTCCGGCAGAACGTATCCGGTCGAACCCGGACATTGGGAGACTGCCATGGGCATAAAAGTTCATACCGCTGCGGCCACGGCAGCTCTTGCTCTCGGACTTTTCTTCACGCCGCCGGTTTTCATCGCCATCGATATTGCGTCGCTCGTCCCGGCCGCCATCGGCAATCTCGGCTTCATGTCCCCTGCAATGGGTCAGCCGGGCACACTCACGAAACAACAATCGGATGCACTTAATGCCTACAACAACGCAGTAGACAATTTCCAGTCGATCCTGCGTGAGCGGCGCGCGCAGATCAATTCGAATCAACGGCTGCCGAACCTGCCGGGACAGGCGCTCTATCTTGCGCGCAACAGCATGATGAGCGCGTACAAAGACCTCACCGACGCGCTTCCGTTCAAAATCGGACGGCCCAATAAATTCGCAATCCCTCCGGCGTATTTTGACGCCGACAGCGAGCCGATGCTCGATGAGTACGGGAAACTTTTCGACCTGATGGATGCGCCGCCCGCAAACGCGCAAAAATCAGATACGCCGTTCAAGGACGTCGTCGATCTGGGAATTGCCATCGCGCGGGCCAAGGGCCTCGATGGGGCGAATGCTGAAGCTGCAGGCCGTATCAGCCTGGGGCTGTTCTTTGCCGAGACAAACGGCAATCAAAACATCGGGAATGCGCGCTCGAACAAATACAAGGGAAGTTTGCAAACCGGCCCATCCGAAGATCAAAATGGCCGGAACAAATGGGCAGCGATAAAAAAGTCGATAGCAGCCTTTGATCCCGCATTGAGCCTTCGCGACGACAAGGAGGAGGCACGGGTCGGCAATCTGGATCACCGGCTCAACCACTGGACCGCGGTGCGAGACGCGCTGATGAACGCACATGCGGATATTTTCCCGCAAGTAGCGGCGATCGTGAAAACACTGCCGGATCCGATCGATCAAATGAAGCTCTTTGAACTCATCCAGATCATTCCCACTCCGACCAGGTCCGCACTCAGGTCTGGCAACTTCACCGGCTATAGAATTTCCGACCCGACGATCATGGGATATCTGCGAAACAACAGCATCTTCGCCTTTGGACAGGCTGACAGGGCAAGAACATCGGCAACCTTCCGCGAAATTCTGGATGCGATGTGGCTCTTCAATGCCAAATTTGAACGGGCACGTTCCGAATTCGACGAGATCAAGGCGCGGCAAAAGGGTTGAAGCCGGCAGGCGCCAATCGAACCGGGCGAAAGTCGCGCGATCAGGGAGAGCGATAACCATTTGTTACTGAAAAAGTTTTTGGCCCACCCCGACGCGCAATATATTTCCGATGACTCATCGTTGATAATTCCTGTTAAATGAGTCCTGTGCTGCCATGCTGTCATAAAGTGCGAGCAGAAATCACTCCGGGGGAGCAGGGATTGCTGTCGTCAGGGAAAAAAATCGCCGGGTCAGGTTTTGGCGTCTGGCCCCGCCGTACCATCGTCGCCGCGCTCGCCGCATTGGTGCTGCTGCCGATCGAGGCCAGCGATGCCGGCTGGCTGTCGGATGTCTTCAAAAGCTCGTCAAAGGCCGGCAAATCGCCGAGGCACGTCACCTCGCCAAAGCGAGCCACCCTGGCGAAGGCTGCCGCCTCGCCAAAGCCCCACACGGTAAAGCTTGCCGCCCTGGGGCCGGTCGCCGTGAAGTTTCCCGCCTTGAACCCGGTCGCAACAATGTGCGATCCCGCAAAATTCCGGATCGTTCTGGATGTGGGACACACCGCCGAATCAGAAGGCGCGATCAGCGCCCGCAACGTCGCCGAGTTCGTCTTCAATTTGCGCCTTGCGCAGCGGATCGAGGAGAAATTGAAGGCCGCAGGCTTTGCCGAGACCAGGTTGCTCCTGACCGAGGGCAAGGCCAGGCGCAGCCTCGTCAAGCGAGTCGCGGCGGCCAACAATCTGCAGGCAAATCTCTTCCTGTCGATCCACCATGACTCCGTGCCCGATAAACTCCTCGAGAACTGGGAATTCGAGGGCAAGAAAAGTCATTTCAGCGACCGCTTCGGCGGTTATTCCGTGTTCGTTTCCCGCAACAATCCGGACTTCAAGACGAGCCTGTCGTTCGCCGAACTGGTCGGCAGGGAGATGAAGGCCGAGGGCCTGCAATATGCCCAGCAATATACCCAGGCCATCATGGGTCGGTACCAGCACCCGCTGCTGGACAAGGAAAACGGTGTCTATAGCTACGATCAGCTCGTCGTGCTGAGATCGACCCGGATGCCCGCCGTCCTGCTGGAGGCGGGCTCGATCATCAACCGGGACGAGGAGCTCAAGATGGGCTCGCCGGAACGCCGCGACATCATCAGCAGCGGTGTCACGGCGGCCGTGAAGGAATTCTGTGATCCTCGATGGGCCATGCTCGGTCCGCTCTGATGGCGCGGTGACGGCACCACCTCGAAGCCAAAGGCGAGACAAGGAAGCGTTCCTTCACACCGGAGAACCGATGACCCCCCGGAAGCTTGTCGCTCTGATCACCACTCTGACCGGAGGCGCGATCGGACTGTTCGCTCCCATCGGCGTCGTCAAATGGCTGCTGCTGACCGAACCTGAGGACGCCGGAATTCTGACCCTGTTTTTTCTTCCGATCTGGTGTCTGCTTGTCGTGCTCGGCCTTTTGATCGGCCGCAGGATGGGGTTGCTTGCGGTCGGCGGCAAACGCGTGCCGCAAAGATAGGGCGGCCGCTGCATCCTGCGCGATCTGTTGGCTATTGCGCGCGCGCCCAGCGCCCTTCCCGGCGCCGACGTATTTTCCGGATAAGAAACGGCCCCGGTGCGGGGGCGAACCGGGGCCGTCCAGTCAAAGTCACCTAAAATGTGCCGATGGGGGGACCGACACCCCCAAATAATCCGCCGTCGCGGAAATCGTTCCAGCCCCTAGGCCAGGATGACTATTCCTCCAACGTCATCCCGCTCTATCTTATTGTTTCGGCTTATTGTTTTGGAATGATCTCCGAGCAAACGCTTCGCGTTTGACCGAGGGAAATCCGGTTCCCGCTTTTCCGGATCAGGCCCTAGGTCCTGTGGACTCTAAGGATTCCCTTTTATCAGCAAATCAGATTCAAGGCTTCTTTTGGGGAGGCGGCCTTGGGTGTGATGGATCGTTTGGTTTTGAGCGACGTGGCTTGGGAGCGGATGGCGCCCCTGATTATAGGTCGGCCTGACCAGAAGGGCTCCACCGGGCGCGACAACCGGATGTTCGTGGAGGGCGTGCTTTGGATCGTGCGTACGGGCTCTCCCTGGCGTGATCTTCCGGAAGCGTTTGGCGATTGGAACAGCGTGTTCCGGCGCTTCAGCCGGTGGAGCATCAAGGGTGTCTGGTATCGAATGTTCGAGGCGATGTCCGATGATCCGGACTTCGAATATCTGATCATCGATTCCACCATCGTCCGAGCCCATCAGCATGCTGCCGGGGCTAAAAAAGGGGGTCTGAAGATCAAGCGATCGGCCGCTCGCGCGGCGGCCTGAGCACCAAAATACATATGGCCGTCCGAGGCCTGGGTTGTCCGGTGCGCTTCACGCTGACGGCAGGTCAGAAGGGCGATGCACCGCAAGCCGCCGCGTTGATCGAGGGGTTTCCTGCCGAGGTCGTCATGGCCGATACAGCCTATGACGCGGATCATCTGCGCCAAGCCATCGCCGCCAAGGGCGCGCTCGCCGTCATTCCCAACAACCCGTCACGGGCGCTCAAATATCCACTCGACAAACATCTCTATGCCCAGCGCCATCTCGTGGAGTGCTGCTTCTCAAAGCTCAAGCAGTTCAGGCGCGTCGCAACACGCTTCGAGAAAACCGCTCGGAACTATCAGGCCGTGGTCACCCTTGCCGCCATCATCCTATGGATGCGATAAGTGTCCACAGGACCTAGATCCCAAGGACCCAGACCGCCACAATGGCCCCGAGCACGGCCAGGCCGGAAATCGTCCAGCCCGTCGCATAAACCGCGCCATCCGTCTCCGGCCTGTCCACCATGGTATCGTGCCAGTGCGACATGATCGCCTCCTAGATCGCCTCTGCTGGGTAAGTCTCCGCCAGCGGCGCAAGGTTCAAAGTCATCTTAACAATCGCGACGGAGGCCGCCGGTTCCATTGCTGCGGTGCGCCAAAGGGCCATTTGGCGGCAAATGGTCGGCCGGCGTGGCGGCCGTGGCGGCCGGACTCTGCGCGCGGGCTTGATGTCAGCTTAGCCCCAGCCCCGCATCCTTCAGCCGCGCGGCCAGCCACGCCGATAACGCCTGGTCGATGACGCCGCCGACATAGACGTCCGAGACAACGCTGTTCTTGCCCAGCACGAGATAGACCCCGATCCAGTAGGCGAACCACAGATGCGGGTCGGTCAGCGCGCGCAGCTTGTGCCGGTCGTGTTCCGGCGGCTGATGGTTGGCGGCCTTGCGCACTTCGATGGCGAGCAGGTTGTTGGGAATCTCGCGCTGGTGCACGACGATATCGGGATAAACCGATTTTGCGAGATGATCGTCGGTCGAAACGATCGTTCCATGCGGAAGCCGCAAGGTCCGCTCGCCCAGCCGATCGTAATCGCAATCGACCTCCCATCCCGAAAACTGCTTTTCCAGATGGACCGCCAGCCGATGCGTCAGCACGCGCTCGCCGAGATCGTGCTCAAGCAGGAAGGTCTCGCGCGCGTAGAATTCCCCGAGCGCGCTAACGACCTTGTTCAGCTCGGTTTGCATTTGGCCTCCGGAAAATCGCCTCGTCATTCCGGGATGGTCCGAAGGACCAGACCCGGAATCTCGAGATTCCGGGTTCGATGCTGCGCATCGCCCCGGAATGACGGTCTCGTCCTCACATCTGAACTTCGATCAGCCGCGGCCCCTTCTCGGCAACCCCTTCCGCCAGCGCCTTGACGAAATCGTCGACATTGCTGACGGCGCGCCCCTGAACGCCCATGCCCTTGGCGAGCGAAACAAAGTCAAGGTTCGGGCGATCGAGCTTGAGCATGTCCATGGCGCGCTGGCCGGGCTCGCCGGCGCCGACGCCGTCGAATTCGCCGCGCAGGATCTGGTAGATGCGATTGGCGAACACGATCGTCAATACGTTGAGGTTTTCGCGGGCCTGGGTCCACAGCGATTGCAGCGTGTACATCGCGCTGCCGTCGCCGACCATGCAGATCACCTTGCGGTCGGGGCAGGCTACCGCGGCCCCGGTCGCGACCGGGGTCGAAAAGCCGATCGAGCCGCCCATGTTCTGCAGCCAGTCGTGCGGGGCGGCAGCCGCGGTCGGCGGAAAGAAGCCGCGCCCGGTGGTGATGGATTCATCGACCACGATGGCGTCTTCCGGGATAGCCATCGCGATCGCCTGCGCGATCGAGGCATGGGTCAGCGCGCCGGTCGGCCTGGTCAGCTCCGCCAGCTTCTGCGGCTTGACGTCGGCCGGTTTGGCGCCGAGCGCATCCGCCAGCGCCTCCAGCGCCGCGACCGAGTTCTCGCCCCACGCCGTCAGCCGCTCGACCTCGCAGCCCTCGGGTTTCAGCTTGCTCGGCTTGTTCGGATAGGCAAAGAAGGCGACGGGATCGTTGGCCTCCACCAGGATGATGTTCTTGAAGTCCTTGAGCAGCGGCAGCGCCTGCTCGATCACATAGGGAATGCGGTCGATCGAGAAACGCCCGCGCCCGCGCGCCATGCGCGGATGATAGGTCTGGCCCATCACCTTGCAGCCGGTCTTGCCGGCGATTTGCTGCGCCAGCGCCAACCCCCGCTCAGTGAGTGCGCTGCCGGTGATCAGAAGCAGGTTTTGCGTTCCGCCGCTGTGCAGTACCTTGGCCGCCTTGTCGACGGCACCTTGCGAAAAGCCGGGGCGCTGGCCTGGCACCGGCACCTCGGCGATGCCGTCGGCCTCGTTCCACGCAGTATCGGCGGGCAGGATCAGGGTCGCGATCTGCGGCGGCGAACTTTTGGCCGCGGCAATCGCCGCCGCGCCGTCGCTGGCGACGGATTTCGCATCCGGCGAGGTCCGTACCCATTCCGACATCGGCCGCGCCAGCCCCTCGATATCGGAGGTCAGCGGCGCGTTGTAGCCGATATGGTAGACGGCGTGCTGGCCGACGACGTTGACGATGCCGGAATGCGCCTTCTTGGCGTTGTGCAGATTGGCGAGGCCATTGGCGAGGCCAGGGCCGAGATGCAGCAGGGTGGAGGCCGGCGTGCCCTTCATGCGGAAATAGCCGTCGGCAGCACCCGTCACCACGCCCTCGAACAGCCCGAGCACGCAGCGCATGCCCTCGACCCGATCCAGCGCCGCGACAAAATGCATCTCGGAGGTGCCGGGATTGGCAAAGCAGACGTCAACGCCGCCCGCGACCAGGGTCCGCACCAGACTTTCCGCACCGTTCATCATTCACTCCCGTTCGCGACGTTTCATGGAACCTGATTGAGATCAATCATTCCTAGCGCGGTTCGTCAAAGGGTTCGCGGGCATTGCTGCCATCGCCGCGAAAGTGGTGGCTTTTTTAACCGCAGCGTTCGAAACTCGGGAAGGCTTGCGGGCTGGTTGCTTGCGAAATCGCGCCAAATATGGCCTGTCTTGAGGCCAAATCGGTTTCCCTGCGAGGACGAAAATGATCCGGATTCTTGCTTTGCTGTTTGCAGCGGTGACGATGCTGGCCAGCGCGGGAGGCGCGCGGGCCGAGAGCTTCGACATCCGCGATATCCTGGGCGGCGGCCCCAATTATAACTATCACGCTGGCGGCTCGAGCCCGATTCCGCGGCAAACCGTGAGCTTTGCCGGCAATTACGCGCCCGGCACCATTTTGATCAACACCGCCGAGCGCCGGCTTTATCTCGTCCTGCCCAACGGCCAGGCGTTGCGCTACGGCATCGGCGTCGGCCGCGACGGCTTTCGCTGGAGCGGGGTCCATCGCATTTCCGCCAAGAAGGAGTGGCCGAGCTGGACGCCGCCCTCGCAGATGCTGGCGCGGCGGCCCGACCTGCCACGTCACATGGCCGGCGGCATCGAAAATCCGCTCGGGGCGCGCGCCATGTATCTGGGCTCGACGCTGTACCGGATCCACGGTTCCAACGAGCCGGAGACGATCGGCCAGGCGGTCTCCTCCGGCTGCTTCCGCATGACCAACGAGGACGTCACCGATCTCTATAGTCGCGTCTCCGTGGGCACCACCGTGGTGGTGAGGAACTAGGGCGCCGCCTGCGCGTCGAAGCCGAACTCTTCGTCGTCCGTGCCTAGTAGTGCGCAATTGCGCACGGGAGCAGGGACCCATACGCCGCGGCGGTTGTTTCGAGAAACACTGCTTGACGGCTTTGGCGCAACAACTAAAGCCTGTGGTTATGGGTGCCTTGCTTTCGCGGGGACGACGACGTTGGTATTGGAGCGATGAGCCGGTTCTCACATTTCCCGATACTGGTGGTCGCATTGGCCGGCATCGCACTCGATGCCGTGATCGCGCCGCCGGCCGCGTCCGCAGAGGTTCCCGCCATCGCCTCGCGCCAGCGCGCGGAGAAGAAGACCTTCACCGACAGCGAGATCACCGAAGGGTTTTTCAAGACCGCCTTCGGCGCCGAATATCATCTGGCCGGCCGAGTCGACCGCATCCGGAAATACGACATGCCGGTGCGGGTATTCGCCGACGGCAACCGCCCCGAACGCAAGGCGCAGCTCGCAAAGGTCGTCGCCGACATCGGCCGGCGGGTGCAGCATCTCGACATTGCCATGACCGAGACCAGCGATACCGCCAACATCACGGTCAAGCTGGTGCGCGACCGCGATCTCTATCGCACCATCATGACCTACTACGGCAGCGAACGGGCGAGCGAGATCAAAACCTCGCTCGATCCGCAGTGCCTGTCCGGCTTTCGCAAGAACGACAAGTATGAAATCGAGCACTCCGACGTGATCCTCACCGTCGACAACGGCGATTTCATCTTCCTCGATTGCGCCTATGAGGAACTGCTGCAGTCGCTGGGGCCGATCAACGACACCTCGTCGGTGCCCTGGACAATGTTCAACGACAATGTGTCGATGGGATTCTTCGACGTCTACGACCAGTACATCCTGAACGTTCTCTACGACCCGCGCATCAAGGCCGGCATGACCGTGGCCGACGTCAAGGCGGTGCTGCCCGATGTGCTCGCCGACGTGCGGGTGTGGGTGAAGAAGATCAATAATCTGGCGGAATAGCCCGCCGCCGTTATTGCGGGCCAACGGATCGGCGCAAAGCGCCTTTGCTCACCCTAAGACAGATTCGATTTTCAAACAGCCCGCCGTTGCTACGGCAACAATTCTCCCCTCCCCCCGCGAAGCGGCGGGGAGGGGTTGGGGGTGGGGGGCGGTGCATCATACATTGAAGCAGCGGTTCCTGCGGATAGACCCCCCACCCCCGACCCCTAAGAGCGAGCTTCGCTCGTCTCGACCCCACCACGCGCGTTGCGCGTGGAGGGAGGGGAGCTCACCGTGCCATGACTCCGCATTCCCGCCGCGCGTTTCGCGCGAGTTTTGGCCTGCTCGTTCCGCCCTCCATTCAGAGGGCGCAGGGAATGCCGGGCGCCCGATGCGCCCGCAGCCGCGCGTGTAGTGTAGAAAGCACGCGCGTTAGTCACCACGGTCACACCGAAAAACGCCCGGCACTCCCCGCGCAATGGTTTTAACGGTTTCCTTCGCGCTCTCCCGGGTGACCGGGCTTTCTTGCCACCCTCATCCCTGAGAAGCCTGCTTCTCAAGAGCTTGACGCCAGCATCGGGGCGTCAGGACCACACGACTTCGCCGTCCGCCTCACGCGTCATTCGTCAAAGGCGCTGCAAGCGTCCACCGCATCCTGCTCCACGTCCGTGACGATCGCGAGCGCCCCTCTGACGGAGCAGGACGGGGCGAGTTCTAAAAGTGATTTGGGTAAAATGAGAAGCACATCGCGTGATGTCCGAAATGTGCCCCAGAATTGGAGGTCAAATGAGAGGCCGTTAAAATTGAGCCCATGAACTGCTGTAGCCTCATGGGTCACTTCCGCCGGCTAGCGGATCAACGGGCTATTCCAGACGCGGCATAGTAGCGCTTTGAGCTGGGCGAAACGTGTGGGCCCAAGTTCAGCACTCCATTCTCGCTCGATGTCGCGGAGTATGTCGTGGACTTTTGAGTATGCGGCGCGTCCGCGTTTGGTAAAGCTGATAATTCGCGCTCCGCCCTCGTCAGGTGCGTCGAACCGGACGATGTAACCGAGACCTTCGAGGCTCCGGAGTAGCTGGTTCATAGCCTGCTTGCTCATGCCGGCGCGTTCGGCGAGAGCGCCCGGGCGAACTCCATCTGGTCCTGGAAACTGCAGCACCGCCATATGTGGCACACGAAGCTCCTTAAAACCGGCCGCATTGAGCTCGTCGATTATACGGCGATGGATCGCCTGAGCCGGAACCCGCAGCAGGGCTCCGATGAGCATTTTCTCCGGTTTGACCGGTGTAGTTTTCAGCGATGAAGGCATTGACATGTCCAGTAAATGGCGTTTACTCATGGCCAGTAAATGAGATTTACCACGGGAGAGATCGCCATGCTACAGCAAGCCACCGACTTTCACGTCAATCCTTCCGACGAGACCATCCGTCTCGGGTTGCTTGCGGTGCGCTTCTTGATCACCGGAGAAAACTCGAATGGCAGCGTCGCGGCTTTTGAGGTCAGTGTCCCGGGTGCGCAGCGCCTGGCGGCTCCAACCCATAGCCACGACCACTACGAAGAAACGATTTACGGTATCGACGGCGTCTTGACTTGGACCGTCAACGGAAAACAGGTCGACGTTGGGCCCGGGCAGGCGCTATGCATTCCGCGCGGCGCCATTCACCGGTTTGATAACCACGGAAGCCAGGACGCGAGGGCTCTCTGCGTGATCACGCCAGCCGCGATAGGTCCGCAGTATTTCCGCGAGTCTGCCGAGGTGATTAACGCGACGACCGGTGGTCCGCCGGACCGAGCAAAGATGACGGAAATTATGCGCCGCCATGGTCTCACTCCGGCTCCGCCTCAGGCGTAGCGCGATGGCGACGAGTCCTGCACCGCTGAATAGCCGGTTTAGAATGGTCCATTCGAACCAGGAGCCGGCCGGGACGATTTAGCGGCGCTTCGCGAAGACCCCCTTGAACCCGAACGGCCTACGGCGGCCCTGTCGTCCGAGGGAAGTCAGCCGAAGCCTGCCAGGAAGTGGGTAAACTCCAGCCACTGAGGCGAGGGGCCGAGCGGCATGCGGATCAACTGAACGAACAGCAACACAGCGCCGGCGATCAGATAGGCGGGATGCGGCCGTCCGCGCGTGCGCCAGTCGTAAACCATGGCGGCGACGACTAGGAGATCGGTGATCAAGGCGCCCGGAACGCTTGCCACCACGGGCGGCGTCGGGATGGTTTGTCTATGCCTCGAAGGGCTACCTCGATGCCCATGGGCGCCCAGCTTCGTTTGAAGAGCTGAGTCAGCACCGGCTGATACTCTACGTCGAGGCCATGCACACCGTGGCGCCGCTGCGCTGGATGGAGGCCCACCGGGGCATGGGGCAGCAGGTGTTGCGCGTGGATAACCTGGAAATCGCTTGCCAGACGATTGCAGCGGACGGTGGCGTGACAGTGCTGCCTTGCTTCATTGCTGACCCAGTGCCCGGACTGCTGCGTGTTTTCCCCGATCCGATTGCGGTCAATACCGCCTGGATCGTCTACCACGAAGCGGCGCGCAATACGGCGCGTATCCGCGTCGTCGTTGATGCATTGCTGGCGTTCTTTCATGCCAACGAGGCAATGTTCTCGGGTGCAGCAAGATGAGAATCCGGCGATCGGGCTTGACGATCGGCAGCGGCCGACTCGTTCACGAATGTCCGCTGTGGGTAGGTCAAAAGCGGAAAAGCTTCATGCGAGCATATCTTTTCTGCTTTGCCCCTAAGAACAGATATCGTCAGGTAATCTGACCATGTACGCTTTGTGCCCAACAGGCGACATCGCCTGTAAGCGCGAATGCCCGCCCGATGACAGGTTCCGCGAAACAATCCACCGAGCAGCAAAAAAGTTGGATTGCTTCGTCGCGTCGCTCCCGCCATGACGCGGACCGCGACAAATCAAGCCGACTTCTCGAACAGCTCGCGGCCGATCAGCATGCGGCGGATTTCGCTGGTGCCGGCGCCGATCTCGTACAGCTTGGCGTCGCGCAACAGGCGCCCGGTGGGATAATCGTTGATGTAGCCGTTGCCGCCGAGCAGCTGGATCGCGTCGAGCGCGCATTGCGTCGCCTTTTCGGAGGCATAGAGAATGGCGCCCGCCGCATCCTCGCGGGTGGTCTCGCCGCGGTCGCAGGCTTTTGCTACCGCGTAGACGTAGGCGCGCGATGCGTTCATCGTCGTGTACATGTCGGCGATCTTGCCCTGCACCAGTTGAAAGGTGCCGATCGGCTGGCCGAACTGCTTGCGCTCGTGCACATAGGGCATGACCACGTCGAGGCAGGCCTGCATGATCCCGAGCGGTCCCGCGGCCAGCACCGAACGTTCGTAATCGAGGCCGGACATCAGCACATTGACGCCGCGGCCGACCTCGCCGAGCACGTTTTCTTCCGGCACTTCGCAATTGTCGAACACCAGTTCGCCGGTGTCGGAGCCGCGCATGCCGAGCTTGTCCAGCTTCTGCGCGGTGGAAAATCCCTTCATGCCCTTTTCGATGATGAAGGCGGTGATGCCGCGGGCCCCGATGGCCGGGTCGGTCTTGGCATAGACCACCAGCGTTTCCGCGACCGGGCCGTTGGTGATCCACATCTTGGAGCCGTTGAGGACGTAGCGATCGCCCTTCTTCACGGCGCGGGTCGCCATCGACACCACGTCGGAGCCGGCGCCGGGCTCGGACATCGCCAGCGCGCCGACATGCTCGCCGGAAATCAGCTTCGGCAGATATTTCCGCTTCTGCGCCTCGCTGCCGTTGCGGCGCAGCTGGTTGACGCAGAGATTGGAATGCGCGCCGTAGGACAGGCCGACCGCGGCGGAGGCGCGCGAGATTTCCTCGACCGCGATGCAGTGCTCGAGATAGCCCAGCCCCGAGCCGCCATATTCCTCCTCGACCGTAATCCCGTGCAGGCCGAGCGCGCCGATTTTCGGCCAGAGGTCGCGGGGGAATTGATTGCTCCTGTCGATTTCGTCGGCGCGCGGCGCGATCTCGTGGCTCGAGAAATCATGCACGGTTTCGCGGATCGCGTCCGCCGTTTCACCGAGATCGAAGTTGAACATCCGATGCGCGTTGGGAATCATGGACGGGCGGCCTCCGGGCAAAATCACGCGGCTTGCAGTGCACAGCCTTATGCCTTGCAAATAAGCTTGTCACGGGCCGAGATTGCCGAGAAGGGGGGCGTCGGGCGGATTGCCGCCTCCCGCGCGGCGGAATGCGACAAACTCCCGCTTGCCCTGGCGCCCGCAACGGGATGTAATTCGCTCAAACGGCCGCCGTTTCTGGACCCAACCACGGAGGCGGCAATCAGGGAGCTGCCCGATGCACGGAACGATCGATTCCGCCGAAACCGTCACGCAAAAGGCCGCGCGGGAGAAGGCCTGGTCGATACCGCTTGATGATATCGACGTCAGCCAGCCCGAGCTGTTCAGGACCGATTCCTTCTGGCCGTATTTCGACCGGCTGCGCAAGGAAGACCCCGTGCATTACTGCAAGGACAGCATGTTCGGGCCATACTGGTCGGTGACCAAATACCACGACATCATGGAGATCGAGACCCACCATTCGGTGTTCTCGTCGGCGGCCTCGCTTGGCGGCATTACCATCCGCGACGTTTCACCCGACTTGCGCCGCGAAAGCTTCATCGCCATGGATGAACCGCGCCATGGCGCGCAACGAAAGACCGTCGCGCCGATGTTCACGCCGACCCATCTCGACGAGCTCGCGATCAACATCCGCAAGCGCGCCGCCGGATGCCTGGACAATCTGCCTGTCAACGACGTGTTCGACTGGGTCGATCAGGTCTCGATCGAGTTGACCACGCAGATGCTCGCGGTGCTGTTCGACTTCCCCTGGGAGGACCGCCGCAAGCTGACGCGCTGGTCCGACGTCGCAACCACGCTTCCCGGACCGGACGGACTGGTCCCGACCGACGAAGCACGGATGGCCGAACTCGGGGAATGCGCGGCCTATTTCGGCAAGCTGTGGAAAGAGCGCATCAACCAGCCGCCGAAGAACGACCTGCTGTCGATGATGGCGCACAGCGAGGCCACCCGTGACATGGACCCGAAGAATTTCCTCGGCAATCTGATCCTCTTGATCGTCGGCGGCAACGACACCACCCGCAACACCATGTCGGGCAGCATCTATGCGTTGAGCAAGAATCCGGATCAATACAGGAAGCTGCGCGATAACCCTGATCTGATCGACAGTTTCGTGCCGGAGGTGATCCGCTGGCAGACGCCACTGGCGCATATGCGCCGGACCGCGCTCGAGGAAATCGAGTTCCGCGGCAGGCAGATCAGGAAGGGCGACAAGGTCGTGATGTGGTACGTCTCGGGCAACCGCGACGAAGAGGTGATCGAGCGTCCGTACGAATTCATCATCGACCGGGCCCGGCCGCGCACCCACATGTCGTTCGGCTTTGGTATTCACCGCTGCGTGGGCTTGAGGCTTGCCGAGCTGCAATTGAGGATCGTCTGGGAGGAAATCCTGAAGCGCTTCGACAATATTGAGGTGGTCGACGAGCCCAGGCGGGTGTATTCGAGTTTTGTCAAGGGGTATGAAACCTTGCCGGTGCGCATCGCCGGCTGACAGAGCCTGCGACGACCAATATTTTTTGGGATTGATCGACAATGAATATTCAGACATCGGTCCGGGCCGACAGGGCCGAACTTCAGCGCCTGGCGCGTGAAGAGGCCTATTCCACGCCGCTTACGGAATTTCACCCGGGCGCGCCAAAACTGTTCCAGAACGACACGCTGTGGCCGTGGTTCGAGCGGCTGCGCAAGGAAGAGCCGGTGCATTACTGCACCAACGCGCCGATCGAACCCTACTGGTCGGTCACCAGATATCACGACATCATGCAGGTCGACACCCATCACGGCATCTTCTCTTCCGACGTCTCTCTCGGCGGCATCTCGATCCGCGACGTGCCTCCGGGCTACGACTGGCCGAGCTTCATCGCGATGGACCAGCCGCGACACTCCGGCCAGCGCAAGACCGTGTCGCCGATGTTCACGCCGACGCATCTCGACGAGCTCGCTATCCTGATCCGCGCGCGCACGGCCAAGGTGCTCGACGCGCTGCCGCGCAACGAGACCTTTGATTTCGTCGACCGGGTGTCGATCGAGCTCACCACCCAGATGCTGGCGACGCTGTTCGACTTTTCCTTCGACGAGCGCCGCAAGCTGACGCGCTGGTCCGACGTCTCGACCGCGCTGCCCAAGAGCGGCGTTGTCGAATCGGCGGAACAGCGCCGGGCCGAGATGGACGAGTGCGCGGCCTATTTTTCAAGAACTCTGGAACGAACGCGTCAATGCCGAGCCGAGAAACGACCTGATCTCGATGATGGCGCATAACGACGCCACCCGGCACATGGACCCCGACAATCTGATGGGCAATATCATTCTGCTGATCGTCGGCGGCAACGACACCACCCGCAACACCATGAGCGGATCGGTGCTGGCATTGAATGAATATCCCGAGCAGTATCGGAAACTGCGCGACAATCCGGCGCTGATCAATTCGATGGTGCCGGAGGTCATTCGCTGGCAGACGCCGCTGGCGCATATGCGGCGCACCGCGCTGGTCGATACCGAAATCGGGGACAAGAAGATCAGCAAGGGCGAGCGGGTGGTGATGTGGTACGTCTCGGGCAACCGTGACGAAGACGGCATCGAGAAGCCCGACGAATTCATCATCGATCGCGCCCGGCCCCGCACCCATCTGTCGTTCGGTTTCGGCATCCACCGCTGCGTCGGCATGCGGCTTGCCGAACTGCAGTTGAAGATCGTATGGCAGGAGATGCTGAAACGGTTCGACCGGATCGAGGTGGTGGGCGAGCCGAAGCGGGTGTATTCCAGCTTTGTGCGCGGCATCGAGTCCCTGCCGGTGCGCATACCTGCGTGAATAGGCGGCCTCTTGATCGCCGCCTTTGAGCCGCCTATCCACGACGAAGAGTTTTTAACCGCGCCGCGGGCGTCTCGCGCGCCCTCGATCCGCCAGCCGAGTTCCGATGACAGCCACCGAACATGATGAATATGCCGATATCCGCGAAGCCGTTGCGAAACTGTGCGCGCAATTCCCCGGCGAATACTGGCGCAAGCTCGACCGCGAGATGGTCTATCCATCCGCCTTCGTCGATGCGCTGACCAGGGCCGGCTATCTCTCGGTATTGATCCCGGAGGAATATGGCGGCGCCGGGCTGAAACTGTCCGCGGCCGCAGCGATCCTCGAGGAGATCCAGCGCGCAGGCTGCAACGGCGGCGGCTGCCACGCCCAGATGTACACCATGGGCACCCTGCTGCGACACGGCAGCGACGAGCAGAAGGCAAAATGGCTGCCGAAGATCGCCAGCGGCGAATTGCGCCTGCAGGCGTTCGGCGTCACGGAACCTACCAGCGGCACCGACACCTCCTCGCTGAAGACCTTTGCCAAGCGCGAGGGCAATGACAGCTATATCGTCAACGGCCAGAAGATCTGGACCAGCCGCGCCGAATATTCCGACCTGATGATCCTGCTGGCGCGCACCACGCTGAAAGAGCAATCCAGAAAACGCACCGACGGCCTGTCGGTGTTCATCGTCGACATGAAGGCGGCCAAAGGCAACGGGCTCTCGATCAGCCCGATCCGCACCATGATGAACCACTCCACCACCGAAGTGTTCTTCACCGATCTCAGGGTGCCCGCGGAAAACCTGATCGGCGAGGAAGGCAGGGGCTTTCGTTATATCCTGTCCGGCATGAATGCCGAGCGCATCCTGATCGCGGCGGAATGCATCGGCGACGCCAAATGGTTTATCGCCAAGGCCTCCGCCTACGCCAGGGAACGCGTGGTGTTCGGCCGTCCGATCGGCCAGAATCAGGGCATCCAGTTTCCGATCGCCAAGGCCTATGCGGCGATGCGCGCCGCCGAGCTGATGGTCAGGGAAGCAACCCGCAGATACGAAGCCGGGCTCGATTGCGGAGCCGAGGCCAATATGGCCAAGATGCTGGGGGCCGATGCCGCGTGGGAAGCCGCTAACGCCTGCGTGCAGACCTATGGCGGTTTCGCCTTTGCGGAAGAATACGACGTCGAGCGCAAATTCCGCGAGACGCGGCTCTATCAGGTGGCGCCGATCTCGACCAATCTTATCCTGTCGTTCCTGGCCGAACACGTGCTGGGCATGCCCCGCTCCTACTGAGAGAGTAAAGATGCTGCCGCTTGAGGGACTGACCGTCATATCCGTCGAACAGGCGGTCGCCGCTCCGTTCTGCAGTTCGCGCCTGGCGGATGCCGGCGCCCACGTCATCAAGGTGGAACGGCCCGAGGGCGATTTCGCGCGCGCCTACGATGCGGCGGTGAAGGGACAGAGCAGCTATTTCGTCTGGCTCAATCGCGGCAAGGATTCCGTGGTGATCGACCTCGCCACCAAAGAGGGCCGCGCGAGCCTCGAAGCGCTGATATCAGGCGCCGACGTGCTGATCCAGAACCTGAAACCGGGCGCGATGGACAAGCTCGGCTTCGCGCTGCAACGCCTGCGCAAGGAATATCCAAAACTGATCTGCTGCAGCATCTCGGGCTATGGCGACGACGGGCCCTATGCCCATCGCAAGGCCTACGACATGCTGATCCAGGCCGAAAGCGGGCTCGCCTCCATTACGGGCGGTCCGGAGGGACCCTCGCGCGTCGGAATGTCGGTGGTCGATGTCGCCACCGGCGCCACCGCGCACGCCGCCATTCTTGAAGCCTTGTTCGCGCGCTCGCGCAGCGGCAAGGGCGCCGACATCCGGATCTCGATGTTCGACGTGATGGCCGATTGGCTCGCGGTGCCGCTGCTCAACGCGGAAGCCGGCAACCCGCCGCAACGCATGGCGCTGGCGCACCCCTCGATCGCGCCCTACGGCGCGTTTCGCTCTGGCGATGGCAAGGACATCCTGATTTCGATCCAGAGCGAGCGCGAATGGAAGAAGCTTTGCGCTGACGTGCTGGGCCGGCCGGATTTACCCGGCGATCCCCGGTTTTCCAGCATGGTCGAGCGCGTCCGCAACCGCGCCCTCACCGACAAGACCGTCGGCGACATCTTTGCCAGCCTGACCCGTGACGAATTGCTCAAGCGCCTTTCCGACGCCGACATCGCCTTTGCCGAGGTCAACACCATGGCCGACCTCGCCGTGCACCCGCATTTGCGCCGCATCGAGGTCGATACGCCGAATGGCAAGGTGAACTATGCCGCGCCGGCCGCGATCTTCGTCGGCGAGCCGCGACGCTATGGCGCCGTGCCCGGCATCGGCGAAAATACCCATGCAACCGGGCCTTCGGCGGTGCGGACCAAATCGTCATGACCGACAAGCCCGATCTCGACCACTTGCGGCAATGGATCGGCCGCACCAGCGAGGCTTCCGACATCGTCACCGCCCAACTGGTGAAGGGCCTGCGCGCCACACTGTTCCAGGAAATCGGCGAACCGAAGCCGGGCGATCCCGCGCCGTGGACCGTGCATTGGTGCCTGGCGCAGCCGGTCTTCCCGATGTCAGCACTGAGCGCGGACGGCCACCCCACGCGCGGTGGCTTTCTGCCCCCGGTGCCGCTGCCGCGCCGAATGTGGGCCGGCGGGGAACTGGAATTCTTCGATGGCTTGCGCGTCGGCGACGCGACGACGCGAACCTCGCGCATCTCTGATGTGACCATGAAGACCGGAAGCACCGGCGTCTTGTGTTTCGTATCCGTCGAACATCTGGTCACGACGCCGCGCGGCACCGCGGTCCGCGAGCGGCAGGATATTGTCTATCGCGATATGTCGGCCGCGCCGGCATCGGCCAAGCCGGCGCCGCCGCCGCCCGTCGCAAAACACCGCGAAAGCCACATGGCCGACCCCGTGCTGCTGTTTCGCTATTCGGCGCTGACCTTCAACGGCCATCGCATCCATTACGACCGCGACTACGTCACCAAGGTCGAGGGCTATCCCGGCCTGGTCTTCCACGGCCCGCTGCAGGCAGCCTTTATCGTGGAATTCGCCGCCAAGCTCCATGGCGGCAAGCCGCCAAAGAAGCTCGGCTATCGCGGGCTGCAACCCCTGTTCGAAGGCAGCGAGTTCAGCGTCAACGCCAACGACACCGCCGCCGGCATGGAGCTGTGGACCGCGAATTCGGCAGGCCAGCCGACGATGAAGGGCACCGCGACGTGGTGATACCCAACCCGTCATTCCGGGGTGATGCGAAGCATCAGACCCGGAATCTCGAGATTCCGGGTCTGGCGCTGACGCGCCATCCCGGAATGACGGAGTAGAGCGTTGCCGCGCAAGCCAGCAAAAAGCGCCTCAGCAACGGTCAGCGTCAAAGACGCGACGTTAAATCTGCTTCGGGCGTTCGGAATCCGAAAGGTGTTCGGCAATCCCGGCTCGACGGAATTGCCGTTCCTCGCCGACTGGCCCGACGACATCGATTACGTGCTGGGCCTGCAGGAAGCCTCCGTGATCGGCATGGCCGACGGCTACGCCCAGGCCACCCGCAACGCCGGTTTTGTCAATTTGCATTCGGCCGCCGGCGTCGGAAACGCGGCTGGCAACATCTTCACCGCGCACCGCAACCAGACCCCGCTGGTGATAACAGCCGGCCAGCAGGCGCGCAGCATCCTGCCGCTGCAGCCATTCCTTTATGCCGAGCGCGCCTCGGAATTTCCGCGGCCTTACGTCAAATTCTCGGTCGAGCCGGCGCGGGCCGAAGACGTCCCGGCGGCGATTGCGCGCGCCTACTATGTGGCGATGCAGCCGCCCTGCGGGCCGACCTTTGTCTCGGTGCCGGTCGATGACTGGACCCATCAGACGCGAGCCATCGAAGCCCGGCATGTCAGCCGCGAGCTCGGCCCCGACGCCGTTGCGATGAAGGCGCTCGCTGCGGCGCTCTCGGGGAGTCGCCGCCCTGCCCTCGTCGTCGGCCCCGGCGTCGATCGCGCGCGGGCCGTCGATCTGATGGTGCGCCTTGCGGAGAAGACGAAAGCCTCCGTCTGGGTCAGCCCGTTTTCGGCGCGCTGCAGTTTCCCGGAACGGCATCCGCAATTTGCGGGATTTCTTCACGCCTCGCCGGCGCAGCTTTCGGACGCGCTTCATGGCCACGATCTCGTGGTCGTGATCGGCGCGCCGGCCTTTACCTTTCATGTCGAAGGCCATGCCTCGATCTTCGACGGCGCGACCGCGATTTTCCAGATCACCGACGATCCGACTGCCGCCGCGGTCACGCCGCTTGGCACCAGCATCATCGCGACCATGAAACCGGCGCTGACCATGCTGATCGAGCTCTTGCCCGAGACCAGGCGCGCCATGCCTAAGGGCCGTATCTTGCCGCCCCCGCCGCGCGCGGGCGATCCGATTCCCGCTGAATATCTGTTTCACACGCTCTCATCAGCCCTGCCTGATGACGCCGTGCTGGTCGAGGAAGCCCCCTCGCATCGCCCGGCGATGCAGGAATTCATGCCGATGCGCGGGCAGGACAGTTTTTACACCATGGCAAGCGGCGGCCTCGGTTATAGCCTCCCCGCCTCGGTCGGCATGGCGCTGGGACGCCCGGGCGTGCGGACCGTTTGCCTGATCGGCGACGGCTCGGCGATGTATTCGATCCAGGCGCTGTGGACGGCGGCGCAGCGCAAGCTGCCGCTGACGGTTGTGGTGATCAACAACTCAGGCTACGGCGCGATGCGTTCGTTCAGCCAGGTGATGCAGGTGCGCAACGTGCCCGGCCTCGATCTGCCCGGAATCGACTTTGTCCAGATCGCGGAAGGTTTTGGTTGCGACGCGGTCCGCGTGACAAAATCAGCGGAACTTGCGCCGGCGCTGAAGCACGGTCTCGCGCATAAAGGCGTCAGCCTGATCGAAGTAATGGTGGATGCCGCGGTGCCGCTGCTCTATGCGCAGAAGGGTTAGCTGACCTCATCCTGAGGAGCGCGCCCTTGCGCGCGTCTCGAAGGATGGCCGCGAGTCCCCGTGTTGCGCCCATCCTTCGAGACGCGGCCAAGTGGCCGCTCCTCAGGATGAGGTCTGTGGTTGTTGCCGTCGTTCCGATTGCTACTTACTTCCCGTAAGCTTCCCGCATCTTCGCCTGGATCTTGGCCATGCCTGATATCCAGCGGTCGTAATTCTCGGTCTTCTTGCGCATGTAGCCCAGCACCTGCGGGTGCGGCAGGATCAGGAACGTTTCCTGCTCAATTCCCTTTAACGCATCCTGCGCCACCTGCTCCGGCGTCAGATCGCCGTCGCCGGATTGCGGGCCCTTCGGAATTGAGCGCAGCATGTTGGTGTCGACGCCCTGCGGGCACAGGATCGAGACCCTGATGCCGTCGGCCTTGTGCGAGATCGCAAGGTTCTCGGCAAATCCGACGGCTGCATGTTTTGTGGTCGAATAGGCCGGGCTTCCGACCTGCGACAGCAGACCGGCGGCGGAAATCGTGTTGAGGAAATAGCCGCCGCCGCGCGCCTTCATGCGCGGGACCAGATGCCGCGCGGCATAAATATGCGCCATGACATGAACAGCCCAGCTCTTCGCAAATGGCTCGTCGGACGTGCCGCCGGCATTCACCGACATCGGATCGAAGCCGCCGCCGATGCCGGCATTGGAGCAGAACAGCGCGATCGGGCCGAATTTTCGTTCGGTTTCCTCGATGACGTGGACGATGTCCTTTTCCTGCCCGACGTCGCATTTGAACGCCGCGCCGCCGATCGAGGCAGCCACGGCTTCCGCGCCGGCGGCATCGAGATCGGCGACGACGACCTTGGCCGCGCCGGCGCGATGAAAGGCCTCGCACAGCGCACGCCCGATACCGTTGGCGCCACCGGTGACAACCACGATTTTGCCTACCACCTGCATCGCACCCTCAACTGTTTTGAAGTCTAACTTTTTGTTTGAGCATGATCTCCGCGCAAACGCTTCGCGTTTGTCGCGAGGAAAACCGGTTCCCACTTTTCCGGATCATGCTCTACGCCAGAACGAGATCGAGCACGGCGGTGTAATGGCAGGCCGCGCCCAGCAGCACGAAGGAATGCCAGATAGCGTTTTGAAAACGCAGCCGCTGCCAGGCGTGGAAGATCACACCCAGACTGTAGAGCAGGCCGCCGGCCGCGATGAACCACAATGTCAGCGTCGGCAGCGACGACACGCCGGCGTCATAGACCATGAAGCCGCTCCAGCCCATCGCCAGATAGAGGCCGACCGCCAGCCGGTCGAAACGGCCTGGAAACACCAGCTTGATCACGATCCCGACCATCGCCAGGCACCACACGCCGATCAGAAGCGCGATCGCAAAAATGCTGTCCTTCATCTGCGTGATGAACGGCGTGTAGGTCGCTGCGATCAGCACATAGATCGCCGAATGGTCGAAGCGCCGCAGCACCCATTTGGCGCGCGACACCGGCCACAGATTATAGGTCGCCGACAGCACCAGCATGGTCAGCAGCCCGGCGGCGTAAACCGAGACGGCCGTCACTTCAAACGGCGTGGCGTAGACAGCCGTAAGCACAATCAACACGGTGGCCGCCACCAGTCCGCAGAACACGCCAATGCCATGCACGATGCCGTCCGCGATCAGTTCGGCTCGATCGTAGTTCCAGCGCATGGCGCCGGCCGCGGCTTGGACGGAGGTGGAGGCAAGTTGTTTCAGTTTGAAGATGGTCATGCATTCCAGCAAGCTAGTGTGGTTTCGGTTCAGAAGTTCGCAAGAGAGAGTGCTGCAAGGATTGGCGAACTTCGGCTTCGCGACACTCGCCAGCGCAGCGATAAATGATACCGCCGGGGAGGTCAACGGACCCTGAAAACGCCTAGACTTCAATCGCGTCCTAAGTGTGAAACTTGATTTTGGCCCGCCAATCGCCACTTTCCGGATAGGTTTCCCGGCCAATTGCCCCCGTCATATCGAGTTCTCCAGTCCCTTATGGCCATCCGTTTATCCGATATTGTCGAGGAAGCGCGCCTGTCGGCGCGGGCCTTAAAGGACTATGGCGAGCATTTTTTCAATCCGACGGTCCGGCTCGGCATCACCGGGCTGTCACGCGCCGGCAAGACGGTCTTTATCACCGCGCTGATTCATGGCCTCACCCGCGGCGGCCGGTTCCCGATTTTCGAGCCTTTCGCCACCGGACGGATTGCCCGCGCCCGGCTTGAGCCGCAGCCCGACGACGCGGTGCCGCGCTTCGACTATGAGAGCCACCTCCGCGCCCTGATCGAGCAGCGGCGCTGGCCGAACTCGACCGTCGACATCAGCGAACTGCGGCTCGTGATCGACTATCAGCGGCAAAATGGCGCGGACCGCAGCTTGACGCTCGATATCGTCGACTATCCCGGCGAATGGCTGCTCGATCTGCCGCTGCTCCACAAGAGTTACGAGCAATGGTCCGCCGAGAGCCTTAGCTTGTCGCGGGAGCGGCCACGCGCCCGGCTTGCGGCAGAATGGCATGCGCATCTTGCGATGCTGAACGCTGCTGCCCGCGAAGACGAGCAGGCGGCGCTGGCCGCCGCGCGGCTGTTCACGGAATATTTGCGCGCCTGCCGCGACGAACGTTTTGCCATGAGCTTGCTTCCACCCGGCCGCTTCCTGATGCCGGGCAACCTCGCGGGCTCGCCGGCGCTGACGTTTGCTCCGCTCGATCTGCCCGACGCCGGCGTGGCGCCCGAGGGTTCGCTGTGGGCGATGATGAGCAGGCGCTATGAGGCTTACAAGAACGTGGTGGTGCGCCCCTTCTTCAGGGATCATTTCGCGCGGCTGGACCGCCAGGTGGTTCTGGTCGATGCGCTCGCGGCGTTCAACTCCGGACCGGAAGCGCTGCACGATCTGGAAAGCGCGCTGGTGGGAATTCTCGATTGTTTCAGGATCGGCCGCTCCAGCCTGCTCTCCAGCCTGTTCCGGCCGCGGATCGACCGGATTCTGTTTGCCGCGACCAAGGCCGATCACCTGCACCATTCGAGCCACGACCGCCTGGAGGCGGCGTTGCGGCGAATCGTGGCGAGGGCCGCCTGGCGCGCCGAGGACTCCGGCGCCGGGATCGACGTGGTGGCGCTGGCCGCGGTGCGCGCTACCCGCGAGGCGACGGTCGCGCGCGGCCGCGACAAATTGCCCTCGATCCTCGGAACCCCTGTTCCCGGCGAGATCGCGGGCAACGAAATCTTCGACGGCGGAACCGAGGTCGCGACCTTTCCGGGCGACCTGCCCGCCGACGCGGAGGAGCTTTTTGCGGACCAAGCCGCGTTTCGCGGTCTATCCAGCGCATCAGCCGAAAAGACCGATTTTCGCTTTCTGCGCTTTCGGCCGCCGCAACTGGAGTGCCCCGGTCCGGAAAGCCCCACGCTGCCTCACATCCGCCTTGACCGCGCCCTCCAGTTTCTGCTCGGAGACAGACTGCAATGAACGAGCGCTCTCATCATCGCAAGCCTGCGACCTTCAGGCTCGACGACCCCTCCGTGGCCGTGGTGGATGCGGATGATTCAGGCCGCCCGGCGCGCGGCACGGTCCGCATCACCCCGGAAATCGAGGCCGCGGCTCTCCCGGTCCCGATCGAGGCGCCGTCCGTCCCGGTGCGACGCGGCGTTTCCTGGGGCATGGTGTTCTGGAGCGCCGTGGGCGGACTGGTGCTGCTCGGTCTCGGTCTCGGCGTGGCCCGCCTGATCGAGGACTTGTTCGCGCGCAGCGCGGAGCTGGGCTTTCTTGGTCTGGCCTTCGCCTGCGCCGCCGCGCTGGCGTTTGCCGTGGTTGTCGCGCGCGAGGCGTTCGGGCTGATCCGGCTCGCGGCGATCGAACAACTGCATGTGCGCGCCGCCACGGTGCTCGCGAGCGACGATCGCGCGGAAAGCCGCGCCATCGTCCAGGATCTCTTGAAACTTGCGCATCAGAACCCGCATCTGGCGCGGGCGCGCGCCGCATTGCAGGGCCATGCCGGCGACATCATCGACGGCGCCGACATGATCCGGCTGGCGGAGCGCGAATTGATGACGTCGCTCGATCAGGAGGCGCGGCGGCTGGTCTCCTCGGCCGCGCAGCGGGTCTCTGTTGTCACCGCCGTCAGCCCGCGCGCGCTGGTGGACGTGCTGTTCGTGTTCGTGGCCTCGCTGCGGCTGATCCGGCAATTGGCGCGGCTCTACGGCGGTCGGCCCGGCGCGCTCGGCATGATCGCCCTGTTGCGCCACGTCATCGCGCATGTCGCGATCACCGGCGGCATGGCGGCCTCAGACAGCCTGGTCCAGCAGGTGCTCGGCCATGGCATCGCGGCAAAGCTGTCGCAGCGGCTCGGCGAAGGCGTGCTCAACGGGCTTCTGACCGCGCGGCTCGGGTTGGCTGCGATCGACGTCACCCGCCCGCTGCCGTTCACGGCCTTGCCAAGGCCCGCGCTCGGGGATCTGGCGAAGGACCTCTTGCGCAAGCGCGAGGGCGAGGGGTGAGTTCTGGTTCTGATTGAATGTAGAACGAGCGCTTGCCGCGTGCCCGGTGCCAATCTCCCGTTGCGGGAGACAAGCCCGTATTTCCGCCTCTGGCACTTTTCGGACCTGAGTAGCAGGGCCGACGATGTCCGCCAGCAGGGGGCGAAGCCGCCATCACTGGCACGCGAACCGAGGTCCGAAAATGGACCCAATGGCGACATCTGACGGTCCCTTCGGTGGGCATTGCGCCTGCTCGTAACCTCTTCCGTTACGCTGGTTGGAGCCGCTAGGATGCGCTTCCTTGGAGGCGGCGATGAACCTGAGACGACGGCAACTTCTTGCGTTTTTCAGTGGAGCGGTGGCCGTATCGCCTTTCGCAATGGTCCACGCGCAACAACCGGCCACGCCACTTCACCGCATTGGCATACTTGCTCAGGAGGTTCAGCCGGGCTTGATGGAAGCCTTTCGCAACGAGCTTCGAAAGCTTGGCTATGTAGAAGGAACCGACATCAGCATAGAATTGCGAGATGCGGCGGGACAAAATGAGCGGCTTGCAGCGCTCGCAGAAGAGCTACTGAAACTCAGGGTCGAGGTCATCGTCGCCGTTAATACGCCAGCGGCGCAAGTTGCAAAAAAAGCCACCCAAACCGTCCCTATCGTCATGATGCGAGTGGCTGATCCCGTGAAGTCGGGACTCGTGGCCAGCCTCGCTCGGCCAAGCGGCAACGTAACAGGCTTGAGCTTCATGCCGGAAGCTCTTGGGCCAAAAGGGGTTGAAATGCTCCACCGCGTACTTCCCAAGGTCACAAGAATGGCTGCGCTGTATCGGGGAGATAATCCCGGAGCCGTTGTGATCGTGGATGAGGTGATCCGAAAGGCCGAGCCACTCGGCCTGAAGTTTTTGCGTGCTCCAGTGCAAAGTGGTTCGCATGACATTGCGAGAGCCTTCGACCTCGCCGACAACGCCAAGTCACAGGCAATTTTCGTCATGGATGATGGAGCCATCACTGCGAAGAGGCAAGAAGTGCTTCATCTTGCGGCCGTGCGTCAGATGCCTGTCGTATCGATCTATAAAGATTTCGCAAAGTCCGGTGGCCTCATCGCTTACGGGCCGAAGCTGGACATTGTTTATCGACGCGCGGCGCACTTTGTCGATAAGCTTCTCAAGGGTGAGCGCGCAGGCGATTTACCTATCGAACAACCGGCCATTTTCGATGTAGTGGTGAATCTGAGGACCGCCAAGACGCTCGGTATTGCTATTCCGGAAACGATATTGGTCGGTGCCGACGAAGTGATCGAATGAGACCACATGTCCGTTGTTGGCTGCCGCACGAAACGGACATGGCGCGATGTCCGCTCCGAGTCCGCTTTAAAGCAGACATTGACGAACTGCTCACTTCGCGTATTTGCCCGAAAGCTGCGGGGTGATGTCCGGGTACGCGCCCGGGGTCTTCTCCTTGGCCTCTTCGTGCATCTGGAGGCGGGTTTTGCGCGCCCAGCCGCGCTTGAGATCGTCCTTAACGCCGAACTTCAACCGGCCGAGCCCTTCGGTTTCTAGCTCGATCGTATCACCGTCCATGAATGGATTGAGACCCCGATGATTGGTGCCCGTGGCGACGATGTCGCCGGGTAGCAGCGTATGGATGGTCGACAGCCAGGCGACGCACTTGCCGATCTTGTGGCCCATATCGTCGGTGTTGAAGTTCTGCATCAGCACGCCGTTGTTCCATAGCCTGATTTGCAGCTTCAGCGGGTCCTTGATCTCGTCGGCGGTGACGAGATAGGGGCCAATCGGCGCGAATGTGTCACGGCTTTTCATCTGGAAAAACACGTTTCCCGGCGGCGGCAAGCCGCGCGCCGAACCGTCGAGGAAGTTCATGTAGCCAAAGATGTAGCTCATCGCCTCGGCTTCGCTGACACGGCTGCACTTCTTGCCGATGACGACCGCGATCTCGGCCTCGCCTTCGAAGATCGTGGCCGGCACGTCCGGCAGGACCATCGTGTCGCCATGTCCGATGATCGCGCTCGGCGATTTGTGGAAGGCGTTGATCGGCGCCGGCGTATTACGCGTGCCATCTTCCATGTAGTTGACCGCCATGCAGTCGATCGTGCGCGGACCCGGCACCGGCGGACGAATACGCACGCTCGACACGGGCACTTCGGCGCCGCGCGCCGCCGCCGCCTCGAGCCGCGGCTTGCAGCTGCCCCAATGCTCGATCAGGCCGTTCATTAAATCGCCCGGGCCGGCATGTGGGATGTCCTTGACCGCGGCGCTGACGTCAACCACGGCGTCGTTCTTCAGCACGCCGAGCTTGAAATCATCGAAATAGAGTAACTTCATTGTGTGCTCCTCACCTATTGTGTCGTGCTTGCGCCCAGGCCGGTCGGTCGCCGCGCCAATCTCTCCGGCAATGAGCTTATACCGCTTCCGGGCGGGGCGAGAACCGGCTTGTTCGTGTGTCGCCCGTGGCGCGCGCGATCTTGGTCGCTTCGGGGTCAAAGCGGACGTCGGCGGCGGCTCGCAGTAGTTCGGGAATGTAGCGATGGCTATTATTGTCAGCCGCCACCCCAGAGTGATACCGGAAAATGACCAAATCAGAAGAACAGCGGACTGCTAGAGGTTCGACAAGAAATGTGACGGTGGTGCGTCTGACCATTTGAATTAGTTGTTGAGTAACAGACGATGTAGCCGGGTCTATCGGATGGCGCGGCAAGGTATTAAAGGGGTGGGAGTGGTGGCGATGCGACAGCGCATTTGCGTTAAAGGAGAGAAGCGATGGACCTGAAGGGCGTGGTTGCACTAGTGACGGGCGGCAATGGCGGGCTGGGGCAGCGCATCTGCCACGCGCTCGCGCAGGCGGGCGCACATGTGGCGGTCATGTACGCTCGCAGCCGCGACCAAGCGGAAAGCGTCGCTAGCGAACTAACGTCACGTTATGAAATCAGCGCTCAAGCTTTCGCCTGTGACATAACCGACGGCGCGGCTGTGGATCGGCTGGTAGGCGAGGTAACCCAGGCCTTCGGCCGCCTTGATGTTCTGATCAATGACGCCGCTTATAACGTCTCGATCCCTTTCGGCGATCTCGACAATCTGACGCTGGAGGTATGGAACAAGATTATGGCCATCAACCTGACGGGGCCGATGCGCCTGACCAAAGCGGTAGCCCCTATCATGAAGGCCCAGGGGCGAGGCCGCATCATCAACATAGCGTCGGTAGCAGG
The DNA here is from genome assembly GCA_963801875.1 of uncultured Alphaproteobacteria bacterium. GTDB lineage: Bacteria > Pseudomonadota > Alphaproteobacteria > Rhizobiales > Xanthobacteraceae > Bradyrhizobium. Next base: position 337,573 of record CAWDGT010000011.1, on the reverse strand, counting down.
GCTCAGCCCAACCGGCTCTTCTATCGCCTATGCCGTGTCGAAGGCGGGGCTCATTCATCTGACGCGTTGCATGGCGGTGGCGCTAGCGCCTGAGACACTCGTCAACTGCGTGGCACCGGGCCTGCTGGACGGCACTCGCGCGACAGCCAATCTCCGGCCCGAGCAGATCGAGCGCTCCGCATCGGGCTCGCTCCTGAAGAGGCCAGCCGACAAGGACGACTGCGCCCACATGGTGGTCGCCATGTGCCGCACCGAGACCATGACCGGCCAGACCGTCGTCATCGACTCCGGACGCATCTTCCACTAAGACGACGGCCTTAACCAGACAGCTTCGAATGGCTCGTTCCATGGAGTGAGGCAGAATCCAAGAAACGCTTGCGACGCAAGGGTTTGTTAGAAACAATGCGTTGCCATGAGAAGCGCTGTTGGTGGCCGGAATCGAACGGTTGCCTTAAGAGAGCTTTGTTGACGAGAGTGTTATTTCATTGGTTTCTTACATCCGCTTCTGGAGACGCGCTCTATCGAGTTGCAGCGAACAGGTTTCCAATCGACGCCGCCCAGCTTGAGGAATATCTGAGGTTTGATCGATGGTTGTTTGGTCTCCTTTTAGGTTCAACAGCGGACGAGAGATGGCAAATCGGTTTGCGATTGCTCCGCTAACAACCGATTCTTCCCATGAAGATGGGACGGCTACCGAACACGAACTCGAATTTGTCCGACGACGTGCTGCCAGCGGATTCGGAGCCACCATTTCTTCCGCCGCTTACGTCGAACAAGACGGGCGCTCTTGGCAGGGAATAGGTGCGACACATGATGGACACTTGTCCTAGTCTCCATCGGCTCGCTGAAGCAATGCGTGCCGCAGGAGGTCTTGCGATCCTCCAAATATATGACGGTGGCCGCATCGCAAAGCCCGAGTTGATAGGTGAGCAATGTCTGCGTGCGCCTTCTGCAGTTGCATCGTTGCGTCCCGGAGCAAAGACGCCAAGGGCGATGACGGCCAATGAGGTTGGAAGCCTGATTGCAAGCTTTCGAGAGGCTGCTTCCCTCGCTCGAAAAGCTGGTTTCGACGGCGTTGAGATTCACGGAGCCAACCACTACGCGGTTCATCAGTTTTTTTCACCTCGGGCCAATCATCGCGTTGATAATTGGGGAGGCACGCTTTCAAAGCGTATGAACTTTCCTCTCGCTGTCGCGCAGGCCGTTCGCGACGCACTCGGTCCAAAGCTGATCGCAGGGTTTCGCGTTACGCCATTTGAGTCCGAGCCGGGCGGTTATACGCTTGAGGACGCCAAACTGCTCTGTCATGAACTTGCCAGGTTGGGTCTCGACTACATCTCCGTTTCGCTCGATGATTATCGGAAGAGCCGACCTGTGGGAGAGACCCGTGTTTATGATGGTCCGGTCGAGAAGAGTTATACCCCGGCAGAGAGTCCAATCACGGAATTTGCCCGTGTTATAGCGGGCCGCAGTGCGGTCATGGCAAGCGGTGGGATTAAAACGTGCATAGATGCTGAGGGGGCGATCAAAATGGGAGCTGATCTGGTTGCGGTAGGACGCGCTGTGGTGGTTGATCCAGAGTGGCTTTTCAAAGTCCGAAGCAAGAGTGAAGCATCGATCCTTGCGGGACTGCCGAAGGATGAACTCGAGATAGCCAGAGCTTTAAGCATTCCTCCGCGAATGGTCGAATACCTGTTGAGCCGTCCAGGTTGGATCCCTCGCCTTTAGACCTGGCCCTCTCGGACGCCCCTTTGATCGCATTTCTCCGAGAACAGAAGAATTGCTGGATGACAAAAATGTAAACGGGTCACGAACCTGGCTTGCCGTCTGCCGCGCCAAGGCCGTGACCCGCAAACAAGTGCTTTACCGCCGCACCCCAACGCGATTGACGCCGCCATTTAAATTGCCACCAGCGTTATGACGGACCGCAGCGCGCGCCACCGGGCGAGGCCTGAGCACGACGCCTGCCCGGGCAACGCAGCCGACCGGATATTCAACGTACTGGCAGTAAATTACGGCCCTGGCCGGTGCTGGATTGAGAGTGAGACCTGCAAGCCCCAACAGGACGCTAACAACAACCCCGGCAACTGTCGCTGACTTGATCGAAAGACGCTTCCTCGAATACATGGTGGACTCCTCTTCGCGCTTACGGAACTAAAAGGTGACGGGAGCCGCCTCAGGTGCGGCTGAACATAGCATGAGCGCCAAAGGATCGCTGACGTTGACCTAGATCAACGGAGGGTCTGCCTGGTAATCCGGCAGCAGCATCGAGCGGGTCGTGTTCGAGGGGCGTACCGGGATAGCCAACGTCTGCCAAGAGATGGCCGAAGTTGAGGCCTGTTAACAGGCGCGCCGACAACTATGAACAGCCCAGCGTCGTCGTTACATAGAGGAAGTCTGATCCGGAACGACGCGCCGCAGTGATCCCGATTTTTTGCCTATATCAGCCCACTGTGCGCCTCGCCAATGGTGCGCGGGATATTGGTCCATCGAGATTGGATTGCAGCTCACCGGTTGTCTCGCAATGAAGGCGTCGAGATCGTTCGCCGCAGGCACCCCAGACCCCCGACTTCAAGATACGGCGGACCCCTGATGGCACGCCGGGGCAGTCCGCTGTCGGATTTCTCTCTTGAGGCAGGAGTCGAATGCGTCGCTGCCCCAGGTAAAAACACGCTGATTTAGGATGCGTCGATGCTCACGCAGCATCAAGGCCGACGCTTTCCGGCGATCCCTCCAACTCGGCTTCTAAATCCAGAACGATATCGCGGAGCAAACATGCCGCGAGCGGATCGGTGGTCTCCTGCGCCATTACTCGATAGCGCTCCACCTGGTTTCTGCGCTCCTTCCGGCTTTCGCTGTCAGTCATGGTGATGTCCCCCCATGCTCTGACCCCCAGCGCGGGTATATTGGTTGCCAGAATTAAGGAATTATTGCGGCGCAACAAATGAGTATCCGGCGAAAGACCCGTTTCTAAGGTGCCCAATTGAGTGGCCATGAGGACAATAGTGGCCCGTGAAAATCTTTGATCTCATGGTTGGCACTGTGCTGGAGAGGCTCTCCCGAGCATAGGACAGCGCGAGCCTTCGATGAGGCTGCTTCGCTCACCGCCCCCCCCCAGGCGGAGCAGCCTCGTCGGGGTGCCAGCGAAAGGCGAAGGATTTGTGACGACCGGCGGCACCTGTCGCGAGAGAAGCGCGATCTGAAAACCGCTTCGCGACACCCATAAACGGCATGAAGACCCGGTTGGAAAAACTTCGGACCGATGCTGCTGAATGCGCATTCTGCAGTGGACCTTTAAAGAACCCCGCGCGTTGAGGCCTTGCGGAGCGGGGGGCGACCACGAACCCGGAGCGCTGTCATGGAAATCCCTCTTGATCTTGAAAGAAGGTTCGAGCAGCGGTGGGTCTCCCGATTTTTCAACACCAAACGCATCGGCCTGAAAGCCTGTATTGAGCGAATGCCGCACCCGGCAAAAGGAAAATACCCGCTGGGTCGCTCGCCAGCGAGAACCGGCGATCAATGGTTTGAGCAGCGGAAGCCGAGGCTCTCTCCGGCGGCTCCATCGGTGACTTCGCCGAGACCGGATAAGCGTGACACCCGGATTGAAGCGCAGCCTTGCGAACCGGGGTTGTCGTTCCCAGTGATGTAGATGACCGGCGCAGACGCGCGGCGGGAAAAATTCTTAGCGGACCCAATGGGCTATGAGGGCGCAGACGAAGCCCACCACTAAGATGCTCGAAGCTGTTACGAAGACCAGGTCAATTGACCAGGGGTGGCCGCCTCCGCCGATCAAATCGAGATGTCTGGAGTGGCTTTCGTCGCGATATGAATGGAGATGCATGGCAGCGCACTCCTCATGCGCAGTGGGACCATCGGCCTCGATGTGGCCGCTACCCAGCCATCTAACCAAAGAACCCAAGTTAGGGACAGTTGTCCTGAAGGACAGCATGCCACCGGCTGATCTAAATTAAGGCAACGAAAGCGCGCCCGACGCTCGATCAGTCGCACCCACCAGATGGAAGTGTGGCCCAATGAAGCGCTCCACTCTGTACTTCCGTCTCTCGCTGATCTGGCTCGCTATCTTGGTCGTTGGCCTCGTATTTTTGTGGTTCAGGTAAAGCCGCCGTCGATGAGCCACTATGACGGCCCAGCGCCGTCGGTACAAAGGGGAAGCCTGATCCGAAACAACGCGCCGCCGTGATCCCGATTTTCTGCCGAAATCAACCCATGGTGCGCCTCGACAATGGTGCGCGCGATGGACAGCCCCATGCCCATGCCTTCCGCCTTGCTGGTGAAAAACGGTTCGAAGACATCTTCAGTTTGCCTTCGGGAATGCCCGGTCCGCAGTCCAACACGGATAGCTGGGCAAAGTTCTCGACGCGCGAAGTCCGAATGATGATGGTGCGATTTTCCCTCGGCGTATCCTTCATCGCGTCGATCGCATTCATGACCAAGTTAATAATGACTTGCTGGAGTTGGATGTGATCGCAGATGATTGGCAGTGCAACCGGCGCGAGGGAACTGCTCAATTCGACTTTATGTCCAAGGGTCACCGCTGAAAGAAGATCGACTGTCTCTCGCACCACCTCGTTGAGGTCCAAATCTTTCGGATCGAAAGGTGCCCTTTTCAATAGGCTCCGCATTCGTCGAATGACCTCGCTGGCGCGTCGATCATCATTCAAAATATCCTTCACGATATCCTTGAGTTCAGCGAGGTCGGGCGTCGGGGACTTCAGGATCGCGTCCGCGGTTTCGGCATTGGTCAGAATGGCGCCGAGCGGCTGGCTTATTTCATGAGCAATTGAGGCGGTCAGTTCGCCAGCCGTGGCGAAGCGGTTGACGTGGGCAAGTTCTTTCGTACGCTGCGCCGACTGCACTTCGGCCAGACGACGCCGACGATGCTCACGCAGCAGGGCCGAGATGAGCCCGGCTTGCTGACCTCGATGATGCGGCAAGCAGAGCTCGCGAACTGCAGGCGAAGCGCTGAAGGATGGCGATGCGGTCATCACGGCCCAAGTGAGGCCGGTTGCAACTGCTCGACCGGCGAAGAGGCCTTGGTGATAAAGGCACTGGAAAATGATGCGAGATAGCTTAAGGCTGAATGCCCGTTGCCCGACGTAACGCCGATCCGCTCTGCCAAAGACACCAGTTCGGGCAGTGATCGGACCTGCATTTTTTCCATTATCCGGTGTCGGTGGGCCTTGACCGTGCGCGCCGTGCAACCCAACGATCTGGCGGCATGCTTGTTAGTCGCGCCGCGAATGACAAGTTCGAAAACTTCCCGCTCACGCGGCGTCAATGTTGCAATACGAGAGCGAACGGTGTTCAGCGTGCCCTTCAGGTCACGCGTCGCATCGTGATGCGCAATGGCCCGCCCGACTGCTCGAAGAAGCTGGTCCGATGATGCGGGCTTGAGTAGAAAATCCTCCGCACCCGCCTTGATAGCCCGCACTACGGTTGGAATATCGAAAAAACTAGTGAGGAATATGACAGGCAGCGCCGAACTGAGAGTGCTCAGACACGGACCGCACAGTCCTGCCATCCTGACCTTGAGGAGGATGCAGCCACGCGCACTTTCGTTCGGCAAATGATCCAGGAGATGCTCGGCCGAAGAATAGCTCGCGACTTCGTAGCCCGCTTGCTCTAGAAGATATCTCGTCGCTGTCTGGAACGCCGCATCGTCGTCGACAACATGCACGACCGGGGGCATAGGTCTCTCCTAAGAAGCAAATGGCAGAGGAAGGCGGAACACCGAAGCTGTCTGGTTCTCTGTCTATCTCGGGCTGCACGACGGGGTCAGTTCGATACCCTGTCTTTTAGTCGCGAAGAAAGCCGCATGTTTGATTTTGATCAAATTTGGGGAGGCTCGCCGTTGATTGTGCCGCCCCGGAATTTGGGCTGCCCACTTCCGTTGAGGCACCAAACGGACCAACTGGGCCGGCCTCTTGATGTCCATTGATCGGGGGGTAAACCGGAAGTGGCTGGTTGAGGGTCAAAATGGCGCTCTTGAACCCAGAACAGACCTCCGTCCGACCCCGCCACATGAATTTGTCCGTGGCCACGATATGTTCTGCGCAGTGTTGGTATTGTGGGTAGAAGTTTGCGATGGATCAAAACGGTCTTTCGGAGATTCCCGCATCGTGGGTTATGAGTCCAAATGCCGATAACCGATCAGAGCATTCAATGTTGTGGGTGGAGACAAGGAAGCGCCCCGAGACTGGTACGGAGCGGTGCTGTTCAGCGCGCGTGCGGCTGCACCGCGTCAATCGTAAGAGCGGCAAGCTACTGGGAAGCGACAGCTAGTAAGGCGGCGCGGACGCAATGTGTTTTTGGCGAATTAGATTGGCGTTCCAATTTTTTTTCGTACGAGCCGTCATAGGGTTGCTAGCGACTGCAATCTTGCTGGGAGCACAGACACCAGGCAGGGCGGCTGATCCTGAGCCCAAACGTGTTCTGATGTTGCATTCGTTTGGTCCTCGTTTCAAACCCTGGAGCGACTACGAGCAATCCATTCGCTCCGAGATAAGCCAACAGTGGCACAAGCGGGTGGACTTTATCGACCACTCGCTGGTGAGTACAGGTCAAGATGACGAAAGTTCGGAAATAGCATTTGTAGAATATCTTCGAGCTCTTTACGCCCGTCGGCCGGTTGATCTCATTATCGCCATCGGCGCGCCCGCCGCCAATTTCGTCCAGCGTCATCGCCAGCAGCTGTTTTCTGCAACGCCAATGGTCTTTACGGCGGTGGAGCAGCGTCGGGTCGATTACGAGAAGTTGACGGAAAATGATACGGTGGTTGCTGTTGCGCACGATTTCCCTGCTGCCTTCGACAATATCCTGCGCGTCCTGCCACTCACAAAAACCATCGCGGTCGTCAACGGCGTTTCTCCGAATGAGACGTTTTGGCTGGGGGAGATGCGCCGCGAACTCGCGCCACTGGCCGGGCGGGTGGAACTAAGATGGTACGATGAAAAGTCGTTTGAAGAAATTCTGATCGACGCGGCAGGACTTCCGCCTCACAGCGCGATCTTCTGGCACCTGATGAATGTCGATGCGGCGGGAGTTGCGCACGAGGCGAACGACGCGCTGGACAAACTCTCCTCCTCGGCTAACGGGCCAATTTTCTCCTACGACGGCTCCTTCTTCGGTGACGCAATCGTTGGCGGTCCGATGCACTCGGTGGGCAAGTTAAGTCAAATCACCGCTGCGGTTGCCATTCGCATCCTCAACGGCGAAAAGGCAGGCGACATCAAAACTCCAGCCTCTGGGTTCGCAGCGCCCATATTCGACTGGCGGCAAATGCAGCGCTGGGGAATTAGCGAGAGCAATCTACCACCCGGCAGCACAATCTACTTCCGCGAGCCGACGGTGTGGGAGCGGTACTGGTGGCAGATCGCACTTATTGTCATGGTTCTTCTTGTCCAAGCTGGGCTTATCTCGGCCCTGCTTGGTGAGCATCGTCGGCGTCAACTTGCCGAAGTGCAGTCGCGGCTGCGCATGGCGGAACTGGCCCGTGTCATGCGCTTTTCGACCGCTGGCGAACTGACCGCCTCAATCGCGCACGAAATTAACCAGCCGCTCGGCGCTATTCTGACCAACGCCGAAACCGCAAAGATAATTCTGAAATCTCCAAGCCCTAACATCGCGGAACTGAACGAGATTGTTGACGATATCTTGCGGGATGACCAGCGCGCCGGCGAGATCATTCGTAGGATGCGCAGTCTGCTGAAAAAAGCGCCATTTGAACTGAAAAACTTCGACTTGAATGACGTTGTTCGCGAAACGATTGGAGTTATTTTTTCTCCTGCCGGCGGACGAAGGGTCGAACTGACTAGTTTGATTGCACCGGATGCGCTTCCGATCCTCGGCGACCGCATCCAACTTCAACAAGTCATTCTGAACCTTGTCGTGAACGGCATCGACGCGATGAAGGATACGCCGAGCGAAAATCGCATTATCACCATCCGGACTTCGCGCGTTGAGAAGTTTGCCGAGCTATCCGTGTCTGATCGAGGACCCGGCATTCCCGAGGATAAGTTAAAAGAGATCTTCGAACCGTTTTTTACGAGCAAGGCCGAAGGCATGGGCATGGGACTGTCCATCGCGCGCACCATCATCGAGGCGCACCATGGACTGATATCGGCAAAAAATCGGGATCACGGCGGCGCGTCGTTCTGGATCAGGCTTCCAATATCCAACGACGGCGCTGGACCGTCATAGTGGCTCATCGACTTCATCAAACCCAACGCCGCGATGCGCAACGCCGGCCCCACGTCGCCCGCCAGCACGCGCCAGCGATAGAGCGGCGAATCCGGGGGCGGCGAAAGTTCCGGCGTCCAGCCGGTCAGCTTTTCCAGCGCGTAGGTATCCATCATGGTTCCGCGCCAGCTCCGGTCGACCCGCTCCAGCGGCTCCCTGATAGCCGTCGTCGCCGCCCACAATGGACTGCTGTTGTCGGGCTCACGTCCGACATAGAGCCCGGCATGGCCTTCGATCAAACTCATGCCGGGATCGCGAAAGCCCATAAACCGGCCGCGCTCGTTGATCTGGATGACCGGCACGCGGCCATTGAAATACCAACGCAGCATGGAATAGGTGCGGTAATCCGTGGTTGCGATCCAGGTCGCGCCGGTCTTTTGCAACTCGGCCCTGGCGCGGTCCACGACCTGCTCGTAGCCCGCCTCGCCGCCGATCGGATCGGTGCGACCAATGAAATTCCAGGGGCTGACGACATAATACAGAAACACCAGAACGACCAGGACGATGCCGGAAGCGATCGCGGCCCAGGCCCAGCGAATGGTCGATCTGATCATCCATGCGGGAAAGCCCTCCCGCGGCAGCATCGCGATGTTGATGGCGGCGGCGGCGAATCCGGCCGGCCACATGAACATCGGCCAGGTGTCGCCGACCCTCAGGCTCAGTGATTTCCAGAAGAAATAAGCAAAGGGAACGATCACCGCGGTCGAAAGCAGAACGGCCACAGCGTCGCCGCGGCGATAGCCACGCCATGCCGTCAGCGCCACGCCGGACAAGACCACCGGCAGCAGGATGAACCCGACCAGTCCGAACTGCAGGCCGATGAAATCGCCGACGGTGCGCAGCGACCATTCGTGGGTCGCGGTGGCCCGTACCAGCTGGAACCTGAACGTCGCCCAGTCATGCCCGGCATTCCAGATCAGGACCGGCAGGAACAACACCGCCGCGATCAGCACTGCTGCCCACGGATACGGGCTGGACAGCCAGCGCCGCCGCCAGCCTGGCACCAGCATGAACGCCGCGACCGCCGGAAGCAGCATGACGACGGTGAATTTCGACAGCAGCGCCAGCCCCGCGAACACGCCGGCCGCGAGCCACCAGCGCCCGTCGCCGCTTTCGTTGAGCCGGACCAGCGCCCATATCATGGCGACCGCGAACGGGATCAGCGCAATGTCGGGCGAGACCTTGGCCATCAGCAGGCCGTAATAAAGCGCGGCCTCCGGCATCAGCACCGCGATCACGATCGCGCGGACGTCATGGGTCACGCGCCGCACGATATCGGCGAGCAGCAACTGGGTTGCCAGCATCGCAAGGATGCCGGCAAACCTGACGCCGAAATTGGTATCGCCGAAGATCGCAGTGCCGAAGCGGATGAACCACGCAACCATCGGCGGATGATCGAGGAACGAAAGCGCGCTCTCCTTCGACCAGGTCCAGTAGTAGGCCTCATCGGTGCGCAGATCGATCACGCCGGCGTAAATCGCGCGTAACGCCGTCATCGCTGTTATCAACGCGGCCACGGCGAGCAGCTGCCGAAAGACGGAACGGTCCGATTTGGCGCGGCATCTATCGGGGGTGGTGATCGTCACGCCCGCCTTTTCCCCCGACTGATCAGGAGGTGTCAACTCACCGGCGCCAGCGCGAGCCACGCGTTCGGTCTCGCCTCTCCGGCCGGGAGGGATCGGCACGCCCGGCAGTGGTCCCGCGCCGAGGGGTTATCGTCGCCGTTGCCGGCGCCTTCAAGGCAATGCTTCATTCGAAGTGGAATAAATCCTACTATTCCCGATCTATCGTTGATAAACCTTCGTCTGGATCGCATGGCCGCATTTTCAAGAGAACGGGTCGAAAACTTCATCCGTGGCATAAGCGTCCGGCAGGTCCGTCTCGCCTGCGGACTGGTGCTGTTTGCCTATCTGGTCAGCCACTTCCTCAACCACGCGCTCGGCAATATCTCGATGGACGCGCTGGCTGCCGGCGTCTGGTACCACACCGCGTTCTGGCAGTTTCTCCCGGTGGCGATCACGTTCTACACCGCGGTCGTGGTTCACACCGGCCTCGGGATCTGGGCGCTGTACGAGCGTCGGCAATTTCGCTGGAAGGCGATCGAGCCGCTCCAGCTCGTGCTCGGCCTGAGCATCCCCGCGCTCATCATCACCCACATTGTCGGCGTGCGGCTCGGCCAGACCCTTTTCGGGCATGAGAAGCTCTATCCGCAGGTGTTTTTCGCGTACTGGATCGTGTGGCCGTACAAGATCTGGTTGATATTCGCGGTCCTCATCATCGCCTGGATTCACGGCTGCATCGGACTCTATCTCTGGCTGCGCATGAAGGCGTTCTATCAACGCGCCGCGCCATTTCTGCTCGCCGCCGCCGTGCTGGTTCCGACGCTGGCGATGCTCGGCCTCTATCAGGGTGGTCGAAGCGTCGTCGACAGCGACAGCGTCGAATGGAGGGCGGAGAATCTCTCGCCGCGGCTGGTCGGCACGCCGGCCGAGCAAGCCGTGCTGTCCTCCGTCGAGGATTATTTCCTGATCTTCTATCTCGGCCTGGTCGGATTGGTCTTGCTGGAAAGGGGCGCGCGCGCGCTGGCCGAACGCCGGGGAGGCATGATCAACCTGTCCTATGGCAACGGCAGGACGGTCCGGGTCCACAAGGGCCTCAGCGTGCTTGAGGCAAGCCTGCGCTATAACGTTCCACATGCGAGCGTGTGCGGCGGCCGCGCCCGCTGCTCCACCTGCCGCATTCGCGTGATCGGCGACTGCAGCCGGCTGCCGGCGCCGTCGCAGCGGGAGGCGTTCGTGCTCAACCGCGTCGGCGCGGCCGACACTTCCATCCGGCTTGCCTGCCAGCTCAGGCCCGAGACCGATCTGTCCTTTTTCCAGCTCTTCACGCCGCAGACGGTGTCGGCGAACGCTCCCGCCTCGGCGCCGCATCGCATCGGCCAGGAACGCTATCTGGTCAGCATGTTCGTGGACATGCGGGGCTCGACCAAACTCGCCGAAAAGCAGTTGCCATTCGACACCGTCTTCATCGTCAACCGCTTCCTGGGCGCGGTGTCGCAGGCGGTGATCGAATGCGGCGGTCAACCGAACCAGTTCGTCGGCGACGGCCAATTAGCGCTGTTCGGCCTCCATACCACGCCGCAGATCGCCTGCCGCCAGGCGCTCCGGGCGACCGCCATGATTGCCGCCAATGTCGACGCGTTGAATCAATTCCTCCGTCATGATCTGCGCGAGCCGATCCGCTTCGGCATCGGCATTCACGGCGGCGAAGTGATCGTCGGCGACATCGGCTACCGCGACCACATGGTGTTCACCGCGCTCGGCGACGCGGTCAATGTCGCGGCGAGGCTGCAGGACATGACCAAGAGCCTCGCATGCGAAGCGATCCTCTCGGAGGAGGTTCGCGTCACCGCCGGGCTATCGGCCGATGCCTTGCCGCAGCAGCAAGTCGGGATTCGCGGGCGCACCGAGCCGATGATCGTCCGCTCGGTCGCCAACGCGAAGACGCTGACCGCGCTGGTTAACGATGTGGAAATCGCCGCGGCCTGACAGTGGCTCCAGCACCTGAACATTCGTTCAGAAATTTGTTCTCAAACCAGATGCGATTTTCTCGAACCCCGTTCGGTGAGGGTGCGACTGATGTGCGATGGGTAAGACTGAAAGATCCCAACCCGCGCCAGGAGAAACTTCACGGCGCACATCGAAGGAGAACGACCATGTTACGTAAATTGACTCTCGCGCTTGTTGCCGCAGCTTCGCTCGGCGCCATGGCGCTGGCGCCCACCGCCGCTTCCGCTGGTCCATGGGGTGGCGGCTGGGGCGGCGGCTTTCATCATCACCACTTTGGCCACGGTTTCGGCATCGGCTTCATCGGTGGTGGCATCGACGACGGATGCTATGTGACACAGCGGGTGCTCACGCCGTTCGGCTATCGCCTGCGCACCGTCAACGTCTGCGGATATTGATCGAACTTCGGCTGCTCCGGATCCCCGGTCGCCTGGCGCGGCCGGGGATTTTTGCCGCCCGGTTTGACGCAAATCCGCGGCGTTCAAATCCGAACCTCCGGAATGTTGCATCGCAACGGCTGGCCTACCTCCAAAAGCATGAATTGACTTGGCCGCCGCCGATGCGGACTATTCCGCGCCGAGGACCGCCTCGAAAGACAAGCTTCGGAGGAAGCACAATGCTCGACAGACGAGAGATGATGAAGCGCGCAGGTCTTGCGGCGCTTGCCACCGGTTTCGGTTCGGTCCGCGCGCTCGCGCTCGACACGGTGACGTTACCCATCGGCAACGGCGAACGGCCGCTGGTAAAATATCCGCAAAAGCGCACGATGATCGGCCTGACCAGCCGGCCGCCGCAGCTTGAGACGCCATTTTCCGTCTTCAACGAGGGACCGATCACCCCGAACAATGCTTTTTTCGTCCGCTATCATCTGGCGGATGTACCGCTCAATATCGATCCCGATAAATTTACCCTCGAGATCAAGGGCAAGGTCGATCATCCCCTCAAGCTGTCGCTGAAGGAAATCAGGAAGCTTCCCGCGGTCGAACTGGTTGCCGTCAATCAATGCTCGGGCAACAGCCGCGGATTTTCCGAGCCGCGCGTCGCCGGCGGCCAGCTGGGCAACGGCGCGATGGGCAATGCGCGCTGGCGCGGCGTGCCGCTGAAAACCGTGCTCGACAGGGCCGGCGTGCAGCAAGGCGCAAAGCAGGTCACGTTCGGCGGCATGGATGGACCAGTCAGCGACAAGACGCCGGATTTCGTCAAAGCGCTCGATATCGATCACGCCCGCGATGGCGAGGTGATGCTGGCCTACGGCATGAACGGCGAGGAGTTGCCGGTTCTCAACGGCTTTCCGCTTCGCCTGGTCGTGCCTGGCTACTATGGCACCTATTGGGTCAAGCACCTCAACGAGATCACCGTGATCGATAATGTGTTTGACGGCTTCTGGATGAAGACCGCCTATCGGATTCCGGATACGCCGTGCGGATGCATCGAGCCCGGCACCGCGCCGAAGGCGACGATCCCGATCAACCGCTTTACCGTCCGCTCCTTCATTACCAATGTGACCGACGGCGCGAAACTGAAGCCGGGCGGAACGACGCTGAAGGGTATCGCTTTCGACGGCGGCAAGGGCATCAAGGAAGTCGCGGTCTCCATCGATGGCGGAAAGAGCTGGACACCGGCCAAACTCGGCAGGGATCTCGGAAAATATTCGTTCCGCGAATGGAAGCTGCCGATAAAGCTCGCGGCAGGCAGCCACGAACTCAAGGTTCGCGCCACCAACAATGCCGGCGACACCCAGCCGATGGAGCCGTTCTGGAATCCGGCCGGGTACTTGCGCAACGTCGTCGAAACCGTTCGCGTCACTGCGGCGTGAGGAGAATCATGATGCCCCGCTCGCTTCTCCTCACCCTTGCCACCGTCGCCGGCCTTGGTCTTGGCGCCGCAATTGCGGCCCCGGTCAACTACAAGCTCCCGGAGGAAACCGCGGCATTCAAGCCGGGACCGAATCTCGAGGTGGTGAAGAACAATTGCACGGCCTGTCACTCCGTGGACTACGTCCAGACCCAGCCGCGCGGGCCGAAATACAAGAAGGACTTCTGGCAGGCCGAAGTGACCAAGATGATCAAGGTGTATGGCGCGCCGATCGACGAGGCGGACGTCCCCAAGATCGTCGAATATCTCGCCGCGACCTATTGACGTTCGATTGCAAACCGAACGGGCGCGCTCGCCATCGGCGGGACGAGGCGCTGCGGGTTCCCTGTTCGATAAAATCGGAACCATCCGGCGTTTTGCGATCATTTTCCGCGTGAAATGATCGCGAAACCGGGGAAAACTGCAAATGTGCCGCGATAATGATCGTTTTCCGACAAATTCCCGGTGTGGTTTAAGCTATCAAGCGTGACCCATAACGCGTATCCTGCGCCCGTCGGACATGCCGGTTTGCGGGGACCGGCAGCCCGTTATTATTTTTGATCCTGCGGAGACGACGTGATGGCTAAAGGTACTGTGAAGTGGTTCAACGCGACCAAGGGTTTTGGATTCATCCAGCCTTCCAGTGGCGGTAAGGATGTTTTTGTTCATATTTCGGCGGTCGAGAAAGCTGGCCTTTCCTCGCTCAATGAAGGACAGACGGTCGAATACGAAGAGGTTGCCAATCGCGGCAAGACCTCGGCCGAGAACCTCAAGGTTTGACGCGAAAGCGCGGTCAGTAACAGCACACTCTCGGATGCAATCCGGGAGTGGGGCTTAGGAGAAAATCTCCAGAACACAGATTGTTTTCGGCAGGAGCGGACACCGCTCTTGCGCGCATTCGCGCGCATTCGAGTCGGCGCAGAATGCGCTGGTTCGATCGCTCAATCTTCCGTGACCCATTTTTCGACGGTCATGACATCGGGCGGCTGGGCGTAGCCGCGCGGCCACATGTCCACGACCCACTCGACCCCGGTCGCGCGCTCGACCAGCACCGCGGTGTTGTGCGGCGTCTGCAGGACCAGTGCATTGCCCCGGTAATGCGGGTCGCCCACCACATGATATTTCAAGAGACCCCACTGCTGCAGCACCAGCAGCAGGCTGGTGGTGTTGCGGGTGGTGTCCCAGCAATCGTAATTATGGCTGGTGTCGAGCGCACGGAAATCCGCTTTGGCGACGCGCTTGTTGGTCCCGATCACCGGCCCCATGCGGCGATCGAACCAGATCACTGCCTTCTGCACGGCGACGCGTTCGGCCGCGGCGGAAGCACGCCGCGCCGCCAGGATCTGCGTCAGCGCGCTGCGGTCGGCGGGCGTGAAGTCGAGCATCTCGCGGCGCCGGCAGACGAAGCCGTAGCAAACCGTCATGGATTTCGCGGAAGGCGGGAAAATCGACACCGTGCTGTACAGCGCTGCCTGCGGCGCGCTCAGTTCGAGCGCATACGCCGGCAACGCCGCGGCAACCAGGATCAATCCGATAAAGCACATGGCTAGACCGCCGAACGTCAGCGTCCTGGCCGCCGTGCCCGACCGTTCCCGCCTTCCCGACAACTGCATCCGCCACCACATTTCAATTAAAAAAACCCCGCAAAAACTATCGCAGCGGTTTCACGATGCCAAGTCCGGCGGCATGATGGCGCACCGGAGCCTGAATCGCGCCATGAACTCCAATCCCGCTCATTTTCCGCCCTTCAGGGCGAGCTACGCGCCCGACGATCGTCTCATGGCGGCGCGCCTGCTCGAAACCGCCGGATTGAGCGCGGAACAGGACGCGCGGATCGACCGCACCGCGACACGCCTGATCGCCGCCATTCGCGGCAGTGACGACCGACTGGGCGGCGTCGAGGACATGTTACGCGAATTCGCGCTGTCCACCAGGGAGGGCCTGGCGCTGATGGTGCTCGCCGAAGCCCTGCTGCGCGTGCCCGATAGCCGCACCGCCGACCAGTTCATCGAGGACAAGCTCGGCCAAGGCGACTTCGTCCATCACGAGACGAAATCCAGCGCCTTCCTGGTCAACGCGTCGGCGTGGGCGCTGGGCGTGTCGGCGCGGGTGATTCAGCCCGGCGAGACGCCGCAAGGAACGATCGGGCGATTGACCAAACGGCTAGGCGTCCCTGCCGTGCGCGCCGCCACCAGGCAGGCGATGCGCCTGATGGGCAGCCATTTCGTGCTCGGCGAGACCATCGAAGCCGCCCTGGCGCGGGCGCAGTCGCCCCGCCCGGCGCGCTATTCCTTCGACATGCTCGGCGAAGGCGCGCGCACCGCCGCTGACGCCGAGCGCTATTTCAATGCCTACAGCAGCGCGATCGAAGCTATCGGCCGTGCAGCCGGCGATCAGCCGCTGCCCAACCGGCCCGGCATCTCGGTAAAACTCTCCGCGCTGCATCCGCGTTTCGACGCGCCAGGCCAGCGGCGCGTGATGGCCGAACTGGTTCCGCGCCTGGTCGATCTCGCCCGCCGCGCCAAGGTCCATGATCTGAATTTCACCGTCGATGCCGAGGAGGCGGACCGGCTGGAACTGTCGCTGGCGGTGATTGCGGCCGCGCTCGGTGATACGTCGCTGCGAGGCTGGGACGGTTTTGGGCTGGCGATCCAGGCCTACCAGAAACGCGCCGAAGCCGCGATCGACCATATCGAAGCGCTTGCGCGCGCCCTGAACCGGCCGATGATGGTGCGCCTGGTCAAGGGTGCCTACTGGGACAGCGAGATCAAGCGCGCGCAGGAGCGCGGTCTGGACGATTACCCGGTGTTCACCCGCAAGGCGATGACCGACCTGAACTACGTGACCTGCGCGCAAAAGCTGCTCTCGCTGCGGCCACGCCTGTTCCCGCAATTCGCCACCCACAACGCGCTGACGGCGGCGACCGTTCTCGAACTTGCGGCGGGCGACAGCGGATACGAATTCCAGCGCCTGCACGGCATGGGCGAGGCGCTATACGCGCAATTGAGCCAGGATCGCCCCGGACTGGCCTGTCGCACCTATGCGCCGGTCGGCAGCCACCGCGATCTCCTGGCCTATCTGGTGCGGCGCCTGCTGGAGAACGGCGCCAATTCCTCATTCGTGGCGGTCGCCGCCGACGATGCGGTGCCGGTGGCCGCGCTGCTGCGGCGCCCGGCCGAGATCATCGGCACCGCGGGCAACGCGCGGCATCCGAACATCCGCCTTCCCCGCGACCTGTACCAGCCGCAACGGCAGAACTCGCATGGCATCGAATTCGGCGACCACGCGGCGCTGAGCCGGCTGCTTTCCGCGATCGCCGCGGAAACCGCGCCGGTTGCGGCGGCGCCGCTGATCGACGGCAGGACAGCAGCGGGTGCCGCACGACAGCTCGTCAGCCCGATCGACCTGGCAAGCGTAATGGGAAGCGTCATCGAGGCGACGCCCGAGCAGGCGAATGCGGCCGTCGCTGCCGCGCGCGAGGGTTTCCATGCCTGGAGCCGGACGCCAGCCGAGACGCGCGCGGCGATACTGGAGCGGGCCGCAAACCTGCTGGAACAAGGATCTGCGCATTTCATCGCGCTGTTGCAGCGCGAGGCCGGCAAGACGCTCGATGATTCGCTCTCGGAAGTCCGCGAAGCCGTCGATTTCTGCCGCTACTACGCCGCCGAAGGCCGCAAAATATTTGGTAATGGAGAAGCGATGCCCGGCCCCACCGGCGAGAGCAACAGCTTGCGGCTGCGCGGCCGCGGCGTATTCATCGCGATCTCGCCGTGGAATTTTCCGCTGGCGATTTTTACCGGGCAAGTCACGGCCGCCTTGATGGGGGGAAATACGGTGGTGGCAAAACCCGCCGAGCAGACGCCGCTGATCGCCGCGGAGACCATCCGACTGTTGCACGGAGCCGGCGTGCCGGCATCGGCCTTGCATCTGATTCCCGGCGACGGCCATATCGGCGCGGCGTTGACGGCGCATCCTGATATTGCCGGTGTCGTCTTCACCGGCTCGACTGAGGTGGCGCGTTCGATCAACCGGACGCTGGCTGCCAAAGACGGCCCGATCGTGCCGCTGATTGCGGAAACCGGCGGCATCAATGCGATGATTGTCGACGCCACCGCGCTGCCTGAACAGGTCGCCGACGACGTCGTGATGTCGGCGTTTCGTTCGGCCGGCCAGCGCTGCTCGGCGCTGCGCCTGCTGTTCGTTCAGGACGACGTCGCCGAGCGCATGATCGAGATGTTATCCGGCGCCGCTCGCGAACTTGAGATCGGCGACCCGCGCGACCCGGCCACGCAGATCGGACCGGTGATCGACGCGGAGGCAAAACGGCGGCTGCGGACGCATATTGCGCGAATGAAGAAACAGGCCCGCCTGCATTTCGCGAGCGCAACTCCGGCCGGCAACTATGTCGGGCCGCACATCTTCGAATTGGCGGACGCCGCTCAACTGACCGAGGAAGTGTTCGGCCCCGTTCTGCACGTGGTGCGCTACCCTGCCGACCGGCTCGATCGCGTGCTGCAGGAAATCGAACGCTCCGGCTATGGGCTGACGCTCGGCATCCATTCGCGCATCGACGATACGATCGAGGCGGTGATCGAGCGGCTTTCCGTCGGAAATATCTATGTCAACCGCAACATGATTGGCGCCGTGGTCGGCGTGCAGCCGTTCGGCGGCTCTGGCTTGTCGGGCACGGGTCCGAAAGCCGGCGGCCCGCATTACCTGACGCGCTTTGCAACCGAGCAGACCGTGACCATCAATACTGCTGCGGCCGGCGGCAATGCCGCGCTGATGTCGGATACCGAGTAAACCTGCTGTCTTCCGTCATTGCGAGGAGCGCGAGCGACGAAGCAATCCATTCGTCTTGCGTGGGGCTCCCGGATTGCTTCGCGGAGCCTGTCATCGGGCGCGCATTCGCGCGACCCGTTGGCTCGCAATGACGCAGAATATGCCGTTGCATCTCGCGGCCAACACCGGTCAAATGCGCCGATCAAATCCGCCTGTCGAAAAGCGGTTCCACCGCGCGGAATAACACCAACAAGGGTCACGGGAGCGACTGGCATCATGGAAAAGGGCATCTTCGAGGGCCTCAAGGTACTGGACTGCGCGAGCTTCATCGCAGCGCCCGCGGCCGCGACCGTGCTGTCGGATTTCGGCGCCGACGTGATCAAGATCGAACCGCCCGGCCAGGGCGATCCCTACCGCAACCTGCCGAACCTGCCGGGATATCCCGTCAGCGCGCATAATTTCGCGTGGATGCTGGAGTCCCGCAACAAGAGGAGCCTTGCGCTCGACCTCTCCAGGCCGGAAGGCAAGGCCGTGCTGTATCGCCTCGTCACTGATGCCGATGTCTTCATCACGAATTTTCCGCCCGGCGTGCGCCAGCGGCTTGGCATCACCTATGAGGAACTCACGCCGCTCAACACGCGACTGGTCTATGCGTCGTTCACCGGCTACGGCGAAAAAGGCGAAGAGGCCAACAAGCCCGGCTTCGACAGCAACGCCTATTGGGCGCGCTCCGGCCTGATGGACCTGGTGCGCGCGGACGAGAACACCACGCCGGCGCGCTCGGTCGCCGGCATGGGCGACCACCCCTGCGCGATGGCGCTGTACGGCGCGATCGTCACCGCGCTTTACAAACGCGAGCGCACCGGCGAGGGCTCCCATGTCAGCTCGAACCTGATGGCCAACGGCGTCTGGGCCAGCGGGGTGCTTGCGCAAGCCAAATTATGCGGCGCGAAATTCGGCGAGCGGCGTCCGCGCGAGCGCGCGCTGAACGCGGTGACCAATCACTACAAGTGCAAGGATGGCCGCTGGATCATCCTGTCGCTGCTCAACGAGGAGCGGCAATGGTCGACGCTGGCGCGTTGCCTCGGCCGCGAAGATCTGGTCGCCGACCCGAGGTTTGCGACCAAGCCCGACCGCCATGCGCGCTCGCTCGAATTGATCGGGATATTCGACGGGATCTTTGCCGGCAGGGACCTCGCCGAATGGCGAAAAATTCTCGATGGCAACGGCCTGGTGTTCGGCGTGGTCGGCATCCTCGACGATATTCCCAGCGACCAGCAGATGATCGACAACGAGGTGCTGGTCCGGTTCGAGGGCGACACCATGCTGACGATCAACAGCCCGATCTGGGTCGACGGCAGCAAGAAGGTCCAGCCGCGCCGTCCGCCCGGCATCGGCGAGCACAGCGACGAGATTCTTCGCGGCGCGGGCTACGACGCGACGTCGATCCGGCAATTGCGGGCGTCAGGCGCGGTGGCCTAAGCCCCGGGCGTGGTCGACGGACGCAAGCCCGCTTGATACGACGCCTGAGCGTCGGCGGCGTCCCTGGCGGCTTCCCCCGCCGCCGCCAGCCGGCTCAACGAAAATGCCGCCAGCGCCGCGCACAGAGCGGCGGCCGCAGCCGCGGCAAACACCGATGCCGTGCTCCATTTGGCGGTCAGCAGCACGCCGCCGACCAGGGGTCCGACAATCGATCCGATCCGGCCGATCCCGAGCGCCCAGCCGACGCCTGACGCCCTGACCGACGTCGGATAGAACGCCGCCGCCAGCGCATTGGCGGCGATCTGGCCGCCGACAACGCAAAACCCGGCGGCGAAGATCGCCATGGTGACGAAAACGACGGAGTGCCCAAGCTGGCCGATCGCGCCGACCGCGAAAACGGCGATGAAATACACCAGCGTCAGCGCGCGAAACGAAAAGCGGTCGATGATGCTGCCGAGCACAAAGGTGCCGACTACGCCGCCAACCTGAAACATCGTTCCGATTGCGACCGCCGAAGATACGGAGGCGCCGAGGTCGTTGAGAACGACGGGCAGCCAGTTCGCCAGGAAATAGATGTCGAGCAGGCTCATGAAGAACACCACCCACAACAGCAGCGTGACGAGGGTTCGTCCTTCCCGGAAAAGATGCAGCACCGGGATCCCCGGCAGATGGGGTTCATGCACGACGAACTGCGTTGCAGGCGCGACCGCAGTCTTGGGGTTGATCAATCCGAGCAGTTCCGCGACGCGCTCATTGGCCCGCCCGGTGAGCGCGAGAAACCGCACGGATTCCGGCAGCTTCAACGCCAGGATCGGAACCAGCAGCAGCGGCGCGACGCCGCCGACGACAAAGACCGAGCGCCAGCCGAATTGCGGGATCAATGCCGCGGCGAGAAAACCGCCCAGCGCAGCACCTACCGAGAAGCCGCAGAACATGATCATCACCATGGTCGCGCGGCGGCGACGCGGATTGAACTCGGACGTCATCGCGACCGCATTCGGCATCGCGCCGCCGAGACCGAGGCCGGTCAAAAACCGGATTGCGAGAAGCGAGTTGACGTCATGGACGAACGCGGTGGCGAGCGCGCCGATGCCGAACGCAAGCGTCGAGAGAATGATGATTTTCCTGCGCCCGACGCGGTCCGCCAGCGGTCCGAACAACAACGCCCCGATCATCAGTCCCAGCAGGCCGGCACTGAACACCGGACCCAGCGCGCCCTTGGTCAGGCTCCATTCCTTTGCCAAAGCGGGGGCGACATAGCCGATCGCCTGGGTGTCGAAACCGTCGAGAAACAGCACCGCCGCACAGGTCAAAAGCAGTTTGAACTGAAATCCACCGATCGGCTGCTGATCGATGAAGTCAGCGACGTCAACCGGCGACGCACCGCCGCCCTGAGTTTGAGAAATCGCCATCGTCGTCCCTCCCCTTGAATTTTCAGGCCGCGGTTCTTGCCGACCACTATTCCCGATCCGATAACCTAACGCGAATTGAACGAAGCGGCACGCATTTTCGCCTTATCGCGTGCGCAGTGCCTCCTTCGAATAGCCGGCAATCTGTTTGTAGCCCTCCGACAGGGCAACAAGTTCCTCGCGGCTGATGACATCGTCGATTCGAGAAAACGGCTTGTCGTTGGTACGCTGGAAAACCTCGCGCAGGATCGCGTCGGGCGGATTGCTGCGGTTGGTCAGCACGACGCGCGTGGTGGCTTCCAGTCGCTGTTTCTCATATGCCGCGAGCGCGCCAACCGGATCGGCGTTTTCGAGCAGCGCCGACGTCAGCGCCCGCGCATCCAGGATCGCCTGGCCGGCGCCGTTGGAGCCGCGCGGCACCATCGGGTGGGCGGCGTCGCCCGACAGCGTCACCCGCCCGAAACTCCAGCGCGGCAGCGGATCCTGATCGACCATCGGAAATTCCAGCACATGATCGGCGGCGCGAATGAACGCCGGCACATCGAGCCAGTCGAAATGCCAGTCGGCAAAGGCGCCGATGAAATCCTCGATCGCGCCGGGCCGGTTCCAGTCGCGCTTGCGATAGGTCCCGGTTTCGATTTCGGCGACCCAGTTGATGAGTTGCCGCCCGTCCGCTCCCGCCGGGCGGATCGGGTAGATCACCATCTTGCCGTGCGACAGCCATCCCGCCCGCACCATGCTGGCGCCCGATAATATCGGCTTCCATCGCGTCACGCCGCGCCACATGTTGACGCCGGAATAGCGCGGTTCGCCCTCGCCCGGGAAAAACTGCTTGCGGATGGCGGAGTTGATGCCGTCGCAGGCAATCGCGACCCGGCCACGGGTGGTAGAGGTGACGGCGCCGCCGGGCCCGTCGGAAAAGGTGACACTGACGCCGGACGCATCCTGTTCGACGGCGATGCAATGCTGGTTGGTGAGCAGCCGATCGCCGCCGGCACGCGCACGGAAGGCATCGAGCAAGACCATCTGCAGGTCGCCGCGGTGAATCGAGAACTGTGGATGCTCGTAGCCCGCCGCGCGTCCGAGCGGCTCCTGATAGATCAGTTGCCCGAAGCGATTGAAAAAGGTCGCATCCTCCGTGGCGATCGCGACCTTCGCCAGGTCGGCTTCAAGTCCGAGCGCGGCGAGTTCCCTCGTCGCGTGCGGCAACAGATTGATGCCGACGCCAACCGGCCTGATTTCGGCAGCCGACTCGAATATCCGGCAGGGAATTCCGGCGGCGTTCAGCGCAAGCCCAAGCGTCAATCCGCCAATGCCGGCGCCGACGATAATGACGTCGTCCATGTTTCCCCCGGCATTTCTTATCAGGCGATTGCCGCGATGAAACACGATTGGTGAGCCTACTGTCAATCTGGGCCGGGACACGTTGAATTGTCCATGGATCACCTCTTCCGCCGATTCATTGCAGGTGCGAGGAGACCGCGGCTTGCACAGCTTTGCGCTTGCTTTTGCAGCGCAAATTGCGGCCCGAATCAAAAACTTCGCGCACGGTGGATTGCCGGGATGAGATTAAGTGCCTATACTTTTAGGGATAAAACAGCTGTTTCGGCTGATCAGGGGGACAACATGACGACGTCAACGCTGCCTCGCGTCGCCTTCGGCGTCTGCGGGGCTTTTGTTCTTGGCGCAACCGCGCTGGCCCAAACAACTCTGCCCCCCGCTGCCGCGCCGCCATTTCCGCCAACGGCGACGATCACAACACCCGGCTATCCCGGGGTCGGGCCGGCCGATCCCAAGCTGCGCGTCGTGAACTTGCCCAACGGCAAGAGGATGCACTTGCTGCCGGCAACGCTCGACACCACCCAATGGGGCTGGTTCGACAGCAGCCAGCCGCCGGTGCTGCGGGTGAAATCCGGCGACACCGTCGTTCTTGAAACCATGATGCACAGCCACAACCAGGTTGTTCCGGGCACGACGATCGAACAGATCAAAAAGACACGCACCGATTTTCCCGGCCGTGGACCGCACACGCTGACGGGACCCATCTATATCGAGGAAGCGCAGCCGGGCGATGTGCTGAAGGTGACGCTCAACAAGATCGTGCCCCGCGCCTATGCCACAAACTTCAACGTGCCGGGCATGTTCGGCGAATTTCCGACGCTCTATGCGGACGGTCAGGTCAAGTATGTCTATCTCGACCTCGACAAGATGACGACCGAGTTTCTCCCCGGCATCGTCATTCCTCTCAAGCCATTCCCCGGCACGATCGGCGTCGCACGCAAGGAACCGGGACGCTTTAGCAGCGTGCCGCCGGGTGAGTTCGCCGGCAACATGGACATCCGCGATTTTGTGGCCGGCTCCTCGCTGTACGTGCCAGTTTACATGCCGGGCGCCTTGCTGTGGACCGGCGATTCCCACGCCGGCCAGGGCAATGGCGAGGTCAATCTCACCGCGCTGGAAACCGCTTACAAGGAGTTCAACATCACGGTGGAGGTCATCAAGGGCAAGCCGCTCGACTTCCCGCGCATCGAGACCAGGAAGTCCTGGATCAGCATGGGCTTCGACCCGGATCTGAACAAGGCCTGGATGCAGGCCAAGGCGCAAACGGTCAAATTGCTCGCCGAGTTGCGCGGGGTTTCCGCCGAACAAGCCGAAAGGTTGATGCCGACCGTCTCCGATTGCCGGGTCTCCCAGGTGGTCAACGTCAAAAAGGGCATCCACTGCCTCAGCCCGAAAAATCCGCGCGAGGCCGAAGACCTGGAGCGTCCGACCAAGGAGGCGTCGAAATATCTTGTCTCCTACGCCAAGGACGCCGATCTGAACAAGGCGATGGACACTGCCTCGATGGGCATGATCAAGCTGCTCGAGACCGACCGGAAGATCGCCCGTCTGGATGCCTATGGCCTCGCCAGCGTGGCGATGGACTGCCGGATCGGCGCCATCTCCGACGCGGAGAAGAACGTTCACTGCTTGATGCCCAAGAGCATCTGGGTCAAAAAGTAACGTGAATGCGGAGGGCCACTACAGGCGGCCCTTCGCCGGCCCATAGCGATGGGGCCGCTTAAGCTCCTGGTCGCCCTGGGTCTGGCGAGCGGCTTGGCGTTGGGACAAACCACGCCCTCGCGGGCGGGAGATCGTATTCGCGTCGTTGCCACGACGACGGATCTTCGCAGCCTGACCGAGTCGGTGGGCGGCGACTTCATCGACGCGGTCAGCCTGGTGCCGGCCAATTTCGACGCCGAGGAATATCAACCGAAGCCGCAGGATGTCCTTCGATTGAAGGATGCCAAGCTCGTCGTGCGTGTCGGGCTTGATTACGACTTGTGGTTCGACCGCTTGCTTGAGGCGACCGCTGCGCGCGAACTCAGACGGGGTGGCGCCGGTTATGTCGATGCCTCCTACGGAATAGCGCCGCTGGAGGTGCGCGGCGTCACCATTGAACCCGGCGACGGTCACGCGCATGGCAGCGGCAATCCGCATTATTGGCTCGATCCCAAGAACGCCGAATTCATCACCGCCAACATCCTCTGGGGATTAGCGCGCATTGACCCGGCCCACGCGAAGTCCTACGAGGCCAACCGGCAGGCGTTTCTGGCGCGTCTTTCGACAAAACTGACCGAATGGGAGGCCAGACTAGCGCCGCTCAAGGGCATGCCGCTGATCGCTTATCACAATAGCTGGCCTTACTTCGCGCGGCGCTTTCGGCTGGATTTCGCGGATTTCCTCGAGATCAGGCCAGGCGTGCCGTCGACACCGTCGCATCTCGCCGGCATCATTGAGGCCATGCGGACGCGCGGGGTGCGCATTGTCGTGCGGGAGCCGAACGAGCCGGAACGCGACGTGACCTTTGTCGCGGCCAAATCGGGAGCGTCAGTGGTGGTGCTGGCGGCTTCGGTGGGCGCGCTGCCCGGGGCGGGCGATTATCTTTCACTGTTTGACACGGACGTCGCTGTTCTCGTCGATGCGGCTAACGCAAAATGACCGAGGCGCTCGCATTTCTCTGGCCGTCCTTCCTGGTAGCGGCGTGTCTTGTCGGCATCCACGCGTACTTCGGAATCCAGGTGCTCGCCCGCAATGTTATTTTCGTCGATCTCGCGCTGGCCCAGATCGCAGCCCTTGGTGCCACCGTCGCCTTCATGCTCGGCCATCCTGCGCAGAGCCTTGCGACCTACGGATATTCCCTGACCTTCACATTGCTGGCGGCCATATTGCTGGCGTTCACGCGCGCCTGGGCGACGCGCGTGCCCCAGGAGGCGCTCATCGGGGTCATCTACGTCGTTGCGGCGGCAGCTTCGATCTTGCTGATCGACCGGGCCCCGCAGGGCGCCGAGCATCTCAAGCAGATATTGACCGGAAATATCCTGACCAGCGGCCTGAACGAAGTCGCGGTGATTGTTCCGCTCTATTTGGCCGTGGCGCTGCTGCATTTTCTCCTGCGCGACAGATTGGCCCGTTCCGGTTCGCTGCTCTGGGAATTCGTGTTCTACGCAACCTTCGGCATTGTCGTGACCAGCTCGGTCGCGCTTGCCGGCGTGCTCCTGGTATTTTCGTTTCTGATCATCCCCGCCGCCATCGGCGTGATGTTCGCATCATCGCTGCCGAGGCAATTGGCGATCGGATGGATCGCCGGCATCTTGACCAGCGCCGCCGGATTTGCCGCGTCGTTTGCATTCGATCTGCCGACGGGCGCCGCCATTGTCTGTACCTTCGGTATCGCGCTGGCGTTGGCGGGACTTGTCTATCCCTTCATTCGCGGCGACCGCCGCGTGGCGCTTCACACCGCGGTCCGTGCCGTCCGCTGGGGCGTTGCCGCCCTGATCGCCGGCTCAGCCATCCAATTGGCCGTGACGCCCCGCGCCGACCTGCCGCTCATAGACATGCTCGAACATGCGGCGCCTTCCTTGCGCAATCTGTATTTTACCAAGACCGAGGCAGCCACCTATCAAGACGCCAATGAATATGCGGAGCGTCACCGGTTGGCGGTGGAACAATTGATCGAGCAGGAACGACGAAGCCGCACGCAAGGAGAGGCCCTGGACGAGGCGGCGGTGCAGCGGATTTCCTCGTTCCTGAAATCCTACGCCGAAATGCGCAAAGGCGAGCAATTCGTGATGCAGGAAGTCCGCGGGCGGGCGCGGGAGCGGGCGGGCTGGAGCGTGAGCCTGTGCATGCTGGCGATAGCGCTACTGCTTGCGCCCCTCCCCTGGCGTCGCCTTTGGGCGCGACGCTAGGACGCTTTAACGGTTGCCAATGAAACACATCCCCATCCGCGACGCGCCGCCGACCGGCTGACATGCCAGCCCCTCGGCGCAGGTCCACGACCCAAAACTCCGGTCGTTGTCGGCGGCACTGGCATGCCTGACATAGCAATGCGCGCCCCAGCCGTCCTCGTATTCGGTGCCTGCGAGTTCCGTGCTGCCGCGAAGTTGCGGCCGGCTGGAGAAGCCGCGCGAAAAATCCGGGCGCCGGCCATCGCGCAGGGCGGCGAGAATGTCGCGGCGGCGGATCTGGTCGCCGAAGAAGTGCGGCGAGGCCGGCACCACCGTTGAATTGTCGGGCCTGGCGGCCATCCAGTCGACGCCGGGGAAATGAAAGCCGCCAATGCCGCGGGTCTGATGGCAGCCTGAGCAGGTCATGTCGTTGAGCCGGCGCTCAAAGCCCGCGACCGAGCGGATATTTTGCAGGCTGATGCCGCGCTCCGCCGCCTTCTTCAGGGCCGCGACGACATCGGCTTCCTTGAATAGGGGGTCAGCCGACGCATCATCGCCCTGCACGAGGCCGAAGGCCGGCTGCAGGCTCGAAGCCGCAAATCCGACCGGGGTGGCGGCAACCGCGCCGGTGGCCAGGAATTCCTGCGGTATCAAGATCGTTCCGCGGTCCAGTTCGCTGAAATGCCTGATATCGAGCAGCCACGCCTTGAACTGCCGCGCAAGCCTTGCATCCGCCAATAGCCGCTCGCGATCGATCTGGTTCTCGAGCGGCGCTTCCTCGAACGTCGCCGCCTGCGCGTTGTACTTGAACACCTTCAGCAGGTAGTCGGTGCGAAAATCGCGGATCGGCGATTTGGGCGCGTGCGCGATCTGAAGATTGGTCTCGATACGGTCGATGTCTTCCGTCTCGACCAGATCAAGCCCGCCGTCCCCGAACAAGAACGCCGCCGCAAGATCGGCGCCGGTCAGCGCCGTTTCGCCCACCGCCAGCCAGCGACGCGCAATCTCGGCGCAGATGATCGCCTCGACGTTGCCGTTGATCGCGCTCCTGGCCTTCAGCACGATATTGAGCGTCATTGGCAGTCGCGGCGAGATCGCCTGGTCGCCCGTTGCCTGGGGCATATCGGTCCGCACCAGCCGGTAGATCAGCCGGATTTCACCGCAGCCGTCCGGCGACACATAAGCGCGATCCATCCGGTTGACGATGCCGGCCAGC
Organism: uncultured Alphaproteobacteria bacterium; assembly: GCA_963801875.1. Taxonomy (GTDB): domain Bacteria; phylum Pseudomonadota; class Alphaproteobacteria; order Rhizobiales; family Xanthobacteraceae; genus Bradyrhizobium. Next base: position 309,795 of record CAWDGT010000011.1, on the reverse strand, counting down.
ACGAAGCGTGAATCGTCGGAATAGAGCCGCGCGCGATCGAACAGTTGAAAGTCAAAGGACGTTCCGACGCCGATGGTCTCATTGGGCAGACTGGCCTTGTGCCTCCGGATGTATTTATCGAATTCGCCGTCGAGCGCCTTGCGGACGGGCGCCATGGACGGCAGAGCGAACAACTGGCTGTTGACGAGCGGCGCGCCGCCCGATCGCGTCGGTGCGAGAACCCGGCTCAGGCCAAACCTTCCGCCGTCGAGTTCGCGCAGCGCCAGCGGGTCGGTGATCGCCGCACCGCGCTCCAGCGCCGCCACGCCCTGCGCGTGGCGCACGGGCAGAACGCCGCAAACGAGTGCGAGGATGGTGGCAAGAAATCGCAATCTGCGGCCCATTGTCCCGACGAACGAACGCCGCGCACCGAAGATGCCAATCCGGGCATCTTGCGGGCAGCGTCTTCCAGGAAAATAGCCGAAAAGCGCACAGGCTGTCTCGCGGCAATCCGCAGACGGCCGGTTGATCGCTTCACGTCGCGGTGAAGCGATCGGCCGTTAGCGCGCGACGACCAGACCTTTGTCGGTCACAACCACCCAGCGGCCGTCCTGCCTTCGAATGGCGCCGACCCGGCCGAGGCCCCGCACGGAATCGCCGGCATACACTTCGTACACGCCCCGGCGGCTTTCGATCAGGGCGCCGCCATAGGCGACGTCACGCAACACCCAGCCTTCCACCGTTGGCAACCTCGCCACCTCGGCCTTGGGCGCGGCGGCGGGCGCTGCCGCGGCCGGCGGCGCAATCGAGCCGGTGGTTTCCTTCACCGCGACGGGCGCTGCCGCAACCGGCGCCGGAGCAGCCGCTGCCGCGGCGCGGAGCTTGTCGACGGCCTCGCTGAGCTCGGCGAGTTTGGCGGCCGGCTCGGCTTGCGCTTTCTCGACCCTGCCGAGGCGGTCGCTGGCCTTGCTGAACTCGCTCATGCCGAGTTTGGCGCTATGTTCGACGCTGGCCTTCAGCGCCAGGATGTCGGCGCCGATCTGCGCCACCGACGCTTCGAGCGCGCTGTTGTTGGCGCTTGCTGTGTCACCGGCGACAAAATGAGAAAGACCCGTGGTCGCGAGCGCCCCGCCGAGCGCGCCTGCCACCACCGCCAGCGCCGCTACGGCCGCCAGCGCCGAGAGCCGGCGTTTGCCGAACATTCCCTGGCTCCGCCCGGATTCCAATTCCGCACTGGCCCCACTGCCATTAAAGGCGCGGTCGCCGGATGACATGATCATGACCTTGCCGGGAAGGCGCGGCGCGTCCGGCCCGGGAGCCTCCGTATTGGGCGCATCGGCTTTGGGCGCGTCCACCTCGGCGGCCGCGGCCTGCCCGGGCGCCGGATCGGGAGAACCGACATCGGGGGACTGTTTCACCGGTTCCTGCACCGAGGCCGCCACCGGCTGGCTCTGGGTGTCAGATGAATTTGGAACGGTCGGACCGGCACTGAGGGAACCGGATTCACCGCTGGTCTGCTCGGCGTTTTGTTCGCTCACGTTCAAATCTCCAGTGGAGGTTGACCATTTGGTAACTTTCATTGCTTGCCAAATCGTTACTTCGTCGCCCGTTTACCGAAATTTTAGGAAGTCACCGGCGCGGTTCTGGCTGGCGGCACTTCGGGCGCGACCATGCTGCCCTGCAATAATGCGCACCCCCCTCGGCTCGCGTGCCCCGGCCGCGGCTCGGGTCCTCGGGCCGCGTTCGATGCGTGATTTGGCCGCCGGATTTCCGACCAACACCATGCCACGGAAGTCCCCCATCCGTTTGACAGAGGGCCCGACGGCCTGCTCAAACGCAGTCGACAAACCTGCTGCAACCAAACCCGGAAGAAACCAACAATGAAGCTCTACGACTCGATCGGGCCGAACCCGCGCATTGTCCGCATGTTCATGGCGGAGAAGGGTATCGAAATTCCCAAACAGACCGTCGACCTGCGCGGCGGCGAAAATCGGCAGGCCGAGCACCTCAAGCGCAACCCGCATGGCCAGATGCCGGCACTCGAACTCGACAACGGCGGCTATTTGTCGGAGGTCACCGCGATCTGCGAATATCTCGAAGAGAAAAATCCGAAGCCGCCGCTGATCGGAGCAACGCCGGAGGAACGGGCCGAGTGCCGGATGTGGACACGGCGGGTCGATCTCAATATCTGCGAGCCGCTCGCCATGGGCTATCGCTTCGGCGAAGCGCTGAAGTTCTTCGAAAAGCGCATTCCGGTCGCGCCGGAAGCCTCGCCGGGGCTGAAGATGATCGCGGCCAACCGCCTGCAATGGCTCAACGGCCAGATGGCCGACGGCAGAGAATATCTCTGCGGCAAGCGCTGCACGCTCGCCGACATCCTGCTCTATTGCTGGATCGATTTCGGCAACCAGGTTGGCCAGCCGCTGGATCCCGCCAACACCAATATCGCCGCATGGTTCGCCCGCGTCGGGCAAAGGCCCTCGGTGAAGGCGTAGCCGCCGTCATTCCCGGGCGCGCGCCTGAACTCGGGTTTACCCGAGTTCCGCAATATTAATTGTCCGAGTCGGCAACGGCCGACTTGGATCGCGAACCCGGAATCTCGCGCCGATAACTTCTGGATTCCGGGTTCGCGAGTTTCACTCGCGCCCCGGAATGACGAAAACTACATCACCACCGGCGCGTCGGGCAGCTCATTGCGGTCGCCGCGATGTGGCGGAAAATGCGCCGCCAGCTGCCGCGACACCGCCTCGATCCCCTTGATGACGCCGGCCTCAAAATTTCCCGCCCTGAAATCGGTCTCCATCCCGGCGCAGATCTTTTGCCAGCCGCTCGCGCCGACCCTGGCGTCGATGCCGCGATCGGCGACGATCTCGACCTTGCGGTCGGCGAGCAAGAGATAGATCAGCACACCATTGTTGTGGGCGGTGTCCCAGATTCGCAGGTGCGCGAAAATGTCGAGCGCCCGCTCGCGCGCCGGCTGATCGCGAAACAGCGGCTTGCCATCCAGCGCTCCTTCCACGACGAAGCGGACCTGGCCGGAATGCGTGGCCTCGCCGGCCTTGATCGCCTGCTCGATGGCAGCCAGCACTTTCGGCGTAAAAATCCGCCGCACCCGCCAGTGGTGCTCGAGAAGATGCTTGCCGATGCGTCTGATGCCCATGCTACCAGCTCCGAATTCTACCAGCTTCCAGACGCGCCGCCGCCGCCAAAACTACCGCCGCCGCCGCCAAACCCGCCGCTATCGCTCGAACCTCCGCTGCCGGACCAGTTGCCGCTTCCCCCGCCGGACGACGCGACGCTGTCACCGAACATCGTGAAGATGAAGGCAATGGCGCCCAGGATGACGGAGGCCGCCAGCGATCCCGCGATGAACCACGCCGCCGCTGCGACAACCCCGCCAGTCGTGACCGAGCCGATCAGCCTGCCGAGCGTGGTGCGCAGAATGGCGCCAACGATAAAAATAGCAAACAGGACAAAGGGATTGAACGGATCGAAATTTCCCGACGAGGAGGAACTTTGCCGCGGCGCCGGCGCCGGCAACGGCTCGCCGTCGATCACCCCGATGATCCGGCCGATACCTGCGGAAATCCCGCCGGCGAAATCCCCATCCCTGAATTTCGGCGTAATGACTTCGTCAATGATGCGTTTGGCGGTGACGTCGTTGAGCGCGCCTTCAAGGCCGTATCCGACCTCGATGCGAAGCTTGCGGTCGTTCTTGGCAACCACGAGAAGCGCGCCGTCGTCGATCTTCTTGCGCCCGATCTTCCAGGCTTCCGCAACCCGGATCGAATATTGCTCGATGGTTTCAGGCGCCGTGGTCGGCACGATCAGCACCGCGACCTGGCTGCCTTTGCGCGTTTCCAGGTTTTTGAGGGTCTGCGTCAGCGTGGCGATATCGCCGGAGGACAGCGTTGCGGTCTGATCGACCACCCGCCCCGACAGCGGCGGCACCGCGACGTCGGCCGCGGCGGCGAAAGCCCAGCACATCAGCAACGCGAGCACGCAGGCTCTTGCAACGTTCCACGCGGCGGTCAATCCGGTACTCCGGTTCCGGAGTTCGCAAACATTTGCGGCATCCCCTGAGACGACCTTCTAGATCGGAGCACGGATTGTCCGGCTATTTGGTGGGCGCCGGATTGAAGTCCACCTTCGGCGCGGTCGAGATTTCCTTTTCATTATCGACCGTGAAGTTGGCCTTCTCCTTATAGCCGAAGGCCATCGCCGTCAGGTTATTCGGGAAGGTGCGGATGCCGACGTTAAAGTCCTGCACCGCCTTGATGTAGCGGTTGCGCGCCACCGTGATCCGGTTCTCGGTGCCCTCCAGCTGCGCCATCAGGTCGCGAAACAGCGCGTCGGATTTGAGCTGCGGGTAGTTCTCGGTCACCACCAGCAGCTTTGACAGCGCGCTGGTCAGTTCGCCCTGGGCCGCCTGGAATTTCGCGAACGCGCCGGGATCGTTGATGAGCTCCGGCGTCGCCTGGATGCTGCCGACCCTGGCCCGGGCGTTGGTCACGCCCAGCAGCACGTCCTTTTCCTGCTGCGCAAAGCCCTTCACGGAATTGACGAGATTGGGCACCAGATCGGCGCGGCGCTGATACTGGTTCAAGACCTCGGACCAGGCCGACTTGACCTGCTCGTCATTGGTCTGGATCGCGTTGTAGCCGCAATTGCTGAGGCTCAACGTCGCCAACGCCGCCAGCACGGTCCATATTCTGCGCATCGCAATCTCCCGGTTCAAACTTTCCGCAAGGTACCAGAACGCTCCCGCGGGCTGTAAGTTTTTTCCTCCGTCATTCCGGGATGGGCCGGCAGGCCCATACCCGGAATCTCGAGATTCCGGGTTCGCGCTGGCGCGCGCCCCGGAATGACCGGGCTAGCTAATAGCCCTTGCCTAACATTTGATGAAATAGTCAACATGGCCAAAACACGAGGAAACGACAGCCCAGTGGACCCGGACATGACCGCATATGAGACCATCATCGTGGAACGGCCGGAGCCGCGCATCGCGCGGATCGTGATGAACCGACCCGAGGCGCGAAACGCGCAGAACCTGCAGATGACCTACGACCTCAATGCCGCCTTCGACGCCGCGGTGCAGGACGACGCGGTCAAGGTCATCATCCTGGCCGGCAGTGGTCCGCACTTCTCGGCCGGGCACGATCTGCGCCCAGGCGCCAGGAATGCGGCCGGGGTGGATTTTCCGCCGATCGGAAGCTGGGGCGGTTTTGCCGAGCCTAACGCCCATGGCCGCTTTGCGCGCGAACAGGAAATCTATCTTCAGATCACCCGGCGCTGGCGCAATCTGGCAAAACCTGTGATCGCGGAAGTTCACGGCAAATGCATCGCCGGCGGCTTGATGCTGGCCTGGGCCTGCGACCTGATCGTCGCAAGCAGTGATGCGGAATTCTGCGATCCCGTGGTCACCATGGGCGTGTGCGGCGTCGAATGGTTCGTTCATCCCTGGGAACTCGGCCCGCGCAAGGCCAAGGAATTCCTGTTCACCGCCGACGTCTGGAACGCGGAGGAAGCGCACCGGCTCGGCATGGTCAATCACGTGGTGCCGAGATCCGAGCTCTCGTCCTGCGTGATGGCGCTGGCGCAAAGGATCGCGGCAAAACCCGCCTTTGCGCTGAAACTGACCAAAGAGGCCGTCAACCGCTCGGTCGATGTCATGGGCCAGCCCGCGGCGATCGATCAGGCGTTTGCGCTGCATCAGCTCTGTCATGCGCATAATCTGCAGGAGTTCGGCATGGTGGTCGATCCCGCCGGCCTGCATCCTTCCGTCAGAAAGCCGCAAATAGCCAAGTAGTTCAAAATGGACCTCACCTTAAGCGACGAGCAGCGTCTGCTGCGCGAAAGCGTCGACCGCTTCATCGCCACGGCCTATGACGCCGGTCACCGCCGTCGCGTCGCGGGCGATCCGCTCGGCTTCAGTCCGGAGGTCTGGAAGCAGTTCGCCGGGCTCGGCTGGCTGGCGCTGCCGATTCCGGAGGCCTATGGCGGGCTCGGCGCCGGCGCCGTCGAGACCGGTATTCTGATGGAAGCGTTCGGCCGCGGCCTGGTCACCGAGCCCTATCTCGCAACCGTCGTGATCGGCGCCAGCCTGATCTCGGAATGCGGCCGCGAGGCGCAGAAAGAGGCCATTCTTCCCGGGATCGCCGACGGCTCCTTATATCTGGCGTTCGCGCATTCGGAACGCGCGGCGCGCTTCGATCTCGGCCATGTCGAGACCACGGCGAAGCGAACGCCGGACGGCTGGCTCCTCGATGGCCGCAAGACCGCTGTGATCGATGGCAATGCCGCCGGCCAGATCATCGTCTCGGCCCGGGTGACAAGCGATGACGGCGCGCCGGGTAAACTGTGCCTGTTTCTGGCGCCATCAGCCACGGCCGGTGTCACTTTACGGGATTATCCGCGGCTCGGCGGCGGCCGCGCCTGCAATCTCGATCTCGCCGACGTTCGCCTCCCCGCCGACGCCCTGCTCGGCGACGGCGGCGACGCGCTTTCGATAATCGAATGCGTGGTGGACCGCGCGCTCGCAGCGCTGGGCGCCGAGGCCGTCGGCATCATGCAGATCATGCTCGACATGACGCTCGAATATACCAGGGTGCGCCAACAATTCGGCCGGCCGCTTTCCGCCAACCAGGTCATTCGCCACCGGCTCGCCGACATGGCGATGCAATGCGACGAGGCGCGCTCGATCGCGCTGCGCGCCGCGCTGATGGCGGACGCCGAGCCGGCAGCGCGCGGCCGCGCCGCATCCGGCGCCAAGGCCAAGATCGGCAAATGCGCCCGCTTCGTCGCCGAGCAGGCGGTGCAGCTGCACGGCGCCATGGGCGTCACCGAGGAGCTCGACATCGGCTCCTATTTCAAGCGGCTGCTTGCCTTCGACACCCTGTTCGGCGGCAGCGCGCATCACTATCGCCGCCATGCCGCGCTTGGCGGGCGGGCGGTTCAAACCTGAGTGGAGTGCTGGCCATGGATCTCAGCTTCAGCACCGAGGAGCGCGCCTTCGAAAAAGAAGTCCGCGAATTCATCGCGCAAAATCTTAGCCCGGTAATGAAACGGGCGACCGCCCTGACGCCGTCAGTGTTCTCCGACCCCGAGATCGGCATGGCCTGGCAGCGAGCACTGCATAAAAAGGGCTGGGCCGCACCGGGATGGCCGGTGGAACATGGCGGGCCGCACTGGACCGCGGCGCAGCGCTGGATCTTCGAGGCCGAATGCGCCCGCGCCGGCACGCCCAATGTCAACGTGATGGGCGTCAAGATGGTCGGCCCTGTCATCATCGGCTTCGGCACGGCCGAGCAGAAGAATTATTATTTGCCGCGCATTCTCTCGGGCGAGGATTACTGGTGCCAGGGCTATTCCGAGCCCGGCTCCGGCTCCGATCTCGCCTCGCTGAAGACGCGTGCGGTGCGCGACGGCGACCATTACATCGTCAACGGCACCAAGATCTGGACCACGCATGCGCATCACGCCAACCGCATGTTCGCGCTCGTGCGCACCAGCGACACGCCGCGCCAGCAGGATGGCATCAGTTTTATCCTGATCGACATGAAGAGTGAGGGCATCACCACCCGGCCGATCCTGACCATCGGCGGCGACCACGAGGTCAATCAGGTGTTCTTCGACGACGTCCGCGTGCCCGTTGCCAACCGCGTCGGCGAGGAAGGCAAGGGCTGGACCTACGGCAAATATCTGCTCGAATTCGAACGTGGCGCCGGCATCGCCTCGGCCAAGCTTCGCGAGGCGCTGCGGACGGTCTCCGACCTGGCGGAATCGGACGCGACCGGCCGCGCCATTGACGATCCCGACATTGCGGTGCGAATGTCGGAGATCGAGGTCGATATCGACACGCTTGAAATGACCGAACTGCGCGTGCTCTCCGCGCTGCAGACCGGGCAGAACCCGGGCGCGGTGTCATCGCTGTTGAAACTGCGGGTCAGCGAAATACGCCAGGCGGTGACGCGGCTCGGCGTCGAGGTGATCGGCAATGACGGATTGGCCGTCGAGCCGCTGCGGCCATTTTACAGGCTCAACGAGGAGCCCGTCATCCCCGAGGCGATGCTGCCGATCGTTCCCGAATATCTCAACGGCCGCGCCTATACCATCTTCGGCGGCTCGTCCGAGATCCAGCGCGACATCGTCGCCAAGATGGTGCTGGGGCTGTAATCCACCTCCTCGTCATTCCGGGGCGCGCGCAAGCGCGAACCCGGAATCCAGAGGTTGTTAGCGTGAGATTCCGGGTTCGATGCTTCGCATCGCCCCGGAATGACGGCGTGTTGTTATTGGCGCCTTCAGCCGATCTCCCGCAACATCGCCGCGACGGCGTTGCGTTCGTCCGCCGTCAGGGCCGCCTGCGGCGCGATGGGATCGCCGACGTCGTATCCCCCGATCGCAAGCCCGGCCTTGATGCAGGCGGCGAGATTGTAGCGCGCGAAGGCCTCGTTGAGCCGCCACAATTTTCGTTGCAGGGCCAGCGCATCGTCCCAGCACGCGGCCTTGCAGAGATTGTAGAGCTCGACGCTTTGGCGCGGGATCAGGCAGGCCGGCCCCGCCATCCAGCCGACACCGCCGATCAGCATGACGGCCGCCGGGATGTGCGCGGACGCCGAGAACACGCGGATGGCGTCGCCGCAGCGGTTCATGATCGACAATAGCCGCCCGGTATTGGTGGAAGCGTCCTTGATGTAGCCGATGCGCGGATGCGCGGCGAGCCGCGCGATCACCTCGAGCGTCAGGTCGGAACGCTGAAAATTCGGGTTGGTGTAGATCACCACGGGAATATCGACGGCATCGGCGATGGCGCGAAAATAGGATTCGACCTGGGCATCCCCGAGCGGAAAATAGGCTTCCAGAATGGCAAGGATGCCGTCGGCGCCGAGCTTCCGACAGGCTTTCGCCTGCGCGACCGCATCCGCCGTCGAGGTCGAGGCGACGCCGGCCACCACAGGCACGCGGCCCCTGGCGGCTTCGATCGTGGCCTGCACCACCGCCAGACGCTGCGCGTTGTTGAGATAGGCGAATTCGCCGGTCGAGCCGAGCGGCGTCAGCCCGTGCACGCCGGACTTGATGAGATCATCGCAGAGCCGGCCGAGCACGTCGCTGCGGATTTTGCCCTCGGCATCGACCGGCGAGACCAGATAGGGAAACACGCCGTGGAAATCAGTCATGATGGGGATCGGGCCTCAAGAAACGATCGGGGCCGATCGGCGATGATCCTTTGGCCTGTCTCAATCTATCGTATCCGGATTGTGGCCACCCGGGCCCCCTCTGCTCATGGCTGCGGCCACAACGATGGTAATCATAGCAATCGGAGTGACGCCGTCCGGGTCGGTGCCAAAAGCAAGAGTTACATATGGCGGAGGTGGTACGGGCCCCCCTGCAACGACATCGAATAGAATATATGCGCAATTTGTTTGAAGAGCTGTGTAGATTGCGTCCACTAAGTCATTTTGTTTTGTAACAAAATCATTCTGAAGAAAAAATTTCCATCTTGCGTGCAAGTGCGCGTGCGCAGGATGGTCCTGCGGAAGAAGTGTAAGGTGGTTTGATCTCCCTGAGTGACCTGCCGTGTTATCCTTTACGACTTGAATTATGTCATTCCAAATGTCGACGTTTTTTCCGCCGCGATTAAAGTAGTGAAGTGCAGTGGTCTTATAAAAAGTAAGCCACGTATCAAATTCGTCATTGTAATGAGCTGCCAATCGCTTGGTGCCCTTGGTCATAATCAGTGAACCCATAACAACCTCCTTGAAAAATTATTAAGGACAAGCCAGTCTCCCTGCCCACGCACGAGCATGACTGCCCGTCGTCAGCAATTCAAGCTTTTGTTGTGGAAGCTTGCAGCCATCACCAGACGCTGTGGTTGGTGTCCGTATATGCGCAGCTTTCAATCCAATGGCAGCTCAATTTCGTTCTTTGATCATTCGATCGAATGCTGCACGTAGGCAAGCAGGGTCGCTTTCTCCGAGCGCACCGGCCCGGAAAATTGCCGATCGTTCCTGCGGCGTAATATCCGGCTCATTATCCTCATTCGAAAATTCCACGTGGAGGGCGGCTATTTGTCTTGCGCCCCGTAAGGTAAGGCGGCAGGCATCTCGCCCAAACACCTTTGGCATGCCAACGGACGCTGCCCAATAGTCTGCTTGGCCCTGCCAGGTTGGCCAACGCAAATCAGGATCGAGCGGGGGTCCTCCCAGGTGATGTCCTGTTTCGTGGGCCAACATCAGAGCGAGCCCGCACGTCGTGATCGCGGGATGCCGCGTTAGTCCGCCATAGACCGTCACGCGCCGAACGCTTCCTTGACACCATGCTTGCGCGTTGACGATTGTCGCATCCCAAAGCAAATCGTATTCAATCCCGCTGAATGCATTTGCGAACTGATGCATGAGACGGAGGGCGGTTGCCTTTCGCCGCTGCTGCGTCCGTTTGGGCCATCGATGGCGTTCTGTGGGCCAGCCGAGAAAACTCATTTTTCCGAACCCAGACCAAGGCGGTCAAACTGCCGGTCACCGCGAACTGTGGCGGTTGCTTAAGACGTTGTTCAAAGAGACCAGTGATACCGACGAGTTGATTGACTAAACACGTCAGCGCGGAAAAACGTGAACACGGTCTGCATGGAGTGACCATTCCTTCACGCATTCGCTTTCACAGAACCTGACCTTGGCCAAGTCTGCGGCATTCAACTTATCTGCAGCGTCGACTTCCACCGAACGCTGGCAGATTTCAACTTCGTGTCCGTTTTCGCCAAGCACGTCTTTCATAAATCGAACTACATACCGTGCCATTGCAGGTTTCTCCTCTTGGATCGAAGAGCTGGGGCCGGAAGCCGTCCCCTAACATTAAACCGGAACCGGCTAATTGATCTTGAGCAAAGTCGTTGGCTGTGTGTCCACACGCAAAAGCCGCCAAGGTCTCCCTCGACGGCTCGTGCCGTTGCGTTGCGTTTGCGTAGAGGCTTGCTGCGTCGAGCGCTGCTCGGAACGTAGCCTGAGCTCTGCTAGCCACCGGACGCAAAGCCTTCATTTTAATGAGGCGTTCCGATGCGTTGCCAGTGTGTCGGGGCCAACGTATCCCCGATGATCTATAATGTGTCACCGGCGACGATGCTGATCAAGCCAGTGGTGCTGTCCCATCGATGAAATGGCCGGTTACGCCATGCTCGCGGAAGTCGTCAGGGCTCGCGATTCGCGACCAGAAGATTAAGAATGGTCACGCTCCACACTATTCTGATGTGGTTCTCACCAGTTTACATAAATTGTAATGGCAATCGCGACGTAAACGACAACCCACATCAAGATCGGTCCGGCAGCACCTTTGAGCTTGAAACCAAGAGCATTGAACTCGATGTTTCCAGACGTGACTTGGAAGATTGAGACAACAAGTAATGCGAAAACGCCTGCCACTGGCAGCGCGACGATCGTGCGAAAGTGATCCAACGCTACCCTCGATGCCGATGGCATCACAGTGTTCGACTACTGGCAGGCCCAGGAGCAGGCGAGGCAATGGGGCGAACGCCAACGGCTGATCCTCGCTGGAGGCGTGCGCAAGGGCTCCTACAGCGTCGCTGATGCGGTCGCGGACTATCTGGCGGAGATCACTGCCGAGAAAAAGCCGGCGGCCGTCAAGGGCGCAAAGTACGTGTTCGACGCCTGGATCCTGCCGGAGCTTGGCTCGATCGAGGTCGAGAAGCTGACCACCGACCGCCTCAATCGCTGGCGCAACAAACTGGCTACCCAGCCCAAGCGCGTCCGCAAGAAGCGGACCGCCACCGAGCCCGCGACCCGAAAAACCCCCGACGATGAGGACGCCCGCCGCGCCCGCAAGGCCACCGCCAACCGCATCCTGACCGTGCTCAAGGCAGCGCTCAACCGCGCCTTCAACGCCGACCGCGCCTCCTCCGACACCGCCTGGCGCAAAGTAAAACCGTTCAAACGGGTCGATGAGGCGGTGGTACGCTATCTCAGCGCCGCGGAGGCCCGGCGGCTGGTCAACGCGTGCGGGGAGGATTTCCGCAAGCTGGTGCAAGCGGCCTTGCTGACGGGCTGCCGTTATGCCGAGCTCTGCCGGCTGAAGTGCGGCGACTTCAACCCCGACAGCGGCACGCTGGCGATCAGGCTCAGCAAGGGCAAGGTCCGCCATGTCGTGCTGACCGACGAGGCCAAGGCGGCGTTCGAAGGCTGGACCGAGAAACACGCTTCAAGCGATCTGGTCTTCCTTCGTACCGATAAGGAGGCCTGGGGCACTTCGCATCAGAAGCGCCCGCTCGAGGACGCGAGCAAGCAGGCCAAGATCTCGCCCGCGGTGAATTTCCACATCCTGCGCCACACCCACGGCTCACATCTCGCCATGAACGGGGTGCCGATGGGCGTCATCGCCGCCCAGCTCGGCCATGCCGACACCCGCATGACCGAAAAACACTACGCCCATCTGGCGCCGAGCTACGTCGCGCAGACCATCCGGGCGAATTTTCCGGTGCTCGGAATTGGCGGGGATAACAAGGTCGTTCCCCTCCGGACAAAAGGAGCCGCATGAAAGGTGTGCGGCAAAAGCGAGCGATATTGAAGCACTCCACCCCGGGCAAACCCCGGCGGAACGCTGCGAACAAAGATCTTATTATCGTGATCCCCGTGCATGGAGGGGATGTTTCAAAGGCACGTATCGGCGCTCCATTCGAGCCTATGGATTTCAGGCAGCTTATTGCGCAAGCCAAACAAAAAAGCCCATCGAAGGCGGATCAAGCCTTCGAAAAACTCGTCGAAGAGACTACTGCCAAACAATTGAACGAGCTGCTCTCCGCGATGCGCATAAAACGCAAAGATTCAGCTGCTTTTCAAAAGGCATTCTTAACGCTCGCAACCGCGTTTCTTGGTGTGGGACAGGTTGCATGGAGTCCGGTCGGCCGCCAGCCCCATTGGACATTGGACGATTACGCCACGCTGTACTCGCTCATCGAGGGCCTGAAAAAATGGCAAGGGCTGAGTGAACGCGCCGCCATCAAGAAAATCGCCTCAGAACCTCGAGCAAGCTCGTGGCTTCCTTATCGACCGCAACTACGAACCCGGATTTCTCCTCGGTCCGGCCGAATAGAAGCATTGTGGCAGGCTTGGATGAAGGCAAAGCGTCGAAAGGGCGAGATACTCGCCTTCCTCGGATCGAAGAAGCCGTTCGAGAGCATGTTTGGGAGGCTTGGGCGATGGGAGGCCAAGTTGGTAGAGTTGGATATCTGTCGAGAACTTAAGCACCAGCCAGCACATCGGGAACACGCTGTTAACCACAGCTCCGTTACCATCGGAGTGACCTTCTGGTGGTCACGAGTGCGAAAAGCCGTCGCTGTCTCAACCCAGCGACGGCGTTTTCATAGGGTGGGATGGCCCCAATGAATTATGAAGCGTTCACGGACGAAAGCCTCACTATGATGTACGAGGCTGTTCGAGGCGCGCTGGCCGCCGACGACGCGCTGAAAGCGGAAGGCAAGGAAGCGCGGTTTCGGGTCCGCGAAACATCAGACTGGAGAAGACACGCTGCCGATCTGGAAGTGGAGATGCTCAGACGCGAAATGGCCTTTGATATAATTGATTGGTCAGAAGATCAGGCGACGTTCCCGTTCGCGTAGTGTCTCCCAAGGCCGCGCAAGCCTCGCCGATGCTGCAGTTCGTTGTTCAAGGTTGTTGGGTATGCACCACCAACAAGAAGCCGCAACGCAACCCGTTGCTTAACCTAACCGTTCAAGGTTACTGCCCTCCAATTTCAAGGGACCGTGCCGACCTAATCTTTGCAGAGCCCAGCGAGATTAGCTCTTGCGGCGGCGTCTCATGAGCTAGGTCGATGAATATAACCTATCCAACGCCTTGGATGATGATCCCGGTACCATCACAGCGTTCGCAAGCGCTCTCTTTCCCCGTAACCTTGTCTACCAGCTTGCCGGTTCCTGCACACACAGGACAGAGGTCCTCGGCGGTACCTTGGGTTCCGGGCTCCGGATCATCATCAGGAGTGTGCGGCCTAAGTGGATTTGACTTCATGGTCGGATCTTTCCGCGTTGTTGGTTATGACTGACCGATTTCAGCGAATCGCGAAATCAAACTGGACTCCGCTTCTTTACCCTCGCCGGTGGCGAGCCACGCCTTTAGCTCTTGATCCGAATTGGGTTGACGGCCTTTTACGCCTTCGAATGCATCACGCAGAACTTGGACTAGTGGAACTCCGCCACTACTCTCATCGCCGTAAGCCGAAAGCCCCGTCGACTCAAAAATCGTTGCCATTTTGCCCTGGTCCGTGCAGAGCCACTCTTTGAGTTCCTGATCTGACTTCGGTTGACGACCGTTCATGCCTTCGAAAGCATCACGCAGAGTTTGCGTTTGGAGTTTTTCAGATTTTCCTTCCTCGTTCATGATAATGACTCCTGCTCTGAGCTGAGCTTTCCGCGAGAACTAAAATGTACGTTTTATGCGGGATCACGTTCTTGAGATAGATCAAAGCGTACATCATGCTGCCGTAGATAGGTCAGTCCAAACCCGGGCATGCACTGCCTCCGGCTTATTGCTTCGGCAAGATGTTGCCCGGCTTCGCTCAGGGTACGATCACGACGATGAGTTCAGCGATCGTTTTGTGCAGATCCGATCTGAGCAACGCCGCTATTAAGGCCTGCGCCGAAAGCCAGACAGCTTGTCGGCACCCCCTCTATCAAATGGACGGACGGCGCACAGGATGCGCGCCCGCTCGCGCGCACTGCGGGCCGCCCCTTTACACGACATTTGCAGGCGCGAGACGGCACCCCACCGCGCCGCCTATTTCGACCTGCAGCGTCGCATGTGCGATACCGAAACTGTCGTTGAGGTCGTGCGCGAGCTGATCGAGAAATGCGTCGCCTGGATGGCCTTTGGGCATGACCAGATGAGCCGTTAGCGCAACTGCGGTGGTACTCAGCGACCAGATATGGAGATCATGGACGGCGTCGACGCCCGGGCGAGCCCGCAGCCATTTTGCCACTTCTTGTCTATCGACCCAGCCCGGGACAGCATCGAGCGATAATCCGATGGAGGACCTCAGGAGACCGAACGCCGTCCATGCAACGACGACACTGACCAGAATGGCCGCAAGGGGATCGAGCCATGCCCAGCTGGTCGCCAGCATCGCCACTGCAGAGATAACGACGCCTGCAGACACAGCAGCGTCGGCCGCCATGTGCAGAAATGCCCCTTCGGCATTTAGGTCGTGGTGACGATCCTTGCTGAAGAGCATCGCGCTTCCCGCGTTGACGGCAATACCGGTCGCGGCAATGAGGACAACTGGCATTGCTGGTACGACGACCGGGTCCGAAAACCGCTGGACCGACTCCAAAATGACAGCACCAACGCCGACGAGAATTGCTATCGAATTGGCAAGTGCAGCCAAGATCGTCGAGCGTCCGAAGCCGTAGCTGAAGCGATCGGAAGGCGGCTTGCGGGCTGCGATAACGGCACCCCACGCAATTAGCAGTCCTGCAACATCAGTAAGATTGTGAGCGGCGTCAGCGAGAAGCGACAGCGAGCCGATCGCAAAGCCGGCCCCAGCCTCGGTCAGGACATAGCCCACATTCAATATGATCGCCCATCTGAATGCCGGTCCGAGATCGTGATCGGCGGCAGACTTGTGTGTGTTGTCATTGTCCACAATCGCGTCCAATCTCTGTGTTGGCCGGATCGAAATGTGCGGTCGCTTCAATTCGGAATCAATCGCAAAAGTTACCTACGCGATTCCCTGCGGGACAGAACATTCCCTCCTTCGGATCACGCCCTCAAGCTTCGTCGCAGCCGCCACCGTGTTCGAAATCGTGCCATATTTGCGGACGTTGGTATGCAGGAGCTCAAGGCGCTGGTCGGTTTCGTCGGTCTCGACGATCAGCTCGTAGTCAATCGAAATCATCTTGGGTGGGTTGTCTTGCCTTGCACCGTGGAGCTTTACTTCGACGCCGCGAAGATCGAACTTGAGCATCGGCGCTACCCGCTCGATGCCCTTGATCATGCAAGCGGCGATTGATGCGAGAAAAAGTTCGGCGGGATTGAACGCATCCAGCCGGCCGTTGACATCCGTATCGAGGATAATTTCGGCCTCCTTGGTGGAGGCGACGCTGCCATGTGGATCGATCCGCTTGGCGCTGACCCGGTATTCGAGCATCGGTCGCATCTCAAGGTGCGAGCCAACGCGCGAGATCGTTCGGCTTAGGCAGACCCCCTGCATGCACGACCTTGCCGTCGATAACGATCCCCGGGGTCGAAGCGATGCCGTAGCCTGCGATCGCCGCATAATCGGTCACCTTCTCGACCTTGACCGCAATACCGAGCTTATCGGCTTCAGCCTGTACCATCTCGACCGTCGTGACGCAGCGTTTGCAGCCAGGACCGAGTACCTTGACATCTTTCATGGGTATTCTCCGTTAGGTCATTGGAACAATGCATTGAACAGGATGCCGACCGCCAGGATGCCTGTCCCGACGATACCGACGAACACGGCGATCAGCTTTACGCTGAGTACTTTGCGAAGAATGATCATTTCGGGCAGAGACAGCGCGATCACCGACATCATGAACGCTAGCACCGTCCCGAGTGCGGCGCCCTTTGCGAGCAGCGCCGAGACCACGGGGATGATTCCTGCGGCGTTCGAATACATGGGAATGCCGATCAGCACCACGGCCGGCACCGACCACCAGACGTCCCGTCCCATGATCGAGGCCAGCAGGCCCGCCGGCACATAACCGTGGATGAAGGCGCCGGCGGCAATGCCCGCGATTATCCACGGCCAAACGTTGCCAACGATTTCGTGGACTGCCTCGATTCCCGCCTTGATGCGATCAACGACCGACAGTCGTTCGGGCGGAAGCTCGACCGCATCGGACCTAATGTTGCGAACCCAATCCTCCAGCCAATGTTCGAGATGCAGATGGCCAATGACCCAACCGGAGACGATGGCGACGGCGAGACCGAAGACGAGATAGGTCAGCGCTATTTTCCAGCCAACCAGCCCGAACAAAAGCCCAAGGGCTACCTCGTTCACCATCGGCGCAGAGATCAGGAATGAAAACGTGACCCCAAGCGGTACGCCCGCGCTGACGAAGCCGATGAACAGCGGAACGGCGGAGCAAGAGCAAAATGGGGTGACGATGCCGAGCGAGGCAGCCAGCACGTTGCCGACGCCTTCGCGCTTTCCGGCAAGAAGCGCGCGGGTCTTCTCGGGCGAGAAGAAACTGCGTACGAGGCCCATGCCGAACACGATGAGGGCGAGCAGCATCAAGACTTTTGGCGTGTCGTAAGCGAAGAAGCTAATCGCCTCGCCGAGATGGCTGGTGGGATCGACGCGTGTCGATGCGACGACCCAATCCGAAAATGGAACGAGTTGGCTGTAGACGACGCCCCAAACGGCCAGGGCGGCGACCGACGATCCGATCCACTTTGCGGTCGAAAGGCCGGTGCCAGGTGCATGCTCGGTGATGGAATTGAGGCTCATGCGGCATGCCTTTCCTGAGTTGCTGGCAGCGCCAGCGCCGCGTCGACAAGCTTGATGACTTCCTGAGGGAGGTTCGGCGAACGGCGATAGCGGACCCATTGCGCATCGCGGCGGTCGACCACGAGGCCAGCCGTCTTGAGGGCGGCCATGTGGCGGGACATGCGGGATTGGCTGGCGCTGAGCTCGCGCATCAATTCGCAAACACAGTGCTCGCGCCCATCCCACACCATCCGGAGGGCCTCGAGCCGGACCGGCTCTGCCAAGGCGGAAAAAATTACCATCGGTTTCATGTGCTTATCCAATAAATGCGCTTATGCGCATATCCGCATATAGGATTTTTTCCTCGGCTATGCAAGACCCCTCAAAAATCATTTGCAGCCGGTATTCTCGCCCCTCGCCCGTGCTTTCTGAATGGGAAGCCGGAGCCGTTCTCATCGTACATCGAGCGGCCGCGTGGGACGACCAAGCGCGATCCCACGCATCATGATGCCGGCATCAACTTTTTCGTCAAATGGCTACGATGATATCCATCAGCCGGCCTTCGATCTCATCGTGGCCCTCATAGAAACGGTCGCTAAGCGCCAGGAATTGATTTTTAAGCCATAGACGAAGTTGCCTCTGCGCACCGATCCTGCCCGCGACAAGATTGCGGACGATCAGGTGGCTGGTGGCGAAAGCAAAAAGGCTTTCGCCACCAGCTCTGATATAACGCGGCATCGACCCTAGCGCCTACTAGCCTCAGTCCTCGTGCTGCGGCTCAGCCATGGCACCGCGCATGCGCATGCCGCGCCCCATCATGCCGCCGCCGTTCCTCATCATGGCCTCGTGTGCTGCAACCATCCCGCGTTGGGCAAGATCGGTCACCTCTGCGGCATGATCCTGAAGAGCTTTGACGGCGCTGGCGTCGGTCGAGGTCTGGACGACGACGATTCCCTTCTCGGTCGTCTCATATGCGGTCTTGATCTTGTCTTTGTCTCGGAAAATCGAGTGCAGTGCCGAGCTCTCGATCGGCAAACCCGGGTCACGCCCCTCTTCGACCCGCTTTCCCATCTCGGCGACATGCTTTTTGATCGTCGCGGCGACCTCGGGGTCATCCGATTCAGTAACCGTGCGAATACCGTCTGGCAGGTTTGTCACCGTGCGTTTGATACGATCATGGTTGAAGAGCAGGTCGTGGATGTCGCCGCGCTCGTCCATGGTCGCGGAGCCTCCGTTCATCCCCATCATTCCGGGTCCCATACCCATCATGCCGGGTCCCATACCCATCATGCCGGGGCCCATTGAGCCGCGCATGCCCGGCCCCATCTGGCCTTGCATACCCATTCCCATACCGCGCATTCGGCCGGGGCCATAATCGGTTGACTGCGCCAAGGCCCAGCCGCCGACGAACAAGGTGGCAGCAGCGATGCCGCTAATCACCAGAATCTTTTCGCTCATCTGAATCTCCAATGCCTGTGCAACGGGCAGTCCGTTGCTTGCCTGCATTAGAGAGGTCGGATTTCACCCAAGTTTTTCAGGAGCAGGGTTTTTTGTGACAAAGTTTGTCAAACGCGGCGGAAGCCATAATTCGGCACACATTCCGCAAAAACCGAGGGTGCTTTGGTTTATATTAACAGGATGCAAGGTGGACCGCACATCCTTATCGTCGACGACCATCGCGAGATTCGCGATCTTGTCTCGCGCGCTCTGACCAAGGAGGGATTCCGGGTCAGTACGGCGGCGGACGGCCGCGCCATGCAAAAGGTCCTGGCCGATGGGCGGATCGACCTTATCCTCCTCGATCTCATGCTGCCGGGCGAGGACGGGCTATCGCTCTGCCGGACGCTTCGCACGGAATCGAATGTCCCGATCATCATGCTGACCGCTAAGGGCGAGGAAGTCGACCGCGTCACTGGCCTTGAGATGGGGGCCGACGATTATCTGCCAAAGCCGTTTGGGAGCCGGGAACTTACCGCACGCATCAAGGCCGTCCTGAGGCGCAGCCGAGACCGGGGGGCGGAGGCAACTACCGTTCAACGACCAAAGCACTACCATTTTGATCGCTGGCAACTTGACACCAGCGCAAGAGAACTGCTTCGCGCTGATGGGGTCACGGTGCCACTGAGCACCGGCGAATACGACCTGCTGATTGCCATGGTGGAGCGCCCACAACACCTGTTGAGCCGCGATCAACTGCTTGATCTGGCTCGCGGGCGCGCTGCCAATGCCATTGATCGCAGTATCGACACGCAGGTCAGCCGGCTTCGCAAGAAGCTCGAGCTTGATCCCAGCGACCCCCGGATCATCAAGACGGTGTGGGGCGGCGGCTACATGTTCACGCCCGCGGTTAGCCGCAGATGAATCTCCTGCTGCCCAGGAGCCTGTTCGGCCAGACCCTGCTGATCCTGGTCGCTGGTTTAATTGTGTCGCTGCTCGTGGGATCGTGGATTTACACGCTGGACCGCGAGCAGGCGGTGCGGGCAGTCGGCGGATTTTCCGCTGCACAGCGCATTACCAATCTCACGAAGCTAGTACTGGACACCCCACGCGAATGGCGTGAACGGATTGTTGCCGGCCTGAGCGATCAGACCTTTCGCGTCTCACTCTCGGCACAGCCCCCGGCGATCATCCCAGACGACGAGCACGCGCCTGTTGCTCAGGCGATTAGGGAATTTCTTTTCGATGAGCTTTCGCTGGCACCGGGTCAGCAACCGCGTGTCTCTGCATCGGTGCCGGACACTTCCCGATTTGGCGGCTTGCGCCCGATGATGGGGCCAGGTCCGATGATGCACGGATTCCGCGACTTCGGTGGGTTCGGTGGCTTCCGTGATTTACTGGTCGCGGTCCCGCTGCCGGATGGCCAATGGCTTTCCTTCGTTACCGCCTTGCCGGAGAGCGGTTCGAGTTTTTCGCGTCAGTTCCTGCTCTCGATGGGGATTATGGCGATCGTTATTCTCGCAGTCTCGGTTTGGGCGGTGCGCCGTGTGACAGCGCCGCTTGCCGCAGTGTCGGCGGCTGCTGAACGGCTTGGCAATGACTTGAATGCTTCACCAATGCCAGAGACTGGCACGAACGAGACACGTCAGGCCTCGCGCGCATTCAACACCATGCAGGCCCGGCTGCGCAGCCTGATCGAAAACCGGACGCGCATGCTGGCGGCGATCTCGCACGATCTGCGCACGCCTTTGACGCTGTTGCGCCTGCGCGCCGAAAACGTTGAAAATCCGCAGGAGCGCGACAAGATGCTTTCGACCATCGCTGAAATGGACTCGATGGTCGGCGTGACTCTGCAGTTCGCCCGGGACGAGGCCACAACCGAGATTAGGCGTCCCACCGACATCGCAGCGCTTGTCCAAAGCATCGTCGACGACATGGCCGACGCCGGCATGCCCGTCAAAATGGAGCCAGTCGAACCGATTGTGTACGACTGCCGGCCCGATGCCTTGAAGCGAGCGATCCGCAACCTTCTCGAAAATGCGGTCAAGTACGGCAAGGCCGCAAGCGTGGCGATCCGAACGGCGCCAAAAACGATCGAAATCGTCATTGACGATGAAGGTCCCGGGATTCCCGAACAAGAGCTCTCCCGCGTGTTCGATCCCTTCTATCGCCTTGAAGAATCACGAAATCGGGAGACGGGCGGAGTTGGCCTTGGTCTGGCGATCGCCCAATCAATTGTGCAGGCACACCGCGGCGAACTCGTCCTCAGCAACAAGCCAACCGCTGGTCTACGCGCCCGAATCGCATTGCCTCGATAAAAGGTTTGAACCGTCCATCAGGCAGCGCAGCGTTATATCATTTTAGAGCGTGCCGCCACGAGCAGCTCTGGAGAGAACATCAGGTAGCGCAGCTATCCAACGGGCGTGCAGTTCCTGATCAGGTTGAGGGAGTGCCGCGCGGCGCCGAGCGGTCGTCCGCCGACGCCCGCTGGCCGCCTTGTCGGTTGATGCCGATTGCCGCCCCATTCGCTTCCTCAAACCACGACTACATCATACCACGTTGCCGGATTAGCGCGGTGTTTTGCCTCACGGTGGAATCGGCAGTCGATGTCCGTTCCGGGTCACGTGTGGACGGCGCCCTGGCAAGAACTTTCTGACGTTTTTGCAGCATTGGTCGGGTGCGGTCACGTGTCCGGCCTGTTTTTGCGGCAGGTATGGCCGCTGGCCCTAATGCTCTGCGCGGATCGGATCCCAAACAAACTCACGCACTTTAGAAGAGGTGCGTTGACCCATGCGGGTTCTCCCGATCCCCGGAACAACCGTATCTGCATTACGTCGTCATGCCCTCGCCAATTGGTGTTGCCGATCTATTTGCCGGTCTGTCTCATGCCGCCAGCAACAGTTTCGGCTCCCTGTATCTCTCGCCCCGGACCATGATGGCCCAGGCTATTCGCGCAATCTTGTTGGCGAGCGCCACGGCCGCCACTTTCGTGGGACGGCGCTCCATCAGCCGGCCAAGCCAGGGACGCCTGGCGGTGCCGTGCTTGCGCGCGTAGCGGATGACGGCCATTGCCCCGACCACCAGCAGCCACCGCAGATATCGGTTGCCCTGCTTGGTGATGCTGCCGAGCCTGTCCTTGCCGCCGGTGGTGTGCTGCTTCGGCACCAACCCGATCCAGGCCGCAAGACTGCGCCCCGACGAGAAGGTCTTCCAGTCGCCGACCTCGGCAACCAGTGCGGTGGCGCCGATCGGGCCGATACCTGGGATCTCCGCCAGCCGCCGGCTCGCCTCACAGGCGCGGTGCAGGGCCATGATGCTCTTGTCGATGGACGCTATCTCGGTGCCGATAGCGCCATACTGCCGGGCCAGCACCTCAAGAATGCCGCGGACGGCTGGGGACACCCGGCTATCCGCACCACCCGTGATAATCCTGATCAACTCCGCCGTTCCATTACGGCCCTTGGCCGACACGATGCCGAGTTCGGCCAGGTGTCCACGCAAAGCATTGCTCAACATCGTGCGCTGGCGCACCAGCAATTGCCGGGTCCGGTGCAGCATCAAGGCGGTTTGCTGCTCCTTCGTCTTGACCGGGACGAACCGCATCGACGGCCGCGTCACCGCCTCACAGATCGCTGCCGCATCATTCGCATCATTCTTGCTACGTTTGAGGTAGGCCTTCACATAACTCGGCGGTATCAGCCTGACCGTGTGGCCAAGTGCCTGTAGCTCGCGGCCCCAGTGATGAGCTGAGGGACATGCCTCGATCCCCACCAGGCACGGCGGCAGATCGCCAAAATACTCCAGCACCTTAGCGCGACTGACGCGCTTGCGCATCACGACCGCGCCCGCAACATCTACCCCGTGAACCTGGAATACAGACTTCGCAATATCGAGGCCAATCGTGTTAACTTCGCCCATGGACGGCTCCCCTCAATGTGGTTTGCTCTAACGCAACCACCCTATGGCACTCCGATGCCGCAGAGTGGGCGCCGTCCACAGCATCAAACTCGGAAGTGGTGAGCCGTTCACCGAGAGTCTGCTCTACCCCGCATAACGGACATTGACCGTTCGTGCAAAAATCATGAATGACGCGCAGCGGTCGTTGCCGGCAGAGATAAATCAAGCCTGCGCCTGAATCGGATGTTGCGGGTTCGGCTATACGGAAAACCCATTCAATTCCGCTCGGACGGTAGGGGCTTATTCAAAGGGTTTCCGACGCGGCAGAAGCCTGCTAGCCGCGTCGGCGCGCGGCGATTTCGTCCAGCACCGGCATCAGGAAGGGTTTCATCGTGGGATAATCCTCGGTCATCGGGAAATGACCGATTCCAGGCATGGGAATCCACACGGCACCGTTGATCTTCGCCACCAGTTCCTCACCTTCCTTGAAACCGGTGGACGGATCGTATTCGCCGTTCATGATGTAAACCGGGCAGCGCGCGGTATCGATCAGATGCGCGGTTTCCCGTAGATCGTGTTCGATATTGTAATAATTCAGATCGCCCGCGAACACGCCCGGCGCGCCCTGGCTATAGGACCAGGCGACCTCGCGTTTGTATTTCTCGGGCGATCGCGGTCCGTTGATGCAGTACATAGCGGCGGCCGCCCGGTCGGCGCCGTTGACGCGCGGGTGACGGAAGTAACGGAAGGCGGCGCGGATATCGTCATCGCTGCCGACGCCGGTTTTTAGCCCGGCTTCTAGCCCGATCACGGCGGCATATTCATCGGGACACGCCAGCGCCAGATCGGGCGCCAAATGCCCGCCCATCGAACTGCCGATGAACACCGGATTCTCGCAGCCCAGAGCGCGCTTCAGCGCCAGATGGAAATCGATGAAGAAGGATTTCGTCAGGCGGTATTCCTTCGCCCACCACTCTTGCGATTCGGGCGGTAGCGATTTCCCGTGATACGGTAGATCGGGCACGATCACGCGGAACCGGCTGGTGAGGTCGGGATCAGTCAGGAAATGCCGCCATTGCTTGCCGTCCGATCCGGCGGTGTGCTGGCAAATCAGCGGAATGCCCTGGCCGGCTTCCTCGAAATACACGCGATATTCAACGCCCTGGATTTTGAGCCAGACGTAACGGCCGGTAGCGGCCTCGAACTTCGCCATGGTCCTGGCCCTCCTTAGCGGTTGTTCTCGACGTCGCGCATGACGTCGAACAGGCGCGTCAGCGCAGCGAAATAGGCCCAGTACAACTCGGCGTTGCCGCTGACCTGGCAGGTCTCGGCGCGGACAGCGGCATACAGGTTCTGAAACCGCGGGGGTGGCACCGGCAACAGCAGGTTACGCCAGAACGTGGTGTCGCCGCGGATGGTCAGATCCACGGGTTCGGTGACGGTGATGAAGGGTTTGATGGATGTCAGCGTGCCGTCGCGGAACGTGACCAACCGCGCGGCGCAATCGGTCTCGATCGCCATGTTCAGTGTCATGTCGCGGGAGACCTGACGGAACGCGCCGTCCTGGTTGATCCGTTCGCGCAATCGTGCCGCCGTTTCGGCGTCGAACACACCTATCGACATGACACATCATCCTGCTATCTGGCGCCCGTCTCGAGCCGCGATTCCCCCGATGAACGGTCACCTTGGCCGTCACGTAGGCACGATAGCCACCGAACCGGGTGTTCTGCAACGCGAGACCGTCGAGCATCGGCACGAATCGGTGCACGCAGGGAGCAACACACCGATGGTCTCCGCGAAACAGGGTTACCCGCCCGTGCCAACGCGGTGATCGAATATCCCTTTGCTACGGTGCGTGAGTTTGCTTCTGTCACTTTTAACTTTCGACTTTTGCAACAGTATCGGGGGAAAGCGGACTTCCTGATCTTGCCGCAGCTGGTTGAGCGGAGAGGGCCTATAGTTTATTCCTAAGCTTCCGAACCGGAACTAATCATTCTCCAGCGTGAAG
Source organism: uncultured Alphaproteobacteria bacterium (assembly GCA_963801875.1). GTDB lineage: Bacteria > Pseudomonadota > Alphaproteobacteria > Rhizobiales > Xanthobacteraceae > Bradyrhizobium. The sequence continues at coordinate 285,005 of CAWDGT010000011.1, read as the reverse complement.
GTGAGACCCGCCTCGGCTTGCAGGCGGCCGATGAGCGGCTCTCCCATCGCTGAGGCCGTCGTCCAAAATCCTCCGCCCACCGCATCATGCGAGACGTCGCGCGCCAGGCAGATGCCGCTCTCGGCGATCATCTTGGACGTCGAACCGTAGCCGGGGTCTTTGTCACCCTTGACCGAGACTCTCAGACTGTGGCCATCGCCGGTCTTGCCGATAAACAGGATGTCGTAAAAGCCGGCGTCGCGGGCCGCCTTGGATGGGCCCTGGCCGGGCTTCGGCAGCACAAAACGACGGATCAAGGCGCGGGTCGGCGCAAATCCGATCAGGGCGTTCTGGACCGCCTCGCGGCGCGCCAGCGCTTTGGCGCGCTTTTCGCCCTCCGGGCCGGGGCCGGTCATCATCATCTCGTTGTAGACAAAATCCCGGCCGTAGGCGTAGTTCAGCAACTGGTTCGAACGATGCACCGCCTTGGTGTTGATCATCGCCATCATGAAAGGCGCAACCCACGAGCCCGCGGCGATATCCTCGACCACCTCGTTTCCGCTCGGCTGGGCCGCTCCGACAAATCCCGGCGTCAGAGCGAAGGGATCGGACAGACACTTGCGCACCGCAGGCTCTCGCGCGGCGGCTTCAACAGTCGCGATCAGGCTTGCCGCAGTGCCGCCGGAGAAATCGCCCTTCATTTTGCGCACCCGTCCGCGCACCCGCGCCGCGGGCCCCCCGAACTTAGCTCGCGCCTGGTGTTCGAGAAAGAAAACTCCCAGATCAAACGGGATAGAGTCGAAGCCACACGAAAACACTATGCGGGCGCCGGATGCTTTCGCGGCATCGCTGTATTTACGGATCATCGCCGCCATCCAGGCCGGCTCCCCGCACAGGTCCACATAGTCGGTTCCGGCCTCGACACAGGCCGCTACAAGGCCCTCGCCGTAAAGCTGATAGGGCCCGACCGTCGAAATGATCACCTTGGCGTTTTCCGCCATGGCTTTCAGCGAAGCTGGATCGGACGCATCGGCGGCGATCAGCGGGAGACTAGACGGTCCGCCGATGAGGTCGCGTACCTTGGCGAGTTTCCCGGTGTTTCGCCCGGCCATCGCCCACTTGATTTCGCCGGTTGCGCCATAGGTGCCGAGCAAATGTTCGGCCACCAGTCGACCGGTAAAGCCGGACGCGCCGTAGACGATAAGGTCGTAGGCGCGCGGGAGCACTTGTTCAGCATTGGCCATGATGGTGCCCTTCATCGTCGCGGGAGATTGCTGCGATTGGCCTTAACGACCCCCTGCGTTCAGCGTCTCTCTGTTGAAGGGTGGTCCACCGCTTTAGGCGGGTCAACCGGCGACGTGCTCCCAAGCTCTCTTGGAAATGTGCAAAAATCATGATTTATGCACAAAGTTATTGACCCATATAGAATGCGGCTTTATGTTGTGCATATTATACGTGCGAAATAGGAGGCCGATATGACGACCTACGGATACGCACGGGTGAGCACCGACGGTCAGTCTTTATCCGCCCAACTAGCGGAACTCAAAGCCGCGAAATGCGCCAAGATATTTCAGGAGAAAATCAGTGGCGCTAGGTCCGACCGCAAGCAACTGGCTAGGCTGATGGCGGCTCTCGCCAAGGGCGACGTATTGGTTGTTACACGGCTTGATCGCCTGGCGCGATCCACGCGCGATCTCCTGAACCTGCTAGGGACAATCGCCGAAAAAGGCGCGGGCTTTAAATCGCTAAGAGATACCTGGGCCGACACGACTACGGCGCATGGCCGTCTGATGCTGACCGTTTTAGGTGGTCTCGCCGAATTTGAGCGCGAGCTGATCCGGACACGGACCGGCGAGGGGCGCGAACGTGCAAAGGCGAGGGGAGTAATCCTTGGTCGGAAGCCTAAGTTGACCAGCCATCAGCGACGGGAAGCCATTGCTCGCCGGGAGGCGGGAGAGGTGCTTACGGATATCGCTCGGTCCTATAACGTGAGCCACTCGACGATCAGTCGTTTGAGCTAACAATCGAGCGGCAAGTTACTCGGATCGTGAGGTTTGTCCTTTCGAGTCCGTTGACGAACGTCCGCTTTGCGCCAACAGCGGCCATTCCCGGCCGTTCTGACGAGTTTGCGATGATCACGATTCGCTAAATCACCTCGTCGGCCGGTCCGAGTCATGTCCAACCCTGCTTCGGCGGGATATGATTCGCTCGTATCACGTTTTGATGAACAATCCAGCCAAAGTTTCCCCACACTCTTTTAAAAAATAAGCGCATGCTGGATTTAGGAATTTATTTTGTCGAGCAGAGAAAGTGGAGTTGACAAATTCATCGCTAGAAAGCTTTGAACCGCACGGTACCGCGGTGTGTCTAGGTGCGCGCCATTAGAATGCGCTGAAGTAGCTAGATGAGGTCATGCTATGCAGAACTTTAGCCCTGCACTTATCGAAGTCATGAGGAACGCACTTGAGGAGGTCATGACCAGGGTGCCGTTGGAGCATTCAACACCGGCAATAAAGGCGTATTTCGCCGAGTGCATTCTGCTTGCAGCGGCTCAAGGGCAGACAAACTATGACGGATTGATCGCTGCGGCGAGCGATCAGCTTCAGATGGCCCTATCAATGTTCACATGAGCATTCTTGGCTCAATGTTGAACCCCGCTATTTGCCTGGTCCCGTTCAACAGTTTTGCCGAGTACGCGCCGGAGCCGAACCCGGAGACCAAAAAGAAGGATGTGGTCTGGTTTGCGCTGAACGATGAAAGGCTGCTGACCGCGTTCGCCGGCATCTGGACCGAGTACAGAGGCGACCGAGGCACCAAGTCAAAGCCGATTCCCGGACCGCACAACGTCTACGGTTTCCTGACGACCTCGCCGAACGCGGTCGTCGTACCGATCCATCCGAAGGCGATGCCGGTGATCTTGACGACCGACGAGGAGCGCGATGTCTGGATGCGCGCACCGTGGGACGAGGCGAAGGTGTTGCAGCGCCCCCTGCCTGATGACGCTCTTAAGATCGTCATGCGCGGTGCGGACAAGGAAGACAAGGCAGCGGCATGAGCCTCAGATACGGAGCGGCCGTCCATGAGGCCGGACATGTCGTAGTCGCCTGGACACTTGGGTTGAAGACCCGGAAGATGGCCGTCTGCGTCGGAGGCGACGAGTCCGCTGGTAACGCGGAGATAGAAGATGGCTCGCATCTGCCCGTAATCGATCAGATTGCAATCTGCTCGGCAGGGATCGACGCTCAGCGCCTGCTTGGCGCAGCCACAAACGAAATTGCGGGTTTCGCCGACATGGTCAAGATAGGCAATATTGTCGACGGGTACGCCGAGGACGAGGGTGAAGCTATCCGGTTTGCTGGTTACCGCCGGTCGCGGGAACTGCTCGAACTTCATCGCGGGAGGACTGAACGCCTTGCCGCCGTTCTCGCTAAACAGGGTGAGCTTGATCAAGCTGCCATCGAGCAGGTCATCCTAGCTTATGACTAAAGCAAGCTGGCAACGCACGTTCGATGACCCCATCGCCGCCGACGGCCGCACCCTGCGGACCCTACGCGACGCCGCCGACTACATCACGGAGCTGCCGAAGACTGAACACGAGCGCGCGCCATGGCAGGCCGCCATCGAGGCGCTGATCATGGCGGCAGAAAATCGTGGGCCGCTGATGCACGCGCGGATTGGCGTGCTGCGGGCGCTGAACCGGAACGTCGAGCGGGTATTCAACCCAGACCGGAAAGACCCGCATTGGGGACGGCGGAAGCTGGCAAGGGATCGATAGTCAAGGTCGGAGCGATGTCCGCTTTTGCGCGCAGAACGGACTCAAGTCAGACATCGCGCCATGTCCGAAAAGTGCCAAAACCGGAAGTCGGTCGGACCTATTCGATCACCTCGTCGGCGCGGGCTAGCAGTAAGGGCGGCACAGTGAGACCGAGCGCCTTCGCGGTTTTGATATTGATGACCAGTTCAAATTTGGTCGGTTGTTCAACCGGCAGGTCGGCAGGCTTCGCGCCCTTGAAAATCTTGTCAACGAAGTAGGCGGACCGACGAAATAGATCTCGAAAATCAACCCCGTAGGTCAGAAGTAAGCCCGCGTCCGCATACTCTCTCTGGGTAGAGGCGGCCGGCAGTCGATTTCTGAAGGCCATGACGCTAATCTGACCCCGATAGTTGAACAGCACACCATCGCTCAGCACTATGAACCCCTGCGCGCGTTCCCTGACCATTGTCGCGAACGCCTGCTCAAGTGTGTCCACCCCACGAGCTTCGACAGAAATTGTCGCTAACCCTAGGGCTCGGGAGGTCTCCCTCATCGAGGTCAGCCGGCTCTCATTGGGCGCAAAGTCCGGATTCCACAAAACGCCCACACGCGCGAGGTTCGGCAGTGTTTCCTTCAACAACTCAAGCCGCTTGCCGTGTATATCGTCGCCCGTATCCGCGGCGAGCCCGGTGACGTTCCCGCCGGGGCGCGCCAGACTGGCGACGAGTCCGGCACCGATCGGATCGGTACTGTTGGTCATAACGATCGGGATGGTTGTGGTCGCCTTCATGGCCGCAACCGTATTCGGGTTGACACCGGTGACGATGACGTCCACGCCGAGCCGGACCAAGTCTGCTGCAAGCCCGGGCAGCCGCCCCATCTCGCCATCAGCGAAGCGGTACTCGATGACGACGTTTTCGCCAACGCGGTAGCCGAGGCTCTGCAGGCTCTCTTCGAACGCCTTAATGAGATGGAGTTGTTGTTGCCGAGATGCGACGGTGAGGTAGCCTACCCGGTAGACCCGCACTGCCAGTTGCTGCGCGTGCGCGGCGAGCGGCCACGTCGCCGCCGTGCCACCAAATAGCGTGATGAACTCACGCCGTCTCACTCGATGACCTCGTCGGCGCGCAGCAGGAGCGAGGGCGGCACCACGACGCCCAGCGCCTTGGCAGTCTTGAGGTTCACCACCAGTTCGAACTTCGTTGGTTGTTCAATCGGCAAATCGCCCGGCTTGGTGCCCTTGAAAATTTTGTCGATGAGTGCCGCGGACCGACGAAATTGATCAGGTATATTAGCGCCGTAAGTCAGAAGTAAACCCGCCTGGGCATACTCTCTTGTCGTGGAAATTGCCGGTAGTTGATCCTTGACGGCCAAGTCCGCAATCTGGCCGCGATAGTTGGCCAACACCGGTTCCGATAACACGACGAATGCCTGCGCCCGCTCTCTCACCATTGTCGCGAATGCTGGTTCAAGTGTGTCCTGTCCGCGTGCTTCGGCCGGGACAAGCGTCAAACCCAGTGTATGGGCGGCCTCCGTCATCGACGTCAGCCTGTCACGGTTGGGCGCAAAGTCCGGATACCAGAGAACGCCCACGCGCTTCAGGTTTGGCAGTGTTTCCTTCAGCAAATCAAGCCGCTTGTCATTCAGCTGGTCGCCGGTGTCCTGCGCAAACCCGGTGACGTTCCCGCCGGGGCGCGCCAGACTGGCGACCAGCCCAGCACTGACCGGATCGACACTGTTGGTCATGACAATCGGGATGGTCGTGGTCGCCTTCATGACCGTAAGCGTGTTTGCATTGGACCCGGTGGTGATCACGTCCACGCCGAGCCGGACCAGTTCTGCAGCTAGCGCTGGCACCCGATCCATCTCGCCGTCGGCGAAGCGGTACTCGATGACAACATTCTCGCCAAGGCGGTAGCCCAGGCTCCGCAGTCCCTCCTCGAACGGTTTGATGACATGGATCGTTTGCTCCCGAGAGCCGATTGAAAGCCAGCCCACCCGGTAGACCCGCCCTGCCGATTGTTGCGCGCGCGCGGCCAGCGGCCAAGTCACCGCAAGACCGCTGACCCCTGCGATGAATTCGCGCCGTCTCATTGAGCCCCCGTGGGAACGCCTTATCCTTGTCGAAAGCCTAGCACTCTTCGATGGGTCGCGAGCGGATCGACCAGACGTCTTCTTTGCATAAAGAATGTTGGGCTATTGATAACGAAGTTTGTACCCGATCGGCGGTTCGCTAGTGCATCGCCGCGCTTGGTCGCTTCAATCTTTTGTCCACTCCTCAACCGGCAACTCCACAAACACCAGCCATCCGGGCCCAGGAACGCGCGCGTACGCCGCCACAACCTCTTGATCGTTCATGTCACGCGCCATGCGGATCGACCCTGTCGACGGTATCGTGCGAGCCTCCTGCACCTGGGCAAGAGATGATACATCCCGCAGAGACTTAGCCACGCTAAAATCTGGATGAGCGATGACACGACCCTCGGCGTCAACAACATAAGCGACGCCGTGATCGCCGACCTTGGTCTGTTGCACAATGTCCCACATTGGGTTGAGATTGAGTTCGACGACGCTCGCGCCAGCGTCGAACCGCCAACCGGACATTCCCAAGGTCATGAAAGGGTCCGACCCGCGGCGTATATAGACCGGCCCGTAATAAATCTTCTTTGCCACGGTCTCGGTGAATTTCGCTTCCTTGGAGTAGTCAGTGCCGCTGCCAACCACGTCCATAGCGAGGCGCGATACGTTAAGGAACTCCTTGCCTTGGGCATCAAGTTGCGACAGCTCGGCGATAGCAGGAACCTGGCGAAAAAGCCGCAGCGCGTCGAAACGACGCTGATCGACGGAACCTGCCGTCGGCGGCAGCTGCGTGAGCCAGCCGACTTGGTTCTGACTCTCCTTAATGAACTGAGCAAGCTTATCGGCGATGCCCTCGGCCTGCATGAGGAGAATGCGGCCTCGCAGAGCCCGGACGTCCGGCTGTCCATTGGCCTGGAGCAATTGGGGATCTACGGATATTTCCTGGTTCTTGCCGACGAAGTCGACCTTAGGGGGAGCGACCTCGGCCGCACAAACGGCGAGGCCGACGCCGAGGCCGGCCAAGGCCAGCGCCCACACCCGAGCGTATCTGGTTTTCTTCCGCAGCATATTGTGGATCCTTTGCTCCAGGAACGATTTCGATCCGTACCTGGCCATTGTCATGGCGTAACTTGCAGACTGCCTTTCACCGACGGCGATCAGGGTCTCGCTATACCGTGCAACAGGGTAGCCGAGACTCAGGACCCGGGCATCACAATCGATTTCAATGGCCAAACGGAGCCGCCGCAGTTGCCACCAGAGCATCAGGTTCCAAGGCATGCAGGCGAGAAGGCAGACGGCGATTGTCAACAGTTGCGTGTCGTACGCGCCGAGATGGGACCGTTCATGCGCGATCACCAATTCTTGCTCGTCGGGAGATAATTTTGTCAGCCAACGCGGCACGACAATATGTGGACGTAAAAACCCGACAACGGCGGGACCGGAATCCTCCGATATGTAGACGGCCGTCCCGGCCATATGACCGCGGTCCCAGTGACGTCGTCTCCACGCCAAATGGGCGCCACTGGCGAGGATAACCAGGGCGAGGGCCATGGAAGCCATACGCCAGGTCCAGTCCAGCAGCGTGGACACTCCATTAGATAACGGGGTTTGATCGGTGCCAATGATCGGCAACGTGAACCGCGACGTTTCGATTGCTGTCGTTTGCGGAGGCGTGAGTATTTCGGAAGATGTCGCCCGGTCGGCATGCGTCGTTTCCGGGACCTGCACCGAAACCTTGGAAGGGATGAAGAGGATCGCGAGAGAAGCAACCATACACGTACCCCACAGCCAACGCGCCGGCCTTTGTCGAATCTGCGCCGACCGCTCAAGCGCGAGGGCGGCCAAGCCCATCAGCAAGCTCACGACGATGGAATAAAGCATCCAGGACAACATTTAAGTCTCCCCCGTGTCCGACTTCCTTTCCAGAAGCTTGCGCATGTTCAGGATCTGCTTTTCGCTGAGCCTCTGATCCGAAACCAGATGGACGAAGAGCAATTCGGCCGATCCCTTGAAGAGCTTGCGTGTCAGGTGCTGTAGGGCACTTTTTTGCGCGGCCGTTTGCTTTACGGCGGCGAAATATCGATGGCCACGGCCCTCCGGCGCGCGGCTCACATATCCCTTGCCTTCGAGCGTTCGTAGGACAGTTAGCACGGTGGTGTACGCCAGTTCGTCTCTGAGTGCCGCTCGAACTTCCGCGACAAGAGACGGCCCGCGCTCCCAAAGCACCTCCATGACGTCGATTTCTCGATCCGTGAACTGGACGTTCATCCCATCGTTCCTACTAGATCCGTAGTAGATAATGTCGCGTTCCCTGTTACGTGTCAACTATGAGTATAGTAGTAAGTTCAAAAGAGGCGCGGTAAGGGATTGGCACCCACATAGGGCTCAAGTCGCCTTTGGGGTCAAAAGCTGACCTGCCGGCCCCGAAATCCGACTTCCGCTTTCCCCCCGAAAGCCCGACATTCCTCGGAAAAAGCCATGTCTCGCAGCAAAACTCATCATTCGCGAGCAAACATTTGAACCTAAAAGGGATGGAGCAGACACATTGTATAGTGAGCGATTTTTGAAAGCGCGGGCCAGAGGCGTGTCTGCGATCTAAATCGCCAAACGTACGCGTGACGGTGCTGTCTATATTCCGGTTGGATCATGCCCTTACTTCGCTATTTTACTGTTGCCGGCGGAGCGCTCCTTGCGCTCTTGTTTGTCGTTTCATCCTATTTACCTGAAGCGGAAACCATCAATCACGGCGACGTGGCCAGGCCCGTCATTCGAATCGTGTCAAATAGGGTGGGTCCGCCGCGGGTGGACTTCGATACCCGTGTGCAAGCCTCGGTCGCTCCCACATCTGTTCCGGCTATTCTGCAGCAAGTACCGACACGCGATGCGGAAACTCAGCTTCACGCATCGCCCCCAACACTTGCAGCGCCTGTTACAATCGAGCGCAAGAAGACCAAGGTCGCAAAGCGGCCCGATCGCCAGAGAATGGCTGCCAATCGGCAAGCATTCCAGCCTTTCCACCTAACATGGTGACCGCCTTGATGTAATCGGGCGGCCAAGTGACAGGGTTTTCTAAGTATGATTCTAGCGCTAACATGCACTGCCCTTTGAAGGGCGTTTTGACCAATGACCTTGAACAGGCGGTATGGTTCGCGAACGAGATGATTGGGGCTATTACGTTAGAGCGATCCGCGATTTGACCCATCCGCCTTCGTGGCGATGGAGAATTATTCGCCGGGGCAATCCGATGGGTGTGTTGCTCGAAGCTGGGGGCTTCAGCACCTACGAAGCCGCGCGGTTCGCAGGCAACGTTGCCTTAGCCGATTTTCTCGATCAGCTTGAACGCGAGAAACGGCGGAACGACGAGGTGTGAACCAGTAAATCCACAAGCATTGGCAGACGTCCGCTTTGGTCCGCATTGCGGACTCAAGTCAGACATCGCGCCATGTCCGAAAGGTGCCAACAACGGAAGTGGTCGCGTCGCCAGCAGGTGCACCGATATATCGAAGCCGAAGTGGCCCGACGTCACGTCTCCGGCAGCCCTGCCTTGCGAAGGCCGTCGAACAAATGGTCTGCATCCGACGTTAGCTTGTAGGGCGGTATCCGCCGGTAGTAGCCGTCAATCGAGTGTTTGGGGTCGATGCGACAGATCTCTGTGATCTCAGACCGAGCCTCTTGTTGGAGACCCAATTGCGCATAGGTGGCGGCGGACCAAGCACGAGCAGATCTGTAGTTCGGCATGCGTGAGAGACACTCGCGCAGCGGCGCCAGCGCTTGCGAATAGAGTTTGAGTTGGTAGTAGGCGAGCCCCAACCAACCAGACGCCAAGGGGTGATAGTAGGGATCGAGCCGCATGAGCGCCTGAACGACCTCAACGGCCGCCTGCGGCTCTCCCGCAAAAATCATAGCAGCTGCCAGGCGCCAGTCTGTGAAGTTCGGGTTGAGTGCAATCGCCTTCTCGAATTCGGCGAGGGCGGCATCGAGCTGTCGCCTCCATGTCAGGGCACTCCCAAGATGGGCATGTGCCAGCGGCAGATTGGGGTCGAGCTGGACACCTTTGAGGGCTAGTGCGTAGGCGCGATCAAGCGCGTCGGGATTCAAAAAATCGTCATCTATAGGGTTCGTCCAGGCGATGGCATAGGTGTGTGAAAGCGTGCCGTAGGCTCGGGCGTAGCCGGGGTCCAACAACATGGAGTGCTCAAGCAACCGTCGTGCTTCGTAGAGGCTCTTGATGTCAAACGATGGCCAGAACGAAGCCAAAGCGTCCGTGGCACGCATGTGATAGTCGTAAGCCCGCCACGTCGCGGGAGGTTTGATCAACGTGTGCTCTACTTCAGCCTTGTTAACGTGGGCTGTGAGTATAGCCACGATTGTGCGTGTGACTTCGTCTTGAACGAGGAAGACGTCCTCAATCTTTCGATCATAACGATCCGCCCAGCGATGCCTGCCGGTGGTGCTATCGACGAGCTGAGCACTGATGCGAACGCGGTCGCCGACGCGCTGAATACTACCTTCAAGGACGTAGCGCGCGCCGAGTTGTTGACCAATCTGCCGGATGTCAACCGATCTGCCCTTGTATTGAAATGCCGAATTGCGAGCGATCACAAAAAGCTCGGACGAGCGCGACAGCTCAGTGATGATGTCCTCAGTGATACCATCACTGAAGTACTCTTGCTGTGGATCGCCGCTGAGATTGGTGAAGGCGAGCACCGCGATGGAGGGCCGGTCAGCAAGAGGAATGACGACGGAATTGCCCTCATTTGGCGTAGTGGCCTCGGCGGGCTCAGTGGGCCTGATTGCCAATTCTGACGAGATTGGCGCGTCCATCAGATAACCCCGTCTCGGAACGGTCTTGATGACTCGTTGTTCCTTGTCGGCGATCGCCCTGCGGATTTCACTGATGCAGTGAGTTAGCGAGTCCTCGCCGACCAACACGCCGGGCCAAACTGCCTTGGTCAGTTCTTCTCTAGTTACGACACGGCCCTCATGCTCGACAAGAAAGCGCAGCACATCGAAGCTCTTGCGCCGCAGATCGTTCCTACCGGAGGGCCCGTGCAAGCAGAGCCGTTCCAGATCGAGGGTGAAGGCTCCAAACTTGAGCGACCTACCTGTCAGCATCAGGATCTGCTCGCGAGACGGTTCATGGAGTCTGCAAATGTCAGGCAAACGTCAGCCAAATTTCCTCGGAATGTCAGGACTGCCATCCCGTAGCCGTGTTCCACTCTTCGCACGATCGGCCCCGACTATAGCCTGGATGAAGCCATGAGACACCTCGCTCGATGGGACTTAGGGACGTTGTCTCGTGCCGCATTTCTTGCTGCTCTATGCTCTATGCTCCTGTCAGCAGGTAATGCGCGCGCGCAAGACACCGCGTCGGCCATCGTGGGCGTCTGGAAGGTCTTGAGCCTCGAGACCAAAGAAGTCAATTCCGGCAGGGCCGTACGCCCACTGGGTGATGTCATCGGCAGCTTTGTGTTCACACGGGGTGGCCACTTTTCAGGCATGGTCTTCAGCGCCAACCGCAAAGCCCCGGCAGCCCCTAATGCCACCGAGGCCGAAAGGGTTGCATTGTTCAACTCCATGGTCGCCTACAACGGTGTCTACCGAACTGACGGCAACAAACTGAATCTGACGATCGACAACTCGCACATCCAGTCTTGGAACAGCACCCAACGACAATTCACTGTGGAGCTTAGTGGCACGCGACTAACGGGCAGGACGGCGCCTCTTAAAGCCGCCACGACGGGGCTAGATGTCTTCGCAGAGTTTATTTGGGAGAAGCTCGAATAAGAGGGCCTTAGAAGCACGTTAGTCGGGCTAGGCACCATGTCCGAGATGGGTCACGTGTGGACGGCGCCCTGGCAAGAACTTTCTGACGCTTTGCAGCATTGGTCGGGTGCGGTCACGTGTCCGGCCTATTGATGCGGCAGGTGTGGCCGCTGGCCCTAATGCTCTGCGCGGATCGGGTCCCAAACAAACTCACGCACTTTAGAAGAGGTGCGTTGACCCATGCGGGTTCTCCCGATCCCCGGAACAACCGTATCTGCATTACGTCGTCATGCCCTCGCCAATTGGTGTTGCCGATCTATTTGCCGGTCTGTCTCATGCCGCCAGCAACAGTTTCGGCTCCCTGTATCTCTCGCCCCGGACCATGATGGCCCAGGCTATTCGCGCAATCTTGTTGGCGAGCGCCACGGCCGCCACTTTCGTGGGACGGCGCTCCATCAGCCGGCCAAGCCAGGGACGCCTGGCGGTGCCGTGCTTGCGCGCGTAGCGGATGACGGCCATTGCCCCGACCACCAGCAGCCACCGCAGATATCGGTTGCCCTGCTTGGTGATGCTGCCGAGCCTGTCCTTGCCGCCGGTGGTGTGCTGCTTCGGCACCAACCCGATCCAGGCCGCAAGACTGCGCCCCGACGAGAAGGTCTTCCAGTCGCCGACCTCGGCAACCAGTGCGGTGGCGCCGATCGGGCCGATACCTGGGATCTCCGCCAGCCGCCGGCTCGCCTCACAGGCGCGGTGCAGGGCCATGATGCTCTTGTCGATCGACGCTATCTCGGCGCCGATGGCACCATACTGCCGCGCCAATACCTCAAGAATGCCGCGGACGGCCGGGGAAACCCGGCTATCTGCGCCATCTGCGATGATCCTGATCAACTCCGCCGTTCCATTACGGCCCTTGGCCGACACGATGCCGAGTTCGGCCAGGTGTCCACGCAGCGCATTGCTCAACATCGTGCGCTGGCGCACCAGCAATTGCCGGGTCCGGTGCAGCATCAAGGCGGTCTGCTGCTCCTTCGTCTTGACCGGGACGAACCGCATCGACGGCCGCGTCACCGCCTCACAGATCGCAGCCGCATCGTTCGCATCGTTCTTGTTGCGCTTGAGGTAAGCCTTCACGTAGCTCGGCGGTATCAGCCTAACCACGTGGCCGAGCCCTTGGAGCTCGCGGCCCCAGTGATGCGCGGAGGGACATGCCTCGATCCCCACCAGGCACGGCGGCAGATCGCGAAAATATTCCAGCACCTTTGCGCGACTGACGCGCTTGCGCATCACAACCGCGCCCGAAACATCAACCCCATGAACCTGGAATACAGACTTCGCAATATCCAGACCAATCGTGCTAACTTCGCCCATGGACGGCTCCCCTCAATGTGGTTTGCTCTAACGCAACCACCCTATGGCACTCCGATGCCGCAGAGTGGCCGCCGTCCACAGCATCAAACTCGGAAGTATCCCCGCCCGCGCGGCATGTCCGTTCTACCCTCAGGAGCAGACGTCGTCAGGCTGTTGCCGGATGTCCGTTTCGTGCCAACAACGGAAGTCGCCGTTTTCATTCGATCACCTTATCGGCGCGACCTAACATCATTGGAGGTATCTCGAGGCCGAGGGCATTCGCGGTCTTGAGATTGATGACCAGCTCGAATTTGGTCGGCTGATAAAAAGGAATTTCTCCCGGATTAGCACCTCTAAGAATTTTATCGATGAGGTTGGCAAGGCGGCGAAAGATGTCCGCTACGTCGATCGAATAAGCCATCAGTCCGCCAATTTCCACGAATTCACGAAGCGGATAAATTGTGGGAGTTCGGCCTTTCGCCGCCAATTCGACAATCAGCGCGCGATAGGTGACGTGCTCGGGTTCTTCAGATACCATGAGCGCATCCGCTGGATATTGTTCCAACGACATGAAGATGCGCTGGTACTCTGCCTCGTTGAAAGTAGTGCCGAGCACAGCAGGTGACAACGCAATCCCTGCACTTTTTGCTGCCTCCCGTGCTGCCGCGCCTCTTGCATCCTCCCAGAATGGTCGTGATGCAAGGAAACCGACGGTGGACAATTTTGGCATTGCCTCGACCAGCAGCCCCATACGTTTCCCAATGAGTTCCAATCCTCCAGAGATAGTAGCGCCTGTGATGTTGGCGCCCGGCCGCGCGATGCTTGCCGTAAGTCCCATTGCAATCGGATCGATGACCATCGTCACAATCGGAATTGTCGTCGTCGCCATTTTGAAGTCTAACGATAGAAGACCGCCCACCGTCAAAATCAAGTCAGGATGCGTATTGACGACATCGCGGGCCAGTTCGCGATAACGTTCCGTTCTCCCTTCTCCAGAGTACCGTTCCACCCCGAGGTTTTGACCCTCGACGTAGCCAAGGCGACTTAGCTCCTCGAAAAAAGCGCTGAATGCCGGGTTATCGCTCGCGCCTATTGTGCTGACTTTGCCCGCCGAGATAACCAGAGCGATCCGCGGCATCTTCGCCGCTTGCTGCGCTCGGGCCGCGAGTGGCCACGTAACCGCCGCACCGCCTAGAAGCGTGATGAACCCGCGCCGTTGCATGTGTCCCCCAAGAAACACGTCTGGTCCTGTGCCTAAAGCCTAGCACTTTGCTAATGGGCCGCGAGTGAGAAATGGCACCGACCGGCCGCATACTGATCAGACCCGACGTCCGTTCAGGGTCATTCGCTACCGAAATGGCTTTCCCCGGCATGTCCGCTTTCCCCCCGTTAGCGACCGAACTGCGGACATCTCCGGAGGTCCGTTTCGTGCCAAATTCGGAAGTCGCGAACGCGATTCGATAACTACATTAGTTGTCGGAGCGGGTAGTGGCTTTTGACCTTAGTCAAATTGCTGGTTGTTAGCCTCGCTAATTATCCGCGATGCCCAAGCTGATGTATCGATGCCCCAGAACCGGTGTGAACGTAGATATTTGGCTTGCCGACGAGGTCACGCCCGTCAGTGCGGATACCTATGAGCACGTAATGTGCCCATCATGTGCCCACATACATTTCATCAACAAGACGACGGGCAAAGCGTTGGGCGATAAGGGCAAGTAGGCTGCTCAGTCGTTTTTGCATCAGTTCGTGAGTTGGGAAGGTCGTATGACTTTTCGCCGAATACTATCAGTCGGGTATGTTGACGCAGATATCTGACCCGGGACTTGCGTCTGGATAGCACCAACTTTTCCATGAATGAGGTTCGCCGTCACACGCCTTCGCCAATGCATTCCAGAGATCGGCAGTCCGCAGAAAGCTTGCCCGGTGCTTCGGGCTTAAGTCTTGCTGCGCGATTTTTATGCAAGCTTCCACTTGGTCAAAACAAAACCCGCTGCATTTACGCCCGTAATTCTCATTCATTGGAAAAGAATGCACCTCTCTTGATTCGCTCATTTGATCTAAGTCATTTCATGGTTTCAACTTAAAACATCACAGCCTGACGAACCTCCTTTAAAAGGGGGCCACTCCAGGATTCAAAGGGGACCATCCGGCATGCGGGCTAGGATGTCCGAGTTGTGCTTTTCGGAAGTCGTACACTCAGCGGCTAACTCGGCGGCTTACGCGCAATATGATAGGACAAAATGCCGGTGAGAAAACTCCGGTTTTCTATGCCGATGAACCCCATTTCCTCAAGAAGCATGGATAATTCGTGCGGCCTGTAAAAGTGCCTGATGGATTTCGAAAAGTAGCCGATACATTTCATGCTCTCCGCAGAGCTTCCGAAAAGCTTGGCCGTAAACCACACCGAAAAGCGCAGATAGACGAGGTACGGAATTTCGACCGTCCTTGAGGCTGGGCGAAGCATGTCGTTGTGGCAAAACACGCCCCCCGGTTTGAGAACCCGATGGATCTCCTTGAATGCTCTGATGATCTCGAGATGGCGCGATGCAAACTGAAGCGTTACGGCGTCGAATGAGTTGTCGGAAAACGGTAGCGTATGCGCATCGCAAACCTGCGCATGGATGGTCAGATTTCGTCGGCGCACACGGCTCTGCCCCTCGGCGATCATATGCGGACTGGCGTCCACGGCATGAATCTCGAGCGTCGAATCGGTCGTAAGAAGCCGCAGCGGAATATCGTGCGTACCTGAACAGATGTCGAGCACCTTCGCTCCGCGCGTCAGGTGCCTATGGATCGCGGCGGCGAAGCTATTGCTCCACCGCGAACAACTACCAAGCGATGCGACCGCATTGCCCTTATCGTAATAGGTAGGCACGTCGCGAAAGACTTCCGGGATTAACGTCCGCCATATATCGCCGAATAGATGCGCGCGAAGGTCTTCCTTCTTCAAAAAATTTTCGGAGATGCTCATTTCGCCGCCTCGCCTCTGTGCGTTCTCGCCTTAAGCGGAGAGCATTTCATACGAGCCTCCCTTTCATTCAAAAGCCAATGAAAGGTAGTTGGTCTGGAACCAACACGACTTGTGCCAGATCAACCCATGGACCGCGCTATGTGTCGCGGGGGCCTATGTCCGGTGTGGGTCAATCGCTACCGAAAGACGCTTTCCCCGGCATGTCCGCTTTCCCCCCCGTTAGCGACCGGATAGCGGACGTCTTCGGAGGTCCGTTTCGTGCCAATAGCGGAAGTGAACGGGCTCATTCGATTACCTCGTTAGACGGTCCGGTCCGCAGGGGCGGCTCGAATTTAATGCGACGGCTGGTGAAGGCGCAGCCGAACAAATGCGCAAGACTTGTAGGTCGGTTCAAATCCAAAAAAATGGCAACCGCAACCAGACCAATTCTACTTGACCACGATAGTAATCTTATCTGAAACGAGCGGCGGGTGGAACGGATAGTGCTTGGCATCGCCCAACACCAGTTGGAGAGTGTGTTTGCCGGGCGGCAGCTCGAGACGAGCCTCGGTTTGGCCCGCTCCGAAATGAAGATGGGACTTGTCTTGTGGGATCGGCTCGTTGAGATCGAGCGGTTCATTCACATCAATTAGTAAATGATGATGGCCGCTATTCTGGAAATCGTCACCCGCGTGGGTGACACCCATGTTCCGCAAACCGAACCGACACCAGAACCCGCCTCTAATCGTTGTGCCGTTCTGCGGCCAAACGAAATACAGAACAGCGTCCTTTGGCGACGACTTTCCTTGAGCGTGGGCAGCGCACGAAAAAGATGCCAGTGCCGCCGATAGCACGATAAGCCGAGCGATCCTCATGAACACGCTCCTCTGAAAGTTTTAAGGAGAAAGAGCGACCCGAAATCCGTGTGTTGGATATCGAACGTTGGTGTCGTAACTGTCGCGGTTCGCCGACCGCGCATAACGCGCGTCATTCTTCCAGGACCCGGACCGAATGACATGCGACACGCAGTCGCCCTCGACCCACGGCGAACCGTCCGACGGCGCGCCCTGATAGTTCTTGTGCCAACAATCCTCTACCCACTGATCAACTCCGCCGCCCATATCATACAGTCCAAGCGGATTTGGCTTAAGGCTACCGACTTTGACCGGTTGCTCCGGGGCTGCGACGTCAGAGCAATTCTTGCAATTGGCCATGCCCGGTTCAAACTGGTCGCCCCACCAGTACTTTGTTTGCGTTCCTCCGCGCGCAGCATATTCCCATTCGGCTTCGCTCGGGAGTCGGTATGCCTTTCGCGTCGCGCCCGCGAGCCAAGCGACAAATTGTTTGGCATCGCTCCAGCTCACGTTCGTGATGGGCGCGTCATCCTTGCCGGTAGCCACGAAACCGCATGCCTTCGCGGCTGCGCATTCGTTCCACTCACGGACAGTCGTGGGGTACTTGCCGATCGCAAATGGCTTGATCGTGACCTGGTGAGTGGGCTTCTCTGTTACATCGTCGTTGCTCCCCATTATGAAACTACCGCCTCGAATTGGGTTCATCTCGGGCTCTCGGACCGCCGACACCGGCTGTGGGGCGGGCGTGGCCGAAGGAGCGGCTTGAGGTAGCGGCGTTGCTTGTTTAACAGCGGGAGTTACTGAAGGGGCGGCTTGAGT
The DNA here is from genome assembly GCA_963801875.1 of uncultured Alphaproteobacteria bacterium. GTDB lineage: Bacteria > Pseudomonadota > Alphaproteobacteria > Rhizobiales > Xanthobacteraceae > Bradyrhizobium. The sequence goes on along the minus strand of CAWDGT010000011.1, from coordinate 267,457 downwards.
TTGCGGCGCTGTTTGCGGGGTGGGAGGCACTGGGGCAGGCGAAGGCGGAAGTAAGGGCGCTGCTTGTTTCACGGCAGGTGCCGGCAATGAGGGCCGGTTCGGAATCTCCACTGGAGGCGAAACCGGGGCTGACGCCTGCTTCCCGACTTTACCATACGGTTGCAAGAGCATGTACCAGAGCGCTCCACTGGCGATGACGAGCAAAGTGAGGCTCAGCGAAAAAATTAGAATTTTCTCGCGTCGCCTACGGTGCTTCTGAAACGCCGCCGGATCCGCAAGCACGCGGTAAACTCTCACCGGATCGGTGATGTTCTTGACTTTGCGATCTCCGAGCGACTCATATCCGCAAACCAGTTTGTTTTTTATCTGCTCGTAAATGCCGCCCGAGATGTAAACGTCGCCAGGATCGGCAAGACCTTCAAGACGCGAAGCAATGTTGACACCATCACCGTAAATGTCGTCTGTTTCGATGATAACGTCGCCAAGGTTGACGCCAATACGATATTCGATCCAATAATGCTTCGGCAGTGCTGCGTTGCGACCAACTAAATTTTGCTGGATCACGATACTGCACCGGACGGCTTCGACGGGACTGTCGAACATCGCGATAAAGCCGTCACCGGTGGTCTTGACCAGCCTTCCGTGGTGCTCGGCAATGCTGGGCTCTATAAGGTCACGCTCGATCCGCTTGACGCGGTTGTGCGTTCCTTCTTCATCGATTCCCATTAAGCGGCTGTAGCCCGCTATATCGCCAGCGACAATCGCAGCCAAACGGCGAGGCATTGACTCGCGCGGGGGCTCACCGTTCCTGCCGGGTTTGAAATTCCGAATTTCAGCCATGGCTCGGATCGTCTCCAGCAAAACCGCCGAATGAGGCGCACAACTATTACTGAGACCGGAACTTCAGGGTATCATATTGCCGGATTGCGGCAAGCCAATAGAAGCCTTCCTCAAACGGGCTGCACCTAATAGCTCAAACCGCGAGATTCGAATGTGAACCGCTTCACACGATTCCCATCGCAGTCAGGTCGCGATGTGACCGGCCGAACCCCCCGAATGAGAGCTCTCCCGTGTCGATGCCGATGCCCACCCCGAGATCGCCGCCGGCGAGGCCCAATAGTTCGTCGCGTCATTTCTGAGAAGTGCGAATTTCTAAAGGCGCCGCTCATTTCGATCACATCATCGGCAAGCGCGAGTACTTGCGTTCGCAGGAGGATACCATCCAGGAAAGGTCAATGACCGAGACCCATTTCGGTCAGGCCGATGTCCGTTCAGGGTCAAAAGCGGTCCTTAGGGAGACCTAAAGTGCGACTTCCGCTTTGCCCTCGAAAGCGGACTCAAGTCGGACATCGGGCCATGTCCGTTCCGTGCCAACACCGGAAGTCGGCGGACCTTATTCGATCACTTCGTCGGCGCGCACCAGAAAGGACTCCGGAATCGTGATGCCGATCGCCTTGGCGGTCTTGAGATTGATAACCAGCTCGAACTTAGTCGGCAGCTCCACCGGAATCTCGGCCGGTTTTTCACCGCTCACGATCTTGTCCACGTACGCAGCCGCCCGCCGATAACTCTCAATAAGGTCGATCCCATAGCTCGCAAGGCCACCGGCCTCCACGTGCTCGCGAAAGGCGAACACGGTCGGCAGGCCCACCGCCTGCGCCGCCTCAGCCATTCTCCGCCGCTCCTTGAAGAACATCGGGTCGGCAGCAACGAACACTGCCTTCACACCGGCGGTGACCAGCGACATGAACGCTTTGTCCAACTCATCTGGCGATTGGACGTCGATGGCGGAAAGCTCGATTGACAAGCTGGCAGCTGCCGCCGTGGTATTTTTGCGGTTTCCTTCTGAACCAGGAGTTCGGGAATTGAAGATGTACCCGACTTTGTCAGCGCCCGGAATGATCTCACGCACCAGCGAAAGTTGTTTGCCAGTGAAGTCCAGCATCTAACGGCGCTAAAACACCCGTGACATTGCCGCCCGGCCGTGCCTGAGTGGCAATCAGCCCCGAGTTCAGGCCGTCTCCGAGAAACGGTGAGACAATCGGTATTTCAGCCGCTACCGCTCTGGCGGCAAATGTTGCCGGGCCTGATGACGCAAAGATGAGCCCGGGCTTGAGCAGGACCAATTCGCGCGCAAGGTCTTGCAGTCGGGTCACCGAACCACCGGCTGTTCGGATCTCGAGTACATAGTCGCGCCCTTCCGTGTATCCGAGTTCCTTGAGGCCACGTCGAAGGCTGCCCAAGTACCGACGAGCGTCGGCATCTGAGCCCGACATAAGCGCGGCGATCACAATGGGCCTCGCTAGGACTTGAGGCTGAGCGATGACGGACCAAAAGGACAGAAGCACCGCAGCACCAGCGACGAACGTCCGGCCCAAGAATGCCCGCCGTTTCATTTCATACCTCGCCGCTCTACCGTCGCAGCCCCACCGAAGAGTCCGATCAGCTTACACACAATCGTCCCACCCCAGACGAAGACGGCATCTTATCCGCAAAACGTCAGCCGGCGAAGGAGGTTCAGGAGTGACCGGGAGGCGAATATCAGCCCTTTCGGGTCATTCTCGACCAAATTGGGCTGTCAGCGCCACGTCCGCTTTTCCCCCGATAGCGACCAAACTGCGGACATCGCGGAAGGTCCGCTTCGTGCCAAACTGCGACATCGAACGTGCAGGTCGTTCAAAAGAAAAATCGCCGCCCCGGGCGTTTCGCCGCACCGGGCTAACTGAAGCGATGTGCCAGCAGGCGACAAGCCACGTCGGCTAGCTCATCTGTTCCCACAGTTGTCGCACCAGCATTCCGGCTCGCTTCTCGATTGCCGACGCCGCATCAAGCGCGAGGTCCTCGCGGTAGCGCCCCGCAATCAACTGCACACCGATCGGCCTGCCCCGGTGCAACGTGACGGGCACGACGGCGCCAGGCAGGCCAAGCACATTTATCGCGGAAATGAACCGTATGTCGTTCCAGAAGATTTCGCGCACACGCTCCGGACTGATTGTATCCTCGCGCGGACCAGGCGTTGGCTTCACCGTCGTCGGGGCGAGCACGACCGGATAATCCTCAAAGAACAATTGCCAGGCGCGGATATGAGTGTTGCGCGCGGTTGTCGCACGCATCCAGCCCGGCAGGTCGAGTGTATTCGCCTTCGCCTTCATGCCGTTCCAGGCCTTGTGAAAATCTTCCGATGCCACCGCCAGCATTGAGGCCTCCTGCATCACGACGACTTCATTGGTGATGATGTCGCACCAGGTCTGCCAGACGCCATTGATGTCGGGAACCTCGACCTCGCTAACCCGATACCCTGCGCGCTCGAGATGGTCAGCGGCCTGCCTGAGCGCCGCGCGCACCGACGGATCGACGTCCATGTCGCCGGGCAGTTTCGCAAGCGCGACCTTGATAGGTCTTTTTGGTTTCGGCCCGACCAGAGGCGCGGGAACCCACCAGGGATCGCGTGGATCGCGCTGGCTCATGACTTCGATCGCGAGCCTTATGTCGGCTACGCTGCGCGCCAGCGGTCCCTGCGCGGACATCAGATGGGATAGCATCGGCCGCTCGGCCGCGGCGCTCTGGTTATAGGCGGGGATACGGCCCTGTGTCGGTTTGATGGTGGCTATCCCGTTGCAATGCGCCGGCCAGCGCAAAGAACCGCCAATGTCGTTGCCATGTGCAATCGTTCCGATGCCGGCCGCTATCGCGGCACCGGCGCCGCCCGATGATCCACCGCAGGTGATATCGGGATCCCACGGGTTCAGCGTCAGCCCGTGAAGCGGATTGTCCGTGAAGCCGCGGAACGAGAATTCGGGCGTATTGGTCAGGCCGATGACGATCGCGCCAGCCTTCTTGAGATTGCGCACGACCGGCGCGTCAGACGGCGCGATAATATTCATTTGCGAGGGTACGCCGTTGGGGTTGGGCCTCCCGTCGTAGTCCACGTTCTCCTTGATAGTGATCGGGACGCCGTGCAGCAGGCCAAGTTCAGCCCCTCTTGCTCTCGCCTTGTCCGCGGCTTTTGCCGCCTTGAGCGCCTCCTCCGAGAGATCGACGACAACTGCGTTGATCTTTGGATTGACTGCGCGCATACGCTCGATGTGAGCGCCTATGACCTCGACCGAGGAAATCGCGCCGGAGCGGATTGCTGCCGCCGTCTCCAATGCCGACCACTGCCAGATCGGTCCCTTCGGCAAGCGCAGTCTGGCTGACTTGCGCGACGCAACCTTGCTTGGCGACTTCGCGCCTGCGCTCCTGCGGCCGGAGATTTTCATCGTCGATTTCTTCTTCGGCGCCGCGTTGAAGACGCTCTTCCTGCTGATCGCTGTTTTCCTGGCCACATCACACCTCTCATGCCCTGTGTAGGGAACGGTAAGAGCGTCGGGGTCAAGTGTCGAGGTGGATGGTTAGGACTGAACCTGGCTTCGAGCATTGCTCTATCGGAAATGGCCGAGGTCCGTTCCGGGTCAAAAACGGAAGTCGGGGCCTAACTCCAGGACTTCTGCTTTGCCCCCGATAACGGACATGCAGCGACCAGTGCGCCATGTCCGTTTCGTGCCATAGCGGAAGTCGCTATTCGTCGCTGCGGCGATCCGGCCGATATTGGTTCGCCGCATCGTCAAGGTCCTTGCCGGCGCAACTTGATCCCGGTCAACAACCTACGCCTCCAATTGGCTAACGATACTGGCCGATCGTCACCCGTGAGGGCTATGCAATGAACAAGCAGGTCGGCTCTGGCACGACCGAGAGCAAGCAGGTGCCACAAATTGTGCCTTTTCCCGCATCCGAGCACCCTGCGCCTGAGCCGGTGTTTAAGCGAAGCGCGGCTGCGCGCTGGTTTATCGGCGCGGTAGCGGCACTCGTGCTGGTCGTCGCTGCCGTCGGCGTCTGGTGGTTCGTTGGCAGCGGCCCACCAATTCGCTATGTGACGACGCCCGTTACGGTCGGCCCAATCGCCCGCAGCGTCAGTGCGACCGGCGCAGTCAACCCGGAGCTGACGATCATCGTAGGAACTTATGTATCCGGCGTGATCCAGGAACTGAGCTGCGACTACAACACACAGGTGAAACGCGGACAGTCTTGCGCCAAAATCGACCCGCGCCCATATCAAAGCATCGTCGATCAGGGGAAGGCGAATCTCGCCGTCGCGAAAGCGCAGTTGGAGAAGGACAAGGCATCGCTTAACTATGCCAAGGTCAACTTGGGACGGCTCGCGACTCTCGTCCAAACAAATGCCGTGTCGAAAGATGCCTACGACAGTGCGAAGAGCACGTACGATCAATCTCTGGCTCAAATCACGTTTGACGAAGCCACGATCCAACAGCGCCAGGCGGTGCTCGACGCGGCGCAGGTCAATCTCGATTATACCAATATCATCTCGCCGGTCGATGGCACGGTTGTATCGCGCGCCGTAACCATGGGGCAAACCGTCGCGGCGAGTTTCCAAACCCCTACTTTATTCCTCATCGCGACTGACCTCACCAAAATGCAGGTCGATGCCAATGTGAGCGAAAGCGACATCGGCGGCATTAAGAACGGCGAAAAGGCGACGTTTACTGTTGACGCATATTCCAAACGCTTGTTCGAAGGAACGGTAACTCAGGTCCGCCAGTCCCCGCAGACCGTGCAAAACGTCATCACCTATGATGTCGTCATTAGCGTCGATAACTCCGACCTGTCACTCAAACCGGGCCTGACGGCCGCAACGCGAATCATCGTCGACCAGCGCAGCGGGGTGCTCCGCGTTCCGAACCAGGCGCTGCGCTATGTCCCGACTGGAACCATCCCACAGGAAGCGAAGCAACAGCTCGTCTGGGTGCTTCGAGACGGAACCCCGACGCCAGTTGAAGTGTCGGTCGGTCTCGACGACGACGACTTTACGGAAATTGTTCAAGGTGACCTGAAGCCCGATGACAGGGTGATCGTCGCCGAACAGCAGAATTCGTCGAACGCGCGTTCCGGCGTGCCGAGACCGCGACTCTAATCGCAGGAAATGACGCAACCGCGGGTGACGAGACATGGCGGAGCCGGTCATCAGGATTGAAGGGGTGTCACGGACCTATCATGTCGGCGATATCGATGTTTATGCGCTTCGGGACGTAAGCCTGACCGTCGAACACGGCGAGTTCATCGCCATCATGGGGGCGTCCGGATCGGGCAAGTCGACGCTGATGTCGATCCTTGGCTGCCTCGACCGGCCTACCGGCGGTCGTTACTGGTTCGATGGCATCGAGGTTGCGCAGCTTGCGGAACCGGATCTCGCCCGCCTTCGAAGCGAACGACTTGGTTTCGTCTTCCAGAGCTTCAATCTGTTGCCGCGCACCAGCGCCATCGACAACGTTGCCTTGCCGCTGTTGTACGCGATGTCCGGCCAGGGCCATGCGCGTGTGCGTTTCGAGCGGGCGCGGACGGTGCTGGACAAGCTCGGATTGCGCGACCGCGAGCGCAATACGCCGGGCCAGTTGTCTGGCGGGCAACAGCAGCGGGTTGCAATTGCACGTGCGCTGATTAATCAGCCGAGCCTTCTGCTGGCGGATGAGCCAACCGGAAATCTCGATACGCGTAATTCAAACGAGATCATGCAGACGCTGAGCTCTCTCAATCGTGAGCAGAGTGTCACGATCATCGTGGTCACGCACGAGCCTGATATAGCGGCCTTCGCGGACCGCGTACTGACCATGCGCGACGGTCAGATCATCTCGGATGTGGAGAACACAAAGCGCGAAAAGGCGCCCCGGCCAGCGGCCGAGGCTGCGGGCGAAGCGCTCCAGACCAGGGAACAATTGGCCTATGTCAGATCGTCGGGCGCGTCGTGGCCGTTCGCCTGGATGGTGATGACGGCGGCGGCAGAGGCAATCTGGCGCAACAAGATGCGTTCAGCGCTGACCATGCTCGGGGTCTTCATTGGCGTCGCCGCATTGATCGTCATGGTGTCAGTCGGCCAGGGAGCTAACGAGGCGGTCCGCAAGGAGATCGCTAGGCTCGGGACTAACCTCGTGGTGATACTGCCGGGGGCCGCCACCAGCGGCGGCGCTCGCGGCGGATCCGGAAGCGCCTCAACACTGACCGTTGCGGACGTCCAGGCGATCCGGCGAGAGGCGCCCGCAGCCGGGGAAGTGAGCTATCTCATCCGACAGCCAGGGCAGATCCGGTTTGCAAACCAGAACTGGACCACCGGCATCCAGGGCGTGAGCTCCAATTACCCCCCGATGACGAACTGGCAGATAGCCGCCGGACGGGCGATCACGCCAGAGGATGAGCGAAGCGCGGCGCTTGTTGTCGTGCTCGGCGAGACCGTGCGCCGGCAGCTCTTCGGCACCTTTCAGAATCCGATCGGCGCAACGCTACAGGCCAAGGGCGTGTCGTTGCGGGTGGTCGGAATTCTCGACATCAAGGGACAGACATCCTTTGGACAGGACCAGGACGATCTGATCATGGTTCCGTTCACGACGGCCGAGCGCAAGATTCTCGGAGTTGCGGCGCCAAGCCAGCAGCAAACCGCCATCAACTGGATTTATCCGAGCGCGCCCAACCCCTACGGCCTCCAGCCGCGCATGATCGGGTTCGTGAACCAGATTTATGTGCAGGCGGTGGATCAGACCGCCATACAGGTAGCGATTGACCAGGCCACCGAAATCCTGGCGCGCCGTCACCGTATCAGACCGGGTACCATCAACGATTTTTCCGTACGCAACCTCAGTCAGATCGCGGAGACCGCGGAGGGCAGCAGCCGCATCATGGCGCTTCTCTTGGCCGCTGTGGCATCCATATCCCTCGTCGTCGGCGGGATCGGCATCATGAATATCCTGCTCGTGTCCGTGACCGAGCGGACGCGGGAGATTGGACTGCGTATGGCGATTGGCGCGCGAAGGCTGCATGTGCTGCTGCAGTTTCTTGCCGAGGCAATATTCATCAGCGTGAGCGGCGGTATCGTGGGAATTATCATTGGTGCGACTTTGTCGATCGCTATTTCGGCCCTCACCGGCTGGCCGGCACCGATATCGCTTACCGCTATTGCTGGAGGGTTCCTGTTCTCGGCAGCCGTTGGTATCTTCTTCGGCTACTACCCCGCACGAAAGGCGGCGCGGCTCGATCCCATAGAAGCGCTGCGCTACGAGTGAGTAGGGGTCGTGAACAACAGGATGTTACGCAGGGCAGTACCGTCGGTGGCCCCTCAGGATTGTCTGCTTCGGCACATGCCTAAATCCAGGCCGAGAACACAGGCACCGTGGGATGCCGGAAGGCTATCACGCCCAATATCCGCATCGGGTCAATTGCTTCGGTTTGACATGTCCGCGTCACTTCCTGTTTACCCCCGATAGCCGACATTGATCGTAAGGTTTGGCATGTCCGAAACGTGCCATTAGCGACCATCGCGTTCTGGGTGAGGGCTTCAATGGCGCAGCCGTCCACAGCATCAGAAGCGGACGTTTTGATTTCATGGCACCAGACATTGATGTAGATCAATTTGCGACCGGGAAAATGCAATATCTTTAGTATTAGACATACGCCCTGATGCGGCCGGATCGGTCGTTCAATAGTTTGAGTGCGTGAGCTTCTCCTTGCCGCTGACGTATGCCGTGGGATTTCATTCTATGGAGGTTACCATGGCAGGCATTCGTCTCTTCAACGTCCACTATCTCTGGGAAGATTGTGTCAGCATGTTCCTGGGTGCTCTAATCGTGCTGACCGCGTGGATAGTCGGCGACGTGGGTAGTCAAACCGTTGCGGCCAACGCCACAATAGTTGGCATTCTCGTGCTGGCGCTCGGAGCGTCCGAGTTCGTGGATTTGCGCCGCTGGGAGGAGGGCCTTGAAACCGCGTGCGGGTTGTGGCTGATCGCGTCACCATTCATTCTTGGCTACGCCGAGGCCGGCTCGCTCCGATATTGGCACTTCGTCCTGGGCGCCGCCGTCGTTCTGCTAGCGATGTTAGAATTGCGGCAAGACTGGAATCTGAGCAACGCTGAGCTTACCGCCCACAGCGCACGATAAGCTTCAACAAGACACGGTCGAACGAGCGGCATTGGTTCACGCAATGCCGCGCGACCGATTTTCGATTCTGTGCTTGCCGACGGCATGGACGTTCGCGGCCAGATGCATGATTGAGCGAGTCCGATTCAGCAGTCATCATTGAAGCGCCGATTTGCATTTCGGCGGGCTCGAGCCGCACGTTCTGAACCAGTTCGTTTGGCTCGAATCAATCCACTTCAAAACCTCGATGCACTTTGGAGCGAGGAGCCCACTGCGAACCTATCTGCGATCAAACTGACTTCCAGATAGAGCGTAAAAATTGTACCGGTAGATCGGCTGTTCTACACCGACCAATACTGCGGATGGCGATAGACCGCGGAGCGGTCGCCCCAGTCGAAAGCCTCGCCGTCGAGCTCCGATGGGCCGCTCCGAAGTTCTTCTAACGTTAGATTCGTTGTATAGGCCTTATGCGCCACATCGTACTTCAGCGAATCCCAAGGCACCGGATAGTGGCGCACCTCACCTTTGAGTAATCCGCCGCATTTCACGACCGCGTAGGCAACTGTTCCGCTCTTCTTCTCAAGCATCAGTCGCTCGATCGTGCCGATTTTCTCACCGCCGCGACCGTAGACCGATGCAGTCTCTACGTGATCGCTGGGAACTAGGGTATGAGGCATGGCCAACTCCCTGCAATTCTTCGCCACCGAGCATTCACGTTCAGTAGACCCACAAAAAATAGTCCGGGGCTTTTTTGCGTCAAGGGAAATCGACCGAATGTCCGTTCCGGGTCATTCTCGACCGAATTGGGCCGTCTGCGCCACTTCCGCTTTCCCCCCGATAGCGACCGAACCGCGGACATCGCAGGTGGTCCGAAAAGTGCCAGGAAGAGACTCATGCAGTGCAGCAAAAAGGATCGTTATTCGATCACTTCGTCTGCGCGACCAAGGAGCGCCAACGGAGGGCTAGGGCCGACTTCCGAGATGGGTCGACGAAAAAGCTGATGTCCCCATCACAGTACCTGGAACCATTTGGGCTGCATGACTGGCCACTGTTTGAGCAACCGATAACTCCCGCCCGATATTGATCTCTCTCAATTCGGAAACCCGGATGTTGGAGGATCATTTGTTTTCTCCATGGGAGAAGACCAAATGAGATTATCAATCTACAACGTCACGTTCGCTGGCAAACCGTTAGCTGAAATGAGCATCACCGAAATCAGAGATGCCCAAGAATACCTTGCCAAGCGAATTCAGACCCTGCAATGGCTTACACAGCTCGTGATCGATCACCATCCGTGACATGACCATTATCCCAACCTGTTTCAGTTGTTGGTCCTGCTGCCGACCGAGTTCTCTAAAACCCAGCCATCTGATGAAAAGTGCCGGTTAGCGAGACCGACGTCCGCTTCCGGGCGCATAACGAACTCAAGTCGGACATCGCGCGTCCGTTTGGTGTCATGAACGGACTCATCTACCCGTACTATCGTTTACAATCACGAGGCTGCCATCAGCGCGACTATCAAGCTGTTCACCCGGCGACATCGCCTGCACCGATGGCCATCGCAACTTAGAGTCACTCAATCGGCGACAATTCCAGCAACTTCTTTTCGGCAGCGTCGTACACCTTGACTTGGAGCATCGGAAACTCGGCTTTGAGATCCCTCGCTTTTTTCTGCGCCGCTTCAAGCGTTGGAAATACCGTCTTCATCCGGCCATCGACTTCTAACCCAAAGCCCTCGGTCATCACAAGATCAGCGCGTGTGATGTTGCGGGGTTGTGGCTCGTCCGGTATCTTCAGAGGCTTTTTCATGGCAACTCCTTAGGTTGCCCCCTCTCTATCTAATCACTGCCTTCCTTGATAGAAGAGCGAGGCCTTTCACGAGGTTTTCCTAGTCGATCAATTTTCGATGACTCTTAATCATCGGGGTCGAGGATTCGAATCCTCCGCCCTCACCGGTGCGGTCGCCGGCAGCGACGTCGGGTAAGGCATATGGAGCCGAGATGAAAACGTTTGCCCGCTTTATATTTGTCGGAACCATGCTACTCGCCCCGAGCGCCTGGGCTACCGAACCCTCCCCGGTCGCATTTGCGAAGAGCGTGGTTTCCGAGCGCGGCTCTCAAACCTTTGCGACTGTGAGTTATCCGGACAAAAACTTGATCGTCGAGTTCCGGCTCGAGCCTTACTCAGCGGGCAAAGCAACTGCGGTCCGGGCTTTTGGCGAGATAACAAAAACAATCGCACAAGGTGTGTTCAGCAAATTCCCGAAGATCAAGAGCGTTCAGCTCATTGGTAACCTCGCGCTGCGCGATAAGCGCGGAGACGATACTGTTGACCGAGCCGTCATGGTAAAGTTTTCAAAAGTGAACGCGGCGACTATCAAGTGGGAAAACGTCGACCCCGAGAACGTCGTCGAGATCGCCGATAAGCACTGGATCTTGCCCGAGTTGGGTGCCGACAAGAAATAATTCACAGATTTCAGCGGTTAGAACCCGTAGATGTCCGGGTCGCGGCCATCCGATAGCCTCCCCACGACTCTAGGAAGGTCGCTGGTGAGTCCGGTTCTGCGGGCTGTCCTTGGGCCGGGCGATCGGCGCCAGCGCACCGGGCGCCCAGCATGGCTTGCTCGAAACGGGTTAATGGCCCTGTTGAGTTGGACTGCGGACTTACGGGGGCCCTCTTCCATGCTATAAAGCGGCAGTGCCGGGTGTCACTGCCTCAACGGGGGATGGGGCGATGCCGATCAATCGCTTGCTGAATGGCAAGCTGGACCCAAAAGAAATTGAGAGACTGAACCGGGCTTATACTTGCGCCCTGCGGTCATTGAGTTTGGTTGACCGCAACGACCCTCTCACCGAAATGCTTGCGCGCAAGATCATCGAGATCGGCGCGACCGGCATGATCGATCCAGAGAAAATTTCGGAGATTGCGGTCAAACATTTCAAGGCATAGGGCCGCCTCTGGTGTTCCCTCTGGGGGAACCCCCGATGTCCAATTTTGTTCTTTTCTCCCGGAACGAACCCCGATCTGCCGCGTGATCTACTTGCGCAGGACATAAGGGAGAAATCCCATGGTCGGCAACCATATCAAGTTCCCGTCGGAGGAGGTCATGGGCGGCCTTTATCTCGGCGTCGCAGTTACGGGCATATACGCGCTAGTTGCGGTGGGGCTAGTTATCGCGTTTATGTAAGGGCCGCCTGAGTCTCAAAAAAGTTGGAAATCTGGCAGATTCAACCGCGTTCGCGGCGTTGCGTTTCCCTCTAGTTGAAGCGAGGTCGTCATGCTGCCGCAGATACCGCGCCCGACACCTACATGTGCGCATTTCCGAGTGACTGAGATGCCGTGCGCAAAGTGCGGCAACCAGATGAGGCTGGCACTCTCAGAACCTCGCAGCCCAAAATTCGAGCTGATGACCTACAGTTGCGTCTCGTGCGAGACCGTCGAGAGCTTTCTGATGGCTATATAGGCCGCCTCACGGTGTTCCCTCTTGGGAACCCCACCAATGTTCACTTTTGTACTTTCTTCCGGAACAATTCCTAACCCCGCGCGTGATGTGTTGGGGCCGAACAATTGCACGGAGGAAGTGCAATGCCCGGCAATCAGGTCAAGTTTCAATCTGATCACCTCAACCTCAGTTCAGACCACAACGCCGCAATCCGTGCGGAAATAGGAGACCGGCTTCGGATACTGCTCTCAAAAGAACAGCCTAGGCCACCACCGCGCGTTCAACATTTGCTCAATTGTCTGAGTACATCGGACGCGAACTCGGGGCCAGTCCCGCGACCGCCGCCGTTATTTCTCATGGTCAAAACCAAGGGGGCAAGGTAACGAGCGAGAAACAGTAACGCAGCCTCAGCGGGCGGGCTTCTTTGCTCGGGGAAGGCGCGGACCTGAGCCCGTCGGCTTGAAAGCCATTATCAACTTACCGCGCGCCTCTCTAGAGGCCCAGTCCAGCATCCCATCGCCCGAAAAAAAAGAGGCCGCCAACCGAGCGACCTCTTCTTACTGACGATGCCCGGAGTGCCTAGGAGTACGAGCCCCGCCAACCGGAACGGTTATGGATCAGGAGAAGGAGATGGAACCGTTCGGTATGAGCAAAACCTACCAGACCTGGGATGGATGGATTTTGATTTGGCGCAAAGACGGCCAACAAAATCGGACCGCACTTTGGGAGGATGGCCTCCGTCATTTTCAGGTGTCCAGCGACATCGATGAACGTCCAGCATTGGCTCGACGATGATCAAGACGTGCCCGAAAACGAATATGAGGTGATCACCTGTCTAGCCTGCACCAAGCTGCACTTAATCAACCGAAAAACCGGCAAGATATTGGGTCAGGGCCAGAAATAAGGCCGCCCATCTGAGGCTCTCAACCTAACTGTCGCTGGCCATCCATAAACACGCGCTTGCGGCTGCGAGTTGGCCCGGGCTGGTTACGACACAAACGTCAATGAAGCAAAATTTTCGCCTGACGTTTGATCGCCGAGCGGTAAGCTGCCGCCGCGTAAAGCTGTTGAAGTTCGAACTCAAGTTGCTCGTTGACGAGCAGCAGCGCTTTCACTGCGCTAGCCAAGTCGCCACTGCAGACGGCCACAATATCATCGATAATAGCGTCGGGACGATCTAGGTCGCGGCAAATCAAGGTGCGAGCCATGGCCACATCCTCCGTTTAGAAGGGTGCGATGCTACACCCTGTCCAGCCCTGATGTTCAGCTATGCACGCTATTCACAGGACAGACCAAGCAAATATCATTACCGAGCCACTGAAATCTGCGCCGAGATCGTTTCGCCAAATTGATCTGGAGCAATGCCAAATCGGTTTGTCGATCATTAAATGTCGTTCTTATCGTTGCACCATTATCCAGCATCAATGGCTCGTTTCATGGCTCGACCCAAAGAGTCTCCATCCGCCGCACCCTCTGCAATAGATCGCCCGCGTTGCCCAAAGTGTTATACCAAAATGACGCTGGCGCGCATCACGCCGGGGAGTCCGGGCTTCGAGATCCGATCGTTTGAATGCCCTGAGTGCCAGCACACTATCGCGCAGCGCGTTGCCGCCGATCCTAAATAGACAATGGCCCCACCGTAGAGCTGCCATCGTCACATGTCCGCTATAGAGCGGATTGTGTTGCAAAACTCCGGTGGTTTCGATTTTGGCTCCTGATTTTGGATTTTTGCGGGTTTTGTTGGGAGAGTTCTCCGTTTGTGTGAACTGTTGACGCTATCGACGCTTGACGGGGCAGCTATGCGAGACAGGCCTGTGCCGGAATTGGCGGAGCGTGGCAGAGAAGCCTGGCCAGTCGCCTCAGGTTTTGCGCAGTTGCTGTCAGTAGCACTTCATCTCTGACGCCGCTCAAGCCCCGCAGCCGGAACCGGTCGAGCCGGAGAATGCGCTTCATGTGCGCAAATCGCATCTCGACCTTCTTGCGCTCACGGCGGGACTGCTGGAAGGCTTCCGTATCGGCCAAGGCGCGGACCTGATCTCGCACATCTTCGTTGAGGTCGCGGGTGATTTTGCGCGCGGTCGCGGTCGTGCACTTTGGCTTCAGTGAACACTGCGAGCAGTCGCTCTTGCTGGCTCTGTAATAAACGATGTGGCCTTGATCGATATTGCCCGTGCTGGTCAGTTCCGCACCACCTGGGCAAATATAGATGTTACGCTGTTGATCGAAGACGAAGTCGGCCCGGCTGAAGGTGCCATCTGTACGTGCAGACTTGTCCCACACCGGTACGTGCGGTGCGATGTTGCGATCCACCAGCCATTTGAGCAGCCTGACCGCGCCATAGACCGTGTCGCCTGCGAGCCGCTGGGGCCGCAGATCGAAGCGGCGCTCAACACGGTCCACCATGGTCTGGGTGATGGCAATCTCCACGGTTCGGTTCGCCCGAGTGCCCACCGCATCGATGATGATGCCGGCCTTGTTGTCGATCAGGTAGTTCGCATCATAGGCAAAGAATGGGTCCATGCCTGGCCTCGCAACCCATGTCGCTTGCGGATCGGTAAGCGAGACTTCCTTTGGAGGCTTGTGTCGATCGCTGCCTTTGCCTGAACCGCCAGCATCTCCACTACCGTCCTCATCGCCGCGGGCGGTATCAAGGGCGGCGAGGTACTCGCGAACTGCATGGGATGCCTCCTCTACCTTCGGCCATGCAATCGGCTGGTCGCCGGGCATCCGCTTCTTCTTATCCACATCCGCTTTGATCAGGCTCGCATCGATCGAGAACGCTTCGCCCCCAACCAGCCCGGTCGCAATGCACATTGCCACTACACCCTCGAAGACCCGACGCAGAGCGTCGCTCTCCCGGAAGCGTTCATGCCGCGCACGGGAGAAGGCAGCATGATCGGGGATCCTGTCCTCAATGCCGAGCTTGCAGAACCACCTGTAGGCTAGGTTGACCTGGACTTCAGCGCATAGCCGGCGCTCCGAGCGGAGCGCAAACACGTAGCCAACGATCAGCATCCGGATCATCAGCACCGGGTCAATCGAGGGCCGCCCCGTGTGCGAGTAATATGGCGCCAACTCCTTGTGCACCCAGCTCAGATCGAGCAGACCGTCGATCTGCCGCACCAGATGATCGGGTGGGACCACCTTGTCGAGATCAAACGAATAGAAAAACTGTCCTTGTCCATCTTCCCGCCGCCCCATCATGCGCCGCTCCCGTTGATGCCCTCTCTCCACCAACGGAATCACGGTTCGCGAGTCGTCTCAACGGGAGTTTTGCAACACAATCGAGCGCATAGCGGACTCTAGTCAGACATCCCGCCATGTCCGGTTCGTGCCAGAAGCGGAAATGGCAAGTGCCCGCGACGTCATGCGTACGCAAACGACTAACTGTCTGGCCGCATCTTGTCCTTAGCGACTTCCGCAGCCAATAGCTCCAACAGCATGGCGTGCCGAACCTGATCTTTGGTCACGTTCGTCTCGGCCAGCAGCCGTTGATAGAGGGTGATGTTTTCGCGGTGTGCGTAACGCTCCATTGTGACCTCCAAGGGGTACATGGGCGAAAGCGGACGTTGCGCTTATAAGGCGGTGCTGTCGAGCGCTCATTGTCGCGTCGGGTAGCGGATAGAATGCCTGATCCCGAAACCATCGCCCTGCGCAAGACCGTAATTGGCGGCCAGACCTATCCCGACGACTTCACTGTGATCCGGCGCGAGCTGCCGTCGGCAGGATCATGCAGCGCAGCGGAGTGCCGGCGCAGGCCGATCATTGGTGGTACGGCTTCACGTTCTACGGGCCACCTTGGCTTGGCAGCTATAGCGGCACCGGCAGCGATCTCGATGACTGCAAGACCAAGTTCAAGGCGGCATGGACCCGAATACGCGCTGAGCTGACAGACGCCGACATCGCGAAGGCGTTTGAGATGCGGCGACGGTGAGCACGGCCCCGCCTTGGGCTTTGGGGGCAAGGTGTAAGGCAGGACCGTGCCGGGCCACGGACCAGCGCAGTTTGACGTGGCCCGATTATGATAACGCGGAGGTGGCGAAGGTGGTTCCTCCGCAGCGATTGAACGCACCGGCGCGGCGGACTGCCCTCACTGAGCGGGTTCGAGGGGGTGCCGGTTGATCCGGATCAACGCGCTGTCGCCCGGCTGCCGCCTAAATTTGGTGCATGGCATTTAAACGGGTTTCCCTCATCGAGGTAGCCGGGATCGTGACTGTCATTTTCAGCCTGGCTTTGCTCGGCTACTTGCTGTTTTCCATTTGGTGAACGCCGAGGCTAATTCCGCTGCTCCTCGCGTTCCCGGCGCACCGCTGTGCTCTCCAGGCATCGGCCTCACGGCCTAATCGTCGGAAGTCAAAGCCAGCCTTGATCGCCCGCCTGATCCACGATCATCAGGTTGAAGAAGCCGCCTTCTTGGCGGCTTTTTTGTTTTGGTGTGGATGTAATTGATCCGCATCAATGCTTTTAGCGGTCTAGACGATCTACGGACCGTCCGGTGAGTTGCGGGGATAACGGTAACGGCCGCCATTGCCCACTGTTCAAGTTTGGGCGCTCATGATCGGTGGCTTTGCTTCAAGTTCCCCAAGTTGGAGGTGCGACAATGCTCGTTCGTTCCCCGGATTTAGCAGAGCAGATGTCTGGCATTCAGCAGCCAGAGATTTTCACCCTGCCGATTGATGCGGCTCGTCTGAAAGCCCGCGAAATCATCAATCGATTTCGGCAGGGCGGTTATGTGCAGGTCATCGAAAACTGGCAGCTGGTTGCCGACGGGCAGATCGAGTTCACGACGCGGCACTTGCCGACCGGTGCCGGTTGATCTGATGCCGGACGCCGACATCATCGCTCACGGTGAGCCAGCCACTGGATAATCTCGTCAGTGCACGGTGGAGGCGAGGCGCGTGTCGGTGGGCTGCGCACTACGTGACATTGCCCATGTCCGCTATGGCGCGCATAACGGACTCAAGTCGGACATCGCGACATGTCCGTTTCGTGCCATGAAGAAACTCATGCACTGCACAAATTGTGAGTAGACAGGGCCACATCCATGCGCACCGATGTGCCGGTGGAGGAGCCGTCCGCAGCATCAAAACCGGAAGTCGCGGGTTGGGGGTAACGCCAAATAAAAAGCCGCCCGAAGGCGCTCTTTAATTCAAACCTAATGATAGATGTTTACGCCGCCATCAATGCTGGCTTTGACTTCCGACGATAAGGCTGTGCCTCAACATGATCGTTATTCCTCGTGGAAAGCCCGTAGTTGCAACTCATTTGCGCGGGCTGGCTGCGACAAAACGCGCTGCGGCAAACCGGCTACTTGGCTCTCCGGGCGAGCGCGCGTTAAATGATCAATAACCATCCTGCCCACATCCCCCAAGTAGTGCTTTGGATGGTGAGGTTCTGTCGCCAAGAGCCTCGCAGCTAAACTGCGAAAAAGCCCGACCACCCTCAGCCCCGGTGTGGTCGGGTTTCGCATTTCAGGGGAAAACGTTGCGGCAACTTGGACGCAAGCCTACAAAAAAGCCTGTCCGTGCGATGTCAGTTCTACCGCGATGGTGACCGAATTGCGGACATCGCGGGATGTCTCAAACGTGCCATTAGCGACCATCTGTCGGCACGTTGGCCCGGGAGCGGAAATTCTACGACAGCGCCGCGCTAGCGGCCTGTACATAAAAACAAGCTTAAGCCAATTTTTTTACCGCGACCAGAATCAGTGTCAAAAGCAGCCAG
Organism: uncultured Alphaproteobacteria bacterium; assembly: GCA_963801875.1. Classification (GTDB taxonomy): domain Bacteria; phylum Pseudomonadota; class Alphaproteobacteria; order Rhizobiales; family Xanthobacteraceae; genus Bradyrhizobium. The sequence goes on along the minus strand of CAWDGT010000011.1, from coordinate 249,334 downwards.
ATGACGCCGCGCGATAATGCCGGCCGAATATTGCGATCGAGAATGTAGCTCGATAAAAACCCAATCGCGAATACCGACACCATTCCAAAATATAAAATAACATCGAGTAATATCACCCATCGCGCCGTGACTAAGGCGGCGACCACGATCAGCAAGGCGGTAAAAACGGGAAACAGCATGACCAGCAATGAATCGCTGCCGATTGCGAGAAACTCCCGCATCCGCAAATGTGCGCCAATTTCAGCTTCCTTAGTGACCACTCTGACGAAGATGCGGGTCATCGTCATCGCAAGACCGATAAGCAGGATGCCGGAAGTAGCTTCGACATAAGCAAGCCTATCCGGCTGAACGGCAAGATCGACAGTAATAACGGCGACCACGCCATAAAGAACTGAAGCGATACGCGGCGCCATGGTTCGGCGTTGCTCTGACCAATTTTCCGAAGAATTAGCCATGGTGCAACCGCCACGTGTATCGTCCAATTATACTACGCACATTTTCAGAAGGCAGAAATGTCGCACATGGGTCAAATTCGGACATGGCCGCACATCCTCAATCGTAGAAGCCGGGCGCCATCGTTAGGGTATCGCGCTGCGCTTTGTCATGGTTGATCCAGAGCTGCGCTTTCTCCTTCGCCATTACATCGGCGATGCGCTGCATGGAAGCCGCTGTCTGTTCCTTGTCGGCGTTGATTGAAGGCACACGGCGATTGTCCCAATTGCTCTTGAAGTGGACGGCATCGCCCGACAGCACGATCGCCCCAGTCTTCGGTAAATGAACAAGCAGTGACTGGTGCCCGGGCGTATGCCCGGGCGTCGAGATGATCGTCACGCTGCCATCGCCGAAAACGTCGTAATCGCCTTCGAGCTTCTTAACCGGATGCTCTGGCTTGAAGCGGCCGACACCTAACGGATTCGGCCACTCGTATTCGACCTTCTGCACCAGCAGTGTTGCCTCGGGGAACATTTCTACGTTGCCGACGTGGTCCGGATGAGTGTGAGAGATAGCGAGATATTTGACATCAGATGGCTTCACGCCTACCGCGTTGAGCTCCGCGGCGAGGGTTTTTGGCCGATACCAGTGAATTGCCCGGGGATCAGAAGGCGCCTGTCCATTGGGCAAGGCAGCAACGGCGTCAGTCACGCCCGTGTCCCACAGCAGCCAACCTTGCGTGTGATGCATTAGATAACAATTTTCCGCCATTGGCATCGACTTGCCGACATCGACACCTGGCGACCAACGGGAAACATCGCCGGCAACGCCTTCACCGCAATTGAGAATATAGAGCTTATCGACGCTGGATTTGATCTGCGCCGAAGCCGATACCACAGTCATTAACAACGCCGACGATGCGGCAATAGCGATACGAAGACTTCTCATGCTCTTACCTCGATTAAGCCATAGAGAAGATAGAATACCGCGAGATCACGGCTATGCTAGATCTTGCCTCGCTCGTCTATCTAATTTCCCGCTAAGCGACATATGTCCGACTTGGGTCACGTGTGGACGGCGCCCTGGCAAGAACTTTCTGACGTTTTTGCAGCATTGGTCGGGTGCGGTCACGTGTCCGGCCTGTTTTTGCGGCAGGTATGGCCGCTGGCCCTAATGCTCTGCGCGGATCGGATCCCAAACAAACTCACGCACTTTAGAAGAGGTGCGTTGACCCATGCGGGTTCTCCCGATCCCCGGAACAACCGTATCTGCATTACGTCGTCATGCCCTCGCCAATTGGTGTTGCCGATCTATTTGCCGGTCTGTCTCATGCCGCCAGCAACAGTTTCGGCTCCCTGTATCTCTCGCCCCGGACCATGATGGCCCAGGCTATTCGCGCAATCTTGTTGGCGAGCGCCACGGCCGCCACTTTCGTGGGACGGCGCTCCATCAGCCGGCCAAGCCAGGGACGCCTGGCGGTGCCGTGCTTGCGCGCGTAGCGGATGACGGCCATTGCCCCGACCACCAGCAGCCACCGCAGATATCGGTTGCCCTGCTTGGTGATGCTGCCGAGCCTGTCCTTGCCGCCGGTGGTGTGCTGCTTCGGCACCAACCCGATCCAGGCCGCAAGACTGCGCCCCGACGAGAAGGTCTTCCAGTCGCCGACCTCGGCAACCAGTGCGGTGGCGCCGATCGGGCCGATACCTGGGATCTCCGCCAGCCGCCGGCTCGCCTCACAGGCGCGGTGCAGGGCCATGATGCTCTTGTCGATGGACGCTATCTCGGTGCCGATAGCGCCATACTGCCGGGCCAGCACCTCAAGAATGCCGCGGACGGCTGGGGACACCCGGCTATCCGCACCACCCGTGATAATCCTGATCAACTCCGCCGTTCCATTACGGCCCTTGGCCGACACGATGCCGAGTTCGGCCAGGTGTCCACGCAAAGCATTGCTCAACATCGTGCGCTGGCGCACCAGCAATTGCCGGGTCCGGTGCAGCATCAAGGCGGTTTGCTGCTCCTTCGTCTTGACCGGGACGAACCGCATCGACGGCCGCGTCACCGCCTCACAGATCGCTGCCGCATCATTCGCATCATTCTTGCTACGTTTGAGGTAGGCCTTCACATAACTCGGCGGTATCAGCCTGACCGTGTGGCCAAGTGCCTGTAGCTCGCGGCCCCAGTGATGAGCTGAGGGACATGCCTCGATCCCCACCAGGCACGGCGGCAGATCGCCAAAATACTCCAGCACCTTAGCGCGACTGACGCGCTTGCGCATCACGACCGCGCCCGCAACATCTACCCCGTGAACCTGGAATACAGACTTCGCAATATCGAGGCCAATCGTGTTAACTTCGCCCATGGACGGCTCCCCTCAATGTGGTTTGCTCTAACGCAACCACCCTATGGCACTCCGATGCCGCAGAGTGGGCGCCGTCCACAGCATCAAACTCAGACCTCGGGGTGGAGTGCGCCCCTAATGGTGGACAGTTTTAGGCGGCGGTTTTGACAGTTTGCTGGGCGTGGCGATCCTCGTATTGCGCGGGGCTGAGATAGCCGAGCGCGGAGTGGAGTCTGCGGGTGTTGTAGACCTGATCGATGAAGCGTGGAAGGTCAGCCGTAACGTCCTCGAAAGTTTCGTAGGCCATCAGATACACGGCTTCAACCTTGAGAGTCTTCATGAAGCTTTCGGCTTTGGCGTTATCGTATGGATTGCCGCGGCGGCTCATGGAACCTACGAATCCGTGCTCTCGCAAGACAGCGCGATAGGTTTCTGAAGCGTATTGCGACCCACGGTCGGAATGATGCACGCAGCCCCGCGGGGGATTGCGGGCGCTGATGGCGGCCTTGAGCGCAGCAGCAGCCAGCCGCGCATCGATCGAGCGGCTGATGGCGTAACCTACGACCCGACGGGACCACGCATCGAGGGTGACAGCCACGTACACGAAGCTGGTCGTGATGGCGACATAGGTGATGTCAGCCACCCAAAGCTGGTTGGGACCATCCAATGTCATGGTCGTCGCAAGATTGGGGCAGATCGGATCGTTGTGATCGCTGTCTGTCGTCGCGATGAACCGCCTGCGCGGCTTCGGATTGAGCGCATGTTCGCGCATCAGCCGGCGGACCTTCTTGGCGTTCACTACAAGGCCACGATGACGAAGCTCAGCGTCAACACGCCGATAGCCATAAGTTTCGAACTCGTCGCAAATCGACTTCATCTGCGCAACGATGGTCGCATCGTCCGTGCCTGTGTCGGGCCTATCGTAAAAAGTCGAGCGCGCAATTCCCATTAGCCGGCATCCTTCTGCGATGGAGACGCCGGCGGGCCTGCAATGACGGATGTAGTCGCGCTTCGCGGCCGCGGTGCGTTTTTCAGCGCCCCCTTTAAAAATTCGATTTCCAGAGCCTGGCGGCCAACCATGCGCTCCAACGCCACGATCTTGGTTTCGTATTCATGCAGCAGGTCAGCAGCCAGGGCATCCGCGTCCAAGCCGCCGGCTTCATACTTCTCAACCCAGACGCGGATCAGCTGGCGCGAGAGATCGTGCCGCTTGGCGAGCCCATAAAGGGTCTCCCCAGCAATGTACTCCTGCACCACCTGCCGCTTGAACTCGATGCTGTGCGAACGCTGCTGTCTGGCCATGGCTTTCATCCTTCGAAAGCCCAGAACACCCTGTCAACTCACTAACTGCAACCTGTCCGGCTCCAGGGGCGCACTCCAGGGCGCATCCGAGCTAGGTCCGCTCTTACCCCAACAACAGACATGAGGTGACTGCGGCACCATGTCCGTTTGGTGCCAGAAGCAGACGTCCCGCCCTATGACAAGAACCCCGGCGTTTGAGCCGGGGCTTTGTATTTTGTTGGCAGTGAACACGGTCTACTGCAGTTCGATTTCTCCCGGCCGCCATGTCTTGTTGAACCATGGCTCCAACGGGCCGTAGAGGCGGAGGATCATGAACCAGCCCTTGCCGGGGATCGTCTGCACCCAGTTGTTTTCAAATCCGGCTGGCGCTTTCGGGCCGAAATAGACGTCCACCGAGCCGTCCGCATTGACCTTCAATGCTTTGTTTTGGTTGCTGACGCTCGGGGCCTTCTGATCCGTCTGAATCATCGACCGCGTTTGGTTGTCATACACGATGACTGACCAGAAATCTTTCACCGGCACATTGGGCGGCATGTGCATCTTGTATGTTTTTCTGCCGTCGAAGGGGTTGCCTTTCGAGTCCTGAACCGACCAAGGATACTGCGATCCTTCGCCGACCATCTTCATTTCCATGGCAGGTGTAACGCCCGTGGCGAAATAATAGTATTGGATGTAACCATCCATGTTGGTGACGCCGGGCGCGCTCTCGAATTTGTAACCGCCGAAGAACGGCAAACGCCACGTGCTGTTCGGAAAGTAGTAGGCATCCTTGTCGCGTATCTTGAAGGCGATGGTGCGCGCCGTCACGGCACCGATATTGGCAGCGTCCGTGAGGATCCTCTTCATGCGTGCGTCAGGATTGAACGGCTTTCCTCGGACGATTCCGATCGAGGCAAAGAGGCCGAGCGTCGTCGGATCGCTTCCTGCTGTCGGCTCTTCCTGGATGACCTTGTTCAAGATTTCCCAGAAGGCATAGTCGCCGGGGGCGACGAAGGTAGACGGGATGCCCGAGGCATTCACAAACTTTATTGCCGGAGGATTGGCGGCGTCGGAGATCTGATAGATTTTCAGTTTCTTCTTGACGAGCGCGACGCCGGGCTTGGTGGAACCTTCGACGAGGAATGCCCGAAAAAACAGCCAGTTGCCAAAAGTACTCGGGCGTAGGACGATATAATCGTACTGCATCACAAATTTCGTCGGCCGTATCTCATTTTGCTGCGGCAACAGGGACATCGCGGCAGAGTTCTGATGAGCGCGTTGATCAACCGCACGCGGACGGTAGCGATCGAGTTTGGAATGTGGCGTTCAGGCCGCAAGGGGGGATCCTCTGGGTCGATAACCTTCGGGTAAAGCAGGCGTCTGGAATGGCGTGGCGCGACGAGGTGCTGAGGGGGGAATCGTTTCCCGCTCGGAGATCAGGAATCCATAGGCCGCGATGCACATCGTGGCGTGATGATGGAAGCCGCGCCACCCGCGCCCTTCGAAGTGCCCAAGCCCGACTTCCTGCTTGAGCTCAAGATAGTCGCGCTCGATACGCCAGCGCAGCTTGGCGAAGTCGACGAGATCGCGGAAGCCGATATCGGGTGGCAGCGTCGACAGCCAATACTTGGTCGGCTCGGCGTCGCCCATAGGCCACTCGATCAGCAACCACTCCTGCGACAGCGATTCCGGCATCAGCTGGCTATGCCCAACCCGAACGCGCACGCGGGCGAAGCGCGATGACAGCCACTCGGCCGATCCCTCCCGCCACCGGATCGTTTGCCAGGCCTCTTTGGGCAGGTCACACGCCAGACGTTTGGCCGAGACCAGATCGGGTTCGTCGCGACGCCCCGTGTTGTTCAACGGTTTGCCTCTGCGCCTCGGTCCGGTGCCGGGCGGCCACACCAGGATTTTCGGCTGAATGCCGACGACATAGCTCACGCCCAACGCCGTCATGCCGGTGCGCAGCCGTGAGTTAGTTCCATAGGCCGCGTCCATCAATGCCACCCCGCGTGGCAGACCGGCCTCGCACGCCCAACGTATCTGCTCCAGCGCGATCTCGGGCTTGGTCTTAAAGCTGAGCTTACGCGGCACGCCTGCCTTGTTTCGGCGCGCCCTGTCCTTGATCCATTCCTTCGGTAGATAAAGCCGATAGGCCACCGGCAGGCTGGCGGAGTGGTTCGCGATCGACAGCGAGACGGCGACCTGACAATTGGCCTCTTTGCCGAGTTGTCCGCAATATTGATGCTGCACGCCTACCGAATGCTTTCCTTGTTTGGGGAAGCCCGTGTCATCGATGATCCACGCCTCGATCGGCCCCTGCCGTTCCATTGCAGGCAGCACCGCCTCCCGTACCTTGGCCAACACCCTCTCGTCCGACCAGGACGCGACACCGACAAAATGCAGCAACGACTGATGCTGCGCGGCCGTCCGCGCCGGAGCCGTCTTCGCGGCCATCGGCTCCACGCTCTTGCGCTCGCCCGGCAATATCAGGCCCGTGCAATAGTCGCGCAGGGGGCCAACCCGGTCCGCGTGCCCAAGCACACTCGCAAGCCCCGCCACATACGCCGCAAATCGTACTTCGGCCTTCTCTTCATTCTTCCGATTCATGTCAGCACCTCGCGCGCCAATCCTGAATCTCCTCAAATAGTTGATTCTCAAAGTCGAAGCGCGCGACCTTCTGACTCAGTACGGATAACCCTCCGGCACATCACCCTTATAGCCGGGCGGCAAAACGAGGTATTTGCCGCCTTTTCCACGGTCCTCACCGGTGAGGCCCACGTCGGCGACCCAGCGATACCAAAAGTCGTTGACGCCCCCCAAAACCTTGGGCGGGACTTCTACGACCAGCGGGCCCTTTTTAGTGTCGAGCCAGATGAAGTTGTAGATCGTATTGTCATTCGCTGTCAGTTCTACGGTGCGGGCATCGACCAAATCTTCCCAGATAACGTCGGTCTGATTTTCGGGTCCGAACTTGCGAAGCGAATTGCGCATGCCTGCCTGATTCACGATTGGTATCGCCATGAGGTAAGCTTGCAGGGCGCGCGAACGGTCGAGGTTGTCGTAGATTTTCTCGACCGTGTCAGCCTCGGGATAGCCGTAGCGGAGTTTGAGCGTGCCGATAGAGCTTTCGACCTTGTCCGGCACGTTGACGCCCGGCGCAATCGGGGTTTCGTACTTGTACTGCTGGGCGATGGACGGCATTGCCGAAAATGCAATCAACGCTAGCGTAGCAATAGTTAGCTTTAGTCTTTTCATGGCGGCAGACCTATTTCGCTCAAAGATGGTTACCTTCCGAAGGCAACTCGGTGGAACCCAATCCTGTGATTAGCGTTGAGAGGATCGTCGCGTAGGCAAATCCGCATCCGTAGATGCTTCAATGCCGTGCTTCGCCAATCCTGGTTCTGCACGGCTGTCCCGAACTGCTTTGCTGAAGTTCATTTTTAAATTTCGTTGTTTCGTCAGCGAGCTGCCTGAGGATCATTCGTCGCTGGGCAACGTTTGTTGAGGAAGCAAGGAGTCTGTACAGCGCTACGTTCTCGTCGCTAAAAAACCTGTCGAAGTCCATTGACCGTCTTCCTCGTGAAACGCGATGCATCGGCCGTCACGCTGATTAGCACTGCGGCTAATCAGGCGGCCCTAGGCTGCGATGGTACCTGACGAGTACTACGCAGCGAGGCGAACCGCCGCGTCTTGGGCAACCTCGGATCTTTCGCCTAATCCCCGCTCGACGACCACGATTTCGCCGCAAGCCCCGCACTCCAAGCACTGGATTTCCGGAAATCCGTCCGCTTCCCGAAGCCTCTCGCGCAGCTGGAGGCTGGCTGGCCGTCGACACTTAGGACAGATCGAACTTTGACTTAGGACAGTTGCACTGAACATCTTGTTTCCATTCGTTGGTGGTTTACGCGCGCTTGTTCGGCCATCAATCGATCGGCATGTGGCACTTGCATCTTCGGATAATCATGGCCAAACGTGCACACAAGCGGAGTTCTTTATCATTCATGACGTCAGCCGAGGTTAAGGCCTCCGGTCAACGCCATCACGAATAAGAAGCCTGTACTAGCGAGCGTCACACCATACGCTGCAAACACTCCCCAGGGCATCACTTCCTCAATCTCGGGCATCCGGATCGAGGAGGCAGTCGGGGCGTTTGGGGGTCGCGGGTTCAGCGGAGTGGGGTGATTGACCGGAGAAGCCGTTCCTCCCTTCTGGTGATTAAGTGAGCGCCATTCGGTAGTACCCGAAGACGTCATTTGATCTTCGGTATGCGACGATCTGCTCTCGCAGAAGACGTTCAGTTTCACGTCCGCCTCCAATCTTCTTCCATATTCCGTGCTGCTTTGGTGCACGTCGCCTTGATTGGCCGATAACAGTTAGTGCAACAGGCGGCTCTGGATAACTCGGCGGATTGCGAGCTAGTAGATTTACGAGAATAAAGCGACCTATTGGATGGCACCCAAGGGCTACGCGTTTGTTGCGTCACTGAGCGGGTGCCCGTTATTACACAGCAGGGTCGGTCGGTCTGTTGACTGGTAAAATGACGTCAAATTCTGCACCGCCTTCTCGACCCGACGACGCCAGCAGCTGCCCTCCGTGGCGCTCGACAATCATCCGGCAAATTGCCAAACCCAATCCTATCCCCCGGGCCTTGGTCGTCACGAACGCGTCGAATATGTGGTCTAATTTTTTCGGATCGATTCCCGGTCCTGTATCCATCACCTTGATGACAATTCCATCGCCCTCGCGGCGTTCGGTCTTCAGGCGCAGCACGCGGTCTCCATATTTGCCGTCCATCGCCTCGATCGCATTAAAGATCAAGTTGAGAAGGACCTCCTGCAGCTGACCCCTGTGGCCCATGATAAATGGCGGTTCAGGCATGAACTCGGTGCGTGTCGTAATGTGGTGTTCTGTCAGCTCCCTCTGCATGATGTCCAGTATGCTCAAAATTATCTCGTTTACATCAATCTTCACTCGTCCCTGATCGGACGCTCGGAACAGGTCACGAATGTTGTCAAATATTTCGCTCGCGCGATGACCATCGTTGACGATCTTGTTCAGAGCCGATCGCGCCTTTTCAACATCGGGGGGTGTATGCCCCAGAGATCGCAGCGCGGTACTGGCCCTCATGACTATTGCCCCCAGCGGCTGTTTCACTTCATGTGAAACCGACGCTACTACTGCCGCCAGGTTCATCAACTTGTTGTCTCGTTCGCGCCGCAGCAATGCGTTTGCAAGGGCAAGGCGCGTGTACAATCCCGCCGTCTCAACAAGCAATACGATCAAAACGATCGTCGAGGTGGCGAGCGAGAACAAACGGCTGAAATAAAAGCCAAGGCTGAAACGGACGCTAGTAAGAGCTAGTTCGCTGATCAGCCCGCAGGCAACGACCATGAGCCACAGATCGAGAACGGAACGTCTGCGCGTCCACAGAGATACAAGCGCAACCACACACATCAACAAGTCGAAGTAGGTAACGTGAAATCCCAGCGGAGTAAGGTCCAACACGTTCAGGAAAAGGCGGGGGAGGAACGCGTCGCCCACAATGGTTAGCCATACGAGTCCCAATACCAGGCTTATTGAGATCGCGGTACACCAGCCAATCGCAGATCGAAGCGAACCTTGGACGGCGTATTCTTCGTCCTTCAGCCAGACATACAGCAAGAGACTCGCGGGGAAGCCAAGATGCCAGAAGATGTAAAGCCAGGCGGCGGTCTGGGGCCCAGCTCCCAGAAGGCCTTTCGGTGAAAATGCGCCCGGAAAGGTGACCGCGTGCGGAATTACAATCAGCGCATTAAAAAGATAACCTGCTGCAAGTATCAGGAGTGCCCGCTTTCGAGAAATCGAAAAATGAGTAAACAACAAAACCGCAGTAATCAGGTCAGTGACTAATATTGTGGCATTCAAGAACGGAACGAAGGCGGCGAGCCGTGGTAGGGGTCTGGCTGCATAGGGAGCCACGCTGGCAACTGCCACCAGTAGAACTGCAACTGCCGCGAGCGCCGAAAGCTTCTGTCTGGGCGTGGGTCGAAGGTTTATTAGCCCTGCATTGGCACCGTCGAATTGGTCGGCCCATGCCAGGGTAGTGTCTGCACCCGCTGCAAGCGTGCTCGCCGACTGGTTCGGATTTGCCCGCGCGATCATTTCGTGGATAGCGAGAGGTCGGCTGAGAGCCAAAGGCGGACGAGCTCGGGCAATCCCCTGGCCGCCATCTTCTCCATTATGTGCGCGCGGTGGAATTCCACGGTGCGCGGACTGATGCCGAGCTGCGCCGCGATCTCCTTGTTCGACTTGCCCACGACCAAATGCTCAAACACTTCGTACTCGCGCGAAGTCAGCTTCCGCAGACGTTCACGAGACGCTTCGGTATCCCCCGCTTTGATATCGCTCCTGGGATGGCTCAAAGCCGCCTCGACAGCAGCCAGGAAAATGTCTGCTTCAAACGGCTTTTCCAGAAAATCCACGGCGCCCGCCTTCATCGCGGCAACCGCCATCGATACGTCGCCGTGACCAGTGATCAACATCAGCGGCACTGTCGAGCCGCTATCTCGAAGCCGCCGCAGCAAGGTGAGACCGTCGATACCCGGCATGCGCACGTCGCTGACTATACAGCCCGACTCGATGGTAGCGTCCCGCGCCAGCAACTCCTCGGCCCTGCTATAGGTGCGGACCGTGTGGCCGGCGTCTTCGAGCAACTCCACGAGAGAGTCCCGCATAGCCTGGTCGTCTTCCACGACATGGATGACGCTTTTGCTGGCCAAGAACCGATGCCTCCACAGTCGCGAACGGGTCGGAGCGCTGCAGGGCAGCGTACTTCGCTACCGCTTTAGCTCCAACGCCCTCTTCCGCAGTTTTTTCAATAGCAGCGCCGCTTTATGGCAAGTTTGATTTTGATCAATCAGCCCGTTGCCCAACCCGCGATACGGCTCTGCGCAAGATCGCTCTTCAGGCTAGACGGTTGGGCCGCTCGAACCTCGTAAATCTACTAGCTCGCAATCCGCCGAGTTACTGACCTTTCGCAACCTTGTTAAATGAACTCATACGAGCCAGGTCGCGGGTCGGCAATGCCAATGAATTCAAAGTGCTCGAATCGCCCTGTGCCCTCTTGAATTGGTTGAATTGCGGGATTTCTAAAATGGCTAATGCTATCGAGAGCTTCGTCACCGCTCAGAACATCAGTCTCTTTAGGACATTGCTAAAAACGGAAACGCATCCAGATAAACGCAGAATACTGCTTCAATTGCTTGAAAATGAATTGGTGAAGTTTCCTGAAGCTGTGAAACGTATCGAGGTGGGCAGGACGGCCAGTTTTCGATGATGTAGTTATGGTTTTCGTCAGTGTGGTATCCCCCTTTGCCGCCCACCCACACTGAACGAAATAGGCCGTCGAATGTTGAGTTCGACGGCCTCTTTTCCTTGCTAACCAGGTTGAGGCCGAGACGGATACATATCAGCGACTTCTGCTATCCTCGGAAAAACTCTCTTGCGAAACGCAGCCGGTTACATTCGGGTCATTTTCAGACTTAGCCAAGGAGCTAACGAGCTTGCCTTTCGGTGAGACGAAACAATGATGCGGGCAATACTATTCATTGTGGTAGCAATCGTTTGCACGTCATGCAGGACCGACGCTCAGCTTGATCCCATCCAGACCACCCCCATTATTGACGCGGCCGAAATCAACGCTCGGGAAGATTGCCTGTATCGAGAGGTCGCCCGACTTTTGGAGCCGAAGGGGAGTCCACTCGTCAGCCTTCAGAATGTTGCCGTGACCGCTACCCGATTCTGTAGCGAAGCAATTAGAACAAGGTTCCAGAGGGCCTCACTTTCAGCGCCTGACGCGCAAAATCTCGCGAGAAATGATCAAGTCAAGACAGAACACCGTGCCTTCGCCATCGGTTTGGAATTACGCGAGAGAGGGACAAATACCGGAGTGGCGGCCAATTGACTGTCTTGGACCGAAAGGGACGGTATGATTAGGAACGGACTTTACTTCGTTAGCTCAAAGGCACTGGACGGCGTGGAAGGTGGCACTAACGGCGTCATGATATTACGCAACGGGACGTTGCTCGGTGGCACCGAGTTTTTCTATTTCGTCGGCACTTACACTTGTTCTGGCGAGAAATGGAAAGGTCAATTTACAAATCAAGAGCACACTCCGGCACCCATTACGCGGCCCATGGCCCGAAAGGGACCCGTCAGCATCGGATTTAGCGGTACGTATACCGATCAGGGTGCCGAAATCACTAGCGCTGCGCTTGTTGGCAAGCAAAGTATTCGATACGAAGCAATTATGCGGCTGCTGGCAGTGGATTGACCAGTGAGCGGCCATTCCGTTGGGCAGATCGTTTTGGTCGCAGCCTTGCTGCGAGTGCCACCTGCGTGCTGATGGCTGCAATGACCCCGCGACCTCAAACTGTATAAGATATTGCGCCAGCGCCAGCGGGGCGTAGATGCGGATTCGCCGCAGGCTTAATCGGCCATCCCCTGAAAACCGCATGCGTAAAACGCATCAGCGGCTTTAAGAATTTTCCTTCGCCACCCCAAAAGGACTTTTGCAACAATATCTACCAGAAGATGGGGTAATCGGCCGGCCCAGCTTGTGGATAGGTGAAGATTTTGGGTGCTGCGCTTCAGGCTGATGGTGAAACGAGGTCCGTTGTTAGGACGGCCTCAAGCATCAGAAGGAGAAGCGCAGCATGGACCATTTTGCGGGATTGGACGTATCGGTCAAGGAGACCAGCATCTGCATTGTGGATGACACGGGACGGATCTTCAGGGAAGTGAAGGTAGCGAGCGAGTCTGAAGCCCTTTTGAAGGTTCTTGGGAACCCAGCCTACCGCTTCAAGCGGATTGGATTGGAAGCCGGACCGCTGTCGCAATGGCTGTTCAGCGCTCTCGCTGAAGCAGGCTTACCAGTGGTCTGTGTTGAGACGCGGCACATGCGAGCGGTGTTGAAGGCGCAGATCAACAAGACGGACCGCAACGATGCGCGCGGCATCGCCCAGATGATGCGGGTGGGTCTTTACCGTCCGGTGCATGTGAAGACGTTACGCAGTCAGAAATTGCGGATGCTGCTGACCCACCGCAAGCTATTGCAGTCGAAGGCCATCGCAATCGAAAATGATCTACGAGGCACCTTGCGTAACTTCGGCCTCAAGGTCGGGATGGTTGGCAATGTGAGGTTCGAGGCTCGCATCCAGGAGTTGGTCGAGAACCAGCCCGATCTAGCCGATCTGGTCGAACCGCTACTCATCGTTCGGCGGACGCTCCGCGAACAGATCGTTATCCTACATCGCCGTTTGTTGGCCATCGTGCGAGACGATGAGGTTTGCCGGCGTTTGATGACGATCCCGGGTGTCGGCCCCGTGGTGTCGCTGACCTATCGCGCCACCGTCGATGTACCTGCTCGGTTCCGCAAATCCAAGTCAGTCGGGGCGGTGTTTGGGCTGACGAGCGCCAGGTATCAATCGGGCGAGGTGGATTGGAGCGGCGAAATATCGCGATGTGGCGATGAGATGATGCGGACCATGCTCTACGAAGCAGCGCAGAGCATGATGCATTCAAAAAAATGGTCATGGCTTAAGGCGTGGGCCATGCAGATCGCCAGGCGCCGCGGGATGAAGAAGGCGATAGTGGCCCTGGCTCGCCGGCTGGCCGTGATCATGCACCGCATCTGGGTCGACGGCACCGAGTTCCGGTGGACCCGGGAGCAGGCCGCGGCAGCAGCATGAAACCCGTTCAGGATCAAACCCAATAGGAGAAAGCCAGAGTTCCACCCAGCAGTGGAAAGATGTCCCTCGCGGGACGATGGATGAGGTGAGTCCGTATGTCCGCTTGTTCCTGCCGTTCGATTGACGGCAAGGCCGACTCAAAGATTGTTCCGCCCCGTCCTCGGATCCCATGATGGAAGGGCCCTGGTGCCGATTCCGTAGAGAAGCGCGAGCCCGTGAGTGACATCGACACCGCATCGGTGGATAGTCTGAAAGTGCTTGACCCCAACCGGCCGATTAGAGAAGCAGACATGCCTCCGACCATACGGTCACGCTCAACGCGGTGCACCATTAAGCCAGACGTTGCTGAAGCCGCTGATTGAGCCGGCTGGATGGTTTCTGTGCCGTGCGCTCCGCCACGAGCGCGCGCGCAAGATTGGCCTTGTTCCCGCGCAATGCCGCTTCGACGAATGTCAATTGGATGAGGTCGCATTGGGCGAGGCTGCCGCCGCATCGATGCGCAATGTGGCGCACCCGTCCCAGCCATTCGACGCAGCCGGCATAGTCACCTCGAGCAAATGCGAACAGTGCCGTGCAAAGCGGCACGACAAGCGCATCTTCTGAATGCGGTGCCAAAACGTTGCTGGTCTCGGCACGTCGCAACAAATCGAAGACGCGCTGCACAGCAGCAGTACGGCCCGCAGCGGCAAACGCCATCATCGCATGTGCGATATAAAAAGGCCGTGCGCCGGCGAATGCTTGTGTGTCCCAGCGGTCAGCCAGTCCCAACCAGCGCTCGCCGATCCGGATATTCCTGAGTTGCAGACGCCACAGCAACGCCGAAGCATCGGCGAGTTCCGACATGGCGCGCGACTGAGCGATCTGGGCATCGTAGACCGCAAGCGCGGACTGCGCATCGTCGGCGTCGAGGTGAAACAGGGCTCGATGCCAGGCTAGATGGACGGAAAAGCTTGTATCCATCCATGCCGATTCGGTCGCCGCAAGAAATTCAAGCCCCTCTCCGCCACGTCCCTGCATCTCCATTGTATGTGTGATGACATGCATGGCTCCTGGATGCCGCGGGTCGACTTCGAGAGCGCGCCGCGCCATCCTTTCAGCGCGGCGATATTGGCCGTTCTCCTCGAGGCCGAAGGCGTACATCGCAAGAACACTGGCATAGCCGGGCACAGCAGCGTGCCAGTCGGGCAATACCTGAGCGATCCGATCTCGCAGCATGCGTCGCAGACCCAGGCGGAAGTCCAGTGCATGTGCGACGACGAGCGCGAGAATGTCGCGCGGAAAGTCGACTACAATGGCGCCATAACGTTCGACTGCGAGAGCGTGATCGCCGTCAAGCCAAGCGCGCGCGGCAGAAGCGTGGCGACGCGCTTGATGGTCGACCTCCAGACACATCGTTTCGATCGCGGTTACGCTTTCCAGAAGCCTGGATCGGGCGACGACATCATCGCCACGCACAACGATGGCGGTGCGTAGACAGTGTCCGAAGACGAGTTCAGGATTGTCGGCGAGCACCCGATCTATGTCGCCGGAAGGATCTCCGCGACCCGTAAGGAAAGCCTCGAGTACCGGAGCGCAGCGTTCTGATGAGCCGGCACCGCGTTCAGCGTACAGGAACTCCGAGGCGTGAGGTCTTATCGTCATGGTGGTTCTCTCAAGGATTTCGGGCTGCGACACATTGCCGTGGGCGATGTATCGAAGCGCACAATACGTCCAGCCCTGATGTGAAGACTATGTCAGTCGCTCCCGCTTCTGAATGACCGGAATGCCGGACCTCTTGCTCGAACATCCGGATTGGCTATTGTCCTTGCCGATCGTTCGAAAGGCTTGTTCCTGCGCAATATTGCATGAGCAAGAAAGGCGCGCCGGAGTTCGCATCGCGAACCCCGGCGTAAATTCACGTGGTCGCGGTTTTATTCACGCCATCATCGAGCCTGCAACTCACCGGCAAGCCGTTCGACAGCATGTCGAACACCGGCGAATAGGCCTGCGCCATTTCGATCAACTCCCGCTTCCCGGAGTCGTCGCAATCGGCGTCGATGTCGAACATGACGCGGATGGTCTTAAAACCGCGGCGGACATCCTTGGAAAGCCCGAGAAAGCCCTGCAGGTCGATGTCGCCTTCGAGCCGCGTGGCGATGCCCTTCACCGCAATGCCGCGCGCCGCCGCGTGATAGACCAGCGCGCCGGTCAGGCAGCTGGCGAGCGCGTGCAGCACGTATTCGCCCGCATTCGGGCCGCGGTCCTCGGACAGCAGCACTTCCGGCTCGTCGCTGACGAGGAAGAACGGCTGCTTGTGCCGCATTTCCTGGCCGACGCCGTAGAAATTGTCGATGCGCGAGTGGTTTTCCCCGCCGCCAACCCACTGGTTGGAAAGCCTGAACTGGAAGTTGGCGAGAGAAGCATCGGCTTTGATGGCCTCGATGGTGGCGGACAATTTCTCGATATCAACGCCGTTAACGGTTGTGCTCTTGGATACCTTTAAGTCCGCAGCTGGCTTTGCTGCCACAGACGGATGACATTCAATCACTGTAGTCATGATAAGTCTCCTTAACCTTCGCGAGTTGCAACACATCGCCGAAGGGCGATCGAGGCGCACGGTGCGTGCGACCTTCGCGTGATACTTAAGTCATTCGCCGCCAGCGCTGAATGATTGCGCTGCCGGACTTCTTGCTCGCGCATCCAGATTTGCTATCGTCCTGGCCCGATCGACCGGTAGTGCTGCCTTAGCGCCTAGGGCCTAGTCGCGGACACCGCAATCTTATGTCGGAGGTCATGCCGATGAGCACGGACGCGTTGTCCGATGTCCTCTCAGCCGTGCGTTTATCCGGGTCGGTCTTTTTCGACGTCACCGCCAAATCGCCATGGGTTGCGGAAGCGCCGCCTGCAGCGCAGGTTGCCAACGAGGTGACGCCCGGCGCCCAGCATGCGATCGAGTATCATGTCGTCACCCACGGCTCGTGCTGGATATCGCTCATCGGAGATGCCGGATTCGAGCCGGTCAGACTGGAGGAAGGGGACATAGCTGTCATCCCGCATGGCGACCCGCACGTGGTATCAAGCGCACCGGGCATGCGCGCTGAACCGAACTTGGACATGCACCGCCGGCCCGAGGATAGCAACGCGTTGCCTTTCGCACTGCGAACCGGCGGCGAGGGTGCGAGCGACACCCATGTGATTTGCGGCTTCTTCAGTTGCGACGCGCGCCCTTTCAATCCGCTACTCGACTCACTGCCGCGCTTCATGCGGCTGCGGCGTGACACCTCACAAGCGTCACAAAGCCTGCTCGACCAATTCATCCGTTTCGCTACCGCCGAGACGGGCAACAAACGCGCCGGCAGCCAAAGCGTGCTCAACCGGCTGTCGGAACTGATGTTCGTAGAGGTGATCCGGATGCATATGGATCAGCTTGCGAACAACAGCACCGGCTGGCTCGCGGGATTGCGTGATCCTCTGGTCGGTCGCGCGCTGACGCTGTTGCACGCGCGGCCTGCACATGCCTGGACTCTGGAGGAGCTTGCAGCGCAAGCCGCCGCCTCGCGCTCAACGCTGGCCGATCGATTTTCTAATTTAGTGGGCTGCCCGCCGATTCAGTATTTGACCCAATGGCGGATGCAGATTGCAGCCAAGCGCCTGGCAGATCCCGGTGTCAAAATTGCCGCCATCGCTCATGAAATCGGCTACGAATCCGAGGCTGCATTCAGCCGAGCATTCAAAAAATTTGTCGGTCGCTCGCCGAGCCAATGGCGATCGGTGTCTTCCTGAGCAGCAATATCCCAGAATGTCCGCTTCGGGTCCAAACCGGAAAAGCTCATTGCGAGCATATGTTGTCCGCTGTTCATCCAATAACGGACTCAACTCGGACATCGCGCTATGTCCGAGTTGTGCCATGTGTGGACGGCTCCGGATTGGCAAGGACTTTTTTCACGTCGCAGGCTTGGTCGGTGCAGCCATGTGTTCGGCCTTTAAGCGCGGTTCACATGACCGCTGGCCATAATGCCCTCCGCGGATCAGGTCCCGGTCAAAACCGCGCATTCGATAGCAATGCGATGGCACAAGTGGGTTGTCCTGATCGCCGGATCGACCGGCTCTGCATTACGTGCTGTTCGCCCTCCCAACCTTCACATCACGCCGGTTATCCGGCGCGATCTCGTTCACCGCGCTAGCGCGACAGGATTTCTATATCGCTCACCTTTGGCCATCATGGCCCAGGCCATCCGCGCAATCTTGTTGGCAAGCGCGATCGCGGCGACCTTTGTCGGGCGTCGACCTAGCAACGCCGTGAGCCAAGGCCGATGCCCGGTGCCATGGATCTTGGCATAGCGGATGACGGCGAGTGCTCCGGCCACGAACAGGCTCCGCAGATAGCGATCGCCCTGTTTACTGATGCTGCCGAGCCGCTCCTTGCCCCCACTTGAGTGCTGTTTGGGAACGAGCCCAATCCAGGCGGAGAAGTTACGTCCGGACCGGAAGGTTCTGGGATCGGCAACACTCGCAACCAGCGCAGTCGCCAGCATCGGGCCGACCCCAGGAATGTAATGAAGGCGCTTACTCGTCTGGTCGGACCGATGCCAGACCAGGATCATCCGATCGAACTCCAAAATCTGCTCCTTGAGAGCGAGCAGCTGGGTACCGAGCGCGGCAAGGCAGGCACGGGCAACCTCCGGCACCCGCTTGTCCTTCGGGTCGGCAACAATACGCAGCAATTCCGTGACCCCTTTGCGCCCGACCGGTGCGACAATGCCGAACTCGGCGAGATGCGCTCGGATCGAATTAATCACCGCGGTCTGCTGACGGATGAATAGATGGCGTGTGCGATGAAGCATCAGACAACTCTGCTGCTCTGGCGTCTTGGTTGGCACGAACCGCATGTTGGCTCTGGTGACCGCTTCGCAAATCGCTTCTGCGTCGGCCATGTCGTTCTTCTGCCGTTTGACATAGGGCTTTACGTAAGCCGGCGGCATCAATCGCACGGTATGGCCAAGTGTCTGCAACTCGCGCGACCAATGGTGAGACGAGGCGCAAGCCTCGATGCCGACCAAGCAGGGTGGCAGCTTCTCAAAGAATGTCAGCACGTGGCGACGTTTCAACTGGCGGCGGATGACCACCTGGCCGGCAGCATCAACGCCGTGCACCTGGAACACCGACTTGGCGATGTCGAGACCGATTGTCGTGATCGTCTGCATGGACCTGCTCCTCTGAATCGTGGGAGCCTCAACAGCGCC
Source organism: uncultured Alphaproteobacteria bacterium (assembly GCA_963801875.1). Lineage (GTDB taxonomy): Bacteria > Pseudomonadota > Alphaproteobacteria > Rhizobiales > Xanthobacteraceae > Bradyrhizobium. The sequence continues at coordinate 230,327 of CAWDGT010000011.1, read as the reverse complement.
CGCATCCATGGCACTCATGTGCCGGTGGAGGAGCCGTCCACAGCATCATTACCGGACTCGTGCATCGCAGCAAGAGGGTCTATTCGATCACCTCGTCCGCGCGGGCAAGCACCTTTGCAGTTTTCACGTTGATGACCAGCTCGAACTTGGTCTGTTGATAAAACGGAATATCGCCCGCATTTGAGAATTTGGTCTACGACGTTGGCTGCCCGTCGATAGGTATCCTGAAGGTCAAATGCGTAGGCCATCATTCCGCCGAGCACGACATATTCCCGCTCGGAATAGATCGCAGGATTTCGGCGTCTTGCGGCCAGGTCAACGATCAGTTGACGGTGCGCATAGTTTGCGGGTTCTGACGACGCAAAGACATGACTTTGCCAGCGTTCAGAGTTCAATCTGGTGACTAGTTGCCGGCGTAAGTCGCCTTAACCAGGATTCGCCTTTCGGCCGTCGGATCACCATCGAGGCCGATCTGCCCCGTTGACCCAACCTCATAACGGCAGCACGATAAAGCCGTATCGCGCCCTGAGGTGCCGCCGTGACCGGACTAACCCACCGCCAATCCGAAATCCTCAGCATCGCCCGCGCCTTTGGCCGGGTGATGGTGGAAGACCTCGCCCGCCGCTTCGAGGTGTCGGCGCAGACCATCCGCAAGGATCTGAATGATCTCTGCGACCACCGCTCGCTGACCCGCATTCACGGCGGCGCCATCATCGCCTCCGGGGTCGAGAACCTCGCTTATGAGGCGCGCCGCTTCGTCGCCGCCGAGGAGAAGAAAGCCATTGGCGCCGCGGCGGCGGCGCTGATCCCCAACGGCTGCTCGCTGTTCATCAACATCGGCACCACCACGGAAGAGGTCGCCAGCGCGCTGACCTCGCACGAGGACTTGCTGGTCATCACCAACAACCTCAATGTCGCGATGCTGCTGTACCGGCATCCCCGCATCGAGGTGATCGTAGCCGGCGGCGCCGTGCGCCGCGCCGACGGCGCGGTGATCGGCTCGACCGCGATCAGCCTGATCGGCCAGTTCAAGGTCGACTACGCCATTATCGGCGCGTCCGCGATCGACGAAGAGGGCGCGCTCCTGGATTTCGATTATCGCGAAGTGCAGGCCGCCCAGGCCATCATTGCCAACGCGCGCAGCGTGATGCTGGTGGCCGACTCCACCAAATTGCGGCGCAGCGCACCGGTCCGCATCGCCCACCTCAGCCAGATCCAGACTTTTGTCACCGATGCCGCCCTGCCGGCGGGACTGGCGCACATCTGCAACAGCCGCGGCATCGAGGTGATCGAGGCGATGCCGAAACCGGCGGCCGATATCGACGAGCCCGGCGTTGAGCCTGCTTCGACGGTCACGCGGCTGCGCTAAGGCGCATTCCGGTTGGTCGACCGCGTATCCTGCGGCCTTATGGATTGAGGCGCGCTAAGACGCGTTCCTCGCCATCAGGATCGAAGAGCTTGTCAAACGAGGCGGAGGCGCCAAGGTCCGCGAAGGGCAAAACCCCGGCCGGCGATACTTCTCCCCCTTTTTGGTTGCTTTCACATTTGGTTGTGATTTACTTAAAAGCGAAAGCGAAATCGCCCAAGTGAACGGGCGAGCGCCGGGGAAACGGCTTTGGACCGAATTTTCGACCTCGCGATTATCGGCGGCGGCATTAACGGCTGCGGCATCGCGCGCGATGCGGCGGGTCGGGGCAATACGGTTTTCCTATGTGAAATGAATGACTTGGCCAGCGGGACGTCGTCCTGGTCGACCAAGCTCGTGCATGGCGGCCTGCGCTATCTCGAATATTACGAGTTTCGGCTGGTTCGCGAGGCGCTGATCGAGCGCGAAATCCTCTGGCGGATCGCGCCGCACATCATCCGCCCGTTGCGCTTCGTGCTGCCGCATCATGATGGGCTGCGCCCGGCCTGGCTGCTGCGGCTCGGCCTGTTCCTTTACGACCATATCGGCGGCCGGGTCCTGCTGCCGCCGACCCGCTCGGTCGATCTCACGCGGGACGAGGTCGGCAAGCCGCTGGTGCCCAATCGCTACACCAAAGGCTTCGAATATTCCGACTGTTTTGTTGACGACGCGCGCCTGGTGGTGCTCACCGCGCGCGACGCCGCCGATCGCGGCGCCGAGATCCGCACGCGCTCGCGCGCGGTCGAGATCCGGCAGGCCGATGGCATCTGGCACGTCACCGTCGAAAACGCCTTCAGCGGCAAGCGCAGCACGATACGGGCGCGCGTGCTGGTCAACGCCGGCGGTCCCTGGGTCGAGCAAGTGCTGGCGTCGGGTTCCGGCGTCAATGCAAGAGCAAAGGTACGGCTGGTGCAGGGCTCGCACATCGTGGTGCGCAAGCTCTATGCACATGACCGCGCCTACATGTTCCAGAACAGCGACGGGCGGATCGTCTTTGTCATTCCCTACCAGGACGATTTCACGCTGATCGGCACCACCGATCGCGATTACGAGGGCGACCCGGCGAAAGTGAAAGCGTCAACCGAGGAGATCAAATATCTCTGCGCCTCCGTCAGCGAGTACCTGGCGAAGCCGGTCAAGCCGCAGGATGTGGTCTGGACCTATTCCGGCGTCCGCCCGCTGTATGACGACGGCGCCAGCGAAGCCAAGGCCGCGACCCGAGATTACGTTTTCGAACTCGACACGCCCGGCGGCGCGCCGCTGCTGTCGATCTACGGCGGCAAGATCACCACCTACCGCCGTCTCGCCGAGGAGGCGCTCGAGCGCCTCGCGCCGTATTTGCGCGGCGCCACGCCCCGGGAGGACTTAAAGGCCCGCGAGGACTCAAAGACCCGAGAGGACTTCAAGGCCGGCGAGGACTTTAGGGCGCGCGAAGGCTGGACCGCGAAATCGCCGTTGCCCGGCGGCGATCTCGACGTCTCCGCGATCGCGGCGCTGGCAGCTGAACTGGCGCGCAACTATCCGTTCCTCACCGCCGCGCACGCCAGCCGGCTGGCGCACGCCTACGGCACCCGCGCCGCAGAACTGCTCGGCAACGCGAAATCAATGAGCGATCTCGGCCAGTCGTTCGGCGCCACCTTGACCGAGCGCGAAGTCAGATACCTGATGTCGGTGGAGTGGGCCTGCACCGCCGACGACATCGTATGGCGGCGATCCAAGCTGGGATTGCGGCTGACGCCTGCCGAAATCGCCGCCATCGACGACTGGATTGTCGCCCACCGTGTCCGGCTTGAGAGCCCTTTGCTTGAAGCGGGAGGGCGGACATGACCGTTGCGCTCGAACACGTCACCCGCGCGGTCGATGGCATTCCGACCATTCACAATGTCTCGCTGGCGCTCGAGCGCGGCACCCTGAGCGTGCTGCTCGGCCCGACGCTGGCGGGCAAGACCTCGATCATGCGGCTGCTCGCCGGTCTCGACAAGCCAACCACCGGCCGCGTGCTGGTCGACGGCAAGGATGTTACCGGCAATGATGTGCGGCAGCGTTCGGTGGCGATGGTCTATCAGCAGTTCATCAATTATCCCTCGCTGACCGTCTATGAAAACATCGCTTCGCCGCTGCGAGTGCAGCGCAGACCGCGCGAGGAAATCGGCAAGCGCGTCCAGGACGCGGCGAAGCTTCTGAGACTGGAGCCGTATCTGAACCGCACGCCGCTGCAATTGTCCGGCGGCCAGCAGCAGCGCACCGCGATTGCGCGCGCGCTGGTGAAGGGCGCCGATCTGGTGCTGCTGGACGAGCCGCTCGCCAACCTCGATTACAAGCTGCGCGAGGAGTTGCGCACCGAATTGCCGCGTATCTTCGAGGCCTCTGGTGCGATCTTTGTCTATGCCACCACGGAGCCGTCCGAAGCGCTGTTGCTCGGCGGCCGGACCGTCTGCATGTGGGAGGGCGAGATCCTGCAGGCCGGCGACACCTCAAAGGTCTATCGCCATCCCGACACCATGCGCGTCGCCCAGGTGTTTTCCGATCCGCCGCTCAACATCGTTCGGATCGAAAAGAAGAGTGGTTCGGTGCAGTACGCCGGCGGCGTGCGGGCAGAGGCCACGGGACTTTACGCCGGTCTCGGAGATGGCGCCTACCGGGTCGGCTTCCGCGCCCACCAGCTCGAGGTCGCCAACGGCATCGCCGGCCGCCATGCGTTCCAGGCCACCGTGACGGTGACCGAAATCACCGGCTCCGAAAGCTTCGTGCATCTCAGCCGCGATGCCTCCAACTGGGTCGCGGTGCTGCAGGGCGTGCACGAATTCCCGCCCGGGCACGTGCTCGATGCTGTGCTCGATCCGAATAATGTCTTTGTGTTCGATGTGGCCGGCCGTCTGGTCGCCGCTCCCGGCGCGATATGAGGGAGATGCAGCATGGCCCGCATTGACCTCGTCGATCTCGCGCACTCCTACAGCGGCAATGGCGCCGATCCCGAATCCTTTGCGCTGAAGCCGATTACGATGACCTGGCGGCAGGGCGGCGCCTACGCGCTGCTCGGGCCGTCAGGCTGCGGCAAGACCACGCTGCTCAACCTTATCTCCGGCATTGTCACCCCCTCGCGCGGCAAGATCCTGTTCGACGGCGTCGACATCACCCCGCTGTCAACCCAGAAGCGCAATATCGCACAGGTGTTCCAGTTTCCGGTGATCTACGACACCATGACGGTCGGACAGAATCTGGCATTTCCGTTGAAAAACCGCGGTGTGTTCAAGCCGGACATCGACGCGCGGGTCGCGGAGATCGCGCGCCTGCTCGACCTCACCCCCTATCTCGAACGCAAGGCGACGCGGTTGACGGCCGACGCCAAGCAGAAGATCTCGCTCGGCCGCGGACTGGTGCGGTCCGACGTCGCCGCCATCCTATTCGACGAGCCGCTGACGGTGATCGATCCCGAACTGAAATGGCAATTGCGCTCGAAGCTCAAGGCGCTGCATCGCGCGCTCGATTTGACCATGATCTATGTCACCCATGACCAGACCGAGGCGCTGACCTTCGCCGATACCGTTGTGGTGATGCATGACGGTCGGGTGGTGCAGAGCGGGACGCCGGCGGAATTGTTCGACAGGCCGGCGCATACTTTCGTCGGCTATTTCATCGGCTCGCCCGGCATGAACATCGTTCCCGCTGAGGTCCGAGGCCGCGAGGCGCGGATCGACGGCCACATCATCCGGCTCGACCGCAACTACGACGGCTTGCCATCAGGTGCGAAAATAGAGATCGGCGTTCGGCCGGAATTTGTCGAGGTCGCGGCGCCTGGCTCCGGCCTGCTGTCGGCCAATATCGAGCGGATCGACGACTTGGGTCGCGTCCGCTTCGCGCGTGTTCGCGTCGGCGACGCCAAATTCGCCGCCCGCGTGCCGCCGGGATTTTCGGTTCCGGACAATCCCGCTGGCCTGGTGTTCGACCCGTCGCACGTTCACGTCTACGCCGACAGTCTTCTGGTCGAGGGGAAGTAATGGACAAGACCGTCAACCAGAAGGCCTGGTTCCTGGTGCTGCCGGTGTTTCTGGTGGTGGCGTTCTCGGCCGTTCTGCCGCTGATGACGGTGGTGAACTACTCGATGCAGGATACCTTCGGCAACAACCAATTCTTCTGGAACGGTGTCGGCTGGTTCAAGGAACTGCTCGATCCCTCGACCGATCTGGGCGGGCGATTCCTGGCGTCGCTCGGGCGCAACATGTTTTTCTCTGCCGTGATCCTCGCGATCGAGGTTCCGCTTGGAATCGTGGTAGCGCTTTCGATGCCGCGGCAGGGCTGGACCGTCGCCGCCTGCCTCGTGATCCTGGCGTTGCCACTTTTGATTCCATGGAACGTGGTGGGAACGATCTGGCAGATTTTCGGCCGGCCCGACATCGGCCTGCTGGGCTATGTGCTCAACAGCATCGGGCTGAACTACAACTACGTCTCCAATGATTTCGACGCCTGGGCCACCGTCATCGTGATGGACGTCTGGCACTGGACTAGCTTGGTCGCGCTGTTGTGCTACGCCGGGCTGAAATCGATTCCCGACGCCTTTTACCAGGCAGCCCAGATCGACGGCGCGTCGCGCTGGGCGGTGTTCACCGCGATCCAGTTGCCGAAGATGAATTGCGTGCTGCTGATCGCAGTGCTCTTGCGGTTCATGGACAGTTTCATGATCTATACCGAGCCGTTCGTGGTGACTGGCGGCGGCCCGGGCAATTCGACGACCTTCATCTCCATCGAACTGGTCAAGATCGCACTCGGGCAATTCGACCTCGGCAAGGCGGCCGCGTTGTCGCTGGTCTACAATTTGATCATCATAATCGTGTGCTGGATCTTCTACACCGTCATGACCCATGCAGGCGCCGAGCGCCAGGCCAGCAAGGGAGTCGCATGATGCATTCGATTCCCGGCCGCCGTCTCATTCTCTCGCTTTTTTTGGTCTTCCTGCTGCTGCCGATCTACTGGCTGGTCAACATGAGCTTCAAGACCAACAATGAGATCGTCACCACCATGACGCTGTGGCCGCACCAGCCGACGATAGCCAATTACAAGCGCATCTTCACCGACGAGAGCTGGTATTCCGGTTACATCAACTCGCTGAAGTACGTTGTCATCAACACCGTGATCTCGATTTCGGTGGCGTTGCCGGCGGCCTACGCGTTTTCGCGCTATCGCTTTCTCGGCGACAAGCATCTGTTCTTCTGGTTGTTGTCGAACCGGATGGCGCCGGCGGCGGTCTACGCGCTGCCGTTCTTCAATCTCTATTCGGCGATCAACCTGTTCGATACGCCGTGGGCGGTGGCACTTGCGCACTGCATTTTCAACGTGCCGCTGGCGGTATGGATCCTGGAAGGGTTCGTCTCCGGGGTGCCACGCGAGATCGACGAAACGGCGTTTCTGGACGGTTACTCGTTTCCGCGCTTCTTCATCAGGATCCTGGTGCCGCTGATCGCCAGCGGCATCGGCGTCGCGGCGTTCTTCTGCTTCATGTTTTCCTGGGTCGAATTGCTGCTGGCGCGGACGCTGACCTCGGTGGCTGCCAAGCCCATTTCAGCCGTCATGACGCGTACCGTCTCCGCGGCCGGAATGGATTGGGGACTGTTGGCCGCGGCCGGCGTCCTGACCATCATCCCCGGCGCGCTCGTGATCTGGTTCGTCCGCAACTACATCGCGCGCGGCTTCGCGCTCGGCAGGGTGTGAGGGGCCGTCATGGAAAACATCGCATGGATGGCCTGGACGCTGCCGACCGCAATCTTTTTCGTGCTGCTGGCCTCGACGCTTGCGGTCATGACGTGGCTCGCGGTTGCCTATCCGGAAGCCGAGCGCGTCGGGATCCTACGCATTCCGACCACGCGCGGCGACCGGCTGTTCATTTCGCTGATCATTGCCGCGGTCATTCATCTGCTGTGGATCGGACTGGTCGGCACCGACACGCTTCTGACGCTTCCGGTCGGGGAAGAAGGTATTGAATTGTCGAGCCTGTGGCTCGCCACCGTGATTTCGCTTGTTTCGGCTGTTGCGATTTTCCGCACTGTCTGAGCAAGCGAAAAAGAGCAGATCCGGGGGTAACCCGGGCCTGGATAGTTTGTCGCTGCAACGGAGGAACCAACATGCGACGCTTAGAGAGAAGCAAAGGGCCCATGATCAGGAGTCGTGTTTTAATGATGACAAGCGCGGTCGCGCTGATGGCAGCTTCGGCTGCCGTCACCGCGCCGGCGCTTGCGGATGAAGCTGCCGCCAAAAAGTGGATCGATACCGAATTCCAGCCTTCGACGTTGCCCAAAGAAGACCAGATGAAGGAAATGCAGTGGTTCATCAAGGCCGCTGAGCCCTTTAAGGGGATGGAGATCAACGCCGTCTCCGAAACCCTGACCGTGCACGAGTATGAATTGAAGACCCTTGCCAAGGCCTTCGAGGAAATCACCGGCATCAAGGTCAAGCACGACATCATCCAGGAGGGCGACGTCGTCGAGAAGATCCAGACCCAGATGCAGTCCGGCAAGAATGTCTATGATGGCTGGATCAACGACTTCGGACTTCATCGGCACGCACTTCCGCTACGGCCAGGCCGTCGACCTGACGGAGTGGATGGCCGGCGAAGGCAAGGGCGTCACCGATCCCCAGCTCGACGTCAACGACTTCATCGGCAAATCGTTCACCACGGCGCCGAACGGCCACCTCTACCAACTGCCCGACCAGCAGTTCGCGAACCTCTATTGGTTCCGCTACGACTGGTTCTCCAACCCCGAGTACAAGGCGAAGTTCAAGGCCAAATACGGCTACGACCTCGGCGTCCCCGTGAACTGGTCGGCCTATGAGGACATCGCCGACTTCTTCACCAACGACGTCAAGGAAATTAACGGCGTCAGGGTCTATGGCCACATGGACTACGGCAAGAAGGATCCGTCGCTCGGATGGCGCTTCACCGATGCGTGGCTGTCGATGGCTGGCAACGGCGACAAGGGCATCCCGAACGGACTTCCGGTCGACGAATGGGGCATCCGGATGGAAGGCTGCCGTCCGGTCGGCTCAAGCGTCGAACGCGGCGGTGATGTCAACGGCCCGGCTGCGGTCTATTCGATTGTCAAGTATCTCGACTGGATGAAGAAATATGCTCCGCCGCAGGCGCAAGGCATGACCTTCTCCGAATCCGGTCCGGTGCCGGCCCAGGGCAACATCGCCCAGCAGATCTTCTGGTACACCGCCTTCACCGCTGACATGGTTAAGCCCGGCCTGCCCGTGATGAATGCGGACGGTACACCGAAGTGGCGCATGGCCCCGTCGCCGCACGGCACCTACTGGAAGGACGGCATGAAACTCGGCTACCAGGACGTGGGTTCGGCGACGCTGTTGAAGTCGACCCCGGTCGACCGCCGCAAGGCGGCCTGGCTGTATCTGCAGTTCATCGTCTCCAAGTCGGTGAGCCTGAAGAAGAGCCATGTCGGTCTCACCTTCATCCGTGAATCCGACATCTGGGACAAGTCGTTCACCGAGCGCGCGCCGAAACTCGGCGGCCTGATCGAGTTCTACCGCTCGCCGGCGCGCGTGCAGTGGACCCCGACCGGCAATAACGTACCGGACTATCCGAAACTGGCGCAATTATGGTGGCAGAACATCGGCGATGCGTCGTCGGGAGCGAAGACGCCGCAGGCAGCGATGGACTCGCTGGCGGCAGCCCAGGACTCGGTGATGGAACGTCTGGAGAAATCCGGCGTCCAAGGCGCTTGCGGACCGAAGATGAACAAGAAGGAAACGGCTGAATACTGGTTCGCGAAATCGGCCAAGGACGGCAACATCGCGCCGCAGCGCAAGCTCGCGAATGAGAAGCCGAAGGGCGAAACGGTGGACTACGATACGCTGATCAAGTCGTGGCCGGCCTCCCCGCCGAAGCGCGCCTCGTTGAACTGAAACGGTCGCCATGAAAAACCCAGGCCGGGAGCGATCCCGGCCTTTTTTTCCATATACTCCGTCATCGTCGGCGAAAGCGGACGATAGTATTCCGCGGCTTCTCGATTCGATTGGCGGCGGCGATTACTGGACGCCCGCTTTCGCGGGCATGACGACCTTTCGGAGCTCGCTATGCGCATGATCTTTCGTTGCGATCCGACATTGTCCGACCATCTGCCGCGGCCGGTTCCGGCGCGCAGCGCGCTGCCGGATTGGCTTAGGGCGATGCCAGCGAAAGCGCATTCGGAGATCCATGGCCGGGACATTCGCACCGTCAAGCAATGCCCGCCCTTTGTCGACGCGATGGCCTATGGCGTGTTGGTCCTGCTTCCCTGCGACGTCACCGTCAACAGCGGCTTGTTTGCATGGGACTGGGATATCCCGGAGCCCGCGACCGCAGGCCATCCGCGCGCGCCCCTGAGCTTTCATGTCCCGGCCCAGTTCGCGGATGCGCCCTTCGCGAAGGCAGGCCAGGCCGCGATCAAATTCAACAGCTTCTGGACCATCGAGCTCGAGCCGGGATGGTCGCTATTCGCCACCCACCCCGTGAATCGCGACGACCTGCCGTTTCGCCTGGTTTCGGGACTGGTGGATGCCGATCGCTTTTACGATGGCGGCATCAATTTCCCGGCGATCTGGATGCGGCCTGATTTTTCCGGCGTGCTTCCCAAGGGTACGCCGGTGGCGCAGTGCTTTGCGGTCCCCCGCGCTGCGCCCGAACTCGTATTCGAGCGCTTCGACGCGGCGCACCAGACGGCCTATGCGAAGATCGTCTCTGAGGTGCTGGCAACACCAGGTGTCTATCGCAAACGGTTTCGCGCGCGACGGGGTCGAGCGTGAAGCTGAATCAGAATTTATCCTCTGAGTGACCGGCGCAGCGCGGCCTCATCCATCCAAAGGCGGCCGTGCGACGCCGATGTCAGCGCCATCGCGATGGTGCCGAACATCTGGGGACGCAGCCGATAAGCCTCAGCATAGGCGCGCATGGCGCCGTCGAGATCGCCTGATTCCTGAAGGACTGTGCCGAGATTGAGCGCGGCTTCGGCATAGTCCGGTTTCAGTTCGAGCGCCTTGCGGTAGGCGGTAGCGGCGGCTTCGTGGTCGCGCAGATCCTGGCGGGCGAGGCCGAGATCGAACCAGACTGGCGCGGGCGCTTCGCTTGCCACGGCGCGCTCGAGCAGCGAAGCGGCCAGCGCATGGTCACCATCTTCCCAGGCCAGCCGGCCGAGCCGCGCCGCCGCTTCGGTATTCTGCGGAACGATTTTCAGAATCGCCTGCCACGCCTCGCGCGCCTGCGGACGCAGGCTTGCCTGGCGGGAACTTGCCTGATCTAGCGTCCGGGCCTTTTCGAAAAGGGTTTCGCGCTGCGGCGCGATCGCGTTGGCCCGATCCAGATGCGTCAGCGCGGCGTCAAAATCCTTGGCGGCCCGCGCGATGCGGGCGGCGAGCAGCTGTGCGGCGGCATTGCCGGGCCGTTTTGCCAGGCTAGTCTCGACATGGCTGCGGGCCGGCTGAACATCACCCTGCGAAAACAGTACGGCGGCCAGGAGATGATGCAGCATGGGGTCGCCGGGCTGGCCGCGCAGCCCTCGCTCGCAGAGTCTACGTGCGTCATTGGGCTTGCCGGCATTGAAGGCGGCGGTAGCGCGGCGAACGATGTCTTCGGCGGTGTGCTTGCTCATGTCGAGTACATTAGAACAAAGCAACGGGTCTGCAAGGAAGGCCGATCGCCTTCCAATATGAGGTCGTCATTCCGGGACGCGTGTAGCGCGAAGATGATTTCCTTTTTGGCGGGGCGGGAATGGCAACGACGGCCTGATGGGCGGTGACGGAAACGACATGCTCACAGGAGGAAATGGACAGGATACTTTTGTGTTCGCGCCCGGACTTGGGCGCGACACGATCACCGATTTCACCCATGCCGATCGCATGTTCCAGAACTTTCAGACAGTGACCGCTCGATGTTCGCGGAGTGTGCGGGCGGTGCCGACCTCGTCGAGGCCCATGAGACGGGAGTAGCCAGCCACGTCAGCCGCGACAATTGCCGCCAACCTGCGTCCGACCCGAATTGGGTGGTCCTGCTCCGTGGCCAAGCGCTCCCCCTTTGCCGCTGACCATTCTGGACGAAGGCCAGAGAGGGAGGCAAGGGTCCTTGCCGGGTCGAATTGGCAGCGGAATGTCTGCTCTGGGTCCAGACTGTGTGAAAACCTAACCGATGCTATGATTCCCTTGCTGAATCGCGGGGGGATTATGAAGGGTTTCGTTGAAGGGGCTGATCGCCAGCAGACGACATTGTTACCGGAATGCCTTGATGATTGGGTGGACGAGAGCAATCCTGTTCGCGCGGTCGATGTGTTCGTCGATGCGCTGGAACTGCGCGAGTTGGGGTTCGATGGCGTCACCCCGGCAGTGACCGGCCGGCCGGGATACCATCCGTCGCCGCTGCTCAAGCTTTATATCTATGGCTATCTCAACCGGGTCCAATCGAGCCGGCGGCTGGAGCGTGAGGCTGGCCGCAATCTGGAAGTGATGTGGCTGACGGGACGGCTGGTTCCGGATCACAAGACCATCGCCGATTTCCGCAAAGACAACGGCCCTGCCATCAAGAAGGTCTGCGCGCAATTCGTCGCCTTGTGCCGCAAGATGGGTCTGCTGGCGAAAGCGAGCGTCGCGATCGACGGCAGCAAGTTCAAGGCGGTTAACTCGCGCGACAACAACTTCACGAAGGGAAAGATGGAGCGTCGGCTGGCGCAGATCGAGGAGAGCGTAGCGCGCCGCTTTAACCTCCTTTGTCACCCTTACGCGCGCGCGCGAGGGCCAGGCCGTGGTCTGCCCGTTGCTACGGGGTAGCTCGCCAACGAGATCGGTCGCGCCAAAACCGCTGAGGGCCCCCGCTTTAACCTTCTCTGTCACCCTTACGCGCGCGCGCGCGCGAGGGCCAGGCGGTGGTCTGCCCGTTGCTACGGGGTAGCTCGCCAACGAGATCGGTCGCGCCAAAACCGCTGAGGCCCCCCGCTTTAACCTTCTCTGTCACCCTTACGCGCGCGCGCGCGCGAGGGCCAGGCGGTGGTCTGCCCGTTGCTACGGGGTAGCTCGCCAACGAGATCGGTCGCGCCAAAACCGCTGAGGGACCCGCTTTAACCTTCTCTGTCACCCTTACGCGCGCGCGCGCGCGAGGGCCAGGCGGTGGTCTGCCCGTTGCTACGGGGTAGCTCGCCAACGAGATCGGTCGCGCCAAAACCGCTGAGGGACCCGCTTTAACCTTCTCTGTCACCCTTACGCGCGCGCGCGCGCGAGGGCCAGGCGGTGGTCTGCCCGTTGCTACGGGGTAGCTCGCCAACGAGATCGGTCGCGCCAAAACCGCTGAGGGACCCGCTTTAACCTTCTCTGTCACCCTTACGCGCGCGCGCGCGCGAGGGCCAGGCGGTGGTCTGCCCGTTGCTACGGGGTAGCTCGCCAACGAGATCGGTCGCGCCAAAACCGCTGAGGGACCCGCTTTAACCTTCTCTGTCACCCTTACGCGCGCGCGCGCGCGAGGGCCAGGCGGTGGTCTGCCCGTTGCTACGGGGTAGCTCGCCAACGAGATCGGTCGCGCCAAAACCGCTGAGGGGTCTCGGGCGTGCTTCCCTCCGGCATTTCGGGCTGGTTCTCTTTATCCATATCCCTTGGCGCGTGGGTGCCGAAGAATCTGGCGCGGCGTAAGCGGAAAACAAGGCGATCGCTAACCAATCGCCCTTGCTCAAGCTTAGTCTACGAAGAGTCCGATTCCAAAGAACGTCTACGCGTCAGCAATTGGATTGTGCAAAGACTTTATAAGTATGCAGTCAAGAAAACCGTCGAACTCTGACTTCTGACGGTCTTTCAACATGTAGTCGATCCAACCCGCGTTCGCACCGTCGCGGACAAGAATTCTGCCTTGACCCCAATCGACCTTCGCCCAACACGCGCGGATCATGTTTTCAAGGGTAATGGCATCGAATTATGAGGGCAATTCAATTGCACAATGTATATGCCATCGACCTGACGCGCCGCACTCCCATGGACGTAACGCGCGGGCGCGGACCTCGCCTTTTTCAAGTACGGGTAATACACGAAGACGTTTGCCGTGCCGACGAAATGCAGATCCATATACAGCTCTGTTGAGGAGGTTCATGAAGTGCCGAAAAGCTTGTCTGCACCGATAGTCGTCGATTTTTAACCAGCCACCGCGGTCGGGCTGCCAGGCTTGCTTCAGGGTTAGAGTTACGTCGCAAAATTCACCCCAGCTGCTGGTATCGAAGAAGTGTGATTTGGCGGATTCAAAAGCATCAGATCTAACTTCCATCGAATAGTTATGCGCCTCACCGCGGGAAAGGTCCTTCTCGACCAATCCATGCTCGCCAGCGGCACCTTCGGAATGAGCCGCTGCTTGACTGACGTATAAAGATTAATCGCTTTGCGTTCTTCATTGAGCGTGAACGGCTTGAAGTGGCAGCGCGGCACGTAATGATGGTTTTTGTTGTCGGGCATTCGCGGTTCATTGCAACATGGCCGGACTGCCGCTAACGACTGCCGCTAATGCCGCTAAACTGCCATGTAAGCCATTGATTTCACTAGTTGGCGCTCCCTAGGGGAATCGAACCCCTGTTTCAGCCTTGAGAGGGCCGTGTCCTAACCGCTAGACGAAGGGAGCGTGAACTCAGGCAATAGCCTTGAAATCCGCTGGCTGCAAGGTGGGTTTCGGCCTTTGGGGGGCGCATGATCCTGTCGCCAAGCCGCAGATGGTTTGGCCGATCCTGCGTCAGGGCTCGCTGACGAATTTCAGTTTGCCGGTCGGCTTCAGCGTGCGCGCGTCAAAAGTGCGGATTTCGGTCGCCCCGCCCACATCCAGTGTCACCACCAGGCGGTCGCCGGCGACGCCGGTTGCGACGATCCGGGCGCCTTTCGGCAACGTCGCCGCGATGTCGGTGGCGACAACGCTTCCCTCGGCGCGGAAAAGACGATAGCCGATGGCGACCAGAACGGCCGCCACCGCCAGCGCCGTGGTAAGGCCCGCGATCAGCATCATCCGCCGCACCCGCGCGAACAACGCGGCCTGCTCGGGGGTCGGTTCGGGCGCAACGGTGTCGGTCATGCAAAACTCGTCGGGGCAAGAACTCTTCGGGAATGGGCTCTTCGTTGGAACTGACATCGAACAATGGTCAAAGGCTGGAGGTCACCGTCGGCGGCGACGAGGGATCGGTCCGGCTCGACCGCGTGCTCGCGGTGCGCGTTCCCGAACTGTCGCGCTCGCGGCTGAAAGCGCTGATCCTCGCCGGGAAAGTCACCGTCAAAAACGCCGCCATCCTTGACCCCGCTTATCATGTCGCCGCCGGCGATACGATCACAATCGACGTGCCGCAAGCGGTCGCCGCCGAGCCCCTGGCCGAGGATATCGCGCTCGCCGTCGTCTATGAGGATGACGACATCATCGTCATCGACAAGCCCAGCGGGCTGGTGGTGCATCCGGCCGCAGGCCACGAGACCGGCACACTGGTCAACGCGCTGATCGCCCATTGCGGGACAAGTCTTTCCGGGATCGGCGGCGTCAGGCGCCCCGGCATCGTGCACCGGCTCGACAAGGACACCTCCGGGCTGATGGTGGCGGCGAAGAACGACCGGGCGCACCAATCGCTGACCGGGCAATTCGCCGACCACGGCCGCACTGGCGCGATGCGGCGCGGCTACATGGCCTTCGTATGGGGCGTCCCCGCCCGCCAGCACGGCACCATCGATGCGCCGATCGACCGGCATCCTTTTGCCCGGGAGAAAATGGCGGTGCGCGACAAGGGCCGCGAGGCCGTCACCTACTGGGAGGTGCGGGAAACCTTCAACGGGCGCGACGGCAAACCGGTCGCGGCGCTGCTCGCCTGCCAGCTCGAGACCGGGCGCACCCACCAGATCCGGGTGCATCTGGCCCATATCGGCCACCCCCTGATGGGAGACAGCGTCTACGGCCCCCACTTCAAGACCAAGGCCAGCCATCTCGGCCCTCGCAGTCAGGCGGCGCTGGCTGCCCTCGACCGCCAAGCGCTGCACGCATACCTCCTGGCGCTGCAGCACCCCGAAACCGGGGCGATTCTGGAGTGGATTTCGGATTTGCCTGAAGACCTGACCCTACTAAGGGATTGCCTCCGAGCGGCGCTATGACGCAGGGTCCTTAAAAAAGTGTTGATATACCAACAGGTTATACCAGCCACACGGTGACGTGACGGCGGCGATCCTTCCAAAAGCCCTCCGATTTAGTGTATGCTGCACCTGCGTTGAATATCCAACGCGGAACATCGCAGCGCGACTGGCTTTAACAAAGCGGCCGCCTGCCGGGCCCGCCGCTGTCGGGGGCCTGAACCACTGGAGGGCGCTAAATGGCCCGTACAGCTACTCTGCCGGTTCTCAACGGAGAATCCGGCCTCTCCCGGTACCTCGCCGAGATCCGCAAATTTCCGATGCTGGAACCCCAGCAGGAATATATGCTCGCCAAACGCTGGCGCGAGCATGACGATCGCGACGCGGCACATCACCTTGTCACCAGCCATCTCCGGCTCGTGGCCAAGATCGCCATGGGCTATCGCGGCTACGGCTTGCCGATCTCCGAAGTCGTCTCGGAGGGCAATGTCGGCCTGATGCAGGCGGTGAAGCGCTTCGAGCCCGACAAGGGCTTTCGGCTCGCCACCTATGCCATGTGGTGGATCAAGGCCTCGATACAAGAGTACATCCTGCGTTCGTGGTCGCTCGTGAAGATGGGCACCACCGCGAACCAGAAGAAACTGTTCTTCAACCTGCGCAAGGCCAAGAGCAAGATCTCGGCGCTGGACGAGGGTGATCTGCATCCCGACCAGGTCAAGCTGATTGCCAAGCGCCTCGGCGTCACGGCTCAGGACGTGATCGACATGAACCGCCGGCTAGGCGGCGATGCCTCGCTCAACGCGCCGATCCGCGACGACGGCGAGGCCGGTGAATGGCAGGACTGGCTGGTCGATACCTCGCCCAACCAGGAAGCCATCATGGCCGAGCACGAGGAGTTCGATCATCGCCGGCAGGCGCTGATCGGCGCCATCGGCGTGCTCAATCCGCGGGAACGGCGCATCTTCGAGGCGCGGCGTCTGGCCGAAGAGCCGATGACGCTGGAAGACCTCGCCGCCGAATTCGGCGTGTCGCGCGAGCGCGTGCGGCAGATCGAGGTTCGCGCCTTCGAGAAGGTGCAGTCGGCCGTGAAGGGCACGATCGCCCGGCAGGAACAGGCCGCGCTGGAAGCCGCGCTCTAGACCGGGATGACTTTTCTTCGAATCGTCATCCCGCTCTATATTTTTATTTGAGCATGATCTTTTCGGAAAACCGCGTCCCACTTTTCCGGATCATGCTGTAGATTTTTGTGGCGTAGCGACGCGTGAGAAGAGCCGGCGGCAACGCCGGCTTTTCTGTTGGGACAAAGCACTTCAATGCATGCAGCTCCACCGGGTCTCGCCTTCGGCGAGCCCGATGACAGGCTCCAGCGGGGCATCCGGTACTTCCGTGAGCGTGCGTCCGTCTCTCTCTCTCAACTCCCGAAACTCGGCTCCGTCGGCTCGGGCACCGAGACGTCGCGCTCCCACCCTTCGTTTTCCAGTTTGATATGCTGGAGCAAAACAGCGTCGGCATTGGCGTCGAGGTCGGGCAGCGCCATGAATTCGGAAACCCAGCAGCGAAACACCTTGTAGGCCAGCGCCAGCTGGCCGGCTTCATTGTAGATCTCGATGACGATGTCCTTGCGAAAATCCTTCAGCGACACCTCGGCGCCAAGTCCCGCTCCCAGCGTCCATACCTTGTTGGCCCATTGCTCGAAGGCGGGATCATGGGTAACGCCGCGCTCGAGCGTGATCGGCTCGAACTGGGTGCGGCCGGGCGATTTTCGCGAGGTGGAGGGATCGCCGCCCTCGCGATGCTCGATCACTTCGGTTGAGCGCTTCAACGCGCTGACCTTGGAGACGCCCGCGACGTAGCGGCCGTCCCACTTCACCCGGAATTTGAAGTTCTTGTAGGGGTCGAAGCGCGTCGGATTGACGGTGAACTCGGCCATGGTGTTTTCCCTTCAAAGCAACATCGTGCCCCGCCGGACCACTACCCAAGATTGCTTGAACCTGTTGGCGCGGTCAACCGACCAAGACAAGCGAAAGGTTCGCTTTGGGAAATCGCCATGTCGATCACGCTGCAATCAACCGTCGGCGGGTTTTCCCGCGGGTTCATGCGCAAGCTGCCCGCCCTCGAGCAGGCCATGATCGCCCACGGGCTGGAGCCATCGCAGTTCGTGATCTCCAAGGACCGCGCCACGCCGCCCACGGTGCCCTTTATCGGGCCGTTCTTCTACGACTACACGGTGTTTGTCGGCGAGGAGGGTTTCACCGTCACCGAACCGAACGACATCATCTTTCTGGATTATTTCTACCAGCGCTGCATCGCCGAGGACGAGGTCACTCCGGAGCAGGAGCAGCACAAACGGCGCCCCGGGCTGATCAAGCGCATCTTCCGCTGGATGGCGCAGCCGGTTTGAGGGTGAGCCCAAGCGATCATCTTTCCACCGTCGTCCCGGCGAACGCCGGGACCCATACGCCGTATCCATTATGAGAGAGGCAGTGGTCGTTACCTTCTTTGCCGCACGTCGCAGCAATGAACATTTGGGGTTATGGGTCCCGGCGTTCGCCGGGATGACGCTTAGGGAGACTCCCCCCACTGCCTCGCCAGCGTCGCGAGCGCGCAGCCTTCGCAATAACGCGCGTCCTTGTAGTCGATCCAGTTGTGGGCATAGACCCGATTCTGCGGAATGCCGTAGCGCGTCCGCAGCACGGCGACCAGGATCCGCCATGCCGCGATCTGCGCCTCGGTGGCGGGCCGCGTCACGTCGGGATAATTGCCGGCGAATTCCACCCCGATCGAATTGCCCTTGACCACCTGGCGGAAGGTCGGGCCGTTGTCGATATATTTGTTGTCGTTGCGGTTGGCGCCGTCGCCATGGGTCGGAACCAGATCCTCCGCCACCGCCCAGTACACTGTGCCGTCGGTCTCGACCCAGACGGTGACGCCGCGCCGGGTCGGGTTCTTCGCCTGCTCAAGGGCGCCGCCGCGCGCGGAGCCTGCCGGCCCTTCGGTCTGATGCACGATGATGTTGCGCCAGGGATGGGCCTTCGCCGGTTCGCCCCACGGCGCCAGCCAGACCATCTTCAGGCCGGGGATTTCGGGCGTGCCCGAGGCGCGCGCGATTGTCGCGAGGTCGGGCGTCCCGGCGGATGCCGGGGCGGCGATCGCGAGCGCGCAAAGCGCCATTACCATCACGCGCAAGCTCATGGACAGGATCCGGTTGAAAGGTCTGGATAGCACGCTTACGCGAGCTTGCGCAGCGCCGGCTCCGGTATCGGCTGATGCCCGGGCACCAGCGGCGGCGACGGGTTATAGACCGCGTGGCGGTTCTTGCCGCCGTTCTTGGCGGCGTACAGCGCGTGGTCGGCGGCGGCTAACAGCCGGTCCGGGAACGGGCCGATTTCGCGGGTCCATTGCGCAACCCCGATCGAGAGCGAGATCGGGATATCCGCGCCCACGCAAGCCTCGGCGTCGGCGCGGCACACCTCCAGGATACGGCGGGCGATCATGGCGCCCTCGCGCAGCGTCGAGGCGGGCAGAACGACGCAGAACTCGTCGCCGCCGGCGCGCGTCAGCACGTCGCCGGTCCGCAACCGCGTCGAAGCCATCAGGGTGAAGTGCCGCAGGCAGGCGTCGCCCGCGGCGTGGCCATGGGTGTCGTTAACCGCCTTGAAGCCGTCGAGATCGATGACCAGCAGCGTGAACGGCTCGCCGCTGCGTTCCGACCTCGCGCACTCCTCGGCCAGCCGCTGCAGCAGATGCCGCCGGTTGCCGACGCCGGTAAGATCGTCGAGCAGCGCCAGATCGGCGACCTCGTTGCGCAGCCGGTCCATCGCCATCAGCAGGAAGCCGAAATTCAGCGACATCGACAGGAACATCAACACCAGCACCAGCACCGACTGGAACGGATTGAAACGGATAAACGAGGTGTCGCCGCCGATATGGAACATGTTGCTGCCGGCGCGGACGACATAGACCGCGATAATGATGACCGAGACGATGCCCGCAAGCCGGGCGCCGGAATTGATGCGACCATCCTGCCGCGACAGCAACAGCTTCAGCGTCAGCACCAGCGGCGTCGACTGACCCAGCGAATAGACGAAAATCCGCATCGGCATGCTGTCGTAGCCAAAGATGAAGAATGCCAGGCCGGCGAAGCTTGCCCCGGTGATCAGCGCGGTGCTCCGCCATCTCACCGGCTGGTCGTAAAACCGCTTGATGCCCATCGCGGCAAGGCAGGCGGCGAAAATCATCACGGTGCCGCCACCCATCAGCGGCAGCAGCGAATCCGTCGCGACGCGCATCATGGCCAGCGCCGCGCCGCCGGCAGCCGCGAACGCCGAGCCGGTCCAGAACTGCGCTGCCTCGAATCTGGGATAACTGCGCGCGACATAGGCCCAGATCAAGCCCAGCGCGAGAAAATTGATGACGAACGCCGTCCACAGCGTCGGAACGCTCAGCATCGCGAATGCAGGATAAAGATGGCCCTGCCTCCCCTGTTATCCAACGACCCCATTATGAAGATCCCTTGTTGGCAGCAAGGTGCCGCCGCGGCGCTTAACGGACTCTCACCCGCGGCGCGGCAATCGGCGCCGTGGTTTTGAATTGATGAACGGGGCGGCGGTTGTGCCAGACCGGCGCAAACGGCGCCGCCGCATTGGCGTATCGTTAACCCTGACGAAACGACATCGGCGGCCCGATCGCGCGCGGCGCGGGCGGATTTTTGCGCCCAACGCGCCGCGCCGGCGAAAATTGCGCCAAAAATGCATAACATCTGTGGATAACGCGATGACACCAGCGTGACAGTGCGGGGCAGCGGCCTGCGAATCTGTTGGGATTGCATTCGAGGATGTTGCGAGGCTGGCCCTCCGCCTAGCATGCCTCGTGTCGCGTTTCACCATTAAACCCAAAAGAGGATGCTATGGCTAAGAAAGCGAAGAAGGCAAAGAAGGCGAAGAAGGCCAAGAAGTCCAAGAAGAAGTAACTTTTCAAGCCCGGGCGGAGCCTCGCTCCGTCCGGGCACCCAATGCGACCAAAACCATTTCGACAAAACGGCGGGCCCTGTGCCCGCCTTTTGATTCAGGGCTGCCAACGCAAATCCTTCCCCAGATGGAGCCGACATCCCATGACCGCGATCCATGGAGCCGCCGCCGCCGTAACCGGCGCCGCCAGTGGTATCGGCCGGGCGCTGGCGCTCGAGCTGGCTGAGCGCGGCTGCGATCTGGCGCTGGCCGATCGCGACGAGGCCGGCCTGCAGGCCGTTGCCGCCGAGATCGCCAAAGCCCAGTCGCTGTCCCAGTCGCGCAAGGTCACCGTGCACCGCCTCGACGTCGCCGAGCCCGGACAAATCCAGCAGTTCGCGCAAACTGCGGTTGCGGCCCATCCCCGCCTCAACATCGTCATCAACAATGCCGGCGTCGCCCTGCTCGGCCAGTTCACCGAGATCGACCAGGCGCAGATGGACTGGCTTTTCAACATCAACTTCTGGGGCGTGGTGTACTCGACCCGCGCCTTCCTGCCGCATCTGTCGCAACAGCGCGAAGCCCACATCGTCAACCTCTCCTCGATCTTCGGCATCATCGCCCCGCCCGGCCAGACCGCCTATGCGGCGGCGAAATTCGCGGTGCGCGGGTTTTCGGAAAGCTTGCGGCATGAGCTTGCGATGGCGGCAAGCCCGGTGCGGCTCTTGGTGGTGCATCCCGGCGGCGTCGCCACCAACATCGCCCGCAACTCCCGCACCGGCGCCGGGATGACCGACAACGCCATGCGCGTGCAAATGATCGAGCGGTTCGAGACCCTGGCCAAGACGACGCCCGCGGTAGCCGCGCTGCGCATCATCGAAGGCATCGAGAAAAACGCGCCGCGCATCCTGATCGGCAACGATGCCCGCTTCATGGACCTGTTGCAGCGCTTTCGGCCCGGCACCTACTGGTCGGTGCTGGCGCGGCGGATCGAGAAGGCGACCAAGGCGGGGAAGAGCTGAATTCACGTACCTCCCCTCACCCTGCGTTTTGCCACGGTGGCTGACGGCTTCTGCACCAGCAGACGACGGTGGTTATGGGTCCCCGCGTGCGCGGGGACGACACAGAGTGTGACGCGTTAGCGCTCAATCAGTCGCTACAGATTCGAATTTCAAACAGCCAGCCATTGCAATGACACCAGCTCCTTCCGCTCCCCGCCACGCGCGAGGCGCGTGGAGGGAGGGGAATTCGATGTGCATGGCTTAGCTATCTCACCGCGCAATCCACCCGGGTTTTGCACGTGGTTTTTCGATCTGGTCAGCCGCGCGGACGACCGAATCAGAAACCGGACAGGCGGTCTTTCTCTGACCTCCTTAAGAAGTCGTTAACGTTTTTGACTACAAAAGCTATCCTCACAGCGCGGGACAACTCTCCGGATGGGGGTCCCATGAACTATCAAACGTTCACCGATGACAGCCTCTTGATGATGCATCATGCTGCCCGAGGGGCACTGGCTGTCGACGACGAACTGGGCAAGATCGGTCAGGAAGCAAGATTTCGGGTCCGCGAAACTCCGGACTGGATGAAGCACGCCGCCGATCTGGAAGCGGAGATGCTCAGGCGCGGCATGAGCTTTGACGGGATCAACTGGGCCGGGCGCCAACCTGGTGCCGCCGATCTCACGACAGTGCCCGGCCATGAGGTTGGTTGTTCGCCACCAGGCGACCCGTCATCCACGGGTAAAAACGCGTCCGCCGATGGCGACGTCGCCCGCCCGGACGATGAATTCGTCGGACCCCGATTGGTGTACTCAGTCCCCGGCTAGGCAATCGCCCCAGCTCCGGGAAGCGTCACTCCAGCACATCGGCGGTTCATCAACGCGCGACACCGCCAGACTTGCGAGCTGCGCGGCTACGAGGCCTGCTTACTCGCCTCATATCGCGCGTTGGCTTCTTCAAATACACGCCGCGCCCGCTCGGCCTCCCACCGATGTCCCAAAAGCGTCTCGGAGTCCCATTCGCTGCGCTCGGCCGCGAAGAAATCGCCGCCATAGATGTGGATGGCGCCGCTCAGTTTATTGATGGGATTGATGACGGAGTGAATGATATCGGCGCCCAGGGGTTCAGCATCCCCCGTACAAAGCGCCTTGGCGCCGGCAGCCTCGATCTTGTCCGATGTTCCCTTGACGCGGCGCCAGAACACATTGTCCTCGCGGCCCGTGTAAATGCCGATCACAGCCCACATTCGATGATTGTGCGGCATGACCATCATCCCCGGCGCCCAGACCACGTTGAGGATGGTCAGTGCATCGGAATGAAAGAGCTCTTGAACTCCGGCGCCCCTCGGCTCGCCCAATCCCTTGAGAACCGCCGCCGGATCGGACACCGCGCGGGCCAGCAGCTCACGGATTGCCTTGTGAGTTGGATCCCCGGCAAATGCCGCACGGCAGTCAGCAACAAACCGCTCCGTCTCGGACATGACGACCTCCATCGCAGGCAAGACGCGAAGAATGCAGCCGGGCAAGAATACCCCTTTTCGATAAGGCCGGAAATAGTCGCGATCGCTGATTTTTTGCCGGTCGTCGGTGTCGGCTTGCCCGGCTTGCCCCATGCGTTGCATTTTTTGGACTCAAATTCGCCTCCCAACTCAATTCATTTTGCAGGCGTGGAGGCGTGGGGGCGCGTTCGGTTATTTGTATTGGAGTATAGTCATGGGAATAGTAGAGCATCTGCCGCGTAACGAACAACGCCCCCCCGCTGAACCCGCACTATGGGATGACGAACACAGCGACGAGGTGCACTCCCTGCTTGAGCAAAATGCCCTGCTGCGAAGGATTCTGCTCAAAATGGATCACGTCCTCAAGAAGATCATCGACAGGTAACGCAGCCATCGGCTTGCGGCGGACCCGCTGCACTGGCGGGTCCTTGTGAAGCCGCACGCCCGAGCGAGTGGGAATTTCGAGATTCCGGGTTCAGCCCTCTCGGGCTGCCCTGGAATGACGGGGCATGTCGGCGGCGGCTACCGCCCCACCAGCTGATCGGCGAAATAGGCAATGGTCTTGCGATAGATCGTGGCGTGGTTCCACTCGCGCATCGCCTCGAAATTTGCCGTGCCCTCCTCGTAGGGCGCGCCCATCTTGAAACCGTTGGTGTGCAAGAGGTTGGCGGTGGAGGCGAGCACGTCGGCAACGCTGTGGCGCAGATCGACGCGGCCGTCGCCGTCGAAATCGACGCCGTATTTGATATAGGACGATGGCAAAAATTGCGTCTGGCCGATTTCGCCGGCATAGGCGCCGATCATCTCGCGCAGCGGCAGGTCGCCGCGCTGCACGATTCTGAGGGCGGCGAGCAGTTCGCCCTGGAACAGTTCGGTGCGGCGGCAATCATGCGCCATGGTCGCGAGCACGCGAAACACCGGCAGCCTGCCCATGTCGCCCTTGCCGAAATCGGTCTCCAGCCCCCAGATCGCGACCAGGATCTGCCGGGGCACGCCGAACCGCGCCTCGATGCTCGAGAGCAGCGCGGCGTGACGCTGCAGCATCGCCCGGCCACCGTTGATGCGCCCGGCGCCTACGCGGGTCGAGACATATTGCTCGAAACTCTTCTTGAAGGTGTAGCGCTGGCGGCGGTCGAAATTCAGGACCGCCATGTCCTGCTGCACGCCGCCAAGGGCCTGGGAGATCACGGATGGCGAGACGCCGGCCGCGGCAGCCTCCGCCGAAATGTTTTGCACGAAGCTGTTAAAATCGCCGCCACAGCGGGCGGCGAAGGCGGGCCCTGCGGCGATCACGCTGCCGAATACAATGGCCGGAAGAAGCTTGCGCATGCGAATCCCTTGTTGGTGCCGGATGATCCCGATCATGACATGAAAAGCGGCGCGGGGCAGGCCTTCTTCGTCGTCCCTGCGAACGCAGGGACCCACACGCCGCGGCCGATGTTGTCAAGGGGAGCGGTTGACGGCTTCGCTTCAACAATTGCCGCCTGTGGTTATGGGTCCCCGCGTTCGCAGGGACGACAGTGTTTCGTGCCGCCGTTCCTCACTCGCCGCCGTCGATCTGACGGCCCATGAGCGCGATGGCGCGCTGATAAACTCCCGCTGCATTCCACGCCTCGATGGCCGCGAAGTTGGGCTCGCCCGGCTGGTATCCAGCGCCCGCGCGCCAGCCATGCGCCTTCAGGAAATTCGCGGTCGAGGCCAGCGCGTTGGCCGCCACCTCGAGATTGCCTGACCCGTAGGCCAGGATGTTCTTCGGCAGGAACTGCGTCTGGCCGACTTCGCCGTGCATGGAGCCGCGCTGGGCCGGCGACAGCGCTCCGCGATCGATCAGTTGCAGCGCCGCATAGAGCTGCTCGGTGAAATAGGCGGGCCGACGGCAGTCATAGGCGAGCGTCGCGATCGACGACAGCATGTTCTGGTTGCCGCGCTGGCTGCCAAAACCGGTCTCCATTCCCCAGATGGCGATGAGCGGGCCCGGCGGCACGCCGTAGCGCGCCTGAATGGACGCAAAAAGTGCTGCTTGCGAATGCTTCAGCGAGCGTCCGCGCGCGACTATGGCCGAAGCCCCCCGCTTGGCGAGAAACGCATCGAGCGAGAGCGAAAAACTGCGCTGGCCGCGGTCGGCGTTGATGGTCGCTTGCGCGTAGTTCGCAGCCATCAGGGCCGAGACGCCGGAGGCGCCGATGCCTTTGGCCCTCGCCTCGCCGGCGAATTGCTGTTTCCAAGTGTCGAAGCCGGCGGCCCCGCTGCCGCATTGGGCGGCGTGGGCATGGGGGATCGGGCAGGCGAGGATGGCCAGGGTCAGGACGATAGCCTTCTCAAGTCCCTTGCTTTTAGTCATCGGGAAATACCCTGGCTTGCGTCGTGGTAGCCCGGACCAGCTTAGCGCATCGTTCGCCGCGGTCTAGTATCAGGCACAGCGATTGCGCAGGTATTGGCTCGGTTTTTCTTTTGTTGCATGGGATCATTCCTCATGCTCAAGCCAGTAATAAAAACGGCGGGCTCTCGCCCGCCGCTTTGTTTTGATGGATGCCCGGGTCAAGCCCGCGCACGACGATCTCCTGGCCTCATGCTGAGGAGCGCGGAACGCGCGTCTCGAAGCATCTGGTCGCCGCCATCCTTCGAGACGCCGCGCGTTGCGCGGCTCCTCAGGATGAGGGGATCAGTTGTCGAGGAAGCTCCGCAGCTTCCTTGACCTGCTCGGATGCTTCAACTTCCGCAGCGCTTTCGCCTCGATCTGCCGAATGCGCTCTCTCGTCACCGAGAACTGCTGGCCGACCTCTTCCAGGGTGTGGTCGGTGTTCATGCCGATGCCGAAGCGCATGCGCAGGACGCGTTCCTCGCGCGGGGTCAGCGAGGCCAGCACCCGCGTCGTGGTCTCGCGCAGGTTGGACTGGATCGCGGCGTCAATGGGGAGGATCGCGTTCTTGTCCTCGATGAAATCGCCGAGATGCGAATCTTCCTCGTCGCCAACAGGCGTTTCCAGCGACAGCGGCTCCTTGGCGATCTTCAGAACCTTGCGGACCTTCTCCAGGGGCATGCCGAGCTTTTCGGCGAGTTCTTCCGGAGTGGGCTCGCGGCCGATCTCGTTGAGCATCTGGCGCGAGGTGCGCACGATCTTGTTGATGGTCTCGATCATGTGCACGGGAATGCGGATGGTGCGCGCCTGGTCGGCGATCGAGCGGGTGATCGCCTGGCGGATCCACCAGGTCGCATAGGTCGAGAACTTGTAACCCCGGCGGTATTCGAATTTGTCGACCGCCTTCATCAGCCCGATGTTGCCCTCCTGGATCAAATCCAGGAACTGCAGGCCGCGGTTGGTGTATTTCTTGGCGATCGAGATCACCAGCCGCAAATTGGCCTCGACCATTTCCTTCTTGGCCTGGCGCGCCTCGCGCTCGCCCTTCTGCACGCCGTGCACGATCTTGCGGAATTCGCCGATCTCGAGCCCGGTCAAGGCCGCCAGCGACTGGATCTCGTGGCGCAGTTCCTTGATGCGGTCCTTTTCGTGGCTGACAAAGTTCTTCCAGCCCTTGGCCGAAAGTTTCGAGACGCGGTTGAGCCAGCGCGGATCGAGCTCCGAGCCCTGATAGTTCTTCAGGAAATCCTCGCGCGCGACGCCGTGGCTGTCGCCGAGCCGCAGCAGGCGGCCCTCGAACGACACCAGCTTCTTGTTGATGTCGTAGAGCTGCTCGACCAGCGAATCGATGCGGGCCTGGTTGAGCCGCAGCGACTTCACCTCGACGATGATTTCGTCCTTCAGCTTCTTGTATTTGCGCTCCTGCGCCGGCGACAGCGTCTCGTTCTGCAGCTGGTTGGAGATGTCCTGCTCCTGCAGGCGACGCAGCTTCTTGTAGTTGTCGGCGATCTTGTCGAAGGTCTCCACCACCTTCGGCTTCAGCTCGGCCTCGATCGCGGCGAGCGACATCTGGTTTTCGAACTCGTCGTCGTCGAGATCGGCTTCGGCGGCGGCCTCGGCCGGATCCTTCTCCGCGTCAGGTTCGGCGTCGGGCGCTGGACGGAACGGGGTCGCCGCCGGCGGCGCCGCCGGCGGCGCGACATGGGCGGGCGCGGCGGCGGCGGGCATCGCCGCGCCATTGCCGGGCGCGAGCGGCTGGCCGTCGGGGCCGAGCGGCGCCGACAGCAGCGGGTTCATGTTGTTCTTGGCGTCGGGGCCGGCGTAGGTCGCCTCGAGATCGATGATGTCGCGAAGGAAGATCTTTCCTTCGTTGAGCTCGTCGCGCCAGATGATGATGGCCTGGAAGGTCAGCGGGCTTTCGCACAACCCCGCGATCATCGCCTCGCGGCCGGCCTCGATGCGTTTGGCGATCGCGATTTCGCCCTCACGCGACAGCAATTCGACGGTGCCCATCTCGCGCAGATACATGCGGACGGGATCGTCGGTGCGCTCGCCGGGCTCGGATTTCTTGACTTCGGTGACGGCCTTCTGCGTGACCTCGACCAGTTCGTTGTCGGTCTCGTCCTCGGCCTCTTCCTTGGTTTCTTCCTCGCTGTCGGCGTCCTCGGCCTCGGAGACGTTGATGCCCATGTCCGAGAGCATCGACATGATGTCCTCGATCTGTTCGGGCGAAGTGGTGTCGGAGGGCAGCACTTCATTGAGCTGGTCGAAGGTCACGAAGCCGCGCTTCTTGGCCTGCTTGATCATCTTCTTGACGGCGGCATCGGACAGGTCGAGCAACGGCGACGGCGCTTCGGCTGAATCCTTCTCAGGGGCGTCGGCTGCCTTGTCGTCTTTTTCCTTGTCCTTTACCTGCAGCGCCTTTGCCTTGCTGGCCATACATCGCTCCCAAAACGCGCATTCAATCCAGGATGCGTCGCCGCGCCCGCCTTGAATCACTAAAGTCAGATATGACGCGGAAAGGGCGGCGCAGACGTCGCCACCCCCGAATCTGTGTCGCCGATTTCGTTATATGGCCTTAAGGCCATTAAGCTTCGATTAACCCTGTATTTGCCGCCAAACCGTGGATTTGGCGAGTTTTTTTGCTGATACCGCGACCGCCGTCCGCAGCAATTTCCAATCAAACGCTGCGCTGGGACCGCCCCGACGAGTCCCCAAAACCCTCGATCAGGGCCTCGGTACCGTCGACTTCCGCCAGCCGGGCCTTGACGTCACGCAGCCACGCCAAATTGGCCTCGCTGGCCTCCTCGCCCAAGGCCAGCTCGGCATCCCTTAATTCCCTAAGTAATGAGTGCCATTGGCGATGCAAGGAGACCAACTGGTGCCAGGTGGAAAGAACGTCCTCGCGCGCCGCGCCGGGTTGCGCGCCCCACACCGCCGGGGTCGTGATCATCAGCTCAACCCGTTGAAGGGTTTGCGAAAATCCGCCCGATTCGAGGTCGGCCCGCATTTTCTCGGCTTGTTCTTTCGGCTCCGGGCTGTGGTGATGGTCGTTGGCGAAGGCACTGATGATACCGGCCCGCAATTTGTGGGCCTCGGGATGGGCCAGTTCCAGCGCCGCCACCTGTTCCAGATGGTCGTGCAGCAGCCAGGGATGATTGATCAGGCATTGCAGAATCAGCGCCTCGCGGCGGGAGATCGCGCTGCGCTGGCCGCGCATGATCGGGCTCAGCGCCAGCTGGGCGCTCGCCGCCTGATAGGGCCCGCGGTTGATGGTCTGGCTGCCGGCCGGGCCCTGGCCGCGGCCGGCGGATGCGAATCGGCCCGCCGCTCCCGGCGTGAACGAACCGCGCGGCTGATAGCGGCGGCCTGATTCGCCGCCGAAATTGCCCGCCCCGCCGCGATAGCCGCCTCTCGCATAGCCGCGCGCGGCTTCCGGCGCAAAGCTCCGCTGCAGGCGTTCGCTGAGATCCTGACGGTAATAGCGCCGCACCACTTCGTCGCGGATGCCATTGGTGAGTTCGCCGATTCGCGCCTCCAGCGCCGCGCGCCGCTCCGGGGTGGCAAACGTGCCGCCTTCGATTTCGCGCGACCAGATCAGGTCGGCGAGCCCGCGCGCGGCTCCGATCACTTCCTCGATCGCGGCCCGCCCGCCCGAGCGCGCGAGGTCGTCGGGGTCCTGGCCTTCTGGCAGCAGCGCGAAGCGAAGGCTTTTGCCGGGCTTGAGATGCGGCAGCGCCAGGTCGGCGGCGCGCCACGCCGCCTTCTGTCCGGCCTTGTCGCCGTCGAAACAAAGGATCGGCTCGTCCGCCATCTTCCACAAGAGCGCGAGCTGGTTTTCGGTCAGCGCGGTGCCGAGCGGGGCGACGCTCGCCGCAAAGCCCGCGCCCACCATGGCGATGACGTCGACATAACCTTCCACCACCACGAGCGGGCTGCCGTTATGGGCGGCAAGCCGCGCTGAGCTAAGGTTGTAGAGATTGTCGCCCTTGTGAAACAAGGGCGTCTCCGGCGAGTTCAGGTATTTGGCGGTGACGTCTTTTTCCAGCGCGCGGCCGCCGAACGCGATCACCCTTCCGCGCAAATCCGTGATCGGAAACATCACGCGGTCGCGGAACCGATCATAGGGCACCGGGATGTCGTCGGCCGCGACCAGCAAGCCGGCTTCGACCATGTCCTCGACCGGAATGCCCTGGGCTCCCAGATATTCCTTCAGCGCAAAGCGTTCGCCCGGCGCATAGCCGATGCGGAACTGCAATTGCACGGCCGGGGAAATGGCGCGGTCGCCGAGATAGCCGCGCGCCTTGGCGCCATTGCGCGAGGCCAGAGTGTCGGCGAAGAATTTCGCGGCCAGCTCCATCACGTCGTACAGCGTCTTGCGGCGCTGCTCGTGACGCGCGGCGTCGGGAGTGACGGCGGGCAGCGGCACGCCGGCCATCGCGGCCAGACGCTCGACCGCTTCGGTGAAGCCGACGCCCTCGGTCTCCATCAGGAACGAGATGATGTCGCCGTGCTTGCCGGAGGAGAAGTCGTGATAAAATCCCTTCTGGTCGTTGACGGTGAACGACGGCGACTTCTCCTGCTGGAACGGCGACAGCCCCTTCCACTCCCGCCCGGCTTTCTTCAGCTTCACGCGCCGGCCCACGACTTCCGAAACCGGAAGCCGGGCGCGCAGTTCATCAAGGAATTGGGGCGTAAAGCGCATGGGTGATTTTGCGGTGAGTCGCAGGCCGGTGCCAACCGATCATGGATATAGGGTGGCCGCGGTAAAATACGAGAATTATTGGGCTTCTTGCCGCTATTCACAGGGCCCCTGCTCCCTCTCCCGCTTGCGGGGGAGGGCCGGGGTGGGGGCTCTCTCGCTACGGGGACCGTCGAGAGGCACGATCGACTCTAACCAGGCTAGCCTTGCCGCTATCGTCGAAAATTCGCTCCTGTGGTGCCGGATCGCAATCCTCGATGCCATCCTCGTCAAACACGTGCTCCACGACGGCATAAGGTGGGCCGTTGTACCAAGCCGGATCATGATCGAGGTCGAGTTCTGATTGCTGCGATGGTACGAGTGCCGACATCCGTGCATCGCCAGCGGCCGGTAGCGGTCAGGAACTCAATCCCGATTTTGAAATCCGAATACTTCATCAGGCCATTCTAGCATGGAAGCAGCAATTTGATTGCGCCAGTTTAGTCAGCGCACCTGCATCAACGACGGCGTGGGCTGATCGAAGAGCCCCCACCCCAGCCCTCCCCCGCAAGAGCGGGAGAGGGAGCAGACCGTGCTCGCGTTGAAGCTGGATGCCTACCTCTCCATAAACCTTCCCGAGGCGATGCGCGGCAGGCGCGCGACCGGCCAGTTGTAGAGATAGGTCCAGGCCCGGTTGACAGCGCCGCCGTCTGACAACACCGACAGCATCCGCCTGATATATTCGGTCGGTTCCGCAAACCCCTCGCCGCAGGCCTCGTACATGTCGAACTCGCGCAGCAATTCGTTGGGCGGCCGCAGCCGATACAGTTCACCGAACACGACATCCGCGGGATCGTCGGACAGCACCAGCCCGGGATAGTGCTTGACCAGATAGAGCCGGCCCCGGCAGCGCGCATCGCCGAAAAAATCCGCGCTGCGCGACAACAACTGCGCCATCGGATGATCGAAGCCGCGCATCAAGGTGCCGTAGACGAAGAGGAGGTTGGAGGTCATTGCTTTCGTATGTCATTGCGAGCGAAGCGAAGCAATCCAAGCATCGCCGCTTCCGCCTTCGCTCGTTGAGCTACGGCGGGCGAGTGCGCTCCTCGCTATGACGGAGGGCTGAATCAAGCCGCCACCACCTCATCGCTGATGACGAGGAATTTTGTCAAATCCATCCGCCCAAAGCTCGTGGTCAGCGCCACGTCGGCGGCGTCGCGCCCGGTCGCCATCAGGATGCGGCCGATCCGCGGGTGATTGTGACGGGCGTCGAAGGTGTACCAGCGGCCGGACAGCCAGGCCTCGAACCAGCCGGAGAAATCCATCGGATTGGGATCGTAGGGAATGCCGATATCGCCCATGTAGCCGGTGCAGTAGCGCGCCGGGATGCCCATGGCGCGGCAGAAGGTGAGCGCGAGATGGGCGAAGTCGCGGCACACCCCGGTGCGCTGCTCGTAGACGTCATGGGCGGATTTCATATGGTGCGCATGCTCATAGCCGAAGGTGACGTGGTTGTGCACGAAGCTGCAGATCGCCGCCACCCGCTCCCAGCCTGCTTGCGTATTGCCGAACAGCGACCACGCCACGTCGGTCAGCTTGTCGGTCTCGCAGTAGCGGCTCGCCATCAGATAGAGCAGCATGTCGTCGGGCAACTGCTCGATCGCGACCTGCTGCGCCGATGGCACCACGATATCGGGCAATCCGGAATCGCGCACCAGCGCGCTGCCGCGCAGCGTCACGCCGCCGGCCGGGGCCACCAGCCGGCCGCAGATGTTACCAAAGCTGTCGTGGTAGAAGCCGATTCCCACATTGGGCTCGGCGACGATGGTTTCGGCGCCGATGATGTCCTGGCGGCGGGAGGGATGTATCGAGAGCATGATCACCATCGGCGTCGCCTGCGCCGCGGTGTGGGCGATCTCGAAGCCAACCTTGATTTCCATGCTACGTCTCCGCGGCCGCATCCGCCGAAACGACGTTGATGCTGACCTCCATGCCGACAAAGGCGTCGGCCAAACCGAGATAGGTGCCGTGCAGGGGAATCGCCTGGCGCGGATCGCGCGCCACCGCCACCCGCACGAGGTCGCGGGTGCCGACAATGCCGTTGGTGGGATCGAACTCGATCCAGCCGGCGCTCGGCAGGTAGACCTGCACCCAGGCATGGGTCGAGCCGCCGCCGACATGGCCGTGGGCGCGGTCGCCGGCAATGGAGATGTATCCCGACACGAAGCGCGCGGCGATGCCAAGCCGCCGCAGCGCCTCTATCATGAACAGCGCGTAGTCGCGGCAGGTGCCGGATCCGGTCTGCAGGGTGTCGAGCGGATGCTGGGTACCGTGTTCATGCCGCTTGCGGTAGGTGAAGGCCTCGCGGATGCCGTGGGTCATGTTGCTCAGAATCTGGAAGGTCGGGGTCGGTGCGTCCGCATCGAGAAAATTCCGCGCCCAGGCCGACAGCTCGCCCTGGGGATCGCCATATTGCGGCGTGATGAACTGAACGAGGTCGGGAAACTCCTCGTCGTCGTAGAGAAACGGATAGAAATACGCCGGATCGTCCGCGGTCAGCGCGAACTCGTGCGCCGGATTATGCGCGACGGTGGCGGTGTTGACGAACGACAGGGTTTCGGCGCGCTCGTCGAAGGTCGCGATCGCAACGCTGTTGCCGAACACGTCGTGGATCCAGCGCAGCGACATCGGCTCCGGCACGATCTCGAGATTGTTCGACAGCACGCGCAGATCGTGGCCGTCGCGCGGGCGCAGCATGATACGGTGCTCGCCGAACGCCACGGGGTGGGCATAGCGATAACAGGTCTTGTGATGGATCGTGAGTAGCGGCATCGTCGAGGCAATCATGGTGATTTCAGGTAATCCAATCTATACCGATCCCTGCTTATTCCCCTATCGGTATGCTGCTTCAACAGGCAACGAGTAAGAAAAGATGGCTTTGGACAGCGCCGGCGACACATCATTACTCCTCGGCAGCGAGGATGTTCCGCCGGTTTTTGAAGATAATGCGGAAGGCAGTTCGCCGTTCCTTTTGACCTGCGACCATTACGGCCGGACCATCCCGCGCATTCTCGGCGATCTCGGGTTGCCGGCAAGCGAGCTTCCGCGACATATCACCTGGGATATCGGCATTGCCGGCGTGGCCGACGCGCTGTCGAAACATCTCGGCGCGCATCTGATCGCGCAGCGCTATTCGCGGCTGGTGATCGACTGCAACCGCCCGCCGACGGCTGACAGCTCGATCCCGCGCCTCAGCGATGCTACCTTGATACCAGGCAATGAGGGCCTTGCGGTCCGCGCGGCCGAGGCGCGGCGACGGGAGATCTTCGATCCCTACCATCGCCGCATCCGTGAGGTGATCGACCGCCGCCTGCGCGATGGTCGGCCGACGGTGTTGGTGTCGCTGCACAGTTTTACCCCGGTATATGCCGGGCAAGCCAGGCCATGGCATATCGGCACGCTCTACCAGCGCGATACCAAATTGCCGCCGCTGCTGCTCAAATTGTTGCTGAGCGAGAGCAATCTCGTGGTCGGCGACAACGAACCCTACGCGGTCAGCGACGAGACCGACTACACCATTCCCGTGCATGGCGAGAAACGCGGGCTGATGAACTCGGGAATTGAAATTCGCCAGGACCTGATCGCCGATCCGTCCGGTCAGCGACAATGGGCCGATCGGCTGGCGCGCATCTTGCGCGAGATCGAAACCACGCTGCGCGCGCAGCAGCTGCTGCCGCCCTAAAGCCGTTCACCGCGCCCGCGTCAGCGCCAGCCAGATGCCGCCGCCGATCATGAAGCCGCCGGAGATGCGCGACAGCGCCCTGGTCCGCCGCGCCGAGAAGAACAACCGCGCCCGGCCGGCCAGCAGCGCGTAAACGGCGTCGGTCATTCCGGCGATTACCATGAAGGTGACACCGAGCAACGCGACCTGCGAGACATGATCCCTGCCCATGTCCATGAACTGCGGAATGAATGCGCCGAAGAACACCAGCACCTTGGGGTTAGAGAGCAGCACCAGAAACCCTTGCAGGAAAAACCCGCCGCGCGGCGGGGGCGGCGGCGCATCGGCGTTGATGCCGATGACGGGGGCGCGGATCAGCTTGACGCCGAGCCAGACCAGATAGGCAGCACCTGCAAACCGCACCCAGTCGAACCAGTAGCCCATGGTCGCCATCAGCGAGGTCAGCCCGATCGCGACAATGCCGATCACGATCGCAAGGCCGGCCTGGACGCCGGCGATATTGGTCAACGCCGCGCGGGTGCCATGCCGCAGGCCATTGGCGATCACCAGCGTCACCACCGGACCCGGCAGCAGCGCCAGCGCGATGCAGGCGGCGACGAAGGCGAGATAGAGCTGCAGCGACATGGGGCGGGCTCACGGGTAGAGGACAGCGTCATGGCCGGGTTCATCCAAGGTTCATCCCGGCCATCCGCGTCTTAGCGTAGATACACTCCGATAAAAAGACGTGGACGCCCGGGACGACGATTCCTAACGTCCCTCCATTGCCACCACCATCCAGCGTTCCATTTCACCAGAGGAAAGGAAATCCAGCGCCGCGCGCTGGACGCCTGCCGCGGTGCCCTCGCCCTGCGCCACCGCGACCAGAAGGTCGCAGCGCCGCGATACGGCGATACCGACGGCCGAACGTCGCGCGCCGTCGGCCATTTGCAGATCGTAGCTCCGGATGCGGCCGGCCATGTCCGCAATCCGGATCACGCTGCCCGGTGCAAGAGCGACAAAACGCGCGCTGATCATGTCCAGATCGGCGACGCGATCGACTTCGTCGTCGTCGGCAACACCGCTGTCGCAATTGCAAAAGCCGGCCTTCAGCCGCACATAGACTTCGATCTCGTCGCCGCACGCCTCCGGGGCGCAACGGAACGCGCGCCCGGCCGGCCAGCCATCGCGCGGAAACGGCCAGGCGATTTCGCGCCAGCCCTCGACATCCGGCCGCGCTTGCGGGGTGCCGGCGACGCCGGTCAGCATGCAAATCGCAACGGCAAAGGCGGCGCGCAGTCTACGCATTCGACATCATTCGCATCAGGGCAGGCCGGCGACGGCGCGCGCCGCACCGGTCAGCTCCAGAATATGCAGGCCGGTATTGGCGCGATCGACGATATAGATATAGCCGCGCTCGTCGGTTTCGACATTGTTGGTCTGGATCGCGACCTTGCAGCGGTCCTTGCCGTCGATTTTGACGCAGCGCTTGTCGGTCGCCGCCGTGATCGCGGGGATGAAATAGCCGACCTCGGTCGGGTGATAGGGATCGCGGATGTCGAGCGCGCGAACCCCGGCATTGAAGAAGGCGATGAACGCCATCTTCTTGTAGTAGACCGGCGCCATGCTCTCGTTGGAGGAATGCGAGCCGAAGCGGCCGCCCCGTTCGCAGAACGAACCGCTCGCCTCCTTCACCGTGTAGCTCGAAATCATCATCGGGCGGTTCTCCACCGTGACGTCGGCGAACCACACCATCTGCCTGGGCTCGCTGCATTCGTTCAGGATGGCCTCGTCGACGATCATCACGATGTCGCGGGTCTTGCCGTCCTTGTCGTGTGCGAATTCGGCGATCGGCATGCCTTTCATCGGAAATACGGTGTGGGCGCCGTTGAAGGCGGACATCGCCATCCTCGAGATTTCCGGGAAGCGGAGATTGTCCGGCGTCGGCTCCTTCGGCCCGTTGATGAGTTTTTCGCGGTCGACGATCTGCAGGAAGCCGCCCTTGTTGGTGCCGTAGCCGAAATAGACGCGGTTGCCTTGCGGACCCAGCGAGATCGGCCCGTGCAGTTCGGTCGGCACCGCGCCGGTCGAACCCGGCTCCTGACCCGGAAGGCCGAAATCCCTGATCTTGATAGGATGCGCGGGATCGCTGAGGTCGTAGACCTGCGTCATGCGGCGCGTGCGCCAGTCCGGCGCGCCCGACACCAGGAAGGCAATGCCGGTGTCGCATTCCCACCAGCTCTTATGCGTGTCCTTCAAGCCGCCAAGCCTTGTGATCAGCACCGGATTGGCGGGGTCCGCGACGTTCCAGATCTCATGCGCCTCGCCGCCGAAAGTGCGCAGCATATAGACCGCGCTGCGGTCGCCCTTGGGCAGCGCCTTGCCGTCGCAGATGCGCACCATCTGCGCGCCGCCGGCCTCATAGGTTCCCGGCTGTCCGGGAATGTGGCGCAGATATTTGGGATTCGCGGGATCGGTAACGTCGACGATCGAGGTGCCATTCGGCTCGGCCTTACCGGTCAGCGGATTGACCGGCGCCGGAATGGCGTCGGTGCCCCCGTGGTGACCGATATAGGCGATCCAGCGATCGCCCTGATGATGAATCGTCGGCTGATAGGCGCTGCGCGCCTGCAGGTCGCTGGCCCCGACCAGCTTCATGTTGGAGGCTTCGGGTGGCGCGCCGATCGTCTGGCTCTGGGCATGGGCACCCGTGCAGCAACCGATGAAAGCGACGCAAAGATATCTGGCGAATTTGACGTGACCGCTCATGTTTTTCCACCCGGGCTATCGAAGCCAATCTGCGTTGGCTGATTTTGGTAGCGACATCATAGCCAGGCTCGCCGGGATTGCACTACGCTTGCCGCGATGGCTTAAGTCATAAAGCCCGCAGGTTGCAATGCAGCGTGTCACGCCGCGCGATTTGGACCAATATCTCCTTCTCCAAAGGAGATACCGATGTCGCCGCAACAACGCCAGATCGCCAACCGCCGCCGCTTTCTGAAGTTTCTGGCGGCAAGTCCGTTATTCGCGCACGGCGCGCTTGCGCAGGGACTGCGGCCGCAGGATCCGGTGGAATGGGCGCCGCGCGATCCCGACAAGCTGATTGCCGATCCCGGCCAGGCGCTCGACGTTTTCGACTTCGAGCCGGTCATGAAGAAGAACGTGCCTCCGGCGCATTTCGGCTACATGGCCACCGGGGTCGATGACGAAATGACCTTGCGCGCCAATCGCGAGTGTTTTCGGAAATTGGCGCTGCGGCCGCGGCGGCTGGTCGATGTCAGTAGAATCGACATCGGCGCCGAGATCCTCGGCGCCAGATACGACAGCCCGATCGTGATCGCGCCGACCGGCAGCAACCGCGCCTTTCACCCCGATGCCGAGATCGCGGTCGCCAGGGCGGCGAAAGCCGGCAACCACCTGCAAATTCTCTCCACGGTGGCGACGACCTCGATCGAGGACGCCATTGCCGCGCGCGGCGCGCCGGTGTGGTTTCAGCTCTATACGACGCAGCGCTGGGAAATCGCCGAAGCTCTGGTCAGGCGGGCGGAAGCCGCCGGCGCGCCTGTTATCGCGGTGACCCTCGATGTCAGAACGCCGGCGAAATGGGAAACCTTCGTCAGGCTGCGGCGCGACGATACGCGCGAATGCGGCAGCTGCCATGGTCTCAACACCTATCTTTCGCGCAAGCCGAATTTTACCGGCATCGATCTCGGCGGCGTCAGCTCTACTGTCGTCACCAACCTGACCTGGGATCTGATCAAGCGCCTGCGCGATACCGTCAAGGTCAAGCTGGTGCTCAAGGGCATTCTCACCTTCGAGGATGCCAAACTCGCCACTGAAGCCGGCATCGACGCGATCGTCGTCTCCAATCACGGCGGACGCGTGGAAGACGGCGTCGGCGCGACCATCGACGTGCTGCCGGAAATCGTCGAGGCCGTCGGCGGCCGCATGCCGGTGCTGGTCGACAGCGGCTTTCGCCGCGGCAGCGATATCGTCAAGGCGCTGGCGTTGGGCGCGCAGGCCGTCTGTGTCGGCCGGCCCTATCTCTGGGGACTGGGCGCCTTCGGTCAGCCCGGGGTCGAGCGCGTGCTTGCTATCCTGCGCGCCGAGACCCGCAACGCGATGGCCCAGCTCGGCGCGCCGTCGGTCAAGGACCTAACGCCGGCGATGGTGCGGCGGGTTTAGAGGCTTCGTCACTGCCGGCCTTGCGGCGGGCTCGTCCCGGGCATGACGAGAAATTTCAGTTCAGCCGCTGGACTGCCGCGCCACATTCGGTTTGCCCCCGTTTGCTACCGAACCGCGGACATCGCTGGTTTTCCGTCTCGTGCCAGAACCTCACAATTGCGCACGGTCGGGCTTGGCCAGTGACGCTTGTCCCTCGCGACAAGTCTAGCTGCGTGTTCGACGCCGAACAGGCGTGACGCGCGTTTGTTTTCGGAGCATGTGCTGAAAATAGTTGCGCGCGACCGCATCTAGCACGGTCGAGACCAATTCATCTGGCCCTTGCGTATCACGGCGCTTGGCTTCGCGCACATATTCGGCAACTTCTTCATCCAGTTTCAGCAAGCTCGGATCGTCACAAATTGGCGTTGCCGATTGCAATCTATCGCGCGCGCGCTTGGTTTCGTTTCGTGAGGGCATGAGAACTCTCCAAGATTATTCTTGATTGCTTGATCTGGAAGGTCGATGCGATCAGTTTCCCAAGCCCGATCAATAACGGTCGGTTTTTTCGGGATGCCGGTTGAAGTCCGGTTCGGTACATCGTGGATAACCGATGGCGAAGTGTCGGGTTCCGG
The DNA here is from genome assembly GCA_963801875.1 of uncultured Alphaproteobacteria bacterium. Lineage (GTDB taxonomy): Bacteria > Pseudomonadota > Alphaproteobacteria > Rhizobiales > Xanthobacteraceae > Bradyrhizobium. Next base: position 191,829 of record CAWDGT010000011.1, on the reverse strand, counting down.
ACATAAAGGCGAAAACAGATAGTTCCTTGCCAGGGAACCATCGGTTTCCCAGTTTGGGTTTTTGTTATTCGTCACAAGAGGGCGATGTTCTCGCGGCGTGCGCAACGTCGGTCTGGCTTTGGCCGGACGGAACAGATCTCCTATGCTTAAACCGGCCTACATCAGCTATATCGAGACGTCAGCGCAAGCACTGGGGCAGGCGCTGATATCCTGCGCCTCCACCACACGCTACTTGGTGGGACACCTCGGCGATTTTTGTGATCGCTGACCTCGACGAGGTTTTTCGATAGTGAAGACAGATCAATTCAGACCGTCGCTCGTCTACACCATCTACATCGCTTCAACGCCGGAAATGGTATGGGAGGCGCTGACATCCGCCAAGTTCAGCCGGAAATATTTCTTCGGCAATGCGGTCGAGGTCGATCTGAAGACCGGCGGTGCGTATGTCGTGCGGCCGCCGGACGGATCGGTGCATATCAGCGGCGAGGTGATCGAATGCGTTCCCCCGCGCAAACTCACCGTCACCTTCAATGTCAACTGGCCGGCGTTGATCGAAAAGCTTGGTCCGACATTGGTGACTTACGAGATCGAGCCCGCCGGCGACGCGGTCCGGCTGGCGCTGACCGAGGCGCATGACCGGCCGATCGACGACGACGTCCTGTCCGGCGGCCGCCAGGGCTGGCCCGCGATCCTGTCCAGCCTGAAGAGCCTGCTGGAGACCGGAGAGGCGCTTGTCATCAGATGGAGCCGCCAAAGCGGATGCTGGAGGCTTTGAAGAAGTTGGGGATCGCGACGCCGTAAGTTGTCGTCCCCGCGAACGCGGGGACCTATAACCCCGGCCTTCATTGATGCGACGCAAGCGAAGGCAACTGGCGCTGCCCGTAAAATCAGGGCCGTATGGGTCCCTGCTTTCGCAGGGACGACAGCGTCATCTGATGTTCAGCGCGCGCCCCCTAGCTAGCCCGGCGCCGGCGCCACGATCCGCCGATACAGATGCCAGGTCGCATGACCGAGCACCGGCAGCGTCACCACAAGGCCGAGGAAGTACGGCAGCGCCGAGACGATCAGCAAAACGACGATGATGGCGGCCCATCCGATCATCGGCACCGGGCTCGTCACCACGGCGCGCACGCTGGTGACCATCGCGGTGACGAAATCGACGTCGCGGTCGAGCAGCAGCGGAAACGACACCACCGTCAGCGAGAACAGGATCAGCGACAGCGCCGCCCCGACGGCGTTGCCGATGGCGAGAAACAGCAGCCCTTCATTGGTGGTGAGCACCACGGTGATGAACTCGTGCAGGCTTGAAAACGAGGCATGGAGCCCGATCAATAGCGCGATCAGCAGGCGCACCTGGTACATCCAGATCACGAAGACGAACAGGGTGACAAAAGCCATCCAGCCGATTTCGCCGCGCGATTTCACCGTCAACCAGATGCCGCGTATCGAGGGCTTTTGCCCGGCCTCACGCTGGCGGCTGATTTCATAAAGGCCGGTGGCGACAAACGGGCCGATCAGCGCAAAGCCAGCGGCCAGCGGATAGGCCAGATAGACCAGGCCGAACGCCGTCAGACTGAGCATGATCGCGATGCCGCCACCGGCGTAGAGCGCGCCGAACGCGAGCCCGTAAAGCGGCATGGCCTGGAAGTCCCGCAGGCCCTGCCCCAACGCTTCCGCGATGTCCGCGGCCTTGATCCGCCGCACCACCGGATCGATCTTGCCGGAGACGGATGTCATCGGCTTTATCCTCCCGACCTGCTTCGGGAAATGGTGCAGGGCATTGGTCGCACCGTGTTGATCTGCGTCAACGGTTCAACGGTCGTCATACGCGGGCTTTGACCCGCGTATCCATCAACCTTCAAGAGAGCCCTGCGCAGCAAGATGGATTGCCGGGTCAAGGCCGGCAATGACGGGTGGCGCACCCTACCCCAGCGTCCGCAGCTCGCGCCGCATCACCTTGCCGGTGGCGGTCATCGGCAGGGTGTCGGTGAATTGCACAAAGCGTGGATATTCATGCGCGGCGAGCTGCACTTTGACGAAATCCTGGATCTCGCGCGCCAGCGCCTCGCTTGGCGTAAAGCCCGGCCGCAGCACGATCCACGCCTTGATCGCCTCGGTGCGGATCGGATCGGGAATGCCGACCACCGCCGACAGCGCCACCGCCGGATGCTTCAAAAGCGTGTGCTCGATCTCGGAGGGCCCGATGCGATAGCCGGCTGACGTGATCACGTCGTCCTCGCGGCTGACGTACCAGAAATAGCCGTCCTGATCCTGCACGCCGAGATCGCCGGTCAGCAAGAACTCACCGGCGTATTTCTTCGCGGTCGCTTCCGGGTTCTTCCAGTACTCGATCATGGTGCAGGGGTTGGGTTGGCGCACGCCGATGATGCCGCGTTCGCCGCGCGGCAGTTCCTCGGCCTTCTCGTTGACGATGCGGACGTCGAAGCCGGGCGTGGCGCGTCCCATCGATCCCGGCCGGATCGGAAACAGTCTTGAATTGCTGCCGACCACGAGATTGCATTCGGTCTGGCCGTAGACCTCATGGGCATCGATGCCGAAGGTCGCGCGCACCCAGTCCAAAAGTTCGGCGCCGAGCGATTCGCCGCCGGTCAGCATGCTGCGCAGCCTGACGCCGGGATGTCTGACTTCCGCCTGCCGCATCAGCTTCAGCGCGGTCGGCGGCAGGAACACGTTGCGCACGGCATGATCGGCCATCAGCGCCATCGCCGCCTCCGGCTCGAATTTTCTGGCGCGGTGCCCGACCACGGGCACGCCGTGATACCAGGCCGGAAACAGCGCATCGAACAATCCGCCGATCCAGGCCCAGTCGGCCGGCGTTCACATCACGTCGCCGGGTTTGGGCAGGAAATCATGCACCATCTCGACATTGGGCAGATGCCCGAGCAGCACGCGATGGGCGTGCAGCGCGCCCTTGGGATTGCCAGTCGTGCCCGACGTGTAGATGATGATGGCGGGATCATCGGCGGACGTGTCTGTCGTTGCGAAATGTTCGGACGCGGTTTCGATCGCCGACCAGAACGATTTGGCGCCGGCGTGGACGGCCTCGCTGGTGATGTAGATATCCTGCAAGTACGGCAGCCGGTCGCGGATTTTCGACAGCTTCTCCCAGCCGGCTTCGTCGGTCACCACCGCCCTGGCGCCCGAATTGGCGAGACGAAACTCCAGCGCATCCTCGCCGAACAGCGCGAACAGCGGCACCGACACCAGGCCGGAGCGGAACGCGGCGAGATGGGAAATCGGCAATTCCAGCGACTGCGACAGAAATACCGCGACGCGGTCGCCGCGGATCAATCCATCGGCCTTCAATACATTGGCGAAGCAGCGCGACAACGCCTGCATTTCGTCGAACGAGGTGCGCCGCACAGCGCCGTCCTCATCGACAAGGATCAGCGCCGGCCGACCTGTGCCGTCGGCGTGGCGGTCGCAGCAGGCGGTGGCGATGTTGAACCGCGCCGGGATCTCCCAGCGGAAGTCGCGATAGAGTTTGGCGTAGTCGCGGGTTTCGGTGAGCATATGGCCAAGCTAGACGATCGCCGCCCCGGCATAAACCCTCTTGCGTTCTTGCGTCTTGCCGGCGCGTGCAGAATGCGAAGAAACGTCATCATGCACTAGTGGCCGGGGGCATGTCGGTTCATTTCCTCCAAAAGCCCGTGCATGGCATCGAATTGCGTGCCGAAGCCTTTCCAGTCGCCGGACTTCAATCGCTCCACCGCTTGATTGTAGCGATCAAGCGCCTCGCGTGCCTGATTTGCCGCCGGCCCTGTCAAGGGCATCTGTTCTGTCGTGCCTGAGACCGCCGGCACGGCGCCGGGCTCGGCGAAAAGCGCTGTCAAGGCCTCGGCAAGCGTCTCCTTCATCACCACATGTTCGCCATAGGCCGCGATGACGCGTTTCAGCTCCGGCAGGTGTCCTTGCTGCGCCCGTAAATAGAGCGGCGACACGTAAAGGATCGAATTCTCGATCGGGATCACAAGCAGGTTCCCGCGTATCACCCGCGAACCCATCTGATTCCACAGCGTGAGTTGCTGCGAGATCTCCGTGTTCTGATTGATCCGCGCCTCGATCTGAAACGGCCCGTAGACGAGCTTGTCCTTGGGGAACTCGTAGACGATCAGCTTGCCATAGTCGGGCGCATCGCAGCGCGCAGCAAGCCACGCGATCATGTTGTCGCGGCGGCTCGGTACCATGGGAAGCATGAGAAAGAACTCGGCCTGCGGCTCGCCGGGCAGCCGCATGATGATATAATAGGGCGTCATCATCGAGGTGCCGTCGCCACCCGGCTGTCGCGGAAACTGCCAGAGATCCTCGCGGTTATAGAAAACGTCGGCCGCCTCCATGTGGTAGGTTTGATAAAGTCGGGCCTAAATCAGGAACATGTCCTCGGGATAGCGTATGTGCTTCTGCAAATCCTGGGGCATCGCCGTAAACGGCTTGAACAGGCTCGGAAAGATGCGCTGGTAAGTCGCGGCAATCGGGTCGCCGGGGTCGATCAGATAGAAATCGACGGTCCCGTTGTAGGCATCGACTGTGACCTTCACCGAATTGCGAATGTAGTTGAGGTCGAGATCCTGCGATGGCTGCGCAGAGGGGAAATAGGAACTCGTCGTGTAGGCGTCCTGCATCCAGAACATTCGGCCATTGCTGATAACCAGATAGGGATCATGATCGAGCCTGAGGAATGGCGCGATCGTGCGTACCAATTCCCTGACATTGCGCCGGATCATGATCCGGCTGTCGGTCGTGACGTAGCTTGAGAGAAGCAGGTTCGCGTCGTTGAAATAGTAAGCGAACAGCGTTCTCTCAAACATCGTTCCGATCGGAACGCCGCCGGCGCCGTTATAGGCCGCATAGACGTTGTCTTTTCCCTTCGGATAGTCGAACTCAGGCGTGCTCCCCTTGACGACGACATAATCGTCGCTCTCCTCGCCGTAGTAGATGCGAGGTTCCTCGATTTTGGGACCCCCGTCCGCGACAGGAGGAATATCCCGCAAATAGAAGAACGGCAGTCCCTCGGTGCTCAGCCGGGTGACCGGGCTCATCACCGCGCCATTGCCATGCGTAAACAGCACGTGGCGATTGACCCATGTCTGGGCGTTCGGCGGCAGCAAGGAGGACCGCAGTTCGCGCGCCGAGAGCATCACGCTTTGGTAGGAACCGTCGAGCCAGTAGCGATCGACGTCCAGGTCATGGAACTTGTAGTAGGTGCGGATCTCCTGCAGCTGGGCGTAGGTATCCGACAACGGCAGCCAGTCCCACAGCCTGATATTTTCGATGGTCGCCTTGTTGGCCTCCAGCGTCTTGAGGGTAAGCCTCTGCTCGGCAGCAAACGGCTTGGCTGCGATCTGATCGAGATTGTAGGCCTGCCTGGTCAGTGCGATGTTGCGTTCGATGTAGGGCTTCTCCAGCTGCAATTCCGTTGGCCTGACGAAAAAATGCCGGAACAGCCCAGGGACTGCGCCGGTCAGCGCAAAAGAGCCGACGCCGACAAGTATGAACGCGGCGACAGGAAGCCGGTAACTGCGCACCCGGAGATTCGCCCACGCGGCGAACGCCGCGATGATCGAAAGCCCGATCAATATCCACAGGCCGGGTAGCTCCACATGTATATCGGTGTAGCTTGCGCCGACGACGACGCCGTTGTCGCCGTACAGCAGCAAATAGCGGTCAAGACCATAGGACCAGGCCTTCACCGCGAAGAGAAAACCGGCCAGCGCCGAGCCGTGCGCAATCGCTGCCGGCGACATCGATCGGCGGTGAGCGTCGTATTCGATGTCGCCGTGCACCCAGTAGACCGCTCCCGCAAGAAGCGCGCTCAGAACGAGAGTGAGCAGCATCCAGTTCTTGATCAGGATATAGGCGGGCAGTGAAAAGATATAGAAGCCGATGTCCTTGTTATAGAGCGGCTCGTCCGCGCCATAGGGCACGTGATAGAGAAACTGCAGGATGACGCCCCAGTTGCCGGCTTCCGTCGCGGCGACTAGCAAAGCGAGCAAGGCTGCGCCGACCGCGACGGCCCGGGACCACGGCAGCCGATCGCGCATGAGCGCAAACAGATCGGGCTGCGACATACTGCCCGCCGATGCGAAGGCGCCTAACGTCTGCGCCGGCTGTTGCCGGGCAAAACGCACAGCAAGCATTCCGTTCAGCCAAAGTACGGCGCCGTTTGCCGTCAGCACGGTGAAAAACACCAGGGCTTTGGCGCCGATGCTGGTCAAAAACACCGGTAGATAGCCGATCGAGGAAAACCACAGCCAATCGACCAGCAAGTCGCTTGCGATCCCGAGCAGGATCAGGCAGATCCCGCCGACGACGGCCGCAATGATGAGCCTGACCACAGCGTTTTGCCGTGGCGCCTTCCATCCGGGTCCGGCGATCCCGATCGTCATGGTCCGATGATAGCGGAAATGAAGGCCGCTTGCCGCTTGATTCCGTGGTCGGTGCCCCAGGTTTGGCGCCCGCCAGCGCCCGCAATCCGCCGCACTTCTGCAAGTGGCGATAAGGCTAGTACCCACTATCGGTGAAGAATGAGTCGTGATTCAAGGGTGCATGATTGGCATCCCTGAAGCGACTACTATTATTTTGACGACGGCGGAACGCACCGAGCTTGAGGGCTTGGCGCGTTCGACGAAGACGGAGCACCGGCTGCGGCAACGCGCCCGCATCGTGCTGTTGGCGGCAGAGGGCATGGCGAGCCGAGCGATCGGGCGGGCCGTTGGCTGCACGACTGGCACGGCATCGAAGTGGCGCGTGCGCTATGCCGAAAAGCGGTTTGGCGGTCTCGACGAAACAGGCGACCGAGGCGCCGAGCCAAAATACACGGCGGAAACGGACAAACGCATTCTGGCGTTGTTGGATCAGCCGAAGCCCAAGGGCTATGCCCGCTGGTCGGGGCCGCTCTTGGCCGCAGCGCTCGGCGATGTCGATGTGCAGTATGTCTGGCGCTTCCTGCGCGCCCAGAAGATCGACCTCGCCGGGCGCAAATCCTGGTGCGAGAGCAGCGATCCGGAGTTCGCCGCCAAGGCGGCCGACGTGGTTGGGCTCTACATGGCCCCGCCGGAGAACGCGATCGTCATCTGCGTCGATGAAAAGCCCTCGATCCAGGCGCTGGAGCGGGCACAGGGTTATCTGAAAATGCCGAACGGCCGAGCGCTGGGCGGTCATAGCCACGATTACAAGCGCAACGGCACCTCGACGCTGTTCGCCGCCTTCGAGGTGGCCACCGGCAAGGTGACGGCAGCTCACAAGAAGCGGCGGCGGCGCATCGAGTTCCTCGACTTCATGAACGACATTGTCGCCGCTTGGCCCGACACCGCCATCCACGTCGTGCTCGACAACCTCAATACCCACAAACCTGGGAACGACCGTTGGCTCAAGCAGCATCCGAACGTGACGTTCCACTTCACGCCGACCCGGGCCTCATGGCTGAATCAGGTGGAGATCTGGTTCTCGATTCTGCAAGAACAGTCTCTGTGCGACGAATCCTTCACCTCGGTCAAACAGCTCAGAGAGCACATCGACGCCTTCGTCGATGCTTACAACGCCGACGCCAAGCCGTTCGTCTGGAGCAAGTCCGAAGTCCATCAAAAGCGTCTCAAAGCCCGTTTCGCGGACCAATGATTCCGGGTACTAGGAGGAAAGCGCCGCTTTCACCATGCCGCTCGCCTTCGCAAAATCCATCTGGCCGGCGAATTTCGCCTTCAAGGCCCCGATCACCTTGCCCATGTCCTTCATCCCGCCGGCGCCGGTCTCGGCGATCGCGGCCGAGATCGCGGCCCTGACGTCGTCCTCCGACATCTGCTTCGGCAGATAGGCGGAGATGATCGCAATCTCCTCGCGCTCCGCTGCTGCCAGTTCGGCGCGGCCGCCCTTGTCATACAGCTCGACCAATTCCTGGCGTTGCTTTATCATTTTCTGGAATACGCCGAGCAGATCGGCGTCGCTGAGCGGCGGCTTGCCTTCCCCGCGCGCGGCGATGTCGGCGTTCTTGATGGTCGAATTGACCATGCGCAGGGTGGAAAGCTTGCGCTCGTCCCTGGCCCGCATCGCGTCCTTGACCGCATTATTGATGTCGTCGCGCAGCATCGTTTTAAGTCCTCTCGCCGGCCTCCAGGGCCGCGGCAACGGAAACCCAAGATCTAGGCGGTTCGCGGCACTGAGACAACTCGGTTCCCTAGGCCATCGGAACCCGCGTTGCGGCATCCAGGCTGTGTAGACTTCCCCGCGATGGCGCTCCGGAACATGAGGCCGGTCGAAAATATGCGTATTTTGCATGTGAATCCGCGACTTGCGGCTTTGACGCCACGGCGCGCGAAGACTATGTAATGCGCTCATGACAACAGTAGAGAATGTCTCAGCCTGGCCGGACCACAAACCGACCGCGCTCCTCGTGCTTGCCGACGGCACCGTGCTGGAGGGTTTCGGCCTCGGCGCGGAAGGACAGGCGGTCGGCGAAGTCTGCTTCAACACCGCGATGACCGGCTATGAGGAGATCCTCACTGATCCCTCCTATGCCGGGCAGCTCATCACCTTCACCTTTCCGCATATCGGCAATGTCGGCACCAACGACGAAGACATCGAGACGGTGAACATGGCGGCGACGCCGGGCGCCCGCGGCGTGATCCTGCGCACGGCCATCACCGACCCCTCGAACTACCGTGCCTCGCGCCATCTCGACTCCTGGCTGAAGGCACGCGGCATCATCGGGCTTTCCGGCATCGACACCCGCGCTTTGACCGCGCTGATCCGCAACAAGGGCATGCCGAACGCCGTGATCTCCCACGCCAGGGACGGCCAGTTCGACCTGCATGGTCTGAAGGAAGAGGCGCGGGAATGGCCGGGTCTCGAGGGCATGGACCTGGTGCCGCTGGTGACATCCGGCCAGCGCTTCACCTGGGACGAAACGCCGTGGGTGTGGGAAAAAGGTTTCGGGCGGCAGACCGCGCCTGAGTTCAATGTCGTCGCCGTCGACTACGGCATCAAGCGCAACATCCTGCGGCTGCTCGCCGGCGTCGGCTGCAGGATCACGGTGGTGCCCGCGACCACATCGGCCGAAGATATTTTGGCGATGAAGCCCGACGGCGTGTTCCTGTCGAACGGCCCCGGCGATCCCGCCGAGACCGGCAAATACGCGGTGCCGGTGATCCGCAAGGTGATCGACTCCGGCACGCCGACGTTCGGCATCTGCCTCGGCCATCAGATGCTGGGCCTGGCCGTCGGCGCCAAAACGAAAAAGATGCATCAGGGCCATCACGGCGCCAATCATCCCGTCAAGGACGAGACCACCGGCAAGGTCGAGATCACCTCGATGAACCACGGTTTTGCCGTGGATCAGGCGACCCTGCCCAAGGGCGCTACGCAAACCCACGTCTCGCTGTTCGACGGCTCCAATTGCGGCATCCAGCTCGACGGCAAGCCGGTATTCTCGGTGCAGTATCACCCCGAAGCCTCGCCGGGGCCGCGCGACTCGCATTATCTGTTCAAGCGGTTTGCCGATCTGATGCGGGCGAACAAGCGCGCGTAAGGGCGCTGCAGCCATTGCGGCCTTAGCCGTCATTGCGAGGAGCGCAAGCGACGAAGCAATCCATCCCTTGGACGAGCCGGGCCATGACGAGGTAAGGTTTGTCATGTACGCCGGCTTCATTTAGAATGATGACTGTCATCAGAAGCAGCGGGGAACACCCCATGGACGACAAGGCCGTCTCCGCGAAAGTCGAATACGGCGTGACGCCGCCGGAAGTCATGGCTGGCATGGCGGGGATCGATTTCGTCCGCGCCATCTTCGACGGCAAACTGCCTCCGCCGCCGATCATGCAGACCATCGAGCCCTTCGACCAAACGGCCGAGCCCGGCGTCGTGGTGTTTCACAGCACGCCCTCCTTCCGGCACTACAATCCGATCGGCTCGGTGCACGGCGGCTATGCCGCGACGTTGCTGGATTCCGCGATGGGACTCGCGGTCCATAGCATGCTGCCGCCGGGAACCGGCTACACCACGCTCGAATTCAAGATCAGTTTTGTCAGGGGCATGACAGAGAATACCGGGCCCGTGCGATCGGAAGGCCGCATACTCAATGTCGGCCGCCGCACCGCGACCGCCGAAGCGCGCATGACCGATGCCGGGGGTCGCCTTTTGGCGCACGCCACCACGACCTGTCTGGTTTTCGAGATTGCGAAAGAAAAGTGAGCCGCTAACACCGGTAGCACCATCGCGCGGCCGCGTTGTCCTGGTCGCCATATCGTGCTGGAATGGCCCGTAAAACAAATATGGGAAACGCGCGATGACTTCAGCCAAATCGGACATGACCATCCGCGATGTGCGCGTCACCATGCTGCGCATGCCCTGGGCCCAGGATCCATGGCTCAAGGGTCATGCGCTGGGCGCCACGCGCGACATCCTGATTTGCGATGTCGAGACATCAGGCGGCATCACCGGAATGGGCTATCTGTTTCTGTTCCGCCCCGGCATGAAGTCGATTGCGGCCTGCCTCGACGAATGCATCATCCCGCGCGTCAAAGGCAAGGACGCCACCGCGATCGAGGCGATCTGGCGCGATTTGTGGACCGCGACCATGACCTATGGCCGTGGCGGCCTCGCCGCAATGGCGATGTCGGCGCTCGACATCGCGCTGTGGGACGCGGTGGGCAAGCGCGCCGGCCTGCCGCTGCACCGGCTGTGGGGGCACTACCGCTCCCAAATTCCGATCTACGGCTCCGGCTGCTTCCGCGGCGCCGGCGGCGACGGCATGATCGAGAAGGCGCTGCATTACGTCAAGCAGGGCTACAAGGCTATCAAGATGCAGGTCGCGCATGTTCATACGCCGGCGCAGGACCTCGACAATGTGCGCCGCATGCGCGAGGCGCTCGGGCCCGACATCGACATCATGATCGACGTCAACATGGGCTGGAGCGCGGATGTCGCCATCGAGATGGGACGCAAGTTTGAGCCGTACAACATCTATTGGCTGGAAGAGCCGGTGCCGGCCGATGACTTTGCCGGCTATCAGCGCATCGCGGCGGCGCTCGACATGCGCATTGTCGGCGGCGAGACCCATTTCACACGCTACGATTTGCGGCCGTTCTTCCTCAATCCCTGCCTGCCGATCCTGCAGCCCGACCCGATGCGCGGCGGCATGACGGAGTTGCGCAAGATCGCCGCGCTCGCCGATACCTGGGGCCTCACCATCGCGCCGCATTTGTTTCCTGAACTGAACGTGCACCTGCTGGCCTCGATACCGAACGGCATCTGGTGCGAGAATATGGGGCTGATCGACGACCTCTGGGTCGATCCGCCCGAGATCGCCAATGGCATGATCACGGCGCCGGAGCGACCCGGACACGGGCTGAGATTCAAGGAAGAGGTCCTGAAATTCAAGATATAGAGATTTGAAGCGCGCTTGACCGATGCCAGGGGGCGCCTCTTGGCGCGGGCCACCACAACCTGCCTGATTTTCGAGATGGGTTAAGGGAACGCGAGGCGCTGACATCGGTTTGATCCACGCGTATCTTCGGGCGGGCGCGGGAGAATGATGATGTCGGTTGTCAGTGACGCCTTGGAACCCCTCACCTTCATATTTGCAGACGACGGTCTGGTTCCCAATAATCCGATGCCCTTTCTGGTCTACAAGGCCGCGATCGACGTCGGGAGCGGTCATCCCGAAAAGACCATCGAGGGGTTGTTCGGCGCCAATGGCTGGGGCGATATGTGGCGCAACGGCGTCTACGATTATCTGCACTACCACGCCACCGTCCACGAAGCGCTCGGCATCGCACGCGGCCACGCCCGGGTGCGGTTTGGCGGGGACCGCGGCAAGGAAATCGAGATCGCGGCCGGCGATGTCGCCATCCTCCCCGCCGGCACCGGGCATCAATGCCTGTCCGCGAGCCCTGATTTCTCCGTGGTCGGGGCCTATCCACCCGGTGCCAGGATGCACGTCACGCTGCCGACGCCGGAACATCATCGCCAGGCGCTGAAAACAATTCCGGCGGTCAAATTGCCGAAGACCGACCCGGTAATGGGCGCGGATGGACCGCTGGTAAGATTGTGGAAGTCGTAGAAGCCGTCAATCCGGGGCGATGCGAAGCATCGAACTACGACGTGCAATCGCACATCGGAGAATCTCGAGATTCCGGGTCTGGTCCTGCGGACCATCCCGGAATGACTGAGGGCGCCTACGCCGCGTTGCTGCCTTCCTGGCGGCTGGCCTCGAACAGGAACCAGGTACGCCGCTCGGTCTCGTCGATGAAGGTCTCGAGCAGTCCGGCGGTGCCGGAATCCTCGTTATCGTCGGCGAGCTTGTGCGCTTTGCGCATCGCGGCGGCCATGTGCTTGTTGTCTTCCATCAGTTCACGCAACATCTCGCGCGGCGGCACGTAGCTCTCATTGTTGTCCTGGATGGTCTGCATTTTACCGATCTGCCCGATCGAGCGCAGCGTGGTGCCGCCAAGCTTGCGAACCCGCTCGGCCAGCTGATCGGTGGTGGCGAAAATCGCCTCCGATTGCTCGTCCAGCATCAGGTGATAGTCGCGGAAATGCCGGCCGCTGACGTGCCAGTGAAAATTCTTGGTCTTCAGGTAAAGCGCGAAGGCGTCGGCCAGCAGCGTGTTGAGCGACGCGGAAATCCTGTCGACCGCTCCTTGCGGCATGTCGGTCGGGGTCTCGAGATCGGGGGATACTTTTTCGGACCTGGCTTTGCTCACGATGCACCTTCCTGTTAGGAAACCGGACTGTTGACGGCATGGACAGCGGCCGCTGGACCATCTAACGCATCAGCTTCATGCCGGTTCCGTTGCCGGAACCCTTTGCCGGACGCCTTCGACCATGGACGACTGGATCGATTATTACGATTCCACGCATACGATTTATGCGAGCAGGCGGCATCGCGACCTGCATTTTCAGCTGATCGCGCGGGATATCATCGGCTACATCTCATCCGCCAACGCGGTGGTGCTGGATTATGCCTGCGGCGAAGCGCTGTCGGCCACCAAGGTGGCGGAGGCCTGCGGCCAGCTGATCCTGGCGGAGCCTGCGCCCGGCGTGCGCGGCAGGCTGATCGCCCGTTTTGCCCCGAACACGAAAATCCGGGTGCGTTCGCTGGATGACGTCAGGAAAATGCCGCAGAAGTCGGTCGATCTCGCGGTGATGAATTCGGTGGCCCAGTACATGACTTCAGCCGAGCTCGATGCCGCGTTCGCGGTGATCAAGCGGCTTTTGAAACCCGGCGGACGGCTGGTTCTGGGCGATATCCTGCGCCCGGAGGTCGGCATGGCGAGGGATGTGATCGCGCTGCTGCGCTTCGCCTCCAGCCACGGCTTCCTGCGAGACGCCGTGATCGGACTGGCCTCTACCGCGCTGTCGGACTACCGGCAACTGCGCGCGCGCGTCGGGCTGCAGCGCTACAGCGAAACCGAGATGATCGCAAAGCTCGCCGCCAGCGGCTTTACCGCCTCGCGCGCGCCTTTCAATATCGGGCACAATCCCTGGCGGATGACGTTCGTGGCGCGGCCCGCCCTGAGTGCCGCGGCGGGTTAGGGTTAATGTTAGGGTTAATAATGGGTAAAGTGGCCCACCGCGGCGTGATCGGCAGTGATCGACGGCGAAGGCGGGAAAATGCCGGTTGATTCGGCCTTTAAGGGCCTTTCGCGGGTGCGGAATTTGGTCTAAAGACCACCCGCGCGCGAGGGCAACCTGGCGCTACTGCTCAAGGGACGCGCAGCATGCGCGCCCTTTTTTTGTGCCCAATTCCCTGTTCCCGCGAGACTTGATGCCCAAAAGAACCGACATCTCCACCATCCTGATCATCGGCGCCGGTCCCATCGTGATCGGCCAGGCCTGCGAGTTCGATTATTCCGGCACCCAGGCGGTCAAGACCCTGAAGGACGAGGGCTACCGCATCGTTCTCGTCAATTCCAATCCGGCCACGATCATGACCGATCCGGAACTGGCGGACGCCACCTATATCGAGCCGATTACACCGGAAATCGTCGCCAAGATCATCGAGAAGGAACGCTACGTTATTCCCGGCGGGTTCGCGCTGTTGCCGACCATGGGCGGACAGACCGCGCTGAACTGCGCGCTCAGCCTGCGCAAACAGGGGACGCTGGCGAAATTCGACGTCGAGATGATCGGCGCCACCGCCGAGGCCATCGACAAGGCGGAGGATCGCGGCCGTTTCCGCGAGGCCATGACCCGGATCGGGCTGGAGACGCCGCGTTCGGTGCAGGTCAAGAATTTGCCGGACGCGCTGCGGGCGCTCGACGATATCGGCCTGCCCGCGATCATCCGCCCGTCCTTCACCATGGGCGGCACCGGCGGCGGCATCGCCTACACCAAGGCCGAATTCATCGAAATCGTCGAGCGCGGCATCGACGCTTCCCCCACCGACGAAGTCCTGATCGAGGAAAGCGTGCTGGGATGGAAAGAGTTCGAGATGGAAGTGGTGCGCGACAAGCACGATAATTGCATCATTATCTGCTCGATCGAGAACCTCGATCCGATGGGCGTGCATACCGGCGATTCCATCACGATCGCGCCGGCGCTGACGCTGACCGACAAGGAATACCAGATGATACGCGACGCCTCGCTGGCGGTGCTGCGCGAGATCGGGGTGGAGACCGGCGGCTCCAACGTGCAGTTCGGCGTCAATCCGGCCGACGGCCGCATGGTCGTGATCGAGATGAACCCGCGGGTGTCGCGTTCTTCCGCACTGGCCTCGAAGGCTACCGGCTTTCCCATTGCAAAAGTCGCCGCCAAGCTTGCGGTCGGCTACACGCTCGACGAGATCGCCAACGACATCACCGGCGGCGCGACGCCGGCTTCCTTCGAGCCGACCATCGACTACGTCGTCACCAAGATTCCGCGCTTTGCGTTCGAGAAATTTCCCGGCGCCGCGACCACGCTGACTACCTCGATGAAGTCGGTCGGCGAAGTGATGGCGATCGGCCGCACCTTCCAGGAGAGCCTGCAGAAGGCGCTGCGTGGTCTGGAGACAGGTCTCACCGGGCTTGACGAGATCGAGATCGAGGGGCTGGGCCGCAGCGACGACAAGAACGCGATCCGCGCCGCATTGGGCACGCCGACGCCAGACCGTCTTTTGCAAGTCGCGCAGGCGATGCGGCTCGGCTGGAGCAATGAGGAGATCTTCACCTCCTGCAAGATCGATCCGTGGTTTCTGGCTGAAATGCGCGGCATCGTCGAGATGGAGAGCAAGATCAAGAGCAGCGGCCTGCCCGCCAACGCGTTCGGCATGCGGACCCTGAAGGCCATGGGCTTCTCCGATGCGCGGCTGGCGGTGCTGACCGGAACGTCGGAGGCCGAAGTGACGGCACAGCGCCAGGCGCTCGGGGTTCGCCCGGTATTCAAGCGCATCGACACCTGCGCGGCCGAGTTCGCCTCGCCCACCGCCTATATGTATTCGACCTATGAATTGCCGTTCGCGGGCAGCCCGGCGGACGAGAGCGCGCCCTCCGACAAGTCCAAGGTCATCATTCTCGGCGGCGGACCCAACCGGATCGGCCAGGGTATCGAATTCGACTATTGCTGCTGCCATGCCTGCTTCGCGCTGCACGACGCCGGTTATGAAACCATCATGATCAACTGCAATCCGGAAACGGTATCGACCGACTACGACACCGCCGACCGCCTGTACTTCGAGCCGCTGACGTCGGAGGACGTGCTCGAAATCATCTCAACCGAGCGGCAGAACGGCACCCTGCATGGCGTGATCGTGCAGTTCGGCGGCCAGACGCCCCTAAAGCTCGCGCGCGCGCTGGAGGCAGCCAATGTGCCGATCCTCGGCACCTCGCCCGACGCCATCGACCTTGCCGAAGATCGCGATCGTTTCAAGCGCGTGCTCGACAAGCTGCACCTGAAGCAGCCGAAAAACGGCATCGCCTATTCGGTCGAGCAGGCGCGGCTGGTGGCGGCCGATCTCGGGCTGCCGCTGGTGGTGCGTCCGTCCTACGTGCTCGGCGGCCGCGCGATGCAGATCATCCGCGAGGAAACCCAGCTCGGCGACTACCTGCTTGGCACGCTGCCGGAGCTAGTGCCCGGTGACGTCAAGGCGCGCTATCCCAACGACAAGACCGGCCAGATCAATACCGTGCTCGGCACCAACCCGCTGCTGTTCGACCGCTATTTGTCCGACGCCATCGAGATCGACGTCGACTGCCTGTGCGACGGCAAGGACACCTTCATCGTCGGCATCATGGAGCATATCGAGGAAGCCGGCATTCACTCCGGCGACAGTGCATGCTCGCTGCCGCCGCACTCGCTCGACGCCCGGATGATTTCCGAGCTCGAGCGGCAGACCCGCGAACTGGCGCTCGGCCTCGACGTGGTCGGACTGATGAACGTGCAGTACGCCATCAAGGACGGCGACATCTACGTGCTCGAGGTCAATCCGCGGGCGTCGCGCACGGTGCCGTTCGTCGCCAAGGTGATCGGCATGCCGGTGGCGAAGATCGCGGCCCGACTGATGGCCGGCGAGAAGCTTGAGGACTTCAAACTGAAGAAGCGCAAGCTCGGCCATGTCGGGGTCAAGGAGTTGGTGTTTCCATTCGCCCGCTTCCCCGGTGTCGATACCGTGTTGGGTCCGGAGATGCGCTCGACCGGCGAGGTGATGGGCATCGACCGCTCGTTCGAGATCGCGTTTGCCAAGAGCCAGCTCGGCGGCGGCACCCGCGTGCCGCGCAAGGGCACGGTGTTCGTTTCAGTCCGCGAGATCGACAAGGTCAGGATCGCGGAGGCGGTGCGGCTGTTGTTTTCGCTCGGCTTCAAGGTGATGGCCACCTCGGGGACGCAGCGCTTCCTTTCCGATTTCGGGGTGCCGACCGAAAAGGTAAACAAGGTGCTGGAGGGGCGGCCGCATATCGTCGACGCCATCATGAACGGCGACATCCAGCTGGTCTTCAACACCACGGAGGGGCCACAGGCGCTGGCCGACAGCCGCTCGCTACGACGAGCTGCCCTCTTGCATAAAGTGCCATATTACACCACTCTTTCAGGTGCCGTGGCGGCAGCCCAGGGCATCCGCGCCTATCTGGGCGGAGACCTTGAGGTCCGCACGCTGCAGAGTTATTTTTCCGAATCCTGATCTTTGGCGGGCCTTCAGGGCCCGCTAACCGATTGGCAATAAAGCCGGCTTGGCTGGAACTCACCCGGCCATGCGGATGTTCTGTTTCGGCGCCCGGTCGCCCCGAAATTGCAATCTGAAAAACGTCTCGCGCGGACCCCGAAGGGCTCGCGCGATTGAAGGACAAGAGAGATGATGGAAAAGGTTCCGATGACCGCCGGCGGCTATGCCGCCCTCGAGACCGAATTGAAGCAGCGCCAGTCGGTGGAGCGTCCGCGCATCATCGAACATATCGCGGAAGCGCGCTCGCATGGCGACCTTTCGGAGAACTCGGAATATCACGCCGCGAAGGAGGAGCAGTCCCACAACGAAGGCCGGATCGCCGAGCTGGAGGACAAGCTGGCGCGTGCCGATATCATCGACATCTCCAAGCTCTCCGGCGACACCATCAAGTTCGGCGCGACCGTCACGCTGGTCGACGAGGACACCGACAAGAAAGCCGTGTGGCAGATCGTCGGCGAGCCGGAGGCCGATGCCAAGAAGGGCCGCATCTCCATCACCTCGCCGCTCGCGCGGGCGCTGATCGGCAAGAAGAAGGGCGCGTCGGTGGAAGTCGTCGCACCCGGCGGCGCCAAGGCCTACGAGATCACCAAGATCGAGTGGCGCTAGAGCGGCATTTTCGAATTCTGAAAAATGGCAAAGGGGTCGGAACCATCTCCCGGCCCTTTTGCTTTGTGGCGCTTCGTTGACAACGCCGTGACACCGGCGTCGGCATCATCCTTCGCCGCCGCGCTACCAACACTTTGCGCGCCGCATTAATCCTATGCTGCTTTGCGAAATGCCGCCGATTTTCTTGTTGCAACATGCTTTCCCTCCGCGCCGCGACGCGATACGAATCGGATGCGTCAAAACTTTCCGGGGGACACCACAATGACCGAAGCACTCGCGCCATGGGCGCCGCGCATTTTGAGCGTATTGCGCATTTACACTGGGCTATTGTTGCTCGCGCACGGCACGGCAAAATTTCTCGGCTTTCCTGCGGTTCCGAGTTTCGCAAACGTCCATATCAATTCGCTCTTCGGAGTGGCCGGGGTGTTCGAGCTCGTTGGCGGCCTGCTTCTTGCCGTCGGCTTGTTCACGAGGCCGGTCGCCTTCATTATTTCGGGCATGACGGCGGTCGGTTATTTCGTGATCCATTCGCCCAAGGCATTCTATCCGGTATTGAACGGCGGCGAATTCGTCTCGCTCGTTTGCTTCCTTTGCCTCTATTTCGCACTCGCTGGTGCTGGCCCGTGGAGTGTCGACGCAATGATGAAGCGCGAATGATCGGCCGCGCAACCGCCTGACCGAGGCGGTTTGCCGCCCGCGCGGCACAGGGCGTAGCCCGCCATTCATATCGGCATCTGTCGCACGCACGATCGGGAGATTGAGCTATGAAACCCGGCACGATCTGGGCACCCCGCATCCTCAGCGTATTACGGATTGTCCTCGGCCTGGTCCTGCTTCAATACGGACTCGCGAAGCTGTTCGGTTGGCCGGCTCTCAGGATGTTCGAGAATGTGCAGTGGTTTTCGCTCTGGGGCATTGCCGGCATGTTCGAACTGGTCGGCGGCACGTTGCTCATCCTTGGCCTGTTCACGCAGCCGGTTGCTTTTATCCTGTCCGGCGAAATGGCGGCGGCCTATTTCATCGAACATTTTCCGCACAGCTTTCTTCCGATTCTGAGTGCGGGCGACCTCGCCGTCAGCCTTTGCTTTGCGTTCTTGTATATTTCCTTTGCCGGCGGCGGGCCGTGGAGCCTCGATGCGATGCGGCAGGCCAATGATCGCGCACCCGCCGGTTGAACCAATGGCTGGCTTCGTCGTTAACGGGCTGGGGCTTGCGATTGGAGAGCACCATGAGCCTGGATCGTATTGGCACCGCGTATCAGCCCTGCCTCTTGAGCCTCTTCAGGCTCATCGCCGGCCTTTCACTGTTCCAGTTTGGAATGACGAAGCTTTTCAAATTCCCGCCCGTCCCGATGTTTGCGCAGGTCACACCGTTCTCGCTGTCCGGCGTCGCCGGGATGATTGAGCTGGTGTTCGGCGGGATGTTGGTGCTGGGCCTGCTGACCCGACCCGTCGCCTTCATCCTGTCGGGCGAGATGGCGTTTGCGTATTTCCTTGGACACTTTCCGAAGAGCTTTTTCCCGCTGCTCAACGGCGGAACGCTGGCTATCGTGCTCTGCTTCAGTTGTCTCTATCTGGCGGCGGCAGGCGGCGGACCGCTCAGCCTCGACGCTTTCCTGCGTGTCGGGACGCCGCATGAACCGAACGCTCGCGGACTTGGACAAGTTCGACGCTAGCGACCATCCCGGACCGGCGGACGGCCGCTCGGGTGACGATATCAGAACTCCTTGCCGATCATTCGATCTATCGAATAGCGCCTGCCGCCCTTGAAGAAGATGGCGAGGCAGAGCAGCGCCCACAGCAAGGTGTATTCGTAGCCGCGAGCGCATGAACCAGACGCAAAAGCGTCCATCTTGCGGCAAACCGGTGCCGGGAAATGACAGGTGAGCGTGCCTACCCCGACACCTTCAATTCCAGCGGCACCGCGGCCTCGTATTTGGAATTGTGCAGCACCAGCGAAGTCCTGACATTGCGCACATGCGGGGCCGCCGTCAGATGGGTGACGAAATCCTGAAACGTCGTCATGTCGGGCGCCACGCATTTCAGGATGAAATCGACCTCGCCCGACAGCATCCAGCATTCCCGCACTAAGGGCTCGGCGCGCACAAATTGCTCGAACGCGCGCAGGTCCGCGTCGGCCTGGCTGGACAGATGCACGGAGGCGAATACCGTGACGTCAAAACCGAGCCGGCGCGGGTCGAGCAATCCGCGATAACCCTGGATGTAACCCTCTTCCTCGAGCGTTCGCACCCGGCGCAGGCAGGGTGGCGGCGAAATCCCGACGCGTTTGGCCAGTTCCACGTTGGTGATTCGGCCGTCGGCCTGGATTTCGCTGAGGATTTTGAGATCGATCTCGTCAAGATTCTTCGACACGCGGGTCCGGATCCTGGGCTGGCAGCGCTTGCGGGAAATACCGGTAACAGTCTTAGCGCAGCCGACGCATTCTGCGCAATTTTATTACGCGTGCGCTGCGCCATTTTCGCCGCCTGCGAGGAAAATTCGCGGATATGGATTGCAATTCTTGCATAGCTTGCCAGATGTCCTAGACTTGGATTTGACACTTTCGACGCCGCCGCGATGCCTTTTCGGGCGCATTTCGTCTGCGCGGACAGATTCCCCTAAGATGCGGATCTACCCTATGCCTGCCCCCATCCACGCCAAGGTTGTCATCATCGGCTCCGGCCCGGCCGGTTACACCGCCGCGATCTACGCCGCGCGCGCGATGCTCGAGCCCGTGCTGATTCAGGGCATCCAGCCCGGCGGCCAGCTCACCATCACCACCGACGTGGAGAACTATCCGGGTTTCGCCGACGTCATCCAGGGCCCGTGGCTGATGGAGCAGATGGAAAAGCAGGCCGCCCATGTCGGCACCAAGATCGTTACCGATCTCGTCACCAAACTCGAACTCGCCCAGCGGCCGTTCCGGCTGACCTGCGACAGCGGCGACGTCTATCTCGCCGAGACGGTCATCCTCGCCACCGGCGCGCAGGCGCGCTGGCTCGGCATGCCGTCGGAAGAAAAATTCAAGGGTTTTGGCGTCTCGGCCTGCGCGACCTGCGACGGATTTTTCTATCGCGGCAAACAAGTCGTCGTGGTCGGCGGCGGCAACACGGCGGTCGAGGAAGCGATGTTTCTGACCAACTTCGCCTCAAGGGTCACGATCGTGCATCGCCGCGACCATTTCCGCGCCGAGCGCATCCTGCAAGAGCGCCTGTTCAAGAACCCCAGGATCAAGGTGGTGTGGGACAGCGCGATCGACGAAATCTGCGGCACCGAGAACCCCGGCAAGGTCACGCATGTCCGGCTGAAGAATGTCAAAACCGGCGCGTTAAGCGAACTGGCGGCGGACGGCGTCTTCATCGCGATCGGCCACGCACCGGCGACGGAACTGATCCTCGGCCAGATCAAGCTGAAACCATCCGGTTATGTCGAGGTGGCGCCGAACTCGACCGCGACCTCGGTGCCCGGCGTATTCGCCGCCGGCGACGTCGCCGACGAAATCTGGCGGCAGGCAGTAACGGCCGCAGGGCTGGGCTGCATGGCCGCCCTTGAAGCCGAACGTTTTCTCGCGCTCAGGGCGAGTGAACGCGCGGCGGCGGAATAATCATGGCAAGAACCCGCGACGGATTTACCGATATGGATTGGGACAAGCTCAAGGTGTTTCACGCAGCGGCGGAAGCGGGCAGCTTCACGCATGCCGGCGAGCAGCTCGGCCTGTCGCAGTCGGCCGTTTCACGCCAGGTCAGCGCGCTGGAGCAGGAGCTCTCGGTGTCGCTGTTCCACCGCCATGCCCGCGGTCTCATTCTCACCGAGCAGGGCGACCTGCTGTTCCGCACCGCCCATGACGTGTTCATGCAGCTGCAGGCGGCGCGCGCGAAACTGACCGACAGCCGCGAGCGGCCGAGCGGCGACCTCAAGATCACGACGCCGCCGGCGCTTGGCATAAACTGGCTGATCCCGCGGCTCCACGAATTCACCGCACTTTATCCGGAGATCCGGATATCCATGATCGTCACCGACGAGGACCTCGACCTTTCGATGCGCGAGGCCGACGTCGCGATCCGCACCCGCAAGCCGACCCAGCCCGACCTGATCCAGCGCAAGCTGTTCTCGATCGGCTTCCATGCCTATTGCTCGCCGGAATACATCAAGCGCTTCGGCACGCCGCGTACCCTCGACGACCTCGACGCCCATCGCATCATCACGTTGAGCGATACACAGGTGCAGCCCCACCTGCAGAATCGCAACTGGCTGGTCGAGGCCGGCCGCAACGGCTCCGGTCCGCGCGAGGCCTATTTCAAGGTCAACAACATCCTCGGCCTGGTGCGCGCCTGCCAGCAGGGACTCGGCATCGCCGCGCTGCCGGATTATCTGGTCGAGGAAAATAATCGCCTGGTGCAGCTGTTTGGAGAAACAGATTCCATTCAGGTCGATACCTATTTCGTCTATCCCGAAGAGCTGAAAACGGTGGCGCGGGTGCAGGTGTTCCGCGACTTCGTGGTGAGCAAGGCGCAGCGCTGGCCGTCCTGATGATCGGTCGATAAGCCCCCGGTCTCCGCATGACTGACATGCTTCGGGGGCGGTTGCTGCAAGGCGCTTGTACGGACCATAGTGCTGACACGCTGAGTACTCGCGTTGCGCATTTGTCCCCCTCCTCCAGTGGCGCGGGCGCTCAGTAATCCCCTCTTGGAAGGTGATTGTGTCGGCCTCACATGGCCAATACCTTAAGCCGGGCTCTTTGGAGCCCGGCTTTTTTTGCAGCGAGCGATCGGACGCGGCGCAGTCCTCATCCGTTGACAGGTTCGCCGTCGCCGATCATGATCTGCTAATGAATATGAGTCTCCGCATGGCAGCGTTGTCGAAAAAAGCTCCCCTCCCGGGGACTGGAGATCGACGCGCGCGATAGGCTTCTCGCTCAACACCGACCCCGAAACCCCGCCGTCTGGACGGGGTTTTTTGTTGTCCCGTCTCCGGCTCAACCCCAAGGAGATGGACCAATGAACGACCTTCACGCTTCCCTGCATGGCCTCTGGCTGCCGCTGGTCACGCCGTTTCGCGACGGCGCGCTCGACGAGGCGTCGCTGCGGCGGCTGGTTCGGCATTATGTGGCGCTGCCCGTCAATGGGCTGGTTCTGGCGGCCACCACCGGCGAGGGCCTTACCCTCGAACCCGGTGAAACCGAACGGCTCGTGCTGACGGCCCGCGACGAAGCCCGCAGGTCCGGGAATCTCCCGATATGCCTCGGCCTGGCCGGCAGCAACACCAGGGTTCTCCTGGAGACGCTCGACAGAACGGCCGACTGGCCGATCGACGGATACCTGATCTCCTGCCCGTATTACTCGCGGCCGTCGCAACGCGGCCTGGAGCTTCACTTCCGCGCGCTCGCCGATCGCGCCGAACACCCGGTCGTGCTCTACAACATTCCCTACCGGACCGGTGTCAATCTCGGCAACGAGGCGATGCTGCGCCTGGCCGATCATCGCAATATCGTCGGGTTAAAGGACTGCTCGGCGGACCGCGACCAGTCGCTCGATCTGTTGCGCCGGCGACCGGCAGACTTCGCGGTTCTGACCGGCGAGGACGCGCAATACCAGGAGGCGCTGAGCGATGGCGCCGACGGCGGCATCCTGGCGTCCGCCCATGTCGAAACCGAAGCCTTCGCGCAAATTCAGAATTTGCTGACGGCGGGTGAGCCCGTTGCCGCGCTGGCGCGCTGGCGGTCGGTCGCCAACCTCACGCGATTGTTGTTTTCCGAACCGAGCCCGGCGCCGATCAAGCACTGGCTGTGGCGCACCGGGTTGATCGAGAGCGCGGAACTGCGGCTGCCAATGACGGAAGTAAGTGGCGAGCTGGCCGAGCGGCTCGATCGGATGATTCGGCTGACAACGGCGGCGGCCGAGATTCGCCTTGGTTAATGCCCGGTGACGGCGGCGCTTCAAATCCGAACGACGCGGTGGCTCCAACCTTAAAATCTTGGGAATATGGAATCCACCATCAACTCGCCGACGGGGGGAAACCATGACCACTCAAACCATTCAAGATGCCGGCAAGCTGGCTGCCGCGCGCGCCGAAGCGGTGCAGGACCTGCTGCTGGTGTCGTCATTCGGCCTGTGGGCGGTGCTGCTGGGGCTGGCGCCGGTTCTGGGCTTCCGCCTGCTGATGGGAAGCTGAGAACGACGCCGCTGCTGCCGTGGTTAATCCGCGGTAGCAGGCGTGGTCAAATAACAGCGAAATCGCAACCGGCTTTTTTAAAATTCCGCGCCTATCGTCGTCTTCACAAAAACAGCAAGCGCGGGGGCGTTGTGAATACGGACACTCAGAACAATACATTTCCTGAACACCAGGGCTTCACCACCCAGGACGTTCTTTGGGCGCTCGGCATCTGGTCGGTGATCCTGTGCCTGTCGCCGGTGATCGTCTTCTACGTGCTGATGGTCGCCTGATCGGCCCTTTCGCCGCATGCGGCAACGTGATCCCCGCGTAACGCCTCAGCCGTTACGCGGGGATCACGATTCAGAACAGAAAACCGCGCGAAGCCGCCCGCGCTCCTTGCCGGTCCGGCAGCCGGCTGCTTATGCCGCCTGCTTGTGCATCGCGCCGCTCGCCGACGCCGATCCGCGGATCGCCTTCACCGAGCGCTCGATCGCAGCCCATAGCCGGCTGATCTCCGCCGCCGCACGGCCTTCGGCATAGTATTCGCGCGCGCCTTCGCCATGGCTGAGCGCCATCAGGAGATCGGCGCGGTTGGTGATCTGACCGCCCCACACCGGCGCGCGGAACTTGGACAGCGATTCACGCGCGATGGTGACGATCGGGCTCTCCGTCTCGTCCCTGCGTGCCGGCGCGCCGTTGAGCACCACCGCGTAGGGCTTGCGCGCCGCGCGGCAGGTCTGAATGGTTTCCTGCACCGCGTTGACGTCGAATACGCCCGGCCGCGCCGGAATAATCACCATGGTGGCATTCCTGATGGAATCCTCGACGACGGCCGACACATTCGGCGGCGTATCGATGAATACCCATTCAATGCCGTCCCGCTTGGCAGCGGCGATGATCCCTCCGACGGAATTGACCGCGGTCCTGATCGCCGGCTCGTTGGTGCCGCGCAGCTTGTGCCACAGGGTCAACGACCCCTGCGGATCGGCATCGATCATCAGACATGGTTTCGTTGCCTTGTGGACGTGCGCCGCGATATGGGCAGCCAAGGTACTCTTTCCCGAGCCGCCCTTACGCGATGCGAAAACAATGACGTTCATACCTTGGCCTCCAGATTGACCCAGGAGACGAAAATGAATCAGCGTGCTGATTCGTGGAAGAAAAATTTAGCGGCAATTGTGGCGAAGCCCCCGATTCTTCGGTGGGGTGGGCTTTTGAGTCACACCCTGCGTTGCAGCAGAGGCGAAAACCCGGCCGTCTACCTCTCCGTGTATCGGCGCCGTCGGCTTTTTCCGGGAAGGGCGGCGCTCGCCGAACAAAACGAGTCCGGACGGCGGCGATGGGGGACGGATCGCCTCGAGGTCAGCAAGGCAAGGGAACCGCGGTTAGTCGTCGTCTGACCTGCCGGGCTTTTTGGACTTCTTCGGCTTGGCGCTGACCGGCTTGATGCTTAACGGCCGCCCGGCATTGACCGGCGTGACCGCGGCCTCGGGCTCGGATCTGAAATATACCCGGCAACCCGGGCTGAGCTGGGACTTGTTCCTGACCATGCAGACCGTGACGCGATCGACATCGGGAATATCGGCGCTACAAAGCCGAAACGCATCGTCGCTGCACGCTTGCTGCTGCTCGGGGGTGTAGGCCTGGCTTGCCGCGGACCACACCGAAACCGAAAGCGCGGTAGCCAGCATCAGGCCGAGCTGGAACTTCCTGGACCGGACAGCAAACATGAATCCCCCCGAAGCATTGGCTTTGCAAATTGTGGGTGAATGGCGAGGAGTTGGCAAGCAGGACAGCGCGTCCGGATTCAATCTGTCGTGGAAAGTGTCATGCGCGCCACAGCGTCGACTGCCGCGATTTTGGTTCGATGAGTGGTACAGTTGGGTGGGCTCGAACCACCGACCTCCTGTTCCACAGACAGGCGCTCTAACCAACTGAGCTACAACTGCATCCTTTGCCGGCCCCTCAAGGGGTCCCGAACGGGGCGGAAACTAGGTGCAACGCCCCTCTTTGGCAAGACCGCCGGAGACGCCAATAACGCCGTCGGCGCGCATCGCGCGGCTTCAAAAAACAAAAAGCCCGGGCTGGCTGCCCGGGCTTTTTTGGGACGAGAATGATCGATCAGGCGGCGGGCTTGAACAGCTTCGACGCATTGGCCTTGATCGGCTCGACGGTTTCGGTGGCGACCTTCTGGGTCAATTCGGCGAGTTCCTTGGCCTGGGCGGTGACCGCCTCGAACTGCTTCTTGGCGTGGGCGGACCACAGCTCCATCGCTTCCGACGGCGATTTGATGCCCAACAGTTCCTGCGCGAAGTCCAGTGACGCAGTGGTGTTGGATTTCATCATTTCCATCACTTTGGCGGAGTACTCGCTGACGCCCTTGTTGACGGTCGTGAACACCGCCTCGATGGCGCTGTTGTGGCTCTCAGCGACATCCTTGAACTTGGCGTAACTGTCGCGTGCCTGCGAGACGCCCTTTTCGGCGAACGCACGCATCTGCTCGGGAACCTCGAATGGGATAACGGAGGAGGAGAAAGGATCTGAACTGGCCATGGCATATGTCCTTTGCACTGGGGGAAAATGGATGTGACCCCATGCGCGCCCGGCAGCCCCGGGAACGTCGAACTGGATCACCTCGTGGGAATGCCCAACGTCGGGCGTCCGCCACTGTGAAGCTATATAATGTCAATTTTGTGCAATGCAATGAAAAGCAGGGTGCAATGCCGCATAGCAGACCTGGACTGGATGCGCGTTCCAGCCGGGAAACTCCGACTGGAAATGCTAGTCAGCCTTTCGGCTTGGCGGCATCCATCGCCGCTTGGCCGACAATCTGGCCCATCTCGCGGGCCTGCTCGGCCAGCGACCGCATCTGCGCCTGCACATAATCGCTGTACGGCCGCATGATTTCGATCAGATCCCTGGCCCGCAGCAGCGATTGCGCATGGTCGAGTGAAGCCTCGACGTTCTTTTCCGCGCATAGGCGAGCGCCCTGGCGCTGACGTCCCTGGCGCCGGCGCGGACCGTTGCTCCGCGCTGCTCGAGCGAGCCCGCGGCCGCTTGCGCGCCGCTCACGAATTTCTCAAAAGCCTTGCGGGCCTGATCGAAGCTGGCTTCCGCCATCGATCGCATTTCCTTCGGAATCTCAAAACGCCCTTCTTCACTCATCGTCCCGCTCCTGTTGTGCAGTCGAAAGCATCGTCCACTCGCGAACCCTGATCGCCGCTTGCCGCACCAGCACCCCCGCCGGCAATACGGTTCAGTCGAATTAAGGTTATCGCGGCTTTGGCCTGCTCCCCGGGCTGCCGGGCCGTGGACCTGCCGTCGCGCGCGGGCGATACTAACGGTTCGTTAAGGCTGTCGTCGTCTGGCCGCCGGTATCGGGCGCCGTCACCGGGCAGGCGCCGAATCCATCGAGTCATATCAGCACGATGAATCATGCGGATTTCCAGTTGCGAGGCGTCGGCGACCCGCGATTGGCGGTGCACGCAAGCGGCGCCCTCCCCGCATGGCTATGGTCGGTCGACGGCACGCGGATCCTCTGGGCCAATCCGGTCGGTGCAAGACTGTTCGGCGCCGCCAATGGCGCAGCGCTCGCCAAAAAGATTTTCGGCCCAGCCGATGCGCGCCGGCGCCAGCTGGCGCAGCTCGCAGGGAAACTGCCGTCATCAGGCGCCATTCGGCTGCAGCGGCTGCGCGGTTTCGGCGCACCGCTCGGCATGCTCGTCAGCTGCGGCTGTGCGCGGCTTGAATTCGCCGATGGCAGCCACGGCATCCTGGTCGTGGCCGCCGAACCGATCGGCCGCGCGATGCCGCTGGTCGAGCGGCTGCAACGGCTGGTCGAAGGCATCGACACGCCGATCGCCGCCTTCGCCCGCGACGGCACGTTGGTCGGCGTCAGCGACGCCGCGCGTGCGCTGCTCGGCTTTCGCGATCTCTCCGGGAGCGGCCTTGACGATGTGCGCGACAACGCGCTGAAGCAGGGCCGCGTCGAGACCGCTGTTGGCACGGGTCACATGGTGCTGCAGCGTGTCGGCAGCGGCGCGGATGTCGGCCTGATTGCGCTGATCGCGCCGGCGGATCGGCCGATGCCCGACTACGAGCAGCCGGCGACATCGGGCGAAGCACCGGCCGAGTTCGCATTGATGGAGGACGTAGCCGAATCGCGCGCAGCGCCGGCGTTCGACGCGCCGCTCGAAGCTGACCTGCCGACGGCGTTGGCGCCCGACACTGCCCCGGTTGCGGCGTCATCCGCAGAGACCCCGGCGCAAGCGACGCTCGCGGAAGCGGCCCCCTTCCCGCTGCGCTTCACGTGGCAGATGGATGCCGAAGGCCGCTTTTGGCTCGGCGCCGGCGAATTCACCCGCCTGATCGGCGCGCGCTACGCCGCGGGCTTCGGCCGGCCGTGGCGCGAAGTCGCAGACCGCTTCGGGCTCGATCCCGACGGCCGTGTTCTCAAGGCGGTCGCCACCCGCGATAGCTGGAGCGGCGTAACCCTGAACTGGCCGGTCGATGGCGGCGCTCGGCTGCCGGTGGAGTTGTCGGGTTTGCCGATCGTCGATCGCGTCCACAATTTCGCCGGCTATCGAGGATTGGGTGTCTGTCGCGATCTCGACGGTCTGGCGCGGCTTGCGGCGCTGCGTCGTCTCGAATTGCGGGACGGTCCACCGACGCCACAGGAGTTTTCGGCCGACATCGTTCAGGCGGGTCCTGCCGGAGACACGCCCGAGGTGGACCTGCCCGCAATAGCCCCTGCGACCAGTACCCCGGAACCGCCTGACCCAATTGCCGTTGAGGCTTCACGCCAACCCGTTTTGGAAACGCCCGTGGAAACGCCGAAGGAAACGCCAATGAACGTTCTGCCGTTTCGGCCGATCGGCGAACCGAAATCGCCTGTCCTGACGCCGGTGGAAAACAGCGCCTTCAACGAACTCGCCCGGCAATTGTCGGCGCGGCTCGAAAACGAAGACGGCGCTGCCGCCGCGGCGCCGGCCGCATCCGATGCGCCCGATGCGGTGGTCGAGCCGCTGGCCGCGCCGGAAACCACCGAAACCGGCGAACAACCCGGCTGGCTGGCGCGGCACGAGCCGCCCGCGCGGGGCGAAACCCGGCGCGACAAGACGCTGCTCGACCTGCTCCCCGTGGGCGTGCTGATCTACCGGCTCGACCGGCTGGTCTATGCCAACCCCGCGTTTCTCAACCGGATGGGCTACGAGAGCCTTCATGCCCTGGAGGAAGCCGGCGGTCTCGACGCGCTCTATGTCGAGCCCGGCGTCTCGACCGCCAGCAGCACGTCGGACACCGGCACGCCGGTGACGATTTCCGCCAGCCAGGCTTCGTCAGGACACGCGGAAGCGACCGAGGCGCGCCTCTACACGATTGCCTGGGACGATGACTCCGCGCTGGCTCTGATTTTCTCCGGCGCAGCGGCGAAAAGCGCCGATATCGCCGCCGCGATCGGACAGACCGCACCGGTGTCGGCGCCGTCACCGGTCGGCCACGCCAACGCCGAGGAACTCGGTGCCATCCTCGACACCACGGCCGAAGGCATCGTGATGTTCGATGCCGAGGGCAACATCAATTCATGCAACCGCAGCGCCGAAGCGCTGTTCGGCCACGACGGCGCCGAACTCGTGAAGCGCAATCTCGCCGACCTGTTCGCACCGGAAAGCCAGCGCGCGTTTCTGGACTATCTCGCGGGCATCAGGGGCGCTGATGTCGCCAGCCTGCTCGATCACGGCCGCGACGTGCTGGGCCGTACAAGCCGGGGCGGCCTGATCCCGTTGTGGATGACGATGGGACGGACCCGGCCCGACGGTCCGAATTTCTTCGCGGTGTTTCGCGAACGGTCGCAGGGCAAGAAGAGCGAAAGCAAACTGCGGCAGGCGCGGCGGCTGGCCGACCAGGTGGCGAACGCCAGGGCGGACATGCTGGCGCGGATCAGCCATGAGGTCCGCACCCCGCTCAACGCCATTATCGGATTTGCCGAAGTGATGATCGGCGAACGCTTCGGCGCGCTCGGCAACGAGCGTTACGTCGAATATATGAGGGACATCCGTGCTTCCGGCGAACGGGTGATCGCCATCATCAACGACCTGCTCGATCTCAGCCGGATCGAGACCGGCAGACTGGAGCTCACCTTCGCCAACCAGCGCCTCAACGATCTGGTCGAGCAGTGCGTGGCGGTGATGCAGCCGCAGGCCAACCGCGAACGCATCATCATCCGCACCTCGCTGGCGCATGCGCTGCCGCCGGTGGTCGCCGACGCCCGTGCATTGCGTCAGATCGCGCTGAACCTGATCGGCAATTCGATCCACCTCGCCAGGGCCGGCGGCCAGGTCATCGTCTCCACCGCACTGTCGGATTTCGGCGACGTGGTCTTGAGGGTCCGCGATACCGGCCAGGGACTCAGCGACAGCGAGGTCGCCGCCGCGATGGAGCCGTTCCGGACACAGGCCCCGTCGGATCAGGCCTCCGACAGTTCCGGCATCAGCCTTTCGCTGACCAAGGCGCTGGCCGAGGCCAACCGCGCCCAATTCCACATCAAGACCGGCCCGCGTTCGGGGACGCTGATTGAAGTGGTATTTTCGCACGAACTCGCGAAGGCCTGAGCTTGGGCGCAATCAGAACTCCGGTGCGTGAATTTGTCGCGTCCATTCGGCGCAACGCGGCACGATCCTTGCCCTTTCCTTATCGAGTACAGGCGCTGCGCCTGCCCCCTGAGCATGGATCGATTGGATATGCGATGCCTGGTCGCGGCCGACTTGCATTATTCGTTGCCGCAATTTGACTGGCTGCTAGCGCCGCCCCGCAATTCAACCTCGTGATCTTCGCCGGAGATGCGCGTGAGGAAAAACATCGCGGTCAATTCAGTAACAGGGTATGATTAAGTCGTGGCCTTGAGGGAGCGAATGCGGCGACGATCGGTATCGACCGGCAAGACGGCCAGCGGACGTCGGGGGACGACCGTGCCGCGCCGCCGCGCAGGACTTCCGGAACTTGATCAGGAGCTTCACGCCGTTCTCGACACGATCGACTACGGCATCCTGTTCATGGACCCCGAGCTTCGTGGCAAGCTGATCAATCGCGCATTCCGCAAAATGTGGGATATCTCGGATGAATTCATCCGTGAGACCCGCCCGACGATGCGCGACCTCGTGACTCATGTCTGGGGCAAAAATCTCTATGACGCCCCAGCAGATCAATTCGAGGAGTATGTCGAGCAGCGTGTCGAGGCAGTGCGTAAGGGTGTGGCATTCATCAGCGAATTGCGGCTGCGCGATGGACGAGTGATCCAGTATCAGATGCGGCCCCTGCCGGACGGTGGGCGCATGCTCACCTATTTCGATATTACTGACCTGAAACGCAGCGAGGAAGCGGCGACCAGGGCACGCGATATTGCCCAAACGACGCTGGCTGACCTCAGCGCGAGAGATCAGGAGCTTCACGCCGTTCTCGACACGATCGACTATGGCATCCTGTTCATGGACCCCGAGCTTCGTGGCAAGCTGATCAATCGC
Source organism: uncultured Alphaproteobacteria bacterium (assembly GCA_963801875.1). GTDB lineage: Bacteria > Pseudomonadota > Alphaproteobacteria > Rhizobiales > Xanthobacteraceae > Bradyrhizobium. The sequence continues at coordinate 160,402 of CAWDGT010000011.1, read as the reverse complement.
GCGTTCCGCAAGATGTGGGACATCTCGGATGAATTCATCCGTGAGACCCGCCCGACGATGCGCGATCTCGTGACTCATGTCTGGGGCAAAAATCTCTATGACGTCCCAGCGGATCAATTCGAGGGGTATGTCGAGAAGCGTGTCGAGGCAGTACGTAAGGGTGTGGCATTCATCAGCGAATTGCGGCTGCGCGATGGGCGAGTGATTTAGTATCAGATGCGGCCCTTGCCGGACGGTGGCCGTCTGTTGACCTATTTCGACATCACCGACTTGAAGCGCAGCGAAGAAGCGGCGACCAGGGCGCGCGATATCGCGGAAGCCGCTTTGACCGACCTCAAGGTCGCACAGGACCGGCTGGTTCAAACGGAAAAGCTTGCCTCGCTTGGTCAATTAACCGCCGGCATCGCACATGAAATCAAGAATCCGCTTAACTTCGTCAACAATTTTGCAGGCCTCTCCGCCGAGTTGATCGATGAATTGCAGGCTGTGCTTTGCACCGCCGAGGATGTGCGAACGGAAGCCATCGATCTGATGACGATGCTCAGAAGCAACCTCGACCGGATTGTCGAACATGGCCGGCGTGCGGATTCCATTGTCAAAAATATGCTATTGCATTCCCGGCCAGGATCGGGCGAGCGGCGAACTGTGAGTGCTAACGCTATTCTGGAAGAAAGTCTGAACCTGGCCTGCGCCAGCGCAGCGCATGAAAAACGGGCGATCGAAATCGACGTCGAAAAGAGCTTCGATCCATCGGCCGGCGAGGTCGAGGTATTTGCGCAGGAAATTACACGGGTGCTACTGAATCTGATTTCAAACAGTTTCTACGCGGTAGGAGAACGCCATCGCCACAAACGGGACGGAGACTATAAACCCATGGTGAAAGCGTGGACGAAAAGCCACGGGGAAAGTGTTGAAATTGCGATCCGGGACAATGGCACCGGCATCGCGCCCGAGGTCCGGGAAAAGATGTTCAATCCCTTCTTCACCACCAAGCCCACCGGAGAGGGCACTGGTCTCGGCCTCTCGATTAGTCATGACATCGTAGTCAAACAGCATGCCGGCCTGCTTGAGGTGGATACGAAGCCTGGTGAATTCACGGAGATCAGGATCGTTCTGCCGCGGAACGCCGCGTGCTGAGGTACTCGGCATTTTGATCCCGCCCTGATTGCTTCGCGGTCGACGACGTGATTGAGCACACCGAACAATGTCGGCTTCTGGCGGCACGAAAGGGACAATGCCAAGAGATGTGGCCGAGCAACCGCTGCACGGCTCGCGGGCTGCCATTGCGCCGGTTAACTCGAGTTCCGGAAGCGACCTCGGACTACTGGCCCTGAGATGCGCTACTTGATGATTTTTGCGGCACGATATTTTGATTTTGCGAAGAGCCATTTTGATTTTGCGGCGAGTTAATTTGTTCGCTGGTCTGCATCCAGGTCGGCATCCGCAATTGCGAATTGTCGAGGTGATTGACAAGCCACACACCTCCCAGGGCGATAACTCCCGCCAAAAATACGTGGGGTAGCGTTCGAACGAGCACGCCAAGCAGGCCCGCGAATGCAGCCAAGATCGCCGCACCTGCTTCCAGGAGCTCCCTGCCTGCCATGTAGAGCGCCCAGAGCACTCCAGCCAGGATCAGCACCAGCAGAACCTGCTTCCACAACGGCCACTCCTGCCATGGCACGGCCACGAGCTTGATGATCTGGTCGACGGACCAGGTCCAGATCAGCTCGACGAAATGGAAGATCGCAGAAATCCCTTGTTGCAAGAATTTCAAGAGCTGATCGAAAACCTGTTTCATGGCCGTGTCTCCGGCGTTTGAACTGCCTTTCGACTATCCAGATGCAACGGGGAAGCGAGCGTCGGGTTCCCGCCATCAGTGCCCAATCCCGGGATGAGAGAGTTGATCGAACAGGGACGCCGTTTTCTGCGCCGCATGAGGCTATTCGCGGCACGAAGCTGCCGATCAGCGGTGTCCGCGCAACGGGAAAAATAAGGGAACTTGGAATTTTTATTCCGGTTGCGGGTTTTCTTGGATTGTCGACAGCATGCAAGTTGAGGAGGAGCCCTCCGATGACCAGAATCGAGCTATCTCGGCGCTTGTTGATCCAAAAAGCGGCGGCGGCATCTGGCGCTTTTGCTCTGTCAGGAACGATTGCGAACGGCGCGGCAGCCCAAGCCAAGAGTTCACCGCAAGTGGCCGGTTATCAGAGTGAACCTAATGGTGGTCAGCGCTGCGGCATCTGCCAACACTTCCAACCGCCTTCAGGGTGCAAGGTCGTAGCCGGTCGGATCAGTCCGCAGGGTTGGTGTCGCCTCTATTTCGCGAGATAGAAATTAACATTGATCCAGCGGGGGACCGGGCTTCGCGTCGAATAAGCTGGCAATCCCTATCCGGTCAGTCATCCTTACCCAAATGCGACCCTCATCGCCTCCCCTCCAAAAGTCGGTGGATGGCTCTCTTGTCACACCGCAAGCGCATGACATACTCGCAGCGCGAATGATTTGAGATCGTGCAACGTCTGGGAGTTGCCAGTGATGCAGCCTTGGGATTTTGACCCCGGGCTCGAGTTTCACCGCCATCAAGGCGGAGCGAATTCGTCATAGCTGTTCTTGAAGTTGCGGCTGGCGACTTCGCTTCTTCCCGACGTTCGTGCTCAGGCCGCGCAGACGGCCGCCTGCAGAAAATGAGCCTGCTCAAGCACAACCGGAGGAATGCCCATGACAATGACAGCTGAGATACCCGGCCAGGTCCCGTGGTGGAAAGAGCCCACCAAGGATCAATGGATGGCATGGATCGCCGCCTGGCTCGGTTGGACCCTCGATGCGTTCGACTTCACCATCTTCCTGCTGATCATGGTGCCGATCGCCGAATCGTTCCACGTTCCGCTGATCGAAGTGACGGCCGTATTCACCGTCACCCTGTGGCTGCGACTGGTGGGCGCCGTCGGCTCCGGCTGGCTCGCCGATCGCGTCGGGCGCAAGACGCCGCTGATGATCTCGATCCTCTGGTATTCGCTCTGCAACCTCTTCGCCGGCCTCTCGCCGAGCTTCGCGCTGCTGTTCCTGTTCCGCGCGCTGCTCGGCATCGGCATGGGCGCGGAGTGGCCCGCCGGCGCCGCGCTCGCCATGGAGTCGTGGCCGGCGCGCTCGCGCGGCCTGATGAGCGGCCTGCTGCAGGGATCCTGGAGTATCGGTTTCCTGCTATCGAGCGCCGCCTACGGACTGCTCTACGACAAGATCGGCTGGCGCGGCCTGCTGATCCTCGGCGTCCTGCCGGCGCTGGCCGTCGTGTGGATCCGCGTCTACGTCAAGGAACCGGCTGTATGGGTGGAGAACCGCCGCATTCAGCGCGAGCAGAAGCAGGAATTTCGGGCGCCGCTGCTCGACATCTTCCGCGCCCGCGTCCTCGGCAACACCATCATGGCGTGCCTGTGGATGGCGAGCGGCTTCGTGATCTACTACTCGGTCTACGGCATGTTCGCCACCCACCTGCAGAAGGATCTGCATCTTGCTGCGGGGATGGTTGCGATGCCGATCGCGCTGGCCAACCTGGTGGCGTTCCTGGCGAGCGGGGCCTGGGGATACGTCGCCGATGTCTTCGGCCGCAGATGGGCGATGATCATCCCGGCGGCGATCGGCGCCTGCGTCACGCCGCTGTATTTGTTCTCCGATTCCTACCCCATGGTGGCCGGCGCCTTCATCCTGCAGGGCGCGTTCCTCGGCGCGATCTATGGACAGAATCCGGCGTATCTGACCGAACGTTTCCCGACCGAGGTGCGGGCGACCGCGTCGGGCTTCTGCTACCATCAAGGCGCGATCTGGGCGGGCTTCACCGGGCCGGTGCTGACCTACTTCGCCGTCAGTCAGCCACTTGGCTTCGCCGTTCCGATGCTGGTGGCGACGACCGGCGCCGCGATCATGTTCGTCATCACGCTACTGTTCAGCCCGGAGACGAAGGGCAAGGAGCTGGTCGCGGAAATCACCCTGCTGCAAGCCGCCGAGTGACAGCGACCGCGGCCGCCTTCCTGGCGGCCGCGGTTTCCGCCGCAAGACCATGAGAAACGCGCGGGGAGACGCGCGTGGGTTCGCACGCGACGCGACGGTATTTGCCTCGCCCGGATCGGCAAGAAATCATGGTTACCGCGCGGTTACCTGACATCCCGGTTCATCGGACTTGACCGCACTTAAGCGAGTTGTAACCCCGTTTGGCTAAATCGGAACGCGAGGTAGCTCATGTCCGATTTTGCACCGACCGCGGATCGCCGTTCGCGCGTCGCCGGGAAGCCCGCCAGTCCTGAACTCCTGATGCTTGTACTGTCGGTCATGGTTGTCGCCGTGCTCGCAGCGCCCGCCATCAGAACCGGCGTGTTCGATGCCATGTCGACAGATGACGCGATGCGGCTGGTCGAAGTGCGCGACTTGATTGCGGGCCAGGGCTGGTTCGACCTGGCGCAGCATCGGCTTGATCCTCCCGGCGCTTCGATGCACTGGTCGCGCGTCATCGATGCGCCGCTGGCGGCGATGATCCTGATCTTCAAGCCGCTACTCGGGATGCATGGGGCCGAGGCCGTCACGCTGTTTCTGTGGCCAACATTGTTGTTGCTGGCCGCCATCTTGCTGCTCGCCCCCGCGATTGCCGGTCGAATGTGCGGCGGCGGCGATCGACAGGCCGCACGACTTGCCGCGGTCATCCTGGCCACTCTTTCGGTGCCCGCGCTGGTTCATTTCCGCGCCGGGGCGATCGATCACCATAACGTCCAGATCGTCCTGCTGCTGGCCCTCGTCCTACTGGCGTCGCGCATCGAACAAAGTGTCGCCTGCGCCGGCCTTGCCGGGGCCGCCGCATCGCTGTCGCTGGCGATCGGTGTCGAGATGCTGCCGGCCATTGCCGCGATATGTCTGACGGTGTTCGGTCTGCTGATCTGGCGGGGCACGGCGGTATCGCGCCCGGTCTTCGTGTTTGGCGCAGCGCTGGCGGGATCGTCGCTGCTGCTCGCCGGCCTGCTGTTGCCGCCGCACTCTCTTGCGGCGCCGGTGTGCGACGCCTTTGGGGGGCCGTTCCTGCTGCTGATGGCGGGAGGCGGCATGACGCTGATGATTGTGGTCGGTGTCGATCGTTGGCATTCCTCGTTGCCCGGCCGCCTCGTCGCCGGAGGCGTAGCCGGCTCTTTCGTTGTCGGACCATTCTTCACGCTGTTTCCGGGATGTCTGGCGTCTCCATTTGCCATGATCGATCCGCTGGTGACGTCGTTTTGGTTCGACCGGGTCGCCGAAAACATGTCGTTCGCGTCCATTCTGCAACTTGCGCCGCAAAAGCTCGCCGGTCTCTATGGCTTTCCGATCCTGTCCCTGGGTTTCGCGGTTGCCGCCCTGCTCCGCTCCAACGCGCTTGCGCGATTTCAATGGACGGTGGCCGTAGTCTCGCTCGTCGCATTGATTGGAATCAGCATCTGGGAGATGCGCGGCAGCGCGGGGGCGACCAGTGTGGCCGCGCCGATCTTCGCAGCGAGCCTCGCCAGCCTCTGGCCCGCACGCGCATATGGGCGGAAGCTTCTGGTTATCGCGTTGGTCGCATCACCGACGAGTCTGGTGCTCGCTGGCCTCGCCGCAGGCCCGCTCATCGATCGGGTCGTCAAGCCGGCTGCGATGATGGCCAGGCTGGATCCGGCGGCGGCGTGCCAGACGGTTTCGGGCGTCGCGCCGCTTGCTGAGCTGCCGCGCGGTCGCGTCATGGCGCCGATCGATCTCGGACCTGCAATTTTGGCCGCGACCGACCACGAGATTTTTGCCGCGCCGTACCACCGCAACAGTGACGGTAATCTGGCCATGATCCAGGCGATGCTGGCTCCGCCCGAGGCCGCGCGACGCGTGCTAACCGACCGCCGCGTCACTTACGTCGTGATCTGCCGCGGCGCTCCCGACCAGGCGGATTTCCTGAAGTTGGCTCCCGACGGGCTGGCGGCGCGTCTTGGCCGAGGCGACACGCCGGATTTCCTGGAGCCGCTCACGCGGGATCCCGCGGCCAATCTCTCCATCTGGCGTATGCGATAGTCAAAACGAGGCGCGGTCGGCCGTGGTTCTGCGGCGGGCTGCTTGTCATGTCATCGCCAGCGCGTTTCTTTGCAGTCTCTCACTCATCGACGATCTGTCCGCCATCATAGCCGCAGGCGATCCGTCCGAGCGCCGCACGAAATTCTTCGGTATCGACCGTAGAGGCGAGCGCGGCGAACTCGCCGGGTTTTGCAATTCGGCGGGCGCGACTCAAAAGCTCGGTTATGAGGCTTGTATCGAGATAAGGCAGGCTCGCCCAAAATCCGCGCGCGAGATCCTGCGCCAGCGCGTGATCGGGATGTTGCTTGTTTTCGGGGGCACGTCCTATCTCGTACATGTGGCGAACGGCGTGCCACGGCGCCCGTTCGGACGGCAGACGCGTCATGATCTCAGGATGTTCTTGCGCAACATAGAACCGGTTGAGCGTGTCGAACAGAACGAAGCGGTAGCCTTGAGCAATAAGGAAAGGTTCCCAGTCCTGCCATGCCGGCTCCGACGCCATCGGCGTCACCGCCTCGGCGACGATCACCTTGGGTCGAAAGCGCTTCCAGTCGCCGCCGAACAGAACATCGCCTTCGGCGCCCTCGACGTCGATTTTGAGGAAATCGATAGAGCCCAGATCGTGCCTTTCGCATAATTCTGCCAGCGTGGTCACAGGCATGCGAACGGTCTGATAGTCGACGCCGAAGGTCTTTGCTTTTTGCGCAAGGTTTTCCACTGTCGTCGAGAGCCCATGCAGACGATCGACCACATGGAAGTCGATTTCGCCGCAGCGACGTCCGACCAGGCCGCGAACCGCGAGATCGCGCGGACGCAGCCGCTGGTACAGCGCTGCAAGTTCAGGCTGCGGCTCGACGACAATGCCGTGCCAGCCGCGCTCATAGAACCAGAATGACACGTTGTCGGCAATCGGATGCCCTGCGCCGACATCGATATAGGTCCCGGTGGTCTGTCCCGCGAAGGCAAGCGAGAGATGATAGTCCTCGAGATTCTGTGAGTAGGATAGCTCCATCCGTGTCCTCGTTTCTCTTCGGCTCGCCTGGCATGGGTGGCTCACGCCTCGGCGCTCATGATTGATCAGGCGTCTCACAGATGGTCGAGTTTTAGCGGCCTACCGGTTTCATCAGGGCATGATACCCTCGGGCATCGTGCATTGGAACTCGGTGTTACCCGCGCATGTTGCGATTTCTCTCATTTGGCGCGAAGCGTACCTCCGGCGATGTCCGCGTCTGCATTTCTCGCTCGCCGCCCGGCCGGAAAGTGTTAGCGTTTGGAGCAACGAGGGAGGCGTGCACATGAAGCGACGGGATGTCATCGCGCTACTGGGATTTCTGTCGCTCGGCGGCTTCGCCACGCTTTGGCGCAATATCGGATCGTTCTGGCGAGCAGGCCCGAATGAACACATCGCCCGCACCGTGGCGGCGATTGCCGACCTGATGTTCCCCGGCGACGGGCTTCCGGGAGCATCCGAACTGGGGCTGCACAAGCGCATCGTCGCGATGCCTGAACTTCACGGCCTGATGACAAGGGGAGTAGTCTGGCTCGACAACAGGGCGGCGCTTCAAGGGGCTTCGAATTTTCTTGCCCTCGACGAGGCAGGCAGGCTCGCGGCGGTCGATGCGGCGTTCGGATCGCATGACGACGACACGCAGCAATTCGTGCTCGCGCTCCGCTATCATCTGGGCACGGCCTATTATTCGGAGCCCGTGGTAAAGTCGGCCTTCGCCTATACCGGTCCGCCGCAGCCGGACGGCTTCACCGATTTCCAGGATCAGCCCGCATGAGCGACGGCGCCGGCTGGGACGTGGTGATCGTCGGCGCCGGAGCCGGCGGCGCCGCGGCTGCTTATGGACTCTGTCAACGCGGACTGTCGGTGCTGCTGCTCGATGCGGGACCGCGCTTCGATCCGGCGACCGACTATCCGCTGACCGGAGCTGACTGGGAGGCCCGCGATTTTCCGGAAAAGCCGGGCAGTACGGGCACGGTCACCTTTGCGCCGGGCCAGAAGCTTGTCGGCAACGAGCCGCTGCTGGCATCGGGAAGCCGCGGCCTGGGGCCGATGGTGACAAACGGCACGCGCGGGATGGAGAAATATCATCACGTCCGCGGCATCGGCGGCAGCACGTTGCATTTTACCGGGGAGTCGCACCGCCTCCACCCCGACGCGATGAAGATGAAAAGCCGTTTCGGCGTGGCCGCGGACTGGCCGATCGATTACGCCGAACTGGAGGCCTATTACGTCCGCGCCGAACAACTGATCGGCGTCGCCGGCCCGGCGACCCAGGGCGCGCGCTGGCGCTCACGGGGGTTTCCCTTGCCGCCTCATCCTTTTTCCTACGCGGCGCGCACGCTGGGTGCAGGGGCGGCCGCGCTCGGTCTCGACTGGCAGGCCAACAGCCGCGCCGCGCTGTCGCTGCCGTTGCATGACCGCCCGCCATGCAATTACTGCGGCGCCTGCAACAAGGGTTGTCCGCGCGGCGACAAGGGTAGCGCCGACGTAACCTTCGTAGCCGCGGCAGTGGCGACCGGCCGTTGCAGCGTTCGTCCGGATAGCACCGTGATCCGGATCGAAACCGGTACCGGCGATCGCGTAACCGCCGTCCTGGTCGGACGCGCCGATGGCAGCATCGAACGTATCGCCAGTCCCAATCTCGTGCTGGCTTGCGGCGCTGTCGAAACGCCGCGTCTGCTGCTGGCCTCGGGCGGGCTTGGCAACGAGAGCGGTGAAATCGGATGCAATTTCATGGACACGCTCGCGGTCACCGTTGGCGCACTGCATCCCGAACCCCAGCATAGTCGCCGCGGTCTTCCGAACGACGCCATCTGCTGGGACTTCAACGCGCCCGACGCGATCCCTGGGGTGATCGGAGGCTGCCGTTTTTACAACGCCTCTGGCGAGAACGAGCTCAAGGGCCTGGCCGCGTTCGCCCTGCGCGCCGTCCCCGGCTGGGGTCGCGCGCATGCGCAATCGGTACGTCGCCTGTGGGGGCATTCGCTGCACATCGGCGCGATTGGCGAGAGATTGCCCAACCCCGACAGCCGCGTCGATCTCGATCCCATGACACGCGACCGGTTCGGCATGCCCGTGGCGCGCATTGCCTCGTTCCTGGACCAGTCCGACATCGCCCGTCTGCGCTTCATGGCGGCGAAATCACACGAATTACTGGCCGCGAGCGGCGCACAAGGGATTTTCGAGAGTTATTCGAGCTGGGACTGGTTCGGGCCAACGCATGTCTTTGGCACCTGTCGAATGGGGAGCGATCCCGAAAGTTCGGTGGTCAATGGCGCCGGCCGCAGCCATCGTTGGCGCAACCTGTGGATCACGGACGCCAGCGTGTTTCCCTCCTCCGGTGGAGGCGAAGCACCATCTCTCACCATCCACGCGCTGGCGCTGCGGACGGCCGAACACCTTGGCAGGGATAGCTGAGAACGACGGCCGGGCGCGATACGTTCGACAGCCCCTTGCAGAAGCTGCTTGGGCGAAGGCAGGCTACGGCGGGGTCATGGGCTACAGCCCGAGTAGGGTATAGTTGACGGCCATGTAGCCGGTGAGGTCATCCCGAACGACGGCTGCGGGATGCAACAGGGCCACCTCCTGCGCCATCACGCCCACATGGACCTTCTCGCTCCACAAATACTTGAAGCTGTAGAGCCCCAGCCCGTCGCTGCGGCGTGCCAGCAAGACGACATCGCGCTTGAGCCGGGCGTCGGAGATGAGAATCCCCCTCACCGCGGAAGAGGTATAGATGCTGTCGGCGCTGTTGCCCCAGGCGCCACCGACCTGGCCACCGACATATCCCCCCGCCCATGGCGAAGGTGATCCGTCCGGCGCAAACCGAAAGCTCATACCCACGGTCACCGCCTGGAATTGCGCGTGGACGGTGGATGCCTGACCAAGCGTGACCAGAGCGGGACCCGAGACGCCAATCGTCGACGACGCAACGCTGATCTTTCCGAGATCGACATATTGATAGCCAAAGTTGAGCATCACATTCGGCCGCAGCAGATATTGCAGGCCCACGCCGCCGACCCAGCCGATCCTCGGCTCAGAGGTCTGCGAAAAGGTTTGCACTCCCAGGGTGCTGAACGTGCTGCTCAGATCGACATTGCCGTAGGCGGCACCCGCGGTGCCGAAAAACAGCCACTGCCCCGTGGTGAACCCGAGGCGGCCGCGGAAGGTCCCGTAGTAGTCGATCGACGCCGTTGTGCTGGCGAAATCGCCGGCGGGCGGCGGAACAATCGGAGGGTTATGCGTCAGTCCGCCCAACGCAGAACTGTTGAGATGCGTGCCCTGGAAATCGGTTTCGAAGCCGAACACCAGCGATCCCTGTTGCCAGTTGTAACCGGCATGGCCGCCGCCCACCCAGCTGCTGGCGTTCGCGGCGTTCGAGCCAAAGGCCGGATTTGGCAGAGGGGGAGGAGCGGCGAACCCGGCGGCGGCTTCCTTGCCGGAGAACGTTAGCGCCGCCGCCATCAGGCAGGCGGTCAGGGAAATCGTGCGCAATGGATAAAACAACAGCCCCTCCCAAATCGCGGTCGGCTCCAAAATTCTCTGAAGTCAGGATATCAAGCGGGCTCATCGTTGACTGTTACCGGTCAGCAACAGTGTGGAACCGTTTCGCGTCTGAAATCCATGCGGGGACCGATGATGGGCCCTGGCACGCTTCATGGCGCAAGACGGACATCCGATCGCTTGGACTGCGCCGAAAAATTACCTACGCTCGGGTAGAGGGCATCGGGCGCAGAATTGGCATTAAAGCGACGCGAGTTCGTCAGGTCTGGCGGCTGCCTTGAGTCCGTTTTGCGCCCGAGATGGGAGAGAAATGCGATGAGACAATGTGTGAAATACGCATCCATCGGCATTGTCACATTGCTCGCTGCCGGCGCGGCGAACGCGGCCGAGATCAAGGTCATTGCCTCGGTCGGCGTGCGAGCGGTCCTGACGGACCTTGCTCCGGCATTTGAGCGCAGCAGCGGGCACAAGCTCTCGATCGTTTACGGCACCGCTGTCCCGCTCAAGCGCCAGATCGACAGTGGCGAAACATTCGACGTCGTTGTCCTGGTGCCGACTATGCTCGAAGATCTTGTCAAGCAAACCAGGCTGATGGCCGGGACCAGCACGGATGTCGCCAAGGTCGGGCTAGGAGTCGCGGTCAGGAAGGGCGAACCGAAACCGGATATCAGCTCTGCCGACACATTCAGGAAAACGATGCTCGCCGCCAAATCAATCGTCTATACGAAGGAAAGCCAAACCAGTGCGGTGTTGATCCCTGTCATGGACCGACTAGGTATCGTCGCGGAGATGACACCAAAAACGATTTTGGAGACGAGCAGTTCGGCGACAGCCCAGAATGTCGCCAACGGCAAGGCGGAACTCGGGTTCATCCTGATCAGCGAGATTTTGCCAGTAACGGATATCGAACTCGCTGGTCCGCTGCCGGCGGAGTTGCAGAGGTACGTCGTGTTTACGGCGGGCATCGGCGCAACATCGAAAGACACGGCTGCCGCCAGGGCATTCATAGACTTTTTGAAAGCGCCTGCCGCCGCGCCGGTGCTCAAGGCGAATGGCATGGAGCCGGCGTAGGACCCGTTTCCTGTCTACCTGTGCGTTCTCTCGCTATGCGTTCTCTCGGTCCAATTGGTGCCAGCGGTTGCCAAGCGAATGACAGTAGCCGACAGCCGGCCAAAAAACGGAAATCCCGATTGCAGTGCGCGGCGCCCGCTGTCGGGGCAAGGTAGAAAACATATGCTCGCATTGAGTTTTTCGGCTTTTGATGACCCCCGGCAACGACATTGCCTGTGCACTGCGGCAATGGTTTGGGTGTCGGTTTCAGCCCCTATCAAAGTACTCGTTTGAGCCGATAAGATGCCGCATCTTGAGCATGGGGTCGGAAATGAGGCGGCGCGAATTCGCGAGTGTTCTCGGCGGTGCGGCGGCCAAGTGGCGGCTCGCAGCGCGGGGTGCTGACGAGGTAATCGAATGACCTGGCGCCTGCTGTTCGCGATACTTTTATTCACCGCCGCAGACAGAGCAGAAGCTCAGGCGCCTATCGAGAAGCCCGTCAAAATCGGCATCATAACCGATGCCATGGTGCCCTGGCACGACGCTACACAGGGCTTTCGTGACGGGCTTAAGGATGAGGGCCTCATTGAAGGCAAGGACATCATTCTTGACGCACGCCCAACGCGCGGCGATCCCAATCGCGTTCTAGCGATTTACGACGAACTGCGGGCGCAGAAGTCTGACCTTCTTGTTTGCGTCGCGGACACTTGCAAGAAGGAAAACGAACTCATTCCGATGGTCTTCCTTCAGATCGATCCCCTGCCTCGCGGGCTCGTCCGCAATATTGCGCGGCCGGAGGGAAACATCACCGGCGTGTCGGACCTGCGCGCTGAGATGACGGCCAAACGACTCGAACTCTTCAAGGAACTCCTTCCCTCGCTCAAACGCGTGCTCGTCAGCTACGATCCGCGCGAGACCGGCGAAGTGCAGTCGGTTGCCTCGGCACGGAGCGCCGCGTCCAGCCTCGGCCTGACGCTCATCGAGCAGCCGATCACCGATAAATTCGATATCGAGCCGGGGCTGACGTCACTCGAACGAGGGGGCTCCGATGGTATTCTCATCGTTCAGGCCGGAACAAATCTCAACATTCCCGGGCGCAGCTTCGAGGTTGCCTTTGCTCGCAGAATTCCCACCATGTATATGAACACGCTGTGGGGTGAAGTCGGCGCGCTCGCGACTTATGGCCCGGACGTCTATGTGCAGGGCCGCCAGGCCGCGCGGATGGCGCATAAGATTGTGATGGGCACGCGGCCGGCTGACATTCCGGTTGAACAGGCCGAGCGTTTCGTATTCACTCTCAACCTCAAAACGGCTAAGCATCTGGGGCTCTCGATCCCCCCGCAGAGTTCTCGTTCGCGCGGATCGCATTATTGAATAACCTGCACATTATCTTCACGGAGAATGGTCATGAACCCGCTTTACGGTCTGGTGATGGTGGCGATGGTTTGCGTGGGGCTTTCCCCCGCGTCCGCGCAATCGACACAGCTCAAGGATAAACTGAAGCTGCAAGTCCTTAGCGTCGGGCTAGATCCCGACCTGCCGAAGGGTTTCTTCATCTGCGGCGAGGGACATCTCCACATCAGGGCAACGGTGCAGAATCAGTCCTCCGCGCCCATCGGCAAAGTCACGGTGGCTGGCAGGGTATTCGACTCCGAAGGCACCCTCCTTGGCGAGGCTAATGGCACGACGCAGCTTCCACGCTTGCTGCCCTATGAGACGACCGAGGTTAATCTTGAATTCCTCAAGGTGACCGGACCGAAAATTGAGCAAGTGAAGCGCCACGAGGAAACGATCGTTGAGGCCTCGCTCGCGCAGTAACCTCGCGGCAGTGTGCGCTTTGACGGGCTCGGCGAGGTTCGTGCCGGCTTGGGACAGCGGGCCTCGCGCGAGCCGCGTAGTCCGGATTCCAAAATACCGTTTCGAGCCAAATTAGCCCGGCGCTAGGCATCGAGTACGACCCGTAGCAACTGATCAGATTTTCGGAAGGACAGCCGTGAGGCGATCTTTCTGTTTGTGCCGTTTGCTGGAGCGCATGAGTCTCTTCCCGGCAGGCACTTAGCGGACATTTGGACCGCGCCTGTGGATGCCCGCTATCCGTGTGCCGGGGTAAGGCGGACAAGGGTAGATTTTAGCCCGCGATGGTCCATAGCAGCGGCGTGATATGTTAAAATAGCGCTTTATTAATTGGCCGAAAGCAGCCGGCATGACCCGTATCTCCTCGACGAAGGCGACGTTCTTCTACAAGCGGATCTTTCCATTTCTCTGGTTTGGGATCCTGCTGCTCATCGTTGCATTCGGGCTGCTCTCACCATCGCGCGATAGCCGGGCTTCCAATATCCCTTTTCTGATCGCGCCGGTGCTGATGGGCGTCGTCAGTTATCGCTTCATGCAAAGAATGGTGTTCTGTCTCGCCGACGAGGTGCTGGATGCGGGCGAGGCGCTGGTCGTGCGCAACGACGGGCAGCAAGAACGCATCCCGCTGTCCGACATCAAGAACGTCAATTATCAGCCTTACATGAGCCCGCCGCAGATCACGCTTTTGCTGCGGCGACCTACGAAGTTCGGCGACACCGTTGTTTTCTGCGGACCGGTCAGCCTGCTGCCGATCTGGAGCAACCCGAGCCCGGCCATCAAGAACCTGATTGACCGCATCGACTCCGCGCACCAAATGCGATGACGCGCGCCGGCGGCGCGGTTGCTGAACGCTTCAGCGGCGTTCGGACTTGCTTCTCTGCCGCGGGATGTCCGCGATTGGACCCAATGGCGGACATTGCGCGCATCGGTCTCTATAGTGAATTTTCGGATGTTCTGACGCATGGATCCGCGATACTCTGTCAGAGCAGAAATTGAGGCTGAATACCATGACAAGTTTTGCTCCAGTTTCAGGGCTGATCGGCGGGGTTCTCATTGGTCTTGCTGCGATCATTCTGATGTTCACCATCGGGCGCATCGCCGGTGTGTGCGGTATCGTCGTGAACGCCATGACCGCGACCGACGTGACGGGCAGATTGTGGCGTCTGGCCTTCATCCTGGGATTGCCGCTGGGCGCGCTCCTCGTCACCGCGGTTGGCCTGAAGGACTGGAGCAGCGTCACCTTCCCGGCGGCATTGCCGACGACGGTCATCGCTGGATTGATCGTGGGCGCTGGAGCGACGGTTGGATCTGGCTGCACCAGCGGTCACGGCATTTGCGGCTTGGCCCGGTTTTCAGTGCGTTCCGTCGTTGCCACAGTAACCTTCATGGCTACTGGCGCTGCAACCGTTTTCGTTATCCGTCACATAATCTAGGTATCCGACATGTCTCTGGTTTTCTCGCTTTTGGCTGGCGTCATATTTGGTGCCGGACTTACCCTCTCCGACATGGTCAATCCGGCGCGGGTTTCCAATTTCCTGGATTTCGCGGGCAGTTGGGACCCAACCCTGATATTTGTGATGGCCGGAGGTCTTGCCGTCACGACGCTGGGCTACACGTTTATTTTTCGTCGCAGCTCTCCTGTGGTTGACGAAAAATTTCACCTGCCTACTCAGCGACAGATTGACCTGCCGCTGATCGGCGGAGCCGCGCTGTTTGGCGTGGGGTGGGGCCTCGCGGGCATTTGCCCAGGCCCGGCGCTCGCTGATCTTGTAACTTTAGACCCAAAAGTTCTGGTGTTTGTTGCGGCCATGCTGGTCGGAATGATTGCAGCGAGCGCCTGGCGATACAGGATGTCCGCGATGAAGGCTCTGCGTCAATCGTAGGACTTCGGAGCTCATCAAGCCAACATGCAGGTTGAGCCTCGCACAGAGGGCAAATGTCGGTCGGCTGCCGGCAATCTCGCGGGCTCTGTTGCGCCTTCAGGCGACCGCCTTCTGTTTCCCACTGCGGGCCAGCAGCGGTCCGAACGATATGGCGAAGCCGATAAAGGCGGCCGCCCACGCAAAGGCCGCGACATGCAATAACGGCTCGCTGTAAACAGGCTCGATGTCCGCGCAAATGCGCGACAGGGCCGCGACAATGATCGCGGCATAGATTGCCTGCGTCGTGGCCGACGCGGTGAGTTGCTGGCCGGTATGGCCGAGCGTCGCCCGGCTCATCACCGCCAGCGTCATGACGCCCGCGGCCCCGACCATCCAGGCATGAATGCCGGCGCCTGCCGCAACGAGTCCGAACGCGGACGCCGCGGTGAGCAGGAACCCCGCCGGCACGAAGGCGTAACCAACATGCAGGATCAGCACCAGCCGCTCCCGCAAGGTCCTGTCCGCCGCCCAGCGTCCGAGCCGCGCCAGATGCAGCAATCCGGCGAGCGCAAGCGCGGCACCGGTCCATCGGCTTTCGGGAATGACAATCCATGAGGCCAGCGCCAGCGCGCCGATGGCGACGACGATCATGTCGAGGCGGCCGAACGGCACCGGCAGGCGGCCGGGATTTTCACGCACCAGCCAGTTGCGGGTGAAACTCGGAACAATGCGGCCGCCGATCAGCGAAATCAGCAGCACCACCACGGCAATGCCGATGCGGACGCCGATGTCGGCGGCGCCGTGGAAATGGGCCTCGAGATGGAAGACGACATTGCCCGCGAGCAACAGCAGCACCAGCATCACGACCTTGAGATTTCGCCAGTTGCGGCCGGCAAGAATCTCGCGGGCCGCTGCCAGCGCGACCAGCGCAAGAAAGCCGGCGTCGACCAGCATCGACGCCAGCCACCCGGTCTCGGCGGAAAACGTCACGCAAAGCCGTCCCGCGATCCAGACTATCACAAGCACCTTTAACGGCGTGCCCTGGATCGGCAGCCGCCCGGTCCAGTTCGGGATAGCGGTGAACAGGAAACCGGTGATGACGGCCGGCAAATAGCCGTAGAGCATTTCGTGCACATGCCAGTCGCGCGGCGCAAATGCCGAGGTCAGGGTTATCTCGCCATAGAACATCGGCTGCCACACCAGGATCGCCAGCCCGGCCTGGATTGAGCCGAAAAGGAAGAACGGGCGAAAGCTGTTCGCAAACAGCGCCAGGCCCTGATGCGCACAAAAGCGCGGAACTGTCGTCATAATCGCTCCATCTTGCCGGGTCCCCAAACGGATCGAACGCTGGCGGGGCTTCGCATGCTCGAGATCCGCACCCTCAATAGCCCAACCCGGGGAAGGCAACTTTGCGCTCGCTCAAAGCGCGGCATGCAATTCCGGGCAATGGTGGCGCATTAATCGTCAGATCGGAGCCGAGGCCATGAGCCTGTACGTCTTGGACGCTGTTTTTCGAGTTTTCGGAATCCGCGCCCATATTCCGCAAGACGACGACTTCGGCGGTGGCCGAAGCCGGTCGTCGATTGGTTCAGACACCAACGCGCTATTTCGGGTCCTGGCGGCCCTCGTCGTCGTCGCAATTCTGGCGCTGGCGCTATGGGCGGCCGTCTGGCTCGCGATCAACTTGCTGTAAGCGCTTCGCCGCGTCCTTGCGCCGGCATGAAATCGCCGATCGCATCCAGAAACAGCTCGGGCGATTGCAGCTGCGGGACGTGCGCGCAGCCCGCAATGATTTTCAGGCGCGCGTTCGGCAACAGAGCCGCCAATTCGCGCGACATCGGCGGCGGCGTCGCCTCGTCATGTTCGCCGACCAGAACGAGGACGGGGACCTTGACCTGCGAAAGCTGCGGCCGGAGATCGAGTTCCGCCAGCGCCGTGCAGGCCGACTGAATCACCGCGGGATCGGATCGCAAAAACGCCTCGCGACGATCGCGCATCAGGTCGGGATGCTGCGCCTGAAACTCCGGCGCGAACAGCCGGCGCATCGCGACATCGGTGATCGCCTGCAATCCTCTGGCCTTCGAGGCCGCCGCCATATTGCGGAAGGCCTCGCGCCCGCTTTCCGAAAACGCCGCGCCGCAATCGGCGAGAATGAGCCGCGTCACGATGCCGGGATGGCGAATGGCCATTTGCAGCGCGACGAAACCACCGTAGCCGTTGCCGAGCACGATTGCAGCATCGCCGCCGGCGCCATCCTTCACAGCCTCAGCCATCCGGTCGGCGACACCAGGCAGACCGCCGCTGACCGCCTGCGAGCGGCCGAAGCCCGGCAATTCCGTTACGATCACCCGGAACGACTGCGACAGTTTCGGCGCGACGGCGTCGAAACTCGCGCGATCCGACAGCAGCGAATGCAACAGGAAAAGCGCCGGCCCCTGGCCTGACTGCGCGGCATTCACCGTGCCGTTGGCGAAAAGTCGATCCATGCCTGTCTCTCTTCCGCAAAGGTCGTGTGTTTAAGGTCACGTGGCGAGCCGGGTTTGTCAGCGCGACAGATTGATAAATCAAATCCCGGCCTTTTCAAGCCTTCGTCACTTGACGGGATATTTCACGGCTGCAAAAACGCTTGCCGAGAAGCGCAACGCGGCCATTTCTCGAGGGGAGAGACATTTGAATATTCCCGCCAAGCCCGCCTCCGTCGACGTCGAGATCCACGGCAATTTCGTCGATGGCCGCGAGATCGAGGCCGGCGGCGGCGAGATGCTGGATGTGCGCAATCCCGCCACCGGCGAGGTCATCGCGCGGATTCCGAATTCGACCGCTGAGGATGTCGATCGCGCGATGAAGAGCGCGCGCGCCGCCTTCGAGGGCCGCCCCTGGGGCGGCATGGACATTCGGGGGCGGGCGCGGCTGGTCAATCGGCTGGCGGATGCCTTCGAGGCCAATCTGGAATCCCTGTACCGGCTGGAAACGCTCAACAACGGCCGCCCGCTCAACGAGACTCGCGCGCAGCTGTCGCGGCTGCCGGATTTCTTCCGCTACTTCGCCGGCCTCGCGCTGGCGCGCCGCGATGCGGTGATTCCGGTCGAAGGCTCGTATCTGAACTACACGCTGCGCACGCCGATCGGCATCGTCGCCAATTGCACGCCGTTCAATCATCCCCTGATGATCATGTGCAAGTCGCTGGCCGCGGTGCTGGCGAGCGGCTGCGTCACCGTCGTCAAGCCGTCGGAATACACGCCGCTGACGACCCTGAGACTGGCCCAGATCTTCACCGAGGCGGGACTGCCACCCGGGGTGTTCAATGTCGTGCTCGGCCTTGGCCAGACCGCGGGGCGAATGCTGGCCGAACATCCCGACATCAACAAGCTGGTGCTGACCGGCGGCACCGAAGCCGGCCGCATCGCCGGCGCCGCGGCCGCCAGGGTGTTCGCGCACCAGACCATGGAACTCGGCGGCAAGACGCCCGTCATGGTGTTCGCCGATTACGACGTCGACCAGGCCGTTAATTATGCGGCGTTCGGCGCCTTCATCGGCGCCGGCCAGACCTGCGTCTGCGCCTCGCGCCATCTGGTGCAGGCCACGGTCTATGACGAGTTCGTCGAGAAGCTGAAGGCGAAAACGCTGGGCATTCGCATCGGCGACCCCTTCGACCCCGCGACCCAGCTCGGGCCGGTGATCTCGGCGCGGCAGCGCGACCGCGTGCTGTCCTATTGCGGCTTCGGCCGCGAGGACGGCGCGCGGCTGGTGACCGGCGGCGCCGCTGCAAAAGTCCCCGGCCATGACAACGGCTACTTCGTTCAGCCGACCGTGTTTGCGGACGTCAAGTCCGACATGCGCATCTTCCAGCAAGAAGTGTTCGGCCCGTTCACCTCGGTGACGCCGTTCAAGGACGAGGCCGACGCGCTGCGGCTCGCCAATGATTTGCCGTTCGGGCTCGCGGCGGCGATCCGCACCCGCGACGTCGGCCGCGCGCATCGGCTTGCCGCCGCGGTCAAGGCCGGCATCGTCTGGATCAACGATCATCACCGCCTCGACCCGGCCTCGCCCTGGGGCGGCATCGACGATTCCGGCGTCGGGCGCGAGTTCGGCACCGAAAGTTTTGACGACCATTTCAACGTCAAGAGTGTGATGGTCGCGACTGGCGACCAGCCGTTCGACTGGTACCGCGACACGGCGGCGCAGCGACGGTTGAATTGAGGCGAATGGCGCGCGGGCCGCATTCGCGTCGATCGAAGGCCCCGCGTCAATCGCCTGCTGTCTCGCAACGGCCCGGCTGGACCAATGACACAAAATAGAGAATGATTGGGTGTGGCGCCTGCCACCCCACCCTGTTCAACGGCAATTCCATGTCAGACCCGGTCACCGACAGCATTGAGCCTGCACGACCAATGTTGTTCCAGCCGTTCAAGATCCGCGGTCTGACGCTGAAGAACCGGCTGGTGGTGCCGCCGATGGTGCATTACCGCGCCGGCCCCGGCTACACCTGCAGCGCTTTTCACAACGTGCATCTCGGCCGCTATGCGCTGGGCGGCTTCGGGCTGGTCTTTGTCGAGGCAACGGCCGTCGAAGAGACCGGCCTGATCAACGAACATGACCTCGGCATCTGGAATGATGCGCAGCTGCAAAGTTTCAAGCCGCTGATCGCCTTCATGAAGGGCGAGAACACGGCAATCGGCATTCAGCTCGCCCATGGCGGGCGCAAGGCGTCCTCGCAGCGCGCGATGGACGGCATGGGCCCGCTCACCGCCCAACAGATCGCGGCCGGCGCCAGGGTGTGGCAACCCGTGGGCCCCACCAGCGAGCCCGTCGCGCCGGGATGGCTGACCCCGCGCCAGCTCACGACCGACGAGTGCCGGGCGATGGTGCGCACCTGGGCGCACGCGGCCAGCAATGCGGTCAAGGCAGGCTTCGACACGATCGAGATCCACACCGCCCACGGCTATCTGCTCGCCTCGTTTCTTTCCCCCGTTTCCAACACGCGCAACGACGAATATGGCGGCGATCGCGCCGGGCGCATGCGTTTGCCGCTCGAGATTGTTGAAGCGGTGCGGCGCGAAATGCCCGATACGATGCCGCTGTTCGTGCGCGTCTCCGCCGTCGACGGCGCCAAGGACGGCTGGAATCTGGATGACACGGTCGCCTTCGCCCGGCAATTGAAGGCCCGCGGTGTCGACGTGATCGACTGCTCCTCCGGCGGCATTTCAGGCTCGGCAACGGCAGCCCAAGTCCCGCGCGGCCTCGGCTTCCAGGTGCCCTATGCTGAGCGGGTCCGCAAGGAGGTGGGCATCGCGTCGATGGCGGTTGGCATCATTCTCGAGGCACGGCAGGCCGAAGCAATCCTGGAGAACGGGCAGGCCGACCTCATCGCGGTCGGCCGGCAATCCCAGTTCAATCCCAATATCGCGCAACACTGGGCCCATGATCTCGGACTCAACCGCAAATTCGAGGATTGGACTCCCGAATATGGCTGGTGGCTCGAGAAGCGCATTCGGACGATCGAAGGATTCGCTACGCCGACCGGGGTCGTCAAGCGGACGGCGGGCTGATCCGCCGCTCCGCTTGCGATGCGCCTCGCGCGATGCCGTCCGCGACGCGATCAAGCCGTGGCTGTCGCGACATCCTCCAGCCCCCGATTGCGCGGCTCCACGCCCCAGGCCCACACCACCACGATCTGGATCAGCACCAGGCCGATCATCAGCCAGACCACGCCCGGCAGCTGGTAGTTTGCCATCAGGGCGCCGACGATGAAGGGCGAGACCACGGTGGCGCCACGGCCTAGCGTGTTGCAGATGCCGTTGGCGCGCAAGCGGATCTCGGTCGGGAACAGTTCCGGCGTATAAACGCCGAACAGGATCGCGGTCTGCACATAGATCGCGACGATCAGCACGAAGCCGACCGAGAGCACGATCGCAGGATCCGACGCCGCGTTGAAACGGGCATAGATGTAGCCCGTGATGATGGTGACGATCGAGGCGCCGATGATGCTGCCGCGCCGCCCGATGGCGTCGGACAAATAGGCCCCACACGCGCAGCCGACCAGCGATCCCGCCGACAACACCAGCGTATAGGCCAGCGAATTGGCGATGGTCAGCCCCTGGCGCAGGAAGAACTGCGGCAGGAAGATCACGAAGCCAAAGATCAGGGTATTGATGGTGATCAGCACCCAGGAGCCGACGATCATGCGTTGCAAGAGCGGCGGCTTCAGCATGTCGGCTGCGGTGACCTGGGCGAGCTGAGCCGGCACCACCACCGGCGGCAGCGTCGCAGCCCCGGCGGATTCCGCTTCGATCGACTGCATCAGGGATTCGGCCTCCGCGGCGCGGCCCTGCGATTCAAGCCAGCGCGGCGATTCCGGCAGATTCTTGCGCAGATACCAGACGATCAGCGAGCCGACCCCGGCAATGACGAACATCGGGCGCCAGCCGAAGTTCGGGATGATGAGATAGCCGAGAAGAGCGGTCGCGGGGAAACCGGCCACCACCACGAACGCCATCATCGACAGCCAGCGCCCGCGCGTCCTGGGCGGCACGAATTCGGTCAATGTCGAATAGCCGACCACGATTTCGGCGCCCAGGCCGAGGCCCTGCACGAAGCGGCAGGCAATCAGCTGGGTCATGTCCTGCGCCAGCGCCGCCGCCAGCGAGGCCAGCCCGAAGATCAAGAGGTTGACCTGGTAGGTGAACCGCCGCCCCATTTTGTCGCCGACAAATCCGGTGATCAGCGCCCCCAGCGTCATGCCGACAAAGGTCAGCGAGATGAACTGCAGGTTTTGCGGAACGGTCGAGAATTTGGTCTGCACGGCGGAGGCCAGCACGCCGCCGGCGATATAGAGATCGTAGCCATCGAAAAACATGCCGGCGCCGACCAGCCAGAAAACCCGGTAGTGAAACGACGAGATCGGCAGCCGGTCGAGACGCGCGCCGGCGTTTACTGCAAGAGCCATATGAAGTCCCCCCTGGGCACGATTGCGTGGGCCGGTCTTGAAATCGCCGGCTGGTCGCAATGGTAGTCAAGACGGCGCGGGAAAGCTACCGCCCTCGCGCATCGGCAATGAGAACGCGCAGCTGACCCCCATCGTCCCGGCCAAGCGAAGCGCGAGCCGGGACCTATAACCACTAATCTGAGTTTTGCGACGAGCCGGACCGCCAGCTGCGCTAACTACAAACACTTGTGGTTATGGGTCCCGGCGTTCGCCGGGACGACGACAACGATTTTAAGTCCTTTGGAAGCTTCACGCGTTCTTCAGCGCCACCCGGAATTCGGCCTCGGTCTTCGCCTTGACCTCGTCGAGAGTGACGCCGTCGGCGAGTTCGATCAGCGCCATGCCGTCCTTGCCGTGCTTGTCGATGGTGAAGACCGCGAGATCGGTCACCACCATATCGACCACCCGCTCGCCGGTCAGCGGCAGGTTGCACTGCTTCAGGAGTTTTGCGCCGTCCTTGGCGGAATGCTCCATCACGACCACCACGCGCTTGACGCCGGCGACCAGGTCCATCGCGCCGCCCATCCCCTTCACCATCTTGCCGGGGATCATCCAGTTGGCGAGGTCGCCGTTCTGCGCCACCTGCATCGCCCCCAGGATCGACAGATCGATATGTCCACCGCGCACCATGCCGAAGGAATTGGCACTGGAAAAATAGCTGGTCGACGGCAGTTCGGTGACGGTCTGCTTGCCGGCGTTGATCAGGTCGGGGTCTTCCTCTCCCTCATAGGGAAACGGTCCCATGCCGAGCATGCCGTTCTCGCTCTGCAAGACGACGTCGACGCCGTCGGGGATGAAGTTGGAGACCAGCGTCGGGATGCCGATGCCGAGATTGACGTAATAGCCGTCGCGCAATTCCTTCGCGGCGCGCGCCGCCATTTGATCGCGGGTCCAGGCCATCAGACTTCCTCTCCGGCGGCAGCCGCCGCCTCGCGTTTGCGGGTGGTGCGCTGCTCGATGCGTTTCAGTGCCGTTCCGACCTGAACGATGCGTTGCACGAAGATGCCGGGGGTGTGGATCTGGTCGGGGTCGATCTGGCCGGCGGGCAAGAGGTGCTCGACCTCGGCCACCGTGATCTTCGCCGCCGAGGCCATCATCGGATTGAAGTTGCGCGCGGTCTTGCGATACACGAGATTGCCGGCGGTATCGCCCTTCCAGGCATGGACGATGGCGAGGTCGGCGAACAGCCCGCGCTCCATCAGATATCGCTCGCCGTCGAATTCCCGCACTTCTTTGCCCTCGGCGATCAGGGTGCCGACGCCGGTCTTGGTGTAGAACGCAGGGATTCCGGCGCCGCCGGCGCGGATGCGCTCGGCCAGCGTGCCTTGGGGCGCGAATTCAAGCTCGAGTTCCCCGGCGAGGAACTGCTGGGCGAACAGCTTGTTCTCGCCGACATAGGACGAGATCATCTTCCTGATCTGCCGCGTCTCCAGAAGCCGGGAGAGCCCGATGCCGTCGACCCCGGCATTGTTGGAGACCACGGTGAGGTTCTTCACCCCGGAATTGCGGATTGCGTCCGACAGGGTCTCGGCGATGCCGCACAGACCGAAACCGCCCGACATGATCATCATGCCGTCCCTTAGAATGCCGGCGAGTGCCGATTTGGCGTCGGGATAGACCTTGTTCATGAAACCATGACCTGGATGGAGGAAGGGCGCGACGGCCCGCATGTTTGGGGGATTATTAGGCGAAATCTTCGCAACGCGTCAATGACGGGCTCCCGGTCTTTGGGAGCGGTTCGCAACCACCCCTACGGCCTTGAAAGCGTCAAGAAAACCGCGCAAGTTGTGCTCGTTGGCACGGCTGGCGCCCTGCCCGCCTCTTTATCGACAACCCGTCTCGGCTATAACAGAAATGTTCTACCAGACGTGTTCTGACCTGATCCGGATATGTCATTGACGATGGCCCAAGGAATGAAGCGCCTGGGGACGCCGATCGCGGCGTTGCTCGGGGTGGCGCTGATCGGCCTGATCGCGACCACCTGGTTTCTCAACCGCGACGCGCTTCGCGCGGCGGTCGAGGCGCAGATCCGGGCCGTGACCGGCCTCGATCTCGTGATCAAGGGCAATATCGACATCTCGGTTTTCCCGGCGAGCTATGTCTCCTTTCACGACGTCGGGCTGAAGGGCAACGCCGCCGCCGACCCCGCGCTTGGCGTCGACGTCCTGACCGCGAATTTGCGGCTGGTGCCGCTATTGCTGCATCGGTTCGAGATCGCTGATGTCATGATGCTGCGCCCGCACATCCATGTCGTGCGCGCGGCCGACGGCGCCAGCAACTGGACGCCGTTCATCGACACCATCGTGCGCGCCATGAAGCCCGGCGCGGAAAACCAGTTGTCGTTCTCGGAAATACGGATCCAGGACGGCGTGCTCGACTATGAGGACGCCGCCAACCACGTATCCGAGAAGCTCGACGACATCGACCTTTCGCTGGCCTGGCCCTCGATCTCGCGTTCCTTCGCCGCCACCGGGCAATTCGACTGGCGCGGCGAACGCGTCGACGGCTCCCTCAGCGCCAGCGACTTCGTCGCCGCGCTTTCGGGCGACCGCTCCGGCCTGAAGGCGCGGCTGGCCAGTTCGCCCTTGAAACTGGCCTTCGACGGCACCGTTGCCGACAGCTCCAGCATGATGATGGAAGGCACCCTGACCATCGACAGCCCCTCCTTGCGCAACGCGCTGCGCTGGGCCGGCGAGGCGCCGCCCGGTAACGGCGGGTTCGGCCGTTTCGCGCTGAAGGCGCGCGCCAACCTGGTCGGTCCGTCGATCGCACTGACCAATGTCAACGTCGAACTCGACGGCAACGTCGCCGAAGGCGTCATGACCTACGCCAGCAACAACGGCCGCCAGACCCTGCAGGCGACGCTGGCCGCGGGCAACCTCGACTTCACGCCCTATATCTCCACCTTCCGCCTGCTCGCCTCGGGCGCGCGCGACTGGAACCGGCAGGCGTTCGACCTGAAGGCGCTGTCGACGACCGATCTCGACATGCGGCTGTCGGCGGCGCAAGTGACGGTCGCAGGCTCGAAACTCGGCCGCACCGCGCTCGGCGCCAATTTGCGCGGCGGCGCGCTGGCGCTGAGCATCGGCGAGGCGCAGATCTATGGCGGGGTGGCGCGGGGCTCGTTCGGGATCGCGCGCTCGGACGCGGTCGCCGACATCAAGGCCCAGTTCCAGCTCACCGACGTCGACCTGCAGGCCTGCGCGTCCGAGTTGTTCGGGGTGTCAAAACTGTCCGGCCGCGGCAATCTCAACGTCTCGCTGGTGGCCACGGGCTCGAGCCCGTTCGGGCTTGCCCAGTCGCTGGACGGCACCGCCACGCTGACCGGCCATGACGGCGCGATCTCGGGCTTCAATGTCGAGCAGCTCTTGCGGCGGCTGGAGCGCCGGCCGCTGTCCGGCGCCGGCAATTTCCGCTCCGGCTCCACGCCCTACGACACCATGACCATCGCGCTGAAGTTTGCCGAAGGCATCGCCACGACAGAGGATGTCCGCGTCGAGGGCCCCGCCACGCGCCTCACCCTGACCGGCACGGCTTCGGTGCCGGCGCGCGAATACGACCTCAAGGGCGTCGCCAGCCTGACCGCGCCGGCCTCCGGCGCGCCCGGCTTCGAGCTGCCGTTCGTGGTGCAGGGCCCGTGGGACGATCCGCTGATCTTTCCCGATCCGGAAAGCCTGATCCGGCGCTCGCCGGCCTCCGCCCCCCTGCTCGACGCGGTCAAGGACCGCAAGACGCGCGACGCCGTGCGCTCGGTGCTGGAGCGCTTTACCGGCGTCGGCGCGAAACCGGCGGTGCCGGATGCGGCGGCGGCCGCGCCGGCGGGAACGCCGGCCGCGGCGGCGAAGCCGGACTGACGGTTCCGATTTTGGGGTTGGGGTTCGACTGCACGCCAAAGGCGCGAGTTAACGACGAAAGCGTCAGGCGACCGCGTGCAGCCTGCTGTCAGCTTCGGGACTTGCGCAAAGCAGGCGCCTGCGGATGGCTTCCTCGACGAGCGCGAGCGCCTGCTTGGCCTCACGTGCTTCGGCCTCGGCAGCTTGCGCACGGAACTCTACCGCCGTCAGCCTGTCTTCAGCGGCTTCGATACGCGCCTGGGCCTGCTTTAAAGCTCTGGAAGCGTCCCGCAGCTTGGCATCGGTCTCAATGATGAGTCCCTGTCGCGCGCGCTCGGCCGCTTCAATTCGCATTTCGGCATGCTTCAGTCTTTCCGCGGCGCTCTTGCACAGCGACCGGGCGCGGGCTTCGGTTTCTCGGGCATGATCCTCCATGCCGCTGAAGACTTCCGCCGCCTGGTATACAAGATCGAGAGCTGTCGCACCGCAATCTTGCGCCGACGGCCGGGCAAAGCTCAGGACGTTTTCGTCCCTGCCGACTGATGCTCTCGGATTGCGCTGCGCCATGGAGAAAGCCCTTGCGGATAACCACCCGCAACATCATGAACAATTATGGTAAAAGGACAGTTAAGAAAGCGGATCAGTCAGGGAGATGCGCCATGCGTTCGCTGAGCCTCGGTATTCTGGCCGTATTGGCGATCGGCCTCGCGTCGTGTTCGGAGGAGCAGACCGAATATACCCACACGCAGCGCCGGTGCATCGCGCAGAAGTATAGCAACTACGACCCAAAGCAGCTCAGCCAGTGCGTCGATGTGTGCAACGCCTGCCTGAATGGCACGATCGTGACGTGCAACACCTCCTGCAAGCTCAAGGGCGCGAGTTGAGACGGTGGCGCTGGTCACTGTGGGGAACGCAGAACGCACTGCTGTTGTGCATTCCCGATCCGGAAGCGGGCGGATTAGCGAGAGCGAAGTCCGCCGTTCATCGGCGGCAAAGAAGTGGATTGCCGGCCTACTCTCCGCGATCCCACGCCTGCAAGAACGTCCGAACCGCATTGCTATCATCTTTGCTGAGCGCGTTCCCTGCGCCCAGCTCTTCGAGGCGCGCCCGAAAGACGTCCTTGTCAAGAATTCGCTCGATGGAATCTAGCCTCGCTTGCGTCTGCCGCCTAGCCACACGATCACCCAAACTATGTACCCAACTATCCGCTGTAAAAGCCTTTGCAAACCGGACCGCGCCCGCATCCTGCTTGATTTGCGCGGTGGTCCATTTCAACACCTTAGGGGTTTCCTCGTCGGACCAGCGAAAGAGCAAATACGGCAATTCCGGGTGATTCAACAGCTCACTCGTCTTCGATGCCGCGCGAATTCGCTTGAGAGCCAACTCATGCAGCTCGTCCGCGGCCGCCGATGTTGTAAGGCAGTTTGCCTCGCTCTCCGGGTTCTTCCCTTCACGGGGATGGTAATCGCGGTAAGCCGAGTCCGAAATATCGATCAGCCAACCCAGCGAGGCTGTATCGCATGCGGCCGTAAGTACCGAAGAGCGCTTGGTAAGGTCGAACCGTTCAAGCGTGAGTCGGCGCAAGAGCCAATGGAGCCGAAGATGATTGTCTCCCATCGAAAAGGGCTTCGCCTTGTCCCCCGGGACCTGCAATTCATCGGCGAGTTGAAAGAGCGCCGTCAGCAAGGGACCAACCTTTCCATCAGGCACTCCTTTGGCATGCAGGTTCAGCTCGTCTAATAGCAAGGACGCCTTGGTGCGGCCGTCCGAGCGCGGCGTTGCCAATGCCTTGCGGAAAGTGTCCTGCACATACGACACGTCGTCAGCGCGATTTATCAACTCGTCGATTTCTGCTCGCGCAAGCGCTTCGTCACCTAACGAGAACCGAAAATAAGCATCGAAATGACTCTCAGAACACACGCGACGCTCGCGCGCCCAGACTTCGTCGTCACTGTAATGAACATTGCTCCAAACTGCTTCAAGCCGTGGAAACAGACGCATTAGGGCCTGCTTGGTTGCGTCTTTCCTGTCCCCGGGTACTTCTCTCAATAGGCGCCGGTCGTATTCCGGAGCTTGATTGCGGGCTGATTGTGTCACGCTCATCCCGCCCGTACCGCAAAGCATCGCCTTTGCCGAGCGCAACGCGCGATGGATTTCGGGACGAAACACCCGCAATGTCTCCAGCGCTATGAAGTCGGTTTGATCCACCTCGCGACCTACCGAAGGCCACGTGACCGAAAACGCATTCATCAACCGCACTAGGTCACGGGGCGTTTTAATTTCCGGCAGCACGACATCATAGAAAATGTTCATAAAGCGAACCGTCCCGCGCTCAGGAGGCGACCCGCACAGGGCATCAAGCTGTTCGAGAAGCTGAGCACTCAGATCGCTTTGCCGAGGCTCGGGTAGGTCGAACCCCGCCTGAATAATTTTCTCAAGATAATGCGGGCCTTCTGATGGATAGCGGTCGGAGACAATCTTCTCGGCGAGCTTGCGGTCGAAAACCAAGAAATAGATCACATTCGGGAGGCGGCCGACCGATTTGACGAGGCGAAAAATGAGCAAGGCTTCGTCTGGCGCAAGCCGGTCTATATCGTCGATGACAATTAGAAAGCGCATCTTCTGTTGGCCGAGTGCCTTCACGAGTTCAGCATGTAGTTTCTCAACTGTATCATCGTCTTTGATAAGACCGGACAGCCAATTCATCGCGCCGGATGCAACTGCGCCGGCACCGGCACCGCCGGCAAGATCAATGCCCGCGCCTACTACGCTCCCGGCGCGCAACAATCGCGCCCCTATTTTCGGCAGGGCTTGCTTAAAGCGATCCCCGAGTGATGGGCCGAGCCCGGCGTAAAGCTCACGGAAAAATGCGAGCGCCAAAGCCTCCTCACCTCGAAACCACCAGCAGGCGAAATTGATGATGCTAATCTCGCCGGCGTCCACCGCGCCCTTCAAATGATGCAGCACAAGGTTTACCGCACTGCTTTTTCCCGATCCCCAAGGGCCGTTCAGGGCGACGACCATTCCCTCAGGCGACCCGATCTTTAGGATACTTGTGGCTAACGCCTTTGCAAACGGATCGATCCCAAACCGGTCTGCCGAAGGGTCGACGATCGGCGCATCGTTGTATGTCGGCTTGTTTGTCATGGCCGCCAACATTAGCACGCCTGACCAGCTAGTTGACCATGGGTACTTACTTTACGCCGCGCCTATTAGAACCGAGCCAAACTGGCACCAGACGGACAGCCCATAGGGCAGACTGGCCGAAAAAATAAAGAGGCGGGTTAGGCCTTCCGCCTTCGCTCTTCGAGCTACGGCGAACTGGCCAGCCAGCGTGCTCGTGATCTCAGGATCCCAGAGGTCCCTGCGAAACTTCGACAACGTGGCGATCATTTCCGACGGTAATGATGATCGTATATGTTTTCTGTCCCCCGCCCTGATCGGTCGGCGGCGCGAGGTGCAGTTGCCCACCGTACCATTCACCCGGCATCAGCGTATTGTCCTTGATCACCGATTGCTCGAGCGCGGCCATGTTGCGCTGCCCGGTTTCGACCGTGGCCGCGAACATTGCCTCATTTTGAACGGCGGCATTGTTTTGGGCGATCACAGCGGCCGTGGGACTGTAGAACGTCCCGGTGTGGCCGTTGGGGGTCGTGTAACTGCCGCGACCAGCCTGGGATGCGCTGTAGGCGTTGGCAGCGC
Source organism: uncultured Alphaproteobacteria bacterium (assembly GCA_963801875.1). Classification (GTDB taxonomy): domain Bacteria; phylum Pseudomonadota; class Alphaproteobacteria; order Rhizobiales; family Xanthobacteraceae; genus Bradyrhizobium. The sequence goes on along the minus strand of CAWDGT010000011.1, from coordinate 130,552 downwards.
CGGCGATCCCCGTAAAAATCGCCGCCGCAACCTGCCGGTTCTTTTCTTCCTGGGCGAGCATTTCGTACGTGACGATTTGCATCGCGTAGTCGGAGGCACCGACATGCTGTATGGCCTCCACTTGCGCTACGCGAAAATCAACCGGCGCTTTTCCAAAATTGTTGATACCGACGACAAATACGGGACGGCCATTGGCCTGCAACTGTCGGGACGCCGGCCGCACCAGGACCAGTGAGCTTTTCTGGCGCGACACAAGGGCCGGTTGCCCGTCGCGCATCATCGCCTGTTGTTGTGGATTCGAAGTTTTGAAAGCGATGGTCTCGCCGGTCGAGATGCAGCCACCCAGCGCGGCGCACAGCGCCACGATCTTCAAGATACGCATGACATTCCCCCCAGGCCCGCGGTCATCCAAGCTCAACTGGTGAGCGAGATCAATAGGAACTGCGCGGAAATCTTCCCAAGTACGACAATACAGGCGCCTTTCTCCAGCGCTGCGAGCCCACGGGACTTACCTCTTTTCTTTATCTCAAAATTGAGATATAAGCTCCCGTGCCCTGGCGAGTCGAAATCCTCGACGAAACCGTCGCCGCAGAGATCGCCGCTCTCCCGGCCGACACGCAGGCGCGATTTCTGCGGCTTGCCGAGCGCATTGCGGCGGTCGGGCTGGAAAGCCTGAGCGAACCGCATGTAAAGCACCTTGAAGGGAGGCTATGGGAGTTGCGGCTGACCGGCCGCGATGGAATTGCCCGCGCACTTTACGTCACGGCGATCGGCCGCAGGGTCGTCGTGGTCCGCGCATTTGTGAAGAAGACGCAAAAAACGCCGCGCGCCGAGATCGAGTTGGCCCTGCGGCGCGCAAAGGAAGTCAGATGACAATCCAGTTCGAAAAGCTCAAGGCCCGTCTGCTCGCCAACCCCAAGGTCAGGGCCGAGTATGACGCGCTCGCGCCCGAATTCGAAATCGCCGCCGAGTTGCTTAGGGCTCGCCTGCGCGCCGGCCTCTCCCAGGCCGAACTCGCAGCGCGAATGGGCACCAGCCAATCGACAATCGCCCGGCTCGAAAACGGTCACACGCTTCCGAGCACCAAGACGCTGCTGCGCTATGCCGAGGCGACCGGTAGCCGGTTTCACGTGCGGCTATCGGCGGCGTGACACGTCATTGAGGAAAAATTCATGACCAGAAAGCTCCCGAAGCGAGGCTTGCCTCCGATGCATCCCGGCGAACTCTTGCGCGAGGAAATCCTGCCGGCGCTCGACCGGCCCAGGACGGAGATCGCCCGACTGCTCGGCGTTTCGCGCCAGACGCTTTATGATGTGCTGAAGGAAAAGCAGCCGGTCACGCCGGGCATGGCGTTACGGCTCGGCAAACTGTGCGGCAACGGCCCCGATCTCTGGCTCAATCTGCAACAGCGCTACGATCTGCACCGGGCGCAGCAGGAGCTCGGCGAGAAAATCAGGAAAATTCCGACGCTGGAAGTTGCCTGAAGCGAGGCTCTGCCATCAGTCGAAGCAGCCGGGCGCCCTGCACTTCCGGGGTGGAGGCAAGGGAGACGCCCGGCCACTCGACCGCGCTGGCATCGATCGCCCCCAACGCGTTCGACCTTACTCGCTCAACACGCTCGCCATGCATCGTGGTGTCGGTGTGGCGGCGGCGGACTTTTCCACCGCTGTCCACCGTTTCGCCGCGGCGTTACTCGAGTCAGCTTTCGGGGGTAAAGCGTAGAGCCTCGTTCGCGATCTGGCAGAGCGGTCCGTAGCGGGCCGCGTGCCTAATCGCGCTCACGTTTCGGATACGGAGCGCCATCCTTATGTCTGAACGTCTTTGCTCCGTCGGGGCCGGCCTTCAATTCCAGATCGATGTCGGGATAAGTGACTTCGTCGCCTGGCGTGCGGTCTCCCACGACCAGAAACGCGGCATCTTTGTCAGTCATATTGAGGAAGTGGTGACCATCTCCCGTAGCCGCCGGGAATGCGATGCAATCGCCCGGCCGGACAGTCTCGCGCCCCGCATCGGTGACGAGGACGAATTCGCCTTCGACGATGTAAACGAATTCATCCTGTCTTGTGTGGGCGTGCCGGGCCGAAGATTGGCCGCCCGGCTCGACACGCACGAAGTTCACGCCGTAGTTTTTAAGCCCGCCGTAATCACCCAGACGACGGTTCCATCGTTTGCGCTGGCCGTCCCGAAATGGCGCCGGATACCCGGATGAATTGCTCTCCGGCAAATCCGCCGGCTTGAATGCTTTGGAAACCCTCATATGCGTTCTCTCGGCAGTGTGGCCGCATGGTGCTCTGGCAGGTTGTTTTTCGCAAGATGCCAATCTCCCTGCTTGAAAGGCCTTTCCCGCGAGCCAACGGGTCGCGCGAATGCGCGCCCGATGACAGGCTGCGCGACGAAGCACGCGCGCCCGACGGGCAAATCACTCGCGATCTCCTGCATCACCCTGTCCAGCCCCATTCGCAAAAATATTTCCGTTCCCGTCTGACGCAAATCACTTCATATCGTCAGCCGTCCCGTCCCGGGAGAGGGGCGTATCATGATCGTCGCGAAACGCGGGGCGGGATGCGGTGGACGCGGATGGTGCTGTCGACGACAGCGCCTGAGGCGGACGGCGAAGTCGTGTGGTTCTGACGCCTCGACGCTGGCGTCAAGTTGGCGAAAGTCATTCCGCTGACGACGGTGACAAACAAGCCCGATCGCCGGGGAGATCACGAAGGAAACCGTTAAAACCATTGCGTGCGGGAATGCCGGGCGATTCCGGCGCGACCGTGGTGACTAACGCGCGTGCTTTCTACACACCACGCGCGGCTGCGGGTGCGCGGGCACCCGGCATTCCCCACGCCCTCACTTGGGCGAAGGTTCATGCAAAACTCGGGCGCATCGCGCGGCGGGAATGCGAAGCCGTATCTGGATTTACCGTCATTGCGAGGAACATCGTGGCGAAGCGGTCCATACCGTCATTCCGGGGCGCGCAAAGCGCGATCTACGATGTGCAATTGCACATCGGAGAATCTCGAGATTCCCGATGCGCAATTGCGCATCTGAGGTCTGGTGCTGACGCACCATCCCGGAATGACGAATTTCTACAGCGGCGCCGCGCTCTCGCGCCGCGCGCTCGACAGTTTCGCGACCAGCGACGCCACCACGATCACCGCCGCGATCAAGGCGATCACCAGCGTGCAGATGGCGTTGATCTCTGGTTTCACGCCGAGCCGCACTTCCGAATAGATCCGGATCGGCAGCGTCGACGATCCCGGCCCGGTGGTAAAACTCGCGATCACGAGGTCGTCGAGCGACAGGGTGAACGCCAGCATCCAGCCCGCCGCGATCGCGGGCGCGATCAGTGGCAGCGTCACCGCGATGAAGGCGCGGGCCGGACCGCAGCCGAGATCCATCGCCGCTTCCTCCAGGCTGCGATCGAGCGCGCCGAGCCGCGACTGCACCACCACGGCGACGAAGCACAGCGTGAGCGTGGTGTGGGCTGTTGTCACGGTCCAGAAGCCGCGCTCGGCGTTGACGGCCACGAACAACAGCAGCAGCGACAGCCCGGTGATGACTTCGGGCATCACCAGCGGCGCATAGAGCATGCCGGAAAACAGCGTGCGGCCGCGGAAAGCGGCGCCGCGCGACAGCGCCACCGCGGCGAGCGTGCCGAGCAGGGTCGCCAGCGTGGCCGAGGTCGTCGCCACCCTGAAACTCATCAGCGCGGCCTCCAGCATGGCGCGGTCGTTGAAGAACTCGCCGTACCAGCGCAGCGACCAGCCACCCCACACCGTGACCAGCCGCGAGGCGTTGAACGAATAGATCACCAGAATCACGATCGGCAGGTACAGAAACGCCAGCCCGAGCGCCAGCGAGACGGCGTTGAACGGGGAGAAACTGTCGAGCCGGCGCGGTGCCATCAGGCGCGCTCCAGTTGGCGGCGCTGCAGCCGGTCGTACAAGATGAGCGGCACCAGCAGCAGCGCCAGCAACACCACCGCGGCGGCGGAGGCCACCGGCCAGTCCTTGTTGGTGAAGAATTCCAGCCACAGGGTCTGGCCGATCATCATCGAGCCGGAACCCGCCAGCAGGTCGGGAATCACGAACTCGCCGACGATCGGGATGAAGCACAGCAACACCCCGGCGGCGACGCCCGGCAGCGACAGCGGAAACGTCACCAGCCAGAACGCTTCGCGCGGCGAACTTCCGAGATCGGCGGCGGCTTCCAACAGCGCCTTGTCCATCTTGGCGAGAACAGCATAGAGCGGCAGGATCATGAACGGCAGATAGGAATAGACGATGCCGAGATACATCGCGCTGTCGGTGGAGAGCCACACCACGGGTGCTGCAACCAGATGCAGCGCCAGCAGGATCTTGTTGAGCAGGCCATCGTGCTGCAGGATGTTGATCCAGGCATAGATCCGGATCAGGAAAGAGGTCCAGAACGGAACGATCACCAGCATCATCGCGACGCCCTGCCAGCGCTGCGGCAGCCGCGCCATGCCGTAGGCGACGGGATAGCCGATCAACAGCAGGATCGAGGTCGAGACGGCGGCAACGACGAGGCTGCGCAGATAGGACAGGATGTAAAGGTCGTCGGAAACCAGCAGCCTGAAATTGTCCAGCGACAGCTCGGCCGCCGCCGCCTTGATCGCGGCCAGGCCCTGCGCCGGGTCGAATACCGGCAGATAGGGCGGCTGCGCGATCGCGGTCTGCGACAGGCTGATCTTGAGCACGAAGCCGAACGGCACCAGGAAGAACAGCAGCATCCACAGATATGGCGCGACCGCGGCGAGCCGCGCCGGGCGCGTGAAAATGGGAGGTACGCTCATTGCTCCAGCACCATGCAGTCGTCGGGCGCAAACCAGGCCACCACGCGCTGGCTCGCATTATAGGAGTTGATATCGATCCGCGCCGTGTTCGCCACCGACGAGCGCACCACCGCGCCGTTATCGAGCTTCACCTTGTAGCTGGTGACGCCGCCGAGATAGCTGACGCCGGTCACGACACCTTCCAGCCGGTTGATCGCATGCGGGCCGAGCGCGTCCGACACCGGCCCGCGGCGCGACAGCTTGACCTTCTCCGGGCGGATCGCGACGCAGACCAGGGTTTTGCCGACCGGCTGGCGCGGCTGCGCAACCGCGATGGTTCCGGCGTCCCTTGTCGAAATCATCATCCGGCCCGCCTCGCGCGATTCGACCTGCCCCTCGAAAATATTGATGTCGCCGACGAACTCGGCGACCCAGCGCGAAGCGGGGGCCTCATAGAGTTCCCGCGGCGTCGCGACCTGTTCGAGACGCCCCGCATCCATCACGCCGATCCGGTCGGCCACCGTCATCGCCTCTTCCTGATCGTGGGTGACGATGACGAAGGTCGTGCCGAGGCGCCGCTGCAATTCCATCAGTTCGAGCTGGGTACTCTCGCGCAGCTTCTTGTCGAGCGCGGCCAATGGCTCGTCGAGCAACAGCACCTGCGGACGGCGCGCCAGCGAGCGCGCCAGCGCCACGCGCTGCTTCTGACCGCCGGAGAGCTGATCGGGCTTTCGCTTCTCGAGCCCCTCGAGCTTGACCAGCGCCAGCATCTCGGCGAGGCGGGCGTCGATCGCGGCGGGCGGCAGGGTGGTGCGCATCAGGCCGAAGGCGATGTTGTCACGCACGGTGAGATGCGGAAACAGCGCGTAGTTCTGGAACATCATGTTGACCGGACGCTGGTGCGGCGGAACCTGCGCGATGTCCTTGCCGTCAAGCAGAATGCGGCCTTCGTCCGGGGTCTCGAATCCGGCAAGCATCCGCAACAGCGTGGTCTTGCCGCAGCCGCTGGGACCGAGCAGGGCAAAAAACTCGCCGGCCCTGATGTCGAGCGACAGCCGGTCCACCGCCCTGAAGACGCCGAACTTCTTCACCACCGCCTCGATGCGCAGCAGCGGAATCTCGGCCGCGTCCGCGCCCGGTTCGCCTTTCGACGGTTCCACAGCCATATTCCTCGCCAGCCTTGTCGCCGCACGCTAGCGATGGATCGGCCTCGACTCAACCGCGCCACCGCGCGCAGCCACAATATTGTCGTCGCCGTCTCACACCGCTTTCGCCATGAACGTCGCCAGCGCCTCGCGATCCGCCGCAGGCATGGTCAAGCCGAGTTTCGAGCGTCGCCAGAGAATATCGTCCGGAAACCGCGCCCATTCCCTCGCCATGAGATAGCGCACCTCTGCGCCCGTGAGTTCCGGCCCAAAGGCCGGACCGAGGTCGGCCCTGGCTTTGGCGTCGCCGAGCACAGCCGCAAGGCGCGAGCCATAGGCACCGACCAGACGCTGCGCTGCGGCCTCGTCGAGGAAGCGCCAGCGCTCGCGCGCGCGGTCGACCTCGGTGTCGAACCGGGCCCACGCAAAATCGCCGCCCGGCAGCGGCGCGTCCGCAGTCCAGGGCGGCGACATCGGATAGAACGGCGTGAGCTTCGAGACCGCCCGCTCCGCGCGCAGGCGCGAGGTGGTGACGTCGCCGCCGAAGACCGTCAGCAGCGGCGCCCTGCCGCCCCTCGCATCGAAAAACATGGCGCCATCGCGCGCGGTGCGCCTGCCGGACGCCACGGCCATGTTGGCGCCGGAAATCGTCCTGACCACGTCCGACAGCTCGATCCGCTCGCGGAAATACCGGTTCGCCGCGTCGCAGAGATAGGCGATGTCGGCCGCCGCCATCGATACCGCAGCGGGATCACCCTTGAACGCGTGTCCCACGGTGCCGATCAGCGTGAAATCGCGCTCATAGGGGCTGGCGAAAATCAGCCGGCGGTCGGTGTTCTGGAAGACATAGACATTGTCGGTCTCGAACAGGCGCCTGACGATGATCTGGCTGATCCGGACGGCGCCGGCGCTCCGTAACGGCATCCGCAAGATGGTTTCGGCGACGGAGGCGGTCCAGGCCCCGGACGCGTTGGCCAGCGCCCTCGCCGTGATCACCTGGCGACGGCCGCGCTCGATCAGCGCCAGCCGCCAGATGTCGAGCCGATCGGCGCGAACGCAGCGCGCGCCGGTGCGGATGTCGGCGCCCAGTTCCGCGGCGTCGACGGCGCTAGCGATCACCAGCCGCGAATCGTCCACCAGGCAATCGGAATATTCGAACGCGGTGCCGAACGGGCGCTTTAGCGCGTTGCCGATCGGATGGTGCGTGACATCGACCGTCGCCGAGAGCGGCAGTTGCGTGCGCGAGGCGAGCCGGTCGTAGAGCAGCAATCCCGACCGCAGCAGCCACAACGGGCGCTCGTCGGAATGGGCGGGGATCGCGAACCGGATCGGACGCACCAGATGCGGCGCGATCCGCAGCCACGTGTCACGCTCGGCCAGCGCGGCGCGGACGCGAAGAAACGCCCGGCGCTCCAGCAGGCCGAGATCGCCATGAATCAGCCGCGGCGAGGCCGAGGATGCGGCTGAACCAAGGTCGCCCTGCTCCAGCAGGATCACCCGCAGGCCGCGCCCCGCGGCGTCGCGCGCCGCGCTGACACCATTCAGGCCGCCGCCGATGATCGCAAGATCGTAGTCCGCCATGCACAAGGTCTATAGCGTTTTCCAGCGAAGTAGCTACCGGTTCGCCCGGAGAAAACGCGTCAAACAAAAAAGTAGAGCTTCGGTTCCGATTCACTCAGAATCGAAGCTCTCTACCCGGTCATGCGCGCAGGCTCCATCACATCGCCGCCATTGCGGCCAACCAGCGCCATATACTGGCCGATCGGCAGAGGTTTGCCGATGAAATATCCCTGCACCGCGTCGCAGCCTTCGTCGGCGAGGAAGCCGAGTTGCTCCCGGGTTTCCACGCCCTCGGCAACGGTCTCCATTTCCAGGCCATGGCAGAGGCCGATCACCGCCCGGACGATCGCGGCCGATTGCGGATTGCGTCCGAGATTGATGACAAAAGCGCGGTCGATCTTGATCTTGTCGAACGGGAACGCCTGCAGATAGGAGAGCGAGGAGTAACCGCTGCCGAAGTCGTCCATGGAAATGCGCACGCCGAGCGCCTTCAGCCGCCGGAGCAGCGCCAGACCGCGATCGAAATCCTCGATCAGCACGCCCTCGGTAATTTCAAGCTCGAGCCGGCCCGGCGCAAGGCCGGTTTCCAGCAGAATAGAGTGCACGAGATTGACGACATCCCCGTGGATGAACTGCGCCGGCGACAGGTTGACCGCAATCTGCAGCGGCATCGGCCAGGAGGCGGCCTCGCGGCAGGCTTCACGCAGGATCCATTCGCCCATTTCGACGATCAGGCCGCTCTCTTCCGCGAGCGGAATGAAATCGCCCGGCGGCACGAAGCCGCGCACCGGATGCAGCCACCGCGCAAGCGCCTCGAAGCCGATGATCTCGCTGGAGGCGACGGTATGGCGCGACATCGCCTGCGGCTGATAATACAGCGACAGCTCGCCGTTCTTGATCGCGACCGAGAGCTCCTGGTGCAGCACGCGGCGATCGCGAATCTGCCGGTCCATCTCGGGCTCGTAGATGCTGATCGAACCGCGGGATTTCGCCTTGGCGCGGAACAATGCCGCACCGGCATTGGCGAGCAGCGAAGCGGCGTCGGCGCCGTTGTAGGGGAATACCGAGATGCCAGTGGTCACTCCGGTGCGAACCGATTTGCCGTCGATCTGGAATTCGTTTGCCAGCACTTCGGCGAGTTGCTCGGCCAGCAGCATCCCGGCGACCGGCTGCTTGCCGTCAATTATCAATCCGAACTCGTCGCCTGAGAGCCGGGCCACGACGCCACCGCGCGCCGAGGCCTGGAGGCGCCGCGCCACTTCGATCAACAGCTTGTCGCCGGTCGCATGGCCAAACACATCGTTGACTTCCTTCAGACCGTCGAGGTCGAGCGACAGCACCGCGAATTCCTCATCGGTCCCTTCGCAGGCCTCGATCATCTGCGCCAGCGCCTGCAGGAACGCCGCGCGGTTCGGCAGATCCGTCAGGCCGTCATGATACGCCATATGCGCCATCCGGGATTCGGTCTGGCGGCGGTCGGTAACGTCCTCGTGGGTCTTGATCAGATATTGCGGTTCGCCGGCTTCATCCAGCACGGTCATGCGGCGCGTCAGGAACAGCCGCAACCCGTCCTTGGTGCTGATCGGGTGTTCTTCCGTGAGCAGGCCGCGCTTTTTGATCGCCGCCTCGTCGCGCGCGATGATCAACCTGGCTTCTTTTGGATTGAATATGTCGGCGGCCGTCAATCCGGCAGCATCCTCGCGCCGCCGGTTGAGGATGGTCTCGGCGCTGCGGTTGGCGAGCAGGTATCGTCCGTCGCTGACGCGCTCGACGATCAGCGACACCGGAATGTTATCGACGACCAGTTCGAGAAACTTCTTGGTGTTTTCCAGTTCCTCGGACAGCGACCGGCGTTCGGTGACGTCGTCGAACAAGGCAATCAGGAATTCCGGCTCGTTCTTCTCGTTGCGTGCGATCACGCGAGTGCTGGCCAGAACCCGCTTCTCTGAGCCGCGCTCGACCGAGAATTCGTTGCGGAACTGGCCCTCCGGCGAGTTGAGCGCCGCCCGGTCGGCTGCTTCGATGCTTGCCGTCGTCTCGGGACGAAAAATCTCATCGGCCCGTTTGCCGACGATGGTGTCGCGCGAAAAGCGCGAGAAGCGTTCGAACGCACGGTTGGCAAAGATGTAGCGGCCGTCCCCGATGCTTTTGGCGGCCACGCATACCGGCACATTGTCGAGCACCGATTCCAGGAACTGCTTGGTCGACGCAAGTTGCTTGGAAAGCTTGCGCTGCTCGCTGCAATCCTCGTGCGTCGCCACCGAACCGCCGTTCGGCAGCGCAAAATACTTGACCAGAATCGATCGCCCGCCAGGCAATTCAGTAATGAGACCTTGCGGGCTGTCGGCGTATTTGTAGAAATCCTCGACGCTGACGTCGAGCGTGCCGCGCTCCAGCCGCAACCGCAGCAGTTCCGGCCCGGTCATGTCATGGGGAATATCCGAGCGCGTAAGGCCGTAGATTTCGAGATAGCGATCGTTGCAGAACACGATTCGCTTCTGCACATCGGTCATTACCACGCCATGGTTGAGGTTGTTGAGGGCGGTGCTGACAAACGCATTTCTGCGCAATTGCGAACGCTTGACCTTGCGCAAGGCCGAGTGGATCCACAGGGCGATAGCTGCAAGAAACGAACAGACGACAATGCCGCCGATCAGCACTTCCCAGACGATATTGGGGTCGGCCGAGCCGACATAGCTTGCCGGCGCAAAATTATCTGACAAGCTCCATGCGGCCTGCACCGGCGCGACGATGGCGATCAAGCGCACGACGGCCCGCGCAAGAATCAGTTTCTTGCCGCCTGCCTGCCAATTCTTGCCAGCCATCATTCACCCGCGGATTACAGCGCCGAAGTGTCCGACTTGCCGGGTTTGGATCAGGTAAAGACGTACCCCTACAACTCAAGAATGCGGCTAAATTTACGGCAATTGCCCTGACATGATTAATGCTATCCTAACGGGAACCAGGTCAGGAATCGTCCCAGGGAATTCAATGGGTTCTTTGGAAAGACCGTTTCAGAGCCGGGCGATAAAATGAGCGCCGATTGACGCCGGACGAACGCCAATTCATGGTGGCGCAAGTTCCCAAACGGACGCGCGGCGATCCGGCAGGAACCTCAAACCCGCCGCATTGGTCGAACCGCCCGCAAGCCGGATCTGAAGCCGCGAATGGACAAGGTTGAGTGTGTCGTTATCGGAGCCGGGGTGATCGGTCTGGCGGTCGCGCGGCGGCTGGCGCAGGCAGGGCGCGAAGTGATCCTGCTGGAGGCGACCGAGGCGATCGGCACTGTCACCTCGTCGCGCAACAGCGAGGTGATTCATGCCGGCATCTATTATCCCGCCGGCAGCCTGATGGCGCGGATGTGCGTCAGCGGCAAACGGGCGCTCTATCAATACTGCCGGGATCATGGCATCCCGCATCGCAATTGCGGCAAACTGATCGTCGCGACGACGGCCAAGGAGACCGAAAAGCTGCAATCGATCCGGGCGCATGCCGAGGCCAATGGCGTGCTCGATCTGCAAACGCTGTCTGGCGCGGCCGCGCGGGCGCTGGAGCCGGCGCTGAACTGCGAGGCCGCGCTGCTCTCGCCTTCGACCGGCATTATCGACAGCCATGCCTTTATGCTGGCGCTGCGCGGCGACGCCGAAGACGCGGGCGCGGCCTGTGCCTTTCACTCGCCGCTGTTGCGCGCCAGGGCGGCGGGGGGCCGGGTCGAACTCGACGCCGGCGGCGAAGCGCCGATGTCGCTTGAATGCCGGCTTCTGGTCAACGCCGCCGGGCTGAACGCGCCCGAGGTCGCACGCAGCATCGACGGCATGCCGATCGAGCTGATACCGCCAGCCTATCTGGCCAAGGGAAACTATTTCAGCTGTAGCGCGCGGGCGCCGTTTTCGCGCCTGATCTATCCGGTGCCCGAGCCCGGCGGGCTCGGCGTGCATCTCACCCTGGACATGGCGGGACAGGCCCGGTTCGGTCCCGATGTGGAATGGGTCGATGCGATCGATTACGCGGTCGATCCGGCACGGGCGGAGCGGTTTTATCCGGCGATCCGGCGATACTGGCCAACGCTGCCGGATGGCACGCTGATGCCCAGCTATTCCGGTATTCGACCGAAGATCGTGCCACCGGCGGTGGCCGCGCAGGACTTCCTCATCCAGGGGCCCCGGGACCATGGCGTCGACGGGCTGATCAATCTGTTCGGGATAGAATTGCCAGGACTGACATCGTCGCTGGCGATCGCGGATCACGTCGGCGAATTGGCGAACGCATAGCCGCAGCTTTCAACAGGCCTGTCAATTCAGGCACCGGCGACCTTGGCGCGCCTAGGTTGATGCGAGGGGATACAACTCGTACGGCTGGCGTCGGAGCGCACCGCTGGGGGGTGCGCCCATCCCGGGATGTCGCCGATGCGTCGCAGATGCTGGTGCAGCGGAGGCTAGTGCACCGTCTCGCTGGCGGTATTCCTCAACCGCTCGATCGCGTCCTTAACCATCAATTTCCGGCGCTTCAGCTCGACAATATGCAGGTCGTCCGTTGAAAGGTGCACGAGGGCTTCATGCAATTCGTTTTCGAGAACCTTGTGTTTGCGTTCCAGTTCAACGAGATGCGCCTGAATTGCCATACGAAACCTCCTCGGTTGGAAAAGACCTCAGATTCGATCCGGACAAGGGAGTGTACACGAGCCGCTGAATTTGTCGATGGGTATCGAAAATTGCGTCCTCATATTTCGGCTGTCATCTGTAACGAATCGTGAGTGCGGAACCCGCGCCAGCTTGCGCCTGCGCCCCTCAGGGACGATATTCCCCCCAAGCGGCTTCCGCACCCTTTCGCAATCTCATCGCGTTTTTCGGCGAACGTACACCATGACCGACGAAGATGAGCGCGAACTCGAAAACGAGCTCGCACGGCTGCAGCAGGAACACCGCGATCTCGACGCGGCGATCGATGCCTTGCATCAATCTCCCGCGCCGGATTTGTTGCGCCTGCAACGGCTGAAGAAGCGCAAGCTGCAACTGCGCGACCGTATCGCCTTCATCGAAGACCAGATCACGCCGGATATCATCGCGTAGCTGCGGTCATTCCGGCCGCGTGGAAGACGCGGGGACCCCGGATGTGCAATTGCGCGTCATCAAACGCCGTCGATCAACTCCCGCAGCACCGACGTCACCTGCAACCGGCTGTAGGGCTTTGGCAAAAATCGTCCGCCTTCAGGCAAATCGGTTTCCCGCACGCCGAGGTGGCCGGAGGTCGCGACGATCTTGATCGGCGGCCAGCGGCCGCGAACGGCGCGGGCGAGCTTCAGCCCGTCCATCGAGCCCGGCATCTGGATATCGGTGAAAACCGCAGTGATGTCCCGGCGCGTTTCCAGAATTTCGATCGCCCGATCGGCATTCGCCGCCTCGACGACTTCGAACCCGACACCGGCGATCATGTCGACCGCATCCATTCTGAGCAGGAACTCGTCCTCGACGACCAGCACCACGGGTCTTTTGAAACCGACAAGACCCATGCGACTCCCCTGCGAGAATGGGCGTTAAGCGCTGGATCTTGTTTTCGTTCCTCACCTTAGACTTTCGGACGGCGCAACCAGACCTCTCGAGCGCTGCTGCCGCCCCGCCCTTCGAGCCGCGCAAATTGTCCGGGACGGACGTATCTCACCGCTTGACTCCAGGAGAACAAAATAGGAACATCGAGGCCTCCCATCATCAGGAGATATCGCGATGTCCCATGCGTCCTCACTGTCCGACGTCAGCCGCTACGAGCAGGCTTGCGACCAGGCGATCGCGATGTGCGACGGCAACCTGCGCAGCACCATCAAGGCGCTGATCATGGCCAACGAATATCTGGAAAACGAACTTCAGGAGCTGCAGGCGGCGATTTCGAGCGGCGGCGCGCCGGCGGAATTATCGAACAGCGACGCCGCCTGATCGATCGAAACCGGAGCCAGGACCATGGCCGATGTCACCTATTACGTCGCAATGCCATTTCTGCAGGACGATACCGGCTCGCCGGTCGCCGGTGCTGCGGAAGAATGCCAGAGTTCGTCAGGCGCGTTGCGGCGCGCGGAAGTTTTGTCGAGAGCCGCCGGCAGCATCGGCGCGGTCGCCTTCAGCCGTACCGGCGATCCCATGATCGGCGAATTCGGCGATGCTCAATTACTGAGGAAGTTTGGCAATGTGCCGGATGACCTGAGCGGTTTGTAGGCGCTGGCACGCAGCATCAGCGCAATTCCCGGAAGAAAGCGCGCACCTCATCGGCGAGCGGTTGCGGCTGTTCCAGCGCGGCGAAATGTCCGCCTTTGGGCATGATGCTCCAGCGGCGAATGTCGGTGAACACGCGCGCCGCCGCCGAGCGCGGCGGCTTGACGATTTCGCGCGGGAATTCCGCGTAGCCGGTGGGCACCGATATCCTGCCGGGCAGGAACGCCGGCCCGTGCAGGCGGTCATAATAGGGCCAGAACGACGAGCCGATCGCCCCGGTAAACCAATAGAGCGATATGTCGGCGAGCATGCGATCGCGATTGATCGCGAGCTCGATATTGCCACCGCAATCCGACCAGGCCCGGAATTTCTCCACGATCCACGCAGCCAGGCCCGCAGGCGAATCGGTGAGGCCGAACGCCAGCGTCTGCGGGCGGGTACCCTGAATCCACTGATATCCGGTTTCCTCGCGCGTCCATTGCGCAACTTCGCCAAGGTAGCGCCGCTCTTCCTCGGTTGGATTGGGGAACGCGGAGGGATCGCGGCCCGCGATCATCAGATTGAGGTGAATGCCGATCATCCGATCGGCATAGGCATAGCCGAGCCGGCTGGTGACGGCCGCTCCCCAATCGCCGCCTTGCGAGCCGAAGCGGGCAAAGCCGAGGACATCATACATGAGGGCGACGACACAGTCCGCCATTTCGGAGACGCCGAACCGCTTCTGCCCGGGCTGGAACGAAAGCCCGTATCCCGGCAGCGACGGCGCCACCACGGTGAAGGCATCGCGCGCATCGCCACCGAAGCGGGCGGGATCGGTGAGGTGCGGGATGATATCGAGAAACTCGAACACCGAGCCGGGCCAGCCATGCAGCAACAGTAGCGGCATCGGATCGGGGCCGACGCCAGGCACATGCAGGAAATGCAGGTCGACATCGCCGACCGGCACGCGAAATTGTGGAAAGGCGTTTAGCGCGGCTTCCTCGGCTCTCCAGTCGAAATCATTGCGCCAGTATTCCATGAGCTGGCGCAGATAGGCGACATCCGTGCCATAGGCCCAGGCGTCTCCGGGCGCCTGGTCGGGGAAACGTGTGCGGGCAAGACGCTCGCGAAGGTCGGCGAGGTGGGCGTCGAGGACATGAAGCGCGAACGGCAACGGTTTGATGGCCATGATCGTGCTCCGATTGACCGCGGGTTTTTTGCGAAAAAGGTCTTAGCATCCATCCAGCAGCGGCGTCACGATGCGTGTCAGCCCTCATGCCGCCTTTGCGCCTTGCGCACATACATCGCGCTGTCGGCTTCCTCCAGCGCCCGGCCTGCTTCCGCGTGCGGGCCGAGAATGGCAACGCCGGCGGAGGCGCCCACTATGACGTTGCGGCCACGAAACGTGAAGCTGAGCCGGTCGACGGCCTGTTCCAGCGATGCCGCTTTCGCCCTGGCGTCGATCTCGTTCATGTTCCACAACAAGAGCGCGAACTCGTCGCCGCCCAGCCGCCCGACCACGTCTGAGGAGCGCACCTGGCGCGAGAGCGCAGCGACAATGGCCTTCAGCACCTGATCGCCCGCGGCGTGTCCGAAGGCATCGTTGATCGGCTTCAGCCGATCGACGTCGAGCACGATAAGCGCGCCGCTCGCATGATAGCGTTTGATGTAGCCGATCGAGCGATGGAGTTCGCGCTCAAAGCCGCGCCGGTTCGGAATATCCAGCAGGAAATCGGTATCCGCGTGAGCCTGCAGCTCCTCGATTCGCTTAAGCGCCCGCGCCAGCTGGGTCCTGAGCCGGAGAATGGTCGGTTTGGCATTATTGGGCGCGACCGGCAGCCGGGGTACCGGCGCCGACTGTTTCGCCGCGCTAGCGCGCTTCGGCGCAGCCTTGCGCGCCGCCAGGCTTTTGCAGCGCTTTGCGGTGCTGGGGCGCCTCGCCCCGGTTTTCTTCTTCATGGGCATCTTTTAAGAAGGCTTGCCGGAATTTACCAAGACAGGATAGTCCTTTCCGGACCCCTTGCCACGCCTTGCCGAACCTTGGGCCGCCCTTATAATCCGGCCTATGTTTTTGGATTCCCGAAAGAAATAGCTGCATGCCTGCCCCCGTCGCCATCATCATGGGAAGCCAGTCGGACTGGGAGACCATGCGGCACGCCGCCGAAACCTTGAATGCCCTCGGTGTCGCCAGCGAGAAACACATCATCTCGGCGCATCGCACCCCGGACCGGCTGTTTGCCTTTGCCAAGGGCGCCAAGGCGGCCGGCTTCAAGGTCCTGATTGCCGGCGCCGGCGGCGCGGCGCATCTGCCGGGCATGACGGCGTCACTGACCGAACTTCCGGTATTCGGCGTTCCCATCGAATCCCAGGCGTTGTCCGGTGTCGATTCGCTTTATTCCATCGTCCAGATGCCAGCAGGCGTCCCGGTCGGGACGCTGGCCATCGGCAAGCCCGGCGCCATCAACGCCGCGCTCCTCGCGGCAAGTGTGCTCGCGCTGAGCGATCCGGCGCTGTCAGGCAGGCTTGCCGCCTGGCGCAAGGCACAGACCGAGGCGGTAAGCGAGCGCCCGGAGGGTTCTGCGTGACTGCCTCACATCAGGTGAAGCTGAAACCCGGCGACACCATCGGAATTCTCGGCGGCGGACAATTGGGCCGGATGCTGGCGATGGCGGCGGCACGGCTCGGCCTGCGATGCCATGTGTTTTCGCCGGACCCGGATTCGCCGGCGTTCGATGTGGTGCTGAACGCGACCTGCGCCGAATATGCCGACGTCGAGGCGCTGGAGTTGTTCGCCAATGACGTCGACCTCATCACCTACGAATTCGAGAACGTGCCAGCAGCGGCCGCGATGATCCTCGCGGCGCGGCGTCCGGTGCTGCCCGAGCGAAAAATCCTGGAAACCACCCAGGATCGCCTCGCCGAAAAGGATTTTGTAACGCGGCTGGGGATCGGCACCGCTGACTACGCCGATGTGTCGTCGGCGGTTGGCCTGCGGGCCGCGATCGCGCGCATCGGGCTGCCCGCCGTGCTCAAAACCCGGCGCTTCGGCTATGACGGCAAGGGTCAGGCGATCGTCCGCGACGGCGACAATCCGGATCATGTCTGGGAAGATCTCGGCACCAGATCCGCCATCCTCGAAGCCTTCATTCCCTTCGAGCGTGAGATCTCAGTGATCGCCGCGCGCTCGGCCAGCGGCCAGGTCGAATGCTTCGATGTCACCGAAAACGAGCATCGCGACCACATCCTCAAGATCTCGCGCGCGCCGGCTGATATTCCCGACGCACTGGCGGCGCAGGCGCGCGCCGTCGCGGAGACGATCGCAGGCGCGCTGAATTATGTCGGCGTGCTCGCTGTCGAGATGTTCGTGGTGCAGGGGGATGGCGGACCGAAGGTGCTGGTCAACGAGATCGCGCCGCGGGTGCACAATTCCGGACACTGGACCCTCGACGGCGCGTCGATCTCACAGTTCGAGCAGCACATCCGCGCCATTGCCGGCTGGCCGCTGGGCAAGCCGGTCCGTCATGGCCCGGTCACCATGACCAACCTGATCGGGGACGAGATCCACAGCTACGCGCAATGGCTGACCGTTCCCGGCGCCACCGTCCACCTTTACGGCAAGGGCGCGCCGCGGCCGGGCCGCAAGATGGGGCACGTGACTGAGGTGGGAAAAATCCCGCCGAAAACCGCCTGATCAGCGCCAAACAGCCCGATTCGGCCAAGCTAGGCCTGGGCAATTGCCGTCGCGCAGGTGGACATTCCGAGTTCGATCTGATACATCCGCGCGCTCAGGGTTAAGGGCCAAGCCTTTCGCCGGCTCTTTAGCTTTACCAGATTCCAATCCGATTAATTGAAAGAGGATGCCGCGTGCAGGTTCTCGTTCGCGATAACAACGTCGATCAAGCCCTCAAGGCGCTGAAGAAGAAGATGCAGCGCGAGGGTATTTTCCGCGAGATGAAGCTTCGCGGTCATTATGAGAAGCCCTCCGAGAAGAAGGCTCGTGAAAAGGCCGAAGCCGTGCGCCGCGCGCGCAAGCTCGCCCGCAAGAAGCTGCAGCGCGAAGGACTGCTGCCGATGAAGCCGAAGCCGGTGTTTGGCGCCGGTCCCGGCGCCGAGCGCACTGGCGGGGGTCGTGGCGGTCCCGGCGCCGGGCCGCGCGGGTCGCGCTGATCAAAGATTTTACAGATTTGATTCGGATAACGCGGGCCTTGTGCCCGCGTTATTTTTTTGGACGATGTATTTTGCGACACGGCGGGTTAAAAATCCTGCGTAAGCATGTGAGTGTTCTCCACCTATGGCCAGTCCGGTTCTCGCTGTTTCATCCGGAGTTTCGCGGCTCAACCGGCGCGCGCTTGCGCTGCTGGCATTGCTCGTGATCACGCTTGGCGGTTGCTCTTTCGATCTGGGATCCTTGTCGTCGGTACCGGATAAGACCGAGTCCCCAAAAGCTGCTCCGGCCGCAGCCAGCGTGGCCGAGGGGCAGACCTACAATATGCACGGCCAGGCGCTGGCCCGATCCGGACGGACCGAGGAGGCGCTTGCCGAGTTCGATCACGCGATCGCCCTCGATCCGCACAACGCGGACGCGCTGTACAATCGCGGCCTGCTCCACCAGGGAGAAAAGCAGCATCAGCTCGCGATCGACGATTTCACCGCGGCGAATGGCCTGACGCCACAGCGGGCCGAGCCGCTGTTGGGCCGGGCGATCAGTTACCTCGCGGTGGACAAGATCAAGGAAGCCGCCGCCGATCTCGACGAGGCCGTGCAGGCCGATCCTCAGAACGGGCAGATCTGGACCAGCCGGGGACTCGCCTATGAACGTCTCGGCGACAAGACCAGGGCGGCCGGCTCCCATGGCCGCGCCATCAACCTTCGTCCCAGGGATGAAGCGGCGCGGAGCGGCTTTGCGCGCGTCGGCGGCAAGCCCGGCCAGAACTACGAGCCGTTTTAAGTGCTTTCGAGCGCAAGCCCGGTTCTTGTTTAATCGGACCCGGGGTTCCGACTATTTCGGCAGCACCGCGTGAAACACCGATTTTGCCGCCAACAGCACGTCTTCGGCGACCGTCGTGTGTTCCCGCCTTGCGGGTACCACGGCCTCGGCACGCAAATCGAGCGGTCGGGAGGGCGGCGAAGCGGCCTCCGGAATGTCGGCCGGCGGCGTCGGGCGGCCCGGATCTTCGATTCCGACGGGGGCCGGGTTAGCGGACCCCGTTCGCGACGATCCCGGCGCGCTGCCGAACGTCTCGGTTGCGGGCGTCGAGACCATGATCGGCGGCGGAAGCGGCCGAACCGCCGGAGCGGACGCGAGCGGCGCTGCCACCGATGGCGCCGATACGACGCGTGGCGGATCCGGGACGCGGGTGCTTTCCTGCGGCCGCGGCGAACTGTCGTTGGTGCGCAGCCGCTCGATCGCCGCGCGCGCCAGGTCGTTGGCGTCGCGATGCTCTTCGACCGGCGTTGCCGTTTCAACCGGCGGCGCGGTGTTTGGGGCGGCAATCACAGGTGCAACCGCTGCCGCCGGTATGGGCGGCGAGACCGGCGCCGGTGCGGACTTGGCAATGGCCTTCTCGCGCGGACCCGGCTGGTGACGGCGTGTGTCTGCGGGAATGCTCGCGGTCTCCAGCGGCTTGTCAGCAGATTTTTCTTGAGACTTTTCCTGGGGCTTTTCAGCCGCCGCCGGCTTTTCGGCGGCCGTCTTCTCAAGGATGGCCCGTTCAGAGACACCCTTCGCCTTGACCCCCCGCTCCGGGATATTGCCGACGTCGGCAGAGATATCGGACGGCTTCGCACCGGTCTTCACAGCGGCCTTCTTCGGGTCGGCCGAGGACACCGCGGCGGCGACGGGAGCGTCCGCGCCGGGCTTGGTGGCGATGTAATGATTGACGATGTAGGCCCCGAGGATGGTCGCAACGACCGAGGGCAGTATGTCCAACGCGAATTTCGAGACGTATTTCAACATGCCGGCCACTCCCGCGCCGGTTTGATGCGGAAACTTTGAGGCGCATTGAGGGATCAACTGCGACAGATCGGTGGCAATCGGGCAAAAGCCCCGATTATGGTTTCAATTCGACTTCCAGGAAGACGATTTCGGCGCCGCTCTCGTTGAGCACATCGTGCTCGACCCCCGCCTTTCGGAAGTAGGATTTTCCGGCGGAAAGCTGGGCTTTGGAACGTTCCCCGCTGGGCGCCACGATGGTCATTTCGCCCGCGGTCACGGGAACGATGACGTAATCCATCTGGTGGATGTGATGACCGGTGGCGCTGCCCGGCGCCAGCCGCCACTCGGTGACTCGGACCTCTGCCGTATCGACCTGAACGTCCGATTTGGCGCTGACCATTTTCCAACCCCCGGTTACGGCACGAACACAAGGAATACGAATACCGCAAACACCACCATGTGAACCAGCCCGAACAGGATGTTGGTGCGGCCGGTGCCGAAGGTGAGCATGCTCAGGAGGAAGGTCATAACCAGCAGCACCATGTCCTGCTCATTGACCCCAAGCACCAGTTGCTTGTCGAGCGCATAAGCCGCCACCGCTACCGCCGGGATCGTCAGCCCGATGGTCGCAAGCGACGAGCCGAGCGCGAGGTTGATGCTCTTCTGCAGGTCGTTCTTGCGTGCGGCGGCGACGGCGGCGACGCTCTCCGGCAAAAGGATCAGGAACGCCACCAGGACACCGGCGAAGGCCGGCGGCGCGCCGATCAGCGCGGTGCCGGCGTCGACCACCAGCGAGAATTTTTTCGCGAGAAGTACCACCGCCAACAGCGATACCAGCAGCAGCGCGACGCTCAGGCCGAGCATCCGGTTCGACGTCAGCGTCCCGTCATCGGCGAAGCCCGCGGATCCGCTGATGAAGTAATCCCGATGCCGCATGGTCTGGGTATAGAGGAACACGCCATAGAGAATGAGGGTGACGACGCTGACGAAGCCGAGTTGGCCGGCCGAGTAGACCGGCCCCGGCGTGGTCAGGGTATAACTCGGCAGGATCAGCGTGATCGTCGCCAGCACGATCAGGACGCTGAGATAGAGGTTCGCTCCGCTGACCTGGACGTCCTGCTCGCGGTAGCGCAGGCCGCCGGCCAGGATGCAGATCCCGACCAGACCGTTGCAGACGATCATCACCGCGGCGAACACGGTGTCACGCGCCAAAGTGGGCACCGGTTTGTCGCCAAGCATGATGGTCGCGATCAGCGCGACCTCGATCACGGTGACCGACAGCGTCAACAGCAGCGTGCCGTAGGGCTCGCCGATCCGCTCGGCGATCACCTCGGCATGGTGGACTGCCGCGAACACGGTGCCGAACAGGATGACCAGCAACACCGCGGCAAATACCAGCCCGAGGGCGGACGGTGTAAATGTAAAGCCGAGCGCCGTGGCGCCGGCAAAAAACAATACGGCTAGCACCGGAAAAATCCATGCCGATCGCGGCATCGGGCCGTGGGCGCTCATCTGGCTACATCCTCAAAGCCGGGGCATACACTATGCGCCATGCAGCGCCAGCCGTCAGCCTTTTGAAGCATCGATGAACCCTAGAGCCGCTTCGATCGCACCATAATCGTCCAGATCGTTGTGGCCTCCTTCGGGAAACCGCACGAATTGTTTCGGCTGATGGGCGAGCTCGAACAGGCGACCGCCAAAACTTATTGGAATGGTGGGATCGCGCGCGCCATGCATGATCAGGACGGGAGCCGTGACGCGGGCAATGCGCTCATCGGAATGAAATTGGTCTCTTATCAGCCAGCGGATGGGCGCAAACCAGAACACCGCTGCGGCGACATCCGCGATCGAGGTATAGGGCGCTTCCAAAATGATCTTTCCCACCGGCTGCTCGGCCGCCAGCGCGACCGCCACACCGCTGCCGAGCGAAAAGCCCCAGACGACAATGCGGTCCGCACTGTATCGCGCCGTCGTAAAGGCATAGGCGGCCGCCGCATCCGCGAGCAGCCCGCGCTCGCTCGGCTTTCCACTCGAGCCGGCATAGCCGCGATAGGACAGCGCGACGACCCCGACCCCGTCAGCGATGATGTCGCAAAAGCGGCCGAAGAACCCGGCCAGAAAATCGCCGTTGCCGTGGAAATAGAGCACGACCGGATGTCCCGGCTTCGCCGGAACGTGCCAGACGACGACCTTCTCGCCGTCCGCGGTGGCGAGAACATGCTCTTCAGCTTCGGGAAAGCCGGCCGCCTCGGGGGGCGTACGCACCGTTTGCGGTACCGGAAAGATGAATGCGCGCTGCGCGAGGAACAGCACCGCGAGACTGCCGAGATAGCCGAGCGCGGCGAGACCGACGAGCCATTTCAGGACGGTCATGGGTTCCCGGAATCAGCCTCACAACGCCTTGACGATGTTCTCGGTCATCTTCTTGGCGTCGCCGAGCAGCATCATGGTGTTGTCGCGGTAGAACAGGGGATTGTCGATACCGGCATAGCCCGACGCCAGCGAGCGCTTGATGAACATCACGGTGCCGGCCTTCCAGACCTGCAGCACCGGCATGCCGTAGATCGGCGATTTCGGATCGTCCTCGGCGGCCGGGTTGGTGACGTCGTTGGCGCCGATCACGAAGGCGACGTCGGCCTGCGCGAATTCCGAATTGATGTCCTCGAGTTCGAACACCTCGTCATAGGGCACGTTGGCTTCGGCCAGCAGCACGTTCATGTGGCCGGGCATGCGGCCCGCCACCGGGTGAATCGCGTATTTGACCTCGACGCCTTCCTTCTTGAGCTGGTCGGCCATTTCCCGCAAGGCATGCTGCGCCTGCGCCACCGCCATACCGTAGCCGGGCACGATGATGACCTTCTGCGCGTTCTTCATGATGAACGCGGCGTCGTCCGCCGAGCCGAGTTTTACGGGTCTCACTTCGCCACCCGGACCTGCGCCCGCAGCCGCCGTCTCGCCGCCGAAACCGCCAAGAATGACCGATATGAAGGAGCGGTTCATCGCGTGGCACATGATGTAGGACAGGATCGCACCGCTCGATCCGACCAGCGCGCCGGTGATGATCAGCGCCGAGTTGCCGAGCGTAAAGCCGATGCCGGCGGCGGCCCAGCCGGAATAGGAGTTCAGCATCGAGATCACGACCGGCATGTCGGCGCCGCCGATCGGGATGATCATCAGTACGCCGAGCGCCAGCGCGATTGCCGTGATCAGCCAGAAGTCGAGCGCGCTGACCGAGATCACCATATGGACGATGAAGAACACCAGCGCGAGCGCGAGAACGATATTGATGAGGTGCCGTGCCGGCAGAATGATCGGTGCACCGCTCATGCGAGCGGAAAGCTTCAGGAAGGCGATTACGGAGCCGGTGAAGGTCAGCGCGCCGATCGCGACACCGAGCGACATTTCGACCAGGCTTTGGGAATGAATATGTCCGGGCGTGCCGATGTCGAAAGCATCGGGCGCGTAGAACGCGCCGGCCGCGACCAGCACCGCGGCCATGCCGACCAGCGAGTGGAAAGCGGCGACCAGTTCCGGCATCGATGTCATCGGCACCCGGCGCGCGATCACCGCGCCGATGGAGCCGCCGATGGCGACGCCAAGCACGACCAGCAGCCAGGCCATGCCGTCCACCGGCGGGTGGTTTGCGAGCGTGGTACCGATCGCGATCGCCATGCCACCCATGCCGAGAAAATTGCCACGGCGGCTCGATGCCGGGCTCGACAACCCGCGCAGCGACAGGATGAACAGGACACCCGCAACGAGGTATAAAACTGCAGCAAGATTGGCGTTCATCTAGAGGCCCCTATTTTCGTCGTCACCACGAGATGCACGCCGTTCACTTGGTTTTCTTCTTGTACATCCCCAGCATGCGCTGGGTGACCAGGAAGCCGCCGAAGATGTTCACGCAGGCAAAGACCAGCGCGACAAAGCCGAAACCGCGCGCCCAGCCGCTGCCACTCGAGACCAGTCCGACGCCGACCGCGAGCAGCGCGCCGACCACGATGACCGAGGAAATCGCATTGGTCACCGACATCAGCGGCGTATGCAGCGCGGGGGTCACCGACCACACCACGAAATAGCCGACGAACACGGCAAGCACGAAGATCGACAGCCGGAACACGAAGGGATCGACGGCCTGCGCGATATGATCCATGGCGGCTCTCCTTAGGTCTTCGGCTGGAAGTTCGGATGAATGAGCGCGCCGTCCCTGGTCAACGCGGTGGCCTTGACCAGTTCGTCGTCCCACTTCACCGCGAGCGACTTGGTCGATTTGTCGACCAGCGTTTCGATGAAGGAAAACAGGTTGCGCGCGTAAAGGCTCGACGCTGAGGCCGCGACGCGGCCGGCAACATTGGTATAGCCGACGATCTTGATGCCGCCGACATCGGCGACTTCGCCGGCCCTGGCGCCCTCGACATTGCCGCCGCGCTCGACCGCGAGATCGACCAGCACCGAGCCGGGCTTCATCGACTTCACCATCTCTGATGTGACCAGGCGCGGCGCCGGCCGCCCCGGGATCAGCGCGGTGGTGATGATGATGTCCTGCTTCTTGATGTGCTCGGCGGTCAGGGCCGCCTGCTTGGCCTGATACTCTTTCGACATTTCCTTGGCGTAGCCGCCGGCGGTCTCCGCCTGCTTGAATTCCTCGTCTTCGACCGCGAGGAACTTGGCCCCTAGGCTCTCGACCTGCTCTTTCACCGCCGGACGCACGTCGGTCGCGGTGACGACGGCGCCAAGCCGGCGCGCGGTGGCGATCGCCTGCAGGCCGGCGACGCCGACGCCCATCACGAACACCTTGGCCGCGGGAATCGTCCCCGCCGCGGTCATCATCATCGGAAAGGCGCGGCCGAAGGCCTCCGCCGCCTCGATCACAGCGCGGTAGCCAGCGAGATTGGCCTGGCTCGACAGCACGTCCATCACCTGGGCGCGGGTGATGCGCGGCATCAATTCCATCGCGAAGGCCGATATGCCGGCGTCCGCCATCGCCTTCAGCGCGGCGTCGTTGCCATAGGGGTCCATGATGGCGATGACCAGCGCGCCGCGCTTGTAATTGGCAAGTTCGGAAGCCTCCGGCCGCTTCACCTTGATGACGATGTCGGCGTCAGCAAGCGCATCGGCGCTGACGCTGGCGCCGGCCGCGGTGAATTCGGAATCCGGCAGGCCCGACTTGATGCCGGCGCCCGGCTCAACGGCGATATCGACGCCCAGCGCCTTGAATTTCTTCACGGTGTCGGGGGAAGCTGCGACCCTTGGCTCGGAGGGATCGATTTCCTTGGCAACGGCAATCTTCATAAGGCCTCCGGCGGCGCGCGGCGCGCGCGTGAGCAAACTTGCGCCTGTTTGGCTAAGATGGATACCGGTTTTGCGACCGGAATATTTTCAAATCGCGCCGCCGGGCGGCGGCGCGATCGTCGCAATGATCAGGTCAGGAAAATCGCCATCATGGCGACGACGAAAAGAACGGCGGCGGTGCCGTATTTCACCAGCATGATGAAGCCTTCATAGGTCTGCTCATGAGCCGGATAATCGTTGCCGTCAGCGGTCGTGTAGGCCACTTCGTTATGCTCTGCCATCGGTGTCTCCGGTCAAGGTTCGCGTCTCGCCGTGGAATTACCGCAATCCATCCGGGAGAGCAACGGCAATGGGCCTCTTGTGCACCAGCTGCATTTGCGAGCTACTTGCGGACCTCGTGTGGCCAATTGTCCCTGATCCAGCGGGTCAATCCCTCTTCATCCACCTCACCTGCCGCGAGGGAAAGGATCATGGCGGTGGCGCTTCCGGGAGGCACCAGAAAATCGATGTCGTTGAGACCTAGAAATACGATCATCGCACCGAAGGCTGCGCGTTTATTGCCGTCGACAAACGGATGGTTCCGGGCAATGCCGAAGGCATATGCTGCTGCCAGCGCAGCTAGGTCAATTTCTCCATAGCTGAATTTGTTTATGGGACGGCCCAGCGCAGATTCCAGCATGCGCAGGTCGCGAATACCGTCCGGTCCTCCGAACAGCGCGAGCTGCTCGGCGTGGAGATCAATCAGGATCTCCACATCCAGCCAGATCGGCTCATTCATTTTGCGAGCGCCTTGTAGGTATCCGCATAAGTGCTGAACGAACGCCGGGCGATCTCCATCGCCTTGGCGTGCTTCGGATCATATGGCGAAAGCTTTATGCCCCGTTCGGTCTGCTCGACGATATGAAGCTTGTCGCCTTCCTTCAGCTTGAGCCGGGAAAGGATGTCTTTCGACAGTATGAGACCAAGCGAATTGCCGATCTTCTTGATCTGAATGAAATCGCCTTCAACCGTCTTGCGAGATATTTCATTCATGGCAAAGCTCCGTTATAC
Organism: uncultured Alphaproteobacteria bacterium; assembly: GCA_963801875.1. Taxonomy (GTDB): domain Bacteria; phylum Pseudomonadota; class Alphaproteobacteria; order Rhizobiales; family Xanthobacteraceae; genus Bradyrhizobium. The sequence continues at coordinate 104,599 of CAWDGT010000011.1, read as the reverse complement.
AAAACGTATAACATCATTTCGCAGCCCGTTCAACAGATGTTTACGGGCCGACGCCGGTCAGGCCATCCCTTCCAGCTCGTCGATCATGCCCGAGATCACCGAAAGCCCGCCGTCCCAGAATTTGGGATCCCGGGCATCCAGCCCGAACGGCTTGAGCAGCTCGGAGTAATGCCTGGTGCCGCCGGCCGCCAGCATGGCCAGATAGCGCTCGGCGAAGCCTTTCTGCGCATTTTCGTAGACCGCATAGAGCGAGTTCACCAGGCAGTCGCCGAACGCGTAGGCGTAGACGTAGAACGGCGAATGGATGAAGTGCGGAATGTACATCCAGAAACTCTCGTAGCCCGGACGGATGTCGATCGCGGGTCCCAAGCTCTCGCTTTGCACGCCGAGCCAGATTTCGCCGATGCGCTCGGCGGTAAGTTCGCCGTTCTTCCGCTCGGTATGGATGGCGCGCTCGAAGGTATAGAACGCGATCTGCCGCACCACCGTGTTGATCATGTCCTCGACCTTGCCGGCGAGCAGCGCCTGGCGCTGTCTGGCGCTGCCGGCCTGCGCGAGCAGCCGCTTGAAGGTCAGCATCTCGCCGAACACGCTGGCGGTCTCCGCGAGCGTCAGCGGCGTCGGTGCCATCAGCGCGCCGTTCTTCGCCGCCAGCACCTGATGCACGCCGTGGCCGAGTTCATGGGCGAGCGTCATCACATCGCGCGGCTTACCCTGATAGTTCATCAGCACGTAAGGATGCGCCGACGGCGTAGTCGGGTGCGAGAACGCACCGGGCGCCTTGCCGGGCCGCACCGGCGCATCGATCCAGCGATCGGTGAAAAATCGCTCGGCAATGCGGGCCATTTCCGGCGAGAATCCGCGGTAGGCCGTCAGCACCATGTTCCTGGCTTCAGGCCAGGCGATGCTGCCGGTAGCGGCAAACGGCAGCGGCGCATTGCGATCCCAGTGCGGGAGCTTCTTCCTTTTGAACCAGCCGGCCTTGAGCTGATAATAACGATGCGACAGCCGCGGATAGGCCGCGCGCACCGAAGCCACCAGCGCATCGACGACCTCACGCTCGACGCGGTTGTTCAGGTGGCGCGAATCCGCGACATCCCTAAATCCCCGCCAGCGGTCGGAGATCTCCTTGTCCTTGGCAAGCGTATTGGTGATGAGCGCAAAGGTCCGCTCGTTGGCTTTAAAGGTTTTCGCTAATGCCTGCGCCGCAGCTTTGCGCTTTTCGCCGGCGCGGTCCTGCAGCAAATTCAGCGCCGGTTCGATCGCGAGCTCCTGTGTCCCGACCTTGAAACGCAGGCCCGAGATGGTCTGGTCGAACAGCCGGTTCCAGGCGGCGTAACCGCTCTGGGATTTCTCGTGAAACAATTGCTCGACGCGATCCTCCAGCTGATATGGCCTGTCCTTGCGCAGGTCCTCGATCCACGGGCGATAATGCGCGAGTTCCAGCGCCCGCATCGCGTGTTCGATCACGGCATCATCGATCCGGTTGAGCTCGAGCGCCAGGAACAACAGATGCACCGATGCATTGGTCAGCCGCTCGGAGACGTCGCCGTAGAATTTGGAGATCGCGGGATCGACGCTGTCGCCGGCATGAATCAAGCCGGCATAGGAGCCGAGCCGGCCCGCGAGATCGTCGATCGCCTCGTAGCGCCTGACCGCCTGGCCGAGCCATTTGCCGCCGTCCTCCTTGGCGGTCTGTTCGGCGAGCTTGCCCTTGTAGTCGGTCTCAAACGCGACGCATTCGGCATCCATTCTCGCTAGATCGCGCGTGACCTCCGGCGCGTCGATACCGGAATAGAGATCGGCCAGGTTCCATTCCGGCAGTGAGCCGGGGCCGGATTTGGCCGGGGATTTCTTGCGGTTGGGCTTGCGTCGGGCAGTCGGCTTGCGCGGGGCGGATGTGGAGCGCGAGATCATCTTGTTCGAAACCTGTGTTCAACCGGAACGGCTGAGTGCGATGGGCGGGACGTCAATCTTTAAGCAGGCGTTAATCGGCATCGGCCAGAGTGCCCCGATTCGAGACAGATAGTTGTAGCGTGCGGGGAAAGCCATGGCTGCCAGCATTTTGATCGCCGACGACGACGCGGTGCAGCGCCGCCTGGTCGAAAACATGGTGCAGAAATGCGGCTATGAGACCATCGTGGTCGACTCCGGCGACGCCGCCATCGCCACACTGACCGCCGCGGACGCGCCTGTTATCGATGCCGTCGTGCTCGATCTGGTGATGCCCGGCCTCGACGGCATGGGGGTGCTGGCCAAGATCCGCGAAGCCGGTCTCAATATTCCCGTCATCGTGCAGACCGCCCATGGCGGCATCGACAATGTGGTGTCGGCGATGCGCGCCGGCGCCCAGGATTTCGTGGTCAAGCCGGTCGGCGTCGAGCGGCTGCAGGTAAGCTTGCGCAATGCGCTCAACGCCAGCGCGCTGAAAGGCGAGCTGCAGCGCATCCGCCACAGCCGCGAAGGCCGATTGACCTTCGCCGACGTCATTACCCGCAGCGAGACCATGGCGGGCGTGCTGCGCACCGCGCAAAAGGCGGCGGCCTCCACTATTCCGGTGCTGGTCGAAGGCGAATCCGGCGTCGGCAAGGAATTGTTCGCGCGCGCCATCCATGGCAGCGGCGAACGCAAATCGAAGCCGTTCGTCGCCGTCAATTGCGGCGCGATCCCCGACAATCTGGTGGAGTCGATCCTGTTCGGGCACGAGAAGGGCGCCTTTACCGGCGCTACCGAACGCCACATGGGCAAATTCGTCGAGGCCTCCGGCGGCACCCTGTTCCTCGATGAAGTCTCGGAATTGCCGCTGGCCGCGCAGGTGAAGCTTCTGCGCGCGCTGCAGGACGGCGCGGTCGAGGCCGTCGGCGGGCGCAAGCCGGTGAAAGTCGATGTTCGCATCATCTCCGCGACCAACCGCAAGTTGCTCGACCGCGTCAAAAGCGGGCAATTCCGCGAAGACCTGTTCTATCGCCTTCACGTGCTGCCGCTGACGATACCGCCGTTGCGGATGCGCCGCGAAGACATCCCGCATCTGTTGCGGCATTTTCTGGCAAGGTTCTGCGCCGAAGAAAACCGACCCATCACCGGCATCAGCGGCGAGGCGATGGCGCACCTGTCGCAACTCGAGTGGCCAGGCAATATCCGTCAACTCGAGAACGCGGTCTATCGCGCCGTGGTCATGAGCGAACATGACCAGCTTGGACTGCCGGATTTTCCGCAAGCCGCCGCGCAATCGCCGCCGCTGCCGCAGGCGCACCACCCGCATGCCGAGCCCCTGGTCGTCAGTTCCGGGTTTCATTCCACGGAGCCCGCGATGGTTTCCGGTAATGAAATACCGATCGCGCCGGTGCCTTCGACCGGTCTACTCGCCATGCTCACGAACGCCGGAGAAATGCGGCCGCTCGAGGAGCTGGAGGGCGAGATCATCCGGTTTGCAATCTCGCACTATCGCGGCCAGATGTCGGAGGTCGCACGCCGATTGAAAATCGGCCGTTCGACGCTTTACCGCAAGCTCGATGAGGCGGCCGGCGACAATTCGACGGCCGGCGGCGCCGACCAAGCGAGCTAGCGACGACTGGGAGGATTATGGCGCTCCGGTGTCAGGAAAGAAGAGGCTGAAGACATTGGCCGTTCGGGAACATCTGAACCGTTGCCTGCCGGTGACAGACAAAAGAAAAAGCGCGTGGCAAAAGCGCGCAATCCGTTGCAAAAGCGGTCCTTTGAAGTCAGTTTGTCGTGACTGCCCCGCGTGCGGCTGGCTCCATGAGGGGTACGTGTGTATCGTCGCGTATGAACCGTTACGTGCAGGCGTACCGACTTCTAGGATTTGAGGCGCATTCAGACTGGACCCATGCATGGGCTGAGTGCGTTTCAAGAACGATGCGGCCGGCGCTTCGGCGAAAGCTGTACCGACGATACCAAGAACTGTTCCATGCCGGGGCAGTTTCGCCCAAGGGGTTTGACTATGCGAGACTGTTTGAAGAACCGTGCCGGATTTGCTCGCGTATTGATGGCCGTCGCCGCGACGTTCCTCACGGTGTCCGCGACTTCGGCATTTGCGCAGGCTGATCCGGCCCGCAATAGCGCCGCCGAACTCGCGATCGATGCGGCAATCCCGCGTCCCGAACCCGCAAACCTCCCGCCCCCGACCATCAACGATTTCAAACTGGACACCACCGCGTCGGTGCCCGATGCGGCGAAGGCCACGGAACACGCTCCGGAGACCAAACCATCCGACGTCGTCACCGCGCCGGGCGCCGATAAAAACACGGCGGATACCGGCAACAAGGATGCCACGACGACCGCGTCGCCTCCCCCCGCCGCAACCGCAACGCCGGCCGCCGAGCCCGCCAAGGAACCGACCAAGGCCGCCAGCAGCGTGGCGCCGGCGGATCAGCCGGTCGCCGACAAACTGCGCGATATGCTGGGCGCAAAATCGCTGCGCTATTTCGACCGCAAGGCCGAGCGGACCGCGGTGGAGAAATTCTACACCGCACGCGACTATGCCCCGCTGTGGACGCAGGCTGGCTCGCTCACCGAGACCGGCAAAGGTGTCATTGCGCGCCTCAAGGACGCCGGCTCCGAAGGCCTGAACGCGTCCGACTATCCGGTCCCGGATTTTGCCGCCGCCGGCGGTCCTGACGCGCTCGCGGAAGCCGATCTGAAACTGACCGCCAGCATGCTGGATTACGCGCGCCAGGCGCAGAGCGGCCGGATGCACTGGTCGCAGGTCTCGGCGGACATCCAATATCCGGATCATCCGATCGATCCCACCGAAGTACTGACCAATGTCACGACCGCCAAGGATGCATCCGCGGCGCTCGACAGCTACAACCCGCCGCAAAAGCTATACCGCGAATTGAAGGCGAAGCTCGCCGAACTGCGCGGTCAGGGCAATGGACCGGTGGTTGAGATTGCCGACGGGCCGGCGCTGAAATTCACCCCCGCGCGCGGCAAGAAGCAACCGGCGGTCGAGATGGAAGATGCGCGCGTGCCCCAACTGCGGGCCAAGCTCGGCATCTCCGACAACGCCGACGACACCCGTTACGACGCCAGGGTCGCCGAGGCCGTGCGTAAGTTCCAGGAAGGCGCCGAACTCAAGCCCACCGGCGTGCTCGACGACAGGACCGTCAGGGCCATCAACAGCCCAAAGCGCGACCGCCAGATCGACACCGTGATCGTCAACATGGAACGCTGGCGCTGGCTGCCGCGCCAGCTTGGCGCGCCGGCGGTCGGCAACGCTTATGTCATTCTCAACATCCCCGATTACACGCTCAAGGTGATGCAGAACGGCGCGCAGGTCTGGACCACCAAGGTGGTCACCGGACAACCCGGGATTCATGCCACGCCGCTTTTGACTGAAACCATGAAGTTCATCACGGTCAATCCGACCTGGAACGTGCCGCCGTCGATCATCTACAACGAGTATCTGCCGGCGCTGCAGCAGGATCCGACCGTGCTGCAGCGCATGGGGCTGAGGCTCGAACGCGCCAGCGACGGCAGCATCCACATCTCCCAGCCGCCCGGCGAAGCCAACGCGCTCGGCCGCATCCGCTTCAATTTCCCGAACAAGTTCCTGGTGTATCAGCACGACACCCCGGACAAGAATTTGTTCAACAAGGATGAGCGCGCCTTCAGCCACGGCTGCATGCGGGTACAAAATCCTGATCAGTACGCCGCGACGCTGCTCAACATCACGGCACCGAACGAGCACTACACGCCCGAAAAGATCCGCAGCATGTACGGCCACAGCGAGATCGATCTCAAATTCCCCACCCCGATCCCGGTCAACATCACCTACCAGACGGCGTTTGTGGACGACGCGGGCAAGCTGCAGTTCCGCAAGGATGTCTACGGCCGCGACGCCACCATGCTGGCGCTGCTCAGAAATGGCCGCAGCAGGGAGCTGGAAAACGTGGTCGCGCATTCGCAGCCAAGCTATTCACGTCCGACCGGCAGTCTGCCGGCCGGCGTCAGCTTCGCCAGCGACAATAGCTACTCCGGCCTGTCATTCCTCGAACGGTTGTTTGGCGCGCCGACGCCCTCTGCTCCGATCCCGGGCCGCCGGCTGCAACAGCGCCGGATCATCACCCGCTGACGGGTCATCGTCCGCAGCGACGCGCTTCGAATTCCCCTGCAATATCAGCGGCCTTGCCCTTCGGGCGAGGCCGCACGCATGAGCCGTTCTCCACCGGGATCTGGCCAGGGCACTTTTTGGCCACACTCGGCGGGTTAGGTTAAAGCTGACTTGGGGGGTGGGCCTTAAAATACCCCACCCGCGTTAGGACTGCGTTAACTCTCTTTCGCCACACGGGGTAGCGGAAGAGTTCCTCGATCGGTCTCTGGGTGGGCTCATACGTGCTGACTGGTTTCGCACGCCAATTCAATTCGCTGTCGTTGCCGAAGGCCGGGTATCATCTCGGCCTGACATCGCTGTTGCTCCTGAGCGGAGCCGGATCGGTCCATGATGCGACCGCGCTGAACGAAACCCGCACCCTCTCGTTCCACCACACCCATTCAGATGAAGACCTCACCGTCACCTTCAAGCGCGACGGGCGTTACGACGACGAGGCGCTGAAACAGCTCAATCACTATCTCCGCGACTGGCGCAGCCAGGAACAGACCACGATGGATCGTCATTTGTTCGACATCCTCTGGGAAGTCTACCGCGACGTCGACGGCAAGAAGCCGATCCAGATCATTTCCTCGTACCGCTCCCCCGCCACCAACGCCATGCTCCGCCGCCGTTCGTCGGGCGTGGCGCGCTTCAGCCAGCACATGCTGGGCCACGCCATGGATTTTTACATTCCGGACGTGCCGCTTGAGCAAATCCGCTTCGCCGGGCTCCGGTTGCAGCGCGGCGGCGTTGGATTCTATCCGACATCGGGATCGCCCTTCGTCCATCTCGATACCGGCAGCATCCGTCACTGGCCGCGCATGACCCACGATCAGCTGGTCCGCGTATTCCCTGACGGGCGCACCGTGCATGTTCCTTCCGACGGCAACCCGCTGAAGGGCTATGAGCTTGCCCGCGCCGAGATCGAAAAGCGCGGCAGCGACGACGCCTCAACGGTTGGCAACAAATTGAGCCTGTTCGCCGCCCTGTTCGGGGGCAGATCGAACGACGAGGAGGACGAGAGCGCAGGTGCTGCGGTTGCCTCCGAAAAGACAACCCCGGCAAGTCCGATGGCCACGGCCGCTCCCGCCAAGTCCGCCGAGGCCGTGCCGATGCCGCGCGCAAAGCCCGCCGCAACCTTCCAGCTCGCCTCGGCCGATGCACAGATCGTGCAGCCCGCGAAGGCCAGGCAGGCCGCGGCGACCCAGAGGGCCGAAGCGAAGCCGCAGACGCCGGCTGACATCATCAACGCCCGCGGCTTCTGGGGCGACGCCCCCGCAACGCCGAAGCAGGCAACGCCGGCGCAGGTCGCCGCCATCAGCGCCCGCCAGGCGCTAGCCTCCGCCGACCCGCAACCGACCGCAAGCGTTTCCGCCGCGTTCCAGGCACTGGCCTACGCGCCGGCATCCTCTTCCCCGGTCGATCGCTCGAACATCGTCGCGGCCAGTGCGCCGGTCCTCCGCAGCATTCGGCCGGCATCGGCGCCGCGCGATATGGCGCTTGCCACCACCATCGACACGGTCGTTGCCAAGGGGCCGCAGGATCAGGGCGGCATGGTTGCCACATCGACGCGGCTCGCCGCCTCCGGGGGCAACGATGTCTGGATGCGGGTCATGATGCTGGCGCCGAGCGCAAGCACCTCGATGTCCGCCACCGTGCTGGGCGACACCGACATGACCCAGATGCGTATGTATTTCGTCAAGCCGCAGGCCGCGATCGCAATGACTTTCTCGGACGATCCGCAGATGGGAATGGTTTCCGACCGCTTCACCGGATCGGCAACCGCTGTCCTGGCGACCCAAACCTTCGTGATGCGGACCGCATCGCTGCGCTAAAGCTTCGCCTGACAACGGCTTCCACAATTTCGATATCGTCCTCGCCATTGCGAGGACCCATGACCTCGGGGACTCTCAGGCGAGGGCCGGAGCCAGTTCCGCGCTGACCCGCGGTGGATATGGGTCCCGGCTCGCGCTCGCGGTGCTCGCTTGGCCGGGACCACGAGATTGGGTTTGGGCGGTCAGCAAGCGCCTCACAACATCCCCAATGCCTGCATGTAGGTTTCCAGGATGGTTTCCTGCTCGGCGCGCTCGTTCTCGTCCTGCTTGCGCAGGCGAACGATGGTGCGCAGCGCCTTGACGTCGAAACCGTTGCCCTTGGCCTCGGCATAGACGTCGCGGATATCGTCCGAGATCGTCTTCTTTTCTTCTTCCAGCCGCTCGATGCGCTCGATGATGGCCTTGAGCTGGTCCTTGGCAAATTTCGTCGCGGGCGCTTCCTTGACGGCGGCAGCAGTAGTGGCCATCGGGTACTCCTGAATGGAACTGAAGGTTGATGCGGAAAGAGGAAGCGCCGCACGCTTTCCCACGCACCGCATCCCGAAATGACCCTCAAGAGTGCGACGCCTCGCGTCAAGGCAACATCGCGCTCATCCACAGCGCGCCCACAGGAGAACCGTCATTCCGGGGCGATGCCAACGGGTCCGGCCGTTGGCCGGCCCGATGACAGGCTCCGCATCCAACTCAGATGTGCAATTGCACATCTGAGGTCTGGTGCTAATGCACCATCCCGGAATAACGGAGTATGGATTGCTTCGTCGCTTGCGCGCCTCGCAACGACGAAAGAGGAGCGATCAGTGCCCGCTATGGGCTTTCTTCATCGCCGCGATCTGCTCGGGGCTGGCCGCGGCCTGATAGGTCGACTTCCAGGTCTCGTAGGGCATGCCGTAAACCGCCTCGCGGCTCTCGTCCCTGCTCAGGTCGGCGCCCTTGGCATCGGCCGCTTCCTTGAGCCAGTTGGACAGGCAATTACGGCAGAAGCCCGCGAGGTTCATCAAGTCGATATTCTGGACATCGGTGCGGGAGCGCAGATGTTCGACCAGGCGCCTGAACACGGCGGCTTCGAGTTCCGTTTTGGTTTTCTCGTCAATCGTCATGATCGCACTCTCGCCGTTTTGCCCAAGCTTATTGATATTAGAGCATGATCCGGAAAAGTGGGAACCGGTTTTCCGAAAAGATCATGCTCAAACAAAAAGGATGACGGTTCGAAGAAAAGTCATCCCGGTCTAGATGGGAGTTATCACAGATTTTACCATATCGCAGCGCACACAGGGCACGGACAAGCCGGATTTCGGCGGCAGATCGCCTGAAAATGCCGCCCCGGCCGTTGACAGTCCCCGCCGGCTCACGCGAAATCGTCAATGATTTGATATAGCTTCGCTGAATGATCCCGAACAATTCCCATCGCCCCGATCGATCCTCTGCGCGCGTCACCGCCGGTTTGATACCCGCGGCGGCGCTGGTTTTCCTGTGCCTGTGGAACAATACGGCGGCGGCCGACTTCCGTCTCTGCAACAACACCGCAAGCAGGGTCGGCATTGCGCTCGGCTACAAGGATGCCGAGGGCTGGACCACCGAGGGCTGGTGGAACGTCTCGTCGCGGACCTGCGAGACCCTGCTGCGCGGGACGCTTGTCGCACGGTTCTATTACATCTACGCGCTCGATTACGATCGCGGCGGCGAGTGGTCCGGAAAAGCCTTCATGTGCTCGCGCGACAAGGAGTTCACGATCAAGGGCACCGAGAATTGCCTGGCGCGCGGGTTCGATCGCACCGGCTTCTTCGAGGTCGACACCGGGGAGCAGCGCGCCTGGACGGTGCAGCTGACCGAATCCAACGAACAGCAGCCTGCGCAAAGGGTGCCGGGTATCCCGGGAATGGTCGGTCCCGGTGGTCCCGGAAACCTTCCGGGCATGTCCAATTCGCCGGGCGGGACGACTCCGGGTGCGTCTGGTCTGCCGCCAGCCGCAGCGCCCGGAACCAAGCCATGAGACGCCTGCGCCGCATCAAGATCCTCGCCACGCTTGGCCCTGCCTCCTCCGATAGCGCGATGATCCGCCGCCTGTTCGAGGCCGGCGCCGACGTCTTCCGCATCAATATGAGCCATACCTCGCATGACAAGATGCGCGAGCTGGTCAAGACCATCCGCAATGTCGAATCGAGCTACGGCCGCCCGATCGGTATCCTGGTCGACCTTCAGGGGCCGAAGTTGCGTGTCGGTGCGTTCGCCGAAGGCTCGATCCAGCTCAAGAACGGCGAAAGTTTCGTGCTCGATTTCAGACAAGACGCCGGGCGACAAGACCCGCGTCCAGCTTCCGCATCCGGAAATTCTCGCGGCGCTCCGGCCAGGGCATGCGCTCCTGCTCGACGACGGCAAGGTGCGCCTGATTGTCGAGGAAACTTCGCCAACGCGCGCCGTCACGCGCGTCGTGATCGGCGGCAAGATGTCGGACCGCAAGGGCGTCAGCCTGCCCGACACCGACCTGCCGGTTTCCGCCATGACGCCGAAGGACCGCGCCGACCTCGAGGCGGCGCTGGTGACCGGCGTCGACTGGATCGCCCTGTCATTCGTGCAGCGGGCCGAGGACGTCAACGAGGCCAAGAAACTGATTCGCGGTCGCGCCGCGGTCATGGCCAAGATCGAAAAACCCCAGGCGATCGACCGGCTCCCGGAAATCATCGAGGCATCCGACGCGTTGATGGTGGCGCGCGGCGATCTCGGCGTCGAACTGCCGCTGGAGCGGGTTCCGAGCCTGCAGAAGCAGATGACGCGGCTGGCGCGGCGCGCCGGCAAGCCGGTCGTGATCGCCACGCAGATGCTGGAATCGATGATCCAGAGCCCGGTGCCGACCCGCGCCGAAGTTTCCGATGTCGCGACTGCGGTCTACGAAGGCGCCGATGCGATCATGCTGTCGGCCGAATCGGCCGCCGGCAAGTTTCCGGTCGACGCGGTTTCGACCATGAACCGCATCGGCGAGGAAGTGGAGCGCGACCCGACCTATCGCGGCGTGCTCAATGCGCAGCGCGCCGAACCGGAACCGACCGCGGGCGATGCCATCGCCGACGCCGCCCGACAGATCGCCGAGACGCTCGATCTGTCGGCGATCATTTGCTGGACCAGTTCGGGATCGACCGCGCTGCGGGTCGCGCGAGAGCGGCCGAAGCCGCCGGTGGTGGCGATCACGCCAAACCTTTCGACCGGGCGCAAGCTGTCGGTGGTCTGGGGCGTGCATTGCGTGGTCGCCGAAGACGCCCATGACCAGGATGATATGGTCAGCCGCGCCGGTCGCATCGCGTTCCGCGACGGTTTTGCCAGGGCCGGCCAGCGCGTGATCATCGTCGCCGGCGTGCCGCTTGGCATCCCCGGCACCACCAACATGGTGCGCATCGCCTCCGTCGGCTCCGACTCTGACGCGGATATGTGAGCGGACCTCTCCACCGTCATTCCGGGGCGCGCGTCAGCGCGAACCCGGAATCTTGCCCAACAATCTCTGGATTCCGGGTTCGCATCTTCGATGCGCCCCGGAATGACGAGCCAGCTACAGCAGCGTCGTCTCCAGCGTAATCTTCGTGTTCAGCAGCTTCGATACCGGGCAGCCGGCCTTTGCCATGCCCGCCAGTTCCTCGAACTTCGCCTGGTCCGCGCCGGGAATCTTCGCTTTCAGCGTCAGGTGGACGGAGGTGATGGCAAAACCGTCGCCCTGCTTCTCGAGCGTGACGTCGGCTTTGGTCTCCATCTGCTCGGCGACGAGCTTGGCTTCGCCCAATATCAGCGACAGCGCCATGGTGAAGCAGGCGGCGTGGGCGGCCCCGATCAGCTCTTCCGGGTTCGAACCCGGCTTACCCTCGAAGCGGCTGGCGAAGCCGTAGGGGTAATCCTTCAGCGCGCCGCTTTTGGTCGAGATCGCACCCTTGCCGTCCTTGATGCCGCCCTGCCATTTGGCCGATCCTGATGTCGTTGTCATATCTGGCTCCTTGCATTGTCCATTGCATCGCCGTTCCGGCGCAACGCCTTGAGTTGGCGGATTGTTGCGTCAAACCGACGCCGCATTGGGATTTTTTTACGCGCCCACCAGGGTTTTCGCCGGCAGCACCGCCTGCACCACGAGGCCGCGGGCACGGGCGTCCATCACGCCGACGGCGCGCAGCGCGAGCAGTGTCACGGTTTGCACGGCGTCGCGCAGTCTGCCCGGGTCGTCGGTATGGTCCGGCGCCAATGGCCCGACCAGCGATTCATGCAGCGCGCCGAGCAGCGCAGTCGCGGCCAGCGCCGTGTCCTGCGCAGGCAGATGTCCGGCGCGGATCGCGGCGTCGATCCTGGCGGCGATCTCGCCGGTGATCTCGCGGCGGCTCGCCAGGCGTGACGCTGACACGTCGACATCGACCGGCTCGGCCAGGATGCCCCAGGCGAGTTTACGCTGCGACAACACGTGCACGGCGACGGTAGTGACGGCCGCCGCCAGCGCCGACGACGGCCCGGGTGCTGCGTCCGCGGCGCGGCGGATCGCGGCCAGTTCATCGCGCGAGACCTCGGCGATCAGTTCGGAAATCAGATCCGCCTTGGAAGGGAAATAGCGGTAGACGGTGCCGGCGGCGACATTGGCGCGGATCGCCACCGGCGCGATCTGCACCGCGGCCATGCCGCCATCGGCAGCGGCATCCCGCGCCGCGGCCAGAATGGCGGTGCGCCGCGCGGCGAGGCGCTTTACGACTTGATGGGTCCGCCGGTAGACCATGGCGCGCTTCTCATTCCCCGCACGCCCTTACGGCCATATTGGCCTGGCCAGGACGTCCATGCGTTCAGTGTTTTCTGACGATTTGGCGCAAATAGCTTTGAAGAACTGAACAACTATTCAGGGCTGATGACAAGCCGCAAAGATGACGATTCAGGAGGGCGCCTGTCGCTTACGCGCGTGCGGCGGCGATCTGCGGCGGCGCCGGCTCGCGCCGCCACCACGGACCGGCGCGGCGCAGGATCAGGGTGGCTACGATCAGCGTGACGCCGACCCCGACCGGTTGCCCGAAGAAGTCAAAACTTACGATCAAGGCGAGCGCGCATCCCAGCGCCGGAAGCTCGTAAGCGCGAAAGCCGCTCTTGAGCCCGATGCGCAACAGAAAGGCCACCGGCACCGCCAGCACCATCATGTCGTACATGAACAAATAGGGCGTGGTCAGCAGGGTGCCGGCCGCAAGCGCCGCGGCTTTCACGCAATAGCTGACACGGCTGCGCCACATCAGCGCCAGCACTACCGCGACCGACGCCGTCAGCACCCATTGGCATCCCCATGCCAGCGCTTCGGTGCCGCCGAGATAGCGGACCAGCGAGAGCAGGCTTTGCAGTTTCCACCATGTGGCTTTGCCCTCGGTGAGGAAGGCTTGCGAGAACATCGGCATCCAGTGAAAGAAGGCCTGCCAGCTCTCGGTGCCGAAGGCGAGCCAGGAAGCGAACGCCATCGCGACGGCGACGACGGCGGCGGTGAAGAACACCGTCCATTGCGAGGCCGCGATCAGCACGATGGGAAACAACAGTCCGTATTGCGGCTTGTAGCTCAACAACCCCAGGCAAATGCCCGCGAGGACCGGCCGCGACGGCATCAGATAGAGCGTGCCGCCGATCAGGGATGCGGTGAGAAAGCCGTTCTGTCCGACCAGGCTATTGTTGAACACCATCGGAAACGCGATCGCGAGCATCCAGCCAAAGCTGCGGCCGACGATCGCGCGCGTCATGGCGAGATAAGGCACAAAGCTTGCCGTGAGCCAGCCGATGAAGGCCACCGCATAGGGAAACTGCGCCAGCAAGGCGGCGACGAACAGGAACGGCGGCGGGTAGTGCCAGGCAAAATAGCCGGGAAAATCCTGGCGCAGCAGCGCGAGCTCGACCTGCTTCTGGATATCCCAATCCCAGGCCTGCGCCGGATGGCCCTCGAGCACGAGGCGCCCGGCGGCCCAGACGTTGACGAAATCGATCGGGATCCCCAAGCCGTCCGGATCGTAGATCCACCAGTGCGCGAAATACGCCGCCGGAAAATAAGTTACGTTGATGACGCACAACGCGAAGCAGACATTCAACAGCGCGCCGGGTATCGCGCTCTGTTGAGGGATGATCATCGGGGCGGGTATCGAGCCGGCCATGCAAGGTCCTCGCGGGCGCGCAATCGCGGCTTGGCGGTGCACGCATCCTCAACCAATAGGACCAACAGCCCTTAAGAAATCTTAAGCTTTGGAGGTGTGGCCTCGGGATTTTCGTGGCGGAGCAGCCTGATTTCGAGGACAGTCCCGCCGAGGGAGCGAGTACCGAATGAAAAGGCGCGAATTTATCAAGCTGCTCGGTGCAGCCGGGGCAGGATGGCCGCTGGCCGCGCACGCTCAACAGGGCGGGCAAATGCGGCGGATCGGCGTACTGCTCGGCGGGTCCAACGACGATCCACAGACCGTCGCGGGACTGACGGCATTCAGGACAGCGCTTGGGGAACTCGGATGGATTGACGGGCGCAATATCCAGATCGACTACCGCTTTGCCGCCACCAAGGCCGATCGCATGCGCGCCTTTGCGAAAGAACTGGCGGCCCTGCAACCGGATTTGCTTGTGGGACAAAGTACGCCGGCCACGGCCGCGCTGCAACGCGAGACCAAATCGATTCCGATCGTGTTCGTCATCGTTTCCGATCCCGTTGGCAGCGGATTTGTCGAAAGTCTCCCGCGGCCCGGCGGCAATATCACGGGATTCATCAACATCGAGGCGTCGCTGAGCGGCAAGTGGATTGAAATGCTCAAGGAGATCGTGCCGCAAGTCACTCGCGCGGCGCTGTTGTTCAACCCGCAGACCGCGCCCTATTTTGCATTTTACCAGCAACCCTTCGAAGCCGCCGCGCGCTCGAACGGCATCGAGCCGATTGCCGCTCCCGTTCACTCGGCTGGCGACATCGAGCGTGTCTTCGAGAGTCTCGGCGGCAGGCCCGATACCGGTGTCGTCTTGCTGCCGGACATTTTTACAACGACCAAAATCAATCTCGATGTGATCATTTCGCTTGGCGCGCGTACCCGTGTGCCGACCATCTATCCCTATCGGTACATGGTGGCCGCCGGTGGCCTGATTTCCTATGGAATAGATAGCGCCGACCTCTATCGGCGGGCGCCGGTCTATATCGATCGCATCCTCAAGGGCACGAAACCGGCCGATCTGCCGGTCCAGCTTCCGACCAAGTTCGAACTCGCCGTCAACCTGAAAACCGCCAAGGCGCTCGGCATCGACATCTCGGCGACGCTACTCGGCCGCGCCGACGAGGTGATCGAATAAAGCAGGAGATCGGAAAGACAAGCTACGTCCCCGTCATTCCGCGACGCATCGAAGATGCGAACCCGGAATGACGGGGCTGTTAATTCAATTCCCGGTCTGCAGCTCGCCGAAACGCTCCCAGCTCTTGCCGTTGAAGCGCATGAACTGCATCTGGTCGACCGGCACGTGATCCGTCGGCGAGGTGTTGATCCTGATGCCGGGGAGCAGCATCGGCAGCGCGAGATTCTTGATTGAGTAGGCCTGCTTGAGAATGTTCTCGGTCGACAGATCGTCGCCACAGGCTTTCAGCACGGCTTCAAGCGCCATCGCGCTGTTGTAGGAGTTGACATAATTGGCGTCGTGCAGGTCGCCGTCGGGGGCGTATTTGATCATGAATTCCCGCCACGCCTTGACGCCGGTATCGTCTTTCCAGGCGGGATCGTCGGGATCCTTGATATAAGCGGTGGAGACAATGCCGACGCCGGCCTCTAGCCCCGCCGGCTGCATCACCGTGTTGATCCAGACCGCGACGTTGGACAGGAACGTCAGGGGCTTCCAGCCGATCTCATGCGACTTACGGATCGATTGCGCGGCGAATTTCGGCGTCGCCGCGATCACGAAAACGTCGGCGCCGGAGGCCTTCAGCTTGACGATCTGGGAATCGATGGTCGGATCCTGAACTTCGTAGGTCACCGCGGTGACCAATTGATCGTATTTATCGCCGAGTACATCCTTCAGTCCCAGCAGATAGTCACGGCCGAAATCGTCGTTCTGCGAAATGATGGCGAATTTGGCGCTCGGATTCCTGGCCAGCGCATATCGCGCGTAAAGTCGCGCCTCGTAACGGAACGGTCCCTGCACGCCCAACGTCGCCTGCGGGTATTGCGTGATATCGGCGAATTTCGAGGCGCCGGAGCCGATGAATAATTGCGGGATGTTCTTGCTTTGCAAATATTTGGCGGTCGCAGTGTTGTGGGCGGTGCCGATCGAGGAAAAGATCAGCGCAACTTCGTCGCTCTCCACCAGCCGCCTGGTCTGTTCTACGGTCTTCGGCGGCGCGTAGCCGTCATCCAGCGATATCAGGTTGACCTTGCGGCCGTTGATGCCACCGCGCTCATTGAGCATCTTGAAATAGGCGACCTCGCCCTTGCCGAGCGCGCCGAACGCCGAGACCGGGCCGCTGTATGGCATGGTCTGGCCTATTCTGATCTCGGTCGCGGTGACCCCGCGCATTTCGGCTGACGTCGAGGCCACCGGCCACATCAGAACCGCAAGCGCACCGACAACGCCAAGTCCCGTGACGAAACGCATCGACACCCCCCTTTATTTCTTGGCGCGCTCAAACGGCGGCCCGCAGCGGGCGCAGTTCAGCCCGCGCGCGCCGAAACATGCCATGACGGGCAGATGGACGCCAATCATAATAATTATGAGACAGAAGCAAGAACTCCGAAGTCGCCTCTAGCGCGCGATGACGTTTCTTCGAATCTTCATAGCGTTCTAGTTTTGATCCGCCGATGCCTTGGGATCACGAATTTCAACCCGGACCATGTCTCGTCGACGGCGCAGACCTTGATATCGACCAGCCCGAGCGGAAGCGCGGTGTCCCGCACCACAACGTCCGTCAGGTCAGTCGCAACACCAGAAGATTTTTTCGGCCACGACACCCAGACCATGCCGTCCGGCGCAATGGCGTCGCGCGCGCCGCGAAGTTTGCCGGCAAGCCCCGCCGTTCCGGTCGCAAACAGATGGACCATGTCGAGGGGGCCAGCCAGTCGCGTCACGATCGTCACCTCGGCGGGCAATTTGCCGACGATGTCACCGTAGGCCGCCGGCGCGCCTGCCGTAAAAATGCGAAAGCCCGGCTTGATGCCGAGCTTCTGCACAACGGGTTTGCCGGAATAGCCGGTCATATGATCCGTGGCGTCACGCCTGCGGCTGTGGCTCCAACCCGGCGTCCGGGTCGGGACGCGGGCGCGGCTTGCCGGCGGGCGGCACCGCCGAGGCGCGCGGCGTCGACGGTTCCAGCACCGACTCGCGGTTCGGCTTCTTGCCCTTGAGCAGATCCTGAATCTCGTCGCCGGTCAGGGTTTCGAATTCAAGCAGGCCCTTTGCCAGGGCTTCAAGATCGGCGCGCTTCTCGGTCAGGATCCTGGTCGCCTGGTTGTAGCCTTCTTCAACCAGCCGCCTGATCTCGCTGTCGATCTTCTGAACGGTGGCTTCAGAGGCATTCTGGGTGCGCGATACCGACATCCCCAGGAACACCTCGTCCTGGTTCTCGCCATAGGACACGGTGCCGAGTTCTTCGGACAGACCCCAGCGCGTCACCATCATTCGCGCCAGCCTAGTGGCCTGCTCGATGTCGGAGGCCGCACCCGAGGTGACCTTGTCGCGGCCGAACACCAGCTCTTCGGCGACGCGTCCGCCCATCATGATGGCAAGCCGCGAGGTCATCTGTTCGAGCGACATCGACAGCTTGTCGCGCTCGGGCAGCTGCATCACCATGCCGAGCGCACGGCCGCGCGGGATGATCGTCGCCTTGTGGATCGGATCGGTCGCGATCACGTTGAGGCCGACGATGGCGTGGCCGCCTTCGTGATAGGCGGTCAGCATCTTCTCTTCCTCGGTCATCACCAGCGACTTGCGCTCGGCGCCCATCATGACCTTGTCCTTGGCCTCTTCGAACTCGGCCTGCGTCACCATGCGCTTGTTGCGCCGCGCCGCTGTGAGCGCCGCCTCGTTGACGAGGTTCATCAGGTCGGCGCCGGAGAAACCGGGCGTGCCGCGCGCGATGGTTTTCAGGTTGATATCCGGCGCCAGCGGCACCTTGCGGACGTGAACCTTGAGGATCTGTTCGCGGCCGACGACATCCGGATTCGGCACCACCACCTGGCGATCGAAACGGCCCGGACGCAGCAGCGCCGGATCGAGCACGTCCGGCCGGTTGGTGGCCGCGATCAGGATCACGCCTTCATTGGCCTCGAAGCCATCCATCTCGACCAGCAACTGGTTCAGGGTCTGCTCGCGCTCGTCATTGCCGCCGCCGAGGCCGGCGCCGCGATGGCGGCCGACCGCGTCAATTTCGTCGATGAAGATGATGCAGGGCGCGTTCTTCTTGGCCTGTTCGAACATATCCCTGACACGGGAGGCGCCGACGCCGACGAACATCTCGACGAAGTCCGAACCCGAGATGGTGAAGAAGGGAACGTTGGCTTCGCCGGCCACCGCACGCGCGATCAGCGTCTTGCCGGTGCCGGGAGGACCGACCAGCAACACGCCGCGCGGAATCCGTCCGCCGAGCCGTTGATATTTTCCGGGGTCGCGCAGGAATTCGACGATCTCCTGCAGATCCTGCTTGGCCTCATCGACGCCGGCGACGTCCTCGAACGTCACGCGGCCATGGGCCTCGGTCAGCATCTTGGCGCGCGACTTGCCAAAGCCCATCGCCTTGCCGGCACCGCCCTGCATCTGCCGCGACAGGAAAATCCACACCCCGATCAGCGCGATGAACGGCAGCCATGAGACGAGCAGCGATACGAACCACGGCACGTTATCACCGGGCGGCTTCGCGGTGATCTGGACCTTGCCGCTATACAGGCGGGAAACCAGCGTTGGATCGTTCGGCGCATAGGTCTGGAAGCTCGAACCGTTGGTAAAGGTGCCGTGGATCTCCGGCCCCTGGATGACGACGTCGCGAACGTGGTTCGCATCGACCTCGGTCAAAAGCTGCGAGAACGAAATGTCCTGCGAGGACGCGCGCTGGCCAGGGTTCTGGAAGAGCGTGAACAGTGCCAACAACAACAAGACAATGATAACCCAGAGGGCAAAGTTGCGCAGATTGGCGTTCATCGAACTTCCTTCGTGGTCGCGCGGATCGCGGCCTTATTCCTTGGGTAGCGGTCCTTGGCAGGCACGAGGGCATCCCTCAGTTGACTGCATTACAATCTAGGTGCCGCCCCGGTCGCTGCCAAGGGAACCACATAGGACTATTTAGGCCATTCTAGCGCGATTCCAGTTCAAATAATGGCGCTGAAACCGGTGTCTTTCGGGGGTGGTTAAGACTCCGGGATGGATTCACTCTGACGATGCCGGTAATTCGGTCTCGCCTCAGTCCGTGGGGCGGCGGCGGCGCGGCGCCGGTTCGATGCGGACCCGGCCGTCGATCAGACTGACCAGCGCACCGGCGAGGGTCTGTTTCAGCCTTGGCCGGCTTCCCCTGACGTTGTCGGCGCCGGCCCGGTCCAGCGCCGCCAGCAAGGCTTCGACCTTGCCAAGCTCCGCCGGTCCCTCATGACCGAGCCGGTCGATCGCGCGAAGCAAAAGCCGCAGTCGGATCTCCTCCGGCATCGCGGCAAACGCCTCGGCATCGAAACCCGGTTGTTCGCGACCCTTCAGCGCGAGATAGCGCTCGGCGCCGTCGGCCAGCACTTCCACCGCGGCATTGGCCCGGGCAAGCCGCGACGCCAGCCGCGCCAGGCTGCGCGCATCGCCGCCCTCGGCGGCGAGCGCCGGCATCAGCGTGCGGAGGCGCGGCCGGGTAAAATTCACATCGCGGTTGGTCGAATCGTCGGCGAAGTCGATCTTGGCCTTCTTGAGCGTCGCGATCAGCCGCGATTTCGAAACATTCAGGAACGGGCGCGCCAGCAGCACACCGTCGCGCTCGGACTCCCGCGCCATCGCCGCGAGACCGGCGATGCCGCTGCCGCGCAGCAAGCGCATCAGCAGCGTCTCGGCCTGATCGTCACGGGTATGCGCGGTGAGGATGTGCGTCGCGCCGCTGTTCCGCGCGGCTTGCGCCAGCAGGCGGTATCGCGCCGCCCGCGCCGCGGCCGGCAATCCGGTTTTCGGTTTTGTTCCACTCCAGCGCAGCGTGCGGTGGGGCAGATCGAGGCTCTTCGCCAGGCGCTTGACGCTGCGCGCCTCGCGGGCTGCTTCGGAACGCAAGCCATGATCGACGGTGACGGCGATCAGCCGCGGACCGCGCGCCACGGCACGGCGCCAGCGCGCCGCCAGCCACATCAGCGCGATTGAATCGGGGCCGCCGGACACCGCCAGCACGATCGCGGGCGCGGCCTTCCAGTCCGCGAACAGGCGTTTGGCGTCCTTCGCCGAGATCGGGGAATGGTCGTCGCCGCTGCGCATGATCTTATTGCAAGACCGCGCGCGCCCCCGGGTCAAGTCCGAGGGCATGTTTTGGCGGATCATGCACCTAGCACTTGACCCGTTTCTGCTCGCGATCGACGGCCGCTTTGACGCCTGAGGAGGCGCGCGGATATTTCCGCATCACCTCGCCAAGCGCTGCGCAGGCGGCCTCCTTTTCCTTCAGGGCCGCCAGCGATTGTCCGAGCCGCAGCAATGCGTCGGGGGCCTTCGCCGATTTATCGAATTTGGTGGTCACCCCGAGGAAGGCTTCGGCCGCGTCGCGATATTGCTGGCGCTGGAAGAAACTCTCGCCGAGCCAGTATTGCGAAGTCCGCGATCAGGGGATCGCGGGGGTATTTCTGCGCGAAGTTGCGCATGGTTTCTTCGGCCAGCGCATAGTCCTTGCGCTGCATATAGCCGATGCCGAGGTCGAACTCGTCCTTCGGGGTGGCCGACGGCGGCAAGGTGGTCAGCGTGGCCCCGGGGCCGCGCGGCGGCGGCAATGCGCCCGCCGGATTTGCCGCCCCGCCGGTGTTGGCCAGATCAAGTGGCTCTCCCGCTCCGCGCCCGCCCGGGGCGTCCGCAGCGGGCCCCACCGGAATGGGGAGCTGACCGCCGCCGAGCGCGCGTGGCGCGCCCGGGGCGTTCGGGTTCTGGCTGGGATCGAAGGCATCGCCCCGCCGCCGGCCTTGCGCCGCGCCGGGGAGCGCTCCCGGTGGCTCCTGGACGATCGGCGCGGGCGACGCGATCTGCGGCTCGTAGCCCGGCTGCCGTGAGGGCGGACCCGGCTGGACCGGGGGCGCCGCGGCGATGCCAGGCTGGACGCCGGCAGGCGGTCCGCCCGGGGTAGCTTGCGCGCCGCCCTGGAGCACCCTCAGGCGCTCTTCCAATTGCCGGTTGCGGTATTGCAGCTCCTCGTTCTGGCCGGTGAGCTGCCGCAACTGATTCTCAAGCTGCTGAATGCGCATTTCCGGGTCATCGGATTGCGCCGATGCCTGCGACGCCAGCGCCAGCATCGCGGCGATCGCCGCGGCGCAGGCAGTTCTATGAAATCTGGATGACATTTTGGCCTGACGACGAAAGCAACGTGACATCAAAAGCGGAACACCTTGAGAGAGGGAGTACGCCAAAAATGTGACTGAAACAAACGCCCGCATCAAGCAAGTCCGGCAAAGCAAAACCGGCGCCCGAAGGCGCCGGCGGCAAACTCTGCGAAAAGGCCGACGGCCTTCAGGAACTGGCGTTCAGCACCGTGACGGCACGGCGGTTCTGCGACCAGCAGGAGATGTCGTTGCAGACCGCCACCGGGCGTTCCTTGCCGTACGAGATCGTCCGCATCCTCGAGGGATCGATGCCGCGCGAGGCGAGGAAGGTACGCACCGACTGCGCACGCCGCGCACCGAGCGCGATGTTGTATTCGCGGGTGCCGCGCTCGTCGGCGTGACCTTCGATGGTGAAGGCGTAGCGGTTGTAGGTCTGCAGCCAGCGCGCCTGCTTTTCCAGGGTCGTGATCGCCTGCGGCGATAAATCGGTCTGGTCGCTCTCGAAGAACACGCGGTCGCCGACATTGACCACGAAATCCTGCTGGCTGCCCGGAGTGGCCGCACTGGCCATCGCGCCATCGGCGCCGAGATTCTTGTTGGCGCAGGCGCCCATCGACAGCGCCACCGCGAGCACCGCGGCCAGCTTCAATCCCTGGAGGATACGCATCTGATGTTTCATTCCGGAGCCTCCACGCTCAGGTTTTTCGACTGTCATCCGGTCTACATGGCGATGGTTAAGCGAACGTTCCGTCAACCTTGATGGGGTATTGCCAGACCCAATCAAATGCCGCCAATCGGCGAAAAGCAACCGCGATAGTTAATGGGTTGTAAATGTGGCGTGAGGGTGAAGGCAAGTGGGACGCGGCCCCGACGGGCCGGTTTTCGAGCGGTCCGCAACCTTTGCGCAACAGCTGTCCGCCAGTGGGCGCCCTGGAGGCAGGAACCCGGACCCGATTCGTCAGGACTGCCGCGGAACGATCGAGGCGTGCTCGAAGCAAGATACCGGGAGAGGCGAACGGCGTTCGCCGCTACGCTCGAACAGCATCCGCCGTTCGGCGGCGGTCGAACGCATCATCGGATAGCGCTCAAAGACCTTCTCGCGCAGAGCCGGGAAATCCGCCGCCATCAATCCAACCGGTTTCAACAGGCCCGGAAAGAAGCGCGGCTCCGCGATGGTTTCGTGCAGGAAGACACGACGGTAGAACGCCTGATGTTCGGCGCGAACGATCGCGAGCCCCAGATCGGCGTGGAAATATTCGCACGCCATATAAGCCAGACGAAGCGTTATGTAGGGCAGTTCCGGCACCCGTTTGGCCTTGTCGGGATCCGCGACGAACCGCGCCGGATCGACGATGATCTCACCGCGATCGAGCCGGGGGTGGAGAATTTCTCCGAATGCCTCGGCCGAGCACGATAACCGCCATTCGGACGTCAGCACGCTGATTCTGACCGAACTATAAAGTTCCCCGTGAAGAAAAACGCCAAATGTCCAGGAGTTGGGCAGGTCGTCATACTGGTCGGTGACGCGCTGATCGGGGAATTCCTTGACCGCGCCCTCGCGCAGATAAGCCCGGTAACGGAGGTGATAAATCGCTTCCTTTTCCTCGGGCGTCCGCGCAAGACGGTAACTGACTTGATCCAGCAGACCCGAATTCCGTAGAGCCGCAGGAGATGGTTCGGCTGCGGGTCTCATGTGATGCTCCTTGCGGCTTCCCAACAACTTCTGCGCGTATATATAAAGCTTAACAGCTTCTTAACGAAGATGCAAAGAAATCGCGGTATTAGGGTTAATCCGGGCGGGCGAAACATCGTGCATGGCGCGGCGAGGGGAAAATTCTGGCAGCGGGGTGGCGGGGGTTCTTTTAAGCGATCGATCTGGCGGGAACGAGGACGAGTTCGTCCGGCGCCCGGCGGCCGTGCGAGGCGTTCAGCAACTGGCGTACCCGCACCGCCGGCACTGGCCGGCTGAACAGGTAGCCCTGCGCCTCGGTCACCGTGCCGTCGGCGCTGATCAGTTCCAGCTGCTCGTTGGTCTCGATGCCTTCGACCACGACGGACATGCCGAGATCGGCCGAGAGCCGCGCCACACCGCGCAACAGCGTGAGCGGACGATCGGTATCGATACCCTCGAGGAAGGATCGATCGATCTTCACCTTCTGCAGCGGGAAATTATGCAGATAGCTCAGGCTCGAATAGCCGGTGCCGAAGTCGTCCAGCGAGATTCGCACGCCGATGGCGCGCAGCTGGGACAACACTTCATGAGTCGACTGGGTGTTGCGCAACAGCGAGGATTCGGTGATCTCGATTTCGAGACGATGCGCGGGCAATCCGGAGACCTCGAGCGCATAACGGACCTCGCTCAGCACGTCCCGCTGGTGGAACTGCTGCGGCGAGAAATTGACCGCGACGCTGACCGCTTCCGGCCATTTCATGCATTCCATGCAGGCCTTGCGCAGGATCCAGCGGCCGAGATCGACAATCAGACCCATGTCCTCGGCGACTGGAATAATATCGATCGGCGAAACGGTCCCCCGCACCGGATGATTCCACCGCAGCAGGGCTTCGCAGGTCGCGATACGCCCTGATTTGAGATTCACGAGCGGCTGATAGAACAGCTCGAATTCCTCGTTGGCCAGCGCCTTGCGCAGGTCGAGCTCCAGAATGCGGCGTGCCTCGACGGTTTGCGCCATCTCGTCGCGGAAGAAGCAGAAGGTCCCGCGGCCGCCGGACTTGGCGCGGTAGAGCGCCATGTCCGCGTTCTTCAACAGCGTATCGGCGCTGATGCCGGGAAACGTCATCGCGATGCCGACGCTGGCGCCGATTTCGACGAGGTGATTGTCGATCTTGTAGCACTCGCTGAGATGATCGACGATTCGCCGCGCCAGACCGGCGGCTTCCTCGTTCGACTGGATGTTTTGCTGAAACACCACGAATTCGTCGCCGCCGAACCGCGCCACAAAATCTTCCGGGCGCAGCATGGCGCGCAGGCGGTCGGCAACGGCGCACAACAGCTGGTCGCCGCAGGGATGACCGAGGGTGTCGTTGACCTGCTTGAATTGATCGAGATCGATGAACAGCAACGCCGACAATTGCTCGCCGTCATGCGGAACCGCCAGAAGACGCTCGATCTCGTCGCGGAAATTGACCCGGTTGGGAAGCGCCGTCAGTTCGTCGTAGCGCGCCAGATGGGTAATTCTGGCTTCCGCGTTGCGCCGTTCGGTAATGTCTTCCAGCAACACGACGGCGCCGCCGCCGGCCATCGGCTGAAAGGTCCATGACAGCGACCGGGCCCTGACGACATCGGGATCGGTGGTGATGATGTCCCTCGCCTGGGAATTCTCGATTTCCGAAAGGATGATCCTTGCGCTCGCATCCGAGATCGAGCCGGAGCTTACGCAGGCGGCGATGATGTCAGGCGCACCCACGCCACTATCCACAAGATCGTCCGGCAGGTTCATCATCTGGCTGAAGCGATGATTCATGACCGCAAGCCGCCCGTCGGCGGCGAACATGCACAGGCCGTGCGGCATGTTGTTCAGCGCAGTGTCAAACTGGCTGGCCAGAGCCGCTTCCCGGAAGCTCGACGTCAGCGCATTCACAAAGATGGCATTGAGACTGATGTTGATGTGCTTCAGGCCGACGAAGAACAGAACCAGCAGCACGGACAGGCCGATGTAATATGATCCGCCATGCAGCGCCAGCGCCAGCGACATCGGCCCGCAGGCGAACAGAATGTGGAGCTGAATGAGCTTCGGGCTGCCGTAGTTCCGGGCCGCGCCGCCGGCGGTGTAACCGATCGTCACGGCGACGCAGACCATGTGCGCAATGGGATCGTCGCTGCCGAGAATGGTGATGAAGCACCAGGCGCCGAGGGCGCCGGCATAGAGAATGGCGCCGACCGCGTAGCGGGGCTCCCAATGCTTCGCCTGTTCGTATGTCAGCACGGAGGTGCGGCGTTCGTATTTGCGCATCTGCAACGCGCGTCCAGTGCCGATGACGACGATCAGAGCCGCGATCGGCCAAAGCAGGACGTTTCCGGTCTTGACCACCGTCATCAGGGCGGCGGCGGCGGCGCAAACCGTGCCAAAAAATAGCGGCCAGAAATTCTGGCACATGGAATCGATGAGCGCCGCGTAAAGTACCGGCTCCAACCCTTCTTGATTTTTTCGCCTTTTTTGGTCGACTAGCTGCATCGGATGCGCACACGTCCTCTTCCGGCCGGTATTTTTACCCGCCGCAGATGAAGTCTTTCTGAGGGAACATCGTTACCGGGACATTGTTTTTCGTCCCGGAGAACGCAAATCTACCCGCTAAATCAGCAAGCTAGGCAAGCTTTGCCGACCGGGCTTGCGGCAATTGGCGGGGTCGCAGGCGGGTTAACAGGCAACCGGGTCTTGGTGCGCGCGCCGACCACGCCGGCCTTACGACAGCAGGGGCGACCAAGCCGGGTCGGATGCGAAACCTGGGGTTGGCACCTTCTGTTCGTTGCGACCGGAAATGTCGACGGTGAACAGCGATGGTCCGCTGTTGCCGCCGGGGTCGCGGAAGAACATCAGCACGCGACCGTTCGGCGCGAAGGTCGGGCCCTCGTTGTGGAATCCGGATGTGAGAATCCGCTCGCCCGAACCGTCGGGCTTCATGATACCGATGGAAAACTGTCCGCCACCCTGCTTGGTGAAGGCGATGTAGTCGCCACGCGGCGACCACACCGGGGTCGAGTAGGTGCCTTCGCCGAAGGATATGCGTTGCGCGGGTCCGCCGGCCGACGGCATCACGTAGATCTGGGGCTTTCCGCCGCGGTCGGATTCGAAACAGATGCGGCTGCCGTCGGGCGAATAAGACGGCGAGGTATCGATCGCCGGCGTATCGGTGAGGCGCGTGGTCGACTTCGAGCGCAGGTCCATCACGAACAGGTTCGAATTGCCGCCCTGCTGCAGGCTCATGATGACGCGCTGGCCGTCCGGCGAGAAGCGCGGCGAGAACGACATGCCGGGAAAATTGCCGACGATCTCGCGCTCGCCGGTCTCGATTTCTGTACAGATAGACCCGCGGGTCGCCCTGACCGAACTCCATATAGGTAATTTCCTGGGTCGACGGTGAAAACCGCGGTGTCAGCACCAGATCGGAGCCCTTGGTGAGGTAGCGTACATTGGCGCCGTCCTGGTCCATCAACGCCAGCCGCTTGACGCGCCGTTCCTTGGCTCCGCTTTCGTCGACGAACACCACGCGGCTGTCGAAATAGCCTTTCTCGCCGGTCAGGCGCTCGTAGATCTGGTCGGAAATGATGTGCGCGATCCGCCGCCAGTATTCCGGCGAGGTGAAATATTGCTGCCCGGCGAGTTGCTGGCCGGCGGCGACATCCCAGAGGCGGAATTCGGCCTTCAAACGCCCGTCGGACTGGCGGGTCATGCGGCCGGTGACCAGGGCCTGGGCGTTGATGGTCTTCCAACTCTGGAATTGCGGCGCCGCGTCGATGTTGGTGATTTTTTCGATGAAGGCGGCCGGATCGATCGGCGCGAACAGTCCGCTGCGCTGCAGGTTATTCGTGATGACCTGGGCGACGTTGACGCCGACTTCGCCGTCCGCCGGCGATCCCGCCACGAAATTCGGGATCGCGATCGGAAGCGGCGCGACGTTGCCTTCCGTGACCTGCAATTTGGTCTGCGCGCGGGCGAGCGACGGCAGCAGCAAACCCGCCCCCGCACCCGCGCCGCCGATCAGGATGTCGCGGCGAGTAAGCGAAAGCGGAGGAAGCGAAAACGACGTCACAGACATTGCTGGCCCATTTCCAAAATCATCAACTATGAAACATCTGCTTGGGATCAAAATCGATGTCCATGTATTTCCATTGCTCGTAGGTCTCGTCGCGCAACATCGTGTAGGGCTGCCCTTGCAGGACGGCGCGCACGGCAGCATCCGCCGCGGCCTGATAGCGCGGCGAGCTTCCGGTGGAGACCACCTGCGGGGGTGCGGCGAGCCGGCGATCCGGGTTCAGCCGGATCCGGACCGTGACGTAGAGTTCCTCCGGATGCTCGACACCCGGCTGGACATTCCACAGGCTCGCCAGCCGCGCCCGCATGGCGTCAAGTTCGGATTGCGACAAGGTCACTGCGGTGCCGCGCGTGGTGCCGAGCGAGGCCGAGGAGTTCAGCGTAGCACCGGTGATCGACTGGCGGGTCGGATCGCGCTTGTCGAGCAGAGCCGCAATCTTCGACTGATCGAAGGTGCGTTCCTGTTTCGGCTTCGGCGGCTGCGGCGGGACTGCCTTGGCTTCCGGCTTCGGCACCGGCTTCTTGCTGTCTTCGGATTTCAACGCCTCAGCGATCGGATCGATCTTGGGCGGATCGGGCTTCTTCTCGATCGGCTTCGGCTCGTCCTTCGGCTTGTTCTCGGCGACCGGTTTTGGCGGCTCGGGCTTCTTCTCGACCGGCTTTTCCACCGGCTTCGGCGGCGGCTCTGGCGCCGAGGCCGTCACGATTTCCTTCTTTTCGGTGATCTTGCCGACCGCGTCCTCGGCCGGACGGGCGTCGGCGACTTTCTCGACCAGCGGCTTCGGCTTGTCCTTTTCCCCGGTCTTGATGCCGGCGGTGATCCTGGAGAGCTGATCGGCTGAAATGATATCGACCGGCATCGACTCCAGCGGCGGGGCTTCGAGCGAACGCGCCGAAAAGGATACCAGTCCCCACCCGATCACCAGGACGTGGAGTGCCACCGACGCAATGAGTGTCTTGTCGACCTTCACCTTCGGGCTATCCCTGATCCACTTCGGTCACCAGCGCCACGCGCCTGAAGCCGGCTTGCGAAAGCCGTCCCATCACCTTCATCACAGTACCATAGTCGACCTTCTTGTCGCCGCGGACGAAAATGCGCTCATCCAGCCCGCCGCGGGCTTCCGTGATCGCCTTCAATTTCGGCACCAGGTCGTTGAGAGCGATTTCGGTGTCGTTGAGAAAGACCTGTCCTTTCAAATTGACCGACAGCGTCAGCGGGTTCTTGTCCTGATCGAGGCTCTTGGCCTGGGTCTGCGGCAGGTCGAGCGGCACGCCCACCGTCAGCAGCGGCGCCGACACCATAAAGATGATCAAGAGAACCAGCATCACGTCGACCATTGGCGTGACGTTGATCTCGGCCATCACTGGCTTGCGCCGGCCGCGGCGTCCGCCACCGGACGAACCTGTCATGTTCATCGCCATGATCTGGTGCTCATGATGCGCTCACAATATACCGCCGCTTACGCCCGCTCGTCGATCTGGCGCGACAGAATCGCTGAAAATTCATCGGCGAAGCCTTCCAGCCGCTGGGCCTGCCGGTTCACCTCGGTAGTGAATTTATTATAGAAAATAGTCGCCGGAATTGCGGCGATAAGGCCGATTGCGGTGGCAAACAGCGCCTCGGCAATGCCCGGGGCGACCACCGCCAGCGAGGTATTCTTGGAAGCCGCGATCGACTGGAAACTCGACATGATGCCCCAGACCGTGCCGAACAGGCCAACGAAGGGGCCGGCGGAGCCGACGGTTGCCAGCACCAGCAGCCGGCGTTCCAGCCGCTCGACTTCGCGGGCGATGGAGACGTTCATGACCTTCTCGATCCGCATCTGAAGCCCGGCGAAGGACCGCGCATGGCTCTCGAAGGAGCGTTTCCATTCGCGCATCGCTGCGACGAAACAGGCCGCCATCGATTGCGTCGGCTTGGCCGAGAGCGCGCGGTAGAGTTCCTCGATCGACTGCCCGGACCAGAACGCCTGTTCGAAGCGGTCCATGGCGCGCTTGGTCCGCGAATACAGGAACATCTTGTCGATCGCGATCGCCCAGACCCAGACCGAACAGGCGAGCAGCCCCAGCATGACCGCTTTCACGATCCAGTGGGCCTGCAGGAACAGCGCGATCAGCGATACGTCGGCGGATGCGATCGGCAACGCTGACTGAGTCACGTCCACCGGATTCATGAGCGGTATCCTCTCAACGCAAGTGTCCCCACACCCCCCGGGAGCCATGGCTGCCGGTTCCACAGCCGCGCGTCGGGCGCGGCGGTAAACGCCAGCGCGAGAGCCTTGTTTTTGTGTCGCATGGGCGGCCCGCCGAAGCCGACGCTTGCATCCCCTGCCAACATGTCAAAACGAGGGCTTTCAGCGCGTCATTACGCCTCTAACCAGACGCTAACCACGGTTAATACCCGGTTACCAATGGAGATTTTGAAGGCTGGAAATGATGGCGGTCCAATGCCCAAATTCTTTTGGAACCGGCTTTCCAGCGGCATCAACGAAACCGCCCGTCTGCGATCGCAAACGGGCGGTTTTGTCGCTGTCGGGCGGCGCGGGGCACGCCGCCCCGGGGGCTCTGGCCTTCGAAGCTTACGACTGGGGCTGACCATCCTGAGGCGGGGTCGGACGCGGCCGATGTTGCGCCATGAACTGGTCGAACTCTTCCTTGTCCTTGGCGTGGCGCAGGCGGTCGAGGAAATCCCGGAATTCGGTCTGTTCCTCTTCGAGGCGCCGCAGGGTTTCCATGCGGTATTCGTCGAACGCTCGGTTGCCGCTTGTGGGCGGGCCGAAGGGGAAGCCGCGGCGCTCCATTCGATTGCGCATCCGCTCCATCTTGTACTGCATCCGCTCCATCTTGTTCGACCAGCGGTCTTGATGACTCCAGCAACCCATTTTTCTGCTCCCGAGTGTGAAAAAGAGAAGGGCGAGGCCGATCGGCCACCAGATGATGAAACCGAGCACAGTCACGGCGATCCAGCCGGGGTGCCAGGGAGAATCAAGCATATGCGGGCGGTAGGGCTCTTCTGCGGGGCCGCGCCATCGATTGACATCTGCGGTGTAGGCCATTTCCCTCTCCATGACGGCATCGCGCCGTTGTGAATGTAAATAACATTTACATACCTAAACCATGCCGGACTTTTGTCAAGCCGGGCGCAAGTAGCCACCCAAAATTTATTTTGGGGTGCCCCAAGGACCTAACAGCGGCATGGGCGGAGGACCGGCTGGCTTTTGATCCGCCTGGTCTTTTGCGGCGGACGGCCGGCGGTCGGTCGGGAAGCCGAGACCGCGCAGATAGATCAGGACTTCCGCTTCCAGCAGATCCTCCGCCGACATCGGCAGCTTGCGCCGCGCCGCGTCGCCGCGCGCGAACAGCGAGGCCACGCCGTGCGACATCGACCAGATATGCAGCGCCATCATCATTGCGGGCGGGCGCGGCGTGCCGGGCGGCGCCAGCGCGGCAAGGCGCTCGGCGGCAGCCCTGATGATGCTGAAGGCGCGCTCGCTCGCCGCCAGTAACGTTGGATTTAGATCGACAGGAAGCCCTGATTCGAACATCGCCGAATAGAACGCAGGCTCCGCGCGGGCGAACGCGAGATAGGCCTTACCCACCCGCTCGAACGCCGTGACGGTGTCAGGGCGGCCGTCGTCCCAGGCTTGGGTCAGCACCGATTCGAACTGCTCGAAACCGCGCTGGGCGATGCTTGAAAGCAACTCATCGCGGTCGCGAAAATGCCGATACGGCGCCGCCGGGCTGACGCCGGCCATGCGCGCGGCGTCGGCGAAGGTGAAGCCGGCCGCGCCCTTTTCAGCGATCAGCCCGAGCGCCGCCTGCAGCAGCGCCTCTTTCAGATTGCCGTGATGATAGCCGCGCTCGGCGCGGCTTTGTTCCTTGCGCCAGCTCATGTGAAAGGCTTTTACATGAGCTGTGCCCAAAGGTCACTAGCGCTGCATGGCCCTCGCCCGACATTCATGTGAATGAACAAGCCGTTAACCGCCCGGGATCGGCAGCACAGGCATGATCTCCACGGCCTCGCCAGGAAAAATCGCAAAGTGAGGATGGTGGTCGAACATTCTTGCCGCGGCTTCGTGCGATTCGGCCCGCACGACGGTAAAGGCGCCCATTTCGTTGCTGACATCGGCAATGCCGCCCGGGCCGACCCGCTTGGTCTTGCCGAGCGGTCCGCCCATCTCGACGAGCACGGCCTGGTGCTTCTCCACCCACGCCTTCCACGCGCCGATGCCCGCTTTCTCCTTGGTCTTTCGCTCGGTCTCGGACAGCGCGTTCCATGCGGCCATCTTCGCGCTGGTTTTGCTGCCGATAAAGACGGCAAGATAGGTATCGCTCATCGCATGTCTCCCTTGTTGCGGTCTGAATCAGTTCCTGCGGCCCTGCAGTTCGGCAAATCCGGCCGCCGCCTCCTGAATGTCGGTGGGGAAATCCGCCATTTCCTGAACCTGGCGGATTTCGATGATCTCGTGACCGGAAGCCGGGCAGCGCTTCGCCCAGGCGATCGCCTCCTCGCGCGACTTCACGTCGATCATCCAGTAGCCGCCAAGCACTTCCTTGGCCTCGGTGAAAGGACCATCGGTCACCACAGGCTTGCCGCCGGGGAAGGAAACCCTTGCGCCCATCGACGGCGGATGCAGCCCGTCGAGCGTGATCAGCACGCCGGCTTCCTTCAGTGCCTCGTTGTACTTCATCATTGCAGCGACCGCCTCCGCAGGCGGCATGGCGCCCGGCGCCGCCGTCTCATAGCCCTTCGGAATCATCAGCATCATGAATCGCATGGTCAGTCTCCGTTTCGATTGTGCAACCTGCGCATCGCAAGCCGTCGCTCCGAAATAAGACGATCAGGATTTTGTGCCCCCGACATGTCCAGTTGAATTATTTCGGAGGTCGGACCCATCCCTGGCTATCTCCGGAACAGCGAAGATGGCGCGGATAATCTTCGCCTTGTCGTTAGCGGCCATCGCGCGAACCCCACCTTCGCACCGGTTCCGTCGCGCCCTCGGGCGTGGCCTCAAACACCGGCGACGCCAGCACAGCATGCAGGTGTAGTGTAACGGCGCCGGAATTGCGAAAACCGTGTTTGCCGGCACGATCAGGGACTGGCCGGCCGTGACGATCACGCGCTCTTGGTCCAGCCACATCTCGGCTTCGCCCTCGCGCACCGTCAACACTTCCTCGACCGGATGCGAATGGGTCGGTGCGCCGGTCCCGGGCGCGATCCATTGTTCGAAGATGCATAATTGCGCCGCGCCATTGCTGGCCGAAGCCAGCATGCGGGTTTCCACGCCGGGCCGCCATTGTTCGAGCGGCGTGTCCTGGGGGTCATTGACCTTCATGAAATTTGCGCCCTTTGTTTCGCGGCGATCGTCCAGTTAGCAAAGCAGACGCTGCGTTGCCGTGCTAGGGACCAGGCACTGCCAATCGACCCGATTACGATGGACCATTCCATGACCCCTGCCCCGCAAAAAGTCGCGCTGGTGACCGGCGCCGCGCGCGGCATCGGGCTGGCGGTCGCGAAAAAGTTCCTCGCCGAGGGCTGGTGCGTGGTGCTGCTCGACATCGAGGGCGAGTTGCTTTGGAAGAGCGTGGAGGCGCTGAACGCCGCCGGCCATACGCTGGGGCTGCAGTGCGACGTCTCCGATGCCGGCGCGGTTGGAAGCGCGTTCGCCGAAGTCGAGCGCCGCTTCGGCCGGCTCGACGCGCTCGTCAACAACGCCGGGGTCGCGGTGTTTGCGCCGCTGCTGGAGACCTCCAACGACGACTGGCGCCGGGTGCTGGAAGTCAACCTGACCGGGCCGTTCCTCTGCACCAAGGCGGCCGTGCCGCTGATGCGCGAGCATGACGGCGGCGCCATCGTCAACATCACCTCGATCTCGGCGGTGCGCGCCTCCACGCTGCGCTCGGCCTACGGCACCAGCAAGGCCGGGCTCGCGCATTTGACAAAACAGCTCGCGGTCGAACTGGCCTCGCAGGGCATTCGCGTCAATGGCGTCGCGCCCGGTCCCGTCGAGACCGCGATGGCGAAGGCCGTCCATACCCCGGAGATCCGCGCCGACTATCACGACGCCATCCCGCTCAACCGCTACGGCCTCGAGGAGGAACTGGCGGAGGCGGTGTTCTTCCTGTGCAGCGATCGCGCCAGTTATATCACGGGCCAGATTCTTGCAGTCGACGGCGGCTTCGACGCCGCCGGCATCGGACTGCCGACGCTGCGCGGCGAGCGACGGAACGGTTAGTCTTTCTTTTCCCCTCCCCGCCTTTTGCGGCGAGAGGGAGCGGAAATCGGGGCGCAACCTTGCCTCGCGATTTGTTATTACCTAGCTGATCATCATCTGATCGAAGGAAGTTTCGAGTATGCGGACAGCTCTCGTCAGAGTAACCCTGCTCGCGGCGGTGCTGAGCGCGCCGGTGTTGCCGCCAGCGCATGCCGAGGTCCGTATCCTCGCCAGTCCGGGCGGAGAGGTCGGCCCGTTCCTCGACCTGTTCGAGCGCGTCCGCATTTCCGGCGAACGCGTCGTGATCGACGGGCCGTGCCTGTCGGCCTGCACGCTGGTGCTGAGCATGGTGCCGAACAACCGCATCTGCGTGACGCGCCGCGCGATCCTGGGATTTCACGCCGCGCGGTCGGTCGACCGGCGCGGCCAGATGTATGCCGAGCCGGAAGCGTCCGAACTTGTGCTGCAGGCCTATCCGGCCGCAGTGCGGGGCTGGATTCTCCGCCGCGGCGGATTGAGCTCGCGCCTGCTGCTGTTGCGCGGGCGCGAACTCGCGGCGATCTATCCGAGGTGCCGGTAGAGCGCTTCGCCTTGCCGTTCAATGGCCTTCGAGCGGGCAACTGACCATCCAGGGAATCCCGAACTGATCGGTGCCCATGCCGAATCCCCGGGAAAAGAACGTCTTGCTGAACGGCATGTTGACGCTGCCTCCCTCGTACAGCGCCTTGAACTTGCGCTCGGCCTCGGCGGGGTCGGCAACCGTTGGCGACACCGAAAATCCCTGCGGCGGGTGAAAGTGCCCGGGAGACGCGTCGGAAGCCATCAACACCTGGCCGTTCACTGACATCCGGGCGTGCATGATCTTTTTCTCCCAGCCCGGCTGCGCCGGCATGTCGGCCGGTGCTTCCTCGGCGCGCATGACCATCTCGATCTTGCCGCCGAGCGTCTTCTCGTAGAACTTGAAAGCCGCTTCGCAATTGCCGTTGTAGAACAGGTAGGGATTCAGCACCGTTGGCTCCCTGGTGATGGTGGTTGGAAACTCCGGCTACTTCTCGGTCAGCCGTTTCAGATTTGCGAGACCGGCTTCGAAATCCTTGCCGATCATCCGGTCCATGTTGATGAAGACGTGCATCACCTTCATCATGAAGGGCGTCGGGCCGTGCATCATCCAGGTCAGGTTGGTGGCATCGCCCTGCGGCAGCATTGTGAACTCGGCGGTGTTGTGGCCCTCGAACGGCGTGATGAAATCGAGTTTGATCACGACTTTCGATGGCGCCGACGTCTCGAGGATTTCCATTCTTCCGGAGCCGACATTCTTGTTCCCGTCCCACGCATAGACCGCGCCCCTGCCGCTGGCAGCGCCGCTGTAAGTACGTTTCATCGCGGGATCCTTGTTCTCGTAAGGCGACCAGTTTTCCCACTGATGAAAATCGTTGATCAGGGGAAAGATTTTTTTCCGCCGGCGCCTTCACCGTGGCCGCGCGCCGGACGCTGAAGGTAGCCGGCTTGGTCGCGGCGAGAATCAGGACGATGGTGATGGCGATCGCCAGCGCGACGGCGATAATGGTCATGATCCCGAACATGAAAAGCTCCGTATGACGGTGATGCAATTTGTCCCAAGGACGAACGAGGCGGACAAGGTCCGACAGCAGCCGGTCATTTTTTTGAGACCTTCGTCTCGCGCGGCGCGCTGTCGCGCACCAGGCGGTCGAGATGCATCCGGATATGGGCGGCTTCGGCCGAGCTATTGGCGAGCGCGATGGCGCGGTCGAAGGCGACGCGAGCCTCGTTGTTGCGGCCAAGCTGCATCAGGAAGGCTCCGCGCACGCCGAAGAAATGGAAGTAGTTTGAGAGCCGCTCCCCCAGCGGCTCGATCATTTCAAGTGCGGCCTGCGGCCCGCGCACCTTGGACACCGCGACCGCCCGGTTGAGCGTCACCACCGGCGACGGCTGCATGGCCTCGAGCGCGCCGTAGAGCAGGTCGATTTGCGTCCAGTCGGTGTCTTCAGGCCTTGCGGCGCGCGCGTGCAACGCCGCGATCGCCGCCTGGATCTGATACGGCCCGCTGCGGCGGTGGCGCATCGCCTTGTCGATCAACGCCAATCCCTCCGCGATCATCTTTTGATTCCACAGCGAGCGATCCTGGTCGTCGAGCAGCACCAGCGCTCCGTCGGCGTCGAACCGCGCCGCCGCGCGGGCATGCTGCAGCAGCAACAGCGCCGTCAACCCCATGATCTCGGGTTCGCTCTGGAACAGCCGCAGCAACAGCCGCGCCAGGCGGATCGCCTCCTCGCACAGGGGGCTACGGATCCCGGCGGTGTCTCCGCTCGTCGAATAGCCTTCGTTGAAAATCAAATAGATCATCGCGGCCACGGCAGTGAGCCGCTGGGAGCGCTCGACCGCGCCAGGCGTCTCGAACGGCACGTCGGCATCCGCGACCCGGGCTTTGGCGCGGGTGATGTGCTGCTCCATCGCCACCTCAGAGACCAGGAACGCGCGCGCGATCTGCTTTACGGTCAATCCGGAGACGATACGCAGGGCAAGCGCGATCTGCTGGGTGGCCGGCAGGTCGGGGTGGCAGCAGATGAACAACAACCGCAAAATGTCGTCGCGATAGTGCGAACCGTCCAGCCGCTCGGCCAGCGCGTCCTCGGCGTCGTCGAGGTCGGAGATCGCCTCATCCGCGGGCAGCGGCTGCTGCCTGCGGCTGCGGCGCACCTCGTCGATCGCGGCATTGCGCCCGACCATGATCAGCCAGCCTGCGGGATCGCGCGGCGGGCCGTTCTGTGGCCAGCTTTTCAGCGCGCGCAAGGACGCGTTCTGGAAGGCTTCCTCGGCGGTGTCGAGATTGCGAAAATAACGGAGCAGCGCGCCGACCGCCTGGGGACGCGCCGAGGTCAGCGCCGCATCGATCCAGGCGGTGTCGGTCACGTCTGAACGCTCCCGGGATTGAGAACACCCACGGGGCGGATTTCATAGGCGCCGCCGGGATTGGCCGCGCCGAGATCACGCGCGACGTCGAGCGCCTCGTCGAGATTCTTGCAGTCGACGATATAGAAGCCGAGCAGCTGTTCCTTGGTCTCGGCATAGGGGCCGTCGAGCACGACCGGCGGATCGTCCTTGCGCAGGGTGGTCGCCGACGTCGTCGGCAACAGCCGCGCCACCGGTCCGAGCCGGCCCTGTTTGGTCAGTTTGTCCTGGACCACGGCCAGCTTCTTCATCACGGCCGCGTCCTGCTCCGCGGTCCAGGAACCGACAGTGTCCTCGTCATGGTAGCAAAGGATGGCGTAGAGCATGCGAACGGGTTCCTGTGTGTTACGAGGACGAACGGGCGCCGATGTTTCCGACAGGATAGCGGAAGTATTTTGCGCGGCAAACGCAAGCCGGTAATGTTCCCTCTCAATTTGCGAAGGCTTGAGGCAAAAATCCGATGAACAAAGGCGCGCTCGCTTTGCTCATTCACGGCGGGACTGAAAACTGGTCTCCAGAACGGTGGAAGCAGCGGTTCGACGAGATATGCAGGGATCGGCGCGTTCTGCTGCTGCCCGACGCGGCGTTCGATCCCGCCGACGTTCATTACGCCGCCGTCTGGAAGCCGGGGCAAGGCGAGCTTGCAGCGTTTGCTAATCTGCGCGTGATTTTCAATCTGGGCGCCGGCGTCGATGCGCTGATGGCCGATTCGAGCCTGCCGAAGGTGCCGCTGGTTCGCGTTGCGGTCGCCGACCTCACCGGCAGGATGACAGAATATGTCGTGCTCCACGTGCTGATGCATCATCGCCAGGAGCCTTATTTGCGGGCTAGTCAGCGCGAGAAGCGGTGGGCGCCGAAATATCAATGGCCGGCGGGCGCGATCTCGGTCGGCATCATGGGGCTGGGCACACTGGGCACGAATGCCGCCCAAGCGCTCCGGCAGCTCGGCTTTCGCGTGTCGGGCTGGAGCCGAAGTCCGAAAGCGATCGACGGCATCGACTGCTTTCACGGCAAGGCGCAGCTCAATGCGTTTCTGCAGCGAACCGATATCCTGGTCTGCCTGTTGCCGCTCACGCCGGATACGCGACACATCCTCGATCGCGGGCTGTTCGCAAGGCTCAACCGGAACAGCCCGATGGGCGCGCCGGTCCTGATCAATGCCGGGCGCGGCGGCCTGCAAAATCAGGCCGATATCCTCGAATGTCTCGACGACGGCACGCTCGGCGCCGCATCGCTGGATGTGTTCGCAGAGGAGCCACTGCCGGCCAACAGCCGGTTCTGGACGCATCCAAGGGTCGTGCTGACGCCGCACAACGCCGCCGATACCGATCCCGACGAGATCTCGAAATATGTCGCGCGTCAGATCGAGCGCTTCGAGGCCGGCGCGTGGCTTGAAAACATCGTCGATCCCGCGCGCGGGTACTAATTCAAAATGGATTCTCGCCCAATCCGGCAACATCCGCCGGCCTTGGGCCGGGCGCGGCCCAACGAAAGCGGCGGTCTTTTTCGGCGATCGCGACATCGTTGATGCTGGCTTCGCGGCGGCGCATCGGGCCGTGCTCGTCGAACTCCCATTGCTCGTTGCCGTAGGAGCGGTGCCACTGCCCCGCGGCGTCATGCCACTCGTATTGAAACCGCACCGCGATGCGGTTGCTGTCGAAGGCCCAGAGATCCTTGATCAGGCGGTAGTCGAGTTCCCTCGCCCATTTGCGAGTGAGGAACGCCACGATCGCGGCGCGGCCCTCGAAAAATTCCGCGCGGTTGCGCCAGCGGCTGTCCTCGGTGTAGGCCAGTGCGACGCGTTCGGGATCGCGCGAATTCCAGGCGTCCTCGGCCATGCGGGCCTTCTGGGCGGCGGTCTCTCTCGTGAACGGCGGAAGCGGGGGGCGCGACATGGTGATCTCCGGTTGATTTGGGCGAAGCTTATCGTCGCTTTCCGACGAGTCGATGGTGAGTATCCGCCGCGCGATGGCTAAATCACGTCGGCTTTCAGCAGCGCCCGCAGCGCCTTCGGGATCGGCTGCGCCCGCCCCTCGCTGATGAAGGCGACGCGCACCTGCGCTCTCACCAGCACGTCGTGGCCGCGGCGGACCTCCTGCGCCAGCGTGATCGAGGCGCCCTTCACCGCGACCGGCCAGGTCACGATATCGAGCACCTCGTCCATGCGCGCGGGCTTGAGATAATCGAGCTGCATCGAACGCACCACGAAGGCAAATCCCGGGGTCTCCGCCTGCGCTTCCGCGAACAGCGCGTGCTGCTCGGCGCCCATCAGCCGCAGATGGTTGGTACGTCCGCGCTCCATGAAGCGCAGATAGTTGGCGTGATAGACGATGCCGGAAAAATCGGTGTCCTCGTAGTAGACCCGGATCTGCATGGTATGCCGGCCGTCGCGGATCGCGCCGTCGAGATGGGCGGTCATCGGCGGACCGGGATCGATCACGGCTCCTCCTCGCCGCCGTTGCCGAACAACCCGAACTGCGCCGGATCGCGCGCGGGTTCGGCAAGGCCGAGATGGCGGAAGGCATGCGAGGTCAATAACCGCCCGCGCGGGGTACGCTGCAGATAGCCGCACTGGATCAGAAACGGCTCGATGATGTCCTCGATGGCGTCGCGCGGCTCCGACAACGCCGCCGCCATGGTTTCCACGCCCACCGGGCCGCCGCCGTAATTCATGGCGATGGTGGTGAGATAGCGCCGGTCCATGGCATCAAGGCCGGCGGCGTCGACCTCCAGCGCGCTCAGCGCGTGGTCGGCAATCTTGCGGTCGATTGAAGTAGCATCCGCCGCGGAGGCAAAATCCCGCACCCGCCGCAACAGCCGGCCGGCGATCCGCGGCGTGCCGCGGGCGCGGCGCGCGATCTCGTTGGCGCCGTCCGGCGTCATGCCGATCCTGAGCACGCGGGCGCCGCGGGTGACGATTTTTTCCAGCTCCTCTTCGGTGTAGAAATTCAATCGCACCGGAATGCCAAAGCGGTCGCGCAGCGGATTGGTCAACAGCCCGGCCCGCGTCGTCGCGCCGACCAGCGTGAACTTTGCGAGTTCGATCTTGACCGAACGCGCCGCCGGTCCCTCGCCGATGATGAGGTCGAGCTGAAAATCCTCCATCGCCGGATACAGCACTTCCTCGACCGCGGGGCTGAGGCGATGAATTTCGTCGATGAACAGCACGTCGCGCTCCTCGAGATTGGTCAGGAGCGCGGCCAGATCGCCGGCCTTGGCGATGACAGGCCCGGAGGTGGCGCGGAAACCGACGCCGAGCTCGCGCGCCACGATCTGCGCCAGCGTGGTCTTGCCGAGGCCGGGGGGGCCTACGAAGAGCACATGGTCGAGCGCCTCGTTACGCTTGCGCGCGGCCTCGATGAAGACGGAGAGATTGGCTCGGGCCTGCGCCTGGCCGACGAATTCACTCAGCAGCTGCGGGCGCAGCGCGGTGTCGGGCGCATCATCGGCGCGGCGCTCGGATGTGACGATGCGGGACGGCGGATTCATGTGATCAGGCTCAGCTTGTGGTTCTCCCTCTCCCCGCTTGCGGGGAGAGGGTTGGGGTGAGAGGGACTCACCGCCATTTCGGATTCGCGGAAAGTCCCCCTCACCCGGATCGCCAAGGGCGATCCGACCTCTCCCCGCAAGCGGGGCGAGGTGAACAGAGCCGCCTTAGTCCCATGCGAAGGGGTCACTTCGCCAGCTCCTTCAGCCCGAGCCGGATCAATTGCGCGGTCTCGGCGTTTTCACCCGCGATGCGCGAGGCGCCGGCGATGGCGGCCGCCGCCTGCGGCTGGCCGTAGCCGAGATTGACCAGCGCCGAGATCGCGTCGGTGACCGGACGCGGCGCGCGCTGGTCGTCGAGCGCGCCGGACAGATGCACCAGCGCCGGATCGACATTGGCAAAAGCCGGCGCCTTGTCCTTCAATTCGGTGACGATGCGCTCGGCCACCTTCGGACCGACGCCCGGCGTGCGCGTCACCGCGGCCTTGTCGCGCAGCGCGAT
Source organism: uncultured Alphaproteobacteria bacterium (assembly GCA_963801875.1). Lineage (GTDB taxonomy): Bacteria > Pseudomonadota > Alphaproteobacteria > Rhizobiales > Xanthobacteraceae > Bradyrhizobium. The sequence goes on along the minus strand of CAWDGT010000011.1, from coordinate 64,251 downwards.
CGCGTTGGCGAGATCCGCCGGCGGCAGGGTGCCGAGCACCGCCAGCGCCACCTTGGCGCCGACGCCCTGCACCGTCTGCAGCAGCCTAAACCATTCGCGCTCGACATCGCTGCGAAAGCCGAACAGCTTGATCTGGTCCTCGCGCACGTAGGTCTCGATCGACAGCACCGCGGCCGAGCCGGGCGCCGGCAATGCCTGCAGCGTCCGGCCGGAGCAATGCACCTGGTAGCCAACGCCGCCGACGTCGAGAATGACAAAATCCTCGCCGTAGCTATCGATCAGGCCTTTCAATTTGCCGATCATAGGCCAACCACCTTCTGCCGCAGCGCCGCGCTCTGGCGATGATGCGCGTGCGTAATGGCGATCGCGAGCGCATCGGCCGCGTCGGGCGATTTTGGCTCGGCCTTCGGCAGCAGGATCTTCAGCATCACCAGGATCTGGTTCTTGTCGGCATGGCCGGCGCCGACCACGGTCTTCTTTACCTGGTTCGGGGCGTATTCGGCGACCGGGATCCCGAACATCGCCGGCGCCAGCATCGCAACTCCCCGCGCCTGCCCGAGCTTCAGCGTGGCGACGCCGTCCTTGTTGACAAAAGTCTGTTCGACCGCGGCCTCCACCGGCCTGAAATCGCCGAGAACTGTGGCAAGCCCCTCATGGATTGCCAAGAGGCGGCTCGCCAGCGGCAGGCCTTCGGCCGGCTCCACCGAACCGCAGCCGACGAAGCTCAACCGGTTGCCGTCGATCTCGATCACCCCCCATCCGGTGCGGCGCAGGCCCGGATCGATGCCAAGGATGCGGACGGGGTGGCGAATCGGCGCGGAGGTCATGTCCAAGTGTTAGCGCCAGAGCATGGCGAACGAAATAGCAACAGGCCGTCATACCCCGCGAAAGCGGGGTATCCAGTACACCGCGGCGCCTGGAATAGACCGCAACTTCACGGAGTACTGGATCGCCCGGTCGAGCCGGGCGATGACGACGGAGGGCTGCACCGCGTCCGGGACACGAGACTGAATCACCCGCCCATCTTCACCATCAGCGCGTCCGAGACCTCGAAATTGGCATAGACGTTCTGGACATCGTCGTGCTCGTTGAGGAGATCGATCAGCTTCAACAGCTTCTCGCCGGTTTCGTCGTCCACCGGGACGGTGTTGTGCGGTTTCCAGGTCAGCGCCGCCTTGCCAGGTTCGCCGAACTTCGCCTCCAGCGCTTTTGCCACGTCGCGGAACGTCTCCTGCGACGCATAGACTTCATGGCCGCTCTGGCTTGAAACCACATCGTCGGCGCCGGCCTCGATCGCCGCGTCCAGCATCGCGTCGTCGGAGGCGACCCTGGCGTCGTATTCGATGACGCCGGTGCGATCGAACATGAAAGCAACCGACCCGGTTTCGCCGAGATTGCCGCCCGACTTGGTGAAGTAGGACCGGATGTCGGACGCCGCGCGGTTGCGGTTGTCGGTCAGCGCCTCGACGATGACAGCGACGCCGCCCGGACCATAGCCCTCGTAGCGAATCTCGTCGTAATTCTCGCCCTCGGTGCCGCTCGCCTTTTTCACGGCGCGCTCGATCGAATCCTTCGACATGTTTTCCTGGCGGGCGGAGATGATGGCGGCGCGCAGCCGCGCGTTCATCGAGGGATCGGGCTGGCCCGTCTTGGCCGCGACCGTGATTTCCCGCGCCAGCTTGGAGAACAGCTTCGACTTCTGGGCGTCCTGCCGGCCCTTGCGGTGCATGATGTTCTTGAACTGGGAATGTCCGGCCATGCGGGGTCTTTCGGATTCGTCCGGGACTCAACCGGGGTGGAAAGCGCGGCGTTATAGGCCGCAAACCTGCCGAAATCAAAGATTTGGCCGGGTTTTCGGTATTTTGGCGGCGCCTGCTGCCTCCATAAGAGGCAATCGTTAACCATGACTTCACGCCGAAATGCGAGGATGACGGCCCATTTGCAAGTTCCCAAGAGAGGCCCATGGCCCAGGTGCGCGACGCTCGCAATCGAACCTGTTGAGCTGGAGAAATGCGACGATGTCGGTTACGCAACCCATGAAGTTGGAACACGCGCCAGCCGTTGCCTCGGACGTCGAAGGCCTGGTCGATCGGCTTGCCAACCGGATCGGCGGCCTCGGGGTTGAGCTTGCGGACGTGGCGGGAAATCTGCAGGAAGTCGCCGGCCGGGTATCGATCCAGTCCGAGCGTTTCGGACATCTTCAACAGACCGCCGAGACGATGGTTTCCGCCAATCACGATATCGCGGGCGCCTCGAAGGCGGTGCAGTCGGCCACGACGGCCGCCGTCGGCGAGATCACGCAGTCGCGCGCCGCGGTGGAAACGGCGGTCAAGCACATCGCGGAATTGATCGAGGCGGTCGGCCGCATCGAACTTCGCCTCGGCGCTGTCGGAACCGCGCTCGCGCAGGTGGCCAAGGTGTCCGGCTCGATCGAGGCGATCGCGAAACAGACCAACCTGCTGGCACTGAACGCGACCATCGAGGCCGCGCGCGCCGGCGCCGCGGGAAGAGGCTTTGCGGTGGTCGCCAGCGAAGTGAAGAGCCTCGCCGAGGCGACGCGCCAGGCCACGCATCTGATCGGCGATACCGTTCGCGATCTCGACGGCCAGGTCGGCAGCCTGATCGGCGAGAGCGGCGACGCCTCGCTCCGCGCCAAGAACGCCGGCGAAGGCGCCCAGCAGATCCAGAGCATCATCGTCCGCGTGCAGGATGGTTTCACCTCGGTCGGCCGCGAGATCGATGGCGTCGCCAGGGCGGCCACCTCCAATCTCGCCCACTGCGACAGTGTCATCGACGAACTCGGCAACCTCGCAAAGGGCGTCGATCTGTCATCGACCGACCTGAAGCTCGCCGACGAACGGGTCGCCAGATTGCTCGACGTTTCCGAAGGGCTGATCGATCTGATCGCCGCCAGCGGCGTCGAAACATCGGATGCGCCGCTGATCCGCGTCGTGATTGATACCGCAAGGCAGATTTCGGCGGCTTTCGAAGCCGCCATCGAGCGCGGCGACATCGAGCTCGATCAGTTGATGGACGAGAACTACCGCGAAATTCCGGGCACCGATCCCAAACAATACCTTACCGACTATGTCGCATTGACCGACCGGATCCTGCCGCCGATACAGGACCCGATTCAGAAAATCGATCCGCGCATCGTGTTCTGCGTCGCATGGGCGCATGGCGGCTATCTGCCGACCCATAATCCGAACTATCGCCTGCCCCAAGGGCCCGATCCGGTCTGGAACAACGCGAATTGCCGGAACAAGCGGCTGTTCAGGGATCGCGCGGTGAAGAAGGTGGCGGCCAATACAAAACCGTTCCTGCTGCAGACCTACCGGCGCGACATGGGCGGCGGCAATTTCGTCCTGATGAAGGATCTGTCGTCGCCGATCCACGTCCGCGGCCGCCGCTGGGGCGCGTTCCGGATGGGATTTCGCCAGCCTGAACTGGGCGCGTTGACCTGAGCCGGTGGCGGCGGCGCGAACGAAAGCTTCTCGCCACGGATTCGATTTTCAAACAGCCTGCCGGTTGCAATGACACCCGCATCTTCTGTTCCCCCCTCCCCCCCGCGAAGCGGCGGGGTCGAGACGAGCGGAGCTCGCTCTTAGGGGTCGGGGGTGGGGGGTCTATCGGCAAGAACCGCTGCTTCAATGTGGTTCAACCGGAATGATTGTCGACATTGTGGACCGGCATGATTCCCGGTCGCGGAGCCCCTCACGCTGCGGAGCGAACCGGGTGAAGAGCCCGCGGCGGTCGATCAGACCGATGTCCAGATCGCAGAAGCGCACGATGTGGTCGCCGGTCTCGCGCTCGGCGACGCCAACGAGTTCATCGACCAGCGCCTCACTGATGAAGACGAATTCGCCTTTCCATTTGATTGCGCCGGTGCTGCGGACGCGGCGGACCTGATGATCGGCGTCATACCAGGGGTCTTCCTCTTGAGGCGGCATGACGCGCAGAGACGGCGTGTAGACCTCGGCCGGCGGCCGTTGGTCGAGAGCTTCGTGCGGCCGTTCCTTGTTGTAATGCTCGCGGAACTTGTCAAAGCGGGCCTGCTGCTCGGGCGGGTTCGCCGCCGGCGGAGCCGAGGTCTGCGCCTTCAGCGTGCGATGCATGCGCTCGTGCCGGCCGTTCTCCTGCGGCGAGGCGGGATGGATGAAGTGCGGCGCGATGCCGAGCTTCAGCCACCAGGCCGACAGCTTGGTGATACCGCCAGCGCCACGCGAGCCGAACGGCGAGCCATTGTCGCAGCGGATCGCAGCGGGCAGCCCATACTCGCGAAAAGCCCTTTCAAAACAAGGCCGAACGCCCTCGATCGTGGGATCGACAATCCGCAGCTCGATCAGAAAACGGCTGTGACTGTCGGCCACCGTCAGTTGGATCAATCCGCCGCTGATCCCGGGTGCGGAACCAGCCCTTGAAGTCGGTACTCCACTCATCGTTGGGGCCCCTGACCGGCGTGCAGGGCCGCCGCTGGTCGAGCGGGCGGCGGCGCCGCTTCACCGCCGCGACCAGGCCAGCACGCTTGAGAATGCCCCCGATCGTCGAAGCCGCAGGCCAGGCGGTATCAGGCGCCTCGCGCTCAAGTACCGCCAGAATCTTGCGCGGCCCCAGATACGGAAATCGCCGCCGCGCCGCGATCACCTTCTCAGCAATCGCACCATCCGTGGTTTGCCAACACTGCAGCGGCGCATGCGAGCGATCCATGAACCATGCCGAATCGCCGCTCTCCTTCCGCTTCCGCCATTCGTAAAACGTGTCTCGGCAAACCCCATAGCGGCGGCAAATCTCCGATATGCTCCAGTTCCCGCTCTCGTACTCAAAAAACATCCAAATACGTTCTTCCATCCGACCGGTCTCTCTAAATGGCATCGGCGGGCCCTCCCTCCGATGCATTCTGAAACCTGTCGGGGATCATCCCGGTCTAATCTGTCGGGAATCTATCCGGTCTGTACCTGTATGCCGCGCCGCCCCCCACCCCCGACCCCTCCCCGCCACGCGCAAGGCGCGTGGAGGGAGGGGAGTTTCGATATGCCATGGCTTCGCGATCTCGCGGCGCGGTGCGCCCGAGTTTTGCTGTCCACATCCCGCCCTCTCCGATCAGAGGGCGCAGGGAATGCCGGGCGCCCGATGCGCCCGATCGCCGCGTGTGCAATGATAGCGGTAGAACGCACACGCGTTAATCAGGTCACACCGGAAATCGCCCGGCATTTCCCGCGCAATGGTTTTAACGGCTTCCTCCGCATTGCGCCGAATGGCAATTGAATTGGCGGAATACGTCAGCGACGCCTCTAACTGACCCAAAACCCCGGCAGTGTCGGCTCCAGCCTTCCGCCGATCCGCACCGGCGCGATCCTGAGCGCCAGCCCGGTGGCATCATCGGTCTCGACCGCGACGCCGCTCAGCGTGGCCGCGCCCAGCGCCGGTTCGAAACGGCTGGAGGGAATGCCCGTCGTAAACCGCCGCATTGGCTCTTCCTTCTGCATGCCGATGATCGAATCGTAATCGCCGGTCATGCCGGCGTCGGTCATGTAGGCGGTGCCGCCGGACAGGATCTGATGGTCTGAGGTCGGCACATGGGTGTGGGTGCCGACCACCAGGCTGGCGCGGCCGTCGCAGAAAAAGCCGATGCCCTGCTTTTCGCTCGACGCCTCGCAATGGAAATCCACCACGATGGCGTCAGCCGCCTCGCCCAGCGGACAGGCTTCGAGCTCGCGGTTGATGACGGCGAAGGGATCGTCGAACGGCGTCATGAAGACGCGGCCGATGGCGTTGATGACCAGCGCGCGCTTGCCGTTTTTGGTGTCGACCAGCGCGGTGCCGCGGCCCGGCGTGCCCTGCGGAAAATTCACCGGGCGAACCAGCCGCGGGGCGCGCTCGATGAACACCAGCGCCTCGCGCTGGTCCCAGGCATGGTTGCCAAGCGTAACGGCATCGGCGCCGGCGTCGATCAATTCCTGGTAGATCGCTTCGGTGATGCCGAAACCGCCGGCCGAGTTCTCGCCGTTGACGACGACGAGATCGAGCGCCCAGTCGCGGATCATGCCGGGCAAATATTCGGTGATCGCGGCACGACCCGACCGGCCGACGACGTCGCCCACGAAAAGAATGCGCAAATCACAAACTCCGGAAATCGAACACTTGCGTTTCCGTTAGCACATAATCCAGCGCCACGTCGTGCGACAGCGCCGGAACCAGCTCGATTTCCTGCAAGGCGAAGGCCAGGCCGATGGCCACGACGGGCTTCATTTTGCGCAAATGCGCCAGGGTGAAGTCGTAATGTCCGGCGCCATAGCCGACGCGGTGGCCGGAGCGGTCGAACGCCGCCAGCGGCAGCAGCACGATATCGGGGATGATTTCGGCGGCGGCGGGCGACGGTTCGGGAATGCCGAGCGGTCCCTGCGTCAGCCTGTCGTCGAAAGACCAGGCACGAAAGGCGAGCGACTTGCCGCGCGCCATGACCGCCGGCAGCGCCAGCCGCGCGCCTTGCGCGGCGAGCGTTCGCATTAGGGGAAATGGATCGATTTCGTTGCGGATCGGTGAATAGCCGGCAACGACGGCGCCTTGCGCAATTTGAATCGGCAGGCCGCGGCTGGCGAGCGCCTTTGCCGCGGCGGCGCGCTGCCTGTCGCTCAACGCGTCGCGTTTCGCGAGGGCAGCACTGCGGAGATCGGCTTTCGACGGCGGATCGGAGGTGCGGGACATGCGGCGTGACATTTCGCTGTCATCGCCCACTCCGATGTCATCACCCGCGAAACCGGGTGATCCAGTATCCCAGTGACGCCTGCGATAGAACTGCGGAGCCGCGGCGTACTGGATACCCCGCTTTCGCGGGGTATGACGACGGGAATGGACGGACGGAGCTAAGGAAACAACTCGACGAGCAAAAAAGTGCGAAGCCGCGATGGCCGTTGGAGCGCTCGATCCCGGAGTTCCCTACGAAAGTAGGTGGGCACCATATGACCGGATCCACGGACCCGGCCAGGGACAGTTCCCTGAAGGATCGATAAGGCCCCGGGGATATATGGCTCCTGACGCGCGACGCAGCTTCGCGGGGCCAATGTAACCATGATGGCGTCAAACCGCCAGCGCTATCGCAGGCGTGCGCTGAGACACCATTCTTCTCTTCAACCGTCCCCCTCGTGGCGAGGGTGCCGGACATCTCATCATGTCCGCGAAGCGCCCCAGACTCGGAATCCGTTCTGTTTTATTCGATCACCTCGTCGGCCTGAGCAAGCAGCGTCGCAGGCACATTGAGGCCGAGCGCTTTGGCGGTCTTGAGGTTTATGGCGAGCTCGAATTTGGTGGGTTCTTGAACCGGAAGCTCAGCCGGGTTCGCTCCTTTAAGAATACGATCTACGTAATCTGCGGCCCTTCGCCACAAGTTGTGATTGTCGATCCCATAGGAAACTAGACCACCGCCCTTCACATAAAAGGGATAGGGATAGACCGCGGGTAGTCGGAGCCGCGCTGCAAGGTCGGTGATCAGTTCGCGATTTACCGACGTCGCGGGACTGGAGAGCACGATCAACCCGCCATTTGGCCCGCGCGCAAATGCGGACAGCTCGCGTTCAATAGTCGCAGCATCGCGCGCATCCAAGGCCTTCAAATCAACTCCGAATGATGATGTCGCCGCCTGGATAGCGCCCAATTGCCCAACTCCCCCGGGAACCCCTAGATCTCGAAGGACGCCTACCCGAGTCACGTGCGGCGCAATCTGTTTAAGAGTTTCGAGCCATTTCGCGCCCATTCCAAAATCTAGGCTGACGAATCCGGTTATGTTGCCCCCGGGGTGCGCAAGACTGTCTACAAAACCGCTACCAACCGGGTCCACGACTTGAGCAAACACTATTGGAATCGTCCCGGTCTGTTTCTTCAATGCTGCCAGCACGTAAGCGGTATTGGCCAGGATCACGTCGGGTGACGACTTGACCAATTCCGCGGCGTAGATTTGCGCCCGATCGGCGCGGCCACCGGTAAAGCGGACGTCCAACTGTATGTCGCGTCCTTCGCTCCAACCCAAATCGCCCATACCTTTGCGAAATGCCGCAAGGCGGGCCTGTCCTTCGGTATCGTTCTTGACTCCGACCAACACGCCGATGCGGCGCATCCGCTCCGGTTGCTGCGCGCGCGCCACGAGCGGCCAAGCGGCCACTGGACTACCCATCAGCTTGATGAAATCGCGCCGCCTCATGAGAGGACCTCATCGCGTCCGATCCGATGTTTACCGCAACCCGCCCACAGGGGGAAGCGCGGGATCGGTCACGAACGCTGATCGGGCAGAGAGCCAAGGGGCAGACGTCCGAGTTGGGTCCAAAAGCGAAAAATCTCAATGTGAGCATATGTTTTCCGCTCCTCTCCCAAGACGGGATATTCGCCATGTTTTGATGCCCGGTGATTTTGGCTATCGGTTCCTCGATCTGCCACCGCTCGGTGACGCTCATAGCCATGCGAGCGCACCGGCGAAGCGGACGCCGAGCTGCTGAAACACCAATGACGACGATAGACCGTCACCCCACCCCGCTTGCACCGGACGATGCTTCGGATCGCCTAGCGCGGGCGACCCTCCCCCTCCAGGGGAGCGTGGGATCGTGGGTCAGCCGATCGCCACGCCGCCGCCGATGGTGCGGTTCAGCACCTGCGTGGTCTTTTCGATGCGATCGGCGGCGGCGTTCAGCGCATTGGCCACCGCGGTCTGCGTCGCCCGGGCGCGATCGGCGGCAGCCACGCGGACGTTGCGCAGGGTCTCGAGTTCCTCCTCGAGGGCGCGGATGCGCTGGCCGGCGTCGAGCAATTCGTCGCACACCGTCAGCGCCGCCATCACGATCAGGCGCGCATCGCCGATCTCGCCGAACTTGCCCCGCAGACCGCCGATTCGCGATTCCAGGCTCTCGGCGAGCTTCAGCAGCCGCACCTCCTGCCCCTCCTCGCAGGCCATCCGGTATTGCCGGCCATTGATGGTGACGTTGATATGGCTGTTGATATGGTTCATCAGTCCTCTCCGGCATCGAGTACCGAGCGGATGGTGCCGATCGCCACATCAAGCCTTTCGGCGATCTCGCGATTGGCGCGCTCCAGCCGGCGCGATTTCACCAGCGATCCGTCGAGTTCGTCGGCCAGCCGCGAGCGATCCGCGCCCAGCGCCTGAATCCGGCTCGCCAGCTCATTCTCGTCGCGATCGGCTTCGCGCCGGCGCTCGGCCGCGCTCTCCAGCGCCTCAAGCGCCGTCATCAGCCGCCGCGTCGCGGCGTCGATATCGGCAGATGATGGTTCGGCGTTGCCCGAACCGTTGACGGGACGATCGCTCATCAGACAGCGCGGGCCTCCATTTTAGGCCGGCCGCGCTCCGAAAATTTGCGGTTCGGCAAACCTTTAGGCGACGAAATTTACGTGGCAAGCAAGGCCAGCGCAACGTCGCTTCCAAGCTATGCACCACAAAGCAACTTTTCGCCCCCGCGCCGCGTTGCACTGCCTTGGACTCCGGGAACCGAGATGCTATCCAGCCCCCAGTTCCCGTTGCCCAAAGGCTTGTGCCGAGAACCATCCGCTTCACCGGCGGATCGCCACCAAGCATCTCATTTCAGGCGGATTTTCATCATGACGCGCGTCGATCATTCCCGTATGGCCAATGCGATCCGCGCGCTGGCCATGGATGCCGTTGAAAAGGCGAAATCCGGGCATCCCGGCCTGCCGATGGGCGCCGCCGACGTCGCCACCGTGCTGTTCACGCAGTTTTTGAAATTCGACGCCGCCGATCCGCGCTGGCCGGACCGCGACCGCTTTATTCTTTCGGCCGGGCATGGCTCGATGCTGCTCTACGCGCTGCTCTACCTCACCGGCAATGCGGACATGACGCTGGAGCAGATCAAGAATTTTCGCCAGCTCGGTTCCAGGACGCCGGGCCACCCGGAAAACTCCATCACCTCCGGCGTCGAGACCACGACCGGCCCGCTCGGCCAGGGCGTCGCCTTCTCGGTCGGATCGGCATTGGCCGAGCGGCTGTTGGCGGCGGAATTCGGCGAGGACATCGTCGATCACTATACCTATGTGCTGTGCTCCGACGGCGATCTGATGGAAGGCGTCAGCCATGAGGCGCTGTCGCTCGCCGGGCATTTGAGACTGAAGAAGCTGATCTTCATGTACGACGACAACGGCATCACCATCGACGGCCCGATCACGCTGACCGACAATGTCGACCAGGTCGCGCGCTTCAAGGCCCATGGCTGGAACGCGGTGCGGATCGACGGCCACGACCAGAAGGCGATCGCCGCGGCGATCAAGCAGGCGCAATCGTCCGACCGCCCCTCGCTGATCGCCTGCAAGACCACCATCGGTTTCGGCGCGCCGACCAAGGCGGGCACGTCGAAGGCCCATGGCGAGGCGCTCGGCGCCGAAGAACTCGCCGGCGCCAAGAAGGCGCTGGGGTGGAATTACGGCGCGTTCGAGATTCCCGACGACGTGCTGACTGCCTGGCGCAATGTCGGCAAGCAGGGCGCCAGCGCCCGCGCCGACTGGCGCAGGCGCTTCGACGCCAAGCCCGACGGCTTGCGCGGCGAATTCACCCGCCGCGTGATCGACCGCAAGCGCCCGCCGGATCTCGACGAGGCCATCCGCAAGCTGAAGGAAAAAATGGTCGCCGAGCCGCCGACGGTCGCCACCCGCAAGGCGAGCGAGATGGCGCTCGAAGTGCTGGTGCCCGTCATGCCGGAATTGCTGCTCGGCTCGGCCGATCTCACGCCGTCCAACAACACCCGCACCAAGGGCCTGAAGGAAGTGACGCCCGACGATTTCAGCGGCCGCTACATCCACTACGGCATCCGCGAGATGGGCATGGCCGCGGCCATGAACGGCATCTCGGCCCATGGCGGCTTCGTGCCGGCGGGCGGCACCTTCCTGTGCTTTACGGATTATGCGCGGCCCTCGATGCGGATCGCGGCGCTGTCGCACACGGCGGTGGTCTATGTCATGACCCATGATTCGATCGGGCTTGGCGAGGACGGGCCCACCCACCAGCCGGTCGAGCATCTCGCCGCGCTGCGCGCGATGCCGAATATGCGGGTGTTGCGTCCAGCGGACGCGGTGGAGACCGCGGAATGCTGGCAGCTGGCGCTCGAAAACCTGACCGGCCCGACGGTACTCGCCTTGTCCCGGCAAAACCTGACCCCGCTGCGCACATCGAAGTCAGACAACATGTCAGACAATCTGTGTCGCCACGGGGCTTATGAGCTGGTTGCCGCCAAGGGCGAGGCCAGGGTGTCTCTGTATGCCTCCGGCTCCGAGGTCGAAATCGCCGTCGCCGCGCAGAAAGAGCTGGCCGGGCGCAGCATCGCGACCCGGGTGGTGTCGGTACCCTCGCTTGAATTGCTGCTGGCGCAACCGGCGGACCGGCGCAAGGCGATCATCGGCCCGGCCCCGGTCAAAATCGCGATCGAGGCCGCGGTCCGGTTCGGCTGGGATGCGGTGATCGGGCCGGACGGCGACTTCATCGGCATGGCCAGCTTCGGCGCCAGCGCGCCGGCGAAAGCGCTTTACAAGCATTTCGGGATCACGGCCGAGGCCGTGGTTGAGGCCGCGTCAAGGCGGGTGAATGCAAAGTAACGCTATCGGAACATTCGGGATTATGATGCATTGCAACCAGCGCCGGTTCAGGGCATGAAACTGCCCAAAAATACGCTGATGTCAGCCGAGAAACGCGGAATTTTGGAACTTTTGAGGAGAAGTTGAATGGCAATCCGGGTCGCGATCAACGGATTTGGCCGGATTGGCCGAAATGTGCTGCGGGCCATCGCCGAGTCCGGCCGCCGGGATATCGAGGTGGTCGGAATCAACGATCTCGGCCCAGTCGAGACCAACGCCCACCTCCTGCGTTTCGATTCGGTCCACGGCCGCTTCCCCGGCACCGTGACCGTCGATGGCGATTCGATCAGCGTCGGCAACGGCAAGATCAGGGTCTCCGCCGAGCGCGATCCGGCAAAACTGCCGTGGAAGGCGCTCGGCATCGACATCGCGCTGGAATGCACCGGCATTTTCAGCGCCAAGGCGAAGGCCTCGGCCCACCTTGCCGCCGGCGCCCGGCGCGTCCTGGTTTCGGCGCCCTCCGACGGCGCCGACGCGACCATCGTCTTCGGCGTCAACCACGACAAACTGACAAAGGATCATCTCGTCGTTTCCAACGGCTCCTGCACGACCAACTGCCTCGCGCCGGTGGCAAAGGTCCTGAACGATACCGTCGGCATCGAGACCGGCTTCATGACCACGATCCATGCCTATACCGGCGACCAGCCGACGCTCGATACCCTGCACAGCGATCTCTATCGCGGCCGGGCTGCGGCGATGTCGATGATCCCGACCTCCACGGGCGCGGCCAAGGCGATCGGCCTGGTGCTGCCGGAACTGCAGGGCAAGCTCGACGGCGTCGCGATCCGCGTGCCGACCCCGAACGTCTCCGTGATCGATCTCAAGATTGTGGCTTCGCGCAAGACCGACGCCAAGGAAATCAACGAGGCGATGAAGCGCGCTTCCGAGCAGCAGCTCAAGGGCATCCTCGGCTACACCACCGCGCCCAACGTCTCGATCGACTTCAACCACGACCCGCATTCCTCCACCTTCCACATGGACCAGACCAAGGTGCAGAACGGCACGCTGGTGCGGGTGCTGTCGTGGTACGACAATGAATGGGGTTTTTCCAATCGCATGGCCGATACCGCCGTGGCGATGGGGAAATTGCTCTGATTTGCTGACCTCATGGTTCGAGACGCGCGCGAAAGAGCCGCTCCTCACCATGAGGGAAGACCTCATCCTGAGGAGCCGAGCGTGAGCCGAGGCGTCTCGAAGGATGAGCTGCGCGAGACCGAAATGACCAAAACCTTCCGCACCCTCGATGACGTCAACGTGAAGGGCAAGCGCGTGCTGTTGCGCGTCGATCTCAACGTTCCCATGGAGAACGGCCGCGTCACCGACTTGACCCGGCTCGAGCGCGTCGGCCCGACCATCACCGAGATATCCGGCAAGGGCGGCAAAGTCATCTTGCTCGCGCATTTCGGCCGGCCGAAGGGTCGCGACGCCAAAGAGTCGCTGAAGCCGGTCGCCGCCGCACTGGCGCAGGTGATCAAAATGCCGGTCGGGTTTGCCGATGACTGCATCGGCGAGGTGGCGCAACAGGCCGTCGCGGCGATGAACGACGGCGAGATCCTGTGTCTTGAGAACACCCGTTTCCACAAGGGAGAAGAAAAGAACGATCCGGCATTCGTGGCCGAACTGGCAAAACTCGGCGACATCTGGGTCAACGACGCCTTCTCGGCGGCGCACCGCGCGCATGCCTCCACCGAGGGTCTTGGACACAAACTGCCGGCCTATGCCGGACGCACCATGCAGGCCGAACTCGATGCGCTCGGCAAGGCGCTGGAATCCCCGACCAAGCCTGTGATCGCGATCATCGGCGGGGCCAAGGTGTCCACCAAGATCGATCTGCTGGAAAACCTCGTCAGCAAGGTCGACGCGCTGGTGATCGGCGGCGGCATGGCCAATACCTTCCTGCATGCGCAGGGTGTCGGCATCGGCAAGTCGCTGGCGGAAAAGGACCTGGCGGCGACCGCGTTGCGAATTTTCGACAAGGCGGATGCGGCCAATTGCGCCATCATCCTGCCGGTCGACGCCATCGTCGCCTACCATTTCGCGGCCAATGCGCCGTCCCATGCCTACGGCCTCGATGCGATACCGGCCGACGGCATGATCCTCGACGTCGGCCCGCAATCGGTCGCGCGGATTCATGCCGCGATCGACGACGCCGCGACGCTGGTCTGGAACGGCCCGCTCGGCGCCTTCGAGATGACGCCGTTCGACCACGGCACCGTGGTGGCGGCCAGGCACGCGGCGGCGCGGACCAGGGCGAAGAAGCTGATTTCGGTCGCCGGTGGCGGCGATACCGTGGCGGCGCTGAACCAGGCCGGCGTGGCCGGCGATTTTACCTATGTCTCGACCGCGGGCGGCGCGTTTCTCGAATGGATGGAAGGCAAGCCGCTGCCGGGCGTCGAGGTTTTGAGGGTACGCCAGATTTAAGGCCTAACGCGGAGAACAGGACAGATGGCTCGCATTACGTTGCGTCAATTGCTCGACCACGCGGCGGAACACGATTACGGCGTGCCGGCCTTCAACATCAACAATATGGAGCAGGCGCTCGCCATCATGGACGCCGCCTCTGCTCTTGACGCACCCGTGATCATCCAGGCCTCGCGCGGTGCGCGGTCCTACGCCAACGACATCATGCTGAAACACATGATGGACGCGGTCACTGAAATCCATCCGCAGATCCCGGTCTGCGTGCACCTCGATCACGGCAACGGGCCCGACACCTGCATGACCGCGATCCAGGCCGGCTTTACCTCGGTCATGATGGACGGCTCGCTGAAGGCCGACGGCAAGACGGCCGCCGACTGGGACTACAATGTCGGCGTCACCAGGAAGGTCGCCGACATGGCCCATCTCGGCGGCATCTCGGTGGAAGGCGAACTCGGCGTGCTCGGCTCGCTCGAGACCGGCACGGGCGACAAGGAGGACGGCCACGGCGCGGAGGGCAAGCTCTCCCACGACCAGCTGCTCACCAATCCCGACGAAGCCGTGAAGTTCGTCAAGGAGACAAAGGTCGACGCGCTGGCGATTGCGATGGGCACCTCGCACGGCGCCTACAAGTTCACCCGCAAGCCGGACGGCGACATTCTGGCGATGAACGTGATCGAGGAGATTCACCGCAAGCTGCCCAGCACGCATCTGGTGATGCACGGCTCATCCTCGGTGCCGCAGGAGCTGCAGGACATCATCAACGCCAATGGCGGCAAGATGAAGCCGACCTGGGGCGTGCCGGTTTCCGAGATCCAGCGCGGCATCAAGAACGGCGTGCGCAAGATCAACATCGACACCGACAACCGCATGGCGATGACCGGACAGATCCGAAAAGTGCTGAAGGACAATCCGGAGGAATTCGATCCGCGCAAATATCTCAAGCCCGCGATGGAAGCAATGGCCAGCCTTTGCAAGCAGCGGCTGCAGGAGTTCAACACCGCGGGTCAGGCGAGCAAGATCAGGAAGGTTCTGACCACGGCCGAGATGGCGAAGCGTTACGTCAAGGGCGAGCTTGATCCGAAAGTCGCATGACAACTCGCCGCGGCAGCGGGCCGACAGCCTCGCTTTGCCCGCGCAAGTTGCCGGGCCAGGTTCCTTGGCCAGGTTTTATGGCCAGGTTTTATGACCAGGTTTTCTTGGGTATTGCCCGAGAACCGTCTAGTTTGAATCGCAAAGCGCTCATGCTCCGGAGGCATCGATGAATCTCGCCGATCTCAACAAGGTTGCTGCAGCCATGGTCGCGGGCGACAAGGGCATCCTCGCCGCCGACGAATCGACCGGCACCATCAAGAAGCGTTTCGACGCCATCAACGTCGATTCGACCGAGGACAGCCGCCGCGACTATCGCGAAATGCTGTTCCGCTCCAGCGAGGCGATGACCCGGCACATCTCCGGCGTCATTCTCTACGACGAGACCATCTGGCAAACCGCCCGGGACGGCACGCCGCTGATCAAGATCATCGAACAGTCAGGCGCGATCCCCGGCATCAAGGTCGACGAGGGAACGCAAGCCTTGCCGCAGTGCCCGGGCGAACTGGTCACCATCGGGCTCGACAAGCTCGCCGAGCGGCTGAAGAAATATTACGAACGGGGCGCACGGTTCGCGAAATGGCGCGCGGTGATCGACATCGGCAGCGGCGGACAGGGCACTTCCGGCCGGGCCATCCCGACCATGACCGCCATCCACGTCAATGCCCACGCGCTCGCGCGTTACGCCGCCTTGTGCCAGGCCGCGCAGATCGTTCCGATCGTCGAGCCGGAAGTCCTGATGGATGGCGATCATGATATCGACCGCTGCTTTGAGGTGACCCAGCGCGTCCTCAACAAGACGTTTCAGGAATTGCGGATTCAGCGCGTCGCCCTGGAAGGCATGATCCTGAAGCCCAACATGGCGATATCGGGCAAGAAAAGCCCGAAACAGGCCTCTGTCGAAGAGGTCGCGGAGAAAACCATCCGGCTCTTGAAGGCTTGCGTCCCCGCAGCAGTGCCAGGCATTGCCTTCCTTTCCGGCGGCCAATCCGACGAGGACGCCACCGCCCATCTCAACGCCATGAACCGGATCGGCGGGCTGCCGTGGCCCCTGACCTTTTCCTACGGCCGCGCGCTGCAGGCCGCGCCGCAGAAGGCCTGGTCGGGCAAGGCCGAGAACGTCGCCGCCGCCCAGCGCGCCTTTACCCACCGCGCGCGGATGAATTCGCTCGCTAGCAAAGGCGAATGGAAGGCCGATCTGGAAAAGAAGGCGGCATAGAGTTGGCAGCCAAACCTGCTCCGCCGCGCCCGGTGCCGCGTCTTTATCTCGCGACGCCGGAGGTGGACGATCCATCGCAATTGATCGCCAGCCTGCCCCGCCTGTTCGCAGGCGTCGATATCGCCGCGGTGCTGCTGCGGCTCAAGCCGACCGACCCGCGCACCATGATCTCGCGGGTCAAGGCGCTGGCGCCGGCGATCCAGGACAACGGCGCGGCGCTGTTGCTCGACGGTCATGTCGAGCTGGTCGCGCGATCAGGCGCCGACGGCGCGCATCTGACCGGCATCCGGGCCATCGAGGACGCGCTGCCATCGCTGAAGCCTGACCGCATCGCCGGGGTGGGCGGCCTGGCGACGCGGCACGATTCGATGGCCGCGGGCGAACTGGGCGCCGATTACGTCTTGTTCGGCGAGCCCGACGCGAAGGGACAGCGGCCTTCGGTCGAGGCGATCGCCGAACGCCTGCAATGGTGGGCCGAACTGTTCGAGCCCCCTTGCGTCGGCTTTGCGGCCTCGCGCGAGGAGGCTCATGAATTCGCGGCCGCCGGCGCCGATTTCGTTCTGGTCGGCGATTTCATCTGGGCCGATCCGCGCGGCGCGGCCGCGGCGCTGATGGATGTCGAGGAGGCGATCCGGCATGCGCATACGGCCGCGACCGGAAAAGCCAAAGCCGGACAGGAATATCGCTGGAAATGAAGATCCTGCGTCCCACTTCGATCCTCGTGAGCTGCCTGATGTGGACGGCAGGCGCACTGGCGCAGATCTCGCTGACGCCTCCAGCCGCTGAAACGCCGCCCGCGGCAAACCCCTTAAAGCCGAAAGCCAAACCGCAGGCGGCCGCCAAAAAGCCCGCGGCTCCCGCCGCGCCGACCGCGACGACCACGCCTGTCCCCGCGCCCGACGATCCCAATGTCGATCTGGTCTACGGCGCCTATCAACGCGGCATGTACAAGACCGCGTTCGATCTCGCCACCAGACGCGTGCAGGACACCGGCGATCCCAAGGCGATGACGATGCTCGGCGAACTCTACGCCAATGCGCTGGGCGTCAAGCGCGACTATGCGAAGGCCGCCGACTGGTACAAGCGCGCCGCCGACGGCGGCGACCGCGAGGGCATGTTCGCATTGGCGATGTTGCGCCTGGCCGGTCGCGGCGGGCCGGTCGACCACGAGGAGGCCGCGAAAATGCTGGCGTCCTCGGCCAAGCTCGGCAACCCGAAGGCGGCCTATAATCTCGCGCTGCTCTATCTCGACGGACAGACGCTGCCGCAGGATGTCAAGCGCGCGGCGGAACTGTTTCGCGTCGCCGCCGACGCCGGCAATCCGGAGGCGCAATACGCGCTGGCGACCTTCTACAAGGAAGGCACCGGCGTCCCGAAGGACATCGAAAGGGCGGTCCGGCTCTTGCAAGCGGCGTCGCTGGCCGACAATGTCGATGCCGAGGTCGAATACGCCATCGCGCTTTTTAACGGCACCGGCACGCCCAGGAACGAAGCCGCCGCGGTGGCGCTGCTGCGCAAGGCCGCCAGGCAAAACAATCCGATTGCGCAAAACCGGCTGGCGCAGGTGCTAGTGAGCGGACAGGGCGCGCCGATGGACAAGGTCGAGGGCCTCAAATGGCACCTTGTCGCGAAGACCGCAGGCAAAGGCGACCCCCTGCTCGACGAGGCCCTGGCGGAACTGAGCCCGGAGGATCGCGCCAGGGCGGAAGCCGCCGCGCGCAGATGGCTCGGCGCCAAATGATCCGCCCTTGACGCCACCACAGCCGCAGGGCACCCACTGGGAGCAATCCCGTCAATCCCTGTCCTGACCTGACGCTCAGGTCGCCTTGAGCCGAGATCATGCTGCATTCAGCCCTTATCAACGTCATGGTCAAAGCCGCGCGCCGGGCCGGCCGCAGCCTGAAGCGCGACCTCGGCGAGGTCGAGAACCTTCAGGTATCGCTGAAGGGGCCGGCCAATTTCGTCACCATGGCCGATCGCCGCGCCGAGGAGATGCTGCACTCCGATCTCACCAAGGCGCGGCCGGGCTACGGCTTCATCGGCGAGGAAGGCGGCATTCGCGAAGGCTACGACAAGACCCATACCTGGATCGTCGATCCGCTCGACGGCACCACCAATTTCCTGCACGGCATCCCGCAATTCGCGATTTCGATCGGCCTGCAGCGCGAGGGCACGATCATCGCGGGCCTGATCTACAATCCCGCCAATGACGACCTCTATATCGCGGAGCGCGGCAAGGGTGCCTTCCTCAACGATCAGCGGCTGCGGGTGGCCGGCCGGCGCCAGCTCAGCGATTGCGTGATCGCCTGCGGCCTGCCGCATATCGGCCGCGGCGACCTCGAATTGTCGCGCAAAGAGCTGACCGAGATTCAGTCGAGGGTGGCCGGCCTGCGCCGGTTCGGCGCGGCCTCGCTCGATATGGCCTTCATCGCATCAGGTCGCCTCGACGGCTATTGGGAACGCAATTTGTCGCCATGGGACATGGCGGCGGGCCAGATCATCGTCCGCGAGGCCGGCGGCATCGTCAGCGGCATCGAAGGCAGTGACGACCCGCTCAAGACCGGCAGCGTGATCTGCGGCAACGAGTTCATCCATGCCGAGCTGGTGAAGATTCTGAAGCCGTTCGGAAAATAGGTTTCGCCGCGGTCAGGCCCGTGCTGAGCGCATCGTGTTCCGCGATTGCATTCAGTCCCCTGCGACGTCGCGCTGGAGGGAAGATTCCCAGGTCGGTCTCGAAGCCCGCGCAAGATCCAAAATGCCTCAGCCAGCCTGATCGCGCTGTGCGTCGAGCAAATCAGACCGGCCCGGATCGCCCGATGTACCGAGGTAGAGCTGCTGGCTCATTTGTTCTGCCTTGACAGCAAGCGAGGCGTCTCCAAGCAGTCGATATACGTGGTCCGCCGCGGGAAGACTGTACGCCTTCAGCATTTCCACTTCGACGTTGCTCGGCTGATGTGGGTTAGCGAAATGGATTGATACAACCCCCATCAGTCTTCTGTCCTTAGTAAAAAATGGCGCACTTTGGACCGAGCGAAATCCCGCTCTTTTCGCATCCATCCTGTAAGCGGCAAACTGCGGGTCCCGTTCGGCGTCGGCAATCTGGACAACTTCACCCGACCGCAGGGCTCGTCCACAGGCTGTGCCGTCGTAGCTATAGCCGCGCCCAAACGTCCGCAAAAATTCCGCTGAAAGACCGCGCTGCGCCACGATGGCAAGTTCATTCCCGATCGGGATTTGGACGTTGCCATATTCGGCGCCATGCATCGCAATTACGTCGTCGAGGATGGTCTGAATTGCCCCCTCGACGGTGGTTTGCTCAAGCAACCGCTGGATCATTCCAGTTATCAATCGAGCCCCCGCGCCGACGCGGCATAACGCCAGATAACTGCTGCTGGATGGGCCTTCACGGGTCGAACATCCTCGCTTCGCGCTGCGGCAGGTGAGCGCCCAATTAGGGCATTCCTCGGTCGAAAATCCGGCATTTCTCCGGAGCGCTGCCGCTAGAACCTCTGCTGCCGACCGAAACTAGGGATCGTCAGCTTGCCCGTTTGTAACTGCCATAATTTGCAGGTTGTTTGGTCCCAGGCTTGGGCCGAACTGAGTCGTTGGGGGCGACACGTAGGCAGCGGAGCGACCCCATGCGTGTCGCGATTATCGTTGTGGCGATAGTGGCGGTGACAACGCCAGCAGAAGCGTCACAGTCCTGCATGAGCAAGGTTGAGGCGCGTCAGCATTTTGGCTCGGCACATATTTACTGGCATGGCCCGGATCATTGCTGGGACGCGACACCCTCCCGACACCGTCAGATACAGGTTCATCAGGGACCTCCGATCCGGGAAGCTCGGCGACCGAGTGAGCCCAAGTGGCATGATGCGATGTCGGCGATGTTGCCTGACGAACCTGGGCAGTCCCTCCGGACGGCTACGTCATTGAATGTTGAGCGCCAAAGCGATGACGCCGTCGTTGGCATGTCATGGGCAGATCGCTGGGTAGAAATCGGGCCATCACAATCGCCGCTTGTCGCGCGCCCGATCCATGTGGTTCGGCTTTCGCCACCGCCCGTCAACGAGCTCAAATTCGGGCCGATGGTCTCCACACATGACGTGTTGGTTTTGGCGTTCATCGCCTTCGTGCTGACACTAGGAACTGTTGGGGTCTTGTACCGGCAGGACCTATAATCGCGAAAAACAAAGAGATCCTGACTGGCCGTTGTCGGCACCAACAGGACCAGCGGGTCACATCCAAGCCGGGTTTCACGCCGAAGTTCCATGTTTCCGCCCCAAACGGACCGCAACCGGCTTTTTTCCCGGCCCCGCTGTGCCATATTGGCGTCCGCACGCGGTCCCTCGCAAACGGATGACACCGGCAATGCCCTCAGGCCCCTCTTCCCGCTCCGCGATGGAGATCGAACTGAATAAACTGTCCTCACCGCGGATTTTCCTGGTGCGGATGCTGGTGTTCCTGGTGCTGTGCGCGCTGGTCACGGTGGTGCTTTACAAGCAGATCATCACCGCCTTCTTCGCCAATCCCGGCCTCAACGCGCTGATCGGCGCGGTGCTCCTGATCGGCACCATCCTGTCGTTTCGCCAGGTGATCCGGCTCTATCCCGAGGTCTCCTGGGTCAACAATTTTCGCATTTCCGATCCCGGCCTCGCGGTCGAGCGGCAGCACCCCGCGCTGCTGGCGCCGATGGCGGCGATCCTCGGCGGCGAGCGCACCGGGCGGATGACGATCACGCAGCAGACCATGCGGCATCTGCTGGATTCCATCGCCACCCGGCTCGACGAGGCCCGCGACATTTCCCGCTACATGACGGGCCTTTTGGTGTTCCTCGGGCTGCTCGGCACCTTCTGGGGCCTGATCGAAACCGTGGGCTCGGTCGGCAAGGTGATCGACGGGCTGAAGGTCGGCGGCGACGCCGGCGCGTTGTTCGACACCCTCAAGGAAGGTCTCGCCGCGCCGCTCGGCGGCATGGGCATTTCGTTTTCGTCCTCGCTGTTCGGCCTCGCCGGCTCGCTGATTCTTGGCTTTCTCGATCTGCAATCGAGCCAGGCGCAGAACCGGTTCTATACCGACCTCGAGGACTGGCTCGCTTCCACGGTCCGCGAATATTCCGGCGAGGCGGGCTCGGGCGGCGAACTTCAGGCCGCGGTCGAGCGTTTGCGGGCGAGCCTGGAAGAGGGCGGCGCGAGCCGCAGCACCACCGCGGCAATGGCCAATCTCGCCGAAGCCATTCAGGGTCTGGTCGCGCATATGCGGACCGAGCAGCAGATGATCCGCGAATGGGCCGACGGTCAGGGCGAGCAGAACCGCGAAATCAGGAAATTGCTCGAGCGGCTCGCGCGCCAGCCGGAGAAGAGCTGACGAAGCATCGTGCCCGGACGCGGCGCGCGACATGGCCTCATGGTTCGAGACGCACGGCGTCGCCGCGCTCCTCGCCATGAGGGTCCGGGACCTCATCCTGAGGAGGCGCGAAGCGCCGTCTCGAAGGATGAAGCCCCTGAAATGGAAGATGCGTTAACGGAGAAAGTATAATGGCCCTTGCCCGTGTACGCCGCAACGAATCCGGTTTCAATTACTGGCCGGGCTTCGTCGACGCACTGTCGACGTTGGTGCTCTCGATCGTGTTTCTGCTGTCGGTGTTTCTGGTGGTGCAGTTCTTCCTGTCGCAGGAGGTCACCGGCAAGGACAAGGCACTGGAGCAGCTCAACGCCAAGATCGCGCAGTTGAACGACCTGCTGTCGCTGGAAAAACTCGGCAAGCTCAATCTCGACGACCAGCTCTCGCAGGTACGGGCCGGACTGGCGTCGGCGGAAGCCGAACGCGATCGTGTCAAGGGGCTCTATGAAGGCCTTGCCGGCGCCGGCAATGACGCCGCCGGCCGCGCCAACGAACTCAACAAGGCGCTGGATTCCGAAAAGCAGGTAGCCGCGCGCGCGCTGGCGCAGATCGAGGTGCTGAACCAGCAGATCAGCGCCTTGCGCCGCCAGCTCGCGGCGCTCGAGGAGGCGCTCGACGTCTCGGAGAAACGCGACAAGGAATCGCAAGGCAAGATCGCCGATCTCGGCCAGCGCCTCAATGTCGCGCTGGCGCAGCGGGTGCAGGAACTGTCACGCTACCGTTCGGACTTCTTCGGACGGTTGCGCGCCATTCTCGGCAACCGGCCGGACATCAGAATCGTCGGCGACCGCTTTGTCTTTCAGTCGGAAGTGTTTTTTGACACCGGACAAGCCTTGCTGCTGCCCGAGGGCCGCACTGAACTGGAAAAACTCGCGACCGCGCTGATCGATCTGGACCGGCAAATCCCCAGCGAGATCGCCTGGGTGCTGCGGGTCGACGGCCATACCGACGTGCGGCCGATCCTGAACAGCCCGGTGTTCAAGTCGAACTGGGAATTGTCGTCGGCGCGCGCCATCTCGGTGGTGCAGTATCTCATCTCGCTCGGCGTTCCGCCGCAGCGGCTGGTCGCGGCGGGTTTCGCCGAATTCCAGCCGCTCGATACGGCGGCGACCGAAGAGGCCTACAAGCGCAACCGCCGCATCGAGCTGAAGCTGACGGAACGGTAAGGGATGATGGCCCTAAATCGAATCGGCGACGCTTGCTTCACCTCGCCCCGCTTGCGGGGAGAGGTCGGATTGCGAAGCAATCCGGGTGAGGGGGAGCCTCCGCGAGTCCGACTTTGCGGAGAGTCCCCCTCACCCCGACCCTCTCCCCGCAAGCGGGGCGAGGGAGAAGCGGTCTGCTGCGCTTCACCTAAACTCATCGCGCTCTAGTGGCGGAAGCTTTCCACCTTCGCCCCTATGGCGCCGAGGACGAAAACGCGGCCATCGCGCTGTGGCTCGAGACGTGGCGGCACGCTTATCCTTCGATCGACTTTGCGGCGCGGCTGGATTGGTGGCGCGAGCGCTGGCGCGGCGAGCTGGTGCCGAAGGCGGCCATCATCATCGCCGAGCGGGCGGGCGCGCCGGTGGGCTTCGTCACCATCGATCCGTCAGGCTATCTCGATCAGCTGGTGGTTGCGCCTGCTCACTGGGGCTCGGAGATCGCCACCGCGCTCGTCAACGAGGCCAAACGTCGGTCGCCAGCTGGCATCACGCTGCTGGTCAATAAAGACAACGCCCGCGCCATCCGCTTCTACGAGCGCAACGGCTTTGCGCATGCCGGCGACGACGTGAATCCGACACCGGGAAAACCGGTGTTTCGGATGGAGTGGAAGGGGTAGGCGCTTCTTCACTTCTCCCCTTGTGGGAATATGAGGCTCAGACGACGGTCGGAAGCATCAGCACCGCTTCTGCTTGATAATGCTCTCCAGAGCAATGGCTGACCTCGCCGCCGACGCCAACGCGTTTCGCCAAGGAAAGTCTTGCCACTATCAGCAACGCTGACCGTTCATGGCACAAATTTGGGTCGTGGTATTGTTTACACGGTCCCTCGAGATTTGCTGCAAAACATCCCTCTGTCCTGCCGGATCAGGATTCGGTCCCGGACAAACACGGGTACCCGGATGAGAGAGCAAATACTGCAGTTCTGCATTCGGGTTAGGTATCTGCGGGAACCTGACGCAGTTCCTGGCGGGATCATATTGCTGGGCCTGAACTTGGATCGGCGCAATCAGCGTGGCGATAGCAAAGCTTAGAAATGCAAGACGTTTCATGGCAAAGCTCCTTCGACTTGATCGTGCAGGATGAATTCTCGGCAAGCATGGGCGCGGCCTCGTTGAGGTCTCCTTCCGATTTGTCTTGGCACCCGCGCGGAAATTCGATCAACTAAAAGCGAGCACCGGGATGGCCATGCTGCCGAAGGTTGCTCCGAAATCAAAGCAACCTTATCTTTAATCCCAAGCGCAGGCAGGCTTTGTGAGGTACACCACACGGTATGGGTCATTGGGCACTCACAGCTACGTGAGGGCGCGATAAGACCCACTATTCGTGGCCGGCGGCACATCGAGCGACCGCGCGCGATGCAGCGGCGGGTGCCGTCGCTGCCTTAGCGAAGGCGGAAGTCGGGCATGACGAGCGGGGTCCTAAACCCCCTCGAACTGCAGCCGCGCCAGCCGGGCATAGAGTCCGTTGGCGGCGACCAGCGAGGCGTGGGTGCCCTGCTCGACGATGCGGCCCTGATCCAGCACCATGATCCGGTCGCAGGACAATACGGTGGCGAGGCGATGGGCGATCACCAGCGTGGTGCGGCGGCGCATCAACTCCTCCAGCGCGGTCTGCACCAGCGTCTCGGATTCGGCATCGAGCGACGAGGTAGCTTCGTCGAGCAGCAACAAGGGCGCGTCGCGAAGGATCGCGCGTGCGATCGCGATGCGCTGGCGCTGGCCGCCCGACAGCGTCACACCGCGCTCGCCTAGCTGAGCCTCGAAGCCGCCGGGCAGACGGCGGATGAATTCGCTGGCATGGGCGAGATCGGCGGCGCGCTCGACCTCGGCGTCGTCGGCATCGGGCCGGCCGAAGCGGATATTGTCGCGCGCGGACGCGGCGAACACCACGGAGTCCTGCGGCACCAGCGCGATGCGCGCGCGCACCTCGCGCGGATCGGCGGTTCGGATCGGTACGCCGTCGAATGAGATGACACCCGAAGCGGGATCGTAGAACCGCAGCAGCAGATGAAACAGCGTGCTCTTGCCCGCGCCCGAGGGGCCGACGATCGCGACCTTCTCGCCGGCGCGCACGGCAAGCGAAACCCCCTCGACCGCCAGCGCGTCCGGCCGCGTCGGATAGGCGAAGCTGACATTCTCGAGACTGATGTCGCCGCGCGGTGGAACCGGCATTGCCAGCGGCGAAGCCGGCGCGGTGATCTGCGACTTGACGCGAAGAATTTCGAACAGC
This sequence comes from uncultured Alphaproteobacteria bacterium, assembly GCA_963801875.1. Lineage (GTDB taxonomy): Bacteria > Pseudomonadota > Alphaproteobacteria > Rhizobiales > Xanthobacteraceae > Bradyrhizobium. The sequence goes on along the minus strand of CAWDGT010000011.1, from coordinate 39,051 downwards.
CGTTCGGAGGCGCCGGACGCGGCCGAGACCTCGCCCCAGACTTCGCTGAGCTGGCCGAGCCCCGCGGCGGCGAACGCCGCATAAAGCACGAACTGGCCGAGCCGGCCCGGGCTGATGGAGCCGGTCAGCACATCGTGCGATCCGACCCAGAGGATCGCCACGACACTGGAGAAGACGATGAAAATGATGATCGCGGTAAGTACCGCGCGCGCGCGGGTCGAAGTGCGCGCCGCTTCATAGGCCTGTTCGACTTCGCCGCCGAAGCGGACATTGGCCAGCCGCTCGCTGGTATAGGCCTGCACGGTTCTGATCGCGCCGACCAGTTCGGAAGCGTACGCCGTCGCCTCCGCCAGCGTGTCCTGGGCGTTGCGCGACAGCCGCCGCACCCAGCGCCCGAAGGCCACCAACGGAATCACGATCACCGGGATTGCCAGCAGCACGAAGCCCGAAAGCCTGGGACTGGTGATCACCATCATCGCGGTGGCGCCGAAGAACAGCATGAGGTTGCGCAGCGCGATCGATACCGACGCGCCGACCGCGGATTTGAGCTGGGTGGTATCGGCGGTCAGCCGCGAGATCAGTTCGCCCGAGCGCGCGGAATCGAAGAATGCCGGCGACAGCGATATCAGATGCGCGAACACATCGCGCCGGAGATCGGCGACGATGCGCTCGCCGATGGTCATCACCAGATAATATCGCGACGCGCTGGCGCCGGCCAGCACCGCGACCACCGCGATCATCACGCCGAAGTAGCTGTTGATCAGGGCGATGCCTTCGGGGGAGAACCCGAAGTCGATGATCCGCCGCACCGCGACCGGCACCAGCAGGGTCGTGATCGCGGCGATCGTCAGCGCGATCAAGGCGAGCAATGCGCGCCCGCGGTAACGCGCCACGTAAGGCGCCAGCGCCAGCAGCGGACGCAGCCGCGCGCCGCGTTTTGCCCGCGGCGTCAGCGGCGTTTCGATGGAGGATGCCGCCGACGGCTCCATATCGCGCGATGGCGAACTTTCGCCTTGCCGGTCTTCAAGCCGTTCCACTGCGCTCATGAGATCAGGATCCGTCGTTTTGCCATCCCCAGATAGGCCCCTCCGCCAGCGCTGGCAAATCCGGGGCATACCCGGCTTGTTTTGCTGGCTTCGCTGCGTTATAGAGCGGCCCAAATCCGTTTCCGCACAATCGATGGACAGGGCGCCGGCGCGCCGAAGGATATGCCGTGAAAGCCGAAATTCACCCGAATTATCATATGATTACGGTCGTGATGACCGATGGCACCGAGTACCAGACGCGCTCGACCTGGGGCAAGGCCGGCGACAAGCTGAACCTCGATATCGACTCCAAATCGCATCCCGCCTGGATCGGCGGCGCCCAGCAGCTGCTCGATCGTGGCGGCCGCGTGTCGCGGTTCCAGAAGAAGTTTTCGGGCTTCCTCAAGAAGGATTGAAGCCACTTTGGCTTTCCGTTCGAGGCAAGACCTCGAAACGCCCCTGCCCGGTCAGGGGCGTTTTTGTTTGCTCGGTAGCGGGGTTCAGGACCGCCAGCCGACGCAGGCGGCGCCGGCCGCGATGATGCAGCACGCCGCGATCCGCCAGCCGGTCAAACGCTCATTGAGAAACACAGCGCCAAGCAGGGCTGCAAACACCACGCTGGTTTCGCGCAGCGCCGACACAGCTCCCATCACGTTTCCCTGCATCGCCCAGATGATGGCGCCATAGGCCGCGAGCGAAATCAGCCCGCCGCCGACGGCCTTGGCGACTTCGCCGGCGGGAGCGTTGAAAAACGCGATTCCTGATTTCGCCAGAAACCACAGCGGCACAACGATGAAAAACGCAAAGATCGCCGCCGTGTAGCCAAGCCAGTTTCCGGAGGCGCGTACACCGAGGCCGTCGACAACGGTATAGGCGGCAATGCTGACTCCGGTCGCCAGCGCCGCCGGAAGATTCATGTGCCGAAGCCTTCCCTTGGCGGCGGCCAACATGAAAATCCCGGCGCAGACGAGGCCGACGCCGACAATGCCGAGCAGGTTCATCCATTCGCCGGCGAGCAGGCTGCCGCCGAGCGCGACCAACGCCGGCGAGGAGCCCCGCGCCACCGGATAGGTCTCGCCGAGATCGCCGCTGCGATAGGTCACCACCAGAAGCGCCACGTAGATCCAGTGCAGCACCCCCGAGGCGACCACATAGACCCAGCTTGCCGTCGCCGGCACTCCGGAAATCAGCAGCAGGACGACGCCGACAACGCCGAGCGTCGCATTCATGATCGCCATCGACTGCGTGCGATCGGCGCCGCCGCGCAGCAAGGCATTCCAGCCAGCGTGCAGGAACGCGGCCACCAGCACCAGCACGATGGACAAGGGGGTCAGCAAGGCTGGATCATTCCGGTATCGACGCTCGACGCGCGCGGACTAGCGCAGGCGTGGCCGACGATCCCTGTTATTGCTCGAACGCCGCCTTCAGACGGTTGAGCTGCGGCACCAGCGGATTGCCGATCGTGGCGTGTTCCGCCGCCGGCGCGTGGATGGTGGAATCGAGGCGGCGAACCTTGGTCTGCAGCGCCATCGAGCGGGCGATCAGGTCCTGCAACTGCTGCGGCAGCTTTTCGAGCATTTCGTCCGGTCCGGGATCGGCGGCAGAGAGCTTGACCTTGGTCTTTTCGCGATTGGCCTGGGTCAGCGTCATCTCGCCTTCCTTCACCGCGCGGTGCAGCAACAGCCAGGAAGCCAGCTGCATCAGCCGGGTGGTCAGCCGCATGCTTTCCGTTGCGTAGGTGAGGCTCACAGAGCGATCGAGCGCCTTGGCCTCGGCGCGGCCGGCCCCGTCGAGATAGGCGGCGGTCTCCTCGACCAGATCCATGCCTTCCCGGAACAGGGTGCCGAACGCCGCCGAACTGGTTAGCCGCTCACTGAATTGTACGAGAGCGCTTTCGCCTTGCGAGCGGTCCGCCATGGTTAACGCCTCACGCCACTGTTTACGCCACCGGCGCCAAAAGGCGCGCCGGCGTATGATGAACAAATCATTGCGCGCCCATGGACAAGAGTCCAGCCGCAAGACTTAATATGGTTTCCAGCGAGGTGAGGCGGACGCCAAAAAACAAAAAAGAGCCGCCGTTTCCGGCGGCTTTTGAAGTTGATAACAGGGAGGCGTCAAACAGAGTGGACAGGAGCCACTCGGTGTCCAAACGAGGACAATTTCAGTCATAGATGCGAAAGCTTAATCAATCGTAAACGAACGATTTTTTTCAGCCTTCGTTTGCCACATCGACCACCGGCGGAGTGCGGATCTTTCGCAATAACCACGGCCTGTGGTTATAGGTCCCGGATCGCGTTCGCTGCGCTCACTAGTCCGGGACGACGTGGTGAGTGATCGCGCCCGAACTCACGACTTGAAGAAGCTGGCGGCGGTGTCCTTCGACGCGCGCTTTTTGGCCATGGCGGCCTGCAGGCGCTCGATTTCCGAAGTCATCAGCGCGATGCGCTCGGCAAGTTCCTCGACCGACAGCAGCGACAGGTCCTGCCCGATCTCGTGGGTGACTTTCTTTCTCGGCTTGTCGTCGTCCTCGATGGCCATGCGCTCTCCTCCGGGCTTGAGGGATCGGTTGCCAGCCGGGGCGCGGCTGGCTAATCAGATGCCTCTTCAGATTTTAGCGTTTGGCCGAGGACAAATCATGCAAAAGCTGCCCGCGCAAATGACCGTCATCGGCATCAGCAAGCCCGGCGGCCCTGAGGTGCTGTTGCCGGAAACCCGCAGCGTTCCCGCTCCCGGGCCGGGCGAAATCCTGGTCAAGGTCGCGGCCGCCGGGGTCAATCGTCCCGACGTCGCGCAGCGCTCCGGCGCCTATCCGCCGCCGCCCGGCGCCAGCGATCTGCCCGGCCTTGAAATTTCGGGCGAGGTCGTCGCGCTAGGCGCCGGCACGCTCAGGCATAAGCTCGGCGACAAAGTGATGTCGCTGGTGGCCGGCGGCGGCTACGCGCAATATTGCATCGCGCAGGATGCCCAGGCGATGGCGGTGCCACCTGTTCTGTCGATGCTGGAGGCCGGCGCCATCCCGGAAACCCTGATGACGGTCTGGCACAATGTGTTCGAGCGCGGCCGGCTTCAGCCTGGCGAGACGCTGTTGATCCATGGCGGTTCGTCCGGCATCGGCACCATGGCGATCCAGCTCGCCAAGGCCTTCGGCTCCTGGGTGATCGTCACCGTCGGGTCAAAGGACAAGGCCGAGGCCTGTCTCAAGCTCGGCGCCGACCGCGCCATTAACTACAAGACCGAAGATTTCGTCGCGGAGGTGAAGACGGCAACCGGCGGCGCAGGCGCCAATGTCATCCTCGACATGGTCGGTGGCGATTACATCGACCGCAACTATGATGCCGCCGCGATCGACGGCCGCGTGGTCCAGATCGCCACCCTCAGCGGCCCCAAGGCAACCGTTAATATCGTCAAGGTGATGATGAAACGGCTGCACCACACCGGCTCCACGCTGCGTCCCCGCAGCAATGCGGACAAGGCGGCGATGGTCTCTGCTATCGAGGCCAAGGTGATGCCGCTGCTGCGCGAAGGGCGCGTCAAACCCGTGATGGACAGCACATTCCCGCTGGAAAAGGCCGCGGATGCGCATCGGCGCATGGAGACCAGCGAACATATTGGCAAAATTGTGTTGGCCGTTTAACTCTCGCGAGCCATAAGCAGCCGGAAACCCTTTGATTTCCCTCGCTTTCATGTCATTTATCCGGCCACGCCGGGTGGCTGGCTTCGCCCGGAAACCTTTGTGATCGCGGAGAACTGACATTGCGTCTGATCAGGTGCCTTGCGCCCCTCGCGCTGGGCCTCATGATTTTTGCCGCTGCGCCGCCGGCCCGCGCGATCGACGCCGTCAGCGTCCGCGGCGACGCGCCTGCGATCGACCTCACCGCGGTGCTCGATCATCAGCGCAGCGAAACTGACCGCATCCAGGTTTCCACCGCGCCGGGCACCGACGGCATCGTCCGCCGCATCGAGGTCCGCGCCCGCGAGGGCGGCCAGAACTGGGTGGTGTTCGCGCTCGCCAACAACACCGACGACCAGCTCGATCGTCTGATCGTCGCACCGCATTATCGCATCGTGTCGTCCGGGCTGTTGTGGCCCGACCTCGGACTGTCGCGCATCGCGACGATTACGCCGTCGACCGGCGATCGTCCGGAGCGCCAGGAGAGCGCCACCGCGGATATCTTCCGGATCACGCTCGATCCCGGCGCCGTCATCACCTTTGTCGCGGAATTGCGCACCGATAAATTGCCGCAGCTCTATCTGTGGGAACCGGACGCCTATAAGGACAAGGTCAACTCGTTCACGCTGTACCAGGGCATCGTGATCGGTATTTCCGGTCTGCTGGCGCTGGTGCTGACCATCCTGTTCGTGGTCAAGGGCAGCATCATGTTTCCCGCCGCCGCCGCGCTGGCGTGGGCGGTGCTGGTCTATATCGGCGTCGATTTCGGCTTCTGGGGCAAGGTGCTCGACATGTCGAACAACGCCGAGCGGGTGTGGCGCGCGGCGGGCGAAGCGATTCTGGCCGCGACGCTGCTGGTGTTCCTGTTTGCCTATCTCAATCTCAGCCGCTGGCATGTGCGTTACTCCCACATCACCGTCGGCTGGCTTGCCTTCCTCGGCTCGCTGGTGGCGCTGGCGTTGTTCGATCCGGCCGTGGCCTCGGGCATCGCACGGATGTCGCTGGTATTGATCGCCGTCGCCGGCTTCGCGCTGATTGTCTATCTCTCGACCCATGGTTTCGACCGTGCGGTGCTGTTGATCCCGACCTGGTTCCTGCTGGTGGTCTGGGTGGTCGCGGCCGGCATGACGGTGGCCGGCAGCGTCACCAACGACATCGTCGGCCCGGCCCTTCTCGGCGGCCTCGTGCTGATCGTGATGCTGATCGGATTTACGGTGATGCAACATGCCTTCGCCGGCGGCGGCGCGACCACCGGCATCGTCTCCGATGTCGAGCGCCGCGCGCTGGCGCTGACCGGCTCGGGCGACCTGATCTGGGACTGGGACGTGTCGGCCGACAAGGTCTTCACCAGCCCGGAGACCGAAAGCCTGCTCGGCCTGAAACGTGGCACGCTGGAAGGCCCAGCCGCGAAATGGCTCGAGGTGCTGCACCCGCTCGATCAGGACCGTTTCCGCGCCGCGCTCGACAGCGTGCTCGACCAGCGCCGCGGCCGGCTGGTGCAGGATTTCCGGCTGCGCACGCCGGACGGCCATTTCATGTGGTTCGCGCTGAAGGCGCGTCCGGTGGTCGGCTCCGATGGCGAAGTTTCCCGCGTGGTCGGCACGCTGACCGACGTGACCGAAGCCAAGAACGCCGAGGAAAGGTTGCTGCACGATTCCGTGCACGACAATCTCACGGGCCTGCCGAACCGGAAACTGTTCATCGATCGTCTGGGCGCGGTGGCCAATTTCGCAAAAGCCATGCCGAACCTGCGGCCGACGCTGATGGTGATCGACCTCGACCGCTTCAAGCAGGTCAACGATTCCGTCGGCATCGCGGTCGGCGATTCGATTCTGCTGACGCTGGCGCGGCGGCTGACCCGCATCCTCAAACCCCAGGATACGCTGGCGCGACTCGCCGGCGACCAGTTCGGCCTGATCCTGATGTCGGAACAGGAACCGTCGCGCATCACCGCTTTCGCCGAGACCATCCGCAAGACCATCCGCGCGCCGATCGCCTTCAACGACCGCGAGATTTTCCTGACTGCCTCGATCGGGCTGGCGCTGTCCGACCCGCAGACGCAATTGTCCGACGAGATCATCAAGGACGCGGAACTGGCGATGTACCATTCCAAGCGGATCGGCGGCGATCGCATCGATGTGTACAAACCAGCCATGCGTGCGCGCAAAACCGACCGGCTGACGCTGGAATCCGAATTGCGCCGCGCCATCGAGCGCCAGGAAATCAGCATCCTGTATCAGCCGATCGTGCGGCTGGAAGATCGCTCGGTCGCCGGCTTCGAGGCGCTGGCGCGCTGGGATCATCCGAAACTGGGGCGGATGTCGCCGGTAGAATTTATCGCCATTGCCGAGGAGATCGGCCTGATCGTCGATCTCGGCATGTTCGTGCTGGACCAGACCGCCAGGCAGCTTTCGATCTGGCAGCGCGCGATGCGTTCGCGCGAACCGATCTTCGCCAGCGTCAACGTCTCCTCGCGGCAATTGCTGCGGCACGATCTGATCCACGATATCCGCACCGTGCTGTCGCGCTCCTCGGTGGCGCGCGGCACGCTGAAGCTCGAATTGACGGAATCGCTTGTGATGGAGAACCCGGAACACGCCGCGCAGATGCTCACCCGGATCCGCGAGCTCGGCACCGGGCTGTCGCTGGACGATTTCGGCACCGGCCATTCCTCGCTGGCCTATCTGCAGCGCTTCCCGTTCGACACCATCAAGATCGACCAGTCCTTCGTGCGAACCACCAGCCGCGGCACCCGGCCGGTGATCCTGAAATCGATCATCGCCCTCGCCCACGACCTCGGCATGGACGTGGTGGCGGAAGGCGCCGAGACCGATTCGGATGCGGTCGAGCTCTATCAGTTGGGGTGCGAATACGCGCAAGGGTTCGCGTTCGGCGAACCGATGGACGCCGATGCCGCGATGCGGCTTTTGACCGAGGAGCGGCTGGAGGCGGCGAGCTGACCCTCGTCGTCCCCGCGAACGCCGGGACCCATAACCACCAGTGTTCGTTGCTGCGACGTGCGGCTAAGGAAGGCAACGAGCACTGCCTTCTCATAGCGGCCGCGGAGTATGGGTCCCGGCGTTCGCCGGGACGACGCCGGTTGTAAGGCGCCCGCCTAACGCTACTTCATCCTTTTGAACCGCACGCTCTTGCCGTCCGCGAGCCTGGTGGCGATGTAGCCGCCGGCGAGGCAGGCCTCGCGCTGCGGCATCTTCTCCTGCGGGCTGCGCAGCGTCTCCCACCACGACGCCCGATGCGCCGCGCGCGGCAGCGCCGCGTCGATAATCTCCTCGATCCGTTCGAAGCTCAGCACGAATTCGGGGAGCTTCTGCTTCTTCAGATAATCGCGCAGCGCGTCGTAGTCGTTCACGTGCGGTCCAGATATTTTTTCATCTCTTCGCGGAGGCCGTCGCGCAAATCCGCGCGCGCCATGCCGAACGCGATGTTGGCGCGGAGGAAACCCGCCTTCGAGCCGCAATCGTGCCGCTCGCCCTCGAACTCCACGCCGTAGAAGCCTTGCGTTTTCGCCAGACCGATCATGGCGTCGGTGAGCTGGATTTCGCCGCCCGCGCCGTGCTCCTGCGTTTCCAGGATCCCGAATATCTCCGGCTGCAGGATGTAGCGCCCGGTGATCGAGAGATTCGAGGGCGCGGTGCCCCTGGGCGGCTTTTCCACCATGCCGTCAACCTCGAACACATTGCCGTGACGCTTGCCGACGCCGCAGACGCCATATTGATCCGTGAGATGCGCGGGCACTTCTTCCACCGCGATCAGGTTCGACTTGTCGCCGAGCTTGCCGGCGGCCTCGACCATCTGTTTGAGGCAGCCCGGGGTGTTCAGCACCAGCTCGTCGGGCAGCACGACCGCGAACGGCTCGTTGCCGACGATGTCGCGGGCACACCACACCGCGTGGCCGAGGCCGAGCGGCGCCTGCTGGCGGGTGAAACTCATGGCGCCGGCCCTCGGCTGGTCGCGCGCCAGGATTTCCATTTCGGCCTTCTTGCCCCGCGCCTGGAGCGTGGCGTCGAGTTCGTACATGCGGTCGAAATGATCCTCGATCACGCCCTTGTTGCGGCCGGTGACAAAGATGAAATGCTCGATGCCGGCCTCGCTGGCCTCGTCGACCACATACTGGATCAGCGGCCTGTCGACGATGGTCAGCATTTCCTTCGGCATCGCCTTGGTGGCGGGCAGGACGCGGGTGCCGAGGCCGGCGACCGGAAAAACGGCTTTGCGGATTTTCATGGGGGCTGTCGGAGTGCCTTGAGGGAGCGTGCGGATGGCGCGTTTGATCTTGTGTTGGTAGCCGGTTTGCAGCCGGGAACAAAGTCGGATGTGTGATGGACTTTACCCTCAAAATCTTGCCCTTGTTAATCTATTGGAAACCGCGACAAGGCCGCCTGAAAGCGGGATATTCTTGGGGATTGCGGGCAGGACATGGCGCGGCGGACGGGACCAATGGCCAACAGGCGAACCAGCGCGGCGATCATGGCCGCGGTGCTGTTGCTGAGCGGCGAGGCGCGCGCGCAGTCGCCCGGCGGCGGCGGGCCGCCCCCGCCGCCAGGTACCGCGGCCTCACCCCCGCAACCGGACCGTCAACCGGCGGTAGCCTGCCGGAGCGACGGCGATTTCGAACATTGGATCGAGGGGGTCAAGCAGGAGGCCCTGGCCCGGGGGGTCAAGAGCGAGACGATCGCGATGGCCTTGAAGGGCATTCAATTCGATCCAAGGATCGTCGCGCGCGACCAGCGGCAGGGTGTTTTTTCGCAGAGCTTCCTGCAATTCTCCGACCGCATGGTCAACGACGACCGCCTCATGCGCGGTCGCGAGCAGATCGAGAGGCACCGCGCGCTGTTCGCGCGAATCGAGCAAGATTTCGGCGTGCCGGCCCCGGTGCTTGTGGCGCTGTGGGGACTGGAAAGCGATTTCGGCGCGACCAAGGCCAAGTTTTCGACGCTGCGCGCATTGGTCACGCTCGCCTATGATTGCCGCCGCTGGAAGGAATTCCGCATGCAGCTTGTGGACGCGCTGCGCCTGATCGCGCGCGGCGATCTCAAGCCCGGCGAGATGGTCGGTGACTGGGCCGGCGAAATGGGGCCGATGCAATTTCCGGCGTCCGACTATTATGACTTTGCCGTCGACTATGACGGCGATGGCAAGCGCGATCTGATCAAGAGTGTGCCGGATATGCTGGCCTCCACCGCAAACTACTTCTCAAAGCAGGGCTGGCGCCGTGGCGAGCCATGGCTGCAGGAGGTGCGCGTGCCCGCCGGCATGCAATGGGAGGAAGCGGACCTTGCGATCAACCATCCGCGGTCGCAGTGGGTGAATTGGGGCGTCACGCCAGCCGACAACAAGGCGTTGCCGGCGGATGAGCTGCCGGCGTCGCTGCTGCTGCCGATGGGGCACGCCGGACCCGCGTTCCTCGCTTACCGGAATTTCCGCACCTTTCTGCGTTGGAACCAGGCCCTGGTGTACGCGACCACCATCGCTTATCTGGCGGCGCGGCTCGACGGAGCTCCGAAGGTCGCGCGCGGTACCGCCCCGCTTTCACCGCTGCGGCGCGAGCAAACGATCGAACTTCAGAAACTGTTGATAGAGCGCAGCTATTTGAAGGGCGAAGCGGACGGCAAACTGGGCCGGGCGAGCCGTGCCGGGATCAAGGCCGCCCAGCTCGCGTTGGGTCTGCCCGCCAATTCCTATCCGACGCTTGAATTGCTCGATCGCCTGCGCGCCAGGCCCTAGGTGTTTGAGCATGATCTCCGGGCAAACGCTTCGCGTTTGTCCCGAGGGAAAATCGGCTCCCGCTTCCCGATCATGTTCTAGCGCCCAAGGTGTTCTTGCGGGATTTGCAATTGCCAGGCGCACTGGATTGGATAAATTCCTCCGACCCGTCAGGGAGGAACTACATGACCGATACAACCAGCACGCCGCCGCCGGAGCCGCGCGTTTACGTCCGTCGCAGACAGTACAGCATCCTCAGCAAAGACCTTGAGACAATCGGCTCTCAATTGCGCGGGAAGTCGCGCTTCTCGATCTTCAACTCGATTATTGTGCCGGTCATGGTCACATTGGTGACACTGGCGTCGACCAGCCTGTTTCAATACATCAGCTGGCAAAATTCGATCCAATTACAGGCGGCTTCGGAAGAAGCGACCGCCGCGAGCAAGACCTATGACAGGGCGGCTTCCGAAATCGACAAGAGATATTATGCGACATTGCTGTTTCAGGTGGCGGTCCGAAATATCGCAAATCGAAAAGCGGTGGCTGACACACAATTGGGCCAATATGACGTCACCCTGCAGAAACGCAGATTCGAGGAATTCTACAAGCAATTGGCGAGCTGGAATCAGAATTACAGTCAATTGCTCAACGACATCAGCTACGACATCGATCGTCCCATATTCAAGGATCGGTGGACGGAAAGTGGCTATCAGATCAAGAAGGAGATCCTGAGTAAAATCAGATGCGACGTCAAATCGCTGCCGGATGAAATCGAAGCCAACAACCTTGATAGATTTGCCCTCACAAATCATTTTGCCGTGGTCAACAAATGCTTTGCCGTGGCCCTAAGCCATTTTGCCACATTGAAGGACGAAGCTCTCTCGAACAAGGATCGCGTCATCAGTCCCGAGGAATTCAACAAGGCGGATGACGAACTGGACGGCGTTCGATCGATGCTGAATGAATTCAGATGTTATGCGCTGACCCGGGTTCATTTCCTCACCGCGCTCAAGGAAAAAACCATCTTCTTCTCGACCTGGTTTGACAGGCAAGGGCAGAGCGTCAAGGCGCATCTTGCCGATACAGCGAACAGATGCAGAATCTCCTGATCACGATGCAGGAACCATGTTGCGGACAGACTGGAATGAATGAGTGATGCGATGCTGTGATCTGCTTCGCCGAACATCGATAGCGCTGATCGTGCTGGCCGGTTGGCTCCCGCATGCATCCGGGCAAGCTCTCGACAAGATCTTTCCGTTCCTGGCGAGCCCGCCGGCATCGTCGGGAAATCCACCCGAGAACTCTGGCGCCGGCACGACAGAATGGAGCGGCGAATCCGGCGCCTCCGGTCACCCGCTAATGACGGCTGAGGCAATTCGGGCCGCCGCGGCCAACTTCCAGCCCTGCCTCGAAGGGCTGTGGCCGCTCGCTCGGCGTCGCGGCATCTCGCGCGCGACCTATGACCGCTATGTTTTGCCGCTGACGCCCGACCTGCGCCTGATGGACCTGGTGGATTCTCAACCCGAATTCAGCAAGTCGGTCTGGGATTATCTCGACATTCTGGTCAGCGATGCGCGGTTGCAAAAAGGCCGCGAGATCCTCACCGCCAACAAGCCGCAGTTCGATGCGGTGGAAAAGGCCTACGGCGTTGATCGTTACGTGCTCGCGGCGATTTGGGGCATCGAATCAAACTACTCGTCGCAGATCGGCGACCGCGATGTGGTGCGCTCGACCGCGACCCTCGCCTGTATTGGCCGCCGACAGGACTATTTTCGGGAGCAATTTCTTTCGACTCTCGAGATCCTCGATCGAGGCGATATCGTTCCGGAACACCTGAAGGGATCGTGGGCAGGCGCGTTCGGTCCTACGCAATTCATGCCGACGACCTTCAAGCGTTACGCCGTCGACTTCGACCATGACGGACGGCGCGATATCGTCGATTCGGTCGCTGACATCCTCGGTTCCACGGCAAATCTGTTCAAAGGCAATGGTTGGCAGACCGGCCAGACCTGGGGCTATGAGGTCGTGGTGCCCCCGGGCTTCAATTACATGCTGGCGGACCGGGCCAAAGCGATGACGATTTCGCAGTGGGCGCATCTCGGCATCACCCGGGCCGGCGGCCAGCCGTTCCCGCATCCTGCGGAAAAAGCCTATCTGCTGGCGCCCGCCGGCGCGGACGGCCCCGGTTTTCTGATGCTGCAGAATTTCCGGGTGATCATGAAATACAATCCGGCGGAGGCCTATGCGCTGGCGATCGGTCATTTCGCCGACCGCTTGCGCGGTGGTGCGCCGTTCGTGCAGCCCTGGCCACGGCAGGAACGGGAATTGTCACGCGCCGAACGGCTGGAACTGCAGCAGCTTCTGGCGCAGCGCGGCTTCTATCGCGGGGTTCCGGACGGCCAGCTCGGCGGCCAGACGCGGGAGGCGTTGCGCGGCTTCCAGACCTCGATCGGGGCCGTCGCGGACGGATTTGCCTCCTCCGACATGCTGGAGCGGCTGCGGGGGCGCTAAAGCGTCCCAAAAGTGACCTTGCGGGGCACATTTCGGCCGCGCCCTTGACGGCGGCGGCCGATGCCCGGTTTATGGATGCAGAATCTGCCCGCTTGCGGCCTGATTCCGCTATCATACTTATTGCCAGACAAGCCATTGCGACCGAGCCGCATGCCCAAGCCAAAATCCTTTTTCCGGCTGTTCACCGAGACCGGCCCGCTGATCGTGCTGGCGGTCGCGGTTGCGTTGCTGGTCGGCATCGCCGGACCGGCATCCGCGCAGTTCTTCAATTTCGGTGGATGGTCACGCCCGCAGCCGCGCAGCGGCGGCTGGTTCGGCGGCGATCTGTTCGCGCCATTCCAGCAGCAAGCGCCAAAGCAGGTCGAGAATTATTCCAGGGCGCCGCCGCCGGCGAAGCGCGAGACCGTGCCGGAGCGCAACGTGCTGGTGCTTGGCGACGCCATGGCGGACTGGCTCGCCTACGGCCTTGAGGAGGCCTATGCCGAACAGCCGGACATGGGCGTGATCCGCAGGCACAAGACCGTCTCCGGCCTCATCAGGTATCAGCCCAAGGGCGAACCGGCCGACTGGGTAGCCGCGGCCAAGGGCATTCTCGCCACCGAGAAGCCGGACGCCATCGTCGTCATGCTCGGACTCGACGACCGCCAGGCGATCCGCGAGCCGCCGGCCGATAAATCCGACAAATCATCCGAAAAAAAGGGTGACAGGAAAGACGCTCGCGCCAAAGGCGACGCCAAGCCCGCCGACAAAGCCGGGGCCAAACCGGAAGGCACAGCCGACGCGCCGAAGCCTGAAGAGAAAATCGTCGACACCGAACTATCCCCGGACGATGCCGCCGACAATGACGCGCCGCCGATCATCGCGCCGGAGAAGACTCCCCGCTCGCCGAACGGCATCTATCAATTCCGCGAGGAGCGCTGGGTCGAACTCTACACCAGAAAGATCGAGGAGATGATCGGCGTCCTGAAATCCAAGGGCGTGCCGGTGCTGTGGGTCGGCCTGCCCGCGATCTTTGGGCAGAGGGGTACGGCGGACATGCTTTTCCTCGATGCGCTGTATCGCGATGCCGCACGCAAGGCCGGCATCACCTATGTCGATGTCTGGGACGGTTTTGTCGACGAAGCCGGCCGCTTCGTGCTCAAGGGCCCGGACTTCGAAGGTCAGCCCCGCTTGCTGCGATCCAGAGACGGCGTCTATTTCAACAAGTACGGCGCGCTCAAACTCGCGCATTATGTGGAGCGCGAGGTGACGCGCCTGTTGGCCGCGCGCTCGGGCCCGATCGCGCTGCCGAGCGAACCAGCGACCCCCGACGCCAATGCGCTGCCCGGTCAGCCCGCGCCGCGTCCGCTCGCAGGCCCGATCCTGCCGCTGGTGGCTTCTTCGGTCGGCACCGATCAATTGCTCGGCGGCCCCGGCTCGCGCCCGGCCGCGGTTGACGCACTCGCAGCGCGAACGATGGTCAAGGGCGAACCGCTGGCGCCACCCGCCGGCCGTGCCGACGATTTTGCCTGGCCGCGCCGCGAGATCGGACGCGAACAGGCAAAGGGCGAAACGCCGACCGCAAGCGTTGCGCCGGATGGAACGGTTGCCGCCCCGGCCGCGCCGCCGAAGCCGAAAAAACCAGCTCAATCGGGCACGCCGTCACTGCGGAACTTTTTCGGCTTTGGCAACGCACCGCGCCAACCCTCGCCGCCGCCGCGCGCGCCAGGCGTTCCGCGCCCGCCGGCCAACGTCGGGCGATCGGCGTCAGTACCGGGCGTTCTCGCAAGGTAACACCGGACAATCGTCGTTCCCGCGCCAAACGCGGCCCGATGACAGGTTCCGATGCGAACCCGCAATCGCGTAGTCACAACTTCTGGATTTCCGGGTCTGCGCGCATGACGCGTATCCCGGAATGACGTCGTTGGGTGCTCAGCCGTAATACCGCCAGCGCGGCGGCGGCCGGCGCGGCGGACGCGTCATCAACAGCGCCAGGGCAAAGCCGATGCCGCCCGCGATCAGGAGCGAACCGAGCGGATTGTCCTGCACCTTTTTTGCCACCGCCTGCGAGCCGTCGCGGAAGGTATCGCCGCTGTTGTCATAGGCATCCTTGGCATAGCTGACGGCGGTATCGGTGGCGTCGCGCGCGGCATCCTTGGCTTGGCCATAAAGGTTCTGCACCGTGCCGGCGGCCTCTCGCGCCCGGCCCGCGGCTTGGGTCTTTGCATTGCCCGCCACGTCGCCGACGGCGCCTTCTACCTTGCCGGCAAAATCCTTGGCCGAACCGGCAACCCGATCCTTATCCATCACGGTCACTCCTTGAGCTGATCTTCGGAGGAGCTAACCGATGAGAGGGGTTTCGGTTCCTGCGCCTACAGAATGAGGCCACCATCGACCACGATCGTCTGGCCGACGATGTAGGACGAAAGCGGCGAGGCCAGGAACAGCGCGGCGCCCGCCATGTCGACCGGCGTGCCCAGCCGTTTCAGCGGAATGCGCTCGATCGCGCCTTCGAGACGCTTCGGATTAGCCGTCGTCACCTTCGTCATTTTGGTATCGACGAGGCCCGGCGCGATGCCGTTGACGCGGATGCCGTCTTCAGCCCAGGCTTCGCCCAGCGTTCGGGTCAGTCCCATGGCGCCGGTCTTGGAGGCGTTATAGGCCGGGTTGCCCTTGGTCGAATGATAGGCGGCGGTGGAACTGACGATGATAAGCGAGCCTTTGCTCGCTCGCAGCATCTCATGGAATTTCCCGGCGCAGGCCATCAGGCTCATCAGGTTGACTTCCAGCACCTGGCGAAATCCGGCCATCTCGAATTCGCCGCGCCGGTAGATCACCGCGCCCTGCGCCAGCACCAGCACGTCGAGCCGGCCGAACGGCGGCTTGAAATGCTCGATCGCCTTGGCGTCGCTGACGTCGAGCCGCGCGTAGTCGAGGCCCTCGAGATGCGATCCCTCGGCCGGCGAATAGTCGGCGGCGGAGGGGCGCGTGCCGCAGACCGCCACGCGCGCGCCGTGAGCGCGGAACGCCTGCGCGATGCCGTTGCCGATGCCGCTACTGCCGCCGACCACGAGAACCTGCTTGCCGCTGAAATCCAGTTCGTTCATCGTCAACCTCAAATCCGGTGTGCGCCGAAAGCATAGCAGCGAATACCCCAGGGAAGAAAAGCATGTCCGATTTCAAACAGCTCAGCCGCTCGGTCAAGGGATTGACCGTCCTCGTCACCGGTGCTGCGAGCGGCATGGGCCGCGCCACCGCGCGCGTGTTCGCCGCCGAGGGCGCCAGGGTCGCGGTCGCCGATTTTTCTGCCGACGGCGCCGAAGCCGTCGCCGCTGAGATCGTCGCGGGCGGCAAAATTGCAAAAGCCTGGCGGCTCGACGTCGCCAGCCGCGACGACATCACCGCCGTCGTCAACGGCGTCGCCTCCCATTTCGGCGGGCTCGATATCGTGGTGAACAATGCCGGCATTTCCGTGCGCGTGGCGATCGACGATGAGGGCTATGACGAAGCCTGGGCCAGGGCGCTGGCGGTGATGCTGACCGCGCATCCGCGCGTGATCCGAGCCGCATTGCCCTTTCTACGTCGATCGAAATCGCCGCGCATCGTCAATATCGCCTCGACCGAGGCGCTCGGCGCCACCGCGCTGCACAGCCCGTATTCGGCGGCGAAAGCGGGCGTAGTGGGGTTGACGCGCTCGCTCGCGGTCGAGCTCGGCCGCGACGGCATTACCGTCAACTGCATCTGCCCGGGCCCGATCACGACCGGCATGACGGCGCGGATCAGCGACGAGCACAAGGCGATCTATGCCAGACGCCGGACTGCGCTCGGCCGCTACGGCGATCCCGAGGAAGTCGCCCACATGACACTTTCCCTGTGTTTGCCCGCCGCCTCGTTCCTGACCGGCGCCGTCATTCCGGTGGACGGCGGCCTGATGGCGCGCAACGCCTGAGGGCGGGCATGCGTCTGATAGCGTTGACATCGCCCGATCGGGGAGTAGTTTTTTCGCCAAATGGGGCGGGATACGTCCAGCTCAGGAGAAACGCCATGACCGTCTCGATCCGGCAGCTTCACCCGCATTTTTTCGGCGAAGTGTCCGGCGTCGATTTGCGTAAAGCGCTGACGCCGCAAGAGGCCAGGGATATCGAGGCTGGCATGGATAAATACGCCGTGCTGCTGTTCCGCGACCAGGACATCACCGACCAGCAGCAGATGGCGTTCGCGCTGAATTTCGGCGAGCGTGAAAATCCGCGCGGCGGCAATGTCGTCAAGCCGGAGGATTCGCGGCTCGCCAGCACCGGCCTCAACGACGTCTCCAATCTCGGCAAGGACGGCAAGCCGCTGCCGCGCGACAGCCGTGTGCACCTGTTCAATCTCGGCAACTGCCTGTGGCATTCCGACTCATCGTTCCGCCCGATTCCGGCGAAGTTTTCGCTGCTGTCGGCGCGCGTGGTGAACCCGAAGGGCGGCAACACCGAATTCGCCGACATGCGCGCGGCCTATGACGCGCTCGACGACGAAACCAAGGCCGAGATCGAGGACCTGATCTGCGAGCATTCGCTGATGTATTCGCGCGGCTCGCTGGGCTTCCTCGACTATACCGAGGAGGAAAAGCAGCTGTTCAAGCCGGTGTTGCAGCGGCTGGTGCGAACCCACCCGGTGCACGGCCGCAAATCGCTGTACCTGTCGTCGCATGCCGGCGCGATCCTCGGCATGAGCGTCCCGGAGGCGCGGGTGTTGTTGCGCGACCTCACCGAGCATGCCACCAAGCCGGAGTTCGTCTACGTCCACAAATGGACGCTGCATGATCTGGTGATGTGGGACAACCGCCAGACCATGCACCGCGTCCGCCGCTACGACCAGTCGCAGCCGCGCGACATGCGCCGCGCCACTGTCGCCGGCACCGAGCCGACGGTCAAGCAGCAGGCGGCGGAGTAGCGCCGAATCCGTCGCCACATCGTCATCGCCCGCGAAAGCGGGCGATCCAGCAAACACAGCCGTTTGTAACTATGGACGCCGGTGATTACTGGCTGCCCCGCCTTCGCGGGGCATGACAGTTGGGCCTACGCATGCCCGGCTTCGTTCGACAGCATGCCCGGATCAATCCCGATCTTGCGCAGCGCTCGGAGGTATTTTTCCTCGACGTCGCCGCCGAACACCAGATCCGGATCGGCGTCGCAATGCAGCCAGCCATTGTCCTGGATTTCGGTCTCCAGCTGTCCCGGCGCCCAGCCGGCATAGCCCAGCGCGAGGATGGCATGCTTCGGGCCGGCGCCCCTGGCGATCGCCTTGAGAATGTCGACGGTTGCGGTCAGGCAAATTCCGTCATCGATCCGCAAGGTCGCATCCTCGATGAAGAAATCGCTCGAATGCAGCACGAAGCCGCGGCCGGTCTCAACCGGGCCGCCCTTCAGGACCTTCATGGTCTCGGCGTTTTCCGGCAGCTTGATCTGGTCGGCCTTCTTGATGATATCGAGTTGCACCAGCAATTCGGGAAAGTCGATGCTGCCCGCCGGGCGATTGACGATGATGCCCATGGCGCCTTCGGACGAATGGGCGCAGAGATAGATCACCGAGCGCTCGAAACGCGGGTCTCCCATCACGGGCATGGCGATCAGCAGCTGGCCATCGAGATAACCGCGTTCGGACGAATTGTCGCCCATGCCGGCGGCTTCGCGGCGAACAATCCTCGGCTTTTTACCTTCAGGGTCCATCAGCAAAGGACTCTCGTGTGGCCCCATCCTGATATCGGGTGGCAGTTCTGTCAATCAAGCTTCGCCCGCTGTTTGTTGTACATCACAACCAATTCAATGGTTTGCGTCCCGGCTTGCCTGTAAAGACGTCTCATGACCGTGATAGTTCCCGTCCGCGCCGCGCTCGGCTTTGCCGCAACCGTATTTGTGTCATCCCTGACGACCGAGGCCCGCGCCCAGGACGCCTCACCGTGGCAACGCGACGGACATTCGGCGGTCCGGCTGCTGGCGGGATCGCGCAGCGGCGCGGTGCTGTTGGGCGGCATGGCCTTTCAGCTTCAGCCGGGCTGGAAAACCTACTGGCGAACGCCCGGCGATTCCGGTGTGCCGCCGCGCTTCGACTTCTCCAAATCGGAAAATATCGAAGCCGTGACCGTTCTGTGGCCGGCGCCAACCAAGTTCGACGACGGCGCCGGGGGTCACTCGCTGGGTTATCACGACGGAATCGTGCTGCCGCTTCGGATTGTGGCGAAAAATGCCGACAAGCCGGTGACGCTTCGCGCCGACATCGACTACGCGGTCTGCGAGAAACTCTGCATTCCCGTCAAGGCCAATGCCGAGCTTGGCTTCACCAGCGTGGCCAGCACCGAGGACAGCGCGCTGTTCGCAGCGCTCGACACGGTTCCCAAGCCCGCCAATGTCGGCGACCCGAACCCGCTGACCATCCGAGACGTCAAGCGCGACGGCAAGTCTGCCGTGCTGATCGACGTGGTCAGTCCGGACGCAAGGGAGGTCAGCCTGTTTGTCGAGGGGCCAACGCCGGACTGGGGACTGCCGGTTCCGAAACTGCTCGAGTCCGGCCCGCCCGGGGTCAAGCGCTTCGCCTTCGACCTCGACGGCGTGCCTCCAGGTGTGAGCCCGGCAGGTGCTGCGCTCAAATTGACCCTGGTCGGCGGCGAGCGCGCCTATGAGTTCAATATCAATCTGGATTGATCCTTGCGTCGCCCCGGCGACGCGGGAGGACCGAAATCTTAACGAATAGTTGATACCCCGGACCACCGCCGCATTCGTGCGGTTCCGAAGGATCTTCCGCTGTGGCCGTGATGGACGCGCGATCGACGACTGCATCTACAGGCGCAATAGCGCAGCTGCGATCGATGCTGACCGGTTCCCTCGGCGGCACCAGCGAGGCCTCGCTGACAGGGCGGCTTGCCGGCACGATTTTCATTATCCGCGTCATCAGCGCGGCACTGGCCTACCTTGCCCAGATCCTGCTGGCGCGCTGGATGGGCGGTTCGGATTACGGCGTCTATGTCTATGTCTGGACCTGGGTGCTGTTGCTCGGCAGCATGATGGATTTCGGCATCTCGGCGTCGGCGCAAAAGATCATTCCGGAATATCGCGCCCGCCGCGAGCACGCGCTGCTGCGCGGCTTTCTCTCGGGCAGCCGCTGGATGACGTTGGTCGTCTCCGCCGTCGTCTCGCTGTTGTTGGCGGGCGTGGTAAGGCTGTTGTCGCCGTGGATCGATGCCAGCGCAATTCTGCCGCTCTACATCGGCTGCCTCACGCTGCCGGCCTTCGTGGTCGCTAACGCCCAGGACGGCATCGCGCGCTCGCATGACTGGATGCGGCTCGGATTGATGCCGCAATTCATCGTCCGCCAGGCGCTGATCATCGGCCTCACCGCCGGCGCCTTCGTACTCGGATTCCATCTCGGCGCCACCGCCGCGATGCTGGCCAGCGCCGCCGCGGTATGGATCGCCATGATCGGCCAGATGCTGATGCTGAACCGCCGGCTCGGCGGCCATATCGAACCCGGCCCCAAGGCCTACGATTTTCACGGCTGGCTCGCGATCTCGCTGCCGATCCTGCTGGTCGAAGGCTTCTACCTGCTGTTGTCCTACACCGACGTGCTGGTGCTGCAGCAATTTCGCGCTTCCGAAGAGGTCGGCGTCTATTTCGCCGTGGTGAAGACGCTGGCGCTGGTCTCCTTCATCCACTATGCGATGTCGGCGACCACCGCGCACCGGTTTGCCGAATACCATGCGCTCGGCGACAAGGCGCGGCTGTCGGCCTATGTCGCGCATGCGATCAAGTGGACGTTCTGGCCCTCGCTCGCCGCGACCGTGCTGCTGCTGGCATTGGGCAAGCCGCTGTTGTGGCTGTTCGGGCCGCAATTCGTGGTCGGCTACGACATCATGTTCGTCGCGGCCATCGGGCTTGTGGTGCGATCGGCGATCGGCCCGGTCGAGCGGCTGCTCAACATGCTCGGCCATCAGCATATCTGCGCGCTGGCCTATGCGCTGGCCTTCGTCATGAACGTGGCGCTCTGCGTTGCCCTGGTGCCGCGCTTCGGCGGCCACGGCGCCGCGGCGGCGACCTCGATCTCGCTTGTGTTCGAGACCGTACTGCTGTTCTGGATTACGCGGCGGCGGCTCGGGCTGCACGTGCTGGCGTTCGGGAAGGCCGGCTGACTTCGTCATGCCCGGACTTGATCCGGGCATCCATCCTCTTCATGGGGCTTTCAGTTTCATGGATTGCCGGGTCAAGCTCGGCAATGACGAAATATGATCCCTACTCCGCGGTCCAGCCGCCGTCGATCGAGAGATTGGCGCCGGTGATCTGCGCGGCGTCGTCGCCGCAAAGATACAGCGCCAGCGCCGCGACCTGCTCGGAGGTGACGAACTGCTTGGTCGGTTGCGCTTCCAAGAGCACGTCATGGATGACCTGCTCCTTGGTCAGGTTGCGCGCTTTCATGGTGTCGGGAATCTGCTTCTCCACCAGCGGCGTCCAGACATAGCCGGGACTGATGCAGTTGCAGGTGATCTTGAAGGTCGCAAGCTCCAGCGCCACGGTCTTGGTGAGACCGGCAATGCCGTGCTTGGCCGAGACATAGGCCGACTTGAACGGCGAGGCGACCAGCGAATGCGCCGAAGCCGTATTGATGATGCGGCCCCAGCCGCGCTTCTTCATGCCGGGCACGGCAGCGCGGATAGCGTGAAACGCCGACGACAGGTTGATGGCGATGATGGCGTCCCATTTGTCGATCGGGAACTCCTCGATCGGGGAGACGAACTGGATACCGGCGTTGTTCACGAGCACGTCGACCGCGCCGAAGGTCTTCTCGCCGAGTGCAATCATGCCGGCGATTTCGGGAGGCTTGCTCATGTCGGCGGGCGAATGAATCGCCTTGACCTTGAATTCGCGCTCGATGCCGGCGCGCTCCTTTTCGATGTCGGCCGGCGTCCCCATGCCGTTGAGAACGATATTAGCGCCGGCGCCTGCAAAGGCGCGCGCATACGCCCGACCGATGCCGCTGGTTGATCCCGTTACAACGGCCGTCTTGCCTGTCAACGCACCCATTTCATTCACTCCTGCTTTGCCGCCGGGGGCTCGGTGCCGTCCCCCGCGAGATCGTAGGTCATCATGGATTCGCCGGATTGCGGTCGATCAAGCCAGTCCTTGTGGCGCATCGACAGATGAACGTCGCGCTCGCCCGCGCCCCAGTGCTCGACCATGCCGATGTGCGAAAAATCATAATCCTTGGAGTTGGATTCGTAGTTCTTGCTGCGGTAGATCAGGTGCACCACCGTGATGGTGTTCTCCTTGGCCGCCCGCCACAGGATTTCGACCGACGGGTCGTTCCTGAGGTAATCGGGCAGCTTGTCCATCAGCTCCCGCAACGCCCTGCGGGTGTTGTGGATCTGTCTGTTCTTGTCGGTATTCATCCTCGTGCGGCTGGAAAAGCGGATGTCCTTTTCGCGCTCGGCGGCTTCCAGCATCGATACAGGCAGCGGTCCGCGCGCGCTGAACAGGTCGACCTGGAAGATCAGCAGGTCGTTGTCGACTTCCGCATCCAGCACAAAGTCGAGTGGCGTATTGGTGGCGATGCCGCCGTCCCAGAAATGCTCGCCTTCGATTTCGATGGAAGGGAAGCCCGGCGGCAACGCGCCGGACGCCATGACATGTTCCGGCCCGATCTTCTTGCCCAGCTTCCTGAACTCGAGATTGTCGAAATATTTGAAGTTGCCGGTCGTGACGCTCACCGCGCCGACGCTCAACCGGGTCTTCAGATCGTTGATGCGGTCGAAATCGACCAGCCGCTCCAGCGTGGCGCGAAGCGGTGCGGTATCGTAATAGCTCTGCGCCTGCGGGGTGCCCTGCGGCCAAAGCGGAGCCGGCGGGAAACGCGGCCGGAAAAAACCGGGAACGCCGAAGGTAGCGATCAACGCGGCGCTGGCCTCGTTGAACAGGGTACGGCCGCCATCACCGGGCGTGATCGGCCGCCACGGCACCGGCGCGGAAACCATGTCCCAGAATTCCTTGAGCCGCTCCACCCGCTTTTCGGGCGGATTGCCGGCGATGATCGCGGCGTTGACGGCGCCGATCGAAATGCCGGCAATCCATTCCGGCTCGAAATCATGGTGACACAACGCCTGATAGGCGCCGGCCTGATAGGAGCCGAGCGCGCCGCCGCCCTGCAAGACCATCACGCGCTGCGCCTTCGCAGGTGTCCTTGCTGACGCCGGGCTGGAATTATCGGTCATGTCGGTCGATCGATCGTGAAAATGCGATTGCACCGTGGCGTCAGTTCGCGATGGCGTCAATTGGCGAGGCCGTGAACGGCGATCACGCCGAGTTTATCGCGGGTCCGACGACGCAAGAATCAGCGTCCAGAACACCTTGTATTTGGTATTTGGCGCATAGCTGGCCGCGATGCCTAATTTTGTGACTCCGTTTTTCAGCATATTTGCCCGGTGCGGGGGCGAGTCACGCCAGCCTGAAAATGCCTCGGCCAGGGTGTGGTATCCCGCCGACACATTCTCCACGGCCAGCGTCGCGGGATAGCCGGACGCATTCAGGCGTTTCGCCAGCGGCGCCTTGACGTCATGGTCGAGCTTGTTCTGGCTTGCCATCGCCTGCGACTGCTGCTCCGCGAGCTTCATCAGTTCGGGGTCGACCACCAGCCCGCCAAGGCCGTTGTTCTGCCGGTAGAGCGAAATCATCGAGGCCGCCGCCTGCGGATCGAGCCTGGCGCCGCCATTGGCCATGCTGACATACATGCTGGGTTGCTCGAGCGGAGCTTCCGCCGCGCAGCCTGAAAGCGCCAAAAGCCCGAGAATCGCGACCACCGCGCGCATGATTCAGAATTCCCCCAATTTGCATTGGGGTTGTTGCATACCAACAATGGCTGAATGGTGAACGGCTGCCAAAATGATGGCGTCATTCCGGGGCGAGGCGGGAGCCTCAAACCCGGAATCCAGATGTAACCGGAGCGAGATTCCGGGTTCGCGCTGGCGCGCGTCCCGGAATGACGGGTTGGTGTTACGACGCCTTCACCGTATGGATGCCGCATTCTGTCTTGGCTCTGCCGCGCCAGCGGCCCGCGCGCGCATCCTCATCCGGCGAAGTCCGGCTGGTGCAGGGCATGCACCCGACTGACAGGAAACCGGACGCAACAAGGGGATGCGGTGGCAGGTTTGCCGTCGCATAGATCGCCGAGATCTGTTCGCGCGAGACGTTTGCGAACGGGTTGAATTTCAGCCTGGCGCCGTCAAGCTCGACGACGGGAATGTCGGCCCGCAGGCCGCCCTGAAAACGCTTGCGCCCGTTGATCCAGGCGCTGAACGGCGCCAATGCGCGCGCCAGCGGTTCGACCTTGCGGATGCGGCAGCAGACATCGGGATCGGAGAACCACAATTCGCGATTGGAATCCTCGCGCTTGAGCGTCTCCTCCGACGGCTTGATCGAACGGACATCGCTCAAGCCCAGCATCGCGGTCAGGTTGTCGCGATAGGCCAGCGTCTCCTCGAACAGCCATCCGGTGTCGAGAAAGATCACGGGAATGGCGGGATCGACGTCGGCCATCACCTTGAGCAGCGCGGCCGATTCGGTGCCGAACGAGGAGACCAGCGCGAGACGCTCGCGGCCGACGGCCTGTAACGCGGCTGCAATCACCTCCGCCGGTGACGCGTTGCGAAGCGCGCCATTGAGCTCCCCGGCCGGCGGCAAATCGGTTGCCGGCTGTTGCGGCGATACCCGATGTGCAAGCGCATTCACTGGCTGGCACTCTCTGAATGGCGCAACAGCATCCGCCGGTGCAGCGCCGTGATGCGGCCATCGCCGGTCGGCTGATAGAATACCGAGTAGCGCTTGACGGTATTGGCAAACGCCTCCGCATCGCCAGGCTTTTTCACCTCGAACGAATCAAACCCGGCGCGCAGCATGAACATGAACTGGTCGCGCAACACCTGGCCGGTGGCGCGCAATTCGCCACAATAGAAGTAGCGTTCGCGCAGTAGCCGGGCCTGGCTATAGGCGCGGCCGTCGCGGAAGGTCGGAAACACCAGGGCGACCACCGCGAGCCGACCGAGACGGGGCACGAGATCGTCGACGTCGCGATTGTTCGGCCAGATCACGCCCGTCCGTCCCATACGCCGCGAAAGCCGCTCTCCGTCTTCAAGCAGGCGCGCAGCCGAAACCAGAATGGAGCCATCGCCGGGGATCTCGGCGTCGTCAGCGACATGGACGAACTCGTCGCCGGCTATTTTTCCGCTCTTAACGAGTGGCATAAACCCGCTCCCTGAAAGGTTCGACGCCAAGCCGCTTCACCGTGTCGACGAAAAGCTCGTCGGGTCGGGCACGCAGCGCGAGATAGGCTTCGACAATATCCTCGACCACGTCGGCGACTTCGCCATAGGAAACGGCGGGCCCGATCAGGGTGCCGACCTCGGCATTCTCGTCGGCGCGGCCGCCGATCGTGATCTGGTAAAATTCCTCGCCGTTCTTCTCGACGCCGAGAATGCCGATGTGGCCGACGTGATGGTGGCCGCAGGCGTTGATGCAGCCGGAGATATTGATGTGCAGCCGCCCGATCAGATTGGCGGTGTGGTGATTGGCGAAGCGCCGCGTCAGTTCCTGCGCGATCGGGATCGAACGCGCGTTGGCGAGCGAGCAATAATCCAGCCCCGGGCAGGCGATGATGTCGGAGATCAGATTGATGTTCGGTGTCGCCAACCCTATTCTGTCCAGCGCCTTCCAGAGCGCCGGCAGGTCGCGCCGTGCGACATGCGGCAGCGCGAGGTTCTGCTCGTGGCCGACGCGAATTTCGCCGAAGGAATATTTGTCGGCGAGATCGGCGACCGCATCCATCTGATCGGCGGTGGCATCGCCGGGCGGTCCGCCCACCGGCTTCAGCGACAGCGTCACGATCGCATAACCCTGCACCTTGTGCAGCGCCACCGAATTCCTGCGCCACGCCTCGAAATCGGGGTCGTGCGCCGCCTTATTCAATTCCTCCGGCATATGCGGCAACTTCTCGTATGCCGGATAGCTGAAGCGCGAACGGATATCCTCGATGACGGCGTCATCCAGCGTCAGCGCACTGTCGCGCATCTGCAGCCATTCGTCTTCGACCTCCTGCGCGAACCTTTCGATACCGAGCTCGTGCACCAGGATCTTGATGCGCGCCTTGTAGATGTTGTCGCGGCGGCCGTACTGATTGTAGACGCGCAGGATCGCCTCGACGTAGCTCAGCAGATCGCGGCCCGCGACGTATGGCTTTATCGTTTTGCCTATGAACGGGGTGCGGCCGAGCCCGCCGCCGACCAGAACCTCGAAGCCGGTTTCGCCTTCGGTGTTCTTGTGCAGGCGCAGACCGATGTCGTGAACCTTGATCGCGGCACGATCGTGCGCCGACGCGGTGATCGCGAATTTGAACTTGCGCGGCAGGAATGAGAATTCCGGATGCAGCGTCGTGTATTGCCGTAGCAGCTCCGACCAGATCCGGGGATCCTCGATCTCGCCGGGCGCCACGCCGGCCCATTGATCCGAGGTGACGTTGCGCGTGTTGTTGCCCGACGTCTGCATGGCGTGAATGCCGACCTCGGCAAGATCGGCCAGCGCATCCGGCAGTTCGGCGAGCTTGATCCAGTTGAACTGGATGTTTTGCCGGGTGGTGAAATGTCCGTAGCCGCGGTCGTAGCGCCGCGCCACATGCGCCAGCCGCCGCAATTGCTTCGACGACAGCGTGCCGTAGGGAATCGCCACGCGGAACATATAGGCGTGCAGCTGCAGATAGACGCCGTTCTGCAGCCGCAGCATCTTGAATTCGTCCTCGGTGAGTTCGCCGGACAGCCGGCGCTTCACCTGGTCGCGAAATTCCTCAACGCGCTCGTTGATAATCGTGCGGTCAAGTTCGTCATACGCGTACATGATGAGCAGGCCTTACGCCAAAACCGGCACATCGATGGTGACGCCCCGGAATCGGATATGTTCTCGCAGATTGCCCGGCTTGATCTTGCCGGAGTCCTTGACCTCGACCGGCGCGATATAGGCGCCGACCGCGCCGATATCGTCGGCGACGGATTCGGCCAGCAGCGCCCGGGCCTCGTCGGAGGTGCGAACGATCGCGGCATCCGACAGGTTCGCCGACCAGCCCCGCTGGGAGGTACGGTAGATCACGATACCGTCCCAGGTGCGATTGGCGGTCACCACCGACGGGCCGGCAATTCTGATTTTTTTCTGTTCGAGCGGAGAGGTCATTCAGCAGCATCCAGCAGTTTGGAGATCACTTGATCGAGATTTGAATGGCGCCAGGGCGCGGAGTGCGCGACCACGTCGCCGATGATGAGGATGGCGGGGCCGCCGTCGATCTGTTCGACCAGCTCGGGCAATTGTTCAAGCGTTCCGACTGCCGCCTGCGCATCCGGCCACGTCACGCGCGCGAACACGCCGACCGGAGTTTGCGGCGAGCGTCCTGCGCCCAGCAGGCCGGCGCGGACCGATGGCGCCGCGGTCATTCCCATATAGACGACAACCGTCATCTTCGCGTCGGTCAGAACGGACCAGTCGACGGCATCAGCGTCTTTGGCCTTGTGCGCGGTGAGGAAGGTGATGCGCAGCGCCTCATGCCGAAAGGTGAGCGGGACTTCGAACTGTGCCGATGCGCCGAGGCCGGCGGTAATTCCGGGAATGACCGAATAGGCGACGCCCGCCTGCCGCAGCGCCTTGATTTCCTCGCCGCCGCGGCCGAACACAAGGGGATCGCCGCCCTTGAGACGCACCACGCGCTGTCCCGACCTCGCCGCCTCGATCAACAGTCTGTTGATGGCTTCCTGGCCGATGCCTGGCGTGCCGACGCGGCGGCCAACGGGAATACGTGAAGCGTCGCGGCGGGCGCGATCGAGAATCTCCGGTGAGACCAGTTCGTCATGGAAAACAATGTCGGCATCCTGCAGCGCGCGCAGCGCCTTGATGGTGAGCAGATCCGGATCGCCCGGACCGGCGCCCACCAGCGTCACGCTGCCCTCTGCCTTGCCTGAGGCCAGCGCGCCGACAAACGAACCGGCATCGGCGATGTCTTTCAGCACCGCTTCCGCTTCATCCGCGCGTCCGGCCAGAACCAGCGCACCGATCGGGCCGTCGACGACATGCTCCCAGAAGCGGTGGCGCAGTGGAAATTCGGGAATGCGGCCCTGGATCGTCTTGCGCCAGCGGCCGATAAATCCGGCGAGATCGCCGATGCGCGCCGGCAGGACAGCCTCGATGCGCTCACGCACGCGGCGTGCCACGACCGGCGATGATCCGCCGGTGCCGACGGCGACGATCACATCACCGCGATCGACGATGGCCGGAAAAATAAAGGTCGAATGCGTGAGGTCGTCCATGACGTTCACGGGCAGGCCCACGGCTTTTGCCCGCGCCGACATTGCAGGTCCGACGTCGCCGGCGCCCGCGCAGAGGATCGCAATGACACCCGTGAGATCAGCGGCGAGAGGATCGCCCTCGGCGAGTTCGACCCGCGCCGCGTCGGCGGGCTCGAGGCCGCTCACATCGTGATGGCCATCGGTTGCGTACCAGCGAACGCGCGCGCCGGCCGCTGCCAGCACGCGGAGTTTCGCGCGCGCCAGATCGCCGGCACCAGCCAGCAGCACCGGACCGGCCTGCAGATCGAGAAACACCGGCAGAAATCGCATGCGATACTCGCTTCCCCAAGGTGAGGGGTTGACGGGAATTATTTTCTATATATGTCTCATTCAATGCCCGCAAAGAGAAAATTATTTCTTCTCTACTGCAGTGCAACTATAGAATTTTCGCCTGCAAAGTCCAAGGCCCAGAGATGCATCTTCTCGACAGCGATCAAGCAAAAGACCGGTTGGTTTGGACTGCCGCGCCCCGGGCATCCCTTGCCCGGAAAATTTCGCCCGACGCGCGCCACCTTGAGCCCACCATGGATCACCTCGATGCGCTCGAAGCACAAAGCATCTACATTTTCAGGGAAGCCTTCGCCCGGCTCAGGAAGCTGGCGCTGTTGTGGTCGCTCGGCAAGGATTCCAACGTGATGATCTGGCTGGCGCGCAAGGCGTTCTTCGGCCGCGTGCCCTTCCCTGCATTGCACGTCGATACCGGCAAGAAATTTCCGGAGATGTACGCGTTTCGCGATCGCTATGGCAAGGAATGGGAGCTCGATCTCAGAATTGAGCCGTGCCCGCCGCTGGAGACCATCGACCCGACCCTGCCGCCGGCCGCACGTTCGGCTGCACGCAAGACCGACGGGCTGAAGCTGGCGCTTGCCAAATATGGCTTCGACGGGTTGATCGCCGGCATTCGCCGCGACGAGGAAGCCACCCGCGCCAAGGAGCGGGTGTTCTCGCCGCGTGGCACCGAAGGCGGATGGAACGTGCGCGATCAACCGCCGGAATTCTGGGACCAGTTCAACGCCTCGCCGCCTCCCGGCGCGCATTTGCGCATTCACCCGATCCTGCATTGGACCGAAGCCGACATCTGGGCATACACCCGGCGCGAAAACATCCCGATCATTCCGCTTTATCTCGCCAAAGACGGCAAGCGTTATCGCTCGCTGGGCGACCACGACATCACCAATCCCGTGGCATCGACCGCCTCCAGCATCGAGGAGATACTGGTCGAGCTCAACCGCACCAAAGTTCCCGAACGCGCCGGTCGCGCGCTCGATCACGAAACCGAAGACGCCTTCGAACGGCTGCGCGTCGCCGGCTATCTCTGAATCGACATTGAGTTGAGTGATCAGATGAACATGATCGTTCCCGCGAGCGTATCGGCGACGCCCAACGGCACCACGCGTCCGCAGGTTCGCATCGTCATCGTCGGTCATGTCGATCACGGCAAGTCGACCCTGGTCGGGCGCCTCTTGCACGAGACCGGCAGCCTGCCCGAGGGCAAGCTTGAAATGCTCAAAGCCGTGAGCGCGCGCCGGGGCATGCCGTTCGAATGGTCGTTCCTGCTCGATGCGCTGCAGACCGAGCGCGACCAGGGCATCACCATCGACACCACGCAGACCCGCTTCCGCACCGGGTCGCGCGACATCGTGCTGATCGACGCGCCGGGCCACGCCGAATTCCTGCGCAATATGATCACCGGCGCTTCACAAGCCGACGGCGCGCTTCTGATTATCGACGCGCTGGAAGGCGTCCGCGACCAGACCCGGCGTCACGGCTATCTGCTGCATCTTCTTGGCGTCAAGCAGGTCGCGGTTGTCGTCAACAAGATGGACCGGGTCGATTTCAGCGCCGCGCGTTTCAGGAAAATCAGCCGTGAGATTTCCGCGCATTTGAATGGCCTTGGCGTCACTCCATCCGCGGTGATTCCGATTTCAGCGCGCGATGGCGACGGCGTCGCTGCGCGCACATCCCGGATCGGCTGGTACAGCGGACCGACCGTGGTGGATGCGCTCGACGCACTTGAACCGGCGCGTCCGCTGGAAACGCTTGCGCTGCGGCTGCCGGTGCAGGCGATCTATAAATTCGACGACCGCCGCATCGTCGCAGGCCGCATTGAATCCGGCAGCCTCGGCGCCGGAGACGAAATCGTCATCATGCCCGCGGGCAAGATTGCAAGGATCAGGACCGTCGAGGGCTGGCCGATGACGCCGGCCGAGGGACGCCAGAGTGCGGGACGATCGGTGGGCATCACGCTCGATCGCGAACTGTTCATCGAACGCGGCGACGTGATTGCGCATTTCGGAACCGGTCTGCGCGACACGCGGCGAGTTCGCGCGCGAGTTTTCTGGCTGCACGACAAGCCGCTGTCGATGGGCGCCTCCATTCTGGTCCGCCTCGGCACGCGGGAAACCCGCGCTACAATTCTTGCGATCGAGAAGGCCATCGATCCCGGCGAACTGTCGAGTGTGGAGACCAAGTCGATCGCGCGAAATCATGTTGGCGAAATCGACATCTCTTTGGCGCAGCCGCTGGCCGCCGACACCTACACCGACAATCCCCGCACCGGTCGGCTGGTGATCGAGGTCAACGGCCGCATTGCCGGCGGCGGCCTGGTGCTCTCGGTCGATGCCGGACAACGCGCCATTCCCGTCGACATCGTGCCGGTGGAATCCGCGCTGCGCCCCGATGAGCGCTCGGCGCGTTATCGCCATAACGGCGCGGTGATCTGGCTGACGGGACTGCCGGCTTCGGGCAAATCGACGCTGGCGCGCGCGCTCGAGCGCAGGCTGTTCGGCAATGGTGGGTCGCCGGTGCTGCTCGACGGCGATACCTTGCGCGCCGGCCTCAATGGCGATCTCGGTTTCTCCGCGGCTGACCGCAGCGAGAATATCCGCCGGCTGGCGGAAGTCGCCACCCATCTGGCGCGCAACGGGCACATCGCCATCGTCGCCGCGGTCTCGCCCTCAAGCGAAGACCGCGCCGCGGCGCGCCGTATCGCCGGCACCGCGTTTCGTGAGATTCATGTCGCAACGCCGGCCAAGGTGTGCGAGAGCCGCGATCCCAAGGGCCACTACGCCAAGGCGCGCGCAGGAACGCTTCCGGCATTCACCGGCATCGGCAGCGATTACCAGCCGCCGGCGCAAGCCGAACTGACGATCGACACCTCGACCTGCTCGGTTGCTGACGCCGTCGACGCGATCGAGCGAATGCTCGTCAAATCGGGCATTCTGGTCGACGAATTTGCCGCGCTTGCGGCCAATATCTGAGCGTTCGCAATCGGCAATCGAGGCCTGCCAAAGGCCTTCTCATCGCCCCGGCTTTGGGGCTAAAAGGGCCCCCGAACAGGCCCTTCGCGGGGCCCTTTTTGTCGTATTGCACCCCTGAAAACCGCGCACTTGCGCGGTTTCCCGTGAGAAAAAAATCCATCATGAATCGTATCGATGCCCATGGACTGAAGATCGCTCCCGTCTTGTTCGATTTCATCGCCAGGGAAGCCACACCCAGGGCCGGAATTTCTCCCGACGCGTTCTGGGCCGGGCTCGCGGCCATCGTCCGCGATCTCGCTCCGAGGAATTGCCAACTGCTCGCGGTACGCGACGCCCTGCAGGCAAAGATCGACGGCTGGCACCGCGCCAACAAGGGCAAACCGCAAGACATCACCGCATATACGGCGTTTCTCAGGGAGATCGGCTATCTCCTGCCGGAACCGGCGACGCAGAAGGTCGAGACCGCCAATGTCGACGAAGAGATCGGCAAGATCTGCGGACCGCAGCTGGTCGTGCCCCTCACCAATGCGCGCTACGCCCTGAACGCCGCCAACGCGCGCTGGGGCAGTCTTTACGATGCTTTCTATGGCACCGATGCGATTCCGCACGAAGCGGGCGAAGGGGCCAAGGGCTTCAACAAGGCGAGAGGCGACAAGGTGGTCGCGAAAGCAAAGGCCTTTCTCGATTCGACCGTGCCGCTGGCGAGCGGAAGCCACACCGATGTAACCTCCTACAGCGTCATCGCCGGCCAGCTTGCCGTCAAACTGAAGAGCGGCAACGCCACCGCGCTGAAATCGAACGCGCAATTCGCGGGCTTCCGGGGCGAGGCGGCCGCGCCGACCGCGATCCTGCTGGTCAACAACGGCATGCATATCGAACTCAAGATCGATCGCGGCCACATGATCGGCAAGAACGATCCGGCCGGCGTCGCCGACATGATTCTGGAATCGGCCGTCTCTACGATCCTAGACATGGAAGACAGCGTCGCGGCGGTCGACGCCGAAGACAAGGTGCTGATCTATCGCAATACGCTCGGACTGATGAACGGCACCTTGTCCGCCGACTTCGAGAAGGGCGGCAAGACGCTCAAGCGCGCGCTCAACCCCGACCGCGTCTACAAGACGGCGGACGGCAAGGAACTCAGGCTGCACGGCCGCAGCCTGCTGCTGATGCGCAATGTCGGCCATCACATGTTCACCGACGCCGTGCTCGACCCGGCCGGCGCCGAAATTCCGGAAGGTCTGCTCGATGCCGCGGTCGCCGGTCTGCTCGCGATCCACGATCTCAAGGGCAACTCGAAAATCAAGAACAGCCGCGCCGGCTCGGTCTATATCGTGAAGCCGAAGATGCACGGCCCCGACGAGGTCGCGCTGACCTGCGAGCTGTTCGGCCGGGTCGAGAAAATGCTGTCGTTGCCCGAGAACACCATGAAGGTCGGCATCATGGACGAGGAGCGACGCACCACGGTCAACCTCAAGGCCTGCATTCAGAGCGCCCTGCAGCGCATCGTGTTCATCAACACCGGCTTCCTCGACCGCACCGGCGACGAGATCCATACCTCGATGGAAGCGGGCCCGATGATCCGCAAGAACGACATGAAGGCGCAACCATGGATCAAGGCCTATGAGGACTGGAACGTCGATATCGGACTGATCGACGGCCTGCCCGGCCATGCCCAGATCGGTAAGGGCATGTGGGCCGCGCCCGACAAGATGGCCGACATGCTGGCGCAGAAGATCAGCCATCCCCAGGCCGGCGCCACCACCGCCTGGGTGCCTTCGCCGACCGCGGCCACGTTGCACGCGCTGCATTACCACCAGGTCAACGTGCTGGCGCGCCAGCAGGAGCTGGCGAAGGGCGGCCCGCGTGCAAAGCTCTCCGATATCCTCACCATCCCGGTGTCGCAATCGAACTGGGCGCCGGACGATGTGAAGCAGGAGATCGACAATAATTGCCAGGGCATCCTCGGCTATGTCGTGCGCTGGATCGACCAGGGGGTCGGCTGCTCCAAGGTGCCTGACATCCATGACGTCGGCCTGATGGAAGACCGCGCCACCTTGCGTATCTCCAGCCAGCATCTGGCGAACTGGCTGCATCAGGGCGTCATCACCAAAGACCAGGTGATGGAGTCGCTGAAGCGGATGGCGGTTGTGGTGGATGGACAGAACAAGGGCGATCCGCTGTACCGGCCGATGGCGCCGGGCTTCGACGGCACAGCCTTCAAGGCGGCCTGCGATCTCATCTTCAAGGGACGGGAGCAGCCCAACGGCTACACCGAATATATCCTGACGGCGCGGCGCCGGGAGGCCAAGGCGGCCGGCTAATCCATGGGAGAAGGCTGGAACGTTTGAGTTGCCGGCACGTTGAACGCCCGTCTCAAGCAAAAAGGAGATGGCGATGGATTGGAACCGGGTCGAAGGTAACTGGAAGCAGTTCAAGGGCTCCGCCAAGGAAAAATGGGGCAAGCTCACCGACGACGATCTCAATGTGATCGAGGGCCGCCGCGAGCAGCTCGAAGGCAAGCTGCAGCAGCGCTACGGCTTTGCCAAGGAACAGATCCACAGGGATGTGGACGACTGGTTCAAGACGCTCAAATAGGTGTTGTGCAATTCCCCACGAAAGAGCCCCGGCATCCCGCCGGGGCTTTTTTTCGCAGAGGCGCCGTGCGCGCTAGAATACCGCGATGTATTTCAGCAGCGAGATCACCCCGAGGATGATCACAACGACGCGCGCGATTTGCTTGGCGCGGCCGTCGATCGGCAACAGGTTGATGAGATAGAGAATGAGAATAACGACGAGAAACGTGACAAGTGCACTGACAAGCATTCGAAATTCCCCCTGAAGCGCGTGAGACGCGATGTCGATGTTCGGGCAACGCGCAATCGGCGGTTCGGTTCCCGCCGGGGAACCGGGGCCGCCGGGCGGTATCCGCGTTCCGCCGCCGGCGGCCCGTCAATCCGACGCCACCACCGGCACCCGCCGATAGTGCGAGAGCACCGACTTCGGGGCGGGCGAGAGATTCAAACTCGCGCCACGTCGATCGGCGCTTCGGCCGGCTATCAACAACCCGTTGGCGCCGGCGACAAGGTCACCCTTGCGCAGCGTCGGATCGTTTTCGATTCTGACCGGCGCGAGGCCGATCTGGTCCTTGCCGTTGCAGGTGCATCCCGCCACGATCTCGTTGCGATAGCGAAACGCATTCGGCAGTTCCGAGTACGGTTTTCCGCCCTCGGTCGCGGCATTGTCGATATTGCCGCCGTAGACTACCCTGGTTTCGCTCGCCGGGCAGAAGCTGTTGCACGAGGCCGCCCGGCTTTGGCTGTCGGATGCCGATATCGGGAAATAGCGACCGTCGCAGGTGCGCACGCAGAAGGCCTGGGAGCCACCATAGGTGATTATGCGGGGTCCCGGGACTTCGCTTTGCGGCACGACGGCACCGCCCTCGTTCGCAAACGGCAGCCGGATAATCTCGGGAGTATGCGGCCGGCCGCCTCCGAACCCGCCAAACAGCGCGGAGAGGAAATCCTCGGCTTGCGTCGCGGCGGGGGCCAGGGTCAGCACGCACATCGCCGCCGCTGCGCCCAATACCGCCCGTTTGGCTGATCTCCGGAACATGATTGGACTCCGCGGCCGAGGCTCGTCCGTCAGCGCAGCGACGATGTCGAAAGGTTCATCGCCTGACGGCCGGTGGACACCATCCCTCTGGCCTCGAGGTGCGACGAATTCTTCGCCAGCACCACCACCCTGGTGCCGACATTGACGCGGCTGAACAGGTCGGCGACGTCTTCATTGGTCAGGCGGATGCAGCCCGAGGAAACGAACTTTCCGATGGTCGAGGGATTGTTGGTGCCGTGAATCCGGTATTCACTGGAGCCAAGATACATCGCGCGCGCGCCCAGCGGGTTGCCGGGACCGCCGGCCATGAAACGCGGAAGATAAGGCTGGCGCGCGATCATCTGCGCCGGCGGATGCCAATCCGGCCATTCCGCCTTGCGGCTGATGGTCTGCACGCCGGCCCAGGTAAAACCTTCGCGGCCGACGCCGACGCCGTAGCGGATGGCGCGGCCTTGGCCGAGCACGTAATAGAGCGTGGTGTTGCCGGTATCGATGATGATGGTGCCGGGCGCTTCGCGGGTATCGAGCGACACGATGGTCCGCCGCAACCGCTCGGGGAGCACGCTGGCGTCGCTGTCGTGTGTCAGCGAAGGCTCGTCCGGCGCCACCATGATGTTGTCCGACGGGAATGCGCTTTGCGGCGCGGAGGCGTAGCCGAGCGCCTGGGCGTTCGCCTCACCGGAGAAAATGACCGGCGCTATCAACAATGCTCCGGCGAGAACAAGCGCGTTGGTCACGCGCGGCGATGGCCTGCGATTGCCTGCGAATGTCTGTGTCATGATCTGCCCCGATGCGATGCGCATCACGCTGATGCTTCTGACAGGGCAAACGCACCCGAGGCTCCGCGGTTCCATCGTAGCTGAAATGCCGAAATAGAGGCCGACGCCATTAATCAGGCCCGCTCTCACGTCTGCGCGATGGAACTTTTGCCGGGTCGGCGGCTTGTTGTTGCGAGTCCGGTTCGCAAGCAGCGACCTTTGCGGCTCGCCAGCCATATCAGCCCAGAATTGGGGATAGCCAGTTGCGTGTCTTTCCCAACGAGGGTGCGCGTTCAAACAACGAGGCGACCGGCACGCCGCTGCCCGACAGCAGAAGCGAACTGCCGCCAGTGATCCGCCGGGCGGAGGTAGTTGCCTTCGCGCTCGTCTCGCTTCTGATTATCAGCATCGTCGCCGTTCTCTACGTCGCGAAGGGCTTTTTTCTGCCGGTCGTGACGGCATTCGTGGTCGGCACCATGCTGTCGCCGGCCGCAGGATACCTCGAGCGGCGTCGAATTCCCCGCGCCGTATCTGCCATGCTGATCGTGAGCGCGGTCGGCGCCGGCATGGCCTTTATCGTCGGCCTGATCTCTTCCCCCCTGATGCAATGGAGCAACCGGCTGCCGGAGCTGGGATCGTTGCTGAAGGACAAGCTGCACGTGTTCGACCGCCCGCTCCTGCTGTGGCAGCAACTCCAGAATATGGTCGGCGGATCCGACGCACTTTCTGCCGCGCCATTCCAGATGCCGAAATTCGACTGGGTGCAGCCGACGCTTGAATTCCTGTCGCCGACCTTCACCGAGTTTCTGCTGTTTTTCGCAACCCTGGTGCTGTTCATCGCGAGCTGGCGAGACCTGCGCCGTGCGCTGATCATGAACTTCGCTGATCACGCCGCGCGGCTGCGGACCTTGCGGATCCTCAACGAAATCGAGGAGCAGCTCGGCGGCTATCTGCTCACCGTGACCATGATCAATCTCAGCGTCGGCGCCGCGACCGGTATCATCTGCGCGGTCACGGGCATGCCCAATCCGGCCGGGCTTGGCGCGCTGGCGGCGACCTTGAATTTCTTTCCGATTATCGGCCCGGTTGCGATGTTCGTGATCCTGACGGTGGTCGGGGTGATCGCGTTCTCCACGCTTGGCGCGGGCCTGGTCGCGCCGCTGGCCTTTGTCGGAATTACATTTCTGGAAGGCCATTTTGTCACACCCACCATCATCGGCCGCCGGCTCGAACTCAACGCGCTCGCGGTGTTCATCGCGCTCGCCTTCTGGACCTGGCTGTGGGGACCGATGGGGGGCTTCCTGTCGTCACCGCTTTTGATCGTAGCCCTCGTTCTCAAGGAGCATCTGATGCCGGTTGACTCGCCGCAGCTGCCCCCGGACTGATCCGGGATTCGGAACTTCCTGCGAAGCGAAACGTTTGTGCGTTGGGTAACTTTCGTTTTCGGGAGCTTTTGATGTCGAGTACGGATGGCGAAATCGGAATGAGAAATCTGACGGATAAAGCGACCTATGAACGCCTCGAAAAGGATGTAGCAGCCGTGAAAAACGATATTTCGGCCCTGACCGACCAGATCACCGACGCGCTCAACAGTTTCGCCGGCACCGCCAGGAAGCAGGCGCGCCGCGGCTACAACGAGGCCCGCGCCAATGTCGATTCGGCGGTCGACGACATCTCGGAGCGCGGCAGCGCCATGATGGATGCGGCGCAGGATGCGGCCAGTTCGATCGAGGAAACGCTGGAGGACGTCATCACACAGCGTCCACTCGCGACCGTGGGGCTGGCGCTCGGCCTCGGCTTCCTGATCGGCGTGACGTGGCGCCGGTAGAGCATTTTCAAGTGCGGGCAGCACTTCGCGCGAACCCGTTGGCGCCTCCCCGGGATGAGGTCTTGAACCCTCATGGCGAGGCGCACGGCAGGCGGGCCTCCAGCCGTGAGGCCAGTTGTTTTGCCGGCATTGTCCTGAGCGAGGTTTTCAGATGTTTGCGCGCATGATCGATGATTTCAAGGACTCCACCGGCACCGCCCTGCGGCTGACGTCGCTGGCGGCGGCGGCGGCGTTCGCCCTGTTGGTCACCACGTCGTTTCTTTGCGCCGCGGCTTTTGTCTTCGTGCTCGAGAGGCATGGACTGCTGCAGGCCTGTCTTGCCGGCGCCGGCGTGTTCTTCATCGTCACCGTGATCGCGGCCGGCTGCTACATGCTGCGCAAGAATCAGGTCAGGAGAGAGGTCAGGGCGCGCGAGGCGGAGGCCACGAAATCGGCCGTACATACCGCGCTGGCCGATCCCATGCTGGTTGCCGCCGGCATCCAGGTGATCCGCGCCATCGGCATCAGAAAGCTGGTCCCGATTCTGGCGGTCGGCGGCCTCGCCCTCGGATTGCTGGCGAGCCGCAATGCCCAAACCGGCGAAACGCCGGCGGAGTGAGCGCCCAACGTCGTCCCCGCCTCGTGCGCAATGGCGCTCGGGCGCGGCGACGCAGTGATGGGAAGTACCGGCAACGCCGCTCAGGTGACGCAGCGACCGGGCTGAAGCAGCTTGGCCACTTCGGTCAGCACGCTGACGACGGGCTCGCAGGCGACCGTCCGCTTGCCATTCCCGTACTTCAACCATGAGGGCGCGGAAGCGCCACTGCGGCCCGCTTGCGCCACGGGAACCCGAATCAGGACCGACGTATCGGAAAGACCATCCGGCTGAACCGAAATTGTCCGGGTCGGCACATCGGACCGTGCACTGCCGGCGGCGCGATCGGCCTTGGCGGCGCGATTGATCGCGGTCGAAGGAACGCTCCAGGGATTCTGCAAGCCAGCGGTGAGATCGCGGCCAGCCGCCAGCGGCACGGCGCCCAGCATCAGCGTAACCGCGACCGCAGCGAAAATTCCCCGGGATATCTGTGACATGATTGTTCGTCCCTGCGATCGGGAGAACAACGCGAGGGAACCCGCGCGGTTCGCAAGCCGGCTAATCACTTAACCGTGTGCAAAAAAATTTTGAACGGGCTGGAACGAGTCCGGGGCCTGAGAGTCATCCCGACAGCCGGTTATCCCCCCTGCCCCATTGACCGGTGACGTAGGGCGCGGCTGTGGTGATGCCAGCCGCGCCCTGCTTTTTTT
>CAWDGT010000010.1:5000-1545843 GCA_963801875.1 uncultured Alphaproteobacteria bacterium | reverse complement strand
TGATAAACGCAACGGCGCTTTGGCTGGGTGCCAAGTTCTCGCATGATGGTTGATTTCTGTTTACCCCAAATTCGGTATTCATTATTTGTCTACGGTCCAAGCCGTGCAAATCTGCCCACGCTGTCACAACGGCGAGACGAGCGGCCAGTGCTTCCGGACTGCCGAACTCCCGCCAATATCTCGAGAAACTATAGCTGTGACGTGCAGTTCGGACGAAATCGGCAATTAATTTTCTCTTTCCCTTTGATGATATTTTATCGTCTGAATTCACCGCGGCCGTAAAATCGCCTTCAGCCTTCCTTTGTCCTCCGGGATGACTAGTCGCGGGGAACCACAGGCCATGAACAAACGAGAAAAATCCAGGGTAACCTTGGTGAGTGAATAAAGCAAATTCATAGGGGTGAAAGGCAAAACCAGTATTCGCGTCGAAATTTTCCGTCCGGAGATTTGTGAGGCCGCTTCCGGAAGAGCCAGTGATTGTGCCATCGATTTCAGCAAAGCCCATTCCGGCCACTATCAATGTATGGTCAGGCAGAACGCGACGAATTTGGCGCCAAATAGATTTCGATCTGTGTATTCCAGGATGCTCTCGTTGCGAACGCTGCTCGGGGCCGGCGGTTCATTAAACAGCTCGAGGGCAACCTCAGCAGGGTAGAAATCTTGCCGCCGATTCCTCGCCGCGAGGCGTGACACAACTTGCAGAAGCCGTCTGAACTTCGGCCCCATAGGTCCATCGATAATATCGACATCCGCAAAGCCCGATACGGGGTGCGCTCCACTCGGAAGAGGATGGATGTCGGCAATGACTTTTAGACCGACGGTCACGCGCCGGGAGATTCCGGCCATCAATTGTTCCACGAGGCGGTCCAGCATGGCGTCATCGGAAGCAGCCATCAGCGCCGCGATGTCGATCGCCATCCGAACGCAGTCGAATCCTACTGAGCGTATATTCTGCAAACGCTCATCGGGCATCACCTGGGGGTCGTCGCCACCATTTCGAAACGGATCGATGTCGTAGGTGGTGGATCCAAGCCTGTGCGATG
This sequence comes from uncultured Alphaproteobacteria bacterium, assembly GCA_963801875.1. Lineage (GTDB taxonomy): Bacteria > Pseudomonadota > Alphaproteobacteria > Rhizobiales > Xanthobacteraceae > Bradyrhizobium. Next base: position 1,544,800 of record CAWDGT010000010.1, on the reverse strand, counting down.
ATAACCCGAAACCAAAAGGCTGAAGTTCGTTAAGGCAAACTAACGGCTTGTTAGGTGCCGTGAAACGCATAGGTGATCGCAGTGCCGTAGCGACGGTAGAGCCAGACAGCAAGAGCAAAACCCATAGAGAAAGGAACAGCCGAAAATTTCTAGCAGCAAAGGCTGATGGTTGCGTGCAAAATCTAACCATGTCGCGTCCTTATCGTCCCCTTCTGTCGGCCCACCGCTGGCCAGGCAACTCGCAGTTCGACACCCGTAAAACGCGGAGTCCGACCTCCCCTGCCGCAGGGTGGCATATTCGATTGTTCCCACCAAAATGAACCATGAATGTCCGCGCTAAACGCGGTCGCGCTTAAAACGCTTTTGCCTGCGCCTTTTGGAGAAGTACGCTCCCACGTTGGCCTTGAAAGGCCGCGTGCGATCCCGGGGCAGCCTTCTGTTTTGTTTATAGTCTCTCAAGTTCGCGGCCATCGCCACCGCTATCAAGCGGAAGCTCCAGTTTTTGCTGCTCAAATTCGCAAGGCAAATGTTACACCCCCCGTGTGTTCGATCGTGCAAAACCAGCGAGGGTGCTTCCGTAAGAGCAACAAGGTATGTTCCGTATGGATCCGTGGGTTCGGGTAAACTCGGAATTATAACATCGAGCCGCCTCAATCCCTCCTCAGGCGGGCTACTTGGTCCACGCCAGCCAAGCGCGGAGTAAGCCATGCAAGGAGGACACCGACCAGACAATTAGGTGCGATGAAAGACGGTTCGATAAAGTTGTGGCAAATTACCAAGATGATTATTCCTAGCGGAACGGCGTTCAAAATGATAAGGCCGTCCGTACCCGCAATGAGCAGTCGGAATGCGCGCCAGGCTAACCAAATAAAGACAAGGAGGCAGATGGACAAACCTAGGTATCCAAACGCGACGAGAACGTCTAAGTAGCCATTGTGTGGAGTGACAAAGTCCATGCTTGCCAAGTCGGAAATTCTCGGGCGTAAGACCAGAGCGAACCCAGCATAGTAACCGTAACCTAGAATTGGTTCATCTTCCGTAACCAATTGTAGTAAAACATTCCAGTAAGGCACACGTCCAGTCAAGTCGGGATCCTTACCGAGGATACCGAGAACTTGAGCGCTGATCTCATCAAAGAAAAACACTGAGAGCCCAGCCGCTAGCGAGAAGAACATGAGCACCGAGCGTCTATGGATAGGTAAGAGCCGCCCAACTTGCGAAAATAAGAAGAGCATTGCCGACAACGATACTGCGGTCGCGAATCCGCTGCCGGAGCGAGCCCCCACTAAGCAGGCGACGGCAGCGATCAGCGCTCCGGCACGAAGCGGCCAATTTTGAAAAACAAACCTTCGATAGACAACCAACAATGCAATCGTGAGGCCGGCATCGTATCCAAGAATGTTTCGATGAGCAAAAATGCCTCGCCACAACCCCGCATGTTCTGGCTGGAACACGGCCGAAATCCGTGACCTGGTGGATCCCTTGAGCAGGAAAAGCACCTGCCCAAAGAACACTAAGGGCCATCGCTGCAGACAGGGTTTGTACCATGAGCCGCAAGCCCTCTTCAAAAGTGAAGCGGGACGCTAAAGATAGACCAAACAAATAGGTGCCTAAGAATGCAAAGCTTCGCCGGAGCGTAAGTGCAGCATCCGGCGACCAGGCGGCTGAAAGAAAGGCAAAGATCGGCAAAACAAGAATGGGCCAACTTCGAAGGAAAATAGCGCCCGCGTTCGGCGCCCTTATCAAAAGGATCGTCGCCGCAAGATAGATACTCCCAAGCAACATCTGAGCCTGCGGCGAGCTTGCGGTCACCTTCGCGACGTCCGCTGTATCAAATCCGGCTAGCTGCAATACAAATCCGCCGATCGCGATCAAAAATCCGACCGCGAAGAAAGCTCTTAATAGTGGACGTGCATTTTGTCGCAGTATTGGGGCTTTCGATATCGTTCGAGGGTAGTGACGAACCAGCGACAAGCTCTCCTCCGAAGGCTACGGAAACCCGACGTAATATATGCCAGAACTCCACTGGAGTCCAAGTTTCGTCGTTCAATTCGTACGCAACAAAATCCGTGCGATAAGTCGCCTAAGCGCTTCCACGCCCCGCTGAGGAAGGATGCAGCGCGCGGCCACTCCCACGAGATGACGTGGTTTGACGGCTCTGCGCAACAATGCTCGAGCGAAAAGTCGGAGCGCAGCGGCGGGGTTATCTCGCACGAGAAATGGGCCAAGATAGCGGACCTCAAATGCCATGCGCGCTCTTTCGGTGAGTAACGGGCCCGCCTCGCTGATAAATTCAAGGCTTAGCTTCAGATCGGGAGTCCGCCCCAGCCTATCTTTCCGGTCGTCGTAATTCCAGATGCTCAGCGGTTCGTCGATCAAGCGGTAGCGTGCGCCGAGAGCCTCGGCATCGAAGAAAAAGAGACTATCCTCGTGCTGGCGAACCCGGTTCCGGAACGGGATTTGCAAAGCCATCTTTCTGGAGAGGAAGAACGAGTTGGTCTGCGCGAACCCACCATTGACGTAAATGAATTCAGACCAAGGTTCGCCAGGAGCAGATTCCCCGTTCAGGCCGCACGCGCACGTGCCCTCCCCCCATCTCCACCAGGGTCTTGGTGACGCAAAACACGCTATCGGGATCGGGGTCAGACAAGACAATTGCAACTTGGCGTGCAAGTTTTTCAGAAAGCCACTGGTCATCCGAGTCGAGAAAAGTAACGAAACGACCACGTGCTTCCCGAATTCCTGTATTGCGTGCGGCGGACGGCCCCTGGTTTATCTCATGGCGCACAACGCGTAACTTGCCTTGTAGGCCGGCATCTAGCGCGACCTGCACAGAGCAATCGGACGAGCAGTCATCTACAACAATAATTTCCCAATCGGAAAATGTCTGTGCCATGATCGACGAAATTGCGGCGGACAGGGAACCAGCGCGATTGAAAACGGGAATAATGATACTAACGAGAGGCCTCGCGTCTGACATCACGGCGTGACACCGACAAAATCACGGGCCAGATCGCGAAAATCATCATACCTGTGGCGGGCCATGATTGGATGCCGACGATCAGCTGGCGTCAGCAAGGCCGACATTGGCCACCATGCCCTTCGCAGGCGGCCTTTTCTCGGTATCGCTGGTCGTGGACTGCCCCATAGGCCCATTGCAGATATTCTTCGGTCGGGATCATGCCGCTCGCGAAATCGAAACGGGGTTTGTATCCGAGAGTAGTGCGCACCTTCTCGCACCCGGCGACCGCCATCGAGGTCAATCCAATCAAGAGCGCTTCGCCACGGAAATTTCGTGCTTGTTGTCTCGTGTTCCTCCTCCGTATAAACAATGACAAGTGGTTCGGCGACGGTGACGACCTTAATATATCTGCCATTCACCGCACGCAGCAAAAAGTCCCAATCGTCGTGCTCATAGTTGAATTTCAAGCTGTCAAATAAATCGCGGCGAAGCAATAAAGACGAGGTCTGGAGCCAGGTGTCTCCCTTGAAAAATGAACGCCGGTCGAACAGGTATTCGTCTATTGGGATCGTGTTATCATATATGCGGCGTGGCCACACACATCGCGTAAGCCGTGTCGCGATATAGCTGAGGCTGCAGATGACCGATCGGTTCATCGAAGGATTTGGCCAGGGCCAATTGCCGATTGAGCTTTTGCGGCATCCATTCGTCGTCATCGTCCAAGAACGCGATCCACTCTCCGCGCGCCACCTCCGCGCACACATTGCGCGCCTCATGGGGGGGTACCGGTCTTCGTGCGCGATCACACGCAGGCGCTTATCTGCAATGGCGGCAAGCGCCGTCATCGCCTCCGGATTTGGTCGATCTATCATCACGATGACCTCCAAATCCGTCATCGTTTGCGCCAAAGCGCTCTTAACCGAACGAAGGAGGAGCTTGGCCTGTCCTAACGTTGGGATGATAACGGATACTAAAGGCATTTTTAGAACCGTCGCGTGAGCTGGTGATGACATGTTTGCGGTTCCTATCAGCGTCATTCTTGTAAATGATATAGCTCACCCAAACCAGTTTATTTTTTTGACTCCCTGGAATTTGTATCAAATAGTCCATGACTCGCTGGCACGTCTTATTCATCGTAGATCCCAGTCTCGGTCTACGTGCTAGTCACCATCGTCAAAAAGTTACAAGCGTGCGCCAAGCACGATGACGCACGATATTGACGACACGGTCGACGTGGTGCACGGCCGTCAGCAACTCTCCTTGTTCAATGCCCATTACGACGAACAATGCTTTCTGCCGATCCAGGTCTACGACACCGAGCGTAGTCGGCCAGTCGGTGTGGTTCTGCATCCCGGTAAGACGCCGAGTGGCATCGATGTACGGGACGTTACCCCCAACTCTTATCCAGTTGCATTAGAAGTCTGACGGTTGCCATCTGCATAATTGCGGCTGTTGGCCAAGGCGCGGAGCCATTGCGGAGCGCAGCGCCTTGGCCTTGTTGGGGAAAGAGTTGGGCCGCGTAGACGGCTGGCGTCAGCCAGCCGATACGAGAGTGCGGCCGAACGTTATTGTAGTCGCGTCGCCAGTCTTCGAGCGCGAGGCGTGCCTGTGGCAGGGAAGTGAACAGCGTCTCGTTCAAGAACTCGTCCCGCAGGCGCCCGTTGAAGCTCTCGACGAAGGCGTTCTGCATGGGCTTTCCCGGCGCGATGTAGTGCCATCCCACGCGGGTTTGATCCGCCCAGCACAGGATCGCGTTGCTGGTCAGCTCGGTGCCGTTGTCGCTGACAATCGTCCCCGGCCTGCCACGCGTGGCGATCAGAAGATCGAGTCGCGCGCCACCCGGCGGCCTGACAACGAGACATCGGCCACGGCCGCGAGGCATTCCCGGGTGCAATCGTCGAAGATCGCCAGGATACGAAATCTGCGGCCGCTCGCGAATTGATCGGAGACGAAGTCGAGCGACCAACGATCGTTCGGTAGCCGCGGAACCGCCATGGGCGCCCTTGTTCCCCAAGGCTCTTTTGCGGCCGCCGCGTTTGCGCACCATGAGGCGTTCCTCCCGGTAAATGCGGAACGGAGACTGTGGTTCACGATGAAGCCTTCCCGACGCAGGAAGATGAGAAGCCGGCGATAGCCGAACCGCCGGCGCTCCCGTGCCAGGGCCCGAAGCCGGTCGCGCAAGGTCGGATCATCTGGGCGCCGTGACCGATAGCGCACCGTCATCCGTTGGCAGCCGATCACCCGACACGCCCGCCGCTCGCTCATCTCGTGTTCCATCTTGAGATGCGCGACCGCCTCTCGCTTCACAGCGGGCGTCACCATTTTTTTGACAGCAGATCCTTCAGCCGCGTTGTCGAGCATGGCATCGGCCACCAGCTTCGTCACCTTGCCGTTCTCGTCCGCAGCTGCTTCAGCCGCTTGGCTTCGGACACGTCCATACCGCCGAATTTGCTCTTCCAGTCGTAGAAAGTAGCCTCGCTGATCCCGTCCTTGCAGCACAGATCGGCCGTCTTCGCTCCAGCTCCTGCTCCTTCAAAACCCCGTGATCTGCTCTTCCGTAAACCGCATCCGCTTCATCGTCCGGTCCTTCCTTCAAAGGGCCGAACTCCAGTTCAACCCGGATCAAACGGCGGGGCCAACTCACCGCGCATCTGCGCCGCCTGGTTCGGCACATTCGCCGACGCTGCCCGACATGCGCATCACCATCCGGGGCGACAGCCATTACGCCTGCCCCGAGGCGATGGCTTGGTGCGAGCAGAACGGCACCGATTACATCTTCGGCCTCGCCGGCGTTATGGATCCTGAGCATCACGATGTTCGAGCGAATGCTGATAGATCAACTATTTTCGCTGCAGCCAACCGTCGTGCCCGAACCCTTTTCGGCCGACCAATTGGCTTTTGTTTGATTAATGTTGGGACGCTACTGGATTTTGGTAATTACCCATTGGATCGTGGAGCTCACGCGATGGATGAGACGTCTGATGTCGTTAGGTGCCGCCAGCGCAGCAAGTGGGATATAGATTGCTACACCGACGCCGATCAAGACCGGTATGGTTGCCATGTGGCCAATCTGCAGACTGATAAGTGGCGCGACCATCGTGACGCCTAGTCCCATGATGCCAGCCGCCCCTAGCAAAGGAAACTGCTCCCAAATTACTACGAAGGGTGATGATCCACACGCCCGGCGCACCATGGTCAGCGGAACCAGCAAAAATGCAGTATTCTGTAAGAGCAGCGCACTACACACTGAATTAATCCCGAATGGGGCTGCGACCAGAACGGTCAACGCGCAAGTTACGGCCAACACCACGTGAACTCTGCGAATCCAAGTGCAGTTTCTGTGCAGCCAACAAAACCGCCGTGGAGCAATAGTAAAAAGTCAATGGAATAACAGTGAGCGCCATTAACTGGGCTGGCACAATTCCTGGCTGCCATCGATTGTCTAGTAATGCTGCGAACACGGTCGGCACAATTGACGCAAGGCCGCAGGAGATCGGAAAGGAGAGAATCGCAGTCTCCCGCACCAAGATGTTGAAGCCGCGGGCCATAGCTGTGGGATCTTTATTAAATTCGCGCAGCTTGATACGGGCTACACTGGATCGTGGTACGATTACAACTTGCATGATCATGTCGACTAGGCGGCTCGCAAGCACGAATAGTCCAAGATCAGCTGGCCCCAGGTACCAGCCCAAGACCGACCGCGGAATCTGGCCCGCAGCCCACGACATTGTCCGGGACACAAGGACATTTTTCGCGTAGCCGCGCAGGTTAGTGAAATGCAACCGCGACCAGCCCAATCCAACGCGGGTGTGAGGAGACGCCCAGAGCATGCCAAGTTCGGTCCCTCGCTGAGCGAGAATTTGTGCCACCAAAGACTGGACTTCGGCTCCGCTTAATGCAAATCCGACGCCGACGGCGCCTCCGATTGCGAGTCCGACAATCGAGCGCAAAGCCAGTGAATCGAATCGCGATTGCCGGGACAATATTGCGATCGGGACGGAGGTAAGAGCAGAAATCGTTGGAAGCGGCGCCAACATCATCAACGCCGGTCTGAGCTCCACCGAATCAAACCATTGCGCCAAAACATCCGCCGATCCGAATATTATGGCTCCAGCAAATATGGCCGCTGCGATGCTGCACAAATTGACTGTTCGAAGATGGCTAGCGTCGAGATCCGTAATAGTCACCAATGCTTCGACTGCCGCCGCAACGATTGCTATTTCGAAGAATCCGACAAACACCATGGCGATGGCAAACACTCCATATGGCTTTGGCCCCAGGAGCGGTGCCAGTATTAAGAAAAGCAACAGCCACATGCCTTGTTGGGTTAACTTTTCAATCGTTACCCAGATGACGGGAGAGAACCTGATCTGAGAAAAGCTAAAGATGCGGGGAACTCTCATAAGACCTCATTATCGCAGACTAACAGTATGGCCAGAAAGACGTTGCATGCGCCGACCACCAAGACTCATTTAAAGCACATCGGATTAATACCAACCCTCGTTTCTCGCGACCTACCCACCGGTGTTGCCGCGACTTTGTCACGCCCATTCAGACATTTGATTTTCCGCATTTTACGACGTGAACACCCATTGGTTCCTGAGCCTTGATGACGCACGGCAGAAAAATGGAGGGTTGGCGTAGAGACTACAACGAAGTCCGGCCACATAGCGCGATCGGCAACAAGGCGCCGATATCGCTCTTGAATGGCTCATCGGCGCCCCAGCCAGCATGAGCCTAACCCCGGAAAATTCCAGGCCCCGCTGGCCTAGTTTTGGGGAGCACTACAAACCGGAACAGACTTCTACTTATGAGTGAGGGCAAGTTGGAGAGGCAGGTCAGCAACGTGTCGTCGCTGCTGGTGGCGAACGACCACCTCTTAGCTGTCACGACTGGAACAAGTACGCTCGTGCTCGAAGCAGCGCGCGATGGAGCGTCGGCGTGTATGTCTTGAGGCCCTTTAAAACTGGTCCCTTTGCGCGATCGAGGTAGTGTTGAGCTCGAAGACGAAAGCCATAGTGATATCTCGCAATTGGCCAATGGCGGTCATATTGATGAACGATATTAGGCACGTCACCATGTTTGTTTATGACGGCACCCGACTTATTCATTCGTACGTAATCCTCATTCGCGACGGTGAGTACTGGGCCGCGATTATTTTCGTAAAGCGCAATTTTAGGAATGAGGCAATTGTGTACCAGGTAATTGTGGATTCCCTGATCAATTCCGAGCTGAACATCAAGTTCCCAAGCTTTACCCGGAGCCTGCACAAGAATATCTATGAACTTTTCCAAATACTCTAGGATCAAAGGTGCCGGACCGATGGTGACGCCTGAACAAACAATCTGTTTGTCGGACAGTCTCTCAAGTGTGGACTTATCGAACGCGTTTTCTATCCATTGTGCATTAAAAGCGTCCTTGCCCAGTGTGACGCCTTCCTTCTCACCAAAGCAGCAAAGCTCTGCGCCCAAAGTGAAATCGAATGGGTCCTTTTGGAATATGACGTCGCGAACATCGGTAAGCATAACATATTGGTACTGGGCTGCGAACTCCCTCAGATAACAATAGGCAAGAAGATAACGAAGGCAATAAATGCTAAGTATTCGAAGCCGCTTGTCTGCCGACCAACGAATATGAGTGGCAAGGTTTGCGTCGAGATAGGGAAATTCCTTGCTGAAGGGGACCAGGATAATCCCCATGTCTTTCATTCTGGCGAGCGTGCGTTCATTAACTCCAGAGTGAAACATGACCACGTCGCCCGCGTAGCCGGTTCGCTTTAATGACGTGAGAAACGGCTCAATGACATGGAACTTATATTGCCTAATTGTACCAAGTATTAGAATTCTTTTTTGCCACCATTATGTTGCCCACCCCATTCAAAAAGCTTACCGCGCAGTGCTATACTGGGGTTATTCTGCCTTTGCAAGGCGATGGTCTCCGGTCCTCGAAGGGATTAACGCGCCTTGCGCTCGATCATGGTCGGGTTGAAACGACGGCCGAATTCTTATCGCTGTTCACGAGTTCGAATTTGACCACAAACTGTGTATGCGTCGACGGCCGCTTGAAATCCCGAGGATTAAAAACGGCGAGATCGTGCACATTGACGATTCGCTCATCGGCGCCAACCTGAACTTGGACATTGCCACCCCAAATATTACGCAGCGACGATCGGGAGTCTGCCGGTCAGGGAACTGCTCCCCGACATTCGACCGGCCTGCCGGCCTTTTTCCAGGGGGAGTTGGTCAGGGAGGCCGAGAGCTGCTGGCCGACTGCATCGCTCGATCGGGACTTTGTTACCGATCGCGCTGTAAGGTCTCTCCTCGTTATAGTCTCTACGCCAAGCCTCGCATTTTCGTCGCGCGTCGTCGAGGCTTATGGACCAGTGCGCGGTCAGACATTTTGCCGGGAACTTGCTTATTGACTCGATGAAGGCGTTGTCGGTTTGGTTTGCCCGGTCGCGAGAAGTCGAGCGAGGCGCCCAGCTGATAAGCCCACAGATCCAAATCGGGCGACAGGAACTCGGTGCTTTGGTCGACCGTGATTGCAGCCGCGAAACCGAACTCCTTCACGACTCTTTCGAACACCTCCACCACGTCAGCGCCGCGGAAGTAGGTTGAACATTTTCGACTGGCGGCGCACGGCAAACGCTTTGAATGCTCACCCGCGAGGGCTTGCTGCGATGATGCCTCGTCAAATTAAAACAGGTGATGGCGGAGTTTTGCCCTATTTCGTGCCCGGGACCTCTGGAGTCAAACCCAATGATATCAGCACAGCTGGATCTTAATTAACTCGCACCATCCTCCACCCCCGTGATGCCGAATTTGCAATAATCGCTCCATATAGCCTAGGGAAATCCGTCTCATCCACTAGCCATAGTCCTTACATCCTCTAGCCAACGCAACCGGTCCTTGCGCGCTACTGTTATGTCGCGATCCCAATCACGATTCGCGCCGAATTCGTCGACGAAAATGGGCTGTAGCAGCATGTTTATTTGGAAGCCCCAGCGGCGAACCTGTTCAATCTGTTCTTTGATCCAATCACAGTCCTTCGTCTAAGCGCCGGAGCAATAAGCCCTCATTAAAGCGGCCGGGTATTCCGCTTACGCCGGAGTAATAATCCGGCAGCAGATAGCCCTTTGCATCGGATTGGCAGAGGGTGAGGGATGAAGGACTATATGGAAGGGTTCGCTATGCGGTCCAAATTGAGAAGCCGAGCCATCGCGAGACGGTACGCCGGTTCGGGCTTGACCCTCGGCATCAAGCGCGAGCTGCAGACGCCGCTATTATCCTGCTCAACTGAGGACAGGCCCTAATATATCCATTATGCCGGGTTCACGGAGAAGGTCTTCGAAATAGGCAATCGTTTTGATAAGCCCTTCCTTCAGCGCCGTCGCGGGCATCCAACCAAGAAAATCTTTTGCTTTTGTGATATTCGGCTGTCGCTGCCGAGGATCATCCTGCGGCAATGGTCGCTGGACAATTTGCGAGCGCGAACCCGTTACATCCAGAATAGTCTCCGCCAGTTGCAGCATTGAAAATTCGATTGGGTTTCCTATGTTAATAGGACCAATTATAGAATCGGGCGAGGCCATGAGGCGAATAAGCCCATCAATAAGATCGTCAACATAGCAGAATGAGCGTGTCTGCAAGCCGTCCCCATAAATCGTAATATTCCGCCCCAGCAGCGCCTGCATGATAAAGTTTGAAACGACCCGCCCATCGTTTGGATGCATGCGCGGGCCATAGGTATTGAAGATGCGAGCTACTTTGATGCGTAATTTATGTTGTCGCCAATAATCGAAGAACAGTGTTTCAGCGCAGCGCTTTCCCTCATCGTAGCAGGAGCGAGGACCGATGGGATTGACGTGTCCCCAGTATTCTTCTGTCTGAGGATGCACATGTGGATCGCCGTACACTTCCGAGGTCGACGCCTGCAGGATTTTTGCATTAACCCGTTTGGCAAGGCCGAGCATGTTGATGGCGCCATGCACGCTGGTTTTCGTCGTCTGGACCGGGTCGCGCTGGTAGTGAATGGGGGATGCCGGGCAGGCAAGATTGTAGATCTGATCGATTTCTAGATAGATCGGAAACGTGACGTCGTGGCGAATGAGCTCGAATCTTTTGTGCTCGAGCAAATGCTCGATGTTGCGCCGCGCGCCAGTGAAAAAATTATCGAGGCAAATGACTTCCGCGCCTTGCGACAGTAAGCGTTCGCACAAGTGTGAGCCCAGGAAACCGGAGCCGCCGGTCACCAAAATTCGCTGTTGTAGATGCATGAGTTCTTTTTGCCTCGTCCCACCATTAAGATGTGATTTTCATTTTCTGCCCAGCCTAACGCATCGAAGACAATTTGCTACGGCCGGCCGCGTCATCCTACTTTTTCTGCTCGCTTAACCTTACTCCGATCCCGCCCCCGTATCGTTGTGGAGGAAGCGGATCGGCCGGGGGATGTCCCGCTTCTTGTTGAAAATCGCTCAGCAGGCGTTCTCAGTAGCTGATCCTATGCGGCCTTGGGTCGCCGTGCCGAGTTTTGATCGTGCCGCCAAACAGCGCCACCTTGCTGTTAGCAGCCGCCGTACCGCTCAGGGTTAGGACGTCAAGCTGGTGATGCCGTCACCTGCCGTGCCCGCTATCGGGCGATAACGACGGAATGGTCGGGGCGCTCGGCGCCACCGTATTCACAGTCACGCTCAAAGCAGACGATGCCCTACTGATGTCGCCGGACGAATTCATATCCGTCGCCCTAGTTGTGCGGGCCATTCGTCAATGCTGCAGTCGTAAAGTTCCAGGCGCCGTAGCCTTTGCCCAGCTGACCAGTCGTAAAGGCGCCCCGGCGAGCATTGGCGTTAATATGGACGGTGCGGAGTATTCTGGGAGGCTTTCCGACTTTGGCAAATTTGGAGAACGTCAAGAGCGAGGGTGATAACCTGGTACGGTCGCCGATTGTGCTATTCGGCTCTCCTGTGCCACCCAGCGTAAGAGATCATTCCGCCATTTGTGATCGCGCTGTAGCCCGACGATGACTCAATCGTTGGCGCGGCCGGCGGCGCGGTCTCCGCCGTCACCATCAAGGCGGACGGCCTGACTTGTGTCGCCGCCGTATCCGTCGCCGTGAAGCTGTGAGTGCCGTCCAATAGCGTGTTCGCCGTGGCCATGCCAAGCAGCGTCGTTCCGTCGAAGATGCTTACTGTGCTGCCCGCGACCGAGCGTTAGAAGATTGCCGTCGGTGGCTTCCTCATCGCCGATAATGCCGCTATCGGGCGAGAACGAAATTATTGTGGGATTTGGTAATACTTCACGTGCGGTCGCGTATATCTCTTTTTGGAGTTGCGCCCACTGCCAAGGCATTATGCACGGCGGCTCATAAAATAAGTCGAATGCAACGAGTTGTGGCTCATAAACCAACAAGAAGCCCCCGACCGAGACGATGACTTCCAAGTGCCGTTGATAAGTTTTCAACGTCGACCTTGGTTCGAAGGATGATGAACGATTTCATTGATCGCCCGCTTTATTTTAAATTGCTCTCGCCCGAGTGTCCTGCGCAACCATTTCGCTATTGCTCGTACAGAGAACCAGCAGAAAAATTGCCAAGCGACGTATCAAATTGCAACTGTGATAACGAACAGCAGGTTGCATGACCTGAGCCCTCAATGCGCTTGGCGGCCCCCGGGTCCTTCGCGCCACTTACCCAGCTTCGCCGCGCGTCGGCGTGCCCGACTGTCGCCAGATCGCCACCAGTTGCGTGACATAAGAGCCAATTTCAAAGTGCTCAGCATGATCGCGCCGCGCATTCTGTCCGAGGTGCCGACGCAATTCATGATTTTCGATCAATCGCTCAAGCGCATCCGCTAGGGCGGAGACATCACCGGCAGGAACAAGAAGGCCATTACGCCCGTGATCGACAACTTCAGGGATTGCACCCACGGGAGTTGACACACCGGAACCCCATGGGCGAACGCCTCAAGGATCACCATGGGGAGGTTCTCGGAAAAAGATGGCAGCACGAGGATATCCGTTCGACAGAGCAGGTTATTGGTGGCCGTGGAGTTGAGCCATCCGGGGATATCCACTCTATCGTCGATTCCAAGGCTTCGAACCTCCGCACGGCTCTCCTCGACCTTTCCGTTCCCGGCGATGGTCGCGGTCCAATCGGAACGGCCGACCAGCCGGCCAAAAGCTTCGATCAATTGCGGCGTGCCCTTGCGCGGACCCAGTTGGCCAAGGCAAGAAATTCGAACACGACCATCTTTCGCCGGTATTTGATCGAGAAGACTTGGCGGAGTGGCATTTGGTATCACGCTGATCTTGTGCACCACGTTCGGCAAGCGGTCACCGACCACACCAGCCCAATAGCGCCCGAGAACAATAATTTGCTCGCTCTGCTCGAATAATCGATTGATGGCGCGAGCCAAGCGAGGAGATGCAGCAGACCAAAACTCATTGAACACAGCTCCGTGAAGATGAACGACATATGGAATTCGCAGGAACCGAGCGACGCACCCAATACGGTCTTTCGATAACACTGCCCTTGTCCGACAGATGGATCTGCAACACATCCACCTCTCCCCGGAGCGCAGCAAACCACAAACGGATCAGTGCGTAGGTGAATATGAACTGTGCCGTAAAAAGGCCTCGCTGGCCCACGTGTCACCAGGCGATCAATGCAATACATAAGTTCCGGTCGCGCGGCAATAGCTTCAAAAATCATGTCGTTCACGCGATCGATCCCACCACGACCATGGAGACCCAACGGCGTCGCGATAATCACGCGGAGGATTTTGATTTTTGTCCCTAGTCGTCTTCATAGAACTAATACCAACCCTTGTTTCTAGCGACCTCCCCACCGGTGTTGCCGGCCTCCACGCCCATCCAGGTATTTGACTCTACTCGCATTTTACGACGTGATTGTCGGCGACATCGATGCCGTGCTGGTGAGTGACGACACGGCGATGCCGAAGAGGGGCAATCACTCAGTCGATGTCGCTGCACAATATGCTTCGGCCCTGGGCAAGACCGCTAATTGCCAAACGCTTGACCTTTTTAATACAAGCGGAATAACGACCGCTGCATCGGCATGATCTCATCTAGGTGGTTAGCCAAAGGAATGTCAGCGGCGCGAGCGGCCGAAAGTTGAGTGCTGAGTGCGATCTGATCGTGCTGTAGTGCTTTCGCCATCGTTCCATGGCAATCTGCGCTTCCTTCAAGCTGTAGAAGATTTCGCCGTTCAGCAGCTCATCGCGTAGTTCTGTTGCGATATCTCCGCATCTCGGTAGGCTTCCGGGGCAGATATATATCCTGCACCATCGACACTTCAATCAATCTGACGAAGCAACGTCAAGATCTACTCTGCACCAAACCTCTTCTTCGGCATGACCCAGGCCCCTTTCCATGCTCATTTTCTCACAATGCTTGGTCTAAAAAGCCAAGTCAGGCCAGTCGCAAAATGCGAGTTGAATTAAATACCTGGATGAGCGTGACAAAGTCGCTGCAACACCAGTGGGTAGGTCGCGAGAAACGAGGGTTGCCATTTTCAGGTTTACGTGAAATCGCGAACTTCGATAACAACGTATTCTACAAAGCTAAGTAATGTCACGATGGATCGCCTGCTTTTCGTAGAATGTAATCATGCTTTTTGTAGGTATTGATTGTGCAGATCTTGCGCCAAAAAAAATAGATGCCGCTCGCTGCATCGGCATTTGGTCTGCTTTGCGTATATCGATCAAGATATCTTAGCCAAAAGAACGGCGCTGAGGCGAGTGTACTGAAGACGTTGCTACCAGTAAGTGATCTAATGAGATATCGAATTGACAATAAAGTAGCAGTTCCCGCCCCGCTTCCTGCTCCGGCGCTGATCAACTCGAAATTGCGGAACAACCATCTGAATCCGTTAAGGCTAAATCGTGTAAAGTCATAAGCGCCCTCATGCACTGGCCACATGAACGGGGCTTCTGCGAATACAAGACCATTTTGATTTAGGACTCGGTGAATTTCTTGAACCACAATTTCAGGATTTAGAACGTGTTCGAGCACGGATTGTATCCACACTCCATCAAAAACAGAATCTGCAAAAGGAAGCTGATGAGCATCAGCGACGATCGTCACGTTTTGGGGAAGAATAAACATCGATGCCAACTAGATCCAATTCTGGGTCAGCATAGAATTCATTAGTCCCGTCTCCGATGGCTCCTCCACCGACGATTAGGAGTTTTGGCCGATCTGAGTTTCGTTTGAGTATTCGACGCATCTCGGAGCAAAATTCGCGTGCTTTATAGTTTCTTCCAATTATTGCGCGTCTTAGAATAGTTCGGATACCGGTCCCTGTGTCGTCTCGAGGAAGGACAGATTTAGATCCGCCGTAGGAATAAGCGTCAGCATCAAATATACTGGCGTCAAAATCAATAAGCACTGGCCGCCCGCCCGCGAAAGTGAATCCCCTCGATGCATAGTCGCATCTCGCATTAGAACAATAAATTCGCCGTTCAGCGGCTTCTGATTGCCTGACGGGGGTTATAATTCTAAGATATTAGATTTGCACCGCGACAACGAACGATCGAGGCAAGATTAATCATAATTTGTCTCTTCGGGTATGCGGAGGATTGATATACTCGCATAGTTTCTAGTTTTCAAAGAAACCGACTATACCGATCACCCTTTAAAACCCGGACAGGCTGCAGGGCCGCAAAATCACGTTTCGTGCTGCGCTCGGCTCCTCACTCTGCCGCCAGCCTCGCGCTGCGCGCCGCTGGCTTGCCCTGCCACCGACTGTCCTTCAGGTAGCCGAGGGCTCAATCCCATAGCGCTGGTGCTTGATCAGGGCGATCTTGCCGACGCGCGCTTTGTCGGCAAGGCCACCCAGAGATTGGGCCACCTATCGTCGAATCCCAAAATCAAAATTTGCCAAGAAAAACCCCGTTCCAGCCCCCAAAACCAGTAAATTCGATTACTTCGACGCGTTCAATCATCCAGTTCGCTCCATCGCTTCGAGAAACTTCACGGGCGACTAAAATGTTAGCTGCCGTTCCGGTCGAGTCCAGCGTTCGGGCTTGCGCAATCTCAATCCCGTCAATTGCATAGCAAAATTCCACAAGAATAGGAGCATTCATCACAGTGTAACGCTTCCACACCCTGCGAAAATCTTTGCCAATGAGTCGGTAGAGCCACTCAAACCCGGACTTCCTGATAAACTCGGGTGCCATTCTACCCGCCCCCCGAAGAAATCGAAGGTCGCACCGCTGGCAATTAGCACCGCTCCCTGAATTTTATAAAGATGGTCTTCGATCCAATAGTCTTGCTTGGGCGTTCCCAAGCCCACGCACACGATATCAGGCTGTAAGTAATTAATTTCATTTGTGATCTCTCTGTCTTCTTCCTCGGTGAGCGGCCGAAAAGGTGGCGCCATGGAACCAACGATTTTAATGTACGGGAACATCTGTTCCAGATTTATTTTCATATTTGCAACAACGTCGGGAGCGCCTCCATAAAGATAAAAGGAATACCCCGTCTTTCTTGCCCTCTGTGCAAGTTGCAAAAGAATATCCGGCGCTGCAAGGCGATCACACTTTGCTTTTAGGATTTTCCTGATCCACCAGACAAATGGAATACCGTCTGCCCCAACAATATCTGCCCCGTTATAGATCTTTGTCAGGCGCTCGTCTTTCATCGCAAGCGTCACGCAAAACGCGTTAATGCAAGCTATATGGTGTGAGCGCCCATTTTTTGTCTTCAGCCACTTATCGATGCGGTCAAACATGTCGCCGTAAGTAAGGGCATCAATCCCAATACCTAAGAAGTTCGCTACAGTCATTATAGTCATACATCCTTTGCCGCCACCGGGCGCGCATCCTCACGCTCTTTCCCAGCCATTCGTGCCTCAATCCATTCGTAAAGTGAAGTTATCCCGCTCCGTAGGGATATTTTTGGAGTCCATCCTCAAGATCCGTCTCGCTTTGCTGTAGTCCGCGCAACGAGGGGACGGCCATTTTCTCCAAGCAAGTATTCAGTCTTCCCCCGCCAAAGATTATCGATGATTGTGACCTTGCAACCTGCCCAAACCAGTCGCTTGACGAGGTTAGAACCAATCATCCCCGCTCCGCCTGTTACTAAAACACGAACATCGTTATTCATTCGTCGGGTCCATCAGAATCTCTTGTTGATCGCTGGCTGAAGAATATCAAAGTGCCGATGAGTAGATCTGCAAAGTGTCGAGCGGATCAACACTTTTTTCGCTGCTTCTGCTATTATTGTTAAGTCCTAGATGCCATAGTAAGCGGCTAAGCTAGGTTGGTACCTTTACCCTGCGCCGGGACTTCACAAACTCAATTATCTTACGGCAGGAACTTCCGCGCTCACTGCCGCGGACGCAAAATCAGCCTTTCAACTTTAGGGATTGTGACTTCATAACCCCCTTGCGCGTGTAGAGCCTGTTCAAATGCCAGACGATCGGCGCTCGGCCACATTTTTCGAACTACCCAGCAATCGATTACGTACATGCCAACCGGGACCTGTAAAGATTGCAATCGACTTCTCCGTAAAACCCGGAGTTAAGCAGACTTGCAAGCTAGTCGATGACCATCCCGAAAATTGGGGTGACCCGCTCGAAAATACCCAAGGCGATGCGATTGCGTTTTACTGCTATCCACCCTTCGTTCCACCCAACCGATACGACATCCGCAGATATTTCAGATAATCCGCTTTTGAGTCGTTTTGAGCGCTCTCCACCCAATAGAGAATAACCACAAAAATGGGTCAGCAGGTGAGCAGGACAGAGAACTGCGGATCACATTGCCCAACGACTTCGACTGCTCATCGATGTGATTACGATCATTTGCGGAAGTCGCGGCTGCCACGATCGGAGTGATGCAGCAGAACATTCGGACGGCCACACCGCCATCACCAACGCGTCGGTGACGAGGTCAACCACACGGGAAGAGCACAGATCGATGACGGCAGCCAAATAGAGCTAACCCTCCGCGCAGACATAGGTGATGGGCAATCCATTTGCGGTCGGGAGCGGCTACTTCGAAGAGCGGTCGAGCACGTTTGGAGCGATGGCGGAGGCCTGCCGTTCACCCACATCCCCAGCTCAATAAGCATTGCGCGCTCGAATTACTTCGAAACATGTCTGCAGAATTATTTTGACATCACGGAGTAAGGACCAATTGTTAATGTACCACAGATCGAGCTCTACACGCCGCTGCATTTGTTCCAGTTGTGGTGTTTCACCGCGAAAACCATTTACCTGAGCCCAACCCGTTATCCCTGGCTTAACGTGATGCCTGAATGCGTAGTCCGCTAGCAATTGGCATACTTGCTATCATGCGAAATAGCATGGGGTCGCGGACCCACCAACGACATCTCGCCTTTGAGGACATTGAAGAGCTGTGGAAGCTCGTCCAAGCTGGATTGCCGCAGTATACGCCCTACTCGCGTTACTCTTTTGTCAAACCGGCTTGCTTGAACGATCTTATCGTCATCTTCAATCACCGTCATCGTGCGAAATTTGTAAATAGTGAATTGCTTCGCATTGAAGCCATTACGCCTTTGCCGGAAAAGAATTGGCCCCGGCGAATCCATCTTGACCACGAGAGCGCTGATAAGCATCGGCGGCAAAAGAACCAATAAGCCGACCGACGCGCCTAGAATGTCCAAAGCGCGCTTTGCCGCTCGCTCCAATCGGGAAAGCGGCCCACGCTGCAATTCTATTGCCAATGATGGTTTGACCGAAAAAGCGGAATTTTTCGCCAAAGTCCGCACGATCCCGTCGGGAAGCAACTGAACAGGCAGCGGTGAACTCCGCATCATGTCACGTACGAGCTCAAGCCTCGTCGAATTGCTCCAGGAAAGCGCAAGGACAATTTCGTCAGCGCCCTTCTGTCGCGCAGTTTCGAGAGCTCGGTTCAAAGCGTCCATCTCGTCGCTGCCAAGCTGCGAACTTAACAGCTTGTGGTTCGGAAAAATCACCCGATCAAGCTCGGTTAACCCGAAATCTTTCAACAGGCTCTCGTCATCAAGAGCAGTGAGTTCATCACGTGATCCGACGAGAACAACTCGACGACCCTCCACCAAACCATCGGCTAGGGCGCTATTAAAAATGCGCCCAGCAAGCCACCTCCACGTTAGCAACAGCACAAGCGCCAAAAGGAGGAAGCTGACAATGGAACCACGAGAGAAAATCTCGCCGACTTTGAGCAAAAAAGCTAACAATGCGAGCAGAAGGCCTACAAAGATCCAGCGGCTGACGATTTTACGGTAGATGGTTTGCGAAGAAAAAATTGTAGTGACGCGATAGAAACCCGCCGCATGCGCCATCCATAAGTAAAGTACCGCGGCAACATTCCCAGCGAAGGCGAAGGCATCAAAGTGGGCGACATAGCTGTTGGAAAGCACCTCATAGGCGGAGCAGCCAAGAACACTAGATGCTGTGATAATTAAACCATCAACAGCCGCGCAGACGAACCCGACCGCGGCATAAGGAAATCGAAAATATTGCCATTTTTTCGCCGCCGCAGTGTTCAAACCGCCGCGAGAAACCAACTGGTGTTTTGCAATTTCCAACATCGATACTCGACACACCCGTTCTGAGTGATCTGGCTCCTTCGTCAACACTGGGTCACACTTTGGATCCAATCCAAATTCAACTTTTGATTCCAATCAAATTAACCAGTCCTTTGCTGCAGTGCAACAGGCAACAGACCCCGGCCAACGTAGTCTTCACCTTTTTTTAAGGGGTAAGGGAGTGAAGTCCAAGCAATCCGGGGGTTATTGACGATGACACTGGTCGTTATGGCGTTTCTTGTGGGCGCCGCAGTCGGTTTAATCTTTCGAGTTTGGGCCCTAGTTCCAATCACAGCCGTCGCGGCAATAGCCACTCTTGGTGGTGAGTTCGTCCTGGGAACAGACTTCACTTCCGCCGTCGCATCGTCTTGCATCGCAGTTGTGACATTGGAACTCGGCTATGGCTTTGGCCTGCTCGTGCGATACACCGACGGGCTCGTGCGTAACGGGTCTGGAGCGGCGACCAAACCACTCACCAAATCTCACCCGCTCAATCGCGTGTAGCCATATTCTTCACCCGACCACGCAAGGACCGCACGCTGATCCCCTCGACCGCGTGCCGTACCCGTGCATGTCGCTGACTTCGTCCCCGCCCCCAGGCAAAGGACTTTCACCGCCACAATTTAGCTCCGATGCAGCCAAACATCGGCCGCGCTTCAGTGCGGGATTATTGCTTTAAACTATTGGAATCAGGGGGCTCCAATGTTCTTATTCCTAACCCTGCTTGCTCTGTGGTTTTTGTCCAGTTGTCTTTTCGCTATCTTAATGATTTGGCGGCCGTTGCCGAAAACCAAGAAGCCGTCCCTCATGAACGGGCATCGCGAGTTTTCCCGAAGCGGATGAGCAAGAACCCATCGGACCGGTGGCATTCAACCAGATGTCTACCTGGACTTACGATCGAAAAAATTATCGAGTTGGAAACGCTCGATGCACGAGTTCCTTTCGACGATCATGGCGAAACTGCCTGGACTTGAGCGATCATTCTGGGCTGCGTTGAAACCATAATCCAATTGCCCTCTCCCATCGTGTTGATACCGCTTCTGCAAATCGGCCTAATGCAGCGAGTTTAAGCGGCAACCGATGCCGGTTAGCCGTGGGCGCGCATTTCGCTATTTTAAGGGAGAGGCCCGCGAAGTTGGCGGGTTGAGCCGCATCAAAGCCGACTTTGCGTCCAACTTTGAGCCTCTTCTTCGTGTCTAGTGGGAAAATGGACGCCATGTCCATATCCAATGCCCTGGACAATAAAATGCCCCCAGCGCCTGCACGCTGGGGGCATACATCGATGCTACGGTTTTCCGCGCGTCCACTACCCTGAAAATTAATTAGCCAATGTGCAATGCGCCAACATTAGCCCGTAGGCCTTGCCTTGTCTGTGATCCAACTGACACACGGCTAGTTTTTCCGATCGCTGATGACTCCGTCTGGACTGCCTGTGGCGCGGCGCCGGCATGACAATGTTTCAGGATTTTGTGAGGAATTTCACAGCATTTGGTAGCGGGCATGCTAGTTCAAATGATGTTGACCCAGCCTTGAGAGGCAACAAATGTCTCGAAGAACCTATCGCTGCACCGCACGTGACGCGATGCCCTCTACGATTTCAGTTGCAACAAAATGATCATATGTATTGTTATTGGCTCGATCACCGGCCTCTCAATCGGCTGGATTTATAAAAGCGCTTTTCCCAAACTTTTCTCACCGATTTTTACAGCGACTTCAAACCAATTGGAGATATCGCCATGCATTTCTGTTTAACGGGACAATACACGCCACAAGCTCTCAAAAATATCATGGAAAATCCAACAACCAATCGCTACGAGGCGGCCAAAAAACTGACCGAAGCCGCCGGTGGCAAATTGATCTCGATGTATAGCACCGCGAGCGATGGCCCCGGCGTGATGGTGATCATCGATTTGCCTGATCCCAGTGCAGCACCGGCGATGACTGGCGTGGTCGTGGAAAGCGGCGCCCTCCACAATGTAAAGCTCATCCGTCTGTGGACGCAGGACGAAATCAAGAAAGTTCGGCAAAAGGCAAGTGAGCTTCGTGGCGCGTACAAGCCGCCCGGTAAGTAAACGCATTGGTGGCAGCCGACCGGGCTGCCACCAACCTTTATTCCAGGAACAGCCGCCGTGAGGCGTGCCAATTACAACGTCCGCGCCGGCACCTCGATTTATTCAGCAATGAAGGAGGAGCGCTATGGTCCGATATGTTACAGTTGGTTTGTCGATGCTCGTAGGCGCAGTTTTTGGAGGCGCAGCTATTCAGGCGCTTCACGCCCAAACGAAGTGTCGGCGATACGGTGACAGATCCGCGAAGCTATCGGTCAGGCAGGCTTGTCCGATTATTTGTTGAAGCCATGGTTACTCGGAACCGCTGCCGGCACACCCTGTCCTTGGGTGACATTCGCCAGTCTGCCTCAGCCCTGCCCGGTTTAGGCCCGGTAGATGTTAAAACCAAAGCGTATCGGCCGGGTCAATTCTGATGCGGGTTCCATAGCGCATGGCAATGGCAGAGTAACAATCCTGAGGGATACGGGAGCTGAAAGGCGACCGCGAAACTCTTTCGAGGACAGCCTCAACCTGTTTTCTGGCTGTACGCATCCGATGAGCACCGCCGGGTGACCGCGGTTGATAGCGGCCTTGCCATTTGCAATCTTGTGTGTGTTCTCTGTTCGGGAGTGAGGATAGCCGGATGGCGGAGGCCCAGACCCACGTTTTTCGGGTGTCATTAAGTCCGAAGGTTTACC
Source organism: uncultured Alphaproteobacteria bacterium (assembly GCA_963801875.1). GTDB lineage: Bacteria > Pseudomonadota > Alphaproteobacteria > Rhizobiales > Xanthobacteraceae > Bradyrhizobium. The sequence continues at coordinate 1,522,539 of CAWDGT010000010.1, read as the reverse complement.
GAGAGTTCGAGACACTGAGTGCAAAGAATCTCTACGACCTGGCCGGCGAGATAGTTCGGATCTTCGGCTTCGATTTTGACCACGCTTTTGGCTTTTACAGCAAATTCACCGGAAATGTCTTCAGCTCGCCTGTCAAGTACGAGCTGTTCGCTGATATGGGAGAGAGCGAGGCTCGCAGTGTGAAGCGAACCCGAATCGTCGAGGCCTTCCCGACGGTCGGCGCAAAAATGACATTCCTTTTCGACTATGGTGATAACTGGCAGTTCCGGATTGAAGCCATCGGTCAGAACCGCAAGGAGCCAGGGGGCAAATATCCAAGACTTCTCAAAACCATCGGAGAGGCGCCCGAGCAGTACCCCGACCCGGACGATCAGTGAAGGCTCCCTATGCAGGGCTCTCTACGAGACGACGGGTGTTCAGGCTGCCACGGCGCTCTGCTGACGTGTTGATCTCCAGTTCCACGGAAGCAAGTCGGCGACGTTGTTGGCGGGGTGATCTGGAAGCCTGGCCAGCACGTCCGCAAGCCAAGCCTGCGGATCGACGTCGTTCATCTTGCAGGTTTCGATCAGGTGTAGACGGCGGCGGCACGATGGCCGCCGGCATCTGAACCGGCGAAAGGTCCAGTTTCGTCTTCCGACCGCCACACCCCGCAACGCTCGTTCGGCGGCGTTGTTCGTAAGACAGGCGCGGCCGTGCGGCGCAAAACGCGCCCGCGGCTCTCTCATATCCGCTCAGCGTCCCTGAGGACCGCGATCGTCCGCAATGCGATATCGTGCATCAATCCGATCTCCGTCACATCCCGTCCGTCGACGAGCGCCTTTGCGACGATCGCGAGCTCGCGCCAGCATAGGTCGGCCTCCGGCGGAGCCTCGCGCATCCATAGGGCCGTGCGCAAAACAATGTCAGCCCATCTATCACGATGTCGCGCAATGACGCTCTGCAATAGATAGGTAGCAAGTTTCGCGCGATCACGGCCGCGGGCGCGCTCCACCGCTTGAGCGACCTGCGGGTCGTCCTCGAACCAGGATTGTGCGACGGCCTCCAGCTCGGCAAGTTCGTTGCTCTTCCGCAGCACCGATGCGAGCGTGGCGGGCTCACACATCGCCTTGGGGACCTCGGCGATCAGCCCGGCGAGCGTTTCACCAAAGGCCATGCGCGCGGGTTGCCAATCGGCACCGCCGATCGTTTCGGCGACTTGGAGCAGGCCGAACGGCGGCGCTTCCCGTTTCTCTATACTGAGCGCCAGTTCGTGCGCCACGATGCGATCGAGATATGATCGGGATACGGCAAGCGTAGGGGTATCCATCCCGGCGGCGGCGAGACTCATCTCGATCTGGCGGCGCGATTCCGGTTCGCCACTCCAGGCATCCGCAATCCCGCCTTTGGTCAGGACCGACGAGATCCGCTTTTTCCGTCCGACCGGGGATATCAGCAGGAATCCCTGGGCTGTGGCGCCATCGACGGCAGTGGCGACGATTGCCTCGATGCTGCCCGCCTCCCATGGCGCGCAATCGATCCCAGCCGCCCGCGCCTTGCGGATGACCGCGTCGACTTCGGCTCGCTCGTTCTCGGGTCGCCAATTGCGCATCGCGATCAGCCGCCGAACCTCGGTCGGCGTCAGCGAGGCTGCGACCTGCGCAAGCGCTCCGGCAACCGCGCGGCGCACAGTCGAATTTGGATCGAGCAGGAACAGAACCGCGGCACCGCGCGCTCCGGCGTTACCCGCGAGCGCCAAGGCACCGGCCAGAGCGCCGCGGGCTTCCACCGGCATGGCATGACCGCTTTCGGTCAGCGCGCCGACGATCATGAACGGATCGCCGTCGCAGGCTTCCAGGATGCCGGCGAGAGCGGCGTGGACGTCGGCCGGAAGCGGTCCGTCCTCGTCCCGATCAACGGGCTGCTTTGCCGACGCCGCGGCAAGCTCCGGCGATGCAGGGATTTTCGACTGGTGCAGGGCTCCTCCCACGAAGGCGAGCATGCGCCCGTCGACGTTTCCGGCCTCGACCTGCGCGACGACGTCGGCCTGAAAATCCGCGATCAGCTTGGCTGCGTCCGCGTAGCCGCGATCGGTGCGATAACGAAGATGCTCGAGCAGCCGCTGCAGCAGAAACAGATAACCGATCGCAAGCGGCTCATCCTGGCCGGCCGGAGGCATGTGGCGAGCCGCGCCCGTGAAGGCGGCAAAGATTTCGCGTGGGGAGCTTTCGCAGTACCGATCGAAGGCATCATTGAACGGGGGCGGTCGACCCTTGGCGATCGCCTGCGCAATCCGTCTCGCATGCTCATCCGTCGGCGAGGATTTTGGCTGGGTTCGGCTCATCGAGGCGCCTCCGCGAATCATTTGCAATGATAGCCGGGAATTGGTCTCGTTCCTTTCAGAGCTGGCGATATCCACTCACAATTCAGCACGCCGCTTGCGTCGCCCACAACAAGAGACAGTCCATGGGCCGGTCGCGAGGTAGTCAGACGAGTTATGAAGCCTTCAACGGCGTTCAGCCATGAGGCGCTAACCACAATTTATTTGCGATCGAGGGCCCGATGTGCCGTTGGCACAGTTTTATTGCTGACTGGAGCTTTGCTGACCTGAAGCGATACGAGGCCATACCCAGTGAGAACCGCCAGCATATGCGATCCGCCGTTTAACCTAACCGGTCAAGGTTACCGCGCTTCCGAGGTAAAATGATGAATGCTACCGCGACGCCCGTCGGCAGGCTGCGCGAGCTTGCCAATGAGCGACGGCGGTTCGGCTACCGCCGGCTGTTCATCCTGCTGCGGCGGGAGGGCGAGCCGTCAGGGATCAACCGCATCCACCGGCTTTATCGAGCAGAAGGGCTTGCGGTCCGCAAGCGAGGCTCCCGCCGCAAGGCGGTTGGCGTCCGGGTGCCGATCCTCGTGGAAGCGAGGCCGAACGCGCGCTGGTCGCTCGACTTCGTTTATGACCAGTTCGCCAATGGACGGCGTTTCCGCCTCCTCAACATTGTCGACGACGTCACCAAGGAGTGTCTGGGCGCGTCCGCGTAGCCTGATTTGTATCACAATCACATTGGGACCGCTTCGGGCGGTCTTTTATTTTTCGTTCCGGAAAGTAAATTCACTAGTTGGTCGAAGGAACAAACTCTATTTCGCATTGCTTCTGGATGGCCGACTTTTCAATCGCTTGCATCAGGCTTCTTAGAACGGCGAACTCACCGGTCAACTCTTTTGTGCTGTCAAGAACTGCCGGAAAAACAATGGTGGATTTCGGCTCCGTGTCAGCGAGTTTGGTATTTTTTTTAGCAGCAAGCGCGCCTGCGCGAACCGAAACCGCGTGGGCCTCCAGAAGAAGCTGATCACACGAGTATCCGCGGTATTTCCCAGGCGAACTGTATGACGGTTGTTGTGCTGGCGAAGCCGACGCCACACCAACTAACGTCACGCAGACTGCTGTAATCAAAACCGCGCGCAAGCTTATCTTCCCCAAAATTGTTATCTAGTGGTAGGCCTAGTCGACCCGAAGTTTGAAGTCCATAAGCACTCAATCAACTAATCGAGATGACTCCGCTCCCCACCGGCGACGGCGAGCTACGATATCCAACGTCTGGTGCCCTCGGGCTGCAGCGGCGATAATTTTATCCGGGTTGGCCTTCCATCGGAATTCCCCTATTTGCGTGGGGGACTAAGCCCTCGATCGAGAAATAAATCAGATGTGTGGCCGTCACGGTTGGCGGCGTCTTTTTTGATCTCGAAATTCTTCGTTATCGCCGTAAGCTCATCGCGAATTAGATCGCAGCGTTTTGTTGGTGACTAACAATGGATTTGGCCACTGCGCAATTAGAACCCGCGAGGGCGTGAAGGTGTAAAAAACGGCGCATCCGGCAAGGTCCCCAGGGCGAACCTGTTTGCCACCGCCAATGCGTCGCGCTCATTCGTTTCGAGTGCAATCTTTTGAGCGAGCATGGCATCACCGGCGACGAGGTAGATGTTAGGGACAAAGCACCAACGCATCAGCGGAGCGCCGGCATCGTCGAGTTCATCTATGTTCGCCGACGAGCCGTAACGGATCCGGTATTTCTTTCGGCTATGGCAACCAATGACGTCGAAATATCCTTCTGCATCGAATTGCGCGCATTGCTCAGGCGATAGCCAATCCCTGAGTAAATTTATGCCACGCGCCTCTGGAGAACATCTCGACGCACGAAATTCCCGATGCAGCGCACGTCGAGCCTGGATCTCACGAGCGCGGTCTACAAGGAATCGCCAGAAATCATGTGCCGCGCTGCTCAGCCTTGGTGCCAGCATGAGTGGCGATAACCTACCCGCCAACGAGCCGCGGGTAGAACAGAGTCTCTTCCGCGGTTGGGTCGAAGGTACGCGCTATAATCGTTTCGCCTGAAGTGGTGCGAACAGCTGCCGTAAAGCCAGCAAACGTGAGTTCCCTAAAGCGCCTTTCAGCCGCCGCCAACGCCCTGGTGTCGTCAGCGTCAAACTGGTGCCTGGTATCGCCGGTATAGTCCATTACGATTTGCGTTGCCATTGCCAGAACTCCCTCTTTCATCCGCCCGATATTTTCAAGCAATCTTTGTGCCGGTCGCGCAAGTAACAGGTAACGTGATTCAGCTCCTGCACCAGCGATGTTCCAAACAGCCGGATTTTGGACTGTAGGGTCCGGCACAGCCGTCACCGGGGCTAGCTCGCATTGGGTCGTTGTTAGCGGTTTTTCCTTGCCTTCGCGCCCTTATCGGGAATGCCCACGCAGGTCGTGAAGCCATCAGTTTCATGAGCGGCTTGGCTACACGGGACGGCCTTCACAGTTTTCATAGAGCCGTCAGGTTCAACGATTACTCGGCCTGTTCCCGTTTCTATCGCCGGTAATGGACCGGTGGAGTATGGGGTTGACGGACCGGGGGGCCCATATCCCTTGGTGTAGTCGATCGGCACCGGTTCGGCTGCCCGAGGTGGGGAAGCGGCTGGCGCGGGCGTCGTCGTTGTTGACGGTTCGGAAATTCGCGGTGGTGGACCGGGAAGCGGCGGAGGGTGACCTACCGCGTCGCCCGGCGTCCCCGGCAACTGCTGAGCCAAGGCAGCTGACGACAACAGGGTGAACAAAACGGTGGCTGAGAAAGATATCAATCGCATTGAACCCTCCTCTCGACGACCAGGCCTTTTACGCCTTTCCTACCGAACTCTCAACTTGGTCCTGCTGGGCAAGCGATTTGTGTTGCCCTTTCGATAGCTGACAGGCCCCTCAAGCTACCGGGTACTCAATGGCAGGCTTGTCCGACCTGTTGTCGAAGCAGGATAACTCGAAACCGCTGGCGGCACGCCGTGTCGTCGGGTAACATTTGCCGCACCGCGATTACAGCAAGTCTGCCCTGCCCCGCTAGGATAGCTAGCTGTTTCACAGCGCTTCCGCCGGGTGTCGATTCTGATATCGGTTTGCCGCCCAAGCAAGCTGATCGCCACAGCGTCAAAGGGATACCCGGTGCAAACCACCACCGGCATAACGATCTGCCGTTCAGCCTAACCGGTCAAGGCTACCGCGCTTCCGATGTAAAACGATGAATGCCACCGCGACGCCCGTCGTTGCGCCCGCAGCCTTGACCAGCGCATCCGCAAATTGACCATGTCGATCGGGCGTAGCCAGTTGGAGAACCTCAAGCACTGCCGCCACCGCAACCAAAAATAGAACGACCGGAATTAAATGACGAGGATAGGCCAAGGCCATCAGTAACCCGACCAAAGCATATGCACCGAACCGCTCAAGGTTCGCCTCGCCCATTTCAGGCCTGAGACCAAGGGGAGACAATGTCGCGAAGACAATAAATGCAAGCGTTGCCCAAGCTGCAGCGGCGATGAACTTGTGAAGCATAAAGGTGTAACTAAACTGCCGCCCTATCGTTCACAAGAATTCTTTTTCAAGCAGCGGCAACCGCTAAGGTTCGACGTCGTACAACCGCTTCAAGCGCTCGGTAATGATCTCACAAAGGCCCTGTAACTCGACCTTATTCCGAACCGGGCCGGCTTCGACACCAAACAATAGCATCGAATTCCAGGGGTTGAGGCCGTAGACCGTGACGTTAACGCCGCGCTTTGGACATTCTTCCATCATGCTCAAGTCGTCGTGGATCATGGCCGCCAATTCTTCCGCCGTCTTGTTTTCTTTTTTCGGAATCGGGAGCGCCAAGCCGGGGTGGCCCAGATCGTCCGACGTGGTCGTATCCTCTGGAGGGCCGCCTTCATCCGCACCTTCGGGCTTCATTGATCCGTTCACTTGCGCTCCCGCGCCGCCTGATCAACGGACGACATCATTCTGGCCTTCACTTGCAAATAATAATCCTCCCGATCCCGTGCGATTTTTTCCTGATGCGCCTTGAAATTGCTGGCCCGCTGTCGGATGGCGTCGCGCTCTGATCCCGGCAAAACGACGGTCCGTAGGGCAGCGGGTCGATTGGCCGATTTCGTAGTGCCCGCAAGGGCTTGCTCGGCTGCTCTCAAGACAATTGGTAAGTCTTCAATAGGTTGGCTCTTGGCGTCCTTCGCGAGCGCCATGGTGGTTTCTATGAGAGCGTCAAGCTTCCAATTCATCACGCGCGACCCACCCCGAGTACGAACGCAATAACAACCTATGCTGAAAGGGTTGGTCGTGCCAAGTCAAGAAGATCGCGCGCCGAGCCGGAGTCAACTTCGGCCTCGGCGCGGATCGATGATCCGAGACGGCCTAAATCGGTTAGCCGCCTCCACGCGGAAGGTGACCGCAGCTTTCCGGAAACTCACCGACGATAGTCGTCGACAAATAGCCCGACGTTAAGCGGCTCTCGCAGCGGCGTTTTCGAAAATGGAGCATCGCTCACGACGGCGAGGTCGAGCGCAGCGAGGCCAATGTCCCGCTCCTTAAGCTCGGAACGACGACCAGGCGATTAATCTGTCCGTCATTGAAGGCTTTGAGGAACCGATCGTAGTCCTTGACCGAGACGCAGCCGTTTGAATCGCCCTTAGGGCCGAGCATAAAACTATGTACCAGCAGCCCCGAACGCCCCGATGTATCGCCGCCTTCGGTTGGGACCATGCGGAGCGCCTCAACGCCGTGAAACTGCGTTTCGCGCAGCTTCAACTCATAGACGGCCGGCGGCGTCGCGCCGGCGTTGGGCACCGAAACATGTTCCGGATCGTCCCTCAGAACGCCCATTCCCGAGTGCGCTTCGAGGATCAATCCGGTCGGTAGGTAAACGGCATGCGCCGAGATGTCGTAAACTGCTGTGAGACCGTCGTAGCCGAGCGAAGCGAGGTCCGGCGCTCGGCGAAACAGCCCGCCATCCGGCACGAGCGAGGCCAACGTGACCCGTCCCGGCACCAGGTCGGACAGCTTTTGCAGCAGCGTGCGATCGTCCTGCCGCGCCGCGCTGTCGGCTTGAGCCAGGGCCGAACCCGGCCGTGCCTCCAGGACGGCCGCAGGAGGACGAGACCTCGGCAGCGGAATAGCGCTGGCGGCGCTGGGCTTGGCCTCATCGACCCTTGCCTCATTATCGACAGCGCGGGAATCCGCCGACATCAACCGCGCGGCAAGAAGGCCCTTGGCCGCCCGAACCTTCATTTCCACCACAGCCAAGGCGGAACGGTCCAGCGGCTGCACGGGCATCGACGCAGGAAAAAAACGATCCTCGAAGGAGGAAATGCGATCAGTATTTTCCGGCAGCGCTGCCGATGCGAGCGCAAACAGATCGGAATCGGTAATCCAGGCAGCAGCACCAACGGACACGGCGACCGCGGCCAAGGCAAGTCCGATTGTCCCGGACCACCCCATGCGGCGGCGCGACAACAGCCCATCAGCTATCGCTGCGTCAAAAGCCATCAAGCCCCCAATTACCCCTCACCGACCGCGCGACCAACCCCCAAAGATTCATCGGGCAGCGGTGAAAAATGAGGGCAAAATGAGGCATAATAGAGACAAGTGATGGGCGTGGACGCCAATGAATTTGTGAGGTCACGCCCCGGTGACGAAATTGAAGAAATCGTCGAGCTGTGCGGGTCGGAGGCGCGGGAAACCTTCTGGGCATTTGGTATCGTCCCGTGATCGAGCCCCGTCGAGGCGAACGCCTGGGCAACCCGTTCTCGTCGATCAGGCGTGCGCCCCAACCTTATGCGAATGGCGGGTCGCCGGGTTGGCCCCGCGCACGCAGCTTTTGTTCGACGGATTTGCAGAGTTCGATGTCGCCCTCAGACATGTCCGGTGCGATGTCGCCCCGCTGGAAGAAGGACAAGATCCGGTCAACCCGAGCGGCCCGCAGTTCGGCCTGGTGCCGCTTAGCGCGCTGCGAAGCGGTGCGCTGTCGAGCGGCGGTCACAGACTGCCGGGCGGCTTCGGCTTCGGAAGAAAGAATCGCAATGAGGCTGTTGCGATCGATGTTGACGAGTGAGTTCAAGAGTGCGTCGAGATCCCGCATGGAACTCCCCTTACGTCATAGCGCGTTCGCGCAGGTCCTTTTCCGCTACTAGCATTGGCCGATACCCGTGCAACCGCCGCTATCCCTGGCGGCCGCCCCGGGACACGGGCTGAAGAAGCGCGCAGCTGCACGCGCTGACCGCATCCGGATGAAGGTTGGATTGATGCGTCATTGGCTGGCACGCCGGAGCCGCGTAACAGTCAAATGAAGTTAATAATTCTATCGATAATAGGATTTCAATCTTTAAACCATCTGACAAAAAGCCTCGGCTTCGCTATCCTTTTTGCTTGTGCAGACGAGACCGCTGGTGCAATTACCTTCCATGAAGCAGCAAGTGATCTTAGGCAAGGACAGAAAAGACGCCGAGGCGCGGCGCGACCAGTGGCTCTCCGAAAATCCTGCAATCAAGGTTTTACGCCTGCATCAACCCAAGCGCGAACCGGACAGCTTACTAACCCGGTTGGGGGGACACAATATCCCTCGTGTTTCGATTACCATCGAATACGAATAGTGTCGGCGATTGAACGGGCGTGGGCTAACTTCGGTACTTTCGAAAAAGAATTGCCGCAAGAACGACAATCAGAGCGCAGACTAAAGCATCCCAACGAATTTCTTCGCGGGGAATCCCGCCATAGACGTGCAGAACATGGCGAAGCGCAGCTGCGAGCGATACCGCGACGAAAAGTACGGCAAGAAAGTGCCTGAGCCGGAAACTTCGCGGATCCCACACGCGGACGATCCTCTCCCAGTGATCCCCTTGCTACTCTTCGCCGATGGGTCGAGACGAGATCGAGTACTCAGCCGGACGCCGAATGATATAGCCTCGGAAAAGCCCGGCGAGGCCGCTGGCATTCGACACCAGGTCGGTTGCAAGGTCCTCCAAATTCTGCCGTTCGTCCGGCAGCATCGGGTCCATCGAAGCTATTGTAGCCATTTTTGCCGCTTTTCTTTGCCTCTGCATAGTATAATGAAATTGTGAATTAGCTAAGTCGCAGCTCCAAGCACCCATTTTGCCGCTTTTTTTGTCGCTTGCTCAATCCCATTCATCGGTAAATATTCCTATTACATGGCGACACTTGAAGAGGCCGATGCTTGTCAGCTTTACTGGATACGACGCGTTTAAACCCATAACTTCCGCGAGGTTTCAACCGGGTCGATCGCCTGTCTGCCTCACCAGGCGACCTCCTCAACAAATCGATGATGGTCCCGCTGAAACGTTCTGCACAGAGGCCGTGTGCTCTTGCGCCCCATCGGGCGGGGCTGCGTGAACCGCAGCGGCTCGGCGTAAACGGCGGACGCAACCAAATCTTCTGGGCGCAATTGAATGTTCGAGCTTCTCACGTCGCGGAGGAACGGACCCACGAGCCCAAAGAAAGGATTTTCCGCCTATCTTTGCAGCTTCCCGACACTTGCGGGTAACTGGTACTCATGGCCGATTGCAGTATTAGTATTTCTAGCCTCCAAGGTCAGGTCTTGCGCAGCAAAGCTCCGAAAGACAGCAACAAGTTTGAGCGCGGCGTCGCAATGGCGCTCCGATCATTTGTTTTGCTGCTGGCAGCCTATGTTTTCTTTTACGTGATATTTCCGATCAACTTACTCGGAACGCGCCTTGGCGATGTGACCGTCGGTGAGTTCCTGCTGGTGATATTCAGGACCCTGGTCGCCGCAACAGGCGCCATCTATCTCATCATCCGAGCTCTCCAGCAGCCGGACCTACAGGACAGAGATAGGATTTGGTGCGAGCGTTGGAGCGGCCTCGCGTTTGGGGTCATTGCGATAATATCCGCATCGATCCTGGTAGCCATATTTGAGAGGAAGGGCGTGAAACTGACCCCGGCCGACTGGATGGCTCGCGGCGTACTGTGGCTGTTGTTCTAGGCTCGCCTCAGGCCCAAATCCGCATGCGCCGATCCTCTTGCCCGTGCGCGGATGTCCTTATTGCAGGCGAGAGGCAAGGAAAACTCACGGAGACGGTCGCCGATTTCCTAGGAAATCGCGCGGGAACGTATGGCGTATCTGCACCGTTGCGCCGGTCCTCGCCAACATGACCTGACTCTGGAACATTTGAAATCAATCTGAATCAATAAGATCATTGTCAGGTTGGGGAGAGGTAAACTGATTCGACAGGCTCCTCGGTTCGTCATGGCCAAACGAGCCTCCGGATCGGTCGGCTCAAGAAATTCGATTAAGGAGATCGCTCAGATCCTGGGCATCACGCGGGTCCTGGCGATGCGGCTTCACCACGAATGTTGTTGAAAACCTTTTGCGCCCGCCCCGGGAAAATACCGGTAAGCCGAAGCGGGGTCAACGTCGCCCTGCGAGCAAGCCTTTGAAAAGGCAAGCGGACAAGGATGCGGGGCGCGAGGCCGGTGTCGTAGAGGGGAGTATCAATGGGCACTGGAGCGCAGCTACAATATACTTTCACAATCTCGTCAAATGCCGCCACAATTAGAGCATCGCGAGAACCAAATCTTTAGTTGTTTTGATGTCGGGTTGGTTTGGCAAGGGACGACCATGTCAGTACACAAGCATCAATATTACGACGCATGGTCAACATCGGGCGTAACCGAAAAACCCGGTCATGTGGCGCGAGAGGCTGCGGCCACAACCGGCACGGGCCTAAGATACTCATCGCCCTGGCCTTGGGTTCTTGCGCTTGCAATCAGCTCCACGATGTGGGTTGGCATAGGCTGGTTGATCTGGACGTTTGCCTAAAGCAGTTTGCCGCTGCGAACGACTAAATAGTCGTCCGTGAAGAATTCGGAAGCGATTGATATGTCGCTGTGATTTGGCCTGAGCAAGTATTCGATTTTGCAAGAAAGCCGGGGTCGGGTCTCGGTTTTCTTGCGTTTTGGGATTCCGGATTTCGGCGCTTTGTGATTCCTTTGACGGCGAGATTCGCTGTCGGAGGAAAGCCGTGAGCCAGCCGCGCGACGATCGTCAGGACGATCTGTTTGGCCCTTCTCTGGAGAAGATCATCAATCTTCGCCACCCGCTGGTCCGTCTGGCGGCGGAGATTGACTGGGAGTTCCTGGCCGGACGCTTCGGTTCGGTCTGTCGCGTCGGGCCAGGGCAGCCACCGTTGCCGACGCGGTTGGTGGCCGGGCTGTTGATCCTCAAGCACATGCACAATCTCTCGGACGAAGCGCTATGTGACCGCTGGGTGGAGAACCCGTATTTCCAGTACTTCTGCGGGGAAGTGGTGTTCCAGCACGCGGCACCGTTCGATCGCTCGTCGCTGACGCGCTGGCGCCAGCGGCTGGGTGAGGAGCAGATTGCGGCGCTGCTGCAGGAGAGCCTTTCGGTGGCGCACCGAACCAAGGCGATCGAGACCAAGGACCTTGAGCGCGTCGTGGTGGACACCACCGTCCAGGAGAAGGCGATTGCGCATCCGACCGATGCGCGGCTCATCCACCGGGCGATCGAGAAGCTGGTCGCACTGGCCAAGCGCGAGGGCGTCGAATTGCGCCAGAGCTATCTGCGCGTGGCCAAGCGCGCCGCCATCATGGTGGGGCGCTATACGCATGCCCATCAGTTCAAGCGCGCCCGGCGCGAGCTCAAATTCCTGCGCACCCGGCTCGGCCGCATCATCCGCGATATCCGCCGCAAGATCGAGGGCGATCCCGCGCTCGAAGACCGCTTTGGCCCGCTGCTCGATCTCGCGCTGCGGGTCCGCCTTCAAGAGCAGCGTCAGCGCGGACCCAAGGTCTACTCGCTGCACGCCCCCGAGGTGGAGTGCATCGGCAAAGGCAAGGCCCGGGCGCCATACGAGTTCGGCTGCAAGGTCTCGATCGCAACCCCGGTCACCGCGCCCAAGGGCGGGCAGTTCGTGCTGCACGCCAAGGCCTTGCACGGCAACCCGTATGACGGCCACACGCTCGGTCCCGTCATCGCCGATCTGGAAAAGCTCACGGGTGTCGCGGTGCGCCGCATCCACGGCGACAAGGGCTATCGCGGCCACAACTATCCCGACCGCTTCAAGGTCTGGATCAGCGGCCAGGTCCGCCGGGTCACCAAAGCCATCCGCCGCGAGATGCGCCGCCGCGCCGCCGTCGAGCCCGTGATCGGCCATCTCAAGGACGGCCACCGGATGCGCCGCAACCATCTCAAGGGCCGCGACGGCGACCGCATCAACGCCGTGCTCGCCGCCGCCGGCTACAACTTCAGCCTGCTCCTGCGATGGTTCGCAGAACTTTTGCGCGTCTTGCTATTGATCATTCTATACAGCCCACTCGCAGCCCAGCTTTCCATAGTCCGGCCCTCACAAACATTCTTCACAGGCGACTAAATACTTTCACCGTTTCAAGCGCAAAACTTTGCGACCCAAGCCTCCTGGCGGCCTGACGTCGGGTCACGCAATCCTTCAGATCGACTGGCGTATATTCGGTCTTGAGCTCTTGCGCTTGGAAGCAGCCTCTTGATATGGGCGGCTCTTATATGGCTTGTCCAGGCTGTTGTTTGAGAAAAGCCAATCATCCAACGACGGCAATGAGCGCGAGCTATCTCGGTGCCAAGTTCTCGGCCTGCAAGAGCTGAATTCGTGCCCAGTTGCAGGCGCTTGCCTGCGAGATCTGGCTCATCGCGTTTACATTGGCACGTACCAGCGCCAAACCGAGTATTTGAAGGCCCGGCCCGCACTTTGAAAAGGTTCCTCGTTCAGAAAGGCAGCCATTTGTTCTTCACTTATGTCTCCCGATCGGCCGCGGGCGAGAACCACAACGCGCATATCTGCTATATGCGCATCTTGGAGACTGTAAGCCATGCTGTAGGCTGGCCAATGCGACGGCTCACTCAGGTTCGGATAGCCGAATTTTTCAGGATCTACACAGAAGCCGCAGTCTTCCATCAAAACCAGTCCTGACAGTTGCGATAATTCTGCCTCCAGTCTCTTCTGATAGGAAAACGCATCAAAGCTTGCCAGAATGCTGATGCCATAAAACGAAGCAAGCGCCATAACCGCCGTGTTGGCGAGGGGCCGCGCACCAATCCATTTCAGCCAACGATTCGGCCAGACCCAGAAACGGCGATTAAGCAAAATCGGAAGCAATGCAATCAGCACTGTGATGCCCGCGCTAAAGACCCGCGAGGGATAGGAATACTGAAACTCCCGCGTCCTTAAGCCGATGAAATAATCCGGAAAATGCAATGTCAGCAACGGCATCGCCAGGCAGGTCAGGATAAGTAATGCTTGCACTACTCGCCACCCCAACAAGCTCCTCGCGAGAACGACTCCAGCGACCACACCAGCCGCTAGAATGCCGGCAACCTCAAATACGAACGGATTGAATACGTTTTGCCCCGGGGTGATCGGCTCTGAGAAAAAGCACGACAGCTGAAAAGGCAAAGCCAGCAAAAGAAGCACAACCAGCAAATATCGCCTTTTCTTGTTGAGATCCGAGGCGGAGGTGAAAGTGCCGATCGCCAACAACAGGTTCGACAGCGCGACGACTTCATAGCTCGCGACAAGAAGAGCAGCGATGACTAGCCGTTTCACATATTTCGGATCTTGACTGTCATCGAGGGCATAGACGACGAACATGGCGGTCAAGCCGAGCGCGAACAGCAATTCTGTTGCTGCGAAATTTGCAAGGAACACAGTCCCGGCAGTGAACAAAATCACGAGCAAAGATCGCACAGGGGCAGTCAAGCTTGAACGCAAGACCAGAAGCATTGGAATGGCGATCTGGGAATAGGCTGCGATGCCAAATACGAACGCAGCCAATCGGAAATTGCCTGGAAAGAAAAAGCTGACGAAGCGGGCTGGCGTAGTCGTCCAAAGCAATGCAAAAAGGCGACGAGGCGTCTCCTGATCGAATGGGTACCAAAGTGGATTTTGCAGCAGCTGAACAACGTTTGTCGTGCCATCCATGAAGAACTGCCGACCGGCGATGGCACTTAGCAAGAGCACCAGCATCACGATGGCAGGGTGAACCGCTGTTGCAAGGGACATGAACTTCAAACACTGACGCATACGCGGTACCAACAATTTTACGCCAAACCTTGCACTCGACGACTTTGGCTGTGATATCCTGATTGGCTTCAAGGGCAAAGGATTAACTGCGCTATTTGTTACCAACGAAACAGCACAGCTTGGAGGCGACCGCGCACCCGCGCGCTGATCCGGGTCAACCAAGGAAGCTAGCTCCAACCTACCCTTCTCGACGAGAAAACCGATCACGGCAGACGAGGCGATGGTTAACGTTACCGATCGTTTTTTAAGGTTACCGATCTGCGTATCGGATCACAGGCCGTTCCGTCTTCCGGATTCTAAAGTACAGGGAAATAGTCTGGTGCGAGCGTTGGATCGCGATCGCGTTCGGAGTAATGGCCATCACCGTCCGATCGATTTTGTCGCTAGCTAGTGGTCTGATTCCATCAGAGGATTCCCAAATCGATCGAAGCAGTTCAAGCTCTCGGCATGAGAGCAGGAATTGTCGTAAAGGTCACCCGGGCCGACCGCCATCGACTTGAGGCAATCGTCTCGGATCGCAGCGCGCCTCAGAAGCATGTGTGGCGTGCCAACATCATTCTTGCCACGGCCGACGGCTGTGGCACCACCGAGATCATGCGCCGTTCGGGCAAATCCAAGCCCGTGGTGTGGCGATGGCAGGCGCGGTTCATGACGGAGGGCGTCGAAGGGCTGACGCGCGACAAGACGCGCAAGCCCGGCATAGCACCGCTGCCGACCGGCACCGTGCAGAGAGTGGTCGACCTGGCGCTCGGGCCGCCGCCGGGAGAAACAACCCACTGGACCGGCCGGATGTTGGCGAAAGCGGGAGTGAGCCTGCGTTCGGTGCAACGTATTCTGGAAGCCCACCAACTCGCGCCGCATCGCATCCGTGCGTTCAAGTTGTCGAACGATCCGAAATTTGCCGAGAAACTCAAAGACGTCGTCGGCCTCTACGTCGATCCTCCCGCCCATGCGGTCGTCCTCTCGGTCGACGAAAAGAGCCAGATTCAGGCGCTTGACCGCACCCAGCCGGGATTGCCGATGAAGCCGGGCCGTGCCGGCACGATGACCCACGATTACAAACGTCACGGCACCACCACGTTGTTCGCTGCCCTCAACGTCCTCGACGGTACCGTCATCGGCCGCAACATGCAGCGCCATCGCCACCAGGAGTTCATCCGCTTCCTCAACACTATCGAGCAGCAGGTTCCGGCAGGGAAAGTGATCCACGCCATCGTCGACAACTATGCGACCCACAAGCATCCGAAGGTGCAAAAATGGCTGACCCGACATCCGCGCTGGACATTCCACTTCACCCCTACCTCCGCTTCCTGGCTCAACGCGGTCGAAGGCTTCTTCGCCAAGCTCACGCGCCGTCGCCTCAAGCGCGGCGTGTTCCGATCCGTCCTTGATCTCCAAACCGCCATCAATCGCTTCGTCACCGAGACTAACGCCGATCCCAAACCATTCGTCTGGACCGCCGACCCAAAGCGCGTCCTCGCTGCTGTCAAACGCGGGAAGCAAATGTTAGAGTCGATCCACTAGGTCGTGGACCCAGTGCTAACACCTGCTTCCGCGGCAAGCGCCGCAAGCCCTGATTTCCGTGGAGCAAAGCTTTCTCGGACGATCTCAAGCCTCGCGCTCATCGGATGGATGCGGCAGAAGTCGGCCTGCCTCGGGCTTCGAACCGGGCACACGTCGCAGTGAGCCTCAGGGAGAGATTGCAGAGTATGACTGAGTGTCGGGCTTGGACAAAAAAACTGGGCGCATCTGGCCCGTCGCGCCTGGGGCGGTGATCTGCTATGAAGGAAGACATGCCGCAAGTCAGCGCTGAGGCCCCCATGACCGACCCGATCGACCGCGCCCCCTTCTACCACGACGGCATGCGTGAGCTGCAGGACCGCTTCGACGGCCGCCTCCCTGCCAAGAAGATCAGACTTTTTACCTGATTTTTACTTGCTCAAAAATCGGTCAGGCCAATTTTTTGAACAGCTAGCCGAAGCCGATCGCGAAATGGCACCTTCTCTCGTGCCGTCGCTTTGAACCTACCGATCCAGGCCAGACCTCCGGCATGCGATAGCTTTGAGGAACGACTGGCGTGATCAGCAGCCGGTGAACCGCGAGTCCGGCCCCTCATGCAATTCCTTCAGTCAACTGGCGCGGGTCTGTATGTCCAGCTGACGTCAACTTGTCGATATAACGGGCAATTTTTTCGCGCGATTGGGCCATCACCGAGACGTCCATTTCTCCAATCAACTCATAGGCGCCCAGGACCTGGTCAACAATTTCCTTCATCGAAAAACTCCGACGCTATTGCGGTGCAATAATTGCATTGCAACATCAGAATTTTGCGGCGTCAAGCCCGCTTTTTAGCTGAAATTTGCCTCTGATAGCGCCTTTAAGGGCGAGCTTCAGACGGCTCAAGCATTAATAAAGGAAGCGTGCGGCTTCTACCCAATAGCAACCAGAATGCATGCGCCGGAGCCCGCCCAGCTTGCAAGCAATTCTGTTGAGCAGATGATCCTGCGCATCATCATCATTAAAGTCCCTCATGCTCGCCTTACGGGCCGGAGCGTTGACAGCGACGACCGGCCCTTCATTCACTTCCCTGGCGTCAAGTTTTCGCTTTGTGCATGTCTTCGATTCAGACCGAACCGCCTCCTGCTTTACTCTTGCATCCGGTTCGATTTCCGGCGGCGCATTATCAGCATCGCTTTTTACGAGCGCGCTCCACTTTTCTAGGTCGTAGGGATTCGTGTCGGGCTCGTTAGCGCCAGTTCGATTAGCGGGATGGCAGCAGAGCGACAACTTAAAAAGCTGCGGCGCCGCGCTTCAGCTTTCTGTTACGCTGAATCTCGCGTCGTCACCTTTCTTCTGGCGAGACCTATTTTATTCGGTCGTTGCGGCGTCGATTTAAATTACGTCGATTAACCCGAGACCTCGAACTCACGCTGCATTTCTTCCACACAAACGGACAATGCAACGTTGCATCGATCGCGCGCGACCTTTCCGTATTTGACGCCCTTCACAGACCAATTGGAGCCGCCGGGGGCGGCCGCACTCACGCGCTCTACGATAATTCCTATCAAACCCTCGCACTGGGTATCATGCGCACGAACCGCCTCGGCCAGAGCAGCTTCGAGCGCGGCCTGGGTGATCGGCGTGCGTTTGCCGTCGACTTGTTTTGTTCTTTTTGGGCTCATCTCGTATCGCGGATTTTGCGCCACTCCCGTTGAAGTCAACTTTTCTTCTGGTGGATTTCCAAGAATACCATCATGTATACGCAAATTTTTCGCGGCCGGCTTGCCCTGATTGTCGAATATCTCAAAGCTTACTCTCTGGCCTTTCCGTAGATCCGTAAGCCCGGCCATCTGAACTGCGGAGAGATGAAAAAAGACATCCCTCCCAGCGGAGTCTCGGATAAAGCCGTAACCTTTTGACCGGTGAAACCACTTTAGGGTGCCTGTAGCCATAGCTTTCTTATTTCTGTTCAGAATCGCTTGAGCCCCGAAATTTTGCTTCCGCCTTGGATATAAAGCAATATCCGTGCCGTCCGCTTTGCAGGGTGACAACGGAAATTGCTTACCGCGCCGAAGATCGGTGGGTCAGTTGCGAAATTGCCGGCGTTTTAGCCATTAATCGAATCGGCTGAAACTTATGTACTCAATTCAGCAGGAAATGACGAGCTTATTGAGGGCGAACTAGTGGCAGTCGTGGTCCGTAAACACAAGGACGGAAGCAATGTTTCGACAGCCTTGCGGCGAGCCGCGACGGGCAGCGTAATCATTGCAGTGTGTACTGTGATCGTGACTTGCCTGGACCCGGCAACCCCGACCTTCAGCCCATTCGTCCTGATCTCCCCAACGCTTTCTCCGCTAGCCACGGCGGCTGCAGCGACTGGCACTTCAGCGGACCAACAGACCGCGATCGGAGTAACGGCCGTAAGCAGCGACACTTTTCTCAGCTCGCTCGGGGTCAACACGCATATCGACCAGGGATACAATCCCTACGTCTATCTGGAGCCGCTCCGCTATCTCGGGGTCCGCAACATCCGCGACAACGAACGGCACCTGTCCGGTCACCTCATGCTTCATGCAAAGACCGGCATCCTGGTCGATCTCGTGGGCTATGATGTCAGCGGCCTGACCGCTGCCGCGAGAAACCTGGCCCGCGCCGGTGCGCTGCTTGCGATCGAGGGGCCCAACGAACCGAATAACTTTCCGATCACCTACAACGGACGAAAAGGCGGAGGAACTCCCACGCACCGGCTTCCCGGCTGGACCCCGGATTGGCTCCTGGCCTGGCTGCCGACCGCGGTCACCTGGATTCCGGTCGCAGAGCTTCAGCGAGATCTCTACAGCGCGGTCAAGAGCGATCCAGAATTGAGCCGGTATCCGGTTTTCCACGTTTCCGAGGGAGGCGCCGAGACTGACAATGTCGGACTCCAGTTTCTGACTATCCCTGCCGCAGCAGGAACCTTGCTTCCGGAAGGCACGCGGTTTGCGGACTACGCCAACGCGCACAATTATGTCTCCGGGGTTCGCACGGGATACGTCGACAACCAGGCATGGCAGGCCGCCGATCCGGTGCTGGACAGCCATTGGGACGGACTCTACGGCGAGTACGGAAGAACTTGGAGAAGGCGCTTCAGAGGATACTCCAACGCAGAGCTGCAAATGCTGCCGCGCGTGACGACCGAAACCGGCTGGGATGCAGCGACCCCAGAGGAAGAAAGAACTCAGGGCATCGTTCTGGTGAATAGCTACCTCGCGCAATTCAAAAGGGGGTGGAGGTACACGTTCATTTACGAATTGGGAGAGGGTGAAGGTGGAGGCGGCAATCAGGGACTCTTTCACCAGGATTGGACACCCAAATTGGCGGCGACCTATATTCACAACCTGACGTCAATTCTGGCTGACAATGTTCCCGTCGAAAGCCCCAGGAAACTCAATTACTCCATCACAAACGCCCCCTCGACGGTCCACGATCTGCTGCTTCAAAGAAGCGACGCCAGTTTCGAGCTGGCCGTTTGGGGTGAGCAGGTTGTCGGCGAAAACGCTATCATCGTTAATCTTGGTGGGACCTTCGCGAGCGTAAAGATTTACGACACCACGGTGGGCACGACGCCGATCCAGACCCTCACCGGCGTGAGCTTTGTGCCGCTCACCATCAGCGACCATGCCCTGATCCTGCAAATCCAATAAATGCAGCAGCTCCGAGGCGACGATGATCCTCGGCGTCTGGAACTTATCTTGAGCACAAGGTACTGATTGACCCGGTGATTACCATCGCGACGCGTTCGCAACTATTCCGCACGAGCTAGCAGCGTTTTGTCTGACTACGCGCTGATCATCATACTGAATCAAAAATACACGATAGTGCAGGACATCGCTTCTTGACCTACGTTTGCTTCTCTCTCGGGCCCGAATGTCAGATTGCAAACGAGATAACGCCAGCTGTTCTATGGCTTACTAATCGCCCATTGCCTCAGATCCTTGGGCCAGTGAATCGGAGGCAAAATCGAATTGTTTGCCGTACATGGGCCCGTTCTACGCCAGAGGCAGCTCTGTGGTCGAGGTTGGAGAGACGACAAGAAGCGACCATTATAGAAACACCCAAGCGCTTTGAATTCTGGAGTGTTGGGCTCCCGTCCGCTCGTAATCACAAAATTGAAGGCCGATGAATAGGAGGTCACATCATAATTTGGAACAAAATAGATAGGCACGTCTGGAGGCAAATTTGTTTGCCCTGCCTGTTTATCGGTTTCGTCCACATCGGCAGCAACAAAGCCAACCCCGCAAGCCTCCTTGTCAGCTGCAATTAGGCCGAACGCAGTCAAAACCCCGCGATTGTGTTCCCACATCGACTGATAATAAGGGCTTACCGCGAGGGCTGCAGAAGTGAGCACCCAACAAGAGACCGCGACGATTGTTAACCAATTTTCGCGCAACGCGTTAGCGCTCAACGCCTTGCAAATTTCACAGGTTCCAATCCCGCACAGAATAAATACCAGCGGAATAGCGGGAAAAATAAATCGCGGCTCCTTGTGGCCGAGAAGTGTGTGCGTAATCAAAACCGTGGCAGCAACAGCCAAAACGAGAGGGAGTCGCGACGCTCCCACCAAAGCGGTCATTGCTATTACGGCAAACGCGCCACCCCACATGAAGAACAGTACGCCTGCGTAGCGATACCAAGGGTCAACTCCGTAAACCTCGCTTACACTTAAAAAAACATTCACCCAGACGTTCAACCAAATGCTGCGAAAAGCACTACCCCACGTAAGATAGTCAATTAGTCCAGCCATCAGGATTATAAAACCAGCACCCAAGCTGAACGGCAACCAGCGACGCATCAAATCGCCCCAGCAAGCACAAATGGCTATAAGTCCGATCGCAGGCGCCAATTGAATTCGGACAACGAGCGCAAGGCCAAGACACAAGCCAGCGAAAAACAGCATTCTTCGATCAGCAGTTGTTCGATCGCCGGGCTCCACGATGCACAATCCAGCAACGAAAAAATTGGTTGCAAAAACCTCACTCAGCGAGTGCGACGAATAGTAAACCAAATCCACCCAGGCAGCGAGGATTCCTGATACGATTATCGCACCACCCAACCCGAACAGTCGATGACCCCAACGCCAACCGCAACAAATTGGAATGACGGATATCGCAATCATAAACAACTTAACGGCAACCACAAAACTTTCAGTGCCACCGCCCAGGACACGGCAAATTTCAGCGATGCCTACGAGCAAGCCAGGAAAAATCCACGATCGTATTCCTATAACGAACTCCCAAGGTGTTATTCCCGATCCATACACCACGCGGTGAGCCTGCTCCTGAACCTGGAATATTTCGTCCGCGTGAGCTATATTCGGAAATAGAAACGCAGCAGTGACTCTGATAACGATGGCTAAAAATATCACGCTCCCAAATGCTAATCGGGCAGATCGTCGTTCAAGGACATCTTCACTCGCGAGATAAGGCGTCTTCATCTTTTCCGCCAAAGTCCGATCAATAATATCAATGTACCTTTCGGTTATGACATATTTTCTGCATATCAGGCTTCTTGCGTTGGTCTAATCCCTTCGCATTTGGCACCAGTGCCCTGGCAAAAAGAGCCGAACCTAACCGGAGTGACGGCTGTTAGCTACAATGCGTCGCCTGGTTCTCTCTCGAGATCATCACGCACGATCAGCGATGCACCTCCGCTGCTGCAAAACGCAACAACGTCCTCGAACTGCATCAGCGACCGATATGTGCAGAGCACAACTACCGATCAGGTTGAATAAGCCAAGCAAGAAGCAGACCACTATCAATTGATCAGCAGCGGCGCCGTAGATCCGAGCATCATTCCAGAACCCACGTCGTCGCCATGCCGGCACGGGCCCAACATTTGCAGAATGGAGCATTTTTGCCAATCGAAGAAGCCATCCTGCGGGGGCTGGCCTGCAATTACTCTATGAAATAAATGGGAAGGCACTGTTGTATGTGCTGCAGCGAGGGC
The DNA here is from genome assembly GCA_963801875.1 of uncultured Alphaproteobacteria bacterium. Classification (GTDB taxonomy): domain Bacteria; phylum Pseudomonadota; class Alphaproteobacteria; order Rhizobiales; family Xanthobacteraceae; genus Bradyrhizobium. The sequence goes on along the minus strand of CAWDGT010000010.1, from coordinate 1,500,663 downwards.
CGTATAACACTTCTTTGTCGCGGTGCGACTTTGCTTCCATTGGCTTGGATTCGCCGGTATGACGCCGACGGATTCCTCGATGCGCTATCAGGCAGGCAGAACGGATGACTCGCGAAGTAAATTCGGCGTCGGTTAGTGACCGAAGAGTTGCTCTCGGAGCGATGGCCTCCAGCATAGCTAACGTCATCAAAGCTGTGCTCCAGTTGCTGATGCTTCCGCTCATGGCCCGCCTCCTTGGGCCGGACGAATTCGGCCTCTACGCATTGGCCTTGCCAACAATTAGCCTCGTGGCGTTGTTGGCGGACGGAGGTCTGGGAGCTTCTTTGGCGCGAGAGAACGAGTCCGCGTCACTGGTGTGGTCGACTGCATTCTGGGCGCTGCTGCTGCTAGGATTCACGCTGGCTGTTGGTACTTCAATGCTCGGTGTGCTTTTGGGCTACCTGTCTCAACAACCGCGGCTCCCGGGCATGATCGCCGTTCTCTCGCTTAGCCTCGTTTTCCTGACAATGTCCGTAGTCCCATCGGCGCGCTTGGCGCGGCGTAGAAATCTCCAAGTTGGGGCAGGTTCAGAGATGGCATCGACTCTGATCGGATCGGCGATTGCCGTTGTTTTGGCGTGGCATGGCGCCGGCGCGTGGAGCCTTGTTGTACAATATGTCGCGATATACGCGGTTCGCGCGATTATTTTTAACGCTGCAGCGTTCCATCTACCACGAGCGGAGTTCAGTCTAAGATTGCTCCGGTCACATCTCGCGACAGGCGGAATACTGGTAGCTAGCAGGATCTTTGAATACTCAGGCCGGATCTCAGAAAATTTCCTGATCGGTAGGATATTCGGCACTGCCAACTTGGGAAATTACGTTTTTGCGAATCAGATATCCAAATTTTCGGCAGATACTGTAGGAAATGTGGTCTGGGCCGCAATCTATGTGCAAGCCCTCACTATTGACAAGGCCAAGATTGCCATCCTGCATCGCCGTCTTTGCAGACTACTGGGGGTGATGCTTTTTCCGGCAATGCTTTTGGCGGCTGCCGCAGCGCCCGAATTGATTAGCGTCACACTCGGCCCTAAGTGGGTAGGCATTTCGTTCCTTCTTCGGTTGTTCTTTCCCCTTTATGTGATCAACGCGATTTGCGGTCAAACCGGGCCTGTTTTGCTCGCATACGGACGGTTTGATATTGCGTTTTGGTGCATGGTGGGCCTGAGTTGCGGCCGAGTTTTGGCCGTTGCTCTCGGCTTGTGGATCGGGTTCGCTGGAGCCGTCTATTGCGTTGTCGTTGTGACGCTTCTGTTTAATGCAGCAATGCTAATATTCCCCGCTAAAGCGACCGGATGCAGACCGTTGCCGATACTGATCGACCAAATTCGTCCGGTCTTTGCAAGTTTAGTAGCCGCCGGCAGTTATCTGGCGTTGATCCATCTTTTTCCCATGACCGTGATCTGGCTGGGCATCTGCCTTGCGGCCGGGTTTCTTATCTATGCGGTTTGCATGTTTCTCGCCGACCGGAGTGGCTTAAGTGAGGATTGGGCCGGCATTCGCCAGGTCATGTCACCGCAAGCCTCCAGATAGCGGGGAGAACTGGGCCAATGAAGTCATGACGGAAAATAGTGTTTCACCCAAATCACTCCGAATAGCAGTGGGCATAGCGACAATGGGCCGCCGTGCGGTTCTCGCAAAGACCATCGACATCCTCGCACGTCAAACCTACCTGCCTGCAAGCTTGATCATTTGCCCCGTCAAGGATAGCGACATCGATCTCGAATTGCTTAAGCGATTTCCGGCTCCTACCCGGATCGTCACAGGAGCGACGGGTCTGCCGGCGCAACGTAATCTGTTGTTGTCCGCCGCCGCTGATGCAGACATCATTATTTTTTTCGACGATGATTTTTTTGCCGAGCACAACTATCTCGCAAACCTCGCGATCCTTTTTGCTAAATATCCTGACGTGGTTGCAGTGTCGGGGGAGTGTCTTGAAGATGGCGCCTTGGGCCCGGGGCTAAGCATCGAGGAAGGTGAGGAGATTCTTCGATCCAAAGCAAAAACCTATGTCGGCTCCGAGCAACCGACTAGCGCCTATGGTACCTATGGCTGCAACATGGCGTTTCGTCTCGATACCATTCGTCGCAACGAACTTCTGTTTGATGAGAACCTCCCACTTTACGGATGGCAAGAGGACATAGATTTTTCACGTCGGCTTGCACGCCACGGCCGGGCAATAGGCTCCAAAAAATTGCTTGGCGTTCATTTGGGTATCAAGACAGCGCGTACGTCAGGTGTTCGGCTCGGCTATTCGCAGATTGCCAACCCGATTTATCTGCTGCGCAAGGGAACGGTCACATCGGAATATGTGAGATCTCTGATATGGCGAAATATGACAGCAAACCTCTTGCGTACCTTGCGTCCCGAACCGTGGATCGACCGAAAGGGCCGCCTAAAGGGCAACGTCATCGCATTGCTTGACCTGGCAACGGGCCGCCTCGCGCCACGCAGGATTCTCGAGTTACACTGAGTCTTGCAAAATCTCGCGAAATCGCCGGCCGAGATACGACTATCGACAAGGCCACGACAGCAAATCCACGATAGCGCATCGTGGGCCTTTGTGATCTAGACTCAGTCGTCAGAGACTTGGTGTTTCGGCAGCACCGCGATAATCCACTTTAGAGGAACGCGCGTTAACGTTGTTTACATAAGGTTTCGCCATTGCATTCGGCTGGTCTGCACTTTACGATCAAAAGTTGATATCGCCTGCCGCAATCAAATTACCCGTGGAAATACATAGTGCCATTCGTTGACCCAACCAGAATTAATGCCGACTACGAAGCGGTGGTCATAGGTTCAGGCTTTGGCTCATTCTTCTTTCTGCATGAATTCCTGAAGAAGCGGAAAACCGGCCGGGTATTGGTGATCGAATGGGGCAGCTACAAAACCCAGGAATGGCAGGTCAAGAACAAGGCCAACTCAATTTATCAAACGGAAACGCTTTATACGCATGGCACGGGGGAACGCGACTGGCACTACACGATTGCATTCGGCGGCGGCACGCTCTGCTGGGGCGGGGCCTGTCCTCGCAACCATCCCAATGATTTCCGCCTGAAATCGAAATATGGCGTTGGTGTCGACTGGCCGATTTCCTACGATGACCTTGTGCCCTACTATAAGGAGGTGGAACAGGTCATGCCCGTGGCCGCGCCCGACGACATCGCGCTCCACTATCCAGGCGCAGGCTCACATGGCCAACCGCCTCACAGAATGAATGACATCGATAGAATAATGAAGGCGGCGCAACCGGACATGCATTTTGTCATGCCAAATGGCCGACTTAGTCGCCCGCTTGGATCACGGAGCGCCTGTTGCGGCACTGCAGAGTGCTCTTGGTGTCCAGTCGAGGCGAAATTTACTGCTCTCAACTCGATGCAACACGTCATCGGGCATCCCGATGTCGACATCTGCGTTGATTCCAAGGTCGAATATATCGATGTTCAGAACGGGACCGCGAGAGCGGTTCGGTTTGTCAACGGCGGAAAGGAATACACCGCGCGCGGCGATCTTATCGTGCTTGGCGCCAACGCTCTCCATAGTCCCGCTTTGCTCCTCCAATCGGGCTTCCGCCACCCGCTGCTTGGAAAATATATGCATGAGAAATATAACGCCATCGTTGAAGTCTATTTGGATGGCGTTAACAATTTCGGCGGATCGAGTACCACCACGTGCATCAACCTGTCGCTACTGGATGGAGAGCACAGACGCGAACATGGTGCAGCTATGCTGCTCTTCGACAATCATTGGCCCTACGGCATGCGTCCTGAATATGGACGGTGGCGAGAGATCCTCGCCCTCAATATCGAGGTGGATACCGTGCCCGACGTCACGAGCACTGTGACGGTCGCCGGCGACGGGCGGCCCCATGTGTCCTTTCCCAAGCCGCCCGATTACAGTCTAAAGGGCATGAAGGCCGCTCTGGAAAAGTTGCCAAAAGTCTTGAGCCCGCTTCCAGTTGAGCGCATCGAGCTACGCGATTTGGATAAGATTTCCGTCCACCTGCAGGGAACGCTCCGCATGGGAAATGATCCAAGCGAGAGCGTAGTGGATGCCGGCCAGGTGCACCACGAGGTGCGCAACCTCGTCGTCGTCGGTTCTTCGGTATTTCCGACCTCCGGCACGGCGCCCCCTAGTCTTACGATAGCCGCGATGTCGCTACGCGTCGCGCAGCTCCTGAATAGTTGATTCCAATGAGTGCACTCCGCCCCTCTCGACGTTCTGTTTTGGCCATGCTCGCCGCCTTGGGCGCATCCTCTGCGGGGGGGGCATATCTTTGGTCGATCGGACCGGAGGCCCTAATCCGTAAGATCCTGAGCCGCCGGCTGCCTGGAGTGCGGATCGATTCGGCAAGCGCCGCAGTGTTGTCGCACGATATCCAAGCGGAATTCCAAACTGTACCCCGCAAAGTCGCTCTCCACGGCGCGGCGGCCGCCGCCCGTATCATCGGAATTGACGCGCTTGCGAGGCTCAGACCGGTAGAAGTCAATCACCTGGAGCGCAAAGTCCTTACATTTTTCATCCTTGGCTCCAACTACTTGGAGGTCAAGGATCCAAAGACCGACCTCGTTACCTATTACCCACCGCCCTGGCCCTGCGGAAATCGTTTCGCAGAGTATGATACCTGAATAGGGATCGTTGCTGGGCTGACCAAGCGTGGAGCGAATGAAGCCCGAGCTACGGAAGAATGAAGGTTCTACGAGGTTTCAGGACGGAAGGCCAACGCGGTCCGAACACGGGCAATCTGACCACGAGCAAATAGTTGCATCCATGAGTGCAGTTTTAGACGCCGAAGCGACCTCGCTCCCTCAAACAGACCAGCGACCTCGCATCGCTGTTTTCGTCGTCAGCCTGCCGGACGCCGAAAAGCGTCGGAGTGTCATTGCCGAATATCTTTCGCGCGTGAATTTGCCGTGGTCCTTTTTCGACGGCTTCCGATACAATCCCAAACGTAGGCCAGACCCAAATAAGATTAAAATTCTCGACGAGCTGTCGACCGGCCAGGTTGGCTGTTTTTTAAGTCACCGCGCGCTTTGGAAGGAAATCGGGAACAGCCAGCTCGACTATGCGATCGTTCTCGAAGATGACACGGTTCTCATCCCAAGCTTGGATTTCTTGGCCCTGTTCTCTCTACTTAGCCAACTAGGCCTCAGCTACATCAGGCTAACCACCCACCATATTGATAAAGCCAAGACGCTTGTCGAGCTCGGATATCTTTACGGATTAGTCTGTCGCATTATCAGACCCAAGTATGGGCTCGGAACCGGCGCTTACGCTCTCACACCCGAAGCTGCGCGACAACTTTACGCCGCGGCAGTCTGCATCGATAACCCCATCGATCTGTGGCTCGAGCGGTACTCAAACCATGGTGTTGCCATTTATAACTTGTTCCCGTCGCCGGCCATTGAAATACGGACGCAGTCCACGATTTAAAGGCCGGCGCCCAATCGTCATGGCTTCATAGCCTACGTTATCCGAAAAATTACCCGGGGCGTGTTAGATGGCCTGGATCAATGGAAAATGTCGAGGCTTGATGATGCGCTTCGAAAACGTGCCGACCTGCTTTACCCAGAAATGGCGGTGTGGCCGCGCTCGGAATTGAGAAAGTACATGCGTCGCCTGCTTCGCGTCGCTCGGATTAGTTGACTCACACATCGCAATATGTCTCAGCGTATCGCGGCTCACAGGATTGCGGCGGTCCTGGCCGGCTGGGGTTATCTTAACGAAGCCCCGCTCGGCAGAGCCATTTCTTTCCGAAGCAAATTTGGTACGCTCATCGTGAAACCACGTTCGGAGGGGCGAACCAAAGGATAAATCCTAGCAACAGCGAAGCGGCTCAAAAGATCCTGCCTCCCGTTTCGATCGATCGCGTGGTCCTCATCAACGACTTCGCCCGCGTAAGGGGCGGAGCCGCAGCCCTCGTGATTCTGCTAGCTCGCAAGCTACTGGATCGAGAAATCAAGGTAACTTTGATCACCGGCGATGGCGGCCCGCCGCCGGATAGTGACGTCCACGGCATTGAGGTCGTCACACTGAAAGAAGTCCCCCTGCTCGAGCGACCGCCATTGGTGGCGGCCACCAGAGGACTATACAATCCTGCGGCCTCAAAGATGCTGTCACAATGGATCTCCGAGCACGATACGCCTCGAACCGTTTATCACCTTCACAACTGGTCGCACATTCTCTCAGCTTCGATCTTTACGTCTCTGAAACGGGTCAGCTGTCGCACTGTGATGCACGCGCACGACTATTTCCTCGCCTGTCCAAATGGAGCATTCGCCAATTACCGAGCCGGTACGCCATGCGATTTAGTCCCCATGTCGGCGGCCTGCATCTCGACGAATTGCGACCGGAGGAGCTACGCCCAGAAATTGTGGCGGGTCGCGCGACACGAGGTGAGGCGAACGGTATGGGATTTTGACAAACACCAAACGAAAATCCTGTTGCTTCACGATGGCATGACGGAGCCGTTCCTTCGCTCGGGCGTGGCTCGTCCACAGCTGCATACCGTGCGCAATCCGTCGGCGCCCTTTACGAGCGAGCGCGTCGAGGCCGAGAAAAACTCGGAATTTGTCTTTATTGGCCGCGTCGAGGAAGAGAAAGGCGTCCATGATTTTCTAAGTGCCGCGCGGTGGGCGGGCGCACCAGCCCGGGTTATTGGTGACGGCAGCAAGCTGCGTGAGCTCACAGAGCAGTTTCCGGAAGTGACATTCAACGGCTGGCAATCGCGCAGCGGGATCGCCGAGTTGATCAAGACCGCTCGCGTGCTGGTGATGCCGTCCCGGTACCCGGAACCGTTCGGGCTCGTCGTCACCGAGGCGCTTAGCAGCGGAATCCCCGTCATCCTGCCGAACAGCGCGCTCCTGAAGGCCGAAGTTGTCAAGAACAACATTGGGATTGCCTGCAACACGCATTTGATCGATGAACTGGCGATGGCAATTCGATCGATGATGGCCGACGACAAGAAGATCGAATGGATGAGTTGCGAGGCCTTCCGCATGCGCCAAATGCTGGCGGTTGATGCGACAGCCTGGTCCGAGCAGATTGTCGCACATTACGAAGAGCTTTTGGCCAGCTAGAACGCCGTCGCTCGCAGGAAAATGTCATCCAATTGGGCGCCCTAAAGCGGGATGGGGCTAGATTGAATTGATTGAGGATTCCCAAATCAGGAGGCTTCTGATTCAACATGCTGGCTGGGAAGGAGGCCAGCATGGATGGGACGACCCTATTCGGACGACCTTCGTGAGCGGGTGGTGAGGGCGGTCATCAAAGGCGGCCTGTCGCGGCATCAGGCGGCGGCCCAATTTGGAGTGGGCATCAGCACGGCGATCAACTGGGTCCGGCGCTTCCGCGAGACCGGCAGCGTCAAGCCGGACCAGATCGGTGGCTATAGGCCGAAGAAGATTGCGGGGCCGCACCGCGATTGGCTGGTGCAACGGTGCCGGAAGGCGGATTTTACCGTGCGCGGGCTGGTGGCCGAACTCGCCGAGCGTGGTCTGAAGGTCGATTACCGCACGATGTGGGAGTTCGTCCACGCTGAGAAGCTCAGTTATAAAAAAAGACGCTGATTGCCGCCGAGCAGGATCGTCCCGATGTCGCCCGGCGGCGAGCGCAGTGGACCAAGTATCGGGATCGGATCGATCCCACTCGGCTGGTGTTCATCGATGAGACCTGGACCAAAACCAATATGGCGCCGCTGCGGGGCTGGGCACCGCGCGGTCAACGCATCAAAGCCAAGGTGCCGCACGGCCGCTGGCAGACCATGACCTTCATGGCCGCTTTGCGCCACGATCGCATCACCGCTCCGTGGTTCATCGAGGGGCCGATCAACGGCGAAGCCTTCCTTCTCTACATCGAGAAGGTTCTGGTCCCGACCCTGCGGCACGGCGACATCGTCATCATGGACAATCTCGGCTCGCACAAGGCCAACGCCGTGCGTCGCGCCATCCGTGCCGCCGGCGCCCGGCTCTTCTACCTGCCGAAATACTCGCCCGACCTGAACCCAATCGAGCAGTTCTTCGCCAAGTTCAAACACTGGCTACGCAAAGCCGCCCAGCGAACCACCGAGGCCGTCTACGATGCTATCGCCCCGATCCTCGACACCGTCTCACCGGCCGAGTGCGCCAACTACTTCGCCAACGCCGGATATGACCAAACCTAAACCCATCCCGCTCTAGTCTTCCTTCAATTGCTTCAACGTGGCAGTTGCGACCTGATCGACCGTGATCAGGTGCATGTTCGATTTTGCCTTTTTCGGATATTCAAAGCCTAGGTTGAGATACGCGACATCGGGCGCATCCGGCAGAATTATCAAGGCGCTGTCGGAAAGCGGTCCCCAGCGCACGGGATTAGTTGGGCCATGAAGTGCCACGATCGGTGCTTTGACTGCTGCGGCCAGATGCAAAATTCCCGTGTTAACCGTCACGACACAGGCACTCCTCTCGATCAATGCTGTTGTCTCATCAAGAGAATACCGACCGACCACGTCGCGCACCTTGTCCATGCCCGCTTCGATACCTTCGACCAGCGCCTTTGATCTCGCGACATCTGCTGGGCCACCGGTGAACAAGATGTCCCAACCTTGGCGGGCGATGGTGCCGGCAAGCGCCTGCCAACTGCCATCGGGCCATTCCCGCATCTCACTCCGATAACCAGAAGCCCAGGGATGACAGACGATATAGGGTTTCGGGTTTTCATCATGCACCCTTCGGCGGGCAGATGCTGAAGGTGTGATGACGGGCGCGGCGGGTCGTGGTACGCCAATGGCGGCGAGTAAATTGGCATGGTTTTCGAACTCGTGAATCTGGTTGGAATGCTTCACGGTCAAGTCGTAGGCATAATGCCGATACTGCCCCTCGGTCTGGAAGCCGACCGTAAATCCGGCGTTCGACAAGCCAGCAAAAATAGCGCTGATCCTCGGCCAAGGACCAAAGTCAATCAGCACATCCAATCTTATGCTGCGAAGGAGCGAAATCGCTCCCATCGGATTCGTCACGGAGATGACCTGCACGGCATCGACCGCTGGCAGTAAGGGCGCGATACCGCTGTTAGATTTTGAGGTGAACAGATGCAACCGCGCGCGCGGGAAGGTCTGCCTCAATACAGGTATCGCCGCCCCGACGGAAATGATCGTATCGCCGATTGCACCCAATGCTATCAGACCGATCGTCGAAACCTCTGTGGGGAGATGTCTCCGTCGTCTAAGGATCGATAGTACCGCTACCGCAGGGATTCCGATGCCTCGGTCCAACCTGCGCAGACCATCCCGGCCTCGTTCAATACCGAGCATATCTTTCCCAGATTTTCGCTCTTGGTCGGGCTCTCCAACCGCCACGAAAAGCAACTCGACGCATTTTTGGCATTATGTACCGACTGTAGCTTTTCTGCGCAGTATCGGCTCGTAGGATAGCCCAGCGCCCATAACCGGTGAAGGGCGTTCCGGCAATAAACTGACCGCCTGGGTGGGCTGGTGGTCGGCAGGCGCGTAGTTAAGAAGCAATCAGGAATTATGCGTTGCAGCGGTAAGTTCGTCGGACGCGAGCGAAGGGAGTGTTGATCATCAAAGACTGTGAGTACAGCCCAGTTTGATCACAGGGGCATTTGAAATTCCCGCCCCTGCGTCAACGACGTTGGACGCACCGCTCTGGTGATGGATGCCGCCGTAACACCGAAAGTGCCGATGCCCCCGCTTTCAAATCACGCCCGGCTTCGCGTCGGCCAGTCGGCGACATGGATCGGCGCCCTCTCCGGCCTGCTGAAGACATACTCCGCGCGGATCCGCCCACGGCTACGCGCGGGAGCGCAACACGCAACCGCCGCGAACAGATAGAACGATAAGCCGATATCAGTCAATGCGCCCGAAATCGTAACAGTTATCAACGTGGCCAAACAGGCAAACCTAGCAGCCCGTCGGATCACACTTACTGTGGGATCGTATCCGTTATCCTTTTGAAAGAATAGACCAACAAAGAAAAGGGCAAACAACGTTGTTCCGATGAACCCGAGACTTCCAAGGACAGCAATCGGAAAACTTGAGGCGCGCAGACTTCCATTACCAACGCCGAATCCATACGTGTCAAAGAATACCTGTATGGCCTGCCTGTTCCATGCCGAGCGCTCTATGCCGGATTCCGTTGACAATTTATTTAAGATCAGCTCTGAGGCAAGACTGTAAATGTATGCCGAAAGTGCCTCGTTCAACAAAATAGCGAAGATGACGATCAGCAGCACGATTGGAATGCCGAAGGCAAAGTATGCCATTTGACGGGTGAGCGACCGCTGCGCCATGCGGACAAGTATTCCAAGGTAGACAAAACCGAGGAACACCGCGAGACCCACATACGCGGTGGTTGAGGTCGAACAGACGAGCGCGCCAAGCAGCAGCATCGTAAGCGTAAACGTCAGGTGAGGACGCACGCCGGACAGCCATAGCTGGAGCGTAAAGGCAAAATAGCCCAGCGTTACGGCGCCGAATGCCGATGCTTCATTAAATGATCCGACGATGCGCTTGAATCCAGCGACCTCGTTGTCGTTCAGAATTGCATAGGTGGCATTGCGAATGAACGCTAGCAGGTCGGCCGTACCGGTTGCAAAGGTTGCGACATCGAGGACCACAAACACCAGATCCAGGACCGCAGTGACGATGACAGCGTTGCTCAGGGTCATTACCCTGTTTTCGTCAGTTGCATAGCCGTAGAGCACGAAGAAGCAGACGAAATCACCAATCAGATAAATCGACTGGGTCAGGTTCGACACGGCTGGCACCAGGACGGCCGTATAGGCATTTGCGACGATCCGGACGGGAAAGACGAACATCTGACCCGCGAAGAAAATCGGCATGAAATACGCTGAAAGGACGCTGTAGATTATTGTCAGCAGCAACCAAAAACCCGGACGGCCGATACCAATTCCTTCGAACGCTTTCTTCCTGATATCGCGGTCGCCCAGCAGTTTGATGGTCAGAAATCCCAGGATCAGGTGGGCGGGAGATACAGAGGTTCCACCGAGCGACGTGAGAATGAAGGCTGCCGCAGAGCCAAGCAGAGACGCGCCGAAATAGACGTAGACCAGAAATGCAGGCTGGCAGAACAGGCCATAGATGCAGACTGCAAGGGTTATGTATCCAATGATTTCGATCGTCATATGCTGCTCGCACGGCGCTTGCCTGCACCAAGCACTATAGAGAAGCGCCCCAGATGGCAAATACCGCGTGTCGTCGTTCTTAACTATCCAATCTGGACGCCGGCATTCGCCGCTCTATTGGTTTCCAGCACCGAATTCGTAGGTCCCTGGCTGCCAGAATTGACGCTATTTCACGCACTCAACCAACTGCACGTAATCCTCTAGATCGAGGGAAATGGCGTTGCCGGCGGATGTAGCGATCGGCGCCTCCGACTTCAGGATATCATATTGCCTGATCGAGCTGCATGCATCCTCGAACGACACATTTGCCCGAACCGGCTTGGACTCAAACGGCCGACCGCTGGCGCGATCCCAAAATGGAGGTTCGCGCCAGATTGCGGCGAGCCTCGTACCGTCCGACTTGTTCAAGGTGAGCGTGAAGACCGGCTCCTTGGAATCGGGAGCCTCGGCTCGAACAGGTTGCGCGGTCATCTTGTGGGCAGCGTCGGGATTGCTGGTATCGTGAAGCACCTGCGTCAGATTGTGCAAGGCAAGCGCCGCAGCTTTCGGCCGATTATCAACTGTGAATAAGCCGAAATGGAACTCCAGCTCTTTCGAGTCCGGATCCGGTTTCTGATCGAGCAGCTCATAGATATAGATTTTGTCAAAACCTGATCTCGCCGCATCAAACAATCCGTTCACAATGCCCTTAGCCTGCGTACGTTCGTCGACGCCAATAACGAGCCAACCGCTTTGAGGCAAGCTCGAGTAACCAAACTCAGTGATGGCCTTCGGCATCGCCTCTTGCTCTTCCATCGCCTTGTACTCACCGAGCTTCTCGGTGTTTATCCATCCGCCCGGCTGCTGCCCGTTCTGGGCATAGAAATGAACGTTCATCAGGTCCGCATATCCCTTCAGCGAGCCGCCGTAGGAGGATGTCGGATCCTTCAACTCGACAAAGCCCGTCATGTCTATCACGGGTATGTGCTGCAGCACCGGATCCGACTTGATCGCGTCATAGATGGCCTTTTGCCCGGCGGCAGCTATAGCCACTCCGCCCGGCCCTTTGAAAGAGCCCGGATTATTGTTAATCTCGTTGAAGCCTTCCACAGAGGCTACAGCGCCAGGTACGATCTGTTCAAGAATCCGTACGAAGCTGACCGCGCCGGCCTCTTCCCAGCGGATCGGAAAACATAGATTAAATTTGATTCCCTCGAACGCGATTCGCTTTATTTTATCGCGGGCATAAAGAGATTCGCGATTGTCCGTTCCTGGCAGATCGTCGCGGGAGTAATGAATGCCAAGGAACTTCATGTCGTCCATGACATTGCGAACATTGGCGTAGGCGGTGTCGGTGTAGCGAAGGTGGACGCCGACGCCCATCATCTGAACGAAATCGAATGCAGATATTCCCTTTCGCTCAGATGAAGCTTGTGCTTCCAGCACTCCGATTGCAAGGCATCCGAAAACCAGAACGGACAAAGCGGCGCACGTGACCCGTAGCCGCAACCACAAATCGCAATTCATCACAGCTCATTCCTCGTTCCAAGATCAATAAGTCCGAGCGTTAACGATGACCGGCCAAAGGATAGTTGAAGTCACTGATTATTTGAAGCTCGCCATTGCCCTTTCAAGAGGCAGTTAAAGCCTGCCGTTAGCCTATTTTAATACCTGGCAAAGCCTTTGTAGAAGCCTGATTACGACAGAGAAGTCGGCGAAGAATGCTCCAACAAAGCTGCCATCCAGACGTTTCGACACCTTTATTGTTATTGTTTGCTCATCGGCTTCTGTGCACAAGGTTCTTCGATTTTTGAAAGCTTGATCAAGCTCGCGACGCTGGGCAGACCTCAGAGCGCGTAACATCGCGTTCAATCGTCGTACTGCGAGAGGCCCAGTTGTGCAATACCCATCACCTATCTCGGGCCAATAATGCAAAAGTGACGATGTTTTTCGGCGACCACGTCGACCTGCAGCGGACCATCGCGATCTACGTCGTTGGCCACGGCTCACGCCAGACCGGGTGGCAATCACCCGAAGCGTATTCAAACGGCCGTGAACGCGGTTATTGCGCCCGTCATTGCAGCAGTTGCACGACCCCCTCCGCAACACGCGCCGGCGGCTGTGTATACATGCAAACAGGCTCCTCAAGACCCCGCGGGCAGCGACGGAGCCATTCCTTCGAAGCCCACCAGCAGCCACCGCACTCTATCGGGCGCACAGCGACGTTCCCCTTATAACTGAAATAGTCCGGGCTTGATGGCCCATAGATCACGCAACATGGCGTTCCGTAACAGCTTGCGATGGTCACGAGGCCGCTTTCGTTGTCGAGATGGCAGGCTGCGCCCTTCACAAGACCGGTGGCTTCGGCGAGACTGGTTCGCCCGATCAGGTTGAAGTCTGTACCTTCTATGGGGACGCTGGTCGAAGAACCTATTTGGACGAAGACGAGATCGGGCATCACCTGCCGCACTTCCTTGATGACTTCGGCGAACCGCGGATAAACTTTTGGCACCGTGCCGGAATTGGTTACCTGCGATAGATCAAAGCCGTTGTGGACCGTGACGTATTTCTTTCCAGCCAACATGAATTTTCCGATCGCCGCATCGTCGGCGGCAAGGTCGTACCAATCCCCCCCATAGGCGACGCCAGCGATAACATGATTGGCGGCCGCCCGATTCGTCCCGGTCGTGTACAACAGCTCCTGTGCAACGACGCCGTCACGATTGTACGGCTCGATGCTCCTGCTGTGCTTTTCCGAAAATTTTCGTATCGAGTCCAGAATGGCAGAGAAGCGTCCGCCCTGCCCCTCAAACAAATTTGGCTTGGCTTGCAGGAATCGCACGGTGTCGCCGAATTCGAGCTGAGCATCGTATTCTGCAGGAAGTCTCTCGAACACCGTGTCCTGAAAACAGTTACGCATGCCCGGAACGCCGGCATAGATCCAGTTTCCGAGGGCGAGGTTCGAGGTGTAGACATCAAATCTGACATTCGGGCAGACCGCGTTTAGATCGCGAAGAAAACGTGCCGCCATGATATTGTCGCCGACAACCCCGCCAACGAGCGCTGCAACGGCGATTTGTCCCGCCTCAGCCTGAAGCAGCTCAGGCTGAGCCGCTATATTGGCGAGCGTCCGGCGCGCTTCGATACGACGCTTGATTGCCGCAGGACCGCGTCGTGCCAGCAGAAAGTAAAAATATCGCCCGACCGCCAGAATACTCTTCTGACTTCGATACGTCTCAACGGCCGCATTTATCACCGAACCGATTAACTTCCGACTCACGCAACCGACCTTTCGCTGACGCACCTGGCGAATATGCGATATTTATGCTGTTTTGTACGCTTGGTTTTGCAAGACATTGCAGCGAGGTTAACGGCGACTGCGCTTGTCTGCCTGGCCGAAATGCCTAGCTGCGCCACTCCATTTTTGGGATTGCGGTCGATTACCCGGCGGCTTGTTAACTCAATGCCCTGGTCAGCGCCGCGGTTTGATTGAACTCTTGCAGAATCCATATATACCCTCAGCAGACTTTTCGGAACAACAGCCAGCTTGTTCCCATCGGGCTGACTGCTTGGCATAACGCTGTCTGCTCTGCCGACGCAACTCGTGAGGAGTATGGATGTTTCTGGTGACGGGCGGTGCTGGTTTTATTGGGTCCAATCTGGTCGCTGCGCTTAACGAAGCAGGCCACAATGACGTCGTCGTATGCGACGTGCTCGGGCATGACGGCAAGTGGCGCAACCTCGCCAAACGGCAGCTCGCCGATATTGTACCTCCCGTGGACCTCATGCATTGGCTCGATGGACGGCGGCTTGATGCGATTATCCATCTCGGCGCGATATCGGAGACGACGGCAACGGACGGCGACCTCGTCATCGAGACAAATTTCCGCCTTTCGATGCGGCTGCTCGACTGGTGCGTCACGACGTCTACGCCCCTGATCTACGCATCGTCGGCGGCAACCTATGGCAACGGTGAACAGGGCTTTAACGACGACAATGCGTTTTCGGCATTGAGGACCTTGCGCCCGATGAATTTGTACGGCTGGAGCAAGCATCTTTTCGATCTTGCCGTCGTCCGGCGGGTCGAACGCGGCGATCAAATGCCGCCACGCTGGGCTGGTCTCAAGTTCTTCAATGTGTTCGGACCCAACGAATATCACAAGGGGTCGATGATGAGCGTGCTGGCGCGCTGCTACGACGACATCGCAGCAGGACACCAGGTCAAGCTTTTCAAGTCGCATCGCGATGGAATTGCCGATGGCGACCAAAGGCGCGACTTCATCTATGTCGATGATACCGTTCGCATCATGATGTGGCTGCTGGCGACACCTGCCGCCAATGGAATCTTCAACGTCGGAACCGGCGTGGCACGCAGCTTCCGCGACTTGATACTCGCGGCCTACTCTGCCCTCGATGCGACGCCAAAGATTGAATACGTCGAAATGCCCCAGCACATCCGCGGCAGCTATCAATATTTCACCATGAGCAAGGTCGATCGTCTGCTTCGTGCAGGATATAATGGCGGTTTCACAACTCTGGAGAACGCGGTTGGAACCTATGTGCGCGACTTTCTCAGTCGCCCCGACAGGTTTCGCTGATCGTTGATTTCAGTCCAGAGCAAAGCGGTGACCCGCAAACAGGACTCGTGTGCATTTGGAAGATCCATTGCCCTGCGGCCCACGCCACAATCGCCGATCAACCGGCGAACTCGAAATCACGTCCGGCAGGACAGCGCGCCGTCGATTGCGGCCCCGACAATGTGGTAGTGAGAACTGGCTGGCATAAATGCTACCGCCGGTTCTCCCGCTTCGTTTGTTTGATCGATCCACCCTCCGTTGAGCTTGGCCGGCAGATGAACCCTGAACAGGTTCTCGCTGATGGCCGCGACAAGGCCCGGCCACTTCGTCCCCTTGGGATCTTCGCGGAAGAGGGCGCGAATAGCCTCCGTTTGTGGCCAGACCCGCGCCGCGATCGAGATGATCTTGCCGTCCTCTTGAACTGAGCTCCGAACGAGCCCCTTCGCCGCATCTATCCCGAACGTGGTCGCGTGTTCACACAGCCGGCTTACCCGTTCATCCACCGTCCGGCCCACCAATCTCCCCCATTCGCGCAGCAGCCAGGCCCACTCCAACTGGTGTCCGGGCTCGACAAGATTCGCGCCAGCAGGCTTTTGCGGACGCCAGCTTGCATCGAAGATCTCGCGTACCGCACCGGCTGTCGGATGAGCCAGCGCGTTGTCGAACAAATTGACGATGGCATTTGTGCGGGCGACAAAGCGTTCCGCTCCACTTGCGTCGGCAAGCGCGAGCAACGCCTCAAACAAATGCATGTGCGGATTCTGCTCGCGAATATCCGTCGCGCCAGGAACCTTGCTCAGGTAGCCTGGTCCATCGGCGAAAAATATCGTGTCGATCTCGGAGAGCGTGGTGTCGGCAAGGGCGAGAACGGCAGGATCGGAAGTCAGTTTATACACCCATGCCAGCGCGTAGAGCACGAACGCGTGGGCGTAGAGATCGCGTGTGGGATCTGCAATCCTGCCGTCGGCGTGAATCGAGAATACCCAGCCGGGATTTCCATCCGGCGACCGGTATCTTTGGCGCGCCGTCTCGAAGGCCAGAAGCGCGCAGCGCTCGCCGCCGTCGTACCAGCCGACAAGCGACGATCGTGCGTACACCACAATCTGCCGAGCCTGCACCACTAGCCGGCGCGGCAGATCCCTAATTGGGTCGCCATGGAAATCCAAGCGTTCGTGAAAGCCGCCCACCGCCTCGTCGAAGCCCGACGTTGCCCAGAGAGGAAGGCTGCGTTGACGGGCAAAGGATTCCAGCTGTCGCAGCGCTGCAGCGGGCGATTGGTCCTCGGTCGGCAACGGAGCCGAATTCACTATCGCATCCTTTCGACAATCTTGGTGGAGGAGCGACCGGCCACGAGCGGAATGAGGACCACACGGCCACCGCGGGCCTTCACAAGATCGCCGCCAACCACCTGGTTCTCGGTGTAGTCGGCGCCCTTAACCAACACGTCCGGAGAAATCGCATCAATGAGAGCCATCGGGGTTTGTTCGTCGAAAATAACCACAAGATCGACCGCTCTCAGCGCACCGACAATGCGGGCGCGGTCTGCTTCGTTCTGGATCGGCCGAGTAGGTCCTTTCAATCGGCTAACCGACGCATCCGAATTGAGGCCTACGATCAGGCGGTCCCCTGCACCCGCGGCGGCTGAAAGCAGTTCGACGTGTCCAGCGTGAACCAGATCAAAACAACCGTTGGTAAAAACGATACGCTCTCCCCGCTGACGCCATGTCATAGCCATTTCTACTGCGTCGGCAAGGCTCGCCAGGGCACCCGGGTGGTAGGCGGTCGCCTCTGCCCGAGCGACAGCCGCGTTGAGCTCTATCCTGCTGACGACCGCGGTGCCGAGTTTGCCGACTGCGATACCCGCGGCGAAATTTGACAGTACGGCTGCCTCTTCGATCGAGCGCCCCTCTACGATCGACACGGCTAGCGCCGCGAGCGCCGTATCGCCGGCGCCGGAGACATCTGCGACCTCCAATGCCGATGTGGGAAAGTGCCTGACGAACTCTCCGCCCTTCAGCAGCGACATGCCGGCTTCGGCACGCGTGATCAACAACGTCCCACCGAACTGAGCTAGAAGCGCTTTCGCAGCGGCTTCAACCTCGGCATCGGTGCTGCAAGGCAGTCCGATAGCTGCCGCCAGTTCGCTGACATTCGGCTTGATGATGTCGGCGCCGCGATAGGCTTCGAAAGTGCGCCGCTTCGGGTCGACGAGCACCAACTTCCCCATCGATTTCGCAGCGCTGATGACCTGTTCCAAAACGTAATCGCCGAATACGCCTTTTGCGTAGTCGGACAGAACCACAATGTCAGCTGCGACCATCGCCGAACGGGCTGACTTGATGAGTTTTGCTTCGACTTCGGGGGACGGACGCCCCGCCACTTCACGATCGATACGGACAAATTGCTGCCTGCCGGCGACGATGCGGGTCTTGCTGATGGTGGGCCGATCAGGATCAGCCACCAGCCATTCTGACGATACCCCGGCGACGGCGAGGAGATCCTTGAGATCGTTCGCATCGAGGTCGCAGCCGACCGTACCGACGAGATGAACTCCGCAGCCAAGCGAAACGATATTGACGGCCACGTTGGCGGCGCCGCCCGCGACCGCGCGGTCGGAGCCATGGACAAGGACCGGAACAGGAGCCTCCGGAGAGATGCGATCGACCTTACCTGTAAGATACCGGTCGATCATGAGATCGCCGATCACCGCGACAACCTTTCGCGTTCCCGTGTCTAATCGTAGACCATGGCTCTTCGACGCGTCGGACTGCATCTACTTCTCCAAGAACACCAATCCAAATCGAATACTGATCTTTACCGTCTCACAAACATCGATCTAGCCGCGAGCATATCTTATGCCTATGCTCAATGAAATCGGATCACAGTTAAAATCACGGGGCAACCAGGCGGGTGAGCCGCGGGATTGAGCGCGGATTGGCGTCCGAAGACCGGCTCTTCATTACAAAGTCGACGGATTCGTCCGATACTCCAAAGTGCAACAAGCACGGTCAGACAGCCAGCTCTAGCCGCCCCCATACCGCCTCCGTGGCCTCAGCCACGCTCACCTTCCGAATACAGGCCATGTGATTGCATCCCATGCTGCGAAAGCAAGGCGCACAGGGGGTCGGGAAACTCAAAACGCGGGCCTGGTCACTCGCCGGTCCGAATTGCACCGGATCGTTTGTGGTCGGCATGATGACCGTGGCAGGAATTCTGAAAGCAGCGGCGAGATGAGATGTCGCCGAGTCCAGGCAAACGACGTGCGCAGCTCCGGCCACCAGAGCGGTAAACTCGTCCCAGGATAGCTTGTCGCACAAATTTAACACGCCGACGCCAACGCTATCTTCGATGCGCGCCGCCCGTTCTCGTTCCCGCGGGCCGACGCCGGCGAGTACTACGGTCGTCGATCGCATTGTCAGATTTCTTACAAGTTCGGTCCAGCGGCACTCCGGCCATTCTCGGCTTGGGTTCCCGGTCCCGGTTTGGACGAGCACATAGGGCGACCGTGGCGATGTTATAGCCACGCGGGGAGCGGGGTAGTATGGCTGAAAAGGATGGCCGAGCGAATCGTCAGCGAAGAGCGCCCGAAGAAGATCCCGGAGATAGTCCCGATAGGGTCTGGAATCGTGCTTCCATACCACCTTCTCCGTTAGGAACGCGCCGAATCCGCCGCAGGTAAAACCTGCCCTGGCCGGAATGCCGCACGCGCGCAGCAGCGGAATGTTGTTCTGCACGAAAGGAAAGCATTCGATCGCAGCATCATAGTGATCCCGCCTGATCTCAGCAGCCGCCGTTCTCCAACTGGAGCGATGGCGAGCAAGTTTGTCTCTCAGGGAGCGATCCGATCGGTCGAGCATAAAATGGTCTGCGAAGTAGCAAGCATCATAGAGTTCGGCGATTCCATGCAGCATCGGTTTGGCCCACGATCCGACAATCAATCCGATTCTGATCTTGGGCCTGTTGCGGCGGATCCAATGCAGCGCCGGCAGCGTCATGATCAGATCCCCGAGGTGGCCGCACTGCGAGACAAGAATCGAACGAGGGTTTGCGTTGGGGGCACCCCCGTGAGCGTCGAAACTGGCGAAAACTGAACAGAAAGCATCGATGACGGAAATTCCGGCAGCGACGTGCTTCTTGCGAACCAGATAGCCGCCAACCATCGGCGGCAATGGTGCCGGATACAATAAATCTAGATCATCCCCATTCGCCATCCGGCGTTCTTTCGGTCGATCGACTGGGTTCAGAGAGTTCGAGCACTTGCCGAACTCCACACTCTAGCAGACCGAGTTTTCAACAACGACATACCATCAACGCGCCGGGAAGAGTGCTTGAGCTCAAGCTGCAACGAATGGCCGAAAACTCGTCAGCCCCCCAAGATGATTTAGTAAAAAGATCCAGGGAAAGTCCATGCGCCCGCCGGTCGAGCCCCCAAGATTAGTCGAGTCAGGTTAATCGAACTCGGCCTGGCGAAGTAGCACTTATCTCCTGCAGACAGGTAGAGGCGACGAAGCAACTCGGTAACCAAGGAGCCTTCGGCTCCGCCGGTGGTGAGCAGCCTCCGACTTTGCTTGATGGCGGGGATGTTTCGCTTTCGGACCATTGTTTGGGCCATATCCTCGTAGCGGAGCAAGAAGCTAAACCTGCAGAGACAGCCTAATTGCCCAACGTATCGATCACCGATAATGACGAATCGTCGATCACGAGGCATGTCAGGCGGCCGGTCGCATAGGCGCCCGTATCGATATTGATCCGGTTTGGTCCTACCTCTACTTCGATGGTCGGCGTATGTCCGTGAACGACAATCTTGCCGAAGTCCTCATTCGACGAAAGAAAGTCCTCTCTGATCCATAGCAAATCGCTCTCCTTCTGTCGCGACAGCTCGACATTGGGTCTTACGCCGGCATGGGCGAAGAAGAAATCTCCGCAGGCAAACGAACTTTGCAAGTCTCGAAAAAAACGGAAATGGCCTGATGGCAATGCATGGTGAAATGCCGCCTGGAGCTCGGCGATTTTCCTTCCGCTTGCCAAGGTTTCAGGGGAAACCCCATACGAAATCAACGTTTCCATGCCGCCCAGACGCATCCACTGGTCGAAGAGATCCGGATCGCTCAAGCACCTGATTGCGATCAGTTCATGGTTGCCCTTCAGGAACACGGACTCATTCGTCGCACGATGTTCGATCAATCTGTCGATCGTCTCGCGCGATGAAGATCCCCGATCAATGTAGTCGCCCAAAAAGACGTAAAGCGGTCTCTCCGTCGGGCGGAGTGCAAGATCTGCATCGATCCGGCCCAGAAGTTCATTGAGCAGATCAATACGTCCGTGGACGTCGCCGACAGCATAGATCCTCAGACCCGCCGTTAACGTCGGGCGCCGCCCCCGCACCTTGAGTTCCTGAAGACAAAAAGGAGTAGATAACACGGTCAACTCGCCATCGCAGTATGGTTACCTATGAGAATCGACCGATGTTCCACTTCTCTTACCTTTTTCTCGAATGAAAGTTCCGTGAATGCGCTGCAACAAGCTATTTCAAAACGTTAGTTCTTTCAATGTATTAGGTGAGGTATGCCCGTTGGAAGATATGCGTGACCGATCAAACCTAAGCCTGAGGTCCGGTTGATACGCCCTGCGGCCTAGTATAGGTTATGCGCAGATTTATGATCAGAAGCAGATTTATGATTAGAAACAGATAATTGAGGGCTCCTATGCGTGCCGGATTTCTCGTCGAGACGCTGTTTGTTCAGATATTGCTTGCTCTATCAGTGGGCGATATATGGGCCGCTTGCGTGAACCCGCCGGTGTCCGCTCAATCTATTAGCCAATTCAAGTCAAGCCCTCGCGCCCTCGTCGCTCCGGATTCCGACACCCGGACCATTGAAGCGTTTGTGCGAAACCTCGTGGGAACCGACGCCTCGCTTGCTGCGGATCTCGTTAGTATCGCGAAAGAGACTACGCCGCGATTTCGAACGGCAATCGCTGCCGGGCTCGCCCAAGCCGCGATAGCCTGTTCAACCGTCGACGAGCAAGGGGGCCTGCGCATTCAGCAGGCAGTTGCTAGCTTCGATGACGGAGAATTCCAGGCTGCGTTTGCCGCAGTTGCCGGGGATTTGTCGACTGCGGCGACGGCTGCGGCATCGTCCGCTGCCACGAGCGGCTTCGGTAGCGTGGTTGTTACCAATCCAAATAACTCAACTGGGACGACCACACAACCCGGTGCCGGTGGCTCGACGACACCTATAGTGTTTACAGCTGCAGGCTTGACGGTCTCTACGGCGAATACGGTCTCTACGGCGAATAATAATGTGGCCACCACTGCGGCAGGCCAGGTAAGTCCGACGCGGTGATTAACTAGCGACCTTCATTGAAGGCTTTGGGAAGTTTGAGGAACTGCGAATGAATGTGGCCGGTCAGTATCCGCCCTATGGGCCGGCGATGGAAAGGGATTCCGAGTTCCGGATCTGTTTCGCTGGCTAACGTCCGGGATTTCTTGAGCCGCCAATGGCGACTGATAGCCGTGGTCATGGGTTTGGCGATCGTCATAGGGGCAATTTATGTTGCGCTTTCGCCGTCGCTGTACACCGCGCAAGCGGACATGATTATCGACACAAAGAAGATTACCTGGACGCAAACCGAAATGGCGGCCGAAAATCGCATGGTCGAAGACGCCTCGGTCGAAAGTGAGATCGAGACCACTAAATCCGAGCAAGTAGCTTCCGCGGTGATCCGCCGATTGCACTTGGACGAAGATCCGGAGTTCGTCGGTGCGAGAACGGGTCTCCGGCGGCGCCTCTTCTCGTTGTTCGGACTAGAGGTGCCCAAGGAGGAGCCCTCAAAAGGCGAGCGGATGCGCCTGGTTCTTGGCATCGTCAAGGACAATCTGCGTGTAACCCGCCTCGGCAAAAGCTACATCGAGCAGATCGCATATACTTCGCTTGATCCGAACAAGGCTGCGAATATCGCTAACGCCTTCACCGACGCCTACATCGAGGACCAGCTACAAGCGAAATTCGAGGCGACCCGCCGCGCCAGCGCGTGGCTCGAACAGCGCATCGTTGAGTTGCGCGAGCAAGCGAGCAATGCCTATAAGGCGGTTCAGGATTTCAAATCCGGAAACAATATCATTGTCGGCATGGATGGCAGGTTGACGAGTGAAGTCGAGCTTGATCAGCTTGGAATAGCCTTGGCGAAGGCCCGCGCCGATACCAGCCAGGCCCGAGCAAAACTTGACCGCATATCGCGCGTTCTGGAACAGCGATCAGACAAGGAGAACAGCTTTAGCATTCCTGATCCGGTGGTCACCGACGCACTAAGCAACCCCGTAATCACGAAGCTTCGGCAGCAATTTCTCGATGATCAGAACAAGGAATCCGAGTGGAGCGCCCGCTATGGGACGGATCACCAGGCCGCCAGAAATCTCCGGGCGGAAATGTCGGCTCTGCAGCGCGCGATCTGGGATGAGATTTCCCGCATCGCCGAAAGTTATAAAAGTGAACTACAGATCGCGAAAAGCCAGGAAGAAGCGATCGACAAGCGCATGACCGAGGTTTTCCAGCAGTCCGATTCGACGCGACAGAAGCAGGTCCGCTTGCGAGAACTCGAAACCGCAGCGAATAGCTATCGCGGCATTTACGAGACCTTCCTGTCGCGGTTCACACAGTCAGTCCAACAGCAATCGTTTCCGTCGACAGAGGCTCGGGTTGTGACCGTGGCGTCCCCTCCCCGATCGCCAAGCTCCCCCAAGATTGGTTTGATGCTCGCGCTTGCCGCACTTTGTGGACTGGGTCTCGGGATCGTGTCTGCGTATGCTCGGGAGCAGATGAACCGCCAAATTCACACCCGTGCCCAGCTTGAAGCCCTTTTGGGAACCAGCTGTCTTGCCGTTCTACCGGCGTTCGACCAGGGATCAGGTTTCGGCAAACTACGGAGATCGCCAAGATCGGGAACATTTCGGCAAATTAGCGAAGCTGCGCCGTTTTCGGCAACCGCCGAAGCGATGCGATATATCAAAGTGTCCATCGATCTTCACCCTAAGGGCGGCAAGGTTATCGGGTTCGTTTCCGCCCTCCCCGGTGAGGGAAAAACGACGGTTGCAGCAGGCTTTGCGGCATTTGTGGCCAAGGGTGGTGGCCGCATCCTGCTGATTGACGCCGACTTGCGAAATCCTTCGATGACCAAGACCCTTGGCTATGCGAAGGCTCCGGGGTTGCTCAACATGGTCGCAGACAATTCGGATATTCGCGACCTTGTTATTACGGACTCCAAATACAAATTCGACTTCCTGCCATCTTCGAGCAGTATAAAGCCCACTAACGGCTCGGATATTCTGAGCTCGTCGGCAATGAAGCAGATGTTGAGCATGGCTAAGAACGATTACGATTATGTCATCGTTGATTTACCTCCCATCCTTCCAGTGGTTGATGTAAAGGCTGCTGCCCATCTGTTTGATGCCTTTGTTCTGGTTGTCGAGTGGGGCAGCACGTCCACCGACGAAGTCCTGAAAGCGGTGGCGGCCTCGCATGTTCTTTCGGAGCGACTGTTAGGCGCGGTTCTCAATAAGGCTGATGAGGCCGTCATGCGCCGCTTCGAAGGTTATCCCGATCGGCGCTATGGTTATTACACAAACGAAACAGTACCGGCGGAAACCGTCTAGGTCTTGGGTCCTGCATCAAAGACTCCTCTCGGATTAATCGTTCGGCGAGCCCTGACGCTTGCAATCGGCTGCTTGGGACTCGTTTGGGGAATTTTTGCTCTTCCCCGGAGCGAGGCGGCAGATGAATTTTGGGATATCGAAAGTCGTCTCCTGCGTTCCGAGCCTTTCAATCGAACGACATTGACGCAGATGTTGGAGAGCCGGGCTTCACATGACTTGAGCCCTTGCGACGCCCATTCTCAGAGAGCGATGCTGCTCATGGAAATGCCGTTGGCAGCGGCTGCGCTGCGATCTGGAGCCGCCAACGAGTTCGATCGGCACACCCAGTCTCTTGAGGCTCGCTCGAGACGGGTTCTCAGCTGCGCGCCACGCGAGTCATTCGTTTGGCTTTCGGCGTTTGGCCTAGAGGTTCTGCACGGGCGATTGAATGAGCAGTCCTTTAATCTGCTCGCAATGTCCTACGAGACTTCCCCAAACGAGGCGTGGGTGGCTCTTCGTCGGATCATCATTGCGATACCTGTTGTGCTTTCTGCACCTGACGACGATTCGGCAGAAAATCCTGACCGAATTCGAGAACCTTGTCAGGCATCGATTTGTTGAAATTCCCGCCCGCACCTACCTGAACGCGCCCGCTCCGACCCGCGCATTGCTCCAATCGCGCATCGAACAGCTCGACCCGCACAGCCAGAAGACTTTTTCCGACGCGTTGCAGAAGCTCCGTTCATGAGGTGGCCTTTGCTGACTTAACGTTTCGCGATCCTCAGAAGCCTCCAAAGCTTAATCTTTTCAGGGTCTTGCCATGCCGCGTCTGATCGCAACTCTGTTGGTGACCTGCCTCCTGACCGCAAAGTCCGTGCGCTATTTCGGACAACAGTTGTTGGAAGATTTTCGCCTGAGCAGTGGTATTAGTGCTTGGACGACGCGCGTCGCCGGTCGCAGGAATTTGTCGCAAACGCCCGCCCGCACGTAGATAGCGATCCCTCCTCCTCCCAATCAGAAGGAAGCGGCCAACCGAGCGATGCACGATCCAACTCTCCGGCAAGGCGATCAATTTCAACCAAAAAGGGCCGCTTTGTTTTCGTCGGACGTCGGGCCACCGATTTCGTATCAGCTCCGAGTGAGCAACATCTGCAATAGGGCCTGCGATATTTCGCATCCCGCAGCATTCGAATGTCCCAAACCGCATTCGCGGCGAAGGCCGGTGGGTTCAGCACACCGGCTCAAGCGGGGATTTCGGTTCCGGACCGCCTCAGCGCTCCCAAGAGCCCACTCCAGGTTGGCTAATAACCTGTAAAAAATCACAAAAGAATCGAACCCTTTTTGAACGGCGGAAGACCAATAAGTTAATCTCGCGGCGCGTTATATGCGTTCAATTCTTCGTCACCTGGGCCGCGGGCTGCTCATTTTGACAGCTATCGTCAAAATGGTTAATGACTTTAATAGGTTAACGCATTAGTCTTAGCAGAATGTTGCATAGAATATGTGCTTGCCGGAATTGTGTAGCGCCCATTAATTGTGTTAAAAAAGAGTTAAGAAAGGGGAGTAATTCAAAAAAGTAGAAAATCGAGAGCTTCTTAGAAATGTCGTTTCAGGAGTACCAATATGAACAGCTTAGCTGATACACGCAGAGGTTTGCAATTTGCTTCAGCAGGGTCATCGGCTCCTGTCGGAATGACCTCTAAGAGAATAGTTGATATACTACTGGCACTCTCTGGAATCGTTCTCCTCGCGCCATTGCTAGTCATCTGTTTTGTTCTCACGATCGTTACCTCACCGGGGCCTGCGCTTTTTCGTCATCGGCGGGTCGGGTTTAATGGCAAGCATTTCGACTGCCTGAAATTCCGCACCATGGTGACAGATGCGCCCGAGTGCTTGCGCCAATTGCTTGAGTTGAATCCAGTGGCGGCTGCCGAATGGGCGGCCAATCGCAAGTTGCGATATGATCCCCGGGTGACCGCTATCGGCGACATCCTTCGCAAGTCAAGCCTGGACGAGCTGCCCCAGTTGTTCAACGTCCTAAGGGGCGATATGAGCATCGTAGGACCTCGTCCCGTCACTGACGAAGAGCTGGAGCGTTACGCAAGTTCAATGGGCGCATACTTGGCGTGCCGGCCCGGCATCACCGGGCTATGGCAGGTCAGTGGCCGCAGCAAAACTACGTACGACAGGCGTGTCGCATGCGACGTGTTTTATGCGCGAAGCTGGTCGATGGCACTCGACGCGAAAATAATAATCGTTACGATCCCCTCGCTTATCGTGAGCGACAGCGCGTTCTGACCAAAGGTTTGTCGGTCGCGGATAATGAACAATAAGACTGGCCGCCGGCTTTCGATGCCGGCGGGGCGAGCGTAAGACGGGTTCATTTCGATTGTATTCGGCTGGTTCGATCTACCCACACTTCCGTCTGAGATTATTTGCCCATTTCTTGGAAGTCCGGGCAATCCGACGCCCGCTTAGCGCGCCTCGCAATCGCCATCCACCGCAGTAGTGTCCAGAATCTTTCGCACATTCATCATGCGACGGCTTTCGGTTTCAGATAGGTGCTGCTGATAGAGTGGCCGCATATTCATTTAGCATTTGGCCGACCACGTTATTCCGGCGATGTAGCGTAGTCGCGTGGCCGCCAGGTTGAGGCAGGACTGACCGTCCGGGAAAGCACCGACCACGCGGGTTCTGCGCCGGATCTCTTTCATGATCCGCTCCAGCAAATTGTTGGTTCTGATCTTCTGCCAGTGAATGTCGGGAAAGCCATAGTAGGTCAGGGTCTCGTGGACGGCCTGCTCGACGAGGTCGGCTGCCTTGCCCTGCGCCGACGATCGCCTGTGCCTTCTTGTCGGCTGCCTCGCGGCTCTCCTGGGCATGAATGGCCTTGAGCATGTGGCTGACCTCGCGGATCCTGGTTGAGGGAACGTGGCAGAAGACGTTGCGGTAGAAATGTACCATGCAGCGTTGGTAGCGCGCTTCCTACAGGAAATCCGCGACGCTCTCGACAAGGCCCCTGCAGGCGTCGGAAATGACCAGCTGCACGCCCTTGAGGCCGCGATCGACCAGATGGCGCAGAAATGCCGACCAGCCGGATTTGTCGATAACGTACAGAATCTTTCGCACTTTCAGGATTGCCGGCTTCCTCTAAACTGAGGAAGGATCGAAGCAATGAGTGAAGACGATGGATTGAAGGCGATGGGCCAGGTCATCCAGATTGATGAAGCCCGGATCCGGGATCATCTCGGCGAGATGGTTCGTGGGACGGTTGAGGAGACCCTCAACGCACTGCTGGATGCGGAAGCCGATCGGCTTTGCGGTGCAGGACGTTACGAACGCAGCCAAGGCCGGCAGGATACCCGGGCCGGCAGCTACGAACGCTCGCTGCACACGGTGGCCGGGGAAGTGAACCTCAAGGTTCCGAAGCTGCGGCGCCAGACCTTCGAGACGGCCATCATCGAGCGCTACCGCCGGCGGGAGAGCTCGGTCGAGGAAGCGCTGATCGAGATGTATCTGGCGGGGATTTCGGTCCGCCGGGTCGAGGACATCACCGAGGCGCTGTGGGGCACCCGTGTCAGCCCGAGCACGGTGTCGAACCTGAACAAGAAGATCTACGCCAAGATCGAGGCCTGGCGGAACCGGCGGATCGAGGGCGAGCACCCGTATCTCTACCTCGACGGCATCGTCATGAAGCGCAGCTGGGCCGGCGAGGTCCGCAACGTTTCGCTGCTGGTGGCCTCGGCCGTCAATTCGGAAGGATTTCGCGAGATCCTGGGCATCTGCGAGGGCGCCAAGGAGGACAAATCCGGCTGGTCGGCGTTTCTGCGCCATCTGGTCGACCGCGGCCTCAAGGGCGTGCAGCTGGTCATTTCCGACGCCTGCAGGGGCCTTGTCGAGAGCGTCGCGGATTTCCTGCCGGAGGCGCGCTACCAACGCTGCATGGTGCATTTCTACCGCAACGTCTTCAGCCACGTCCCTTCGACCAGGGTCCGCGAGGTGAGCCACATGCTCAAGGCCATTCATGCCCAGGAGAGCCGCGAGGCCGCCGACAAGAAGGCACAGGCGATCGTCGACGACCTGCGGGCAAGCAAGATGGGCAAGGCAGCCGACCTCGTCGAGCAGGCCGTCCACGAGACCCTGACCTACTATGGCTTCCCGGACATTCACTGGCAGAAGATCAGAACCAACAATCCGCTGGAGCGGATCATGAAAGAGATCCGGCGCAGAACCCGCGTGGTCCCCACCGCTGCATGGTTGCCCGCCTCGTGCGCAATCGAAGGGGCCCAATCCGCTATAATGGAATAAAAGTAAGCTTAACATGTTTCCGATTAGGGGGAGATCCGGCAACCTTTACGTTAATATGGTCTTGAGATTGCTCACCTCACTCGTTGCAATTACTGACTATCAAGCGTCAAACTGTGAAAAAAAACGAATGAACAATCTCCGTCCCGTCAAGCTGCAGGATTCCGCGGTAAAGACCCGACCGTCCAGGTGGACTAGTAGAAAGGTCGCGATTGGGTTGTTCGTCACACTGATCGTCGCCGTAATGATTGCTTGGTTGGGCTTCCTTGGTTGGGGAATGCTTGAGTTATTGTGGGCGGTAGCCGCCTGGATCAAAAAGCTCTGGGCGGCGCTCCCTTAACCTAACACCACGGCTTTCGAAAGTTTGCTCGAACCCGAACCCAGCGAGCTCATTTCCGGCTACTCTGCCGTGGCCCCACGCTGTATACCTGATAACCAGAAATTCTAGGTCGCAACGGAACGGAAAACGTCGCGGCGTTTCGGAAAATGGCGGCAGATGAAAAATATCCTTGTGGCTGGTGGAGCGGGCTATATCGGATCGCACACGTGTCTTGATTTGTTCAACAAAGGCTTCAATCCGATCGTTTATGACAATCTTTCAAATGGTCACGCCGAATTCGTCAAATGGGGTCCGCTTGAGGTGGGCGATATTCGAGATCGCAAGAGAATTGATGAAGTGCTTGGCAAGTACAAGCCAGAAGCCGTTATACATTTTGCCGCGGCGATCGAGGTTGCCGAATCGGTTCGAGACCCGAGCGGCTACTATGACAACAATGTCGCCGGAACGATCACCTTGCTTCGAGCGGCGCAGGCCGCAGGTATCGACAAGATCGTGTTCTCATCGACTTGTGCCACATACGGGATTCCTTCATCGATACCGATGAACGAGGCGCACGCCCAGGCACCGATCAATCCATACGGCCAAAGCAAGTTGATCGTCGAGCAGATATTGAAGGACCTCGACCGCTACCAAGGCTTTCGTTCCTTCATCCTGCGCTATTTCAACGCCGGGGGCGCAGACCCCGAGGGAAGAATCGGCGAATGGCATTCGCCTGAAACTCACGCCATACCCATCGCACTGGACGCCGCTTTGGGCCGCCGGTCGCATTTTCAGGTTCTGGGAACGGATTACGACACGCGTGACGGATCTTGCGTTCGCGATTTCGTTCACGTTCTTGATCTCGCCGATGCGCATACCCGCGCGGTCGAGCATCTCCTGAACATGGGGGTGAGCCACGCCCTGAACCTTGGAACCGGCCATGGAACAACGGTGAAAGAATTACTCGATACCGTTCGGCGCGTCGTGGGTAGGGACTTCGAGGTTGAATACGGGCCACGCCGCACCGGTGACTCACCTGCCCTGGTCGCCGACAATACTTTGGCCAAACGGACGATCGGCTGGTCTCCTAGGCACGATCTCAAATCGATCATCGATACCGCCTGGAACTGGCACTCCAATTACCTTCCGACCTAACTCCGCTCTTCCGACGGGAGATCGATGTTCTGCAGACTGTCCATTTAGCTGGATCATCAAGGTTTCGTTAACTCCGCTCGCTAGCGAAGATTTAACTCCGCAAAGGGACAATCCACCGATCAATAGCGCGCCCTCCGGCGATCGCATCTTTCCGATCAGGTGGCTATCCTATGGCGCGACGTTCTCTAACGATATTGCCATTTGCGTTTCTTGCTGCAACTCTCTTTGCAAGTGACGCTGACGCGCGCAATCGACCTCTCCAGGACCCCAGTCCGCAGGCGTCGATCGTGGAAGCTTCGCCTACCTTGGCTCCTTTCCAGCACGTTCGTTTCTGTCTTCGCTATCCGTCCGATTGCAAATCGAATTCAACGGAAAACGAACGTATCGACCTGACCGCCGACAATTCCGAATTGCTGGATCGCGTCAATCGCAGTGTCAATGCAGCCATTATTCCGATGCTCAAGGGCTATGGTGCGAACCTCCAGGACGGCTGGACCATCGCGCCCATCACCGGAGACTGCAACGATTACGCCGTCACCAAGCGGCACGAGCTAATTCAGAGCGGCCTGCCCTCGAAAGCGCTGCGGCTCTCCGTGGTCAAAACAACGTCAGGAATCGGACATCTGGTTCTTGTCGTTGCAACGACGAGGGGCGACTTGGTGCTGGACAACCTGACGGAAACGATCCGCCCCTGGCAAAGCACCGACTATCATTGGCTCAAGATCCAGTCGGCCACTGATGCCAGGCTCTGGTTTGAGGTCGGGGCGCCCGGGGTATTCCAGTCACAAGCCGATCGAAAGGTGCGTTTGGCCGACCGGTAACGGGACTCTTTTGCGAGAGCTCAGGAGCTTTGCCGTATCTTAATCGGCGCTGCTCCGCGACGCGGAGCAACTCTCCAACTTAGGTTCCGAAAGCGTTCGCGATAAGCCGGATTTTCATGTAGCTGCGGAAAACGCTCGCGAGCGCGCTTTGTAGATCGGCGTTTGTTCGGACGCCGAACGCGCGAGGCCGCAACCGAGCAGGATCCCAAACACAATGAGATAACCAGGAAATCTGCAACGAAAAATCGATCATCGAATGCAGATAGCTAAGGACCGCAATTCCTGCGATTGCCGCAAGTGAGTTCCGGCTCCGGTCTTTGGACTTAAGCGCGCCCCGGACTAGGATGAACAGTGATGCAGCCGCAGCAATCACGACCATCGTCGCAACGGGGATTCCCATTTCGACGGCGATTTCGAGGATTGTCGAATGAGCATAATCCCACACACCCCAGCTGTTAAAATCCTCTGTCCGCAGCGAAGGGAACAAATCCGCGAAGGTGCCGGCGCCGGCACCCAAAAGCGGTCGCTTGCGAATGGCTTCGATACAAAATCCGTAGACAGACCATCTGTCATCGTCGAATAGTCCCTGGCTTGCTATTCTGCCCGTGTGGCTCAACCAGACGGCCGCTACCGCTAGCGCTACGGTTCCCGAGCCCAGAGCGTACCAGAACCCCGGCTTTAACCTGTTGGCGATCATCAGGCTGATCGCAACGAGCAATCCCAGGCAGGAACAGATCAAGCCGCCGCGCGAACCGGTCAGGAGCAAGGCAAAGAAGCAGGCAAGTCCAGCCGCCGAACGAAAGATGAACCTGAACGCGATGTGTTCGTTCGATGGGGTCAGCAACAGCACGCGAAACGACGAAAGTTGAAACGATTGCAGCGAAAGACATGCCCAACAAAACCACAGGATCGTGCCGGCGCCGATAAAAGTCGCAGCTGTGTTGTGATTGACAAAGGTTGCGGTGAGGCTGTCGCGGTAGGCATGCTTTGGAGCCCACAAGAGCATGTTTGGGGTCAACACCAGAGCGACCAGGCCGTAGGTCGCATAAGCCAATATCGAATATCGCGCGACCACAATGAGGATGTCGCCGTTGCGCCGCGACACGCCGGCGAAGAAGCCGCCCACGAAGGAGGTTACGAGCAGCAGAAAATGCCCGATCGATGCCGGTGGTATCTCCACGCGGCTGGAGATACGGGGCAAGGAGTTAAGTCCAAGAAGGTCGTTTGCTCGCTGCCAGATGGGATCGTTAAGTTGGTCGATCAGATGCGGAACAACCTGCACGATCGCCACAATCGCGTAGGCCAAACAGAGCAAGAGAAAAACAGACAAGATGCGGGCCTGCCCGACACCCATCGGCGCGTCAATGCCAAGGAGGGCTCCGATCGATAGCAGGATAGTCCAAACCACAACCCAAAACTGGTCCACCGAGCCGAAGAATAGCGGTGCCAGGGTTAACGCGGCAATCGTCACCCATAGCTGGATCGACCTGAAAGTCTCGACCGGAAACTTCAGCTCTAGCCGGCGGATCATCGCGATGATCGAAACGTTCAGTTTGCGCCTACCACCTGGTTTTTGTAGCGGTATTTACGTTGGTCACTGCGTTTGCCGTGTTAGACACAGTGTTCGCCGTATTGTTGATGAGCAACAGCAGCTTGTAGTAGTCCACGACCTTGGCGTTGGCGACGTACATGACGTCCTTTGTCCGCATCTGGAAACCGGCCGCGAGCAACATACCTGAGGGATCGCGCAGGTTGACACGATAAATCGTCGGTATCCTGTCAAAGGTAAATCTCGTCACGTCGACGCCGAGCTTCTCCAGGAAGTGACGGTCCTCATACCGATAGACGTAAAGCTCGCTGGGGTCAGACTGCTGGTCGTTTAGTCCGCCCGCTTTGCCCATCGCCTGGGCCAGTGTCAGCGTTTCCACATCGAATGGAATCTCTGAATTAAAGCCAAAGACGTTTTGATTGAGTGCTCCGAGCGCAGTGAACGTCGGCGCTTCATGGGTGATGAAAATCACGTCATTCGGTCGAATGAAGATATTTTCGCGTGGGTCATGCACCACACGGCTTAGCAGAACCCTGACGCGCTTGCCGTCCCGTTGCAGCGTCACGTAACTTTCGATCGCCTCAAACTTCGGTCCACCGGCGCGCGCAATTAGCGCGAGCAAACGCTCGCCGACGCTGTTCAGAGCCAGGACACCCGGCGTATTCACATCACCTAAGACACTGACAACGCTTGAATGCTGCTGATTGAGACTGATGACCACCTGCGGCTCGATAGCGCGGTTCCGCAACCGTGCAACGACGGCCTGTTGAATTTCCGGTATGGTTCGCGCTGCCGCGGGAATCTCGCCGGCATAGGGAACATAGATACTGCCTTTCTGATCAACCGCCTGCGCCGGCAGTTCTACGAAGTTCCCAGGCTTGGCACCGGATGCAACCGACGGCGTGAACAGGCCGCCGGCCGCAGCTTCAAAGATCGATATGTTGAGGACATCGCCCACCCCTACGACCTGCTCCGGCTTGGGGCGCTTGTCGGGAAACTCGCCTTTGAACGTGATCAAGTTGGGCTGCGACAGAAAACCGATGGTATCGGCGGTGACATCGACCAGCGCGTAAGGCAACGGCGTCGCCGACCGCACCCCGGCGGTCGCATTTGTATCTACGGCATCACTTTTCGGTCCCGTTCCCGGAAGTAACGAGCATGCCGGCAACAGACCTGCAAGAACACCCATGAACAGTAAGCGACTGACCGTTTTCAGCATCCCGACACATCTCGCTGATCACCGCAATTACCGGCCATCAATCGCCCCCCCGGACTTGAAGGGCCAAGCCAAATCTAGCCAGCAGCCCATTGTTAGGAATCATGATGAATTCGAATGCCCACGGAGCTGCCCTCTCCAAAGAACCTACTAGGGGAGTCGCTCGCATCAAAGTGTGCAGTTCTAGTCAGACTCCGTTTTGAGGGATCCGTTGCATTCCGGCCACACCTGATTGTTCACACACCACAGTAGTAAAAAAACTGTAAATTCAATGTCTTTTGAGAAAACAGGAATTTCTCGGTTAAATCCCAATTGGCGGGTCACTGGGCCAAAGAGTAGTCGTATTCAAATGCGAACGATTAGGGCGGCTCCGTAGGGCGTTGGAGACGCTTGAAAGTAGCCGACCGCTAAGACCGATACCAACCTGACTTGCACCCCGGCGCAAGGCTGGCGCTGTTTTAGGAGTTGCTGCTTTTTCAACTCGTAAATCCGGTTGCGGCTCGCCGTGTCGTCAGCCTAATTCCCAAAATGAACGAAATTGAGCATTGAGGCGGTCACCGCGCATGTTAGATGACCTCGCCACCCGGCATTGTTGGGCTCTTCGTTCACGACAAGCTGTATGGAAAAGTTGCACTTCAAACCCCGAATCCCAACGACCCGAACTCCCACAAGATGTCCATGCGCCTTCAAGGCAGGGCCACAGTTCCCGTCCCCGAAGCCTTGGTCTTGGCCATAGTGATGAGTATCGCAATCTGGGCGCTGATGGGTGGGTCTCTTTGGAAATTTCTCCATCGATGGGCCTCCTATTTCAAGCTCGCTTCGCATTTCGCCCAACGTGCAACGATTGTCGCAAAGATATCTTCTATGCTTGTTGGTAGCGCCTGGTGGCCATCGCATGGGATCCCGGCACCATGCACCACAATCTGAGCTCGTCGGTTTGAGCGGGCGCGAGCGCCTCTCCCTATGGAAACTTCATAGGCTAAGTGCATCGTCCGAAGCCCTGAAAGGCGCGAACCACCGAAGGTGAACATTCTCACCGAGTAGACATGAGGACGGGTTGGGGGAAAAAGTCGGCCGTTTAAGATTGTAGCTGCTTTTCGCTATACGCTGTGATTCACTTAAATGCGTGATTCGATCTTGTCGGGCAGGCTGACCAACGAAAACCCTTCGGCAAATGAACTCACGCGTAGCAGTAGTATAAGCCCTTCGCCAATAGTGCTCATTCATTGGTGCGATTGGGCGGTTCCTGCGGACACTGACGTTATCTCCGCGAAGACGGGACATCGGCATGGGATATGCTGCCATCGCGCTAGCCATATTGGGATTTGCGGTTGGCCTCGTGTACCGGCTTAAAATCCTGTTGTCGATTCTCGCGCTACTGCTCCTAGTTTCGGTCGTCTTCTCTTTCGCACGCGGTGTCTCTTTTCTGGACACCGCGCTGACGATTATGGTCGTGCAAACCATCGTTCAATGCAGTTATTTTGTGGGATTGGTGGCCAAGGCTGTTTTCACCGAGACCCGTCGACGACTACCCCTCTGACAGGATACTCCTCGATCTCTGTTCGGGGTCTGAAAAAAGCATTTTATTGTTTTTGACAATCTGAATAAAATGCTCCGTTTGCAGCATCCGTCCGCTCAAGGCACTGTGATGGATCGGTAATATTGCCCGCAACAGTGAAGTCATACCCCTGATTTTTTAGCACAAGAACGTAGCGCCCGGCCGGAAGCGTGAAATCAGCATTCCCTGGCTGCACCAGAAGCATTTCAGGGTTTCCGGCAATCGGCCGTACTCTAAATTCATACGATAAATTCCGTATGTTCCAGGCGTCTGAGACTGACGAGAAACTCGCCTTCCCCTTGGCGTCGAACGTCAGGGCGCGCACTACACGGGCGACCACGCGAATATCGATCCGATCGGGCGTGTTGCCCACAAGATCGCGGCGGAATACCACAAATTTTGGCTTTCCGTCAGGAAGGATCGTGCTGCTAGGCTGATTCACGGGTGTGGACATCGCGACCCGCTTATCCGGCACCTGTTCCTGCAGAAGATAAAGTTCGCTCAGCGTGGTACCGCTTAAAGCGTACACACCATAATCGTTCGGCAGCGGAAAAGGCGGCGAACCGGCTGAAACAGCGGCCGTTCTCGCGTCAGCAGCAAGCGTGGTCTGCTGAGGAATCGATGGTGGAGCTACCGGATTTGCCACCGTCAACTCTGTCCGCGAAGGTAGAGCCGCGCCGCTCCCCAATAAGGGCATCCGCTGCCTATAAACCGCAAGCCCCACCAACCCGCCAAACAGCAGTATTCCGATCGAGAACCAGGCCAGCCTCAATAGCAGCCCCCGCGTCCGCACTTCTATAACCGGCCGCCCGTGCCGCAGATAATATTCGTTGGACGCAAGGTTGCTTTTTGGCGCAGACTTTAGAGGGATCTCGACCATTGACGTGGATGGTGGTTCAGCGGGTGAGGATCGGATCGCCATTCGTGGAGATGTAGCCGGAGGCTCAAGTCGTTCTCTCTCGTCGCGGCGTGTCGAGAACGCTTCAACTCCCTGGATAGCTGTTTCGAGAGCGGCCAAAAGCCGTTTCCGTTCAGCCTCATCGGCCCATGACGTATCGATCTTCAGTTTGGCACGGGCAAACTCGTAGATCGTCAGGCGCATCTGTAAAGGATCTTCTTTCACTGTATTGATCATCCGCGAAAGAATCAGCGCGTACTCGACCTCCTGCGCATGAGGTGAGACCATCTTCTCCTGATCGATCCTGGGGAATTCTGGTTTCATGACAGTGTTAGACAAAACTTCACCGCATGCATCATATCCGCTTAATCAACTGAAACAACGGGCCTTTTTACGTCTACGATCGCAAGACCGGTCTCAGGTTCGGTCGGCAAGACGCCGCTATTCGGGGGTCGGTTTGGAGTTTATTGTAGGGATCGCTCGCCACCTGCCTTGGCGAACCGCCACTTTACGGTTTATTGTCAAGCCTACCAGGTATCACCGTCCGAAAATCAAGGATCAGGATATGTCGCACACCGCTAGGGTCGCTATCGCTGCTGCATTCGTTGCTGTGCTTGGCGCCATACCAAACGAAGCGTCGGCGGCTCGCGAACGCCTGTATCCCCTGACTCGTTGCGGACCCGATCTCGCCTACCTCTGCCCGATCCACGGCTACTTTGATCAGCCGCCCTTCCACTACAAGCTCGCTATCTATCCCGGCTGTATCAAGACGGTCCCCGTTGAGACGCCATATGGGATTGAGCGCCGGCGCGTTGTCGTTTGCGGAGCCCCTTCGAGAGCGATGATCTGGTGGTAAGTAATGGATCGCTCGCATCCGATAGTGATCGACGCGGTGCACTATCGGTTTGTGCCCTTAATCTGACGCGAATTGATCGCTGGCTTCTGGACGGGCGCGTTCATAGTTGGCGGCGGCGCGTTGAGATTGCTGACGGGGCCCTGGCCTCGCACCGGATTCATGCCGGTATCGCGGACAAGATTGCCGTAGCGGTCCCTGACATTTGTGACGCCGTATTGCGCTAGCGCTGAAGTAGCGTAAGCAAACATACAAAAAATCGTCAACGTGAATTTCATGCATCCTCGCTTACACGTTCAAGCCTTCATTATAGGTTAGTCTGCCCGGAAATGCACTCCCTAGCCCGTGGTATTTCGAGGGCACTTGAGGTTCGTTCCTTTATTTAGCAACGAGAGAATTGCGCCCGGGACCAGCTAGTGATTGAGTTCGAACGACAGACGGGATTAGCTTAAGCGGGTGCCAACCAAACCGGGTGCAGCTCAATCGCGGCCTTTTGCCTTGCAGTTCTTGGTGGATTGTTCGCTACCAGGGTAACCGCATCAATGGCTCGCACTGAGGAAACTACCCAACGACGGTGGCTCTAACCTCACGCCAGACACCCTCACGAAGTCTATAAATTCGACCTCACATACTCAGTCATTCGGTGCCTATTCCAGTTCTGCCTGTAGGCCGACGGCCACATCTGACCGTATTTGGCGCCGATTACGATACTCCCGACGGAACGGGCGTTCGAGATTATATCCACGTGATGGATGTTCCCGCCGGCCCGGCGACCTTCAAGCACTGGAGAGCCTCGAAAAGCAAAGCTTCATCAATTTGAACCTGGGTAACCTTGGCACCAGCGTTTTGGACCTTGTGCGCACGGAACAAGCACGGTGGCTGGTTTCTCAGCGAGAGCAGTACACCCAGAAGAAAAACCAACCACGGGCCATTTCTGGGGCGTACAGCGCTATCTTTGGTCAAGCCAAACAAACCCCATAGCGAGCTATCGCCAATTTTTGGTGACGGCCGGGCCGGTCAGGCGGCGGCGGTTGCGGGTTGACGGTCGGTCGGCTTGGCGATGACCTCGATCCCGTCGTTGAATGTCACACCGAGAACGAGTTTTGGCAACTGGTTGTGTCCGTCGAGCCGTCGCCAGCTTTTCTGTGCACCCTCGAGCAA
This sequence comes from uncultured Alphaproteobacteria bacterium, assembly GCA_963801875.1. Classification (GTDB taxonomy): domain Bacteria; phylum Pseudomonadota; class Alphaproteobacteria; order Rhizobiales; family Xanthobacteraceae; genus Bradyrhizobium. Next base: position 1,462,463 of record CAWDGT010000010.1, on the reverse strand, counting down.
TTTGAAGACCATTGCGAGCGCGGTCCTGTTGGACAGACAGCCCTTCGATCGGATCGTGCGGTGGCGCACGGTGGCGAAGGTGCTTTCAATGGGATTGGTAGTCCGCAGGTGTTTCCAGTGCTCGGCCGGGAAGTCGTAGAACGCCAGTAGCGTGTCCCGATCCTTGCTCAGGCAGTCGGCCGCCTTCGCGTATTTGGGCGTGTAGCTCTCGATGAAGGCGTCGAACGCCAGCTCGGCGGCGGCCTTGGTTTCGGCCATCCAGATCTCCTGCAACGCGCGTTTGGCTTTCGGCTGCTGGCTCTTCGGCAACTTGGCGATCACGTTCGCGGTCTTGTGCACCCAGCAGCGCTGCTCGCGTATTTTCGGCCAGACCTCACCGGCGGCCTTCCAGAACCCGAGCGCGCCATCGGCGATGGCGAGCCGCGGTGGCACGTCGAGCCCGCGCCGCTTCAGGTCGAGCAGCAGATCGCGCCAGTCCTGCGCGCTCTCGCGGGCGCCATCGGTGAAGCCGACCAGTTCCTTGCGGCCTTCCGGCGTCGCGCCGATCAGCACCAGGATGCACTGCTTTTCGTCTTCGAGGCGTGCCTGGAGATGGATGCCATCGGCCCAGATGTAGACGTAGCGCTTCGCCGACAGATCGCGCTTCTGCCACGCGGTGTGTTCGGCGAGCCAACCGTCCTTCAGGCGGCCGATGGCGGATGCCGACAACCCGGCAGCGTCCTTGCCGAGCAGCGCCGCCAGCGCCTCGGAGAAGTCGCCGGTCGAGATCCCCTTCAGATATAGGATCGGCAGCAGCGTCTCGATCGACTTTGACCGGCGCATGTAGGGCGGCAGGATCGACGGAGAGAACCGGATGCGGCCGGGATCGGCGGCGTCCGCCTCGCGGTCGCGCACACGCGGTTGGCGGACGGCGACCGGACCGATACCGGTCATCACCTCGCGCTCCGGCAGGTGACCGTGGCGGACGACGCGCTGGTGGCCGTCCTCGGTCTTCAAATCGGCATGCTTGTCGAGAAAGTCTGCAACCTCGGCCTCTACCGCCTGGGCAAGCAGGCAACGCGCCCCATTGCGCAAGATTTCGGTGAGTTGATCCTCGACGTTTCCTGGCTGAATCAGCTTGATGATGTTATCTTTAGACACGGCATATCGCTCCTTCGGTGGAGAAGTGGAGGCGTCAAGCACCCCCACGATATGCCGCCTTTCCGATTCCCGCCGTCACCAACTTTGGGCGATAGCTCCCCCATAGCTTGACGTTTGCAATGCCCTTCTTGGTTTCATGAAGGCGCGCTATTCTTCAAAACGCTCTCAAGACAAGATATATCCGGGGCCATAGGCTCTGCGTAGCAACCAACTCCATAGGCTCTGCGTAGCAGCCGGGGAGCGCCGCAATGCTGGCTTCGTAATCAGAATAATCGCTCATCGGCCTCTCTCCCATTCCTCTCGTTCTTTAGGTTGCTTGGCAATACGGGTTCCCTTGCCGCATATTCCATGCGGTGGGCATTAAGACGTCGAAGTATTATTTTACCTCTGCCGAAGGCATCCGTTTGGCTTTTGCTGGAAGGCCAGAAATCGGGTCCGTGGCGTCTCGAATTACATCATCAGGATACGTGGAAAGCAGTAGGCTCCCTAAGGCGTGACGGAGACATCGCTCGTTGCTACGCCTCTCCCGAATTGGCTCAGCAAACGCTGGGATGGCGGGCCACTCGCGATTTAAACGATATGTGAAGGCGCCTAGAAATGGCAGAGCATCAACTCTTACGGGTATACGTGCCCTTGAACGATCAACGGTGATGAGTTTCGTCTCGCACACGCGCACCTAATCGGATCATTCATGATCGACGGGCGACAGCTGCGCTGGCTGTTTGTTCGCAGCCGGCGGCTTGAAATCAGGAAACCTGCTGAGAATTGCAGTCTTCAGAAACTTGAAGTGCGAGATCGTAAGCGCGAGCTCCTGAAGGCGGCGCTGCCCGTTGGAAATCTCGTTGTCAAAGAGGTCTTGGTGCTGGCTGTCGAGCGCCTCCCTGGTCAAATATTCATCGGTGTCATTTCCAAAAGTGACCGCGGCGCGCGCCAGGAAATCGTCAACCCGTCGCGTGAGGCCCGATTGCTCCGCCTCCGCGGCGGCCAGTGCCGTTTCGACCGCAAGCAAGATAGAATTCCACGCGCGCGCGATCCGTCTCGGCGTCGCGATCGGCCGAGCGCGCTTTGAAGTCACGCTCCGGCGCCCGACCCCCAAAGTATGTTTGAAAGCGAGCCCGTAAAAACAGCTGGAACATCGTTTGGTCCGGTCCGACCGCCACGGCATACGGTACAATACTTCAAATTGGTCCATCATGGTTAGGAAAGAGTTAAAGCGTTGGTCCGCCGTCCGGTCCCAATCGGCAAAATATCGCGAGCACCGGTCACCTAAGCGATGCGAAGGCCATATCGCGTCCAGGAATATCGGCAGTGCGATCGCCGCTAACCCAACCGGTCGCGTAAGATGTAAAATTGATAAATGCGGCTGTCACGCCCGCTATGCCGCCCACAGCCTTGACGACCGCATTTGCAAATTGACCATGTCGATCAGGCGAGTTGGAGAACTTCGAGGATGGCGGCGACGCCGAAGAAATGGGGGGCGAGCATGCTGGCACAGGTGATGCTGACCGGCCTCTACATGTTTCTGATCTTCTGGGTGCTTCAGGCGGCCTACGTGCTCTGGCGGGCCTATCGAAACAATGCGTTGCCGAGCTTTCGCCGCGGCCATACGCGCTCACGCGGGTTTGTTATCGGACGGAACATTCTCGAAGGTCGCGCCCACAGCGAGCGAGTGTGAGATGGTTGCCCCAATAAGGCGCGATCAAAGCATCGCCTTGATCAGATCCAGGTGATAAAATGCCAGCCAAGCCAACCCAGGAAATACAGCCATCCCGCCATCGCCACCAGAACCGCGATACCAGCCCCGACAAGCAAGACGTTACGCAAAAATTTGGACGGGTTCCGTTTGACCCCATCGTTAGTCGGAACATTGGCATCATTCCTCTGGGGGTAACTCATCACAGGCCTCGGCTGCTCTCGCGTTCGCAAGATACATAAGCGCAAACACCGGTTTCGTTGCTAAATTCCATGTAATGGCGGTCAGACTTACGTTTTAACCTAACCGATCAACCTTACCGGCTGGCACGGTGTTCTCCGGCGCTGCTTCGATATGTGTGCACGGCAGGAAAAGCCCGGCACCAAACACGGAACCGGATGATTTTTTGAAAGTGAGCAGATTGGAACTCAGTAAGCATGGTGGTTCCATCACCGCCCACTTTTGGGCATCCACCAGTGACTGAGAGTGTTGTACTCCCGCTAATCTCCGAGGTGGCGACCATGCCAGGGCGACGTTTCTCACTAACCAGCTTCCAAAACAATGGAAGTACTCAGCCGTATTCATCGCTTGTTACCTACACCCTCAACCTCGTCAGGTTATCGTTCCGAACACCATTGCTCTTAGGAATCGTGTTCAGTCTCGCGATCTGGATAGCGTTGGGGCGGTCTATTTGGCGACTTCTCTCTTAGAGAAGTAGGGCCGCTTCAGTTGGCCGCCTCGCCATCTGCCGACGAGCGTCGCTTGGCTCGACGCAGGATCAATCCTGGAAACCGAATACGATCAAAAAAATAGTGACCACACTCGGCACGGAAATTACTGCCGCAGCCGTTCTGGACGGCCAGCACAGGTTGACTCTGGACCGTTAATTTTCGAGGTCCGTTTTGCGAGCCCTCAGCGGTCAGTTTTGAAACGCAACGCCGGTGAAGTCGCCTTGGCGCCAAACCAGCCGACACTTCCGGATGGTGTGAAAATTGTCGAAGGACAGCTCAAAATCAGGCGGCAGGACGTTGATGTTATGCAGCCGAATTCCGGCGCCGATATTGGTGACGTCGCGTATGCTACAGCCGAATACACCGCGCTGGGGGCCGAAAAACAACGAGGCGCTCTTTGCAACCTTCGTCCTGCCAACCGACCTTCGCTCACTCCGGGTGTTCATGCGAATACTCATCAAATCTCTTGTAGATCCAATGACGCCCGTCGTGGCGCCGCCAGACTTTTCCGTAAAGCAGTCGCCCCGTGATCGAACGCCTGGGAAAAATAACGGTCCATAGATGCCAAACTTCGGCCCACGCCGGCATGGATCGCCTCGGATTGAGTTGATCGATCTGGTGGCTGTCTCTGATCATGCGCAACCTAAGAAAAACAAAGCCGCCAGGCGGAGTATGATCGCCTGACGACTTCGCCTGGGAGATCCGGACGAGGGCAATATCCGCGACAATAACTACGCAGCTGTTTTGCGCCTTCGCAACCGGACTCGCATATTAAGCTTGATGTCGGCGCCGCAGGTTAATTCCGGAACTACGTAAGTTCGGGCACGCGACGATGCCGCCACCGTTGAGCTTTCTGACGCCCGCGTGCTCTGGCGGGGCCTGCCGAAACCAGGCGTTGCCGAGCTTTCGCCGCGGCTATACGCGCTCACCCCGGCACGGGCCCCGCAATGCCTAGTCGCAAAGTCGCAGGCCACCAGATGACATTGCCGGCCGGTTGTTGTAAGTTATCCCTGTCGTTCATCACGGGCCTTTGCGGGGAACAAAGGCAATGAACGTGACGGCGCCGTCTCTCATTCGCAAGCTGACGGCGACGATCCAGAGGTGGCGTCGGACTTTTCGATTCAAGTTTGCCAACCAAGTCTTGCGTCACGTCAGGCCAATCTGCGGCACCGGCGGCCGCGCGGGCTGTTTCCAGGCGTTATGAGGGTAGCCTATGAGTAGCCTGAGTGAGCAAGACCCCCTCAACCCCAACGATCCCTCTTACTATGCGCCGCGCCGGTTGCGGGAAAGAGCGAAGGTAGGATTATCGCCTTTGCACGAAACAATACCCGAGCCGGTCCGGGGCCCGATCACCGACCCCGCCTCTATCGATAACCAGCTCAAGAACGCGATCCAGCTCAAGAAGGCGGTTTCCAACTCCTGGAACTCGCTCGACCCCGAGGTGATTCACCAACCTGCTGGGCTCGCGCGTGAACTGGACCGGGGAGCCGCGCTGCGCAGCGTCGCCGCTCGCTTCGCTGCAGCCGCCGGCGTGGTGACGGTCGTAGTGCTGTTCTTCTTCATCATGGTGCCTGCTTCACGGCAATCAAAACCCATGGTGCCTGCTTCAGAGCAATCGAGCGCCAGTTCAACCTCTTCCGAAATCACAGGATCGATGAGAACGGCTCTGCCTCATTCCGGCGAAGGAGATGGCGGATCGAAGCCCCTGATGCCTGCTTCACAGCAGTCGAACGCCGGTTCAACCACTTCCGAAATCACAGGATCGGTGAGAACCGCGCCTCAATCCGGCGAAGGAGACGGCGGATCGAAACCCCTGGCGCCTCCTTCACGGCAGTCGAACGCCGGTTCAACCACTTCCGAAATCACCGGATCGGCGAGAACCGCTGTGCCTCAATCCGGCCAACGAGACGGCGGATCGAAGCCCGCGCTTGCAGAGTTTCAAGCCATCCTCGTGCCGGCCCCGGCTAGCCAGCCTGCTACTCAGGAGCAGTCCCAGTTGCTTCAGCAGTTTTTGCAATGGCGTCAAAAAGCTAACTCAACCGAAACATCTCAATAGCGCGGGAGGGAGAAAAACGGCGATGGCTTGGAAACGCCATCGCACCCCCACGCGGGGTCGGGCCCGCCGAAACCAGGCGTTGCAGCTTTCGCCGCGGCGAAACGCGCCTCGGTCTGTCTCAGATGAAAGAATTTCGAAGGTCGCGCCCAGCGCCAGCGAGTGTCACGATGGCTTCCCAATAGGGCACGATCAAGGTTTCGCCTGGATCAGAATCCAGGTGACAAATACCCGCCAGGCAGATGCACGGATCGGACTGACCGCGCGATCCCGCGACGCCGGCTACGCGGCTTTCCGTTTCTCGATAACTTGCCGAAAATCCGTTGCCAGGTCGCCATAGTAACGAGCAAGCACCTCATAGAAGGCCCGCTGGGGTCCGTCTTTCGCCTGCCGTCCCCACTCTTCGCATTGGGCGACTTTGGACTCGTACTTCTCCACCTTGGTTTGAAGATCAGTCATCACGGCCTACTCCACGCAACACACAACCTTCGATAGTAGTTTGGCATGCGTCGAAAAGATGGCCACGCCAAGGAAATTCCGCAGCACCGAGGACCAGAAGCCTGCAGCCATCACTTTGCCGAGAAAGTTCCGGTTTCCCGTCCATTCCCAGCGATTAAAAAGACACGATCATAACCCGCAATGGCGTGTCGGTAATTTTGGGGAAAATTACGATGCGCACACGATCCACCACAGTCGTTGCAGTCAAAATCCCTGCGCGCCCGAACCTGGGCGCGATGAGCGAGGCTCGGTTCGACCGATTGCTGGTGGATGCCGTGAGAACGGCCCTGGGGCCCCCTCCCCATGGTCAGGCCCGGTCCAATGACCCGCCGAAAGCCACGAACGACAATCATCTGGCGTGGCCGCTTGTTCCATTTCCGGAAGGTTGGCACGCCGCACACTGACCGGACGCGGCCCGGAATGCGCATTTCAGGTGTTGCCTCGGTGGGGTTGGCCGCACCGGCCCGCCGGGCGTACTGGCCGTCGCACCTTCCCCGGCAGCGACGGCCATCTTTTTTCAATCATCCCTGCGCGGCCACGCCATCACGGTTCCCCGGCTTCATCTGCGCTCAGGTGCGGAAGAACGCGAACCAGATCACGCCCAGGATCAGCATCGCAAGTCCGGTCGAGACGGTGAGGAGGGCGAACACCGACGGCCCTGGCTCGGCCTGGCGTGCTTCGGTCGGGGTTTCGATGATCTGGCGTTGTTGTCTCGGTGCCATGGGGGCCCTCAAACTTGCTGAGTGGCGCGAGCGCCTCGCGACGTCACGTGTCGAAAGCAACGCGTGTTCCCGGATGATGTTTCGGGTTTTGGGGCCCGCGATGAGGGCCGCGGCACGGCTTTGCCGCCTCGCGCCGGTACCCGTTCCCGCCATGGTTAACTTCAAAAGGAGATTCCCCGCCCCATCAGCTTGAAACCCCCTCCCCCGGTGGTATCCTAGTCCCCTGTCTGTTGCGTTTTGGAGTATCCCATGGCCCCCCGCGCCAACTGGAAGGGCTTCCTGCGCCTTTCGCTCGTGACCTGCCCGGTCGCCCTTTATCCGGCGACGTCGGACACCGAGAAGGTCAGTTTCAACCAGATCAACCGCAAGACCGGCCATCGCATCAAATATGCCAAGGTCGACGCCGACACCGGCGAGGAGGTCGCCTCCGAAGACATCGTGAAGGGCTACAAGGTCGATACCGACACCTACATCGAGGTGTCGAAGGACGAGCTCAACGACATCGCGCTGGAATCGACGCACACCATCGAGATCGACGAGTTCGTGCCCAAGACCGACATCGACAACCGCTATCTGATCCGCCCCTACTATCTCGTGCCCGACGGCAAGGTCGGCCATGACGCCTTCGCGGTAATCCGCGAGACCATCCGCAGCATGAACAAGGTCGCGGTCGGCCGTGTGGTGCTGACCAACCGCGAGCACATCATCGCGCTGGAGCCGCTCGGCAAGGGCCTGATGGGAACGCTGCTGCGTTACCCCTACGAGGTGCGCAGCGAGAAGGAATATTTTGACGACATCCAGGAGGTGAAGGTCACCAGGGACATGCTGGATCTCGCCAAGCATATCGTCGAGAAGAAATCCGGATCGTTCGAGCCCGACAGGTTCGAGGACCACTACGAATCCGCGCTGATCGATCTCATCAACAAGAAACGCAGCGGCGTAAAGACCACCGCGAAGGCGGCGCCGAAAACCGGCGGTAACGTCATCAATCTGATGGACGCGCTGAAACGCAGCCTTGCCAGCGAGAAGCAGTCCGCGTCTCCCGCCAAGGCCACGGGCAAGAAGCCGCGCAAGGCGGCCTCCGGGCAGCGCGAGATGCTGCTGCCGATCAGCGGCAAGCGCGGTAGGGAAGAGCCGAAAAAGGCGGAGAAGCCGGCGCGCGCCCCTGCCCGGTCGAAAAAGGCCGGATAGTGCGACGGCCCTGCCGGCAACGCGCATTAAATCCGGGTAAACGCGACGTGGCGTCACGACCAGCGCCGCGCCCGACCTGAATGCCGTGGTCGACGCCGTTCGATGAGCCGATAAGCTTGCGCGGCGGCCGCAGGCTTCTAACGCTGCAGCATGCCGCCGATTACATCATGAAACTGCCGGACGACGTGCAGCAGCAGGAACGCTGGCAGACCGCGGTCGAGAACCTGATCAACGCCGCCGAGACCGGCGGCGGCTGGCTGATGTTCGCCCGGATCGGGGTGATGAGGGCACTGAACGGGGATCGATAGGGTTCGCTATTTCAGCGACGTATTTATCGAGGTGAAGTTGGTGTTGAGGCTGGTGCCGATACTATTGACGGCGGCCAGGATCACGATGCTGAGGCCGGCCGCGATCAGGCAATATTCGATGGCTGTCGCGCCGGATTGGTCGCTCAGGAATTTTGAGAACAGCGGCAGCATTCAAAACTCCTGTTGACGCCTTGCGCCGGATTTTCCCGTACAATGCCAGGACGCGCAATCTAAATCTGATTGCTTGCCGGCACGTTGACGAACACGCTGAAAGATCGGTTAAGGCCTTGATCCGATTTTACCGGATGACTGCGCGCCATTCCCGGTTTTCGAAGCCAGAAATCATGATTTGGGTCAATCGTGACCGGGCCACAGGCGACTATACGGTTTAAAGTCCTTACCTGACGGCCCTGCCAAATGAACCCTGCCGATACACCCCGCCCACAACTGGAAATTCGAAGCGTCAATCTCGACACCGGACGCGAGAACGTCGTCGTCATTTCGCGGCAGTCAAGGGCATTGCGCGCGGAAATCTTTCGAGGATTTAGCCGCGTCGAACTCCGTCGGGATTCGAAAGTGCTGCTGGCCACGCTTCTCATCACGGACGACGATGCGCTGGTCGGCCCTCACCAAATCGGCCTTTCCGAACCGGCGCTCCGGCGCTTCGCCGAACCTGTCGGCAATCTGGTGACGGTCACGCCGGCGGCCGCGCCGGATAGTCTCGAGGCAGTGCGCGCCAAGATCCACGGCCGGACCCTGAGCACTGCGGAAATCACCGCTATCGTCAACGATCTCACTCACTATCGGTACTCCGACATGGAGATCGCCGCGTTCCTGATCGGCTCGGCCAGTTTCATGACCAGCGATGAGCTGCTCGCCCTCACCGGTGCGATGGCCGAGGCGGGAACGCGGCTGAAATGGCCCAATCCGATCGTGGTCGACAAGCATTGCATCGGCGGAATTCCGGGCAATCGGACCTCGATGATCGTGGTGCCGATCGTGGCGGCGCACGGGCTGCCGATCCCGAAGACTTCTTCGCGGGCAATTACCTCTCCGGCCGGCACCGCGGACACGATGGAAGTCCTCGCCCGGGTCAATATCGGCGCCGACGAGATGAAGGCGATCGTTGCGGCCTGCAATGGCTGTCTGATCTGGGGCGGACACGTCAACCTGTCGCCGGCCGACGATATCCTGATTTCCGTGGAGCGGCCGCTCAGCCTCGATACCCGCGAGCAGATGGTTGCTTCGATCATGTCGAAGAAACTCGCGGCCGGCTCGACCCATCTGCTGATCGACCTGCCGGTTGGTCCGACCGCCAAGCTCACCAACGGCGCCGAAGCGATGCGGCTGCGTAAACTGTTCGAGTTCGTCGGCGATCGCTTCGGCATCGCGGTGGAAGTGATCACCACCGACGGCCGCCAGCCGATCGGCAACGGTATCGGCCCGGTTCTCGAGGCCCAGGACGTCATGGCCGTGCTGGCGAACGATCCCGCCGCACCGCTGGACCTGCGCGACAAGTCGCTGCGGCTCGCCGCCCATTTACTGGAATATGATCCGAAGCTGCGTGGCGGCACCGGTTATGCTCGCGCCCGCGAACTGCTCGATAGCGGAGCAGCGCTCAGACAAATGCAAGAGATCATCGATGCGCAAGGACCGTCGAACTGCAGCACCGAGCTGGGAAACCTGACCTTCGATGTGACGGCCGGGAGCGACGGCGTCGTCTCCGGCATCGACTGTCTGCGGTTGAACCGGCTGGCGCGGACCGCGGGCGCGCCGCTCGACAAAGGAGCCGGCATAAAACTGTTCAAGAAAATCGGCGACCGCGTCGAGATCGGCGAGCCGCTCTACCGGATATACGCCTTCGATCGGTCAGAGCATGACCTGGCGGCAACCGGCGCGAAACTCGATAGCGGCTACTCGATCGAAAAGCAGACGTCGCTGCCCGGCAAGACGGCGCCGTGAGCAAGTCAGCCATTCATAGCCTGCCATCCTGCGCCGGCGATGCCAGGCGGCTGGCCTCGCTGCTTGGCCTTCCCTTGCAGGAAATTGCGTTGCACCGATTTCCCGACGGGGAAATGCGCGTGACGGTCGGCCAGCGCCGCCGCGACGACGATCATCTATGCCTCGCTGGACCAGCCGAACGACAAGCTGATTGCCATTCTGTTCGCTGCGGAGGCGCTGCGACGCGGAGGGCGCCAGCCGGCTCGTCCTGCTGGCGCCGTATCTCTGTTACATGCGTCAGGACGCAGCGTTCCACGACGGCGAAGCGATCAGCCAGAAGGCGGTCGGCCGCCTGCTGGCGGCAACGGTGGATCGTGTCATCACGGTGGACGCCCACCTTCACCGCACCAGCCGACATAAAAGCGGTGTTTCCCGGCATCGAGGCCGAAAACCTGTCGGCCATGCCGGCGATCGCGAACGCGTTGCGCATGACCGGGATCGATCCCGCAACCATCGTGGCCGGTCCGGACGCTGAATCACGGCCCTGGGTGAGCGATCTGGCAGGCCAGCTCGGGCTGGCGCATATGGTTGCGCAGAAAACTCGTCGCGGCGACCGTTCCGTCGAAATCGGCTTTGCCGACCGGGCATCAATCGCGGGCCGGCCGGTGCTGCTGGTCGACGATATCGTCTCGTCAGGCGGTACCTTGATTGCCTGCGCCGGGGCGCTCAGGGCCGCGGGCGCCACTGCGGTCGACGCCGTGGTGACACACGCGCTGTTTCCAGCCGGGATGACGACCGAGTTTGCAAACGCCGGCATTCGCTCGATCCGTTCGACGTCCAGCGTGCCGCATCCCAGCAATGCGATTCCGCTCGACGATATCCTTGCGGCGACGCTGCACCGCGAGATCAACGGCCAAAATTTTCAGGACATTCCCAAATGAGCGCAACGATTCAGTTTTGCGGAGCGGCGCACACCGTGACCGGAGCATGCTATCTCGTCAAAGCGAAGTCCGGGCGCTTCCTGATCGACTGCGGCCTGTTCCAGGGGCAAAAGACCCTCAAGGAACTCAATTATGGCGCCTTTCCGTTCCGGCCCGCCGATGTCGATATTGTGCTTCTGACGCATGCCCACATCGACCACAGCGGGCTATTGCCGAAGCTGGTGCGCGGCGGTTTTCGGGGAAGGATCCTGGCGACGCGCGGCACGATCGACCTGTGTTCCTATATGTTGCCGGATGCCGGAAGCATTCAGGAATCGGAAGTCGCCGCCCTCAACCGGCGCAATGCGGCGCGCGGTAGATCCGAGGTAAGCCCGATCTATACCCAGGCCGATGCCGTCGCATCCCTGCAGTCGTTCCGGCCGGTCGATTACGAGACATGGGTCGACGTCATAGCGGGTGTTCGCGCGCGCTACTGGAATGCCGGTCATCTGCTCGGCTCGGCCTCGATCGAGCTCGAGTTCGACGGCGAGGGTTCCCAAGGCCAACCGCTGCGCCTGCTGGCCTCGGGCGATATCGGTCCCGACTCAAAGCTGCTTGAGCCCGATCCGAAGGCGCCGGCGGGCTTCGATTACCTCATTTCGGAATCGACTTACGGCGACCGGATTCGTACAGCAACGACGCCGGAAGGACGCCGTCAGCGTCTCGCCGCCGAGGTCCGCGATGCCGCGGCGGCAAAAGGCGCCCTGCTGATCCCGGCCTTCGCGGTCGAACGCACCCAGGAATTGATCGTCGATCTGGTCGACCTGATGGAGCGCGGCGAAGTGCCGGCGGCGCCGATATTTCTCAATTCTCCGCTGGCGATACACGCCACCGAGGTGTTCCGAAAACACGCCGCGAGCCTTGACGTGAATATCGACGTCAATCGGCTGTTCAACTCGCCGCATCTCCGATTCACCGAGACCGTCGACGAGAGCAAAGCGATCGCGAAACTGACCGGCTTCCATATCATCATCGCAGCCAGCGGCATGTGCGACGCCGGCCGTATCCGGCATCACCTCAAACGTTGGCTGTGGAACGATCGGGCCACCGTGCTGCTGGTCGGCTATCAGGCCAACGGCACGCTTGGCCGATTTCTTCAGGATGGCGCCAAGGCCGTCCGCATCCAGGGCGACGAGATCAAGGTGGCGGCGCGCATCCGCATGATCGACGAATATTCGGGCCACGCCGACGGGAACGAGATCGCGCGTTGGATCGCTGCCCGCCGCCCGATACAAAGAGGTGTATTCCTCGTTCACGGAGAGGAGACGGCGATCGCAGGCCTGGCCGAGCGCATCGCCGAACGGATCGTTCCGGCGGCAAAAATCTTTGAGCCTCTGCTGGACGACATTTACGAGCTTTCGACGCCAGCGCCCACGCTGATGGACGCAGCGCATCGGCGCCGGCTGACGCCTGAAGCGGTGACGCATCTCGATTGGCATAACGAGATGTCGAAACTTGTGCTTGATATCAATGATCTGATCGAGGCCGCGGCCGACGACCGCGCCCGAGGTGTCATCATCCGGCGGCTGCGGCGCGCGTTGGAGGGACCGGGCTAAGAACGGCGCCGCTCCGCGCAAGACCCGCGTTCGCGCCAATTCCTCGCCTCGATGCATATCAGGGCTTCCAGGAAGAGACGCTGCGCGCGCTTTACCGATCGATGGATTCCTGTTCCAACTACACTAGGCCGAGCCTGACATCGGCCAGTTCAGGGGAGAGATCGGCATGAAACTCGGCACCGCCATCGCAGAAATCATGAAGCGCGAGGGAATAGAGATTCTCTGCGGCTACCCGGTCAATCACCTCATTGAACATGCAGCCAATGCCGACATACGCCCGGTGATGGTGCGGCAGGAGCGCATCGGACTGCATATGGCGGACGCGATCTCGCGGGTCACTTCCGGGCGCACCATCGGCGCCTTCTGCATGCAGCACGGTCCCGGCGCGGAAAACGCCATGGGCGGGGTGGCGCAATGTTACGGCGAATCCGTGCCCGTGCTGGTGCTGCCGATGGGCTATGCGCGGCGAATTGCCAATATCGAGCCGAACTTCAATTCCAGCCAGGCGATGCGCGCATTTGCGAAGTCGGCCGAGCCCATCAACATCGCCGCCGAGGTCGGAAACATCTTCCGCCGCGCCTTCACAAAACTGAAAAACGGCCGCGGCGGACCTGTGATCGTGGAAATCCCGGCCGACATGTGGAACGAGGAAGTGCCGGAGCCCTTGAACTATACCCCGGTGCTGCGCACCCGCTACGGCGCCGACCCCGTGCATGTCAAGGAAGCCGCGGCGCTGTTGATGTCAGCCAAGCGGCCGGTGATCTATGCCGGCCAGGGCGTGCATTACGCGCAGGCCTGGCCGCAACTGAAGCGGCTGGCCGAACGGCTCGCCATCCCCGTCACCACAAGCCTCGGCGGCAAGTCGTCCTTCCCCGAGACCCACCCGTTGTCGCTAGGCTCGGGCGGTCTCGCCGTGCCGCGCGCGGTGCCGAAATTCCTCGGCGAGGCCGATTTGATTTTCGGCATCGGCTGCTCGTTCACGGAGACAAACTTCGGCATCGCCATGCCCAAGGGCAAGACCATCATCCACTCGACGCTGGACCCTGCGCATCTCAACAAGGATGTCGAAGCCAAAATCGGACTGGTGGGCGATGCCGGGCTGGTGCTCGACGCGCTGCTCGAAGAGATCGGCAAGAGCGTCAAGGCCGACCGCGATGCGACGGCCGTCGCCGCCGAGATCGCGGCCTCGCACAAGGAGTGGCTCGCAAAATGGATGCCGAAGCTCACCAGCAATGACGCGCCCTTAAATCCCTATCGCGTGCTCTGGGATCTGCAGCACACCGTCGACATCAAAAACACCATCATCACCCATGATGCCGGCAGTCCGCGCGATCAGCTCTCGCCATTCTGGAAGCCGGTCGAACCGTTGTCCTATATCGGCTGGGGCAAGACCACGCAGCTCGGCTACGGATTGGGCCTGGCGATGGGCGCCAAGCTGGCAAAACCCGACAAACTCTGCATCAATGTCTGGGGCGATGCCGCGATCGGCTTTACCGGCATGGATTTCGAGACCGCGGTGCGCGAGCGCATTCCGATCATGTCGATCCTGCTCAACAATTTCAGCATGGCGATCGAATTGAAGGTGATGCCGATTTCGACGCAAAAATATCGCTCCACCGACATCTCCGGCGACTATGCCGCGATGGCGCGGGCCTTCGGCGGCTATGGCGAGCGGGTGACAAAGCCGGAAGACATCATCCCCGCGATCCAGCGCGGCATTGCGAAGACCAAGGAAGGCATCCCGGTGCTGCTGGAGTTCATCACCTCAAAGGAGACCGAGGTTTCAAGGCCGGGAACCTGAGTTTGGCCGTCCACCAAGCTGTTTCGACCCCTGACGGCCCACTGAAGCATTAACGCCGACCGGAAAAAGGCCGGATGGCGCTGGCCGGGATGCGCCCGGGATGGAATAATCGGATATTGTTCTGCTGGATTTGCCGGCCAGCCCGTCACCGGGGCCCGGACCGGCATGTTTGTTATTGCGCCCGGCGCCGCCAGGCGTCGTGCGAATGGATTTAAGTGAATGGCCGCGCTTCCCGCGGACGTGGTGGCCGATCTCGAGCGGGAGAACGCCCGGCTGCAGGCCGAGCTGCGCGCCGCGCGGGATCGCCAGGCCGGCAGCGCCGAAATCCTGCGCGCCATCGCCGGCATGTCGGGCGATGCCGAGCGGTCGTTGCAACAGATCGCGGAGACCACGCGCCCGCCTGTTCGGCGCTTCGAGCGTCACGCTTCGTATCGCCAGCGGCGACGGATGGGGCCGAACATCAACGTCGGCGCCAGCGCCGAAGCGCATCGGTGCGGAGGTTCCGGCGGAACAACTGCGGATCGGCGGCCGAAACCTGCCCGGCACGGTCGTGCACGAAAACCGGCAGATTCACATTCCCGACCTCGACAATCTCGATCCCTCGATCGCCGACTGGCCCGGGCTGCCGCCCGCGCGGGCCGCCGGCACCCGCGCGATGGCCGGCACGCCGCTTCGGCGCGAGGGCAAGGCGATCGGCGCCCTCATCGTGCATCGCGACCGGCTCGAACCTTTCACGGCCGAGGAGCTTGCGCTTCAGCAAAGCTTCGCCGACCAGGCCGTCATCGCCATCGAGAACGCGCGGCTGTTCAACGAGACCCAGGAGGCGCTGGAGCGGCAGACCGCGACCGCCGAAATCCTGAAGGTGATCGCCTCATCGCCATCGGACGTGCAGCCGGTGTTCGAGGCCATTGCCGAAAGCGCGAAGCGTCTGTTCGGGGGTCATTCGGCGCTCGTCACGCGCGTCGTCGGCGACATGATTCATCTTGCAGCCTTCACCGCCGGAAGCGAAGCCGGGAACAAGGAGCTGCAAAGCTCGTTTCCAACACCACTGTCCTCTCCCGGAATTCACAGCAGGGTCGCGCGCACCGCGAGAACTTGCGTTCCGCACCGACATCGAAACCGAGCCCGATCGTCCCGCCGGCGTCAAGGAACTGGCGCGCGCCAGGGGCTATCGCAGCATTCTCGTCGTCCCCATGCTGCGCGAGGGCGTCTCGATCGGCACGATCGGTGTCGCGCGGCGCGAACCCGGGCCATTCACCGAGCAATCACATCGATCTTCTCAAGACCTTCGCCGATCAGGCCGTCATCGCCATCGAGAACGTGCGGCTGTTCAACGAAACCCAGGAGGCGCTGGAGCGGCAGACCGCGACGGCCGAAATCCTGAAGGTCATCGCCTCATCGCCATCGGACGTGCAGCCGGTGTTCGACGTGATTGTCGAGCGCGCCGTGCGGCTGTGCGGGGCGCGCATGGGGCGGGTGTACCGCTACGACGGCGGTGTCATTCAGATGGTGGCCGGTCACGGCTTGAGCGCGCCGGGTCTCGGCAAGGTGCAGCAGGTTTTCCCAAGACCCGCGACCGACGACACGATTGCGGGACAGGTCATGCTGTCGCACCGGCCCTACTTTGTCACCGACATACAACACGATGACTCCGTGCCTCCACTGTCGCGGCAGATGATCGAGGCCCTGGGAACGCGCAGCCAGGTGACCGTGCCGATGTTGCGCGCCGGAGAGGCGATCGGGGCGATCACCGTGGGCTGGGCCGACCCTGGCGCCTTCGGCGATCAACAGGTCAGCCTGCTGCAAACCTTTGCCGACCAGGCGGTGATCGCGATCGAGAACGTGCGGCTGTTCAACGAGACGCGGGAGGCGCTGGAGCGGCAGACCGCGACCGCCGACATCCTGAAGGTCATCGCCTGCTCGCCGTCCGACGTGCAGCCGGTGTTCGAGGCCATTGCAGCCAGCGCCAATCGGTTGATCGGCGGCTTCTCGACCGCGGTGTTCCGCTTCGTTGACGGCATTGCGTCATCTGACGGCATTCACGCCCACCAATCCGGCGGCCGACGAAGTGTTGAAGAGCTTCATTTCCGATGCCGATCGCGAACTTCCCGCTGGTCGCAGCGCAACATGCTCGATGGCGAGACCGACGCAGATCGCACGATACCGAGACCGTGAGAAGGCTTCCAGATCTGAATAGCGCGGGCGCGCGGCTTTCGCAGCGTCCTGTTAACGCCCCTGATGAACAAGGGGGTGGCGATCGGCATGATCAGCGTCACGCGGCAGGAGCCCGGTACATTCGCGGCCCATCATGTCCAATTGCTGCAGACCTTCGCCGATCAGGCGGTGATCGCCATCGAGAACGTGCGGCTGTTCAACGAGACGCGGGAGGCGCTGGAGCGGCAGACCGCGACCGCCGACATCCTGAAGGTGATCGCCTCCTCGCCGTCCGACGTGCAGCCGGTGTTCGAGGCCATTGCGACAAGCTCCAACCGGCTGATCGGCGGCTTCTCGACCGCGGTGCTGCGCTTTATCGGCGACGAACTTCATCTGGCGGCATTCACGGCGACAAATGCTGCGGCCGACGAAGCGTTGAAGGCGTCATTTCCCAGGCCGCTCGCCGAATTTCCACCCTTTATGCTGGTACGCGACGGCGAAACCGTACAAATCATGGATACCGAAGCGGATGATGTGCCGCATTTGATCAAGGAACTGGCCCGACTGCGCGGCTATCGCAGCATGTTGTACACGCCGCTGATGAGCGGCGGGACGCCCATCGGCCTCATCAGCGTCACGCGCAAGGAACCGGGCACTTTCGCTGCTCACCACATGCAGTTGGTTCGGACCTTCGCCGACCAGGCCGTCATCGCCATCGAGAATGTCCGGCTGTTCGACGAGGTGCAGGCCAAGACCCGCGACCTCACGGAGGCGCTGACGTACCAGACCGGAAGCAGCAATATCCTCGGCGTGATCGCTTCCTCGCCGACCGACGTCGGACCGGTCCTCAACGCCATCGTCGAAAGCGCCTGCGAACTTTGCGAGGCCTATGATGCCGTCGTTGCTGCTGAAGGATGGCGGCGACCTGCTTCTCAGCGCGCATCACGGTCCGATACCGATCAGTCTGGAGAGATGGGAAGATCATCGCACCTGGTCCGTCGGGACGCGCGATTGCGGATCAACTAGCCGGTCCATGTGCACGATATGCTCTCCGAAGAAGGCGCCGAATTCCCGACGGCACGAGAGATTGTCGCGGCCGCGACCGGATGTTCGCACCATTTTGGCCGTGCCCCTGCTGCGCGAGGGTGAGAGCATCGGGTCGATCCTGCTTCGCCGCACCGAAGTGCATCCCTTCAGCGACAAGCAGATCGCGTTGCTGCAGACCTTCGCCGATCAGGCCGTGATCGCCATCGGCAATGTCCGGCTGTTCGACGAGGTGCAGGCAAGGACACAGGAGCTGACGGAGTCGCTCGAGCAGCAGACCGCGACGTCCGAAGTGCTGAGCGTGATCAGCAGCTCCGCCGGGGACCTCGTTCCAGTCTTCGACGCGATGCTCGGCAAGGCGATGCAGCTTTGCGGCGCCGATTTCGGCGTGCTCAACACGTTTGACGGTGAGCTGTTCCATACTGCCGCCACGCGCGGGCTGCCGCCCGCCTATGACAAATACCGCCGCAGCCAGCCGCTGGAATATGGCCCGGGCACAGCGCCCGCCCGCCTGCTGCAGGGCGAACCGATTGTCGAAATCCCTGATCTCCTCGAGTCGGATGCCTATCGCAAAGGCGAGCCCAACCGCCGGGCGCTGGTCGATCTCGGGGGCGCGCTTTGCCTTCTCGCTGTGCCGCTGCTCAAGGACGAGCGCGTGGTCGGCAACGTCATGATCTTCCGGCAGGAGAAGCGGCGCTTTTCGGAAAAGCAGATCTCGCTGCTGAAGCAGTTCGCGGACCAGGCTGTCATCGCCATCGAGAACACGCGGCTGCTTCGCGAATTGCGCGAACGCACCGAGGATTTGAGCGAATCGCTGCAGCAGCAGACCGCGACCGCCGACGTACTCAAGGTGATCAGCGCTTCGCCTGGCGAACTGGAGCCTGTCTTCCAGGCCATGCTCGAGAACGCCGTGCGCCTCTGCGAGGCGAAATTTGCCATGCTGTTTTCATATGAAAGGGAAGAAAACGAGTTTCGCGCCATCGGAAAGTGGAACTTGCCGCCCGCATATAGTGAGTTCCTCGGGAAAAACCCAATCCGTGCCGACCCGAGGGTCCCCTTGGGTCGCGTTGCGATGACGAAACAACCGGTCCAGATCGCCGATATCGTGGCGGATCAGCTTACATTGACCGCTTATCCGGGGATGGTCGGCGTCGCCGAACTCGGGGGCGCTCGGACGCTCTTGCAGGTACCCATGCTCAAGGAGAACGAGCTGGTCGGGGCCATCGGCATCTATCGGCAGGAAGTCCGGCCCTTCACCGACAAGCAGATTGCGCTGGTGCAGAATTTCGCCGCCCAGGCCGTCATCGCCATTGAGAATGCCCGCCTTCTCAACGAGCTGCGCCAACGCACGAACGACCTGACCGAGTCATCGCTCGACGATTTGCGCACCGCGCAAGACCGCCTGGTGCAGACCGAGAAGCTGGCCTCGCTCGGCCAGCTCACCGCCGGCATCGCGCACGAAATCAAGAATCCGCTGAATTTCGTCAACAATTTCTCAGCCCTGTCAGCGGAATTGACCGACGAACTCAACGACGTTCTGAAGTCCGCCAGGCTCGCCGACAATATCCGCGAGGAAGTCGATGAATTGACTGGCCTTTTGAAGGACAATCTTGGAAAAGTGGTGCAGCACGGCAGGCGCGCCGACTCCATCGTCAAGAACATGCTGCTGCATTCGCGCGAAGGCTCCGGCGAGCACCGGCCCGCGGACATCAATGCGCTGGTCGATGAAAGCCTGAACCTCGCCTATCACGGCGCACGCGCCGAAAAACCGCAATTCAATGTCACGTTGCAGCGCAACTTCGATCCGAACGCGGGCATGATCGAAGCCTTTCCACAGGAAATCACCCGCGTGTTCCTCAATTTGATCTCAAACGGCTTCTATGCCGTGACCAAGCGCAAGGCCGACAATGGCGGAACGGATTTTGAACCGGTCGTCAGTGCAACCACGAAAGACCGCGGCGACCAGGTCGAGATCCGCATTCGCGACAACGGCACCGGCATCCCGGCCGAGGTGAAGGAAAAGATGTTCAATCCGTTCTTCACGACCAAGCCCGCCGGCGAAGGGACCGGGCTTGGTCTTTCGATGAGCCATGACATCATCGTGAAACAGCACGGTGGCACGATCGATGTCGACACCGCGCCCGGGCAGTTTACGGAATTCAGGATCGTATTGCCGCGAACCAGCATTTTTTCAAACAAATCGAGGGGTTAGACGTGAGCGTTTTAGTTCTTGTGGTGGATGATGAGCCCGACGTCGAGGAGCTGTTCCGTCAGCAATTCCGGCGTGACCTGCGCGCGCAACGCTTTGTGATGGATTTTGCCATTTCGGCGGCGGACGCGCTGGCGCGCGATCGCCGGCACGATCGGGCAGTCGCTGATCCTGATCCTCTCGGACATCAACATGCCCGGCATGACCGGGCTTGAAATGCTGCCCAAGGTCAAAGAATTGCGGCCTGACGTCCCCGTCATCATGATTACCGCCTACGGCGATCCCGAGACCAAGCGCAAGGCGATCGAAGGTGGCGCGGAAGGCTTGTTGACCAAGCCGATCGACTTCACCCTGCTGCGGGAAGAAATCGACACCCGGCTGGAACGGGCGAGTTGATCCGGCTCACGGCTTGAAGAATGCGGGATCGTTCAGCGCCCTGATCATGGTGTCGACCATGTCGGCGGCGCCGTGGTCTTCGCGCTCTTCCAGCAGCTCCCACATCTTGCGCAGATTGGCGCGCATCGGCGCCTTCAGCGAGGGATCGCGTTCGATCAAGGTCCGCGCGATGCAGAAGGCGATGCCTTCGCTGCCCATCCTGGTCTGTTCAATGGTGGGTTTGCTCATGGCCGGCTCCTTCGAATTTTGAAAATCTGACCTGCTGGCGCCGCTGATAGATCAAATCGCCGCCCGGGGATAGCTCGCGCGTATTCCGCAAAAGTGGAAATCCGGTTTTGCGACCAGAATACGCGCAAATTGTCGAGACAGCGGGCCGGCAGCGCGCATGGGGTCGCGCGACCTACTCCGCCATCTCCACCGGTGTCGCCGGGCCGGCCAGCTGCTTCTCTTCCATCAGGATCATGCACAGCGACGAACAAGCGAGCAACGCGGCGGCGGCGCCGAACACATAACGGAAGGCCGCGATCATGTCGGCGGCTGCAATCGAATTCACCGGGCCCCGATGTTCTCCGCCGAGCGAAATATCGGCGCCCAGCGCCATCAGAAGGATCGCGCTGAACGCCGCCACCGTGAAGGACGCCATCAGCGCGCGGAAGAAATTCATCGCGCCGGTGATGGTGCCGACCTGGGAGCGCGTCACCGAATTCTGCAGCGACACCACGCTGATCGGGAATGCCGTGCCAAGGCCGATCGCGAACACCGACAGCAGCACCAGCAGGGCCCACAGCGGCAGCACCGTGAGCGCCAGCGCGCAACCCGCCAGCGCCGCAATCGCCGTTCCCGCGATTGCTACCCGCTTATAGTGCCTGGCGCGCGCCATGGTCCGGCCGGCGATCGCGGCGCCGACGGTCGAAACCGCGGCCAGCGGAATCAGCGCAAGCCCCGCCTCGCTGGCGCTGAGATGATAGACCACCTCGTAGTAGAGCGGCATGTGCACGGTCAGCCCCAGCATCGCGCCCATCGCGCAGCCGCCGGCGGCCATCGCATAGGGCACGACCGTTCCGCCCATCAGCGGCAGCGGCAGGAAGGGCTCTTCGGCATTTCGGGCGTGCCACACGAAGGCGAGCGCAAACGCGACGGAGGCGCCGACCATCGCCATGATGACGGGCGAGAGCCAGAGATAGCGGTTGCCGCCCCAGGTCAGCACCAGCATGAACACGACAGCGCCGGCCATCAGCAGCAGGCCGCCGAGCCAGTCGACCTTGCGCCTGCGGTGAAACACCGGGATCTTGGCCATCTTCGGCAGCAGCAGCGCCAGCGAGCCGAGCCCGAGCGGCACGTTGATCCAGAAGATCATCGACCAGTGCAGATGCTCGGCGAATGCGCCGCCGACGATCGGCCCGCCGATACCGGCGACGACCCAGACGCCGCTGAAATAGGCCTGGTACTGGCCGCGTTCGCGCGGCGTCACCACGTCGGAAATCACGGTCTGCACGATCGGCATGATGCCGCCGCCGCCGAGTCCCTGCAGGCCCGCGCGCCAGGATCAGCACCGGCATGTTCGGCGCCAGCGCGCACAGGATCGAGCCCGCGATGAACAGGCTGAGCGCCAGGATGATCATGGCGCGGCGGCCGTAGATGTCGCTGAGCGTGCCGAACACCGGCGCCACCGCGGTCGCTGCCAGCAGATAGGCCGATATCACCCAGGACAGGCTGGAGACATCATGGAATTGCCGGCCGATGGTCGGCAGCGCGGTGGCGACGATGGTCTGGTCGAGGGCGGCCAGAAACATCGTCAGCATCAGGCTCATCAGGATGGTGCGGACTTCGCCTGGCGTCAGCGGCGTCCGTGGCGCGATCGGCGGCGCGTCGCTGATAGCGATGACCTCAGCCGGCATCCGCGGCTCGCCGCCGGCGAGGGCTTCGGCCAATGTCTGTTGGTCGGCCGGGCGACGGCTGTGCCGTTCGAACTTGTTCATCTGATGCGTAATTTTAATCGAGTAAACGCGGCGCAGGCCGCTGCGGAATCGCTGATGCAGGTAATCTAGACGGCAAATCCAAGCCGCGGCAGCGGGTTACGCGCATGGGTACGTCCCGCGAGGCTGGTATCGCAAATGCGCGATCGAGCGAGCGCGGGTGGTTCCTAGGATTGCGGTCGCTTCTTCAGCCGTGCCCGCTTCGGCAACAGCGACGGCCATTGCACGATGTGATCCTCGAGATCGGCGTCCGCGATCTCGCTCTCCGTCCCCTGCACCCGCCCGCGCACGGAGACGCCGGCTTCATGCACCGTATCAGGATCTCCCGATATCAGGGGGTGCCACCAATAGAGATCGCGGCCCTCGGCCACGAGCCTGTAGCCGCAGCTCGGCGGCAGCCAGTTCAGGGTGCGGACGTTTTCGGGCGTGAGCCGCACGCAGTCCGGAACCTGGTCGGACCGGTTCGCATAGTCCTTGCAGGCGCATAGCCCGGCATCCAGCAGCTTGCAGGAAACGTGGGTGAAATAGATCTTGCCGGTATCCTCGTCCTCGAGCTTTTCCAGGCAGCAGCGCGCGCAGCCATCGCACAGGCTTTCCCATTCGGCGTTGGACATCTCCTCCAACGTCTTGGTTTTCCAAAAGAATCCCTCTTGGCCCGAGGGCGGCTTGGGTCGGGCGGTCATGAGTCCTGACGATTCCGGGTGGCGTGGCCGACGCCCTTCTAGGGGCTGCAACAGCTAAGTAGCAAGTGGGGTGGTTGGCGGCGCCTCCGAAAGCCCGGGGGCAATGTTAGCCCTGCTGTTCAAAATCGTGAGCCCCACCATTGGTTTATGGCCCCCGCTCGGTTAGATAGGGACCGAGTTGCCCAAGGGCTCGGAAGCGCCTTGGGTTTGCCGCAACATTCCCGCAAGACGTCTCAATGGCGCCCAGCCGGGCGCCTGAAGCGCTTTCGAACTGACCAAGGGTCCTGGTGCCGCCGATTTGAAGTTCCTGCACGCGGCAAGCTCGACCAGGAACTTCAGATCGAAGAGCGGCACTGGAATCCCGGATTTGCCAGTGCCCTTTGTTTTCCGAAGTTCGTACAAGGGGTACTGAAACGCAGGACGAACTTCGGAAAAACGAGCACTCGTGCGCAAGATCGTGCCAACGGAATGGAAGAAGAAAATCCAGCGCTGGATGCTGGATTTCGACGCGCGCATCGACTCGACGCTGTTCTCGACCGGCAAGGGCGCGCGCGAACTCTATGAACGGTTCTCGACCTTCATGGACCGCTTCTATGTCGGCCGCTGGAAGCGCTGGGTCTTCATCGAACCGCTGTCGGAAGCCGCGACAATAGGGCTCGGCGGCATGATCCTGATGCTGGCCCTTGCGGTTCCGGCATTTCGCGAAACCGCCGACGACGACTGGCTGAAGAAATCCGATCTCGCGGTAAGCTTCCTCGATCGGTACGGCAACCCGATCGGCAACCGCGGCATCAAGCACAATGATTCCATACCGCTCGAGGATTTTCCGGACAATCTGATCAAGGCGACGCTGGCCACCGAGGACCGCCGCTTCTACGACCATTTCGGCATCGACGTCGCAGGCACCTTCCGCGCGCTGCTGACCAACGCGCAGGCCGGTGGCGTGCGCCAGGGCGGCTCCTCGATCACCCAGCAGCTGGCGAAGAACTTGTTCCTGAACAACGAGCGCACCATCGAGCGCAAGGTCAAGGAAGCCTTCCTCGCGGTCTGGCTGGAGACGCGGCTCACCAAGAACGAAATCCTGAAGCTCTATCTCGATCGCGCCTATATGGGCGGCGGCACCTTCGGCGTCGACGGCGCCGCGCATTTCTATTTCAACAAGTCGGTGCGCGACGTCAATCTCGCGGAAGCCGCGATGCTCGCCGGCCTGTTCAAGGCCCCCACCAAATACGCCCCGCACATCAACCTGCCCGCCGCCCGCGCCCGCGCCAACGTGGTGCTGGACAACCTCGTCGACGCCGGCTTCATGACGGAAGGCCAGGTGTTCGGCGCACGTCGCAACCCGGCCACCGCCGTCGATCGCCGCGACGAAAATTCGCCGAACTATTATCTCGACTGGGCGTTCGACGAAATGCGCAAGCTGGTCGATACATTTCCGAAATCCTACACCGAGCGCGTGTTCGTGGTCCGCACCGCGATCGACATGAACGTGCAGCGCGCCGCCGAAGAAGCCATTGAAAACCAGCTGCGCCAGTTCGGCCGCGATTATCACGCAACGCAGGCCGCCACCGTGGTGGCCGATCTCGACGGCGGCGTCCGCGCCATGGTGGGCGGGCGCGACTACGGCGCCAGCCAGTTCAACCGTGCGGTGGATGCCTACCGGCAGCCCGGCTCGTCGTTCAAGCCCTATGTCTATTCGACCGCGCTGATGAACGGCTTTAAGCCGACTTCCATCATCATCGACGGCCCGGTCTGCATCGGCAACTGGTGTCCGCAGAATTACGGCCACTCCTATTCCGGCGCGGTGACGCTGACGCAGGCGATTACCCGTTCGATCAACGTGGTTCCGGTGAAACTGTCGATCGCCATCGGCGGCAAGGGCGGACCGAAAGCCGGCCGCGCCAAGATCGTGGAAGTTGCGCGCCGCTTCGGCATCAAGGCGCCGCTGCCGGATACGCCGTCGCTGCCGATCGGCGCCGACGAAGTCACCGTGATCGAGCACGCGGTGGCCTACGCGACCTTCCCCAACAAGGGCAAATCGGTCACCCCGCACGCGGTGCTGGAAGTTCGCACCGGCACCGGCGATCTGGTCTGGCGTTACGACCGCGACGGCAAGAAGCCGCTGCAGGCCATTCCGGCATCCGTCGCCTCCGACATGGTGGGCATGATGAGCCACGTCGTCAGCGAAGGCACCGCGCGCCGCGCCGCGCTCGAGGGCATCCCGACCGCGGGCAAGACCGGCACCACCAACGCCTATCGCGATGCCTGGTTCGTCGGCTATACCGGCAACTTCACCTGCGCGGTCTGGTACGGCAATGACGATTATTCGCCGACCAACCGCATGACCGGCGGCTCGCTGCCGGCGCAGACCTGGCACGACATCATGGCCGCGGCCCATCAGGGCGTCGAGATCAAGGAAATGCCCGGATACCCGGCGGCCCCGAGATTGCCCGCCCCCGCCGCCGCGACGATGGCTGCCACCGGCATGCCAAAACCTCCGGAGATCAAGCCGGGGCCGCCGCCGATCCTCACCAAACGCGGCGCGGATATCCTGGTGCAAGTCGAAAAAATGCTGGACGAGGCCGCCAAGACCGCGGGCGAGCCGGTAAGGCCCGTCAAGCCGGTATCGTCCATCTCGGTTCCGTTCCCGGACAGCTTTGCGGCGGCAGGCCCAGGCAACGCGGCCGCCACGTCAGCGCCGCGCAAGAATTGACATCGTGCGGCTGATACTCATCACCCTGCTGGCACTGGTCATCGCCACCGCGGTCGGCCTCGGCGCGACGTGGATGACCGCGACGCGCGGCACCGATCTCGGCACGCTCACGATCGGCGCCTGGACCGCACGGCCCAAGACCGGCACCGCCGACGTCGATCCGTATTCGCGTGCCACCATCGCGCGCAGCGGCGAACTCCCGGTCGGCACCGGCGACGGTGTCGCGTTCTCGGCCACGACCGACGACCGCAAGCGGCCACTCGACGGGCGCTGCGACGTGGTGGTCAGCGGCGTCACGCCGGCGGCGCGGTTCTGGACGCTGACGTTGTACGACCAGAAGGGGCACCTGGTCGCGAATTCGCTGCAACGCTACGGCTTCACCAGCCAGGAAATCATTCGCGGCGCGGACGGCGCCATCGAGATACGGGTGGCGTCAAGATCGCGCGCCGGAAACTGGCTTCCGACCGGCGGCATCGAGCGCTACGCGTTGATGCTCAGGCTTTACGACACGCCGGTCGGCGTGGCGACGCGGACACAACGCGACGCGCCGATGCCCTCGATCGCGACGGCGGGGTGCCCATGATCCGGGTGCTGTTCACCGTCATCGCGGGCGTGCTGCTGGGCGGCATCGTGCATCTCGTCAGCGTTCTGGCGTTGCCGCGTATCGCGACCCAGGACGCTTATTCGCGTCTTTCGCCGATGACGAAGCTCAACGCGGTCACTCCCCTGCCGCTGGCGGATCCGAACAACGCGCCGATGCCGTTCATGGATCCGGCTTTCGCGATGGCGATCTGCCGCTACGATCTTTCCGGCGGCTCCATCAAGCTCACGGTCCCGGTCAGTCAGGCCTATACCTCGGTGTCGTTCTATACCCGCAATGAAGTCGCCTACTACGCCATCAACGACCGGTCCGCCGGACGCAAGGTGATCGAACTCGATCTGATGACCGAGGCCCAGCACGCCGAACTGCCGGAAGACGAGGAAGTGACGGCGGCCGACCGGCTGATCATAAATTCGCCGACCGCAACCGGGTTGATCGTGATGAAGGCGCTGGCGCCGGAGCCCGGCCTGATACCGCAGGCTCAGGCATCGCTCGCCGCCTCGAGCTGCAAGGTGCAGACCGAACCGCCGGCGAAACAGGCGGAAGCGCCGCCTGGCAAGCGCTGATCGAGACGCGATCAATCCTTCCGAAAGGCTTCAACCGCGCACGCTAAGTGCCTGTCCGGCCACCGGCTGCGCCGCGACCGGCGGGTTCGCGGTCTGCGCGGCGAGTTCGCCGATCAATCGATCGGCGTCGGCCGCCATGTTATCCGGCGCCTGCAGCACCAGCCGCTCCAGCGCCCAGCGGTACGAGGAAATTCTCTGCTCCAGACATTGCTGCACCCACTGCACGATCCGGCTGTTCTCCTGCATGCGGGCGACCGCGTCGTCGCGCTCGCGCGGCGATAATCCCGAAATGTGCGCGAGGCTGGCATTGCGCTTTCTGTCGAGATCGATCACCCGCACGGCATCGGCGAAGAACGGCTCGAACCGGGTGATATCGTCGCGCACGTCTTCCATCAGCTGCGCGTAGCGCGACGAGTGCGAGCGGTGCGGCTCGTCGATCAGGATGCGTCCATAGGCGGTGCGGTCGAACACCACTTGCTGGCGCCACGGCGAAGGCAGCGGCGTATAATCGCCGAACACGCTCTTCCAGGCGGGGCGTGAATGCGGAGGCTCGATCAGGGGATAGGCCAGGTCGCGAAGCAGCCGTTCGTTGTCGGTAAGCTGGAATTGCGATGCGCGCAGGCCGACGCTCGATGTCACCTCGCCGCCGAGCCAGCGGTGCATGTCGTCGTTGAGAAAGTCCTGGCGGGTGCGGCCGAAATCACCGCCGCTGCAGCCGCCAAGCATCACGGCTGTCAGAAGCAGTGTGAAAAACGGCGACGAGCACCGAATCTGCCGTGATGTCCGGATCGGAAAGCGCGTCTCCGGCATGTCGAGATGTCCTGACGTCAGCGCCGGCGGCGACGGCGGCCCGGAGCCGTACCCTCTTCCGGACCGCTGCCCCCGCTGGTTTCACGTTCGATCCGGACGACGGGAAGGATCAGGATGGTTCCCATGCCTTCGCGTGGAGCGCCATCCATGGTTGAGCCCAGCCGCCGCGACGCCGCTTCCGCCGGAAATTCAATGATGGTGCCCATGTCAAACTCGTCTCTCTGGCTGCCGCTCCGACACGATCTGGCCGGCGACATGCCATCATTAAGATCAGGACGTGGTTAACGGCATCTTAATTTGCCGGGGCGGGTTCCGATTCCGCGCTGGCGCCGGAGCTGGCTCGTGGCGGCACAGGGATGCCCGAATACGGCGATCGCCTTCACACATTGTTTTCCTTAACGAGCTGTTAAAGCAACCGACGTAAGCTGGCCGCGAGAATTACTCAGTCGCGTACTCTGACATGACCACACCTCCATTCTATCCGGGCTTCGACGGGTTGATGACGCTCTCCCGCCGCGAGGGCGTCGATATCAGACCCACCTTGCTGCGCGTGCTGACCGACCTCTACGTTCAGGCCAATGCCCATAGCGCCGAAGAAGAGCGGCAGTTTGTCGAGTTGACCTCCCGCCTGATCGAGGAGGTCGACGACGCGACGCGCGCGGCCGTTCGGGCGCGGCTTGCCATTTATCCGGGCACGCCGGCCGAGGTCCTGAAACGGCTCGGGCTGAAGCCGGCAGGTCAGGATCAACGCGTGCCGCTCGCACCCGAGCTTGCCACCTCCCCGCCGGCAGCGCCGCCGG
Organism: uncultured Alphaproteobacteria bacterium; assembly: GCA_963801875.1. GTDB lineage: Bacteria > Pseudomonadota > Alphaproteobacteria > Rhizobiales > Xanthobacteraceae > Bradyrhizobium. The sequence continues at coordinate 1,433,897 of CAWDGT010000010.1, read as the reverse complement.
CCAAAGCGCTTACCGAGGTGCAAATGCGGATGGCATCGAATCTGTCGATGCAGCCGAAGGACGCTGCTGAAATCAGCGAGATGTTTTCCCGCGCCAGCGCCAGCGAGCGCGCGCAAATCCTGCACAATCTGCACGACACCGCGCTACGCGCCTCGGCGCGAATTCCCGCCGCGCGCGCCAGGCGTGCCATCGAGACGCTGGAAATGGCCGCGTTCGCAGCCGACCTCGAGAACTTCACATTGGAGATCGGCGAGACCCTGATATTGCCCTGGCGGGTTGCCAAGGAAGTGGTCAACGATGCCGGCGGCGAGCCGCTGGCCTGCGCCGCCAAAGCGCTGGGCATGCCGGACGCGGTGTTTCAGCGGGTGTTGCTGTTTCTCAAGCCCGAATTCGGATGCTCGGTGCAAACCGTCTACCGGCTGTCGCGGCTATACGAGGTGTTGAGCGAACGATCCGCCCTGGTCATGCTGGCCGCGTGGCGCGGCTCGACGATGGCGATCACCCGCGCCAAGTACCGTCCCGCACTTTACGACGACGAACGCCATCGCGCCCGCGCGGGATCCGCCCAGACCCGTCCGGAGCAACAGCCCGGCTCGAGTATCGTCAAGCGCACGGGCTCCGAAGGTTAAGCCCGCGCCAGATCGAGAAAATGCCGCCCTGCCCTGTCCTCGGTTTCGACAATCCAGGCATCCGGGTCAAAGCGGATTTCCCGGACGAGACGCTCCTCCACGGAGGCTTCCGGCACCGGCTGTTTCGATGTCGGCGTGAAAAAGCGCTCGATCGGCCGGCTGTCGTCATAGACCGTCTGCGGCGCCGGGACGTAGAGCATGGCGTGGCCGTCGAGCAGCCCTACCTTGACGAATACCGCGCCGGCCTCTTCGGCGCCGCGCCTGCGCACGGCGCCGAATACGCCCTCGGTCTGGCAGCGGCGCAAGTAAGCGGCCACCCATATGCTCGATTTCAATCGCATCAGACGACGATAAGCCAGCCGACTGGCTGAAGCCAGCCTGTCGGCAGCCGGTCATGGCGGGCGTTCATGCTCAAACAAAAAGACAGAGCGGGATGACGATTCGAAGAAGAGTCATCCCGGTCTAGTCGATGGGGCGACCGATCATCGCGGTCAGTTCGCGCACCAGACGATCGGACATCTGCCCGGTCACCGGGATCTTGCGGTCCCGCTCGAATTTCTGAATTGCGGCCTGGGTGTCCGAGCCGACCGTGCCGGTCGGCTTCAACTGGCCATAGCCGTATTCGGTGAGCGCCCGCTGCACCGCCGCCACGCGGCGCGAGCCCGCACTGGCGATCGTCTCGGCGCGGGACGAAGCCGGAACGGGCGCCGGCGGTCGCGGAGCGTTGGAGACCGCCGCAGGCGCGGCGCCGGCAGCCTTGACCAGATTGGTCAGGGGATCTGCAGGCCTGGGCTCGAAGACGCTTTCGTCGGCTACAACGGGGCGCGGACGCGGCAATGGACTTGATCCCGCCGGCATCGCGGCAACCGAGCCGAACATCGGCGCCGGATGATGCCCGGTTTGCAGCAACAGCGCGTTGGCGATGATGGCGCTGACCGCGGCAAACGCCAGCGCGCCCGCAACCATATCTTTCGGGCTGTGAAGCAGAAGGCGCAGCCCCAACCCGCGCTCGGCGTCCGCTTCGACCTCGACCGCACGCGCGCCGCGACGGCGGCGCGGCATATCGTCTTTCGCGACTTTTCTAGGCACTTCTCTTCACCTGATGGACTTGGTCCTGGGTTGTGAAACGCGACGGCGGAGCGAGCGTTGCGATATTGCTTGATAGCTCATTCGCCGGCGGCATGAACGTCAGCGGCAGCGAAACGGTCACGGTGGTTCCTTCGTCGATCTTGCTTCGCACGGTCAGCTCGCCACCATGGAGCCCGACCAGGCTTTTCACGATCGACAGCCCAAGGCCGGTGCCTTCGTGCCGGCGCTGGTAGGTCTTGCCGGCCTGGAAGAAGGGGTCGCCGATCCGCTTGAGATCGTCGGCCGCGATGCCAACGCCGGTATCGGTGACGCGAAGCACCAGCCGCGATCCCTCGACGCCGACGGAAACCGTCACCTGGCCGCCGCGTTCGGTAAATTTGATGGCATTGGACACGAGATTCAGCGCGACCTGCCTGAACGCGCGCGGATCGCCGGTCATGGCCGGCAAATCCTCGGGGATGCGGGTCACGAGGTCGATGCCGTTTTCCGCCGCCTTCAGGGCCAGGAGGCTGCAGCAACTGATCAGCGCGGCCCGCGGCGCGAACGGCTCCGGCGAGATTTCGAAATTGCCGGACTCCATCTTGGACATATCGAGAATGCCATTGACCACCGACAGCAAATGCTGGCCGGAATCGTTGATCAGTTGCGCATATTCCTTGCGGCGCGCCGCATCCAGCATCAGCGCGTCTTCCTGCACGATCATTTCGGAGAAGCCGATGATGGCGTTGAGCGGCGTCCGCAGTTCGTGGCTCATGGTGGCGAGGAAGCGGGTCTTGGCCGCGTCGGCCTGTTCGGCGGCGTTGCGCGCCAGATCGAGCGCCTGTTCCTGGATCTTCCGGTCGGTAACCTCGCGCATCACGGCGACGACCTCGGCCTCGGAGCCGGCCGCAGCCGGCAATAGCTGTTCGAGCGGCCGGCAACGCATTTCGACCCAGATGAAATCCACCCGATGATGGCCGCGCTCGCCGCGCGGCGCATCGCGCCTGAGACGAAATTCAACGCTGCGCGCCTCGCCACCGCGCGCCGCGTCCGAAAGCGCGGTGAGATAGGCCGGGCGATCGGCGACGTGGACGCGGTCGAACAGGCCGTGGCCGACGAGCCGCGTGACCGGCGTTCCCAACATCGCCTCCGCGGCCGGCGAAATGAACTGCACCGCGCCGTTGCGGCGATGGCGCGAAATCACGTCGCTCATGTTGCGCGCCAGCAGGCGATATCGGTCCTCCTCGACGTTGAGCAGCGCGACGCCGGTGCGCGCCAGCGACTCCGCGCCGAACGCTAGGCTAGCCGCGTAAAGCGTCGCCGAGGCCACGCCGAACGCCGTGAATAGGCCGCGCAGGACCGGGCTCGCATCAGCCGCCGGCAACATGCCGAAATGTCCGAGAACAATCAGCAGCCCCGTGCAGGAAAGCGCCAGCGCCGAGGCGAACGCGACCACGCGGCGCGAGGCTGAAAGCGCGGCCTCCAGCGGAACGACGACCAGCCAGATGGCGGCAAAGGATTCGATGCCGCCGGTGGTCATTGCCAGAGTCATGACGAGACCCGCCAGCGCCAGCGAGGACAGTACATGCGCGCCCTGGTAGCGACCGGTGCGCGACAGGAACCACGACAGCAGGATAGGCACGATAAGCCAGGCGAATGCCGCGACCTCGAGCGCGGTGGGCGCGCCGCGCATCGCAAGATAGAGCGGGAATGCCGCGAAAGCAGCCAGGCTTCCGAGCAGCCGCGGCGCCATGAAGGCGCGATGGCGTGCGCGCGTCAGCGCATCATAGCGCGCCGACGGGTGCAGCAAGGCATCGAGACAATCGCGGATGATATTCAATACTGCCACGGCTCCCGCGCTTCGGCTATGTCGTCAAACCAGACGCGCCGGAACGCCCCCTTTATGGTTGCCACACCGTGTCAGAGCGAAATTAAGCGAACGCTAAGGCTAGCCGGCCAGTCGTCAAAGACGACATGTTCGCGGGGTTTTCGCGCCGGGCGAGACTTGCCATTCGATGCAGATGGTGAACGTCAGGTTTCCGGCGCGGACCTGGTATGGTTTCGAAATGGTGGATACGCCGAGGCGACCGGTTATTTTGCCGAAAACCGCCATCAATCGAAAATTTACACCGAATCCAATCACCCGGATTTTTTGCCGGTTTTCGCCGAGTTAACCTCAATGCAAACACTTGCGATTTATCGACGACTGTTAGTCAGGGACTTAATCGACAGATCGTATCGGCACGACCGGGGTCGCGAGATGTTATTTCTGCTTCGCATGGCATTCTGGCTCGGGCTGGTGCTCGTGCTGTTGCCCAGGGAGAAGACACCCGAATCGGACAAGCTGCCGCAGGTTGGGGCGTCAAAAGCCGTGTCCGCCGCGACCGCGGCGGTCTCCGACATGAGCCAGTTCTGCAAACGCCAGCCGGCCGCATGCGAAGTCGGCGGCCAGGCCGCGACCGTGATCGGGCACCGCGCCCAGGAGGGCGCACGCAAGCTGTATCAGATCATCACCGACAAGCGCGCATCCGAGCCTACCGGCTCGATCGGCGCGAATGCGGATAATACGGTCGTGGGCGCGGCAACGGGCGATACGCTGACGCCGGACGACCTGCTGGTGGAGTGGCGTCCTGCGCCATGACCGCCAAATAGCTTCCGAAAACCGCCCGCATTTTTGCCCGCTTATATCGCTTTCGACCCCTTGCGATCCTATATACTGGGCTTGGGATTAGGCACAGGCGCAACGATGACGATCGACGAAATCAGGGATAATTTTGCGCTGCTGGACGATTGGGACGACCGCTACCGGTACGTCATCGAACTCGGCCGCATGCTCGATCCGATGCCGGATTCCGAGCATTCCGCCGCAAACAAGGTGCGGGGCTGCGTCAGCCAGGTCTGGCTGTCCAAGCGGCTCGAACGCGGCGGCGGCAGCGAACCGTTGCTGAAATATCGCGGCGACAGCGACGCGCATATTGTGCGCGGACTGATCGCGATCCTGTTGACGCTGTATTCCGGCCACACGCCGCAGCAAATTCTTTCCACCGATGCGCTCAGCGTGTTTGACGAATTCGGATTTCGCGAACATCTGACGCCGCAGCGCTCCAACGGCCTGCGCGCCATGGTCGAGCGCATTCGCTCCGATGCGCGCGAGGCGCTTGCCGCCGCCTCCTGAAGCCCGGCCCTCACCAGGGCTTGAGCTATTTCCGCCGCCGCCGCTGCTGGCCGAGTCCCATTTTCTTGGCGAGGTCCGAACGCGCCACGGCATAATTCGGCGCCACCATCGGATAGTCGGTCGGCAGGCCCCATTTGTCGCGGTATTGTTCCGGGGTCATGTTGTATTGCGTGCGCAGGTGGCGCTTGAGCGATTTGAAACGCTTGCCGTCCTCGAGACATATCAGGTAGTCGGGGGTCATCGATTTCTTCACGGAGACGGCCGGTTTGGCGGGTTCCGCGGGCGCCTCTATCCGGCCCGTCGAAACCCGCTGCAGGGCCGCGTGAATCTGGCTGATCAGGTTCGGAATTTCGGAAGCGGGCGTCGGGTTATTGCTGAGATAGGCCGACACGATATTCGCGGTCAGGTCGATGAAGCTCTTGCCGGCACCCTCGGTCATGGTTTAAACCTTTCGAAGATCGAAATCTCACAGTATCCCGCAACGCCAATACGCTTTTGGAACCTTCCACTACTTGCCGAATATGAACGGATTACTGCTGACGTGACAAGAACGGCGGCGCTTTATTTTTCAAGGGCCGGTTCGCAAGAAAGTACAGGGCCGTTCAGGGGCGCTGGTCGAGATGCGAGCGCAGTTCGTCGATCGACGCGAACCGCATCATGCCTTCGGGCATCTGCGCCTCGATCGAGCCGTCGGAATACAGCGAATAGGCCATGCCATCGACGACGCCCGATTTGAGTACCGTGACCTGCGGCTGATCCTCGGGGCGCGCGGCCGGCGAATAAGGATTTGCCCCGGCTGTGCCGGCGCTGGCTTCGGTAAAGCTCGATGACGCCCGGCCGCTTCGCCGCGGCAGTGGTGCATCGGCGGTCCTTGCGCGCTCCGGTTTTGGCCACGCTTCGTCAAACGACGCGGGCGGGGGCTCGCTTGGTTCGGCTGCCGGCGCGGCAGGCAATACAGGAGGAATATCAAGCGCAGATGGATCTATCGCGCGCGCCTGGGCGCGCTCGCGCTCCTTTCGCGATGACGAGGAAAACACCAGATTGCGCCGCGGCTTGACCGCCGGAGCGGCCTCGGGCGCGGCCGACGCGCGATCGCGCGAGGCGGTCTCCGCACGCCATGGCAGCGGCGACGGCGACTGCGCCGCCGGTTCTGCATTGCCTGCATTTTCCAGCGCCGGCTGGTCGCGGCCGAACAGGAATCCGCCGTCATCCGGCGCCTGATTGCCCGACGCCGCGCTCGAGTCTGCGGGTTGAAGGATGTTTCTTGCGCGTGATTGCGCTGGGATGCCGGGGCCAAGCTGCCAGGCGAGCGCTTTCAGTTCCCGCAACGCAATCCACAGACCAAGCATGATCACGCCGGTGCATGCCACGATGGCACCGGCGAGAAGCAATGTGTTGCCGAAGCTGAGGTCGAGTTGGATTCCCAGACCGACGGTCAGAAGGCCGCCCAGTAGCAAGCCAATCCCGCCGATCAACAATACAGCAACCATCGACCTCACCCTCCGCGCCCGAAATGCGCGCAAATCATCTCCGCCACAATACCGTCATATTGTGCATAGCGCCAACGGGCAATTGGCGGGGACGGTTCCTCGCAAGGGATTAGGATCCGAGGCTTAATTTTCATCCAGCATGTCATCCCTGGTTGTGAAACCATTGGCCTTTCGACGATTGCTGCAATGCACTAGGGAACTTACGCCACAATTGCCAATTACTTGGCAAGGGAACTGCGCTATATGGCCGGGGAATGAGGCCCCAAAAGCGCGATAGCTGGGCCAACGCGACGCCGGGTTACCCATAGCCATGTCCTCCATTACCACTTCGGCCATCGATACGCCCATGCGGCGCTCGGTAGCGCAGAAGTGCGACGATCTCGCGATGCTGGTGCTGGCCGTGATCGCGCTGATCGCGGGCCTTACGTTTCGCGATTATGGACTGGGCTGGGACGACTACACCCACGCCGAGTATGCCGATCTCCTGCTGCGCATGTATGGTTCCGGTTTCAAGGATACCAGTGCGCTGTCGTTCGCCAATCTCTACATGTATGGCGGCGGCTTCGACATGGTGGCCGCGCTGCTGCACAAGGTCATCCCGCTCGAACTGTTCGAGACCCGCCGCCTGCTCGGCGCCGTCGTCGGCGTGATCGGCCTTGCGGTGACCTGGCGGCTTGGCCGGCGCGTCGGCGGTCCGCTTGCAGGGCTCGCGACATTGCTGCTGCTGGCGCTGTGCCCGACCTTCTACGGGCATATGTTCATGAACCCGAAGGACGCGCCATTCGCCGTTGCGATGGTGATCCTGATGCTGGGTCTTGTCCGTCTCGCCGAGGAGTATCCTCAGCCCTCGCCGCGGACCATCCTGATCGTCGGTCTTGGCGCCGGACTGTCGATCGGTTCGCGCATTCTCGGCGGGCTCGCTTTGGTCTACGCGCTCGCCGGCTTCGTGCCGCTGTTGCTGGAGGAGGTTCGCAACCATAGCGCACGCGAAGCTGCCCGACGCTTTTTGCATGCTGCCTACGCGCTGCTGCCCGGCCTGATCCTCGGCTACCTCGTGATGGGATTGATCTGGCCATGGTCGATCATGGAAGCGGACAATCCGTTTCGCGCGCTGACGTATTTCTCGCACTTCTTCGAGAAGCCGTGGAAGGAAATGTTCGACGGCGCGCTGGTGTCGGTGCCGGACATGCCGTGGTCCTATTTGCCGACCCTGTTTGCGCTGCAGCTTCCCGAGGTGTTGCTCGCTCTTGCCATCGCCGGCGTCGTCGGCACGCTGATGGCGCTGCCGCGCCATGATGTTCCGGCCCGCCGCAAAACCATCCTGCTGATGCTGACGCTGGCGGCAACACTGCCGCTTCTGATTGCAATGGTGAAACGCCCGGCGCTCTACAATGGCATCAGGCACTTCATTTTCGTGATCCCGCCGATGACGGTGCTCGCCGGCGCCGCGTTCGCGTGGGCAATGGACCGGCTTGGGGAACGGCGTCGCAGTTGGCAGCCTGTCGCCGTGGCCGTCCTCGCGTTTGGCCTGCTGTTGCCGCTCGGCGAGATGATCCGGCTGCACCCCTACCAGTACACCCATTTCAATCACATCGCGGGCACCGTGCGCGGCGCCGACGACCTGTACATGCTGGATTACTGGGGCCTTGCGCTGAAGCAGGCCTCCGATGGTTTGCGCGAAGAGCTCGCCGAACGGCAGGAAGCGCCGCCAAAGGGGCGCAAATGGAAGGTCGCGGTGTGCGGTCCGCAGCGTCCGGCGCAGGTCGCGCTCGGTCCCGACTTCACGATCGGCTGGGACAGCCATGCCGCCGATTTCGCGATGACGCTCGGCGAATTCTACTGCAAGGGACTGACCGCGCCTGTCATGGTCGAGATCAAACGCGATGACGTGGTGTTCGCGCGCGTCTACGATATCCGCGGCCGCAGCATTTCCAGCCTGCTGGCAATTCCGGCGCCCTGAAGCAAGAACACAGCGCAACAAAGCATGACTGCCGCGCGAACGCGCGCCTTGCTGCAAATCATTCGCAGCCCTACGATGAAAGCGAAATCAACGGTTCGAACGGGAGAAGCCGGTCATGTCACCAGCGGAAGCGCGCCTGAAGGAAGTGCCGTCGGAAATGACGGAGGCCGAATGGGCCCAGCGCATCAATCTGGCCGCGTGCTACCGCCTGGTCGCGCATTATGGCTGGGACGATCTGGTCGACACCCACATCTCCGCGCGCGTGCCGGGCCCTGATCATCATTTCCTGATCAACCCCTACGGCCTGATGTTCGATGAGATCACCGCGTCCAGCCTGGTGAAGGTCGACCTCGACGGCAATCAGCTAACCGAGAGCCCCTACAGCATCAACCCCGCCGGCTTCACCATCCATTCGGCGATCCACGAAGTGCGCGAGGATGCCGGCTGCGTGCTGCATCTGCATACGCCCGACGGCACAGCGGTGGCGAGCTGCATGGAAGGCCTGCTGCCGCTGAACCAGACCGCGCATTTCGTCACCCACGATCTCGCCTATCACGACTATGAAGGCGTCGCGCTGGATCATGACGAGCGGCCGCGTCTGCAGAGGGATCTCGGCAACAAGAACCACATGCTGCTGCGCAATCACGGCACGCTGACGGTCGGCCGCTCCGTCGCCTCCGCCTTCGAGCGCATGTACCATCTGGAGCGGGCCTGCACCATGCAGGTGCGCACCCGCATGCTGGGTCCATCAGCCTATCCGGTCGAACAGGCGGTGGTCGACCGAAACGAAACCTTGTTTTCGAATCCCGACCGCTGGGAAATGCGTTCGACCAACCTGGTGTGGCCGCCGCTGCTGCGCAAGCTCGACCGCATCGATCCCAGCTACAAGACTTGAGATTTCCGGATTCAGGTGTAATATCTGGCGCAACGACCTCTGCACTTTCGGAAATCAAAACGCCGCCCAATTCCGGGCGGCGTTTTTATTTTGCAATGTTTCGTGAATCCTGCTTGTCAGCCACGTCAGCGATTCCGAGATTGCCCCTTAACGAACATACGGCGGACATGCAAAATCGGGGCGCATGACCCAAGGGTGACATTCGCTTAGGCCACTTGTCCAAATCGTAGGTGAGAGATTGAGATGGATGATCGAACCGTGCGGGTAGCGCTTGAGCGCCATTGGGCTGCTTCGGACGCGGGCGATTTCAAGGTCGAACATGAAATCTACCGCGAGGATGCTGTGCTTGATTATCCGCAATCGGGCGAGCGGATCCGCGGCCGCTACAACATTCAGGAGAGCCGGTTCCTCCAGCCAAACAAGAAGCGCTTTACGGTCCGGCGAATTATCGGCGGCGGCGATCTCTGGCTCACCGAATTCGTGCTCACCTATGACGGCAAACCATCTTACGCGGTGAGCATCATGGAATTACGCGAAGGACTGGTGGCCAACGAAACGCAATATTTCGCCGATCGGTTTGACCCCGCACCCTCGCGTGCGCATCTCGTTGAGCGATCCCGTAAGGCAAATTAGCAACAGCGTAATCCGCCATCTTGTTTTCTTTCGACGGCGGGTTACGCCTTCCGCTAACCTGGGCGATGGCGCGGCACGTCAATTGAACGCACTGTCACCGTAATATCCATAATTACGTTTTGCGAAACGCGAACTGCTTCGCCTCGCGCGCAAGTGAAATCTCGCGACCCGGCCGCGGCAAAACGACCCGACGGGCAAATCACCAGAAATCTGTCCAGCCCTCCCGCGAAAAATATTCCGCTTAACACGTCGGGCAAATCAGTGATCTAGCTTCGCGTGTCTCACCCGATGAGAGGGGCGGGTCGCGATCGTCACGAACGCGCGGTGGGATGCGGTGGACGCGATGGCGGCGAGAGACGAGCGCTGTCGTGGCGGACGGTGAAGCCGTGTGGTCCTGGCGCCCCGATGCTGGCGTCAAGTTCGCGGGAAGCAAAACTTCTCGCAGGCGACGGTGGCAAGAAAGCCGGTCACCGGGGAGAGTTCGGAATAAGCCGTAACCCACCGCGCAGGGAAAGCCGGATTGCCTCCGCTGAACCTGTATGCTCGTGTGCGTTTTCTTCCATTTTGCACGCGAGACCGCGGGTGCAGCGCGCACCCGGCTTTCCCTGCGCCCTCTCGTTCTGGAGGGTGGCCATCGACGCAAAGCTCGGACGGATCGCGCCGCGAGAATGCGGATGCACACCCTTTCGCTGTTTGACAATTGAATCAGCCGTAGGACGGAATAGCGTAGCGTATTCCGCCATCTTTCTTCTGGCATCGGCGGGTTACGCCTTCGGCTATCCGTACTGAGTCAGAAGGTCGCGCGCTTCGACTTTGAGAATCAACTATTTGAGGAGATTCAGGATTGGCGCGCGAGGTGCTGACATGAATCGGAAGAATGAAGAGAAGGCCGAAGTACGATTTGCGGCGTATGTGGCGGGGCTTGCGAGTGTGCTTGGGCACGCGGACCGGGTTGGCCCCCTGCGCGACTATTGCACGGGCCTGATATTGCCGGGCGAGCGCAAGAGCGTGGAGCCGATGGCCGCGAAGACGGCTCCGGCGCGGACGGCCGCGCAGCATCAGTCGTTGCTGCATTTTGTCGGTGTCGCGTCCTGGTCGGACGAGAGGGTGTTGGCCAAGGTACGGGAGGCGGTGCTGCCTGCAATGGAACGGCAGGGGCCGATCGAGGCGTGGATCATCGATGACACGGGCTTCCCCAAACAAGGAAAGCATTCGGTAGGCGTGCAGCATCAATATTGCGGACAACTCGGCAAAGAGGCCAATTGTCAGGTCGCCGTCTCGCTGTCGATCGCGAACCACTCCGCCAGCCTGCCGGTGGCCTATCGGCTTTATCTACCGAAGGAATGGATCAAGGACAGGGCGCGCCGAAACAAGGCAGGCGTGCCGCGTAAGCTCAGCTTTAAGACCAAGCCCGAGATCGCGCTGGAGCAGATACGTTGGGCGTGCGAGGCCGGTCTGCCACGCGGGGTGGCATTGATGGACGCGGCCTATGGAACTGACTCACGGCTGCGCACCGGCATGACGGCGTTGGGCGTGAGCTATGTCGTCGGCATTCAGCCGAAAATCCTGGTGTGGCCGCCCGGCACCGGACCGAGGCGCAGAGGCAAACCGTTGAACAACACGGGGCGTCGCGACGAACCCGATCTGGTCTCGGCCAAACGTCTGGCGTGTGACCTGCCCAAAGAGGCCTGGCAAACGATCCGGTGGCGGGAGGGATCGGCCGAGTGGCTGTCATCGCGCTTCGCCCGCGTGCGCGTTCGGGTTGGGCATAGCCAGCTGATGCCGGAATCGCTGTCGCAGGAGTGGTTGCTGATCGAGTGGCCTATGGGCGACGCCGAGCCGACCAAGTATTGGCTGTCGACGCTGCCACCCGATATCGGCTTCCGCGATCTCGTCGACTTCGCCAAGCTGCGCTGGCGTATCGAGCGCGACTATCTTGAGCTCAAGCAGGAAGTCGGGCTTGGGCACTTCGAAGGGCGCGGGTGGCGCGGCTTCCATCATCACGCCACGATGTGCATCGCGGCCTATGGATTCCTGATCTCCGAGCGGGAAACGATTCCCCCCTCAGCACCTCGTCGCGCCACGCCATTCCAGACGCCTGCTTTACCCGAAGGTTATCGACCCAGAGGATCCCCCCTTGCGGCCTGAACGCCACATTCCAAACTCGATCGCTACCGTCCGCGTGCGGTTGATCAACGCGCTCATCAGAACTCTGCCGCGATGTCCCTGTTGCCGCAGCAAAATGAGATACGGCCGACGAAATTTGTGATGCAGTACGACTAACCCGCCCTACGGACTACGGACCTTCCCGCTCGGCTCGCCGCCTGTCGGCGATCTCTGGAGGCCAGACGATCTCGAACCGCTCGAACATGGTCTCGATCCCGTCATGCATCGGAAAACCCTGGGCGGCGGCCCGCCGTCCAAAGAACCGGCGATGGGCGGCCAGCCACCACTCGCGGGTGCGCTCGCCCTCACCCTCATCCCAGGCAAACCGTTCGTCGACCGAGTTCAACGGCCCAGTGCGGACCTCAATGGTGCGCCAGATCGCGCGCGGACGATTGGCGCCATCGAGCAGGACAACGTAGCCCCCGACCACCGGCGGCGGCTCGCCATCGGGACCGAACTGGCGAACCAGTCCCGCGGTCGCCCGCTTGATCCCGGCGACCGTCAGTTCCGCCAGTTCGGTCGCCATCTCAGGGCCGTCGCCGAATGCTACCACGTCGTAATCGTCGTGGGAGAGGCCGGCGGCTTCGCGGTAGCCGCGCCAGAACTCATCCGTGAGGGCGGATCGCGTTCCACCGGCCACCGCGTCCTATCCCTTCGGGGCTTCCGCGAGGGCTGCGATGATCCGCGCCCACGACCGGATGCCCTTGTGGAAGCTCTTGAGGTCGTATTTCTCGTTGGGCGAATGAATGTTGTCGTCGTCGAGCCCAAAACCCACCAGCACCGTATCGAGACCGAGCGTGCGCTTGAAGTCGGCGACGATCGGAATCGAGGCGCCCGAGCCCATCAGCACCGTTTCCTTGCCCCACTCCTCGGTCAGCGCGCGCTTGGCGGCGGCGAGCGGCTTCATGTTCCAGTCGAGCGCGATGGCGGGCGCGCTGGAATGGTCGCCGAATTCGCATTTGCAATCCCCCGGCAGCCGTGCCGTGACATAGTCGCGAAAGGCCTTGCGGATCTTGCCGGGGTCCTGGCCCTCTACCAGGCGGAACGAGATCTTGGCGGAGGCTTCCGCGGGGATCACCGTCTTTGAGCCTTCGCCGGTGTAGCCGCCGATGATGCCGTTGATGTCGCAAGTCGGGCGCGAGGAGATCTGCTCGATCAGCAGGCGGCCTTTTTCGCCGGCGGGGATCGAAAGCCCGATCGGCTTGAGAAAGGAATCCGGCGTCAGATTGAGCTTCGACCACTGGGCGAGAATGTCGGGCGGAAGATCCTTCACGCCGTTATAAAAGCCAGGGATGGTGATGTGGCCGTTGTCATCAAAAAGGCCGCCGAGAATGGCGGTCAGCACCCGGATCGGATTTTGCGCGGCCCCGCCGAAGATGCCGGAGTGCAGATCGCGGTTGGCGGCCTTGATCTTCACTTCATCGTAGACCAGCCCACGCAGCGAGGTGGTGATTGCCGGCGTGTTGGGGTCCCACATGCCGGTGTCGCATACCAGCGCGAAGTCCGCCTTGAGGTCGTCCTTGTTGTTTTCAAGAAACGGAACGAAATTTTTCGATCCGATTTCCTCTTCGCCCTCGATGATGATGGTGATGTCGAGCGGCAGCGCGCCGGTGACCGATTTCCAGGCCCGGCAGGCTTCGACGAAGGTCATCAACTGGCCCTTGTCGTCTTCAGCGCCGCGCGCGACGATGATTTTTCGTCCGTCGGCATGGGTCGTCACTTCAGGCTCGAATGGCGGACGATGCCAGAGATTGAGCGGGTCGACCGGCTGCACGTCGTAATGACCGTAGAACAGCACGTGCGGGCGGGGCTCGCCATTTCCTTTGCCGTTGCGGTTGCTCTTGGCGACGATGGCGGGATGACCGGCCGTCGGCCTGACCTCGGTCGCAAAGCCGAGCGTTGCGATATCCCGGGCAAGATGATCGGCGGCCGCCTTGCAGTCTCCGGCAAAGGCCGGATCGGCCGAGATCGACTTGATCCGCAGCAGGGCAAACAGCCGCTCGAGGGAATGATCGAAATCGGCATCGATGCGGTCGAGGACCGGCTGCAATTGCGGCGCATTGGACATTTTATAATTTCCCCTGGGCTAAAGCGTGATGCGTTTAGGTTGATCTCCCTCTCCCCGCCTGCGGGGAGAGGGTTGGGGTGAGGGGGCCCTCCACGCATTCGAACTCGCGGAGAGTCCCCCTCACCCGGCGCTACGCGCCGACCTCTCCCCGCAGGCGGGGCGAGGTGGCTCAAAGTCGCCGCCGATTCAACTCAACGCCATCATGGGCTAGCGGCTGTTGCTCGGCGCATCGGTTTGTATCCTCGTCGGGGACACGGGACCAGCTTTCTCATCCGGCGGCGGATGCAGGATGTGCCAGACCAGTCCGCCGGCGATGACAGCCGTTGCCGCGAGATTGTTCCCGAAGGCTTGCAGGTCGTTCGGAAACACCGGAAATGACAGGCACATCAGGGCGCCCGCGATCACCAGGCCGGCCCATGTGCCGGCCCGCACGGCCGCGCGGGGATCATAGGCGGCCCGGTGGATCAGGATGGTCATCGGAAAGAACAGCCACATGAAATAGTACTGCCGGGCCAGCGGCGACGCCACCGTCATCAGACAGAACAGGATCCCGAGTTCCTCGGCATTCGAACGCGGTGTTATCCTGGCGCGCGCCGGCATCACGGCGATGTATCCGAGGCCAATCGCCAGCGATATCGCGAGCACGACCCAGTTGGCGGTCTTGAAGTCGAGATCGAGCAGATTCATGTAGGCCGGCGGCTTCGCCTGATTGTCCTGATTGTAGTTGACCGGACGCGTCAGCCGATGCGTCACCGCGATGATCGATTGATTGACCCACGACCAGTTCTGCTCGCCGCGCTGTCCGAACCCCCGCTCCGAGCTCGATCCTACCATTCCCTGAAACCACGTCTTCAGTTCGGAAACATTGTGCTGGAAGCCGCGCACGGGCGCGGGAACCACAAACAGGAAAACGCCGAGGAAGACGAGCATGCCTGCGGCCGACACCCACTGCCTTCGCCAAAGCAGATATGGAAATACCGCCACCGGAAAAACCTTGATCGCGGTGGCCAGCGCGAACATGCTTCCCGCCATCCACGGCAGCTCCCGTTGCAGCAACCAGAACCCGTACAGCATCATCGCCAGCAAGACGAGGTTAGGCTGGCCGAGGTCGAACATGTCGAACACAAAGGATATCGTGACGAAACCCGGCAGCGCAAACAGCCACGGGCCGGGTGTCCGCCCGGAGCCCGTCATCGCGTTCGAGAACTGAGCCGTCATCCACCACGCGTACCCGTTCAAAAACGACAGGCACGCATAAAGCGGTATCTTGCCAAAATAAGAGGGTATCGCCAGCAGCACCGCAGGCAGCGGCGGATAGATGAATTCGAAATAGGCGTTGGGATCGCCGGGGTAGAGATCCCTCCCCTGCAGCACCTGCTGGCCCGCCCAGAACCACAGCGGATAGTCCTTGGTCTTTCCGTTCCCCCAGATCTCGGGAACGAGCACGTCGGCCGTCAGCGCGATGCAGCAGATCAGAAAGAGAATATCGAGCGGGGCTCGCAGCGAGGGATATCTCAGCACACGCACCTTTCCGAAAAATCAGAGGGAGATCATACCGCGGCGATCGAACGCTATCGTCGCAGCAAGCCGCCGAGCGCGCCGCGCACCAGCGAACGACCGACCGAGCCTCCGAGCGAGCCGCCGACCGATTTGCCGAGATCGGCGGCCACCCCGCCGACTACCTTGTTGGTGACCGAGCGTGTGACGTTTCGCGCGATAAGCTGACCGGTCGACAATCTTCCCCGCGATACGTTGGTGCCAAAAATCGTCCCGACGATCGAACCGATCTGTCCGAGAATTCCCCCGCCGCCGCCGGCGGACGCATCCGCGGATGCCGCAGTTCCGGCCACGCGCTTCTGCAGTACCTCATAGGCGGATTCGGAATCGATCGTGGTATCGTATTTGCCCTTCACCGGGCTCTTGTCCATGATCGCCTTGCGCTCCTCGGGCGTGATCGGTCCGATCCGCCCCGTCGGTGGTCGGATCATCACGCGCTCGACCATCGCCGGCGTCCCGTTGCCTTCAAGGAATGACACCAGCGCTTCGCCCTTGCCCAATTCGGTGATGACCTGGGCCGTGTCGAGCTTCGGATTGGGCCGGAACGTCTGCGCCGCGGCCGCGACCGCCTTCTGGTCGCGTGGGGTAAACGCCCGCAGCGCGTGCTGCACGCGGTTGCCCAGCTGGGCGAGCACCTTGTCCGGCACGTCGATCGGATTTTGCGTCACGAAATAGACGCCTACGCCCTTCGAGCGTATCAGCCGCACCACCTGTTCGATCTTGTCCATCAGCGCCTTGGGCGCATCGTTGAACAACAGATGCGCCTCGTCGAAGAAGAACACGAGCTTGGGTTTTGGCGGGTCGCCGGCCTCCGGAAGCTCTTCGAACAATTCGGACAGCATCCACAGCAGGAAGGTCGCGTAGAGCTGGGGACTCTGCATCAGTCTGTCCGCCACCAGGATGTTGACCATGCCCCGGCCGTCGCTGTCGGTGCGCATGAAATCCTTCAGCGCCAGCGCCGGCTCGCCGAAAAACCTGGCGCCGCCCTGGTTTTCCAGCACCAGAAGCTGACGCTGGATGGTTCCCACGGTCTGCTTCGAGACATTTCCATATTGCGTGGTCAGGTCGGCGGCGTGTTCGGCAATGAAGGACAGGATCGCCCGAAGGTCCTTCATATCCAGCAGCAGCAGACCCTGCTCGTCGGCCACCTTGAAGGCGATGTTCAGCACCCCTTCCTGGACATCGTTCAGATCCATCATGCGGGAGAGCAGCAGCGGCCCCATTTCCGAGACTGTGGCGCGCACCGGATGGCCCTGCTCGCCGAACACGTCCCAGAACACGGTCGAAAACTGGTCGGGCCGGAAGCTGAGGCCCATATCGCTGGCCCGCTTGACGATAAAATCTTTTGCGTCGCCGACCTCGGAGATGCCGGAGAGGTCTCCCTTGATGTCGGCGGCAAACACGGGAACGCCGGCCCGCGCAAATCCCTCAGCCATTACCTGCAACGAGACGGTTTTTCCAGTTCCGGTAGCACCGGTGACGAGGCCATGGCGATTTGCAAGCCCAAGCGTCAACCATGCCGGTTGCTCACCCTTGCCGATGAAAATTTTCTCGTCGGTATCGACCATCTTGTTATCGGAAGTCACCATGGCATCGCCTCTCCGCGCGCACGGGGGCTTCGGCCGCCGGCGCCAGCATCATATTGCATCTTGCAAGCCGATTGAACCCGGTCAACGCCCCGTAGAAGGATTACAGGCCCGGTTCGTGGACCGAGATCGAACGGTTGTTCGCCAAAAGTCGGAACCAATGCGGCTGGCGCGACGAATTGGCAGTGAATTTCGCCCCCGCTCTTGCATTGCTGCAACACTCGCCATGCGATCGAAGGAGAATCGCACTTTCGGATGCGGTCGTCGCTTGTAATTCGCTTCGCGGGAGATCAAGATAAATTCACAAGGAAGGATCCGGCGCGTAACCGGATGAGGGCGGGCTAATATGGACGAATTGATTGGACGGCTGGCGGTAAAGGCTGGCATCGATAATGTCGTCGCTGAAAAAACCGTCGGCATCATTCTGGATTTTCTCCGCGACGAGGGCCCTTTCGACAAAGTTCAGGCCTTGATCGACGAGATCCCGGGCGCCGATGCCGCGATCGCGGCGTCCCGCAGCAGCGGCGGTTTCGGAAGGCTGATGGGCGGCGGCCTGATGGCGCTCGGCAGCAGGCTGATGGGCCTTGGTCTGGGCATGGGCGAGATTCAGAACGTTGCACGTGAACTTTTCGGGTTCGGCCGCGACAAAATCGGGGCAGACAAGATCGGCGAGATCATCAAGGGGACACCGGGCCTCAGCCAGTTCGCTTGAAGCACCTTTTTCATATCGAGTACCATGACATATCCAATCTCCGAGATTGATGGCTTGCCATCCTTCGCCGCATCCAAGCTGAAATCGCTGGGCATTCGCACCACGGACAGGCTGCTTGAGGCCGCCCGGACAGTGAAGGGCCGGAAAATGCTCGCGGCGAAAACCGGCATCAGCGAGCAGCAACTGCTCGAATGGGCCAACGTTTCGGACTACATGCGGATTCCCGGCATGGGCAAGGCAAAGGTCGGGCTGGTACGGGCCGCCGGCGTCACCACGGTTCGCGAACTCGCCCTTCGCAACCCGGCGCGGCTGGCGCAGAACATGAAAGAAGTGAATACCAGGCGCAAGCTCGTCCGCGTTCTGCCCTCGGAAAAGTCCGTCGAGCAGCTGATCGCGAAAGCCCGCAAGCTTCAGCCCAAGATTACCTACTAAAGGGATCATCTGCCGGTCCGGCCCGAAGCGGCTCGGCCGGCCCCCGCGCGGATGCGCCTCGCATCTTGACTCCCATGCACGGACCGCGCAAAGCGACCGCATGATCGCGACCACGTCCAGAACCGCCCCGGTGGCCGCCTCGGCAGATCATCCGGTATTGCCGGTACTGTTGTCCAAGCCGTATCCGGCCGTGATGGGCGTCCTGAATATCACGCCGGATTCATTTTCCGACGGCGGACAGTTCGTCACGCCGGAGCGCGCGCTGGCGCAGGCCAGGGCCATGATCGCCGACGGTGCCGACATCATCGACATCGGCGCGGAATTGACCCGGCCGTATGGTGCCGAGCCGGTCTCCGTCGAGGAGGAACTGAAACGCCTGCAGCCGATCCTGGCCGACGTCGTTTCCCTCGGTGTTCCCGTATCCATCGACAGCATGAAATCCGCCGTCGTCGCCTGGGCGCTCGATGCAGGCGCATCCATCGCCAATGACGTCTGGGGCCTGCAGCGTGATCCCGGCATGGCCAGCCTGTTGGCGGCGTGCCATTCACCGGTCATTGTCATGCACAACCGCCGTAACATCGATGCTGACATCGACATCATGCAGGATATTGCCGCCTTCTTCACACGCTCGCTCGAGATCGCTGACAAGGCCGGCATTTCTCCGGGCAATATCGTTCTCGACCCCGGTATCGGCTTTGGCAAGACGCCTGAGCAGAGCATGACGGCGCTGGCCCGGCTGGATGAACTCGGGAAATTCGGCCTGCCGCTGTTGGTCGGCGCATCGCGCAAGCGCTTCATCAGTTCGGTGTCGCCATCGGAGCCACATCAACGTCTGGGCGGCTCGATTGCGGCGCACCTTGTGGCGGCAAAAGGCGGCGCGCGGATCATCCGGACCCACGATGTGCTGGAAACCGTACAGGCGCTGCGGGTGGCCGCGGCAATTTGGGACAGACGATGAGCGATACCATCTTCATCACCGGCGTGGTCATCCATGCCCGCCATGGCGTTATGGAACACGAGACCGAGGTCGGGCAGCGTTTCGTGATCGATCTCGAACTCTCCACCGACCTTTCGGACTCCTCGCGCACCGATCGCCTGGTCGATACCGTGTCCTATTCCAATGTGGTCGCGACAGCGTCGGCGGCCTTTAAAAATGCCAATTACAAACTGTTGGAACGCGCTGCCGGCGCGGTGGCCGACGCCATACTGGCGGCGTTTCCGCGCGTCAGCGCGATCAAGGTCACCGTTCACAAGCCGCATGCCCCGATCGCAGCGATTTTCGACGATGTGGGCGTGGTCCTGACGCGCACGCGGCAAGCGCCGTCGCATGGCTGATGCCCTGATCGCGCTTGGCGGAAATGTCGGCGACGTCCGCGCGACATTTCGGAAGGCCATCGCCAATATCTGCGGCATGACGCAAGGAACGCTGCTGGCACGCTCGTCCGATTACGCCACGCCGCCCTGGGGCGACGAGCAGCAGGCTCGCTTCATCAATGCCTGCATTGAAATCGAAACCAGCCTCGATCCCCATGCGCTGCTGTTCACGCTGCACCGAATCGAAAAGAGATTCGGCCGCGACCGCACCAAGGAAAAGCGCTGGGGTCCGCGTACCCTCGACCTCGACCTGATCGCCTATGACGACGTTTCGATTCAAAAACCGGAACTGACGCTGCCGCACCCCCGGCTGTTCGAACGTGCCTTCGTGCTTGTGCCGCTCGCCGAGATTGCGCCCGACCGCCTGATTTCCGGGCGCAGCGTGGCATCTGCGCTGGCACAGCTGTCGGCCCGGGGAATTGAGCGCTTAGCCGACCTCGGCTGACCGAAAGCCGCCGCTTGAGCCCAAAAACAACCGTTTGGCTTGGCGGTCGGCACGTGGCAATTTCGGGCCAACCACGAAAACGGCTTCAGGGAGCACCCTGCCGAATGACATCTGTAACCGACGAACTGCGGCTGGCGGCGAATTTTCAGCCTGCGACCTATGACGACTGGCGCAGGCTGGTCGATGGCGTGCTGAAGGGCGCGCCGTTTGAAAAGCTCGTCGGCAAGACCGCGGATGGCCTGAAGATCCAGCCGATCTATCCGCGCGCCCACGACGCCGCGCCGATTGCCGTGCGCCCGGCGCCCGCGCCCTGGAGGATCATGCAACGGATCGATCATCCAGATGCGGGAGACGCCAACGCGCAGGCCTTGCACGACCTTGAGAACGGCGCCACCGGCCTGACGCTGGTATTCGCGGGCGCCAATGGCGCCCATGGCTTTGGACTGGAACCATCGGCGGAGGCGGTCGAGAAGGTTCTCGACGGCGTTTTCATCGACGCCGGGATATCGATCGAACTTCAGGTCGGTCCGCAGTCGCGCATGGCCGCGATTCACCTCGCCGAATATGTCAAGCGCAAGGGCCTTGCGACTGCGGCCTGCGATATCCGTTTCGGTCTCGACCCGATCGGCGCCTGCGCGGTCTGGGGATCCAGTCCCTATGCCTGGCCCGAAATCGTGCCCGCGGTCACCGGCGCGATCAAAGGCCTCGCGGCCATGGGATTCAAGGGCCCGTTCGCCGCTGCCGATGGCCGCGTGATCCATGACGCCGGCGGATCGGAAGTGCAGGAGCTGGCTTTCGTGCTGGCCAGCGGCGTCGCCTATCTGCGCGCGATCGAGGGCGCCGGTGTGGCGCTGGAAGATGCGCAAAACATGATCTACGCACGGCTCAGCGCCGACGCCGATCAGTTCCTCACCATGGCAAAATTCCGCGCACAGCGTTTGCTGTGGGCGCGAGTTGAGCAGTCTTGCGGCCTGACGCCAAAACCGTTGTTCATCGCCGCCGATACCGCGTGGCGGATGCTGACCCAGCGCGACGCTTACGTGAATATGCTGCGCGCGACGGTAGCGACATTCTCCGCAGGGTTAGGCGGCGCCGACAGTATCAGCGTGCTGCCGCATACGCTGGCGCTGGGGTTGCCCGATCCGTTTGCGCGACGCGCGGCGCGCAATACGCAGCTGGTGCTGCTGGAGGAATCCAATCTGGCAAAAGTGTCCGATCCCGCGGCCGGCTCCGGCGGCGTCGAAACCCTGACGCAACAGCTGTGCGCCGCGGCATGGTCGCTGTTTCAGGAGATCGAGAAGGCGGGCGGCGTTTTCAAAGCTGTTGAGCAAAACCTGATGCAGCGCAAGGTGGCGGCGACACGGGCGGTGCGCGAACAAAACATCGCCCGCCGCAAGGAAGTGCTGACCGGCGCCACCGAATTCCCCAACCTGCACGAAGCGGCGGTGGCGGTGCTGAACGCAAAACCGGTCACGCTTGCGCCCTATGGCGAGGCCAAATTCAAATTCGACGCGCTGGCGCCGATGCGGCTGGCGGCGCCGTTCGAAGCCTTGCGCGACCGCTCGGATCAAATTCTCAGGGACAAAGGTGCGCGGCCAAAAATCTTTCTCGCCAATCTCGGCATGCCCGCCGACTTCACCGTGCGTGCAACCTTTGCCAAGAGCTTTTTCGAGACCGGCGGCATCGAGGCTGTCGATACCGAAGGGTTTACCGACCTCGCTGCGCTCGCCGCCGCCTTCAAGTCCTCCGGGGCAGCGCTGGCCTGCCTGTGCTCCTCCGGCCGAGTCTATGCCGGGCAGGCGGCTGCGGCCGCGAAAGCTCTGGAAGCGGCGGGCGCAAGACATATCTATCTGGCAGGACGCGCGGGCGACCAGGAAGCCGCGTTGCGTGCCGCGGGCGTTGGCGATTTTGTCTTTGCCGGCGTCGAAGCGCTAACCGTCCTGCAGGAAGCCTATCGGCTGACGGGGTGAACATGACATCGGCCACAAAACCCGTTCTGACCGGCGGCTGCCAATGTGGCGCCATCCGCTTTGCGCTGTCGGCGGCGCCCAAGAAGGTCAGCATCTGTCATTGCCGGATGTGCCAGAAGGCATCCGGCGCGCCGTTCGCGTCTTTCGCTGACATCGACCGCTCCGATTTCGCCTGGACCCGCGGCAAGCCGGCCGCGTTCCGCTCCTCCTCCATCGCCGAGCGCGACTTCTGTGCCGACTGCGGCACGCCGCTCAGCTTTCGCCGCATCGACGGCCCCAGGATCGAGATCATGACCGGCGCGTTCGACCGGCCGGACCGGGTGATACCGACCCAGCAGTTCGGCTCGGAGTCCCGGCTCGGCTGGGTGGTGGGCATCGCCAATCTGCCGAGCCAGACCACGCTGCAGAACTACGGTCCGGACAAGCTTGGCGGCATCGTCAGCCACCAGCATCCGGACCATGACTAGAGGTGGCGAATTCCGAGGAACGGATGTGCTATGATGGAACCATGAGCCGCATACCCGACTTTGCGAATATCGCATTTGAGAAGCCCGCCGGCGCAAAACCCGCCGACGGCGCCGAGCCATGGCTCACGCCGGAGGGAATCCCCGTCAAATCCCGCTATTCGGAAAGCGATCTCGAAGGTATCGATTTCCTCGAGACCTGGCCAGGGATTGCGCCCTATCTGCGCGGCCCCTACCCCACCATGTATGTCAACCAGCCCTGGACCATCAGGCAATATGCCGGGTTCTCGACGGCGGAAGATTCCAACGCCTTCTACCGGCGCAATCTCGCCGCCGGACAAAAGGGCCTTTCGGTGGCGTTCGATCTCGCCACCCATCGCGGCTACGATTCGGACCACCCGCGCGTGACCGGCGACGTCGGCATGGCCGGCGTGGCGATCGATTCGATCTACGACATGCGCACGCTGTTCTCCGGCATTCCGCTCGACCAAATGAGCGTGTCGATGACCATGAACGGCGCGGTGCTGCCGATTCTCGCGCTGTTCGTCGCCGCCGCCGAAGAACAGGGCGTGCCGCCGGAGAAACTGTCGGGCACCATCCAGAACGACATTCTCAAGGAGTTCATGGTACGCAACACCTACATCTATCCGCCGGCGCCCTCGATGCGGATTATCTCCGACATTTTTGCCTACACCTCGCAGAAGATGCCGAAATACAATTCCATATCCATTTCCGGCTACCACATGCAGGAGGCCGGCGCGACGCAGGATCTCGAGCTCGCCTATACGCTGGCGGACGGCGTCGAGTATCTGCGCGCCGGGCTCAAGGCCGGCCTCGACGTCGATCGGTTCGCGCCGCGGCTGTCGTTCTTCTGGGCGATCGGCATGAATTTCTTCATGGAAGTGGCGAAGATGCGCGCGGCGCGGCTGTTGTGGGCCAAGCTGCTGACCCAGTTCAACCCCAGGGACCCGCGCTCGCTCTCCTTGCGCACGCATTGCCAGACCTCGGGCTGGTCGCTGACCGCGCAGGACGTCTACAACAATGTGATGCGCACCACCATCGAGGCGATGGCGGCGACGCAAGGTCACACCCAGTCGCTGCACACCAATGCGCTCGACGAGGCCCTGGCGCTGCCGACCGATTTCTCCGCCAGAATCGCGCGCAACACCCAACTGTTCCTGCAGCAGGAAAGCGGCACGACCCGCATCATCGATCCCTGGGGCGGCTCCTATTATGTCGAGCGGCTGACACGCGACCTCGCGGCGAAGGCCTGGGGTCACATCCAGGAAGTGGAGGCGCTCGGCGGCATGGCGAAGGCGATCGAGGCCGGCGTTCCCAAACTTAGAATCGAGGAAGCCTCCGCCAAGACGCAAGCCAGAATCGACGCCGGCAAGCAGGCGGTGATCGGTGTCAACAAGTACAAGCCGGTCAACGAAACCCCGATCGACGTGCTGAAGGTGGAGAACTCCACGGTGCGGCGGCTGCAGATCGACAAGCTGGCGCGGCTGAAAAAAGAGCGCAACCAGAACGACGTCGACGATGCGCTAAAGGCGCTGACCCGCAGCGCCGGCGAGGGCAACGGCAACCTGCTGGCGCTCGCGATCGATGCCGCCCGCGCCAAGGCCACGGTCGGCGAAATTTCCGACGCGCTGGAAAAAGTGTTCGGGCGGCACCGCGCCGAAATCAAATCCATCACTGGCGTCTACAAGCGGGAGGCGTCCACCATGTCCAACCGGGTCGAAAAAGTGCAGGCGCTGATCGATGCGTTCGAAGATGCCGAAGGGCGGCGACCGCGCATTCTCGTAGCCAAGATCGGTCAGGACGGCCACGACCGCGGCCAGAAGGTGATCGCGTCGGCCTTTGCCGATGTCGGGTTCGACGTCGATATCGGGCCGCTGTTTGCGACCGCCGAGGAGGCGGCGCGGCAGGCGGTCGAGAACGACGTCCACATTCTCGGGCTGTCGTCGCTGGCGGCGGCGCATCTCACCGCGGTGCCGGAACTGAAGGCCGCGCTGAAGAAACAGGGCCGTGACGACATCATGATCATCGTCGGCGGCGTGGTGCCGCCGCAGGACTACGACGCGCTCTACAAGGCCGGTGCCGAGGCAATCTTCCCGCCCGGCACCGTGATTGCGGACGCCGCCGAGGACCTGATCCACAAGCTCAACGCGAGATTGGGGCATAGCGAGGCGGCGGAATAACGTTGCGCCCGGGCAAAATTCTCGTAATTGGGGATTTCCCTTGCGTTCCGCAGCATCCTTCGTTCGCCCGCAGGGTTGCCCTTTTTGTCGTTGTGCCTACGTCGCGCTATTCCGCCGGCTCCCCGCCGGGGAGATTTTCCTATCCGGTGCCGATATGATAGTATTGGGCTATGGCCGACATCGTTGACATCACACTTGAAGAAATCCGCGCCAGGCTGCGCGAGGCCGCTCCTGCGCTCCAAGCGCGGGGCGTGCCCCGGCTCGCGCTCTTCGGGTCCTGGGTGCGCGGCAACGCTCGTCCAGACAGCGATCTTGATATCCTTATCGACACCACCGCCCGCGGAGAGTCGCCGCCTTTCGATTTCTTCGAGGTGTTGCACTTGATCGAGAACACCACGGGCCTCCGGGCGCAGATATCGATGCGGAGCCTGCTGAAACCACGCATCGCCGAACGGATCGCCGACGATTTGATCCAGGTGTTCTGAATGCCGCCAACCGTCGAAGACCGGCTGCGGGATATTCTTGAGGCTATCACCGAAATCCAGGATGTGATGCAAGGTGTGAGCTTGAACCAGTTTGCATCCGACCGGAGGGCGAGGCTCCTGACTGAGCGATTGCTCGAGATGGTTTGCGAGGCGTCGCGCGCGATCCCTGACGCGTTCAAGCAGGCAGAGTCTGGTATCGACTGGCGGAAAATGATCGACTTCGGCAATTTGCTGCGACATGCTTACCATGCGACTGACGCCGAAGTAGTCTGGGATATCATCGAAAATCATTTGCCGTCTTTAAAGTCGGTGGTCGAACGCCGCATTCGCGCGTCCAGCAAATGAAGGATATGCGCTCAAAGGCGACGATGACCAGGAATACCGCGATCGACATCAATACCCTGGCCAAAGACCTGCGCGCCGGTAGCCGCGCGGCGCTGGCCCGCGCCATCACGCTGATCGAAAGCCGGCGCGGCGATCATCAAGCCGCGGCCCGCGAACTCGTGCAGGCGCTGCTGCCCAATACCGGAAAGGCGATCCGCGTCGGCATCACCGGCTCGCCCGGCGTCGGCAAGTCCACCACCATCGACGCGCTCGGGATGTTCTTGATCGAACGCGGCCACAAGGTCGCGGTGCTCGCGGTGGACCCCTCCTCCGCCCGCACCGGCGGCTCGATCCTCGGCGACAAGACCCGGATGGCGCGGCTCGCCGCCTCCGAGCGCGCCTATATCCGGCCCTCGCCGGCCTCCGGCACGCTCGGGGGGGTTGCTGCGAAAACCCGCGAGGCGATGCTGCTGTGCGAGGCGGCCTCCTTCGACGTGGTGCTGGTGGAAACCGTCGGCATCGGGCAATCGGAGACCGCGGTCTGCGACATGACCGATTTCTTCCTGGCCCTGATGCTGCCGGGCGCCGGCGACGAATTGCAGGGCATCAAGAAGGGGCTGGTCGAACTCGCCGACATGATCGCGATCAACAAGGCCGACGGCGACAACATCAAGCGGGCCAATCTCGCCGCCGCCGAATATCGGGGCGCGCTGCACATTCTCACGCCGCGTTCGGATCACTGGCATCCGCCGGTTCTGACCTATTCGGCACTGACAGGCACCGGTATCGATACGCTATGGCAGAAGATCCTGGATCACCGCACCGCGATGAATGCCTGCGACGAATTCGCCGCTCGCCGGCGGCAGCAACAGATAAAATGGATGTGGTCGATGCTGGAACAGCGGATGATGGCGTGGCTGCGCGCCGATCCGGCGATCCGCGCGAAAGTGAAAAAGATCGAAGCCGAGGTGGCCGACGGCCGCATCACGCCGGCGCTGGCGGCGGAGCAGATCGCGGACATGCTGAGGTGAAATGAGCGATAAAATCCGCATCCTCATCTCAGGCTTCGGTCCGTTTCCGGGCGCGCCGTTCAATCCGACCGAGCCGCTGGTGGCGCGGCTGTTGCAGCTGCGCCGCCCGGCGTTCAGCGATGTTGAACTGGCGGGCCAGATCTTTCCCGTGACCTACAAGGCGGTGGATCGCGAATTGCCACAGATGCTGACAAAACACCGACCGCATGCGCTGCTGATGTTCGGGCTCGCTTCCCGTACGTCCTATCTGCGGATCGAGACCCGCGCCCGCAACGCCGTTACCACGCTGTGGCCCGACGCCGACCATGCACGGGTGCGCAAGGGATCGATATCGGGTGGCGCCGACGCCATGATGTTCGGCCCGCACACGGCAAAATTGCTGCGCGCCGCTGACGGCACCGGCGTTGATGCGCGGGCCTCGCGCGACGCCGGGAGTTACCTCTGCAACTATCTGAGCTGGCGCGCGATCGAGGCGACCTGCAGGAACAGAGGTCCCCGCCTCGCCGCCTTCGTGCACGTGCCGCTGCTCACGCGCGGCGGAGCACCGCGACGCAAGGGCGCGGCGCACCGCATGACGCCGGAAGAGCTGGTCGATGCGGGCGAAGCCATGCTGCTGGAGATGGTGAGGCTGACAAGACAGGCGGTGCGAGAGCCAGAGGCAGCGGCCTGACGGAGCGCGCACCCATTTCGGCTGGCACGCGTTATCCGGAACCCTTCGCCGCGCCGTGCCGGAGCAAGACCAGACACCGGCTGGCCGCGACATCGAGCGGCGCGCCGCCTCGCTGTTAACCCTACTCCCAACAATGGGCCGCCGGCGCCCCGTCTTCGCCACGCGCCGCCGCATTTTTGCGTTACTTCAGCGACGAAAGGCTCGCTTCGTGCGCGTCCGCAGGAAGACGCAAAACCATGGACATCAACCGCCGCCATTTCGTTGGAGCATCCGCTGCGGGCCTTGCCGGCGCGCTCGCGCTGCCGGCGGATGCCGCGCGCGCCGCCGTGCTGACCTCGACGCTCGGGCGCGACGCCACCCAATATGGGGTTCGGCCCGGCAGCCCCGACGACCAGACCAAGGTCCTGCAGCGCGCGATCGACGACGCCGCGCGCGCGCAAGCGCCGCTGGCGCTGCCGCCGGGCGTCTACCGCACCGGGATGCTTCGCCTGCAAAGCGGTACCCAACTGATCGGCGTGCGCGGCGCGACCAGGCTCGTATTCAACGGCGGCGCGTCGATGTTTCAGGGCGAAGGCGCCGGCAGCCTCACGCTTGCCAACATCACGCTCGACGGCAGCGGCATCCCGCTGCCAACGCGGCGCGGCCTCGTGCATTGCCTCGGCGGACGCGACATCCGCATTACCGATTGCGAGATATCAGCCAGCGGCGGTAACGGCATCTGGCTGGAGAACGTCTCGGGCGACATCAGCGGCAACATCATCACCAGGTCGGCCACGACAGCGATTGTCTCGTTCGATGCGCAGGGCCTGCTGATTTCCCGCAACACCATTTTGGGTACCAACGACAACGGCATCGAAATCCTGCGCACGACCGTCGGCGACGACGGCACGCAGGTTCTGGACAACCGCATCGAGGACATCAAGGCCGGTCCCGGCGGCTCCGGGCAGTACGGCAACGCCATCAACGCGTTTCGCGCCGGTAACGTCATTGTGCGGGGAAACCGCATCCGCAACTGCGATTATTCCGCGGTGCGCGGCAACTCGGCGTCCGACATCCAGATTATGGGTAACAGCGTCAGCGACGTCCGCGAGGTGGCGCTGTATTCCGAATTTTCCTTCGAGGCCGCTGTAATCGCCAACAACACCGTGGACGGCGCGGCCTTGGGTGTTTCGGTCTGCAATTTCAACGAGGGCGGACGCCTCGCGGTCGTGCAGGGCAACATCATCCGCAATCTGTTGCCCAAGCGCCCGATCGGCACCGCGCCGGACGACGACGCCGGCATCGGCATCTACGTCGAGGCCGACACGTCGGTTACCGGCAATGTGATCGAGAATGCGCCGTCGTTCGGGATCGTCGCCGGCTGGGGCAAATATCTGCGCGACGTTGCGATCTCGGGCAACGTGATCCGCGGAGCCTTCGTCGGCATCGGGGTATCGGTAGCGCCGGGCGCGGGCACGGCGCTGGTCAATAACAACATGATCTCGGAAACGCCGCGCGGCGCTGTGGTCGGGCTCGATCACGCGCGGCCGATTACGCCGGATCTGTCCGCCGAGGGCGCGCAACGTTTTGCCCAGGTGATGATCGGGACGAATGCGGTGAGAAGGTAAACCTACAGCGCGTTGCGCAGCAGCGGATAGCGCTCCGCGATCGCAGTCATGCTGGGCATCCGCTCCGGAACGTGGTTATCCATATCCATCACCGGTGGCGACGGTGCCTCGGCCGAACAGACGAGACCGGCCTCAGGGATGATCGAGATCGCCGATGGCGGCGGTTCGGCGGGGCTCTGCGCCGGCTGCGGCTCTTGAGCCAGCCGACGAACCTGATCGCTCAACCTTTCGCGCTTTGGCGACACCGTGGTGCGAGCGAGCCAGGGGATGTCGACGGCGGGATTATCGCGGGATGCCTCGCGCGTCGACAGACCGCGCCAGATTTCCACTGCCGTCTTGGCCTCCTGGATATTCTCGAGAAAAGCGAGTTCGCTGTGATAGCGGCGCCAGCGGCCAGTCTCGAACAGTTCGGTGAGGTGATTCAGCCGCTGCTCGGCCAAAGCGCACCAGCGCGCAGCGTTATCGCGGCCGCGAACCACGTCTAAACGATGTGTCATGAACCCAGCCCGCAAGGAGAAAAACGGACGCGGACGCAACGGGACGAATCAGTCAGACGTGACAGATATATTTTGTGGAAAACTTTGACATTGTCTAGCACCCGACCTTGCGGGGCGGCGGCTAGCGAAAGAACGCCGAGGAAGTGCGGTGTATTCCTGGCTATCCACAGTCAAGCCGCGCACCGGCATGGCGGAGTTGCGGAGGCAACTTCGCGCGATGCAGGGGACCGAGGGCTGATCTTTTGCGGCCGGAAACGAAAGACCCGTCCGGGGGGACAACCGGACGGGTCAAGCCATATGGGCGCTTGGGGTGGATGGGCGCTCGCGCCGAATACGGCCTCGATGGGGAGGGATAACCGCTCCCACAGTCATTGGTCGCGGCAGGGCCGCCGCACGTTCAAACGCGTCAGCGATTTTTTTAACTGTTTGGCAGGAATTTTCAGAGCGTTTTCAGGCCAAACGGGGACCGGCTCGCCTTAAGAAAACGCATTAAATCAACCTTCTAGAGCCCGTTTCGATGCCGTCGAAACGGAGGGCGCACCGCGGAAAACTATTGCGCGGCAGGGCGATTGGCCTGCCGGCGGCCGACTTATCGGAGGCCATGGCCGCAGAAGGCGGGTCCGAGGCCCTGGTCGCGGGTGGGTCCTGCTGGTCCGAAACCTTGTCGGCAGCATCCGATGCCGCGGCAACCGGCGCTGCCGCCGCTGCAGCGACGGCCTTGACTGCCGCATAGGCATCCGCCTCCCCCGCGCCGAACAGATCGTCACGGCCCGGAGCCCCGAGATCCCTGGCGGTTTTCATCAGGGTCGCGCGCACCTCGTTCGGTTTCATCGCCGGATTGCGTTCCAGCATCAGGGCCGCGAGGCCGCTGACGTAGGCCGCGGAAAACGAGGTACCGGATGTCATCTGATATTTTTCGTCCGGCGCCGGCAGGAAGACATCGACGCCGGGCGCGGCGACGGCGATATGGCCGCCGCGGTTCGATGCCGCAAACAGCCTGTCCTGGGCGTCCGTGGCACTGACCGCGATCACGTTGGCATTCGCGGCGGGATAGAGCGGCGGCGATTTCGGTCCGGCATTGCCGCCGGCTGCGACCATCACGATGCCCCTGGCGGCGGCGGCTGCGATACCGCGTTCGATCAACGTATCCCTCGGGCCGGCAAAGCTCATATTGACGATCTGCGCGCCATGCGCCGCGGCATAATCCAGTGCCTTCAGAATGACAAACGACGTGCTTTCCGCACCATTCGGCGCGGCGCCGAACGCCCGGATCGCCAGGATCCTCGCCGCCGGTGCGCTTCCCATCAACCGCGCGTGCGACACGATCGCGCCGGCGATGCCGGTGCCGTGGACATGGGCGCCTTCCTTGCTGCCGAGCGCATCGAAGCTGCTCGCAATCGCGTTCGCGAACTCCGGATGCCTGAGATCGATTCCGGAATCGATCACGGCGATCGTGACGTTGGCGCCATGGGCCAGCGTATGGGCCAACGGCAATCGAAGTTTCGCGAGCGCATATTGGGCCGGATCACCTTCGGTCAATTCAGTCTGCTGTTGCTGCAGAAAATAGCGGAAGTCCCGCTGCACCGAACGAAAGCTGACATCAGTGGCAAGTTCGCGACTGACGGCCTCAAACGAGCGGCGGTCGGTGATGCGGAACAGGCCGATGGTGGCGTCAATCAGCGGAAAATACTGCGATCCAATACGCACGAGCCGGTGCCGCCGCGCCAGTTCATCGGCCTGCGCCTCGGACAGGGAGCCGTCGATCTCACCCACGATGTGGTTGGCGATCGCGCCCGGGTTGAGCGCCGTCAGCGCGGTGCTGCGGCGCTCGCGGTTGTTGGTTTTTCTGCCTGACGCACCGCCGGCGCCACCGCCATCGGCCGAAGTGTCGAGCGTGCCTTTGCATCCGCCGTCGCGATAGGCGTAGCTGCAGCCCTGATAGGTCTTGAGATTGGGTGTCATTCTGCCAATCCCGATCACCGCTCTGGCGGCGATGTTCGGGTCGATCCGAGGCGCCACACTGATGCTTGGAACGCGCGACTCGATGTTAAGGCTGGGCGAGCGCATGATGCTTTGGGCATGAACGGTCGCGCCATCGAGATACGCAAACGGCAGTGCCGCCAGGGCCAACGCCGCGCGCCGCGCCTTCATCCGCCAATTCGCACGATCGTGGACCATGGGACCTCGGGCCTGTGCGCCGGCGCCTATAGCGCCGCGCCGCTTTAAGGCGTAGCTACCGCGAGACTGACAATCTTTTCGTTTTGCAGTTTGCTCATCAGGCCGGCAACTTCGTCCTTCGACATCGGTTTGCTGCCGAATTGCAGCCAAAACATGCCGCCCTTGGCGCCGTCGATGATCGAGGCCTGATAATTGTCGAGCAGCGATGTAATGTCGGCGACGCGCGCGTCCGGCGCGAATCGCACCAGCGCGCGCGGCGGCGCGCCCGCTCCCAAATTGCGGGTCATGGGCTCGTTCATGCTTAGTGACGCCGTCTGGAACGAGGAGGTCTGGCTCTTCACCAGCACCGCGCCGATCACACCGGCCTGCAACAGCAGCGCCAGTGCGCCCAGGCTCGCCGACCAGGCCAGCGTCCGCGGTGACAGGCCTGCGAAGAACCCGGCGAACCGCGCGGAGAAATTGCGCGACGCCGACGGCTTGCGCCCCGGCTCGGCGTCGATCGCCGCAAACAGCTTGTGCATGGCGCGCGCGGACGGCGCACCGAGGCTCTCGTTGAGATGAATGGTTTCGGCATACTCTTCCCGGATCACCGCGTACTGCTTGGCGAGTTCGGGATCGCGGGCGAGCGCTTCTTCGACGCGGCGGGCATCCCGCGCGTTCAGGGTGCCGGCCGCATGAAATGGCAGCAGCATCTCTATTTCACTGGGCTCTTGCTCCAGCATCTTTTTGCTCGTCGCCATCATGGCCAGCCTCGCTCGACGCCGGCTGCCTTCAGCAGTTCGGCCAGTTTCTTGCGCGCATAGAACAAGCGCGTCTTCACAGTGTTCTCCGGAATGCCGACGATTTCAGCCACCTCTTCCACGGACTTCTCGTGGTAGTAGACGAGATCGACGATCTCCCGATGCTCCGGCGAAAGTGCGGTCAGGCACTTGCGCAACACTTCACTGGTATCCTTCTTCTGCACCGCCACTTCCGGATCGTCGGACGTATCCTCGATCGCGTTGGCGGCCTCATCGTCCAGTTCACCGTCCTTCCTGCGCCGCAGCGCAGACAAGGCCTTGAATCGCGTAATTGCCAGGAGCCAGGTGGAAACGGCGGATCGGCCTTCGAACTTGCCAGCCTGGCGCCACACATCGAGGAAAACCTCGCTGATGAGGTCCTCCGCGACCTGTTCGTCCCGCACGAGCCGAAGCCCGAAACGAAACACCCTGACATGGTGCCGTCCGTACAGAACCTGCATGGCGAGGCGGTCGCCTTGAGCGATCCGAGCGATCAGGACGTCGTCCGAAGCCGCCTGTGTCGCACTCAATAGCCGTCTCGCAAGGTTGGTCGGATCAGGTTGGCCGGCGGTTCGATTGGCCAGGCAATATTCTTGAATTTATCGCAAGTGCCCGATTGCATCGGTGCTGTACCACAGAGGACGTGATCTTCCCGCAGCCGCCCGGCGTCGTGGAACAAAGCGACCCCTAGAATTGGTATCATAATACAGCGATGCTTTCTTCGCGCCGGACCGTCCGGTACCTTACCAAGGCTTGGCCTACAAAACAGTACTCGTACGACCGATCCCCTGCGCGGCCCGCAACCGCCATCAGGTATCGCTCCGTACAAGCCGGACCCGGCTAATTTCCGTTGCCAAACAAGGGCAAAGGCGGCCCCGGCGGGCGGGATTCCGTTGCAAAAGATACCAAACCTAAAGGCTTTCCCACTTAGATTTTTGCAGGCCTGAATTCCACCAACGGCGAGACCATGGGCACCGCTGCGTCCCCCTTCCTGAACCCGATTGCGGCTGCACCGGAAAGCGTGGGTTCCAGGCCGACGGCGAGGACGCTATCGCGGCGTGCCAGGCAGCGCTGTGAGATTCTGGGAATGATCGGTGCCAGTTATGTCATCGACGCGTTTCTCCTGCTGATCTACGCCCATGCCGGTACGATACCGGAGGCGATCGGACCGGCATTTGCCGGTTGCGGCCTGTTCTTTGTCGGCTGCTGTATCGCGGCCTCGGAGACGGGATTCAACGATCGCTTCAAGGATCATTATCTCGTCGCGCCGCAGTCGATCATCAGCATGTTGATCATGCTGGCCTTCGCCTATATCGCGCCGGAAGTCGGCGTGATGTTTCTCTGCACGCTGTTCGTCGTCTTCAGTTTCAGCTCGCTGCGATCGACCCCGCGGCAAACCGCAATGGTCTGGACCGCGATGGCGCTCGGGCTGGCCGGGCTGTTTCTTTTGACCGACAAGCCGATCTCTATACCATGCGGCAACTATCTCGAACGTTTCGCGACGATGACGGTGTTCATCCTGACCATCGGGCGCTGCATGTTCATCGGAATATTCTCGAGTTCGCTGCGTAATTCGCTCTATAAGAGCAGCATCGAACTCAAGGCTGCCAACAAACGCATCGAAGAACTCGCCGAACTCGACGAGCTGACCGGCTCGTTCAACCGCCGCTGCATCATGCGGCTGCTGGATGTCGAGATCGCACGCGCCCATCGCGCCAACGCGCCCTGCTCGATCGCGCTGATCGATCTCGACTGGTTCAAGCGCATCAACGACGCCTACGGCCACCCCACCGGCGACGAAGTGCTCAGGACGTTCGCCATCACCGTGTTTGCAAACATCCGCGAAATCGACAGCTTCGGCCGTTACGGCGGCGAGGAATTTCTGCTGGTGCTTCCCGATACGCCAAATGGCCGCGCCGCGCGCATCCTGGACCGGCTGCGGGCGATCATCGCCGATCTCGACTGGAGCGCATTCTCGCCTGGCATGAAGGTGACGATTTCCGCAGGCGTCGCAACGCTGGTATCGCATGAGACTCCGGACACGTTTCTCGCCCGCGCCGACAGCGCGCTCTACGCAGCCAAGGCACGAGGACGCAACCGCATCGCCAGTGCCTGATCTTGATCACTTCCGTTCTGCCGGGACGGAGAAGCCGTTGCCGGTCTAAATGCCCGAACGCTCCAGGATAGAGTCATGAGTTCGAAATCCGCAGCCACTTCCGAAAATCTGCTCGACGAGCTGCAGGCCACGCTTGCGCACGGCACCGTGGCGCGACGGGTCGAGACCCTGCGCCGCGTGACCGATCTTTTTATCAACGGCGCGGTGGATTTTTCGAACGAACAGATCGGCCTGTTCGACGACGTCTTCCAGTGCCTGATCGTGCACATCGAGACCTCCGCCAAGGCGCTGCTCGCCAATCGTCTCGCACCGATCGACACCGCGCCGCCGCGCACCATTCGCGCGCTGGCGCTGGACGATCTAATCGAGGTCGCCGCCCCGGTGCTGTCCAGATCGGAGCGGCTCGACGACGAGACGCTGATCGAGACCGCGCGCAACAAGAGCCAGGCGCATTTGCTGGCGATTTCGATACGAAGGGTATTGAGCGGCGAGGTCACCGACGTACTGGTGCAGCGCGGCGACGACGAGGTGATCCAGAGCACCGTCAGCAATCCCGGCGCGGTATTTTCCGAGCATGGCTTCACCCGGCTGGTCTATCGCGCCGAGGGGGACGACAATCTCGCGACCTGCCTCGGCCTACGTCCGACGATTCCGCGGCATCTCTATCTAAAACTGATCGCGAAGGCATCGGTGACGGTGCGGGCGCGGCTGGAGGCCGCCAATCCGCAGCAGGCAGCCGACGTGCCGACCGCGGTACAGGAAGCGGCCCGGCAGGCGCGCACCTCGCCCTCGTGCATCACGCAGGAAACGGCAATCGCCCACGCGCTCGTCAAATCATTATACGCGGACGGCAGGCTCGACGAGGACCAGGTAGCGTCGTTCGCGGAGGCCGGCAAATTCGACGAGGCCAATGCCGCAATCGCAGCGCTCGCCAACGTGCCGGTGTCGATCGCCGAGAATATGATGATTGAAACCCGTGCCGAGGGCGTCATGATCCTGGCCAAGGTCGCCGGGATGTCATGGTCGACGGTCAAGGCGATCATCAATTTGCGCGACGATCTCTCGGGCATGAAGCCGACCGACCTTCAGACCTGCAAGGC
Source organism: uncultured Alphaproteobacteria bacterium (assembly GCA_963801875.1). Lineage (GTDB taxonomy): Bacteria > Pseudomonadota > Alphaproteobacteria > Rhizobiales > Xanthobacteraceae > Bradyrhizobium. The sequence continues at coordinate 1,398,285 of CAWDGT010000010.1, read as the reverse complement.
CACCTACGAACGGCTGCGGCCTTCGACCGCACAGCAAGTGCTGCGCTTCCACCGCATGCAGCAGACCGCAGCGCCCGCGCTGGCGGAGTGAGTCTCGCCGCTAGAGCCTCAGTACCCGCGACCCCGCCAGCGCGCCGATCGCGGTAACCAGCGCCGTGGCTGTCGTGTACCAGCTTGCAACGAACAGCGGCGAATTATCCGTGCAGTGCGAGGCGTAAAGCGTCGCCGCTAACCCTGCCGACAACAATCCGGCGATCGCGCCGGCGACCGCGGGCCGCGCTGGCGCGCCGTGGCGCAAACCGATCAGCGCCGCGGCCAGCAGCGGCAGCGACATCAGTGGAATCGCGGTTAGACAAACCCGCGAATTGCTGCCGACCAGACGCGTCATCATCGGCAGCCGCTGCGGCAGCATCATTTCGCTTGCGATCCCGCCGACCAGAAGTCCGACGGGAATCAACAGCAACCACACCCAGCCCCGCAGCGTGGCCTCCGGCCGCGACAGGTGCAGGCTGATTGTGATGGCCGAGATCGCCAGCGCCAACGTTACCACGAACTTGAGATCGAAGAACGGATTATGCATCGCGGTCATGATATCCGGACGCATGCCCAACCCCGCGAAAAACATCGCCACCGAAACCGGTGCTGCTGACAGCAACGCCAGCGCCAGCACGAACCCGACCGGCCGGGCGCGGTATGGGTTGTCGGCGGCAAGCGTTCGAATGAGCTGATCGGTTTCCATTCTCACTGCTCCCGGAGTTTGGCGGTGAGGCTGGCAAGCCCGCGATGCAGCGCCACGCGCACCGCGCCCTCGCTCATCGCGAATTTCGCCGCCGTATCCTTGATCGATGCGCTGTCGATCGCGATCGATTGCAGAACCTCACGCTGGCGCGCCGGCAGCGACTGGAGCTGGGCTGCGACCTCGCGCGCAGGCACGGTCTCGGCTGCGGGCTCGCTCGGGATGGTCTCGGCGAAATCGTCGATGTTGACGAAGACCCGGCGGCCGCGGCGGCGCAGCGAATCAATCAGCTTGTTGCGCGCGATCGCAAACAGCCAAGGCGCGAACGGCGCGTTGGCGTCCCAGGTATGTCGCTTCAGATGCACCGCCAATAAAATGTCCTGCACGATATCCTCGGACTGATCGACCGGTTGTCCTGCCCGCGCCAGGCCGCGGCGCGCCGCGGCCCGGAGCACCGGCGTGACGGCCCTGAGCAAGCGATGATACGCCGCACTATCGCCGGAAAGGGCCGACCGCATCAGGCCGGTCCATTCGTCATCACGTTCGCGCACGCGCGCTCCTACACTGCAATTCGATCGATCTTTCAATTTGTTACAGCCGGAAGCTTCGATCACGATTTCGTGATCGATAGTTCCGGAAAGCCTTGTAGCCGCCGCCTCCCATTTGAGAATCGCAAAACAGCGGGCTTGCGTACCGGCAGGCTCATAACATTGATCGGTTCCGCTGACATCCACCGCTTTGATTCCAGGAGATTTCGCGGCCATAAACCTTGGAGCGGCCGGCCCGCCCCGCTTTCGCCCGCCGCAGCCCGAAGATTCCCTTTTTTTGCCGCGCTGCGGACACGCCGCCCGGTCTCTTTGCGCTCCGGGCTGGCTGAATGGGGAGATCGCCAAATGACTGTCAAAGCCAGCGGGCGCTCGGCATTGATACTCGCAACAGGACTCTTTGTGTGTTTCGCGGCGCCTTCGCAAGCGGCAGAGGATGCCGACGCTGCGAGCGCAGGTTCGAAATCGGAAACTGCCGGGGCGCCTGTTGTGCTTAACAAATATGCCAAACACGGTTCGCACCACTGGAAAAGATATGCGTATCACCGATCCAGCAAGGTCGCGGTGAAATCGTCTGCCGACAACAACACGTCCGATACCGGCGACCATGCATCCGCGATTCCGCCATCGGTGGCCGCCGCCAATGCGCGGCTGATGTTCGCCGATACGCCAACCGGCAATGCTGCCAGGGCGATGTCGGCGCGAGCCAATGACATTCTGCAGGCCGCTGTGCCGGAAAAGCCGGCTGACGCCCAGCCCACCGCCGACGCCCCGGTGGTTTCCCCCGATCAGCTCAACGACGTCGATCGCGCGCTACGCGAGAGCGCGCCGCCGGCGAGCACGCCGTCCGCCTCGCCCCTTGCTATGGCCTCGGCCGAGGCACCTGCCGCACCTGTCGCGCCGGTGATGGCAAACAGCAGCGAGCCCTCCGTCTGGGACCAGACTACCCTGGTCGGGAAGATCTTCATCGGCTTCGGCGCGCTGCTGACGATGGCCTCCGCCGCGCGCATGTTCATGGCATAACCGACAACCAATGCCGTTCGAGCCGACGGGTGGGGCGAAGCGCCCGATGACAGGCTGCGCAAAGCGATCCGGCGGCGCCAGCCGGATGGCCCGGTCGCATGCGCTGCTTGCAAGAACGGGATGACGTATAGTGCCGACCCCACTTGATGCCCCATCCGCCAGCGGGCACATTGCCCGCGAAATCAGCCGGGGTGGACCATGACCACGTTCGAACACATCATTGTCGAAAGCAAAGGCGCCGTCGGCGTCATCAGGCTCAATCGCCCGAAGATGCTCAATGCGCTGTCGTTCGGCGTGTTCAGAGAAATCGCCGCCGCGGTCGACGATCTCGAAGCCGACGACAAAATCGGATGCATCCTGCTCGCCGGCAGCGAGAAAGCCTTCGCTGCGGGCGCCGATATCAAGGAAATGCAGCCGAAAACCTTCATCGACATGTTTGCCAGCGACTTCACCGCCGTCGGCGGCGACCGGGTCGCCAACTGCCGCAAGCCGACGATCGCGGCCGTCAGCGGCTATGCGCTCGGCGGCGGCTGCGAACTGGCGATGATGTGCGACATCATCATCGCCGCGGATACCGCGAAATTCGGCCAGCCGGAGATCACGCTCGGCACCATTCCCGGCATCGGCGGAACCCAGCGGTTGACGCGCGCGGTCGGCAAATCCAAGGCGATGGATCTGTGTTTGACCGGGCGAATGATGGATGCCGCCGAGGCGGAACGATCGGGCCTCGTCAGCCGCGTCGTGCCGGCGGACAAATTGATGGATGAAGCGCTCGCGGCGGCGGAAAAGATCGCCTCGATGTCGCGTCCCGCGGCCGAGATGGCCAAGAGCGCCATCAACCGCGCCTTCGAGACGCCGCTGTCGGAAGGCCTCAACGTCGAACGCAACCTGTTTCATTCGACCTTCGCGCTCGAGGATCGCGCCGAAGGCATGGCAGCCTTCATCGAGAAGCGGAAGCCGGCGAACAAAAATCGCTGACAGCCGTCCTCACGACGACGTCGCTCGGCTCTTCACCAGTGCCGCGCCGACCAGTGCGCGGTAGGCGCGTTCGGGCCAGGTGGCCGGCTGGTCGAGGCCGAGCCGGGCCAGGCATTCCTGGTCCCCGGCATCCGGCCGGCGGGTGAATCCTTGCCACAACAATCCCGGCAACCGCAGCGGCGCGCGTTGGGCGTCCTGCAGCAGTTGCAACGCCGGAATCAGCCGTTGCTCGGCCGCGGTGAAATCGCAGCCGAACGGAAACGACGGCAGCAGGCCGGCCTCGCGCGCAGGTTTTAGCGCGCGCGCAATGCGTTCCGGCGCATTTTCGCGGTGCGCGGCCGGAATTTCAAAGTGTTTCGGCAGCTTGCCGGCGTCCTTGGCCTGGCGGGCGAGTTCGTCCTGAAAACGGGAATCCGCGACCTGCAGCATCGCCGCGATCACCTCGGCGTCGGATTTCCCCCTGAGGTCGGCCACGCCGTATTCGGTGACGACGATATCGCGCAGGTGCCGCGGAATGGTCTCGTGGCCATAGCTCCAGCGGATGTTGGACTGCACCCTGGCGCCAGCCTGTCGCGTCGCATCGACCGTAAGGATCGACCGCGCCCCTTGCAGCGCGAACGCCTGCGCGACGAAATTATACTGGCCGCCGACGCCGCTCACGACTTGTCCGTTTTCGAGGCCGTCGGACACCACTGCTCCCATCAGGGTCGCCATCATCGCGTTGTTGACAAAACGGGCGTCGGCACGGGCGCGCCGCTTGGCGGCCTCCTCGCCATAGAGTTCGTTGGTGAAGGATACCGCTGTCATCTGGATCCGTGCGAGCTGACCGTCCGTCATCTCGCGCAGTGCGCGATAGAACGATTTCGGTCCGAGAAAAAACGCGCCATGCAGCACCACGCCATCGACCTCGCGCTTGAGAATGTTGGCGTCGATCAGGGCCAGAAACGCCTCAGTCACAATTTCGCTGACGCCGTAGAGTCCATTCTCGAACGACCCGGTTTCCAGCGCCGCGAGTTGGTCGGTTTCGGGCGCAAGCCGCTTCATGATCCCGTGAAATTGCGCATTGTCGCGATGGCGGACGATCAATCCCTGCGCCAGCGCGTCGCCGGTCTGCCCGATCCCGATCTGCAAGGTTCCGCCGTCGCGTACCAGACCGGCAGCGTGCAGACCGATGGCGTATCTGGTGTCGGTGATCGGCTCGGACGGCGGCGCGAACAGCGGGAAGTCGGTCTCGGGACTTTCGAGCACCGCGCTGAATTCCTCAGCCGGCAGATCGCCCTCGCCCGGCATGAACGGCAGTTCGGAGTTGACCTGCCCGAACAGTTTGAACGACGCGCGGCCCCCGGCGCGGGCGCGTAATATATCCAGCGTGGTGTCGGTGTTACAGCTCAGGCTATAGCGCGCGGCGCCGTCGACGACACGCCTGGCCACCAATTGGGTGACGACGTTGAGTCCGCGCGCCAACAGATACATCGAGGCATGGGTATAATTGGCGGAAATATAATGCTGCTGCGCGAACGGCACGTGCAGCCACCTTCCAGCCAGAAAGAAGAACTCGATCACCCGGATATTGGTTGGCAGCCCACCCGCACGCAGCGCATCGGCATAGGCGAGATCGGGATAGTCGCCGAACAGCCGCTCGATCACAGGTCCGATAAAGCGCTGCTCCAGCAGGTTCGCAGGCCTCGGTTTTTCCAGCGTCAGCGCGGAAAGCAGGGTCAGGCTGATCGTGGGATCGGCGGCGGCGCGCGCATAGAGCGCATTGACGATGTGATTGGCCTTGCCGAGCCCGAGCGGCAACCCTACCACCAGTCTGGTTCCTACATCGCGGATGATATCCTCGGCAATCGCTTCGGGATCGGAAAACATTTTCGGCATCAACTGCAGGCCCAGCGCCATCGGAACAGCCAACGCCGGGAATCGGGCGCAGCCGGCTGGAGCTATAGCGCATCTGCAGCCGATATTCTCTGTGACGAACCGGCAACAGCGGTTTGCCTGGGGCGGCAGCGCGCTCTAAACAGGTAGACGTGTCGTCGGCGGGGGCGGACGGCCGGGTTGGTTTACGGGATCATATGACTGGGCGTGCCGCTAAAGTTGGCCACGTGGGAAGGCGCGTGCTTCGATGGGGCATTTGTCTTGGCGTGGCGACTTGCGTCGGTTTTGCCGCGACCGCGGCTTTGTGTCTCGCCGCCGGCGCGGCACGGGCCGAGGCCCTCCCCGAGGCCCTGGCCAAGGCCTATCAGTCCAATCCGCAGCTCAATGCCGAACGGGCGCGGCAGCGCGCCACCGACGAGAACGTGCCCCAGGCGCTCGCCGGCTACCGACCCCAGATTGTCGCCAGCCTGAGCACCGGATTGCAGGCGGTGCGCAACCTGCTGCCGGACAACACCGTTCAATCCGCGACCCTGAAACCCTGGACCATCGGTGTCACGGTGACACAGACGCTGTTCAACGGCTTCAAGACCGCCAACAGCGTCCGGGTGGCGGAACTGCAGGTGCGGTCGGGCCGCGAAGCCCTGCGCAATGTCGGTCAGGGCGTCCTGCTCGACGCCGCCACCGCCTACACCAACGTACTCGCCAACCAGTCGCTGGTCGAAGCGCAACGCTCCAATGTCGCGTTCTTGAGGGAAACCCTCGGCGTCACCCAAAAGCGCCTCAACGCCGGCGACGTGACCCCGACCGATACGGCGCAAGCTGAAGCGCGCCTGAGCCGCGGTCTTGCGGATCTGAACGCTGCCGAGGTCAACCTCGCCATCAGTCAGGCGACCTATACCCAGGTGATCGGCAATGCGCCCGCCCAGTTAAAGCCCGCCGAAACCGTCGACCGGTATCTGCCGCGCAGCCGCGACGAGGCAACCGCGCTGGCCTTCAAGGAACATCCGGCGGTCATGGCGGCTGGCTTCGACGTCGACGTCGCTTCCACCACCATCCACGTCGCCGAAAGTAGCCTGCTGCCCACCATCACCCTGCAAGGCAGCGCCAGCCATTCTAGCGAGGCCGATCCCACCATCAGCACGCTAAGGACCGATCAGGCTTCGGTGATAGGCCAGATGAACGCACCGATCTACGATGGCGGCACCGCGGCATCGCAGACCCGGCAGGCCAAGGAACTGGCGGCGCAAAGCCGGCTGGTGCTCGATCAGGTTCGCAATCAGGCCCGCACCGCGGCGGTCGGCGCCTGGGTCGCCAACGAAGGTGCCAAGATCGCGGTGACGGCATCGGAATCCGAGGTGCGCGCGGCGACCATCGCGCTGCGGGGCGTGCAGAAGGAGGCGCAGGGCGGCCAGCGCACCACGGTCGACGTCCTGAACTCGCAGCAGGACCTGATTTCGGCAAAGGCGCGGCTGATCGGCGCGCAGCGTGATCGCGTCATCGCCTCCTATACGCTGCTCAGCGCCATCGGCAGGCTCGACGTCAAGACGCTGGCGCTCAACACGCCGGACTATCTGCCTGAGGTGCATTACCATCGGGTGCGCGACGCCTGGCATGGCCTGCGCACCCCTTCGGGGCGATAGGCTGCCGCGCCTTGACGCGCGGCCTTACGCCGGCCGCGCAACGCGTTATCTATCCCGGGCGCGCCGTCACAAGCACCGGAAGCCGCGCGCTCCAGAATCCGTCAACCACAAACGGAGCGGGCAACAATCATGGGCATATGCCCACTACCGTGCCCGGCGCGAGAAGAACGAGATCAGCACCGGGAGCGTCACCAGGATAACCAGCGGCGCCAGCATCATTCCGGTGACCACCACCACCGCCAATGGCTTTTGCACCTGCGAGCCGATCCCCGTCGACAGCGCCGCCGGCAACAGCCCGACGCCCGCCACCACGCAGGTCATCAGCACCGGCCGCAATTGCAGCTCGCCGGTGTGGATCACCGCCGTCACCCGGTCAAGACCTTCGTCGATCAGCTGATTGAACTGCGACAGGATGATGATGCCATCCATCACGGCAACACCGAACAGCGCGATGAACCCGATGGCGGCGGACACGCTGAAGGGAATGCCCGTTACCAGAAGCCCGAGCACGCCGCCGAAAATCACCATCGGAATCACGCTCATGGCGAGCAGCGTGTCCACCATCGAGCCGAAATTGAACCACAACAGCACCGCGATCAGCGCGAGACTGATCGGCACCACGATCGACAGCCGCTTGATGGCGTCCTGCAGATTGCCGAATTCGCCGACCCATTCGACCCGCGATCCCGGCGGAAGCTTGACCTGGGCTGCGACCTTCTGCTGCGCTTCCCTGACAGCGCCGCCGAGGTCGCGTTCGCGCACCGAGAACTTTATCGGCAGGTAGCGTTCCTGCTGTTCGCGATAGATATAGGCCGCACCGGAGACCAGGTTGATCGAGGCCACCTCGCTCAGGGGAATCTGCGTGATCGTGCCGTTCGGGCCGGTCGCGCCGATCCGCAAATTGTGGATCGCCTCGGCGCTCTTGCGATACTCCGGTGCAAGGCGGACGATGATCGGAAAATGCCGGTCGCTGCCGGGTTCATAGAGGTCGCCGGCGGTGTCGCCGCCGATCGCCACCTTGATGGTGGCATTGATATCGCCCGGGGTGAGCCCGTAGCGCGCGGCCTTGGCGCGATCGATATCAATCTGGATGGTCGGCTGGCCGAGCGAGGTAAACACCGCAAGATCGGTAACCCCCTGCACCGTGGCGAGCACCGACTTGATCTTGTTGGCGGTGTCGCTGAGCGCCTGCAGATCGTTGCCGTACAACTTGATCGAGTTCTCTCCTTTCACGCCGGACACCGCTTCGGAAACGTTATCCTGCAGATACTGCGAGAAATTGAACTCAACGCCGGGGAATTTGTCCTGCAGTTTCGCGAGCAATCGAGCCGTCAATTCATCCTTGTCGTGGGTATCGGGCCATTCGCTGGCCGGCTTCAGCGGCGCGAAGAATTCCGCATTGAAAAGTCCGGCGGCGTCGGTGCCGTCGTCCGGGCGGCCATGCTGCGATACCACCGATTCCACCTCGGGAAAGCTGCGGATCAGCCTGCGCATCTCGTTGACATAGGCGTTGCCTTCCTGCAGCGAGATGGTCGGCGGCAAGGTGGCGCGAATCCACAGATTGCCCTCCTCGAGCTTGGGCAGGAACTCCAGTCCCAGCAGGCGGCCAAACACGACGGTCATGACCACGAGCCCGACCGCGCCCGCCATCACCAGCTTGCGGTTGCCGACGCCCCATCTCAGCGCCGGAACATAGAGCCGATGCAGGAACGCCATGATCCGGGTCTGGGTTTCGCTCACGTGTGCCGGCAGGATAAGCGCGCTCAATGCCGGCGTGATGGTGAATGTCGCGAGCAGACCTCCCGCCAGCGCATAGGCATAGGTCCGCGCCATCGGTCCGAAAATGTTGCCTTCGACGCCGCTGAGGGTGAACAGCGGCAGGAACGCCGCGATGATGATCGCGGCGGCAAAGAAGATCGACCGCGACACGTCGGCGGCGGCGCTCAGGATGGCATGACTCTTCATGCCCATCGTGGTGTCGGTTGAAATATGGATCTGTTCGGCTTCCGAAAGCGCTGTTGTCTGCGACAGCCGGCGGAAGATTGCTTCCACCATGATCACAGTGGCATCCACGATCAGTCCGAAATCGATGGCGCCCACCGACAGCAGGTTGGCGGATTCGCCGCGCAGCACCAGAATGATGACGGCGAAGAACAGCGCGAACGGAATGGTTGCCCCGACGACCAGCGCACTTCTGAGGTCGCCGAGGAAAATCCACTGCAGCAGCACGATCAGGAGAATGCCGAGCACCATGTTGTGCAGCACGGTGGCGGTGGTGATGTCGATCAGATCCTTGCGGTCGTAGATGCGCTCGATCCGCACCCCCGGCGGCAGGATGGTGGAATTGTTGATCGACGCCACCAGCTGTTCGACGCGCAGAATGGTCGGCGAACTCTGTTCGCCGCGGCGCATCAGCACGATGCCCTGCACGATGTCGTCGTCCTGATCGAGGCCGGCGATGCCGAGCCGCGGCTTCTCGCCGACGGTCACGGTGGCGATATCCTTGACCAGCACGGGATTGCCGCCGCTTTGCGACACCATGGTGCTGGCGAGATCGTCGATCGAGCGGATCAGGCCGACGCCGCGCACCACGGCGGATTGCGCGCCGATGTCGACGGTATTGCCACCGACATTGATGTTGGAATTGCTGACGGCCTGCAGCAACTGCGGCAGCGTCAGGCCATAGGCGACGAGCTTGTTGAAGTCGACCTGCAGTTCATAGGTCTTGGTCTTGCCGCCCCAGGCGGTGACGTCGATCACACCGGGTACGGCGCGAAAGCGGCGCTGCAAGACCCAGTCCTGCAGCGTCTTCAGATCGAGCACGCTGTAATGCGGCGGCCCGGCCAGCCGGTAGCGGTAGATTTCGCCGATCGCGCTCAGCGGCGAAATCCCCGGCTGCACGTTGCCGGGCAAGGGCGCCAATTGCGACAGCCGGTTCAGCACCTGCTGCAGCGCTTCGTCATAGGTGTAGTCGAACGAAAACTGCAGCTTGATGTCGGACAATCCGTACAGCGAAATCGTCCGGATCGTGCGCAGGTTCTTGATGCCGGCGACCTGGGTCTCGATCGGGATGGTGATGTAGCGTTCGATCTCTTCCGACGACAATCCCGGACTTTGCGTCACGACGTCGACCATCGGCGGCGTCGGGTCGGGATAGGCTTCGATATTGAGCTGCTTGAACGCGATCAGGCCGCCGATCATCACGACGGCGAGCAGGCCCACCATCAGATAGCGGCGGCTGACGGCAATGGCGACAAGACGATCCATTCAGACCGAGGCTTTCAATGGGCTGAGTTAAGTTAGCTGCCGGATGCGGCGCGGTCGATGAACAGGCTGCCCTTGGTAACGATCCGCTCGCCGGGTTTCAAATCGCCCTCGACTTCGACGAGGGCGCCATTGGTCAACCCGGTCTTGATCTGGCGCAGTTCGATCGACTTGTCCTCGTGCGCGACCCACACCCGGACCTGATCGCCCTCGTAGATCAACGCCTGCTTCGGCACACCCGCCGCCGGGTGATCGCCCGCCGAATAGATCGTGACGTTGGCGAACATTTCCGGCTTCAGCAGACCGTCCTTGTTGTCTATCGTGGCGCGGACCAGAAGCCGGCGGGTGGCGGGATCGATCGCGGCGGCGACGTAGTCGATGCGCGACGTCAGCGTGCGGCCCGGCAGCGCCAGCACGTTAAAGGCGACTTGCTGCCCCACCGACACCTTCGAGGCATCGGATTCGCGGACAAAGGCCGTAAGCCAGACCGTGGACAGATCGCCGATCACGAATACGGGATCGCTGGCGCCGGCGTTCACATATTGGCCGGGGCCAACCTTTCGCTGCACCACCGTGCCTGCGATCGGCGAGAAGATGGTGGTGTCCGGATTGATGCTGCGCTTTTCCTGAAAGGCCGATATGGCCTCGTCGGTGAAGCCAAGAATTCGCAGTTTGTTGCGCGCCGCCTCCAGCGCCGTCTGTGACGAGCGCAGGTCGTTCTGCGTCTGGATCAGGGTTGCCTGGCTCTGTTGATAATCCTTCAGCGGAACGGCCTTGCCCTCGAACAGATCCTTGGCGCGCGTATCCTGTATCTGCGCGAGGTCGAGCGCCGACCTGGCCTTGTTCAACGCGGTCATCGCCGCAACCAGCTCGTTCTGCGCCTGCACGGTATCGGCGGCTTCGACCACGAACAGCGGTTGCCGTTGCGTGACGCTGTCGCCCGGCCGGGCCAGCAGCTTCATGACCCGGCCCGCATACGGCGAAAACACCGGTGTCGAACGGTCCTCATCGACCGCGACCTTGCCTTCGGTCACGGTCTCTGCCCGGAACGTTCGTTCAGTCACGGGCTCGATGGTCAGGCTGGCCCACTCGGCCGGGGTCGGGGTGTAGCGTTGCAATCCCTTGCGGGATTGACTCGACATCTCGGAGAACCCGTGCGTCGCCCCGCCGATATGCACAAGCCCGTACAAGGCCGCGCCCGCAAGCACCAGCAGGGTTGCGCCAACGGTCAGCCGTTGCCGGTTAAGCATCTGCATTTGCTTGATAAATTCCGACAACATGATCCAGTCACTTCGGCGATGATTCCGGCAATGACTGCCTCATCGGTGCGCTAATAGTGCCCATTTGATGTTTCAAACAACCTAAAAACGCATATAGCGCCAGCCTTTAAAGTTAAAATTTTGCGGGGCGAGCCCTGTTTTCGAGGGGCTAACCCCGCAGTTCAATCGCGCGCCGGCCATCGCGGGGGGTGACTGCCGAGCGGCATCGCCGGGCGCGCCCAGAATGCCGGGGTCTTCGACAGCGACGCCGCATGGCTGACAGCCCGCAGCGGACCGAAGCCGGAAGCCACCTCCTCGACGAAGGGGCTGACCGCATCGCCCGTCAAATCCTGGGTTTTGAACCCATCGGCCACGCGGCCGAGATTCCACAGCCATCGCCCGGTCTGCGCCAGGGAGACACGGACATGCCAGCTGCCGCCTTCGCGCGACTGGCGCGCCTTCGCCATCATCGCGCCAAACGCCATCAGGTAGCCGGTGGCGTGATCGAGCATTTGCGCGGGCAATTCCTTCGGACCTTCGACCCCGGCGGCCAGCCCTTCGGCGTGATTGAAGCCGGTCGAGGTCTGCACCAGCGAGTCGAAGCCACGGCGTTCGGCCCACGGCCCGGCATGGCCGTAGGCCGACAGCGACACATAGACGATGCCGGGGTTGATATCAGCCGCATCCTCCGGTGAGAACCCGAGGTTGGCGAGCGCCTGCGGGCGATAACCTTGCGAGAAGATATCCGCACTGGCCAGGAGATTGCGCAAGCTGCTCCGCCCCCGTTCGCTTTTGAGTTCGACAAAGCTCGTCAGCTTGCCGCGGCCGGTATCAATGGTGAGCCAAGAACTCGCCGGCAGATCGGGACCGGAAATCAACAGCACGTCGGCGCCATGCACCGCGAGCGTGCGGCCGGCGACGGGAGCTGCGATCACCCGCGACAAATCGAGCACGCGCACGCCAGCGAGCGGACGGTTTCCCGCGGGCCAGGGTTTTGGGGCGGCCTCGCCGATTTTTTCGATCGAGAGCGTGGGCAACGTGGCCAACGCCTTGGCGTGCGGCAGATCAGACCATTCCTCATGCGAGCGCATCATCGCGACCACGCCACCTGCGGCATAGGCCGCGGTCTCGAACGCTTCGCCGTCCCAATCCATCAGCGCGGCCTGAACGTCAGCGCGTTCCGGCTTGCAATCGAGCACCTTGCAAACGGCGGCCCGGTGATGCGGAAAATTGGTGTGCAGCCGCACGAAGCGCTGATCGCGGGTTTTGTAGATCCCGGCTATCGCGTCCCAGGTCGGCCCCGGCGGCTTGCCGTCGACCCGCAAATAGCGCTCGCTGCGGCATTCGACGACGGCATGACGCATATCGACGGCGACATGCTGGGATTGCCCGCTGCGCAGTTTCCAGATCTGCGCGGCGGCAAGTCCTGCCGCGGCGATGCTGGTCTGCGCCGCGGCGGCAACGCGGAACGACGACGGCAGCTGCGGTTCTTCTCCCGTCAGCGCGACCGCGTCGAGCGCGGCGGGCTCGCCGCCGGCGGATGTCCAGAGATCTGCCAGAATTTCACGGGGCGTTCGCATGGGGAATTCCTTGAGAGTCGCTGCGACATTATTACTGATCGTCGTCATCGGCGAAAGCGGCTTCATCGTCATGTATGGACGGCCCCCTCTCGGCAAGGGCTTTTTTGGTATTTCGGCAAACGGATCGGGGAGCGGTCATGTATACGGCCTCGAGAAGCGGCCATTGACCGCGGGCCCTGATGGAGATCGCTGATCGAATTCCAATCATTGCGGCGCGCTATGACGCGCGATGACGATACGGAGTGTTTCGATCCTGGTTTCCAGACCATTTGCCATCACACCTTGGTTGCCCTTCCGATTGGATGAGCGCGAGCGCGGCTGTCGCCCCTCAACAGGCAGCAGCCGGCGCGCTCGCGCGGTCGCGGTAATGTTCTCCTTTGACCAGCATGGCCCAGATGATGCGCGCGGTTTTGGCGGCGAACGCCACCATGGCGACCTTGTAGGGTCGCCGCGCGAGCAACTCGCGCAGCCACGGATCGCTAACGCCGCGCCGCTTTTGCTGCCGCAGATGGGCGCTTGCACCGCTGATCAGCAGGGCTCGCAGCATGCGGTCTCCCTGTTTGGAAATGCGGCCAGGACGATGCTTGCCGCCGGTACCGTGATCGCGGCCGGTCAGCCCGATCCAGGCCGCAAAATCGCGGCCCGAACGGAACACCTTCGCATCGGGCACTTTGGCCAAGACAGTGCTGGCGATGATCGGGCCGACGCCCGGCACTTCCATTAGTCGGCGAGCCTTGCCATCGCAACGGGCCGCCTTCGCGATCTGTCGCTCCAGCACCCGTTCGTCAGTATCGAGCGCCTGCCAATGTTGAGCCAGCAACAACAGCGCGCCCCGCATCGTCTCCGGGATCTCATCGCTCGCTTGTTGGAGCCTGGCCATCAGCTCGCGCAACCCATCGTATCCCTGTGCCGCCACGATCCCGAGTTCGCTCAGCGCCGCCCGCAGCGCGTTCGCGATCATCGTACGTTGCCGAACCAACAATGCCCGCGTGCCGTGAACCGCCAGCGTTGTCTGCTGCTCCACGCTCTTCACCGGCACGAAGCGCATCGTTGGCCGGATCACCGCCTCGCAGATCGCCTCCGCGTCCCGACCATCGTTCTTGTTGCGCTTGACATAAGGCTTCACATAGCCCGGCGGCATCAGCCGGACCTCGTGGCCATAGCCGCTGATTACCCGCGCCCAATGATGCGCGCTGCCGCACGCCTCCATCCCCACCAGGCACGGCGGCAGCTTAGCAAAAAACTTCTCAACAGCTGCGCGCCGAAGCTGACGCCCCAGCACCGCTGCTCCCGATGCATCAACCCCGTGAACCTGAAACACGTTCTTCGCCAAATCCAAACCAATCGTGCTAATGTTCGTCATGGACGGTCCCCTTGTCTGGTCGAATCAACACCACCAGTCTGGCACACTGATGCCGTCGGGGGCCGTCCACACCATCTTTGCGAGGAGCCAACGGGTCGCGCGAATGCGCGCCCGATGACGGGCTCGGCGACGAAGCAATCCATTCTTTCTTGCCACCCTGTGGATTGCTTCGCTTGCGCTCGCAATGACGGCTCGTTCTAATGAAAATCCCGCGAGCGCGGCAGGATCCGCGCGTCGCGGGGATGGCGGATTTTCTGGGCCGGATTGTCCGGATGCTGGCGCCGATCGTCATGCAGCGGCTCGATCAGCGCGGGACCTGTCGGCACGGCATGCTTGCGGCCCAGCGCGTCATCGGCAAGACGAACGAGATCGCGGGAGCGGTCGAACAATTTTGCGGCGACGAGATGCACGACCTTTTCCGGGCTGCTTTGAATGTATCCCTCAACCAGAATGAGCCGCGCGCCCATCACCTCCTTGCGGAAGCGATCCATGACCTTCGGCCACACCACGATATTAGCGATGCCGGTTTCGTCCTCCAGCGTCATGAAGACGACGCCCTTGGCGCTGCCCGGGCGCTGCCGCACCAGCACCACGCCGGCGCAGCGGACATATTGCCGGTCGTTGGCGTCGGAAACCGCTTCGCAGGCGATGACGCGCTCTTGCGCAAACATCGGCCGCAGAAATTCCATCGGATGGCCTTTCAGCGACAGCCGGATGGTCTGATAGTCGGCCACTACCTGCTCCGGCAGCGGCATGCCGGGTAACGGCTGCGCATGCTCGTCCGGCTGCTCGCGCGCGGCGGCACTTTCGAACAGCGGCAGCGGCACGTCGTCGGGCAATCGCCGCACCGCCCAAAGGGCCGCACGGCGATCGAGCCCGATAGAACGAAACGCATCGGCATCCGCCAGCAGAATCAGCGCGCGCTTGGGAAGCGCGGTGTCGCGGGCAAAATCTTCCAGCGAGGTGAAGGGGCGACGCGCACGCGCGGCGACGATGCGCTCGGCCCAGTCGTTCTTCACCTCTCCCGCTTGCGGGGGAGGTCGGATCGCATCGCAAGATGCGATCCGGGTAGGGGAAACTCTCTCCACACGAGTATGAACTCGCGGCAGCACCCCCACCCCAACCCTCCCCCGCAAGCGGGAGAGGGAGCGCAGTCCCCTCGCCGTCGACCAAATCGGCTTCTGACGCACCCCGAAACGACGCCTGGATACGTTTCGATCGCTCTTCATCCGGATCGCACCACCTAAATCCATCGATCTGGCGAAAGCCGAGCCGTAGCGCGTGATATTCGCCGCTTTTCTCCTCCAGCATATTGTCGCCATGACTGAAGGAAATATCGATCTCGCGCACCACGACACCGTTGTCGCGGGCGTCACCGACGATCTGCGCCGGTGCGTAAAATCCCATCGGCTGCGAATTCAATAATCCGCAGGCGAACGCATCGGGATGAAAATGCTTCAGCCATGACGAGACATAGACCAGCTGGGCGAAGGCGGCGGCGTGGCTTTCGGGGAAGCCGTATTCGCCAAAGCCCTTGATCTGGTTAAAACAGTTCTTCGCGAATTCTTCCGGGTAGCCGCGCCTGATCAGATTGCCGACCATCTTCTCTTCGAATTTATGGATGGTGCCAACATGGCGGAACGTGGCCATCGCCCGGCGTAACTGGTTGGCTTCGTCGGGGGTGAATTTCGCGGCCTCGATGGCGATCCGCATCGCCTGTTCCTGAAACAGGGGAACGCCGAGGGTTTTGCCGAGGATGTCCCGGAGCTCGTTCCGGTCGCCATATTTCGGAAAGGGATACTCGATCTCCTCCGGCTTCATCCCCCGCCGCTTCAGATAGGGATGCACCATGTTGCCCTGGATCGGCCCGGGGCGGACGATCGCGACCTCGATCACCAGATCATAAAACGTGCGCGGCTTCAGCCGCGGCAACATGTTCATCTGGGCGCGGCTCTCGACCTGGAACACGCCGAGCGATTTGCCCCGGCACAGCATGTCGTAGACCTCGGGAATCTCGCGCGGAATGGTGGCAAGCTCCCAGCGTTTGTCCTTGTGCAATTCGATCAAGTCGAAGCATTTGCGGATGCAGCTCAGCATGCCCAGCGCCAGCACATCGACCTTCATCATCCGGATTTCGTCGATGTCGTCCTTGTCCCATTCGATGAAGGTGCGGTCGTCCATCGCGGCGTTGCCGATCGGTACGTATTCATCGAGCCGGTCCTGCGTCAGCACGAAGCCGCCGACATGCTGCGACAGGTGGCGCGGAAATTCGATCAGTTCGGCCGCGAGCCGCACCGCGCGCTGGATCATGGGATTATGCGGATCGAGACCGGCCTGCCGAACCTGCATCTCGTCAAGGCCATCGCCCCAGCTTCCCCAGACCGTATCGGCCAAAAGCGCGGTGACGTCTTCGGTCAGTCCCAGCGCCTTGCCGACATCGCGGATCGCGCTGCGAGGACGATAATGAATGACGGTAGCGACAATCGCGGCGCGATGGCGGCCATAACGATTGAAGACATATTGCATCACCTCTTCGCGGCGCGAATGCTCGAAATCGACATCGATATCGGGCGGCTCGCGGCGCTCTTCGGAGAGAAACCGCTCGAACAGAAGATCGACCTCTGCCGGATTGACGGAAGTGATCCCCAGCATGAAACACACCGCCGAATTGGCCGCCGATCCCCTGCCCTGACACAGGATGTGCTGCGATCGCGCATAGCGAACGATGTCGTGCACGGTAAGAAAATAATGCGCGTAATCGAGTTTTTCGATCAGCGCCAATTCCTTTTGCAGGGTGGCGCGGAGCCTGGCATCGATCCCGTCGGGGAAATATTTGGCAACGCCTTGCCACGTCAGATCCTCCAGATGCCGCTGCGCAGTCTTGCCCGGCGGCACCGGTTCGTCCGGATAGCGGTATCTCAATTCGTCAAGCGTGAACCTAATGCGGCCGGCAAAGCGCAGCGTCTCGGCGATCGCATCGGGATAATCGCGAAACAGCCGGAGCATTTCCGCCGGCGATTTCAGATGCCGCTCGGCGTTGAGCTCCAGCAGGCGGCCCGCGGTTTCGATGGTGGTCTTCTCGCGGATGCAGCTGACGACGTCCTGCAGCACCCGGCGCTCACAGACATGATACAGCACGTCATTGGTGGCGAGCAGCGGCACGCCGGCTGCCGTGGCGAGGCGCTGCAATCCGGCAAGACGGCGCTTGTCGTCGCCACGATGAAACAGGCTGGCGGCGAGCCACACGCCGTCAGCCGATGTGCCGCGCATCATTTCCAGCATCCGCGTGAGTGCGTCGGCCTTGAGCCGGTACGGCGGCATCAGCACCAGCAGCAGCCCTTCGCTGAATTGCCTCAAGTCCTGGAAGCGCAGGTGGCACTCGCCTTTGTCGGCGATGAGTTTGCCCTTGCTCAAGAGACGGCAGAGCCGGCCATAGGCGGCGCGGTCGCGCGGATAGGCCAGGATGTCCGGCGTGCCGTCGGTGAAGACGAGACGCGATCCGATCAGCAGTTTCGGCCGGGATAACAGTTCCGGATTTTTCAGTTCGGCATAGGCCCGCACTACGCCGGCCAGCGTATTGCGGTCGGCGATCCCGATGGCATGCAGGCCGTATTCGCCGGCCTGATGGACATATTCCTGCGGATGCGAGGCGCCGCGCAAAAACGAGAAATTGGTGGTGACGCCGATCTCCGCGTAGGCAGGCGTGGTCATGCGAACAATCCGTGCATGAACCAGTTCGGCTGAACGGGATTGCCTTCTTCCTGCGCGATCTCGCGCTCATAAAGTCCGTCGCGATACAGCCAGAACCGCAAGCCGGTCTCGTCCTCGACGCGGAAATAATCGCGCGTCAGCATCTCTCCTTGCGCGCGCCACCATTCCATGGCGACGCGCTCGGGGCCTTCGGCGCGGATCACGGCGTGGGTGGCGCGGCGCCAGACAAACCGGGCGGGCGGGCCATCCGGTACCTGCGCGATGACTTTTATCTGTTCTGGCCGTTCGAACAGCCGCAGCGGCCGCAGCGGCGGCTCCCCCTCCGCGCGCGCCGGCCAGGCCGTACGCGCGACAGCGGCCAGATGATGCTGCGCCGGCACCGTCATCACCGCACGCTCCGGAACATGGGTGTCCTGCGGCAGGTGCACGACCACGCGCCGTCCGCCGATGCGCGCGGCGATGCGGTCGATCAGGGCGGCCAGTTCGTCATTGTCGTGCACATTGGCATCGAGATCGCGTTGCTGCTGCACGACGATTTCGGTGCGACTGGCAGACAGGCGAATGAGATCAAATCCGAAACCGGGATCGAGCGGATCGCTTAAGGCGCTGAGTCGCTCGCGAAACAGGCGTTCGATCACCTCAGCCTTGGTCACGGGCTGTCCGGTGTCGACCATGATGGTGCGAACCGCGCCATCGGTGCGGAAAAAACGGGCTTCCAGCCGCCGCGCGCCCTTACCCTGCTGCGCCATCGCCGCTACCAGCATCCCGGCCAGCCCGGATAAGGTCGCCGCTATCACGGTATCGGTCGCCACCGGCTCGGCGAAACGCTTTTCCACGATATAATCCGGCAACGGCTTGCGCGGGCTGATCGGCGCATCGCTTTGTCCCAGCGCCTGTTCCAGCAGGGCTGTGAAACCGGCGCCGAATCGTGCGGTGATTTCATGCCGCGCGCGGGAAGCGACATCGCCGATGGTTTTCAGCCCGGCGCGGCGCAGGCCGGTGGTTATCGCATCACTGACGCCCAGCGCGGACACCGGCAGCGGCCTGACCGCATCGGCTTCTTCGCCATCCCTGATAATGCGGCCATGGACATGTCGGTTCATCGTCCGCGCGCATACGGCCGTGCCGGCGATGGCGGCGCTGACCGCAAAACCTTGCGCGGTCAGCACGTCGCACATAAGCCGCATCATCGCGGCCTCGCCGCCGAACAAATGGACACAGCCTGTGATGTCGAGCAACAGGCCATGCGGGGAATCCAGCGCCACCAGCGGCGTGAAGCGGTCGCACCAACCGGCAATGGCATTCAGCGCGTGCGCGTCGGCGGCTTCATCGGCATCGAACACCCCCAGTTGCGGACAGATGGCGCGGGCATTGGCAAGCGGCAGGCCGACCTCAAGGCCGAGGGCAGCGGCCGCGTCGTCGAGCGCAAAAATCTGCAGCGCGTTGTTTTGCTTGACGACGACGACGCATGGATCATCGCTAACCGGTACGGCGTTGTCGCGCTGGCGCTGGCGCCTGATGCGGTCGATGGGCAGGCGCGGCAACCACAGGCTGAGGATACGCCGCCGGCTTTCTGAAAAGGCACTCATCACATTTCCATTCCATGATCCACCGGCCAACAGGGCCATGACGGTTCCGGACAAGCTGCGCGTCGAACACCGGCGCGCCCCACGCGCTGCTCCATGACGCAGCCGGCGGCGAATGCGCCGCGCGCACGATCCATCTTGTTTCGGCCGTCGAGGGCGACGGTTCCGCCGCCATCCGCAGCACCAGGCCGGTGACGCCCGAGGTCTGCGCCGCCAGCGTCAGCTTGCGGCTGGCGACGAGGTCGAACTGTCGCGCTTGCCCCCAGACTTCCAGCACCACAGCGCCAAGCGCATCGCAGGCCAGCGCGTCGGCGGCGGTCCGCAGCGCGATGTCCACGTCGGCTGCGTGCACCGTCACGACGAGCCGCGGATCGAGACCGAGTTCGGCCAATCCGCTCATCGACAGCGCGCCCGATTCAATTTCGGTGAAATCCTGGCGTACCCAAACCAGCGGCCGCCGTGCTGACGCCCGCCCCGCGAGCCCTGCGACAAAACCCGTCGCCGCGGCGCTTTGCCGTCCGGCCTCGGCGAACACCTCGTGCATGGCACCCAGGGCGAGACCGCCCTGCAGCGCCGCATCGGCGTCCTCATGCCCGAGCGCCACCCTGCAAGGTGCGTACGCATCGCCATGCGACTCGATGCGCTCGATGTTGCCGCGCAAAGTCGCAAGCGTGTTGGTGCGGGCGGCGCATGATCCGCCAAAGTGTGAGCGGTTTGGCGACAAGATCATGCGTTCTTTCAATAAAATGAGAGCGCGATCGGACGCAAAACCGGCTTCCACTTTTGCTGATCGCGCTCGTGCATGCGCCGCTCCTTAAGGGTTGGGCCGTCACAGGCTCTCTGGGTGAACCCATGGCCGGCTCATTTGTTCATGATATGTTCTAATATAAAGCTAACATGGAAGCGAGAGTCAATCGGGATTGGTGGCAACGTTTTTCGTGAGCAATCCCAATGGGATCTGGGGAACTCTCAACGCCCTGCCCGCATTGAGCCCCAGCCGCTGCAATGATATTCTTCATCGGAAGCGAAAAATGCCCATGGCAACCGCGTCACCCAACCTCGAAACCCTGCGCGAAGCGGCTGCCGATTGCCGCGCCTGTCCGCTCTGGAAAGACGCGACCCAGACTGTGTTCGGCGAAGGCCCGCAAGCCGCGCGCGCGATGCTGGTCGGCGAGCAACCCGGCGACAGGGAAGACCTTGCCGGCAAACCGTTCGTGGGACCGGCCGGGCTGATGCTCGACCGCGCGCTGGAGGAAGCCGGCATCGACCGCAAGAGGGTCTACGTCACCAATGCGGTCAAACATTTCAAATTCCTGGCCCGCGGAAAAATCCGCCTGCACCAGAAGCCGACCACATCCGAGATCAAGGCGTGCCGGCCATGGTACGAACGCGAACTGGCCTCGATCAAACCCGATCTCGTAGTGGCGATGGGCGCCACAGCAGCGCAAAGCGTGATCGGCAAAATCACGCCGATCAACAGGAACCGCGGACGACTGATCGATCTCGACGACGGCATCAAGGTGCTGGTGACGGTGCATCCGTCCTATCTGCTGCGGCTACCCGACGCGGACGCCAAGGCACGGGAGTACCGGCGCTTCGTCGATGATTTGAAGATTGCCGCCGCGCTGTTGCGAAAATCGGCGCACGCGGCCTGACACGCCGGGAACGTTGCTTGTTCTGGCCTGGCGTGATATGGAATTGATGTTCGGGCCATCGGCAACCGCCCGGTCAGCTGTCACGCAGCCAAGCGTTGTCTCGCTCCATTACGGAGGTGAGACATGTCCTGCGGCAGCACCACCTGCACATCGACCTCATATGACCTGGCTGCTTCGAAACCGTTCGCTGGGTTCGAAGATCTCCGGCAGACGTCATCCTTATGGTTAGCCGAACTAAGCCGCGGTTGCGAGCGATGGCACCAGCGACGACAACTTCTCGAACTCAGTGATCACTTGCTTGCCGATATCGGCCTGTCTCGGGAAGATGCCGTCGAGGAGGCCTGCAAATCTTCCTGGATCCGCCTGACCATGTGGCGGCTCCAGCGATGACGCTTTTCTCTTCGGCGAAAACGCTGCCGGATATTCTGTGTCTGTACGGCGCGCGTGCACTGCGCGGATTCGGCGATGGCTTTGCGATCATCATCCTGCCGGTCTACCTCTCGGCGATCGGCTTCTCGCCGCAGCAGATCGGGATCGTCGCCAGCGCCTCGCTGCTTGGAACGGCGGCGCTGACATTGATCACGGGCTTTATCGCACCGCGGTTTGAACTCAGGAATCTTTTTATCGCCGGCGCCGGATTGATTGTTTTCACGGGCCTGGTATTTCCGGCGGCAGAGACCATGGCGCCTGTTCTGCTGGTCGCCTTCATCGGCAGCATCAATCCGTCCGCGGGCGATCTCGGCATGCTGGTTCCGCTGGAGCATGCGCTGCTGACAAAGGAAACGGCCGACCGGGACCGCACGTCGGTTTTTGCAAGGTACAGCCTGATCGGCTCGTTGACGTCAGCGGTCGGATCGCTGGCGGCGGCGTTGCCGGAGATTCTCGCCTCGCACGGTTGGCACAGGCTCACCGCCGTCAAGCTGATGTTTTATGGGTATGCCGCGCTCGGATTGCTCGCGGCATTTCTGTACCGGCGCCTGCCGCGCGATCACAGCCATGCGGCGAGCGCTCCGAAGACAGCGCTCGGGCCATCGCGCAATATCGTCTACAGGCTGGCGGCGCTGTTCAGCCTGGACGCATTCGCAGGCGGCTTCGTCGTGCAGTCGCTACTGGCGCTCTGGCTGTTTCAGCAATTCAATCTGTCGCTCGAAGCGGCGAGCCTGTATTTCTTCTGCTCGAGCCTGCTGGGCGCGTTTTCGTTTCCGGTGGCGGCCTGGCTCGCCAGGCGCATCGGCCTCATCAACACCATGGTGTTTACGCACATCCCTTCCAGTCTTTGCCTGATCGCCGCGGCGTTTTCTTCAAGCCTGACCGTGGTGCTGTCGCTGCTGCTGGTTCGCTCGGCGCTGTCGCAGATGGATGTTCCCACCCGGTCATCCTACGTGATGGCAGTGGTGACACCGGCCGAGCGCACCGCGGCGGCAAGCGTGACCGCCGTGCCACGCAGCCTGGCGTCGTCGATCAGTCCGGCGATGGCCGGGTTCATGCTGGCCGGACCGTTTTCCGGCCTGCCGCTCGTGGTGTGCGGGTGCCTGAAGATCGGCTACGACCTCGCTCTGCTCCGGATGTTCCGTCACACCAAGCCGCCGGAAGAGATCCGGTGAACCGCCGCAACTGGCCTCACGCCGCCAGCGTGTTCTCGACCAGCTTGATCCAGTACGAGGTGCCGAACACGATGGCGTCGTCGTTGAAATTGTAGGCGGGGTGATGCAGGCCTGCGGTGTTGCCGTTGCCGCAAAAGATAAACGCGCCCGGCCGAGCCTCCAGCATATAGGCGAAATCCTCCGCACCCATCATCGGCGGCGACTCATGAACGTTGCCGTCGCCGGCGATTTCCTTCGCCACCTCGATTGCGACATCCGTCTGCGCAGGCATGGTTGACGGTCACCGGATAACCGCGTTCGTAGGTTAGCTCGATCTTGGCCC
Source organism: uncultured Alphaproteobacteria bacterium (assembly GCA_963801875.1). Lineage (GTDB taxonomy): Bacteria > Pseudomonadota > Alphaproteobacteria > Rhizobiales > Xanthobacteraceae > Bradyrhizobium. The sequence continues at coordinate 1,375,144 of CAWDGT010000010.1, read as the reverse complement.
CCGTGATCTGCGCCACGCCGGCGGCGACCTCGCGGATTCGCTTCTCGACCAATTCCCTGACTTTGACGGTGAGCGTGCGTACGGTGCCCTTCAATATAGCGGCCTGCGGAATCACGTTGCGGGCGTTGCCGGCGTGAAATTCGCAGATCGAAATAACCGCCGATTCCAGCGGATCGACGCTGCGCGACACGATCGACTGCAGGGCAGTGATCAATTGCGCGCCGACCATGACGGAATCGATACAGATGTGCGGACGCGCCGCATGCCCGCCACGGCCCTCGATCCGGATATCGACGGCATCGGTCGCCGCCATGATCGGACCGGGCCGGATCGCGAATGAGCCGACCGGAAGACCCGGATTGTTGTGCATGCCATACACCTGCTCGACGCCGAAGCGATCCATCAGCCCGTCCTTAATCATCGCGGCCGCGCCGGCGCCGCCCTCTTCGGCGGGCTGGAAGATCACGACCGCGTCGCCCGCGAAATTACGCGTTTCCGCCAGATAACGGGCGGCGCCGAGCAGCATCGCGGTATGGCCATCATGACCGCAGGCGTGCATCAGGCCCGGCGTCTTGGAGGCGTAGGGAAGATTGGTGTCCTCCTCGATCGGCAGCGCATCCATATCGGCGCGAAGCCCGATCACCTTGATGCCGCCATTGCTGGCCGGCTTGCGGCCCTTGATAACGCCGACGACGCCGGTGCGGCCAAGGCCAGTGGCAACCTCGTCGCAACCGAATTCCCGCAAACGCTCCGCCACGAATGCTGCGGTGCGATGAACGTCGTACAGCAATTCGGGATGTTGATGGATGTCCCGGCGCCAGGCCTGGATATCGGGTTGCAGATCGGCGACACGGTTGACGATGGGCATGGGGAGTTCTCGATTACGGGTTTGAGGGTTTTGTCCTCTCTAGCACGCGTCTGCGATCCGCCCAACTCTCTTCGGCGCTGTACAGCGGGCAATGGCGAGGCTATGGCCCTAGGTGCCCGGGACTTGCGGTAATGCCCCATGAAAAGCCTTGAAGGTGATTTCGACTATATCGTCGTCGGCGCGGGCACCGCCGGCTGCATCGTCGCCAACCGGCTGTCGGCCGATCCCAAAAACCGCGTGCTGATCCTGGAGGCCGGCGGCAACGACAACTGGATCTGGTTCCACATCCCCGTCGGCTATCTCTTCGCGATCGGCAATCCGCGTTCGGACTGGATGTTCCGGACCGAGCCCGAAGCCGGCCTCAACGGCCGCTCGCTGGCCTATCCCCGCGGCAAGGTCATCGGCGGCTCATCCGCCATCAATGCCATGATCTCGATGCGCGGACAGGCCGCCGACTACGACCACTGGCGCCAGCTCGGGCTTGCGGGCTGGGGCTATGATGACGTGCTGCCGGCATTCCGCAGGCTGGAGGATCATTTTCTGGGCGAGAGCGAGCATCACGGCACAGGCGGCGGCTGGCGGATCGAGGCGCCGCGGCTGTCCTGGGCCATTCTGGACGCGGTCGGCGACGCCGCGGAACAAATGGGGATTCGGAAAATTGCGGATTTCAACACCGGCGACAATGAGGGCATTGGCTATTTCCACGTCAACCAGAAGCGCGGACGCCGCTGGTCTGCCGCGCGGGGCTTTTTGAAGCCGGCGCTGAAGCGCTCCAATCTGCGGCTCGAAAAGGACGTGCTGGTCGATCGCCTGGTCATCGAGCAGGGGCGCGCCGCCGGCGTGCGTTTTGTCGGGGGCGGCCAGGCCGTGGAAGCGCGCGCCAGGGGCGAAGTGATCCTGTGCGCCGGCTCGATCGGATCGATACAGGTGCTGCATCGCTCCGGCATTGGCCCTTCGGAATGGCTGGCGCCGCTCGGGATCTCCTGCGTGCTCGACCGGCAAGGCGTCGGGCGCAATCTGCAGGACCATCTGCAGCAGCGCGCGATCTACAAGGTCGAGGGCATTCGCACCCTCAACGAAACCTATTATTCGCTGGTGCGGCGCGGCCTGATGGGGCTCGACTATGCGTTCCGCCGCCGCGGGCCGCTGACCATGGCGCCGTCGCAGCTCGGGATTTTTACCCGTTCGGACCCGCACCGCGAGCGCGCCAATATCCAGTTCCACGTGCAGCCGCTGTCGCTCGACAAGTTCGGCGATCCCCTGCACCGCTTCCCCGCGATCACGGTGAGCGCCTGCAATCTGCAGCCGACCTCGCGCGGCACCGTGCGCATCCGCTCCACTGAGCCTGCCGAGGCGCCTTCGATCGCGCCGAATTATCTGTCGACCGGCGAAGACCGCCAGGTCGCCGCCGACGCCATCCGGACCACGCGGCGGCTGATGAAGCAGCCGGCGCTCGCGCCCTATCACCCCCAGGAATTCCTGCCGGGGCCAGCGGTCGGCGACGACGATGCCTCGCTGGCGAAAGCCGCCGGCGATATCGGCACCACGATCTTTCATCCGGTCGGCACCGCCAGGATGGGGACGGCCAGCGATCCCTTGGCGGTCGTTGATGAACGGCTGCGTTTTCATGGACTTGCCGGACTTCGTGTCGTTGACGCTTCAATTATGCCGACGATTACTTCGGGCAATACCAACACGCCAACGGCGATGATCGCCGAAAAAGGCGCCGCCATGATTCTTGAGGATTCGCGCTGACATCACGCAACCGTCATCGCCGCGGTTGCCGCCCGATCCGAAATCCCGGGAATAAACCCTGCCCTCGCCTGATCACGTCGCTGGAACCCAATCAAGGGTTCGCGGAGATTTGTCATGAGCGATCACGACCACAATCATGAAGGTAGCGGCGTCAGCCGCCGCCGGGTGCTGGAATGCATGACCTGGGCCGGCACCGGTGTGCTCTGGACCATATCGGGCGGCGTGCCCCGTTCGCTGGGACTGGTTGATTCCGCGCTGGCGGCCGAACCGGCCGGGCTGAGCTTCCTGCAGATCAGCGACAGCCATGTCGGCTTCGACAAGCCGGCCAATCCGAACGCGCTTGGCACCCTGGAGGAGGCGATCAATCGGATCAAGGCAATCCCGACAAAACCGTCGTTCATGATCCACACCGGCGACATCAGCCATCTGTCGAAGGCGGCCGAGTTCGACGATGCCGATCGCATCATCTCCCAGGCCAGGCTCGATGTGCATTACGTGCCGGGCGAGCACGACTTCCTCGACGAGGGCGTCAAGTTCTATCGCGAGCGCTACGGCCGCGGCGCCAAGGGCGCGGGCTGGTACTCCTTCGACGCCAGCGGCGTCCACTTCATCGGCCTCGTCAACGTGGTTGACCTCAAGGCCGGCGGCCTCGGCAATCTCGGCGCCGAACAGCTTGAGTGGCTCGAGAATGACGTCAAGGGACGGTCGAAATCCACGCCCATCGTCGTGTTCGCCCACATCCCGCTGTGGACGGTATATCCGCAGTGGGGCTGGGGCACCGAGGACGGCGCCCGCGCGCTGGATTACCTCAAGGGCTTTGGTTCGGTGACGGTGCTGAACGGCCACATCCATCAGGTGATGCAGAAGGTCGAGGGCAACGTCACCTTCCACACCGCGCGCTCGACTGCGTTCCCGCAGCCGGCGCCGGGCACCGCCCCCTCGCCCGGGCCGATGAAGGTCGAAGACAGCAAGCTTCGCAGCTTGCTTGGCGTCGCCAGCGTCAACTTCAAACCCGGCGACCAACGCCTCGCCATCATCGACACGCCGCTGCAAGGCTAAGGAAAATTGAAAATGGTATCAGTAACTTTGCGCAGCCTTGGCCGGTTGGCCATCGCTGCGGCGATTTCTCTGTTGCTCGGCGGCGCTCACGCTTACGCCGAGGACACCAGCGTGACGATCGACAATTTCACCTTTTCGCCGGCAGAGCTGACGGTGAAGGTCGGCACCACGGTGACCTGGAAAAACCACGACGACATTCCGCACGTGGTGGTCTCCGCGGGCAAGTTCAGATCGAAAACGCTCGACACCGACGACAGTTTTTCATTCACCTTCACGGTGGCGGGCGAATACAAGTATTTTTGTTCGCTGCATCCGCATATGACCGGAATGATCAAGGTTGAATAGCCCTGGAAACCAAGGCATCACTGCAATGCCCGGGCGGTGGATTGAAGCCGGCCGGGCCGAGGCATTTTCTACCAAAGCCGGACCAAGAGCGATGCCGGTCAACGCAGCAAACGACGATCCGGAGAAGGCGCGGCGTTTTCGCGACGCCGCGTTGCCGCATCTCGACGACGTCTATACCCTGGCGCGCTATCTGCTTCGCGACGCCACCGACGCCGAGGACGCGGTGCAGGAATGTTTTCTGCGCGCGCTCAAACACTTCGATAGCTATCGCGGGCCGGCGATAAAACCCTGGCTGTTCGCGATCCTGCGAAATGTGTGTCGCGCCGAATTCGCGCGCCGCGCCAGTTCGCCCACCGATGCCATCGAGGACGTGGCCGATGATTCCGGGCAAACGCCGCTGTGGAACGAAGCGCAGGAAACGCCGGAAGCGCAGATGTTGCGCCAACGGGACGCGACCACGATCCGGCGGCTGGTGAGCGCGCTGGCCGAGCCGTTCCGGGAGACATTCGTGCTGCGTGAAATTCACAATCTTTCCTATCGCGAAATCGCCGATGTCGCGGAAGTCCCGGTCGGCACCGTGATGTCCCGTCTCGCGCGCGCCCGCGCCATGCTGCGGTCGGCATGGATGGCGGAAGAGGAGCAACCGAAATGACCTGCGACGAGGCCAAGATTCTTCTTCACGCGCTGATCGACGGCGAGCTCGACGCCGGCCACGCGCGCGAGGTCGAAGACCATATCGCGACCTGCCCGGCTTGCGCCGCACAGCTTGCTGCCTATCGCGAGATGAGCAAGGCGCTCGCCGGCGCCGATCTGCGTTACACTGCACCGCCAGCGCTGCGCCGGCGCATCGAGGCGGCATTGCCCGGGATGCAGACGCAGGCGCTGAGCCGGCGCGCGGTGCTGCGGGGTTTTGCGATGGGATCGGCGGTCTCGGCGATCGCGGCGACCGGCCTCGTCGCCATCGTGCTGCGCGGCGACGATGAAGCGCGCATCACGTCCGAGATCGTCTCGGCGCATCTGCGCTCCCTGCAGGCCGGACATCTCACCGATGTGATCTCCACCGACCAGCACACCGTAAAACCGTGGTTCAACGGCAAACTGGACGTGGCGCCGCCGGTGGTCGACCTCACCGCGCAGGATTTTACCCTGGTCGGCGGCCGCCTCGATTATGTCGATGCCCGCGCCATCGGCGCCATCGTCTATCGCCGACGCCTGCACGTGATCAATCTGTTCGTGGCGCAGGCCGCCAGCGCAGAGCCCCGCGCGCCGAAGACCGAGACGTTTCAGGGCTTCAATATCAGAAGCTGGAGCGAGGGCGGACTGAACTTCTGGGCGGTCAGCGATCTCGCCGCCGACGAACTCGCCGAATTCGCCGAGAAGTTCCAGGCCTCGATGAAGAGCAGCGCGACGGGGTGAGAGCTCTCGATGTCGTCCCTGCGTTTGCAGGAACCACGCATTAGTCTAGCGCGCTCGCACGGGATGAATTGCTCCAGATTCAATTTGTCAAACAGCGCAGACACAGCTTCGCGATCTCGGCGCGCGTTTCGCGCGAGTTTTGCCATTAACCTCCCGCCCTCTCGATCAGAGGGCGCAGGGAATGCCGGGCGCCCGATGCACCTGATAGCCGCGTGTGCAATGATGGTGGTAGACGCACACGCGTTAGTCAGGTCACACCGGAATCACCCGGCATTCCCCGCGCAATGGTTTTAACGGTTTCCTTCGCGCTCTCCCGGGTGACCGGGCTTTCTTGCCACCCTCATCCCCGAGAAGCCTGCTTCCCGGGAACTTGACGCCAGCATCGGGGCGTCAGGACCACACGACTTCGCCGTCCGCTTCCAGCGCCGTCGTCTACGGCACTATCGGCGTCCACCGCATCCCGCTCCGCGTTTCGTGACGTTGCGCAACGCCCCTCGGTGGGACGGGACGGCTCGATCTATTCCTGTTTCTACCCGGCCGTCAAGCAAAATTCGGAAATTCCGAAATTGATCGGATTGCCGCGGAGCTGGTCAGCGAAAGTCCGTTTGCGACCGAAGCGGGACATTAAGCGCGACAACGTTGACCTGGATCAATGGAGCCCACGCGGTATTCATAAAAAACAAAGCTGTCAGACCTTCTGAGCCTAGTCAGCCTAAATGGGCTGCATCGGGTTGAAATACCATGAAGAAATGGCACGGGCCGTTCATAGCCGTGGCGCTGCTTTCACTGTTTGCAGCATTCAGTCGATCCGGCCACGGTGGCCCGGACCTGACGGCGGAGCAGCCCTTTATGTCCCGTGCTGAGGTTCGCCATGCAGGACGCGGTGACCGTTCGCGCTGCGGTGCTGACCGACGAGGAAAGTGAACGATATTTCGGCGCATCACTGGCTGACCATGGCATCCAGGTCGTTTGGCTGAGCGTAGATAACGCCGGCGATTTGCGGCTGCGCTTTCTGCCGATTATCACGGACCCAAATTATTTCTCGGCCCCAGAAGTCGAACGGCTACTTCGCGTTTGGTGGCACGGCAGTACCAATGCATCGATTGCATCGGTGGTAGCGCAAGCCCCGATGCCTGATGTGATCCCACAAAAACGAACAGCTGCCGGGTTCGTCTTCACGCACCGTGAAGGCGGGTTGAAGCTGTTTGAGGTCGGGTTCGAGACCGATAGGCAGATGCTTCGGTTCAGGTTCGTGCTGCCGGTCGGCGGCTCCTCATATGCAATAGAAAAAGTCGACTTTGGAAGCATTTATCCGCCTGGTACAGTAGAAGCCGTCGATCTGGCGGCACTACGTGACAAGCTGGCGCAGTTGCGCTGTTGCACTACCAACAAGGCGGGTAATACCAACGGGGATCCGCTCAATATTGTAGTCGTCGGGCGCGGCATTGACGCGCTATTTGCCTTCATCGAGCGAGGGTGGAGGCTCGACGAGCCGTTCGATCTTCACAGTACTTACCGCACCATACGGGCCTTCTTGTTTGGTAGCGAATATTTCAACGCACCGGTCAGCCCGCTATATGTTTTCGGGCGCCAGCAGGATGTCGCACTGCAGAAAGCACGCGACACCGTCAGCCAACGGAATCATCTACGTTTGTGGCTCGCGCCGTTTGCGATTGACGGGCTCCAGGTGTGGGTTGGCCAAATCAGTCGCGACATCGGCATTAAGCTGACCACGCAATCCTGGTATCTAACGACCCATATTATCAGCCCGGAGGTGGATCAGGACCGCTTCTATTTGATGCAGGACTTGATCTTGTCGGGAGCTGTTACACGCTTCGGCTTCGTAGATGGCGTGGGCGTGTCGTCCATGTCCGATCCACGAGTAAATCTCACTGGCGAACCCTATTTGACCGATGGCCTGCGGCTGGTGTTGTTCCTCCATGAGGCACGTCGATCCTTCGACCAAATCGATTTTCTGGATTGGGAGCGCGTTTCCCCCTAGAACGGCCGCCTACCAAACCCGTCGAAGCCTTTGGCGTAGATGGGTTGCAGACGGAGAAGTCGTGTGGTCCTGACGCCCCGATGCTGGCGTCAAGTTCTTGAGAAGCAAGCTTCTCAGGGATGACGGTGGCAAGAAAGCCGGTCGCCGGGGAGCGCGAAGGAAGCCGTTACCCGTCAACGCCAACCACGGACGCATCGACGCTCCGTTCATGGACAGTTGCGAATGCGGCATCGATCTCATGCTCACTACTGGCGGTTACCCGCCAGATTTGCATCCGCGGCCGGATGAGGCCTTGCCGCCGCGGTGTCCGTTGGGACAATGCCCTTGAGAACAATGTTCACGACCATACCACCTATCCTAAACTCAGTGCCGGGATAAATCATCCCTCCTGCGGGCGCAAAAGCGAGCGGTACGATGATCGAGGTCGTGACGGTTTCCCTTGTTCTCTTAAGCGCTGTCATCTTTGTGGCGCATGCATTCGCGGCGTTTCGCATGCGCTGAGTAGATGAATCAAACCGAAAAACCTCAACGCCTGGCAGTGCGAACTGACTTAGCTGAAGTGGGTAGCACCATGCTTATCAAGACACTCACGTTGCATTCGCTCACCTATCTCGTGGGCATTACCAGTTCAGTGGCGGTGCATCAGGTCATTCCTTCGGACACAGTAGTACGCTTCCAGTCCGGTACCGGTACGACTGCAATAATTACCCAGCAGATTGTCGATCGCTCGATTAAGAGTGACAGGCTGCCAGTTAAGCAAGCGCCTCAAGTTAATGACAAAGCACCCATACTGATGCTGATGCCGGCAAGCACGCCAAATCCGAAATTCAAAACCGATTGTAAGCAGCCAATTGATATCCTTGGGCGCTGCTTTGCAGACGCTAAAGTGAACCACAAGGTCGCATAATGTGTTCGTGGCACGAACCGGACCTCCAGCGTTGTCTGACTTGAGTTGACCGAGGCCCGGAGAAGACATGCGCCACGGCAACTGCGATGGACGGCTCCCTTATTTCGTCCGGAATTGCCTGGTCGGCCGCGCCACAGCGGTGGGCGCGGCCGGCGAAATGGCGAACGTCAGCCAGGTGTTCCAGCCATGCGCCCGGTTGGCCGCGTCGAACTCGCCATAAGCTCTCAGACTCAAAGAGCCCTGCATGTCTCCCACCGGGAAGGAGTATCCAATCTGCGGACCGACACCAAGAACACGCGATCTGAAGCCGCCCAGAATCGGGTTTTGACCGGAATCGTCAGTGATTTGTTGAAAGGCATATCCGGCGAGGCCGACGAAAAGCTGCTTCGAGAGCAAATGCGACGCGCCCCAGTCGAAGTGAAAATCGACACCGTTTCGGTACTGCGTCTCGGGATTCTTGAAATTGTAGGTAAACCCGGCAACCGCAGAGAATTCGATTCCGGTCGCCGGGTTAAGGTAGGTGTAGCCGGCTCCGGTGTCGATTGCCCAATAGCCGATGCCGATATTGGCAAGCCGCATCGAATTGTAGCTGGCGGCAGGAATATCGCCTGTGACATAAGCCATATAGTTGTTGACGCCGTAGTTCCAGAGTAGCTCCGCGTTCGGTACGAGGTCTCCATAGGAGGTCAGCGAGTCTTCGAGCATTCCGGTGCGCGTCATCACAATCGGTCCGGCCAGCGCTGTCAGCGTTCCGGCGATGGTGGGGGCGTTTCTGCCGTACTGGCCAGAGATGCTTACGGACAACTGTCCGCCAAGTACCGGCGTCGCGAAAGCGTAGCTCGGCGTGAGGGTGACCAGATCGGCTTGTCCGCGCAAACTCAAATTCAGGTTCACGTTTACGGTCGAGGGGAGCCTGCCGGTCAAGATTTCTTTCGACGCCGCAACGTTCCCGGACGCGGCGACGTTGTAATGGTAATAAACCACAGCGAGTGACCAGCCAGGCGTCTGCGGTACGGCAACGAGACTGCCGTAGGTGCCGGGAAGCCAGAATGAAGCGCCGCCCTGGTCCGCACGCAAGACTTCAGGGCAAAGCAGGAGAGCTGCAGCCGTGACCACACAGCCAGTCCTTCGGATTTTTGACTCGACTGGTCCCATTGCAAACCTCTGCGCGGTATTTGCAATCAGCAGCGACAAAAGCGGTCCGCGAAGCGCGATGCTTTAACTTACGGCGGGCACTTGAATACTAGGTCACAAGCAGCGGACAAAAGCCGTGACAGAATGGTAACAGCGGCAAATAATTCACCGCGGCTGCCTCGACTGCGACCGATCACGTGAAAGCCGGAAACAGCGCCCTTGTCTTGATCCGGGTCAAAGCGACCGCCAGGGAAGCGCGAACTCTCGAAGAGATAAAATGGGAGGTGAGCATGAAATTATCCAAAGTGATCGGTTTGGTGTTCGTGGCGGTGGCTCCGGGTTTGGCATCGATCCAATCCGCGCAGGCCGCTTCTGAATGCCCCGCGTCAGGAACATTGTCGAGTTGGGGCGCTGACTCAACCGGCCATTTCAATGTCGCTTCCGGAGAAACATGCGTGTTTCACATCAGGATGCAGGGCGACATACAAATCTCGAGCATTGCAAAGGAACCGGCAAACGGGACCCTGAAAAAACTCGACGTATCCACCTACGAATATACGGCGAAGGCTGGATATAAAGGCTCTGATACATTTGCCATCCGGGCAACGGGCGCGGGTCCGGCCAGTTCTGGCACTTCGTTAATTACAATGAACGCGGCCGTTAAATAGCACCGAACGTCCGTCGGTTACGGCCGGCTTTTTTGTCGAAATGAAGTCGTTGGTCAGCCGAAAAAGGCCGATCAAGTGGCAGCCTGTTTGGCGTGATATGGCTGCTCAGCCAGAACGCAGCACAACACGGCGGTTCGCATTCTGCACCGGGCGCGCGTTCATCGCATAGAGCTTGGCGAAAGCGGCAATGTCCGCATCAGCGACCTGTATGGGGTCGGCAAGCAGCAACCATTCGACCGTTTCGGAACAGGGTGGCGTCGTCAGCGAGCCAGCATAGCGATAGTAGGCTAGTTGCCTGGGCAAGAGTCCGTTCGGGTTGATAGCCTGGTCGGCCTTGACGGTCTCACCTTCATGCGTTGGCATGGTTGCGATGATCTTGCTGAAAACCAGGTTGGGCTTTCCCGCCACCATCAGCGCACCGACCACGGCGAGCGCGCCCGAAGCATGCGCATGCACAAAATGCGTCTCCATCGGAAAGCTCCTGCCGCGGATGAGGTGCTCGCTCGGACGATGGAAGTGAAACTGCAACAGCCTGTAAGACCCGCCGCCGAAAGTGAGCGTGCTGCCCTTGGCGGCATTTAGCTGGATTGTGTGACCGTTATTGACCATGGTGTCGGCGGTCTTGCCCCAGGCAATTCGGAGCGGCGGCAGTTGCGCTTTGATCGACCCGATGATGTCGATTGGCGATTGCTGGCTACCAACCGAGCAGACTTTGCTCGCGGCCTCGATATCGCCCCACTTATCGGGGCCAGTGGTGCCTTCGTACGTCCAATGCGCCCCTTCCGCGGCGAAGTTAGTGGACGCGCAGAGCGGGCACAGTAGAAGCCCGCTCAACGCCTTCAATGCGTCACGACGGTTCATACGATCCTCCTCGACGGTTGAACATGGTCAAGACGCGCCGCGCTGGACATTGACGCCAGCCGTGCGGCGGTGCCTTTGGGAGCAGCAACCAAGATGAGCCGGAATAACCCTTGACCGCTTCCGACAACCACAGGCTATCCGCGCGTGACCCCGGACCTCGCGTCGCGTGAGGTGAGGTCAACGAGTATCCGCTATCCAACGCCTTGTATGATGATCCCCGTACCATCGCAGCGATCGCAGGCAATTTGCTTGCGCGTCACCTTGTCTACCAGCTTGCCGGCTCCCGCGCACTCCGGACAGAGGTCCTCGGCGGTACCTGGCGTTCCGGGTTCCGGATCATCATCAGGGGTGTGCGGCCTAAGTGGATTTGACTTCATGATCGGCATCCTCCCGCGTTTTCGGTCAGAACCGGACAACCAATAGGTTCAACACAAAACAGCGGATTGATCTAACTCAAAGGACGTAATGCAATCCGACCCGATCACCTCACAAGGTCCTGCGCATGCGTCGGTGATCTTGACCACCGACGCTACGACCGCGCGCGGAACGCATCAGCGACCCCAGGAATTTTGGTTGGTTGGCCCAAAAGAACTTTTGCAGCACTATCGGCACGAAACGGACATGGATGCCCTAACGGACCTCGAACACGCGTTTCGTTTGTTGGGATTTCGATCTTGTCAGGAAAACGGAGTACTTCCAGTGCGCTTTACCGCGTTTACAATATGTCTGGCTCTGGCCTTGCCTGCCGGTCTTGCGGTAGCGCAAAAGGCTCAAACAACGGGAAGTACACTCAATTCCCCGACCGGCAGGACGCCGCCAGAAGCCAAAGGCCACTTGCAGCCGCAGGGTTGGACGGGCGCGATCGACACTTCCTCAGGCGGAGCGCCCGCGGAGAAGTCCTCAGGGACAAAGCCCGCCCGGCATGCAGGCGGCTCCGCAGGGATCGTCCAAAACGGTGGTGAAGCCTGATTAGCAACCGTACGCGTACGCTTGCGGCGGCCCGGATCAGTATCCCCGCCCCCACCAATAGCAGAAGCGTTCCACATTGCCGGGCAGGTAGCTTTCGTAGTTGGCCCATTTTTCGTATTTCGCCAGCTTGATCTCCTTCATCGCGGGGTCAAAGCACTTGCCCGCATCCGCCGCTTTTTTCACCTCGGCCGACAAATCCTCCATGTAGGCGATGTCGACCTGAACATCCTTTTTGGTGCCGTAACGTCCGCCCGCATAGGGATGCCCGGGAATCAACCGGTCCCAATCAAGGGCGGCCAACTTCTTCAGTGAATCGATATATTCCAGCGGCGAGGCATTGTCCGGGATGTTCCGAAACGGGATCGACTCGATCGGCGCAAAATCGACCACGAATACCAGCTTCTCCTTCGGCAACCGCATCACCAGCGAATTGTCCGAATGGTTGCGGCCGACAAAAATCAGTTCGAGCTTGGTTCCACCAAGTGTGATGGTCCTCTTGCCATCGACCACCTGATCCGGAATCACGACGTCCGGCAAAAGCGCGTTCTGCTTCTTCAGTTCGAGGAAACGTTCCTTCGCGCGACGGTGCGAAATGAAGGTAGCGCCGAGATCCTTGAAGGGCTTGCCGCCGGCGATATGATCGTAATGATGATGGCTGTAGATGACATATTTGATGGGTTTGTCGGTAACGGCCTTGATGGCATCAATGTAGGGCTTGGCCGGGCGCAGGTAGGAGATGGGGTCGGTCGCGATTACGCCCTGCGATGTCACGATGAACATCGATTGATGGCCGCCATAGCGGAAGACATAGACGTTATCGGTACCGTCCACCTTTGTCGTGGAGACCGGAGGCGCGTTTTGCGCCATCGCCGCCCCGGCGCCGATGGTCAAAATCATCAGGATTACGATGGCACTCAGCGTTTTCATTTTCGTCTTCATTTTCGCCCTCCGCTAACGATCCGGCCCTTTTTCGGCTCAATGGTCGGCGAAAAACCATTGGTACTCAATCGGAATTTTTCATTTGGCGGGCGGGAATAAATCCGAACGCGCGGATTATGAATCCCGAGGATCAGGCTGGCGGCGTCTCGCGGGGATCTGGCGAACGGCCGTGAGGCGCGCGGCAAGGCGATGGGTTTCGCAAGAACTCAACCCATACTGCGGGCTACGCCGACTTCCGCACCGCGTTGTCGACCAAGGTCTTGCCCAGCGACCAGATCGCGCCGGGAACCTTGTGGCTGGAGGCGATAACGCTATCGAACGCGGTCTCGATCCAGTTGCAGTCCGCCTCCGTGATGGTCAGCGGTGGCAACAGTTTTATCGTGTGGCTGCCGTGGCCGGAGACCTGTGTCAGGATCTTGTGATCCTTGAACAGCGGCACCGTGATGAGCTGGCAGAACAGGCCCTTGTTGGCGGTCTCCAGCATGCTCCACGACGCCTTCAGCCGCAGCGATTTCGGCGGGCCGAATTCGACCCCGATCATCAGTCCCTTGCCGCGAACCTCCTTCATCAGTTCATAGCCGGGAACCATCCGCGTCAGCGCCAGCCGCAGTTCCGCGCCCCGCCTGGCGGCGGCCTCGATCAGTTTTTCGGACTCGAGCACCTCGAGGGTGGCGATGCCGGCCGCCATCGCGAGGTCGTTCTTCGCGAAGGTCGATCCGTGCACAACCGCGCGATCCATCTGGTTGAAGATCTTGTCGAAGATGCTCTTGCGGGTGAGCAGCGCGCCGACCGGAACATGACCGCCCGACAGCGCTTTGGCCAGCAGCACCATGTCGGGTTCGACATTCCAGTGCTCGACCGCGAGGAAGCGCCCGGTGCGACCGATTCCGGTCTGAATTTCGTCGGCGACCAGGAGCGTGCCGTATTTGCGGCAGAGCGCGGCGGCGCCCGGCAGAAATTCATCCGTGGGCATGTTGACGCCCTTGCCCTGGATCGGCTCGACAACAAAAGCGGCAACCTCGCGCGACGACAGCGCGTGTTCCAGCGCGGCGAGATCGTTGAAGGGTATCGCCGTGCATCCGGGCAGCAGCGGCTCGAAGCCTGCGCGGAAATTGGGATCGTCGGTGAGCGACAGCGCGCCATAGGACAGCCCGTGGAAGGCGTGGGCGCAATACACGATGCCCGGCCGCCCGGTGGCGCCGCGGGCGAATTTGATCGCAGCTTCGACACATTCCGCCCCGGAATTGGCAAAAAACACCTTGTCCAGATAGGGCACGTAGTCCAGCAGACGTTCCGCCAGCACGCCGGCAAGCGTCGAAACATCGAGTTGCACGAGATTGGGCAGGTCGCTATCGAGAACGCTCTTCAAGGCCCGGCGCAGCGCCGGATGATTGCGGCCAATCGCAAAAACGCCAAAACCGCTGAGTAAATCCAGATAGCGCGCGCCGTCGCGATCGTAGAGATACTGGCCCTGGCCCTTCTGAAAGCCGACATCGTAACCGATTGTCCTGAGGACCCGCACCAGTTGCTCATTTAAGTGGCGCGCATGCATGGAACTTCGCTGCGACTGGCGGTCCACAAACATCTCGGAAACGTCTAGATTTGGATATAGCATCATCTACATACTTCGGTTGATGGCCATTTCGTCAACTGAATTCGTCAGCCGAAAACGCCGAATGCGGCGTTTTGCGCCCGCTCGGATCATCTACTTAAGCATAGGGTTAAACCATGTTGCACTGCCCGCGAAACATCATGCTTATAGCGGTTTATTCGGGAATATTGTTGGCGACAGGGCTCGCACCGGCGCTGGCGCTGGATCCGACCGGAGACTGGCGGGTGGCCGACGGTGTCGCCAACATCCGCGTCGCGCAATGCAACGGCAGCATGTGGGGCGCGGTTGCCTGGGAGCAGACGCCCGGCGGACGCGACACCCGCAATCCCGACGTGTCAAAACAGAACAGGCCGACCCTGGGAATGCCGATCCTGATCGACATGAAGCAGAAGGCCGGCGCCGATATCTGGGAAGGCCGCGTCTATAACGCCAAGGACGGCCAGTATTACAGCTCGACGATCAAGCCGGTCGATGCCGACCATCTCGAGATTCAAGGCTGCGTGCTGGGCTTCCTCTGCGGCGGCGAAACCTGGACCCGCATCGCCGGTCCGATTCCGTCGAGCCCCGTCAACAGCATGGCCAAGAGCGCACCGAAGACCAGCGCTGCGCTTCCGAGGCCCGCCGCACCGAAGATCGCCGCCGCACCCAGGACCACCGGGTCGGTCGGCCCGGCTGCCAAAGGCCAGAAACTGGCAACGGCCGCGCAGCCGGCCGATCCGGTCGGCGATATCTGTCTACTCCCCGACATCGCGGGGTT
Organism: uncultured Alphaproteobacteria bacterium; assembly: GCA_963801875.1. Classification (GTDB taxonomy): domain Bacteria; phylum Pseudomonadota; class Alphaproteobacteria; order Rhizobiales; family Xanthobacteraceae; genus Bradyrhizobium. The sequence continues at coordinate 1,359,852 of CAWDGT010000010.1, read as the reverse complement.
TCCCCATTAGCGCCGGCTGAAACAGCAGCACCGCGGCAAGCGTCATGACGAGCGAGAGCGCCAGCAGCTTGCCCATGCTAGCCGTACCGGGATGGCTCGACAGCCACAGGCTTCCGAACGCCGTGGCGGTCGTCATCGCGCTGAAAAATATCGCTCGCGTCAGGCTCGACTGCAGCAGGTTGGTTCTGCCCGACCGCCAGGCCGTTACATAGTAGATCTTGAACGCGACGCCAACGCCGAGCAGCAGCGGCAGCGCGACGATGTTGGCGAAGTTGAGCGGCATTCCAATCAGCACGCAGATTTCCAGCGTCATCGCTCCCGCCACCAACAGCGGCACCAGCGTCAGCAGCACGTCGGTTATTCGCCGCAATGTGAGCCAGAGCAGGAAGCCGATCACGATCAGCGCCGTAATGCCGGCGTGGATGAAGGCCTTCACCACGGTGTCGCCCGACTTGAGAATCGATACTGGTCCGCCGATCGCGTTCGGCTCGGCGGCGAGAACGGCGCTGGCAAACTTGCGTAGCGTGTCGTTGTCGTTGGGATCGCCGCGCGGCAGCGCCTCGACGCGCTGCAGGCCATTCTTGGCCTTCCACGCATTGACCAGATCGGGCGGCAAGGTCTTCAGGCTGACCGGCTGAGCCTGCAGCGAATTCCTGAGCTGGTCGAGCATCACCTTCAACGGGTCGACGAAGATGGCCTGGGTCTTGTCACGGGTGGCCTGGTCCGAACTCGGCGAGCTTCGACAACGCATCGGCCAGCCGCCGCGACGCCACCGCGCCCGGCCCCGCGGCATCGCCCGCGGTCTTGCGCAGACTCTCCGCCGCCCCCTTCAGGGACTCGACATTTTCCTCGTCGGAAGGCGGCGCATCGATGGAGTCCGGGTTGAGCGCGGGTTCGAGAACCTTGGCGCCTTGAGCGATCAGCTTCAGTTTCGCCGGCTGGTCTTCGGGCACAAAAGTGTCCAGCGACATGACGCGGAGAACTTCCGGCACCTTTTCCAGCTGGGCTTCGATCTGTTTCGCGTCGGCTTCCGAGTTCGTCAGCACGTCGATGGCGTTGGCGCCGGTGTTCGGGTCCTTGCGCAAATCGAGAAAGGTGGCGATCGACTCAACGTTGGGATTGCGCAGGTTGATCGGGTTGAAGTCGAAGCGGAGGAAATAAAGCAGCGGCAGACCGGCAACCGCGATCACGAGGGTGCCAACGATGATGACGACGCGATGCTTTTCGAGGAAACGATCGACCGGCGCCAGGAACGCATAGCCGACCGGCTCCATTTCCCCGGGCGGGTTGAGCAGCTTCAGCAACGCCGGCAGCACGGTGATGCTGGAGGTAAAGGCGACCAGCATGCCGACGCCGGCGATCTCGCCGAGTTCGGAAATGCCCTTGTAGTCGGTCGGCAGGAACGACAGGAAACCAGCCGCCGTCGCCATCGCGGCCAGCGATAGCGGCACCGCGGAGCGTTCGGCCGCCTGCACCAGCGCGGCCCGCAGATCGTCGCCCTTGAAGCGCTCCGAGCGGTAGCGAACGCTGTACTGAATGCCGAAATCCACGCCCAATCCGACGAACAACACCGCGAACGCGATCGACAGCAGGTTCAGCGAACCCACCATCATCAGGCCGACGGCGGTGGTGATGGAAAGGCCGATAAAGAGATTGGCAAATACCGCGAAGATGATCTTCGGCGAACGCAGCGCCATCCAGAGAATAAACAGCACGACGAGAACGGTGCCGATCCCGTTGACCACCGCGCCGTCGGCAACGGTCGCGAATTCCTCATTGGCGATCGGAACCGGTCCGGTCAGCCTGACCCGCGCACCATACTCACCGGCGAGATTGAGATCGCTCGCCGCCTGCCGGATCGCGTCGGTCGCATGCTTGCCCGGCTCCAGCGCATTGAAATCGAGGACCGGCTTGAGCTCGATGAAGGCGCGCCGATCGGAATCGGTCAGCGGTTTTTCGCTCGTGAGTTCGCGCCAGGAAAACGTCGCCGAGCCGGTGTTCAACACGTTCTCGACCGTCTGGGCGACCAGGTTGAAAGGCCGCTCGGTAGAGTCGAGCTTGACCTTTCCGCGTTTGACGCCGGCGAGGCCGGTTTCCAGCGCGCCGGTCAATCCCCGGATGCTGGGGTCGCCGGCCATGATTTCGATCAGCGGGGCGGCGTTTTCGAACTGTCCGGTCAGCCGGCCGACCTCCGCCACGGGCAGAAACAACAGCCCGTTCTTTTCAAAGAACTCCCCGGAACCGAGCGGCTGGACCGATTCGAAATTCGCGGTATCGCCCGACAGTTTCGCGGCGAGCGCCTTGCTCGCCTCGCCAGTCAGTTCCGGCGTCGGGGCCTCCACCACCGCAAGGATCAGTCGCTCACGATCGAATGCCTCGCCAAACTGGTTGTCGCGCTTGCGCCAATCCAGGTTGGGCGAAATCAGGGTGTTGATGTCGGTGTTGATGGAGAAGTGCCGGGCTGTGTAGAAGCCCGCCGCCACCGCAAGGACGAGTGCGATCAGGACAATGAAGGCGGCAAACCGGGTGCAGGCGTTAACAATCGAGACAACAATACTTGTCAGCACATCTTTTCTTTCTAATGTTAACGGCGGGCCGGCAACGTGCGCTGTCTAGCGGAGTTCCACGAGCCGATCTAATGTCAGTTTCTAACGGTTTTCCCTCAGGGCGCACGGACGCGCGGCCCCAAAACATGCCGAATCCCGCTGCGAGGCTGATATAGCCAGCCTTGGCCAGCGGTAAAGTGACGAACAAGTGAGGGTCCAGGGGCTTTATTCGCCGCGATTTACCGATTACTGTACCATATTACCGATTAAGACGTCCCACATTGGCGGGTCGTTTTGCGATCCGCCTTTTCTAGCCGATCGTTTTTTGACACAAAGCCCTGTGCCTTCATGTGCTTGGACGGGCATGGTTCGAATATTGCAGATATCCCGGCTGAACGGAGATCCGGAAATGAACTTGGTGCAACTTGCGTAACGGACGTCCCATAGATGTGTATCTGGCGCAACCCCGCGGGTTTTGCGCTGGCGTCGTGCGCGCCATCGAGATCGTCGAGCGCGCGCTCGAGAAATATGGCCCTCCGGTCTATGTCCGCCACGAGATCGTCCACAATAAATACGTGGTCGAAAGCCTGAAGAACAAGGGCGCCATCTTCGTCGAGGATCTGTCGGAAGTGCCCCCGCTGGCCGTCACCGTGTTCAGCGCCCATGGCGTGGCGAGGAGCGTGGAGGAGGAAGCGGCCGCCCGCGGCCTGCCGGTCCTCAATGCGACCTGCCCGCTGGTGACCAAGGTCCACAACCAAGGCAAGCGCTACATGTCGAAGGGCCGGGCGCTGGTGCTGATCGGTCATGCCGGGCACCCCGAGGTCGAGGGAACCATGGGTCAGGTTCCCGGCCCGGTGCTGCTGGTCCAGAACGTCGACGACGTGGCGGCCCTGACGCTGCCTGCCGATACGCCGGTCGCCTACATCACCCAGACCACGCTCAGCGTGGACGACACCAAGGACATAATTGCGGCCCTACAGCAGCGTTTTACCGATATTCAGGGCCCGGACATCCGGGATATCTGCTATGCGACACAGAACCGCCAATCTGCGGTAAGGGACCTCAGCAAGCTCGTGGACGTCATCCTGGTGGTGGGGGCCACCAATAGTTCCAACTCGAACCGCTTACGCGAAATCGGCACCGAAGCCGGCGTCGCGAGTTATCTCATTGCCGACGGCAGCGAACTGAACCCGGACTGGCTGAAGGACGCCAGGGCCGTCGGCATCACCGCCGGCGCCTCGGCGCCCGAAGTTCTCGTCGACGACGTGATCGAGGCCCTGAGACGTATCGGCCCGGTTGCGGTGTCGGTGCTGCCTGGCCGCGAAGAAAATATCGAATTCCGGCTTCCGGCAGAACTGGCCGCGGGCTGACCCTCTACCCCAGAGAATGCAGAAAGAAAACTTGTAATGGCAATACCGTTCTTCAAGGAAATGCGTATCGGCGGCTATCTCGTCAAGCAGAAGCTGATGGGCCGAAAACGCTACCCGCTGGTGCTGATGCTGGAGCCGCTGTTTCGCTGCAACCTCGCATGCGTCGGCTGCGGCAAGATCGATTATCCCGACGCGATCCTCAACCGACGCATGTCGGCGCAGGAATGCTGGGATGCCGCTGACGAATGTGGCGCGCCGATGGTGGCGATTCCCGGCGGCGAGCCGCTGATCCACAAGGAGATCGGCGAAATCGTGCGCGGCCTCGTGGCGCGCAAGAAATTCGTGTCGCTGTGCACCAACGCGCTGCTATTGGAGAAGAAACTCGATTTGTTCGAGCCCTCGCCGTACCTGTTCTTTTCGGTGCATCTGGACGGTCTGAAAGAGCACCACGACAAGGCGGTCTCGCAAAAGGGCGTGTTCGACCGCGCGGTTTCGGCGATCAAGGCCGCCAAGGCGCGGGGTTTCACCGTCAACGTCAACGCCACGATCTTCGACGGCCATGCGGCCGAGGATATTGCAAAATTCCTCGACTTCACCACCGAGCTGGGCGTCGGCGTTTCGATGTCGCCGGGCTACGCCTATGAGCGCGCGCCCGACCAGGAGCACTTTCTCAACCGCACCAAGACCAAGAAGCTGTTCCGCGACGTGTTTGCGCTGGGCAAGGGGAAGAAGTGGAATTTCATGCATTCCGGACTGTTCCTGGATTTCCTTGCCGGCAATCAGAACTATGAATGCACGCCATGGGGCATGCCGGCGCGCAACATTTTCGGCTGGCAGAAGCCCTGCTATCTGCTCGGCGAGGGCTACACCCGGACCTTCAAGGAGCTGATGGAGACGACGGACTGGGAGACCTACGGCACCGGCAAGTACGAGAAGTGCGCCAACTGCATGGCGCATTGCGGCTACGAGCCGACCGCGGCCAATGCCGCATTTGCCAATCCGCTCAAGGCGATGTGGGTGGCGCTGCGCGGCGTGCGGACGACGGGACCGATGGCGCCCGAGATCAGCCTCGAAAACCAGCGGCCGGCGCAGTACATCTTCTCGGCGGAAGTGCAGAAGCGGCTGTCAGATATCCGCCGTGACGAGGCCCTCGCCGCCGAGCAGAAAGCCTCGACAGCCGCGTAAGGACCGCAGCGCGCGATTGAAATCGATTCCGGTCGAGACCAGCGCGCGCAGCGTCATCGGATTGCGCGCCACCCCGCGCAGTACCTTGCGCAGATCGATGTCGCCATTGGGCTTGATCGCGGCCATCGCCAGCGCCGGCAATGCGCGGCCGGCGGGGTCGCTGATGACGCGCAAGGCGGCAAATGGAAGGCCTGTCTCTTCGGCGTAGGCGGCGGCGATATGGCTCTCCATATCGACGGCGGCTGCTCCCGTCTCCGAGCGCAGTGCCGCCTTTACGTGCCGGCCGGCAACCACCTGCTCCGCCCCCGCCAGACGACCCCTGATCACGCGTCTGCGGCCCAACGCGACGCTGGCGATCAGGTCTTCATTCAGCGTCAGGCCGGCCAGCCAGCGGGCGTCGCCGGCCATGACCTCGGTCGCCACCACGACGTCGCCGGATTTCAAGGTGGGATCCAGTCCGCCGGCGACGCCGAAGCTGATGACGCCCCTGATCGTCGTGGGGTCAAAGACCGTAAGCAGCGCCCGCAATTGCTGCGGATCACTACTGCTGCAGATAACGGTCATGCCGGGCCCCGCCGCGATTCGGGCCTCCTGCACCAGACCGGTCACAATGAGCACCGGACGCGGATCAATTCGATTGCCCGCGGACGCGTCGTCCCCCGCCCCCAAATTCACATCCCGACCCCTACTACCGCCCTGCTGTTGGTATTCCTCAAATTCCGATACCGCGCCAAGGCCCAGAGCGGAAAGAACTTCGGATAACCATGATAGCGCAGATAAAACACCCTAGGAAAGCCCGTTGCCGTGTAACGTTGCTCGTCCCATAACCCATTTTTGGCCTGTGTGGCTATTAGGTACTCCACGCCACGCGCGACCGCCGGATGCCCGACCTCGCCCGCTGCCATCAGTCCAAGCAAACCCCATGCCGTTTGCGAGGCGGTTGAGGGGGCGCCTTCATACCCCCTGTAGTCGAGCCGATAGCTGGTGGCGTCCTCGCCCCAGCCGCCATCCTTGTTCTGGATCGACACCAGCCAGTCCGCGGCCTTGCGGATCGCGGGGTCCTGATGGGCGACGCCTGCGGCATTGAGCGCGCACAACACCGACCAAGTGCCGTAAATGTAGTTCAGTCCCCAGCGGCCGTACCACGATCCCTCCGCGAGCTGGGTCCGGCGCAGAAAGGCGACCCCGGCCGCAACCGTCTCGCTGCCTTGAGCGGTCTCACCGAGTTGAGCCAGCATCGAGACGCAGCGGGCGGTAACGTCGTCGGTCGGCGGATCGAGCAGCGCACCATGATCGGAAAACGGAATGTTGTTGAGATAATATTCGAGATTGTTGACGTCGAAGGCGGCCCAGCCGCCGTCGCAGCTCTGCATGCCCTCGATCCACTCGCGTCCGCGGGCGATCGCATTATCGTATTCAGGGCTTTGACTGGCGCGCCGGGCGCGATCCATCGCCATGATCACGACGGCGGTATCGTCGAGGTCGGGATAATAGGCATTGTTGTACTGGAATGCCCAGCCGCCGGGACGCGCCTGCGGTGCCTTGGCGGCCCAGTCGCCCTTGATATCCAGCACCTGCCTGGGCAGCAGCCAGTCCAGACCCTGACTGGCCGGAGGCAATGCCTCCTTGCCGCCGGCCTCGATCAGCGCGTGACAGGTCAGCGAGGTGTCCCACACCGGCGACATGCAAGGCTGGCAATAGGCCTCGTGCTCGCCGATCACCAGCAGGTTGTCGAGCCCCTTTCGCGTCATGGCGCGCGGCGGATAATCCGCGGGCTTGCCGAGCACCTGGTACATCATCACGGCGTTGGCCATCGGCGGATAGATCGCGCCAAGCCCGTCTTCGCCGTTCAGCCGTTGCTCGACGAAGGCGACGGCGGCGTCGATCGCGCGCGCGCGCAGTTTCTTCGGAAACAGCGGCTCAATCACCCGCAGCACGCTGTCCAATCCGCGGAACAGGAGAAACCAGCCCCAGCTCTGATGCGGCGCTTTCGGCGTCATTCCGATCGAATGCGGCGCCTGCAGGAACAGCTCGTCGATTCCGACGCCGCTGACATTTTTCGCTTGCGGCTTCAGTGCCGCCAAAACCAGCAACGGCACCAGCGTGGTGCGCGCCCAGTATGAAATCTTGTTGAGATGAAACGGCGACCACATCGGCAGCAGCATGATCTCGACCGGCAGCACCGGCACGCTCCGCCAGCTCATCACTCCGAACATCGCCAGCATGAAGCGGGTGAAAACATTGCTGTGGATGGCGCCGCCGCGCGCGCGAATCGCCTCGCGCGCACGCGCCATGTGCGGGGTGTCCGGGGCGTCGCCGGCCATCTTCAGCGCGAAATAGGATTTGACGCTGGCGCTCATGTCAAAATCGCCCTCGTGCACCAGCGGCCAGCCGCCATGCGCGCCCTGAACCCGGCGCAGGTAGTTCGCGATCTTGGCTTCCAGCACGGTGTCGACGGGCTCGCCGAGGTAGTGGCGAAGCAGCACATATTCCGCGGGGATGGTGCAATCGGCTTCCAGCTCGAACACCCAGTGTCCGTCCGGTTGCCGATAGCCAAGCAGCGCGCGCGTCGCCGACGCGATGCTCGCCTCCAGGGCTTCCCCGGTCTCGATTCCAACCGTGCTTCTGCCGGAATGCATCTGGCTCGACATCTCCTCTATTCACCTTGCCCCCTTAAACCGGGAGCCGCTTGCTATCTGCCGATCAGGCCTGCCGCATGGCAAGGACCAGATCGGCGGCGCGGTTTCCGGACCGCACCGATCCTTCGATGGTCGCCGGCAACCCCGTATCAGTCCAGTCGCCTGCGAGAAACAGATTTTTGAGGGCCGTCGAGGCGCCTGGCCGGAGCGCATTTTGCTCCGGCGTCGCCTCAAATGTGGCGCGCCGCTCGCGCACGATCTGCCAGGGCGGCAATTCGCCCTCGACCCCGCCGGCCTTGCAGACATCCCGCCAGATCGCCTGCGCGAGTTCCTCGCGCGGCATATCCACCAGCCGGTCGCCGTTGCTGATGGTGACCGAGAGCCGCTGCGGGAACGCGAACAGCCACTCCACGAGCCCGCCGACAACGCCGAGAATCGGAGGCATTTCGCTCGGGGGATCGAAGCGGAAATGCGCGTTTACGATCGCGCGGAATTTGGACGGCGTCTTGAGGCCCGGAAGCAGCGTCGCAGCCGGGCGCGGCGGAACCGCCAGCACCACGGCGTCATCAGGTCCGATGCCGATAATGTCGTCGCCAAACTTCAATTCGGCAACGCTCCCCGCCGAAACGCCAAACTCGCGCAGTTCGTGTCCGAACTGGACGCTGGCGCCCTTTTCCTGCAATAGCCTGACCGCAGGCTCGACCAGAACCGCGCTGAGGCCATCGCGCGCAATCAGCGGCCGGCAAGCCTGTCCGCCCGCCAGCAGCGTTTCGCGCACCACCGCGCCTGCGAGCCCCGCCGACCCCTCGGGCGGGTCGACGTTGAGCGCCGCCAGCAGCAGCGGCTGCACCAGCCGCCGGTACAGCGTTCCCCTGCACGGGATCGCATTGCCGACCAGCCTGTCTTTCGATGCCCACACCAGAGGCATCAGTGCCAAATATTCCATCAAGCCGGTGTCGGGGACCCGGCGAGCCTGATCGAACACCCACAGCGGCAGCCGGCTTTCCCCGAGGTCGAGCTGCCAACGCTGTCCGCTCGCCAGATCGACGAATGAAAATTGGGCGCGCCTCGGTCCGACCAGCCCGGCCTCGGTGCCGATCGATCGTGCGTACGCCAGCGCGTGGCGGTTGCCCGAGAGCAGGAGATGGTTGCCGTTGTCGATGGTGAGGTTGGTCGCCGCGTCGAAATATGACCGGCAGCGGCCGCCCGCCTGCTGCGTGGCCTCGTGGAGATGCACCTTGAAATTCGCATTCGCCAACCGGACGGCCGCCGAGAGGCCCGAAATTCCGGCGCCGATGATGTGAGCGGTGTTCTGCATCAGATCAGGGCGTAGCGAACGACGATGGCGATACGGGCCACCTTGTTGAGACGAACCGGCGCGCGCGGGGCAGCGAACCCCCTGGCGACCAGCAATTCCAGAATAGCGCGATAATATTTCGACATGATCCTCGGCGCGCGCACCACGCGCCGCCGATTGCGGTCCATGATTTCGTCGGCTTTCTTGAAATGCGCCCGCGCCCGCTCCATCAGTGGCGCGCATGCTTTCGGCAGCGCCGGATCGGAGATCACCTTGAGCGGATCGGTGGAGGTGATACCGGCGTGCAGCAAAGCTTCGCGCGGCAAATAGAGGCGACCGATGCCTGCGTCTTCATCGATGTCGCGCAGGATATTGGTCAACTGCAGCGCACGGCCGAGATGATGGGCGAGCAGGATGCCGTCGTCCTCGGCGAGACCAAACACCCGCACCGACAAGCGTCCGACCGCGCTCGCCACGCGGTCGCAGTACAGATCGAGCGTCGCAAGATCCGGCGCCCTTATATCCTGCGGCACATCCATTTCCATGCCGTCGACAATGGCCAGAAAATCCTCGCGCTTCAGATCGAAGCGTCGAACCGATGCGGCGTAATCCCGCAGCCGCGGCGGCGGATGGCCCTGATAGAGCGCGTCGATGTCGTCGCGCCATTGCTGCAGCGCAGCCAGCCGCGCGGGCCGCGGCCCGTCGGAATCGGCGATGTCGTCGACCTGCCGGCAAAAGCTGTAGATCTGAAACATCGCCTCGCGCTGCTCGCGCGGCAGAATGCGCATCGCTGCGTAAAACGAACTGCCGGACGCGGTTGTCCCGTAACTCGCGCTGGCGGCCGCCGCCTCGAGCGTCATGCGCCGGCCGCCGGTTTGGACACGGGCCGTCGTCCCACCGCGCGCCGGGTAAACTCGCTCGCCACCCCACTGAGGCTGTGGGCTAGCAGCTCGAGCGGGCCGAGGTGCACCCGCTGGCTCAAGGGATCGCGCACCATCAGCATGCGAACGATCTTGTCGGCGAAAGCCTGGATCACCGAGATCTCGAGCCCGAGCCGGAAATCCCTGACTTCGGCGCTGAGCGATTTGTTTTCATTGAGCAGCGCCTGGGTTCGCGCGGCGAGCGAATGAAGGCATTGCAGGAGCGGCGGCGACGCCCGCGTCTCGCCGAGCGCCTCGACGGAGGCGCCTGCCGCCGCCAGTGCATCGCGCGGGAGATAGACGCGATTGAGGTTTCTGTAGTCCTTGCCGCAGTCCTGCAGGTGATTGTTGATTTGCAGGCCGGCGCAAAGCGCGTCGGAGGCCGCCCAGGTAGATGTGCTCTCGCCGTGGACGTCGAGCATGAAGCGACCGACCGGCATCGCCGAATACCGGCAATAATGGATCACTTCGTCCCAGTTTTCATACCGAAGCTTGGTCACATCCATCCGGAAGGCGATGAGAACATCGAGGGCATGGCGCGGCGGCATCGAACGCTCCGCCAGCGCGCGCCGCAGATTGACCGCCTCGGGCTGGCTGTCGCCCCGGCCCTCCAGTTCGGCTTCAAGCAGATCGAGAAGTCCAAGCTTGTCGCGCTCGCCAAGCGCGGAATGATCGGCGATATCGTCGGCGGTTCTGACGAAATTGTAGAACGCGAGAATTAGCGCCCGGTGACGCGGATGTATGATCCATGAGGCGACCGGAAAGTTCTCGTCGCGGTGAGTTTTGCCGGATCGCAGTTCGCTCGCGCTGGTCATCAGGAACTGGCTACATTCGCTGGAAACGGTGGCTTAACACGCCCCCGGCGCTGCCCGCGCATGCGGACAGATCGCGAACCCCATATAGGGGAATACGATGCCAAAACCAATGCTGTCCGCGATTTCCCGCAAAGGCCGGCGGCGTCCGAATGAGGCCGGGAACGGGCCTGAAGCAGCGCCATCGGACGCGAGGTCCGTTGTTATTGGCCGTGGTCTTTCAGCACCTGGTTGCAGGCCAAGGTCAACCTGGGACGGTGTTCCTGAAGGCACGCCAGAATGGTGAAATCGCCCTGATCGATCACCGGGCGGCAGAAGCGCTGAACGTCGCGCGAACAGGCCTTCTGCTCCTCAGGCGTGCCACTGCGCTGCGGCTCGGCGATGGCACCGGTGGAAACCGATAGCGACAACAGGAAGAGTGCCAGGAAAAATTTATGCATCGTGTCCCTTCTTCAGACGACAGAGAATTCCAACCCCGAATGGCGCCTGGCATGACCGACACCGGCTATTCGGATTGCAGAGACCGCAGGCAGCAGCAATCGGAAAGTGCAGAAGCGCTGCTAAATGCGGCCAAATTTACGGCGGCCCAGAATCGAATCGCGGACCCTGGGGACCAACTCAATGAAGCTATTAACCAGTTGATATCAAGGTATTATTTCTGGATAAGTCTTTTTTGCCGTTGCCTGTTGCGGCCAGGCCTCGCCAGGAACTAAATGGTTGGGTTGGAAACCCGGCGAAACCTGACGCTTTTCGGGTTCCGCTATCGCGAAAATGCCGTTCGCCAGCGTGCATGGGTTTGTGTATTCACGGGTATCCGATCCAGCGGCAACGAACCGGCCAGCGCGATTGCAGGCAGCGGTCGATTTTGTCATTTGAACCTAACACACTGCGGGAACACTAAATCTTCGATGCGGCGAGACGTATCTCGCATGAGAACGTCAATTTGAACGGGAAAACGCGAATGAAACTGTTTGGCTCCAGCTTGCTTGGACAAGCGATCAAGACCGCGGGTGTCGGCGCCGCGCTCATGCTCTCGGTGTCGGCAGCACATGCCCAGTCTGGCCCGTTTACCGGTTTCAACGGCGCATGGTCCGGCAACGGCACGGTGGCGCTTTCCGACGGGACCACCGAGCGCATCAGGTGCAAGGCGGATTACAAGGTCGACAGCACCGGACTTGCGCTGCAGCAAACTCTCCGCTGCGCCAGCGACAGCTACAAATTCGATCTGAGCAGCAACGTCACGAGTCAGGGCGACCGGATCTCCGGCAACTGGCGCGAAGCCAGCCGCAATGTATTCGGCGATCTCCAGGGCACCGCGGGCGGCGGGCGGATCGACGTGTTCGTCGAGGCTTCGGGATTTGCCGCCAACCTGACGTTGACGACCACCGGCAACAGGCAGACCGTCCAGATCAGTTCCAAGGGCGAGATCAGAGGCGTGAACATTACGATGGTGAAGGGCTAACGCGCGCGCCCTACCCGTTCGCTTCGATTTCCTCCGCCGGCTTCGCGCGACCCAGAGACCTGCTCCGATTGAATCAGAACCGGGCTCTCGCCTGTTGTTTTGACGCGCTTTTCAGTATGCGAACCGGCGCCCACGTCGCTCGAAAACGCTATGAGGTCCCGCGAAGCCGCTGCGACAGGTTGATCAGGAACATCGCTGTCGGCCGCAGGATGAAGAGATCGGCGACCAATGCCGCCACCATCGCAAACGCGCTGAGCCAGCCGAACAGACGCAGCGACGGCAGGTCGGAGAACACCGTCACCACCAGCCCGCAGGCCAGCACCACCGTGGTCAGAATCAGAGCTGGACCGACCAGCACGGTGGCGCGCTCGACCGCCAGTTCCGGACTGACGCCGGGCGTGGCCTCGAGCCGCAGCCGGTTGAGAAAGTGAATGGTCGCGCTCAGTCCCAGACCAAAGGACACCGTGAGTGCCACGACGCTCGCAAACTGCAGCCCCTCCCCGAGCAGCCACAGCACCGTGCCCGACAGCACCACCGGGAAAATACCCGGCAGGATGCACGAGAACATCACCACCACCGAGCGGAACGCCAGCCCGATGAAGATCGCGACCAGCGCGAACTCGATCGTCAGCCCGCGATTGAGCTTTTCAATCATGCTGGCCGAGTTGCGCGCGGCGATTGCTGACAGGCCGGTGACGGCAATCTCGTAACCGGGATGCTCCTTGCGCGCCGTGTCCAGCGCGTGATCGAGCTTCTCGACGACGGGAAGGATCTCGCTTGAATCGAGATCCGGCACGCGGCCCGACACCACCACCGCATCCTGATCGGCGGAAATGAAGCGGCGCACCAGATACTTGGGAATCACGTCGACATATTCCTTCAGGGTCGCGACGTCGCTGCTTCCCGCCTTTTCCGCAAGCCAGCGGCGCAGCGTTTCCAGCGACCACACATTGCCGACACCCGCCTGCTTCTCCACCGCGCTGTGCACCTCGGCGATGGTCTGCAGCGTTTCTGGCGCATAGAGCGAGGCGCCCTTGGGGAATTCGATCAGCACATCGATCGCATTCGCCCCGGTCAGCTTGGCGTCGAGCCGCCCGCTTGCCGCCACCGCCTGCTGCTTGTCCGGCACCTGGTCGGCGAGCCGGTAGCGCGGCTCCAGGTTGGCATAGATCACCGCGAGACCGCCGACAAAGATCACCGCGATCAGGCTGAACAGGCCGGGCCTCGAGACCATGCGCACCGCGATCCAGTAACAGAAATTGCGCAGCATCTGGACGCCGGCGTCGGCGCCCTGGAATTTCACCGCGAAAATCTTTTCGTTGCGGACCAACAGCACCCCGAACACCGGCACCAGCGACAGCACCGCGATCAGCGCGATGATGGTGGCGGCGAGCCCGGCCTCGCCGAATTTGCGAATCAGGTCGGAATTGGAGAATTGCAGGGCAATGAACGATATCCCTGCGGTGCCATGGGTGAGCACGCAGGCCGGCCCCACCACCAGCACCGCGTTCCTGAACGCGGTGTATTTGTCCTGGCCCGCGATTAGACGATCGCGCGCCGCAAAGGTCAGCTGCATGGAGTCCGAAAAACTGATCACCATGATCAGCGGCGTCATCACGTTCAGGAACATATTGAGGTTGAAATTGGCCCAGCCGAGGCCGCCGAGCGCCAGCACAATCGCGATGATGGGCGGGAACGCGGCGACCACCATGAACGATATCTTGCGGAAGAAGATGATCGCGATGATGCAGCCGGCCAGGATACCGAGGACGTTGTAGGTCAATCCGTCGCGCTTAACCGCATTGCGGATTTCGAGTTGCATGACGGGGACGCCCGACAATTCCGCATTGAGGCCGCTGCCGGAGAGATCGTCGGTCATTGACTTGCGAATATCGCCGATCACGGTGCCGAGCTTGTTGCTGGCGACGACGTCGGGCTCGAGCGACAGCACGATCAGCGCCAGCGTGCCGTCCTCCGACAACAGCTTGCCGCGAATGATCTCGTTGGATTTGACGGTTTCGATGAACTTGTCGTAGTCGGCGCCCTGCGGCAGTTCCGAGGGGAACAGCGCCGCCGGCAACTTGCCGGGCGCCGGCGCCTGGCGCGCAGAGAACAGCGAAATCAGGCCGCGCGTGCCCTCCACCAGCTGCAGATCGGTGACGAGGTCGCGCAATTTTTCCAGATTTTCGCGCTTGAGCAGCGTTTTGCCCTCGACCACCACCAGCACGTCGAATTCGACCGCCGGGAAGCGCTTGGTTTCCGCCTCATACTGCCGGTATTCCCTCGAATTGGACCGGAACAGCTGACTGAGGGAATCGTCGATCTTGATGCGGTCGATACCGAAGATCGCGCCGACAATCAGCGCAACCAGAACAATGCAGGACAGGATCGGCGCCTGGACCGCGATCAGCCCCAGCCGCTCCAGCCCGAAGGCGATGCTTGCCATCGGCCGCTGCTCGATCTTCTCGACATGGACCTCGCGGTCGCTGTTCTTCTCGAGCATGCCTTGTCCAGTCCTCACATCGGCTCAGTTGTATAGCTTAAATTCCCGGGCGCGGATGAGGCCTTGACGGGCCTGGTCTGATCGGCGCTAGTCCTTGAAAACATGCGATAAATTTGCCGTGGCAGGTGTAGCAGGTCTTGACGGCGTCTCGCAAGCGCGCGGCGCCAGCGCAAAATCGTCGCGGATGCGGCGATAATTGGCCTCGAGTCGGGGATTTCTGACATCAACCTGGATTCGCGGCTATGGATCGGGACGACTGCTCGCGGCTTTCATCCTTGAGCGCGACGCCGGTCACTCCCCTCGCCAGACCCTCGCGAATCAACCACGCAATTCTGAAAGCGGCCTCATGATAGCCAAGCCCCGCGCCGTGGATGTTGGAGACGCAATTGCGCTCGGCGTCGGTGCGGCCGACCCTCGGCGCGAACGTCAGATACGCCCCCAGACTGTCCGGCGCCGACAGCCCCGGCCGTTCGCCGATCAACATCACGATCATGCGCGCCCCGAGAATGGCGCCGATCTCGTCGCCCAGGGCGACCCGCGCACCAATTGCCACCACGGCATGGCCGATTTCGATGCCGTCGGCGGCCAGCCGCGGAACGAGAGCGCGGACGACTTGCACAGCGTGAGCATTGACCGCCGCCGGCGACAGGCCATCGCCGATCACGATCACGAGCCGGCAACCGCCGGCCTGGCGCGCCAGCAGAGGCGTCGAGGCTGGATCGAGGGTGCGTCCGAGATCGGGACGCGCGAGATAGTCCTTGCGGTCGCCGGCGCGGCTGCGGACATCAATTGTCTCAAGACCGAGATCGTCGAGGCCCGCGATGATGGCCGACACATCGAATGCGGCATGAACGGCGTCGCGGGCGCGCGCGTGAGCAAGCGTAAAGTCGAGCAGTGCTTCGGTCGGCATGCTGGCGCCGGCGCGGCCAAGCCCGACGCGCGCCGGAGTGAGGTTCCGCAGGCGCTTCAGCGAACGCGACGGCGGCGCCGGCGTTTTCATCATTTGCCTACTCGGCCGGAACCGAGGCCTCACGCAGCCGGATCGAGTAGTTCGATGCGTTCTGCTGACCGACCGAAGCCGCGCGCGCAAACATGATCAGGTGATGGGCGATCATTGCCGAACCGAGGAAGCCCTCGAAGTCACCACGCCGCAGTCGTCCCAGCGCAAACTTCCAGAACGCCTTCTTGTAGTCGCCGAGCACGCCGACTTTCCAGAAAATATTGCGCAGCATGATCAGACCGCGCCTGATATTGGCCCAGCTCTTCATCTCGGGACTGACAGGGACTTTCAGCCGATTGGCGTAGGTGTAATCGCACTGGTACTGATAGCGCGCAAAGAGTTTCTCCGGCTCGTAGGCGACTTCCATGCATTTGCGCCACGCACTGACGACTTGCTCATAAGGCAGACGGAAATCGACATTGGAGTCGCGGCTGTCATCGTCATGAATCAGACGGCCTTCGCGCTCGAGGCGATCCCACAGCGGAGTCTTCGGCAGCGCCTGCAGCAGATTGATCGTCAAGAGCGGAATCCGGAACTCATCGACAAAGGCGAGCAGCGCATCGCCGGTCTCGGGCTTGTCGGTGTCGAGTCCCATGATAATGCCGGAGACGACCTCCATCCCGTAGCTGTTGATGGTGTGGATGCCTTCCAGGATCGGGACCATCATGTTGTGGTCCTTCTGCATCGCCTTCAGCGCATCGGGATCCGGAGTTTCGATGCCGCAGAAAATCGTCACGAAAAACGCCTCGCGCATTTTCGCGAGAATCTCGGGCCGCTTGGCGATGTTCAGCGTCGCCTCGCAGGCGAGCCGGGTGATGTAGCCGGTTCTCTTCTGCCATTCGATGAGGTGCGGCAGCAGGTCGACCGCCGCCTTCCGGTTGCCGATGAAATTGTCATCGACGAAATACACCGTATCGGTCATTCCGCATTCGCGCAATTTGTCGAGCTCGGCAACGATCTGCTGCGGCGTCTTCAGGCGCGGATTGCGGCCGTACAGTCCCGGGATGTCGCAGAATTCGCACTGATAGGGACAGCCGCTGGAATACTGGATGCTGCCGAGGAGATATTTCCTGGTCTCGGCAAGCTCATAGGCCGGAATTGGGAAGTCACTCATGTCGACGCGATCTCCGGTCTTCAGCACCACCTGCTGCGCGGGCCGCGACGGATCGCGCGCCAGCCGCGCGATCAGCTCGTCGGTCGCATCGCCGAGTTCGCCGACATGGAGATAATCGAACGATGGATAGTAATCCGGGCAGGCACTGACCGAAGGCCCGCCGATCGCAACGGCCAGATCGAACGCATGCGCGCGGCGGCAGATATCGTTCATCTGCTGACGCTGAATATGCATGCCGCTGACGAACACGGCTTCCGCCCATCGAAAATCCTCCGCCGAGGCCGGACGGATGTTTTCGTCGACGAAGCGGACCGGCCAGTTCGCGGGCAGATAGGCCGCGATCAGCAGCAGGCCCTGCGGCGGCATGAAAGCCTGGACGCCGTCCGTCAAGGGATAGGCGTATTCGAATGTTCCGAACGAAGACGTATAGCGCGGAAAGACGCACAGGATGCGCCGTACCGTTTCAATGCCCTCGGCTCTCATCGAACTTCCTCTGCATGACTCCCCAATTTAAGCACGCCTTGCGAGGCTGGGCCATAAATTCCTCAGGATTGTGGCAGCCGTTTCAACCCACAAATGTGCACGGGAAGGCCCTGAGGGGTTCCTGGCGCCCTCAGGCGATCAGCCGCGAAGCAAAATCGGGCAGCAAGGCGGCATTGCCCGCCAGGCGAAAATCGGCGTCCGCCAGCCCGGCGCGAAACAGCCATTCGTCGAATTCCGGCGCCCGCTTCAGACCGAACAAATCGCGGACGTAAAGCGCGTCGTGGAACGAGGTGGACTGATAATTGAGCATGACGTCGTCCGCCCCGGGCACCCCCATAATAAAGGTCACGCCGGCCGCGGCGAGCAGCGTCAGCAGATTGTCCATATCGTCCTGGTCGGCCTCGGCATGATTGGTGTAGCAAACATCGACGCCGAGCGGCAGGCCGAGCAGCTTGCCGCAGAAATGGTCCTCGAGCCCGGCGCGGATGATCTCCTTGCCGTCATAGAGATATTCCGGACCGATGAAGCCGACCACGCTGTTGACCAAAAGCGGATCGAAAGCGCGGGCCACGGCGTAGGCGCGCGCTTCGCAGGTCTGCTGGTCGACGCCGTGATGGGCATTGGCCGAAAGCGCCGAGCCCTGCCCGGTTTCGAAATACATGACATTGTTGCCGACGCTGCCGCGCCGCAGCGACAGTCCCGCTTCGTGGGCTTGCCTCAGAAGCGAAAGATCGATGCCAAAACTCCGATTGGCGCCTTGCGTGCCGGCGATCGACTGGAACACCAGATCGACCGGCACGCCCTGATCGATCAATCCAAGGGTCGTCGTCAGATGGGCCAGAACGCAGGCCTGGGTCGGAATCTGGAGCCGCGCGATGATGTCGTCGAGCAGCCGCAACAACCCGCCGACGACGGCCGGATCGTCGCTGGCCGGATTGATGCCGATGCAGGCGTCGCCGGAGCCCAGCATGATGCCGTCGAGTATCGAGGCGGTAATACCTTTGGCGTCATCGAAGGGATGATTGGGCTGCAGCCGCACGCTCATCCGCCCGCGCAGGCCGATCGTGTTGCGGAAGGCTGATGTCACCTGGCATTTTTTCGCAACCAGGATGAGGTCCTGATTGCGCATCAGTTTGGAAACCGCCGCGGCCATTTCCGGAGTGACGCCTGGGGCGAGCTTTGCCAGAACCGCTGTCGTCGCCGCATCCGAGAGCAGCCAGTCACGGAACCCGCCGACGGTCAGCGAAGATACCGCCGCAAAGGCCGCTGCGTCATGGGTATCGACGATCAGGCGGGTGACTTCATCATCTTCATAGGGGATGACGGCTTCATGCAAAAATTGCCTGAGCGGAACATCGGCCAGCGCGATCCGCGCCGCGATCATTTGCGCCGCACTGCCGGCCGCTATCCCGGCCAAGCGGTCGCCCGAGCGCGGCGGCGTGGCCCTGGCCAGGAGATCGCGCAAGTCATCGAAGACATGGGTCGTGGCATCGATGGTGTGGCGATAGGCCATGGCGGCTCCGGGCCATCAGCACGGGTGCGCGATGGCCGTCGCAAAGACTATCAGCTGGAAAGATCCTACGCAGCCCGGACGGTGGCGAGAAATTTGGCCATCTCGGTCTTCAGGCGCTTGTTTTCGTTCGAAAGCATTTGCGCTGCCGAAAGCACCTGGGAGGACGCCGAACCGGTATCGCCGGCGCCGCGGTTGACGTCGGCGATGCTGGTGGCGACCTGCGTGGAACCAACGGCCGCCTGCTGCACATTGCGGGTGATTTCCTGAGTCGCGGCACCCTGCTCCTCGATGGCGGCGGCGATCGCTGCGGCGATCTCCGAAACCCTCCCGATCGTGCCGCTGATCTCCTTGATCGCGACCACCGAATCATGGGTTGCCGCCTGCATTCCGGCAATCTGCATGCTGATCTCGCTGGTAGCCTTCGCGGTCTGCGCGGCGAGCGCCTTGACTTCTTGCGCCACCACCGCAAAGCCGCGGCCGGCGTCACCGGCGCGGGCGGCTTCGATGGTCGCGTTCAGGGCCAGCAGATTGGTCTGCTCAGCGATCGTCGTAATCAATTTGGTGACGTCGCCGATGCGGTTTGCGGCCAGTGACAATTCCGCGATCCGCGCGTCGGTCTTTTGCGCCTGATCGACCGCCTCGTTGGCGATCCTGTTGGAATCCGCCACCTGGCGTCCGATTTCGTTGATGGAGCCGGCCATTTCCTCCGTCGCCGAGGCGACCGATTGAACGTTGGTGGAGGTTTCCTCCGAAGCCGACGCGACCACCATGCTGAGCTGCTGGGTTGCCGTGCTGCTCTTGGTCAGAATAACGGCGGAATTCTCCAGCTCGTTCGAGGCGGAGCTAACGTTCTCGATGATATTGCCGACCGCGGTCTCAAAACTCTCGGCGAGGTTATGCAGCTCGAGGCGGCGCGCCGCCTGCTGCTCGCGATTTTTTTCTTCACGTTCCGCGCTCTCGCGTTCAGCCTTGGCGACGGCCTGCACCTTGAATTCCTGGACCGCATGGGCCATCTGGCCGACTTCATCGCCACGGTCCAGACCCGGCAGTTGAACTTCGAAATTCCCGCTCGCGAGCTCGCGCATCGCCATCGACATCGCCACCACCGGACGGGAAATATTCCGGCCAATCAGGAACGAAAAGGCGATTCCGGCCAAAGCCACGGCCGCCAGCACGACCATTAGTGCCAGCTGCTGCTGCTCCAGCCTCATCCCGGCACGCGCAATCTCGCGATCCTTGCTGTCGCTGCTGCGTGCATTCATATCGTCGGTCAACTTCTCGATGGTGGAAAAACTCTGTTCCGCCCCCTTGATGAACATCAGCGCCGATCCGGCGTCGCCGTCGGCCATCTCGATCGCGTTTTTCGATTTCTTGAGGTAGGCCGCAACCGCGGCCTTAAGCTGCTCGAGGGTCTCGGGCTTGAAGTCGCCATGAGCAGCTTCGATCTCCTTCAAGGCTTCCGGAATCCTAGCGGCCGCCGAGGAGGCTTCCTTGGCCATGGCCTCGACCTTCTTCTCGTCCTTTTCATTGGCCGCGGTGGCCGTGAGACGATATAACCTAGCATGCGCCATCCACGCCGCGGTGGTGAGATCGTTCACAAGTTCCGATTGCCGGATCGGCCCCGCAACAAGCATGTCGACCGCAGCCTGGTTGGATCGCAGGGCTTGCAAGGCGTAGGCGCCAACACCGACCAGGACCAAGACCAGAAAGGCTGGCGCGAGCAGAACTTTCCAGGACAGGCTGATATTCTTGATCCAGCTGAACATATCAATCCTTCGGTGCAACGATCCGTCCGCGAACAGTGATTGTGCTTGTCAGCTCTTGTAGACGCCCGCGCACACGGCCGTGTTATCGAGCCTTTCGCAGTACATCTGCTTCGGCTCGACTTTCTTGTCCACCGGATTGACGAACTTGTAGTCCTGCCAGAATGAAGGCTGCTTGGTGGCGAGCTCGACGCGCTCCTTGACGAAGAACTTGCCGTCGACGTCCTGCGAATCGCTCATGTCCTTGCCGACGAATTTCGGATTCGAGCCGTGGGCCAGCACCTTGCCGTCGAGCTGATAGACGACGACGTAGACGTCGCGGTCGATAAATTTGGCGTCCTTGTTGGTAAATTCGGGGTAGGCCTTGTCGGGACCCTGCTCCTTGATGAAGGCCACCGCTTTCTTGACCATCGCGACGGCATCGTCTTTGCTTGCACCATCCGCCGCAGCGGCAGCTCCAGCGAATGCGAGGGTGACGGCAAGCGCGGAAATCAGCGGCTTTCTTAACCAGGTGTTCACGTTCTATCTCCCAATCGAATGGCCAGTCGGGCGGTCGCGCGACCGCGAATGGCAGAATGGCCATAAAAGACGAAGCATCCGTTAAGGTTGCCTGTCCGTTGGGCAACTGCCTGCTGAACCCGGGGGGTGCGGGGCCGCAAATTGCGAAGCCCTCCCAAGCGGGTCAGACCGCGCGTGAGCTTTCCGGATCAGGTAAAGGTTTAATGATTTTTACACTAACATTCTTCATGGTTTTTGCGCGGCCGGCGGCCCTGACCGGTCTCTCTGGAGAGGCCAGGCGCGATGGCTGAGATAACGAAGTCCGGTAGGCTGTCTGACGGCGACGGCATTGCGTCGCGGTTTCCCCTTGCAGCCAAGCTGTATTCGATCTTCGCCCTGATCGCGGTTCTGACCGCGGCGACCGCCATCCTGTCCCACTACAACACCCAGCGGAGCGCGGAGCTCACGGAAGCCGTCGAGAGGGCGAGCCGCGCGGCCCTCAACGTCGAGCACGTCAATGCGCTGGTCTACGCGGTCGTGATGGAATCCCGGGGCGTCTATATGTCGACGCAACCCGCAGACGTGAAGAAGTTTGGCGATGGGCTGCTCAAGTTCAACAACAATATCCTGGCCGTTGTCAAAGACTGGGAATCCATCGTCCAGGCCGATGACGCCGAGCAGTTCGCCGTTTTCAAGAAGCGCATCGAGCAATTCGTCGAGTTCCGAAAGGAGCTGGTTCGCCGCGGGGTCGAGATCAATGCCGCCGCGGGCCGCGAGTGGGGCGATAATGACGCCAATCGCGCCGTGCGTTCCGCCCTTAACAAGGATCTTGAGTTGCTTTCCAAAGTCTATGCCGAACGCGGCAAGCAGCTTGCCCGGCAAGGCGAAGTCAATCGCGCGATGGCCCTTCTGCTGACCGGTCTCGGTGGCCTTGCCCTGGTCGTGGTCGTCATCGGCGTCCTGATCATCTCCCGCTCGATCGCGCGACCGCTTTCGGTCATCACCGCCACCATCAAGCGAGTCGCCGAGGGTGACGAAAATGTCGAAGTTCCTCATACCGCCCGGGCAGACGAGATCGGCGCTCTGGCGCGGGCGATCCGGATTTTCCAGGAGGCGATGGACCGCAACCGCAATCTCAATTCGCAGGCCTTGCTCGACTCCAAAGCGCGCGAAGAACGGGCCAGGCATATCGAAACCGCGGCGGAAGCCTTCCGCGGCGCGATCGGCGGCGTGTTGCGCGCGGTCACCGACAATGCGTCGACCATGCGCGAAACCGCGCAATCCATCTCCAGGGTGGCATCGGATGCAAGCGGGCGCGCCATCGCCGCCGCCAGTGCCAGCGAGCAGGCCTCCAGCAATGTATACGCCGTCGCCAGTGCCGCCGAGGAGATGTCTACTTCCGTGGAGGAAATCGGTCGACAGGTCCGGCAATCCGCGGACGTCGTCGAACAGGCCGGTCTGCGGACGGAAAAGTCGATCACCGAAATCGAAAGTCTCGCCGCGGCGACCCAGCGCATCGATGGCGTACTCAATCTCATCCAGACGATCGCCGAGCAAACCAATCTACTGGCCCTGAATGCCACGATCGAGGCGGCGCGCGCCGGCGAGGCCGGTCGTGGCTTCGCGGTGGTTGCTCACGAGGTCAAGGCGCTGGCCGAGCAGACCGCCAAGGCCACCTCCGAAATCGGCCAGAACGTCAGCCTGATCCAGGCTTCGACGCGCAATGCTGTCGATGCCGTGCGCGAAATCGGCCACGCCGTGCGCGACATCAACGACGTCACCTCGAACATCGCGAGCGCCGTCGGACAACAGGACGCCGCGACCCGCGAGATCTCAGCTAACGCGCACTCGGCTGCCCAGGGCAATGAGACTTTGGTCGCCAATATCGGTTCGCTCAGCGACGCCATCGGCGAGACCAACAAGGCGGCGACCTCGGTGCTCTCGGCTTCCACCGACCTTACTTCCACGGCGCAAACGCTGTCGCGCGAGGTCGACAAGTTCTTTCAAAATCTGCGCGCCGACCCGCTCGACCGCGACAGCGGCGAGGTCCGGCGAACCGGTACCTAGCCAGCCGATGGTGCAACCCCGCCGGCCGGCCGTCCCTGGACGTGCCGACCCGCGGCGTATCCCGACGACCACGCCCATTGAAAATTGAAGCCGCCGAGATGGCCGGTGACGTCGACGACTTCACCGATGAAATAAAGCCCCGGGACGGATCTGGCTTCGAACGTCTTCGACGAGAGTCCCGATGTGTCGACGCCGCCCAGCGTCACCTCCGCGGTGCGATAGCCCTCGGTCCCGGTCGGGCCTGACGCGCCACTGTTTTATTGCCGCGGCAACATCAGCCAGCAGCGCATCAGAGAAATCAGCGATCCGCTCCGGACCTGCGAACATTTCCGCGATACTGCGCGCCAGCCGCTTCGGAACGAAGCCGGCCAGGGCGGTCGCCATCTCCTGCCTGGGATGTTGGCGCCGCAATTCCTTGAGCCCGGCCAGAACGTCGATCCCCGGCGCCATATCGACGACGATGTCCTGGCCCTCGCGCCAGTAGGAGGATATCTGCAGGATGACCGGACCGCTCAGTCCCCGATGCGTAAAAAGCAAGGCCTCGTCGAAACCGGTCTTGCCGCAACTCACGATCGCCTCGACTGACACGCCCGACAGATCCGCAAATTGCGCCAGCAGCGCGGCGTCGAACGTCAAGGGCACCAGCCCCGGCGCGCGGCGGCACGATCTTCAGGCCAAATTGCTCGGCGATTTTGTATCCGAACCCGCTTGATCCCATTTTGGGAATTGAGGGACCGCCGGTGGCGACCACCAGCGAGCGGCAGCGAAACTCGCCCTGATCCGACACCACGACAAAGCCGTCTTCTGCCTTTGAGACCGCGGAGATACGCACACCCAGGCGCAGTTGCGCGCGCACCTTGCGGCATTCCTCCAGCAGCATGTCGATGATCTGCTGCGACGAGCCGTCGCAGAACAGCTGCCCGCGCGTCTTCTCGTGCCAGGCGATACGATAGCTTTCGACCAGCGCGATGAAGTCGCGCTGGGTATAGCCGCTCAGCGCCGAGGTGCAGAACCGCGGATTGTCCGACAGGAAATTTGCCGGGCTGGTGTACAGGTTGGTGAAATTGCACCGCCCGCCGCCGGAGATGCGGATCTTCTCGGCCGGATGTCGCGACTGCTCGAGCACCAGCACCTGATGTCCGCGCCGGCCGGCGACACCGGCGCACATCAGGCCGGCGGCCCCTGCCCCGAGGATGATGACGTCATGGAAGTTCAAACGCGGGTGGCGGGCTTGCGTCATTCGACCAGCAGCACATCGACTGCTACGCTCAGCTTTTGCTTGCGCGATCCCACGATGATGCCGTCGACCGGCGAGACATCGGAAAAATCCCGCCCCACAGCCAGGACAATGTGATCGTTCTCGACCAGGAGATCATTGGTCGGGTCGAGGCCGACCCAGCCGATGTCAGGACCGCACCACAGCGACACCCAGGCGTGGGTCGCATCCGCTCCCTGCAGGCGCGGCTTGCCCGGCGGCGGGATGGTGCGCAGATAGCCGCTGACATAGGCCGCCGGCAGTCCGAGGCCGCGCAGCCCTGCGATCATCACATGCGCAAAATCCTGGCAGACGCCGCGGCGTTTTTCGAAGACTTCCTTTAGCGGGGTGGAGATGACGGTCGCTTTCGGGTCGTATTTGAATTCGGTGCGGATCCGGTGCATCAGGTCGACCGCGCCGGCAAGGATGCCGCCGGTCGGCGGAAAGCTCGCGGCGGCATACTGGGTGACCGGCTGCTGCACCGGCACCAGCGGGCTCGCAAAGACGTATCCGATCGGCGAAGCGGGGCCGAGACTGGTGGCCTCAAACGCCACGTCCCGCACACCCTCCCACGCCGGACTTTGCATCGCGCGGCCAGGGGCATTGCGGGAAACCTCGACCCGCGATCGGGAATCGATGCGAAGGTTGCGATGCGCCGTCTCGATCGAGACGCTCTCGGTATGAATCCCGAAGAAGTCGCGCCGAACGTTGCGGTCCGAGGGTCGCGGCCTGATATCGACGGTGTGCGATATCAATTGCTGTCCGTCGCCGCTCCTCGGCTCCAGCCGCAGCGTACAGCGGGCGAAACTGACCGGACTTTCGTAAGAGTAGGTCGTGACGTGACGGATGTCGTAGATCACGCGAGGCCCGTCAGCTTTTCGGGCCGGCTCGCATTGGGCCCGTGCGGAAAATAATGCAATCCGATGGCATCGGCGAGGCTGAGCAGATCCTGCTCCAGCGAAAACAGCGTCTTGGTATCGAGGGATGCCGCCTCCGCCGTCGTCAGCGTCGCCTGCAGCGCGACGGCCAGACGCTGCGGCCGCTCGATCAATCCTCCCTCTTTCAAGGTCGGGAGGCTCGCAATGTGATCGTTCAGCGCAAAAACCTGAAACGCGACCGACCTTGGATTGTAGGGGTCGAGAACCACGAGATCGCGCACCGGCGCCAGCAGCGGTCCGACCAAATAGCGCGAGCGATAGGTGATCTGGCAGTCCACCAGCGTCAGCAGAATGTCGAGATCCTCGCCGCCGGCCTCGTCATAGGCAAACTGCCGGGCGAAACGCGCGGTGTTGATGGCGCGCTCGGCGCGGCGGCCCATTTCGAGAAAACGCCAGCCGGCGGCGCGGTTCATGTTTTCCTGCGCGAGGCCAGCGAAGCTCGCAAGCTCCTGCAGCGTCAGTTCGGCGGCGCTGACCACGCCGTCGTCATCTTCGGCCTCTTGGGCAAGACGCTCCGCCATCTCGGTAATGACCTGCCAGGCATCCGGCGAAAGCCGTTCACGGAGCGATGTCGCGGTCCGCTGGGCGGAACGCACCAGCGACAGGGCGGAACCGAACTTGTCCTCGGCCTGCAACGCTTCGGCGGCGATCCTGGCGGGCTGCGCCCGCGCGGCCTGCGACGTCGCGCCCCACGTCACCAGAAGCCGCTGGATTCGCTCGACCGAGTGAAGCACGGTGGACGACGCCTTGCCGGGATCGCGCTGCGTCCCGAGCGCCCGCACCAGCCGCAGCGTCGCCTCGGCGCGCTCGAGATAGCGGCCGAGCCAGAACAGATTGTCGGCGGCCCGGCTCGGGACCCAGCCGGCGATGCGTCTGATCCGCACCGTGTCCACCGCCGGCAGCAGCGTTGAGGGGGAAACCGCCTTGTCGGAGACCACCCAGACATCGGCTGCCCGCGCGCCGTCTCCCATCGACACCGCGCGGGCGTCGGGTTGATCGGCGATCCGGCAAAAGCCGCCGGGCATCATGGTCCAGCCATCAGGCGTGGCGGCGGCGAAAACCCTCAAGACAAACGGGCGCGGCATGATCCGGCCCTGGTCCCATACCGGTGTCGTCGACAGCCGCACCAGTTCCTGGCCGACATAGTCGATGCCGCGATCCCTGATCGCGGTCTTGAGCCGTTCGCGTTCGCTTGCCGACAGTTCGCTTGACAGCACGGGCCCATGGCCGGGGAAGCCGGGAACGCCGCGGCCGTAGGCGCCTTCGATCGCCACCTCGTCGAGCCGCGACAGCACTTCCTCGCGCGCGGCCTTCTGGCCGCACCACCAGGTCGCGATATGCGGCATCTTCAGATCCTCGCCGAAGAAGCGTCGGCTCAGGCTGGGCAGAAAGCCCAGCAGCGCCCGCGCCTCCATCACGCCGGAGCCCGGCATGTTGGCGACGACGACGCCGTTCTTCCGCAGCACGTCGATCAGGCCGGGCACGCCGAGC
Organism: uncultured Alphaproteobacteria bacterium; assembly: GCA_963801875.1. GTDB lineage: Bacteria > Pseudomonadota > Alphaproteobacteria > Rhizobiales > Xanthobacteraceae > Bradyrhizobium. The sequence goes on along the minus strand of CAWDGT010000010.1, from coordinate 1,332,996 downwards.
TGCGAGGATGAATCCAGCTCCAGCGGATCGAGAAAGTTGGAATCCACCCGGCGCAGCAGCACGTCGAGCCGCTTCAGACCGGCAACGGTGCGGATATGAATGCGGTCGCCGCTGACGGCGAGATCGTCGCCCTCGACCAGGAGGAATCCGAGATAGCGCGCCAGCGTGGCGTGTTCGAAATAGGTTTCACTGAAGCTGCCTGGCGTCAGCAGTCCGATGCGCGGCTCGTCGCGGTCGGCGCCGGCGCGCAAGGCATCGCGGAACGCCTCGAAGAACGGCGCCACCCGCTCAACATTCATCGACTTGTAGAGCGTGGCAAAGGCGCGCGACAGCACCAGCCGGTTTTCCAGCGCGTAGCCCGCGCCCGACGGCGCCTGGGTCCGGTCGCCCAGCACCCACCAGCGCCCGTCAGGCCCGCGGCCCACATCGGCGGCGTACATATTGAGATATCGGCCGCCCGGCGGCTTGATGCCGCAGACCGCGCGCAGATATTCGGTGCTGCCGGCAATCGCCGCAGCGGGGATCGCGCCCTCGGCAACCAGCCGGCCCTCGCCATAGAGATCGCTCAGGACCAGTTCCAGCAATTGCGCGCGCTGCGCGATCCCGGATGTCAACTGCTGCCAGTCGGCCTCGTCGATCAGGAGCGGCAGATGGCTGAGCGGCCAGAGCCGGTCGGCGGTTTCGCCGGGTGCGCGATAGGTCACGCCAGCTTCCCGCAGGTGCCGGTCGGCGGATCCGAAGCGCCTTTCGATCTCGGCAGGCGTCAGTGCGGCGAAGGCTTCGAAAAACCGGGTCCAGACCGCGCGCGGCGCCCCGTCCTCTGCGATATATTCATCGGGAATTCCCGGCAGCCGGACATAGTCGCGCGTCCACTGCGCCACCCGCCGATTGGCCGGTCGGGTCTTGCTTGCCTGACTGCCTGCTCGCCTGCTTTCCTGGCTGTCGTGTCCCGCCATCCGACTCTCCGGCCCAGAGCCCCGTTCCGATCGAATCAAAACGGGGCTCTGGATTGATGATTGACGCGTTTTCTTGACGCGAACCGGTCTCCACTTCGCTTGAAAACGCTCCGTGCCTATTCAATGCAGGAGCGGCGTCCTCAAGTCGAGTGTCAAAGGTAACTCCATGGTGCGTTCCTCGCGCGGCGGATCGATCTTGCCGGGCGTATGGCCGTGGTCCTGAAAGCGGGCGAGCCGCCGCGCCTCGGCCTCATAGGAATTGACCGGTTTGGTCTCATAGCTGCGGCCGCCCGGATGCGCCACGTGATAGACGCAGCCGCCCAGCGACCGGCCGTTCCAGGTATCGATCAGGTCAAATGTCAGCGGGGCGTGCACCGGGATGGTCGGGTGCAGCCCCGATGTCGGCTGCCAGGCCTTGAAGCGGACGGCGGCGACCGCTTCCCCCGAGCGGCCGGTTCCCGTCATCGGCATCCGCCGGCCATTGCAGGTGACGACATGACGACCTTCGACAAAGCCGTTAGCCTTGACCTGCAGCCGCTCTACCGAGGAATCGACATAGCGCACAGTCCCTGCGGCCGAGCCCTCCTCGCCGAGAACATGCCAGGGCTCCAGCGCTTGACGCACTTCCAGGGAAACGCCGCCATGGTGGACCCGGCCGAACACGGGAAAACGGAATTCGAGCTGGGCTGCGTACCAGTCCGGCGAAAAATCGTAGCCCGACTGTTTGAGCCCGGCGAGCACATCCAGAAAGTCCTCCCAAAGGAAATGCGGCAGCATGAAGCGATCGTGCAAGGTGGTGCCCCAGCGCACGAACTTGCCGGCTTGCGGCTCGCGCCAGAATTTTGCGATCAGCGCCCGGATCAGCAATTGCTGCGCCAGAGACATGCGCGGGTCGGGCGGCATCTCGAGCGCACGGAATTCGACCAGCCCGAGCCGGCCGGTTGAGCCATCGGGAGAATAGAGTTTGTCGATGCAGATTTCGGCGCGGTGGGTATTGCCTGTTATATCGACCAGAATGTGCCGGAACAGACGATCGACCAGCCACAGCGGGGCTTTGATCCCGGCCGGCGGCACATGGGCGAGCGCGATTTCAAGTTCATAGAGGCCGTCATGCCGGGCCTCGTCGATGCGCGGCGCCTGGCTGGTGGGGCCGATGAACATGCCCGAGAACAAATACGACAGCGACGGGTGCCGCTGCCAGTACAGCACGAGGCTCTTCAGCAAATCGGGACGGCGCAGGAACGGCGAATCGGCAGGCTTATCGCCGCCGACCACGACATGATTGCCGCCGCCGGTGCCGGTATGGCGGCCGTCGACCAGGTAGCGGTTGGCGCCGAGCCCGACCTGCGCGGCGTCTTCGTACAGGCCGAAGCTGATGTCGACGGCGTCGCGCCAGTTTTTCGCCGGCTGGATGTTGACCTCGATCACGCCGGGATCGGGCGTCACCTTGATCACCTCGACGCGCGGGTCGAAGGGCGGCGGATAGCCCTCGACATGAACCTGCATCCGCATTTCCTGGGCGGTCGTCTCCACCGCCGTGACCAATTCCAGATAGTCCTCCAGTTTCTCCACCGGCGGCATGAAGGCGCAGAGAACGCCATCGCGAATCTCGATCGACATCGCGGTGCGCACACCGCCGGCCCCGAGCTTTTGTTCCTGCACCGCCTGATGCGGCGCGGCCTCAGCCGGCGCCGCGTCGTACACCGGCAGCGCCTCGCGCGGCTCCAGCGGATCCTGCTCGACGATGTAGGGATATTCCGCGGCAGGAATATGCGGCAATGACGCAATCGGCAGCCGCAGCCCGAGCGGGGAATCGCCAGGCGTCAGGAACAGGTTGCCACGCCGCAATTTCCAGCGCTCGCTCTTCCAGCGCGAGGAAGATTTGCTTGCGTCCGCGTTCCAGCGCTGGATCGGCAGAACGAATCCCCTGGGAACGTTCAGTCCCTGATCGAACACCCGCGCCATGCGCGAGCGCTCTTCCGGATCGGCCAGTCTGGAATCGCTGGGGTCGACATTTGGCGGGAGTGTGGCTTCCTTCTGCAGCCAGTGGCTCGGGTCTTCGAATGCCGGCATAATGTACTGGGAATCGACGCCGAGCTTTTTAGCGGTGCCTTCCGCGAAACGCTCGGCATCCTCAATGCGCGCCTTGTGCGTCCCTTCGATATCGGCGATCAAGTCTGAATTCTTCCAGATCGGCACGCCGTCCTTGCGCCAATAGAGGCCGAACGCCCAGCGCGGCAGGCTTTCGCCTGGATACCACTTGCCCTGCCCGTAATGCAGCAGGCCGCCAGGCGCGAACCGCGTCCGCAGCCGCCTGATGAGTTGATCGGCCAATGCCCGCTTGGTCGGGCCGACCGCCGCGATATTCCATTCCGGCGATTCCAGGTCATCTACGGAAACGAAGGTGGGCTCACCGCCCATCGTCAGGCGCACGTCGCCGGCCTTCAGATCGGCATCGACCTGCTCGCCGAGCTGGTCGAGGCGCGCCCAGGACTCGTCGGAGAACGGTTTTGTAATTCGCGGCGCTTCGCGGATCCGCTTGACGCTCATCTCGAAGCCGAATTCGACCTTGGCAAATCCGACCGCGCCGCTGATCGGCGCGGCGGTGCGATAATGCGGCGTGGCGGCGACGGGAATGTGCCCCTCGCCGGTCAGCATGCCCGAGGTGACGTCGAATCCAATCCACCCCGCCCCCGGAAGATAAACCTCGGCCCAGGCGTGCAGATCCGTAAAATCGTTTTCGACCTCGCGCGGACCCTCGACCGGATCGATGTCGGGGCGCAATTGAATGAGGTAGCCCGAGACGAAACGGGCGGCGAGTCCGAGGTGGCGCAGGACCTGGATCAACAGCCATGCGGAATCGCGGCACGATCCCGCGCCAGAGGCCAGCGTTTCCTCCGGCGTCTGGATGCCCGGCTCCATGCGAATGATGTAGCGAATCTTTTTCTGCAATTGCGCGTTGAGATCGACCAGGAAATTGACCGTGCTCGCCGCCTCGCGCGGAATGCCGGCAAGGTGGGCTGACAACAGCGGTCCGGGCTCTGAAGTCGCGAGATAGGGCGCGAGCTCGCTCTTGAGATCGCCGGTGTAGGCGAACGGGAAGCTGTCGGCGTAGGGCTCGACGAAGAAATCGAACGGATTGATCACGGTCATCTGCGCCGTGAAGTCGACTTCGATCTTCAGTTCGGTGGCCTTTTCCGGGAAGACAAAGCGCGCGAGCCAGTTTCCCTGCGGATCCTGCTGCCAGTTCACGAAATGGTTGGACGGCGTGACCTTGAGCGAGTAGCTCAGGATCGGCGTGCGCGTATGCGGCGCCGGCCGAAGACGAACGGTTTGAGGGCCGAGGTCGATCGGACGGTCATATTTGTAGTGCGTGAGGTGATGTAGCGCGACGAAGATCGACACAGGCAGGCTACTCCAGCAGCTTTTTTGAGCAGAACACCGGCTTCGGCGGACATCAAGCGCTAACAACGGGCAACCGCTGCCCAGGCGAGCGGCGATTAAACCCCTGAAGCAGCCCAATCCGGCGTCATTGCGAGGAGCGCAAGCGACGAAGCAATCCAGAGTCGTTGTGCCGGTCAGTATGGATTGCTTCGCTGCGCTCGCAATGACGGTGCCGCGACTTTCCTAGTCCGCACCTCACATCGTCGCCCCAAGCACCCATGGCGCGAATTCGGCGCCGCCGAAATCAAAGCTCTCGCTCTTGGTCGGTTGGCCCGAGGCGGTCTTCAGCATCAGCTCGAAAATGCGCTGGCCGCATTGCTGCACCGTCTCCTCGCCGTCGAGGATAGTGCCGCAATTGACGTCCATGTCGTCTTCCATGCGCCGGTACATCGCCGAGTTGGTGGCAAGCTTGATCGACGGCGCCGGCTTGCAGCCGAACACGCTGCCTCTCCCGGTCGTGAAGCAGACGAGATTGGCGCCGCCGGCCACCTGCCCGGTGGCCGCGACCGGGTCGTAACCCGGCGTGTCCATGAAGACAAAACCCTTTTTTGTCACCGGCTCGGCGTAGTTCAGGACATCGACCAGGTTGGTGCTGCCGGCTTTCGCCATGGCGCCGAGCGATTTTTCCAGGATCGTGGTGAGCCCGCCGGCCTTGTTGCCGGGGCTGGGATTGGCGTTCATCTCGGCGCCTTCGCGCGCGGTGTATTCCTCCCACCAGCGCATCAGCGCCACCAGCTTCTCGCCGACCTCGCGGCTGACCGCGCGGCGAGTCAACAGATGCTCGGCGCCATAAGTCTCCGGCGTTTCCGATAAGATCACCGTGCCGCCGTGCCGCACCAACAGATCGCTCGCCGCGCCCAGCGCCGGATTGGCGGAGACGCCGGAATAGCCATCGGAGCCGCCGCATTGCAGCGCCACCGTCAATTCGCTCGCCGCGACCTTCTCGCGCTTGACGTTGTTGGCATCGACGAGCGCCTCGCGCACAAAGGCGACGCCGGCCTCGACGGTCTTGCGGGTGCCGCCGATTTCCTGAATTTCCAGTTCGCGCAGACGGCCGGCGAGCTTCTGCTCCTTCATAAGGCCGCCGATCTGGTTGACCTCGCAGCCCAGACCGAGCACGACGACGGCGGAAAAATTGGCATGCCGCGCGTAGCCGCCGAGCGTACGGCGAAGGACGGTCAGCGGCTCGTTCTGCGTCATGCCGCAGCCGGTCTTGTGGGTGAGCGCGACCACGCCGTCGACGTTGGGGAAATCGGCCAGCGGATTGTCGTGCGTGAACGGGTTCTTCTTGAAAATATCCGCGACCATACCGGCGACATGCGCGCTGCAATTCACCGACGTCAGGATGCCGATATAGTTTCGGGTCGCCACGCGGCCGTCGGGCCGGCGGATGCCGTCGAAGGTCGCGGGCAGATCGAAGTTCGGCACAGGCTTCACGTCGACGCCGAAGGCATAGTCCTTGGCAAAATCGCCCATGCCGCAATTTTGCGTGTGGACGTGCTGGCCCGGCGCGATCGGGGCCGTCGCAAAGCCGATGATCTGGCCGTAGCGGCGGATCGGCTCACCGGGCGCGATGGCGCGGATCGCGACCTTGTGACCCGCCGGGATCCGCTCAACCGTGGTCACACCTTCCGCTACGACCATGCCGGGCGGCAGGCTCGAGCGCGCGATCAGCACGCCATCATCGGGATGCAGTCGGATGACGGGGACTGGGGCCATGGGGTGTCTCCTCTCGCCTAACAGGCGGACCTCATCCTGAGGAGCCGCGCCATTGCGCGGCGTCTCGAAGGATGGCCGCAAACGCCAAAATGCCCTCGTGCTTCGAGACGGCCCTTCGGGCCTCCTCAGCATGAGGGCATTGTAACCTGTCTTACGCCTTGCCGCCGGAATCTTTGCGGGTCTGCGCCACCTGCATCTTGGCGTAGGTCATCATCAATCCGCTCTCATTCGACAGCGTCACAAGCTTGAAGCCCATGTTGATCGCGCGCACCGCGCCCTCGGCGCCGCTGCAGTGAATGCCGGGATAGAGACCGCGCTTGCCGCACTCCTTCACGATCTTCTCATAAATCCTGAGAATTTCCGGCTCGTCGCGGTCGAGCTTCGGCACCAGGCCATAGGAGAAACCGAGATCGGAGGGGCCGATATAGACGCCGTTGATGCCCTCGACATCGAGGATCGATTCCATGTTCCCGACCGCGGTCTTGGTCTCCATCATCGGGAGCAACACGATCTCCTCATTGGCGGTCTTCTGATAGGTGCCGGCCGAACCGTACATGCCGGAACGGATCGGACCGTTCGAACGCGTGCCGCGCGGCGGGTACTTGCTGTAGGCGACGAGGTTCTCGGCTTCCTGCCTGGTGTTGATCATCGGGCAGATCACGCCATAGGCGCCGCCGTCGAGCACCTTGCCGATGATGCCGGGCTCGTTCCAGGGCACGCGGACCATCGGCGTCACCGGATGGCCGTTCATGGCCTGGAAGCATTGCACCATCGACTGGTAATCCTGCACGCCGTGCTGCATGTCGACGGTGACGCTGTCGAACCCGCATTGCGCGATCACTTCGGCTGAGAACCCTGAGGGAATCGCAAGCCAGGCATTCACAACAGCCTTGCCGGACGCCCATACCTTCTTCACGTTATTAGCCACTTCATTTCCTTCCCTTTGTCCATGCCGTCACTGCGAGCAGCGCGGCGGCGAATCCATTCTTTTTTTTGCAGCCATGGATTGCTTCGCTGCGCTCGTAATGACGGTGCTAATCAGGCCGTTGCCCTCTGTATACTCACCTCGCTCACGCCGACTTCGCGCGCGGTGTTTACTATCGCCGCCCAGGTATCGTCAGGCAAGGGCACCCCGTTTTTGGTGCGATCGGCGCGCATTTTCCTCTCGGGATCGCCGGGGATCAAAACCGCATCAACGCCGGCAACCGGCTTGGTCGCCCTGATAAAATCGACATAGCGCGAGATTTCCCCGTCGAAGAAATTGCTGGTGTCGACCACCTTCGGGTCGATGTAGATCGCCAACATGCCGTTGGCGAAACGCCGGTCCGGCGCGGTGGCGCCGGTGCCGGTCAACGCGCCGCCGAGCAACTCGCAGATGAATGCCAGCCCCGAGCCCTTGTGCTCGCCGAAGGCGCGGATCGCGCCGGTGCCCCTGGTATGGTCGCGCGGGCCGTCCGCGGTGTGGGGCCCGTACAGCACGGCCGGATCTTCACTCAACGTGCCGTCGGCATCGATCAGCGCGCCCTTTGGCAATTTCTTGCCGCCGCGGCTTGCAACCAGCACCTTGCCTTCGGCGACGATCGAGGTGGCGAAATCGAGCACGATCGGATCCTGCCCCAGGCGCGGAATGCCGACGCAATAGGGCGCGGTCGACAGCCGCTTCTCGACGCCGCCATAGGGCGCCACCAGCAGCGAGCCTGCGGCGTTGACGAAGTGGATCGACACCAGTCCTTCGGCGGCGGCCATTTCCGCCCAGTCGCCGACGCGGCCGATGTGCCCGGCATTGCGCAGCGCCACCGCGGCAAGACCGGCTTTCCTGCATTTCTCGATGCCGATCCTGACCGCCTGCGGCGTGACGGTTTGACCATAGCCGAACTTGCCATCGACCACCGCCAGCGACGGGGTATCGACCACGAGTTCGACAGTCTGGTCGGGAACCACCGAGCCCATCTTCTTCCACCTGATATAGACCGGCACCCGGATCACGCCGTGGCTGTCGTGTCCGGTGAGATTGGCGGTCGTCAGATAAGTCGCGATGCGCCTGGCCTCTTCGGGCGAGGATTCTGAATTCGTAAAAACTTCGGCAACGAAGTTGATGAGATTTTGAACTTGTATCGTGACCATGTGCGGATTTTTCGCCCTGTATCTTGCATCCGGACTGACTGCGGCAGGTAGCAGCGTTACCCAGTCCCCATGCCGATTTTCATGACCGGCTTAACGGCACTTGAGCGAAAAATCGCGCGCGTGTCTATGGTCTCGGCCAAGCGCGCCCGACGATTGCGCCGGTCTGGACAGCTGCTATGCATCGTCTCGATAGCATCATGCAAATTTGCGCCCTTCTTCATTATCCGCGAAGCAAGGCCCCGGCCCGCCATCCGATGCCCTGCACCGCACAAGTTCGGTTTTCCAATTCCGTTTGATCGGCTAAGACGAACGATGTTAGTCATCACACGGCTCGCTGTACGCCGCTTGGTGCGCTTCCTGGAGGGACCTGGACATGCCGCATTTCACGCTCGAATATTCCGCCAATCTCGACGCCCGCCTCAACATGGCCAAGGTCGTCGAAGTCGTTCGCAAGGCCGCGGTGGAAACCGGGATTTTTCCGCTCGGAGGCATTCGCGTCCGCGCGATCCGCTGCGAGCACTACGCCATCGCCGACGGGAACGCGCATTTCGGCTTTCTCGCCATCGTGCTGCGGCTCGGCGAGGGGCGCGACCTCGCGACCCGCAAGAGGGCCGGCGAACATATCTTCAAGACGCTCTCCGGCTATCTCGACCCGGTTTTCGCAGGCCACAAATTCGCGCTGTCGTTCGACATGCAGGTCAACGACAAGGAAACCAGCTGGAAGCGCAACAACATCCACGAGGCCCTGAAGGCGGAGGCCGCGCATGGATAAGGTCACGCCGAAATCCGATGTGTTCAAGGCCAATCGCGACCGCGCCGCGCCGCTGCTTGAGAAACTAAGGCTCTAGCTCCGGCGGTCATTCTGGGGCGCGCAACGCGCGAACCTCAGATGTGCTATTGCACATCGGGGAATCTCGAGATTCCGGGTCTGGTCCTTCGGACCATCCCGGAATGACTGAACCTAACCAAGGACGCCATATGCCGGTGCCAACGCACGTTTTCGATCCGCCGTTCAACATCATCAGGTGCAGCCACGTCGTGCTCGATGTGGTGGACCTGAACGCCAGCCGCGAGTTCTACGAAAACGCCGTCGGGCTGCATGTCGAGGATCGCGACGATAGTGCGGTGTATTTGCGCGGAGCCGAGGAGCATCAGCATCACTCGCTGGTGCTGCGCAAGGCGGCGAGTGCCGCCTGCAACCGGCTCGGCTTCAAGGTCGGCAATGAAAACGATCTGGACAAGGCCGCGACGTTCTTTTCGGAAAACGGCATCGTCTACGCGTTTGCGAAGCAACCGTTCCAGGGCCGCACGCTGCAGTTGACCGACCCGTTCGGCTTTCAGATCGAGCTCTATGCCTCGATGGAGAAGCGCCCGCATCTGCTGCGCCGCTACGATCTCTACAAGGGCTGCCACCCGCAACGGCTCGATCATTTCAACGTGTTCGCCGCCGAAGTTCAGGACACCGTCGACTTTTACGCGCGATTGGGCTTCCGCCTCACCGAATATGGCGAGGAAGACGGCCCGCAGGGTCGCATCGCCGCGGCATGGATGCATCGCAAGGGCAATGTGCACGACTTCGCCATCACCAACGGCAAGGGCCCTCGCCTGCACCATTTCGCCTACTGGGTGCCGACCGCCATGAACATTTTACACCTCTGCGACGTGATGGCTTCAAGCGGCTATCTCAAGAACATCGAACGCGGGCCCGGCCGCCACGGCATCTCGAACGCGTTCTTCCTGTATGTCCGCGACCCCGACGGCCATCGCCTCGAGCTCTACACCAGCGATTACTTCACCGGTGATCACGATCACGAACCGATGCGCTGGTCATTGAAGGACCCGCGGCGGCAGACGCTGTGGGGCGCGCCCGCGCCGCGTTCCTGGTTTGAGCAGGGATCGCCATTCCCCGGACAGGCGATCCGCGAGCCGCTGTTCGACGCCGATGTCACGATTGCAGACTAGGATGCGCCGTTTGATTGTCACCACTAGCGACCAATGGACGTATGATGGAAAAGCTTTCGCTCACCGCAGCCGCATCGATGCTGGGCCTCGCGCTTGTGATTCCGCCGATGACTGATGTTCAGGCCGCTGAACTCAAGATTTTGGCCGGCGGCTCCACGACCGGGTGGTTGAACGAGCTCGCCCCGCAATTCGAGCGCGCTACCGGCCACAAGCTGGTCATTCACTTCGATTCCACCCCCAACCTGATCAAGCAGGCCACCTCTGGCGCGCCGTTCGACCTCGCGGTGGTGCCGATCGATGTCTTCAAGGACGCCGCCGCCAAGGCCCGCTTTGCCCCCGGCCCCACCATCGATATCGCTCGGGTCGGCTACGGCGTGATCGTACGCGCCGGCGTGCCCAAGCCCGACGTCGGCACACCGGATGCGCTGAAACAAACGCTGCTCAACGCGCATTCCATCGCCTTTGTGCCGGAGAGCGCGGCCGGCGCCTACATCCTGAAGATGTTCGACCGGCTCGGCATTGGCGAGGCGATGAAGGCCAGGACCATGCCGCAGACCGCGCCGGCCCAGATCGCACAGGCGGTTGCCAGGGGTGAGGCCGATCTCGGGGTATTTCTCGTCAACGTGCTGATCGCCCCCGGCGTCGAACTGGCCGGCGCATTCCCCGCTGAATTGCAGCAGGACCTGGTTTTCACCGCCGCCGTCGCGGCAGATAGCGCGCAAGCGGACGCCGCAAGGTCCCTCATCGGCTTCCTGACCACTCCCGCGGCCGCGGCTGTTATCAAGGCCAGGGGCATGAACCCCGGCTAGGTCGCCCGCATTTCATCGGACATCTCATGGCCTCACACCGCATCGCAACCTTTGCCGTCGACGGCGCGACCAAATACGGCGCTGTGGTCGACGGCGGGATCGTCGATCTCTCTGCGCGCTTTGCGAAGGATTTCCCCACGCTGCGCGAAGCCATCGCCGCCGGCGCGCTGACCCGACTTGCCGAGGATGCGGCGCGGCATCAGCCGGACCATGCGCTGGATGCCATCGTTTGGCTGCCGCCGATTCCTGCGCCGGAGAAAATCATCTGCATCGGCGTCAACTATCCCGACCGCAACGCGGAATATAAAGACGGTCAGGACGCCCCGAAATATCCCAGCATGTTCATTCGCACGCCGCGCTCGTTCGTCGGTCACCTGACGCCGCTGGTTCGCCCGCGCGCGTCCGTGCAGCTCGATTACGAGGGCGAGCTGGTTCTCGTGATCAGCAAGGCCGGCCGGCACATTCCCGAGACCGCGGCGCTCGATCACATCGCCGCGATCACGCTGTGCAATGAAGGCACCATCCGCGACTGGGTCCGGCATGCGAAATTCAACGTCACGCAGGGAAAGAATTTCGATTCCACCGGCAGCCTCGGCCCGTGGCTGGTTCCTTACACTGACGAAGCGCAGATCGCCGATATCAGGCTGACGACTCGGGTCAACGGCGAGACGCGGCAGGACGACCGTACCAAGCGGCTGATCTTCGGCTTCCGCTATCTGATCAACTATATCTCGACTTTCACCACGCTGGTTCCCGGCGACGTCATTGTCACGGGAACGCCAACCGGCGCCGGGGCGCGATTCGATCCGCCGCGCTATCTCAAGCCGGACGACATGGTCGAAGTCGAGGCTGACAAGATCGGCGTGCTGCGCAATGGTGTGATTGACGAGGCCCCATGATTTTGCTCGCGAGCGATTGGATGATGCAATGACAGTGAGTTCCGGCGGCGAAGCCATCGTCAGCGGCCTGGTCGCGCACGGCGTCGACACCGTATTCGGCCTGCCCGGCGCGCAGATCTACGGCCTGTTCGACGCGTTCCAGCAGGCGCAGCTGAAGGTGATCGGCGCCCGCCACGAGCAGGCCTGCGGCTATATGGCCTATGGCTACGCGCGATCCACCGGCAGGCCCGGCGTGTTCAGCGTGGTGCCCGGCCCGGGCGTGCTGAATGTCGGCGCGGCCTTGCTCACCGCGTTCGGATCGAACGAACCGGTGCTCTGCCTGACCGGACAGGTGCCGACGCAATTCCTCGGCAAAGGCCGCGGCCATCTCCACGAAATGCCGGACCAGCTCGCGACGCTCAGAACATTCGTCAAATGGGCCGACCGCATCGAATATCCCGACGCCGCGCCGACGCTGGTCAGCCGCGCGTTCCAGGAAATGCTGTCAGGACGGCGCGGCCCGGTTGCGCTGGAAATGCCCTGGGACGTGTTCACGCAGCGCGCGGACGTCGCCGCGGCAAAAACCTTCGATCCGTTTCCGGCGCCGCAGCCCGACACCGCGCGTGTCAAGGCCGCCGCCGCCCTGATCGCGGAGAGCAAGACGCCGATGATTTTCGTCGGCAGCGGCGCCGTTCACGCCCGCGATGAAATCCTGGAGCTGGCCGAACTGATCGACGCGCCCGTGGTGGCGTTTCGCAGCGGGCGCGGCATCGTCTCCAACGCCCATGAACTCGGCCTGACGATGGCGGCGGCCTACCGGCTCTGGCCGACGACAGATCTCATGATCGGGATCGGCACCCGGATGGAACTGGCGACCATGACGCGCTGGCCGTTCCGGCCCGCCGGCCTGAAATCGGTTCGGATCGATATCGATCCGTCGGAAATGCGAAGGTTTACGCCTGATGCCGCCGTGATATCGGATGCGCGGACTGGCACCCGCGAGCTGCTCGCGGCGGTCAGAACGAAGGGCTACGCGAAAACCAGCGGCCGCCGCGGCGCGATCCGCGAGGCTTCGGCGGCGGCGCTGCGGGAAATTCAGAAAGTCCAGCCGCAGATGGCCTATCTGAACATCCTGCGCGACGTGCTGCCGCATGACGCCATCGTCACCGACGAGCTGTCGCAGGTCGGCTTCGCCTCCTGGTACGGTTTCCCGGTCTACGAACCGCGCACCTTCATCTCCTCAGGCTATCAGGGCACGCTTGGCTCCGGCTTCCCCACCGCGCTCGGCGCCAAGGTCGCACATCCGGACCGGCCGGTGGTCGCGATCACCGGCGATGGCGGCTTCATGTTCGGCGTGCAGGAACTTGCCACCGCCGTGCAGTTCAACATTGGCGTGGTCACGCTGGTGTTCAACAACAACGCCTATGGCAATGTGCGGCGCGACCAGCGCGAGCGTTTCGAAGGCCGCGTGGTGGCGTCCGATCTGGTCAATCCGGATTTTGTAAAACTCGCGGAATCCTTCGGCGTTGCTGCCGCGCGCGTCACATCGCCTGAAGCATTTCGCCCCGCACTGGAAAAGGCGCTGGCGCATGGCGGTCCCTACCTGATCGCCATCGAAGTGCCCCGGGATTCCGAGACCACGCCGTGGACGTTCATTCACCCGGCGAAACCGTAAACTGGCGCTTTGGTGCATATTACGGACTTAAGATCGCGCGAGGTTAGAAAGGTACCAACTTCAAACCCACGCATCGCTGCCACTTTATTCGATCACTTGATCGGCGCGGGCGAGCAGTGTTGGTGACAATTCAAGGCCAAGGGCCTTTGCGGTCTTCATATTGACAACCAGATCAAACTTGGTTGGCTGCTCGACCGGAAGATCGGCCGGCTTTGCCCCACGCAGAATCTTGTCAACATAGTCGGCGGCGCGCCGGAACAGGTCCGCGAAGTTTGGTCCATAAGACATCAGCCCGCCTGCTTCGACATAGTCCCGCCCCGCGTGCATCGACGGCAGTCGTGCGCCCAGCGCCAGGGTGTTGATTAGAATCCGGTTGGTGTTCACGAGCGGGTCGGTCACGACAAAAAGTGCATCGGCGTGACCCCTGAGCGCTTCGATGGCGGGCGCGATATCCTCCATTCGGCGAATTTCGAGTGAAACGGCCTCAATGCCGAGCTTCCTGGCCGCTGCCTGGACCTCGCCCATCTCCAGCACGCCGATGGGACTGCCGGCATTGGCCATGATCGCCAGTCGGCGAACACCGGGCACAACATCGCGCAAAAGTTCGAGACGCTTGCCAGCAAGATCGGTCGACTGGTTTGACAGGCCGGTAACGTTGCCGCCCGGTCGCGCCAGAACTCGCCACCAGCCCGGTGCCGACCGGGTCCCCCGCCACCCCGAAGACGATCGGAACAACCGATGTCGCCTGCTTGGCGGCGATGACTGCTGCGGTACCCCCGGTGACGATTATATCCACTTTCAGCCGGACCAACTCAGCCGCGATTTCGGCGAGACGCTCGCTGCGCCCTTCACCCCAGCGAAACTCGATCGCTATCGTGCGGCCGTCGATCCAACCGTGCTCGCCCATGCGCTGCACAAACGCGGCAGTCCAATCGCTCTGGGCGGATTGTGTGAGCGGGCCCAGGAATCCGATGGTCGGCAATTTTGCCGCTTGCGCACGCTCGGCCACGTGCCAGGCGGCCACGCCACCAAGTGCGACGATGAATTGGCGCCGTCTCATGACATCACATACTCCAAAGTCGGACCAATATTCCACCATACGCCGGGAGCTTTTTTGACCGTCGTCCGGTCACTTCTGGTCTGCCTCGATAAACAGACTTTCTCGGAGTCCCGCGGCATGTTGGCGCTGGAAAGCGGCATCAGGCGCGGCCGCCAAACCAGGCAATTATCGCGCGCCGCGAGAAATTTGGTCGAGAGATCAACCGTGTCTGCCCGACCCGGCGTGGTTCGGGGCATGAGATAGATCAAAGCGAGCCGGGCACAAGCGCCCATAATTGAAATCAGGCACTCATAACTGGAGGCGGCCCTTCATGTTGCACGATATCTCTGTCCTTCTTCCCGTCGACCGGCCTGCCGGCGCCTTGATTGACTGCGCCGTTTCGGTCGCCGGCCTGTTCGAAGCGCATCTCGACGGGATCGCCTGCGTCTATCAAGCCTTGAATCCGATGGTAGCCTCCGAGGCCGCGGCGGTTGTCATGGCCGCCGAGTACGAGACGAGTGTCGCGCAGGCCGCGGTCGTACTTGACCAGTTCGAGATCGCCACAAGGCACCTCGGCATTCCCCATGATGCCAGAAGCACGTTTGACGTCTCCTATGCGGCAACCCGCACCGTGACGCAGATGTCGCGCCTCTACGATCTGAATATTGTCGCTCAACCCGACCGCTCAAATCCGAGCCAGGCCGATTTCCTGTCCGAGGCGGTGCTGTTCGGCTCCGGGCGACCGGTGCTGATGATTCCCTACATCACCCATGCTCCCATCAAGATCGATCGCGTGCTGATCTGCTGGGACGGCGGCGTACCGGCCGCGCGGGCGGTGCACGACGCCATGCCATTTCTTCGCAAGGCGAAAACGATCGACATTGTCGCCGTCAACGAGGCTGAAGACGCCGGCGGCGAAGCATCATCGACGGCATTGATAGCTCACCTCGCCCGGCGCGACCTGTCCGCAACGCCTTACCGGGTTACGGCCGAGGGTCCCAATATTCACAATGCCATTTTGTCGCTGGCCGCCGACAACGACACCGACCTGATCGTGATGGGCGGGTATGGTCATTCCAGACTTCGGGAATTTATCCTGGGCGGCACGACCCGCGGTATGTTCGAATCGCTGACCGTCCCGGCACTTATCTCGCACTGAATCGGGAAGACGACGTGACCTATCGATCCCTGATGGTATATGTCGAGCTCGAACAAGCCAGCGAGCCCGCCTTGCGTATTGCGTGCGAGCTGGCCAATCGGCTCAAGTCGGAGGTGATCGGGGTAAGCGCCGGCCTCCCGGTCGCACCCATCCATGCCGACGGCATGATCGCATCGAGCGTGCTCGAAGCCGACTACGAACAGCTGAACCGGGCCATCGAAAACTGCGAGACCCGTTTTCGATCCGCGCTCAAGACCTCGGGTTGCTCTCTGCAATGGCGCTCGGGCGCGGCCTATCCCGCCGATTTCCTCGCGGCGGAGGCTCGGGCTGCAGATTTGCTGGTGGTCGGCCGCTCGGAACATTACGCTCCGCTTGACCCGCATCAGCTGCTTGATATCGGCGATGCCGTCATGAGAGCGGGCCGGCCGGTACTGGTGGTACCGCCCCGAAGCACCAGTCTGGCAACCAATCGGATGCTGGTGGCGTGGAAGGATACCGCGGAATCCCGCAAGGCGATCGTGGCGGCGCTTCCGCTGCTGAGAAAAGCCGAGCAACTGACCGTCGTCGAGATCGTGTCCGACGCAAGTGAGCGCGACGCCGCGGCCGCTTGTGTCGCCGACGTCGCCAATTGGCTGCAGCGGCACAATATCCAGGCGTCAGCGCGGGTCGAACTGTCCGCCGGCGACGCCGGCAGCCAGCTCGATGCCATCGCGTCCGAGGCCCGCATCGATATCATCGTGGCCGGGGCTTACGGACATACCCGCTTGAGCGAATGGATCTTCGGCGGGGTAACGCGTCACCTGCTGCGACAAAGCTCGGCTTGCGCGCTTCTGGCCCACTGATGCCAGCCCGCGGCCGCCATCATCCTTCCGGTATTACCCGGAATCGGTATCGCTCGTGAGATACTTCTCGATTTCCCAAACCGGATGCCTGGTCAAATCCTTGTGTATCTCGGCAATGACGCAGGCTTTGACGTCGGCGTGGAATGCGCTTCGCAAATCGGCCAGCGTCCTTGGCGGAGCCACCACCACCAGGGCCTTCACCTTCCGCGTTCGGATCACCTGTTCCAGGGCAACGGCGACCTTGCGCGCGAAAAGATGCTCCTCGATGTCGTGCCAATCGGTTGCCTCGACCGCGCTTTTGCGCCCCGGTTGCGATCCCTTGCCAATATGCCCGGGCCGCTCGGTGCCCTGCTCGTGGCTGGGCGGGTTTTCATCCTCGAATACTTTCTCGGTCCTGAGATTGGGAAACTTCTCGTCGCCGTCATTGCGCAGGAACAGGGCTTTTCGGCCGTCGCCGACAAACACCAACGCATGATGGGGAATCCTGATCTTGTTCATTTGGTCCTCGCAACTGACCTGTTTTCGCGATGATCCGTCAGCGGCCGAAAAGCCGCCCGCCAATTTCCGCTGCTGCTACGGAGGATGAATCGAACCGACAAAGTCGCGCCGGAAATATCCCGGAAAGTGCGAATTGCAGGACATGACATGCGTGATGGCGTCACGGTCATATTCATCGCCAGACCGAAAGCCGTCGAAGAATTCATTCAGCCGCACGACGCGCTGGGGCATTTCCTCCACCGCCTGCAGTCCGACCGAGACGCCATAATTGGTAAAAGCAAATTTTACGGTCGGCAATTGCGGCTCGCGGCAAAAATAGCCGTCTTTCTGCCACATCGCGTCGAGTTGCCGCAGGCAACGGCGCCGCTGCGACACCTCCCATTCCTCATCCGGGAAAAAGTGGGTCATCCACAACATCATCCCGAGGCCCAAATCCTGGGTGATGAACAGTTTCGGAGCGGACAGGTCGATCAGCGCCTTCATTTCCGCGATTTCCCGGCGCAGCGGCTCCTCGCCGAGGCATCGGTACGAAATATAGCCATAGAAGGCGTCAAGCGCGCCCAGACCATAGCCGGGATAGGGCGCGGACAAATCTTCCTTCATTTTCCAGATCACGCCCCTGCCCGGCAGGACGAATGCGCTGTGAGTCTGGCGAACGAGATCGATGCCTTTGCGCCGGTATGCGGGCAGATAGCGGGCAAGCACTGACAATGCGTACAACCAGACCGCCAGATAGTGGAAATACTGCCCGTCGCGATCGGGAGCCTCGCCGATACGAACGCCGCGAGCGCGCCCGAGAACCCGGTCCACCTCAGCAACCAGCCACTCAGCCTGATCGAGGAATTTCTCCTCGCCAAGTTCCGCATAGAGCGAAACCAGCAGAACGAGTCCAAAGGCATCTGTCCACAAATAGCGCAGGCCATTGGGCCATATTCGCTCGGCACGCATCCAGTCCATTTTCTCAAGAACATACGCGCTGCTCATGACTGGATCACACCCCGAACGGATAGGTGTCCGGAAGCCCCTTGATTTCGGCGGTATCCAGCGGGGTCACGGCATGGGTATCGTCGAACCAGACATACTCGTCGAACTGCTGCGGCAGGTTGGCCTGAAAGTAATGGCTCGCGAGCTCGGTCTCAGGCCGGTAGATCACGCCGATCGCCCGTTCGAGACGTTCCTTGCCGAGACCCTTCGGGCCGCATAGATCGCCGCGACCGCGCAGACCCAGCATGAAGCGGGTAAGCCCGGTCGCGTGGCACAACTGCTCATAGCTGTTGGCAAGCGCCGGCCGGACTTTCTTGACTTCCATCGGGCCATCCCACTCGGACGCCGCGGCCACCGTTCCGCTGTGGGTGCCAAAGCCGATCAGATAGGCCTGGTCGCCGAACTCCTTGCGGCAGAGTTGGCCGATATTGTGTTCGCCGCGCGCAGCCATTTCGGTCGCTGCGGCGTTCCCGACATGCGAGTTGTGCGCCCAGACCACCGCCTTGCTGTCGGCGCCATGGAATGCCAGCAGGTTCTTCAGGGTCTCGAACATGTGGCTGTCGCGCAGATTCCACGACGCGCGCGAGCCGTAATACATGATCCGGTAATAGCGCTCCGCATTGGCGACCAGACGGGCATTCTGCTCGGCATCGAGGAACCGCTCGCCGTCGTGCTCGGCGTAGGCCCGGCGTTTTGCCAAGAGGTCGCCGAGCGTCCGCACCACGTCGGATTCGCAGGTCGGATAGGATCCGGTCAATGCGGCATGACCGTAGGTGGCGGGATCGCGCTGCCACGGCGTCAGGCAGCCATAGCGCTCGCGGGCGACCTTCGCCGAGTCCGGATCGACCTCGTCGAGATAGTTCAGAACCGACCGGATCGAATCATAGAGGCTGTAGAGATCGAGGCCGTGAAATGCGACGCGCTCGCCCATCTCCGCCGTGCCGTTATGCTTGCGCAGCCAGCTCACGAAATCGCGCACCTCGGTGTTTCGCCACATCCAGGTCGGAAATCGTGCGAAGGCGGTCCACTCCGACGGCGGATACTGGAAATGCCGCACGTAGTGATCGACCCGGGCGGCATCCGGCCAGTCCGCCTCGATGGCGATGAAGCGAAAACCCTTCCTGATGATCAGCTCGCGGGTGATGCGTTCGCGCATCCTGTAGAATTCGGATGTGCCATGGGTCGCCTCACCCAGAAGAACGATGCGCGACGACCCGATACGCCGCATCAGCGGATCGAGATCGGCTTTCTCGATCGACGGGAAGGATTCCGCGGCGTCCGCGAGGTTTCGGACCAGCGTTTCCTCAACTGGCGAAACCGGCCGCAGCGCGCGGCGCACCGGCGCGCGGGCCTCGCCCTTCGCGCCCGCCCACCCCTCCTCGCCGATCAGGGGAACGAAGCGAACGTCGGCAATATCTTCGCTGCGATATTCATTTTTCGAAACTCTGACGACCCGGACCAGTTCCTGGCTGCGCTGATCGGCGCCGACCGGGATCACCAGTCGTCCGCCGATCTTCAGCTGCTCCTTGAGCGACTCCGGAACCTGCGGTCCGCCGGCCGCCACGACGATGGCGTCATACGGAGCATGTTCCGGCCACCCTCTGGTGCCGTCGCCATGCAGGACGTGGACATTGTCGTAGCCGAGATCGGCCAGCGTCGCCGCGGCCTGCTCCGCGAGCTGGCCGAGACGCTCGACCGTGTACACATGGGCCGCAATCTCCGACAGCACCGCGGCGGCGTAGCCGGAGCCGGCGCCGATCTCGAGGATCTTTTCGCCGCCCTTGAGCATCAGGGCTTCCGCCATGAACGCGACGATATAGGGCTGGGAAATGGTCTGCTCCCCGGCAATCGGGAGCGGTGAATCCTCGTAAGCGAATTCGCGCAGCTTCTCCGGCAGGAACAACTCGCGCGGCACCTTGCGCATTGCCTCAAGCACGAGATCGTCGCGCACACCGCGCGCGGCGATATTTCGCTCGACCATCGCCGCACGAAGCACGGCGAAAGATTTCACTTCACGTGAACGGCCTTGCCTTGACGCTGGAAATGCCATGACGACGCCTCCCACATCTCAACAATTTTGTGGAATTCTACGCCCATTGCGGGCCCTCGACTTGATCGACATCAACCACGAAACAGCAAGCCAGGAGGTGCAGCCCGTTACTCGGCTGCCTTCGCCTGCGCAGCCACCGGGCGCAGCGGTGCAAATTCCTCCGCTGTCAACGTCTCCCTTGCGATCAGCAGCGCCACGCCCGCATCGAGATCGTCCCGGCGCTTTTCGAGAATGGCTCGCGCGCAAATGTCGCCGGCCTCGATCAGATCGCGCACCGCCAGATCGATCTCGCGTGCCGTCGCCTCCGCCGCGCCGACAACCGTGTCCTGCATGGCCGGAAGAAACGCCTGCGGTCGCGGCGCATAAGTCCGTTGCCCGACTTTCGGGTCCATTCCGTATTTCGTAACCATCTCGACGGCAATCTCCGTCGCCCGCTGCAGATCGTCGGCGGCACCGGTCGAGACGTCGCCGTCGAAGATCATTTGCTCGGAGGCGCGGCCTCCCATCAGCACCGCAATCCGGTTCTTGAGTTCACTTGCCGCAAGCAGAAACCGGTCTTCGGTGGGACGCTGCATGGTATAGCCGAGCGCGCCGACGCCGCGGGGAATGATGGATACCTTCTGCACGGGATCGACCCCCGGCAGGCTCGCGGCAACGAGCGCATGGCCCATCTCGTGATAGGCGACCCGGCGGCGTTCTTCCTTGCCGAGCACCCGGCTCTTCTTTTCAATTCCGGCGACGATCCGCTCGATCGCAACCGTGAAATCGTCGAAGCAAACCTCATCGGCATTGCGCCTGGTCGCGGCGATCGCGGCCTCATTGATCAGATTGGCAAGGTCGGCGCCGGTGAAGCCGGTGGTGAGGCCCGCGACCTTGTCGAGATCGACATCCTTGGCGACCTTGATTTTGCGAACGTGCACCTTGAGGATGGCAAGGCGGCCGCTCTTGTCGGGGCGATCCACCAGCACCTGGCGATCGAACCGCCCTGCCCGCAACAGCGCGGGATCGAGGATTTCGGGCCGGTTGGTGGCCGCCAGCAGAATAACGCCGACCGTGGGGTCGAAGCCGTCAAGCTCGGCGAGCAGCTGGTTCAAGGTCTGCTCCTTTTCATCGTAGCCGCCGAAAGCGCCGGGCGAGCGGCTGCGGCCGAGCGCATCGAGTTCATCGATGAAGATGATGCAGGGCGCCGCCTTGCGCGCCTGCTCGAAGAGATCGCGAACCCGCGCCGCGCCGACGCCGACGAACATCTCCACGAACTCGGAGCCGGAAATGGAAAAGAACGCGACGCCGGCTTCGCCGGCGACCGCGCGGGCAAGCAGGGTCTTGCCGGTGCCGGGCGGTCCGACCAGCAAGATCCCCTTGGGAACATGGGCCCCGAGCCGGCCGTAGCTCTTGGGGTCCTTGAGAAAGGACACCACTTCCTGCAGCTCGAATTTTGCTTCGTCGACGCCGGCCACGTCGGCGAAGGTCACCCTGGTATCCTTTTCGACATAGACCTTGGCCCGCGACTTGCCGATCGACATCAGCCCGCCAAAGCCCTGGCGATCCGCCAGACGGCGTCCCAGGAAGATCCAGATCAGATAGAACATCAACGCGGGCACGATCCACGACAGGATGGCCTGGAACAGCCCGCCCGACGGCACGCCGGTTACGACCACTCCCTTCGCCTTCAGCTTTTCGGCAAGCTGCCGAATCGACCCGGGCGGTGACAAAGGCCGATTTTCCGCTCTTGAGCTTGTCCTTCAATTTGCCCTGGATCGTATCCTGACCGACGGAGACCTCGGTGACGCTGCCCTGGTCGACCAGTTGCTCGAATTCACTGTAGGGAATGGTGTCGACGGTATTGTAGGTCGCCAATATCCATTGCAGCACCACCATGCCGATGGCGGCGGCAAAGATATAACCGATTGCGACGGCCTGCTTTCGTGACGAGGAGTCCGATTCCATTTTGTTGCCTCGCCAAATCTGCAAAACGATGGATTAGCCAATAAAATCTTAGCTGGCCCCGGGGCGCAGCCGCTTGCTCTGGATCAATTCGCTTGGCTCACACAGGGGTTATGCAGTTCATGCGCCGTCTGGCGCGGCGCCGGCCTCGCACCAAACGCGGGGGGTGCCGTTTTGCCTTACATGTCCGTCGCGGATCTTCCGCCGCCGGTTCAGGCGCATTTGCCGCTGCATGCGCAGGAGATCTATCTCGGCGCCTTCAACAACGCCTGGACGCAATACGCGGCGCGCGGTCCCGCCCGGCGTGAAAGCACCGCCCATCGCGTCGCCTGGGCGGCGGTGAAACGCAAATATCAGAAATCCGGCGACCGATGGATTCTGCGCGAACCCGACTGACGGCGGGCTCATTTGCAACCGCCGACCTCGCATCCGGACGATTGATCCCGATCAACACCAGCGTTGCGGGACGGTGCCACCTAAAATTCCCCGCCGGAGGTCGCGCCGTCCCGGCAGCTGACGTTCGATTTCTAGGGAAGCGATCAGACGATCATGAAATTCTGGAATCAGCAAGGCAGCCGGTTTAGCCTGCCGTTCGCCCTGTGTGTTCTGTTCGCCGGTCCGGCGAGTGACGGCGCGCACGCCAGCGTCGCTGTCCGAATCCAGCTTTCACGGCAAGCCATGAACGTCGCGGTCGACGGCGCTGATTTTGCGACCTGGCCGGTGTCGACGGCCCGGCGCGGCTATCGGACGCCGGTCGGCAGCTACAAGCCCTATACGCTGGAGCGGATGCATTACTCCCGCCTCTACGACTACACGCCGATGCCGTATTCAATTTTCTTCCGCACCGGCTACGCCATCCACGGGACGACTGAAATCCGCAACCTCGGGCGGGCCGTGTCCCACGGTTGCGTCAGGCTCAGCCCGGACAATGCAAGATCATTGTTCGAATTGGTGCAGAACCACGGGCGGCAGAATACGACGATCGAAATCGTCCAGTAGCGCGCCGCGCCTGCCCGGCGACACATTCATTATTTCCAATGTACGACGCGCCCTGCGTGTCGGTGCCGAAGGGGTCAGACCCGCAACCCGTGTTTTCCGAGAAGTTTCACGGTGCTGGCCTGCACGCCCTTTTCGCCGATCTCATCGACAAACGTGACCCGAGAGCCAACGGCCAATTCGGAAAACGCGCCGAGAACGCTATTGCGGTGGAAATAAACCTCCTTGCCATCGTTTGATTGAAGGAATCCAAATTGGCCGGCCGGGTCCAATCGCAGGACAGTTCCGACAGGTTGGCCTTCGTGACTCTTGACCAATCCCTCCATGCGCCGCGCGCTATCCTGAAGTCGCCTGCCGGCCCGCTTGAACGCATCGTTGATGGCGAATGGCAAATCCGAATGTCGTTCGTCTTCCTTCGGCGTCCGCCCGATATCGACATCACGACCATCCGGTAGTGCCAGTCGAATGTTGATGTCATACAGGCCGCCGGTTTTGTGACGTTTGCCGGGACCTTTGACGACGATGCGGCACGCTGTAATGCGACCATAGAGTTGTTCAAGCTTCTTCACATGCTCCGCGATCATGTCCTGAACTGCGGGATTGGCAACTATTTCCTGAAATTCTATTTCAACTGGCGTTTGCATGACTCTCTCCTCATCGAATGGAGGCGAACGGCCGAATAATGGCCTGTAAGAATGTCCGCCTCACCGGACGAGGTCGTTGATGCAGGTCAAAAGCCATCAGAAAGCTTCCTCCTGGGTAGGCTCCTTCATCCAGCGCACAATCCGCGGCCAGTATTCCTCAAGCGTCCGTTTTCCCATGAACAGACCGAGATGATTGCTTGGGGCGATCGCGTGGCGGAGGTGCTCCGGCCGGGTTCCAACCAGCCGCTTCGTCGCGAGCAATTGTTCCGGGGCGACCACTTCGTCGGCGCTGCCGGCGAGAAGGTACATTGGATGCCGCAGCCGCGAGAGGTCGATCTTTTTTCCCAGCGCGACGAAGCTTCCGGCGGCAAGCTCGTTGCGCTTGTAGAGTTTTTCGATCACTTCCAGATAGTAGGTGCCGGGAACATCGATGGTCCAGGAATTCCAATTCCTGAAAATGGCTTCGAGCTGCGTGAATTCCGGCGAGCCGGCCGGCTCGAGCGTCTGCAGCGATTCACGCATATCGACGGCAGTGTCTTTTCTCCAGAACTGCGCGAGATCGCGGCCGATAGCGCGACCGTCGCCTGAGGCAACCAGACGCTGGAACATGGCCAGGGGCGTCGCCTTGGCGATCGCCGACAATCCGGATCGCCGCGCGGCAATATCGACCGGCGCGCCGACCATGACGAGCTTGCGTACCTTGGCCGGGAATCGCCCGGCATAGAGCAGCGATAACCAGCCTCCCTGGCAAAGCCCGACCAGATCAACGGGGGCACCGACATGATCGACGAGGACATTGAGATCGGCAAGATAGTCATCAATTCCGAGAAATCGCATGTCGGGGCTGGCCGAGCGCCAATCCGCCATGAACAGCCGCTCAATTCCGGCGCCGCGGAGGGCGGCAACGAGACTGTGCCCGGCGGCAAGGTCGGCGACAACGGCTCCATGCAGCGCGAGCGGCGTGCACAAGAGCGTGGGAACGCCACTCTTGACCAGCGTAAAGTCTCGGAGTCGGACTGTACGCAGTTCGAGGACTATTTCGCCGGGCGTGGCTCCTTGGGGCTCTTGCTGGGGATGGTCGCCATCGGCATCGATCGGAAATCCCAGAAACTGTGCCGCCATGGACGTCGCGGCTTCAGTGGCCGACGCAACGGCTAGCGCCGGCCAGAAGAACGCCGTGTAGGGAAATTGACCTCCGGGTTTCCGATCCATTTAATATAGCAATGCCCGCATTGGCTGTGCTGACTTGAGTTGGATCAATTTATCCCGTCATTTCTATATCCCGGGCGGACCGCATGGCAACCACGAGCGCCGGCATCCTGATGTACCGCCGTGGCGACACCGGCACCGATGTGCTGCTTGTCCATCCCGGCGGACCTTTTTGGCGAAACCGCGATTTTGGCGCCTGGTCCATTCCGAAAGGGGAACTGGAAAACGGCGAGGACCCGGAAACCGCAGCCCGCCGGGAATTTGCAGAGGAACTCGGAACCGAAACGACGGGCCCGCTCCGGCCGCTTGGAGAGGTACGCCAGCGCGGCGGCAAAATCGTTCTGGCCTATGCGCTGGAGGGCAATCTCGATACCGGCACCGTACGCAGCAACGAAATTGCCATCGAATGGCCTCCCCGAAGCGGCCGGACCCTATACGTCCCCGAAATCGATCGCGCCGCATGGTTCGCGCTTCCCCTGGCGCGAAAGAAAATTCTCGCCAGCCAGCAGCCGTTTCTCGATCGTCTTAAGACGCTGTGACGCATCCCCCTTGTGCGCCCACGTGTCAATTCGGCGCCGACCGGAGGCGCCATCCGCATCGCCTTCGAGAACGATGATTTGATGGAGATCAAGGAAGTTTATTTTCAAAGGCTTATGCTTCCTATTTGGCAACTCTGAGAGGAGTATTTGTCATGGCAGAAGCTGCAACAAGACTACCCATCAAAACCGAAGTAACTCCGGCGAAGCAGCCCACCAAGGCTGCGGACTGGCAACCCTTTGAAGTTCTGCGCAATCAGGTCGATCGAATGTTCCACGATTTCCAGACCGGATTTTGGCAGCCACCGTTCCTTCGCCCGTTTCCCGACATAAAGTCGTTCTGGCGCGGCGGCCTTGGCGTCAATATCACACCGGCGACCGACATCGTCGAGAAAGACAAGGCGTTCGAGGTGACGGCCGAACTACCGGGACTCGATGCCAAGAACATCGACGTTCAGCTTGCCAACGGCATGCTGACCATCAAGGGCGAAAAGCAGGAAGAAAAGGAAGAGAAGACCAAGGACCGCTACGTCTCGGAGCGGCGCTACGGTTCTTTCCGCCGCGCGCTGCAGGTACCCGGCGGGGTCGACGCCGAGAAGATCGAAGCGAGCTACAAGAGCGGCGTCCTGACCGTCACCCTGCCGAAATCTCCGGAAGCGCAGAAGAAGGAGAAGACGATCCCGGTAAGCGTGAAGTAAGCGAGTCTGCCGGCCTTCGCCAGATCGGAGTTTTGATCGGCGGGGCCGACTGCGCGCATGATACCGATTTGATTGACGGAGGCGGCGAATGGCCCACAAGCAAATCCTGTTCCATTCCGCCGCCCGCGAGAAAGTGCTGCGGGGCGCAACGCTTCTGGCCGATGCGGTGCGCGTCACGCTCGGGCCGAAGTCGAAATCGGTCCTGATTCAAAAGAGCTGGGGCGCACCGATCGTCTGCAATGACGGCGTCACCATTGCCAAGGAATTCGACCTCAAGGACGCCGAGGAGAATCTCGGCGCCCAGGTGCTTCGCCAGGCCGCGGAGAGGACCGGGGACGTTGTCGGCGACGGCACCAGCACCTCGACCATTCTCGCTCACGCGATCCTCGCCGACGGCGTGCGCAACGTCGTGGCAGGCGCCAGCGCCATCGATCTCAAGCGTGGCCTGGACCGGGCGGCGCGCGCCGCGATCGAGGCGCTGCACGCGATGTCCCGGCCGGTGAAGACGAAAGCGGAGAAGGCGCAGGTCGCAACCTTATCGGCCCACAATGATCCGTTAATAGGCGCCCTGGTGGCCGACGCCATCGAGAAGGTGGGCGGCGACGGCGTGATCTCGGTGGAGGAATCCAAGACCACGGAAACCACGCTGGACGTCGTCGAAGGCATGAAATTCGACCGCGGCTTCATATCCCCCTACTTCGTCACCGACGCGGAGCGCATGGAGGCCGTACTGGAAGACCCATTCGTGCTGCTGTGCGATCACAAGATCGGGGCGCTGCGCGACCTGATTCCGGTGCTCGAGCAGGTCGCCAAATCGGGCCGTCCATTGCTGATCGTGGCCGAGGACATCGAAGGCGAGGCGCTCGCGACCCTGATCGTCAACCAGCTACGCGGGGTTCTCAAGGGCTGCGCGGTCAAGGCGCCCGGCTTCGGCGACCGGCGCAAGGCGATGCTGGAAGACATCGCGATATTGACCGGGGCGCAGGTGATCTCCGAAGAACTGGGGTTGAAGCTTGAAAGCGTGACGCTGCAGCAGCTCGGGCGTGCCGCGCGGGTGGTTGCGGACAAGGAAAATACCACGCTGATCGGCAGCGGCGGCGACCGTGCCCGGATTGATGGCCGGATTGCGCAAATCCGGCGCGAAATCGAAAAGACGACCAGCGACTATGACCGCGAAAAGCTCGAGGAGCGGCTTGCCAAGCTGTCCGGCGGCGTTGCGGTGATCCGCGTTGGCGCCCCGACCGAAGCCGAGATGAAGGCGAAGAAGGAAGCGCTCGACGACGCCATCAGTTCCACCAAAGCGGCGGTGGCCGAGGGAATTGTCCCCGGCGGAGGTCTTGCGCTTCTCAAATGCACCGCAGCGGTAACCAGGGAGGAAGCCGCCTGCGAAGGCGACGAAAAAACCGGCGTCCAGATCTTGAAGCGAGCGCTCGAGGCGCCTGCGCGTCAGATCGCTGAGAATTCTGCCGTCGACGGCGGGGTCGTCGTTGCACGAATGCTTGGCGGCGAGGGCAATTTCGGCTTCGATGCGGCGCGCAAGGAATATGTCGACCTGGTCGAGGCCGGTATTGTCGATCCCGCAAAGGTGGTTCGTACCGCATTGGAAAATGCGGTCTCGGTCGCCAGCGTGCTGCTGCTTACCGAAGCGACGATGACGGAAATTCCGGAGACGAAGCGAGAACGGTCGGCTGAGCCGGAAATGGCCATGTGATCGGCGGGCGGCCTGCTGTCACATAAAGCGCGGCGAAACATGACACGGCTTCAGCGTGCCTTCGAAATGTCAGATTGATGCGCTGTCGGCCCATCAAAGTGTGCTCGCCGTCCGCGAGCGGCGCGATGCCGTGAAATGCGAGCCGCGCCGGCCCGCCCCATACCACGACGTCACCATGCTGCAGCCGAAACCGGCGCGGTTTGTCGCTGCGCTTCAATCCGCCGAACAGGAAGATCGCGGGCAGTCCCAACGAAACCGAGACGATCGGCGCGCCGAAATCGCTCTCGTCCCTGTCCTGATGCAGGGACATGCGCGCACCCGGCTGGTAGCGATTGATCAGACACGCATCCGGCGAGAATTCATGGAAACCCGCCTGCGCCGCCGCCTGCCGGGCTAACTGACAAAACGGTGCGGGCATCGCCGGCCACGGCCTTCCCGCCTCGGGATCATCGGCATCGTAACGATAGCCGGTGCGGTCGGTGACCCAGCCAAAACTGCCGCAATTGGTCATCGCCACCGACATCCGGTGGCCGCCCGGCGTCAGCATGTGGCGAAACGGCGCCTGCCCGGCGATATCGCGCAAGCCTGCGATCAGATCGGCTTCGAATGGCATTGCGAATCCACGCAGCAACACGGCGCCCTCCGCCATCGCCTCCTGCGAAAGGTCCAGGTCCGGAACGCTTTCGAACAAATCCGCCGTCAACAGCGTCGCGCTCACTTCGCATCGTGAAAGATCACGCCAAGGGTATGGCGGTGGCCGGAGCGGATCCGGCTCACGCCATGGCGCAGATTAACGCGATAGACGCCGCGCGTCCCCTTCACTGGCCTGTGATGCACAGCAAAAGCCACCGCGTCTCCTTGCGCGAGCGGCACCACCTCGGGACGCGACTGCATGCGCGGCCGCTGCTCGGTCAGCACAAATTCGCCGCCGGTAAAATCGCGGCCCGGCTCCGACAAAAGGATCGCGACCTGCAGCGGGAATACGTGCTCGCCATAGAGATCCTGATGCAGGCAGTTGTAGTCGCCATCGCCGTACTCCAGCAGCAGCAGCGTCGGCCGGGTCTGCCCGGCGGCATGACAGCGCCGCAGGAATGCTTCGTGGCTATGGGGATAGCGGATCTCGAAGCCCATGGCCTCGTTCCAGCGATTGGCCACGTCGCGAAGTCGGGCATAGAGCGCCGGTCGCAACTCCGCGATCGGCCCGGGAAGCGGATACGCAAAGTATTTGTACTCGCCGCGCCCGAAGCCGTGGCGTCCCATCACCACCCGGCTGCGGAAATGCTTGTCGTCCGGATAGAGCGCTGCTAGCGCACGGCATTCTTCCGCCGAGAGCAATCCCTCAAGGATGGCGCAGCCCTGCGCGTCAAGATCGTTTGTCGTTTGCGCCCAGTCGATCGCGTCGACGCGCGCGGCAATGTCGGGCGGCGGATGAATAGTACTTTTTGCGACGGATTTCATGACGACTGTTTTCGCAAATTTGGACGTTTCGCGCCACCCGATTTCCGGGACGGTTCCCTCCATGTCATTGCGAGCGAAGCAAAGCAATCCAGAGGGTCCAACTCGGGAACCAGAAGCTGGATTGCTTCGTCGCTTACGCTCCTCGCAATGACGAAAGTGGGACGACGAGTTAGCCCAGCACCGGCAGCACAATCACATCATAGGCATGCCTGATGCTGCGCTTGAGAACGGGATCTTCGAGCTCGAATTCAAACCGGCTGCCCGGGCGGATGCCACCCTTGGCCGCGAACGTGCCGCCGAACATCGCGCATCCATCCGGCAGGCCCTTACCGCCAAAACCGCGTTGAATCAGCTCCGCGACCGGGAGCATGCTGTCGAGCCTGCCTTCCTGGTACAGCACGCGCGCGCCCTCGATCCACGCGAACGCGCGCAGGATCATTTGATCCCAGTGACCGGCGACGTCCTCGAATTCCCACAACACCGGCGCCATCACCTTGTCGCACATCTGCTTGGACACGGTGACGCTGTAGGTTTCCACCTTGCGGTCGGTGTGATCGGAACCGAGGCCGACGAAAATGCGCCCCTGCCAGCCGATCAGGACGAACTCGACCTCGCCACTGGAATCGCCGCCGCAGACTTCGATGCTGTCGGTCGTTGTCAGCCGCCGCGCCGAAACCCGGTAATAGATCGGCGTCGAGGCCGGCCGCGCGATGCCGATCGCTTCGAGTTCGGCGATGTGCTTGTCGCGTGCCACCGGATCGCGTCCGGTCCAGCCGGCGATCACCGCCTGATCGATCGGCAGCGTCAGCGGAGTCGTCGCGTCCAGGGCGTCGATGGTGAAGGTGAGATCAAACACGGATGGCGCCCTCCATTGCCGCCGCGAGCTCGAAGATGCGGCGGTCCGCGCCGCCGCAGGCCGCCAGCATCAGTCCGACCGGCACCTCGCCCTCGCGATGGCAGGGCAGCGAAATCGCGCAGCCGTCGATCATGTTGATCAGCGTGCAATTGCGCAGCGACAGCAGGTTCGCCTTGGTAAAAGCCTTGTCGTCGGCGAGGTCCGCGATCCGCGGTGGCGTATTGGCGGTGGTCGGCAGAACCAGCGCGTCATAGGGTGCGAGACGAACGGTCGCGCGCGCGATCAGCGACTTCCGCGCCTCCAGCAGGTCGATATAATCGGCGGCGCTGATGCTTTCGCCGCGAAGGATACGCATCGACACCCGGGGATCGTAAACGTCGCCATGGCTGGCAATCAGATAGCGATGCCAGGCATAGCTTTCGGCAGCCGCAAAACCACCCTTGGTGTTCATCACGCCGACATCGAGGAATTCCGGCACCGCGATCCGCTCGATCAGCGCGCCATGGCGCGACAGCACCTCGAGCGCGCGTTCGAAGGTCAGCGCCACTTCATCGTCGAGTTCGTCGAGCGCAACCGTGGTCGGCAACGCCAGGCGCATCCCCCTGATCGGACGCGGCTGCAGGGGCACGACCGGCTCATTGGCGAGCACGGCGTCAAGCACCGCGCAGCATCGAGCCGTGCGCGCCAGGGGTCCGAAACTGTCGAGCGTGAACGACAGCGGCACGCCGCCCTCGAGCGGGACGCGCCGCTGCGTCGGCTTGAATCCGACGATGCCGTTATAGGCCGCCGGAATCCGGCACGATCCGCCGGTGTCGGTGCCGAGCGCGCCATGCGCCATGCCGTCGGCGACGGAGACCGCCGCGCCCGAGGAAGATCCGCCGGGCACGTGCCCGACGCTGCGCCGCCACGCACTCCTGGGCGTACCGTAATGCGGGTTGATGCCGATGCCGGAATAGGCGAACTCGGTCATGTTGGTGCGGCCGATCACCACAAAACCGGCGCGGCGCAGCCGCGCCACCACGGGTGCATCGGCGTCGGCCGGCGCTGAATCCTCCAGCGCGCGCGAGCCGGCGCGGGTCACCTGGCCCCTGATATCGAACAGATCTTTGATCGAGACGGGAATGCCGGCAAAGGGCGACGGCGCCGCCCTGACCTCGCGCAGCCGGTCCATCGCTTCCGCCGTTTCGATCGCGGCTTCCGCATCGACATGAATGAAGGCCCGAGCGCCCTCGCCCGCGGGGTCGGCGATTCGTCCAAGGCACTCGTCGACCAGCTTGCGGGCGCTGGTGCGGCCATTTTCGAGATCGTCGGCCAATGCGGCAAGTGTCGAAGTCTTCGGCATGATTTTGTCGCCTCGTCGATCGACTATTTCTTGTCCGGAACGGCCTCGATCTCCAGATCGAGCAGCGCCGAACTGAGCGATTTGCCGTGGGCGTCAAGCGCGAGCGACCGCGTCACGCCGCCACCCAGCGCCTGGCTCATGACAAAATTCAGCGCGGCAATGTTGGACAGTTCATAGCGGACAACCTCGCCTTCGACAACACCGGCAAAATGCGCCTTCACGCGCTCACTGGTGACCTGCGCCAGCAGCAGCGGATAATGCTTCTCGTCATAGGCGATCACGGAGATGTTGGAGGTATTGCCCTTGTCGCCGGTGCGGGAATGGGCAATCTCGCGCAGCTTCATCATGCTTCCACAAACTGGATTGATGGTTTTGCCAGTTCGCGCGGCAGCAAGACAGATGCGACCGCGACGACATCGCGCGCCGATTTGAAGGCGCCGCCGCCGGCGGCTGGGCCATTGGTGTAGAGGGTTTCGACCTCGTTGCCGATTCGGACGGCCTCGCGCAGATTTTCGGTGCGACCGGCGACGCGAACGCGCACTTCGTATGGCTCGTTGGCGTGCGCGGCGACTGCGGCTCCGTGCAGGGAATCGACGCCGATCAGCTCGAAGCGCAATTCGCTTGCCTCAACACCGGTGAGTTGCAGCCGCTCGCGCACGATTTCCAGCGCCAGCCGGCCGCGCGCCAATGCGCCGGGGCCGGCATAGGAAATCTGACCCTCGCCGATAAAACTGTCGACATAGCCGACCGAGACCTTCAGCGTGCCGGTGCGCTTGCTGCCACGTCCGCCGCTGACGCGCACGCGGTCTTTGGCGATCTCCTCGACCTTCACCTGCGAGAAATCGGCGACCACGTCCGGCTGAATGTACCGGGTGGGATCATGCACCTCGTAGAGCAGTTGCTCCTTGCAGGTCTGCGCCGTCACCGCGCCGCCGGAACCACTGACCTTGGTGATCACGAGGCTGCCGTCCTCGCCGACTTCGCCGATGGGAAAGCCGAGCCGCGCCAGATCGGGAATATCCTTGTAGCCGGGATCGGCGAAGTAGCCGCCCGTGATCTGGCCCGCGCATTCCAGCAAATGCCCGGCGACGGTGCCCTGCCCCAGCAGGTTCCAGTCATCCATCGCCCAGCCGAAGGCATCAATCATCGGCGCCAGAAACAGCGCAGGATCCGACGCCCGCCCGGTAATCACGATATCGGCGCCACCGGAGAGCGCCGCCGCCATCGGCTCGGCGCCGAGATAGGCATTGGCTGACAATAGCCGGTTGCCGAGCTGCCTGATGGTGCCAGCGAATTCCATGATCGCAAAGTCGCCGTCCTTGCAGGCCTCGAGCACGTCGTCGCCGACGACGGCGGCGATCTTCAGCGACGACAGCCCGAGCGATCTTGCGATCTCGGCGGTCTTGCGGGCTGCGGCGACCGGGTTGGCCGCGCCCATATTGGTGACGATCCTGACGCCCTTGGCGGCGCAGGCAGGCAGCACCGCGCGCATCCGCTCCTCCAGCAGCGGATCGTAACCGCTGTCGGGGTTTTTCATGCGTGCCTGCTGGGCCAGCGCGACGGTGCGCTCGCCGAGACATTCGAATACGAGGTACTGGATATCGCCCTTCTCGGCGAGTTCGACCGCGGGCTCGATGCGATCGCCCGAATAGCCGGCGCCTGATCCTATTCTGATCGTTCGCAAAATAATCCCGGCAGGGTTGCCTGTTGGAAGCGCGTCAATCTACTCCGGCGGATCGCGGCGGCACAAGCCTCGCAGCCCGATCTGATGTGCGGCTGAAGGGTACCGCCATGCAACAGACCTGCTGGACCGTTGACGCCGGGCAGTCCAATGTCGCATCAAGAAGCGGAACAAGCGGGCCACGAGGCCCGGTCCGCAAGGGAGGAATCTGGGATCATGGCCGAGCCAGCGCGCGCGCGACCGAAACCGACGCCGGAGACCCAGCATTTCTGGGACGGCACGAGAGCCGGCGAACTGCGTCTGCAGCGCTGCGGCGCCTGCGCCAATGTCTATTTCCCGCCGCGCCCGTTCTGCCCCGCCTGCGCTTCGCGCGAGGTCAGCGTATTCAAGGCCAGCGGCAAGGCGAAGCTCTACAGCTACGTCATCCATCACCGCCCGGTGCCGGGTTTCACCCCGCCTTACGCGATCGCGGTGGTGGAACTGGACGAAGGTCCGCGCATGATGAGCAATATCGTGGACTGTCCGCAGACGCCGGAGGCGCTCGAACTCGACATGAAGCTGGAGGTCGCGTTCGAGAAACTCGACGACAAGATCACCCTTCCCCTGTTTCGACCTGTGAAGGGCTAAGCGTCATGCGCAGAAATCAGGTCGCCGTGGTCGGCGCCGCCGAAACCACCGAGCTCGGGGTCATCCCGAACGTCTCGCAGATCCAGTTGCACGCGGACGCGGCGCTGAACGCCATTGCCGATGCCGGCTTAAAACTGTCCGACATCGACGGTTTCGCAACGGCGGTCGAAACCCCGCAGCAGATCGCGCACTACCTCGGCATTACCCCGACCTGGGTCGACGGCACCTCGGTCGGCGGCTGCTCGTTCATGCTGCATGTCCGCCACGCAGCCGCCGCGATCGAGGCTGGGCTGTGCAAGACCGTGCTGATCACGCACGCCGAAAGCGGCAAGTCGAATATCGGCCGCACCCCGCGCATGATGGGCCCCGACAGCCTGAACGGGCAGTTCGAGCTGCCTTACGGCGTATCGACGCCGGCCAGCATGTTTCCGATACCGGTGCTGCGCTACATGAAGACCCACGGCATCACCCATGAGCAGATCGCCATGGTCGCGGTGGTGCAGCGTGAATGGGCCGCGAAGAATCCGCGCGCCACCATGAAGGCCCCGATCACGGTCGAGGACGTCTTGAACTCGCGGATGATCGCCTACCCGTTCCGGATTCTGCAATGCTGCCTCGTCACCGACGGCGGCGGCGCGCTGATCCTCACCAGCGCCGACCGTGCCAGGGATTTTCCGAGAAAGCCGGTCTATATCCTCGGCACCGGCGAGAGTGTCGAGACGCCGATGGTCAGCCAAATGAAGACGTTCGACAGTTCGCGCGCTTTCAGGGTGGCGGGCCCCATGGCCTTCAAGGAAGCCGGCATCGTGCACAAGGATGTCGATCACCTCATGATCTACGATGCCTTTGCGCATCTGCCGCTCTACGGCCTTGGCGATCTCGGCTTCATGCCGCACGAGGAGACCGGAAAATTCATCGCCGACGGCAACACCCGCGCCGGCGGCAAGCTGCCGCTCAACACCAATGGCGGCGGCCTGAGCTACATGCATTCCGGCATGTACGGCATGTATGCGCTGCAGGAGAGCGTGCGGCAGATGCGCGGCATCGCTCCGGCGCAAGTCCCGGGCGCGAAGATTTCGGTCTGTCACGGCGTCGGCGGCATGTTTGCCGCGAGCGGCACGATTATTTTTACGAACGATAGATGAGCATCCAGTGCGTCGCTCTTTCCTCCCCCTCTCCCCGCTTGCGGGGAGAGGGTTGGGGTGAGGGACTCTATCGACGCATTGGCTCTCGCGGATAGTCCCCCTCACCCGGATCGCGCGCTGACGCGCGCCATCCGACCTCTCCCCGCAAGCGGGGCGAGGTAATCAAACGCAAACAGCTCAAGCGGGAGTAATTCCATGGCAAAATCACTCGACGGCAAATCCATCATCGTTACCGGCGCCGGGCGCGGCATCGGCCGCGAGATCGCGCTGCTCTGCGCGGCGGAAGGCGCCAAGGTCGTGGTCAATGATCCCGGCGTCGCCGCCGACGGCTCGGGATCGAGCGCCTCGCCCGCCGAAGAGGTGATCGGGGAAATCAAGAAGCGCGGCGGCACCGCGGTCGCCAATTTCGAAACCGTCGCGGAAGCGATTCCGGCGAGCAAGATCGTCAAGGCCGCGATCGACAGCTTTGGCAAGCTCGACGGCGTCGTCAACAATGCGGGCATCCTGCGCGACGCGATCTTCCATCGCATGAGCATCGACGCCTTCGAATCCGTCATCAAGGTGCACCTGATGGGCTCGTTCTACGTCTCGCACGCCGCGGCAAGACTTTTCCGCGAGCAGGAAAGCGGCTCGTTCGTCCACTTCACCTCGACCTCCGGCCTGGTCGGCAATTTCGGCCAGGCCAACTATGCCGCCGCGAAGCTCGGCATTGTCGGCCTGTCGAAATCGATTGCGCTCGACATGAACCGCTTCAATGTGCGCTCGAACTGCGTCTCGCCGTTTGCCTGGAGCCGGCTGATCGGCACCATTCCGACGGAGACCGAAGCGGAGAAGGCGCGCGTGGCAAAGATCCAGCAAATGGGGCCGGAAAAGATCGCGCCGATCGTGGCGTTCCTGCTCAGCGAGGCCGCCAAGGAGGTCACCGGCCAGATCTTTGCGGTGCGGATGAACGAAATCTTCCTGATGAGCCAGTCGCGGCCGCTGCGTTCGATCCATCGCGGCGAAGGCTGGACCCCGCAGACCATCGCCGAACACGGCATGCCGGCGCTGAAGTCGTCGTTCTACAAGCTCGACCGCTCGGCGGATATTTTCAACTGGGACGCGATCTAGCCGCTATTCCGCAAGCCCGCCGAGATGCCGTTGATGGTAAGCTGGATGCCGCGCAGCACCTGCTCATCGGGATTCTGCGCGCGATGCTCCTTCAGGAGTTCCACCTGCACATGGTTCAGCGGATCGAGGTAGGGAAAGCGGTTGCGGATCGAGCGCTCCAGCAGCGGGTTGCCCTGCAGCAAGCGCTGCTGCCCCATGATATCCAGCAGCTTCTCGATCGAGGTGTGCCATTCGGTTCGGATGCGGCCGAAGATCGTTTCGCGCATCGCCACATCCGGCACCAGCTCGGCATAGCGCGAAGCAATCGCGATCGAGCTCTTGGCCAGCACCATGTCCATGTTGGACAGTAATGTGCGGAAGAACGGCCACTCGCGATACAGTTCCCGCAGGAAAGGCATGCCCTTTTCGGGGTGCTCGGCGACCCAGGTCTCCACCGCGCTGCCAAAACCATACCAGCCCGGCAGCATCAGCCGGCATTGCGCCCAGCTGAACACCCAGGGAATGGCGCGGAGGTCCTCGATCTCGCGGGTTTTCTTACGCGATGACGGGCGGCTGCCGATGTTCAGCGTGGCAATTTCGGTAATAACGGTGGAAGCCCAGAAATAATCCGCAAAGCCCTCGGTTTCATAGACCAGCCCCCGATAGGCCCTGAAGGCCAGCGCCGACAACTGCTCCATCGCCTTGAGGTATTCCTGCGACGGTGCGCTGTGCTTCGGCTGCAGCAGGCTTGCCTCCAGCGTGGCCGCGGCGAGAATCTCCAGGTTGCTGCGGCCGACCTCGGCGTTGGAATATTTGCTGGAAATGATTTCGCCCTGCTCGGTGATCCGGATCTGGCCGTTCACCGCGCCGCCAGGCTGCGCAACAATGGCGTCATAGCTCGGTCCGCCGCCGCGGCCGACCGAACCGCCGCGACCGTGAAACAGTCGCAACCGCACATGGTGGCGCGCGAACACTTCGATCAGGCCGATCTCGGCCTTGTAGAGTTCCCAGCCCGAGGTGACAAAGCCGCCATCCTTGTTGCTGTCGGAATAACCGAGCATCACTTCCTGGACCGCGCCGCGGCCGTCCACCAGTTTGCGATAATCGTGTAGCGACAGCATCCCGTCCATGATGGCGCTCGATGCCTGCAGATCCTCGATGGTCTCGAACAGCGGCACGATGTTGACGGCACTGCGGCCGGAGGGGTCGACGAGGCCCGCCTCCTTCAGCAACACCGCGACCTCCAGCATGTCGGACATCCCCTTGCACATCGAGATAATGCATTGGCAGATGACATCGGCGCCGAATTTGGCATGCGCCTCGGCCGCCGCGTGGAAGACGGCGAGTTCGCCCAGCGTCTCCTCGCTGTATTTCACGAACGATGACGTCAGCGGCCGCGCATTGCGTAGTTCGCTCGCGAGCAGCGCGATCCGCGCCTCTTCGTTCAGCGCCAGATAGGACATGCCGGGCGTTGCCGCGTCGATCAGTTCCGCGACCGTGCGTTCGTGCACGGCGGAATTCTGCCTGATATCGAGGCTGGCAAGGTGGAAGCCGAAGCAGTCCACCGCCCGGCGCAAGTGCCGCAACCGCCCCCGCGCGATCACGCCCGAATTGTTCGATACCAGCGAGCGATGGAGAATATCGAGATCGGCCTTGAACTCCCCGACATTGGCGTAAGCCGCGGCCTGGCCGACCGGCTGCCGGGTGGTCTCCACATCCAGCCTCGCGGCAGTCGCGGTCAGCCGCGCGTAGATGCCGGACACCGCCAGCCGGTATGGCTCGCCGCTTCGATGCGGCGAGGTATCGGGTGAGCGCTCCGCGAGCGCGCGCAAATCCTTCGAGACATCGGCAAGATGCGCCGCCAGCGACAGTTCGGAGCCGAGAACGTGCAGTTCCTCCAGATAAAAACGCAGCGCGCGGCTCGACTGCAGGCGCAACGATCCGCGCATCACATCCGCCGTCACGAACGGGTTGCCGTCGCGGTCGCCGCCGATCCAGCTTCCCATCCGCAGGAACGACGCCAGCTCGCCGCGCGCGGCGCCATCGCCTTCGTTCAGCCGATCCTCCAGCGCGCAATGCAGCCGCGGCACCTCGTGCAGGAAGGTATAATCGTAAAACGAAAGCCCGTTGGTGACCTCGTCAAGCACGGTAAGCTTGGTACGGCGCAGCAGATTGGTTTGCCACAGCGTCAGCACCGCGCGGCGCAACTGCTCGTCGTCCGTCTCGGTTTCTTCAGGCGTGAGCTGGACCCGTTCGCGCCGCTCCAGCAGCGCCGCGATCTCCATTTCGCGGTCGATGGTGCTCTTGCGGCGAACTTCGGTGGGATGGGCGGTCAGAACCGGGCTGACCAGCGCCTCGGCAAAGAACCGGCGCAGCTCGGCCGCGCCGAAGCCGGCCGCGCGCGCATGCGACAGCGTCAGCGCCAGCATTCCCGAACGCGGCGCCCCGGCGGCGCTGGAGCGCGCCCGCATCTGCCGGATGTTGTTCTGATCTTCGGCGATGTTGGCGAGGTGCGAAAAATAGCTGAAGGCGCGTACGATGCGCACGGTCTGGCTGATCGACATGCTGTCGAGGATGATTTCGAGTTCGCGCCGGGCCGGCTCGTCGTTGTCGCGATGAAACCGGATCGAGGTCTGCCGGATGCGCTCGACCTGGTCGAACACGTCGGCGCCCTCCTGGTCGCGCACGGTGTCGCCGAGAATGCGCCCTAGCAGCCGGATGTCATTGCGCAGCCGGAGGTCTTCAAGCGCCAGGGTTTCATCGGCGCGATTAGAACGCTGGTCAGTGTCGGAAGGCATGATCTGGGGTGACATCGGAAGATCCTCCAGAAACTGCCCGGCAATCCGGAGTCTGCAAGTTTTTTGCCGCAGCGCAAGATAAAGATGGAGGCGAGCGGCCATAGGGGGCCTCATTCCGAGAGGAGCATCCGCGCGGGGGCGAGGATGTGCGTGCGCATTCTCGCGGCGCGATCCGCCCGAGCCTTGTGCCGACCGCCACCCTCCCTTGAGAACAAGAGGGCGCAGGGAAAGCCGGGTGCG
Source organism: uncultured Alphaproteobacteria bacterium (assembly GCA_963801875.1). Classification (GTDB taxonomy): domain Bacteria; phylum Pseudomonadota; class Alphaproteobacteria; order Rhizobiales; family Xanthobacteraceae; genus Bradyrhizobium. The sequence goes on along the minus strand of CAWDGT010000010.1, from coordinate 1,293,883 downwards.
CGCCGCACCCGCGGTCTCGTGTGCAAAAGTGCACAAAAAACGCACACGAGCAGACAGGTCCAACGGAGGCAATCCGGCTTTCCCTGCGCGATGGTTTACGGCTTACTCCGAGCTCTCCCCGGTGACCGGGCTTTCTTGCCACCGTCGCTTCGCGGATAACTCCACGAAACTTGACGCCAGCGTCGGGGCGTCAGGACCACACGACTTCGCCGTCCGCGCGCCTTGCGTTCGTCTTTTCGCAAGCTTCGCGTCCACCGCATCCCACCGCGCGTTCGTGACGATCGCGAGCCGCCCCTCTCATCGGGTGAGACACGCGAAGCTAAATCACTGATTTGCCCGACGAGTTAAGCGGAATATTTTTCTGAAAGAGGCTGGACAAGGTTTTGGGTGATTTGCCCGCCGGGTTGTTTTGTCGCTCCCGGACCGCAAGATTGCGCTTGCGCGGGGGGCGAAGCAGGCCGCGGAAAGGCAGCAGCCGGGGAACTCCTTTTTACAGCCGACGAAGTAATTGAATAAATCGACTGACTTCCGCTTATGGCACCAACCGGACGTCCCAATCCGCGTGCCAGATGTCTGCTTCTCTAATCGGCCATTCGGGGTCAAGCACTTTCAGACTATCCATCGATGCGGTGTCGATGTCACTCGCGGGCTCGTGCTTCTCTTCGGAATCGGCACTTGGGCCCTTCCATCATGGGATCCGAGGACGAGGTGGAACAATCTTTTGGACGACCTTGCCGTCAGTGTGACGGCAGGTCCAAGCAGACATACGAACTCACCTCATCCATCGTCCCGCAAGGGACATCTTTCCACCGCTCTGTGGAGCTCTGGTTTTCTCCTATCGGGTTTGATACGGAATGGTTTTCATGCTGCTGCTGCCGCGGCTTTCTCCCGGGTCCACCGGAACTCTGTGCCGTCAACCCAGATTCGGTGCATAATCACGGCCAGCCGGCGTGCCAGAGCCACGATCGCCTTTTTCATCCCGCGGCGCCTGGCGATCTGCATGGCCCACGCCTTGAGCCAGGACCATTTTTTTGAATGCATCATGCTCTGAGCTGCTTCGTAGAGCATCGTCCGCATCATCTCATCGCCACAGCGCGATATTTTGCCGCTCCAATCGATTTCGCCCGATTGATACCTGGAGCAGGTCAGCCCAAACACCGCCCCGACTGACTTGGATTTGCGGAACCGGGCTGGCACATCGACGGTGGCGCGATAGGTCAGCGCCACCACGGGGCCGACACCCGGGGTCGTCATCAGGCGCCGGCATACCTCATCCTCCCGGACGATAGCCAGCAAGCGGCGGTGCAGGATGACAATCTGCTCACGGAGCACCCGCCGGACGATGAGCAGCGGCTCCACCAGTGCCGCCAAGTCGGGGATATTCTCGACAAGCTCCTGGATGCGGGCCTCGAACCTCACCTTGCCAACCATTCCGACCTTGAGGCCGAAGTTACGCAAAGTACCTCGCAGATCGTTCTCGATGGCGATGGCCTTCGACTGCAGAAGCTTGCGATGGGTCAGCAGCATTCGCAGTTTCTGACTGCGGAGCGTCTTCACATGCACCGGACGGTACAGTCCCACCCGGATCATCTGAGCGATGCCGCGCGCGTCATTGCGGTCGGTCTTGTTGATCTGCGCCTTCAGCACCGCCTGCATGTGCCGCGTCTCGACACAGATCACCGGTAACTCGACTTCGGCGAGAGCGCTGAACAGCCATTGCGATAACGGCCCGGCTTCCAGTCCGATCCGCTTGAAGCGGTAGGTGGGGTTCGCCAGAACCTTCAGCAGGGCTGCAGGTTCGCTCGCTACCTTCACTTCCTTCACGATCCTGCCCGCGTCATCCACAATGCAGATGCTGGTCTCCTTGACCGATACGTCCAATCCAGCAAAATGGTCCATGCTGCGCTTCTCCTTCTGATGCTTGAGGCCGTCACCACGGACCTCGTTTTCACCATCAGCCTGAAGCGCAGCACCCAAAATCTTCAGCTATCCACAAGCTGGGCCGGCCGATTACACCATCTTTCTGGGCCAAAACGGACTCAATTTGCTCGGAGCGAGTATTTCCGAGTTTGATGCTGTGGACGGCGCCCACTCTGCGGCATCGGAGTGCCATAGGGTGGTTGCGTTAGAGCAAACCACATTGAGGGGAGCCGTCCATGGGCGAAGTTAACACGATTGGCCTCGATATTGCGAAGTCTGTATTCCAGGTTCACGGGGTAGATGTTGCGGGCGCGGTCGTGATGCGCAAGCGCGTCAGTCGCGCTAAGGTGCTGGAGTATTTTGGCGATCTGCCGCCGTGCCTGGTGGGGATCGAGGCATGTCCCTCAGCTCATCACTGGGGCCGCGAGCTACAGGCACTTGGCCACACGGTCAGGCTGATACCGCCGAGTTATGTGAAGGCCTACCTCAAACGTAGCAAGAATGATGCGAATGATGCGGCAGCGATCTGTGAGGCGGTGACGCGGCCGTCGATGCGGTTCGTCCCGGTCAAGACGAAGGAGCAGCAAACCGCCTTGATGCTGCACCGGACCCGGCAATTGCTGGTGCGCCAGCGCACGATGTTGAGCAATGCTTTGCGTGGACACCTGGCCGAACTCGGCATCGTGTCGGCCAAGGGCCGTAATGGAACGGCGGAGTTGATCAGGATTATCACGGGTGGTGCGGATAGCCGGGTGTCCCCAGCCGTCCGCGGCATTCTTGAGGTGCTGGCCCGGCAGTATGGCGCTATCGGCACCGAGATAGCGTCCATCGACAAGAGCATCATGGCCCTGCACCGCGCCTGTGAGGCGAGCCGGCGGCTGGCGGAGATCCCAGGTATCGGCCCGATCGGCGCCACCGCACTGGTTGCCGAGGTCGGCGACTGGAAGACCTTCTCGTCGGGGCGCAGTCTTGCGGCCTGGATCGGGTTGGTGCCGAAGCAGCACACCACCGGCGGCAAGGACAGGCTCGGCAGCATCACCAAGCAGGGCAACCGATATCTGCGGTGGCTGCTGGTGGTCGGGGCAATGGCCGTCATCCGCTACGCGCGCAAGCACGGCACCGCCAGGCGTCCCTGGCTTGGCCGGCTGATGGAGCGCCGTCCCACGAAAGTGGCGGCCGTGGCGCTCGCCAACAAGATTGCGCGAATAGCCTGGGCCATCATGGTCCGGGGCGAGAGATACAGGGAGCCGAAACTGTTGCTGGCGGCATGAGACAGACCGGCAAATAGATCGGCAACACCAATTGGCGAGGGCATGACGACGTAATGCAGATACGGTTGTTCCGGGGATCGGGAGAACCCGCATGGGTCAACGCACCTCTTCTAAAGTGCGTGAGTTTGTTTGGGATCCGATCCGCGCAGAGCATTAGGGCCAGCGGCCATACCTGCCGCAAAAACAGGCCGGACACGTGACCGCACCCGACCAATGCTGCAAAAACGTCAGAAAGTTCTTGCCAGGGCGCCGTCCACACGTGACCCAAGGCGGTCACGGCGCCTTCTGTCAGCACCGGCGACGGAGGCAGAAACGTCGCGGGCGAATACCTTGTCGCCGAACCGCTTGATTACTTCCATTTTGCCGAGGCGCCTGACTGGGTTTACGGGTTGGTGTTACAGCCCGATCCCGAAACAAGACCTGCTGCCTTGGTGAGGGAAATAGAGTGGCACATCCATCGAAACGGAAGGGCAGCGGCTTCGAGCTGGAAGTGGTGAAGGTGCTGCAGGGCTACGCCATCGAGCCTGTGAAAATCCCGGTGTCGGGATCGGTGGCAGGCTTCGCCGGCGACATCGGTGCGGTGCTGACAAGGCAAGATATTTTGACTAACCTTCAATGCGGGCCATCAAGACGGAATAGGACAGGGCCCACGAGAGGAGATCGATGAGCACAGTAAAAAGCGTTCTGGCCCAGAAGCGTAGCGCCCTGATCCATGTTCGTTCCGGCGACATGGTCGTCGAAGCCCTGCGCCAGATGCGCGAAAACCGGGTCCGGTCGGTGCTGGCAATCGACGACGACGTGCTGGTCGGTATCGTGACCCAGGGTGACTGCGCCATCAAAGTGCTGCTGCCCGGGCTCGATGCGAAGCAGACGCCGGTGGGCCAAGTGATGACGGGCAACCCGGTGACGGTCAAGCCGGACGATCGGCTGGAAGGCTGTATGGCAATGATGGCTGCGCGCGGTTTTCGCCATCTGCCAGTGCTGGACGCGGGCAAGGTCGTGGGCGTGATCTCGATCGGAGACGTCGTCAAGGACATCATCCGGGATTTGGAGCACAACGTGGGCGACCTGATGGGCTACATCATGAGGGACGGCCCCGGGGGCTGACAGACGAACCGCGGTGCCGTCGCCCCGTCCGCGATCCTGCGGCGGCCCTAGTTCTTCTACAATTGAAAACCGCTCGCCGAGGTGGTCTAGCCGCCGCCACGCGAAGGGTAGTTTTCGCCTCTCGCGCAACAGACTTTGGTTCAGCCCGGCTCCTGCGGCCAGTTTTTTTACGTCAGCAATGCGTCAGGCGGTCGCCGCGATCGCCCGCTTCACCGTCATCGGATGCCACCGCCTAGTTAAGTGACCTGCTGAGAAATGACCGCTTGTGGCACCAACCGGACATGGTGCAGTGGTCGCTGCATGTCCGCTTCCGATGCTGTGGACGGCTCCTCCACCGGCACGAGAGTGCCACGGATGTGGGAGTTATTAAGGCTCCCACGATTAGGAGGAGCTAGCCATGCAAAGCGTTACGACAATCGGTCTCGATATCGCCAAATCAGTCCTTCAGGTTCATGGCGTTGATGCTGCCGGCCAGGTGGTGATCCGCCGGCAATTGAAGCGTCGCCAAGTCCTTGCGTTCTTCCAGAGGTTGCCAGCATGCCTGATTGGGATTGAGGCTTGTGCCTCGTCGCATCATTGGGGGCGCGAGCTCCAAGTACTTGGCCATACCGTGCGTCTGATGCCACCGGCCTACGTGAAGCCCTATGTCAAACGGCACAAGAACGATGCGACTGATGCGGAGGCCATTTGCGAGGCGGTCGCCAGGGCGAACATGCGCTTCGTCACCATCAAGACACCGGAGCAGCAAAGTTGCCTGATACTCCATCGCACACGCCATCTGCTCATCCGGCAGCAGACGTCGGTGATCAATGCCATCCGGGCTCATCTGGCGGAGTTTGGCATCGTGTCAGCGGTCGGCCGCAACGGTATCGAGCAACTGCTTGGCGTCGTCGCGGACGCAAATGACAAGCGGCTGCCCGAGGTTGCCCGTGCGTGTTTGGCGGCTCTCGGTGTCCAACTGCGGGTACTGAAGGCACAGATTTTGGAGTTCGATCGGATGATCAACGCCTGGCATCGATCAAATGAGACGAGTAGGCGGCTGGACAAAGCTCCTGGCATCGGTCCGGTGCTGGCCACGGCTCTGGTCGCTACTGTTGCCGACCCAAAGACCTTCCGATCGGGGCGTAATTTCTCGGCCTGGATCGGGCTGGTGCCGCAGCAGCATTCGAGCGGCGGCAAGGACAGGCTCGGCCATATCAGCAAGCAAGGTGATCGCTATCTGCGCAATCTATTCGTGGCCGGCGCTCTCGCCGTCATCCGCTACGCCAAAATCCATGGCACCCAACATCGGCCCTGGCTCGCGGCATTGTTGGCGCGGCGACCGACCAAGATCGCCGCCATCGCACTTGCCAACAAGATTGCCAGGATGGCTTGGGCCATGATGGTCAAGGGCGAGCATTATAAGGAACCTGTTGCGCTTGCGCGGTAAACGGGATCGCGCCGGACAACCGGCGTGATGTGAAGGTTGGGAGGGCCAACAGCACGTAATGCAGAGCCGGTCGATCTGGCGATCAGGACAACCCACTTACCCCCATGCATTCTCGAATGCGGGCTTTCGATCGGGACCTGATCCGCGGAGGGCATTATGGCCAGCGGTCATGTGAACCGCGTCTAAAGGCCGAACACACGGCCGCACCGACCAACCTGCGACGTGAAAAAAGTCCTTGCCAACTCGGAGCCGTCCACACACGGGGGTATTGCGGAAGTCGCACTTTAGGTCCGTAAGGACCGCTTTTGACCCACAGCGGAAACCTAATCAGCATCTGAGGCCGGCCGTGTTCCATTTCTCAGTGGCCGCCCGATTAGCAAAGTGTTAGGCTTTAAGCCTTGCACGAGGCGTGGTCCTGAGGCTCTACGGAGGGCAAGATGAGACGGCGCGATTTCATCGAAGTCATCACTGGCGCAATAGTCGCGTGGCCGCTGGGCGCGCACGCACAGCAGAAACCAGCGATCGCGCGCCTGGGAGTGCTTCTTTACAGCACGCCGCAGGCCGATCCCCAAATGAAATTCGTGCTTCAGGGGTTGCTTGATCTCGGCTATCTCGAGGGCCGCAATATCGTTATCGAATATCGTTTCGCCGAGGGTAAACCGGAGCGGCTTCCCGAGCTTGCCGCTGAGCTTGCGTCGCTAAAGCCTGATGTGATCGTGGCAATGGGCGGCGACGTGGCCCCAGTTGCCAAGCGCGCGACGCAGACGATCCCACTCGTGTTCGTGAGTAGTGCCGATCCTGAGCAGCTCGGCTTGGTCGCAAGCCTGCGCCGACCCGGCGGCAATGCCACCGGCATTACCTTGCTGCAGGACGCTCTTGCTTCCAAACGGCTCGAGCTGCTCAAGGAGGTGGCACCGCGAATTTCCAAGGTGGCATTCGTGACCAATCCAGATCACCCTGACAACGAAGCCCGCGAGGCGCGGCGTGCGGCGCTGGCACTGGGTGTTGACCTTCTTTCCTTCGAAGTGCGGAATACCGGCGATTTCGAGCGCGCGTTCCGCGCAATAATTGAGGCCCGCGCCAACTCCCTTTATGTGGTGTCATCACGGCACACCGTTTTGAACATGCCCGCGATCGTGGGCTTCGCAACCAGTAATCGCTTGCCATTGGCAGGTGGCTGGGGCGATTGGGCGAAGGCCGGGGGATTGCTTGCCTATGGCCCGAATGTCGGTGACATGGCGCAACGGGCCGCCAGCTACGTCGACCGGATTCTCAAAGGGGCCAAACCGTCAGAGCTACCTGTCGAACAGCCGACCAAATTCGAGCTGATGATCAACCTCAAGACCGCCAACGCCCTTGGCCTCGCCGTAGCGCCATCGCTGCTGACTCGCGCCGACGCGGTGATCGAATAGCTGCACGGTTTGCTGCATGCATGAGTCCGCTTGTGGCACTTTTCGGACATGGCGCGATGTCCGAGTTGAGTCCGTTATGGGGAGCAAAGCGGAAGCCCGACTTAGGGCCTGCTAAGTCAGCTTTTGATGCTGTGGACGGCGCCCACTCTGCGGCATCGGAGTGCCATAGGGTGGTTGCGTTAGAGCAAACCACATTGAGGGGAGCCGTCCATGGGCGAAGTTAGCACGATTGGTCTGGATATTGCGAAGTCTGTATTCCAGGTTCACGGGGTTGATGTTTCGGGCGCGGTTGTGATCCGCAAGCGCGTCAGTCGCGCAAAGGTGCTGGAATATTTTCGCGATCTGCCGCCGTGCCTGGTGGGGATCGAGGCATGTCCCTCCGCGCATCACTGGGGCCGCGAGCTCCAAGGCGCTTGGCCACATGGTTAGGCTGATACCGCCGAGCTATGTGAAGGCTTACCTCAAACGCAGCAAGAATGATGCGAATGATGCGGCAGCGATCTGTGAGGCGGTGACGCGGCCGTCGATGCGGTTCGTCCCGATCAAGACGAAAGAGCAGCAGACCGCCTTGATGCTGCACCGGACCCGGCAATTGCTGGTGCGCCAGCGCACGATGTTGAGCAATGCCCTGCGCGGGCACCTGGCCGAACTCGGCATCGTGTCGGCCAAGGGCCGTAATGGAACGGCAGAGTTGCTCAGGATCATCGCGGATGGCGCGGATAGCCGGGTTTCCCCGGCCGTCCGCGGCATTCTTGAGGTATTGGCGCGGCAGTATGGTGCCATCGGCGCCGAGATAGCGTCGATCGACAAGAGCATCATGGCCCTGCACCGCGCCTGTGAGGCGAGCCGGCGGCTGGCGGAGATCCCAGGTATCGGCCCGGTCGGCGCCACCGCACTGGTTGCCGAGATCGGCGACTGGAAGACCTTCTCGTCGGGGCGCAGTCTTGCGGCCTGGATCGGGTTGGTGCCGAAGCAGCACACCACCGGCGGCAAGGACAGGCTCGGCAGCATCACCAAGCAGGGCAATCGATATTTGCGGTGGCTGCTGGTGGTCGGGGCAATGGCCGTCATCCGCTACGCGCGCAAGCACGGCACCGCCAGGCGTCCCTGGCTCGGCCGACTGATGGAGCGCCGACCCACGAAAGTGGCGGCCGTGGCGCTCGCCAACAAGATTGCGCGGATGGCCTGGGCCATCATGGTCCGGGGCGAGAGATACAGGGAGCCGAAACTGTTGCTGGCGGCATGAGACAGACCGGCAAATAGATCGGCAACACCAATTGGCGAGGGCATGACGACGTAATGCAGATACGGTTGTTCCGGGGATCGGGAGAACCCGCATGGGTCAACGCACCTCTTCTAAAGTGCGTGAGTTTGTTTGGGACCCGATCCGCGCAGAGCATTAGGGCCAGCGGCCATACCTGCCGCAAAAACAGGCCGGACACGTGACCGCACCCGACCAATGCTGCAAAGCGTCAGAAAGTTCTTGCCAGGGCGCCGTCCACACGTGACCCATAGCGGAAGTGGGCGAGCCAAAATGCTGTGATGCACACACGGCTTTTTCAACGATGTGGTAGGGTGTGATCCTCGACTTGAGGGGAACACATGAGACGGCGCGAGTTCATCACGCTTCTCGGCGGCGCGGCGGCGAGTGCTTGGCCGGTCGCCGGGCGGGCGCAGAAGTCGGCGAAGATCCCGCGCATCGGCATCATTGACGATGCGCCAATATGGGACCACTTCCGGCAAGGGCTGCGCGACCTCGGCTACATCGATGGTCAGAACATCGCATTTGAATATCGGTCTGGGGAGGGGCAACCCGATCGGCTCGCCACCGCCGCAAGCGATCTGGTCCGCCTCCCGGTGGATATCATCATGGCTGCCGGTTCGGCAGCGACCCTTGCCGCCCAGCAAGCAACGACGACGATTCCCATCGTCATGATTTCGGTCGGCGACCCTGTGCGAGCGGGGTTCGTGGCAAGCCTCGCCCGGCCAGGGGGGAATGTCACCGGCAATACTATCCTCGGCACAGCAATGAGCGCCAAACGGCTGCAAATCTTTAAGGAGGTCATTCCCGGGCTCTTGCGCGTGGCCTTCCTCTGGAATCCGAATAACCTCTCCCATCTCGCCTATCTCGAAGGGTGGCGAACCTTGGCACCAGCGTTGGACTTAAAGCTGATCTTGGTCGAAGTGCGCAGTTCCGAACAGTTCGACAGCGCCTTCGCCGCCATGATACAGGAGCGGCCCGATGGTTTTCTAATGACTGCCGACTTCTTCCACCTGTCCAATATCGGATGGATTATCGATTTTATGGCGAAGAACCGGCTGCCCGCCATGTACATAGTGAAGGAGAACGTGATTGCCGGGGGGCTCATGTCTTACGGACCAAGTCAATCTGATTTGTACCGACGAGGTGCCGAATACGCGCACAAAATTCTGCAAGGCACCAAGCCGACGGACCTGCCGGTAGAGCAACCGACCAAATTCGAGATGGCCATCAATCTCAAGACAGCCAGGGCGCTCGGCCTCATCATTCCACCCACCCTGCTTGCCACTGCCGACGAGGTGATCGAATAATCCGGTAGTTGCTGCGGTGCATGAGTCTCTTCTTGGCACTTAGCGGACGTGGGGAGGTGTCCGAGTTGAGTCCGTTATCCGATCAAAAGCGGACGCCCGCCAACGCCCCTGATTTTATGGGTGAACGGCCTAGGCAAGAAGTCGGAAGTTCAGGTGCGCCAGGCTATCGCCAAGACCTTCGATCGGCACTCGGACGCCGGTACGCCCGGACATCATTTCCAAATAATGCCGCAGCTCTATGTTGCTCTGCTTAATTTGGTTTCGAATTTCACGGCGCTCGAACGTTGTAAGCAATGGTTCGGCAAGTTGCCGCCAGGCCGCCCTCTGCCATTGTTGTAGCGCGTAAATTCTCTTACCCAAGTCATCAGGTGCGGTCATGCTAGCGGCTCGCTCCAAATGAAGCCGAGCACAAGTTTAATGGTGATTCTCGACAAAAACCTAGCGGGTATTTCGACTCGCCGTCGCCCCTCGTTCGCGGCGAATAGCAGTCCAAACAAAAAGCCGCCCGAAGCGGCTTCTCAATTCAAACCCAGATGATCGTCGATCAAGCGGCTACCAATGCTGCCTTTGACTTGCGACGATACGCCGTGAAGCCAATGCCTGCGAAGGCGAAATCTCACCAAGAGGACATTTGGTTCGGCCCGTTAAATCCTCCGTCCTGCCCGCTCCCAGTAGGGATCGCGCAGGCGCCGCTTGAAAATCTTGCCGGAATCCTCGCGCGGCAGATTTTTCAGGATTTCGACGTGTTTCGGCACCTTGTAGTCGGCGAGCGAGGCTTTCAGTTGCGCCCGGATGCCGGCGACGTCCAGCGTCACCCCCGCTTGCGGTTCAACCACCGCCATCAGCGCCTCGCCGAACTCGTCGTCGGGAATGCCGAACACCGCGCAGTCGTGGACGCCCGGGATCGCGTGCAGCGCGGCCTCGATTTCGGCGGGATAGATGTTGACGCCGCCCGAGATCACCATGTCGCGCTTGCGGTCGCAGATGAAGACATAGCCGTCTTCGTCGATGTAACCGACATCGCCCGAGGTAATAAAACCGTCCAGCTCGATCTCGGCGCGCTTTTCCGGCTTGTTGTGATAGGTGAAATCCGGATTATCGGCGATGCGCGAATAGATCTCGCCGATCTGGCCTTGCGGCAATAATTTTCCATCGTCGCCGACAAAGTGCAGCTCGGCGCCCGGCGCAATCCTTCCGACGGTGCCGGGCTTCTTCAGCGCATCCTCGGAATTGGCGAAGGTGACCGCGCCCGATTCGGTAGAACCGTAGAACTCGAAGATCACCGGCCCCCACCATTCGATCATCGCGCGCTTGACGTCGGCGGGGCAAGGTGCGGCGGCATGGATCACGTGGCGCAGCGAGGACACGTCGTATTTCCTGCGCACGCTGTCCGGCAATTTCATCAGCCGGATGAACATGGTCGGCACCATGAAGATGGTGTCGATTCTCTCGGCCTCGACCAGCCGCAAAAACTCCTCCGGGTCGAACCGCGGCATCAATACCAGCGCCCCGCCGAGACGGCCGGCGCGCAGGCCGAACGAATTCGGCGCGGAATGATAGAGCGGTCCCGGCAGCAGCGCGCGCGCCCCCGGCTTCAGGCCGTAGATCATGCCGCGCATCCGCTCGGCGGAGGCACTCTGTTCCGGCGTCGGCGCACGGCGCCGCACCCCCTTGGGATGTCCCGTCGTGCCCGAGGTGTAGATCATGTTCGCCGGCTGCGGCAGCGCCGGACCGTCATAGAGCGGTTGCTGATCGAGCCAGGATTCAAGGTCGATCGCAAAATCGGGCGCAGTGAGATGATCGGGATCGATCCTGTAACTTGCGAGAATTTCCGGTGGTGTCGGAACGCTGAGGACGTTTACGCCTGGAGGAATCGCGCCGCGCAGTTGATGCAGCATGTCGGCATGCCCGATCAGAACTTGCGTGCCGGAATCCTCGAGGATGTAATGGATTTCCTCCGGCTTGAAGTGCCAGTTGACCGGCACCGCATAGGCGCCGAGCAGCATCGCGGCATAGGCCGCCTCGATGAAGGCGATATCGTTGCGCATGAGGATGCAGACGCTGTCGCCCTGGCTGACGCCAAGTTTCTGTAATCCGCCGGCAAGCCGGTCGGCGCGATTGCCGACTTCGGCGTGGGCGCGCCGCCGCTGGCCGCTGATGATACCGAGAAAAAGCGGTTGCGTTGGCATCTTTTCCTTCTGATCTTTCGTCGGGTTAATGAGACCCTCATGGTGAGGAGCGCGCCTTCGCGCGTCTCGAACCATGAGGGGTCACGGGCCTCATCCTTCGAGACGCGGCGAAAACGCCGCTCCTCAGGATGAGGGTCTTTTGCTATGAAACATCCGCAAAGCGCGGCGCGCGCTTTTCCATATTGGCGCGGACCGCCTCGAGCTGGTTGGCCCCGCCCATCAGCTTCATCTGTTCGACGGATTCGGCGAGCAGCGCCGGGCCGGGATCGGCGGAAAGATTGTTCAGCATGCGCTTGGCGGCGCGGATCGCCTCGGGACTTTTGCCCGCGATCTCGCGCGCGACCTCGAAGGCAGCGGTTCGCGGGTCGTCGCAGATCCGCGTCGCCAGCCCGTAATTCAGGGCCTCCTGCGCCGAGAAAATCCGCCCCGTATAGGTCAGCTCGCGCAGGATATCGTCGCGCACGAGGCTCGCCAGGATCGGCGTCCCCGCCATGTCAGGCACCAGCCCCCATTTGATCTCCATGATCGACATCCGCGCGTCGGGGGCGAGAAAGCGCATATCGGCGCCGAGCGCGAGCTGAAAGCCGCCGCCGAACGCCACGCCCTGGATCGCGGCGATCACCGGCACCGGAAGCTGCCGCCATCCCCACACCGCGGCTTGCGGGAAATTCGCCAGACCATGGGTGCGCGCAGCCAGATCGCGATTTTCACCGCCCGCTACCCCGTTGCCGCCCTTTTCCTTCATCGCGGCGAAACGGCCCATGTCGAGGCCGGCGCAAAACGCGCGTCCCTCACCGGACAATACTACCGCCCGGAGGCCTTTTTCGGAGGCGAGCCGGCCAGAAGTGGCAACCAGCGCGTCGAACATCGCGGCATCCAGCGCGTTCATCTTGTCCGCCCGCACCAGGCGGACATCGGCGACGCCTTCCGAAATCGATACCGAAACGCGCTTCTCCATCACAGTTCTCCCTATTGTTCTTGCTTGTTGCCGCTTTACAGAAAGGCGTTGTCCGGATTTAGTCAATCAACCAATTAACAGATTTTCTCAGGGCGGAAACCTTCATGTTCAGCGAACAGCTTCTCGCCGGCCGCCGCATCCTCGTCACCGGCGGCGGCACCGGGCTTGGCAAGTCGATGGCGGCGCGCTTCCTGCAGCTCGGCGCCGAGATCCATATCTGCGGCCGCCGCAAGGGCGTCTGCGACGAGACCGCGACCGAACTGATGGACCTCCATGGCGGCCGGGTCAGCAGCCACGGCGTCGATATCCGAAACCCGCTCGCGGTCGACGAGATGATCGAGACGATTTTCCGAGAAGGCCCGCTCACTGACCTCATCAACAACGCCGCCGGCAATTTCGTTTCGCGCACCCAGGATCTGACGCCGCGCGGCTTCGATGCGATCGCCAACATCGTCATGCATGGCACGTTCTATGTCACGCATGCCGTGGGCCGGCGCTGGATCGCCGCCAAACAGCGCGGCAATGTGGTGTCGATCACCGTGACCTGGGTCCGCAACGGCAGCCCCTATGTGGTGCCCTCGGCGATGAGCAAATCCGCCATTCATGCCATGACAATGTCGCTGGCGACGGAATGGGGACGATATGGCATCCGGCTCAACACCATCGCGCCTGGTGAAATTCCGACCGAAGGCATGAGCAAACGCCTCAACCCCGGCGACGAGGCCGGCGCACGCACCATTGCCAGAAATCCCATGGGCCGTGTCGGCAAAATGGAAGAGCTGCAGAACCTCGCAGTGTTCCTGATTTCCGGCGGTTGCGACTGGATCAACGGCGAGACCATCGCGATGGACGGCGGCCAGGCGCTGGCCACCGGCGGAAACTTTTACGAGTTACGCGACTGGTCGGACGCCGACTGGACCCGCGCCCGCGATTCGATCAAGGCGCAGAACGAAAAGGACCGCGCGGCGAGAGGGTGAGATTGTCGTCCCTGGGACCCGTCTACACCGGAGGCTTCGCCGGGCTTCAGTGCCAGTCCGCCGAAGCTTTAGCGAAGGCTGGAAAGCAGGGACCAACCCCACCGGCGCAAGTTGCTACGAAGCCAACTAACGCCGTCGCTTTAACGATAGGCCGCGGCGTATGGGTCCCTGCTCTCGCAGGGACGACGCTGCCATATTGTTTTTGGCGCGAAATAACGCCAAACTCCGCGCCACAAAAGCAAACTCCGGGAGAAACATGTCCGTCTCAGAGCAACCGGCAAACCTTGCCGACATGGTGCGCGCGCGGGCGAAGGCCCGCGGCAACGCCACCGTCTATGAATTCGAGGGACGCCGGACCAGTTTTGCCGAATTTGATATCAGGACCAATCGCGTCGCCAATGGGCTCAAGGCGCTCGGCGTCCACCCTCGCGAGCGCATCGCCTATCTCGGCAAGAACAGCGATATCTATTTCGAGCTGCTGCTCGGCGCGATGAAAGCCAATGTGGTGATGGCGCCGGTGAACTGGCGGCTGGCCGGACCCGAGATCGCATTCATCGTCGGGGATTGCAAGGCGCCGGTGCTGTTCGTGGGACCCGAGTTCGTCACGCAGGTGCGCAACATCAAACCGCAATTGCCCGACCTTCGCACCGTCATCACCACCGAGGGCGGCGCACCGGAATGGCAGGACTACACGGCATGGCGCGACGCGCAGAGCGGCGAGGATCCGAACGTCCCGATCAGCCGGCAGGACATCGCCATCCAGCTTTACACCTCGGGCACCACAGGCAAACCCAAAGGCGCGATGCTGTCGCACGCCAATTTTCTCAATCTGGTGGAGACCGGCGGGGACGAAAAGCCGGACTGGAACAAATGGACCGAGGAAGATGTCTCGCTGGTGGCGATGCCGATTTTCCATATCGGCGGTTCCGGCTGGGGCGTGATGGGCCTCTATCACGGTGCCAAGGGCGTGATCGCCCGGGAATTCGATCCGACCAAAGTGCTGGATTTCTTTGAACAGTCCGGAATCACCAAACTGTTCATGGTGCCGGCCGCGATGCAGTTCGTGGTGCGGCAGCCGCGCGCCCGCGAGGTGGATTTTTCGCGGCTGAAATACATGCTCTACGGCGCTTCGCCTATTCCGGCCGCGCTGCTGAAAGAATGCATCGAAGTGTTCGGTTGCGGCTTCGTGCAGATGTACGGCATGACGGAAACCACCGGCACCATCGTGGCGCTTCCGCCGGAAGATCATGTCGAGGGACTGGACCGGATGCGCTCGGCCGGCAAGGCGCTGCCGGGCGTTGAACTGGCGATCCTCGATGTCAACGGCAACCGGTTGCCGCCGGGCGAAGTCGGCGAAATCGCGACGCGGTCCGGCTCCAATATGGCCGGCTACTGGAATTTGCCGGAGGCAACCGCGCAAACGCTCGACCGCGACGGCTGGCTGCGCACCGGCGACGCCGGTTACATGGACAGTGACGGCTATCTCTATATCCATGACCGCATCAAGGACATGATCATCTCCGGCGGCGAGAACATCTACCCGGCCGAAGTCGAAAGCGCGATCTGCGACCATCCCGACGTCGCCGAGGTCGCCGTGGTCGGCGTGCCCGATGAGAAATGGGGCGAAGCGGTCAAGGCGATCGTGGTGATGAAACCGGGCAGACAGGCCTCGGCATCCGACATCATCAACTTCACCCGCGAACGCATCGCCGGCTTCAAGACGCCGAAGTCGGTGGAGTTCATCGCGGCGCTGCCGCGCAACGCGTCGGGCAAGATTTTGCGCCGCCATTTGCGCGATCCCTACTGGGCGGGCAAGGAGCGGCTGGTCAACTGATCCGTCGAGGCGTCACTTTCTCGCCGCGGCCGCGCGCTCGCGCATGAGGCGGCGGCGCTCCTTGGCTTCGTCCGACCAGACCTCGTCGAGATTATAGAACTCGGCCACAATCCTCTGGTCCGGCCCCAACGTCACCCACGGCTGCTTCGATGAGGTGAAGATATGAATGTCCGGCGGGCACTGGCTCGGATCGTCCAGCGTGCCGACACGCAGGAAACGCACGGCGGAACCGGCTTGCGCATAGTTGCTCCAGACCGCGACCTTGCAGTTCGGGCAGCGCGCGACGCGTTGGCCCTTGCCGCTCGCCGACGGCGTGTCGATAATCTCAGGCTCGGCCTTGAGGTGCTCGACCCTGTCCGCCTCGTAAAGCGCATTCAACGCATGCACCGTACCGGTTTCGCGCTGACACCAGGTACAGTGGCAGGCGTGAACGATCAGCGGCCTGCCGTTGATGCGATAGCGGATATGTCCGCAGGTGCAACCGCCTTCCATTCACATCCTCCTCAGTGCTTTCCGGCTCCCATATAGCCGAACAGGAATCCCGCCACTTTCCGCTTCTGGATTTCCTCGCTGCCTTCGGTGATACGGTAGCGGCGGTGATGGCGATAGATGTGTTCGAACGGCTTGTGACGCGAATAGCCCATGCCGCCATGCACCTGCATGGCGCGGTCGGCGGCCTCGCAGCACAAACGGTTCGCCCAGAAATTGCACATCGAAACCCTGTCGGAGAGCGTGTGTTCGACCTGCGCCTGCGTGAGCTTGTCCATCTCCCAGGCGGTCTTGCGGATCAATAGCCGCAGCATCTC
Source organism: uncultured Alphaproteobacteria bacterium (assembly GCA_963801875.1). Lineage (GTDB taxonomy): Bacteria > Pseudomonadota > Alphaproteobacteria > Rhizobiales > Xanthobacteraceae > Bradyrhizobium. The sequence goes on along the minus strand of CAWDGT010000010.1, from coordinate 1,277,409 downwards.
CGCCTGCGTCGCAAGCTCCACCAGCGGCCACTGGATCGCCTGGTTTTCGGCCAGCGCCCGGCCGAAAGGTTTGCGTTCGCGCGCGTATTTGACGCTTTCCTCGATGCAATACACGGCGGCGCCCAATGAACTCGCGGCCTGCCGGATCCGGTTCTCATGCACGAAGCATTGCGCCAGCGACAGTCCGCGGCCGATTTCGCCGAACAGCGCATCCTCGGGCACGAACACATCGGTAAAGCTGACGCGGGGGTGATCGGTCGGCATGTTGAAGGTCCACATATATTCCTCGACCTTGACGCCCTTCGTCTTGGCCGGCACCAGGAAGCAGGTAATGCCGCGCGCGTCGCCGTCATTGCCCGAGGTGCGGGCAAACAGCGCGCAATGGGTGGCGACGTGCATGCCGGTGGTCCACATCTTCTCGCCGTTGATCACCCAGCCCTTGACGCCATCGCGGGTCGCCTGCACCGCGCGGGTTTCCATGTGGGTCGCGTCCGAGCCATGCTCGGGCTCGGTCAATCCAAAAGTGATGCGGTATTTTCCCGTGATCGAGCCTTCGATCATCGCCTTCTGGTCGTCGCGGCCGTAGCGGTCGAGCATGGTCACCAGCGGCAGATTGCCGACGATGGAATGTTCGTTCTGCAGGTCGTTGTGCAGGCCAAGCCCCTTGGAGGCAAAATGCTCGCGGATCACCGCCATCCAGAGATTGGAGCCGTCCTTGCCGCCGTAGCGCTTTGGGATCGCAAAGCGGAGATGGCCGGCGCTGTCGGCGAGATTCTTCACCCGGCGCAGCAGCGCTTCCCACTCATGCCGCGGCAACCCGCCATTGTCGAAATCGGTACGCGCCCATTCGCGGCGATGATCGAAGAAGCGAATGTTGTCATCGGCCTGTTCGATCGGCTTGATCTCACGCGCGATGAACTGGTCGAGTTCACCGAGATAGGCGACGAGATCGGCCGGCAATGCAAAATCCACGGCAATTCTCCCAAATGGCTTTCTTGTTGTTATCGCGAGCCTTCGAAATCGATCCCGCGCCATCGATTAAGATGACAACGCCAAACCAAGTCAAGCAATGGAATGGGCTCGTGACGCGCAGGCCCCTTGCGTAATTGGGTGGCGCCGGGCGGGGCGGGCGAGCTAGTATCGGCACAAGCATTCCACGCCACAGAAAAACACTCACGGGAGCGAACATGGACCTGAAATTCTCGACAGTCACGCGCAAGGGCCCGATCACGATCGTGACGCTGTCGCGGCCCGAGGTTTACAACGCGCTGCATACAGACGCGCATTTCGAGTTGAACAAGGTGTTCGACGAGTTCTCCGCCGATCCCGGGCAATGGGTCGCGATCGTGACCGGCGCCGGCGACAAGGCATTCTGCGCCGGCAACGATCTGAAATGGCAGGCCGCCGGCGGAAAACGCGGCTGGGACAAGGGCGGATTTGCCGGGCTGACCTCGCGCTTCGACTGCGACAAGCCTGTTATCGCGGCCGTCAACGGCGTCGCCATGGGCGGCGGTTTTGAAATCGCGCTGGCCTGCGATCTCATCATCGCCTCCGAGAACGCGATGTTCGCGCTGCCCGAACCGCGCGTCGGCCTTGCGGCGCTCGCCGGCGGATTGCACCGGCTACCGAAGCAGATCGGGCTGAAGCGCGCCATGGGCATGATCCTCACCGCTCGCCACGTCACCGCCCGCGAGGGCCATGAACTCGGTTTCGTCAATGAGGTGGTGCCGCAGGGCGAAGCGTTGGCGGCGGCGGAGCGCTGGGCCGAGACCATCTGCAAGAACTCGCCGATGTCGATCCGCGCTTCCAAGCAGACGATCCAGAAGGGCCTTGCGGTCTCGCTGGAGCAGGCGATATCGGAGCAGCGCGAATACCCCGCGGTGAAGGCGATGGCGGCGTCGCAGGATTATATCGAGGGGCCGAAGGCGTTTTCCGAAAAGCGCCCGCCGAAATGGGTGGGGAAGTGACGTTTCGTCGTTCCGGGATGCGCCGTCAGGCGCGGGCCCGGAATCCAAGGATTCCCCGATGTGCAATGCACATCTGAGGTTCGCGTCTTCGACGCGCCCCGGAATGACGGGCTAGCCATCCTTGCCGCCCAATTCTCTTCGATACGACGCATAATTCGGCTGATCGACCGCGAGCTTGTCCATCGTGGTCTGCCACAAATGATCGGCAAGTCCCGGCGTTTGCAGGTCGACCTCGCCTTTCTTGATGCGATCGGCGAGCGCGCGGTTAAGCTCAGCGAGCGCGCCCTGCATGCCCAGCAGTCGCGACAGCCGCGCGGCTTCCGCGGCATCGCTGCCCTCCTCCAGCCTGAGCTGTCGCGTTACCAGGTCGAGCGCGTTGATCGAGACCCGCAGCTTGAACGCGTTGTGGCCGCTGATCTGTGGCGCGATCTCGTTGCGCAGGAAATCGGCGACCGCTCCCAGCAGCTCTTCCGGTATCGGTTCGTCCTGCATCTCAGCTCCCCCTCGGAGAAAGTAACCGCAACAAATCGATCTCGGTCTCCGACGAGCGGCGGCCGATCATGGCGCGCTCAACGGAATGCTCGGGTCCGATGCGAAAGCGCTGCATCATGCCACAGCACATCACGCCCCAACGCAGCGTGCCCATCACTTCCCAGAATTTTACCCGCGCGGGATCTACGCGGCGGCCGGCCGTCTCATATCCCGCAAACAACTCCTCGCGCGTTCCAAACCCGCCGACGGGCTTGTCAATTTCGCCGAAACGCCAGGAATTGACGCAGATCCAGCCCAGGTCCTCCATCGGATCGCCGATATGCGCCAGTTCCCAGTCCAGCACCGCACGCACGCCATCGGGGCCGATAATGAGATTGCCATGGCGGAAATCGCCGTGCACCAGCGTCACCTCGTTGGATGGACCGGGATCGCGCTCGCGCAGCCAGCGCAGCGCCAGCTCAAATACAGGCCGCGGCCAGCTCAAACTGCGGTATTCCCGATCGAGATCGGCAATCTCCTTCGCAGCCGTCATGCGGCGAAGCTCCGGCAGTTGGGCCAGGTCCAGCCCATGGATTCCGGCGAGAACCTTGCCAAGCTGCTGCGCCAGTTTTGGGCGGGCCTGCGCAAATTCTTCGTCGCGCAAAATCTTGCGCGGGATGGTCTCGCCCTCGACCCGCGCCATGACAAAACCGGTGCCGAGTTCGTCCTGTGGCGTCAGCACGTGCAGCACCTCTGGCGACGGCAGACCGGCATCGTGTGCAAGCTGCATCAGCGTCGCCTCCGCATCGAGGCCAGCCGCTCGCGATGGCGAGGCGCCATAGCCGGGCGGCGCGCGGCGCAGGATCGCGCCGAAGACGCCATCGGGATGCACGATGTCGAACGACCAGGTTTCCTGGCTGGCGCCGCCGGAAAGCCTGACCGCGCCGGCGACGCCGGTCGCGCCCGGATACCACGAGGCGACCCCACGTCCGAGTTGCTCTTCGATCATTTGCCTTTGAACTTCGCCGGGCGTTTCTCAAGGAAGGCGGTGACGCCCTCCTTGAAATCCTCCGCCGCGCCCGCAATCCGCTGTGACTCGAATTCAAGGTTGAGCTGGTCCTCAAACGAATTGTCCGGGCTGTCCCAGTACATTTTGCGGATCAGCGACAGCGCCACGGTCGGGCCGTTCGCGAGTTCACGCGCGAGCTTCATGGTCTCTTCCATCAACGCCGCGTCGTCATAGACCCGGTTGACGAGACCCCATTCCAGCGCCTTCTCGGCCGGGAGCCGCTCGCCCATCAGGGACAATTCCACCGAGCGCGCCTTGCCGATCAGCCGCGGCAACAGCCAGGTCGATCCGCAGTCCGGCACAAGGCCGATGCGACGGAAAGCCTGCAGGAAATACGCCGAGCGCGCGCACAGGATCATGTCGCCCATCAGGGCAAAACTCATGCCGGCGCCGGCGGCCGCGCCATTGACTGACGTGACGATCGGACAGTGCAGATTTCTGAGGCGGCGCAGGAACGGATGATACGCCGTCTCAAGCGCGGCGCCGGCGTTGGTTCGGCCTCCCGGCTTTGCATTGTTACGGCCCTGCAGGTTGGCGCCGGCACAAAACGCCCGTCCCGCGCCCGATATCACGAGGCATCGCACTTCGCTGCGCCGCTCGTCGATCTCGTCGAGGGCGTCTGCCAGACCGCCGAGCATGTCCATGGAGACCGCGTTCATCACCTCCGGATGATCGAGCTTCAGGATCGCCACCGGGCCGTCGATATCGAGCGTAACGTGCTTGAACTGCATCTGTTTCCTCATGATCGGGGTCCGCGCTATTTCGTCCCGCGGTACAGGGGTTGCGATCTCGAACCCATATTTGATTTTCTGGGCGGGCTTGTCCATGGTCGTAACAGCAACATCGGCCGCCAGCGGACGCAGGTCCCGGGCGCGCGTCAAACCGGACTGGAAACGCTCATGGGTATTTTCGACCTCACCGGCCGCGTGGCGGTCATCACCGGCGGCAATGGCGGCATTGGTCTCGGCATCGCGCAGGCGCTGGCCGCGGCCGGCTGCAACGTCTCGATCTGGGGCCGCAACGCGGAGAAGAACAAGAACGCCGCCGCGACCATGGCCGGCTGTCCGGGCAAGGTCGATACCCGAATCTGCGATGTCAGCGATCCTGCCTCGGTGAAATCAGCGATGGCCTTGACGCTGGAGCGGTTCGGCCGGGTCGACGGCTGTTTTGCGAATGCCGGCATCGGTGGCGGCGGACGCCACGCCTTTATCGACCGCACCGAGCAACAGTGGCGCAGCATGTTCGCCACCAATCTCGACGGCGTCTTTCATGTGTTTCAGGCTGCGGCGCGCCACATGACCGAACGCGCTGCATCAGGCGACCCCTTCGGCCGCCTGGTCGCGACCTCGAGCCTGGCTTCGATCTTCGGCACCGCGCGCAACGAACATTACGCCGCGACCAAGGCCGCCATCAACGCGCTGGTCCGTGCGCTTGGGGTCGAACTGGCGCGCCAGGGCGTCACCTCCAACGCTATCCTGCCGGGCTGGATCAAGAGCGACATGACGGCCGGCATCATGGCCAACGATAAATTCGTGGCCAATGTGATGCCGCGGATTCCGATGCGGCGGTTCGGCGAACCCGCGGATTTCGGTGGCATCGCCGTCTATCTCATGAGCAAGGCGTCGTCCTATCACACCGCCGATTGTTTTGTGATCGACGGCGGGTATACCGCCTTTTGATGCAGGATGTAGGTGGCTGTTTCGTCGCCGCCGCGGCGGCGACGAAACAATCGTTCCGGAGATCACGACATGCGACTGACAACCCCGCGGGTAGGACCCGTTGCGGCCGAAAGCTGGACTGAGGAACAGCGCGAGATCGCGGAGCCCATGCTGGCGCGCGGTCCGCTACTCAATATCTTCCGCACCCTGCTGGCCCATCCGCCAGCGGCCAAGGCCTTCCTGGTTTGGGGGCGTTATATCCTGGGCCGCAACAGCACGCTGCCGCGGCGCGAGCGCGAGATCGTCATCCTGCGCACCGGCTTCCTCTGCCGCTCCGGTTATGAGTGGACCCAGCATGTGCCGATCGGTCGCCGCGCCGGCCTCGCCGACGACGAGATCGCCCGTATCAAGCTCGGTGCCGACGCACCCGGCTGGAGCGAAGCCGATGCGGCGCTGCTGCGGGCCACAGACGATCTGCATCGCGAGCAATTCATCACCGAACCGGTCTGGGCGGAACTGGCGCGTCACTTTGGCGAACGTCAGCGCATGGACGTGGTGTTCACGGCGGGCCAGTACACCCAGGTTTCGATGCTGCTCAACAGCTTCGGCGTCCAGCTGGACGATGGCCAGGTCCTCGATCCCGATTTGAGGGCTTTTTAGGAGTGCGCTCGTCTCCTGCCACGCGTCTTCGCAAGCGCGGAACAATCGGATCATTGGCACCGGATATGCAAAATCGGCGCGAATGAGTCATCGGACATCGGTTTCTTGATCGAACCAGTCGCGGCTCCAAATCGGCCTTTGTCAGCGCTGAGGTCCCATAAAGCGATGGGCATGCTCGGCACACAAGATATGATGATGCAGGTTAGCGATCCATTGTCGGCCGGAAACCGTCATATTCAGATATTTTATGCCATCCTCTAGGTGCGTCGATACGCTGTTCCAGAAAAAGGCGGGGTACTTGTCAATAATATCGGCCGGCGACGAATATCCGAGTTGCCTGTTCATTCCGATCTCTTCAAATTCGGTATAGAGCGCGTTCGCCTTCCGCGAGTACATCGGATCGCCAAGCTGTCCTATCAGATCGGCAGCCTGGACTAATTTTGGCTCCATGGCCCCGTTGGCGTTGGTGCGGTCCGGCAATGCCGGAAAGCGCGTCATCTCGATTGCGGCTGCAACACGAGACGCGTCGATGGTCGGTGACTTTCCAAGGCGCTCAAATGCAAACAGCTTGGATCGATCGACGTGATGGGCCGAGAGAGCTGCATCCGATGCGCCGCGAGGAAGAGTAATTCTCTTACCGCTCGCGTCCACCACGAACTCGGTCTCAGTATCGCCGCTCAGAATTCCGCGCATATAGCCGATATCGTGCAATAGACAAGCGACGATCAAATGGCTGTAATCCGAAGGCTCTATTCGCTGTGAAAGCGTCATTCCGTGCAGGATGTCGCGACCGACCATCGTAACCTGCAGTGTGTGCTCGAAGTTATGGTAAAGTGCATCGCTTCTGGCCAGACATTCAATGGTACTGCGCGCCAGGGAACCTAAACGCTCAGCCACATCGTCGTGTCCCGGACCAAAAACCTGGCGGAAATCCCTGGCAAGAAACTTGCCAAGCTTGTTGGCCGCTAAAGCCGTGATCGTCTTCATCGATCACCTCCAGAACGGCGATGTTATCATCTTGCCAAAGAACTGGAAGGCGAAATGCGCGCCCGGCCAGGCGCGATCCCTGAAAAGAGTCCAGCCGGCCCGATCGTTGCGACCCTCGCTACTCGCACGCGCCGGCCGAATGGTCAGGATACGATGATTTTGCGGAAGTCAGCAGACGCACCAATTCCGCTTGCCGCCGCGCACCCGTCTTGTCGAAAATGCGGGACAGGTGTGTCCGCGCCGTTGCTCGCGAAATGGAACGCCGGTCGGCGGCCGCCTGAATTCCGTCTCCTTTCAATATTTCGACGGCGAAGCCGGCTTCCGCAGGGGTCATTCCAAATTTTTTCCGAAGTTGAACAACGCTTGGCTTATTACTCTTGTCAGGATCGTTCACGAAAATAACTGCCATTGGCCGCGGGGCAATCGGCGAAAGCGGGACTTCCGTCGGCAACGGCGCGATCTGCAGGGAAAGCGGCGATTTGCCGGCCTCGCGACGCAGCAAAACAAAATCGCTCCGCCGATGCGGAATGCCGGCTTTGGCGCATTTCGCGATGACGGCTTGAAGCGTTTGCGTCTCAGCAGCAGAGCGGGCGTGGAGGCGCCCCTTGTTCAGTCGGAGACCGCGATTTACGAAAAAATTCTCTGCTGCCTTGTTTGCAAATCTGACGTTCGCACCAGTTAACAAACAAAACCCCCTCCTCCAGATGATCGAGGGTTGCGACGGAGGCGATGTGGTTCAATTTGGCTCCGGCTAATTGGATATTGATCTGCACCGCGCGCTGCAAATGAGGCGTCAGGAGTTTGAACATCTCGACCTGACTTGCCTCGAATTGTGTGTTTCCGTGCACAGTCACAATCGTCGGCCGGCCTTCCTCCGCCAGAACAATAGCGTTGAGCAGGCCTCCTGACTGGCACGGCGCTAAAACGTCGTTGAAAAACCCGGTTTGGCTCAATTCTCTTCCGGGCATAGCTATGGTGTCAGCCTGAACGGTTCCGACGGGCGTCGAGGACACTCTCTGCCAGATCGGATTTAAGCTATGGCAATGGTCGATATATTCCTTCGCGTGGCCTGGTTCGATTTCGGAAGCAAAGCCCCAGCAGTCGACCAGGGCTTCACCCTCGCTTGTTATTCCTGCGGACAGCGCGCCAAATGCCGCAGCGATGCGTCCAAGCGCATTTGGCCATCGGCTGAAATCCATTCCGGCCTCGTAAATCGCCTCGATTAGTGACGCCAGATCGGTTTCGCTGCTCATGGGGGCGCTCGCAGGGGGTGAGGGCAACCTACCCGGCCATAAACACCGGTTGCGGGCCGAAATTCCGCGTCACTACCTGTGATTTACGAGTGCGACTTCCCCCGGCATTGGGCCCGCGAGCGCCACCGAGCCGCGAAGGCTGACGGAGGCAGGTGCGAGCCGCTCATCGCTGGAGTCGCGCAATCTCGGCGGCGCAATTTGCGCCACCGAGCACACTTCAGGATGAAGCGACCATTTTTTGCGGCTGAGTTGCCATGCCCATCGCAAACCCCTCGTAACCGTTCGCCGCGACGTCGTTGCAGATCTGGCGATAGACCCCGACGCCGCCGATATAGGGCATGAATATCTGCGGCTTGCCCGGAATATTGGCGCCCATGTACCAGGAATTGGCCTGCGGATAGAGCGTGGTGTGCGCGACCTCGTTGACATGCGCCACCCATTTGTCCTCGGCCTCCTTCTTCGCTTCCACGATATCGAGGCCGTGGTCGCGCATGAAGGCGATGCAGTCGGCAATCCAGTCAACGTGCTGCTCGATCGAGACGATCATGTTGCTCAGCACCGATGGACTGCCAGGGCCGGTGATGATGAACAAATTGGGAAATCCCTCGCTCATCAGGCCGAGATAGGTTTTGGGGCCTTCGGCCCATTTCTGGTTGAGCGTCTGTCCATGCGGGCCGCGAATATCGATCTTCGCCACTGAACCGGTCATGGCGTCGAACCCGGTCGCCATTACCAGCGCATCGACTTCGTAATCCCTGGCATTCGTGCGCACCGCGCCCCGCAATATCTCATCGATCGGACTGGATCTGATGTCGACCAGCGTGACATTCGGGCGGTTGAATGTCGCGTAGTACTCGGTATCGACGCAAATGCGCTTCGACCCGATCGGGTGATTGTTGGGCTGCAGCACCCGGGCCGTCTCGGGATCCTTGACGATGTCGGCGATCTTTTCGCGGACGAAATTGGCGGCGGTATCGTTGGCCGCCTTGTCGAGCGCGAGGTTGTTATAGACCGACATAAAGGTGAGGCCGCCGAGGCTCCAGCGCGATTCATATTTGGAGCGCCGCTCGTTGTCGCCGTCGTCAAGCGCCCCGCGATCGGGCATCTCGGTATAAATGCCATTGCGCGACTCTTCGCGCGCAAAGCGTCTGATTTCCGGATATTTTGCGCGAAACGCCTCGCGCTGCGCTGTCGTCAGCGCGGCGTTGCGGGCGGGAATGGAAAAATTCGCGGTGCGCTGAAACACCGTGAGATGGCTGGCCTGTTCGGCGATGACAGGCACCGACTGGATCGCCGACGATCCCGTGCCGATCACGCCGACCCGCAAGCCGGTGAAATCCACGGGTTCGTGCGGCCAGTGGCCGGTGTGATAGACCCTGCCCTTGAAATCGGCGAGACCCTTGATGTCGGGCATCCGCGCATTCGACAGGCAGCCGGTGGCAAGCACAACGTATTTCGCGGTCACCGTCTTGCCGTCGGACGTGGCGACCTGCCAGGAACCGGCGCATTCGTCGAAGATGGCCCGGTCGACGCGGGTATTGAGCTTTATATCGGGGCGCAGATTGAAGCGGTCGGCCACGTGGTTGGCGTATTTCAAAATCTCCGGCTGCGGCGCGTAGCGCTCGCTCCAGTTCCATTCCTGCTGTAGTTCGTCGGAAAACGAATAGGAATACTGCATGCTTTCGACATCGCAGCGCGCCCCGGGGTAACGGTTCCAGTACCAGGTGCCGCCGACGTCGCCACCCTGCTCATAGACCCGCACGGAAAATCCCTGTCCGCGCAGCCGGTGCAGCATGTACATTCCCGCAAAGCCCGCGCCGACCACGACGACATCGCAGGTTTCGGTGCCCGCAGCGTGGCTTTTGCCGGGAACGGGTTGCAAAGCGGACATTCGAACTCCCTCGGATCTTTCCGGTGCTGCCAGCCAGCATTCTATCCCCGGCGTGAAAGCACAAGCGACAAAAATGCAGCTTGCACGCTGGATATTTTGCCCCGCGGAATGCGCCATAAAGACAGCCGCCATAGCGGGATTCCCGACGTCTCCGCGCAAGATTTCCCCGGGGCAAACCGGCTTGGCTTCGGCGCCCATGATGGGCTAGCGTCATCTGAGCATTTTGCCAAACCAAGAACGAGCAGCGCCGAAGAGGCAGCCAGCGGGAGTGACCACAACCATGAAATCGCCGATCTGCGACATGCTGGGCATCGAATTTCCGCTGCTGGCCTTCAGCCATTGCCGCGACGTGGTGGCCGCCGTCAGCCGCGCCGGAGGTTTCGGCGTGCTCGGCGCCACCGCGCATTCGCCCGAATCGATCGAGCAGGAACTGAAATGGATCGACGACCACGTCGACGGCAAACCTTACGGGCTCGACGTGCTGATCCCCGAGAACATTTCCACCTCGGGTGAGAAGAACGTCACCTGGAAGAGCCTGGAAGCGCGGATTTCGCCGGAACACCGCGCTTTCACCAAGAACCTGCTGAAGAAATATGGCATCGAGCTGACGACGACCAATGTAGCCGACAACCAGCCGCAGCCGTTCGACGCGCAGCGCGCGCTGGAAGTGCTCGAAGTATCATTCCGCCATCCGATCCGGCTGATAGCGAATGCGCTCGGCGTACCGCCGAAGGCGATGATCGAGATGGGCAAGCAGCACGGCGTACCGGTGGCAGCCCTGGTCGGCGCCAAGGAGCATGCGCTGCGTCAGGTCGCGGCCGGCGTCGACATTCTGGTGGTGCAGGGCACCGAGGCCGGCGGCCATTGCGGCGAGGTCTCGACCCTGGTGCTGGTGCCCGAGGTGATCAAGGCGATCAAGCCGATCCGCGACGTACCGGTGCTGGCCGCGGGCGGCATCATGACCGGGCGTCAGATGGCGGCGTGCATGGCGATGGGCGCAGCGGGCGCCTGGACCGGCTCGGTGTGGCTGGCGACCGTCGAATCCGAGACCACTGAAATCTTCCGCGAAAAGATGATCGCCGCCTCCTCGCGCGACGCCGTCCGCTCCAGGGGCCGCACCGGCAAACCGGCGCGGCAGCTGCGTTCGGTCTGGACCGATGCCTGGGATCGTGCGCCCGACAGCCCCGGCGCGTTGCCGATGCCGCTGCAGAGCATCATCAGCCGCGACGCCTTCAACTCCATCGATCGCGCCGCAGCCGCCGGCAACGCCCAGGCGCGCGACCTTGTCAGCTACTTCGTCGGCCAGGGCGTCGGCCTGATCGACAGCGTGAAATCCGCAGGCGCCGTTGTGCAGGAATTCAAGGAAGATTTTATCGAGGCGGTCGAGCACATGAACGCGCTGGTGGCGGAGTAGCGCAAACAACGGCCGTCATTGCGAGGAGCGGAGCGACGAAGCAATCCATTTTTCTTCGTGTAGCGCGATGGATTGCTTCACGAAGCCTGTCATCGGGCGCGCATTCGCGCGACCCGTTGGCTCGCAATGACGATTGAAACATAAGTGAAAGCGAAACAAGAAGAATGCCCAACCCAACTGCCCCCGTCCCCGAGGACCGTGTCCCCGTCATCGTCGGCGTCGGCGAAATCATCGATCGTCCTGCGGATTTAAAATCCGGACTTGAGCCGCTCGCTCTGCTGGAAGAAGCGCTCAAGCGCGCCGAAGCGGACAGCGGCGGCAAATTGCTGGGCGAGATCCAATCGCTCGACATCGTCAACTTCCTGAGCTGGCGCTACCGCGATCCGGAAGTCCAGCTCTCAAACCGTCTCGGCATCAAGCCCGGGCATGCCTATTACGGCCCGGTGGGTGGCGAGAGCCCGATCCGCTATCTGCACGAGGCGGCACAGCGAATTGCGCGCGGCGAGTGCAGCCTCGCCGCGGTGTGTGGCGCCGAAGCGCAGAGCACCGCAACCAAGGCCGGCCGCGCCGGCATCGAATTACCATGGACGCCGTTCGCGCATGATGTCGAGGAGCCCAAACGCGGCGCGGCGTTCCAGAAGCCGATGGCAGTAAAGCTCGGCGTGTTCAGGCCGGTGACGGTTTATCCGTTCTACGAAGCGGCAAGCTCGGCGCATTGGGGCCAGACCCCGCGCGAGGCGATGGCGGAGTCCGGCCAGTTGTGGTCGACCTATTCCAAAGTCGCATCGCAGAATCCCAACGCCTGGCTGAAGCGGCGCTTCACGCCGGACGAAATTACAACGCCGACGCCGGACAACCGCCTGATCGCCTGGCCCTATACAAAACTGATGGTGGCCAATCCGACCGTCAATATGGGCGCGGCGGTCCTGATGACCAGCCTTGCGAAAGCACGCGCCGCCGGGATTCCGGAGGATCGCCTCGTTCACCTCTGGGGCGGCGCCTCGGCGGAAGAGCCACGGGACTATCTGATCCGCGACCAGTTTTTCGAAAGCCATCCGCAGAACGCGGTGCTCAGGGCGGTGATGGATCTGGTCGGCGGCGACGGCAAGGCGTTCGACGCCATCGAGCTCTACAGCTGCTTTCCCTGCGTGCCGAAAATGGCGCGACGAACGCTCGGGCTTGGGCCCGACCTGCAGCCGACGGTGACCGGCGGGCTGACGTTCTTCGGCGCGCCGCTCAACACCTATATGACGCATGCGGCCTGCGCGATGGTGCGCAAGCTGCGCAATGGCGCAAGGCTCGGCCTGCTCTACGGCCAGGGCGGCTTTGTCACCAAGCATCATGGCCTGGTGCTGTCGCGGCAGGCGCCGCGGGCGCCGCTGGCGCAGGACACCAGCGTGCAGGCGGACGCCGACCGGCATCGCGGCGCGGTGCCTGACTTCGTCACCGAGGCCAGTGGCAAGGGCTCGGTCGAGAGTTTTACCGTGCTCTACGGCCGCAATGGCGAGGCCGAGCATGGCGTGGTAATGCTGCGGACACCGGACAATACCCGCGCGCTGGCGCGGGTGCCCGCGCATGACGGCGCGACGCTGGCGCATCTTCTCAACATGGACCGCACGCCAGTGGGGTCGTCAGGCGATGTTGTCAGCGCGGAGGATGGCGTGCTGGAGTGGCGGGTGGGTTGATGTCCGCGTCGTCTCTTCTCGCTCGCCCCGCATTTCGCGGGGGCGAGACGAGCCAAGCTCGCTCTTAAAGGGCTGGGGGCAAGGGCGCTTCAACCTGACGCACTGTGGGCGATGCTGTCATAACGGTTTGACCTGCGGCACCAGCCGTCCTAGCCCTTGCCGCCCTGCTTCTCCGAAACCGTCGCGGGCTTGGCCTTCGCGCCACCGGCAACGCGGACCTGATCGCCGTCGGCGATGCCGTCGGGCGGTGCCACGATGATGCGGTCGTCCGCAGAGATGCCTGAGGCCAGTTCGATATCGCGGCCAAGGTCGCGGGCGATGGTCACGGTCTTGAACAACACCCTGTCGTCCGCACCCACGGTCGCCACCCGCAGGCCGTTCTGGTTGAAGATCAGGGCGCTCGCCGGAATATGCAGCGGCACGGCGTCGCGCTGCAGGCTCATGCGGACATCGGCATAGCCGCCGGGCATCAATTCGCTTTTGGGGTTGTCGAGCGCAAGCTGCATCCGCGTGGTGCCGGAGCCGACATCGACGGATTGCGACGAGGCCTCGACCGTCGCGTCGAAGGTCCGGGTCGGATATTCCGGCATCGAGATCACCGCCTTGGCGCCGATCTTGATCGCGGGCACGTAGCTCTGGGGAACGTTGACATAGACCCGCAACTTGCTGATGTCGGAAACCACGAACATCGCAGGACCGCTTCCGCCGCCCGCATTGATCAGCGCGCCGACGTCGGTGTCGCGGGCGGTGACCACGCCGTCGAACGGCACGGTGATCTTCTTGTAACCGGCCAGCGCCTCCAGCCGCTCGACATTGGCCTGGCCGGAATTGACGGCGGCCTTCTTGTTGGAGAGGTCGGCGGAGCGCTCGTCGATTTCCTGCATTGAAACGAAATTCGAGGCGATCAGCGATTTGCGGCGGGTCAGCGTGGCTTCGGAAAGTTTCGCGCTGGCCTGCTGGCTGGCGAGATCGGCGCGAGCCTGCAGCAGCTGCTGGTCGAGATCCGGCGCCTCGATTTCGGCGATCACCTGGCCGGCCTTGACCTTGGCGCCGATATCGGCGCTCCAGCTCTTTAAGTAGCCGCTGACGCGCGCAAAGATCGGCGCGCGATAGTAGGCCTCCAGCCGACCCGGCAGGTCGATGGTAGCGCGAAGAACCTTGGCGTCCGGCAGCACCACCGCAACCGTCGGAATGGCCTGGTTGTCGGTCCATTCGCGCAAGCGGGCCGAGGAATCCTCGCGCGCCCGGATCCCGGTCACCACCACAAGCACCGCGACGACGCCCGCCACGATGCCGAAAATGCCCAACTTCCGGCGAGAGACCGGAGAGTTCTGATCAATGGGCATGCGAAGTCTCCGGTGCGGCCGCGGCTTTGGCGCCTTGCTTCCTGTGTACCATACTAAAAACCACGGGAACAAACATCAGGGTAGCGATGGTGGCGAATATCAGCCCTCCGACCACGGCGCGGCCGAGCGGCGCGTTCTGTTCGCCGCCCTCGCCGAGCGCCAGCGCCATCGGCGTCATGCCGATAATCATCGCCAGCGCGGTCATCAGGACGGGACGGAAACGCACAAAGCCGGCCTCGATCGCCGCGGCGACGGGATCACCCAGCACTTCATAACGTTCCCTGGCAAAACTGATTACCAGCACGCTGTTGGCGGTGGCGACGCCCATGCACATGATCGCGCCGGTGAGCGCGGGAACCGACAGCGTGGTCCGGGTCGAAAACAGCATCCAGACGATCCCGGCCAACGCCGCCGGCAGCGCCGTGATGATCACGAACGGATCGGACCATGACTGGAAGTTCACCACGATCAGGAAGTAGATCAGCACGATCGCGGCCAGCAGCCCGAACAGCAACCCGGAAAACGCGCTGTTCATGGTCTGCACCTGGCCGAGCAGAACCACCGATGAGCCCTTCGGTACCTCCCTCGCGGTGTCCGCGATCACGGTCTTGACGTCAGCGGCGACCGCGCCGAGATCACGCCCCTGCGGCGTGGCGTAGATCTGGA
Organism: uncultured Alphaproteobacteria bacterium; assembly: GCA_963801875.1. Taxonomy (GTDB): domain Bacteria; phylum Pseudomonadota; class Alphaproteobacteria; order Rhizobiales; family Xanthobacteraceae; genus Bradyrhizobium. The sequence continues at coordinate 1,262,342 of CAWDGT010000010.1, read as the reverse complement.
CCATCGGCTGGATATCGTATTGCGACACCACCGCGCTCGAGGACGACCGCGCGATATTGGCGATGCCGCCGAGGATTGGCGGCGTGGCGGTATTGCCACCGGATATCGGCAACGTCTCCAGCGCGCTCAGCGAATCGATCTGGTATTGCGGGGTCTGCATCACGATCGAATAGGACACGCCGTTGTCGGGGTTGAGGTAGTAGGTCGGCGCGACCTGGGCGCTGCCCGCCAGATTGACGACGAGGCTGTTGGTGACATCGCGCTCGGTTAAGCCCACATATTGCGCGCGGGTGCGGTCGACATCGATATTGAAGCTTGGATTGTTGGGCGACTGCTGAATGCGCGCATCCGCAATGCCGGGTATCCGGCGAATTCGGCTTAGCAGTTTGCCGGCGTAGGCGAAATTCGCATTCACATCGGCGCCACGGACCTGAAGGTCGATCGGCGCCGGCGCGCCGAAATTCAGGATCTGGCTGACGATATCGGCCGGCAGGAACGCGAATGTCATGCCGGGAAAAGCGCGCGGAAGCTGTTCCCTGAGCGCCTGAACATAATCGACTGTAGGCCGGTGCCCTTCTTTCAACTTGATCTGGATATCGCCGTCCTGCGAGCCGATCAGGCCGGTATTGTTATAGGTCATGTTGATGCCGCTGATCGGCATGCCGATATTGTCGGCGAGCGTGTCGATTTGGTCGGGCGGAATGATCTTCCGAATCGTCTTCTGCACGTCGGCGAATTGATTGGCGCTTTCCTCGACGCGGGTGCCGACCTGCGTGCGGACATGCATCAGGATCGAGCCGGAATCGACCGAGGGAAAGAAATTCTGCCCGAGATACGGCACCAGCAGGAACGAAGCCGCCACGAAGCCCAAAAACCCGATCACGAAAACCGGCCGCAGCTGCATCGCCAGCAACAGCAGCTCGCGGTAGCCGGAGCGCACGCGCTCGAACCGCGCCTCGAAACCGCGCTGGAACGCGACCAGCGGGTTAGGCGAAGGCGGCGCCGCCGCGTCCTTGTGATGCACATGCGGCTGCAGCAGATATTTCGCCATGGTCGGCACCAGCGTCCGCGACAGCAGGAACGACCAGATCATCGCGAACATCACGGCTTCGGCCATCGGCACGAACAGAAACCGCGCCACGCCTGTCAGGAAGAACATCGGCACGAACACGATGCAGATACACAGCAGCGAGACGAAGGCCGGCGTCACGATCTGGTTGGCGCCGTCCATGATCGATGTTTCGACGCCCTTGCCGTGCTCCAGATGCCAGTTGATGTTCTCGATGGTGACGGTAGCGTCGTCGACGAGAATGCCGACCGCGAGCGCAAGTCCGCCGAGCGTCATGATATTGAGGGTCTCGCCGATCGCCGACAGCATCACGATCGCGCCGAGCACCGAAAGCGGAATCGAGACGGCAATGATGATGGTCGAGCGCCAGCTGCCGAGAAACAGCAGGATCATCACGCTGGTCAGCAGCGCCGCGATTACCCCTTCAAGGGCCACCCCTGATATCGCGCCGCGGACAAACAGCGACTGGTCGCCGATGAATCCGATCTTGAGCGCATCCGGCAGCGAGTCCTTGACGTCGATGACCTTCTGCTTGATGCCGGCGATGATATCCAGCGTCGAGATGGAACCTGCCTTCAGCACCATCATCAGGACCGAACGGTTGCCGTCGACATGAACGATATTGGTCTGCGGCGGATTGCCGTCGCGCACGCTGGCGACGTCGCGGACGTAGACCATCGCGCCGTTCACGCTCTTGATCGGCAGGTCGCCGAGCTCTTCCATCTTCAGCGGCGAGTTGTTGAGCTGGATGTTATATTCGAAAGCGCCGATCTTCTGCGTGCCGACCGGCGTGATCAGATTTTGCGCGGCGAGCGCATTGGCGACGTCCTGTCCCGACAGCCCGCGGGCCTGCAGGGCCTGCGGATTGAGATCGATCTGCACCTGACGCTGCTTGCCGCCGAACGGATAGGGAATAGCGGCACCGGGCACCGTGATCAGCGGCGTACGCAGCTGGTTGATGCCGATGTCGGCGAGATTTTGCTCGGTGAGGCCCTCACCGGATAGCGCGACCTGGATGATCGGAACCGTGGAGGCGCTATAGTTCAGGATCAGCGGCGGCGTGGCGCCGGGCGGCATCGCCTTGATCAGGGTTTGCGAGATCGCGGTGACCTGGGCGTTGGCGGTGCGGATATCGACGTTAGGCTGAAAGAAGATTTTGACGATGCCGAAGCCATTATAGGAATTGGCGACGATGTGCTCGATGTCGTTGACCGTCGTCGTCAGCGCCCGCTGAAACGGCGTGGTGATCCGACCGGCCATTTGATCCGGCGGCAGGCCGGTGTACTGCCAGATGACACCGATCACGGGGATGCGGATGTCCGGGAAAATGTCGGTGGGCGTGCGCAGCGCGGCGAGCGGCCCGATAATCAGCAGCAGCAGCGCGAGCACGACGAAGGTGTAGGGACGACTGAGCGCAATGCGGACCAGTGCAATCATAAAACAGGCATTCCTTGGTCAGGCTGAACGGCGTGGAACCCGCGCAGGCTCGGGCTGATTTACCCGAATCGCGCTGAAATAGCCAACATCCGGCCGCGGTTCCGGCATGCAGCCGGAGCTTGCCAAGGCAGATTCAGCGCATCAGATCGAGCGCATCCGAGAAAAATTCCGGCCCCCCGAAATTGCCTGATTTCAGCGCCAGCAGCATCGCGCCGTCTTTTGCGCCGACGGCGCGCAGCACCGGCACCCCGGCGGCGATTTCCGCGCCCACCAGAAAGCCGGGAATCCCGAGGCGATCCACCACCGCCCCGGAAGTTTCGCCGCCGGCGACCACCAGCCGCCGCACCCCGACCTCGACCAGCCCTTGCGCGATGTCGGCCATCGCCTGCTCGATGGCGTGGCCGGCGGCGTCGCGGCCGTGACGCGCCTGCAGCGCCGCGACCTGATCCGGCGCCGAACTGGAGGCGATCAGGATTGGGCCTTCCCCGAGCCGCGCTTTGGCCCAGGCGAGCGCGCGCCGGGCCTCATCCTTGCCCACGACAACCTGATCGGGATCGAGATGCAGCACCGGCATGTCAGCTTCGGCGTTCGCGATCTGCTCAAGCGTCGCCTGCGAGCAACTGCCGGCAAGGCACGCCGCTGGCCCGCCGACCGGGGCTTCGGAGGTCGCGTTCGGCGCATTCGATGCGGCCTTGCTTGATGCGGCCAGCGCGCGGGCGAGACCGAGCCCGAGGCCGGATGCGCCGACCGAGACGCGGTGATCCAGCGCGACCCTGCCGATGGTCTCGAGATCGCGGTCGAACACCGCGTCTGCGATAGCAGCGCCAAAACCCTTTTTCGAGAGGTCGGCGAGACGCGCGCGGACGGCATCGGGCCCGCGGGCGATGTCCGCGAGCGCAACGAGCCCGATCCCGGTCTTGCTCTGCCGCGCCAGCACCCGCACCAGATTGGAATCGTGCATCGGGTTGAGCGGATGATCCTTTAAGGGGCTTTCGTTCAGCGGCACCGGGCCAACGAACAGATTGCCCATATAGACCGTGCGGCCGGTCTCCGGAAACGCCGGCGTCACCAGCACGATCGTCTCGCCGCAATCGGCGCGCAGCGCGTCCATCACGGGCCCGATATTGCCGGCGTCGGTGGAATCGAAGGTCGAGCAGATCTTGAACAGCACATGGGCCGCGCCCCGTCCGCGCAGCCATTTCTCCGCATCGCGCGAGCGCGACACCGCAAGGCCGGCCTCGATCGACCGGCTTTTCAGCGACACCACCACTGCGTCGACTTCCGGCAGCGCCAGATCGGCTGCGGGCACGCCGATGGTCTGCACCGTGCGCAGGCCGCAGCGGGTCAGTGTGTTGGCGAGATCGGACGCGCCAGTATAGTCGTCGGCGATGCAGCCAAGCGATATCTTTCCGGCCAGCGTCACGGCTTTACTCCGGCGTAGGGCTTGAACCAGCCGAGTCCGTCGGTGGTTTTGCCGCGCGGGATATATTCGCAGCCGACAAACCCGCGATAGCCGAGCCGGTCCAGCTCAGTGAACAGGAAAGGATAGTTCAATTCCTCGCCGTCGGGCTCGTTGCGCGAGGGAATGCTGGCGATCTGGATGTGGCCGATGATCGGCATCATCTCGCGCAGCCGCGTGGTGACGTCGCCATGGATGATCTGGCAATGATAGATGTCGAACTGAAGTTTCAGATTGGGGATTTTCAACTCGACGATCAGATCGCGCGCGAAGGAAAAATCGTTGAGAAAATATCCGGGCACGTTGCGCGGATTGATCGGTTCGATCACCACGTCGAGGCCGTGGGGCGCGAAAAACTCCGCCGCCCACGCCACTGACTTGTAAAACGCCTCCACCGCTTTGGGATTGCTGCGGCTGGCAATGCCCGCCATCAGGTGCACGCGCTTGACGCCGGTCGCCTTGGCATAGGGCAGCGCGGTGCGCAGGCTCTGCTGCAGATCGTCGAAGCGCTCGGGCAGCGCGGCAAAACCCTTTTCGCCGGCTTCCCAGTTGCCCGGCGGCAGGTTGAACAGCGCCTGCGTCAGTCCATTGCCATGCAGCCGCTTGCCGACCTCTTCCACCGGATGGTCGTAGGGAAACAGGAATTCCACCGCGGTGAAACCCGCTTTCGCGGCCGCCTCGAAGCGGTCGAGGAACGGCACCTCGTTGAACATCATGCTGAGATTGGCGGCAAAGCGGGGCATCTGATGTCCTCTTGTTGGTTCGATCTTATTTCGGCTCGCCCGGCAGATGCGTGCCGGTGACGCGGGCATAGATCCGCGCCACCGAGGCATCGTCGTCGCGGCCCATGCCGGAGGCCGCGGTCATCAGGAACATCTGCAATGCGGCTGCCGCCACCGGCACCGGGAATCTCGCCGAGCGCGCCATGTCCTGGATGATGCCGAGGTCTTTCACGAAAATCTCCACCGCGCTGCGCGGGGTGTAGTCGCCGTCGAGCACATGCGGCATGCGGTTCTCGAACATCCAGGAATTGCCGGCCGACGCCGTGATCACCTCATAGACTTTCCGGATATCGAGGCCCTGCCGGGCGGCAAAGGTGATCGCCTCCGAGGCGGCGGCGATATGCACGCCGGCGAGCAACTGGTTGATCATCTTGAAGGCGGCGCCCTCGCCCGCGGCATCGCCGAGTTCGTAGAGTTTTGCCGCCATCGCATCCAGCGCGGGCCTTGCCTTGGCAAAAGCCGCAGGACTGCCCGATGCGAGAATGGTCAACTCACCCTGCGCCGCGCGCTGCGCGCCGCCGGAGATCGGCGCGTCGAGGTAATGCCGGCCAGTCGCCTCCAGTTGCTTCGCCAGTCGGCGAGCGACATCCGGGTCCATGGTTGCCGACGAGACGAACACGGCGTCTTTTGTCAATGTTTCGGCGACGCCGCCTGCCCCGAACAGGATGGCTTCGGTTTGCGCGGCGTTGACGACCACGCTGACGACGATGCCGGCACCCTCAGCGGCCTCCGCCGGCGTCCTGGCGCCAGCCCCGCCGTCGGCAACGAACCGCGCCACAGCATCATTCGAGACATCGCAGCCGGTGACGTCAAAACCCGCCCGCTTGAGCGAGGTCGCCATGCCCATGCCCATCGAGCCTAGCCCGATCACGGCGACGCGCGGTTTTTGGAGTGTTGATTCAGGCATGCGAAAATTCCTTGGAGCGCGCGGTTGCTCACGGCCGGCATTCCGATGCGGCCTTGGCTCTGGGTATCACGGCTTGGCCGCGCTGCCAAAGCATGAGACAAGGCGGCAAAGAGGATGCAGCCATGACCGAAACCGGGATCCGCGAGGAAATCTGCCGCCTCGGCCGCTCACTGTTCGAGCGCGGGCTGACGCCGGGCTCCTCGGGCAATATCAGCGTCAGGTGCGAGGACGGCGGCTGGCTGGTAACGCCGACCAACGCCTCGCTCGGTTTTCTCGACCCGGCGCGGCTGTCGCGGCTCGATGCCAGTGGCAAGCTCGCCTCCGGCGACGCCCCGACCAAGGAAGTACCGCTGCACACCGCGCTGTACCAGACCCGCCGCAGCGCGCGTGCGGTGGTCCATCTGCATTCGACCCATTCGGTGGCGCTGTCGATGCTGCCGGAGATCGATCCGCGCGCCGCGCTGCCGCCGATGACGGCGTATTACCTTATGAAGTGCGGGGCCACCGCGCTGGTACCGTATTATCGGCCCGGCGATCCCGCGGTGACCGACGCGATCAAGGGACTCGCCGGAAAATATTCATCGGTGCTGCTCGCCAATCACGGCCCGGTGGTATCCGGCGAGTCGCTGGAGGCTGCGGTGTTCGCCATCGAGGAACTGGAAGAAACCGCAAAACTCTATCTGCTGCTGCGCGGGCTCAACCCGCGTTACCTGACGCCGGCGCAGATCGCCGATCTCGCAAAGACGTTCGGGCTGAGCGTGCCGGAGCACGGGGACGATTGAGGTATATCGTCATTCCGGGGCGATGCAAAGCATCGAACCCGGAACCTCGAGATTCCGGGTCTGGTCCTTCGGACCATCCCGGAATGACTGGATTGCTTCGTCGCGGAGCCTGTCATAGGGCGCGCGTTCGCGTGACCCGTTGGCTCCTCGCAATGACGGCGAGAAGCCTCACAGCACCGCGAGCTGCTTGTTGCGCAAATCCGTCACCAGCATCAGTCCCGGCGCGTGCGTGATGGCGAACGGCAGTTTCGCCGCCGCGATCACCGCCTGCGGGGTGACGCCGCAGGCCCAGAACACCGGAATCTCGTCGGCTTCGACCGGCACGGGGTCGCCATAGTCGGGTCTTGCGATATCCTTGATCCCGATCGAACCGGGATGGCCGAGATGAACCGGCGCGCCATGCACGGCGGGAAAGCGCGAGGTGATCTGCACCGCGCGGATGGCGTCCGCCGGCCTAAACGGGCGCATCGACACCACCATGGGGCCCGCGAACGGCCCCGACGGCTGGCAGGCGATATTGGTGCGGTACATCGGCACGCGAACGTTGCGCTCGATATGGCGGATCGGCAGGTCCTCCGCCAACAGCGCCTCCTCGAACGAAAACGAGCAGCCGAGCACGAACGCCACCAGATCGTCGCGCCAATACGCCTTGATGTCGGTCGGCTCGTCGGCCACCTCGCCGTCGCGCCAGATCCGGTAGCGCGGCAGGTCGGTGCGGATGTCGAGGTCGGCGCCGAGCAAGGGAATGCGGGGATCGCCGACGTCGGACATGCCTATCACGGGACACGGTTTCGGATTGAGCTGGCAAAACCGGTGAAACGACGCCGCGAGCTTTTCCGGCAGGATCGCGAGATTGCCCTGGACAAAACCATTGGCGACGCCGGCGGTAGTCGTGGCCATGCCGGCGCGGCAGGCCAGCCGCGCCGCAAGGCTCGGCAACATCTCCGGCTCGCTGCCGCCGCTTTGCTCTTTCTTCGCCAGACCGGCCATCATCGAAAAGCGCTCCGTGCCTCGACATTGTATGCCCCGTGGTTCTACCATGCCGCCCTGGACTATGCATCAGCGGCTTTTCCGGCAGGATAAATGACAAAACTCGCATCCAATCTGCAAATCGATTCCGCCCGCCTCTGGGATACGATTCACGAAACCGCGAAATTCGGCGCCACCCCCAAGGGAGGCGTGCGGCGGCTGACGCTCGGGCCTGAGGACAAGCAGGTGCGCGACTGGTTCCGCCGGGCGTGCGAAGCCGCGGGTCTCGAGGTGCATGTCGATGCGCTCGGCTCGATGTTCGCACTTCGCAGGGGACGCGACATGTCGAAACCGCCGGTCGGACTGGGCTCGCACCTCGACACCCAGCCGACGGGAGGAAAATTCGACGGCGTGCTCGGCACGCTGGCGGCGCTGGAGGTGGTCCGCACCCTCAACGACGCCGGGATCGAAACCGAAACTCCGATCTGCATCGTCAACTGGACCAACGAGGAGGGCTCGCGCTTCGCGCCGGCGACCATGGCATCCGCCGCCTATGCCGGCGATTACACCACCGACAACATTCTGGCGCGGCGCGATGCCGCCGGCGTCACGGTCGGCGAGGCCCTCGACAGCATCGGCTATCGCGGCGAGGAGCCGGTTGGCTTACGCAAGCTCGGCGCCTTCGTCGAACTGCATATCGAGCAGGGACCGCTGCTGGAAGCCGAGCGCAAAACAATCGGCGTGGTCGATCGCGGCCAGGGCATCACCTGGTATGATGGCAAGGTCACCGGTTTCGAAAGTCACGCCGGCACCACGCCGATGCCGCTGCGCCGCGATGCGCTGGCGGCGATGTCGGAAGTGGTGCTGGCGGTGGAGCGGATCGCAGGCGCGCATGGCCCGAACGCGGTCGGCACCGTCGGCGAGGCCGTGATCGCGGCGCCGTCGCGCAACGTCATCCCCGGCGAGATCGCCTTCACCATGGATATCCGCAGTCCCAGTTCGGAAACGCTCGATGCGATTGACCGGGATTTGCGCGGCGCGGTCGCCGGGATCGCGGCGCGGCGCAGGGTCGAGATTGCGTTTGAGGCGATCTGGCGCAAGCCGCCGACCATCTTCAATCCAAAGCTGGTCGACGCGGTCGAGAGCGCGACCAAGGCGCTCGGCTACAGCCACCGCCGCATCACCTCCGGCGCCGGGCATGACGCCTGCAACCTCGCCAATGTGGTACCGGCGGCGATGATCTTCGTGCCCTGCAAGGACGGCGTCAGCCACAACGAGCTGGAGGACGCCACGCAGGCGGACTGCGCCGCCGGCGCCAACGCCCTGATGCATACCGTGCTGGCGCTTGCCGGCGTCGCGTCTTAGAGCCGTCATTGCGAGCGTAGCGAAGCAATCCATCACTGAGCGAGGGGAAGAATGGATTGCTTCGTCGCTTCGCTCGCAAAGATGGTGTGGACGGCCCCCGACGGCATCAGTGTGCCAGACTGGTGGTGTTGATTCGACCAGACAAGGGGACCGTCCATGACGAACATTAGCACGATTGGTTTGGATTTGGCGAAGAACGTGTTTCAGGTTCACGGGGTTGATGCATCGGGAGCAGCGGTGCTGGGGCGTCAGCTTCGGCGCGCAGCTGTTGAGAAGTTTTTTGCTAAGCTGCCGCCGTGCCTGGTGGGGATGGAGGCGTGCGGCAGCGCGCATCATTGGGCGCGGGTAATCAGCGGCTATGGCCACGAGGTCCGGCTGATGCCGCCGGGCTATGTGAAGCCTTATGTCAAGCGCAACAAGAACGATGGTCGGGACGCGGAGGCGATCTGCGAGGCGGTGATCCGGCCAACGATGCGCTTCGTGCCGGTGAAGAGCGTGGAGCAGCAGACAACGCTGGCGGTTCACGGCACGCGGGCATTGTTGGTTCGGCAACGTACGATGATCGCGAACGCGCTGCGGGCGGCGCTGAGCGAACTCGGGATCGTGGCGGCACAGGGATACGATGGGTTGCGCGAGCTGATGGCCAGGCTCCAACAAGCGAGCGATGAGATCCCGGAGACGATGCGGGGCGCGCTGTTGTTGCTGGCTCAACATTGGCAGGCGCTCGATACTGACGAACGGGTGCTGGAGCGACAGATCGCGAAGGCGGCCCGTTGCGATGGCAAGGCTCGCCGACTAATGGAAGTGCCGGGCGTCGGCCCGATCATCGCCAGCACTGTCTTGGCCAAAGTGCCCGATGCGAAGGTGTTCCGTTCGGGCCGCGATTTTGCGGCCTGGATCGGGCTGACCGGCCGCGATCACGGTACCGGCGGCAAGCATCGTCCTGGCCGCATTTCCAAACAGGGAGACCGCATGCTGCGAGCCCTGCTGATCAGCGGTGCAAGCGCCCATCTGCGGCAGCAAAAGCGGCGCGGCGTTAGCGATCCGTGGCTGCGCGAGTTGCTCGCGCGGCGACCCTACAAGGTCGCCATGGTGGCGTTCGCCGCCAAAACCGCGCGCATCATCTGGGCCATGCTGGTCAAAGGAGAACATTACCGCGACCGCGCGAGCGCGCCGGCTGCTGCCTGTTGAGGGGCGACAGCCGCGCTCGCGCTCATCCAATCGGAAGGGCAACCAAGGTGTGATGGCAAATGGTCTGGAAACCAGGATCGAAACACTCCGTATCGTCATCGCGCGTCATAGCGCGCCGCAATGATTGGAATTCGATCAGCGATCTCCATCAGGGCCCGCGGTCAATGGCCGCTTCTCGAGGCCGTATACATGACCGCTCCCCGATCCGTTTGCCGAAATACCAAAAAAGCCCTTGCCGAGAGGGGGCCGTCCATACATGACGACAAACTTCGAGTCCGGCTCTAACAATGGAGAATGAAATTGCGCGGAGTCTTTGTCGATGCCAACGAAGCCCTGGCGGTCATCTTCGAGCGGCTGGAAAAACCCGGCGACATCGCGGCGCGAATTCACCGCGACCCCGACGTCACGCCGGATCAGCTGCCAAAGGTGCTCGACGGCGCCGGGATCGCGATCGTCGATCACACCGCGTTGCCGACCGACGTGGCGCGCAAATGTACGGGCCTCAAGCATGTCGTGTTCCTCGGCACCGGCGCGCGCAGCTACATGAACCCGGAAGAGCTGGCCGGGCTCGGCATCGCGGTTCATCTGATCAGGGGCTATGGCGACACGGCGGTCGCCGAATCCGCCATCGCCCTGATGTGGGCCGCGGCGCGCAACATCGCCTTTATGGACCGCGAGATGCGCGCCGGCAACTGGCTGCGCGAGGACGGCATGCAATTGACCGGCAAGACGCTCGGCCTGATCGGCTTTGGCGGCATCGCCGCGGAAGTGGCGCGGATCGCGCTCGGCAGCGGCATGCGCGTCATCGCCTGGAACCGTTCGCCGAAAAAACACGGGGGTGTCGAGTTCGTCGATCTGAACACGCTGCTGGTCGCGAGCCACGTCATATCGCTGCATCTGTTGCTGAACGACGAAACCCGCGGCTTTCTTTCGCGTGACCGGATCGCCTCGATGAGGCCGGGCGTCATCCTCGTCAACACCGCGCGCGGCGCCATGGTCGATGAAGCCGCGATGATCGATGCGCTGAAGTCGGGCCATATCCGGCATGCCGGGCTCGACGTCTTCAACATCGAGCCGCTGCCGGCGGATCATCCCCTGACGAAACTTCCCAACGTGACGCTGTCGGCGCATTCGGCATTCCGCACCCCCGAGGCGAGCGAAAACCTGATTCAGGCGGCGTGGGAGCATTGCCGAAGGATCGTGAAGGGGTGAGCGGCACGGCACAGTGCACTCTCCCCTTGTGGGAGAGGGTGGCGAAATCGAGCGGAGCGAGATGAAGCCGGGTGAGGGGTTTGTCTCCGCGGTTAGAGACCCCTCATCCGCCCTCGCTTCGCGAGGGCACCTTCTCCCACAAGGGGAGAAGGAAAGGAGCCCCCTACTCCACCATGTCAGCCACCGCCTTGCCGCAGGTTGACGTGTCGGCGTTGCCGCCGAGATCCCTGGTGCGCAAGGTGCGTTCGCCGAGCGTGCGCTCGATCGCAGCGACAATCGAGGCCGCGGCCTGCTTCTCGCCGAGATGCTCCAGCATCATCGCGCCGGACCAGATCATGCCGATCGGATTGGCGATGCCCTGCCCCGCGATATCAGGCGCCGAGCCATGCACCGGCTCGAACACCGAGGGAAAAAGGCCGGGAGGATTGATATTGCCCGACGGCGCGATGCCGATGGTGCCGGTGCAGGCTGGTCCCAAATCGGAAAGGATATCTCCGAACAGATTGGAGCCGACGACGACATCGAACCAGTCCGGATGTAAGACAAAATTCGCGGTGAGAATGTCGATGTGATATTTGTCCCATTTCACTTTCGAATAGTTTTTCGCCATCGCCTCCACGCGCTCGTCCCAATACGGCATGGTGATGGAAATGCCGTTGGATTTGGTCGCCGAGGTCAGATGCTTCTTCGGCCGCGACTGCGCCAGCTCGAACGCGAACTTCAGAATACGATCGACGCCGATCCGGGTCATGACCGTTTGCTGGGTGACGAATTCGCGCTCGGTATCCGGGAACATTCGCCCGCCCACGGACGAATATTCGCCCTCGGTGTTTTCGCGCACCACCCAGAAGTCGATATCGCCGGGCTTGCGGTTGGCGAGCGGCGACGGCACCCCCGGCATCAGCCGCACCGGGCGAAGGTTGACGTACTGATCGAACTCCCGGCGGAATTTTATCAGCGATCCCCACAACGAAACGTGATCGGGGATTTTGGCGGGCCAGCCGACCGCGCCGAAATAGATCGCGTCGTGCTTGCCAATTTTCGTCTTCCAGTCCTCCGGCATCATCTCGCCGTGCTTTTCGTAGTAATCCCAGGAGGCGAAATCGAAATGGTCGAAATGCACTGATACGCCGTGCTTTTTCGCGGCCATCTCCAGCACGCGCAAGCCTTCCGGCGCCACTTCCTTGCCGATGCCGTCGCCGGGTATGACCGCGATCCGATATTGCTTTTTTTGGCTCATCGAGTGTTTCCTTAACCGTCCTGCCGGGCCCGTAACGCCGTTTATTTTGAGGGAATTGCAATGGACCAAAGTTTGTCAGAGCGCAACGCTGCAGTGCAATGTTGACCACCTCGGTGGCAACGGCCTAACAGTTCCACCTCACCACGATATCCCACTCCGGCGTCTCCCACCTTAGCGAGTAATCCCATGGATCTGCATTTGCGCGGCAAGCGTGTCCTGATCACCGGCGCATCGAAGGGCATTGGCGCTGCCGCCGCCGAGGCCTTCGCCGAGGAAGGCTGTCACGTCATGCTGGCGGCCCGCAGCGGCGATCAGTTGAAGGCGCTTGCCGAGCGCCTGCGCTCGGCCCACCAGATCGGCGCCACCGCTCACGTTGTCGATCTGCGCAAGCCCGAGGACATCGCCAGGCTGGTGAAGGACGCCGCCGATATCGACATCCTCGTCAATAATGCCGGCGATATTCCCGGCGGCTCGATCGACAAAATCGACGAGCCGACCTGGCGTCACGCCTGGGAGCTGAAGGTCTTTGGCTATATCAATCTCACCCGCGCGATCTACGCGCAAATGAAAGCGCGCGGCCATGGCGTCATCGTCAACGATATCGGCGCCGCCGGCGAGAAGTTCGACGCCAACTACATCTGCGGCAGCGCCGGCAACGCCGCGCTGATGGCGTTCACCCGCGCGCTCGGCGGCAAGAGCCTCGCCGACAACATCCGCGTAGTCGGCATTAATCCCGGACCCGTCGGCACCGACCGCCATGTCACGCTCCTGAAGACGCGCGCGAAACACCAGTTCGGCGACGAGAACCGCTACAAGGAATTCCAGAAGGGCATGCCGATGGGCCGCCCCGCACACTCCCGCGAAATCGGCGACCTGATGGCCTTCCTCGCCTCGGACCGCTCCGGCTATACCTCGGGCGTGATCTTTACGGTCGACGGCGGCATCGCCGCGGGCTGGGGGTAGTCGCGATGTCATTGCCCGACATCGAGCGCCGTCATTTCCTGGGACAGGTAGCAGCGGTCGGCCTGGCGGCGGTTGCGCCTGCGCCTCCGGCGATGGCGCAGACCGGGCAAAGTCGTTCGACGGCTGGAAGCGGTCAGGTTTCGCTGGCGGAGACCCTTGCCCGCTATGCGACCGAACTGAAATATGAGGACATCCCCGAAGACGTCGTACGGATCGCCAGGCGTTCCATCCTCGATACCATCGGCTGCGCATTCGGCGGCTACGCGGCGGGACCAAGCCAGATTGCCATCAAGCTCGCGAGCGGCGTCAGTTCAAGGCAGCCCGCGACCGTCCTGATCGGCGGCGTCAAGACGAGCCCCGATCTGGCGGTGTTCGCCAACGGCGTCATGATCCGCTACCTGGATTTCAACGACGCCTTCGTCAGTCTCACCCATGGCGCCGGACATCCCAGCGATACCATTGCGGCGCTATTGACCTCGGCCGAGCTCGCTGCGCGCAGCGGCCGTGATCTCGTCACCGCGACCGTGCTCGCCTACGAGGTCTTCTGCAAGATCGCCGATGTCTTTGACTATCTCGGCAACGGCATCGACCATTCGACCATCACCGGCATCGCGGCTGTGGTCGGCGCGGGCCGCCTGATGGGGCTGACGGCGCAGCAGATGGTTCACGCGATCGGGATCACGGTCGGCGGCAACACCGCAACCCGGCAGGGCCGCGCCGACGAGCTGTCGAACTGGAAGGCTTTTGCTGCGGCCGACGCCTGCCGCAAGGCGATCTTTGCCGCGCAACTCGCGCAAAACGGGATGACGGGCCCAAGCCAGATCTTCGAGGGGCGCTATGGCTTCTTCAAGGTGATGGGCCGCCAGCCGGTCCAGCCACCGCAGCTTGGCGAGCCGTTCGGTATCCGACGCGCCTTCACCAAACGCTTTCCGCTTGGCCAGTTCTCGCAGACCGTTGCCCAGGCCGCGGTGGAAGCGCGGCCGTTTTTCAAAAGCCCGGACGACATCCAGGAGGTCAACATCCACGTGTCGCACTCCGCGATCAAGATCATGGCTGACGGACCGGACAAATGGCGGCCGCAGACGCACGAAACCGCCGATCACAGCATCCCCTATGCGGCGGGCCTCGTGCTGATGTACGGCAGGATCGAGCCCGAATACTACGAAGACCTGTATCTGCACGACCCGCGGCTGCTCGACCTCGTAAGCCGCGTCAAATGCGTGGCCTCGGATGAAGCCGACAGGAGCGAACGGGAGTTCAATCTGTGCGAACTGGAAATCGTCCTCAAATCGGGTGCGCGCAAGACCGTCCGCGTCGAATATCACCGCGGGCACTTCAAGAACCCGATGACCGACGCCGAGATGGAAGAGAAGTTTCGGGCGATGGCGCAGAAGCAGCTTGGCGCCGACCGCGTCGACCATCTGCTGCGCCTGCTCTGGGGAATCGAGAGCGTGCCGCAAGTGAGCGCCCTCATCGCCGCGACGCTGGCTTGATCGTCACTATCTGCCCCGGCTATATTCGGGCGTGATCTTCATCGTGGACGACGGCATCAGCGCGGGGCTCGGAGTAGCGGCGCCGGCCACACACTCGCCTCATCCTGAGGAGCCGCGCTTTTGCGCGGCGTCTCGAAGGATGGGCCACGGGCCTTCATCCTTCGAGACGCGGCGAAGACGCCGCTCCTCAGGATGAGGTCAATCAGTCGTTCTTTCAAACAACTGCCGGATCAGCGTCGTGATCCGGCCCTGCGGCGACACCATCTCGTTCATGATGGAAAAATGGTCGGCGCCGGGGATTTCTTCATAGGTCACCGGCAAGCCAAATCTGGCGCGGTGGCCCGCGAAATCGGCGGTCTGCCGGCGCAGCAGCGGCAGTTCCGAAGCTCCGGCAACCAGCGACAGCGGCTTTGGCGCACCGCCGGGCTGCATCATCGGGGAGTTGCGGCGCGACATCGCCTCGTCGAGGCCGAGCTTGACGTTGAGATAGCTGGCGCGGATCGGCTCGAGATCGTAGATGCCTGATATCGCTACCCCTCCTCTGACCTGCGGATGCGAGAGCGCCATCGCCGTCAGGTGCCCGCCGGCTGACCATCCGGACACCACGATCCCGTTGCCGTCAGCACCGAGCGTGGGCAATTGCTTGGCGAGAAAGCCGATGCCGGCGTGGATTTCGGCGACGATCTCATCGAGTGCTGCATCCGGCGCCAGCGTATAGCCGATCAGCGCGACATTGATGCCACGCGCCATCGGCCCTTCCGCAAACAGTGCGAAGGCTTCCTTGGCCCGGTTCTGCCAGTAGCCGCCGTGGATGAACAGCAGCGTCGGCCCCTTGTCGCGGACTTTGAGAAAATCGATCCGGTTGCGCTCGCGCGGGCCATACCGGAGGTCGAGATGATCGGGATAGCGCGCGCGCATCTCCGCTGAACGCCGCTCCCAGCCGGCGACGATCTCGGCGCTGCCGGTCACGGCAACGCCGTTGTTGAGGCCGAGGTCACGGTCTTGCTGGCTCATCGTGCGCCAGTCCGGCGCGTCTGATGGCGTCGTCATGTCCAAATCTCCAGTCGCAGGACACAACCCCTTGCGGATTTCCACTTTTCCGTAAAGTGTTCTACAGGACTATACAATCCGCTACCGGACACGAAAACGTTAGGAGAGGATACAGGTGGCATCCGATCAGGGACTCGTGCGAGCGACCGCGTGCGCGATCGTCGATAAACTCAATTCAGGCGAAGTCACGCCGCTCGATTTGCTCGACGTGCTGGAAAGGCGAATCGCTGAAGTAGATGGCAAGGTGAACGCCTTGCCGACGCTGTGCTTCGATCGCGCCCGCACGCGCGCCAAAGCGCTGATGAAGAAGCCCGCCGGCGACCGCGGCCTGCTCGCCGGCCTTCCGGTGCCGATCAAGGACCTCACCAATGTCGAGGGTGTCCTGACCACGCAGGGCTCGCCGATCTACAGGAATAATATCCCCGATCGCTCCGACCTGCTGGTCGAACATCTCGAAGCCAATGGCGGGGTGATCTACGCCAAATCCAACACGCCGGAATTCGGCGCCGGCGCCAACACCTTCAATGAGGTATTCGGCGCCACGCGCAATCCCTGGGACACTTCGCGATCGGCCGCCGGCTCCTCGGGCGGCGCGGCTGTGGCGCTCGCAACCGGCATGGCCTGGCTCGCCCACGGCTCCGACATGGGCGGCTCGCTGCGCAACCCCGCCAGCTTCTGCGGCATCGTCGGCATGCGCCCGAGCATCGGCCGCGTCGCCCATACGCCGGTCGCTGCGGTCGATCGCAACCTCGGTGTCCAGGGCCCGATGGCGCGCAATGTCGAGGACCTTGCGCTGCTGCTTGACGCCATGAGCGGCGAGCATGCGGCCGATCCGCTGTCGCTGCCCTTGCTGCCAACGTCGTTCCTGTCGGCCGCGCGGTCTGACGGCAGGCCGAAGCGCATCGCCTATTCGCCCGATCTCGGCATCACCCCCGTCGATCCCGAGGTCGCCGCCATCACCCGCAAGGCGGCGATGCGCTTTGCGGAAGCCGGCGCGATTGTCGAGCAAGCCCATCCGGACCTGCGCGAGGCCCACGAATGCTTCCATGTGCTGCGCGCATTCGACTTCGCCATCAGCAAGGCGGCGCTGCTGCGCTCTAGGCGCGACCAGCTCAAGCCCGAGGTGATCTGGAACATCGAGGAAGGCCTCAAGCTGACGGTGGAGCAGCTCGAGCGCGCCGAAGCGCAGCGCGTCGCGATGACCGCGCGCACGGTGGAATTTTTCAGAACCTACGATCTGCTGCTGACGCCGGCGACCATCGTCGCGCCGTTTCCGGTCGAGCATCGCTACGTCGCCGAATGCGCCGGAAAAAAGTTCGACAATTACGTCGAGTGGCTCGGCATCGTCTATGCCATCACGCTGGTCTGCTGCCCGGCGCTGTCGTTGCCATGCGGCTTCACCGCGTCAGGCCTTCCGGTCGGACTTCAAATGGTGGCGGCGCCGCGCGCCGAGTCACAGCTGCTCGCCGGTGCAAAACTGCTTGAGGACATTCTAGGCGTGCGCGGCACCACGCCGATCGATCCAAGGCCCGCCAAATAGCCTGAACCATGATCGTTGCGGGAAAGCAATTTGGCCGCTGGCGCATCACGCTTGCACCGCTATAATCACCAGGAAACACGAACGCGCGCGATAAGCGCGACCACAGAGGAACGCTTGCCATGCCGGGTAAACTGAAAATACGTGTCGATCAGGAAAAATGCCAGGGACACGCCCGCTGCAAATCGCTGGCGCCCGAGCTGTTCAATCTCGACGAATTCGGCAATGCGCACGAAATCGGCGACGGCACCGTGCCCAAAGGACTTGAGGACAAGGCCTGGCTTGCCAAGGCCAATTGTCCGGAATTCGCGATCGATGTGATCGAGGAATGAACCTGACCTCGAAGCCATTTACTCCGCTCACCATTTGATTTGAGCGAACGAACCAGAGGAATTTGCCCTGATGTCCGATCCCGCCCGCGCCATACCCGATCCCGCCGCTGCAGTGGCCGATCACCCGCCCGTCACCGATTGGATCCACGATTTCGACCACACCGATCCGCGCTGGACCGAAAATCCGTTTCCGATCTGGGACGAATTGCGTGCGGCATCTCCCGTGGTGCACACCGATCGCTTCCTCGGCTGCTATCTGCCGACCACCTATGAAGCGGTAAGGGAGATCTCCCACGATACCGAACATTTTTCCTCGCGCCGCGTCATCGTGCGCGATGTGCGGCCGGAGGTAGCCAAGAACGCGGCCCCGCCGATCACCTCCGATC
Organism: uncultured Alphaproteobacteria bacterium; assembly: GCA_963801875.1. Classification (GTDB taxonomy): domain Bacteria; phylum Pseudomonadota; class Alphaproteobacteria; order Rhizobiales; family Xanthobacteraceae; genus Bradyrhizobium. Next base: position 1,244,168 of record CAWDGT010000010.1, on the reverse strand, counting down.
CGCCGGCGCACAAACCCGCCAAGCAGCTGCTGTTGCCGCCGTTCACGCCCGACGCCATGAAAAAGCTGGAGCCGCGGGTTCGCGCGATCTGCAACGAGCTGATCGACGAATTCATCGCCGACGGCAAATGCGACGCCGCGGCGCGCTACACCAAATACATTCCGGTGCGCACCATCGCACACATGCTTGGCATCCCCGAGAAAGACAGTGAACTCTTCATCAAGTGGATCCACATGATCCTCGAACTCAGCATCAAGAGCGAAAGCATGCTGGTGCAGGCGATGCAGGAGATGACCGCCTATTTCGCGGGCCATATCGAGGAGCGCAAGAAGCGCCCGACCGATGACCTGATTTCGACGCTGATGAACGCCAGGGACAAGAACGGCCAGCCGCTGGAAGATTCCCATGTGCTGGGATCGCTGCGGCTGATCCTGATCGCCGGCATCGACACCACCTGGAGCGCGATCGGCGCCTCGCTGTGGCACCTGGCGAAAACGCCCGATGATCGCGCGCGTCTGGTCGCCGAACCCGCGCTGATGCCGACCGCGGTCGAGGAATTGCTGCGCGCCTATTCGCCGGTGACGATGGCGCGCGAGGTGATGAAGGAAACGGTGATCAGCGGCTGCCCGGTAAAACCCGGCAACATGGTGCTGCTGTCCTTCCCCGCCGCGAACCGCGATCCCGCCGTCTTTCCCGACGCCGACAAGGTCGTGCTCGACCGCAAGGAGAACCGCCATGCCGCATTTGGCCTCGGGATTCACCGCTGCGTCGGCTCCAACCTCGCGCGGATGGAGATGACAGTCGCGATCGAGGAATGGCTGAAGCGGATTCCGGAATTCAGGCTGGACCCGGCCGGTGAGGTCAAATGGTCGCAAGGCACGGTGCGCGGCCCGCGCCAGCTTCCAGTGCTGTTCGGAAAGGCGGGTTGAAGTCTTTTCGCCGGGCTGTATTGATCGCGACTGGAGCCAGACGTGACGGACCGTCACGAAGCGCGGATGCATAAGACATGGCCGATCAGAGCGAAGAACCTCCGGCCTCAAAGCTCACGCGCAGCAAGCAGCGCTGGGCGCGCGAGGGCCGCTTCCTGACCGGCAAGACCTCGCGGCCCGAGCAGCAGCGCCTACCGCCCGGACAGCACCTGACCCGGGACTGGCCTACCCTCGACCTCGGCCTGACGCCGCAAATCTCCCGGGAGCGCTGGCGGCTCGACGTCTACGGCGCGGTCGAGCATCCGATCTTCTGGGATTTTGCGCAGTTCACCGCGCAGCCGCAGAGCAAATTCATCTCCGACATCCATTGCGTCACCACATGGTCGCGCTACGACAATCAATGGGAGGGGCTTTCGACCCGCGACCTCCTGACGGCCTGCCGGCCGCGCGATGAGGCGCGCCACGTCGTGCTGCATTCCCACGACGGCTACACCACCAATCTCGCGCTGGACGATTTCGCCGCCGAGGACGCCCTGCTCGCGCATTCATGGTCGGGTAAGCCGCTGGAGGTCGAACATGGCGGCCTGGTGCGGCTGGTGGTGCCGCATCTCTATTTCTGGAAAAGCGCGAAATGGCTGCAGAGCATTGAATTCCTGGAGCACGACGCGCCGGGTTACTGGGAAGTGCGCGGCTATCACAACCGCGGCGATCCCTGGAAAGAAGAGCGTTACTCGTAAGCGTAGATGCAATACATTTACGTCAAGGCAAGATCATTGGCACCATTTACGAGAAACCGGACCTCTTGAAGTGACCGAACCTGAGAGCGACGAGGACGAACGAACGAAGCCGATAGCGTTTTTCAATCTTGCTGAGTCTTATTGGCAAGCTGCCCACGCTCTCAAACATGCAAAAGTAAAATCAACTCACCCGGATTTGCCCGCCTATTTTTTGTATTATCAGGCTATTGAACTGTACCTGAAGTCGTTCCTGAGAATGCACGGACACACTGCTAAGGAACTTGCGGGTAGGAAGTTCGGCCACCGCACTTGTCGCCTTAAGGAACGCTCCGAGCAATTCGGTTTGGTTTTCATGGATGAAGATGTGGAAATCTTCTCACTCATGGCAACGACGGATATCATTATTCGTTCGCGCTACATCCGCACTGGTTCTGCTGTGTGGCCTACATTTGAAGGCTTGGAGCGCGTTTGTCAAAGTCTTCGGCAGTCCATAGGCACTGAAATGAAACAGCGTCGCATTCCCGTCAGGATGTAAGAGTGACGTCGACGAGCCAACCGAACCATGGAGACAGAACGTGCCGACTGAACGTTTCCAATTCACGGGCGAAGGCGGCCACCAACTCGCGGCGGCGCTGGATATGCCCGACCGCGCGCCGCTCGCCTATGCGCTGTTCGCGCATTGCTTCACCTGCGGCAAGGACGTGCTGGCGGCGAGGCGCATCGCATCCGCGCTTTCGGCAAAGGGCATCGCGGTGCTGCGGTTCGACTTTACAGGGTTGGGCTCCAGCGAAGGCGATTTCGCCAACTCCACCTTCTCCTCCAACGTCGCCGATCTCGTGCGGGCGGCCGACCATCTGCGCGCAACCCGAAAGGCGCCCGCGATCCTGATCGGCCATAGCCTCGGCGGCGCGGCGATCCTGGCCGCCGCCGGTGAAATCCCGGAGGCCAAGGCCGTCGTCACCATCGCCGCGCCCTCCGATCCCGCCCATGTCACCGGCCTGTTCGCCGATCGCATCGAGGACATCCGGAAGGCTGGCAAGGTAGAAGTTTCGCTCGCCGGCCGCCCGTTCCACATTACCAGCGAATTCCTCGACGACATCGCCGAGCACGGCCTGATGGCGCATGTGACCAACCTGCACAAGGCGCTGCTGGTCATGCACGCGCCGACCGACGACACCGTCGGTATCGACAACGCGACCCGCATCTTCGTCGCCGCCAAACATCCCAAGAGTTTTGTCTCGCTGGCCGGCGCCGACCATTTACTGAGCGGCAAGCGTGACGCCGTCTATGCCGCCGATGTCATCGCCGCCTGGGCCACCCGCTATCTCGATCCCGTCGTACTCGAACAGGTCGCCGATGTCGGGAAAGCGCCGCGCAATGTCGTGGTGCGCGAGACCCGCAACAGCAAATTCCAGCAGAGCATTTCGATCGGGCCGCATCAGATGCTGGCCGATGAACCCGTTGCCGCCGGCGGCGAGGACACCGGACCCGGGCCGTATGATTTTGTCCTCGCCGGCCTCGGCGCCTGCACCTCGATGACCATGCGCCTGTATGCAGATCGCAAATCGCTGCCGCTGGAGCGCGTCTCCGTGACGCTGAAGCACAGCAAGATCCACGCGGAAGATTGCGCCGAGTGCGAAACCAGGGCCGGGATGCTCGACCAGATCGATCGGGTGATCGCGATAGAGGGTGCGCTGGACGCCGAACAGCGCAAGAACTTGATGGAAATCGCCGACAAGTGCCCGGTGCATCGCACTCTCACGTCCGAGATTCACATCGTGACCCGGCCTGCGGATTGACGAACAACCGGGCGGGGGTATTGTCCGCGTTCCAGGGCGTGCTTCGGTTGGGTCGTAATCATGACGGAAGATTCCTGGCCACATGGTTCGAGACGCGCGGCTTTGCCGCGCTCCTCACCATGAGGGTCTGAGACCTCATCCTGAGGAGCCGCGCCCTTTGCGCGGCGTCTCGAAGGATGAAGCCGCTGAACTGGAAATGCCGAGAGGAGCCCGCCTATGCCGGTCGTGGCACGCGTCGATCCCAAAACCGTCTTTACGCCTGGCGAATGGAGCCGGCTGACATCGCGCAGCTCGCTGCGGGGCATGTGGCTCGTGGTTCATGCCTGGGGGACCATCGCCGCTGTTATCGCGCTGGTCGCGCTGTGGCCAAATCCCCTGACTTGGCTGATCGCGGTGATGGTCGTCGGCGCGCGCCAGCTCGGGCTTGCCATTCTGATGCATGAAGCCGCGCATGGCGGCTTGCACAGCGACCAGGCGATCAACGAATGGGTCGGGCAATGGCTGTGCGCGGTCCCTGTCGGCGCCGACCTCGCCAGCTATCGCTCGTATCATTTGCAGCATCACAAATTCACCCAGCAGCCCGAGGATCCCGATCTGTCGCTGTCGGCGCCGTTTCCGATCTCGAAGGAGAGCTACACCCGAAAAGCCATCCGCGATCTCACCGGCCAGACGTTTGTCAAACAGCGGCTGCCTCTGTTCCTGTCGCTGTTTCGGCGCAGGAACGGCGATGAAGCGGTGTCACATGAGAGTTTCGTCTCAAGCGGCGCCGACAAGATGATGCGCTTTCTTTGCGTGAATGCCGTTCTGTTCGGCCTGTGCTGGCTGGCTGGCGCGGGCATCTGGTATTGGGGCGTCTGGGTGTTTGCGATGGCGACCTGGCTGCCGCTGGTCACCCGCATCCGCAACATCGCCGAACACGCCTGCACCTCCACCGGGGAAGACCCGTTCAGCCACGCCCGTACCACGCTCGCGGGTCCGGTCGAACGGCTGTTGATCGCGCCCTATTGGGTGAACTACCACGCCGAGCATCATCTCTTTATGTATCTGCCGTGCTACCGGCTGCCCGAGGCGCATCAGCTTTTGGCCGAGAAGGGCCTGATCAAGCGGATGGAAGTGCGCCCCGGCTATCTCGACGTGATGCGGCTGGCGACCTCGCGTCAGCGGGTCTGATCGAACGTCGTCGATTGCCTGAGAAAACGTGGGAACGATAATCAGACGTTATTCGGCCGGCTGCTGCACCAGCGGCCGAACACGAAGCGCGCCGCGCAGGCCCGCGGCGGTCCCTAACAGGATTCCGCCGACCGCGACGAACGACGCCAGCGCCAGCGTCGAGACGCCCGTAAGTCCCTGCCCGATCGAGCAGCCATAGGCCATCGCGCCGCCCGCTCCCATCAGCGCCGCGCCCCCGATCGAACGCAGCATGTGGCGTGGCGAGTTGAAACCTTCCCAATGGAAGCGGCGCGTGAGCAGCGCGGTCGCCAGGCTTCCGGCGAATACGCCGGCGACCATGGCGATGCCGAAATTCAGGGAGAGCCCGGTCGACAGCATGGCGTATTGCACGCTGTCGGCGATCGGCGCGATGAAAGTCAGCGAGGTGACCGGCGCGGGATTGAAATCGTCGGCGCCGAGATAGCCGGTCGCAAACCACCCCGAGGCGACCAGGAGGCCGACGGCGGCGCCGGCGGCGATCTGTCCCCAGGCGCGCTGGAATGGCGCATGCGCGAACGCAAAGATGATCAGGGCTCCCGCGATAAGCGAGGCGACAAGCATGCGCGCGAATGTCTCACTGAGGCCCAATGTCGACAACAGCGCCGGCAGGGACACCGCTTTCGGCGCGGCCTGTGTTGCCTGCAGCACCGCGATCCGCGCCGGCGCGATCAGGCCCTTCAGGGTCATCTGCGCGGCGATCCCGAGCACGATCACCACGACAAACGAGCGCAGATTGCCGCGGCCGAGCAGCACCAGCGCGCGCGAGCCGCAACCGTTCGACAGCACCATGCCGTAGCCGAACAATAGTCCGCCCAGGAACATCAACGGCGCCGAGAACGACGGCTGCAGATAGATCGATTTGCCGAGATCAACGACGTTGCCGGCGGCAAGAAGTTGCGTGGCCGCGATCGCGATGCCGAGCGCCAACGCGTAGGTCCTGATCAGCCGGCTGTCGCCATCGGCCCACCAGCCGCGCAGGCCACTGAGCAGACAAAAGCCGCTCAGCAAGCCGACCGCGCCATAGGCAAGACCGATCAGCAGTCCGCTTAATACGACAATGTTGCCACCGTCCTGCATGGACTATCCCTGGGTTTTCTGCGGCTGCGCCGTCCGCCACGTCCGAACAGAACGCAATTTCCGTGCTGCTATAACGTCTTACGTGGAGGCCCGTCCACTTCTGTCAAGCGTAAAGAACGAAGCAGTCGTCGTGCTCGGCGCCGAGGGAATAAAACCTTTGCCTGCAACCGAAAAGCGAATGATTTCGTTCCCGCCGGTGGCCGGAATCGTTGACAGCATGGCGCCTTGGCAGCATGACTAATCGACTGGATAAGCAGCCAAAGATCCGTGTTCCAATCGACGCTGCGTGAGCCGGGGAGAGACTGATTGCATCCAACCGCGATCAAAAATCAGGAAGCGGGAGCACCGCGGTGAACGTCAAGGCCGCGCTTTCGCCCGACGATCTCGCGCGCGCCTGCGCCGAGGCCATGTGGAAGGAAGACGACGCCAGCAAGTGCCTCGGCATGGAGATCCTGCAGATCGGGCCAGGCGAAGCTGTGCTGGCGATGACTGTTCTGCCGAACATGGTCAACGGACACGGCATCGCCCATGGCGGTTTCATCTTCACGCTGGCGGACTCGGCGTTCGCCTTTGCCTGCAATTCCCGCAACGAGCGCGCGGTAGCGGCGCAATGCAACATCTCCTTCATCAGGCCAGGCAAGCTCGGCGACCGGCTGGTGGCGACGGCCCGGGAGATCTCGCGCACCGGGCGTTCCGGGATTTACGATGTGCGCGTCAGCGTCGATGAAACGGCGATTGCCGAGTTGCGAGGCCATTCGCGCGCCATCGGCGGCGCCTGGGTGGCGTCGGCCGGCGCCAGGTTGAAATAGAACGGATGATTTGAGGAAACGCCCGATGGCTTCGAACCTGCAATCGAAGAAAAGCGGCTATAGCGCCGAGATGGACGACGCCGAACGGGCCTCCCGCGACGAGATCACGGCGCTGCAAACCAGGCGACTTGCCTCGACGCTGGCGCATGCCTACCAAAATGTCGCGCATTACCGGAAAGCGTTCGACACGGCCGGCGTGAAGCCCGCGGATTTCCGGCAATTGTCGGATCTGAAGAATTTTCCGTTCACTGTAAAGACCGACCTGCGCGACAACTACCCGTTCAACATGTTCGCCGTCGCCCGCGAAAAGCTGGTCCGCGTCCACGCCTCTTCCGGCACCACCGGCAAGCCGATCGTGGTTGGATACACCAGGGCCGATATCGAGATGTGGTCGGACCTGATGGCGCGCTCGATCCGCGCCGCCGGCGGCCGCACCGGCATGATCCTCCACAACGCCTATGGCTACGGTCTGTTCACCGGTGGGCTCGGTGTGCATTACGGCGCCGAGCGGCTGGGCTGCACCGTGGTGCCGATCTCCGGCGGCATGACCGAGCGCCAGGTGCAGCTGATCAACGATTTCAAGCCCGACATCATCACGGTGACGCCGAGCTACATGCTCGCCATTCTCGACGAATTCAGACGCCAGGGGCTGGACCCGCGGAAATCGTCCCTGAAGATCGGCATCTTCGGCGCCGAGCCGTGGACCAATGCGATGCGCGCCGAGATCGAAACATCCTTCGACATGGACGCCACCGACATCTACGGCCTGTCCGAGGTGATGGGCCCGGGCGTCGCGCAGGAATGCATCGAGACCAAGGACGGCCTGCATATCTGGGAGGATCATTTCTATCCGGAGGTGATCGATCCCGAAACCGGCGCGGTGCTGCCCGACGGCGAGAAGGGCGAGCTCGTCTTCACCTCGCTGACCAAGGAAGCATTTCCCGTCATCCGCTACCGCACCCGCGATCTGACGCGGCTGTTGCCGGGCACGGCGCGGCCGGGCATGCGGCGGATGGAGAAGGTGACGGGACGTTCCGACGACATGATCATCCTGCGCGGCGTCAACGTGTTCCCGACCCAGATCGAGGAAGTGCTGCTCGCCACCGACTGGTGCGGCGGCCATTTCATCATCGAACTGACGCGGGAGGGGCGAATGGACGTGATGACGGTGCTGGCGGAAGCGCGCCCCGAGAGCTGGGACGGCCGCGGGCTGGTCGAACAAACCGAGCAGGTCACCCATCACATCAAGAACACCACCGGCATCCACGCCCGCATCAAGGCGGTGCCGCCCGATACGCTGGAGCGCTCGCTCGGCAAGGCCAGGCGTGTGTTCGACAAGCGGCCGAAGGAATAGCTCCCGCCCCTCATGGTGAGGAGGCGCCTTTGCGCCGTCTCGAACCATGAGGCCCCGGCGGTGGCCTCATCCTTCGAGACGCGGCGAAAACGCCGCTCCTCAGGATGAGGTTCTGGACCGCAAGATAAGGAAATGAAATGGCTGAAGGAGCCTTTCTCTATATTCTCCGATGTTCTGACGGAAGCTTCTACATCGGAACAACGCGCGCCGCGCTGGAAGCAAGAATTGCCCGGCACAATGCCGGTGCCTTTGGCGGTTATACCGCGACTCGCCTGCCCGTTACGCTTGTGTTCTCGCAGTGGTTCGACCGCATCACCGACGCCGTAGAAAACGAACGCAAACTCAAAAAGTGGAGTCGGGCGAAGAAAGAAGCCTTGATACGGGGCGATTACGCAGCCCTACAACGGCTCTCGGCACGTAGATCGCCCTATCCAAGACGCCCGTCTGCGACGAGATCATCAGTATAGAGAGATCTACACGTGGTCGTAATCGACGACGACTCTTTCCGTCGTCGGTCGCGCCTGGCAGGTGAGGATGAAGCCCGCCTTGAGCTCCCACGGCTCCAGCGAATAGTTCACCTCCATCTGCGCAGCTCCCTCGACCAGCTTGGCGCGGCAGGTCGAGCACATGCCGCCCTTGCAGGCGAACGGCAGATCCACGCCTGCGCGCAACGCGGCATCGAGGATGGCCTCCCCCTCGGCGACCGGCACCTCGCGGCGCTTGCCGTCGATGATCAGCGCGGCAAGCGCCTTCGGGGGCGCGGTGACGGGGACAACGGCTTTCGGGCGCGGCTTGCCGTCGAGCCCGGAGACAAAACGCTCGACATGAATCCGGTCGGCGGCGACGCCGATATCCCGGCAGGTCGCCTCGATGTCCTCGCTCATGCCGGTGGGACCGCAGATGAAGACATGATCGACGCTGGCCGCAGGCACCAGCGAGCGCAGCAGCACCCTCACCTTCTCGCCATCGAGCCGGCCGTGCAGGATCGGAATGTCCTGCTCCTCGCCCGAGATCACATGGAACACCGATAGCCGGTCGATGAAGCGGTCCTTGAGCTCTTCCAGCGCCTCGCGGAACAGCATGCCGGCGGCCGAACGATTGCCGTAGAACAGGAAAAAGCGGCTGTGTGGCTCGCGCGCCAGCACGCCCTTCACGATCGAAAGAACAGGCGTGATGCCGGAGCCGGCGGCGAAGCCAACATAGATCCGGGCTTCGCCCGGCGCCGGTGCAACCCCGAAACGGCCGGTCGGCGTCATGACGTCGAGTTCGTCGCCGGCCTTCAGCCCGTCGGCGGCCCAGCTCGAGAACGCGCCGCCGTCGACTTTTTTCACGGCGATGCGCAACTCGCCGTCATCGGGGCCGGAGCAGATCGAATAGGAGCGGCGCACTTCCTCGCCGTCCATTGTCGTCCGCAGCGTCAGATACTGCCCGGGGGCGAAGTTGTAATCGTCCGCGAGCGCCGGCGGAATCGCAAAGGTCAACGAGATGGCGTCGGCGGATTCGCGGCGCAGATCGTTCACGGCCAGGCGATGAAACCGGGGGTGAGAGGCTGACACGTTCAGTGACATTTGAAATAGTCGAACGGTTCGCGGCAGGTCCTGCAGCGCCACAGCGCCTTGCAGGAGGTCGAACCGAACTCTGAGAGCACTTCGGTATCGATGGAGCCGCATTGCGGGCACGCCACCTGCTCCACGCCGAACAGTGCGCGACGGGAACTTGCGGCCTGCGGCGGCGCGATGCCGTATTCCCGGAGCTTGCGGCGACCGGCCTCGCTCATCCAGTCGGTGGTCCAGGCCGGCGACAGCACGGTACGCACCTTCGAATTGCGAAAGCCCTCGCGCTCCAGCGCCAGCTCGATTTCGAGGCCGATCATGTTCATCGCGGGGCAGCCGGAATAGGTCGGCGTGATCGCGATCTCGACACAGCCATCGTTGACCGCGACGTCGCGCAGCACGCCGAGATCGGCGATACTGAGAACCGGAATTTCGGGATCGACGACGCCGGCCGCAACGTCCCAGGCACGCTGGCGCAACTCGGCGTCGTCAAATACGGCACTCACCATGTGACACCCGGAAAGGCACGTTGCATCGATTGCAGTTCGCTGAGCAGGTGGCCCAGATGTTCGCCGTGCCGGCCGCTGCGGCCGCCCTGCTGCATCCAGTCGCTTTTGGGCAGAGCCAGCGTCGCTTCGTTCACAACCGAAACCGTCTTGAGCCACTGCGGATGCAGGGTCGCGGGATCGACAGCGATGCCGGCATCGATCAGGGCGCGCTCGCTGGCGTCGCAACCGAACATCTCGCCGGTAAACGCCCAGAGATCGTCGATCGCGATTTGCGCGCGGGCGTGGCTTTCCGCTGTGCCGTCGCCGAGCCGGACCATCCATTCCGACGAATGCCGCAAATGATAGGCGCTTTCCTTCTCGGATTTCGCCGCGATCGCCGCCAGCGTCGCGTCACCTGACTTCATCATCGCGCGCCAGTAGGGGTCCGCGAAAGCGGCGTAGAAGAACTGCCGCACCATGGTGTGCGCGAAATCGCCGTTCGGCTGCTCCAGCAGCAAGAGATTGCGGTACTGTCTGATGTCGCGCAGATACGCGAGCTTGTCTTCGTCGTTGCCCTTGCCTTCGACCTTGGCGGCGTAAGCGTAGAGTTCGCGCGCCTGGCCAAGCAGATCGAGGCCCATATTGGCAAGCGCCATATCCTCTTCCAGCATCGGCGCGTGGCCGCACCATTCCGATAGCCGATGCCCTGATATCAGCGCATCGTCGGCGCGGCGCAGCGCGTACAGCACCAGCGGCGTTTCGGAGACGGTAATGGATGCGACGGCCATGTTCACCACTCGCTCTTCCTCATCCTGAGGAGCCTGCGCAGCAGGCGTCTCGAAGGATGGGCCACAGGCCTCATGGTTCGAGACGGCGCTGACGCGCCTCCTCACCATGAGGATGAAAAACTACATATGTCCGACTTCTTCCGGAACGTCATAGAAAGTTGGATGGCGGTAGATCTTGGATTCCGCCGGCTCGAACATCATGCCCTTCTCGGCCGGATCGGACGCGGTGATCGCGCCCGACGGCACCACCCAGATCGACAAGCCCTCGCCGCGGCGGGTGTAAATGTCGCGTGCGGCCTGCAGCGCCAGCGTCGCATCAGTGGCGTGCAGCGAGCCGACATGCTTGTGGGCGAGTCCATTGCGGCTGCGGATAAAGACTTCCCACAACGGCGTATTCGGCGTGGCCATCATGGACCTCCCGTAAATTCGATTGCGGCTCAAGCCGCGGCCTTGCGGCGCCTGCGTTTCTCGGCATAGGCCGCGGCGGCCTCGCGCACCCATGCGCCTTCATCGTGTGCCTTGCGCCGCGCCGCGAGCCGGTCGCGGTTGCACGGGCCGTTGCCGGCCAGCACCTGCTTGAATTCGTCCCAGTCGATGTCGCTATATTCCCAATGTCCCGTCGTCGGGTTCTGCTTCATGCCGGGATCGGGAATCGAAAGTCCGAGATATTGCGCCTGCGGTACCGTCGCATCGACGAATTTCTGCCGCAGCTCGTCGTTGGAGAAGCGCTTGATCTTCCATTTCGTCGAGGTATCGCTGTGCTGGCTCGCATTGTCGGGCGGACCGAACATCATCAACACCGGCCACCACCATCGGTTCAGCGCATCCTGCGCCATCGCCTTTTGCTCCGCCGAGCCGCGCGCCAAAGTCACCATGATTTCGTAACCCTGCCGCTGGTGAAAGGATTCTTCCTTGCAGACGCGGATCATCGCGCGCGCATAGGGACCGTAGGAACAGCGGCACAGCGGAATCTGGTTCATGATCGCGGCGCCGTCGACCAGCCAGCCGATCACGCCGATATCCGCCCAAGTCAGCGTCGGATAATTGAAGATCGAGGAATATTTTGCCTTGCCTGACAGCATCAGGTCGACCAGTTCCTCGCGCGAGGCGCCGAGCGTTTCGGCGGCGGCGTACAGATAGAGTCCGTGGCCGCATTCGTCCTGCACCTTCGCCAGCAATGCCGCCTTGCGGCGCAGCGACGGTGCGCGCGTGATCCAGTTGCCTTCCGGCAGCATGCCGACGATTTCGGAATGCGCGTGCTGCGAAATCTGCCGCGTCAGCGTCTTGCGGTAGGCTGATGGCATCCAGTCGTTGGGCTCGATGCGCTCCTCGGCGTCGATGCGCGCCTGAAACTGCGCGGCGCGCGCGGCGTCCTCGATATCGCGGTCTTCGGCTTCCGACGTGTTGAGCGCCTGGGTATACATGCGCCGACCTCCCGGGATCGTTGCGATCAGATATATAACAAGAATCTCAACATGCAATATAATTCTGTAACATATCAATCCCCGAAGCGGCGCGCCAGCTCGGCGCCGGCAGCGGGCAACGGGCCGTTTTCGTTCAACCCCTTGCTATCAAGCCATTTTTCGGATGCCGGCAGCAGCCCTCGATAGATCTCGCCGCAGAGCTGGCGGGCGGCGCGCCCCGGCCAGTCCTTCGGCAGCAAGACCGTCGGCAGCAGGGGATCGCGCAGCACCACCCGCCGGTAATGATGGATCAGCAGGATCCGCGCGGTGAACGCATCGGCTTCCGAAAGCCGTTCGCGCCGGCCGATCCGGTCGCGCAGCGGCCCGAAGGTCTTCATGAATTTCAGATAGGCGTCGGCAGTGCGATCGAGCGGCCAGCTCTCGCTGAGCAGGCGCCTGCCGCTGTCGTCCTCGGCGGAAACTTCCAGCCGGATCGCGCTTGCGGCTTCTTCGGGAACGGGGACGCCCGATGGCGCGATCCAGACGCCAGGCAGCGGACTGCCAAAGCCGGCATTTTTCAGCGCCTCGCGTGAGGCATCGCGATCTTCGCCGTTGCCGATCAGCAGGAGTTCGAAGCGTCCGGTCCAATCCGAGGCTTGCGGATCATAGATATGCCTGGTCGCGGCATCGAAGGTCTGCCGGCCCTTTTTCACCAGGCGATAAAAGCTGTTGCGGCCGACCTTATTGCGTTCGAGCCAGCCGTCGGCGGCAAGCCGCGACATCGCCGTGCGCACCACGCCGCTGTCGATGTCCAGCGTCTTAAAGAATTCCAGCAGCGTCCCGAGCCAGACCGAACCGCCGCGCGGCACGATCGCATCACCGAACACGGTGATGACGATCGAGCCGGTGCGCGAGGGTTCGCGCTTGAGCTGTTCGATGATGCGGGCAAGCGGATGCGGCATACCCAACGCATAGCGCGTTTTGGGGATTCTCGAAAACGCCGGTCTGCCGCTGATTTTACCTGGCGGGATCGGGATAGAGGATGCTGCGCCAGCCACTGCGGTCGAACGGCGCCCACTTGCCCTCCGGCTGCGCAAGGCGATCGGCCACGGCATAGACCACGGCGGGATGATGGCCCATGCCGCAATGGCTGCTTTCGACCTCGATACTCTCTGACGTCGCCGAGGTCTTTTCCATGCAGCCCTGCCAGGCGCAGATGCCGTCGGTGCGGCTGAAAATCGCGGTAGTCGGCACCGGCGGCGTTTCCGAAAGCGATCCGCCGAACTGTCCATCATTTTCGTCGGCGCGGCGGCCGCTCGCCATCTCGTAGACGCGCCAGGCGTTGGTCGCCTTCGGACCGCTCGCGAACGGGCTGCCCAGCGTGATCACCGAGCGCACCCGATCCGGCATCATCTTTGCGAGCTGACGCGCATAGAGACCACCGAGGCTCCAGCCGACCAGGCTGATCTTGCGCCCATGCGTGTCGCTGAGTTCATGCACGAGATCGACCATGGCGTGTTGCACGCCGTCGCGCAGGCCGAGATTGCGGCCCTGGCGCCAGCCGCTGACCGCGTAGCCGCGGTTTTTCAGAAAGCTGCGCAGCGGGCGCGTCGAGGTGTCAGTGGCGACAAGGCCGGGTAACACCAGCACCGGATGTCCGTCGCCCCTCGGCGCCAGACTAAGAAGCGGCAATGCGCCAAGAAACGCGCCAAGCTCGTGGATCGCCCTTCCCTCCAGGAACATCAGGGTTCTGGACGGCGGCCGCAGCGTCTGGGCAGTGGCGGACATTCTATTTCCTCTCGGGATCGGCTTCGAACGGCCGACCAAATCAATCCATCGGAAACGCGGCTAGGACACAGTTGTTCCGCAATGCAACAATCTCTCAATCAAGCTATGGCACCGATTCCGTCATTCAAGCGGCGGCTGTCAGATGGGACAATGGGTCGCCGCACGTAAAAGCAGCGCAGTGATTTAAAAGTCACAGCCACCGCAGCAGGAATTCGACCGGTATAGAGGCCGAGGCCGGCAAGACCGCCGATCAACGAGCCGTTGAAGCGGATGTATTGCAGGTCCTTGCCGATGTTGATTTCGATCAGCGAAATCAGCTGTCCCATGTCCCAGGCCTTGACCTGATCGGAGATGAAGCTGGAAACGCCGCTTTTCTGATCGGCGATAAAACTTCTGAGCACGGCAACCAGACCCTGGTTGATCTCGGCGCGCAGTTCGGGATCGCCTGCCAGCGCCTCGCCCGCTTTCATGAACATTCCGGCAAGATGCTGCTGCAGCACCTGGGTCTCGCCGCTGGCGCTGCGCTCGATGAACGAGCGCGCATTCGACCAGATATTGCGCGCGAGGTCGCCGAGTTCGGGACGCGCCAGCAGGTCGCGCTTCAAGCCGTCGATGCGATCGGCATAGGCGCGGTCGCTGCCGAGCCGGTCGACGAACGACAGCACCATGCGGTCGAACTCGCCGCGGAACGGATGTTTCGGATCGCCGCGAACCTCTTCGAAGAATGCGGTCGCGGACGCGACGATCTTGTTCACCAGAAACTTGTCGGCGCGATAGAGTTTCAACAGCGTCGGCAGCTCACCGCGGATCTTCTCGCGGATCATCGCCATGGTCTCGGCTTTGGTCAGCGATTCATGCACCGCGCGCAGGATATCGTCGAGCAGCCCCTGATGCCGGCCCTCGGCCACGAAGGCGCGCAGCGTGCCGGCGGCAAGCGGCGCCAGATCGATTTCCTGCAGCTGGGTGGTGATCCGGCGGGTGATGAACGTCATCAGGCCGGAGCTTTCCGTCGCGGTAACCGCCTCGGGCAAGAGACGCAGCGTGAAGCGGGCGAGATCGTCGCTGCGCTTGCGGTCGCGCAGCCAGTCGGCGATGAAGGAGCCGAAATCGATCTGGCGCAGCTTGGCCTCGACCGGGGCGGCTTCGAGAAAATGCACCTCGATGAACTCGCCGAGCTTGTCGGCGATGCGCTGCTGGTTGCTCTGGATGATCGCGGTGTGCGGGATCGGCAATCCCAGCGGCCTCTTGAACAGCGCCACCACGGCATACCAGTCGGCGAGGCCACCGATCGTGGCGGCTTCCGCGAACGCCGCGACGAAGCCGAAGGCCGGATGCACGTGCAGCAGCGCCTTCGCCGTCACGAACAGCGCCAGCGTGCCCGCCAGCACCAGCGTGGCCAGCGCCTTGACGCGCCGCAGCTCGGCCGCGCGCGCGGCATCGCCGGGCGCGTCGATGACGAATGTGGCGGGGACGGTCATGGCGGCTTTCGGACGAATGGATTTCCTCATCCTGAGGAGCGGCGTCTTCGCCGCGTCTCGAAGGATGAGGCCTCATGGTTCGAGACGGCGCAAGTGCGCCTCCTCACCATGAGGGTCTGGACTGATCTATGGGAGCGCGCGTCAAAAAGAAGGCCCGCGATCAGGCGGGCCTTCGAACTAACGCATACGCAACTGAACCGAAAGCGATCAGGCGGTCTTGTTGTAGACCTTGGCGAAGTTGTCCTGGGCGGTCTTGGCGCCCTCGGTGACGAGCTTGCCGAGATATTCGGTCGAGGCCTTCGCCCGCGACACCAGCACTTCGCCGCGCGCGCGCAGCATGTCGGACTGGATCTGGACCGCCTCGTTGAGCGACTTGGCGGAAGCCAGTCTGTCGATGCCGGCGAAGAACGCCTCGGCGTCCTGATAGAGCGCGTCTGAGATGTTGCGGCTGATCTTGGCGGCTTCAGTGACCGAACCGGCAACGGCGGTCTCGATCGCGGCGGTCACCTTCTCCGAACCGGCGTGAAGGTCGGCGGCGCGCACCTTGGCGGTCTCGGTCTGCTTCTTCACGAACTCACGGGCGGCTTCCGGAACTTCCATGTTCTGGAGCTTGGTGAACGCCTCGGTGACGGGCGCGAAGGCTTCCTTGACGGTGTTCAGCACGGAATTGGTTTCGGTGGTCATGGGGTTTCTCCATCCTCAGGTTTGAGCTATGGGCTCACCCCGTCCGGATTGGCCCGGGGCAATTCCTATATGCACATGCCGAATGGTGCGATGCAACATCAATGTTGCGATGCGATATCACGAATTCGTGATCAGGCCGGATTATTGGACTGTTTGCCCGCGGAACCGGCCGGTTTGGCCCACTGCCGACTAGTGCTGAACGGCCCCCGGCAGGCCGTAGGCCTCCATCTGGGCCCGGACCTGCGCCACATTGTGCCCGAGCACGACGATATCGTGTTTCTTGCCGTCGACGTCCCGGACATGGTCGCGCAGCAGGGCCTCGGCCTTGAAGCCGAGGCCTTCGAACAGCGTGATCGCCCCCTGCTGGTCGACCGTCATCTGCACCGACAGCTTTTCAAGGCCGGCGCCCAGCGCGAGCGCAAACGTCTCCTGCGACAGCGCCCGGCCGACGCCCTGGCCGCGGACATCCTGCGACACCACCATCCGGATTTCGCCGACATGGGGCGACCAGGAATGCGGATCGCGCACCAGCGTGCCGCAGCCAACCACCGCGCCCGCCTTCACCGCGAGCAGGCTTACGATCGCGCCGCGCTCGATCTCGTTGATCCAGGCCGACAGCACCTTGGGCTGGCTGATATTGCGCGGCAGGAACAACAGATCGTGGGTCGGAAGTTTCTGCGCGAAGGCGAGCACGGCGGCTTCGTCCGCGCGCGACATCAGGCGGAACTCAATGTCGCCGGCATCGGTCTTGACGTGCCGCGGGTAAGAACGTGTTTCACTCATATCGATCTTCCACCTAGCCAGTTGTCCAGTTTCGGCCACAGCCGCTTGATGGCGTTGGCGCCGGCGACAAGGCTGACGTGACCGCCCTTCAGCATCACCTCTTCCTTGTCGGACGAGCCGATCTTTTGAATCAGGGGCTTCGCCGCGTCGTAGGGCACGATGTGATCGTGCTCGGCGACCGCGTGCAGGATCGGCACCTTGATCCTGGAAATATCCGCGGGCCGCCCGCCGACCGACATGGTGTCGTTGTAGAGCTTGTTATCCCACATCAGGTCCTTGGTGATTGACCGAAAATACTCGCCGGCCAGCGGCAGCGTGTCGGTGGCCCAGCGATCGAACATCCGGTACGACTTGACGTATTCGTCGTTCCAGATGTTTTCCCACAACTGCACCTGGCTCGCGGCGCGTGATGCCGGCCGCAACATCTCGAACGACGAAAGGATCATCTCGGGCGGCACGTTGCCGACGCTGTCGATCAGCCGGTCGACGTCGAAATAGCGCTTGTCCGAGAAATTCTGGAACAGCTTCATCTCGCGGAAATCGACCGGCGTCGTGAAGCAGATCAGGTTCTTCATCGGCCCGTCGGCGAAGATCGAGCCGTAGAGCAGCGACAGCACGCCGCCGAAGCAATAGCCGATCACCGTGACGTCGGTCTCGCCGGAATCGCGCTGCACCCGGCGCACGCAATCCGGAATGAAGTCGAGGACGTAGTCCTCCATCCGCAAGCTTTTCTCTTCGGGCTTCGGCGCGGTCCAGTCCAGCATGTAGACGTCGTAGCCGCGCTTGAGCAGAAACTCGATGAAGCTCTGGCCTGGCACCATGTCGAGGATGTAGCCGCGGTTGGTGGTCGCCATCACGATCAGGATCGGCACCCGGTAGATTTCGTCCGCGATCGGCCGGTAGTGATAGAGATTCATCGTGCCGCGGACGGCCAGGATGTCCTTCGGCGTCGATCCGAGCGAAGGGCCCGACGAGGCGATATATTCGACGCCCTTGATGCTGCGCTGGATCGCGCGCTGCACCTCGGACTGGATCCGCTCCGGGATATCAGCCAGATCGAGGCCCGCAGGCGCGTTCATTTTTGCTCTCCGCCCGCGGACGGCGGACGCCTGGTCCGCGGCGGCCTCGGCGCAGCCGGATAACCGCCCTCCGGCGCGCCGGAATTGCCGTGGACCTGATGCAGCAGCGCCTTGATCTCGTTCAACTGCCCCTCGATCGACTGCAGCCGCTCGCCCATGCTGACCATCTGCGCCCGGCTCGGCAGATTCATGCTGACGAGATATTTCTCCATGAGATCGCCGAGCTGCTTTTGCGCGCCCGCGCTGACGCCGCCGACCTGATTGACGACCTTGCTGAATTCCGGCGACGCCATCGCCTGGTTGGCGAAGGCATTGAATCCCTTTTCCATCTCGCCGATCATGGTTTGCCAGATCGCGACCGGATCGTTGCTCTTGTCTGCCATGGGCGTCCTCCAGCATGATCACGAGGGGATCAGCGCCCCGCCGGTTTTGATTATACCACACTGTTGCGACAGAACGGTCAACATCGCGGCTGTCGATTTGCCAGCTTCGGGAGCCTTCTGCGGCGCGAAAAACCGTGTCATAAAGTCGTCATCGCAATACCATTTGGGGGAACAGCCAAGGTGAATGCACTAGCCCATCAGCCGCCGCAGATCGCCCGCGCCAACGGCATCGACCTTTGCTACGAGATCTTCGGCGACGCCGAGGCGGAGCCGATGCTGCTGATCATGGGGCTCGGCGGCCAGATGATCCTTTGGGAGGACGATTTCTGCCGGCAGCTCGCGGCGCGCGGGTTTCGCGTCATCCGCTTCGACAATCGCGACATCGGCAAGTCCAGCCACCTCTCCGGCGGCAAGCGCCTGACCCCGGTCGAACTGCTCAAGCTGCGCTTCCTGAAAATCCCGGTCGCCGCGCCCTACAGGCTGCGCGACATGGCCGACGACACCATCGGGCTGATGGACGTGCTCGGCATCAAGTCGGCGCATCTGGTCGGCATGTCGATGGGCGGCATGATCGCCCAGGAAATCGCGATCTACGTATCCGCAGCGGGTGCGCTCGCTGACCTCGATCATGTCGACGACCGGCAATCCGAAAGTGCCGCCGCCGACCCGCGAGGCCGCCGCCGTCCTGATGGCGCCGCCGCCGACCACCAGGGAGGAATATTTCGAGCGCTTCGCGCAGACCTGGAAGATCCTGCGCGTCGGCAGCTTCCCGGAAGACGAAGCGCTCGACCGCTCGCGCGCCGAGCGCACCTTCGCGCGCGGCCTCAACCCGGCCGGCGTCGGACGGCAGCTCCGCGCCATCCTCGCCTCCGGCAGCCGCAAGGAACGGCTGCATTCGGTCAAGGCGCCGACGCTTGTGATCCACGGCACCGTCGATCCGCTGGTGCACCCCATGGGCGGCAAGGACACCGCGGCCTCGATCCCGGGCGCCAAACTGCTGATGATCGAGGGCATGGGGCACGCGCTGCCGATCCCGATGTGGCCGCAGATCATCGATGCGATCGACAAGCACGCCCATGCGGCCTCGGCAAAGGCGATGCATTGAGCGGTGCAAGCAAGAAGACAGGGAGGATGTCATGAAACTGGAAGGCGGATGCTACTGCGGCAAGGTGCGCTATGTGGCCGAGGGCGAGCCGATGATGAAGGCGCAATGCCACTGCCGCGAATGCCAATACATCACCGGCGGCTCTCCCAACATGTTCATGCTGATGCCGATCGACGGCTTCCGCTACACCAAGGGAACGCCCAAGCAATTTACGCGCAGCGATCTCGAACGCGCCGTGACGCGGGAATTCTGTCCCGACTGCGGCACCCACCTGCTGACGCGGCGGCCGGGCCTGCCCGCGGCGATCATAAAGGTCGGCACGCTCGACGATCCCGCTCTGTTCGGCGGCCCGCAGATGGCGATCTACACCATCGACAAGCAGGCCTTCCATCAGATCCCGGAAGGGTTGCCGACCTTCGAGCGGCTGCCGAAACGGTAAGGCGTCGAGCGACAGGTGTAACGTCGTCATAAATCTCTCGTCGTCCCGGCGAACGCCGGGACCCATAACCACCGATTTCAATTGTTGTAGAAGGCCTCTGCCGCATCGCTCAAATCGATAGGCCGCGGAGTATGGGTCCCGGCGTTCGCCGGGACGACTCTGCAGGATTTGGGCGTCAGCCCCCCGCCCAGACATCGAGCACGTAGCGATTCCTCGTTCCGAGATCGTCGATCCAGCGCAGCCCTGCATCGGCATCGGCGCCGGAGCGCTCGCGGTAGATCGCAACCAGCGCGGCCTTGACGTCCGGCTCCATCTTGCCGCCGTCGCCGCAGACATAGATGATCGCGCCCATTTCGATCAGGCTCCAGATCCGTTCCTTTTGCGTCGCGACCAGGTTCTGCACATAGGTCTTCAGACCCTCGGCGCGGGAGAACGCGGTGTGCAGTTCGGTGATGCCGCTGGCGGCGCAGGCCTTCAGCTCCTCGGCGTAGAGATAGTCCTGATCGGGGTGACGGCAGCCGAAAAACAGCATGGCCGGGCCGAGTGCGGCGCCTTTTTCCTTCAGCGCGGCACGCTCCTGCAGGAAACCGCGGAACGGCGCCAGACCGGTGCCAGGGCCGACCATGATGATCGGCACGCCGGGGTCGTCGGGCAGCCGGAAGCCGGCCCTGGTTTCGCGCACCGTGGCGTGGATTGCTTCGCCGGCGCGGCGACCGGCAAGATAATTCGAGCAGGTGCCCTTGTAGACGCCGCGGCCGGAACTCGCGGGGCCCTCGACCACACCGACGGTGACGCTGCAACGGGAGGGGTCGACCGACGGCGACGACGAGATCGAGTAATAACGCGGCGCCAGCAGCGACAGCATTTCCAGATAGGCATGAAACGGCAATTCGCAGGCCGAATGTTCCTCCAAGAGGTCGAACACCGATTTGCGTTTTGCCAGGATGTCCGCGCGATAACGTTCCGACGCCGCGGTATCGTCACCGACATAGGACAATAACTTTGGCTTCGTCACCGGGCAGCGCGTATGTTCAGACATGATCTGGATCTGCTTGCGGGTCGCGACCTGCTGCAATTCGACAAAGTCGGTCAACAGCCGCCCGACCGACACCGGCTCGCCGGCCGGCAGTTGGGCACGGCGGCCTTCGGCGACCTGCAGCCGGATCTGATCGGAGGGTAGAAATCCGAAGCGGCGGGCGACGGAATCCACCAGCGCCGGATCGTTGCGCGGCACCACGCTGAGGTGATCACCGACCCGATAAGTCATGCCCGCAGGCAGCTGCACCTCGATATGGCGGGTCGATCTTGCTGACGCGTTGGGCCCCAGCCTGTTTTGCAACTCGCTGTTGACCAGCACCTTCATCGGCGAAACCTCGCCGAGCGCCACGATCGCGTTGACCGCCGAAGCGGCCACCGGCTCGATCCTGTAGAGCGGCTCGTCCTCGGCGCTGCGACTGAAATTCGAATCGATGCCGAATTCCCTGGTCGCAAGCGGCGCGAGCTTTGCGAACCAACTCTCGAATTCACCATCGAGATCGCTGCGGGCGTCGCCCTCGCCGCGCGCATACACGCTGCGCCCGCCATGGCCAGCCAGTTGCTCGTCGATCAGCCGCGGAATCGATTGATAGGTCGCAGCCCAGTCGCTGTTGCCGCAGCCGAACACGGCGTAGCGCACTTTTGCAAACGCATCCTTCGGCAAGTCACTGCCCAGCCATTTGACGAATTGCGTGGCGTTGTCGGGCGGCGCGCCGTTGTAGGAAGCGCAGAAGATCAGCACGCCGCCCTGCTCCGGCAACTTGCCGGCGAAATCATCCAGCGGCGCCAGCCTGGTGGCAAAACCGTTGACCTCGGCGAGATCGGCGACGCGGGTCGCCAGTTCCTCGGCGGTCCCGAGGTTCGACCCATACAGTACCAGCAGCGGCGTATTGTGTCCCGGACGGGTGCGCGCGCGCGGCGCAGACGTCGCGCCCGATGCCGCGGCCGTGGCCGGACCGGCATAGGCGCCACGCTCCTTCTCGTTACGCGGACGCACCTTGATCTTGAATCCGTCCGGCTTGATCGTCAGCGTCTCCTTCAGATGCATCTGGTAGCGATTGACGTCGATCAGCTTGAAGCGCTGCAGGATCATGCCAATCGCCAGCGCCGCCTCATGCATGGCAAAGCCGCGGCCGATGCAGGCGCGCTGGCCGTTACCGAACGGCTTCCAGGCGTTGACGGGACGCGCGGCTTCCGCCTCGCGCGAAAAGTTCTCCGGATCGAACGCGTCGGGGTTCGGCCCCCAGACGCTTGCGTCGCGATGCAATGCCAGCACCAGCACCGTGACAAAAGTGTTCTTCTTGAGCCGGTATTTGCCGCCGATGGTCTCGTCGTTCAGCGGCGAGATGCCATAGGCTGGCGCGGGCGGCCACAGCCGCAGCGCTTCCTTCAGGACCTGCGTGATGTAGGTGAGCTGCGTCACCTGCTGATAGGTCGCCCTCGCATTGATGTCGGGCCCGAGCACCCGGTCGACTTCCTGGTAGGCCTTTTTGAGAACGTCCGGATGCTTCAGCAGCGCATAGAGCGCGCAGGACAACAGACCGCTGGTGGTTTCGTGCCCGGCGATCAGGAAGGTATTGATCTGGTAACGGATGTTGACGTCATCGAGCTGCTCGCCGGTTGCGCGGTCGACGCCGGTCATCATGGCGGCGAGCATGTCCTTCTTGTCCGCGGCCGCATCGGCGTACCTGCGGCGCTCGGCGACGATCTCATCGACCATCTTGTTCATGAAGGCGACATCGCCGGCCAGATCGCGCCGCCGCTTCTGCATCCACAGGTTTTCCAGCGGCAGGCCGCGAATCATCATGATGGTTTCGAGCGAACGCACCAGCGACTCGACGAACGGGTGATAATCGCGCCGGTAGAACGAATTGAAACGGTAGTCGAATCCGCACAGCCCGATGGTGTCGAGCGTCAGCGCGGTCATGTCGTGAACGACGTCGATCTCCTCGTCGGCGTTCAGCCGCTCCCACTTCTTCACCAGCTGCTCGGCGATATCGACCATGCTCGGGTGGTAGGACTGCATGGCGCGGTTGCCGAACGGCTGCAGCAGGATGTTATGCGCCTTGCTCCAGTTCGGCTCCGACGTATCGGCGGTGAACAGGCCGTCGCCGGCGATCGCGCGCACCCGGCGCAGTGGTCCGCGCACCGCCTTGTCGAAACGCCTCTCATCGCTGAGCTCATTGACGAGGTCGTGGCCGGAGACGATGACCAGCGGCGACCCCATCATGTCGAGCCAGAAAATCGGTCCTAATTCCCTGGCCAGCCGGGCCAGGTTTTGCACCGGCGCGGTCGAATCCAGCGAC
Source organism: uncultured Alphaproteobacteria bacterium (assembly GCA_963801875.1). Classification (GTDB taxonomy): domain Bacteria; phylum Pseudomonadota; class Alphaproteobacteria; order Rhizobiales; family Xanthobacteraceae; genus Bradyrhizobium. The sequence continues at coordinate 1,220,942 of CAWDGT010000010.1, read as the reverse complement.
AGCATGTTGCCGACCACCGGTTTGGTCGGCGGGTGCGGAATCGGGCTCAGTCGGTTGGTCGACGCCATTGCTATCGTATCTCCTGCCGTCTTGCTAAATACATTCCGTCATTTTGAGCCAAGCGAAGCAAAACGTCATTCCGGGGCGATGCGAAGCATCGAACCCGGAATCTCGAGATTTCCCGATGCGCAATTGCGCATCTGAGGTCTGGTCCTTCGGGCCATCCCGGAATGACGAACCCGGTATAGCTTCGCTCGCAATGACGGTGTTGCCGGATCACCCAAACCGCTTTCTACGCCATTCGATCAGCTTGGCGCTGACTTCGTCGGGCTTTTCCTGCTGCGTCCAATGGCCGCTGCCGCGAACCAGATATTTTTCGAGATCGGGGACGATCTTCTCCATGCCGTCGGCTGCTGACGGCGGCAGCACCGCATCCCACTCGGCCATGATCATCAGCGACGGCACCCGCACCGTGTGGTCGAGCCCGGCCGCGCGTTCCCAATTGCGCGTCCAGTTGCGGTACCAGTTGATCCCGCCGGTGAAACCCGTCCTGGTGAAGGTATCGACGAAGACCTTCTTTCTTCCGCCGACAGGATCGGTGTCCGCGGATCGTGCCTGGCGTCATAGCCAGCGATCATTTGCGGAAACGCCAGGTTCAGCCGCGGCGATGCGCCGACACCCGCGATCGGCGGCTCCGCCGGTGCGGTCTCTTTACGCGGCGCGGGCCTGCGCATCAGGGCATCAAAGGTCTGTTCGACCCGGCTGTCGAATATCCCGTCGGCTTCGCGCGAGGGGTTTTGAAACTGCACGACATACATGTGCTCGCCGAAGCGCTTGCGCATCAGTTCGATCGGGTCCGCCGGTGCACGGTTGGCGTGGGGCGTATTGACGCCCACGATGCCGGCGACGCGGTCGATATACCGCAGCGGCATCTGCCAGACGACAAATCCGCCCCAGTCGTGACCGACGAAGATCGCCTTGTCGATCTTGAGATAATCGAGCAGACCGACGAGATCACCGGTCAGGTGCCCCATGTCATAATCCTCGACCGCTTCGGGCCGGTCGGTCGCACCGTAGCCGCGCTGATCCGGCGCGATCACCCGAATGCCGGCCTCACCCAGCGCCTTGATCTGATGACGCCACGAAAACGCGATCTCCGGCCAGCCGTGGCAGAGAATGACCGGCGGCTTGTCGGTCTTCGGACCGGCTTCGTAATAGCCCATGCGAATTCCGTTCGTCCGGGCGAACTGCAGCGGCGGCATCTCGATCATTGTTCTTGTCCCTACTCGGCCGCACCTTTGACTTCGGCTTCCGGCGGCGCAAATGCCGCTTCAAGGGCCGCGAACTCCGCGGGCAGCATGTCGCAGAGCACCTGGACATGGGGAATGATGTTGGCGCCGGCGATAAAGCCGAAGTCCAGCTGGTCGCGATAACTCTGCACGGTGATGTTGAGCGCAAGCCCGTGGGTCGAGATCGACACCGGGAAGATGTGCAGCAATTCCGCGCCCGCCGCATACAGCGTCTGGCGCGGCCCGGGCACGTTGGACACCGTGATATTCGCCGCCGGCGGCAGCACGTCCGACAGGCTTGAGCGGCTGTACAGCAGCGCCAGAATCTGAACCAGGATCGGCGCACCCAGCAACGAGATGTTGGACATCTGCGGCATCAGCGCCCGCAGCGGATGCGACATTTCCTTGGATTTGCTGGATTGCGCGATGATCGCCTCAAGCCGCGCCTTGGGATCCTCGATATTGGTGGCGATCGAGCAGATCATGCCAAACACCTGATTGTTGGCGTCGGTGTTGCCCTCCTCGCGCAGCGAGATCGGCACCGCGGCCGTCATCGATTTCGCCGGCAGCGCGCCCTGCTCCAGCAGGTAGCGCCTGACCACGCCGCTTGAAACCGCCAGCACCACGTCATTGAGCTTGCCGCCGGCCTGCTTGGCCAGCGCCTTCGCACGACTCAACGAAATCGAAACGCCGGCGAAGCTGCGCTCCGATGAAATCGATTTGTTCAGGATGGTCGACGGCGACACCATGCTGGCGATGCTGTCGCGCGATTTCGGATCGGAAATCTTTCCGACCACATCGGAAACGCTCTTCAGCATCGTGGGAATGCTGCCGGCAAATTTCACCGCGGATTCGATCTGGAACATCGCATTGTCGAACAGGATCGACCCGAGATCGCTTTTTCCCGAGCGCGGCAGGTCAATGCCCTTGGCGGCCGTCGAGGCATCGAATGGCTGGCGCCAGATCTGCTGATAGGAATTGATCAGATTGGCGGCGATGTCGCGCGGCTCCTGCCCGACCTTTGCTTTGGCCGTCGGCGGCTCGACTTTCCTCGGCACCGGCGTCACATCGTAGATCATGTTGGTCAGCGCGGCACCCGCGCCGCCGTCGATGCAGGCGTGGTGCATCTTGGAATAAAGACCGATCTCGTTGTCCTTCATGCCCTCGAAGACATAGAACTCCCATAGCGGCCGGGCGCGATTGAGGAGCTTGGCATGCATCCAGCCTACGATGCGCTCCAGCGTGGCGCGGTCGTGGGGCGCCGGAAGACTGCCGCGGAAAATGTGGCGGTCGATATCGAACTGGTCGTCCTCGACCCAGGAGGGGTGATCGATGTCGAGCGGCGCCTTTTCCAGCCGCGCTTTCAGGATCGGCGCCACATGCAGGCGCGAGGCGATCATCGCCTTGAAGTCCTCGAAGAAGTCGCCCTTGTAATCCTCGGGCAAACGGAAGATCGCCATGCTTCCGACATGCATCGGCATTTCCGGGGTTTCCAGGTAAAGAAACGACGCGTCCATCGAGGACAGCTTCCTGGCTTCACTCATAATTCTCTCCCGCTACAGATCGCGCGGCGCCTTGGTGGCGCTTCTGGCGTTCAGATGGTCCTCAAGTTCAGGACATTAGAGCGTTTTCGAGCGAAGTGGAAACCGCTTCACGTGAAGATCAGAACCGGGGCTCCGGTCAGGATTGCGCATTTTCCGGAGGTGCATATGCAATGCCAAACGGCCCCGATCGGTCAAATTGCCTGAATTGACCCTCCGCCTGGGCCAAACGATCCGCCACCGCCCACAAGGCAGCCGCGTTCACGCCCAGTCCGACATGACTGGCAAGATGTACCTCGATATTTTCGGCGGTATCGGAGGGTCGCAGCAGGCAGGTTCGCCAGTTCACGATGCCATCGGTGCGTGAATAGATCGACGTGGTCGGAACCGGCAGATCGCCCGCGATGATTTTTCGAAGCTCGGAATTGTCCTCGACCGCTTCGCCCGACAGCGCCTCGTAAAGCCGTGTGGCATTGGTGGCCCTGACGTCGTTCGCGAACGGGCTTCCCAGCGTCAGGACATATCGCACCATCTCCGGCGCCTGCAGCGCGAGATCACGCGCATAGACGCCGCCGAGACTCCATCCGACGATACTGACCTTGCGGCCGGTGGCGTTGTGAATCTCGGCAAGCCGATCCCGCAGCGCGGCCCGCAAGCGCGAAACACCGCCGATGTTGCGGCCCATCCTCCACGCATAGCTGTCGTAGCCGAGTTCCCGGAGATAGCGCCGCATCGGCGCCATCGACAGATCGCTGGCGAGGAACCCCGGCAACGTCAGCACCGGATGGCCATCGCCCCTCGGCGCGCGCATCAGCAGCGGCGACAACAACAGACTGGCGTTGAATTCGAATATGCCTCTCGCTTCGGCGAGCAACAGGCCGAGACCGGGCGGATTGAGCCGGTCGGTGGGCTGCGGCTCGTCCCGGTCAGCCTTCATCATTTTTTCTTGTCGCTGCCGCGGACACCGCCGAGGCCAGCCATGGTCACGAACATGTCCTGAAACCGCTCGGCGATCTTCGGATCGAACGTGAACCAGCTCTGCATCAGCGCTTCCGGAGAAACCTTTTCGATGTTGCTCATCATCTGCTGCTGGAGCTTTTCCATCACCGCGACCTGCATCGGCTGCACGTCCGGAAGTCCGAAAAACTGCCGGGCCTCCTGCGGCGTGCAATCAATTTCAACGTTCACCTTCATGGCCACTCCTGACTGCATCTGACGGCTCGTTGAAGTATCGCCCTGACAGGCCGGGGGACGCAAGCGACCTGACGGCGCGAGGCGAGCCTGGAGCCTTCCTTTGGCTGATATGGTCAACCAAAACGTTCGGCCGCAAAGGGGCTGGTATCGGCGAACGGCGTCTCGCCCGTCATCATCTCCGCCAGCAGGCGGCCCGTCGCGGGGCCCAGCGTCAGGCCGTGGTGCTGGTGTCCGAAATCGAACCACAACCCGGCATGGCGGGGCGCCTTGCCGATCACCGGCAGCATGTCGGGCAGGCACGGTCGCGCGCCGATCCAGGGCTTTGCATCGACGGCGTCGCCCAGCGGAAACAGGGCGTGCGCCCGTGGCAGCGCATGCTGGAGCTGGATCGGCGTCGGCGGCGCATCGCGGCGGGCAAACTCCACCCCGGTGGTGAGGCGAATGCCGCGGCTCATCGGCGCCAGCAGATAGCCGAAATCCGAATCCAGCACGGGATGATGCAGCACGGCGTTGCCGCGCGGCGCCAGATGCAGATGGTAGCCGCGCTTGATACCGAGCGGAATCGAATATCCGAGCGAACGAAACACCAGATCGGACCACGGTCCCAATGCCACCACGACGTCGCGCGCGACAACCGCGCCATCCGGCCGGGCAATCCGCCATCCGGCGGCGTCCTGTTCCAGCGTTCGCGCATCGCCCACGACAAAGCGGCCGCCCTTGCGCCTGAACAGCGCCGCATAGGCTTTTGCCAGTCCGCCGGGATCGGGAACGAATCCGGGCGCCGGCAGATAGACCGCACCGGCGAAATCTCCGGTCAGGTTGGGTTCGCGCGCCGCAATCGCCCTGGCATCGAGAACCTCGCCGGCGACGCCGTACTGCCTCGCGCGCTCGAAATCGGCCGCCGCGGCCCTCAGCGTTGCCTCCGAGCGGAACAGTTTGATCCAGCCGGTCCGCCGCAGCAACTCCGGCACCCCGGCCTCCGCGATCAGCGCCTCATGCTCGATCAGGCTGCGCCGGATCAGGGGCAATTCGGCCATCGCACTGTGCATCGCCCGGTCCGGCGAGGACGCGAGAAAGTAGCGTACCAGCCAGGGCAGGAAGGTCGGCAGATCGGATGGCCGGTAGCGCACCTGCGGCGCGCGATTCATCGCGTATTGCAGGATCTGGCCGAAATCCCGGGGAAACATATAGGGGAATACCGAGGCACATTCGATCAGCCCGGCGTTTCCGAAGCTCGTCTCCTCGCCGGCAAGTTCGTGCCGGTCGACCAGGATCACGTCCCTTCCCCGCTGCTGCAGGTGCAGGGCGGCGCCGACGCCGACCATGCCGGCGCCCAAGACGAGAACATCGGCCCTGAGTTCCGCCATCCGGCACTCCGAAAGTTGAATGTTACGGGCTAGCGCCCGTTGCCTATGGTGAAGCTAGTCATGCCGGCATCATCGTGCAAACCGGCCTGGCTTTTAGGAAATCGCGCTTGCGCGGCGGCCAAACTCTGGCAACATGGATCGGCAACGGCTGTCGATAATGAAAAAATGAACAGCGCGCCACAGCGGAGAACGTGAAAAATGTCGGTACGTCAAACCCTGCTTGCAGCGAGCACCGTCACAATCGTCGCTTTTGCGATGTCGCCGGCATCAAGCCAGACCCTGCGCTACGCCAACCAGGGCGACCTCAAGTCGCTCGACCCCTATACGCTCAAGGAAACCACGACCATCGCCCATCATGCGCATGTCTATGAGGGCTTGGTCACCCGCGACAAGGATCTGAAGATCGTTCCGGCATTGGCGGAAAGCTGGGAAACCCTGGACCCGACGCACTGGCGCTTCCATCTGCGCAAAGGCGTCAAATTCCACAACGGCGACCCCTTCACCGCCGACGACGTGATCTTTTCCGCCGACCGCGTGCGCGCCAACGGATCGAATCTCACCAGCAACGTTCCTGCCGATGCGAAGTTCGTCAAGGTCGACGATTACACCGTCGACGTGATGCTGAACTCACCCAATCCCATTCTCATGTCGCAATGGGACGGCTGGTTCATCATGGACAAGAAGTGGGCCGAGGCGAACAACGCGGTGGCGCCGACGCCGTCTTCGGCGACCACGCCGAGCTATGCCTCGCTCAACGAAAACGGCACCGGCCCCTTCATCATCGAGAGCCATCAGCCCGGCGTAAAAACCGTGTTCAAGGTCAATCCGAACTGGTGGGGCAAGCCCGAGCACAATCTCAAGGAAATCATTTTCACCCCGATCGCCTCGGCCTCGACGCGAGTTGCCGCTTTGCTGTCGGGCGAGGTCGACGTCATCGAGCCGGTTCCGATCCAGGACATCGCGCGGGTGAACGCGAGCGGGAACGCGACGGTCATGACCGGACCGGAATTGCGCACGATCTTTCTCGGCATGGACCAGGTGCGCGACGAATTGTTGTATTCGAACGTCAAGGGCAAGAACCCCTTCAAGGATGTCCGCGTCCGCGAGGCGTTCTACAAGGCGGTGGACGTCGATCTGATCAAGAACCGGGTGATGCGCGGGCTGTCGACGCCCTCGGCGCTGATGATCGCGCCGCAATTGTTCGCACTGTCGAAGGATTTCACGCGGCCGAAACTCGATCCTGACGGCGCCAAGAAGCTGCTGACCGAAGCCGGCTATCCCGACGGCTTCGAAGTTACGATGGATTGCCCCAACGACCGTTACGTCAACGACTCCGATATCTGCCAGGCGGTGGTCGGCATGCTCGCTCGTATCGGGATCAAGATAAATCTGCTGGCACAGCCGAAGCAGCAGTATTTCGCCAAGGTGCTGAAGGCCGGCGGTTACCAGACCTCATTTTATCTGCTGGGTTGGACGCCCGCCTCATCGGATTCGCACAACGTGCTGCATGACATCATGGGTTGCCGCAATGACGCCAAGGATCCCACGCGCGGGGAAGCCAATCTCGGCGGATATTGTAACAAAGAGCTCGATGCACTGACCGACAAGGTGCTGCTCGAGCCCGACGCGGCCAAGCGCGATCAATTGATCAAACAGGCGTACGAGATCGGCATGAAGGACTACGCCTATATCCCGCTGCATCAGCAGGCGCTGGCATGGGGGGTTTCGAAAAAGGTGAAAATGACCCAGCGTGCGGACAATGAAGTCCTGTTCTACTGGGCCACCAAACAGGAGTAGGCAGCTTCAGCATGGGAGTCCCGGCGGCTCCGCGCTTTCCGGGGCTTTTCATTTTGGGGTTCGCGATGATGCGTGCCACATCCTGAGAAAGAAGTGAAAGGATCCTATGCTCGCTTTCACTCTTCGCCGGGCCATCCAGGCTATCGGCGTCATGATCGCGGTCGGAATCATCTCGTTCGCGATGTTCCGTTTCGCGGGCGATCCGGTCAGCCAGATGGTCGCCATCGACACCTCAGCCGCCGAGCGCGCCGAGATCCGTAAATCGCTCGGTCTCGACGATCCCGTGGTTGTGCAGTTCGCGCGCTATTTCGGCAACGCCGCGCAATTCAAATTCGGCGTCTCCTACCAATTCCGCCAGCCGGTATCGAGCCTGTTGAAGGAGCGGATGCCGGCAACGCTGGAGCTTGCGACCTGCGCCACCATCCTGGCAATGGTGTTCGGCATTTTAATGGGGGTCTATTCGGCGCTGCGGCGCGACACGTTGTTTACGAAAGTACTCCAGGCTGTATCGCTGATCGGAATCTCGCTGCCGACCTTCCTGATCGGCATCCTGCTGATCTACCTGTTCGCGGTGGTTCTGGGCTGGCTGCCGTCGTTCGGCCGCGGCGAAGTCGTGCACCTCGGCTGGTGGACCACCGGGCTGCTCACGGTTTCCGGCCTGAAGGCCCTGATCCTGCCGTCGATCACGCTCGGCCTGTTCCAGATGACACTGATCATGCGGCTGGTGCGGGCCGAGATGCTGGAGGTGCTGCGCACCGACTACATCCGCTTCGCGCGGGCGCGCGGATTGACGACGCGCGCGATCCATTTCGGTCATGCGCTGAAGAATACGCTTGTGCCGGTCATCACCGTCGCCGGCCTGCAGTTCGGCTCGGTTATTGCATTCGCGATCATCACCGAGACCGTATTCCAGTGGCCGGGGATGGGCCTGTTGTTCGTGCAAGCCGTGCAAAACGTCGATATTCCGATCATGGCGGCCTACCTGTTGATGGTTTCCCTGATCTTCGTCACCATCAACCTGGTGGTCGATATCCTCTACACGGTGGTCGACCCGCGCCTGCGGTCCACCATCAGCCGCCCGGCCTGAAAGCGATACAAGCATGTCCGACGCCGTCGTCCCTCACAAATCCGAAGCCAGCGCGCAAGCCGCGCGCCTATCGCCCGGACGGTGGCTCGGGCGCGCCGTCGGGAGCGACCTGTTCTATTCATTCCGCCGTTCCAAGATCACCATGGTCGCGGCCGCCGTGACCCTGCTGTTTTTCCTGCTCGCGATATTCGCTTCCGTTCTCGCCGTGCAAAACCCGTTCGATCCGGCGCAGCTCCAATTGATGAACTCACGCATCTCGCCGATTTGGACCACCGAGGGCCAGAGCCCGTTCCTGCTCGGCACTGATGAGCAGGGCCGCGACGTGTTTTCGGCCATTCTCTACGGCCTGCGCATTTCGCTCACCGTCGGCGTGCTCGGCGTTCTGTTCTCCGGCACGCTGGGCATCATCCTCGGACTGATTGCCGGCTATGTCGGCGGCGCCGTCGACGGCCTGATCATGCGCATCGCCGATGTGCAGCTGACCTTTCCCGCTATTTTGATCGCGCTACTCATCAATGGCGTCGTCAAGTCCGTGTTCGGCAATCGACTCGACGCCATGAGCACCCTGGCGGTGCTGGTGTTCGCGATCGGATTGAGTTTCTGGGTGCAATACGCTCGCACCGTGCGCGGCTCGGTCATGGTGGAAAAAAACAAGGATTACGTGGCCGCGGCGCAGCTGATCGGGCTTCCCGCGCCGGTGATCATGCTGCGTCACGTGCTGCCCAACGCGATGGGGCCGATCCTGGTGATCGCAACCATCAATCTGGCACTCGCTGTCATCACCGAGGCGACCCTGTCGTTTCTGGGAGCCGGCATGCCCGACACCATGCCCTCGCTCGGCACCCTGATCCGGATCGGCAACAATTATCTGTTTGCGGGCGAATGGTGGATCGTCGCCTTTCCCGGCTTTGCGCTGGCGGCGCTGATCCTGGCGATCAATCTGCTCGGCGACTGGCTGCGCGACGCCCTCAATCCGAAGCTCCGATGAGAAGCGCCGCAATCACCATGCATCTGCCCGCATGACCGAACCCGTTCTCTCCGTGCACAACCTTCAGGTGGAGTTCGTCACCCGCCACAGCACGCTGCGCGCCATCGACGGGGTCTCCTTCGACATCGCCAAGGGAGAGGTGCTCGGCGTGGTCGGCGAATCCGGCGCCGGAAAATCCGTCACCGGTCTTGCGGTGATCGGCCTGATCGATCCGCCCGGCCGCATCGCCGGTGGCGAAATCTATCTGTCAGGCATGAGAATCGACAATCTGCCGCCGGAAGAGATGCGCCGGATCCGGGGAAAACGGATCGGCATGATCTTCCAGGACCCGCTCACCAGCCTCAACCCGCTGTACCGGATCGGCGATCAGTTGATCGAGACCATCCGAACCCACCTCGATCTCTCGGAATCCGGCGCCCGCAAGCGGGCCATCGATCTGCTCGCCGAGGTCGGCATTCCCGCCCCCGAAAAACGCATCGATGCCTATCCGCACGAATTCTCCGGCGGCATGCGCCAGCGCGTCGTGATCGCGCTGGCGATCTGCGCCGAGCCGGAACTGATCATCGCCGACGAGCCGACCACGGCGCTCGACGTCTCCGTGCAGGCGCAGATCATCTCATTGATCAAGCGCCTCGGGCGTGATCATGGCACCGCCGTCATGCTGGTGACCCACGATATGGGCGTGATCGCCGAAACCTCCGACCGCGTCGCGGTGATGTATTCCGGCCGGATCGCCGAAATCGGCCCGGTACAGGATGTCGTGCAGAACCCGCTGCACCCTTACGCCAAGGGGTTGATGGGCGCGATTCCGACGCTTGCCGGCGACGCCGCGCGGCTGGTCCAGATCCCCGGCTCGATGCCGCGGCTTTCGGCGATCCCGCCGGGCTGCGCGTTCAACCCGCGCTGCGCCTTCGCCTTCGACCGCTGCCGGATCGAACGACCGGAACCGATCCCGCAGGGCGCGCAGGCCGTGGCGTGCCATCTCTATGATGCCGCTACCAGGGATACCGCGGCATGACATCGGCGCCCTTCATCGACGTCCGAAACCTACGCCGCGTGTTCGACGTCTCCAAGCCGTGGCTCAACCGGGTGCTGGAAGGCGGCCATCTGGAATTTCTGAAAGCCGTCGACGGGGTGACCTTCGATATCGCCAAAGGCGAAACATTTGCCCTCGTCGGCGAATCCGGATCCGGCAAGACCACCGTCGCCCGCATGGTCGTCGGGCTGTTGCCGCCGACTTCCGGTGAAGTGGTCATCGACGGGATTTCGATGACAAACGCCAGGCAATCGCAGGCGCGTCAGCAACTGCGCCGCCGCATTCAGATGATATTCCAGGATCCCTATGCGAGCCTCAACCCGCGGCTTCGGGTCGATGCCATTGTCGCCGAGCCGATCCGCGCCTTCGATCTGATCCAGGGCGAGCGCGACATTCAGGCGCGGGTCGGCGAGCTCCTGAGCCTGGTCGGTTTGCACGCCGACGACGGCTGGAAATACCCGCATGAATTTTCCGGCGGCCAGCGGCAGCGGATCGCGATCGCCCGCGCGCTGGCATCCGAAGCCGAATTCATCGTCTGTGACGAGCCGACCTCGGCGCTCGATGTCTCGGTGCAGGCGCAGATTCTCAATCTGATGCGCGACCTGCAGGACAAGTTCGGCCTCACCTACCTCTTCATCAGCCACAACCTCGCCGTGGTCCGGCACATGGCAAACCGCATCGGCGTGATGTATCTCGGCCGCATTGTCGAGATCGCGCCAGCGCGCGAACTGTTCAGCCGCCCACGGATGCCTTACACCAAGATGCTCCTGGGCGCCGTGCCCGACCTGGCGATGTCCGGCCGCCAGCGGATTCCGGTCAAGGGCGAAATCCCCAATCCGATCGATCCGCCGCCCGGCTGCGCCTTCAACCCACGCTGCCCGCTGGCGTTCGATCTCTGCCGCAAGCAGGCGCCCGCGCTGATCGACGGCGTCGCCTGCCATGCCGTCAACAGCCCCGCCAGCGCCGCAGTTTCGGCTTGATCACAGAGACGGGACCTTCGCACCGCGCGAGGCCGGTTGGCAGGCAGCCTTCGCTGTGGTCAAGTGCGCCGGCCCCGCGGCATCAAGCAACCCTGGATTCCCATGAGCAACATCAACCCCGATCCGTTCACGACCCGGCCGGAAATTGAAGGCACTTTCGGTGTCGTGACGTCCACCCACTGGATCGCCACTGCGGTCGGGATGGCCACCCTCGAAAAGGGCGGCAATGCGTTCGACGCCGGTGTGGCCACGGCGTTCACGCTGCAGGTCGTCGAGCCGCACCTGAACGGCCCCGGCGGCGACGTACCGATCATCGTCCACGACACCAAACGCGGCCGCACCGAGGTGATTTGCGGCCAGGGCCCTGCCCCCGCCCGCGCAACCATCGCGCATTACCGCCGCGAGGGCCTGGAAATGGTGCCCGGCACCGGGCTGCTGGCCGCCTGCGTTCCCGGCACGTTCGAATCCTGGATGCTGCTGCTGCGCGATTACGGCACGCTCTCGCTGCGCGACGTGCTCGAGCCGGCCATCGCCTACGCCCGCGACGGCTACCCGCTGGTGGAACGTGCATCGGCGACCATCAGGACCGTTGAGCAACTGTTCCGGAAGCACTGGGTCACCTCGGCCGCGGTCTATCTGCCTGGTAACGAGGTGCCCAAGCCCGGCACGCTCTTCACCAACAAGACGCTTTCGGAAACCTATGCCCGCATCCTGAAGGAGGCGGAAAGCGCGGGTTCCGACCGCGTCGCACAGATCGAGCGCGCGCGGAAAGCCTGGTCGCATGGCTTCGTCGCCGAGGCGATCGACACATTCTGCCGCACCCAGGACATCATGGATGTCAGCGGCTCGCCGCATCGCGGCGTACTCACCGCCGACGACATGGCGCGCTGGCAACCCGCCGTCGAGGCGCCGCTGACTTACGACTATGGCCGTTACACCGTCTGCAAGCCCGGGGTCTGGAGCCAGGGCCCGGTCATGCTGCAACAGTTGGCGCTGTTGAAAGGATTCGAACTCGACGGGCTGGATCCCGCGGGACCGGAGTTCATCCATCTGCAGATCGAATGCGCCAAACTCGCATTTGCCGACCGCGAGAAATTCTATGGCGACCCGAACTTCAGCGAGATCCCGATCGTGACGCTGCTATCCGACGCCTACAATGACCAGCGCCGCAAGCTGATCTCGGACAGGGCCTCGCTCGATTTCGTGCCCGGCGAGGTCGAAAGCTTCGGTTCCGTCGTCAAGTTGCGCCGTCAGGAAGGCAACCGCGAGGCGGTCGGCGCCATGGGCGCGGGCGAGCCTACCGTCGGCCGGTTCGGCGAGGTGCGCGGCGACACCGTGCATTTCGACATCATCGATCAGGCCGGCAACATGATCTCGGCGACGCCGTCCGGCGGCTGGCTGCAGTCATCGCCGGTCATACCGGAACTCGGCTTCTGCCTCGGCAGCCGCGCGCAGATGTTCTGGCTCGAGGAAAATCACCCCGCCGCGCTCGCCCCGGGCAAGCGCCCGCGCACCACGCTCTCACCGACCATGGCGCTGCGCGACGGCGAACCGTATCTCGCATGGGGATCGCCCGGCGGCGATCAGCAGGATCAATGGACCACGCAATTCTTCCTGCGCCACGTTCACGCCAGGATGAACCTGCAGGAAGCCATCGACGCGCCGGCCTGGCATTCCGAGCATTTCCCGATCTCGTTCTGGCCGCGTACCGCGCGCCCCGGCGTGCTCGTGGTCGAGAACCGCGTGCCCAAAGCGACCGTCGATAACCTGAAGCGCCGCGGCCATATCGTGGAGACCGGCCCCGACTGGTCGGAAGGCCGCCTCACCGCCGCCTCGAAACTCGGCCGCCGCCGGCGCGCCGCCGCCAACCCCCGCGGCATGCAGGGCTACGCGGCCGGACGGTAAGGGCGTCAGATGACCTGGTCGATCATCGCCCGCGACAATGCCACCGGCCAGTTCGGAATCGCGGTCGCAACCCGGTTCTTCGCGGTCGGCGCCCGCGTGCCGCATATCGCCGCTCGCATCGGCGGCATCGCGACCCAGGCGCTGGTCAATCCCTATTACGGCATCGACGGTGTGAAGCTGCTGCGCGAAGGACGCAAGCCTCGCGACATCGTCGAAACGTTGATCGCTGCGGATGCCGGGCACCAGAGCCGGCAACTTCACATCATGGACGCCGGCGGCCGCATCGCCTCCCATACCGGCAGCGAGTGCGTCGACTGGTGCGGACACATCGAGGGCAGCGGCTTTTCCATTGCCGGCAACATGCTGGCCGGCGCGCGCGTGCTCGACGATACGGCCGAGGCCTACATGGCAAACCAAGCGCTGCCATTCGCGCGGCGCCTGATCGCGGCGATGCGATTGGGCGAAGCAGCGGGCGGCGACAAGCGCGGCAAGCAATCGGCGGCGCTTCTGATCTATGGTGACGAGGAATGGTCTGATCTCGACCTGCGCGTCGATGACCATGCCGATCCGCTTGCCGAACTCGAACGGCTCGAACAGGTGAGCCGCGAGCGGTGGGTGCATTTCCGCCGATTCCTGCCCAGCCGCAGCAATCCGGCCGGCGTTACCGATCGCGCGACGATCGATGCCACAATCGAAGCGGCCATTGCGGGACAGAAATGACGGATATCCCGCTGATCGAAGTCGAGGGCTTGCGGGTCATCTTTCACGGCGACGACGGTCGCACCACCCATGCGGTCGACCGTGTCGACCTTAGCGTCGCCAATGGCGCGACGCTGGGGCTGGTCGGCGAATCCGGCTGCGGCAAGAGCGTCACCTCGCTCGCCATCATGGGCCTGTTGCCGAAACAATCGGCCGAAGTCACCGGCTCGATCCGTTTCGACGGTCTCGATCTGCTCGATGTGCCCGACCAGGTCCTGCGCGACCTCCGCGGCAACCGGGTCGCTATGATATTCCAGGAGCCGATGACCTCGCTCAATCCGAGTTTCACCATCGGCGAGCAGATCATCGAGACCATCCTGCGCCATCGCGGCGGCGTGCGGCGCGCGGCGCGGGCGCGCGCCATCGAACTATTGCGCCGCGTCCACATCCCCTCGCCGGAGCGACGGATCGACGAATATCCGCACAAGCTTTCGGGCGGAATGCGCCAGCGCGTCATGATCGCAATGGCGCTGGCCTGCGATCCGATGCTGCTGATCGCCGATGAGCCCACCACCGCGCTCGACGTCACCTTGCAGGCGCAAATCCTCGATTTGATGCGCGAGCTGAAAGCCGCGAGCGGCGCTGCCATCATCTTCATCACCCACGATCTCGGCGTGGTCGCCGAGGTCTGCGACGAGGTTGCGGTGATGTACGCCGGCGAGATCGTCGAACGCGCGACCGTCGACGAATTGTTCGCTTCCCCCCAGCATCCCTACACCGTCGGGCTGCTTGGCTCGATCCCGCGGCTGGACCGGCGCGCTTCGCATCTTGCCACCATCGAAGGCATGGTTCCGAACATGACCGTGCCGCCGTCCGGTTGCCGGTTTGCCGCGCGCTGCCCTTTCGTCAGCGGAATCTGTATCGACGCGCCGCCGCCATTGGTGGCGGTGAGCCCCGGCCACTGGTCGCGCTGTATCAGGGCGCCGCTGGAGAGGCTGGTGTCGTGATGGCCCTGCTCGAGGTCGAAGGTCTGGTAAAACACTTCGTCGCCGATCGTACGATATTCGGGCGGCCAACAGCGTTCATCAAGGCGGTCGATGGCGTCAGCTTCAGCGTCGAGGCCGGCAAGACGCTGGCGCTGGTCGGCGAATCCGGTTGCGGCAAATCCACCGTGAGCCGGCTGGTGCTGCGGCTGATCGAACCGGATGCCGGAAGCATCCGCTTCGAGGGCCGCGATCTGCTGGCGCTGGACGCAAACCAGTTGCGCGGCTTCCGCCGCGATGCGCAGATCATCTTTCAGGACCCCTATGCCTCGCTCAACCCGCGCATGACCGTCAGCCAGATCCTGACCGAGCCATTGGCGCTGCATGACCTTGTTCCGACCCCGGGCCGTCGCGAGCGCGTCGAGGAATTGCTCCGCCTGGTCGGGCTGGAGCCGCGCTTCGCGCGCCGCTACCCCCACGAATTCTCCGGCGGCCAGCGCCAGCGCATCGCGATTGCGCGGGCGCTCGCGGTCGAACCGAAGCTCATCATCTGCGACGAGCCGGTATCGGCGCTGGATGTCTCGATCCGTTCGCAAATCCTCAATCTGCTGCGCGATCTGCAGGACCGGCTGGGGCTTGCCTACATCTTCGTCAGCCACGACCTCGCGGTGGTGAAGCACATCGCCGATCGCGTCGCCGTGATGAATCTCGGCGTCATCGTCGAGACCGCGGATACGCCGGGACTGTTTGCCTCGCCCCGTCATCCCTACAGTCGCGCGCTGCTGTCGGCGATCCCGGTGCCCAAACCGCGGGCCAAGCGCAGCCGCATGCTGCTGCAGGGCGAGATGCCGAGCGCGCTCAATCCCCCGAGCGGCTGCCGCTTTCATACCCGCTGCCCCTATGTGATCGAGCGCTGCCGTATCGAGCCGCCGCAACTGCTCGACGATGCGACCGGGCACCTGACCGCCTGCCACCGCACGGCGGAACTGCCGCCGCCGGACGCCGTCATTCCCGCCGACGGCGGCTTTTCGCCGGCGCTGGAACGGCTGGTGGCAGCATTCAGCGGCCAAACGGAAGTAGCCGGTTCCTCCGGGGTTGATATAGTCGGGGCAATGCCGCCGGCACCCGGCTGAGGTGAAAACATGGAGACCAGTCCGATGAAAATCCTGCGTTTGGCGGCTATCGCGGCGGCGTTGTGGCTGTCGCTTCCTGCTGATGTCCGGGCCCAGAGCACGCTGCGGATCGGGCTGGCCGAAGACCCCGATATCCTCGACCCCTCGCTGGCGCGCACCTATGTCGGCCGCATCGTGTTCGCGGCCTTCTGCGACAAGCTGTTCGACATCGACGAAAAGCTCAACATCGTGCCGCAGCTCGCGCTGTCGCACGAGACCTCGGCCGACGGCAAGGAGGTCACGATCAAGCTGCGGCCTGGCGTCAAATTCCAGGACGGCGAGCCGTTCAACGCCGAGGCCGCCAAATTCTCGCTTGACCGCCATTTGACCATGAAGGGCTCGTTCCGCAAGCCGGAACTCGCCGCGCTCGACCATGTCGACGTGGTCGACCCCCTCACCATCAAGCTTGCATTGAAGACGCCGTACTCGCCGTTGATCGCCCAGCTCACCGACCGCGCCGGGATGATGGTCTCGCCCAAGGCGGCGAAGGAGGAAGGCGACAAGTTCGGACTGCACCCGGTCTGCGCCGGCCCTTATAAGTTCGTCGAGCGCGTGCAACAGGATCGCATGGTGTTCGAGAAATTCACCGACTACTGGAACAAGGACAATGTCCATATCGACCGCGTGGTGTTCCTGCCGATCGTCGACGCCACGGTGCGGCTCGCCAACCTGAAATCAGGCGGCCTCGACCTGATCGAACGGGTGCTGGCCACCGACATCAAGGACGTGCGCGCCGATTCGCGGCTGCAGCTTTCGACCGCGCTGGAGCTCGGCTATTTCGGTATCACCATCAACATCGCCAAGGACAAGACCAAGGGACCGCTCAGCCAGTCGGAGAAGGTGCGCCAGGCGCTCGATCTCTCGATCGATCGCGAGGCTCTCAACCAGGTCGTGTTCAACGGCGAGTTCACCCCCGGGAACCAATGGGTCAGCCCGGTGCATCCCTACTATCAAAAGGCATTCCCGATTCCGAAGCGCGACGTCGCCAAGGCCAAGGCGCTGTTGAAGGAGGCGGGCGCGGCGCTGCCGGTCGCCGTCGATTTGATGGTGCCAAAGGGTGCGGAGAACGAAGCGGTGGCACAGGTCATTCAGTCGATGGCAGCGGAAGCGGGCTTCGACCTCAAGATCCGCGTCGTTGAATTCGCGACCACCTTCAAGCAGGCGCAGGCCGGCGAATTCCAGGCCTTCCTGATCGGCTGGAGCGGCCGGATCGATCCCGACGGCAATTCCTATGTCTTCATGCACAGCGGCGCGCCGCAGAACGACGGCGGCTATTCCAACCCGGAGGCCAACAAGGCGCTCGACGACGCGCGCCTGGTGACCGATCCGACGCAGCGCAAGGCGATCTACGAGAAGCTGACCAGGGTCGTGCTGCACGATGAGCCCCTGATCTACCTCTATCACCGCAAGCTCCTGATCGCACACACCACCAAGCTCGAAGGTTACAAGCAGATGCCGGACGGTCTGGTGCGTGTGATCGGGCTGACGTTGAAGTGAGGACGATGAGGGCCATCTCATGCCGCGCAGAGACTCTCTCCGCTCCCTCCCCCCTTGCGGGGGAGGGAACGCTTGATCTCGCCGCGCGTCAGATTACGCGTACGCAATGCTGAATTTCCTCGCCAAGCGCATCCTGCAGCTGATCCCCACGCTGTTCTTCGTGTCGATCCTGATCTTTTCGCTGCAGCATCTGTTGCCCGGCGATCCCGCGCTCGTGATGGCCGGCGAGGAACGCGATCCCGACGTCATCGCCCATATCCGCGCGCAATACCGGCTCGATCAGCCGATACCGGTGCAATATTTCTACTGGGTCAAGGGCGTGCTGTCCGGCGACTTCGGCGAATCGCTGCGCATCAAGGTGCCGGTGCGCGAGCTTATCGAGCAAAAGCTGCCGGTGACCATGCAGCTGGCGGGAATGGCGATCGTGATCGCGTTCCTGATCGGAATTCCCGCCGGCATCGTCTCGGCGGTGAAGAAGGGCAGCGCCTGGGATTATGGCGCCAACCTGTTCGCGCTGTGGGGCATCTCGACGCCGAATTTCTGGCTCGGGATCATGCTGATCTTCCTGTTCTCGATCGAGCTCGGCTGGCTGCCGGCTTCGGGCTACGTGCCGCTGACGGAAAACTGGCGCGCCAGTCTTGCGTCCACCATCATGCCCGCCTTCGTACTCGGCAACGCCATCGCGGCGATCCTGATGCGGCACACCCGCAGCGCCATGTTGCAGGTGCTGGAAAGCGATTATGTCCGCACCGCCCGCGCCAAGGGTCTTTCCGAGCGCTCGGTCATTCTCAAACACGCCATGCGCAACGCGCTGACGCCGGTCATCACGCTCGGCGCGCTCGAGCTCGGCACGCTTTTGTCGGGCGCGGTGCTGACCGAGCAGATATTTTCAATTCCGGGCTTCGGCAAGCTGATCGTCGATGCCGTGTTCAACCGCGATTATGCCGTGGTGCAAGGCGTCGTGCTGGTAACGGCGACCATCTACATCACGCTGAACCTGATCGCCGATATCGCCTATATCCTCGTCAATCCGCGGCTGAGGGCTTGAGTAGCATGACCGATGCCGCGCTAGCCGCACCACCTGCCGCGAGCCTCGAGGAGCTGGAAAGCCCGGCGCGCCGCGCGCTGCGCCGGCTGTTTCAGCGCAAGGGCGCCGTGGTCGGGCTGGTCGTGATCGCGACGTTCATTGTGCTTGCGGTGTTCGCGCCCCTGATCTCGCCCTCTGACCCGATCGCGACCAGCTGGACGCTGGTGCGCAAGCCACCCTCGGCCCTGCACTGGTTCGGCACCGACGAGCTCGGCCGCGATATCTTCGGGCGCGTGATCTATGGTGCGCGGGCGTCGCTGACGGCCGGCGCGATCTCGGTCGGGATCGCGCTTGGGATCGGCGTTCCCTTCGGATTGTTGTCGGGCTATCGCGGAGGCTTCATCGACGGCCTCATTAGCCGCATCACGGACGCCATGCTGGCCTGCCCGTTCCTGATCCTCGCCATTGCGCTGGCGGCGTTTCTGGGCCCGAGCCTCGGCAATGCCATGATCGCCATCGGCATCACCACGACGCCGATCTTCGTGCGGCTGACCCGCGGCCAGGT
Organism: uncultured Alphaproteobacteria bacterium; assembly: GCA_963801875.1. GTDB lineage: Bacteria > Pseudomonadota > Alphaproteobacteria > Rhizobiales > Xanthobacteraceae > Bradyrhizobium. The sequence continues at coordinate 1,201,815 of CAWDGT010000010.1, read as the reverse complement.
GATGAGCGTCAAGGTCGAGGACTATGTCGAGGCCGCGCGCGCCATGGGCAATCCGCGCTGGCGGATCGCGCTGTTCCATATCCTGCCGAATATCATGCCGGCCTTGCTGGTGCAGGCCACCTTGTCGATCGCCGCCGCTATCATCGCCGAGGCGGCGCTGTCGTTCCTGGGGCTGGGGCAGCAGCCGCCGGCGCCGTCATGGGGCAGCATGCTGAACGCGGCACAGCGCTTCCTGACCAACGCGCCATGGATGGCGCTATGGCCGGGACTGGCGATCTTCCTGGTGGTGCTGTCGTTCAACCTGGTCGGCGACGGCCTGCGCGACGCGCTCGATCCAAGGGAGCGGTGAGCGTACATTTTTTTCGTCGTCCCGGCCGAGCCAACGGGTCTCGCGAACGCGCGCCCGATGACAGGCTCCGCGGGCGCCGGGACGACGACGGAAAGCCCGGGCACTCTCAAATCACCGTCTCGCGCATCACGCGGCGGCAGTCCATCTCGTATTCGAGATCGATCACCGGTGGGCGCGCGAAATGCCAGGTCAGGCCGGAACGGGTGGCGCCGCGGCGGACCAGCTCATCGGCGATGACAGGGTGAAAATCGTGCACGGTATAGGCCTGCACCGCTGTGGTGTGCTCCCAGCCGAAGTTGAACTGACCCAGGCGGTGTTCCATGGCGCCGACCACGAATTTGACTTTCTCCTTGAGGCCATCAGGGCTGAGGTCGCGATAGCGCACGGTCCGCTCGGAATAGGTTGCCCCTCCTTCGCGCGCTTCACCGCTACCCGCGATGACAAAGCTCGGCATCGTGAGCTGACTCGGCCGGGTGAAGGAGAACGCATAGAATGACGGTTCGGTCGGCGCATCGATCTCGGGGCAAACATTGCTGCGCGCCACCGGATTGACTGACCCGTCGAACAGGCCCCATTCGGCGAGCGTCTTGACATAATGCTGGTTGAATTTCAGGAAACCATCGTCGGTAAACGCGGCCGGCGAGCGCAGTTCACAGGCGCAGAACGAGGTCAGCGGACGTCCCGCAGCCTGAATGTATTTTGCGATGAGCGCAAAACCCTCAGCCAATGGCGGCATGGCGTCGAACCGGACGCGCTCGACTTCATAGCCGGGATTGGCGGCCGCGCCGCCCGAATACTGAAACACCCCTGGAATGAAGCGATAGTTGCCGGCCGGAAAATCGTTCGTCATGCCCGTATTCCCAAGGGTGCCCTATTCCAGTTGCATGCGAACGCCCTTGGCGCCGTTGAGCAGCCGACGGAGGTGAAAGCCGGCCAGCGCGTCGTCGGAATGCAGCCCGACCAGCGCGGCAAAGGCCGGCATCGCCGCGGCGTCGCCAGCCTCGAGCTTCGCGAACGCGTCGGAATATTGCCGGGTCGCCGCCCCTTCGAACGCCGCTGACGGCAGCGGCTCATAGGCGCGGAGCGGCTCGCTGCGTCCGCGCAGCACGATATCGCCGACCGGCCGGCCCTGAAAATTCCTGGCGGCTTCGGCGATCGTGGCGCTGACGCAAATGCGGGTGCCCAGGAACTTGTTGGCGGCCTCGAGCCGTGCCGCGGTATTGATGGTGTCGCCATAGGCGGTGTAGTCGAAGAAGCGGCTGCCGCCGAAATTGCCGACCAGCGCCGGGCCGGCGTGAACCCCGATGCGGGTGGCGCCGAAATTCACGCCCTTGGCCTTCCAGCGCTCGCGAAACGCCTCGGCCCAGACGTCGAGATCATGCGCGCAGGCGATCGCGCGCGTCGCGTAATCCGGCTGGTCGCCGGGCGCGTTGAACAGAATCTGGATGGCGTCGCCGATGATCTTGGCCACCGTGCCCTCGTGGGCGAAAACGACGTCGGTCATGCCGCCCACATATTCGTTGAGCAGCGCACCCAGCACCTCCGGCGGGGCGGTTTCCACCAGCGAGGTAAAGTTGGTGATGTCGGTGAAGATGGTCGCGACCTCGCGCCAGTGCACCTCCATGCCGTTGCTGTCGCCGACGGCGGCGAGCCGGGAGGCGATCTGCGGCGAAAAATACCGCGACAGCGATGCGTGTGCGCGCTCGGCCTCGGCCTGGCGAATGCGCGCCTCGCGCATCATCTCGACGTGACGAACGGTCTTGTCGATGGTCATTTCGAGATCGCCGAAATCGATCGGCTTGGTGAGGAAATCGAAGGCGCCGCGGTTCATCGCGGTGCGGATGTTGCTCATGTCGCCATAGGCCGAAACGATGATGGTCGATTTCTTGTCCTCGGCCTCCTGCAGCCTCGCGAGCAATGACAGGCCGTCCATCCGCGGCATGTTGATGTCGGACACCACCATGTCGACGTGCGGATGGTTCTCGATCGACTGCAGCGCCTCGATGCCGTCATGGGCGAACACGAATTGCAGCGTACCGTCGCGAATCTGCTTGCGGAATTTCTGCAGCACCAGAGCCTCGAGATCGGGCTCGTCATCGACGACGAGGATGGTTGCGGTCATGCGGCTTGCCCGAGCCTGGTGTCGATCTCGTGGCGCAGCAGCGCGAAATCGATCGGCTTGGTCAAAAGCCCGACTGCGCCGCGCTCGATCGCCTTGCGGCGGGTTTCGGCATCGCCATAGGCGGTGATCATGATGACGGGAACGTCGGGCCGCTCAGCGCGCACCTTCGGCAGCATTTCGAGCCCGCTCATGCCGGGCATGTTGATGTCAGACAAGATCAGTATCAGCGACGGGTCCCTGATCTCGGCGGCCCGCACCAGCGCCACAGGCGCCGATGGAGCAAACTCCATCAAGAACCGCCCGGATTTTATGTCGCGGCGAAATTGCTGGCGAAACAGGGCCTCAACGTCGGGCTCGTCATCGACGACGAGTATGTAAACGCTCAATTTGTGCCTCCAGCCTGCGTCTGCGCCACCCCCGTTCGCGGCAGCGTAATAATGAATTCGGTAAATGCGCCCGGTTCGGTATCGACGTCGATCTTGCCGCCGTGTTGTTTTACCACGATGTCGTGGCTCATCGACAGGCCAAGGCCGGTGCCCTCGCCGGCGGGCTTGGTGGTGAAAAACGGATTGAACATTTTCTCCTTTACCTCCAGCGGGATTCCGGTGCCGTTGTCGCGGATCCGGATTTCGACCCTGTTGCCGAGGTTTTTGGTGGTCGCGCTCAGCGTCGGCTCGAAGGCGTCCTCGCCTGATTCCTTGCGCTTGGTGGCGGCGTAAAAGCCGTTTGAAATCAGATTGAGAAACACCCGCGTGATCTCCTGCGGGTAGAGGTCGATCATGCCGGCCGCGGGATCGAGGTCGCGCTGCAGGGTGATATTGAAACCGGATTTCTCCGCCCGCGCGCCGTGATAGGCCAGATTGAGGCTTTCCTCGACGATAGCGTTGATGTCGGCAGGCCGGTGCTCGCCCGCCCCTTCGCGCGAATGCAGCAGCATGTTCTTCACGATCGAATCGGCGCGCTTGCCGTGCTGCACCACCTTTTCGAGATTGCTTTTCAACATATGGGTGAGTTCGTCGATCTCTTCCCGGATCTTGTCGCCGAGCGCGGCGGGCTGGAGCACATCATTGAGCTCGTCGACCAGCTCCGCCGACAGTGCCGAGAAATTGTTGACGAAATTGAGCGGGTTCTTGATTTCATGCGCGATGCCGGCGGTGAGCTGGCCGAGCGAGGCGAGCTTTTCGGTCTGCACCAGGCGATCCTGCGCGGTGCGCAACTCGTCGAGCGACTCGCTCAAATCGTTGGTGCGCGCGCGCAGTTCCCTGAGCAACCGCGCGTTTTCAATGGCAATCACGGCCTGTTTGGCAAAGTTCGCGACCAGATCGGTCTGCTTTTCGGTAAACGGCTTGACCTCCTGGCGGAAAATCGTGATGGCGCCGATCAGCTCGTTCTCCCTGAGCATCGGCACCGCAACGATCGTGCGCGCTCCGGCCAGGTCGACGTTCGCACGCCGTATTGGATCGCCCTCGATATAGGCGCGCTCCACCCTGGCATCTTCGATTTGAACGACTTGCTTGGTTTGCATCACGCGGCCCAAAATGTTGAGCGGGCTTGGCTGAATGAGCGGTTCACGCTGGCGTAACTCGGCGAATGCCGGAGGCGCATTATGCAGGGCCACGATGCGCGCCGCGTCGCCTTCGATCAACCACATCATGCCGAATCTGGCCCCGCAGATGCGCGTCGCATTTTCGAGCAGTTTGTGGAAAACCGGATCCAATTCGCCGGCCGAGGAACTGATGACCTGCAACACTTCCGATGTCGCGGTCTGTTGCTCCAGCGATTCGCTCAATTCCGCCGTCCGCTGCTCGACCTTGTTCTCCAGGTCGGCATAGGATTCCTGCAGCCGCGCGCCCATGTCGTTGAACTGGTTGGCGAGGCCTTCGAGTTCGTCGCCGGTCTTGATCGAAATGCGCTGGGCAAAATCGCCGCCGCCGATGCGCTCGGCGCCCGCGCGCAAGGCCTGGATCGGTCCGACCATGCGCCGGGCCAGGAAAATCCCCGCCAGCACCGCGAAGGTCGATGCCGCCAGCAGCACGATGGCCAGCCGCTGCAGCGCCAGGTACAGCGACGCGTAGGCCTCCTCCACCGGCAATTCGACAAACATCGTCCAGCCGAGCGGTGCGATCGGGGCGGAAGCCGTTAGCACCTCCTGGCCCTGGATGTTCTTGGCGCCCTGCAACGATTCCGGATCGGTGCCTGAATTTCCGGCCTGGGCGGCCTGTACCTGCACGAGCTTCGACATATCGGTGTTGCGCAACACCAGGCTGATGTCGGGATGCGCGATCAGGCGCCCTCCCGACCCCACCACATAGGCGTGGCCGCGCTCGCCGACCTTGATCTGCGACACCACGTCCCAGATCAGCTTGAGATTGACCTCGGCGATGCTGACGCCGGCATCCTTGCGGGTGCCGGCCAGCGACAGCGTCATGTAGGGCTCGGATTCCCGGCGGAAATAAACCGGCCCGTAATAGACCTTGTGGGCGGCGGCTTCGGTGAATTTCGGATCCTTGGAGAGGTCGAGCCCGCTGTCCACAACGTCCATGGCGAGGCGGGAGACCCTCAGGCGCTCCTTTCCGGTCGAATCGACCTGCGCCAGCTCGGTGATGGCCGGCACCTGCCGCAGCAGCCGCAGAGCGTCGAACCGCCGCTGCTCGATCGAGCCCGCGGACCAGGGCAACTGGGTGGTCCAGCCGAGTTGGCTTTCGATTTCCTTGACGAACTGGCTGATCTTAGCCGCCGCTGCCTCGGCCTGCTCGTGCTGAATCCGGATCAGGGCGGCCTTGTGCTCGCGATAATAGAAGAAAACCTCGAAAATCCCGTTCGACGCCAGCGCAACGCCGACCACCGCGACGAACAGTGCGACATATTTCGTGAACAGCCGGCTGCGGACCCTGGTCCGGGACGGTCCGGTGGGCGCGGCCGCCACAGACGATGCCGCCAGCGTCCGGCCTTCCGGCGTGTCGGGATGGAGGGAAATGCTCATCGGGCCCAAGTTAGCAAGAACGCGCGGGCTTGTCTCTTGCCGCAGTGCGGGAGGGTTATTCGATGGTTTCGGATCATTCGATGATCTCGTCGGCCGTCGCGAGCAGCATCGGCGATACCTCGATCCCGAGCGCCTTGGCGGTCTTCAGATTGATCACCAGTTCGAACTTGACCGGCTGCTGGACTGGCAGGTCCGCCGGCCTGGTCCCCTTCAGGATGCGATCGACATAGGCAGCCGCGCGCCGGTGCAGGTCCGCCACGTCGGCCCCATACGACAACAGCCCGCCATCTTTGGCCCCGTACCGCCACGGAAATACCGTCGGCACGCGGTGGGTGGCGGCTTGCGCGATAATCGCCGGACGATGCACCGCCATGGAGGCGTCCAGCGTGACAATGAGGCCGCCGCCCGGCTCGCCTCCCAGCCCGGTAACAGCACGCGCGATTTCATCATCGCTGCGGACCGGGAAAGGAAGCACCTCAACTTCCAGGGCCGGCGCCGAGGCGGCGACTGACCTCAGGAAGAAGGCGCCGCCGCCAGGCGCGGTATCCGGGTTGAAGATGACGCCGACCCGCCTGGAAGATGGCGCAATCTTCTTGAGCAACTCAATCCACTTGCCGCCCATCGTCGTTTCGAAATTGGTGAAGCCGGTGATGTTGCCGCCGGGATGCGCGAGGTCGGTGACGAATCCGTTGCTCACGGGATCGGTGACGGAAACGAAGACGATCGGAATGGTCCCGGTATGGTCGGCCACCGCCTTCAGCGCCGGCGTCGTCTCGCAAACGATCAGGTCCGGATTGGAATCGACCAGTTCCTTGGCGTAGTCGCGGACCCGATCGAGCTCGGCGACGCCAAAGCGATAGGTAATCGCAACGTTGCGGCCGTCCTTCCAGCCAAGCTGTTCGAACGCTTCCCTGAAGGCCGCCATGCGCGCCTGCGTATCGGGATCGCTTTGGGCGTATCCCATCAGCACGCCGATGTGCCTGACGCGATCGGCTTGCGCGCGCGCCGGGCCTGACGCCGCGACCGCCGCGCCGCCGATGAGGGAGATGAATTCGCGACGTTTCATCCCGAAACCCTGCTTTTAGCCGCCCGCAACAGGACCGCCTGACGGCAGGATATCATGGAGAAGCGCGAAAGGAACGATCCCAATCGACCGTTCCCTGCACTCGGGATCGGGCCGGCGCCTATGTGGGCTTCAAAGCCTTCGGAGCCAGGTCGAAATCCGCGATCTCCTTGCTGCGCTCGGATTCGGCAGCCGCCCTGTGGTCGGTGGCGATCGCCACATAGACCGCCGGCAGCACGAACAACGTGAACAGGGTTCCGATCGACATGCCGGCGACCACGACCAGTCCGATCGAAAACCGGCTTGCGGCACCTGCCCCCGACGCGGTCAGCAACGGCAGCAAGCCTGTGACCATCGCAGCGGTTGTCATCAGGATCGGACGAAGGCGGATACGCGCCGCCATTTCGATCGCGGAGCGCTTGTCGAGACCTTCATTGAGCTGCAACTCGTTGGCGAACTCGACCATCAGGATGCCGTGCTTGGTGATGAGGCCGACCAGGGTGAGCAATCCGACCTGGGTGTAGATGTTCATGGTGGCGGCGCCGAAGAACAGCGGGATCAAGGCCCCGACGATCGCCATCGGCACGCTGATCATGATCACCAGGGGATCGCGCAGGCTTTCGAACTGCGCCGCCAACACCAGAAAGATGATGATCAACGCAAAGCCAAAGGTAATCGCGAGCTGGTTGCCCTCCTGGACATATTGCCGGGAGTCCGCGAGATAAGAATGGCTGTAGCCCGCCGGCAGTTGCCCGGCGAGGCCCTCGAGGAAGTCGACCGCCTGCCCGACCGTTACGCCCGGCATCGGCACCGCCTGGAAGGTCGCCGAGTTCAACTGATTATAGTGGGTCAGTGCGTTCGGGTCGGTGCCCGTCTCGATCGAGACGATGGTGGAGAGCGGCACCTGCTGGCCGGTGTTGGTCGGCACGTAATATCCGCTGAGCGCGTCGGGCGAGAGCCGCCGGATGCGCGGCACCTGCGGAATCACCTGATAGGAGCGTCCCTCGAGGTTGAACCGGTTCACGTAGTTTCCGCCGAGCAGCGTCGCCAGCGTGGCACCGACGTTCTGCATGGTGATGCCGAGATCGCTCGCCTTCGAGCGGTCGATCCTGACCCGCACTACCGGCTGGTTGAAGTCGAGATCGCTGTCGGAGACGATGAACAATCCGCTCTTGCGCGCGGCGTCCTTGAGTTTCAGCATTTGCTCATAGACCAGCTGAAATCCGTTGGTGGAGCTGATCACCATCTGCACCGGCAATCCGCCGGGACCCCCGGGCAGCGGCGGCAGGTTGAACGCAAAGGCGTTGACTCCCTCGATCTTGCTGAGCTGCGCCTGCACCAGCGGCTTGAGCGCGATCGACGAGCGCTTGCGCTCGTCCCACGGCTTGAGCAGCATGCCGGCGATACCGTTCTGCGGACCGTTGATGCCGTTCAGGACGAAGCGCAGGTCGGTCTCGGGAAAGCTGGCAAATACCTTGTCGAGCTTCTCGCCGTAAAAATCCGAATAATCGATGTTGGCGTATTTTGGCGCCTTGGTCACGGCGAACACGATGCCCTGATCTTCCTCGGGCGCGAGTTCCTTCGACGTGTGCAAATAGAGGAAACCGACCAGTCCGAGGATGGTCAGCGCGAACAATCCGGTGATGGGGCGGTAGTCGAGCGAACGATCGAGCCGCCGACCATACCACCGCGTGATCGATCCGAAAACCCGGTTGACGATTTTTGCAAATCGTCCCTCCTCGGCGCTCCTGAGGAAAATCGAGCACATCATTGGCGAGAGCGTCAGCGCGACCACTCCGGAGACGATGACCGAGCCGGCCAGCGTGAAAGCGAACTCGCGAAACAGCGAACCGGTGAGGCCACCGAGGAAACCGATCGGCGCGTACACCGCGGCGAGCGTAATGGTCATCGAAATGACCGGGCCGACGATCTCGCGCGCGCCCTGCAGCGCCGCCTGCACCGGCGGTTTGCCCTCCTCCAGATGGCGGTGGATATTCTCCACCACCACGATGGCGTCGTCGACGACGAGCCCGATTGCCAGCACCATTGCCAGCAGCGTCAGCAGGTTGAAACTGAATCCCGCGATCAGCATCAGGGTACAGACGCCGACCAGCGATAGCGGAATGGTCACCACCGGGATCATGACCGAACGGAACGATGCCAGGAACAGGAAGATCACCACGACCACGATGATCACAGCCTCGCCCAAGGTTTTTTCGACCTCGTCGATCGAGGATTGAATGAACTTGGTCGAATCATATGCCACCTTCATCTTCATCGACGGCGGCAGATTGCGTTCAAGCTCCGGGAATAGTGCGCGGACGCCCTTGACCAGCGTCAGCGGGTTGCCCTGCGGCGTTGCCTGCACGCCGATGAAAATCGCGTGCTCGCCGTTGAAGGCGACGCTGGCGTCGGTGCTCTGCGCCGCGAGCTCGACGGTGGCGATATCCTCCAGGCGCACAAAGCCGCCGTCCTTGGATTTGACGATCATGCGCTTGAACTGATCGAGGTTCTTCAGATCGGTATTGGTCGATACGTTGGAGACGATCAGGTAGCCTTTGGCCTGGCCCGCGGCGGCCTGGAAATTGTTGGCGGCGATCGCGGCCGAAACATCGCTGGGCGAGACATTGCGGCCGGCCATGCGGACGGGGTCGAGCCATAGCCGCATCGCGAAGGTCTGGCCGCCGAGAATATCGGCTGACGCGACGCCATCGACGGTCGACAGCACCGGCTGAACCACCCGCGTCAGATAGTCGGAGATCGCCGATCCCGACAGCACTTCGCTGGAGAAGCCGAGATACATCACCGCCGTGGTCTGACCGGTCGTCTTGGTCACGACCGGATCGTTCGATTCCTTTGGAATGAGATATTTGACCGAATTCACCTTGGCGAGCACTTCGGTCAGCGCTTGGTTCGGATCGAAATTCAGCTTGATGTAGACCTGGATGGTGCTGGTGCCCTGCACCGAAGACGACGTCATGTAGTCGACGCCTTCGGCGGACGCGACGGCCTGCTCGATCGGTGTCGTGATGAACCCCTGAATCAGATCGGCCGACGCACCGGGGTAAATGGTGGTGACGTTGACCACGGTATTCGACAGCTTCGGATACTGCCGGATCGGCAGAGAGGTGGCCGCCCTGAAGCCGATCAGAAGGATCAGCAGGCTCACGACCACCGACAACACCGGGCGTTTGATAAAGATATCGGTCCAGACCATCGCGATGCGCTCCGAACGTCAGTAACGCGGCGGATTCGCGGGAATCGGCGGCGGGGCGTCGGTTGAAATGGCCACGGCCGCTCCCGATTGCAGCTTGAGCTGGCCGACGGCGACCACGCGATCGCCGGGCTTCAGCCCGCTGAGGATTTCGGCGCGTCCTTCCACCCGGTTGCCGGCGCGCACGAACGTGCGAACGGCGCTCAGGCTGGTCTTGCCGTCATCCGCCTTCTTCTCCGTGATCAGGAACACCGAATCGCCGTAGAGCGTATAATCGATCGCCGTTTCGGGAACCGTGACGACCGCCGGCTTGTCCGGCAGCACCACCGTCGTCGTCGCGAACATGCCGGGCTTCAGGATGCGATCGGGATTGTCGAGCGTGGCCTGTACGCGGATATTTCGGGTGTCGGTGGCAATCTGGGGTTCGATGGCGTTGATCTTGCCCTCAAAGGTGCGGCCGGGATAGGCATCAACCGCGACGCGGACGGTCTGTCCGACCTTGAGCTGACCTGAGTCCTTTTCCGTCACCGTGAAATTGGCATACAGTTGCGACAAGTCGGTCAGCGTCACGATCTGCGTCCCGGCGGTGAGAAACTGGCCGACCTCGACATGGCGGACGCCGAGTTCGCCGTCGAACGGCGCGCGCACCAGCTTTTGCGAAATGATTGCCTCGGTCTTGGCGATGCCGGCGTTGGCCTGGTCATAGGCGGCCTGCGCAGAATCGACCGTAGCCTGCGGACCGAACTGTCGCGCCGCAAGCTGCTTGGCGCGGTCCAGCGATAGCTGCGCCACTGTGGCCTGCGCCTTGAAGCTCGCGAGATCGCCCTGCTCGGGGGCGTCGAACAATTGTATCAGCGGGCTGCCGGCTTTGACGTTCGATCCGGCGGTAAACATGATGTCGGTGATGCGCCCGCTGACATCGGAGGTGACGTTCACCTGATGCACGGCGGCGAGATCGCCGACGGCGGTCAACAGGTTTGGAATCACCTCGGATTTGGCCTCGGCAACGGCAACCGTCGCCGGGGGCGGCTTATTGCCGGCGAAGAACTTCGCGACCATGTGGCTGCGGAAGGCATTAAAGCCGACGAGACCGCCCGCCAGCAGCGCCAGCAGCAGGCCGACGATAATGAACCAGCGCAGCATCCGGACCGGACGCGCACGCGGCTTGTCGGTGATCGCCTTGCCGGAGATATTGGCTTCGGTCACAATGTTCATATCATGCACCTTCTGCGTTTACCTTTTGCCCCGGGTCCAGCGACAGTTCGCGATCCAGATGGGAGGCGATGGCGGTTTCGTTCAATCCAATTCCGCGGAGAATGAATTCGCAAAGCTGCCGTTCGAGGTCGGCTGAATTGCCGTAGGACAGGCATGGCACCGACGGCAGCCGCGCCAGCGTCGCCATCAGCACGGCGTGATGGGCAAACCAGAACAGGTTGAGCGGCTCGCTTCCGATCCGTGCGGCGTCCCCCACGTCCACCGCCCGCTGCAGCGACGCGGTGAATACCGGTCCGATCAAATCTCCGATCTTCTCATAAAGCAGTCGCGCGAATTCGCCGTCGTCGAGGTGGCTGGTGATCATCAGCCGGAGACGCTGGGCTTCCTGCTGATCGGGCGCCGCCGCGACCCCCTGAAAATGGCGGACCATTTCGCGGATCAGCACGACCAGCGTTGCGGTCGACGGCTCCAGCTCCAGCAAACGATGCAGGGCAGGATCGGCCTCGCAGGCCTCCGCGAGGATTTCCGCATACAGCGCCGATTTCGTCGGGAAGTGCTTGAACAGCAATCCCTCCGAAATTGAGGCAGCCGCCGCGACGCTCTTGGTCGTGGTGCCCGCGAAGCCGTGACGGGCAAAACAACGCTTGGCCGCGCTGAGGATCAGCTGCCGACGCAAGTCGCCAGTCATTCGCAAAGTGCTCATTTTTGTGAGTAAGCACTCACCTCTGCAAATGTCAAGAAATCTGCTGCGCTGCACACGTTCAATTGAACGTTATATCGGCCCAAACCCGAGCGCCCCGCGGATGCGCGTCACCGTGAACTGGCCGTCTCGGCTGGAAAGCACGCGCTCCAGGTTAGCGCTGTCGATCTTGATGCTGGCAAAGCGCGGCCCGCTGGCGATGTCCTGCATGCCCTGCGCATAGGCCTCGATCTCGGCCATGGTGGCAATGGCGCGGGAATCCACGATGCCGCAAGCCCGGGCGACGCCGACGAGGTCGGCCGAAACGGCGGTATGGCTCGCCTGCCCGCCGGTCTCGCCGTAGACCTCGTTGTCCAGCACGACGATGGTGAGATTTTTCGGCTTCTGCAGGCCGACGGTGGCGAGGCTTCCCATTCCCATCAGCATATCGCCGTCGCCGGTGATGATGACCACAGGGAGCCTTGGTTGCGCCAGCGCAATGCCGAGCCCGATCATGACCGCCCCGCCCATGGCGCCCCACAGATAGAAATTGCGATCATGATCGCCGGCGGCGGCGATATCGTAGGTCGAGGCGCCGAGCCCGCCGACCACGATGGTCTCCTTGCGTTCCGCCAACAGGCTGGCGACGACGGCGCGCCGGTCGAGAAGATTTGCCTTGCTCATTTGGTGAAGACCTTTGCCCCGATCAGGCGCTGCGACAACAGAACGGCGGTCGGCGTGCAGGCGTTGTAGGCCTGCCCCGCCGCGGCCTCGACGACCTCGCGTACTTCCTCGGGGTGCGAGGCCCGCAATACCTTGATGCCGCACAATTCGAATACACCTTGCGTGCTCGATCCCATCGGCACCTGCCAGGGATTGAATTCGCCCCACTCGCCGCGCATCGTCACCAGCGTCAAGAACGGAAAGCGGAAGATTTGCGTGAGCGACAACATGTTCACGCAATTGCCGACGCCGCTCGACTGCATCAAAAGCACGCCGCGTTGGCCGCCGGCCCAGGCGCCGGCCAGCAGCGCCACGCCTTCTTCTTCCGTCGTCAAGGGGATTGCGCGCATCGAGGAGGCGCCCAGCACGCGATCGATCAGCTGTGAATGCCCGGCATCCGGCACATAGGGCACCTGACGGACATCGAAGTGCTGCAAAATCGTAAAGATATCCTCGGGCCAGGAGGACGCAGTTTCGGGAGCAATCTCGAGGGCGGTTTCAGTGCGGGCGCGCATTTTCATTTCCAGTCGGTCATCGAAACTGTATTCCGGTGGGGGACTGTAGAGGTAACCGGGTTTTGCGAAAGAGCAAAGACGGCATATCGGTGTTCCCAAAGAGTATGGCAGCATGAATGCAAACGCGCGAGAGCTGGCGGCCAATTTCGACATCGAGAAACTGACGCCGGAATTCTATGCCGACCCCTACCCGATCTATCGTGCATTGCGGGAGCACGAGCCGGTAAAACTGTTGCCCAATGGCTCCTACTTCCTGACACGCCACGACGACCTGGTCAGCGCCTACAAAAACACAAAACTGTTCAGCTCCGACAAGAAAAAGGAGTTTTTGCCGAAATACGGCAACTCCCTGCTCTACGAGCACCACACCACCAGCCTCGTCTTCAACGACCCGCCCGCCCATAGCCGCGTGCGGCGACTGATCATGGGCGCGCTGTCGCCGCGCGCGATTCAGGGGATGGAGCCCGATCTGATCGCGCTTGTGGACCGGCTGCTCGATGGCATCGCGGCAAAGGGCGACGTCGATCTGATCGACGACTTTGCCGCGGCGATCCCGATCGAGGTGATCGGCAACCTGCTCGATGTGCCGCAACCGGAGCGTGGACCCCTGCGCGGCTGGTCACTGGCGATTTTGGGGGCGCTCGAACCCGTGATCTCGGCGGAAGCGTTTGCCCGCGGCAACAAGGCGGTGAAGGATTTTCTGAGCTATCTGGAAATCCTGGTCGAGCAGCGCCGCGCCAGGCCCGGCAATCCGGATCGCGACGTGCTGACCCGGCTTATCAAGGGCGAGGACAATGGCGAGCGGCTGACGGAAAAGGAATTACTGCACAACTGTATCTTCCTGCTCAATGCCGGGCACGAGACCACCACCAATCTTATCGGCAACGGGCTGGTGGCGCTGTCGGAAAACCCTGCGGAAAAAGAGCGGCTGATCGAAAACCCGGGCCTGATCAAGACCGCGGTCGAGGAGATCCTGAGATTCGAAAGCTCGAACCAGCTCGGCAACCGCATGACCACGGAGCGCGTCGAACTTGGCGGCGTCACCATGGCCGCCGGCACATCGGTGACGCTGTGCATCGGAGGCGCCAACCGCGATCCCGCTCAATTCGCCGATCCGGAAACTCTCGACATCGGGCGTGCGCCGAACCGGCATCTGGCGTTCGGCACCGGTGCGCATCAATGCGCGGGGATGGCGCTGGCGCGGCTTGAAGGCGCGATCGCGATTTCGCGATTCCTGGCGCGGTTTCCCGGCTACGCGCTGATAGGCCCGCCGCTGCGCGGTGGCCGCGCGCGCTTTCGCGGATTTCTGAGCGTGCCGTGTGTGGTCGGCTAGGTCCTGTGGACTCTAAGGATTCCCTTTTATCAGCAAATCAAATTCAAGGCTTCTTTTGGGGAGGCGGCCTTGGGTGTGATGGATCGTTTGGTTTTGAGCGACGTGGCTTGGGAGCGGATGGCGCCCCTGATTATAGGTCGGCCTGACCAGAAGGGCTCCACCGGGCGCGACAACCGGATGTTCGTGGAGGGCGTGCTTTGGATCGTGCGTACGGGCTCTCCCTGGCGTGATCTTCCGGAAGCGTTTGGCGATTGGAACAGCGTGTTCCGGCGCTTCAGCCGGTGGAGCATCAAGGGTGTCTGGTATCGAATGTTCGAGGCGATGTCCGATGATCCGGACTTCGAATATCTGATCATCAATTCCACCATCGTCCGAGCCCATCAGCATGCTGCCGGGGCTAAAAAAGGGGGTCTGAAGATCAAGCGATCGGCCGCTCGCGCGGCGGCCTGAGCACCAAAATACATATGGCCGTCCGAGGCCTGGGTTGTCCGGTGCGCTTCACGCTGACGGCAGGTCAGAAGGGCGATGCACCGCAAGCCGCCGCGTTGATCGAGGGGTTTCCTGCCGAGGTCGTCATGGCCGATACAGCCTATGACGCGGATCATCTGCGCCAAGCCATCGCCGCCAAGGGCGCGCTCGCCGTCATTCCCAACAACCCGTCACGGGCGCTCAAATATCCACTCGACAAACATCTCTATGCCCAGCGCCATCTCGTGGAGTGCTGCTTCTCAAAGCTCAAGCAGTTCAGGCGCGTCGCAACACGCTTCGAGAAAACCGCTCGGAACTATCAGGCCGTGGTCACCCTTGCCGCCATCATCCTATGGATGCGATAAGTGTCCACAGGACCTAGGGCGTGAGCGAACTGTACGGGCTGACGGACGAAAGCAAAGCTGCTATGAGTTCTGAGGTTCACTGGAACGGAGCACCGCCATGGACGCCGTGACGCCGAAGGGCGGACAGACCGCCGACACGCATTCCCACCTGGTTCGCCCCAAAAGCATGGAGTGGCAGAAGACCCGCTTCCCCGGCTGCGAGGCCAAGACCCTGCTGTTCGATCGCAAGACCGGCCTGATGACTGCCTTGATGCGGTTTGCGCCCGGCGCGGTGCTGCCCGACCACGAGCACGTCAACATCGAGCAGACCTACGTGCTCGAGGGCCATCTGGTCGACAAGGAGGGCCCGGCGAAGGGCATCGAATGCAAGGCCGGCGAATTCATCTGGCGCGAAGAGGGCAGCCGCCACGTCGCATGGTGTCCCGAGGGCGGGCTGATGCTCGCGATCTTCCAGGTCCCCAACAAGTTCTTCGAGGCTGACGGCCGCGTCGTCGATGCCGCGGGCGAGGACTGGGACGCGGGCTGGGGTCACACAAGCAAGGGCTGAGACCTCGCGCAAACCAGGGATCAGGCCCTTGCCGTCCGCTCCAGCAACAGGGTGTGGATGCCGCAGGTGCCGTTGCGCACGCTCATCACCCTGGTGCCCGGCTTGCGGCCGGCGCGCACCTCCGACACGTCGATGCCATCAGCCACCAGCCGCGCCTGCGCAGCCTCGATGTCGGCGACGCGCCAGCTCAATCCCCACAATTTATCGTGGTCCGGGTCTCCGCCGGCGACCGGCCTGTGCACCACCTCGACAATGAGATCGCCGCAACGGAAGAACATCAGCCGGCCCCAGTCCCGGTGCGAGCGGTCGAGCGCCATGTCGAGGCCGAGACGCGCGCCGTAGAGCGCCGCGGCGCGCTCGGGATCCTCGGTCGAAACCACGACGTGATCGAGTCCCAGAACCGGCGCTGCCGCTGTGGCAGCCGAGCGCGGACGCTCTTGCGCCGGTTCGAGAAAAAACATCCGGACGCCCCGCGCCAGTTCCGTCGCCGCACGGGTGCGCTTCCAGTGCAGGAGAGCGCCTGAACCGGAATCGCGGCTCTCGACCTCGGCAACCGGCTCCGGCTTTAACGCCACGCGATCGAGCCTGCGATGCATTTTTGCGATGTCGCCGACGCGGAAGCAGATGCTGGCCAGCCCCTCGCCCCAGACCTTGATCACGTTGCGGATGCGATCAGCCGCCTCGGTAGAGCCGGTCGGCGCCATCAGCTCGATCGACATGTTGTCGAGGGTGAACAGCACGGTCTCAGTGCCGTCGCCGAGGCTACGCCAGGACGGCGCGCGCCCGAGCAACAATTCGTAAGTCCTGGCGCCGGCCTTGATATCGCCCAGCAGTACGACGATGTGATCGAGGCCGGTGATCACGGGAAAAGTCCCCGCGTGATCTTGGCGGCGCGGACCTTCTCCACGCCGATCGCCATGGCGGCGGTGCGATGCGGGATTTTGTCGGCCCTCGATCGCGTCACCATCTGGTCGAAGGCGCGGTCGAGGATCTGATATTCGCGCCGCGTGACTTCCTCTTCTTCCCAGAACAATTGCTGCAGGTCCTGCACCCATTCGAAATAGCTGACCACCACACCGCCGGAATTGCAGAGGATGTCCGGGATCAGGAAAATTTCATCCTGGCGTTTTTCCAGCACCAGATCGGCATCCGGCGTGGTCGGTCCGTTGGCGCCTTCCGCCAGCACCCGGCAGCGCAAGTTCTCGGCAACATGGGCGTCGATCACGCGCTCCATCGCCGCCGGCACCAGCACTTCGCAGGGCAGCCTGAAAATCAGAGCCGGATCGAACTGAAGCTGGGTGGAAAAACCGGCAATGCTGCCGTGCGTGCCGGCGTGCCGCACCAGGGCCGGAATATCGAGGCCCCTCGCGTCGTAAAGCGCGCCGGTGTGGTCCGAGACCGCGATCACCTTGAGGCCGAAATGATACAGCTCCAGCGCCGCATAGGAGCCGACATTGCCAAAACCCTGAACGACGGCAGTGGCATTGTTCGGGTCGATCGAAAGCTCCCTCATCACGCGCTTGGCGAGATGCGCGACGCCACGGCCGGTGGCTTCGCGCCGACCCAATGTGCCGCCGGACGAAACCGGCTTGCCGGTGACGATCTCGGTCACGGTGCGGCCCTGGTACATCGAATAGGTGTCCATGAACCAGGCCATTACCTGTTCGTTGGTGCCCATATCGGGCGCCATCACGTCGGTATGGGGGCCGACGAACGGAATCATCTCCTGCATGTAGCGCCGCGACAACGACTCCAGCTCGCGTCCGGAAAGCGTCGTGAGATCGACCCGAACACCGCCCTTGGCGCCGCCATAGGGCAGGCCGACCAGTGCGCATTTCCAGCTCATCCAGATCGCCAGCGCGGCGACCTCGCCGATATCGACGCTGGGCGCGAACCTTGTGCCGCCCTTGGTGGGACCAAGGGTGAGGTGATGCTGCACGCGGTAACCCTCGAACACCGCAATCGAGCCGTCGTCGCGGTGGATCGGACAGGAGATGGTGAGCGCCCGTTTCGGCAACAGCAGGCGGTCGCGCTCGTCCATGGGAATTGCGAGATGATCGGCGATCACGGCGAACTGGTTTACCGCCATGTCGAACACCGGCCCGGAATAGACGGTCATCGTTGCCTCCCCTTTGTCTCGTCGGTCAGGAACTCGGAACAGCCGCCGGTTGTTGGGATCGGCAAGTTACTGACGAAGTCCTCGGACGGTCGTAGTCCCGCCACATGGCTACCTCAAGCGATTAAGGGGCAGACTTTGCGAATAATTTCAGCGAATGATCCGGCACAAGCGGTGCTAATGTACGCCGCCGGCCGGGACCACCCCTAAAGCCACGACGGAAATCGAATGCAGGCGCTATTCATCGGACAAACCTATATCGACGTTACCTTCATTACCGATCACATGCCCACCGGCGACGAGAAGTATGTCGCTAAGGCCTACGCGGTGTCGTTCGGCGGCAATGCCGTCACCGCGGCGTTCTGCTGCGCCAAGCTCGGGATCGTGCCGGACCTCATCGCCACCGTCGCCAACGACTGGCTGGGACGGATGTTTCAGGACATGAGCGCGAAGTACGGAATTTCGATCCATCCGCGCAAGGTCAATTCCTCGTCGCTGTCGTTCATCATGCCGAAGGACGGCAAGCGGGCGATCGTGCGCTGCCGCGACGACGAGCATATTCACCCCTTCCCGCTGCTCAACCTCGGCGGCTGCCGGGCGCTACACGTCGACGGTCACCAGCCGGATGCTGCGATCCATTACGCCAAACTGTGCCGCGAGGCCGGCATCCTGACCTCGCTCGACGGCGGCGGCTTGCGCACCAACACCCATGAGCTGCTGGAATTTATCGACGTCGCGATCGTCGCCGAGCGGCTGTGCGAGCAGATGGACATGACTCCGGAAAGGATGCTGGACTATCTTAAGAGCCGGGGCTGCCGGGTCGGCGGCGTCACCATGGGAGAACGCGGCCTGCTCTGGTATGACGAAACCGGCGCGATACGTTCGCTTCCCGCGCTTCCGATTCCGCCCGAACGCGTGCTCGATACCAACGGCGCCGGCGACGTGTTCCACGGCGCCTATGTCTATTCCTATCTCACCAATCCCGGCAAAAGCTGGAACGATCATTTCGAGTTCGCGCGCGCGGCGTCGACCTACAAGATTCAGCGGCTCGGCAACGAGGCCGGATTGCCGACGCTTTCCGACATCGATGCCATCAGGCAGGAGTTTGCAGTTGCGGTCTAGCCAGCGCGGTCGGGAATAAAGCATGGGCCGCGTTTACGTTGCCGGAAGCATCAACATGGATGTGGTGGCAACCGCCGACCGGCATCCCGGAATAGGCGAAACCGTCGGCGGCAATGCCGTGCTCTACTTTCCCGGCGGCAAGGGCGCGAACCAGGCGGTTGCGGCCGCCAGGCTCGGCGCGGCGACGGCGCTGATCGGCCGGCTGGGCAAGGACGCGTTCGGCCGTGACCTGAGGGCGTTCCTCGCCGCGCAGGGCCTGGACCTCAGCTTCGTGCGGGAAACCGAGAAAGCCCATACCGGAACAGCGATCATCACGGTCGCCAATGCCGACAACACCATTGTCGTCATATCAGGCGCGAATGCGCTGGTTGATGCGGCCGACATCGCCGCGCCCGCGCTTGCGAAAGGCGACATCGCGGTCAGCCAGTTCGAGATTCCCCTGCCCACGATCGACGCCTTCTTCAAACGCGCCCGTGCGGCCGGCGCGACGACGATCCTCAATCCGGCGCCTGCCAGAGAGTTCAGCGCTGAAATGCTCGACCTCGTCGATATTCTCATCCTCAATGAAAGTGAATTTGGCTTCCTGACCAAGACCGGGCTTCGCGACAGTGACGATCACACCCGATTCATCGACGCTGCGAGAGCCTTGCAAACCGGCGAAGACAAAATCATCTGCGTGACCCTGGGCAAGCGCGGCGTGCTGGCGCTGATCGACGGCAAACCGCTGATCGTTCCGGGCCGCGCCGTCAATACCGTCGACACCACCGGCGCCGGCGATTGCTTTGTCGGCGCGGTCGCCGCCCAACTCGCGGCCGGAAAATCCATTCACGAGGCGCTGGCTTACGCCAATGTGGCGGCGTCGATCTCTGTGCAGCGGACCGGCGCCGCGCCGTCGATGCCGACAGCGGCGGAAGTCGAGGCCACGACAAAACCAGCTTAAGCCAGCACAGCCTTCAAATCGAAACTGGGATCGGCCGCCTGTTCCGGTTCGATTGACCGGTTCAGGCCCAGGATCTTGCGTCCGAACACGTGGTCTGACGCGCGATTGACGGACTCGACGCCGACGAGCTGCCCCGATTTGTAGCAAAAGGCCGAGAACGACCGCTGCGCGCGATCGCCGCGCACCACGACACGATCGTAGCCGGTGGTCAGGCCCGCGATCTGAAGCTTGTCGTCGCCCTGATCGCTCCAGAACCACGGCAGTCCATCATAGGTCTTCGCGTCCCCGGTCAGCCGCGCCGCGACGCAGCGCGCATGATCGGTGGCGTTCTGCACGGACTCAAGCCGCAGCGAGCCGCCGAAGCGCGGGCTTGCGAACAGCGCGCAGTCGCCGACCGCCGAGATATCGGGGTCGGACGTCAGCAATTGCTCGTTGACGATGATCCCGGCCGCCACCGGCAGCCCGGCTTCCTGCGCGAGTTCGACATTGGGCAGCACGCCGACGCCGACCACCACGAGGTCCGCCGGCACATGGCGACCGTCGCTGAGGCTGACGCCGGTGACGTTGGCGCCATCGCTCTCGATGCTGGTGGCCTGCACGCCCAGATGAATGCGAATGCCCGCCGCGGTGTGACGCTGCTGGAAATAGTCCGAGATTTCCGCGGTCACCGCGCGCGCCATCACGCGTGATCCGAGTTCGACCACGTCGACTTCAAGCCCCCTGATCCGGGCGGTGGCGGCGAATTCGAGGCCGATGAAACCCGCGCCGATCACCAGGACATGCCGCGCCGTGGCGATCCGCTGCCGCAAGGCCTCGCTCTCGTCGAGGATCCGCAGGTATCGCACGTCAGCCAGGTTGGCGTTGGGAATGTCGAGCAGGCGATTGCGCGCGCCGGTGGCAAGCACGAGGTGCCCGTAGTCCAGCGAGGCGCCGGATGCGAGCAACAGCCTGCGGGAATTGCGCTCGATGGAGACGGCGCGATCGCCGATCAGCTCGATGTTGTGATCGCGGTAAAACTTGTCCGGCCGGAACATCAGACTGTCGGGTCGGCCTTCGCCTTTCAAATAGGCCTTGGACAATGGCGGCCGCTGATACGGCAGATGCGCCTCGTCATTGATCAGGCAGACGCGCTCGCCAAAGCCGTGCTGCCGCAGCGATGCCGCAAGCTGGAAACCCGCATGGCCGGCGCCGACGATCAGAACCGTTCCCTGCGCCATCAGCTCACGCCGGCACGATGCGAAGCGGACGGATGCTGGAAACCGGACGGCTCAACATTGTTTGATCGTTCGCCATAAATCTCCCGCCGGTCATATCTGCGCATTCGCACTTGATGTTCTTCATCCTGAGGAGCGGCGTCTTCGCCGCGTCTCGAAGGATGAGCATACATTGTGGCCTCATGGTTCGAGACGGCGCACCGGACAGCGCAAGAGCGCTGCCGGGAGAGCGCCTCCTCACCATGAGGGAAAGGCATTTTGCAGACTAGTCGGGGATTGTCACCTCTTCCCTTCTGTTATTTAAATGCCCGGCATCTTCCCGATCTGAGGCTTTTCCAAATGCCGACGCCCGCCGACGCCACCGCCTCCCTCCCCGACGATCCGGCGCTGCTTCGGATTGAAGGCCCGATCGCCACGATCACGCTCAACCGGCCAGCGGCCTTCAACTCGATCGATCTTTCGATCGCCAAAAAGCTGGAGCAGCTCGGCGCTGAGGTCGAGGCGTCGGACGACATAAGGGTGTTGGTGATCGAAGGCGAAGGCCGCGCCTTCAGTGCCGGCGGCGATCTGCAGACCATTGGCGCGGCCGCCGAGGCGGACAATATCGCTCCCGTGGTCGGCGAATTGCTCAAGCACTATCACGCCTTCATCGAGACCATCCGGCGCATGCCGAAGATTGTGCTGTCCAGCGTTCACGGCTCGGCGGCCGGCGCGGGCATGGGATTGGCCTTTGTCACCGACCTCTGCATCGCCGCCGAGGACGCCCGTTTCACCCCTGCCTATGCCAGGATCGGCGTATCGCCCGACGGCGGCAGCACCGTCGGCATGGTCGGCACCGTCGGCACCCGCCGCGCCTTGCAGATATTTCTGGCCGAAGACAGCTTCTCCGCGCGGCAGGCTCACGATTGGGGTCTGGTCGCCAAGGTTGTGCCGGCGGCCGAACTGAAGGCCGCGACCCGGCAATTCGCCGAACGGCTGGCGCAGAATCCGCCGGCTGCCATCGCAGGCACCAAGTCGCTGGTCTATCAGGCCGCGCATACCCCGACCAAACAGCAGCTCGACGCCGAGCAAGAGAAGATCATCGACGCCATGCACAGCGATGACTTCCGCGTCGCGGTGAAGAAATTCACCAGCAAGGGGAAGACGTGAGAGCAACGTGGGTTCAACTCATTGTCGTCCCTGCGATAGCAGGGACGACGTTTTCATGGCGGGCAGATATATCCCGTCCCCGCCGGCGACTTGAAGCAGCCGACCGATTCCGGGATCACCTGCTTCGGCAGCCAGAGCACCACCTTCGGGAAATAGATCGTAAAGGTGATGGTCACCAGGAATACCACGTAGATCGGCAGCGCCGCGCGCAGCGCCTTGCCGAAACTGACGCCGACGAATTTCGACGCCATCAGCAGCACCAGCCCGTAGGGCGGCGTGATCAGCCCGAACGCCAGCGTTGCGATCAGCACCACGCCCATATGCACGCCGTTGATGTCGCCGGCCTGCGTGAGCGCATTCACCAGCGGCATGAAGATGATGATGGTGGGAACCGGCTCGATGAAATCGCCGACCACGGTGAACAGCAGCACCAGCAGCAACATCATGTAATGCGGGTCGTTGCCGGCAATCGAGATGATCCAGTCGGCTATCACGATGGCGCCGCGCAAATAGGCCAGCATCCAGCCGAACGCATTGGCGGCGCCGATGGTGATCAGCGGCAGTGAAAAGATCAGCCCGGCCAGGCAGAAATCGTAGGGGATTTTCCTGAGGTGCCCGCGATTGAGCGCGGGGATCACGACCGCGATGATCCAGATCACCGCGACGACGCCGGCTTCCGTCGGCGTGAACCAGCCGGTGAGGATGCCACCGAGCAGGATCACGGGAATCATCAGCGGAAGGGCGGCGTCTCCAGCCGCGAAAATCACCTGGCGAAACGGCGCACGCGGCTTGCGCATGCCGGAGGGGCCGAAGAAATAGCAATAGATCATCAGGCCGAAACCGATCATGAATCCGGGCACGACGCCGGCCATGAACAGGCCGGCGATCGAAACGTTGCCGACGGCGCCATAGACCACGGCGGTGATGCTCGGCGGCACCAATGCCGCGATGGTGGAGGCGGAGGCGATGATCGCGGCGATGAAGGCGGGCGTGTAGCCCTCCCGCTTCATCGGGCCGCCCAGCGCCCGACTCATCACGGCGACATCGGCGGTGGTCGATCCCGACATCTCCGAGAAGAACATGCTGAAGACGACGACGACCTGCGACAGCCCGCCCCTGATATGCCCGACCAGCGACAACGACAGGTTTGCAATCCGCACCACGACGTTCGCCGAACTCATGAGCTCGCCGACCAGCAGGAAGAAGGGAATTGCCAGCAGCGCTTCGGAATCCATGCCGTCGAAAATCTTCTGGATGATTGCCGCCAGCGACACATCGGTCAAAAGTGCCCCGATGAACACACCCGCCATCAGCGAAAACGGCACGGGCACGCCGAGATAGCCGAAAAACAGGAAGCAGAATGACATCAGCGCAAGGACGACGGGTGCGCTCACGGCAGCGGCCTGATTTGAATATTGGCATCGATCGGCGGTATCGGCAGGTCCTCGTCCGGCGGCTCGGGATGGTCAAATCCCTTGGTGACGCCGTTGACCAGTTGCTCGATCGCAAACAGCCCGATCAGCAACCCGGCAAGAGGGATAGCCGCATAGAGCGAGGCAATCGGCGTGCCCGACGGCAGGCGGAAACTGCCGAAGCCTCTGAGATAGTTGATGTAGCCGAACCAGACCAGGCAAAACGCCACGCCGAGAACCACGACGCGGATAACGACCTCAACGATCAGGCGCGGCGTGCCGTGCAAGGCATCCGAGATCGCGGTCAGGTACAGATGATCGTTGCGGCGGGTGGCGACCGCGGCGCCGACAAAAATGGCATAGATGAACAGCGTGGAGGTGACTTCCTGCAGCCACAGCCAGGGATGGCCGATGGTTCGCGTGATGATGTCGAACATGACAGACAGCGAGAAGCCGAAGCACAACAGCCCGCACAGCATCATCAGGATCAGTTCGAGCTTGTCGAACGACCGCCATTTCAGATGACGCTGCCGTTGCAGCACCAGTTTGTCGGCGATGGTCATCGGTAAACTCTCCGTCGTCCCGGCGAACGCCGGGGCCCAAAACCACCGGCGTCGATGTCGACAGAAGGTATCTGCCGCAGTGATCGAAGGACAGGACACGGCGTATGGGTCCCGGCGTTCGCCGGGACGACCCGTGGAAACTGGATCGCCTCCAACCTACTTGATCGCGCGGATCAGGTCCTTGATCTTTTCGGCGTGCGGGCCGAGTTCCTTGGCGAGCTTGTCGAGCAACGGATCGGCCACCAAGACAAAGCCTGATTTGTCGACGTCGGAGACGATTTTCACGCCGATTGCTTTCAGTTTGTCCTGCGATTGATGCTCGAGTTCGATCGCCTTGGCGGGCTGGTTCTTGTTGACCTCGTCGGCCGCGGCCTGAACCCATCCCTGCTGTTCCGGCGTCAGGCTGTTCCAGACCTTGTCGCTGACCCAGACCAGGCTGTTGTTGGCCTCGTGTTCGGTCATCGAAAGCACCGGTGCGACTTCATAGTGCTTGTTGGCGAGATAGACGTTGACGCCGTTTTCCGCGACATCCACCACGCCGGTCTGCAGCGAGGTATAGACGCTGCCGAACGGCATATGCACGATCTGCGCACCATAGGCCGGGAATGTGATGTCCTCGGTGGGCGTCGCCTGCACCCGCACCTTGAGGCCCTTCATGTCACCGACGTTCTTGATCTCGCGCTTGGAATACATGTTGCGAAGGCCCAGCGTCGAGAGCGCGATGACGCGGGCGCCCTGCACCGTATCCGAGATCATCGCCTTGACCGCCTTGGACACCTCGGGGTCGGCGATCGCCTTGACGAGGTGTGCCTCCGAGCGGAACAGGAAGTGCATCGACATCACGCCGGCCTGCGGCGACAGCGTCGCGGCGTTTGCGGAGGAGGAAATGCAGAATTCCACGTCGCCTGCTTTGACCAGTTGGAGAACCTGCGGCTCTTGCCCAAGCTGGGCGCCGGGGTACTGGTCGATCAGCATGGTGCCCTTGCTCAATTCCTTGAGCTTGTCGGCGAATATATCGCCGAGGATTCCATAACCCGTTGTCTTCGGTTGATCGTAGGCGAAGCGATAATGTTTTACTTCCTGCGCGCCGGCACCGGCGGTCATCGCGATCGCAGATGCGGCCATGACCGCAGCGAAAATTCTTTGCAGATTGCTCATTGTCTCCCCTCCCGATGTTTTCTTTCATCATCCCATTGGGGTTGTTTGGATGTCAATCAAACATCGGACGTAAAGCCACAACGCAGGTGCGAGAGAAATTGGCCGCCGGCAAACGAGGGGCCTCCTCTACCCTCCCTTGCGGGGAGGAAAATGTGCTTGAAAAGTAAGGTGATCCCTAGTGGCAGGCGTCACCGCATTCCTCGCCTTTCCATGCCTCTCGCCCTTCCCTGACGAGGAACCAGACAATCCCGAGCGAGGTCACGGCATCGATCCACCATGCCCCGATCAGGTACTGGGCCGTCAGGCCGGCGACGACCATCACCGACAGCCAGCCGCAGGCGATCGATTCAACCGCGTCGGCCCTGAGCGCCCGGCTCCCGATCTGCTCGGCAATGGCAATCTTTCGCCTGGCCAGAAAATACATGGTGGGAATGGCCACCAGGGCAACCAACAGCCCTGGCGTTGAAAATTCTTCTGCCCGCTTCGTCCACAAACTCCATACCGCGCCAATGACCACATAGGCAGCGAGCACCAACAGCAGCGCGCCGCCGATCTTGCTCGCGCGCTGTTCTGCCCGTTCCGAAAATTCTTGCCCATGCCGCAGCTCGACGGTCAGCCGCCAAATCAGGATGCCGGCAGAAATCAGCTCGATCACGCTATCGAGGCCGAAGGCGAGCAGCGTGATACTGCCGGCGACATAGCCGCTCCAAAGCGCCACGCCCGCCTCGATCGCCATCCACGCAATGGTGAGCCATTCGAGCCAGAACGCCTGCCTGACAAGAGCGGCTCGATCGTCTGTGCTGGCAATTGTCATTGCAGCCGGCCCTTCGATTTGTGCAGTTTCGCGGCTACCCCTTGCCCTGGCCGCGCATGAAATCGAAATCGCAGCCTTCGTCGGCCTGCAGGATGGTCTCGTTGAACAGATGCGCGTAGCCGCGCGCGGCCCACTTCGGCGTCGCCGGCAGCTTAAGCGCCGCGCGGCGTTTCTCGAGTTCGGCGGCGTCGACCACGAGATCGATGCGTCGCCCGGCAACGTCGAGCCGGATCATGTCGCCGTTTTTCACCAGCGCCAGCGGCCCGCCGACGGCGGATTCCGGCGTGATATGCAGCACGATGGTGCCGAACGCGGTTCCGCTCATCCGCGCGTCCGATATCCGCACCATGTCCTTGACGCCGGCGCGCCCGAGCTTCCTGGGGATCGGCAGATAGCCGGCCTCCGGCATGCCCGGGGCGCCCTTGGGACCGGCGTTGCGCAGCACCAGCACGTCGTCGGCATTGACGTCGAGCGCGGGATCGTCGACCCGCAAGGTCATGTCTTCCACCGACTCGAACACCACGGCGCGGCCGGTATGCTGCAGCAGTTTGGGGCTCGCCGCCGAATGCTTGATGACGGCGCCGCGCGGCGCGAGATTGCCGTGCAGCACCGCCATTGCGCCTTCCGGCTTGATCGGGTTGCTGCGAGCGCGGATCGCGTCCTGTCCCGGCACCTCCTCGGCGGCGGCGACGACGTCGCGCAAGGTCGCGCCGGTGATGGTCTTGGCGTCGAGGTCGATCAGGTCGCCGAGTTGCGCCATCAGTTTGGGCAATCCGCCGGCATGATGGAAATGCTCCATGTAATGCTCGCCCGAGGGCTTTAAGTCGATCAGGACCGGCACCTCGCGGCCGAGCCTGTCGAAGGTTTCGAGATCGATGCGATGCGCCGTGCGGTTGGCGATCGCGGTGAGATGAATGAGGCCGTTGGTCGATCCGCCGATCGCCTGCAGCACCACTTGCGCATTTCTGAATGAGGCCTTGGTCAAGAGTTCGCTGGGCTTTGGCCCTTTCGCGACAGCCATCGCGGCGGCGACCTTGCCACTGGCCTCGGCGGAACGAAATCGCTCGGCGTGCGGCGCGGGGATGGTCGCGCTCATCGGCAGCGACAGGCCCAGCGCTTCGGTGATGCAGGCCATGGTAGAGGCGGTGCCCATCACCATGCAGGTGCCGACCGACGGCGCCAGGCGCCCGCTGATGGCTTCGATCTCGACCTCGTCGATTTCACCGGCGCGGTGCTTCGCCCACAGCCGGCGGCAATCGGTGCAGGCCCCCAGCACCTCGCCCTTGTGGTGGCCGACCACCATCGGCCCCACCGGGATGACCACCGTCGGCAGGTCGGCCGAGACCGCGGCCATGATCTGTGCCGGCAGGGTCTTGTCGCAGCCGCCGATCACGACCACTGCGTCCATCGGCTGGGCGCGGATCATCTCCTCGGTATCCATCGCCATCAGATTGCGCAGATACATCGAGGTCGGGAACGCAAAACTTTCGGCGATCGAGATGGTCGGGAACACCATCGGCATCGCGCCCGTCAGCATGACGCCGCGTTTCACCGCCTCGATGATCTGGGGAACGTTGCCATGACAGGGATTGTAATCGCTGTAGGTGTTGGTGATACCGACGATCGGCCTGTTCAGCGCGTCGTCGGAATAGCCCATCGCCTTGATGAAGGCCTTGCGCAGAAACAGCGAAAATCCGGCGTCGCCATAACTCGTCAGTCCCTTGCGAAGTCCGTCGGCCATACCACGCATCCCCTGCGTTTCTCGATCGGCCCACTTATGAGGCCGTGAAAATCCTTGTCAATCGTCCGCGCCCCGGCAATGACGCGAGTGTCATTTCCAGTCGATGATCCTGCTGATGTCACCGTCGAACTCCATGCCGCAGAACGCGCCGCCCTGGTAGAAATCGCTGATCGCGTCGGGCGGGAGTTTCGCCTGCTCGGCAAACGCGTGCTCGCGAAAGTCCTCACCGCGTCCGGTCGGGCGATAGCCGAGGTCGTAGGCGCGGTGATTGTCCCACCACGCGCGCTCGTTATAGGAGGCGCCGTAAAAAATCTCGAAATGGATGTCGGGATGCTCAAGCCCGATCCGGCACAGCTGCACCAGGTCTTCCGGCTTCAGCCAGATCGACAGTCGGCGATGATCGAGCGGCTTGTCGCCGAAATTGCCGATGCGCAGGCAGGTCACCTTGAGCCCATGCTTGTCGGCATAGAGCGCGCCGACCGCTTCGCCGAACACCTTGCTGACGCCGTAGCGGCTGTCGGGGCGCGCCGTCACATCGGTTCCGATCCGGTGGTGGCGCGGATAGAACCCGACGGCATGGTTCGATGACGCAAACACCACGCGCTTGACGCCCTTCCTGCGCGCGGCCTCAAACAAATTGTAGCAGCCGATGATGTTGGACTGCAGGATGTTGTCCCAGGGACCTTCGACCGAATATCCGCCGAAATGCAGGATGCCGCCGACATCATCGCAGATCGCCTCGACCTGCGCGAGATCGGACAGCTCCGCCGCCTTGAATTTTTCGTTTCTACCGAGGTCGGCGGGTGCTTTCAGGTCGCTCAGCAGCAGGTCCGGATAGATCGGCGGCAGCAACTTGCGCAAGCTCGTTCCAATTCCGCCCGAAGCGCCGGTCATCAATATCCGTGGCATTTCATCCCTCGTTTTCGAAACCGATTTGCGGTCGTTCACTGACAGTGATAGCAAACCAGAACGCGAGGAAACGCAACAGCAACGAGAACGGCAAATGTCCGAGGCAAAGCCCCGCGCCGGCTGGCAGCCGGCGACCTATTATCCCGATCCGGCGATACGCGCGATCGATCCGCGCTTTGAGAAATACTGGCTGAAACTGTCGGCGGTGGAACGGCTGACCACGGGACTGCGCTGGGCCGAAGGCCCGGTCTGGTTCGGCGACGGGCGCTATCTGTTGTGCAGCGACATTCCCAATCAGCGTATCATCAAATGGGAAGAGGAAACCGGCGCCGTCAGCATTTTTCGAAGGCCGTCGAATTTCGCCAACGGCAACACCCGCGACCGCCAGGGACGCCTGATCACCTGCGAGCATGGCGGACGCCGCGTGGTGCGGACCGAATATGACGGCTCGATCACTGTGCTGATGGATTCCTTCGGCGGCAAGCGGCTGAACGCGCCGAACGACGTCGTGGTGAAATCCGACGGCTCGATCTGGTTCACCGATCCGGTATTCGGCCTGCTCGCCAATTACGAAGGCTACAAGGCCGAGCAAGAGCTCGACATGAATGTCTACCGGGTCGACGGCGCAACCGGAAAGGCCAGCATTGTCGCCGAGGGAATTCTCGGCCCGAACGGGCTGTGCTTTTCGCCGGACGAAAAGATTCTCTACGTCATCGAATCCCGCGGCGTGCCGAACCGCAAGATCCTCGCCTACGACGTCGCCCCCGCCGGCAATACCATTTCCAACAAGCGCATCTTCGTCGATGCCGGTCCCGGCACCCCCGACGGCATGCGGGCCGACATCGACGGCAATCTGTGGTGCGGCTGGGGCATGGGCGATCCCGAACTCGACGGCGTGGTGGTGTTCGCGCCCGACGGCGTCATGATCGGCCGCATCGCGCTGCCCGAGCGCTGCGCCAATTTGTGTTTCGGCGGCTTGAAGCGCAACCGGCTGTTCATGGCCGCGAGCCAGTCGATCTACGCGCTGTATGTGAACACCCAGGGCGCACTGGGGGGATAGCCTGCCTGTCGTCCCGGCCAAGCGAAGCGCGAGCCGGAACCCAAAAACGCCGGGGCCGATTCTCACCCGCCCCGGCGCTGCAATCAATTCAACCCTTACGCTGCGTTGTAGCCGGCGACCGCCTTGACCTCGAGATATTCCTCCAAGCCGTATTTGCCCCACTCGCGGCCGTTGCCGGACTGCTTGTAGCCGCCGAACGGCGCGGTGCGGTCGTTCGGCTGGCCCTGCAGGTTGACGTTGCCGGCGCGGATCCTGCGTCCGACCTTGCGGGCGTGCTCGACGGTGTCGGCGGTGACATAACCGGCGAGACCATACGGCGTATCGTTGGCGATCTTGACGGCGTCCTCCTCGTCCTTGGCGCCGAGGATGGTGAGGACGGGCCCGAAAATCTCTTCCCGCGCGATGGTCATGTCATTGGTGACGTCAGCAAAAATGGTCGGACGCACATAGAAGCCCTTGTTGACGCCTTCCGGCAGGCCGGGACCGCCTGCGACCAGAGTGGCACCTTCCGCGATGCCCTTCTGGATCAGGGTCTGGATCTTGTCCCACTGGATGCGGGAAACCACCGGACCGATGGTGGTGCCTTCGGCACGGGGATCGCCGGCCTTGGTCTTGTCGGCCACGCCCTTGGCGATGGCGGCGACTTCCTTCATCTTCGACAGCGGCACGATCATCCGGCTTGGTGCGTTGCACGACTGCCCGGAATTGTTGAACATGTGCATCACCCCGCCGGTAACGGCCTTGGTGAGATCCGCGCCCTCGAGGATGACGTTCGGCGACTTGCCGCCCAGCTCCTGGCTGACGCGCTTGACGGTGGGCGCCGCGCGCTTGGCGACGTCGATGCCGGCGCGGGTCGAGCCGGTGAACGAGATCATGTCGATGCCCGGATGCTCGCTCATGGCGGCGCCGACTTCAGGGCCGAGGCCGTTGATCAGGTTGAACACGCCCTTAGGCACGCCGGCTTCGTGCAGGATTTCCGCGAAAATCAGCGCCGAGCTTGGGGTGAATTCGCTTGGCTTCAGGATCATGGTGCATCCGGCGGCAAGCGCCGGGGCGACCTTGCAGGCGATCTGGTTCAAAGGCCAGTTCCACGGCGTGATCATGCCGATGACGCCGACGGGTTCGCGCACCACCATGGCAGAGCCGACCGGCTCCTCGAAATGATAATTCTTGAGAACCTCCAGGGTGGAGGCGAGATGGCCGAGGCCGGCGCCGGCCTGCAGCTTCTCCGCCATCGGCAGCGGCGCGCCCATCTCGTCGGAGACGGCGGCGCCGATATCCTTCATGCGGGTCTTGTAGACCTCGATGATTTTGGCGAGCAGCGCCACGCGCTCCTCGCGGCTGGTCTGCGAAAAAGTCTCGAAGGCGCGGCGCGCGGCGGCCACCGCCTTGTCGACGTCGGCCTTGGAGCCGAGCGCAACCTCATACATCGCCTCTTCGGTCGCCGGGTTGACGACGGGCGTGGACTTCTTGACGACGGGATCGACCCAGGCGCCATCGATGTAGAATTGCATGCGGTTGACCATCGTAAACCTCGTGATTTCAGGGGCAATTGGAGGGGGAACAGAGCGTTCGGCAAGCATCCTTGCACGAAACGTCAGGAAATTGAACCCGCCATATGCGGGATGCCGCATTGCGGCGGACGCACCATATAAAGTCCGTGGTGTGAAGGACGCAAGACGGACGCTTGGGCATCTGCGTGTGTGGAGAGTCCCCCACCCCGGCCCTCCCCCGCAAGCGGGAGAGGGGAAGAGAGAATTTGCCGCACGTACCGTCGAAAAACCTCAGCAACGCTTCAACTAGTTTACAAGTCGCTTTAAGTGCGTTTCCAACGCCGCCTACCAGAAACGCGGGGCGCTCCCTCTCCCGCGCTTGCGGGGGAGGGTTGGGGTGGGGGCGGCTTGCTCCGATGCAAATCACACCGCCATTTTCCGGTGCCGGACCGGCGCGCCGGCGGTCAGGCTCTCCGCCGCGTCGATGATGGCGTTGGCGTCGATGCCGTGGTGGCGGTAGAGGTCGCCAATCGTGCCGGTCTGGCCGAATTGCTCGACGCCGAGCGCTTCCACCCTCTGCCCGCGCACGCTGCCGAGCCAGCCCAGCGTCGCCGGGTGCCCGTCGATCACGGTGACGATGCCGCAGTCGCGCGGCAGCGGCGCCAACAGTTTTTCGATATGGCTGAGATGCGGCAGCCCGCGGCGATCGCGCCGCATCCGGCGCGCGGCGGTCCAGCCCGCATGCAGGCGGTCGGCGGAGGTGGCCGCCAGCAGCCCGACATCCCTGCGGCTTTCGCCGACAAAGCCTGTCGCCTCGATCGCCTCGGGCGCCACCGCGCCGGTGTAGGCGATGACGGCTTCGCAATTCTCGCCCGGTCTGCGCAGCCAATAGGCGCCGTCGATGATGCCCTTCTGCAGCTCGGGCGTCATCATCCGCTGCGGCTGCTCGATCGTTCTGGTCGAAAGCCGCAAGTAGACCGAGCCGCCCTCGCCCGCGCCTTCGCGCTGCATGTGCCGGAAACCGAAAGCCATGATGGCGGCGAGTTCGTCGACAAAGGCCGGCTCGAACGAGGCCAGCCCATCCAGCGCCATGCCGATCAGGGGAGTTGCGATCGACTGATGCGCACCGCCTTCCGGCGAAAGCGTAATGCCCGACGGCGTCGCCGCCACCATGAAACGGGCGTCCTGGTAGCAGGCGTAGTTCAGGGCATCGAGGCCGCGCTGGATGAAGGGATCGTACAGGGTTGCGATCGGCAGCAGCCGTTCGCCGTTGATGGCGTGCGACAGTCCCAGTGCCGACATCAGGATGAAGAGGTTCATCTCGGCAATGCCGAGCTCGATATGCTGGCCCTCAGGCGAAAAATCCCAGTTGAAGGTCGAGGGTATCTTCTCGCTGCGGAACAGGTCGGCCTTCTCGGCGCGTGCGAACAGGCCGCGCCGGTTGACCCAGGCGCCGAGATTGGTCGACACCGTGACATCGGGCGAGGCGGTGACGATGCGCGAGGCGAGTTCGCTGTCGCCGCGCGCGAGTTCGTTGAGCACGAGCCCAAAACCCTGTTGCGTGGACATCTGCGGCGACGGCTTGAACGAAAGCTGCTCGGGCACCTCGATCGCGGGCGCGCTGAGGCGGCGGCGGCCGTCGCGGTTGAACGGCGCATCCGCAAGCAATGCCTCCAGCGCCGCGGCCTCTTGGGACAGCCCCTCGAACTTTTCCCATTCGTGACCCGGCCGGATGTTCTGGACGCCGCGCCATTTCTCCATCTGGGCCACCGTCATCAAGCCGGCATGGTTGTCCTTGTGGCCCTGAAACGGCAGGCCGATGCCCTTGATGGTGTAGGCGATGAAGCAGACCGGGCGGTCGTGATCAACAGCCTCGAAGGCCTTGAGCATGCTGGCCATGTCGTGGCCGCCCAGATTGGACATCAGCGTCAGCAACTCATCGTCGCTGCGCCTGTCGATCAGTTGCGACACCGCGCCCTGGTCGCCGATTTCGTCGCGCAAATGCTTCCGGAACGCCGCCCCGCCCTGAAAGCACAGCGCGGCATACAACTGGTTCGGGCAGGCGTCGATCCAGCGTTTCAAGGCCTCGCCGCCTGCTTCCGCGAACGCCGCCTGCATCAGCCGGCCATATTTCACGATCACCACGTCCCAGCCGAAATTGCGGAACATGGATTCGAATTTCTCCCACAATCCTTCGCGCACTACCGCGTCGAGGCTCTGGCGGTTGTAATCGACCACCCACCACGTATTGCGCAGGCCGTGCTTCCAGCCCTCCAGCAACGCCTCGAAAATATTGCCCTCGTCCATCTCGGCGTCGCCGACCAGCGCGATCATCCGGCCCTCGGGCCGGTCTTTCATCCAGCCATGCGCCTTGACGTAATCCTGCACCAGCGAAGAGAATAGTGTCTGCGCGACGCCCAGACCGACCGAGCCGGTGGAGAAATCGACGTCGTCAGTGTCCTTGGTGCGCGACGGATAGGATTGCGCACCCTTGAAACCGCGGAAATTCTCTAGCTTGTCGCGGCTCTGGTGCCCGAACAGATACTGGATGGCGTGAAACACCGGGCTCGCATGCGGCTTCACCGCCACGCGATCTTCCGGCCGCAACACCCCGAAATACAGCGCCGACATGATGGTGGCGAGCGAGGCGGAGGACGCCTGGTGGCCGCCGACCTTGAGGCCGTCGGCATTGGGCCTGATATGATTGGCGTGATGGATGGTCCAGGAAGACAGCCACAGGACCTTGCGCGCCAGCGCGGACAGCATTTCAAGGCGTGCGGGCTCAATCGGCATGAGGGCGCTCCCGGGCACAGTATGACGCCGGGATTTTAACGCCGGAGCTCTGGCCAAAAATCTCAAATTCTCGCGACATACCCATCTATTTTAGGATAAATTACCAATCCGACCCTCGCTATCCGGAGATTGTCCCAATGCACACCCTGGACGCCATCGACCGCAAGATCCTCGGCATTCTGCAAAGCGACAGCCGCACCACCATGCAGGAACTCGCCGACCAGGTCGGCCTGTCGGTTTCGCCGTGCCACCGCCGCGTCAAACTGATGGAAGAGCGCGGCGTGATTACGCGCTATATCGCCACCGTCGACCAGAAGTCGCTTGGCCTGCACGTCAGTGTCTTCATCTCCATAAAACTGGCGCGGCAGAAGGAGGAAGACCTCAACCGCTTTGCCAGGGCGATCTCGAAATGGGACGAGGTGCTGGAGTGCTATCTGATGACCGGCAACCGCGACTACCTGCTGCGCGTGGTCGCCGCCGATCTGTCGTCATATGAGGCGTTTCTGAAAAACAAGCTGACCCGGCTCGACGGCATCGCCTCGATCGAGTTGAGTTTTGCGCTGAGCCAGGTGAAATATTCGATCGCGCTGCCGGTGTGACAAGCCAGCGACCATGCGTCGTCCCCGCAAAGCGGTCGCGAAGCGGGGAAGGATCACGCGTTGGGTGACAGTTCACCGTCCAGCGCCAGAAGCTGCGAGCGCCGGACACGCTCGCGATGCGCGGTATAGAGACCGCTGCCGACGATGAATGCAGCACCCGTAACGGTCCAGATGTCAGGCAGTTCGCCGAAAATGATGAAGCCGAGGATGGAGACCCACAACAGCTGGGTGTAGGAAAACGGCGCCAGCACGGAAGCGTCGGCGTAGCGGAAGGCGAGCACGACGATCCACTGCCCCGCGGTCGAGGCAACGCCGATGAAAATTCCGAAGGCGATATCGTGCCAGCTCGGCGTCACCCACACGAAAGGCACCAAGGCGCACAGTACGCAAACGCCCACGATCGACGAATAGGTCATGGTGGTGAGCGCGTGTTCCCGCCCGCTCATCATCCGCGTCATGATCAGGGTTCCGGCCCAGGCCAGCGCGGAGACGATCGGGAAAAACGCGGCGGGATGAAACGCCGATGTGCCTGGCCGCAGGATGATCAGCACGCCGATCAATCCCATCGCGGTCGCAATCCAGCGGCGAATGCCGACGCTCTCGCCGAGAAACACGATCGACAGCGCGGTGACGAACAGCGGCGAGACGAAGCCGGTCGCGGATGCCTCCGCGATGGGAAGAAACCGCAGCCCGGAAATGAAGAACAGCGAAGACGCCAGCAGCGCGACGCCGCGCATCACCTGCAAGCCGGGCCGCCGGGTGTGCAGGGCATAAAGCCGCGAGCTCGACAGCATCGCCGGAGACATGATCAGCGCGAACACCAGAAACCTGATCCAGGCGATCTCGATCGACGGCAGCGTCGCCGACAGATATTTCGCGGTGACGTCGGAAGCCCCCAGAAATACGGTCGACGCAAGGATCAGCGCGATGCCGCGAAATGGACGGTCGGCGCGCGCGGGCGCGGTGCGTTTCGTCGACTTCTTCTGGGAGAGAGGCAATGGAGCAGTGTCGAGCCTGGCGGCTGCGGCGGGTGGCGGGGTCACGGCTGAACTCGGGCGCAGGAATTATCGAATCGGGCGAGCTTTCACAAAACGATAATTGCCTGTCATCGACAAGGTCCGAAAACAGGAAGCCGATATGCGCGATTGTGCGCGGCGGCTGCCCTCATCTGCCTCATCCTGAGGAGCGCGCCCTTGCGCGCGTCTCGAAGGATGGGCCAGGGGCCTCATGGTTCGAGACGGCGCTGAAGAAGCGCCTCCTCACCATGAGGGATCGCGCTACAGCATCGGCAGGCTTCGCGGTCTCGGTCCGCGCGGGAAGGCTTTGTCGAGGACCGCGATTTCCTCACGGCCGAGCACGAGCTCGCCGGCCGCGGCATTATCGGCGGCGTGTTCCGGAGTTGAGGCTTTTGGAATCGCGAACACCGAAGCCTCGCGCGTCAGAAACGCCAGCGCGACCTGGCGTGGCGATGCGCCATGGGCATCGGCGATCGTCTGCAGTACCGCGCCGGCCTCGCTGCGCGATGAAGGAAAGTCATCATGGCCGAACGGCGAATAGGCGACGACGGCTGTGCCGTGCTGCCTGCACCATGGGATTACCGCATGCTCGATCGCGCGTTCCCTTAGGTGATAGAGCACCTGGTTACAGGCAATTCTTCCCTCGCCGGCCACCGCAAGCATTTCGTCGAGATCGCCGGCGTCGAAATTGCTGACGCCCCAACTGCGGATTTTTCCGGCGCCGAGCAGCTCCTCGAACGCGGCGACCGTTTCCGCCAGCGGATACGAGCCACGCCAGTGCAGAAGATAGCAATCGAGCCGGTCGGTTTTCAGCCGCCTGAGCGAGCGTTCGCATGCGGCAATGGTGCCGCGCCGCGAGGCGTTGCTCGGCAGGACTTTCGAGACCAGAAAAATTTCCTCGCGCCGCCCGGCGATGGCCTCCGCGATCACCAGCTCGGCATCGCCATACATCTCGGCGGTGTCGATGTGGGTCATGCCCAGATCGATGCCGCGACGCAGCGCGGCGACCGCGCTTTGCCGATCCCCGCGATCGATATACCAGGTGCCCTGCCCGATCACGGCGACCGGCGGACCGCCGCTGCCGAATTGTTGTTGCCTCATGATCTACCTCGCAATACTCGCCGAGTTCGCCCATTTCTTCGTCATTGCGAGGAGCGAAGCGACGAAGCAACCCATCTTTGTGGCGGCAATGGATTGCTTCGCTTCGCTCGCAAAGATGGTGTGGACGGCCCCCGACGGCATCAGTGTGCCAGACTGGTGGTGTTGATTCGACCAGACAAGGGGACCGTCCATGACGAACATTAGCACGATTGGTTTGGATTTGGCGAAGAACGTGTTTCAGGTTCACGGGGTTGATGCATCGGGAGCAGCGGTGCTGGGGCGTCAGCTTCGGCGCGCAGCTGTTGAGAAGTTTTTTGCTAAGCTGCCGCCGTGCCTGGTGGGGATGGAGGCGTGCGGCAGCGCGCATCATTGGGCGCGGGTAATCAGCGGCTATGGCCACGAGGTCCGGCTGATGCCGCCGGGCTATGTGAAGCCTTATGTCAAGCGCAACAAGAACGATGGTCGGGACGCGGAGGCGATCTGCGAGGCGGTGATCCGGCCAACGATGCGCTTCGTGCCGGTGAAGAGCGTGGAGCAGCAGACAACGCTGGCGGTTCACGGCACGCGGGCATTGTTGGTTCGGCAACGTACGATGATCGCGAACGCGCTGCGGGCGGCGCTGAGCGAACTCGGGATCGTGGCGGCACAGGGATACGATGGGTTGCGCGAGCTGATGGCCAGGCTCCAACAAGCGAGCGATGAGATCCCGGAGACGATGCGGGGCGCGCTGTTGTTGCTGGCTCAACATTGGCAGGCGCTCGATACTGACGAACGGGTGCTGGAGCGACAGATCGCGAAGGCGGCCCGTTGCGATGGCAAGGCTCGCCGACTAATGGAAGTGCCGGGCGTCGGCCCGATCATCGCCAGCACTGTCTTGGCCAAAGTGCCCGATGCGAAGGTGTTCCGTTCGGGCCGCGATTTTGCGGCCTGGATCGGGCTGACCGGCCGCGATCACGGTACCGGCGGCAAGCATCGTCCTGGCCGCATTTCCAAACAGGGAGACCGCATGCTGCGAGCCCTGCTGATCAGCGGTGCAAGCGCCCATCTGCGGCAGCAAAAGCGGCGCGGCGTTAGCGATCCGTGGCTGCGCGAGTTGCTCGCGCGGCGACCCTACAAGGTCGCCATGGTGGCGTTCGCCGCCAAAACCGCGCGCATCATCTGGGCCATGCTGGTCAAAGGAGAACATTACCGCGACCGCGCGAGCGCGCCGGCTGCTGCCTGTTGAGGGGCGACAGCCGCGCTCGCGCTCATCCAATCGGAAGGGCAACCAAGGTGTGATGGCAAATGGTCTGGAAACCAGGATCGAAACACTCCGTATCGTCATCGCGCGTCATAGCGCGCCGCAATGATTGGAATTCGATCAGCGATCTCCATCAGGGCCCGCGGTCAATGGCCGCTTCTCGAGGCCGTATACATGACCGCTCCCCGATCCGTTTGCCGAAATACCAAAAAAGCCCTTGCCGAGAGGGGGCCGTCCATACATGACGGCTAGAGAACGCCGATATCCGCCACCAGCACGGTGCCGGTTACCGACTCCGTCACATAGAGACGATCGCGATTTTTGCCCCCGATGGCGACATTGGTGCAGGTCGGCCCGGCGCAGGATTTGATCCGCGCGATCAGCTCGCCGTTGGTCGCGAACACGAACACCTGGCCGAGCGAGGCGTGCGCCACGAACAGCCGGCCCGCTTTGTCCATGGTCAGCCCGTCCGGACCGCTGGCGCCGAAGGTCGAACAAAAGCGGCCGACCTTGGAGACATTGCCGTCTTTCAGCAGCGGCATGCGCCAGACCGCGTTGTCGCGGGTCATCGCCACAAACAGCACGGTCTCGGTGGGGTCGAGCACCAGGCCGTTGGGGCTGATGCCGGTAGCGATCAGGCAGTCGAGCCATCCCTCATGCGAGAGCCGGTAGACCCGCCCGGTCGGATCGTGCAGCCCGGTCTGTCCCTGGTCGGTGAAATAGATGTCGCCATTGGCGGCGATATGCAGATCGTTGCATCCCCTGAAGGATTCGGAATTTCGCGCCGTCAATACCGGCCGCATGCGTCCCGCCTTGACATCGAGTTCCATGATGCCGTGCATGTAATCGGCGACAAGGATCCGTCCGTCGGTGGCAACCTTCAGGCCGTTGGGCCAGCCGTCATATTCCGCAACCAGCGACCATTCGCCGCCGGGCGCGATTCGGAAGATGCGGCCGAACGGAATGTCCACGATGTAGAGATTGCCGTCGGCGTCGAATGACGGACCTTCGATGAAACAATCGGTCGGCTGACCCGGCCGGTTGGCATCGGCCCAGTCCGTGCGCACGCCCTTGCGCCGGTAATGATCGGGCATCGCCGAGAACACCTTTGTCTCGATCAGCCGCGGCGGGGTGTCCAGATACATCATCGCGTGGTTCACCTGAAGAACGATCAGGTGCACCATAGATGACATTATCCGCCATCATCAAGGGCGTGAGACTTGCTCAGTTGGCCGCGGCCGCCAACTGACGTTGTACGGGCTCCGCCGTGCCTGCGACGCTCGCCTGCGCGATCAGCCGCTTCAATTCCGGAATGCAGGAGCCGCAATTGGCGCCGGCTTTCAGTTGCGCGCCGATCGCGGCGGCCGAGCGCGCACCCGCCGCGATGGCATCGCAAATCGTATTTCGTCCGACGCCGAAGCAGGCGCAGACAATCGGGCCGGCGCTGGCCAGCCCGTCCGTCGATTTGCCCGATAGCAGCATCCGGCGCTGATCGTCGCTGAGCGCATCGGCCGCGAACAGATTTTTCACCACATTCCAGTCGCCGGCATCGCGCGCCGGACCGACGAACAGGCAGGTCTCGATGCGATCTCCGGCAAACGAGGCGGCGCGAAAAACGCCGCCGCCAAAATCCATGTATTCGGCGAGATCGGGGCCGGCCACCGACCGCAGCCATGATTGCCATCCCGCGAGGTCGGCATTGTCGGCAATGAGATAGCCGTAGCCGCCGGTCACGGCCACGCGCGCGCACCAGACATGATCGGGCAATTCGAGCCGTACCCGGGACAGCGCAAAGCCGCGAAAGACGTATTCATAAGGCGCAATCGACGCCGGCGTTGCCTTGCTCTCGGGCTGGCCGGAAAACGGATCGGTAAACGGCGCCACCAGCGCGCCGACCCGCGCGCTCGAGGCGGTCGCTTCGCTCCAGTGGATCGGCACGAACAGCATGCCGCGCTGCTGCCGCTCGCTGACGGCGACCCGCAGCGTGCATTGGCCGTGATCGGTAACGACGCGCGCGAAGCAGCCGTCGACCACCCCGTGCCTTTCCGCATCGTCGGGATGAACTTCGACGAACGGCTCCGGCAGATGCTGGGAGAGCCGCGGGCTGATGCCGCTGCGGGTCATGGTGTGCCATTGGTCCCTGACACGGCCGGTATTGAGCCGCAGCGGCCGTCCCGCTGATGTCTCGGTCCGCAACGCCGGAATCTCCGGCGCGATAAAGCGGGCCTTCCGATCGCCGGCAAAAAACCCGCCGTCGGCGAACAACCGCTCCTGCGGCGGCGCACCTTCGCGCAGCGGCCACAGCACCGGCGGCATCGCATCGAACGCTTCGTCCGACAATGCCTTCAACCCGCCGATGTCGAAATCGCGGCTGCCATTGTTCTCGAATGCCGACAGGCCGGCGTGTTCGCGGAACACGTCCGCCGCCGAGCCGAAATCGAATGCCGCGCCAAAGCCAAGCCGTCTTGCGACCTCGCAGAGGATCCACCAGTCTGGTTTGGTCTCCCCCGGCGGATCAAGGAACGCACGCTGCCGCGAGATCCGTCGTTCCGAATTGGTCACCGTTCCCGATTTTTCGCCCCAGGCCTGCGCCGGCAACAGCACGTGCGCGCCCGAATTCACGGTGTCGTTGGAACGCACGTTCTCGGAGACCACGAACAGTTCGAGTTTTTTCAGCGCCTCGCGCGCGGCATCGGCCGCCGGCAGCGACACCGCGGGGTTGGTGCCCATCACCCACAGCGCCTTGATCTCGCCGCGCCCGATCGCCTCGAACATCTGGACCGCTTTCAGCCCCTCATGAGTGGCGATGTGCGGCGCCTTCCAGAACCGGCGCACGCGGTCGATATCCGCAGGCGTGAAGGCCATATGGGCGGCGAGCTGATTGGCGAGCCCGCCGACCTCGCGCCCGCCCATCGCATTGGGTTGCCCGGTCAGCGAGAACGGCGACGCCCCCGGCTTGCCGATTCGTCCGGTCGCCAGGTGACAGTTGATGATGGCATTGACCTTGTCGGTGCCCTGCGCCGACTGGTTGACGCCTTGTGAAAACAGCGTGACCACGCGCGGCGTGTTTTTGAACATCTGGAAGAACTCGGCGACATCCGCTTCCGGCAGTCCCGTCGCCAGCGCGGTTGCGGCAATGCTGCCGGCAATGCCGCGCGCTCGCGCCAGTGCGTCGTGGAATCCGGAAGTGTGCCGATCGATGTAATCCCGGTCGAGCGCGCCGGCCTCAGCGAGATGCACCAGCAGGCCAGAGAATAAAGCGGTATCGGTGCCGGGTTTCAAACCCAGAAACAGCTCGGCATCGCCTGATGTATCGGTCCGGCGCGGGTCGATCACCACCATGCGTGCGCCGCGCTCCTGCCGGTTGGCGAGCATGCGCTGGAACAGA
Organism: uncultured Alphaproteobacteria bacterium; assembly: GCA_963801875.1. Lineage (GTDB taxonomy): Bacteria > Pseudomonadota > Alphaproteobacteria > Rhizobiales > Xanthobacteraceae > Bradyrhizobium. The sequence goes on along the minus strand of CAWDGT010000010.1, from coordinate 1,160,411 downwards.
ACCGGATGGCACCATGCCGCGTTGGAGCCCACCAGCACCAGGAGATCGGCCTGGTCGAGATCCTCATAGCAGCCGGGCACGGTGTCGGCGCCGAACGCGCGGCGGTGGCCGGCGACCGTCGAGGACATGCACAGGCGCGAATTGGTATCGACATTGGCGCTGCCGATGAAACCCTTCATCAGCTTGTTGGCGACGTAGTAGTCCTCGGTGAGCAATTGCCCGGAAAGATACAGCGCTACCGCGCCCGGGCCGTCGCGCTTGATGACGTGCGCAAAGCGATGCGCTACATGATCGAGCGCGTCGCTCCAGGCCACCCGTTCCATGGTGCCCTTGCTGCAGCGGATCATCGGGTAGAGCAGCCGGTCCTTAAGACCGAGCGTTTCGCCGAGCGCCGAGCCCTTCGAGCACAGCCGTCCGAAATTGGCAGGATGTTCGGGATCGCCGGATATGTCAGCGCCGCCACGATTGTCGGGCGTCGCCAATATGCCGCAACCGACGCCGCAATACGGACAGGTGGTGCGGGTCGCGCGTGGAGCGGGATCGACGGGCGTCATCTGGATATCGGCAACATCTGTCTATGCCGCCTCCGACCGGAGCTCGAGCGAGCGGCCGAACATCATGTCCTTGCGAATCGCCGCGACCGGCTCGCGGCCGCGGATCAATTCGAGATACCAGAGCGCGTCGCCGACATCGCCGACCAGTACCGCGCCGGTGAGGCAGCCGTCCGATATCACCAGCTTCTTGTAGGCACCGCCCCTCGCGTCGCTAAGCACAATGGTTTCGCTGCCTTCCGCGCCGATAAAATCGCCCGCGGAAAACACGTTGACGCCGGAGACTTTCAGATTGGTCGCCACCACGCTGCCCTGGTAGCGGGCCGCGCCGCCCGAAAGATGCCGCGCCAGGACGCGCGCCTGCTCGTAAGCCGGCTCGACCAGGCCATAACAGACGCCGCGATGCTCGGCGCATTCGCCGAGCGCAAAGATATCGGGTGCTTCGGTTTGCAGACAATCGTCGACGACGATGCCGCGATTGACGGAAATCCCGGCGCCCTTCGCCAGCGCGATGTTGGGCCGGATTCCGGCCGCGAAGATCACCGCGTCGGCATCGATCCGGCGGCCATCCGTCAGCTCGATCCCCTCGACGCGCGTCGCGCCATGGAGGCGCGTGGTATTGGCATTGAGCAAAACCTTGATGCCCTTGCGCTCGACGAGAGATTTTAGCAGTTCCGCCGCCGGCGCATCGAGCTGGCGCTCCATCAGCCGGTCCATCAGATGCAGGAGCGTCACGGCTGCGCCGGCCTTGGCGAGGCCGTAAGCCGCTTCCAGTCCCAATAACCCGCCGCCGACCACGGCGACGCGCTTCCTCGAGGCGGCCAGCGTCAGCAGCAGATCGACGTCGCGGCTGTCGCGGAAAGTATGGACGCCGGCAAGATCGGCGCCCGATACGCCGAGCCGCAGCGGCGCCGAACCGGTCGCAAGGACGAGTTTGGAAAATGCGATGCTTTCCTCATTGGCGATCTTGAGTTCGCGGCGACCGACATCGATCTCGGTGGCGACGCAGCCATATTTCAGGGTAACGCCACGGTCGCGCCACCAATTGGCGGACCGGAGCTCGATGTCATGGGAGGCGGTCTCGCCGGCCAAAACCGACGAGAGCAATACGCGGTTATAGGCCAAACGCGGCTCTTCGCCGATGACGGCGATGGCGTAACGCCCAAGTGCAGCTTTCGCCAGTTCGTCGACCAGACGCGCGGCGGCCATTCCGTTACCGACGATGACCAGCGGTTCACTCACGGCGTGTCCTTCTCTTACTCCTGCTTCTTTGCGCCCCTCGACCCCGATTGCGGGGCGAGGGACGGTCGCCATTCACCTCGTTCAGACGCGCGCTTCGGCGAGGCTGGGCACGCCCAACTCCGCGAGGCTCCTGCGCAAGTAGTGCCACCAGGTGAGCGCGAGGCAGGCCGCATAAAATGCCAGGTAGATTTCCAGCGCCAGCTGCGGACCGCCGGTGATGGCGATCGACTTGCCGAAGCCACTCGGGATCAGGTAGCCGCCGCAGGCGCCGATCGCGCCGATGAATCCGAGAGCTGCACCGCTCTCGATGCTGGCCGCCTTCAAGGCAAGCGCCCGGCCGGCTTCGCCCTTGCCCCGCGCTTTACGAAGATTCTCCTCGCGGAAGATCGACGGGATCATCCGGTAGGTAGATCCGTTGCCGATCCCGGTCGTCACGAAGAGGATAAGGAACATCACCAGGAAGCCGGTGAAGTCCTTCATCCCTACGAAGTACAGCACACCGATCGTCGCGGCACCCATCGCGATGAAATTCCAGAACGTCACGATCGCGCCGCCGACCTTGTCGGCCAGCAAGCCGCCGAGCGGTCGCGAAAGCGAACCCACCAGCGGGCCGAGGAAAGCGATGGTAACGGTGATCGCCGGGAATTGGGTTTTGATCAGCAGCGGGAACGCGGCCGAGTAACCGATAAAGGAGCCGAACGTACCGATATAGATGAACGACATGATCCAGGTATGCTTGTTCCCGATAATGGCGAGCTGGTTCTTGAACGAGGACTTCGCCGAGGTCAGGTTGTTCATGAAGAGGATTGCGCCGCACAGCGCGATTGCCAGCGGCAGGATCCACATCAGGCCGGCGTTTTGAAGGTAGACGCCCCCGACAGGCGCTGCCTGATAGAGATTGAAAATGCCAAAACCCATCAGAAGTGGCGTCAGCAACTGGACGCTGCTGACGCCGATGTTCCCGCCGGCCGCGTTAAGGCCGAGCGCCCAGCCCTTCATGCGGTCGGGATAGAAGAAGGAGATATTAGCCATGCTGGAAGCAAAATTGCCGCCGCCGAGACCGGCGGTGGAGGCCACCAGCAGCATCAGCCAGAACGGTGTTTCGGGGTGGCTGACGAAATAGGCTAGCGCAAGCGTCGGGATGAACAGCACCGATGCGCTGAAGATGGTCCAGTTGCGGCCGCCGAACATCGTTACCGCGAAAGTGTAGGGAAATCGCATCAGCGAGCCGATCAATCCCGGCACCGCCACCAGTTGGAAGAGCTGGTCGGTGGTGAAGTGGAAGCCGGCCTGCGGCAACTTGGTGGCGACGATGCTCCAGATCAACCAGACCGAAAATCCGATGTGCTCCGCAACGATCGACCAGATCAGATTGCGTCGGGCAATGAGCTTGCCCCTGGAATTCCAAAACGTCTCATCTTCCGGGTTCCAGTCGGAGATCCAGGTCGGGTTTTCCTTGCTCATTACAAAGTTCCTTTCTGCACGGGGCTGGTCTGGTCGCAGTCGGTCGAAGACATGGAAGCGCGTTCCGGGGAGGCCCCGGTTTGACGGCGTCAAAATTCGGATGATTGGTTTTCGAAGGACGGCATCGATGGCGTCGGCACCAGCTATTCAAGCTTCGTGCCAAGCTGCTGCAATGCGAAAAGCATTTGCATTATAAATACTTGAAGCTTCCGCACGATGGTATTGGCCGGGGCGGCCCGCATCCAAAATTTGCAATTCGCTCAATTCTTGTGCGCCGCACAAGAATTGAGCAGGCCTGTTGGCGGGATGCGCAATCCCAATCCGAATTTCGCCGGCGTCGATCGCGTTTCTCTGCTCGTATCGCGAGATAAACGGCAATAAGCCCCCGAACTTCCGGCGCCTTCGATCCGAATAGTCAATGGCATGTCGATTGCATCACCTGATGCAGTCAATGACGACTGCGGGTCCGCCGGATTGTCGAAGCCATCGATGGCTTCGGCCTAAGGGACAAGCTCAAGGCCACGTCACCCAGGAAGCTTGGCGCAAGTCGTCGCAATGCCAGTTCAGGCAAATGACAAAATCCAAAGCGCCGAAGCAGAAATATTCCTGGTAGCGGCAGGCGGTGCGTGTTTCGGGAATGGCGGAATCGATTTCACAGGGGCGCTGCGGCTGCCGGGCAATCGGCGCTTCATATTTCGCTGCGAAACAAAGGGACTTCTAATGTCATATCTCGTGCCTTCAGAATTCGTCACCAAGATGGTGGATGCCGGGGAATCAAAGATCTTCATGTCCACCAGGGATACGGTCATCCGCGCCTATATGGCCGGCGCCATCCTCGCACTGGCCGCCTGGTTCGCCGTCACGATCAACGTGAACACGGGACAGCCGCTCGTAGGAGCGCTTCTGTTTCCCGTCGGATTTTCCATGTTGTATTTGTTGGGCTTCGATCTCTTGACCGGGGTTTTCGTCTTGACCCCGCTTGCGTGGCTCGACAAGCGGCCTGGCGTAACGATCGGCGGTGTATTGCGGAACTGGGGCCTTGTCTTTATCGGCAACTTCGCCGGGGCCCTCACCGTGGCCTTCATGATGGCATTCGTAACGACGTTCGGCTTCACGCAGGACCCCGACAAGGTCGGCACGACAATCGGAAACGTCGGCGAGGCCCGAACGCTGGGTTACGCGGCGCACGGCGCGGCCGGCATGGCAACATTGTTTATGCGCGGCATGCTGTGCAACTGGATGGTCTCCACCGGCGTCGTCGGCGCCATGGTATCGACATCGGTTCCCGGCAAGGTCATTGCGATGTGGATGCCGATTTTGGTATTCTTCTACATGGTGTTCGAGCATTCGGTCGTAAACATGTTCCTGTTTCCGTCGGGGCTGATGCTTCACGCGAAATTTTCAATCATGGACTACTTCATCTGGAACGAGATTCCGACGGTCCTCGGCAATCTCGTCGGGGGATTGTCGTTCACCGGACTGACCCTCTACGCGACACATGTCAGGACGGCGCCGAAGCGGGACGCAAGAACGCTACCGGCGCGCATCGCCGCCTGATTTGACCTAAACGAAGGAGCCTTGCTTCGGTAGAGTGAGGCTCCCGTTTTTTGGCGCCGTACATGCCGCGTGAACTGCAAATATCGGTCGGGCAGCACTCTGATAAGGGTCGGAAGCAGACCAATCAGGATTTCCATGGCGCCTTGATCCCGGGCGAGCCGCTGTTGAGCCTGAAAGGCATCGCCGTTGTGCTGGCCGATGGGATCAGCAGCAGCAATGTCAGCCAGGTCGCGAGCGAGTCGGCGGTCAAGAGCTTTCTGACGGACTATTATTGCACTTCGGAGTCCTGGTCCGTAAAGACCTCGGTGCAACGGGTGCTCGCCGCGACGAACTCCTGGCTGCACTCGCAAACCCGGCGAAGTCAGTACTCCCATGATAAAGACCGGGGCTACGTCTGCACGCTGAGCGCGATGGTCATCAAGTCCACGACCGCGCATATTTTCCACGTCGGCGACTCCCGGATTTACCGCCTGGACGGCAACGGCCTTGAACAACTCACCGAGGATCACCGGCTCGTTATTTCTTCGGAACAGAGTTATCTGAGCCGCGCATTGGGGATCAATCCCCAAATTGAAATCGACTATCGCGCGCTTGCGGTCGAAAAAGGCGATGTGTTTCTGCTGGCGACCGATGGTGTTTACGAACACGTCGCCACCCGCTTCATCACCAGCGCGATCGAAGGCAATGCGAATGATCTGGACGAGGCCGCGAAGGTCATCGTGGACGAGGCATTCCGCCGGGGCAGCCCGGACAATCTCACCATTCAGATCGTACGCATCGATCAATTACCGCATGGCGAAGCAAGCGAGGTCTTCGGGCAGCCATCCGAACTGCCGCTGCCGCCGCTGCTGGAAGCCAGGATGATGTTTGACGGATATCGAATCGTCAGAGAACTGCACGGCAGCAGCCGAAGTCATATTTATCTGGCGGTCGACACTGAAACCGACACCATGGTCGCCATAAAGATACCGTCAATCGATCTGCGCGACGACCCCGCCTACCTGAAGCGCTTCATGATGGAAGAGTGGGTCGCCCGGCGCATCGATAGTCCGCATGTATTGAAGCCCCGCCTGCACTCCCGAAAGCGCGAATACCTCTACGTCGTCACGGAATATATCGAGGGACAAACCCTCACCCAATGGATGATCGACAATCCCAGGCCGGACCTGGAAACGGTGCGTGGGATAGTCGAGCAAATCGCCAGGGGTTTGCGCGCCTTTCACCGCAAGGAGATGCTGCATCAGGACCTGAGACCCGACAACATCATGATCGACAGGACGGGAACGGCAAAGATCATCGATTTCGGTTCGACCAAGATCACGGGCGTCGTCGAAGCCGCGCCGCCCACAGACCATAACGATATTCTGGGTACGGCCCAGTATACGGCGCCCGAATATTTGCTGGGAGAAAACGGTTCGCCCCGCTCCGATATGTTCTCGCTCGGCGTCATAACCTATCAGATGCTGACGGGAAAACTGCCGTACGGCTCTCGAATTGCCAGAGCCAGAACGAGATTACAGTTCAACAAGCTGAGATACCGCTCCGCCGTCGATGACAACCATGAAATCCCGGCATGGGTCGATGGGGCGCTCAGGCGAGCGGTGCACCCGGATCCCTACAGGCGCTATGAACGCCTGTCGGAATACACCTTCGACCTTCGTCACCCCAATGCGAAATATCTGGATTCCGCAACGCCCCTGATCGAGCGCAATCCGTTGCTGTTCTGGAAATGCGCGACCGTTATTCTCGCATGCATAATCGTGGCATTGCTCAGCCAACACGGCGCTCGCCACTAGTGCCTTTTCCAGTTCGGTGGCTTCATCCTTCGAGACGCCGCGCAAGGGCGCGGCTCCTCAAAGTCTGACTCAAAAAGGGATCAGTGTTATCAGGCATTGGCAAGGCGTCTGGTCAGAAGCCTGAGATGGGCGACGAGGAGCCAAGTTGCTTCGGTGGCCGCGGATCCCTCGAAGTCCTTGGCAAGGCGGCGGCATCTGGAGAACCAGGCGAAGGTGCGTTCGACCACCCATCGCCGTGGCAGGAGCTGGAAGCCTTTGACGCCCTGCGGCCGTTCGACGATCTCGATCGTCCACGGCCCGCAATGGGAGAGCGCGGTAACGAGCTGATTTCCGCGGTAAATCCGATCGGCAAAGACGTGACGCAGCTTGGGGAACCGGCGTCGTAGCCGCTCCAGCAGCGGAACGGCCCCATGACAATCCTGAACGTTGGCGGGATGAACGTGGACGGCGAGCAGGAGGCCATTGGTGTCGGTGACGATGTGCCGCTTGCGTCCGTAGATACGTTTGCCGGCGTCGTAGCCACGCGGGCCGCCAGCTTGGGTCGTCGGTGCGCTCTGACTGTCGATCACCGCTGCCGTTGGCCGAGGCTTGCGTCCGAGTTCCTGGCGGGCTCGCCGAACCAGCGCTGTGACGATCTTTTGCCACCGTCCGGTATCGCGCCAAGCGTAAAAATAGCGCTGGACGGTCGAGTATGGCGGGAACACTCCTTCGGCAGGGCACGCCATTGGCAGCCCGTGGACAGGATGTAAAGAATCGCCTGCAATACCGTGCGCAAATCCACTTCCCGTGGTCGGCCCAATCGGCGGCGCGGCGGAAGTCGGCGCGCTATCAGCGCCCACTCCGCATCTGTCATATCACTTGCGTAGCGCAGTCCACTGCGTTGATACTCGGCACGAGTGATTTCAGTCCATGGCATGGTGCTCTCCCTCGAATCTTCGCAAATCCGATGGAATCACAGCCCGCTGAAATCACTCACTGCTTTTTGGGTCATACTCTCAGGATGAGGTTTTTAGACCCTCATGGTGAGGAGCGCGGCAACGCCGCGCGTCTCGAACCACGAGGCCACGGGATACGCTGTCTGATTCCACTCAGGTGGAATATGCTATAGCCTCAGGCGTCTTCGGTCGCGGCCATCATCGGCTTCGGCGCCACTCCCTGGCCCGGCTTCACGCGAAATTCGTAGGTCATCAAATGCCAGGGCGCGCTGGCGGGCTTGCCGTCGGGCATCGCGGGATCGCTGCGTTTCTCGACCCTGGAGATCAGCTCGTCCTTGACCCCGAACACCACGTCGGAATCCAGATATTTGTCGCCCTCGATAAAGACGTGGGTGACCAGCGGCTCGTGGCCGGGCGCCGCCACCAGAAAATGAATATGCGCCGGCCGGTTCGGGTGACGCCGCGTTTGCAGGATCATCTGTCCGACCGGACCGTCCGTCGGGATCGGATAGCTGCAGGGCAGGATGGTGCGGAAGTAAAACCGGCCATCGGCGCCGGTGATGAACCGCGCCCGCATCGTCGGACCCTCGGTTCCATAGCCTGGCCTTTGCGTATCGTAATTGCCGTCATCGTCGGCATGCCAGACGTCCACCGGCACGCCAGCCAGCGGCTTGCCCCCGAGATCGGTGACGCGGCCGCGCACGAACATCCGCTCGCCCGTCAGATTGGCGGCGATATCGGTTCCATGCGGCATCGGCTTGTGCTCGCCGACATAGAAGGGCCCGAGCACGGTGGTCTCGGTCGCGCCCTCGCGCTCCCGGTGGTTGACGGCATCGACCAGCATCGAAACCCCGAGCACGTCCGACAGCAGGATGAACTCCTGCCGGCTCGGGCTGCATTTCTGGCCGACGCGGGTCAGGAAATCGATCGCATAGGCCCATTCGTCGAAGGTGAGACCGGTCTTGCGGACGTATTCGTGCAGCGACTTCACCAGTTCTTCCATCAGGAATTTGACCCGCGAGTCCGGCGTCTCCTCGAAGCTTTCGACAACGGCGGCGGTCAGTTCGGTATCGTTGAATTGGGGCATGGCGGGATCCTGCGGGTTTACGCGATTGCGGGCGCAAGCCTACACCGGAGGCCGGGCCGGCGTAAGCGCGGGGCGATTGGAACATGGCCCTGTTTTCGGCTATCAAGGCTTGCCCCGAAAGCCCCCCGGAGATTACCCCCGATGCTAGCCCCGACCCCCGCCTCGCCCGAGTCCGCCGGCATGTCCACGGCCGCCTTCGACCGTCTCGAAGCGCATCTGAAGCACCGCTATGTCGATGCCGGCCGTTTTCCGGGAACGCAGGTCCTGGTCTATCGCCGCGACAAGGTCGTCCACAGCGCGGTACAGGGTTTTGCCGACCTCGAGCGCAGGGCGCCGGTCAAGCACGACACCATTTTCCGCATCTATTCGATGACCAAACCGCTCACCTCGGTCGCCTTCATGATGCTGGTCGAGGAAGGCCGCGTCGCGCTCGACGAGCCCGTCCAAAAATACATCCCGGAATGGAAGAACCTTGGCGTCTTCCAGGCCGGCACGGCGCCGCCATTTCTGACCAAACCGCCCTCGCGGCCGATGCTGATCGTGGACCTGCTGCGGCACACCTCCGGCCTGACCTACGGTTTCCAGCAACGCTCCAACGTCGACGCCGCCTATCGCGAAATGAAGATCGGCGAGGTCGAGAAGGCGGGAACGCTGCAAACGATGGTCGAAGACCTCGCCAAAATGCCGCTGGAATTCTCGCCCGGAGAGGCCTGGAATTATTCGGTCTCCACCGATGTCATCGGTTATCTCATCGGCAAGATCAGCGGCAAGCCGTTCGAACAGTTCCTGAAGGAACGTATCCTCGATCCGCTCGGCATGAACGACACCGACTTCTTCGTGCCGGCCGACAAGGTCCATCGTTTTGCGGCCTGCTACTCGGCCGACCCGAAAGGCGGCATGACTTTCCACGCCGGACAACAAAGAGGCGGCCTGACCCTGCAGGACGACCCGGCCACGAGCTCGTTCCTGTCGCCGCCGTCGTTCATTTCCGGCGGAGGCGGGTTGTGTTCGACCGCGGCCGATTATCTCACCTTCTGCCGCGCGCTGCTGGGCGGCGGCGAACTCGGCGGCGTCAGGCTGATCGGCCCGAAGACGCTGGCGCTGATGACATCAAATCATCTGCCCGAAGGGAGCGACCTGCCGGGAATGTCGCGCTCGCTGTTCTCGGAGGCGACCTATAACGGCATCGGCTTCGGTCTCGGCTTCTCCGTCACGATGAACCCGACGCTCACGCTGATTCCCGGCAGTGCCGGCGAATATTCCTGGGGCGGCGCCGCCACCACTTCGTTCTGGATCGATCCCGCGGAAGAGCTGATCGCCATCTTCATGACCCAGGTGCTGCCGTCGAGCGCCTATCCGCTGCGGCGCGAGCTGCGCACCATGATTTACGCTGGTATCACCGAGAGCAATCTATAGGCGACGCGCTTAACCGAAACTCTGCAAGCCCGGAAACGTCTCCAGCAGCCAGATGCTCACATTCGATACCGCGCCGGTCAGAAAACCGATGCCGGTGACCACCATCAGCACGCCCATCGCCCGCTCGACGTTGACGAGATGATGTTTCATGCGCGCGAACAACGACGAGAACTGCTCGATCATGAAGGCCGCGATCAGAAAGGGAATCCCGAGTCCGGCCGAATAGACCGCAAGCAGCCCGGCGCCCTTTGTCACTGTCGCCTCGGCGGCGGCCATCGACAGGATGGCAGCCAGGATCGGGCCGATGCAGGGCGTCCAGCCGAAAGCAAATGCCAGGCCCATCACATAGGCTCCCCACAAGCCGACGGGCTTCGGTATCGGCAGCCGTCCTTCTTTCATCAATAGGCCGATCCGCGTCAGCCCGAGGAAGTGCAGGCCCATGACGATGATGACGATACCGGCGACGATCGACAGCTCCGCCGACCAGGCGCGGATCAACCCGCCGATCAGCGAGGCGCTGGCGCCGAGCGCCACGAACACGGTGGAAAAACCGAGCACGAACATCACCGCCGACATCATCACCGCGCGCTGCGAGGCGGATTCCGTCTCCTCGTTTTCGAGGTGCTCGATGGTGGCACCGGTGAGGTAAATCAGGTACGGCGGCACCAGGGGCAGCACGCACGGCGACAGAAAGCTGACCAGACCGGCAACCAGCGCCGCAGGGATCGAGACATCGTGAATCATGCAGGCATCGCCATCTCTGATAACTTGCGGCTTGAACCCTTGGCCAGGCCCGACACGGGAGCGCGCCAGGTCGATCCGGCTTCATGTACCGGATAGGCGGGAATGCGCAACAGCGCTGCCGCCTTGCGGGCGCTGTCCTGGCGATGCTGACGGTTTTTCCGATCAATAATGCGGCATTGCGGCATCGGCTAACGCCGCCAAGGGACGGAGTCGGCCGCCGGACGGGCTCGCTACTTGACCAGTTTCAGCAGGGGACGGCGGCGCTGGCCCTGCGGCGATCTGGGGTCGTGCGGTCTTTCCGCCGACACATCGTCCGGCAGCATTGCATCGCACAGCGCTTTCAATTCCAAATCACCAATTCGATGGAGCTTCATTCGAAGCTCGAGAATAGCCACCGACACCAGTTCGGCGGTTTCCCGGCTGGTGCTGGCCAGGAGACCCACCCGGCACTCCTCAAGTGTCGCGAGAATCGCATGCAGTCGTGCTTCTGAATTAGCCACCAGCGTTTTTTCCGTTACGGAGCTTGCGAGGTAGGGTCTGTTCGATCCGATAGGCGGTTCCAATTACGTCTCCCCAATTACGTCTCCATAAATTCCGGATATTTTCGAATCGGCGCGGTCATCTTCGTCGGCCAGCATTTGGTCGATTGCGTGACTGGCCGATGCATCGCACAGATCAATGACCTTGTGATCGCGGGGGCGCGCACCGATCGGAGGCGAAAGGCTGGAGCGCTCGAATTTGATTTCGCTTCGATACGGTTCAAAACCCTCCGCTTCGCCGTATATTCCTGCTGGATATCGGCCCGCACGACGATGCTCGACGGGTTTGCGGATGTCCTGGCTTACGACGGAGGTCACGCGGCTCCCCTTTTCGATGGCGGGACGGGACCCCCCACGTTCCCCGGGGGTCCAGCCTGGACGGTAACTATAGGCGTGAAAGCTCACGACCCTGGACCCGCCATGGTTGTAGTTTGCTCGATATTCTGCCAAGTTTAGCTGGCAAAAGGGGCTATGTATGCGTCTGGCGCTGGAAAGGGGCGTTCCACAGGAGGAACGCCACAAGGCCGCTCTCAGCAGTCTCACCGATTGGGACGCGGCCAGGATATTTCTGGAAGTCGTGCGGTGCGGGAGCTTCAGATCCGCGGCCGAGCGGCTTGGCCTGTCGATCAATGTCGTGCGCCGGCGGATCGATGATTTTGAGCGGCAAATCGGCGCCACCCTGTTTACGCGCGACGTCCATGGCACCCGCCTGACCGACGAAGGATCGCTGGTTGTTTCGGCGGTCGAACGCATGGAGGCGGCGTCGTTCGATTTGATCCGCGCCGGCGATTCCGTCGCCAATACGCTCTCGGGCGAAGTCCGGGTCGCGGTTACCGAGGGACTGGGAACGTTTTGGCTGGCCCCTCGTCTCGTCGACTTCCAGCAATTGTTCCCGAATATTCTTGTCGATCTGCAATGCGCGATGCGCTCGGCCGACGTATCGCGGCACGAGGCAGACATCGCGATCCATCTCTCGCAACCGACCGCGCTCGACGTCAAACTCGTCCGGCTTGGCAGAATGCATTTGATGTTTTTTGCCAGTCGAAAATACATTGACACCTATGGCGCCCCGAAAACTGTGGACGAACTGGTCAAGCATCGGCTCGTGTTGCAGGTCGCCGACCAGACCGGCGCCAAGGAAGCTTTCGAAGCGATGTTTCCCGGTTATTCCCAGCGCGACTTGCGGATGATGAAAACCAATGTAAGCAGCGCCAACTACTGGGCCGTTGCCAACGGCGCTGGAATCGGCGCGTTTCCGACATACGCCTGCGCGCTCGGCGGGAAGATGATACCTCTCGAGATCGAGTTGCGACAGCCGTACGATATTTGGCTCTCCTATCATCCCGGCAGTGGCCGCATCCCCAGGGTGCGGCACATGATCGACTGGCTGATAGAGGCCTTCAATCCCGCAAGATTCCCGTGGTTTAAGGACGAATTCGTCCATCCCCGCGAATTTAAAGCGGTATATAAGGGTGAATCCCTGACCCAATTCGGGGGCTTCTCGACTGAAGGACAGTAGAACCAGAATGAACAGATCAGCGGCAAAGAAGATGAAGCAGCGAAGTGCCGGCAAGCCGGACATCGAACTGGGAAAGCGCATCCGGCTGCGGCGCGTTGAGCAGAAGATCTCGCAAGCGGAACTCGGCGACAAACTTGGCGTCAGCTTCCAGCAGGTTCAAAAATATGAGAAGGGCGTCAACCGCGTCGGCGCCGCCCGTCTTCAAGCAATCGCAACCGCGCTCGATGTACCCGTCACATTCTTCTACGACGGCGACGGCAAGGCGCGCGAGGTCGAAAGCCTGCTGTTTCTCGACAGCGCGTTCAGCCTGAGGTTGCTGAGGGCCTATAGCAAGATCAAGGACCAGACCGTACAGCGTCAGCTGGTGTCCTTGATGGAATCGATCGCCGCAAACGAAGACTTGAGCGATCGGCGACCGCCTGGTCGATCCGGGTCCGCAGTCTGGGCGCGCCACGGACGCGATCGATCAAGGCCAGCGAATCGACTGGCAGCGTATTGCCGCGCCAGGCCACATGCTGGTCCGGTCGCGACAACACCAGCTCGCCGCCGTAGAAAATGGCGGTCGCTGGCCGTTCGATGTCGAGAACCTTCAGCGGTACTCCCCTGTCGCGGGCAGCGGCCTCAAGCGGCGCGGTATCGACACGCGGATCGAACCTCAACAGTGTGAACTCCGGCCCCATGGCGTCGTAGAGCGAACGGCCGTCCTCGCACCACAGATGCGGCGTGCGGCAGCCCGGGACCGTCGACGGCGTATAGCTGTTCATCGTATAGGCCGGATGTTCCGATCCGTCATAGGCGATGATCGGTGAGCGATCGTAGTAGCTGCCGAAATTGAGACCGGCGCAGGCATATTGCTGGACGTTGATCTCGTAGGTGAGACGCCCGACCTCCCGCCGCGCGAGCTCGCCCGCAGGTCCCGCATCCTCGATTTCATCGGGTATCGCGCCGCGGCGGCGAATTTCAGCCTCGGCATGCGACATCGCGAATCGCGAGACCTGGCTGGTAATCGGCCAGCGCTCCGCCTCATAGGCGTCGAGAATGGAAGATGGCGCCCAGCCGTTGAGATGGGCGGCGAGCAGCCAGGACAGGTTCATGGCGTCGGCGATCCCGGCGTTCATGCCGTAACCGGCATAGGGCACCCAGATATGCGCCGCGTCGCCGGCGATGAACGCGCAACGGTCGCGAAACCTGTTGGCGATCAGGCGGCGCCCGTACCAATCCTCCCTGGAGATGATGTCGTATCTGAAGTCCGCATCCGACGCCGAGGATGGTGCGGATGCAGGCGTCGCGATCCACTGAATCGAAATCGCCCTCGCCGGGTTTCAGGTAGTTATGCACCAGCCATCGCTCGCGGCCGTCGATCGCATACACCATGCCGGCGCGGCGGGGGTTGATGACGCCGGTGCCCCAGGCGCGCTCGTGGCGCTGGCGATCGATAAGATCGGGAGCGCGGATGAAGGTCGACTGCACGCGCTGCACGACGGCGTCGCCGGCAAGCTCCGCGCCGATGGCCTTGCGGACGACCGAGCGCGCACCATCGCAACCGATGAGATAGCGGCAGCGCAAGCGTCTGACGGCCCCGGTGTCGAGATCGCGCAAGATCACATCGGCGGACGTATCCTCCAGCACCGACGTCTTCGACCGACGTCCGGTTGATGATGTGGATGCGCGGCTTGCGCGGCGGCATGCTCGAACAGGATCGGCTCGAGAAATATCTGGTTGATGCGATGCGGCGGCTCCGGCGTCGGCCAGTTGCAGTCCGGGCCATCCTTCGCGGTGAAGCGGTCGCGGCGGCAGGGAATTGGGATGCGCGTCAGTTCCGCACCCGTGAACGTCGTGCGGTAACTGATGTCGTGCGGATAGTCCGCCGGCAACCCGGCGTTGCGCACCTTTTCCGCAAGACCAAGCCGCCGGAAGATTTCCATGGTGCGGGCGGCGACATGGTTGCATTTCGGTTCCGGGGGCGCCGCGCGGGCGCGGGTTTCCACCATCGTGACGTCGATGCCTCGCCACGCCAGATCGATCGCGAGCGTCAGCCCGACCGGTCCGGCGCCAACGATCAGCACATCGGATTCAGTGATTTCGGGCATGAGCAGCGCTTTGTATTGAGAACATTACCGCGGACATGGTGCGCGATCAATCCAGCTCGGCGCCGGAGTTCCTGACGATGCCGGCCCAGCGATCGATCTCGGTTCTGACATAGGCTGCAAAACTGTCGGGCGTCGATCCGGTGAGCGGCTCCAGCGCAATCGCCGTCAGCTTGGCGCGCGTGGCGGGGTCGGCAACCAGCTTTCCGATCTGCGCGGCCAATTGGTCGACGATCGGCCGCGGCACGCCGGCGGGCGCGACGACGCCCTGCCATGCGACCAGTTCGAAGCCGGTAAGGCCACCTTCGGCCAGCGTCGGAATGTCGGGCGCGGCGGTAACCCGTCTCAGGGTGGTCACGCCAAGAACCCTCACCTTGCCCTCCCGGATCTGTGGCAGCGCGGGTTGAAGATCCACCACCGTGAAGGGGATATGTCCGGCGATCACGTCCAGCATCGCCGGCACGCTGCCGCGATACGGCACATGACGGATATCGATCGCCGCCGCGGATTTCAGCATTTCGGCGCCGAGATGCTGGGGACTGCCGTTGCCGGCCGAGCCATAGGCCAGTCCCGGCTTCGATTTGGCGTAGGCGATGAACTGCGCCAGCGTCGTCGCCGGGATTTCCGGATTGACAATCAGTGCGAACGGCACGGCGGCCACCAGCGCGATCGGCGTAAAATCCTTCACCGGATCGTATGGCAGGTTCCGGTAAAGCGTCCTGTTGATGGCAAGCGTGGTCGAGGTCGCCATCAGCAGCGTATAGCCATCGGGCTCGGCCCTCGCCACCAGTTCCGCACCCGTCGACGTAGCGGCTCCCGGCTTGTTCTCGACGACGACAGTCGCGCCAAGACCGCTGTTGAGCTGGTCGGCGACCAGGCGGCCAAGCAGGTCGGTGGTGCCACCCGCCGGATAGGGCACGATCATCTTGATGGTTCGGCCGGGATAGGCTGGCTGGGCAAGGGCTGGCAGCCCCGTCAGCGAAGCCAGTGCGCCACCAAGGACGACTGCGGCCTCTCGACGCGTCAACGACATGCGTTCTCCCAAGACAGAGTTATCGTTATCGGCTGACGCCGCTCGCGCGAACTACATTAGCGCATGATCCGGGAAAGTGGCGGACACAGTTTCCGGCGGGTCATTCGATCCGCAGATTCGCGTCGCGCACCACCTTGCCCCACTTTTCAATTTCCAGCTTGATGCGTGCGGCGAACTCGTCAGGCGTATTGGCAACCGGCTTGAAGCCCAGCAGCGCGAGCCGCTCCTTGATCTCGGGGCGCGCAACGCTCCTGGCGATCTCGCGAGAAAGCAGCTCAACGATCTCCTTTGGCGTATCCGCCGGCGCAACGATGCCGGTCAGCGTATACGCATCCTGATCGTGCACGCCCTGTTCGGCGAAGGTCGGCACATCGGGTATTCCCTCCGCGCGCTCCGTCGCCGCGATGCCGATGGCACGCACTTGACCCGCCTGTATCGCCGCAAGCGAGGACGGCAACGCCGTGAAGGCGATGGGCGTGTGACCACCGACGGTCGACTGCACGGCCGGCGCGGCGCCGGCGAAAGGGACGTGGACCAGATCGAGCTTGTACGTCAGGCGAAACAGCTCGCCGCCAAGATGTGGCGTCGAACCGACGCCAGGGCCGGCATAACTGTATTTGCCGGGATGATCCCGGATCAGTTGCACGAGTTCCGGCAGCGTCCTCGCCGGAACCGACGGGTTGACCACCACGACGTTTGGCGAAACCGCGACCAGGGTCACGGCAGAGAAATCCTTGATCGGATCGTAGGGCACCTTGGCGTAGAGGCTGGGGTTCACCATGAAGCCCGTACTGATTGCCATGATGGTGTAGCCGTCGGGAGTAGCGTGCGCGATCTGACCGGCCGCGATGTTGCCGCCCGCGCCACTGATGTTCTCGACAAAGAACTGCTGGCCGAGGCTGTCGGAAAGCTGTTGCGAAACGAGACGCGCGATGACGTCGGTAGGGCCGCCGGGCGTAAAGCCGACGACCACGCGCACCGGCCGGTTCGGATATCCCTGCGCCAATGACGGCGCTACGCCGGTCAGCAGCAACATTGCTGCAAGAATCCCTTGCAAAAACCGCATCGTGGCGCTCTCCCCTGGACCTTTTCTTGCTGGCCATCATCGGCGAGGGAGCTCTCCAGAACAAGGGCAAAACGTCGCGACGCGGTCGCGGGCGGGGCGCGGCACCAGCGACGTGGTGATGGACGCGGGTCACTGCGCCATTTTTTGCAGATCGGCAGCCGGACGCCGCCTCCGAGTTCGGCGGCAGCGACAAATTCCGACGACGATCATCTGGCGCGTCGTCGCGGCCGGGAGCGGTGCTCGCCGTCACCGCGGCGGCTTGGCGGTCCAAGTGGCCTTGTCGGCGGATGACAGGCGGTCCGCGCGACCGGCAGTGCCCGCCTGGCAAGCGGCGATCCGCGCGGCTCTCCGTTAATATTACGCCTTAACTAACAATTAATTATGCGTTTGCGGGCCCCAAAAGCCCAGCCTACCGTGCGTTGGGGTGCTGCTCATTAACCAACGAATTGGTACGTGCCATGACGCATAAAATGTATGGGGCGCTTGTCGCGTCTCTCGGCGCAGTAGCGCTCATGCTTGCCGCGAACGAGACATTCGCCAGGTCGGGAGCGGCGCCCAGTGGAGCGTTTGCTTCGACGCGTTCGCCTTCCCATCCGCTAGCGACCCGATCGATCCGGCATCACCGGAGAAATAATATCGGGGCCTTCTGGCCGGCGGTAGGAGACTTCTACTATGAGCCGTCGAATGGCGAACCCATGGTGAATGTTGCGCCGCCAACATCGGGCGATACGCATTACACGTATACTTATGATGTTCCCTGGGATTGGGCACATCGATATCCGCCTTCGGTCACACCATCTGCACGAGCCTATGTGCCGAGCTGCCCGGCGGAGGTCGTCACGGTTCCTGGGCGAGACGGCAGCGAGCAGACCGTAAACGTCATGCGGTGCTACTGACGCTCAAGACGAGATCAGACGCCGGTTGAACTGAGGGAAACTGTGGGCGGGATGTGCCTTTTTGGCACATCGCGACATTTCGCTGCGCCACTCGCCTGGCCGACACACAAGCAAGCCGCACGGGTCAAGCCTGACTTACGCGCACACCCCCTTTGGGATCGTCCGGGCATTCCCGAACGCGCCAAAAAATGGCACCACAGACCCGGCGTCTGAGCCAGCGATGGATACTCGGTTCCGGAGCAAAACATGATCATCCTTCACCACGGCTGGCGCTCCAGCGCGTCGCGCCGCGTGCGGCTGTGTCTCGAGGAGAAGGGTCTCGCTTACGAAAGCCATGTCGTCGACATGACGAAGATGGAGCATCATTCGCCGGAATATCTCAAGATCAATCCGCTGGGCGTGATCCCCACTTTGATCCATGACGGCAAGCCGCTGCACGAGAGCGGCACGATCTGCGAATATCTCGACGAGAGTTTTCCCGATTCCCCGCTGCGCCCCGAGGCGCCTTACGCGCGCGCCGAGATGCGCAACTGGATCCGGCATATCGACGGCCTTATCGGCAATCTTATTATCTTCAACTGGCGGCACCATCTGCAGAATACTGCGTCGCAATGGTCGGATCAGGAACTCGCCGAGAAACTGAAGAACATCCCGAGCAAGGAGCGGCAGGAAGCCTGGCTCCGCGTCGCGCGCAAGCCCTACACCGAGGAAGAGCGCGACGCCGCGCGGGCCAAACTGGTAGCATTGTTGCTCGACCGGATGGAGGACGCGCTGAAACCGTCCGGCTGGCTGGTCGGCAAGGCCTATTCGATCGCCGATATCGCAGCCGTTCCCTTCGTCAAGCGGATCGACGAGGAAATCGCGCCTGACGAGGTGACGGCAAGGAAACATCCCCGCGTGACCGACTGGTGGGATAAAATACAGGCGCGGCCGGCCTTCGCGCGGGCAAAGATCGGCCCGTTTTTGGAGTCGTGAATTGAAATCGTGAGGCCTCAGCGCGCTCCACCTCTCCCGCTTGCGGGGGAGGTCGGATTGCATCGAAGATGCGATCTGGGTGGGGGAATTCTCTCCGCTGGCGTCGGTGTTTGCGGCAGGCCCCCCACCCCGACCCTCCCCCGCAAGCGCAGGAGAGGGAGCGCACCGTGATTGCCCAAGCATCGAAGCAATGCTTCAATGATCCAAACTCGAACCACCGAAAGCGCACAGAATGCTCGATGTCCCCAAAGCCACCGAAAAATCCTTCGCCGACGGCAAGATCCTGCAGAGCATCAGCAACGGCGTTGGCGTCATCACCTTCAACAATCCCGAGAAGCGCAACGCCATGTCGCTCGATATGTGGGAAGGGCTCGGTCACGCGCTGGTCGAACTGCGCGACGACGCGGACGTGCGCGTCGTGATCCTGGTCGGCGCCGGTGACAAGGCCTTCGTGTCGGGCGCCGATATCAGCCAGTTCGAAAAGAACCGCCACAACGCCGAAGCCTCCGAGCAATACGCAAAACGCAGCGCCGCGCAGCGTGCGCTGCTGGCGGATTATCCGAAGCCGACCATTGCCTGCGTCCGCGGCTTCTGCCTCGGCGGCGGCATGCAGGTGGCGATGCTGGCGGACATCCGGATCGCATCCGACAACAGCCAGTTCGGCATTCCCGCCGCCAAACTCGGCATCGCCTATGGCTATGACGGCCTCAAAAATCTGGTCTCGCTGGTCGGACCGTCCTTTGCACGGCTTTTGATGTACACGGGGATGCGGATCGATGCCGCGGAAGGGTCAAGGATCGGCCTCGTCGACCGCGTGGTGCCCGATGCCGAGTTGTGGGGCGCGACGATGGAGATCGCCCGCACCATTTCCGGCAACGCGCCGCTGGCCATTCAGGCCGCCAAGATCACCATCACCCAGGTCCTGAAGGACCCTGACAGGCGCGACATGGACGCGATCAAGGCGATCGGCACCGCCTGCATGGACTCCGAGGATTTTCGCGAGGGAAGGCGCGCGTTCATGGAAAAGCGGAAGCCGCAGTTCAGGGGGCGATAGCAGCCTGACGCCGGATAGAGGGCTGCGCGCTGTCGCCGTCCGCCGATGACAAATGAGCCGCGCTACCCGGCCGGAGCAAACATTCCGATTATGCCGGTGTCAGATCGCCGTCCCGGTTCTGGCGTCGAAGACGTGGAGCCTGGAAGGGCGCATGGCAACGCGCAGCTTGTCGCTCACCTTCACCCGCACGGTCGGCTCGACGCTCGCCACCATGACGCCCTCGCCGACCTTCATATCGAGCAGGATTTCCGAACCGAGTTGCTCGACCACCTCGATCACGGCATCGAAGCAGAGGTGGTCGGGATCGGCGGCGCCCGCCACGGTGAGGTCCTCCGGGCGCACGCCGAGCGTGATCTCGCGGCCGAGCTGGCCGCGCAGGCGCTGCGCGGGCTCGTCCGGCAGCTTGATGCGCAAGCCGGAGTTCTCGGCGATCAGCGATCCGTTCGCCTCAGTCACCGTGACGTTGGCGAAATTCATGGCCGGGGAGCCGATGAATCCGGCGACGAACTTGTTGGCGGGCTGATTGTACAGCTCGAGCGGCTCCCCCACCTGCTGCACCACGCCGTCCCTCATGACAACGACCCGGTCACCCAGCGTCATGGCCTCGACCTGGTCGTGGGTAACGTAGATGGCGGTGGTGCCAAGACGCAGATGCAGCTTCTTGAGTTCGACGCGCATCTGCACCCGCAGCTTGGCGTCGAGGTTCGACAGCGGCTCGTCGAACAGAAACACGCGCGGGTGGCGCACGATGGCGCGGCCCAGCGCCACACGCTGGCGCTGACCGCCGGAGAGCTGGCGCGGCTTGCGCATCAGCAATTCGCCGATGCCGAGGATGTCGGCCGCCTCCCGCACCCGCTTTTCAATCTCCGGCTTTTCGAATTTGCGCATCTTCAGGCCGAACGCCATATTGTCCTGCACGCTCATATGCGGGTAGAGCGCGTAATTCTGGAACACCATGGCGATGTCGCGATCCATCGGCGCCAGTTCATTGACCACGTTGCCGTCGATCGAGATATCGCCGGAGCTGATTGCTTCAAGCCCGGCGATCATCCTGAGCGTCGTCGTCTTGCCGCAGCCGGACGGTCCGACGAACACCACGAACTCCTTGTCGCGGATCTGCAGATTGACGTCTTTGACAGCGTGCACGCCGTCGTAGAACTTGTTGATCCCCTTGAGGACGACCTGTCCCATTCGCTCCCACCTGTCTCCCAACGGCCCATGCGAATTCTGCATGCGCGCTTTCAAATCCCGATGATCCGGGGTGTCAGCCCTTCACCGATCCGGTCAATCCCGCGACGTAGTGCTCGACGAAAAACGAATAGGCGATAGCAACCGGGATCGATCCCAGCAGAGCACCAGCCATCAGCGGTCCCCAGAAGAATACATCGCCGCGGATCAACTCCGATGTGACCCCGACCGGCACGGTCTTCTGCTCAGGCGAAGACAGGAAGACAAGTGCATAGATGAACTCGTTCCACGAGAGCGTGAAGGCGAAGATGCCGGCAGATAAAATGCCCGGGATCGCCACCGGAATGACGATGTAGAGCATGGCCTGCCAGCGCGAGGCGCCGTCGATGCGCGCGCATTCCTCGAGCTCCTTGGGCACTGCCTTGAAGTAGCCCATCATGAGCCAGGTGCAGAACGGAATAAGAAAGGTCGGATAGGTCAGAATCAGCGACCAGGGCGTGTCACCCAGCCGATAGTTGCGGATGATCTCGGCCAGCGGAATGAACAGCAGCGTCTGGGGCACCAGATAGGTGATGAAGATGCCGGTGCCCAGGCTGCCGGCAAATGGAAAGCTCAGCCGCGACAGCGCATAGCCGGCGAACACGCCGCACACGAGCGAGATAGCGGTTGACACCAGCGCGATAAACGACGTGTTCCACAGCCAGGTTGCAAACAGCGTCTCCTCTAACAAGTATCTGACGTGGTCCCAGGTCGGTTTCCAGGTCCAGAACGGATTGTAGTTGATCGAATTCCAGGGCCGGTAAAGCTCGCTATCCGGCCGCACCGAAGTGATCACCATCCAGTAAAACGGAAACAGCAGGAAAACCAGGAACATTGCCATTGGGATGTAGAAGAACACCCACTTTCGCCACCTTGCGCCTTCGATCATGGCTCAGCGGACCTCTACGCGGCGGATGTAGAGAAGCTGGATGATGACGACCAGAAGCAGGATCGGAAACATGGCGAGCGCGATCGCGGCGCCCTCGCTCAGAAGGCCGGTGCCGATGCCGATCTGATAGGCGTAGGTCGCGAACAGGTGCGTTGCGTTGGCTGGTCCGCCGCCGGTCATCACGTAGACGATCTGGAAGTCGGCGAACGTCTGAATCACCGAGAACAGCACGACGACCATGGTCACAGGCAGCAGCAGCGGCCAGGTGATGTGCCAGAACCGCTGCCACGGCTTGGCGCCGTCGATGGCGGCGGCCTCGCTGAGTTCGGGACTGATGGTCTGCAGGCCGGCGAGCAGGCTGATGGCGAAGAACGGCACCCCGCGCCAGATGTTGACGATGATGATCGAGATCATGGCGAGGTCCGGATCGCCCAGCCAATTGATCCGGCCGGTGATCAGGCCGAAATGGTAAAGCAGCCAATTGATAACGCTGAATGTCGGGTCGAACATCCACTTCCAGGCGAAAGTCGAGAGCACGGTCGGGATGATGAAAGGCAGCAGGATGAAAGCGCGGGTAAAAGCCTTGCCGCGAAAATTGCGGTTGAGCAGCATGGCCAGCCACAAGCCGAGCGCCAGCTTGAAGACGGTGGTCACGCCCGTATAGACGAAGGTGTTGTAGACGGAGGTGCGAAAGATCCCGTCATTGAAGATCTTGTAGAAGTTGGCGAGGCCGACGAACTCGCCGGGCACGCCCACGCGCGAGTTGGTCACCGACAGCAGGATGCCGCGCACGAACGGATAGGCGATGAACAGACCGAGCAGCACCACGGTCGGCACCAGCAGCACGAGTGCGAGCCAACGCTCGTCCTCGAGCAGCCGGAGCCTGGGCCGCGGCGCCTGCGGCATGTAGACTTGGGTCTCGGCAATCGCCATTTTGCTTCACCTCGATGCGCGCGCCAGCGGGCGCGTCATGCAAAACCTTTGATGACCCGACACCACAGGGGTGACGGAGTGGACCAGCTCCTGAGCGCACCGCCTCCCGGCGCGGAAGGCTCGACCGCTCTAGCCCGCCGTGCGGCCGCCGTTTCGCCGCCGCACGACCGGGGAAAGCGTATTTTTACGTATAGATCTTCTTGAGTTCGCCCTCCGCCCACTTCACGGCATCCTCCGCCGTCGCACCCTGGACGGCTTTGGCGTACATGTCGGTGATGATGTATTTGGTGAGCACCTCGGCGGGCTTTTTGCCCGATGAAGGTAGCGGATAGCCGGGCGTCTGGCCGAGCAGGCCGGCGACCTTGAAGGGCGCCATGACCTTGTCCTCGTCCCACAATTTGTGCTTCTCCCACGCATGGGTCGGCGGCGTCGCGAAACCTTTCTGGGACACGAACCACGGCTCGTAGTTCGCCCTCGTATGGATCCACTTCAGCAACTCCTTGGCGCCGGCCTGATTCTTCGAGTAGTTCGGAATGACGTGAGAGAAGAATGTGTGCATGGCGAATTGCCCGGCCAGCCCCTTGGGTAACGGCGTGTGCTGGATGTCGGTTTTCAGCTGCGCCCCTTTCTCGGTAATGTACTTGTCGGGGTTGCGCAGCGCCTCGATGTAGATCGACGCGCCGTTGAGCGTGGCGCAGATCGTTTGCGACAGAAACGCGCGGTTGTTGTTGGTGTCGTCCCAGGCGAGGCCGCCCTCGTCATGGGCTTCCTTCCAGAAGGCCGTCATGAACTTGACGAAGTCGATGACCTCCTTCTTGTTGATTTTGACGGTCTTGCCGTCCTTCTCGACCTCGGAGCCGCCCCATGACCACAAATAGGGGTAGCTGAACGTCGGCGCGTCGCCGAAGGTGTGGGCGAGCGTCTGACCGATCGGCCGGCCCATGGCTTTGAGCTTCTTGCCGACCTCGCGATACTTCTCCCAGGTGTCGGGGAAGGTCGGGGAGCCGACCTCGTCGAACCACGATTTTCGGTAGGCGATCATGGCGCCGACGATGGTCCACGGCATGGCGATATACTTCTGGCCTTCCGTCGTGTTCGATTTGCACAGATCGTAGTAGCCGCCTTCGGCCTTGCCCACGCTATTTGCGAGGTCGGACAGGTCGACGACGCTCTCCGAATAGATCTGCGGGTGGTTGTTGAAGAGCATGATGATGTCGGGACCCGCGCCCGACTGAATCGCCGAGGTGATACGCGGCTGCAGGTCGTTGCCGTTCACGGTCTCGAGATTGATCTTGATTCCCAGCGCTTTCTCGGCGGCGGGCAGCAGTTCCTTGCGCAGCAGCTGATCGGAAGCCGGCACGAAGTCGTTCCAGCGCAGCCAGTGTACCGTTGTGCCCTGCGCAAAAGCAGGC
Organism: uncultured Alphaproteobacteria bacterium; assembly: GCA_963801875.1. GTDB lineage: Bacteria > Pseudomonadota > Alphaproteobacteria > Rhizobiales > Xanthobacteraceae > Bradyrhizobium. The sequence goes on along the minus strand of CAWDGT010000010.1, from coordinate 1,135,989 downwards.
GCGCGGCCGGTGGCCAGGATACCGGCCATGCCGCCCACGAGCGCGGTGCCGCCCTTCAGGATGTTACGTCGGGTTACTGTCGTCATGCGTTCCTCCCCTGGTGATGTCCTTTCGGCCGGTCTGACGCCGGCTTGGTGTGCCTTTCAGATTATCGCGCGTCCCTAGTTCGGCGCAGGCGCACGCTCTCGCGTGCGCAACACGTTGTCTCGACGGTCATTCGTTGGTGTTCTCAGTCTCCGGGCGTCGGTGGCGATCTCGACCTGAAACAGGGCGAATTGCTCGCAAAGCAGGCACTTCAGCCAGCGCATGAACCAAACGGCCATACCGGTACCCTCCCGCGCCGCAATGGTATTGCCGTCGCCGAGCGGAGTTTTTCCCCGTCTTATGGAAAGCTTGGGTACCGGAATGCTGGCGCGACCTCATTGTCGCCGGTCGCAGCAGGAAATCAAGTGCCAGCTTGGGCACGCCGGCCATTTGTCTCACCTGGTGAACTGGCCGGCCGTCTACCATAAGTGCCCGAACCGGGTACGTCAGACCCTTCATCTGAGGCGAGCCACAGGGGCTCAAGTTTCCTAGATTTGAAGCACGGATGGCTCGTCGCAAGTGCCCCACCCCCCAATGACCGGGCCTCGGATTGGCGTAAGCGTAATCCGCCATCTTTCCCGTGACTGCGGGTTACGCTATCGCTAACCGCCTTACGTATTTCGCACCACATCCCGCCCCCCCCCAGGACGATCCGCATGCACAAGCCCGTTGAGGCCACCGGCAACAGCCGTCCGCAAGCGCAAGCCCCGCGGCTGCCGCTGTCGCGGTTCAAGGTGATCGATCTGACCCTGGCGCGCGCCGGCCCGTCCTGTGTGCGCACGCTGGCCGACTGGGGCGCCGACGTGATCCGGGTCGAGCCGCCGCCGGAAGAAGGCGAAGCCAGCGAGCTGGTGGGCCGGCGCGACGGTTCGGACTTCCAGAACCTGCATCGGAACAAGCGCGCCATCACGCTGAACCTGAAAACCGATCAGGGGCGCGAAATCCTGATGCGGCTGGCGGAACAGGCGGACGTCATTGTCGAGAACATGCGGCCGGGCGTCACAAGGCGGCTCGGCGTCGATTTCGACGCGGTGCGGACGCGCAATCCGCGTATCGTCTATGGCAGCATTTCCGGCTTCGGCCAGTACGGCCCCTATGCCTTCAGGCCCTCGATCGACCAGATCGCGCAGGGCATGAGCGGCATCATGTCGGTGACGGGAATTCCCGGCCAGGGCCCGGTCCGCGTCGGCGTCGCCGTCACCGACATCATGGCGGGCGCCTTCCTCGCGCAGGGCATCCTCATCGCGCTGCTCGACCGCGAAGTGTCGGGTGAAGGCCGCTGGGTACAGACCTCGCTGATCGAGGCCGGCCTCACGCTGCTGGATTTCCAGGCCACGCGCTGGACCATGGACAAGAAAATCCCGCCGCAGGAGGGCAACAACCATCCCACCAACACGCCGATGGGGTGTTTTCCCACCGCCGACGGTTTTCTCAACTTCGCCGCCACCAGCAACAAGAACTTCCGGATATTCTGCAAGCTGATCGACCGCGAGACCATGGCCACCGATCCGCGCTTTGCCTCGATCGCGACGCGGCGGCAAAACAAGGAGGCGATGAACGAGTTGATCGCCGACGCGCTGCGGGCGAGGACCACCGGCGAATGGTTCGAGCTGCTGGTCGCCGCGGGTCTGCCCTGCGGACCCGTCTACAACATCAAGGAGGCGTTCGCCGATCCGCAGGCGCGGGCATTGCGCATCCAGCGATCCGTCGGCCATCCACGCCTCGGCGAGATCGACCTGGTGGCGCAACCCTGCGAGATCACCGGCTTCGACCGCGAGATACGGACGGCCACGCCCGACCTCGGCGAGCACAATGACGAAATTTTGCAATCGCTGGGCTATGGCGAGGCCGAAATCGCCAGGCTGAAGGCGGCGGGGATAATCTGATCACCTGACGACAGGCGTCCACGCCAAGTCTACTACTCATCACTTGCCCATGATGTCTCGGATGTCGCGATATTATACCCGGGCACAAAATCGCGAAGCCAAAAAATCCAGATATCTTCAATACGAGCGATCCCGCGTTGATCGCCCAAACTATCCGCCCCAAAGTACCCTTGCAAAAGTTCGGGAGGCCCGTGCGGCTCAAACACGCCGTGCCATGTCTGCTTCTCTAATCGGCCATTCGGGGTCAAGCACTTTCAGACTATCCATCGATGCGGTGTCGATGTCACTCGCGGGCTCGTGCTTCTCTTCGGAATCGGCACTTGGGCCCTTCCATCATGGGATCCGAGGACGAGGTGGAACAATCTTTTGGACGACCTTGCCGTCAGTGTGACGGCAGGTCCAAGCAGACATACGAACTCACCTCATCCATCGTCCCGCAAGGGACATCTTTCCACCGCTCTGTGGAGCTCTGGTTTTCTCCTATCGGGTTTGATACGGAATGGTTTTCATGCTGCTGCTGCCGCGGCTTTCTCCCGTGTCCACCGGAACTCTGTGCCGTCAACCCAGATTCGGTGCATAATCACGGCCAGCCGGCGTGCCAGAGCCACGATCGCCTTTTTCATCCCGCGGCGCCTGGCGATCTGCATGGCCCACGCTTTGAGCCAGGACCATTTTTTTGAATGCATCATGCTCTGAGCTGCTTCGTAGAGCATCGTCCGCATCATCTCATCGCCACAGCGCGATATTTTGCCGCTCCAATCGATTTCGCCCGATTGATACCTGGAGCAGGTCAGCCCAAACACCGCCCCGACTGACTTGGATTTGCGGAACCGGGCTGGCACATCGACGGTGGCGCGATAGGTCAGCGCCACCACGGGGCCGACACCCGGGGTCGTCATCAGGCGCCGGCATACCTCATCCTCCCGGACGATAGCCAGCAAGCGGCGGTGCAGGATGACAATCTGCTCACGGAGCACCCGCCGGACGATGAGCAGCGGCTCCACCAGTGCCGCCAAGTCGGGGATATTCTCGACAAGCTCCTGGATGCGGGCCTCGAACCTCACCTTGCCAACCATTCCGACCTTGAGGCCGAAGTTACGCAAAGTACCTCGCAGATCGTTCTCGATGGCGATGGCCTTCGACTGCAGAAGCTTGCGATGGGTCAGCAGCATTCGCAGTTTCTGACTGCGGAGCGTCTTCACATGCACCGGACGGTACAGTCCCACCCGGATCATCTGAGCGATGCCGCGCGCGTCATTGCGGTCGGTCTTGTTGATCTGCGCCTTCAGCACCGCCTGCATGTGCCGCGTCTCGACACAGATCACCGGTAACTCGACTTCGGCGAGAGCGCTGAACAGCCATTGCGATAACGGCCCGGCTTCCAGTCCGATCCGCTTGAAGCGGTAGGTGGGGTTCGCCAGAACCTTCAGCAGGGCTGCAGGTTCGCTCGCTACCTTCACTTCCTTCACGATCCTGCCCGCGTCATCCACAATGCAGATGCTGGTCTCCTTGACCGATACGTCCAATCCAGCAAAATGGTCCATGCTGCGCTTCTCCTTCTGATGCTTGAGGCCGTCACCACGGACCTCGTTTTCACCATCAGCCTGAAGCGCAGCACCCAAAATCTTCAGCTATCCACAAGCTGGGCCGGCCGATTACACCATCTTTCTGGGCCAAAACGGACTCAATTTGCTCGGAGCGAGTATTTCGCCTTTTGACCCAACTCGGACATCTGACCGCTTGGACCTGGGCCGAAAAATTGCCTACGCTCCGGCTGAGAGCATCGGGGACAGGACTGGCAGTGAAGCGGCGCGCGTTCATCACACTTCTCGGCGGCGGGGCGGCGGCGTGGCCGCTTTGTGCGCGGGCGCAGCAAAATGTGCCATTGATAGGATTTATGGATTTAGGAGGAGATACGAAAGCAGAAATCCTACGCGGCTTGGCAGAGAGTGGCTTTGTTGAGGGCAGAGATTTTAGGGGCGAAGATACTTGGAGCGATTTTGAACCGAACAAGCAGGCCGCCCAAGCAAATTATCTGGTTAAAAGCGGAGCCGCATTGATCGTCGCAAACTCGCAAGCGACATTTGCTGCCAAGGCTGCTACCCAGTCCATTCCAATCGTTTTTCAAACTGTCCACGACCCTGTCGCGGTCGGCCTGACCGAGAGTTTCAGTCGGCCTGGCGGCAATCTTGCGGGAGTGACCCTGCTTAATACGGCTTTGATAGCGAAACGTCTTGAAATTCTACACCAACTGGTGCCGACGGCAAATTCAATCGCTTACCTTAGCAACTCAACCAATACCGAAGTCATCGACGCTGAAATGAAGGAGCTTCAAGCAGCGGCCCGTAGCTTGGGTATTCGACTAAGAATTGTGCACGCAAACCGCTATAGTGAGATCGAAAAAGCCTTCGCGACTGTCGCTGGCGAGCAAGTTGACGCCCTGATACTGAGCGGGGAATTGCTATATTGGGTGAATCGCGTTGACATCCCCAAATACGCGATCTCCCACAAGGTGCCGACAATCTATTCGGCCCGCCAATATGTCGCGTTGGGCGGCCTTATCAGCTTCGGCACTCGCTTCGCCGATGGCTGGTATACGATGGGCGTTTACGCAGCGCGCATACTCAAGGGCGAAAAAGCCTCCGAACTCCCGGTGCAGCAGATAACAAAGACTGGACTAGTTCTGAACCTCAAAACAGCCAAGGAAATGGGCCTCGCCATTCCGGCAACACTGCTTGCCCGCGCCGACGAGGTGATCGAATAGGGCCGCCGACTTCCGGTTATGGCACGAACCGGACCACCAGCAATGCCCGCCGTATGGTCGCTATCGGGGGGAAAGCAGACATCAGGCCGATAGCTCAATTCGGTCGAGAATGACCCATTTCGGAAAAACAGCTTAGCGGTGGGCGTACTGCGTGAGCGCGGCCGATGCTCTCTTGAGTGGCTCGATGAGCGACATCGTCGAGAACGGCTTTGTGAGATACGCAAGACATCCAGATTCAAGCGCGGCCATCCGGATGGCAGGGTTGTCGTTTCCAGTCATGTAGATGACCGGCACGGAAATCCCGTCAGCCTTGAGACGATGCCTCAACTCGATACCTGACCCATCGTACAGGTTGATGTCGAGAATGATGCAAAGCGTCTCTTTGAAATCGTTGTGGTTCTGAAAAGCCTCGGCAGATGCAAACAGGACGCTGTCGTAGCCATATTCCCCTAACAGCCGTTTTAATCCCCGCAGCATCCCGGGGTCATCATCGACCACAAAAACGAGGTTCCTCAAAGGTAACCCCTCTGTCACATAACCGTCACACTCTACCTGGGCCTTTGCAACGCTAGTTGCCTAGTGTCCCTTGGGACAATCCGCGGTGCCGAGCAGCACGAGAATGTTGCGCTGCGAATGCCCAAGGCGAGGTGCCGCAGACATCGCGCGGGCTTGCGCCAGTTAACTGCGTCCGTCGAGTATCACCATGGAACGGCGCGTGTTAATGAGCGCATTGGCGGTGCAGCGTTTTCGCCGATATTCTTCCCTAAGCGCTAGTGCGACCAAGGTGTGGCGACCATTCATGATTAGGAACGGACTTTATTCATTTAAGAGTAAGGCACTCGATGGTTTAAGGGCTAGCGACAGTGGCATCTTCGTTCTGCGCGACGGCACGATCCGTGGTGGCACTACTTTCCTCTATTACGTCGGCACGTATAGTTGCGCTGACGGCCGGTGGAAAGGACCAGTGATGAACACACTCAGGTTCCCATTACACGACTGATGGCGCGAAAAATCGTCAACTCGGGATTTAGCGGCACCTATACGGATGTGGGTGCCGAAATCAATGGTGCAGCCCTCGTTGGCAAGCAAAGTGTTCGTTATGAAGCAATCCTTCGGCTGCTAGTACCCGACTGACGGCATGTCTGCTCATGGCACCAACCGGACATGCTGCCGCAGTCACCTCATGTCTGTTGTTGGGGTGCCGGCTCAACCGGTCGACGCAACACAGGCGTTAAATCTCTCCGCTGGGGTTTCAAATTGCAAGGTCTCTCGTGGTCGTTCGTTGAGCTGACGAGCCACTTTGTTGAGATAGGCTTGCGAGTGCACTGACAAGTCGGTGCCCTTTGGAAAGTACTGTCTCAGCAGGCCATTGGTGTTCTCGTTCGAGCCGCGCTGCCACGGGCTTTGCGGGTCGCAAAAATAGACGTCGATGTTGGTCGCCAGCGTAAAGCGACGATGATCCGTAAGTTCCTTGCCCCGGTCCCAGGTCAGGGACTTGTACAACTCCTTTGGCAGCTTCTTCGCCTGCTTGATGAGCGCGGTGACAACTGGAGAAAAAAATCCAAACGTCAGCCAAGTGTTCCAGCCCTATGGCACAAGCAGCCCCCGAAATCCGCGACAAGATGGTAACAGCTGGGGATATTTGTATTAAGGCTGTGGCGCAGTCCGGCTCGTCCCACAGATAGTCACCAGCTTCTGCCCGAGACCACAGAAGGCGGATCTTGCCCTAAGTCGCCAAGGATCGGTGTCAGAGTTGCGAGTCGATCGGTAGCAGCTTCAACAGGTTGGCGACGAATCGCCGTCGGAAGCCGGTTTCGGGCTCGTCCTGGTAGCGCACCCTTTTGCCGTCCCTCACCGTCTCCCAGACGATCTCGCCGTTCGGGTCGAGGAGGACGCGGTAGCTGTTGGCGGGCACGACGCCAGTCGCCATGTAGACGGTCAGCATTTTGGCAAGCTCCGGGCTCTCGATATAGAGTCCGGCTTCGGTGTTGATCACGGCAGAGCGCGGGTCGAGGTTGAAGCTGCCGATGAACACGGCTTCGCCGTCGAAGGCCATGGCTTTGGTGTGCAAGGCGGCTGGCGACCGCCCGGAAAGGAGCGACCAGCCCGGCCGGAAGGCGTCGGTATCCGGGCGCAGCTCGTATAGCTCCATGCCGTTCTCGAGCAGCCGCCTTCGGGTCTTGGCATAGCCTGAATGCGCCGGCAGCATGTCGTTCGAAGCGAGCGAGTTGGTCAGCACGCGCACTCGGACATTGCGCTCGTGCAGCGCTTTGACGGTTGCCTGCGCCCCGGCGGGTAGGACGAAGTACGGCGATTCGACGAGCAGCTCCTCTTTCAGCTTGGCGATCCGCCCGCGAATGAATTCGATGACGTCATCGCTCTCCTTGCCGCGGGCGATGGTTTCTGGGTCGTCGGCGATGATTCGGCCGTGTGCCCATACGAGATTGTCGCGAAGCTCGGCGCTCTGGGCCACCAACTCGTCCAGGTCTTGGTCGATAGGATAAGGGTAGTCGGCCGCGGCGATCTCCTCACGCAAACGAACCAGGATGCCATCGAGATCGGCTGCGCCATGGGCGCGACCGACGATGGCCGCGATCGGCACGGTCGAGGGGCTGTTCCAGTATTGGTCGAATACCCCGGACAGATCGCGGACGACAGGCCCCACCGCCAACACATCCAAATCGCGATAATTGGCGATGGTATTCACGCCGTAATAGATGTCACCGATATTGCGGCCGCCGACGATCGCCGCCGCATTGTCAGCAACCATCAACTTGTTGTGCATGCGGCGATTGACCCGGCCGAAATCGAAAATGAAGTCGAGAATTGACCAGCGCCGGTTCGTGAGCGGGTTGAACAGACGGATCTCAACATTGGGGTGAGCATCGAGGCAAGCTTTGACGGAATCGCTGGCCTTATAGAAGGGATCGTCGACGAGGAGCCGCACCCTGACCCCGCGATCGGCCGCCTTCATCACGTGGTCGACGACGATCCGGCCGGTCGTATCACCGTCCCAGACGTAGTACTGCATGTCGAGGCTTCGCTCGGCCAGGTCGGCCAGCGCCAGACGGACGATGAAGGCCTCGCGCCCGTGGCTCAACAGGCTGAAGCCGGACAGGCCCGGATGCTCATCGGCCGCCGGACCGAAGAATTGGCCCAGCCTGGTCGACGCGAAGCCCTCGAACGCCGTCGATACCGTGCGCGGATAGTCAGGCCGGGTGCCGGTGGCGCGGCCGGTGATAGCCTGGGCAAGCCAAATCAGGGCCGGCAACGGCAAGCCGTCAAAAGCGCACTCGCGACCTGGTTTAAGAATATTCGAGCTCCACATCATTGGTCACTGCCCTCGCAAACGAAGACAGAATGTTCTTGCAGATGGTCACCTGTCCGGAAGCGGCGCGCACCTGCAAAGCGCCGACCGGTCCGTTCAAGCCTGTTTGGCCACCGGGATCCTGCCACGCCGGGCCGCCGCCTCAAGTGCGCCATGGTCACGCTCGGTCTGCTCAAGATAGGCCAGCGAGAATTTCGCGATGGCGTCCGGGAGCGCATCGCCGGTGCCGCAATAGCCTGAAATCATCGCCGGGTCGCCCGATTTCGCATGAGCGAGCGCGAGCGCCCAGCCGCACAGACCACAGTACTTCGCGAGGCCGCCAAGCGCCTCGCGATCGCCTTCGTTGAACTTCAGGCCGCCCTTCATATCGGCGAGTTGTCGCACATAGTAATGCCGGCTGCCGTTGACCGGCTTGACCGGCCCCCAGCCGAGGAAGATGTCCGGGGAACCCTGGATCATTCGCTGACCGATCACCACGCGCCGCCCTTGCTGCTTGATCGTTCTTCTGCCGTCGAGATAGCGCGCCAGCACGGACTCGCGTGCTTCCTTGATTTGGAGAAACAGAGGACTATCGGCTCCCTGCTCCTCAAGCAGCACAACCCAGCAACTGGTGCCGACGCTGCCTACACCAACAACCTTGCGTGCGACATCGATGATCCGGTAACGCGACAACAGGCGCCTGCGATCCTCCGGAAGGGACGCAAGGTAGCACCCCAGCTTCGCCTCCAGCGCTTCGGTGATCGGTATGCCGTTCGGAAGATGCTTCGCACGAACGATGATGGGCACATCCTCCACGATCCGATGCTCACCATTGACCTCTTCTGTCAGCCGATCGAGCGCCCGAATGTGGCCTCGAGCGCGTGCCTTGTCGAAGGTGGCCTGAGCGAGCTTTCGCATGCGCGGCGGGGTCGCGGCCAGGATCGTTCTCTCGTCGATCAGGTCGTACCAGACTTCCAAAAAATCCATCTCGGCGTAGCGGCGGATCCGCCTGACATAGGCCTCGACCACCGCGCGCGCCGCCTGCTCGGCATCAGTCCGGTCGCCGCCGACAAAGAGAGCGGCAACCGCGGCGCTCGTGGCCAGCCGCTTGACATCCCACTCCCATGGCCCTGGAAGAACCTCGTCGAAATCGTTGATTGCGAAAACCAGGTTGCGCTCGGCCGACGCGAACAGGCCGAAATTCATCAGATGCATATCGCCGCAGGCCATCACCTCGAGATCAGTGCGCGGAGAGTTTGCGAGATCGCCCGCCATGATTGCGGCGCTTCCCCGCAGGAAAGCGAACGGCGAGGTCAGCATACGCGCCATCCGCACCGGCACCAGCTCTTTAATGCGGGTAGCATTCTGCGCCTCGAAGAACCGAAACCGGATCGAGTCGATCGCGCGCGCGCCGAAATGCCGCGTGGGACGAGCGCGGTAAATTGCGGCGAATGGCCTTCCCATTCGCCATCCGCTCAGCGCGTGATTGTTGGATGGCGCTGAAACTATTGAGCCTCGCGAGTTCGGCTCGGCTCGCACTTGATCCAAAGAAATCCTCGAGCTGGGGCATGGGCGTGGATCCTGCACCGTTCCTACAGCTTCGCCGGCCTATGTCACGCGACAACTGCAGCCGGCTATACGTTAATTCAACTTCAAACGCGTTTGCGGATCGCCGACCTCCGAAGACGCATTAGTCGTCAATGGCGCAGCGCAGTTGCTTAGTTACGTCGCTCTTCATGTCGCTCCGTGCGTTCGGTAGAGGGCCTTTCGACGAGAGATCACTTCGATTTGAAAATGCACGTAGTCCTAGGGTGGGACGTTGATCTAGGTCAACGCTGCGGCTGCTTGGCCGCGCCGACGAGGTGATCGAATGACGAGGCTGTTTGCTGCGGTGCATGAGTCCGTTGCTGGCACTTTTCGGACATGGCGCGATGTCCGACTTGAGTCCGCTATGCGCGCAAAAGCGGACATCCGCCGACCACTCTGAACTTCGCTCCGCCATGCTGCATCAACCCGTGCGCCACTTCGATCTCGATCTTCGAATTGCCGGCGGGCAAGGTGCCCGCGGGAGGTTAAGTGATTTGCCCGTCAGGCTGTCTTGCAGAAGGGCTGTCCAGCCCTTTTTGCAAAAATATTCTGATTTTTCGAAAGCCCAAATCAGTTCTATATCCCCCGCCGTCCCGTCCCACTCGAGGGGCGACACGCGATCGTCACGGCCGCGGGACGGGATGCGATGGACGCCGATAGTGCCGTAGACGACGGCGCTGGAAGCGGACGGCGAAGTCGTGTGGTCCTGACGCCCCGACGCTGGCGTCAAGTTCGTGGAAGACAAATCCACGAGCGACGGTGGCAAGAAAGCCGGTCACCGAGGAGAGCCCGAAGGAAACCGTTAAAACCATTGCGCGGGGAATGCCGGACGATTTCCGGTGTGACCTGACTAACGCGTGTGCGCTCTACCACTATCATTGCACACGCGGCTATCGGGCGCATCGGGCGCCCGGCATTCCCTGCGCCCTCTGATTGGAGGGTAAGGAAATTTGATAGCAAAACTCGCGCGAAACGCGCGGCGAGATCGCGAAGCCGTGTGCAGTAATCTTCCCTCCCCCTACGCGCTCTTGCGCGTGGTGGGAGGGGTCGGGGGTGGGGGGTATATCAGCTTGCTCCTCTGGCAGCAAATTTGCCGAGGTACTCCCCACCCCAACCCCTCCCCGCCGCTTCGCGGGGGGAGGGGAGCTATCGTTACCATCGCGATGGCGGGCTGCTTGAAATTCGAATCTGTAGGCGTGGGTCAGCACCGCTCCTCGATCGCCTACAACCCCTGCAGCACGGCCTTGGCGATATCCGCGGTGCCGTTGCGGCCGCCGAATTCCATCGGCTTGATTCCATCCGCATAGGCCTTGTCGACCGCGCGCTCGATGCTTTCGGCGGCTTCCGCCGCCTGTTCCAGATCGAACTTGTCGGCGAGCCAGTCCAGCATCATCGCGGCCGACAGGATCATGCCCGTAGGATTGGCCTTGCCCTGCCCCATGATATCGGGCGCGGTGCCGTGACACGGCTGGAACACCGCGTGGGTGTCGCCGATGTCGGCCGACGGCGCCATGCCCATGCCGCCGATCAGGCCGGCGGTCATGTCGGAGAGAATGTCGCCGAACATATTCTCCATTACCATCACGTCGAAATCCCAGGGACGCTTTACCAGCAAGGCGGAACAGGCGTCGACATATAGGCGGTCGGCCTTCACTTCTGGATGACGTTTAGCCGCTTCATCGAACATCTCGCGAAAGAACGCGAACGCCTTGAACACGTTGGCCTTGTCGACGCAGGTCAACTGACCCGGCTTGCCGCGCGCCTTGCGGCGTTCAGCGAGGCGAAAGGAAAACTCGAACAGCCGTTCCGAGGTCTTGCGCGTGATGACCAGCGTCTCGCGCGCCTCGGTATCGGTGACGACGCCCTTCCCCATCGAAGCAAACAGGCCTTCGGTGGATTCCCGGATCACGATCAGATCGATGCCGCGCCGGTCCGCGCCAACGATCGGGCTCGGCACGCCCGGGATCAGGCGCGCCGGGCGCACGCCGGCATAGAGGTCGAAATGAAAGCGCAGCTCCACCTGCGGCATGATCTCGGTGTTATCCGGGTAGCGCACCGACGGCAGGCCGCAGGCGCCGAGCAGAACCGCGTTCGCCTCCTCGCACAGCCGCACGGTGCTCTCCGGCATCGACTTGCCGGTCGCGCGATAATGGTTGGCGCCAGCCGGCGCCTCGGTGAAGCGAAACTTCAGGTCCGTGGTCGCCTCGATCTTGCGTAATACTTCAAGCGCCGGAGCCATCACTTCAGGACCGATGCCGTCGCCGGCGAGCACGGCGATGTGGAGCGCGTTATTGGCAGACATGGGGGATTCCTTCGAATTGCGAATGTTGTCTGTGGCCTCATGGTTCGAGACGCACGGCGTTGCCGTGCTCCTCACCATGAGGGTGGTAGACCTCATCCTGAGGAGCGCACACTTGTGCGCGTCTCGAAGGATGAAGCCACCGCTCTTGAAAATTCCACTACGGAGTCAGCACCGCGCGGCCGACCAGCCGGCCCTTCTGCAAGTCCATCAGCGCCTCGTTGGCTTTGGCAAGCGGCATCGGCGTCACCGGAATCGGCGCGATCTTCTTGGCGCGCACAAGATCGAGCAACTCCTGGGTCTCCCTGAGATTGCCGACATAGCTGCCCTGGATGGTAATGGCCTTGATCGGAATCAGCGGCAGCGCCCAGGTCGCGCCGCCGCCGAACAGGCCGACGATCACAAGCTTGCCGCCCTTGGTCAGGCAGTCGAAGCCGAGCTGCGTGGTCTTGGCATTGCCGACCAGATCGATCACCGCGCGGATCGGCCCGCCGGCCTTTTTGGCGAGTTGTTCCAGTGCGTCCGAAGCGCCGCCATCGACGGTGGCGAGCGCGCCGGCTTTCTCGGCGGCTTCCCGCTTGCGCGCGTCGATATCGACGACGATGGCGCCCTTGCCGCCCATCGCCTTCAACAGCGAGAGCGCCATCAGGCCGAGACCGCCGGCGCCGAAAATAACGATCGGCGTGTTCAAATCGGCCGCGACTTTCTTCAGGGCGCTGTAGGTGGTGACGCCGGAGCAGGCATAGGGCGCTGCGGCCACGGGATCGAGCCCCTTCAGATTCAACAGATACTTCGGATGCGGCACCGTCATGTGGTCGGCGTAGCCGCCGTCGCAGTAGACGCCGAGCGAATTCGGCTTGACGACGCACATGTTCTCGTCGCCGCCGAGACAGGTCTCGCATTTGCCGCAGCCGAGCCAGGGATAGACCAGCGCGATATCACCGATTTTGAGATCGCCGGCGGCGGCTTTGGCATCCGGCCCGAACGCAATGACTTCGCCGGACGTCTCATGCCCCATGGTTCGCGGCAGCGACACGCCGCGATCCCTCAATGACAGGGGTTTGCGTCCATGGCCGAGATCGTAGCCGCCTTCCCAGATGTGCAGATCGCTGTGGCAGACACCGGCGGCCTTCACCTTGATCAGGACCTGCGTTCCCGACGGCTGCGGCGTCGGCGCATCCACCTCTTTCAGCGGGGCGTTGAAATCGGTGACCTGAAAACTTTTCATCGCTTCTCTCCCGTGAATATTTCTTGTTCTTGGGCAAAGATTGCCACGCATTCCCGCGCAGTTGTTAGATGTTTAGCCGGCCGCGATCAATGGATGATGGCAGGCGACGAACTGGTCAGGCGCGATCAGGCGAAGTTCCGGCACCTGATCTGCACATCGCTGGTCGGCTCGAGGGCAGCGAGTACGAAACCGGCAGCCCGAAGGGGGCGCAATCGGCGATGGCGGCTCCCCGACCGGGACGCTTTCGGCCGGCCGCACGTCCGGATCGGGTACCGGGATCGCCTCGATCAACAGCGCGGTATAGGGATGCGCGGGGCTCGCGAACAATTGCTCGGACGGACCGACTTCGCACAGCCGGCCGAGATACATCACGGCCACGCGGTCACTCACCGCCTTGACCACGGCGAGATCGTGGGCGATGAACAGCAGCGTCAATCCGAAGCGCGCCTTCATGTCTTCCAGCAGATTGAGGATTTGGGCGCGAATGGAAACATCGAGTGCCGAAACCGGCTCGTCGCAGATGATGAATTCGGGATTGAGGACCAGCGCACGCGCAATGCAGATGCGCTGGCACTGTCCGCCGGAAAATTCATGCGGCAGGCGCTCGATCACGAGCTCGGGGTCGAGCCCGACGGCGCTGAGCACCTCGCTGACCAGCTCCTTGCGCTTGTTCGGATCTTCGACGCCGGCGATCACCAGCGGTTCGGCGATGATATCGCCGATGCGCCGCCGCGGATTGAGCGAGGCAATCGGATCCTGGAAGATCAGCTGCACGCGCCGGCGCATCTTGCGCAAGGTCTCGCCCTGCATCGCCGTGAGGTCCTGGCCGTCGAACAGGACGCGCCCCGATTGGGCCCGGCGCAACTGCAGCACCGCGCGGCCGAGCGTAGACTTGCCGCAGCCGGATTCGCCGACCAGACCGAGGGTCTCGCCGCGCGCCACTTCCAGACTGACGTCGGACACCGCGTGGACCGTCTTGCCGCCGACGGCATATTCGACGACGAGATGTTCCACCTTGAGCAGCGGCTCGTTCGACAGGGATTGCTGGCCGCCCTGCATCACGCGCCAATCCCGGCCGGCGTCAAAATCGGGTGGAAGCAGGCAAACAGGTGCGCCGGCGATTCGGTCGCCGTCAGCACGGGCTTCTCGCGATGACAGAGGCCTGCGGCATAGCGGCAGCGCGGCGAAAACGAGCAGCCCAGGATCGGCCGGGTCGGATCCGGCGGGCGTCCCGAGATCGCCGGCAGCGGCGTGTGCGGAGCCGCATCGATCTTCGGGATCGCCGCAAGCAGCGCCTCGGTGTAGGGCATGTGCATCTTCTTGAACAACACCGGCGTCGGCGCGCGTTCGACGACACGGCCGGCATACATCACGGCGACTTCATCGGTGCGGCCGGCGACGACACCGAGGTCATGGGTGATCAGGATCATCGCCATATGCCGCCTTCGCTGTTCGCGCGCCAGGAGATCGAGAATCTGGGCCTGGATGGTGACGTCCAGCGCGGTGGTCGGCTCGTCGGCGATCAGCAGTTTCGGTTCGCACGACAGCGCAATCGCGATCGCCACCCGCTGCCGCATGCCGCCCGAGAGCTGATGGGGATACTGCGTCAATCTCTGTTCTGGCGCGGGAATGCCGACCGCGGTCAGCAGCTCGACGCTTCGCCGCTTCGCGGCATTGGCGTCAAGTTCGAGATGTTCCTGCAGCGTTTCGATCAACTGGGTGCCGATGGTCAAGACCGGATTGAGCGAGGTCATCGGGTCCTGGAACACCACCGCGAGCGACCGGCCGCGAAGTTTGCGCAAGCGTTCGGGATCGAGCCGAACCAGATCCTGCCCGTCAAACATCACGCGGCCGGACAGTTTGGCCTTCTTCGGCAGCAGCTGCAGGATGGCGCGCGACAACATTGTCTTGCCGCAACCGGATTCGCCGACAATGCCGAGCGTTCGGCCCGCGCCAATTTTCAGGTCGACACGATCGACCGCGCGAAGATTGCCGCGCGGGGTCGGCAGATCGACCGAGACATCCTCGACGGAAAGCAACGCGGGCTCGCTCACAGCGCGCCTTGCCGCGGATCGGTGAGCGCGCGCAGCGTATCGCCAACCAGATTGAAGGAGAGCACGGTCAGGAACATCGCGATCGCGGGCAGGAAGGCGAGCCGCGGCGCTACATCCAGGCTCTCGCGGCCCTCACCGATCATGCTGCCCCAGCTCGAGATCGGCGGCGGCACCCCGAGACCGAGGAATGACAATGATCCCTCGACGACGATGAAGACGGCAACGCCGAGCAGGAAGAAGGCGAGCAGCGGCAGAAGGACGTTGGGCAGCAGCTCGCGCAGCAGGATGCGCGCATGGGTGGCGCCGAGCGCTTGCGCTGCGATGACGAATTCGCGCCGCGTCAACGTCAGGGTTGCCGCGCGCGCGACCCGCATGAAGGTGGGAATGCCGAGCACGCCGAGAATGCAGGTGAGATTGAGGATCGACTGCCCGAGAAAGGCGATCACGGCCAGCACGAATATCAGTGGCGGAAACGCCAGCAGCACGTCCATGCTGCCGACCACGAGTTGTTCGAAGCGGCCGCGAAAATATCCCGCCAGCATGCCGAGCGCGCCGCCGATGGTGATGCCGATGACCGGCGCGCAGACGCCGACGATGAGCGAGATCCGGGCGCCAAAGATCAGCCGCGCCAGTTCGTCGCGGCCAAGGCCGTCGGTGCCGAGCCAATGCAGCATCGAGGCCGGCGCGCGCCGGTCCAGCATGTCCATGTCGGTCGGACTGGGCAGCGGCAGCACGCTCGCCAATGCCGCGGCGGCGAAAACTAAGATCATCCAGACGATCGCCGCCCAGAACAACGGCCCCAGCCGCCGCGTCCGCAAAACCGGACCAACGGCGACGTCCTCGTCAATGCTGAGTTCAAGCGTGGCCATGACGTATCCTGGGATCGAGGACGGCATAGAGCATGTCGACAATGAAGTTCATCAGCACGAAGCCGCCGGCGACGACCAGCACCACGCCCTGCAGGATGATCAGGTCGCGGGTACCGATCGCGCTGACAACGAGCCGGCCGATCCCCGGCAGCGCGAAGATCGTCTCCACGATCAGGGCGCCGCCGATCAGGCGGCCGATATTGATGCCGGTGATCGTGATCAGGGTCAGCGACGACGGCTTCAAGGCATGCACGAAGAGGATGCGCGAGAATGTCAGGCCCTTGGCCTTGGCCAGCGCGATATAGTCCTCCTGCAGGGTCGCGATCATATCGGAACGCAGCACGCGCATAATTCCCGGCCATTCGGCGAGCGCCAGCGTCAGCGCCGGCAGCACGAAGAAGCGCAGATTTCCGACCGGGTCTTCTTCGAACGGCACGTAACCGGTCGCCGGCAGCCAGTGCAGCTGCACCGCGAACAGGTAGATCAGCAGGATCGCGGACAGGAATGTCGGCACCGACAGCATGCCGAAGGCGCTGCCGGTCATGAAGCGGTCGAAGGCGCTGCCGCTGCGCACCGCGCAGGCAATCGCGAGGGGAACGCCGATCGCGAGTCCCAGGATCTCGGCCAGGAACATCAGCTCAAGCGACACCGGCAGGCGCTCGGATACCGCCTGCAACACGGTCTGTCCGGTGCGGAACGAGCGGCCGAAATCGCCCTCCAGCACGTGGCCCAGCCAACTGATGTAGCGCCACCAGATCGGCTGATCGAGCCCCATGTCATGGCGCAACGCCTCGACCTTCTCCGGCGTCGCCTGATCGCCCAGGATCACGTAAGCCAGATCGCCCGGCAAAAGCGAGGCGATCAGGAACGTCAGGAGCGACACGGCGACCAGAACCGGCACCAGATACAACAGCCGTCGAGCAACAAAGCCGAGCATCGACGGCTATTCCATCCAGACGTCGGATACGTCGATCACCCCGTGATAGATCTTCGGCAGGCCTTTCAGCCTGGAAGTGGAAATCGCGTAATAGGTGTTCTGGAAGGTCCAGAACCAGATCGCCTCCTTGTTGATGAGCCGGCTGATCGCGCAATAATCCTCGGTGCGCGGCCCGATCTCGGCGGTGGTCCGCGCATGCTCCAGCAGCTTGTCGAGTTCGGGATTGGAGTAATTGGCAAGCGCGACCGGGCTGCCGGTGTGGAAATTGGCAAACATCTGCGGGTCAGGGTCGGCGAGATCGACGATCCGCCATGGCGTCAACTGAAACTGACGCATGAAGGCGCGCGGCACGATGGTGGCCTGATCGACCTGCTCGATCTCCATGTTGGCGCCGACCTGCTTCCAGAATTGCTGAAGCACCTGGCCGACCGTGCGTCCGCGAGGCGTCGCGGTGACGATCATCTTGAATTCGACCGGCTTGCCGTAATCCTTGATCAGCGTTTTGGCCTTTTCGATATCGTTGGGCAACGCGCCGTCGTCCTTGCACTTGACCCACGAACCGTCACCGTACGGGTTGCTGGCCGTTCTCGCGAGGCCATTGGTGATCGCCTGCGACATCTTCTTGCGGTCGATGGCCATCACCAGCGCCTGGCGCACGCGCACATCGTCGAACGGCGCCACCTTGGTGTTGAAGGCGTAGACGGCGGCGCCGGAGCCAGCATAGGTGTGCACCGTCATCTTCGGGTCTTTCTGGGCCTTCTGAATATTGTCCGCATCGTACTCATCGTCCCAGACAATATCGGCCTCGCCCGATTGCAGGCTGGCGAAGCGCGACTGCGCATCCGGCAGCGGCTTCAGCACGATGCGGTCGAGATGCGGATGGCCCTTGTTCCAGTAGTCGGGATTGCGTTCCAGCACCATGCGGTCGCCGGCAGTCCATGACTTCAGGATGTAGGGTCCGGTGCCGACGGGGTTGCGATTGTAGTCGTCGCCCTTGGTCTTCCATGCCGTCGGCGACTGGATAACATTGTTGGAGCTCTGGATGGTCATAAGCGCCGGCTGGTTGACTGCCGGATCGTTCAAATTGTAGACGACCGTCAGCTCATCAGGCGCCTGCACGTCGTGGACGTAAGCGATGTAGAAGGCGCAGCGGCATTTGTTGGCGGGGTCCTTCTGCCGGTCGAAATTGGCTTTCACCGCTTCGGCATTGAAAGGCGTACCGTCCTGGAATTTGACGCCGGGCCGCAGTTTGAAGGTCCAGGTCTTGTAGTCGTCCGAATGGGTCCAGGACAGCGCCAGCTTCGGCACCGGCTGGCCCTTGTCGTCGAGACCGACCAGCGTATCGAAGATCGCCGCGGCCGCGGTTTCCGCCGAGGTATCGAACACGCCGACCTTCAGCGGATCGAAACCGGGAATATCGAGCTCGAGGCCGACGGTGATGCTGCCGCCCTGTTTCTGGGCGTTGGCCGACCCTGCAAACAAGGCAACGCCAAATACCGTAGTAAGGAAAATTCGCGCGAACGCGCGCGAGCGCGAAACCGCCTTCATTTTTTGATCCCTCCAAGATGCCGCCGTCCGGTATTCCCCGGATCGTTACTGTCCGTCAGATTGGCCGGAATCGCGGGCCCCGGCAAGGCCGCAGGTGGCCGCCGGATGAGAAGCCGCAATTTTTTGCGCCATGCTCGACGCGCCCGTTGCCGTCAGCGCAGCTCCGCCATCAACGGTTTCCCGGTGAAGGCCGCAATTTCATCGTCTGAAAGGCCGGTCTCCTTGAGCAGTGCCACGGTGTGCTCGCCCAAGGTCGACATCCGCTTTGCCGCCGAGACCGTGGCTCCCGACATCCGGAACGGCAGGTTGAGGACCTTGAACGTGCCGCCGCCATCCCTGACCTCGGTCAGCGCGCCGCGATGGGCGATCTGGGGATCGAGCAATGCCTCGGCAACCGTGCGATAGGCCGAGCAGGGAACGCCGTGACTGTTCAATTCGGTCAGGCATTTTTCGGTCGTGAGCGTGCGCGACCACGCTTCGACGCCGTTCATCAAGTCCGCCCAGTTGTCGCGGCGGTCGGAATATTTTGTAAAACGCGGATCGGCAATCCATTCGGGATGACCGATGACCTTGATCAGGCTCTGAAAGGTTTTCTCACTGGCGATCGCCAGCATCACATATCCGTCAGCGGTTTCGACGGGGCCGAACATCGGCCGCTGGGTTTGCTTCACCGGGAATTGCGACCATTGCAATTCATTCAGGGTCAGACCGAGCATCGATTCCAGCATCGAGACGTCGATGTGCTGGCCTTTTTGACTGGCGTGACGCTGGTGCAGCGCCGCCGAAATGGCGCCGAAGGCATAGGTGCCCGTAAGTACGTCCGCGTGATAGATGCCGCAGTAGTCCGGCCGGGATCGCCCGGGCTGGTATGCGAGGTGCGCCATGTCGTAACCGGAAGCCGCGTGGATGACCGGCGCGTAGGCCGGCAGTTCAGCCGACGGTCCGGTCTGGCCGTAGCCGGAGATCGAGCAATAAATCAGTTTCGGATTGAGCTCACGCAGTGAGCCGTAATCCAGTTTCAATCTGAGCATCACGCCGGGGCGAAAATTTTCGACGAGGATATCGGCATCGGCAACAAGCCGGCGGATAACTTCAATCGCGTCAGGCGATTTCAAATCCAGCATGAGGCTCTTCTTGCCGACATTGAGCTGGCCGAACACGGTACTGAAATTGTTCCGGAGCGGCGGACGGGTTCGCATGGTCTCGCCTTCGACCGACTCGATCTTGATGACCTCCGCGCCCATGTCCGCAAGCATCCGGGTGCAATGCGGACCGGCAATCGTGGTCGAAAAATCGAGGACGCGAAGGCCCCCGAAACTCCCCGTCAAATTAGTCTCATCGCTGTCAGCTAATTTCATTTTCGAAAGCTCCCAAGGGCCCGCGCATCCTCGGCGCGGCGTGACCCTAGATCGCGCGGCCCGGCCGGGGAAGCAATTCCAGGGGGCACCTGAAGGTTCGGCAGCCGCCCGCCCGGCCTCCTATTTCAACCCCCGGGAGAAAACTGGAACTGTTCTTGCATAAATATATTGTCAGTGACCGAGAGGGCGTTTCTTGAGAGTTTTATTCGTCACGACCGAAATGGACGATTTCGTCCGGGTGGGCGGCCTCGCGGCGGTCTCGGCGGCCCTGCCCCGGGCGCTTCGGCCCTGGAGCGATGTCAGGATCTTGCTGCCGGGATATCGCGACGTCGTCGAACAATTCCTGCATATTGAAATCGTTGGCGAATGTCCGGCGATGGCGGAAATGCCGGCCTGCTCGCTTGGATTGGCTTCAACCAGGGACGGCCTGCCCGTCTACATTCTCCTCTGTCCGCAACTCTATGACCGCCCGGGTAACCCTTATGGCGACGCGTCCGGCCGGGACTGGCCTGACAATGATGTGCGCTTCGGCCGATTTGCCTCGGCCACGGCCGAGCTCGCGGCAGGCAGTCTGGACAATAATTGGGCAGCGGATCTGGTTCACGCCAATGACTGGCAGGCCGCGCTGGTGCCGGCCTACCTCGCCTGGAACGCCGTCAAGATTCCCACCATCCTGACCATCCACAACCTCGCCTATCAGGGCCTGTTTCCGAAGGAATCGCTGCGCCGGATCGGCGCCCCGGAAGACTCCTTCCACATCGACGGGCTGGAGTTTTACGACAAACTATCCTTTCTCAAAGGTGGGCTCGTCTACGCCTCGCATCTGACCACCGTCAGCGAAACCTATGCCAGGGAGATCACCACGCCCGAGCTCGGCTGCGGGCTTGAGGGCCTGCTGCGCCGCCGCTCCGACGCCGCACAATTGACGGGAATATTGAACGGCATCGACGAAAGCTGGGATCCGCGGGTCTGCGCGCAATTGGCGCAGCCGTTTGCCGCGGGCGACTGGGAAGGCAAGCAGGCGAACTCGGATTATGTCCGCCAGCAGTTCGGCCTGGCGCTGTCGCGCGGTCCGATTTTCGGCCTGGTCGCCCGCCTCGTTCATCAGAAAGGCGTCGACCTCGTATTATCAGCCGCCGACGAGATCATCGAGGCCGGCGGCCAGATCATCGTGACCGGCTCAGGCGAGCCCGAGATCGAGCAGGCGCTGGTCGATGCGCACCGCCGCAGGCCCGATGCGATCGGGGTCGCGATCGGTTTCAATGACGGACAGGCCCGGCGGATTTTTGCCGGCAGCGATTTTACGCTGATGCCGTCGCGCTTCGAACCGTGCGGACTGAGCCAGATGTATGCCCAGAAGTTCGGTTCGCTGCCGATCGGCCACCAGACCGGGGGCTTGGCGGAAACCATCACCGACGGCGAAACCGGATTCCTGTTCGACCGGCCTTCAACCGAAGCGTTCCTCGGCGGCATCCGGCGCGCCTTCACGACCTTCATGACGAAGGATCAACTCAACTCCATGCGCCGCAGCGCAATGTCGCGATCGTTCAGCTGGGATGTTTCGGCAGCCCTGTACGGGGCGCTCTATCGGAAGGCGTTGTTGTCCTAGCCGAGCCTTGCGCCAAAATCATTCCGCCGCTTGCGACATCGCTTCCATCTGCTCAAACCACGGGAATGCCGATTACACCCGGATGCTTCGCGCGGTCCATTCGATCACGTCGTCAGCAAGTGCCATCGCCTGGCGAAATGTCGAGGCCACTCATGCACCGCAGCAAACATCATTCGACCACCCCGTCGGCGCGCCGCCTGTTTCATGTTTTTCGCTTTCATGCCCGGTGGTGGAGCCGCAGTTGCGGTCGTTACTCGCCCCGCGAGCACGGTGGCGGCCGCTACCTGTGCCTCAATCATCCTGTTATCAGACCCACCAACGCCGACGGTAGGGTGTGCTACCGCGGCGTCACCACGTGTCGTTTTGGACTCTGCGGCGTCCGCAGCGCTGCCTGCGGACTTCAGGGGCTTGTTCGATGAACCAATCGGAGGTGGGATGCGAGATGCCGGAGGCTCTGCTTTCGCCGCGATCGTTGTGGACTTCGCAGTTTTGCTTGCGAGGCGGGCCCTGCGGCGAGTAGACGACGACATTTCAGTCTTCCGTGCGCCGACGGACTTCCTGTCTGTCGCCACGGAATGGTACCGGGATGACGCCAGCTGGATCGGCGGACCGGTTGTCCGCTCGTGACAGGCAAACCCATTCACGCCAGTGCAGGAACCAATGGCCGCCTGCGGCGGTGGTTGATGGCTACAGCCAATCAGGGCCGCAGCCAGCGCGCCAATGAGAAGCGTCCGCAATCAATCCTCCTTAAGAGGCCAGACTCCGCTCGCAATTTCTTGCGGCGTTCTGATGCTTGCGCTGATCGGCTATCTCTTGGGAAAAATTCTTAAGCGTGTATTAGGGCCTGTCATCAATTGAGCCAGATGATAGCAGCCGCGAGGTGGATTGCGGCGAGGAAATTTCTGGCGGTTTTGTCGTAGCGGGTGGCGATGGCGCGGTATTGCTTGAGCTTGCAGAAGAAATTCTCGATGAGGTGGCGGGCCTTGTAGGCGTCTTTGTCAAAATCGCGTTGAACCTTGCGGTTGCTCTTGGGCGGGATCACGATCGACTTTCCCCGTGCAAGCAACGGCTCGATCACCCGCTCGTCGGCATCGAAGGCCTTGTCTGCCAGCAAGGCCTCGGCCGCCATATCCGGCAGCAGCGCGTCGGCGCCTTGCAGATCATGGGCTTGGCCCGGCGTCAGGATGAAGTCCAGCGGATTGCCTAACGCATCGACAAGCGCATGAATCTTGGTGCTCAGCCCGCCTTTGCTGCGCCCGATCGCCTGGTCTTCGCCGTCTTTTTTTGTGCGCCGGCACTGTGCTGATGCGCTCGCACGATCGTGCTGTCGATCATGGCGTACTCATTATCCGCATCGCTCGCCAGCATCTCAAACAGCTTCTTCCACACGCCGCTTTTGGCCCAGCGCGAGAAGCGCGTATGTATCTTGATCGGGTCGCCAAAGCGCTCGGGCAAGTCCCGCCAAGGGATGCCGGCCCGGTAACGGTAGATCACCGCCTCTACAAACAGCCGATTGTCCTTGGCCGTTACCCCCACATGCCCTTCACGTCCGGGCAAAATATCCTTGATCCTGTCCCATTGATCGTCCCGAAGGGCGTAGCGGCGCATCTGTCAGCTCCGAATCAGCTGACCGCCTATGAATCACGCGATAATCTCCTTGGGAATCCTCCAATTGTGGACAGGCTCTAAACCTGGTCCCTCTCGCCGCAAGAAAGCAAGGTATAGTTAATGGCAAGACGAGAATCGAACCTTGTTCGATCACTTCGTCGGCGCGCAGCAAGAAAGCCTCCGGTATTGTCATGCGAAGTGCTTTTGTCGTTGTAAAATTGACGACCAGCTCGAAAGTGGTCCGCTGTTCGACCGGAAGGTCAGGGGCCCAGAAACCCTATGGTTGGCACTCTTCGCGGCTGCTGTGCGCGTGCGGTGAGCGGGCAAGTGGCCGCTGCGCCGCCGAGAAGGGTTATGAACTTGCGTCGCCGCATGCAAACTCCCAAGGGTGGCATCGTAATGGCTGAACAGCGACCCATAAGAGGTCAAAAGGGTTCTCGAAACACTAAATTTTACATACTGGCCAGCGTCCGGTTCGGGTCCAATCGCAGAAGTCATCCCTGTTCGTAGTTTCGGCGATTGATGTCCCGCTTTTTGAGCCAGCTAGACTGGCATGACATTTCTTCGAATCGTTATCCCGCCTACTGCTTGAGCATGATCTCCGAGCAAACGCTTCGCGTTTGTCCGAGGGAGAACCGGTTCCCACTTTTCCGGATCATGCCCTAAACGGTTTTCGCGGCTCAATCCGACGGTATTTCTTTCGCCGGCTCGTCATCTGCGATGGCGCGCCAGGCCGCGCCCTCGAGATCGTCATATTGCCCGCTCTTGAGCGACCAGAGGAACCCGAGCAGGCCGACCAGTCCGAGCCCAAGCGCAAGCGGCACGAGAATGACCATCACTTCCATCACGATCCTCCGTTCGCGACGCGGCGCGCGCGAAGCGCGTTGAGCATCACCAGTAGTGAGGAACCAGACATCGCCGCGGCGGCGATCAGCGGGGTTACGACCCCGCTGATCGCAATCGGGACCGCCAGAAGATTGTATCCCACCGCGAGCCAGAGATTCTGCCGCATCAGATGCAGCGCCTTGCGTGAGAAATCGATTGCCGCGACCACCGGAGCCAACGGCTTGCCGAGGAAAACCAGATCGGCTGTCGCCTGGCTCAGATGCGCGGCACTGATCGGCGACATCGAGACGTGCGCCGCGGCCAGCGACGGCGCATCGTTCAACCCGTCGCCGACCATCATCACCCGGTGGCCCCGGCGCTTCAGATCCTCGATACGCGCGATCTTGTCGGCCGGGGTTATGCCTGCCCGCCATTCGCTGATCCCCAGCGCTCGCGCGGCCGCCCGAACCGCGGGCTCGCGGTCGCCGGAAAGAATTTCAACCCCTATGTGGCGCTCTGCAAGCGCCGATATCGTCGCGCGCGCGTCCGGGCGCAGCCCCTGGCGCACGGAAAACAGGTATTTCGCTTCACCCAGGCTGAAAGCGACGTGCGAGGTTTCCGGATCAAGATTGGCGCGCTCCTCGACCAATCGCTCCGCCCCGCAGAACGACGGCCTTCCCAACCTCATCTCGATTCCACCCAATGTGCCGCGCACCCCCTGTCCGGGCTCCTCAATGGCGCCGGCGAACGGCGATTTCGCAGCCGCCGCCCGCGCCACGGCCGCCGCAACCGGATGATGGCTGGCAAGCGCAAGCTGGCCCGCGAGACCAAACACATCCTCGGGGATGTCGGCCGCGTTCACCACTTCGAGGTCAGGCAGGGTCAGGGTTCCGGTCTTGTCGAAAATGACCCGGTCGACTTCGGCCACGCGTTCGATGGAATCGCCGGAATTGAGCAGCACACCGGCCCTGAACATCGCACCTGACGCGACGGTCTGCACGGTCGGGATCGCCAGACCCAGCGCGCAGGGGCAGCTGATGATGAGAACCGCGACGCCCGTGACAATGGCATCGTGCCAGCTCGCGCCGACCAGAACCCAGCCCAGCATGGTCAGCAACGCGGTGGCATGCACCACGGGCGCATAAAGCCGGGACGCCCGGTCCGCCAGCCGCACATAGCGGGAGCGCGCCTGCAACGCATTGTCGAGCAGCCGGGTGATTTCCGCCAGCAGCGTTGCTTCGGACGCCGCGGAAACCCGGACGCGCAATGTCCCGGAAATATTGAGCGAACCCGCATAAACCGCGGTGCCCCGCTCCGCTGCGACGTACAGGGTCTCGCCGGTAATCAGGCTTTGGTCGATCTCCGATCGCCCCTCGATCACCGTGCCGTCGACCGCGCAACGCTCGCCCGGCCGCAACAGCACGATGTCGCCGGGACCAATCGCCGCCACCGGCACTTGCGAAATTTCGTCGGCTCCGACGAACCGGGTCGCGGTCTCGGCCTTTAACGCTGCAAGGTTTCCGGCGACTGCCCTTGTCCGCCGCCGCATGCTCTGGTCGAGATAGCGCCCTACCAGCAGAAAAGTCAGCAGCATGATCGCCGCGTCGAAATAGGTGTGCTCGGCGTGGCCGACCGTTTCGATGACCGACATCGCAAGCGCGAGAATGACGCCGATACTGATCGGAACGTCCATATTGACGTTGCCTGTGCGCAACGCGCGAAACGCCGAACGGAAGAAAGGCTGACCCGCATAGGCCGCGGCCGGCAGCGCGATCAGCGCCGACAGCCAGTGAAAGAAATCCCGCTGTTCGGGAATCATGTCGCTGCCATTTCCGGACCACACCGGAATGGAGAGCATCATCACATTCATGGTGGCGAATGCCGCCACTCCGAGGCAGCGCAGCAAGAAGCGCGACTGTTCGGTTTCCGCGGCCTCGACGCCTGCGGTTTCGAACGGATGGGCCTTGTATCCAAGTTCGGCGAGCCGGTCGATGAAACGGGCCGGGTCGAGCGTGCCCTGCTTCCATTCCAGCGCGACGCGGCGGTCGGTGAGATTGACGCGTGCAAGCGTGACGTCGGGTATCGCCGACAGCCCCCGCTCGATCTTCGACATGCATCCGGCGCAACTGACGCCTTCGACGGCAAGATCGATGTGAGAGAGACCCGCGCCAACGTCCTTTACATAGTGTGAGAAGTCTCGCGTCGCCTGCATGATCGGGCCTTCCTAGTTCAGCAGCACGCAATTCTTCGACAGGAACATCCGCCGTCCTGCCGCGATGGCCTCAAGCACCAGATCCCATTGTCCGGGCGCGATAAGGGGCGCGCTGCCGCGATAGACGCCGATTCCCATTTCCGCAAGCACAACCGGCTGATCGGCTCGCCGGTCGGTAGGCCGCTCGAAGCGGCCCAGAAACTTCAGGCCGGACATCGGCTTGCCGTTATTGTCGCGCGCTTCCACCTGTAGCGTCGCGCCGCCATCCGCGCCGCGCTGAATATGGGCGTCGACTTTCCAGTTTCGCACGCTCTGATCGTGGGCGGCCGCGATCTCGTTCTCGTAGGCCAGGCTGGCGCTGTAGGCGCTGTCGACCTCGGTGCCGGGCAATGTCTGAATCGCAAGCCGCATCATGATCATGTTGACCCCGATCACGACGCCGAAAAACCCAACCAGCATGAAAAGCACCATGCGTCCGGTCAACGACTTCGGTGAATCCAGCGCGTCGTTCATGCCAATCTCCTTCGGGTATCTCATGGGGTCACGAAATGATCGGTCGCCGATGCCACCTCGCCGAGGCCGATATCGGTGATCCGGAATTTCACCGGCATCGATTTTTCGGGTTTCTCCTCGAATGGCGCGGTGACGAGAACCCTCAGTTCGGTGGTGGTATCGCGCCCAAGAATGATCATGGGCCTGTCCGGCGTAACGGAATCAGTCCCGACAACATGGACAGTTGCGTCATTTGGGCCGTCGATGTCGATTGCCACCACGCGATCGAAGCCGCGCTTGTTCAGGAGGCGAACCGTATAGGCGTTGCGGATCGAGCCGTCGCTCAATCGAACCGCGACCGGGTTGCGGTCGTGCAGCACGTTGACATCGAGCAGCGATCGCGTCAGCAGGGCATACAGCATGATCGCGCCGACACCAACAATCATGACGCTATAGACGATGGTGCGCGGCCTGACGATGCGATAGATCGGCGGCTTGCCGGCCTGACGACGCTGAATGTTGATGTCGTTGTCGTATCCGATCAGCCGGGTTTCCCTGCCGATCTTCCTCATCACCGTATCGCAGGCATCGATGCAAAGGCCACATTGAATGCAGTCGAGTTGCGAGCCATCGCGGATATCGATCCCGGTCGGGCAGACGGCGACGCATTGATAGCAGTCGATGCAGTCGCCGGCGGTTTCGCCGTGTGCGCGCAGTTCGGCCGCCTTCTTCAGCGAGGTGCGCTTTTCGCCGCGGTCGTATTTGTAGGTGACGTTGAGCGCCCATTCGTCGGTAAGCGCCGCCTGGATACGCGGCCACGGGCACATATAGACGCAGACCTGCTCGCGCATGAAGCCGGCGAGCACATAGGTCGTCGCCGTCAAAATCCCGATCCAGATATAGGCTAGCATCGGCGCCTGAAAGGTGGCGAGCTGCTTCACCAGCGTCGGCGCATCGTTGAAATAGAGAACCCAGGCGCCGCCGGTCCACCACGCGATCATCAGCCAGATCGAATGCTTCAGCATGATCTCCGCGAAGCGCTGCAGCTTCAGCGTGCCGCGCGCGGCATCTTTTCTCATCCGCTCGCGGCGGTCGCCCTCGACGACGCGCTCGACGGCGTAGAACAGGTCGGTCCACACGGTTTGCGGGCAGAGATAGCCGCACCAGATGCGTCCGCCGACCGAATTCATCAGGAACAGCGTGATCGCGGCGACAATCAGCAGTCCGGTAAAATAGTAGACCTCCTGCGGCCACAGCTCGATGAAAAAGAAATAGAAACGGCTGTTGGGGAGATCGACCAGCACCGCCTGGTCAGGCGCACCCAGGCCGCGATTCCACCGCACGAACGGCAGCAGGTAATAGACGCCAAGACAGAACGCCATCAGGCCCCATTTGATGCGGCGGAACGTTCCGGAGACGCTCTGCGGATAGACCTTCTTCCGGGCTGCATAAAGCGGCCCGAAATCCTCAAAGTCCGCCTCGGTCGGGAGTACAGGCATGTTCATCGGCGGCATTCATCTCGCGTTCGCCGCCGAGCCTAGACCCGACTTCCAACGCTCGGTTGATCCAGCTCAAACGATATCCAGGATTTCCCTGCCCCCGCGGTCACTTCCCTCCGCCGAGCGAGTGAACATATACCGCCATTGCCTTGATCGTGGAGGGATCGAGGCGGCCGACCCATGCGGGCATGACGCCAGCGCGGCCAGTGGTGATCGTTTCGATGACGGTCGCCTCGTCGGAACCGTAAAGCCAGATCTTGTCGGTGAGATTCGGCGCTCCCAGCTCCTGATTGCCCTTGCCCGCGTCTCCGTGGCACACCGCGCAGTTTTCCGAGAAGATCTTTGCCCCCGCGGCCGCGTCATATCCCTGGCGCGTGGGCAGGCCCGACAACGATCGCACGTAATTGGCGACGGTGACGATCTGGTCCTTCTTGAGGGTCCCGTCCTTGCCGAAGGCAAGCATCTGACTTTCATGGGTTTTCGCATGTCCCGAGCGCGCGCCGAACTGGATCGTCTGCATGATCTGGTCGAGTGTTCCGCCCCAGAGCCAGTCGTCGTCGTTCAGGTTGGGATAGCCCTTGGCGCCGGCGCCGCCGCTGCCATGGCAGGGCGCGCAATTATCGCCAAACACCGTCTTGCCGCGGGCACGGGCAAGCGCGAGCAATCCCGGATCTTTTTCGATGTCGGCAAGCGAAGCCGCGCCGAGCGCAACCATTTTATCGCCGCGGATCTTCTCCAGATTGGCCAGTTCCACGGCAACGTCCGCGCGGGACGAGTAATGCAGTATGCCGGTGGTGTGGCTCCACAGCATCGGCCAAGCCGGGTAGACAATCCAATATCCGATTGCCCAGACGATGGTGATGTAAAAGGTTATAACCCACCAGCGCGGCAACGGCGTGTTCAATTCCCTGATGCCGTCCCAGTCGTGACCTGTGGTCGCGGTGCCGGAGACGTGGTCGATATCATCGTGATCAGTCATGATTTTATCACTCCTCCCGCAACGGCATTCTCGCCGCTTCGTCGAAAGCCTTCTGGTTGCGGGGCCAAAGTGCGTAAGCCACGATCGCGAGGAATATTACGACAAAGATCGGCGTCCAGAAGGTCGCGACGAAATCCGATGTAATGTTCTGGACTGTCAGGATTGCTTTCATCGTTGTGCCTTCTTTAGCGAAGATTTGCTTTTTCGTTGTAAAGCTTGAAATCAACCAGCGTGCCGAGCATCTGCAAATAGGCGATCAGCGCGTCCATTTCGGTCGGCAAGCCCGGCTTGCCGTCGAAATTGCGAGCGACCGCCTTCGGATAGCGTTTTGCAAACGCATCGACACCGGAATTGTCCGGATCGGCCTGCGCCTTCAGATCGGCAACGGCGTTGGCAATCTGATCATCCGTATAGGGCACGCCGACGGCGCGGTTGGTCCGCAGATGGTCCGCGATCGTATCGGTATCGACTTCGGTCTCTGTCAGAAACGGATATCCGGGCATCACCGACTGGGGAACGATGGCGCGTGGATTCGTCAGATGCGTAACATGCCAGTCGTCGGAATATTTGGCGCCGACCCGGGCAAGATCGGGCCCGGTTCGCTTCGATCCCCACTGGAACGGATGGTCGTACATGCTTTCGGCGGCGAGCGAAAAGTGACCATAGCGTTCGACCTCGTCGCGCAGGGGGCGGATCATCTGCGAGTGACAGAGGTAGCATCCCTCGCGGACGTAGATGTTGCGGCCGGCCAGCTCCAGCGGAGTATACGGCCGGATGCCATCGACCACCTCGATCGTGCTCTTCAAGTAGAACAGCGGGGTAATCTCGACCAGACCGCCGATCGCAATCACCACCAGAATTCCGACGATCAGGATGATCGAATTCTTTTCGAAAATGTGATGCCGAGTCCAGAATGACATTTATTCGCTCCTCATTCCGCCGGCTGAAGAGCGACGGGCGACTGCACTTGCGCCTCACCGGCGCGCACCGTCATCCAGAGATTGTACGCCATGATCAGGGAGCCGATCAGGAACAGCGCTCCTCCGGCGGCACGGATGATGTAGAACGGGTGCATCGCTTCTACCGTCTCGATGAAGGAATATTCGAGGAAGCCCAGCGACGTGTAGGCGCGCCACATCAGGCCTTGCAGAATCCCGGACACCCACATCGCGGAGATGTAGAGAACGATTCCGATGGTCGCGACCCAGAAATGCCAGTTGACCAGCTTGAGGCTGTAAAGCCCTTTGCGGTCCCACAGCCATGGCACCAGACAATAGAGCGCGCCGAACGAGACAAATCCGACCCAGCCCAGCGCACCGGAATGAACGTGGCCAATGGTCCAGTCGGTATAGTGGCTGAGCGAATTCACGACCTTGATCGACATCATCGGACCTTCGAACGTCGACATTCCGTAGAAGGCGACCGATACCACCAGCATGCGCAGCACAGGATCGGTGCGAAGCTTGTCCCAGGCGCCCGACAGCGTCATCAGGCCGTTGATCATGCCGCCCCATGACGGCATCCAGAGCATGATGGAGAAGGTCATGCCGAGGGTCTGGGCCCAGTCCGGAAGCGCGGTGTAGTGCAGATGATGCGGGCCCGCCCAGATGTAGAGAAATATCAGGGCCCAGAAGTGGATGATCGACAGGCGGTACGAATAGATCGGCCGCTCGGCCCGCTTCGGGATGAAATAATACATGATGGCGAGGAAACCGGCGGTCAGGAAGAACCCGACCGCGTTGTGCCCGTACCACCACTGGAACATCGCATCCTGAACGCCGCCCCAGGCGATGTACGACTTCGAGCCGAATATCGTCACCGGCAGCGCCGGATTATTGCCGAGGTGAAGCACCGCGATGGTCAGGATGAAGGCGAGATAGAACCAGTTCGCCACGAAGATGTGCGGTTCCTTGCGCTTGATGAGCGTCACCAGGAACACCAGCAGATAGGCCACCCAGACAATGGTCAGCCACAGATCGGCGTACCATTCCGGCTCGGCGTATTCCTTCGACTGCGTAACCCCGAGAAGGTAGCCGGTGCCCGCGATCAGAATAAAGAAATTATAGCCGACGACGACAAACCATGGCGCGAGATCGCCGGCGAGCCGAACGCGGGAGGTCTTCTGAACCACGTAGAACGACGTTGCGATAAGGACGTTGCCGCCGAACGCAAACACCACGGCCGATGTATGCAGCGGCCGCAGCCGGCCGAAGCTGGTCCAGGGCAGATCGAAATTGAGCGCCGGCCATGCGAGCTGGCAGGCAATCAGGAGCCCGACGGTGAATCCGGCGATTCCCCAGAACACCGCCATGACCGCGGAGAACTTGACCGGGCCCATATTGTAATTGGGCCTGCCATTGATCTCCTGGGCCGGCAACGACGAAGGGCGGTCGTAGTACCGGTTAAGGATTACAAAAGCCGCCACGAGACTGGCGACAGCACCGAGCGAAGCATGAAATGCGAACGGGGCATCGACGGCTTTGGCCGCACCGACCGCGCAGAGAAAGGCGGTCACCATAAATATTACGGCCAAGCCACTTTCACCGATGGTCATGGATTTTGAACTGGGAGCCTGGCTCATGCGGGTTCTCTCTCAAGGGCACGAATCAAACAACCACGCCCCGAAAGGACGCGATTTGATCAGGATCAACTCCTTGATTGGTTCCCCACGGCTCGCCGGCGGAGAGCTGCGGGGTTTGAAGCACCGGGGTTTCCGACTTCGGACGGAAATCATCCGCTGCGGGCAGAATCCGCGAGCGCCCTGAGAACATCCCTGCGCGCGATAATGCCTGCCAGTCGGTGATCGCTGTCGATTGCGGGAATGCTCCTGAGGCGGTGATCGATCATGAGCTGCAGTACCCGCGTCAGTTTCGTGTCGCTGCGAACGTAAATGAATTCCGAAGTCATGACATCGCCGACGGTCCGGTTCATCAATTTCTCATACGGAGGAACCATCTGATTGGGCGTAAAGATGAAACACTTCAGCAAATCGAATTTGGTGACGATACCGATTACCTGCGTGTCTTCTTCGACCGGGTACGAGTTGAAATCGTCGCGCTCGAACATGTCGCTGAGGTCGCGCACGGTGAGCTCACGCGCCACGGTCCTGACGGCGCGCGTCATGTAGCCGCCAACGGTTTGTTCGAGAAATCTATACAAGGGCGGGTCCAATCAATTCCTTAGGTTACAGTTGACATCTAATGCGACAGCAGCACGCAGCGTGCGGATTGGGTGATGAGATGCTGTGTCACGCCGCCGAGGATCAATTCGCGGAACCGCGAATGACCGTAGGCGCCCGCGACAATGACGCCGGCGCCGACGTCGGCGGCTATTCCGTCCAGCCGAGCGGTCGCGTCGCGTTCCTCATCCTTCTCCGCCACAAGCTCCGAGGCGGAAATACCGTGACGTGACAGCCACGCGACGACATCCTTGACCCGTGGTGCGGCAGCCGACTGGCTGCCGCCTTGCTCCGGGATTTCTGCGACGGTGACTTGCTTCGCCTTGCGGAGCATGGGCAGCGAATCGGCAATCGCCCGCCTCGCCTCGGTCGTGTCCTTCCACGCCACCATAACGCTTCGCAAATCGAGCCAATTTACTGAATCGGGGACAATCAGCAGTGGCCGGCCCGCCTGCATCACGAGATCTTTCGGGCTGGCCAGCGCGAGCGGGTCCGAAAGCGCACCCCTGTCCCCACCGCTAACGACGATGTCGGCGCTGCGTGCTTCCCGCGCGATGTAGCGTGCCGGAAAGTCGATGGCGCAGCGCCATTCGGCTCGCCTGGTCCGATTTCTTGTCGCCTCGCGAAATTGCACCTCCAATTCCCCGATGCGCTCTTTTATCGATGCCCGCCCCTCGTCGATCAGATCCTGCGCCAGCTGCCCCGCGGTGAAATAGAGTGGCGGACTGTATTGCGACGCCGCGATCCCGATAATTCCAGCGTCAAATCGTTCGGCGAGCTGGCCGGCCGCTTCGAGACGAGCCTCGTTCGGCTGGTCAAGCGCCAGGCTGACCATGACGGTCGCGTATGTCATCCAGTCTCTCCGTTGCCAAGGATGCCTTTCTAGAGGCGGATTGGCCGGGCAAGATGAGATAGATCAAAGTTGCCTTCAAGAAGCGCCGTGAAAGCCGCGACGCCGCGAACTTCGTCAGTCAGAGGGAAAATCCGGGCGGTCGTGTCGCGGTCGAGCGCGGAGAGACTTCGTCCAATTTGCTATTGGACGAAGTTGTGAATCCAGCACCATAATTTGAGTCAAGCGTCTTCCGGAGCGTCAATCTGGTGTAGGATATCGGACCGGAGCACGCCCATTGGGCGGCGGCGTGAGCTCGGACTAGGCGGAAGTGAAGGCTTGAGCGTGCCCGGCACAACTCTAACATCGCCAGACGACCCTGTCCGCAATCAGCATCTTAGGCTCCGAATTGAAGGGTTTGGGGTCGGAACCTGGGACCTGGATCTTTCCACGCGAAAACTGGAGTGGTCCGATACGGCCAGAAGTCTTTTCGGCGTCACCCGCGACAAGCCTGTTACCTACGAGCTGTTTCTTTCCCTCCTTGAACCGGAGGATCGCGAGCGCACCGAACAGGCGATCAAGCGGGTTACCGAGACCGGCGGCAATTTCGACGTCTCTTTCAGGCTTGGTGGAAAACGCGGACAACGGAGATCCGGCCATTGGATTCGCGCCCGCGGCGGCCTGGTCAGGGATGAGGATGGGCGTGCGCGCCATCTCAGCGGCATTGTTCTCGATATCGATGAGGAGAAGCAGCTTGAAGACGCGTTGAGAACGCGGGAAAGCCACCTTCGCTCGATCCTCGACACCGTCACCGACGCAATGATCGTCATTGACGGGTATGGCATCATCCAGTTTTTCAGCACCGCGGCCGAGCGGCTGTTTGGCTATGCCGAGTACGAGGCCATTGGCAGGAACGTCAGCGATCTGATGCCGATGCCTGATCAGGCGCGGCACGACGGATATCTGGCGCGCTACCGATCCACCGGTGAGAGGCACATCATCGGCATCGGCCGAATCGTGACCGGTAAACGCAGGGATGGCACGACGTTTCCGATGCACCTTTCGATTGGTGAAATGCAATCCGGCGGTGAGACCTTCTTCACCGGTTTCGTGCGCGACCTGACCGAGCACCAGCAGACGCAGGCGCGGCTGCAGGAATTGCAATCCGAACTGGTGCACATCTCTCGCTTGACGGCGATGGGGGAGATGGCGTCCGCGCTCGCGCACGAACTCAATCAGCCGCTCGCCGCCATCAGCAACTACATGAAAGGCTCGCGCAGGCTGCTGGCAGGCAGCAGCGATCCCAATACGCCGAAAATTGAAAATGCCATGGACCGCGCCGCCGAACAGGCGCTTCGCGCCGGTCAGATCATTCGCCGGCTTCGCGACTTCGTTTCGCGAGGCGAGTCCGAAAAACGCGTCGAAAGCCTCGCAAAACTGATCGAAGAGGCCGGCGCGCTCGGCCTGGCGGGCGCCCGCGAGCAGAACATTCAGCTTCGCTTCAGCCTGAACTCCGAATTCGATCTGGTTTTGGTGGATCGGGTGCAGATCCAGCAGGTTCTGGTCAACCTCTTTCGCAATGCCCTTGAGGCGATGGCGCAATCGCCGCGGCGCGAGCTTGTTGTATCGAATGCAAAGGTTACCGACGACATGATTGAGGTTGAAGTGTCGGATACCGGGTACGGGTTCCACGAGGACGTCAAGGCCAACCTGTTTCAGACTTTTTTTACGACGAAAGAGACCGGCATGGGGGTAGGACTTTCCATAAGCCGCTCGATTATCGAAGCGCATGGCGGCCGGATGTGGGCCGAAAGCAATGCCGCGGGAGGCGCGACGTTTCGCTTTACGTTGCCCGCAGCACCAGACGAGAGATAAGATATGCCGGACAGGGGAAAGGTCTACGTTATCGACGATGACGAGGCGATGCGGGATTCGCTGAACTTCCTGCTCGATTCCGCTGACTTCAGCGTCACGCTGTTCGAAACCGCCATCAGGTTTCTCGATGCCCTTCCGGGCCTCGAATTTGGCTGCGTGGTTTCCGACGTGCGCATGCCCGGCATGGATGGAATCGAACTGCTGAAGCGCATGAAGGCCGGCCAAAGCAGTTTTCCGATTGTGATCATGACCGGGCACGGCGACGTCCCGCTTGCGGTTGAAGCGATGAAACTGGGGGCGGTCGATTTTCTTGAGAAGCCGTTCGAGGATGACCGCCTGATTGGCATGATCGAGGCGGCGATCCGGCAGGCGGAGCCGGCCGCCAGGAGCGAGGCGCTCACCCACGACATTGCGGCGCGGATTGCAACCCTCAGCCCGCGCGAGCGCCAGGTCATGGACGGCCTGATCGCCGGGCTTTCCAACAAGCTGATCGCCCGCGACTATGACATCAGCCCCCGCACCATCGAAGTCTACAGGGCGAACGTGATGACAAAGATGCAGGCCAACAGCCTTTCGGAACTGGTGCGACTCGCGATGCGCGCCGGCCTGCTCAAAGATTGAGCTAAATCAAGTCCGGGCCTGCTGCCGCGCGCTAACCTGAAAAGATATAATCCGGATCAGCACGAAAGATGCGCGGGCTTTCGCGATGCCGTCACTCACAGAACCAACGGTGGTCTACGTGGTCGACGACGACGCGGACGTCCTCCGCTCACTGCGATTCCTTCTTGAAACGGACGGCTTCACCGTCAAGACGTTCAGTAGCGGCGCTTCGCTGCTGAACGCGGTGCGCTCGACCGGAGTCGACTGCTTTGTGATCGACTACAAGATGCCCGATATGAATGGCATCGATCTGGCTGGCCGTTTGCGCAACCGCGACATAGCCGCGCCGGTGATCCTTATCACCGGCTACCCCGACGAAAACATCTCGGCCAGGGCTGAAGCGGCGGGCGTCCGGCATGTTCTGCTGAAGCCGCTGCTTGAGGAGAGCCTTGTCACGCGTATCCGGGGGGCGATTCAGGACAGCCGCCCGATCGGCGGCTAAGGCTAGGAGCGGCGACCTCCGGGAATATACGTAGGTAGAAGCCCTTAAGATATCGCGCGAGATTTTCAACGCCGGTGATCGGACGTAGCAATGGCCAGCCCCGAACAGGAGATGGTCATGCTCACCCAGTCGATCAGCACTGCCGTTATCAGCACCAAGATCAGCCCCGTCGCTTACCCCGTCCCCGCGCCCGACCAGTTCGGAGCGGTGACCAGTCACGCGGGCCTCATCGCCACCGAGTTTACCTACATTAAGGATGAGGAAATCTACGGGGAAGACGAGCCGGCGGAATACGTTTACCAGGTGATTTCAGGCGCGGTTCGCACCTACAAGCTGCTTTCCGACGGACGGCGTCAGATCGGTGCATTCCATCTGCCAGGTGACGTTTTCGGACTTGAATCAGGAGCGATCCACCGGCTGGCGGCGGAGGCCATTATCGATACGACCGTGCGCCTGGTGAAGCGCCGCAGCCTCGAGCATGCGGCCGGGGCCGATGTTCAGGTCGCGCGCAAGCTTTGGGCAATGACGGCCGGTGATCTCAAGCATGCGGAAGACCATATGCTACTGCTCGGCCGCAAGACGGCGATGGAGCGGGTAGCCACCTTCCTCCTGGAAATGGATCGCCGACTTGCCGTCGCGGGATTGATGGCGCTGCCGATGTGCCGGCGGGATATCGGGGATTATCTCGGCCTTACGCTGGAGACGGTCTCAAGAGCGTTTTCGCAGCTCCACACCCAGGGGGTTCTCGGATTTTCTGGCGCCCGCCAGATCGTGCTTCGCAACCGCCAGCGCCTGCGCAACATGGACGCGTGAGTTCGTACGCATGGATTCCGCTGAGTGCCGGCCCGGTTGGCACTTTCGTGCCAATCGGACCGGGCTCAGCGGACGCTACGCCGCGTCTCCGGCATCACAAACCAGATCATGGCGAGGCCCGCCGCGGCGACGCCTGCAAGTCCGGTGAAGGCGACACTGCTGCCGAAACCGTCGCTGACATAGCCAGCCAGTACGGTGCTGAGCGATGCA
This sequence comes from uncultured Alphaproteobacteria bacterium, assembly GCA_963801875.1. Classification (GTDB taxonomy): domain Bacteria; phylum Pseudomonadota; class Alphaproteobacteria; order Rhizobiales; family Xanthobacteraceae; genus Bradyrhizobium. Next base: position 1,098,837 of record CAWDGT010000010.1, on the reverse strand, counting down.
CCGATGCCGGTCGCCGTGCCGACGATACCCTGCGCAAGATTGAAGTGACCGCTTCCGAACGCGACGTCGGCAACGATCAACGGCACCATGACGCTGAAGACCGCCGCGGTGATGCCGTCGAACAGCTGGACCGCGACCAGCAGATACGGATCGCGCACGATCGCAAACAGCACCCCGCGAACAGCCAGCGCGGAAAATCCCAGAAGCAGCAGCGGCCGCCGTCCCCATTGCTGCGCCAGGCTTCCGACCGAGGGAGACACCAGCGCGACAATCGCCTGCGGCACGATGATACAGGCCGCGATCAGCACCGGCGCCCACTGGCTTGAGCGGGTCGTCACGACCCCCGCCATCAGCGGGAGCATCGCCGCGTTGGCGAGCTGAAGCAGCAGCATGCTGCAAGCGAAGATCAGCAGCGAGCGCCGGCGCACCAGAGCGAGAACGCTCGTTGCATTGGCATCGGGCACCTCCCGCAGCACCGCACCGTGCGCCCGGGCCACGTCGATTTCACGCTCGCGGATGCGCGCGAGCGCAAGCAGGGTCGGAATGGCCAGGATGAAGGTGACCAGAAACACCGAACGGCTCGATACCAGATAGCCGGCCGTGCCCATCACCGCCGCAGCTGTTCCGTTGCCAAGTGAGGCAAAGCGGGCGTTGCGCCCAAGCCGCTCACCCATCGCAAGCGGCCCGACCAGGCCGAGGCTGATCGCAGCGATAGCCGGACCGAGCACGCAGCTGGCGGCAGCGTGCAGCGTCGCCGCCGTCACCACCACCGGAAATATCGGCCACGCAGCATATGCAAGCGCGCTGACGCCGATCGCCGCGACCGCAAGGCCCGCCGCCAGCCGTTCGGAGCGGGCCATGTCGACAATGGCTCCGCCGGGCATCTGCCCGATCAGCCCGACCACGCCTCCGATCGATAACACCAGACCGATTTCGCCCTGGGTCCATTTCTGCGTCGTGAGATAAACAGCGATAAACGGACCGAACCCGGTCTGCACATCGGCGAGGAAGAAAATGAACCAGTCGAGGCCGCGCGAGCTCTGGCGCGAGGGAGCTGTCGCCGTCTGGTCCGTCACCGGTTCCGATACCTGCGACGCAACACTGCCGATCGGCTGCCCGCGGCTTCCACCGTCAATCCGTTCAATCGAATGGGTTGAACCTGCAAACGGCATATTTGTTCGACTTCTTCAGGGATCGAACTGCAGTGGCTTCAGGCTGCCCGATGCGCCCAATACCACGATCGGCGTATCCTCTTTGTATTCAGGCGCCGCCGTCACCTGATCCTTGGTCAATTCGAGCGTGATGCTGTCGGCCTTGTCGGCGACATGCCCAAAATGCAGCGCGTTCCAGTCGACGACGATCTTGCGGCTTCCGACGCCGAGAAAACCGCCGAAATCGATCACGGCCGCGCGCACCACCCCGGCGCGATCGACGATCACATCGACGATGCGCCCCATGTCCTCGTCCGCCGGGCTGCGAACGTCGCGGCCGAGCACGCCGTGCGCTTCCTTCGCGCCAATGATGGTGACCGAGGGCGCCGGCGCTGGCTCCTTCGGGGCCGCCGGAGCAGCCATATTCTGCTCTTGCGTCGGTTGAGGCGGGCTTGCTGCATTTTGCGCCCATGATGTGGCAGCCGCCGACGCCGCAAACGCGATTGCGATGGAGATCAAAAGACGTCTTGCGCGCATATGGCCTCCTCGGATCAGGCTCCGCCCTCACTGCGCCAGCACGATCGATACCTGGATCTTTCCGCGCGTGCGCAGGACCTCCAGCGACACCTCGTCGCCGTGGCGGCTCACGCGAAGATCGACGCTTGAAGGCCCCAATTTTAGGTCGCGCAGTACCACCTCGTTGAGGAACGCCGGCAGATGCGGATTACGCAGCCGGATTTCGCCGCGCGCCGCGTCAAATTCGAGCCCGAGCGCCGCCTCCAGCAACGTGAACGGCGTCGCGCTCGCCCATGCCTGCGGTGCGCAGGCCACCGGATAGAGCGTCGGTCCGCGCCGCTTCTCGCGCCGAAAACCGCAGAACAGCTCGGGAAGCCGCCGCAAATCCATGTAGGCGGCAGCGTCGACCAGCGCCTTGAACATGTGCGCGACGGAATGCTTGAGACCGTAACGCGCAAAGCCGAGCGCGATCAGCGCATTGTCATGCGGCCATATCGACCCGTTGTGATAGGACATCGGATTGTAGCGCGCCTCGCCATGCGCCACAGTGCGGATGCCCCAACCCGTGAAAAAATGCGGCCGCATCAGATCCGCGGCGACCAGGCGGGCGCGATCCGCGCGCACGATGCCGCTGAACAGCAATTGCCCGGCGTTCGATGTGCGCACCCTGCATGGGTCCTTGGCACCGTCGAGCGCAAGCGCATAGGTGCCGAGTTCGTCGCACCAGAAGGCTTCCTCGAAACGCTCGGCCAGCCGCCGCGCTTCGGCCTCGAGCTCTCGCGCCCTGTCGCCCCGCCCCAGCCTTGACGCGCAACGCGCCGCTAGTTGCTTTCCGGCAAATACATAACCCTGCACTTCGGCAAGCGCGATGTAGCCTTCGGCAAGCCGTCCGTCGGCGTGAAAGATCGCGTCGTAGGAATCCTTCCAGCCTTGATTGGCCAGCCCCTGTTCCGAGGCGCGCCGATACTCGACAAATCCGTCCCCGTCGGGGTCACCTGCCCCGTCGATCCATCGCAACGCCGCTTCGATCGAAGGCCACAGCTCGGCGAGCGTTTCGTCATCGCCGGTGCGTTCGACATACAGACCGGCGAGCAGCACGAACAGCGGTGTGGCATCGACACTGCCGTAATATTGCGCAAAAGGCACCTCGCGCAGCGCGGCCATCTCGCCGCCACGCATTTCATGCAGGATTTTTCCGGGTTCGGCGTCAGCGAGCGGATCGGACGACTTCGCCTGATAGTAGGCGAGCCGCCGCAGTACGCCGTGCGCGACCCGCGGGTCGATCCACAGCATTTGCAGCGCTGTAATGATTCCGTCGCGGCCGAAGGTCGTCGAATACCAGGGAATACCCGCATAGGGATATCGTCCCTGCGGCGTATCCGTTATCAGCATGTTGAGGTCGGCCATCGACTGGCACAGCACCTCGTTGAAAATATTGTTGGATGTTTCGATGCTGGTGGCGCCCGCCGTCGAGCGGCGCATTTCGCGGCGATGCGCCAGCAATCCGCGAAAAAACGGCCCCGGCTTGAACGTGGCCGGCTTGTTGCAGGACGCGGCAACGAACAGCGACCTGACCTGGTGCGGCGCCAGATCGAGATGAAAGGTCGCGGCATTCACCGCAAGCCGCGTCGGCCGCGGATCGAAATGCAGTACCGTGCCGCGCGATTTACCGTCGAGACCTTTGTATTCGAGCAAGACGTCGGCTGGGCCGAGCAGTTTACTGGCACCAATGCCGCGACGCGGACGCTTTTCGCCGCGCACTTCGAACAGATCTGCGAAGTCGTTATCGAACAGCAGCGTCAGCTCGAAGCTCGCCGGCAGGTTGCCATGGTTCTGCACGCCGATTCGCTGGTAGGCGGTTCCCCGCCACAGAAAGATGGTGCGCACGATGTGCAGCATATCCTTCTGCATCACGATCCGGTCATTGCGATAGACATCGGGGTTGGTGAGATCGACCGTCAATGCGGAATTGTCATCGCGCAGATTAGAGCCGAGCAGCAGCGGCTGGACGTCGTCGAGCACAAGTTCGAGCCGGGCGAGATAGCGGGTATCGGCGTTGAACAGGCCGTCCGGTCCGCCGGCGGAAGCGCCGATGTCGCCGTGGCTGTCGAGCACGATGAAGGTATCGTCGTGCTTCAGCGAGCGCCGCGGCCGCGCCGCGGGCCCGGTCATCGGAATGTAGAACGGTGATTCCGAGACCATTTCGACGGCCCGCGCCGTCACGATCTGGGTTACGGGTTCGGCTGCCATGTGACCTCGATCGGTTGCCCCGCGCCCGGAATAGGCGCAACGGAATATATCAGCCGGACGTCAGGCCGCGTGTTTCGCCAGCCGGCTCATTTCCTGGGTCACCAGTTCGCGATACGGACCCTGACCCTGCATCAGACGATCCGGCGGGCCGTCTTCGATGATCTTGCCAGCTTTCAACATCACCACCCGGTCGAAATTGCGCAGCGTCGCAAGACGGTGGGCGATCGCGATGACTGTCCGCCCGCGCATCAGTCGGCCGAGCGCTTCGCGGATCGCTTCCTCGGATTCGGAGTCGAGCGCGGCGGTGGCTTCGTCCAGCAGCAGGATCGGTGCATCTTTCAGGAACGCGCGTGCGATCGCGATCCGCTGCCGCTGCCCGCCCGACAACTTGACGCCGCGGTCGCCGACCATGGTGGCAAGGCCTTCCGGCAGGATCTCGACGAAGTCGCACCGCGCCGCGATCGCCGCACGCAGCACCTCATCGTCGGTCGCGCTCGGTCTGCCATAACGGATATTTTCCAGAATCGACCGCTGGAATAGCGAGATATCCTGCGGAACCACCGAGATTGCCTGACGCAGGCTTTGCTGGGTGACTTTTGAGATGTCCTGGCCGTCAATAGTGATGCTGCCGTCCTGAACGTCGTAGAACCGCTGTAGCAGCGCGAACAGGCTGGACTTGCCGCCGCCGGACTGTCCGACCAGCCCGATCCTCTGCCCCGGCTGAAGGCGAAGGCTGAATTTGTCGAACACCTTGGGTCCACCCGGGTAGCGAAACGAAATAGTGTTGAAGGCGATGGCCGCACCGCTTCTCATTAACGGCTCCGCTTCGGGATGGTCGCGCAGCTCATGGGGCAGCAGCAGCGTGGCGATCGCTTCGGTCAACCGGGCGACGTGCTGGGTAACATCGACCAGCGCCACCGCGAGATCGCGCGTGGCGCTCAGAATAGACAGTCCCAACGTACACACCAGCACGACGTCACCGGTGGTCGCGCCGCCGCGCTGCCAAAGCATGATAGCCCAGGCCAGCAATGCAATCGTCAGCGCAACCGTAATTCCGGCATGAATGATCCGCAGCTTTTCGAGATAGCGAAGGCTGCGACCGCGCGCCGTCAGTTCCCGGTTGACGGTCGCGTCGAAGCGGTCATGCTCGAAGCTCAGCCCGCAAAACGCCCGCACCAGCGGCATGTTGTTGATGACGTCGACCATTTCGCCGTCGACTGCGGCGGCCTTGTCCGCGAACTCGTCATGCAGCGGTTTGCCCGCGGCCGCCAGGCGAAACATTGCAATCACCATGACGCCGGCAATGACGATCAGCCCGGCCGCCATCGGCAGGCTAACGGTTCCGATCAGCGCGATCGCCGCAATTGTGGCGATGCAGGGCGGCAACACATTCCAGACGAACATATTTTCGACGGTAAAAACCGCGTTCGACGTCGCGGTGATACGGCTTGTCAGCATCCCCGGCAGACGGTCCGAAAAATAGCTCGGCGCATGGCCGGTCAGGTGACGGAAGATGTCCCGGCGCAAATCCCCGGTTACTCCCACGAATGTGAAGCTCGCGGTCCAGCTAGCGATCCGCCACAGGGAATTGTCCGCGGCGATCAGTGACATGAGGAAAACGAATGCCAGCCATACGCTGCCTGCACGGGCCGGCCCGGCCGACAACCCGTCGACCAGATACTTCACGCCATATTGCGTGCCTACCGAACAGGCAACCGCCGCGACAACCGATGTAAAGATGACGACATGCGATGCGAGATGCCGGCACAGGTAGCGCAGCACGAACCGAAGCGGCCGATTGGCGTATCCTGAAAGGTTGTCCATGCGGCTGCAAAACCCGTTGGAGGAGAATGAAAACTCACGCGCGCACAGTCGTGTGATCGAATGCTGCAGATGCCTTATCGGTTCCCTTCGCGCCGCCATCGCCGCGCAACAATCCGGCGGCATTTCAGGTGAGAAACTCTGATCGGGCGCGATGGCATCAGCAAGACCACGGTGTGGAAGAAGTGCGCGTCTTCCGGGAACTTCGCATATGCGAAAACGTTCCCTCTGTGGCATGCTGGTGCCAACGCGAAATGGGGCTGTTGTTCATCATGACGACAAGGAGACGGTGAGATGCGCATCGCGCAGGTTGCCCCGCTGACGGAGGCTGTTCCCCCCCGATTGTATGGCGGCACCGAACGGGTGGTACACTGGCTGACTGAGGAACTTGTGGCTTTGGGCAACGACGTCACCCTGTTCGCGAGCGGCGATTCCCAAACATCAGCAAAACTTGATGCGACATGGCCGAAGGCACTGCGCCTCGATGGCGCGGTCCGCGATCCCAACGCGCTGCACATGGTGATGCTGGAGCGCGTCCGGCAAAAGTGCGACGACGAGGAATTCGACTTTCTGCACTTCCATCTCGACTATTATCCGTTCTCGCTGTTCTCCCGGCAGCCGACCCCGTTTCTGACTACCCTGCACGGCAGGCTCGATCTGCCCGAGCACCAGCCGGTGTTCACCACTTTCGCTTCGGTGCCGGTGATTTCGATCTCGAACGCCCAGCGGCGCCCGGTGCCGCAGGCCAACTGGCTGCGCACGATCCATCACGGCCTGCCCGAGAAGCTGCTGACGCCGCAACCGGTGACGCCCGGGTACCTGGCCGTGCTCGGCCGGATCGCGCCGGAGAAACGTGTCGATCTCGCCATCAAGATTGCCATCCGATGCGGCATTCCCTTGAGAATTGCCGCAAAAGTGGATCGCGTCGATCAGGATTATTACGACGAACTGATCCGTCCGCTGATCGACCATCCGCTGATCGAATACATCGGCGAGATCGGTGATCACGAAAAATCGGACTTCCTCAGCGGTGCGATCGGGCTGCTCGTTCCCATCGACTGGCCGGAGCCGTTCGGCCTCGTCATGATCGAGGCGATGGCATGCGGTACGCCCGTCATTGCCTTTAACCGCGGCTCCGTCCCCGAGATCATCGACGAAGGGTTGACCGGCTTCATCGTCGAGGATGAAACCAGCGCCGTCGCCGCTGTCCGTCGCCTTTTTGATCTGAGTCGCGACGCGGTCCGAAAACAGTTCGAGGCGCGGTTTACCGCACGCCGCATGGCGCTCGACTATCTCGCCGCCTATCGCAGCCTGATGGAGGCCGCCGAGCCTCATATCAAGCTGGTGAGCAGCGCTGAGTAGGACATGGATGCCCGGCACAAGGCCGGGCATGACGAATTCACGGCCGAGCGGGTTCGAACCATCAGAATTCCTGATTCAAATTTCAAATAGCCAAATTCAGATACGTCTTCGCATTCCCGCGGCGCGATGGGCCCGGGTTGTGAATGAACCTTCGCCCAAGTAAGGGCGTGGGGAATGCCGAGTGCCAACGCACCCGCAGCCGCGCGTGGTGTGTAGAAAGCACGCGCGTTAGTCACCACGAGTACGCCGAAACACCCGGCATTCCCGCACGCGAATGGTTTTAACGGTTTCCTCCGTGATCTCCCCGGCGATCGGGCTTGTTTGTCACCGTCACCTCGCGGATACCTCCGCGAAGCTTGACGCCAGCGTCGAGACGTCAGGACCACACGACTTCGCCGTCCGCATCAGGCGCTTTCGTCTGCAGCACCCTCCGCGTCCACCGCATCCCGCCCCGCGTTTCGCGACGATCATGATACGCCCCTCTGTGGGGCGGGATGGCTGACGATATGGAGTGATTTGGCCCAGACGGGAACGGAAATATTTTTGCAGATCGGGCTGGACAGGATGAGGCCCGAGGTCACGAGTGATTTGCCCGTCGGGCACAATCAGATTGAGCTGCTTCAATAAATCAATCAAAAGCGTCCTTGAGCGACGGGCTAATCAGCCGCAATTCCAGATCGGCCCGATCGGTGTCCGCGTCCAACACGGTCCGAAGCTCCCGCCATTATAGCGGCCACCGTAAAAGCCGGGCCGGCCGAAATAGTGCCAGTCGCCATCATACCCGTAATAACGAGGGACCGGGTCGATATACCAGGGGCGACGGTCGCGGGTCGTCAAACGCCGGATCGCATCTTTCTGGGCGTAGAGTGGAAGGTTGTTGCTCAACGGCTGATGATAGCCCGGCAGGAAGCCGTAGCCATGCCAGCGTGGCGCCGACCGCTTGTGAATTGGCGCAGCCGTCGCGACCACCGATAGCAGCGACAGAACGGTGGCAATTGATAGAAACACGAGGCGCGACATAGGCCCACCATAGACAGTCAGGTGCGGGAGGGCCATTCAAATCCGAGTGCAAAGCTCTCCGTAGCCACGAGCGGGCGACAGCCGCCCGCTTAACCCTCCGGCACACCGGCAAGGCGCATGCCCTCGCAACTGCGTTTCCGTCCGGCGAGATAGGCCGGACTGTCGCTCAATGCGTTCTCGCGGTAACGCCGGAGGGTAAAGTCCGGCTGCAGCGCAAGCCCCGCCTCGGCGGCAGCCCCTGCCTCGTCCAACCGGCCCAGCAGCGCCAGCGCTTCCGCAAGATGAAAATGCGCCAGCGGATAATTGCGGTTGGCTTCAATGCTCCTGCGCAGCCAAGCCACCGCTTCGGCGTCCGCGCCGAGCTGCGCCTTGGCGATGCCGACATACAGCATCCACCGATAGGCATAGACATCGCGCGGCGAGAGACGGAGCGCCTCCAGAATATGGGCTTCCGTGTCCTCGGCGCGACCGGAAAAATACTTGGCCATGCCTATGCAGCCATGAGCGTCGGCCAGGTTGCGATCCAGCGCCAAGGCGTGTTCGCATTCGCAAATTCCGAGGGCGGCGCGGTTGGTCATCATCTGGACGGCGCCCAGCGCCAGATGCGCCATGGCGTGTTGCGGCGCCATCGACAGCACCCTGGTCAGGGCCGTTTCGGCGGCAGCAAGCTGCGCGGCCCGGTTATCGCTCACAAAGGATCCGGCAATGGTTGCATCCACACTCGCCAGACCGACCAGCGCGTCGACATTCCCGGAGTCCAGCGCAAGCGATCGCTCGAAGTAATCACGGGCTTGCGCCAGGTATTCCGGGGTCAATCCCTTGTTCCAGCAAGCCTTGCCCTGGAAATACAGGTCCATCGCATCGGGATTCAAGGCGCGTCCGGCCCGCCGCGCCTCGGCCTCAATGAGCTGGGCATCCAGAGCGTTAGTGAGTCTCGCAACGATTTCGTCCTGCATGTCGAAAAGGTCAGCGACAGGCTTGTCGAAGCGTTCGGCCCAAAGGTGATTGCCGGTTTCGGCGTCGATCAGCTGCACGTTGACCCGAAGCCGGTCGCCACCCCGCTGCACCGACCCTTCGAGTACATATCGAACATTCAGCTCGCGTCCGATCTGCCGCAAGTCAGGTGACTTGCCCCTATACGTGAACGCGGTGTTGCGAGCGATGACAAACGAGCCATTGATGCGCGACAAGTCCGTGGTGAGATTCTCGGTGATGCCATCGACAAAATAATCCTGCTCGGGATCGCCGCCGATATTCACGAACGGCAGAACCACGATGGAAAGACGCGGCGCCGAAAGCCGCCCCGGCGTCGGGCCGCCGCTCGGTGCCGCCGCGCCGAACCCGTCCCGGACGACGGCATAGGCCCGTATCGGGAGACTGATATTCTTGAGGCTTTGCTCGCCGAGATCGGAAAACTCGACAGCGACCTTGCCGCGAACCTGATCATAGGCGGAAGAGGACAGGCAAATGCCGCCAGGCTCGGCGATGCCCTCGAGCCGGGCCGCGATATTGACGCCGTCTCCGAAGATATCATGCGCGCCGACGATGACATCGCCGATATTGATGCCGACGCGGAAGGCCAGGCGCGTATCCTCGCCCTCGCCGATCGAGAGCTCCCGGACACGGTCCTGGAACAGCGTCGCAGCCCGCACGGCATCCACGGCGCTTGGAAAGTCAGCCAGGAACCCATCGCCCGTGTTCTTGACGATGCGGCCGCCATACCCGGTAATCGCCGGCGCGATCGTGCCCGCCATGAGCCCGGTGAACCGCGCGTGCGTCGCCTCTTCGTCATTGTGCATCAGACGCGAATAGCCGGCGACGTCCGCCACAAGAATCGCGGCCAGCCGTCTTTCGACGCGCTCATCAGCCACCCCAATCCTGGAACTAAAAAAATTCATAGGGCGATCTCCAACTCTCATCCGGTATTTTGGTTTGAGCCAAAGTGCGAAGGTTCAAATCTTGGGAAGGTTCAGCCTTATAGGTTCAATCTTGTAATGGAGTCGGCGGCCCGACCCCTCGACGAGGTAAAAGAGCGGCGGCGACCGGCGATACGCGAATGGGCGGGGAAAAACAAAGCCGCGGTATATTTTCGCCGGGTAGCCTTCCTTTATAGGAGGGGTTGTCGATCAGGTCTAATGGGAATAACATTAGGTCTTGATAAGAAAACTTGATTGATTTGATTACGCTCAAACAATTGAAGTATTTCGACACGGTCGTCCGAACCCGTCATTTCGGCAGGGCCGCGGAACAATGCGCCGTCAGCCAGCCTGCACTCTCGATGCAAATTCGGGAGCTGGAAGAAAGACTTGGCGTGCAGTTGCTGGAGCGCAGCCGGAGCGGCGTCATCTTGACCCAGGCCGGGCGGGAAATCGCCAGCCGTGCCGCCCGCATCCTCGCCGACGCCCGTGACATCGTCGATTTCGCCCGCGACCAAGGCAACGTTCCGTCCGGACCTCTGCATCTCGGCGTCATTCCATCGGTTGCGCCTTACGTTCTGCCGGCCCTGCTGCCGCTGATCCGCGACCGATTTCCCGATCTCGATTTGCACTTACGGGAAACCATGACGCATCATCTGGTAAGCGAACTGCTCGATGGCGCGCTCGACCTGCTGCTGCTCGCCTTGCCAATCGAGAACCCGGAAATCGAAACCATCGAACTGTTCAACGATCGTTTCCTGCTGGCGATGCCGAAATCGCGCAACATCCCGAACCGGATTCGGGCGACGCCGGATCTTCTGCAGCAGGATCGCCTGCTGCTGCTCGAGGAAGGCCACTGTCTGCGCGATCAGGCGCTGTCGTTCTGCAGCCTTCGGCAGGTCGACGGCCTCGATACGTTCGGCGCTTCCAATCTCTCGACAATTGCCCAGATGGTGGTGAACGGCCTGGGCGTTACGCTGCTGCCGGAACTGAGCATCAAACTGGAGTGCCGCCATGACGATATCAGGCTGATGCGATTCACCGACCCGCAGCCATACCGGGTCGTCGGTCTGGCCTGGCGCCGAAGCTCGCCGCGCAAGCGGCACTTTGTCGAAATTGGCAAGCTGATCACCACGGCGACATCGGCACAAATGCGGGATTCGGAGATGCTTTGACAGCCCCGGAAATCCCGAACGAGTTCTGAAGGCAGAACGATACAAGATCCGCTTCGTGTCGACCGCCCGCGGAGGATCAGGCCCGATCCTTTACTGCAATCCCGAACTCGTAGACGAGGCGTCCACCGTACCAGCCACCGACGCGCGGTCGTCGGCACCGTCGCCGCGGTGACCGACTTATTCCCATTCGGTAAAGGTGTATTGAGCGGCTGCGCGGACAGCTTGGGCGAATATGCCGTCGTCGGCACCTTCGGCACGGCGATATTGAGCTGCTGCGCGGACAGCTTGGGTGCTTGTCCAGCGGCCGGGATCGAGGACAACAGGGCGAACGTCGCAACGCCGACCGCGAGACGGATAATATTGGGCATCATCGTGTCCTCCGTTGGGAGCGACATGATGCGCCCTTGCCCCGTGATCAATACCTATTTGCCGAGGATCAGGTAGCCATCAATGCTGACTTTGACTTCCGGCGATATCTCAGCAAAAGCCCGGGTATTGCTGACAAAAACTTGCTAGGGAACTCAGGCCCCCATTGCCTCCGTCACCACGAGGTGGCCGCCGCTCACTTGATTTTCCGAATGCGAAGGTCGGCGCCTTCGGCGCGGCGATCTGCTTATTCCCATTCGACGAATATGCCGTCAGCGCCTTCGGCGCGGCGATCGGCTTATACACATTCAGCCTAGGGGTATTAAGCTGCTGCGTGGACAGCTTGGGTGCTTGTCCAGCGGCCGGGATTGAGAACAACAGGGCGAGCGTCGCAACGCCGACCGCGAGACGGATAATATTGGGCATCATCGTGTCCTCCGCTGCGGAGCGACATGATGCGCCCTTGCCCCGTGATCAATACCTATTTGCCGTCCCGCCGCATCAGCCGAACGGCTGGTGGTTCCAAAATACACGGCGGCGACATCAGTACGGGATTTCCGACTATCCCCTCAATCCCGCCAGTTGCTTCAGCTCGTTGACGACAGGGTCCATGCGCCAGAATTGAATGCGCTGTTTGGGCATGAATGTCGCCTTTTCGCCAAACCCGGTCGCGTCCCTGAAATGGATGGTAATAGGTCGGGAATTCAGCCAGCGGCTTTGCCTGACATCCGTTATCGCGCTGAAGGGAACATGAATCTCTCGAACGTAGTTGGACACATGGAGTTGCCGTTCGTCCATCCGTACCCGCTTCAGACCGGCGTTGGCCCACAAGATGAATGTCGTTCCGAGAAGCCACACACCCAGAAACACAAACTTCGTTTGAAGAGGCGGCATGGCGTTGTTTCCATCGATGAGGCCGCCTGACCAAAGCAGGATCGTTGCCAATCCGAAGCCTGATATCCAAACCGACGGAAGCACGAATTTCACCCAAAATGTCCAGGCCGAAGACAGGACTCTTTCCTGCATGATGTTGCCTTGTTTGAGTTCGTAAAGCGGATAAGCTGAAAGCGTAGCCCGCCTTTTTATCGTCGGTGAACGGCGGATTGCGCTACGCTAATTTGCCCTACGCGCTGACATGGCGGGCCTCATTCTGCGTCACGTCCGCTAATGATGACCCTTGGCCGATGTCGGCATATGGGACGGCTGTAGCGCTGCCGGGACGCATTTTTGACCGCATGCAGGCACCACCCGTACCTGGCCGGAGTTCCTTGTATTGACTTCATCTATTCGCTTCGGACCGGGGCCTTCCTGCAAGTAGACCCCGGGGTAGCGATATTCGGCGGCCTGGGACGGCTGCAGCGGAGCGAACAAGATCAGTAGGACGACTGCTGCCTGGCGATTTATAGCGCTCCCTCTTGCACCCGTCTAAAAATCAGAAACTTGCGCCTGCATCGAAGCCGCGGATGCACGCTTTTGGAAGCGACGAAGCAATCCAGAGCGAGGCGCCATGGATTGCTTCGCGAGCCTGTTATCGGGCGACGCCGCGCGCAGCCCCCCAAAAACTCCTACTTCGCCAGCGGATCGGGGCGTATCTGGATATGTACGGCGCGCGGCTTCGAGCCTTTGCCGCCTTCCATCAACCACGGCACGCGGTCGCCGCTGGTGCTCCACAGTCCGCGGCCTTTCCAGCCGGCGTTCGCATCGTCGATGCGGCCGTCAAGACCTTTTGCGAAGAAGCCCAGCGGATAGGGTATGCGCAGCATCACCATCTGCCCGTCCTTGAAGGCAACGAAGCCGTCATTGAGGTTGGCGGTGGAGATCGGGATGTTGTCGCCAAGGCCCACCGTGTTGTGATGGTCGACCCAGGTGTAGTAGCTCGCCTCCGCGCTGGTGTTTTCGAAGCCTTCAAAGCCAGGACCCGGATATTTGTGGAACGCAAAACCTTCGGGGCAATGATTGCCGGTCGCATTTGGCCCGTTCAGCGGACCCTTGCATTTGCTGCGGTCGAAACTGATCAGGGTGCCGTTTGAGCCCGAGCCCCACAGCACGCCGTTCTTGTCGATGTCGCCGCCGCGCACGCCGATGCCTTCCTTCGGAATGGCGTAGAACTCCGACAGCTTTGTCTTGGGATCGAACCGGATGAAGCCGGGTTGACCGACGAACACGTTGAAGGTGTACCAGACCGAGCCGTCCGTCGGATGCGGCATCACGGCGTAGGGGCCGGAGCCCGCCACCCGCATGTCCTTGCCGGGTTCCGCCGGCTTGCCGGGCTCGGTGTATTCGTCCACCTTGCCGTTGCCATTGGTATCGAGAACCCACGGCGCCCAGCCTTGCGCCTTCGCGGCATCGCCGGTCTCGTCCCATATTTTTGTGTTGACCCAGCCGGCCACCGGGCCGGTGCCGGAGAACCACAGCGTGTTGTCGGCGTCGTAGCCGAACTGCGGGTGATGGGTGCCGAAGCAGGTGTCGATGAAACTGTATTTCATGGTCTTGGGATCGAGCATCGACACTTCCCGCGGCGAGACTTCCAGCGGAAACGCTTTCGCCGAGGGATGATCGGAGCCCTTCTTGCAGAAGTCCGGATTCTCGATGCCGCGCACCGCGGCGGCCAACCACACCCGGCCCTTGCCGTCGATCATGCTGTTGTGATTGTTGGCGCGCTGGCTCCAGATCTTCTCGTCGCCCCAATAGGCGGATGCGCCGATCGGCTTTAGCGTGGCAGTGCCATGCAGCGGCGGCCCGAACATTTCCGGCATGTTCGGATCGGCGACCGGCATTTTGGAGAAGCTCACCGTATTCGTCCTGGGATCGAGGATCGGCATGTCGTCGGACGAGTATTCGTTCGCCCCATACAGCGGACCGTAGGCGTTGACGGTCGGATTGCGCCGGTCCGAGGAAATCAGATCGTGGACGAAGTGTTTTTCGGTGGCCCACTCCCATGAGGAGATGACGACGTTGCGCTCGATGCCGGCAGGCCGCGGCGGCTTGCTCTTGGGCAGCTCACCCTTGGCCACCCGATCGGTCCAGTCGCCGAAATACTTGAACGGCACGCCGCCAAGCTGTCCGGCAAGCCGGTTGACCATCCATTCGCCGGTCTGCCCGGAGGCGACACGGCGCATCCACGCTCCCTCACCGGATTTGAATTCGCCGAACGCGGCCGGGACGGTGCGGGTGGATTCCTGGCCAAGCTGATGGCAGCCGATGCAATCGACATTGTTCATGCGCTGGCGCCAGGTCTCCTGCGTGATGCCCTTCGGGATATCGGTACTGCCGCCGAAATCCTTGGCCGGCGGAATCTTCAGCAGCGTGAACCAGTAGATCGCCGGGTAATAATGCGCCGCCGCCGCCTCGTTCGGCGCCGGCACCGCGGTCAGATTGACCTGCTGGCCCGGCTTGGCGCGCAGTTTTGGCGAATCCACAAGCCCGTAACCGCGGACCCAGACCTCGTAGTTCACTTTCGGCGGCAGGTCGGGGATGACGTAGCGTCCCTGCTCGTCGGTAACGACGATCTTGGCGAATTTCGTCGGCAGCTCCGTGGTTTCCGCGATCACCCAGACGCCGGCCTCGGGCCCGTTTGGACCGCGCACCACCCCGCCGATGTCGTCATTATCGATGGCAACCGCGGCCTGTTGCGCATGCGACGGCGCCGAAACCAGGGTCGCCAGGCCCACCGCGGCAAATCCAATAGCAGCCAACGTGAAACAATAGCGGACCTGCCCGAGAATCATGGTCGCCCTCCCTATGACGCGAGCTTGCCGCCCGCTGTTTGGCGCAAGCCTACACCAATCTTTCGCCGACGCCAGAGCCACACTTGCGCGGGGTCCGGATGCTTGACGGCGCTTCGCGCCTCCTCAGGATGAGATCATGGCTCCTCATGGTGAGCGCGGCAACACCGCGCGTCTCGAACCACGAGGCCACGTGATGCGCGGCGGTGATTCGACCCGCACGGAATTCGCTTCAGCTCACCGCCGTCCGCTTCGGCTCGACGATCTCGAACATGCGCGGAAATTCGTCCATCAGCGCCATCAGCTCGGCAAGCCGCATCGGATTGCCCGTGAACTTGACCTTGCCGGCGCTGACCGCTTCCGGAAACGTCGTCTGCTTCGCGATCACCTCATCGAGCGTGCCGCGCGCCAGTGTGAAGCCGGCGTCCGCCGAAGCCGCCTGCGCGCCTGCGCGATAGGTCAGCGCGCAGTTTTCCAGCGTGAGAACAAAGGTCTCGCTGGTATCGGTAAAATTCCAGTTGAGCACGATGTGCTTGCCTTCGGCCTTCGGGCCATTGAGCCGGACGCCGAGCACGTCCCATAGCTGCGAGGTGCGCAGCGCCGCCAGCGTTTCGCGCGGCATCGGCGGCCGCGGCGAGGTCTTCGGCATGCCCTGCCGCAATTCCTGCGCGCCGAACAGATAGGCGTTGCGCCAGGTCGCGCTCTCGGCGGCGTAGCCGAGCTGCTCGAGGGTGTCGGCGAGCAATGCGCGGGCGGCCTGGTTGCCGGGATCGGCGAACACGAGATGGCTGAGCGCCTCCGCGACAAAGCGAAATTCGCCCTTGGCGAAATCCTTGCGCGCGCGATCAAGGATCGCGGCCGCGCCGCCCATATATTCGACATACTTCTTGCCGGCCTCCACCGGCGGCAGCGGATCGAGATGGACGGGGTTGGCGTCGTACCAGCCGAGATATTTCTGGTAGATCGCCTTCACATTGTGGCGGATGTGCCCGTAATAGCCACGCCCGTGCCAGGCGCCTTCGAGGCTCGCCGGCAGTTTGATGGTCTCGGCGATCTCGGTCGCCGTCAGGCCGTGGTTCATCAAGCGGATGGTCTGGTCGTGCGCGAATTTATAGAGATCGCGCTGCTGGCGAATCATGGTGTCGATGCGCTCCTTGCCCCACACCGGCCAGTGATGCTGGCCGCACATCGCCTCCGCCCTGCCGCCCCACATCGCCAGGGCCTCGCCGAGATATTTCGACCAGGCCAGCGCGTCGCGCACGTCGGCGCCACGGAACGGCAGGAGGTTGTGGAAGTTGTGCGTGCAGTTTTCCGCGAGGTTCAACAGCTTGTAGCGCGGAACGAAAAAATGCATTTCGGCCGGCGCCTCGGAGTTCGGCGCCATCTGGAATTCGAATTCGAGCCCGTCGATGATGCGCCGGTCGCCGGTTGCCATGATCAGATCGGTCGGGCGCAGCAACGCCACCGAACCCGCCGCCATCGACTTGCCCAATCCGCAGTCGACCTGCCCGCGCGGGCCTTTGGCGAGGAACGGCCCGAACTGGTATTGCGCGCGGCGCAGCATCGCGGGTCCGGCGATGATGTTTTCGGAGACCGCGTGCTCCATGAACAGATTGGGCGCGATGATCGCAGCCTTGCCGCCGGCCAGCGCCGCGTCATCCAGCACGCCGCGCGCGCCGCCCCAGTGGTCGGTATGGGTGTGAGTGAAAATGACGGCGGCGACCTGCCGCCGCCCGCGATGCTGGAAATAAAGCTCCATCGCCGCGCGCGCGCCCTCGATCGAGGTCAGCGTGTCCACCACGATCACGCCAGTGTCGCCTTCGATCAGGGTCATGTTGGCGATGTCGAGGCCGCGCACCTGATAGACGCCGGGCACCACCTCGAACAAGCCATGGTTCATGTTGAGGCGCGACTGCCGCCATAGGCTCGGGTTGACGGTCGCGGGCGCCTGCTCATCGGAGAGAAAGCCGTAAGGCTCGAGGCTCCAGACCACCCGGCCTTGCGGGTTTGCGATCCGCGCATGTTCCAGCGTACCGAGAAACCCGCGCGAGGCGTCGTCGAAATCGGCGGTATCGGAGAACGGCAGCGCGTTGAGCATCGCCGCCTGCTGGACGACAACCGATGCCGTGGCGTCCTTGGGTGTCTCCACGGGGATTTCGCTTGTGGCTGCCTGGGTCATGATGTCGTCCTCCCTAAAACTAGTGCGATTGCTTCTCCCTCTCCCCGCTCCTTCGCGGGGAGAGGGTTGGGGTGAGGGGCTGTCACAACGAATCGAGATCGCGGAGAGAGCCCCTCACCCTGCGCTGCGCGCCGACCTCTCCCCGCGAAGAGCGGGGAGAGGTTAGAAAAAAATCATGTCGGATGCGCCGCGAGATAGGGCGAGTCCGCGATCGACCAGGACGGCATCGCCTCCATCTTGAAAATCTGCCGCAGATGCACCTCGTCCGGGCCGTCGCCGATCCGCAGCAGCCGTCCCCACGCCAGCGCCTGGTGAATCGGCGTGTCGTCGGATCCGCCCATCGCGCCGAACACCTGCATGGCGCGGTCGGCGATCCGCTGCAGCATGGCGGGAACCGCGACCTTGATCAGCGATACGTCGCGCCAGGCGCCGTGGTGACCGGCCTGGTCGAGCCGCCATGCGCAGCGATACGCGAGCAGCCGCGCCTGCTCGAGCTCGACGCGGGATTCAGCGATCCAGCGCTGCACCGTGTCGTATTGAATGACCGTACGCCCGAACGCGGAGCGTTCCGCCGATCGCACCATCATCAGCTCGATCAGCAGCTCGCACAAGCCGATCGAGCGCATGCAGTGATGAATTCGCGCCGGTCCCAGCCGGATCTGGGCCACCTTGAAGCCCTCGCCTTCCCCGCCAAGCAGGTTCGATCGGGGCACGCGGACATTGTCGAAGGCGAGTTCGCCGATCGGGGCGGTGTGATCCTCGCAGCCCATCCAGCGCAGCGGCCGGACCAGGCGAACGCCGGGCGCATCCATCGGCACGATGACGCAGGAATGGCGGCGGGTGCGGTCGGCGTCCGCTTTGGTCACGCCCATCACGATCAGGAAAGAGCAGCGCGGATGCGCAGCCCCCGTGATGAACCATTTGCGCCCGTTGATGACGTAGTCGTCACCATCGCGGATAATCGAGGTTGCGATATTGGTCGCATCCGAGGAAGCCACGTCCGGTTCGGTCATCCCGAACGCCGAGCGGGTCTCGGCTTCCAGCAGCGGGCGCAGCCAGCGCGCCTTCTGTGCTGGCGTGGCGCAGTTTTGCAGCGCGATCATGTTGGGGACGTCGGGCGCCTGACAGTTGAAGACTTCCGGAGCCCAGAACAGCCGTCCCATGATCTCGGCAAGCGGCGCATATTCGAGATTTGAAAGCCGCGTGCCGGGCTCGTCGTCCCCGAGTTCGGGAAGGCCGAGATTCCACAGGCCGGCCGACCGCGCCTTCCGCTGCAGATCGCCCATGAAGGGCGCGGTTTCGCGGCTGGTCGCGGTGTGTTCGATCCAGGCACGATGGCGCGGCAGCACTTCCTTGTCGAAAAACGACTGCAGGCGGGCCCGCCACTGCTCCGACCGCGCCGAAAGCTCGAAATCCATGGTGCCTCCCGTGATCGAGGCATCTAAACGTATGTCGACACGAATTGCAAATATGTTTCGATATATTGACAATATATCCCATTATGTCCAATATTTCGCATGGCCTCAGCTTCTCCCACAGGGATTCCAACGCTTTCCCGCTCCAGAACGGCGGATGACAAGAGCGATCCGGCGTTTGCGACCACGCTCGCGCACGGGCTCGATGTGCTCTCGGCTTTCCGCAACGGGAGCAGCGTTTTGTCGAATGCGGATCTCGCGGCCTCTACTGGCCTGTCGCGCCCGACGGTGTCGCGGCTGACCTACACGCTGGCCCGGCTCGGCTATCTCAAGCGCGACGCCAAGGGGCGCTTCGAACTCGGACTCGGCATCCTGGCCGCGGCATACCCGGTGCTGTCGGCACTGAAAATCCGGCAACTGGCGCGCCCCTTGATGCGCGATTTTGCAGCTTACGCCGGTGGCACCGTATCGATCGCAATGCCGTTCGGTCTCGACTTCATCTATGTCGAGACGCTGCGCACAACCGATGCGGTGCCGCACGTTCCCGACGTCGGCTTTACCGGGACAATGGCGACCACCGCGGTCGGTCGCGCGCTGCTGTCGCTGTTCACCCCGGATGAACTGCAGCGCTACGTGCAGACGGTGAAGGCCGAGCGTCCCGAGGAATTGGGCTACGTGCGGGAAAGAACCCTGCCCGATATCGAACTCTGCCGGGAGCGGGGATTTGCGGTTTCGCTTGGCGAATGGCGGCGGGAAATCTTTGGGGTCTCAGCGCCGCTCTATCGGACCCCGGCCGGCGACTGCCTTGCCGTGAACTGCGGCATTCCCTCGTTTCGCTTTTCCGCCGAGCAGATCGAGCGCGAATGCGGGCCGCGCATCCTCGGGCTTGCCCGCAGTATCCGGTCGCTCGTTGCCAACGAATAAGGAAACGCCGCGCCGGCGATATCGCAGCGACGGGAGGGAACAATGAATGCAATCCGCGCGCTTTGCCTTGGTAGCCTTGGCCTGGCCGCCGGCGTCGTCGCACTGCTGCCCGGCGGTGATGCCATCGCGCAGGCACAGAGCAACTATCCGAACCGGGCGATCCACATCATCGTGCCCTATCCCGCCGGCGGCATTGTCGACATCGTCGCCCGCACCGTGACCGAGCAGGTCGGCCGCGACTTCAAGCAATCGATCGTCGTGGAGTCCAGGCCCGGCGCCAACAGCAATATCGGTACCGCGGCGGTCGCCCGAAGCGAGCCTGACGGTTACACCTGGCTGGTCACGGGCCCGGCGGTGCTGGTCAACCCCACGCTGTACAAGGACGCCGGCTGGGACGCGATGAAGGACTTCAAATGCGTTGGGCTGGCGGTCTGGAATCAGAGCGTGGCGCTGGTGCATCCGTCGATGCCGGCCAGGACGCTCGGCGAATTCGTCGAGCTGGCGCGCAGCAAGCCCGGCCAGCTCAATTTCGGCAACCCCGGCACCGGCTCGTCGATCGATCTGACCGCGCAAAAACTGTTTCAGGTCGCCAACATCAAGCTCGCCAATATCGGCTACAAGGGCCAGCCGCCGGCGCTGATCGACCTGATGACCAACCTGATGCACTTCGAGATCGTGTCGCTGGCGCTGGCGTTGCCGCATATCAAGCAGGGCACGGTAAAGCCGCTGGCGGTGTTCACCGAGAAACGCGTTCCGGATCTTCCCGACGTGCCGACGATTGCGGAGGCCGGATACGCGGAGGCCGCCTATGTCCCCTGGTACGGCATCTACGTGCCGTCGGCGACGCCGGACGCGCTGGTCGAGAAAATTCATGACGCCATCGACAAAGCGCTGCAAAATCCCGACGTCCAGCGTCAGCTTGCGGTCGCCGACATTCCGGGCAAGGCGATGCCGCTTAGGGATCTCGCCGCGCTGATGAAGGCGGACTACGAGAAACTGACATCGGTGGTAAAGGCGTCGGGCATGACCGCGCAGTGACCAGTTTTTTTAACGCGGCAGCAACCCCGCATCCCGATATCTGTCGATCTGATCGCGCAGCATCGCCGTGGTGTCGATGCAGGCATTGAAGCCGGCGCGCCGCAGCTTGCCGGTATCGGTAAGAAGGTCCCATTCCTTGGCGAACACGAAATCGGCGAATTCCCAGGACGCCAGGCTTGCAAGCGAGCGCGGCTGCAGCCCGTGCCGCGCGACGATGCGATCCCAGACCGGCCCCTTGTCGGCCATCCACGTCGCAAGCTTCATGTCGCGCGGCACGCCGCAGGGCATCCCGAACCATTGTGCCAGCCTGGGCCAGACCTGGCACCAGCGGAAACTGTCGCCATTGGTGACGTTGAACGCGGCGTTCCTGCCCGCATCATGCGTGGAGATGAAAATGATGGCTTCCGCGAGACAGGTGGCGTCCGACAATTCGGACAGCACGGAATAGCCGGCAGCACTGCCGGGAAAGTCCAGCGGCACGTCGAGTTCCCGGCAGATCGCCGCGTAAGTGCCGAGCACGGTGATCAGGTTTCGGGAGCGCGTCGGCGCAAAATCGCAGATGTAGGACGGCCGAGATGCCGACCAGCTAAAGCCGGCGCGCGCCGCCCGCGCGCTCAGGAGGTCCTGCTGGTCGTAGTAGAAGTTAGGCGGCAGATGCCGCGGATCGTCCTCGCGCGACGGCGTCGGATACGGACCGAGATGCATGCCGTACCATTTGATTCCTTCCAGCAGGTGAACGTGCTCGAGCGCATCGGATCGGCTCGCCAGCGCGTCCAGGGTTGCGGCCAGCATGGCGACATTGCCCTCGACGTCCTCGACGCCGCCCTCGCGAAATGGCGCGCGCGCGGCGAAAAAGGCATGCGTCACCGGTTCTATTTCTCCAAGCGCACGCCGGCAGGACGCGGGGTCGGTCAGATCGGCGGCGATATGGGTGAAGGGCGCTTGGTCTGATGGCGCGGTGCGCGACATGCCGTAGACACGCCATCCGGACCGGCGGGCGAGCGCGGCGGCGATTGGACCGCCGGTCGCGCCGGTAGGCCCGATGACAAGCGCGACCCGGTCAGCCATCGCGGCCAAACCCTGCTTGCTGGAGCCGCCGGCAACTGTCGGCGATGTCTGTATCCGGGTTGCGCGAAATGACTTCCAGCATCGGCAGCTCGGTGTATCCAACCTCTTTCATGGCCGACGCGATGCCCGCGAGCGGAACATCGCCGCAGCCCAGCGGATCATGCTTGTAACTCTGCCGGGTCGTATCGGAAAAATGCACCAGCGAGAGCCGGTCGCGGACACGGCGCAAACCTTGCGTGGGAGCTTCGCCGATGAAATGGGCGTTGGCCACGTCATAGATCACGCGAATGCTGTCGTCGCCATAGCCGTCGACAATTTTCATGAGCTGTTCCGCATCCGGCAGGAACGCAAACGGCATGTTTTCGACGAACAGCCTGGTGCCGACCTGCCGCGCCAGCGGCGTCAGCACATCGAGCGCGCGGTAGAAATGCGAGACCATGCGATCCCCAGGCATCGGAAACAGCGGATTGGGCTTGCCGGGGCCGACGATGATCCCGCCCGCTCCCAGCTCGCCGGCGCAGCGAACGAATTTTATCAGCAAATCGAGGGTGTAGGCGCGCATTTCCGCCGCGGCCGCGGCGACATTGATGTCGACATTCGGCATGTTGACGGCGACCAGCCGCAGCCGTTGTTCGCAGAGCCGGCGCAGGCTGCGCAGCCCCGAGGCGTCAAGTTCGGCCGGCCAGAGATGGCCGGGAAAGAACATCAGCTCGACCCCCCCATAACCCTGGTCCGCGAGCCTTGCGATGGTATCGGCGGCGCTGCCGTCGAAAATGTAGGAGTAGGTGTTGACGGCGAAACCGGCAGTGGCGGTTTTCATGCTTGTTCCCTCTTCTGCGCGAGATGCCGGCCGGCGATGTAGCCGAATGTCAGGGCCGGCCCGAGCGTGATGCCGGGCCCCGGATAATTTCCGTTCATGATCGAACCCATGTCGTTGCCGCAGGCATAGAGCCCTGGCATGACGCTGCCGTCCTTGCGCAGAACCCGCGCATCGCCATCCGTTTGCAGGCCGATCGCCGTGCCCAAATCCGCCGGAACGATCCGAAGCGCATAAAACGGCGGCGCCTCGATCGGGGCGACGCATGGATTGGGCGATTGGCCGGGGTCGCCGAGGTGACGCTGGTAGACGGTAGAGCCGCGTCCGAATTCCGGGTCGAGCCCCTTCCAGGCATGGGCGTTATAGTTTTTGACGGTCGTTGTCAGCACTGCGGGTTCCACGCCGATCGCAGCAGCGAGCGCATCGATGCTCGGGGCCTCGATCAATTCGCCGCTTTTGATGTAGCGCTTGAGATGCACGGTAAACGGCTGAATCCGGCCGAGACCGTAACTCCATAGAAAACGCCGATCGCAAACGAGGTGGAATGAACGGCTCGTCGCATCGTTGCCATCGCGCAGCATGGCAAGGACGAACTCGTGGTATGATAACGCCTCGTTGACAAAACGCTTTCCCGACGCGTTGACCGCAATGACGCCGGGTTTTGCGCGATCGGTCACGGTGTGCGGGAAAACGCCCTGGCTGCCGTCGGCGCGGCGAAACAGCGACGCCGGTACCCAATAAGCCGGACTCGCCACGCGCGCATTGACGGCGGCACCGGCGGCCATCGCGACATGCAGGCCGTCGCCGCTTCCACCGGGAGCCGTCGCGGAAACCATCCCCGCGCCACCAGGAAAGAATTTTTCGCGAAGCCGCGCGTTGTGGGAAAATCCCCCGGTCGCCAGCACGACGCCCTTGCGCGCGGCGATCGGCCGGCTGCCCGATGCATCCCTGATCCGCACGCCGCTGACGGTGTCGCCTTCGATCAGGAGCTGCTCAATGGTGGCGCCGAACAGGACGTTGACGTTGCGCTTCAGCAGCGAAGCGTAGAGCCGCGCCGCCAGCGCATTGCCCAGATGCAGCGTCGTCCCCCGCGGCGAGCGCAGCCGTTGCAGCGCATATTGCGAAACAAGGCGCAGCGCGCGCAGGGTCGAGCGGAACGAGCGGCCGATTTTGCGAAGATGCGGGATGTCGGTTCGGTTGACCATCATGCCGCCAAATACGGTCAATTCCGGCAGCGGCGGGCGCAAACGCAGGAAGCTGCGCCCAAGGCTGGCGCCATCAAAACTGACGGGCTCGAGCACACGGCCGCCGGCGGTGGCTCCCGGCTTTTCCGGATAATAATCCGGATAGGTCTTTACCGGCTGAAGCCGCACCTCGGTATGGGCGTCGAGATACGCAACCGCCTCCGGGCCGCGCGCCAGAAATGCGTCTCGCAAATCGGCGTTCTCGGTTTCGGGAACGGTGCCGGCGAGATAGTTTTCGGCATCGGACCGGCTGTCATGGATGCCGGCCTGCTTCATCGCGGCGTTGCCCGGAATCCAGACCATCCCGCCCGACCACGCCGTGGTTCCCCCGACGAATTCCGTCTTTTCGATCACGAGAACGCTCAACCCCTCACTGGCGGCGACCGCGGCAGCCGTCATTCCACCGGCGCCCGCGCCAATGACGACGACATCGTAGGTGTCGGAACCCGGCATGATATTCATGCTCGCTCGGTTGCGGTGGCTTCATCCTTCGAGACGCATCGCTTCGCGATGCTCCTCAGGATGAGGTCTTGGGCCCTCATGGTGAGACGCGGCAACGTCGCGCGTCTCGAACCATGTGGCCCCTGATTGGTCAAACGATGTTGCCGTCGTCGGACACCGGCGAGGTGATCACCAGAAATACCAGATCCACAAGACCCGAATTGGAGATCGCGTGCTCGATGCCGGGCGGCAGAAAGATAAAATCGTGTTTGCGCACCACGTGGTTCTTGCCCGCGATCTCCATCAGCCCTTCGCCCTCGAGCACGTGGTAGATCTGCTCCTGAACCCTATGCTTGTGCCTAGCGACATGCGCCATCGGCTGATACATCGAGATCCGGTAGTCGAGGTGGCGCGTCCCGGCGGTCTCCGGCATCACCAGCGGCTTCGACAGCGCGCCGCCGAAATGATCGGGAAATTCGCGCCAGGGCACTTCGGCGATGTTGCGGATGAAGGCGCCGTTATTTTCCAAAGCCATAGTCGTTTTTCCTCTCCAGCCAAGTCAGCAGCGCGGGAGGCGATGTTATCGCCTGCAGGAAGCCGACAGCCTCCCGCCCCGCAATTTTTCCGAAAACCAGCGCCCGCAACACCGCGACCGCGTTCGGCGCGGTGCCGTAAAAATGCCCGGTGGTTTCTCCAGCGGCGTAAAGGCCCGATATCGGCCCCTGCCCGCCCAGCACTTCCGCCTTTTCGCTGGTGGCCAGACCGCCGAATGTATAGGCGACGGCGCCGACCAGGGGATAGGCGAGAAACGGCGGTTTTGTTAAGCCGCGCGCCCAGTTCGATTTCGGCGGTTTTAATGTGCCTAACGCCGCCAGGCCGTCGCAACGGCTCGCATCGAACCGCGCCGGGTCGCCGGTCGCGGCCGCATTAAACTTTTCGACCGTTTCCATCAGATTGCGCGCGGGAATTCCGATCCGCGCCGCGAGCGCTTCGACAGAGTCGGCCCGATACGGCGGCACGTCCGACCTGACCGCGCGCTCGTAGCCGTCAATGTCGAACAGCCTGGCGTCGAGGATCGCATGGGCAATCCGCTTCGGTAGCGCAAAATGGATGTCGCGGGCGAACGCTTCCCAAGTCTCGTGCATGAGGCCACTTCCTTCGTCAAGGAAGCGGCGTCCATCCTGATCGACGACGATGCCGTAAGGGTACACCAGCACGACCGGCGCGGAATCCTTGCTACGGGGATCGATCGGCTCGATGTGCATGCCGTTCCAGTCGCCGGAAACGCTCGCGCCCTGGTCGGTCGCCATGCGTATGCCATCGCCGGTATCGAAGCGCGTCCCCGGAGAGATCAGCCGCAGCGTCTCGGCACCGGGGCCGAAATGCGCGCGCATCATCTCGGGGTTGCCCTGGAATCCACCAGTGGCGAGAACAACGGCATCGGCGTCGTGTGTTATGACGCCGTCGCTGCACCGCGCCTCGACACCGCTCACTCGGTCGCCTTCCGCCATGATCAGGCGGCTAACCTGGGATTCGTACGCGAACTTCACCCCCGCCCGTTTGGCGGCTTCGAGAAGTTTTGTCACGATGGCGCCGCCACCTCCAACCGGCTGGATACGGGCCGGGCCAGCGCTGAGGTAATAGGCCGGCGTGATGAACTCGATGCCGTGGCTTTGCAGCCAACCGATCGTTACGGTCGCGTTCTCCGCGATGGCACGAAAATAGTTTCGGTCGGCCAACCCGCCCGATGCCTCCTGCATATCATCTTCGAAGGCCGGCGAAATCCGATCCGGAGCATCTAGCCGCATGTTTGACGGACTCCAGCGGGTATTTCCGCCGGCTTCGTCCTCGCGCGATTTTTCCAGCACCGTGATCTCGATGGGCAAGCCGCGGCCCCGAGCCTGCTCGGCCGCCGAGAGCGCTGCGGCGAGCCCGGCCGCCCCGTGTCCGACAACAACCAGTCTTTGAAGGTTTTGCGACATTTGATTTCACGGCCAAGGCCTGGGGGTCAGGTGACCAGCGCGCCCCCGTCGATATAGACGATCGATCCCGTTGCAAAGCCGATCGTCATGAAAGCAAGGATCTGCCGCGCGATGTCTTCACCGACGCCGACGCGGCCAACCGGCAAGGAGGCCGCCGTCCTGGCGAGCATGTCGCGACGCGCGGCCTCGGGCATGGCGGCGCGGATCGGCGTATCGATAATGCCGGGCGAGACGGCGTTGACGCGCACCGGCGCGAGCTCGAGCGCAAGCTGCTGCGCGCCAGCGACTCGATCGCGCCGTTGGCGGCGCCGACAATCGCGGAATTGGGCCGCGGACGAATGCTCAAAAAGCCGGACACCAGCGTCAGCGATCCGCCGGGGCGGATTTCGGCCGAGCGCGCGACGCGCCAGGCGCCCCAGAATTTGCCTTCCATCGTGCCGCGCACGTCTTCCATGGAAACGGTCTTGAACGGGCCCGTCTTGAGCTGCGCCGCGGTGACCACGACATGATCGACCGCGCCGCAGGCGCGAAACAGATCTTCAACGCTTTTGTCATTCGTGACGTCGGCCGCTATGGCGGTGGCGCCCAATGTGGCCGCTACCGCATTGAGGCGCTCGGCGTTGCGGGAAGCTATGATGACGTCGGCCCCTTCACGCCTCGCCAGTTCGGCGGTCGACAGACCGATACCGGAAGAGCCCCCGACAACGACGACCTTCTTGCCTGCAAGCATCATGACGTTTCCTCGATGTTGTGTTTCTAATGGAGGGAAGAAGCCGCATCGACATGGTCGCCACGGTCATGTCGGTACGAACCGCGTTCCAATTCCGGGCTTGCTTTGCCCGAGCCCGGGAAGCTCCCAAACACCGGCGCCGCTCGGATTGATATCGGCGGCGATATCGACGTCGATCAGATAGGGCTTGTTGGCCTTGATGCCCTTGCGGATGGCTTCGCCGAGATCGCCGGCGCGATCGACGCGCACGCCTTCGACGCCGCAGGAACGCGCCATCGCGGCAAAATCCGGATTGTAACGCGCGCCGGTTGTGGGATCGTGGAAGTCGGTGGCGAGTTCGCGGCCATCGAGATAACCGCGCTGCAGGCCGCGGATCGAAGCATAGGCGTAGTTGTTCCAGACCACCCAGACAACAGGCAGATTATATTCAACCGCCGTGCCCAGCACATTGGCATGCATGAAGAAGGCGCCGTCGCCGCATACCGATACGCAAGGCCGGTCGGGCGCTGCGAACTTCGCACCCATCACGCCGGCAACCCCAAAACCCATCGGACCAAAACCCATCGAGCCGATCAGCGAGTCCGGCCGCTTCGGCTTGCAGAAACTCAGCAGCCAGTTGTGATGCACGCCGATGTCGCTGACCAGGATCGCATTCTCCGGCAGCGCCTTGTCGATCTCGGCTGCGGCGCGCTGCGGATTGATCGGCGTGGTGTCGTCGGAAAAACCGGGCGCGACGAACTTGTCCCATTCCTTGCGATAGGTGTCGATCTGCGCCAGCCATTTGCTGCGGGCATCGGCACGCCGGGTGAGGTCGGCGCGGCGGTCGAGCTCGGCATGAACCTGGCGCAGGAAGGTGCGCACATCGGCCATTAGGCCAAGCGCCACCGGATAATTGCGGCCGATCTCTTCCGGGTCGATGTCGACATGAATGAGGCGGGTCGGCGGAATGGTGAAGGAATAGCCTGGGATCCAGGAACTGGAGGTGCGGTCGTCGAAGCGCACGCCCAATGCCAAGAGCACGTCGGCCTGACGCGTCGCATGATTGGCCTGGTAATGGCCGGCGCGCGCGACCAGACCGAGCGCCAGCGGATGATTGCAGTCGATGGCGCCAAGGCCAGAGGCCGAAGCCGCCACCGGAATTTGCAGCCGTTCGGCGAGCTTGCGCAATTCGTCGGCGGCGCCGCCATAGCGCACGCCCTGGCCGACGATCATCACCGGGCGCTCGGCGGCAAGCAGCATGTCGACCGCCTTGACCACGCCTTCCGGATCGGCGCCGCAGCGGCTTGAGATATTGCCGTTCCAGGCCTGCGCGTTCGGCGCTTCCTCGGCGGCCGATTCCAGAAACACGTCGAAGGGAACATCCAGCACCACCGGACCGGGCCGACCTGACGTCATGGTCTTCCAGGCCTGCCGGATCGCGAGCGGCACCATCTCGCCACGCGTCGGCTGGAACACCTTCTTGCAATAGGACCGCACCGTGGACGGAAAGTCCGCCTGATAATGCCGATAAAGCTCCTGGAACGCGCCGCGATTGAACTGGCTGGTCGGCACGTTGCCGGTCACCGCCAGGAACGGCACCGAGTCGAGAAACGCATTGCCGAGCGAGATCGGCAGGTTGGCCGAACCCGGCCCGCAGGATGTGAAGGTGGCGGTCGGCCGCCCCGAGACGCGGTAGTAGACGTCAGCCATGAAGCCGGCGACGCTCTCGTGATGCACGGAAATCGTCTTGAGCTCGTCGGACCGCTCGTACAGCGCGTCGATGAACTGGATATTGCCGTGACCGCAAAGCCCGAACACCTGCGGCACTTTTTCCTGGATCAGATAGTCGACGATAACCTGGGCACCATTGAGCGCGTTGCGCGGCGACATCGGATCTCTCCCTACAGTTCGACTTCTTCAGGAGATCGGCGGTAGTTCCTGCTGCCGACACTGCCCAGGCGCGCGGCACCCTATTTCCCATAATACTGTACGTCAATTTATATTGTGGTAGACTGCCCGCCGGGAACAGGGCTATGCCAGAGATCGGGCGCGGCACGCTCGATCGCGCGCACCTCATTCACTGCGCGCACCGAGGATGGAGACTTGATCCGGTGAGACCACGTACCAGGCCAAAGACCAGTGAGAAGCCGGCCAGTCCGCGCAAGGTCGCCGTCGCCAAGCTGGTGCCGCCGCCGCAGCACGATATCGACGACGATGCTGACGACCGGCAGCGGGTCGGCGTCCAGTCGCTCGGTCGCGCCTTTGCGATCCTCGAGGAGGTCGCGCGTCACCGCGAAGGCATCGGGCTTGCTGACTTGAGCAAGCTGGTCGGCCTGCACAACTCCACCACGTTCCACCTCGCCAGGACCATGGTGTCGCTGGGCTATCTGCGCCAGGAAAAAGATTCCAAACGCTACCGCGTCGGCCGGCCGCTGTTTGCGCTGGCCGCCAGCGCGCTCGACGAAATCGAGATGGTGAATGTCGCAACCCCGGTGCTCGAGGAGCTGTCGCGCGAAACCAGCGAAAGCAGCCACTTCGCGGTGCGGATGGGCGATGCCGTCGTCGTGATCGCCCGCACCAGCGGGCCAGGCGCGTTCCAACTGACCGACCGCGTCGGCGTGGTGCGGCCGGCGCATTGCACCGCGCTCGGCAAGATCATCCTTGCTTCGCTTCGTCCCGACCAGTTGAAGCGTTTCCTGGAGCGCGTCGAGTTGAAGCCATCGACCGAGAAATCGGTCACCGATATTGCCGTGCTGTTGCGCGAAATCGCCGAGATCAGACGCACCGGCATCGCCTTTGACGACGGCGAATTCAATCCGGAAGTGCGGTGCGTCGCCGTGCCGGTGACGGATTTTACCGGCCAGGTGATCGGGGCGCTCGGCATCTCCGGGCCGATCTGGCGTCTGTCCAATCAGGCGCTGCACAACAGCGCGCAAATCGTTCAGACCGCCGCCAGTCGCCTGTCCGCCGAATTCGGCGCCAAGCGCGCGGCGAATTCTTCTTGAGGACGGGGCCGCACGACGCTTTAGACATTGACAGCGGCCACCGCGTCCGGAAATATCATCCAGCAATAAAGAAACGTCTCTCACATTCTCGCATACGAGGAATTGAAGGGGGACATCGGAAAGCGCCCTTTGGGAGGAGACCAACGATGACCCGCACCAGCCGACGAACCTTGTTGAAAGCCAGCGCCGCGTTTGCCGGCGCTTCTGCACTTGGATTTCCGGCCATCAGCTATGGCCAGGCCGAGAAGATCAAGATCGGCCATCTCACGCCGCTGACCGGTTTTCTCGGCGCGCTCGGCGCCTATGCCCAGCTCGGCATGAAACTGTCCGTGGAAGAAATCAATCAGGCCGGCGGCGTCATGGGGCGCCAGCTCGACGTCATGTCGGAAGATTCGGTCAATCCCGCCACCGCCGCGACCAAGGCGCAGCGCATGCTCGAGCAGGACGGCGCCCTGGTGCTGATGGGCGAAACCAATTCGGCTTCGGCGCTGACCATCATGCAGGTGGCGGCCCGCAACAAGCGGCTGTTCATGCAAACCGGCGCGAGATCCGACGCGCTGCGCGGCAAGAACTGCAACAGGTATACGTTCCATACCGATATCCCGAACACGGTAATGGTGAATGCCGTCGGCAAGGCGCTGCTGCGCGACAACATGGTGAAGGACAAGAAGTTCTTCGGGCTGACCGCCGACTATATCTTCGGCCATGATCTGTTGGCCGCCGCCAAGCGCTTCTTCGCGGCCAATCAGGGCAACCTGATCGGCGACGAGTTGATCGCCACCGACGTCACCGACTTCAGCCCCTATCTGCTCAAGATCCGTCAGGCCAAGCCCGACGTGGTCTGTTCGAACCTGGCCGGCAATCAGGTGACGACCCTGATCAAGCAATACGCCGAATTCGGCCTGCCCTACCCGATCGTCGGCTTCAACCTCAATACCGCCGACGCCTGGGCGGCGGGTGAAGGCAATCTCTCCGGAATCTGGCCAACGGTCTGGTATCATACCCTCGAGGTCCCGGCCTCCAGAACCTTCGTCGCCAACTTCATCAAGAAGTACGGCAAGCCGCCGGAGAACCATGCCTGGATCGAATACATCGCGTTCAAAATCATGGCGCAGGCCATGAACGAGACCAAGTCGACCGACACCGACACGCTGATCGCCTATTTCGAGAAGGAGACGGAATTCGACATCCTCAAGGCGCGCAAGGCGCACTTCCGGTCGTGGGATCATCAGCTGGTCCAGGAGGCCTATACGTTCTCGCCGAAGCCAAAGGGCCAGGCCAAGGATCAGTGGGACCTCATTACGCTCGGCGCCGCCGTACCCGGGCCAAACGAGCCGATGGAAGTTCTCAATCCGACCAAAGAGCAGAACCCCTGCTCGTTGTAACCGCGCATCAGACACCCGGTGCGCCCTGTTGGGGGCGCGCCGGCTGTCCGCGTATCAGGCGCATGGGCTGGCATTAGCAAAGTCTCCCTGGAGCGAGAATGCAGTTCGGGTTCTTGCTGGAACAGGTGGTGAATGGCCTTGTGCTCGGAGGCTATTATCTGTTGATCGCGCTCGGCCTGTCGCTGATCTTCAGCGTCGGCGGCGTGGTGAACCTGGCGCATGGCGCGTTCTACGCGCTAGGCGCCTATCTATCGCTCGAAATCACGAAATATCTGGGCTTCGGGCCGGCGGTCGTGGTGTCACCGATCGCGGTCGCCATGCTCGGCATTCTGTTCGAGCGGTACATATTGCGCCGCTTCTACACCGCCGATCCGATCCTGAGCCTGCTGGTGACCTTCGGTCTTGCAATGGTCGCCGAGCAGACCATCCGCATCATCTGGGGCGCCTCACCATTGCCGGCTTCGATCCCTCCGGTGTTTCGCGGCTCGGTCATTGTCGGTGACTTCCTGTTTTCGCGCTACCGCGTGATGCTGCTGGCGGTGGTGGCGGTGGTGCTGACCGGCGTCTGGCTGTTGCTGCACAAGACCTCGTTCGGCCGCGTGGTGCGCGCCGGCATCCAGCGGCCGGACATGGTCGCAGCCCTTGGCATCCGGTTGCAGCCCTATATGACCGCCGTCGTCATGCTCGGCGTCGGCATGGCGGCGATGGGCGGCGCGTTCTTTGCCCCGATCACGATCGTGCACCCGGCGATGGGGGCCGAGATCATTACCGTCGCCTTCGTCGTGGTGGTGATCGGCGGCCTCGGCAGTTTCTGGGGCGTGGTGATCGCCGCCCTGCTGGTCGGCATTGTGCGCGGCATCACCATTCATTTTGTCCCTGCCGCGGGCGAAGCATCGATCTACGTGCTGATGTTTCTGGTGCTGCTGGTGCGCCCGCGCGGATTGCTTGGCGAGCGCATCGAGAAATTCGAATGACCGTATCGCCCGCCCAGAAATATCGGCCGTTGCTGCTGGCGGGCATGGCGCTGATCGCCCTGCCTTTCGCCTTGCGGCTACTCGGTCTTTCCCTGAACACCGGGACCATGGTGGTGATCCTCGCGATCTCGACCATGGCGCTCAATCTGTGCGTCGGCTACACCGGCCTGGTGTCGTTCGGCCACTCTACCTGGTTCGGCATCGGCGCCTATGCCGCGGGGTTGATCCAGCTCCACTGGTTCGGCGACGAGATCTGGCTGCCGCTGCTGCTGTCGATGGCCGCGGTTGCAATCTCCTCGGCGATCGTTGGCATCATCATTCTGCGACGCCGCGGCGTTTACTTCTCGCTGCTGACGCTGGCGTTCGCCGCGCTCACCTACACCATCGCGTTCCGCTGGAGCGAGGTGACCGGCGGCGAGGATGGTCTCGGCGGCCTGAAGCGCGGCAGCATCGGCACGATCAGTCTCGATAATGCGCTCGCCTATTACGTCACCGTCGCGGTGATCGGACTGGCCGTGCTCTATGTCCTGCTGCGACTGGTGCGCTCGCCGTTTGGCCATGTCCTGATGGCAATCCGCGAAAACCAGTTGCGCGCCACCTTCCAGGGCTATCCCGTGGAGCGCTACAAGCTCGGGGTTTTCGTGATCTCCGCCGTGGTCACCGGGCTCGCGGGCGCGCTGCTGGCGTTTCAGACCTATCTGGTTTCGGCCGAAGCGGTCTCGGTACCGTTCTCCGGCGAGCTGCTGGCCATGGTCGTGATCGGCGGCATGCGCAGCATGCTGGGGCCGGCGCTCGGGGCGCTGTTCTTCATCCTGTTCCGCGAACTGTTTTCGGTCTGGACGCCGAACTGGCTGCTCTGGTTCGGACTGATCTTCGTCGCCTTCGTCATGTATTCGCCCGATGGCCTGGTCGGCATCTGGAGCACGTTCGTTCGGCGCTGGCGGCCCGCGCCGGAAGAGGCCGCGGCCATGAGCAAGCGCCGGATCTATGACGGCCTGGCGCTGCCGGACTTTTTGACGCCGGAAAGCCTCAAGGGGACCGTGCTTGAGGTCCGGGGCATCTCCAAGCATTTCGGCGGCATTCGCGCCGTATCCGGCGCGAACCTTCAAATCGAGGCCGGCCAGATCCACGCCCTGATCGGCCCGAACGGCGCCGGGAAGACCACATTGTTCAACCTGGTATCGGGGCTTTACCCGCTCGATCAGGGAACCATTCGCCTCAATGGCGACGAGATTCAAGGCGTGCCGTCCGACCTGATCTGCCACCGCGGGCTGGCGCGTTCGTTTCAGATCACCAACCTGTTCCGCGGCCTCTCGATCTACGAAAATCTTCGCCTGTCGCTGCAGGCGCAAAGCGCCGGGCGATTCAACGTCTGGCGCGATGTCGACGGCTATCCCGAGATCCACGCCGAGACCGCGGAACTGACAAAATTCCTCGGCCTGCAAGGCATCGAGCAGATCGAAGCCGGTGAACTCTCCTATGGCGGGCAGCGGCTGGTGGACCTCGGAATTGCGCTGGGCTCCAAACCGCAGGTGCTGTTGCTGGACGAGCCGCTGGCGGGGCTGGCCGCGGCCGAGCGCGAACGCGTCGCCAACCTGATCAAGAATGTGGCCTCGAACATTCCGGTCCTGATCGTCGAGCACGACATCGATCGCGTGCTCGGCTTCTCGCACGCCGTCACCGTGATGAACCAGGGCGAGGTGCTGATGACCGGCTCGCCGGAGGCGGTGCGCGCCGACCGCCGAGTGCAGCAAATCTACACCGGCACCGGCATCCCCGAGGTCGAGCACAGCCGCAGCGATCAAACCCGCGAGGGCGCCCCGCAAATCCTGCGCTTCGAAGGCGTCAACACGTTCTACGGCAAAAGCCACATCCTCAATAACGCGACGCTGGATGTGCGCGAGGGCGAGATCGTAGCCCTGCTCGGCCGCAACGGCGCCGGCAAGTCGACGCTGCTGAAAGCGCTTGCCGGGCTGATCCCGCTGGCATCGGGCAGCATCGAATATGAGGGCCGCAATATCGCGGGCATACCGGCCCCGGATATTTCGCGCATGGGCATCGGCTATGTGCCGCAGGGACGCGGCCTGTTCGCGGGGATGACGGTACGGGAAAATCTCGCGCTCGGCCGCCTGGCGCGCAAGACCGATGGCAGCCACGGCGTGGTGTGGAGCGAGCAGCAGATCCTCGAATATTTTCCGCGCCTGAAGGAGCGGATGAATGTCGCGGCGGATTACCTGTCCGGCGGCGAGCAGCAGATGGTGGCGGTCGCCCGCGCCATGTCCGGCAATGTGAAACTGCTGCTGCTGGACGAGCCGTTCGAGGGCCTGGCGCCGACCGTGATCCTTGAGTTGTTCAAGGTGTTCGACCTCCTGCGCCGCCACACTTCCATCGTGATCGTCGAGCACAATCTCGACCTGGTGCTGGCGCTGGCCGACCGCGTCTTCGCGCTGGAGCGCGGCGCGGTGTTTCATCAGGGGCCCGCAACGCCGTTATTGACCGACCTCGAATATCGCAAGAAAATCCTGTGGCTGTGAAAATGAAACGTCATTCCGGGGCGATGCGAAGCATCGAACTACGATGTGCAATTGCACATCGGAGAATCTCGAGATTCCGGGTCTGGTGCTAACGCACCATCCCGGAATGACAGCCGTAGAATTTAGGAAGGCGGCGATGCAAATTCTGGCAGCGGCAGTTGTGGCGGGTACGATGACGCTGTTGGCAAGTCACGCCAGGGCCGCGGGCGAGAAAATGACCATTGCGGTCTTCACCAAGAACTCGACCAACCCGGCCTATGAAGCGTTTCGTATCGCCGCCGACCAGGTCGCGAGCTCTGCGCAGGCCCGGATCGTGCACTACGTTCCCGGCAAGCCGGATAGTGTCGACGAGCAGAAGGCGATGGTCGAGCAGGTCCTGAAGGACAGGCCCGACGCCGTCATCTTCATCCCTGTTGACGACGTCGCGATGATCCCTTCGGTGAAGAAGCTCAACGCGGCGAAAATTCCGATCGTGCTCGTTTCCAATCCGCTGCCCGGCAATTTCGTCACTTTTGTCGGCGCCGACGATTACGCGATCGGATACCGGCAGGCGCGCTATCTATTTAAAAAACTTGGCGGCAACGGCAAGATCGTCATCATCGAAGGCACGCCGGCGGCGCCGACCAACCGCGAGCGCGTGCGCGGCTACCAGCGCGCTCTTGCCGAAGTTCCCCGCATCGAGGTGCTTGGCTCCGGGGTCGGCAACTATCAGCAACCCGATGCCAAACGCGTGATGGAGGAATTCCTCAAGGCCTATCCGCAGATCGATGCCGTGCTCTCGGCTAATGACGGGATGGCGCTTGGCGCGCTGGAGGCGCTGAAGGAAGCCAACCGGTCGGCTGTCGTGATCGGCATCAACGGCATCCTGCCGGCCGTGAAGCAGATCGAGACCGGCGCGCTGCTTGCCTCGGTCGATTTCAACATGTTCAAGATCGGCTGCACGGCGACGCGCGCGGCGGTGCGCCATCTCAAGGGCGAGGCGGTGCCGAAAAAGATCATGCTGCCGGCCGAAATCATCGACAAGAGCAATTACAAGGCGTGGCTGGTTCCGGTGGAGCAGCGCAGCTGCCCCGAATGGAGCGACGTGGTGATTACTCCTCTGCGACGGTGATGGTGCAGTCCTCGCCGCCCTCGCGCCAGGTTCGCAAGCCGACTTCCTCGAGAAAAGGCCACTCGCTCTGGTCGACGCGCGCGAACAGGTTGACGCGGGATTCGCCTCGCCAGTCACGCACCGTCTCGGTGCCGTAAAACCAGCCGATGGCCTCGAAGCCGGTGACGTCGCGGTCCGACCACTCGCAGGCATAGATCACGTCGCCGAGCCCCGCGTTGAGAATCTGGTTCTCGCGCGGCGGCTTGTTCGGCAAATCGAGCTTCGTGTGGGTTTCGCGGCCGGTCCATCGCGCGTTATATGCCTTGATCGTTTGCGGCAGCTGCTTTCGGATCGCCTCCCAGGTCCTGGGGGCCTTGTCTACCATCACCTTTGCCGTGAAGTGCCCGCCGCGCGCGAAGCTGAATTTTATTCGTGCCATGATTGTCTCCGGTTGTAGACGGTTGGTGATGTCGAGATGGGCTCCAATCAAACCGCAAGCACCTCGCCGATCCGGCTTCGAATGAGTTCGCGCTCCTCTCGCCCCGTATCGGCGTCAAAGTTGACGTCATAGGCAATCTTCGCCGGGCGTTTCAGCACCACGATGCGGTCGCCGATCTCCAGCGCCTCGCTGATCGAGTGGGTAATGAACACGGCGGTCTTGCCGTTTTCCTTTACCAGCCGGACGAATTCGGCGCGCAGCCGTCCGGCGGTGGATTCATCGAGCGCCGAGAACGGCTCGTCGCACAAGAGAATATTGGCATTGGTCGCGAATGCACGCGCGATCGAGACGCGCTGGCGCATGCCGCCGGACAATGCGTGCGGATAGTCCTTCTCGTGTCCGCCAAGCCCGAGTTTTGTGAGCCACAGTTGCGCCGTCGCGCGCCGCTCGGCCGCGGGCACCTCAAGCATTTCCAGGCCCAGTTCGACGTTCTGGATCGCGTTGCGCCAGGGCAGCAGCCGGTCGTTCTGGAACACGATGGCGATTCTGCCGCGGAACGAATCGAAATCCGCGAAGGGATCGCGCCCGCCGACGCGCACCGTGCCGCTGCTCGGCTCGGTTAATCCGGCGATCATGTTGAAGATGGTCGACTTGCCGCAGCCGGTCTTGCCGAGCAGCGCCAGCATCTCACCGGGCCGGACGTCGAGGTTGAGGCCGTCCACCGCACGAAAGGCGCCCTCGGAGCCCGCGAACACTTTCGAAACTTGATCGAGGTGTATGGCAACCTCAGGCGGCGTGACGGCTTGCCTCATATTGCGCGCTCCGACACCGCCCGATAGCGAAACACGGTACGCTCGATCAGCGTCAGCGCGCCCTGCACGATCAGCACGAAAAACACCAGCTGCAGCGTCCATGCCAGCGCACCGGCCATGTCGAACAGCTGCTGCTGCTGCAGCAACTGATAACCGACGCCGCCGGTGGCGCCGACCAGTTCGGCGACCACGACCACGCGCGAGGCGTTGCCGAGATTGACTTTCCACGCCGTGAGAATGTCCGGCAGGATAGCCGGCGCGATCATCACCCGGAACAGCTTTGCGCGCGTGGGGCGGAAGCTGAACACCATCTCCATCAGGTCTTTCGACATGCCGCGCAATGCGCCCAGCACCTGAAAGGTAAATGCCGGCAGCGTCGTCATCACCATGATGAAGAAAATGCGGAACTCGATGCCGTGAAACCAGATGATGGCGAAGACCACCCAGGACAGCGCGGGAATGCCCTGAAACAAGCTCAGGATCGGCGACAGGAATTGATCGACCGCGCCCGAGCGCACCATCAATAGCGCAAGCCCCCCGCCGACGATGAAGGCGCCGGCAAGCCCGGCCATGATGCGCAGGATGGTCGCCAGCACATCGGCGAACATCGTCCCGCTGGAGAATATTTCAAGGCAGCGCCAGAACACATCGATCAGCGAGGGAAACAGAAAGCGCGGGAAAAAAAGCGAGGCAAATTGCCAAATCAGGATCACCACGACGAAAGGCAGCGCCGACGTCCCCAGCCGCCTGATCGCCACAAACAGCATATTGGCCGGATGCGACGACCCGGTTCGGGGCGCGGTCTCGCTCATTTGCCCGGCGCCTGGTAGACCGACGAGGCAGCCGGGTCCGACGGCAGGAAGGCGATCGATTTCCCGGCCGCATAAACCGAGTTGATTTCTTTCCGCACGTCCGAGGCCCATTGCACGTTCATGCCGAGCCGGTCGTTGGCGCGAATGAGTTCCGCGATCGCCTTCTGGTCGTCGGGCGTTCCCTTGGGCGCGATCAGTTTCGACGCGTCATCGGGGTGAGCCGTCACCCATTCCGAGGCTTCCTTATAGGCGGCGTAGATTTTTGGGATCAGCTTCTGGTTCTTTTCCACCCAGTCGATGTGAGCGGCGACGCCGAGATAGGGAATGTTGCGGCTGCCGGTAAATTTCTGCCAGCTGTCGGCAATGGCAAGGTCGATGGTCCGCATGTCCGCCTTTTTCGACAGCAGCGTGGTATAGGCCGGCTCCCAGAGCTGAACCGCCGCGGCGCGATCGGCCAGCGCATAGCCGATCAGCCCGGGGGTCGCGGTATTGATGACAGAGAATTTCGCGGGATCGGCGCCGAGTTGCCGCGCGAACCAGTCGAACATCAGATAATTGGTGGTGCCCTTCGCCGCGGCGAGGTCCTTGCCTTCGAGATCCCGGAGAAGTCCTGACGTCGGGGCGCGAGGTGACCACAGCACCCCAGAAATCAAACAGGTTGAAGAGATAGGTCACCTTGACGCCGCGGATATCGGCAAGGCCCACCGTCAGCAGGGAGGCGCTGCCGCCGAGCTGGAATTCACCGGAGTTGAATTGCGCGGTATAGGCGTCGGGCGTGCGCTCCTCGAATTTGATGGCGAGGCCGTTTTTCTCGTCCAGCTTTTGCGCCTTGATCACCGGCGGCAGAAAGGCGCCAAGCGAGGGAGGACCGAAGACGACGATGGAAATCGGCACCGGCGTCTGGGCGCGCGAAGGCGCGGGTGCGAGCAGCAGACCGGCGAATGCAAGGCTAGCCCAATATCGGTTCATGAACTCTCTCCACAATTATTGCTCGCCGCTCCCCGATGTCCTCACAGCCCGAACAGACGGCGCGCGAGGCCGCCGTTGATGGCGGCGCGCTCGCTATCCGAGAATTTGGTCTCGGCGACGATTTTCAAAGGCGCGGGATCTCCGATCGGGAACGGCATGTCAGAGCCCATCATGATCCTGCCGGGGCCGACGATGTCGGCGAGGTAACGCAGCGCGTGCGGATCCTGGACGATGGTGTCGTAATACATCGCCGACAGCGCCGCGTCGGGATCGCCGAGTTTTTCCCTATCGAGCGAATAGTTACGCCGCAGCCGGCCGATCACATAAGGCAGCGCCGCGCCGCCGATCCCGGCCACGATCTTCGCATTGGCATATCTGACGACGTGGCCGGCATAGATCAGCCGCGACATCGCGATCAGCGTGTCGGTGATCCGCCCCACCGTATTGGCCATGCCGTAGTCATGCACGCGGTCGTCGCCGCTTTCGAACACCGGATGAATGAACACCACCGATCCCAGTTCGTTGGCGGCCTCCCAGAACGGTTTTAGCTCGGGATCGTCGAGCACGCCGCCTTTGCCCCTGGGCTGCGTGCCGATCATCGCGCCCTTGAAGCCTGAGGCGTGCGCCTCGCGCAGCACTTCGGCGGCGCGCGCGCCGTCCTGCAGCGGAACGGTCGCGAGCGGCACAAAGCGCGGCTCGCGCATCGCGGTCTGCGCCAGATGCGTGTTGATCAGCCGCGACCAGTTCGCGCCCTCTTCCGCCGGAACTTCATAGCCGAACATATCGAGCCAGCCGCCGACCACCTGGCGCTCGATCTTCTGCTCGTCCATCCATTTCAACCGGGCCGGCAGGTCGCTCAGCGGCTTTGAGACCGGCCGCGTCGGCTTGCCGCCGGCAAAGGAGAAGCCGAGGCTGCCGCCGTCCTCGATCAGGCGGATCGATGGAAAGTGTGGGGCCTGGGCGCGGATCGCCTCCAGCAGCGCTGGCGGCACCAGATGGGCATGGCAGTCGACGATCATTTGGCTTGCTCTTGCGAATGGCCTTGTTGCGCGGCGGCGATGGCATCGCCGATGGCGGAAATCCGGATCGGAAGCTTGTCGAAGGAAATGCCCAGCGGTGCCACGCAATCATTGACCGCGGCGGAAATCGCCGCGGGCGCGCCGAGGTAGCCGCTTTCGCCGGAACCCTTCTGGCCGAACACCGTATGCGGCGACGGCGTGCAATGATGCACGATCTCGATCGCAGGCACGTCGTGGGCCGTTGGCAGCAGGTAATCCATGAACCCTTGCGTGATCAGCTGGCCCTCGTCGTTGTAGACGAACTCCTCCAGCAGCGCCGCGCCAAGGCCGTGCGCGACGCCCCCCAGCGTCATTCCCCTGACGATATGCGGGTTGATCACCGTGCCGCAATCGTGGCCGATCACGTAACGTTTGATTTCCGGTTTTCCCAGCGCCGGATCGATCGCCATCAGCACCACATGAAACTCGAAGGAGTGGCACGGATACATCTGCACGCGGCCGTCTTTCGGCAATTTGCCGCCGGTCGGCACCTGCATCACATGCGTGGTCTCAAGCCCCGGCTCCATGCCTTCCGGCAACAAATGATAGTTGCGATGGGCAATGTTGATCAGTTCGGCCCAGCCAAGCTGCTGGCGGCTGCCGGGATCGCTGACGCCCCCGGAAGCATAAACGACCTTGTCTTCGCCGAGACAAAATTGATGCGCGGCGATCCGCGTCAGTTTTGCCTTTAATTTTTGCGCGGCGTGAAACGCGGCACCGCCGAGCATGATCGCCATCCGGCTGCCGACCGGCGAGTTCGAGGGCAGGCACGCCAGCGAATCCGGCCTGATCACGCGGATCAGGTCGGGGTCGATCTCAAGCACTTCGCCGATCACGGTCGATACCAAGGTCTCGTGCCCCTGCCCCGACGAGGTGTTGTGAATCGTGACCGTGACGAAGCCGAGCGCGTCGACGACAATGCGGCAGGACTCCATCCAGGTGGTGGTGGTATTTTTTTCATTGAGCAGCGGCTCGAAGGAAGAGTTGGCGCCGCTCGGCTCCAGGCATGCCGCGATGCCGA
Source organism: uncultured Alphaproteobacteria bacterium (assembly GCA_963801875.1). Lineage (GTDB taxonomy): Bacteria > Pseudomonadota > Alphaproteobacteria > Rhizobiales > Xanthobacteraceae > Bradyrhizobium. The sequence goes on along the minus strand of CAWDGT010000010.1, from coordinate 1,057,619 downwards.
TGCCGGCCAGCAGCCCGGATGCGCGCAGCCGGTCGCGCTCTTTTTCCATGGCCGCAAAATCGATGTGCGCGAACACCTTGTCGACCACGGTGTGATAATCGCCGCTGTCATAGGTGCTGCCGCTCGGGATCAGATAGGGAAACTCTTCCTTGCGGATGAAATTGCGCCGCCGCACCTCGATGCGCTCGAGGCCGGTGGCCGCGGCGACCTTGTCGATCGCGGTCTCGATTGCATAATTGGTTGGCGCCTGGCCGAAACCGCGCACGGCTTCCTGGGCGGCCTTATTGGTGGTGACCGATTGCGCCCGGTACTGCACGCTTTCGATCCGGTAGGGACCGACGATGGCGCCGATCGGCTTGCCGAGCTGGAACGGCGCCCGCCCGGCATAGGCGCCGGCATTATCCAGCGCGCGGATCTTCATCGACTTTACGATGCCGTCATCGTTGAAGGCGACCGCGACGTCGAAAATGCGGTCGGGACCGTGGGCGTCGCCGCCTCCCATATTATCCAGCCGGTCCTCGATCAGGCGCACCGGCCGGCCGAGCCGCCGCGCCAGATGCGCCACCAGCACGGTCTGCTTGATGCCGCGCTTGACACCGTAGCTGCCGCCGACATCGACATCCTGATGCACCCGCACGCCATTGGCGGGAATCCGCAAAGCGCGCGCGATCTGGTCGGGATATTTCGGCATCTGGATCGAGGCCCAGACATCCAGCATCTCGCGCCACGGGTCCCAGGAGGCCGCAACCCCGAAAGTCTCGATCGGAACGGTGGAATTTCGTCCCCAGGTCACGCGGAACGACAGCTGGCGCGGGCTCTCGGAAAAATGCTTATCCACTTCGCCCCAGACGAAGGTGCGGTCGAGCAGCACGTTGGAGCCGTGCGCCGGATGTACCGGCGGGCTGTCCGGCTTCAGGGCCTCTTCCGCATTGATCACGAACGGCAGCGGCTCATAAATAACGCGGATTTTTTCAGCGGCGTCCTCGGCGAGCGCCCGGCTGTCGGCAGCGACCGCCGCCACCCATTCACCGGCATAGCGTACCTGCCCGACCGCGAGCGGATGGCGCCTGACCTTTGGTGTATCCAGTCCGTTCATCAGGGGGTCGGTCGCCGCCGCTAGCTCATCACCGGTGAGCACATAATGGACGCCCGGCATCGCCAGCGCGTCCGAGGCATCGATCGACACAATGCGCGCCGCCGGACGCTGCGATGCCAGCACCGCGACATGCAGCATGCCCTCGAGCGCGACATCGGCCACGAAACGGCCGTGGCCCGCCACAAAACGGCGATCCTCGCGAACCCTGCGATTGGTCGAGACAAAACGGAAAGCCGCGGGATCGGCGGTCATTTTGCCTCCACGATGGACCCATCGGCTTGCAAGGCCGGACGCGGTGTATTGGCGATCCGCAAACGCGCGGCGGCGAATTCGACCGCCTCGATGATCTGGCCGTAGCCGGTGCAGCGGCAGATATTGCCGGAGATCGCCTCGACGATATCCTCGCGCGTCGGCGTTACGTTGCGTTGCAGCAGGGCATGCGCGGCCAGGATCATGCCTGATGTGCAGTATCCGCACTGCAGGCCGTGGGTTGCGCAAAACGCATCCTGAATCACGCTGAGTTCGCCCGGCGCCGGCGCGAGACCTTCGATGGTCGTGATCTCGTAACCGTCAGCCTGCACCGCGAACATCAGGCAGGCACGAACCGGCTCGCCATCGATCAGCACGGTGCAGGCGCCGCAGACGCCGTGCTCACAACCGGCATGGGTGCCGTTGAGGAGAAAATTCTCGCGCAGCGCGTCGAGCAGCGTCATGCGCGGTTCGACGTCGGCGGAACGGCTGACGCCGTTGATGCGCAAGCTCACTTTCATCGCGCGCCTTTCGCCGGCCTGGCGGCGGCATCGGCGCGTGCCTGTTCGAGGGCACGGCTGCAAAGCACGCCGGCGACGCGGCGCCGATAGGCGGCGCTGGCATGCAGATCGCTCATCGCATCCAGGCCGGCCGAGGCGGCATTGACGGCGTCGGACACTGACGCTGCGTCCAGTTTGGTACCGACGAGAGCAGAGATATCGAGCCGCAACGGCCGATCGGCAACCCCGCCAAGTCCCAGCGCAACGTCAACGCAATTGCTGTCATCGTCGAGCGCGACCTGGGCCGCGGCCGCGACAAAGGCAAAGTCAGAGCGCCGCGCACTGATCTCGAAGAAGCCTGTGCCGATGCGGTGCCGCGGCCAGACCGGAAACCTGATCGCACTGACGCACTCGCCCCGGCCGATCGCGGTCAGCATCGGCCCGATGAAGAAATCATCCGCCGGCATCGATGTCGAGCCGGCCGTGGTCGCGATCATGATTTCGGCACCCAGCGTCACCGCAACCAGCGGAATTTCGGCCGAGGGATCGGCGTTCGCGATCGAACCGCCGATGGTGCCGCGGTTACGGGTCGGCGGATGTCCGACCCACGGCAGCGCCCGCGCCAGCAACGGAATCGATGCCCGGATCACGGGATCGCGTTCGGCCTGCGCCTGGCGCGTGGTGGCGCCGACAACCACGGCGCCCATCTCTTCGCGAATCCCGGCAAGCTCCGGCAATCGCAAGATGTCGATCAGTTTTGCAGGACGCGCCAGCCGCATCGCCAGCATCGGCACCAGCGTTTGTCCGCCCGCGATGACCCGCGCATCCTCGTCGGCGGCCAACAATTGGCATACCTGCGCGAGCGAATCCGGCCTGACGTAATCGAAGGGTGCGGGTTTCATGGGGTTCGGTCAGTCCAGCCGCAAACCGGCGACCGCCGGCGCAGCGCGCTGGCCTTCCGCGGCGTCATCGACCCGGATTTCCTCAATCAACACGCGCTCCCGTACTTGCGGCCGCCTGTAAAACCCGCCGCCTTTCCGGAGAACGATAGGAGCCTCACGCGGAAACTGTCAAACGCAAACTGACGCAAATGGCCGAGGCTGGCACGATTGAGTATGATCTAACGATGCGAAGGATACGGTTGCTTTCTGAAGGGACTTCCGTTTGAGATGGCCGAAGCGATCGACCGCCGCGCTACGCCACGTGAATCATCCTGGCTTAGAATTTGCGGTGTTGAGCGACTGGACGAACTCCAACAGCGCCAGTCCAATCGGGTCGGGCGAGTCTTCCTGAAGAAAATGCCTGCCCGGCACCACGACCTCGCGCTGATTCCGCCAGCTCCGGCAGACGTCGCGCGCACGGTCCGTGATGATTGCGCCGGGGTCGCCAAGGATCAGGAGCTTGGGGATTTCGCTTTGAGCGAGCCAGGCTCCGTAGGCCTCGACGATCGCGGTCACATCCGCGGGCTCCCCCTCGATCGGGATCTGGCGCGGCCAGGCAAGCGTCGGAAGGCGCGCCTCCCGCTCGAGATACGGCGCCCGGTAGGCGGCCATTTCTTCGTCGTCCAGCTTCCGGATGATGCTGCGTGGCAACATGCCTTCGACAAAGACATTCTCGTCCAGCACCATGTGCTCGCCCTCCGGCGAGCGCAGCGCCCGAAAAATGCCGGCGGCTTCGCCAAAATCTTCCCACCGGCGGGGCGATGTGATGGCCTCCATATAGGCGATAGCCCTGATCTGGTCGGGATAACGAAACGCGCGATGGAACCCAAGCGCCGATCCCCAATCGTGCACGACGAGGATGACATCTTTGGTCAGCGCCATTTTCTCGAACCATGCATCGAGATAGCGCGCATGATCCGCGAACCGGTAGCCTTGCGTCGGCGACTTTCCCGACCGGCCCATCCCGATCAGATCCGGGGCCAGACATCGCGCGCGATCGCTCAGGTACGGAATGACGTTGCGCCAAAGGTAGGAGGACGTCGGATTGCCGTGCAGGAACACGATCGGGCTGCCGACGCCGGTGTCGACGTAACTCATCTCCGTGTCGAGGATGCCGACGCGTTGCCTCGGGTGAGGGTCGGCCGACCTGATCTGAGTGCCAGTCATTTATTCGACTCCGACAAGAATGATGGAAGATGTCAGAGGACCCCCGATGATCGAGGGCATCCTCTCCGAATTCGATCGCGGTGCCCGCGGACAACCGCGATCTCCGCACGAGGTATGGACGACCCGACGTCGCTAGAACGCCCTGCGCAGCGATGCGTCCCCTGCCGGCATGCCGCGCCCCCGGGAGTCGAGTTGCTCTCCCCTCCTCGCATAAAGCTGCCAGGCCATCAGCACGCCGCTGACGACGACCATCGGCACGAAGTACACCAGGATCATCCAGGTGACGCCGCTGGCGGCGCCCATCAGGTGTTCCTGAACGCCGCCGTGGATGTTGGACACGGTATCGTAGGCCGTTTCCGCCACCAGCAGCCACGCCAGAGGGATGGCGAGGCGAATCCCGCGCCGCAGCAGCGCAATCGCGATGAATGCGATGACCGCGCCGGCGAGGTCGCCGACCACGATCTCCATCGCGCCGCCGTCCGATATCGGAAAGCCGGTGTGCTGCGCGGAGAACACCTGCAAGGCGACATAGCGGAACACATGCACCCAGAGCAGCGCAGTCAACGCATCGGCCCGCGTCTGGCTGTTGAACCAGGGGATGATGTACCATCGCGCCATCGCGACCAGCACGAGCAGGCTGATAAGCTGGGCGGATGCTTGTGCCGGCGTCAGGTAGTTCATGGCCTTGTCTCCAGAACAGATTTGGCAAGAGCCGGCGGGAACTCGGTCGCGGCGACGATGCGGCGGCCAAAGAACATCCTCCGCAGCAGTCCGTCCCTCAGGAACAGGGTATGGTAGAGCGCGCCTGCGATGTGGAGCGCGATCACCGTCATCAGCACCCGCGAGATGACATAATGCACGCTCCGTATCGGGTAGACCCAGAAGTCGGCAGGCAAGGCGCCGCCTCCGAAGAGGATACCCGGCAGACCGGTTTGCAGCGCCATGATGAGACCGCTTACCGCCATGCCCAGCACGGCGCCATACAGCATTCGGTGCGAAACCCATGCCAGCCCATCCAGCACCCGAATTCCGGTCGACGGTCGCGCCGGGTGTTCGGTCCGTATGCGCACGACCAGACGGACCAGCATCAGCACCAGGATCAAGCTGCCCCCGATCATGTGGCTGAGGAGCGCCTCGAACTTCATAGGGTCGCTATTGGGAATCTTGGCCATCACCAGTGCGCCCAACGCAAGCGCGGCGATGATCAGCACCGCCAATATCCAGTGCAGGGCCACCAACAGCGGATGGTAACGTGAAACAAGGGTCATCGGGTTTCTCCGTCGGATGTGCAGCAGGGTCGGACGCAGTCCATCTGGACGCCTGCCGCGCTTTTCGTTTCCGCAGAGGTAGGCCTTTGCTGTTTGTTCGACAATCTGGTATTATCCGCATGACGTAGTCGGAGATTCCGAACAATGCGGAAGATAGGATTTGCCGAGATGAACGCCTTCGTGGCGATCGCCGAGCGCTCCAGCTTCGCCAAGGCGGCCATTCACCTCGGCACTTCGCGCTCGGCGCTCAGCGAGACGATCCGCGGCCTCGAGGAGAAGCTCGGAGTGAGGCTGCTCAATCGGACCACCCGTAGCGTCGCGCTGACGGAGGTCGGTGAGCGCTTGCTGGCGGAATTGCGGCCGGCGCTCGACAGCTTCGAGGCCGCGGTGGAGTCTGTCAACGTGTTCAGGGACAAGCCGGGCGGACATCTTCGCCTCACGGTTCCACGCCCGGCCGCGAAAACGGTGATCGAGCCTATACTCTCGAAGTTCCTCAACACCTATCCCGCGATCAGCCTCGAGATCGTCACCGACAGCGCCTTGACCGACATCGTTCGCGACCGCTTCGACGCCGGCATCCGGCCCGGCCACCGTGTCGGGCGGGATATGATCGCCCTTCGCATCGGCGAGGATGCGCGTCCCACGGTCGTTGCATCCCCGGACTATCTGCGCCGGCATCCCATTCCGAAAGTGCCGGCTGATCTGCAGTCGCACAATTGCATCCGGTTGCGCTTCGCAAGCGGCGCCATGCAGCCCTGGGTGTTCGAAAAGCGGGGAAAGAGCATGGAGGTCGTGGTCAAAGGCTCGCTCATCGTCAGCGATGGTGACCTCTCGATCCGTGCCGCGCTGGACGGGGTCGGCATCGCTCGCCTGCCGCAGAGCGCGATCGGCACCCATATTGCGAAGAAGCGCCTCGTTGCCTTGCTGGAAGACTGGATGCCCCGCTCGGTGGGCTTCTATCTCTATTATCCCAGTCGTCGCCAGGTTCCTGCCACCCTGAAGGCTTTCATCGACTTCATCAAGGCGCAATCACGCGCCACGACGGCCTCCAATCCCGACAAATAACGCAGTTCCGCGCGACCCCTGTTGTCACGTTTCGGCATGCTGGCGTGTCTTGTTGTGAAGGACGCCCATCAATGGAGGCTTGCATGAACGCGGCAGAGATGACGAAAACTTTACCTGCTTACGATGTCGTGATTTTGGGCGCCGGGTACGCCGGGCTCATGGCTGCGCTGAGGCTCAGTCGGAAAAGGCGCAAATTGCGCATCGCGCTGGTAAGTGCTTCCGACCGGTTCCTGGAACGCGTGAGGCTGCAGGAGAGCATTGTGGCCCCGGTCGCGGCGCGAATCCCCTCGATTTCGGCCTTCCTCACGGGCACTAATATCGAATTCTTTTGCGGCAAAGTAACTTCGCTGGATGCCGACAAACGCTGCGTTCGGATCGCTTCCGGCGGGCAGGAACGCCAGATCATGTTCGATGAGGCGATCTGCGCATTCGGCTCCGATGTCGACGTGGACGGCGTGCCCGGCGCTGCCGAGCATGCCTATCGCCTGGAGGTAGCCGAGGGGCCGCGATCACCGTCGGCGCTCCGGGCCAGATTGCAGGAAAACGGCGATCGGCCGGTGCGCGTCATCACGGTCGGCGGTGCCGAAACCTCAGTCGAGGTCGCCGGCGAAATCAAGACCGCGTGGCCGAACGCAGAGATGACCATGATCTCGCGCTCACGATGCGGCGATTTCAAGGGCCCGCGGGTGGAAAGCGCGGTGCGCACCGAGCTTGCGCGGTTGGGCGTCAACATGATCGACCGGGAAACCATTACCGAGGTGCGCCCCACCGAGGTCATGACCGACAAGGGTCGAAGCGTCCCGTTTGACATCTGCGTTTGGTCGGGCGGATTGCACTCGGCGCCGATCGCGCGCGGCGCCGGCCTCGCGACCGACCTGCAGGGCCGGATCTGGGTGGATCCCAACCTGCGGTCAATCTCGCATTCGCATATCATCGCGATCGGGGATGCCGCCCATCCGGTCGCCCCGACCGGAGCACCCTACCGATTGTCTGCGTTCGTTGCGATCATTTCGGGCGCCTACGCCGCGGATATGATCCTGGCGCAGCGCGCCAAACGGCAGCTCGATCCGTTCAGCTTTTCCACCTTCGGCCAGGGCGTCGCCATCGGCCGCGGCGGGGTGGGATTCAACAGCTATCCCGACGACAAACAGTCCCTGTTCATCCTCACCGGCCGAACGGCACGCACGGTTCGGAACTTTTTCGTGTGGTACATCACCTATGCGCTCAAGATCGAGCGTAGAATGCCAGGCTTCTTCTTCTGGCCCGGTCGGCGGCGAGTGTCATGGCAGCAGGCAAACGAGGCGATCCAACGGAACCGGGCGGCGCAAAAGGTCCAGACGGCGTGATACTCGATCGAGCCTTCGCCGAGCTGCGGCCGGCGATGTTCGCCCTCGCCTACCGCATCACCGGCAACGGGGCTGACGCCGAGGAGATCGTGCAGGACGCCTTCGTGCGCCTGCACGATGCCCGGCCGAATGACGCGGTGCGCTCGCTCAAGGCCTATCTTGCGACCATCACGGCGCGGCTCAGCCTCAATCGCCTGCGCGACCGCCACGCGCGCCGCGAAACCTACGTCGGCGAATGGCTGCCGGAACCTCTCCTGACCGAAGGCGAACCCGGCGTCCGCGCCGAGGACGTATCGTTCGCATTATTGGTCGTGCTCGAGCGGCTGTCGCCGCTAGAGCGCGTCGTGTTCGTGCTGCATACCGCGTTCGACCTCACCTTCGAGGAGATCGCCCCGGTGGCCCAGCGAGACGCCGTCACCTGCCGCAAGATCTTCAGCCGGGCGCGCGCGCATGTGCTTGAGGAACGACCGCGCTTTGCCGTCGATCGGGCGCGCCATCGCGCGCTGTTGCAGAGCTTTGCCGATGCGACGCGGGAAGGCGACGCCGCGAGGCTGGTTTCGCTTCTCGACGACAACGTCGTGCTGCACGGTGACGGCGGCGGCAAGGCGCTGGCCCTGAAAAAGCCGGTGCTGGGCAGCAGCGCGGTCGCGCAGTTCGTCATTGCGGTGAACCGGACGCTGCCGGCCGATGCCAGCGCGGAGGTGATCGAACTCAACGGCGCGCCTGGGCTTGTCCTGATCGCGGGCGGGCGCCCCGTCGTCGCCATCGTCATTGAAACCGACGGCGAGCGCATTCATTCGGTGTTCGCGGTCGCAAACCCGGACAAGCTCGACGCCATTGCGACCGCCCGCGCGCAACCGCCGGCCTAGACCGGCGCGCCGGACGCCCGGGCTTGCGCGACCAGTTGCCGGCTCAGGTTCCATAAACGCCGCCCTTCAGCAGGGTCGGAAGTGCGCGGTCCCGCTTGCAGTTCTTTAAAGCGTTTAACGTGACGGAACATCGCGCCGGACACGCCCTCAAACTTCATGCCCAGCAGGAGGCGCCGGGCGGAAACCGCGATCTGCTGCGGGGTTTGCGACAGGAATGGGTCCATGACCAGCGGCACCAGCAGCTTCATCCATGGCGGAAATTGCGATCGTATATTGGTTCGCACGACGCCGATTTTCAGCACATTGGCGGTGATGAACGGCGGGGAAACCGCCGCCGTCATTTGTCGCGCCAGCTCGAGGACGAACACATCGTTGGCCTCGCAGAATTGCGAGACAGCACGCACGATGCCGAATTGTCCCGTGAGGTTCACGTCTTCATAGCAAATTTTTCCGTCCTGCGCGGCGCCGCTGATGACCAGGATTCTCGCAGCGTCGCCGGCAGCGCCGCCCGCGGCCAGGTTTGAGCGCAGCGCTTCGGCGAGAGCAAAGCGGCTGAGATAATTGACCGCGAAATTGGTTTCGATTCCTTCGGACGTGAGCGTATGTCGTCCGCGCATGATCCCGGCGCAAAGCACCAGATAGTGCAGCCGTGGCCAGCGTTCCGAAACCTGCGCCGCCAGCGCGTCGACGTTGCGGATAAGGCTGAGGTCCGCCTGCAGAAAATCGACGCGGTCATTGCCCGAGAGGCGGCGCAGCTCGCGCACCGCGGCCGCCCCCTTGTCGGCATTGCTGCCGACCACGACAACACTGACCCCCTGAGCCGCCAGCACTTGCGCGATCGCCTTGCCAATCCCGTCCGTCCCGCCGGTCACCAGCGCGACAGGATGTGCGATGGCGGACGGGTCCGGCGGCACAGCTTCCACGCCTTCGGCCGCCATCATGTCGCGCCGAGGTGATTGCGCCGCTTCGTCTCCATCACCACCCCGAGCAGCGAGATGACCAGGAGCACCGTTTCCGGAATCAGCAGATGCGCGCTCTGGCCGAAGGTGGCGTCCTTTACCGCGCCATAGAGTCGTACTGCCAGAATCACGCCCGCCACCGTCGCGATCGATGATAGCGCCGCCAGCAATCGGTGCGGCGAGAACAGACAGAACACGAGGATCAAGGCAAAGCCGAGGGGAAAGCCGCCGAACCCGGCGCGGGTGTTGGTAAAGCCAAGACCGGGCTGGATGATGATGCCGGAACTCTCCGCCGCCTGCTGCGGGTCGAAGACAAATTTGAGACTGATCATCGAGAAAAGAGCCGCGACCATCAGGATAATCAGGCGGCTTAACCAGGGCGCCAATTTCCAGAATTCTATCATGCTGCGCTCCGCGAGAACATGGTGTCGACGGGCAGGCCAACCAGCCCGGCGCTGACACGCCAGAGCCGCGCTGCGATCTCTGCATCCAATGTCGCCGGCCTGGTTCGCCGGGCCTGTTGCCGGAAGAAAAATCCGCCGGAGATACCGTCCACCTCCGGCGAGGACGCCAGATAAATCAGCGTGCGGGCTCCCGTTTCGGGGCTCGGAAACAGCTTCTTCACGAGGCGGGGAAAAAGACCGGCGAGACCGGACATGTTGTCGCCGAAACGCGTCCTGGTCGGCCCCGGGCTCATGCAATTGACCGTTACGCCGGCGCCCTGGAGCATTCGCGCCAGGTCCAGGGAGAAAATGATGTTTGCGAGTTTCGAGCGAAAATACGCGCTCAGGAAGCCGCAGCTCTTCTCGCCCTGAAGATTGTCGAAATCGAGCCCCGACTGAAAGACTTCCGCGGCGACGTTGACGATGCGTCCGCCCGTTCCTGCCCGGACCAGATCAAACACGAGACTGGTCAGCAGGAACGGGCCCAGGTGATTGGTCGCAAAGGTCCTTTCGATGCCATCGGAGGTGATCTCGCGCCTGGCAAAGATGCCGGCGGCATTGTTGATGAGCACGTCGATCTTGGGGAAGCGCTGACGGACCTCGCCGGCAAGCGCCCGAATAGCCTGCTGGGACGACATGTCCGCGAGCAGCAGCTCGGGCGCCGCCCCCGTTGCAACCCGCACCACCTCGGCCCGGGCGGTTGCGCCGCGCTCGGTATTGCGGCAGACCATCAGAACGCGCGCGCCCAAGATGGCGAGCTCGCGCGCGGTGACGAAGCCAATGCCGCTGTTGGCGCCGGTGATCAGAACTGTTTTCCCCCGCACGGCGCTACGCCTTCCCCACGGCGTGTTTCACCGTGAACATATTGACGAGATTACCGTCGGGATCCCGGAACAACATCGCACGGTTGCCCCAGGGCTGATTGGTCGGCGGCTGCACCCATTCGCTGACGCTTTCCCGCAGGCGGATGTATTGCGCGTCGACGTCCTTCACCTCGAAATCGAGGACCAGCGATCGGTTGGCGCCGGACGCCAGAACGTCCGGCCCATAGACTTCTGCGGCAGCCGCGCTGGCGATGGCCAGTCCCGAACATGGGCTGCGCTGGAACTCGACATAGCCGCTGCTGATAATTTCCGCGGTGGCCCCCGTTAGTCTCTCATAGAAGCCGGTGAGCTTCTCGATATCGTCGGTGATCAGCCTGGTTTGCTTGAGACTCATGACCGTTGTCCTGCGCGCAATGTTGCGAACGTCGCCGCCGCCGCGCCTCGTTCGAGGGCACAGCGGGACGCTTCACGCCTGATCCGGAATTAGGCCTCGGATGGCTGTTCGACAATCCGGAAATATCCGCATGGCGCGGTCGGAAAATCCGACCAATCGGAAGCCGGCCGACAAACCCGTCACTGCCGGTGGATTTGGCCGGTCCGAACCGGCAACGAAATCGCCGCAGCGGTCAGCCGGACCGAACCTAGTACATCCCGAGCAACTTCGGGAGAAACAGCGTCAGAGCGGGCCAATAGGTCACGACCACCAGGAACACCAGCATGGTCAGCAGCCACGGCATCACCGCCATCGCCAGATCGGTGATGCGCATGCCGGCGATCATCGAGGCGACGTAAAGATTGAGGCCGACCGGCGGGTGGCACAGGCCGACCTCCATATTGACGTCGATCACGATGCCGAAATGGACCAGATCGATGCCGAGCCGCTTCGCGGCCGGCGCCAGAATCGGCGCCATGATCAGGATGATCGACGTCGGCTCCATGAAATTACCGGCCAGCAGCAGCAAGACGTTGACCAGCAGCAGGAAACCAACCCAGCCGAGATCCTGCGCCGTGATCCAGTCGGCGAGCGCGGACGGAATGTTCTCGTTGCTGAGAACGAACGAAAACAAGACGGCGTTGGTCACGATATAGAGCAGCATCGCGCTGGTGTTGGCCGCGCGCAGCAAAACGCGTGGCACGTCCTTGAACTTGAGCGCCTTGTAGACGAAGACCGATATGAAGAACGAATAGACGGCGGCCATCGCGGCGGCCTCCGTCGCGGTGAACAGGCCGCTATAGATGCCGCCGATGATGATGACGACCAACATCAGGCCCCAGACGCTTTCCCGGAACGCGAACAAGGTCTCGGCCCAGCTCGCTTTCGTCATCCGGGGATAGTTTCGCTTCCTGGCCAGATACCAGGTCACCACACAAAGCATGGAGGTCAGCAGCATGCCGGGCAGCAAACCGGCCACGAACAGTGCGCCGATCGACGTACCGGTAGCAACCGCGTAAATGATCTTCGGGATCGACGGCAGCATCAGGATGCCGAGCGAGCCGGCGACGGTGATGATGCCGGCGCCAAATCGCATCGGGTAGCCGTGGCGCACCATCTCCGGCAGCACGATGGCGCCCACCGCGGCGACGGTGGCGACGCTCGAGCCGCAAACCAGCGCGAACATCGAGCACGCCACGATTCCGGCAAGCCCCAGTCCGCCGTGCCAGTGCCCGATCAGGGAGGTCGCGAAGTCGATCATCCGCCGCGCGACACCGCCATGGGTCAGGAAGTTGCCGGCCAGGATGAAGAACGGGATCGCCATGATCTCGAAGCTTTCGATGCCGGTGAACAGCTTCATCGACACCGCTTCAATGGGAACCGTGGTCAGCGTGAACAGGAACGTGAGAACGGTAAGACCGAGCGCGATCGAAACCGGTATGCCGGTCAGCATCAGCGCGATCAGCAGCACGAACACGGAGGCCGCGCGCAGAGCCTGCGGCATGACGATGACACCGGCCTTGTCGCCCAGGCAGACCATCAGAATCAGGATGGGCGCCATGATCAGGATCAATCCCAGCGGACTCGTCTTGCGGCCGGAGTCCTCGGTTGAATCGACCGTAGACGGGTGCAGCGCCGGGACAGTTACTTCGATGCCCTCGACGTGCGCTTCATTGTGGTGCGGCAGGTCGCCGGTCCAGTAATAGAACCAGGAAACCTGCAGAAAGCGGAAGCACATCAACCCGGAGCCGAGCGGGATCGCGAGATAGATGATCCACATCGGCGCTTCGAGATCGTTCGATTGCTGGCCGGTCTTGAACATCTCGCCTACGAACGAGAGGCCGAATGAGGCGATCATGCCGGTGAAAAACGCGCCGCACAGCAGCGCGAACAGGATGACCTTTTTGCGCGAGCGCAGCGGCACCCGGTTGACGAGAAGGTCGACGCCGACATGGATGCCGGTGCGCACGCCGTAGGCGGCGCCGAACTTCGCCATCCAGATGAACATGTAGATGCAGAGCTCTTGCGCCCAGGAGACGTCGAGCGCGGCAAGCCACAGGTAAATATCCTTGAGAATCTCGGGCAGGATAGGCACGCCGCGCGCGGCCAGCCATTTCGACAAATCGATCGAGAGGCCGGTCCCGTAGCGGTGCAGCACGGCGAAGAAGATCAGCGCGGTCGCCGCCGCGATCAGGGCGGCGATCAGCCACTCTTCCAAATGGTCGAGCGCCCGATTGAGCACTTTAAGCACGCGAAATCCCCCGTCCCAGACCAAAACGGCCGGGAGTGCGATCACTCCCGACCGTTTTCTTGTTGCTACGCCAAAGTGCGGCCGTCAATTCATCTTGATGGCGAGTTCCTTGCCGATCAAATCGAGCACCTCTTGCCCGACACGGCCCTTGGCCCAGGTATAAGTAGGCGCCATCGCCGTCTGCCAGGCCTTCTTCTGATCGTCGGTCAGATAGTGCAGCGTGGTCTTGCCCGACTTCTTGATCTCGGCCAGCGCGTCCTCGTTTTCCTTGACCGCGATCGAGTTGGTGTAGTCGGTGGCTTCGTCCATCGCCTTGTCGAGCTGTTTGCGGATATCGGGTGGCAGCCCGTTCCAGAACTTCGAGTTGACGATGACAGCGTATTGCAGGTGGGCGTGGTAGGAGACCGTGATGTCTTTCTGCACTTCGTGGAACTTCTGCGTCAGATAATTTGACGCCGTGTTCTCGCAGCCGTCGACCACGCCGGTCTGCAGGGCCTGGTAGACTTCCGAGAACGCCATGATCTGCGGAATAGAACCCACATTGCGGAAATACTGGTCGGCAATCTTGGAGCCGGAGATGCGAATCTTAAGCCCCTGGAAATCGGCCGGCATCAGCAATGGACGGTTGGCTGAGGTCATGTGGAAGCCGTTATCCCAATAGGCAAGCCCACTGATGCCCTTGGACTCTAGTTTCTGGAACAGCCACTTGCCGACAGGGCCTTTCATAGCCTTGGCGTAGGTCGCCTCGTCCTTGAACAGCCACGGCAAATCGAGCGCCTCGAATTCCTTGGCGCCGAGCGGAGCAAATTTCGCGGTCGAGGGCGCCAGCATCTGCACCGAGCCGAGCTGCAGCGCCTCGATCTCTTCCTTGTCCTTGTACAGCGAGGAGTTGGGATAGACCTCGACCTTGACCTTGCCGTCGGTGTACTTCTCGGCGAGCTCCTTGAACTTGAGCGCCCCCTTGCCCTTCGGCGTGTCGTTGGCGACAACGTGGCTGAATTTGATGATGATCGGGCCCTGGGCCATGGCGATGCCCGGAGCGACGAAGATGGCGACCGCGATGCACGCCAGAATCAACTTGCGCATGAATTCTCCTCCCAATTGGCTCAAATACCGTTTTTTCTTGGTTTTCCGGTCTTAGTAGTGGCAGCAAACCATTGTTCGAACAACTAGACCTAAGCCGAATTGGCGAGGCCTCGCGTCGGGTCGAATGCCGGTTGCATAGGCAGATTCCCGGCCGGACTCCAGCGCGCTATTTGCCACAGGTCTGGCGCCGTTCCGGAGCCCCGGCATCAGGCCTTGCGCTGAGCCACTATAAACAGTCGCCGGAACGGGAAAAGGGTTTGACCCGCTGAATTCCGCGGATAGGCCCTGGCGACGCGTTCACCGTAAGCGGACTCGAAGGCTGCTTTATCTGGACCTTCAAGGACGTCCAGATATCGCGTCAACCACGTGCCCTTGGTCCATTCCTTGACCGGATTCTCGCCTTCCAGCACCTGCAGGTACTCCGTCTCCCAGATATCGATGTTTTCGGACTGCGGCGCCAACAGGCCGTGGTAAAAGCCGGGCTCCTGGACCGGCGGCGGCATCACCAGATGCTCCACCCGGCTGCGCCAGGGCCCCTTCAGGGCAGTTTCCGCGATCAACAGGTGCGACGGGGCTTCGAAATTGCGTGGCATTTGCACCGCAAGGATGCCGCCGGGCTCGACCTTTTCCAGCAGCGCAGGAAACAGCGTTTCGTGGTGGGGCAGCCAGTGCAGTGCCGCATTGGAATAAATCATGTCGTATTTCCCCGTGGGCCGCCATGTCCCCAAATCCTGGTGCAGCCACTCGATCCCGGGGGCGGCCTTCCTGCCGGCGGCGACCATTTCGGCCGAGCCCTCGACGCCGACGACCGCGGCGTCCGGCCATCTTTCCTTGATCAATTTGGTGACATTGCCGGCGCCGGCGCCGAGGTCGGCTATGTGCCGGACCGGAAAATCCGGAATCCGCATCAGGAGATCGACAGCAGGCCTCAACCGGTGACCGGAAAATTTCAGATATTGCTGCGGATTCCATACCATCGTTTTTTCTTCTTTCATTGAACGACGGCCGGGGTAATACAGGCGTCGGCCGGCCAAATCCATCCCGACATGCGTGCATGTTGTTAACAGAAAGAGAGGCTTCGAATATGGACCTCGATCTCAAGTCCAAAACCGCCGTCGTCAGCGGAGCCTCCATCGGGATTGGCCGCGCGATCGCCAGGGGCCTCGCGCTGGAGGGGGTGCGCGTCGTCGGCGTCGCCCGGCGCAAGGATCTGCTCGATCAGCTCGCGCAGGAGATCAAGGCAGCGGGCGGCACGCTGATCCCGGTGACGCAGGACATCATGGAGGAAGACGCCGCAAAGAAACTGGCGGCCGCCGCGATCGCCGAACTGGGCCACGTCGACATCCTCGTCAACAACGCCGGCGGCAGCCGGCCACTGCCGGTGGATGCGCCCGATAGCGATTGGGACGAAGCCATTGCGTTGAATTTTACCCGTTACCGGCAGGTCACGCATGCGCTGCTGCCGCAAATGATTGAACGCCGATGGGGACGCGTCATCAACATCACCGGCAAGTCCGAACCGGAGGGACTTAATGCGGCGTTCGCCGCGAAGGCCGCCGTGCATGCCTGGGCGAAGGGACTGTCCCGCGAGATCGGAAAGCACGGCATTACCGTCAACTGCATTCCGCCGGGCCGGATCATGAGCGAGCAAATTCGCCGCAACTACCCGGAAGACTATCGCAAGCATTTTGCCGAGGAAGAAATTCCGGTGGGCTATTGGGGCGAGCCCGAGGATCTCGCGGCGCTAGCGATATTCCTCGCCTCGCCGGTGGCGCGCTACATCACCGGTACCGTCATTCCCGTCGACGGCGGGCTGCGGCGTTATCAGTTCTAGACGGAGTTTCGCGCGTGCCGTCCGATTCAGTCGTCGTCAAGTCCGGGCATGACGACGATGCATCCCGCGGTCTAATCGTAAGACGATGGTCCGGTGTCACGATAGGCCCAGCAACCTTCGCGCGGAAGCACCACCGACGTTTCGACCCCGACCTGATGGCGGGCCGCGGTGCCGAGCTCGAGCACCTCCAGCCGCCGGCCGAACAGATCGATGTCGTAGACGGTCTGTGTGCCCTGGTAGCGGCGATCGACCACCCGGGCCGGAAACAGGTTGGCGCCGTCCTGCTTGCCAATGTTGATGTTTTCCGGCCGCAGCGCGATCCGAACCTTTTCACCCAATTCAAGCGTGTGCAGCAATGCCGCCTCCCCTCGCCGCCCATCGCCGAAGTCGACCACGCCGAACTCGCCGCTGCGTCCGACCAAAGTGCCGGTGAGTTCGTTGGTGGCGCCGGTGAAATTGGCGACGAACAGATCGGCCGGCCGGTTATAGATCTGGTCCGGCGTGCCGATCTGCAACAGCTTGCCGTCGCGCATCACGCCGATGCGGTCGCCCAGCACCACCGCCTCAGCCTGGTCGTGGGTGACGTAGAGCGCGGTCATGCCGGTCTGCTTGAGAATGACCCGGAGATCGTCGCGCAGCCGCAGACGCAATTTGGCGTCGAGATTGGACAAGGGCTCGTCGAGCAACAACAGCTGCGGCCGATAGACGATGCTGCGCGCCAGCGCGACGCGCTGCATCTGACCGCCCGACAACGCCACCACCGGCCGGTCGGCATATTCCGACAGTCCGACCAGTTCCAGGACCTCGTCGACTTTGCGGTTGGCCTCGCCGCGCGCGATGTTGCGGTGTTTTAGCGGATAGATCACGTTCTGGCGCACCGTCATGTGCGGCCACACCGCGTAGGACTGAAACACCATGCCGAGATCGCGTGAGCGCGGCGGCACCAGAATGCCCCGTTCGGGCGACGAGACCACACGGCCGGCAATGCTGATTTCGCCCGATGTCGGATGCTCGAGTCCGGCCACACAGCGCAAGGTCGTGGTCTTGCCGCAGCCGGAAGGGCCGAGCAGAACCACGATCTCGCCGGCCGGCACGGCAAAGCTGACGCCGTCGATTGCCGGCCGGCCGATCGCGAACTGCTTGCGCAGGTCGGTAACCTCGAGCGTCGCCGTCATGATTTCACTGGCTTTATCGGCGCGCCGGTCACTGCCGGTAGCCGAAGGTCTTGTCCCATTCGGCGACCCACGGCCCGTGCAGCTTGACGTACTCGTCGAACTTCGGGAACCAGACTTTTACAACTTTGGGATCGAAACCCTCGGGATAGACCGGGGCCACCTTCAGCGAAGTCAGGTTGCCGAGTTCCTTGATCATGAAGGTCTGACCTTCTTTCGACAGGCACCAGTTGAGGAACAGTTTCGCCGCATTGGGATGCGCGGCCGTCTTCGGAATCCCCGATGCATAGGGATTGACCGGGGCGCCCTCGGGCGGGAAGAAAATCTTGATCGGCGCGCCGTCCTTCTGTTTCGGGTAAATCGCATTGTAGAGCAAGGGGCCCATCGCGACTTCGCCGCGCACCATCGAGTCCGACATCGGCGCGCCGGAGGGATAGAGGATCGGATGGGTCGAGGCCTGCTTCGCCCAATAGTCCTCGCCCAGCACCTGACGCTCGAACATGATGCGGGTCCAGGTGGTGCCGCCGGACTGCGCGAACACCTGCCCGGTCATCTTGTCGTATTCAGGCTTGGTTAGGTCCATCCAGCTCTTCGGCGGATTCTTCACGAGTTCCGTGTTGTAGGCGATCGACCATACCAACGTGGCGCGCGGCCACAGTTTCGGGGAAATCTGCGCATCGGGATTGTAGTCGGCGGCATTCGGCGGCGCATAGTCCTGGAACAGGTCGGCCAGCGGCAGCATCAGCGCGCGGTCGGAATGATCGACCACGTCGGCGATCAGCTTGCCGGCGGCGGCCTCGGTCCTGACGCGGGTGATGAGCTGCCCGCCGGGTGCGCGCACCATCTCGACCCTGATCTCGGGAAAGCGCTTGTTGAACTCCTTGATGACCTGCTGTTCGACTTCGGCGAAATTCGCGGTGTAGTAGACCAGCTTGCCTTCCGCTTTCGCCGCCGCGATCAATTCGGGCGATCCGAATTCCTGCTGCGCCGACGCGGGTGACGCGTTCAGCGCCATGCCGAGACCGGCGATGCCGGCAAGTGCGACAATCCTGGCAACGATTTTTCCGTTCATAACCGATCCTCCCTTGATGTTTATCTTATTCGCTGCGCAACGTTGCCCTGGGCGGCGCCCCGCGACAGCCAGTTCGCGCCGCCGATCAGCACGCCGAGCAGAACCGTCTGCACCAGACTGAACGCAGCGGTTTTTCCCAGATTTCCGCCCTCGTAGTAGTCGAGCAGCAGCACCGACATCACCATGGTGTTGCTGGTATAGAGAAACAGCGACGATCCCAGTTCGCGGATCGCCAGCACGAACAACAGCGTCATCGAGGCGATCACGCCTGGCCGCGCCAGCGGCAGCACGATGGTTCTGATGGTGCCGAGCATGCCCTTGCCGCAGACCCAGGCCGCTTCCTCGAGCTCGCGATGGATCTGCAGGAACGAGGTCGACAGCGCCTTGACGGTATCCGGCATGAAGCGCGCGATGAACGCCAGCGCCAGAATCCAGATGGTGCCGTAGAGGCCGCCGGGAATGCCGATCCAGGCCCACAAATAGGCGACGCCGATCACCAGGCCCGGAATCGCCACCGGCAAGGTCGACACCAGATCGATACTGCGACGGCCCCCGACACGGGTGCGATGAATGGTGTAGCCGATCGCAAAGGCGAGCGCGCCGCCGACGATCGCCGTGATAATGCCGACCTCGACCGCGTTATAGATCGAGTTCATGGTCAGCGGATTGTCGAAGATGCTGTAGAAGTGCATCAGCGAGTATTGCCGCATGTCGAACAGGCCAGCGGCATCGCGGATGAACATGAACTTTCGGAACGCCGCCACGATGAGTGCCAGTGTCGGCAGGATCACGACCACCAGCAGGTAGACGAGGCCGAGCCCGAAGGTGAACCAGCGCCACGGCCCGAGATCGAGATTGCGTGGCCGGAAGGCTTTGCCGGCGACGGTGGTGTAGCTGCGTCCGCTCAGCACCTTCTGCTGCAGGAATACCAGCGCGCCGGTGACCACCATCAGGATGATCGCGACCGCGGCTGCGGTGTTGTAGAGCGGTGGCGACCAGTTGGTGAGCTTGAAGATATAGGTGGTCAGCACGCTGATATTGGTCGGCGCACCCAGTACCGCCGGAATGCCGTAGATGCCGAGCATCACGATGAACGACAGCAGCATGCCCGACACGATCGCCGGCATGATCAGCGGGAACGTCACCGAGAATAAAGTCGCGAACGCGCTGGCGCCGGAAATTTCCGCGGCCTCCTCCAGGCTCGGGTCCATGTTACGCAGCGCCGAGGAGGTGAACATGTAGACATAGGGCGCGTAGTAGATGCCGAACACGAACACCAGTCCCCACAGCGAATAGAAATCAACGTGCCAGTCGAGATGCGCCCATTTGAACATGGTGTTGATCAGGCCGGTCTTCGGCGAACCGAGGATGCTCCACGCCACGCCCGCCACCAGCGGCGGCGCGAACAGCGGCAGGATGCTGGCGGCCGCGATGAACCCCTTGAACGGCGTGTTGGTGCGCACCACGATCCAGGAAAACGCCAGTCCGATCACCACTGCGATCAGGGTTCCGCCGCCGCAGGCGACAAGCGTGTTGAACAACGCCTCGGCCACGTTGGGATTGGCCAGCACGGCGAGGAAGTTCGTGATCGAGAGATGGCGCAGGCTGAAGCCGTCGACCACCGGATTGGTGTCGGTCAGCGCCCCCAAGAGCAGCGTGAGCAGGGGATAGATGACCAGAAACGTCAGGATCGCCAGCAGCAGCGCCACCCACAGACCAGCCCATACACGCCGATACATGTGCTCGGCGCCGCTGCGCGTGACCTCGGTGCGCCGGCCCGCCTGTCCGTTCAAAGCGTCTTCCCCTCCACGACCCCCGCCTATTCATTATTATCATGGCCGCATTGCATCCCAAGCCTAGGTGATAAGATCGCGGCCGGAAAGGTAGCAGAAAGTCGGCGTTTGGCCTTGCAAGTCAATCGCAGGCTTCCCGCGTGGCCGTCGAGGCGGATATGCGGTTATGTCGGGCTGACCGGCGCAAATAAAATTGCGGCATCGCACAATCAGGTATGCGGGCTCGCGCGCGCCGGATTGGGCATCAAAGATCGCAATGCTCATCTGGGCAGTCGACGCAGACCCATCACCCGTTGATGTTACAGTCGCATGACCTGTAGAACGCATAACGATTCAAAAAACGTTGATCGCTTCGTCGAAATCCGGACTCATTATGGTCGCATGCCGTTCACGCTGTTCTTGTAAGACACGCGCCAATAACTCCAGCGCGTTCGAGGCAGCATGAACCCGGAATTCGACTACGATCTCACGCCGGATCAATGGGAAACACTAAAGACGCTCCGCTTGCGCCCCCCCGAAGGCCGCGCCCTCAGTCGATCCGTCGTCGCGAGCCTCGTCGCGCTTCAACTTGCCGCAATGACCGATGATTGCCCGGCGATCACACCCAAAGGCCGCAGCGTGCTGCTGCGAGGCTCGCCACGGCTGTGGGACGTGGCGGCCTGACCTCATCGGCCTCGCCTGTCAGAACATCTTGCCGGGATTCAGAACCCCGTCGGGATCGAGCGCTGCTTTCAGCGCGCGCATCAGCGCAATTTCGCCTTCACTTCGACAGACCGGCAGATAGGGCTTCTTCTCCAGTCCGATTCCATGCTCTGCCGAAATCGATCCGCCCAGTTTGCCGAGCGGACCATAGACGAGTGCTTCGATCTTCGGCCGCAGCACCACGTAGTTCTGGGGCGGGACCTGAACGATCACATGCAGATTCCCGTCGCCGAGATGACCGAAGATCCAGAGCCTGTGCTCGCCGATCCCGGCCTTCAACTCCCTATCCAAGGTCGCGACATATTGTTCCATCGCAGCGACCGGCAGGGAAATGTCGAACACGACCGGCATGCCGCCCATCACGACCTGCCCGACGTCGTCGCGCAGCGCCCAGAATGCGCGCCGGTCATTGTCTGATTTCGCCACCGCCGCGTCGGAAATCAGCCTCGCTTCCAGCGCGGATTCCAGCGCGGCGCCGAAGCGCTCGGAATCAAGCCTGGCATTAGCGCCGAGGCTTTCGATCAGGACATAATACGGATGGTCCTGGCTGACCGGCGGCTTGCCCCGCGCCGGCGGGGACGTCACCAGGCGATAAAACGATTGCCACATCACCTCGAACGCCGACAGCGATCCGCCCAAAGCGCTGTCGACATGCTTGAGCAATTTCGCCAGCGCCTCGAACGTCGGCACCGCTACGATGGCCACATCCTGCGACCGTGGCTTCTCGCGTAAACGCAATACCAGCCGCGTGATGACCCCGAGCGTACCCTCGGACCCTATGAAGACGTGCTTGAGATCGTAGCCCGCGTTGTTCTTGATGAGGCGGTTCATCGACGACAGGATGGTGCCATCGGCCAATACGACCTCAAGGCCGAGGATCATGTCACGCATCATGCCGTAGCGGATCACGCGATTGCCGCCCGCATTGGTCGCGGCATTGCCGCCCAGCGTCGCCGTTCCGCGCGCACCGAGATCGAGTGGAAAACTCAGATCATGCTGCTCGACCGCCTCCTGCAGCGCCTGCAAGGTAACCCCGGCCTGCACGACGGCAATGCGCTGAGCCGGGTCGATAACCTCAATGAAACGCATCCGCTCCATCGAAAGAATCACTTCGTCGGGCGACGCGTCGGCCCCGTGAACGAGACCGGTGAGACCGCCCTGCGTCACAATCCGCACGCCGTTGTCATGGCACCAGCGAACGGCTTTCGAAACTTCCCCGGTATCTTTGGGGCGCACCAGTGCCCGCGCCTTAAGGGTGTCCGGGCGCATGAAGCCGGCGGATCGCGTTGCAATGTCGGCCGCGCCAAGTACTCCGGTCTCACCGGCAATGGCTCGCAGCGCTTCGATTGTGTCCACGGCCGAACTCCTCAAATCATGACCTCGATCAGGCGCGGTCCTCTTTGCTTCATCGCCAATTCATATTGCGCGGCGAACTGTTCGGCGGTAGCGGCCCGGCTGGCTTCGACGCCGAGACCGCTGGCGATCTGCATCCAGTTCATTTCCGGATTGTGCAGATCGAGCATCGACTTCGCGCTTTCCCCCACCGTGGTCACGCCGACCCGGTAAAATTCATAATTGAGGATGGCGTAGGACCGGTTGGCGTAGATGACGGTGGTGATATCCAGCCTTTCGCGCGCCATGGTCCATAGCGCCTGCAGGGTGTATGCGGCGCCGCCGTCGCCGTGCGGGCAGACCACCTTGCGATCGGGCGCGGCCAGAGCGGCTCCCACGGCGAGCGGCAGACCCTGGCCGATGGAGCCGCCGGCCAGCGGCAGATGGGTATGGGGACGCGCACGCGCCAGCGTCATCAGCAGCGGCAGGCTCGCGGTGTTGGATTCGTCCGCATAGATCGCATGATCCGGCGTCAGCCGCGCAATGATCTGGGCCACGCTGAGCGAGTTCAGCGATCCCGCCGGCAGGTCCGGCAGCTGCAACGCGACGCGGGTCGAGGACTCCCTTGGCGCTCCCAGCGCGTCGGCAAGGCTTCGCAGGGCACCCACGCCGTCCTCATGCGGATGCGCAAGGCAGATCAGCTCGCAGCCATCAGGCACACACCAGCTCGGCTTGTTCGGATAGGCAAAGAACGACACGGGTGGCTTGCTGCCGGCCAGGACCAATTGCTCCGTTCCAGCAAGAAATGCCGTGACCTGCTCGCCGAAATACGGAAGTCGCTCGACCACTACGCGGCCGGCGCCCATTTCGGCATGCGGCGCAAAGGTGTCGCACAACAGCCGCACTCCGGTTTTGGCATGAATGCGCCCGGCTGCCTCCAGCCCGTCGCCGATCAGGGCGCGGCCGCGCAGCAACATCGCCGTCTTCCTGCCATTGGACATCCGTCTGGCGACGTCCTCGACCGCGTCGGCGCTAACGACCGCGGGCCCGATATCCGCCAGTCGCGGCGCGGCGCGCTCGGCCGGATCCCAGGCTGCGTCGGCAGACAAGATCAAGGTGGCGATGCCGCCCGGCGCGGAGCGCGCCGCCTGCACCGCCCTCGCCGCATCGCTGGCCGCGAGTTTTGCGCTCTTACTCTCGTGGACCCAGCTCGATACCGGACGAGCGAAGCCGACGATGTCCGATGTCAGCAAGGCGTCATATTGCAGGTGATAGGTGGCGTGATCACCGACCACATTGACCACGGGCGTCCCTGCGCGGCGGGCGTTGTGCAGGTTGGCAAGGCCATTGGCGAGACCCGGCCCGAGGTGGAGAAGTGTCGCGGCAGGCTTGCCGGCAACGCGGCCGTAACCATCGGCAGCGCCGGTTGCGACACCCTCGAACAGACAAAGCACCGGCCGCAGGCCCTTCACGGTGTCGAGCGCTGCGACCAGGTGCATTTCGGAAGTGCCGGGGTTGGCGAAACAGGTATCGACGCCGCAATTGACCAGCGTTTGGACCAGAGATTGGGCGCCGTTCATTTGAACGCTCCTGCCTTGTCGGAGACCGGCAAGCCGAACGTGGCGGCGTGCGCATGATCTCCGTCAGCCGAAGACCGCCCGAAGGCGGTCCTCATATTTCAATCGTGCCGGTCCTTGCGCGACAACCGTCAGTTGGTGACGACGTCGCCGCTAATGATGTCGCCGAACAGCTCCCAATTCTCGCCTTTGAATCGCATCATCTGCAGCTGGGACAGCGGCGCGAAGTCGGTGGCTGACGTGTTGATCTTCACGCCGGGCAGCAGCGTATCGGGCGTGAAGTCCTTGAGCGACGCCGCCTGCTTCATGACATTGGCGCGGGTCAGGTCGTCGCCGCACTTCCGCAGCGTCTCCACCAGGGTCTGCGCGACGCCATAGCCGTAGACCAGGTTGCCGTCGGAGCGATTGGCGCCGGGCATGTACTTGTCGATGAATGCGGACCATTTCTTCATGCCGGGATCGTCTTTCCACTGCGGGTCGACACCGTCCTTGACGTAGGTGGCCGAGAGCAGGCCTTGCGAATTCTCGAAGCCGGCCGGCTGCAATACGCTGCCAACCGAAGCCGAGACGTTGGCGACGATATGCATCGGTTTCCATTGCAGCTCGGCGAGCTTCTTGATCGCCTGCGCCGCGAACTTCGGCGTCGTGATGCTGATGAACACGTCGGCGCCGGTGGACTTCAGCTTGACGATGTGGGAGTCGATCGACGGCTCCGTGGTCTCGTAACTTTCCTCAGTAATGATCATCGATGCCTTGGCGCCAAGCCCGTCCTTCAAGCCCTTGACGTAATCCTTGCCGAAGTCGTCGTTCTGGTAGAACAGGGCGATCTTCGCGTCCGGCTTCTCCTTGAGGATGAACTTGGCGTAGATTTGCGCCTCGCTCTGGTAGCTTGGCTGCCAGCCCATAGTCCAGGGGAACCCCTTCGGATCGTTCCACTTGGTGGCGCCGGTGGCGACGAACAGTTGCGGCATTTTCTTGGCGTTCAGGTATTTCTGGATCGCGGAGTTCGATGGCGTTCCGAGCGGATTGAACACCACCAGTACTTCGTCGCTCTCCACCAGCTTGCGCGCCTGCTCGACCGCCTTGGGCGGGCTGTAGCCGTCGTCATAGGTGATGAAGTTGATCTTGCGGCCGTTGATGCCGCCGGAATCGTTGATCATCCTGAAATAGGCTTCCTCGGTCTTGCCGATAAGCCCGTAGGACGACGCGGGGCCACTGTACGGCATGATGTTGCCGATCTTGATTTCGGTGTCGGTGGCGCCGGTGTCATACTTCTTCTGGGCGATCGCACTGCCGGAGACGGCGACGCCAAAGATGACGGCAGCCGAAAAGGCGGCGAGCCGCGGTCGGGTAATGGGCATGTTATTTCTCCCTGTTACTATTGATTGCAGGATGCCAGCGCCGGCGGACGCCACGGATTCCAAACGATAAAATCAGCACAAAATACATGCGCGTCCTTGCGCTAGATCAATGCGACTGAATCGTTCAAGGGGTGGCCTGTGATTTGCAAAGGCCTATGGATCTGTTCAAATGTTCTGGTGTTCGCCGGCGGCGCGTTGACCTAAATCAACGCGTTTTCCGCGGCGCCATGCCTTAGTATCAGGGCTGGAGCGGTGCTCCGGGAAACAGTGCCTCATGGACGTGATTGAAATCGACGTCGCTATCGTTGGGGCCGGTGGCGCCGGCCTGCGCGCAGCCATTGCGGTGGCGGAAGCTGACCCCTCTCTCACGCTCGCGCTGATCTCCAAGGTCTATCCGATGCGCAGCCACACCGTGGCCGCCGAAGGCGGCGCCGCCGGCGTGATCAAGGACAACGACAGCCTGGACAACCATTTCAACGACACGGTCTCCGGCGGAGACTGGCTCTGCGACCAGGATGCCGTCGAACTTTTCGTCAACACCGCACCACTGGAACTGCTGCAACTGGAGCACTGGGGCTGCCCATGGAGCCGCGAAGCGAATGGCAGGGTCGCCGTGCGGCCGTTCGGTGGCATGAAGGTCGAGCGCACCTGGTATGCTGCCGACAAGACCGGCTTCCATATTCTGCACACGCTGTTCCAGACCTCGCTGAAGTATCCATCGATCAGGCGCTTCGATGAATATTATTCGACCGACCTGATGGTCGAAGACGGCCGCTGCGGCGGCGTCATCGCGATCGAGATGCGATCAGGCCGCATGGTTGCGTTCCGCGCCAAGGCGGTCGTGATCGCCACCGGCGGCGCCGGGCGCATCTTTCCCTTCACCACCAACGGCGCCATCAAGACCGGCGACGGAATGGCGATGGCCTATCGGGCCGGTGTGCCGCTGAAAGACATGGAATTCATGCAATATCACCCGACCGGCCTGCCCGGCACCGGCATCCTCATCACCGAAGGAACGCGCGGCGAGGGAGGGATTCTGATCAACAAGGACGGCTATCGCTACCTGCAGGATTACAATCTCGGCCCACCCGACCCCTGGCCGCGCAAAAAGGCGATGGAACTCGGACCACGCGACCGTTTGAGCCAGGCCTTCTGGCACGAGCAGCAGAAGGGCCGCACCATCAAGACACCCCATGGCGATGTTGTGCACCTCGATATCCGCCACCTCGGGGAAAAGAAAATCAATGAACGGCTGCCGATGGTGCGCGAACTGGCGGAGGCTTACGTCGGCGTCGATCCCGTGCACGAACTGATCCCGGTTCGGCCGGTGGTGCACTATACCATGGGCGGAATTCACACCGACATCGACGCCGCGACCCCCCTGCCCGGCCTGTTCGCCGCCGGCGAATGTGCCTGCGTCTCGATCAATGGCGCCAACCGCCTCGGATCCAATTCGCTCGCCGAAATAGTCGTGTTCGGCGCCCGCGCCGGCCGCGGGGCGGCGGCCTTTGCCAAAGCCAATCCGAAGCCCGGCGCCGCCGCCGGAACGGCGGCCCAGGCCGCCCAGGCGCGCCTGCGCGAGCTGTTCGGGCGCGAGGGCGGCAGCGACTCTGTTTCCGGGCTGCGCAAGGCGATGAACGACACGATGGAAAGCGGCGCCGGCATCTATCGCAGCGAGGACACGCTGCGAGAGACCTGCGGAATCCTCGCGGATCTGCGTGCGCGCTATCGCAAGGTGCCGTTGCAGGACCGCAGCAATGTCTTCAACACCGACCTGATCCAGGCGCTCGAGCTCGGCTGCATGCTCGATGTCGCCTCGGCGCTGGCGCATTCGGCGCTGCAGCGCAAGGAGTCGCGCGGCTCGCACCAACGCCTCGAATATCCCAAGCGCGACGACGCCAATTATCTCAGGCACAGCCTTGCGACCTATTGCGGCGACGGGCCGCCGTCGATCGGTTACCGCGACGTCGTCATCACCAGGTCGCAGCCGGCCGAACGCGTCTACGGGGGAGCCGCGACATGAGCGAGACCATCACGCTCGAGGTCCTGCGTTATCACCCCGAGACCGACAGCGAGCCGCATTTCCAGCGCTACACCGTACCCTACCGGGACGACTGGGTCGTGCTCGACGCGCTCAATCACGTCAAGGATCATCTCGACGCCACGCTCTCGTACCGCTGGTCCTGCCACATGGCGGTGTGCGGCAGTTGCGGCATGACGATCAACAGCGAGCCGAAACTGTCCTGCCACACCTTCCTGCGCGATTATCGCGGCGGCGTGATCCGGGTCGAGCCGCTCGATCACTTCCCGATCGAGCGCGATCTGGTGATCGTGATGGACAGCTTCATGGACAAGCTGTCGAGCGTGAAACCCTGGCTGATCCCCAGGCAGGACAAGCCGCTGAGCGCGGGTGAATATCTGCAAACACCGGGCGAACTCAACGTCTTCCACCAGTACACCCAGTGCATCAACTGCCTGTTGTGCTATGCCGCCTGCCCACAGATCGGCCTGAACGAGGATTTCGTAGGTCCGGCGGCGCTGGCGCTGGCGCACCGCTACAATCTCGATTCCCGCGACGGCGGCAAGGACGCGCGCGCCGAAATGGTGGCCAGCAACGAGGGCATCTGGGAATGCACCTTCGTCGGCGCCTGCTCCCAGGTTTGCCCCAAGCAGGTCGATCCCGCTGCCGCGATCCAGCAGACCAAGATCTCCGCCTCGGTCGACTGGCTCAAGGACCTGCTGACGCCGGGAGCGCATCGATGAGCCGCCGCCCCTATTTGCGTAAAGTCGAACGAAGCTGGTGGCTCCGCCAGCCCCGCTATATCCTCTACATGATCCGCGAACTGACCAGCCTGTTCGTCGGTCTTTATTGCGCGCTGCTGGCGGTCGGGCTCGTCAGGCTTTGGCAAGGACAGGCAGCGTGGGAAGGATTCGTCGCGGCGTTCTCCAGTCCCCTCGGCGTCGCCTTTCAACTGGTATGCCTTGCCTTCGCGACTTACCACAGCGTGACCTGGTTCGCACTCACGCCGAAGGCGATGCCGCTGATGATGAAGGGCGAACCGGTGCCGGGCATCGTGATCGTCGGCGCCCATTATGTCGCCTGGGCGGCGGTGTCGATTATCGTGCTGATCGGAGCGGGAATGTAAGCCATGGCTAGATCGAACAAGCCGCTATTGTGGTTGCCCTTTGCCGGCGGCGGACTGGTGGCGGCGCTGATTACGCCGGTGCTGATCCTGATCACCGGCGTGCTGGTGCCGCTGGGTATTCTCCACTTGCACTATGAAACGATTGCGGCTTTCGCGCACAACCCGATCGGCAAGCTGGTCCTGTTCGGCGCGGTCGCGCTCCCGGCCTGGCATGCCGCGCATCGTTTGCGCATGACCGCTCACGATCTCGGGCTCGGAGGCGGCTTCGCAATCAAGGCCGCGTGCTATGGCACCGCCGGACTGTTGATCCTCGCTGCCGCCGTCGCGCTGATTGCGACCTGACCGACCGGCAGTGCTGTGCATCAAATCTACAAGAAAGGCTCTGCCCGCTTCTTCAATTCGTCGAGGTCAGGCTCGTTCGGATTTCGAGGCTTGCCCGGATGGATGATGGAGACCTGGCAGCTCTCCGCGGCCTCGACCAGTTGACGGTAGGTTCCAGCATCCGGATTGATGATGGATGCCTGCTTGTTGGCGTCATAGCCGAACATCTTGTCGTTGATCTGCGTGCATTCGTTGCAGCTCGTGCATCGGGCCGTCTCGATATAGGGATCGTCGGATGACCTTTCGGCCACCGCTTCGGCGGGCGCCGAATCGGATGCGGCCGGTATTTCGGCGACGGCGGCGTCAGTCTTGTTTCCTTCGGGCGCGGCCACCGGCCGCGATTGCTCGGCCCAGATCTTTCGTTCCTGCTCGACCAGGCGGGTCGCATGCGAATTGTGAACGCCCCCGAGTTCTTGCAGGCTGCGCCAAGCCTCGGCGCAGCGGCGCGCCTGCTGCACCAGTCTGTCGTTGACGATAACTTTTTGCAGCCGATTGTCGCCGTCGACCATCAACAGGCACGGCACCTTTTCAACCAAGTCGTTTGGTTCGCGCGCCAGAAATTCGGAGACCGGCACCAAGTCGGCGGTCCACTTTGCCCGAGGAACTTTGGCAAAATGCTTGGCGCAGCGCGGATCGCAGGCGGCAAAATCGACGAGCGTAAAGGCAAGGGTTTCCGATACGAGTTGTTGCTCCTCGTCCTCATAGTCGAACCGCTGCTGCGGCCAATCGAGATCGATTTGCGAATTGCCGTGAAGCGTGAACCGTGATGCCCAGTCAGGTCCAGCCGACGGATCATAGACGAAAGCCGGAAAAGCCCGGGATTCCGCCGCAGCGGCGGCAGTCAGGTAGGGTGGAATACGGGTTCCGCTCGCGCCGGAGAAAACGCTGAATAATGCCGGCCCGGGATAGGATATCCCGCGAAGAATCTGCTCACGGAGCCGGAAAAGGCATGAACTGCTCGATTGCAGGACATAGTACGTGCCAAGTCCAATCGCAGTACTCGCGAGCTGCCTGCTGCGAAGTCCCGCAATCATGTACTCCCTTCCGATCGGCGACTGCTCGAGCAGATCGTCGGTCTGGACCACAATCTTTGCCGGCATGCCCGCGACAAACGCCTGCAAGATCAGGTCGCTCTCTGGCGCCGCGAGATCGGCCGCGCGCAGGCAAATCAGATAATCCGGAAACAGAGCGAGGTCTTCCGGCTCGAGGCCATTGTCGCCGAATTCATCGAAGAAGGCATCGTAACGCGCTTCGCTGTAGTCGCTTTCGATTTCGAGCCTGGCGACCGCGATCGCCTTGGCCAGTTCGATCATTTTCGGCAAACGCTCACGGTAGGCCGCGACGGCATCGGAGCATTTTTCGAACACGAATGAATAGGGCTCGCCGACATCAATGCCCTTTTCGCCGTCGCCAGCCGGCAAATAGAACCGCTGCGCCCGCAGCGTCGACAGCAGCCCGCGCACCCGCCGTCGCCGGCTTTCCGGCATGGGTACATTGACCGTACTATCGGCCAGCAAGCGGGACATCGCATCGAAATCGAAAGCGCTCTGATGCGCCGCACCGACCGATGCCCGCAGCCGCTCGGCGCTCAGCCCTTCCTTCGAGCGGACGAATTCCGCGCTCAGGATATCGGACAGTTTCATGATCATTGTATTGATGTCGGCCCGAAACTTCCGCGCCTTGCGATCTTGCTCGACCTGCCAAAGGTGCCGAAACAGCCGAAATGGCATCGCTCTGTCGCAGTCGATGACCTCACCGTCAGTCTTGAGTGCAGCCCGCAGGCGGCTCAGGCTATTCTCCACCAGTTGGTCACTTTTCATGCTAACGCGGGTAACACCGATGTCCCAAAGATTGGACAGCGGCCCAGTGATTCCGTCTGCGGCCAGTTTGCGGATCTCCCGCTCAAGCCGGATCGCATGCTTGCTGACCCGTTCTCCATCACCGTTTGCCGCAATGTCCCTGAGCGCGCCATCGATCAGTTCGGAAAGCGATTGTACCGATTGTCGATTGCCGCCTGCACCCACGAGCACCAGCGGAAAATCATAGCGAAGCGCGGTGAGATCCCGGTATCCGGCGAAAATAGCAGGATGCAGATCGCTCTGGGCGTGCGCATCGAACTCGCCCTGGGGTAGCCGGCCCGTGAGATGAAACGCGATGTGTGCTTGAAGTTCTACTTGCATGCCAAAATCGCCTTCGTCGTTTAGTCCAATCCAGCCGCCACTTTACGCGCTTGGCTGAACGTTGCCGTCCGCGTCCTGCGGCCAAATTGTGAACTTGTCGAATTCCGCGTCGAGACCGGACTTTATGTATCGCGTGGAACGCGGCTGCCCGGCGTTGCGAAGCTCTTCGTAGCAGGGAACGCTCGCGTTGCGATAAAGGATGCCGACCGGGATCGGGTCCTGAAGCGAGGCGATCTCGCGCGCGCGGTTGATATCCGATGGATCGTGCCGCTCCTGATTCTTATAAACCTTGGAGAGATTCGGGCTGATCGTCAGACCGTCTTCGTGCGTGAGAAGCGTGGTCCTGAGCGGATCTCGCATCCATGGCTCGAACACATCCGGCAGCCATTCCGGGCAACGTTGAATGATGCGGACGAATGATAGCCCTTTATGACGATAGGCCTTCAATATGATGTCGTAGAGCACCTCGGGTATCCAATCGACCGCTTGCGCGACGAAGGACACGTTCTGGACACCGAGCGTCACGGTCAAAGGCTGAAGCGCTTCAAGATAGCTGCCGCGCGGCGTGGTGTTGCTCTTTGTTCCGCGCGGCGACGTCGGCGACGCCTGCTTCTTGGTCAGACCATAGATCTGATTGTCATGCAGCATCACGGTCATGTTCATGTTGTAGCGGATGGCGTGGATCCAATGCGCCGCGCCGATGCTGCAGCAATCGCCATCGCCGGTATTCACGAACACGTCCAGGTCCGGCCGCGCCATTTTGATGCCCTCGGCCACCGGCAGCGCGCGGCCGTGGATGCCGTGGAATCCATAGGTCTTCATATAGTGGGGAAAGCGGCTGGAGCAGCCGATGCCTGAGACAAACACGGTCTTTTCGGGCCGCAAATTCTCGTCGCGGCACAGGCGCTGCACCGCCGCGAGAATGGCATTGTCGCCGCAACCGGTACACCAGCGCGGCACGCCGCTCTGATAATCTTCAAGATCGTGATGCTGATCGTACATCCGCAAGAGGCATTCGGTGGCATGATTGGTCATGGTCGTGCTTCTCACTGCTTCAGTTTTTCGAGGACGACACGCTGGATCGTATTCGGTTTGATCGGCTGGCCGCGCACCTCGCTCCAGCAACCGACGTCGACGAGGTAACGTGAGCGTAGCAACATTGCGAGCGCCGAGTAGCGGCGGTTGCTCTCGTCTATGATCTCATCATTCGGGTCATCGCTCCAATTGCCTTCGATCGTGATGATCTTCTTGAACCGTTGCATGATCTCTTTGATGCCGGGAGCCATCGGCTGCAGGAAGGTGAGATGCAGCGACGAGACCTTATGACCGTCGGTCCGCAGGTTCGTCACGGCTTCCTCGATCGCGCCTTTGGTGCTGCCCCAGCCGATCACCAGAAGATCGCCCTTCTCGTCGCCGAATACCGATGGCTTGGCTAGCGTCTTCTGCAGCGCGGCGAGCTTGTGGCTGCGCGCGCGAATGCTGGTTTCGTTCGTATCCGGATCGTAAGCAACATGGCTTAGATCGTCATGCGCCAAGCCGGTCAGGGTGTGCATCCCTCCGGGCTGACCCGGGATGAAGCGGCGCGCCAATCCTGTCGTCGGATTCCAGTCATAGGGCTTGCTCCCTCCCGGCACTTCGCTCTGATCAACCGGCGGAGCGAGCCAGGCCTCGCTGAATTGCGGCCGCGTGAACGGCTGCTGGGAGGAGGCCAGGCTCGCGTCGGAAAGGATGACCACCACCATGTTGAAGGTCTCGGCGATCCTGCGCGCGGTAATCACCGAGTAGAAGCAATCCTCGATCGTGCCCGGCGCGATCACCACTTTGGGCGCATCGCCGTGACTTCCGAAGATCGCCGCCATCATATCGCCTTGCTCGACCTTGGTCGGCTGGCCGGTGCTGGGGCCGCCGCGCTGCACATTGATGACGACAAGCGGAATTTCGCCCATCACCGCGAGGCCGATGGCTTCCTGTTTGAGCGAATATCCGGGGCCCGACGTGACGGTAACGGCACATTTGCCGGCATAGGAGGCGCCAATCGCGAAGGTACAGGCCGCGATCTCGTCCTCGGCCTGATGGACGATGCCGCCGACCTTCTCGAACACGCTGCTGAGATAATGCGATACCGACGTGGCCGGCGTAATCGGGTACATCGCGCAGATTTCCATGCCGGAGGCGAGCACGCCAAGCGCCAGCGCGGTGTTGCCGTCGATGACGATCTGCGGTTCGGTACTGCGCGTGGCCGGGATACGATACTTGAATTCGAGATTCTTCTCGGCCCACTCATGGCCCGCGTTCAGCAGCTTCACGTTCGATTCGATAACACTGGCATCTTTCTTGCCGAATGTGCGGGCGATCTGCTCGCGTGCGAGCTGTAGGTCGAAGCTGTAGATATTGCAGAGCATTCCCAGTGCGAACATGTTCTTGCCGCGCCGGGCGTCGGCAACGATGGTACGGCACTCGCGCTCCATCGGCGTCTCGATAACTTTATATCCCGCCGCCACGAGCTGGTCGTGGGTCTCGACATAGGTAGCGGCAATCTTCTGATCGGCACTCTCGCGCCACATGCTTTCCAGCAGAATGATGCAGCCGGCCTTGAGCTCGCCGGTGCGGACGCGGCCGAGCAGCACCTGTTCGTTGAAGGCGATCACCAGGTCGGTTTCGTTGCCGCCATTGGTGACATGGCACGAGCCCAGACGAATGCGGTTTCCGCTACCGCCGGCAACACTGCGGGCGGGTGGCCGGATTTCCGCCGGGATAATCTCTACGGTCCAGACCCCATTGCCCATCCGCGCGGCAATCGCTGCGAGCGATTGCCCGCAGCGCTGCGCGCCTTCGCCGGAATCGCTGATGATCTCGACGATATGTTCGCTCAATGTGACAGCGGTCTTCCCGCCGGGAGCAGCCCTGGCAATCGCGCGCGGACGAGGCTTAACTGCAGTTTCGGCAATCGTTCCGTTCATCTTACCACCTTAGGCCGCGCGAATGCGCGCGTAGTTGCGTTCCCGGAGATCAATCCCGAAGAACGTGCCGACGCCGGCTCCGCGAACATCGTCGACGCCGGAATCGCGAATTCTCAAATAGTTCTTGATGCTGCGCGCGGCCTTGCGGCCGGCGCCCATCGCTTCGATCACGGTCGCGGCGCCGGTGACGATATCGCCGCCGGCAAACACGCCCGCCATCGAGGTCGCCAACGACTCGTCGGTCTCGATATAGCCGCGCTTGTTGAGGCGGAGCCGCGAAGTTTGCCCGATAATCGGGTTCGCATTGGTTCCGATCGCAAACACAACCTGGTCGGTCTCGAACTCGTGCTCGCTGCCGGCCACCGGCACCGGACGACGACGCCCGGAATCGTCCGGCTCGCCGAGCTCCATGCGGATACAACGCATGGCGCGGACGTTTCCCTTGCCGTCATCAAGGATCTCGACCGGATTGGTAAGCCAATGAAACTCGACCCCCTCTTCCTCGGCGTGATGGACCTCTTCCGCTCGTGCCGGGCACTCAGCGAGCGACCGCCGATAGATGCAGTATACTTTCGCGGCGCCCAGCCTGAGGCTGACCCGCATGGCATCCATGGCTGTGTTGCCGGCACCGATCACCGCGACGCGTCTCCCGAGCGGAAGCGGGGTATCGTAATTTGGGAATTCCTTCGCTCGCATCAGGTTGCAGCGGGTCAGGAGCTCGTTCGCGGAAAGCACGCCATTAAGCGAGTCGCCGGGGATCCCGAGCATCGACGGATAGCCGGCACCGGTGCCGATGAATACGGCATCGAAGCCGAACTCGTCGCGCATCTGTTCGAGGGTGAACAGACGGCCGACCAGCGTATTGCACTCGAACTTGACGCCAAGCTTACACAGATTTTCGATTTCCGCATCGACCACCGCGTTGGGGAGACGGAAATCAGGGATGCCATATTTGAGGACGCCACCGGCCTGGTGGAAGGCCTCGAAAACCGTCACCTCGCATCCGGCTTTCGCCATATCCGCCGCACAGGCCATGCCGGCGGGCCCCGAACCAATGATTCCGACCTTGAAACCATTCGGCTCGATGTGCGGAATGCTGGACCATTTTTCCTTAATGGCGTAGTCGCCAATCCAGCGTTCGAGGCGGCCAATCGCGACCGGTTCGAGTGTATCTCCGACCACGCATACGCCCTCACATTGTGTCTCCTGCGGACAGACGCGGCCACACACCGCTGCAAGGAGATTACTTGCGCTGATGGTATCGTAGGCACCTCGGAAATCCTTGGCGCTAATCGCCTCGATAAATTTCGGGATGTTGATATTGACCGGACAACCCTCGACGCAGGCTGGGTCGGGGCACAACAGACAGCGCTCCGACTCGTTGAGCGCCTGTTCCAGCGAATATCCGCAATTCACCTCGTCGAAGTTCTTCACCCGCGCAAGTGGATCCTGTTCGCGCACGGGGGTCCGTTCCTGGGGAATGGTTCGAATTGTTTTTTTCTTGATCGCCACGATGTAAATCCCATACGACTAGCGAAAATATCGGACGCGGTGATGGCAGCCGATTTCCTTCTCAAGACACTTGATGGGGACCTGCGCTATCCTCCCCCAGTTTCGTCAAACGGATCGGGTAGCTCCAGCTCGTCCTCCAGCGGATCCGGGGCGCTCGGCTTGGTCATCCGACAGCTTTCCGACCAGCGTTTCAGCGCGGACTTTTCCTCTTCGGCGTATCGCCGAAGCCGCATCATCAGATCATTGAAGTCGACCTTGTGCCCGTCAAAATCAGGGCCGTCGACACAGGCAAACTTTACTTCGTTGCCGATCTTGACCCGGCAACCGCCGCACATCCCGGTTCCATCAACCATGATTGGATTGAGGCTGACGACAGTCTTGATCGCATGTGGCCGCGTGGTCTCGGCGCAGGCCTTCATCATGATCGGGGGGCCGATCGCGACCACCTCATCTATATCATGATGCCTCTCGATGGCGCGCTTGATGCCATCACTGACGAAGCCCTTGATTCCGGCAGACCCGTCATCCGTGCACAGAATCAATTCATCGCAGCAGGACTTGAACTTGTCCGCCCAGAAAATCAGTTTCTCACTGCGAAATCCGAGTACGCCAATGACATAGGCGCCATTCTCCTTGAATCCGCGGGCCTGCGGGAAGATAGGCGCAACGCCAAGGCCTCCGCCAACGCAGACTACTTTTTTCTTGCCGGCAAGCGAAGTTGGTACCCCCATGGGCCCAACCATCCCATAAAGGGTAGTCCCCGGCCTGCAATGCTGCTGCATCTCCTTGGTCGATTTTCCGACCGCCTGGACGACCAGGGTCACTGTTCCCTTTTTGCGGTCAAAGTCCGCAATGGTCAACGGGATGCGCTCACCGGACTCATGGGACATCACGATGACGAATTGACCTGGCCGCGCAGCCTTGGCCATCAACGGATGATCAATGACCAACGAATACGTAAGCTCGGAAAAATCTTCACGAGCCAATATCCCGAAGCCTGCTCCTGAACTTGCGTAATCCACCGTTGGCCTCGCAAGCGAGACTTATAATTTTGGCATGCTCGATCATCAATCCAGTCACGGCATTGATCTAGCGCAAAGATTTTCATCGATTTCGCATTAACGGGCGTGCTGGATTTTTTTTTGCGCTACCTCATCCCACGAGCTTGCCGCGTCCATTGGACATATTGCACTTGCACAATGAGACGATGGCGGCGTCCGCGGAAAATCCGATCCGCGGTTCAGCGTGTGATGACGACCTTCTGATAGAGCCCGCCGAAAAAGGACTGCTTGCGCCATCCGGCCCGCGTGGCCGCCGGCAGCCAGTGGTCGATTTCGTCACGCCACAGATCCAGCGCGAAAGGCTCGAGGACTGCGAGCAAGGGCCGCCACAAATAGCGAAGCGGATGCCACCGGCGCGGCAGCGCATAGTCGACCATGACAATCTTGCCGCCCGGCTTGACCACCCGGAAGACTTCGCCCAGCGTTCGCTCGCGATAATCGGAGGGCTGTTCGTGCAAAAGGAAAAACAACAGCGCCCGATCGTAGCTGGCGTCCGGAAGCTTGAGATCGGCCGAATCCATGGTCAACAACCGTGCTGGCGCGCCGGATGGAAGCTTGTGGCGCAGGTTTTCCAACTGCACCGGCAGTACGTCGATGACATCCAGCCTGCCGCCGCCGGCAGCAACCCTTTGCACCAACTTGCCGGTTAGATCGCCATAGGCGCATGCGACCTGCAAGGTCGCGCCGGGAATCAACTCCCCCAATTCCGTGATCGCCGCATTGCGCAACCGCGCATAGTTGCCCCACAGGATGAGGTTGACCAGCCACTGCCGCTCAAAAAACCATATGGCCTTCGGGTGCACATAGGCCCACCAGTAATGGGCGGTGAGATAATGTGGCGCCTTGATGCTGCGTTCGGGCCGGGACTCGATGGTTGGGTGGTCGACAAGCGATGTTGTCCCTGCGGTGACACTCGGGAACATCTGGCGCAACGAGATGCTCCCGCTGCGGCTCGTTGACTGTACTTGGGTCAAATGCCCTCCAGCCCGATAATAAGACGGTCAATACCGTCTAGAGGAAATATACGCCGGAAACCAGCGCTTCACGTTGATGCGCGTCAACAAACCGTCCTGCGCCTTTTTAGGGGCGGCGCGAAGGCGCGAGCTTGATCTCTGTCAATAGCTCCCGACCTGCTGTTTGGTAGGAGAATTAAATGATCAAGCGTACCGAACCATGGGATACCCGCTCCACCATCAGCCGGTTGGCGCATGTTCTGGAACGGACCGGGCTTGCCGTGACCGGGGCCTCGTGCGGGCTGTTTGTTGCCGCGCATGTGGGAAGGGCCAACATCGGCCTGATGGGTTCGGCCGTCACCGTGCTGGCGATAATGCTCTACGGAGCCGCCGGCTTCTATCTCGGGATCGATCTGCCGCGTGCCCCTCCGGATCACCACATGCATCTGCCTCTGAAGCATGGGTTAGGCTCCACGTGGGACACGGTGGAACTGCTCAGCGCGGCCGGCACTTTCCTCGCTGCGGTAGCGGCGGTGGTGTCCGTTTCCAGCATTGTCCTGGACGAGACGGCGCGCGCGGGCACGGCTCTCCTGATCAGTTTTTGCTGGGGGTTCGGCGCTACCATGCAAATTGCCGCCGGCATCATCGCGCGAAGGCGCACTGAAACCTCCACCACATTGTAGCAAGGGCCGGCAGCTTTCAGTCTCCATGGCTCCTGATTGACGGGATGGCGCAAGCGTAGAACTATTGCAGCGGTCAATACTGGACCAGGAGACCATCCATGCGCGCGCATCAAATCATGACCCGGCAAGTCATTGCGGCCGGCGCCGATGCGACCATGGTCGAAGCCGTCGATACGATGCTGCGGCGCCACATCAGCAGGCTAACCGTGGCAGGCAAGCTGATCGGCATCATTTCGGAGGGCGACTTTATTTGCCGTGCCGAGGTCGGCACGCAACGAGAGCGCCGCCGGTGGCTGGCGTTGAATCACTATCGGCGGCTGTTTTCTCTTTCTGTCGCGCTCACCCTGTTGGGAAGCGCCACAGCGGCCTTTGCGCAGAATCTCGAAAACGGCCGGCGGTTATCGGAGCGGTGGTGCTCGCAATGCCACGCCATCGGGCCGGCTCCGGCGAAATTCAATCGCGCGCAATCATTTGCGTCGATCGCGGCCAAGGAGAACATCACCTCCGAGATGATCGCCTCGTTCCTGCGCCTGCCGCACGCCACCATGCCGAACGTGCCGTTGAAGCGCAGCGATGCCCAGGATATCGCGGCGTTCATCATGGACAAGAAGAAGTAGCGTCCCGCCAAGGCCGCGCCGCGGCGGGCCGAACGGCCGGCGGTCACTTCACGCGTCGATGATCGCCACCGCCCGGGTCCAGCCCGCGGACGCGCGTTCGATCTTGACCGGAAAACAGGACACGGTGAAGCCAGTCGACGGCAATTGCTCGAGATTGTGCAGCTTTTCGATGTGGCAGTAGCCGATGTGGCGGCCGGCCTTGTGGCCTTCCCAGATCAGCCTGGCGTCCCTGGTCTCGGCGTATTTCTTGGCGGTGTAGACGAACGGCGCGTCCCAGCTCCAGCCGTCGATGCCGGTCAGCCGCACGCCGCGCTCGAGCAGGTACATCGTCGCCTCATATCCCATGCCGCAGCCCGACGTGACGTAATCCGGCCGGCCGTATTTGGCACCGGCGCTGGTATTGACCACGACGATTTCCAGCGGCGAAAGGGCGTGGCCGATGCGCTTGAGCTCGTTTTCGACATCTTTTGCCGTTGCTACATAGCCGTCCGACAAATGCCGGAAGTCCAGCTTGACGCCCGGCTGCAGGCACCATTCCAGCGGCACTTCGTCGATGGTCCATGAGCGCTCGCCCCGGTTCATGGTGGGGTGAAAGTGCCAGGGCGCATCGAGATGGGTGCCGTTGTGAGTTGAGAGCTGCACCTGCTCGACCGCCCAGCCCTGCCCGTCCGGCAGATCTTCCGCCTTCAGGCCTGGGAAAAACTGCAGCATGCGCGGCAGACCCTGCTGGTGATCGATATACTGGATCGTCGGATGTCCTCCCGGAGGATCGGCCGGCACGTCGTTTTGCAGCGGCACGGAGATATCGATCAGTCGTCTGGCCATAGGCGTTCCCTGAAGATTTCTGTTTTTTGGTCAGAGACCGGCTTGATGCCGGAGATTTTGCTGGAGCTTACGCCAATATCTCCGGTCAAGCCTGCCCGAAATCGGTGCGACCGAGCCCGTCGATCAATGGCGGTCAGGGAGCTGATCGTGCCCGAAGCTCACACACCGGTGCAGAGACTAGCCGTCGAAGTCGGGCAAGCGCCCGCAACCGGCAATCGGTCGATGCAGAGCTTGAGGAAAACGCCGGAACCGGGGTCTCCAGGTCCTCGCGCCTAAACTGGCGCATCAAGAACCTGCAGTGAATTTTGAGGCCTTGATATCTATAAAGATCAACAGCTTACGCCGTTATCGTAAATCGCAATGTTGCAGTTGAGGTCGCGGATCGAACCAGTTTCTCAACCTGGCGAGCTAGCGAAATTCTACTAAGCGAGGGCGCCGTACCAGACCAGGCAAATGCTGAGGGCCAGGAGAAACAGCAGCGACAGCGTCACTGCCGCGGTGACCCTTCCTCCGACCGGCCCGA
This sequence comes from uncultured Alphaproteobacteria bacterium, assembly GCA_963801875.1. GTDB lineage: Bacteria > Pseudomonadota > Alphaproteobacteria > Rhizobiales > Xanthobacteraceae > Bradyrhizobium. The sequence goes on along the minus strand of CAWDGT010000010.1, from coordinate 1,017,438 downwards.
TCACGCGCAGGTCGACACCGAGACCCAGCGCCGCCATCGACATGATCGTGAGAAGACTTGCTGCCCGCTGCAGCGGCAAAGCGGCGCCATCCGGCATCAGCGATAGCGAGCGGAGCCCAGCCAACACGAAGAAACCCACGATGAACCAAGGCACGGTCTGGAAGAAGCTGTTCGTCCCGGGAACGCCCAACGAGCGATCGCCCCGGAGGCCACTTGCGGACACCGCAATGCAGGCGACGACCGGACCGAGCATCATCACCCTTACCAGCTTTACCAGGGTGCCGATCTGGGTGCTCACAAGGCCCGCCGGCATGGTCGCCGCGAGCACCTGCGGAACCGCGTAAACCGTCATGCCGGCCAGGATTCCATACTGCGTTTCCGAGAGGTGCAGAAGCGGGATCAAGAGCGGCAGTCCCAGCACCACAATGACGCCCAGCACCGCCGTAAAGGAAATCGAGGAGGCTATATCATCGGTGCTCGCTCCGATCACCGGCGCCACCGCGGCGATGGCCGAGTTGCCGCAAATCGAGTTGCCGCAGGCGATCAGGATCGACAGGCGAACGGGCAAACCGAGCGACCGGCTTATGCCGAAGGAGACCGCGAGTGCGAGAATGACGATCACGACGGTCGCGCCGAGCAGGACAAGGCCCGATGCGGCGATCGCAGCAAACGTCAGCGAAGCCCCGAGCAGCGCGACGGCAATCTCCAGCAGCTGTTTCGCGCTGAAAGCGATCCCCGCGCGCCACCGGCGACCGGGTTCCCAGAGCGTGCGAATCGCCGTTCCGAGCAGAATGGCGATCACAATGGACTCAACATAGGGGTGTCCGACGAGGGTCTCTTCAAGAGCCTGTATCGCCGCCGCGACAAGCGTGACCAGGGCGCAGAGCGCTAGTCCCCAGGTCACGGTGACAGCTTTCGCGATCAATCCTGCAGAGAGCCCGCCGTCGTCAGGAGAATCGACCCGATCTGGCACGCAATATCCTTCAAAGAGAAGGAATTATACGCCAAATCGCGGGAAATGCATCATATCAAATCCGGTTAGCCCGATAGAAAGAGGTTATGCCTCTCAACCTCCATCTGCCTTGTGGGAGCTAAGCTGCCGGGCCGCTAACGCGTCACCGCGTGGTTGGCGTCGCTTGCGCCGCCAACCTCAAAGGCAGGAGCCGCCGGATAATACAACACCCGGGTGGAAACAATAATGATGACAAGCAGCCAGAACACACACTGACCGATGCGGCCTAGAACCACCGACGCGTCTCCTGCCGCATCGCGCTTGTCGCGCGCGCCATCCGGCAATATCTCGCCATAGGCATCGAATTTTTCGGTCAGCATCGCTATTTCCGGCGTCGTCCCTGCAATGATTTATGTCGCAAGACCCCGGCGCCAAAACAATGGTCGGAATTTTCAAAGTTCAACCGGGAACGAATACTTTGTTTTATGTTATGGGCCGCCGGCAGAGGGTTTTGATATCTGGGCCTTGCCGGGAGCGCGGCGCCGGCGGAGACTGCGACCGGTATTTGCCGCGAAGCTGAAAATTCCTGAAGAAACGGGGGAAGCGACCATGAACGGCGCGAGGCTGAAGCATTATGGCTGGGGCCGCGAGGGCGAGGGCATGACGGCCGCGGAGCAGGCCTTTGTATTGGGCCGCTACCGCGCGAAATTCTCGCGCGCTGCCTTCGACACAATACCGGTCCCGCGCCTCGAGGATCTCACACTGCGCGCGCCGCGCGCGACGCCACCGCCCTCGCTCGCCGCTTTCTGCACGAGCGAGCGCTACGACCGCGCGGCGCATACTTTCGGCAAATCCTACCCGGATTACGTGCGCGCCATCCTCGGCGACTACGATTGCGCGCCCGACGTCGTCGCCTACCCCCGCAACGAAGCGGAAATCTCCGCCGTGATGGACTGGGCCGGCGGGATCAGCGCCTCGCTGACGCCGTTTGGAGGCGGGTCGAGCGTTTGCGGCGGCGTCGAGCCGCGGGCCGACGGCATTCGTTACAGGGCAGCCGTCACGCTCGACCTGCGAAATCTCGGCAAGGTCGTCGAGGTGGACCAGACATCGCGCGCCGCGCTCATAGAAGGCGGCGTCTATGGTCCGTCTCTGGAAAACCAGCTCAGGCCGCATGGCGTCACGTTGCGGCATTTTCCGCAGAGCTTTGAATTTTCAACTCTTGGCGGCTGGATCGCGACCCGCTCGGGCGGCCATTTCGCCAGCCTCTATACCCATATCGACGATTTCGTCGAAAACCTGCGCGTCGTGACGCCACGCGGCGTTTTGGAAACGCGCCGCCTGCCGGGATCCGGCGCCGGACCGAGCCCCGACCGGATGTTGATCGGCTCAGAGGGAACGCTCGGGGTGATCTCGCGCGCCTGGATGCGGTTGCAGCCGCGCCCGAAATTCCGGGCCGGCGCGTCGGTCCGTTTCGATACGTTCTTCGCCGCAGCGCGCGCCGTGCGCGCCATCGCGCAAGCAGGCCTCTATCCATCGAATTGCCGGATCCTGGACGCGGAAGAGGCCTTCAACACCGGCGCGGCCGACGGCAGCGTCGCGATCATGGTGCTCGGCTTTGAATCCGGCGACCATGCCCCGGACGCCTGGATGGCGCGCGCGCTGGAATGCTGCGCCGACCATGGCGGGACGCCCGAGGTCGCGAAAGCCGGCGACGCCCATCTCGAAGGCGCGGCGGGCATCTGGCGCAATGCATTTATCCGCATGCCATATGCGCGCGAGTTTCTGACGCCGGCGGGTCTCATCAACGACACTTTCGAGACCGCCATCACCTGGGACCGGTTCGAAAATTTCCACGACAATGTCAAGGCGGCGACGGAGCGCGCGATCCTCGCGGCGACCGGCGTGAAAGGCGAGGTCACCTGCCGCTTCACCCATGTCTATCCGGACGGGCCCGCGCCGTATTTTTCCTTCCACGCGCTCGGCCGTCACGGCGCGCTGCTGGAGCAGTGGCAGGCGATCAAGAATGCGGCCGGCGACGCGCTGATCGAAGCGGGCGGCACCATCACGCATCATCACGCCGTCGGCCGCGATCACCGGCCCTGGTACGACCGTCAGCGCCCGGAGCTTTTTGCCGCGGCGTTTCGGGCGGCAAAAAGAGAACTCGACCCGCGGGGCATGCTCAATCCGGGAGTGCTCATCGATCCCTGAGGGCTAAGCCGTCGTGTGGACGCGGATCGGCCCGGTGATCCGCAAGGCAATTCAGGCCGTCCCTCCCGGCTATTTGCGCCGACTCGCAAACTCCTGGGTTTTGGTATTGAAATGGGGGGCATTCTCATGCGCAAATGCAACGCCGCTAGTTCATCACGCTTGGGGGGCATCATGATTGACGAGAAGAAACTTCAGCAATTCCTGGGAAAGATGATAATGCAGGTAGGGACATGGTAACGTTAGCGCTCGATCCGGCGGAACAAAAGGCGGGCCATTTCTACGTCTGGATGGCGGCGGTTTGCGCGCTGATTGCTTTTGGAGCATTTGCGCCGACCTACTGGCTGCAGTTGTCCGCCGGGACTTTTGTGGGGCCACCGCTGCTTCACATTCATGGCGCGTTGTTCTTTGCCTGGACGCTGCTCCTGCTTTCGCAGACAGCGCTCGCGGCCAACGGCCAGCTGGACCGCCACCGCGCTTGGGGTTTAGCAGGTATCTCGCTTGCCACCGCCATGGTCGTCGTCGGTATAGCGGCGGCGATCCATACCCTGGCGACGGGACTGGCGGCCGGTTACGGAGATGCCTCGCGCGCCTTCCTCATTTTGCCGCTCAGTGCGATCGCTCTTTTCGCCGGGTTCTTTGTCGCCGCGGTCAGCAATACCTGGCGTCCGGAGGTGCACAAGCGGCTCATGCTGCTTGCCACCATCTCCTTGCTTCAAGCCGCGATGGGACGCATCTTTTTCATATTGGGCACCGGTGGCGGACCGGGCATGCGGCCAGGACTGGGCCAACCACCGCCCTTATTCATAGGGCTGGTCCCAAGTCTGATCCTTGAGCTTATGATCGTCGCGGGCATTGTATATGATTGGCGTACGCGCGGTCGGCCGCATCCGGTTTGGTTGACCGGCGCGGTCGTGATGACCGCCGCGATCCTGCTGAGGGGACCGCTCGCCGGCACGCGGGCATGGCTGGCTTTCGCCGATGCCCTGGCGCACATCGCCGGCTGAGGAGAGGAGCCGCGACTTGCCTAGCCCTACGTCGCGATGAACACGCTCCACCAGTAGTGGATTGCAAATTTCCCAGGGAAGGCGTCGTGAAGGTTTTCATTTTTGATCTGTACCAGGAGTCGGCAAGTTGTGGCACCGGTGTGAGCGTGCGCAATCACCCGTAAGAGCCAGATCATTCTGAGCCGGATTGATCAATCGGCGGCCATGTGGGGCTCGAGGATCTGCGGCTTGCCAGACGATCGAGTCGCGAGGTGTGACGGTCGTTTACCTTCTTTGAAGCGCGCAGTATCAATTTTGCAATTATGGTGTAGTCTGAATGCATGCATGTCGCATCTTGACTTGCATTGAGCCAACTTTAGGAGGGAAATTTGGCCAAGAAAGCGAAGAAGTCGAAGAAGGCAAAGAAGACAGCCAAGAAGAAAAAGAAGTAACCGTTCAACGCGAAGTCCTCATGCGCTCATAAGCGTCTGAGATCCGTTACGCCTTACGGACAGGCGGCAGCTGTCGCTGACAGAATGTCCGCCCAACAAACAGTTCAGGCCGGACCCTTATGCAGATGGCTGCTGCATAACGGTCCGGTTTTTCGTTGGGAATTGATCAAGCCGGACCTCAACGAGCGAACGCCACCCGTCCTTCAGGTCGACCCGGCCCGCGCTTCAAGGCGCCGGCTATAGCGTGACATGGCAAAGCAGAAAGCGAAATATATCAATCCAACGAACAGGTAAACCTCGACACTGAACGACTGCCATGCTGGATCGACGATGGCGGTCTTCGCCGTTGTCAGCAGGTCAAAGATGCCGATGATCAGAACCAGGCTGGTATCCTTGAAGAACGCGAGGAACGTATTCACCAGTGGCGGGATCACGTGCCGGATGGCCTGCGGCAAAATGATCAGGCCGTTTTTCTTCCAGTAGGAAAGGCCGAGCGCGTTGGCTGCCTCATGCTGTCCGATAGGAACGGCCTGTAGGCCGCCGCGCACGACTTCCGCAAGATAGGCGCCGGCAAAAAGCACGAACGCGATCTGGGCCCGCAGCAGCTTGTCGATGTTGACACCGTCAGGCATGAACAGCGGAAACATGACGCTCGCCATGAACAGCAGGCTGATCAGCGGAACGCCACGGATGAGCTCGACATAAAGCACGCAAATTGACCGGATCGCAGGCAGTTTGGAACGGCGGCCGAGCGCGACGACAATTCCGAGCGGAAAGCCGAAGGCAAGCCCGAATGTTGCCAGGATCAGCGTCACCGGAAGCCCGCCCCAGCGATCCTGGGAAACAAAGGGCAGCCCGAAGATGCCGCCCCACATCAGCAAGCCAATCACGGCCAGCGCCGCGACCCACACCAGAACAAGCTCCTTGCGCCACCATCTGGGTCGGCTCGACAGGAAGAAGAGTGCGACGAACGTCAGGGTTGCGAGGGCGGGGCGCCATTGTTGATCAAAGGGATAGGTGCCGAACATAATGAAGCGAAACTTCTCGGGGATAACGGCCCAGCAGGCGCCAATTCCACGGATCGCCCGACAGGCACTGGTCTGATTGTCAGCAACCGTCCAGATCGCGTTCCAGAAACCCCATTGCACGAAGCTCACACTCGCCTTTGCGAGCAGGAAGATCAGCAGCAGGGAGATGATGCTCGAAGGAATCGACGGAAGCAGATTGGCGCGCAGCCATCCGATCACGCGTCCGCTTCCGACCCTGCGCGAACGCGACCCTCCGAAGGGAAGCGGATTTTCGGGCGCATCCGTCACCGAGGTCATCGATCAGCGCTCCACCAGCGCGATGCGCGCATTATACCAGTTCATGAACAGGCTGATGCCAAGACTGATGGTCAAAAACACCAGCATGATGAGCGCGATAGCTTCGATGGCCTGGCCGGTTTGGTTCAGCGTCGTATTGGCAATCGACACGATGTCCTGATAGCCGACCGCGACAGCGAGCGAGGAATTCTTGGTCAGATTCAGATACTGGCTGGTCAAGGGCGGAATGATGACGCGAAGCGCCTGCGGCAAGACAATCTGCTGCAGAACGAAGCTCCGGCGCAGACCGAGCGCCATGGCGGCATCCCATTGACCCCTGGGAACGGCCTGTATGCCGCTGCGTACGATCTCGGCGATGAAGGCCGAGGTATAGGTGACGAGCGCCACCAGAAGCGCGAAGTACTCCGGCGACAACGTCAACCCGCCGACAAAATTGAAGCCCCGCAGCTCGGGCATGGTGATGGTCCAGGTTGCGCCCAGGCCCCACGATACCAGCGTCGGTATTCCGACCACCAGAACAAGCGCGTAAGGCCAGAGGCGACGCGGCTGGCCATCCAGCAACTGCCGCGCGATCAATCGCCGGCGCAGCGCATACAACGCGATCAGCCCGGCCGCGGCCGTACCGATCACCCAAAGGTTTCCCTCCCCGATCGGCATCGACGGGAGCACCAGACCACGATTTGAGAGATATACGCCGTCTATCGGCATCCATGCGGCGCGGGCCGCTGGAAGTCCCTGCATCAACACGTACCAGAACAGAAGCTGCAGCAGCAGCGGAAGATCACGGAGCACTTCAACATAGACCGCCGCGAGCCGGGACAGCAGCCAATTGGACGACAGCCGCGCGATGCCGATCATCGTCCCGAGCACGGTCGCCAGCACAATGCCGAGCACGGCGACACGGAGTGTGTTGACGATGCCAACGATGAATGCGCGCAGATAGGTGTTCTTCGGGCTGTAGGCGAGCCAGGCGTCGGCAATCGGCATCCCGGCCTCGCGGCCAAGAAAGGCAAAGCCGGTCGAAATGCGGCGCACCGACAGGTTATGAATGGCATTGGACCAGAGCCAGGCGACGACCGCGATCGCGATCGCCACCACCACGATCTGCCAGAAAAGTCCGGTCAGGCGCTGCTTGCTCAGGCCGCGCGACCGCTTGCGGCGAGCAGGTTCGGGCGTGGCTATCGTCACAGCACAAGGATCCTTCCGGCAGCAGCGACCTTCGGCCATGCGCTCACGGCACGTTTCATATGTTGCACAAAATGACATTTCATGCAACATATGTTGCATGACCCAGCCGGAGTCGAAGTCCTTGCCCCTCAATGAACTCTGCAGCGCCTTGCCGTCGCTGCCGATGCGGCTGCGGGAAGTTGGACGGTTTGTTGCCGCCAATGAGTATGACGCCATGACGCGTTCGATGCGCGAGCTGGCTGCGGTGGCGGGCGCCGATCCCGCTTCCTTCACCCGGCTGGCGAAGGCGCTGGGTTATTCAGGATGGGACGGACTCCGCGCCGCCCTGACCGAGGCGCGCCGGCCCGCGCAAACCTCTCCGTTCTCGGGCCGAACCAAGGGGCGCCACCGGGGTCCCAATTCCGACATCACGCTGGTCGCCGATAAGCTCGAAGCTGAAGCGGCGGGCCTTGCTCGCATTTCGTCGGGCACCGTGGCAAGCGCCGCCAGGACCCTGCACACGGCGCAACGGATCTGGATTGCGGGTTTTCGAAGCTGCCGAAGCGTGGCGGAATTGCTCAATTACCAGCTTCGATTGTTCCGGCCCGATGCGGTGCAGCTGGTTGGCGGCTCGGGTCCCGAGGATCTTGACCTCGGCGCATTCCGTGGTGGCGACGCCGTCGTCGTCATCGGGTTTGCGCCCTATTCGGCGGCAAGCGTGATGTCGGCGCGCGCGGCGCATCGTTGCGGCGCTGCCCTGATCGCGATTGCCGACTCGGTCGCCGCACCGATGGCCGAGGGCGCCGATCACCTGCTTCTGTTCGAGGCGGCCACCTCGCCTGGATTCTTTCCGAGCCTGACCGGCGCGATTGCGATCGCGCAGTCGCTGGCCGCAGTCACGTTCGTCCTGGGTGGCGTGGGCTCGAAGCGGCGTCTCGAAGAGACCGAAGTCCGCCTCGCTGCAATGTCACAATATGTTGCCGAGAAAGGTTGAGCCTGATGGGCGTTAGTCACAGCCGCGTACTGCATCGAAGCCTGCGCGAAACGCCTCCAAAGGCCGTCGGCGGCGACGGCATGTGGCTCATTGCCGAGGATGGCCGCCGGATTCTCGACGGCTCCGGCGGTGCTGCCGTTTCCTGTGTCGGACATCAACATCCGCGTGTGATCGAGGCCATCTCAAGGCAGGCCTCGAAGCTCGCTTATGCCCATACGGGCTTCTTCTCCTCGGAGCCGGCCGAGGCATTGGCCGACCAGCTCGTCGGGGATGAGCCTGGCGGCCTCGCCTATGCTTACTTCGTCAGCGGCGGGTCGGAAGCGATCGAAGCCAGCATCAAATTGGCGCGGCAATATTTTATCGAAAGCGGTCAACCACAACGCCAGCGCTTCATCGCCCGTCGCCAGAGCTACCATGGCAATACGCTCGGGGCGTTGTCGGCAGGCGGAAACGCCTGGCGCCGCGAACCTTATGCGCCGCTGCTGTCGCCGGCGTTCAGCCACGTGACGCCTGCGTTCGCCTATCACGAGAAACGCGACGGCGAATCCGAAGCGGATTTCGTCGCGCGGCTGGCTGCCGAGCTGGAGGCTGAATTCCAGCGCCTCGGTCCCGACACGGTGGCCGCATTCATGGCCGAGCCGGTGGTTGGAGCCACTGCCGGATGCGTGACGCCGCCCGAAGGTTACTTCAGGGCCGTGCGCGACATCTGCAACCGCCACGGCGCCCTGCTCATCCTGGACGAAGTAATGTGCGGCATGGGCCGCACCGGCACGCTTCACGCGTGGGAACAGGAGGGCATTGCGCCCGACATCCAGGCCATCGCCAAGGGACTCGGCGGCGGCTACCAGCCGATTGGCGCGATGCTCGCAAGCGCTGACATCATCGACACCATCCGGCGGGGTTCGGGGGCTTTCCAGCACGGACATACCTATCTCGCGCACCCCCTCGCCTGCGCGGCGGCATTTGAGGTGCAGCGGATCATCGACGAAGAGAAATTGCTCGAGCGGGTGAAAGATCTCGGCTGTCACCTCGAGCGACGGTTGACCGAGCGCTTCGGCAATCACCGGCACATCGGCGATATCCGCGGGCGCGGCCTGTTCCAGGCCATCGAGCTGGTCGCAGATCGCGCCAGCCGCGAGCCGTTCGATTCCGGCCTCAAGCTCAACCAGCGGATCAAGGCCGCGGCGTTTGAACGCGGCCTTGCCTGTTATCCCGCGGGCGGGACGGTGGATGGCCGCAGCGGCGACCATGTCCTGCTCGCACCGCCCTACATCGCGACATCAGACGACATCGACATGATCGTCGACAGGCTCGGCACTGCGGTAGACAGTGCATTGAAAACGGTTGGTCACTAGAGGAGGAACGGAATGAAGAGAATTGTCATTACCACAGGATTGCTCGCGGCATGGGTTTCGGGGGCAACCGCCGGAACGCTCGACACGGTCAAACAGCGCGGCACGCTCGTGTGCGGCGTCAGCGCAGGCTTTGCCGGATTCTCCGCTCCGGATTCCCAGGGCAATTACAAGGGCCTCGACGTCGATTATTGCCGGGCGCTGGCTGCGGGGGTTCTCGGCGACCCCAACAAGGTGCGCTATGTCGCGCTCACGGCGCAAAACCGGTTTACCGCGTTGCAATCGGGCGAGATCGACGTGCTCTATCGCAATTCGACGGAGACCTATCTGCGCGGCGTGACCCTCGGCCTGCGGCAGGGACCGGTCAATTTCTATGACGGCCAGGGATTTGTCGTCCGGCGCGACAGCGGCGTGAAGGATCTAAAGAGGCTGAATGGCGCCACCGTCTGCGTCGCGCAGGGAACAACCCATGAGGTGACGCTCGGCGATTACGGTCGCGCCAACGGGATCGAATGGAAGCCGCTGGTGTTCGATCGCACGGATACGATGTTACAGACCTTCTTCGGCGGGCGTTGCGATGCCATGACCCAGGACGCTTCGGCACTGGCCGGGTCTGTCACAACCGCGGCGCCGAATGCCGCAGACTACACGATTCTGCCGCAGACCATCAGCAAGGAGCCGCTCGGGCCGTTCACGCGCAACGGCGACGAGGTGTGGACCGATATCATCGCCTGGCTGCACTACGGCCTGATCGAGGCCGAGGAACTCGGCGTGACCGCGGCCAATGCCGACGAAATGACAAAGTCCACCACGCCAGCGATCCAGCGCCTGCTCGGCTCTGCCGGCGATCTCGGGTCGCGCCTCGGCCTCGACAACAAATGGATGTTGCAGGCCATCAAGGCCGGCGGCAATTACGCCGAGATCTTCGAGCGCAACGTCGGCCAGGCGAGCCCGCTGAAGCTCGATCGCGGTCTCAACGCGACCTGGACCAAGGGTGGCCTGATGTACGCCATCCCCTTCAAGTGAGAGCCTGACGCTTCGACCGGCCGTCCTGTCGCGACTGCAGGCATGGTTGCCCCCGAAAAGATAGAGCGGGATGACGATTCGAAGAAAAGTCATCCCGGTCCAGGCCTGCGCGCAAACATCGATGTGAGCGGCGAGCGGATTGCCGCCGAACGATCAAGCATCTATCTGCTTGTCGCGCGCTCAAGGAATTGCACGAGCGCAGCGCGGTCCTGTTCCGAACCGATGCGCTGCTCGGGCATCTTGGTGCCTGGGGTGTAGGCCATAGGGCCGATCTCGAACAATCTGGAAACCGTCTGCGGCGTCCAGACGATATCGAGGCGCTTGAGGGCTTCGGAAAAATTATAACCCGGCAGGGTCGCGATCCGTCGGCCGAAGATGCCGGCCAGAGTCGGGCCCGCCCTGTTGGACTGCTCGGCGCCAAGGGTATGGCAGGCGACGCAGGCACGGAAGATTTCCGCACCGCGGTCGCCGGCATAGGCGGCCAGCGGATCGCCCGCCGCCTCCAGAAGAAGGGGATCGACAGGCTCGCCCGTCACCACATTCCAGCGGCGGATGATGTTGTCGGCACCGCCGGTGAGCAAAGTGCGGCCGTCCGGCAGAAACGCGACCGACCACACCGGCAGCCCGGGCCCGACCAGAGTATGCGCCAGAGCGCGCGTCTTGCGATCGATCACGGCTACCGATCCGCCAACGCTCGCAGCGGCCACCAGCGCGCCGTCCGGTGAGACCGCAATCGAGATCACAGGTCTCGGCCCGGCTGCGGCCTCGCCGGCGGCCACACCGGCTCCCGTCAGAAAATAAAGCTTGCCGTCGGCGCCTCCGGCCGCGATCTCGCCGTCGCCGGCGACCGCCACAGCGTTGAGCGGGCTCGGCGTTGCAACGACGGTCGGCGCGGACCGGCCGGAGAGCGGCCAAATGCGAACGCTCTGATCGTAGCTGACGCTGACCAGCGTGCGACCATCCGGAGCAAACGCCACGCCATTGACGTTCTGGGTATGCCCGTCAAGCACTCGCGGCGCGCCGCCTGCGAGCGGCCACAACCGCACCGTTTGATCCCACGACGCCGAAGCCAATGCTGTTCCATCAGGCGACACCGCGAGCGCCGCGACCGGCGCAGTGTGGCCTTCCAGCACGACGTCGGGCTGGACCTTGCCAGGAGTCCAGATGGCAATGCGCCCGTCGGCGCCCGCGGTCGCCGCGCGTCCATCCCTGAGCAGCACTACCGCGTTGACGGCGTCGGCATGGAAACGGAGCACCTGTTCAGCCGCATTGCGCGACAGCGACCAGCGGATCGCTGTTGAATCAAAGCTTCCCGAGATCGCGGTTTGTCCGTCGGACGAAATAGCCAACGCCCGCACTGGGCCGCCATGACCACGCAACTGCGCGTAGGCGGTGGCCATCCCAAGCGGCACAATGACCAGCAAGGCCGCAAACGCCGGAAATGCCAGGCGGCGGCGCTTGCGGGACGGAGCATTTGCAGCGATCGTCTGCTCCATTTGCATCACCCTTAGCGTACGCCTGGTCGCTCGCGGTCCAGTCCCTTGGCCTGGAGATCGTCGAGGTAATCCTGAAGACGCCGCTCGGCGTTTACACCAAGATCGCGCAGAAACGCCCAGGAGTAGATGCCGGTGTCGTGCATATCGTCGAATCCAATCCGCACCGCATAATTGCCGACCGGATCGACGGAGAGAATCGTCACATTACGCTTTCCGCCAACCGTCTTGCGTTGCGCTTCGGAATGACCCTGCACTTCGGCCGACGGGCTCGTCACGCGGAGCAATTCCGCGGAGAGAGCGAAGATCTTGCCGTCGTCAAAGGTGACATGCAGTTCGCGACGGTCCTTCGCGAGCCGGATCTCGACCGGCCAGGCCGGCGTGGTGTTCGGCACGCCCAAATGAGGGTCCTGTGCCGGTATTAGCTCGGCCCGATCAGGTTATTGCCGGGATCGCCGACCCTGGCGCCGCTGGTCGTGAATGCCACCGAGCTCGGTTGCTGGATGGTGCTGAGCAATACCGACATGCCAACCGCGACAATTGCCGCAAACAACAAGGCCGCAAGAAAAACCTTCATGACACTACCCCAGCATTGACTTCGTCCGGCCCGAATTATTCGGCCGGCACGGCACGCGGCGTGCTTCCCGGCCGGGCTTGGCCCTTGGCCTGCGTTTCCTTGACCCAGAGCGAATGATGCTCCTTGGCCCAGTTGAGATCCACCTCGCCCGTCCCCATCGCATCGAACGCGCCCTCCATCCCGATCGAGCCGATGTAGATGTGCGCCATCATGGCGGCAATCAGGAGCATGGCGATCACGGCATGGATCACGGACCAAAACTGCAACGCGGTGACGTTGGCCGGAAGGTAGGGGAACAGCAGGAACCAGCCGGACACCGACATCAGCGCTCCGCCCAGGATGACGACCCAGAAAATGCCCTTCTGCCCGGCGTTGAAGCGCCTGGAAGGCGGATGTTGGCCCTTGAACAGGATGCCGCCGCCCTGCCTGAACCATTCCAGATCGAGCTTGCCGGGAATGTTGTCCTTGATCCAGATCAGGAACATGATCAGGACGCCGAGCATGAACGCGAACGCCAGATAGTTATGGGCCAGTTTTGCGTAAGCCGACAGGGTCGCGAAACCTTGCGCACCTAACAGCGGGAGAATGAGGATGCGGCCGAAGCTGATGTTCAGGCCGGAGAGCGCAAGCACGATAAAGCAGCTCGCCGTCAGCCAGTGGGTGAAGCGCTCGAAGCTGGCGAAGCGCAGGATCTTCGTCCCCGCAAAGCCGTGATAAATGCGAATTCGTCCGCGCACCAACAGGAAAATCAGCAGCAAAGCGAACATCCCGATGATGGCAACGCCGCCAATGATCGGCAGCGCGCTGCGCTGAAAATCGCGCCATTCGCGACCTGCGGGCTGAATCAGGCTGGCCGCCATGGCATCGGGGATCGATATCCGCCCGGTGATCTTGTCGCCCTCTTTCAGAGCATTCAGAAGCTGGTCCTCGTGGACGGATTCGGCTGTGGGCTTGAAGGAAAGCTGTGCCGCAGCCGGATGGGCGAGGACGAACAGCAGCGCCATGGCAGCGCATAGGGCCCGGGGAATGGAGACCCTGAGGGTTGAAAGTGAGATTGGCATCTGCACAACGCCTTTTCGATTTTCAGGTTACGCCAACGCCGCCGCGAGCGGGCGACGAAAATTCGGTATCAGCCGGTCGGTGAATCGCTGTAGGCCGTTTTCCAGCCCCACATGCCCGAACCGTAACCACGCTTCATCACGCGCTCCTTGTAGATTTCAGCGATGATCGCGCCATCGCCCGCAAGCAGCGACTTGGTCGAGCACATCTCGGCGCAAATCGGCAGCTTGCCCTCGGCGAGACGGTTGGCGCCGTACTTGGCGTATTCGGCTGGCGTGGAGTCTGCCTCCGGTCCGCCGGCGCAATAGGTGCATTTGTCCATCTTGCCGCGCGACCCAAAGTTTCCGACTTTCGGGTATTGCGGCGCACCGAACGGACATGCGTAGAAGCAGTAACCGCAACCGATGCAGAGATCCTTGGAATGAAGCACCACACCGTCGGCAGTTGTATAGAAGCAAGACACCGGGCAGACCGCGGCGCACGGCGCATCTGTACAATGCATGCAGGCCATCGACACCGAACGCTCGCCGGGCTTGCCGTCATTGATCGTGACGACGCGACGGCGATTGATGCCCCACGGCACTTCGTGCTCGTTCTTGCAGGCGGTAACGCAGGCGTTGCACTCGATACAACGGTCGGCATCACAAAGAAATTTGACGCGAGCCATGATTTATTCTCCCCTCACGCCGTTTGGATCTGGCACAGGGTCACCTTGCCCTCGTGCATGCCTGTCACTGGGTCGTAGCCGTAGGTCGTAATCGTGTTCGCACTTTCGCCAAGTACGATCGGATCGTTGCCCTTCGGGTATTTGCCGCGCTGATCGATGCCCTGGAACCAGCCGGCGAAGTGGAACGGCATGAACGCGACGCCCTTGCCGACACGGTCGGTGACAAGCGCCTTGACCAGTGCCTTCGAACCGTTTTCCGGACCGAGCACCCAGACCCAGCCGCCGTCCTTGATGCCACGCTCGGCGGCATCCGACGTGTTGACCTCGACGAACATGTCCTGCTGCAATTCGGCGAGCCAGCGGTTGGACCGGGTTTCCTCTCCGCCGCCTTCGTATTCCACCAGGCGTCCAGTGGTGAGGATAATCGGGAATCGCTTGGCGAGCTCCTTTTCCACTGCCGCCTTCTGGATAGCGAAACCCAGGTTGGCCACGCGGAACTGGCGTCCGTCAGGCCGCGTCGGATATTTGGCGACGAGATCGGGACGCGCGGTATAGATCGGTTCACGATGAACCGGCACGGGATCGGGCAGGTTCCACGCCACCGCGCGGGCTTTGCCGTTGCCATAGGCCATCACGCCGTGCTCGAGCGTGACGCGAATGATGCCGCCCGACAGATCGACCGCCCAACCGACGCCGTCCGGAGCGTTGCCGCCGATCTTGTTGATCGTTGCAAGTTCGGCTTCGGTGAGATCCTTGTCCCAGCCGAGCTTCTTGAGCACGCCATAGGTGAATTCGGGATAGCCGTCGGTTAGTTCCGAGCCCTTGCTGTAGGATCCTTCCGCAAGCAGATTGACGTTCTTCACCGAACCGTCCGCCTGCTTCTCTTCATACACGACGCCGAAGCGCGCGCGGAATGTGCCGCCGCCGTCCTTGGCGTGAAGGTTGGTGTTGTAGAGCGTATGCGTTCCCGGATGCTTGATCTGTGGCGTTCCCCAGCACGGCCACGGCAGACCATAATAATCGCCACCGATCTCGGGCTCGTCGGCCTTGGCGCGCAAGGTGACCAGGTCGAACTTGCCCTGGTTCTTCATGTGCGCCTTGAGGCGCTCCGGCGACTGGCCGGAATAGCCGGTCGAGAATCCGCCCCTGTTGATTTCGCGCAGCAGGTCTTCGGGTGACGGACGGTTGTTCTCCACCTTGATGTTCTTGAACATCGGCTCGGCAAAACCGAGTTTCGCCGAAAGCCGGTAGATGATCTCGTAATCGTCCTTCGACTCGAAGATCGGCTTGACGATCTGCTCGCCCCACTGCAGCGAACGGTTCGACGCGGTGCGCGAGCCCGAGGTCTCGAACTGGGTGCAGGCCGGCAGCAGATAGGTGCCGTTCTTGCGCTCCGAGACCGCGGCGAATGTCGTCGGATGCGGATCGGCGACCACGAGCAATTCGAGCTTTTCGAGGCCCTTCACCATATCGGTCATGCGCGGCACGGTATTTCCGCCGTGCCCCATGATGACCATGGCCTTCAGGCTGTCGCGCTGATCGACGTCGTCGGGATTGGCCAGCGTCGCATCGAACCACCGGGTTGACGGGATGCCCGGCAGTTCCATGTTCTGCTTGCGGTTGCGGGCTGGACGGCCTGCCTTCGCCGGCACTTCGTCGAACCGCGACTGGAGATAATCATATTCGACCTCCCAGACCCGCGCCCAGTGCTTCCATGAGCCTTCGAAGAGACCGTAATAGAGTGGCAGCGTCGTGATATCGAGGCCGATATCGGTCGCGCCCTGCACGTTGCAGTGGCCGCGGAAGATGTTGGCGCCGCCGCCGAAGACGCCGACATTTCCGGTCGCCAGCAACAGATTGCAATAAGCCCGGACGTTGGCGGTGCCGACGCTGTGCTGGGTGCCGCCCATGCACCAGATAAAGCACGACGGCTTCTGCTTGGCGAAAGTCTCGGCGACTTTCTTCAATTGCTCGCCGGGAATACCCGTCACGCGCTCGACCTCTTCGGGCGTCCATTTCGCCACTTCGGCGCGGATCTGGTCCATGCCGTAGACGCGTTGCGCGATGAACTGCTTGTCTTCCCAGCCATTGCTGAAGATGTGGTGCAGCATGCCCCAGATCACCGCGATGTCGGTGCCGCCGCGGAACCGGACATATTCTGTGGCGTGGGCGGCGGTGCGCGTGAACCGCGGGTCGAGTACGAACACGTTGGCGCGGTTGATTTCCTTGCCGGTGAGAATGTGCTGCAGGGACACCGGGTGCGCCTCGGCGGCATTCGACCCCATGAAGATGACAGTCTTCGAATTTCTGATGTCATTGTAGGAATTGGTCATCGCGCCGTAGCCCCAGGTATTGGCGACGCCGGCGACGGTGGTCGAATGGCAGATGCGGGCCTGGTGATCGATCGAGTTGGTGCCCCAGAACGCCGCGAACTTGCGGAACAGATAGCCGCCTTCATTGGAGAATTTCGCCGAGCCGAGCAGATAGACGGAATCGGCGCCGGATTTGGCGCGGATTTCGAGCATCTTGTCGCCGATCTCGTTGATCGCCTGATCCCACGACACGCGCTGCCACTCGCCGTTGACCAGCTTCATCGGATATTTCAGGCGGCGATCGCCATGGACGAGTTCGCGCACCGACGCGCCCTTGGCGCAGTGCGAGCCGCGATTGATCGGACTATCCCAGGCCGGTTCCTGGCCAACCCAGACGCCGTTCTGAACCTCGGCGATCACGGTGCAACCAACCGAGCAATGAGTGCAGATGTTCTTTCTGATTTCGGTCGGCGCCCCGATGATTTTTGGGCCGGCCTGCGCCTTGCGCACCGAACCAAGCGGCGTCAGGCCCAGCGCGGCGCCCGCGCCCGCGGCCAGACCGGACCGGCGCAGGAACGTGCGGCGGTCGAGAACTCCCGAAGCAAGGCCGGCGGTGACACCCTGCAAACGCGCCCTGCCTGCGGATCCATCTCTTCGCTTCATCAACATGTGCGTGGTCCCATCAATAGCGGTTGACGCGATAGTAGTTCTTGACGTGATCGGTTTCCTTGTAGCGGGCCTTGACGCGCTCAGCCTGCGACTCGTCCGCCGCAGCCCCGCCGATCGCAAGCGGCGCCACCGCGGCCGCTGCAACCGCCGATCCGCCCATCAAAAAGAAGCGGCGACGATCCACTCCTGCCGTTTTCTTCGACTGGCCTTTGCGAGCTGGCGCCTTGCTGTCTGATGGCTTGCTCATTGCGATTTCCTCCACGGCAATTTTCGGTTGGCCTTCGGCGTCATTCGGACAGCGTGAAGGCCTCGGATTCCAGTTCCATAAAGACACGGCCGACACGGCCGACGGCGCGATAGAATTTAGCGGATTTCGACATCTCAAGATCGGCGAACATCCGCGAAGCCCACGGCTTGAGGTGCCGCCCGAAGAATTGCGACTGTTCGGCAAAGTCAGCCTCGAAGTCACCTTGCGCGAGGCCGGCCATGACCTCAAGCAGGATCGCAACGTGATCTTCCGGCTCCCGCGACGGGCCTGCGCGCTCGATCCCGAGCACATCCAGATCTTCGCGGACACGCGCCAGCGGACGCTCGTGAAGAAAGCCGGTCATGTAGTAGGAGGCGTAGGGAAGCAGATCGCCGCGACCGAGCCCGATGAACAGATCGAAAAATTCCTTGCTGACGGCGCCATCATCCGCGGCCGCCGCAGCAACGGCGAGTTCGATGTGCGCCATGCCGAGATCGGAGCCGTCGCCCTTCAGCGCGGCAACCCGCGTCAGCGTATCGGCGTCGGGCGCCTTGCCGAGCAGCAGGGCCAGCAGGCCGTATTCCGCGGCACGCAGTTGATCGATCTCGTCGACTCCGGATTTCGATATCACCTGGCCCTCGGATGATCCGTAGAGATCGGGGCGAAGCACGGAACGCTGTACACGCGTCAGCGCTTCGACGGCGAGAACACGCTCGGCGGGAATCCGCGACCACGACGAAACCGAAGGCTGCGCGATGCCGATCCCTCGCGCCAGCGAGGCAACACCACCTGCTGCCTTGATTGCTTGTTCAAGTCCGGTGTCACGCATCGTGCGACCGATTTCCCCCTGCCGCGCCTCTTATTCCCCTGCCGCGCCTCTTAATTGGGCATACATTTCAGAGCTGGAATTATTCCCGTGACGGGTCTGCAGCATATAGGCTTTTCCTATGCCGCAAATCCTGTGTCTCAAAGACTTTTGTCTAAACTAAGGGTTTTGCCGAGCCATGGCGCCGCACCGTTTGTTGCGGCGCAACAGAACCGTCCCTTTCAGAATCCTCCACCGGCTCAGTTTCGACCCGGGCGCCTTGATCGGCATTCGCCAGTTTTTGCGCCGCCGAAACAGCTTCGTCGGTCAACCTCGATGCTTGCGTCGGCAAATTCGGCCCCGATTCTTGCACTGCACCACCTGCGGGGGATTGCGCGGCAAGGGTCGCCGGCGCCTTTGCTGGATCGGTTGATGCTACCGGAGGTTCTACCGCCGATTCGCCCCCGCCCATGATCTGCGAAACCAGCCCAGCGACATCCATGCCGGCTCCGAGTTCGCTGCTGCCCGGCACACCCCCGGGCGTGTTCCAGTCATAGGCATATTCGAGCGCCGGATTGACGTAATTGCGGATCGCCGGATCCAGCGCCCAGGATTTTCTCAGCGCCGTATTGCGCAGGTGTTCCGGAACGCCTTTGCGGAGAAAGCCAGTGATATCGGTCGTCGCCGTCATGTCCTCAAGCTTCGGCAGGCTGGAGGGATCGAACGCCTGCGCGGCATCGCCCTCGGCGACCGGCACGGCCGGCACATCGGCCTCGGCCGCCGGCGCGTCGCGATCCGGCTGCTTCGCCTCCTGCTTGCGTTGCGACCATCGCGCAAGAAAGCCCTTGTTTTGGTCGCTTTGGTCCTCTTCGCTCATGCGTGACCCGTTTCCTCGTCCGGGGAACCATCAGGCCTTCGCTGGTCGCCGCCCGCGCGATCCCGCTTGCGTTTATGGAACACGCGCTCGACATGAAACTGATCGACAAAGGCGGCAATCCACGACGCGATGTCAGGCGGCATTGCAACGGTACCGATCACATCGCAACCGCTTTCGAACATCGCCTCCCCTTCGGTCGGATCAGCCGTTACTTTTGTCAGCTCGAGTTCGGGGCCACCATCCCGATGCCGCAGCGCTATCCAGATGCGAGGCTCGCCGTCTGCGAGATTGTCTCGATAGTTCGCAGTGTCCGTGCTGAACAGGTCAATGCTCGCGGAGCCCGCATAGTAAATTGTTGCGTTGGCCTCCGTAGACAACACGGTCCACGGCATAGTCGCAGGCACTTCATCAAGAACCATCACCGGCGACCACATGTGGTCGATCCATGGATTGTCGATTGAACGGCGGCGCAAAACCACACCGACTTGGCGGGACGACTCGGTCATTGCCATGGTCGATCCTCCGTTCGCTGGCCGATCATACAACATTCGCGGTGGAGGCGAGCGGCAGCCCTACGACCAGATTTTGCGGCTTGAGGCGCACCACCCTGTCCGTCCCCATCGCCAGAATGAGATAGACCGGCCTGGTGCCGACGCGTTCATTGACCAGCCGCGTGTCCTCGACGTTCAGGCGCATCAGGGCGACGATGCTCTCTGCGGCATTGTCATCCAGCGCCGCGCCATTCCATAACGCGTTGCCGATCCGGGTGCCTTCACTGTCGAGGCCGACGAACCAGCGCCAGTCGCGATCTTCGATCGAAGCCACCGTCTCCACCTTGACGGCAACGCCCAGGAGATGACTGACCCATCGTTCGATGACCCGGCACAGCCCGGCACGGGCCTTCGGATTGCCGCCGATGTTCATGACCATCGCATGCGCGTCCGAACGCGACCAGTAGGTCCAGGCGTTTTCGTCATCCATCACGTCCATTTCACCAAACGCCTTCGGCGCAAGCATGGCCGTGAGCGGCGATGTATGCATGTCGTGCTGGGCGTGCTGCTGGGCCTCGACGACTTCCGCATCGGCCAGCAGCAACGTACCGTCGTGGACGGTCGCCTGCTGGCTGCGATAGAACAGTTCGGCGGCGCGCAGCGTGTAGGGATCCTCGCACCCCTCAAGCGCGTTGCGCAGGATCAGATGGCAAAGCTGCGACAGAAAGATCGGTGGCAGATCGGCGGCGCCGTTGCGGGCCAGAGCTACATACACAGCCTCGAGCGATGGCGCGGCGACCAGCCGATCGCGAAAATTCATCATGAAGGTCCAATTGTCGCGCGCATCGGCGTCGACGAGAGCGGCAATGTCCGCCTTTGCGACCGGGCGCAGAGGATCGGCCAGCAGGCTTGCATGCAGGTTGCGCTCGGCTTCGCAGGCGTCGGCCGGCGGCATCAATTCGGGCCGCGCCAGATAGGCCATGATCAGTTCCGGCGTCGCAACAAGTCCGCCATGATCGGCACGGCGCGTAAGGTGATGGCCCGAGGCGACCCAGAATTCTCTCATCTACGATCCCCGCTTATGCGGTCAGCCCTGATCAATCCGAGAAGATCGAGCTCCTCGGCGGGCCCGGTGTCGCCCTCGACCTCGTGAAAGGTAAAGGCGCTGGCATGCGCGTGCAACCGATCGGCGCCCGGCGCGGCTTCGCGCGGCTTGAGGGTGCGAAAGCGCTCGCGGATTGCACCGTGCTCGACGCTCCGCTGCACGGCGAGCAGGGTCTGGAGCGGGTGTTCGCACAATGAGGCCGCGAACGCGAGCTCTTCTTCGGCGGCAAGGCGCGCGGCCTCGAAATCCGGTGCGCCGAATCTCTCCAGCAATTGGCCTGCGAGGCGTTCTGCCATGGCCTGCCGCTCCGCTTCCGTCGCTTCGGTGACGATGGCAAGGGTCGACCAGCCGAGGCTGTCGATGCCCAGAAAGCCCGAACGCAGCGCCACGCGCTGCTTCTGGCTGAGCGTGGCGGCGTCCTGGTTCCAGAACACAAATGCGCCTGACACCGCCCATTCGCCGGGCTCCGCGGCCCGCTCGAAAACAAATGTATCCGACGGGTCGAGCCTGATGGTCCGGGGAAATTTCAACATGTCCGCCTCATCCGAGTTTCGGACCACGCGCCCGCGGATCATACCAGGTCACCCTGGCAAGCGCATCCATGAGGCCCGTCCGATCGGGCGCCCCTCTGCCGCTGGGCGGCCTGACCAGGAGATCACCGTTGCGGTCGATCGCGCGCCGCTCGCCGGCCTTGCGTTTGGGAAGCCGCTCCAGGTAATCCCGTGCGATCGCCTCGAACCCGCGCTCGTTCCAGCGGTCGAACGCGGTCATGAGATGACGGGCGAAGCTTTCGATGATCGCATCGGTGTCGATCAACTCGAAACCCTCGCTCAGCAGCGAAACGCCCGCGGCGGCCTGCACCTCCTCGATATGCGCCATATCCGCGGCGCGCAGAATGACGGAGAATACCAGCCAGGCCGGCACGTCGGTCTCGGCGCAGTCCGCCGGCCAACCCAGCCGCGCGCCGCCGAGCAATCCGCCATCGAACCTGATCGTATCAGGCCAGTCGAAAGTCACCTCGCGCTCGGGCGGGCAATGTGCGGCAATCGCGTCTGCTGTCGCATTCATGCCGGCGAAGAACGCCCGGCGCGCAGACAGCAGCGGCTCGTCAGGCTCCAGAACCACGGCGAATTCGACGAGATCGTAGCGCCGCACCCAGATCAGCGTCCCGGCGCCTGCGTCGGCAGCGATATCGCAGCCATGCGCGAACGCGTCGCCCAGCTCACGCAGCGCGACCAAGGTATAGCCGGGGGGCAGATCGAGGGTCTGTTCCACGCCCGCGAGACGCGACATCGAAGAAGCCATCCTTATGCTTTGCAATTCCGCATAGTATGCTATCCCGCTCAGGGCGACGACGCGAGTGGTCTTGGCCTTGCAGATCTTCCGCCGGGCAGGTACCGCGGAACCGTCGAACAAGGCAACCCACGCGGTCGGCGCGCCGGTTCAGGGTCATTCGCCATGCGTTCGACATCGTCTCATCTCCTGATCTGCAGTTGCGAGAAGACCATGCCGCTCGACGCGCAGGCGATCGGCCGCGGCTGCCCGGCTGGGATCACGCAGGCGAACCAGCTCTGCGGTCTTGACCTTGAGCGGTTCAAGGAAGCCCTTGCCGACGGCGCGCCGATCACGGTCGCCTGCACCCAGGAAGCGCCGCTGTTTCGGGAAGTCGCGGAGAATTTCCCGCAAGCCCAGCTCACCTTTGTCAACATTCGCGAAACCGGCGGCTGGTCGAACGATGCGGCCGCCGCCGGTCCGAAGGCTGCGGCCTTGATTGCCGCGGCAGAAGAAGACATGCCGCCGATTTCAATGGTGACGCTCGAGAGCAGCGGTGTCGCGCTGATCTATGGCCGCGACGAGGTTGCGGTCGAGGCGGCACAGCGTCTCGCCGACCGTCTCGACATCACCGTGCTTCTCACCAGGCCCGGCGACGTGACCCCGCGACGCACCAACGAGTTTCCGGTTCTCAAGGGCACGATCCGCAATGCGCGCGGACATCTCGGCCGGTTTGAGCTTGACGTCGACGACTACGCGCTGCCGCTGCCCTCCTCGCGCGCCAAGCTGGTGTTCGGACCGTCGCGCGATGGCGCGACCTCGACCTGCGATCTGATTCTCGATCTCAGCGGCGGCGTGCCGATGTTTCCCGCGCATGAATTGCGTCCGGGATATCTGCGGGCCGATCCGCGCGACCGCGCCGCGGTCGAACGCGCGATTGCCGATGCCGGCGGCCTGGTCGGAACGTTCGACAAGCCGCGCTTTGTTCACTTCGAAGAGTTGCTTTGCGCACATTCGCGCTCTTCCATCACCGGATGCACCCGCTGTCTCGATTTGTGCCCGACCGGCGCGATCGCGCCGAACGGAAATTCGGTCGCGATCGACGCCAATATATGCGCGGGCTGCGGCTCGTGTGCGTCGGTATGTCCGACGGGGGCGGCATCGTATTCGTTGCCGAGCGCGGACGCGCTGATGCGGCGGTTGCGCACGCTGCTGCAGATCTATCGCAAGGCGGGTGGCGCAAACGCTGTCGTCCTGTTTCACGACGGCGAACACGGCGACGCTATCATCGACGCCCTGGCGAGATTCGGCGCCGGTTTGCCGGCGAATGTGCTTCCGCTGCGCGTCAATGAAGTAACGCAGCTCGGACCGGAGACGATCGGGGCCGTCTTTGCCTATGGCGGCAGCGGCGTCGCCGTGGTGACACGCGCCAGGCCGAAGCACGACATTTCAGCGCTTCGTCAGGCGGTCGAGACGTCGGACGCGATCATTTCGGCGCTCGGCTTCGGCGCGGGCCTGGTACGAATCCTCGAGACCGACGATCCCGACCAGCTCCGCGCCATGCTCGATGCAGCGCCTGCCGGCGTCGCGACACAAAAACCCGCCGGCTTTGTCCCGCGCGGCGCCAAGCGCAGCGTGCTGGAGACCACATTTCGTGAACTTCACCTCGCCGCGCCCGCGCCCGTCGACGTCGTGCCGCTGGCGCCGGGGGCGCCGTTCGGCGGCGTGAAACTCAACGTCGAGGGATGCACGCTCTGCCATGCCTGCGTCACCGCCTGCCCGACAGGGGCGCTGTCGGACAATCCTGACCGCGCGATGCTGCGCTTCACCGAAAGCCTCTGCGTGCAATGCGGGCTTTGTGAATCCACCTGCCCCGAGAACGTCATCACGCTCGAGCCACGCCTCGATTTCAAGGCATGGAACGCACCGCTGCAGGTGCTGAAGGAAGAAGAGCCTTTCAATTGCGTCGTCTGCGGCAAGCCCTTTGGCACCAAAAGCTCGATCGACCGCGTGCTTGCCAAACTCGGGGAAAAACACTGGATGTTCCAGGGCGCCAACGCCAGGCGTATCGATGTCATCAAGATGTGCGCGGATTGCCGCGTCGAAGCCGTGGTCAACGAGGGCTTCGACCCGCACGCAGCGCCGCGGCGCCCGCCCGTCATGACATCAGAGGACTATTTGCGCGCGCGCGATGCCAAGAAGGACGATCCCCTGGGGTCGTAGGGAGCAGGCCGTGTCCGCCACCCAGCCAACCATGCAAGCCCGTGCCAGCTCGAAAGCCGCAGGCATTCCCGGCGTTAAGCACGTTATCGCGGTTGCCTCCGGCAAGGGCGGCGTCGGCAAGTCCACCACCTCGTGCAACCTCGCGCTCGGCTTTGCCGCGATCGGACTGAAGGCCGGCATCCTCGACGCCGACATTTACGGCCCTTCGCAACCAAAACTGCTCGGCCTGCGCGGCAAGCCGCGCCAGGTGGGCCCGCGCATGCTTGAACCGATGGAACGCTTCGGCGTCAAGGTAATGTCTATTGGCTTTCTCGTCGAGGAAGACCTCGCGATGATCTGGCGCGGGCCGATGGTGATTTCGGCCATCACCCAGATGCTGCGCGAAGTGGCGTGGGGCGATCTCGATATTCTGGTCGTCGATCTGCCGCCGGGAACCGGCGATGCGCAGCTCACCATGGCGCAGCAAGCGCCGCTCTCCGGGGCGGTCATTGTCTCGACGCCGCAGGACATCGCACTGATCGATGCGCGGCGCGGCATCGCAATGTTTGAGAAAGTGAACGTGCCGCTGCTGGGCATAATCGAAAACATGTCGAGCTTCTGTTGCCAGACCTGCAATCATGTCACGCCAATTTTCGGCCACGGCGGCGCACGGCTTGAGGCCGAAAGGCGCGGCATTCCGTTCCTGGGCGAAATCCCGCTCGATATGCGGATCCGCGAAACCTCGGACGACGGGCGTCCGATCGTCGCGACCGAGCCTGACAGTGTTCATGCAATGCGTTACATCGATATCGCCCGCGACGTCTGGACGGCGGTCGCCTCGGGCACCGCAAGCAGGCAAGCGCCTCGCATCGTCATCGAGTGAACCGCACATCCGGCCGTAATTCGCGCAGGCGACAATTCATCGGCGGGCCTTATGCAGATGGCTGCAACGGTCGGTTTTTCATTGAGATTTGATGATCGGCGCTGGGCTGCTTGCAGAAAGTCCATTACGACGGCATCGCCGCCTTTCGCGGACCGATTCACTTCCTATCTCAGAAGACCACTGTCAAGAGTGATGCATGACGACGACGATCGTGAGCATCCAATGAAGCTGTTTAGGAAGCAACACTCACTATTTTTATGGTGTTTTACTGCCTCACTTTTATTGAGCAATTGCGGGGCACGGGACCTGAGTGTGGTTCCTTGGATGTCCGCAATTCAGTGGTCAAGATCGTTTCGGACGACAATAAGAATGCCCTTGTCAATTACGCTGTCAAAAATTCAAGTTCAGTTGCTGCAATGGTGGATCTGCTCGGCCACGCATCGTTCGGCACGACAGAGAAGTATTACATTATGTCCCAGTCGCGTATCGCGGGGCGCGCTCTTGCTCGGGTCGTCAGCAACGGGAAACGACCGATAGGTTCCTAAACACCGCGCGATCTTCAACCGCCGCCGGTGCAGCGCGCGCAAGAGGCGGTCGCTATTGGCACCAAACGGACCGACTGGGCTGGTCTGATAATGCGGCGCGGTGTTCCTGACTTATTTATTTGAAATCACTTCCGTGATGCGAGTGGCGAGGACATCCAACGCGAACTGCCTCGTTAGAATATCCATCGCGAAAAGTCATCTCAACGTATAGTTTGCGTCCACTCTTGTGCAGCGCGCGGGTTAGCGTAAGACGGCCTTGGAGCTTCATTGTGCCCTTTGTGATCGCTGCCTCGAAGCCGCGCCGATGTGAGGACCTCGATGTTCGGGAATGATCAGATCGAGACTTTGGCCGGGCGCGTCCTCCGCGGAGAAGCCGAACAATGCGGCGGAAAACCGGTTCCAGCGAATGATAACGCCCAAGCGGCTTGCATAAATGACCGCGTCAGCGCTTGATCGATAATCCTTTCAGCCAATTGGGACCGGTCTTCCATGGACACGCCTTTCGGATGAGAAACCATCGATCCGATCGCACTGCCCGGCAGATCAGGCGTTAGGACGGATCGTCGACCAACGGATAGCTGACGTTATGTTCTCGGCCAATGACCGCTTTGCGCGCCAGTAGCGGTCGTTCCCTCTAGGTCGGGCTTTGACCAGGCCGTTCACGCTCGGAAATTCTTATCTTAGCAGACCATTGGTATTCTCATTGGATCCCACGCTGCCGCCGACTTTGCAAGTCGCAGAGTGGACTTCGACCTCGGATGTCAGCAGTAGACTTGACCTTCCTCAATACGGAACAAATTCGACGTGATTTATTTGCGCTATGTCAAAATATATCAGGTCTTTCCTCGAAATCGGATTGCACGACGTGGGGCTTGTCGGCGGCAAGACTGCGTCGCTTGGCGAGTTATATTCGACACTTGCGTCCGAAGGGGTGGCTGTTCCAAATGGCTTTGCCGTCACGGCGGACGCATATCGTGATGCGCTGTTGCAGCGCGGAATTGCGGACAAACTTCATCAACTTCTCGACGGTCTCGACAAACGCAAGATCAAGCGGCTTGCTGCCACAGCCGCAAAAGCCCGCGAAATCATCTACAAGGCGATGGATACGGCACCTCTCCGCGAACAGATCGTGGAGGCGTATCGGGAGCTTGAACGGGAGTCCGGGACCAGCGTCGCTGTCGCCGTGCGGAGTTCTGCGACAGCGGAAGATCTGCCGACCGCAAGTTTTGCCGGCCAACATGAAAGTTTCCTCAATGTGCGCGGCGCAAGGGACCTGTTCGAAGCCTGCCGGCGCTGCTTTGCCTCGATTTTCACCGATCGCGCGATTTCCTACCGCATCGACAATGGCTTCGATCACTTCAAAGTAGCTCTCTCCGTTGCTGTGATGAAAATGGTTCGCTCCGATCTCGCGGCCAGCGGGGTTGTCTTCACGCTCGATACCGAATCGGGATTTCGCGATGTGGTTTTCGTCACAGGTTGTTACGGTCTTGGCGAAACCATCGTCCAGGGCAAGGTCGATCCTGACGAGTTCTATGTTCACAAGCCGACCCTGAAGCAGGGGTTTCGCTGTGTCCTGCGCCGCCGGCTCGGGGCCAAACAAATACGCATGACCTATGGCAAGGGCGGCGGCAGCCGTGCGACGCGCATTCGCGCCGTGCCAAGCGCCGAGAGGGAAAGGTTCTGCATTTCCGATAAGGAAGTGTTGAGCCTTGCGGAAATTGCCGTGCGAATCGAGGAGCACTATTCGGAGGAAGCGGGCATTCCCATGCCGATGGATATCGAATGGGCCAAGGACGGCTCCGACGGCAGGATCTATATCATTCAGGCGCGGCCCGAGACGGTGGCCTCGCAGCGTTCGCCTGACGTGTTCGAGACCTACACGCTCAGGGGGCGCGGGTCTGTTGTCGTCACCGGCCGCGCGGTGGGGGAAAAAATCGCCTTCGGGCGGACGCGCCGCATTGCGAGCGCGCGAGACCTCGCAGCCTTCAAACCGGGCGAGATTCTGGTGGCGCCGGCCACCAGTCCGGATTGGGAGCCAGTAATGAAGATCGCTGCCGGTGTCATCACCGACAAGGGCGGCCGGACCTGCCATGCGGCCATTGTGGCTCGGGAGCTGGGCATTCCCGCAGTGGTGGGTGCGACGCACGCGACAGAAAAGCTCAAGACCGGGACAAATGTCACGATCTGCTGCGCCGAAGGCGATATTGGCAGCGTCTATCAGGGAACGGTCGCCTTCGACCTCACCCGCACGCCCGTGAGCGAGCTCAGGCAGCCCCGTACCGCGATTATGGTCAATGTCGGCACCCCCGAAATGGCCTTCCGGGTAGCGATGCAACCGCAAGCCGGGGTCGGCCTCGCGCGCATGGAGTTCATCATCAGTGAGCATATCGGTGTGCACCCGATGGCGCTTCTCAAGCCCGAAAAGGTCGCCTCGGCCAGGGCAAGGGCTGCGATCGCGCGTCTGGTCAAAGGCTGCAAAAGCCCTTCCGACTTCTTCATCGAGAGGCTGGCGGAAGGCGTCGGCACGATTGCCGCAGCATTCTATCCCAAGCCGGTGATTGTGCGACTTTCCGACTTCAAGACCAACGAATACGCAAGCCTGCTTGGCGGCGAGGCGTTCGAGCCCAAGGAGGAGAATCCGATGCTGGGATTCCGGGGGGCTTCCCGTTACAGCCACCCGGCTTACGCCGAGGGCTTCGCGCTGGAGTGTGCAGCGCTTCGCCGGGTGCGCGATAAAATGGGCCTTTCCAATCTGCGCATCATGGTGCCGTTCTGCCGAACCGTCGA
This sequence comes from uncultured Alphaproteobacteria bacterium, assembly GCA_963801875.1. Taxonomy (GTDB): domain Bacteria; phylum Pseudomonadota; class Alphaproteobacteria; order Rhizobiales; family Xanthobacteraceae; genus Bradyrhizobium. The sequence goes on along the minus strand of CAWDGT010000010.1, from coordinate 988,988 downwards.
GGAAGGGCGGCGCGTGATCGCGACGATGGCGGCCAATGGACTCAAGCGCGGCGACGGCGGGCTCGAGATCTACGTGATGTGCGAGATTCCGAACAATGTCATTCAGATCGACGCGTTTTCCGAGTTGTTCGACGGCTTTTCGATCGGCTCGAACGATCTCACCCAGCTTACGCTGGGAGTCGACCGGGATTCCGATATTGTCGCCTTCGATTTTGATGAACGTGATCCGGGAATGCTGGAGATGTTCAGACAGGCGGTGGTAGGCGCCAAGCGCAACGGACGTCACGTCGGCATCTGCGGAGAAGCTCCCGCGGATTACCCGGAGATTGCGCGTTACCTGACCCGGCTCGGTATCGATTCGATCAGCGTCAATCCCGCAAGCGTGTTTCGCACCATGGCTGTGGTTTTCGAAGCCGAAGTCAGTCCAGCGAAAATCAGCGCGTGACGGCCGTCAACCGGCTCGCGCGGCCTTCGCATGAATTTGCTCCGCCGCGGCATTGACCCTGGTCATCGCTTCCGTCAGTTCTTCATAGACTTCGTCTTCGATCGTCACCGTACCGAAATTCGAATTTTCGCCGTCGAAACGTCCTTCAGCCGGCTGATCGGCGTGCTCGAACCAGTGATAGCCAACCACGGCCGGCTTCCGCAGGGCCGCGGTGACGTAGCGTTCGAAGCATTGGGCGCGCTCGACCTGGCTCGCCACCCGCGGTCCGGCGCCGCTTGTATTGGGCAGGCCGGAATCGTCACCGCGGAACGAAAATTCGGAAATCAGGCACGGCTTCCCGCCTGCCGCATAAGCATCGATAGCTGCGCTGGCGTCGAGATCGTAGCAATTGAACGAGACCACATCGAGGTAACGGCCGGCGGCGGCAATCACGTTTGGCTGCGGCTGATAGCCGAACCGGGAGCCAATCACGAGATGATTGGGGTCGACGGCCCTGATGGCCGCGACGCACAATTCGAAATATTGCTCGGCGACAACCGCGACAAAGGCATCGCAATCGGCGGAAAATGCCGCGCGGATGGGATTGGCGAGGTTAGCCTTGGCCTCAAGCGCGTCGTTCAGGCCGCCGGGCGGCATTCTGAAGAACGGCGCCTCGACATGTCCGATGTTGCCGAATTCCTCCCATGATCGCGCCGGCGTGCGCCAGACCGCGTTGAATTGGGAGAATTCCCGATAGCGCTCCTCCAGCCTCATGATGGCTGCGACGCGGCCAGGGCGGTGAGCCGGCAAGTTCAGAAACAGCATCAGAAGTTCGTCGGCCCCTCGCCAATCCGGCGACCAGTACAACTCGTTGTCGATAAACGTGCCGAGCAATCCGGCCTCGTTGCGCCGTTTCGCGCAAAAATTCTTTGCGCTTGCGCGGATGTGGCCTGGAAATGCGGGATCAAAGACATCGGGAAAGATTTCGTCGCGCCGGTGCAGCCGGAACGAGGCACCAAGCGCGGCTGTCGGCGCAGTCGCAAGCAGCGACGATCCTGCACTGGCGACAAGTTCATCGGACCAGCAGCCGAGCGTGTTGAATTTCCAGCTCGCCAGCCGATTTGCCGCTGCCGCGCGCCAGATGTACTGGCTGCCGTATTTTTCCCGACATGCATCGGCGTATGGCACGCGACCAGTGCTACCGACGTGGTCCGCATTGAGGAGGACATTATTCACGCCCTTGGAAAGAAAGCGACCGCCATCGGGATCGACAAGCCAGAACACGCTGTCACGCTCGTCAACGCGAAAAAACCCGCTTCCACGGAAATCATTATCGGCGATTCCGCCCCATTTGGTTCTTTGCAATCGGATACCCCAACGGCAGATAACAGCGACCCATCCACCTATCGCACCGACCGGTCAGGAACTCTTGATATATCTCAAGATCGCCTCGTCGCCGGCGGGACTAATAGTATGGCGCCTCGCACTCTGCCTGGGCGGAAGGGTGAACAGTGAATTGGAACGGAAATTCGGCTGGAAACCAGGCGGGTCATCCGATGCCGGCCTCGGCGCTGCCTTCCACCGCCAGCCTGCGCCCGGATTTCATCTGGGGGGTCTCCACCTCAAGTTTCCAGATCGAAGGCGCAACGAAGGAGGGCGGCCGAGGACCGAGCATCTGGGACGTCTACTGTCAAAGCGGCGAAGTCAAGAACCACGATACCGGCGATGTCGCGTGCGACCACTACCATCGTTACCGGGAAGATGTCGCCCTGATGAAACGGTTGGGCGTTCAGGCGTATCGGTTCTCGGTTGCCTGGCCACGGGTGTTGCCACAGGGGCGAGGATCCGCAAATGAACCGGGCCTCGCATTCTACGATCGGCTGGTCGATGGGCTTCTGGCCGTCGGCGTCGAACCATGGCTGTGCCTGTATCATTGGGATCTACCGCAAGCTCTGGAGGATCTCGGCGGCTGGATGAACCGCGAGTCGGCGGCATGGTTCGCCGACTATACGCAGTTAGTCGCCGCGCGTTTTGGAGATCGCGTCAAGCGTTTCGCGACGTTCAACGAGCCGTCGATCTTCAGTCTGTTCAGCCGTTCCCTGGGCAAGCGGGATCGAAGCAGCGAAGACAATCTCCACCGGATGATACACCACGTAAATCTCGCTCACGGTGCGGCTGTCGATGTGCTCCGCGAGAAAGTCCCCGGCGCGTCGATCGGATGTATTCACAGTGTTCAGCCCTGCTGGCCTTCCAGCAATAGCGAAGCCGATGCCGCAGCTGCCGCGCGCCTGGATACCTACTGGAACAAGACGTTCCCCGATCCGCAATTTCGCGGCGAGTATCCGCCACTGATGCGGCCTGCCATCGAGCCCCACATCCGGCCAGGCGACATGGCGCGCATTTGCCGTCCAGTCGACTGGTTCGGACTCAATCACTACAGCCCGGTCTACGTAATAGCGCAGGCAACTTCCATGCTGGGGTTCGAGTTCGGTGAGAAACCGGCCGGCGTTCCGCTGACGCCGGTCGGATGGCCGATTGATCCCGAAGCCTTCGGTGAAACGCTGCGGACCGTCCATGAGAGCTACGGTTTGCCGATCTACGTTCTGGAGAACGGATACGGCGAATATGACAAGCCCGACGAGGCGGCAGCTGTGACGGACCCAGGGAGGATAGAGTTCCTGCGGGCCTATATCGGCGCAATGAATGCCGCCGCCTCCAAAGGGGTCGACGTCCGCGGCTATTTCATTTGGTCGCTGCTGGACAATTTCGAATGGGATTCGGGGTACAGCGTACGGTTCGGTCTGGCTTATGTCGACTATCGGTCGCTGCGGCGTATCCCGAAATCGTCGTTTACCTGGTACGCGGGTCTGATCAAGGCGGCGCGACAGCGATGACAGCAGGCTCCGCACGACAACTTATTCAGCGGGTGTTGCTTGCAGACATCGGCGGGACCAACGCGCGCTTCGCCGTCCTGGCCAAGGGAACAGCGGGCACGGTTGCCCATATGGCTGTCAGCGACTATGGCAGCTTTCGCGAGGCGCTCGACGCGTATCTTGGCCATTTGCCGGAGGCTGACGGAATCCGTGCCGCGATCCTTGCCGCAGCCGGCGTGGTCCAGAACGGCCGCTGCGCTCTCACGAACAATCCCTGGGTGATCGATGCCGCCGAGTTGCGCGCTGCCTACAAATTTTCCACGGTGCGTCTGATCAATGATTTTGAAGCGGTTGCGTGGTCCCTGCCAGTGCTTTCGCCTGACAAGCTCCTCCAGATAGGCGGGCGGCAGCCGGTCGTGGGAGCCCCTCGCGCGGCGCTAGGTCCCGGCACAGGCCTTGGAATGGCGGTCAGCATACCGCACGCAACCGGTCACCTCGTGCTTTCGAGCGAGGGTGGCCATTCGACAATGCCTGGCAGCTTATTGCGGGAGGACGCCGTCATCGCACATCTGCGGCGGCGCTTTGGACATGTCTCGGCAGAACATGTTCTTTCGGGCAAGGGACTGGAAAATCTTCACGAGGCTCTCGCTGCCCTGGACGATTTGATGCTGCCGAGGCGCCGCGCCGCCGAAATTACCCGGGCCGGGATCGAGGGGACCTGTCCGACGAGCCGCGCTGCCACCGACATGTTCTGCGCGATGCTCGGGACGGTCGCCGGCAATCTCGCGCTCACGCTCGGTGCGAGGGGCGGGATATTTATTGCCGGAGGCATTTTGCGTCACATGCCCGAATATTTTGCCCGCTCGCAATTTCGTGCGCGTTTTGAAGAAAAAGGGCGGCTCGGAAAATATCTCGAACCGATTCCGGTCTATCTCATTCTGGACGAGGATGCCGCATTCGTCGGCTTGCGTAGTTTGGCGGAGGTCGAAGGCATTGGCTGAAATCCCGCTGACCCAGATCGTCACCCTCACCATAAACCCCGCCGTCGACGTCTCGACGTCGGTCAAGAAAATGGTGCCCTTCACCAAAATGCGCTGCGCGCAGGCCCACCGCGATCCCGGGGGAGGTGGAATCAACGTAGCTCGGGTTCTTAAACGGCTCGGCATTGAAGCAACCGCGATTTACCCGGCCGGCGGCGCTCCCGGACAGTTGCTTGCGACCCTGATTGAGCGCGAAGGCGTGCGAAGCATTGTGATCCCAGCGTCGAACGACACGCGGGAGGATATTACGATCTTTGACGAGATGACCCGTGAGCAATTTCGCCTTGTCTTCCCGGGTGCCCCGCTCAGCGATATTGAATGGCAGGAATGTCTGGGATCGATAGGGCGCATCACGCCTCAGCCTGCGTTTGTTATTGCGAGTGGCAGCTTGCCCGCTGGCGTACCGCATGATTTTTTCGGTAGGTTCGCTCAGGTTTCGAAAGCGCATGGCAAGACTATCGTGGATACGTCCGGGCCCTTCCTGAAGGCCGCTCTGGAAGCAGGCGTTTATCTCATCAAGCCGAACCTTCGCGAGTTTTGGGAACTGGCAGGAACTGCCTCCGCCGACGAAGCCACAATGATCGATGCGGGACGCCGTCTGTTCGATCGCTATCCCATCGAAGTCATTGCCATCTCTATGGGGCCGGAGGGCGCCGTTCTCGTAACCCGCGAAATGGCCTTGCGGGCGAAGGGCCTGCCGATCGATCCCATCAGCGTATCCGGCGCCGGCGACAGTTTCCTGGGAGCGATGGTATGGAGCCTGGCGAACAATAATAGTCTTGAGATGGCGCTGCGCTACGGCGTTGCCGGCGGTTCTGCCGCGCTGCTCAATCCCGGGACGGAGCTTTGCCGCGCCGAGGACGTTCATCGCCTTGCCTCTGAGGTGATCGTGACTTCGATTGATCGCAACCATCGCTAGCCGGGAAACTGACCTGGAGCGGATGTGCCAGGGTTTCTTCCGCCGCGTGGTGGAGAACAACGGCACCGAGCAGCATCTCGATCCGGCCATTGCCCCACAGCGGAAGCAGCAGCCGCGCGTAACCCGGATGTCCGGCATCTCCTTGTCCGGATACGGTTTGGCGGTAGTAAGTGGGCGCGGCGCTTTCGACAGTCGCCTTGCATTGCAAGGTCAGCCCATCGAACGGGGCGTGAAGGTCGATTTCGTCAAGAAAGCCGGTGCCAACCGTTCGGCCGTACCAATTGGCCACGTCCGCTCCCACGAGATCGAACCGGAACCGAAGCGAGTCTTCAAAAACGCCGATCAGCATTGATTCCCGCCCAATCCGCGATCGCAACGAAAGCTTGACATCATCCCAGAACGGCACGTCGTTTGTGCCACGCTTCAAGCCATTCCAGTACGCCTGAGTGCGCCTGAGATCTGGTTCAAGTTCGGCAGGAAGGGAATAGCCACGAGCACCTCCCGTCATCGTCAGGCGGTCTTCGACGGATGCGACCCCGGGGGCCGACCACGCCGCGTCTTCAACCGCGCGACGCTCGCTCCAGCTGCTGACGGTGCCTGCAAGAACGACCTTGCTGCCGTTCTCCACGCTAACGCTAATCGCATTCGCATCGATCTCCGCATGCCGACTGAGGGCGGAACCGATCTTGCTCTTCACGTCAGCGGAATCAATCTGCGGCTTAATGGCGATCATGTTGGCGATGCCGCGTATGCCGGATAGCTTGCGAATGTCGTCTTCCGCGGAGGTCTTCTCGAAATACCAGTTCACATTGCCGCTCAACGTCACCCAGCCGTCATGGACCAGGACGTCGACCGCGTCGGGGGGAACGAGAACGTCCCATTTCAGGATATCGCGGGCGCGCTTGGCGATCTGATCATCCGCCATCTCTTTCTCATAGGGGCAGTGCACCTCGATATTCTCGGCGATGGCGTGTACACTCTTAACACGGCGGGCTGCAGCGATGGCTGCGAGCTTTTCCGCGTAGCTGCTGACGTGCCCGCCGAGGGTCACGACGCCTTTGTCGACGGCGACACCAATGTGCTCGCCGCTGAAGCTTGGATCGAATTCAAGCTCTTCAATGATGTCTTGCCGGAGTTGAGAGTCGGTCATAGTGGCTCCTCCGAAAATAGCTTGGAGTTAATGACACTGCCCTTCCGGGGCGGTCGCCTTGATCCGTATCAAGGTCGGGCGCACGGCGTTCAGATTATTATTGAATTGGTCCGAACGGCCCGGCTCAGGGAAGCGAACATGACGGCGGTTACCAAAATCGTCTTTCTTGGCGCGAGCAGTGGATCGTTCGGCATCAGCATGTTCCGGGATCTCTTCTCCAGTCATGATCTGGCCGGCAGCACCCTGATCCTGGTCGGCAGGAACGTCGACAGGCTTGCGCGTGCCGAGCATCTTGCAAAACTGCTCAACGAAAAAACTGGTGCAGCGTTGAAAATCGAGTGCACCACCGATTGGCGGACGGCCTTCGACGGCGCGGAGTTCGTCATCAACTCGACTGCCATTGATCGGAACCGGCTTTGGAAGCTCGATTTCGACGTACCGCGCAAATTCGGTATTCGTCATACATTGGGAGAGAACGGCGGCCCAGGCGGACTTTTCTTTACCCTGCGCACATTGCCCGTCGTTTTCGATTTTGTGCGCGAAATGGAGCTGCGTTGTCCGGAGGCGCTGTTCATCAACTTTTCCAACCCGGAAAGCCGTATCGTTTTGGCCCTGGGGAAATACAGCAAGATCCGCACCATTGGTCTGTGCCACGGAATTTTCATGGCGCGAAACCAGGTCGTCTCCATCCTTGGATTGCCTGCCGAACGGGTGGAGGTATCGGGTGCGGGCCTGAATCATTTCCAGTGCCTGATGCAGATCCGTGATCGGGAGACAGGCGCCGACCTATATCCGCTGTTGCGCGAAAAGGAAAAACACCACGACCCGTCGGTTTCTCCGCTCACGCGGAAACTGTTTCGAACTTTCGGCTATTGGCTCGGCTGTGGCGATGGCCATGTCGGCGAATACCTGTCATTTGGCTGGGAGGCTGGTGAGGGCGGATATAATTTCGGATGGGACGAAAGCGAGCGGGCGAAACTTAACCGGCTTATCGACGACGTGCTTTCAGGAAGGGCACAGATTCCGGCGTGGTGGCTAACCCAATCTGGCGAACGCGCCGTCACCATCATTTCGGCTGTCCTTCATCACCGTAACCAACTCATCGAATCGGGCGTGATCTATAACCAGAAAGCAATTCCGAACCTCCCGGCTGAGTCAGCGGTGGAAGTGCCGGTGCTGATCGATGCCGGCGTTCACCCGATTTCGCTCGGGCCGCTACCCGATCCGATCGCGAAGTTGATGTCCATGCAAACGAGCGTCCAGCAGCTGGCTGTCGAGGCGGCTATGCATGCTTCCAAGGAATTGGCCTTGCAGGCACTGCTGATCGATCCCGTTATCAACTCCACGACCGCTGCCGTCCAACTGCTCGACGAGCTATGGGATGTAAACCTGCCCTATATCCGAAAATGTATCGCGTGAACGAGCGATGGACCGCCCGAAATCGGAATCACCCGCAATCGCCGAATCCCGACCAAACTCCGCATTTCCCGGAAAGCATCCCGCCGCGCCCTCGCACATGGCGCATTTGGGGAAGATCGGGCCAATCCGTGCGATCCTGTTCGACAAGGATGGTACCCTCGTCGACTTCCAGCGCACGTGGGGTCCAGCGGCTCAGGCAGTGATGCAGCATATCGCGGGCGGCGACCGCGCCGCCTTCGAGCGCCTCGTGGCTGCGAGCCGTTTTGTCGAAGCCGAGCAGCGTTTTCTGCCGGATTCTCCCCTGATCGTCGAACCGACCAGCGTATATGGTGCGCTTTGGGCCACGGCGCTTGGGCGACCGGCAAATGCAGAGTTTTTTGCCGAGATCGATCGACTTCTGTGCGATGCAACGACCCGGCATCTGACAGCGATCGGCGATCCGAAGGCGCTGCTGACTCTTCTTGCCGCCCGGGGCTATCGGCTCGGAATGATCACTAACGACGCCGAAATCACCGCACGCGCTCACGCGCGCAAGCTTGGCCTCGATAAACTTCTGGAGTTCATTGCCGGATATGATTCCGGCTTTGGCGCCAAACCAGACCCCGGACCAGCCCTCGCATTCGCGCAGGCCGTTGGCGTGCCTCCTTCAGAAACTGCCGTCATCGGCGATACGGTCCTTGACCTTGCCACCGCTCGCGCAGCGGGCGCTATTGCAATCGGCGTGCTGACGGGTTTGACACCATTTGCAATTCTTGCACCTCGCGCCGACGCAGTCCTCACCTCACCAGCCGAATTCTCAGCGTGGCTCGACAGTCGTTGAGCGGCATTTGACCAACGGACGCGCAGGCCGAAAGACCAGCTTTATGCACGGCTCCCAAGCCCCATAAAGCTCGCGACAACAATATTGTGATCCGACAGGCCGCCCGCGGGGCAAACGGAAATATTCGTTTCCAGTGCGACGGAGGAGCAGAAAAAATCGATGGGCGGTCGGTCATGATCTTCGAGGTAAGTCCTTTCAATGCTCGAATGGAAATGGGGCAGCGCCTCCCGTATCTTCGTAAGGTCGCTGCTCGATGGTTCTGCATTGAAATCACCGCACAGGATCAACGGCCCACGCGTAGTAAGCGGTCGCAGAATGTTGGCGATCTTTCCGGCTTGCGATCGCCGTACGGCAGACGCTGACCAATCCCCGGTAGCGGCGAGATGGGTATTGCCGATAAATACTGGCTCCTCCAACGACAGCGCCGCGACCTGCAGAATGCGCGGCTCATTTTCAGCATTAGCGACCGAACCGGTATGCCTCGGACCAACTTGGAACGCGGCCATTCGTGACAGCGGAATCCTCGATAGCATAGCGAGCCCATAATATTCGTATTTCCCACCGCCCAACTCTTCCGGCGCAAGGGAAGGTGCGAAGTACCGACCGTAACCGGATGTATCTCCTTGCCCGCGACCAAACATGACCGGAAGGTCAGCCGCCGGATCGAGCGAGACCTCCTGCAACGCACATATATCGATGTCCAACTCGGCTATTTTTGCAGCAATCGCATCGTAGTTCTTGTTCGATGCAATATTCCACGTGGCTATTCGGAGGCTCTTCTTGGTCACAGTAGCTCCATGGTCATCAACGCGAGAACAGCCAAAACTGTTAACTTAACCGTATCGCAGACCTCGCTTGTCGGCGCCAGTGAGATGGTCCAATAGAGAATCTGTTTGCTCTGGTGCAAGAGTGCGTTTGCGGTGCACTTATCAACGATGGCGCTCTTCCGATTCCGGCCCGCGACAGCGCAAACGGCACAATAGTTTACGCTAAGTAGTTGTTCAGGTTGGTGATCGCGCAAACCCGCGACAGAAAGCCCATCGCACGCCGTGCCTCGCCCCCGCGCCAATCCAGCGTGACAATCCGATGTTTGATGAGGATCAATGAACCCCGCTGCTATGGGTATATCATTTTTGGTTAAGCTAACATCGAGGGAGTATTTGTCATGGCAGAAGCTGCAACAAGACTACCCATCAAAACCGAAGTAACTCCGGCGAAGCAGCCCACCAAGGCTGCGGACTGGCAACCCTTTGAAGTTCTGCGCAATCAGGTCGATCGAATGTTCCACGATTTCCAGACCGGATTTTGGCAGCCACCGTTCCTTCGCCCGTTTCCCGACATAGAGTCGTTCTGGCGCGGCGGCCTTGGCGTCAATATCACACCGGCGACCGACATCGTCGAGAAAGACAAGGCGTTCGAGGTGACGGCCGAACTACCGGGACTCGATGCCAAGAACATCGACGTTCAGCTTGCCAACGGCATGCTGACCATCAAGGGCGAAAAGCAGGAAGAAAAGGAAGAGAAGACCAAGGACCGCTACGTCTCGGAGCGGCGCTACGGTTCTTTCCGCCGCGCGCTGCAGGTACCCGGCGGGGTCGACGCCGAGAAGATCGAAGCGAGCTACAAGAGCGGCGTCCTGACCGTCACCCTGCCGAAATCTCCGGAAGCGCAGAAGAAGGAGAAGACGATCCCGGTAAGCGTGAAGTAAGCGAGTCTGCCGGCCTTCGCCAGATCGGAGTTTTGATCGGCGGGGCCGACTGCGCGCATGATACCGATTTGATTGACGGAGGCGGCGAATGGCCCACAAGCAAATCCTGTTCCATTCCGCCGCCCGCGAGAAAGTGCTGCGGGGCGCAACGCTTCTGGCCGATGCGGTGCGCGTCACGCTCGGGCCGAAGTCGAAATCGGTCCTGATTCAAAAGAGCTGGGGCGCACCGATCGTCTGCAATGACGGCGTCACCATTGCCAAGGAATTCGACCTCAAGGACGCCGAGGAGAATCTCGGCGCCCAGGTGCTTCGCCAGGCCGCGGAGAGGACCGGGGACGTTGTCGGCGACGGCACCAGCACCTCGACCATTCTCGCTCACGCGATCCTCGCCGACGGCGTGCGCAACGTCGTGGCAGGCGCCAGCGCCATCGATCTCAAGCGTGGCCTGGACCGGGCGGCGCGCGCCGCGATCGAGGCGCTGCACGCGATGTCCCGGCCGGTGAAGACGAAAGCGGAGAAGGCGCAGGTCGCAACCTTATCGGCCCACAATGATCCGTTAATAGGCGCCCTGGTGGCCGACGCCATCGAGAAGGTGGGCGGCGACGGCGTGATCTCGGTGGAGGAATCCAAGACCACGGAAACCACGCTGGACGTCGTCGAAGGCATGAAATTCGACCGCGGCTTCATATCCCCCTACTTCGTCACCGACGCGGAGCGCATGGAGGCCGTACTGGAAGACCCATTCGTGCTGCTGTGCGATCACAAGATCGGGGCGCTGCGCGACCTGATTCCGGTGCTCGAGCAGGTCGCCAAATCGGGCCGTCCATTGCTGATCGTGGCCGAGGACATCGAAGGCGAGGCGCTCGCGACCCTGATCGTCAACCAGCTACGCGGGGTTCTCAAGGGCTGCGCGGTCAAGGCGCCCGGCTTCGGCGACCGGCGCAAGGCGATGCTGGAAGACATCGCGATATTGACCGGGGCGCAGGTGATCTCCGAAGAACTGGGGTTGAAGCTTGAAAGCGTGACGCTGCAGCAGCTCGGGCGTGCCGCGCGGGTGGTTGCGGACAAGGAAAATACCACGCTGATCGGCAGCGGCGGCGACCGTGCCCGGATTGATGGCCGGATTGCGCAAATCCGGCGCGAAATCGAAAAGACGACCAGCGACTATGACCGCGAAAAGCTCGAGGAGCGGCTTGCCAAGCTGTCCGGCGGCGTTGCGGTGATCCGCGTTGGCGCCCCGACCGAAGCCGAGATGAAGGCGAAGAAGGAAGCGCTCGACGACGCCATCAGTTCCACCAAAGCGGCGGTGGCCGAGGGAATTGTCCCCGGCGGAGGTCTTGCGCTTCTCAAATGCACCGCAGCGGTAACCAGGGAGGAAGCCGCCTGCGAAGGCGACGAAAAAACCGGCGTCCAGATCTTGAAGCGAGCGCTCGAGGCGCCTGCGCGTCAGATCGCTGAGAATTCTGCCGTCGACGGCGGGGTCGTCGTTGCACGAATGCTTGGCGGCGAGGGCAATTTCGGCTTCGATGCGGCGCGCAAGGAATATGTCGACCTGGTCGAGGCCGGTATTGTCGATCCCGCAAAGGTGGTTCGTACCGCATTGGAAAATGCGGTCTCGGTCGCCAGCGTGCTGCTGCTTACCGAAGCGACGATGACGGAAATTCCGGAGACGAAGCGAGAACGGTCGGCTGAGCCGGAAATGGCCATGTGATCGGCGAAAGTTACCAGCGGCCACACCGATAGCCCATCGTTCGAGGTTGCGTCGAGCGGCTCTCGCGTGAAAGCTGGCGCAACGGCGCGAACTCTGAGTCCGCAGTGCCTGCGCGGCAGTTACGATTTTCCTGCAACCGGGCTTAACACGCGGGCAACGGCGGCCAACAACTCGACGCGGCTAACGACACCGACCACGGAGCCACCGCAGACAACGGGGAGCTGTGCAATATGGCGCGCATCCATCAATGCAACGACCTCGTCGAGGGTCGCTTCGTCATCGACACAAATCGGGTCGCGCGTCATCACCTCACGGACCAACCGGGCACCCATGCGCCGGCGAGTTGGCGTGTCTTCTTCGATGCCAAGCAATTCTTCCAACCAGTTTCCGGGCGGCGGGCTGATATCGAGCTCGGTCCGGTGCAAGAAATCGCCCTCCGAAATGACGCCGACAAGTGCGCCGTCGCGGTCGATCACCGGAAGACCGCGCTGATTGGTCTCAATCAGTAAATGCGCGGCGTCCAAGAGCGGCGCATCGGGTTTGATCGTTGCATAGGAACGGCGCATAACATCAGACACGTTCATGCGTATATCTTTCGAATAGACAGGGCATTCGGCGGCCGACCCCCCAGCCCAATTATACCAAAGCTATATTTTAGCGGCGGGAGGCCGCGCCGGGTTGAGATGGATCAAATCACGCCTGCGCTTTTGTTTTTTAGTGGCGACATGGCCTCAGTAGCGGTGTCATTTCAGAAAGTGCGGAGAACGCCCATGTTAAAGCATCTGCTCGTCCATATTCCCTCCGAACGCCCGCCAAAGCCGATCGTCGACGGTGCGGTCTCGCTGGCGATGGCGCGCGCCGCGCATCTGGATGCGGTCTCGGTCGGCTATGAAACCGCAAATGTAGGTCTTGCCGTCGACGGCGGCGCGGCCGTCGCGGCGGTATTCGAAATCGAACGTGAGCGCGCGTTGGAGCGGGCCAATGCCGCCCTTGCGGTCTTCGAAACCGAAGCGCGCAGCGCTGGCATCAGCTACGGCCTCCAGGCGCTCACAGGCCTTCCGGCCGAAGCCGCCGCAACCATCGGCGCCTCGGCACGACTGTACGATCTGACAATCGCGCTGCAGCCCGAGGCTGATCGCGATACGTACGACAACACCATGCCGCAGGAAATTCTTTTTCAATCCGGTGGTCCGGTTCTTTTCATGCCTTATACGCACAGGGGCGCGTATGAGCCGAGACGCATCGGCATCGCATGGGACGGTAGCCGCTTTGCGTCGCGCGCCGTTCGTGACGCCGCATCGTTCCTGACCCGCGCGCACGCCATCACTATCATTAGCATCAACGAGGCGCAGGAGGCGGCGAATGCGCCAGCGGCGACCCTGGCGGCGCATTTAGCGCGCCATGGTCTTACGGCTCAGATTGAGCGCGGCAGCGCCGATCACGCCGATATCCAGCCGACCATTCTATCGATCGCGGCGGACGCTGGTCTCGATCTGATCGTCATGGGAGGCTACGGCCATTCGCGCCTGCAAGAGCGACTTTTGGGCGGAGTTACGCGCGACATGCTTCAATCAATGACCGTGCCGACGCTGATGTCGCATTGAGCACCGCGCTACCCCAGCCAGACGCTTGGACCTACCGGTCGAACGGCTCGTCGTTCGCGGCGGGCCGCAGCCCAACAGGGAAGTCCGGCCATTCTCGTCAGGTCATGCCTGCGCATCGACGATCGACTTCCTCCGCGAGCGCTATTAGGCCCGGCGCTACGGTGACCGGGAATGTTGTTCCGTCACTCAGGCGGCGCAACGACTCCGGCAACTGGGCAAGGCCATGCGCCGCCTTCTGCCGGATGTCAGGCTAATGGCGGCGGCGAAGCGAAGCGCTGGCCGCGGCGCATGACGGGTATGAGCAGCGGTTCGCCGGTTCGTTGATCATCATGGAGAGCCAGCACATCGCCGGCCATGCGTCCGTCATCTCCAAAGCTGCGCCAGACCTGCTTGCGGCCGGGCCATGTGGCCTTTCCGACAGATCGCTTGCGTCGCGCTATTCCGGCATATTCCTGGAGTTTGTAGGCGCAATCGAGCGCCGGCGCGTCGGAGGATGTGGTCAGGCTGGTGCCGACGCCGAAACCATCGATTGGCGCATTCGCATCCACGATCCTCGCAAGTTCGTCTTCGTCGAGCCCCCCGCTTGCGAAGATCGTCACATCCTGCAGACCTCCATCGTTCAGAATGCGCCGGACGCTCTTCGACAACACGATCAGATCGCCGCTGTCGAGACGGACCCCACGCAAGGCAATCCCTGCTTTCTTCAGACGAGGCGCCAGTTTGACGATTTTTCGGGCGGCAGCTTCCGTATCGTAGGTGTCGATCAGCAAGACAAGATTGTCGGGTCGCGAGTGGGCAAACGCTGAAAAGGCGACCGTTTCGTCGTCGTGCGCCTGGATGAAAGAGTGGGCCATCGTTCCGAAAATTGGAATTCCGAAATCCTTCCGTGCAAGAACCGTCGCCGTTCCGGCAAATCCCGCCAGATAACTGGCGCGCGCGGCCAGCAGCCCGGCCTCCGCTCCATGCGCTCGCCGCAACCCGAAATCGACCAGTTGCTTGCCCGGTGCGGCAAGGACTATTCGCGCCGCCTTGGAGGCGACCACCGATTGAAAGTGGAGGATGTTGATAAGGCGGGTTTCGACCAATTGCGCCTCCGGAAGCGGCGCGATCACCCGAATGATCGGTTCGTTAGCAAAGAAGATGGTGCCTTCCGGCATGGCATCGACGTCGCCTGTGAAGCGCAGACTCCCGAGGTAGTCGAGGAACCCTTCCGTGAACCGATAGGTTTGTCGGAGCCAATCGATCTCTTCCTGCGAGAATTGCAGATTCTCAAGAAAGTCGAGGGCCTGCTCGAGTCCTGCCGCCATGAGGAAGCCTCTGCGAGCCGGAAGCCGACGCACGAAGAATTCGAATACAGCCGTATCCGTTTGACCATGGTCCAGATACGCCTGAAGCATGTTCAGTTGATACAAATCGGTCAGCAGAGGGCTTGTCGCAGGATACATGTGGTCGTCCAATGTGAGGTGGCATCTAACGCCAGTTACCGACCTTGTCCTTGCAAAAGGATGAAAGGTCTTACAAAAGTATATTACCGCATCGCCAAATTCCTGATCGCTTGATCTGGCTCAAGCCCGAATTCCTTGCTTGCGCTCATAAAGTTCCATCCTTTGAATTTTTGTGAGGCGTATGATGGCCGAGTTCCCAACCCTGTCGATTTCGCCGGAAAAAGCGTACTTCATCGTCGCCAAAGCTCGCCAATTTGACGTCAAGGACGGTGTCACCGACCCGGAGTCAGGCTCCAATGCGAGCGATGACGGCATGCGTTCCGTACTGGAGGACCGAACCGACGATCCGGTTCTCACCGAACTAAAGAGCTTTATCCACGATTTGAACGACGACGAGCAGATCGATCTTGTTGCTCTCACCTGGCTCGGACGCGGTGACGGAGATATCGAGAATTGGGACGAACTTCGCGCCGAAGCCGCCCGTGCACACAATAAGCGAACAGCCGCGTATCTGTTGGGAATGCCGATGCTGGCCGATCATCTGGAAGAAGCGCTTTCGAAATTCGGCCATTCATCGGAAGAAGTCGAGGCAGATCTGTTCTGACAGGCAATCCTTCATCGGGGAAACCCATGCCGTACCGCAGCAATATCGATCTTCCTGCATCGGTCCGCGATCACCTTCCGCCGCATGCGCAGGACATCTATCGCGCCGCGTTCAACCATGCCTTCGCAGCTCAGCGGGGACGTTCGGCAGGAAGAGATCGCTCACCGCACCGCTTGGGCGGCCGTCAAGCGATCCTACGTCAAGGATGGCGATCGCTGGGTGCCGATCGAATAAGAATGGGTCGCGGCCGTCCACCTGAATTCAGGGGATCGAAGCCGGTCGCTTGGCCGGAAAGCGCTTCAGAATTGCCACGACTTCCTGATCGCTAACCTGCCGGAAGTCACGATAGAAATAGCCGATGGCCCCGAATAATTCCGGCGTCTCCAGGCAAATCAAGGCATCGACTTCCGGGCGCAATTTCGTGATCGTGTCGGGTGGGGCGACGGGAACGGCGAGCACCAGTTCCTTCGGCTTCCGGTTGCGGATCGCCTGCAATGCCGCCCGTGTCGTCGCGCCGGTTGCGATGCCGTCGTCGATGACGATCACCACCTGTCCCGCGATCTCCGCCCGGGCGCGCTCTCCGATGTAGAGTTGGCGGCGGCGTTCGATCTCCGCAAGTTCCCTTGTACACGCCGCGTCGAACTCATCCGCTGTTGTGCCTGAAAGCTCAATCACCTCCTCATTGCGAACAACGATCGGCGCGGTGCCATCCACAACCGCTCCCATCGCGAGCTCCGGCTGGGTCGGCACTCCGATCTTGCGAACAAGGATCAAGTCGAGGGGAGCATCAAGCGCCGCGGCGACCTCCGCCGCGACGGGAACACCGCCGCGCGGCAAAGCAAGGACAACGGGGTGCCGGTCCTTATAGCTCGAAAGCGCTTTGGCCAATCTGCGGCCCGCATCCGATCTGTCCCGGAAATCCATCATTGACGTGCATCCGGCTTGCGCGGATCCGCTTTCGTGGCGCGGAGGTTTCCAGCGACCAGATGGCTTTCAAACCAACCGGCGGCGAGTTCGATGACGGCGTCCAATGCGCCGGCTTCTTCAAAGAGGTGGGTGGCACCCGGAACGATTTGAATGCTCTTTTCGCCTCCGAGGCGCTCCAGGGCCTGTTGGTTGAGTTCGATCACACCGTAATCCGCGCCGCCGACGATCAGGAGCGTCGGGACTTTGACAAGCGGCAATATGTCGCCCGCAAGATCAGGTCGCCCGCCACGCGAAACCACCGCGCCAATGCGATCACCGAGCCCGCTGGCCGCCACCAGAGCCGCCGCCGCGCCTGTACTCGCCCCGAACAATCCGATCGGAAAGGAATTGACATCCGGCTCCTCGATCACCCAGCGTACCGCTTGCTTCAGCCGCTGGGCGAGCAGGCTGATGTCGAACACATTCTGCCGGTCGTCCTCTTCCTGGGGCAGCAGAAGGTCGAACAACAGCGTCGCGATCACTCGGCGATTGAGCGCCTCCGCGACCCGGATGTTGCGCGAGCTGAACCGGCTCGACCCGCTGCCATGCGCGAAGATAACCAATGCCCGGGCTCCATCCGGACGGTTCAAGGTACCGGCCAGACCGAGCGGTGGTATCCAGACCTCTCGCGAAACCACCACCGGTTGGTTTTTGCTCTTACCGTCACGGCTGAACGTGGAGACTCGTGGCATGGGCCGGTCACTCCATTTTGTTTAAGGTTACCTCCTCATCGGGAACCGATCTTGATCAGCGTCAAACAGAACTGGACAGATCCCGCTAATTTTAAAAGATGGAGCCTTTGCAGACGTTGCCGGGGGCTGGCAGATCCTTTTCCGGCCAGAATGCGCCCACTCTCGGCGATAAAGTCCGGTTTCTCGAGCTGCCCGGCGACGTATTCATGCGCCCCCGGGCAAGTGGTCGCCCGCGAAACCCACATGTCCTGGGTCTTCATGGCGGGCGATCGCGTTTACAAGCTCAAGAAACCTGTTCGCTTCGCCTATCTCGATTTTTCAACTCTGGATCGGCGCGCGGCAGCCTGCCGCGCAGAATATCTGCTGAACCGGCGGCTCGCCCCCGACATCTATTTGGGCGTCGTTCCGCTGACGATCTCACCATCAGGTCTCGCGATCGCCGGCGACGGGCCTGCCGTGGATTGGCTGGTCGTCATGCGACGGCTGGAAGAGAACGAGACGCTCGAAGCGGCTTTGCGCGGGGGCTGGCTGAAGCCTTTGCAGCTTGACCGACTCGCGGCAACGCTCGGCGCATTTTACGTGCATGCACCGCGGGTCCAGCTCGAACCCGAACAGTATCTTGTCTCATGGCAGAAGACGCTCGTCGACAATTGCCGCGTGCTGTTCAACGCTCGCTTCGGCCTTCCTCAAGGCGCGGTGGAGCGGATCGCCCAGGTCCAGCACCGCTTTACCATGCAACGCGCCGCCCTGCTGCGCGAGAGGATTCGCGCGCGGCGGTACGTCGATGCCCATGGCGATCTGCGCCCCGAGCATATTTGGCTGCGCGAGCCCGTGACAATCATCGACTGCCTTGAATTCGATCCAAAACTACGGGCGCTCGATCCTCTCGATGAAATTGCCTTCCTTCATCTTGAATGCGAACGGCTCGGCGGCCTGTGGGCTGCCGAGCGGATCAGGCAACATTTGGCCCTTGTCCTGGATGACGACGCCGGCAGCGGACTTTTTCTTTTCTATCGCAGTCATCGGGCGATGCTGCGCGCACGGCTGTCGATCGCCCATCTGTTCGATGCCCATCCTCGAACACCGGAGAAATGGCCCCATCTCGCCCGTGTCTATCTCAACCTTGCCGCAGCCGATGCCGCGCGCCTCGAACGTATTCTCGGCAGCAGGCGGAAGGCTGCAGAAAAGCCCCTGAGATTCTCAAACCGCTTTCAGAATACCAGGAGATCGGTGAGCGCCTTGTCCTCGTGGAGCCGACGGATGGCCTCCGCCAGCAATGGCGCCGCCGGCACAATGTCGAGTTTGTCGCGCACCGGGCCAGCCGGAAGGCGGAATGGCGGAACGACGTCGGTGGCAATAATGCGATCGATCGCCGGATCGGCAAGCGCCGTTTCGGCCCCCGGCATGAACAGTCCATGGGCAACACATGCCAGGACTCGCCGGGCGCCACGGGCGCGCGCGGCGCGCGCCGCCCGCACCAGCGTGCCACCGGTACTAATGAGATCATCGACAATGATGCAGGTGGCGTCGGCGACGTCGCCTACGAACAGGTCGCCCGAAACAACCCCGGCGCTGCGGTGTTTTTCGGCAAAAGCCTTGCCGACCGGCCGGCCCAGCACTGTTTCCAGCGCTTCCCGCAGCAGGTCCGCGCGTTTTCCGCCTCCCAGATCCGGAGAAATCACGCAAAGAGGCTCATCTCCGACGCTTGCCTTGATCTGCGCGATCAGCAGCGGAGCCGCTGTAAGCGCCACGGCGCGGCAACGAAATGCATTCTCAAAGGCGGCCTCGTTGTGTACCTCGAGCGTGACTACGGCATCGCAACCGATCGCCTCGAAAAGTGTCGCGACAAAACGTGTCGTCACCGGATCGTTCGCCTTGGTGCGGCGGTCCTTTCGCGAATAGCAGAGATAGGGCGCAACGGAGGTTACCCGCCATGCGCCGGCGTCTTTCAGCGCTCCGATGAAAAACAGCAACCGGCAGAGCTTGTCGTTGGCGCTTTGGTCCGGCCCGCCATGAAGGCTATGGATCACATAGACGTCGGCCCCTGCAACGGGGTCGAGTGGTCTCGCCTTGTGCTCGCCGTCTTCAAAATCCCGCTCTTCATGCGCGCTGAGGGGATGCGCCAGCAGCCTGCTGATATCGCGCCCGAGATCATCGGTTCCATTCAAGGCGAATAACCGCAGATGGCGGCTTGCAATCGGTCCGACGACGGAAGGCGACCACATCTGATTTGCCATCACGGTGCGCCTCTCTGATCTAAAAAAGATTATTTTAGACCATAGGAGGAATGAGGTTTTTGACCTGGCTCAACGCCATCCCCCCTGCGCGCCTTCAAGACGCCGACCCCGGACGAGGCTCAACGCTTCAGCAGCTTCCGCAATTCGGCAAGTGGCCGGGTATTCAGTACATCGTTTGCCGTAAGCCAGGCGCGCCGCGCCTGATCGATCCCGAACCGCATGCACCGGAAGGCGTCGATTGAATGCGCATCGGTCGAGACCGCGAGTTTTACCCCGGCGAGCTTCGCGGCGTGGGCATGAAAATCGTTCAAATCCAGACGATCCGGCTCCGCATTGATCTCTAAATAGCAGCCGACCTTGCGCGCGGCCGAAATCACGGCATTCATATCGATGTCGTAGGGTTCGCGCTCGCCGATCAAGCGCCCGGTCGGATGCGCCAGAATGGAAACATGGCGGTTCTCCAGGACACGGACGACTCGGTCGGTCTGCGCCTGGCGCGGCAGATCGAAAAACGAATGCACCGCGGCCAACACGATGTCCAGCTTCGCAAGGCTTGAATCCGGCAAGTCGAGACTGCCGTCCCGGAGTATATCGACTTCGATGTCCCTCAGGATTGTGAAGTTCTTGAATTTCTCGTTGAGCCGGTCGATTTCGTGGATCTGGCGCGTGAGGCGCGCCGGATCGAGACCGTGCGTCATGGCGATCCGACGGCTGTGATCGGTCAGGGCGATGTACTGGTAGCCCCGCGCCTGCGCCGCTTCTGCCATCCCGGCGATGGGGACCGTGCCGTCGGTCCAGTCAGAGTGCACGTGAAGGTCGCCTCGCACATCCGAAAGTCTTACGAGTTTGGGCAGTTTGCCGGCCTGCGACGCTGCGATTTCGCCGCGGTCCTCGCGTAACTCTGGCGCGATGTATCCGAGCCCGAGCTTCTGGTAGACGTCTTCCTCGGTAGCGCCGGCGATCCGCCGCTTGCCGGAGAACAGGCCGTATTCGTTCAGCTTCCAGCCGCGGTGATTAGCGAGCCCGCGCAGCGCGATGTTGTGGGCTTTCGAGCCGGTGAAATAAAGAAGCGCCGCGCCATAGCTTTCCTCCGGCACAGCGCGGACATCGACTTGCAGGCCGGAACTCAGCATCACGGTGGTGCGGGTCGGCCCGTGGGCTATGACCTGCGCGACATTTTCATATTCCACCAGCCTGTCGCCGACCGCGGCGCCGTTTTTCGCGGTCACCAGCACGTCGAGATCGCCGACGGTGTCGCGCCGCCGCCGATAACTGCCGGCGACGACGACGCGCCCGCTACCGCGGAGATAGCCGACCAGGGCCTCGGCCTCGGCTTCGGCCACCGCGAGCTTGAACCGTTTCGCCGCTTGGGGCTTTTCAAGCGCCTCCAGCAGTTTCTTCTCGATCACGGGGCCGAATCCGCTGACCTCGCGCAGCCGCCCGGTCTTGATGGCCTGACGAAGGTCCTTGAGCGTGCGCACTTTTAGCCTGTCATAGAGTAGCTTGATGCGCTTCGGCCCGAGTTCGGGAAGAGCCGCCATATCGCCGAGCTCGCCAGGGAGTTTCCTTTTCAAGGTGTCGAGCAGACCGAAATGTCCGGTCTTGACAATGTCGGCTATCTTGCCGGCCAGATCCTTGCCGATCCCCGGCAGTTCCGACAGATCGCGTCCGGACTTCAGCAGGCTTGCGACTGCCTTGGGCAGGCCCTCGATCTCGCGCGCGGCACGGCGGTAGGCGCGGACGCGAAACTGGTTCTCTCCCCCTATCTCAAGCAGCTCGGCGGCCTGGTCGAACATGGCAGCGATTTCCGCATTCTGAACGGGCATGTCGGAGACCCACGAAAGCCGTACTTTGCGAAGGAAATATCGCATGGCTCAACAGGCCGGAATTGATTCAGATCAGGGTCAGTTCCTCAAGGGTACCAATAGTTACACTGGCAAAACTGGAGCCGCAGAGATGGGCACTCATATAGTCGCAGGCGATACCGACGTATTGATCGTGGTCGATATCCAGAATGATTTTTGTCCCGGAGGTCGCCTTCCGGTGCCAGGCGGCAGCGATGTGGTGCCCGTCATAAATCGGCTTGCCGGGCGCTTTGCAAACATAGTTGTCACCCAGGACTGGCACCCGCACGACCATTTTTCGTTCGCTTCAATGCATCCGGGAAAGCAACCAAACGACGTCATCGTCGCCCCTTATGGTCCTCAGATGCTTTGGCCGGACCATTGCGTGCAGGGAACGTCAGGGGCTCAACTTCACGAGTCGTTATGCGTTCCGCAAGCCACAATGATCCTGCGCAAGGGGTTTCATCGCACGATCGATTCATATTCGACGTTTTACGAGAACGACCGTCAGACGCCGACCGGTCTTATCGGGTATTTACGGGAGCGCTCGCTGACGCGTGTTTTTCTGGCCGGGCTGGCGTTCGACTTCTGCGTCCGCTACTCAGCCGAGGACGCACAACGTGCCGGTCTTACCGTCCTCGTGATCGAGGATGCTTGCCGCAGCATCGATGTCGGCGGATCGGCGGAAGCAGCGCAATCCGCTTTCCAAAACCTTGGCATCCAATCCATCGCGGCCGGCGACTTCGCGTGATTGTTGATTTGTGTCAACGACGGCAGCGCTTCGAAACGGCCAGTTGGCCGGCATCGTCAGCCGGGCAAGCCTCTTTCAGGCCGTAGCAACCGCACGTAAGTTGCTCGATATTCCGCTTTCCGATATGACCATTGGCAACCATCTCCTGAAATTCTATTTCAACTGGCTCACCTCATCGAATGGAGGCGATGTCAGCCAAAAAGCTGTCGCTAAGATCCTATCGTCAGCTTGTCCTTGACATTCTTCACGCCGGGGGCCGACCAGGCAGCGTTCTCGACTGCAAATTTCTCGTCCCAGTTACGGACCTTGCCTTCAAGCAACACTTCATCGTCGTCTCGAACGGTGACACGTATGTCCTTGGCTTCGATCTCGGCGTGCCGCTTCAGGGCAGCTTCGATCTTCTTTTTCACGTTATCGGCTTTCGCATGCGGCTCAATTTCGATATTGTTGACTAGACTACGCACCCCCGACAGCCTACGGACATCGCGCTCGGCGCTGCTCTTTTGATAGTACCAGTTGACTTTGCCGGTCAAAGTTACCAGCCCATCCCGCACGGTGACCTGGATTGCATTACTGGGAACGACGCTGTCCCACGACAGCACATTGATCGCGCGTTTGGCGATCTCATCGTCGGACGTCGTTGCTTCCGGAGAACAGCGCACTTCAATCTCATCCGCGATTCCATGCACGCCCTTCACCCGGCGTACTGCCGATAACGCCCCAAGCTTCTGCGCATAGCTTCCGACATGTCCGGTAAGCGTCACAACGTCCTGATCGACGGCCACGCCGATGTGAGCTGGATCGACAATTGGCTCATAACCGAGTTCGTCCAGGATATCGTCACGCAGCTTCAACTCATTCATGATCTGCCTCCCGAGTGCTGAACTTTTAGGGATAAGTTACCCGACCTTACCAGTAGGGCGTTGATGCAGGTCAAAGCCAGGCTCCCTCAAAAGAGATGCTCCATCATCCAGCGTACAATCCTCGGCCGATATTCTTCGAGCGTCTATCCACCTTGAACAGGCCGAGATGATTGCTCGGAGCGCTCCTGTGACGGGGTTGCGCCGGCTTTGTTCGCCAGCCGCTCCGACAATGGCGCGTAGCCGTCGAGCGAGAAAAGGAGCCGTACGCGCGTGCCGGCCGCCCGGTTGGCTGGAACGATATTGATCTTCGTCAAGCGACGCCACGGGAACAGCTAATATAATTTCGTCGTTTTATCGATAATGAGGGATATCTTGTGTCTGACAGGCAATCCCTACCTGCCACCGCCCTCGAAATGGCGAGCCGGCAGCGTGAAATTTCTGTCTCAGAGTTCTTCCTCAAGAATCGTCATCTGCTCGGATTCGATACCCCGGCCAAGGCGCTGGTCACCGCGGTCAAGGAAGCGGTCGACAACGCGCTCGACGCCTGCGAGGAAGCGGGCATTCTCCCCGACATCACGGTGGAAGTCAGCGACCGCTCCGGCAAGGCGCGGGTGATCGTGGAGGACAACGGCCCGGGAATTGTCGAGGGCCAGATCGCGCGCATCTTCGGCAAGCTGCTATACGGTTCGAAATTCCACAAGCTCAGCCAGTCACGCGGCCAGCAGGGCATGGGGATCTCGGCCGCAGGCATGTACGGGCAGCTCACCGTCGGCAAGCCGCTGCACATCATCAGCCGCGTCAAGGGCGAGAAGCTTGCCTCGGAGATGCATGTCTCGATTGATACCGCCAGGAACCAGCCGGACATCCACCGCAAGAAACAACTGAAATGGGACCGTCCTCACGGTACGCGGGTCGAGATGGAGATGGAGGGCCACCATCAGAAGGGGCCGCACTCGGTCGAGGTCTATCTGAAGCAGACGGCCATTGCCAACCCGCACCTCACCATCATCTACAAGGACCCGCAAGGCGACGAGATCCGCTTCGCCCGCAGCATCAAAACACTCCCGCCGCGACCGGTAGAGATAAAACCGCATCCCTACGGCATCGAGCTCGGCCGGCTGATCCAGATGCTGAGCAACACCGCAAGCCGCACCTTGCTGCGGTTTCTGGTCGACGAGTTCTCCTGCGTGGGCAGGAAGACGGCGCTCAGGATCATTGAGCTCGCCGGCGAGCATTCGGACCGGAAACTAAGCGATCGCTCTCATCCCAGGCACATCGCTCACGTGCAGGCGGCCACGCTGCACAAGGCGCTGCAAAAAACGCGCATTCTCGCGCCGCGGACGGACTGCATCGTTCCTATCGGCGAGCAGCAGCTGCTGGACGGACTGCACAAGGAGCTGGAGGCGGATTTCTTTACCGTCACCACGCGCCCTGCCGCCGCCTACCGGGGCAACCCGTTCCAAGTGGAGGTCGCGATCGCCTATGGCCGCCCCGGCGGGGCCGGCGTCGAAGTCGACGCCAGCGGCCACCTGCGCAGGAAGGAGCCGCAGGAAACGCGTGCTGCCGAAAACCTGATCGCGCAGAAGGACGAGCCGGTTCGCCTACTGCGGTTTGCGAACAGGGTACCGCTGCTCTACCAACAGGCCAGCTGCGCGATCACGAAGGCCGTCACCCAGACCAACTGGCGGGGCTACGGCCTGCACCAGCCGAAGGGCGCGTTGCCGGTCGCGCCGATGGCGATCCTGGTCCATGTCGCGTCGGTCTGGGTGCCCTATACTTCCGAATCCAAGGAGGCCATCGAGCCTTATCCAGAAATCCTCAAGGAGATCAAACTGGGGCTGCAGGAGTGCGCGCGCAGGCTCGCGCATTACCTCCACCACGAGACCCAGCTGCACCAAGAATATGACCGGCGGACCTATATCGAAAAATATCTGCCGCATATCGGCACCGCCCTGCAGGACATCCTCGCGCTTAGCGATGCTGAGCGCGACTCCACAGTGAAAAAACTCGACGACGTGCTCCACACCAGCCGCACGACGCAAAGGCCCGCGCCATGAAGAAGTCCGGCTCCGACGTCACGCGCAGCGATCTCGACGACAAAACCATCGCGCTGATCGAGCAGGTCGCCGCCGAGGTGCGCGCCAGCATCGAGGGTGGCAGGCTGCCCGACATCAAGCTTCCGGTCCGCAGCCTGGACAATGTCACCTATGACGAAGCGAAGGGCTATTTCGAGCTTGGCGATGCGCGCAAGGTGCGCTCGCTGACGGTGACCACCGCGCGGTCGTTCGCGCAGACCCTGCGCCTGATGGCGACCTCGCGCGCGATGGTCGAGCATGACGACTTCGCCACCAAGCGCGAGGTCTATTACATCAGCAAGAACTGGGGCGATTGCCGCTTCGACGAACAGGCCGAATCCGACGCCATTATGGACGACATAGAGGCGATGGCGTCGATGCACGGGCTGTCGCGGGAGCAATTGCGCTTCTACCCCGAATCCCACGGCGGATCGGTCGCGGGCCGGCTTACCGTGGTCGACCGCAATCCCGCGACCGGAGCGACGATCGAGATCGACTGCACCAATCTGGGCAGCGGGGCCTACAGCATCCCGCGCTCGGTCGAGCATCTGACCTTCCGCACCGATGCGAACTTCGTGCTCGCCATCGAAACCGGTGGCATGTTCCAGCGCCTCAACAATCACCGGTTCTGGGAAACCGCGCGATGCATCATCGTCGAGATGGGCGGGGTGCCGACCCGGGCCACGCGGCGCTTCATCCGCCTATTGTCCGACAAGCAGAACCTGCCGGTCTACTGCTTCGTCGATTGCGATCCCTACGGCTTTGCCAATATCTACCGCACACTCAAGGTCGGCTCTGGCAATGCGGCCCACATCAACCGCTTCCTGTGCGTGCCGCGGGCGCGGTTTCTCGGCGTCACGCCGCAGGACATCATCGATTTCGGCCTCGAAGACGCGACCCACAAACTGGAAACCACCGACATCAAGCGCGCGCAGGACGCCTTGCAAAACGATCCCTTCATCAAGGCCCATCCCGCATGGATCGCCGCGATCCGGCAACTGCTCGACATGGGCGTCCGCGCCGAGCAGCAGGCGCTGGCCAAATGGGGCCTCAACTACGTGATCGACGAATATTTGCCGAAAAAGCTCGTCAACGTGAACGGCTTCCTGCCATAGAGGCCGCTGACACTTGAAGACACCAATGCCGACTTCCTCAACTTGAACATTCGACCCTTCGCTTTGCGGAATGTCCCTCAAACGAGATCATTTGGTCCGCTCAAACTAACTAACGCAATAGGGCCTCTCTGCTGTTATCGAGAATAGATTGCCCCATTGCTTTGAATCATCTGCAAGGCTTTTTCCGTCATCTCGACTATCGCGGAAGTCCTTGCTACCGGGCCCGCACCAAATTCGGTGGCTTCGTCCGAGCTGAAAAGCCAAGTCTCGCGCACCACATCTGTCGCAAAAATAGGGACAAGATCGTCGTCGGCACAGCGTTCTTGGATCAACCGGCGAACATCGGCACCTACGATTTGCATCAGGTCGGGTCTATCGCTCCCGATCGAGCTCTCCAATTCGATACGTCGAGCGAGACCTCCACTCTCAGCTGCATTCATCTTGACGGATTGCAGGCGTTCGCGCTCGATCTTGCGCACCCGGAGTATGATGCCACTCCGCTGGAGCGAGAAAAATCAAGTGTCGTAATAGGTGCTGACAAGACGTTGGCGGCAGTGTGTTTGACGCTCGACGCGCGCAGAATCCGGCTGTCGTGCAGCCGCAGGACGTCGCGCGGGTCAAGCGAAAGCTTCAATTCGATCTCCTGCGGCATTCGTTAAACTGTAGCTCCTACAGGAATGTCTTGCTCGATCCGAGTTTCGCCGCGATGTAGGCGACCGCCCCGTCGAGTGTGACAAGCTTCGGATAGTCGAGCTCGGGTATCTCGACGCCGAGGCGATGGTGGATCGCAGTGACGAAGTTCAGGAAATCCATGGAGTCGATGTCGAGAGTTTCTCGTAAGTCCCCGGCAGGGTCGATGGTCGCCAGATCAACCTCCGGCGCGATATTGTTGAGCTCTTCCTGCACGACCTTGCGAATGTCGAGGTCATTCATAGCTTGTCTGGCTCCTGCAGCAGCCTGCCGATCTCGGCCAAGAACAGCGCGCCCGCATGTCCGTCACTGACCCGATGGTCAGCAGACAGCGTGATGGTGACCACCGAGCGCGGTCCGATGGCGCCGTCGATGACCCATGGCCGCGTCACGATCTTGCCGAAACCGACGATCGCCACCTGCGGCGGATAGATGATGCCGTATAGTGTTTCGACACCGCGTTCCCCTAGAACTCGTAACCGTGATTGTTGGATCGGAGATCTCCGAACTGCGAATGCGACCGGCCCGGGTACGTTGAACGAGGTCGCGCATACCCGCCATCAGCTCGTCGACCGAGATTTGATCGGCTTCATGCAGAGCTGGCGCCGCTAACCCGCCACCGCGAATGGCGATTGCAACGCCGACATGCACCGCGCTCGCCGGTTCGAATTTGCCATCGCGGTAAAAGCCGTTGAAGGCGGGAAAGCGGCGCGCGGCCAAGGCGGCCGCCTTGATTGCGAGCGCTCCGATCAGCAATCGGTTGTCGGGCGGCCGCGTCGCATTCTTCTGCGTCAGCCATTGCTCGCAGGCCGTGACGTCAACCTGGTGCTCGAGATAATAGTGCGGAATTTCTCGCTTCGACCTCGCCATGGCGGCGGCAATCGCCGTTCGCATCGCGTCGAGATCAAGCCACAGCGCTCGCCTCTTTTCCGGCAGAGCGACGGCCTCGCCGAGACGGCGCTCGACATCGGCATAGATGATCTCCCCCGCGGGACAGCTTCCGGTCACCGTCGAGAGATCGATCCCGCGCGCCGCGGCGAGCCGGCGCGCGGCTGGCGATACCCGCGCGCGCGCCGCGGCGCCTGGCGCGGCGGGAGGTGGCGATGGCGGCGCAACGGGCGGCCCCGCCAAAGGCGGCGCCGCGAGCGGGACGGCCGGCGCTGCCGGCGGCGGAGCGGTTGTGACAGCGCCAGCCGGCTCTTCGAGTTCGGTTCGAATTCGCGCCAGCGGGGTCCCGACCGGCACCTTGGAGTTCAGATCGACGAGAAACTGCTCGATTTTGCCGGTTTCGAAGATTTCGATCTCGATCGCGCCTTTCTGTGTCTCGACGACGGCGACGACGTCGCCGCGTTTGACCCGATCGCCGGGCTTGACCAGCCATTCCACCAGCGTGCCTGCTTCCATATCTGCGCCGAGGGAGGGCATGCGGAAATCGACCACGGCGTCCCCTCTACGTTCGCCCAAGTGCAGCCTTGGCGGCCGCGACGATCCTGGGCACCTGCGGGATCGCCGCGTTCTCGAGGTGGCGGGGATACGGAATCGGCACCTCGGCGCTGCACACGCGGCCGATCGGCGCGTCGAGTTCCCAGAATGCCTGCTCAATGATGCGCATGCCGATCTCCGCCGACAGGCTGCCGCTCCGCCAACCTTCGTCGATGATAACTGCTCGACGCGTCTTGGCGACCGACTCCATAATCGTCGCGTCGTCGAGCGGCCTCAGGCTGCGCAAATCAATCACCTCGGCATCAATATTCTCGCCAGAGAGAACCGTGGCGGCTTCGAGCGTCTTCCACAGCGAACCGCCGTAGGTGATGAGCGAAATATCACGCCCGGGCCGCCGAACTGCAGCCTTGTCGATATCGACCGGGCCCGCGTCCGCGGCCAGCTTGCCCGTCATGTTGTAGAGCATGACGTTTTCGAAAATCAGCACCGGATCCGGCTCCTCCAAAGCCGTCCACAGCATGCCGCGCGCATCCTCTACGGTTGCCGGTGCCAGTACCTTGATGCCAGGAATATGCGCATACCAACCTTCGAGGCTGTGCGAATGCTGGGCGGCGACCTGGCGGCCGGCCCCGGTCGCCATGCGGATGACGAGCGGGACGCCGAACTGGTTTCCCGACATGTGGCGCACCGTGGCCGCGTTATTGAGAATTTGGTCGAGCGCGAGAAGGCTGAAATTCACTGTCATCAACTCAACGATTGGGCGCATGCCGGCCATCGCCGCACCGATGCCGGCGCCGGTGAAGCCGGATTCCGACAGGGGCGTATCGCGGATCCGCTCGGGGCCGAACTCGCCCAGCAAACCCTTGCTCACCGCGTAGCAGCCACCGTACCGTCCGACGTCCTCGCCCATGAGGAACACGCTTTTATCGCGGCCCAGCGCATCGCGGATCGCCTCGCGCACTGCGTCGCGGTAGGTGATATCGGCCGCTGCGGGCTGCGTCGTCACTTGTGCCATAATGCCTCACGAACCGGCTCACGCGTTCTATCTGCGTAGGTGAAGCGGGTGAGCTGCTCGACTGGCTCCCACGTTCCGCCCTCGGCGAATGCAACCGCCTCAGCAATCTCCGCCGCCACGTCGGCCTCGATACGCGCCAAATCGTCCGGATGAATCATGTGATTGGCCTCCAGCCACGCCTGATAGCGCACGATCGGTTCCTTGTGTCGCCAGGCCTCAACCTCGGCCTTGTCGCGATAGAGCTGAGCATCGAACATCGAATGCGCGCGCAGCCGATAAGTCCGGCATTCCAGGAAATAGGGCTTGCCGGTCTGGCGCACTTCATGCACCGCCCGCCGGGCGGCAGCCTCGACGGCGATGACATCCATGCCATCGACGGCCTCGGAAGCGATCCGGTAGCACGCCGCCTTGCGCTGGATGTCGATTTCCGATTCCGTAAGAGCCAAGGCCGTTCCCATGGCGTAAAGGTTGTTTTCGCACACGAACAGCACCGGCAGCCCCCACAGTGCGGCCAGATTCAAGCTTTCGTGAAACTCGCCTTCGGCAACAGCGCCGTCCCCGAAGAAACAGGCCGTCACGGTGTCGCTGCCCCGCATGCGATCGGCGAGCGCGAGTCCAACCGACAGCGGCAGGCCGCCGCCCACGATGGCGTTGCCGCCATGGAAATTTGTCGCACGATCGAACAGATGCATGGAGCCGCCACGTCCGCGGCTGCAGCCTTCCTGTTTTCCGTACATCTCCGCAAGCACCGTCGTCATCGGCACCCCGCGCACCAGCGCCTGCCCATGCTCACGGTAGGTGGCTACAATCCGATCACGCTTCTCCAGCACCGGGATGATGCCGACAGCAACCGCTTCCTCGCCATCATAAAGGTGCAGAAACCCCCTGATTTTTTCTTGCGTGTAGAGCTCGGCGCACTTGTCCTCGAAGCGACGAATACGGATCATCTGCTTCAACAAACCCAGCATGTGTTCGCGCGAGAGATGCGGCTTGTCGGTTGGCGCGGTCATCGCTCCTCGCTTTCGAGCGTCGAAATGTCGCCTTCAGGCAGGCCCAGCTCACGGGCCCTGAGCAAGCGGCGCATGATCTTGCCGCTGCGCGTCTTCGGCAAATTCTGGCGGAATGCGATTTCCTTCGGCGCGATAGCAGGGCCGAGACGCTGGCGCGCATGGCCGAGCAATTCCTTGCGCAGCGCCTCGCTCGGCCCGAATCCATCCTTGAGCGCAACGTAGGCCTTGACCATCTCGCCGACGGTCGGTTCGGGAATGCCGATCACGCCTGCCTCGACGACGGCGGGATGTTCCATCAGCGCGCTTTCCACTTCGAACGGGCCGATGAGATGGCCGGCGCTCTTGATCACGTCGTCCGCCCGGCCAACAAACCAATAGTAACCCTCGTCGTCGCGCATAGCGAGGTCGCCGGTAAGATACCAGCCGCCCACGAAGCACTTCCGGTAGCGTTCCTCTTCGTTGAGATAGGCGCGCATCATCGACGGCCAGCCTGGGCGCAGCGCGAGTTCGCCCATCGCCATCGGTTTTGTGATTTCGCGCACGGTGCGGCCTTCAATGCGCTCGACGACGCCGGCCGTAATGCCGGGCAATGGGCGGCCCATCGAGCCCGGCTTCACGTCCATCGAGGGATAGTTGGAGATCATGATGCCGCCGGTCTCGGTCTGCCACCAGTTGTCGTGGAATGGCTTGCCGAAGGCCTCGACGCCCCAGACCACGGCCTCGGGATTAAGCGGCTCGCCGACACTTGCCATCAAGCGCAGCTTGGATAAGTCATACCGCTTGGTGATCTCGGCACCCACCTTCATCAACATGCGGATCGCCGTGGGCGCCGTGTACCAAACAGTGACTTTCTGCTCTTGCAGGATGCGATACCAGCGCTCCGCGTCGAATTCGGCCTGGTCGACGATCAAGGCCGCGCCGTTGGTGAGCGGAGAAATGATGCCATAGGACGTCCCGGTCACCCATCCCGGGTCAGCAGTACACCAAAAGATGTCATCCGAATGCAGATCGAGCGCGAGCTGGCCGGTGATATGATGAGCGACGACGGCTTCATGGACATGCACGACACCCTTTGGCCGCCCGGTCGTCCCGCTTGTGAAGTGAAGCAAAGCCATGTCTTCGGGGCTCGTCCATACTGTCTCGAACGAATCTAGGGCTTGCGCCAACGCCGCGGCCAGATCGATCGTGCCCATTGGAAGGCTGCCCGAACATTCAGTCAAAAAGACATGCTCCAAACTCGCGAGCTCTTTTCTCCAAGGCTCGATCTTCCGCCGGTAAAATGCCTCAGAGGTAACAAGCACCTTGGCACTGCCGATCATCATACGGGCTTTGATCGGCTCCGGCCCGAACGCCGAGAACAGTGGCGAGAAGACGCTGCCGTTCTTGAGTGTGCCGAAAGCAGCAATGTAGAGTTCGGGCACGCGGCCAAGCAACGAAAAAACGCGATCCCCTTTAGCCACCCCATGCTGCACGAGGATGCTCGCAAACCGGTTCGCTGCGGCGCCTAGTGCAGAATAGCTGTAGTCGCGAATTTGGTCGTCCCGACCGATCCAGCGCAGCGCCAACTTTTTCCCACGACCGGCCAGGACATGCCGGTCGACCGCCTCATGGGCGATATTGAGCCCACCACCCGGCAGGCCGTCGAGAAGCGCCCGCGCCTGCGACCACGCAAATTGCTTGGAGTACTCCTCGTAATCTTGAAGGTTGGCGCCTACGTAGTCCTCGGGGCGCTTCCGGATACACTGCCATTCCATGGCCGACCTTGAGGCAATTTGCGGCAACAAGATACGTGGCGGATAGCAGGACAACTTTGACGTGGGTCAAGCCCGCCAACCAGCGGCCAGCCAGCGTCGAATCCGACGTTCCGGAGCACGATGGCCGCGGGCACCACTGCACGCCGACATCCGGGCACAGATTGCCCCTCACTGGCGGAACGTGGAACTTGCGTCGTGAGTCGCCGAGTAATAATCGGCGGTCAATGCATGCCTCCAGCAACAGCGACCTTGTGTCGCTCAACCGCGTTTCGAGTTGCTTGCTCGGCCACTCGATTTTTGTTGGCGGCGCCAGCCTGATTTGGCTGCTCAATGAGCATATGCCGCCGTTCCTTGGCGTCAAAGACCGTTACATGAAGCTTTGGATACAGCTTTTTGATTCCAAGCGCCGCCTTCTCAGCGGCTTCGTACGTTTCATGTCCAGACTTCAATTGCCGAACGACAGCAACATGAAATGGTTCGGCGAGGGGCGGTTTACTGACTGTTCGGACCGAGGCTGCTCCGCTATTGGCAATAGGCGTCCTTGCCTGCCGCGTTCGGTTTGAGGGCCTCGTTTGTTTGCGCTTGGCCATTCCTGGGGCCTCCTTAAACATTTTAGCGTCAGCGCGCGCACTCCTCTTCACTACGGTCGCGCGCTCGGGCACCTTTTCTCCTACTGCAAACGACGTCAAATCAAGTGAACCGCGCATGCCGGGCATCAGCCAGAAGCTTCCGAAATATCCTCCCGCTGATACGAACCAGGCTGGCATGATCCCCGCCCTCGAGATAAATCTCCGGCTCCTTTGCCAAGCTGTCGTCGACAATGACCTTAAGCCCATATGCGGCCCCGAGCGCAGGAACGGCGCCCGGCTCGCAATCGAGAAAGAGCGTTTCAATCTGCTCCTCACTGGCCATATCCACATCGGCTCCGAGCTGTTTGCAGAGTTGACCGAACTGGATGTGACCGGAGGCCGGCAAAACCGCGAGCATGAAACCATCTTTCCCCTTGAGCACCACCGCCTTGGCCAGGCGGTCGAGCGATATATGGCTCGTCTTGGCACTCTCCGAAGCTGTCACCGAATGCGGATGTTCCACCACGTCGTACTCAACGCCTCGTTCGGCGAGGTATTGCTCAAGAGTAATTGCAATGCCCATGGGGTGCCTCCTGCTCAACGGCACTTGAAAGTTTCGAACCCTCAGCAGTCCCTGAGGGAGGCCGAATAAGAACTGATCCGCGCCTGACAGCATTGATGTGCATCAACCTAGGCGGCATCCGGCGAGATGCCAAAACCCTGCGACCATCGAGCCGGGGGCGGCACGGCTTGTAGGAAACCGGGTTTGATTGGCAAACCGGTCAATGCCTGGACTTATTGAGCCGCAGCAAAGCCCGGCGCGGATTGCGCAGCGGGATCGGCCCAGTATCAAGCGCTTAAAGAACAGAAAGGAGTAAGTGAATGAGTTGCGTAACTATAGATGCACCCGACATCGCCATCATCGCATCAAGTACTACGTCCCAGACAGTCTCGTCTTTTTTTAGAACGATCCATTTCTGTGTCATCCCGCGCATCGCAGCCTCCTAAACTACCGATCCGGATCGGATCGCAGCGAGTAGTCTCCAACCCGCGGGTCCAAAATATCTATTAGGTCAATGATGACAGCGGTGCAAAGAATCCCTGGTGACGCGCGCGAACGACGAGAACCGGGATGGTGCTGTGCGTCAGCACCTTGACGGTTTCACTCCCGAGCACGACCGCGGAAATTCCGCGCCGGCCATGCGAAGCCATGACAATCAAATCGCACGATTTTTGTGCCGCCGTCTCGATGATAGCCAGATATGGTTGATCGTGCTCGAGGTGCATCGTCTCGCAGATCACACCGGCTGCCAATGCGGCCTCCTTCGCCGCGTTGAGATATTTTGCAGCGAGGGACGCCATGCGTTTTACGTATTGTTTCGGCGTATCGGTGACCAAGCCCGGCTCAACCGCGAACGTCTGGAAGGGCGTCGACACCGTCAGGACCGTGACTTTGGCATTGACCGACTTCGCTAAAGCCATGCCATAGTCGATTGCATTCTGTGACAGCTCCGAGCCGTCAGTCGGGATTAGAATATGCCGATGCATACATCCTCCAGCCTCAGTTGGGGAACAGCCGGCTTCGGGCGCTCCAGAAGCCTGTACCCGTCAAGGAGCTTCATTCTTGACACAGATCAATGAGTGTCGCGCTGCGGGCGCGATGATGTTTGTTTTCTACGGAACCTTGAACTGAGGAGGACGACATGAAAGTCAAGGACGTCATGCACAAAGGTACAACCTGCGTCGAACCCAGCACGCCGGTGAGGGAAATCGCGAAGCGCATGCGTGAAAGCGATGTCGGCGCGATTCCCGTCAAGACAGACAGTCAGTTGGTGGGAATAGTCACCGATCGTGACATTGCCTGCCGCGCGCTCGCGGATAGCGGCAACCTAGCCAAAATGATCGCCAAGGACGTTATGACGAAGGACGTTGTATGTTGTTCACCGGATGACGACATCCAAGTCGCAATCGAAACCATGGAAGCAAAACAAATCCGCCGTCTGCCCGTAACGGATAGCCACAAGACAATGGTCGGCATGCTGAGCCTCGGCGACATTTCGCACAAGGTCAGCAAAGAGCTTTCGGGTGAAATGTTGCAGGCAGTCTCGGGGCATCACGTCTAGTCGGCAGACCGCGTCGCGCATTTGCTGGCGGATAGTCCTGATCGACGGAAGAGAGCACATCTATGGTAGCCCAGAGCGCTCCGATCGATGCGGCACTGGATGCCTACGGTCGGAGTCAGTTCGGTATCGCCGACATTCTGCGGCGCGCACAGGGGCATGCATTCGGAGCGTTTGGGCTGGACCCGAACGAATGTCCATACCAGGTCATTGCTTTGAGTCCATTTTGGCGGCTTCGCGACTACACCAAACACGACACAGCGCAATCCCTGCTCATTGTGGCAGCTCCGATCAAGCGCCCGTACATCTGGGACCTTACTCCTGCAGCAAGCGCGATCCGCTACTGTCAAGGACAGGATTTGCGTGTGCGTCTCCTGGAATGGCTACCGGCTTCTCGAACGACCGGCAACAATGGCCTCACGGAATATACAGAGGCCATCAGCGAGTGCGTCGCGAAAATCTCAGGCGAGAGTGCGGGCGTAAAGCCCTTTCTGATCGGCCATTCCCTTGGTGGTACCTTGGCGGCCATATTCGGCGCCGTGGCGCCTGACTCCATCCGCGGTCTTGTGCTGCTTGGTGCTCCGCTATGCTTCCGGCCGGCAACGAGCCGTTTCCGGGATGCGCTGATCTCCCTGGTGCCGTCGGGTCTGGGCGACGCTGAGCCGTGTCCGGGTTCGCTTCTGTCTCATTTCAGCGCCCTCGCATCTCCCGACACGTTCATATGGTCAAGGCTGACGGACGCAGCATTCAGCGTAACCGACAGCCATGCAATGGAAATTCATGCACGGGTCGAGCGCTGGGCACTCGACGAGATTTCCCTTCCAGGCAAATTGGTTCATCAGCTCATCGAGTGGCTCTATCGCGAGAACCTTTTTTGCCAGGGCGCTCTGACGATTGGCGGCACCTTGGTCGGTCCGCAAAGTATGTCGGTGCCCACGCTTGCAGTTATCAATACGGCGGACGATGTCGCTACTCTCGACTCGGTCAAGCCATTTATAGCCGCAATGCCTACAAGCGACACCCGCATCATCGAATATCCGGGCGAGATCGGCGTCTGCTTGCAGCACCTCGGGATCCTGATCGGACGTCAGGCGCACGTCCAAGTGTGGCCGGACATTACCTCCTGGATCGATTCGCACCGCTGAAGCGAAGCACAATCGGCACCTCGCCTGCTTCCGCTAGGGAGCTTCGATGGAAATCGCTGTCGGCGTCCACGACAAAACGTCCCCCGTTGGCCCGATTAAAGATGCTCGAGATCGAAATCCTCGCAGGAATAACCAAGCATCGAAAGACCTTCTTCCAAGAAGTCGCCGACAAGGGGCATGCCGAGAAGGTATTCTGCCGTCCGTTGACTACGCGCACGCGCTGCCTCCTCGCGCACCGCCGGCCAGTCGCTGGCGGAATAGTCATCCCGCCCCAGCCATGCCAATCACGAGATCGATCTGCTCGTCGATCCATTCGACGACGCGGGCGAGTTGACATCATAGCAAAGTCATTTGACTCCCCGCTAATCTGGTCAACCGGCGATCGACTCTTACAACATTTGGCGCCTAAGCCGTCAGCACGTCGATTCGCTCGCTGACTTCCTTGCTTCGCAGATACATCTCGTTCTCTATGATGCAATGCACGACCTTTCGCCCCAACGCGACCACCGGAACAGTGCTGAGCGAAGATGCGGCCGGCGTCGACGCCCCCCACTGTTGCGTTCTCGAACGGGAAGCGGATTGATCCGGCTTGATGTGCCTCAAGATCCGTTCTGAGCCTGATCTTAATATTTAAGACTATGGAGAGCCTCGTCCGGTCAGATTCACCAGCGGCTGCGCGGGAATTGCGCGAACGCGACTTGAGTATGGTCGTGACCGCTCTGGTGCGCGAGTTACATCCTCAGCGCTCAAGATTTATCGACATCCGTCCGTCGAGCCGCATTGAGCGCGATCTGGGGATCGACAGCCTGGGCCGCACCGAGCTCATCCTGCGAATTGAGCGCGCATTCCGCGTGCGGCTACCTGCTCAGACCATTGGCGAGGCGGAAACCGTTCACGATCTTGTACAGGCGCTGGAACAGGCAGGCCCCGCGCGAGAACGAATTGCTCTCGAGCCGCGGCAGGCTCCTGCTCTTCCGTCCGTGCCTGCTGCAAGCGAAGCACAGACCCTGGTCGAGGTCCTGGAATGGCATGCTGCCCGATATCCCGACCGTCTGCATCTGACCGTATTGCAGGACGAGACGGCCATTCTCGGGACGCTGACATACGGCGAACTCGCCACCAAGGCCCACAACCTGGCTCGCGGCTTGATTGCCCAGGATATTGTCCCTGGCGATCGCGTAGCCTTAATGCTGCCGACCAGCATCGATTTTTTTATTGCGTTCTTCGGCATTCTTTATGCCGGCGCCGTTCCGGTCCCGATTTACCCGCCGATGCGGCTTTCGCAGATCGAGGATCATCTGCGCCGCCAGACCGGCATCTTGCGCAACGCCGGTGCCCGGCTCCTGATCACGATGCCCGAGGGCCTGCGGCTCGCCGGACTGCTGCGCGCGCAGGTGGAGACGCTAAATGCTGTCGAGAGCGTCGTGAATCTGGAACGCTCCACCGCGGTCACCGGGCTGCCGCAGGTCAAAGACCCCGATTCGATCGCCCTCATCCAATACACATCCGGCAGCACCGGGGATCCGAAAGGAGTGATGCTCAGCCATGCGAACCTGCTCGCCAACATCCGGGCGATGGGTCGGATGATGGAGGCCAGTTCTGCCGATATATTTGTCAGCTGGCTGCCACTCTATCACGACATGGGTTTGATCGGCGCGTGGCTCGGATGCCTGCACTTTGGTGCGCCACTCTATGCCATGTCGCCATTGAGCTTCCTCGTGCGGCCGGAAAGCTGGCTGTGGGCGATCCACCGCTTTCGCGCCACCTTTTCCGCGTCACCTAATTTCGGATTTGAGCTGTGCCTCAACAAGATAACCGATGCGGACCTTGAAGGATTGGATCTCAGTTCCTTGCGCATGGTTGCCAACGGTGCAGAGCCCGTCAGCGTGCAGACACTACGCCGGTTCATCGATCGATTTGGGCATTATGGCTTTCCCGCGGGAGCGATGGCGCCGGTCTATGGTCTTGCCGAGAGTTCGGTCGGACTCGCCTTCCCACCGCTCGGCCGACCGCCAGTGATCGATCGCGTTGATCGCGATCAGCTCAGCATGCATGGACGGGCTGAGCCGGCAATGCTGGACGACCCGAAACCGCTCGAGGTCGTGGCCTGCGGTCAGCCCCTCCCCGATCACGAGATTCGCATCGTCGATCAGGCCGGCCGTGAACTCGGCGAGCGGCAGGAAGGAAGGCTCGAGTTTCGGGGGCCTTCCACGACACACGGCTATTTCCACAACGAGCTCAAGACCCGCGAGCTCATTCACAACGGTTGGATAGACAGCGCCGACCGCGCTTACATGGCCGGAGGAGACGTCTACATCACCGGCCGAATCAAGGACATCATCATTCGCGCGGGCCGTCATCTATACCCCCAGGAGATCGAAGAGGCCGTGGCCGGCATTCCCGGGATCCGCAAGGGTGGAGTGGCGGTTTTCGGCGTGACCGATCGAGCCTCCGGCACCGAGCGCGTGGTCGTTCTTGCCGAGACGCGCGAGACCGATCCGGCGAAGCGCGCAGCACTGCAGGCACGCGCGCAGGGGGTCACGACAGACATCGCCGGGACGCCACCGGACGAGATCGTGCTCGCAACACCGAGCACCGTTCCCAAGACATCAAGCGGCAAGATCCGTCGCAGCGCCGCAAAAGAACTTTATGCGAGCGGTCAGATCGGCCTGACGCGACGTCCGCTGTGGTGGCAGCTTCTGCGCCTGGCGTTTTCTGGGATCGGTCCGCAGATAAGGCGGCTGGGGCGGTTGACGGGCGAAGTGCTCTACGCGGCCTGGTGGTGGTCAGTCCTTGCCAGTGCGTTTTTGTTGGGATCACTTGCTATTCTCGTTCTGCCGCGCATGGCTTGGCGGTGGTCCGCCCTCAGACGGGTAGGCCGCGGTACGCTCGCGGCGATGGGGATTTCAATCTCGGTCATTGGCATCGGACGCATTCCTCCCCGAAGAGCAATGCTCGTGTTCAATCACTCAAGCTATATGGACGCGCTCGTATTGGCGGCGGTTCTCCCCGGCGAACCCGCAATCGTTGCCAAGAAGGAGCTTTCTGGACAGCGTATGACAGGCTTGCTGCTGCGGCGGCTGGGCATACCGTTCGTCGAGCGCTATGACGTGTCCGCCAGCCTCGCAGATGCCGAGGCGTTGATTGCATTGGCACGCCAGGGTCGCATGCTGGTCTTTTTCCCGGAAGGCACATTCACCCGCAGAGCGGGCCTGTCCGGATTCTATCTAGGTGCGTTCAAGATAGCTGCCGAGGCAGGCCTTCCCGTCCTGCCGGGCACTATTCGCGGGACGCGATCTCTGCTGCGTAGCGACCAGTGGTTTCCCCGGCGCGCTGCTGTCAGCGTAGAAATCGGCGAGGCGGTGATGCCATCAGGCGCGGATTTCGGCTCGGTGTTGCGACTGCGCGATGAGGTGCGCAAGAGCGTATTGTCCCGTTGTGGCGAGCCCGACCTGGGAGAATTGATAAAGCCAGTCTCGACGGTGCCGTGAACCCATGGCAGACTAGAATTCGAAACGACGTGAAGCGTTCGCCAAAAGCCGTCCTGCCATCACGTTCCGCCCGCGTCATGGATCCTCTTTCACCGGTGGTTGCCCCGCGAAGGCCGCCATGACCTCATTCTGCATTCGTTCGTCCTCTCCGGCGTAGCGGGGGGAGAAGTGGAACGGCTCAACCCGGCGTACCCCCGCCTGGCGCGCGATTTGCCCGGCTGCCTCGGTGGTCAGATGGGCGCGCTCGGTCGCTAAAGCCACGTCCGCTCTCGCGAACGCGGCTTCAATAAACAGAAGATCGGCGTTTTTGACCAGTTCGACGATCGCCTTCCGATTGTCCGCCGTATCTGCGACATCGGTGACATACCCGATCTTTTGGCCCGGATTGATAGTCAATACTTCACGGAGCTTCCCGAGTGGCATGTCATGCTGGTCTGAGCTCCTCGCGGAAGAGCGGATCCGGACCGCGAAATCGTCCGGCCTGTTCTCAATGACCGCCCGCTTGAGGTCGCGCAACCAAGGCCCTACCGGAAGCCCCAATGTTGCGAGCCGGGTCTTCCAGATATTGAAGTGAGCGGATTCCTCGATAGCGAACCCCAGGCATGGCGTGCGATGCTTCAGCACCGCTGTTGAAACCCGGAAAGTCGGATCCTTGACGACGATGCCTTCGTCGATCCGACTCGCACCGATTGCTTCGGCGGCAAAGGCTGTCTTGAGACGAAACCGTACCGTTTGAGTGGCAAGCGAGGGTCCGATTTCCGTTACCACAAACGTCAGATCACCGGGTTCGCGATCGACGAGATTCCAGAGATAGGCCTGGAGCTTGTGGTGGACGTGGTTGACGAAGCCGTTGGGGCCATAAAAATGGATCTGCTTGTCCCGACCGACGAGCACCCTCAACAGACGATCAAAACCGAAAAAATGATCGATATGCGCGTGCGAGACGAAGACGTGGTCAAGGCGTCGGATCTTTCGCGGCGACAATGACGAGATATCGCCGAGGTCGAACAGGATCGCCCGCTGCTCGAACAGCGTCTCGATATAGAGCGCCGGATCGCCGGTTCGCCCGTTGATCAACATGGGGTGCAATAGCGGACGCATGTCTTCCTTTAGCGCATCGCAGCGGCGGTCGCGATTGCGCCAGATCACGGTTAGCCGGGCCGTAACGCAACCTTGATCCGGATCAATCGCTGCCTTGCGCGATTGAGACAATCTTGCCCATTTAGAGGTGGCCCATGCAGCTTAGCTCAAGCGCCTTTTCTGGCGGCTCAGCGATCCCGCGCCGTTACACCTGCGATGGCGAGGACCTCTCCCCACCCCTTGACTGGGAAGCGGCGCCGCCGTCGACCCGCAGTTTCGTCCTGCTCTGCGACGATCCGGACGCGCCCGCCGGCAAATGGCACCATTGGGCCGTCTACGACATCGCCGCCGAACAAGAAGGACTTGCCGAAGACGCCGGCCACGGCAGCGGTGCCGCGCGATTCAAGGAGGCGATTAACGACTTTCACCGGACGGGCTATGGCGGCCCCTGCCCGCCCCATGGTCACGGACGCCATCGTTATCACTTTCGTCTGCTGGCGCTTTCGGTCGGTCATTTGTTGCTCGGCGCCAAGCCGTCCTGCATCGAGGTCGAGCGAGCAGCACGAAAGTCGGTTATTGCCGAAGCGTCCCTCGTCGGGATCTATCAGCGATAGGTTTTTGGCACCCCTGCAAGGCGCGTGTCGAACACAACTACCAGTCGGGCGGAACATCTCATGCGGCACGTTATGGTGGCAACCGATGGCTCCAGCGGGGCGAATCGCGCGATCGACGTGGCGGCAGAACTCGCCAAGGCGGTAGCAGGCGATCTCTTGATTGCGACCGTCGCGGACAGCCAATTGGCAGAGGAGGCGCGGCAGCTGGCGCGTGTCGAGGGAAGTATTGGCGATGTATTGGAAGCGTTGACGACCAAGACGCTGAAGGACGCCGAAGCCCGCGCCCGTCATCTTGGCTTATCCCGGATCGAACTTCGGACGGGCTCAGGTGACGTTGCCCAATCATTGATCGATCGCCGCGGGCAACTCGGTCGAGATGATCGTGCTGGGCCGGCGCGGCCGCGGTCAATTGGCCGGCCTGTTGCTTGGCAGTGTCTCCCAGAAGCTTGTCAGCCTCGCACCCTGCGCCGTCACCGTCGTGCCCTGAATGCAAAAACCACGTGCCGACCTTTCGGGTTTCCTTACCCCTTAATGCAAACCAGCGGCCGCAGGCGCGCTACCCTTCGGGCGAGCCCTGCGTGCTCAGCCGCAGCCACGACCGCACTGACGTCCTTATAGGCGCCGGGTGCTTCCTCGGCCACGCCACGGGTCGATGGCGACCGGATCAGGATCCCCTGCGAGGCGAGATCATCGACGATCTTGCGGCCGCTCCATCGCTTGAGCGCCGCGTGGCGGGAGAGCGCCCGGCCCGCTCCGTGACACGCCGATGAGAACGCCTTCGTCTCGCTCGTCGCTTCGCCGACTAGAACGTATGAGCCGGTGCCCATGCTGCCGCCGATGAGTACCGGCTGCCCAACCGGACGCAGCGCCGCAGGCAGGCTCTCGTGATCAGGTCCAAAAGCTCTGGTCGCACCCTTGCGATGCACGAACAGATCGCGCGGCTTTCCGTCCACGAGATGACGCTCGACCTTGCAGGTGTTGTGCGAAACATCGAACAGAAGACTTAGGTCATTGTTCGGAAAGAAGTGCGCGAAGATGCGGCGGACGTAGTGGCCGAGAATCTCCCGATTGGCGAGCGCGCAATTGATCGCTGAGCGCATCGCGCCGAGGTAACGCTGGCCGACTTCCGAATTGATCGGCGCGCAGGCGAGTTCGCGGTCAGGAAGATCGATACCGGCCTGTTCCGCCGTCACCACCATTTCCTTCAGGAACTCGGTTCCGATCTGATGGCCTAGGCCGCGCGAACCGCAGTGGATCGTGACGACAACATCGTCCTTTGCGAGCCCAAAGATGCCGGCGACGGTCGTGTCGAAGATCTCGGCCACCGCCTGGACCTCGAGATAGTGATTGCCGGAGCCAAGCGTTCCCATTTCCCGGCGCTGGCGTTCCTTGGCGCGGTCCGACACGCAATCGGGCCGGGCGCCGGCCATCCGGCCCTGTTCCTCGATCCGTTCGAAGTCGCGCGTCTCCCCCCAGCCGCGCGCCACCGCCCAATGGGCGCCCTGCACGAGCATGACTTCCATTTCGGCCGCGTCTAGCGCGATCGTGCTCTCGCTGCCGACGCCGGCCGGGATCTGGCGAAACAGCGAATCGGCGAGCTGCTTCTGTATCGGAACGATGTCGGCGGCTCTAAGGCCCGTCAGCATGGTGCGCACGCCACAGGAGATGTCGAAGCCGACGCCGCCAGCGGAGATTACGCCGCCACGGTCCGGATCGAACGCCGCCACGCCGCCGATCGGGAAGCCATAACCCCAATGTGCGTCCGGCATGACATAGGAGGCCTGCACGATGCCGGGCAACCTCGCGACATTCGCCGCCTGCTCCAAAACCTTGTCATCCATGTCCTGGATCAGGTTCTCGTCGGCGTAGATGATCGCCGGAACACGCATCGTTCCCGAAGGCTCGACGCGCCAGGTCGTATCGTCGACACGGGTAAACCGAGCAGGGTCCATCGCAGACCTCCATCACACGTCGACAATGCAGGCAGCCGACCATCTGCCGTCGGCGCTCTTGGCAACTTTCAGCGCGGTATAGGTCGCGCCCTTCGGTTCACAGGCCGGCGCGTGCCGTTCGACGTCCACCGGCTCGCCCCATAGCGTTCCCTCAAGGCGGTTATTCTCGACGCGCACCGAAAACCGTCCAAACAGCATATTGCGAACCGCCATCTCGTAGATGATCGCGTTGAGCCATTCGACGAACAGCAGTTCGAGGTCCGGCGCCTGGCACGTCCGCGACCTTCGGATTTACCTCGGCGCGGGTGACGACGGCGGTCAAGGCGTAGGCCGCCTGCTCGAACGCTTCGGCTGATGTCGCTCCCCGTCCCCGCAGGCCGACGTCGGCATCATGGGGAAAGTGCTCCCACTGCCCCCTCTCGCCGGTCGGCACGGCAGATCCCATGACCATAAACGGAACGTCTCCAGCCGGCGGCGAAAACGGCTTAAGGAAAGCAGTAAAGCAAGTGGCACGACTTGATCTCGCGCAAATACACAACACTCCTATTGCGGAGAATGCTAAACAACTGGAGTGACGGTCATGCCAGCTCTTAAAGATCTCCGCCTTGCCGTATCTGAGACAGAGGCC
Source organism: uncultured Alphaproteobacteria bacterium (assembly GCA_963801875.1). Taxonomy (GTDB): domain Bacteria; phylum Pseudomonadota; class Alphaproteobacteria; order Rhizobiales; family Xanthobacteraceae; genus Bradyrhizobium. Next base: position 945,217 of record CAWDGT010000010.1, on the reverse strand, counting down.
TGGATCGACGACGTCATGCGCCGCCTCGGCTGGCATGACCGCGAGCGGGTCTATCTGGTTCTGCTGGCAACACTGCACGGTTTGCGTGACAGCCTTCCACGAGACGAGGCTGTCTATATCGGAGCGCAGTTGCCGACATTGTTGCGTGGCCTATACTACGAAGGATGGCATCCGGGCGCGCACCCGGCCGCCAAGGGTCGGGGCGCCTTTCTTCAGCGCATTCATGACAGCGTCCATCGCGACCCCGGCATCGATGTCGAAGAAGCCGCCCGCGTGGTGTTCGCCGCACTTGCGGCGCGGTTGCCCGCGAGCGAACTCGAGGATGCTAAGGTCGCCACGCCGGAGTCGTTGCATAATCTCTGGCCAAATTGACTGGCGATGAGCGTTGCGGCGCAATCGGCTCGGCCATCGCGGTCAGTGAGGCTGTTCCTGTGCGGCGATGTCATGATGGGACGAGGCATCGATCAGGTGCTTGCGCACCCGTGCGACCCAACGCTCCACGAAGACTATGTTGCGTCGGCAAGGGACTACGTCAGTCTGGCCGAGCAGGCGAATGGTCCAATTCCCCGGCACGCCGAACCTTCCTACGTCTGGGGCGCCGCGCTGGATGAATTGGACCGGATGCGGCCGGATGTTCGTATCATCAACCTGGAAACGGCCATTACGCGCAGCGACGACTACGTCCAAAAGGGCATCAATTACCGCATGAGTCCCGAAAATGCCGACTACCTTTCCGCGGCCGGCATCGACTGCTGCGTGCTCGCCAACAACCACGTACTTGATTGGGGACGGAGCGGTCTGTCGCAGACATTGGCGACGCTGGAGCGTCTGAAGATCAAGACCAGCGGCGCCGGTCGAAATCTCCTTGAAGCTACAGTGCCAGCGACGCTAGACATGGCCAACAAGGTGCGGTTACTCGTGTTTTCTTTCGGTACTGTGACGAGCGGCATTCCCCGCAATTGGGCCGCCACAACGGGCAATCCCGGTATCAACCTCCTGACCCGGCTTTCCGAGGCGGAGGCCCTACGCGTCGCGGAGTACATCGTCAACGTCAAGCAGCCGGGCGATATGGCCATGGTCTCGCTTCATTGGGGACCCAATTGGGGCTACGAGGTTTCTGCCGAACAACAGCTTTTCGCTCACACCCTCATCGACAGGGCGAATGTTTCGATCATCCACGGCCATTCGTCGCACCACGCAAAGGCCATCGAGGTCTACCATAAGCGGCTCATTCTCTATGGCTGCGGTGATTTCATCAATGACTATGAAGGCATCCGTGGACATGAAGAATATCGCGACGACCTGGCGCTGATGTATTTCGCGGATATCGAACCGGCGACCGGAAATCTCGCTGCGTTTGAGATCACGCCTCTTCAGATCAGGCAGTTCCGGCTTGACCGCCCTTCCAAGCAGGACGTCGAGTGGCTGCAACGGACGCTGCAGCGGGAATGCCAGCGGTTCGGGACCGGCATCGTGCTCGATCCGGACGAGCGGTTCGTAATTTCCCATTGATTCAGGTCAAGGCGCTCTGCCGGTTTCCGCGCTAAAGGGATTTGCCGTTGTGTGGAGGCAAGATTGGCGAAACACGGCAGTGAACCGTCTTAGGGCGTGGATCTGCTCACGCCATGAACCAGTCTGCCGAGGAAGCATGGCGGAGGGGCCCGTAGCTGCCCTGTCCGAGCACCCCGGAGGAAACTTCGGTTCGACGGGCGGGAAGCGCGGGCCCTCGTGCTTTGTAAGACCCGTACGCGCCCGATCGGATATCCATCGAACTTCTGCTGAACGCTTTCCTTTGCGCCAGATCAACGGGATGAATCGCCGCTCGTACTAAACGAACAGCAACAGCTCGGAGGATATCCCGAATGGAACCCTTCCCCGTAGATATCGATCCCAAACAGATCGTTCGCTGGATCATTGCCGAGCATCGGACGACCCCCTCGTCTCTGAAGATCGTCGCACGCCGCACAGCCGAGGAACGCCAAATCCCCGCTCGCGCCGAATTTCACCTCGGTGACGAGGAGCGCGAAGACCTCAGCGAAGTCGCCACGGTTGCAAACTTGGAAATCGCACCCGCTCACCCCTCCGACGGCTGGCTGATGACCATTGCCGTCGAAGACGAGATCGGTCCGCGCGGGCCCGGCAGGGGCACGACGGTGGAGGACGAGGAGCCGATCGATCTCGAAACCTTCTACAGCCAGTTCATTCGCCCCGAACGCGGAACCGCAACCGTGGTCGCGCAGGCCGACGATTCCGCGGCCGAGGCGCGTCTATCCAGCCTGCTCGCTTCCATCGAGAACGATCGGCACGGTCCCGGTGCTGGCAAGGAAGCATGAGCCAGATGAAGATGAACTCTCACCTCGGCCGTAATTGGGTCTGAAGCCGCGTCGGAAGCCGTCGGGAGGAATTGTAAGAATGAGTGCCTCAAAAACTCTCGTCGTCTTCTATTCGCGGTCGGGAACGACGCGCAGGGTCGCCGAGGCGCTGTCCAGAGCCCTCGCATGCGACCTCGAGGAGATCATCGAGCCAAGATCCCGGACCGGTTTCCTCGGCTATATGCGCTCCCTGCTGGAAGCAAGGCGGAAGCGCCCTTCCGTCATTGCTCCGGGAAAGCACAACGTCTCATCCTACGATCTGGTCGTCATCGGCACGCCGGTCTGGGCCTGGTCCCTCAGCTCGCCGGTTCGCGCCTATTTGACGGCGAAAGCGAGCCAACTGCCGGCGGTCGCATTCTTCTGTACCCTTGGAGGCAAGGGGAGTGAAAGAGCCTTTGCCCAGATGACGTCCATTGTCGGCAAGAAACCTCGCGCCGTCTGCGCGATTACAGCACTGGAAGTGTCGTCGGGAAGGCAATTCGACCGGCTTTCGGCGTTTGAGAAGGCGCTCTCGGAAAGCCGTCAATTGAGTGGAGAGAATTCGTGGAAAAAGCAACGTTCCGAAAGTGGCTAACCGAACAGGGCTGTCGCTTCGATACACAGCACGAAGGACGCGGGGAAGGTCACAGAACTGTGACAATCCACCGCGAGGGACGGACTGCTGAAATGCCTCTGGTTGGCCCGCACCACGAACTCGACCCCCGATCAGTTCGTCAAGCGTGCGAAGCACTCGGCCTCGAATGGTCCGACCTTCCCGGACCGAAGGGCCGCGTCTGAAGTGTGCGCGCGCCACCCGAAATTGCCTACCCTATTCAAGAGAACAGTATGGCGAGCGATCCTCCCACCTTTGCCGTCCCGCCCGGATTTCTCGGATTCGGGCGCCGCGAGCACGATGCGGCAATCTCGATCGCAGGCATCCCGCTAGATATCGGCACCACCAACCGCAGCGGCGCGCGCTTCGGACCACAGGCCATCCGCCAGGCCAGCCGGATGCTGGTTGACGGGGCGCATCCGACGACATGGACCAACGTTTCGAAATTGATGCTGTCGGATATCGGCGATTTTCGTATCGCGCTCGGTGATATTCCTGCGAGCCTGAAGGTGATCGAGGAGCAGGCCGCCGCCGTCAACCACCTGGTGGCGCTTGGAGGAGAGCACGGCATCACGCTCGCCTTGCTGCGGGCGCTGGCGCGGCGCAAGGGCCCGCTCGCGCTCATTCATTTCGACGCCCATGTCGATACCTGGCCTGACAATTTTGGTCAGCCCTATGCCCATGGGTCGGTATTCTATCATGCCATCAAGGAACATCTCGTCGATCCCCGCCGAATGATCCAGATAGGCATCCGCTCGCCGGTTCAACGCGACGTTTTCGATTGGACGGTTGCGAAGGGTGTGACAATAGTCTCATCCGAAGAAGTGCATGAGCACGGCCCCAAAGGGGTCGCAGAGCGTATTCGCTCGATCGTCGGCGAGTCACCCAGCTATCTCAGCTTCGACATCGATTCGCTCGACCCGGCTTTTGCGCCGGGCACCGGCACGCCCGAAATAGGCGGACTGGCGTCGTGGCAGGCACAATCGATCCTCCGGCGCCTGAAGGGGCTGCATTTCGCCGGGATGGATGTGGTCGAGGTCGCGCCGGCCTACGACGTGGCGGAGATTACTTCGCTCGCCGCAGCCACGATGGTCTATGAGTATCTGGCGCTTGCCGCTGTCACGTGATCGCAGGAACGTTGAGTGTAGAACTGCCCCGAGCTTCTGTTGCAAGGCCACAAGTTATGTTCCCAGTGCCGACTACAGTGTTTTTGACGAAGGGCATCGGTGTCCACCATCATCAGCTAACCTCATTCGAACTCGCTTTACGCGATGCCGATATCGAGCAGCAGAACCTTGTTTCGATCTCGTCGATCCTGCCACCGCATTGCAAGCTGATCCCGCGTGAGGCCGGCGTTGCGACGTTGCGGCCGGGTGAGATTACCTTCTCAATCCTCGCCCGCTCCGAGACCGACGAGCCGGGCCGCCGCATTCACGCCAGCATCGGTTTGGCGCGGCCGGCCGATCCCGATATGTACGGCTATATCGCCGAGCATCACGGCAGCGGCATGACGGCTGACCAGAGCGGCGATTATGCCGAAGACCTCGCCGCCTCTATGTTGGCCTCGACGCTCGGGATTGAGTTCGATCCCGGCGCCGCCTGGAACGAGCGCAAGAAGCTCTACGAACACACCCAGCTTATCATCGAAAGCCTGTCGATCACCGCCGCGGCCCAGGGTGATGATTCCGGATTATGGACCTGCGTGGTTGCGGCGGCCGTGTTCCGATTCTGAGGTTATGCGGCAGTTGGAGGCGACCATGTTGATCGGCGTTCCCAAGGAAATCAAAACCGACGAATACCGCGTCGGCCTCACTCCAGCGACAGTCAGGGAACTGACCGCGCGGGGACATCGGGTCGTGATCGAGACCATGGCAGGCACGGGCGCCGGACTTGCCGACCAGGATTACGTCGCCGCCGGCGCCGAGATCGTCCCAAGCGCGGATCAGATATATCAGCGCGCCGAACTGATCGTGAAGGTGAAGGAGTCGCTTGCATCCGAACGGAAGCAATTGCACCGCGGCCAGATCATCTTCACCTATTTGCATCTGGCTCCCGACCCCGAGCAGACCCGCGACTTGATGGCCTCAGGCGTGACGGCGCTTGCCTATGAAACCGTCACCGATGCGGCGGGAAAGCTTCCGCTGCTGGCGCCGATGTCCGCCGTTGCCGGCTGCATGGCGCCAGAAGTCGCCGCCCATTTCCTGCAACGCCCCCAAGGGGGCCGCGGCATCCTACTCGGCCGTATCGAAGGCGTGCCCTCCGCCGAAGTCGTGGTGCTCGGCGGCGGGGTCGTCGGAAGCAATGCGGCGGAGATGGCGATCGGCATGGGCGCCAATGTCACCGTCGCCGCACGCAGCAAGGAGACCCAGCGCCGCCTGTCGCAGCGTTTTGGTGAGCGTGTCCGTTTTGTGACGGCTGATACCGGGGCCATCGAAACCCTCTGCACTTCCGCCGACGTCGTCATCGGTGCCGCTTTGGTCGCGGGCGGAGCCGCGCCCAAACTCATTTCGGCGCGGACCGTCGCGGCCATGAAGCCAGGCTCCATCATCGTCGATGTCTCGATCGATCAGGGCGGCTGCGCCGAAACCTCCCGGCCGACCACGCATTCGCAGCCGACCTTCATGGTTGATGGTGTCGTTCATTATTGCGTAGCCAACATGCCCGGCGCGGTGCCGCGAACGTCAACATTTGCGCTCGACAACGCAACGCGTCCATTCGTTTTGGCACTCGCGGACAAAGGATTCCCGCGGGCACTGATTGACGATGCGCATCTGCAACACGGGCTCAATGTGCACGATGGCAAAATCACCTGCCGCGCAGTGGCCGATGCCTTGCGGCTACCCTATACCGCCGCGGTCGCGGTCTTGCGCTGATGACCCGTCTGCCGATGCGCTGCCAACCTTGATGCACGTCAAGGCGTGCTTAGCCGTTTCGCCTGAAATTTGCTGCCGGATCAGGAGCATCATCACGTGGACGCTGCCGTCACCACTGCAGAAACAGTTGTTCGGCCGTTAACGGCCGAACAACTCTATCGTCCCGCCGATCTGTCAGGCCTCGTGTTCTCAACGACGGTAGAGTTGCAGCCGGTCGACGGGCTTGTCGGCCAGGCCCGCGCTGTCGAAGCGATCCGGTTTGGAATGCAAGTGGGCAAGACCGGCTTCAACCTGTTTGTGATCGGTCCCAACGGCGCCCGCATGCAGGACGCCGTCAAGGCCATGCTGGCCGCGGAGGCGGCGGCAAAGCCCGGTCCTTCCGACTGGGTCTATGTTAATAATTTCGCCGATCCGGACAAGCCGACCGCCATCGAACTTCCGGCGGGCCGCGCGCGTAATTTTCACGACGCGATGCACAAGCTGATCGACGACCTCAGATCGGCTCTGCCCGCGGTGTTCCAGGGCGAGGATTATCAGCGGCGCCAGGCCGCCATTGACGAGTCATTCCAGAAGCGACAAGGCGAGGCCTTTTCCGTGCTCCGCGACAAGGCCGCCGAAAAGGATATCGCTATCTTGAGGACGCCGCTCGGCTTTGCGCTGGCGCCGACCAAGAACGGCGAGGTGGTCCCGCCCGATGAATTCGGCAAGTGGCCTGAAGCCAGGCGCCGCGAAGTGCAGGCCGTCATGGGGGCCCTGGAGAAGGAGCTCGAGCATATTGTTCGCCAAATCCCGCGATGGGAGACGGAGCGGCGCGATGAGGCGCGTCAACTGGGCCGCGACACGGCGAAATACGCGGTCGACCAATTGATTGAGGACACCAAGGACGCCTTCAAGGACCTTCCGAGGGTGGTGCAACACATCGAGACGGTTCGCGCCGATCTGATCGAGAATTTCGCCATGTTCGTCCTCAAGGGCGAGGATGACGGCAGCGAGTCGCGCGAAATCAGAACCGGCGGCCCATTCGACCGCTACGAGGTCAATGTTCTCGTCACTCAGGACGGCGACAAGCGGGCTCCGATCATTGAAGAACTGCATCCCGCGCTTGGCAACCTGATCGGCCGCATCGAGTATGTCGCCTTGCACGGCGCGCTGCTGACGAACTTTCGGCTGATCAAGCCCGGCGCGATCCATCGCGCCAACGGCGGCTATCTCCTGCTCGACGCCCGGAGTGTGCTGCTGGAGCCGTTCAGTTGGGCGGCGCTCAAGCGCACGCTGCGGCGCGGTGAGATTGCGATCGAGGATATTGGCCGATTTCTCGGCTTCACCAGCACGGTGTCGCTGGAGCCCGATCCGATTCCGCTCAAGCTGAAGGTCATCCTGTTCGGCGATCGCTTGCTGTATTTCCTGCTTGCTGCCCTCGATCCCGAACTGGCGGAGCATTTCAAGGTTCTTGCCGATTTTGAAAACGATCTGCCGCGAACGCCCGAGAACGAGGCAGTCCTCGCAAGGCTGCTCGCGACCCTTGCGCAACGCGAAGGTCTAAACGCGCTGGATCGAGACGCCGTGGCCATGGTGCTCGAACATGCGGCGCGCTCCGCTGAACATTCTAGCAAGCTTTCACTGGTCGTCGAACGGCTGCGGGAGATACTGATAGAGGCGGATTTTTGCGCCCGTGAAGCCAAACGTAGCGTGATCTCGCGTGCCGATGTGGATAGCGCCCTGTGTGCCCGCATCCAGCGCGCCGCCCGGCTGCGCGACCGGACGCAGGAAGCCATTCTCGAAAAAGTGGCGCTGATCGACACCGCGGGAACACATGTCGGCCAGATCAATGGTCTGAGCGTCATCGAGCTCGGCGGATTTTCCTTTGGACGGCCCAGCCGCATCACTTGCCAGGTGAGACCCGGCAGCGGAAAGGTCGTTGATATCGAGCACGAAGTCGAACTCGGCGGGCCACTCCACTCGAAGGGCGTCCTGATCCTCTCCGGATTCCTCGCGGGGCGATATGCGTTGGATACCCCGATGTCGCTTTTCGCCAGTCTGGTATTTGAGCAGTCTTATGGTGGCGTCGAGGGCGACAGCGCCTCGTCCGCCGAACTCTATGCCTTGCTGTCGGCGCTCGCAGACGTCCCGCTGCGGCAGGACCTCGCGGTGACCGGATCGGTGAACCAGCACGGTGAAATCCAGGCCATCGGCGGCGTCAACGAGAAGATCGAGGGCTTTTTCGACATTTGCGCGAAGCGCGGTTTGACGGGGACGCAGGGCGTCCTGATCCCGCAGGCGAATGTCCAGCATCTGATGCTGCGCAAGGATGTGCTTGATGCCTGCGCGGCCGGTCGCTTTGCCGTCTATCCGATCCCCACGCTCAACGAAGGGATCGCGCTCCTGACCGGGCTTGCCGCTGGCGTGCGCCAGGATGATGGGACTTATCCGCCTCAAAGCGTCAATCGGCGGGTCGAAGACCGGCTGCGGGCCTTCGCCAGGATCCGGAGGGATTTTGCCAATCAGAGCAGCAGCGGCCGGGTATCCGGCAAGTAGTCATGCCTAGGGAACCTCACAGCTTCAAGCGGCTCGTGCTGGGACTTCAGCCGGGCGCACATGACCGCACGATGCGGCTGGCCGTCGAACTTGCCGATTTGCTGCATCTCGATCTGCTGGGGCTGTTCCTCGAAGACACCAGCCTGATCGACCTCGCGAGCATTCCCTTCTCGCGTGAATTCAGGCCCCTTGGGGGTCGTTGGCATACGATCGATCTCGAGCGGCTGTTGCACGACTTCGAACTTGCCGCACGCAGCATCGAACGAAAATTCATGGGCGCGGCGAAGCGTCTCCCCACCGGATATCAGTTCGAGGTCGCCCGGGGATCTCTGGCCAAGACGTTCGCCTCAGTCTCGCGACGCGACGACATAGTCATGATCGTCGAGCCCCAGAGCCCGGCCGAGCGGGCCACCCAGCAATTCGCCTGGCTCTTGGAAGCGGCCTTCCGGTCAGCCGCCGCCGTCATGCTGGTGCCGCCGCATATCGCGCGAACCAAAGGCCCGGTCGTCGCGATTGCAGCATCGGCCGGCGATCCCTGCATCCGGGCCGCCGCAGCGATCGCGCTAGCCGCGAAGGAAGAGCTGGTTATCATCGACACCGACGGCCGCAATGCCGACGACCCAGATATCCGGAAGCTCACCGCCGATACCGACCTATCCATCAAACATGTTGCGGCGGCTAGTCTCAAACTATCCGGTCCAGCGGTCTATGCGCTGGCTTTCCGCCAGATGCAGGAACGGCTGATCGTCATGACTCGCAGTGCCCTCGCCGATCAGGCGCCCTCCGAGATTGCCGCGGCGCGGCGGGTTCCTGTGCTGGTCGTCGAACCCGAGCAAGTCGTTGCGGATGAAACCATGCCGCAGCCGACGGCAGTGCAGTGATGCTGCTGCGACGAGAACCGCCGCGCCTGAAAACCTCACCTGGGCGCTGAAAATTCTGACCTGGCACCAACTAACGGCGACGCAAGAACCTTGTAACCGGTCTCGCCGGGAGCGGGCGATTGCATGAGTTCGACCGAACCTACACGTTGCGTGAGCGCAAGATCCCGATCGACCGGATGTTTGCGCGCGACAACGGCTCCCTTGCCGCGAAGCCGGGCCAGCGTGACGTGCGGCCGAAACGGCCGCTCGTCCGTTTGCCCGAACGTAAGAAGAAGCTCGGCGCGCAGTCGCGCGAGGTCGGGCCCGGCCGCGCATTCCGCCCACAGAAAGCGCGGGCGTCTTGGCTCCGGACCGTACCCGACATGCCGGAATTCCAAAGTGAAATCGCCGAACCTGTCGGCGACGCGGCGAAGCTTGCCGACTGCCTCCGGGATCGAAACCTCATTCCATGGCGGCACTAGAGTGAGATGAATATCGGCGGGTGCGATCAAGCGAACCGGAAATCGCTCCAATTCCAGCGCCATCTGCGCGAGTTCGCCGGCAATCTCGGGCGTCATCTTGAGCGCGACGAAGACGCGGGCCGGCCGCGGACCGCCAGAACTTGCCGTGGGAGCGTCAATTCCTCCCGATCCGCTTTCTGATGCCATGGAAACGCGCCCACCAAATCTGCCGTTCATGAGGACTAGCTGACCGGCCTCGGCGCTGGCTGAAACAATAGCAGCACAATAACCGCCACCGCGATCAGACCACTGAAGCCAAATGCCAATTCCGGGCCGCCAGCCATCCATAGCGCCCCGGCGGCCGAGCTTGCGACGAAGGTCGCGACGCCAACCGCCAGGTCATAGATCCCAAACGCCGTCCCGCGCAGCTCCCTTGGCGCCGCGTCACCAACGGATGCCAACAGCAGCCCCTGCGTGACCGCCATCTGCAGCCCCCACAGTCCGGCTCCGGCAGCGCTCATCCAGCCGACTTGCGCAACCGCTAGCACGATGTCGGCACCGACGAGGATGCCAGCGCCGATACCCAGTTGCAGCCGACGATCGATGTGGTCTGCAAGAATGCCGAACGGGTAAGCTGTCGCCGCGTACACCAGATGCATGAGCACCAGCATGATCGGTACAAATGCAGCGCCGATGCCGACATGGTGAGCCTTCAACACCAGAAACGCATGACTGAAACGCGCCAGCGACAACAGGCTGGCGGTGGCAACCGCCCACCAGAACGGGCCTGTAAGGCCGGCAAAGTCGGCCTTTCGCGGCATTCGAAAGGACCCCGTAGGGAAGTTGCGCACCGGTTCCTTCAGGCCAAAAAACACCACGAGGACGGCCATGAAGGCGGGGATCACGGCAATCCAAAACACCAATTGGAAATTATCGGCGCTCAATCTCATCAGGGTGATCGCGGCGAGCGGCCCGATGACAAAACCAGTCGTGTAGAACGCGAGCCGCAAGCCAAATCCTGACCCTCGGACCCTCACGGGCGTCACATCGGTCAGGAACGCGTCGCGCGGAGCGTCGCGCATGCCTTTGCCGCCGCGATCGACGACGCGGGCCACCAAGACCGTGAACACGTCGCCAGCAAGCGGAAACATCACCTTGTTGATAGCCGACACGGCGTAGCCCAACAGAACCAGCGGCTTCCGCCGGCCCATCCGATCGCTGACAAACCCTGAAACGATTTTCGCAAGCGAGGTCATCGCTTCGGCGACGCCTTCGATAACGCCGACCGAGGCCACGGTGGCACCCAGCACCCGCACCAGGAACACCGGCAAAAGCCCATAGACCATAGCGGAAGACATGGCCGTAAGCAGACTGATGATCCCGAGCACCAAAATATGGCGGGGCAGCCGCCGCGGCGTCGGCTCGTCGCGATCTGGAGCTTCGCGGCGCTCGGCAATCATTGCTTGCATGGCTCAATTTCCCGAGTGCCTTCAGAGGTCGACCACCGGCTATCAAGCCTCGCCGCAGCCGAGCCCGATTGATCCTGATCAAGACCGCCGATGTCCAATCTGGTCATCTGGTAGGCGAAGGCCGGGGCTTACCATAAACGTGGCTGCTCTTCAGGAGGCATCGATGCCAAAATCCAATTCCGGCGGGACCGCGTTGGCGACACAAAACGATATCAAAGGGGTCTTGGGCGATATTGACCCCGCGGAGATGCTGGCAATCCTGTCGTTGCGACCGACAATCGCGGACCTCGAACAGGCATCAGTGTGGCTCGAGGGTGATCCGGATGTGTTCGGCGCCGGCGAGCCCGTGTATGGCGTCGCGTCGGAAATTATCGCGATCCTCACCGAGAACGAAGAAGAGGAGCCGCCGCGCGCGGGATAGTTGCGCGCTCGGAGACGACGTACGCAGATCAAATCCTGCCATCGGAGAGCGTTATGAACACATCCGGCGTCACCGCACTGGATCACACCGTTCAGGAAACCAATGCCTGGCTCCGGGCCGTCGCCGACCAGTTGCATTTTGAGGATCGTCACCATGCTTACATCGCGTTGCGCACCGTATTGCACGCGTTACGCGACCGGTTGCCTCCGGAGGTCGCGGTGCACTTTGGCGCTCAGCTTCCGATGCTGGTGCGCGGCGTCTACTATGAGGGCTGGCATATGGCCGGAAAGCCGGTGAAGGATCGCAATGTCCAGGAATTTGCTGACCACGTTTTGCAGGCATTGCCGCCACGATTTCCGATGGATCCGCTGACCGCTGCCCGCGGCGTGTTCGAGGTCCTCTGGGAGAGGCTCGATCCGGGCGAGTTTGCAAAACTCATGAACCACTTGCCGGCTTCTCTCAGAACTTTGCGGACCTAGACGCACAACGAAGCCAACTCGGCCCGCTCCTGCGCGGCGCCGGCTCATTGTGGAGGTTGATGGACAGCTTGACCGAAAGGGCATGTGAGATGAAGCTTCGCGGATCGGATCAGGACTTCGATGCAGCGGCGATCAAACGCGAGTTTCCAGGTCTTTCGAACCCGCGCTTGCACTATCTCGACAACGCCGCGACCGCGCAGATGCCGGAGGTCGTACTAGGCGCGCTGCGCCGGTTCGAAGTAGAGGCACGCGCCAATGTTCACGAGGGTGTACATCGGCTCGCCCGCGCGGCCACGGCGGCGTATGAGGAGGCGCGCAGTCGCGTCGCTCGGTTTCTCCATGCCTATTCCGCCGAGGAAATCCTCTTCACTTACGGCGCCACTTCTTCGATCAACCTCGCAGCCTTTTCCTTCGGTGCGCTTCTCAAGCCTGGCGATGAAATCCTGTTGTCGGTTCTCGAACACCACAGCAACCTTGTGCCCTGGCAGAGGCTCGTCGAGCGGCGCGGCGTCGTGTTGCGTTTCTTGCCAATGACGGGCGACGGCCGCCTCGATCTCGATTGGCTGGACAGCGAGCTCACTGACCGTTGTCGGCTGGTCGCGCTCACCCATTGCTCGAACGTGACCGGCGCAATGACCGATGTCGCCCGGGTCGTGGCCGCCGCGCGCGGGGTCGGCGCCAAGGTTATGCTCGATGGCGCCCAGCGTGCACCGCATGGGCCGGTCGATGTGCGCAGACTCAGTACCGATTTTTATGCTTTTTCCGGACACAAGACCTATGGGCCGACCGGAATTGGCGTCCTTTGGGGCCGCCGCGAATTGCTTGCGACCATGCCACCGTTCATGACCGGCGGCCAAATGATCGATCAGGTCACGCTGACGGACGCCAGTTTTCGGGCGCCGCCGCGGCGCTTTGAGGCCGGCACACCGCCGATTGCAGCTGCCGTAGGCCTTGGCGCCGCGCTTGACTTCATGCAGGCGCTCGACTGGCGGGCCATTCAAAACCACGAGCTGCGCCTGACACGCCGCCTACTCAATGGCTTGGCGGCGACCAGGGGTGTGCGCGTGCTGGGGCCGGTCGATACCCATGATCGCCGTGGTGTCGTCTCGTTCGCGGTCGAGGGTTTCTCGGCAGAGGAGGTTTGCCGCCACCTCGACAGCCACGGGGTGGCTTTGCGCGGCGGCTATCACTGCGCGCAGCCGCTGTTGCGCGCTTTTGGTGTTGACGGCGCTGCCCGCGCCAGCCTCGCTCTCTATAGTCTCGATGACGATGTCGACGCGCTGTTCGCGGGGCTTGAAGATCTGCTGCGCCAACGTGAGACGCGCTGGCCGAACCGCAGTGGCGTTCGAAGAGGCAAGCGCAAATCGGGATGAAACCAGCCCGGCGAGGAGGCAGGACCGTGCCGGTGGCCGGGCCTAGTACCCACTATCGGTGAAGAATGAGTCGTGATTTCAAGGGTGCATGATTGGCATCCCTGAAGCGACTACTATTATTTTGACGACGGCGGAACGCACCGAGCTTGAGGGCTTGGCGCGTTCGACGAAGACGGAGCACCGGCTGCGGCAACGCGCCCGCATCGTGCTGTTGGCGGCAGAGGGCATGGCGAGCCGAGCGATCGGGCGGGCCGTTGGCTGCACGACTGGCACGGCATCGAAGTGGCGCGTGCGCTATGGCGAAAAGCGGTTTGGCGGTCTCGACGAAACAGGCGACCGAGGCGCCGAGCCAAAATACACGGCGGAAACGGACAAACGCATTCTGGCGTTGTTGGATCAGCCGAAGCCCAAGGGCTATGCCCGCTGGTCGGGGCCGCTCTTGGCCGCAGCGCTCGGCGATGTCGATGTGCAGTATGTCTGGCGCTTCCTGCGCGCCCAGAAGATCGACCTCGCCGGGCGCAAATCCTGGTGCGAGAGCAGCGATCCGGAGTTCGCCGCCAAGGCGGCCGACGTGGTTGGGCTCTACATGGCCCCGCCGGAGAACGCGATCGTCATCTGCGTCGATGAAAAGCCCTCGATCCAGGCGCTGGAGCGGGCACAGGGTTATCTGAAAATGCCGAACGGCCGAGCGCTGGGCGGTCATAGCCACGATTACAAGCGCAACGGCACCTCGACGCTGTTCGCCGCCTTCGAGGTGGCCACCGGCAAGGTGACGGCAGCTCACAAGAAGCGGCGGCGGCGCATCGAGTTCCTCGACTTCATGAACGACATTGTCGCCGCTTGGCCCGACACCGCCATCCACGTCGTGCTCGACAACCTCAATACCCACAAACCTGGGAACGACCGTTGGCTCAAGCAGCATCCGAACGTGACGTTCCACTTCACGCCGACCCGGGCCTCATGGCTGAATCAGGTGGAGATCTGGTTCTCGATTCTGCAAGAACAGTCTCTGTGCGACGAATCCTTCACCTCGGTCAAACAGCTCAGAGAGCACATCGACGCCTTCGTCGATGCTTACAACGCCGACGCCAAGCCGTTCGTCTGGAGCAAGTCCGAAGTCCATCAAAAGCGTCTCAAAGCCCGTTTCGCGGACCAATAATTCCGGGTACTAGCTCATTCTCGGAAGTTGCGCCGGTCGCTGGCGCAGTCCGCGTCCGTCCGAGATCAGACATTCGCGAGCGTGCCGACCAATTCGATTTATAGTACACGGCCTGGATCAAGGGCGTGTTCGCTGGATTGAAGGGAGCCTAAATGCAACGACATCGCCCTGTAGTATTGGTGATACTTGACGGATGGGGCTGGCGAGAGGAAGTCGCCGACAACGCGATACGCCAAGCCGAGACTCTGACGTTTGACCATCTTTGGAAGACATGCCCCCACGCCCTCTTGCGTGCATCGGGCACGGATGTCGGGTTGCCCGAAGGACAAATGGGCAATTCCGAGGTCGGACACCTCAATATCGGCGCGGGCCGGGTGGTGAAGGGAAATTTGCTTGCCATCGCCGAAGCGATTGCTGACAAGCGGATTCTGACCGCGCCCGCGCTGGCAGCATTGATTAACCGCCTTCAGCAGAGCGGCGGCACCTGTCACTTGCTGGGGCTGGCCTCACCCGGAGGCGTGCATTCACATCAGGATCATGCCGCTGCTATCGCCAATATGCTTGCCAAGACAGGTGTACCCACGGCTATTCACGCTTTTACCGATGGGCGTGATACGCCCCCGCAATCAGCGGCCGAGGAAATTGATCGTCTCGCCGCAGCACTGCCGACATCTGTACCGATCGCCACGGTTTGCGGCCGTTATTACGCGATGGATCGCGACCATCGCTGGGATCGCGTCGCCGAGGCCTACGCCGCAATCGCGGAAGCGGAAGGGCCGTGCTTCGATACCGCTCAAGCCGCGATTGCCGAGTCCTATACACGCAACGTCTCCGACGAGTTCGTGGAGCCGTCCATCATTGACGGCTACCGCGGCATGAGGGACGGCGACGGCGTGCTGTGCTTCAACTTTCGCGCCGACCGAGTACGTGAAATTCTTACAGCGCTCCTTGATCCGGATTTTTCCGCATTTCCTCGCCGGCGCGCAATTGATATCGCGGCTGCCGCCGGAATGACGGAGTATAGCGAACAGCTCAACGCGCTGATGCAGGCAATCTTCCCATCACAAGCATTGCCCAATGTCCTGGGCCAAGTCGTATCGGCGGCCGGCCGTACGCAATTACGGATGGCAGAGACCGAGAAATATCCGCACGTCACCTATTTTCTCAATGGCGGCAGGGAGGAACAATATCCAGGCGAGGACCGACTCATGGTCCCCTCCCCCAAGGTCGCAACATATGACCTGCAGCCGGAGATGTCCGCTCCCGAACTGACCGACAGGGCCGTAGATGCAATTGGCTCTGACCGATACGACTTGATAGTCCTGAATTATGCCAATCCCGACATGGTCGGCCACACCGGCAATTTGGCCGCTGCCATCAAGGCCGTGGAGACAGTTGACGCAGGTTTGGGCCGGCTCGCAAAGGCTACCATTGAGGCCGATGGTTGCCTGCTTGTCACCGCCGACCACGGCAACTGCGAAATGATGCGTGATCCTGAAACCGGCGGCCCCCACACCTCTCACACGACGAACCCGGTGCCGCTGTTGCTGATGGGTCGCGCCGGCGTTTCGCTTAACGATGGCCGGCTGGCAGATATCGGCCCCACGGTACTCGCCTTGATGGGGCTCGCAAAACCCGCCGAGATGACCGGCGCCTCGTTGTTGAGGTGATGGCGTTTCAGAATAAGATCGAATTGGCCGACACGTGACACCGTCAGAAACTCGCCCGCGGCTGGAAGCCTCAGTAGCAGGCCTTAGCAGAGCGAGTTTAGGCTGGCCCACTTTCCGATGTCGGGCATAATGTCAGCGTTTTGGCGAACGGCCGCTTTGCGCCAATAACGGCCGTTCGATGATTGCAACTGTAAACGCTACGCGGCTACACCAATGAAGGTGCTCCTAAGTGCTATTAGGTTGTCGTAGTCAGTCGAAAATGATGAAGGAGGCGAAAGGCTTTCGTCCGTGAAACCGAGGCCTTGCAAAAAATCAAGCAGCCGGATGGTTTCTTTGGGTCCATACTTTGGGTGAACGGCCTAGATTCCATACCCAGTAGTACCCACTATCGGTGAAGAATGAGTCGTGATTCAAGGGTGCATGATTGGCATCCCTGAAGCGACTGCTATTATTTTGACGACGGCGGAACGCACCGAGCTTGAGGGCTTGGCGCGTTCGATGAAGACGGAGCACCGGCTGCGGCAACGCGCCCGCATCGTGCTGTTGGCGGCAGAGGGCATGGCGAGCCGGGCGATCGGGCGGGCCGTTGGCTGCACGACTGGCACGGCATCGAAGTGGCGCGTGCGCTATGCCGAAAAGCGGTTTGGCGGTCTCGACGAAACAGGCGACCGAGGCGCCGAGCCAAAATACACGGCGGAAACGGACAAACGCATTCTGGCGTTGTTGGATCAGCCGAAGCCCAAGGGCTATGCCCGCTGGTCGGGGCCGCTCTTGGCCGCAGCGCTCGGCGATGTCGATGTGCAGTATGTCTGGCGCTTCCTGCGCGCCCAGAAGATCGACCTCGCCGGGCGCAAATCCTGGTGCGAGAGCAGCGATCCGGAGTTCGCCGCCAAGGCGGCCGACGTGGTTGGGCTCTACATGGCCCCGCCGGAGAACGCGATCGTCATCTGCGTCGATGAAAAGCCCTCGATCCAGGCGCTGGAGCGGGCACAGGGTTATCTGAAAATGCCGAACGGCCGAGCGCTGGGCGGTCATAGCCACGATTACAAGCGCAACGGCACCTCGACGCTGTTCGCCGCCTTCGAGGTGGCCACCGGCAAGGTGACGGCAGCTCACAAGAAGCGGCGGCGGCGCATCGAGTTCCTCGACTTCATGAACGACATTGTCGCCGCTTGGCCCGACACCGCCATCCACGTCGTGCTCGACAACCTCAATACCCACAAACCTGGGAACGACCGTTGGCTCAAGCAGCATCCGAACGTGACGTTCCACTTCACGCCGACCCGGGCCTCATGGCTGAATCAGGTGGAGATCTGGTTCTCGATTCTGCAAGAACAGTCTCTGTGCGACGAATCCTTCACCTCGGTCAAACAGCTCAGAGAGCACATCGACGCCTTCGTCGATGCTTACAACGCCGACGCCAAGCCGTTCGTCTGGAGCAAGTCCGAAGTCCATCAAAAGCGTCTCAAAGCCCGTTTCGCGGACCAATGATTCCGGGTACTAGTTTGAGTCGATTGGGGATTCCCAAATCGGAAGGCTTCTGATTCAACATGCTGACTGGGAAGGAGGCCAGCATGGATGGGACGAGCCTATTCGGACGACCTTCGTGAGCGGGTGGTGAGGGCTGTCATCAAAGGCGGGCTGTCGCGGCACCAGGCGGCGGCCCAATTCGGAGTGGGCATCAGCACGGCGATCAACTGGGTACAGCGCTTCCACCAGACCGGCAGCGTTAAACCGGACCAGATCGGCGGCTAGCCATAGATTGCCCAGATGAAGAAGATCGGCTTCCTCTCATTCGGGCACTGGACGCCCTCGTCGCAATCGCAAACGCGCTCGGCCGCGGATACGCTCCTGCAATCCATCGAGCTCGCCGTTGCCGCCGAGGAATTGGGCGCCGACGGGGCCTATTTTCGAGCCCATCACTTCGCCCGCCAGCTGGCCTCGCCTTTCCCGCTCCTGGCGGCCGTCGGCGCGAAGACCAGCCGCATCGAGATCGGGACGGCGGTGATCGACATGCGCTATGAGAACCCGTTCTACATGGCCGAGGACGCCGGTGCCGCCGATCTCATCGCTGGCCGGCGTCTGCAGCTAGGCATCAGCAGAGGGTCACCCGAGCAGGTAATCGATGGCTGGCGATATTTCGGTTATCAACCGGCCGAAGGCGAGAGCGACGCCGACATGGGGCGGCGTCATGCCGAGGTCTTTTACGACCTGCTGCGCGGTGAGGGCTTCGCTAAGCCGAATCCACGACCGATGTTTCCAAATCCGCCCGGGCTGTTGCGCCTGGAGCCCCATTCTGATGGCCTGCGCGACCGGATCTGGTGGGGCGCCGGCTCGAACGCCACGGCAATCTGGGCAGCAAAACTCGGGATGAACCTGCAGAGCTCGACACTCAAGAACGACGAAACGGGCGAGGCCTTCCATGTGCAGCAGGCCGCCCAGATCCGGGCCTACCGCGCTGCCTGGAAGGAGGCAGGCCATGCTCGCGAGCCGCGAGTCTCGGTCAGCCGCAGCATCTTCGCGCTGATGGACGATCGTGACCGCAGCTATTTTGGGCGCGGCGGCGAAGATGATGACCAGATCGGATTCATCGACCCGCAGACCCGGGCAATCTTCGGCCGCAGCTATGCCGCTGAGCCGCATGTACTCATCGAGCAGCTCAGGGAAGACGAGGCGATCGCTGAAGCCGACACGCTGTTGCTAACCGTTCCCAACCAATTGGGCGTTGCCTACAACGCGCATGTGATTGAAGCGATTCTGACCCACGTCGCTCCCGCCCTGGGGTGGCGCTAACGAAGCTGCTTGGTATCTCACTTAAAAGGAGTCTGAGTTGAGCGTTGCCTTCACCAAGGAAGACAGTGCCGAAACAGCGTCGGAGACGCTGCTACCCGACCGCCCGGTTTCACCTCATCCGAATCTTGTTACGGAAGCGGGATTAAAGGCTCTGGAATTTCAACTGCACCAGGCTCGCGAGACGTACGAGGCGGCGCAGAAGATCGAAGACGTGAATGAACGACGGCGGCAAGCGGCAACCCCCTTGCGTGATGCGCGCTACTTTGCGGCGAGAGTTCGGACGGCTCAGGTCATCACCAATCCCACGTCAACTGACACGGTTGCCTTTGGCTGCACGGTGACCTTCAAGCGCGACGATGGGCGCGTACAGAAATATCGTATCGTGGGAGAGGACGAAGCAGACCCCAAGGCCGGTTCAATTTCCTTCGTATCCCCAGTGGCAAGGCTTCTGATGGGCAAAGCTGTTGGGGATGTAGCAGGTACATCCGATCAAGAGCTCGAGATCATTGCGATCTCATAGCACGCCCGCATCGGACGTAGCCGACGTTTGGAATGGCCGCTTTGCCAAAAGCGGTCGGTCAGGATTTGCCGTTTGGGTAAGATCAGGACGCATTTGTCACATGTTACTGCGCTTCTATAGAGCGACGCGGGGGGCGGGGTGGCGGAAGAACCGTCATGGATCAGGCCTTTCGGAAGAAAAATGATCGGCATAAAGCTGCCAGAGCGACGCCACCGTATCGTCCCGGTGACAGGCCTACGTTTGAGTTTAGGCTTGCGGCACACACAGACTACATGGACCAAATAAGATTCGTCGTAACCATCGCGCCGAGTGACTGTCTATTCGTCGTAATCGTCGAGCATATCGCCACTGCGGGCGAGCATGAACGCGGACGCGGCCACCATCAGCGCTGCGCGCCAGTCTATTCCGCCGAGCAAAAGCCCTGAGAGGGCAGCGAACCAAGCCCCTGATGCGGCAGTCCAGCGGCGCTCCCACCGTATTTGCAGAACGCTTTTGGGCGCCTTGGTTGCACCCGCGAGAAGACCCTGTAGACGGAACAGCGCGCTGTGGCGCCTCAACAGGATTTCCGGTTCTCTCGGCAATGGAGCCAAGCCTCGTCCCGAGCGGGATAACTCTGATCTCGGATCGCTTTTGATGGCCATTTGCTTCTCGCCGATCTCCATGCGCAATCGTCGGCCGCGAAAAGCGGCCTTAACATCTCGCGATGCGTCTATTTGGATCAGCTTACATTGGCCGGCTGGCTTAATTCTGACAAACGAAAAAATTCGGGTGTTTGTATCAATATTTTTGCTATTGTTGCGCATGGACACCGAGGTCGTCAGGACGTTCCTGGAAATCGTCAACAGCGGCAATTTTATCCGCGCGGCTGAGCGCCTGAATGTCGGCCAGACCACGGTAAGCGCCAGAATCCACCTGCTCGAGGAGCAATTGGGCAGACCGTTGTTCGTGCGCAACAAAGCCGGCGCGACGTTGACCCCGGAAGGTGAGCAATTCCTGCGCTATGCACCCAGCTTTGTGCAATTGTGGGAGCGTGCGCGGCAAAAGGTTGCCGTCCCGCCTGGTCACCGCGCGATGCTGGCATTCGGCGGCGAACTCAGCCTCTGGGATCCATGGCTACTGAAGTGGATGCTGTGGATGCGGCGGTCGGCCCCGGACCTCGCGCTGCGCGCGCAGGTCGGTGTGCCCGAGAGCCTGATGACGCAGGTGGCGGAAGGGGTGCTCGATATCGCCGTCATGTATGCGCCCCAGCACCGGCCGGGGCTGAAAATCGAGTTGCTATTCGAGGAAAAACTCGTGCTGGTGACGACCGACCCAAATGCCAGCCGTATGCACCTGGACGCGGAGACGGCCGTCCGGACCAATTACGTCTATGTTGATTGGGGCGCGGATTTCGCGCTCAGTCACAGCGTCAGCTTCCCGGAGGCGACGAACCCCGGTCTGTTTGTTGGGCTCGGCCCACTCGCTCGCGACTACATCCTAAAAGCCGGCGGGACGGGCTACTTCCGGATGCGTGCGGTACAGTCATATCTTGAGGAGGGAAAGCTCCACCGGGTGCACGACGCGCCGGAGTTCTCCTACCCGGGCTATGCAGTCTACGGTACGAACGCGGACGAAGCAGTATTGCGCCCGGCTCTGGAAGGGCTCCGCGCGGTGGTTGCCGAAGAACAGTCTTAAAGCCCGGCTCAGATCTCGCGCATGATTTAGAAGAAAGCCGCCAGCCGAAACGACATCTGGAAGAATTCGCCCGAGTGGGTCGCCGATTGTTACCCTTGAGCATCAATCTCCGAAATGCCCAATATCCCAAGCAGGCGCCCGCGCGGCCGGACGAGGTCACTAAGAGTATAGCCCTCAAGGACGTCAACGAAGGCGTCGCGCGCCTTCTCCAATGCTCGTCTCAACACGCAACATTGACGAATGGCGCAGGGAGCGTCGACAGGCTTGAAGCATGACGCTATGGCCATGTCTGGCTCGGTGTAGCGCACCACCGCGCCAAGCCCGATGGCTTCGATCGGCTTTGCGAGGCGCAGCCCGCCACCTCTGCCACGGACGGTTTCGATGTAACCTGCCATGCCCAGTTGATGCACCACCTTCATCAAATGGTTCCTGGAAATACCGTAGCTCCGGGCAATCTCGTCGATTGTCGCCAGCCCGCCTTCCTTGACCGCAAGATACATCAGCACACGCAGTGCATAGTCCGTATAGACGGTCAGTCGCATGATTTTGCTCCGGAATGAACGAACTCACAAAGATGTATTTTAAATATTGCTTTCAAGCAAGAGCGGGCCTATAAAGTCTTCGTACTTTCAAGGGAGATCCTGATGGGCAAAGCCACTATAATTGGTGACGCGCTGGCATGGCCGTTCCTGCTGCCAGGAAATGTCGCCTGCGACGCGCTTGGACTCGGCGAGCATCGAAATCTGGTCCGCATGCTGGTCAATTCGCTGATCTGGACCGTGCTCGGCGTAGTCGTGGTGGCGCTTACGGTATGATCGTCGCTTCAGAGAAGCTTGATCACGTTAGCGAGGACGGTATTCGCCGGCTCGTCGATGCGTTTTATGTTAAGGTTCGCGTCGACCTCGAGCTTGCGCCTATTTTCGCGCGCGCCATTCCCCGCGACTGGCAACCGCATCTCACCAAGATGTATGCCTTCTGGTCGTCGGTGATGCTCACCACCGGGCGTTACAAGGGCAATCCGGTTGTCAAACACCTCGTCATCCCCGGCATGAAGCCGGAATTGTTCGAGCGCTGGCTGGCGCTGTTTGACGCCACCTGCCGCGAGCTGTTCGACGACGCGACCAGCGCAGCCTTTCGTATCAAGGCCGAACGCATCGCCGAGAGCCTGAAGCTCGCCTTGTTTTACAGGCCGGACCGCCCGTGGCCGCCGGAGCTAACACCATGACGTTCGTTGTCACCGATAATTGCATCAAATGCAAATATATGGATTGCGTCGAGGTGTGTCCGGTCGATTGTTTCTACGAGGGCGAAAACATGCTCGTAATCCATCCGGACGAGTGTATCGACTGCGGCGTGTGCGAACCGGAGTGTCCGGCCGATGCGATCTCGGCGGACACTGAGCCCGGCCTGGAAAGCTGGGTCAAGCTGAATGCGGAATATGCGTCTGTCTGGCCCAACATCACCATCAAGCGCGAAGAGCCCGCCGACGCAAAGACGTTCGACGGCGCCGTCAACAAGCTGAAACAGTATTTCTCAGCCAATCCCGGGCAAGGCGACTGATCGACAAGGGTCGCCGGCGAAACAGGCCGCTATCGCATCTGCAGCGGATTGCGGGGCAAGCAGCCCCGGACTGGATACTTCGGCTGATATCCGATCGCCTACTGAGAGCTTGGCCGCTCGAAATCGCGAAAGCTCTGCCAAGACGCTGTGACGAACCCAACTGATGTCGCGGTCCAGGCTGCAAGCGCAACCCAGACCATGAAAGAGGATATCGCATGCAACGGCGAAAAGTCGGCCGCAAGCGAAAGACGCAGGCTGGCCAAGGCGTACATACCGAGCGGGAACACCAAACTCCAGAACATCGGGGTGTATGCCAGGGGTACACGGCACACGCCGTGCTTCCAGACACCAAAGAGCAGCAGCAGCGGAATCCACCAGGTCGCCCACGCCCACATGATGAGCGTTACGCCGTCGATGAATGGTCGCATGGAATCCAGAAACGGCATGCCACTTTCGGTCAGGATGAGCGTCGATCCGGCGTTGGTGCTGATCGCCGCGGCGCCCATGACCACCCACAGCAGGGGCGTGACATCATCGGGTCCGACGTCAAAAAAGAAAATTCGATGCGCGAATAACACAATGAAGATGCCATAAAGTCCAAGCCCCACGCCCCACAACATGTGAATGAGCACAAACATCGTTCGGCCGAGGTCGCCCACGGCCGGGGCAATTAGGGTGCCCAGGATAACCAGAGATTCGGTGCCGACAATAGCGATCAGCCACCCACCATGAACGACGTTGGCTCCATGGGCAGTTTTGAGAAAAGTCAGAACGGCGAAACTGAAATAGATCAAAATGAACCAGACGAGCAGCGCGAACAGCCACAACAACATTGCGGCCGTGGTGAAGCCGCGTAAATGCAGGCCGACGCCGAAAACATCGGTACCAGCAACGACGGTGAAGAAAGAGAAGACAAGGCGCGGATTGAACAGGTCTGAGCGCATGGCTTGCCAGAATCTAAAGGACCGCAGAACCGTAATTAATGCCAACCAGGGATAGGCGATAAGGTTGACCGCAAAGAGCGCATCGGACCATTCCCGTTGGCCTTCGAAGAACAAGGCATTCGAGATGATCCCGGTAGCCATTACCAGGGCGAAGCAGCCGGGATAGAGCGTCTCGATCTGACTATCGGACCACGTGCGAAGATCCCGCATCGGTAAATGCAAATCCAAATCCGCTCCATGCTTCAAAAGCGATATGCTCAGGGATACCGGAAAAGAACTTCATCGGCCAGAGGCGTTGCGTTGTACAGTACTCAACGATTCGGCGGCGCCAATTGATCTCGATCCAGCCGAACCGCCTCGGGCAACTCGTGCTGTCCATGGTGGCGCTTCTGTACGCGGTGAACGGATCTTCAGAAATCATCCGGATGACGCAGTCCTGTTGTAAGGAACGATCCGCAAAAACATTCGATCGGCACGGGGTTTTACAAATGACAGACGGGGTATCAGGCCGCCCAAGATGGGCCATTGCGGCTGGGATTCTCGCAGTCGCGTTCGGCGTCGTAACCGTCTTCGAGGGCGGAAGGACGTTGTTCGGTCGACCAGAAATCAGAGAATCGGCAGGGAACATCGTTCCGTTTGTTCTCTGGTTTAACTTCATTGCAGCATTCGCATATTTGATGGCTGGCCTTGGACTGCTCCTGTGGAAACGCTGGGCCGCACAACTGTCAGCAGGTATCGCCGTCACGACCCTCGCGGTGTTTGCCGCTTTCGGCGTTCATGTTGCTTTGGGAGGCGCCTTCGAGACGAGAACGGTCGGCGCCATGCTGCTTCGCAGCACAGTATGGATCGCGATTGCCGTTTCTACCTGCCGGGCTCTGGGATGCTTCGCGACGACGAATCACGGCGATGTCTAAAAACACGGTGTTTCAATGGGTCGTTCAGTCCAATTGCTGCGACGAGTCCGGTCGGCCTGCACATCGTCCTTTTCGAGGCTTGCTCGGCGTTCGCTCGCGTCACGGACTGTACCCTTGCGCTGTCACCAATTCGTGACAAGCTTCATCGAAGGCTTCAGCCACTTCGTTACCTCCATGACTGCTCCGGCTGGAGCGGTTGCCAGGTGGGGCTTGCCCCGACTGGAAAGCGCCGCCTTTGCACGGCGCATGCCAAATCTCGATATCAAACCGGAGTTGACACCGGGCCATTGAGCAGCAGATGCCGCACCACACGCGGATCACTGTCGATCTAAACTGTTGACGTGGATCAATGCGTCAGCTCTGTCGCCGTTCGTTAGATCAACCTACAGATTTCAAAAGCGGAGAGGGGTCATGCGAGGTTATGAGCATTCATCTGCAATAATAATCGGCGCGATCGTGCTTGGGGTCGCGGTTTTGTCGACAAGTCCCTCTCTGGCCCAGGCGCAGGCCACAAAGGACGAACACAAACTGACGCTTCGTGCAATTATGCAGGAACTCGGAGCAGAATATTTGCGGCTGACCCGCGCGTTGCTTATCGACGATTTCAAGGGTCTCGAAGAATCGGCAAAGGCCATCCAAACTCACCCACTGCCTGACGAAATCGTTGTGGCGATAAAGAACAAGCTTGGCAGGAACTTTCGCTCCTTCGAACGGGCCGATGAGCAAAGTCATCAACGGGCGGCAGATCTCGTCAAACGAGCGGCAGCCAAAGACATCTCAGGGTCAGCAAAGGCTTTCGGCGGCATCGCAGACGGCTGTATGAGTTGCCATAAACAATTCCGCGCACCGCTCCGGAGTTTGTCCGATTAGTGTTCGAGGCGGTATCAGTCGCGGGAGGCCGGAGCGAGGATGAGCCTGACAAAAATCCGGAACTCGTTGATTGCTGGCCTTTGTGGGACGAGCGTGCACTCGCTCCTTGCATTGGTCCATGGCAAGACCGGGCCGCTGCCGGAGTTTCAGCCCAATTATGACATCCAGAGAGGCCTATCGTGGCTGATAGGTACGGAAACTCACCCAGGCGTCGCGTGGCTGGTAGGGTTCGTGAACGGAGCGGTGATCTGGGGATTTGTGTTCGGTCAGGCATACCGCTTTCTTCCCGGCGAAAATCCTTGGCAGAAGGGAATCTTCTTTGCCGTCTGCGCCTGGGCTGCAATGGGGCTTGTATTCTTCCCGCTCGTTGATCGAGGCATTTTCGCTGTCAGGCTCGGGTTAGGAGTGGCCCCAGCAATTCTCCTGCTTGTGATGTTGCTCGCCTACAGCGTGACGATGAGTCTTGTTTATCATCTATTAAATTCTTGGTCTGATCCAGCCTAAGCGGACCGCGCATGACGCTGTCTCAGCGTATCTCCACATTTGGATGGTCACTTCGTACTCAAATCAAGAGTGCAGCTCGTTGACGAGCACGCGCATGTTCTCGCTGTAGTCGATGGGCGCCACAACGAGATGCACGCCGCCTCCCCTGAAAGCAGCTTCGAGCATCGTTGAGAGTTCCGAGGCCTTGCCGACGCGGGAGCCCTTGGCGCCGTATGACTTCGCATAGGCGACGAAATCAGGATTGCCGAAGTCGAGGCCGAAGTCGGAAAACCCGTCGACTTCCTGTTTCCATCGGATCATACCGTAGGCACGATCCTCGAGCACAAGCACGACGAGGTTCAGCTTGAGCCGCACGGCGGTCTCAAGCTCCTGCGAATTCATCATGAAGCCGCCGTCGCCGCAGACGGCGAGCACGCGCCTGTCCGGATGGATCAGCGACGCCGCGATCGCCGAAGGAAGACCCGCACCCATGGTCGCAAGGGCGTTGTCGAGCAGCAGCGTGTTGGCGACGCTAGTGCGATAGTTGCGGGCGAACCAGATCTTGTACATGCCGTTGTCGAGAGCAACGATGCCGTCCGGCGGGATGACCTGGCGGACGTCGTGCACGATGCGCTGAGGCGTCAGCGGAAACCGATCCTCGGTCGAACGCTCGGCGAGGTGGGCAAGAATCCCCTCCCGCAAACCCAGCAATACCGAGGCATTGGGGAGCTTGCCTTCCAGGCGATCGGCCAGGCCTGCGAGGCCGGCGCCAACGTCTCCGACGATCTCCGCTTGCGGGAAGTATACTTGCTCCACCGTCGCCGGCGTGGCGCCGACATGGATAACCTGTGGTCCATTAT
This sequence comes from uncultured Alphaproteobacteria bacterium, assembly GCA_963801875.1. Lineage (GTDB taxonomy): Bacteria > Pseudomonadota > Alphaproteobacteria > Rhizobiales > Xanthobacteraceae > Bradyrhizobium. Next base: position 918,335 of record CAWDGT010000010.1, on the reverse strand, counting down.
GGCCCATAAGGAAAGGGGGTTTCTCCACGGTATCATGGCCGATCGAAATAATCAGATCGGCCCGGTCGATGGCCTCATGAACCCAATCCCGCTCCGACAGCGCGGCTGTGCCCATATAGAGATTGGAGCCCGCATTGACGGCGCCCTTCCCCATCTGGGTGTTGAAGAATGGGATCTTGCATCTTCGCACGAACGCCGACAGCGGCTCGGCGAGCTGCGGGCGGCTCGCCGCGGCGCCCAGCATGACGAGAGGCCTATTGGCGCCCTTGATCATGGCTGCGGCGCGTTCGATGGCTAATGTAGGCGCAACCGGAAGCTCGACGACGTGAGGGGGAATAATGTCCGCAGCGGCTTCGTCGGCCGCGATATCCTCAGGTAGCTCGAGATGCACCGGACCCGGCCGCTCCTGCTGCGCGACCCGGAAGGCGTCGCGAACCAGAGTCGGAATACTCTGCGCGGAGACGATCTGCGTAGCCAGTTTGGTGAGCGGTCGCATGGTCGCGACGATGTCGACGATCTGGAAACGCGCCTGACGGCTGCTCCGGATCGCCTTCTGTCCTGATATCATGACCATCGGCATCGCGCCCAAATGCGCGTAGGCCGCAGCCGTCGTCAGATTGAGCGCACCGGGACCCAACGTCGTCAGGCAGACGCCCGCGCGTCCGGTGAGACGTCCGTAGGTGGCCGCCATGAAGCCCGCAGCCTGCTCGTGCCGCGTCAGCACGAGCTTGATCTTGGAGCGCCGCAGCGACTCCAGCACGTCGAGATTCTCCTCACCCGGAATGGCGAAGATGTACGCAACGCCCTCGTTCTCGAGGGCGGCCACCAGCAGATCGGAGCCTTTTGTCACGCCGCCGAAACTCCACTCACACCCGATTCAGCTTTCTCCGCCCTGTGCGGCAGCGTCCAGTTCGGCCGAATGAAGTGACAGGTGTAGCCGTCCGGATATTTCTCCAGATAATCCTGATGCTCCGGCTCGGCCTCCCAGAACGGTCCGGCGGCTGCCACCTCGGTGACAACCTTGCCCGGCCAAAGACCGGAAGCATCGACATCGGCGATGGTGTCTTCCGCAATCCGCTTCTGCTCGTCGCTGGTATAGAAGATGGCCGACCGGTAGCTCGCTCCCCGGTCGTTGCCCTGGCGGTTCAACGTCGAGGGATCATGAATCTGGAAAAAGAACTCCAGCAGCTTTCGATAGCTGATGGTCTGCGGATCGAAGGTAATTTCAATCGCTTCCGCATGATTGCCGTGGTTGCGATACGTCGCGTTTGGTACCTCACCGCCGGTGTAGCCCACCCTGGTTGAAATCACGCCGGGATACCGGCGCAGCAGATCCTGCACACCCCAGAAGCAGCCGCCGGCAAGGACTGCTCGTTCCGTCGCAACTGTCATGTCTGTCCTCCTTCGGTCGCTGCGGGCGTCGTTCCCGAAGCTCTATCAAGGGCACATAATGAGGCCGAACGATGCAGAAGTGCAAATATCCACGATTAAAGCGATTGCTCGCTAATCTGCGTTGAAGCTCCTTACAGCACTTTGGGAGCCGGACCAGCGCGACCGCTGTTGCGGCGATCCTCCCTAGGGTGAATCGAGTTGGCAGCGTGGCGTGCCATTCCGAACAAACGGTAAACTGATCGCTGAGGCGCATTGGTTTGCGACAGGGGTAGCCGTCGAGACCGCGGCGAATGCACGATTCAAAACAGAGCGAACTAACCGGATTTAGTCCGCATCAGACGCGATAATCCGCGGCCGACGTCAGATCCGTGCCACGAGTCGCCAATATCTGGTTGAACAGCAGCGAGAGCACGATGCTTACTGCAAAATTGATCGCGAGCGCATAAAGCGCTGCGTAACCGGGCACAGTGAAGCCGTCGACTGCCAACGGGAAAACGGCAGACTGGAAGCTGAGCGAGGCAGCCATCCAGGTACCTGCGATAAGACTCGCTGCCCAGCCAATAATAAGCGCCCAAGGATTAAGCCAGCGCGTATAGAGACCGACGATGACCGCGGGAATGGTCTGGCTAATCCAGATGCCCCCGAGCAGTTGAAGCTGTATCGCATATTTGAGAGGCAGAAAAACAATGAATAAAAGGGCACCGAACTTGACAATTAGTGACGTGATTTTCGCGTTTTGCGCTTCTTGCTTCGGAGTGCAATTCGGTCGAATGAACTGGACATAGATATTGCGTGTAAACAGATTCGACGCCGCTATTGACATGATAGCCGCCGGCACCAGGCCGCCTATGCCGATAGCCGCGAACGCTATCCCGACGAACCAGTCAGGGAATGTGTGGAGGATAAGCGCGGGCACCGCAAAATTCGACCCGTATTGAGCGAATTGTGGTGCGAACTCGGGCAGTTTATCGACCCCCACCGCCAAGGCCATGAAGCCCGTGAGCGCAAGGAGACCCAGCATAAAAGAATATGCTGGCAGATAAGCTGCATTGCGCCGGATCACTTCCCGGCTGTTCGAGCTGAGCACGGCCGTCATAGTGTGCGGATAGAGGAATAGGGCAAAAGCCGAGCCGAGTGCCAAGGTTGCATAGGCGGAGAATTGACCAAGATTGCCGTCCTTCGGGCCGGCGAGCAGAAGCTTCGTAGGGGGAATCATCGCGAACATCTTTCCATAGCCGCCAAGTTCGACCGGAATCACGATGACCATGCTGTGATGTAGATAAGCGTGTCCTTCACCACCGCGATCATCGCTGGGGCGCGGAGCCCACTGGTATAAGTAAATGCCGCAAGGATGACAAAGGCGATGATCAGCGGCAGATCGCCATAGAAGCCAACCGTCCCAACGCCCATGGCGCCGATTACAACCTGCAATCCGAGTAACTGTAGCGCGATATAGGGCATGGTCGCGACGATGCCAGTGATAGCTACTGCTAGCACAAGCCACTTGTTGCCGTATCGGCCTTGGACAAAGTCGCCGGCGGTGATGAAATTGTGTTTATGCGCGACCGACCACATACGCGGCAGAATCAGAAAGACCAGCGGATATACAATGATCGTGTAAGGCAGCGCGAAAAAGCCGATAGCTCCGGCGCCGAAAACAAGGGCCGGCACGGCAATGAAAGTATAGGCGGTATAGACGTCGCCGCCGAGCAGAAACCAGACGACCACGGTTCCGAGACGGCGTCCCGCCAGACCCCATTCATCCAGCACGTCGAGATCGCCACGGCGCCAATGAGCTGCAGCAAAGCCAATAATCGTCACGGCTCCGAACAGCAGGACGAAGACGATGATCGCGGTCCAGTTCATGTTCGTCTCTTAATTCAACCGTGTGAGTACGAAGTGTCGATTGAGGCTAATCGTTCTTGTAACGCACCCAAATAATCAGAGCGGAGGTGAGAATTACCCAGAGGAACTGATACCAATAAAAAAATGGGATACCCCACAGAGCCGGTTCTACGAAATTATAGAATGGCACCCAGAGTAGGGCGGTGAACGGTATCAGCAGCAACAAATTCCAAAGGCGTGAACTGCCGCCTGACCTAGTCGGATGCTTTGCCATTGAGCTTTTGCTTCTTTATCGAGAGAAACTATTGAAGCCGTAACTGATCTGCTATCATTTCGGTTTGGCTCAAGATGCAGTTTGGGCCACCTCCCGTAGGGTTAAGCTTAGAGTCGTTGACGACAAAAACTGTTCAAAATTGCTCAATTTAATCTTTTTAATGTGCCGGGCTCGCGATCGACGATCGCCATATCTCGGAGATGTCGTGGTCGGTCCGCGCCTGGTATTGTCGGTGGCAGCCCTACGGGTCTTTCTGCCGTCATCCGCCTGAAGCAGCTCGGGGCCGAACGAGAAGAGATCCGCTCGCATATTCTGCGCGGGATTGACCTGATCGGCAATCTCCAGCCTTGGGGGCGGCAGCGATCGGTACGCGGGATATTTTCGAGTAAAGACGAGTGGGCAAGGTCGCACCAGCGATGATTGATAGCGTGGCCTCAAGATTAGATCAATTTACTTACTGCCTTCCGCACCTCGGGAATCACCGCCACCTCGAACCAGGAGTGCTTTTTCATCCAAATTGCGCTGCGCCAACTTGGATGCGGCAATGGGAAGAACTGCGGCGCATACTGCGAAAATGCTTGCACGGTCTCTGTCATAGAGTCCTTTCGTCTGGATGCTAAATAATATCGCTGGGCATATTGGCCTACTAAGAGCGTCAACCGAATATCTGGAACATGCTTCAGCAGGCGCTGGTGCCAAAATGGTGCACATTCTGGTCGAGGCGGATTGTCACCTCCGTTAACTCCAGCCCCCGGATAGCAAAATCCCATCGGAAGAATCGCGACCCTTCTTTCATCGAAGAAGGTCGAACGATTCAGCCCCAACCAGTCGCGCAGGCGATCCCCGCTTGCATCATCCCAAGGTATACCACTCCGATGGACCTTGCTCCCTGGCGCCTGACCGACGATCAACAGCCGAGCGGTGCTCGCCAGCTGTACCACGGGACGGGGACCGAGCGGCAATTTCGCCTCGCAGATGCGACAGGCCCGCACTTCGCGCAACAGACTTTTCAGCGACATTCAAAAGCTTTCCGCGTGAGTGAATATCACTGGCATCTTGATATTGCCATTAGAAGCAGGAACCTATGAACCAGAGATTCTCATTTGCTTTTCTTGCTTGAAGAATTCGAGCGTGCGAAACCACGCGTCGGCGGCAGCCTCGGGCCGATGCCCCCTGTTGGCGGGATTTTCGAACGCGTGACCGGCGCCGCTGTAGATTTCGATGTCGACTCGCTTTCCAGCAACCTTCATACGCTCTTCGAACGCTCGAACCTTGTCGGCAGGAAACCCCCGATCGAGAACGCCGAAAATTCCCAGCACAGGGACATCGATTTTCTGAATGTCCCCGGTATTCGTGGGCAGCGGTCCGTAATTCACGACACACGAGGCAAGCCGCGGCTCATGAATCGCGAGCTGCACCGCCAAGCCGCCGCCCATGGACCACCCGAGCGAACCGATGTGCTTTGGGTCCACATCAGGGCGACCGGCGAGATAGTCAAATGCGGCTTTCAGATCGCCTATCGCGCGCTCCTGCCGAAGACCGCGCTTGAGTTTGCGGGCTTCAGAGGGATCGGCCGTGACTTTGCACTGGTAGAGATCCACCGCAAGCGCGACGTACCCATTCGCCGCCAGCTTCTCGGCTTGTTCCTTCACCCACTCGTTCAGACCCCACCATTCATGAATGACGATTATCGCTCGATGGCGCCTCGTATTACGAGGCAAGGCGAGAAATCCTGTAACTTTCTCGGTAGCGCGCGCGAATGTCACCATCCGCGTTTTCGGTCTGTCTGGCTGACGCGCTGCGGAAGACGATGACGTTGGAACAATGTTCGGTCGCACGATTGTGATCAAAGACTGGTTGATGCGAAGACCGGAGGAACGTGTTTGTCGCGACCGAGAGGCTGAGACACGGGAAACGGGCCGCGAGTTGTGAAATGATACCTGATACTCGAAACGTCAATCGCACGTGGACGTCGAAAGAGGATAGCCAGCTTCGTGAATTCGCGGAATCTGGCAAAAGTCTTTCTTGGATGGTGCTCAAACACAAACGACCGATTTCGGCCATTAAAGACCGACTGACGATCCTCAAGATTTCAGTAAACCGAGGCGCTGAGCGGGGAAACCCGCGCGATTGAATTGATGGGTCTGAAGTCCATCTCGCGGTGTGAGTTACTAGGTCGCGGGTGCCAGGGGGCGAGCGGCTCAAAAAGTACAGGATAACTCTCATGATTACAGAAATTTGCCTACCGAAGATCAAGAAATCAATGACGAGGGCGTCAGTCGGGCGATGGTTCAAGCGGGTCGGAGACCCCGTCAGCGTCGACGAGCCGCTGGTTGAGATCGAGGCTGACAATATGACGATCGAGGTGGCAGCGTCAGCCACCGGCGTGCTGTCTGAGATTCTTGTAAGAGACGGCGAAACCGTCAAGACCGGAACTGTGCTCGGAAAGATTACGGAGTATAGTGGTAGCGTGCAGCCCTGATGATATCTGGACGCCTGCTGGGTAAGGCGGCAGATGACATCATTCGAACAATCAAGACTACCGCTTGGCAAGATTACCCTACCTGCTACCGGCGCTACTCTATTCGACAAGCCGCAGTGTATATTCGGTGTGCTGCGGGCTCAGTTCTTGACGCTGATGCGAACCTCAATCGATCTCCAGAGATCGCACGGGGGCCGCTCATGCACTCGTCGTCGCAGCTTTTTGCATTTCCTCAATTGTGAGGACAGAGTGAGCATAAGCCCCTCCTGCTCGCATTTCAGCTGCGACCCAGATTGCCTCCATGAGCTCTTCTTGTGAAGCGCCATGCCGCAGCGCCGCCTTCGTGTGTCCCTTGATGCAGTAAGGGCATTGGGTAACGTGCGCCACCGCGACGGCGATGATCTGCTTAACCTTGGTGGTCAGCGCGCCCTCCGCGAAAACCTTCTGGCTGAAGGCCTGAAAGGCCGCCTCAGTATCAGGCGATAATTCCCTGCGCTGTCGTGCAAGCTCGCTCGTGTTTGATGGATATAGGGTGTCCGGCATATATGCTTCCTCTTCTGGAATTCGCGCCGCCTTGTGAAACCCTCAATCCGTATTTCATGATCTTACGCTCTTGCGATCGGCGCCTCGCGCGATGCGTTCCTGCGGTTCGGGCTCTCGCTCGCCACCGCTCTTGCTCGTTGGTCTGATACCAAAGATAAGATCATCTGACTGCGGCAGTTGCTGCCGCCTCGCCTCGTTCAAGAACTCCATGGGTTGACTTGGATACTTCACCTATTTGTCTTCCGGATTGGCCTTATGCCAGGCAGCGGCAAGTTTTTGCGATGCGGCCTGGAAGTCGGCTTGGGCGCTGGCCCAGGCATTTGCCCCAGCTGTCCCCACATTTAACCCAACATGCACCAACTGGGTCCACGCCGTATTGGTCTCGGTCCGGGCGCTATCCAGATTCATGGAGGCGCTTGTTTGCGCCTCCGAAGCATTGGTCTTCTGCTTGGCGTTGAAGTCGTGCAGCCTTTGCTCCCACATTTTCATCTCACCCTGCGCATGGTCGGTGAAATTGTTCCTTTCGGCCGCGGGATCGTCGGTGGTGGCCGCGGCCGCCCCGAGCGATGTGCCCTTTTCGAGTGTCGACTGGGCAGCCGCGGGTGCCGCGCCGGCGAGGGCAAGCAATCCGATCACGATGGAGACGACAAAGAGTTTCATGGCGTCCAATTCCTCCTGTTTCTCATCATCCACTTCGCGTCCGTACGACCAGATGGATCAGCGGCCTGCAGTATTGGCCGCCTAACCCATTAGTCTCTGCTGCGTTTCCCCTCTAACCAGGATCGTCCCAGAAATGGGCTTCGGGCCAAAGCCGTCATTCCTTCAGTAGAGGACACGTCGAGTCCGAGAGCTTTCCAAAAGCCTGATCGCCGGGCATCGTCTCGACGAGGCGGTAGTAATCCCATGGGTGCTTGGATTCTGAAGGCGTCTTGACCTGCATGATGTACATTTCATGTTCCATTAATCCATCAGCGCGGATTTTACCGTTGGACGTGAACATGTCATCGATCTTCGCCTTGTGCAGCTCCGTCATGACCTTGTCGGGCTCGGTGGTCTTGGCGGCCTTGACCGCGTTGAGATATGTGAGCGTGGCCGAATAATAGGCGGCCTGGGTCATGGTCGGCTCGCGCTTCGTTTTCTCGAAGAAACGCTTGGCAAATGCCCGAGTCTTGTCGTTGAGATCCCAATACCAGCCGGTCGTGAGATAGAGCCCCTGCGCGGTCTCCAGTCCGAGACCGTGGATGTCGGTTATGAAAGCGAGCAGTGCGGCTGGCTTCATCTTCCTGGTGACGCCAAACTGGTTGGCGGTCTTGATTGAATTGGTGAAATCATTGCCGGCGTTAGCCAGGCCCAGAACCTGCGCACCTGAATTCTGCGCCTGCAAGACAAAGGAGGAGAAGTCGGACGTGGCGAGGGGCACCCGCACCGAGCCGAGAACCTTGCCGCCCCCGGCCGTCACCACGTTGGCCGCAGAATCCTGGAGCTGTGTGCCAAAGGCATAGTCGGCGGTCAGGAAGAACCACGACTTTCCTCCCTGCGTCAAAATGGTGGTTGCAGTCCCGTTACCGAGCGCCGTGGTATCGTAGGCATAGTGTACGGTGTAAGGCGTACAATCCTTGCCGGTAAGCGATGCTCCCGCCGCACCGATGGCGAAAAATGGCGTCTTCTTTTCCCGCGCGATCGTTGTCATTGCGATACTGACCCCGGTATTGGAGCCGCCGAGCACCATGGTGAGGCCGTCGCGATCCGCCCACTCCCGAAATTTTTCGGCGCCGAGATCGGGTTTGTTCTGGTGGTCGGTGACGAGAAGTTCGATCTTGTTGCCAAGGACAGAACCGCCAAAATCGGCAATGGCCATTTTGGCGGCCTCGACACCGCCCGGCCCGATGATGTCGGCATAGACGCCGGACATGTCGTCGATATCGCCGATCACGACTTTATTCGCGTCCGCATGCGCAGCCGAAACGGCAACGGTGGCGCAAAGCGCCGACGCGATCGCGCAAACCTTCCTTGCTTTACTCATAGTGGTATCCTCCGTATTGGCTATCGTTGCTATCAGTTGGTCCCGACAACATGAGTGCTGGAGCCCATCTGGCAGAAAAATTGTACTCAAGCACCTCTCTCACTTCGCTTGCGGCACTTGAGGCACCGTGGTTTTTTGCTTGATTTCCTTCATTATATCGTGCGCATGCGCGACGGCCGCCTGTTGATCGCTGACGTCAAGATCGTGAAGGGAGGAATCTCGCTCGCGTACGGCAAACTCGCTTCCTTCGAGCGACGCGACTTCCGACCAGGCGTAGGCCTGCTTCTGGTCAACGGCTGTTCCGATGCCGGCACGGTACATTTGGCCCAGCAGCATCGCCGAACGAGGATCGGCGTGATAGGCGGCCCGCTCGAGGTATGACTTTGCCTGATTGAAGTCGGGTGTTACCAAATCGCCGTTGAGATATAATTCACCGAGCCGGGCTTCGGCGACAACGATATTTTGCTCGGCCGCGTTCTTGTAGAGTTCGATGGCCTTTGTGACGTCGCGCGGTATGCCAAGCCCGATCTCGTTCATGTGGCCCAGCCAATATTCGGCATTTGGATTGTTGTTATCGGCGAGTTCACTGAATAGCTTTAGTGCAGTTGGTTATCGCCGGTTTGGAAAGCGTGTTCGGCGAATTCAAGGCTCGTCTGTGCTGGAGCGGCAGTCCTCAGTCGATATTCCTGCACCGAGCCGATAACCAAGGCGGTGATGACGACAAGCAAAACGGTTGGGGTAGACGGCCACGACGACTTGTGTAGAGGAAGCGGTGGCTTTGAAGCGGACTCGGTCACTTGAACTCATTTCGCTTGCTACGGAAGAACGTTGCCCGAGCGGTTGCCGGAGTATCGAGTCGAGCGCGGCCAGGTTGTGCTATGTGTGATTTTCCATGACGCGTCCCGGCACGTCGCTCCCAAGGGGAACCAGAGTTGCGCCATTTGTAACGGAGGCTTTGCCGGGCTTCTCGATCAGTTCGAGGAAGGGCTTGATGATGTCGATAGGCATCGGAAAGACGACAGTCGAATTCTGCTCGGCGCCGATTTCGGCCAGAGTTTGCAGGTAGCGCAGCTGCATGGCGGCCGGGATGCTCGAAAGTATCTTGGCGGCGTTGACGAGGGTTTGCGAAGCCTGGAACTCCGCCTCGGCATGAATGATCTTGGCGCGGCGATCGCGTTCCGCTTCTGCCTGCTTGGCGATGGCGCGTATCATGTTCTCCGTTAGCTCGACGGTTCTGATCTCGACATTGCTGACCTTGATTCCCCAGGTCTCGGTCTGGCTGTCGATAATACTTTGCACGTCGGCGCTGAGCTTTTTTCGCTCGGACAGCATCTCGTCGAGCTCGTGCTGCCCAAGTACGGCGCGCAGCGTGGTCTGAGCGAGCATGTTGGTGGCGGGAAGGTAGTGCTGAACCTGGATGATGGCCCGTTCGGGATTCACCACGTTGAAGTAGAGTACCGCGTCGACCTTGATTGAAACGTTATCGCGAGAGATCACGTCCTGGGTGGGTATTTCGATGACCTGGATACGTAAATCCACTCGTACCATTTCCTGGAAGAAGGGAATTAACAGCACTAGGCCTGGGCCTTTGACCTTTTGGAAACGTCCTAAGGTAAAGACAACTGCTTGCTCATATTCGCGCAAAATTCTCACACTCGCCGTGATCAGAACGAGCGCCGCAATCACGATGACTGAGATCGCATAAAGTGTAGGAGAAAAGAACATGGCGGTTGCTCCCTTCAAGAGGAGGGTAAGAGATTCCCAACGACGGGCGCGAAGCGGTCGAATGGTCAATGCGAGCGCTGTGCCGACCTCCGCCGAGATCAGGTCGCCTTGTCTACCACGTTAGTTTGGCTCAAGATCCAGCTCGGGCCATCTCGCGTAGGGGAAGGCTAGGTTTAGAGCAATTGACGACGAGGACTGTTCAAAACTGCACAGTTTAAATCTTTTTAGTTTGCCTCCTCGTGATCGACGATCGCCAGATATCGGAGATGCCGTGGTCGGTCCGCAACTGATCCTGGCGATGACACTCGACAAAGTGCTGCATATGAAATCCCCCTATCAGCCGAGTGGCCGCTTTGCGCGGTGGTCTCAACCGGTCGACGCAACACTTTATCTTAAAGGGAAAAGATGGAGTGTGTTGATGGATCAGGGATTTCGTCGGGGGTTTACAACGGCCGAGAAGACGGAGTTATGGGATCGCTGGCAGCGCGGCGAGTCGCTGAAGGCGATTGGACGGGCGTTTGGTAAGCAGTCATCGTCCATTTATTTCCAGGTCTCGCCGCACGGTGGAATTCGTCCGCCCGCTCGGCGTCGCTCGCGGTTGGCGCTAACGCTCAGGGAACGCGAGGAGATATCGAGAGGCATTGCGGTACATCGATCGGCAAGATCGATGGCTGGGTTGCTGGGCCGCTCGCCCTCGACGGTGAGCCGAGAAATTAGCCGGAATGGCGGTTATGATGGCTACCGGGCGGCTTTGGCGGATGACAAGGCCTGGGCCCGGGCTCGTCGCCCGAAACGTTGTAAGCTGGCGACCAATCCTTGGTTACGACAATCGGTGGCCAGCAAGCTGAGATTAAATTGGGCGCCTGAGCAGATAGCCGGCTGGCTTAAGAGAGCCCATCCTGAAGATGAGCGTTATCAGGTGTCCCACGAGACGATCTATCGCAGTCTATTTGTTCAAGCCCGCGGGGTGCTTAAGAAAGAACTGCTTTGCCATCTTCGATCGAAGCGCACGATTCGTCGATCGAAACAGGCGGGTCTCCTTGGCGATGGGCGGGGACAAATCAAGGATATCGTCTCGATCCGTCAGCGACCGGCCGCGGTTGAAGATCGGGCGGTGCCTGGCCATTGGGAAGGCGATCTCCTGTCCGGGTCGAACAACAGCTATATCGCGACCTTGGTCGAACGTCATACCCGCTATGTGATGCTCGCGAAGGTGGCCAATAAGGACACCCAGTCGGTCGTATCCGCGCTCATCAAGCAGGCAAGAAAGCTACCGAGCGAGCTGTATAAATCGCTGACTTGGGACCGTGGCAAGGAACTTTCGGACCATCGACGCTTCACGTTGGCGACCAACATCGATGTTTATTTTTGCGATCCGCAAAGCCCGTGGCAGCGCGGCTCGAATGAGAACACCAATGGTCTGCTGAGACAGTACTTTCCGAAGGGCACCGACTTGTCGGCGCACTCGCAAGCCTATCTGAACAAAGTGGCTCGTCAGCTCAACGAACGACCCCGTGAGACCTTGCAATTTGAAACCCCAGCAGAGAGATTTAACGCCTGTGTTGCGTCGACCGGTTGAGCCGGCTGCCATGTGTGGACGGCTGCACTGAGCAGCGCTTTGCCATCAAGCCCGAACTGCTTGCTGGAGATACGGCCTACGGTTCGGGTGCTAACCTGGACTGGCTGGTCAACGAGGCCAAGATAACGCCGCATATCCCGGTCAATGACAAGTCGAAGCGAGAGGACGGGACCTTCAGCCGAGAAGACCTTCGCCTTCGACAAAGAGCGCAACGTTTACATCTGCCCGGCCGACAAGGTTTTGACGACGACCGGCAAGCTCGCCAGCGATGGAGAGACACTCTACTACCGGCCCAGGGCACGCGATTGCCGCGGCTGCCCTCTCAAACCGCAGTGCTGTCCGAAGGCGCCGGTGCGCAGAATCCCACGCAGCCTCTACGAGCCCGCCCGCGATGTTGCCCGGGCAGCGGCAAAGACCGAAGCATTCGAGCAGTCTCGCCGTGATAGAAAGCGCGTCGAGATGCTGTTCGCTCATCTCAAGCGCATACTCCGGCTCGGCCGGCTACGCCTAAGGGGCCCAAAGGGCGCCCAGTTTGAGTTCACGTTGGCTGCTATCGCTCAAAACCTCAGGCGACTCGCCAAACTCTTGGTGCGACCGCCGCCGGCTGCACAGGAGTGCTTTGCGTAGATCCTGCGTAACCCAGGGGCAACGGAAGCAATTGTCCGCTTCCGGTGCAGCAGATGCCAGACCACGCCATCAAAAGCCCTCGTTCGCGACCCTCGCCGTCGTCGTCGCCGACTTCCGCAACGAAATCTGCCAACAACGGACTCATGCTCTGCAGTATTGACCAGCGTTATTCAATGACGCTCGTCAGCATGGTCGAGCAGCGAGTGTCAAATGGTAAGGGCTTTAGGCCACACCAAGTTTGCAAACCGGCTTTTGTGCGGGCGGGAACTAAAACTGACCTTGTCGGTTGGCTCTTTGGGATTTCATCTTAGGGAGTGCGCACCATGGATAAGGATCGATTTGCCGGCTCGGCGAAGGATTTTGCCGATAACGTCGAGGGCACCGTCGGCGATATCGCCGTCGACGCAAAGACCCAGACAGCAGGCCGCGTCCGCGAGGCGACCGGCACGGCGCAGAACCTATACGGCCACGCCAAGGATGCAGCGCGCGAAGCTACGGATGCCACCGTCAGCTACGCCAAGGACGCTTATGAGAACAGCGGCGATACTTTCCGCGACGGCTCGCAAGCGATTGCGAAGAAGGTGCAGGAGAACCCGCTCGGTTCGATGTTGATTGCGGGCGGGATTGGTTTTGCGTTGGCACTATTGATGACGCGCCCGCCGCGCCGCCCGCCGCTGCGCCAGCGATACTTTGGCTAAGATCGCCATATCGGAACAAATCACGCTTTGATTGATTGGCTGTTTATTGGCTTGGAGATAAATCGTGAGTGATGACAGCCCGCTGGCCCCTTTCGTTTACGAAGGCTTGGATCCCGTTCCAGAACCGAAATCCACAATCGCGGAAGTCTCCGATGCTGTGAAAGGAACAATCAATCGAGTTAGCGGCGCGATAGAATCGGGTCGAAAGCCCGGCATGCCGTTGAGCATCTTGAGCCATATCGCGCGCGAAGCACCTCTTGGTTCGCTGTTAATCGCGTTCCTGTTGGGAGTTGCCGTCGCTCGCCGCCGATGACGGTTTGGGCGCGCGCTATGTCCCGGGGTGAACAGATAGTCTGCTGACCGCCGGCCGATGTTTTTTCTCTGCGCGTCGATGTCGGCGAGGGTGGTAAAGCGACTGCCGGTACCCGCCCGCGATTTTCGAGAAGGGCCACGCGAAACGTCCGGACAGAGGAACACTTTCTATTCCAGGGGACTTATGATGAACGACAGCTCGCGTGTGATGTCGGCGAGACTTCGCTCAAAAATTATGTCGGCCGATGATGCGGCCGCCCTGGTGCTGCATGGCGCGAATGTCGGCATGAGCGGCTTTACCGGGTCGGGATATCCAAAGGCCGTTCCGTTTGCGCTCGCGCACCGGATCGAGGAAGCGCACGCGCGCGGAGAACCGTTCCGGATCGGCGTGTGGACCGGGGCCTCGACCGCGCCCGAACTGGATGGCGCACTGGCCAAGGTCAACGGTATCGACTTGCGCCTTCCCTACCAGTCCGACCCGATTACGCGCGAGCGCATCAATGCCGGGACAATGGACTATATCGATATCCACCTCAGCCATGTCGCGCAGTTCGTCTGGTTCGGCTTTCTCGGGCATCTGGATATTGCGTTGGTCGAGGTCGCCGCCATCCTGCCGGACGGCAGTCTAGTGCCCTCGACTTCCATCGGGAACAACAAAACCTGGCTCGATCAGGCCGACCGTATCATTCTTGAGGTCAATTCGTGGATGAACCCGGCGCTGCAGGGCATGCATGACATCTATTACGGCACCAAGCTGCCGCCACACCGGACGCCAATTCCTATCCTCGCGCCCGGTGACAGGATCGGCGAGACCACGTTTCGCTGCGACCCGAGCAAGGTGATCGCCGTGGTCGAAACCAATGCGCCGGATCGCAACACGACTTTCGCCCCGCCCGACCAGACATCGAAGGCGATCGCCGGCCATATTCTCGAATTTCTCGGGCACGAGGTTCGCCGCGGCAGGCTGCCATCCGAATTGCTCCCGATCCAGTCCGGGGTCGGCAACGTGGCCAATGCGGTGATGGCGGGGCTCGAAGACGGTCCGTTCACGCGGCTGACCGCCTACACCGAGGTGCTGCAGGACGGCATGCTGAACCTTATCCGGTCCGGCCGGATGGTGTTCGCCTCGGCCACCGCGCTGTCGCTTAGTTCCGACGCAGCAATGTTGTTCAACCGCGAACTCGACACACTCAAGGACCGCATTGTGCTGCGGACGCAGGAAATCTCCAACCATCCTGAGGTGATCCGGCGGCTCGGCGTGATCGCCATGAACGGGATGATCGAGGCCGATATCTACGGCAATGTCAATTCGACCCATATCCGCGGCTCCAGCATCATGAACGGTATCGGTGGCTCGGGCGATTTCGCCCGCAACGCCTATCTCTCGATCTTCATGACGCCTTCAAGCGCCAAACACGGATCGATCTCGTCCATCGTCCCTATGGTGACCCATGTCGATCATACCGAGCACGACGTCCAGATCGTGGTGACGGAACATGGCCTCGCCGACCTGCGCGGTCTGTCTCCGAAACAGCGGGCCGGAGTCGTGATTGACAATGTAGCGCATCCATCGTTCCGGCCCGCGCTCAGGGATTACTTTGAGCGGGCGTGCAAATTTTCACCTGGAAAGCACACCCCGCATCTGTTGGACGAAGCCTTCCGTTTAATTCAAGCGACCTAACTTGGGACGGCACTTTGTGCATCAATGCGGGCTTGTGCGATTTCCGCCCTCAGCGTAGGTCGCCCTCGGGCTTCCGAGTCGGGTCAACGGGCGAAATGTTCGCTGCGAGTAGATGTTTTCCGCTTTGCCCGAATTGAAATGCCCTTGCTCAGTAAATACGGGCCGTCGGCTCGATATACTGAATGTCTTTGCTCAAGGTGTACGTGTGAACCGGGCGATAGTCTAACCGGACGGCTCCCTTTGCATCCACCCATGCAAGCGTGTGTTTCATCCAGTCTTGGTCATCCCTCTTGGGGAAGTCTTCGCGGGCGTGAGCGCCGCGGCTCTCGGTGCGGGCGATGGCAGAATTCCACCAGAGACGTCGCCTGAAGTAGAAGATTTTCAAACTCTAGCGTTTCGACCAGATCGGAATTCCAGATCAACGACCGGTCTGTTACGGAAATGTCGGATAGGCCATTCCAAACCTCGCGTAACGCTTCTTTGCCTTCTTGCAGAATGCTTGCCGTCCGGAACACGGTCGCATAGCTCTGCATTGCGCGCTGCATCTGCAGCCTGAGAGTGGAGGTTGGTGTTCCGCCCTTCGCGTTGCGCAATCTGTCAAACCGGGCCAACGTCTCCTCCCCGGCGTCGGGCGGCAGTTCCGGCTGTCTAGCTTTCGCAGTCAATTTTTCGGCGCAACGCAGGGCTGCCGCACGGCCGAACACGACGATATCGAGAAGTGAGTTACAGCCAAGCCTGTTCGCTCCGTGAACCGAAACGCAGGCGGCCTCGCCCACAGCCATCAGGCCGGGTACCGTGGCGTCAGGATTGCCGTCAGACGGTCTAATTGCTTCCCCGTGATAGTTCGCCGGGATGCCGCCCATGCAATAGTGGGCGGTCGGCAGCACAGGAATCGGCTGCCGCGTCACATCGACGCCGGAGAAAACGCGTGCCGATTCCGAAATGCCAGGTAGCCGTTCGTGCAGCATCGCAGGATCGAGGTGATCGAGATGCAGGTAGATGTGATCTTTTTTTGGACCCACGCCGCGCCCCTCACGGATTTCCACTGTCATCGCGCGCGAGACTACGTCGCGTGATGCGAGATCCCGCGCGCTGGGTGCATAACGCTCCATAAAGCGTTCGCCTCCTGAATTGACCAGGTAGCCGCCTTCTCCGCGCGCACCTTCCGTGATGAGGCAACCCACCCCATAAATGCCGGTCGGATGAAACTGCATGAACTCCATATCTTGCAACGGCAGGCCGGCGCGCAGGACCAAACCGCCTCCGTCGCCTGTGCAGGTATGCGCGGACGTGCAAGAAAAGTAGATTCTACCGTAACCGCCCGTCGCCAGGATGACGGTCTGTGCGCGGAAACGATGAAGCGTTCCATCCATCAGTGACCACGCGATAATGCCGCGGCACTCGCCGTCTACCATGACGAGATCCAGCACGAAATACTCGATAAAAAATTCGGCTCCGACCCGCAGGGCTTGCCCATATAGTGTGTGGAGCAAAGCATGTCCCGTTCGATCCGCCGCTGCGCAAGCGCGGGGTACCGGATATTTGCCGAAGTCGCCCATGTGTCCACCGAACGGCCTCTGATAGATTTTTCCGTCTTCGGTGCGGGAGAAGGGCATCCCCGCATGTTCCAGTTCGAGGACGGTGGGGACGGCCTGCCGGCACATATATTCGATGGCATCTTGGTCGCCGAGCCAGTCGGACCCTTTGACCGTGTCGTACATATGCCATTGCCAATTGTCTTCGCCGAGATTGCCGAGACTGGCTGCAATGCCGCCCTGGGCTGCAACCGTATGACTGCGTGTAGGGAACACCTTTGTGATGCAGGCAGTCGTCAAGCCTGCCTCGACGGCGCCCTGCGTGGCGCGCAAACCGGCACCGCCGGCACCGACGACGACGACATCAAACGTATGGTCGATGAACTTGTATGCGTCTGCGGGTGTCGAATTCATGTTATTCCTTGATTGGCTAGGATTGGATACCGACCTTCAACACGGCGTAGACGCCGGCGATTGCGACAGCTGCTGAAAAGAATTTGTTTAAAGCTTTTGTGCCCTGCGTTGTGGACGTAGTCGTCGAGTTGCTGCGCGTGCGCGGCGAGCGGCCAAACCGCTGTCGCACCAACAAAACTCATGAGGTCGCGCCGCCGCATGTGACCTGAGAATACGCCTTTTCGAATACCCGAAGCCTAGCACTTATAGACCGGGCAGCGAGCGAGAATTGGCTACAGCCGGCTCTGGTGGATCAGGGCCAATGTCCGAAGTGGTTCAGAACCGGACTTCGGCCCTCGCAATTCCGGGGTCCGCTTTGCCTCCGTTTCTTGTCCGGGGGCCCGCTGGCCGCGAGATATTGACCGGCGCGTTTCCGGTAAAGAGCGTAACTAGAGACACCGTTCCAAAAAAACGGCCTCAGCGCAGGGAGAGCGCTAAGGCGTCACTCTTGGGACTTTGCCGGGCGGCTGCGGCAGTCCGCTGCGCTAAGCCGCCCCGGCCATAGATCGTTCCTTACCCTCGCCGTCGTCCCGCATATTTTCGCGAAAATGAGCAAAATTGATCAGCGGCCTCGTACTACGCGGTTGCAAAATACGGTCGCGACGCTCTTGGCAAGCGCCGTTTTTTTTACTCTGCGAACCCGCTCGATGACCCCTTCGGGCGGGTTTTCGTTGCTGCGAGTTCGGGGGTTACCCGCCGTTAACCGCAACTCCGTTACTATCGCTATGACCTTCTGGCGGTCACGAGTGCGAAGAGCCGTCGCTGTCTTAACCCGGTGACGGCTTTTTCTTAGGGCGAGACGGCCCCGATGAATTATGAAGCATTCACGAACGACAGCCTCACAATGATGTACGAGGGTATCCGAGGCGCACTGGCCGCCGATGATGCGCTGAAAGAGAAAGGCGAGGAACCCCGGTTTCGGGTCCGTGAAACATCAGACTGGAAAAGGCATGCTGCCGATCTGGAAGTAGAGATGCTCAGGCGCGGAATGACCTTTGATATAATTGACTGGTCAGAAGATCAGGCGACACTCCCCTTCGAGCGATGAGTTTAGAGTTTGTCGTGGGATCAACAGTTTTTCGAACCAATCATCGCAAGAACTAGCTTACTGTCGATCTACCCGAACCCTTGCGGTCCCGCTACTAATCATACCAAGTTCGCGCGCTGCCGCGGTGCTTACATCGATAATGCGCCCCCGACCATACGGGCCGCGATCGTTTATCCGCACAGTTACCGAACGCCCGTTGCTCATGTTGGTCACTAGAACCTTTGTACCGAATGGCAACGTTCGATGAGCGGCTGTATGACCATTTGGGCCTGATACCTCGCCACTAGCGGTCCGACCGCCGCGATAATATGCAGCGCGCCCAGTCTCGCCAAGAACGGGCGCGGACGCCGCTATCCCGGCTAGCAGCACGAAAACAATGGCAACGAAAAATTTTCCGGCCATGCTCAAGCTATTCCTCAGGTCCGCCGTCGCGAAATACTAAGCCCTCTGGCGGCTCTATTCTTTGTAGCGGCAATATTCATCGCCGTTTTCGTACTCGACGCAGACTTTCACACGATGTCGGGGTCGTCGGTCTTCATCGGAATAACGCCTATTGTCCCTATCCCTGTCCGCATAGTCGTCGTCTCGATTTCCCCGCTCGCTGTAACGTCCGCGATCCATGTCGCGATCGCGGCCTGTCTCTCGGTCGCGATGCACTCTCCAGTTGGGACCCATTTCACGGTCATCGCGGCCCACACGATCGCTGTCGCCGCGACGCATCATCCGGTCGCGACCCACCTCACGGTCGTCGGCCCTTGGTTGTTCGCGGCCGGTTCTTTGATCCTGCCGTTGCTGGGAGTTCTGGTCAGACTGGGCAGGAACTGTTTGTGGCGCAGCAACTGGGTCTTTTCCTTGCTCTTGGGCGAATGAGGGGCAGAGGCTCGACGAGGCGAGTAACACGGTGACGAGGACAAAAACACGCATGAGATTTTCCTCCGTTAGGGTATGACCTTAACAACTCGGTCCTCTTTTAGTTTCCGCGCTGCAATGAAAGAGCCCGCCAACTGATACGGCCTAACTGCCCCTGACGACCAGCACCCAAGGCGAAGATGTTTCGTATTCAACGATGTACTGATCGACGTTATTGCACTTTGTGCACTCGAATGTGCGCAGATCGTAGCCCGGCTTGGCTGGCTCGATGCGAGCAAGCGTCATTTTTGCGCCGCACTTCGTGCATGGCGCCTCCATCAGGCAATCACGGAACAAGGTCGGGACTGGGGGAGAAGCGGGCATGAATGCCCTCCAGACTAGGCGGGGGCACAACAGTTTTGTGCCCACAACCAGATCGCATTATAAAAAAATACATGCTGATTGAGACAGCGGAATTGATCTGGGTCAACGTGAGCGCCCGGCGAACACAATTGCCCGATGTCCGGGATTGGGGGGCCTGTTCATTTGCGCAGCGATGCAAGCAGCCCAAGAGGAGACGGAGTCCGCTTTGGGTTATTCTCTACCGAAATGGGCCATCCGCGTCATGTCCGCTTTCCTCCCGTTAGCGACTGCGGACATCGCTGAAGGTCCGTTCAGTGCCAAGAGGCGACATGGCCTCGTATCTATAAATGAAAGAGGCCGCCAACTGAGGCGGCCTTACTACCTCAGGCGGTCACGCTCCCATGCGTCCTTAATCTCAAAGACGACGATCGTCACGATGGTCGTCACCAAGATAGGTCCGGCCAATATCGCCAATAGCGTAAGCACTTGTTTCAGCGGGGCGGCTGTAGACCGGGCGACAAGAGCCATTCATTCACGTGCGAGGCGGTTTCAGCCTGACGCGCCCTTCGTATAACGGCGTCGCGCTCAGCTCCGGGCCGGAGCGCTTGTGCCTCTTCTTTCAATCGTAAGGCGTGCAGCGCCAAACGATCTTGTAACGGCAGTTTAGGTTGGCTGGCTTGGGTGTGAGGCATAAGGCCCCCCTGATAACGGCGGGAGCGCAACACTCTCAGTCACCGATGGGTACCGATGGCGGGGCGGTGATCGAACCAGCATGCGCTTCCGGGTTTGGGGTCGCTGGTCAATATTGCTCACTTTCCAGAAATCTTAACTAACTGGGAGTCACGCCCAGGAACCTTCATCGGCTGACTTTACTTGTGCTCCCTGTCCAATACTGGACGCACGACAACCGGTAAACACCATGAAGAAAGTTCTCCTAGCGACGGTCGCTGTTCTCGCATTCTCTGCATCCTCCTTCGCGGCTGAACCGGCCAAAACTGTCGGTCAAGCGCCGCCGGCGGCTGCTTCCTCGTTCTACCTGGCTCAAGATACCGCGACGATGAAATGCCAGATCGTCGAGGCCCAACCCGCCGCTGGCGGCAGCATGAAGGTCGTCGGCGCTGCTCATCCGACAAAAGCATCAGCAGAAACAGCTTTGACGGCTGACAAAACCTGCAAGCAATGAAGTGACGGCGCGAGTCCTTAGGGAACCAATGTCGCCCCTGACAACTTAGTGACGTGCTACCGGGTGCACGGTGCCCCCCAAGCATCCGATGGATAACGGCCTCAGCCTGTACCCCCGAGCTGAGGCCGTTTCTTTGGCATTGGGATTTTTCTATCCACGATCTTTTATCAGCGGCTTCTCGTGCAGAACTGCGCTTAATAGCGAACTGTGAACTTCGATATGCCCGTTGTAGCTGATCAGACCCAGCTTGCGAAACTTGTTCATGAAATGACTGACCCGGGAGCGGGTGGTGCCGATCATCTCTGCCAGCGTTTCCTGGCTGATATGTGGATTGATTGCCTGGGGGCTGCCTTCTCTGCCGAAATTCGCGAGCAGCAAGAGCAGCCGCGCCAGCCGCCGCTCGCTCGAATTGAACAGCTGGTCGATCAGGTCCTCCTCAATCCGGCTGTTTCGGGTCAGGAGATAGGCCATGAACAGCTCCGAAAATTTCGGCTCATCATGAATAGCGTTGATCATCGCGGCTTTCGTAATTGACGTGATGACACAATTTTCCATCGCCGTTGTCGTCGCCATGCGTCGCGAATGACCATTCATGCAACCTTCGCCAAAGAACTGGCCAGGCTCCAGAATTGCGATGACCGCTTCCTTGCCCTGCTCGGACAGGACGGTCAGCTTGACCCTGCCTTTTTGAATGTAAAATACCGTGTCGGCGATGTCGCCTTGCTCGAACACGCGCTGATTCTTTTGGAATTCCAGTATCTGCTTCCCCGCGCCAACTCCGGCGAGAAAAACCTTCGCGTCAAACAAATCACCAGCTGCCTTTCCCACGGGACCCTCCTTTTGGCCCGACCAGCGTCATCAATTTTCCCGCTGGCTGCTCGTACGACGGTGCCTGCTGCCCGCGAGCCGCAAGCGGCCACGTCGCTGCCGCGCCGACGATAGGGGTGATGAACTCGCGCCGCTGCATTTCCGACCCCCAAGCTCAGGAGACGGCATAGTAAAGGAACAAACCAGCATTTGGATAGGGCTGATACCTGGCTTCGAAGACACGGCTATTTGGGGCGGCCGATGTCTTCTCAGTTGGGTCACGTGTGGACGGCGCCCTGGCAAGAACTTTCTGACGTTTTTGCAGCATTGGTCGGGTGCGGTCACGTGTCCGGCCTG
Source organism: uncultured Alphaproteobacteria bacterium (assembly GCA_963801875.1). Lineage (GTDB taxonomy): Bacteria > Pseudomonadota > Alphaproteobacteria > Rhizobiales > Xanthobacteraceae > Bradyrhizobium. The sequence continues at coordinate 896,559 of CAWDGT010000010.1, read as the reverse complement.
TTTTTGCGGCAGGTATGGCCGCTGGCCCTAATGCTCTGCGCGGATCGGATCCCAAACAAACTCACGCACTTTAGAAGAGGTGCGTTGACCCATGCGGGTTCTCCCGATCCCCGGAACAACCGTATCTGCATTACGTCGTCATGCCCTCGCCAATTGGTGTTGCCGATCTATTTGCCGGTCTGTCTCATGCCGCCAGCAACAGTTTCGGCTCCCTGTATCTCTCGCCCCGGACCATGATGGCCCAGGCTATTCGCGCAATCTTGTTGGCGAGCGCCACGGCCGCCACTTTCGTGGGACGGCGCTCCATCAGCCGGCCAAGCCAGGGACGCCTGGCGGTGCCGTGCTTGCGCGCGTAGCGGATGACGGCCATTGCCCCGACCACCAGCAGCCACCGCAGATATCGGTTGCCCTGCTTGGTGATGCTGCCGAGCCTGTCCTTGCCGCCGGTGGTGTGCTGCTTCGGCACCAACCCGATCCAGGCCGCAAGACTGCGCCCCGACGAGAAGGTCTTCCAGTCGCCGACCTCGGCAACCAGTGCGGTGGCGCCGATCGGGCCGATACCTGGGATCTCCGCCAGCCGCCGGCTCGCCTCACAGGCGCGGTGCAGGGCCATGATGCTCTTGTCGATGGACGCTATCTCGGTGCCGATAGCGCCATACTGCCGGGCCAGCACCTCAAGAATGCCGCGGACGGCTGGGGACACCCGGCTATCCGCACCACCCGTGATAATCCTGATCAACTCCGCCGTTCCATTACGGCCCTTGGCCGACACGATGCCGAGTTCGGCCAGGTGTCCACGCAAAGCATTGCTCAACATCGTGCGCTGGCGCACCAGCAATTGCCGGGTCCGGTGCAGCATCAAGGCGGTTTGCTGCTCCTTCGTCTTGACCGGGACGAACCGCATCGACGGCCGCGTCACCGCCTCACAGATCGCTGCCGCATCATTCGCATCATTCTTGCTACGTTTGAGGTAGGCCTTCACATAACTCGGCGGTATCAGCCTGACCGTGTGGCCAAGTGCCTGTAGCTCGCGGCCCCAGTGATGAGCTGAGGGACATGCCTCGATCCCCACCAGGCACGGCGGCAGATCGCCAAAATACTCCAGCACCTTAGCGCGACTGACGCGCTTGCGCATCACGACCGCGCCCGCAACATCTACCCCGTGAACCTGGAATACAGACTTCGCAATATCGAGGCCAATCGTGTTAACTTCGCCCATGGACGGCTCCCCTCAATGTGGTTTGCTCTAACGCAACCACCCTATGGCACTCCGATGCCGCAGAGTGGGCGCCGTCCACAGCATCAAACTCGGACCTCGACCCACGCAACCGCCAAGTCCGCTTCACCCCCAAGACCAGACATCATCAGCCAGACCAACCACTTCCGAAAACTGCCATTACCGGAAGTCGAGAACCTCATTCGATCATCTCGTCGGCGCGCATCTATTTCATCTATAGGAGCAACGCTGGCTTGATCAGCAGCAGTGCTGGTAACATATCGCAACTATCGGGGATCGTTGGCCCGACAAGTTGGCAACGCCGGACGCCTCATTGAGGCCGTGCGTCCCATGGCGAGGCAGGCACAGGCCGCGTTCGAGCACCGCTCGAAGCAGCACACCTCCACGCAAACGCAACGCAACGGCTGAGCCGTCGAGGGAAGCCTTGGCGGCTTTTGCGTGGGGAATCATGCTCTAGTCTTCGTCCGGCTCGCGCACGACCGGCGGTTCGTCGGCGCGGTCCTCCTCCTCTTCGTCCTCGTCGTCCTCGTCGTCTTCGTCAGGATGATCTCGGGGCGGCATCGTGTTGCCCGTGATCACGAATGAACTCCAGCCGATCAAGCTGGTGGAAAATTCCTCGGGAATGCGTGGGGTCATGTTGTCGCTCCTCCCAGGCAAGGCATCATCGAAGCAGTCGCGCCGTGTTAGCGGCGGCCTCAGCCAGCATCGCATTCAACTGTGACTTGGTGAGTTCCTTAGGCTGCTTCAATACTGGCTTGTGCGTAGACACAACCTTATGAACCGGGCGAGTACAGGCCGCCAACAGCGCTGGCTTTCGCTTCGGCACCGACACGATCTTAGGTTTGGCGGTGGGCGGCTTGTGGCCGCGCTTCAAGCCCATGCGCAGCAACTTGGCGCACACCGCGTTGCGGCTGTGCCCCAGTCGAGTGGCGATCTGCGCGGCGCTGTGGCCGCTGGCCCAGAGTTTTTTGAGGAGTGCAACGCTGGCGGCATCCCACATGCTCATTGCAATACACCCAAAGGTCGGATGATTGCAATCAGCTCCGCTGTCCCGTTGCTTCACCAAGCCAAGCGCGGAGGTACGCTCACGCAGCGGTAACCAATTTCTCAAGTGCAGTGTTTTTCAGCCGGTTGAGGTCGCGCACGCCCAACGCCGCCTGCTGAAGAATATGCTCCGCCACTTCAAGCGGCGTGACAGACTTTCGCATCAAAAAGCGAGGGTCGGTGACGATCTCGTTCAACGCCTGCCGCATAACGGCGACCGTCGATGCATCAAATTTCTGTTTCAAATCATTCATCGTTCGCAACCCAAATAATCGTTGGGTGCGTCTTAGGGTTCTTTTGTAAACGCATGATGAATTGAGCGAGGCTAGGTAGGGCATATGCACAAAAACGGCCCCAGCGCGGGTTGCGTGCCGAGGCCGCTTGTGTTGGGAACTCCCGGCTGGGTGGGGGCCTTTGGGGGGCTTGGCCAGCCGAGGTTCTTGCACTCAGATATGAGTTAGGCTGCCTTTTTGCCGCGATCTATCTTGGCCTGTTGCAGGCGGTTATTCTCAGCCTGCGTATTGCGGACGGCCTCAGTCAGCATCTCACGCAGCTCCGCCTTGGTCTTAGTCGGTTCTCGGGTAAAGGACTTTTGCCATTGGGCCATGGATAGTATGTGGGGATGCATGAGGGAGAATTAAACCCCCGGTAGCAATAACGGGCACATATTCCATGTCCGTTTTTGTACGCATAACCAACTCAACTCGGACATCGCGCCATGTCCGAGTTGTGCCAGGAAGAGACATCATCAGCCAAGTTTCACTTCTTGATCTTTGAGGGCAAAAAGGAAGGCCTCCTAAGCAGGCGTAGTGCGAACTGCCAGAGCGAATGCAAAGCCCGGCCACTGAAGCCGGGCTTCGCTAAATCACCGTGAGGAACGGAGCCGATCAGACCCGATAACCTCGATCACGGCTGCGGTCGGGGCGTAGTCGCGACGCTTGGCGGAAGGATGGGGTACATCACCTTCGGCTGTTCACCAGTCAAGCTGTCGAGGAAGGTGGTTATCTTGTCAATTTCATCGTCGGTCAGCTCAGCGCCCAACTGACTGGTTCCCATCACGGCCACCGCCTGGCGCAGATCCCAGGCATTCCCCGTGTGGAAATAAGGCGCCGTCAGAGCGATGTTCCGGAGCGTCGGGACCTTGAAGACGTACTTATCACTCGGGGTCTTGGTGACCATCAAGCGGCCCTTGTCGGCGGCCGGCAGGAACTCAGCCCCCGGCTTCGCGACCACGCCGAATGGGGCGTACAGGCCGCCGCCGACGTTGATGCCGCTGTGACAGGCCGAGCACCCCTTATCCATGAAAAGCCCCAGGCCCGCCTTCTGCGTCGGCGACAGCGCATTCCCCTCACCCTTGAGGAAGCGATCAAACGGCGCGTTTGGCGTGATCAGCGTCGCCTCAAACACGGCGATGGCCTTTTGCGCGTTGCCAAGCGTGATGGGGTCCGCTTCTCCCGGAAAAGCCGTGGCGAACAGGTCGCTATAGCCCGGAATGCCTTTCAGCTGCTCGGCCACATGCGCCGTTGGCGACGCCATCTCGACCGGGTTAGCCATCGGCCCACCAGCCTGCTGTTCGAGGTCCTTGGCCCGGCCGTCCCAGAACTGCGCTTTGTTGAATACCGAATTCAAAACCGTGGGAGCATTGCGCCCGCCGTGCTGCCAGCGATGGCCGATTGAGGTAGGTTCGGCGTCAGCCCCGCCGAGCCCAATACTATGACACGAGCTGCAGCTGATGGCATGACTCGCGGAGAGCCGGGGGTCGAAGTACAGCATCTTGCCGAGTTCGACCTTCCCAGGCGTCGCCACGTTACCGGGCAGCTCTGGCGGAGCCGTCGGGATCGGCTCAAATTGCTGCTGCGCCTTCAACAGCAGATCATCCTGTGCCAGAGCGGAGGACGCAAAGAGGCAGCTGAGGGATAACGATGCAATGGCGTATTTGATCATGGCGACTACTCCTCTGTTATTCTCCAGCAACTGCCTTCAACAGCAGATCATCCTGTGCCAGAGCGGAGGACGCAAAGAGGCAGCTGAGGGATAACAATGCAATGGCGTATTTGATCATGGCGACTACTCCTCTGTTATTCTCCAGCAACTCCCCAAAAATAGCGTCACTACTAGCGCTCGGCCGTCCTGCCGGCGCGAACGGCCATACTTCAAATACCCAGAGGCGCCGGGCTCTTTTCGAGCCTATACGTCGTGCGGTGGCCGATTGAGAATCTTACGGCCAGTGAACATCGCCGACGTAATACTTCCGCCCTCGTGTATCTCGGTCACGATCACCGCGGCAAGATGGGTCAGGATGACGGCCGCAAGCGCATAGAACACATATAAGTGGATCGCCACGATGGGGAACCGGAAGGCGCGCATTGCCTTGTATGCAGCCTGATCCATCGTATCCGAAGCCAGCGGCGAAACCGACGCCGGATCGATACCGGTCGCCGCAACCCAGCCCGCGAACCATCCGCCGAACGGCGGCCAGAACAGGTCAGTTCCAGCTAGGATTAGTCCCGTCGCGGTCTGAAGGAGGAGCAGAAGCAGTATGAGTACGATTGCTATGCGCGCCGCGGGATTGTGCCCGACATATTGTTGCGGCTCGCCGGAAAGGAAAGCAGTGGCATAGCTGCGCAATGCGCCCCAGTAGCCAGGCCCATAGGGCAACATCGCACGCCATCGCGCATAGCGGCTTCCGAGAAAGGCCCACACAAAGCGCCAGATTAAATTCAACGCCATGACGTAGCCAAGCGCCACGTGTATCTGCTTGAGCTGGACTTTGCCGCCGGCCGAAAGTCCAAGCGCATCGTCGTTCAGCAGCATAACTCCGACGCTTATCAAGCCGAGCACGGCCAGTGCGTTAATCCAATGGAACCACCGCGTCGGGACGTCCCATACATTGTAGACACGATATTGCTCAGATGGCGTCTGGGACATTGCGGCCACGCCTTGCTTATTACGGCTTTGTCGCGTTCGAGCAAGCTCTCACGCACATGTCTCCCAAAGGTTGATTTGCATCAACGAAGCGACTCGGCATTCCTGACATGCAGGGGCAACCGTTGGTAGCTTGGAGCGGGGCGTTTTCCGCCGAATGTCCGACATGGTCATTTGCGTCGGTTCCGCGATGCCTACAGGAGCCCGGTTCAGTCGGCATTAGGCTTTCTCACGCCATGATCACAAAGCCCGACGACGAAGTGAAGGTGCCCAGGAAACCATGCGCTTATCGTCGCTTTGGAGCAGACGGCTGCTTGAGATTGAGAATATAGGCGATCAAGTCGTCGGTATCGGAGTCAGCGATTATCAGATTAGGCATTCCCTTGTGATTTGAACGAAGAAATACTCTCAACGAAAGAGCCGTGGTGGACGGCATACTGGCGACATCCACAAAACTCCGAGCGCCATCCCGATGCGTTTCACCGATCTGATGGCAGGGTACGCAAAGCGTCATCGCCGTCTGACGGCCAATCAAAGGATTGCCTCGAACAGACTGCGCCGTTGCCGAAAGCGGTAGCGTGAGCATCAGGACGATCAAAGCCAATCTGGCCATGGCGGCCGCGCCCTTGTCATTTCGACTAAAACGAATGTTCAGCACAGACCGCTCATCACGTATTGATGTAAGTCAACCGGCGTAAATTACCTCGACGTCGCTTTGTGGGAAACGCGATTGTCGTACTGCATCACAAATTTCGTCGGCCGTATCTCATTTTGCTGCGGCAACAGGGACATCGCGGCAGAGTTCTGATGAGCGCGTTGATCAACCGCACGCGGACGGTAGCGATCGAGTTTGGAATGTGGCGTTCAGGCCGCAAGGGGGGATCCTCTGGGTCGATAACCTTCGGGTAAAGCAGGCGTCTGGAATGGCGTGGCGCGACGAGGTGCTGAGGGGGGAATCGTTTCCCGCTCGGAGATCAGGAATCCATAGGCCGCGATGCACATCGTGGCGTGATGATGGAAGCCGCGCCACCCGCGCCCTTCGAAGTGCCCAAGCCCGACTTCCTGCTTGAGCTCAAGATAGTCGCGCTCGATACGCCAGCGCAGCTTGGCGAAGTCGACGAGATCGCGGAAGCCGATATCGGGTGGCAGCGTCGACAGCCAATACTTGGTCGGCTCGGCGTCGCCCATAGGCCACTCGATCAGCAACCACTCCTGCGACAGCGATTCCGGCATCAGCTGGCTATGCCCAACCCGAACGCGCACGCGGGCGAAGCGCGATGACAGCCACTCGGCCGATCCCTCCCGCCACCGGATCGTTTGCCAGGCCTCTTTGGGCAGGTCACACGCCAGACGTTTGGCCGAGACCAGATCGGGTTCGTCGCGACGCCCCGTGTTGTTCAACGGTTTGCCTCTGCGCCTCGGTCCGGTGCCGGGCGGCCACACCAGGATTTTCGGCTGAATGCCGACGACATAGCTCACGCCCAACGCCGTCATGCCGGTGCGCAGCCGTGAGTCAGTTCCATAGGCCGCGTCCATCAATGCCACCCCGCGTGGCAGACCGGCCTCGCACGCCCAACGTATCTGCTCCAGCGCGATCTCGGGCTTGGTCTTAAAGCTGAGCTTACGCGGCACGCCTGCCTTGTTTCGGCGCGCCCTGTCCTTGATCCATTCCTTCGGTAGATAAAGCCGATAGGCCACCGGCAGGCTGGCGGAGTGGTTCGCGATCGACAGCGAGACGGCGACCTGACAATTGGCCTCTTTGCCGAGTTGTCCGCAATATTGATGCTGCACGCCTACCGAATGCTTTCCTTGTTTGGGGAAGCCCGTGTCATCGATGATCCACGCCTCGATCGGCCCCTGCCGTTCCATTGCAGGCAGCACCGCCTCCCGTACCTTGGCCAACACCCTCTCGTCCGACCAGGACGCGACACCGACAAAATGCAGCAACGACTGATGCTGCGCGGCCGTCCGCGCCGGAGCCGTCTTCGCGGCCATCGGCTCCACGCTCTTGCGCTCGCCCGGCAATATCAGGCCCGTGCAATAGTCGCGCAGGGGGCCAACCCGGTCCGCGTGCCCAAGCACACTCGCAAGCCCCGCCACATACGCCGCAAATCGTACTTCGGCCTTCTCTTCATTCTTCCGATTCATGTCAGCACCTCGCGCGCCAATCCTGAATCTCCTCAAATAGTTGATTCTCAAAGTCGAAGCGCGCGACCTTCTGACTCAGTACGGATTGTCCACGCTACGTACTCTACCACCTCAACAAGGGCGTTTTTGCTCTTGATTCTTGTGCTGAAGTCATCGCCAGTGAAGATCCTGACCGAGGACAACGACATTGTTACGCGCAAGGGATTGCTCGGCGAGGCTTCAATCACACTTAGCCATCTTGTCGGAGTCCGCATTGATCCAGATTAAGCTTTGTCACGAACTTAATGCTGTCGGCGGCCGCGGCTACGCGTCAAGTCCTATAAGCCAACACTACGATCGGATCGAGTGCATGGCCCCTGTCGAATCAGTCCCACTCTTACCAATGACTGAAGTAGTGCAATCCCGTGAACACTACGCCGATAATGATGAGCATGAGCGAAAGAGCCGTCACCGTCAGGCGAGTGAATTGTTTTCGGTTCAAGCGGTCGCTCATTATTCGCTCCAGCGTGATCAACCGGATTCGGTCAGTGGATAGCAATCTCAAAGCAGCGTTTCTTTGCCTTGAGGGATGGCTATCTTGGCTGAGAGGTCAGAAACAGAAAACCCGACGGACTCTTGCGCGCTTCAACAGACGAGATGCACGTCCGCATCAATTCGCCCCAAAAAGTGGTGCTCTTGCGTATAGGACGGGCTGGATGCCCAGTAATGCTTACTAAGCTCTCTGCTTACCGCATTGATGTAAATCAGTGCGCGATGCGCTGCGTGCTATAGCTTGGCTTGATTTTTGTGACTATCGATGAGGAGGCGCATGTCCAAGAATGTGATCGCGTCTACAGGCCCGAGCGAAGATCAGATTGCGGCTCGGTCAGTCCCGATTCCCGAGCACCCAACGTTGGCGGCCACCGACACTCAGTCGGTTCAAAAAAAAGGGCAATCAGCCCCGGTCCCTGAGGTTCGGCAACCTGAAACAACGAGTGACAATGCTCTTGATCAGTTACTCCACTCGTCTCTCGCCCGTCTCACGGGCGGACTGTCGCCAGCCGCAATCGCGGAAGCCTATTTCGTTTGGGCGACCCATCTCGCCTTCTCGCCCGGGAAGCAGCTAGAGCTACTCAAGAAGGCCGTCGAAAAATGGCAGCGGTTGATCAATCAGGCTCAGAAACAGGGATTTTCCGACCTTGCCGCTCCCTGCATAACGCCCTTGCCTCAGGACCGGCGGTTCGCCAACGATGCGTGGCTGCGATGGCCGTTCAGCCTGATCTACCAAGGATTTTTGCTAAACCAACAATGGTGGCACGATGCCACCGTGGACGTCGGCGGCGTCAGCCCGCAGCACGAGGCGGAGGTCGAATTTGCTACGCGTCAACTTCTCGATATGTTCTCACCGTCGAATTTTCCGGCAACCAATCCTGAAATACTCAGCAAGACCATCGCCAGCGGTGGCGCTAACCTCCTCACGGGCTTTGGCAACTTCATGGAGGATGCCCGTCGCAAGTTAGCCGCCGAGAAGCCTTTTGGAACGGAGGCCTTCAAGGTCGGCCGCGACGTCGCCGTAACGCCCGGCGAAGTCATCTACCGCAATCGCCTGATCGAGTTGATTCAATACACGCCCACGACCACGACAGTTCGTCCGGAGCCCGTGCTTATCGTCCCAGCGTGGATCATGAAATACTATATCCTTGATCTTTCACCGTCGAACTCGCTGGTGCGCTATCTAATCGAGCAGGGGTTCACTGTGTTCATGGTCTCCTGGAAGAATCCGGACGAGGGAGATCGCAACCTCGGCATGGAAGACTATCGCCGGCTCGGGGTTGAGGCTGCACTTCATGCCGTCGGTGCAGTGCTGCCCGAACGTAAGGTGCACAGCGTCGGATATTGTTTGGGCGGCACCCTGCTGTCGATCGAGGCCGCCACGATGGCACGTGACGGTGACGAGCGGCTGGCAAGCATCACATTGCTCGCTGCCCAAACCGATTTCACTAAGCCGGGCGAACTGTCGTTGTTCATCAATGAAAGTCAGGTCCACTTCCTCGAAGATGCTATGCGGGAGCCTGGTTTTCTGGACGCAAAACAGATGGCCGGCGCCTTTCAAATGCTGCGTTCGAACGATCTCATATGGTCCCGCATGATCCAAACTTACTTCATGGGCGAACGCGAACCCATGATTGATCTGATGGCCTGGAATGCTGATGCCACTCGATTGCCTTACCGCATGCATTCGGAATATCTACGTCGCTTGTATTTAAATAACGAACTGGCCGCGGGACACTTTAAGATCGATGGCAAGACGATCGCACTTACCGACATCCGCGCACCGATCTTCGCTATTGGCACCGTCCGCGACCACGTCGCTCCCTGGCGCTCGACTTACAAGATCATTCAGCAGACCGACACCGACGTCAGCTACCTGCTGACGTCCGGCGGCCATAATGCGGGCATCATCTCGGAACCCGGCCATCTGCACCATAGCTACCAGATGATGACCAGGCGCGCGAGCGATCGGTATATTGATCCTGATGTTTTCCAAGGGAAGACACCGAGCAAGATCGGCTCCTGGTGGCCTGAGTGGTCTAATTGGCTCAAAAACCATTCGGGTGGGCCGACACCGCCGCCTGCCATGGGTCTTCCAGGCCAACCTCCGCTATGTGCCGCTCCCGGTACCTACGTGTTGCAGGAGTGAGCCGCACTCGGCGCTTTGCACGGCAAGGCAGTTGAAAATGGATCGCCGTGGAGGGAAGAAACACCATGACCTTATTCGTTCTGATCCCGATCTGCGCAGAGGTGATCGCCACTCGTCAAAGGCTTCGGTACGCCCCTTTTCACTGTGCGACGCATCGAATGCCCGCATGGGGAGGACAAATGAACACTAGGGCCGGCACGTTGATCGGGTTGCTAATTTTCATAACGTACCCCTCAAGCGCACAAGAAGGACTAACTCTAACAGTTGGTCAATTGGACTATTTGAAATCTGTTCAGGGGATAGAACAACACTTTTCCGTAAAAAACCAAACACAAAGCGTCATTGCAAGCGTAATAGTCTCGTGCGGCTTTTTCAGTAATGGCCAACTGATTGCGACGGAACGCACACTCGTTGAAAACATTGCTGGAAACGCAACGGGGTTCGGAAAAGTCTTCGCCTTTAGCAATATCAGTCCGGACCGCACGCAGTGCCGCATAGGCCCCACCTTCTAAGCCATAGTGGAGCCTCCCTCATTTCCGACTCAGCCAGCACCGCCCCACGTTTGATGTTAATGTTCGTTAGCTTTGCTCGCGCCAGCGCATCGATATTTTGTACAAACCCCGTCATCGCCGGTCTCATTATGATGGGCAACAACCGCCCGTGCCACTGATAGATATACCGCCCAACTTTATTTTTGACTTGGGTCAAAATCGAACCTCAGCCGTCAGCCTAACTTAAACTGATCTTGGCGAATGTAGCACAACGACATCGGCGATTGCCGACTGAGGAGCACGCTGAATGTCTGTCCAGCTTATAGGCGCGCGGGACGCGTCGCCGCGCCTTGTGCGATCACTCACGCTCACACATGCGGTGCTTTATGGGCTCGGCGTCACCATCGGGGCCGGCATCTACGTTCTGGTCGGTATCGCCGCAGGACGCAGTGGAATGCATGCGCCACTTGCCTTCGTTGGAGCGGCACTGGTCATGGCCTTCAGTGCCGCCTCATTTGCTGAATTGGGGACGCGCATGCCGGTGAGTGCTAGTGAGGCGGCCTACGTGCAAGCCGCGTTCCGGCGCGATTGGCTTAGCCTCAGTGTCGGGCTTCTCGTGGTCGCGACCGCGACAGTCTCGGCTGCGACGATCAGCGCTGGTAGCGCAGGTTATCTTGCGGTATTTCTGCCCGTTGCGGCTCCATGGATAATTTCCGGGGTGGTCCTTGCGATGGGTATCGTGGCATGTCTCGCCACGGCTCAGTCAGTCACATTCGCCGGGATCATGACCCTCGTCGAAGTGGGCGGACTCGTGCTGATCATCGTTGCGGCACTTGGTCACGGGACCGACGTTGTCACCCGCCTTCCGGAAATTTGGCCTTCCGCTGGCGACCCGACTGCCTGGATCGGGATAGCTGGAACGGCGCTCATCGCGGTCTTTGCCTTCATTGGCTTCGAGCATCTCGTAAACGTCGCTGAAGAACTGAAGGAACCAAACCGTACCTTGCCTCGTGCGCTGTTCCTGACCCTCGGCTTGACCGCGCTTGTCTACGCACTGGTTGTGTGGGTCGCGGTAACAGCGGTGCCTCCACAGGAACTTGCTCGCTCTTCGGCACCCCTTGCGCTTGTCTTCGAGCAACTCACCGGCATGCCGCTCGTGACCATGAGCGCAATCGCCACTGTTGCGACACTTAATGGCGTCATTGTCCACATGATCATGATCGCCCGCGTGATCTATGGTCTGGCCGATCAAGGCAGCCTGCCGAAGTTCCTTGCGAAATTGAACTCGGTGACACACACCCCTCTTCTAGCAACAGCTATCGGCGTCTGTGCGATTCTCCTGCTCGCGCTGGCTGTTCCGCTCGCGGGCCTCGCAGATCTGACGGCACGCCTTACGCTTGTCGTTTTTGCAATCGTGAATCTCGCGCTAATCCGAATTAAACGTCGAAATGAAACGCCGCCATTAGGAGCGTTCATTTGTCCGCGATGGGTACCGTTTGCAGGACTCGCTTCTAACGTCCTGCTTTTGGTAGTCGACCAAATTGTGTGATGAACTGCAGTTTGGGAGTGGTTCGGAAGCTCTTCCAAAATGCCTCCGCCTCATTCGTTGGCTGCGTCATTGGCTATCATCTGTTCCGCAGCCTGTTCGCTAGGGCTAGAACGACATCACGTCAGCGTCCATCCCTGCTACGCCGGCGATCAAGACTTCTCTTCGCGTCGTTGGCGCCGAGCAGGTCTGATTCTGAGCCAGCCGGGACGGCCTAAATAGCGTGACCTACAAGACGACCGATCGCAGCGGTCGCACCCATAGCGACGGCGCCCCAGAATGTGACACGGAGCATCGGCCTTAGGACGCCCGCTCCGCCTGTTTGAGCTCCGACAGCCCCTAAAATCGCGAGCGCGATGAGTGAACCCCCTGATACCATCCAAGGGAGGCGCGCTGACGACGAGAAGACCGCGATCAGCACCGGCAAGGCAGCGCCCACCGAGAAAGTAGCCGCCGAAGTTAGGGCAGCCTGCACCGGACGAGCGACCATATGAGCGGACAGGCCCAGTTCGTCCCGGGCATGTGCAGCGAATGCATCCTTCGCCGTCAATTGCTCCGCTACTTGGCGGGCCAACACTGGTTCGACCCCGCGTACTATATAGATTTGTGTTAGCTCATCGAGCTCTGCTGCTGGCTGCTCCGCCGGGGTTGGTTCAGCGCCACGATGCCCTGCTACTGTCAATGCGCTCCAGTCAGCGACTAATAGTGACTTGCGCGGTCCCTAGCTTGAGACAGGTCAATTTTGTCCCCGGCGCCCGGGACACGATGTCCGTTAACTTCCGCATCTGACGACGCGCGCCATCAAAATGGGTCGACAATGACAGAAACAACCTCCGGCGAGTTGATCGAGCTCCGCGTCGATAACATCGCGCAGCTATTTCATACATTGGATCCGTTTCCGTTCCGGGAGCGCGATCTGGATAAGGAGGCGGAGGAGTTTATCGTCGATTGGGCCCGCGAACTTGCCATCGGCCGCACGATCAGGATAGTAGTTCACTTCCCCGAAACAGAAGCGCAGACGAAGGCAGCACGCGAGCTGAGCGAGGCATTCCGTCGATACTTCTTCGACCACGCCAGCGCTATTCAGCGCGAGATCAACGAGCTGTTTCGGATCGGTCGTCGCTCGCTTGGGATCGGAGCCACGATCCTGGTTGTATGCCTCTTGTCAGCACACCTTGTGGGCGGCTACCTGACTGACACCCCGTTCAGGCGCCTGGCTGAGGAGAGTTTTCTAATTCTTGGCTGGGTCGCAAACTGGCGACCTCTGGAGATATTTCTGTACGATTGGCTGCCCCTCGCGCGGAGACGGGATCTGTATCGCCGTCTTGCCGCGGCAACGGTCGAGCTAAGCTCATACGCTCCGAAGCCTTCAGAGCTCTGATCGGTGTGCGGTCACGACATGGCGAACGGCTCGAGAAGCAACTCAGGTACCGATCAGGGTGTAAATTGTTCCCGCCCAAGCCGCCAGCGCGACCAATATCAATCCGGGTATCACGCGGACGGCAAATGAGCGGCCACCACTGGTGCCGGCAAGGATCAGCTTGCTGAGCGTGTTGGTCGAAAGTCCGGTCAAGATCGGCAGAACGGCGTCGGCCGCGCTCATCTTGCCTGATGCGACGAGCGAAGCCACCGAGATGGCCGCCGAATGCGTATCGACGAAGCCCGCAAGCGCCGCGGCCAGGATAATGCCATTCTCGCCGAACCATTCCTGCAGCGCGGCGGAGGCAACCAAGATGCAGGAAAGGGTCAAGGCAAATACCAGGGCCGTGGTGAGATTGAAAGCGCGTCCGCCTTTCGCCTCGTCGCCGGCCTTCTGACGTAACGCGAGAATCGTGAAAACCGCCCCGTAAACGACGGCAGTCAAGCCAGCGCTTGCGAGGCAAATAGCAAGGGTTCGAAGGGTCGGCCAGCTTGTGGCGCCGAGGACAACAGCCATTTGCGCGATCGTTGCGATCGTCGACAGCACTGCGCCCGCTCCGGCGGCCGTCATGACGTCGGCCGCCGCTTTACCTCGTGCGCCCATCGCGGCAATCGTAGCGGTACTCGAGATGAAGCCTGATGCGAGTCCTGCGATGGGTAGTCCAAATTTCGTCCCGAGCATGCGAACCGAGATGTAACCGGCGCCGCTGATCGCCATCACGAGTACCACCAGAATCCAGATTGAATGCGGATTGAGCGCGCCGTACGGCCCCATCGAACGATCTGGAATAAACGGTAGGACGACAAGTGTCGCTCCGGCGAAGATCAGGATGTCATGGAGCTCCTCCTCTGTAAGGACCGAGCGGACAAAGCGGTGGAGTCGGGTTCGCGAGGCAAGCAGAACGGCCACTAAGACGGCGAGGCCGCCCGCCAGCGCGGGCTGTTGCGCTGAAAGTCCGCCCAGCAGAACCGTCAGGATCAGCGCGATTTCCGTCGTCAAGCCCGGGTCGTCATCGTGGCCGCGCCAATAGGCGATCGCGGTCAATGCGATGACGCCCGCCGTTGCAATCGCAAGCAAGATTTCGGATCCGACAATGAAGCTGACCGCACCGGCAAGCGACGCAACAGTGAACGTTCGTATCCCGGCGGGAGAACGCGCCGGTCCTTCGCCCTTGCGGCGTTCCCGTTCGGCGCCGATCAGCAGGCCAATCCCAAGTGCCACGACGAGGTTGAGGATCACGGGTTCGGTTATGGTGACATCCTCTCTGCTTGGACTCACACAATGCGTAAAAGGAAGTAGTCGAAACCTACGACCACGATCGCGAAAGCCCTGGTGAGATGAGATGCGAACTATTCACAAGGTACTATACATGTCATCTGCTGCGGTAATCGGTTTGATCTAAATCATTGCTGCTTCGTGCCAATGCGACCATAGGAGCCTTACCCAGGTCGATCGTATCAACCTTCAGGGGAGATAAATTATGCGCTCGATTGCATTTAGCCTTGTTCTTGTCGGCACGGTCATAGTTCCGTTGGCCGCACACGCCAATCCGACATGCACTACGGAGCCCAAGGAAAAATGGATGTCCGAGGAAACGATCAAAGCCAAGATTGCAGCGCTCGGCTATCACCAAATCAGATCGTTCAAGGTGACAGAGTCCTGCTACGAAATCTACGGCTCCGACAAGAACAACAAACTGGTCGAGGTATATTTCAATCCGATCACCGGCGACATCGTGCCGCCTGAGGTGCCAGCGGTACCACCTGTGAAATGAACGCTCTGTCTTCAGTAAGCAAGGGCGGACTAATGTGACATGAGGCAACAAAGAGGGCTTGATGCCAGAATATCCCGCGTCATACCGCCGTAGATCCATTCGCCCAACCGGCTGCGACCGCAGGCGCCGGCCACAAGCAGGTCGGCATGCTCGTTCAGGGCGAACTGGAGCAGATGATCTGCGTCAGATCTGTCGCGATGAAGAATTGGCCGAGGACCTTCAGCGATCAGGTGCCGCGCCAGATAACGGACAACGTCATCGATTCGGGCTAACGCATTTCGTTCTTGGTCCCGAGTGTAGACCTCGACGACCGAAACACGCTTGGCGGTACGTAAGAGCGGGATTGCATCCGGCACGGCCCGGCGCGCCTCGCGGGTATCCTTCCAGGCCCCGACGACATGTTCGGCTCGCAACGAAGCGACACCCGGTGCAACAAGCAGCGCGGGCCTGCCTAGTGTGAGAAGAATCTCGCGCGGATCAAGGGATCCGTATGGCGGCCCTGAGTCTGCTGCCCTATGTTGACGGGATCGGCACAGCGGGCTTCGCGCTCCAATGCGTCGCCCGGAAACTCCAGCACCGTTCGCCTTTCGGAGCGCGCGTTTGGCCTGGACTTCTCCAGCTTGCCTGATGGAATGTCGGTATGCGCACCATTGAAGACAACGCCTTTTTGTTGCTGATCGTTGCAGTATCACTGGCCTTCGCTTGGATCTTGTTGCCGTTTTATGGAGCGGTTCTCTGGGGAACCGTCACAGCAATATTATTTTCTCCGTTGCACCGGCGGCTGTTGAAACAAATGGGGCGGCGGCGCAACCTTGCGGCCTTCTCAACGGTCATGATCATCATAGCGATCGTAATTCTGCCAATGACGCTGATCGCCGCATCGTTGACGCAGGAAGCACTAGGCTTTTACGGAAAAGTCCAGTCGGGTGAGCTGGATCTCGTCCGATTTTTTCGGCAGGTCCACGACGTCTTGCCCGTATGGGCAATCAATCTGCTGGATCGCTTCGGCCTTGCGAGTCTCGGCGCGGTGCAACAAAAACTTTCCGCCACCCTTATGACCGGCAGCCAATACATTGCCGCACAGGCACTTAATATTGGCCAGAGCACATTCGACTTCATCGCGAACCTGTTCGTCATGCTGTACCTATTGTTTTTCCTGCTCCGCGACGAGGACGCGCTGTCCAAGTGCATCAGAGATGCTATTCCATTGCATGCCGAACAACAGAGGGCCTTCCTCCTCAAATTCACGGTCGTCATCCGTGCCACGGTCAAGGGCGACATGCTCGTCGCCCTGCTGCAAGGATCGCTCGGGGGTCTGATATTCTGGTTGCTGGGGATTAGCGCACCGTTGTTATGGGCTGTTGTAATGGCCTTCTTTTCATTGTTACCCGCGATAGGCGCAGGCCTCATCTGGATTCCGGTTGCCGTCTATCTTCTTGTGACCGGTGCAATGTGGCAAGGCATAGTTTTGATAGCGTTCGGCGCACTCGTCATCGGACTCGTAGATAACTTCTTGCGGCCTATCCTGGTGGGCAAAGACACAAAGATGCCCGACTACGTCGTTCTTATCTCCACGCTGGGCGGAATCGCGACCTTCGGCCTCAACGGATTTGTCACCCGCGTTAACCTCCTGTGTCACCCTTACGCGCGCGCGCGAGGGTCAGGCCGTGGTCTGCCCGTTGCTACGGGGTAGCTCGCCAACGCGATCGGTCGCGCCAAAACCGCTGAGGGCCCGCTTTAACCTCCTTTGTCAGCCTCAACGCGCGCGAGGGCCAGGCCGTGGTCTGCCCGTTGCTACGGGGTCGCTCGCCAACGAGATCGGTCGCGCCAAAACCGCTGAGGGCTCCGCTTTAACCTCCTTTGTCAGCCTCAACGCGCGCGAGGGCCAGGCCGTGGTCTGCCCGTTGCTACGGGGTCGCTCGCCAACGAGATCGGTCGCGCCAAAACCGCTGAGGGACCCGCTTTAACCTCCTTTGTCAGCCTCAACGCGCGCGAGGGCCAGGCCGTGGTCTGCCCGTTGCTACGGGGTCGCTCGCCAACGAGATCGGTCGCGCCAAAACCGCTGAGGGGCCCGCTTTAACCTCCTTTGTCAGCCTCAACGCGCGCGAGGGCCAGGCCGTGGTCTGCCCGTTGCTACGGGGTCGCTCGCCAACGAGATCGGTCGCGCCAAAACCGCTGAGGGCCGCGTTAATCTCCTTTGTCACCCTTACGCGCGCGAGGGCCGTGGTCTGCCCCCGCTTTAACCTCCTTTGTCCGTTTCACGCGCGCGCGAGGGCCAGGCGGTGGTCTGCCCGTTGCTACGGGGTAGCTCGCCAACGAAATCGGTCGCGCCAAAACCGCTGAGGGGTCTCGGGCGTGCTTCTCTCCGGCATTTCGGGCTGGTTCTCTTTATCCATATCCCTTGGCGCGTGGGTGCCGAAGAATCTGGCGCGGCGTAAGCGGAAAACAAGGCGATCGCTAACCAATCGCCCTTGCTCAAGCTTAGTCTACGAAGAGTCCGATTCCAAAGAACGTCTACGCGTCAGCAATTGGATTGTGCAAAGACTCTATAAGTATGCAGTCAAGAAAACCGTCGAACTCTGACTTCTGACGGTCTTTCAACATGTAGTCGATCCAACCCGCGTTCGCACCGTCGCGGACAAGAATTCTGCCTTGACCCCAATCGACCTTCGCCCAACACGCGCGGATCATGTTTTCAAGGGTAATGGCATCGAATTATGAGGGCAATTCAATTGCACAATGTATATGCCATCGACCTGACGCGCCGCACTCCCATGGACGTAACGCGCGGGCGCGGACCTCGCCTTTTTCAAGTACGGGTAATACACGAAGACGTTTGCCGTGCCGACGAAATGCAGATCCATATACAGCTCTGTTGAGGAGGTTCATGAAGTGCCGAAAAGCTTGTCTGCACCGATAGTCGTCGATTTTTAACCAGCCACCGCGGTCGGGCTGCCAGGCTTGCTTCAGGGTTAGAGTTACGTCGCAAAATTCACCCCAGCTGCTGGTATCGAAGAAGTGTGATTTGGCGGATTCAAAAGCATCAGATCTAACTTCCATCGAATAGTTATGCGCCTCACCGCGGGAAAGGTCCTTCTCGCACAATCCATGCTCGCCAGCGGCTCCTTCGGAATGAGCCGCTGCTTGACTGACGTATTGAGCCGCTGCTTGACTGACGTATAAAGATTAATCGCATTGCCTTCTTCATTGAGCGTGAACGGCTTGAAGTGGCAGCGCGGCACGTAATGATGGTTTTTGTTGTCGGGCATTCCCGGTTTGAAAGATGCCGGGACTGCCGCTAATGCCGCTAAATTGTCCCGTAAGCCGTTGATTTTGTTGATTGGCGCTCCCTAGGGGAATCGAACCCCTGTTTCAGCCTTGAGAGGACGATTGCAAACATCACTGGGATTGCTGAACTTCAGTCTGCTGCTGTGTTTCCAAAACGCAATGGGATGAGATTATTTCGAGCAAGCGAGTCCAAGTAGTCAGCCCAATGCTGCATCATAACTCTCCGCTCGCTCAGGTATTCTGCGCGATTGTAGGCCGCGCGGACGGCATTTTGCTCTTGATGAGCAAGCTGGCGCTCAATGACATCGGGCCGAAATCCCACCTCATTCAGGGCTGTCGAAGCCATAGCGCGAAAGCCGTGGACGGTGGCGCGGCAATGATAGCCCATACGATAAAGAGCATAGAGCATCGTATTGTTGCTCATGTACCCCTCGCGAGAGGGCGATGGAAACAGAAATGGACTAGTGCTCGAACCTGGGAGAGCTTTCAGCGTGCGCAAGACAGCCACCGCCTGCGCCGCGAGGGGCACAATGTGCTCCAGTTTCATCTTCATCCGTTCTGATGGAATGCGCCACAACGGCTCGCTGCCTTCGAGACCGGCAAATTCCGACCACCTTGCTGCGCGCAGTTCAGTAGTACGAACAAAGGTCAGAATGGCAAGCCGCAAAGCGAGCCTAGTCCGCTCCTCACCATCGTAAGCGCTAAGCGACGCAAGTAGCTGGGGTACCTCGTCGAGCGGCATGGCCTTGTGCCCGCGCGATCTTCCGGGCAACTTCAGCGCACCCCTCAGATCAACTGACGGATCGTATTTGGCGCGACCCGTTGCGATCGCATAGCGGAATACTTGGCCACAAAGCTGGCGCAGCCGGCGAGCTGTCTCGATAACGCCGCGTCGTTCGACCTTCCTTAGCATCTGCAACAATTCTGGTGCGTCGATCTCTGTGATCGGCCGGGAGCCTATCTCGGGGAAAACATCGCCCTCCAGTCGAGCGAGTATCAGGGCAGAGTATCGATGCGCGAGCCGGTGGCGTTGATTGCTTATCCACTCGCGAGCGATGGCCTCGAACGTATTGTCACTCGCGATTCTTGCGGCGCGCCTTCTCTCTTTTTTCGCGGCATTCGGATCGATTTCCTTCGCGAGCAATTCTCGTGCTTTGTCTCGCCGAGAACGCGCCTCGGACAACGAAATGATTGGATAGACGCCGAGTGCAAGTGTCCGGCGTTTGCCCATAAAGCGATAGTCCATTCGCCAGTAACGTCCCCCGTCCGGCATAGCGAGCAGATACATACCGCCACGATCGCTAAGCTTGCGTGGCTTGGGTTCGGACTTCAAGTTGCGGATATTTGTGTCTGTTAAAGGCATGACGGTATCTCGGCGCCAATTGACTGACGGTATTGGCTCGATATGCCGTCTAATGTACCGTCAAAAAGTCTGGCTTGAGGCGCACGATGAAGAATAATTGTGGCCATTTATGGCCACCAAGTCATTGTTTCTAAAATGCCTCTCGGATGATTGCGGACGGCTGCGAACGGATGCGAACAGCAATTTGGCTGGCGACGCAGTGGGATTCGAACCTGTCTCCACCTGAATTCCCTGTTAACAGGGAATTTTTCAGGGAATTTTGCGTTTTTGAAGGTTTGAGAGCGGAAATCAGTGGAATAAACCGCTGTGCCGCAGTGACTTCTCACACAATTCCCTGCGAAAATTAACAGGGAAAATTTCTCAAAGAACAGGGAGTTTTCCAACCGAAACAGGGAAATTCAATGGCTAACGGCGCCGGACAAGGCTTTCGGTACACACGGGATTCGATTTACGGCAGCCGCAGCCTCTTAGTCGCGGGCCAGCATCTCCTGCCCGAGCTTTCGCGCCATCAGCCGCTCATAGAATGGGGGCGCAAGGCGCGATAGCCACCAGGACGAGCGCGACACCGCGTCGGGCACAGTAGGCGCCGCTCCTTTGTGCCCTTGGGCATCGAACTCAGCATCAGTTGTTCAATCCAGCAGCGGATCAATGGACGGCTGGGCAGCCCAGCGGAACTTCCGTTCCTTATATTGCGTGCCGTCCTTGCCTGAGAGCATAGTTAGCAGGTCGTAGACGCTGCGGCCGGATTCGATCCACGCCCGCTCCTTGTCGTCGAAGACGATATTGCGCAGCGCCAAATCAAGCACTTCGCCCACCTTGCCCCAGGGCACCACCGTCAACCCATCGTCGTCTCCAAATATCAGGTCACCGGTATTCACCGACACACCGCCACAAATGACGGTTTCGCCGATCGCACCAACGGACGGCGCGCCGAAGCCCGCGATGGCAGGAGCACGACCACAGGCAAACAAAGGAATCGGGTCGGCCTGAGTCTGGATTTCGAGCAGGTCTCGCACCATGCCATCGATGACGACTGCTCTCAGCTTGTTCCGGGCTGCGTTCCAGTGGACCATGCTCCCCCAGACCGAAAGCTCAGATTGACCGCCCGCATCGACCACCAAAACATCGTCCGGCTTGGCGAGCGACAGCGCTTCGATTGTCCGGCGGGTAAATCCGGGCAAGGTGCGCACGGTCAGGGCCCGTCCGGCAAAGCGCAGCCCCGGTAGAAGTGACTGGATGCGCGGCGACATGCAGGCACCCCCGCCAGAATTCACGTGCTCGCTGGTCATGCGCGGATGCAGGAATTTCTCGACCAGGGCGCGGGCCGCTTCGGTGCTGCCGGAGATCGCGGTCATATCCATCACGGTAAATCCTTTGCCCTCGCTGGGAGCCACCGGTCACCCATTCGAACCAGTGGGCCGTTGCCGGCGCAGTTCTAGGCTGCACGGCACATGCCGGCAAATTCCAAATTGCTTGCACTGCATTCCGCTGGGTTATGTATAGTCACCCCTGTTTGAGGCTTAGGGGGACGCGATTGCCCCCGTTCTGGGTGGTGACGCATGAACATGCAGAGGCTTCGTGCCTTTCAGGCGATTATGAGAACCGGCTCCGTCACTTCGGCGGCTGATGATCTCAAGCTCACCCAGCCGGCAGTCAGCAAACTGCTGAAGGCGCTTGAACTCGAAGTTGGCTTCCCCCTCTTCAACCGGGCCAACGGGCGGCTGACCCCGTCGGCCCAAGGAACGGCGTTCTACCAACGCGCGCAGCGCATTCTGACCGATATAGAAGAACTCGCGACAATCGCGCGAAACGTTGCAGAAAACAGACTGGGCGAAATCAGGCTGGTCGCTACGTCGCAACTTTCGACAACGCTCTTCCCTCGGGCGATCGGAGAGTTTCAGAAGAAGCATCCCGATGTGTTCGTATCGCTTGAGATTATTCCGCTACGCGACGCGGATCGCTGGATCAGCGGGTTGAATTTTGATCTTGGCGTCAGCGCGCTGCCGATGGCTTGGAGTGGTTTGGGTTACGAACCTTTTCTGTCGCTCGCCCCCGTCGCGGTGGTTCCAACGGCCAACCCGTTATCGTCGCGGGCATCGCTCGGCGCGCGCGACTTAGACGGTCAACCCTTCATCCGTCTGACCAGTTCCAATCTGCTGCGATCCCAAGTAGATGCCGATTTGATCAAGTCGAACGCGCAGCCCATCGTCAAGGCGGAGGTATCCTCCCCCATGACGGCTTGCGCCCTGGCGGCGCAGGGCGTCGGCCTCGCGGTGGTCGATGCGTATAGTCCGGTGGTTGCGAAGACGGACGGCTTCCAGATCGTCCCATGGAAGTCTTCCGGTTTGCTGACCTACGGCTTTTTTTATCCCAAAGACACTGCCAATCCATTCGTTCCCGCCTTCAAGAAAATCCTCAGGCGGTTAGCGGTCGCCGATCAACCGAGATCGCGTATCCGGACTGTGAATGAACGCTGAAGCGCTTGAAGGAGTAGACGAAGCGACGACGTATTCCAAATTATCATGAAGTCACTCTGATTTTGAATTTGCTGTGATACCCTATCGCCCCTACTCTCAACGAGAGTTGGCGCTGGCAGTTGAACATCCATCAAGGGGGAACAGAATGGACGACGTGTCTTCAAAGCCGCATCATTCAACCGTATTTTCCGCACCGCGCCGGCGCCTGATCGTCGCCGGAGCGGCGATGGCCATCGCTGGAACCGCAGTGGCCAGGAGCGCTGTCGCGCAAACTCCGAAGACTATGCGCGTCGGCGTCCACAAGGGTGTGGTGTTCGTCCCGTCGCTGCTCCTCCAGCCGATCCTCGGGGCTGCCTGGAATGTAGAACTGTCGTATTTCGGTTCCCCGGCGGATATGGCCAACGCCATCGTCTCGCGCAGCATCGACGTCGGCTATACCGGCGTAACCATCGCTTCGATCGCACGTTCCAAGGGGCAACCGATCGTCATTGTGGCGAGCTCGGCTGGCAAGGGCACCGCCATCATCGTCGGCACGAAAACGTCGATTCAGAAGGTCGAGGACCTGAAGGGCAAGACGATCGGCCAGGTGGTCGGCGGAATCCAGGACGTCCAGCTGCGTGAGCAGCTCCGAATGGTGGGCCTAAGCATGAAGGACGTCAATCCGATCGCCATCTCCTTCGCCGACCTACCTGCGGCTTTGCAAAACGGCAGCATCGACGCCTTCTGCGGCGGCGAGCCGGCGTCCACTAAGACCATCGAGGATGGCTATGGCCGGCTGCTCAAGTATCCCTACGATACACCCGTCGGCACCATCAACGCAGGCATCCTGGCGCGCGAGACCACGGTGCAGGACAACCCCGACATGCTCAGGGCATTTGTCGGTGCGCATCGTGACGCTGTCATACGTCTTCGCGGCAACCTGGACGAAGCGGCCGAGCTTGCCTTCAAGAACTGGGGGTTCCCATTGGCGACGTCGCGGAAGGCGCTCGACAATGTAGACTTGCGCTGGGCCCTCGACGATGCGTTCATGAGCGATCTGGGCAACTACATGGCGCGGATGAAGGATCTTGGTATCATTTCAGAGGTGCCCGACATCACCAAGCTGGTGGTCCGAGACTTCGCCAAGGCCTAGCTGGCTGCATTGCTTTCCCCAGAGAATCGCGATGCTCCGGCATCGGAGTAGCTGGAATTGATAAATCTCGACCGCCTTGTGGCCTTCGGCAAAGCGGCTTGTCTGCCAGTAGCCATCGTCATCATATGGGCGTTGGTTACAGAGACAGGCTCGGTCCCAGCCTATGTTCTGCCGTCGCCGCGCACTGTTCTGGCGACGCTGGTGGATTTCTTTTTCGGCGGCTCGGAGCGGTCCTTCTCCGGCAAATTCTTGGCGCATTTTCTGCAGAGCCTCTATCGGGTGGCCGGTGGATTCGCATGCGGTGCAGTTCTCGGTATCCCCCTAGGCATTGTGCTTGGATACAATCGCAAGATAGGCGCATTCATTGAGCCGACCATCGAACTATCACGCTCAATACCCGGGATCTGTTGGCTTCCATTGGCGCTTGTCTGGTTCGGAATCGGAACCGGTACGAGTGTGTTTCTGATCGCGCTCGGTTCGTTCTACTCGATCTTCCTCAGCACGCTCGGCGGCGTACGCTATGTAAATCCCGTGCTGCTGCGGGCCGGCAGGTCGCTTGGCGCGACCGAGTCGAGCCTGCTCTACACCATTATCCTGCCGGCGGCATTTCCCTCGATCCTGAGCGGGCTGCGGCTTGGCCTCTCCTACTCCTGGATCTACATGGTTTTGGGAGAGTTCACGGGGGTCAATTACGGCCTGGGCGCCCTGCTGCTACAGTCCCGCGACACCATGGAAACACCGCTGATTATCGGGCTTATGGCCGTGATCGGGGGATTGGGAGTCATCTCAGACAGGCTCATGCTGCTCTTTATGACCAAGATACTCAGAATGGACGTCAGATGACCGGTGTCGTTACAGCTAGTGCGCCGGTGATAACAATGCCGCGTTCAAACGATCAGTCGGCTAAGATAAGCTTTCGCAACATCACCAAGGAGTTTGTGTCACAGTCAGGTGGTCCTGCTATGAAGGCGATCGACGGCTTGTCGCTCGACATCGCGGACAAGGACTTCGTGTGTCTGATTGGTCCGTCGGGGTGCGGGAAAAGCACCCTATTAAACCTCGTCGCGGGGTTTGAAAAAACGACGTCGGGTAACGTCTTGCTGGACGGTGTCAACATCACGGGCCCTGGGCCGGATCGCGGCGTGGTGTTTCAGGAAGGGGCACTGTTTCCTTGGCTGAACGTACTCGACAATGTCTGCTACGGGCCGAAACGCCTGAATGTGCCGCGCGAGCGCTATATCGCGGAGGCCCATGCCATTCTCGAGGAGGTCGGGCTATCGGCGTTCGCGCAACATCTGCCAGCCGAACTTTCGGGCGGCATGAGACAGCGCGTCGCGATCGCCCGTGCGCTGATCAATCGCCCGCCGGTCCTGCTCATGGACGAACCCTTCGGTGCTCTCGATCCGCAAACGCGGGTGCTCATGCAGGAAATGCTGCTTCAAATCTGGGAGCACGACAACCGAACGGTGCTGTTCATTACCCATGATGTCGAAGAGGCTCTGTTCCTGGGCACTCGCGTCGTGGTGATGAGCAGCCGGCCCGGGCGCGTGCTGGAAGATGTACGTGCGAATCTGCCTCGGCCGCGCGACTTCTCCGTTCTCGGGCATCCCGAATTCGTGAAGGTCAAGGCGGAGTTGTTCGCACTGGTACGGGAGCAGACGATTGCAGCGGCCGCGGATACAGTTGGCGGCACCCGCCCTTCCCGGACCAAATGAATTCCCGCTCAAGTGTTAGGATAGAGACTTTCACTTGGGGCAAGGAAGCAGGCTGCTGCCTAAATCAATAGGTAAGCGGTCGGATCCATAGTGGCGCATGACGTAGAACGCGGCTACCGACGAGTGGTCGCTCCAGTCGTTTAATCCGATCACATAGCCGGTCGTAGGTCACCTGCTTCATGCCGTACGGACGTTCCGGCACAGGATCTGCTACCTTCACCGGCCAAGATCGAAATCATCACCGGATGAAATTTTCGTTTACAAACAGGCAACAAGCGATCGACGCGGCCAGGGCTCCTGCCGGAACCGGCCGCGTCCGGTGCTATGGATCAGGTCTCGCCGCCAGCGAAGATGTCCTTCTTGATGACCGAATTATAGCCGCAGCCGAATGCAACTCTGCTACCGCTAAACGAGGATAGGATCCTCAGTACACACAGCCCAACATGCCCAATAACATCGCTACAGCCGCTCGAGGACCGCTTTCCAGTCTCCGCATCATCGAGTTTGCGGGAATAGGCCCGGTACCGTTCGGCGCGATGCTGCTGGCCGATCTTGGCGCCGAAGTGCTCCGGATCGATCGGTTCGGCGGCTACCCGCCGCCCGACGCATCGCTCAAATTCGAGGAGATGGGGCCGACCGCGATCTTCAACCGAAGCCGGCACACCGTCAGGCTGGACTTGAAATCGCCGGCCGGGCGCGACCTGATCTTGCGGCTGGTATCGAACTGCGATGCCCTGATCGAGGGCTACCGCCCCGGCACCATGGAACGCCTGGGCGTCGGTCCATCCGCTTGCCTCGAGGCGAACCCGCGCCTGACCTATGTCCGCCTCACCGGTTGGGGACAGGACGGATCGCTCGCGCAGGCCCCCGGCCACGATCTCAACTATATCGGTATTTCCGGGGCGCTATCGCTGTTCGAAAGGGATGGAGTCCTGCCTTCCGGCATTCCGCCGCTGATCGGAGATATGGCGGGCGGCGGCCTGTTCATGGCATTCGGACTGCTCGCGGCCGTCGTGGAAGCCCGTCAGTCCGGCATTGGGCAGGTCGTCGATTCCGCCATCGTCGACGGCTCGGCAAGCCTGTTCGCTCTGCTCCAGTCGCTGAACAAGGCGGGAGCGCATGCCGTGCCGGCCGGCGGCAATGTGCTGGACGGAGGGCGTCATTTCTATCGGACCTACCGTTGCGCCGACGGCGGCTACGTGGCTGTCGGCGCCATCGAGCCGGCGTTCCGCCAAGCCCTGCTGCGCAAGCTCGACTTGACGTCGGACACCCGCTTCCTGAGCGGCGAAATTTTCGACGATGCCTATTGCACCCAAAGACTGGCGGCCATCTTCGGCTCAAAGCCCCGGGATTATTGGGAAGCATTTTTCGCCGACGCGGGCGCTTGCGTGACCCCGGTGCTTTCGATCGAGGAAGCGGAACGACACAAAACCGCACACGAGCGAAATTCCTACGTCAGCATTGACGGGATCACGCAATACGCGCCGATGCCGCGCTTCAGCCGCACGCCCGGCAAGATCGGCCCAAGCCCTAAGGAGGCCAGCCGCCATGACGCCAACGCGCTGCGCGCCTGGGGGCTGTCGCAACAGGAAATCGAAGATTTAAGGGCCGCTTCAGCGATCGAGTGATAGGCCGAAATCCCGCTTGTCTTCCAGCAATCCCTTGATGCCGAACTCGCGCGCGGACGATACGAAATGCAGCACATCCGGCCTCAAGCGCGTCAGCACGCGGAAAGTTGCGGCGACCGCCTCTTCGAGCGAAGCGCGCTTCGCCGCGTCGTCGGCCAAAAGTTCAACGGTGATTTCGTCGCGCCCCTCACGCCGCTCGACCGCCACGCGGGCCTCTCTCAGTCCTTCGACACGCGCGGCCAGCGCCTGCACATGGCTGGGGTAGATGAAGATTTCCCTCGCCTTGACGGCCGTCCCGACGCGGCCTTCGAGGTTCGAGATTCTCACTGCGCCGCCGTCCTCGGCGAGTTCGAGCGCACGCGCCACATCGCCGGTGCCGAACCTGATCATCGGCCAGCCCCGCGACAGCGTCGTGACGATGATCTCGCCGCTGGCCCCTTGCGGCAGTGGCAGCCCCGTGAGCGGATCGCAGATTTCGACAAAGCGATCCCTGTGAACCAGATAACCCGTGCCATCGCGCACTTCGTATCCGACCAGGCCGAGATCGGCGGTGCCGTAGCAGGACCAGGTCTTGATGGCGAAGCGTTGCTCGATGGCCTTTCGTTTGGCGGTCCAGTCGCCGAACTCGCCGCCAAGAAACGCGTGTTTTAGATTCCATTCCGCCGGCAGGTTTTGTCCGCTGGCCTCGAGGGTTTCGACCAGCTTGGCGAAATGCGCGGTGCTTCCCAGAAACGCGGTAGGGCGCAGCTTCAAGAGAAGCTCGGCCTGGAGCTCGGTATTGCCGGTGCCGGCGGGGATGACGGTCGCGCCCACCGCCCTCAGTCCTTGCTCGAACAACAGCCCGGCCGGCACCAGATGGTACGACCAGGTGTTGAGCGCGACGTCGCCGCGGCCGATCCCGGCGGATTCGAACATCATGTTCATTCCGTGCCCGGTCGCGTCATCGGCAGCCAACGGTTCGAAAATGGGACCGGGTGAGACGAAGATGTGGCTCAATTCAGTGACATCGCAGGACAGAAAGCCGGCGAATGGCGGGTCGCTAGCCTGCAACTCGAGCAGCCGTTCTTTCTTTAATACCGGCAACCGGTCGAGAACCCTTTGCTCGGCAAGATCGGCAGGCGAAAATCCGGCTGCGGCGAAGCGCGCCGCCAGCGCCGGCGCGTAGCTTTCGGCCTCGGTGTAAACCTGGCGCATGCGCGCAAAGCGTTCGGTCATCATCGTCATCCCAGCCAGCGCTTTCTGCGGCGATAGTGCTTGATGTTCTTGAAGCGGTTGCGGCCCTCGGCGCCGGAGAAGCCGAGATAGAACTCCTGGACGTCCTGGTTGGACTCGAGCTGCGCGCGCGTCCCGTGCAGCACGATACGGCCGCCATCCATCACATAGCCATAGTCGCACTCGGCGATGGCGGCGCGCGCATTCTGCTCAACGAGCAGAAGCGTCAACCCCTCCTCGCGCTTGATGCGGCCGATGGTCTCGAAAAGCTGCTGAACCAGAATGGGCGCAAGACCCATCGAGGGTTCGTCGAGGATAAGAAGTTTCGGGCCCGCCATTAGCGCCCGCCCGATCAGCACCATCTGCATTTCGCCGCCGGACAGATATCCGGCGGTGCGTTTCAAAAGATCCGGCAGGCGCGGGAAATAATGAAACACCCGCTCGAGGTCGGAGCAGATGGCGCGCTGGTCGCGGCGCAGATGCCCCCCGACCAGCAGGTTCTGCTCGACGGTAAGGTGCTCGAGCACCTTGCGCCCCTGCAGCACCTGCACCACGCCACGCCCAAAGATGTCGGTTGGCTCCCCGTTGGTGATGTCGACGCCGTCAAAGACGATGCTGCCCGCTGTCACCGACCCAAGTTCCGAATGCAGCAGGCCGGATATCGCCTTCAGCGTAGTGGTCTTGCCGGCGCCGTTGGAACCGAGCAGCACGACCA
This sequence comes from uncultured Alphaproteobacteria bacterium, assembly GCA_963801875.1. Lineage (GTDB taxonomy): Bacteria > Pseudomonadota > Alphaproteobacteria > Rhizobiales > Xanthobacteraceae > Bradyrhizobium. The sequence goes on along the minus strand of CAWDGT010000010.1, from coordinate 867,764 downwards.
TCTGCCCGTCAGGCACCGACAGATTGGCCGACCGCAGCACCTGGATCACGCCGGCATAGACCACGTCAACATTGGAGAGGACCAGCGTCATCGCCTTTGCTTATCTTACCATTTTTCGAGCTTGGGCACGGTCATCCAGTTGTCTCCAACCGGCACGATCTTGCCATCCTTGACGACTTCAGCGGTCGCCTTAATTTCGCCGATCGGAAATGGCGCGCTGTTGTCATAATCAAGCGTCGGCAACGCGCCGAGCAATTCCTGCTCGGTATAGACATTGTCGATCAGCGCGGCGCGCATCGCCTCGCCGGTCACGTTGTCCGCACCGACCTTGGCGATCGCCTTTTCCAGTACCCGAAACGCCAGGATCGCCTGCGCCGCCGACTGCGCGGCGATCAGGCCCCACTGGCCGCTCTTCTTATTCGCCTCGTAGATATCTTTGATCGGGAGCCCCGGCCGCTCCGGCGCAGCGAACGAAAACGCCGAGTAGGAGCCTTCGAGCTGGGGAAGGCCGATGCCCTTTGCCGCCTCGGTCAAGCCGTTGTGGGTCGAGGAGATGATCGGAATTTTGACGTTCAGTTCGTTCATGGCCTTGACGGCTCCGACGACCTGCGCAGTGGTTCCACCGATCAGGAGGACGTCGGGCTTGCCTGCCGCGAGCGTGCGAATATTCGCCGCAAGCGACACCGGCGCGGTCTCCACCCATTGGGTATCCAGCACCTCAAACCGGTCCGGATAGGTTGCCGCGAGCTTGCGGACGCCGTTGACCTGGTCGACGAAGCCCGCCTGATTCTGCGTGCTGATTGGGCCGATGACAAGCTTGCCGCCCTTTTTCTGCTGCAGGTAGTTCAGCAGGCCGGCAAACTCGTGGCTGTAGGTCGGACGGATCGAGAAATGCCACCCGTTCGGCACCCACACCAGGCCGACCATCGCGGTTCCGATGATCATCGGCACCTTGTCGTTCGGCAGCCGCTTCATCAGCGTTGTGAGATCAGGCGAACCGAACCCGAGATGAACGATCGGGGCGTCCGAGCTCAGGATCGCCGGCCAGGTCTTGGCAATCTCGGCCGGGTCGTACCGCATGTCGTAGATCTTGGCTGTGACCTTCACGCCCAGCTTGGGGCCGACTTCCTTGTTCCACCAGTCGGTCACCGCGTTGATGCCCGACATGGCGTTGGGCATCACATCGGCGAACGGACCGGAGTAATCGGCGCTGACGCTGAACACGTAGTCTTTCGCCTGAGCGGACCAGCTCATGACCGTGCTCAGGATAACCGCGGTGACCAACGATTTAATCTTCATCTCATTCCTCCCTTTGCTTTTTAAGTTTTAGACGCGTCGTTGAAGCGATCCGCTAACTCCTTTAGTTGCGGGGAAACGGCCAAAGTTGAAACGCGGTGCGCAGTACCGCCCAGCGGTGCTGCAACCCTCTCGGCTCGTAGATTAGAGCCAACAATATCCCGGCGCCGAGCACGATCGAGGTCAGCGCGAACAGCGCTCCGCCGCCGGCGCGGCCCGATTGCATCACCGTAGTGGCGATATCGTGCAGCGCCTCCTGCAGCAGCGTCACGAAGACCACGCCCAGGATCGCGCCAACGGGGCTGTGGACGCCGCCGACAATGAGCATGCCGAGATACCAGACCGAGGCAAACAGCGTGAAACTGGAGACCGTGACGAATTGGAGGAAATATCCGGTGCAGGCGCCTGCGACGCCGGCGAACAGCGAACCGGTAAAAAACGCCAGCAGCTTGGTACGGAAGACCGGGATGCCCATGACTTCGGCGACCACGTCGTTGTCGCGCACCGCCATCATGGCCCGGCCGAACCGCGATCGCCTCAGGTTGAAAGCGGCCACCGTCAGGATCGCGACCACCACGAGCGAGAAATAGTAGTTCTGCATCGGCGAACCGAACGTCACGCCAGCGAAGCGGATCGGCTCAACCGCCATTCCCGCCAGTCCGCCGAACCAATCCGCCGGCAGCGCCAGAATGACGATGGGAAATATCACCTGGGCGCTTAGTGTGGTCAGTGCCAGATAGAGTCCCTTCACGCGCGCCGCCGGCAGGGCGAACACGATTGAAACGAGCCCGGTTGCCAGCGCCGCCGCCGGGATCACCACGAAAAGCGGCACGTCATAACCTGAGAGCTTGGCCGTGACGAAGGCGCCGACGCCGACAAAGGCAGACTGCGCGATATTGATCTGCCCGGCCATTCCGACGGTGACATAGAGGCCATACACCGCCATCAGCGTGATGAACATGTACGTCATTTGGCCGAGCAAATAAGGTCCGGCAGCAGCCGGCAGTGCGACAAGGACCAAGGCGAGGATTAACAGCCAGACCCGCGCGCGCGTGGTCTTGAGAATGCGGGCTTCCTCCGCATAGGTCTGAAAATGGACGCCGGTCGGAAGCATCTCAAAGCCTCTCTATTCTCTTCCAGCCGAACAGCCCCTGCGGTCGCACCAACAGGATCGCAATCATCACGCCATAGGGAAGAATCCCGGATGCCGCGCCATTGGTAAGGGGATCGAGATACGCCATCGACAGCGCCTCCCCGACCCCGATCAGGACACCCGCCAGCGGCGCGCCGCGGATCGATTCCAGGCCGCCAAGCAGCGCCACCGGCAAGGCCTTGAAGCCGATCTGCGCGACGTCGAGCGAGACGATGCGCCCCGACAGCAAGACCGCCGCCGCGCAGGTCGCAACCAGCGTCCCCAGGATCCAGGCGGTGGCGATCGCGGACCTAACCGAAATTCCAAGCGAGAGCGCGGTGTTGTGATCCTCCGCGACGGCAGCCAGCCGCAGGCCGTGGCGCGAGTGCAGAAAATACAGGTGCAGACCGACGGAGAGCAGCAGCGTCATAATGCCGCCGAGGAATAGCCTTGTGTTGACCAGGAACGGACCGACCGCAAACACCCCTTCGGGAAGCAAGGTCGGGAACGAGCGCGTTTCCGCGGTCCAGACTAGCTGGGCAATGCCGCGAAGCAGGATCAGCAAGGCAATGCTGGCCATGAAGATGGTAAAGGCGGGCTGGCTGATCAGCGGACGAAACACGAAACGTTCGAGCGCCAGTCCCAGCGCAACGCATGCGGCAAAGGTGATCGCGAGCCCGATCACCAGCGGCACCTCATAGCCGATGGCGTGAAGCCCGAACGTGAAGGTCCAGAGCAAGAGCGCGCCGAATACCAGCACCTCGCCCTGAGCCAAATTGACGATGCGGGACGCGCGATAGATCACCACGAAGGAAATCGCCACGAGTCCGTAGACCAGGCCGACGAGCACGCCATCGATCAGGACCTGCACCAAGCCTATCACGCCATTGCTCCGGCTATTCGATTTAGCGCGACCTCTGCCCGCATCATGCCGGTGGTCGCGTCCTGATACTTCACCTCGATCTCGGCGATCAAGACGGCGTCGCCACGATACAGCGCCTCGATCATCGTGCTGTAACGGGCGTGAATCTGCTCGCGCCGGAGCTTGCGCGAGCGCGTCAGCTCCGCCTCGTCGGCGTCGAGCTCCTTCGGCAGATTGGCAAACGCAAACACCCGTGCGCCGGCATCGACTAGGCCATTGACCTTGGAAATGGCGCGGGCGATTTCCTCGCGGATGGCCGGAAGCTGGCTCAGCTCGGGAAAGGTGCCGAAGGTAAGGCAGTTAAGCTCGGCGAATCGTCCGGCGATCTCGGCGTCAATGTTGACCAGCGCCACCACATAGGGCCGCGTTTGATCGCCGATGACGATGGCGTCCTTTATAAGGGCAGACGCCCGCAGATGGTTTTCGATGAATTGCGGCGGATAGGCCTGACCGCCCATCAGGCGCCGCAGATCTTTCAACCGGTCGAGGAAAATCAGCTCACCATTTTCCTCGACGCGAACCGCATCCCCGGTGCGAAAGCCCTCTTTTGCGCTGCCCATTTGCACGGTGGCCGCGGCGTCCTTGAGATATCCCGAGAAGGCGAGCGTCTTGACGCGGAGCTGCCCGTCGGCATCGACCCATCCCTCGATCGGGGCACAGATGGTGGGATCGGACGGCATCAGCGAACCCATGGTATGTGGATTCTTGCTGCCGGGCCGGTGGGTGGAGAGCAGCCCAAGCTCGGTCGAGCCGTAGAGATTGCCGAGCGGCACCCCGAAGGCGCGGAAACGGTCGAACAGTTCGGCGGACAGACCCGACCCGCCGGAAAGAACCGCGCGCGCCCGGGTCAGCCCCAGCAATTCACGGACGCCCTTGAGCACCATCAGATCGGCGATCGGCCAGACGATCAGCCAGTGCAGCAGGCCGCCCTGCCCCTTGGATCGCGCCATCCCATGCGCCAGTCCCCATCGATAGAGCCTGCGGCGCAACGGACTTGCGTCCATCATCCGCGCCTCAACCCCAGAAGCCTGCATTTCCCATTGCCGCGGGGTGAACATCAGGAATTCGGGGCCGATCTCGCGAAGGTCGTTCTGAACCGTCTCCGGTTTTTCCGCGAAATGCACGACCATCGGGGCGAGCAATGACAGCCCGATGCCAAAGAACTGCTCGGCAGCCCAGGCCGGCGAGATATAGGACAGGTAATTGGCGCCCGGATTGACATCGAGCGCTCCCATCAATCGATGGGCGTTGTCGAGCAGAAAAGCATGCGACAGCATCGCCGCCTTCGGCCTTCCGGTGGTGCCCGACGTATAACAGTAGACGGCGACGTCACTTTGCGCCGCTTTCGATATCTCGCGATGGACCCATGCGGCGTCCTCGAAAGACGTTGCGAGCTCTCTAAGCCGGGAAACCGAAGTCAGGCGCGTGTCGTCGTAGTTCCAGAGGCCGCGCGGATCAATATAGATGACGGTGCGAATGGCAGGCTGACGCATCAGGCATTCGACGATCTTGTCGACTTGCTCCTGATCCTCGCCGACCACCATGGCGGCGCCGGAGTGTTCCAGTACATAGTCCAGTTCATCCACGCTCGCATCCGGATACACGCTCACGGTGATGGCGCCGAGCGAAAGCGCCGCCAGCTCAAAGACGAATTGTTCTTCGATGTTCTCCGAAATGAAGGCAAGCACTTCTTCCCGCGCGAGGCCAAGCGCAGCAAGACCGCGCGCGGTTAGGGTGACTTCCTGATAGATTTCCTGCCAGGTCTTGGTCTGCCAAATTCCCGCGCGCTTCGATTTCAGCGCCGGCCGGCTGCCATAGGCTTGCGCATTGTCACGCAAAAGCTGCGGTAGCGTGCGCCCGTCGGACTGGCGCGGGGTGCGAACCATCTCGGCGCGCATGACATGCTGGTTCATGCGACCGCTCCCCCGAGATAGGCGGCGATCACCCTGGGATCGGCGCGCACGGCGTCCGGCGAGCCGCTGGCGATGACCTGGCCGAAATCGATCACCGTCACCCAGTCGGAAATTGCCATCACGACTTCCATATCGTGCTCGACCAGCACGATCGGGATTTTGAGTCCTTCGCGAATATCCAGGATATAGCGGGCGAGATCGGCCTTCTCTTCCGCGCTCATGCCGGCCATCGGCTCGTCCATGACAAGGATGCTCGGCTCGAGCGCGAGAGCCCTGCCGAGATCGACACGCTTTCGCATGCCGTAGGACATGTCGCCGACGATCGCATGCCGCATCTCCTCGAGTTCGAGAAACTCGATGATCGCCTCGGCCTTGGCGGCGAATTGCTCTTCCTCGCGTCGCCCGCGTCCCCAATACAATAGGCTGTCGAACAAATTGGTCGCCATCCCGTCATGGAAGCCGGTCAGGATGTTCTCCCGGGTCGTCATCGAAGGATAGGTCTGGATGCCCTGAAAGGTCCGGCTGAGGCCCAACGCGGCACGGCGATGCGGCGGAAGCGCCGAGACGTCCCGGCCCTTCAGGAAAACCGCGCCGCTTTGCGGCCGGTAGAAACCGGAAAGGCAATTGAGCAAGCTCGACTTGCCGGCGCCGTTCGGCCCGATGATGGCGTGGATTTCACCGTCGAGCACGCGCAGCGAAACAGCCTTCAGCGCGTCCACGGCACCGAACCGCAGACAGAGTTCGCTTGCTTCAAGCATCGCTGGTCGTTGCCCGGCGGGCGGCATATGGTTTCCTTCTTCCGACGATCAGATCGCAGTCGCCCAGGGACTCGTTCGGTTGCAGCGTGGTTATTTGAACGACACGTCCAGGCCGCATTCGCGCGCGATCAATAGCGTCTGGATTTGCGAGCTTCCGTCGCCGATGGTGCAGACACGATTGTCGCGCAAATAGCGGGAGACCGGGCAATCATCCATGAAGCCCCAGCCGCCGTGGATCTGGATCGCCATGTTGGCAACCTCCGAGCCGGTTTCGGTCGCCAGCAGCTTGGCCATCGAGAGCGCCATCATGTCGTCGCGTCCTTGGTCGACCAGCCAGGCGGCCCGGTAGGTCACCAGCCGGGCGCTGTCGACCTTGAGCGCCATCTTGGCGATCATGTCCTGGATCAGCTGCAGGCGGCCGAGACTGTTGCCGAACGCCTGGCGCTCCTTGGCATATTTGATCGAGTGATCGAGACTGGCTTGCGCCAGGCCGAGCGAGCAGGCCGACAGAAACAGCCGGGCCGCGTGATAGCCCTTGTGCAGCACCCAGCGCCCGCCATGCACGTTGCCGACGATCGCGCTTTCCGGAAGCTGGCAATTGTCGAGATACAGCGGCCTTGTGTCGGACGAACGCCATCCCATTTTCCGGTATTTTTCGCCGCGCGTGTAACCGGGTGCGTCGCTGGGCACCAGAAACAGCGTGAACTTCTTGGTCAGCGCGTCGCGCGGACTGGAAACCGCCAGGATCAGCGCGAAGGACGAAATATCGGTGCCGGGGTTGGTGATGTAGGCTTTCTCCCCGGAAAGCGACCAGACGCCGGCGCCGGTTTCCGTCGCGCGCGTCTTGAAGCCGGCGGTATCGCTGCCGGCGTCAGGCTCGGTGCCGGCGATCGAGCACATCTTGCGGCCCGATACGATGTCGGGAAGCCAATCGCGCTTTTGCTGCTCGGTGCCGAATCTTGCGACCGTCAAGCCTGTCGCGATGGAGACCATCGCGGAGACCGCGAGCGACTGATCGGCGCGGGCGATTTCCTCGATCGCCAGCGTTGCATCGAAGACCCCGAGGCCCATGCCTCCGAGGTCTTCGGGGAATGGAATCGACATCACGCCGAAGTCGCCCAACTTCTGGAACAGGTCTGTTGGAAACACGGCTTCGCGGTCGAGCTGCTCGGCACGCGGCGCGATCTCGGCCTGGGCAAATTCGCGGATTTTTTCCTGAAGCGCGATCTGATCCGGCGTTAAATCGAAATTCAAAACAACCTCCCTCGACTTTTTTGTTTGCTTACTGCTACGGTTTTGTAACGGGCGGCGCTATCCGTTCCTGCGCGACGGAACTTTTGGTCCTGGCGACGCAGCCTGCAGCGGCGGAAAGCGTGGCGCGCGCTTTTCCATGAACGCCGTCATGCCCTCCTGCCACTCGGGCGCGCCGATCAACATCGCAAGCGCTTCAAGCCCAATATTGCGGGCGTTGGTCAGATCGGCATCGCCACACATGCGCACGGCCATCTTCGATTGCGCGACCGCGCGCGGACCGAGCAGCCTGAACCGGCTCGCCAGTTCGAGCGCCACCGGCATCAGTTCAGGCGCGGAATGGACGGAGGTCACGAGACCATGGGCGAGCGCTTCGGCGGCCGTGACGTGGCTGCCGAGCAATATCCATTCCAGCGCCTTGCCGCGTCCCACCAGGCGATGCAGCTTTTGCACGCCGCCGGCGCCGGCCAGCGCGCCGATCCGGACTTCGGGTACGCCGATCCTGGCTTGATCGGCCATCAACCGGAAATCGCAGGCAAGCGACATCTCGCAGCCGCCGCCCAGGGCGAAACCGTTGATCGCCGCGATCACCGGTATCGGCAAGGTCTCGATGCGATCGAACACGGTTGCTATCGGTTGCAGATAACGGTCGCGCAGGGCGAAGCTGCCGGCGCCGATGCGGGGGTCGGTTTCCGTGAAGTAGCGCAAATGGGCGCCGGCGCAGAAGGCCCGGCCCTGCCCGGTGATGATGAGCGCGCGCGCTCCGCCGGCCACGCTGGCGCGTCAGCGCCTGATCGAGCTCCTCCAGCAGTTCGAGACTGAGCGTGTTCATCTCGCGTTCGCGAACCATCGTGATCAGCGCGATATCGGGCTGAGGCCAGGTCAGCGTCAGCGCTGTGCCGGTTGCGCCTTGGTCAGCTTCAGTCATCCCTGCCTCCCCGGATTGAGCACCAGCCGTCCGGTCGAAAGGCCGGCTTCCACAAGCCTGTGGGTCTCGGCGGCGTCTTCCAGCCGGTAGACGCCGCCGACCTCGGCTTTGATGCGGCGCCGCGCCACGAGCTCGAGCGCATCGGCGAGCTGCGAGCGCGACACGCCCTTGGCGCTGAGGATCGAGACGTTGCATAGAAATAGCTGGGCGGGATTGATGGACATGAATTCGCCCGTGAGCTGCCCGACCAAAACGATGCGTCCGTCATCCGCCACGCTGCGGCGTACCGACTCAAACACCTGGCTTCCGACATTGTCGATGACGACATCAACGCCGCGGCCGCCGGTGAGCCGGCGTAACTCGGCCGAAAAATCCTCGCCCCGCTCGACGATGACGACTTCGTCCGCGCCGGCATCGCGGATCCGAGCCGCCTTGGCCGAGGTGGTCGTCACAGCGATGGTGAAGGCGCCGGCGAGATGCGACAGCTGCACGCCGTGCAGGCCGAGCCCTCCGCCCGCTCCCGTCACCAGCACATGCTCGCCGATCCGCACGCCGCCGACGTCGCGAACCGCGTTGAGTTCGGTCCCGATCGTGCAAGCGACGATGGCGGCCTCTTCGGCGGAGACGCCGTGTGGCACCTCAACCGCGGCGTCGGCATCGACGCAGACGAGTTCGGCATAGCCGCCGTTCAGTCCGGCATCGCCAAGAAAGATCCGCTCCGGGCAGGAAGTCTCATGGCCGCCGCGGCAATGGCGGCAATGGCCGCAGACATGGTTGTGGATCGTGGTGGCAACCAGATCGCCGCAGCGAAACCCGCGCACCTCCGAGCCGAGCTTCTCGATTCTGCCGGCAACTTCATGGCCGAGAATCACCGGCATTCCGACGCCACGCCGAAACGTGCCGTTGCGCACCACGACGTCGTGGAAGCAGACGCCGCAGGCGGCGACCGCGATCCTGATCTCACGCGGTCCCGGCTCGCGCGCTGCCACATCGGCGACGCGCAGGACATCTGGGGGACCAGTGCTTTCGACGACGATGGCACGCATCGGGATTTCCGCCGCTCAGTTCGCCCCGAGCCAGCCGGAGATGATCTTCCACTTGCCGCCCTCGGCCTTCATGATCGCACCCGCCAGTGCGCCGGCATGCTGGGTTGCTGAGAAGGTCAATGGCGCCATCAGGCCGGTGTCAAAGCCTTTCATGCTCTCGAGCGCGCCCACGATCGACGACTCGTCGGTCTTGCCGCCGGAACGCTTGAGCACTTCGGCGAACAGCTTGCCCGACTGGTAGCCGTGCATGCTGTAGGTGGTCGGGCTGGTGCTCGGCTTGTATTTCTGCTGCGCCGCGATGAAAGCCTTGACGGCGGGCTTATCGGAGTCGAGCGGCTCCATCACCGCGATGGCGATGGCGCCTTCGGCTAGCGGGCCGGCGAGCTTGAACGTCTGGGGATCGCCGAGCGCGTTGTGGCCGCTGAATTGCGGTTTCCAGCCCAGATTGTTGGCCTCACGCATCACCAGCGCGGCGTCCTTCGGAATGCCTAGAAATACCACATGCTCGACGCCTGCTGCCTTGGCCTGCGCGACCACGCCACTGAAATTGGTGGTTCCGCGATCGAACGGCAGCTTGACCAGCGGCACCTTGTCCTTTCCGAAGCGCTCATCAAGGCCGGCGACGGCGTCCTGGCCGAAATCGTCATTCTGGTAGATCGCCGCGACCTTCGTCTGCTTGAGCGTGTTGAGGATGTAGTTAGCGAGCACGAGCATCTGGACGCGGACTTCCGGCAGCGTGGTGAAGACGTCGCGGTTCAACGGCGTCGTCAACGAATGCGAGAAGGCGTATGGGAAAAGCATCGGGGTCTTGCTCTCCGTCACAAAGGGCAGCAGCGCCGCGGATGGCGCAGTCCCGGTGACGGCAAGGAGCGCGACGACCTTGTCCTGCTCCACAAGCTTGCGCGCGGAGGCGATCGTGCGCATCGGCTCGTAGCCGTCATCCTCGGCGATGAATTGCAGCTTGCGCCCGGCGACACCGCCCTGCTCGTTGATTTCGGCGAAGGCCACTTCGACGCCGTCGCGAACGCTCTGTCCAAGCAGCGACAGTCCTCCTGAAAACGGCCCGCTCATTCCGACCTTGATGGTCTCCTGAGCTGCGGCCGGCAGCGCCGCAAACGCGAGCGCCGCGCCTCCGGCGAGGATAACGCGCCGCGACAATAACCTCGTCAGTGTACGCTTCTGCATGATCGTCTCCTCCATCGTTGTTATGCTTGTCGTGGATATTCGGTCCGTCGATCACCGCTCGAGCTTCAGTCCCACCGCCTCACGGTCCCAAAGCGCCGAACGGTTCTGCTCGGCCCAGGTCTTCAGCTTGTATTTCTCGATCTTCTCGCTCGCTGTCTTGGGCAACGCCTCGATGAAGTGGACGAAGCGCGGCACCATGAAATGCGCCATGTTCTGGTTGGCGAAGCGAACCAATTCCTCTTCGCCGACCCTGCAGCCATTCCGGCACACCACGAAGACCATCACCTCGTCCTCGCTGAGCTCAGAAGCCACCGGCACGGCAGCAACCTCGAGCACGGCGGGATGTCTGGCGATCAGCATCTCGACCTCGTAGGCGGAGATGTTCTCGCCGCGCCGACGGATTGCTTCTTTCTTGCGGTCGACGAAATAAAGATAACCGTCCTGATCCAGCCGGCCGCGGTCGCCGGTGTGCAGCCACAGATCGCGGGTGTCGCGCACCGTGGCCTCCGGCATCTTGTAATAGCCGGACATGATGATGCCCCTCTCACAAGGCCGCACACAGATCTCACCGACCTCGCCGACCGGCAGCGGCTCGTCCTCGTCGCTGACGATCTGGATCTCGGCAAGCCCGCGCGGCTTGCCGGCGGAAGCGCCTTTCGTCTCCGAATCGTCCGCCGTGAACACGGTCACGGCGAAGGTTTCGGTCATCGCATAGAGCGAGGTCACCTGGATGCCGAAGCGCTCAGATACGTCACGATAGGACTCCCGCGACAGTGGAACGATCATCGCCTGGCGCACGCGATGCTCGCGATCGCGCGGCGAAGCCGGCGCCCGCAATAGGATGTTGGTCATGGCGCCGAGCGAATTGAACTGCGTCGCGCCGGCCGCCCTGATCTCGTCCCAGAAGGTGCTTGCCGAAAAGCGCGGCGACACCGCGAGCGCGCAATCGGCCCACAGCGCCGCGTAGCACGAATACCAGAGCGCATTGCCATGGAACAGCGGCAGGCAGGTGAAGAGAACATCGTCCGCGCGATAGCCGTAGTTCAGCGCCAGCGAGCGGCCGACGCCATGCGCCTGTGAATGCGGACTGATCACGCCCTTCGAGGGGCCGGTGGTTCCCGACGTATACATGATGTACTGCGGATCGCTCGCGAGCGCTGCGGTTCTATCGGGCTCCTGTGCCGGCGCGCCGGCAAAAGTCGCCAGATCCACACAACTCCTGCCGCAATGCGGTAGCCTGGTTCCGGCACCGCCGACTGTAAAGAACGTCCGCACCTGATGTTCGGCGCCGAGCGCCTCAGCCACCCGATCGGAAAATTCGGCGGCAACCACGACGCAGCTGGAATCCGACTGGGTGATGAAGTACCGCAGCAACTCGCCACGCGTCGCGGTGTTGAGCGGTACCGTCACAGCACCGAGCTTGCCGAGACCCCAGATCGTCCAGATGAATTCGGGGCAGTTCGGAAGCATGACGGCGACGTGGTCGCCCTTTCGAACGCCGTGCTCGAGAAATCCATTTGCGTAGCGGTTAGAAAGTTCGTGCGCCTGCGCATAGGAGTAGCGCTGCTCGCCAAAGATAAGCCAGGTCCGATCGCCCACGCGCCTAGCTTTGTCGGCGAGCAGATGCCCGATGGTGCGTTGTTTCAGCGGATAGTCGTGCATCGATCAGACACCCAGATAGGCATCGACCAGATCGGTCGAGTGTTCGAATTTTTCCCGCGTACCTTCCATTACCACGCGCCCGTATTTGAGAAGGTAGAGATAATCCGCGAATTTCATGGCAAGCCTCGCATTCTGTTCAACAACGAGAACCGTGATCCCGGTCTTGCGAACTTCATCGAGCTTGGCAAAGACCTGCTTGACGATGATCGGCGCGAGACCGAGGCTGAGCTCATCGGCGAGGATCACCTGCGGCGCCGCCATCAGCGCGCGGCCGATAGCCAGCATCTGCTGCTCGCCGCCGGAAAGCGTGTAGCCGAATTGACGCTCGCGGCGCTCGATCGGCGGAAACATCTTCAACACCCGGCCGTAGTCGGCCGAGACATCCTGCGCCCGCCGCACATAGGCGCCGATCATGAGATTTTCGCTCACCGTCAGGTCCGGAAAGATGCCCCGTCCTTCCGGCACATGCGAGACGCCGCGCCGTACGATTTCCTCCGCGCTGAAACCGGTGATCTCCTCGCCCCGTAGCGTAATGGTGCCAGATGCGGCGCGTGCGATGCCGCTGATTGCCCGCAACAGGGTCGACTTCCCCGCGCCATTGGCGCCGAGAATGGCGACAAGACGCCCGGTCTCGACCTTGATCGAGACGTCCCGCAAGGCTTCGACGGAGCCGTAGCGCACGTTGAGACAGGTCACCTCAAGCATCGGCCACCTCGCCGAGATAGGAGGACATGACTTTGGGATCGCTCAGCACTTCGGCGGGCGGACCGTTGGCGATGAGTTGCCCGAGATCGAGCACCACGAGCCGGTCGCAGAGCCGCGAGACAAAGGGCATGTTGTGCTCGACCACGAGAATGCCGAGGCCAAACTCCTTGCGGAGCCCGAGCAGAATTTCCCCGAGTCGGAAAATCTCGCCGTCGTTCAGGCCCGCAATGGGCTCATCGAGCAACAGGATGCTGATATCCATCAGCAGGGCTCGTCCGAGATCGATGAGCTTGCGGTGACCGTAAGGCAGGCTGCGAACCTTGATCTCGGCGCTATCGGCGATGCCGAGCCTTGCGAGAACTTCTGTCACCCTCTCCGCCGCGGTGCGTTCTTGATGCTGTACGTTCGGGAGCCTCAGCAATTCGCTGACGAGGCCGTAGTCGAGCGAGCGGTGACATGCGATGAGAAGATTGTCACGGACCGAAAGGTCGGCGACGAGTTCCGGGTGTTGAAAAACCCGGCCTATCCCGTGGCGCGCCACGGCAGACGCCGACAGTGACGACAGGATCGTTCCGTCGAGGTGGATGCGGCCTCTGGTTGGCCGCGTGATGCCGGAGATGCAGTTGAGCAACGTACTCTTGCCGGCGCCGTTTGGACCGATCAGCCCGACGATGGACCCGGTCTCAAGCGCAAAAGTGACGTCCTTCAGGGCGTGGATGCCGCCGAAATCCACCGATACACCTTCGATCGCGAGACACGTCATCTCACGATCTCCGCCCGAGACGGCGTAGCATTCCCCACAGCCCCTGGGGCATGAACACCATGACGATGACCAGCAGCAGACCGAACACGAGGCCCGGCGCATCCTTGATGCCGCGCAGCAGCTCCGGAACGATCACATAGAACGCGGCACCGATGATCGAACCGCCGATCGTGCCGAGACCCCCGATGACCACCATGCTCAGAAAGGAAATGGAGAGCCCGACGCTGAAGCTTTCCGGATTGATGTAGCGCACGAGGTAGGCGAACAAGCCGCCCGCGATCGCCGCGTAGAAGGCGCTGATCGCAAAGGCGGTGACCTTGTATCGCGCGGCGTGAATCCCCAGCGATCCGGCGGCGATCTCGCTGTCCTTGATGACAAGGAGCGCGCGGCCGGTGCGTCCACGGCTCACGTTCCATGCTCCGAACAGGCCGACAGTCATGAGGGTGAGGGTCAGATAGTAAAGCCCGGTGGCACCAAGCTCATATCCGGCGATGCTAGGGGCCGTGAGCGCGAGACCGCCGCCACCGCCTGTTAGACTGCGCCACTCGAAGATGATCTTCTGAAGCACGACACCGAAGCCGAGCGTCGCAATGGCAAGATAGATGTTCTTGAGGCGAAGCGCCGGCACAGCTGCGAGCGCTCCGATCGCGGTCGTGAGCAATGCGCCGAGGAAGAGTGACAGCAGATAAGGCAATCCGGCCTTCTGGGTCAGGATCGCGGTCGCATAGGCACCGACCCCGAAGAAGGAGGCGTGGCACAGGCTTATCTGTCCGGCATAGCCGGTGAGCAGGTTGAGGCCTAGCGCGACCAGCGCGAAGATTTCAGTAAGCGTGAGAAGATAGAGGCCGTAACCATTGAGGCCGAGCGGCGCAGCACAGGCGAGCAGTAGGCACACGCCGAGAAGCGCTGCGCCCCAGCTCGACGATGTCCGCTGCCTTGATACGCGGATGATGTCGGCGGCGGTGCTCATGCCTTGCGAACCTTGACGCGGCCGAAGACGCCCTCGGGACGCACCGTGAGCACAGCTATGATGACGATGAAGGTGATCGCATCGGCGAAAGAAGGCGAGACATAGGCGCCTGCCAGATTTTCGGCGACGCCCAGCGCGAGACATCCCAGAAACACGCCAATGAGGCTATTCAAGCCCCCAAGAACGCCGCCTGCGAAGGCCTTGATGAGAAGCGCACCCATAAGGTTAGTATCGAGAAAGAGCGAGGGCGCGACAAGGACTCCGGCAACGGCACCAACCAGCCCGCCAAGGCCCCAGGCAATTGCGGACGATCGCGTGATCGAAATCCCCATCAGCCGCGCCACCGTCTGGTTCTGGCTTGCGGCCCTGAGGCCAAGCCCGATCCAGGTGAAGCGGAGAAACAAAGTCAGCGCGACGATAATGACGAGTCCAACAGCAATATTCACGACGCTGTCGACTGCAATCGGAACGCCTCCGATCACGAACGGAGGCGAAAACGCGAAGGGAGACGGAAAAGTATAGGTCTGATGGCCCCAGATCAGCCCGGCGACGCTGTTGAGCACGATATTCAGCCCGAGCGTCGCGATGATGGCTGAAAGCACAGGACCGCCGATCAGCGGGCGGATGACCACCTGCTGGATGACGATGCCCTGCACCAGCCCGAAAACGATAGCAATCGGCACTGCCTGCCACCACGGAAGGCCTATGCCGTCCATGAGCCAGTAAGCGAAGAAGGTCGACAGCATCGCCATTTCGCCCTGGGCGAAATTTGCGATGTCGGTGATGTTGAGCACGATCACGATCGCGATGCCGACCATCGCATAGAGACAGCCGGCTGCGAGCCCTCCGACAACCAGATTAGCGATCATGACAAGAACACTCCGGCAAGGTGCTAAAGCGACGGGCGGGTATTGCCCTGCGATCGGCGAGACTTCTGCCTCGAGACTTTCTTCACGACTTTCCTCCTGCTTTTATTTTCTTGTATTGCACCGCCCGTGACGATCCCGCGAGGGTCGTTACCGCGCCTGGCCAGTGACAACCGCCTGACCGGCTCGCGCGAACCAGTAACGGGCAGAGTTCCGACGTCGGTGGCCAGTGCTGCAGCGGGCGCCGACGACAGCGCGCGCTCGAAGATCTGGCTGAGTGCGAGCGTAAGCTGCTCCGGCTTCCATGCGCCGCTCGGCTTGAACCATTTCGGCACCCAGTTCATTGCACCGAGAATGACGAAGATCGCGAGCTTGGGGTCGCAAGGCACGACGCTACCATCCTCGATGCCTTCTTTCACGAGCGCACGCAGCGAGCGCTCGAACCGGTCACGTTGCCGGACAAGCTTCGCCCGATCCCCGGGATCAAGGGCCTGTTCCTCCATAAGGACAACGCAACAATTAAGTTCGTCGATCAATTGCGAGACGTAGCCGGCGATCGTCAGTACCAGCCGGTCGCGCCCAGTCTTGCCCTGCTTGCGCCCGCGCTCGAGACTCGCGAAAGCCACGTCCATGGCGCGCTCGAAACACGCCGCCAACAAACTGTTCTTGTTGGGGAAGTAGTGATAGAGCGCGGCCTTGGTGACGCCCAGGCTGGTGGCGATCTCGGTCAGCGAGGTCGCGTGATAACCTTTGAAATTGAAGGACGCGGCCGCTTCGCGCAGCACCTCCTGGCGTTTGATCCCGTGCACGTCTTCTTTGGTGGGAAACAAGCCCGCCTCCCGGAACGATCCATCTTGCCGCCGGATACGCTAGTCGGTAGTCTCCTGTCTGACAAGTCGGTTTGCTAACCGCCCGGTTAGTTGGTAGCAGCGGGGCCCGCAGACCGCGACAAGAAATGTGAAGGAGGCGCGCGTTGGGCCTTTACCTGGAAGACTTCGAAATCAACTCCACGCGCCGTACGCGCGGCCGGACGATCGGCGAAGGGGACGTCTCGCTGTTCGCAGGACTGGTCGGCGACTACAATCCGCTTCACGTCGATGAGGAATTTTCCAAACAAAGCACGTTCGGCACCCGCGTCGCCCACGGGCCGCTGGTGCTCTCGACCGCGATCGGGCTGATGTCGCAGTTCAACTGGATTGATGGGACGGCGCTCGGCCTGCTCGGGGTATCCTGGGAATTCCATGCCCCGGTGAAGTGCGGCGACACCATCAGCGCCAACGTCACGCCGCTCGAAGCACGGCCGAGCCAGACGCCGGAACGCGGGGTCCTGAAGATCGGTTTCGAGGTCTTGAACCAGAATGACCAGGTGGTTCAGGTCGGCTCGATCGTGCTGCTGATGCAGCGCCGGCCCCAGCACGCCAACTAGATACAACCTCGCAAACGCAAAAAATCGGCAAATACGGGCATGGCTACACTAAGCAGCACTATCGATCCGCAATCAGAGGCATTCCAGGCCAACGCCGCGGTCTATGACGGCCTGCTCAACACGTTGCGGGCGCGGCAGGCGTGGTCGCTGGCCGGCGGCGGCGACCGCATGGTGCAGCGTCATCGCGATCGCGGCAAGATTCCGGTGCGTGAGCGAATCGACCTGCTGGTCGATCCGTTCAGCCCGTTTCTCGAGCTCTCCCCGCTTGCCGCCTGGGGTCTCTATGACAACGCCGTGCCCGGCGCCGGCTTGGTGACCGGGATCGGCACCATCCGCGGCGTGATCTGCATGATCATCGCCAACGATGCCACGACCAAGGGTGGGTCGTTTTTCAAGGAAACCATCCGCAAGCACATCCGCGCCCAGGACATTGCGCTCGAAAACCGCCTGCCGGTGGTCTACCTCGTCGATTGCGGGGGCGCCAACCTCTCGCAGGGCGACGAGGTGTTTCCGGATCAGGATCACTTCGGTGGCGCCTTCTATCGGCAGTGCCGGATGTCGGCATCCGGCATTCCGCAAATCGCGGCGGTATTCGGCGAATGCACCGCCGGCGGTGCCTACATACCGGCGCTGTCGGACGAAGTCGTCATGACCGCCGGCAACAGCAGTGTCCATCTCGGCGGACCGCAAATCGTCAAGGCCGCGATTCGGGAAATCGTCGACCGCGAGACGCTCGGCGGCGCTGAAATGCACAGCACGGTCTCGGGGGTGTCGGATCATTTCGCGCGCGACGAAATGGAGGCGATTGCAAAGACACGCGACATCGTCGGCGCCCTCAATCGTGTGCAACCCGTCTATGGCGATATCCGCCCCGCGCGCCCGCCGCTGTTCGATATCGCCGAAATTCCCGGCATTGTCGGCGCCGACCTAACGGTACCGTTCGACCAGCGCGAGATTATCGCGCGCCTCGTCGACGCCAGCGAATTCCACGAATTCAAGCCGCTCTACGGCGCGACGCTGGTGTGCGGCTTCGCGCATATTCAGGGTATGCCGATCGGCATCATCGCCAACAACGGCGTGCTGTTTTCCGATTCGTCGCTCAAGGGCGCGCATTTCATCGAGCTGTGCGACCAGCGGAACGTGCCTATCCTGTTCCTACAGAATATCACCGGTTTCATGGTTGGCTCGGACGCAGAGCGCAACGGCATCGCCAAGAATTCGGCTAAACTCGTCTACGCGGTTTCCAATGCGCGGGTACCACGGTACACGATCGTGACCGGCGGCTCGTACGGCGCCGGGAATTACGGAATGAGCGGCCGGGGCTTTCGGCCGCGCTTCATGTTCATGTGGCCGAATGCGCGGCTTGGCACCATGAGTCCCGATGTCGGCAGTTCGGTGCTGATGGATCTGCGCCGCTCCAGCATCTCGCGCAATCCCGCGACCGAGGCGGACCTCGTCGAGCACGAGTTGAAGCTCCGCCAGATGTTCGATGAGCAGTCCAATCCCTATTATTGCACGGCGCGGCTTTGGGATGACGGCCTGATCGAGCCGACGGACACGCGCGACGTGCTCGCGCTCTGTCTTGCGGTTGGCGCGATGGAGCCGCCATCGACCGGCCAACGGCCCGTGTACCGAATGTAGGACGTCTCACCTTGCAGTTTCTCAACTCCCCTCGTCCCATCCGCTCGGTTTTGATCGCCAATCGTGGTGAGATCGCGTTGCGCGTGATGCGAACCTGCGCGCAACTCGGCATCAGGACCATCGCCGTCTACTCCGACGCCGACGCTCGAGCGGTTCACGTCAAGCTCGCCGATGAGGCGATACGGATCGGCCCTCCTCCGGCACGCGCAAGCTATCTCGATATCAACGCGATCATTGCGGCGGCGAAACAGGCCGGCGCGGACGCCGTCCATCCTGGCTACGGCTTTCTCTCTGAGAATGCCGCGTTCGTGCGGCGCTTGCGAGGCCGCCGGGCTCATTTTCGTCGGGCCATCCGCGATCGCGGTCGAGCGGATGGGCTCGAAGATCGAATCGAAACGCATCGCCGAAGCGGCCGGGGTGCCGATCGTCCCGGGCTATCACGGCGATGCGCAGGACGAGGACAAGCTTGCGAGCGCCGCCGAGCAAATCGGCTTCCCGGTGCTGATCAAGGCCTCGGCGGGCGGCGGCGGACGCGGGATGCGTCGCGTCGATCACGCAGGTGAATTCGCGGCTGAACTTAACGCCGCCAAAGCGGAGGCCGATGCGGCTTTCGGCGACAGTTCAGTGCTGCTCGAGAAATATATCCTCAATCCGCGCCATCTCGAGGTACAGCTTGCCGGCGACCGCATCGGCAGCCTCGTGCATCTGTTCGAACGCGATTGCTCGGTCCAGCGTAACAATCAGAAAGTGCTGGAAGAGGCCCCAGCGCCGAATCTTCCCGAGCGCGTCCGTGCCAAACTTTACGACGCCGCGCTCAAACTTGGCCGCGCGATCGGATACGATTCCGCCGGCACCGTCGAATTCATCATGGATCAGGGCAGCGAAAGTCCGTATTTCCTCGAGATGAATACGCGGCTGCAGGTCGAGCACCCCGTGACTGAGTTCATTACCGGCGTTGATCTCGTCGAATGGCAATTGCTGGCGGCTGCGGGCGAAAAGCTCCCGCTCACCCAGGATCAGATCCGCGTCAACGGCCATGCCATCGAGGCTCGGATCACGGCGGAGCGGGCGGACCTTGCGTTCCAGCCGGTGACGGGCGAGTTGTCGGTCGTCGATGCGCCGCGCGGCGTCAGGTTCGACGCCGGCGTGGAGGCGGGCTCACGCGTCAGCCTCTACTATGATTCGCTGATAGCAAAGCTGATCGCGCATGGCGGCGGACGCGCCGACGCGTTGTCCAGGCTTGTCACCGGATTGTCCGATCTGACCCTGCTGGGCGTCCCGACGACTCAGGCCTTTCTGCGCGACGCCGCTCGCCATCCGCTGTTCGACAGCGGCAAAGCCACGACGCGCTTTATCGAGACGGCATTTCCCGAAGGGTGGAAGCCGAGCAGCGACGAATTGCTGCAATTGCGCGCCGCCGCCTGCGTCGTCTGGGCTCAGCTGGGCACGACGGAGGAGGCGCACAACTGGATCAATCCCTGGGATCGCCGCAGCGCCGTCAGGGTGACTTCCGCGGTACGGCCGGCCAAGGTGTCGCTGCACATGGCGGACGAATACGGCGAAGTCGATGCTGAAATTCGCGTCAGTCGCGATGGCATCGCTGTCGAACTCGAGGGGATATCGGTCGACTTCGAACTGCCCAAAGTCGAAGGAGACGCCGTCACGCTTGCGCCTGCGAGACCCGGCCGGCCGTTCGTTGCGCGGCACGATGGTGTAATGGTGCGCATCGCGCGAGAAGGTCTTGCACTCACCGCAACCGTCCGCCCCAGCATCGAGATGCCGCGCACGGATGGTCAACATGACAGGTCAGGCAACGCCATCGAAGCGCCGCTTCATGGCGTCGTATCCTGCCTGCATGTCGTGCTCGGCGATGCCGTGGAGAAGGGAACGCCGGTGCTGCAAATGGAGGCCATGAAGCTCATCCATACGCTAAAGGCGACGGTGCCGGGCCGCGTCGGGTCGATATTTTGTGCCGTCGGAGATACCGTTCCGGCGGGCGCTATTCTGGTCGAAATTTCGCCGATTGAAGAAATTGAGGAGAATTCCTGATGTCAGGTCTATGGTTCGAAGAGTTCACGGACGGGATGGTGTTCAATCATGAATGGTCCCGCACCATCACGGAGACGGATAATGTGTGGTTCTCGCTGCTGACCATGAATGTGCAGCCGCTCCATATCGACGCACATTACGCGGCGAAGTCGGAATGGGGCAAACCGCTCGTCAACAGCCTGTTCACCCTCGGCCTGCTGATCGGCATGTCGGTCAACGACACCACGTTTGGCACCACGCTCGCCAATCTCGGCATGACCGACGTTCGCTTTCCGAAGCCGCTGTTCCAGGGCGATTCGGTCAAGGCGCGGACCACGGTCCGTTCAAAGCGCGCCAGCAAATCGCGCCCGAACGAGGGCATCGTGAATTTCTTTCATGAGATGATGAATCAGGACGGCGTCGTGGTGGCGACCTGCGAACGCGCCGCCCTGATGCGCAAGCGACCTGCCGAGAAGGCATAATGCGTTCGCTGCTGTTCGTTCCCGGTAACTCTCCAAAAATGATGGCCAAGGCGGCCACGAGCGGCGCTGATGTCATCATCCTCGATCTCGAGGATGCCGTTCACCCCGACAGCAAAGCTGCGGCGCGGCGATTGGTGGCGGAAGCGCTCGCCGACCGCACCGGCGACGTCGCGGCGCGCTATGTTCGGGTCAATGCGCTCGACAGCGCCTGGTGTCTGCAGGATCTCGAAGCGGTGATTCCGGCGCGCCCCGACGGGATCATGTTGCCGAAACTTGTGGGACCCGAAGACCTCCACCGCGTCGGTGGTTTGATCGAGCGCTGGGAGCGCGCGGCAGAGAGAGGTCTGACGAAAATCATTCCGGTCTGTACCGAAACGCCGGCCGCCACGCTCTCCCTCGCCGCGAAGTCCTGGGCGCACCCGCGCCTGGCCGGGCTGCTATGGGGCGGCGAGGATCTATCCGCTGCAGTCGGCGCGACAACCAACCGCGACGAGGACGGCCGATACACCGCGCCATTCGCACTTGCCCGGAGCCTTTGCCTGATGGCCGCGCGCGCCGCGGGGGTGGTGCCTATCGATGCCGTATTCACGGATTTTCGAGATGCCGACGGCCTGACCCGTGAGACCGACGCGGCTCGCCGCGACGGGTTCTCCGCAAAGGCCGCGATTCATCCTGCGCAGGTCGAAATCATAAACCGGTGTTTTACTCCGACCGATGGAGAGCGCCGTTGGGCGGAACGCGTGCTAGCGGCGTTCGAAGCCAGCGATTCAGGTGTGGTCCAGATCGATGGCGTCATGATGGATGCGCCACACCTAGCACAGGCGCGCCGTATCATGGCATCATTCGAACGCAGGACAATTTAGATTGAGATCGGCTACTGCTGAAGTGACGACAAAGCGGGTTTCGGCAAGCTCGAGCATCGGGGTTTGCCAAATCCTCGCGACTCACGTTCAGGGAGTCACCCCGAAGTGATGGGCTGCAAATAGGTTCAGCTAGAGGCCGCGCCGATTACGTGCAGATAGTCGGAGACCACGGCAACAAATACAGCCGGACCGGCGCGGCAGTGCGGGCTTGGCATTCCTAAATTGCGGTCGGCCAGAGCGGAGAATTTGGCGAATTGCACTGCAAGCTCGGCCATGCAGTGGCGATCGAACTCGGTCTCCGGCGTCGGTCTCCCAAAAACGGGAATATTTGGATATTCGTCCGGAGACTTTCGGCAATTTGGGCCCGCATGGCCCCAGATTTGGAGCCTGGAGACTGGCCTACAAATCGCAAAAGCCCGCTATTGGCGGGCTTTTCTCTGGTCGTAGGCCGCAATTTCCCTAAGAGGCAGACTGGCTGGCTGGAGTGAGAGGATTCGAACTCACGCATTCCCGATCGAACCCGGTCTCCGCGGGGGCGTCTCAGAATTTGGGAATACTGGTCGAATATCCAAAGTCGGTTCCGCTCAATGCCAAGCATAAATGCTGCGCCGCACCGTCGGATACCAAACCATCGTCGTGATCGTGGTCATGATCTCGACGCAGGTGACCGCACTGGTAAATTCTTCGAATAAGCAAGTGCGCGGAATTTGCAAAGGATGTATACGGGAAACAACAAGCGAACGGACAGCCAACTGTACCGCGATCGCACAAGGGGAAACACATGAAAAAAGATCATAAGGTTTCGGTCGCAAGCACGTCTGCTGTAAGCCCGGTTTTAACAAAGCGCCAAGGCCGCCGCGAATTTCTCATTAAGACGGGTGGTGTACTCGCCGCCGGTGCATTTGGCGCGGTGCCGCTGCGCGGCTGGGCGGCCGATCCGATCAATATCGGTGCGCTTTACCCGACCACCGGAAGCATGGCTCAAATCGGCGTCGGCTGTGTGGCCGCCGCCAAGCTCGCGGTCGAGATGGTCAACGAGGCGGGCGGCATCAAATCGCTCGGCGGCGCTAAGCTCAATCTGATCCTGTCCGACGTGCAGAGCGACACCACGGTGACCCGCACCGAGACCGATCGGCTCATTACCGGCAACAAATTGTCCGCGATACACGGTTGTTACGCCAGCGCCCTCACCCTGATCGCCAGCGAAGTTGCGGAACGCGCCAAAGTGCCGCTGATCACCGGCTCGAGCACCGATCAGCTCAATAAGGGTCGAACCTATACGTTCACGCCGTTTGCGCGGGCATCGCAGTTCGCTCAGGCGCAGTTGCAGATGTCGAGGCTGGTCAGCGACAAGCCAAAGGTTGCGGTGATCTTTGAGAATACCGCGTTCGGCACCTCGACCTCCAACGGGCTGAAAGAACTGGCACCCAGCGAGGGCGTCGAGATCGTGATGTTCGAGCCCTATTCGGCCGGGTTCACCGACGCGAGCCCGCTGATCAACAAGGTCAAGTCGTCAGGTGCCAACGCGCTGTTTGCAGTTTCCTATTTGAACGACCTCATTCTAATCGTACGGACCATTAAGCAGGTCGGCCTCAATATCGCGATCAACGGCGGTTCAGGTGGCTTCGTCATTCCGGACTTCTACAAGAACGTCGGCAAGTTAGCGGAAGGCCTGCAAGGCGTGGCGCACTGGAACCACGACATGGACGCCAACTGCGAGAAGGTGAATGCCGAATACAAGAAGCGCACTGGCGAATTCCTGTTCGAATATGCCGGCGGCCTCGTGGCGCAGACATTCATGATCGCAGATGCGCTGGAGCGGGCGGGATCTGCCGATCCGCAAAAGGTTCGCGAAGCCTTGTCGACGCTCGATGTCTCCTCTGGCTTTGCAGCGATGGCGCCGGGCGGAAAGGTCAAGTTCGGACCCGACGGCAAGAACATTTACGGCCACCCCGTCGGCGTACAGTGGCAGAACGGCGATTTGGCCAGCGTGTTTCCGAAGGAAGACGCCCGCAAGCCGCTGATGAAAACCTGAACGCTGGTCAAGCCAGATGTGGGAGACAGTGGCCCAGGCCGTCATCAACGGCCTGCTCATCGGCGGCATTTACGCGCTCGTCAGCATCGGCGTCACGCTGATTTTCGGCGTGGTCAAGATCGTCAATTTCGCCCAGGGCGAATTCGTGATGATCGGGATGTATATCTCCTTCTTTCTCGCCAACCAGTTCGGCATTGATCCTCTGGTATCGCTCGTCGTGTCGATGCCGGTGCTGTTCGTTGCCGGTGTCCTGATCCAGCATTTTCTGATCCGCCGGGTACTGGGGCCGAACGACATGCCCCAGATCTTCCTGACGTTCGCGCTGTCGCTGCTATTGTTGAATCTAGCGCTGATGCTGTTCTCGGCAAACTACCGCACCGTTCACACGTCTTATTCGGACGAAGCATTTCATCTCGGCGGGCTATACATCCCGGTGGCCAAGCTCATCGCCTTTGTCGTCGCGATGCTGCTGAGCGGTGCGCTCTGGGTCTTCCTGCACACCACCGACCTCGGCAAGGCGATGCGCGCTGCGGCCCAGAACCGTGATGTCGCGACGCTGATGGGCATCAACCCCAATCGGGTTTTTTGCGTCGCGCTTGGCATAGCGCTCGCGCTCGCGGGCGCCGCCGGTTCGCTGCTTATGCCATTCTATTCGGCCTACCCGTTTGTCGGGCAAGTCTTTACCCTGATGGCTTTCGTGGCCGTTGTGCTGGGGACACTTGGCAACGTTATCGGCGCGCTTGTCGCCAGCCTGATGATGGGGGTCGCTGAATCGCTCGGGATCCAATTCGTCGGCGCGGACTCCGGATTGATTGTGGTGTTCGCGATGTTTCTCCTGACGCTCGCCTTCAAACCGACCGGCCTTGGGGGGAAAGCACGATGATAACGCGAGGGGTACGCGCGCGCGGGCTGCTTTTGCTTGCGATCGGCATCGCGGTTCTCATCGCCTTGCCGCTGGTCGTCAACAGCTCGTTTGCGATCGATATCTTCATCAGGATTTTGCTGTTCTCGTTCATCGGTGTCGCCTGGAACCTGATGGGCGGTTACGCCAAGCAGTTGTCGTTGGGTCACGTCGCCTATTTCGGATTGGGCGCCTATACCTCGACCATTTTGCAGATCGATTTCGGCATCTCGCCGTGGATCGGCATGATCGCCGGCGGCGTTGTCGCGATGCTGGCCAGCCTGCCGATCGGCTGGCTATGCTTCCGCTTGCGCGGGCCCTATTTCACCATCGCCACCATCGCCACCGCCCAGGCCTTGATGCTGATCTTCCTCAAATTTCGCGATCTGGCCTGGGGCGCCGAGGGCACCACCATCCCGAACCTCGGCAACGCGCCGCTGATGATGCAGTTCGAGACCAAGGCTGCGTACTACTACGTTGCGCTCGGTCTGCTCGCGGTCGGGCTCGCGGTTACCTGGCTCATCGAACGATCCTGGATAGGTTATTATCTCGTCGCGATTGGCGAGGACGAAGATGCGGCCGAGGCAATCGGCGTCAACGCACCAAGGATCAAGCGCGACATCTACCTGATCAGTTCATTTCTCACAGCACTCGCCGGCACGTTCTACACCCAATACATCTACTTCATCGATCCGGCGACGGCGTTCAGCTTCAACATCTCGATCGAGGCGGCGCTGGTCTCGATCGTCGGCGGCATCGGGACGTTATGGGGTCCAGTGATCGGTACCGTCTTGCTGGAAACAACGTCGACGCTACTGCAAAGCTGGCTCGGCGGCTCGATCGGCGGCGTGCAGCTGACCGTGTACAGCCTGATCCTGATGGCCGTGATCCTTTGGCGGCCGACCGGGCTGATGGGCATGATGCGCGAAGCCTGGCAGCGCTATGTCAGCCGCAAACCGGCGCGAGTGTAGGGGCACCCGATGGCAGACGCGCTCGTTATTCGTGGCCTCAGCAAGCGGTTCGGTGGACTGCGCGCCGTGCAGGATGTCACCTTCGCGGTGAAGGAAAACGAAACTGTCGCGCTAATCGGGCCGAACGGCGCCGGCAAGACCACCAGCTTCAACCTGATTACCGGATTTCAACGACCAAACTCGGGTTCGGTTTCGGCCTATGGGCGTGAGATCGTGGGCCTGAAACCCCATGACATCTGCGCGCACGGCCTGGCGCGCACCTTCCAGGTTGCAAAGCCGTTTGGCGCCATGACCGTGCTGGACAACGTCATGACCGGCGCGTTTCTGCGCGACAAGCATGCTGCCGGGGCGCGCGTGAAGGCGCGCGAGGCGATCGAGTTCGTCGGTCTCTCAGCTAGGGAACAAACAGCGGCAAAGGATCTGACCACCATCGATCAGCGCCGGCTCGAAATGGCGCGCGCGCTGGCGACGCAACCCCGGCTTCTGCTGCTCGACGAGGTGATGGCCGGGCTTAATCCGTCCGAGATCGATCAGGCGGTCGCACTAGTCGGAAAGCTGTCCCAGCGGGGCTTGACCATTGTCATCGTCGAACACGTGATGCGCGCCATCATGGCGGTCGCCCGTCACATCGTGGTGCTCGATCACGGACAGAAGATAGCGGAAGGCAGTCCCAAAGAGATCGTGGAAAATCCGGAAGTCGTCCGCGCCTATTTGGGCTCTTACGTGCACCGACCGAAAGCGGGAGAGGCTTAGTGCTCAAGCTAGCCGGAGTGAGCGCCAGTTACGGGTCCGTCCCCGCCATCCATGACGTCAGCATTGAGATCGGTGAAGGCGAAGCCGTCGGCCTGCTGGGCGCGAACGGGGCCGGCAAGAGCACGACGTTGCGCGCCATCTCGGGTCTCGTGAAGCTCACGTCCGGCACGATCACGTTCGCCGGCACAAATCTGGCGTCGCTTCCGCCGCACCGGATTCCGGAATTGGGCATCGCCCATGTGCCGGAAGGACGTCAGGTGTTCCCCGAAATGACGGTGCAGGAAAATCTCGAGATCGGCGCCTACGTGCCGAAGGCCAAGGCCGAACGCAACCGCACTCTCGATCTTGTTTACAGCATCTTTCCAAGGTTAACCGAACGCAGGAAGCAGCTTGCCGGCACCATGAGCGGCGGCGAGCAGCAGATGCTGGCGGTGGGCCGCGGCATGATGCTGAAACCGCGGCTCCTGATGCTCGATGAACCGTCGCTGGGGCTCGCCCCTGTCCTGACCGACGTGACCTTCGAGAAGATCGGCGAAATCCACAAGATGGGCACCGCCATTCTGCTGGTCGAGCAGAACGTCGCCCGTGCGCTATCGCTGGTACAGCGCGCCTATGTGCTGGAAAGCGGCAACGTGATCATGCACGGCAGCAGCGCGGAACTGGCAAACAACAAGCAGGTGCAAGCGGCTTACCTCGGAATTTAAAATTTGTCACTGCGTTGCCGGTACTTCCAATTGCTGATCCCAGACCCATTTTGACTGCCGCCCTCCCAGACACTGGCGATCGAACAAGTCTCCAAAGGCGCGCTCCCGAAAAAGGTAATATTTGGAATTTCACCCAGAGACTGTCGGTAAATTAAGTAAGAAATCGGGCCACGAAATTTTTGACACGCTTGCATGAGCTTTCGTAACCTGTCGCTTGGTGCGACTGTAGGACAGTCTCCCGGCGCTTCTACTTCATTTCGGGTCTTCCACTTACCAGGTTGGAGGCGCAGATGATTACCTCCGAGTTGCTTGCAGCGTATTTGGCCTGCCCAATGAAATGCTATCTGCGCTCCACTGGATTGAAATGTTCGGAAAACGAATATTCAGCTTGGTACCACAAGAAAAACAACTCATACCGTCGTATTGGCACCGAGAGGCTGGCATCAGTCTTTTCGCACGCGTTGGCCGAGGGCCAAATTGACCCGCGCCATTTGAAGGATGCGCAATGGCAACTTGCGATTGATCAAGTTTTCAAAACGGCTGAGCTCTCGGCCGACATTCATGCCGTTCAACGACCTCCGGCCCAAATGGAACCCTCTGAGGTCACCCCCATTCGGCTCATCTGTTCGAATAGGCCGTCTCGCGCAGAGCGAGTGACAGCCGCCTTCGACGCGCTCGTACTTTCAAAGGTCACCCGCCAAACTATCCCGTTCGCGACAATTATCTACGGTGAGTCTTGGTCTACCATGAAGGTGCACGTTGCTACGCATATTCGTGAGCTTACCAAAATCATCCATAAACTGAAAACATTGTTGTCTGCGACGACCCCACCGGTTCTTCTGCTGAATCGTCATTGTCCGGAGTGCGAGTATCGTGATCGCTGTCGGGCCAAGGGAGTCGAGAAAGATGACCTGAGCCTTCTCTCCGGCTTGACTGAAAAAGAACGAGCACGCCTAAATCAGAAGGGCATTTTTACTGTCAACCAGCTCTCCCACACGTTTCGCCCTCGTCGTCGCCCTAAGCAGCTTATCACCAAACCTGAAAAATATCACCACTCGCTAAGAGCCCTCGCGATCCGTGAGAAAAAAATACACGTGGTCGGACAGTTGCAGGTCCCACCGCACGGAACGCTCGTCTTCTTCGATGTCGAATTCTCTTCCGGACCGGGATTTCTATTATTTGATCGGCGTCCGCATCGAGGCAGGGGGACATTCTACAACGTACAGTTTTTGGGCGAACTCATCTTCGGACGAACGAAAAATTTGGAATGAGTTCGTTGCGGTACTGTCAGCCGTTGAAAATCCGATCTTGATTCACTACGGCAGTTTCGAAACAAAATTTCTGAAGACGATGCGCGCTCGCTATGGTTCGCCAGCCGAGGGATCGACTGCCGCCGAAGCGATTGCCTCATCTCTAAACCTATTGTCCCTCATATTCGCGAGGGTATACTTCCCCTCCTACTCTAACGGTTTGAAAGAAAATGCGCGATTTCTCGGTTTTGAATGGAGCGACACGACCGCGGATGGCCTTCAGGCCATTGTTTGGCGTCATTTGTGGGAAGATTCTTCTGATCCGGAACTACGAGAAAAACTGATCACATACAATAACGAGGACTGTGCCGCCCTGGGCATAGTGACTGGAGTGCTTGGTCGACTCTCTGACAACAACAATGCCAACGAACCACAACCGATCCAGACTGGCGTCGTTCGGGCAGATGCGATCAGGCCGACTGGCAAGTGGCGACCATTTAAAAGTCCAATTCTTGACTTGGAGGAAATCAACAGGGCGGCTCGATGGGATTACCAAAGAGATCGGGTTTTCGTACGATCGGGAAAGACAAGGCGACCACCGCAGCAATCAGCACCGCGAGTATTGGCCAAGAAAGCACAAAAGATCGTTTTTGTAAGTGTACCGACGAGATGCCCCAGATGCCAGAAGGCGTGGCGCAGGAAAGCGCGGTTACGATCGAGAACGGTACATGATTTTATTTTTGGTAAGGACAGCATCAAGCGACGGGTCATTAAATATGTCGCTCAAACATACATGTGCCGGAGCTGCGGATACGAGTGGGGCCTGAGCAATTTGCGTTTACATGGTTGGAATTGGGGCTGGAACATCGTTGCTTACTTTGTTTACAACGTCATCGGATTGCGCATTCCGCAACTGACATTCCAGCACAGTATCAATAGAATGTTTGGCGGACATTTGGTTCGAAGCTCATTGAACGAGTTCAAGTCAAGAGCCTCAAGAATTTATTGCGAGACCAAAGCAATGATCTTGGATCGCATCATCGCCGGAGCAATAATTCACGCAGACGAGACAGGCGCCAACATTAGAGGCCACCCAGGTTACGTTTGGGTCCTGACGAACTTAACGGATGTTGTCTACATTCTCGCCGAGAGCCGTGAAGGTGAAATGGTTCAGCAGCTGTTGAGAGGGTTCAGAGGAGTGCTGGTGTCGGATTTCTACGCGGCTTATGATTCAATTGAATGTCCTCAGCAAAAATGTCTTATACATTTAATGCGTGACCTAAATGACGAAGTTTTGAATAATCCGTTTGATGAGGAAGCAAAGTTGGTAACTATGCAATTTGCTTCCCTGCTGAGGGCCATTGTCGCCACCATCGATCGTCGGGGATTGAAGGCACATTTCCTTGGGAAACATTTGAGAGAAGTTGATCGATTCTTCCGTTTCCTCAAGAGGAGTAAATTTCAGAGCGAGGTCGCCAGTAAACTAAAGCAACGCTTTGAGAGGAACCAAGAAAGGCTATTCACCTTCCTCCAGCACGACGGAGTGCCTTGGAACAACAACAATGCTGAACATGCAATCAAGTCGTTCGCCAGGCTGCGAGACATCATAGCAGGATCTTCAACGAAGAAGGGCATTGAGGAATATCTTACGCTCCTAAGCGTGGCAGAAAGCTGCAAGTACCGAGGAGTTGATTTTCTCGATTTCCTGCGTTCTGGCGAAACGGACATCGCAACATTCGCGCGGCCTCATCGGCCAAGTCGCGGCGGGAGTCAATTCGGCATCCGGTAGATTTTTCTGTCTGGAAAGGCTTTCGCCCTGCAATATAGGATCATCCGGCGTCCTTGCGGGGCAATTCTGCTTTGCCGCGCCGAAGGCAATTCAGCTATTTGTCAGGGCCTGCGGCGTCCGCTTCCTCAGAAAAACTTGATTGGGACTGCGTCCCACACCACGCAGTGCTGATCGCGCCCGGTCTCCGGCTCCGGTCTCCCAAAAACGGGAATATTTCGTATGTGGGCTGGAGACTATCGGCGATTTCGCCCTAAGATTGTTCAAATTGGGATCCCAGAGACAGAGAGCCAATTCACGAAAAGCCCCAATTGGCGGGCATTTGTCGGATTTATAGATCGACACTCTTTAGTTGAGTGACTGCCTGGCTGGGGCGGGAACAGCCCTACAATTGGTAAAAACTAGCGTTTATTCAAATGTTTAGCCGAATGTGAAAAATCGTAATACCGTCATAAATGCCGCCAAATTCATCTGCTTAGGCTTGAGCCCTTTATACCCTTCATTGCAAATCAATGTTGGGCAGGTCAATGAGTTACGAATCCATATGCAGCACATACCCTACACAAGCAATGCGAGGGTGCGCTTTTCTGCGAAATGGTTCAATGAGAGGCGATCTGCTCGACAATGTGGCGGTTCGGATCGTTGCTCCCGAAGCACAGTACGTCTATTCCTGTGATCGAACACAACTGCAAATACATCGCTGACCATCAGAAGCCATATCTCGGCACGTCATGCTGCTCAGCATGCCGTCCGGTGAAAATGCCATCTTTCTCGCGACGAGCGCGGTCTCATCATGAGCGATTTTTGTCCTGAGGGATATCTGACGACGCAAGATGCAATTCTTAGGGCAGCAAATTATTGGTACCCTGACAACATCGCCGCCCTCCAGACTACCGAAGCGTCTGAGGCGCAACCAAAGTCGAAAAACGACGTCGAGGCAGCAGTCCGAGCCTTTTCGCAGCCACACGTAGCCAGTGCGTTGCAGCATGCGTTCGACGAGATCGCTAACCCGACCGTGCAACGACTTCGCAATTTATTGCATCAAGGCTCTCTCAATGCCTATTATTTCGCAAGTGACGGTCCTCACTGCATCCCCCGTGAATTCTGGGCCACCGAAAACGCTGATGGTGTAATCGAAACTGGAATTTATTGGCCTTATGGCAGGCCAACTAGCTGGCACGAAACGCGACCAAATAGCCCATTGTTCCTGAGGGAATCCGAACTGAATGTGCTTCTAAGCAAACAGCCAGCAAAGAAGATGGCGTTTCCAAAAGCGAAAATGCCAGCGCTCATTGAGGCGCTACGCAAGCTCGACAATCTTCCGAGCCGAAAAAAGCAACGTGAAGCGCTGCGCAAACTGCCGGAGTTCGAGCGATATCACCTCACCGATGATGTCTTGCGAGAAGCCGAGAAAAAGGTGCCTCGTAGCCCGGGTCGCAAGCAGCTCGACCCCGAAAAATCGGGCTCCCAAGAATCGCGGTGACAATCTAGGCAAAGATCGCGGCGCAAATTTCCGCCGCCATGATTGCCAATATTTCAGGTCGGATCCTACGCGCCTATGACTGTGCGTGCGTGTTCATACGCATGGAGCCGTCAATGTCGCTGCCAAATTCTCGATCCCTTAGCGCATCGTTCAACATTCCCGATGCGTCCCTGACTACAAAGGAATTCTGCCGCGCCGAAAAGATCAGCCGTTCGATGTTGTATCGCGCATGGAAAGAAGGGTGGGGCCCGAGATTTTATCGCGTTGGCGTGACGCGCCGCATCACTCAACGCGCTCGCCTCGAGTGGCAGCGTGAGCGCGAGGCTACGGCTGTCGCAACGGATCAAACAGGCGCTTTCAACAGACGCAATGGGGAGCCGACATGACCTATCGAAATCGGCCTCCCGCTGAGCGCAAGACGGATGATGACCCTGCTCGCCGTCATCGCGGCAATGCTCTCCCGAAATTTTATAACATCAGATCGGTCGCGAATTCTCTCGACGTTTCCGAGCGCACGGTCAGGCGCTGGGTCACCAAGGGCGATCTGATTGTCCACCGAGTCAATGGCGTTGTCAGAATTGGGGAGCTGGATCTGCGGGCCTTTTTGGCACTTCACCGCGAAGTTTAAGGAGCTGGCTGTTCGGTCATAATTTGACCGTCAATGTCAATGTGTTACAAGATATCGGGAATACTCATGATGTATACTGATAGCCATTATAATATGGTAGTATTCCCGAATGACCGCCTCGGTCACCCCCTGTCCACCCGAGACCTCTCGGGTCCACCCGAAAACCCCCGAAAAGGAAATGACCATGACTAGCAAAACCAAGACCCAGAGCGAGGCACTCCCAGCCTACGATCCCGCCGTGCGCAAGACCTTGGCACACGTGCTGGCCGCCGTGGATCGAAGCACGGCGCTTTCACCGACGCGCCTGCGCGATTTGCGCTCGGCCGTGATGCGCGTTGCCAACCTCCTTGGAAATGTTCCCGGCCGCATCGCACTCGATTTGCCGGCGATCGCCACCAGCTTGGCCGCCGTCAGCCCGGTGGCCGCCGGCATGACGACGAAGCGGTTTGCCAACATCCGGTCCGACTTCCTTGCGGCCGTGAAATCGAGCGGCTTGGTGACGATCGGCGCGTGGCACAAGGGCCGCTTGGCGCCAGCCTGGCGCCAGCTCTTTGCGCGCCTCTCACATAGACGGGCGCACCTAGGCCTCTCTCGCTTCGCGCGCTATGCGAGCGCCCATGGAATCGACCCGGAGGCCGTCAACGATGTGACGGTCGCGGATTTCATCACCGCCGTTCGTGAGCAATCGCTGCACGGCACCCCGAACTGGCTGTATCGGCAGGTCACGCTCGTCTGGAACGAGGCGGCGTGTGATGCCGCATTGGGGCTCCAATCGCTGACCGTGCCGTCCTTCCGCGGCCCGCCCAAGCGCATCGATTGGGCATTGCTGTCGAGTTCGTTCCGACGGGATGCCGATAAATTTCTCAAATGGGCAAGTCAGTCCGATCCGTTTGAACCCGAGTCTCGCTCGCGACGTCTGGCGCCACGGACGTTGCGGTTACGCAGGGATCAGATTCACGCCGCCGTATCCGCCTTGGCCGACACTGGCATAAAACCAAAGGCCATTGGCTCTCTCGCCGATCTCGTCACGCCCATCAACTTCAAGAGGATCCTGCAGCGACGGGTTGAGATGGTCGATGGCGCGCAAAATTCATTCAATCACAGCCTCGGCATAGCACTGACTTTGATAGCGCGCGAATGGGTGAAAGTTGATGGCGCCGTACAGACCGAACTCAAGCGGCTCCTCAGCAAGGTTCCGGTGCCGCTCAAGGGTCTGACCGACAAGAACAAGCGCTTCTTGCGCCAGTTCGACGATCTGAACGCCTTGCGGCGCCTGGTGCTATTGCCGGAACAGCTGTGGGCGGAAGTGAAACGGGAGAGGAGCCCGACTTACCGCACGCTTGCGAAAGCGCAGGCGGCTCTTGCCATCGGTATCCTAATTTACATGCCGATTCGCCTGCAAAATCTGGTGACGTTGGAGTTTGAAAGACACCTGTTCATTCGCACGGGACGAGGGGGAAAATCCACACTGGAATTGTCGAATGGCGAGGTCAAGAACAACATCGACCTAGCGTTCGAGATTCCGCCGCAGATCGTCAAGATGTTGGTCGAGTATCGCGAATGCACCGCTCCGAAAATCATTGGTGAACGTCCGGCAACGCTATTCGTCAATGTCGACGGCACTCCAAAGGTCGCGCAAGCTCTTGGAGCATTAATTACCAATTATGCCAGAAGGCGAGCCGGCATAACATTGACGCCGCACCAAACTCGTCATTTGAGCGCGAAAGTTCTGCTCGATGATCAGCCCGGCGGGTTTGAAACTGTGAGACAGATTCTCGGCCACAAAAGCCTCCACCATACGGTGTCGGCGTACGCCGGGGTAGACAGCCGTCGCGCCGGTCGGCATCACCAGCATCTCATCGAAGAGGCGCTATCGGTTCAAAGTCCGTCTCGCCCTCGCGGGTTTCGCGCCAATCGAGTGAGGTAGATATGAAAGCT
The DNA here is from genome assembly GCA_963801875.1 of uncultured Alphaproteobacteria bacterium. Classification (GTDB taxonomy): domain Bacteria; phylum Pseudomonadota; class Alphaproteobacteria; order Rhizobiales; family Xanthobacteraceae; genus Bradyrhizobium. Next base: position 833,478 of record CAWDGT010000010.1, on the reverse strand, counting down.
AAAGTCATGCCCAGCCGTCGTAAACTGATGCTTCCCTTCACCCATTGGCCGATCGAAGACCGGCGACGGTGGGAAGCGGCATTTCAATCCGGTGACCTGTTTGATGAAAATGGCCCCGGCACCCGCCTTGCCGCAGCTACACGTCACTTGCGGCTGGAGAGTTACGGGAGGTTTTTGGGATTTCTGTCGGTCAAGCACCCGAAACTCATGGCTCTTCCACCGGAAGGACGGATCGATCGGCGAATGGCGGCCGAATATGTAGCTCATCGTCGAAGGTCATGCGGCGACATATCGTTAGCTGCCGATCTCGGCAGCCTTTGCAGCACACTGAAGCTACTCTGCCCCAACACCGATTGGTCCTGGTTGCAGTCCATCGCCAATAGAATCGCTGCGGCCGCGCCGCCGCCGGCGCGAAAATATAATCTAATGACCAGTGATCGCCTTTATGCACTCGGGATCGAGCTCATGAACTGTGCCGTCACTGCGGCAGATGCCGTCGGCCACACCGGGACGAGGCAGGCCATTCAATACCGAGATGGCTTGATAATTAGCACCCTGGCAATGATACCGCTGCGCCGCGGCACACTTGCAGCGCTGCAAATCGGGCGTCATCTCATAAAAGTTGGCGATCATTGGGCGCTCGATATACCCGCTGCGGATACCAAGACCCGGCGACCTCTTGACTATTCAATTCCGAAAGACTTGTCGGCGCGGTTTGATCTGTACCTGGAACAATTCCGCAGCCGTATCCGGGGTTCTGATAAACACGCCGGCCTTTGGTCGTCACATCACAGCATCCCAATGCGGCCTGATTCCATCAATACCGCCGTGAACAAGCGAACCAGGAAAGCCTTCGGATTCGGCGTCAACCTGCATCGTTTCCGGCACGCCGCGGCAAGCTTTTGGTCCACACATGACCCGGTTAACGTGCGAGGCGTCAAGGACCTTCTCGGTCAAGCATCATTTGCCACGACTGAGAAACACTACATTATGGCACAATCGCGCCTTGCGGGGCGTGCTCTCGCTCGGGCCATCGGCAATGCGGGAAAAAGACCGCGTTTTCCCAATTCTATTTCGTAAATGTGGAGGGCCCCACACTTACAAAACAGTTGGCTTTTGAACGTCCGCTTTGCGCCGATAGTGTTCTCTAATTCCGGGTCTGGGTGTCAAGCTCTCCATGGCCATGTTCGCGAGCTGTGACTTGTCGGTGCCGACATTGGTCACCTCATGCGCGACGATCAGATCGTTCGTCGTATCGACGGCCGCTTGCACGTTGTAGCCGACCATGCCGGAGCCGCGCCCGCCGGTCGCCATCGAGCGGGAATCAGGATCGGTGAAGGAGACCTGCTGATCGGGCGCGGCAAGCATCACTTTCTCAATCGCTTTAAGGCGCTTTACCTCTTCTTTGAGCTTGATCAGCTTCTCCTTGAGCCGCGTGGTCCTGGCCACAAGCTCCTCTGACGGTGCCTCACCGGAAGCTGTCTGGCGATCGGCGGTGTCGAGCTGGCTCAGATAGCGCGCTACGCTCTCCTCGATCTGCGCCAGCCGACGCTCCATCTTTCCCTTCGTGAAGTTGTTGTCGCGCGAGTTAACCGCCTTGAACTTGCTGCCGTCGATCGCGACGCTCGCTTTCGCCAGCAGACCCATCTTGCGGCACAAGGCGACGAATTGCGCGCAGACCTTCTTGATGGCAGGGCCGTTGTCTTTGCGGAAATCGGCGATGGTCTTGTGATCCGGAGCCAGCCGTCCCGTCAGCCACATCACTTCCAGATTGCGGCCAGCCTCACGCTCCAGCCGCCGGCTCGATTGGACCCGGTTGAGATAGCCATAGATATAAAGCTTGAGCAGCGGCGACGGATGGTATCCCGGCCGGCCGGTCGATGCCGGGGTGACGCCATCGAACCCCAACTCGCGCAGTTCCAGCGCATCGACGAACACATCGACCGCGCGAACAGGATTGCTCTCGTCCACCCAATCATCAAGGCATTCCGGTAACAATGTCGTCTGCTGGCGATCAGCCCCTTCAACGAAACCCTTCATAATCCCCCCGCGATTCAGCAAGGGAATCATAGCATCGGTTAGGTTTTCACACAGTCTGGGTCAAAAACGGAAGTCGTGGCCCAGCTGGGGGACGTCTGCTCTGCCCCCGATAACGGACATGCAGCGGCTATTCCGGCATGTCTGAAAAGTGCCGATTGTGTTGCAAAAGTCGAAAGTTGCAGCGGCGTCAATTTTTGGCGAAGACTTGAAGCGCGAAGAGATCAGTGATTCGTATAGTCTCAGTCGCGCTACCGAAGTCGCCTATGAATTTAGCGTGAGGCGATGAGGTCCCTTAGATTATTGCACTAACAACGCGCCAGCAGTCCTCGGAATTTTTGACACCTTCCACAAAACGAGTTTTGCAACAGAATCTGCCAAAAGCCGACATGGCGTCCGTCCCTTTGCGATTATCATCATTCCGTATTGTCCTCACGGACAATGCCCCCAAGTCCAATTGAGAAGGTGTGGGGACCGCGTACGTTGTGCGTTAGGGACTATCCAAAGCGGTCAGATTATGCGGGGCGCAAGAATGCTGAACGCACTTCCGACGAGGCTCGAGTATCCATATGGGACCACAGCGAAACAGCCAGCCGCCATAGCCTCTGAAGGACGGTCGTTTGCCGTTGGCGCAGCCAGGCAACGCGAAACCGATCTGATCATGGAAGCACTGGTTCGCGAATACATGACGGTCCGCAACATAGAAACGTGACCAAGCTCTAAGACCGGGTTGGTGCTGTGCCACCATCGGTGTGAAGCAACATACCCAGTCGTTCGGCAATCGACACCAACTGAGCCAAGGATTGCACCTGCATTTTCTCAGTGACCCTTTGGCGGTCCGCCTTGATGGTGCGTTCTGTCGAACCTAATTCGTGGGCAATCTGCTTATTCAGATTACCGCGTACCACTAGCTCAAAGACCTGTCGTTCACGCGGAGTGAGGGTCGCAAGCAGGGTTCAGTAAGCGTCCAGTGTGGCCTGCTGCTTCCGCAAACCTTCATGGCGCGTTATCGCATCCTCTATGGCTTTCAACAGCCTCTCGGAGTCTACCGGCTTACTCAAAACGTCGTCAGCGCCTGCCTTTATCGTCTGCACAGTCGTCTGCATCTGGCCGGATAGAAAGACAATCGGCAGTGTAGAGCCAAGGTCCTTCAAGCGTTGCTGCAATTCCGGACCACTCAAATCGGGGATGCGGATATCAAGAAGAATGCAACTTGTCCTCCTCTCGTCTGGTCGCCGATCGAGAAGGTCTTGGGCGGACGCGTATATCTCCACTTCGTACCCGGCCTTTAGCAACCGGCGCTGAATTGCAGTGCGGAATGAACTATCATCGTCAACGACGTGAATGAGTTTGGGCATTGGCAATCCCCTAGATCCGAAACTATCTCTTGGGATGCTTTTGTTCAGCGCACTCCCTTGGCTACGAAAGCAGCGGTACCCTGACGTGAAACGTGGCACCGCCGCTCGCCTTGTTTTCCGCCAGCAACTGGCCACCGTGAGCCTCGACAATGGTCCGGGCAATTGACAAGCCCATTTCCATGCCCTGGAGTTTAGTCGTGAAGAACGGTTCAAACACTTCCTTTAGTTTTTCGGGCGGTATGCCGGGACCGACATCAGACACAGAGATCTGCGCGAAGGCGTCTTTTCGCGCGGCGCTGATGCTCACCGTGCGCTCACCGGTTGGGACTTCCGACATCGCATCCATCGCGTTTATCGCCAAGTTGATGATGACCTGTTGAAGTTGAATGCGGTCACCCTTGATGGGGAGCGAATCTCCGGTAAGGAGGCTGTCGACCTTGACTTTACGAGCAGCAGCAACACGTGAAAGCAAATCAGCTGTCTCACCAGCGAGATCGTTTAGGTCAAGACCCTTTAGTTCAAAAGGAGCTTTCTTCAGCAGGCTCCGCAAACGAAAAATGACTTCGCCGGCGCGTTTGTTATCTCGATGGATGTCCGACAAGATTTCCCTGACTTCCTTCAAGTCTGGCGCTGGGGAGTCCAATATCAATTGCGCCGTCTCGGTATTCGCTTGCATTGCCCCAAGCGGCTGATTGATTTCGTGGGCAATTGAAGTGGTTAACTCACCCGCCATCGAGAAGCGATTGACATGTGCAAGCTCCGCTGAACGTCGGCTCGCTTGCACTTCGGCAAACCCTCGGCGGCGATGTTCATAGAGGAGCCCTGCGATCAAAGCGCCTTGAAGCAGGATCAGTGCGCAAGCTAGTGCAATTTGCCAGCGATATTGCTCCCACGCGGTGGGCTCGCGAAATAGCACGATGCTATTGGGCGGAAGCTGATTTTTGCTGATCTTCCAACGCCTCAATTCACGCCAGTCATACGCGGTCGAGTTGAGAACAACGTCGGGCGTTTTGACGGCTGATGCTTTCTCGCCGTTTAGAATACGAAGCGCCGCATCGGCACCAAGCGCCCCTAGTTTTTGTGTCGGCAACAAGGCGCCTCCGACGATACCACGACCCATCTGATAATCACCTGTTCCAAAGATGGGCACGGATGCGACTTCGCGCATGGCGTCGAGCGCGGGCTCTTCCAAATAGGGAATACCCGCCGCGTCCTCGGAAAGCAGGAACCAAAGAATCGCTGTGGTCGGTGGCATCGCCGCGGCGCGTTGTAACATCGCGTCAAATGTCAGATCGTTGAACCATTCGATCTTCACTCGATCAGTAAAGGGTTGAAAGGCGCGGGCCAGCTCCGAGGTCCAGTACCGTTCAACCGGAGAATTGCCGACAACGACTGCGACATCAGTCGTCTGCGGTAGGAGTTTCAAGATGCTCGCAAGGTACTCGGTCAGGTCGAGATCAGAGAGAACGACAGCGTCATTCTCCGCAAGAGAGTTATCGGAGATGCGCCGCCGAGCTGCTCCCACGATAAGCATGGGTGTGTCAGGAAACAGAAGTTGGCGGTTGCGCTGCACGAAAAACGCTGATGGCGCGCCAATCGGTACAATCAAATCAACCTTGCGACCCGCAAGAAGTGCGCGGATATATTCGACAAATGGTGCTTCATCTTGGCGGCTTTGCGCTCGTGCTGTGTCGAGCGATACCTCGTAAAGATCGATTGGTTCTTTGGACTTCTTGAGGAGTTCAACACGAAAACTTCCGGCCATATCGCTCCAGGGGGAGTAGGCATGACCAAACGCATGGATTATCAGGACGCGACGTGGCTCTGCGGCCGAAACAGCCGTTGCCCATATGGTAAGAACAGAGCACGCGATTGCCGCCAAAATCGGCCGACTGAAGTCACGCCGTCCCATTGCCTTCGCCCTATGTCGAGGACCAAGCTATCCGGCTTTGCAATTAACCAAATCAGGAACTTGGGGTTCGCGCAATGGGGTGCATGCGGTGAGGTATAGCCGCCTTTCGGGCGAAATGGGTCACCAGCATCGATGAGCCTCGGTGCGATGTCCGCTTCGGGTCCATCAACGGACTTCGGCCCGCCGGGCCGGCATGTCCGTTCTACCCCCAGGAGATGGTGTAATCGGCCGGCCTAGCTTGTGGATAGCTGAAGATTGTTGGGTGCTGCGCTTCAGGCTGATGGTGAAACGAGGTCCGTGGTAACGGCCTCAAGCATCGGAAGGAGAAGCGCAGCATGGACCATTTTGCCGGATTGGACGTATCGGTCAAGGAGACCAGCATCTGCATTGTGGATGACGCGGGCAGGATCGTGAAGGAAGTGAAGGTAGCGAGCGAACCTGCAGCCCTGCTGAAGGTTCTGGCGAACCCCACCTACCGCTTCAAGCGGATCGGACTGGAAGCCGGGCCGTTATCGCAATGGCTGTTCAGCGCTCTCGCCGAAGTCGAGTTACCGGTGATCTGTGTCGAGACGCGGCACATGCAGGCGGTGCTGAAGGCGCAGATCAACAAGACCGACCGCAATGACGCGCGCGGCATCGCTCAGATGATCCGGGTGGGACTGTACCGTCCGGTGCATGTGAAGACGCTCCGCAGTCAGAAACTGCGAATGCTGCTGACCCATCGCAAGCTTCTGCAGTCGAAGGCCATCGCCATCGAGAACGATCTGCGAGGTACTTTGCGTAACTTCGGCCTCAAGGTCGGAATGGTTGGCAAGGTGAGGTTCGAGGCCCGCATCCAGGAGCTTGTCGAGAATATCCCCGACTTGGCGGCACTGGTGGAGCCGCTGCTCATCGTCCGGCGGGTGCTCCGTGAGCAGATTGTCATCCTGCACCGCCGCTTGCTGGCTATCGTCCGGGAGGATGAGGTATGCCGGCGCCTGATGACGACCCCGGGTGTCGGCCCCGTGGTGGCGCTGACCTATCGCGCCACCGTCGATGTGCCAGCCCGGTTCCGCAAATCCAAGTCAGTCGGGGCGGTGTTTGGGCTGACCTGCTCCAGGTATCAATCGGGCGAAATCGATTGGAGCGGCAAAATATCGCGCTGTGGCGATGAGATGATGCGGACGATGCTCTACGAAGCAGCTCAGAGCATGATGCATTCAAAAAAATGGTCCTGGCTCAAAGCGTGGGCCATGCAGATCGCCAGGCGCCGCGGGATGAAAAAGGCGATCGTGGCTCTGGCACGCCGGCTGGCCGTGATTATGCACCGAATCTGGGTTGACGGCACAGAGTTCCGGTGGACACGGGAGAAAGCCGCGGCAGCAGCAGCATGAAAACCATTCCGTATCAAACCCGATAGGAGAAAACCAGAGCTCCACAGAGCGGTGGAAAGATGTCCCTTGCGGGACGATGGATGAGGTGAGTTCGTATGTCTGCTTGGACCTGCCGTCACACTGACGGCAAGGTCGTCCAAAAGATTGTTCCACCTCGTCCTCGGATCCCATGATGGAAAGGCCCAAGTGCCGATTCCGAAGAGAAGCACGAGCCCGCGAGTGACATCGACACCGCATTGATGGATAGTCTGAAAGTGCTTGACCCCGAATGGCCGATTAGAGAAGAAAGCCGCGACAGCAGCAGCATGAAACCCGTTCAGGATCAAACCCGATAGGAGAAAACTAGAGCTCCACCGAGCGGTGGAAAGATGTCCCTCGCGGGACGATGGATGAGGTGAGTTCGTATGTCTGCTTGGACCTGCCGTCACACTGACGGCAAGGTCGTCCAAAAGATTGTTCCACCTCGTCCTCGGATCCCATGATGGAAAGGCCCAAGTGCCGATTCCGAAGAGAAGCACGAGCCCGCGAGTGACATCGACACCGCATTGATGGATAGTCTGAAAGTGCTTGACCCCGAATGGCCGATTAGAGAAGCAGACATCATCAGGCCGTCCGGGCATGTCTGAAAAGTGCCATGTGTGGACGGCTCCGGATTGGCAAGAGCTTTCTTCACGTTTTGCAGCATTGGTCGGTGCAGCCATGTGTTCGGCCTGTAGGTGCGGTTCACATGACCGCTGGCCATAATGCCCTCCGCGGATCAGGTCCCGGTCAAAACCGCGCATTCGACGATGCGGTGGCACTAATGGGTTGTCCTGATCGCCGGATCGACCGGCTCTGCATTGCGTGCTGTTCGCCCTCCCAACCTTCACATCACGCCGGTTATCCGGCGCGATCTCGTTCACCGCGCTAGCGCGACAGGATTTCTATATCGCTCACCTTTGGCCATCATGGCCCAGGCCATCCGCGCAATCTTGTTGGCAAGCGCGATCGCGGCGACCTTTGTCGGGCGTCGACCTAGCAACGCCGTGAGCCAAGGCCGATGCCCGGTGCCATGGATCTTGGCATAGCGGATGACGGCGAGTGCTCCGGCCACGAACAGGCTCCGCAGATAGCGATCGCCCTGTTTACTGATGCTGCCGAGCCGCTCCTTGCCCCCACTTGAGTGCTGTTTGGGAACGAGCCCAATCCAGGCGGAGAAGTTACGTCCGGACCGGAAGGTTCTGGGATCGGCAACACTCGCAACCAGCGCAGTCGCCAGCATCGGGCCGACCCCAGGAATGTAATGAAGGCGCTTACTCGTCTGGTCGGACCGATGCCAGACCAGGATCATCCGATCGAACTCCAAAATCTGCTCCTTGAGAGCGAGCAGCTGGGTACCGAGCGCGGCAAGGCAGGCACGGGCAACCTCCGGCACCCGCTTGTCCTTCGGGTCGGCAACAATACGCAGCAATTCCGTGACCCCTTTGCGCCCGACCGGTGCGACAATGCCGAACTCGGCGAGATGCGCTCGGATCGAATTAATCACCGCGGTCTGCTGACGGATGAATAGATGGCGTGTGCGATGAAGCATCAGACAACTCTGCTGCTCTGGCGTCTTGGTTGGCACGAACCGCATGTTGGCTCTGGTGACCGCTTCGCAAATCGCTTCTGCGTCGGCCATGTCGTTCTTCTGCCGTTTGACATAGGGCTTTACGTAAGCCGGCGGCATCAATCGCACGGTATGGCCAAGTGTCTGCAACTCGCGCGACCAATGGTGAGACGAGGCGCAAGCCTCGATGCCGACCAAGCAGGGTGGCAGCTTCTCAAAGAATGTCAGCACGTGGCGACGTTTCAACTGGCGGCGGATGACCACCTGGCCGGCGGCATCAACCCCGTGGACCTGGAAAACCGACTTGGCAATGTCGAAACCGATTGTCGTTATCGTCTGCATGGCTCGCTCCTCTAAATCGTGGGAGCCCTAACAGCGCCCACATCCATGGCACCGATGTGCCGGTGGAGGAGCCGTCCACAGCATCAGAAAGAGACTCCTGCAACGCAGCAATTTACAGCTTCCATTCGGCGCTACTCGGTGGATTGGTGCGGCCGAATTATCATCGGCTTGTTCGCGGCAATACGATCGTGAATTCGGTGAACTGCCCGGGTTCCGTCTCCACATCAATGCTCCCACCGTGTTGTTTCACGATGATATCGTGGCTGATCGACAGGCCAAGGCCGGTCCCTTCGCCTGCTGGTTTAGTTGTAAAGAACGGATTGAACATCTTATCCTTCACGTCAGCAGGAATGCCGGCACCGTTATCGCGGATGCGAACTTCGACGCGATTTCCGAGATTTTTGGTGGTAGCACGAAGGACCGGTTCAATATCCGAGCCTTCACTTTCCTTCTTACGTTTCGCCGCGGCATAGAATCCGTTTGAGATCAGATTGATGAATGCGCGGGTTACTTCCTGGGGAAACGATTCGATCACGCCTGCTCCCGCGTCGAAGTCGCGTTGCAGCGTTATACTGAACCCCGGCTTTTCGGCGCGCGCGCTGTGATAGGCAAGATTGAGACTGTCATCCAGAAGCGCATTGATGTCCGCGGGCCGCTGTTCGCCGGAGCTCTCGCGCGAATGTAGCAGCATGTTCTTGACGATCGAGTCGGCCCGCTTGCCGTGCTGGACGACCTTTTCGAGATTGCCTTTCAACAGTTGCGTGACCTGATCCAGCTCTTCCCGTTTACTCTTGTCGAGGCTGATGTCGGAAAAAAGTTCATTCATTTCATTGATCAGCTCGGTGGACAACGTCGAGAAATTATTAATGAAGTTGAGCGGATTTTTGATTTCGTGTGCGATTCCGGCGGTCAGTTGACCAAGGGAGGCGAGCTTTTCGGTCTGCACCAGGCGGTCCTGTGTGGTCCTTAACTCCTCTAGCGACTTCATCAAATCTCGCGTGCGTGCTTCAACGCTCTCAAATAGACGCGCGTTCTGAATCGCCAGAACAGATTGCGCTGCAAAGGTTTGCAGAAGTTCGATCGTGTTCTTGGGAAATTCGCCAGGTTGCTTGCGCCGGACAATTAGCGCACCGACCGTTTCCTCTGAACCAAGCAGTGGGACATACAGCAAGGCGCGGAAACCCGCGCGGACAATTACATCAAGGGTGACAGATGGGTCGTCCTGGACATCCGCAATCTGGATCGGCGTGCGCCGTTCTACCGCCTCGCTGATCGCGGTCTGACCGACCCGGATCTTGCTGTCACGAATTTCGGTAACAATCGAATCTGAAAGCCCATAAGTCGCCCGCAGCCGGAATTCCTGGCTGACGTCGTCGAACACATAAATCGCGCCAGCATCGGTTCCGGAAAGTTGGGTTGCTTTCGCGACAATGGTCGTGAGGACCGTTTCGAGATCGACCGAAGAGTTCACCGCCTGGATCACTTCGCCAAGAGCCTGCAATTCTTCGACCAATTCACGCAAACCTTTCTCACGCTGCGCCAGAGACGCAACGAAGAAATCGGCGGCCCTGGCCATATCGGAAATTTCGTCGTTTCCTGAAATCGTAATAGGAGCCGTGCGGCCGAACACGGAGGCCCGCATGTAGTGGCTCAGACTGCGCAGCCGCTGAATGATCGAGCGGTTAATATAGAAGAACACGGCCCCCGCACCACCGACGCAGAGCAGTGACAAGACGGTGAAAAGCCGCGAATATTCGGATATGCGCTGCCTGAAATAGTCGCTCTGAGTCCGCGCATCCTCTTGCACATCGGCAAAGACATGTTCAGCCGATGCAACGAACTGGACGGACGCGTTCTTGGTGTCAAGCAGCGCGCCGCGAACCGCGGAGGCCGACGTTAGCTCAGCCGTCCGCACATCGAAAACATTCGGCGAGCCGCGGCCGTATTGCAACAAGACCTGCTCTAACGGATCAATTGCATCGGCGAGCAGTGTTTCAAATTGCCCGCGCACCGTATGCGCCCGGTTTGAGGCCTCGGTGAATTCTGCGCGCAATCGGTTCAGTCTGATCGTGGTATCGGCGCTGGTGGTAGACAACAAGATCACGATCGCCTCGTCGGCGGCTGTAGTCCATGCGCTTAGCAAGTCGGTTTGAGTTCGCGCATCTTGTTGGTTGGCGAGTTTGGCTGACAGGTCGCTTTCAACCTTTCGAATACGGATAGAAAGCGTTCGCAGCCGCAGCATAAAGTTTGCTGCCACTCGGTCTGCTTCGATTTTTTCAGCAACTAATCCATCCAGCTTCTGAATATTGCCTTTGAGCAAGGCCTCGTTTCGCGTGAGGTTGACCAGGCCTTCGGTTGCCGGGGCAAGCGTTCTAATTTGGCCGCTGGCCTCGGCAATAGCCTGCAATTGTTCCTCCAGTGTCGCGCTGACGGCTCGGCGCGCAAAATGACCGTCGGCGACTGCCAAATTCGGCGCGTTCGCGGCCAAGGTCTCGCTGCGCTGGGCGAGATTACTGGCCGCGATCAGCGCCGGAAGGCTAGAGGATGCGATTCGATTGAAGCCATCCCCATATTTGCCAAAGGTATACAGCGCGATCGCGCTCGTGAGAGCAGCAAATGCAGTAATTGCCGCGAATGCAATCAACAGTCGAAAGGTGACGCCGAAGTGGATCTTCCCTCCAGTTTCAGCAAAGTCATGACGCGTGTCGACGCTTCCGATCGAGCCAGCGGGGGCCGAGGGCACTGTGAGATTCGTGGCTGTCATTATTCGCCTTACGTCGGCACGAGCGGACACTTGCCTTCCGCCAGGGGGCGAAACGCCTTGTCTCCCGGAATGACCGAAAGAACCTTGTAGTAGTCCCAAGGGTAGCGCGATTCCTCAGGCGGCTTGACCTCCACGAGATACATGTCATGGACCAGTCGTCCGTCTGCCCGTAGTACGCCGCCCGGCGCAAAGAAATCATCGACCCGGAGTTGCCGCATACTGTTTGCGACGGTCTTTCCCTCGTCCGTTCCGGAGGCGCGGACCGCACGCAAATAATGGAGCACAGCGGAATAAACGCCTGCGTGGCCCATCGTAGGCATTGTCCCGCGGCGCGCATAGAATCGATTGGACCAGTCGCGGGTCTGACGGTTGTTGTCCCAATAGAAGCCGTCGACGAAGGTCATTCCATGTGCGACTTCGAGCCCGAGACTGTCGACATCCGAGATAAACACCAAAAGTGGTACCAAGGTCTGCGATCGCGGCGATATGCCGATTTCGGCGGCCTGTCTTACGGCGTTTATGGTGTCGCCGCCTGCGTTTGCGAGGGCGATTACTTTTGCGCCCGAGTCCTGGGCCGCGGTGAGATATTCATTGAAATTGTCTGTGTTTAAGGGATGGAGCGAACGCCCGATCACTTTGCCGCCCGCCTTTTGTACAGCTGAACTTGCATCTTGCTCGATCGTCCACCCGAACGAGTAGTCGGCCGTTATGAAATACCAGGTGTCGAGGCCAAAGCCCACCATTGCCCGCGCGATGCCGACCGTATTGGAATAGGTGTCGTAGGCCCAATGGAAGCCAGTGCTAGTGCAAGCCTTGCCTGTCAGATCACTAGTGCCGCCCGATACGGTAACAGCGATTCTGTCGTGGGCATCCGCGAGTTTCTGCGTCGCCAAGGCAACTGTCGAATTCGGCATGTCCACGACAGCGCCTACATGTGCTTCGTCGAACCACTCTGTTGCTATTGCAGAGGCGACATCGACGTTGTGTTCGTGGTCGGCGAAGAGGACATGGATCTTCCTGCCGAGGGCCTCACCGCCGAAATCATCAACGGCCATTTGGGCAGCAATTACGGAGCCCTCACCGGCTAGAGTAGCGAAAAGGCCGCTCATATCCGTCAGCACGCCGATGTTGATGCTGGGGTCACGCCCTTGCTGTGCACGCGCCGCAATCGGCCACGTAGCCGCACCACCGCCCAGAAGCGTTATGAACTCGCGTCGCCGCACTTGGCCCCCATGCTCAGGAAGCAATATTGTATCGGCTCAAGCGAGTAGTTTGAAGTGAGCTAAACTAGGATAAAGTCCCTTGCCGCAGTGCACAACCAATGTCGCAGTTGGGTCACGTGTGGACGGCGCCCTGGCAAGAACTTTCTGACGCTTTGCAGCATTGGTCGGGTGCGGTCACGTGTCCGGCCTGTTTTTGCGGCAGGTATGGCCGCTGGCCCTAATGCTCTGCGCGGATCGGGTCCCAAACAAACTCACGCACTTTAGAAGAGGTGCGTTGACCCATGCGGGTTCTCCCGATCCCCGGAACAACCGTATCTGCATTACGTCGTCATGCCCTCGCCAATTGGTGTTGCCGATCTATTTGCCGGTCTGTCTCATGCCGCCAGCAACAGTTTCGGCTCCCTGTATCTCTCGCCCCGGACCATGATGGCCCAGGCTATTCGCGCAATCTTGTTGGCGAGCGCCACGGCCGCCACTTTCGTGGGACGGCGCTCCATCAGCCGGCCAAGCCAGGGACGCCTGGCGGTGCCGTGCTTGCGCGCGTAGCGGATGACGGCCATTGCCCCGACCACCAGCAGCCACCGCAGATATCGGTTGCCCTGCTTGGTGATGCTGCCGAGCCTGTCCTTGCCGCCGGTGGTGTGCTGCTTCGGCACCAACCCGATCCAGGCCGCAAGACTGCGCCCCGACGAGAAGGTCTTCCAGTCGCCGACCTCGGCAACCAGTGCGGTGGCGCCGATCGGGCCGATACCTGGGATCTCCGCCAGCCGCCGGCTCGCCTCACAGGCGCGGTGCAGGGCCATGATGCTCTTGTCGATCGACGCTATCTCGGCGCCGATGGCACCATACTGCCGCGCCAATACCTCAAGAATGCCGCGGACGGCCGGGGAAACCCGGCTATCTGCGCCATCTGCGATGATCCTGAGCAACTCTGTCGTTCCATTACGGCCCTTGGCCGATACGATGCCGAGTTCGGCCAGGTGCCCGCGCAGGGCATTGCTCAACATCGTGCGCTGGCGCACCAGCAATTGCCGGGTCCGGTGCAGCATCAAGGCGGTCTGCTGCTCTTTCGTCTTGATCGGGACGAACCGCATCGACGGCCGCGTCACTGCCTCACAGATCGCTGCCGCATCATTCGCATCATTCTTGCTGCGTTTGAGGTAAGCCTTCACATAGCTCGGCGGTATCAGCCTAACCACGTGGCCAAGCCCTTGGAGCTCGCGGCCCCAGTGATGCGCGGAGGGACATGCCTCGATCCCCACCAGGCACGGCGGCAGATCGCGAAAATATTCCAGCACCTTTGCGCGACTGACGCGCTTGCGGATCACAACCGCGCCCGAAACATCAACCCCATGAACCTGGAATACAGACTTCGCAATATCCAGACCAATCGTGCTAACTTCGCCCATGGACGGCTCCCCTCAATGTGGTTTGCTCTAACGCAACCACCCTATGGCACTCCGATGCCGCAGAGTGGGCGCCGTCCACAGCATCAAACTCGGACCCGACGGCCCCGAAATCCGACTTCCGTTCTGCCCCCGAGACCGGACATCGCCGACCAGGCCGGCCATGTCAGTTTCGTGCCAAATGCGGTCATCAATGCTTTGTCACGAAGTCCAGCAATGCTTGATCGTAGGCGCTCGGATTGTCGGACGGCACGCTGTGAGAGCTTCCCGCAATTTCCATCTTTTCAGCATTGGGCATGCAAACCATTAGTTGATCGACGACCCGATGAAACATTTGAGGGCTTCGCTCGCCGGTAGTTAAGAGGGTTGGAGCGGTAATCGCTTTAGCCATCTCACAAGTGAAGACAGGTCGCGGGCGATTTGTGGTCGCATCAGCTTGGTACGAAGCTACGTTCTCGAAATTCATTTTCTTGTCGGCGTCTGAGCGACGTTCGTAGGCCCCCAGGCCGCCGACGGTATTTACAAATAGAGGGATGCCTCGCTGGATATCGCCAATCTTAAGAGGCTCGCGGGCCAGCATTATTTTTGCACCCCAGTCCTTGAGCATGTCTTCGATATTCGGTAGGCCGTTCAAGACACCCAACGCCGGCGGTTCGTTCAATGCGAGGCTAACGATCATGTCTGGATGCTTCGCAGCGAAGAAGAGCGCAGCGTGCGCACCCGACGAATGTGCGACGACCCTTGCTGTGGATAGGCCAAGAGCCTTGAGGAAAGCTGCCAGGTCATCGGCATGCGCGTCTGCCGCGCCATCCGGCATCCCGTTCGGATTTCTCTCGTTCGGGTAATTGTTGCGTCGGCTATACGCAATGACGCGATAGCGGTTGGCAAATTTGGAAAGGTGCTCGCTCCACATCCGATAGTCTTGCAAGCCGCCGTGGACAAAGACAATCGGCTCGCCAGTGCCTGCTTCGACGTATGCAAGCTCGGTGCCGTTAGCGGCGATGCGTTTCACCTCGTCGGCCACTGTCATTGCACAAGTCTCCTCAACTACGACATTGCGACCCACTCAATTTCGCACACAGTCGATCCACGTACCACATCCGCTGTGCATCAATCACTACCGAAGTGGGCTATCCGCGCGACGTCCGCTTTCCCCCCGATAGCGACCAAACTGCGGACATCGCTGGGGGTCCGGTTCGTGCCGATTTTGTTGCAAAAGTCGGTTGAAGCAGGTCGAGGTCGGTGATTCCGTTGCAGTGGAGCGATTCGCGACGGGAGCGGAGCATGATGGGTCGGCTCAACCACGATCAGGAACAGTTTTTCTATTCGTTTCGGCTTGATGATGCGGTCCCAGGGGATCACCCTGTTCGGCGTCTCGCCGCGGTACTTGATCTGGGTTGGGTCTATTCCGAACTGGAGCCCTGTTATCCTAGGATTGGCCGTCCTTCGGTCGACCCTGTCCTGATGATCCGGATGCTCATTGTCGGCTACGCGTTTGGCATCCGCTCGGAACGGGAGCTGTGCCGGGACGTAGCGGTGAACCTGGCCTATCGGTGGTTCTGTGGATTTTCGATTGAGGACAAGGTCCCCGATCACTCGGTGTTTTCACGTGCGCGCAATGAGCGCTTTTGTGACTGCGGCATTTTCCGGAGCATTTTCGAACGCGTTGTCGGAGCCTGTATTGAGGCCGGCCTGGTTGGGGGCAAGGGCTTTGCGGTTGATGCGAGCCTGATTGTTGCAGACGCCAACAAGCAGCGGTCGATCCGCGGAGCGCAGTGGAACACGGCGATTGACCCGCAAACGGCGAACCGAGCGACGAAGGAGTATCTCGCCACGCTCGATGACGCGGCATTCGGGGCGGCGAGCGAAGTCAAGCCGAAGTTTGTGTCCCCGTCCGATCCGGCGGCGCAATGGACCGGCGCCATGCGGGGCCCGGCGTTTTTCGGCTATGCGGACAACTATCTGATCGACGTGAAGGTCGGCATCATCATGGATGTCGAGGCGACCCGCGCCATCCGCCAGGCCGAGGTTGGCGCGGCCCGGACTATGATCGAACGCACCGAGCAGCGCTTCGCCATCAAGCCCGAACTGCTTGCTGGAGATACGGCCTACGGTTCGGGTGCTAACCTCGACTGGCTGGTCAACGAGGCCAAGATAACGCCGCACATCCCGGTCAATGACAAGTCGAAGCGAGAGGACGGGACCTTCAGCCGCGAAGACTTCGCCTTCGACAAAGAGCGCAACGTTTACATCTGCCCGGCCGGCAAGGTTTTGACGACGACCGGCAAGCTGGCCAGCGATGGAGAGACACTCTACTACCGGCCCAGGGCACGCGATTGCCGCGGCTGCCCTCTCAAACCGCAGTGCTGTCCGAAGGCGCCGGTGCGCAGAATCCCACGCAGCCTCTACGAGCCCGCCCGCGATGTTGCCCGGGCAGCGGCAAAGACCGAAGCATTCGAGCAGTCTCGCCGTGATAGAAAGCGCGTCGAGATGCTGTTCGCTCATCTCAAGCGCATACTCCGGCTCGGCCGGCTACGCCTAAGGGGCCCAAGGGGCGCCCAGTTTGAGTTCACATTGGCTGCTATCGCTCAAAACCTCAGGCGGCTCGCCAAACTCTTGGTGCGACCGCCGCCGGCTGCACAGGAATGCTTTGCGTAGGTCCTGCGTAACCCTAGGGGCAACGGAAGCAATGTCCGCTTCCGGTGCATCAGATGGTAGACCACGCCATCAAAAACCCTCGTTCGCGACCCTCGCCGTCGTCGGCGCCGACTTCCGCAACGAAATCGGCACGAAACGGACCTGTAGGCGGCTTGACGATGTCCGTTCCCGGGGGAAGATCGGAAGTGGTCCGCCAGCGGCCAAAATGACGCGATTGACCCGGAACGGACATCGGCCCATTTTTCTGCTAAATAGGCATTCGATTTCCGAGGCCGAGGTACGTCTTGAGCGACGAGCGCGTGGAGCGGCGACTGGCGGCGGTGCTGGCGGCGGATGTCGCCAGCTACAGCCGTTTGATGGGCGCCGATGAAGAAGGCACGTTACGCCAGCTCAAGGCGCATCGGAGGGAGCTGGTCGACCCGAAGATCACCGAGCACCGTGGCCGTATCGTCAAGACCACAGGCGATGGCATGCTGGTCGAATTCTTCAGCGTCGTCGACGCGGTGCGTTGCGCGGTTGATATCCAGCGCGACATGGCCGTGCGCAACGCCGGGGTGCCGGCGGACAAGCGCATCGAATTCCGTGTCGGCATCAATGTCGGCGACATCATTATCGACGGCGGTGACATTTTCGGAGACGGCGTAAATGTGGCGGCGCGTCTGGAGGCGCTGGCCGATCCCGGCGGCATCATGGTTTCGGGCGTCGTGCACGATCAAGTACGCGATAAGCTCAGCTTCGATTTCGAGGACTTGGGAGAACAGGCGGTCAAGAATATCACGCGCCCGGTTGGCGTTCACCGGGTTCAATTGACCGAGCAAGTTGCGGGAGGCAAATCGGCCACTGCCGCCGGCAGGATGGAGCGCACGGCCTCCGATCGGCCGTCCCTCGCCGTGCTTCCATTCGCCAATATGAGCGGCGATGCCGAGCAGGAGTATTTCGCCGATGGCATCACCGAAGACATCATCACGGCTCTGTCGAAGCTGCGCTGGTTCTTCGTCGTCGCACGTAATTCATCGTTCACTTACAAAGGAAAAGCAGTCGACGTCAAGCGCATCGCACGCGAACTCGGCGTTCGCTATGTGCTCGAAGGCAGCGTTCGCAAGAGTGGCAACCGCGTGCGGATCACCGCCCAGCTCATCGACGCGGCGACCGGCAATCATATCTGGGCGGATCGCTATGACAGTGAGTTACATGATATTTTCGATCTACAGGACCAGGTGACAACGCGCGTGGTGGGTGCAATCGCGCCGAAGCTGGAACAGGTCGAGATTGAGCGCGTCAAGCACAGGTCGACCGAGAGTTCTCGATGCATACGACCTTTATCTGCGCGGCATGGCGAATCTTCATCAGTTGACTAAAGAATCCAACGATGAGGCGCTTCGGCTGTTTCACAGGGCTATCGAGCTAGATGCCGGGTTTGCGTCGGCATACGGCATGGCTGCTTGGTGCTTTGTCCAGCGAAAGGGAAATGGCTGGATGGGCAACCGTGCTCAAGAGGTCGCCGAAGCGGCGCGGCTCGCCCGGCGAGCGGTGGAATTGGGAGCGGATGACGCCACGGCACTATCGGGAGCAGGTTATGCGCTCGTCTTTGTTGTCCACGACCTCGATAACGGGCCCGCCATTCTTGATCGAGCGCTTGCTCTCAATCCCAATTTCGCTGGAGCATTGATCAGCAGTGGATGGACAAAAGCCTTTCTCGGCGAACCGGAAATGGCGATCAAGCATATAACTGATGCGATGCGCTTGAGCCCACTCGATCCGATGGGCTTCCGAACACGGGGCGGGATTGCATTGGCTCATTTTGTTGCTGGCCGCTATGACGAGGCGTCGTCGTGGGCCGAAAAGGCGCTGCAGGAGCGGGCAGATTATCTCCCCGCGATACGCGAGCTAGCGGCCTCCAATGCGCTATCGGGTCGGGATAGCGAAGCGCAAGCAGCCATGGCACATTTGCGCAAAATCGACCCCGCGATGCGAGTTTCCACTGTCAAGGATTGGCTACCATTTCGTCGACCTGACGACCTCGCAAGGCTTGAGGATGGCCTGCGTAAGGCCGGCTTGCCGGAATGATGAGCGGCTGAATTTAGGATCAAGCTGTCTTGAAGGCCGCTCTTGGCACTTTTCGGACATGGCGCGATGTCCGATTTGAGTTTGCTTTCGGGGGTAAAGCAGAAGTCGCATTTTTGAGGCCGCCAGGTCAGCTTTTGACCGGCGCAGACTACGAAATTCAGCGCCTTGTTCCGCTGATTAATTCAACTGGTTGTCCATGGGGCGTATTCATATAGGCACTTCGCCATTCCTCAAGTCGCTCAGAGAGCGCACCGGTCGTGACACTGCCATCCTTGGCGACGAGACGTTCCAACGCAGCGAGCGCCGCCGCGTAATACGTCGTTTGGTCATCCGGTTCGCCTCTCTCGTTAGCGCGTCGCAATTCCGCGCCAAGCGCATCCGACCATTCCACAGGGGTAAAGAGTCCCGCTTCCGAGAGTGTGAAAGCCAGTGCTAAGACCTGCGCCTGCCAGGGCTCATCGAAGGTGGGCTCGTCATCGCGTCTCGCCAATGGGCCGAACCGCGATGTATTAATCGCGCTCAAGGTAGCTCTCCCAGAGATTGAGGAATACGCGGTCCCGGCGTCCCTCGGCCTCCGGCCACAGTTCGGCGGCGTTAAATCCGACCGTGTATAGTGGTTCAGCCCGTTTCTCGCCGTGCGCGTTTGCATCCGGGAAAACGTGTGCACCATGGAACGCCTCGATCCGGCCCCGTCTAGCGCGTACGTAGGCCGGAAGCCGAGTGTGGCCTGAAACACCGTGACTTTTCGCTCTCACGGAATCCCCAGCAGCGAATGCGGGAAGCTCTTTAATCGTCCGGGCAAAATTCCTCTCGGACCGCTTCGCGGTGGCGACGTCCGCCATGCTCATCGGCGGCTGAAGACCCGAGGGGCGCGATGTTGCCCGCCCGCTCGTCAATTCTTGGACGGTGGCTATATCGGAGTTCACAAGCATCGCTGCATAAGTCTGCAGCCATTGGTCATAGTAGGGGCGGGTAAGATAATCCACGGGTTCAATCAGTTCTCGGCAGTGCCGGAACCAGTCGATGTTCCAGTCAGCCGCTGGGCTCATAGCCCGCACGATTCCCATCACGCGCGCCTCCCAGGGCTCGTGAAAGGGTACCTCGGTCTCATGTACGTCGATGGCGCCGAAGCCCTCTCGACCACCGAGATCGTGGATGCCATCCATTCAGATCACCTCCCTGATCCTGCCCGTAAGGTCCCGCTCAGTGCCTATCATGGAATTACGGGTAACGAGCCGGGCGAGCCTCGACTCTTCCCAATCTTCCGTGCCCTCTGGTCGCTGCGGCAGGACGAGATACCGCAATTCAGCTGTACTGTCCCATACATGCACTCGGATTTCTTCCGCTAGGCTTACGCCGAATTCCTCGAGAACGCCTCTCGCGTCGCGTACGGCTCGCGCGCGGTAGGCCGCCGTCTTGTACCAGTTGGGCGGTATACCAAGTAGCCATATCGGATAGCAGGAGCAGAGCGTGCACACGACGATGTTGTGTATATCAGCCGTGTTCTCCACAACCACAAGATGGTTTCCCTCAAAGCCCAACTCCCTGACCGCCGCGGGTCCATTCTCGAGCAGTCGTGCCTTGAACTGAGGATCTACCCATGCACGTGCGACGACCTGACCACCGCGCTTGGGTCCAATTTCCTCCGAATAAACGTCAATCCAGGCATCGACGGTCTTAGAATCAACCAAGCCTTTCTCGACAAGCAGGCTTTCCAAGGCCTTCACCCGAAGCGCGGGCTCTGAGGGCAGGTGACTATGGAGTTCCTGATGTATGTGCGAAATGGTAGCTGAGTCATGCCTGGTCATGGTGATCATCCGCCGGTCAAGGTGTTTGACCCGCTTGTGATACTACTATGATAGCCACAGTAGTAAACGAGCTATCGCCCAAAGTTGGTGACGGCGGGAATCGGAAAGGCGGCATATCGTGGGGGTGCTTGACGCCTCCACTTCTCCACCGAAGGAGCGATATGCCGTGTCTAAAGATAACATCATCAAGCTGATTCAGCCAGGAAACGTCGAGGATCAACTCACCGAAATCTTGCGCAATGGGGCGCGTTGCCTGCTTGCCCAGGCGGTAGAGGCCGAGGTTGCAGACTTTCTCGACAAGCATGCCGATTTGAAGACCGAGGACGGCCACCAGCGCGTCGTCCGCCACGGTCACCTGCCGGAGCGCGAGGTGATGACCGGTATCGGTCCGGTCGCCGTCCGCCAACCGCGTGTGCGCGACCGCGAGGCGGACGCCGCCGATCCCGGCCGCATCC
Source organism: uncultured Alphaproteobacteria bacterium (assembly GCA_963801875.1). Classification (GTDB taxonomy): domain Bacteria; phylum Pseudomonadota; class Alphaproteobacteria; order Rhizobiales; family Xanthobacteraceae; genus Bradyrhizobium. Next base: position 812,487 of record CAWDGT010000010.1, on the reverse strand, counting down.
GGTTCTCTCCGTCGATCCTGCCGCCCTACATGCGCCGGTCAAAGTCGATCGAGACGCTGCTGCCGATCCTATATCTGAAGGGGATCTCGACCGGCGACTTCTCCGAGGCGCTGGCGGCGCTGCTCGGCAAGGACGCTGCCGGGTTGTCGGCATCCGCCATCGGCCGCCTGAAGGACGGTTGGCTCGCCGAACACACCGCGTGGCAGAAGCGCGATCTGTCGGCGAAGCGCTACGTCTACATCTGGGCCGATGGCATCCATCTCCAGGCACGCCTCGAAGACGAAAAGCAGTGCATCCTGGTGCTGATCGGCGCGACGCCGGAAGGCCGCAAGGAACTGGTCGGCTTCACCGATGGCGCCCGCGAGAGCGCGCAGGACTGGCGCGATCTGCTGCTCGACCTGAAGCGGCGCGGGCTCGACGTGCCACCGCGGCTCGCCATCGCCGATGGCGCGCTCGGGTTCTGGAAGGCCGCCGGTGAGGTCTGGCCGAAAATACGCGAGCAGCGCTGCTGGGTGCACAAGACCGCGAACGTGATCGCCAAGTTGCCGAAGAGCCAGCAGCCGAAAGCCAAACGCGCGTTGCAGGAGATCTGGATGGCCGAAACCAAGGCCGCCGCCGAGCTGGCGTTCGACGCCTTCATCGAGAGCTACACGCCCAAATACGCGAAGGCGGCCGACTGCCTGAGCAAGGATCGGGACACGCTACTGGCGTTCTACGACTTCCCGGCCGAGCACTGGAAACACCTGCGGACTACCAATCCCATTGAAAGCACCTTCGCCACCGTGCGCCACCGCACGATCCGATCGAAGGGCTGTCTGTCCAACAGGACCGCGCTCGCAATGGTCTTCAAATTGCTCGAGGGTGCACAGAAAAGCTGGCGACGGCTCGACGGACACAACCAGTTGCCAAAACTCGTTCTCGGTGTGACATTCAACGACGGGATCGAGGTCATCGCCAAGCCGACCGACCGTCAACCCGCAACCGCCGCCGCCTGACCGGCCCGGCCGTCACCAAAAATTGGCGATAGCTCGTAGTAAACGCCCCCTCAGGGGAGCGAGTAGTGCTCTCGGAGCACCTGAATCTCCTACCCAGTAACTCCACCACACCAGATCCCGGCTGACGCTAAGTTCAAAGAAAAGACCTCCACCTGGCACGCATGACTTCTCCTGTTGGCACAACCCGGACATGCCGTCATGGTCGCTCTATGTCCGTTGTTGATGCTGTGGACGGCTCCTCCACCGGCACATCGGTGCCATGGATGTGGGAGCTGTTAAGGCTCCCACGATTTAGAGGAGCGAGCCATGCAGACGATAACGACAATCGGTCTAGATATCGCCAAGTCGGTTTTCCAGGTTCACGGCGTTGACGCTGGTGGCCAGGTGGCCATCCGTCGGCAATTGAAGCGGCGTTCTGTCCTGGCTTTCTTTCAGAAGCTGCCACCATGCTTGGTTGGCATCGAGGCTTGCGCCACTTCTCATCATTGGTCGCGCGAACTCCAGGCGCTGGGCCACACCGTGCGATTAATGCCGCCGGCTTACGTAAAGCCCTATGTCAAGCGACAGAAGAATGACGCGACTGACGCAGAGGCCATTTGCGAGGCGGTGACCCGCGCCAACATGCGGTTCGTTCCAACAAAGACCCCTGAGCAGCAGAGTGGCCTGATGCTTCACCGCACTCGTCATTTGTTCATCCGTCAGCAGACCTCGGTGATCAATGCGATCCGGGCCCATCTTGCCGAATTCGGGATCGTTGCGCCGGTTGGGCGCCACGGTGTCGAGGAGCTGCTCAATGTCGTCGCCGATCCAAACGACACGCGAGTTCCGGAGATGGCCCGCGTGTGCCTCCTAGCATTCGGAGCTCAACTGCGCAGGATCAAGGAGCAGATCCTCGAGTTCGACCGGCTGATCAGGGCCTGGCACCGATCTAACGAGATGAGCATGAGGCTCGATGAAGCTCCTGGCGTTGGCCCGGTGCTGGCCACCGCTTTGGTCGCAGCCGTTGCTGATCCAAAGTCCTTTCGATCAGGGCGCAACTTCTCGGCCTGGATTGGGCTGGTTCCTAAACAGCATTCAAGTGGGGGCAAGAACAGGCTCGGCAATATAAGCAAGCAAGGTGACCGCTATCTGCGCGGCCTGTTCGTGGCCGGCGCGCTTGCAGTCATCCGTTACGCCAAAATCCATGGCGCCAAACATCGGCCTTGGCTCACGGCCTTGCTGGCGCGGCGGCCGACCAAGGTTGCGGCCATCGCGCTCGCCAACAAGATCGCACGAATGGTCTGGGCCATGATGACCAGAGGCGAGCGATACAAGGAACCCGTCGCGCTTGCGGCGTAAACGAGATCGCGCCGGACACCCGGCGTGATGTGAGGGTTGGGAGGGCGAACAGCACGTAATGCAGAGCCGGTCGATCCGGCGATCAGGATAACCCAGCTGCCCCCAAGCATTGTCGAATGCGGGTTGTTGATCGGGACCTGATCCGCGGAGGGCATTATGGCCAGCGGTCATGTGAACCGCGCTAACAGGCCGAACACATGGGCGCACCGACCAATCCTGCAAAACGTGAAGAAAGTTCTTGCCAACTCGGAGCCGTCCACACATGGGGGCAGAGCGGACCTCGCGGATATGACCGCCGACTTCCGAAAATGACCCATAACTGACTTCGGCAGTTTCCGATGGTTGGGTACTCGCCCCTGAAAAGTAGCGGGTCTGCTTTGAAGGGACCGTGAGGCACGCTCCCTTCAATTGAATGGTGAAGGAGGCTATTCAGCCCTTCGATGCACTACGCGCCCAATCCAGAGAACCTGAGGCCACCGCGGTTGCCTCGCGCACGTCAATCACAGGCACCACGTCGGCGTCGTTCCAGTATGAGAATTTTGAGACGAACGCGACAACGACCTTTGGATCGGTCGCCTCGACCAGCACGTATCCACCATCCCCCATAAGGTTCGATACAAATGCCTGGATCACCAATCCATCCTCTGGCTTCCATTTGCCGAACGCGTTGAGAAGGGCCTCCGCTGCTCCAAAGTTCTGCTCAAAGTGTTGCCCGTGACGGACCTTATATTCGATCATGTACTTCATGGATGTACTCCAAAATCAAATTAAGTATCAGCTTGCGCAAACCGAACGATACTGCGAGTGCCCTATAAAACCCCAATGATGGGCGATGAGCAACCTCGGTAGTGTAGTTTGAGGGGTGGACGCTGAAGCGTGGCAGCCGAGATGACGGCCCCAATGGGACCGTCCGGTCGGCGGCCATTGTTGCTTCGCACATGTCGCTTATTGGCACGAATCGGACCTCCAGCGATGTCCGCAGTTTGGTCGCTATCGGGGGAACGGACGTGACGCGGACGGTCCATTTCGGTCGCGATTGATCCAAAACCCTCAAACATACTATTCGACTCGCCCCTTATTTCTTCCCGAAGATGCATTTGAACCGTTAGAGTGCAATTCTGTTCCTTGGGATGGGTATGCGACGGCGCGAGTTCATCAAGCTGGTTGGCGGTGCGGCGGCTTCGTGGCCGATTGCGGCAAACGCTCAGCAGCCAGACCGAGTGCGGCAGGTCGGCGTATTCGTCGGATTGGCGTCAAGCGCCGACGACCCGATTGCGGGTGAGACCATTCGCCCGTTCAGCGAAGCCATGCTGGCAGCAGGATGGCTGGATGGAAAGAACATCCGCCTTCACTACCGCTTCGGAGGCGGCGATCCCGCCAAAATAAATGCGTCTGCCGCCGAGTTGGTGACGCTCGCCCCTGAGGTGATCTACGCACAGGGTTTGCCGGCGACACGGGCCCTCTATCAGAGAACGCATACGATCCCTATCGTCTTCACACAAGTTGCCGATCCGTTCGGCTTCGGCCTCGTGGACAGCGACGCGCATCCCGGCGGCAATGTCACCGGCTTCGTCGTCTGGGACCTTTCGATCGGCGGCAAGTGGACACAGCTGCTCCAGGAGGCCGCGCCTGAGCTCACGCGCATCGGCGTCATCTACAATCCGGACACCGCCCCGTACGCACGCCCCTTGATAGCTTCGGCAAAAACCGCTGCGGGAAGCGACATCGCTGTGATCGAGTGTCCCGTCCGCGACGACAATGAGATCGAAGCCGTGGCATCGTTGCTCGCGCGCGAGCCCCATGGCGGGGTTCTGGTCATACCCGAGCCGTTCACCAACGCACATCGCGACCAGATCATTGCCCAGTGCGCCCGCTTCAAACTACCGGCCCTTAATCCGGTTTCCGGTGCAGCGGGACGCGGGGCGTTGCTCTGCTACACTTATCTTTTCGATCCGATGATCCGTCAGCCCGTTGCTTACGTTGATCGAATCCTGAAAGGCGAGTTACCGGCTGACCTTCCGGTACAAGCGCCGACGAAATTTCAGCTGTCGATCAATCTCAAGACCGCCAAGGCACTCGGCCTAGATGTATCGCAGACATTCCTCGCGCGCGCCGACGAGGTCATCGAATAGCGCAACGACTTCCGGGTTTGGCACCTTTCGGACATGGAATGATGTCCGAGTTGAGTCCGCTATTGGATGAACAGCGGACAACATATGCTCGCTATGAGCTTTTCCGAGTTTGACCCAACAGCGACATTGGCTGTGCACTGCGGCTGCGACGAGTGCGTAAATAGGCCGCGATGGGTGAGGTTGATAATTCGCAAAGCTCCGCCTCCTGTTTGCTGCCATATTGTATCCAACGGCGACGTCGATAGGCACTGCAATGAAGCACGAAGCAGACCCGTTTCGGATGCTGTATGACGCCAACCACCAGCGCGTTACTCGTCTGCTTGGACGTATTGTCGGACCTCAAGACGCGGAGGACCTGACACAGGCGGTTTTCGCCAAAGCGGCAAAGGCGTTGCCGGAGTTCCGTGGCGATGCGCAAGCATCGACCTGGCTTTACCGGATCGCGGCGAATGTTGCCTCCGATTGGCTACGCGGGCGGGCGGCCCATGAGGCAAAGGTCACGGCCCAGCTCGCTGAAACGCTGGATCACGAGGCAGGCGAGAGCGCTGTGGATGCGGCGTTTTCTGAAATGCACGCATCGCCGGAGCAGGAACTCGTCCGCAAGGACATCGCCGATCGCATCCGCGCCGAGATCGGACAACTCCCGGAAATTCATCGGGACGTCCTCATCCTCGGCCAGCTTGGCGGTTTGACCGACGATGAAGTTGCCCAGACGCTTGGCATCACAGCGGGCAATGCCAAAGTGAGGCTGCACCGGGCGCGGCAGGAGCTGAAGAAGGCCATCGGAGCGCGCTGCGATTTTTACCGTACCGAGCTGTCCTGCGCACCGAGCTCGCCGACCTGCTGCCCACCCGCCACGCTCCCGGACGGCATCAAATCCGATCACTGATCGGCACCCAGCACCCTGTAACCTTTTTCGATCGCGTCCCGTCTAAGGGGGCAAGCCGGTCGAAAATGGCCGCGTGATCGAGGTGAAAAGCCTGGCCCGCAAACGGGATGGTCGATTTGAGGCCGGGCGGGAGTAAGGAACATGAAAAAACTGTTTTACGCGCCCTACGTCTTGCTCGCGCTCGCACTCGTGGGGATTACCGTCGCGTTCTATGACGCCTACCAGCTCTATAACGGCCAGGCGCTGTGGTGTCCGCCGCCCATCAATGGATGCAACGAGGTCGCGAATAGCCCATATGCGCGCATTTACAATCTGCCTGTGGGGTATTTCGGCGTCGTCTATTACTTGTACATGTTCGGATTGGCGGCACTTCTCGCATTCGATCCGTTCTCGCGCGGACTGCGTTTCGCCGCGCTTGCCTACACCGCCTTGGGCGTCTGCTTCTCGATTTATTTCATGTACTTGCAGGTCGCCTTTATCCATGCCTTCTGTATTTACTGTCTCGTCTCTGCGGTTACGACACTTTTTCTCTTCATTGCGGCAATCTCGCATTTCAGAGCGACACGCGGGCCGACGAGACGATCGAATAAAGATGCTAATTGCTGCGGTGCATGAGTTTCTTCCTGGCACGAAACGGACATGGCGCAGTGGTCGCTGCATGTCCGTTATCGGGGGCAAAGCAGAAGTCCTGGAGTTAGGTCCCGACTTCCGTTTTTGACCCGACCCAGACATCGTGAAAGGTGCACGAGATGCGGCGGCGATGACGCTAACGACTATCTTGAAGGCCAAAAGCACGGTCCCGCCTGTGGGGGCAGTGAGGGGATCGGGCGGAACCGTGCAGGCCACCGACGCGAGACGGCGGCTCGATCTGCTTAACCGGGGCTTGTGACACTTTTGTAAAATTAGCGATCTGTCGATGCTGTGCTGAGCTGCGGAAATGTCGGTGGCGCTAAGCGGACGTTGTGGGCCGTAAGCGCCAGTCGCTGGTGGCGTAGGTGCCGAAGTCAGCTCGCTACGCAGCCACCGGCCGGATCTCGCACAAATTGGCGCGGTGGGTGGGGGTGCCGCTGATCGGGTCGCGCACTGTGGGATCCACGGTTAAATTGAAATTGGCGCCGCTTGGGCTGAACGGGTCGTAGCCGGGTATACCCAATTCATCGCAACCCTGCCACCAGCCATGCTCGCCTACGACAACGCGGGGGTCCAAGTCGTTGTTCAGGCGAACCTGGGCGCGCATGCCGCCGGCGGCTGTTTCGATTGATACCCAGTCCCCTGCCGCTATGCCTCGCGTAGCGGCGGCAACGGGATGCATTTCCACTTCCGGATCTGGGGCGCGCCTGCGCAGGCTTGGTAAAGTGCGATGCTGGCTCTGGCAGAACAAGGTTGGCTTGGCGCAGGTAAGCACCAGTGGAAAGCGGGACGCCAGTTCGGGCGCTGCCACCGGGCTGATCTGCGGTTCGATGTACTCGGGCAACGCAGCGTAGCCGCATTCCCGAAGGGAATCCGACCAGAATTCGATTTTGCGCGACGGGGTAGGAAAACCGCGCGGATTGCCGTGGGCATCCAGCTCAACATATTTGGAATGCTTTGTGGCCAAGGACACGCGCACGCCGCCGGGCGTGGCGCGAAGCTGTTTCAAACTGATGCCGCTAGGTTTCAGTTGGTAGCGATATGCCGCATCGATCTCACCGCCCCAAAACTGGTCGGCCAGACCCAAGCGGCTCGCCAGATCGAAGATCACATCAGTATCAGGTCGCGCCACGCCCGGCGGCGGCATCACGGCCTGGCGGTACTGCACGAGAGATTGCGCCTCCTCGCTGATCTCAAAGCCGATCTTGAGCGCATCGCGCTCGAAGCAGGAGGCGATCGGCAGCACGACATCGGCCAGCGCGGCGGTCGGGTTCATGAACAGATCGGCGTGAACGTAGAAATCTAGCGCTGCTAAGGCGGCGCGACCGCGCACCGGGTCGGATTGCGCCAGCAGCATGTTGTGGCCGAAACCGATCAGTCCGCGCACGGGATAGGGCTTGCTCTCGAGCACAGCCCGATAGAAATCCTGGGTGGAGACGCTGTTCCAGCGCGCAGGTCCCAGCGGCCGTTCGGCAAGGCCGATAGCAGGCGCCATCGTTTTTGCGGCGGGAAGATCCTCACCGGTGATCGGCGCGGCTGGAATCGATGGCAGCAGAACGTTGCCGCCCGGCCTATCGAAGCTGCCTGTCAAGGCATAGAGCAACGCCATGGCGCGCGCCGTCTGGGTCGTATTGGCATGGTGCTCATGGCCGCTCCAGGCGTAATAGGAGACTGGACGAGCTTGCCAGATAAGGCGCGCAACTTCTTCAACCTGACCGCTGGGAATCCAGCATGTCGCTTCCACCGCTTCCGGCGACCAGGCGCGGCACAGCTCCGCGTAGAGATCGAAGACGGGCCGGCACGATATTGTTTCATCTTTGCCAGTCACACTGTACGTGCCCGTGAGGGCGGGTCGCTCGACGGGTTCGGCGTAACAGCCGGTGGCGGGGTTGTAGGCGACCGCGCGTCCGGCGGCTGCGTCCCACACCACGTAATGCCGATTGTCGCCTTCCACTGAAAGTTCGCCGGCGCGCAGCAACGTGCCAGTATCGGTGCGCACCAGATGCGGACCATTGCTCCAGTCGCGGATGAAGCGTTCATCAAACCAGCCGCGCTCGATCATGATGTTGGCCAGGCCCAGCGCCAACGCGCCATCCGTGCCCGGGCGCACGCGAAGCCATATGTCCGCCTTGCTGGCGAGCCCAACATGTCGTGGATCGATGACGATCAGCTTCATGTCGCGTTTCAGCGCTTCGACAGTTGCCGCGGCATGGGTCAGGCGCGAATAGGAAGGATTATAGCCCCATAAAATCAGGCAGCCTGAACGAGCGATGTCTGCCATCGCGCCGCCGGCACTGCCGGTGCCCACGCTTCCGACGCCGAAGACGAAGCGCGTGGCGAAGCCCCGGCTCCAGCCACACAGATCCAATGGCCAGACCAAGTTTGGCGTGCCGAAGGCATGCATCAGCCGGCGCACAAAGCCCCCCGAATCCGCGATCGCCGTCGTCGAAGGCGAGGATTGGCTGAAGGCGACCGCTTGCGGACCGTGTCGTGCCGCGATGTCGCGCATGGCGGCCGCTGTCGTATCGAGTGCCTCGTCCCAAGAGATCGGCACCCATCCCGGATCGGCATCGCCTTTCGGGCGCGTGCGGCGCAACGGCTCCGTCAAACGATCCTTGTGATAGACGAGTTCGGGAGCCGCGCGCCCCTTGGCGCAAATTGCCCGTCCCGTCGGGTGCGAAGGGTCTGGGTCAAGCCGGGTGAAACGACCGTTCTCGACGGTTGCCACCGTGCCGCAACGGGCGATGCACAGACCGCAATAACCGTGAATTTTCCGCGTGTCGGTTGGTTCGGTCATAGTATCCGCCATCACGATCCCAAGGGGGATCAAAATATAGCTGACAAGTTGCCGTTCCAGAAGCTAGGAAGCTATTCCGAGCCCCAGCGGTGAAGTTTCACCCGGCTACAGCCAACTGACCACCGTATTTGGCGCGAAGCTCTGTTTTCAGCAGCTTACCAGTCGCGGTATGCGGCAGCGATTCCACGAAGACCACATCTTCCGGCATCCACCATTTGGCGACGCGAGTCGATAGGAATTCTAGGATCGATTCCTTGGTCGGATTGGCGCCGGGCTTAGGATGCACCAGTAGCAGCGGCCGCTCCTGCCACTTTGGATGTGGGATGGCGATGACGGCCGCCTCGAACACGTCGGGGTGCGACAGCACGAGATTCTCGATCTCGATCGAGGAGATCCATTCGCCGCCGGACTTGATGACGTCCTTCAGACGGTCAGTCAATTGCACGTAGCCATCGGGATTGATGGTCGCTACGTCGCCGGTGCCGAACCAACCGTCGTCGTCGACGACTTTGCCGCCCTCGCCCTTGAAATAGCCGGAAATAACCCAGTTGCCCCGCACCTTGAGCTCGCCGACCGACTTGCCATCATGCGGCAGCTTCTCGCCATCCTCGCCGACGAGGCGCAGTTCGACGCCGGAGACCTGACGTCCCTGCTTGACCTGCATATCGACGATCTCGGCCGGCGTCGCGCCGTCGTGCTTGGCGAGCGGCGAGCCGAGCGTGACGAGCGGGCTAGTTTCCGTCATGCCCCAGGCGTGCAGCAGGAAGACGCCGAGCAGGTCTCGAAATTTCTCGATAGTGGCGCGCGGCGCAGCGGTGCCGCCGCTAAAGACAAGCTTCAATTTCAGCTTCTTGAAATCGAGCTTGGCGCGATTGTTCTCGATATAGGCGAGGAAGTTGAGCCAGATCGTCGGAATGCCGCCGGCCTTGGTGCAGCCTTCCTTTTCGAGCAGCATGTAGATGCTTTCCGGATCGAGCCGCGGCCCGGGAAGGACGAGCTTGGCGCCGCACATGGCCGCCGAAAACGGCAGGCTCCACGCGTTGGCGTGGAACAGGGGCACGATCACGAGGATCGAGTCCTTGGCCGAGAGCGCGAAGCCGTCGGCTGCGCAGGCGGCGAAGGCATGCAACACGGTCGAGCGATGGCTGTAGAGAACGCCCTTGGGATTGCCCGTCGTGCCGGAGGTGTAGCAGAGCGTGCAGGCGGTGTTCTCGTCGAGCTGCGGCCAGGCGTAATCGGGTGAGGCTTGCGCCAGCAGCGTCTCGTAGCACAGGAGATTTTCGACCTTGACGGCCGGCATGTCCTTTTCATCACACAGCGCGACCCAGCCGCGCACCAGCGGCAAGTGTGGCGCGAGCTGCTCGACGAGCGACGTGAAATCGGGATCGAAGAAGACATAGCCATTTTCGGCATGGTTGATGATGTAGACGAGTTGCTCGGCGAAGAGGCGCGGATTGACCGTATGCAGCACGCGGCCGGAGCAGGTCACTCCGTAATAGAGTTCGAGGTGCCTCCACGAATTCCAGGCGAGCGTTGCGACGCGATCGCCTTGGCCGAGGCCGAGTGTGGCGAGCGCGTTGGCGACACGCTTAGCGCGCCCCACGACCTGCCCGTATTTGGACCGGTGCATGACGCCCGCCGGATCGCGCGAGACGATCTCGGTTTCCGCGTGCCAAGTCGCGACATAATCGACCAAGTTCGAGATCAGCAGCGGCCGATTTTGCATTAATCCTAGCATAGTGCCCCCGTTTCTACCAATTCCTTGAATTGTATGAAACAAGACATCCGAGATTCTATCAGTGCCGCGGACGCCCTAGCGTCCTTTGCCTCGCGTCGCGTCCCACCAAGGACAGATGCCGGCCATGCGTTGGTAGTTGCCTTCCATGACCTGAACGGGGGCGCGACGCGTACCGACATCCGGCACGGCCGAGGGCGGCGCTCCGATGTCCTCAAATAGGCCCTTGTGGCCCCAGAAGCTGCCGACGCTGGTCATCTCCACAGGCGGCGTTGCGTCGTCGACCTCCTTGCCGCCCCAGCCGCACTCTACGTAGATCTCGGATGGAGTGCGCATGTAATACGACGTCATGAGGTCGTTCGGGTGGCGGCCGAGTGTAGCGACGATTTTCTCTGGGGTACTCTGCAGCAGGTCATAACCCTGGCCGACATCGTCAAGCTGATAGTACTCGACGAGCAGGTGATGCATGCTGCGCACCGGCGCCTCGACGAGGGCGACGCTGTGATGGCGCGCGTTGACGTGCATGAAATAGGCCTTCAACGGGGCCGACCATGAAGTCGCTGATGCGAAAGCCTAACAAGTCCTTGTAGAAGGCCAGGGCAGCGTCGATGTCAGGGAACGTCAGAAGGGTGTGGCCCATACCCTGTGGGCCGGTACGGAAACCGGAGACGTCGCGGCTGGGCTTGAAGGTGGCGTCGGCGATATGGGCGCCGTGGAAGGCTTCCAGGCGGTTGCCGGCAGGGTCCGCGAAGGAGATCAGGCCCGCCACGCAGCGCTGATCAGCCAGCGCTGCGGGTTCGCGTTTCACGGCGACGCCGGCGGCTTCGAGACGGGCGGCGAGCGTGTCGAGTGCCGCGGCGTTGGCGACTTCCCAGCCGAAGACCTGGGTGCCAGCTTCGATGGCGCGGTCGATAAACAGGCGTTGCTTGCGATCGTCCATGCGGAAGGCGCGCATCGAACTGGCGCGATCCACGGACTGCAAGCCGATCGTAGATGTGGCGAAAGCGGCCCAGTCGTCGAGATTCGATGCTCCTAAGCCAAGATAGCCAAAGGCCTGGATTTCCATGCACTTTCCTCCCCCGTTTTCCACGCAAGCGTAAGAGGCGGCGAGCGTCATTGCAATCGGAGTATTGGGGAATCCGCTAGCAAGCCGATAGGTGGAGCTGTAGCTACGACGGCGAACGTGCGCTTTAAGCGGAACAACAGAAATTACAATTTTGCGCCGCCGCCGACGTAATCGAATGAACGCGGCCACTTCCGGGTTTGGCACCGAACGGACATGCCAACCCGACTGAGCGATGTCCGGTGTTGGGGCCAAAGCGGAAAACATCTACTCCGAGCGAGCATTTCCGGGTTTGACCCAACAGCGACATTGGCTGTGCACTGCGGCTGCGACGAGTGCGTAAATAGGCCGCGATGGGTGAGGTTGATAATTCGCAAAGCTCCGCCTCCTGTTTGCTGCCATATTGTGTCCAACGGCGACGTCGAAAGGCACTGCCATGAAGCACGAAGCAGACCCGTTTCGGATACTGTACGACGCCAACCACCAGCGCGTTACTCGTCTGCTTGGACGTATTGTCGGACCTCAAGAGGCGGAGGACCTGGCACAGGCGGTTTTCGCCAAAGCGGCAAAGGCGTTGCCAGAGTTCCGTGGCGATGCGCGAGCATCAACCTGGCTTTATCGAATCGCGGCGAATGTTGCCTCTGATTGGCTACGCGGGCGGGCGGTCCATGAGGCAAAGGTTACGGCCCAGCTCGCTGAAAAACTGGATCACGAGGCAGGCGATAGCGCTGGGGATGCGGCGTTTTCTGAAATGCACGCATCGCCGGAGCAGGAACTCGTCCGCAAGGAGATCGCCGATCGCGTCCGCGCCGAAATCGGACAACTCCCGGAAATTCATCGGGACGTCCTCATCCTCGGCCAGCTTGGCGGTTTGACCGACGATGAAGTTGCCCAGACGCTTGGCATCACAACGGGCAATGCCAAAGTGAGGCTGCACCGGGCGCGGCAGGAGCTGAAGAAGGCCATCGGAGCGCGCTGCGATTTTTACCGTACCGAGCTGTCCTGCGCACCGAGCTCGCCGGCGTGCTGCCCACCCACCACGCTCCCGGACGACATCAAATCCGATCAATGATCGGCACGCAGCACCCTGTAACCTTTTTCGATCGCGTCCCGTCTAAGGGGGCAAGCCGGTCGAAAATGGCCGCGTGATCGAGGTTGAAAAGCCTGGCCCGCAAACGGGATGGTCGATTTGAGGCCGGGCCGGAGTAAGGAACATGAAAAAACTGTTTTACGCGCCCTACGTCTTGCTCGCGCTCGCACTCGTGGGGATTACCGTCGCGTTCTATGACGCCTACCAGCTCTATAACGGCCAGGCGCTGTGGTGTCCGCCGCCCATCAATGGATGCAACGAGGTCGCGAATAGCCCATATGCGCGCATTTACAATCTGCCTGTGGGGTATTTCGGCGTCGTCTACTACTTGTACATGTTCGGATTGGCGGCACTTCTCGCATTCGATCCGTTCTCGCGCGGACTGCGTTTCGCCGCGATTGCCTACACCGCCTTGGGCGTCTGCTTCTCGATTTATTTCATTTACTTGCAGGTCGCCTTTATCCATGCCTTCTGTATTTACTGTCTCGTCTCTGCGGTTACGACACTTTTTCTGTTCATCGCGGCAATCTCGCATTTCAGAGCGACAAGCGGGCCGACGATCGAATAAAGATGCTAATTGCTGCGGTGCATGAGTCCGTTCCTGGCACAAACCGGACCTCCCGCCATGTCCGCAGTTCGGTCGCTAACAGGGGGAAAGCGGACATCGCGCGGACAGCCCAATTTGGTCGAGAATGACCCAGACGCTGCCCCGTCTGCTCAGGCGGCCTGTAGCCCTGAGCGGAGCGCTGGTCGATGTGCCTGAGCTATTGGTCACCCATCTCAATTTTACCGATGATATCGACATCCGCCCCAGTAGCTTGGAGCACGAAGAAATCCCCCATCTTGACTGTTGGCTCGAGAACGATGCTGGAGATGTTGAGATCGTGAGTAATCATAACCAAATTTGAGGAGTCGTGGTGTTTTGCAATTTCTTGCAAAACGCGTTCGTCGTTCAATTTGGCCTGACTGTCAGATACCACACCCGGTGGCACCAGATATTGAACAGGAGTCGCGCGACCAAACGCAAGCTTGCCAGTGTCAATGCAACGGCAATAGGGGCTGGTCAAAACCTCCCCAACCGCAATACCGTGAGCGCGGAAGGCTTCTCCGATGCGCTTGGCCTGCTCCACCCCGCTGGTGGAAAGGTTTACTTCTGCCGCACAGTTTCCGGGCGCGAGTCGCCCAATCCCCTCTCGGATATCGACGTGAGTGTGACGCAACAGGATAACCTTGCCGCCCTGCTTTAGTGCAGCCCAGACCTTCTCGTCGTCAGCAAATGCGCATCCAGTCCAGAGCGTCAGCAAAACCTGCAAGCTGACGAGTAAGGCGGTTGTCCTGTTCATGTTGCTGGGCATAGGTTGTGGAGCCGAGGGCACGAACGCTGCCGCTGGCAGCTCTATGCTCAAACTAACTCAGTTTATCAGTAACAGGAATGTCGCCCATTGGCACGTTTGAGACATGCCGAGCGGCCTTGAGAATGTCCGCTAATCGGGGAGTACCGGAAGTGGCGTTTCGGGGCTTCCAGGTCTGAAATTGACCCGAACCGGACCTTAGTCTCACGCCGGACAAAAAAGAGGCTGTTCGAACCGGCCTCTCATTCGAAGAGAAGCTATTGGAGCTTGATGTCGAATCCGAAGTTTTTCTTGATATCGGCCGCCCATTCCGCATCGTCCGAGGCACCAAAGCGAACCCATTCTTCATCGGTCTTTTTCTTGCGCCACTGGAGCCAGTTGTTGCTATCGGGGCCGGTCGGATTACGGAGCTTGGTGCTTCTTCCTTCGACAATGTCCTGAATGACTTTCGCCACTTCAAAGGGCGAGGTGGGCATCTTTAATGACTCGGCAAAGATAGCGAAGAGACGACGTGTCGCTGTAGAATAGGGCCCCGGCGGTGGGACTCGTCTTAGAGTGGTGTGCATCGGCGTAGCGATGACTCCGGGTTCGACGATAGCCACTCTGACCTTGAACGGGCTTAGCTCGTGCGCCAGGCACTCGCTGAGCCCCTCGAGCGCCCATTTTGAAGCGGCATAAGCCCCTTGTGGTGATAATCCGAACTGACCCGCGACCGATGTTACATTGACGATGCAGCCGCTCTGCCTTTCCCGCATCGAAGGGAGAACGGCCTTCATGCAGCGCAGCGCACCAAAGAAGTTAGTTTCCATGGTTTTCCGGAAGACGCGCATTGGCGCTTCCTCCACAGGGCCGCCCCCGCCGATGCCAGCGTTGTTAATCAAGGCGTCGATATGGCCGTTTTCCTGCAGGATTGTCTTGAAAGCCGTCTCAACCGAACTGTCGTCATCGACATCAAGCTTTACGATCGTGATCGGCAGCTTCTCCTTGGATGTAACCTCTCGCAGATCGGTACCACGGTCGAGATTTCGCATACCTGCGAATACAGTGTGGCCGCCGCGACCCAAGGTGATCGCTGTTGAAAGTCCGATTCCTGTGCTCGTTCCTGTGACGACTGCGATGCTCATGTGCCCTCCTCTTGCGCCTTGATCGCCTTGGCATGGCGGCGGAGACAGTCTGGAACCGATCAGGCAAGACTACTACCGGTCGCTTGCAAAAGTAACTGACAGTCTGGTGTTGGCACCAAACGGACCTCCAGCGATGTCCGCGGGCGCCATCACGATCATGGTGCCTGACATGGTGGTGCCGACGGCAGAGTCGCGCGCGCGGTGTGCGGCTGTGGTACCCGATCTCAACGCCGTGCTCGACACGCTGCGAAGGCAAGGTGGACTTGAACGCCGCTCGACGTAGTCGTCATTGCGAGGAGCGACAACGACGACTTGTCCGTCGTGGCTAACGAGCGAAGGCGGGAAACAGCGAAGCGTTAGCTTTACGCATCATATCGCGGCAACTTCCGCGCCATGCCGTCGAACGCGTCCAACAGCCTTTCGCGCCAGGCATAAACCGGATCGTCTTCGGCGAGCAATTTGAACGGGCTCACCAGGCGCGCCGCCTGGAACGGACCAAACACGATATAGTCTGCGTAGTTCGGCGCGGCGCCGCCGAGAAAGGCTTGCGTCGTCAGTGTCAGCCGCAACGGATCGAGCGACTTGCGAAAACCCTCGATGGCCTTGTCTCGGCCGGCCATGACTTCTTCCAGCGATTTGCCGAACCGCGCCTCGCGGCTCTTGCGAAAATAGGCAGCGTCGACCGGCTTCAGGTTGAGGGGGACGTCGGCGATGATCAGCGGAAAGATGCCGCCCATCACGCTCATGTCGCCCCACCAGTTCAGCATCCGGGCCATGGCGCGGCCCCCCTCGCCGCCGAACAGCGACGGCCGGTCCGCATAGGCATCTTCCAGATAATTCGCGATCACCCAGGAATCGACGACCGCGATATCACCGTCAAGCAACACCGGCACCTTGTCGGATCGGTGCGGCGCGATCGCCTCCTTCTCGGTGAGGCACCAGGGAATCGATTCCGCCGACAGCCCCTTATGCGCCAGCGCCATGCGCGTCCGCCAGCAGAATGGACTGAACGGGCGAGCTGCGTCCGTGCCGACGAGTTCGTAGAGTTTGAGTGTCATTGGCGCCTCCTGTTCGAAGACGTCGCGAGACTAGCCGTTATTGCGAGGAGCACAAGCGACGACTTGTCCGCCTTAGCTCAACGAGCGAAGGCGCCGGAATCCGCGATCGTTTCGAAACGGTGCTGACGCGTGATGCCTAAGCAGACATCCCGCCGCAGGGCCGGGACTTCCCACCTGCTAACCGCTACAGTGTAGCGTCGAGTTCGTGTTTATGCGCATAGTCGAACAAGTATTGCGACTTCCGGTATTGGCACCGAACGGACATGCCGACCCTCTTGAGCGATGTCCGTTCCTGGGGGCAAAGCGGAAAACATCTACTCGGAGTGAGTATTTCGCCTTTTGACCCCAACCGGACATCCCAACTAGTCAGCCGAAGTCGCAGAAATCAAGATTTCCGCGCACTCCATGCAAGAGCGATTGGGATCAACCGGCGGGTGTGCCGACGGGCGACGCCCACAACGGCGTGCGGCTCGGCTCAGGCCCCGGCATTCATTGACCGAAGCGCGTTGTCTTGCAACTAAAGCGAGCTGGCGGAGTTTACAGGGTATGAGTAGCTCAAACTGGCCCAGCAATCGACTTTTACTTGCCCTGCCAGCCCGCAATCTCAAGCAGCTTATACCGGAGCTTGAACAAATTCGCTGCCAACGCGGACAGGTCCTCATGGACGCCGACAGTTCGCTCCACCATGTATTCTTCCCAGACAGCGGTGTCGTCTCGGTGGTAGCGGTTTATGCGGACGGCAGTATCATTGAAATGGCAACAATCGGTCGGGAGGGTTGCACGGGTATACAAGCCATCTTCGGTGCCAAAAGTACTTCCGTCCGGCTTCTCGTCCAGATCCCGGGGAGCGCAACAAAGATGTCGCGCGCAGCGTTCATGCGGGCCATGGAGTTGATGCCGGCCTTCCGTAGTCTTATGTACGCTTATGTACAGGCTTTTCTTGAGCAGGTCATGGTGTCTGTAGCGTGCAATGGTGCGCACAGCCTCAAGGAGCGGCTGGCGCGTTGGCTGCTCATGATGCGTGACCGCAGTGATGGGGACGCACTGCCGATCACCCAGAGCCTTCTCGCCGAAATGCTGGGTGTTCAGAGGCCAACCATCACGAATGCTGCCGGAGAGTTGGAACGTGCAGGCTTGATTGAGCGCGGCCGACAGCAAGTCACGATACTCGATCGGCAGAGTCTCATAGAGGCGTCTTGCGAGTGCTACCAGTTGGTCCGAGCGCGCGTCGCTTCTCACCTTCCTAAAACATACGTGTAGCAAAGTCAGCTTCCCCCTCATTCGGTAATGTACATTACCGACAACCCCATCCCAACTGGCGCATCATCGGCCAACCGCGGGGTTGTGGCTGGCTCCTCTGGGGTTGTTTGGGGGGCCGACTTGGCCGAAAATCTGTTAACCGAGATCGAAGCAGCGCGCGCGTTTGCTCAGGCGATCATAGATACGGTTCGTGAACCGGTTTTGGTGCTCGACCAAGACCTGCGCGTGATCACCGCGAGCCGCTCTTTCTATCGGTCATTCAAAGTTGGACCCGAAGATACCGAAGGCAGGCTGCTTTACGAACTGGGCGATGGTCACTGGGACATTCCGACGCTTCGCTCGCTCCTGGAAAAGATCGTACCCGAGAACGGCGTGATGGAGGACCATGAGGTCGAACATGAGTTTCCTAACGTCGGACCGCGCACGATGCGCCTGAACGCCCGCAAGGTGTTCTACGAGAAAGGCTCCCACACGACTATTCTGCTTGGCATAGAGGATGTCACCCGGCAGCGCGTCCTGGAGCGCGAAAAGGACGACCTACTGCGACAGAAGGACGTATTGCTTGAGGAAATTCAACACCGTGTAGCTAATAGCCTCCAAATTATTGCAAGCATAATTTTGCTAAAAGCGAAGGCAGTGGACTCTGAAGAGACGCGCGTTCATCTGCAAGACGCTCATAAGCGGGTCATGTCGGTTGCGGCCGTACAACAACACCTCCATGCATCTGCGGCCGGCGGGTCCGTCGAAATGGGGCCTTATCTCTCAAGACTGTGTGAGACCCTCGCGGCCTCGATGATCGGCGAGAACCGGCCAATCTCGCTGAAAGTGTCCGGCGAAGGCGGCAGTGCGACTTCTCGTCAGGCCGAGAGCCTCGGATTGATCGCCACAGAACTTGTAATAAATTCTCTAAAGCACGCATTCAGCGAAAATACAAAAGATGGGCAGATCACCGTTGCCTATGATGTTTCCGGAACAAATTGGAAGCTTTCGATCGCAGACAATGGGGTTGGCAAGCCAGACGGCGTCTTTGCTCAACCAAAAACCGGGCTCGGCACAGGCATCGTACAGGCGCTCGCGCAACAGCTTGGTGCCAAGGTTGAAACTTTGGTCGGCCCCGAGGGAACGACTGTGTCGGTCACTCACGCCACTTTTTTGGCAAAGGTGCCCCGTGTCGTGTGAAAGGCAGTGATCCTCAATCGAGCAACCGGCGAAGATGTTGCATGCTCGCGCCGATGAGGTGACTGAATGATGGAGCTTTGCTGCGGTGCGTGAGTCTCTTCATGGCACGTTTCGGACCTGACAGGCTTGGCGGACGATGTCCGTTATTGATGCTGTGGACGGCTCCTCCACCGGCACATCGGTGCCATGGATGTGGGCGCTGTTAAGGCTCCCACGATTCAGAGGAGCGAACCATGCAGACGATAACGACAATCGGTTTAGACATCGCCAAGTCGGTTTTCCAGGTTCACGGCGTTGACGCAGGCGGCCAGGTGATCATCCGCCGGCAATTGAAGCGGCGTTCTGTCCTGGCTTTCTTTCAGAAGCTGCCACCATGCTTGGTTGGCATCGAGGCTTGCGCCACTTCTCATCATTGGTCGCGCGAACTCCAGGCGCTGGGCCACACCGTGCGATTAATGCCGCCGGCTTACGTAAAGCCCTATGTCAAGCGACAGAAGAATGACGCGACTGACGCAGAGGCCATTTGCGAGGCGGTGACCCGCGCCAACATGCGGTTCGTTCCAACAAAGACCCCTGAGCAGCAGAGTGGCCTGATGCTTCACCGCACTCGTCATTTGTTCATCCGTCAGCAGACCTCGGTGATCAATGCGATCCGGGCCCATCTTGCCGAGTTCGGGATCGTTGCGCCGGTTGGGCGCCACGGTGTCGAGGAGCTGCTCAATGTCGTCGCCGATCCAAACGACACGCGAGTTCCGGAGATGGCCCGCGTGTGCCTCCTAGCATTCGGAGCTCAACTGCGCAGGATCAAGGAGCAGATCCTGGAGTTCGACCGGCTGATCAGGGCCTGGCACCGATCCAACGAGATGAGCATGAGGCTCGATGAAGCTCCTGGCGTTGGCCCGGTGCTGGCCACCGCTTTGGTCGCAGCCGTTGCTGATCCAAAGTCCTTTCGATCAGGGCGCAACTTCTCGGCCTGGATTGGGCTGGTTCCTAAACAGCATTCAAGCGGGGGCAAGAACAGGCTCGGCAATATCAGCAAGCAAGGTGACCGCTATCTGCGCGGCCTGTTCGTGGCCGGTGCGCTTGCAGTCATCCGTTACGCCAAAATCCATGGCGCCAAACATCGGCCCTGGCTCACGGCCTTGCTGGCGCGGCGGCCGACCAAGGTTGCGGCCATCGCGCTCGCCAACAAAATCGCACGAATGGTCTGGGCCATGATGACCAGAGGCGAGCGATACAAGGAACCCGTCGCGCTTGCGGCGTAAACGAGATCGCGCCGGACACCCGGCGTGATGTGAAGGTTGGGAGGGCGAACAGCACGTAATGCAGAGCCGGTCGATCCGGCGATCAGGACAACCCAGCTGCCCCCAAGCATTGTCGAATGCGGGTTGTTGATCGGGACCTGATCCGCGGAGGGCATTATGGCCAGCGGTCATGTGAACCGCGCTAACAGGCCGAACACATGGGCGCACCGACCAATCCTGCAAAACGTGAAAAAAGTTCTTGCCAACTCGGTGCCGTCCACACATGAGGGTATAGCGGAAGTTGCGTTTGAGGGCCGTCAAGTCAGCTTTTGACCCAGATGTATGGTCCGGCCGTGCGTTGCAAGTGGATTTTGCCGAGCTGGCGGTAAGCGGTCTTGCATCAATGTATCCGGTCTTTAGTTGGAGCTGTTTGCTCCGGACCATCATGGATATCAGCGCGCGTGCGATCTCATTAGCGGACAGGCCTCGATTGGGCCATTTGGGTCACCAGTGTTCGCATGCGCCGGGAAGACCGAACCTCCATCTCGTCTCATCCTCTCGCAGACCTCGGCAGGTAAGGGTTATCGGCTATGTCATCGCAGAACCCTCATCTCACGTTCTTGTATTCAACGATCAAACAAGTTGAGCGTTGGCGATCGACCTCGCCTCGAAGTCCCGACCACGGGCCAGGACTGACCAAGCGATGCGGGCCAGCTTGTTGGCCAGCGCGATCGCCAGGACGTTGCGATGCAGCCGTTTCCTGGCTGCCTCGATCCAGGATTTGAGCCCGTGCCGCTCCCAGCTCTTCGGCTTGATCAGCACAACCCATGCCGCCTGCACGAACAGAACCCGCAGGTAGCGATTGCCCCGCCTGGATATCTTGCCCAGGATCGTACGATCCCCGGTCGAGATCTGCTTGGGGACAAGCCCCAACCAGGCGGCAAAGTCGCGGCCCTTGGTGAACACATCTCCTGCGCCGATCGCGGCCACCATCGCGCTGGAGATGATCGGCCCAATGCCGGGCACGCTCATCAGCCGCTCGCAACCGGCATCCTGGCGCGCGATCGCTTCAATCTCGTTCGAAAGTCTCTCGACCCGCTCGTCGAGCCGGCGCCAATCGCCAGCCAGGTCTTCGACGATCCGCACCATGCGGGGCGACAGAACGTCTGGGGGTGTTGTCAATATGCGCGGCAACTCGGCGCGCAAAAACCGTAACCCCTGGCGCACCGCAATGCCGCGCTCCAGCAGGAAGGCGCGGATCTGATTGATGATGCCGGTGCGCTGGCTGACCAGGCGCTCCCGTACCCGGTGCAGCGCCTGCAGGTCGAGCTGATCGGCGGTCTTCGTCGCCACGAACTTCATCGTCGGCCGCTGTACCGCCTCGGCGATTGCCTCGGCATCGCGGAAGTCGTTCTTCTGTCCCTTCGAATAGGGACGAACATACTTCGCTGGCATCAGCCGAGCGTCGTGGCCAAGGCTATTGAGCTTGCGGCTGAGATGATGCGACCCGACGCAGGCTTCCATGCCGATCAGGCATGGCGGCATGTTGGCAAAACGTGCTTCTACCTGGCCACGCGACCACTTCTGACGCAGCACAATCGCTCCGCGCTCATCCTGGCCAACAACATGGAACGAGTTCTTGCCGATATCGATGCCGATCACGGCGATCGCTGTTTTGAGTGTTTGAGACATCGCGTGCTCCTTGTCTTTGGTGCCCCTTGCCAGCATAAAAAGCTGGCGGGGCAGGAGCACGGCCGGACCATCCCATTAACGGACATGTAGATCGGTCGGCAGGCCCCGACCGCCGCTACACCATCGAGCGGGGAGGGGCGGTATGGAGTGGCACCTCGAAGGGGCTGATATTTGCGGGTTTGATGTGGCTTCACAGAGATTTGGGCGCGGCGTGACCACGGACTTACAATTGACGGAAGTGGTGGCTCAGATAAGATCGGGTCGCGGCTGAAAACAGAAGGGCATTGCGGCTCGAATGCGCTGGTTTCGGGACAAACTCAGGCAAAGTGCGTGGCTGGCGCTGATCGCGCTGGCGATTAACCTTGGGCTGTCCTTTGGTCACTTCCACGCGATTGACGGAAAGGTTTCCGGGCGTGGGATCGCCGCCGTGGCGGCGTCCGTTGCCTCGCCAGACGACGGCCAAAAGCAAGGCACTCGCGACGACAGCCATGCCGACTATCTCTGCCCGATCTGCATGGCTGCGATTGCAATGGCAAACGGGCTTGCCTCGACGACGCCCGCGCTGCCGCCGGAATTTGCCAACGTATCGATCGATCGCACGATTGAACGCGCTCTTGTCCTCGTTGAGCCGCCACGGGCGGCGTTTCAATCGCGCGGGCCGCCGATTTCCTGACATCGCGGTTTTGGACTGTGCATGTCGGCCGCTGAGATGCGCCGGCATTACGGACCAGAGCTTCCGCTCACCCTAGGGGTCGCATGGCTCTCTTCGGAGATCCAGTATGCGAGGATCGGCGTCAGGAACTTTCACCATGAAACACTTCGAACCCATGCGCTTCAGGCGCAACCTTCTGCTATCCGGCTCGTCGCTGGTGTTGGCTCTCGCATCCGGTGCAACTGCACTTGCGCAAACCGCCAGCCCATCCCCGGCTCCAACCACCGCGGCTACGCCGGAATCTCCCGCCGCGACGCCCGTGCCCGCCTCACCAAGCGTTACGCCGACGCCCGAGCAGCAGAGCACCCCACAACAGACGCCGACGCCCGCGGCGCCACAGCAGGCAACCCGCGGCAATGTCTTGCCCGAGACGCGCGTGGTTGCCCCAGCCGAACGGCGCCGGCCGCGAACCCCGCCGCCGCGCCAGGTGGTAACCAACCTACCGCCCTCGCCGACGCAGGCGCAGGTCGTGGAGAAGCAGACCCAGGCACTCGACGCCGCACGGCAGACGATTCTGGCGCCGGTCGGCGCCACCTCGTATCAGGTCAGCCATCAGGCCATCGAGGCGCAGCCTCAGGGCAACAACGCAACGCTGGACAAGGTGCTGTTGCAGTTCCCCGGCGTCACCCAAGATTCGGCCGCTAGCGGCGAACTGCATGTGCGGAACGAACACGCCAATATTCAATATCGCATCAACGGCATCATGCTCCCCGACGGCGTCGGCGCTTTCGGACAAATCCTCGACACCGGCATCATCGGAAGCCTGGCACTACTCACCGGTGCGCTGCCCGCCCAATACGGCCTGCGCACGGCGGGCGTGCTTGACATCCAGACCAAGACAGATGCTTTCAACAATTCCGGCAGCGTCAGCCTCTATGGCGGCAGCCACGGAACCATCACGCCAAGCTTCGAATATGGCGGCACGGTAGGTCAGACCCAGTACTTCGCGTCCGGGCGCTTTATGCAGAACAATCTGGGTATCGAAAATCCGACTTCTTCGAATGAAGCCATTCACGACCGCACCTCCCAGGAGAAGGGATTTCTTTATCTTTCGACCGTGCTCGATCCGACCAGCCGCCTGACCTACATCGGCGGGGTGTCGAACAGCACCTTTCAGATTCCCAACAATCCGGGACAGACGCCCAACTTCACGGCTTTCGGGGTATCGAATTTCGATTCGGCGTTGCTCAACGAACATCAGAACGAATTTAACCAATTCAATGTGGTCGCCTACCAGAAATCGGTCGAGGATATCGACTTCCAGGTCTCGTATTTCAACCGCTACAGCCAGTTGCACTTCTATCCCGATCCCATCGGAGATTTGGTCATCAACGGCGTGTCGTCGGACGTCTACCGTCAGAGCTTCGTCAATGGCATTCAGGAAGATACCGCATGGCGCGTCGGCTTTGCCCATACCTTGCGGTTCGGATTTTCCGTCAGCGCGGAGCGCTCTCTGGTCACCAACATATCCACCGTTCTGCCGCTGGTCGATCCCACGGACCCTACCCAGGGTACGATCGATGCGCCCTTCTCCGTCTTCGATTCCAGTTCCAAGACCGGCTGGCTGATCGGCACCTATCTCCAGGATGAGTGGAGGATCACCAACCAATTGACCTTGAACGCCGGATTGCGGTTCGACCAGATGTATCAGTATGTCGATGCCAACCAGCTAAGCCCGCGCATCAGCCTGACCTGGAAGCCGTACGACGGCACCACGTTCCACGCCGGTTATGCGCGAAACTTCACGCCGCCACAGCAGGTGATCGCTGCCCCGACCAATCTTACGCTGGTGACGCCCCCTGCCGTCCCCGCAAACACGCAAACACCCGAGGTGGCGCTCAACAGTCCGGTGCTGCCGGAACGCTCTCACGTGTTCGATGTCGGTGTCGTGCAGAAAATCTATCCCGTGCCCGGCCTCGAAGTCGGCGTCGACGGCTACTACAAGATCGCGCGCAACCTGCTGGACGACGGCCAGTTCGGCGCAGCCTATGTGTTGAACGGCTTCAACTACGACCGCGGCGAGAACATTGGCCTCGAACTCAAATCGACCTATACCAACGGCAATTTCCGCGCCTGGGGAAATCTCGCCTGGGCCAAACAGATCGCAACCAACGTCGTATCGAACCAGTTCCTGTTCGGCGCGGACGAATTGGCCTATATCGCCACCCACTATATCTACACCGACCACGCCCAGGTATTGACCGCCTCCGCCGGCGCCTCATACCTGTGGAATGGCACACGCTTCAGCGCGTCTATGATCTACGGCAGCGGGCTTCGTTCCGGTTTTGCCAATACCGATCATTTGCCCTCCTACACCCAGGTCAATGTCGGCCTGTCGCACGATTTCAACATCGTCGCACCGAACAAGCCGACGACAGTACGATTCGATGTCGTCAACCTATTCGACAAGATCTACGAGATCAGGGACGGATCTGGCATCGGTGTGTTCGCCCCGCAATTTGGACCGCGGCGAGGGTTCTTTGTCGGCATTTCGCAGAAACTCTGAAAAGCGGAAACCAGGGCGGCCGCGATCGGCCGCAGAGAGAACGACATGCAATATAAAGTCAACGAACGTCGGCGCGGCGGACACAGGACGATGGCGGGTATCGTGAGCCTCTGCTGGTTGCTTGCGGTGCTATCGGAACCTGCCTTTGCACAAGCCGCAAATCCCTTGCTGCCGCGAAACCTGTCGCCGTGGGGCATGTTCCTCAACGCCGATATCGTGGTGAAGGCTGTCATGATCGGGCTCGCCATCGCTTCGCTCGTGACCTGGACGGTTTGGCTCGCCAAGACTATCGAGCTGCGCGTTGCGAGGAAGCTTGCAAATCGCCGACTCAGGATGCTGGAGGGCGGTAGCAATCTTACCGATGCGGTCCGCGCTAGCGAAGCAGCCAGGGATGCCGTCGCGCAACTGATCCTGTCCACGGCGCGGGAGGCGGAACTGTCTGGCGGCATCATCGATGACGGGTTCAAGGAGCGGGTCGCGTTGCGGCTGGAGCGCGTGGAAGCCGCGATGACACGGCAGGTCTCGCGCGGTACCGGTATCCTGGCTACGATCGGCGCCACCGCCCCGTTCGTCGGCCTGTTCGGCACGGTCTGGGGCATCATGAATTCCTTCATCGGCATTTCAGAATCCCACACCACCAATCTCGCGGTGGTCGCGCCGGGCATCGCGGAGGCCTTGCTCGCCACGGCGCTCGGCCTCGCCGCCGCCATTCCGGCGGTTGTGATCTACAACCATCTCGCGCGCGTGATCAGCGGCTATCGCACTTTACTGGGCGACGCCTCGGCGCAGCTCCTCCTGCTGGTCAGCCGTGGATACAGGGGCCGTGTCGGTCCGTTGCCGCGCGCGGCGGAGTGAAGCGATGGCGATGCGTCTCAAATCGCGTTCGAGCGAAGATGATCTTGAAATTCAGCATGAGATCAACGTCACGCCGTTCATCGACGTCATCCTGGTGCTGCTCATCATCTTCATGGTGGCCGCGCCTTTAGCGACCGTCGATATCGGCGTCAATTTGCCAGCGAGCACCGCTCCCGAACAGCCGCGGCCGGACAAACCGGTGTTCGTGACCATCAAGCCGGACGAGACCATTGCAATCGGGGAGACCACGGTGACGCGCGAGGAGCTTCCGGCCGCGCTCGATTCCGCCACCAACAGCCGCAAGGATGAAACGATCTTTGTCCGGGCTGACAAGACGCTCAGCTATGGCGGGCTGATGGAGGTGATGAACGCCTTGCGTGATGCCGGATATCTCAAGCTCGCTTTGGTCGGGCTGGAACAACCGGGGGCCAAGCCTTGAACGCGTTGGCGTTGCATTTGCCGGAAAGCCGCGGGCTTACCCGATGGACCTTAGCCGGTCTGACGATTCTGTTGGCGCACGCTGCGATCGTGGCGGCGGTTGCGTTGTGGTACGCCCGCAGACCGGTAGAACCGACCATCCTTCCTGCCATTGCCGTGACGCTGGCGTCGGTCGAAGGCAGTTCGCCTGTGATTCAGGATCAGGACGTTGCCGTCGGGCCGACCATGCAGCAGGCCGAGGACGCGCCGCCGGACCAGCCCAAGGTCGAAGAGAAGCCGGTGGAGCAGGTGCTGCAACCGCCGTCGCCGCCGCAAGAGGCGGAGGTTACGCTGCCGCAAGTCGAACCGAAGCCAGTTGAAAAGCCGAAGCCGGAAGAGCGGCCTCCCGCGCCCGAAACGCGCGCGCCGCCAAAGACCGAACACGTCGGCCAATTCACTCAAGCCGGCTCCAATGCCTACAACGCACTGGTGTTCGGGCATCTGCAGCGATTCAAGCGCTATCCGGTGTCGGCGCGAGGCGCGCAGGGCACGGCGGTGGTGAGATTCGTCTTGAACCGTGCGGGCGTGGTGACCGAGAGCGCGGTATCGAAATCGTCCGGCAACGCCGTGCTTGATCGCGAGGCGCTTGAAATCCTGCGCCGCGCCAGTCCCTTTCCGCCGTTTCCGGCGGCCAAACCAGGCCTTCAGGATAGCTACCTCGCGCCGGTGAATTTCGCGCGCTAGGAGGATCAAGCCATGCGCATCCCAATTATTGCATTCGCTGCCGTTGTTCTGTTTGGGGTAACGGGCGCGAGCGGTCAGAGTGTCAAAGACGACCCCTGGAGCCCGGCACGCATCAATAATCTTCCTGCCGAGGTGCGAACCGCAGTATTGGCCAAGTGCCCTACGGCGCCGACCGCGGGCCATTATTTCGCGACTTATTTTCACGACCAAATCAATTTGCACTTTGACCTCTTCCATTGTGAAGACTCAAAGGTCAGGTTTTGCAAGGCCTCGCGATGTCTGCAACAGGTCTACAAATTTACTGCTGGTCACTACCGTCTGGCGAAGAGCTTTTACAGCTCAGGCAATGATTGAAAAATAGCCTTGTTGTCAGTCCAGTGTCATCGGTTGTACTTCATTGATCCCGAACTTGGCGATCCACCGAACTGTCACGAGATAAAGGGTGATGGCCATTGCGCAGTTTACGCCCCGGGCCAAAAGTCGAGAGCGGCGACTTCCGTTGTTGGCACAAAGCGTCAGTTATTGCAGTGCAGCGGCATGTCCGCAGTTGGGGGCAGACCGGAAGTGACCGGAACACAGCAAAAATGACGCGATTGACCCAAAGCCGTCCCCCGCCGGGTTGGACCCACGTTTGATAGTCCCTAACCTCCAGCTTGAGAACGTCAGATTTGGATTCGTGAAGCGGCAGGAATTTATTCACGCTGGCAATTCTGGTTAACTCCGCAATTTTCAGAACCGTCGTTTGTTAGTCTTAATTGTCGCTTTCATCCGTTTCGGGCAGTTCGTCGGTTATTAGAGTAGCCCCAGCCCAAGGCTAGGAGCAGCAAGCTGATCCGTCATCCTCTGGGACGAGAGAGGGGTAATCATGTTCCGTAAAGTCACGATTGCGTTGTTGGCGACTGCAACACTTGGAATGCTTGCACCCGACGTTGTTTCGGCGCGCGGCGGCGGGGGAGGTGGTTTCCATGGCGGCGGTGGCGGCTTCCACGGTGGCTTCGGGGGCGGTGGTTTCTACAAAGGTAGCGGCTTTGATAGAGGCCGGTTTCACACTGCCCGATCTAGTGACGGCCGTTTCCGCGAGGCGATTGGCGGCCGCGGATTCCGCGCCGGATACCGGGACGGATTCCGGGCCGGCTTGATTGCTGGAACGAGCCACTCGGGGAAACACAATTCAGGGCAGAACAAGCGGCAGGTGGTGCGGTGTATCACGTCGAGTTGTAACTTATGGCATAGTTATAGCGAATAGGTCGCCGCCTACCTGCGACAGGCAGCTGATCGTGCCGCTGCTGGTTGAGCGTGCTCAGCGGTGTGCTGGCATGACTGCATCAGCTCGGCGAACGTCTGTTTCATGTCGCTTATTGGCAGATATTGTTGCAAAAGTCTTTTTGCGGGGTGGGACACAAATTTTCCGGCCCGTAGGTGCAGTGATTGAATCATGATGTGGGGGACCACGTCGCCAGGCGCCAAACTCACAGCCGATTCTGGTAGCGAGTTTGAAACGCTATTGATCGGCGATTGTCGCTTGTTTCGTTCTTTGGCGGAAAACTAACCCCTGCGCCTCATGGGACTTTTGCAACAATATCGGCACCGAACGGACCTATCTGATGCGATGTCCGAGTTGGGTCAAAACCGGAAAAGCTCAATGCGAGCATATGTTTTCCGCTGTTCACCCAACACCGGACATTGATAAAGCTCTCGCACGCCGCGCGGCCGAGCGAGATGCCGATCGAAAACAGTGGGGCCTATTTCAAGGTATCACCCTTCCACGCCCGCCACCATCTTGATGGCCGTGGGGTTCGACAGTCTTACCTTGTCCTGCGCCACGCGGCACGGCGGCCAGCCCGGGTGCTCAGATTGGCTTTGACGTTTCGGCGAGATGAAGCGGCGCTAGGAGAGCGCGCGTGGCTACCGAGGGTCCAGCAGCCTTGACCCGCTTGTCGTAGTTCGCCGCGAGGTCTAGCAATCGCCCCTTGGTAAACTTGTCTGCATTTTCCGCGAGACTGCGACAGCGTTCGGCCTGCGCTTTCAAGAAGTTTGTATCCATGATGAGCCCCCACCCAAACTACAGCCTTAATTTTGCACAGCCCATTTGCTTGATCTACGGATTTCGGGAGAACCTCGTTAGGCTGTGGATAAAGCAGGCGGCCACCATCTTAGTGCTAGCGGCGTTTGACGGTCTTACCGCCAGACTACCGGTGTCTTTGACGATCGTGTAACGGCGCTGGTTGAGATATGCTGCGAAGATGCAATACTTGCTGATTCTGCAATTATTGGTGTTACTGACATTGGCGAACGGCACACCGATCGTTGCGAAGAAGATTTTTGGCCAGCGTTTTTCCTTTCCACTGGATGCCGGAACTAAATTTTTTGATGGGCGGTCGTTGTTTGGTCACTCGAAAACTATCCGCGGGACTGTGGGCTCGATCCTTGTCACCACCGCGAGTGCATCGTTAATCGGCCTGGACCTGACGATCGGCGCCATCGTAGCAGGCGCGGCGATGGCGGGCGATCTGTTCTCCAGTTTCGTGAAGCGCCGCCTAAACTTGCCGCCGAGCGGCCAGGCGCTCGGGCTCGATCAGGTGCCCGAATCCCTATTTCCGATGCTGGCATGCCGCCATGCACTGTCATTAACGAGCGCAGACATAGCGCTTGGCGTAGGGATCTTTTTTATTGGCGCGCTAATTTTGTCCCGTCTTCTATTTCGGCCGGCTTGCGCGACGAACCATATTAGCCCGCCGTTAGCCCGAACGAAGGCAGTGCAAGGTGATTTCTGGTGGACAGTTGAAACGAACAGGAACGACGCTCGATCCAGCACCCACAGAGGTGTAGCCAATCATGTTGTGGTACTGCCAAGCTCCCGCCCCCATCCGTCGAGGCAATACTGCTTCAAGTGTGATCGGAATAGATCCTGGGAGACAAATCTGGCCGCCGTGTGTATGTCCGCTCAGCAATAAATCAAAATCGGCATCCGCCGCCTGGCGATAGATTTCCGGTGTGTGTAACAACAAGATGGAGAACTTGCCAGACGGTATCTGCGATGCAGCCTTTTCGAGATTATCGACCTTGAAGCAGTGGGCGTCATCGATTCCGGCTAGATAGATCTGCTGATCACCGCGCACGATCACCTCGCTCTCGTTGAGCAGCATCCGTATTCCCATGACTTCCAGCCCCGGAACCATCTGGATGGTGTCGTGGTCACCCAGTACCCCATAAACGGGCCCCTTTAGATGAGCTCGCACTCGTGCGACGCCGTCTAGGGTTGCCGCGAACGGTCCATGATTCTTCCCTCGATAGTCGCCGGTTAGAACACATAGATCGTAACGCACGTCGCTGACGAGTTCGATCAAGCGCTGCATGGCAGCTTCATTCATGTCCACATGCAGATCGCTAAGGTGGAGTATGGTGAAGCCATCAAAAAGCGGCGGCAACTCTTTGAGCATAACGTTATTGCGCTTGACGAGAATGCGTTCTGTATTTCGGCGTCCGCGCCAGTAGAGACCGGTCAGGTTCAGTGCGTTTCGAATGACAGATTGGACCGGATACCAGTTTCCTATGTGAAAGGAGAGGAGGCCGTGGCCGAAGATTTGCGCCTCGTGGTGCGTCTCGATATCTAAGCGCTGTCTCGCGTGGAGCGGTCCGAGACGTTCCTCCAATTTGCGCAGGATATCTTCGTCCATGGAATAGCTTCCTCCAGGATCGGCTCGACCTACCCTGGTTTTACCGAACGATCGCTCATTTACACCCCCGGGCGAATAGGAAAGCTGCTCGCCGTCAAACCTTAATACTTTCTTAATGTCACTTTTTGACCCCGTGATATTTCTAAGGTCGGTCTCGCGCGCGCGGGACCGGGGGGCCTGTCCATGCTCCCCGGGGGGTAGGTTTTGCGCCGTTCCGCGAAGTGTGCATGCCTGACGCGGCATAAGCGTGCTGAGCGCGCGGAATGACTTCGCGCGGGTGCCATCACTTTCGGTATCTTGAACGAACCCACAGCCCCCGAGAGCGTTAGTTGAGGCACGTCTGGCACCGATGGAGGCTTCCGCCATGCAGTGCGCCCATGACCCGCTCTACGAGATCGACCCGCAGACCCACACCACCATCGAAGTGTTCTACGCCGACCGCGCGTTGGAAACTTTCGGCAGGAGCGGCGCTGGTTGGTTCTGGTGTTGTCGCCAGCGCGGCTTTGCAGCAGCAGGTCCGGCGGCTGGCCCCTTCCCTACGAGCTACTCAGCGTATCGGCACGCGTTGAATACGGCGGTGCCGTTCAGCAGCGACGCACGGAACCGACCCACAATGTTAATGCGGACACAGTGCGGACACAGCGATTTATTGAATCGGGCGATTTAAGCTAAGGGCTTGAAAAGCTTGGTGGGCGCACCAGGGCTCGAACCTGGGACCCGATGATTAAGAGACATCGGTTCGAGCACGCGAAAAAGGTCGCATCGCACATCGCATGCGCAGATAAACTGTCTGGGCGCGTCTACGATCGTCCACGCGTGTATATTGGACCTATATTGGACCCGAACATTACGAGAGAAAATAAGTCGTTGAAAAGATTGGCGCTCCTAGGGGAATCGAACCCCTGTTTCAGCCTTGAGAGGGCGATTGCAAGGATGGCTTTCAGTCTGCAGCGGTGCTTCCAAAACGCATTGGGATGAGATTATTTCCAGCAATCGAGTCCAAGTGGTCAGCCCAATGCTTCATCATAGCTCTCCGCTCGCTCAGGTATTCTGCGCGATTATATGCCGCACGGACGGCATTTTGCTCTTGATGAGCAAGCTGGCGCTCAATGACATCGGGCCGAAATCCCATCTCATTAAGGGCTGTCGAAGCCATTGCGCGAAATCCGTGGACGGTAGCGCGGCCATGATAGCCCATACGATAAAGAGCATAGAGCATCGTATTGTTGCTCATGTACCCCTCGCGAGCGGGCGATGGAAACAGAAATGGACTAGTGCTCGAACCTGGGAGAGCTTTCAGCGTCCGCAAGACAGCCACCGCCTGCGCCGCGAGGGGCACAATGTGCTCCAGTTTCATCTTCATCCGTTCTGATGGAATGCGCCACAACGGCTCGCTGCCTTCGAGACCGGCAAATTCCGACCACCTTGCTGCGCGCAGTTCAGTAGTACGAACAAAGGTCAGAATGGCAAGCCGCAAAGCGAGCCTGGTCCGCTCCTCACCATCGTAAGCGCTAAGCGACGCAAGTAGCTGGGGCACCTCATCGAGCGGCATGGCCTTGTGCCCGCGCGATCTTCCGGGCAACTTCAACGCACCCCTCAGATCAACTGACGGATCGTATTTGGCGCGACCCGTTGCGATCGCATAGCGGAACACTTGGCCACAAAGCTGGCGCAGCCGGCGAGCTGTCTCGATAACGCCACGTCCTTCGACCTTCCTTAGCATCTGCAATAATTCTGGTGCATCAATCTCTGTGATCGGCCGGGAGCCTATCTCGGGGAAAACATCGCCCTCCAGTCGAGCGAGTATCAGGGCGGAGTATCGATGCGCGAGCCGGTGGCGTTGATTGCTTATCCAATCGCGAGCGATGGCCTCGAACGTATTGTTACTCGCGATTCTTGCGGCGCGCCTTCTCTCTTTTTTCGCGGCATTCGGATCGATTTCCTTCGCGAGCAATTCTCGTGCTTTGTCTCGCCGAGAACGCGCCTCGGACAACGAAATGATTGGATAGACGCCGAGTGCAAGTGTCCGGCGTTTGCCCATAAAGCGATAATCCATTCGCCAGTAGCGCCCACCATCCGGCATCACGAGCAGATACATGCCGCCACCATCGCTGAGCTTGCATGGCTTGGGCCCGGACTTCACTTTGCGGATACTAGTATCTGTTAAGGGCATGACGGTATCTCGTGGTCAAATGACTAACGGTATCTGCTCGAAATACCGTCTAAGGTACCGTCAAAATCGCTAGCTTCGAACGCACTATAAAGGACAATTGTGGCTGCTTATGGCCAACAACTCATTGTTTTCCATAGGCTTGCTGGACAGTTGTGGATTGCTGTGCACAGATGTGAACACCAGTTTGGCTGGGGCGGGAGGATTCGAACCTCCGCATGGTGGAATCAAAATCCACTGCCTTACCACTTGGCGACGCCCCAATAGACTGTCTGGAAAGCGGCGGGGCTGACCTCGCGCGGATTCCTCTGGCAACGCCGGTCTATAGAGGGAGTTGAGCCATTTCAACAGGCTGGAACCAGAATAAGGGCCTGCCTTTTCGTCGGGTAATGCGCCGGCTCCGCTGCCGCGGCGCCGATTACAGCCATCGGAGAGTTGAGAGAGCCGCGGTTTCGTGGGAAGACGGCAGCCTGCTGCTCCCCGCCAGACGCGAGACACCGTCATGACCTACCGCGCGCCGATCAACGACATGCTGCTGGCCCTCAACCATGGCGCAGGCCTGCAGGCCGCGGTGAAAGCCGGCCATTACGGCGATTTCGACGCCGACATCACCGCCGCGGTGCTGGAGGAAGCCGGACGCTTTGCCTCTGACGTGCTGGCGCCGCTCAATCGAGTGGGCGACGAAAACGGCATCAAGCTCGACGGCGGCAGGGTGACGACCGCTCCCGGCTGGCCCGATGCTTACCAGCGCTGGACGGCGGCGGGTTGGAACGCGGTGTCCGGACCGGAAGCGTTCGGCGGCCAGGGCCTCCCGCTTGCGATCAACGCGGCCTGCACGGAAATCTGGAGCGCGTCGAATATCGCCTTCGGCCTCTGCCCACTCTTGACGCTGAGCGCGATCGAGGCGCTCGAGGCGCATGGCAGCAGTGAGCTGAAAAAGATCTATCTGGAAAAGCTGGTGTCCGGCGAATGGCCCGGCACCATGCAGCTCACCGAGCCGCAGGCCGGATCGGATGTCGGCGCGCTGCGCACCCGCGCCGAACCCGCGCCCGACGGCAGCTATCGCATCAAGGGTACAAAAATCTTCATCACCTATGGCGATCACGACATGACCGATAACATCGTGCATTTCGTGCTGGCGCGATTGCCCGACGCGCCCGCGGGCACCAAAGGCATTTCGCTGTTTCTGATCCCGAAATTCCTGGTCAACGCCGATGGCTCGCTCGGGCAACGCAACGACATTTACGCCAGCGGCATCGAGCACAAGCTCGGCATGCATGCCGCGCCGACCTGCACCATGACGATGGGCGACCAGGGCGGCGCGATCGGTTACCTGATCGGCGAGGAAAACCGCGGCATGCAGTGCATGTTCACGATGATGAACCAGGCACGGCTCGGCGTCGGTCTCGAAGGCGTCGGCATTGCCGACCGCGCCTACCAGCAGGCGCTCGCCTTCGCGCAGGAGCGTCGCCAGGGCCGCGCCGTCGGTAAGCCCGCTGGTGAATTGGATCCCATCATCGTGCATCCCGACATCAAGCGGATGCTGATGCAGATGCGCGCGCTGACCGCGGCGGCGCGCACCATCTGCTATGCCACCGCGGTCGCGCTCGATATTTCGGTGCGGGCGGCCGATGCCAAAACCTGCGCGCTTGCCGCCGCCCGCGGCGCCCTGCTGACGCCGATCGCAAAGGCGTTCTCCACCGACATCGGCAACGAGGTCGCCTCGCTGGGCGTCCAGATTCACGGCGGCATGGGATTTATCGAGGAAACCGGCGCGGCGCAGCATCTTCGCGATGCGCGCATCACCCCGATCTATGAAGGCACCAACGGCATCCAGTCGATCGACCTGGTGACGCGCAAGCTCGCCGCCAATGGCGGCGCCTCGGTCTGGGCGCTGCTCGACGAACTCTCCGGCGTCGTCAGCAAGGTCGAGGCCTCGAACGATCCCGCCTTCGGCACCACGGGCGCAAAACTGCGCGACGCGCTTGCGTCGCTCGACCGTACCAGCCGATGGCTGCTGGAGCGCCTCGCCGCGGCCCCGAACGATGCCCTGGCGGGCGCGACTCCGTATCTGCGGCTGTTCGGATCGACGCTGGGCGGATGCGTGCTGGCCGCCGAAGCGCTGGCCGCGCGCGACCTCGGCGAAGCCGCCGGCGATCCGCAGCGCTATGTCACGCTGGCGCGGTTCTTCGCCGAAAACATTTCGGTACAGGCTGGCTCGCTGGAACGGACGGTGATTGACAGCGCCGAGGCCGTGAACGGCGCCGACGCGGTTCTGCTGGCGTAACCATGACCCGAGCGGCGGCGGATTGCGCTGTGCCAATCCGCCCCATGAGCCGAAGCTCTACTGTGGCTGAAATTTCGTGATCGTCTTGACCCCGCCCGCTTGCGAAGCGGAAAAGGTGACCTTGTCGCCGGCATGCAACGCGTCCAGCGACAAGCCGTCCTGAACTCTGAACTCGTCGGCCGCGCCGCCGGTATTCGCTCCGACAGTGCCGGCTTGGGCTTGCCTGATCACTACGGTGCGATGGATCCGGTCTACCTGGGTAAGCGTTCCCGTAAGCGCTTCCTGGGCCAAAGCAGCCGAGCTGATGATGGTGACCGCAGTACCAGCCAAAATGATTCTGGAGATCTTCATGGCAGTCTCCCGGTTTTCGAAAGATGCGCGATCGATTAAGTCGCGATCGCCGGATTGGTTCCTGAAGTTGACCCGGCGGCGCGATCCGTCTCGGTCAGATGGCCGCAGCGAAAGAACAGCGCTAGCGCACGGGCATCGGCGGCCGCGGCACCGATGACAGTTCCGGGTCGGTCAGCGATTGAACCGGGGCTTGAAGTTGGGGTTCAGGTTGCCGCGCCACGTAAGGTGCAGCGGCTTCCGGCAATACCGGAGCGGTTGACGCTTGCTGGGGCGGATATGATGGCAACGGCTTGCGCGCCCGCGTGGCGACCGGCCGCGGTGGAAGCGCCGATATCCTGGGCCGCAGGTTCTGCTCGGAAGCCTTGACCTCGGAGGCCTTGGCCACATCGCGGGACATTTGTTGCTGGCTGGCCCTGAGCTGTTCGATGCTGGTCTTGAGCTGCTCGACCTCCTGCCCCAGGCTTGCGAGATCGCGCGTCATCGACTGGAGCAATTTCGCCGAATCGGGAGATGAGGCGGCGGCGGTCGGCGGGACGGCTTCCGCTGCGCTCTGATCCGGCCCGGCTGGCTGCGCAGGTGGGGCATTCGCCGTATCCGTCTGAACGGCAGGCGCGGCCGGTTGCACGGCGAACCCCGGCTTTTCCGGCCATGAAATCAGGGCGAGCTGCGTCGTCAACTTGACGATCTGCTTTCTCGCCGTATCGCCGTAGGACCGCCACGCCACGGCGGCGACGCCGATGCATGCCGCCAGGAGCAGCGCGATGCATGCGCGCACGGCCCGCCGGACCATGGAGCCGCCTTTGCCCGGGACCAGGACATCGTTGACGACCGCGGGGCGAAACGTCGTATCGACCGGCCGAACCATGGGGCCGGCAGGGAAGTCAGCGCCCGCATGGGGCTGCGAATCCGAACGATAGCGCGCCGCGGCTTCGTGCAACAGTTCGGAAATCTGGTCCTCCGCAGGCACGACCCGAGCGACATCGGGCGCGACCACGAGGATATCGTGCGGATCATCGCTTTGTTTCGAGTTCGGCGTGGAATGCATTGGCGCTCCGTACTCAGTCCCATGTCACCCGCATAGGGCGGCCGGCGATCTACGCGAGGTCGATGACGTCCTGCCCACACTCCATTCCGGTTTGACCAAAGCAAGGCGGTACGATGGAGAGTATGAGGCCGCCTGCCAGATAGCCCCACGGGAACTCGTCCTCCCCGCCGCTCGGAAGGTGAAAGTATTGCCTGCGCCCGCCGGCGTAGGTTGCGTTCTACCCCAGCGGCTTCAACCCCGCCTCGATCGCGGCGCGGCGCGGTTCCAGGAACGGCGGCAGCGCCAGCCGCTCGCCGAGCTGATCCATCGGCTCGTCGGTGGCGAAGCCGGGGCCGTCGGTCGCGATCTCGAACAGGATGCCGTTCGGCTCGCGGAAATAAAGGCTGCGAAAATAGAACCGGTCGATCTCGCCGGAGTTGCGCACGCCGAGCTCGTTCAGCCGCCGCGCCCATGCATGATATTGCTCGGCGTTCGGCGTGCGAAACGCGACGTGATGCGCGCCGCCCGCGCCCTGCCGCGCGATCGGCAAATCCCCACTCTCGATCACGTGCAGCTCGGCTGCCGGGCCGCCCTCGCCCATCGCGAACACGTGAATTCGCGCATTGACGTCCGGGGCAGGATAATCGCGCGCGCGCCGCATGTTCATGACACGGGTGAGGACCTCTTCGGTACGCGCGAGATCGTGCACGTTGAGCTCGATCGGACCGAGGCCGCGAATTTGGTGCTCAGCCGGCACCGCGCTCTTCTCCCACGGCGACGCCGCCCCCGCCCCGCCGTCATCGACCAGCACCAGCCGCTGGCCTTCGCCGTCCTCAAACGGCAACGTCAGCCGGCCATCGACCTCCCTGACATCGCCGGTATGGCCGCCCGCCTTCTTCAGCCGATCCCGCCAGTAGCCGAGACTTTTCTCACCGGCGACGCGCAATGAGGTGGCAGAAATGCTGTTGCTTCCGCGCCGCTCCGGAGCTACCGGAAAATCGA
Organism: uncultured Alphaproteobacteria bacterium; assembly: GCA_963801875.1. Taxonomy (GTDB): domain Bacteria; phylum Pseudomonadota; class Alphaproteobacteria; order Rhizobiales; family Xanthobacteraceae; genus Bradyrhizobium. The sequence goes on along the minus strand of CAWDGT010000010.1, from coordinate 775,164 downwards.
AGAAGGTGAGATCGGTGCCGGGATTGGCGTTGCCGTCGGCGTAGAACAGATGATAGGCGCTGACGTCGTCCTGGTTGACGGTCTTCTTGACCAGCCGCATGCCCAGTAGGCCGGTATAAAACGCCAGATTCTGCCGCGGTTTGGCCGAAATCGCGGTCAGATGGTGAATCCCCGTCAAGTGCATCGCATCTTCCCCCGTACGCGTCATTGCGTCTCCGTTGAAAACTGGCGGCGCCGGTTTGGGACCCCGTGGAGATGATGTAGGGTATGCGTTGAAGACTCGCCAGCGGCAACCTTTGCCGCTCGTTGCAAGGACGGCTTCATGACCGGGCACCTGATAGTCACCGACGAGGGCGCAACGCGCATGATCAAGCTGCGGCGGCCCGAAAAGAAGAACGCGATCACCCAGGACATGTATCGTGCGATGAGCGACGCCATCGACACCGCGCAGAACAATCCGGAGATCCGCTGCATGATCATCACCGGCGGCTCCGGTGTATTTACCGCCGGCAACGACCTCGAGGACTTTCTGAAGGACGGCACTTCGAATTCAGACGCGCCGAGGGCATCCAACGCCACCAAATTTCTGTATTCGCTCGCCCACAACGTCAAGCCGATCATCGCCGCGGTCGACGGCATCGCGATCGGCATCGGCACCACCATGCTGTTCCACTGCGATTACGTTCTCGCCTCTACGACGGCGACGTTCTCCACGCCTTTCATCCATCTGGGGCTGGTTCCGAAGGGCGCCTCCAGCCTGCTGATGCCCCGCACCATGGGACACCAGCGCGCATTTGCGATGCTGGTGATGGGACGCACGTTCAGCGCCGATGATGCGCATGTCGCCGGCTTCGTCAATGTGGTGGTGGCGCCCGGCCACACCGAGGCCGAGGCGCGCAAGGTGGCGCGCGAAATTGACGCGTTACCTGCCGAGGCGGTCGCGATCTCGCGAAAGCTCCTGAAACTGCCGCCCGAAGATCTGACCCGCAGGATCGATCAGGAGGGCCATTTGTTCGGCGAACGGATGCGCTCCAACGAGGCGGTGGCCGCCTTCAAGGCGTTTTTCGCGCGCAAGAAGGCCTGAAGCAAAGCGATTGTGAAATCGTTGCGCTGCCGCTCTATTGTGAAGGCCGTGAGACAGTCGTTTTCGTCGATCCTCGCAGTTGCGATGCGCAACCGATCGCATCGTGCGATTGAACTGAATTGCAGAGCCCTATTCCAGGCATGGCTCTTTCCGAGCGGCTGGCGACCCCTTAAGTTAACCCCTTATCGAAAAGCGCGGTTCACGCGCCAGGACATTGCATGACGACCCTGCTTCTAACTCACCCGGCCTGTCTCGACCACGCCACGCCCGAGGGACATCCGGAACGCGCCGACCGGCTGCGCGCGGTCGATCTGGTGCTGGCGCAGGAACGCTTCAGCAAACTGGTGCGTGGCGAAGCGCCGGAAGGCAGTCTGGATTCGGTCACGCTCTGTCACAACGAGCATTACGTCGGGGAACTCCGGCATATCGCGCCCTCGAGTGGCCTGATCTACCTCGACGGCGACACCTCGATGTCGCCGGGCACTTGGGAAGCGGTGATGCGCGGCGTCGGAGGCGCGGTCGCCGCGACCGACTCCGTTATGTCGGGCAGCCATCATAATGCGTTCGTTGCGATCCGCCCTCCGGGCCACCACGCCGAAATCAACAAGCCGATGGGTTTTTGTTTTTTCGACAACGCCGCCATTGCCGCGCGTCATGCCCAGCGCAAATACGGCATCGCCCGCGCGGCGATAGTCGATTTCGACGTCCATCACGGCAATGGCACCCAGGATATTTTCTGGGCCGATCCGACGGTGATGTATTGCTCGACGCACCAGATGCCGCTGTTTCCCGGTACCGGCGCCAGCGGCGAGCGCGGCGAGCACAACACCATCGTCAATGCGCCGCTGGCCTCGGAAGACGGCAGCGCCAAATTCCGCGCCGCCTTCGAAAACGTAATCCTGCCGCAGTTGCAGAAGTTCAGCCCCGAACTGATCATCGTCTCGGCCGGTTTCGATGCACACTATCGAGACCCGCTGGCCTCGCTCAACCTCAAGGCGGAGGATTTCGGCTGGGTCACGCGCAAACTGATGGATGTCGCCGATACCAGCGCCGGTGGCCGAATTGTCTCGGTGCTTGAGGGCGGCTATGATCTGCAAGGCTTGCAGGAGTTGGTCGCAGCCCACGTCACTGCGTTGATGGGCGCTTGAATTCCCGCCACAACCACAAACATTCATCTAAGTCTGCGCCGGCGAAGGCGCGCATCTGGGAAAGCGATATGGCCGAAAACATCCAAGTGGACGTCAAGAAGCTCAGCTTCGAGCGCGCGCTCGAGGAACTTGAATCGATCGTAAAGCGGCTCGAGGACGGCAAGGTGCCGCTTGAAGAATCCGTCGCCATTTACGAGCGCGGCGAGTCGCTGAAACGGCGGTGCGAGGAACTGCTGCGGCAAGCGGAAGTCCGGGTCGACAAGATCACCACCGACGCCACCGGGCAGGTGACCGGTACCGAGCCGCTGGACGTGCAATGACGCCGTGGCCGGGCGAGGCAGCGGTGCACGTCGCTCCCCGGCAACAGTAGAGAATATTAGGCGAATCCGGCGCCGAGCCACCCCGGTGAAGGCCGAAATAGCTCTTGGCGCGTTCCGAGGCCTGATATAGTCCCCCGATTAATCTGGGGATCATGAGTTAAGTGCGCGTTCAGCACCGCCATATCATCTATGTGCAGGGATACGATCCGCGCGGCCTCGCGCAGTATTACCGCATGTTCCGAACCGAACTGCGGAAGTTTGGCCGGTTGTACCAGCTCACCGCCACTATTAGCCGCCCACAGAGCGCCCCTGACGGCGAGCGCGCGTCCTGGGCCATCGAGACCAAAGCCAGCGACTGGCAGACACGCACCAGTTACGATTTCCTGCGATTTGAAGACCTGATCCAGCGCGACCTAGCCGCACCGGTCTGGAGCACGGTTTTCCAGGCGATCTGGATTTACTGGCGCCTGGTGTTCGGCGGCACCATTGCGCGATTCTGGAAGGCGCATTGGCGGTTCGCGACCTTCATAACCTATCCGCATCTCCTGCTGCTCGTCGAAGCCCTCTTCAGCCTCGGTCTCGCGGCCGCCTTCGCCAAAGGACTCGATGCACTCGGCATTCCCGACCCGTTCAGCCTTGCCGCGGCGATAGCCGTATTCGTCGCGCTGCTTGGTAGCGTGCTGAAATACAGCGAAAACCAGACCTATCTGCTCTATCTGCTGTCGGACACGATCTGGACCTGGGAGTTCTCCCACCGCCAGCGGCCGGAATGGGACCAGCGTATCGACCGTTTTGCCCAGCACCTCGTAAACGTCGCACGCTCCAGCGATGCCGAGGAAATCGTCGTCGTCGGCCACAGTTCGGGGTCGTTTTTGAGCGCCGAGATTCTGGCGCGCGCGCTCAAGCTCGATCCGTCGCTGGGGCGGCACGGCCCGCGCATCGTCCTGCTTACGATCGGCGGCAATTTCCCGATCGTCGGATTTCATGCGGTGTCGCAGGATTTCCGCGACCACCTTGGCCTGCTGGCGGTCGAGCCTTCGATCGACTGGATCGACTGCCAGTCGCGCAAAGATGTGATGAATTTCTATCCGTTTGACCCGATCGCCGGCCATGGCATCGACGTCGGCGCCTCCAGACGCAACCCGACGATCGTGCCGGTCCGGTTCCGTGAAATCATCAAGCCCGAGCACTATAACCTGTTCCGCTGGAAGTTCTTCCGGGTCCATTTCCAGTTCGTCATGGCCAACGAGCGGCCGCACGCCTACGATTTCTTCATGATCGTCTGTGGGCCGATCCCATTGGCCGAACGCATGGCTCGCCCGGAGGCGGCGCTGGCGATCGCGACCGGAGACACGGCCGCGCGGGAATGGGCCTGGAAAAGGCTCGAAACCGCCCCAGCCAGCCGCGCGGATGCCGCCGGTCTAGGCGAAATGGAACCATCGGCCCGGCGCCGGGGTTGAAATCCGTCGCCTACGCTGACTATTTCCAAGGCACCTTCCGGTTCCCGGCGGGTTGGCTTTAACCGGCGATTTGGTGTAAGGGTTTAGCGGCTATGGGCCGTTGAAAGCGGCCTTCTGTCGTTTTTGGACGGGGAGTAAGCGCTTCAAATAGCTAACAAAATAGCTGGGAAGGGTGAAATCGCCAAGGGTGATGTATATCACACTGACCGACCGGGAGCGCATCCAGGCTAACAATTAAGGCTTCGGCCTCCTCAGGTAGCGCCCGGCATCTGGATTTTCGCTGCGCGAGATAATGCGCAACCCATCTCACGTCGGACGCCTTGTCCCGACATGCAAAAATTGGAATATCGCCGTGACCGTATTCAGTAAAACGCCGCTTCTCGACACGATCCGGACCCCGGACGACCTGCGCCGGCTCAAGGTGGAACAAGTCCGGCAAGTCGCCGACGAGCTGCGTCAGGAAACCATCGACGCCGTCTCGGTCACGGGCGGACATTTCGGCGCAGGCCTCGGCGTCGTCGAGTTGACCACCGCCCTGCACTACGTATTCGACACCCCGCGCGATCGCCTGATCTGGGACGTCGGTCACCAGGCCTATCCGCACAAGATCCTGACCGGCCGCAGAGATCGCATTCGCACCCTGCGTACCGGCGGCGGGCTGTCCGGGTTCACCAAGCGGACCGAAAGCGATTACGATCCGTTCGGCGCCGCCCACTCCTCGACCTCGATCTCCGCGGCGCTCGGCATGGCGGTGGCGCGCGACCTCTCCGGCGGCAAGAACAATGTCATCGCCGTGATCGGCGATGGCGCGATGTCCGCGGGCATGGCCTACGAGGCCATGAACAATGCCGGCGCGATGAATTCCCGGCTGATCGTCATTCTCAACGACAACGACATGTCGATTGCGCCGCCGGTCGGGGCAATGTCGGCCTATCTGTCCCGGCTCTATTCCGGCAAGACCTACCGCACGTTGCGCGAGGCCGCAAAACAGATCAACAAGCGTCTGCCGAAGATCCTCGCCAACCGCGCCAACCGCGTCGAGGAATATTCCCGCGGCTTTATGATGGACGGCGGCACGCTGTTCGAGGAACTCGGCTTCTACTATGTCGGTCCGATCGACGGTCACAATCTCGACCATCTGCTGCCGGTCCTGAAGAACGTCCGCGACATGGAAACCGGGCCGATCCTGGTCCACGTCGTCACGCAAAAGGGCAAGGGATACGGTCCGGCGGAAGCCTCCGCCGACAAATATCACGCCGTGGTCAAGTTCGACGTTGCGACCGGCACGCAGGCAAAGGCCAAACCGAACGCTCCGGCCTATCAGAACGTATTCGGTGCGAGCCTGGTCAAGGAAGCCCAAAAGGACGACAAGATCGTCGGCATTACCGCGGCGATGCCGTCGGGCACCGGAATCGATATTTTCGCCAAGGCCTTCCCCAACCGCACCTTCGATGTCGGCATTGCCGAGCAGCATGCGGTGACATTCGCCGCCGGCCTTGCGACCGAGGGCTACAAGCCGTTCTGCGCGATCTATTCGACATTCCTGCAGCGCGGCTATGACCAGGTCGTGCACGACGTGGCGATCCAGAGCCTGCCGGTGCGCTTCGCGATCGATCGCGCCGGCCTGGTCGGCGCCGACGGCGCGACCCATGCCGGTTCGTTCGACAACGCCTATCTCGGCTGCCTGCCCAATTTCGTCATCATGGCGGCCTCCGACGAGGCCGAACTGGTGCACATGGTGGCGACACAGGTCGCGATCAACGACCGTCCGAGCGCGGTGCGCTACCCCAGAGGCGAAGGTCGCGGCGTCGAGATGCCCGAAGTCGGCATTCCCCTGGAAATCGGCAAGGGCCGCATCATCCGCGAAGGCACCAAGATCGCGCTGCTGTCGTTCGGCACCCGCCTCGCCGAATGCGAGAAGGCCGCGGAGGAACTAGCTGCCCATGGCCTGTCCACCACGATTGCCGACGCGCGCTTCATGAAGCCGCTCGACGTCGACATGATCCTGAAACTCGCGCGCGAGCATGAAATCCTGCTCACCATCGAGGAAGGCGCGATCGGCGGGTTCGGCTCCCATGTTATACAATTGCTGGCCGAGCACGGCATGCTCGACGGCGGCCTGCGGATGCGCTCGATGGTGCTGCCCGATGTGTTCATGGACCACGACTCGCCGGGCGCGATGTACGCCCGCGCCGGCCTCGACGCCAAGGGTATCGTCGCCAAGGTGTTCGAGGCGCTGGGCAAGGACTTCAAGGTCGAAACGGTCAAGCTGGCCTAACGGCCAGCGTATTTGCCCGAGCCGACGCCGTCCGCGCCAGCAAGAATGAAGATTTACCTGGCCGGCCCCGACGTATTCCTGCCGGACGCCATCGAGATCGGGCGGCGCAAGGTCGAGCTGTGCATGCGTCACGGCCTGACCGGAATGTATCCGCTGGATAACGCCGTCGACCTTGCCGCCAGCGATGCCTCACTGCAGATATTTCGCGGCAACGAAACCATGATGATCGAGGCCGACGCCATTATCGCCAATCTCACGCCGTTTCGCGGGCCCGGCGCGGACGCCGGAACCGTCTACGAACTCGGCTATATGGCGGGACGCGGCAAGCTGTGTCTCGGCTACTCCAACGATCGGGCGCCCTATGCCGATCGCGTGCGTAAATTCACCAGCGTGGTTTCACATGATGGTCGTCTGGTCGATGAGTTGGGGTTAACCGTGGAAGATTTCGGCTTGAGCGATAATCTGATGATGATTTATGCGCTCGATCTGCACGGCTGTGCGCTGGTAACGCCGCGCCAGGCGGCCGCGGACATCTGGCATGATTTGGGAGCTTTCGAGACTTGCGTGCGCATGGCCGCCGAACGGCTGGCGACCCCGCACCCGCGGCCATCGAGCTGAATTTGGCCAAGGGAGATCCGACTGTGCCCGCTACCCGCAAGCGCATCGACGTCTTGCTGGTCGAGCGCGGCCTGTTCGAGAGCCGGGCGCGGGCGCGGGCGGCCATTGAAGCCGGCCTCGTTTCGGCCAATGACAAGCCGGTGACAAAGCCATCCGAGACCGTTGCCGCCGACGCCGTGCTGCAGGCGCAGCCCGCACATCCCTTTGTTTCGCGGGGCGGCGTCAAGCTGACAGGCGCGCTGGAGCGATACCCCGTCGACATCGAGGGTCATGTCTGTCTCGACGTCGGCGCATCGACCGGCGGCTTTACCGAGGTGTTGCTCGCCAACGGCGCCAGCCTGGTATTTTCGATCGATGTCGGTCGCGAGCAATTGCATCCCTCGCTGCGCGGCCATCCCAGGATCGTTTCCATGGAAGAAACCGACATCCGCGGTTTCGAAGGCAAGCGCCTGCCCGCGCGGCCGGACGTCGTCGTGATCGACGTCAGCTTCATTTCACTGAAAGCGGTGCTGCCGGTCGCACTGTCGCTGGCGGCGGCCCCAATGCATTTGCTGGCGTTGATAAAGCCGCAATTCGAGGCGCCGCGAAAGCATTCCAGGCGCGGCATCATCCGCAATGCGATGGTGCACCAGGAAATCTGCGACGACATTTCCGGGTTCGCCGCTTCGCTCGGATGCACCGGCATCCAGGTGTTTCCATCACCGATCACCGGCGGCGACGGCAATATCGAATTTTTCATCGGCGCCCGCCGTGGTTGAGCGCCTCGTCATCGACCACGTCGGCCATTTCGGCGACGGCGTCGCCCTTGTTGACGGCGAGAACGTCTATGTGCCCTACACGCTTGGCGGCGAGACCGTCGAGGTCGCAGCGGTGCCGGGTCATCATCCCGATCGCCGGCGCCTGCTCGGGGTCGAGCGCGCAAGCCCCGAACGGATCACGCCATTTTGCCGGCATTTCGGTATCTGCGGTGGCTGCGCGATCCAGCACTGGGAGGCCGAACCCTACCGCGCGTGGAAGCGCGATCTCGTCGTCAAAATGCTGGCGCAGGCGAGGCTTGACTGCGAAGTGCATCCGCTGATCGACGCCCACGGCCGCGGCCGGCGGCGGATTACCCTGCACGCCCGGATGGGCACGCACGATGTGCTCAAGGTGGGCTTTGCAGCGGCAAATTCCCACGACATCATTCCGGTCGATCATTGTCCGATCCTCGATCCGGCCTTGAGCGGCGCGCTTGATGCGGCTTGGGCAATCGCCGAACCGCTGGCGCCAAGCGGAAAGCCGCTCGACATCCAGATCACGGCCACCGGCGGCGGACTCGATGTCGACGTGCGCGGCTCGGGGCCGCTGCAGGCAGCCACGATCGCAACGCTGTCGCGGATCGCCGAGCAACACCGTCTGGCGCGGCTGACGCGGCATGGCGAGCTGGTGCTGATGCGCAACCCGCCGACGATCGCCATCGGCGCAGCACAGCTGATCCTGCCGCCGGGTTCGTTCCTGCAGGCCACGGTCGCCGGCGAGGAAGCGTTGGCGGCGCTGGTATCGGAGCATTGCAAGCGCGCCAGGCATATCGCCGACCTGTTCTGCGGGGTCGGACCGTTTGCCCTGAGGCTGGCGGCAAAGTCGCGGATTTCGGCCTTCGACAGCGAAGCAGGCGCGGTTGCGGCGCTGCAGAAGGCCGCGATGGCGGCCTCGGGATTGAAGCCGGTCAGGGCCGAGACCCGCGACCTGTTCCGGCGGCCGCTGATGCCCCAGGAGCTGCGCGACTTCGATGCCGTCGTATTCGATCCGCCGCGCCAGGGCGCCCAAGCGCAAGCGCTTCAGCTCGCGACCAGCAAGATTCCGGTGGTGGTTGCGGTGTCGTGCAACGTCGCGACCTTTGCGCGCGACGCCCGGATCCTGGTCGATGGCGGCTACGAAATCGAGGGGGTGACGCCGGTCGACCAGTTTCGTCACACCCCGCATGTCGAGCTGGTGGCACGGTTTACGCTGACACGTTGAACCTTCCGTTCGGCCCGTTACATCCGCAAGCGAAGCCATTGCTCACCTGCCCCACCTGTCCTGCCAGATCTTCTCGCCGATCAGGCAGGAGACGCGCGGCTCCTTCCCGGCCACCGGAACAATCCGGTGCTCCGGCGTCCGGCCCGCGACCTCGAGCAGGAGCTTGGCCCGGATCGCCTCCTTGAACTTGTCGCGATCCTTGATCGAGACCACGAACGACCCCGGGCCGCCGATGACGCAGTCCTCGTAGTACCAATCGAGGTTGTCGATATCCATCGTCGAATAGGACGGCTCCTTCACCATGATCGGCAGGCCATTGATGACGATGCCCTTTTGCAGCGCCTCGTCGCGGGCGCCGGTGACGGGGGCGCCGTTATTGTTGGGCCCGTCGCCGGAAATATCGATGACGCGCCGCAATCCGCGGTACGGGTCCTCGTCGAACAGCGGCATCGCGAAATAGATCGCACCCGAGATCGAGGTGCGCGAGGCCCGGCGGATCGGGGTGTTCATGATTTCGTTGGCGACGGCGTCCGCGGTTTCCGGGCCGTCGATCAGCCGCCAGGGAATGATGATCTTCTGGTCGCTCGAGGCCGCCCATTCGAAATAGGTCACCGCGATCTTGCCGTTTGGAAGGCTCTTCAGCGCCTGCAGAAATTCCTTCGAGACGATCGCCTGCGCGTAACCTTCGCGCTGGATCGCAAGTTCATCCATATCCATCGAGTAGGAGACGTCGACGGCGAGGATCAGTTCGACATCGACGGACGGCACGACCTGTTTGTCGGCCAGTTGCGCCCTCGGGTTCGGCGCAGCGAACCCCGCGCCAGCGGCCACCGCGCCCGCGACAAGCACCGCCCCAATGGAGACATACCAGCGCATCGCCAACCTCCCGCCGTCTTGCGACGATGGTGACACGCAAACCAGCCTTCGAAAAGCAGGAACATGCATCGCTCTTCACATTCGAGTTAGCCGGCTGCCCTCATTTCGACGAGCCTTCCTGCCGGACGGACGCACGCTCTGCTGCAATGAAGCCATCGAAAACAGCCGGTTCCATGACAGGCGGGGAGACTGTATTCTTTGTAGAGGCAACCGCGAGAATGCCGGGAGGGTGCGAACTGGAATGATCGACGCCGTCACCAAGCCGAAAACCAGGGTCAAGACCAAGACCGAGCGGCCGCGCCTGCACAAGGTCATCCTCATCAACGACGACTTCACGCCCCGCGAATTCGTCGTCACGGTGCTGAAGGCGGAATTCCGCATGACCGAGGACCAGGCCCACAAGGTCATGATCACCGCACACCGGCGCGGCGTGTGCGTCGTCGCCGTCTTCACCAGGGACGTCGCCGAGACCAAGGCGACACGCGCCACCGACGCCGGCCGCGCCAAGGGCTATCCGCTGCTGTTCACCACCGAGCCCGAGGAATGATTTGCAATGAGAAACGTCGCCACCGCGGTTTTGCTGATGCTCTCCACATCGGCAATGGCCGGCACGTCCGCAGGCTTCGAAATGGGCGGTCGGTGCGCGCGCTTCGATCCCGTGGTCAGCCAGTACAATCAATCGGGCGAGCTGTTCCGGATCGACGGCCACTGCCAGTCGTCCTGCACCCTGTTTCTCGCCATCAGGAATGTATGCATCGGCCGCAGCGCCACGCTGTTGTTTCATGCCGCCCATGACCGCAGTCAAAACGTTTCGCCGTCGCTGACGGGCCACATGCTGGACGCCTACAATGCCAGGCTTCGCGCCTACGTCACGGCCAACCATTACATGGACACGCTGGCGTTCCATTCGATCTCCGGCCGCGACATGATCCAGAAATTCGGCTATCGCGAATGCCCGAGGAAGTGATTGCCTTTGCCGATTTCAGCCCGCCGGCGTCTCATCCGCCAGCCCATAGACCCGCTCTGCCTTTGAAAAACCTGCGATCGGAAACTCGCCCAAATCGGCCCAGCCGCTGGCGCATAGCCCGGCAAATCCTTCCGACGCCACGATAGTGCGATTGAGGCGGCCGGCGATTTTTTCCAGCCTTGCGGCGAGATTGACGGCAGGGCCGATGCAAGTGAAGTCGAGCCGGTTGCCGCCGCCGATATTGCCGTAGAGAATTTTCCCGATATGCAAGGCGACCCCAAAGCGGAAGCGCTCGACGGTTTCTCCAATCGGGTAGTGCATCGCCGCCACGCTGGCACGGGATTCGTGCGCGGCTTCCAGCACGTGGCCGCAGACCTGCCGGACGTCGCCGACATATTCGTCGATCGGAAATACCGCGAGCAGCCCGTCGCCCATGAACTTCAGGACTTCTCCGCCATGCGTTCTGATCGACGACACCTGGCAGTCGAAATAGCCGTTGAGAATATCCACCACCGTTTCGGCCGGCAGCCGGTCCGACAGAGCGGTGAAGCCGCGCAGATCCGACAGCCAGATCGCGGCCTGCATGGTTTCAGCGTGGCCGCGCCGAATTCGGCCGGCCATGATCCGCTCGCCGGCGCGATTGCCGACATAGGTATCGAGCAGCGTCGAGGCGGTGCGGCGCAGCGCGAAAATCTCGCCGAGCCGCGCAAACGGCGACAGGATCGACCTTAAGCCGGCCAGTTGCTCGTCGGTGAATCCACCCGGCGCTTTCGTAGTCCAGCTCGAGACGTGGGTCGATCCGTCGGTGAACAGCAGCGGTAGCGCGATGTAATCGGTGACGCCCTCGGCCCGCATGTCGTCGAAAAAGGGAAAGCGTTTGCTGTCGGGATCATCGAGCCGATAGCGGACTTCCCGCCCGCTGTCGTAGACGATCGCCAGCGGGCTCTGGATGAACTCCTGGGTTTGCTCAAAATCGAAATCGGCCGCATTGACGACGACCTCGGCTCCCTTTCGCCAGATGAAGGAGCGACCGAACAGATCGGGATGCAGCGTCTTCACGAAGGCGCCGACACGCCACAGCGGCACGCCGGCTGCCACGAGGCCTTCGCAGGTCTGCGTCAACAGGGCGACCGGCGTCGGCGCCGACCGCGCGCCGTCGATGAGCCAATCGGTGAGCTTGCGCAGTTCGGGCGCGTTCATGGGACCGGCATTTGCGGGTCAAGTTCCTGATACGTCAAGCCTGCACAAAGGCTTGGCGTTTTGGCGACATCCGGGCAAAGTCGGATCGTACAAGCCGCCGGATGCCCATGATGCTGGATTCCAGACCGGAAACAACGGGAGAGAACGCCGAACTGCGGCGCGCGCTGGAGGCGGCCGATCCGTCGACGCTGTTGCTTGCGCTGGTGCAGCTCACCGGCGAGCGACACTGGCTGGAGGCTGCAAAACCCTTCATCCGCGGCCCCATGAATTATCAGGAATTCATGCCCGCTTCCCTTCGGGCAGAGGTCCGCGACCGGCTCAGCGAGGTGCTGGCGGAGATTGCGCGCACTGGAACGACGCCGCCGCGGCAGGCCGACGACGCGCTGCTGCGCGAGATGATGGCGATCGCTACCGGGGAGCCGGTGCCCGACGACTACATCGCGATGATGCGCGAGGATCTGACCTGCGACAGCCTGCCGTCGCGGAGCCTGAAATGGCGCCGGCCTCCCGGCCCTGCCGCGCTTGAGAACGCCGAAGTCGTCATCATCGGAGCCGGCATGTCCGGCCTCTACGCCGGCATTCAGCTGCGCGAGGCCGGCATCCCCTTTGTCATCCTCGAGAAGAACGACGCCGTCGGCGGCACCTGGTATGAGAACATCTATCCCGGCTGCGGCGTCGACACGCCCAATCATTTCTATTCCTATGCGTTCGAACCCAACCACGACTGGTCGCATTTCTTTGCCAAGCGCGACGAGCTCTGGAACTATTTTGAAAAAGTCGCGGATAAATACGATCTGCGAAAACATATCCGGCTCGGAACCGAAGTGGTCGACGCCCGCTATGACGAGAGCGACGCGAGCTGGCGGATCACGGCGCAACGCGCCGACGGCAGCCAACAAAAACTTTCGGCCCGCGTGCTGGTGTCCGCGGTCGGCGTCCTCAACCGGCCGAAACTGCCCGATATAGCTGGACTGAATTCGTTTGCCGGACCCGCCTTCCACACCGCGCAGTGGGACCGCGACTTCGACTGGCGGGGAAAACGCGTCGCGATGATCGGCACCGGCGCGTCCGGCCATCAGGTCGGCCCGAGCATCGCGCCCGACGTCGCGCGGCTGATGATCTTCCAGCGTTCGCCGCACTGGGTGGTGCCGAATCCGAACTACCACGAGGGCGTCAGCGAGGGGAAAAAATGGGCGCTGGCCAATGTCCCCTTTTATCTGCGCTGGTACCGCTTCCAGCTGTTCTGGGGTTTTGCCGACGGGCTGCATGAAGCGCTCAAGGTCGACCCCGACTGGCCGCACCCGAAACGGTCGCTCAACGCGCTCAACGAGAAGCACCGGCGCTTCATGGAAAAACACATGCGCAGCGAGCTCGCCGACCGGCCCGACCTCCTGGAAAAAGTCATTCCGGATTATCCGGCCTACGGCAAGCGCATCCTGATCGACAATCACTGGTTCAAAATGCTGAAGCGCCCCAATGTCGATCTCGTCACCGACCCGATCGACGCCATCGTGCCCGAGGGTATTAGGACAAAAGACGGCAAGGTCTGGCCCGCGGACGCGCTGGTGTTCGCCACCGGCTTCAAGGTCAGCAAGATGCTGCACCCCATGAATATCGTGGGCAGGGACGGGCGCGAGTTGCACGAGGTCTGGGGTCCCGACGACGCCAGAGCCTATCTCGGCCTCACCGTTCCCGGCTTTCCGAACTTCTTCATGCTGACGGGTCCGAACACGGGGCTCGCGCACGGCGGCAACCAGATCTTCATGACCGAATGCGGGGTACGCCACATGATGCTGGGCTTGCGCGAACTGCTGGAGGGCGGGCACCGCTCGATCGAGTGCAGGCGAGACGTTTACGAGCGCTACAATCGCGAGGTCGACGCCATGCACGCGCGCATGGTGTGGACCCACAAGGGCATGACCAACTGGTACCGCAACCGCCACGGCCGCGTGTTCGCGATCACGCCGTGGCGGCTGGTGGAATACTGGAAGATGACGTCGGTGTTTGATGCGGCGGAGTATGAACTGAGATGATCGCGCCGGCGGCAGTGAGCTCCCTCTCCCGCGCTTGCGGGGGAGGGCTGGGGTGGGGGTGCCTCCGCAAAACGCGCTGGTCGAGGGGATAGACTTTCCCCCACCCGCCGCGCTCTGGCGCGCAATTGCGCTGCCGAGCGCGTCGACCTCCCCCGCAAGCGGGAGAGGTAAGTATGTTCGTACGTATGCAAATTCATTTTTCAACAGCCGCACTGCTTGCGGACACACCTTCGCGTTCCCGCGGCGCGATGCGCCCGAGTTTTGCCTGTAAATTTCCGCCCTCTCCAATCAGAGGGCGCAGGGAATGCCGGGCGCCCGATGCGCCCGATAGCCGCGTGTGCAATGATAGTGTGAGAGCGCACACGCGTTAGTCAGGTCACACCGGAAATCACTCGGCATTCCCCGCGCAATGGTTTTAACGGTTTCCTTCGCGCTCTCCTCGGCGACCGGGCTTTCTTGTCACCGTCACCCCTGAGAAGCTTGCTTCTCAGGAACTTGACGCCAGCGTCGGGGCGTCAGGACCACACGACTTCTCCGTCCGCATCAACGCCGTTCGTTATCGGCGCATCCACGTCCACCGCATTCCATCCCGCGTTCGTGACGATCGCGACACGCCCCTCCGTGGGACGGAACGGGAAGGGCTGTAGACTGATTTGGCATTTCTGAAAATCAGAATCTTTTTCTAGAAGGGGGCTGGACAGGGGGTCGATAAATCACGCAACCGATTTGCCCGTCAGGCAGTTGTGCTTCAAACCGCAGTTTGCAATGACGTACCATAATTGGTACAGTGCCGTTTCAAGCGATGATGCCGGACGCCGATTTGGAATTGGCCATGAAACGAAGGAAGGACCTCACATGAAGAAAGCTGCAAAAAAGAAAACAGGCGCCATCGGATCGTCCTTCGATAGTTTCCTCAAACAGGATGGAACTTACGAGGAGGTGACGGCACGCGCCATCAAACGCGTCCTGGCCCGGCAACTCGACGACCTGATGAAACGGGAAGAAATCTCCAAGACAGAGCTCGCCAGCCGCATGCACACCAGCCGTGCGCAGCTCGACCGCCTCCTCGATCCCGAAAACGAATCCGTCACCCTCGCAACGCTTGCGCGCGCCGCCAAGGCTGTCGGTCGGAACTTGCGGATGGAGCTGGTGTGAGCCGCCCGCTCGCCGACCGCTTTTTCGGCCGTGATGCCCTGCAGCACGCCGGGCGGATTGAGCCGACCTGTCCGCCGTGGCTCTAGAGGCGGAAGGCGTAATCCGCCATCTCGGCGGGTTAACGGCAGATTACGTGGACGCTAATCCGCACGAGCGTAAAGGTTATGGTCCTTAGTCGCCGCCGCTCAGTGACCGCGCGTAATTGTCGAATAGACCAGCGCTCTTCAATTTATTTTCAAGTTTGATTATCGAGCGAACAGCGCGGGCTGTCACGGTGTTCGAACCATGCGTCAAGCTGGTGCGCAGTGACTTCTACGTCGGCATCGGACATGCCAAATGCCGTGCCAAATACAGGCTTGGTGGGCATTGGTTTCTCCGGGCTAAGTATCTGCAAATTCTGACGATGATAAGCAAATCCCAGAAAGATAATACACTCAGCACGGCGAATTTCATTCGCCATTCCTTGGATAACGTTCTCTTCGCCTAGCTGTTCAGTGTAGGTTTTTATGCCTGCGGCCAACTCCAGATAGTTGGCACGAGTTGTACCGAAGGGAACATTCCCGACTACGCCATACGGATGAATTATTTGTAGATCGCCGACGATGTCCGATGCCTCATCTTCGCGGATGCCGTGCAGCTTTTGCAAAACATTGACAAGAAAATGCTTAACGCAACGGTCGTAGTTGAAAATAATGAATGAGACACGTTCAAATATTTCGCGGACATTCTCTCGCGGAATTCCGCGACTAAGCATGTGCATGAATTTTACGAACCAAGTATCAGCAATGCGGGTCGCATCAAACGTCTCAATTCCACTGGTGCCGCCGAAGTAAAGTTTGCTCTTCCGTTCAGCTTCCAGAACGGCTTTCACAATTGCTGCCTTCCCGTAGAGATTGAGATTTGCGTTGTTGCGGTGTATGTCCAAAAAATCGTCAATTGATTGGGCTAATCCGATGCCGTCACGGATCAGCCAAGCGGCTTGCTGAAATTCCTGAACCTTATTCCGGAGTTGGCCAGTCATCTGGCTATACAGTTCCATGTCGCCCGAGCCGATTTGCTTGTTAGCGAACTCAAAACGAATATCCATTTTGCTACCGATGCTTTCGGCCAGTCCTTTCCCAATTGGCAAACCGACTTCGGCGCTCGATCCAGCGCCCAATACAAATAGTGTGCGTCGATTGAACATGGCCCGAATCTCTCTGAAATTGTCGAGTGTAGCTACGCGGACTTCGCGCTATGATTCCTGAGCGCGGCCATTCGTTGAATACAATGCTGGCCCGACGGCCCTTTTTAGTGGGCGATCAAACGCGCCGGATATGCATAGAAGAATATCAGCCACATCAAGCATAGGCTGATGATCGTAAGCATGAATGTATGTATGTGTTTTGAGTATGTGATTTGAATGCGAAACTTAAATTTCTCCCAGCGTCCAAGCCAAGGATATTCGTGCGGCCGATCGATTTGATGCTTCATAAAATCAACCTCCTCGTGATTGATGCTATATTTCTGAAGCACCGCATCGTAGCGGTGACAAAACCCTTGGAGCTCCGCCTCCGTTACATTCGGCATCTTTATTCGCAGGTCGCGCTGTATTTCGTCGATTTCGAGCGCGCACCGTTGATGTTGCTCAGCGTTCACAACGTCGCCGCTGGAATATTGAAGCAGCGACGAAACTAAAACGATCATGGAGAACGCAACTGTAATTAGGCTGAAATTGTCCGCAATCTCCTTAGGCAGCTTCATAAAATACGGGACGACAGTAAGGGCGATCACATACGCAGATGTGAATGCCGTCAGGCGAGTTAGCTTGCGGTCTCTCGCGGCCAACCGCTGCGAAGCATGAAAGCGAGCTGCTGAAGTTGACTTCAACGACCCCAAAAATTTTTGTGCGTATTCCGTCATCTGCTGTTTGCTCGCTCGAATACTAAGGTGCTTGCAGCCCGCAGGGCGGATTGAGCCGACCTGTCCGCCGTAGCTCTGAGAGCGGAGGCGGAAGGCGTAATCCGCCAACTCGGCGGCTTTAATGGCGGATTACGCTGTCGCTAATCCGCCCTACAGCCTCTACCCGCCCACCTGCCCGCGGTGCCGCAAAAAATGATCGGCCAGCACGCAGGCCATCATGGCCTCGCCGACCGGCACCGCGCGGATGCCGACGCAGGGATCGTGGCGGCCTTTTGTCATTATTTCGGTATCGGTGCCGCTGCGGTCGACGGTGCGGCGCGGCGACAGGATCGACGAGGTGGGCTTCACCGCAAACCGCGCCACCACCGGCTGGCCGGTGGAGATGCCGCCCAGAATGCCGCCGGCGTGGTTGGAGAGAAAGCTGACGCCCTGATTGCCCATCCGCATCTCGTCGGCGTTTTCCTCGCCGGACAGTTCGGCTGCGCCAAAACCGGCGCCGATCTCGACGCCCTTCACCGCATTGATGCTCATCAGCGCCGCGGCCAGATCGGAATCGAGTTTGGCATAGATCGGCGCGCCCAGGCCTGCCGGCACGCCTTCGGCGATCACCTCAATCACCGCGCCGATCGACGATCCTTTTTTCCTGATATCGTCGAGGTAGCCTTCGAAGAACGCGGCCTTGTCCCTGTCCGGGCAGAAGAACGGGTTGCGCGCGATCTCGTCAAAATCCCATTTACCGCGGTCGATCTTGTGCGGGCCCATCTGCACCAGCGCGCCGCGCACGGTCACGCCCGGCAGGATTTTTCGCGCGATGGCGCCGGCCGCGACCCTTGTCGCGGTCTCGCGCGCCGACGAGCGCCCACCGCCGCGATAATCGCGCAAGCCGTATTTGGCCTCGTAGGTGAAGTCGGCGTGGCCCGGACGAAATTTGTCCTTGATGTCGGAATAGTCCTTCGAGCGCTGATCGGTGTTTTCGATGACAAGCGCGATCGGCGTGCCCGTGGTGACCTGTGCGCCGGTTTCGGGATGCGCCATCACGCCGGACAGAATCTTGACCGCATCGGCCTCCTGCCGTTGGCTCGTAAAGCGCGACTGGCCGGGGCGGCGGCGGTCGAGGTCGTGCTGGATGTCCTCGACGGTGAGCGGCAGCAGCGGCGGGCAGCCGTCGATCACGCAGCCGATCGCGATCCCGTGACTTTCGCCGAAGGTCGTGACCCGGAACATGTGGCCGAAGGTGTTGAAGGACATTTTTGAACAATCCGCATCGCCGTCGATCGTCAACCGCGGCCTTGTCGTAACGCGCGTGGTTGCGGGGGTCAAACGACGAGAGTTAAACCACGCTGGCGCGGCATGTGTTCTGCGCCCCCTCCCCCGCTTGCGGGGGAGGGATGGGGTGGGGGAACGCTGGCGCCGGTGTTTGCGGCCGCCCCCACCCCGGCCCTCCCCCGACGCAAGTCGGGCCTGCCCGACTTGCGCAAGATTTAAGATACGCAACCGGGGTAGACCCCGGTTGCGGGCGGGGGAGGGAATAAAAGATTTCAACTATATTTCGTCAGTCCGCCGGCGCCGAACACGTAGACCACGCCCTGCTCCATCAGGAGATCGTTGGCGCTTTCGGGCGTCTCGAGGCCCAGCGCCACCATCAGCGCCCGCCCGGTGCCGCCATGCGCCACCGCCACCGTATCCGCCGAGAGCTGGCGGTACCAGTCGCTGACCCTGGCGTGCACATCGACATAGCTCTCGCCGCCCGGCGGCGGCACCGTCCACTTCTCCGCCTGGCGCCGGGCGAACAGGTCGGGGTGCGACACCGCCGCCTGCGCCAGCGTCGAGCCTTCCCACTGGCCGTAATTGATCTCGCGCAGCCGGTCATCGACGGCGTAATCGCCGGGCGGCAGTTTCAGCGTGCCGCGCACCAACTCCATCGTCGTCCGGGCGCGGCGGAGCGGGCTTGCGACGAATTCAAGCGATGGCCCGCCGCGGCCATCGCGCGCCAGCACGTCGGCGAGGATGGCGCCGGCGATGGCGGCCTGCCTGCGGCCGAGGTCGTTGATCGGAATGTCCCGCGTGCCCTGCAGCCGGCCATCGGCGTTCCACTCGGTTTCACCATGGCGAATGTAATAAATGGTTGGCATGAACCCGTGAAACTCTGGAGCGTCACTCAGTCATTGCGCGGAACCAACGGGGCGCGCGAACGCGCGCCCGATGACAGGCTCCGCGACGAAGCGGTCAATCTTTCGCCAGCGTGATATCCGGCGCGTCCGGCCGCTTCATGCCGACCACGTGGTAGCCGGAATCGACATGATGGACCTCGCCGGTGACGCCACGCGACAGGTCCGAAAGCAGGTACAGCGCGCTGTCGCCGACTTCCTCCGTTGTCACGGTGCGGCGCATCGGCGAATTGTATTCGTTCCATTTCAGGATGTAGCGGAAATCGCCGATGCCCGACGCCGCCAGCGTCTTGATCGGGCCAGCCGAAATCGCGTTCACGCGAATATTCTTCTCGCCGAGATCGGCGGCGAGATAGCGAACGCTCGCCTCCAGCGCCGCCTTCGCGACTCCCATCACGTTGTAATGCGGCATCCATTTCTCGGCGCCGTAATAGGTCAGCGTCAGGATCGAGCCGCCATCGGTCAGAAGTTTTTCGGCGCGCTGCGCGATCGCCGTCAGCGAGTAGCAGCTGATCAGCATGGTCTTCGAGAAATTATCCGCCGTGGTTTCGAGATAGCGGCCGTCGAGCTGGTCCTTGTCGGAGAACGCGATGGCGTGCACCACGAAGTCGATCTTGCTCCATTTTTTCCCGAGCACGTCGAACACCGCGTCGATGGTGGCGGGCTCGGTGACGTCGCAATGGCCGAGCAGGATACCGTTGAGTTCCCCCGCCAGCGGCTCGACCCGCTTCTTCAGCGCGTCGCCCTGCCAGGTCAGCGCGATTTCCGCCCCCGCCGCATGGCAGGCCCTGGCGATGCCCCAGGCGATCGAGCGGTTGTTGGCGACGCCGAGAATCACCCCGCGCTTGCCCTGCATCAGACCTGAACTTTGCACCATCCGGTTTCCAATCGACCTTTATAAGGTCTGGAGGTACACCAGCGCTTCCGGCCGGTACAGTCCAAATCCGCCCCCGATTTGGGCGGGTTACCCCTGCAGCCATCAAGGCCGGAATAGCGACGCCGTGGTGGTGTTATGCTGTACGAGGCGTTCGCGTTGCCGACCTGGACGCCAGCCGGACAAACCTGGGGATCGGGCGTCAGATGACTGCGTTTCGCCAAAGTATCGAAGCCATGATTCCGGCGCTGCGCCGGTATGCGCGCGCGCTGGCGCGCGATGCCGATGTCGCCGACGACCTGGTGCAGGACACGCTGGTGCGGGCGCTGCGCTCGGAACGGCTGTTTCTCGGCGGCGACGTCAGGAGCTGGCTCTACACCATCCTGACCAACCTCAACAAGAACAGGCGGCGGTCGCTGGCGCGGCGGCCGCAGTTCATGCCGCTGCTCGACAACAACCCCGACGCCAGCGGGACCGAGGCGGAAGGACGCGACATCACCCGCGCACTGGCGACGCTGGTGGAGGAGCAGCGCGCGGTGCTGCTGCTGGTGATGCTGGAAGGATTGAGCTATCGCGAGGTCGCCGAGATCCAAAGCGTGCCGATCGGCACCGTGATGTCGCGCCTCGCCCGTGCCCGCGCCCATGTGAAGGCCGCGCTGGAGGGCGAACGCCCGGCGCTGCGGCGCGTGAAATGATGCAGGTATCATGAATGTGGATATGATGAACCGGAGTGTGAACGAGTTCGAGATGCGACGGCCTTGTTATCCCTTCTGCTTGCGGAGGGAGATATTGCGACTTGCCGGCAAACAATTTTCGATTGAGCCAGGACAGAGACAACGACCATGACCGACCCCAGGATTCCCGTCACCGAAGACGAGCTGCATGCTTACGTCGATAACGAGCTGCCGGCCGAGCGTCGCGACGATGTCGAGGCCTGGCTGGTGGCGCACCCCGACGACGCCGACCGGGTAAGATCGTGGCGCGCGATGGCGGAGGCGCTGCATGCACGTTACGACGCCGTCGCCGACGAGCCGGTGCCGAGCCGGCTCGATATCGAGCGCCTGGTGCGGCAGCCGCGCAAATGGATCTACGGCGCCGTTGCCGCGACGCTGGTGGCGTTTATCGCCGGTAGCGGCGCCGGCTGGTTCGCGCACGGCGCGGCCGCTTCGCCGTCGGTGTTCCAGAGCTTTACGGTGGACGCGCTGGACGCGCACCGGCTCTACGTGGTCGAGGTCCGCCATCCGGTCGAGGTGCCCGGCAGCGAGCGCGCGCATCTGCAGCAATGGCTGACAAAGCGCTGCGGCTGGGACGTTCGCGCGCCGGAACTGGGCGCGACCGGGCTGAAACTCGTCGGCGGGCGGCTGCTGCCCGGCCCCGACGGGCCTGCGTCATTTCTGATGTATGAGAGCCCGTCCGGTGAACGCTTCACGGTCTATACCGCGCGAGCAACAGCCGAGACGACGCAGATGCGGTATGCGAGGCAGGACAAGGATGGCGCGCTGTTCTGGGCCGACCGCGGGGTGGGCTACGTGGTCAGCGGCGGCAGCGACCGTGAGCGTCTGACCCAGGTCGCCCGGCTGGTCTACGACCAGGCCCAGAAGAGCGGGGGCTGAGCCGTTTGTCCCAATTCCGACATCGAAAATTTGGAATTGGAACATCGACCGGTCTCAATATCGCACCACGGATCACGCGAAATTGAGATGCGTTCGATCCGCCGATCGACGCAGGCGGCCTCGACTGGGGTTTTGTACCGCGCTGGTCCCCCGGTCGAGGTCGCACCTTTTTTTCGGCTGGTTGGATTCGTAATCCGATCGGACCGTGATCTCACATCTTCCGGTTGAGCATGATCTCCATTTGCTCATGCCCCGAAATCGATCAGGCTGTCTTGTTCTGACGGGTCTATAGATCGCTGCGCGGATTGTACGGATGTCCGTCGCGCCATTTCTGCATCAACGTCTCGAGCTCGGCGTCGTTCCCGTCCGGCAGCATGATGCGGGTGGTGACGAACAGGTCTCCGGTCGATCCGGTCGGCTTCGGCAGCCCCTTGCCCTTGAGGCGGAAGGTCCGGCCGCTCGAGGTGTTTTTCGGGATCGACAATTCGACCGCGCTGCCCAGCGTGGGCACGCGAACCTTGCCGCCAAGCACGGCCTCATAAAGCGTGATCGGCAGATCAACGCGCAGATCGCTGCCGTCGACCTTGAAGAAGGCATGCGGCGCGATACTGACCGTGATCAGGAGATCGCCGGGACGGTGGCCCGGCGAGGTCTCGCCCTGCCCCTTCAGCCGGATCTGCTGGCCGTTGGTGACGCCGGCGGGAATCCTGACATTGAGTTCTTTGCCGGTCGGCAGCCGGACGCGCTTCTCCGCGCCCTTCACCGCCTCTTCCAGCGACACGGTCATGGCGACGCTGAGATCGAGATCGAGCGCGATGCCGCCGGTATCGAATTCGAATGTATGACCGCCGCCGGGCCGCGCGCCGCGCGCCGTGGCGCCGCCGAACATGCTGTTGAGGATGTCCTCGAAAGCGCCGCCGCCAAGGCCCCCGGGACCGGCGCCGCCGGTACGGAAGGTGTGGGTCTCGAACCCGCCGGGGGCCCCGCGCGCACGCGGGTCGCCGCCAGGAAAGCCCTGGAAGCGCGGCTTGCCCTCGGCATCGATCTCGCCGCGATCAAACTGCTTGCGCTTGTCCTCGTCGCCGAGGATCTCGTTGGCCGAGTTCAACTCGGAAAAGCGCGCCGCGGATTTCGGATCGTTCTTGTTGGCGTCGGGGTGATGCTTCTTGGCAAGCTTGCGATAGGCGTTCTTGATCGCCGCAGCGCTGGCGCCCCGCTGCACCCCCAAGACCTCATAGGGGTCGCGCATCCGTCACCTCTCCTTCCGGGAAATCAGATCTTAAACTTCGGGCTGCCCGCCCAACTCGGTTTCATTTGGGGTCCTCGTGGCATTTTTGCAACGGGTTTCAGCCCCGCCTCCACGGCTTCAATGTATGAATTTCCCACCTGCCCTGGCCCGTCTGGCAGGCGGCACCCTGCAGCCAGCTTTCGTTACTGCCATTGACATAGCTCGCCAGAAAATCCCGACAGGTGCGTCCGTCCGCGGAATAGGACTTGGCCAGCGGGGTCACCGAGCCGCGCGCGCCGGTTGCGGGGTTCTCCCAGGGCTGGCTGGAATCCTTAGTCCCCTTGGTCAGCACGTCGGAGGCGGCATTGCGGGCGAAGGCAAGGTCGCTCTCGGCCGGCGCCGGCCCGCCCGCCTGCGCCGCGGCAGCGGAGCCCGTCACCTCGTCATCGTCCATCCTGGCAAAGGCGCTGTCGGTTCGGGACAGGCTGCAGCCGCCGGTGCCCACTCCGACCAGAATCAGTGCCATCACGGCGCCCGCCGGCCCGATCGCCGATAGGCCAACGCGTCCCCATGTCTTATATAGGGCAAGCCTGCAAAGGGCCGGCAACTCGTACTGGACCGCGGGCGAACGCAACTCGGAACTCCCAGAATGACCGACACGACCTCCATCAAACACCCGGCAGCGTTAACATCCGGTGATTTCACCGCAGCGGAAGAGCCGTTTGCGCTGTTCGGCGACTGGTTCGCAGAAGCCGTCAAGGCCGAACCCAACGATCCCAACGCCATGTCGCTGGCTACCGTCGACGTCGACGGCCTGCCCGACGTGCGGATGGTGCTGATGAAGGGCTATGACGCCGACGGCTTTGTCTTTTACAGCCACATCGCAAGTCAAAAAGGCCGCGAACTCGCCACAAATCCTAAGGCGGCTTTACTGTTTCACTGGAAGTCGCTGCGCCGGCAGGTCCGTATCCGCGGGCCGGTGTCGCCGGTGACGGAAGCCGAGGCCGACGCCTATTTCGCAACCCGGCCGAAGCAGGCCCAGATCGGGGCCTGGGCCAGCAAGCAGTCGCAGCCGCTGGAAAGCCGCTTTGCCTTTGAGCAGGCGATCGCAAAAGTCGCCGCCAGGCACATCACCGCCGACGTGCCGCGCCCGCCGGGCTGGAGCGGCTGGCGCATCGCGCCGCTGCAGTTCGAATTCTGGCACGACCGCCCGTTCCGTCTGCACGATCGCATCGAATTCCGCCGCGACGCGCCGGATCAACCGTGGTCCAAGACGCGGCTTTATCCCTGATTGAAAGTCTGAAGGACCCCATGCCGACTTCGAGCCACAACGGACCGCGGCGTACGCTGCTTCTGACCGGCGCCAGCCGCGGCATCGGTCATGCGACGGTGATCCGCTTTTCCAGCGCCGGCTGGCGCGTCATCACCTGCTCGCGGCATCCGTTCCCGGAAGACTGCCCCTGGGACGCCGGCCCCGAGGATCATATCCAGATCGACCTTGCCGACCACGCCGATACCACGCGGGGGATCGCGGAAATCCGTGAACGGCTGGAAGGCGGCGCGCTGCACGCGCTGGTCAACAACGCCGCGATTTCGCCGAAGGCTCAAGGCGGCGGCCGGCTCGGCTCGATCGATACCGACGTCGATACCTGGAGCCATGTATTCCGGGTCAATTTCTTCGCGCCGATCATGATGGCGCGCGGGCTGATCGAGGAATTGAAGGCGGCGAAGGGCTCGGTGGTCAACGTCACCTCGATCGCGGGCTCCCGCGTGCATCCGTTCGCGGGCGCGGCCTATGCCACCTCGAAGGCGGCGCTGGCCTCGCTGACCCGCGAGATGGCGTCGGATTTCGGCCGCGTCGGCGTCCGCGTCAATGCGATTGCGCCGGGCGAAATCGACACCTCGATCCTGTCGCCGGGCACCGAGAAGATCGTCGCCGAACAGATCCCGCTGCACCGGCTCGGCACCCCGGACGAGGTGGCGAAGATCATCTATGTGCTGTGCACGGAGACGTCGTCATACGTGAACGGCGCCGAGATCCACATCAACGGCGGCCAGCACGTGTAGGATTTTGGGGCGCGAACCGCCGTCGTCCCCGTGAAAAACCGGCACCCCTAGCCTATTTCCTGACGATGGGACGCTTCGCCACCACGGTTGCGCTGTATGAGGAATTGCGGCCGCCTTATCCGGACGAATTCTTTCGCACGGTGGCGCAAAGGCTCTCGCTCGCAAAGCAGCACGCCCTTATCGACCTCGGAACGGGGCCGGGGCTGCTGGCGCTCGGCTTTGCGCCCTATGTCGGCCGCATCGTCGGCGTCGATCCGGAACCGGCCATGATCGCGGCCGCAACAGAGGCGGCCGCGCGCGCGTCGCAGGCCCTCACCCTGATCGAAGGCAAGGCGGAAGAGCTTCCGGCCGACATCGGCAGTTTCGATGTCGTGACGATCGGCAGGGCCCTGCACTGGATGGATCGGAACGCCACGCTTGGGCGGCTCGAGCGGCTCGTTGCGCCCGGTGGCACGATCCTCGTCTGTTCGTCCCACTCCGCCGCGGATGGGCGCAACCCGTGGCTTGGCGAATACAACGAGGCGCGGCGCTTCTGGTCCAAGGCCGGCCTCTGGTCGGAGTCAGGCAGCGGCGAGCGAACTCATCGCGACCTTGCGGCGTTTTTTCGCGGCACGCGGTTTCACGTCGCGGATTTGATCAGGGTCGAGACCAGCCACGAGATCAACGTGCGCGATCTGGCGCGCCGCGTGTTGACGTTCTCGCCGTCCTCGCCCGACGCGCTCGGAGACAGGGCAGACGCGATGCTGCGCGACGTCGGGCGGCGTCTGCTTCCCTTGAGCCGCGAAGGCTCCCTTACCGAGATCGTGACGGCGGTGGCGCAGGTGGTGAAGCGATAGAGCGGGTCGGCCGAGGACGTGATCAGGCCTGTCATTTTAAGACCATCCCGTATGACGGCCTTCAGATCAATCCGCGCAGGATTTGCGCGGCCTGCCAGCGCAGGCTGGCTTCCTCGGCGTTGAAGGCGCTGGAGCATTCCTCTTCGCGCTCGCCATCGAGAAGCGCCGCGCCGCAATACCGGCAGATCCGCGCAGACATCATAGCCGCCCTGCCCGCGGCGTTGCGGCCCACCTGATAGCGCGCGAGCTCGATCACGTTTTCGGGCGACGTTATGACTTTTTCAACCATTGCTTCCTCGCGGCTTGACACCTGCGTTATCGCAGAAAGCCGTCGCATAAACGTTCAGCGCACTGCTCAAATTTTACCGGAGCAATTGAGGACGGGTTCTCGACTCAGCGGCAGAGAGGAACTCCACGACAGCCGATGGTTTACAACCAGTTCTTCCACTTGAAGAATACGTACGGCCCCACCGCGGCGAGCAGCATCGCCACCAGCGCGTAAGGGTAGCCGTGGGTCCATTCCAGTTCCGGCATGGACCTGAAATTCATGCCGTAGATCGAGGCGATCAGGGTCGGCGGCATCAACACGACAGCCATCACCGAAAACAGCTTGATGATGTTGTTCTGCTCGAGATTGACGACACCGAGCATCGCATCCAGCACGAAGGTGATCTTGTTGGAGAGATAGGAGGCGTGGTCGGTCAGCGAGGTCACGTCGCGCTGCATGGTCTTCAACTGCTCGCGCATGTCCTTGGACCATTTGACGCCTTCGGTACCCGCGGCGACGAAGGTCACCACCCGGCCGATCGAGACCAGGCTCTCGCGCACCTTGGAGGTGAGATCGCCCTTGCGGCCGATCGCGATCAGGATATCGGAATAGCGCTTGGCGTGGCCGGTGCGCGCCGCGCCGCCGGGCTCGAAGATTTCGTGGCTGATGGCGTCCATGTCGCCGCCGGCGCGCTCCAGAATATCGGCATTGCGGTCGATCACCGCGTCGAGCAGCTCCATCAGCACCATTTCGCCGGTGATGCCGGCCGCGCAGGAGCGTCCCAGCTTGTTCTCCACCAGCACGAACGGCTTCGGCGCGTCATAACGCACGGTCACCAGGCGATGGCCGGCGAGGATGAAGGTCACCGCGGTGGTGCGCGGATTTTCGGTGTCCGCCGCGCACATCAAAGTAGCCGTCATGTAGCGCGCGCCTTGCTCGATATAGAGCCGGCTGGAAATCTCGATCTCCTGCATGTCTTCCCGGGTCGGCACCGCGATCCCGGCCAGCCGCTCCACCAACCTGTCCTCCGCCGCGGTCGGTTTGAGGAGATCGATCCAGACTGCGCTCTCGGGCAGCGCAGCCAGATCGGCGGCGGCCTTCTTCAGCGAGGTTTCGGAGGGGACGAACACCGACAACATGGGGGCTCCGGGACTGGGCAGGCAGCCCTACCCAACAGGACTTAGCTCGATTCTGGCAAGCGCTTCATGGCGGCGCACTGGCCGCCGGTCGATTTTTGCGGCGGCGGGATGGCGGCAGGGTGGCCCTGATTCGGCGGCGGCGGCTCATCTGCCCAAAAATCAGCCTCGAACCCCGGAATTTGCGGCAAAAAAGACACAGCCGCCGTGTCGCAGCGCGGGACGAGCATCTAAGGTCTGGAATTATGAGCGATTTCGACGATAATGTGATTATTGGAATCGTAGCATTTGGGGTGCGGTAATGGCGCGCAGGCGCGGGCCATTCGATCGGAAGTAAACAATGTCATCGCTGAAAGTTAAATTGGGAATTCTGGCTGCCGGCCTGATGTTGTCGGGCTGCATGCAGGCCGCGACCTATGAGGCGACCAGCCAGACCAATTTCAAGCCGCGCGACAAGGAACTGCTGGCCAAGATTCGCTACGCCAACACTCCGGTTGCCGAGCCGTTCCGCCGCGCCATCGTCGACTTCCACCGCAAGGAAGCGCCGGGCTCGATCGTGGTCGATTCCGACAATCACTATCTCTACTTCGTGCTCAATGACGGCAAGGCGATCCGCTACGGGATCACCGTCGGCGAGGAAGCGATGGCGTGGTCCGGCATCGCCAAGATCGGCAGCATGACCGAGTGGCCGCCCTGGCATCCGACCAAGAGCGAGATCGAGCGGCTCGGCGTTCCGTCCTTCGTCGCGCCGGGACCGGACAATCCGATGGGTTCGCGGGCGCTGTATCTGTATTCCGGCGGCAAGGACACGCTGTTCCGGATCCACGGCACCAACCAGCCGGAATATATCGGCGCGTCGATTTCTTCCGGCTGCATCCGGATGACCAACGAGGATGTGATCGATCTGTATAATCGGGTCAAGATGGGCACCATCGTGGTCGTGCTCGAGCCGCACCATGGCGACTCGCCGTTCAATTCGCAGATGGCGCTGCAAGGCGGCGCGGGTCCGGTCATGCAGTAACCGGCCGCATCGGTTCATGAGGTCAAAAGCGCCGGTTTTACCGGCGCTTTTTTGTTGGCGGCGTGATCTTGCCGGCGGCCGGCGCGGTGGTATCGGATTCGACTGCATCCGATTTCGCCGCGTCGGATTTGTCGGCGACCTCGCGCGGCGGGGCTTCATCCGGCCGCTCGGCCGGCAGCAGCGGGGCGATCTGCGGCAGCGGGTCCCACACGTTCCACTGGCAGATTTTGTAATTGTTGTGCCGCTCCATCAGATCGAGATGGATGTGATCCTCGTGATACCAGTCCGAGCCCGGCCCCAGCACCGTGGAGAACCGCGCGCACACCGAATGCAACACGCGCTCGCGCAACTCGCGCGACACCGTGCGGTCGGTGAGCAAAATCGCCTGGCCGTTGGCGAGCTTCACGCCGCGGACGTCGAGCGCATTGGCGCGGCCGTGTTCGGACAATAGGGCGCCGGCCACGCGGTTGCGGCCGCGGCATTCGAATGAATCGAAATTGTCGACATCGCTGATGACGCTGCCGAGACTTGCCGCCAGTGGCGCCATGTCGGTGCGGATCCAGTCCGCGATCGCGGAGGCCATCGCACAGCGCAGGATCGCTGCGGGTCTGACCGCGACCAGGTGGTGGTCCGGCAGCACCACGGCCTCCAGCCGGACCAGATCCTCGCCGCCGCAACCGCCGGCGCCATGGATGTCGGGAATGCTGGGGGCGATCGCGATCTGTTCTGACAGCGCCAGCCGGCAGGCCGAGGGCGACGGCGGCGCGGGCACGGCCTGTTCGGCCGGCTTGTCGGTCTCGGCCGGCGTCTGCTTCGCCGCCGCGGGCGCCTCCGGACCGGCTGGCGTCGCATCCGCCGGACGCGGCTTCGGCAGCGGCACCGACGCGGGAAGCGCGGCCGGGCGCGGCTTCCGGCTTCGCGCCCCGAACAGCTCGCTCCAGGGCCCCTGCGACCAGGCGCCGGGCCTTCGCGCGGCCGCCGCGGGGCCGGCTTGCATACAAAGCACCAGCAGCAGCGCCGCCACGGTAACCATTGGCCATTCGCCGCAGGCCAGACCGCCACAAGGCCATTTGCGGCGTGCTTTCTCCGCGCTAAAGTTCGCGGCAATTCCAAGACCCGCGACAGCGATAACACCCTCTGGAGGAACGACCGTATGCTTGGATTGATGCAAGACTGGCCTTTGCTGTGTCACCGGATTATCGAGCACGCCGCCGCCATCCATGGCACCCAGGAAGTCGTGACGCGATCGGTCGAAGGCCCCATCCATCGCACCAATTACGCCGAAATCCACAAGCGCGCGCTGAAAGTCTCGCAGCGCCTCGATCGCGACGGCATCAAGCTCGGCGACCGCGTCGCCACCATCGCCTGGAACACCTGGCGCCATCTGGAAGCCTGGTACGGCATCATGGGCATCGGCGCCATCTGCCATACCATCAATCCCCGGCTGTTCCCGGACCAGATCGCCTGGATCGTCAACCATGCGCAGGACCGCGTGGTGATGACCGACATCACCTTCGTGCCGATCCTGGAAAAGATCGCCGACAAGCTGCCCAGCGTGGAACGCTATATCGTGTTCACCGACAAGGCGCACATGCCGCAAACCACGCTGAAGAACGCGGTCGCCTATGAAGACTGGATCGCGCAAGCGGACGGAAACTTCAAGTGGAAAACCTTCGACGAAAACACCGCGGCCGCGATGTGCTACACCTCCGGCACGACCGGCGATCCCAAGGGCGTATTGTACTCGCATCGCTCCAACGTGCTGCATGCCCTGCTGGCCAACACCGGCGATTCCCTGGGTGCCAATGCGGGGGATACAATGCTCCCGGTGGTTCCGCTGTTCCATGCCAATAGCTGGGGCATCGCGTTTTCCGCGCCCTCGATGGGGACCAAGCTGGTATTCCCCGGCGCGAAACTCGACGGCGCCTCGGTGTTCGAGCTTCTCGACACCGAGAAGGTGACGCATACCGCCGGCGTGCCGACGGTGTGGCTGATGCTGCTCAATCATATCGCGGCCAACAATCTGAAACTGCCGCATTTGCGAATGGTGGTGTGCGGCGGCTCGGCGATGCCGCGCTCGATGATCAAGGCATTCGTCGACAAGGGCGTCCAGGTGCGCCACGCCTGGGGCATGACCGAGATGAGCCCGATCGGCACGCTGGCCGCGTTGAAGCCGCCCTTTACCGAACTCAGCGGCGACGCCCGGCTCGACATTCTCCAGACCCAGGGTTACCCGCCGTTCGGCGTGCAGATGAAAATCACCGACGACGCCGGCAAGGACCTGCCCTGGGACGGCAAGACGTTCGGCCGGCTCAAGGTGGCTGGCCCCGCGGTCTCGAAGGCGTATTTCCGTATCGACGGCAGTATTCTCGACGAGGATGGTTATTTCGACACCGGCGACGTCGCCACCATCGACAAATACGGATACATGCGGATCACCGACCGCTCGAAGGACGTGATCAAGTCCGGCGGCGAGTGGATTTCCTCGATCGAGCTGGAAAATCTCGCGGTCGGACATCCCGCGGTCGCGGAAGCCGCCGTGATCGGGCACTACCATCCGAAATGGGACGAGCGCCCGCTCCTGATCGTGCAGCTTAAGCAGGGCCAGAACGCCACCCGCGAGGACATCCTGAAATTCATGGATGGCAAAATTGCAAAGTGGTGGATGCCCGACGACATCGTGTTCGTCGACGCCATTCCGCACACCGCGACAGGCAAGATCCTGAAGACCGCGCTGCGCGACCAGTTCAAGAGCTACAGCTTCCCGACCGCGGCGGCGTGAGGGGCGAAGGCGCCTTATCCCTCCCCTCGCGGGGAGGGATAAGCGTGCCGGCGCCAGCTTGACAGTTCTCGTGGCTGTCCGACAGCGCGCGACTGTCGCGGCAGCGGTGTCAGCGTATTGAGCTGGCGCAAGCCCGGCCTGCGACGGCCCGATAGGTTTCATTCATGGGACCCGACGCCGGCGAGAAACCTTCCGTGACCTGGCGCGACGTGCCGGCAACCGTCTGGACGCTCGGCTTCGTCTCGCTGTTGATGGATATTTCATCCGAGCTCATTCACAGCCTGCTGCCGGTGTTTCTCACCACCGTGGTCGGCGCCAGCATGGTGGACGTCGGCCTGATCGAGGGTATCGCCGAGGCGACGGCCGCCATCGTCAAGGTTTTCTCGGGCGCGCTCTCCGATCGTATCGGCAAGCGCAAGCTTCTGGTCGGCATCGGTTATGGTCTCGCTGCCGTCACCAAGCCGGTATTCCCCCTGGCGAGCACGGCCTGGGAAGTCCTGGCCGCGCGATTCGTCGATCGCATCGGCAAGGGGATCCGCGATGCGCCGCGCGATGCCCTGATCGCCGACGTCACGCCTTCTGCGATCCGGGGCGCGAGCTACGGCATCCGCCAGGCTCTCGATACGGTTGGCGGGTTTGCCGGACCGCTGTCGGCGGTAGCCCTGATGGCGCTCTATGCCGATAATTTTCGCGCGGTGTTCTGGTGGGCGCTCGTGCCGGCAGCACTTGCGGTGCTTCTGATCGTTGTCGGCGTTCGAGAGCCTGACGGTACCAAGGCGACGGCGAAGCACGGCTGGCCGATTCGCAAGCAAGAACTCAGGCGCATGTCTGCTGCCTTCTGGATCGTGATTGCGATTGGCGTGGTGTTCGCGCTGGCGCGATTCAGCCAGGCCTTTCTTGTGCTGAAGGCGCAAGCCGAAGGGCTCGCGCTGGCGCTGATCCCGCTTGTGTTGGTATGGATGAACCTGGTCTATGCCCTCACCGCGACGCCGGCCGGCATCCTCTCTGACAAAATAGGTCGGGTGAATGTGCTGCTGTGCGGGCTCGGCGCCATGGTCGTCGCCGACCTCGCGCTGGCGTTCGTTCCCGGCCTCGGCGGAACCATCATCGGCGTCGGCCTCTGGGGCCTCTATCTCGGCTTTTCGCAAGGACTGCTGTCGGCGCTGGTCGCCGATACCGCGCCGGAAGATTTGCGGGGCACCGCCTTCGGGCTGTTCAATCTCGTCACTGGCGGCGCGTTGCTGGTCGCAAGCGTTCTGGCGGGATGGCTGTGGTACGACTTCGGGCCGACGGCGACGTTCTCCGCCGGCGCGGTGTTGTCGGGACTTGCCATTCTGATCATGGCATTCGGCATCAGGGCCCGACCGAGGCCGGCGGGCTGACCGCGCGCGATCCCTGACGCGCGCCCCCGAAGTCCCTTGAATTTGCCGCAGGTCCGTGGTCTCAAACGGACCAGTTTGCAGCCCGGCGACAATGGCCCGGCAAGGTTCCAACCCGGCAGAATCGAAGCGATGGCCCGCAGGTTTTCCGCTCCCTATCAGTCGGAGCCCGTGTCCGGCCTCGCGTCATGGGCGCGCAATCTAGCGGTGTTCTCAGTCGTGGCGGTGCTGGTTTCGATCCTCATCGTCCGCTTCGGCTTCCTCGAAATGAAACCGGCGCTGGCCACCTTCTTCGGCGCGCTGGCCTGCGCCGGCCTTTCCATCCTGGTCGGTTTCGCTGCCTTTGTCGCGATCTGGCAGAACGGTTCGCGCGGCATGAGCCGCATCCTGCTGGCGCTGTTGATCGACGCCGTCGTGCTGGCCTACCCCGCTTATCTCGGCCTGCAATATCGCAGGCTGCCGCCGATCCACGACATCACCACCGACCCGATCGATCCGCCGCGCTTCGAGGCGCTGGCGCGGCTGCGCACCGGCGAGGACACCAACACCGCCGTCTATGCCGGGCTGTATTCCGCCGAACAGCAGCGGCTTTACTATCCCGACATTGAGACGGTGGAACTCGACGTCCCCGTGCAGCGGGCCTATGAGTTGACGCTCCAGCTTGTCACCAAGCGCAAGTGGCTTGTCATCAACGAGCGCGCCCCGCAGCAGCCGCGCCGCATCGGCCGCATCGAGGCGGTGGCGCGGACGCCGATCATGGGTTTTCGCGAGGACGTTTCGATTCGCGTCACGCCCGACGGCGATGGCTCGCGGGTCGATATCCGCTCGGCGTCCCGTTATTTCGAGAGCGATCTCGGCAGCAACGCCTCGCGCGTCAGCAGGCTGATCGATGACATCTACAGCGCCGCCGACACCTCTAACCTCAAGCCGGTGAAGAAGCCGCAGGCGCCGGCGAAGCTGCCGCCCAAGGCGATGAAGAAGTAGCAAGGAAGCGCCGACCCCGTGCCGCGTCAGCGGAAGTGTGCTCCCTCGCCCCGCTCTTGCGGGGTCGAGACGAGTGAAGCTCGCTCTTAGAGGGTTGGGGTGAGGGGCATCTATCCGCGAATGCGATGTCAGATTTAACTTTGTGCCTCGCCCCTCACCCGCCGCGCGAAGAGCGCGGCGACCTCTCCCCGCGCAGAGCGGGGAGAGGTTAGGAACCAGCCAATCGGTACCTTCCGCCGATCACCGGGTCGCCATCGGTCGCAACGATCCCGCGCCCGACCAGATCCTCCAGATGCGCCAGCACCGAATAGCCGGCGGCCGTGGTTAGCCGCGGGTCGATTCCGATATAGATCGCGCGCACCATGGTCGGAATATCGGCCTCCCCCTTGGCGAGGCGATGCAGGATCGAGGCTTCGCGCGCCTGACGGTGCCGGATCAGGAAGCGCACATAGCGCGGCCCTTCCGGGATCTCCGGCCCGTGGCCCGAGAAATACAAATCCTCGGGCCGCTGCGTCAGCCGTTCGAGAGAAGCCATGTAGTCGATCATCGATCCGTCCGGCGGCGCCACGATCGATGTCGACCAGCCCATCACATGATCGCCCACGAAGGACGTTTTGCGATTCCGCCATGCGAACGCCAGATGATTGGCCGTGTGGCCCGGCGTCGCCACCGCCTCCAGCGCCCAATCGGCGCCTTCGATGACATCGCCGTCGTTCACCTCGACGTCAGGCCTGAAGTCGCGATCGGCGCCGGATTCAGGACTGTGCTTCTCGCTCTCGAATCGCGGACGCGACGCGCGGTGCGGGCCCTCGGCATAAACGGTTGCGCCGGTTGCCGCCTTGATCCGCGCGGTGTTGGGCGAATGGTCGCGGTGGGTGTGGGTGACCAGGATATGCGTGACGGTCTCGTTGCGCACCGCGTCGAGCAGCGCGGCTGCGTGTTCCTCATTGTCGGGGCCGGGATCGATGATCGCGACCTTGCCCTTGCCGACAATGTAGCTCACCGTGCCGGTGAAGGTGAACGGGCTCGGATTGTTGCAGAGAATCCGCCGAACGCCGGGGCGGGCCTCGTCGACCACGCCGGGCTTCAGCGCAAAATCGCGGTTGAACGGGACGTCGTCGTTGTCGGCCATGGGGTGATGCCTGTGTGTCGCGCCGCGCTTCCCACCAAACCCTCATGCTGAGGAGGCCCGCAGGGCCGTCTCGAAGCATCAGGCAAGATCTGTTGCGCGGCCATCCTTCGAGACGCCCGCCAAGCGCGGGCTCCTCAGGATGAGGTCAGAGTATCCAGAAACTTACGAAAACGCCTGGATGCCCGTAATCGCCCGCCCCAAAATCAGGGCGTGGACGTCGTGGGTGCCTTCATAGGTGTTAACGGTTTCCAGGTTCGCGGCGTGGCGCATCACGTGATATTCGATCTGGATGCCGTTGCCGCCGTGCATGTCGCGGGCCATGCGGGCGATGTCGAGCGCCTTGCCGCAATTGTTGCGCTTGACGATGGAAATCATCTCCGGAGCCATCTTGCCCTCGTCCATCAGGCGGCCGACCCGCAAGCTCGCCTGCAGGCCGAGCGCGATGTCGGTCTGCATGTCAGCCAGTTTCTTCTGCACCAGCTGCGTCGCCGCCAAGGGCCGGTTGAACTGCTTGCGGTCGAGCGTGTATTGCCGCGCGCGCGCCATGCAATCTTCCGCCGCCCCCATCGCGCCCCAGGAAATGCCGTAGCGGGCGCGGTTGAGGCAGCCGAACGGGCCCTTGAGGCCGGACACGTTGGGCAACAGCGCGCTCTCCGGCACCTCCACGCCCTCCATCACCACCTCGCCGGTCACCGAGGCGCGCAAGGACAGCTTGCCGCCGATCTTCGGCGCCGAAAGGCCCTTCATGCCTTTCTCCAGTATGAAGCCGCGGATCTGGTTGTTATGTTCGGCCGATTTCGCCCAAACCACGAACACGTCGGCGATCGGCGCGTTGGAAATCCACATCTTGGTACCGGTCAGCCGGTAGCCGTCGGAGGTCTTCTCGGCGCGGGTCTTCATGCCGCCGGGATCGGAGCCGGCGTCCGGCTCGGTCAGGCCGAAGCATCCGACCCACTCGCCGGTGGCGAGCTTGGGCAGGTATTTCTTGCGCTGGTTCTCGTCGCCATAGGCATAGATCGGATGCATCACCAGCGACGACTGCACCGAGTTCATCGAGCGATAGCCGGAATCGACGCGTTCGATCTCGCGCGCCACCAGGCCATAGGCGACATAGCTGGCATTGGCGCAGCCATATTCTTCCGGCAGGGTGATGCCGATCAGGCCGAGTTCGCCCATCTCGTGAAAGATATCGCGATCGACCTTCTCTTCCAGATAAGCCCTGGTCACGCGCGGCAGCAGCTTGTCCTGCGCATAGGCGCGCGCGGTGTCGCGGATCATGCGCTCGTCTTCGGTCAACTGCTCGTCGAGCAGGAACGGATCGTCCCACTGGAAATTCACCGGGGACGGCTTGTCCTTGGTCTGGGGGCGCACGCTCATGAAAATTCCTTTCGCATCATCTTATTATTTTAAAGCGATAAGAGCAGAAGCGCAATTGTATGGTTTCCTCATTCCGGGGCGCACGAAAGCGCGAACCCGGAATGACGATGCTCAACCCTCAAGCTGCTCGCTGGAGACGATCTCGATGCCGAAGCCGGACAATCCCTTATAGTCGTGAACCGATGATGTCAGGTTCCGGATCGATGTGACGCCGAGATCGCGCAGGATCTGCGCGCCGACGCCGACCTCGCGCCATTGCCGGTTGCGGTCGGCTTCGGCGGATTTTTCCTCCGGAAGCGGCGCGACCGGAACGCCGGCGGCGCCGTCGCGCAGGTAGATCAGCACGCCGCTCCCGTTCTTCCTGAAACGCTCGAGCACGGCCTGCATGCGCTTCGGCCCGGTGAAGAGGTCCTTGACGATATTGGGCTTGTGAAACCGGGTCAGCACGTTCTTGCCGTCGCCGATCTCGTTGTAGACGAACGCCACATGGGCGATGGAATCGAACGGCGAGCGATAGGCGTAACCCTGCAGCGGCCCGATCGGGCTTTCGGTGGTAAACATCGAGACCCGCTCGATCAGTTTCTCGCGCGCCTGACGATAGGCGATCATGTCGGCAATGGTGACGTGCTTGAGCTTGTGGGCGGCGGCGAAGCGCGCCACCTGCTCGCCCTTCATGACCGTACCGTCGTCGTTCATCAATTCACTGATGACGCCGACCGGCGGCAGGCCGGCGAGCTTGCAGAGATCGACCGCGGCCTCGGTATGGCCCGAGCGCAACAGCACGCCGCCGTCGCGCGCGATCAGCGGAAACACGTGGCCGGGCCGGGCGAAATCGCTGGCGCCGGCATTCGGGTTGGCGATCGCGCGGCAGCAGGAAGCGCGTTCGTCCGCCGAAATCCCGGTACCGCCGTCGGGCTTGTAGTCGATCGACACCGTAAACGCGGTGGTGTGACTGGATTCATTATGGGCCACCATCGGATCTAGCCGCAGCCGGCGCGCGTCTTCGGTCGTGATCGGCGCGCAGACGATGCCCGAACTGTGGCGGATGATGAACGCCATCTTGTCGGCGGTGCACAGCGACGCCGCGACGATCAGGTCGCCCTCGCCTTCACGGTCTTCGTCGTCGGTGACGACGACGAGCTCGCCGTGGGCGAAGGCATGCAGGACTTCCTGGATCGGATCGGCCATCTGGGTCTCGTTTGGTGCGAGGCGCAGCATTAGCCGGACTTGCGAGCCCGCGCCAGCCTGATTACGCAGGGCAGAACGGCTCTGGCGGCGCGGCGAGACAAGCGCTGCGGACTTGTCTAGGATAAGTCCAACAACAATAAGGAGACGCCGTCCATGACCTCAGCAACGTTCGATTTCGCGCCACTGCTGCCCTCGGGATTGCCCGCGCCCGCGGCGAAGTGGACGGGGCTTGCGAGATACAGCTTTGTCGGCGGCAACAACGATCCCGATCAGGTGCCGGTGGACGGCCTGATCGACGCCGTGGACGCCGTGCTCAGGCGCGAGGGCAGGACACTCGCCACCTACGGGCTTGCCAGCGGTCCGCAGGGCTATCGACCCCTGCGCGAATTTCTCACAACAAAACTCAAGCGCGACGCCGGCATCGACTGCGCCGCCGACGACATCCTGATCGTCTCCGGCTCGCTGCAGGCGCTCGATCTCGTCAACGCGACGCTGCTCGCCCGTGGCGACACCGTGATCATCGAGCAGGACACCTATCAGGGCGCGCTCAACCGGCTGACACGACTCGGCGTCAATGTGGTCGGCATTCCCCTCGATCAGGACGGCATGCGGATGGACGCGCTGGCGGCCGCCCTCGCCGACCTCAAGGCCAAAGGCGTCACGCCGAAATACATCTACACCATCCCGACCGTGCAGAACCCGACCGGCACCATTATGCCCGAGACGCGCCGGGCCGAGCTCCTGAAGCTCGCCGAACAATATGGCGTGCCTGTTTTCGAGGACGACTGCTATGCCGACCTGATCTGGGACGGACAGCGCCCGCCCGCGCTGTATGCGATGGGCCAGAGCGGCGGCGTCATACATATCGGCTCATTTTCAAAATCGATCGCGCCGGCGCTGCGCGTGGGCTTCATCGTCGCGCCCTGGGCCGTGCTGTCGCGCATGCTGGCGCTGAAGACCGACGCCGGCAGCGGCGCGCTCGAGCAGATGGTGCTGTCAGAATATTGCGCGCCGCATTTCACCGAGCACGTGCCGAAGCTGACGCGGGGCCTGCGCGCCAAGCTCGACACGCTGATGGAGGCGCTCAACGAGCAGTTCGGCACGGCTGCGGAGTTTTGCGACCCCAGGGGCGGCATTTTCCTGTGGGTGAAACTGTCTGATAATGTCGACACGCTGAAACTCTACCAGGCCGCGCTCGCTGCCGGTGTCGCCATCAATCCGGGACCGGAATGGTCGACCGACAAGGCCTATGCCCGCAGCCGCTTGCGGCTGTGTTTTGCCAGCCCCTCCCACGAGCAGATCCGCGAGGGCATCGCGGTGCTCGCCGAGGTCTGCCGCAAGGAGTTCGGGGTGCCGGCGCGGATCGCCAATGTGGAGCAGCAGGTTCGCGCCGATCAGCCCTCGACGTGAAACTCGACGTTGACCTGGCCGCTGCTGTCGCAGGCGCGGGCGTCATCCGCAGCGGATCGCGTGCACGATGCGGAGCAGCAGCATGATCGACACATTGCCCTTCCCTGCTTCGATCTGGGCGATGTAGCGTTCGGAAACCCGGGACTTGCGGGCAAGTTCCCGGCGCGACATGTCGCGGAGCACGCGCATGCCGCGCATGCGGTCGCCGAGCAGGGCGAGAAATTCGCCTTCGGAAGATGGGGATACATCAGGCGGCAACGCCTGAGCGGTAAAGCGCGAGCGCGCTTGCGCCCGGGATCGTGTTTTGCTGTTTGCCACGCTCAACCCCTTACGCCCGACATGGTTGCCGAGCGCCCGGGCCGTCGCATTGATGCGGATCAACTCGTGCCGGGTTGCCGAAACGCGCATCCGGTGGCCTTGCGGTTCGAGACGCACGGCGTCGCCGGGCGCGGACTTTCCGCAAATGGTCCCGGCCGCATTGCCGCCCGGATGAAATGTCAGGCTTTGGTCGCGGGTCAGGATGCGAAAAGCGGAGCCGAAATTGAAAGGGTATTTTCGCCAACTGGCGCTGGCATTGCTTTATTCCCTGACGCTCGCGCCCAACGCATCCGCCGAAACGGTGGCGCAGACCGCGCGCAAATGGGGATTGATCGGACCTTGGTCGCTGGACTGTTCGCTCAAGCCCGACCGGAACAAGGGCACGATGCTTGCCTATGAAGTCGTAGCGGATGACCGGGTCGTGTACCGGCGCGACTTTGGCGACGCCACCGATGAAAGCGAAGTCGTCACCGCCGAGGTTTCCGGCGATGGCATGCTGAATTTGCGCGTGTTCTTCCCGAGCCTCAAACAAACCCGCGAATACGGACTTGCGATGCAGCCCAACGGCACCATGCGCGCGATGTATAATCGCAACCAGAAGAACGAATACACCATCAAGGACGGCAAGTTCACCGCCAGCGGCAACCCGACCCCACCCCAGCATAGATGCGGGTAGCGCCCGGCAACCATTGCTGAACAACCGTTCAGAATTCTCGTGCGGTTCCACGGGAACGTTCGCTTGCCCTGCGATGTTTAATCCTCGTTCCAGTGAGGAGGACAACATGAAGAAGTTTGGTTACGTGATTGCAGCGCTCGGCGCGATCGCCATCGCCGCGCCGTCGATTGCAAGCGCCGAAACGACGGTGATCAAGCGCGGCGACCATGATCGCCTTGGCGCGCGTGCCGAGTTCCGTGAACATCGCGATCGCGGCTGGCACGAAGGCTGGCGCCATCGCCACGCCGACAAGGTGGTGATCGTCAAGCACCGTCGCCACGAATACTGAAGGCTGACACAGGCGAAGACTGAAGGCTGACACAGGAATGGCCCCTCGCGGGGCCATTCTCTTAAGTTGCAACGTCGTTCCTTCGCCCCACGGATCGCCGTCGCGCCTCCAAGGGCAGGCGAAAACTAGTCCCATGCCGGCGCGAAGCCGGGATTCACGCAACGCCTGTCCTTCGGCAGCACCGCGATCGCCTTGCGGTCGGCATCATCAAGCTCCAGCTTGAGGGAGTCCAGATTGGCCTTTTGGCTCTCGCTGCGCGATGCCTTCGGGATCGCGGCGACGCCGTCCTGGTCGAGCAGCCATTTCAGCGCCACCTGGGCGGCGCTGGCGCCATGCTTGCGGCCGATCGCCGCCAGCGTCGGGTCGGATGCCGCCCGGCCCTGCACCAGCGGGCAATAGGCCACCAGCGGTATGGATTTCGCCGCAAGATATTTACGCAACGGCGTCTGGTCGAGCATCACGTGATATTCGACCTGGTTGCAGGCGACCGGCGCCCTGATCTCCTCGACCACGGTCTTCAACAGCGCGATATTGAAATTGGCAACCCCGATGGCGCGGGTGCGGCCCTCCTGCTTCAGCTCGAGCAGGGTTTCGAATATCGCCGGCAGATTCATGTTTTTCGCCGGCCAGTGCACGAGATAGAGATCGACGCGATCGAGCCTCAGCTTTTTCAGGGAAGCGTCGAACGCCCTGCGGATCGCCTCCGGCGCCAGGTTCTCGTTCCAGACCTTGGTGGTGACGTGCAGATCCCGGCGCGCGACGCCGGAGGCGGCGATGGCGGCGCCGATGGCGTCTTCGTTGCCGTACATTTCCGCGGTGTCGATATGCCGGTAGCCGAGCCCGAGCGCGCTTTCGACCGCAGCCCGACAGACCTCGCCCTGCATGCGAAAGGTGCCAAGCCCGAGCCGCGGCAGGCTGATGCCCTGGGTTTGCAAATGTTCCATGGTGATTTCCTGAAGATTTGAACCCGCCGGATCAGCATCCGGCGATGCCGCGAACGGGCGTCTGGTGGAAAGGGCGGGTGAGACAGCGCATCCGCCGTTTGATAGTCTGCCCGCAGAGCCAGGTGCAAATCAAGATCGGACTGGAACAACGATGGTCAGGGCATTGCGACGATGGCTGGAGGCCAACGAACTGTTCGCGATCATTACCGGCGTGATTTGCACGCTCGCCGCGCTGTCGATGGTGCTGGTGTTTGGCGGCTATCTGTTCGTGACGCGTTGAGCTGTCCGAGTCTGCAGGTGATCTGCGGACGATCCGCGACCAGGGTCGCGATGACGCCGAACTACCGCTTCCAGTCGCAGACGCCGCCCGACTTGCAGGGCCAGGCCTGAATCCGCGTATCGGACGCCTGCGCGTCGAGCGGATTGCCGTGACGATGCGCCAGTTTCGTTGGAGCCTCACCGCGCGGTTTTAGAGCGCGCGGATGCGCAACTCGGGTCCTATGAACGACGATCTTGGGCTCG
The DNA here is from genome assembly GCA_963801875.1 of uncultured Alphaproteobacteria bacterium. GTDB lineage: Bacteria > Pseudomonadota > Alphaproteobacteria > Rhizobiales > Xanthobacteraceae > Bradyrhizobium. The sequence continues at coordinate 733,874 of CAWDGT010000010.1, read as the reverse complement.
TGAACAATGATCCTTGGTTCGGCTTTCGGCTCCGCACGGGCCTGCGCGCCCTCGCCGCCGCGATCCGCCTCTGCTTGCACCGGAACCGGCACGAATTCGGCCGGAGGCCCAAGCCGCTTCGGCGAGAGTACCGCTTGCGAAAGGTCGAGGCCCAGGAACTGGTCGGGACGATACTCGTCAGCGCCGGACAGGCCGCTCCATGCCAGCAGCGTGGCGCAAATGATCGCGGTGAAAATATTTCTCAGGACCATTCGACGCCTCGTGAAATGCGTAAATTCCCAACACCTCATCTAGGAAGCGGTTGACTCAGTTTCCAGCCGAGCTTGCCGGCAGGTTACCGGGTGGCGACGTCGCCAGAAAATTCGCGCGCCGCCGAGATCATTTAAGCGGAATCGCGGGCCGTTGGCGGGGCCCGTCAGTCGCCCCTTAGAATAGATATCCTAGATATCACTTATTGACATATTAACATCATTAATTAGTATGCAGGAATCATGTTTGATATCGACGCGGGTCACGTCAGCAAGGCAGGCCGATGATCACAGCCGCTCAATTGCGGGCTGCCAGGGTGCTTCTCGGCGTCGATCAGCGTCGGCTCGCGGAACTGTCGGGGCTCTCCGTGCCAACCATTCAGCGCATGGAGGCGAGCGAAACGATGGTTCGCGGCAATGTCGATTCGCTGGTCAAGCTGATCACGGCGATCGAGGCCGCCGGCATTGAATTGATCGACGAAGGGGCAGTGAGCAGCGCCGAAGGGCGCGGGGTGCGGCTGAGAATCAATTCCGGCTCCGCCAAGACCTATTTGGACAATCAGATCGAAAACAAAGCGTCCGGCAGAACGAGGGCGCGCACCTGATGTCGGCCGTCGTCCTGCAAATTGCGTGTGTCGCCGGATTGCTGGGATTGGCAATTCTGGCGATCGTTCTGAACAGTTCGAAGAACTCCACGGCCGTCATCTACAGCGCGACGCTGGCAGTGTCCGTGATGGCATTGATCGGGTCTATCCGCTGGCTAATTGGCGGCACGGCGAACGCCACCGATCTGACCCTGCCGATCGGACTGCCGTGGCTTGGCGCCCATTTCCGTCTCGATGCAATGGCTTCGTTTTTTCTGGTCGTCGTCAATCTCGGCGGGGCATCGGCAAGCCTATACGGTCTCGGCTACGGCCATCACGAACCGGCGCCGCACCGCGTGCTTCCCTTCTTCCCGGCCTTTCTGGCCGGCATGAATCTGGTGGTGCTGGCGGACGACGCCTTCACCTTCCTGGTGTCCTGGGAATTCATGTCGCTGTCCTCCTGGGCGCTGGTGATGGCGCACCATCGCGATCCCGATAACCGGCACGCCGGCTACGTCTACATCATCATGGCGAGCTTCGGCACGCTCAGCCTGCTGCTCGGGTTCGGACTGCTGGCGGGCGGAGGCAGCGGCTATTCGTTTGACGAGATGCGCCACGCTCCGACTGCACTTTCCGGAGTGGTCCTGATCCTGGCCATTCTCGGCGCCGGCTCGAAGGCGGGGCTGGTGCCGTTGCACGTCTGGCTGCCGCTGGCGCATCCGGCAGCGCCGAGCCATGTGTCGGCGCTGATGAGTGGCGTCATGACCAAGGTCGCGGTCTACGGCTTCATCCGTATCGTCTTCGACCTTCTTGGCCCGCCGCAATGGTGGTGGAGCGTCCCGGTAATGATACTGGGAGGCGCGACCGCGGTGATCGGCCTGCTTTCGGCCATACTCGAGGGCGACCTGAAGAGGCTCCTGGCCTACAGCACGATCGAGAATATCGGCATCGTGTTTGTCGGGCTCGGCCTTGCGCTCGCCTTCAAGGCGAACGCGATGCCGGCGGCAGCCGCGCTCGCCATGACCGCGGCGCTGTTCCACGTCCTCAATCACAGCATCTTCAAGAGCCTGCTGTTCTTCGGTTCCGGCGCCATCCTGACGGCGACCGGCGAGCGCGACATGGAGCATCTTGGCGGCCTCATTCGGGGCATGCCGCTCACCGCCTTCACGTTCCTTGCCGGATGCATGGCGATCTCGGCGCTGCCGCCGCTCAACGGTTTCGTCTCGGAGTGGCTCATCTTCCAGGCCATCCTGCTGAGCCCGGACCTGCCGCAATTAGGCCTGAAGTTTCTGGTCCCCGCGATCGGCGTGATGCTCGCATTGTCGGCGGCGCTCGCCGCGGCCTGCTTCGTCAAGGCGTTCGGCGTGACCTTTCTTGGGCGGCCGCGCACAAATGTTGCGGCAGGCGCGCAGGAGGTCGACCGCTGGTCGCTCGCGGCGATGTTCATTTTAGCGGGCCTGTGTCTGCTGATCGGGATCGTCCCCGCTCCGGTCATCGACACGCTCGCGCCGGTCGTGAACATGCTGGTGGCCGAGCGCATGCCGGTCCAGTCCGCCGACCCGTGGCTGTCGATCGTCCCGATCGCCGAGAGCCGCAGCTCCTATAACGGGCTGCTGGTCTTTGTCTTCATCGCCCTATCGACGCTCGCCGCAATCGAGATCATCCACCGCTTTGCCTCGCGCGCGGTGCGCCGCGGTCCGGCCTGGGACTGCGGCTTTCCGGACCCGAGCCCGGCCACGCAATACACCGCCGGCGGCTTCGCCCAGCCGATCCGCCGCGTCTTCAGCGCGCTGTTTGACGCACGCGAGGATGTCGTCATGCCGGCGCCCGGCGACACCGCGGCGGCGCGGCTCACCGTCAGGCTGCGCGACTTCGCCTGGGAGATGCTCTATGCTCCCATCGGCAGCGCCATCTGGTTCGCGACCGATAATCTCAATCAGCTGCAGTTCCTGTCCATCCGCAATTATCTCAGCCTCGTATTCGTGGCGCTCATCGCCCTGCTGCTTGGGGTGTCGATATGGCCTTGATTCCCGATCCGCGGCTGCGGATGGTCTGCCATGATGGCGGAGAGGACATCGCATGACGCCTGTCGTCGTCGCCCTGTGCAGCGTGTCGGCCTTCCTCGGCCTGCCCTTGCTGGCGGCGGCCACGATGCGATGGTCGGCCGCGACGCGCCCGATCTACGGGGCATGTTTTGTCGTTTGCCTGGTGATCCTGGCCGTGGCGCTCACGCAGTTGCTGAGCGCCGGCAGTACGGTATCAGCGCTGAGTCTGCCGCTCGGATTGCCGTGGGTCGGCGCGCATTTCCGGATCGATGCGCTCGCTGCGTTCTTCCTCGCCGTGGTGAACCTGGGCGGCGCCAGCGCGAGCCTTTTTGCCATCGGCTATGGCATGCACGAGAAAGCGCCCGGCCGGGTCGTGCCATTCTATGCGGCCTTTCTGGCCGGAATGAATCTGGTGGTGCTGGCGGACGACGCCTTCACCTTCCTGGTGTCCTGGGAATTCATGTCGCTGTCCTCCTGGGCGCTGGTGATGGCGCACCATCGCGATCCCGATAACCGGCACGCCGGCTACGTCTACATCATCATGGCGAGCTTCGGCACGCTCAGCCTGCTGCTCGGGTTCGGACTGCTGGCGGGCGGAGGCAGCGGCTATTCGTTTGACGAGATGCGCCACGCTCCGACTGCACTTTCCGGAGTGGTCCTGATCCTGGCCATTCTCGGCGCCGGCTCGAAGGCGGGGCTGGTGCCGTTGCACGTCTGGCTGCCGCTGGCGCATCCGGCAGCGCCGAGCCATGTGTCGGCGCTGATGAGTGGCGTCATGACCAAGGTCGCGGTCTACGGCTTCATCCGTATCGTCTTCGACCTCAGCGGCGTACCGGCCTGGTGGTGGAGCATCGTCATCATCCCGATTGCCGGCATCACCTGCGTGCTCGGAGTGCTCAGCGCGCTGATGCAGCACGACCTCAAGCGCCTGCTCGCCTACCACACCGTGGAGAATATCGGCATCATCTTCATCGGCCTTGGTCTCGCCCTCGCCTTCTCGGTGCATAACATGCGCGCTGCCGCCGCGGTCGCCATGACGGCGGCGCTGCTTCATGTCCTCAATCACAGCATCTTCAAGAGCCTGCTGTTCTTCGGTTCCGGCGCCATCCTGACGGCGACCGGCGAGCGCGACATGGAGCATCTTGGCGGCCTCATTCGGGGCATGCCGCTCACCGCCTTCACGTTCCTTGCCGGATGCATGGCGATCTCGGCGCTGCCGCCGCTCAACGGTTTCGTCTCGGAGTGGCTCATCTTCCAGGCCATCCTGCTGAGCCCGGAGGTCCCCTCCTGGGGCATCAAGCTGATCGTGCCTACGGTCGGCGTGATGCTCGCGTTGTCGGCGGCGCTCGCCGCGGCCTGCTTCGTCAAGGCGTTCGGCGTGACCTTTCTTGGGCGGCCGCGCACAAATGTTGCGGCAGGCGCGCAGGAGGTCGACCGCTGGTCGCTCGCGGCGATGTTCATTTTAGCGGGCCTGTGTCTGCTGATCGGGATCGTCCCCGCTCCGGTCATCGACACGCTCGCGCCGGTCGTGAACATGCTGGTGGCCGAGCGCATGCCGGTCCAGTCCGCCGACCCGTGGCTGTCGATCGTCCCGATCGCCGAGAGCCGCAGCTCCTATAACGGGCTGCTGGTCTTTGTCTTCATCGCCCTATCGACGCTCGCCGCAATCGAGATCATCCACCGCTTTGCCTCGCGCGCGGTGCGCCGCGGTCCGGCCTGGGACTGCGGCTTTCCGGACCCGAGCCCGGCCACGCAATACACCGCCGGCGGCTTCGCCCAGCCGATCCGCCGCGTCTTCAGCGCGCTGTTTGACGCACGCGAGGATGTCGTCATGCCGGCGCCCGGCGACACCGCGGCGGCGCGGCTCACCGTCAGGCTGCGCGACCTCACCTGGGATCTGCTCTATGCTCCCATCGGCAGCGCCATCTGGTTCGCTGCCGAGCATCTCAGCCATCTGCAGTTCCTGACCATTCGCAAATACCTCAGCCTGGTGTTTGCGCTGCTCGTCATTCTCCTGTTCTTTCTCATGCTGGTGATGCTGGTATGGTCCTGATCCTCAATCTCATCGCTCAAGGCGCGCAGATGATGCTGGTGCTCATCCTTGCGCCGCTGCTGCTGGGCTATACGCGCAAGATCAAGGCGCGCCTGCTGCGGCGCCAGGGACCCCCAGTCCTGCAGCCCTACCGCGACCTGTTGCGTCTGATCCGCAAGGAGGCTGTGCTGGCGGAGAACGCATCCTGGCTGTTCCGCAGCGGCCCATACCTGATCTTTGCCGCAACGTGGGTGGCCGCCGCGCTGGTCCCGACTTTCGCGGTACAGCTGCAGTTCAGCTGGACCGCCGACCTGATTGCGCTGACGGCGCTGATCGGCTCGTCGCGGTTTTTCCTGGCGCTTGTCGGGATGGATGTCGGCACCAGCTTCGGAGGCATCGGCTCAAGCCGCGAGATGATGTTTGCCTCGCTCGCCGAGCCGGCGATGATCATGATTGCGTTCACTCTTGCCCTCCTTGCAGGTTCAACTCAGCTCTCGGTGATCGCCGAATTCATGCAAACCCATGCCAGCCTGCGCGTCTCGCTTGGGCTTGCGCTCATTGCGCTCGTTATCGTGGCGCTGGCGGAAAACGCTCGCATTCCCGTTGACAACCCGGCCACCCACCTCGAGCTCACCATGGTGCACGAGGCCATGGTGCTGGAATATTCCGCAAGACATCTCGCGGTCCTGGAGTTTGCCTCCGCGCTGAAGCTGTTGCTCTATCTCTCGCTGATCGCCTGCATCTTCATGCCATGGGGACTGGCGCCGGCAGGCAGCGGCCCGGAAGCCTATGCGATCGGCTTGACCAGCTACCTCACAAAGCTCGCGGTGGGCGGCTTTCTGCTCGCCCTGTTCGAGACCTCGATCGCAAAGATGCGCGTCTTCCGTGTTCCGGATTTCTTGGGCATCGCCCTGATGCTGGGATTGCTGGGCATGCTTCTGCTCTTCGTGTCACGGAGCTTCTGATGGATACCTTTCCACGCGATATCGCGCATATGCTGGCCGGCACTATGGTGCTGGTGAGTTTCATGCTGCTCTACCAGGACCGTATGTTTGCACTGCTCAACGTCTTTGCGCTGCACGCGGTGGTGCTCTCCGCCTCGGTAGCCTGGCAGGCTCACATCCAGAATGCACCGCATCTCTACGTTCCGGCCGCGATCGCGCTCGTGCTCAAGGGCATCATCATTCCAGTCGCGCTGCACCGCGTCGTGATCCAACTCGGCATCCACCGCGGGGTCGAGACTGTCGTGGGCATTGGGCCGACCTTGCTCTTTGGTGTCGGGCTTACGGCGCTCTCGATGGTCGTCATGCTCAAGGCGGCGGAAACGGCCGATCCACTGGCGCGCGAGGACCTCGCATTTGCCTTGTCGATCCTGCTGCTCGGCCTGCTCATGATGGTGACGCGGCGCAACGCGGTCAGCCAGATCATCGGTTTCATGTCGATCGAGAACGGTCTGATCCTCGCAGCCACGGCTGCCCGAGGCATGCCGCTCGTCGTCGAGATCAGCGTGGCATTCTCGGTTCTGGTCGCCTTCATCGTGATTGGCGTGTTCCTGTTCCGCATCCGCGAGCGGTTCGATTCCGTCGAACTTGAGGCGCTCGACGAGTTTCGCGGAGAGCGGCGGTGAACAATTTACTTACCCAACTTTCCATCGAGCCGCTGACGGCAGTGCTGTTCATTCCCGCGGTGACTGCGGCGGTGCTGGCGCTGCTGCCCAGCTATTGGGTGGCGGCTCGCCTCAACGTGCTGGCCACCTTCGTTACGATGATCGCAGCGATATGGCTCCTGTTCGATCGACCCCCGGCAGGTGAATACCTTTTCATCGACGATCTGAACAACGCTTTTATCGTGCTGACCACCTTCGTCGCCTTCACGACCAGCGTATTCAGCGCCAGCTATATCGCTCACGAGCTGGAAATCGGCCGACTAACGCCCAATCATTTGCGCTTTTACCACGCCATGTATCAGACCCTGATGTTCGCCATGAACCTCGGGCTGGTTGCAAACAATATCGGCCTGATGTGGGTGGCTGTCGAGCTCGCCACCCTCACCACCGTATTGATGGTCGGAATCTACCGCACCCACGAAGCGTTGGAGGCTGCGTGGAAATACTTCATCCTGGGCAGCGTCGGTATCGCGCTCGCGCTGTTCGGAACGATCCTCGTTTACATGGCGGCGCGACCGGTGATCGGCGAAGGTGCCGACGCCATGGTGTGGACGTCGCTTATCGCGCACGCCAGCAGATTCAGCCCCGAACTCCTGAACGTCGCGTTCGTTTTTTTGCTGCTCGGCTACGGCACCAAGGTAGGGCTGGCGCCGCTGCATGCCTGGCTGCCCGATGCGCATGCCGAAGGTCCGACGCCGATTTCGGCGGTGCTGTCGGGGCTCCTGCTTAACGTCGCACTCTACGCGCTGCTGCGCTTCAAGATGCTGCTCGCGGTGAACCCGTCCGCTCTCGCATCTGGCCCGCTGATGGTGACTCTGGGCCTCATCTCGGTCGTTTTCGCGGCGTTCATGCTTTACCGGCGACGCGACATCAAGCGCATGTTCGCCTATTCGTCGATCGAGCACATGGGCATCATCGTGTTCGCCTTCGGCATGGGCGGGCCGATCGCCAATTTCGCCGGGCTGTTGCACATGGCGATGCACAGCCTGACGAAGTCGGCGATCTTCTTTGCGGTCGGTCACATCGCGCAGACCAAAGGCACGCAGAAGATCGCCGAGATGGGTGGACTCACTGAAACCAACCCCGTGCTTGGTTGGGGTCTCGTGCTTGGCGTCGTCGCGATCGCCGGCCTTCCCACGGCCGGTATCTTCATGAGCGAGTTTCTCATCGTCAGTTCCACCTTCGCCCGCGAGCCGCTGCTCGCTATCGTGCTGGTCGCCGGCTTGCTCATTGGCTTCGGTGCCTTGTTCCTGCGGTTGAACAGCATCGCTTTCGGCGAGCCGCGTGGCGCGAGCGCCGAAGCGAAGGCATCCTATGTGCCGATGTTTATCCATTTGGCGCTGGTGTTCATGGCTGGAGTCTACCTGCCTCCGCAATTGGTCACGTGGTTCCAGAACGTCGCAAAGCTTCTAGGATAGGCTCATGCTGATCGAAAGAATTCCGGGTCAAAGGGTCGAAGGGCACAAGCCCGCGCCACGGGTCATCGTGAGCCCTGAGACGTGGCGCATGCTCACAGGCGAGCTTGCGGAAGGCCACATGACGTTGTTCGGACTATGGGGCGACGCCGACAAGGTGCACATGGCGCTGCTGCAGGACGCCGAGATCGTCGTCGTGACGATTGAATGCCGGGACGGCAAGTTCCCGTCGGTCGGACAGATGCATCCGCCCGCGATCCGCCTCGAACGCGCGATCCATGACCTCTACGGGTCAGAATCGCCCGACCTTCAAGACCAGCGACCTTGGCTCGATCATGGCCGCTGGGGCGTGAAGCGCCCACTTGGAACTCGGGTCGAAACGCATTCGCTTTCAACGGCGTATCCATTTTTGCCGTCCGAGGGCGAAAGCCTGCATCAGATCGCGGTTGGTCCGGTGCATGCTGGTATCATCGAGCCCGGTCATTTCCGCTTCACGGTCAACGGCGAAACCGTGGTCCGCCTCGAGGAGCGTCTCGGTTACGTTCATAAGGGTATCGAATCGCTGATGGCCGGAGCCTCGATCGAGAAAGCGTCACGTCTCGCGGGGCGCACTTCCGGCGACAGCACGGTGGCGTACACGCTTGCGTTTGCGAACGCAGTCGAGGCTGCGGTTGAGGTCCAGGTTCCGGCGCGCGCCGTTTTTTTGCGCGCCTTGATGGCCGAGCTCGAACGGCTCGCCAATCACTTCGGCGACCTCGGCGCGATCTGCAACGACGCCTCTTTCGTCCTGATGCATGCGCAGACCGGCATCCTGCGCGAGCGCTGCTTGCGGGCGGCGGACGTTTGCTTCGGCCATCGCCTGATGATGGATCGCATTGTGCCTGGCGGCCTTGCGCGCGACATCGCGCCGGAGGGACAAACGCAACTGCGTGCGTTGATCGCTGAAATCCGAAAAGTGTTTCCGCAGCTCGTGGAACTCTACGACAATACCGCCTCGCTCCAGGATCGGACCGTGAGCACCGGGTTTGTACAGCCGTCGCTGGTTCGTCAGTACGGCGCCGGCGGCTATGTGGGTCGTGCAAGCGGCCGCGCCTTCGATGCGCGGCACAGCTTGAAGTATCCGCCGTATGACCAGCTCAGCCTGGACATTCCGGTGCTTGATGCCGGTGACGTCGATGCCCGCGTCTGGATTCGTATTCGCGAAGTCGACCAGAGTCTGTTGTTGATCGAGCAAATCCTCGACCGGCTGCCGCGTGGACCGGTTTGCATCGGGCTCGATCCGGCCGGCAGCCGCGAGGGTCTCGGAGTTGCCGAAGCCTTCCGCGGCGACGTCCTGGTCTGGCTCCGCTTGCGGGATGGCCGGGTCGAACGCTGTCACCTGCGCGACCCCTCCTGGTTTCAATGGCCGCTGCTGGAGGCCGCAATCGAGAACAACATCGTTGCCGACTTTCCTCTCTGCAACAAGTCGTTCAACTGTTCGTATTCCGGTCACGATCTCTAGGGACACGACAAGATGCGCAAGCTGCTCTTCCAAAGTCTGTTTCGCCGGCCGCTCACCGAACCGGCGCCGTCGCCGGACGATGCCGCGGTGACCGAACTCGCGACCGCCGTCGGCCGCGCGGCGCGGCGGCGGCTCGGCCGAAGTCTCTCGATACGCGAGGTCGACGCCGGCTCTTGCAACGGGTGCGAACTCGAGATCCACGCGCTCAACAACCCCTACTATGACGTCGAACGCTTCGGGCTGCGCTTCGTCGCCTCGCCGCGCCATGCCGATGTATTGATGGTGACCGGTCCCGTGACCAAAAACATGCGCGAGGCGCTGGAGCGCACCTATCATGCGACCCCCAATCCCAAATGGGTGGTCGCGATCGGCGACTGCGCGCGGGATGGAGGATGCTTCGCCGGCAGCTACGCGGTCGCTGGCGGTGTTGCCGAGGTGATCCCGGTCGACCTCCATATATCCGGCTGTCCGCCTACGCCGACGGCGATGCTGCAGGGTCTTCTTGCGCTGCTCGATCGGGTGGACGCGAGCGCCGCTACGCCTTGAAGATTCCTGCGATGTTGTGGTTCATCGCGCCCGCTCCGGGGTGCGCGGGGAAGACGGCTTCGGTTGCCGGACGGTTTTCGAGTTTGGCCTTGTGACGTGCTCCTTCAGCCGTACGCCGCGGCCTCCGGAGGAACTGGCAGCGCCAGGATTGATCAGCTCGATCCCCGCGCGATCGAGCGCGGAAACCAGCTTCATGAGCGAGTCGACGTTGGCCCGGATAACGCCGTCACTGGCTTCCATGCGCTGGATCGTCGGAACCGAAAGCTCTGCCAGCCCGGCCATCTGCCGCTGATCGATATTCAGGAGCGCGCGAGCGGCCCTGAGCTGATTGGCGGTAATCATGAATGGCGCTTCCCCGATTCCGCGCAGAATATATTCACGCCGTATAAATTATTGCTTCAAGCATCGATTCACAAGTACGGCGTATCAACATCGTTCCCCTTACTCCTTCGACACCACGAGTTTCAGCGACATCGAGGCAACGGCTGCTGATATCATGATGGCGGCCACCGCGGTCAAGCCGACGATGTATGAGCCCGAGAATTCCTTCAACTGAACGGGGACGGGAGTGCGGTTCTCGAAACGCCGGCCACCGTGTGGGGCGCGGAATCGTTCCACCTTCACTGTTTCCGGAAGTGCCAACTGCTCAGTTGCAATCGACGATTCGCGCCCGCTACAGGTGTGTCGGATTTGCAATAGCTGACATAAAAATAGACCCTTAGGTTGCATTTCTTAAATTGTCGCGTGACAGCTGCGGGGCAGTTCCGCTTTCCTTTGACTTTATAATCTGATGGGGAACGGTTATGTCATCATATCATTCACGTGCCCACGTGGCGTTTCCGACTGGCTTCCGGCCGGCTCCGACTTTCATGATATTGGCATTCTTACCACTTGTGATGGGATGCTCGATACACCCGCTGCCGGACGACGTCTCTCGCAAAACAACCTATGACATCGTGGACAAGATTCGCTGTGAAGCTAAGGCTGCGGTCGAGCAATATGGGCAGAGTTTCAATGACGCGTCGATCGTGTATCAATTTACGTTCGACATAGACGAACACAACGATGCGAACGCTGGGTTCACGTTGTTCAACCCCTTCGCGAACGGTACGTTCAACCTGAGCACAACTGCCGCAGCAAACAGAGAGCGCCAAGGCGTTCGTAATTTTGAACTCATCGATTCATTCGACGACCTGCGGAAGATGAATTGCTCGCGAGACAGAGAGGTAAACTGGATATACCCACTAACAGGTGACATCGGTATGTATGACTCGGTCGCCACATTCATAAGGCTACAAAGAGCTGACAACCCGGGAGCGGGCAGAGTATTCACTTTTGCCGACACGCTGACCTACACGACAACGCTGACAGGTGGCGCAACAGCCACGCTTGCCTTGAACCCTGTGCCCGAACAACTTCGTTTCACTGCGGCCAATGCCGGGTTGTCCGGTTCACGGGTGGATGTGCATAAGGTCGTCGTGACAATGGCTGCCGGCCATCAGACTGTCATCGCTTCCTCGGGGAAGCGCGTCGTCAGGCGGATGGTTCCATTCATCGACGCGCCGTTAGTTGGTTCGGCTACCAACACCAGCGGTCGTTCTAACCTAACGTTTGCGCGCAGTACTGACCCTGGTCTGGGTGTAAATGGCTCGTTTAACAATCTGCTGTCGACTCGAATGCTTCAGCAGCAATCCGGTGCCGAAAATCGGGCGCTCTACGAGCAGGATCGTCAGCGCCAACTGGAACTACAGAGACGGTCATTAGATGTGCGTGTCCTCGTGGGGCCGTAGTGTCAGGGATCATCTCCTGCTTCCTCCCCGATATCGGTCTTTGTTGCAAAACTATGCCCACCGACCGGCCGCGATGGCCACCGGCATTTGAGGGTGGAAGCAAAAAAATGAGCGTCCGGCAGCCAGGCGGAAGGAGAATTTCGAGCGCCAGGCAATGTCGCGCGGCGCGCGTTGGACGCTACGCGTGTTCTTTGCGCGATATGTGCCTGATAGCCTTGAAAATACTCGGGAAAAGGGGCAAAACGCCCAACAATGTCTTGGTCGGAGTGGCAGGATTTGAACCTGCGACCCCTGCGTCCCGAACGCAGTGCTCTACCGGACTGAGCCACACTCCGACAAGAACGCGGCTTATAGCCTTGGGTTTCGCACACCGCAAGAAGCCGAATTGAGGACACCAAACCCAGTGAATGTGGGCCTGACAACGCCAATTCTGCCCGCCGGCGAGGCCGCCGTGGCCGCTGCCGTGCGGTTGCTCAGCCAGGGCGGGCTGGTCGCGTTCCCGACCGAGACCGTCTATGGCCTCGGCGCCGACGCCACCAACCCCAAGGCGATCGCGCGGCTTTATCAGGCCAAGGGCCGGCCCGCGTTCAACCCGCTGATCGCCCATGTCGGGGATCTCAGCGCTGCCAAGCGGATTGCCCGCTTCGACGCGCAGGCGATCGCGTTGGCACACGCGTTCTGGCCGGGGCCGCTGACGCTGGTGCTGCCAAAAACGAAAGGCTGCCCGGTGGCCGATCTCGCCACCGCCGGGCTCGATACCATCGCGATCCGGGTGCCCGCGCACAGCGCAGCGCGGGAAATCCTGCGCGCGTTCGGCCGGCCGGTGGTGGCGCCGTCGGCCAATCTGTCGGGCCATGTCTCGCCGACCACGGCTGCGCATGTGCAAGGCGATCTCAACGGCAAAATCGATCTGATCGTCGATGGCGGTCCGGTCGAGGTCGGCGTCGAATCCACCATCGTCGGCTGCTTCGATCAACCGATGTTGCTGCGCCCGGGTGGCGTGCCGCGCGGCGAGATCGAACGCGTGCTCGGCTGCAAATTGCTGCTACCGGCTGAGCACGCCGACACCGAGACCGGCCAGCCGCTGGCGCCGGGGATGCTAGCCTCGCATTACGCGCCGCGCACGCCGCTGCGGCTCGATGCCGGACGGGTTAGCGCCGGTGAAGCGCTGCTGGCGTTCGGTTCAGCCGGCATGCCGGGAGTTGAGGCGGCAACCATAGTGATGAATTTGTCCGCGCAAGGCGATCTCAACGAGGCCGCCGCCAATCTTTTCGGTTATCTTCGCGCTCTGGACACCAGAGGCGCGCGCGCCATCGCGGTCATGCCGGTGCCGCATCACGGGCTCGGCGAGGCGATCAACGACCGGCTGCGCCGCGCCGCGGTGGGGCGACAGTGAGCTTACGCAAGAGACCAAGATGAATATCGTTCAACCCCCCGCGCCGCCGCTCTCGCCCGAACTGATCGCGCGTTTCCGCGGCATCGTCGGCGACAAATATGCGGTGACGGAAGCGGCCGAGATCGCGCCCTACCTTACCGAAGAGCGCGACCTGTTTCACGGGCGCTCGCCGCTGGTGCTGCGGCCCGGCTCGACCGCGGAAGTCTCCGCCATCTGCAAGCTCGCCAGCGAACACCGCATCGCGCTGGTGCCGCAGGGCGGCAATACCGGCCTGGTCGGCGGCCAGACCCCGCATAATGGCGAGGTGGTCGTGTCCATGCGGCGGCTGGACAAGATCCGCGACATCGACACCGCCTCCAACACCATGACCTGCGAGGCCGGCGTGGTGCTGCAGATCGCCCAGCAGCGCGCTTCCGAGGCCGACCGGCTGTTTCCGCTGTCGCTCGGCGCCGAGGGAAGCTGCACCATCGGCGGCAATCTATCCACCAATGCCGGCGGCACCACGGCGCTGGCCTATGGAGTGGCGCGCGAGATGGCGCTCGGGCTGGAAGTGGTGCTGGCCGACGGCCGCATTCTCAACGGGCTGTCGAAGCTGAAGAAGGACAACACCGGCTACGATCTGCGCAACCTCTTTATCGGCGCCGAGGGCACGCTCGGCATCATCACCGCGGCGACGTTAAAGCTGTTTCCGAAACCGCGCGCGGTGGAGACCGCTTTCGTTGGCCTCAAATCGCCGGCGCAGGCGCTGAAGTTGCTCTCGATCTCGCAGAACGAGGCTGCCGGCACCCTGACCAGTTTCGAGCTGTTGTCCGATATCGCGGTGGAGTTCTGCCTGTGTCATGGCATCGACATCCACCATCCGCTTGAGAACAAGCATCCCTGGTACGTGCTGATGGAACTGTCCTCTCCGCGCGACGATGCCCGCGCCACGCTGGAGTCGATCCTGGAGCTGGGTCTTGACGACGGCATCGTCGATGACGCCGTGATCGCGGCGAGCTTAAGCCAGCGCGGAGCGTTCTGGAAGCTGCGCGACGAGATGTCGGCGGCGCAGAAGCCGGAAGGCGGCTCGATCAAGCATGACATTTCGGTGCCTGTCGTCGCGGTGCCCGACTTCATCGAGCAGGCCAATGCCGCCGTGGTGAAACTGATACCGGGCGCGCGGCCGGTGCCGTTCGGCCATCTTGGCGACGGCAATATCCATTACAATGTCAGCCAGCCCGTTGGCGGCGATGCTGCGGATTTTCTCGCCCGCTGGCACGAGGTCAATGCGGTGGTGTTCGACATCGTGCTGCGAATGGGCGGGTCGATCTCGGCCGAGCACGGCATCGGCGTGCTCAAGCGCGACGAATTGCCCGACGTCAAGGACAAGGTTGCGATCGAGTTGATGCGCGCCATCAAGGCGATGCTCGATCCACTGGGCATCATGAACCCTGGCAAGGTGCTGTGAATTCCCAACCCGCCACCCTGAACATCAGGGCAATTGAAGACGGCGATATCACGGATGTGATCGCGCTGTGGCAGCGTTGCGGGTCGACGCGCCCGTGGAACGATCCTGCCGGCGATATTGCGCTGGCGCGGAAGGAAACCAACGCGACGGTGCTGCTCGGCCGAAATGACGGCGCCCTCGTCGCGTCGGTGCTGGTCGGCCATGACGGCCATCGCGGCTGGGTCTATTACGTGACCGTCGATCCCGATCATCGCTTCAAGGGCTACGGCCGTGCGATCATGACGTCAGCGGAAGAGTGGCTGCGTGCCCGCGGCGTTGAAAAGCTTCAGCTCATGGTCCGTGGAGACAACGCCAGGGCCCACGCCTTCTACGAGTCGCTCGGCTATTTCGAGCAGCAACGCGTGGTCTTCGCCAAATGGCTCGACGGGCGGGATCCGACGCCGTAATCGTTGAGGACGCGGCGGCTCGCTGCACATTGACACCCCCGCTTGGCTTGCAGCCAGAAAGAACAAGATGCGCATCGCCCTCATCCACGCCCTGAAACATTCGATTCAGCCGATCGAGGCCTCGTTTGCCCGGCTTTGGCCGGACGCAATCCTGATGAATTTGCTCGATGACAGCCTGTCGGCCGACCTCGCGCGCGAAGGCCGCCTCACCGCCGGGATGACCGATCGTTTCCTCATGCTCGGACGTTACGCGGCCTCCACCGGCGCCGACGCCATCCTCTTCACCTGCTCGGCCTTCGGCCCCTGCATCGAGGCGGTCGCGCGCGAGCACGCGACGATGCCGGTGCTCAAGCCCAGTGATGCGATGATCGAACAGGCCGCCGCGCGGGGCCACCGGATCGGCCTGCTCTCGACGTTCGCCCCCACGCTTGCCTCGATGCCGCGGGAATTTCCCCGCTCGGTCGAGGTCGTGCCGAAACTGGCGACAGGCGCGCTTGCGGCGCTGGATCGCGGCGCACGCGCGGAACATGATTGCCTGGTCGCAGAAGCATCACGGGACTTGCGCGACTGCGACCTCATTGCGCTCGCGCAATACAGCATGGCGCCGGCGGCGTCGCTGGTCGCCGAGGCGTCGGGTCGGCCGGTGCTCACGACGCCTGACAGCGCCGTGCTGAAGCTGAAGCAATTGCTGGCGCACGGAAAACCATAGACGTGTCGTCCCTGCGGAAGCAGGGACCCATAACCACCGCGGCTTGGTGTTAGGGGGATTGTCGCACCAGCATCGCGCAAAATTGCGGCCGGTGTTTATGGGTCCCGGCTCGCGCGTAGCCTGTCATCGGGCGCGCATTCGCGCGACCCGTTGGCTTGGCCGGGACGACAAATACGATCAAAACAAGCTTCCCTGCCCGTCATCGGGTGCCACCGGCGCCGGTTTGCGCTGGCTCACCTTTTTCACGGGAGGCTTTGGCTGAGGCTTTGGCTCTTCGGCCTCGCGCTGTTCCGCGGTGATCGGCAGGATCAGCTGCGCATCGTCATTGGCGACGCGGTTGACCCGGATCGAGACCTCATGCCAGACGAACTCGCCCTCGCCGGGCGGCGTCAGCAGCGCCATCGCCTCGTCCGCATCGTGCGCGCCGCAGTCGAGCCAGCGATCGAAATCGCCGGGCGCGATCGTCACGGGCACGCGGTGATGCAGACCCGCGAGATCGGCGCTCGCCGGCGCGGTGACGATCGCCACTGTATCGAGTTCCTCGCCGTTCGGGCCGATCCAGGTTTCCGCCAGCCCGGCGAGACCGATCGGAATGCCGTCGCGGCGATGGATGAAATAGGGCCGTTTGCGCCTTTCGGACGCCTGCCATTCATAATAGCCATCCGCCGGGATCAGGCAGCGCCGCCGATTCATTGCGTTCTTGAAGGCCGGTTTTTCCCTGACCGTTTCCGCGCGCGCATTGATCAGCAGCGTGAATTTGCTGACATCCTTGACCCAGGCGGGCAACAGGCCCCAGCGCATCAGCCGGAAATGCCGGGCGCCGTTCTCGATGATAACCACGGGTATCGGTTGGGTCGGCGCGATGTTATGCCTTGGCGGAAAATTGGGCTGCTCGATATAGCCAAAGATCTGCCGCAAGGCCGCCGGGGGCGAGGTGATTACGAAGCGTCCGCACATTCTGTCGTCCAGATAGGCATCCGTTCAGCACCTTTTAACCCCGACCGTCAACACTGCGGCAGATGACATCAAAGGCGTCCAGACCCGCGCGATCCGAGAGCCCGACGCCGCGCCGGGCAGCCCCTGATGAGACCCGGGCGGCGCAGCTGCAGGCCGCCAACATCAATCCCCGGACCGGGCTTGCCAGCGACTATCTGAATCACTTCAATGAAGCCGTCATGCTGCTCGAGATGATTCCGGACATCCCGGAATGCGCGGAAGATTTCCTGGGCTGGCGTCCCCTGACCTATCGGGAGCACTTCATGGCGTCCCATTTCAAGGCCCGTGAGCTGGCGATCGAGGCCTATGATTCCGCCGACGCCATCATCCGCGCCGAATTCGACAATATCACCGGCGCCATGACCTCGATTCTGACGGCGGTGGGCGCCGCGATGCGCGAAGCCCGGCAGGACAAGACCCGGGCCGTGCTGGCCGAGCAGGCCACCGGCTGGGTCAAGCCGCTGGTGGCGCTGGCCGGCGGCATCATCAATGGCGGCTCCGAGGCCGACGTCGACTATATCATGACTCACTGATGTCGCCGGCGTCCCCCCCGTCCCATCCCCAGCTTGCCGTCAGCGCGGCGATCTTCCGCGATGACAGGATCCTGCTGGTGCGTCGCGCGCGCTCGCCAGCCAAGGGGTATTATTCGCTGCCGGGCGGCCGGGTCGAATTCGGCGAAACCCTGCACGCGGCGCTGCATCGCGAGGTCGAGGAGGAAACCGCGCTCAAAATCGAGATCATCGGCCTTGCCGGATGGCGCGAGGTGGTGCCGGCAGCCGGCGGGGGCGGACACTATCTGATCATGTCGTTCGCGGCGCGCTGGACCTCCGGCGAGCCGGTCCTGAACGACGAACTCGACGATTTCAGGTGGCTGGCGCCGGACGCGATCGGCGATCTCAAGGTCACCTCTGGCCTGCAGGAGGTCATCCGGCAGGCGAGAAGCCTGCTCCGAGCCTGATCCGCAAGCCCTTCGCGCCTTGCTTCCAGCGCATTGAAAAGGCATATCGTGCGGGCTCATGTCCAAGCATTTTCTAGCCGTTCTCATCCTGATCTCGGCGTGCATTTCCAGCCCTGTGCGGGCCCAGGATGCGGCTGCGCCGTTCGACGGCGATCTGCAGCGGCTGGCCGAGATCCTCGGCACCCTGCATTACCTCAGGGGCATTTGCGGCAGCAATGAAGGCCCGAAATGGCGCAACCAGATGCAGGCGCTGATCGATGCCGAAACCCCCTCGGGCGATCGCCGCGCCCGCATGATCGCGGGCTTCAACCGGGGCTATAACGGGTTCCAGCAGACCTACCGGACCTGCACGCCAGCGGCCTCCGTGGCGATCCGCCGCTACATCGAGGAAGGCTCGAAGATTTCGCGGGATCTGACCGCCCGCTACGCCAATTAGGGCCCTCCGCCCTGATGCTTTTTTCACGCGAACCGGTGGCCATTTCACTCGAAAACGATATGGACGCGCTCCCGCGTTTCGGATTGAAACAATCGCCTCATCTTATTTCAGGCCGTTAACCTTTCCTAAAGAACTGGTCTAGGCGGCTCCGCGCCGCATGCTAAAGCTCGCGCATTCGACGCGTTCCGCCCTGGATGCGCGCAGAGCCTGCCAGAGTTTCATGAGCCATCCAGTGTCCTTCACCACCGCCCGCGACCCGTTGCCCGATCACGAGCAGAAACAGGCGGCGCTCAGCTATCTCAACGAGGCCTGGGCGGAGGCGCGGCACGATGGCGTCGATGGCGACTGCCTGGCGCAGGCAAGCCTGTTCGCGGCGTTCGCCGAACTGGTCAGAACCTATGGCGAAGACGCGGTGGCGAAATTCGTGGAAGGCCTCCCGGTGCGTGTCCGCAACGGCGAATTTTCGACCACGCTGGCCAAGCAGTAGTCGTCAAGGCTTCAGCGTCTCGAGAAACCGCACCGGCTCGCCGGTCGACGGCGTCAGCAACTCGCCCTGCCACATCACCCGCCTGCCGCGCACAAAAGTGCCGACCGGCCAGCCGGTGACCCGCACGCCGTGATACGGCGTCCAGCCGGCGCGCGAGGCCACCCATTTGTCGGTGATGGTCTCGCTGCGCTTGAGATCGACCACCGTAAGGTCGGCATCATAGCCCGCCGCAATCCGGCCCTTGCAGGCGATGTTGAACAGCCGCGCCGGGCCGGCGCTGGTGAGATCGACGAAGCGCGCCAGCGACAATCGTCCGGCATTGACGTGGTCGAGCATCAGCGGCACCAGCGTCTGCACCCCGGTCATGCCGGACGGCGAGGCCGGATAGGTTTTTGCCTTTTCCTCCAGCGTATGCGGCGCGTGATCGGAACCGAGCACGTCGACGATGCCCTGCTCGATGCCATACCAGATACCCGCGCGGTGATCGGCCGAGCGCACCGGCGGATTCATCTGCGCGCGGGTCCCTAACCGCTCATAGCATTCCGGCGCCTCCAGCGTCAGGTGATGCGGGGTCGCCTCGCAGCTAGCCACATCCTTGTGGTCGCGCAAAAACTCGATCTCCTGCCTGGTCGAGATATGCAGCACGTGAATGCGTTTTCCGGTTTCATGGGCGAGCTTGACGAGGCGCTGGGTCGCCAGCAGCGCCGCGGTCTCGTCGCGCCACACCGGGTGCGAGCGCGGATCGCCCTCGACGCGCAATCCCTTGCGCTCGTTGAGGCGGTATTCGTCCTCGGCATGGAAGGCGGCGCGGCGCCTGATCACCTGAAAAATCCGCCGCAGGCTTTCGTCATCCTCGACGAGTAGCGCGCCGGTGGACGAGCCGATGAACACCTTGACGCCGGCACAGCCGGGCGCGCGTTCGAACTCCGGCAAATCCGCCACGTTGTCGCGGGTGCCGCCGATGAAAAACGCGAAATCGCAATGCATGCGGTGACGCCCGCTCTTCACCTTGCCGGTGAAGGCAGCTTCGGTGACGGTCAGGGGATCGGTGTTCGGCATTTCGAACACCGCGGTGACGCCGCCAATGACCGCACTGCGCGAACCGGTTTCGAGGTCCTCCTTGTGGGTCAGGCCCGGCTCGCGAAAATGCACCTGCGTGTCGATCACGCCCGGCAGGATGTGAAGGCCCTTGCAGTCGATCACCTCGGCAGCGGAGGCTTGTCCAAGGGAGCCGATCGCGGCGATGCGGCCGTCGGCGATGGCGACGTCGCGCACGCCCTCGCCATCCTGATTGACCACGGTGCCGGATTTTAGAATGGTATCAAATCGTTGATTCATGAAACCTCGGTGCCCGCTTTACGCAACTTGATGCCGCGGCGGGCCTTGTTCGCAATACCTTAGCGTCTTACGTTGCCATGTGATATCGGGCACCTGCGTTTCCCCAAGAACTTTGCCAGAGAACTCCTTATGAAAGCAGCGTTTCTCCCCGACCGGGGCGTGATCAAGGTCAGCGGCGAAGGCGCGCGCGACTTTCTCAACGGCCTTGTCACCGCGGACGTCGCGCTGTTGCGGCCCGGCCTCGGCCGGTTCGGGGCATTGCTGACGCCGCAGGGCAAGATAACGGTGGATTTTTTGATCACCGAAGCGCCCTCCGGCCATGGCGGCGGGTTCCTGATCGATTGCCCGCGCGCGCTGGCGCAGGCGCTCGCCGACAAGCTCGGTTTCTACAAATTGCGCGCCAAGGTCACGGTCGAAAACCTTTCGGATAGTCTCGGCGTGCTAGCGGCGTGGGATGGCGACTTTGCCATCAAGCCCGACTTGAAGCCCGACCTGGCGTTCGCCGACCCCCGCAACGCCGTGCTCGGCTGGCGGATTCTGGCACCCGCGGAACTCGCGCAAAAAGTCGCCGATCTGATCGGCGCGGATCTGGTGGACAGCGCCGCCTATGACGCCCATCGCATCGCCTCGGGGGTTCCCCGCGGCGGCCTCGACTTCATGTATGGCGATGCGTTCCCGCACGAGACCAACATGGACCGCCTGCATGGCGTCGATTTCGACAAGGGCTGCTACGTCGGACAGGAGGTGGTGTCGCGGATGCAGCATCGCGGCACTGCGCGCACGCGAACGGTACGCATCGTTCTTGAGGGCTTTTCGCCGGAACCGGGCACGGCGATTCTTGCCGGCGACAAAATGGTCGGCACGATAGGTTCGACGGCAGGTCACAGCGGTCTCGCGCTGATCCGGACCGATCGTGCCGCCGATGCGCTTGCCGCCGGATTGAAGCTGACCTCGGGCGGCCTTGCCATCCGCCTTGCCGATCCGGACGACCTTCTGACATCAGCGAAGCAGACCGTGGCATGAGCCGATCCGCGCGCCTGCATGCCGATGGCCTGACGCGGTGTCCGTGGCCGGGGGAAGACCCCTTCTACATGGCCTATCACGACACCGAATGGGGTGTGCCGGAATATGACGACCGCGCGCTCTATGAGAAACTCATTCTCGACGGTTTCCAGGCCGGGCTGTCGTGGATCACGATTCTGCGCAAGCGCGACAATTTCCGCCGCGCCTTCGACGATTTCGAACCTGCGAAGATCGCGCGCTACAATGCCAAAAAGCTTCACGCGCTGATGAACGACGCCGGCATCGTCCGCAACCGCGCCAAGATCGAGGGCGCGGTCGCAAGCGCGAAATCCTATCTCGAGATCATGGAAGAGGGTCCCGGCTTCTCGAAATTCCTGTGGGACTTCGTCGACGGCCGGCCGAAGGTCAACCATTTCAGGACCACGGCAAGCGTGCCGGCGTCGACGCCGCTGTCGACCAGGATGTCGAAGGAGCTGGCGTCGCGCGGATTCAAATTCGTCGGTCCGACCATCGTCTACGCCTTCATGCAGGCCACCGGCATGGTCAACGACCATCTGGTTACCTGTTTCTGCCACGACAGCTGCGCCGGAAAACATCGCGCGCCCCGACTCAAAGTCAGATGACGGCCAACAAACCGTTCGCGCCGCAAACCTCCTCCCGCGTCTGGCAGCGGATGCTGTCGGGCCGGCGGCTCGATCTTCTGGACCCCTCGCCGCTGGATATCGAGATCGCCGATATCGCCCATGGCCTGGCGCGGGTGGCGCGCTGGAACGGCCAGACCAGCGGCGCGCATATTTTCTCGGTGGCGCAGCATACGCTACTGGTTGAAGCCGTGATGCGCGAGCAGACGCCGCGCGTCGATGTCAGGGTGCGGCTGGCGGCGCTGCTGCACGACGCGCCGGAATACGTCATCGGCGACATGATCTCGCCGTTCAAGGCGGTGCTTGGCGGGGACTACAAGGCGGTCGAAAGGCGGCTGCTCGCGGCGATCCATATCCGCTTCGGACTGCCGCCGGTGCTCAGCACAGAGCTCGAGCGCCGGATCAAGGATGCCGACCGGGGCGCGGCCTATCTCGAGGCGACAGCGCTTGCAGGCTTTGCGCAAGCCGAGGCGAAACGCCTGTTCGGCCGCGATCCCGGCCTGCCGCAGGCGACGCGTCAGGATTATTTGACGCCCTGGACGGCGGCCAAGGCCGAGAAGCGGTTCCTGGCGCGGTTCAAGACATTGCACCCGTAAACGCGTCCTTTCACCGCCCCGCGCGCGGGCTTATAATCGAAATAGCCGAAGGACCATCATGATTCACGTCTGCTCGCTCGCCGCACTTCCCGACACCGTCAAGACGACCGGCGCCAGTCACGTCCTCACCGTGATGGCCAATGTCGACCAGGTGCAGCGGCCGGAGTCGGTACTCCCGGCCAATCATCTGAAAGTGCAGATGGATGACATTACCGAAGCGATGGATGGATTCGTCGCGCCCTCGGATTCGCATATCGAGCAGGTGCTGAACTTCGTGCGCGGCTGGGACCGCAGCGCGCCGCTGGTCGTGCACTGCTACGCCGGCATCAGCCGCTCGACCGCGAGCGCCTTTGCCGCCGCCTGCCTGCTCAACCCGCATCGCGATGAAATTTCGATCGCGCGGCAAATTCGTGCGGCCTCCCCGATCGCATCACCGAACCGGTTGATCGTCTCGCTGGCGGACAAGGCGCTGGGGCGCGACGGGCGGATGCTGCGCGCGCTTGACGAAATGGGGCCGGGCAGCATGATGGTCGAGGGCCGCCCCTTCCGCATCGATCTCGACTGATGCCCGCAAACGTCGCCAGATGAGCGAAAAGCTGCTGACGCCGATCGAGATCGGCCTGACCGCCGCCATCGTCGCGATCGAAGGCAACGAGCCGCTGATCCTTACCGCCTCGAGCGGCGACGGTGACAAGCTCGCCGGGCTTCCGTTCGGCCCGTTCGATGCGGTGTCGCACCGCACCTTCGAGATCGGCCTGCGCGCCTGGGTGGAGGAGCAGGCGGGATTGCGACTTGGTTATGTCGAGCAGCTCTATACGTTCGGCGACCGCGGCCGGCATACGCAGGCCGGCGATACCCATGTCGCCTCGATCGGCTACCTGGCGCTGACCCGCGCCGCCGACAACGCCTCGCGCGCGCCGGGCGCCACGTTTGAGCCCTGGTACCGGTTTTTCCCATGGGAAGACTGGCGGGAATCGCGGCCTGACATCATCGAGCGCGATATCTTCCCCGAGCTGACGCGCTGGGCGGGCAAGACCGAGCAGCCGGACACCGCGCGGGCGCTCAGCCGCAAGGACCGCGTGCGACTGTATTTCGGCACCGAGGGCGCGCATTGGGACGAGGAGCGCGTGCTCGACCGCTACGAACTGCTGTATGAAGCCGGACTGATCGAGGAGGCGCGGCGAGACGGACGCCCCGCGGCCCTGGCGCGCAAATCGATCCCGAACCTCGGCGTCCCGATGCGCTTCGACCACCGGCGGATACTGGCCACGGCGATCGCGCGGCTGCGCGCCAAGCTGAAATACCGCCCCGTGGTGTTTGAACTTTTGCCGCCCGAGTTTACACTCACTGAGTTGCAACGGACTGTGGAAGCGATCTCGGGGCGGCATCTGCACAAACAGAATTTCCGCCGGCTGGTGGAAGCCGGCGCCCTGGTCGAACCAACCGGCGTGATGTCGACACAGACCGGCGGGCGGCCCGCCGCGCTGTTTCGCTTCCGCCGCGAGGTGCTGCAGGAGCGACCAGCGCCCGGTCTGCGCGTACGCGGGCGGCGCTGACGGCCTGACGACGCCTGAGATTTGACGCCGTAGGCCCTCAAGCCGCGCCGATCGCCTGGAGGCCAGATGTTCTACTCGCCGTTCGCGTTTTTTTCGCTGCTGATTGCCATCGTTGCGTTCATGGTCTCGCGCAAGGCGCTCAACCAGGCAGCCATGCTGCGCGCGCGGCTTGACGCGATGGATGCTGCGGCATGGCAGGCCAGGCCTGTCACGCCACCGCCCACCCCGACCGAGACGCCCGAGCAAACGCCCGCAGCCTCATCGCCGAGCGTCGCCTCCGAGCAACCGGCAACGGCTGCGGCTACGGAATCGGTCGCGCCCGTCGCGCATGACCCGGGCACCACGGCAAAGGATGCCGCCACCGGCGCGGCCGCTATGCCGCCGCCGCTTCCGCCAGCCCAGCCCGGCTTCGAGGAGCGCATCGGCACCCGCTGGGTGGTCTGGATCGGCGGATTGACGCTTGCGCTCGGCGGCTTCTTCATGGTCCGCTATTCGATCGATGCCGGATTGCTCGGCCCCGGCGTGCGCACCCTGCTCGGTGGCGCGTTCGCATTGGCGCTGCTTGCCGCGGGCGAATGGACGCGCCGCAAGGAAAGCATCTCCGCGATCGAAGCGCTGCCGATCGCCAACATCCCTGCGATCCTCACCGCCGCGGGCACCGCCGTGGCTTTCGCGACCGTCTATGCCGCCTATGCATTGTACGGCTTTCTCGTGCCCGCAACCGCGTTCATTCTGCTCGGAATGGTGGCGCTGGGCACGCTTGCCGCCGCGCTGCTGCACGGGCCGGCGCTGGCCGGCCTCGGCATCGCCGCCGCCTTCGTCACCCCGATCCTGGTTTCTTCGGAAAAGCCCGACTACTGGGCGCTCTACATTTATCTCGCAATCGTCACCGCGGCGGCGTTCGGCCTGGCGCGGATCAGGCTGTGGCGTTGGCTCGCGGTCACAACCATCGCCTTCGCGCTGCTCTGGACTTTCCCCTGCCTGCCATGCGGCCCGTCGATGGTCGGACCGCACGCGTTGCACGTCATGTCGGGCTTTGTCCTCGCGGCCGTGCTGGTGGTGTGCGGATTCATGTTCGGTCCGCCGGCGGACGAGGGCCGGATCGAACCGATCTCATCCGGATCGCTCGCCGCCTACCTGCTGGGCGCAACCGCAATTGTGCTCGTAAGTTTTCATGCCGATACCGCCATTGTCGTATTCGCCCTGCTGGTGGCCGGCACATTGATCGTGGCATGGCGCGCGCAGGCGGCCATCGCCGCCGTTGGCGCCGCGGCCTTGTTCGTCTTCATCGTGTTCGCCGAATGGGCGGTCCGCGGCAATCCGGACATGCTGGTGCTGCCGGGCGGGCCGTTGCCGGGGATCGGCCCGGTAGCGACCGATGCTTCCGTCACGTTGCATCTGATCACCGCCGTGATCTTCGCTGGCATGTTCGGTGCCGCAGGTTTTATGGCGCAGGGCCGCTCGGTCAGCGCCATCATCCCGGTAGTGTGGTCGGCGGCCGCCGTGTTCACGCCGCTGGCGCTGTTGATTGCGCTCTATGCCCGCATTGCCCATCTGGATCGATCGATCCCGTTCGCGATTCTGGCGGTGGTGCTGGCGGCGGCGTATGGCGCCGCGACCGAAATTCTTAACCGGCGCGACAACCGGCCGGGCCTGCCGATCTCGGTTGCGCTGTTCGCCACCGGCGCGCTGGGCGCGCTGGCGCTGGCGCTGACCTTTGCACTGGAAAAAGGCTGGCTCACGATTGCGCTGGCGCTGATGTCGACGGGCACCGCGTGGATCTCGATGCAGCGGCCGATACCGTTCCTGCGCTCGCTGGCCGCCATCCTCGCCGGGATCGTCGTGCTGCGGATCGGCTACGAGCCGCGCATTGTCGGCGATGCGGTCGGCACCACGCCGATTTTCAACTGGCTATTGTGGGGTTACGGCATTCCGGCGCTGTTGTTCTGGATCGGAAGTCACTTTCTGCGCCGCCGCGGCGACGATGCACCGCTGCGCGCCGTGGAGGCGGCGGCGATCCTGTTCACCGTATTGCTGGCGTTCTCGGAAATTCGCCATGCCGTCAACGGCGGGGACATGTACCGCGTTCACATCTCACTGGCCGAATTCGCGCTGCAGGTCTGCGTCGCGCTGGCCATGGCGATCGGCCTGGAGCGACTGCGCATTCGCAGCGGCAGCATCGTCCACAATGTCGGCGCGGTGTTGCTCACGCTGTATGCCGGACTTGCCACGGTGTTCGTCCTGATGCTGCTGGAGACGC
This sequence comes from uncultured Alphaproteobacteria bacterium, assembly GCA_963801875.1. Taxonomy (GTDB): domain Bacteria; phylum Pseudomonadota; class Alphaproteobacteria; order Rhizobiales; family Xanthobacteraceae; genus Bradyrhizobium. The sequence continues at coordinate 707,758 of CAWDGT010000010.1, read as the reverse complement.
CGATATTCTGGCCGACCAATGTCGGCGGCGTCTTTATCAACCTGCTGCTGCTGGCTTACGCCCTGCCCGCGCTACTGGCGTTGCTGCTGTCCTATGCGGCGGCGGGCCGACGGGCCGCCATTTACGCCAACAGCATCGCGGCCGGTGCGCTGATTCTGGCGCTGACTTATGTCACATTTGAAATTCGCCGGCTCTATCACGGCCCGGTGCTGACGCGAGGCGCGACCACTGGCGTCGAACAATACACCTATTCGATCGCGTGGCTGGCGTTCGGCGTGGCGCTGCTCGGCATCGGCATCATCTTCAATTCACAGCGCGCCCGGCTGGCTTCCGCTACCGTGATCGCGCTCACGATCCTGAAGGCGTTCCTGATCGACATGTCGACGCTGACGGGCGTCTATCGCGCGCTGTCGTTCATGTGCCTGGGGCTGGTGCTGGTGGCGATCGGCTGGCTCTACCAGCGCATCCTGTTCCGCAAGCAAACGCCGGCGGCCGTGCCGGTGGCGCAGCCGGGGGTGTAAGCGCTGAAAAGCGTGTCTTTAGAGGTCCTGCGCCCGATCAGTCAGTCGAGCGGCGCAGCTCGGAAGCGTTTTCCGTTTTCGCCGGCTCTGATCTCGCCTCGGATTTAACCGGCTCGATTCTGCCGCTCTCGACATGCGCGGTCTCGGCGCGCGCGGACACTTCCACCGAGCCGGTCCGGTCGGCGTGATGCAGCGAACGCGGCCGGGCCACCGCCCGCGCCAGCAGCATCTGCGCCGCGCCCTGATGACGGAAGTCGCAATAGGCAAAGCCCATGCCCGAGACCGATCCACGGAAACTGCGCTCGTCCTTTTTGTCGAGATTGAAGCATGGCTCGAACGGAACGCCCCTGATCGACGCGCAGACGGCCTGACCGCGGATCTGCAGCGTATTGCCGGGCAGCCGCACGTGACGGACCGGACCGGCGCCGGCAAATTGCACCGCGCCGGCCGCACCCATGTCATCGAGCACCCGGCCCGCGCCGCGTGTGCCATCGAAGCAGGTGAATGCGAACACCTTGCCGGCTACGAACCTGCGGGCCTCGTCGGCATTCATCATCTGTCCGGCCAAAACTGGCGCGATCAACGCGCCGGCCGTGACGGCCCCCAACACGAAACGCGCAAGCATGCTGTAACTCCGACTTTACTAGAGCGCGGGCAACGCCTGATTTCTTTACCCGCTGCTTACCATACCAACCGTGGCAACATTGGAGCAGCTTGGTTGGTAAAGTCTGAACATCCTTAGGTAATTTTTACCACGATTCGACCGCGAACCTGCCCGGCGAGGATCCTGGCGCCGGCGTCGATAACTTGGTCAAGGCCAATTTCATGTGTAATTTCAATGAGTTTAACAGGGTCTAGGTCGCGCGCGAGCCGGCTCCAGGCGATCTTGCGCAGCTCAATCGGACACATCACGGAATCAATGCCGAGAAGGCACACCCCGCGCAAAATAAACGGCGCCACCGAGGACGGCAGGTCCATGCCGGCGGCCAGCCCGCATGCGGCGACGGCGCCGCCATACTTCGTCATCGAGAGGAGGTTGGCCAGCGTAGTCGAGCCGACGCTGTCGATACCGCCCGCCCAGCGCTCCCGGGCCAGCGGCTTGGCCGGACCCGACAACTCATTGCGGTCGATCACCTCGGCCGCGCCGAGACCGCGGAGATAAGGGGCCTCTGACATCCGGCCGGTGGAAGCGATGACGTGATAGCCGAGCTTGGACAATACGGCTGATGCAACCGAGCCAACGCCGCCGGCGGCGCCGGTGACGACAACGGGACCGCGCGTCGGGGTCAGGCCATGCTTTTCCAAAGCCAGCACCGCGAGCATGGCGGTAAAGCCGGCGGTGCCGATCGCCATCGCATCGCGCGCCGACATTGCCTCCGGCAGGCGCACCAGCCATTCACCCTTGACGCGCGCCATCTCGGCGTAAGCGCCGAGATGGGTCTCGCCCATGCCCCAGCCGGTGCAGATCACCTTGTCGCCGGCCTTCCACTGCGGATGCGACGACTGCTCGACAGTGCCGGCGAGGTCGATGCCCGCGATCATCGGGAAGCGCCGCACCACCGGCGCCTTGCCGGTGACGGCGAGGCCATCCTTGTAATTCAGCGCGGAATATTCGACCCGCACGGTGACGTCGCCTTCCATCAATTCGGCTTCGTCGAACCGGGTGAGCGCGGCCGCGGTGCCTTTTTCCGCCTTGTCGATCCTGATCGCCTTGAACGTTCCCAACACGCACTCCCTGATGCTTGCTTCTTGAATCCCCCTGGACTGTGAACGGTCTAGGCCGGCTGTGCAACTAGCACTCCGATTCCGAAGTTCGCGAAGTGTTCGCAGCACTTTCGAATGCGAACTTCGGAATGTAGCGAGCGCTAGCAAACCTATGATTGCAGTGCCGATTTCGATTTGAAGTTCCTGATCGAGTTTGCCGCTTGCAGCGCAGGAACTTCAAATCGCCGGCACTGCCCGCGCCACCGGTGCCTCGACGATCGGCAGGTTGATCAGCGCCGACAGCACGCCGAACAGGACCGACAGCCACCAGATCGCGGTGTAGGAGCCGAACTTCTCGAATACGACACCGCCGAGCAGAACGCCGAGGAAGCCGCCGAGCTGATGGCTGACGAAGGCAAATCCATACAGCGTGGCAAACCAGCGAGTGCCGAACATCAGGGCCACAAGCGCCGAGGTCGGCGGCACCGTCGAAAGCCAGGTCAGGCCGGTGACCGCGCCGAACATGATCGCGGAGAAGGTGGTGATCGGAAACGAGATGAAAGCGACGATCGACATCGCGCGCACGAAATAGATCGTCGACAGGATATAGCGCTTTGGCAGCCGGTTCTGCAGCCAGCCCACGCTCAGCGAGCCGATGATGTTGAACAGACCAATGGCGGCGATTACCCAGCCGCCGGTCTGCGCGGCTATACCGCGATCGACCAGATAGGCCGGCAGATGCGCGGTGATAAAAGCCAGTTGAAAGCCGCAGGTGAAGAAGCCGAGCACGAGCAAGACATAAGAGCGATGGCCGAACGCTTCCGCCAGCGCCGTCCTGAACGGCTGCTGGGTCGCTTTGGGCACGTTGCCCGAAATCACGGGCGGGGTGGCGAGCGCCAGCGATAGCGGCACGATCAGCAGCATCAGAGCGGCGAATACCATCAGCGCCGTCTGCCAGCCGAAATTGCCGATCATCGCCACGCCAAACGGCGCGAACAGGAACTGCCCGAACGATCCGGCGGCGGTTCCGGCGCCGAGCGCCACGCCCCGCCGCTCGGGCGGCAGCAGCTTGCTGAACGCCGACAGCACCAGATTGAATGAGCAGCCGGACAGGCCGAAGCCGATCAGCACGCCGGCGCCGATATCGAGCGAAAGCGGCGTCGTGGCGTAGCGCATCATCAACAGGCCGCCGGCGTAAAGTGCGGCGCCGACACACATCACGCGCAGGACGCCGAACCGGTCGGCGATCGCGCCGGCGACCGGCTGGCCCAGGCCCCACAACAGGTTTTGAACCGCGAGCGCGAGGCCGAAGACGTCGCGGCCCCATGAAAACTCCCGGCTCATCGGCTGGACGAAAAAGCCGAGGCTGGAGCGGGGGCCGAAGCCCAGCAGGCCGATCGCGCAACCGCAGACGATGATCACGAGCGGCGTCCGCCAGCTCGCAGCGGGCAGCATACGCAGGTTGCCTTCGGTCACGGCCATGTAAATTCCAGTGGTGGTTCGGGAGGATCACAAGGGAAATGTCGACGGGCGCGCGAGGTGCGAAAGCCGCCAGCATTGGCATGCGGCGACGTTAATGCATCAGCATGGAAATCCCAACCGCTTGTCGGCCAAGCCCCACTCCGCAATGCAGCATTGCAAATCGGGGCGGACAGATTTGACGATTTGGCCGGCTGCGCACCTAGCGAAGCCGCGGGAGGCATGCTATATCCGATTTGCTCGTAATGAGGATAAGTCTATCTCCTCATGATGGGTCGAACGCCCTGCAATGCCGCGGGGCTGGTTTGGTTCAGATCCACGAAGCTTCAGGAAAACGCCGGCCCCTTGAGGCCGGATTTCTCAAGGCCTAAATATGCTCAACTTGAGTATATATAGGTTTCCAAGGGGAGGCTACCATGCCGATCGCTGGAATCTACGGTCCTGACGATTTCGGAAACCCGGTTCACGGACATCCCGGCGCCCGGATGCGCAGCCGCGTCAGCGCTGCCGACCGCGCCCGCGCGCTCCCCATGCCGTCGCTGGAATGGACGCCCGAGGTCGAGCGCACCACAGCGCATCTTTATGAGCGCGTCAGCAATGTGATCTCGCCGGTCGAGTGGCCGTTCATGGCGCCCTACGTTAAGGCGATCAACGAGCTGAAGAAAACCCGCGACGCGGTCATCCTGGCGCATAATTACCAGACGCCAGAGATCTTCCATTGCGTCGCCGACATCGTCGGCGACTCGCTGCAGCTTGCGATCGAAGCCACCAAGGTCAAGTCCGACATCATCGTGCAGTGCGGCGTGCACTTCATGGCCGAGACCTCGAAGATCCTTAACCCGCACAAGACGGTTTTGATCCCGGATTCGCGCGCCGGCTGCTCGCTGGCATCGAGCATCACGGGTGCGGATGTGCGGCTGCTGCGCGAACGCTTTCCCGGCGTGCCGGTGGTGGCCTATGTCAACACATCAGCCGACGTAAAGGCGGAAGTGGATATCTGCTGCACCTCATCCAACGCGGTCGCGGTGGTCGAGAGCCTCAATGCGCCGACGGTGATCTTCCTGCCGGACCAGTATCTGGCGAAATATGTCGCCACGCAGACCGATGTGAAGATCATCGCCTGGAAGGGCGCCTGCGAGGTGCACGAACGCTTCACCGGCGACGAACTGCGCGCCTATCGCGAGGCCGACCCAACGGTGCAGATTATCGCCCATCCGGAATGCCCGCCGGACGTGCTGGCGGAGGCCGATTTCACCGGCTCGACCGCGCATATGATCAACTGGGTCCGCAACAAGCATCCCAAGCGCGTGGTGATGATCACCGAATGCTCGATGGCCGACAACGTGCAGGCCGAGTTGCCTGACGTCGAAATGGTGCGGCCATGCAATCTGTGCCCGCACATGAAGCGGATCACGCTGCCCAAGATCCTGGACAGCCTGGTCCTGCTGCGCGAGGAAGTCACCGTCGATCCCCTGATCGCCGAGCGGGCACGGCGTTCGGTCGAACGGATGATCAATCTGAAGAATTGACCATCGTTGTCCCGGCCAAGCGAAGCGCGAGCCAGGACCCATACTCCGCGGCCGTTGTTTCGGAAAAGAAAGAAATACCCCGAGTGGGTGAAACAATTGCCGCCTGTGGTGATGGGTCCCCGCTTTCGCGGGGACGACAAGTAGCGAGAAGCCTCGATATGAGCGACCAAATTCACGATCTCACCCGCGACACCGTCGTCATCGTCGGCGGAGGCCTTGCCGGGCTGTTCTGCGCGCTGAAGCTGGCGCCGCGGCCGGTCATTGTGATTTCGGCCGCGCCCCTGGGCCAGGGCGCCTCGACAGCGTGGGCGCAAGGCGGCATCGCCGCCGCCGTCGCCGAAGGCGACAGCGCCGAGGCGCACGCCGCCGATACGATTGCGGTCGGCGCGGGCCTGGTCGACGAAGCGGTCGCGCTGGGACTGGCGCGCGAAGCCGGTGCCCGCATCCACGACCTGCTGCGATACGGCGTGCCGTTCGATCGCGACCTCCAGGGCAAGCTCGCGGTCGGCCGCGAGGCCGCGCATTCCGCGCGACGCATCGTGCACGTCCGCGGCGACATGGCAGGGCTGGCGATCATATCCGCGCTGATAGAAGCCGTACGCGCAACGCCCTCGATCCGGGTGATCGAAGGTTACGTCGCCGAAGCGCTTTTGACCGAGAATGACGCGGTCGCGGCACTTCAATTGCGCCGGGTTGGCGACGCCGGCGCGAAACCCGTGATCATTGCGTCGCGCGCGGTGGTGCTGGCGACCGGCGGCATTGGACATCTCTACGCCGTGACGACCAATCCGGCCGAGGCCAGTGGCCTCGGACTTGCGATCGCCGCGCGCGCCGGAGCCGTCATCGCTGATCCGGAATTCGTGCAGTTTCACCCCACCGCGACCATGGTCGGCCGCGATCCGGCGCCGCTGGCGACCGAAGCCTTGCGCGGCGAGGGCGCTACGCTGATCAACGACAGGGGCGAACGTTTCATGCTGCCACGGCATCCGCTGGCTGAATTGGCGCCGCGCGACATCGTGGCGCGCGGCGTGTTCGCGGAAATCGCCGCTGGCCATGACGCGTTCCTCGACGCGCGAGCAGCGCCCGGCGCGCAGTTCGCCGAAAAATTTCCGACCGTCTATGCAAGTTGCATCGCCGCCGGAATCGATCCGGCCAAACAGCCGATCCCGGTAGCGCCGGCCGCGCATTACCACATGGGCGGTATCGCCGTGGACACGCGTGGCCGCACCTCGTTGAAGGGCCTGTGGGCCGGCGGCGAGGTTTCGTCGACCGGCGCGCATGGCGCCAACCGGCTGGCGTCGAACTCGCTGCTTGAGGCCGTCGTCTATGCCGCGCGCATCGCCGAAGACATCGAGGGCCACAGCATCGCGGCGCCTGCCCGCTTGCCGGCCGCGTCGACAGACAAGCCCAATTCCGTCATGCCGCCGCTGGCGGAAGCAAGCTTGCGGGCGATGATGACCTCGCATGTCGGCGTGATCCGCGATGGCGAGCAACTGGCGGAAGCGGTGCGGACGTTCGCGGCCATCGAGCGCGAAAGCTCCAATGTCACGCTGCGCAACATGGCGACAACGGCGCTATTGGTGGCGGCGTCGGCATGGGCGCGGCGCGAAAGCCGCGGCGCGCATTACCGCATCGATTATCCGACCGAGAGACCGGAGCTAGCGCATCGCACCATGACGACGCTGACAGCGGCGCGGGAAATCGCGGCATCGCTCGCCGAGCGCGTGCCCGCGCGGTCACCGCAGCCGATGATTGCCTGAGACGGAAACGCGCATCGTGACAACGCCAGCCTCCCTATTGCATCCGGAAGCGTTTCTCTCGCCGCTCGTCATCGACGAGGCCGTGCAGCGCGCGCTGGATGAGGATCTCGGCCGCGCCGGCGACATCACCTCGATCGCCACCATCCCGGAAGCAACCCCGGCCCACGCCATCCTGGTGGCGCGGCAGGCAGGCGTGATAGCCGGACTGCCGCTGGCGGTTGCGACGTTTCAAAAACTGTCGCCGGATATCAGCATCCACGCCCATTATCGTGATGGCGCGACCGTCGCCGCCGGCGCGCACGTGCTGACGATTTCGGGCCCGGCGCGCGCCGTGCTGGCCGGCGAACGCACCGCGCTGAATTTTGTCGGCCGGCTGTCCGGCATCGCCACGCTTACCGCCGATTATGTCCGCCATACCGCCGGCACCCGATTGCGCATCTGCTGCACCCGCAAGACCACCCCGGGCCTGCGCGCGCTTGAGAAATATGCCGTGCGCTGCGGCGGCGGCTTCAATCACCGCTTCGGGCTCGACGATGCGATCCTGATCAAGGACAACCACATCGCGGTATCAGGCGGCATCACGCCGGTGCTGCAGCGCGCACGCGCCCATGCCGGGCATCTGGTCAAGATCGAGATCGAGGTCGACAACCTGACGCAACTGCGCGAGGTGCTCGACAGCCGTCTTGCCGACGTGGTGCTGCTGGACAACATGGACATCGCCGATCTGACCGCGGCGGTGAAACTCGCAGATCGTCGCGTCGTGCTGGAGGCGTCCGGCGGCGTCACCCAGAACTCGATCGCGAAGATCGCCGCCACCGGCGTCGACTATGCCTCATCAGGCGCGCTGACGCATTCGGCGCCGAATTTCGATGTCGCGCTGGATATCGATGCCTGAGCAGGATTGCTAACGCCGCACCGTTGTTTCCGACAACTCCGCCGAGCTCTTCGCTTCTTCAGCGAGCTCCGCGGAAATCTCCGCGGTCTGTTTCGGCGTTCCCCAGCTCGGCGCGTCGCTGCCGTCGCCCCAGGCGCGCGGCCGGTAGAAGGTGTGCACGCCGAATTTGTACATCTTCTTCATCTCGCTCACCCAGGACGGATGCACCCAATAGGCGTGATAGTGCGTCGATTTCGCCACCTCCGGCAACCAAAGCTGGCCGTCGAGCATCGCCTTGGCGATCTTCCTGGCGCGGTCCCACATGTCGGGCTCGCGCACCACGTCGGCAATGTTATCGCAGGCGAAGGTGAACTGGCAGGCATAGTGGCGGTGCTTGTTCTGGTAGACCACGCCGCACACCGTGTTCGGATAAAAGCCGGAGAAGGTGCGGTTCATCACCACCTGCGCCACCGCGATCTGGCCGCGCACGGCCTCGCCCCGGGCCTCGAAATAAACCGCCTCGGCGAGGCATTTCTCGGATTTGGCGCGGGCCTTCTCATCGAACAGGCCGAGGCGTTCGGCCGGCGTCTTGGCGCGCTGATTGTCGGAATTGACTTCGCCCTTGGCAGCGACGCTCTCGCCGTTCTCGACCGCCCTGGACGGCTCATCGGCCGTTGTTGACGGCAGCGACGCCATCACCTTCATGTCCGGATCGGGGAGCGCGCCTGGCATCACGATCAGCGGTTCTTCGCCCGGCCTCCAGCGCTCCATGCTCTCCGCGGATGCGCCGAGCGAGGAGGTTCCGAAAAACAGGCTGGCGGTCTTCACGGAGAAGCCGTCGCGCGATGGGGCGGGTTCAAGCGGGATCGCGGTGGCATCGGGCGCGACTTTCAGGTCGTCGAGCGGTTGGGCTTCGAGCGACATCGAAATATCATATTGGGCAAGCGGTGGAGCGCTTAACGCCTCCTGAAGTTCCGGATCGAGCGGCGCGCGCTCCGCGGCCGGCGCGGCGGCGGTTTTTGCACCGACCACCGAAGCATTGGATGTCGAAGGATCCTCCAGCGAGGGCGCGGCATTAGCGGGCGCCGGCGTCTCGGGCCGAGCCGTGACAAGGCGATCGCCTTTCAGCGTACGATCGACCTTGGGGAAATCGGAAGCCTGATAGCGCGGCGGCACCTGGGTGAGCGGATTGCGCGTCACTGAACCCGTGATGTCGATGCCCTGGTTGTCGAGACTGGCCAGCCGATAAGTCGCGGTATGCGGAACTGAGGTCCCGATCGGGCGGCCGAAGCTGTAGGTGGCGAGCTGGATCGTGCTGGCGGCGGAGAACACCCGCTTCTGCCAGCGTTCGGCGACGCCCGGCTGCCGGGCCAGCAGCGAGGCGATATCCTGGTATCCGATTTCTGTCGGCATCAATGCGAAGACGCAAAGACCGAGGCCGAAAGGCGCGAAACGCGCGCCCTTCGGCCGGTTACGCTTTACTGACATCGCTAACTCACGCAACGCAACGCTACACGTGATCGAACGCAGTGCTTCCGTGCAATTCGATCTTTTTTGGTAATATCGAATTTAGGTTGCGAGGGAGTTAATCGGCGTTGCAGGCGCGATACACGCAAGTACTTGCTGCATCTGCGATGGTCACATCAAAAACCTTGGTAAACAGCCGCTGCAACAAAGTGGTAAATATCCGGTCAATGAAAATAATGAAGAAAATTGCTGGAGGCAGCGCGTGCGATTGCATGCTCAGTATCTTCAAGCCGTCGTTCCGGGGCGCGCGATAGCGCGAACCTCAGATGTGCAATTGCACATCGGGCAATCCTTGGATTCCGGGTTCGATGCTTCGCATCGCCCCCGAATGACGGGAGAACTCACGCCTGATTGGCGACCGCCTTGCCGAGCGCGGCCTGCGCCGCGGCCAGCCGCGCGATCGGCACGCGGTAGGGTGAGCAGGAGACATAATCCAGTCCGATCTCATGGCAGAACGCAACGGAGGCGGGATCGCCGCCATGCTCGCCGCAAATACCGACCTTGAGGCCTGGGCGGGTCTTGCGCCCGCGCGCCACGCCGATCTTCACCAATTCCCCGACGCCGTCGCGATCGACCGAGATGAACGGATCGATCTCCAGGATTCCCTTGGCGATATAGGTGCTCAAAAACCCCGCGGCGTCGTCACGACTGATGCCGTAGGTGGTCTGCGTCAGGTCGTTGGTGCCGAACGAAAAGAATTCCGCGGTCCTGGCGATATCGCCGGCCATCAGGCACGCGCGCGGCAACTCGATCATGGTGCCCACCTGATAGCTCAGTCTGGCTCCGGTCTCCTTCATCACCGATTGCGCGGTGGCGTCAATTCGCGCCTTGACCAGATCGAACTCCAGCTTGGTCGCGATCAGCGGCACCATCACCTCGAGGCCGACGGCCTTGCCGGTGCGTTTTCCCGCCTCGACCGCGGCTTCGAAGATGGCGCGGGACTGCATCTCGGCGATCTCGGGATAGGCGATGGCGAGACGGCAACCGCGGAAACCGAGCATCGGATTGAATTCCGCGAGATCGCGGGCGCGATCGGCCAGCCGCCGCGGATCGGTATTCATCGCGCGCGCGACTTCCTCGATCTCGGCCTGGGTGTGCGGCAGGAATTCATGCAGCGGCGGGTCGAGCAGCCGGATCGTCACCGGCAAGCCCTTCATGATCTCGAACAGTTCGACGAAATCCGCGCGCTGCATCGGCAATAGCTTCGACAGCGCGGCGCGGCGCGCCTGTTCATCCTCGGCGAGGATCATCTCGCGCACGGTGCGAATCCGGGTTTCCTCGAAGAACATGTGCTCGGTGCGGCAAAGTCCGATGCCCTCGCTGCCGAACTTGATGGCGGCCCGCGCATCCTCCGGCGTGTCCGCATTGACGCGAACCCCGAGCTTGCGGACGGAATTGGCCCAGCCCATCAGCGTGCCGAACTCGCCGGACATTTCCGGCTCGATCATCGGCATCCGCCCGGCCAGCACCTGGCCCAGCGATCCGTCGATGGTGATGACGTCGCCGGTCTTGAAGGTGCGCGGGCCGACGCTCATGGTGCCGCGGCCGTAATCGACGCGGATAGAGCCGCAGCCTGAGACGCAGGGCTTGCCCATGCCGCGCGCGACCACCGCGGCGTGCGAGGTCATGCCGCCACGGGTGGTCAGAATCCCTTCCGCCGCGTGCATGCCGTGGATGTCTTCGGGACTGGTCTCGATCCGCACCAGAATGACCTTGCGGCCATCGGCCTGCAGTTTCGCGGCCTCGTCGGAGGAGAACACGATTTCGCCGGAAGCGGCGCCGGGCGAGGCCGGCAGGCCGGTGGCGATGACGTCGCGCTTGGCGGCGGGATCGATGGTCGGATGCAGCAATTGATCGAGCGACGCCGGATCGATCCGTGATACCGCGTCCTTTTTGGAGATCAGGCCTTCATTGGCGAGTTCGACCGCGATGCGCAGCGCGGCTTTCGCGGTACGCTTGCCGCCGCGGGTCTGCAGCATCCACAGCTTGCCCTGCTCAACCGTGAACTCCATGTCCTGCATGTCGCGGTAGTGCTTTTCGAGCAGCGTGTAGATTCGCGTCAGTTCCCTGAACGCCTCGGGCATCGCGGTTTCCATCGACGCCTTGTCGGAGCCGGACTCCTGGCGCGCGTATTCGGTGATGTCCTGCGGCGTGCGGATGCCCGCCACCACGTCCTCGCCCTGCGCGTTGATCAGGAATTCGCCGTACAGCCGGCTCTCGCCGGTCGAGGGGTTGCGCGTGAACGCGACCCCGGTCGCCGAGGTCTCGCCCATATTGCCGAACACCATCGCTTGGACGTTGACGGCGGTGCCCCAGGATTCAGGAATGTCGTGCAGCCGGCGGTAGGTCACCGCGCGCGCGTTCATCCAGGACGAAAACACCGCGCCAATCGCGCCCCACAATTGCGCGTGGGGATCTTGCGGGAATTCCTTGCCGGTTTCACGTGCTACCGCATCCTTGTAGCGGCCGACCAGTTCGATCCAGTCGTCGCCGGTGAGATCGGTGTCGAGCGTATAGCCCTGACTGTCCTTGAAGGTATCGAGAATGTCCTCGAAGTGAGAATGCTCGAAGCCGAGCACGACATCGGAATACATGGTGATGAAGCGGCGGTAGCTGTCATAGGCGAAGCGGCGATCGCCGGACATTTCGGCCAGCGCATCCACCGTCTTGTCGTTGAGGCCGAGATTGAGCACGGTATCCATCATGCCCGGCATCGAGGCGCGGCCGCCGGAACGTACCGAAACCAGGAGTGGATTCTTCGGATCGCCGAACGCCTTGCCGGTCAGCTTGCCGACGTGGTCCAGCGCCTTTTCGAGCTGGGCCTTCAACGCCGCAGGGTAGGACTTGTTGTGCGCGTAAAAATACGTGCAGACCGAGGTTGGAATCGTGAAGCCGGGAGGCACCGGCAGCCCGAGATTGGCCATTTCGGCGAGATTGGCACCCTTGCCGCCAAGCAAATCACGTAAGCCCGCTTTCCCCTCGGCCCTGCCCTCGCCGAAGGTAAACACCCATTTGCCGGATTTCGCAGTACCCGCAGCCGGCTTGGCAGCGGCAGCTTTCCCGACCGCCTTTGGCGCCGGCTTGGCCGGACTTTTCTTGAGCGCCTTGCGGGCCGAAGCCGACGGTGCGGGCTTGGCCCGGACCGCCATGGACGGCTTTGATTTCGCTGCGATTTTCCTGGTCTTCGCTACGGCTTTGGCCATGACTGCAAATAATCCGCGAGAGGGGAGGAAGTTGCGCGCCTTACACCACTTTGGCGGGTTCCGCGCAAGCCGCGAGCCCCGGTTTGGGCGCTAGATGTGAAGCCATTTCAACAGGCCAAGGCCGATCAGGCCGTTGAGAATCAGGAAGATCGCGACCACCAGATTCAAAAGCCGCGGCATGATGAGAATGAGCAGGCCCGCGATCACGGACATGATCGGTGAAATATGGGCAACCGTGAGGGTCATTTGAAATCTCTCCGCTGTGGCGCTGTTGGGAAATGTCGAATCGAGGCCCGCATTTTATCCCCCTCGGCGGCTCCACGATAGCAGACGCCTGTCGCCTCGGCCGGTTCCACCGCACACAAAAAATGCCGAAAAATGCCGCGTATGAGGCCGCGTTTTCCCGGGAACGATGCGGCCGCCGATGCATTGGCTGACATTGCGTGTCGGTCGCAGGGCCGGCGCGCAGCCATCGCGAAGGAGCAGGAGCATGCGGAAGATACTTGCCATTGCGGCAATCGCGGGCGCCCTCGGCGCACCGATCGCGGCGCAGGCGCAGGGCGTGGTCACGACAGGTGTGGTTCGCGGCGGCGTTGTCAACGACGAGGTCGGCATCGCGGTCGATCAGCGGCCGGCGTTCCGCGAATACATCGTGCGCGAGCGGGTGCCGAACTACACGATTCCGGATCGCGTGGTGGTCGGCGGCGTGCTGCCGGAAACCGGCGTCACCTATTACGACGTGCCGCAGACGTTCGGCGTCACGCCCTATCGCTACACCGTGGTGAACGGCCAGACCGTGCTGGTCGAACCGCGCTCGCGTCGCATCGTTCAGGTGGTGGAGTAACGCCTGAACAAATCGTCCGGGGCGCCGCAACGGCGTCCGGACATCAAGGCCTCGTCCGGTCCCCCCGCCGGGCGGGGCTTTTTGAGTCGTGTGTCGCGGACGCGGCGCTCTGCCCACGAGCCGCCGCGCCGAAATTTCTCAACGTCGTCCCGGCGAATGAAGATTCGAATTTCAAATACTCCCCTCCCCCCGCGAAGCGGCGGGGAGGGGTCGGGGGTGGGGGGCGGCGCGGCATACATTTAATAAGTAGCGGTTCCTGCTGGTTCAACCGGAATGATTGTCGACATTGTGGACCGGCATGATTCCCGACAGTTTGGGTTGACTGGGCTTTTCACCCGGGTCGCGGAGCCCCTCACGCTGCGGAGCGAACCGGGTGAAGAGCCCGCGGCGGTCGATCAGACCGATGTCCAGATCGCAGAAGCGCACGATGTGGTCGCCGGTCTCGCGCTCGGCGACGCCAACGAGTTCATCGACCAGCGCCTCACTGATGAAGACGAATTCGCCTTTCCATTTGATTGCGCCGGTGCTGCGGACGCGGCGGACCTGATGATCGGCGTCATACCAGGGGTCTTCCTCTTGAGGCGGCATGACGCGCAGAGACGGCGTGTAGACCTCGGCCGGCGGCCGTTGGTCGAGAGCTTCGTGCGGCCGTTCCTTGTTGTAATGCTCGCGGAACTTGTCAAAGCGGGCCTGCTGCTCGGGCGGGTTCGCCGCCGGCGGAGCCGAGGTCTGCGCCTTCAGCGTGCGATGCATGCGCTCGTGCCGGCCGTTCTCCTGCGGCGAGGCGGGATGGATGAAGTGCGGCGCGATGCCGAGCTTCAGCCACCAGGCCGACAGCTTGGTGATACCGCCAGCGCCACGCGAGCCGAACGGCGAGCCATTGTCGCAGCGGATCGCAGCGGGCAGCCCATACTCGCGAAAAGCCCTTTCAAAACAAGGCCGAACGCCCTCGATCGTGGGATCGACAATCCGCAGCTCGATCAGAAAACGGCTGTGACTGTCGGCCACCGTCAGTGGATCAATCCGCCGCTGATCCCGGGTGCGGAACCAGCCCTTGAAGTCGGTACTCCACTCATCGTTGGGGCCCCTGACCGGCGTGCAGGGCCGCCGCTGGTCGAGCGGGCGGCGGCGCCGCTTCACCGCCGCGACCAGGCCAGCACGCTTGAGAATGCCCCCGATCGTCGAAGCCGCAGGCCAGGCGGTATCAGGCGCCTCGCGCTCAAGTACCGCCAGAATCTTGCGCGGCCCCAGATACGGAAATCGCCGCCGCGCCGCGATCACCTTCTCAGCAATCGCACCATCCGTGGTTTGCCAACACTGCAGCGGCGCATGCGAGCGATCCATGAACCATGCCGAATCGCCGCTCTCCTTCCGCTTCCGCCATTCGTAAAACGTGTCTCGGCAAACCCCATAGCGGCGGCAAATCTCCGATATGCTCCAGTTCCCGCTCTCGTACTCAAAAAACATCCAAATACGTTCTTCCATCCGACCGGTCTCTCTAAATGGCATCGGCGGGCCCTCCCTCCGATGCATTCTGAAACCTGTCGGGGATCATCCCGGTCTAATCTGTCGGGAATCTATCCGGTCTGTACCTGTATGCCGCGCCGCCCCCCACCCCCGACCCCTCCCCGCCACGCGCAAGGCGCGTGGAGGGAGGGGAGTTTCGATATGCCATGGCTTCGCGATCTCGCGGCGCGGTGCGCCCGAGTTTTGCTGTCCACATCCCGCCCTCTCCGATCAGAGGGCGCAGGGAATGCCGGGCGCCCGATGCGCCCGATAGCCGCGTGTGCGATGGTAGAAAATAAATGCACACGCGTTAGTCAGGTCACACCGGTTTCACCCGGCATTCCCCGCGCAATGGTTTTAACGGCTTCCTCCGCGCTCTCCCGGGTGACCGGGCTCATTTGCCACCGTCATCCCTGGATTTGTCTTCCACGAACTTGACGCCAGCGTCGGGGCGTCAGGACCACACAACTTCTCCGTCCGCTTCAGGCGCTCTCGTCAGAAGCGCCATCCGCGTCCACCGCATCCCGCCCCGCGTTGATGACGTTGCGCAACGCCCCTCCTAAGGGACTGGACGGCGATCGATATAGATTTGATTTGGGGTAAACGCGAAACGGAATATTTTTTCAGAGAGGGCTGGACACGCCACCATCAGAAAACAACCTGATTTGCCCGTCAGGCAAAATCAGACAATCGCGTTGAAATGATTGCTAATCCTGTATCTTGGAAAAATCCGCCACCGCGCGGGTGGCGGCGCGGATTTCGTTGAGCAGCTTCAGGCGATTTTCGCGCACTTTGGGATCGTCGTCGTTGACCTTGACCTTGTCAAAGAACGCATCCACGGCCGGACGCAGCTTTGCCATCGCGGTCATGGCGGCGGCAAAATCTTCCTTGGCCACGGCGGCGCCGGCCTCCGCCTTTACCTGATCGATGGCTTTTGCAAGCGTCTTTTCCTCGGCGAGGCTGTAGAGCGCGGGGTTGGGCGCGCCATCAAAACTGCGCTTGTCCTTCTTCTCCTCGATGGCGAGAATGTTGCTGGCCCGCTTGGTGCCGGCGAGCAGATTCTTGCCGTCATCAGTATCGAGAAATTTGCCGAGCGCCTCGACGCGACGAACTATCATCAGGAGATCGTCTTCGAGCTGAATGGATAACGCAGCTTTGATAAGGTCGTGCCGCGCTCCAATTGCGCGGAATTGGACTTCTAAGCGGTCGACGTGAAAGTCGAGGAGGTTGAATACCCGATCTTTCGCCGTTTCAGCCTCTTCTTCCACCACCTGATCGGAAAACGCTTTATCCACCAATCTATGCCAAGTGCGCTTAGCGTTCTGATCTGAAAGACCGCCTTCCTCTTCAAGTCGCACAAGAGCAGCTTTTTGCCTGCCAAGCGTTACACCCTTGATGTCCAAGAAAATCTCGATGTCCGATGCCAGAAATATGTCCACCAGGGGTAGCTTAATCCCGTTCTCGATGATCAAGCGTATCACCCCCAGCGCCGCGCGTCGCAACGCGTACGGGTCCTTGCTCCCCGTCGGCTTCTCATCGATCAGCCAGAACCCCACCAGCGTATCGATCTTGTCAGCCAGCGCCACGGCCACCGACACCGGATCGATCGGTACGCGATCGGCGGGGCCTTGCGGCTTGTAGTGCTCTTCGCTCGCGGCAGCGACGGAAACAGGCTCGCCCTGCGCCAGCGCATAGTATTTCCCCATCAGGCCCTGCAGCTCCGGGAATTCGCCGACCACTTCGGTCAAGAGATCGGCTTTTGCAAGCCGCGCCGCGCGCCTGACCTTGCGGATGTAGTCCTGCTCGTCCCTGAAATCTTTGGCACTGAAGCGCTTGCCATCAAAATACGAGTGACGCTGCTTCCAAAGAATCGGCGCAATCTCCGCCGCAAGCCGTTCGATCCGCGCGATACGCTCGCCCTGGGTGCCCAGCTTTTCATGAAACACGATGCCGTCGAATTTCGGCAAGCGATCCTCAAGCCCGATCTTCAGATCGCTCTCGTAGAAAAACTTGGCGTCGGACAACCGCGCGCGGATCACGCGCTCGTTGCCGGCGACGATCGCCTTGCCGCCGTCGGAGGCCTCGATGTTGGCGGTGAGGATGAACTTGTTGGTCAGTTTTCCAGTCTTGGCATCGCTGACCACAAAACATTTCTGGTTATTGCGGATGGTGGCGCGGATCACCTCGCCCGGAATTGACAGAAATTCCCGGTCGAACGATCCCATCAGCACGACCGGCCATTCGACGAGCCCAGCGACTTCGTCGAGCAG
This sequence comes from uncultured Alphaproteobacteria bacterium, assembly GCA_963801875.1. GTDB lineage: Bacteria > Pseudomonadota > Alphaproteobacteria > Rhizobiales > Xanthobacteraceae > Bradyrhizobium. Next base: position 690,541 of record CAWDGT010000010.1, on the reverse strand, counting down.
CCCCTGGTCCTCGACCAGTTCAAACCCTTGCGCGAAGGCGAGCTGCCTGGCGTCGGTCAAAATGGTGTCCTTGCGGCGCTCGGGGTCGAGCACGACCTTCGCATCCAGCAGTTTTGCCTCGTAATCCTCGAAGCGGCGCACCTTGATCGCGCGAGGGGCCATGAACCTGTGGCCAAACGTGATCTCGCCGGCCGCGATGCCGTCGACCGCGAATTTCACCACGTCGGGCGCTTCGGTTTCGAGGCCGAAGGTGGCGACGATGGCGTGCAGCGGCCGCACCCATTGCAGCGCGCCGGGCCTCGCCGAGCGCTCGCCCCAGCGCATCGATTTCGGCCACGGGAAAGTCCGGATGATGACCGGCAGCATGTCGGCCAGCACGTCCAGCGTGGCGCGGCCGGGTTTTTCGATCAGCGCGATGTAGAAATCGCCCTTCTTGGGGTCGCGCTGGATTTTTGCCTGATCGAGCGAGGCAAGACCGGTGGCTTTGAGAAAGCCCGCGATCGCCGCGTCCGGGCCGCCGACCCGAGGTCCCCTGCGCTCTTCTTTCAGATCCGACTGGCGCGCGGGAATGCCATGTACCGTCAGCGTCAGCCGCCGCGGCGTCGCGAACGCCCTGGCGCCCTCATAGACCAGCCCCTCGGCGACCAGCTTGTCGGTGACCATGCGGCGCAGATCGTCGGCCGCCTTCGCCTGCATCCGCGCGGGAATTTCCTCGGAGAAAAGTTCAAGCAGAAGATCGGGCATTTACTTACCCTCCCCTTGAGGGGGAGGGTCGCCTGCCGCAGGCAGGCGGGGTGGGGTGACAGTGATGATGTCGTGGATGGTCTCAAGCACAGCGTTAGTCCTGCTCATCACATCGTTGTTCCAAAATCGTATCACTCTATAGCCTTCCGATTGCAGCTAGCGCGTCCGGGCGTCGTCGCGGCGAAGCCCCTCATCATCTCCGTGCTGCGATCCATCGACCTCGACGATGAGCCGCTCTGCCAAACAGGCGAAATCGGCAATGTACGGTCCGATAACCACCTGCCTCCTGAAGTGACTTCCCTTCACATCCAATCTTCGCAGATGCCGCCAGAGAATCTGGTCCGCGATCGTCGTGTTTGCGCGCAACCGGTTCGCTGTTTTGCGCTTGAAGTCGCTGATTGGCCTCCTTGCCATATCGCTACCACTTTCACCCCACCCCGCTCGCCCAAGCGTGGGCGAGCGACCCTCCCCCTCAAGGGGAGGGTAAAGCAGCCCCGCCGGCTTCGGTCTTCACCCAGGCTTCGCCGCAGGCTTTTGCCAGCTCGCGCACTCGCATGATGTAGCTTTGCCGCTCGGTCACCGAGATCACGCCGCGGGCGTCGAGCAGATTGAAGACGTGGCTCGCCTTGATGCACTGGTCATAGGCCGGCAGCGCCATCAGATGCGCCTCGCGCCTGGCGTCCTTCCAGCCGGCATCGAGATATTTCCTGCAGGCCTCCTCGGCCATCCTGAACTGCTCGAACAGCATCACGGTGTCGGCAACTTCGAAATTGTGCCGCGAATATTCCTGCTCGGCCTGGAAGAACACCTCGCGATAGCTGACTTTCCCGGCGCCGTCCCGGCCGTTGAAGTTGAGATCCATGATGCGGTCGACGCCCTGCAGGTAGCAGGCAAGCCGCTCCAGCCCGTAGGTGAGCTCGCCGGCGACCGGCGCGCATTCGACGCCCGCGACCTGCTGGAAGTAGGTGAACTGCGACACTTCCATGCCGTCGCACCAGCATTCCCAGCCCAGCCCCCAGGCCCCCAACGTCGGACTTTCCCAGTCGTCCTCGACAAAGCGAATGTCATGCAGATGCGAATCGATGCCGATCGCTTCCAGCGACTTGAGATAGAGATCCTGCAGGTCCGGCGGCGACGGCTTCAGGATCACCTGAAACTGGTAGTAATGCTGCAGCCGGTTGGGATTCTCGCCATAGCGGCCATCCTTCGGCCGCCGCGATGGCTGCACATAGGCCGCGTTCCAGCGTTTCGGACCGAGCGCGCGCAACGTGGTCGCGGGGTGAAAGGTGCCGGCGCCGACTTCCATGTCGTAGGGCTGCAGGATCACGCAGCCGTAATCCGCCCAGTAACGCTGCAGCGTCAGGATCAGTCCCTGGAACGAGCGTTCCGGGCGCATGTGCGGGGGTATGGCGTCCATCGTCGTCAGGTCTTCGCTGGGGGCTGAAGCAAGCGCGCGGGACCGTATCGGCGGGACAGCGGGGAATCAAGGCGAGGCGGAATGAGGATCAGCCCGGGCGGTAGGCGCCGGTGTTGGGATCCCGTCGCAACGTCGGAATATCGTTCGACCTGGCGGCCTCGGCGACCCGTGCGAGGCGGGCTTCTTCCAATTCCCGGTTGACCCGCAGGGCTGTGCGATAAGCCCAGCGAACCACGGCCAGGCCACCCAGGACGCCCGCGAATGCGATCAGCGGCATCGGTCGATCCTTGTCGTTCATGCGTGACGCCCCATGTGATATTGTCGCGCAAGCTGACCCAGCCTGCAATCGCCTTGTCCGGGACCAAATGGCGCGGCCAACCGGCCCTCAAAGCCCGAATTTGGCCCAAATTGCCCTGGTTTCCAACGCCGAGATCAGCTCGTCCGGCAGGCCAGCGACATCGCCAAGCGACTCAAGCGTACCTGCACCGGCCGATTTGCGGCCCAGAAGGCCCGATAGCAGCCCGGTCGGAGGCGCGATCACCGGCGTCAGTATTTTGTCCCCGTAGCGGGCACGCAGCGTCGAGCGCAAGTCGCCGATCGCGTCCGCAAGGCCAAGCGACACCGAGGTTTCTCCGGCCCAGTATTCGCCGGTGAACAGGACGTCGTCGGCCCCCTTCAGCCGGTCGCCCCGGCTCTGTTTCACCAGCGCGATGAAGATGGCGTGGATCTCGCGCTGAAGCGCCTTGACGCGCGCGACATCGTCGGGATTTTCCGGCAGGAACGGATCGAGCATCGCCTTGTGCGCGCCCGCCGTATACAGCCGCCGCTCGATGCCGACCCTCTTGATCAGCTCCTGAAATCCGAAGGTGCCGCCGACCACGCCGATCGAGCCCAGGATGGAGGACGGATCGCAGAAGATTTCATCGCCCGCACACGCGATCATGTAGCCGCCGGAGGCCGCGACATCCTCGACAAATACCAGCACAGGAAGTTGCTTTTCCGCCGCGAGTTGGCGAATCCGCAAATAGATCTGGCGCGACTGCACCGGCGAGCCGCCGGGTGAATTGATCACCAGCGCCACGGCCCTGGCATGCTTCATCGCAAACGCCCGCTCCAGCGTCCTGGCGACGCCGGCCAGCGACATGCCCGGCCGCAGCGGCGTCACCGCGCCGATCAGGCCCGACAAACGGACCACGGGGACCACAGCGGTTCCAGGCCGCAGCCGCGCCGGAAGCAGCGCCGTCAGCCTGTCGAGCAGGCCCTGCCATCCCCCGCGATCCCCGGTTTTCTTGGTCATGCCGTTACCTCGAAATTAACCATTTGTTATCCCGTGACTGCCATTGAACCCGATGGAACGCCTTTTGCATTGCGCCGGTCAGGCTGCAATGGCGCAGCGGAGATGAGAGACATGAAAATCTATCTGCTGATGATGCTGATCGGTACCCTCCTGGCCGCGATTCATTTCACTTCAGCGCCGGAACGGCGATCGGAAACGCTCCCGCAATAGCCGGTCTGCCCAAAGCGCAAGCAATCGGCCCGGCTTCATGGCAGCGCTAACGGCAATACCCCTTTCCCGGCCAGAAGTTCCTGCACCCATTTATTGGGCATTGCTGACTTATCATTGAGCATCAGCGCGGCGTGGATTTGGGCCGGCGCTTTCCCGCCCTTGGTGGCGCGAATCAACACGCGGATCGCCGGCGTCGCCGCGTCGCCATGGACAGGCAGAATTTTGAGGCTGCCAAAGCCGCGGTCGAGCGCCGCCAGCACCTCGGCGAGGCCATCAGCACGCCAGATCAGCGTGAGGACGCCGCCGGATTTCAGAATTCGCCGGCCGGCGTGAACCCAGCCCGCGAGCGTCGCAGCACTGGCCACATGAGCGATCTCGCGTCCCCTGTCCGGCGAGGCGCGGTGGCGCACGAAATCATTGAATGGCGGATTCATCAGCACGACATCGACACTGTCGGCGGGCAGGCCCGCGGCCGCAAAAAACTCGGCGCCGGATGTAACGTCCATTGCGACGACCCGAGCCGCGATGGCATTCGCGGCGGCGTTGCCGCGCGCAAGACCCGCGAGATCAGCATCGATCTCGACCAGAACCAGCTCTACCCCGCCGACGCGCTTGGCGACCGCAAGGCCGGCCGCGCCGACCCCGGCGCCCAGATCGACCACGCGATCGCCTGAACGCGCCGCCGTCGCCGCAGCCAACAGCATGGCGTCGTGGCCGGCGCGGTGACCCGCTTTGGGTTGCCGCAGACGCAACTGGCCGCCGAGAAATGCATCCTCGGTGAATTGGCCGGGATCAGTCATCGGCCCGCAGTTCATGGGCAAGACCGGCATCGCTCAGCACCTGGCGCGCCTCGCGATTGTCATCCTCATGCACCAGGATCCGGCGCGGCAGGACGCCGAGCGAGCCCTCGATAATGCTCATGTTCTGGTCCAGCACCAGATGATGGATATTGGCGCCGTCAAGCAGCGCACCCACCGCCGAAACCAGCACGATATCATTGGTCCGAACCAATTCCCGCAACTTTACCTCTCCTTTGTGGGCCGACGCGACCGCTGTACAGGGCATGTCGAACGCATCGCGCCCTTGCCGCGTAGCCCGGCGCTTTCTATTGTTATACCCGGGATAGAGCGAATTGGGCAAAAGTGGAGACCGGTGTGGCGGTAATTGTACCCTTCGAGAGCCTGGCCGGCGCTTCAATCGATGAGCTGGTCGCGCTCGTCGCCGCCGATATGGAGCGCGTCAACGCCACGATCCTGTCGCGGACCGGCTCGGAGGTCACCATGATCCCCGAGGTCGCCAACCACCTGATTTCCTCAGGGGGAAAACGGCTGCGCCCGATGCTGACGCTGGCGATGGCCGGCCTGACGGGCTATTCCGGCGACGGCCATATCAAGCTCGCCGCCTCCGTCGAGTTCATGCATACCGCCACTTTGCTGCACGACGACGTGGTCGACGAGAGCGAACTCAGGCGCGGCAAATTGTCCGCGCGGATGCTGTGGGGCAACGAGGCCAGCGTTCTGGTCGGCGACTTCCTGCTCGGCCAGGCCTTTCGCATGATGGTCGAGGTCGGCTCGCTGCGCGCGCTCGACATTCTCTCCTCGGCCGCGGCGACGATCGCCGAGGGCGAAGTGATGCAGCTTGCGGCGGCGAAAAACACCGCTACCACGGAAGACGAATATCTCGCGGTGATCCGCGGCAAGACCGCCGAGCTGTTTGCGGCGGCCTGCGAGGTCGGCCCCGTCATCGCCAATCGTCCGAAGGCCGAACAGACCGCGTGCCGCTCGGTCGGCATGAATCTGGGGATCGCGTTCCAGCTGGTGGACGATGTGCTGGACTACGGCGGCAAGGCCGCCAAGCTCGGCAAGAACATCGGCGACGATTTCCGCGAGGGCAAGATCACGCTGCCGGTGGTACTGGCGTTCCGCCGCGGCAACGACAGCGAACGCGCCTTCTGGGTCAAGGCGCTGGAGCGCGGCGAGATCGGCGACGGCGATCTCGATCACGCCATCGGCCTGATGACCAAGCACCGCGCGCTCGAGGACACCATCAACCGCGCCCAGCATTACGGGGCGATGGCGGTCGATGCGCTGGCGCTGTTTCCGGCTTCCCAGATGAAGACCGCGCTCGAGCAGGTCGTGGCGTTCTGCCTGGCGAGGTCGCACTAGCGCATTAGCTGGTCGGCTACCTAGTGGTCTGATTCTATTCGGACGATTCCCAAATCGACCGAAGCAGTTCAAGCTCTCGGCATGAGAGCAGGAATTATCGTAAAGGTCACCCGGGCGGACCGCCATCGACTTGAGGCGATCGTCTCGGATCGCAGCGCGCCTCAGAAGCATGTGTGGCGGGCCAATATCATTCTTGCCACTGCCGACGGCTGTGGCACCGCCGAGATCATGCGCCGCTCGGGCAAATCCAAGCCCGTGGTGTGGAGATGGCAAGCCCGGTTCATGGCGGAAGGCGTCGAAGGGCTGACGCGCGACAAGACGCGCAAGCCCGGCAAACCACCGCTGCCGACCGGCACCGTGCAGAGAGTGGTCGACCTGGCGCTCGGGCCGCCGCCGGGAGAAACAACCCACTGGACCGGCCGGATGCTGGCGAAAGCCGCAGGGGTGAGCCTGCGTTCGGTGCAACGTATTCTCGAAGCCCACCAACTCGCGCCGCATCGCATCCGCACGTTCAAGCTGTCGAACGACCCGAAGTTCGCCGAGAAACTCAAAGACGTCGTCGGCCTCTATGTCGATCCTCCCGCCCATGCGGTCGTCCTCTCGGTCGACGAAAAGAGCCAGATTCAGGCGCTCGACCGCACCCAGCCAGGGTTGCCGATGAAGCCGGGCCGTGCCGGCACGATGACCCACGACTACAAACGTCACGGCACCACCACGCTGTTCGCTGCCCTCAACATCCTCGACGGCACCGTCATCGGCTGCAACATGCAGCGCCATCGCCACCAGGAGTTCATTCGCTTCCTCAACACGATCGAGGAGCAGGTCCCGGCAGGGAAAGTAATCCACGCCATCGTCGACAACTATGCGACCCACAAGCATCCGAAGGTACGCCAATGGCTGGCCCGGCATCCCCGCTGGACGTTCCACTTCACCCCGACCTCTGCATCCTGGCTCAATGCGGTCGAAGGCTTCTTCGCCAAGCTTACGCGCCGTCGCCTCAAGCGAGGCGTGTTCCGATCCGTCGTTGACCTGCAAGTCGCCATCAACCACTTCGTCGCCGAGACAAACGCCGATCCCAAACCCTTCGTATGGACCGCCGATCCAAAGCGCGTCCTCGCCGCTGTCAAACGCGGGAAACAAGCGTTAGAGTCGCTCCACTAGCTCAACACTCCCGCATGCACCCACCATTGGGGGTGATCGAGCTGAATCTTCCGCGCCGCGCGCTGCGACTCGGCGGTATTCTCATAGATCGCAAAGCATGTCGCGCCCGACCCCGACATCCGCGCCAGCCAGGCCCCATCGGTGGCGTTCAGTGCCGCGAGTACGTCACCAATAATGGGCTGAACGCCGATCGCGGGCGTCTCGAGGTCGTTGGCGCCGGCCGCAAGTGCTTCAACCCATTCTTCGAGCGATCCGCCTTCGTCCGGCCATGCGGTCGCGCGGATCACGTCGGTGGCGCCCACCAGCAATTCACCATTTCGCAGACCCAGCGCCTGAAACACCTCCCTGGTCGGGAGGGGAACGCGGGGATTGACCATCACGCATGGCATTTTCGGTATAGCAAGCGGCAGCAGCGTTTCGCCGATGCCGGTCATGACGCAGGCATGCGAAGCCAGGCAAACCGGCACGTCGGCGCCGGTCAATTGCGCGACCTCGATCAGGCGGGCGTCGTCGAGGGCAAGACCGTTCGCCCGCGCCAGCAGACGCAGCGCCGCGGCGGCGTCCGCCGAGCCGCCGCCAATTCCGGCCGCGACCGGCAGCGCCTTGTCGAGGGTGAATTCGCCAAGCTTGAGGCCCGGCACGCGTTCGCCGAGCAACTGTGCTGCCTTGAACACCAAATTGTCGGCGGTCTCGCCGCAGTCGTGCGCCAGCGGCCCGGTGGTCTCGAGATTCAGGTTGGATCCGGGCGTCAGGCTCAGACGGTCGGCGCAATCGGCGAACGCGACCACGCTTTCGAGGTCGTGATAGCCATCGACACGACGTCCAACCACCCGAAGCGTCAGGTTGACCTTGGCACGCCCCTCATCGGTCAGCATTGGCGATCAGCCCCTCGGTCAGCCGCCCTTGCCGTCTTCTTTTTTCTTGTCCGCGGAGGCCGCCGAAGAGGTGTCATCGGGAAGCCCGTTCTGAATCTTGGCCTCGATTTTCGGCAATTCCTCCGGCTCGGGTTTCAGATCGCGGGCGTGCGCCCACTGGAATTTTGCTTCCAGCGTACGGCCGACGCGCCAATAGGCGTCGCCGAGATGGTCGTTGATGGTCGGGTCCTCAGGCTTGAGATCGATCGCGCGCTCGAGATTCTTCACCGCGTCTTCGAAATTGCCGATGCGGTAATAGGCCCAGCCGAGCGAGTCCACGATATAGCCGTCGTCCGGGCGCTGATCGACGGCGCGCTTGATCATCTTCATGCCTTCATCGAGATTGATGCCCTGGTCGATCCAGGAATAGCCGAGATAGTTCAGCACATGGGGTTGCTCGGGCTGCAGCTCGAGCGCCTTGCGCATGTCGGCTTCGGCCTTGCTCCACTGCTTGGAGCGCTCCTCGCAGATGCCGCGATAGTAATAGTAGACCCAACTGGTCTTTTCACCGGCCTCAGGCAATGCGCCGATGCCCTGCGAGTAGGTCTGGGCGCAGTCGGCGAACTTCTTGCGGCCCCGCTCGATATTGCCGAGCGCCATGATGGCTTCGATATCCCGCGGATCCTGCGCCGTGACACCCTTGAGGATCTTGATCGCCTCGTCGCTGCGGTCGGCGGCGTCGAGATTGGTGGCGAGCTGAATCTGCGCGTTGCGCTTCAGCGGCGAGGTCGCCGGCATGCGCTCGTAAACCTTGATCGCCATCGCCGGCTTCTTCACCGATTCGTAGAGATCGGCCAGCGACAGCAGCGCCAGCGGATGATTGGGTGCGAGGTACAGCGCGAGCTGCAGATAGACCAGCGCGAGATCCTCGCCGCCGCGGCGCGTCAGCGTGGCGCCGATGCCGTAGAGCGCCTCGGCGGCGCCGGTCTGCGCCGAATCGACCAGCGGCAACAGCTTCTTGCCGGCCCTGGCTTCACGCAAATCTTCCTGCACCAGCGGATGCCGCGGGAGCTTCTTGTCGAAAGCCTCATATATCGCCGTCGCCGCCGCACCGTCCTTGTTGCGCGACAGCCAGCGCGCATAATCGTCGGCCACACGAAGCATCGAATCGTCGAGCTTGTAGGCCCGCTCGAGCCGCATGCCGGCATCCTTTTCTTTGCCGGCGAGTTCGAGGATCATGCCGGAATGCAGGTCCTTGAAGATCGGATACCATTCCGGGCCCGTCAGCTTGTCGATATTGGCGACCGCCGCTCGGGTGTCGCCGGCGCCATAACTGGCCCAGCCCGACAGCAGCGTCGCGACCAGGTCGGTGATCGGTCCGCGAATCGACTGATTGACGTTCAACTGGGCGGCCGCATATTTCCTGAGTTTCAGATCGCGGACGCCGACGACCAGCCGGGCGACGCGATTGGACTTGTCTATTGTCAGGATCCGGTCGGCGAGCTTGACGGCGTCGTCGATATCGCCATCCGCGAGCGATGAAATGAACGCCCGATCCAGCAACTCGTTGTTCTTCGGATCGCTACGAAGCGCCGAGCGGTAGAACGCCGCCGCGGAAGCGGCGTCCCGCTCCACGCTGGCGTGCCTGGCGGCCAGATAGCTGCCGGACGTAGTCAGCGACTTCAGATCGTGGCTGGTTGGGAACTGCGCGGAGCTATCCGCGGGATGGTCGGGCGTCTGCGCCGAAAGCGAGCCTGGCACCGCCAGCGCGGTGAAGGCGAATGCGGCAATCGTCCAGCGATTGAAACGAATGAAAAACATCACGGTTCGCCTTAAGCTTCAGGGTTTTACGGATCGTCTCGAATGCGAACCCAACCGGCAGCATCAAGCCGTAGGACAATGCCGCGTTTGGCGCTCAACCGCAAGGATACGGGACGGCGAATTGATTGGCAGGAACGCCCGCCTGGTCGCCGATCCAGCCGATCTCGCCTCAAAACGCTTTCAGTGTGGCGGTATCGTGGCCAGCGGTCGCGCCGGCTCACGCAATCGTGGTCACATCGCCTCGTAATTGGGTCCGCCGCCACCTTCCGGCGGAACCCAGGTGATGTTGCCGTTCGGGTCCTTCGCGTCGCAGGTTTTGCAGTGGACGCAATTCTGGGCGTTGATGACGAAGCGCGGCCCGCTCGCCTCCTCGACCCATTCATAGACGCCGGCCGGGCAATAACGATTGGACGGGCCCGCATAGACATCGTGCTCGGAGGTCTTCTGCAGGTTCATGTCGGCGACCCTGAGGTGAACCGGCTGGTCCTCCTCGTGATTGGTATTGGAAAGGAATACCGACGACAGCCGGTCGAAAGTGAGCTTGCCGTCCGGCTTCGGCGGCGCGATCGGCGCATGGGCTTTCGCCGGGTCGAGCGTGTTGCGGTCGGGCTTGGCGTGCGACTGGGTTCCGAACAGCGAGAAGCCGAGCGTGTTGCACCACATATCGATGCCGCCGAGCATCATGCCGATGGTGGTGCCGAATTTCGACAACAGCGGTTTGACATTGCGGACCCGGTACAGATCCTTGCCGACCGCCGAATCCCGCCACGTGTTCTCGTACTCGACCAGCTCGTCGTTGGCGCGGCCCGCGCCAAGCGCGGCACCGACGTGCTCGGCCGCCAACATGCCGCTACCGACGGCGTTGTGCACGCCCTTGATGCGCGGCACATTGACGAAACCCGCGGCGCAGCCGATCAGCGCGCCGCCGGCAAAAGTCAGGCGCGGCACCGATTGATAACCGCCCTCGCTTATGGCGCGCGCGCCATAGGCAAGCCGTTTGCCGCCTTCAAAGAGATCGCGGATCGCCGGATGCGTCTTGAAGCGCTGGAATTCGTCGAACGGCGACAGATACGGGTCGTGGTAATTGAGATGCACGACGAAGCCGACCGCCACCAGGTTGTCGTCATAGTGATAGAGGAACGAGCCGCCGCCGGTTGAATCGTTCAGCGGCCAGCCCAGGGTATGCTGGATCAGGCCTTTTCGATGCTTTGAGGGATCGATCTGCCAGACCTCCTTGAGGCCGATGCCGAATTTCGGCGGCTCGCTGCCGGCGTCGAGGGAGAATTTTTCGATCAGCTGCTTGGTCAGGCTGCCGCGCGCGCCCTCGGCGAACAGCGTGTATTTACCGACAAGTTCCATGCCGCGCGTATAGGACGACTTGTGCGAGCCATCCTTGGCGACGCCCATGTCGCCGGTCGCGATGCCGCGCACCGCGCCTTTTTCGTCATACAGCACTTCCGTTGCCGCAAAGCCCGGGTAAATCTCGACCCCGAGCGCCTCGGCTTTCCGCGCCAGCCAGCGGCATAAATTGCCGAGCGAGCCGATATAGCAATGATGATTGTTCATCAGCGGCGGCATCGCGATGCCCGGCAGCGGAATCGCCGTGCCCTTGGTCATCCAGTAGAACTTGTCGGCCTTGACCTCCGTCTTCAGCGGGCAGTCGGCGTCCCCGCGCCAATCCGGGACCAGTCTGTCGAGCGATACCGGATCGATGACCGCGCCGGATAAAATGTGCGCGCCGACTTCGGAGCCTTTTTCGACCACGACAATGCTGAGATCGGCATTGAGCTGCTTCAACCTTACCGCGGCGGCGAGGCCCGACGGCCCGGCGCCGACGATCACGACGTCGAATTCCATGGATTCGCGCGGCGGCAGTTGTTCGGTGCTCATGATCTGATCCCGGCCAGGTTAGAAGCTCCCTCGACAGCTCGTTTGTTTCCGATTTTTCGCTCCAGAACAACCATGGAAATGCGCGAGGCAGGCGTTTCGCTACGGTCCGATCCGGCCTAGAATGCCGCGATGCCCCTGACTTTCAGCCATGACGCCTGAGAGCGCCCCCACCGTTCAGCAATTGCTGGCCTTTTATCTTGAGGCCGGGGTCGACTGCGCGCTGACGGAAGCGCCGGTCAACCGGCTGTCCGATCCCGACCCCATTCCGGCGCCAAGCGAAACGGCGCAGCCGAAACCCGTGAGGACTGCTGTCGCGATCCCCGCCGCGCGCGCTGAGGCGCCACCGGCGCCGGAAGCGGCGATCCAGTCGGCGCGGGAGGCGGCGCGAACCGCACCGACGCTGGAGGCACTGCGGGCGCTACTGGAAACATTCGACGGCTGCGCGCTGAAATCGACCGCCACACGGCTGGTATTTTCCGACGGCAACCCGCAGGCGCGCATCATGTTCGTCGGCGAGGCCCCCGGACGCGAGGAAGACCTCGAGGGCCTGCCCTTCGTCGGCCGCTCCGGCAAGCTGCTAGACCGGATGATCGCGGCGATCGGGCTCGACCGTTCTACCGCCTATATCGCCAATGTCATTCCGTGGCGGCCGCCCGGCAACCGCACGCCGACGCCGCAGGAGACCCAGATCTGCCTGCCGTTCATCCAGCGCCAAATCGAACTGGTGAACCCCGACGTGCTAGTCACGCTCGGCAATCCCTCGACCCAGACCTTGCTTGAGACGCGCGAGGGCATCATGAAAACCCGCGGGCGATGGTTCGAGTACGAGACGGGCACACGGGTGATCCGCGCCATTGCCACCTTCCATCCGGCATATCTGTTGCGTTCGCCGTCCTACAAGCGCATGGCGTGGCAGGATCTCCGCGCCATCGCCAAGGCGCTGGAGAAGACTTCCGTATCCTGAGTCCGTAGCGCATGATTTGAGGCCCCAGTTTCGGAGCTAAGTCGCGTCCACGGCCGTATCATCAACCCGTAACGGGCCGTCGCGGGACCGCTGACATCCTGAATTTACTTCCGCCTTCGGGGCATAGCGGACATAGCTGGACTTGCTGCCGGTTCAAACCGGTCGCGATTGACCCCTGAGCGGACGTCGCGAAGGCGTGAATGTCCGCTGAGGGTATCCAAACCGACAGTCACGGCCCGGCTTATGCCTCAGTAATGGCTCCACGGTGTTCTTCGGAGAACACGTGCGCATAGAGGTTGGCGATCCACTGCTTGCCTTCCTGCGTGACCTGCAGATATCGGAGCGCATCGCCGATATAGGGGCGGACGGCCTGCCAGAAGAAAGCGGGGTAGGCTGCCCGTAAATCATCCGGGGTTTGGTAGCCAAGCTTCTCGCTCGCGCCGGTTTCCCGAAATTCCGCAAATAACGCCGACGTCTTGCGCAGATAGTTGATGTCGGCCAATTGGCCGACCAGATCCGCCGCACGAAGCAGGCCAGGATAATCGGCTGTGCTGGCATGCTGTTCCTGCTCCGGTACCGGGAAACGGGTGTGCTCGATGTTTGCCTCGATTTCTCGCGTATCGATGTGGGTCACGTGTGGACGGCGCCCTGGCAAGAACTTTCTGACGCTTTGCAGCATTGGTCGGGTGCGGTCACGTGTCCGGCCTGTTTTTGCGGCAGGTATGGCCGCTGGCCCTAATGCTCTGCGCGGATCGGGTCCCAAACAAACTCACGCACTTTAGAAGAGGTGCGTTGACCCATGCGGGTTCTCCCGATCCCCGGAACAACCGTATCTGCATTACGTCGTCATGCCCTCGCCAATTGGTGTTGCCGATCTATTTGCCGGTCTGTCTCATGCCGCCAGCAACAGTTTCGGCTCCCTGTATCTCTCGCCCCGGACCATGATGGCCCAGGCTATTCGCGCAATCTTGTTGGCGAGCGCCACGGCCGCCACTTTCGTGGGACGGCGCTCCATCAGCCGGCCAAGCCAGGGACGCCTGGCGGTGCCGTGCTTGCGCGCGTAGCGGATGACGGCCATTGCCCCGACCACCAGCAGCCACCGCAGATATCGGTTGCCCTGCTTGGTGATGCTGCCGAGCCTGTCCTTGCCGCCGGTGGTGTGCTGCTTCGGCACCAACCCGATCCAGGCCGCAAGACTGCGCCCCGACGAGAAGGTCTTCCAGTCGCCGACCTCGGCAACCAGTGCGGTGGCGCCGATCGGGCCGATACCTGGGATCTCCGCCAGCCGCCGGCTCGCCTCACAGGCGCGGTGCAGGGCCATGATGCTCTTGTCGATCGACGCTATCTCGGCGCCGATGGCACCATACTGCCGCGCCAATACCTCAAGAATGCCGCGGACGGCCGGGGAAACCCGGCTATCTGCGCCATCTGCGATGATCCTGAGCAACTCTGTCGTTCCATTACGGCCCTTGGCCGATACGATGCCGAGTTCGGCCAGGTGCCCGCGCAGGGCATTGCTCAACATCGTGCGCTGGCGCACCAGCAATTGCCGGGTCCGGTGCAGCATCAAGGCGGTCTGCTGCTCTTTCGTCTTGATCGGGACGAACCGCATCGACGGCCGCGTCACTGCCTCACAGATCGCTGCCGCATCATTCGCATCATTCTTGCTGCGTTTGAGGTAAGCCTTCACATAGCTCGGCGGTATCAGCCTAACCACGTGGCCAAGCCCTTGGAGCTCGCGGCCCCAGTGATGCGCGGAGGGACATGCCTCGATCCCCACCAGGCACGGCGGCAGATCGCGAAAATATTCCAGCACCTTTGCGCGACTGACGCGCTTGCGGATCACAACCGCGCCCGAAACATCAACCCCATGAACCTGGAATACAGACTTCGCAATATCCAGACCAATCGTGCTAACTTCGCCCATGGACGGCTCCCCTCAATGTGGTTTGCTCTAACGCAACCACCCTATGGCACTCCGATGCCGCAGAGTGGGCGCCGTCCACAGCATCAAACTCACTTTGCCGAAGCGCTCGCGGACAAAGAGTTTCGATCGCGTGACATGATAGGGGGTCAAGGATGCATCCGTGGCTCCAGTGGATATGGGCACGACATCGCCGTTTTCGTTTGAGACATAATGTCCCTTGCGGTCGCCCCGACACACCCCCCGTACATAGCCGATGTCATGGCATAACAGCGAAATCATGAAATGCAGCCAATCGCGTGGCGTAACGCCGCCCTCGCTGTTGTGCTTCCCGAGCAAGATCTCCTGGCCGACCAACGTCACCATGATGGTGTGATTCATGTCGTGGTAGGTCGCATCGCTGTTGGCAATATTCTCCAACGCGAGGCGCGCGACGAAACCGATGATGTCGGGGTAGGCGGGTTCGAGGTTTCCGTAGATTTGGCCATACTTGCCTTTAAGCTCCTCGACAAACGCCTGGATAACAATTTGGGTGGGATTGAACATGTTTGCCTCCAATTCCCGGATGCTATTCCGGTTCGAGTACGTCGTCACGCACCTGTCGTTCTCGCGGCAGGGTCCGTTAGCGCCGTACGCAATCAGCCCCGCCCGATAGAACCGCGGGATTCTCCCTCTGGCCCGCCATGTCTCCTGTTGGCACAGCGCGTCATTCGCTGCGCTGCGGAATTCGTTCGCTATCGGGGCATCGCGGACATCGATCAAGCCGCAACAACTAAGCCCGATTATGAACACGCGGCCCGGTTTGAGACGACGCAAGCGCCTCCTCACCATGAGGATCAAGCTACGGCGTCTTCGGCCGCACGATGGCCCAGCCGACCCGCAACAGCGGTTGCCGCCCGGTGACGAACCACTCGAACGCCCGTGGCACTTCCGGCACCAGGCCGGGAAATCGCTGCGCGATATCGGCGGGCGGCGTGCCGATGGTGTCGGTGGCGCGCCAGACCACGACACCGCCGGTTTCGCTGAATTTCGCCAAATTCAGCCAGGGCGTCCGTTCCGGCGTCGCGTCGAGAAGAAGATGCGGACGCGCCGCGTCCAGTGAAATGAGAGCCGCGAGCTGCGGATCGCCGGCTACCGCCCGCAGCGGGTGATTGGTACGCCGCTCAAAGCTGTCGCCGAAGAAACTCGCAATCGCGCGCGCGGGCAGCGACGTCGCCACCTCGCCGCCGCCGGTCCAGGGCAGAAAAATCGTGGTCACAAGCGCCACAAGCGCGGGCGCGATGATGGCGGCGGTCCAGACCAGGCGCAGCAGGCGCTGGCGACGCAGCAGAACCACGTCGCCGCTCGCGACGATCGCCGCGAGGCCCGACATCAACAACGCGACGCCCGCCCCGCCCGCGACACGATCGAGATCGAACAGGCCGGAGACCAGGCTGCCCATCAGCGCGGGGCCGACGGCGAAGAAATAGACAAAATCGCGCGCCAGCGGATCGACCGGCGGCCGATAGATGATCGGCGCCTCTTCCGAATTGCGACTGAACCAGCTCGAGTTGAGCGCCACCAGCAGCAGGATGCCGGATGTTGCCAATAGCAGGCCGCCCACAAGTGTGGCCCAATGCAGCGCCCTTCCGCTCAACTGCGCGATCGCCGGCCAGTGCGGCAACGCCAGGCTGTCGGCGCGGATCAGCCATATCAGATAAGGCAGCACCAGCACGACAATCACCAGCAGCGCGAACAGCGGATCGAACGACATCAGCGTGCGCCGTCCGCGCGCGGTCGCGAGCGCAAATCCGGCAACCAGCAGCAACAGGCCTGACGCCGCAGAGATTGTCAGCAGCAGGAGACCGACCTCGATGGACCATGCGAACCACGCGTTGCGCCGGTTCTGGCCGATCAGTTGCCAGGAATGCAACAGCAACAGCGCCCAGAGCGGCCGCGCCAGCACCGGGGGGCCGAACTCGAGCGAGGGCGAGCTGAAGGCCGCGACCGTCATGGTCAGGAGGACCGCGAGCACGGCCTGTTGTCCGCCGACAATGGCGCGCGCCAGCAGGAAAAGCGTCCAGAACGTCGCGATCGAGCAAAACTGCGTCAGCAGATAGACGCCGAACATATGATTGCCCGCGGCGCGAAACGCGATGTCAGCGAGCCAGAACGCCAGCGGCGGGCCGAGATCGGTTCCCACCTGGTATTCCCGGCCATAGGCGAGCACGGTCGCAAGGTCGCCGGGCGGGCTTCGATACAGCAGTAACGGCACGATCAGCCACAGCGCCGCCTGACACAGCGCCGCAAGCCAGACCACCAGCCGCGGCCGGGCGCGGATCAGTTCGATAATCAGGGAGGTGAAACGCATGAAACGGCTGGATCGCCTTTGATACGAGCTGAGCGACCGGCAAGAATGTCCCTCATGGTTCGGGCCGCGCAAGGCGCGCTTCCCGCCGTCGGGACCAATGTTTCGTGCTGGTCACTTGAGGGTATTAAAGCCCGCGGCCGATCGAGGCAACCGGCATCAAAGGGCGGCGGAAATCTCCGCACTTGCCGGCGTTTCCGCAAACAGGTCGGGTACTCGCTTGATCGTCCACGGCTGATGTTTTTCCCGCGCCGCCACAACGGGCGCGAACAAGCTGCGGTGATGCACCGACGGACCCAGCCGGTCGAGCGCCTCGAGATGCTCCGGCACGCTGTAGCCCTTGTGGGACTCGAAACCATAACCGGGGCAATCCTGCGCCAACGCGCACATCAGGCGGTCGCGCGTCACCTTGGCGATGATCGATGCCGCCGCGATCGAGACAACAAGCCCGTCGCCGCCGATCACGGCTTCGCAGTCGCATGGCGTATCAAGCCGGTCGCGGCCATCGACGAACACATGTTTCGGCATTTCCGGCAGCGCACGCACCGCGCGCTCAAGCGCCCACAACGAGGCGCGCAGGATATTGTCGCGATCGATCCGCGCCGGGGAACCGAACGCCACCGCAAACGAGGCGGTGGCGCAGATTTCCTCGAACAGTTCCTCGCGCCGCTCCGGCGTCAGCCGCTTGGAATCGTCGACGCCTTTCGGGATCCGCCTGGGGTCGAGCACCACGGCGGCGGCTACCACCGGACCCGCCAGCGGGCCGCGCCCGGCCTCATCGCAGCCGGCCACCGGCCAGACGCCTCGCTTGATCAGCGCGCG
The DNA here is from genome assembly GCA_963801875.1 of uncultured Alphaproteobacteria bacterium. GTDB lineage: Bacteria > Pseudomonadota > Alphaproteobacteria > Rhizobiales > Xanthobacteraceae > Bradyrhizobium. The sequence continues at coordinate 672,925 of CAWDGT010000010.1, read as the reverse complement.
CTCGCGGCGAAAACTCGGCGGCGCAACCGCGATCACCCCCTTCGCCGGCCTGGCCGGGCCGTGCTTCGATTTATCCCGAATCATGGACGGGATCGTGCGCAAGCGAGCCCGGCCGCGCAACCGGGAACTCGGCGCAATTCCCGCTATTCATTTCGCTCCCCCTCCCCTGAGCGGGAGAAGGGTTGACTAGGTCCTGTGGACTCTAAGGATTCCCTTTTATCAGCAAATCAGATTCAAGGCTTCTTTTGGGGAGGCGGCCTTGGGTGTGATGGATCGTTTGGTTTTGAGCGACGTGGCTTGGGAGCGGATGGCGCCCCTGATTATAGGTCGGCCTGACCAGAAGGGCTCCACCGGGCGCGACAACCGGATGTTCGTGGAGGGCGTGCTTTGGATCGTGCGTACGGGCTCTCCCTGGCGTGATCTTCCGGAAGCGTTTGGCGATTGGAACAGCGTGTTCCGGCGCTTCAGCCGGTGGAGCATCAAGGGTGTCTGGTATCGAATGTTCGAGGCGATGTCCGATGATCCGGACTTCGAATATCTGATCATCGATTCCACCATCGTCCGAGCCCATCAGCATGCTGCCGGGGCTAAAAAAGGGGGTCTGAAGATCAAGCGATCGGCCGCTCGCGCGGCGGCCTGAGCACCAAAATACATATGGCCGTCCGAGGCCTGGGTTGTCCGGTGCGCTTCACGCTGACGGCAGGTCAGAAGGGCGATGCACCGCAAGCCGCCGCGTTGATCGAGGGGTTTCCTGCCGAGGTCGTCATGGCCGATACAGCCTATGACGCGGATCATCTGCGCCAAGCCATCGCCGCCAAGGGCGCGCTCGCCGTCATTCCCAACAACCCGTCACGGGCGCTCAAATATCCACTCGACAAACATCTCTATGCCCAGCGCCATCTCGTGGAGTGCTGCTTCTCAAAGCTCAAGCAGTTCAGGCGCGTCGCAACACGCTTCGAGAAAACCGCTCGGAACTATCAGGCCGTGGTCACCCTTGCCGCCATCATCCTATGGATGCGATAAGTGTCCACAGGACCTAGGGCGCGTACTCATAAACTTCGGCCATGTCCGCTTCGCTCCGATAGCGACCGCTTTTGTGCAGACGCAGCAAATGACGCGAAGCCCAATATCCTCATTCGGGAATGCCCGCCTTGCGAAGCCCATCGGCCATCATCGCAGCTACGCTCTTATCTCGGCTCACTGAGGCGCGGCTTGTAATTGTGAACGTTGGGGAAAGAAGTAGGATTTGCTGGGCAGCTTGCCGAGCCTCATCCAGTCTGCCAATCCTAACCAACGCTACCACCAGAAATACCCATGCCGGCACCCAACGGGGCATTTCACGCGTCGAGCGACGCGCGTATTCGAGCGCCTTTTCCGCGTCATCATTCATCAAGAAGGCAAAGGCAAGCCCTCCCAAGGCGTAGCCAATCTCAGGATCTATCGGGCTCAACCGTATTGAGCGAAGAAAATCTTGAACGGCTCTGCCCGGGTCAGAAACCCAATTTCGGAGCCATCCGCTACGCGAGAGGATTTGAGCCGAGTTCGGGTTTAAATGGATCGCACGATCCATCGCTGCAAGTCCGGTTTCGTAATCCCGCTTTAGCCACGCCAATGCATGGGCCGCAAAAGCAATGGTGGTGGGCTCGTCACGGCTGGAAAGTAACGCCTCTTGGGCAAGTCGGCCTCCTGTGGCCATTTCTTCCACTGTCGCCCAAGCTTGACTGTTTCGAAGACAGTGAATGTATGCCGCGAATGCCTTGGCGAAAGCGTAGTCTGGGTCGAGGGTAAATGCCTTATCTAGCAGCCGCAGCGCCTCGTCTAGGCTTTCCCGGGTCTGCGCGTAGTGCGCGGACAGCGCCTTTAGATACAGATCGTAAGCATCGAGGTTGTCCGTTGGCTTGAAACTGGAGCGGCGTATCTCAGCGACCTGCAGGCTCGGCTCAATAGCGGCGACGACCGTTTCCGTGATCTTATCCTGCAATTCGAAAACATCCTCCAGGTTTCCCTCGAACTTGTCGGCCCAGACGTGGTTACCCGTTGCAGCTTCGATGAGCTGTCCCGTGATCCTGACCCGATTGCCGGATTTCCTGATGGAGCCTTCGAGCACGTAGCGGACACCCAATTCGCGCCCGACCTGTCTTATATCGACGTGCTTGCCCTTGTAGGTAAAGCTGGAGTTCCGGGCTATGGCAAAGAACCACCTCACCCGCGATAGCGCCGTGATGATGTCCTCGACAATGCCGTCGGCGAAATACTCCTGCTCCGGGTCTCCACTCATGTTCTGGAATGGAAGGACCGCGATTGAGGGTTTGTCGGGCAAAGGCAGCGGCTGGGGGCGTTCGGTCGGCGGTTTCGCTGACGCCGGCGCAGTAGCTTCACGGTTCAGCCGCACACGCCAGGTGCGCATTGGTTCAGTGATATTCTTCAGGTCTTGCGATCCCATGTCTTCGCAGACAACATCGACCTTGCCACGGATTTGACGTTGGGCGTCATCAGAGATGCACACTCCCCCGGGTTCGGCAATTCCCTCAAGGCGCGCGGCCACGCTGACGCCGTCACCAAAGATATCGTTGTCATCGATGATGATGTCACCGACGTGAATGCCGATCCGGAATTCGATCCTTTGGTCTTGCGGCACTGATACATTCTGGTCGGCCATGCCGCGCTGGACTTCAACGGCACCACGTACCGCATCGACGGCGCTGGCAAACTCGACCAACATTCCGTCACCGGTTGTCTTCACGATGCGCCCACGATGGGAGGCAATGGTGGGATCGACAAGGGTTTTCCTGACCGCCTTCAGCCGCGCCAGAGTGCCCTCTTCATTCGAGCCCATGAGGCGGCTATATCCGGCGACGTCCGCCGCCAGCACCGCTGCCAATCGTCGTTCCACCTGCTCGCCGGTCAAAAACGCCCCTAAAATTGGAAATTCAGCCCAGTTCATCAAAGCATGTCGGGCTGCTGTCGGGCTAGGGACAATGTCGCAGTTGGGTCATTTTCGACCGATTCAGCCGAGATTGTCGGCTAGTTGATGTCCGCTTTGCCGCAGTAGCGCCGGTGCCTTGGCCGGATCAGAGCGTATTGGCCGCGCTCTAAAACAGGCTGAGTTGCTGGCCGCTGCGCTTGGGCCGGGCGAAATGCTCGGTGGTCAATTTCGACCGCCGCTTGTTGAGTCCGAGTTTTTCGCAGGCGATCTCGAACCGGCGTCCGATCATCCAGGCCATCGGTCCGGTGCCCTTCATCCGCGTTCCCCACTGCGAATCGTAGTCGCGCCCGCCGCGCATATCGCGGATCAGCGTAAAGATATGGCGGTAGCGGTCGGGATAATTGGCCATCAGCCATTCGCGGAAGAGGTCGCGCACTTCCAGCGGCAGCCGCAGCAGCACATAGCTCGCTTCCTTGACGCCGGCATGGGCGGCGGCGTCAAGAATGCGCTCGATCTCCGAATCGTTCAGCGCGGGAATGACTGGTGCGACCATCACCGTGGTTGGGATTCCGGCTTCGGAAAGCTGCCGCAGCGCCTCGAGCCGGCGCGTCGGCGTCGAGGCCCGCGGCTCCATGTCGCGCGCAAGCTTTGCGTCGAGCGTCGTCACCGAGATCGCCACCTTGGCGAGATTGCGTTTCGCCATCCGCGCCAGGATATCGATGTCGCGGGTCACCAGCGCCGATTTCGTCACGATGCCGACCGGATGGGCGGCGCGATCCAGCACCTCGAGAATGCCGCGCATGATTTTCAGCTCGCGTTCGATCGGCTGATAGGGATCGGTGTTGGTGCCGATCGCGATCATCCGCGGCTCGTAATCCTGCGCCGCCAGTTCCTTTTCCAGAAGCTGTGGCGCGTCGGGTTTTGCAAATAGTTTCGATTCGAAGTCGAGCCCCGGCGACAACCCGAGATAGGCATGGGTCGGCCGTGCGAAGCAGTAGACGCAGCCATGCTCGCAGCCCCGGTAGGGGTTGATCGAACGGTCGAAGCCGATATCGGGAGAATCGTTGCGGGTGATAACCCTTCGCGCGGTGTCGAGCGCGACCGTGGTCTTGAACGGCGGCAGTTCATCGAGACTCTGCCAGCCGTCATCGAACGCGACCCGCGCCTCAGTCTCGAAGCGGCCACTGTCGTTGGATTGCGCGCCGCGGCCACGCCGCCGGCCGCGCTCGATTGCGACCGCCAGTTCCGGAAAAGGAGAAAGCGCACCCGCCGGTTCGGAGGGCGCCGTGACCGGCGGGTGCTTGAGGGCATGAGAGGATGCTCGGCTCATCGCGAGAACATAACACACGATGAGAACAAATCAAGAACATTAAGCTGCCGTCCACAGCCAACCGGCCATCGCCGCTGCAGGCCAGGCGGCTCACCTATGCCGCAAAAAGCTTCCATCGGCAGGCTGAGCCGGCTGATTTGATTGTGACAAGGTGATAACAGTGCGGCGCCTTACCTCAAGGCCTCGAAGAGCCGCCAATGCTGAGCGTCATTATCCCCACCGAAGGCGTCGAACGGACCGCCGTCGCCACGCTTGCCGCGCTGGTGCCCGGCGCCGCCGCCGGCGTTGTACGCGAAGTTGTTCTGGTCGACCGCGCCGGCACCGGCGTGATCGAGCGGGTCGCCGATGTCGCCGGTTGCCGCTTCCTGCCGTTTCAGGGCTCGCGCGCGGCGGCGCTGGCGGCTGGCGCCCGGCAAGCCCGCTCGCCCTGGCTGATGTTCCTGCATGCGGGCGCGGTGCTCGACTCCGGCTGGATCGAGGAGACCACGCAATTCATCCAGCGCGTTTCGGACAGCGACCGTCCCCGCGCCGGCATCTTCCGCTACGCCCGCTCGCCCTATGCCGACAACCGTCTGCGCGATGGTTTCAAATTCATCGCGCGGATGATCGCGGGGCCGTCGGCGGACCAGGGATTGCTGATCGCGCGCGACCATTACGAGCGGCTCGGCGGCCACGCCGACGACCGCCGTTCCGAGGCCCGGCTGCTGCGGCAGCTCGGCCGCTCCTCGCGCACCCTGCTGCGCAGCCGGATCATGGTGGCCTGAGATACTTGCCAGAGTCAAATAATTGTTTGACAATGGCAAATATCGAGGTGATCCATGCCCCAACCGGATTCCGGCGCCCAGATATCGGCGGTGCGCGCCTTCAACCGCTTCTACACCCGCAAGCTCGGCGTTCTCGACCAGCGGCTTCTGCAGAGTCCGTTCTCGCTGAGCGAGGCGCGGGTGCTCTACGAACTCGCGAACCGGGAAGACCCGGCCGCCAAGGAGATTGGGATCGAACTCGGCCTCGATCCCGGCTATCTCAGCCGAATCATCCAGAAATTCGACGAGGACGGGCTGATCACGCGCAAGCCGTTACCCTCGGACCGGCGGCAATACCGGCTCAACCTGACGGCAAAGGGCCGCCAGGCCTTCGCAAGGCTCGACCGCAATTCCCGTGACGATGTCGCAGCCATGCTCGCCGCGCTGTCACCCGCCGGCGGCCAGCGCCTGATCGCCGCGATGGCCGCGATCGAGCGACTGCTCGGCGCACCTGGCGCGCAAGCTCCGCCTGCGACGCTGCGCGGGCCGCGCCCGGGCGACATGGGCTGGGTGGTGCAGAGCCATGGCGCGCTCTACGCCAGCGAGTACGGTTTTGATGCCGCGTTCGAGGCCCTGGTCGCGGACATCGCCGCCAAATTTCTTGCCTCGTTCGACGCCTCTCGCGAACGCTGCTGGATCGCCGAAATCGATGGCGCCCCGGTCGGTTCGGTGTTTGTCGTCCGGCATTCCGACGACGTCGCCAAATTGCGCTTGCTGCTGGTCGATCCGGCCGGGCGCGGACAGGGACTGGGCCACAGGCTGGTCGGAGAATGTATCGCCTTCGCGCGGGCCTGCGGCTATCGCAAGATGATGCTGTGGACCCAGAGCATTCTGGTCGCCGCGCGCAAGATCTATCAGGACGCGGGATTTCAGCTGGTCGCCGCCGAGCCGCACCGCAGTTTCGGCCAGAGCCTGATCGGCGAGACCTGGGAGCGGGAGCTTTAGTTTGTCCCAGTCATTCCGGGGCGACGCGAAGCGGCGAGCCCGGAATCTCGAGGTTCCCCGATGTGCAATTGCACATCTGAGGTCTGGTCCTTCGGACCATCCCGGAATGACGATGCGGATTACGCCGACGCCCCCTTCGCCTTCGGCCGCCGCAGATGTTCATCCAGCCGCGGCATGATCTCGACGAAATTGCACGGCCGGGTGCGGTAATCGAGCTGGGCTGCGAGAATGCCGTCCCACGCGTCGCGGCAGGCGCCCGGCGATCCCGGCAGGCAGAAGATGAAGGTGGCACCGGCGACGCCCGCGGTGGCGCGGCTCTGGATCGTCGAGGTGCCGATCTTGGCGTGGCTCAGCATGTGGAAGGCGATGGAGAAACCGTCCATCCGCTTTTCGAACAACGGCTCGATCGCCTCCGGCGTGACGTCGCGGCCGGTAAAACCGGTGCCGCCGGTGGTGATGATGACGTCGATATCAGGGTCGGCGATCCACCGTTTGACGATGACGCGGATCGCCTCGACCTCGTCGACGGCGATCTCGCGCGCCGCAAGCCTGTGACCGGCGGCGGTGAGCCGCTCTGCCAGAGTGGTCCCTGATTTGTCGTCCGCAAGCGTGCGCGTGTCCGATATCGTCAACACCGCGATGTTGAGGGCTACGAATTTCTTCGACTCATCGATGGCAGACATGACCAACCCTCTTTGCGTCATTCCGGACAGACCGCGAAGCGGGCTGATCCGGAATCTCATTTGTCCGGCACGGGATTCCCCGATGTGTAATTGCACATCTGAGGTTCGCGCGTGTCACGCGCCGCGGAATGACACCGATCCGTTACAGCGCCCCCGCCCCGAACGTGTTGCAGGCCTGCACGTTGCCCTGCTGGTAGCCGGTCATGAACCATTGCTTTCGTTGCGCAGCGGAGCCGTGGGTGAAGGAGTCAGGCACCACCCGGCCTGTCGCCTGCCGCTGCAGCGTATCGTCGCCGATCGCCGAGGCCGTGGTCAGCGCGGCATCGATGTCGCCCGCTTCCAGGAAATTCGGACGCTTCTTCGCCTCGCGGTTGACCCAGACCCCGGACAGGCAATCCGCCTGCAGCTCGACCTTCACCTGCAGCGCGTTGGATTCAGCCTTGCTGCCGGCCTGCTGCTGCAGCCGCGTCACGCGCGGCAGGATGCCGAGCAGGTTCTGGATGTGATGCCCCGCTTCGTGGGCAATGATGTAGGCCGCGGTGAATTTGCAGGCACTGCCCGAACAGCCGCGAAACCGCGTCTCCACCTCACGGAAGAATCCGGTGTCGAGAAAAATCTGCTTCTCCGGCGGGCAGTAGAACGGGCCCATCGCCGACTGCGCCATGCCGCAGCGCCCGCCATTGGTGGCGTTGCGAAACAGCACGATGCGCGGACCCGAATAGGATTGCCCCGAGGCCTGGAAGATCTCGCTCCAGCGATCGTCGATCTCGCCGAGGATGCCGGAGATCATGCTGCCCATCTCGTCGGTCGGCGCGCCGGTCTTGGCCGGCCCGGACCTGCGGTCGGTCTGATAGCTCGGCGTCCGGCCGCCGGTGACAACCTCCGCGCCGCCGATCAGGATGCGCGGATCGATGCCGAACGCGTAGGAGATGAGGCCGAGCACGATGACGGTGCCGATCCCGAGCCCGCCGCCGCCCATCGGAAGACCGAGGCCGCCGCCAATTCCGCCGCCGCTGTCGTCGCGACGGTCCTCGATGTCGTCGCTGCGACGGAAATCATCGTAACGCATGGCGATCTTTCCTCATTCCAGCCTGCCGGCGATGCATTCGAAAGACACTCAACGCGGCAGTGACGTAAAATTTCCATTCCATTAATCAATAACCCGCCCGGCAAAAATTGCCTAGCGTGAAAGAATTGCCCGGTTAAGTCGATTTTTACTTTGCCTCGTCAATGTAATGCCAGTCGGTTGTTTAGTCCCGCGTCGCCGACAGCGTCGCCTGAGTCAGAGTATTTGAGTCATGGTTGTGTCGCGTCGCGGGGCGTCTGCAAAGGCGCCCCGCACTAAATTTGAGTCCACTTCCGACACCCGTATCGTGGTCGGTGACTGCGTCGCCGAGATGTCGAAATTGCCCGCCGGCTCGGTCGACCTGGTGTTCGCGGACCCGCCCTACAATTTGCAGCTCAAGGGCGACCTCAAGCGTCCCGACGAATCCCACGTCGACGCCGTCAACAATGACTGGGACAAGTTTTCATCCTTCGCCGCCTACGACGATTTCACCCGCGCCTGGCTCTTGGCCTGCCGCCGCGTCATGAAACCGTCGGCGACGCTGTGGGTGATCGGCTCCTACCACAATATTTTCCGCGTCGGCGCCATCATGCAGGACCTCGGCTTCTGGGTTCTCAACGATATCGTCTGGCGCAAGACCAATCCGATGCCGAATTTCCGCGGCCGCCGTTTTACCAATGCCCACGAAACCATGATCTGGGCGGCTCGCGACGAGAACGCCAAGGGCTACACCTTCAATTACGAGGCGCTGAAAGCCGCCAACGAGGACGTGCAGGCGCGTTCCGACTGGCTGATCCCGCTTTGCACCGGCGAGGAACGCCTCAAGGGTGCCGACGGCAAAAAGGTCCACCCGACCCAGAAGCCCGAAGGCCTGCTGGCCCGCGTATTGCTGTCGTCATCGAAACCCGGCGATCTCGTGATCGATCCCTTCAATGGCACCGGCACCACCGGCGCGGTGGCAAAACGTCTCGGCCGCCGCTACATCGGCTTTGAGCGCGACCAGGCCTATGCCAAGGCGGCGCAAGCGCGCATTGCCGCGATCGAACCCCTGCCGGAAGCCACCCTGGCGCCGTTCATGACCGCGCGCGATGCGCCCCGGGTGGCGTTCTCCGAACTGATCGAGCGCGGCATGATTTCGCCAGGCGCCAGACTGGTCGATTCCAAAAAGCGCCACGGCGCTTTGGTCCGCGCCGACGGCGCCATCATGCTCGGCGACAAGGTCGGCTCGATCCACCGCATCGGCGCGGTGGCGCAAGGCGCCGGCGCCTGCAACGGCTGGACCTTCTGGCACGTCGAGACCAAGAAGGGCCTCAAGCTGATCGACGAGCTGCGCGCCGAAATCCGCTCCGGGATGGCGGCGGGCTAGGCTTCCGCTTTCGATTTCCCCGGTCCTCATTCAGGACCAGACCCAGGATGTGCAATTGCACATCGGGGAATCCCGGGATTCCGGGCTCGCCTCTTCGAGGCGCCCCGGAATGACGGTCCTCACGAACTCGTCGGTTGCGCATCCTGCAAAAATTGAGCATGGACGATCGTCCGTGGCATAGCCGCCGCGTCCCGATTTTCTCGGCAACAACAAGCAAGCAAGGGAGATTATTTAATGCTCAAATTTTACTTTAACGGCGCGCCGAATCCCAACAAGGTCGCGCTGTTTCTGGAAGAGTTCGGCCTGCCTTGCGAACTGGTGCCGGTCGATACCCGCAAGGGCGACCAGTTCAAGCCGGAATTTTTGAAAGTGAACCCGAACGGCAAGGTACCGGCGATCGACGATGACGGCGTGTTCGTGTTCGACTCCAACGCGATCCTGCTCTACCTCGCCGAGAAGACCGGCAAATTCCTGCCGCCCAGCACTCCCAATAACCGCGCGCAGTTGCTGTCATGGCTGATGTTCGTCGCCAGCGGCCTCGGTCCCTATTCGGGCCAGGCGGTGCATTTCAAGACCGTCGCGCCGAAGGAACTGGAATATGCGCGCAACCGCTATTTGTACGAGGCGAACCGCCATTACAAGATCCTCGACGACCATCTGGCCAAGAGCAAATACATGGTCGGCGACACCTACACCATCGTCGATATGGCGTTCTGGGGCTGGGCGCGGCTGGCACCGTTCGTGCTCGGCGACGACGCCTATGCGAAATACCCGAACGTGAAACGGCTGGTCGACGAAGTATCGGCGCGGCCGGCGGCGGCGCGCGCGATCGCATTGAAGGACAAATTCACCTTCAAGACCGAATTGGACGAGGAAGCGAAGAACTTCATGTTCCGCCACCTCAAGACCAAGGTGGCTTAGGCTATCCCGTCATTCCGGGATGGTCCGAAGGACCATACCCGGAATCTCGAGATTCCGGGTTCGCGCTTACGCGCGCCCCGGTATGACGCCGAGGTCACCCTTCGATCGCCGCCACCGCCTCCACCTCGATCAGCCAGCCCGGCCGCGCCAGCCGCGTCACGACGACGAGCGTACTTGCCGGCGGATTTTCGGCATTGAGATAGCGCTCGCGTATCGCGCGAAGCTTCGGCACGCCGGCCTGATCCACCTCGGCGACGAGGTAGGTGTTCAACTTGACGATATCCGCCATGGTGGCGCCGGCCGCTTCGACTGCAATCTTGAGATTGCGAAAGACCCGTTCGACCTGCGTCTCGAAATCACCCTCGCCTATCAGCTTGCCGGAAGCGTCGCTCGATACCTGGCCGGCGATATAGATTATCGTTCCCTTGTTGACTTTCGCGACGTGCGAGTAGCCAACCGGGGGAGGCAGGGCTTTCGGGCTGAGAAACTGCTTCGATGGCTTCGACATGATGCTCTCTCCGTATGACGCGGCTCACGCCGCACGCGAGATGGAACGGGATAAGCGACGGATCGTTCAAGGTCCTGCCGATTTCAGCCCTGCTCCTCGGCAAGAACCTTGCGTACCGCCGGCCGCTCCGACATCCGCTTGCGGTGATCCATCACCTTCGGCAGGGTCGAAAGGTCGACGCTATCGCCTTCCAGCCAACCCGCCAGCGTAAACAGATAGGGATCGCAGATGGTATACTGCTCGCCCATCACCCAGGGTCCCCTCAGCATGTCGCGTTCGATCAATGCGAAAGCCGCGCCGACGCTTTTCGGGATCATGCGCTTCATGTCTGCGAACGAAGCCTCGTCGGTCGCCCAGCGATAGCCGCGCCCCTTGTGGGCATGCGCCACATGCACGGTCGAACACAGATAGCTGTTGAAGGCCTGCGCCTGTGCGAATGCAAAAGGATCGTCCGATGGCGCCAGTTTCGCCTGCGGAAAACTCTGTGCGATGAAGGCAAGGATCGACGGCGTCTCGGTCAGAATGCCGCGATCCGTCACCAGCGCCGGCACGCGGCCTTTGGGATTGACCGCCAGATATTCCGGGCTGTTCTGCTGGTTGTTTTTGAAATCGACCCGTTCGGCCGTGTAGGCGGCGCCCGCCTCCGCCAGTGCAATATGCGAAGCGAGCGCGCAGGTGCCGGGGGCGTAATAGAGCTTGAACATGCCGATCCTCACGGGAAAGCCGGAACTTAGCGGCGCGCCGTTCCGCCGTCCATCCCGGGCCCGTCGGCTATGGCGGGCTTTCGCGGTTGCCCAAGACCGCGCTCCCGGCAACTCATGCACGCCAGAACGGCTTATTGACCTCGTCTGCAATCGACGACCAACATGTCCCCATATCCTGCAGTTCGCGCTCGCTCCGCGCCGCGAGTTCTCGCCGGGAGCGTGCGCGCGCTCGCCAAATCTGGACCACGGAGACGGTTTTCCGGGCCAGGACAACCAGCGCGTTCAACGATATTCCCGGTCGATGATGAAAGCGCCGCCCGCTCTCGGTATAGCTGCTCACGAAAATCGCTCCTGACGCTTGCCCTCGATATAGACACTGACGATGGTGTCGTCGGCGGGCTGGCATTCGGGCGCCACCGCCGTGATCTGGGCCTGGATGCATTTCCAGGCGCCGTTCTCGAACAGGTAGGTATCGGTGTACGTCGTCATACCCGTCACTTCCTTGCCGTCGCGGCGGCGGATGGATTTGTTGGTGGCGCGCACCAGCGCAACATCGCCGATCACGGTGATGAGTTCGTCGCGGACGTCCCAGTAGACGATGACCTTGGGATCGAAGCCGGTGGCCCAAAACTTCAGATAGCTCGCGCGATCCCAGCGCTGCCCGTGGGCCAGATGTTGATGAATCTGGGGATGCAGAATGGCGTCGTGCGAGGCCACGTCGTTGGTCACGAAATTATGGATGAAGCGCGCGTTGAGCGCGCGCAATTCGTCCATCGTCTCCCCCGATTGAAGACCACGGTGCGCAAGTTGCATGTTACCTCTCCTGATGTGGTCAAGCCGCCAGTTCGCGGGCTTTTTCCGCGGTGGCGCTGTCCACTGGATAAAAACACTCGATCTTCAGTTTTTGCAGCGCGGCATCGGTCGGCATCGCCAGCATCGTGAAGGTGGAGAAGAATGACGAGACGCAGCTCCCCCTTCCGCAGCTGCATCATGACCGGCGACGATGCCGACCGGATTGTGCGGAAATCGCCACTCCGCCGGCAGGCCGGGATAGCTCATGATTTCATCGAGCAGCTGCGCCGAAACCCTGCTGGCCCCTGCTCACTTCGCGATGCAGGATCTGGATCATCTGGCCTGCGAACTCGTCCCAGTTCACGATGAACTGGCGCAGGCCCTTTGGATGAAAAACCACGTGCATCGCATTGTCGGCAACGCCGGATTCCATTTCGAAGGCGTCGCGAAATGGCTTGAACAGGCGCGTTGCCGCCTGGTTGCGGATGCGGACATCCCAGCGGCCATCGACGACAATGCCGGGATACGGCTCCTGCTGCCGAAGAATGAAATCCAGCGCCTGGCGCACATGCTGCAGATTGTCGGCCGCCAGGCCCTGGTCGGCATATGGCGGCACGAAGCCGGCGGCGACGTGCAAGGCATTGCGCTCGTCAAGCGGCAGATCGAGCGCGCTTCCGAGCATCTGCACCATCTCGCGGCTCGGCTGCGCGCGCCCGGTTTCCAGAAAGCACAGATGCCGCGCCGAAACATTGGCATCGCCCGCCAGTTCGATCTGGGTGAGGCGGCGCACATTGCGCCAGTGCTTCAACAGGCTGCTGAACTGCCCGGCAGCGATATTGTCCGAGATCAGGTCGTGTGTACTCATGAGGTTAGCCTAGGCCTTTGGATCAGAGAGATCAATTACCTCGGACGTAAGTCGCAGCACGTAGCACCGCCATGCAGGCTGGCGTTTCTGCCAGGGGTGGGTTTGGTCGGGGGCGCAACCCGCGAGCTGCGGCAGGGACTTTTCCTCCCGGCCTTTCGCGGTTGCTCCCTTCCGTCGCCCATGTCATCAAGCCCGGGACAGGAAGGCGCATCATGACTGTTCTCATCGCCGGCGGCGGCATCGGCGGACTGACGCTGGCGCTCAGCCTGCACCAGATCGGCGTTCCCGCCAGAGTATTCGAGAGCGTGCCCGCGCTGAAACCGCTCGGCGTCGGCATCAACGTGCTGCCGCATGCGGTGCGCGAACTGATCGAGCTCGGCCTGCTCGACCGGCTTGACGCCTCAGGCGTGCGGACCAGCGAACTTGCGTATTTTTCCAAGCACGGCAAGCCGATCTGGAGCGAGCCGCGCGGCATCGAGGCCGGTTACAAATGGCCGCAATTCTCGATCCATCGCGGCGCGCTGCAGCAGATCCTGCTCGACGCCGCGACCGAACGGCTGGGCGCGGAGAACATTCTTACCAGCCATCATCTCAGCAACTGGACGGAATCATCCGACGGCGTCCGCGCCGATTTCATCGACAAGGCGACCGGCAAGCCGGCCGGCAGCCATGATGGCGCGCTGCTGATCGCGGCCGACGGCATTCACTCCGCGATCCGCGAAAAGCTCTATCCGCAGGAGGGCCCGCCGATCTGGAACGGACGCATCCTCTGGCGCGGCATCACCGCGTCGGACGCGTTTCTCTCCGGCCGCACCATGATCATGGCCGGCCACGAAATCCTGAAATTCGTCTGCTATCCGATTTCGAATCAGGCCGACGCGAACGGCAAGTTCTGGATCAATTGGGTCGCCGAGCGGCATATGCCGCCGACCTACCAGTGGCGTCGCGAGGATTACAACCGCGCGGCAAAGCTCGAGGAATTCCTGCCGTGGTTCAAGGACTGGAAGTTCGACTGGCTCGACGTGCCTGGCCTGATCCGCAACTGCCCGCATGCGTACGAATACCCGCTGGTCGACCGCGATCCGATCCCGCAATGGACCTTCGGTCGCGTCACCTTGATGGGCGACGCCGCGCATCCGATGTATCCGATCGGCTCCAACGGCGCCTCGCAGGCGATCCTCGACGCCCGCGTCATCACCCGCGAGATTCTGGCGCTGGGTCCGACCCATGTCGCGCTCACCGCCTACGAGGCGGAGCGCAGGCCCGCGACGACGGATCTGGTGATGCTGAACCGCCGCAACGGACCGGAGCAGGTGATGCAGCTGGTCGAGGAACGCGCGCCGGACGGCTACAACGACGTCACCGACGTGCTGTCGTTGAAGGAACTGGAAGGCATCGCCGCCAATTACAAGCGCGTCGCCGGCTTCCAGGTCGAGGGCCTCAACGCCAAGCCGCCGATCGTGACCATGCCTGCGGGGAAGATTTCGAGCGCGGGATAACTAGCCACGTCATTGCGAGCCAACGGGTCGCGCGGATGCGCGCCCGATGACAAGGCTCCGCGAAGCAATTCGGAGGCTAGCGAAGCATCGACTGGATTGCTTCGTCGCTTCCGGCTTCGCTCTTCGAGCTACGGCGAACAGGTAAGCTCCTCGCAATGTCGGCTTGGCGACGATCCATCTAGCGAAGCGCGTTCGCCTCGAACGCCCGCCAGAACGGTTTGCCGACCTCGCTGGCGATGTCCGACCAGCAGATTCCGATATCCTGCAACTCGCGCTCGCTCATGACGGCGAGTTGGCGCCGGGTGCGGCGGCGTTTGTGCCAGACCCGGACGAACGCGAGCATAACCTCGACGACGGCAAGCGCGGAACCGCCAGGATTTCGCGACTGCCGCCGTCGATCGTGACCGTTGTCGGTGCAGACACGGCTCAAGGTCTCGACCTGGGCAATTGCCATATTCCTTGACGCGCAGGCCAATCCTGGAATGGCCTTCGCGGTCGCGACCAGTCGCGCGCTGGTCGTGGCCGTCGCGAGCACGGTGCCGTCGTCGGCCATCAACCTGCCCTCGACAAATGCGATGGTCTTGCCGAGTTGGGTGACGCTGGCCTCACCGACGATCGGTCCCGGCCTTGCCGGGGTCAGGAAATTGACCGTCATGGTGATGGTCGCGGTGTAGAGTTTTCCGTCGGTCATGGCGAACACGGCCGGACCCATGGTGTCGTCGAGCATGGCTGTGAGGATGCCGCCCTGAACGAAGCCGGCGGGGTTGCAGAACTCACGCTTGCCGTCGAAGCCGATCCGGATCCAGCCGTCTCCAGGTCGTGAATCGAGCAAGTTCCAGCCGAGCAGCTTCGACGATGGCGGGGCATCGAGACGGTCGAGGGCGGTTGCGATCATGGGAGCCTCCGTTTGGCTCCGTTTCTACCGCAGGCCTGCTGACAGCATGGTGTCAGCAGGCTGGAGCCTTTCCGTTTCGATTGAATCGAAACAGGGCTCCAGATTCCTGATTTGACGCGTTTTCCTAACGCGAACGGTCGCCACTTCGCCTGAAAACGCTTTATAGCCCCAGCCCGTGCGCGATCACCTTGCGCATGACATTGGGCAACGCTTCGTCGGCCAGCGTGGCGATCGCCACCCAGCGCATTCCGGCCGGCGCACGGGCGCGCGCGGATGCCGTCGCAGTGTATACCACAAGCTCGAGCGGGAAGTGCGTGAAGACGTGGGTGACGAGGCCTGCCCTGCGGTGCCAGCGCGCAATGAACTTCGGCATCGGCGCCTGCGTCAGCGCCGTCTTATCGTCCTGCCTGGCGAGCCAGTGCGAGGTCGGCACCTCGGTCATGCCGCCGAGCAGGCCTTTTTCGGGACGGGTGCGGACCAGCAGCCGGTCGCCGCGCGTGACAACGAACGCCGCGCCACGTCGCAGCGCACCGGTCTTCTTCGGGGCCTTGCGCGGAAACGTTTCCTGATCGCCGCGCGCGCGGCTCATACAGTCGCCATTCAGCGGGCACCGCGCGCAGGCCGGTTTCTTCGGGGTGCAGATCGCGGCGCCCAGGTCCATCAGCGCCTGCGCGCTGTCGCCAGCGCGAGACTTCTCGTCGCCGGCGCGAGTGGCACCGAGCAGCGTCATCGCCAACTGTTGAATCAGCGGCTTGGCCTGCGGCAGCGGCTCCTCGACCGCGAACAGCCGCGACACCACGCGCTCGATATTGCCGTCGACCGGCATGGTGCGGCGGCCGAAGGCAATCGCGGCGATAGCGGCGCCGGTGTAAGGCCCGATCCCCGGCAGCGCGCGCAAACCCTGCTCGGTATCCGGAAACACCCCGCCATGATCGCGCCGCACCTTAACCGCGCAGGCGTGCAGATTGCGCGCGCGGGAATAATAGCCGAGCCCGGCCCACATCCTCAAGACATCGTCGAGCGAGGCATGGCCGAGCGCTTCGACGTCGGGCCAGCGCGCCAGAAATTTCAGGAAATACGGCCCCACCGTTTTGACGCCGGTCTGCTGCAGCATGATTTCCGACAGCCAGACCGAATAGGGATCGGCGCGCTCGCCCGGCAGCGGCCGCCATGGCAGGAGGCGGCGATGCCGGTCATACCATTCAAGCAGCAGTGCCGGACGGGCGGCGCCGTCTTGGGCGATGCTCTGCTTCTTTTTCTTGGTCGCTGACAATGAGGCCACACCGAATTTTACGATCAGATTCGTGGCATGACCAGCGGGCCTGGGGATTGCAAGGTATAACGCGTCGCGTTATAGTCGGTGATGATTCAGAGCTTTGCCCATTCCGAAACGGAATTGATCTGGACCGGACGTCGGAGCCGAAAATTACCGCCAGACATCCAGATCATCGCTCTCAGAAAACTGCGCCTTCTGAATCAGGCACGGGCATTGGGCGATCTTCGCGTACCGCCCGGCAATCGACGAAGCGCTGAGAGCGGATCGCCAAGGACAGCATTCGATCCGGATCAACGATCAATGGCGTATCTGCTTTGTTTGGGATGAGGGAGGACCTACACATGTCGAAATCGTCGACTACCACGCCTAGAAGCGGGCTGCTTCCAAATCCTCATCCCGGCGAAATCCTGCTTGAAGAGTTCCTTAAACCGATGGGTCTCAGCCAGAACGCGTTGGCGCGCGCGGTTCACGTTGCCCCTCGCCGCATTAACGAGATCGTGCTTGGCAAGCGAGATATCACCGCCGACACCGATCTGCGGCTCGCCCGTTATTTCGGCCTGTCGGAAGGGTTCTTTCTCGGGCTGCAAATGGACTACGATCTGATGCAGCGGCGGCGCGAAATCGACCGCGATCTGAAAACCATCCGCCCACGTGCGGCATAGCCAGGACTGCCACCGCTGAACAGCGTGCTATAAGAAACCATGGCAAAACCCGGTCCGATCTCGGCAAGACCGCTTTCCGTCCTGCTCAGCGACGTGTTTTCCGATGCTTATGCCAGGCAGGGATTTGCCGCGCGCGAACTGGTCACGCGCTGGGCCGATATCGCCGGCCCCGAAGTCGCCGCCCACTCCGAGCCGCTGAAGATCCAGTGGCCGCGGCCGGTGGAGGGACAGCCGCAGGAACCGGCCACGCTGGTGCTGCGGGTGGACGGACCCATGGCGCTGGAGATCCAGCATGCCTCGGACGTCATCCTGCAGCGGGTTAACCGCTTCTTCGGCTGGAGCGCGGTGGGCCGGCTGGCGCTGCGGCAGGCGCCGCTGTCGCGCCGGGATCGGCCTAAGGCTTCCCGCGCACCGGACGCTAAGGCGGTCGCGGAAGTCGCCGAAACCCTGTCCTCGGTGGAGGACGAGCAATTGCGGGCCGCGCTGGCGCGGCTTGGCGCCTCGATCAAGCGAAATTGAGCCTGCCGCGAGGTGCGGGAATTGAGGCCTGCCATTGCCACAATTGTCGTTTCAAGCTAGCGAACACACCTCTTCTTTGGGTCCATTGGGCGTGCACGCGCCAATCCGGGAGTAAGCCGTTGATCATCACGCGCCGCGCCTTCACCGCCGCCCTGTCGCTGACAGGGCTCAGCCTGCTTGCCGGGCTCTCGCCGCTGCGTCTGATCGCGGACGCGATGGCGCAGAGCGCCTCCGACGTCGCCAAGCCGGTATCCCTGCCGGACATGGCGCTCGGCCCCGCCAACGCTCCGGTGACGATCACGGAATATGCGTCGATGACCTGCCCGCATTGCTCGGCCTTCAACGAAACCGTGTTTCCGAAGATCAAGTCGGAATATATCGACACGGGCAAGATCCGGTACGTGTTCCGCGAATTCCCGCTCGACATCAAGGCCGCGGCCGGCTCGATGCTGTCGCGCTGCATTGCCAAGGACGATTCGGGCAAATATTTCGCGGTCACCGACATACTGTTCAGGCAGCAGAACGACTGGGTGATGAAAAACACCACCGAGACGCTGACCCGGATCGGCAAGCAGGCAGGTCTCAGCCAGCAGGCGGTCGAGGATTGTCTCAAGGATCAGGCGCTGCTCGACAAGATCGCCGCCGACCAGAAATATGCCGCCGAGGTGCTGAAAGTCGATTCGACGCCGACCTTTTTCGTCAATGGCGAGAAGATCAGGGGCGAGACCTCGTTCGAGGAATTCGACAAGAAGATCAAATCGCTGCTGAAAAGCTGATTCCAGCGCGCCGGCAGGCGGCCGCCTGCCGGGCCCCCCATAAGCCCCGCAAAAGCCTTGGGAAAAGCCCCTGGCCGCGGTTGCCCTGCGGCCCCGGCCTCGCCATTGTCGGCCCCATCAGAGCCGCAAAATGCGACTCGGCCACACATCGACATTGCCTTCTATGGTATTGTCACGGCAGGGAGATTCGCGCCCTGCCAACAGAGAATCGTGTCAATGAAACTCACGCGCCTTCGCCTCCACGGTTTCAAGTCGTTCGTTGAACCCACCGATTTCCTGATCGAACCCGGCCTCACCGGGGTGGTCGGGCCGAACGGCTGCGGCAAGTCCAACCTGGTCGAGGCGCTGCGCTGGGCGATGGGCGAGACCTCGCACAAATCGCTGCGTGCCTCCGACATGGATGCGGTTATCTTTGCCGGTTCCGGCAACCGTCCGTCGCGCAACCACGCCGAAGTGGTGATGACGATCGACAACTCCGACCGCTCGGCGCCGGCGGCGGTGAACGACCGCGAGATGCTCGAGATCTCGCGCCGGATCGAGCGCGAGGCGGGTTCGGTTTACCGCATCAACGGCCGCGACGTGCGCGCCCGCGACGTGCAGATCCTGTTTGCGGATGCCGCCACCGGCGCGCGTTCGCCGGCGCTGGTTCACCAGGGCAAGATCGGCGAGATCATCCAGGCCAAGCCGGAACAGCGCCGCCGGGTGCTGGAGGACGCCGCCGGTGTCGCCGGGCTTCACGCCCGCCGCCACGAGGCCGAATTGCGCCTCAAGGCGGCCGAGACCAACCTCACCCGCGTCGAGGACGTGATCGGGCAACTGGCCGGACAGATCGACGGCCTGAAGAAGCAGGCGCGGCAGGCGATCCGCTACCGCGAAGTCGCGAGCCGGGTGCGCAAGGCCGAGGCCCTGCTGTTTCACCTGCGCTGGATTGAGGCCAATTCGGGCGTCGCGGAAGCTTCCACCACCCACGACCTCAGCGTCCGGGAGATGGCTGAACGCACCCGCGAACAGGCCGAGGCGGCCCGCATCCAGGCGGTACGCGCGGCCGAACTGCCGGCGCTGCGCGAGGCCGAGGCCCGTGCCGCGGCCGGACTGCAACGGCTCACCAGTGCGCGCGAAATCCTCGACCGCGAAGAAGAGCGCGCCAAGGAGCGTGTCGCCGAACTCGACCGCCGGCTGACGCAGTTTTCGGCCGATATCGCCCGCGAGCAGCAGCAGGCCTCCGACGCCGAGGTGGCGCTGCAGCGGCTCGACGCCGAGGACACCGAGTTGAAGGACGAGATCAAGGCGTGCGTCGAAAAGCGCAGCGGCGTCGATCAACGCGTGTCGGAGGCCGAAACGACCTTGGCCGCCGCCGAGCGCCTGTTCGCCGAACTGACCACCGTGCTCGCCGACCTCACCGCCAAGCGCCGTCAGCTCGAGGGTAACGTGCGTACCCACCGCGACCGGCTGGCGCGACTCGATCAGGATATCGCCAATGTCCAGCTCGAAGAGCAGAAGCTGGCGCAGGAAACCAGCGGCCTGGGCGACCTCGCCGCCTTCGCAGACGCCATGGAGACCGCGCAGCAGGGCCTCGCGCGGTCGGAAGCCGCGGCGCAAGGCAGCGAAGCCGGCCATGTCGCCGCGCGCGCGAGGCTGGAAGCCGCCCGCGCGCCGCTCGGCGAGGCCGACAAGCGCGTGCAGCGGCTGGAGACCGAGGCGCGCACCATCTCCAAGCTCGTCAACAGCGAGACCAAGAACCTCTGGCCGCCGATCATCGACGGCGTCACCGTCGCCAAAGGCTATGAGAAGGCGCTCGGCGCCGCACTCGGCGACGATCTCGACGCCCCGGTCGACCCCTCCGCGCCGATGCGCTGGACCAATACCGGCGTGACCGGCGGCGATCCCGCATTACCTGATGGCGTGGAGCCGCTCGCCGCGCATGTCGATGCGCCGTCCGAACTGGCGCGCCGCCTGGCGCAGATCGGCGTCGTCCCAAAAGAGCGCGGCGCGGAGCTGGTCTCACAATTGAAGACCGGCCAGCGGCTGGTGTCGCGCGAAGGCGACGTCTGGCGCTGGGACGGGTTTGTCGCCGCGGCCCACGCGCCGACCGGCGCGGCGCGGCGGCTTGCCGAGCGCGCGCGGCTGGTCGATATCGAAAACGAGCTGGAGAAGGCCCGCATCGATGCATCAGGCAAGCGTCAGGCGCTCGAACTCGCCGAGGCCGAGCTGAAGGCCGCGTCATCAGCGGAGATTTCCGCGCGCGATGCTTGGCGCACCGCCCAGCGCGAGGCCGACGCCGCGCGCGAACGCCATGCCGCAACCGAGCGCGAGATCAGCCGCCGCGCCGCGCGGAAGTCGGCGCTGACGGAAGCACACAACCGTCTCAACGCCGACCTCACCGAAGCCTTTGGTGCGCATCAGGGTGCCACCGCGGCGCTGGCCGAATTGCCTGCGAAGTCTCGACATCGAAACCCGGCTCGCGGCCGTGCGTACCGACATCGACGACCATCGCCGCCTCGCAGCCCAGGTGCGCGCCGAAGCGCAGGCGCTGGCGCGCGAGGCCGAACTGGCCGACCGCCGCCTGCAGGCGATCCTCGCCGAGCGCAACGAATGGCAAAACCGCAAGGCCGGCGCGGCCTCGCAAATCGCCACCATCGACGCTCGCGTCACCGAGGTCCGAGCCGAGCGCGCCGAACTCGACAATGCGCCGGCAATATTTGCGGAAAAACGCCGCGCGCTGATCGGCGAAATTGAATCGGCTGAACACGCCCGCCGCGCCGCCGCGGATGCGCTGGCAACCGCGGAGAACGTGATGGCGGAAACCGACCGCGCCGCCAGGATTTCACTGGAAGCGCTGTCGAGCGCGCGCGAGGCCACCGCGCGTGCCGAAGAACGCCTGGATGGCGCCAGGCGCCGGCTCACCGATATCGAGCGCGAAATCCGCGACATGCTGGAGGTCGAGCCGCAAGGCGTCGCCGATCTCGCCGAGGTCAAGCCGGGCGCCGACCTGCCGCCGCTTGGCGAGATCGAGGAAAACCTCGAAAAACTGCGCCGCGACCGCGAGCGGCTCGGCGCGGTCAATCTTCGCGCCGAGGAAGAACTGCGCGAGGTCGAAGCCCAGCGCGCCTGGCTTACCACCGAACGCGACGATCTGGTGGAAGCCATCAAGCGGCTGCGCCAGGGCATCCAGAGCCTCAACCGCGAGGCGCGCGAGCGGCTTTTGACCTCGTTCGAGATCGTCAACGGGCATTTCAGGCGGCTGTTCACGGAACTGTTCGGCGGCGGCGAGGCCGCACTGCACCTGATCGAGAGCGACGATCCACTCGAGGCGGGCCTGGAAATCATCGCCAAACCGCCCGGCAAGAAGCCGCAGACGCTGTCGTTATTGTCAGGCGGCGAGCAGGCGCTGACCGCGCTGGCGCTGATCTTCGCGGTGTTCCTGACCAACCCGTCACCGATCTGCGTGCTGGACGAAGTCGACGCCCCGCTCGACGATCATAATGTGGAGCGGTTCTGCAACCTGCTGCACGAAATGACCGCATCGACCGAGACGCGTTTCATCATCATCACGCATAACCCGATCACGATGGCGCGGATGAACCGGCTGTTCGGCGTCACCATGGCCGAGCGCGGCGTGTCGCAACTGGTCTCGGTCGACCTCGAAGACGCGGTGAAGATTCTCGATCAGAACGTGGCGTGATACAGCTCTTCCTTCACCCTCTCCCCTTGTGGGAGAGGGTGCGCACGATACAAAGTATCGTGGGCGGGTGAGGGGTCTCTCTCCACGGACACAAACCCCTCACCCGACGCGCTGCTCACTGCGTTCGCATCGCGCCACCCTCTCCCACAAGGGGAGAGGGGAAGAAAACGATGACCGCTCCCGACCTGCCGGCCGAATTGAAAACCGCGCTCGACGCCAGGCTGCAGGGCGTCTCGCGCAACGCCGTCGCCTCACGCGCCGCGCTGATCTCAAAGACCTATCGCGATGGCGGCGGCTCCGGCGCGATCGCCTCCGAGGCCGATGCCCTCGCCTATGCGCTGGCGCGGATGCCCGCGACCTACGCCGCGGTGGCCGCGAGCCTGAACGCCTTCCGCGAAATCAGACCGGACTTCGCGCCCAGGAGCCTGCTCGACATCGGCGCCGGGCCGGGGACGGCGACATGGGCCGCGGCGGAGGCGTTTTCGTCGCTGCAGACCTTTGTACTGGTGGATGCCAGCCGCGCGTTGCGCACGCTGGCGCTGGATCTCGGCCGCGGCAGCGCGCGCTTGCGCGAGATCGACTACCGGCACGGCGAGGCGCGCGCCGCGCTGGTCGATACCGAGGCGGCCGACCTTGTGGTGGCGAGCTACATGATCGGCGAGATCAGCGATACTGAGCGAACCGCGCTCGCCGATCTGATGTGGACGAAAACCAGCGACACCCTGCTGATCGTCGAGCCCGGCACACCGGCGGGCTATCGCCGGATCATCGCGCTGCGCAAGCAACTGATCGGGTCGGGCGCGCACGTCGCGGCCCCCTGCCCGCATGACGGCAGCTGTCCGCTCACGGCGCCGGACTGGTGTCACTTCACGCAACGCCTGCCCCGCTCGCGCGCGCATAAGCAACTAAAATCCGCAGAACTTCCCTATGAGGACGAAAAATTCATTTACGTCGCGCTGACGCGCGCGCCGGCCGCCCGGCATCCGGCCCGCGTGCTGGCGCAGCCCGTTGTGACCAAGGTCGAAGTATCGGCAAAGCTCTGCACGCCGGACGGTCTCGCCATCGTAAAAATGTCCCGCCGGGCCAAGGGGCCTTACGCCCGCGCCAGGCGCTGGCGATGGGGCGACGCGGTGATGGCGGAAGGTTAATCTTGAACTGAACCCGCCTTGCGGCCGACCAAGGGGATACCCACCTCGTGGCGGCCAGTCTACCCTACCTCCATTCGTCGTCTCAACAGGAGTTGTCTGCCCATGTCGACCGGCTGGATCGTTCTCGGCATCCTCGTCATTCTCGCGCTCTTCGCACTCGGCGCGTATAACCGCCTGGTCGCGCTCAGTCAGCGCGTCGGCCAGGCCTTCGCGGACATCGACGTCCAGCTCAAGCAGCGCCACGACCTGATCCCAAATCTGGTCGAGACCGTGAAGGGCTACGCCGCCCACGAGCGCGGCACGCTTGACGAGGTGATAAAGGCCCGCAACTCTGCAATGTCGGCGCAGGGGCCGGCGCAAGTATCGGCCGCCGAAAATCAGTTGAGCGGCGCGCTCGGCAGGTTGATCGCGCTGTCGGAAGCCTATCCGGACCTCAAGGCCAACGCCAACTTCCAGCAACTGGCGAGCGAATTGTCAGACCTCGAGAACAAGATCGCCGCCAGCCGGCGCTTTTTCAATAACGCGGTCCAGGAATACAACACCGGCATCCAGCAGATGCCGGCAGCCCTGTTCGCCGGCATGTTCGGCTTCACCCGCAAGGATTTCTTCGACCTCGGCGCCTCCAGGGCCGATGTCGAGACGGCACCGCAGGTGAAGTTCTGATTGACGAATATTTATTGCAGTCATTCCGGGATGGTCCGAAGGACCAGACCCGGAATCTCGAGATTCCGGGTTCGCGCCGCTGGCGCGCCCCGGAATGACTGCTTCTAGCGGAATCGCCCATCATGGCCGCGTACGGTCTTTACACGCACATCGCATCGAACAGGCTTCGTTCGATGCTGCTGCTCGCCGGGCTGTTCGTGCTGGTCTACGTCATGGTCTATGCCGGCGCGCTGATTGCGGAAGCCACGATCAACAGCGGCGCCCCGGCCGACTACTATCTGGCGGCGGCGGCGCGCGACCTGGTCACGGCCTTTCCCTATGCGACCGGAGCCGCCGTGCTGTGGATCGTGATTGCCTATTTCTTTCATCAGTCGATCGTCGATGCCGTGACCGGCGGCGAGGACGTGACGCGGCAGCAGCAGCCCCGTCTCTATAATCTCCTGGAAAATCTCTGCATCTCGCGCGGCATCCCGATGCCGAAACTGAAGATCATGGAAAGCGACGCGCTGAACGCGTTCGCGACCGGGCTCAACCAGCGGCAATATGCCGTCACCGTCACCACGGGCCTGCTGAAGGCGCTCAACGACCAGGAGATCGAGGCGGTGCTGGGCCACGAACTCACCCACATCCGCAACGGCGACGTGCAGATGATGGTGATCGCGGTGATCATCGCCGGCGTGGTCGGCTTCTTCGCCGAACTGTTCTTCCGCAGTTTTACCAATTTCGGCTACTACGGCGGTTACGGCCGCGGCTCTTGGTCGTCCTCTTCTTCGTCCTCGGACAGCGACAGGAAGGGCTCCGGGGGCGGCGGCGCCGTCGTTGTCATCATTATCGCGGCCGCGCTGATCGCGCTGGCATGGGCGCTGTCGCAGCTGGTGCGGCTGGCGCTGTCGCGCTCGCGCGAGCTGCTCGCCGACGCCGGATCGGTCGAACTGACCAAGAATCCCGACGCCATGATCTCGGCGCTACGCAAGATCGAGAACCGCGGCGAGCTTGCCGGCGCGACCTCGGCGGTGATGGAATTGTGCGTCGACAACCCGCGCGAGGGCTTTGCCGACCTGTTCGCGACCCACCCTTCCGTGGAATCCCGGGTACAGGCGCTGGTGAAATATGCCAGCGGACACGACCCCGGGCCACTGGCGCTGCCGTCGGATGCCCCCGGTGAGCCGGACGACCGGCCGCTGGAGCCGGTAAACGGTCAAGTCCCGCCACCGTTGCCATCGGGTCCGTGGGGCCATGCCGAAGACCCCGCCGGCGCGACCCAGGGCGCGCCGCCAGGTCCCTGGACCAATCCGGCGGGTCCATGGGGCCGCCACTAGGGGGTCCCCAAGAGTTTCGTCCGCTCCCCTCCCGCGCCGCAGCGTTAACGACGCTGGCAGGATCAACCCTAACGGCAGTCTAAAGAATTTTGAATTCTCCCTTGTTTCTGCCATGTTCCCGCCCAAAGCAGGCTTGGGGATGACCGGATCGCTCGGGGCGAAACGGAAATTCGAGGGCATGATCCGGAACCGATACCGGTTTCCGGGAACAGACGGCTGGGCATGTTCCGGGGGTCAAGCTTCAATTGAAAATGGCGCGTAAGGGAAGTTCATGGCGAAGCCGGTAGTGATCGTGGTGGGCGCTGATAAGGGCGGGGTCGGCAAGACCACGGTCTCGCGCACCCTGCTGGATTATTTCAGCGCCAACAACGTACCGACCCGCGCCTTCGATACCGAATTCCCGCGCGGCACCCTGAAGCGCTTCCATCCCGACGTCACCGAGATCGTCGATATGACGGCGACCGCGGACCAGATGAAGATCTTCGACACGCTGAATTCGGCCAGCCCGTCGGTCAGCGTGATCGACGTCCGCGCCGGCCTGTTGTCGCCGTCGCTCGCCTCGTTGCGTGACATCGGCTTTCTCGATGCCGCCAAGTCCGGCCAGATCACCTTCGCCGTGTTCCACATTCTGGGGCCCTCGATCGCCTCGCTGGACGAGATCGCAGAGACCGCCAATTTCATGCAGGGCGCCAAATATTTCCTGGTCAAGAACTTCATCAACAACACCAGCTTCTTCGAATGGGACCAGGCGACCTACAATTCCTATTTCCACCGCATCAAGGACGCCACCGAACTCACCATCCCCAAGCTCAACGAAATGGCCTACGAGCAGGTCGAAGTCGCCTCGGTGCCGTTCCTCAAATTCGTCGCCAACAAGGGCACCCATGACGAGGCCGCGAACTATTCGTTCGTGCTGCGCGGCTATGTCCGGCACTGGCTGGCCAATATCTGGAGCGAATTCGACCGCATCAAGCTGACCGAGCTGGTCGGCTCCGGCAAACCGGGCGCGCGCGGCGAAAAATAAAAAATAGTTGCACATCGAACGCTATATCGCTGGATTAGGCATCGATTTCGCCTGATATAGCGCCTGATGCGCATCACACCCGTCTTCATCCTCTGCTCGCCCCGCCCGCTGGTCGGCAAGACGCTGATCGCGCGGCAATTGAGCGAATTCCTGCTCCTGAAAAACGGCGATGTGGCGGCCTTCGACATCAACCTGAAAGAGCCGTCGCTGCTCGACTTTCTGCCCAGGATCACCGAGACCGCCGAGATCGACGATACCTTCGGAAAAATGGCGTTGATGGACCGCGTGATCGTCAATGACGGGATCGCCAAGGTAATCGATCTCGGCTTCCACGCCTTCGACGAGTTCTTCAAGATGGCCGAGGAAATCGGATTCATGAAGGAAGCGGCGCGGCGCGGCGTCGCGCCGCTCATCCTGTTCGTCGCCGACATCGACCGCGTCTCGGCGCGCGGTTATGCCATGCTGCAGCAGCAGATTCCGGCAACCGCGCTCGTCACCGTCGACAACGAATATGTGGTGCGTGGCGAACTGCCCGAAGCCATGGCCCATGGCCGGATGCTGCGCATCGCCGCTTTGCCGAGTTTCCTGAAAACCTATATCGACCGGCTGACGTTCTCGTTCACCGAGTACTTGCGCAATAATAATTCATCGAGCGAACTGCATCAATGGATCCGCAGCAACTACCTCAGCTTCCGCGAGCTCGAGCTGAGTTTGATTTTGCAGAGGTCCTAGCTCTTCTCCCTCTCCCGCTCTTGCGGGGGAGGGCTGGGGTGGGGGTGCCTGCCGGGAAGGCTGGCGCCAGTGGAGAGAGCCCCCACCCGCCGCGCTCTTCGAGCGCGCCGACCTCCCCCGCAAGCGGGAGAGGTCAGAAAGACGCGAACCTCAATCTCTCAATGGCCCTCGAACGCCATCAGCGTTCGCACCGGCACGTCCATCGCCCGCAGTTTCGCCGCACCCCCGAGGTCCGGCAGGTCGATGATGAAGCAGGCCGCGACCACATTGGCGCCGATCTGGCGAAGCAGCTTGACCGCGCCTTCTGCGGTGCCGCCGGTGGCGATCAGATCGTCGACCAGGATCACGCGCTCGCCGGGATGGATGGCGTCGGCGTGCATCTCCATTTCATCGAGGCCGTATTCCAGCGAATAGGCGATGCGCACGGTGATATGCGGCAGCTTGCCCTTCTTGCGGATCGGCACGAATCCGGCGGAGACCTGATGCGCCACCGCACCGCCGAGAATGAAGCCGCGCGCCTCGATGCCGGCCACCTTGTCGATCTTGTTGCCCGCCCATGGTTGCACCAGCTCATCGACCGCGCGGCGAAACGACCGTGCATCGCCGAGCAGCGTGGTGATATCGCGAAACAGGATTCCCGGTTTCGGATAGTCCGGAATGGTGCGGACGGTGGCCTTCAAATCATGCTCAAAAGTCATCGGTGTCTCTCTTCAATTGTCATTCCGGGGCGCGCGACAGCGCGAACCCGAAATCTCGCGCCAACAATCTCTGGATTCCGGGTTCGCTCGTTTCACTCGCGCCCCGGAATGACGTATCTCCAAATTCGGCATTCCTTCACCCCACGTTCGTCGCCACTCCCAGCCGGAACGCGTTCTCGACGATGCGCAGGCCCACTTCGCCGCCGAGCGACATCAGCGACTCCGGATGAAACTGCACGCCGCCGACCGGCAAGGTCTTGTGCTCGATCGCCATGGCGACGCCGTCCTCGGTGCTCGCCGTCACGATGAGCACCTCGGGCATGCTGTCGCGCTCGACAAAGAGCGAGTGATAGCGGCCGATCACGATTTCATTGGGCAGGTTCTGCATCAGCCGCCCGCCCCGCACCTGAACCGGCGACGGCCGTCCATGCGCCGGCTGGCCGAGCTGACCGAGCCGGCCGCCGAAATATTCCCCGATCGCCTGCACGCCGAGACAGACGCCGAAGATCGGCAGCTTCTTCTCGAGCGCGGCAGCGATGGTCTTGGCGATGGCGAAATCCTCCGGCCGCCCCGGCCCCGGCGACAACACCAAAAGGTCCCACCTTCGCTGCTTCAACATTTCCAATGCGTGAATGTGCCGAACCACGGTGACATCAGCGCCGACCTGCCGGAAGTAGTCCGCCAGCATATGAACAAAACTGTCGTCATGGTCGATCAAGAGCACCTGCTTGCCCGAGCCGGTGGCGTCAGGCGCGAACGCCGACAACGGCTTCGGCGGATCGCCGCGCAGCGCCTGAAACAGGGCCGCCGCCTTGACCTGGCATTCGCGATCCTCGGCGGCGGGGTCTGAGTCGAAAAGACAGGTGGCGCCGACCCGGACTTCGGCAAGCCCGTCCTTCATCCGGATGGTGCGGATGGTCAGCCCGGTGTTGATGCTGCCGTCGAAATTCACCGCGCCGATCGCGCCGGCATACCAGCGCCGCGACGAACGCTCGTGGTCCTCAACGAACTGCATCGCCCACAATTTCGGCGCCCCGGTCACCGTCACCGCCCAGGCATGTGTGAGGAACGCATCGAGCGAGTCGTAGCCCGGCCGCAGCATGCCTTCGACATGATCGACGGTGTGGAACAGTTTCGAGTAGGTCTCGATCTGACGTCGCGCCAGAACCTTGATCGTTCCGGGCACGCAAACGCGTGCCTTGTCGTTGCGGTCGACATCGGTGCACATGTTGAGCTCAAATTCGTCTTTCTCCGAATTCAGCAATTGCCGGATCTGCTCGGCGTCGCCGATTGCGTCGACGCCGCGCGCGATAGTGCCGGAGATCGGGCAGGTCTCGACCCGCCTGCCGTCGGAGCGCACGAACATTTCAGGCGATGCCGACACCAGGAATTCCCCGTCGCCGAGATTCATCAGCGCGCCGTAGGGCGACGGATTGATCCGGCACAGCCGCTGGAACACCTCCGCCGGTGAGCGCGCGCAGGGCTCGGCGAACAATTGCCCCGGCACCGCCTCGAACAGATCGCCGCGCGCAAACGCGGCGCGCGCGGTCTCGACGGTCGCCTGATATTCGCCGGGCGCGTGATCGGAAAATCCCTGCCGCGGTGTTTTGGCGTAGGTGCTCTCCGGGGTGTCGCGCGAAATCCCCTCGGACGACTTTTCCTTCCAGGCAAAGTCGTAGCTCAAAACCACACCGCGGCCGGTGGCGCGGTCATAGGCCAGCAGGCGATCCGGCACGTAAAGCACGATGTCGCGCTGGTCCGCCTCGCGGGTGCGCTTCTGCACGAGATCCTCGATCTGGAACACCAGATCATAGGCGAACGCGCCGAACAGGCCGAGCAAGGGATCGTCACCCGCGCCGAGCGCCGCCACCAGATCGCGCACCAGCGACATCACGCTGGCGCGGCGGGTACGCTGGTCTTCGTCGACCGGCGCCGCGCCGCGCACGATATGGCCTTTGAGCTGGCTCGCGCCTTTCTCGGTGACGACGACGCAGGGTTCGCGCAAGGAGTCGCCGATGAAGGCAATCAGCACCTCGCCGCGCGCGTTCAGCGCGGCCAGGGAAAAGTCCGCACCTTTTGTTTCCAGCTGCAACGGCGGGTCGGAGAAGCCAAGATCAAAACTCTCATAGCGGCCCGGCACCGTGGTGCCTGACGACAGCACCACCCCGCGGCGGCGGTCGAGCAGGTCGATCAACTCATCGAGCCGGTTGGCTCCGCCGGTGAATTGCTCCACGGTCCGCGTAACCGCAAGCCCGCCACGGGTGCGATATTCGCTGCGGGCCGGCAGTGAGAAGACTGTCCTGTTCATGTGATCCTCTTACGAAACTTGCCGAGGGAACGCCACACAGGACAAACGAAAAGGCCGTCGCGCTGCGATGACGGCCTCGAACGATCTTGGAAAATGAAATCGCACCGGCCACCTCTTTAGGAGGTGCGCCACCAGAGACGGGTGTTGCGGACGACGGTGCTCATGGCCGGAGTAAACACCATGGCCGGGCGGGAACGTCAAGGGCGCGCTGCCGTCGCCCGGTACGGCGGCCCTCTCGCCTGAGGCGGAAAATATGCGTAGGATTTGGCCAACAACAGCCGGGAAGCGGGAGGCGCGCGATGGCGGTGCAGGCTTTGGGATATGCCGGGTTCGGATCGGCCGCGCTCGACGACTGGCGGCAATTTGGCACCGGCCTGGTCGGCCTGCAGGCGGTGGAACGCGGCAACTCGCTACTGGCCTTCCGGATGGACGACCGCAAACAGCGCATCGTCATCGACCGCTCGCTGCCGGAGGGCGCGCGGTTTTTCGGCTGGGAGGTGGCTGACGCGGCCGATCTGGACGCGCTGGCGGAGCGGCTGGAAGCAGCCGGGGTCGAGGTGAAGGCCGAACCGCAGACGCTGGCCGATACCAGGCGCGTTCGCGCGCTGATTTCGTTTCACGATCCGGCCGGCAATCGGCTGGAGGCATTTCACGGTGCCGAGATCGATGAGACGCCGTTCCAGCCGGGTCGCTCGATCTCCGGCTTCCGCACCGGCCCGCTTGGCCTCGGGCATGCCGTGCTGACGGTCGAGAACATCGACGCTGTGATGCCGTTCTATGTCGAACTGCTCGGCTTCGGCCTCTCCGACTACATGCAACAACCGTTTCGCGCCTACTTCTTTCACATCAACGCGCGGCATCACTCGCTGGCGCTGATCGAGACCGGCAACAACGGCATGCATCACCTGATGGTGGAGTTGTTCTCGCTCGACGATGTCGGCCAGTCCTATGATGTGGCGTTGCACGAGGAGCGCGTCAACGTCACGCTCGGCCGCCACACCAACGATTTCATGACCTCGTTCTACGCCAGGACGCCGTCGGCCTTCATGGTCGAGTGCGGCTGGGGCGGCCGCGAGATCGAGCCATCGACGTGGAAGCCGGTCGAGATGCATGACGGCCCGAGTCTGTGGGGCCATGAGCGCGTGTGGCTGCCGGAGAAGGACCGCGAAGTCGCGCGCGACATGCGGACGCGCGCCGCGGCCTCCGGCCTGCGCGCGCCGGTTCAGGTGATGGAGGGCAATTACAGGCTGATGCCGGGTGCCTGTCCGTGGTGGGACGGGGTGAGCGGCAAGAGCTGATGACACCTGTCGTCCCTGCGAAAGCAGGGACGACGACATGGAGTTTTGCTAGCTCGTCTCACCCCAGATGCTTCCTGAAAAATTCCGTCGCGCGGCCCCAGGCGAGCTCGGCGCATTGACGGTCATGCACCGTCATGCGCTGCTCGTTGGCAAAGCCGTGCTCGGCGTCATAGCGGAACAGTTCGAGCGATTTGCCGGCGGCCTTCATCGCCTTCTCGAAGCCATCGACCGCGGCCGGCGTGCACCAGTCGTCCTTGTTGGCGAAATGCGCCTGCAGCGGAATCCTGACATCCGCGGGTTTGGCCGCCTGCTCCGGCGGAATGCCGTAGAACACCACGCCCGCGGTCAATTCGGGAATCTTGGTGGCGCCGATGATGGTGACCGCGCCGCCGAGGCAGAAGCCGGTCAGGCCGACCTTGGCGCCGTTGCGGCCGAGATATTGCGCGGCGCCCCGCACGGTCTGCGTGGTGAGGTCGATGAAATCCAGCGAGTTCATTTCTTTGCCGGCGGCGTCGGTGTCGTGATAGGGCACCACCTTGCCCTTGTAGAGGTCGGGCGCCAGCGCGTCGAAGCCGGCCAGCGCGAAGCGGTCGCACATTCCCTTGATCTGGTCCTGCAGCCCCCACCATTCCTGGATCACGACCACGCCCGGCGCGTTGCCGCGCGCGGCGTTGGCGAGATAGCCGTTGGTGTCCTTGCCGTCCGGGCGCTTGAAAGAGATGCTGGTACCCATGGGTTCCTCCGGTGAGCTTTTGGGGTGGCCGACTTGCGGCCATTTTGTCTGCTGTCCGGCCGGGATGCAATCGCTCACGGTCATTCCGGGGCGATGCGGAGCATCGAACTCCGGAATCTCGAGATTCCGGGTTCGCGCTTTGCGCACCCCGGAATGACGCGCAAACAAAAAGCCCCCACAGGGGCTTTTCCAATCCTCAGCATCCTCACAGCGGTCAGTGTGCGTCGGCCCAGACCTTCTTCTTGGTGAAGTACAACAGCCCGGTGAGCAGGATCAGAAACACGAACACCTGCATTCCCATCCGCTTGCGCGCTTCCATGTGCGGCTCGGCTGCCCACATCAGGAACGTGGTCACGTCCTTGGCGTATTGCGCCACCGTTGCCGGCGACCCATCGTCATACGTGACCTGGCCATCGCTGAGCGGCTTCGGCATCTTGATGGCGTGGCCGGGGAAATATTTGTTGTAGTGGGAGCCCTCGGGAATGGTCACGCCGGTCGGCGGCTTTTCCTCGAAGCCTTGCAACAGGGCGTCGACATAGTTCGGGCCCTGCTCCTGGAATTGCGTAAAGAAGTCGAAGACGAATTTCGGGAAGCCGCGCTCATAGGAGCGCGCCTTGGTGATCAGGGACAGATCGGGGGGCAATGCGCCGCCGTTGGCGGCCCGCGCGGTCTGGTCATTCGGGAATGACGGGGGAAAATAATCGGCCGGCCGGCCGGACCGGTCGAACATTTCGCCCTGATCGTTCGGACCGTCCTTGATCTTGTATTCGGCGGCGAACGCCGCCGCCTGCGAAGCCGTATAGCCGGGACCGCCGGGATCGGCGAGATTGCGGAACGCGATATAGGACAGGGAGTGACAGGCGGAGCAGACTTCCTTGTAGACCTTGAGCCCGCGCTGCATCGCCCCGCGATCGAACTTGCCGAACGGACCCGCAAACGACCATTTCTGCGATGGCGGAGCTTCCTGCTCCTCGGCCCGGGCGTCTTGCACGCTTCCGGCGAACAGCGCGCCGGCGACCGCGAGCGCGATCACGGTGGACACCATCGGCGCCGCCCTGCTTCCGGTTTTCGCCAGCACGTCGTCGGCAATCGAATTCGGCACCGGCCGCGGCTTTTCGATCCGGCTCAACAAAGGCAGCAGGATCAGGAAATAGGCGAAGTAGCAGAAGGTCAGGATCCGCGCGGCGATCACATAAACGCCTTCCGGCGGTTGCGCGCCGAGATAGCCGAGCAGCACGCACACCACGACGAAGATCCAGAAGAACTGCTTTGCCATCGGGCGGTACTTGGACGACCTGGTCCTGGCGGTATCGAGCCAGGGCAGGAACGCCAGCACCAGGATCGCGCCGAACATCGCGACGACGCCAGCGAGCTTGTTCGGGATCGAACGCAGGATCGCGTAGAACGGCAGGTAATACCACTCCGGCACGATATGCGCCGGCGTCACGCCGGGATTGGCGGGAATATAGTTGTCGGCATCGCCGAGATAATTCGGCATGTAGAAGATGAACCAGGCGAAGAACAGCATGAAGCAGGAGACGCCGAACGCGTCCTTGATGGTGGCATAGGGCGTGAACGGCACGGTGTCCTTTTCCGTTTTCGCCTCGACGCCGGCCGGATTGTTCTGGCCCGCGACATGCAGCGCCCAGACGTGCAGCACCACCACGCCGGCGATCAGGAACGGCAGCAGATAGTGCAGCGAGAAGAAGCGGTTCAGCGTCGGATTGCCGACGGAATAGCCTCCCCACAGCAGGGTCACGATGCTCTCGCCGAAATAGGGAACGGCGGAAAACAGATTGGTGATGACGGTGGCACCCCAAAAACTCATCTGGCCCCACGGCAGCACGTAGCCCATGAAACCCGTCGCCATCATCAAGAGGTAGATGATGACGCCGAGAATCCACAGGATCTCGCGCGGCTCCTTGTATGATCCGTAATAGACCCCTCGGAACATGTGGACGTAAACGGCGATAAAGAACATCGAGGCGCCGCTGGCGTGCAGATTGCGCAGCAGCCAGCCGTAGTTGACGTCGCGCACGATGCTCTCGACCGACCTGAAGGCCATGTCGGCGGTCGGCGTGTAGTGCATCGCCAGGATCACGCCGGTCAGGATCTGCACCCCGAGCATCATCGAAAGGATGGCGCCGAAGGTCCACCAGTAATTCAGATTGCGCGGCGTCGGATAGGCCACGAACGAGGAATGCATAAGACCCATAATCGGCAGACGCCGTTCAATCCACTTCAAGGCTGGATTGGTCGGCTGGTAGTCGGATGGTCCGCTCATGATGCGATCCTGAGGAAGGAAGTAAGACGACGCGACGGGTTCAAGTCCGGGACATCAGGTCCGAGGCTCAGCCAATCTGGATTTTGCTATCGGAAACGAATTGATAGGGCGGCACCGTCAGATTGGCGGGAGCTGGTCCCTGGCGAATGCGACCGGAGGAGTCGTATTGCGAGCCGTGGCAGGGACAGAAGAAGCCATCATAATTGCCCTCATGGGCTATCGGGATGCAGCCGAGATGGGTGCAGATGCCGATCACGACCAGCCACTGGTCGTGGCCTTCCTTGACCCGGGCCTGGTCGGACTGCGGATCGGGCAGGCTCGCGACCACTACGCTGCGGGCCTCCTCGATCTGCTTCTTGGTGCGGTGGCTGATATAGATCGGCTTGCCGCGCCAGAACACCTTGATGTCCTGCCCTTCGGCGATCGGCGCCAGATCGACCTCGATCGGCGCGCCGGCCGCAATCGTCGAGGCATCCGGATTCATCTGGGAAATAAACGGCCAGAGCGTCAGCGCTCCGCCGACCGCAGCGGCGGCTCCCGTTGCTACAAAGAGGAAATCACGGCGTGTTGGATGATCCGCCGAAGACGCTGTCGTCACGATTCCAAACCCTTTCTCAGCTGCAGCCGGTGGAACCGCCCCAGGCAACGCACATACGATAGCCAAGGGAGGCTGCCGGCGCCCGCGACCCCCGCGGCGGCAGAAAGACCACTTATTCCAGCCAATCGGGCGGAACAAGCAGTCCAGAATCGTTCTATTGGCACCCTTGCCGGAAGAGCGCAAGCCCGCTATCGGCTGGTCAGCGTGCAATGCACTAATTCTGCATCGAGCGATGATTTATTCAGACATTTCATGAGGACCCGAGGGGCCGGCACAGAATGCAGATTGCGCTTTTCCAGCCCGACATCCCGCAGAATACCGGGACGATTCTGCGTCTGTGCGCGTGCCTTGATGTGGCCGCCCATATCATCGAACCCGCCGGTTTTCCGGTGTCCGACCGGCATTTCCGCCGGGCCGGCATGGATTACCTGGACCAGGTGACCATCATGCGTCACGACTCATGGCCAAAATTCGAACAATGGCGTAACGACGGGGGTTACCGGCTGATCCTGTTCACGACCAGAAGCGTCAGTTCCTATCTTGAGTATCGCTATAACGCGGCCAATATCCTGCTGTTTGGGCGGGAATCCGCAGGGGTTCCCGACGAGGTGGCAGCTGCCGCCGACGCGCGGCTGGCGATTCCGATCAAGCCCGGCTTGCGCTCGCTCAATGTCGCTGTCGCGGCGGCGATGGCATTAGGCGAGGCGCTGCGGCAAACCGGTTCCGGAATTTAGGGAGAGGTAAGGTTGAGCTACGCGGTCAAGGAAATCTTTCTGACCTTGCAGGGCGAAGGCGCGCATGCCGGCCGCGCGGCGGTGTTTTGCCGGTTCTCGGGCTGCAATCTCTGGAGCGGCCGCGAGCAGGACCGCGCCACCGCGACTTGCCGGTTTTGCGACACCGATTTCGTCGGAACCGACGGAACGCTGGGCGGCCGCTATACCTCGGCGGAGGAACTCGCCGATGCCGTCGCCGGACAATGGATCGGGGCGACCGAGAACCGTTACGTAGTATTGACCGGCGGCGAACCGTTGCTGCAGGCGGACGCGGCGCTGGTCGACGCGCTGCATGCACGCGGCTTCTCGATCGGCGTCGAGACCAATGGAACGATCTCCCCTCCCGATGGCATGGACTGGATCTGCGTCAGCCCGAAAGCCGGCGCCGATCTCATAATACGGCGCGGTCATGAGCTCAAGCTGGTTTACCCGCAGGCCGATGCCGCGCCGGAGAGCTTTGTCGATCTCGACTTCGAGCGCCTCTCGCTGCAGCCGATGGACGGACCCGATGTGATCGAGAACACCGCGCGCGCGGTCGACTACTGCCTGCGCCATCCGCAATGGCGGCTCAGCCTGCAGACGCACAAGACTCTTGGTATCAGATAGGATTTGGAATTTTACAATGTGGGAGCTGACAAAATCGTTCCGGTTCGAGGCGGCTCACGCGCTGCCGGGAACGACGCTGGGCGCGGCAAGCGAGGAAATCCACGGCCACTCCTTCCGCGCCGAAGTCACCGTGCGCGGAACGCCCGATCCCGCGACCGGGATGGTGCTGGATCTCGGTCTGCTCGAGCGCAGCATGGCGGAGGTGCAGAAAATGCTCGATCACAAGATGCTCAACAAGGTCGAGGCGCTCGGGGCCCCGACGCTGGAGAACCTATCGCTCTTCATCTGGGAGCGAGTCCAGCATGCGGGGCGGATCGCGCGGGTGAGCGTTCACCGCGACAGCTGCAACGAAAGCTGCACCTATTACGGCCCGCAGGGTTAGGTACGCCGGATGGACATGTCCGTGATCGAAGATCGCAAAACGCGCGCGCGAAGCTGGTTCGAGCGTTTGCGCGACGACATTTGCGCAGCCTTCGAGAAGCTGGAAGACGATGCGCCGGCCGCGCTCTATCCGGGCCCCGCGGCGCGCTTTGTGCGCACGCCCTGGCAGCGCACCGACCATACCGGTCAGCCCGGCGGCGGCGGCGTCATGTCGGTCATGCGTGGACGGTTGTTCGAGAAGGTCGGCGTACATTGCTCGACCGTTCACGGCGAATTCGCCCCCGAATTCCGCGCGCAGATTCCAGGTGCAACCGACGACCCCCGTTTCTGGGCGTCGGGCATTTCGCTGATCGCGCATATGCGCAATCCGAACATACCGGCGGTGCACATGAACACCCGCTTCGTCGTCACCACCAAAGCGTGGTTCGGCGGCGGCACCGACCTGACGCCGGTGCTGGAGCGGCGGCGGACCCAGCAAGACGCCGATACGGTGGCTTTTCATGCGGCGATGCAGGCCGCCTGCGACGCTCACGCGGCGATTGCGAGTTACCCGAAATACAAAAAATGGTGCGACGAATATTTCTATCTGCCGCATCGCAGGGAAGCGCGCGGCATCGGCGGAATTTTCTACGACTGGCACGATAGCGGCGACTGGGACGCCGACCTCGCCTTCACCCAGGACGTCGGCCGCGCCTTCCTGAAAATCTATCCTGAACTGGTCAGGCGCAATTTTGCCACGCCGTGGAGCGCCGAGGACCGCGAGGAGCAGCTGATCCGGCGCGGACGTTACGTCGAATTCAACCTGCTCTACGACCGCGGCACCATCTTTGGGTTGAAGACCGGCGGCAATGTGGATTCGATTCTGTCGTCGATGCCGCCGGAAGTGAAGTGGCCCTAAAGACGATGACGCAGCTACCCCGCGCGATGCTGATCGATATGGACGACACCATCCTGTCGGCCTATGGCCGGCCCGAAATCGCCTGGAACGAGGTCGCGATGGAGTTCGCCGGCGAGCTTGCGCCGCTTTCGCCGCAACAGGTCGCCGCGGCGATCGTGGCTTCTGGCCGCAGGTTCTGGGCGGTGGCGACGGCCGAATGGCGGCTGAAACTCGCCGAAGCGCGGCATGAGGTCGCCAAAGGCGGATTTTCGGCGCTGGCCGCCGCCGGTCACCCCGCTTTGCCGGCGGATCTTGCGATCCGGCTCGCCGACCGCTTCACCGCCTATCGCGAAGAGCAGATGTTCGTGTTCCCGGGCGCGCATGATGCCATCGATGCCCTGAAAGCGCACGGCGTGAGGCTGGCGCTGGTGACCAACGGCGCGGCCGGAATGCAGCGCGCGAAGGTCGAACGCTTTGCGCTGTCGCACAGGTTCGATCATATCCAGATCGAGGGCGAGCATGGTTTCGGCAAACCGGACGAGCGCGCCTACCAGCACGCTATGCAGGCGCTGGGCGTAACGGCAGCCGAGACCTGGATGATCGGCGACAATCTTGAATGGGAAATCGAGGTGCCGCAGCGCCTCGGTATCTACGCCATCTGGATGGATGCGCATGGCGAAGGCCTGCCCGCGGAATCCACCGTCAAGCCCGATCGCATCATCCGCTCGCTGACGGAGTTGCTGCCTGTCGAGCGCGGATAGCGGCCGCGTGCTCCCAAGTCCGCGCATGAGGAGTCATGGCTAGATCAACTGCCGCAGCGCCGCAAATATCATGACCACGCCGCCCGCGATCACGGCGACATCGAGGATCGCGGTGTGGATATGCACCGGCATGCGCTCGACGAAGGCTTTGGCCAAAAACGCTCCGGGTATCGCGATGGCGCCAATCAGAAGCGCGAAGGCGAGCACCTGCGCGGTGACGACGCCCGCCAATCCGAACACGGAAATCTTGACGATACTGACGACCACCGAAATCACCGCGTCGGTGGCGATAACGGCAGCACCTTCGAGGCCGGCTGCCATCAGCAGCGACAGCAGAATCACGCCCGCGCCCACGGTGCCGCCGACCACTACGCCGTAGCCCACGGCGCCGGCGGCGAGGCCGGCGTCACCGATTCTGATTTCGTGGCGTTTGAGCAAGCGGCGCAGCGGCACGCTCGATAGCAGCATGACGCCGATCACCAATGCGGCGCCCGCATTGGTCAGCCGCGTATAACCGTAAGCGCCAAGTGCGGTCGTCAACATGGCTGCCGCGATCACGACAAGCGCGCGGCGGCGATCGGCATAACGGAGATAGGCCGTGGCGCGGCTGAGATTGGTGAAGATGGAGGAGATGGCGATGATCGGCACCACCGGTTCGGCGCCGATCAGGGGCACCAGCGCCAGCGGCATCAAGGCGCCGGTGCCGTAGCCGGCGAGCCCGCCGACGACCGAGGCGAACATCGCGACGGCGGCAACCAGCAGGAGCTGAGCCAGGGAAATATCGGCGAAGCCGGAAATGATGCTCACAGCCTGTTATCGCGGGTGAAGCGGGTTACGCTCTGGTCGACGATGGCGCCAAGCGCGGTTTTATCGAGAGGGAAATTCGCCGCGAGCCAGGCGTCTTCGGCTCGCGCCAGCACCTGCCCGAGCGCCGGACCTTCGGCAATTCCACGCGCGATGAAATCGGCCGCCTTCAGCGGAAATTTCGGCGCGCTCCAGCGCTCCGGCAGGGTGGCAAGCTCCCGCCATGGCGTGGCACCGGCAATCCCGCCGGCGCGTGCCCAGGCCAGCAACAGCCGGTCACGGTAACGATCCTCGCCAAGCCGGTAGAGCCGTCGCCGCGCGGTCGCCTCGTCCATTCCGGCGAGCCGCCACCAGCGATGGCCCATGGAATCCAGCGCCTTGGTTTCGGCGTTGCTCAGCCGCAGCCGCAGCGCGACCCGTCTGGCGTCCTCGGTGACGGCGACCGCGAGCGCGCCGAGCCGGCGAACCGCGTCCGGCTTCAGTCCCAGCAGGCGTTCCGCCGCGATCATGGCCGCAAACGGCCCGGTATAGGCGACGCCGCCGAAAACCGGCAGCAGCAGCCCGGCATCGGCCATCGCCACGGCCGCGCCGGCCGCGCCTTCGGCGACCACCAGCTTGACCATTTCCATGCGCACCCGTTCCGCGGACAGGTTGGCAAGGCCCTCGCGGGCGCGGATGCAGGCGAGATAGCCCTCGCGATCGGGCTCGCCCTCGCCGAAGGCGGCGTGAATGCGGAAAAACCTGAGGATGCGCAAATAATCCTCGGCGATCCGCTTGTCCGCGTCGCCGATGAAGCGCACCCGCCTGGCGGCAATATCGGCAAGGCCCCCGACGTGATCGTGCACAACGCCTTCGGCGTCGATCGACAGGCCGTTGATGGTGAAGTCGCGCCGCTCGGCATCGACAACCCAGTCGCGGCCGAACGCCACCTTGGCCTTGCGGCCGAAGGTTTCGGTATCCTGGCGCAGCGTGGTGACCTCGAACGGATGCGCATCGACGACCAGAGTCACGGTGCCGTGGTCGATGCCGGTTGGCACGCTCTTGATGCCGGCCGCCTTGGCGCGGCGGATCACTTCGCTCGGCAAGGCGGTGGTCGCGATATCGATGTCGCCGATCGGAATGTTCAGCAGCGCATTGCGGACCGCGCCGCCGACCACGCGCGCTTCCTCGCCGTTGCCGTTCAAGAGTTCAAGCACGCGGGCGGCCGGACCGGATCTGAGCCAGGGCGCGCGCGCATCGCTCATTTTTCCACTCCGGGAACGAATTTGCCGTTCTCGATATGCGCGGGGATGTAGGTCGAATTCGGCGACGCTCCGGAAAAATGCGCGAGCAAAATGAAACTGACGATCACCAGAAGCAGCGAACCGAGCACCAGTTTGGCGATGACATGCACCGGCCACGACGACTGCAGCATCAGTCCGGAGCGGGTCGCGAGCAAGAACAGCGCATAGACCGCGAACGGGATCAGGAAGACCAGAATTTCGGTGAAGGCCGGACGGATCATGGCAGACAGATCCGCTCGTACAGCACACGCAGAATCCCCGCGGTTGCGCCCCAGATATAGCGTTCCGCGAACGGCATGGCGTAGTACAATCGCTCCATGCCGCGAAATTCCCTGCTGTGCATCTGATGGTTCGCGGGGTCCATCAGGAACGCCAGCGGCACCTCGAAGGCATCGTCTACCTCGGACCTGTTGATGCGCAATTTGAAGCCCGGCCGCACCCGCGCCACCGTCGGCAGGATGCGAAATCCGAAACTGGTTCCATAGAGATCGAGATAACCGATCGGGTCGACGAATTCGCGGGAAAGGCCGACCTCTTCCTCGGCCTCGCGCAATGCGGTGTCGAGCGGCGAAGTGTCGGTCACATCGATCTTGCCGCCGGGAAACGAAATCTGGCCGGCGTGATCGTTGAGGTGGGCGGCGCGCTGCGTCAGCAGCACGGTCGGTTGCGGATGGTCAACCACCGGGATCAACACCGCCGCCGGACGAACCGGCTGTTCGCGCGCGATGATTTCCAGCATGCGATCGGTGCCTTGATCGCCGCTCCGTGGGATGATGTTGGGATCGATCAGGCCCGACGGAACCTCGAACCGCAGCCGCGCGCGGGCCCGATCGAAGAATTCCACTGAGGTGATCGCAGCGGGATCGGTCTTCAGCCTCGGCTCGTTCAAAGCGCGTCCCTCACCTGCTCCGCATTCGCCATCGTAAAAAATTCGCCTGACGATGCGACCCCGAACATCGGATGACCATCGACCACTCGCTCCTCGCCCATGTCAACCAGATCGTAGTAGAGCGCGCGGGTGACCTTGGCCCACAGGTCGGCGCGGACGTGAAGATAGGGCGTCAGCCCGCCGTCGGCGGCCGCCTCGAATCGCAGCCTATGGGAGGAATTGCAATTAACCCAGTCGTCGACATTGGTTCGGAAGCGCAACAGCGGGCCTCGACGGTCGCTTTCCCTCACCATTTCGACCGCAAGAAACGGCGCGTCGTCGACGCGGATGCCGACCTTCTCCACCGGTGTCACGAGAAAGTGCTTGCCGTCCTCGCGCTTGAGTATCGTCGAAAACAGCCGGACCAGCGCGGGCCGTCCGATTGGCGTCCCCATGTAAAACCACGTACCATCGCCGGCGATTTGCATGTCGAGATCGCCGCAGAACGGCGGATTCCACAAATGCACCGGGGGCAGCCCCTTTCCGGAGGGGCTGGCCTTCGCAGCTTCGCTGGCGGCAACCGTCAGTCCTTCGAGCCCCTGATTGCTGTTCTGCCCTTGCTTCGCCATTGTTTGCCCTGAGTCTGACCGCCTCGATTTGGCACGATTGGTGCAAGTGTTCCGATGTGTCCTTGACGAGTTCCGGCCGCGAGATCCCGGGTCAAGTCGCCACATCGTGATGCCGTTCATACCCCGAAATGCCGATAATGTGGGGATAGTTTAATTCAACGAATACATGGCCTTCGCATAAGTTTAGCATGGTGTTCATGGCATGACGACGCGGATCGGTACGCGTTTAGGGCATGACGTGGGGTCCAGGGAGAAGCAAATGGCTGGCGCAGACGGTGTCGAAAAGCTTGAGGACGTGATCGTCCGCTCGGCCGAGCAGGTGGCCGCACAAATCCGCGCCGCGAAGGATGCGATCTGCACCGTCATCTTCGGTCAGGACCGGGTGGTCGAAAATACCCTGGTGACGATCCTGTCCGGCGGTCACGCGCTCCTGATCGGCGTGCCCGGCCTTGCCAAGACCAAACTGGTGGAAACGCTGGGCATCACGCTCGGGCTGGACGCCAAGCGGATCCAGTTCACGCCGGACCTGATGCCTTCGGACATTCTGGGCGCCGAGGTTTTGGACGAGAGCAGTTCCGGCAAGCGGTCGTTCCGTTTCATCTCCGGACCGGTGTTTGCGCAGCTCCTGATGGCCGACGAAATCAACCGCGCCAGCCCGCGCACCCAGTCCGCGTTGCTGCAGGCCATGCAGGAACAACACATCACGGTGGCGGGCGCGCGCCACGATTTGCCGAGACCGTTTCACGTGCTGGCGACACAAAATCCGCTGGAGCAGGAAGGCACCTACCCGCTGCCGGAGGCGCAGCTCGATCGCTTTCTGATGGAGATCGACGTCGACTATCCCGATCGCGACGCCGAGCGGCGCATCCTGTTCGAAACCACCGGTGCGGAGGAGACGCTGGCCAAGGCCGCCATGAGCGCCGACATGCTGATCACGGCGCAACGGCTGGTACGGCGCCTGCCGGTCGGCGATTCCGTGGTGGAAGCCATCCTTTCGCTGGTGCGCTCCGCGCGTCCGGGTCCCGAGGGCGGTGAGGCCGGCAAACTGATCGCCTGGGGACCGGGTCCCCGCGCCAGCCAGTCGCTGATGCTCGCGGTTCGCGCCCGCGCGTTGCTCGACGGCCGTCTGACGCCCTCGATCGACGACGTGCTCGATCTGGCCGAGCCGGTTCTCAAGCACCGCATGGCGCTGACGTTTTCCGCGCGCGCCGAAGGCCGCACCATTCCCGACGTGATCAGGCAATTGAAGACGCGGGTTGGCTGATGGCCGCAGAGAGCAGGCACCTAGGCGGGGAGATAACAGCAATCCGACGTGCCGATGGCGAAAGCCGAACGCTCGCCGCATCGCTGCCGCGTCTTGTGCTTGAGGCCCGCCGCATCGCCGCCAATGTGATTCACGGCCTGCATGGACGGCGGCGCGCCGGCGCCGGCGAAACTTTCTGGCAATACCGCCGCTTCGTTTCCGGTGAGCCGTCGCAAAGCGTGGACTGGCGGCGCTCGGCGCGCGACGATCATCTCTATGTCCGCGAGCAGGAATGGGAAGCCGCGCATACGGTGTGGGTGTGGCCGGACCGCTCGCCGTCGATGGCGTTCGC
Source organism: uncultured Alphaproteobacteria bacterium (assembly GCA_963801875.1). Lineage (GTDB taxonomy): Bacteria > Pseudomonadota > Alphaproteobacteria > Rhizobiales > Xanthobacteraceae > Bradyrhizobium. The sequence goes on along the minus strand of CAWDGT010000010.1, from coordinate 629,325 downwards.
GTCCAGGCAGGCCCGCGACAGCAAACTGGAACGGGCACTGATCGTGGCGTTCGCGCTCGCCGAACTTCTGGTCGCCGGCGGCGAACGCGTCGGCATCCCAGGCCTGATGGGCCCGACCGCGAGCAGCAGCGCGATCGACAAGATGGCGCAGGCGATGCTGCATGACGATGCGGCGCGACTGAGCCTGCCGCCGTCGTTCGTGCCGTCGGCGCTGGCCGAAATCGTGGTGCTGTCGGATTTCTGGTCGCCGATATCGGAGATCAGAACCATGCTGGTCGGATTGTCCGCGTCGGGTGCGCATGGCACGCTGGTCCAGATTGTCGATCCGGCTGAAGAAAGTTTCCCCTATTCCGGTCGTATCGAGTTCGTCGAACCGGAAGGCGGCGACGTCATCACCGCGGGCCGCGCCGAGAAATGGGCCGGCGACTACGTCGCGCGCGTAGCGCTGCACCGCGATGAAATTCGCAGCGAGACCAACAAGCTCGACTGGCTGTTCTCCACCCACACCACCAGCCGCTCGGCCGCCGAACTGCTGTTGTTCCTGCACTCGGGCATGATGGTAGCCAAGGGCAGCGCGCGTACCGCCACCGTCAAAGCGGGGCGAAGCGCATGATCGCAGGCCTCCCGCTCTCCTTCGCCGAACCCCTGTTGCTGCTGGGCCTGCTGAGCCTGCCGGCGCTGTGGTGGCTGTTGCGGGTGATGCCGCCGCGGCCGCGGCGCGTAGAGTTTCCGCCGACGCGGCTGTTGTTCGACATCGCGCCCAAGGAAGAAACCCCCTCGCGCACGCCATGGTGGCTGACGGCGCTGCGCCTGCTGGCGGCTGCGCTGGTGATCCTGGCCGCCGCGGGGCCGATCTGGAATCCGCAAACGGGCCTCGCCGGCGGCAGCCGCGCTCCGCTTGTGATCCTGCTCGACGACGGCTGGAGCGCGGCGTCAAGCTGGGACATCAGGATCAAGGCCGCGGATGAGCTGATTGCGAACGCCGACAACGACCGCCGCGGCGTTGCGCTGGTTCCCTTGTCCGAACCCGCCCGTGACATCACGATCATGCCGGGCGGCACCGCGCGCGTGGCATTGCGCCAGCTTGCGCCAAAGCCTTATTCGATCGAACGGGTCGAAACCCTTCCCGCAATCGAGCATTTCCTTAAAGTCACCGGCGACTGCGAGATCGCCTGGTTGACGGATGGCGTCGATACCGGCCGCGGGCCGGAGTTTCTCGAAGGCCTGAGCAAGACCATCGGGGATCGTGCGTTGACGATTTTTGAAGGCGGCACTTCACCGCCGCTGGCTCTGGTCGCAGCCGAAAATGCCGCCGCGAAGATGACCGTGAAGGTGCTGCGCGCCGATGGCGGCATTGCCGCCGGCATTGTGCGCGCCCTCGACGCCAAGGGCGCGCCGATCGGCGAGGCGCGCTATGCCTTCGCGCCGCAGGCGCGCGAGACCGAAGCCGCCTTCGACCTTCCGGTCGAGTTGCGCAACGACATCAGCCGGCTTGAAGTTGCTGGCGAGCGCTCCGCCGGCGCGGTGCAACTGCTCGACAAAAGGTGGCGGCGGCGCGCGATCGGCATCGTCAGCGGATCGACCACAGATACCGCGCAGCCTCTGCTGGCATCGACGTTCTATCTCACCCGCGCGCTGGCGCCGTTCGCCGACGTCCGGCTCGGCGATCATGGCGCGCCACAACAGGTGATCACGCAATTTCTCGACCAGAAACTGCCGATGATGGTGCTTGCGGACGTCGGAACGCTGTCGCCGGAAATTCGCGAACGCATAGCCGCCTGGATCGCGCAAGGCGGAGTGCTGGTGCGCTTTGCCGGGCCGCGCCTGGCGCAGGCCGATGACGATCTGGTGCCCGTGAAGCTGCGCCGCGGCGGCCGCAGCCTGGGGGGCAGTCTGACCTGGGAAAAACCGCAGCATCTCGCCGCATTCACCATCGATGGACCATTCGCCGGTCTAGCGGTGCCGAAGGACGTTACCGTCAACCGGCAGGTGCTCGCCGAACCGGATGCGGTGCTGGCGACGAAAAGCTGGGCCTCGCTGGAAGATGGAACGCCGCTGGTGACCGGCGAGCATCGCGGCAAGGGCATCGTGAGCCTGTTTCATGTCAGCGCCGACATGCGCTGGTCCGATCTGCCGATGTCCGGCAGCTTCGTTGAGATGCTGAGGCGGATCGTCGACATGTCCGGCTACGCGTCTCGTGCGGAGGCGGGCGGCGCCGGCGAAGCCAGCGCGGAGACGGTGGCGCCGCTGCACATCCTCGACGGGTTCGGCGCGTTCGGGCCGCCGCCCTCAACCGCCAAGCCGCTGCCCGCCGACTTCCGGGATCGGGCAACCCCGGATCACCCGCCCGGGTTCTACGGCCCGGCCGACGGTCCGCTCGCGGTCAACGCGCTGGCATCAGCCGATCGCATCGCGCCGCTCGATACTTCGGCCCTGCGCGCACGGCGCGCCAGCTACACCAATGCCGAACCGCGGGACCTGCGCGGAATCCTGCTGTCATCGTCGCTTGCCTTGTTCCTGATCGACGCCGTGATCGTCGCCCTGCTCGGCGGCAGCATCGCCGCGCTGCTGAGGCGGCGCGCGGCGCCGGCCGCGTTGGCGGCCGCGCTGATATTATCCGCGCTGATGGCCGCGCCGCAGCCTTCCCGCGCCGATAGCAGCGACGAATTCGCGATCCAGGCCACCTCGCAAACCCGGCTGGCCTATGTCGTCACCGGCAATGCCGACGTGGATTCCATCGTCAAGGCCGGCATGGCCGGGCTGACCTTGTTTCTTGCGCAACGCACGGCGCTGGAAGCCGGCGACCCCGTCGGCGTCGATCCCGCGCATGACGAGCTGGCCTTCTTCCCGCTGATCTACTGGCCGGTCATGCCGGGAGCCGCGAAGCCGCCGCAAGACGCCATCAACCGGATCGACGCCTACATGAAACAAGGCGGCACCGTGCTGTTCGACACCCGCGACGCCATCGAGGCGCCGCCGGGAGACGGAGGCGCGTCGCAGACACCGGGCATGCTGGCGTTGCGCGATCTGCTCTCCTCGCTTGACGTCCCCGAGCTTGAGCCGGTGCCGCGCGAGCACGTCTTGACCAAGACGTTCTTTCTGCTGCGCGATTTTCCCGGCCGGTTTATCAACGGTCAGACCTGGGTTGAGACCCTGCCGCGCGGTGAGGACGATGAGGACGCGTCGCGGCCGGCCCGAGGCGGAGACGGCGTCTCGCCGATTATCATCACCTCCAACGATCTCGCCGGCGCCTGGGCGATACGCTCGGACGGCCAACCGATGCTCCCGCTTACTCCGGGCGAACCGCGACAGCGCGAATTCGCCTTCCGCGCCGGCGTCAACATCGTGATGTATGCGCTGACCGGAAACTACAAGACCGACCTGGTGCATGCGCCCGCGCTGATCGAACGGTTGGGGCAATAGAATGCGCATGACGAACATGAGCGCGTCCCATACCCACGCCGTCATGCCCGGCCTTGTGCCGGGCATCCACGTCTTCCTTGCCACTTGCCAAGGCGTGGATGGCCGGGACAAGCCCGGCCACGACGAAGTTGACAGGTGCGTGCGATGACCTACGGCATCGCATTTACGCCGCTGGTTCCCTCGCTCGTGCTTTGGCTCGCCCTTGCAGCCATCGTCGTGATCGCGGGCCCGCTCTTGCTCGGACGCACGCGCGGCGCGGCAATACGCCTGACCGCGCTGGCACTTGTCCTGCTTGCGCTGGCCAACCCGTCATTTACCCGCGAGGACCGCGAGCCGCTGACGTCGGTGGCGGCGGTCGTGATCGACAAGAGCCCGAGCCAGAATTTCGGCGACCGCACCCGCGAAACCGAGAAGGCCAGGGAGGCGCTGGTCGACAGCCTCAAGAACATTGCGGGCCTCGAGGTGCGCGTGGTCGAAGCCGGCCAGGCCGACGGCGAAACCGACGGCACCAAATTATTCGGCGCGCTGTCGTCGGCGCTGTCGGACGTTCCCGTCGACCGCGTCGCCGGTGCCTTCCTGATTACAGATGGGCGGGTGCACGACATTCCCGCGAGTGCGGCGGCGCTTGGATTCCAGGCTCCGGTGCATGCGCTGATCACCGGGCGCAAGGGCGAGCGTGACCGCCGCATTGCGATTGCGGCCGCGCCCCGTTTCGGCATCGTCGGACAGGCCCAGACCATCACCTACCGGCTCGACGATCAGGGCGTCAGCGGCGAACGCGCCAAGGTCGCGGTGCGCCGCGACGGCGAAGTGATCAACGAACGCACCGTCCTGAGCGGCCAGACCGTCAATGTCGACATCGATATCAAGCACGCAGGTCCCAATATCATCGAGATCGAGGCGTCTGCGCTTGATAACGAGCTGACGCTGGTCAATAACCGCGCGGTGGTGGCGATCGACGGGGTGCGCGACAAATTGCGGGTGCTGCTGGTCTCGGGCGAGCCGCATTCCGGAGAACGCACCTGGCGCAACCTGCTGAAATCCGATCCCAGCGTCGATCTCGTGCATTTCACGATTTTGCGCCCGCCCGAAAAGCAGGACGGAACCCCGATCAACGAATTGTCGCTGATCGCGTTTCCGACCCGTGAACTGTTCCAGCAGCATATCAACGAATTCCAGCTGATCATCTTCGACCGCTACGCCCGCCAGGGCGTGCTGCCGATCCCCTATTTCGACAATATGGCGCGCTATGTGCGTGCCGGCGGCGCGGTGCTGGTGTCGGCGGGTCCCGATTACGCGTCGACCACGAGCATCTGGCGCACGCCGCTGGATTCGGTGCTGCCGGCCGAACCGGTCGGCGTCACCGAGAAGCCGTATTACGCGCATCTTTCCGACGCCGGCAAACGTCACCCGGTAACGCGAGGCCTCGAGGGTTCAAACACCGAGCCACCGCACTGGAGCCGATTCTTTCGCACCGTCGATACCCGCAACGCCACCGGCGCTCCGGTCATGACGGGCGCCGACGGCAAGCCACTGCTGCTGCTGTCGCGATATGGCGAGGGCCGGGTCGCATTGTTGTTGACCGACCATATCTGGCTGTGGGCGCGCGGCTACGAGGGCGGCGGGCCGCATCTCGACCTGTTGCGGCGAATGTCGCACTGGCTGATGAAGCAGCCCGATCTCGACGAGGAAGCGCTGCGTCTGCAGGTCCAGGGCCACGATCTGGCGGTGCTGCGCCAGACAATGGCCGAAAGCGTCGCGCCGGTGACGGTGACTTCGCCGAGCGGAGCAAGGCGCGAATTGAAGCTGAGCGAAAGCGAACCGGGAACCTGGCGATCCACTTTTCCCGCGAACGAACTCGGCCTGTGGCAGGCAACCGATGGCACTTTGAAAGCGCTGATCAATGTCGGCCCAACCAACCCGAAGGAATTTTCGGAAGTTACTTCCACGACCGAAATGCTCAAGCCACTGTCGCAAGCCACCGGCGGTGATGCACGGCGCGTCGCCGATGGCTCCGGCATCGAGCTTCCGCGCATCGTGCCGGTGCGCGCCTCCAGCGTGTTTCGCGGCGACGGCTGGATGGGCGTGAGGATGCGCGATGCCAGCGTCGTCAGGGGCGTCGGCGTGCTGCCCGTGTTCGCCGGCCTGATCGGCTTGCTGCTGCTGCTCGGCGCCTTCGCCGCCACCTGGCTGCGCGAGGGGCGCTGAGCGCGACGCACGCGCGTTGCTTGAATCGCACAGGCCTTGCGGATTGTCACCCTGCGCGCATCGCGCAAAAGCTGTGAATGACGCGGTCTCGATCGAAATTACCGCGCCATGCTCCAGTCCGGGCCGACAGCGCCGGACACACCGGTAAACGCGCCGTCGACAAGCTCGGCCACCAGCAGACGGCTGTAGTCGACCGGTCCCGGCATGGTCGCCCGTCCCTTGGGGACAGGCTTGAAGCCGACGCGGCTGTAATAGGACTCGTCGCCGACCAGCAGCACCAGGCGATGCCCCTTCACCTTCGCGTCCTTCAGCGCGCGATCCAATAGCGCGCGGCCGACGCCGCGGCCGCGGAACGGCGGCTCGACCGTCAGCGGTCCCAGCAGCAAGGCCCTGGTATCGCCGATGAGAACCGGCAATTGGCGCACCGAGCCCACCAGCAGCGTGCCGATCCGGGCCGTGAACGACAGATCGAGCAGGTGATCCACATGCTCGCGAAGCCGGTAAGCGCTCAGCACGAAGCGGCCGGGCCCGAACGTGCGCTCGTGCAACCGTTCGATCGCCTGCGCATCGTTGGCGGTCTCGGCCAATATGGTGAGAGAGAGGTCGTTCATGAAGCGCGGGATAGCATCTGGCAGGGGCGCGGTCCATCGTCCGCCCCGCCAAATTTCGGACCGCGTCAGTTGCTGTTGACGGGGGCTTGGGACATATAGGCCAGAAGCTTCATCTCGCGGCGTCCCCGCGTCACTGTATCGAGCACCAGCCCCGATGACACCGACAGCACCGCCAGGATCATCAGGCCCATCGACAGAACCGCGGTCGGCAGCCGCGGAACGATGCCTTGCTCGAGATAGGTAACAACGACGGGTATCGCGAGGCCGATCGAAACCAGCATCAGAAAAATTCCGATTGCCGAGAAAAAACGCAGCGGCCTCTCCGACCGGTAGAGTTTCAGGATGGTGCCGAGAATCCGGAAACCGTCGCGCCAGGTGTTGAGCTTGCTGAACGATCCCTCCGGCCGGGCGTAATAAGGCGTCTCAATCTCGGCGACCGGCAGCGCCAGCTCGAGCGCGTGCACGGTCAGCTCGGTTTCGATCTCGAAACCGTCCGACAGCACCGGGAACGACTTGACGAAGCGCCGCGAGAATACGCGATAGCCGGAAAGAATGTCCCGGAAGGCCTGACCAAAAACCGAAGACAGAAAGCTGGTCAGCATCCAGTTGCCGGTGCGGTGACCGGGTCGATAGGCGGCCTGAACCTGGTCGACGCGAAAGCCCACCACCATGTCGAGATGATCCGACAGCAGCGTACCGATCATGCGCGGCGCGCTGGCGGCGTCATAGGTGGCGTCGCCGTCGACCAGCACGTAGATATCGGCATCGACATCGGCGAACATGCGCCGGACTACATGGCCCTTGCCCTGGCGGCGCTCGCTGCGCACCTCGGCGCCGGCCTCGCGCGCGACCGCCATGGTGCGATCCGACGAATTGTTGTCGTAGACGAAGATTTCGGCCGTGGGCAGGGCTTTACGAAAATCGGCGACGACGGTGGCGACCGCGGCTTCCTCATTGAAGCACGGTACCAAAACCGCAATCCGCATCGTTGGTGTCGTCATCGTCGAACTATCAGCCGAATCAAGTCGGTCATGGCGGCGCCTCAGGCTTTTAGCTGTTGCCGGAAGGCAAGGCTATCTCCGATGACTTCCCGGCGCGGAATCAGCGTCGCGAACAGCAAGGTCCAGAGCGAGAGCATGGCGACCGGTATCATGTAGTAGGGAGCGAAGAGGGCGTGGGTCATGAAGAAGATCGGGTTCACCACAAGATTAACAGCGACGACGAGCGCGGCCTGCCGCTTGCCGGTCTGATGGCCCAACCGCAGAATAAGCGCAGCCCAAACGCCGGCAATGACCAGCAACGCAAACTGCAGGTCCGAGAGATAGGCCCAAAGCACGCCGAAATTCAGCGCCGGCGGCGCCACATCATCTCCGCCATAGGTGGTCGAAAACGGACTTCCCGCATTGATCGCATTGGCGAGCAGCGTCGGAACGATGCCGGCTGCGAATGCGGCTGCGAATGACAGCCCCCGCAGCAGCGTTTCCCGGTTTCGAGCAAGCAGGAACGAACCCAGGAAGAACAGGAAATATCCGGTTGCGAGAAGCAGATTGGGGAGCCGGAAATTGACCGAAAGACCCATCAGCAGGCCGATCAGCACGGTCAGAGCAAGCCGGTGCCGCGGTGCCGCGCTGACAAACAGCTTCGCGGTCAGGAACCCCGCGAGCGCGCAGGCCATCATGGTCGGCGCCATCGAATAGCTAGCCTTGGTCGGATTGATCATCAGGTAAATCGCGGCGTCCCCGAAAACAACGACGAGAACCAGGGAAAGCAGGCTGGACGCATAGGCAATCGCGGCCAGCGCAAAGCCGAAGGCCACCACCGAGGTCAGAACATAGAGCGGAATCACTTGAAAGCCCTGAGGAAACAGCGCCAGCACAAAGCCCGTGCCCGGCGGGTATTGCATCACCAGTTTCCCGGTCGCCGGCATCAAGGTGTGACAGGGCGCTGTCTTCGGATCGCTCGAGGTCGGATAATTGATCGCCTTCAATTTTTCGGTGAGATAGTGATCGTCATCCCGGGAGATATCGGTGTCGAGACCGTCAAGTCCGAATTTCTGGAAAAGATGGGCCTGCCGCAGATAGCAGATGTCGTCGTAAACGCCCCGGCTTTCGTTCCACCGGGAAATCGACCAGACGTTGCTGGCAAGAACGACGAAAAGTCCGAAGCCGCAAAAAACCTTCCAGTATCCCATGTTCTTCCCATCGCCCGTGGCTCGACCACGGCGACAATCTTTTCCGGTTTTGAATGCGGGCACAAGCTTTCGATCCCTATCGCCAGGTCGCAATCGGCGCCTTGCCTTCGAGCGCTTCCGATATCCGCAGCCGGGTGCCCGTGGTGGTCTCCGCCGGCAGCGCGTCCGCCTCGAAGAAGCCGCAGGCGACGATCTCGCGGTTCGGCTCGGGCAGGCGATCCTGCCGGAAATGCCGGACCAGATAGACCGCGACGTGGTCCCGACGGGACACGTGGCTATTGAAGAAAATCCCGTGCAGCGCCGGCTCACCCAGTATTTCAATACACCCCTCCTCCGCCAGCTCCCGCCGCAGCGCGTCGCGGAAGGATTCGCCGACCTCGACGCCGCCGCCCGGCAAGTGCCAGCCCGCGACATAGCTGTGCTTGACCAGAAACACCTGGTTGTCGCCATCGAGCACCACGGCGCGGACCCCAAGCGTCATGCCGCGGGCCAACCGCCAGTAGAGATGAAAAATCCGCCTCAGCACCGGCTCGAAGCTCCTGCGCAGCGCCTGCTGGTTCATTGCCACTAAAATCTCTGATATCCGGACATTGCGTTTGATCCTTGCATCGCGGCAGCCGGCTTGTCATTACATTCCCGAAAGCTCACAGGATATCACGACATGATCGTGCAGTGGCTTACTCTGGCCAGTCGTCCGACCGGACGCATGTGATGGCGGCCTTCACCCTCGCCCATCTGTCCGATCCGCATCTTCCGCCGCTGCCTGCGGCGCGGCTGCGCGATCTCGCGGGAAAGCGGGCGTTCGGCTATCTCAACTGGACGCGCAATCGCCATAAATTCCATCGGCGCGACGTGCTCGACGCGCTGGTGTCGGATATGCAGGCGCAAATGCCGGATCACATCGCAATCACCGGCGATCTCGTCAACCTCGCGCTGGAGGCGGAGTTTGCGCCGGCACGCGTCTGGCTGGAGAGCGTCGGCGCCGCGGATCGTGTCACGGTGATCCCCGGCAATCACGACACCTATGTTCGCGTCACCCGGCAGCGCTTTGCCGAAGCCTGGGGAAGTTACCTTGACAGCGACGTCGCGCAAGGCGGCGGCGCATTTCCGTCCTTGCGCCGACGCGGTCCGCTGGCGCTGATCAGTGTGTCCTCGGCGGTCCCGACGCCGCCGCTGATGGCGACGGGAAGGCTTGGGCAAATCCAGCTCGATGCGCTCGAACGCATGCTGGCGGGGTTATCCGCCGAGCGGGCGTTTCGTGTCCTGTTGATCCATCACCCGCTGCGCTCGGATTCGCGCATCAAGCGGCTGACCGATTCTCGCCTGCTGCTCGCGGTTCTGAAACGACACGGCGTGGAGCTCGTTCTGCACGGGCATGATCACGTTCATTCGACGATATGGGTCGAGGGACCGGATGGTTCGATTCCGGCGGTCGGCGTGCCTTCGGCGTCCGCGGTCGCGCATGGCCGCTATCCCAACGCGGCCTATAATCTGTTCTCGATCGATCGCGTCGGCGCGGCATGGCGGGTCGAGCAGACCGTCCGCGGCATCGACGATGCGCGGCGCGTGGAGGAATTGACGCGTACGCGGCTGATCTAGGAATTCCGCAAGGCCGCGAACAGCGCGAGGCCGAACAGCGCGGCCGCGCCGACAATGAAACCGAGCACGAAGATCCAGAACCCGCCGCGGCGCGACTTCTCGGCGGCGACAGGCTCCGGCGCCGATGTGACGACCAGCGCGTGCTCGCGCTCGATCATGCGACGCGCGACATAATCGGTGACGGCATCGACGAGTGCGGCGACGTCATGGGATTCGGCGATCACGATGCGGCCGAAGCGGGTATCCTGCACGAAACGGTAGATGCGCTTGTCGCGTCCCATCAGAACATGGGCGACGACGTCGATCCACAGCCGCGGCGTATCGCCCTGGCTGATGCCGCGATCGAACAGATCGACCTGATCCGGAATTTGCGCGAACAGCGGGTCGAGCGCCTCGTTGAGGATCTCGAGCCGCGCCACTTCGGCATCACGCAGGTCGACCACGATGCCGGTGCGATCGGCAGCCTCGATCCGCGCCTGCCGCAGCGCATCGCGCAACCGGATCGGGCGCGCCTCGCTGAGGGCATTGCTTCCGGTATTTTGCGCGTCTGACATCCGCTGGATCGCCCTTGTGCTGATGGTGCTACACCGCCTTAACCTATCAGTAACCGGATTTTCCGCAAAGCTCGTTAATCCCCAAAGACTTACGCCTTTGGTCCATGCAAGACGCGAACGGCCCCACCCGGATAGATCGGATGAGGCCGCTCGCGTCCTCGGACGCCTTCCTGGAAAGCCAGCCGATCAGGCCATGACGCGCGAGGGCTCTTCCACGATGGAAAAGCGCACGCCGGCCTTGTGACGGTTTTCTTCCGAGACGACGCGCCAGGCGTCCTCGGCTTCCTTGCGGGTCTTGAACGGACCCTGCACCTGGGCCGAGCCTTCCACGAGCTTGTGGAAGTTCATCGAACCGAACTCGCCGCCAATCACCCAGAAATTGCTGCCTGTGTTCATCATCGTCTCCTGTTGTTCAGCTGTTACTCAGCCGCCTGAACCCTGATTTCCTCGCCGTGCGCCTTGAACTGCGCGGCTTCGGTCGAATCGTGAAGCGCGGTCGTCGATGAGGTGCCCCCGGTGATGGTGGTGCTCACGAGATCGAAGTAGCCGGTGCCGACCTCGCGCTGATGGCGCGTTGCCGAATAGCCGTGCTTCTCGGATGCGAACTCGGCCTGCTGCAGGCGGGAGTAAGCCGCCATGCCCTCGGCCTTGTAGCCGCGCGCCAGTTCGAACATGCCGTGGTTGAGCGAGTGGAAACCCGCCAGCGTGACAAACTGGAACTTGTAGCCCATCGCGCCGATTTCGCGCTGGAACTTGGCAATCGTGGCCTTGTCGATGTTGGCTTCCCAGTTGAACGACGGCGAGCAGTTGTACGCCAGCATCTTGCCGGGATAGACCTTGTGCACGGCCTCGGCGAATTCCCTTGCCTCTTCGAGGTTCGGCGTCGAGGTCTCCCACCACAGCAAGTCGGCATACTTCGCAAAGGCGATGCCGCGCTTGATGCAGTGAGCCAGGCCGGTGCCGGGCTTGAGCCGGAAAAAACCTTCCGCGGTGCGCTCGCCGGTGATGAACTCGCGATCGCGCTCGTCGACATCGGCGGTGATGAGCTTGGCGCTTTCCGCATCCGTGCGCGCCAGCACGAAGGTAGGCGTGCCGCAGACGTCGGCGGCGAGCCGCGCCGCGATCAGATTGCGCTCATGCGCGGCGGTCGGGATCAGCACCTTGCCGCCCATGTGGCCGCACTTCTTCTCGGACGCGAGCTGGTCCTCGAAGTGAACGCCGGCCGCGCCCGCCTCGATATAGGCCTTCATGATTTCGAAGGAATTCAGCGGGCCGCCAAAGCCGGCTTCCGCGTCGGCAACGATCGGTACGAACCAGTCGATCTTGGCGCCGCCTTCGGAATGCTCGATCTGGTCGGCACGCTGGAAGGTGCGGTTGATGCGGCGGCACAGTTCCGGGCCGGCATTGGCGGGATACAGGCTCTGGTCCGGATACATCGCGCCCGCGGTGTTGGCGTCGGCCGCAACCTGCCAGCCCGACAGGTAGATCGCGGGCAGGCCGGCGCGCGCCTGCTGCATCGCCTGGTTGCCGGTGACGGCGCCGAGCGAATTGACGAAAGGCTCCTTCTTCAGCGATTCCCAAAGCCGGTTGGCGCCCTTCTCGGCCAGCGTGTAGGCGATCGGCACGGAGCCGCACAGTTTCTCCACCTCGGCCGGGCTGTAGGGGCGGCTGATGCCATCGAAACGCCCCTTGGGCGCGGGAACCAGCTGTTCAAAGGTCTTCGCCATCGTGTATTCTCCAATCGACATTCGTGACAGTGCGTTGCGAAACGTGGCGAGAGCTAAACGCTAAACTTGTTAATTCGTATAGGTACCTTGCATTCCAATGATGATGTCATGTAACATAAACACTTGTAACATATGTCACTTTGTAATTTTTGTCACAAAGATGGCGTTTTCGGTTGAAGCGGCCTGCGGTCGCGCTGGAAAACGCCGTTAAATCACAAGGGACGCCCGGTTCTGATTGCATCGGGTTCCCACCAGCGAGGCGGGCCATGGCCGGGGATTCCGGAAAGAAGCTGTTTGTCGGCCCCAGGTTCCGGCGCATCCGCCAGCAACTGGGCCTGTCGCAGACCCAGATCGCCGAGGGGCTGGGCATTTCGCCCTCCTACATCAACCTGATCGAGCGCAACCAGCGCCCGGTGACGGCGCAGATCCTGCTGCGGCTGGCGGAAACCTATGATCTCGATCTGCGCGATCTCGCCACCGCCGACGAGGACCGGTTCTTCGCCGAACTGAACGAGATCTTTTCCGATCCCCTGTTCCGACAGATCGACCTGCCAAAGCAGGAACTGCGCGATCTCGCCGAATTGTGCCCCGGCGTCACCCATTCATTGCAACGGCTGTACGCCGCCTATACCGAAGCCCGCCGCGGCGAGACCCTGGTCGCGGCGCAAATGGCCGACCGCGACGAGGGCACGCGCTTCGAAGCCAATCCGATCGAGCGGGTCCGCGACCTGATCGAGGCCAACCGCAATTATTTCCCTGAACTCGAACAGGCGGCGGAAACCCTGCGCGACGAGCTGAATGTGCCGGCGGAAGAACTGTTTGCCGCGCTCGCCACGCGGCTGCGCGAAAAACATTCGATCGTCACCCGCATCATGCCGGTCGACGTCATGCGCGAGACGTTGCGGCGGTTCGACCGGCATCGCCGGCAACTCCTGATTTCGGAACTGGTGGACGGACCCGGCCGCGCCTTCCAGCTCGCCTTTCAGAGCGGGCTTGCCGAATGCAGCGGCATTTTCGAAACCATCGTGGGCCGCGCGGGCCCCCTCGACGACACGCCGCGCCGGCTGTACCGGATTACACTGGCGAATTATTTCGCCGCCGCCGTCATGATGCCCTATCAGGCCTTCCATACCGCCGCGGAAGCACTGAGCTACGATGTCCACGTATTGGCGCAACGTTTCAATGCCGGTTTCGAGCAGGTCTGCCACAGGTTGACCACGCTGCAGCGGCCCAACGCGCGCGGCGTGCCGTTCTTCATGCTGCGGGTCGACAACGCCGGCAATGTCTCCAAGCAATTCTCCTCGGGCACCTTCCCGTTTTCGAAATTCGGCGGCACCTGCCCCTTGTGGAACGTACACTCGACCTTCGACACGCCGGACCGGCTGCTCAAGCAGATCATCGAACTGCCCGACGGCGTCAGGTATTTCTCGATCGCGCAGATGGTGCGCCGGCCGGTGGCGCCGCACCCGCAGGCACAGCCGCGTTTTGCCATTGGGCTCGGGTGTGAAATCCGCCATGCGCCTCGCTTGGTCTATGCCAGCGGAATGGATCTGGAAAAAACCGAGGGCACGCCGATCGGCGTCAACTGCAGGCTCTGCGAACGCGAAAACTGCAGCCAGCGCGCCGAGCCGCCGATCACCCGGACCTTGATCCTCGACGAGAACACCAGGCGGGTATCGTCGTTTGCGTTCAGCAATGCGCGGGAGCTGTGAGGAGGCGAGCACGTCGGAACCGTTACTTACCGTTGACGAGCCGCTCCCATCCCTCCTGCTGCGACTTCAGCAGGCGTCTTCTTTCTTCTTCCAGTTCAGCGACCCGCTTTGCGGCAACGGTCATGGCATGGCCCGCGATATTGTAACGATCCACTGTGCGTTGAAACGGGAATATGAATTGACCGTCCACCACCTTGTAGGAACCGAATTCCTCGACCAGAACCGCGACATAATTTGCGTAAGCGCGATAATAATCGGCGCGCGCCGACGACATGCTGGAAGCGAAAGCCGTGATTTCCGCGTGCCGCTTGTCGAGGCTGTCCAGCAGCCTGCCGACGGTGTCTTTTTCCACATGCATCGAGAGCGCGTATTTTTCCACATTGTCGCGCTCGGTCTTGAGCAGCCCGATATAGCTCGGCAGATACGCCGTCGCATTGGCTTCCGCCGTCCTCAAATCGCGGCGAAGCCCCTCAAGATCGCTGCGGCTCGCCGCGCCCAGATTGATGGCGCTTGATATCGCCGGGGGTTCGACTTCACCAGCCAGTTTTTCAGCGGCAGCGCTGGTTTCATTCGCGGCCCTGGCTGCCATTGCTACCAGTTGCAGGAATTTATTCGAGGGATGCTGCCTGATCGCCTCATCTATCTGCCCGGTATCGGCGATGCCCTGCGGCGCCGTCCGGCTTTCGCGAGCGGCAATGCTCTCCTGAAGCTTACTCAAATCGGCTATGAAATAAGCCCCAATCGAAAGAACAATCACAAAAATGAACAAGCACAGGAAGGCAATTCGTACGCGCGTTTTCGCATTCGGATCTGAAGGCATTTCGATTAGCCGCCGTCGCGATAGTCCCCGGAAAAGAGGGACGGGCGGGAATTATAGATTTGGTTCTGTCCGGCGAGAACCGGAAAATCTTTGGGATGGCGGCTGACCGAAAAGCCGGGGCGGGACGCTTCCGTATCCGCGCCGGCGCTGTTAGGTTCATTCCGTAACAAGCAGAGCGCGGAGCGGCTTTTGTCGTTCGGCGAACATCGGGGAGGAAATAAGGGATGTTTTCGCACGTGATGATCGGCACCAACGACCTGGAAAAAGCCAAATCGTTCTATGACGCGTTGCTTGGCACGCTCGGTATTCCGCCCGGACGGGTGGACCGCCATCGCATTTTCTATATGACAAAAGCCGGCGTTTTCTCGGTGTCGAAGCCGATCGACGGCAAGCCTGCGACCCCTGCCAATGGCGGTACCATCGGCTTTGCCGCTGCCACCACCGATCAGGCCGACGCATGGCACGCGGCCGGCATCGCCAATGGCGGCAAGAGCATCGAGGACCCGCCGGGCGTCCGCGAGGGTGCGGCGGGCAAGCTTTATATCGCCTATCTGCGCGATCCCGACGGCAACAAGATCTGCGCCTTGCACCGCATGGTCTGAGCCGGAGACGTCCAAATCCGTGAAGGGGCTTTAGCCCATGGGATCCGCGCAAGACGCGGGCCGTTGGCTAATCCGCCGCACGCTTTTCGCGCGAAGGGCTTGGGCCGGGAGGGATTTGTCATGACCAACGAACAGCAGGCCAGCAGCCCGACGCAATTCCGGGACCAGACTATTTCCTTT
Organism: uncultured Alphaproteobacteria bacterium; assembly: GCA_963801875.1. Lineage (GTDB taxonomy): Bacteria > Pseudomonadota > Alphaproteobacteria > Rhizobiales > Xanthobacteraceae > Bradyrhizobium. The sequence goes on along the minus strand of CAWDGT010000010.1, from coordinate 613,698 downwards.
GGCGACCTCGCGGCCGGCAGAAACATCGAGATTCCGTCCGCGTCGCCAATCAACTACCATCAAGTCATCAGCAAGCCTGCGGACATGCCGCCTGTCACGATCGACGGCAAATTGTTTCTGCCGGCTTCCGGTCGCGCCTCGGCTGCGGAAAAATCGCCGCTGGTCATGATTGTGCCCGGCAGCCTCGGCGTCGCGCCGTCCCATGTCGCTCACGCCGAAACCCTCACCCACGCGGGTTTCGCAACTTTCGTTCTCGACAGCTTTGGAGCGCGCGGAGTCACTTCGACGGTCGCCAACCAGAACTCAGTTCTCGTTTGCCGCCAGCGCTTATGACGTGCTTGCCGCCTGGAAGGTTCTTGCCGGCCTTCCCGAGATCGATGCATCCCGGATCGGCGCGCAGGGACACAGTCGTGGCGGATCGGCGGTTCTCACCGCGGCAACCCGCCGCTTTGCGGATGCCGTCATCGGGCCCGGTTCGGCGCTGAAAGGCGTACTCGCCGCCTATCCCTGGAGCGGACACCAGTTCCGTGAGCCAGGCGTCGGCGCTACCGCCATTCGTGTCCTGATGGGGGATGCGGATGAATGGTGCTCACCCATGCAGGTTCAGGGGCATTGTCAGGCAATCCGCATCTCCGGCGGCGATGTCACGATGCGGCTTTTCGCAGGCGCCCACCATAGCTTTGATCGCGGCACGGCGATCTCAGATGTCGCTGACGCCTCCGTTTCGCCCGCCGCCCCGACGGCGTATGTCGCGGATGACGGCGCATTCATCCATCCGACCCGCGACTTTCCCGATCCCGATATCGGCGATCGCGATTTGATGGTCTATGCGTTGAAATCCGGCTATGGACGAAAGGGCGCGAGAATCGGAAGCCGGGCTGGAGACGCCGAATTGTTCAGGGCGGATATGCTTGCCTTCTGGAAGCGCCTGCTCGGCAGGCCGGCCTGATTTCGCAAGCCAGGAGCGAGGCAAGAACAAGGAACGTATCCATGCGTATTGCGGTTGTCGGCGCCGGTGGAGTGGGCGGCGGATTCGGCGCGGCGCTCGCCAAGGCGGGCGCCGACGTCACTTTCATCGCGCGCGGCGCCCATCTTGCGGCCATGAAGAGCCAGGGGCTGAAAGTCGAGGGCGGTCGCGGCGAGACCCATCTGGTGCCGACCCGCGCCACCGACGATCCCGCCGAGATCGGACAAGTCGATATCGTGCTGTTCTGCGTCAAGCTGTGGGACGTCGAGAGCGCGGGCGAACGGATAAAGCCGCTGATCGGCCCCGATACTGGGGTGATCCCGCTGCAGAACGGCGTCGACGCCGCCGAGCGGCTGATCCCGATCCTCGGGAGCAAGGCCGTGATGGGCGGCGTGGCGCAGGTTTCCGCCTCGATCACGGCGCCCGGCGTGATCACGCAGGTCGGCACTTTCATGCGCATGATCTTCGGCGAACTCGACGGCAGGCGCAGCACAAGGGCCGAGAATTTTCTCAGCCTCTGCCTGAAAGCCGGCTTCGATGCGACCCTGAGCGAACAGATCATCACCGACCTCTGGATGAAGTTCATCCTGCTCGCTGCCAATTCCGGCATCACGGCACTGGCGCGCCAGCCGCTCGGCAAGCTGCGCGACGATCCCGATATGCGACCGATTTTCAGGGCCGCCTTGCAGGAAACGTTCGACGTCGGCCGCGCCCGGGGCGTGACGTTGCCGGCCGACGCGGTCGAGCGGACGCTCGATTTCATCGCACACTTGCCACCCACCATGAAAGCGTCGATGGCGCTCGATCTCGATCGCGGCAACCGGCTGGAGCTGCCCTGGCTCTCAGGCAAGGTCGCCGAACTCGGCCGTCAGTTGGGTATCCCGACGCCGACGCACGGCATGATCTATGCGATGCTGAAGCCGTATATGATGGGAGGAGCGGGGTAAGCAAATCGTGCTGACATCGTGAGCGCAGCCCCGTAGCTCGAGTGAGTGCCGAACGGTTACGCGCCGCGGTCGTTGGCGGGCTTAGCGTCACCTCGCAAGCGACATCCAGCGTTCCGCTGCGTCAATCGCCGGCGCCCACAAGCCGTCCGTGGGCTGACCGCGATGCAGCGCTTTTCCGACTTCGCAGATGGCCAGGAACGCGCCGGATCGCGCCTCCTCGACTTCCAGCGGCTGGTCCGGGTCTCCCTGAACGAACCCAACGAGCCCGTTCAGGATCGACAACGCCGTTTGCGCCGGCTCGCCTTTGGCCGCCTTCAGGGATTCGACGACTTTTGCGGCTTTCTCGGCATCGCTCATGTGCGGACACTCATCAATGTCCCGCTGATTAACCCGTCACTTTATCGTAAGTGGGCAGCGAGTTTTGCGGAGTCTATCATCGGGCGCGAGTGTGATGGTATCGCTTGTTGCATCACCCCTTCGCTTCCATCACCTCCAGCACCTTCGGCGGCGACATCGGCAATCCGTAAAAACGTTTTCCCAGCGCGTTGTGGACGGCGTTGGCGACCGCGGCCATCACGGGCACCAGCGGCACCTCGCCGACGCCCTTGACGCCTTGCGGATGTTTTGGATTGGGCACCTCGACCATCACGGTGTCGAGCATCGGCAGATCCGAGCAGACCGGCATGCGATAGTCGAGGAACCCGGGATTATCGACCTTGCCGTCTTTGGTGTAGATGTATTCCTCATTCAGCGCCCAGCCGATGCCCTGCGCGACGCCGCCCTGCATCTGGCCCTCGACATAGCCCGGATGGATGGCGCGGCCGACATCCTGCACCGCGGTGTAGCGGATCACGCGCACGATGCCGAGTTCGGGATCGACCTCGACGTCGCAGATATGGGTGCCGAAGCCGCCCTCGGCGCCTTCGGTGTTGAGCTGCACGCCCGCGCCGATCGGCCCGCCCATCTGCGGGGCTTTTGCGGCAAGCTCGGCCAGCGTCAGCGGCTCGAACTGACCGGCGTTGGGGCTCGCCGGATGCGCCGCGCCGTTTTCCCATTTCACGGCTTCGGGGTCGATTTCCCAGATTTTCGCCGCGCGCTCGCGCAGGGTTGATATCACCTTGTCGGTCGATTGCGTCACCACCATCGCGGAGGCAAACAGCACGCGGCTGCCGCCGGTGAGATTCGAAAAGCCGATGGTCGCGGTGTCGCCGATCAGGACCGACACGCGGCGATAGTCGATGCCGAGCAGCTCGGCGCAGATATTGGCGATCGCGGCGCGCGAGCCGCCGATATCCGGGTGGCCGGTGGTGACGACGACGTTGCCGTCCTCGGTGATGTTCACTTGCGCTGAGGATTCGCCGCCGGCGTTGAACCAGAAGCCCGACGCGACGCCCCTTCCTCTCAGCGTTCCTTGCCCCTTGCCGAGCGGCGCGGTGTAGTGCGGATGGGCTTTCGCCGCCTCCAGTGTCTCGACGTAACCGATGCGCGGAAACACCGGTCCATGCGCGGCCTTGGTGCCCTGCTTCGCGGCGTTCTTCAGCCGCAGCTCCAGCGGATCCATCTTCAGCGCTTCGGCCAGCTCATCCATCACGCACTCCACCGCGTACGCTCCGATCGGCGCGCCCGGCGCGCGATAGGCCGCGACCTTGGAGCGGTTGGAAAGCACGTCGAAGCCGACCGAAAGAACGTTCGGGATATCGTAGGGTGAGAAGCTGCAGCCGACCGCGCCGCGGATCGGCGAGCCCGGCAGCGCGCCGGCCTGCAGATAGAAGGTGCCCTGGGCTGCGACGATCGTGCCGTCTTTCTTCGCGCCAATCCTGACCGTGCTCTTCGAGCCCGAGGTCGGACCCGTCGCCCGCATCACTTCCTCGCGGGTCATCACCATCTTGACCGGTCTGCCGGATTTTTTCGCCAGCAGGGTCGCAAGCGGTTCGAGATAGACGATGGTCTTGCCGCCAAACCCGCCGCCGATTTCCGCCGGAATAGCGCGGATGTCGCTCTGGGGAATGCCGGTCAGATACGCCGTCATGGCGCGCACCATGAACTGGCCCTGGCTTGAGCTCCAGATCGTGGTCTTGTTGTCGGGGGCGACGCTGACGAGGCAGGCGTGCGGCTCGATATAGCCCTGATGCACCGGACGGGTCGTGAAGGTGCGCTCGACGACCACCTCGGCCTCTTTAAAACCTTGGACGATGTCGCCCTTCTTGACCTCAAGGCGGCCGCCGATGTTGGACGGCTTGCCCTCGAACTTCATGAAGTCGTGCAGAATGGGTGCGTCGGGTTTCAACGCATCGTCGATCTCGATCGACCACGGCAGCACTTCGTAGGCAACCTCGATCAGTTCACAGGCCTTTGCCGCGATCGCCTCTGACGTGGCGGCCACCGCCGCGACGGGGTGGCCGGGGAACAGCGCCTTCTCGCGCGCCATCACGTTGCGGCACATCCAGCGCATGTCCTGGATGCCGAGCATGACCGACTTGTCGACCGGAAAATCGACGATATCGCGCGCCGACACCACCGCCTTCACGCCCGGCAGCGCCTCCGCCTTCGAGGTGTCGATCGATTTGATGCGCGCGTGCGGATGCGGGCTGCGCAGGATCTTGCCCCAGATCATGCCGGGCATGTTGGTGTCGGCGGCGAAGGCCGCCCTACCCGTGACCTTGTCGGCGCCGTCGGGTCTGATGGTGCGCTGGCCTATCCACTTGTTGTTGGTGACGACGTTCATTGCGCTGCCTCCCGCATGTCAGCGGCGGTTTCCAGAACCGCGCGCACGATCTTGTCATAGCCGGTGCACCGGCAGAGATTTCCGGCCAGCCAGAACCGCACCTCTTCCTCGCTCGGCCGCGGATTCTTCCTGAGCAAGGCATCGGAGGCGACCAGCATGCCCGAGGTGCAGATGCCACACTGCAGCGCCGCCAGTTCCAGAAACTTCTGCTGCAGCGGATGCAGGTGCTCGCCGTGCGCCATGCCTTCGATGGTACGGATATCGCGGCCTTCGGCTTCGGCCGACAGCATCAGGCAGGAACAGATCAGGCGATCATCCAGCATGATGCTGCAGGCGCCGCAATCGCCGGACGAACAGCCTTCCTTCGAGCCGGTCAAGCCGAGCGGCCCGCGCAAGGCATCGAGCATGGTGTCACCGGGCTCGCACAAAAACTCCGCCGGCTCGCCGTTGATGGTGGTGGAAACGTGCAGTTTCGTCATGTCTTCAATTCCCCAAAACTCAATTTTCTTTCGCGCGCTTGGCGGCGATGGCAGCGGTGCGCTTCAAGAGCACGCCGGCAATTTTGGTGCGGTAGGCAATGGTGCCGCGCTTGTCGTCGATCGGACGGCAGGCGGCGGCGCAAGCGCCGGCTGCGGCATTCAGCGCCGCATCGTCGAGTTTACTGCCGATCAAGGCCTTCGCGGCAGCCTCGACCAGCAGCACCGTCGGCGCCACCGCGCCGAGCCCGACCCGGGCCACGGTGCAGACGCCATTTTTCAGCGTGAGGCTGACGCCGACGCCGACCACCGCGATGTCCATTTCGGTGCGCGGAATCATGCGAAGATAGGCGTCGCCGGAGCCCGGCGGCCGCGGCGGCAAGGTAAAACTGACGAGAATTTCGCCGGGCAGAAGATTGGTGCGGCCCGGACCGGCCGGCACTTTCTCCACCGGCATCTCGCGGCGCCCGTTCGGCCCCTGCATCGTGGCGATGGCGCCGGCCGCGACCATGGCGGGCACGCTGTCGCCTGCCGGCGAGCCATTGCAGAGATTGCCGCCGGCCGAGGCGCGTCCCTGCACCTGGGTAGAGCCGATCAGGTTGACGGCCTCGAGCACGCCGGGCCAGACCCCGCCGAAGCGCGGATGTTCGGCCAGCACCGCACCTGACACGGCGGCGCCGATGCGAAAGCCGCCACCGGCGGTTTCCTCAATGGCAGTCATCTCGGGAATGTTCTTGATGTCGACGATCAGCCCCGGCCGCACCGCGCCGGAGCGCATCTGCACCAAAAGATCGGTGCCACCAGCCAGGATGCGCGCGGCACTCCCGGCCGACGCAAATGCCTTGATCGCTTCATCGAGCGTTCGTGGACTCAGATATCGGATAGCCGTCATGATTGTTCCCGCCGTCTCCCCCGTCTGCGCCCCCTGTGATCCGGTGGCTCATTTTTCGCAAGCCTACAGGGTTAAAGACCATTGGAACAGCCTCCGGGGTCCGGATCAAGTGACCGGCACCCATGCGAGGAACGAACTTGTGCTACGGTCGTCCCTGCGAAAGCAGGAACCGATACGCCGTGTCGCTTGTTGTGAGGGACGCTGTTCGCCGGCTTTCGTGCAACACCCAAAGGGTGTGGTTATGGGTCCCTGCTTTCGCAGGGACGACACTGGTGATGACGTTGTCAAGCTTGGATGCTACGACAAGGCCGCATCCTGCGAAATCAGCACCCATCCGGTAACTGCATGCGAAGCTTTCCAACGGCACCTCTTTTCCTTGGCGCGGCCTTGTTTTCAATCCTGTGCGGGCCGCCGCAAGCATCGGCTCAAGCGGCTGCGCCCGCCAGACCGATCGCAGCTCCCGCCGCGGTAGCCCCGCGCGGCGCATCCTGCCACAATGGCATGAGTTTTGATCGCTTCCTCGCCGACCTCAAACAACAAGCGGTCGCGGCCGGGGTATCGCAGCGCGCGATCGCGGAAGCCTCGCCCTATCTCGTCCATGACCAGGGCATCGTCAACCGCGATCGCGGCCAGCGCGTGTTCGGCCAGGTGTTCACCGAGTTTGCCGGCCGCATGGCGGCAAGCTACCGGATGCAGCAGGGCCAGGCCCGGATCAAGACCTATGCCGCGGCCTTCGCGCGCGCCGAGAAGGAATATGGCGTGCCGCCGGCCGTCATCGCCGCGTTCTGGGGGCTGGAAAGCGATTTCGGCGCCAACATGGGCCACCTGCCGACGCTGCGCTCGTTGGTATCGCTGGCCTATGACTGCCGCCGCTCGCAGATGTTCGCTGATGAGACCATCGCGGCATTGAAGATCATCGACCGCGGCGACCTCACGCCAACCGAAATGGTCGGCTCGTGGGCCGGCGAACTCGGCCAGACGCAATTTTTGCCGACGCATTACTTCAACTACGCCGTCGACTACGACGGCGACGGACGCCGCGATCTCCTGCGCAGCCCGGCCGACGTGATCGGCTCGACCGCGAACTACATCGCCAACGGACTGAAGTGGCGGCGCGGCGAGCCCTGGCTGCAGGAAGTGCGCGTGCCGCAAAACTTGCCCTGGGACCAGGCCGACCTCACCATCCAGCTGCCGCGTTCGAAATGGGCGCAGCTCGGCGTGACCGCTGCGGAAGGAAGAGCGCTGCCGAACGACAACCTTCAGGCCTCGCTGCTGCTGCCGATGGGGCGGTTGGGACCGGCGTTTCTGGCCTATCCGAACTTTGCGGCCTATACCGAATGGAACAACTCGCTGATCTATTCGACCACCGCCGGCTATCTCGCGACCCGCATTGCAGGCAGCCCGCCGTTGCATCATCCGGCCGCGCCGGTCGTGCAACTGCCGTTCGCCGAACTTCGCGAACTGCAGCAATTGCTGGTGCGCGCGGGCTTCAATGTCGGCAAGGTCGACGGCGTGATGGGTCAGCAAAGCCGCAGCGCGGTCAAGGCGATGCAGATCAAATACGGCCTGCCCGCCGATTCCTGGCCCACCGCCGAACTGCTGGCGAGGATGCGCGGGCCCCGGACGCAGCCATTGCAGGGCGCGGCGACTGTGCGGTAGGCAATACCCAGTCATTCCGGGGAAGCCCGCAGGGCTGAACGGGGAATCTCGGGATTTCCGGTTCGGTGCTTCGCGTCGGCCCGAAAATGACAATGAGAAACGAAAAAATGACAATGAGAAACGAAAGAGAGCATCACATGTCCTTCTACGACGCCACCGTTCCCGCCTTTCTGCAGATTCTCGGCGGCCTCTCCGGCCTTCTCACCAAGGCGGAGGCGCACTGCAAGGCCAGGAATATTCAACCCGAAGTGCTGCTCGGCGCGCGGCTTTATCCGGACATGTTCCCGCTCACTCGCCAGATCCAGACGGCTTGCGATTTCGCCGCCAAGAGCTGCGCACGGCTGGCCAACAGCGAGGTGCCGTCCACTCCCGACACCGAAAAGAGTTTTGAGGAATTGAAGCAGCGGCTTGCAAAGACCATCGACTATGTGAAGTCGTTCAAGCCGGCGCAGTTCGACGGCGCGGACAGCCGCGAGGTCAGCTTTCCCGTCGGCCCCAGCAAGACCATGACGTTGAAGGGACAGCAGTTCCTGAATAATTTTGCCTTCCCGAATTTCTACTTCCACGCCGCCACCGCCCACGGCATTCTCAGGCATAACGGCGTGGAGATTGGCAAGCGCGATTTTCTCGGGGTGAACTGATTGCTCAACGTCTTTCCGGGGCAGCCCCCAGGGCTGAACCCGGAATGACGTAAGAAAGAAGGAAACCGCCGATGTCCACCACCACCCACGCGCCGAAACAGATCGATCCCTCGGCGTCCCTGCATGCCGAAGCGCTGGGGCAGGCTAAGAGCCATGGCAGGCTGACCGGCCGCCGCATCATTGTGGTCGGGGCCGGCCAGCGCAAGATCGTCGACGAGGATCCGCCCGTCGGAAACGGCCGCGCGATCTCGGTGCTGTTCGCGCGCGAAGGCGCAAGCATCGCCTGCATCGACGTCAGCAAGGAGGCAGCCGACAACACGGTCGGGCAGATCGCATCCGAAGGCGGCAAGGCCTTTGCCTGTTACGTCGACGTTTCCGACGTCACGGCGATTGCCCCTGCGGTGGACCACTGCGCAAAAACACTCGGCGGCCTCGACGGCCTGGCGTTGAACGTCGGCATCTCGCAAGGCCTGTCGCTGCCGAAAATGACCGCCGAAGCTTGGGACAAGGATTTCGCCGTCAACGTCCGCAGCCATATGCTGTTCGCGCAGAAGGCGCTGGAAGTGATGGCGCCGGGCGGCGCGATCATCCTGATGTCCTCGATGGCCAGCCAGCGCGCCAACGGCCGCAACCCGGCCTATGAATCTTCAAAAGCCGCCCAGATCGCGCTTGGCCGCGCCATCGCGCGCGCCGGCGAGGAAAAAGGCATTCGCTGCAATGTGATCGCGCCCGGCTTCATGGATACGCCGATGGGCCGCGACGCCAGCCGCCGCCGCGCCGACCGGGCCGTCACGGTGCCGTTCGGCCGCCAGGGCACCGGCTGGGAGGTCGCCTATGCCGCGCTGTTTCTGATTTCGAATGAATCATCCTACGTCAACGCGCATACGCTGTTCCTCGACGGCGGCCACCTCGCCGGCATCGTGCGGGGCTAGAATGCAATAACCTGATAGCTCGCGGCATTGCCGAGGCGATCCGGAATGCACACGTCGTTCTCACCTGCCTTCCCCGCAATGCACCGGATCAACAAGAAAATGAGCACGCCGTCCAAACTCTTCGAGCCCTGCAAGCTTGGCCCAATCACCCTTCCTAACCGGGCCGTGATGGCGCCGCTGACGCGCAACCGGGCGGTCGCCGGCCTGGTGCCCAGTCCGTTGGCGGTCGAATATTACGGGCAGCGCGCTTCCGCTGGTTTGTTGATCACCGAGGCGAGCCAGATCTCGCAGCAGGGCCAGGGCTACCAGGACACGCCCGGCATCTACTCCCGAGAACAACTCGCCGGCTGGCGCAAGGTCACGGACCGCGTCCATGAGCGTGGCGGCCGCATCTTCATTCAGCTCTGGCATGTCGGCCGCATTTCGCACACCTCGCTGCAGCCGAGCGGCGGCGCCCCGGTCGGGCCGTCGGCAATCCGCGCCAAGGGCAAGACCTTTGTCGGCGGCGCCTTTACCGATATTTCCGAGCCGCGCGCGCTGACGCTTGAGGAAATTCCCGGAATCATCGAGGGCTTCAAACGCGGCGCGGCGAATGCGCTGGAAGCGGGTTTCGACGGCGTCGAGATCCATGGCGCCAACGGCTATTTGCTGGATCAGTTCGCCAAAGACGGCGCCAACAAACGCACCGACGCCTATGGCGGATCGATCGAGAACCGCGCCAGGCTGATGCTCGAGGTCGCCAGGGTGGTGTCGACGGAAGCCGGGCCCGAGCGGACCGGCATTCGCATCTCGCCGGTGACGCCGGCGAACGATGTCTCCGACTCCAATCCGCAGCCGCTGTTCGATCATATCGTCGACCATCTCAATGCCTTGAAGCTGGTCTACATCCACGTCATCGAGGGCGCGACCGGCGGTCCGCGCGACATTGCGCCGTTCGACTACGGCTCCTTACGCCGGCGCTTCAAAGGCGCCTATATGGCCAACAATGGCTATGATTTCGAGCTCGCCAACAAGATGCTGGCCGCGGGCGCGGCCGATCTGATCGCGTTCGGCAAACTGTTCATCGCCAATCCCGATCTGGTCGAGCGCCTCAAGCGCGGCGCGCCGCTCAACGCCCCGGACAAGGCGACCTTCTATGGCGGAGGCGCCAAGGGCTACACCGACTATCCCGTGCTGGGCGAGGCGCTGGCGGCGCAGTAGGAGCGAATGCCTTCCATGTTGTCATTCCGGGGCGCGCGTTAGCGCGAACCTCAGATGTGCAATTGCACATCGGGGAATCTCGTGCCCACAACTTCTGGATTCCGGGTTCGACGCTCCGCGTCGCCCCGGAATGACGATTCAAAGATGCAAAACAAAAAAGCCGGGATCTCTTCGGCCGCGCGCGGCACGACGGCCGCCTCGATGCCGGCACGGACTAAAGCTTCGGAGCGTTGCCTCGCGGCGTCGGATTCCGCTCGTTCTTCTCCGCAACAAGCGCGTCGCTATCGATCGTGGCCGCGCTGATGATGCGTTTAAAATCCACCAGCATGAATTGTGCATTTCCGATCCGATCCGGCGAGATGCCCGGCGTCAATTGCACGCTCAGCGCGCCATCGCAGTTGGCACCCTTTGCCTCGTCCAGCATCGCCTTCAGGGTTTTTTCCTTCGCCTGCGAGCGCTTCACGCCAGCCACGCAACTGCCGTGGCCGCTGGCGTCGTCGAGCTTGATCGCGGCTCTCGGGTCCAGCGGCCGATCGACTGCGTCGAGTGCCGTGGTCTCCTTGTATTTTGCTCCCACCGATACGGTCTTGCCTGCGCGATAAATGTAATAGAGATGATGATCACCGACGATAGTCGGCGCGCCATATTTATCCATGACCTGCTTGATCATTTCGGTCTTGGACGGCTGCTGGTTCTGCGCGAAAGTCAGATTTCGTGCGATGAAATAGGCGCGGTTAGCGCTCGCGGGCGAGGAGTAGCTGCTCGAAAGCATTTCGCCGGTCTGGTTTGGGCCGGAAGGGGAATTAAAATTCAGCGCCGAGATATAGCTAACGGCGGTATCCCCGAATTTCTCCTGCTGAATGTCGATCTTGGTATCGATGCGACCCTTGAAGGTCGATTCAAGGACCGCGCGCGCGGATTCTGCCGTGGAGTCCGTAGAGATACCCAGGATATCCGGGCGCAGTTTTGCCGCGAACGCGGACTCGGAAGTCTTCACCTTGATCTCGTAGGCGAAGGACGCCGCGGGCAGCGTGGCCGGACTCACGGCAATAATTGCAACCAAGGCACGGCGAAGCATGACCCACCTGCGAAAACCAAATGAAGAAAACAAGGAAGCGACACCATTACGCCAAATTTTCAACCGCGATGTCAACATCGAAGTTCCGGGTTCGAGATGGTGACGGTTCACGGTGCCGCGCTCAAGCGCCAGCGCGACATGGTGGATGGTCGGAATGCCATCGGCCGCGCGGTGACGTGTTCGCGCGCAACGGTCATGTTCGCCCTCCTGCTTCAAGCAAAGGGCTCTCAAGCCGGACACGGTGGGCGACAATCCAGTCGTCGATGGCGGCGATTTCGGCAGGCGTCAGCCGCAATCCAAGCTTGGATCGCCGCCATACGATGTCCTCGGCGGTGCAGGCCCACTCCACTGACATCAGGTACCTGACTTCGCGCTCCGTCAAGGTGGCGCCGAACGACTGGCCGAGATCGCTCATCGATTTCGCGTTGCCGAGCAGTTCCGCGGCACGGGTGCCGTAGGCGTGCGCCAGCCGGCTGGCATGCGCCGGGTTGAGGAACGGATAGTTGCGCACCAGTTCAGCGCTCAGCGCCGCGATCGCGGAGACGTCGAGATCGCCGCCGGGCAACGGCGATTTCGCGGTCCAGCCTTCGCGCGCCTTGAAGTCCTCGCGGGGCGCGAAGTCCTCGCGCGGCGTGGCGCTGGGCAAATACGGCGACAGCCGTTCAAGCGCCTCCTCGGCGAGACGGCGGTAGGTGGTGATCTTGCCGCCGTAGATCGACAGCAGCGGCGCGCCGCCGGGCGTGTCGAGTTCGAAAACGTAATCGCGCGTCGCGGCCTTGGCTTCGCTGGCACCGTCGTCATACAGCGGGCGAACGCCGGAATAGGTCCAGACCACATCCTCCGGCTTGACCGGCTTCGCCAGGTACTCGCTGACGGAGGCGCAGAGATATCCGATCTCCTCGGTCGACGCTTTCACCTTCGCCGGGTCGCCCTCGTAGTCGCGATCGGTGGTGCCGATCAGCGTGAAATCGTCCTGGTAGGGAATGACAAAGACGATCCGCCCGTCGCTGTTCTGGAACATGTAGGCACGGTCATGGGTATAGAGCTTGCGCACCACGATGTGCGAGCCCTGCACCAGCCGCACCTTCGCTTTTGCGTTGACGCCCGAACCCGACGCCAGCACCTGCTCGACCCAGGGACCGCCGGCATTGACCAGCACGCGCGCCCGAATCGTGCTGCGCGTGCCGCTGAAGGCGTTTTCGACGGTGACGTGCCAGATGCCATCGGCTTGCTTGATCTCGACCGCGCGCGAGCGGGTGCGGATCTCGGCGCCGCGATCGGCGGCGTCGCGCGCGGTGAGTACCACCAGGCGCGCGTCGTCAACAAAACAGTCGGAATATTCGAAGCCTTTGGTATAGCGATCGGGTACCAGCGGCTTTCCGACCTCGTCCCGTCTGAGATCGACCGAGCGGGTCGGCGGCAGCAGGACCCGGCCGCCGATATGGTCGTAAAGGAACAGTCCGAGCCGCAGCAGCCAGGCCGGGCGCAGCCCGTCATGATGCGGCAGCACGAAGCGCAACGGCCGGATGATATGCGGCGCGATCCGCCAGAGGATTTCGCGCTCGATCAGCGCCTCGCGCACCAGTCGAAACTCGTAATATTCGAGATAGCGCAGGCCGCCATGCACGAGTTTGGTCGACCAGGACGACGTCCCGCTGGCCAAGTCATTCATTTCACACAGGAAAACCGTGCTGTCCCGACCCGCCGCATCGCGCGCGATGCCGCAGCCGTTAATGCCGCCGCCGATAATCGCGAGGTCGAAAATTCGGTCCAAAGCCCTTTCCCCGGCGCTCGCCCGTTCACTTTGACGATTTTGCTTTCGATTTGGAGTAATCACAACCAAATGTGAAAGCAACCGAAAAGGGAACAGGGCGCGGGACCCGTTGCCGCGCAGTCGCCCTGCGCGCGTTGCGCGCGTTGGCGATGATGGCCTGCGCCGTCGGACCGATGCGGGATGCCGGTACAGCAGCAGAGTTTAAGAGGTTGGCAATTAAAGCAGCGGCATAAACTCGGCCGGCACGGTGTCGATAAAGCGTACAGGAGATCTTTCATGAGGGTCGGTTTTTCCCGGGTCATTTTGCTCCGGGCTGCGCTTATCATCATTTTCGCGTTCATCCTTGCGGCTCCACATGCGGCTTCGGCGCAGTCCGCGGATGCGGAACAGCAACAGTTCGCCGATGCCTGGATGGCGGCGGTCAAATCTCAGGACGCGGCAAAGGTGAAGGCGCTCTTTCATCCCGCCACGCTTGCCTGCATCAATGACGCCACTCGCGATTTTTTTGATTCTAATTTTAAGGAAGAGCTGTGAGACGGCACGGGGCTCGGCACGAGCTACCACATCGAGAGCGTCAGCGCGCTTCCGCGACCGGCGCCGATGGGCGCCTTTGCCGAGGAGGGTTTCGCCTATCCGGTCGAGCCGACGCACCAGTTGCAGATCGAGGCGGAGACCAAGGACCACCGCACGATGACTATCCTCCGGTTTTTGGCGCAGGCAAATGGCCACTGGTACATGGTGATTCCTTGCCCCAACGCGATAGGCCTGACGCTCTTCGCGGGGCAGAGGGCCGAAACCGAGCGGCAAATGGCCGAAGGCGCCGCGCTCGCGGCCGGCATGCCGCAAAAACTTCGCACGGAAATCGAGCAGCTATTGGCGCAGGGCCGCTGGTTCGATGCGACCGATCGTTATCGCGAGGCGACCGGCACCGATCCCGCAACCGCCGTCAAGGTCGTTAACGCGATGGCGGCGAAGAAGTAGCGCCCTTAGACCTTCCAGAATTTTAGAGTCGCGGATCGTCCTGCCCGATCGGCTGCGGACGCCCCTGATCGTCGATCGAGACATAGGTGAAATTGCCGTCGGTCACCAGGATCGAATGCATCTCCCTGCGGCGCAGCACCCAGGCCTCGAGGTGCACGGTGACCGAGGTCTTGCCGATCCGGACCAGATTGGCGTGCACCGAAACCACGTCGCCGACGAACACCGGCTTGCGGAAATTCATCGCGTCGATCGCCACCGTGACGGTGCGCGACTTTGCGATCTTGGAAGCGAAGATGCCGCCGCCGATGTCCATCTGGCTGAGCAGCCAGCCGCCGAAGATATCGCCGTTCTGGTTGGTGTCGGCGGGCATCGCCAGCGTGCGGATCGACAGGTCGCCGCAGGGTTCGGTCTCCGCGATCGGCGGGGCGTGAACGGCGTGCGTGTCGGTCATGTCAAAAGGCCCCGTGAAAGCGAATCGGGAATCGGTTATTTGAAACTATCCCAGCCGGCGTCAGGCGTGAACCGGCCACCGAACTTCGCGGCGAGTGCCCGCAAAGTGGAGACCACATTTTCCGGCCCGCGGGTCCGCGCGTAGTTCAGCGGACCGCCGCGGAACGGCGCGTAGCCGGTGCCGAAAATCATCGCGCCATCGACGGCGTTGGCATCGTCGACGATGCCCTCCCGCAGGCAGGCGACGCAGACATTCGACATCGGCAGGATCAGCCGGTCGATCATTTCCGCAGTCGGCTGCGCGTTTACAGGCGAACCCGGCGTCTTGTCGGCCTTGCCGTCGCGCCACGCATAAAATCCCTTGCCGGTCTTGCGGCCGAGTTCGCCGTGAGCGACCTTCTCGCGCAGCCATGCCGGCGTCGGCGGCAGCGAATCGCCGAATTTCGAGCGCAGCATATCGCCGACCGCGAGGCAGATATCGAGGCCGACCTGGTCGGCGAGCTCGATCGGCCCCATCGGCATGCCGAACTTTTCCGCGGCCGCATCGATGGCTGATTTGTCGATATTCTGGTCCAGCATCACCATCGCTTCCAGCATGTAGGGCGTCAGCGCGCGGTTGACGACAAAGCCGGGGGAACTCTTGACCGGCAGCGGCAGCCGGTCGACGGCACCGACAAAGGCCATCGCCTCCCTCAGAAGTTGCGGATCGCTGCCGTCATGGCTGACAACCTCGACCAGCTGCAGCCGGGAGACCGGGTTGAAGAAGTGCAGGCCGACCAGCCGCTCCGGCGATTTCAGCGTGGTGCGCAGGTCCTGCAGCGGAATGCTCGAGGTGTTGGTGGCCAGAATCGCGCCGGCCTTCATCCTTCCCTCCAGAGAAGCATAGACCTTCTGCTTCAGCTCCAGCTTTTCTGGCACCGCCTCGATAATCAAATCGGCATTGCGGACACCCTCGCCGTCGAGATCCGGAATGAGACGATCGAGGGCGTCGCGGATATCGGTGCGCCTGTGCATGATCTTGCCGAACAGGTCGGCGGCGCGCTTCATCGCGCCCGCGATCGGTTCCGGCTTCATGTCCGCCAGCGTTACCCGCAGGCCCTGATTGGCGCACCATGCCGCGATGTCGCCGCCCATCGCGCCGGCGCCGATGACGTGGACATGGCCGATCTTGTTGCCGGAACCTGCGAGCTTTTTCATCTGCTCGCGCAGGAAAAATACCCGGATCAGGTTCTGCGCCGTCTGCGTCACCATCAGATTGGCGAACGAGGATTTCTCGGCTGCCAGCATCGCGGCCTTGTCGCCACCGTGCTTTTCCCAGAGCTCGATCAGCGCGTAGGGCGCGGGATAGTGCTCGTGCGGCGCGGCCTTTTCCGCCTCGCGACGCATCCGCGAGGCGAGAAAGCCGCGTACCGGCGTGAGATTCAGGATGCTGTTCAGGAGAGCCGGCCGGGCGCGTTTCAGATGCCCGAACAGCGCGTCCTTGACGGCGTTGCGCACATGCCGCTCCTGCGCCACGCCATCGACCAGCCCGAGCGACTTTGCCCGGCGCGCGTCGATGGTCTTGCCGGTCAGCATCAGCGTCATCGCCTGCATCGGATTGACGAGCTGCGTGAAGCGCGCGGTGCCGCCGAGTCCGGGATGCAGGCCGAGCATCACCTCCGGAAAACCGAAGCGGGCGCCGTCGATCGCAACCCTCGACTGGCAGGCGAGCGCGACTTCGAGCCCGCCGCCGAGGCAGAAGCCGTGAATGACAGCGACGGTCGGAACCTTCAAAGCTTCGAGGCGGTCGATCACGGCGTGGGCGCGGCCGATTTCCGCCTCGACCGGGTGCGGATCGGCCGCGCCCCGAAATTCGTTGACATCGGCGCCGGCGATGAAGCCGGATTTCTTCGCCGAGCGGATGACGAGGCCCGCCGGCCGCTTGTCTTCCAGCGCCGCAAGTACGGTGTCGAGTTCCTCGATGACATCTGACGATAGCGTGTTGGCGCTGCTGCCGGCGCGGTCGAACAGCAGCCAGGCGACGCCGTCGGCATCGCGGGTCAGCTTGAAATGGCGGTAGGGGCCATTCTCCTCGGGCTTCGGCCCGAGTTCGAGCACGCGGTCGCCGAGAACGTCCATGATCCGTGAATCCATAATCACACCACCTCGATCAGCATCGCGCCGCCCTGCCCGCCGCCGATGCATTCGGTGGCGATGCCGCGTCTGGTGCCCAATCGCTTCATCGCATTGACGAGATGCAGCACGATGCGATTGCCGCTGCAGCCGACGGGGTGGCCGAGGCTGATGGCGCCGCCGTCGACATTGAGCCTGGCGTGATCGATCTGCCCGGCGGCGCCGTCAAGTCGCAATATCTCGCGGCAGAACTTTTCGTCGTTCCAGGCGGCAAGACACCCGAGCACCTGGGTGGCGAAGGCCTCGTTCAATTCCCAGGTCTCGATATCCCGCAAGCCCAATTTGTTGCGCTTCAGAAGCTCGCTCGCCGACAGCACCGGGCCGAGGCCCATGATGGAGGGATCGAGCGCCGACCATTGGCTGTCGACGATCACGGCCTTCGGCGTCAGGCCATGCTTTTTGACCGCCTCTTCCGAAGCCAGGATGGTCCACGACGCGCCATCGGTGATCTGCGAGGAATTGCCGGCGGTGACCTGACCCCAGGGCCGCTCGAACACCGGCTGCAGCTTCGCAAGGCTCTCGGGCGAGGAATCCGGCCGCACGCCGTCGTCGTGATCGTAGAATTTGCCGTCGCGCGAAAACGCGGTTTCAACTTCGCCCTTGAGGAAACCCTGCGCCTGCGCATGGGCCAGCCGCCGGTGGCTTTCGACGGCGTAGGCGTCCGACTGCGCCCGGGTGACGCCGAAGAGATGGCCGACCACTTCGGCGGTCTGACCCATATTGAGTTCGGTGATGGGATCGGTCAGCCCGCGCTCGAGCCCAATGACCGGCTTGAAATAGCTCGGTCGCGTCTTCCCCAGCGCCGCCAACCTGGCCAGAATGCCCTTGGCGCCGGCCAGGCCTGCGAACCAGCGCACCCCCTGCTGCGGCCAGACCAGCGGCGCATGACTGAGCGCTTCGGCACCGCCGGCCAGGATCAGTTCGGAAACGCCCTCGCGGATGTAGCGGTATCCGGTGTCGATCGACTGCATGCCGGAACCGCAATTGATCTGCACCGTGAACGCCACCATGGCCTCGCCCATGCCGAGCCGGAGCGCCGCGACGCGGGCCGGGTTCATCTCATCGGCGATGACATTGACGCAGCCGAGGATCACCTGATCGAAGGCGGATGCCGCGAAGGGTTGGCGGGCCAGCAGCGGCCGACCGCACTGCACGGCGAGATCGACCGGGGTGAACGGGCCCGGCCCGCTTCGGGCTTTAAGAAACGGCGTCCGGCTGCCGTCGATGATAAAAACCGGTCGCGCCATCAGCTTGCCGCCCTTGTCTCACCAAGCTCCTGAAAGAACTGATGCACTTCGGCAGGCTTTTTGTAAATCGGTGACAGTGCTTCCGGCGCGAAGTCGTCGACTTCGATCACTTTCGCAACTGCTTCATGCGCCGCCGCAAGCCGATCGCCCTCTCCTTGGGTAATGACGCCCTTCTTCACGGCCTCGTGCCAGTCGTTGACGTGGGCGGCGCGCATCCTTTTGGCAACATCCTCGGCGGCGGTGACCAGCAGGAATGCCTTTTCCAGCCGCGCGACGCCACGATCATCATCGACATGCGACAGATCCGGCGTCAGCCGATCGCGCGCCGCTGACGGTTCGAGCACCAGCTGCGCGCATTGATGGGTGACGAGATCGGAGGGGCCGAGCACGCGGGCGCCGAGCGGCTGGATCAGGAATTTCAGCACGATCGCGATGAAGCGGTTGGGCAGATTGGCGAGAATCTCCGCGAAGCGGTTTTCGATGGTGCGGAAGCCGCTCGCCATGCACCATTCGAGCGCGGCGAAATCCGCTTGCTGGCGACCCTCGTCCTGCCAGCGCTTCAACGCGGCCGAGAGCAAATACAGCTCGGACAGGATGTCGCCGAACCGCGCCGAGAGCATTTCCTTGCGCTTCAGCGCGCCCCCCAGCGTCAACAGCGCCATGTCGGCGCAGAGCGCGAAGGCCGCGGAGTAGCGCGACAGCTGGCGATAGAATCCGGTCGCCGCTCCGGCGTCGGGGGCCGGTGCAAACGCCCCGCCAGTCCAGCTCCGGCCCCACGCCCGGAACAGCGTGGTGATGCTGTGACCGACATGCTTCCAGAGCGTTTTGTCGAACGCGTCCAGCCCCTTGGCACGGTCTTCTTCACCAAGCGCATTCATCTCTTCCAGCAGATAGGGATGGGCCCGGATCGCGCCCTGACCGAACACGATCAGGTTGCGGGTGAGAATGTTGGCGCCTTCGACAGTGATGCCGACCGGCACCGAGCGATAGAGATTGCCCATGTAGTTTTGCGGGCCGTCGATCACGGCCTTGCCGCCATGGATGTCCATGGCGTCGTCGATGGCGATCCGCATCCGTTCGGTGGCCTGCAGCTTCATGATGCCGGAAATGACCGCGGGATGATGGCCCTGATTGAGCGCGGCGCAGGTCAATCGCCGCGCCGCGTCGAGCAGATAGGCTGTCGCCGCGATGCGGGCGAGCGGCTCCTCGATGCCCTCGAACTTTCCGATCGGCACGTTGAACTGCTCACGGATTCGCGCATAGGCGCCGGTGGTGCGCGCGGCGTAGGCCGCGCCCGCGGCGGACAGCGACGGCAGCGAGATGCCGCGCCCGGCGGCGAGCGCCGTCATCAGCATCTTCCAGCCCTGGCCGAGACGCTCCTGGCCGCCGATGATGTAGTCCATCGGGATAAAGACATCGCGGCCCCGGTTCGGGCCATTCTGAAATACCTGCATCGCCGGCAGGTGGCGATGGCCGATCTCGACGCCGGACAGATGGGTCGGGATCAGCGCAACGGTGATGCCGAGCTCGTCCCGTTGTCCGACCAGGTGATCGGGGTCATAGGCCTTGAAGGCAAGCCCAAGCAGCGTCGCCACCGGCCCGAGCGTGATGTAGCGCTTGTGCCAGTTCAGCCGCAGCCCAAGCACTTCGCGGCCTTCGAAATCGCCCTTGCAGATGATACCGCTGTCGATCATCGACGCCGCGTCGGAGCCGGCTTCCGGACTGGTCAAGCCAAAGCAGGGGATCTCGCGGCCGTCGGCGAGCCGCGGCAGCCATTGCTGCTGCTGGTCGCTGGTGCCGAAGCGCATCAGGAGCTCGCCGGGGCCGAGCGAGTTCGGCACCATCACGGTCACGGCGGCCGTTAGCGAACGCGACGAAATCTTGCGAACCACTTCCGAATGGGCGTAGGGAGAGAAACCGAGCCCACCATATTCCCTGGGAATGATCATGCCGAAGAATTTTTGGCGCTTGATGAAGTCCCAGGCCTCCGGCGGCAGATCGCGCCATTCCCAGTTGATCTTCCAGTCGTCGAGCATCGCGCAGAGCTCGTCGACCGGGCCGTTGAGGAAGGCCTGTTCTTCCGGCGTCAGGGTCGCAGGCTGAATGGCGAGCAGCTTCGACCAGTCGGGATTGCCGGTGAAGAGGTCAGCGTCCCACCAGACGTCGCCGGCCTCCAGCGCCTCGCGCTCGGTGTCCGACATGGCCGGCAACACGCCATGCGCCCAGGAGAAGATCGGCTTGGTGATGATATCACGGCGAAAGTTGAAGGTGTTCATGGCGACGTCCTCATGGTCGGAGACTTACGCGATCTGGCGGTCCCGCATATGCCAAAAGACGGCTCATTGTAGCGGAAAGCCTGGGATTCAGGTGAACACTTCGCACTGAAAATAAAGCGAAATTGATCCAAAGCGGAGGGCTAGCTGACAACGGCGACCCGGCGCGTCGGTTCCGAAACAGGCGATTGCGACGCAAACCTGGCGCAACGCGCTCAATCCGGCCGCGTCATCTCGAACATGTTTTCCGGCTTGATCTCGAAGTAGTCCCCTTTGCGGCCTGCGCGCACGATCGGACGGGCGAGGCCGGTCTGGTAGACGCCGTCCTTGATCATGGCCTTGTCGATGTGGACCGCCACAACCTCGCCGAGGGTGAGCCAGGCCTGCGCCTTCTTGCCGTCGGCGCCCTGCAACTGAATGATCTGCGACAGCTTGCATTCGAACGCGACCGGGCTTTCCCCCACCCGGGGCACGTTGACGATTTTCCCCGGCACGGCCGTCAGCCCGGCGATCTTGAATTCGCTGACGTCGTGGGCGACGTGGGCGGCGGTCGCATTCATCTGCTGTGCCAGATCCATGGTCGCGAGATTCCAGACGAACTCTTTCGTCTCCTGGATGTTGGCGACGCTGTCCTTCCAGGAGGTCGAGGAGAAGCCGATGATCGGCGGATGGTAGCAAAAGCCGTTGAAGAAACTGTAGGGCGCCAGATTGATGTTGCCCTTGGCGTCGCGCGAGGAAATCCAGCCGATCGGACGCGGTGCGATGATGGCGTTGAAGGGATCGTGCTTGAGGCCGTGGCCGTTGCGCGGTTCGTAATAATGCAGGTCTTTCGGGCTTGATGCGTCCACGCTCGGATTTCCTTCGGTTTCAGCTCAAAATCTAGCCATCATTGCGAGGAGCGCAAGCGACGAAGCAATCCATCTTGCGTGATGCAGCGACCATGGATTGCTTCGCTTGCGCTCGCAATGACGGGATCAACCGAACTTGCCGGCCTTGCCGCGCGAGGTCAGTCCCGCGAGGATAAAGTCGACCATCTGGTCCAGCGACGGTCCCGGCTTGCTGGCGGTCTGGGCGATCATCTGCGGATGAAAGAATTGCATCATCCCAGTGCAGACGCACATCGCCGCCAGCGGCACGTCAGGGGCCTCGAATTCTCCCGAGGCGACGCCCTCGGCAATGACCCGGGCGATGGTTTCGGTCAACCGCTGCATGTGGGCGACGCAAACCTCCCAGCTCTCCTCCATCGCGACCTCGACCATCTCATGCAGCTTGGAATCGCCGACATAGCGTTCCGAGTTCATGCGATGGATCGCGGTCACGAGCTGGCGCAGACGCGACGCCGCCGATCCACGGCCGGCCGCGATGGCCTCGGCCGCATCCTCGACCTCGCCCATCATGGCACGCGCGACGCCCTCGTGGATCGCCTTTTTCGAATCGAAAAAGCGATAGACGTTGGCCGGGCTCATGCGCAGAACCTTGGCGATGTCGGCGACGGTGGTCTTCTGGTAGCCGATTTCGCGAAACAGCCGCTCCGCCACCGCGAGAATCCGTTCCCGCGTGTCCGTTTCGATATGTTCGGAAACCAGCGTCATGTCAGTGTCCAACCCCGTGTACTCAATGTTCAATTATTCCGCGGCCGCGGCAAGCGGAAATGCGGGTTCTGACTCACCTTGATGTTGCGGCGCAAGACCAATGTGTTCGCTCCGGCCGGTTTCTTCAAGGCTGTTGCGAAACCAAAGGGCATAGAGGCCCGGCAGGTACAGCAAGGTCAGGAAGGTTGCAACAAACAAGCCGCCCATGATGGTGATCGCCATCGGGCCCCAGAACGCGGAGCGCGTCAGCGGGATCATCGCCAGGATCGCGGCCAGCGCCGTCAGCACCACCGGGCGGGCGCGCCGCACGGCGGCTTCGACGATGGCTTCCTTGCGGGTCAGGCCGTGGGCGACATCGGTCTCGATCTGGTCGACCAGGATCACCGCATTGCGCATGATCATCCCGGCCAGCGCGATCAGTCCGAGCAGCGCCACAAAACCGAACGGCTGGTTGGCGACGTTCAGTCCGAGCGACGCCCCGATAATGCCGAGCGGCGCGGTCAGAAACACCAGCAACAGGCGAGAAAAACTCTGCAGCTGGATCATCAGCAGGGTCAGCATGACGATCACCATCAGCGGAAACAGGATGAAGATCGACGCGTTGCCCTTGGCGGATTCCTCGATCGCGCCGCCCATCTCGATCCGGTAGGCCGGCTGCAGGTGATCGCGGATTTCCTGCAGTTTCGGCCAGATCTGGTTGGTCACGTCAGGCGCCTGCGCGCCGTCGACGACGTCGCCGCGCACGGTGATGGCCATGTCGCGGTTGCGCCGCCAAAGGATCGGTTCCTCGTGGGAATATTCGATTTTGGCGATTTGCGTCAGCGGCACCGCGACCCCGTCGCGCGACGTGACGGTGAGATCGCCGACATGGCCGAGATCGAGCCGCTCCGACGGCACCGCGCGGGCCACCACCCCGACCTTCTCGATGCCGTCGCGCACCGTGGTGACCGGCGCGCCCGAGATCAGCATGCTGAGCGCCGTCGATACGTCCTGCGGGGTGAGACCCAGCGCGCGGGCGCGGTCCTGATCGACCACGAGCTTCAGGTAGGGCGACTGCTCGTTCCAGTCGAGCTGCGGATCCCTGACCTTGTCGTTCTGCCTGACGACGTCGCGCACCCGGTAGGCGATATCGCGAACGACACCGGCGTCCGGGCCGATCACGCGGAACTGGACCGGGAAACCGACCGGCGGGCCGAAGTTGAAACGGTCGACCCGCACGCGCGCCTCGGTCAGCGCCCCGTCGCCAACCGCCTGCTCCAGCCGCGCCTTGATCCGCTCGCGCGCCTCGACGTTTTTGGCGACGACGACGATCTCGGCGAAAGCCTCGTTCGGCAGCTGCGGGTTGAGGCCAAGCCAGAAGCGCGGCGAGCCCTGCCCGACATAAGAGGTATACGTCGCAATGTCCCGGTCGCCCCGCAACAGCGCTTCTGCCTTTTTCACGGATTTTTCGGTGACGTTGAAGGCGGTGCCCTCGGGCAGGCGGAGCTGCAGAAACAATTCAGGCCGCTCGGACAGCGGGAAGAACTGCTGCTGGACGTGACCGAAGCCAACAATCGTGAGCGCGAACACTCCGACGGTCGCCAGCACCACCTTCATGCGGTGCTCGACGCACCATTGAATCATGCCGCGGAGAATCCGGTACACGCGCGTCTCGTACACCGCATGCGGATCGTGGTTGTGGCTGACCGTGATGTTCGGCAGCAGCTTGACGCCGATATAGGGCGTAAAGATCACCGCGACGAACCAGGACGCGACCAGCGCGATCGCCACGATCCAGAAGATGCCGCCGGCATATTCGCCGACCGCGGAGTTGGCGAAGCCGATCGGGAGGAAACCGGCCGCGGTGACCAGCGTTCCCGTCAGCATCGGAAACGCGGTGGATTCCCAGGCAAAGGACGCGGCGCGGACGCGGTCCCAGCCCTGCTCCATCTTCACTACCATCATTTCGACCGCGATGATGGCGTCGTCTACCAATAGTCCGAGCGCGATGATCAGCGCGCCGAGCGTGATGCGGTGCAGGTCCAGCGACATCGCGTTCATGACGATGAAGACGATCGCCAGCACCAGCGGTACCGACAGCGCCACCACGATGCCGGTGCGCCAGCCAAGCGCCACGAAGGAGACGAACAGCACGATCGCCAGCGCCTCGATGAAGGAGTGCACGAATTCGCCGACGGCCTGCCCGACCACTTTCGGTTGATCGGCGATCTGGTCGACATTGATGCCCTGCGGCACCGCCTGCATGAATTCAGAGGTCGCCGCGGCGACGTCCCTGCCGAGCTCCAGGATGTTGGCGCCCTTGGCGGTGACCACGCCGATCCCCAGCGCGGGCTTGCCTTCCTGGCGCACCACGAAGCTCGGCGGATCGACGTAGCCGTGGCTGACGGTCGCGATATCGCCCAGCCGAAACACCCGGCCATTGCTTTCGACCGGCGTCTCGGCGACCGCCTTGACGCCGTCGAGCGCGCCGGTGACGCGTAGCGGCACCCGCTGCGAGGAGGTCTCGACCGTGCCGGCCGGCACTACATTGTTCTGCTTGGCGAGCGAATCGAACAGCGCCTGCGGCGTAATCCCCAGCGTCGCCAGCTTGGCATGCGAGAACTCGACGTAGATCTTCTCGTCCTGGGTGCCGTAGAGATCGACTTTCGTCACTCCCGGCACTTTCAGCAGCCGCTGGCGCATGCCCTCGGCGGCCTTTTTCAGCTGCGCGTAGTCGGCGCCGTCGCTGGTCATCATATAAAGAATGGAATCGACGTCGGAGAACTCGTCGTTGACGACGGGGCCGAGCAAATTCGCGGGAAGCTGCGGCTGCACGTCGGCGAGCTTCTTGCGCAAGAGGTAAAACAGATAGGGTACGTCCTTTGGCGGCGTCGAATCCTTGAACGTTACCTGCATCGCGGTGAATGACGGTTTCGAATAGGTCTGCACCTTCTCGAAATAGGGAAGTTCCTGCAGTTTCTTCTCGATGGGGTCGGCGACCTGGGTCTGCATTTCCTGGGCGGTCGCGCCCGGCCAGATCGCCGAGACGTTGACGACCTTGACGGTGAAGAAGGGGTCTTCGGCGCGGCCGAGCCGCTCGTAGGAGAAGAAACCGGCGGCGCCGAGCGCGATGACGAGGAACAGGATGAGCGCGGGATGGCTGACCGCCCAGGCCGAAAGATTGAAGTGTTTCATCGCACCCACTCCTGATCAGAACGACAGTGCCGACACGACCCGGACCTTCTGGGCCGGATCGAGCTTCTGCACGCCGAGCACGACGACCCTGGCGCCCTCATCGACGCCGCCCGTGATGACGACGTCGTTGCTCGCGTAGGATTTGACGGTGACCGGCCTCAGCGCCACTTCGCCCTTGTCATCGACGATGTAGAGCGAGGGATCGCCGCCTTCGCTGAACAGCGCCGACAAGGGCAGCCGCGCCACGCGCGTCGTGGCGGCATCCGCCAGCGTCAGCGTCGCGGTCATGCCGAGCGAGACGTTGTCGCCGGCATCAGGCAGTGAAAACTTCGCCTGATAGGTTCGCGTCGCCGGATCGGCTGATGGCGCGATCTCGCGCAGCTTCGCCGCGTATTTCCTGTTCGGCTCCGACCACAGGGTCACGGTTGCGACGCCGTCCTTGGCGCGGCCGAGCAGGGTTTCCGGGATCGCGACCACGGCTTCCTTTTCGGCAAAGCGCGCGACGCGAACCGCCGTCTGGCCGGCCGCCACCACCTGTCCGGCGTCGATCAGGGTCGCGGTGACGACGCCGCGGGTATCGGCGACCAGCGTTGCGTAAGACAGGGAATTGTTGGTGAGTTCCACCGATCGCTGGGCGCGGTTGAACCGCGCGCGCGCTTCATCGGCGCCGGCCCTGGCCTGATCCATCTGCGCATCAGTGGCCCAACCCTTGGCGCGCAGCTCCCTGGCGCGGGTTTCGGCGGCGGCGGCCTGCGCCAGCACGCCGGTGGCGGCGCGCAATTCCGCCTCGGCCTGCTCGGCCTGCAGTTTCAGGTCGACCTCATCGAGGGTGGCGAGCGGCTGACCGACCTCGACGCTCTGGCCGACCTCGACCAGGCGTTTTGCGACCTTGCCGGGGACGCGGAAACCCATGTCGGTTTCGACCCGCGGCTTGATGGTGCCGACGAAACTGCGCTCTGGCGATTCCGCCTCGTAGTGCACGGTAGCGACCAGAACCGGCCGCGACGGCATTGCTTTCTGGGCGACCGAGTCGTTGCAGCCGGCCAAAGCGATCGCCAGAAGCGCCAGCGATACGCCAACTAACAGCCTGGAATAACTCGACAAAATAGAACGAACCAACATGACGACTTCCCTCTGATCATGTGGAGAGAAGTCTGGATTATTTATTGACGAATGTCAATATTCGTCAGTGATCATGATTTCGTGAGGTGTCAACTGGCTCACTCCTCCAGCTGAAACCGCTCGAACCGGTGCAGTTCTTCCTCGATGCGGCGCTTCAAATCCTTGCGTGCGCCCTTCGGCGCTGTCCTGCCGACCCAGTTCCATTTCTGCATCAGCAATTTCCGGTTCTTGCGATCGGTTTTCAGATCGAGCGCGGCGACGATCGCATCGCCGGCCAGCACCGGCAGCGCGAAATAGCCGAAGCGGCGCTTTTCTTTCGGTACATAGGCCTCGAAGCGGTGTTCGTAATCGAAGAACAGATGCGTCCGCTTGCGCTGGATGATCAGGGGATCGAACGGCGACAGGATGTGGACCAGCGCGGATGCGTCGGGCGAACTTTCCAGCGTTTCCGGGCGCGCCCAGTGCTCCTGCCTGCCCGCGCCTTCGAGCGTAACCGGCACCAGTTCGTTGCAGCGAACCCCGGCCTCGACCGCCCGCCGTACCGCTTGCTTGCTCGGTGCGTCGAGATGACAGATCGAATCCAGGCTCACGAGCCCTTGCGCCCGCAAGGCGCGGTTGAGCAAATAGCCTGTGACTTCCCGCGCGGTGGCGGGTTTCGGCGGCTTGTCCCAGCGGAAATGTCGCTCCGTCAGCTCATAGGTCTTGAGCATGCCGTTGCGCTCGGAGATCGTGACCACGCCGGTGTAGAACGCCAGTTGCAGCGCCCGCTTCGACGGCTTGCGGCTGGCCCAGGCATGTACCTTCTCCACCAGCACGTCATCCTCGATATCGCGGATGGTCAGCGCGCCCTCCGTCTTGAGAAGCCGCATCACCTTGCGCAGATCAGCCGGCGTGACCTCGCCGAACCATTGGTGGCCCTCGCGCCGGTGAACCTTCATGGCCGGCATGAAAAACCGAAAGTCCCTTGCCGGCACATAGGACAACGCGTGGGTCCAGTATTCGAACACGCTCCTGTCGTGCTCTGGGCCTGGCGCAGGTCCGTGCGCCGGTAGGCCGGAATCCGGTTCCAGAGAATATGATGATGGCAGCGCTCGATGACGTTGATGGTGTCGATCTGCACATAGCCGAGATGTTCAACGGCGGCGGCCGTCGCCGCCGGCCCCTCGCCGAACGGTGTCGGCGTGTCCAGCCGCTGGGCGCGCAGCCAGATGCGCCTGGCCGCGGCCTTGGTCAGGGAAACGGATTCAATCGCGCGGGACATCGCGCCCGCAATCTAGCCGGATTCGACCGATCAAGAGGCGGAAAATATCCTAGCCGGTCACCGCTTCGGTCGTTCGGCGATACTGCCCGTCGCGATATCGGGCTCGCACGACGCCTTGCCGCGTTCGGGGGCCTGGCACTTGTAGACATTGCCGGTAAGCCGGTCGATCAGCCACATGTTCTCGTCGTTCGGGCCTTCCAGGCCTACGAACCTGGTGCCAACAGCCGTAACCAGCGTCGACAACAGGATTGCCGACGCGATCATGGCTGAACCGATCAACACCGGCATCGAGATGCTAGCTCGATCCGGCAAGACCGCACGATACCCCTGATACTCGTTTTGTCTTTTTGGTGACTGAAACAAGGGCCCGCCGCTTCGCTGTCTTTTGTTTTTTCTTTGCGAGCGACTTTCCTAGACACGCATCTGGCCGATTTGTTGTTCACACCTCGGCGCTGGCGCGACGGCTTTGCGACCGGATGCCGGGCGACATGTTGATCCGGTGGGGCGGGCCCCGACAGCCACGCCAAAAGGAGTGCCTGCCGGGCGCAAACCTGCTTACGCCGCTGACCTGCCCTCATAGGCCCTCTTGAGGCCGGCGATATCGAGCTTGACCATCTGCATCATCGCCGCCATCGCCCGCTGCGCGCCGGCGCGATCGGGTCCTCCCAGCAGTTCCGGCAGCACGGTCGGCACGATCTGCCACGACACGCCAAAGCGGTCCTTCAGCCAGCCGCAACGCTCGACCTGGCCGCCATTGGCGGACAGCGCGTCCCAGAGGCGATCGACCTCTGCCTGATCGGCGCAGTCGATCTTGAACGAGATCGCATGGGTATACTCGAACCGAGTGCCGCCGTTGAGCGCCATGAAGCGCTGGCCGGCCAGCGTGAACTCCACCACCAGCACCGAGCCGGCCTTGCCGGCGGGGCTGTCGACCGAGTTCCGCTGCACCTTTTCGATTCGGGAATCCGGCAGCAGCGAGACGTAGAATTTCGCCGCCTCTTCGGCCTCGCCGTCGAACCACAGGCAGGGAGAAATTTTGGACATGGGTTCCTCATTTTCGCGTTCCGACCAATCACAGGACGAGCGGGTCAGGGCGATTCCGACAGCCGATTTTGGATTTTTATGCGATGAATTCTCCCGTCATTCCGGGATGGTCCAAAGGACCAGACCTCAGATGTGCAATTGCACATCGGGGAATCTCGAGATTCCGGGTTCGCGCTCCGCGCGCCCCGGAATGACGTCTACGTCGCGATCGGCGCCGGCATGGTCAGGAACGCCCGGGTCACGTGCCAGAACAATTGCCGGTTGGTCGCCAGCGTGACCGAATGGGCGGTGCCCGGCAGGATCACGAACTGGCGGTCGCCATTCGGCAGCAAATTGAAGAACTCCTCAAGGTCGGCGACGGTGGCGATCCCGTCATATTCGCCGCGCACCAGCAGCACCGGCGAAAGTACCTTCTCGGGTCTAACCACCGGCAGATTGGCGGTCATGTCGAGATAGGTGCCGGTCGGAACCTGGTCGCCGAACTGCATCTCGGCGTCCGCCAGCGCCTCGACGGCGGCGGGGTCGCTGGTGCCGGGCTTGTCGCGGGTGGCGATGGAGCGGATCATGTCGCGATCGCGCTTGCGCATGTTGTGCGAGCGGAAATAGGCGAGCTGCTCGGCGCGCTTGGTCAGGGTCGGCGATCCCTCGCCCTTGTAGGTGAAGGCGGCAAACACCAGCCGGTCGGCGCGTTCCGGCGCCGCCATGGCATAGGCGCCGGCGCGCAGCGCGCCGGAGGACTCGCCGACGAAATGGAATTTTTGCCGGCCGGTTTCGCGTGTGACGACTTCGACCGCCGCCTTCAAGTCCTCGACGCCGCTGGCGATGTCGGCATTGCCGGAGGTGCGCCCCGACTTGCCGTAATTTTCATGATCCATGGTCCAGCAGTCGAAGCCATGGCGGGCGAATTCGTTCATGACCGAATATTCGCCATGACCGGGCGCGTTGAGATCGAACACCCGCGAGGAGATCGACGAGCCATGAACGAAGAAGATCACCGGCCGCGACGGCTCGCCCGGTTTTGGCGCGCCCAGCCGCTTGCGATACATCCACAAGGGAATGTCGCCCTTCTTCGCCCAGTATTCCCCGCTCCAGATTTCGCCGGCTTGCTCGGTCGCCGCGGCGGCGTCCCGCGCGGGCACCGCGGCGGCAAGTCCGCCAGCCGCCAGACCAAGCCCCGCGCCCTTGATGACGGCGCGCCGCGGCAGCGGGCGATCGAAATCTTTCATGGTTCTCTCCCTTCTTTTTTTCTTGTCGTTCCGGGATGGTCCGAAGGACCAGACCCGGAATCTCCAGTTTCCGGGTTCGACGCTAACGCGTCGCCCCGGAATGACGATGCATCACTTCCCCTCCGCCGGATCGCGGTGCACGGGATCGACCCACAGCACCGTCTCCGGCTTTTCCACCGGCTCGATGTCGAGATTGATCGCGACCGCCTGGCCGTCGCTGCGCACCAGCACGCATTCCAGCACCTCGTCGCGGCTGGCGTTGATCTCCTGGTGCGGCACATAGGGCGGAATGAAAATGAAATCGCCGGGATCCGCTTCCGCCGTGAATTGCAGATGCTCGCCCCAGCGCATCCGCGCCTTGCCCTTCACGACATAGATGATGCTCTCGAGATGGCCGTGATGATGTGCGCCGGTCTTGGCGTCGGGCTTGATGGTCACGGTGCCGGCCCACAATTTCTGCGCGCCAACGCGGGCGAAATTGATCGCCGCCTTGCGGTCCATTCCCGGCGTCGATGGCACGTTGGGGTCGAGCCGGTTGCCGGGGATGACGCGGACGCCATCGTGCTTCCAGCGCTCGGCATCGCCATGATCGTGGGAATGGCCGGAACGGGTATGATCGCGGGAGCCTGTCATCGCCTTGCTTTCCAGGAGATCTGCTCTCGCCAACGGTACAGAAAACCGTAATCGCAAACCAGACGAAAACCGGAACTTTACGGCCTTTGGGCCTTGTTCGCGGCAGCGCTGCCGCAACTAGGCGGCATGCGTCGCGTCTACTTCACACCGAGCAGTTCGACATCGAACATCAGCGTCGCGTTCGGAGGAATGACGCCGCCGGCGCCGCGGGCGCCGTAACCGAGCGCGGGTGGAATGATCAGCGTGCGCTTGCCGCCGACCTTCATGGTGGCGACGCCTTCGTCCCAGCCGGCGATCACCCGCTGCTGCCCGATCGGAAATTCGAACGGCTCCTTGCGGTCGACCGAACTATCGAATTTCTTGCCCTTCTGTCCGCCCTCATACAGCCAGCCGGTGTAATGCATGACGCAGATCTGGCCGGGTTTTGGCGACGCCCCGGTGCCGACCGTGGTGTCGATAATCTGCAAGCCTGAAGCTGTGGTCATGGTTTTTCCTGGGCTCTGGGCCGACGCGCCGGATGGCGCGGCGAGGAGAAAGACGCCGGCCGTGGCGATGACAACGGCAAAGGCGATCGAAAGACTTCGAAACTGGATAGGCCGCATTTTTTCAGCTTTCTTTGCAACAGAAATGAAAACTCGCATACGCGGACGCTTCGCTCAATACCCCAGCGCGCAGCCGTCCTTGCGCGGGTCGGAACCGCCAGTGAGCGTGCCCTTGTCCCAATCGATCCAGATGGCCTGGCCGCCGCCGAGCGGCCCGACCACACTCGTGGTCTGATGGCCGAGCTTCTTCAGGCCTTCGACGATGGCGGCGGGCACACCGTCCTCGAGCTGATAGACGCCCTCGTAATGCAGGCCGCGCGGCATATCGATGGCTTCCTGCAGGTCGCACCCATAGTCGAGCAAGTTGGTCAGCACATGGGTCTGCCCGACCGGTTGATACTGCCCACCCATCACGCCGAACGGCATTGTCGCGCGGCCGCCCTTGGTGACAAGCGACGGAATGATCGTGTGCAGCGGCCGCTTGCCTGGCGCGATGCAGTTGGGATGGCCGGGCTGGATGCGGAAACCGCCGCCGCGATTTTGCAGCAGCACGCCCGTCTTGTCGGAGACGATCGCCGAGCCGAAGGAATGCGCGATCGAATTGATGAACGAACAGACATTACGGTCCTTGTCCACCACCGTGATGTAGATCGTCGAGGGATTCATCGGCGGCGTCACCACGGGCAGATCGAGCATCTGGTCCATTTTGATCTTGCCGCCATATTCCTCGGCGAATTCCGGGGTCAAAATCCTGGCCACATCGACGTTGACATAAGCGGGATCGCCGATGTGTTGCTCGCGCATCATGTAGGCGATCCGCGCGGCCTCGGCCTCGAGGTGAAACCGCTCGACGCTGAGCGGCGGAAATTTCGTCAGATCGAAGCGCGACAGGATGTTCAGCATCACCAGCATGGTAATGCCCGGGCCGTTCGGCGGGCACTGCCAGACGTCGTAGCCCTTATACATCGTGCCGATCGGGCTGGTTGTCTCGGTGGCATGGCCTTCGAAATCGTCCAGCGTGTGGAGGCCGCCGATTCCGCGCAGGGTCTCGACCATGTCCTCGGCAATGGCGCCCTTGTAGAAGGCGTCTCGGCCGTCTTTCGCGATGGCGCGCAAGGTCTTGCCAAGCTCGGGCTGACGGATCACGTCGCCGACGACCGCGGGCTTGCCGCGCGGCAGCAGATAGCGCCCGGTGTTGGTGCCCTTCTTCAGTTTGTCGAACTGGTTCTTCCAGTCGAAGGCGGTGCGGGGGGTGACGACATACCCTTCTTCCGCGGCCTTGATCGCCGGCTGCAGCAGGGTATCGAGCCCAAGCTTGCCGTGGTCGCGCAGGATGGTGGCCCAGGCGTCGATCGCGCCGGGAATGGTGACGGCGTGCGCCGAGGTCAGCGGGATCGCACGCATATTGCGATCGAGATACCACGAGGCTTCGGCGGCCTGCGGCGCGCGACCCGAGCCGTTGTAAGCCGTTATCTTGCCCTCGCCTCTCGGCTGCAACAGCGCGAAGCAATCACCGCCGATTCCGGTGGATTGCGGCTCGATCACACCGAGCAGCGCGCACGCTGCGACCGCGGCGTCTGCGGCGGTGCCGCCCGAGCGCATCACCTCGATCGCCGTCAACGCGGCCAGCGGATGGGAGGTCGCCGCCATCGCGTTTTGGGCGTGGACCGTCGACCGGCCGGCGAGATGGAAATTCCTCATGCCGAGTTGCTCGCTCTAGCCTTGTTAATCCGCATTTTGCCGCCGGCGTCAGGCGCGCGCTTACATGGCACATTTCGGCGGCGCTGGGCAATGGTTGGGGCTGGATGGCCGCAATGCCCGGATGTCGTCGTCCCGGCCTGGTGCGCCATTGCGCACGGCGCGCGCCGGGGCGACATTATCTTTCCCCGCCGCCGCCCTCCTGATAAACCACGGGCATGCCCTACAAGGTCGCCGCTTTCTATCAATTCGCGAGCTTTCCGGATTTCCGGGAGCTGCGCGAGCCGCTGCGCGCGCTTTGCGCCGGTCTCAAGCTGAAGGGCAGCGTGCTATTGGCCCCTGAAGGCATCAACGGAACGCTCGCGGGCGACACCGACGCCGTCGGCGAACTGGTCAACGGCTTGCGCGGCGGCGACCTGTTCGGCGGCAGGCTCGACAACCTCGAACTGAAATTCTCGACGGCCTCGGCGATGCCGTTTCGGCGTCTGAAAATTCGGCTGAAAAAGGAGATCGTCACGCTCGGCGACACGGCGGCCGATCCGACCTGGCAGGTCGGGATCTATGTCGAGCCGGCCGACTGGAACGATCTGATCGCCGCACCGGATACGATCGTGATCGACACCCGCAACGCCTTCGAGGTCGCGATGGGCACATTCGAAGGCGCGGTCGATCCCGGCATCAAAAGCTTCGGGCAATTCAGGGAATTCGCCGCGCGCCGTCTTGATCCCTTGAAGCATCGGAAGGTCGCGATGTTCTGCACCGGCGGCATTCGCTGCGAAAAGGCCTCCAGCTATCTCCTGGCGCGCGGTTTTGCCGAGGTCTATCACCTCAGGGGCGGGATCCTGAAATATCTCGAAGGCGTGCCGGAAGCCGAGAGCCGCTGGCGCGGCGAATGTTTCGTCTTTGACGAACGCATTGCGCTCGGCCACGGGTTGCGGGAACGCCCAACGGAAGACGATTCGGATGAGTGACGTCAAGACGATCAGCGCCCGCATCGACGCGCTCGAGGCGAGGGCGATGTTTCAGGACGAGACCATCGAGACGCTGAACAGGACCATCACCGAGCAGTGGCTCAAGATCGACGCGCTGACACGCCAGGTCGCGGCCTTGGGCGAACGGCTGCAGGAGGCCGAGACTAACGCACCGGGCGCGTCGAACGAGCCACCGCCGCATTATTGAGACCACGGTTCCTTAACCTCCCCGGCCCGAGAGGCGATCACGCCTTGGCCAAATCCACATCGGCAGTGTATCAGGGGCCAGGAAAACGCCCGTCGATCAGCAGGGAATATCGATTGACCCAGAAATCCACCACAAAACCTTTCCTTGAAGTACTTTCCGGCCACAGGCAGCCGGTGCCGCCGATCTGGATGATGCGGCAGGCCGGCCGCTATCTGCCGGAATATCGCGAAGTGCGCGCCAGGGCGGGCGGCTTTCTCGACCTGTGCTTCACGCCGGAATTCGCCGCCGAAGTCACGCTGCAGCCGATCCGCCGCTTCCACTTCGACGCCGCGATCATCTTCTCGGACATACTTGTCATTCCCTACGCGCTCGGCCGCGAGGTGCGGTTCGAGGTTGGTGAAGGCCCGCGGCTCGATCCGCTGGATCTACCGGAGAAGGTCGAGACCCTGACGTCGCACGCCGACTTCGGCAAGCTTGAGGCGGTGTATGAAGCGCTGCGCTGTGTGCGCCGCGAGCTCGATCCGAAGATCGCGCTGATTGGCTTTTGCGGCGCGCCATGGACGGTCGCGACCTACATGGTGGCCGGACAGGGAACGCCGGATCAGGCGCCGGCGCGGATGATGGCCTATCGACATCCCCAGGCGTTCGCCAAAATCATCGACGTGCTGGTCGAGAACTCGATTCAATATCTGCTCGGGCAACTCAAGGCGGGCGCCGACGTGTTGCAGATTTTCGACACCTGGGCCGGCGTGTTGCCGCCGCGCGAATTTGCGCGCTGGTCGGTCGAGCCGACCCGGCGCATCGTCGAGGGCGTGCGCGCGAAAGCGCCGGCTGCGAAAATCATCGGCTTTCCCAGAGGCGCCGGCGCGCTGCTGCCGGGATATGTGGAGGCAACCGGCGTCGATGCCGTCAGTATCGACTGGGCGGCCGAGCCATCGCTGATCCGCGAGCGGGTGCAGAACCGCGTCGCCATCCAGGGCAATCTCGATCCGCTGGCGTTGATCGCCGGCGGCGCCGCGCTCGATTCCGCGGTCGATGACGTGCTGGCGAACTATGCGAAAGGCCGGCTGGTCTTCAACCTCGGCCACGGCATCCAGCCGGAAACCCCGATCGCGCATGTCGAGCAGATGCTGAAGCGGGTGCGGGCCTACAAGGGATAAAGCATTACCCCGGCCGGCTGCGTTCGATGATCGCGGCCGCGCCCTTGGCCAGCAGTTCAAGCCCGACCGCGCGGCCGAGTTCGCGCGGGCGGTCGGCGGGCCCGGAGCGCGAGGCCTCGATGAACAGGCCGCCATCTTCATCCAGCACCGATGCGGTCAGCGACATCTGCGTGCCCTGCACGGTGGAAAATCCGGCGATCGGCGAATTGCAATGGCCGTTGAGGACCCACAGCACCTCGCGCTCGGCCTCGGCGCTTCGGCGTGCCTCGGCGTCGTCGATGCGGGAGAGAATGCGCCGCGTTTGCCAATCCTGCGCTGAGCATTCCACCGCGACAATCCCCTGCCCCACCGCCGGCAGCATCTCCTGGATCGAAAATTCGTAGGCAATGCGGCCGGCCAGGCCCGTACGTTCGAGCCCGGCGCGGGCCATGATCAGCGCGTCTGCCGGGCCGACCTTCCCGCCGCCGAGAAGCCGCTGCATTTCCTTTTGATCGAGCTTGCGCACGCGGGTGTCGGCGGCGCCGCGATAGTGAATCACCTCGATTTGCGGAAACAGCCGGCGCGCATAGGCCGCGCGCCGCACGGCGTTGGTGCCGATCTTGAATCCCTTGCCGCGCGAGCGCCTGAAATCCTCGATCGAAAGCCCTTCGCGCAGCACCAGAACGTCGCCGGGCGGGTCGCGCGACAGCGTGGCGCCGATCACCAGCCCCGGCGTGTCTTCATTACCGGGCATGTCCTTCAGCGAATGCATCGCGGCCTGCAATTGCCCGGAAACGACTGCCTTGCGGATTTCGGCGACGAAGGCGCCGCCCTTGCCGCCGTGCTGCAGCAGCTTGCTGGTCTGATCGGCATCGCCTGATGTTTCGAACTTGACGATCTCGACGTCGAGATCGGGAACGGCCGCGGTCAGCCGCCGGGCAATTTCCTCGGTCTGGGCCAGCGCCATGACACTCTTGCGCGTGCCGATCCTGATGCGAATTGCCGCCATTCACGCTTCCCTTCGACGCCGCAGTCATCGCGGCTCATTTCCGGCCGGAACATAGAGCCTGCCGATGCCGGAATGCAACGCATGCCCGGCGCCTTGCCCTTACCGCTCATCCTCCAGAATCATGTCGGAAGCTTTTTCGGCGATCATGATCACCGGCGCGTTGGTATTGCCCGACACCAGATCCGGCATCACGGAGGCGTCGACCACACGCAGGCCCTCGATCCCGCGCAGGCGCAGGCGCTGATCGACAACGGCGAGGGGATCATTGCCCATTCGGCAGGTCGATGTCGGATGATAGACCGTGCTGCCGCGTTGCCGGCAGAAGTTCAACAGCGCCTCGTCGGTCGAAACTTTCGTGCCCGGCTCAACCTCTTCAACCACATAGGGACGAAGTGCCGGCGCCTGCAAAATCTTCCGCAGGATCTTCAAGCCTTCGACGTTGGCGGTGCGATCGACCTCGGTGGCGAGATAGTTGATGCGAATCTCCGGAGGCGCCGCG
Source organism: uncultured Alphaproteobacteria bacterium (assembly GCA_963801875.1). Lineage (GTDB taxonomy): Bacteria > Pseudomonadota > Alphaproteobacteria > Rhizobiales > Xanthobacteraceae > Bradyrhizobium. The sequence goes on along the minus strand of CAWDGT010000010.1, from coordinate 577,166 downwards.
GGATCGGCGCTCCGGATGCGAAGCGAGCCGCGGCTCTCGGGGCGCAGTTGGCAGACGGAAGCGGAAAATCCGGAAAATGGATGCAGCTTTTCGCCCATCTTGTCGGTGGAGAAGGGCAGAAAGTGAATCTGGATATCCGGCGTCGCAAGGCGCGGATTGGTCTTGAAGAACGCCCCTGACGTGCCCGCGGCGATGGTCAGCGGACCGGTCCGAAAGGCTGCATATCGCGCGCCGGCCAAAACCCGGCGGACCGGATGGTTGACGATATCGTTGAGCGTGATCGGCTTTGCGCAACGCATGACTACCCTGACCTGCATGTGATCCTGCAGATCGTGGCCAACCCCCGGCGCGTCGAGCACGACATCGATGCCGTGCTTTCGCAAGAGGTCCGCAGGGCCCACACCGGAGAGCTGCAGCAATTGCGGAGAGTTATAGGCTCCGCCCGAAATCAGTATTTCCTTGCGCGCCCGCGCGGTTCGCAACGCGCCATCCCTGCGGTACTCCACAGCGCTGACGCGACGTCCGTCAAACAGGATGCGCTGCGCCAGCGCCGAGGTCTCGACGTGCAGATTCCTTCTGCCCGTAGCGGGGCGAAGATACGCCACCGCCGTGCTCGCTCGTCTTCCGCGGCGCGTCGTGGTCTGGAAAAATCCGGCGCCTTCCTGCGACGCGCCGTTAAAGTCGGGATTGAGCGGTATGCCGGCTTCGCCCGCCGCCGAGATAAAAGCCGCAGACAGCGGATCGGCGTAGATCAAATCCGAGACCGGCAGCGGGCCGTCGGCGCCATGAAAATCGTCGGCGCCGCGCTGCTGGTTCTCGGCTTTCTTGAAATACGGCAGCACGTCGTCATAGCCCCAGCCCAGATTGCCGCGCTGGCGCCAGCGATCGTAATCCTCATGCTGGCCGCGAACATACAGCAAACCGTTGATCGAACTCGATCCGCCCAGCACTTTGCCACGCGGCTGGAACACGCTTCGGCCGCCGAGTCCCGGCTCGGGCTCGGTCTGGTACATCCAGTTGACGGTTTCTTCCTTGAACAGCCGGCCATAGCCGAGCGGCACGTGGATCCAGAGGTTGCTGTCCTTCGGGCCGGCTTCAAGCAGCAGCACCGAATGCTTTCCGTTTGCGCTCAGACGATTGGCCAGCACGCAGCCGGCGGAGCCCGCGCCGACGATGACGTAGTCGAAATCGGTTGCGCCGTCATCGGAATGCATCAACGGCCCGCCGTACATTCAAAGTGAGATCAAAAGAAAAATTTGGTAGCGGGAGAGGGACTCGAACCCCCGACCCCAGGATTATGATTCCCGTGCTCTAACCAGCTGAGCTACCCCGCCACGGCGTCCGTCGTCTTTGGCTTCACCTACCGCGGTCGCGAACGCGCGGCATATAAGAAGCAGGTCTTGGGCATGTCAAGCAAACCCCGTCGGAGCCTTTTCGGCTCTGATTGCGGTTGCGCCAGGCGCCGGCAAACAACGCTATTTCGGCCGAACGTTGGGATCGCCGCCGGGGCTGCCCGGCGGCGGGATCACCGGGGTGTTGCCGGTATCGGGGGTCGGCGCGCGGATTTCGGGGTCCACGCCGATGGGCGGACATAACACGCCATCGGACTTCGCCAATCTGTCGCCGAGCGGCTCGGTCCGCTGACCTGATGTCGAGCCCTCCGGCGCGATGGTGCCCCGCGGCGGCACCGGCTGCATCGGCGCGCAGTCGTTGACGCGCGCCGGCGCCGGCGGGGCGGTCTGGGCCGGCGGCGTCGTCGGCGTCGGCGGAGCCTGCGCGCCGGCCGCCCCGGGCGCGGCGATCAGCACGCTCAAGAGAAGGAGTGAGTGTTTGCTCTGCATGCCGGGGAAACGGCCGGCGCGCGCGCAAGTTCCTCACGGAATCGGAACCTTCACGATTTGCGGTAGCGGATCAGCGAGAAATGCCCCATCGGCGGCATCGGGCGGCGCTCGGTGAGCGTGATGCCGCCATGTCTGGTGGCCCAGTTGACCAGCCGCGCCCATGGGAATTCCGGCCGCCAGCCGAGGCGACGCGCCAGCGGCGCGAATGCCAGTTCGAAGATGCGGCGCGGGCCGCTTTCGGCGCCGATGTGATTGACCAGAATGAGTTCGCCGCCGGGTTTCAGCACGCGGATGAAATCATCCAGCGTTGCTTCCGGATCGGGCACCGCGGTGATGACATATTGCGCCACCACCGCGTCGAAGAACGAATCCCTGAATGCCAGATTTTTGGCGTCCATCACAGCGAGCGTCTCGACGTTGCGAAGACCCAGCGCCCGCACGCGGGCTTGCGCCTTGCGCAGCATCGGCTCGGAGATATCGACGCCGCACAGTTTCGTGCTCGGCGAATAATCCGACAGCGACAATCCGGTGCCGACGCCGACATCGAGAATCCGGCCGCCGATCTTGTCGGCTACGGCGATGGTGGATTGGCGGCCGTGGTCGAAAACCTTGCCGAATACCAGATCGTAGACCGGCGCCCAGCGCCCATAAGCCTTTGCGACCCCCGCGCGGTCAATATCTGCAGCCATGCCCCCGCCCTGAAATTCTTATCCGCGCATGGCCTCGACCAGCGGCGGCAGGCGCACCGCGCCTTTGGCCAGTGCGCCCTTCGCGGTCGCGCTCTGGATGAAGCCGCCGCCGAGCACGCGCGCCTGGCCCGCAGGTGCATCGTAGAACACGCAGGCCTGGCCCGGGGATACGCCCTCTTCGCCGGCGACGAGTTCGACTTCATAGCGGCCGTCGGCCGCGCGCAGCCACGCCGGCTGCGGCGCGCGGGTCGATCGCACACGCACGAAGATCTCGAGCCCCTCGCCGACCGCGCGATCGAGCGGGCCGTCGCCGATCCAGTTGACGTCGCGCAGCGCGATGCGATCCATCCGCAGCGCCTCGCGCGGACCGACCACGACGCGGCGGCCGGCGGCCTCAAGCCGCACCACATAGAGCGGCGCGCCGGAGGCGATGCCCAGTCCGCGCCGCTGGCCGACGGTGAAATGAACGATACCCTGATGCCGGCCGATAATGCCGCCGTCGAGGTCGACGATATCGCCGGGCAGAACCGCATTCGGCCGCAAGCGGCCGATGATGTCGGTATAGCGGCCGCTGGGCACAAAGCAGATGTCTTGGCTGTCCTGCTTGTCCGCGATCGTGAGACCGAAGCGCCGCGCCAGTTCGCGCGTCTGCGGCTTGGTCATGTCGCCGAGCGGAAAGCGCAGATAGTCGAGCTGCTCGCGCGTGGTCGCGAACAGGAAATAGCTCTGGTCGCGATCGGCGTCGGCGGCGCAAACTAGCGCGCGCGATCCGTCGCCCATACGGCGCGAAGAAACATAATGTCCGGTCGCAAGCGCGGCGGCGCCCAGTTCGCGCGCGGTCTTGAGCAGATCGCGAAACTTGATCGAGCGGTTACACTCGATGCAAGGCACCGGCGTCTCACCAGAGGCGTAGCTATCGGCGAAATTGTCGATCACCGACTCGCGAAAACGGTTCTCGTAGTCCAGCACGTAATGCGGAATGCCGAGCCGCTCGGCGACATTGCGGGCATCGTGGATGTCCTGCCCGGCGCAGCAGGCGCCCTTGCGATGGGTGGTGGCGCCGTGATCGTAGAGCTGCAGCGTGATGCCGACGACGTCGTAACCTTCCGACTTCAACAGCGCAGCCGTCACCGAGGAATCGACGCCGCCGGACATGGCGACGACAACTCTTGTGTCCTGGGGACGGCCTTCAATATCCAGACTATTGAGCATGGTTCCGGTCATTGATGCGATCGCGGCCGCGTCAAACGCTTTCCGCGATCAGGGAGCCATTTTGCGGCCCGTAATTAAGGCTCCGAAGCGGTTCCGCCAAGGCGCGCTCGCTCTATCGGAAACGGCTGAAAGCCCGCTCATTAATATAGGCCGTATTCTCCACAGGCAATCACGCTCACAGCTTTTGCATGCCTCGAACGGCAAATCTTGCCGCCGGGCAGAAAAGGAGGACGTGCCGAGGCCCGCAAGCCTACCTCACCATCTCTCAATACATTGAAATATAATGATATTTTTTAAGGACCGGGGTGGCCCGGTCCTTGCTGATCTCGGGTCCAGGTTCATTGCCAGAGGCCGCGCCCCGTGTTCAGTGTGACGTCAGAAGCCGCAGCAAGCGTGTCTTTCCAGACCGCGCCGCCGAAGCCCGCGCGGCCCGACCAATCGCCGCAAACCGATAGTTTCGGGGCGCTTGTCGATTCAAATGCGCCCCCCGATACCGGCAACGACCGCGCCGCCCCGGCATCTCAGCAGCAATCCGCATCGCCGCGCCGTGCCGACGATGCTGCGGCAAATGCCGACAATTCGCGATCGCGCGACGCTGCGTCGGCCGACCATGCCGCGAAAAACGCCTCGGACGAGCGCGACGCCGCCGCCAATCAGGCTTCCGACGCCAATGCCGCGGCCGACGCCAGCGCCAACGCTGAGGCGGTCCAGCGCCGCGGCGCGAAGTCCGGCACCGCGAAAGCCGGTTCCGGGAAAACCACCGAAAAGCCCCCTTCGGGCACCGCCGCCGCAGCCGATCCGGCCGCCTCGGCATCGCCGAGCGCATCGCCGGTGGCGACGCCGGTCGCGGTTGCGATCGCCGTCCCTGTCGTCTCGACGGATGTTCCCGCTGCAACGCCGACCTCCGGCAATACCACCGAGCCAGCCATTGCGGCGGGGGCGATCGCAGCCAGCGCGCCGGGCCCGTTGGCAGCAAAGGCTCCGTCTGCGCCGATCAAGATCGATTCAGACGCCACCGCCGCGACCGCGGCGGCGCCCGCGGCCGCATCAGCGGATGATGTTGCGTCGGCGACCACCGCCGCGAACACGTCAGCGGCGACGGCGCCCGCAAAGATCGCCGTTCAAGCGGCGGCAGGCGAGAGCGTCAACGCGCCGGTCAAGCGACCGGCCACGCAGACCGATTCAGCCGCGCCGACCAATGCGGCACTGACCGCGGCTGTCGTTGCGACGGCGGGCGTGCTGCCGAAAGCCACTGTGCTCAAGGCTCCGCTCGCTGCGCTGGCGAAAGCCGCTGCGTCGGCCGTCGCAGATATCAGATCGGTCGCATCGGATCCGTCGGCAGCGGCAACGCCAGGCGAGCCGACACGCAACGCATCCGGGCAACCGGCCGTCACACCCAGGCCGGAAGCCGGCAATGATCCTGTCGACACCACGAAAGCAGACGCCTCCGCCACTGCTTTGTCGGTATCCGCCGCTACCCCGCCGGTCCATGACCATTCGCAGGCCGGCGCAACGGCCAATCTGCTGACCGATTCATCTGAAACCGGCGTCCAGGCGACGGGTGCGATCCAGCCACAGCTTCCCGCAGCAGCGGCCACGGCCGCTCCCGTCGGCCCCCTGAGCGTGACGGCCGCAACGAATGCGCCGGTTCCGCTCGGCGGGCTCGCGCTCGAGATCGTCGCCTCGGCGCGAAGCGGCAAGAGCCGTTTCGATATCCGGCTCGATCCAGCCGACCTTGGCCGCATCGACGTCCGCATCGATGTCGACCGCAACGGCCAGGTGACTTCGCATTTGACGGTCGAAAAGCCGGAAACGCTGTCGATGTTGCGCCAGGACGCACCCCAGCTGCAACGTGCGCTGGACGACGCCGGAGTAAAGACCGGCGACGGCGGGCTGCAATTCAGCCTGCGCGACCAGTCCTCTTCCGGACGGAACAACGACAACGAGACCGGCCGCAATGCGCAGCGGCTGGTGATCGGCGACGAAGACACAATTCCGGCGGCGATCGCCGGACGAACCTATGGCCGCGTGCTCGGATCGAGCAGCGGCGTGGACATCAGGGTCTGAGGAGACGGACATGACAACAGCAGCAACAGGCGTGGCCAGCCCGGTCGTTTCGGGAACGACGCCGCTCCCGACCTCATCATCCAGCTCGGGACCTTCGCTGAGTTCAACCAGCGGCAGCACGCTCGCCGGAAACTTTCAGGCATTTCTGACGCTGCTGACCACGCAATTGCAGCACCAGAATCCGCTCGATCCGCTGGACACCAACCAGTTCACCCAGCAACTGGTGCAGTTCGCCGGAGTCGAGCAGCAGCTCAAGACCAACGATCAACTGACTACGCTGGTCTCGCTGCAGCAGACCGCCCAGTCGACGCAGGCGTTGACATTCGTCGGCAAGACCGCGGTGGTCGACGGCTCTACCGCCGCCCTGAGCAACTCTTCAGCCACCTGGAATCTGGGTGTTCCGACAAATTCCAACGTGACCATCTCGATCGCCAACGGCACCGGACAGACTGTGTTCACCGGCAACTACGCCGTCAACGCCGGCAGCAACCAGCCCTTTACCTGGGACGGCAAGGGCAACGACGGCACCCAGTGGCCGGACGGCAGTTACAAGCTGACCGCCACCGCGGTCGACACCTCGGGCAACTCGGTGGCGGTCTCCACCCAGATCCAGGGCGTGGTCAATTCGGTAGACCTCACCCAGTCGCCCCCCCTGCTGTCGATCAACGGCCAGACCTACACGGTCAACCAGATCAAGAGCATCGCCCAGTAGCAAATTTCGCGTCCCAAGGTGCCGGTCTACGACGGGCCCCGCGATCGGGCCTGCAACGACGGCCCTCCGCTCATTTACAGCCTGGTTCAGCCCGGCGTCTGTCAGACGCCGGGCCGAAGCTTTTTGCGGCATTTTCAAGGAGATCCGTATTGCAGGCTATTGGCTTAGGCAAATTTTAAGTAGCGGGGCGTAGGTTGCTAGCGTGAGTTCAGTGGTTGAGAGTTTGTGAGTACACCATGACAGAACCCCATCGCCCGAGGGTAAAATACGTCATCGGGCCTGACGGTAGTCCGTTAACAATTGCGGATTTGCCCGCGCCCGGCACCAAACGGTGGGTTATTCGCCGTAAGGCGGAAGTCGTTGCGGCAGTGCGCGGTGGCCTGCTCTCCCTTGAGGAGGCTTGCAGCCGCTACACGCTGACAGTCGACGAGTTCCTTTCCTGGCAATTTTCCATCGATCAGCATGGTCTTGCCGGACTGCGCACCACACGCATTCAGCAATATCGGCAATAATCGCCCTCCAGAACCGATGGCATTTGACGAAAATCGGCTTCGTTTCGCGAAGTCGATTTTTTTGATGATGAACTTTCGCTGCAGCCCTTAACCATCGTTAACCATATCGAAACCATCCCATAGGCAATAATTGCCCAGTCGGCCCCGGGGGCCGAATCTCGGGGGCGGTTGGCTTGCAGGGTCTGATAGGTTTCCTTAGAGGTCTGGGTGCTTCGCGGTTGATGGCGATGGTCGCGGTGACAACCGCGCTGATCGCATTCTTCGCGTTCGTCATCATGCGCGTTACCACGCCGCAGATGACCACGCTCTTCACCGACCTCAGCGTCGAGGATTCGTCCGCCATCATCAAGGACCTGGAACGCCAGGCCATTGCCTTCGAACTGCGCAACGACGGTGCCGTGATCATGGTGCCGAAGGACAAGGTCACCCGGCTGCGCATGAAGCTCGCGGAGGGCGGCCTGCCCAAGGGCGGCGGCGTCGGTTACGAGATTTTCGACAAATCGGATGCGCTCGGCACCACCAGCTTCGTCCAGAACATCAATCATCTGCGCGCGCTTGAGGGCGAGCTTGCCCGCACCATCCGCGCCATCGACCGCGTCCAGGCGGCCAGGGTCCATCTGGTATTGCCGGAACGGCCGCTGTTTTCCCGGGAAATGCCGGAACCATCCGCCTCGATCGTGGTGCGCGTCCACGGCACGCTCGAGCCGCAGCAGATCAGGGCCATCCGGCATTTGGTCGCCTCCGCCGTCAATGGCCTAAAGCCGCAGCGGGTGTCGATTGTCGATGAAGCCGGTCAATTGCTCGCCGACGGTGCCAGCGGCGATGCCGACAACGCCGTCGCGGACGAGCGCCGCGCCGGCTTCGAGAAGCGGATGCGCAATCAGGTCGAGGCGATCGTGTCCTCGGTGGTCGGCGCCGGACGCGCCCGCGTCCAGCTTTCGGCCGATTTCGACTACAACAAGATTACCCAGACCTCGGACCGTTACGATCCCGAAGGCCGGGTGCTGCGCTCGAGCCAGACCCGGGAGGAATCCTCGGCGACTGCGGAAAACAACGGTCAGGTCACGGTCAACAACGAACTGCCAGGCAATCAGAACAGGGACAATGCGACGCCGACGCGCGACCAGAGCAAGAAAACCGAAGAAACCAACAACTACGAAATTTCCCGCACCACCAAGACCGAAGTGACCGAGGCCGGACGGGTCAACCGTATCTCGGTCGCGGTGCTGGTCGACGGCAGCTATTCCAAGAACGAAAAAGGCGAGATGGTCTATCAGGAGCGCAGCAAGGAGCAGCTCGACCGCATCGCAGCCCTGGTGCGCTCGGCGATAGGCTTCGATCAGAAGCGCGGCGACCAGGTCGAGGTCGTGAACCTCAAATTCGCCGAGGCGCCGCTCGTTCCCACCGTCACGGAGCCGGCCGGGCTGCTCGGCATGCTGCAGTTCACCAAGGACGATGTGATGTACGTCATCGAGCTCGGCGTCATGATGCTGCTCAGCCTCGTGGTGGTGTTCATGGTGATCCGCCCGCTGGTCAAGCGCATCCTCGCTTCCGAGGAGGTCGCTTCCCTCAGCGGCGACATACCGATGCCGGCGCTGACCGACGGCAGCGCGCAGGCCCCGGGCGCCGTCGGCCAGAATCTGGTTCCCAACGCCACCGCGCAGATGATCGACGTCGCCCAGGTTCAGGGTCAGGTCCACGCGCAATCGGTGCATCGCGTCGGCGAACTGGCGGAGCGAAACCCGAACGAAACCGCGTCCATTGTTCGTCAATGGCTCGGCGAACAGCAACCCGCGTGATCTGACATGGCCGTACCGCAAACCGTAAACGCCAAGGATATCACCAGCGTCATCGCCACACTGGCGAGCCGCCAGGGCAACCGCCCGAAAGGCCCTCCGCTGAACGGCCCGAAACGCGCCGCGATTCTGATGCTGGCGCTGGGAGAACAATATGGCGGCAAGGTGTGGTCGCTGCTCGACGACGATGAAGTGCGGGAACTGTCGATGGTGATGTCGACGCTCGGCACCGTCGAGGCCGACGTGGTGGAAGACCTGCTGCTCGAATTCGTCTCGCGGATGTCGGCATCCGGCGCATTGATGGGAACCTTCGACGGCACCGAGCGGCTGCTGCAGCTGTACCTGCCCCCCGAGCGCGTCACCGGCATCATGGACGAAATCCGCGGGCCTGCGGGCCGCAACATGTGGGAGAAGCTCTCCAACGTCCAGGAAGAGGTGCTCGCCAACTATCTCAAGAATGAATATCCGCAGACCATCGCCGTGGTGCTGTCGAAGTTGAGGCCGGAGCACTCCGCTCGCGTGCTCGCGATCCTCCCCGACGACATGGCGCTCGATGTGGTCGGCCGGATGCTGAAGATGGAGGCGGTGCAGAAGGAAGTGATCGAGCGGGTCGAACAGACGCTGCGCACCGAATTCATGTCGAACCTGTCGCAGACAAGGCGTCGCGACGCCCACGAGGTGATGGCCGAGATCTTCAACAATTTCGACCGCCAGACCGAAACCCGCTTCATCACCTCGCTGGAAGAGGAAAACCGCGAGTCCGCCGAGCGCATCAAGGCGCTGATGTTCACCTTCGACGACCTGGTCAAGCTGGATTCCGCCTCCGCCCAGACGCTGATGCGCCATGTCGACAAGGACAAGCTCGGCATCGCGTTGAAGAGCGCCAATGAGGAAGTCCGCGGCTTCTTCCTCGGCAACATGTCGTCGCGCGCCGGCAAGATGCTGCTCGACGACATGGCCGCGCTCGGCCCGGTCAGGCTGCGCGACGTCGATGAGGCCCAGGCGTTGCTCGTCAATCTCGCCAAGGACCTCGCGGCCAAGGGTGAAATCATGCTGACCAAGAACCGCGCCGACGACGAGCTGGTGTACTGATGGCCGCGCCCGCAAAATTCCTGTTCGACATGGACTTCTCGGCGCCGGCCAAAGCGCGCGAGCGGGCCGCGACGCCGTCGGAAATCGCCCAGAAAATCGCTTCCGCCGAGGGCCGCGCCTATCGCGACGGCTACGACGCCGGCCAGCGCGAGGCGAAGGCGGAAAGCGACCGCCGCACCGCGCTGGCCCTCGAGGAGATCGGCATCGCCATCCAGGATATCGCGGCGCGCTTCTCCGGGGTCGAGACCAGGATGGAAACCGAAGCCGTCGACGTCGCGGTCGCAGTGGCGCGCAAGCTGTGCAGCGAGCTGATTTCCGGCGAGCCGCTCGGCGAGATCGCCGCGCTGGTCAGCGACTGCTTCTCCCACCTGGTATCGACGCCGCATCTCGTGGTCCGCATCAACGAGCAGCTTTACGATCGCGCGCGCGAGCGGATCGAGCGGCTGGCGAAGCAAAGCGGCTTCGAGGGCCGGCTCGTCATTCTGGCAGAGCCGGAAATCGAGAGCGGCGACTGCAAGATCGAGTGGGCCGATGGCGGCGTCGTGCTGCAGCGCGCGACGATCGAAGCCAAGATCAACGAACTTGTCGGGCGCTACATGGCGTCCCGCAATCAGGCCGCAACGTGAGGCCATGAGGATTTAGACATGAGCGACACCGACGCACAGGTTCCGCTTCCGGATCTCAACGCCGCCGAGGTACCGGCGATCGATGACGTGGCCTATAACGAAGACGAACAGGCCTCGCGCGTCGCCGCCGATCTTGAGGCCGTGTTCGACGTGCCGGTACAGGTCTCCGCCGTGCTCGGCCGCTCGAAGATGGATATCGGCGAATTACTGAAACTCGGGCCCGGCACCGTGCTCGAGCTCGACCGCCGCGTCGGCGAGGCCATCGACATCTACGTCAACAACCGGCTGGTGGCGCGCGGCGAGGTGGTTCTGGTGGAAGACAAGCTCGGCGTGACCATGACGGAAATCATCAAGGCGGAACGCATCTAGGGCGCTTTTAGCGATACCGCGTCCGACGGGCGCGAACAGACCGACAGGAGACTACCATGCGGCTTCTCATCGTTGGCACACTGAAGGGCCAGCTTACGACCGCCACCAAGATCGCCATGGAGAATGGCGCTTCCGTGACCCATGCGGAGGATCACGAACAGGCGATGCGGGTGCTGCGCGGCGGCAAGGGCGCCGACCTGCTGCTGGTCGACGTCGCCCTCGACATCCGCGACCTGGTGATGCGGCTCGATGCCGAGCACATTCACGTGCCGATCGTCGCCTGCGGCATCACCAACGACGCCCGCGCGGCGGTGGCCGCGATCCACGCCGGCGCCAAGGAATACATCCCGCTGCCGCCAGATCCGGAACTGATCGCCGCGGTACTCGCCGCCGTCGCCAACGACTTCCGCGACCTGGTTTACCGCGACGAGGCGATGGCCAAGGTGATCAAGCTGGCGCAGCAGATCGCCGGCTCCGACGCCTCCGTGATGATCACCGGCGAATCCGGCACCGGCAAGGAGGTGCTGGCGCGCTATGTCCACACCCGTTCGAACCGCGCCAAGAAGCCGTTCATATCAATCAATTGCGCGGCAATCCCGGAGTACCTGCTTGAATCCGAACTGTTCGGCCACGAGAAGGGCGCGTTCACCGGCGCGATTGCGCGGCGGATCGGAAAGTTCGAGGAAGCCACCGGCGGCACGCTGCTGCTGGACGAAATCTCCGAAATGGATGTGCGGCTGCAGTCCAAACTGCTGCGCGCCATCCAGGAACGGGTGATCGACCGGGTCGGCGGCACCCGGCCGGTGCCTGTCGATATCCGCATCATCGCCACCTCGAATCGCAATCTGGCCGACGCCGTGCGCGAAGGCTCCTTCCGCGAGGACTTGCTGTTCCGGCTCAACGTCGTCAACCTGAAGATACCGCCGTTGCGCGAACGCCCCGCCGACATTCTCGAACTGGCGCAGCACTTCGCCAGGAAATATGCCGACGCCAATGGCGTGCCGCTGCGGCCGATCTCCGCCGATGCGCGGCGGGTGCTGACGTCCAACCGCTGGCAGGGCAACGTCCGCGAACTGGAAAACACCATGCATCGTTCGGTGCTGATGGCGCAGGGCGACGAGATCGGCGTCGACGCCATCCTGACCCCGGACGGTGACCGCCTCGATACGCCTAAGACCATGCCGGCGGTGGCACACGCCACCTTCGCCGCAGAGCAGGTGACCCGCGCGCTGGTCGGGCGAACGGTGGCCGACGTCGAACGCGATCTGATCCTGGAGACGCTGAAGCATTGCCTCGGCAACCGCACCCACGCCGCCAATATCCTCGGCATCTCGATCCGCACGCTGCGCAACAAGCTGAACGAATACGCCGACGGCGGATTGCCGATCACGCCGGCCGGCGCCGGCGAGTATCACCGCGTTTCCGCGACCGCGTGATCCAGATTCCGTCAATTCCGGGGCGCGCGTCAGCGCGAACTACGATGCGCAATTGCGCATCGGAGAATCTCGAGATTCCGGGTTCGATGCTTCGCACCGCCCCGGAATGACGCCGATATTTCCGAGATGCGTCACGAATAATTCGGCGCGTCGGGCTTGCGGAAGAGGTGAATCGGGTCGCCCGGCTGCAGGCCGCGCCCGGTGAATGCCGCGTAGGCGTAGAGCGCGAGATAGAGAATCGCGACCGCGCCGATCCCGTAAAAAGCCCAAACCGCGATGCGTTTCATCAGGTCACGGCGCTGCCGGCGAGAACGATTTGAAGAAATTTGCGTTCCATCGCGTGAGCTCCGCTCCGGTTCCTACATCGCAAGGCGTGGAAGGGCTTTTAGTCCGCGACCGGAAAAAAGCCACCTCTCCCGGAGCGGTTGAGCCACGCACGCGCGTTTGGCGGTGGTTACGGCGGCGGAGAGACAGAAACAGCGCGCGTGCTGCGGGGCTAACAATCGAAGAATTTTTGTGGCAAATGGAGCTGCAGCCCGGGATATCCGGTAAACCGCGTCGCCTTCGAGTTCAACATGCCAGCACCCAAGCCGCCTGCGTTCGAGACCCTGAGCCTCCATGCCGGGCAACATCCGGATCCCGTCACGGGCGCCCGGGCGGTCCCGATCTACCAGACCACCTCCTACGTCTTCCAGGACTCCGACCACGCCGCAGCGCTGTTCAATCTGGAGCGCGCGGGACACATCTATACCCGCATATCGAACCCGACGACGGCGGTGCTCGAAGAGCGGCTTGCCGCGCTCGAAGGCGGCGTCGGCGCCATCTGCACGGCGAGCGGAATGGCCGCGCTGCATCTGGCGATCGCCACCCTCCTCAATGCCGGCGACCACATCGTCGCGTCCTCCTCGCTCTATGGCGGCAGCATCAATCTGCTTGCCCACACGCTGCCGCGCTTCGGCATCACCACGACCTTTGTGAAGCCGCGCGCGCTGGACGAATTCCGCGCCGCAATCCGCCCCAATACCCGCCTTTTGATCGGCGAGACCATCGGCAATCCCGGTCTCGAAGTACTGGACATTCCCGAGGTCGCGCGGCTCGCGCATGACGCGAGGATTCCGCTGCTGATCGACAACACCTTCGCAACGCCCTACCTCAGCCGGCCGATCGAGCTTGGCGCCGACATCGTCATGAACTCGACCACCAAATGGATCGGCGGCCACGGCATCGCCATCGGTGGCGTCATCGTCGATGGCGGCCGGTTCGACTGGCGCGCTTCCGGAAAATTTCCGGTGCTGACCGAGCCCTATGCCGGATATCACGGCATCGTCTTCGACGAGCAATTCGGCCAGGCCGCGTTCATCATGCGGGCGCGCACCGAAGGCCTGCGCGATTTCGGTGCCTGTCTGTCGCCGACCAATGCCTTTCAGTTGCTGCAGGGCGTGGAGACGCTGGGCGTCCGCATGGATCGTCACATGACAAATACCCATGCGGTGCTTGAGGCCCTCGCCGCGAACAAGGCGGTCGAGTGGGTGCTGCATCCTGCGCTGGAGAGCCATGCCGACTATCAGCTGGCGAAGCGGTTGTTGCCGCGCGGCGCGGGATCCATCGTCAGCTTCGGAATCAAGGGCGGCCGCCCGGCCGGCAAGAAATTCATCGAATCCCTGCGGATGATCAGCCACCTGGCCAATGTCGGCGACGCCAAAACCCTGGTCATTCATCCCGCCAGCACCACCCATCAGCAGATGGATGCAGCCCAGCTCAAGGCCGCAGGCATCGGCGAGGAGCTGGTGCGGCTGTCGGTCGGTATCGAATCCGCCGCCGATATCATCGACGATCTCGGCCAGGCGCTCCGTATTTCGCAGAAGGCATGATCCATGCAGTTGTCCGTGAACGGCATTGAGACCTTCGTTGCCACCGGCGGCCGGGAATTCGATTTGTCGCGGCCGACCATCGTGCTGCTGCACGGCGCCGGCTTCGACCATACCACCTGGGCCCTGCACAGCCGCTGGTTCGCCCACAACGGCCATGGCGTGCTGGCGCCGGACTTGCCGGGCCATGGACGCTCGATCGGCGCGCCGCTGCGCACGATCGCCGAGATGGCCGACTGGACCGCCGCACTGCTCGACGCCGCCGGTGCCGGCAGGGCAAGGCTGGTCGGTCATTCCATGGGTTCGCTGATCGCGCTGGAGACCGCCGCACGGCATCCGGCAAGAGTTTCCGCGCTCAGCCTGATCGGAACCGCGGCAGCCATGACCGTGGGACCCGATCTGCTCAAGGCCGCCGAGGCCAACGACCATTCGGCCGTCGACATGGTCTCGATCTGGGGTCTTGGCTTTCAGGCGGAACTGGGTGGCAGCCTCGCGCCTGGTTTGTGGATGCATAGCGGCGCACAGCGGGTGCTGGAACAGTGCCGGCCCGGCGTGCTGTTCAACGACCTGTCCGCGTGCAATTCCTACCAGGGGGCGCTTGCCGCCGCCGCGCAAATTACCGTCCCGACCACGTTCATTCTCGGCGAGCGCGACATGATGACCCCTGCAAAAGCGGGCAAGGCGCTTGCCGCCGCGCTGCCGAATTCACGCACCGTGGTGCTATCAGGCGCCGGCCACATGATGATGGCAGAACGGCCGGACGAGCTGCTCGCGGCCCTGCAGGGCTGATCGGGCCGGCGTCAAAGCGGCCGATGCAACAGGATCTCGCGCATCTCGGCAATGTCGCCGTCCGATCCGATGACGGCTGCAATTTCGGTCCGATCTGTGGCATATTGAGCTGAAGTCCGGCCACTGCGCTGCAAGTTTATCCGCATGACTGAAGGGGATGGGTTCCCGATGAGCGAGCTCTCTTTCGAGAAGGCGCTGGGCCAACGCGTCGAAGATATGCTTGACGCCTGCACGCGATGCGGCAAGTGCGTCGAGGTTTGCCCGAGCGTGCAACCCGCCGGCATCTCGGATACGAAATCCGAAGATATCATCAGCGGCGTGCTCGACCTCGTGCGTACCGGTATCGGTCCCGAGGCATCGCGCAAGTGGGCGGCGTCCTGCATGCTTAGCGGGGAATGCATCAAGGCCTGCGACTACGGAGTCAATCCGCGCTTCCTGCTTGCCATGGCACGCCTCGGGATCGCGAAGGCCGATCACGATCTTCCTGAACGGCGCCGACAGGGCGTACAGAGATATCGCGATCTCGGCCAGGATGTCTCGGTGCTCTCGCGTTTGCAGCTCGATGGCGAGGACCTGAAGCGGCTCGGTCAGAACTCGGCATCGGTATCAAAGCCTGCGGAAGCGCCGGACTTCATATTCTACACCGGCTGCAATGTGCTCAAAACGCCGCATATTGCGCTGCTTGCCCTCGATATCATGGATGCTCTCGGCGTCACTTACCAGGTGATGGGCGGTCCGAGCCATTGTTGTGGCGTCGTGCAGCTGCGCCCTGGCGACGTCGAGATGTCCGGGCGCATGGGCACGAGCACGATGGAGAAGCTGGCGCACTCCAAGTCCGGCCAGGTGATCTCCTGGTGCCCGAGCTGCTACGTCCAGTTCACCGAATTGACATTGCCGACAATCGAACGACAGCGCGGCTCGCGGCCTTTCGAGATGACGCCGTTCATGCGGTTCCTCGACGGCCGGCTTGATCAATTGAAGCCGCACTTGCAGCGGCGGGTTGAAATGCGGGTCGCGCTGCACCGGCATCCCGGCGTTGCCGGCGTCATGGAAGCCGCCGCCGAGATCCTGAAGGCGATCCCCGGCATCGAACTCGTCGACTTGAAGCAGCCGGCAGTCGGCTTGCAGAGCGTCAACGTCGGCGTGCTGCCCGCGTTCAAGCGCGAGTTGCAGCTTAACGAGCTACAGGCGGCGTGCGACGCGGGCGTCGATGCGCTGGTTGCGGTCTATCATTCCGATCATCGCGAGCTGTGCGCGCACGAACGCGACTGGCCGTTCCGGATCATCAACATCCTCGAAGTGGTCGGTGAGAGCATGGGGCTGCACCGGCAGGATCGCTACAAGCAGCTCAAGATCATGCAGGATGCGGACCGGATCGTCGCCGAATGCAGCGACCTCCTCTCAAAGCACGCGCTTCCCGCCGACAAGGCCCGCGGTGTCGTCGTCAAGGCGATGCTGGGCGACCAACCCCTTCCCCTCGATTGCGGCCCGGGCGCCGGAGCGGCAGCGCGCGGGCGAGGCGACATCGGCGTAAAATAAACGGACGGAATCAATCGCGGGCGGCTATCCCGCCGCCGCGGCGGACGGCTTCGGTGCGACGGTTACCGCCAGCTTGCCGTAGCGATCCGTGAAGGCTTGGGTATCGATCTCCTCGAGCTGGATCGCGCCGTTCATGACGCCCGCCTTCCAGGCGTCGTGCTCGGGGTCCTCGCGAAATTCCGGCATCACTTCCCGGGCAAACAGTTCCAGGGAGTTGCAGATGTGCTCGTGGCTGTTCTTGCCGGCCTGGTTGAGCAGGATCACCTGGTCGATGTGCGAGGTACGGAACCGCCGCAGTTTTTTCCGGATGGTTTCCGGCGATCCGATCAGGCCGCCGCGCAGCGCCGCCTCCTGGGCTTCCGGGTTTTCGCGCTTCCACTTGTTGTACTCGTCCCACATGTTGACGGTGCCCGGCGCCGGACGCTGGCGGTTCTGCGACGCGCCGTAGAAGCGCAGCGCGAACTGGAAGAAAGTGGCGCCATCCGCGCGCGCGCGCGCCTCCTCGTCGGTTTTCGCGCACATGAAGAACGACACCAGTGCCATGTTCGGATTGATCTCGTAATCGGCGAGCTTCTTCAGCCGCTTGGTGATGGCGTTGTAATAAGCGTGCACCCAGGCGTGCGCGGCGTCGGCGCTGACAAACTGGAAGCCGAGCGCGCCGAAACCGTTCCGGCCGGCGCGCTCGATGGTCGGAAGCTGCGAACACGCCATCCACAGCGGCGGATGCGGCTTCTGCACCGGCTTTGGCACCACATTGCGCAGGGGAATGTCGAAATACTTGCCGTGGTGCTCGCTGCCGCCCTCCCCAAACATCGGGAAGATGGCGCGGACGGCTTCCTCGAACACTTCCTTCTTGGTTTCCATGTCGCGGCCGAACGGCGTCAGTTCGGTGATCGAGGCGCTCTCGCCCATGCCGAACTCGACACGGCCGTTGCTCAGGAGATCGAGCACGGCGACGCGCTCGGCGACGCGAGCCGGATGATTGGTGGTGAGCTGGAAAATGCCATGGCCGAGCCGGATGTTTTTGGTGCGCTGGGAGGCTGCAGCGAGAAACGATTCCGGCGACGGCGAATGCGAATATTCCTCCAGAAAATGATGCTCCACCACCCAGGCATGGTCGTAGCCAAGCCGGTCGGCGGTCTCCAGTTGCGTCAGCGCGTCCTGGTAAAGCCTGAGTTCGTCGCCGGCATGCCACGGGCGCGGCAATTGCAGCTCATAAAAGATGCCGAATTTCATGACGTCTCTCCCGAGGGCCGGCTTGCTGTTCGATGCAGTGTATTCGCGGGTAGGCCTAAGTCCAGCCTCGAGCAATTCCGCGCGGCGGAAGGCGGCTTGCACTGACCGCGCGAATGGTTAGTTTCGGGAGCTTGCGAGTCGTGGCTTAAGTGCGCGGCCCTCCCCCATTCGAGCCCCCATGACCACTTTCACGCCGCATCAGGATTCCGCGCTGCAGGCCGTTGCCGACTGGCTGAAGTCAAAACCCGGCAAGAACGGCACCCCGCCGGTGTTCCGGCTGTTCGGCTATGCCGGAACCGGCAAGACCACGCTGGCCCGCCACATCGCCGAGGGCGTCGACGGCGAGGTGAAATTCGCAGCCTTCACCGGCAAGGCCGCGCTCGTGATGCGCAACAAGGGCTGCGACAACGCTTCAACGATCCATTCGCTGATCTACCGCGCGCGTGAATCCGGCGTCGAGCAGCCGAGTTTTGAGCTTTGGGACGACGCGCCGGCGTCAAAAGCAAAACTGATCGTGATCGACGAGTGCTCGATGGTGGACGCCGAAATGGGGCGCGACCTGATGTCGTTCGAATGTCCCCTGCTGGTGCTCGGGGACCCCGCGCAGCTGCCGCCGATTCAGGGTGGCGGCTTCTTCACCGACTGCGAGCCCGACGTAATGCTGACCGAGGTGCATCGCCAGGCGCAGGACGATCCGATCATACGGATGTCGATGGACGTGCGCGAGGGCCGCGAACTCGACATCGGCCGCTACGGCGAAAGCCAGGTGGTATCGCGCGCCGAGCTCGATCCGGACCGGGTGATGAGCGCCGATCAGGTGCTGGTCGGGCGCAACAATACGCGGCGCTCCTACAACATGCGGGTGCGGCAAAAGCAGAACATCGAGGATCCCTTGCCGGTGGCCGGCGACAAGCTGGTCTGCCTGCGCAACAACCGCAAGAAGGGCCTGTTCAACGGCGGGCTGTGGCGGGTGAAGTCGCGCGCGCAGTCGAAATCCAGCATCATCACCATGCGGCTGTCGCCGGACGAGGATTTTGGCCACAAGGTGACGAAAGTCTCGGTGCGCGGCGACTGCTTTGGCGGCGCAATCGAGACGATTCCGTGGGAGCAACGAAAACCCTATGACGAGTTCGACTACGGCTACGTGCTCACCGTGCACAAATCGCAGGGCTCGCAATGGGACGACGTGGTTTTGTTCGACGAGAGTTTTGCGTTCCAGGACAGCCGCGCGCGATGGCTCTACACCGGCATTACGCGGGCGGCGAAGCGGCTGAGCGTGGTGGTGTAGGCGCATATCCCGACGTCACTTGGCCGCGTCTCGAAGGACGGGCGACATCGGGACGTAATGGTTCGAGACGGCGCAAGCGCCTCCTCACCATGAGGGACCCTTCCGCGCCAAAAAGAACGTTATCCCGCGAGGCAATTCGGCGGGCCGTGCTCCCACAGCGCTAACGCCTTGGATAAACGGAACTTTATTCACGAACTCGTGTGCATCCTGATGTAACAACGCGGCTCCCGCCGCGTATCTTGGGGCATCTGGGCAGGCAGGCCGATTGCGATCGGCGGCCGCCGCTCTAGACTGCCCTTCAATCCGCCGACAAGAGGAAGCCCCATGTCCGCTCGCTCATTCAGTCGCCTTTCGCTCTGCGCCGCCGGCCTCGGCGCGCTGGCGATCACTGCCTTTGCCGTGTCGCCGACGCTGGCGGCGGAAGATGCCGTTGTCATCCCCGCGCCCGCCGTCGACGTTCCACCCACCGACGGCATCCAGACCGCCGTCATCGCCGGGGGCTGCTTCTGGGGCGTGCAGGGCGTGTTCCAGCATACTTCGGGCGTCGTCAACGCGGTGTCCGGCTATGCCGGCGGCAGCAAGGCGACCGCCTCCTACCCCGTCGTCTCCACCGGCGCGACCGGCCATGCCGAGTCCGTCGAAATCAAATACGACCCGAAGAAAATCAGCTACGGCAAGATCCTGCAGATCTTCTTCTCGGTCGCGCACGATCCGACCCAGTTGAACCGGCAGGGACCGGACTCAGGTACGCAATACCGCTCGGCGATTTTCACCACCTCCGACGAGCAGAAGAAGGTCGCCGACGCCTACATCGCCCAGCTCAACGCCGCCAAGGTGTACAGGAAGCCGATCGTGACCAAGGTGGGACCGCTGGAGGGGTTTTTTCCGGCGGAGGCCTATCACCAGGACTACCTGACGCTGCACCCGAACCAGCCCTATATTGCCTACAACGATATTCCGAAGGTCGAGAACCTGAAGAAGATTTTCGCCGACAATTACATCGAGAAGCCGACGCTGGTGAGCAGCGCAAAAGCCACCAACTGACGGCGGCTTCATGGTTTGTGAGGACGCTCAATGCCCGACACCAGGACAAAGACCGGCAAGATCGAGAAGAGCGAGGCGGAGTGGCGCCGCGAATTGACGCCGATGCAGTACGCGGTGCTGCGCGAAAAGGCGACCGAGCGGCCGTTCTCCGGCGAGTACGAGCATGAGCAGCGGCCGGGCACCTACACCTGCGCCGGCTGCGGCCAGACGCTGTTCGAATCCGACGCCAAGTTCGACTCCGGCTGCGGCTGGCCCAGCTTCACTGCGCCCGCGGTGGAAGACCATGTCGATGAGGAGCGCGACATCAGCCACGGCATGATCCGGACCGAGGTGCTTTGTTCGAAGTGCAACGGCCATCTCGGGCACGTGTTCGAGGACGGACCCGGCCCGACCGGACTGCGCTACTGCATCAATTCGGCCGCGCTGAAACTGCAGCCGAAATAGGCTTGGCTTTTTCTTCCGCGCCCGGCCCGAGCCGCTTCGTCGCGTCACTGCTCCCACGTTTCCGGTTCCCTCGCTGGAACCAAAGGCGGGGATATGCTTTTCTCCAGGTGCGGGATGGCGGATTTTCGTCTGCCGACCGCCGGTTGGGGAGAATGCCATGACGCTCGGAACGATACTTATCATCCTCGTGATCATCTACCTGCTGGGCGGCTTCAGCGGCCGGTTTGGCGGTTATGGCTATGGCATGGGCCATTCCGGAATGGGCATTGGCGGCGTTATTCTGGTCGTGCTGATCATCCTGCTGCTGCTCGGCAAACTCTAGGCCGCACAAGGTATTGAAATAAAAGACTTTATTTCAGAGCCCGGCTCGGGCTGCCCGGATTTATCATCAGGCCGCTCAGGAGTCGCATTTCTGGCAAACGAGCTTATATTAAAGACTGTCCTGAAATGACGTGTGCTGGCGCACCACCGCTTTGGTTGCGCCTGTGCGATCCGTTCGCGATAGCGAAATCGCGTTCTCACTAAAAAGATCAGAGGTCCCTGACCATGGCTTCCTTCAGCTTCAACACTGCTGCCGAACTGTTTCCCGCCGCGATCCGCAAGAAGAAGCGGGCGGGATTCGCGTATCGGCGATTTGGCACCGCGGCCGAAGCGGTTCGCTTCGCGATCGAGGAATTGCCGGCGGATTCGCTGAACGGCGCCTACCTGCAGGTCGAGGAAGCCCGCTTCGATCAGAGCGGCATCCGCACCCTGTATGAGAGCCAGGACTTTCCGCTGCCGCGCCGCCCCCGCGCACCCGAGCCCGCGCCTGCCACCGACAAGGCGGACGCCGACGCCGCGTAGCTCCTGCGGGAGAGGTTTGGCCGAACACGCGGCCCGCAGTTACAAATCCAATCCCGCTCTAACGCGGCTGCTTGTCCATCCAGCGCCGCAGCATGCGCACGTTGCGGATATTGGCGCGGAACAGCACGTCGAACGCGTCGCCGGCGACCGGCACCGTTCCGACCACACCCTGAATCGCGACATTGCCGAGCATCCGCGCCGTGATGTGCCAGGGCGCGCCGAGCGCACGCGCCTCGCGCACCAGCCACAGCGACAGCGCGGTGGCGATGATGTCGCCGACCACCGGGATCAGACCGATGATGCCGTCGATACCGTAGCGGATGTTGGTACCGGGCAGGATGAAGGCGATGTCGAGAAGCTTCGCCACAGCGTCGAGCCGTGCCAGCCGCTGCTCTCGGGTGAGATTGCCGAATGGATTTCCGCCTGCATTGCCGAAATCGATGCGAAAGCCGTGCGACCGCGGCCCCAGCGATTCCTCCGGTATTTCCCGCCCCTCCTGATCGATGATCGGGCCGCGTGCCTCCGCCCCGCGAAAACCGGCGCTGGAGGTTTTCCCGCGCCTGCGCGAGGGATTGGGGATCAGGATCTCTTCGTTCGACATCGTCATCACATGGGTAACGCGCAAGGCCGCCGCAAGTTGCGACACGCCGCCGCGGCGGCCTCCCAATGATTAAGAAGAAGAAAGGTTGCGACGCCGTTTATTTGACGGCGCCGCCGGTGATGCCGGAGATGAAGCGATCAAGGAACAGGTTGTAGGCGATCGCCACCGGAATACTGGCGATCAGTGCGCCGGCCATGATCTCGCCCCAGAAGAAGATGTCGCCGCGAACGAGATCGGTCGCCACGCCGAGCGTGATGGGCTTTTGCGCCGTCGAGGAAATGAAGGTCAGCGCGTAGACGAATTCCTGCAAGGTCAGCGTGAACGTGAAGATCACCACCGTCAGGATCCCCGGCAGCGACAGCGGGATCACCATCCGGATGAACGCGCCGAACAGGCTGCAACCGTCAACGATCGCCGCCTCCTCGATCTCGGGCGGCAGGGCCTTGAAAAACCCCATCAACAGCCAGGTGCAGAACGGGATCGTGAAGGTTGGATAGATCAGCACCAGCGACCACATCGAGTTCTGCAGTCCGAGATTGGCGACGATCCGGGATAATGGCAGGAACAGCAGGGTCGGGGGTACCAGATAGGTCAGGAAGACGCCGATCCCGAGCGCCTCGCCATTGCGGCCGGTCATCCGCGCCAGGCTATAGCCGGCGGGCAGCGCGGCAACGAGGGTGATCGCGACGACGCAGACGCCGATGATCAGCGAGTTCAACAGCCATTGCGTGAACTCCGTCTGTTCGAACAGATAGTGGAAATGCTCGAGCGTCGGCGCCTCGTTGAACCAGAACGGAATATTGGTGACGTTGTAGAGGTCGGGATTGCTCTTCAACGAGGTGATCAGCATCCAGTAGAACGGAAACGTCGCGAGAACAACGAAGAACGCGACCCCCGCATAGAACGCGGTCTCCTTGGCGATCTTGGCGGCGAGACGCGCCATGTCAGATTTCCCGCCGCCGGATGAAGCGCAACATGCCGATGACCACGACGAACAGCACCGGCAGCATGAACAGTGAAATGGCGGCGCCATGCGATACGTCGCCGGAAACGATGCCGACCTGGAAACCCTGGAAACCCAACACCATGGTCGAGTTGATCGGGCCGCCATTGGTCAAGAGATAAACCACGGAAAGGTCGGTGAAGGTAAACACGATGCCAAAAATCAGGCCGATGGCGACGATCGGGAGAATCATCGGCAGGATAATCTGGTAGTTGCGGCGCCAGAAGCCGGCGCCGTCGACGGTCGCAGCGTCGATGATGTCCTGCGGGACCGCGGTGATGCCGGCGAGGAAGACGACGATCGCAAACGGAAAGAACCGCCAGGCGTTGACGACGATCACGCACAGCATCGCCAGATGCGGAGTGCCGAGCCAATTCGGCGCCTCCCCGCGGTTGAAGACGCCGAGTGCGATCATGGTCCAGTTGATGACGCTGTAGAGCGAATCGAACATCCATTCCCAGGCGACGGCGGCGAGCGCGATCGGCACCGCCCAGGGCAAGATGATCAACGCCCTGACGATCTTGCGTCCCGGGAACGGCCGCAACAGCAACAGCGCGCCGAACTTGCCGAGGACGAGCCCGAGCAGTTGCGATCCGAACGTGAAGAGGAAGGTGTTGCCCAGCGTTTCCAGAAATACCGGATTCTGAAGGATCTGCCTGAAATTCGCAAGGCCGACGAAGCGCCACGAGGGGTCGTAGATGGTGTAGGCGCTGACCGAGTAATATACCGAGAGCAGAAACGGCACGCCGACCAGCAGCAGAACATAGAGGATCGCGGGCGCGACAAAGATGGCGCCGAGCACCTCCCGCCGGTCAAGCATAAAGCGGAAGCGCGATACCGGTTTGACGATTGGTTCGGCTATTGAGACCATCGGAGAAAACCCGCTTTCAGTGGCGACTGGCCCGCTTGCCGTCTGCGCCGAAATAGCGCAGTGCGCCGTTGCGCGCCGCGAAGCGATGCCACTCGCCGGGCCTGATGCTTTCCTCGGCGACGTGCGCACCCGGCAATTTCGCCGTGATCACCTGCGCCGGGTCGAAGCCTTCGATCGCGCCGTACACGATCCGCTCGGAGCCGAGATACTCGGAGCGATCGACCCGGAACGAAAACTCGGTGATGTTGCCGTTGCCGTCGTCGATCATTTCCCTGGGCAGGAAATTCTCGGGACGAAAACCCAGATACCCGCCATTGTGGGCCAAAAGATTCATTGGCGGCGTGCCGACAAAGGTCGCAACGAAGCGGTCGGCGGGGTCGTCGTAGATTTCCGTCGGCGTTCCGACCTGCCGCACGCGGCCATGGTCGATGACGGCGATGCGGTCGCCCATGCCCATCGCCTCGACCTGATCATGGGTCACATAGATGGTGGTGATCCCGACCCGCTGCTGGAATTGCTTGATCTCCTGGCGGGCCGAGGCGCGCAGTTTGGCGTCGAGGTTGGAGAGCGGCTCGTCGAGCAACAGCGCGGTCGGCTCGCGCACCAGCGCACGGGCGAGCGCGACGCGCTGGCGTTCGCCGCCGGAAAGCTGACGCGGCCGTCGGTCGAGTAGATGACCGATGCCGAGTAATTGCGACGCCCACTCGACCTTCTTTTCGATCTGGGGGGTGGGAACGCGCTGGGTCCGCAGCGGAAAGGCGATATTCTTGCGCACGGTGTAATGCGGATAGAGACCGTAGCTCTGGAACATCATCGCCACGCCGCGGGCGCGCGGCGGAACATCGTTGACGAGGTTTCCATCAATCATGAGGTCGCCGCTCGTCTGCCTCTCGAGCCCGCAGATGATGCGCAGAAATGTCGTCTTGCCGCAGCCCGATGGCCCCAGCAAGACCATGAACTCGCCGTCCGGTACCGTTAGCGTAATGCCGTCGACGGCGGGAACTTCATCAAATTTCTTGATGATATCCCTGGTAAACACCGCAGCCATTGCATGTTCCTGAAATCATGGGAAGGAAAGCCGCGCCGCCGACCCTTGGCGGCGTGGCACACGTTTCTGCCCGCCCGGTCCACCGTCGTCTGCCCGGGGCCGCGTGCAAGCGCGCGGCCCCAAAGCGGGCAATCTCAATCAGGCCTTGTGCAGCCACTTCTCGAAGATGGCTTCGCACTGCTGCGTAGCCCACTTGACCAAGTCTTCGGCGGTCATCGCACCCGTCGCCGCCTTCGCCATCATGTCGCAGATGATGAAGTTGTTGTAGATTTCATCTGTCGCCGGCCAGGCCGGCCCGGGATAGTCGGGAACGGCGGACCACTCGTCGGAGGTCTGCAGGACCGCGAGCTTGTCGTGCGGCGTCGAGGTTGGATCGTCCGAGAGCAGCGGCATCGGCTTCGGCACGATATTGGCGAAGATCGGCATGTTGTATCCTGAACTCGCCTTGAAGGCTTCGACCCAGTTATCGGCGTAGTATTTCAGGAACTCGATCGCCGCCTCCTGGTTCTTGGCAAATTTCCAGATACCGTAGAATTCCGACGCGCCGCCCATCAACTGGCGTACCGGTCCCTTCGGCGGTTTCAGCACGAAAATATCGTCGGCCACTTTCTTGTTGAGCTGCTGGGCCGTCCGATAGGCCGAGATCGGGTTGATGATCAGCGAAGAGACCCCCGAATCGATATACTGGTTGTTGCTGGCGTCGTTCCACGAAAGCACGTCCGGCGCCATCGCCTCCTTGTAGAGGGCGGTGACGAACTTGACCGCTTCGACCGTCTCCTTGCTGTTGAGCGTGACTTTCTTGCCGGTCTCGTCCTGGACGGTGCTGCCATAGCTCCACATCAAGCCGCGCCAGGTGGTGTTCGGATCGTTGCTGTGGCCGAGCGAAATGCCGACCGGGTTGCCCTTGGCCTTCAGCTTCGCGCCGCCGGTCCGTATCTCGTCCCAGGTCTCGGGCTTGACCCCGATCCCGTCCCACAGGCTCTTGCGATACATCACGGGGAAGTTGATGTAGTAGTCGGGAAATGCCGACCAGGTCTTGTCGTCCTGGTTGTAGCCGATCTGTCGGCCGATGATGCTGATCTTGCCGTACTTCTTCTCGACGGACTCGACGAGAACTCGTGACGTCGACAAGGAATTTACGGTAGAGATGCGCGCCGCCGGCGCCGTTCCACCCGAACAGATCGTGTCCGGCTCCAGCCGACGCCTCGGCGGCCGCGCGCGCTGCGACATCCTGCACGGGAACGTGATCGACCGTGACTTCAATATGATTCTTCATTCCCCAATCCTTGGCGAAATTGTCGAACCATTTGTCGTACGCCGGAACGAAATGACTCCATTGCACAATCGACAGCGACTTGGTGTCGGCCAGCGCCCGCGAAACAAATGGCGCGGAAATCACCGGTGCGGCACCGGCGGCGGCAAGGGTGAGGCCCGTTCCCTTCAAGAACCGGCGTCGCGTGACATGCGGAATTCTGCTTGTGCTCATCTTTGGCTCCCTCCTCTCGTTGGGCTTCAGTTGGATGAGGCGGGTCCAGATGAGAGAAAGGCCTCGTCCACTGGGACAGCGTGCTGGACCGCCACCATAGCGCTGCGATGCTGCTCTTGATATTTGGACAAAAGCCGGTCAGCAGACATGACCTATTTACGGCTTCAAAGAGGGGCTCTCTTGAATTGCCGAGAAATTGCCGGGACCGACGGTCAAATTCGGTAACGCGCCCGTGAGCGCTCTACGTCAATGCAGCAATGGAGGTCAGGTTTTCGACTGCGATTAGGTCGCCACACTTGGCGCTGGCGCGTCCGGCCTATCCATCGTCCTATGCGACAGCCACGAACAAATCGTCGCCGGAATAAAGCCGACAAGGCCGAAGAGGATGAACTGGAGTGCGCCGCTGTCCGGACCGCGGGAGCCGTAGAGCAATTCGGTCGCCGCAAACGCGATCGCGCCGACGATCAGGACCCGGACCGCCCAACCAATTCTCTTGAAGTGGACGAGGATGTCATCCACCGCGCCGATCATCAGCGCCGGCAGGATGCCTAATAGATAGCTGTACTGAAACGTCTTGACGAAGACTGCGACCAGCTTTTCCGTTTCCGAAAGGCTCGGCGGGTGGCTCCAGTAGCCGGACGTCACGGTGTTGGCCAGCAGCACGAAAAATCCGCCAAGCGGCGGCGCCAGCGCTGCGAATATCAGATACCGCTTCATGCTCCTCCTCGCGCTTGCTGCCGAGCCATGAGGAATACGGAGTTAGCCTATTCCCCCCACGCCGCGAACGCGTCGTTGAAGGCGCGCTCGCCGGGGGCGCCCTTTTCGATGGCGATGATGGCGCGGCGCTGGTTGACATAGACCAGCGGCACGTCGAACCAGGATCGCTCCTTCAGGAGCTGCAGGTTGCGCGAGCGGTCGGCGTCGACATTGGACAGGCCGACCAGGAAGAAGCCGTCGGTGACCTTGACCGCGAGACCTGCGAGCGGCGTGCCGCGCGCCTGCTCGTTGGATTTCATCAGGATGCCCGGCACGTTGCCGACGCCGCCGCCGGTGAAATCCGCCGGCAGGATAAACGTCAGTTCTGCGGTGTGGCTGGCGGGCAGCGACGTGTCGGTGTTGCGGCGGAACGACATGGTCATCTTGAACTTGCGGTCGGGGACGTCGATGTCGGCGCGCACGGCGAGATCGGGCTTCTGGCCGGCGACAGCCTTGATCTGTTCGGTGCGCCAGATCACCGAGCCGACATATTGCTTGCCCTTGGGATCCGCCGGGTCCTCGTCATACAGCACCACGCGCTGCGCCACCGGAGCGACCTGGTCGGTCGACGACGGCTGACCGACGCGATCAGGAATCTTCGGCTTGGTCAGCGGCGAGGTGTCCCTCGGCGCTTCCACCGCCTGCTGCGGCTTGAGCAGGCCGCTGATGGTTGTCACCACCGACTTGCCCCACAGGATCGCGGCGCCGACCAGGATCAGCACCACGCCGACGGCGATCGCACTCTTGAACGGGAACACCGCGCCGCTGCGGGCGCGTTTTTTCGGCTCGCGGTCCGCGGCCAGCCGCGGCCGCGGCGCCTGCGGCGGCGGTGCGTAGCGCTCGGCCTCCTCGACGGATTCGTCATAGGAATAGGGCGCGTCGGGATCGGCGCCGCGGTTTTCCATGTTCGGCTCGAGCCGGTCGAACTCCGGCGACGGCGATTGCACGTTGGCATAGGTTTTCCGCGCAGCGCGGTTGGCCTGGGCGGCGGCGCGGCCGAGATCGTCAGCGTCCGCGGCGATGTCGCGGAAGCCGCGCATGCCCGGCGCCTGCTGGGCACTGTTGTCGGGGCCGCGGCGCGGCGCGCCCGACCGTTCGCGGGTCGGCGGCAGCTGAGGGTCCTGCATCGGGACTTGCGGCGGTTGCGGTCGCGGCGGCGGTGGCGGCGCGTCGGCCCGAAGATTGCGCTGCGGGCGGTCTTCCTGTCCGAGCGGCGGCCGGTCGTTGCGCGACGGCGGCGCGGGCGGACGGGGACGCAGCGGCGGCGCCGGAGGCTGTGGTCCGGCCGGCGGTGGCGGCGCCGGCTCAGCCGGCCGCGCCGCGGGACGGTTATTGGCGCGGAATGCATCGCCGGCGCGGGCCCGGTCGCTGCCGCCGGGGCGCGAGGCGTCGCGGGCGCGCTGGGCGGCCTCGGACTCGACCTTGCGCACCGCCTCTTCCAGCGACAGCCGCTCGCGGGTGATTTCGGATTCGCTGAGCGGCGGCTGCACGCTGCGCAGTTGCGCGATCAGCGCCGCGCGCGCGCGCTCATAAAGCGCGCGCCGGCTCTCGCCGGGGGCACTGGGGTCCAGTCCGGCAATGGCGCGGGCGATCAGCGGGTAGTAATCAGCCATCTCTGCTCAACAATGCGGGCGCTCCGGTAACATCTCGTTAAGCCTCGAACGGGTTCTGGACCAGAATAGTATCCTCGCGTTCGGGGCTGGTGGAAAGCAAGGCGATTGGGCAGCCCACCAGTTCCTCGACCCGGCGGACATATTTGATGGCCTGGGCCGGCAAATCCGCCCAGGAACGGGCATTGGCGGTCGGCTCCTTCCAGCCCTCGATGGTCTCGTAGATCGGCACCACCCGGGCCTGCGCGCCCTCGCCGGCCGGCAAATGGTCGATTTCCCTGCCGTCCAGCGTATAGCCGACGCAGACCTCGATCCGCTCGAAGCCGTCGAGAATATCGAGTTTCGTCAGCGCCAGCCCGTGGATGCCGCAGGTCCGCACGGTCTGGCGCACCAGCATGGCGTCGAACCAGCCGCAGCGCCGCTTGCGCCCGGTGTTGGTGCCGAACTCGCGGCCGCGCTCGCCTATCTTGCGGCCGATCGCGTTGTCCAGTTCGGTCGGGAATGGTCCCTGCCCGACCCTTGTCGTGTAGGCCTTGCAGATGCCCAGGACATAGCCGACCGCGCCGGGTCCGATGCCGGTGCCGGTCGCGGCCTGCGCCGCCACGGTGTTGGACGAGGTGACGTAGGGATAGGTACCGTGGTCGACGTCGAGCAGCGCGCCCTGCGCGCCCTCGAACAAGATCCGCTTGCCCTCGCGGCGCTTGATGTCGAGCAGGCGCCATACCGTCTCCGCGTAGGGCAGAAGCTGCGGCGCAAGCCGCGTCAGTTCCTTCAGGATGCCGGCGCCGTCGATCTCTTCCAGATTGAGCCCGCGGCGCAGCGCGTTGTGATGCGCCAGCAGGCGGTCGATCTTGTGCGGCAGCGTATCGAGATCGGCGAGGTCCATCAGCCGGATCGCGCGGCGGCCGACCTTGTCCTCGTAGGCAGGACCGATGCCGCGCCTTGTGGTGCCGATCGCGGTGACCGCGTTGCCGGACTCACGCAGCGCATCGAGTTCGCGATGCAGCGGCAGAATCAGCGTGACGTTTTCGGCGACGCGCAGATTATCCGGACTGATGGCGACGCCCTGGCCTCTCAGTTTCGTCACTTCGTCGAGGAAGGCCTGCGGATCGAACACCACGCCGTTGCCGATCACGGCAAGTTTGGACGGCCGCAACACGCCAGAGGGTAGCAGCGCCAGCTTGTATGTTTCGCCGTTGATAACGAGGGTGTGACCGGCATTGTGGCCGCCCTGGAAGCGCACGACGATGTCGGCCTGTTCCGACAACCAGTCGACGATCTTGCCCTTCCCTTCGTCGCCCCACTGGGCGCCGACCACGACGACATTGGCCATTCTCGGGTATTCCCTCTGCAACTATTAGTACGAGCATGATCGGTTCGGAAAACCGGTGCCCGCTCTTCCGGATCATGCGCCCAGCCCAAATCACGGCCGGGGGCCGCTCGCATGCGAGGCATACAATCGGATAAAGGAAGCGGGCTATCGACGCAAGCAAGAACGGCTGTTCGGACGGGGTCCGGAGGCGCTTCAACCCATTGATATCCCCCGAAAATTTGTGTCGGCAGCATGGCGGCGGGCGCGGCTAGGGTTGAATGCGGCCGTCTACCACTTCGATGATGCGATCGCAGCGGCGCGCCAGATCGAGATTGTGGGTGACCAGCAGGAAGCTGGTGCCGCTGTCCCGATTGACGTGGCGCATCAGTTCGAAAACGCCGTTGGCCGATTTTGTATCCAGGTTCCCGGTCGGTTCATCCGCCAGCACCAGATCCGGGTTCATCGCCAGTGCGCGCGCCACCGCAACCCGCTGCTGCTGGCCGCCCGACATGTTGTTGGCGAGATTGTCGCCGAATTTTTCCAGTCCGACCTGCGCCAGCAGTTCGCCTGCCCGCTTCTCGATCCCGGCACTGGAAAACCCCTGATCCACCAGCATCGGCATCATCACATTCTCCTGCGCCGTGAAGGCCGAGATCAGGAGGTGATACTGAAACACAAAGCCGATGGTGTGCCCGCGCAGATGGGTGATTTCCGTGTCTCCCAGGGTGCCGGTGTCGTGGCCCTTGATGGTGAGCCGGCCGGAAGTCGGCCGGTCGAGCAGTCCGACGATGTTGAGCAGCGTGCTCTTGCCGGAGCCGGATGGTCCCATCAGCGCCAGAAATTCACCGTGCTCCAGCCGCAGGTCGATGTCGTGCAGCACCTCGGTCTCGGACGGCTGCCCGACATTGTAGGCCTTGCAGACTTTCTCCAGGCGCAGGATTTCTTCAGCCACGGATCGCCACCACCGGATCGAGTTTGGCCGCGCGCACGGCCGGCGCGGTCGCCGCGAGCAGTCCCGTCAGCGTCGCCAGCAGCGCGGTCAGGATGAACAAGCGCCGCTCCAGGATCAGCGGAAACAGCTCCGATCCGTCCGCCTGCCGCGCCACCGAATGCCAGTAAGCCAGCGCGAACGCGCCCATGACAGCGCCGAACAGCGAGCCGACAAAGCCGAGCAATCCGCCCTGCAGCAGGAACACCCGCATAATCTTGCCGCGCGAGGTGCCCATGGCGCGGAGGATGCCGATTTCCTTCGAGCGCTGGATCACCGAGACGATCAGCACGGCGGCGATGCCGAACGCAACCGACAGGGCGACGAACAGCCTGATCAGCGTATTGGAGGTCTGCTGCGCCTGCACGGCGGTGAAGAACTGCGCGTTGGTCTTGATCCAGCTGTCGGCTTCCACCGCATTGGCCGCCTGAATGCGCTGGGCGATTTCCTCCGCGGCGTAGATATTCTGAACCGTCATGTCGATGGTGGTGACGCCGCCGATCATGCCGAGCAGCGACTGCCCGGTGCGCAGCGCCACATAGGCATTGCGCTGGTTGACGCCCTTGTTGCCGAGGTCTATCAGGCCGGAAATCGTCAGCGCGCGGTTGGCGCCGGAAGCCGCCTGAATATTCAGCTTGTCGCCGACGGTGGCGCCGAGATTTTTGGCGAGTTCGATGCCAACAACAACGTCCTCGCTGGTGAGGCGCGGCTCGCCCGCGACAATGTAATCCGGAATCCTGACGATCCTGAAGTACGAATCCGGCTCGACACCGGACAGGGTGATGGCGCGGCTGGCGTCGCCGCGCACCGCCAACGCGGAACCCTGAATGGTCGGAGCAACCGCCGTCACCTCAGGCATCGCCAGCATCTGGTCCCGGATCTTCGGCCATTGGTCGATCGAGATCACCCGCTGGCTGGGGCGCTGCACCCTCGCATCCTCGAATTCGCCCGCGGCGTTGCGCAGCGGACGCGCGATCTGATCGGGAGCCAGCAGCTGGATTTGCGGCTGTGAAGTAAGAACGCGCTTGATGAAATTCGCTTGAAGCCCGGCCAGCATCGCCGACATGAACACAATGACGCCGACGCCGATGGCGATGCCGCCGATGATGAACAGGGTCTGCAGCCGGCCTTCGCGCAGAAACCGCACCGCCGTGATCCATTCGAACGGCAGCCACCTG
The DNA here is from genome assembly GCA_963801875.1 of uncultured Alphaproteobacteria bacterium. Lineage (GTDB taxonomy): Bacteria > Pseudomonadota > Alphaproteobacteria > Rhizobiales > Xanthobacteraceae > Bradyrhizobium. Next base: position 544,910 of record CAWDGT010000010.1, on the reverse strand, counting down.
TTCATGGCACAAGGGCTCGCACGCGCTGGCCGGTGAACACCCCGGAATTCAGGGGAATCGCAACCTCACCCTCAGTCATCCCCTCCAAAATCTCGATATGACTGTTGCCGCGCAACCCGAGCCGAACCGGCCGCTTGACGGCGCGGCCGTCCTTGATGCCGAGCACCCAGGGCTGGCCCGACAGCACATCGTGCACGGACCGGACCGGAAGCACCAGCGCATGGTCTTTCGCGGCGACTGCGATATCGACCGAGACGGTCATGTCCTGCCGCAGATAGTTCGGCGGATCGGCCACCGTTAGTTTCACTTCGACCGAGGCGCGGGTGATGTCGACCCCCGGATTGATGTAGGAGACAACAGCGGCGAAACGCTGGTCGGGATAAGCATCCGCCGAAGCCAGCGCCTTCTGTCCCAGCGAGAGTTTTCCGAGGTTGCGCTCGTCGATCTGCAGCACCAGCTGAACTTCTCCGGAAGGCGCGAGTACCAGAAGCGCCTTGCCCGGCTGCACCACGGCGCCGCGCTCGACATTGCGCGTGATCAGCACGCCATCGCGCGGCGCCGATATGGTCGCATAGCCGAGGCGCGACTCCGCGGTCTCGAGATTGGCATGGGCCTGATTGAGCTGGGTCTGCGCCATCACATAGTCGCTGCCGCCGGGGCTCGCGGTGTAGACCTGAAATTCCGCCGTTCGCACCTGGGTTCGCGCGACGTCGAGGATCTTCTGGGCGTCGTCGAGCGCCGCGCGCGTGGCATATCCGTTCTCCGCAAGGTGCGACGTCCGGTCGAAGGTCTGCCGGGCGTTCAAGAGGTTCGCCTGCGCCTGCGTCAGCGCTTCGCGTGCCGAGGGCAGCGTTAGTTCATCGAGCTGCCGCATCCGCGCTTCGGCCTGGGCGACCGCCCCCTGCGCCTGCACGACGGTTGCTTTCAGTTCGCGGGATTTCAAGCGCAATCAAGGGCTGGCCCTTGCTGACCCGCTCGCCCTGCTGCACCAGCACGTCATCGACCGTGCCGGTGATCTGGCTTCCGATCTCGGCCCGGAACGGCGTCTCGACATGGCCGCTGGCAACGACGGTCTCGACCAGATTACCGCGCCTGACCTGATCGACGACAACAGCCGGCCCCCATATTACCCGCGCGCCCTGCCAGGCGCCGGCGCCGAGCGTCAGCATCACCGCTAACACGAACCATCTGTGGGACCAGATTGCGGACCATGCGGTTGACAGTGTGAGCGCACTCTTTCGCGGAAGAGCAATTGTCTGTTCTGCCATTTCAACGCCATGCAAATCACGCCCGGTCGGCGGCGAGTTTTGCTTCCCGAGCTTTGTTCATTCAATGGGGCCGGAGGGCCGTTGGTCGAACCATAAGGCAACATCGCCTGCGGTCGTTGCGTTAGGTCAAGGGAACATGCCGGAAAAAAGGCCCGAATGAGTGCGTGGCCCGGCCTGCCAGCGATCGCACCAGCGCCCGAACCCGCCACCACCGATCCGCAATGCTAGTGAGCCGCCGAATCCGAGCATTGAGGTGGGTCAAATCCAAACCGCCGAACCGGGTAGACTTTGCGGCAAAACCGCTGCGCCGCTTTTCATGCTATCGAACCATTTCGGCATCCGCGCAGCGTTGAAATCGGATTGCATGAATATTTGGGGAGCGTGCCGTGGCGGATGGTTTAGAGCGCGCCGAGACCAGTTTCTGGATCACGCCCGGGGAGATTTGCGCGACGCTTCACTGCGGGCCGGAAGGCCTGGGCACTGACGAGGCGAGGCGGCGGCTCGCCCAGTACGGCCCTAACAGCGATGCGCCGGCCAGGGCCGACAGCCTGTTGCGCGCCGTATTTCGCCGGCTGCTCGAACCGCTTTCTCTGATTCTGCTGGCCGCCGGCATCATTTCAATTCTGACCGGCGATGAGATCGGCGGTTCGATCATCGTCCTTATTCTGACGCTCTCGATCGGGCTCGATACCGTGCAGGAAGGCCACGCGGTGAGGACCGCGGAAATCCTGCGGCGATCGGTGGCACTCAAAGCCGAAGTCAAGCGCGACGGTGCGTTCCGGCAGATCGAGGTGGAGGCGGTCGTTCCCGGCGATCTGCTTCGCGTGCGCGCCGGCGACATCATCCCGGCCGACGCCCTGATCCTCGAATGCACCGCTTTTACGACAGGCGAAGCGGCGTTGACCGGGGAACCCTATCCGGTCCAGAAACACCCGGCCACCGGCGCCGTGACAGATCGCGACGACAGCTCGGGCGCGATGTTTCGCGGATCGGTGGCGCAAACCGGAGAAGCGATCGCGATCGCGGTCAAGACCGGCCGTGGCACGGTGTTCGGAGCTGCGGCGTCGGCGCTGACGCAGGCCGTGGGGCCGTCGCCGTTCGAGCGCGACCTGCGCGAATTCGGCCTCGTGATCGCTCGGCTCACCCTCGCGCTCGTTGTTGTCGTTCTGGCAACCCGCGTCGTGTTCGGCCGGCCGGTGCTGGATTCGCTGTTGTTCGCCGTGGCGCTGGCGGTTGGCCTGACGCCCGAACTGCTGCCGATGATCACGACCGTGACGCTTTCGCGCGGCGCGATGCGCATGGCCGGCCGCAAGGTGATCGTCAAGCGACTGGCTTCGATCCACGATCTCGGCGCCATGTCGGTCTTGTGCACGGACAAGACCGGCACCCTCACATCGGCGGAGATCACGCTGGCGCGCAGCCTCGGTCCCGACGGCGCCGATGATGCGCGCGCGGCCCAGCTCGGCGCGATCGCGGCCACGCTTGGCGGGGACCGCGGCTCGCTCGATGCGGCCCTGGTTGCCGGTACGGCGCGGGCGGCGGACGGATGGACGCTTGCCGGGAGACAGGCGTTTGATTTTACCCGCCGGCTCGGATCGGTGCTGGCCACTGGCCCGCAAGGCGCGCTCATGATCGTCAAGGGAGCGCCCGAGGCAGTGCTGGCGCTCTGTACCCGGCAGCGCAAGGCTGCTGACGTGCTGGCAATGGATGCCGGCGGGCGGACCGCGGCGGCGCAGCGCGTGCACGCGCTGGCGAGAGATGGACTTCGGACCGTCGCCATCGCCTCGCGCCCATGGTCCGGGCCAACCCGCGAAGTCGAGACCTCAGATGAAACCGAGCTGGTATTCGAAGGGCTGTGCGCTTTCGCCGACCCACCCAAGCCGACCGCCGCGGCGGCGATTGCGCGGCTCGCGGGCGCGGGCGTCAGACTCAAGATTTTGTCCGGCGACGATCCCGTTGTCGTCAAGCGGCTTGCCGGACTGGTCGGACTGAATGCCGAACAGATTCTGTCCGGCAGCGACATCGCCGCGCTGGGCGACGACGCATTGGCGATTCAGGTTCAATCGGTCGACGCCTATGGCCGGCTGGCGCCCGACCAGAAGTCCCGAATCGTCAAGGCGCTTCAGGCCAACGGGCAGGTCGTCGGCTTTCTTGGTGACGGCATCAACGACGCGCCCGCGCTGAAGGTCGCGGATATCGGGCTTTCGGTCGAAGGCGCAACCGGCGTCGCACAGGCCGCCGCCGACATGATCCTGCTGGCCTCCGATCTGGAGGTGGTCGCCGACGGCGTCGAGGAAGGCCGGCGCACCTTTGCCAACATCCTCAAATATGTCCGCATGGGCGCAAGCTCGAATTTTGGCAACATGCTGTCGATGGCGATCGCATCGATTGCGCTGCCGTTCCTGCCGATGCTGCCGACGCAGATCCTCCTCAACAACCTGCTCTACGATTTGTCGGAACTCGGCATCCCCTTCGATAATGTCAGTCCGCAGGCGACGGCGCGGCCGCAATTGTGGGACATGCGGGGGCTGATACGGTTCGCCGCCATCATGGGACCGCTCTCCTCGGTGTTCGATTTTCTGACTTTTGCCGCGCTGCTGTTCGTGTTCAACGCTGCCGCGGCGGAATTCCAAACAGCGTGGTTTCTCGAGTTCGATGGCGACGCAGATCCTCGTGATCTTCATCATTCGCACCAACGGCCGGCCATGGAAGAACATTCCCCATCCGGTGCTTACAGCGTCCTCGCTGGTCGCGCTGGCGGTCGCCATGATCCTGCCGTTCACGCCGATCGGCGAATGGTTCGGCTTCGTGGCGCCGCCGCCGATCATGCTCGCCGGGATCGGCCTGCTCGTCCTGGTCTATCTTGTGTGCGCCGAACTGCTGAAGCCGTTCGCGGTACACCCTGCCGGCGCTGGCCCGGCTATGGCCAAACATTGACTGAAAATCCGCCTGACGTGACGGCGGGCCTTCGAAACTGCTATTTGAACTCGGCGGACAGCTAACGGCGGAGCCAAGCTTATGCCCAAGACAACACCTGCCACCCTTGCGCTCAGGAAGGTTGGCATCGCCTTCAGGCTTCACACCTACGTCTACGATTCCGATGCCGAGAACATCGGTCTGCAGGCTGCCGAAGCGCTCGGCGTCGAACCGGGCCGGGTGATGAAAACCCTGATGGCGGAGGTCGACGGCCAGCCAATCTGCGTCGTAGTGCCGTCGGACTGCGAGGTCAGCATGAAGAAGCTCGCCGCCGCGTTTGCCGGCAAGACCGCGAACATGATGCGACGGGCCGACGCCGAGCGGCTGACCGGATATCATGTCGGCGGCATCAGTCCATTCGGACAGACAAAGCGCGTGCCGGTAGCGATCGAACGAGCGGCGCTCAGCCATACGACCGTATTCGTCAATGGCGGGCAGCGCGGCCTGCAGATCGAGATCGACCCCAATGACGCGGCCATCGCGGCAGGCGCCGTCGCGCACGCACTGACGGATTGAGCAGCGGCGGCCGTGGATCCTATTTGGGTTGAGTCTGCGCCCAGAGCATCGCCTCGACGATGGCCTCGCGCAATTTAGGGCGCTGATCCTCGTTGCATTCGACAAACGCCAGAATCGAATTGGCGCGGACTGCGAAGTGGTGACGTTTTTCTGCCTCAGCCTCGGTTTCTTCGATCGGTGCCGGTACCTTCAATAGCTTCGCCCCTTTGTCGTCAAACCCGATCGCATCGGCGGCCGCATCTGCCGCCATTCCGCCGCGATCCACAAGATGGTTATTGTCCGAGCGAAGGGTTGTCCCGATGCGCCCTCTCCCGGCCTTGCACGGCGAGGTTGGAACGCAGCCACCGATCGTCCCCTGATTGTGCAGTTACCCTATCCCGGGCAACAATAATAGCCGGACGCGATGAACTCACGCAATCGTTTGAGAGATTGGACGCCGATGGCGCCGCACCCGGGATGGCGACCTGAAACACGGTACGGTTCCGGGCATTGCCGAATGGCGGCCGATCAGGCCGCCAGCGATGTCCGTTCGGTGGACTTCAGCCGCGCCGGCTTTCCACCGGGCGGATTCCTCGGCGGGTGGTCCAGGTCGGACAGCGCCTCGAGGATCTCGTCGAGGGAGACCGTCCGTTTTCCTTCGGGTCTGGCGCGCAAGGACGGGCACGATGTCACCGCTGCCGCGTCCGATGCCCAGCCCGCCGGGAGTGGGCCGCGCTGGCCGCACCGGGGCGCCGGCGCATGGTCGCGATGCATCTCGCCTCATTGATACCAACCGGGAAACCGTGTTTGTGAACGGGCCGGGCCGGACCGGCCTGGCGCATCGTGCCGGGCGCCGCCGCGGTTTCATGGAACTTGGGCCTAGAATCAGCACCTGATGTCTGCTTCCGACCAAGCCCCCGGCGCTCCTGCCCGCAGCAACTGGCTCGCCAACCAGCCCTATCTCCTGCTCTGCATCACCGCGCTGTGCTGGGCCGGCAACGCCATCGTCGGCCGCCTTGCCGCCGGGCACATTCCGCCGGTGACGCTGTCGTTCCTGCGCTGGTCGCTGGCGTTCCTCATTATCCTCCCGATCGCCTGGAACCACCTCAAGCGCGACTGGCCGGCGATCCGCGAGAGGCTCGGGACGATGATCGTTCTCTCCATCACCGGCATCGGCGCCTTCAACACCCTGCAATACTGGTCGCTCGAATATACCCAGGCACTGAACACGCTGCTGCTGCAGTCGGCTGGACCGCTGTTCGTCGCGGTATGGTCGCTGGTCCTGCTCGGCGTCCGTCTGACGCCGGCGCAGGCCGCTGGCATCGTATTGTCGCTGACCGGCGTGCTGGTGATCCTGCTGCACGGCGACCTCACCGCGCTGACCGGCATCCAGTTCAACAAGGGCGACATCATCTTCACCGGCGCGCTGGCGATCTTCGGGCTCTATTCGGTGCTGTCCCTGAAGCGGCCGGAGATTCACGGCCTGTCCTTTGTCGGCTTCACCTTCGGCTGCGGTGCGGCGTGCCTGATACCGCTGTTGATCTGGGAACTGTCCTCGCGCCCCGTGATGCGGCTCGATACCACGAACCTGCTGACGCTGTTCTATGTCGCGGTGTTTCCCTCGACGGTAGCCTATATTTGCTTCAATCGCGGCGTGCGGCTGATCGGCGCCAACCGCGCCGCGCCGTTCTTTCATGTGGTGCCGGTGTTCGGAGCCGTCATGGCGATCGTCTTTCTCGGCGAGCGCCCGCAATTATTCCATATCATCGGCTTCGCGTTGGTGCTGACAGGCGTTTTCGTGGCCTCGCGGAAACAGGCGAAGGCGGGGTAGCTTGCCTGCCAATACCGCGACAGAGCTTGACCCCTATTCGCCGTTGTCAGACCATCGCCGCCACGCCTCAAAGACGGATCACCGACATGCATGACAGAACCGCAATTTCCCCGCCATCCACGGTGCAGCGCGCGCCAAGCGCAGTTCCGCGCGGCTTGCGGCGCTACCTTTCGCTCGACGATTTCGAGGCGACCGCCCGGCGGCGGCTGCCGAGGTTTATCCATGGCTACATCGCCGGCGCCGTCGAGACCGACGCCGCGCTTGCCGACAATCGCCGCGCGTTCGATGAATACGGTTTTGTTCCCCGCGTGCTGAACGACGTCTCGGGCCGCGATCAGACCACAACACTGTTCGGCAAGAGCTACGCGGCGCCGTTCGGCATTCCGCCGATGGGCTCGGCCGCGCTGTGCGCCTACCGGGGCGACATCGTGCTGGCGCGCGCGGCGGCGGCGATGAACGTGCCGATGATCCTGAGCGCATCATCGCTGATCACGCTGGAGGACGTCCGGCGCGAAAATCCGGCAGCCTGGTATCAGGCCTATCTGGCGGGCGAGGATTTGCGCATCGAGCCGCTGGTCGACCGCGTCGCCGCCGCGGGCTACGACACCTTTGTCGTCACCGCCGATGTGCCCGTCTCGTCCAACCGCGAGAACAACATCCGCAATGGGTTTCGGGTCCCGCTGGCCTTCACCCCGCGGGTCGTCTGGGACACGGCGACCCATCCGCACTGGCTGTTTGGCACCTGGGCGCGCACGCTGATGAACCACGGCATGCCGCATTTCGAGAACATGGACGCCATGCGCGGGCCGCCGGTGCTTTCCAAGAACCTGATTCGCAACATCGGCAAACGCGACCAGCTCGCCTGGAAGCATGTCGAGCTGATCCGCCGCCGCTGGAAAGGCAAGCTGGTGGTCAAGGGCCTGATCGCGCCGGCGGACGCGCGCATCGCGCGGGAGAGCGGCGTCGACGGGGTGATCGTCTCCAATCACGGCGGCCGTCAGCTCGACCATACGGTGTCTGCGCTGCGGACGCTGCCCGAGATCGCCGCCGAGGCTGGTGGCATGACGGTGATGATGGATGGCGGCATAAGGCGCGGCACCGACGTGCTCAAGGCGCTGGCGCTGGGCGCCCAGTTTGTCTTCATCGGCCGGCCGTTTCTGTTCGCGGCCGTGGCCGCCGGCGAAGCCGGTGTGCAGCGCGCGCTCACGCTGCTCAGGGACGAGGTGGATCGAGACATGGCGCTGCTCGGTGTCCGAAGCATCGGCGAAGTTACGTCCGACCTGGTTCGAAAGCTTTAGCCGACCTTGAATTTGCTATAGGCCTCCTTCGTGCAGATGATCACGTGCTCGGCGCATCCGTTGCGGCGGTGCGGATCGCAGCGGTTTTCGTAATCCGCCGACGTCATCATGTCGATGAAATCGGCCACTGACGGATAATAGACCAGCGCCAGATAGTCCCATTGATTGCCGGCTCGCGGGCCGAGCGCCACCGCCTTGGCGTCGCCGGTCCACAGCAGGGTTCCGCCGCGCGCCTTGATCATCGGCACGGTCAGCGCGCTGTAGCGCAGATAGGCATCCCAGCCGCTGCCGTCGCCGTCGAGCGAGCGATTGCGGAACCGCATCAGGTTCACCATCACGATCTGACCCTGATGCGCCAGTTCCTTGAGGCCCTCGATATTCAGTAGATCCACGGCCATGGCCGGCTCCTTCATTGTTCTCGATTAATTCGAACATTGTAGCATTGCGGGGGCGGCACTTGTCGCGCGGCGTGAATCCGGCGCAACTGCGCCTGAACCGATGACGATTTCCGCAAGCCCGCCGCCTGCCCCCGGTCCGGTCAGATGGCTCAACAACCGGCCCTATCTGCTGCTCAGCCTGACCTCGCTGTTCTGGGCCGGCAATATCGTGCTCGCACGCTTCGTCGCCGGCCATGTGCCGCCGATGACGCTGTCCTGCGTCCGGTGGGTCGGGGCGTTCCTGATGCTGCTGCCGTTCGCCGGGCCGCATCTGAAGCGCGACTGGCCGGCATTGCAGGCGCGGCTGCCGCTGATGGTGGTGCTGTCGGCGACGGGTTTCGCCTTCAACAACGCGCTCTCCTACTGGGCGCTGCAATACACCCAGGCGCTGAATGCGCTGATGATCCAGTCGTCCGGTCCGCTGTTCGTGGCGTTGTGGTCGCTGATGCTGTTCGGCGTGCGGCTGACCCGGGCGCAACTCGCCGGTATCGCCATCTCGCTTGTCGGCGTTCTCACCATCGTCCTGCATGGCGACCTCGGCGCGCTCGCCACCATCCAGCTCAACAAGGGAGATGTGATGTTCGCCGGCGCGGTGCTGAGCTTCGGACTGTATTCGGCGCTGATGCCGCGCCGGCCCAAAACCCATCAACTGTCGCTGATTGCCTTCACCATCGGCTGCGGCGCGCTGCTGCTGTTGCCGTTCTCGATCTGGGAATTCTCGGCCGGCTCCACGCTGAAATTCGATGCCTTGACGGCCGCGACCCTGATCTATGTCGTGATCTTTCCGTCCACGCTGGCGTACCTGTTCTTCAACCGCGGCATCGCCCTGATCGGGCCGAACCGCGCCGCGCCGTTCCTCCATTTGGTGCCGGTGTTCGGCTCGGCGATGGCGATCCTGCTGCTCGGCGAACAGCCGCGGCTGTTTCACCTGGTTGGCTACGTTCTGGTGCTCGCCGGCGTGATCATCGCATCGCGGCAGGCATCGGCGCGGGCATGAAACCGGGCTCGCGCCTTTCCGCCTTACCGGCTTCCGCTTTGCTTTCCGGCAGGCTAGCCTGCCCGGCCAAGAGCCTGGCAAGAACGCCGTATTCAAGCGACCAAAACCTCGTGTCTATAAAAGACCGAAAATCAATCGGGAGAAGAAATGTCAAAGTTCAGGATTGTAACGCCGAAAGGCGCGAGCTTTACGGTCGCCGGTGGCGGTTATGCCTTTGAAAAGGAGGCGCTCGATCCGATCGGCGCCGAGATCGTCGAGGCGCCCGCCAATGAGGCGGAATTTATCGAAGCCGCCCGGACCGCCGATGCCATCTATGCCAAGGGCATGCCGATCTCGAAAAAAATAATCGATGCGCTGGAGAACTGCAAGGTCATCACGCTGGGTACCGTCGGCGTCGACAGCGTGGACGTCAAGGCCGCCACCGCGCGCGGGATTCCCGTCACCAACGTTCCCGACACTTTCATCGAGGAGGTCGCCGACCACGCCATGATGCTGCTGCTGGCGGGATTTCGCCGTCTGGTCGAGCAGGACAAGATGGTCCGCCAGGGCCGCTGGACCGAAGGCCGCCCGGCGCTGCTGAAAATTCCGCGGCTGATGGGACAGACGCTGGGCTTCATCTCGTTCGGCCGGGTGGCGCGCGCGGTGGCCAAACGCGCCGCACCGTTCGGACTTCGGATGATGGCCTATGATCCCTTCATCGCGGAGACGCTGATCTTCGATCACGGCGTGCTGCCGGCGACCCTGTCGGAGGTGCTCGCGCAGTCCGATTTCGTGTCGATGCACGCGCCGGCGCGGCCCGAGGTTCACCACATGCTGGGCGAAACCCATTTCCGCCAGATGAAGAAAAGCGCTGTTTTCATCAATACCGGCCGCGGACCGACCGTGGACGAAGAAGCGCTGATCAAGGCCCTGCAGGAAGGCTGGATCGCGCACGCCGCGCTCGACGTGCTGGAAAAGGAGCCGCCCTCGCACAACAATCCGATGCTGGGCATGGAGAACGTCACGCTGACGGCGCACGTCGCCTCGGCCTCGGCGCGTTTCGACGAAACGCGCAAGAGGCGCGTCGGTTTCGAGCTGTCGCAGGTGCTGCAGGGCATGTGGCCGGTGAGCTGCGTCAATCCGTCGGTGCTGCAAACTACCTCGCTTCGCCGCTGGCAACCCGTCGGCATGGAACGTGGCCCGAACAGCTAGCCCTGCTCCTGCCGCGCCTTCTTGTTTGCGCGTAATCTGATCGCAAGACCGGCGCGCGCTTTTGCGGAATATTTGCTTAGGGCTTGCGCGTGCGGTAATCGCCGAACGGGCAGGCGCACGCGGAAGATTTGGCGGCACGCGTTGGAGATGCTACTAAAGTCATATGCATGACGAATGGCGGCGCGCAGGTTTGTGGGGTTCTAATCGAGACAAAGGCAACAACAAGGAATCCAGGGAGGGACGTATGAGACGAATTTCAACAATGTTGGCTGTGACGGTCGCCGCGATTGCGATCTCGGGAGCAGCACAGGCGCAGATTATCATGAAGGCGTCGCATCAGTTTCCCGGCGGCAAGGGCGACGTGCGCGACGACATGGTGCAGATGATCGCCAAGGAAGTGAAGGCCGCCAATGTCGGGATCGACATTCAGGTCTACCCGGGCGCCTCGCTGTTCAAGCCTAACGACCAGTGGAACGCCATGGTCAACGGTCAGCTCGACATCACGCTCTTCCCGCTCGACTACGCCAGTGGCAAGGTCCGGACCTTCAGCGCGACGCTGATGCCGGGCCTGATCCGCAGTCAGGATCGGGCAAAGCGCGTCAACAACTCGCAGTTCATGAACGACATCCGCGCCGAAATCGAGAAGCACGGCGTCATCGTGTTGTCAGATGCCTGGTTTGCCGGCGGCATGGCTTCGAAGGACAGCTGCATCTTGAAGCCGGACGACATGAAAGGTCGCAAGTTCCGGGCGGCCGGTCCGACATTCGCCGGCATGTGGGAAGCGGCCGGCGCCAGCATCGTGAGCCCGCCGTCGAACGAAATATACAACGCCTTCCAGACCGGGGTGGTGAACGCCACCGACACCAGCCTCGGCACCTTCCAGTCGATGCGGCTCTATGAAGTAACGGACTGCCTGACCGCGCCGGGCAACAACGCGCTGTGGTTCATGTACGAACCCGCGCTGATGTCGAAGAAGAGCTTCGACAAGCTCAACAAGGCGCAACAGGACGCCGTTATCGCCGCCGGCAAAAAGGCGCAGGCGTATTACGAGGGTAAAGCCGACGAAGTGAACAAGGATGCCGTCAAGGCGTTTGAGGACCACAAGGTAAAGGTTGTGACGCTGAGCGACGCCGACTATCAGGCATGGCTGGAGGTGGCGAAGAAAAGCTCCTATGCCAGCTTCGCCAAGGAGGTGCCGAACGGGCAAAAGCTGCTCGACGAAGCGCTCGCGGTGAAATAGCGGCAGGTGGCGGCCCCCGGGCGGATCGCTCCGCCGGGGACCGACCGTGATGGCGTATGCCCCTTTTTCACTGACCCGGACATCCTGATGGATAGTTTCATTCGAACCGTGACCTTCGTGTCGCGCGTAGCCGGAGTGACCGGTGCGTTGCTGATCGGCCTCGCCGTCCTTGTAATCTGCGACATGGTGATTGAGCGCTTCGTTTTCAACCTCACCACCGTCTGGCAGATCGACGTGGTGACGTATTGTGTGGTCGGCGCGACTTTCATTGGCAGTCCCTACGTCCTGATGACGCGCGGCCACGTCCATGTCGACGTCCTGCCGCTGTACGTCGGTCCGCGCGTGCGCTACTGGCTCGCCCTGGTGACCGGCCTCATCGCGTTTGCCTTCTGCATTGCTATCTTCGTGCTTTGCACGATCTACTGGTACGAGGCTTTTGGAGAAAACTGGCGGTCCAACACCGTCTGGCGGGCGCGGCTCTGGATTCCCTATCTCTCCATGCCGATCGGACTGGGCCTGGTGGTCCTGCAATACCTGGTCGAGCTGCTTTGCCTGGTGACGGGGCGCTCTCCGCCTTTCGGCATTTCTGAGAAGCAGACCGCGGAAGACGTTGCCCGCGCGCAAGCGCTTGAAGCCTTCGGAGATACCCCGTGAGTCCAGGCATTGAAGGCTTGCTTGTTCTGGTGGTCACACTGCTGATGCTGGTATCCGGTATCCAGGTTGCCTTCGGTCTCGGCGCGATCGCGTTGACCTTCCTCGTGATCTTCCAGGGCTTTGACGGCCTGAACGTCGTCGCCGAAACCTTCTGGTCGGGGCTCGACGAGTTCACGCTGGTGGCGATTCCGATGTTTGTGATGATGGGCGCGGCGATCGGCTCCTCGCCGGCCGGCAAAGATCTGTACGAAGCGCTCGATCGCTGGCTCTATCGTGTTCCCGGCGGATTGGCTATTTCCAACATCGGTGCTTGTGCGATATTTGCCGCGCTGACGGGATCCTCGCCCGCTTGCTGCGCTGCCATCGGCAAGATGGGCATCCCCGAGATGCGCCGCCGCGGCTATCCCGACGAGATCGCGACCGGCTCGATCTGCGCCGGCGGAACGCTCGGCATTCTGATTCCGCCTTCCATCACCTTCATCCTCTACGGCATTGCCACCGAGACCTCGATTGGCCGGTTGTTTATCGCCGGCGTGATGCCGGGGTTGATGCTGACCGCGCTGTTCATGCTGTGGACGCTGTACAAGATCTGGCGCAGCGGCTTTCGTTCGCATGCCGAAGGCTTTCGCTACACCTGGAGCGAGAAGTTCTCGTCAATCCCGAAGATCGCCCCGTTTCTGGCCATCGTGATCGGCGTCATGTACGCGCTCTATGGCGGCATCGCCACGCCGTCGGAGGCGGCCGGCGTCGGCGCCGCCCTTTGCCTGATCCTGGCGATCCTGATCTACCGGCTTTGGCGCCCGGACCAGATCTGGCACATCCTGCGCGACACCATGCGGGAGTCGGTGATGATCCTGACCATCATCGCCACCGCGGTGCTGTTCGGCTACATGCTGACCTCGCTCTATCTGACCCAGACGCTGGCGCAGTCGATCGCCGACCTGCACGCCAACAGATGGGTGTTGATGATCCTCATAAACATCTTCCTGCTGGTCTGCGGCTTCTTCATTCCACCCGCCGCCATTATCCTGATGACGAGCCCGATCCTGTTGCCGATCATCACCGGCGCCGGCTTCGACCCGGTCTGGTTCGGCGTGATCCTGACCATCAACATGGAGATCGGCCTGATCCATCCGCCGGTCGGCCTCAACATCTACATCGTCAGTGCCATCGCCCCGGACGTGCCGCTGGCGAAGGTGATGTGGGGCACGCTGCCCTATGTGGGCTGCATGATGCTGGCGATCGTGATCCTCAGTATATTCCCGGAGATCGCGACCTGGCTCCCCGACAGACTCATGGGGATCGCGCACAAGTAACCGATGCAGCGTGACGATTTCAGAACGCCAGCGCCTTGGCCTGCTTGACCTGCGGCAGTGCCTGCACCCTGGCGAGCACGTCCGCAGGCACCGCGCCGTCGACCTCGACCAGCGCGATCGCGTCGCCGCCCTGCCTGGTGCGGCCGAGATGGAAAGTCGCGATGTTGAGCCTGGCGTCGCCGAGCAGGCTGGCGAAGCGACCGATAAATCCCGGCTTGTCCTCGTTGGTGACATAGATCATCGACTTGCCGAACTCGGCGTCGACGCGGATGCCCTTGATGTCGACCAGCCGCGGCTTGCCGTCGTGATAGACGGTGCCAGAGACCGAACGCTCCTGCCGCTCCGTCGTCACCGTCACGGTGATCAGGCTCTCATAGTCGCTCTGCGCCGCGCGGGTCACCTCGTCGACCACCATGCCGCGCTCCTTGGCGATGACAGGCGCCGAGACCACGTTGACGTCGCCCAGCATCGGCCGCAGCAGGCCCGACAGCACCGCCGAGGTCAGCGCCTTGATCTTCATTTCGGCGACGTGACCCTCATAGGTGATCTGCACCTTCAGGATGCCGCTCTCGGTGAGCTGGCCCGCGAACGAGCCGAGCTTTTCGGCAAGCTCGATGAACGGCTTCAGCTTGGGCGCCTCTTCCGCCGTGATCGAGGGGAAGTTGACCGCGTTGGAAATCGCCCCGCTCAACAGATAGTCCGACATCTGCTCGGCGACCTGCAGTGCTACGTTCTCCTGCGCCTCGGTGGTGGCGGCGCCAAGATGCGGCGTGCAGATCACGTTGGGATGGCCAAACAGAACATTTGATGTGGCCGGCTCCTCGACGAACACGTCGAACGCCGCGCCCGCGACATGCCCGGAATTGAGCGCATCGACCAGCGCCTGCTCGTCGACCAAGCCGCCGCGCGCGCAATTGATGATGCGGACGCCTTTTTTCGCCTTCGCCAGCGCGGCCGCGTCGATGATGTTCCTGGTCTTCTCGGTCAACGGCGTATGCAATGTGATAAAATCGGCGCGCTTGAGCAGATCGTCGAGCTCGACCTTCTCGACGCCGATATCCCTGGCGCGCTCCGGCGACAGGAACGGATCGAACGCGATCACCTTCATGCGCAGGCCAAGCGCGCGGTCGGCGACGATCGAGCCGATGTTGCCGCAGCCGATCACGCCCAGCGTCTTGGCGGTGATCTCGACCCCCATGAAGCGGTTCTTCTCCCACTTGCCGGCCTGGGTGGAGGCGTCGGCCTGCGGAATCTCGCGCGCCAGCGCCAGCATCAGGGTGATGGCGTGTTCGGCGGTGGTGATCGAATTACCGAACGGTGTGTTCATCACGATGATGCCCCTGGCCGTGGCCGCCGGAATCTCCACATTGTCGACGCCGATCCCGGCGCGGCCGATCACTTTCAGCCGCGTCGCCTTTTCCAGGATTTTTGCGGTGGCCTTGGTGGCGGAGCGGATCGCCAGCCCGTCGTAATTGCCGATGATCTCACCGAGCTTTTCCTTGTCCTTGCCGAGATTGGGCTGGAAATCGACGTCGATGCCGCGATCCCTGAAAATCTGCACCGCAGCGGGTGACAAAGCGTCGGAAATGAGAACTTTGGGTTTTGTCATCGGTCTTCCTTTGGAAAAATGAAGCGTCGTCCCGGCCGTAGCGCCACTTGGCGCGAAGAGCCGGGACCCATACTCCCGCTGGTGGTTATGGGTCCCGGGTCGCGCGGCGAAGGGCCGCTTGCCCGGGACGACGATTGAGAGAAATTACGCCGCCTTCGCAAGCGAAGCCTTGGTCTCCACAAACGCCCAGTCGATCCACTGCGTCAGCAATGCGACATCCTTTGCTTCCACCGTGGCGCCGCACCAGATGCGCAGGCCCGCCGGCGCGTCGCGATAGTGCGCGAAATCGTAGCCGGCGCCCTCCTTCTCCACCAGGGCGACCAGCTTCTTGGCAAAATCCGCCTGCGCGTCCGCGGTCAGCGCGGTGATCGCGGGATCGACCACCTTCATGCACACCGAGGTATTGGAACGAACGGCCGGATCCTTCGCCAGGAAATCGATCCATGGCGTTCTCGCCTTCCAGTCGGCGAGCACCCTGGTGTTGGCGTCGGCGCGCGCGATCAGCGCCTTGAGACCGCCGACCGACTTCGCCCAGTTCAGCGCGTCGAGATAATCCTCGACGCACAGCATCGACGGCGTGTTGATGGTCTCGCCCTCGAAGATGCCTTCGTTGAGCTTGCCGCCCTTGGTCATGCGGAATATTTTCGGCAGCGGCCATGCCGGCTTGTAGCTCTCGAGCCGCGCCACCGCGTGCGGTGACAGCACCAGCATGCCGTGGGCCGCCTCGCCGCCCAGCGCCTTCTGCCAGGAGAACGTCACCACATCGAGCTTTGGCCAGTCGAGCTTCTGCGCAAACGCCGCCGAGGTGGCGTCGCAGATAGTGAGGCCTTCGCGGGTCGCGGCTATCCAGTCGGCATTGGGGACGCGGACGCCCGATGTGGTGCCGTTCCAGGTGAAGACGATGTCGGAGGCCGGATTGGCCTTGCCCAGATCCGGGATTTCGCCATAGCCGGCATGCAGCCTGGTGACGTCCTTGAGCTTCAGCTCCTTGACGATATCGCTGACCCAGCCCTCGCCGAAAGATTCCCAGGCGATCGTGGTCACCGGTCGCGCGCCAAGCAGCGACCACAGCGCCATTTCGACTGCGCCCGTATCCGATGCCGGCACGATGCCTATTCTGTAGGCGGCGGGCACTTCAAGCACTTCGCGGGTCAGTTCGATCGCGAGCTTGAGCTTGGCCTTGCCGATTTTCGCGCGATGCGAACGGCCGAGCGCTGCGTCCTTGAGATTTTGGGGGTTCCAGCCGGGGCGCTTGGCACAGGGGCCAGAGGAAAAATGCGGCACATTTGGCCGCGAAGCGGGCTTCGCTGCAGTCATGATCTATCCTTCCAGATAGCAAGCCTCCCGTTGGGGGGAGGTGTCCCGCCGCGGTGCATAAGGGAAACGGCTGGAATCGTCAAGAAACTTCGGAGGGATCAGGAGGGATCACGGGCGGTTGATGGCTCGGCATCCGCTTCCGGCGACAATGGCGGGGACGGCTGCGCCAGCAATTCCGCCGCGTCGGTAACAAGCCTCGCGGCTCTTCGTCGGCTCGCGATCTTCAAGATACTCTTTCCGCCCACCCGCACCACGTAGGCGTTGCCGATCCTGACAATCGAATAAATCTTCATGTGCGGTCCCCAAGCTGCCCGAGCCCGAAGGGATACGTCATGGTGTCATGGATCGTTCCGCAAAAACAATTACGGAACGCCGATTGGTTTATCGCGCGTTAACCGGAATGAATGGCAAGTCAGCTTTCTCAATGGTCGCAAGCACTGCCGGATTTGTTCCGGCCGGCAGACAATCAAAATCGCAATGTCATGCCGACATGGCTCGACTGAAATCCCAGCCGCTTGTAGAACCGCTGCGCGTCGACGCGGGTGTGATGCGTGAGCAGTTCGACCAGCTTGCAGCCCCTGGCGCGCGCTTCTGCAACAGCCCATTGCACCAATTGCTCGCCGATGCCGCGGCTGTGGCAAGACGTTGCGACGCGAACGTCCTCGATCAGCGCGCGCGAGGCGCCCTGCGAACTCAGCCCCGGCAGGATGCAAAGCTGCAGGCAGCCGACCACGGTGCCGTCGCCGGACTCGGCGACCATGAGCTGGATATTCGGATCCCGATCGAGCGCCTCGAACGCCCGGAAATAGCTCGGCGGCAGCGGGTCTTCGATCCGTTCACGCGCACTGCCGAGCGGATCGTCCGCCAGCATGCCAACGATGGCGCCGACGTCGTCACGGCCGGCGCGGCGGATGGTAACAGCTGACATGGCGGTCATGGTTATTCCATTGGATCCCTAGCGCGCCGGCGGCAAGCCGAGAGATTGTTCGGCCTCGCCGATCCAGCGCCGCAACGAGGCGTAACCGTCGAGGTGAAAGCCGCCCTCATGCGCCAGGTGGGTATAGGCCAGGAGCGAGACGTCGGCGAGCGAGAGGCTGTCGCCAACCAGAAATCGCGACGCGGCCAGCTGATGCTCCATTCGCGCCAGCGCCGCATAGCCGCGCTTGACCTTGTCCGGATCGAGATCGGAGGCCGGCTTGCCCAGATATTTCATCTGGAAGCGGCACACCGCGACATAGGGCTCGTGGCTGTATTGTTCCCAGAACAGCCATTCGTCCATCTTCGCGGCAACAAATGCGTCGGAGGGAATGAGATCGCTGCCGCGGGCGAGATACCGGATGATGGCGTTGGATTCCGCCAGCGTCCGGCCGTCGTCGAATTCGACCGTCGGCACCTGGCCCGCGCTGTTGAGCTTGAGAAACTGCGTGGTCCGGGTCTCGCGCTTGAGCGTGTCGACGCCGATCCAGTCGTAGGGCAGCGCCAGCCGGTCGCAGACCCATTTCACCTTCAGGCAATTGCCTGAATTCATATCGCCGTAGATTTTCATGGTTCGCTGCCGTCCTCAACGACGTGGCAGACCAACAGGCGGGATCGATGCTGTCAACAGGCTGAATAAGGGGCGACGCTGGCGACGACCGATCAGAATTTGTAACCCAGGCCGGCGCGCACCGTATTGATGCTGGTGTCAATGTCGGCGGTGAAACGCACGTATTCCCACTCAGCACGCATGAAAAGACCACCGATCAAATTGATGTCAACGCCGAGACCCGCCGAATAGCCATAAATCAGGTGATTGTGCCGGGCGTCGTCCGCGGCCAACGGCTGCAGCGGAATGAACGGTCCCAACGCCGTGAGGCTCACGCCATCCGTAACGAATACAGAGCGCGAGATATTGGCATTGCCGAGCGCAAGCCCGCCGAACAGGTAGGGCAGAAAACAGCCATAAGCATAGGCCGCGCGGCCGCGAAACGTCGCCATATCCGAAATCGCGATCGCAGACGACGAGGTTACCGAAACACTATGAAAAAAGCCGTCGGATAGCGCCGCGCCGCTTCTGAGTGCCTTGAAGGCCGTGGACGTCCCCCCGAACGAGCCGTGCAGATAGGACGCTTCGAGGCCGAGGACGACGTCATCCCACTGCCAGTTATATCCGGTGAAGGCGCCGTAGCCCGGCACGCGCGACGATTGTCTGCCGAAACCGAGATTCCATTGTGCAACGCCCATCTCCTGGATGACGTTGTTGGAAATCAGGGCGGCGAGCATGTCCCGGTTCGAGCCGCTGAAATTCTCGTCGGACGATCCGTAGGCGCCCTGGAGTCCGAAGTAATATCCCTGCCAGTTGACCTTCGAGGTGGACAGCCCATCGGTGAAGGCCCCGCGCAGAACCGGGAGATCGGGCATGTCGGCCGCCCAGGCGCCGGACGCCGCTCCGAACATCACCGCCGCCAGCACAAACCTACGCATCGGAACGCTCCCATCAAACACCCTGACTTCGCGCTGATCATCGCTCGTTAACCTTAACCAATCGTTGTCGCAGGGCTCCGATTTGCATGATCTTGTCCAAAAACCGCTTCCCGCTTCTCGGGATCATGCCGTGAACGCACAACAAAACGGCGCGGGAAGATCCCGCGCCGTTAGCAAACGTTAACAGATGGGAGGCCCGATCAGCCCTTGCGGATCAACGGCGGCGCGTATTCCTGCGGGCTTTCGAGATTCCAGCGCACGCCCAGCATCAGGTCCTGCGAGGAAATGTTCTTGAACGTCATCGGGTTGACAATGTTGTTGGTACCATCGAAGGTCTTCAGATCGCCGGTCAGGCCGTCGCCCATATTGAGATAGCGATAGGCAAGCTGGACGGTGAAGTTCGGGCTGACATGGTAGGCAACGCCCGCATGGAGCGCCCAGGCGAAATTCCATTTCGCCACGTTATCGCCGAATGCCAGCCCCGGCAGCGCGCCGCCGCCGTTGTTGGCGATGCCCTGATCGGTGAAGTTCGCGATCGAAACCCGCGCGGTGCCGATGCCGGCGCCGAGGAACGGCGTCATGCACCACCAGGTGCCGAGATCGACATAGGCGTTGGCGAGAGCCACCCACTCGGACTTGGTGGCGTGATAGGTGTCCATGCCGACGCCGCCGGGATAGCTGATGAGGTCGGTGCCGAAGAACTGCGAATTGCCGCGATACTCTCCAGTGACATCCGCGCGGAACCAGTGGTTGAACTGATAACCGGCGCCGAGACCGAAGATGCCCGCGGTGTTGAAGGCGAGGCGCTGCTGCGACGTCGTGTTGCCGGCGTCGAGCACGTTGTTCAGGCGATCAACCTTCTGATTGCTGAACCCGATATCGCCGCGCAGATACCATCCGCCAAAATCCTCGACCGGCGGCGACGCATACATCGCCGGCGGTGGCGCGATGGCCATGTCGGCGGCGAACGCCATCGACGACAACAGTGATGCCGCTCCGGCGGCAACGAGAAACTTGACACTACGCATTGGCTTCGTCCTTTTCACCGGTGAGGCAGACAACGGAGGCCTCACATCTAAAAACCCACGGCGGACGATGGCATCAAATGCTTAAGCGCCGCTTAACCCTAATTATTAAGGTTGATAATCCGTTGCGCACGATCCGCTGCGGCAGCACGAAAAGATGGCGGAGCCGCCATATTCGCTAATAAAGCGTTGATAGGACAGCGCGGCCGGCGCCGCGTCAGCGCGCGGTTCTCGGCAGCCTCGGCAGGAACACCGCGAGCAATCCGATCGCCGGCAGAAACGCGCAGACCTGATAGACGAACGCGATGCCGGTGTGGTCGGCGACCTTGCCGAGCACCGCGGCGCCGAGACCGCCGATGCCGAACGCAAATCCGAAGAACAGCCCGGAGATCATTCCGAAGCGGTGCGGCATCAGTTCCTGCGCGAACACGATGATCGAGGATGTCGCCGACGAAATGATAAAGCCGATGAACACCGTCAGCACCGCGCTCGCGAACAGGCCGGCATAGGGCAGCGCCAGCGTGAACGGCAGCGCACCGAGGATCGAGAACCAGATCACGTATTTGCGGCCGAAGCGATCGCCCAGCGGCCCGCCGAACAGCGCCCCGGCCGCGTTCGAAGCGAGGAAGATAAAGAGATAGAGCTGGGCGGCCTGGGTCGAGACGGCGAACCTGTCGATCAGGTAGAATATGTAATAGCTCGAAAGGCTCGACACATAGAGCTGCTTCGAGAACAGCAGCGCCATCAGCACCAGCAGCGCAATCATGACCCGGCGGGAGCTTGGCGCGTCCGGATGCACGTGGACCGGCACCGCTCTTTTGCTCGTTATCTGTGGCTTGTACCAGCGCCCGATCCGCCACAGGATGACGATCGCCACAAAAGCGATCGAGGAAAACCACGCGATGCTCGGTTGCCCGAACGGCACCACGACCAGCGCCGCGAGCAGCGGCCCCATCGACGTTCCGGCATTGCCGCCGACCTGGAATACCGACTGCGCAAAGCCGTAGCGCCCGCCCGAGGCGAGTCGCGCGATCCGCGCCGACTCCGGATGGAACACCGCCGAGCCCAGGCCGACCAGCGCCGCCGCAACCAGGATGACGGCATATTGCTGCGCGATGCTGAGCAGCAGCAAACCGAAGAACGTAAACCCCATGCCGATAGCCAGCGAAAACGGCTGTGCCTTGCGATCGGTGAAATGTCCGATCACCGGCTGCAGCAGCGACGCGGTGAACTGGAACGCCAGCGTGATCATTCCGATCTGCGCGAAGTCGAGCGCATAGCTCGCCTTGAGGATCGGATAGACCGAAGGGATCAGCGACTGCATGGTGTCGTTGAGAAAATGCGAAAGGCTGATGCCGCCGAGCACGATGTAGGCCGGTCCTGTCGCGGCCGCATTCACGGAAGCAGCGGACGTCACGTCCGGCATCAGCACCGGCGCGACCAGCGCTTCTTCGGACACGACGACAGGCTTGTTCAATGGATTAATCCTGAAAGATTCGGAAGGCGTCGCACATTTCCTACGATGGCGGCGCGGCAGTGACCAGCACCATTAGAAAATAGCTGCGATGCGATTAGACCCGCACGAGTGCCAAAATGATCAGGCCGCGGCCTGACCGAGCGCGGTGACAATGCGATCGACCACCTCCTCGACCAGGATGCGGTCGTCGCCCTCGCCCATAACGCGGATCACGGGCTCGGTGCCGGAGGAACGGACCAGCAGCCGGCCATGGCCGTTGAGCCGCTTTTCGCCGGCGTCGATCGCCGATTTGACCTCGGCGTCGTCGAGCGGCTTGCCGCTGCGGTAGCGTACATTTTTCAGGATCTGCGGCAGCGGGTCGAAGCGATGACAGACCTCCGATACCGGGCGGCGAAGTTTTTGCACCACCGCCAGCACCTGAAGAGCTGCGACAAAGCCGTCACCGGTGGTGGTGTAGTCGGACAGAATGATATGACCGGAGGGTTCGCCGCCTAGGTTGTAGCCCCGGCTCAACATCTGTTCGAGCACGTAGCGATCGCCGACCGGCGTGCGGATAAGCTCGATGCCCTGCCCTTCGAGGAAGCGCTCCAGCCCCAGATTCGACATCACGGTCGCGACAATGCCGGGCTTGGCCAGCCGGCCGTCTTCCTTCCAGCTTTGCGCGATCACCGCGAGCAGCTGGTCGCCGTCGACCAGGTGTCCGCGCTCGTCGACAAGGATGACCCGGTCGGCGTCGCCATCGAGCGCGATGCCGATGTCGGCGCGCATCTCGCGCACCTTGCGGCACAGCGCCTCCGGCGAGGTGGAGCCGCATTCCTTGTTGATGTTGAATCCGTCCGGATCGACGCCGATCGAAATGACGTCGGCGCCCAGTTCCCATAGTGCTTCCGGCACCACCTTGTAGGCGGCGCCGTTGGCGCAATCGACCACCACGCGCAGGCCGTCAAGGCTGAGATCGCGCGGCAGCGTGCGCTTGGCGAATTCGATGTAGCGGTCATGGACGCCGTCGATGCGGCGGGCCCGGCCGAGACTGGCGCTCTGCGCCAGTTTCTTGTCGAGCGATTCATCGAGCAACTGCTCGATCTGCTTTTCGACGTCGTCGGAGAGCTTGAAGCCCTGCGGGCCGAACAGCTTGATGCCGTTGTCCTCGAACAGATTATGGGAGGCGGAAATCATCACGCCGAGATCGGCGCGCATCGACTTGGTCAGCATCGCCACCGCCGGCGTCGGCATCGGGCCGAGCAGCAGTACGTCCATGCCGACCGAGGTGAACCCGGCCACCATCGCGTATTCGATCATATAGCCTGAAAGACGCGTATCCTTGCCGATGACGACGCGATGGCGATGCTCGCCGCGCTGGAATACCAGTCCGGCCGCCTGCCCGACCTTGAGCGCCAGCTCCGGCGTGATCAGACCGTTAGCACGGCCCCGAATCCCGTCCGTACCGAAATATTTGCGGCTCATATATCCCCCAGCAGCTATCAAGGATTCTCAACCCGTCCGGCAAGAAGCCTCGAACGCCCGCCATCCTGGCGTGCTGAGGTTATAATGCTTTCGGCGCTAAAATGGCTTCAAAAAATATGATGAATCATTACCGCCGGCCGATCCGGCCCCGGGCGCTTAACATATTGTTAACGCCGGTATTATCCCGGCGGCGCAGGATAACGCGTCGGAGCGCTAATCCGTCCGCTTGTGGCGGTCAGGTTTCGAGGGCGGCGGCTGGATGACGTTCACGGGGTCGGAGCCCGGAAAGGTCTCCTCCAGCCCCTCCTCGAGCGCCGCGTCGAGCCGGCGCTTTTCGGTGCCCTTGGCGTCCTTGGCGTCCTTGGCGTCAGAGCGTGGTCCGGTCATGGATATCCCCCCGACCGGCGGCGCCTCCCGCGAGGCGATTTTGCCGGGCCCCCAAGCAATGCTAGATGAACGTGAAAGCCAAAAATACAAGAAGGGCCGGGAAGTTTCATGAAGCACATCACCTGCATCGAGGATTTGCGCCAGCGCCACATGCGAAAGGTGCCGAAGGCATTTTTCGATTACGTCGACCGCGGCTCCTACGCCGAGGAAACGCTGCGCGCCAACCGCGAGGACCTGCAGCAGATCAAGTTTCGTCAGCGCATTCTGGTGGATATTTCACACCGCGATCTCTCCACCACCGTCATCGGCGAGAAGGCGAGCCTGCCGCTCATCCTGGCTCCGGTCGGCTCCACCGGCATGCAGTTCGGCGACGGCGAAATTCACGCCTGCCGCGCCGCGCAGGCCGCCGGAATCCCCTACACGCTGAGCACGATGTCGATCAACTCGATCGAGGACGTTGCCGAAAATGTCGACAAGCCGTTCTGGTTTCAGCTGTACGTCATGAAGGATCGCGGCTTCTGCAAGGCGCTGATCGAGCGCGCGATCGCGGCCAAGTGCAGCGCGCTGGTGCTGACAGTCGATCTGCAGGTGATCGGGCAGCGCCATATGGATATCAAGAACGGCCTGTCGGTGCCGCCGCAATTGCTGAGCTTCAAGAACGTGGTCGATTTCGCCACCAAGCCCGGCTGGCTCGCCGGCATCCTGCGGGCCAGGCGCCGGAACTTCGGCAACATCGCAGGCCATTTGTCGGGCGTGCGGGATCTCGCCTCGGTGTCGGGTTGGGTCGCCTCGCAGTTCGACGCGTCGCTGAACTGGAAGGACGTCGACTGGATCCGCAGCATCTGGCCGGGCAAGCTGATCCTCAAGGGCATCCTCGACGTCGAGGACGCCGAGCAGGCGGTCAAGACCGGCGCGCAGGCGCTGGTGGTGTCCAACCACGGCGGTCGCCAGCTTGACGGCGCGCCGTCGTCGATCGAGGCGCTCCCGGAGATCGCCGACGCCGTAGGTTCCCGGATCGAGGTGCTGATGGATGGCGGCATTCGCTCGGGGCAGGACGTGATGCGCGCGCTCGCTCTCGGCGCCAAGTCCTGCATGATCGGCCGCGCCTATATTTACGGCCTCGGCGCCTATGGCGGTCCCGGCGTCGCCAAAGCGATCGACCTGATCGCCAACGAACTCAGCGTGACCATGGGCCTGTGCGGCGTCAACAGGATCGCCGAGATCGACGATCACGTGCTGGCGATCTGACTCTCTCGGGCGCCCTCGACATCGGATTCATCGTCATGAAAGCTCAGGTGCCCGCTCCTGCTTTGCTCGTGGCTGCGGTGCGCGGAAGAACGATCCTGAATTCGGTGAACTCACCGGGCCGGGTATCGACTTCGATCGATCCGCCGTGCTGCTTGACGATAATGTCATGGCTCAATGAGAGGCCAAGGCCCGTTCCTTCGCCAGGCGGTTTTGTCGTAAAGAACGGATTGAAGATTTTCTCCCTTATTTCGTCAGGGATGCCGCCGCCATTGTCACGAATCCTTATTTCGACGCTGTCACCCACGTTCTTCGTTCCAGCGGTCAAAGTCGGCTCGTAACCATCCATCGTCTCCGCTTTCCGTTTCATGGCCGCATAGACACCATTCGAAATCAGATTGAGAAGGACGCGGGTGATCTCCTGCGGAAACAGGTCGGCTTGTCCGGCGGCGGGGTCAAAGGACCGTTCCAGCTGGATGCTGAACTCCTGCTTCTCGGCGCGCGCGCCGTGGTATGCAAGATTGAGGCTGTCTTCGACGATGGCGTTGAGGTCGACCGGCCTGCGCTCGCCGGAACCTTCGCGCGAATGCAACAACATGTTCTTGACGATGGAGTCGGCGCGTTGGCCATGCTGGACGACCTTTTCGAGATTGCCCTTCAGCAGATTCGTCAGTTCGCTGGTTTCTTCCCGCGTCCTGTTGTCGAGCGTCGCGGGCTTGAGCACGTCGTCCAGTTCCTCGACGAGCTCCACCGACAGAGCCGAGAAATTATTGACGAAATTGAGCGGGTTCTTGATTTCGTGCGCAATGCCCGCGGTGAGTTGTCCGAGCGAAGCCAGCTTCTCGGTCTGGATCAGCCGGTCTTGCGCGGTACGCAGCTCCTCCAGCGACTTTGCCAGTTCACGGGTGCGCGCCTCGACATTTTCGAAGAGGCGGGCGTTCTGAATCGCAAGCACCGATTGTGCCGCGAACGTCTGAAGCAGATCGACGGTGTGCTTCGGGAATTCGCCGGGTCGCTTGCGTCGAACGACGAGTGCACCAATCGTACGATCGGCACTTAGCAACGGCAGAATCAGCAGCGCACGGAATCCGGCACGGACAATGATATCGAGGACGGGCGAATTGAGATCCTCCTGAATGTCCGGAATTTGGAGCGGGATGCGTTGCTCCACCGCCTCGCCTATCGCCGTCTCCCCTATGTGGATGCGACGATCCTTAATCTCGGCGATGATCGCATCATCCATTCCATAGGTTGCGCGCAGGTGAAAATCCTGGGCAGTTTCGTCGTAAACATAAATTGCGCCCGCGTCGGTGCCGGACAGCTGCGTCGCCCTGGACACGATAGTGTTCAAGACGGTCTCCAGGTCCACGGTCGAATTCACCGCCTGGCTGACTTCGCCAAGCGCCCGCAGTTCGTCGACCGACTGACTGAGCTCCCTCGTGCGCGCCTGCACCTCGTCGAACAACCTGACATTCTCGATCGCAATTACGGCCTGGTCGGCAAAGGTTGACACCAGTTCAATCTGTTTGTCGGTAAAAGGCTCAGCCTTCGGTTTCACGATCGCGATAACTCCGATCAGTGCTCCCTCTCTCAGCATGGGGACGCAGAGGGCAGATCGAAAGCTCTGATGAGCCAAGAGTTCGTGTTGCTCATATTCAGCGTCGGACAAAACATCGGGCACGTGACACACCCTGAGATCAAGCGCAGCCCTTCCCGCAATCGACCCTCGTGACGGACGCAAAGGATTCGCCTCTAACCAGGCCCGAAATCCGGGCCACGCGCCATAAGCGGCGGCAAAGCGCAAAAACTCGCCGTCATATCGATAGACGTGACCGCGGGCCGCGCCACAGAGCCGGATTGCGCTCTCCAGCAGGGTTTCAAGAACGGATTCCAGATCGCGCTTGCCGGCGTGGGTCGAGCGGCTGATGACCTTGAGCACATCGGCGGTCGCGGTCTGCTGTTGGAGCGATTCACGCAAATCTTCGGTGCGCGCGTTCACCTCGTCGAACAGGCGGACGTTCTCGATGGCGATCACCGCCTGGTCGGCGAAGGTGGTCACCAAATCGATTTGCCTGTCGGTGAACGGCAAGACGGTCGACCGGCAAAGCGCAATGACGCCGATCGGTATGCCTTCACGCAATAGTGGCACTCCGAGCATTGTGCGAAACCCGCCGCGTTTGATGGATTCGTTCCAGGTGTACTCCGGATCAACGCTCGCATCGGGGATATGAATCGTTTTTCGGTCAAGTACAGTTCGCCCGACGAGCGTCTCTCGTCCTTGCGCGATGATCTGGCGCTGCATCCACTCGCGATAGTCATCCGCGAAGCCGTGATTGGCAGCCAACTGATATACGTCACCCTCACGCCGGAATATCATTGCGTAGTGGGCCTCGCAAAGCTTTGCAGCTGATTCAACTAGCGTTTGAAGCACGGCCCTCAAGTCGAAGGTCGAGCGGCTGATCACCTTCAGCACGTCGGCGGTCGCGGTCTGCTGCTGCAGCGATTCGCTTAAGTCCTCGGTACGCGCCTTTACCTCTTCGAAGAGCCGCGCGTTCTCGATAGCGATCACGGCCTGATCGGCAAAAGTTGAAACAAGCTCGATCTGCTTCTCGGTAAATGGTCGTACCACCTGCCGGGTCAGTGTAAAGACGCCGATTGTTTCACCGTCACGCCTAAGAGGCACTCCGAGGTTGGTTCGGTGGCCGCCGAGTCGCTGGTACTCACGGGCGAGCCAGCCTTGCGTTTCATCGGCGAGCACGTCAAAGGCTTGAACTGCGGAGCCAGAGATCGCAGCGCGGATGGTCGTGCTGGCGCTGTCGACCGGGAATGGATTAGCCCTTGCGAACTCCTCGAGCTCAGGAGAGAAGCCGTAATTGGTTGCCATGCGAAAGTGGTCATCCTGCCGGAGGAAGATCAGACCTCTCTCGGCGTCACACAGCCTGGCTGCGGAAGCGACCAATGTCGCAAGTACAGACTCAAGATCGAACGCCGAGCGGCTGATGACTTTTAGTACGTCGGCAGTTGCGGTCTGCTGCTGAAGCGATTCGCGCAGATCTTCAGTGCGCGCTTGAACCTCTTCGAACAACCGCACATTTTCGATCGCGATCACCGCCTGGTCGGCAAAGGTCTCCACGACCGCGATCTGTTTGTCGGTGAACGGTTTGACCTCCAGTCTGTAGATGGTGATGGTCCCAACCAGGTCGTTACCGTTAAGCATCGGAACAGCGAGCGTCGTCCGGATCGGGTCTACATCCCGCAACGCATACGCATACTCGGGATCAGCCTGAACGTCAGGAACCTGTACCGTCCGCCGCTCAAGAGCGGAGCGTGCCGAGACGCTGTGTCGCCCGGGGACGATCGGGTTCCGATATACCCACTCCTTGTTCTCGGGGCCGGCGTTAAAGGATGCCACGGCCCGGAGGACTTTGCCGTCGAACCGGAAGATGTACGCCCGCTCGGCTTCGCACAGTCTGACGGCATTCTCGGCTATTGTATCGAACACCGGCTGCAGATCGAAGGCGGAACGGCCGATTACCTTCAGGACCTCGGTGGTGGAAGTCTGCTGATCCAACGATTCTTTCAGATCCTCGGTGCGCGCCTGTAGTTCGTCAAACAACCGCACGTTCTCGATGGCAATAATGGCTTGGTCCGCAAAAGTCTGGACGAGTGCAACCTGGCGCTGGGTGAAAGGCCCCGGCTCCGGCTTTGAAAGCGAGAATACACCTTCAACCTTGCCGTTGCGCATCAGGGGAACGCCGAGCATCGCTCGGAAATTGCCAATGCGCTGATATCCATGCGCGCGAAAGTCCAGGTCCGCCAGCACGTCCGGAATCTGGACTACTTTGCCTTGAAGCGCGGTGCGTCCGACATTGCTGCCCATTCCAGGGGCAATGGGATTGGAGCGTCCGTAGGTGAGTATCTCTGCTGCTGAATAACCAAAGCTGGCAGTCAGATGATAGAGGTCGCCGATTTTTTGAAAAATCGTGCCGGTACGGGCACCGCTGAGGGTAGCGGCTGATTCGACGAGCGTGTCGAGCACGGTCTGCAAGTCGAATGCCGAGCGGCTGATCACCTTCAACACATCGGCGGTCGCGGTCTGCTGCTGCAGCAATTCACGCAAATCTTCGGTGCGCGCGTTCACCTCGTCGAACAGGCGGACGTTCTCGATGGCGATCACTGCCTGATCGGCGAAAGTCGTAAGTAGCTCGATCTGCTTCTCGGTGTATGGCTTCACCTCGGTACGACGGATCGCGAGCGTGCCGATGGCCTCGTCTTCTCTCAGCAAAGGGACGGCCAGAATCGTCCGGTGGCCATCGCGAAGCGCCATCTCGGCGCCGTCCGGAAACTCGCTGGTGGACGCCTGAAGGTCGTAGACGTGAACCGGCGCACGATCGACGAAGGCGCGGCCGTTGACCCACTTGCGTCCGATCGGCCATTCCGCGATGTCCATCGGAATCGGGCCATGATGTGCCCTGAGACTAAGGCCTTCGCCCTTGCGAAGAAAAATAACTGAATCGTACGCCTGGCAGAGACGTGCTGCCAACTCAACCAGCGTATCGAGCACCGTCTGCAGATCGAACGCCGAGCGGCTGATGACCTTCAGTACGTCAGCGGTGGCCGTCTGCTGCTGCAACGATTCACGCAGCTCATTCAGCAGGCGCACGTTCTCAATGGCGACAACGGCCTGCTTCGCGAAATTGCTGACCAGTTCGATCTGCTTTTCCGTGAATGGCCGAACCTCGGTGCGATAAATTCCGATCGCGCCAATGAGCTCGTTCTCCTTCAACATTGGCACGTTCAATTGACTTCGAACGTTGCCGAGATCTGCGGTGGCCACACGTAGCGGATCACGGTTTGCATACGCCGGCTCGGAGAGGATATCATCGACACGAATGGTCTGTTTCGTAGCGGCCACACGACCGAGGCCCGTGTCAGGCCCCGCATGAATCGGCCCGCGGCCCAGATACTCCGCGTAGGCTGGAGTCACTCCAAGCACTGCAACTGATGTGTAAGCGCCACCTTCGTAACGCCACAGGATTCCGATTTTCGCCTCGCAGATGCGAGTCGCATTCTCCAGCATGACCTGGAACGCGGGCTCCAGCTCTCCCGGCGAACGGCTGATGACTTTCAGCACCTCCGCGGCTGCAGCCTGCTCCCGGCGCGCTTCGAGCAGCTCGCGCCTGAGATTTGAAATCTGTTTTTTGGGATCAATGGACGCGGTCGCACGCTTGCGCACTGCCGTGCGCTTGCGCGTGGTCGGAGGCTTGCGCGCCATCTGCCCGCGCTTTGCCATGAGTGAGCGCTCCCAGCCGGAAAGCCACTAAGACGGGCAAATGTTACCGAGTTTCTAATCCGCCGTATAGCCCGAGCCATAGGCTGGTTGACCGCTCCGGGCGTCCCGCGGCCAAGCGTTCTTCACGCGCCAGGCGGGAACGACCCGTCGAGAGAGTGCCTTCCGATCACATCGGCGGCGTGATGCCGTCGCGGCCGACATTGACGCGCGCGGCTTCCAGCATGCCGTCGTCCTTCTTCACGGCGGCGAAGATGATGATCTTGGCGCCCGGCTTCAACTCGGATTTGTCGCCAACCAGGAACGCGACGATCGGCGTTCCCGGCGGCACCACGACTTTCTTTTCGCCGTCCTTGTATTTGACGAGGATGTTCTGGCCATCGGTGCCCTTGACCGTCTCGGCCACCGTCGCGTTGGTCATGGTTGAGCCCGGACGCTGGTCCCAGGGCCGAAACCCTTCGGCCACGCCGCGCTGGTTCTCGGGGAAAATATGCACCGCGACCGCCTTCTGGACGCCGTCGGGCTCGGGCATCGCGGTGACGCCGATATAGGAACCTTGCTTGATTTCCGACAAATCGGTCTTGGCGACGCCGAACACCGCCACATTATCGGTCATGCGGACTTTCATGTCGGCGCCTTCGCGCGACTTGATCATCAGTACCGCACCATCCACGCTTTCGATGGTGCCGCGGATGCGCACCGGCGGCGGCTGCTGCGCCCACGCCACCGATCCCAGCACGGATATGACCGTCAGCGAAACCGCGAGAGCGCGCGGCATCAACGAAGATTTCTTCGGCATGGTTTCGTCCTCCCTGGGGCTTCTTCAATAAAGGGCAACACCGCAACTCCCGGGCTATTCCATGCCCCTCGGCGCGGCGTTCACATCGGCGGCGTCAGCCCGTCGCGGCCGACGCTGATGCGGTTGGCTTCGAACGAACCGTCGGGCAACTTCTTGATGAAGGCGATGACCTTGGCGCCGGCCTTCAGTTCGGACTTGTCGGCGGGGACATAGGTCACGACAGGTGTATCCGGGGAAACCACGACTTTCTTCTCGCCGTCCTTGTGTTTGATGGTGAGGACGTGTCCGTCGTTGTTGACGACGCTCTCGGCCACCGTCGCATTGGTCATGGTCGAGTTGGGGCGCAGATCGAAGGGCCGCGATCCCTCGCCGGTGCCGCGCATGTCTTCAGGAAATACGTGCACTTCGACGGCGTTTGGACCGCCATCCGGGCCCGGCACCGTGGTGGTGCCGATGAAGGAGCCGACCTTGATGTCATCAAGCGCGATCTTGACGATCCCGACCACCCGCATGTTGCCGGCCATGCGCAGCTTGAAATCCTCGCCGCTGCGCGATTTGACCATGAGCATATCGCCGTCGACGGCTTCGATGGTGCCGCGAATCCGCGACGGCGAAGGCGGCTGCTGGGATCGCACCCAGCGACGACGCGACGACAATGGCAACTGCGACCAGCGGGCGGGTTAGCGTCGAGCGATGAATGCGCATTAAATGGTCTCCCTGGTGTCATATACCACGGACACCGGTATTTGCCCGGTATTCCCGCTCAAGGCTTTGTTAGATCGGCCTCGACCAGCGCGCGAAGTTCCGGCGTGACCTCGGGGCGCTGTCCGAACCAGAGTTCGAACCCGCGCACCGCCTGTTGCAGCAGCATGCCCAGCCCGTCGGCGGTCTTCAGTCCGCGCGCCCGCGCCGCCGATAACAATGGCGTTTCCAGCGGTACATAGACCAGGTCTGCGACAACGGCATGCGACGGCAGCAGGCCGACATCGAGTTCGAGCGCGGGCTGGCCGTGCATGCCGAGTGACGTCGTATTCACCAGCAAGCCGGCGCGCGGCAGCAGGTCGCCGATGGTCTCCCATGCGGCAGGATCGACCCTGGCGCCGAATTGATCCGCCAGCGCGCGGCTCCGCGCGATGGTCCGGTTTGCCAGATGCACGCGCTTGATGCCGCGCTCGAGCAACCCGAACACCACCGCGCGCCCCGCCCCGCCCGCGCCCAACACCAGCGCATCCGCCTCGGCGTCCCACCCCGGCGCGCAGGCGTCGAGATTATTGATAAAACCTTCGATGTCGGTGTTGGTCGAACGCAGCTCGCCACCTTCGTACCACAGCGTGTTGGCGGCACCGACCGCGCGGGCACGCGCGTCCGGCCTGGTCAGCTCAAGCGCGCGCTCCTTGTGCGGAATGGTGACGTTGGCGCCGACAAAGCCGTGCGCCGACAGATGCAGCACGAACTCTGCAAAGCCCTCGGGCGGCACCGCCTCGATATTGTAGCCGCCCTCGATGCCAAGCGTCCGCAGCCAGTAATGATGGATCAGCGGCGAACGCGAATGCGCCGCCGGCCATCCGATCAGACATGCGGCGCGGGCTTTGGTCTCGGCGGTCATGGCGGGTCCTGGCGCAACGCCCCGTATGCGGGAGCGTCATCGCTGCTCAAATCGGGCAAGCCGGGTCGGCTGTCAATGCTATAGGTGAATTGCCGCGGCAACGGTCGCGCCCACCGCCGGCGCCGCGGCAGCCAACCGGATCGCGGCGGGAATGATTCTGCGGCAGGCGGGCGCGCCACCTCTCCCCGCAACGGCGGGGCGAGGGAGCGCACCGCCGCCGTTCAAGCCGCGACGCGATGCGCGGCGATGATCTGATCGGCGGCGCGGCCGGTGACCTCGGCCATGCGGTCGAAAGCCCGCGTGAAACTGCCGGCGCCGGCCGTCGCCGATCGCAATTCGACGATCAGCTCGCCAATCTCGGCTTCCGGCATCATGGCGCGAACGCGGTCCCAGCCCGACCAGCCCTCGCGGGTGTCAAAGCCGAGAATCTGCCCGCGCCGCCCCGACAGGATGGCGTTGATCTTCGCGGTGGCTTC
This sequence comes from uncultured Alphaproteobacteria bacterium, assembly GCA_963801875.1. GTDB lineage: Bacteria > Pseudomonadota > Alphaproteobacteria > Rhizobiales > Xanthobacteraceae > Bradyrhizobium. The sequence goes on along the minus strand of CAWDGT010000010.1, from coordinate 512,049 downwards.
GGTCGGACAGACGATCTCCACCACATGGATCGGCTCCAGCAGCACCGGCTGGCACTGCGGCAGCGCTTCGCTGACGCCGATCCGCGCCGCGGTGCGGAACGCAAGGTCGGACGAATCCACGCTGTGATACGAACCGTCGGTCAGCGTCACCTGCACGTCGATGACGGGAAAACCCAGCGGCCCGCGCAGCAACCCATCGACCACGCCCTCTTCCACGGCGCCGATGTAATTTCGCGGCACCGCGCCGCCGACGACCTTTTCATGAAACTCGAAGCCGCCGCCACGCGGCAGCGGCGCGATCTCCAGCACCACGTCGCCGAACTGGCCGTGGCCGCCGGATTGCTTCTTGTGCCGGCCTCGCTGGGTGATCGATTTGCGGATCGTCTCCTGATATCCGATCGCCGGCGGATGCGATTTGACGCTGACGCCGAAGCGGTCGCTAAGGCGCTCCAGCGCCACCCGCAGATGCATCTCGCCCTGCCCCCACAGCACGATGTCGTGGGTCCGGGGGTTCTGGATCATGGTCAGCGAGGGATCCTCCTCGTTGAGCCGCAACAGGGCCTGGCCGAGCTTGACGTCGTCCTTGCGGTCGCTCGCCGCGATCGCCATCGCCAGCACCGGCGGCGACGGTTCGATGCCGACCAGCGCTTTCGGCGCGGTCTTGCCGGCCGACAGCGTGTCACCGGTCTTGATGGCGTCGAGCTTGCCGAGCGCGACGGCGTCGCCGGCCTCTGCGGAGGCGCGCTTGCTGTCGAGGCCGCAGTTCACATTCGAGATGCCCGACACCCGCGCGCTCTCGCCCGACGAGGACTGCAGCGTCGCGCCGTCATCGAGGCGGCCGGCGAGCACGCGCGCCAGCGACAGCTTGCCGCCGTGTTGCAGATGCACGGTCTTGAACACATAGGCCATCGCATCCTTGGTCTGGGGCACGCCGAGGCGCCTGGCGGTCTCGGCCACGCCGGGCGATTCATGCCGCAGCGCCTTCATCAGGCGCAGCACGCCGTTCTCGCGCACCGCCGAGCCGAGCAGCACCGGACAGATCAGTCCTTCGCGCAATTCGCGGGCGAGATCGTCGAACACCGCATCGCGCGGCGGCGAAATGTCCTCGAGCAGTTGCTCCATCAGCGCGTCGTCGTGATCGGCAAGCTTTTCCAGCATCGAGAAGCGGGCTTCCTTCTCGCGGTCGAGATCGCCGCCTTCCAGCGCCACGACTTCGGAAGCCTTGTGTTCGCGGTAGACGAAGGCACGTTCCAGCGCCAGATCGACGAAACCGGCGATCAGATCGCCGTTCCAGATCGGAATCTGCCGCAGCACCAGCGGAATCCGCGACGCCGGCTGCAAGGTCGCGAGCGTCTCGCGGATGCGCTTGCTGGCGCGGTCGATCTTGTTGAGAAACAGAAAGCGCGGGATGCCGAGATCTTCGAGCTCGCGCAGGATAATCTGAAGCTGCGGCAGCTTGCGCTCGTCGGCCTCGCAGACCACGACCGCGGCATCGACCGCCGGCAACGCGGCGCGCATGTCATGCGCGAACTCCACCGAGCCGGGGCAATCGATAAAGGTATAAGTGTCGCCCATGAAAGACGTTGTGGCGGCGGTGAGGCCGACGCCCATCTTGTGATGGCGGGCCTCGGGACTGGAATCGCCGACGGAGTTTCCGGCGTCGACACTGCCGGCGCGCGGGATCGCGCCGGTGCGCGCCAATATCGCTTCAAGAAGTGTGGTTTTACCGCTTTGGAAAGGGCCCACCAGCGCAATGCACCGTGGACCTCGGGGACTTCTGACGTCTTGTCCCATCGCCGCCTCCTTGTTTGGAGCTCGGCCCTTGATTGGGTCGGCAGGGGTGATGCTCCCCCTCCGTCGACGATTTGGCAAGCCGGAAAAACGTCGCTGCGGCGCCTCGCCCACCGCCGAGGTATTACCGTTGAATGCCGTTCGCAGGAAGGCCCGCCACCGCTGCCCTCCCGGAGCGAGCTCTGCTCGTCTCCCCGGGCGTACTTCGCTCGTCCGGAAAATGCGGCGCGCACGCGAGGGGAAGGCTACCTTCCCGGCCGAAGTTCCAGGCTTTCCAGTCCGGCCGCGATATTAAGGCCGACCTGGCCCTGCAGGCTGAGCGGCTGCAGCGCGATCGTATTGTTGGAGCCCCCGATCAGCGCGTTGCCGCCGGCCCCGACGCCGATCGACGCGCTGCCCTGCGCGCCGGCGTAGTCGCCCGCGAGATCGCCGGGCCCGAGCCGCGCGACCGGCGCGAACACGCCCCAGGCCAGCGCCGATTCCTGGGTGATGCCGAGATCGACGCCGACCTTGCGGATGGTCGCGACATAGCGGTCCTCCGGCATGCCGTCGACCCGCAGCACGCAACCGAGGTTGGTCACGGAGCCGACGATGAAGCCGACGCTTGAACCGCCGCGGCATTCGAGAATGCCGACCTGAACGCGTTGTATCGGCTGCTGCGCGTGGGCGCCCGCGAAGGATGCCACCAGCGCGGCAGCGGCGGCAACTAGGATGATTGAACGGCGCATGAAGAAATCTCCGGCTGAAAAGATGTGATGCAAACAGGAAATCAGGAGGACGCCCATACCCCGGGCGCTCGCCTTTCTATCACACAACATCGGCGGCGCTGCCAGATTTGCGGTTTGCTGAAGCTGGCTGTTTCAGATTCGAACGTCATTCCGGGGCGCGCGAAAGCGCGAACCCGGAATCCAAGGATTCCCCGATGCGCAATTGCGCATCTGAGGTCTGGCCTTTCGGACCATCCCGGAATGACGGCCTTATAAACAAAAGAGGCCCGCTTCCACGGGCCTCTCTCGTATGGCGCTTGTAATTTATTCAGCCGTGATGGCGATGCCGGTGGTGAAGCCGGCGATAACCGCCATGCACGAACCGCACCGGCTCCAGTTCGATGTTGGCAACTCCGGCCGCGACGTTCAGCCCGGTCTGGCCTTGCACGCTGATCGGCTGCAGCGCGTAGGAATTTGCCGGACCGCCGACCAGGAAGTTGCCGCCGCCGCCGATTCCGACTGAGGCGTTGGCGCCGACGCCACCGTAATTGCCGGCGAGATCGCCGCGTCCAACCCGCCCGGTGGGCGCATTCACTGCCCAAGTCAGTCTGGTCTGGTCGGTGACCCCCAGATCCAGTCCAAAGCGATGCACGGTTGCGATGTAGGGTTCGGGGCGGCGGCCTTCGCTCTGAAACACGCATTCCAGGCTGGTCGACGAGCCGACGACGAAACCGACATTCTGCCCGCCCTGACATTGCAGGACGCCGGCGCGCACCGCGGGCACGGCGTTGGCGCTGGCGATCGGCGCTATCAGCGCCGCGATGGCGATACCAAGGGTCGAGAGTTCGCATGAGTCTGATCTCCGCGTGAATTGAATCTGCGGAGCGGACAGGAAGCAGGCGCCGTGTCCAAAACAAGGCGCCTGGCGAAAAGCCGCCGTCAAAACATCATGAGTTCGACGGCGGATATTCGAGACGTGATTTGACTATCTCAAATTGCCACAAAACCGCTGGATGCGTTTGCAGGCGTCCTCGAGATCGGAGTTCTTGGCCGCATAGGAAATCCGGAACGCAGGTCCCAGCCCGAACGCCGAACCCTGCACCACCGCGACCCCCTCGGTCTCCAGCAGCTCGGTGACAAAGTCCTCGTCATTGGCAATCACCTTGCCGGACGGCGAGGCCTTGCCGATGGTGCCGGCGCAGGAGGGATAGACATAGAACGCGCCCTGCGGCCGCGGACAATCGATGCCCCTGGCCTGGTTGAGCATCGCCACCACCAGATCCCTGCGTTCCCGGAACGCCTTGTTGTTGACCGGGATGAAATCCTGCGGACCGTTGAGGGCCTCGACCGACGCCCATTGCGAAATCGAACACGGGTTCGAGGTCGACTGCGACTGGATTGTCGCCATCGCCTTGATCAGCTCGGCGGGACCGCCGGCATAGCCGATGCGCCAGCCGGTCATGCAATAGGCTTTCGACACGCCGTTCACCGTCAGGGTGCGGCCGTACAGTTTCGGCTCGACCTGGGCCGGCGTCGTGAATACGAAGTCGTCATAGACCAGATGCTCGTACATATCGTCGGTCATGACCCAGACCTCGGGATGCTTGACCAGCACGTCGGTGATCGCCTTCAGTTCGGCGCGCGTATAGGCTGACCCGGTCGGGTTCGACGGCGAGTTGAGGATGATCCACTTGGTCTTCGCCGTGATCGCCTTTTCCAGCGCGTCCGGCTGCAGCTTGAAGCCGTGCTCCGCCGTGCACACGACGGCGACCGGCTCGCCGCCGGCAAGCGCCACCATTTCCGGATAGCTGACCCAATAGGGCGCGGGAATGATGACCTCGTCGCCCGGATTGATGGTGGCCATCAGCGCGTTGTAAAGCACCTGCTTGCCGCCGGTGCCGACGATGACCTGGTTCGGCTTGTAGGTGAGGCCGTTCTCGCGCTGGAACTTGGCGATGATCGCCTGCTTCAGCTCGGGAATGCCGTCGACCGCCGTGTACTTGGTCTTGCCGGCCTCGATGGCGTGGATCGCCGCCAGTTTGATGTTGGCGGGGGTGTCGAAATCCGGTTCGCCGGCGCCAAGGCCGATGACGTTGCGGCCAGCCGCTTTGAGCTCGCGTGCTTTATCCGTGACCGCGATGGTCGCGGACGGCTTCACACGGTCGAGCGCGGCGGACAGAAACGGCATCATCATCTCCTTGCGGGCATCGCGAACACACCAGGTGCCGCCACAGTGATCCACGACTGTTTTGCTGGGATCGCGGCACCCTAAAGCGGGTCACGCTGCATCGCAAGAAGCTTGGCCGGAAGCGGCCAAACTTTAGGGAACGTTAAAAGGCGCCCGCTAGGTTGGCGCAACATTCATAAAATTCAGCGGCGAAATGACTCATATCTGGCAAGGGCTGCGATCCGGCCAATGGCTGACCGCCGCGCGCGCACGCGGCTACAGCCGGATCCTGCTCGGCATCTCGGCCATCGCCGTGGCCGGCTGGATCGCCTTGTCGGACGGCCTGATCGATCGCAACGGCAAGCCGCTCGGCACCGATTTTTCCAACGTCTACGCCGCGGGCGCGCTGACCTGGCAGGGACGGCCGGAGCAAGCCTATGTGCCGGCGCTGCAGCATGCCGCCGAGAAAGCCGTGTTCGGCGGCCGCGCGGTGCCGTTCTACGGCTGGCATTATCCGCCGTTCTTCTTCGCTGTCGCAGTCATCGTGGCCGCGTTTCCCTATGCATGGGGCCTTGCGATCTGGCTTGCGGCGAGCTTCGCCGCCTATCTGGCGGCAATCCGCGCGATCCTGCCCCGGCCGGAGACGCTCTTGACCGCGGCGGCCTTCCCCGCCGTGTTCGTCAACATCGGTCACGGCCAGAATGGATTTCTCACCACGGCATTGCTCGGCGGCGCGCTGCACCTGCTGGATCGGCGCCCTTGGCTATCGGGCCTGCTGATCGGCTGCCTCGCCTACAAGCCGCAATTCGGCGTCCTGATTCCGATCGCGCTGGCGGCGGGCGGGCGATGGAACACGATCGCCTCGGCCGTGGCCACTGTTGCGGCGCTGCTCGCACTGAGCTTTGCCACGCTCGGCGGCGGCGTCTGGCACGCCTTTGCGGATTCCATGAACTTCACGCAGACCGTGGTGCTCGAGCAGGGCAATACCGGCTGGGAGAAAATCCAGTCGGCATTTTCGGCGACGCGGATGTGGGGCGCGGGCGTTCACCTCGCCTATGCCGTGCAGATCGCGCTGGCGCTGATGCTGGCTGCAAGTCTCGCCTGGCTGTGGCGGAGCGATGCCGCATTCGAACTCAAGGCCTCGGCGCTGGCGACCGGCAGCCTGCTCGCGACGCCCTATGTTCTCGACTACGATCTGGTCGTGATCGCGGTTGGCATCGCATTTTTCGTGCGCCACGGCCTGAGCCGCGGTTTCCGCGCTTTCGAGATCAGCCTGCTGGCCGCGGCCTGGATGGTGCCGCTATTGTCGCGCAGCATCGCCGGCGTCACCGGCATACCGCTCGGCCTGCTGGTCCTGCTAACACTTTACGTCTTCACACTGCGGCGCGCGGTGCTGGATCGCGCCGGCTTCGCATTCTCCGCCCACGGAATCGCGCAGGTGTGATTTAGGGCCTGTCATCAATTGAGCCAGATGATAGCAGCCGCGAGGTGGATTGCGGCGAGGAAATTTCTGGCGGTTTTGTCGTAGCGGGTGGCGATGGCGCGGTATTGCTTGAGCTTGCAGAAGAAATTCTCGATGAGGTGGCGGGCCTTGTAGGCGTCTTTGTCAAAATCGCGTTGAACCTTGCGGTTGCTCTTGGGCGGGATCACGATCGACTTTCCCCGTGCAAGCAACGGCTCGATCACCCGCTCGTCGGCATCGAAGGCCTTGTCTGCCAGCAAGGCCTCGGCCGCCATATCCGGCAGCAGCGCGTCGGCGCCTTGCAGATCATGGGCTTGGCCCGGCGTCAGGATGAAGTCCAGCGGATTGCCTAACGCATCGACAAGCGCATGAATCTTGGTGCTCAGCCCGCCTTTGCTGCGCCCGATCGCCTGGTCTTCGCCGTCTTTTTTTGTGCGCCGGCACTGTGCTGATGCGCTCGCACGATCGTGCTGTCGATCATGGCGTACTCATTATCCGCATCGCTCGCCAGCATCTCAAACAGCTTCTTCCACACGCCGCTTTTGGCCCAGCGCGAGAAGCGCGTATGTATCTTGATCGGGTCGCCAAAGCGCTCGGGCAAGTCCCGCCAAGGGATGCCGGCCCGGTAACGGTAGATCACCGCCTCTACAAACAGCCGATTGTCCTTGGCCGTTACCCCCACATGCCCTTCACGTCCGGGCAAAATATCCTTGATCCTGTCCCATTGATCGTCCCGAAGGGCGTAGCGGCGCATCTGTCAGCTCCGAATCAGCTGACCGCCTATAAATCACGCGATAATCTCCTTGGGAATCCTCCAATTGAGGACAGGCTCTAATTTGTTCCGGCGTGTGGACGTGTGGAAAAGTCTTCTCCACGGTTGCAGTGCGGTAGAAATTTTCGAACCTTTCCAAAAAAAATCCGGCCTTGCGACATATCTGCATCGGTATCATTGTTTAGCCGCGTTGCGGGGCGACAAGGCGATCGCTCCCGCGCACGCGGCATGTCCCACCGATCGAACGGATCCGAATGTACAAGCTCTATTCGATGCAGCGCTCCGGCAACAGCTACAAGGTCCGCCTTGCGCTGGCCCTGCTCAATGCGTCCTATCGCGCGATCGAGATCGACATTCTGCGCGGCGAAAGCCGCACGCCGGATTTTCTCGCCAAGAATCCCAGCGGCCAGGTGCCGCTGCTGGAAGTCGCGGAAGGACGCTACCTCGCCGAATCCAACGCCATCCTCTGGTATGTCGCCGGCGGCACCCCGCTGGCCCCGGAATTGCGGATCGAGCGCGCCGAAGCGCTGCAATGGATGTTCTTCGAACAGCACGCGCTGGAGCCGAATATCGGCGCGGCCTATTTCTGGCTGGCGCTGGTCAAGGGCGGCCGCGACCTGCAGACCCACGCGCTGGAAGACTGGATGGAGCGCGGCTATGCCGCGTTGCAGGTGATGGAAAATCACCTCAAGACCCATGAATATTTCGCCGCCGGCCAGTTCACGGTCGCCGATATCGCGCTCTACGGCTACACCCATCTCGCCGACCGCTGCGACTACGACCTCGCGACCTTCCCGGCGATCCGCACCTGGCTGCGCCGGGTCGAGCAGACGCCCGGCTTTGTCGATATGGATTGGCGCCCGGGCGCCGAGGTCGCCGATTCCCCCGGCATCGCCGCCGAGGCCTGAGGCAGAGAAATAGCGGGCATCGCCGCAACCCTCGCCTCTCTTCCGCCATTTTCGAGTCAGTCCCGCCTCAAAATTGCCGGCAATTCCCGCGATATCTGGGGCGCTAAGGGTGATTCGCCCGCGCATTTAGGGATTCCGGACCATGATACGGTCGCCCGGCGCAGCCGGCTTTAATGGCCGCTCCGCGCCTGTTGCCTCGTCCCGGCTGACGCATGCCGTCGCGACCTCGCTCGCGATCGGCTCGCTGTCGCTGTGCCTGATCGTCACCCTCACGGTGCTTTCGATCAAGGTCGCGATGGCGATGCCGCTGCCTGCGTAATCGAAAAATCATTTTCCAGACCATTCGCAATTTTGCGCGACAACGCGCGATGCCCGGCATCGCGACCGGGCAACGATGAGGACACCTGTCGTACTTGTTGCGGTGACTCTGGCAGTGGCGATCCTGCTGGCGGCATCGCTCCTGATCGCCACGGGAACGCGTGGCGAAGGCACGCGCGGGCCGCTGACCGGCCGTCCAGCCGGACAAATTCACTCCCCTGCCGAAAAGTGACGGCGCGCCGCACGAACGGCGAGCGGTGAGGTGCGTTCACTGCGGGCGGAATCGCGACGCGTAATCCCCGCAACAATTGCCTGCCGGGTCATCGGGCCGCGCCTCGCATTCAGCACATGGCTTGCATCTTGCCTTTGGCGCCCGGCGAAGGCTTGATGTCCATAATGAGATGGATGCCTGAAACAACGATTGCTGCTGCGTGGTTGATTTTTCTTGCGACCTACGCCGTCGTCGCCCTCGGCAAAATACCGGTATATCGGATTGACCGGGCCGGTGCGGCGCTGCTTGGCGGCAGCCTGATGGTCGCTACCGGCGTATTGTCGCTCGAAGAGGCGTATCGAGCGGTCGACTTCAATACGATCGTGCTGCTGCTTGGCATGATGATTGTCGTCGCCAATCTCCGGCTTTCAGGTTTTTTTCGCGTCATCGCCCGCTGGATCGCGGCCCACGTCAGGCGGCCGGTCACGTTGCTTGGAATGGTAATTCTTTCCTCCGGGGTTCTCTCGGCGTTCCTGGTCAACGACACGATCTGCCTGGTGATGACCCCGCTCGTGCTCGAACTCGTGACCCGGCTAAAGCGAAATCCTATTCCGTACCTCCTGGCAATCGCGACCGCGTCCAACGTCGGCAGTGTCGCGACTATCACCGGGAATCCCCAAAACATCATGATTGGAAGCCTCTCCGGTATTCCTTACGGCGATTTCGCCGCGGCGCTAGTGCCAGTCGCAGCCATCGGGCTCATGATCACTTCTGTGTTCATCGCATTCTCCTATCGGAGCGAATTCTTTACGCGTGACCGGTTTGAAAAAGTCGACATACCAGCCCGCTATCATGGACCGCTGTTGGCGAAGTCCATTGTTGTTTTAGCGATTATGGTCGTGCTGTTCTTCGTCGGCCAACCAGTCGCCAAGGTGGCTATCGTGGGTGGTGCCTTTCTGCTGCTTACTCGGCGCGTAAGACCTGAAAAGGTTTATATCGAGATCGACTGGCCGCTTCTTGTGATGTTCGTCGGGTTGTTTGTCGTCATTGGTGGGATCGAGAAAGCGGTGATCACCGCCAATGTCAGCGCTGCGATCGCCCGCCAGCACCTCGATAACCCGGCAATCCTGGCCGGCGTTACGGCCGTGCTGTCCAACCTCGTCAGCAACGTTCCGGCCGTGCTTCTTCTCAAGTCATTCGTTCCGAATTTGCAGGATCCGCAACGCGCCTGGCTTGTGGTCGCGATGGCGGCGACGCTGGCTGGAAATTTTACGCTGGTCGGTTCTGTTGCCAATCTCATCGTCGCTCAGCGTGTGAAGGCGCGAGGCGTGGAATTGAATTTTGGGACCTATTTCAAGGTGGGTGCGCCACTCACGGTCCTGACGATCGCCTTTGGGCTTTGGTGGCTCTGAGGCGGCTAACCCCAGCTCCATCCGCGATCCCTTATCATTTGGTCCAACAAGCCGGAAGGCCGCGGCCGCCGGGTAAACCGCTTGTTAAGGATGCCGCGGGAAAACCAGCCGCGAGTGTAACTTTCGGTCAAGCTTGCGCCTTACTCTCGTGGAGCGGCGGGAACAGGTATGCAATTTGACTGGCGCGAAATCTCCGGTCCGGCCCTGACGACAGCGACGGCTCTGATCGCCATCCTTGTCGATCGTACCCTTATTGCCGTTCCCAATCCGGCGCCGCTATTCGTCTGCATCGTCGCCTTCGCGGGCTCGCTCAGCGGCCTCGCCTCCGGCATGATCAGCGCGACAATCGCGGTCGCGGCTTCAGCGCTGTTCTTCCTCAACCACCGTGCGACGCCCGGCTATGACACAGGCGACCTGGTTCGCCTCGCGATGCTGGCGGCAACCGCGATCGGCACCGCCGGGATCACCGGCCTGTTGCGGAAAAAAATGATAGATGCGTTTGCCTGGGAGCGCAGGCATCATGCCACCGCGGAGCGGCTATCGTCGGCGCTCGATCAGGTCGACATCGGCATCGTGCTGCTCGATGCCGATACCCGCGCAATATTCATCAACCGCGCCTTCCGAACCTATTTCCTGCTGCCGGACGAGAAGGCCAACTCCAAGCCGCCATTCATCGCGCTGATGTATCACGGCCGCGATGCCGGCGCCTTCGAACTGCCGGAGGAAGAGTTGAGCGCCTTCATCGCACGGCGCACCGAGATGATGCGATCAGGCGATTCCACGCCGATCAACATCGATCTCGCCGACGGACAGGTGCTGCGTTTCAGTTGCACGGTGTTGCCCGACGGCGGGCGAATGCTGAGCTACACGCCCGTGACCGACCTCGTCCGCCATACCGACGACCCTGCCAACGCCGACTATTACCGGTCGCTGCGCGGCAGCGGCAATCGCGCACTGGCACGGCAGTTGCGCGCCGCGGAATAGCGCGGACACGGCGTCAGGCGCCGAATGCGATTGATCCCGCCCGACCGTATCTCTAATGAAAGGACGATATCTCAGCCCCGCGCGCCGGACCGGTGCGCCTTTCATGAATGCAGAACCTCGGATGTCCAGCGAGCTGACCGTCCGCTTCGTAACCCGGCAGGACCACGCGCAATGGCTTCCGTTGTGGGACGGCTACAACGCGTTTTACGGACGGTCGGGTGCGACCGCGCTTGCTCCTGAAATTACCGGCATGACCTGGGCGCGCTTCTTCGATGCCTATGAGCCGGTCCATGCTCTGGTTGCGGAAAACGGCGGACAATTGCTTGGCCTGACCCACTATTTGTTCCACCGCAGCACCACGGCGATCGAGCCGGTCTGCTATTTGCAGGATTTGTTCACCGCTGAGGCGGCACGCGGCAAAGACGTCGGCAGAGCACTTATCAACGGCGTCTATGCACAGGCGCGGCTTGCCGGATCGCCGCGCGTCTACTGGCAGACCCACCGGACGAACCTGACCGCGATGCAGCTTTACGACAAGGTGGCAGAGCACTCCGGATTCGTCGTGTACCGCAAGCTGTTGTGAAAGCCTGCGCTTTTTTCGCGAATATCGCTGCCCTCCAGACGGAGATCGGCCCGCGCGTCCGGCCCGGGCGGCCTGTGGACAAGTCCGGCTGTCATGGCCGTGTAACAAAGCGGGGCTAGCTTCCGCCTCGCGTCTGATCAGGCCCCCCATCATCGATCACGCGCCCCAGCGGTCCCCGTCAGACGCCGCGCCTGACCGGGGCCGCTTTTTTGCCTGCGTTGGCGCACCTTGCCTGTGACCCCGCCGTATCGGCGTCCCGCGCGCTCACGCTCGCCATGGTGCGCTGCGCCTTGCGGGCCCGGGGCACGCGGGCCACAATATGGCCCCGTCTTGCGCTCCCCACCCACAGGATAAGTCCATGCAAATTCGCAATCTCGGCGGCTCCGGCCTGCGTGTTTCCGCCGTCGGCCTCGGCTGCAACAATTTCGGCCAGCGCACCGACCTCGAAGCCTCGCGCAAGGTGATTCACAGGGCGATCGACCTCGGCGTGACGCTGTTCGATACCGCCGACATCTATGCCGGCATGGGCGGCTCCGAGACGGTGCTTGGCGAGGTGCTCGGCGCGAGGCGCAAGGACATCGTGCTGGCGACCAAATACTCCAAGCCGATGAGCAAGGACGGCACCAAACAGGGCGCGTCGCGGCGCTACATCATGTCCGCGGTAGAGGCCAGCCTGACGCGGCTGAAGACCGACTACATCGATCTCTATCAACAGCATGATTTCGATTCCTTGACACCGATCGAGGAAACCCTGCGGGCGCTGGACGACCTGATCCGGCAGGGCAAGGTGCGCTACATCGGCAACTCGAATTTTCCGGCCTGGCGCATCGCCGAGGCCGAGCTCACCGCGCGCCATATCAACGTCAATCCGTTCGTGTCCTGCCAGGACGAGTACAGTCTGGTGGTGCGCGAGATCGAAAGGGACCTGCTGCCGGCGGCGCAGCAATACAATCTCGGCCTGCTGCCGTTCTTCCCGCTCGCCAGCGGTTTATTGACCGGCAAATACAAGCGCGGCACGCCGGCGCCCGAAGACACCCGCTTTGGCAAATCGCCGGCGTTGCGCGATCGCTATGTCACGCCGCGCAACGAGGACATCGTCGAGAAGCTGCAGGCTTTCGCGCAAGCGCGCGGCCACAGCATGCTGGAGCTGGCGTTCTCCTGGCTGGCGTCGCGGCCCCAGGTATCGAGCGTCATCGCCGGCGCCACCCGCGTCGAGCAGGTCGAGCAGAACGTCAAAGCAATCGACTGGGCGCTGAGCGCGGAAGATCTCGCGGAGATCGACAAGATCACGAAGTGACTCTTCTCCCTCCCCCCGCTCTTCGCGGGGAGCGCCGCGAACTCATCCAGGGCGGCCTGGGTTTTTTATTTTTGGCTAAAGTTCGTAGCTCGTAGCGAACGTTAAAACACGTTGCTTTTTGACGCGCTAAACCGGTACACCGCCGTGGACGCGGTGAGCCCCACACACGTCATTAACGTGATGCGAAGCATCATCGCGAACTTGACTCCAGCGTTGGGGCGCCAGGACCGCACGACTATATTTTGGTATTCGGTGAAACACGCCGAAACTAAGAAAACCCTTTAAAGCAAGCGCTTCTAGGCTACCCTGATGCGGGGCGTTTCAGCGCGCTTCACCAAATCTAGGGCCAAGCCCTAAGGCTTTCAGTGCCCTCGCAACATGCTGAAAGTCCGAATACTATCACCATCACCGAACCCGCTGGCAAGCGCGCGCGCAATGGCAACGTGATTCTGACCGACCGCATCTAAGAGAAAGGGGTAGCCAAGCGGGTGAAGTTCTATGACCGCAAATGCCCCGGCCTCTACGTCAGCATCATCCCAGCCGGGGTGGCGACCTTTTTCTTCAAGTTCACCGACCGGACCACCGGCAAGCAACGATCCAAGTGGCTGGGCATCTATAACCCCGAGACCTTCACGGCGGAGCGTGCCCGCACCGAGGTCTATGCGCTAAAATCCGGATCGGCAACGGCGAGAACGTGGCAGATAGTCTGCGGCAGCAGATGGCGCAGACGGCGAAACGGGGCAAGACCGTCGATGAGATCATCAAGGAGCGGATCGATTGGATGAAAACGCCGGTCCGCAAGCCGGACGGCGAAATGCGGCCCCGGATCGAAAGCTGGGACAACGTCGCCAGCCATTTGCGGCGCTTTATCAGCCCCCGGCTCGGCAAGAAGATCGCCAGCGAAGTCACCAAGCACGACATCGCAACGCTGTCGAACGACATCATTGCAGGCAAGCTCGGAGTTCCTTCGGTAGCCAATGCCCGCCAGTGATGCGCCTTCGGGCGGCTGCAGTACGACCATCGGCCTTCCTAGCCCAGCATTTACTTAAGGTTGCTCCTTCCAATTTATTCGCTAGACTGGCATTTTCAATCGAAAGAAGCGCACGCGTCTCTACCCCGCTACGGATGTATTTGATGAAGAAGATCGTCGTTCTCTCCGATGGCACAGGTAACGCGGCCTCAAGCGTTTGGCGCACTAATATCTGGCGCATCTCGAAGTCCTTAGAGCGCAACCGCTCGCAAGTCGTCCTCTACGACGATGAAGTCGGGACCGGATCAGTCCTGATGGCCGTGCCCGGTCTGGCATTTGGTCGTGGCCTGAAACAGAACGTTCTGACGATCTACAAATTCCTATGCCGTACGTATGAGAACGGGGACGATATATTTGCCTTTGGATTTAGTCGCGGTGCCTTCACGATCTACACTGTGCTCGGCATGGTCGCCGACCAGGGCCTTGTCTCTTTTCAATCAGAGCAGGAACTTCAGACAAGGGCCGAAATGGCGTATCGGGCTTATCGTCTCGGCAGGTCCAGAGGGGCGGTGCTGACCAGAATTTTCAGGATTCCATTCCAGCGAAGTTACGACCGCACGCAAAACAAAGTGGTGCAGGAGGTCCGCTTTGTTGGCTTGTGGGACATGGTTGCTGCATACGGGCTGCCAATCGAAGAACTGTCGCGTGGCGTCAGCCGATATCTGTATCCACTAGAACTGCCAGGCCGCGTCTTGCCTCCGATGGTAAAGCGGGCGTGCCATGCCCTTTCTCTCGACGACGAACGGACGACCTTTCACCCGAGAGTACTCGACGAAAGCCTTGAAGCCGCCGCCCTCCCACGCGAAGACGGCAAGAGAAATATAAGAGACGAGCGCTTGAGCCAGGTCTGGTTTGCTGGCGTGCACGCGAACGTCGGTGGCGGATACCCCGATGATTCCCTCGCGCACGTGTCGCTATGCTGGATGTTGGACCAAGCTGTACAATGCGGACTGACGTTCAAGACATCCCCCGATTCCGAGCCCGACACCTTCAAGGTCAGACGCTCATTACGCGACTCGAACGGGCGTCTCTACGATTCCCGCAAGGGCATCCAGCGGCTCTATCGTTACAGCCCAAGAAAGCTAGCCGATCTATGCGACACGCTTTGGCAGGGGCCCGACGATCGGGTGCTCATTCAGCGTCCCAAGATACATCGTTCGGTGTTCGACCGGATAGACTCGGGAATCGATCAATACAATCCAATCGGATTGCCCGCTCGATACGAGATTGTACAGGACGACGGCACAATCACATCGTCTCTGGAATCCGAAGAGCAGGCGCGGCTAAGGACAACGCTTCAAGAGAGAGCCTGGGATCTCGTCTGGTGGCGTCGAGCTGCAAACGTGGCGATCGCCGTCTTATGCGCATTTATTTTGGTCTACCCTCTCCTTATCCGCTTTAATCCTGAGAACGAGTTCGGCGGACTGCGTCCGATTTCAGACACCATCAGATTCATTGGCGTATTCTTGCCTGCTGCCGCCGAGATATGGATCAACGCCTATGCGCGCTCGCCCGGACTGTTGCTCATATTGCTCGGCTTAGTAGCGAGCCTTGTTCAACTTGTCGGGCGTCTGAAACGAAGCATCAGGGACCGCGTCCATCTCGCGTGGCAGGACTCAAGAGAGGGGTCAATAGGGTATGTGCCGCCGCCTGGCATCACTTACCTATTTCGGACGGCAGCCCCCTACAGCGTGGCTGCCCGCTTTCTCAGCTTACACGCAATGCCTCTGCTCTATGCAGGCACAACAGCTCTTGTCGTCCTGTACGCCATCACGATTGCGGTATACCGCACTGTCTTCGTATTCGAGGACGCGAACGGCTTGTTCTGCAAGTCTTCAAGCCAACAAACGGAGCTTGAACCAGGCCAGACCTCAAGAACTGAGTTCGAGACAGCCTCGATTTGCCATGCTACCGGGGTCCATCTCTTGGCTCATCAACGATATCTAATACGCATCACGCCCGTCCCGGGCGAAAACTGGCAGCGAGATGTCATCCCAATTTCGTTCGGAGGCCTCGGTCCGTTTTCTGAAATTCCGACGCGCGAACGTTTACGTCTTGTCTTGGCTGCGCCGCTGCGAAGGGTCTGGTCACGACCGTGGTTCAGCATGATCGCCCAAATCGGAGAGAAGGGAAGCGAGGATGAATTTCTCGATCCAGACCCGAGCCTACCGGACCAGATCGTCGAAATATTTCGCCCCAAAGAAAGCGGCGAGCTGTTCTTGTACGTCAACGACGTCGTGTATCCCGCCTATCCATTTGACTTCTATTATCGAAAGAATAGAGGTCGCGCCCGGGTGGAAATTACCCGCCGCTAGCAGGGGCAACCATCGCTGACGCTCGGCGATGCCCTCGACGTGGTGGCCGGGGGAAGGATTTTTTTAAAACCGAGCGAAGTTCAAACGTCGAAATTTGATTTCCTTGTATCTATCCTTGAGGACAACTACCACATGCAAGATATTTTTCAGTTTTGGTCCGTCATGAAGCCGGTTCAGAAAATTCATCCCGCGGATGGAGTCGTTTTCAAGAGAATCGATCCTGAACGACATAGTTTTCGGCTGAATTGCCTTCCGGGCTGTTTTGCGGGAGCATTAAGGTCCCCAAGCATTGTTTTTCTATATTTGTCTCCCGGATATTCGAAGGCGGACGCCGAAGATGCCGCGTATGCCATCGCCGCCTCCGTGATGGCGGCTAACAAGCACGCCGGCGAACGCTTCGAAGAGTTGTACCAGCGCACCATCGACAGGGGCGGCCATGCCCTGCCCCTCACCCGGATTGCTTAGCAATCCGACCTCTCCCCGCGAAGAGCGGGGAGAGGTTAAAGAGTACTCACCCCACTAACCCCCTTCATGCGACAAGGGCGGTTGGCGAACGCGGGCCATCGGATTTCCCTTGGCCTATCCCGCGCGTATATTGGTCACCGGCTGCGGTTCGGCATGAACCGGGCATGAAGAACGCGGCGGGAATTCGGTGCGATTGATGACAAATCGGTTAGAAGATCCGATCTCCCGCCGCCTCAACTGTTCACGATGCGGAACGGAGTTCACCTGCAACCTGGCGGGGCCGTGCTGGTGCGCCGAGGAAACCGCGCAACTGCCGATGCCGACTGATACGGGCGAGGACTGCCTGTGCCGGGATTGTCTGCGCAAGGCGGCGGCGGAAGTGTCCGAAAAGCCGCAGCCTTAGGCTTCACGGTCATTGCTGGGAGAGAAAGCGACGATGCAATCCATTCTCCTTCCTGGCGCTGGATTGCTTCGCTTGCGCTCGCAATGACGTCGGCGCTATTCCGCCGGCCCTGCGAACAGCAGCAGATTGCCGTCCGGGTCCTTCAGGATAAAATCTCGCGCGCCCCAGGGTTGCCGCTTGAGCGCTTGAAAGATTGTCACGCCGGCGGCCTGAAACTCCAGAAACAGCACCTCGATCTCCTCCGCCGTCGCGACCGTGAGCGAAGCGGAAAGCAACTGCTCGCGGTCCCGCACGCCCGCATCGATCACCGGCGGCTCGACGCAGCGCAGGTTGATTCGCGCGGCGTCGCGCGCAACCTGCGCATAGAACGGCGGCTCGCCATAGGTGAACGCGACGACGAAACCGAGCTGCTGGTAAAGAATTCGCAACTCGCCCGCATATCGGCGACGAGCAATTGCGGCTCGGCGCCGGTGATGACGGCTCTGGTGGAAAGCATCTCCGCACGATCGGACATGGTTCAAAACCCCGTCAAAAAAGCCATGCGGCGCGCCATCCAGGCCCGGCGCAGCCGGTCATTTCTTGATCTAGAGCAAGACGCGCCCGCCAATTATAGCGCTTCATAAGGCCGATTGCATCGGCGCGTATCCGGTGGGGAGGTCATCATGTTCGTGGTCCGCCTCAAACGGCCCAATGAAGATTTCGATGTCAAGGCGTTCAAGTCGAAGAAAGCCGCGCTGGCGCGATTCAGAACCGCGCAGAAAGAAATGATCGACGGCGATGTCGAGGAGTGCGCGTTGTTTGACGCCGGCGCGACCGATGCCGACGGCGCGATGGCCCTGGTCAACCGGGGCAAGGTCCGGTTGCTGGCATCCAATCTGTCCGACGGCCCGCCCCAAAAGCACAGGAGATCGGCGCGATGAGTACCCTGACAAAACTGGCGCTCGGCGCGATGGGGCAGTTGCGCCCGAGGCCGGCGCAGGGCGATGCCATCCCGAAGATTGTGCTGCCGGCCCCCGTCAAGGCAGGCGGCATGCCGCTGATGGAGGCGATCGCGAAGCGGCGCTCGGCCCGCGAGTTCGCGCCCAGGCAATTGCCGCTGCCGACACTGTCCAGCCTGCTGTGGGCGGCTGACGGTGTGAACCGCGGCGACGGCGGACGTACCGCGCCGTCCGCGATGGACGCGCAGGAGATCGACGTCTATGTGGCGCTGCCGTCGGGCGCCTACCTCTACGACGCCGCCGCGAATGCGTTGCGGCTGGTGGCCGGCAGCGATATCAGGCGGGTCACCGGTTATCAGGATTTCGTCGACGAGACCGCGCTCGACCTCGTCTACGTCGCCGACCACAGCCGCATGAAGCTGGTGCCGGTGGCAAGCCGCGAGAGTTTTGCCTCCGCCGCCGCCGGCGCGATCGCGCAAAACGTTTATCTGTTCGCTGCCGGCAACGGGCTCTCGACCGTCATCCGCGCCTGGATCGATCGCGACGCGATCGCGGGTGCGCTGGGACTGGGTCACGACCACCAGGTGCTGCTGTCGCAGACGGTGGGCTTTCCAAAGGGCTGAGCGCCGCTACACCGGATAGCCCGGCGATTCGCGGGCCATGCCGTCGAATGCGTCCAACAGTCTTTCGCGCCATCCATGGACCGGGTCGTCCTCGGCGAGCAGTTTGAACGGGCTGACCAGGCGCGCCCACTGGAACGCGCCGAACACGATGTAGTCGGCATAGTTCGGCGCATCACCGCCGAGATAGGGTTGGGTTTTCAGAGTGAGCCGCGTCGGGTCCAGCGCGCGGCGAAAGCCCTCGACGGATTTGTCGCGTCCGGCCACCACTTCTTCCAGCGACTTGCCGAAGCGCGCCTCCCGCGTCTTGCGGAAATAGGCCGCGTCCACCGGCTTCAGATGCGCGGGTATATCCGCGACGATCAGCGGGAACATGCCGCCGATCACGGCGATATCGCCCCACCAGTTGATCATCCGGCCCATGGCGCGACCGCCGGCGCCGCCGAACAGCGACGGCCGGTCCGGATAGCTGTCCTCGAGATAGTTCGCGATCGCCCAGGAATCCGCGACCGAGGTTTCGCCGTCGATCAGCACCGGCACCTTTTCGGATTGATGCGGGGCGATCGCGTCCTTCTCGGTAAAACACCACGGGATGGTTTGCGCCGACAGCCCCTTATGCGCGAGCGCCATCCGCGTTCGCCAGCAGAACGGGCTGAACGGACGCGCGGCGTCGGTGCCGACCAGTTCGAACAGTTTTAGCGTCATTGAAGTGATCCCAGCGGACGACCGCGCATTATGCCGTCAATGCCGGACTTGATCCGGCAATCCATCTTTTCAAGAAGATGGATACGCGGGTCAAGCCCGCGTATGACGAGACGGAATAATCGCGCCGTCTACTTCACCACCGCCGCGGTCTGCCCGAACAGCAGCCTGCGCTCTTCCTCGGTGCGGATCGCCGGCTGGCCGAAATTCGGATTGACTTCTTTCGCCTTGGCGTAGGCGCGCACCGTTGCGGGGCGCTCGCGGATGGCTTCGAGCCAGCGCTTCAGATGCGGGAAATCGTCGATATTCTGGCTCTGGTTCTTGTACGGCACGATCCAGGGATAGCTTGCCATGTCGGCGATCGAATAGTCGCCGGCGATGAACGCGCGATCCCTGAGACGCTTGTTGAGCACGGCGTAGAGCCGGTTGGTCTCGTTCACATAGCGGTCGATGGCGTATTTGATTTTTTCCGGGGCGTAATTCGAGAAGTGATGGTTCTGGCCGGCCATCGGCCCGAGCCCGCCCATCTGCCAGAACGTCCACTGAATCGCGTCATAACGGCCGTAGATGTCGGCGGGCAGGAATTTGCCGGTCTTCTCGGCGAGATACAAAAGCATCGCGCCGGATTCGAAGATCGAGATCGGTTTTGTCCCGCCCTTCGGCTCGTGATCGACCATCGCCGGGATCCGGTTGTTCGGCGCGATCGCCAGAAATTCCGGCTTGAACTGGTCGCCCTTGCCGATTTGGATCGGGAAAATCTTGTAGGGCAGCCCGGTCTCTTCGAGAAACATCGTGATCTTGTGGCCGTTCGGCGTGCTCCAGTAATAAAGGTCGATCATGGGGCGTTCCTGTCCTGCTGCGGGTCCATGCCAAATTGGATGCGATTGCATGAAGTGCACCGCATCGGATGCACGGAGTCAATGGCGCACGCTTCGCATCGCGGCGAATTGATCTGGCATCGTGCGATGGGATGCAGGCGCAGCCGTGCCGCGCGATCGGATCACCCGGCTCTGCTCACCCGAGGCGGCCGTGCGCGCGCAGAAATTCTTCGCCGCCCGGCGTGATCGCCACTCTGACGGCCGCGCCCGCGTCCGGCTGCCGCGCGACGTAGCCGCGATCGACCGCGTCCTCCCAGACCGTCAGCCGCGGGCATGAGGTGCGCCAGGTCTCGATCACCTCCGCATAGAGCCGCGGCTCGCGGGCAATCCATTCGACGAGATCGAGCACCAGCGGGTCCGTGGGTTCGACCATCCGACTTCTCCCTCGCTCAAGGCGAACGCGTTGTTGCGCGCCAGTGCCCCTTTTATTTTCCGAAGTTCGTATTCGAGGGTGCAGCAATGGACTACGAACTTCGGAAATGGGGCACTGCCAGCAGCCAGCTTCCGTAAATGATGTAGTAGCCGGCAACGGTGGTGATCAGCCGCCGCGCCCAGGTGCGAAACTGCAGATCGGTCATGGCCTCCAGGATGCGCCGCGCCAGCGTCGTGCCGGTCATCGAGGCGGCGATGGCGACCGCGGCGAGAACCGGATCGAGCGTGGCGGCCTGATCGACGATGCCGCCGAAATAGATCAGCTTGACGAAATGACTGGCCACCTGGGCGGTGGCCTTGGTCGCGACGATCTCGCGGCGATCGAATTTGCCGCCGAGAAAGAAGGTGTCCATCAGCGGCCCGGAGACGCCGGTCATCAGCATCAGTCCCATGCAGATGAAGCCGTAGAAGCTGCCCTGCCAGATGCTGTCGGGATCAGGTTTCAGGTCCTGCGGTGTCAGCCGCGCCATGAACGGCGTCACCCCCAGCAATAATAGCGCGATCGGCTTGTCCGGCACATAGCGGGTGATCGACCACGCCGCCAGCGCCAGCGCGCATCCGATCAGATAGATCGACACCGGCCGCCACCTGATGTGACTGCGCCACAGGAAGGCGCGCCAGCCGTTGGAGGCCATCTGCGTGATCGCGTGCAGCACCATCGCCGTCGGCAGCGGCATCAGGGTCAGCAGCACGCCGATCAGGATCAGCCCGCCAGCCATGCCGAACAGGCCGGACAGAAACGCGGTCGCGACCATCAGCAGGCCAAGGGCGGCAATCATCAGCGGCGCCATGCGAATCTCCTCAAGGATAGTTTTTGCCTTGCTTGTGCGGCCCGCGCAAACTGAGTTATCTTGGCCTGGCATCAGTTTTCCTGAGGGTAGCCCATGCGGCGGCTGCTGTTTCTCAACGGCATCAAGGCGTTCGAGGCCGCGGCTCGCAGCGGAAGCTTTGCCGGCGCCGGCGCCGAACTCAACGTGTCGGCGGCGGCGGTCAGCCGGATGGTGCATCTGCTCGAGCAGCGGCTCGGCGTCGTCTTGTTCGAGCGCAAGGCGAACCGGCTGGTGGTAACCGCTGCCGGGCGGGCCTATCAGAGCGGGCTGACGCCGATCTTCGATGCGCTGGCGAGCCTGACCGCGCAGGTGACGGCTCCCTCCGGCGTCCGGGTGCTGACCATCGGCGTCGGCCCGACCTTCGCCATGAAATGGCTGATCCCGCGGCTGGCGGATTTTCGGATAGCCGAGCCCGACATCGATGTGCGCATCACCACCGGCGGCGCAGCCGCGCCGTTCGGCGATGACTGGAGCTGCGGCATCAAGCTCGGCGACGGCGCGTGGCCGGACCTGGTCGCCGAACCCCTGTTCGCCGCCGACCTGCTGCCGGTATGCGCGCCGAAACTGGCGGCGCAGCTCAAACGCCCGGGCGATCTCAGGGGGCCAAGCCTGCTGCGCGTGGCGCATTCGCCCGACGACTGGCCGGCGTGGCTGAAAGCCGCCGGCGTCGCGCGGGTGACGGCGAAGGGACCGGAGTTTCAGTTTTACGGCCAGGCGCTGCAGGCCGCCGTCGACGGGCTCGGCATGGCGATGGGCATCCGGCCCTATATCGACGACGACCTCGCGGCCGGACGGCTGGTCGCGCCGTTTGCGCTCAGCGTGCCCAAGGGCATGCGCTGGTATCTGGTCTATCGCAGCTTCCGGACCGAGCAGCGCGACTTCGCCGCGTTCCGGCGCTGGATCATTCGCGCCGCGGCCGCACCGGCCGCGCGTCGAAAAAGTCAACGCAATGCCGGTTGAGAAAGTCCAGACCCTGATCATCGGCGGCGGCCAGGCCGGCCTCGCGATGAGCCATATGCTCAGTCGGCGCGGCCTTGAGCATCTCGTGCTGGAGCGGCACCGGATCGCCGAACGCTGGCGCAGCGAGCGCTGGGATGGCCTGCGCTTCCAGTTTCCCAACTGGTCGGTGCGACTGCCGGATTTCCCGTTTCCTCATGCCGATCCCGACGGCTTCGCGACACCAGGCGAAATCGTGGATTTCATCAGTGCCTATGCCGATTTCATCGCCGCGCCGATCCGCTGCGGTGTTGACGTGACCCGGCTGCGCCGCCGCGATGACGCATCCGGATTCGTCGCCGAAACATCCCACGGCCCGATCGAGGCCGACCATGTCGTGGTCGCCACCGGACCTTACCAGCGCCCCGCAATTCCCGCCTTGTTGCGCGATGAGCTAAATGTGTTTCAGGCGCATGCCAGCCAGTACCGAAACCCCTCGCAGCTGCCGCCGGGCGCGGTGCTGGTGGTGGGCTCCGGCGCCTCCGGCGCGCAAATCGCCGAAGAGCTGTTGCGGGCCGGCCGCCGGGTCTATCTCGCGGTCGGGCAGCATCGCCGCATGCCGCGCCGATATCGCGGACGCGATCTGATCTGGTGGCTGGACGACATGGGTCTGCTGCAAAGGCCGGCGGAGGAGCGCGGGCCGGACCGCTCATTGCCGCTGATTACAGGCGCCCTTGGCGGCAACACCATCGATTTCCGTCGCTACGCCGCAGAAGGCGTCACGCTGCTGGGCCGGATGGAGGCGGCGCATCAGGGTGTCATAAGCTTTGCGCCGGACCTGGCCAGAAGGCTGGCATATGGGGATGCCTCCTACACCATTTTCCTCGACATGATGGACGCCCATGCCGAGCAACACGGCCTCGACATGCCCCCGGACCCTGCCGCCCGCACGATGCTGCCTGACCCGCTCTATCTTGCCGAGCCGCGGCGGCGGCTCGATATCGGCGCGTCCGGCATCGGCGCGGTGATCTGGGCCACCGGCTATGGCTTCGACTTCGGCTGGATCGACATTCCCGTGCTGGATTCGCGCGGCGGGCCGCTTCATGTCAACGGCATCGCCGCCGTACCCGGCCTGTATTTCCTCGGTCTGCAATGGCTCTCCAGATTGAACTCTTCGATATTGTCCGGCGTCGGCGACGACGCCGCCATGCTCGCCTATCACATCATGGCGAGCTGCCATCCGCAAAAATAGGCGGGGGATTGTGAACGGGTTCACATTCGTTTTCAGGCCCTCATGCTTCCTTTGACTGCCGAAGACCGGGAGTCCCGACATGCAATGCGAATATAACGGCTTCAGGATCGAGTCTTTCGAGGCCGGAACAGGCCTGTGGCACGCCAGGATAAGGCGGGCGGATTTCAATCCCGTGACCATCGACGGGGTTTTGTTTACCTCCCTCGAGGTCGGCTTCGCCTGGTCCGACCCCGACGCCGCGATCGCCGATGCGAGGATGCAGATCGATCGCCTCAAGCTCAATCGATACGCGACGGTTGAGCCGCAAGCGCAACAGTCGGCGGCCTGACATGGTTCGAGACGCCCCGCTTCGCGTGGCTCCTCACCATGAGGGTTAAGCTGGACCTCATCCTGAGGAGCTGCCAACGGGTCGCGCGAATGCGCGCCCGATGACAGGCTCCGCGGCGTCTCGAAGGATGAAGCCACCAAACATGCCCTGGACCTCGGCGTGGTCTTGGTTGAACGGCTCACTCAGTCGCCAAATGCACGCTTGATGGCGACTTGCGCCTCGCGCTGAATTTCGCGCAGATGCGCCTGGCTGCGAAAGCTCTCGGCATAGATCTTGTAGACGTCCTCGGTGCCGGAAGGCCGCGCGGCGAACCATCCGCTGTCTGACGTCACCTTGATGCCGCCGAAGGGCTGGCCGTTGCCGGGCGCGGCGGTAAGGACGCTGCGAACCGGCTCGCCGGCGAGTTCCTTCATGGCGAGCTTTTTGGCCGTCAGCGCCTTCAACAGGTTCTTCTGGGCAGTGGTCGCCGGCGCGTCGATCCGTTCGTAAAAGGGCTGGCCCAGTTCGCCGGTCAATTCGGCGAACAACTGGCTCGGGTCAGATCCGGTGCGCGCGGTCATCTCGGCGGCCAGCAGTCCGAGAGTGATGCCATCCTTGTCGGTGGTCCACACCGTTCCATCCCTTCGCAGAAAGGAAGCGCCGGCGCTTTCCTCGCCGGCGAAGCCGAACGATCCGTCGCTCAGGCCATCGACGAACCATTTGAACCCGACCGGGGTTTCGACCAGCCTGCGGCCGAGCTTCTTGGCGACGCGGTCGATGATCGCGCTGGAGACGACGGTCTTGCCCACTGCGCAGTTGCCGCCCCATTGCGGACGATGCGCGAACAGATAGGCGATGGCCGCGGCCTGGTAATGGTTGGGATTCATCAGGCCGTTCGATCGCGTCACGATGCCGTGCCGGTCGGCGTCGGTGTCGTTGGCGAAGGCGACGTCGAACTTCTCGCGCATCCCAATCAGCCGCGCCATCGCGTAAGGCGAGGAGCAGTCCATCCGGATCTTGCCGTCCCAGTCCAGGGTCATGAAGCGGAAGGTCGGATCGACGGCGTCGCTGACGACCTCGGCGGCAATACCGTAGCGCTCGATGATCGGCTGCCAGTAGCGCACCGCCGCTCCCCCCAGCGGATCGATGCCGATTCGGACGCCGGAAGCACCGATCGCGTCCATGTCGAGGACAGCGGCGAGGTCGGCGACATAGGGAGCGATATAGTCATGGCGGTGAACGCAGGCCGATTTGCGCGCGCGGTCATAGGGGATGCGCCTGACGCCGCGAAGACCGTCTTCGAGAAAGCGGTTCGCCGCGCGCTCGATTGCCGAGGTGATGTCGGTATCGGCCGGACCGCCATTGGGCGGGTTATATTTGAAGCCGCCATCCTCGGGCGGATTATGCGACGGCGTGATCACGACGCCGTCGGCGAGGCCGTTCACGCGGCCGCGGTTATAGCCGAGGATGGCGTGAGAGATCACCGGCGTCGGCGTGTAACCGTCATGCGCGTCGATCATCACCTCGACGCCATTGGCCGCGAACACTTCCAGCGCGCTCGCCAGCGCCGGCTCCGCCAGCGCGTGGGTATCGATGCCAACGAACATCGGCCCGCCGATGCCGCTGGCCTTCCTGATATCGCAGACCGCCTGGCTGATCGCGAGAATATGCGCCTCGTTGAAGGCGTTGTTGAACGCGGAGCCGCGATGCCCCGAGGTGCCGAACGCAACCCGCTGCGCCACTATCTGCGGGTCGGGCTTGCCGGCGAAATAGCATGTCACCAATCGCGGCACATTCACCAGCATCGAGGGGTCGGCCGGCTTGCCGGCGAGCGGATTGATTTCAGCAGTCACGGGGTTCCTCGGAAATATCAGCGAAAGACGATGGGAGCTTTTGCCCTTTTCTCGCCGTCGAACTCATCCCATATTCGCACCATGGCGAAGAATCCAGACCATCCGAAAAAGCCCGGCAAAACCTCGAAATCGAAGGCACATCGGCCCGATGTGCAGCCGATCGGCCCGGCGCTGGCGCAACTGCTCAACCCCGCGATCAATCGCGGCGAGAGCGGCATCGGCTCGTCCACCGGCCTAAAGCCGCCGCCGGACAATTCCTGGGATCGCCGCGCCAGTGGCGAGGCCGCCGCGCACCGCGCCCGCGCGTCGACGCGCGGGACAGGTGACGATGTGGCGAAGCGCGATGCTTCTGTCGCGGGAAGCTCGTCGCGTGGCTTGCCCCCACCCAACCCTCCCCCGCAAGCGGGGGAGGGCTCCAGACGGCTAACGCCGGGCACTCCTTCAAGAAATGAGTCTGCGGACGCGCAACCTGCGTCCCCTCTCCCGCTTGTTGGGGAGGGCCAGGGTGGGGGTGCTTCCGCACGGCAAGGCTTCAACGAATCCCCGCAGCGCGAATTTGCGCCGGCCAATTACGGCACCGCGGCGCCGATTCCCGCGCTCGATCCGGAGCTGGCAAAGCAGCTCGGCTTCACCACCGAAGAGGAAGACGCCGCGGCGATGGCGCGCCCTCCCCGCAACAAGATGGAGGCGCTCGGCGTCGCCGCCACTGCGGACGCGCTGGAAAACCTGATCCGCGAGGGCCGTCCGGAGTTCAAAGGCGAGGACGGCCAGCTGAAAATCTGGACGCCGCATCGCCCGCCACGCCCGGAGAAATCCGAAGGCGGCCAGCCCTTCGTCATCAAGTCCGAATACGAGCCGAAGGGCGACCAGCCCACCGCGATCGCCGAGCTGGTCGAGGGCATCGCGCGCAACGACCGCACGCAAGTTCTGCTCGGCGTCACCGGCTCCGGCAAGACCTACACCATGGCCAAGGTGATCGAGGCGACGCAGCGCCCTGCCCTGATCCTGGCGCCGAACAAGACGCTGGCGGCGCAGCTCTACGGCGAGTTCAAGAGCTTCTTTCCCGACAACGCGGTCGAGTATTTTGTCAGCTACTACGACTACTACCAGCCCGAGGCCTATGTGCCGCGGACCGACACCTACATCGAAAAAACTCCTCCATCAACGAGCAGATCGACCGCATGCGCCACTCGGCGACGCGGGCGCTCTTGGAGCGCGACGACGTCATCATCGTGGCCTCCGTGTCGTGCATCTACGGCATCGGCTCGGTCGAGACCTACACCGCGATGACCTTCGCTCTGAAGAAGGGCGAGCGCATCGACCAGCGGCAACTGATCGCGGACCTCGTGGCGCTGCAATACAAGCGCACGCAGGCCGATTTCACCCGTGGCACGTTTCGGGTGCGCGGCGACGTCATCGACATCTTCCCGGCGCATTACGAAGACCGCGCCTGGCGCGTGAACCTGTTCGGCGACACCGTGGAGAATATCGAGGAGTTCGATCCGCTCACCGGCCACAAGCAGGACGAGCTCGAATTCATCAAGATCTACGCCAATTCGCATTATGTGACGCCGCGGCCGACCCTGGTGCAGGCGATCAAGTCGATCAAGTCAGAGTTGAAGCTCAGGCTGGACCAGCTCAACAACCAGGGGCGGCTGCTGGAAGCGCAGCGGCTGGAGCAGCGCACCACCTTCGATCTCGAGATGATGGAAGCGACTGGCTCCTGCGCCGGCATCGAAAACTATTCGCGCTATCTCACGGGACGCCGACCCGGCGAGCCGCCGCCGACTTTGTTCGAATATGTCCCCGACAACGCGCTGGTGTTCGCCGACGAAAGCCACGTCACCATCCCGCAGATCGGCGGCATGTTCCGCGGCGACTTCCGCCGCAAGGCGACGCTCGCCGAATACGGCTTCCGGCTGCCCTCCTGCATGGACAACCGCCCGCTGCGCTTCGAGGAATGGGACATGATGCGCCCGCAATCGGTGGCGGTGTCGGCGACCCCATCGGCCTGGGAGCTGAACGAAAGCGGCGGCGTGTTTGTCGAGCAGGTGATCCGGCCCACCGGACTGATCGACCCGCCCGTGGATATCCGCCCGGCGCGCACGCAGGTGGACGATCTCGTCGGCGAGGTCCGCGCCACCGCGCAAGCCGGCTACCGCAGCCTCGTCACCGTATTGACAAAGCGGATGGCGGAAGACCTCACCGAATATCTGCACGAGCAGGGCATTCGCGTGCGCTACATGCACTCTGATATCGACACCATCGAGCGCATCGAGATTATCAGGGACTTGCGGCTCGGCGCGTTCGACGCGCTGGTCGGCATCAATCTGTTGCGCGAAGGGCTCGACATTCCCGAATGCGCGCTGGTCGCGATCCTC
Organism: uncultured Alphaproteobacteria bacterium; assembly: GCA_963801875.1. Classification (GTDB taxonomy): domain Bacteria; phylum Pseudomonadota; class Alphaproteobacteria; order Rhizobiales; family Xanthobacteraceae; genus Bradyrhizobium. Next base: position 484,095 of record CAWDGT010000010.1, on the reverse strand, counting down.
GACGCCGACAAGGAGGGTTTTCTGCGCAGCGAGACCTCGCTGATCCAGACCATCGGCCGCGCCGCGCGCAATGTCGACGGCAAGGTGATCCTCTATGCCGACCAGATCACCGGCTCGATGGCGCGCGCCATCGCCGAAACCGACCGCCGCCGCGAGAAGCAGGTCGAATACAACACAGCGCATGGCATCACGCCCGAAAGCATCAAGCGCTCGATCCACGACATCATGAACTCTGTCTACGAGCGCGACCATGTGCTGGTGGAGATCGGCGACGGTGGCATGGCGGATGACGTCATCTCTATCGGGCATAATTTCGAGACGGTGCTGGCCGACCTGGAAACCCGGATGCGCGAGGCCGCCGCCGATCTGAATTTCGAGGAGGCCGCCCGTCTGCGCGACGAGGTAAAACGCCTGCGTGCGACAGAGCTGGCGGTCGTGGATGATCCGACGGCAAAACAGCGCACCGTGCAGGGCAAGGCCGGCGCCTATGCCGGAATCAAGAAATACGGCGAGTCCGCGAATTTGCCGGCGGCCTCGCTGAAGAAGCGCGGCGCTTCCTCTTCACCCTCCCCTGGAGGGGGAGGGTCGCGCGCCCCCGGCGCGCGGGGTGGGGTGAAATCCCTCCGCGACAACGGTCCCTCGTCGTCCCGCGTCCACAAACCCCATCTCGACGAAATGCACGGCCCCGAGTCCCTGCCCTACCGTCCCGGCCGCGCGCCGCGAAAACCTTCGCCCGACGAGTCAGCCCCAGGCAGCGACAGCAAAATCTTCCAGCCGACCGACTCGCGCCAGTCCGGCCCCGAATTCGGCCCCGCCCCCCGCTCCAGCGGCGGCGCGCCGGGACATCGCGGCGGATGGAAGAAGCGGTAGGGTCAGTACGAAGGCCAACGCCGCTGAATGGCCGAGTTGGCTTCAGAGAAGGCAATCCCGCCCTTGCCCGACGACGATCAAGCCAAAGTACAGACTTTGAAGCTGCTGCTTCTCGACGAGAGGGATCGATTTCGGCGCCTGTTAACACCAAGCGGCGATGTCCGTTCTTAGGGACCAAAGCGGAATACATCTGAACATTACAGTTCGGCATACTGAAGCCCTGTCATCCGGCGAAGTCAATCTGGCAAGATGCGTACGGATTTCTGAGCAAGCAACTCAATGGCGAAAGCCTGATCGAGTGTCTGGAAATGGCGCTCATTGGCGGCGATACCCGCCCGCCTCCCCATAGAGCTTCCAGCGCACGGCATGACGTATACGGCGGCCCCAGGTCCTTGTTCACCATGGCGTCGTCTCATGCTACATGGGCTAGTCACGCAAGGAATATTTCGGCAGTGGTGCACGAAGCGCTCGATCAACGGCCACTACTTCTGGCATCTCTGCCGCCATCCCAGCTGCAGACTCGATTGGCATGCGGCATCGTCGTAACCATGCTCGTCTTATTCGTCGTCACGCTGAGGTATGTGAATGTTCAGCTCCCGCGCGTTGACGCCTTCATTCCAATTCATGCAATCACAACTCTCATCAACGATCTCATTACCGCTATTTTGTTATTTTCTATGTACAGCATTGAGCGCCAGAGAACACTGTTGGTGCTTGCTACCGGGTATTTGTTTACGTCATTGATAGTCATTCCTTGGGCGCTCACATTTCCAGGATTATTCGCGCCCACCGGTCTTCTCGGCCCTGGGTTGCAGACCACGGCATGGCTCTATACTTCCTGGCACATAGGGTCACCACTAATTCTGATTGTCGCGGTTCTCCTAAAAAATTCGGATAGCAAGCCAAGCGAATCTCGGCGCTCTCCGGCCGCAGCCGTCGGTCTGAGTATAGCTGTCGCTACCACGGCGGTGTGCGGGCTGACCTGGATTACGATCGCAGGAGATCGATTTCTGCCAAGAATAGTCCTACCTGACGGCATTCACTTGAACCAAAGTCTCGCTTCTTCACTTAGCGGTTTGATCATGGTGCTGGCTGGCGGCGCGCTGGCGCTGTTATGGATTAGGCGGCGCTCTGTGCTCGATCTGTGGCTTATGGTCGTGTGCTGCGCGTGGTTGCTTGAAACCGCAACGGCCACCCTTTTTGTCGGCGCTCGATACCAACTTGGTTGGTATGCTGGCCGCAGCTTTGGTATCGCCGCAACATTTGTTGTCTTGCTCGTGCTGCTTTCCGAGACGCTCGTACTTTATGCAAACCTCGCACGATCCATCGTGAGGCAGCGCAACGAACGCCAGGCACGGCAGATTGCTATGGACGCGATGGCCGCTTCAATCGCGCACGAGATCAGGCAACCTCTGGCATCAATCGTCCTCAATGGCGAAGCGGCTTTGCATTGTTTGACTGGGACGACATCCAACCTTGACGAGGCACGCGACGCGTTGCGTTGCGTGGTCGATGACAGTCACCGTGCGAGCGCTGTGATCAGCGGCATCCGGTCTATGTTCCAGAAGGGCGCCCGCGGGCAAATCTTGCTAGATGTAAACGAGCTCGTTCGAGAGACGCTCACAATGATCGATCTCGATGCAAGGACGCAGCGAATTTCAGTCACAACTGATCTGGGAAATAACCTCCCCCAACTGTTGGGCGATCGAGGTCAACTGCAGCAAGTCTTTCTGAATTTGATTTCGAACGCGATTGAAGCAATGAGTTTGGTCACCGATCGTGACCGCGACCTGCATATTCGTTCCGTTCTCATTCAGGAGTCTTCCGAGATTGTGATCGCCGTGGAAGACTCCGGCACTGGAATTGAGGGTGGGAACAGCAATCATATTTTCGAACCGTTCTTTACGACAAAGCCGACCGGGACTGGAGTAGGTCTTACCATTTGTCGCGTAATCGTGGAGGCCCATGGCGGAAGTCTTGAGGCATCTCCCAACAAACCTTACGGCGCGGTTCTTAGGGTAACTTTGCCGAGCGGCGACTTATGAAATGCATGCCGTCGCCGGTCGGACATGGCGCGATGTCAGACTTGAGTCTGTTATGCGCGCAAGAACGGACATCGCTGCGACCTTAACTGTCGATCCCGCGCCAGCTTCCGTGGGTCTTTCCGGTCGGGGTTGAACACGCCCTCGATGTGCCGGTTCAGCGCCCGCAGCGCTATACGACGATTGCGGTCCATGCAAATATGCGGCGTTGTAAGGAGGTAACGATGGCGGCAAAAGCGCGCGTCCTGCTAGTTGGCTTGGAACCAGACATAGTTGACTATAGCAAGTCCCCCGTGCCGGGCTCACGGCGGCAAAGGTTCGCGCCGCCGTGGAGGCCGATAGCGTCAAGCTGGAATCGCTCGGCTACAGCGTGAAGTCGTTGTACGTGGACGACGGCAAGACCGCAGAAGCGGCGCTTGCTAAAGCACTCGCAAGTGGTGGATTCGATTGCATCATGATTGGTGCAGGACTGCGTATTGTTCCTCCATATTTCCTGTTATTCGAGAAACTAATCAACATCATCCACCGACATGCCCCAACTTCGACGAAGCTATGCTTCAACACAAACCCTGCGGATACAGCCGACGCGGTGCAGCGTTGGGTTTAGTGGCGTCGAAACTGGCACGAACCGGACCTCCAGCGATGTCCAACTTGAGTCCGCTTTCGGGGGGCAGAGCGAAAGTCTTATTCCAGGGCCGGGAGGACCGCTCCCGGCCGCGCGCCGCGAAAACCTTCGCAAGACGAGTCAGGCCCGGCCACCAGCAGCAAAATCTTCCAGCCCACCGACTCGCGCCAGTCCGGCCCCCGAATTCGGCCCCGCCCCCCGCTCCAGCGGCGGCGCGCCGGGACATCGCGGCGGGTGGAAGAAGCGGTGATCTTCAAGGCTTCTTGCCAAGCTTCTCGAAATTTCCTGCCCGATCAACAGGCGTTGCATGCCAGCCGCCGCCCCAGTGTGGCAGGAATAATCTAGAATTCTGAACTCCGAAGTAGGTATTTAACTGCCTTATTTCGTCTGCGCTGGCTTCGGAAAGCATTAGTTTGATGCTCTCAAAATAGCGCATCGATTCCGATCGAGCGAAAATTTCGAATGGCCCCGAATATTCTTCGTACCAAACAAGAGAATCGGGCCACCATTTCTGTCCACGCTCCTCTCTTATCGCCAAAATAGAATCTCTGAGCTGCACCCGGTTCCGAAGACACCGAGTTAGGTGTTTTATGGAGCAGGAGGTGTGTCATGGAGAGACGGCAGTATACGCGAGAGTTCAAGCTTGAGGCGGTCCGGTTGATCAGGGAGCGCGGCGTTTCGTATGCGCAGGCGTCAAAAGACCTTGGAGTTCATCCGACCCAGTTGCGCAATTGGGTGAAGCAGCTTGCGGACGACCCGCGGCATGCATTCCCCGGCCACGGTCAGATGAAGCCGGAGCAGTTGGAGATCGCGCAGCTCAAGCGCGAGGTCGCCAGACTGAAGGCCGAACGGGATATCCTAAAAAAAGCCGCGGCCTACTTCGCGAAGGAATCGGCGTGAAGTTCGCCTTCATCGCGAAGCACCGGGGGATCTGGCCGGCGGAATGGTTGTGCGGGGCGCTCGGTGTCTCGCGGGGTGGGTTTTATGCGTGGCTGACACGACCGCGCAGTCAGCGCAGCCGGAGCGATGAGGATGTCGGTGCGAAGGTTCGTGCCAGCTTCCTGGCGAGCGACCGAACCTACGGCGCCAGGCGGGTGTGGCACGATCTGCTCGCCGAAGGAGTATCGTGCGGGCTGCACCGGATTGAGCGATTGATGCGGCTGCAGGCTCTCAGAGCCCGTCCGCGACGGCGGCGCCTGCCGCCTGATCTGGGTGAGCGGCAGGCGACCGCCGTCGCTGCCAATATGCTCGGCCGCAGCTTCGACGCCCCCGCTCCCAACCGCAAATGGATTGCCGACTTTACCTATGTCTGGACCGCGGAGGGCTGGCTCTACGTGGCCGCCGTCGTCGATCTGTTCTCGCGCCGGGTGGTTGGTTGGTCGATGAACGCAGCGATGACGGCGCAGCTCGTCACCGATGCCCTGGTGATGGCGATCTGGCGACGGGGCAAACCGGATGCGCTGCTGCATCATTCCGATCGTGGCAGCCAATACACCAGTGAGCAGTTCCAGAGGCTGATGGCCGATCACGGCGTCGTCTGTTCGATGAGCCGTTCCGGCAACGTCTGGGACAATGCGGCGATGGAGAGCTTCTTCTCGTCGTTGAAGACCGAGCGGACTGCGCGCAGAATGTACCGAACGAGGGACGACGCCAGGGCCGACGTGTTCGATTATATTGAACGCTTCTACAATCCGAAACGCCGGCACTCGACGATCGGATATTTGAGCCCTATGGAATTCGAGCAGAAGGCTGGATTAGCTTAAGCGGGTGTCAACCGAACCGGGCGCAGCTCACCTCGCGCCACGACAGCGTGACGTGCAGATCGGCGCTGATGATCGTTTCATGCCAGCCCATTGGGCGCAGAGTTTTAGTGAACTCTTTGGGGATATCCGACTCGTTACCGCCCGCAGTGCGGATCATCTCAGTCGTTATCGTAAAGGCTTCAAGAGCAGACACGATCTCTGCAAATTCCTGCTGCCGTGCCTCAGCCAAGATCACCGCCGCGTTCCGATAGCTAAAAACCTCGTATTTATCTCGAATAGACTGTGGAACCTTACTATCTACAAGCTCTTGAGGGTCGGCATTTTCATTTGGCCTAAGCGAGACGTCATCGGTCGATCCACCTTCTTCAGAGTCCTCGTCCGGAATATCGTCATCTGCCATTTTTGATTGCCTGCCCGATCACTAAGGTTTCAAGGGGCGCACCGATTCGCAAGGCACTCCAACTCGTCGCTGTACTCGCCTAAGGCAAGTTCACATCCATTCCTAAGTTCTTTTTCGCGTCAGCGGCCCATTCAGCGTCGCTTGCGGCACCCAACCTGACCCATTCTTCGTCAGTCTTGCTCTTGCGCCACTGGATCAGTTTGGCTCCATCGTGCCCTGTCGGGTTCCTGAGTTTCGAACTCCGGCCATCGACGATTCCCTGAATGGTCTTGGCCACTTCAAACGGTGAAGTGGGAGTCTTGAGCGATGCAGTAAAGTAAGCAACCATTCGACGTATAATCGGGAAATATGGGTTGTTGGGCGGTGGTACCGGCCTGGGAGTGGTTGTCATTGGGGTAGCGATCACCCCCGGCTCGACCATGGCAACCCGGACGTTAAATGGACTTAGCTCCTGCGCCAGACATTCGCTAAGTCCTTCCAAAGCCCATTTCGACGCAGCGTATGGTCCTTGTGGCGACATTCCAAACTGACCGGCGACCGAAGTTATATTGACGATGCAGCCGCTCTGCCTTTGCCGCATCGACGGCACGACCGCTTTGATGCATCGGAGGGCACCAAAGAAATTCGTTTCCATTATTTGCCGGAAGGTGCCAATCGGAACCAGTTCTACCGGACCGCCGCCTGAAATTCCCGCATTATTGACCAACACGTCGATGTGGCCCTTTTCTTTCAAGATATTCTTGAAAGCATCGTCGACAGAATCGTCATTATCGACGTCGATCCGTACAATTGTGATTGGAAGCTTTTCCTTCGACGTAATTTCCCGAAGCTCCCCGCCACGATCCGGATTTCGCATACCCGCGAACACCGTATGTCCACCTCGCGCCAGGGTGATCGCTGTTGCGAGGCCAATCCCGGTGCTCGTCCCGGTAACGACTACAATGCCCATCTTGAATATCCCTCGTCTAGAGCCTGTCCTCAATTGGAGGATTCCCAAGGAGATTATCGCGTGATTTATAGGCGGTCAGCTGATTTGGAGCTGACAGATGCGCCGCTACGCCCTTCGGGACGATCAATGGGACAGGATCAAGGATATTTTGCCCGGACGTGAAGGGCATGTGGGGGTAACGGCCAAGGACAATCGGCTGTTTGTAGAGGCGGTGATCTACCGTTACCGGGCCGGCATCCCTTGGCGGGACTTGCCCGAGCGCTTTGGCGACCCGATCAAGATACATACGCGCTTCTCGCGCTGGGCCAAAAGCGGCGTGTGGAAGAAGCTGTTTGAGATGCTGGCGAGCGATGCGGATAATGAGTACGCCATGATCGACAGCACGATCGTGCGAGCGCATCAGCACAGTGCCGGCGCACAAAAAAAGACGGCGAAGACCAGGCGATCGGGCGCAGCAAAGGCGGGCTGAGCACCAAGATTTATGCGCTTGTCGATGCGTTAGGCAATCCGCTGGACTTCATCCTGACGCCGGGCCAAGCCCATGATCTGCAAGGCGCCGACGCGCTGCTGCCGGATATGGCGGCCGAGGCCTTGCTGGCAGACAAGGCCTTCGATGCCGACGAGCGGGTGATCGAGCCGTTGCTTGCACGGGGAAAGTCGATCGTGATCCCGCCCAAGAGCAACCGCAAGGTTCAACGCGATTTTGACAAAGACGCCTACAAGGCCCGCCACCTCATCGAGAATTTCTTCTGCAAGCTCAAGCAATACCGCGCCATCGCCACCCGCTACGACAAAACCGCCAGAAATTTCCTCGCCGCAATCCACCTCGCGGCTGCTATCATCTGGCTCAATTGATGACAGGCCCTAGAAAATTGCTGCCCCGCCAGCGGGGAAATTCATTTGTTTCAAGGATTTTGTCTCGCCACAAGGCCTCATGGCGCCGAGGTCTGAGTTTGACCCCGAACCGGACATCGGCTGGCTTGACTAAATCGTGGCAAGTTACCCGGGTATGGGTATTCTTGGTCCCAAATCCGGGCCGGGCGGGCAATGACCAACATTCAGGAACGTCTCCTCGAAAACAAGATGACCGAGATCGAGCAGGCTCGGTCCTGGAGTCCTCGCGTGATCTCGAAATTCGAGACGCTGATCCGGAGCGCCGACGACCAGTCGCTCTATCGCATCAACCCGCTGGCCTTCGCGCGCGACCGCGCCATCGCAGAGTCGGAAAGCATCGACCTGTTTCTGCATGCGACGCGAAGCGGACTGTTCGACATGAGCTGGGACGTGGTCTGTCCGCAGTCGGGCATGGTGCTCGACAGTTTTGGCGCGCTGCGCACGCTGAAGACCCACTATGTCTGCGGCCTGTGTGACGTCACCGGCGACACCGATCTCGACGATTTCATCGAGGTGACCTTCACGGTCTCGCCGCAACTGCGGCGCCTGCCCTATCACGATCCCGACACGCTCTCGGTCGAGGATTTTCACTGGAAGCTCCGCTTTCTCGGCGATGCGCGGATGCCGGGCCAGCAGGTGAAGTTTCTCGACGTCCTGCAAGGATTGGTTCGCGGCATTTCGTATTTGCCGCCGGGCGCCACCACCACGCTGCGCGCTGACCTCGGTTTGGGCGCACTGGCAGGCGTCAATATCCGGACTCAGGCTGCGTTTGCAGTGCCTGTCACGGGCGAGCCCGCGGCAACGCCAACGCATTTGCGGGTTCGCTATGACGGGCAGCGCTTTTCGGCGGCGCAGTCTGCCGTGCCGCCCGGTCCCGTCGTCGTCGAGGTGGAGAACGTTGGCGCCACGCGCGGCTCCCTGCTCCTGATCAACTGGCCACCGGAGATTCTGGCGCTGACGGTCAAGCCGGCACTCGACTTCGATCCTTACATGTCCGGCGGGATGTTGCTTGCGCGACAGACCTTCCGGCGGCTGTTTCGCTCCGAGCGGGTCGACGAGAAGGAAGGTCTCGGGATCCGGCAGGTGACGTTGCTGTTCACCGACCTCAAGGGGTCGACCACCATGTACGAGCGTCTTGGCGATCTGAACGCCTATGCGCTGGTGCGCGAGCATTTTGCCTTGCTGGGGACGGCCGTTCAGGAGCATTCGGGCGCGATCGTCAAGACGATCGGAGATGCGGTAATGGCCGTGTTCTCCAGGCCGACCGATGCGGTCTCGGCGGCGCTGCATATTTTGGGTGAAATAGAGCGCTACAATGCCGAGCACGCCACGCCCAGCATCATCCTGAAGATCGGCGCACATTGCGGTCCGTCAATTGCCGTGACCCTCAACGAGAACCTGGACTATTTCGGCCAGACCGTGAACGTCGCCGCGCGCGTGCAGTCGCTGGCGGATGCCGGCGAAATCTGCATCTCGGAAGCGCTTTATTCGGCACCGGGAGTAAGCGAGCTTCTCACTGGCCTGAAGATCGTCGAGTTTGATGCTCCGCTTCGCGGTGTTGAAGGGAACGCCTGCGTCTATCGTATCGTGCGCGGATAAGGCACAGCTCGTCTACTCCAGATGTCCGCGTTGCCGGCTCAATTCCGCAGCAAAAATCGCGCCCGACGGGCAAATCACTGAATCCTGTCCAGCCCTCCCCGTAAAAATATTTCTGTTTTTCCGAAGTGCAAATCAGGTCTATATCGACGCCGTCCCGTCCCAACCGAGGGGCGTTTCGCGATCGTCACAAAATGCGGGGCGGGATGCGGTGGACGCGGATGCGCCAATAACGAACGGCGTGGAAGCGGACGGAGAAGTCGTGTGGTCCTGACGCCCCGACGCTGGCGTCAAGTTCCTGGGAAGCAAGCTTCTCGGGGATGAGGGTGGCAAGAAAGCCCGGTCACCCGGGAGAGCGCGGAGGAAGCCGTTAAAACCATTGCGCGGGGAATGCCGGGTGAATTCCGGTGTGACCTGACAACGCGTGTGCGCTCTACCACTATCTCGCACACGCGGCTATCGGGCGCATCGGGCGCCCGGCATTCCCTGCGCCCTCTGATCGGAGAGGGCGGGATGTGGACAGCAAAACTCGGGCGCACCGCGCCGCGAGATCGCGAAGCCATGGCATATCGAAACTCCCCTCCCTCCACGCGCCTTGCGCGTGGCGGGGAGGGGTCGGGGGTGGGGGGCGGCGCGGCATACAGGTACAGACCGGATAGATTCCCGACAGATTAGACCGGGATGATCCCCGACAGGTTTCAGAATGCATCGGAGGGAGGGCCCGCCGATGCCATTTAGAGAGACCGGTCGGATGGAAGAACGTATTTGGATGTTTTTTGAGTACGAGAGCGGGAACTGGAGCATATCGGAGATTTGCCGCCGCTATGGGGTTTGCCGAGACACGTTTTACGAATGGCGGAAGCGGAAGGAGAGCGGCGATTCGGCATGGTTCATGGATCGCTCGCATGCGCCGCTGCAGTGTTGGCAAACCACGGATGGTGCGATTGCTGAGAAGGTGATCGCGGCGCGGCGGCGATTTCCGTATCTGGGGCCGCGCAAGATTCTGGCGGTACTTGAGCGCGAGGCGCCTGATACCGCCTGGCCTGCGGCTTCGACGATCGGGGGCATTCTCAAGCGTGCTGGCCTGGTCGCGGCGGTGAAGCGGCGCCGCCGCCCGCTCGACCAGCGGCGGCCCTGCACGCCGGTCAGGGGCCCCAACGATGAGTGGAGTACCGACTTCAAGGGCTGGTTCCGCACCCGGGATCAGCGGCGGATTGATCCACTGACGGTGGCCGACAGTCACAGCCGTTTTCTGATCGAGCTGCGGATTGTCGATCCCACGATCGAGGGCGTTCGGCCTTGTTTTGAAAGGGCTTTTCGCGAGTATGGGCTGCCCGCTGCGATCCGCTGCGACAATGGCTCGCCGTTCGGCTCGCGTGGCGCTGGCGGTATCACCAAGCTGTCGGCCTGGTGGCTGAAGCTCGGCATCGCGCCGCACTTCATCCATCCCGCCTCGCCGCAGGAGAACGGCCGGCACGAGCGCATGCATCGCACGCTGAAGGCGCAGACCTCGGCTCCGCCGGCGGCGAACCCGCCCGAGCAGCAGGCCCGCTTTGACAAGTTCCGCGAGCATTACAACAAGGAACGGCCGCACGAAGCTCTCGACCAACGGCCGCCGGCCGAGGTCTACACGCCGTCTCTGCGCGTCATGCCGCCTCAAGAGGAAGACCCCTGGTATGACGCCGATCATCAGGTCCGCCGCGTCCGCAGCACCGGCGCAATCAAATGGAAAGGCGAATTCGTCTTCATCAGTGAGGCGCTGGTCGATGAACTCGTTGGCGTCGCCGAGCGCGAGACCGGCGACCACATCGTGCGCTTCTGCGATCTGGACATCGGTCTGATCGACCGCCGCGGGCTCTTCACCCGGTTCGCTCCGCAGCGTGAGGGGCTCCGCGACCCGGGTGAAAAGCCCAGTCAACCCAAACTGTCGGGAATCATGCCGGTCCACAATGTCGACAATCATTCCGGTTGAACCGGCTTGCTCCTCTGGCAGCGAGTTTGCTGAGGCACCCCCCCACCCCCGACCCCTAAGAGCGAGCTTCGCTCGTCTCGACCCCGCCGCTTCGCGGGGGGAGGGGAGAATTGTTGCCGTCGCGACGGCGGGCTGTTTGACAATCGAATCTGCGTACGCGCGAACGCGCGTTACCTCTCCCCTTGTGGGAGAGGTCGGATCGCATCGGAGATGCGATCCGGGTGAGGGGTTGCGGTCTATCGATAGACCTGAACCCCTCACCCCAACCCTCTCCCACAAGGGGAGAGAGAGCTCACCTCCGTTGCCGAGATATCGATGCTTCAATTCGGCCGATTGCTTCGCGGAGCCTTCGCTGCGGGGCGAAGTTCGGGATGCTAACCACCGCATACAAACCTTCCAGAATTTGCTATTCATAAGCCAGCGCCACCGTCTTTCAACCGGGCGCGAAGGGAGAAACGTCATGGCCAAGGGTCAGATGCGCAGCAACAAGGAAAAGAAGAAACCGAAGGCCGACAAGAACCTCAAAAAGGGTGGCGCAGCGCCGGTCAATCCGTTCGCCTCAAGCAAGACGCCGGCGGGCCAAAGCCCCAACAGCAAGAGATAGGGCATTTCCCCGCCCTGGCCGGGCAACGGTTCAACGCACGCTATCGCATTATCCAGCAGGGGGTCGTGCCGTTGCCGGGCGCTCGCTGCGGAATTTTCAAACGGGCCATCGGCGAAGCCGGGCATTGCCGGCACTCCCGCCGCGTCCCATGAAAGAACGGGCATTGCCGCATATTGGCCGCGATGCGGTCAAAATCGGCGGCCCTGATGGCCCTGCTTCGACTTTCGTCGTGCGGGGACAACCGCGCTCGATTCATACGCGAAACAGGGGAATTAGCGATGAACGCCATTCGCTCCGAAAAGATTGAATCAACCGACGAGGACACCGATTTCGCCGCGGCCTCGGAAGTCGAGGCGGGCATCCGCGACTTCGTCCGCAACGACGTCGCCTATCTGCGTCGCCCGGCGCCCGGCTTGCTCTCCAATGGCGAGACGGCGCTCGAGCCAGGCACCGAGGCCACCGTCAACAATGTCAACTCGCTGATCCAGCGCGTCGCCGGGACCTCGCTCGGCGAGATCGAAAACCTGATCGGCGAGCTAGAAAGCCTGCGCGACCTCCTGCACGCCGAAGGTCAGCGCGTCCAGCGCGAGATCTCCGGCTATGCCCAGCTCAGCCAGGCCGCCATGAAATCCACGCGCATGATCGCCGACAATGTGGCGCAGTGGAAGCGCACCGCGGACGGCCTTCGCAACGGCTGATCTCCCGTTGGAATTATGACCCTCGTCATTCCGGGATGGTCCGAAGGACCAGACCCGGAATCTCGGGATTCTCGGATGTGCAATTGCACATCGTAGTTCGACACTTCGTGTCGCCCCGGAATGACGATGCCCCCCATTGAACTTGCCGGTCCCCTGCCGCGACCAACAGCAGGCATCACCGCGAGGCAGGGGCAAATCGTCATGCAGAGCATTCGACCGGACAACGGCGATCCGATACCGCTGCGGACCGATCCGCCCCGGATGGGCACCATCATGATCCGCTTTGTCGGACTATTGGTTTTCGCCGTGGTGGTGCTGGCACTGATCTGGAGCCGCTGATTTTCCGCTCCGCGCCTGCCCGCTATTTGGCGCCATGGTTACCGGTTGGTGACTTATCGGCTGGCGATCACTTCGGCTTCGAGCGAATAGGCGCCGTCGGCATAGCCCTTCACCACCATTCCGGCCGTCAGCATCACCGCCAGGGTGACGGTTGCGAAGATAAAGCCGACAAATCTCAGGCCGTTGCGGTCTGCCATGGTTTTCCCTCCCTTATGTCCCCGGGCCAACTATCGCAGGCAGAAGGTTCAGAATGCGTTAGCGGGGAAAATGCGTGAGCTGGGAAATCGTTCCGGGCGGCGCCGTGGCGGACCTCAGGCGCCGGCGTTCCGGCGCTGCACGAATGCCGTCGCAAGAATCGAAAACACCAGCTCGCCATGCTGGTTGGTGCCGGTGTTGCGGACCTGCAGGATGCCCCATTCGGGACGCTTCTCCGACACCCGCAGCGATTCGACCTCGCTGGCGAAACTGATGGTGTCGCCGGCCAGCACCGGCTTGATCCACCGCAGTTCGCGAAACCCGGGCGAGGGTCCCCAGGCCGCAACCTGCTCGCCGCGCGCCAGCGCCTCCCTGGCCAGGCGCTGGCCGTCGGTCACCAGCAGCTTCATGCAGACCGATCCGACATGCCAGCCCGAGGCAGCCAACCCGCCGAACAGCGATTTGCGCCCCTCCTCCTCGTCGAGATGAAAGCGCTGCGGATCGAACTGGCTTGCGAATTTCTTGATTGCGTCGGCGGTGAAGGTGAACGATCCCACTTCACGCCGCCGGCCGATCTCGATGTCCTCGAAGAAGCGCATCAGCCCGCCTGTTCCACCGCGGTTGCAGCGCGCCGCGACACGATGATCGGCGAGACCATTTCGCACAGCGCCTGTCCCGCCGCGTTGCGGGCGGTGGCCTTGAAGGTCACGATGCCGGTCTCGGGCCGGCTGCGGGAGGCCCTTGCCTCCACCACCTCGACATCGAGCGTGAGATCGTCCCCGGGGCGGAGCGGCGCGAGCCAGCGCAATTCGTTGACGCCGGGCGAGCCCAGCGACGCGGTGCGACCGATATAGAAGTCGCACATCATCCGCATCATGATCGAGCACAGGTGCCAGCCCGACGCCGAGAGGCCCCCGAGCATCGATCGCGAAGCGGCCGCTTCATCGAGATGCATCGGCTGCGGATCGAACTCGGCGCCAAAGGCAAGGATTTCCTCGCGCGTGACGCGGCGCGGTCCGAATGAGCCGAAGTGGCCGGGCGGAAAATCTTCGAAGGTCAGCGTCATGATGGGGATTGCCGCAGGTTAGGCCCGATTGTGGCCGCACTTTGCGGCAATCTCAACAGGCCTGCCCGCATGGCTCGTGCCCTGCGGGCGAGGACCGCGGTTCGGTGCCCGTCCCTGATCTTGCCCGGCGCGACATTCGCGGCTAGGCCCTGTGGGCGTGCGCAGCCAGGACTTGACGTGACTGATATTCGGCTTGCCGGGGGAGAACGACTGATGCTTGAATTTCGGGATCTGTTTCAGTGGGACCGCTTCATCACGCCCACCATCATCAAGCCATTCTACTGGCTGGTCATCGCGCTGATCTCGCTGTTCGGCATTTCCGGCATCTTTTCCGGCCTGGCCGCGATGGCGATCAGCCCGTTCGGCGGATTCATCGTGCTGTTGTCCTCGATCGGCAGCGTGGTCGTCGGCATCGTGTTTTCGCGCATCGCCGCCGAATTCGTCCTGATCGTGTTTCGCATCAATGAGCATCTCGGCGCGATCCGCGACCAGGGCCAGGTACGCTAGGTGTTGAACCGGAAATGCATGACGTCGCCGTCGGCGACGACATAGTCCTTGCCTTCCAGCCGCAGCTTGCCGGCGTCGCGGGCGCCGGCCTCGCCGCCGAGCGCGACGTAATCGGCATAGGCGATGGTTTCGGCGCGGATGAAGCCCTTTTCGAAATCGGTATGAATGACGCCGGCGGCGGCAGGCGCCCTGGTGCCGCGGTGGACGGTCCAGGCCCGGGCCTCCTTCGGCCCGACGGTGAAATAGGTGATGAGGTCGAGCAATTGATAGCCGGCGCGGATCAGCCGATCGAGGCCGGCTTCCTCCAGACCGAGCGTGTCGAGAAACTCGGCGCGCTCCTCGCGCGACAGCGTCGCAATCTCGGATTCGATCTTGGCGGAGATGGTCACGGCGACCGCGCCCTCCTTGACGGCTTGTTCGGCGACAGCCTGCGAAAACCTGTTGCCGCCGGCGGCGGAAGCTTCCTCGACATTGCAGACGTACAGCACCGGCTTCGAGGTCAGCAGGCCAAGCATGCCGAAGGCGCGCTCCTCCTCCGCCTTGCGCTCGAGAAGCCGCGCCGGCCTGCCCTCGCGCAGCAGCACCAGCGCGCGGTTGACGAGGCCGAGCTGTTCCCTGGCTTCCTTGTCGTTGCCCTTTGCCTTCTTGGTCAGATTGTCGACACGCTTTTCCAGACTGTCGAGGTCGGCAAGCATCAACTCGGTCTCGACCGTCTCGATGTCAGCCAATGGCGCGATCTTGCCTTCGACATGGGTGACGTCGGAATCCTCGAAGCAGCGCACCACATGGGCGATCGCGTCGACCTCGCGGATAGTGGCGAGAAACTGGTTGCCGAGGCCCTCGCCTTTCGAGGCGCCGCGCACCAGGCCCGCGATATCGACAAAGGTCAGCCGGGTCGGGATGATCTGGGCGGACCTGGCGATCTCGGCGAGCTTGTCGAGCCTGGGATCGGGCACCGCGACCTCGCCGACATTCGGCTCGATGGTGCAGAACGGATAATTCGCCGCCTGCGCCGTCGCCGTCTCGGTCAGCGCGTTGAACAGCGTCGACTTGCCGACATTGGGCAAGCCGACGATACCGCATTTGAATCCCATAATTTGTCCTGAAACCCGTTCGCGACGGGCGCAACTGCGTTACGCGGCGCCGTCATCGTTATTGTGGAAGAATCCCTTGGCTTGCATCGCCAGATGCACCTTGTTCTGGAATGTCGAATCGCGATCCGTCGCAAGCAGGCCGGCGTTGTCGGCAACCGCCTCACAGAGCGCCACCACCCAGGGCCGCTCGTCCTTGGCGAAATCGGACAAGACGTAGCTGTGCACCAGTTCCTTGACGCCGGGGTGGCCGATCCCCAGCCGCACCCGGCGATAGTCGTTGCCAATATGCGATGAGATCGAACGCAGGCCGTTGTGGCCGGCAATGCCGCCGCCGACCTTGACGCGCACCTTGCCCGGCGGCAGTTCGAGTTCATCCTGGAACACGGTGATCTCGCCCGCCGCGAGCTTGAAGAAATTCGCAGCCTCCTGCACCGCGCGCCCGGAATCGTTCATGAAGGTCGAGGGGCGAAGCAGGATCACCCGCTCATGATCGAGCGTGCCTTCCGCGGTCTCGCCCTGAAAGCGGCGGCGCCAGGGTGCGAAACCATGACGCCGCGCGATTTCACCGACGGCCATGAAGCCGATATTGTGCCGGTTATGCGCGTATTTCGCGCCGGGATTGCCGAGACCAACCAACAGTCGCATGACGCGGCATCCCGCGCCCGATTACTTCTTCTTGTCGCCGCCGCCGGCAGGCGCCTTGGCGCCGGCCGCCGGCGCCTTCGCACCCGCCGCGGGAGCAACAGCCGCACCGGCCGCACCAGCCGCGGGCGCAGCGGGAGCCGCGCCGGGCGCACCAACCGCCGGAGCCGCACCGGGAACAGCCGGCGCACCAGCAACAACGGTACCGGCAGCCGCGGCGGCCGCAGCCGCAGCCGCTTTCATTTCTTCGGCGTAGCCGGACGGCGGCACAATGGTCACCAAGGTCACGTCATCGCGCAACAGCGACTTCACGCCAGCCGGCAGCTGGATGTCGGAAAGATGCAGCGAGTGGCTGATTTCCAGACCGCTGACGTCGGCCTCGACATATTGCGGAATGTTGTCGACCGAGCATACGAGGTCGATGGTGTGGGTGACGATGTTGACGGTACCGCCGCGCTTCACGCCCGGTGCGGCTTCCGCGTTCTGGATGTGCAGAGGAACGCTGACGCGGATGGTGGCGCCTTCGCCGAGCCGCATAAAATCGACATGGAGCGGGAAATCGCGCACCGGATCGAGATGGAAGTCGCGCGGAATCACGCGGTGCTTCTTGCCCTCAAGGTCGATGTCGTAAATCGTTGTGAGGAACCGGCCGGCCAGGATACGCTGGCGCAGGTCGGCATCGTCGACCGAAATGGTTACGGGGGGCTCGTTGTTGCCATAGATCACTCCGGGCACTCTCCCGGCGCGACGCTCTGCCCGTGCGGCCCCCTTGCCGCCTGCCGGACGCGCGGTCGCCTTCAATTCCTTGACGGTCGCCATCTGCTTAAGTCCTTGTTTTCCAAAAGTTAAAGGCCGCATCGCGGCCCCGTTTGCCGCCGCAGCAAGCCTCCAGGGGTGCGGGGGCTGCGGACGTGGCGGCGTTCTAACCCCAAAGGCCGAAAATGACAAGGAAATGCGGGGATTTTTGTGAACCCTCCCCTATGTCTCCCGAAGGCTGGTCGGTGGGGGCTGCTTCCACAGAGCGGTGGATCGCCCACGCCCGAGCGCTACCCCCTTCCCGACGGGCGCCTCACTTGTCGGTCTTCAGGTCGCCAACGTCAGGCGTCGACTGGGAGACGCCGAGCCTAGCTTCCAGCGCACCGATGCGCGCCTTCAGCGCCTCGTTTTCCTCGCGCGCCAGCCGCGCCATCTCCTTGACCGCCTCGAACTCCTCGCGCTTGACGATATCGAGGTCGCGCAGGATTTTCTCGGCCTGATTGCGAACCACGGTGTCGACCTCGCGCTTGACGCCCTGGGCGGCGCCGGCAGCGTCATTCATCAATCGCCCGATCTCGTCGAAAAACCGATTGCTGGTCTGCGTCATCTGGGGAATCTCCGGTCGGCTGCGCGTTATCACCTTCATCACACAATGGCGATCCGGACGGTGCAGTTCAAGGCCAGCCTGGCCACCTCACATCGCAAGTCTCCTTGTCATGTTCCGGTTTCCTTGCAATCGTACCCTTCACCAGAGCAAAAGAACCGCCAACCGAAGCGAGAAGCGACGCCCCATGATCGACCAGCAGATCGAAATCCCCACCAGGGACGGCCACACCACCACCTTCATCAGCCATCCCGAACGCGGCGGTCCCTTTCCCGTCATCATTTTTTACATGGACGCGCCGGCGATCCGCGAGGAACTGCGCGACATGGCGCGCCGGCTCGCGACCTCGGGATATTATGTGATGCTGCCGAACCTGTATTACCGCGCCGGCGTCATGGAGATCGGACCGATACCGCCGGACCCAGAAGCACCCGAGCGCAAGCGGATGTTCGGATACATGAACGCGATCAACATTCCCCTGGTGATGGAAGACACGCGCGCGTTGCTCGCCTTTGCCGACACGCAGCCGGCCGCGCGTGCCGACATTGTCGGCGCCGTCGGCTACTGCATGAGCGGGCGCTATGCGATCAACGCGGCCACGCATTTTCCTGGTCGCGTCAAGGCCGCCGCATCGATCTACGGAACGCATCTGGCCACCGACCAGCCCGACAGCCCGCATCTGGCCGGACAGAAGACAAAAGCCGAACTCTATTTCGGCTGCGCCGAAACCGACATCTATGCGCCGCAGGAGATCATCGACAAGGTAAAACAGGGAATGAATGACAACGGCGCCAATGCCGAGGTCGAGATCTATCCCGGCACGCATCACGGCTTCGCGTTTCCCAAGCGGCCGGTTTACAATCGCGACGCCGCCGAGCGGCACTGGGAACGGCTGCTGGCGCTCTATCGCCGCAATCTCTCCTCTTAAGCCGGCGCGATGCCCCCTCTCACCATCGCTTTCCCGGTATTCGATCCGGTCGCCATCGCGATCGGACCGATCGCGATCCGCTGGTATGCGCTGGCCTATATCGGCGGCATCGTGCTGGGCTGGATTTACGCGCGCGCGCTCGTCAAGAACGACAGACTGTGGGGCGGACCGGCGCCGATCACGCTGCTGCAGATGGACGATTTCATTCTCTGGGTCACGCTCGGCATCATCCTCGGCGGCCGCACCGGCTATGTGCTGTTCTACAATCTCCCCTTCTTCATCGCGCATCCGGCCGAAATCTTCGAGCTCTGGAAGGGCGGCATGTCGTTTCATGGCGGCTTCCTCGGCTGCGTCGCCGCGGTGATCCTGTTCTGTCGGAAGCACGACCTTCCGATCCTGTCGCTCGGCGATATCACCACCGCGGTCGGGCCGATCGGGCTGTTTCTGGGGCGGCTCGCCAATTTCATCAACAGCGAGTTGTGGGGCCGGCCGGCGGACTCCAGCGTGCCCTGGGCGATGGTATTTCCCAATGGCGGGCCGCTGCCGCGCCATCCCAGCCAGCTTTACGAGGCGGGGCTCGAGGGAATCGTGCTGTTTACGCTCTTGGCCGTGATGATTTGCCTCGGCGCCCTGAAGCGGCCGGGGCTGATCCTCGGCAGCTTTATCGCGTTTTACGGTTTTGCGCGCATCATCGGCGAGTTCTTCCGGGAGCCCGACCCGCAGCTTGGATTTTTGTGGGGCGGGCTGACCATGGGTATGCTGCTGTCGCTGCCGATGATCGTTGGAGGGGCGATCATTATTGTGGTGGCATGGCGGCGCAAAATGCGGAATTAAGTACCAAACCATTTTCAAGGCAGGCCGTGACCGAATATTCGCCGCTGCAGTCCGAGATCAAGAAGCTGATCAGGAAATCCGGACCGATGCCGGTCTGGCGTTACATGGAACTGTGCCTGACGCATCCGGAATTCGGCTACTACGTCTCCCGCGATCCGCTGGGACGCGAGGGCGATTTCACTACCGCGCCCGAAGTGAGCCAGATGTTCGGCGAATTACTGGGGTTGTGGGCGGCCTCGGTCTGGAAGGCGATCGGTTCGCCGCCCCTGCTGCGGTTGATCGAACTCGGACCCGGCCGCGGCACCATGATGGCGGATGCGCTGCGCGCGCTGCGGGTGGTGCCGCCACTCTATCAATCGCTCAGCATCCACCTCGTCGAGATCAATCCGGTGCTGCGCGACAAGCAGAAGTCGTTGCTCTCGGGCGTGCGCAACATCACCTGGCATGACAGCATCGACGACATCCCCGACGGTCCCGCGATCATCTTCGCCAATGAATATTTCGACGTGCTGCCGATCCACCAGGTGGTGAAGCGCGAGACCGGCTGGCACGAACGGACGGTGGAGATCGATGCCAACGGCGAACTGGCGTTCGGCTCCGCCGCCGAGCCTGTGCCGCACTTCGAGGTCCTGCTGCCGCCGCTGGTGCGCACCGCCCCGATCGGCGCGGTGTTCGAGTGGCGGCCCGACGCCGAGATCATGAAGATCGCGACCCGTGTCCGCGATCAGGATGGGGCTGCGCTGATCATCGATTATGGCCACGTCCGCAGCGACGCCGGCGATACCTTTCAGGCCATCGCCCGCCACAGCTTCGCCGATCCGCTCAAGGATCCGGGCCAGGCCGACGTCACCGCCCATGTCGATTTTCAGGCACTGGCGCGCGCCGCCGAGGATCTCGGCGCGCGCGTCCACGGCCCGGTGCCGCAAGGCGACTTCCTGAAACGGCTCGGCATCGAGACCCGCGCGGTCACCCTGATGGCGAAGGCGAGCCATGAGGTTTCCGAGGATATTTCGGGCGCGCTGAAACGGCTGGTCGGCGGCGGCCGCGGCGGCATGGGGTCGATGTTCAAGGTGCTCGCGGTCTCCGAACCCAACCTGATCTCGCTGGCAGGGTTCGCCGAGGAGAAGCAGGACGCCGGGACCGGGTCGCCATGAAGCTGGATTCGCCGTTGCTCTCGGCCATTCCCGGCCTGCGCCACGCTTTCTTCACCCGCGACGGCGGCGTGTCCGAGGGCATCTACGGCACCCTCAATGGCGGCCTCGGCTCCAATGATGAGCCCGCTCGCGTCGCCGAAAACCGCCGCCGGATGGCGGCGCAGATGGGGGTGACTTCGCAGCATTTCCTCAGCGTATGGCAGATCCATTCGCCCGATGCCGTGGTGGCGTCAGGGCCATGGAGGGACGCGTCGCGGCCCCGCGCCGACGCCATCGTCACGCGATCGGAAGGCCTCGCCATCGGCGTCACCGCGGCCGATTGCGGACCAATATTGCTGGTCGATCCGAGCGCACGCGTGATCGGTGCGGCGCATGCGGGCTGGAAGGGCGCCCTGACCGGCATTGTGGAATCCACCGTCGAGGCCATGGAAAGGCTCGGCGCCGAACGAACCGGCATCGTCGCCGCCATCGGCCCCTTGATCCGCCAGCACTCCTACGAAGTCGGCGGCGAATTCGTCGAGCGCTTCATCGAGGCCGATGCGGAGAACGCCCTGTTCTTCATTCCGTCGGCGCGCGAGGGCCATGCGATGTTCGATCTCGCCGGCTTCATCCGGATGCGGCTCGAAAACGCCGGCGTCCTGATGATCGACGACATCGGCGTCGATAGCTATTCCGACGAGCGTTTTTACAGCTACCGGCGCTCGGTGCATCGCAAAGAGCCTGACTACGGCCGGAATGTCCATGCGATTGCGCTTCTCCCCTGACGCGGAAGTGTGATCCGATCGTGACCTGCTTGCCCGATTTCGCCCTGCTTCTGTGTCGTCCCTGCCCTAGACCTTAATGGATTTTAACGATATCGCAGGGCGTGATGAGGGACGCGTCTCCAACCCTGTTCCGGGCAAGCCTTGTTTCGCGCGCGGCGATGGCCGCGCTGCTGCTGGCCGCCGTGTGCGCACTCGGCGGCTGCGCCAGCGGCGGAGCGGCAAGCGGCTCCTTTGCGATGGCCGGCACCGGCGAAGGTGCCACCGTCGCGTTCGAATCGATCGACGGCCCGCCGCCACAGATCTTCGAGCGGATGGTCGACGTGCTCCAGAGCGAATCCAAGCTTCGCAACCTGCAGGTCGTCTCACGCGAGGGCTCGGCCTCCTACCGGGTGCGAAGCTATCTCTCCGCCCAGGTCAGCCACGGCCGTACCACCATCGCCTGGGTCTGGGACGTCTATGACCGCGACCAGCAGCGGACCTTGCGACTTTCCGGCGAGGAACCGGCCGGCAAGGCCGGACGCGACCCCTGGACCGCCGCCGACGATCTCGTGTTGCGGAAAATCGCGCAGGCCGGATTGAGCGGCCTCAGCGCCATGGTCAATGGAACCGGGCCGGACGCGCCGCCCGCGCCCGCGCCGGGCAAGCGCGCCCCGGCGGTGGCGAGCGCGGAACAACTGGCACCCGCCCCAGGTGAATTCAGGGTCGGGGCGCTCAGCTACGGCGCCCATTAGCTCAGCTACGGCGCCCGTTAACGATACAAATGTCCCCGGAACGCTGATTTTGCGCCGGAAAACCCGATGCGACGGGTTGCCAGCCAAGCCCCTGCCTTGATATCACCTCGATCGTCGAAACGCGCCGGTTTGATGGGTATCCAGATATGCTGAACATCGTATCCAGCAAGGCGCGGGGAGAGACGTCGATGTCGGCCAAGAACGGCTCCATCAAGCTCGTCGCCGGCAACTCCAATCCCGCGCTGGCGCAGGAAATCTCCAACTGGCTGCAGGTGCCGCTGACCAAGGCTGTTGTCCGCCGCTTTGCGGACATGGAGATCTTCGTCGAAATTCAGGAAAACGTCCGAGGCTCCGATGCCTTCATTATCCAGTCGACGTCGTTTCCGGCCAACGACAATTTGATGGAACTGCTGATCATCACCGACGCGCTGCGGCGGTCGTCGGCGCGCCGCATCACCGCGGTGATCCCCTATTTCGGCTACGCAAGGCAGGATCGCAAATCCGGCTCGCGCTCGCCGATTTCGGCCAAGCTGGTGGCCAATCTGATCACCCATGCCGGCATCGACCGCGTTATGACGCTCGATCTGCATGCGGCCCAGATCCAGGGCTTTTTCGACATCCCGACCGACAATCTCTTCGCCTCGCCGGTCATGGTGCGCGACATCCGGGAGCGCTTCGACCTCGGTAATGTCATGGTGGTGTCGCCCGACGTCGGCGGCGTGGTGCGCGCGCGCGGACTCGCCAAACGCATCAACACGCCGCTCGCCATCATCGACAAGCGCCGCGAACGCGCCGGTGAATCCGAGGTCATGAACGTGATCGGCGATTGCGCCGGTTTTACCTGCATCCTGGTCGACGATATCGTCGACTCCGGCGGCACGCTGGTGAACGCCGCCGACGCGCTGCTCGCCAACGGCGCCAAGGATGTCTATGCCTACATCTCCCATGGCGTGCTGTCCGGCGGCGCCGCCGCCCGCATCATCGGCTCCCGGCTGAAGGAACTTGTGATCACCAATTCGATCCTGCCGACCGAAGCGGTCCGCGACGCCAAGAATATCCGCACGCTGTCGATTGCGCCGCTGATCGCCGAAGCGATCGGCCGCACCGCGTCGGAAGAATCGGTGTCGAGCCTGTTCGACTAGCATCTCCGCGTCATTCCGGGGCGCATCGAAGATGCGAACCCGGAATCTCGAGATTCCGGGTTCGATGCTTCGCATCGCTCCGGAATGACGGGCTGCGGTGGTGACAGATTTCGCGCTCATCCGCGTTACAGATTCAAATTTCAAATAGCCTGCCATTGCAATGACACCAGCTCCTTCTGCTCCCCTCCTCCCGCGAAGCGGCGGGGTCGAGACGAGCGAAGCTCGCTCTTAGGGGTCGGGGGTGGGGGGCGGTGCGGCATACATTGAAGCAGCGGCTCATGCCGATGACCCCCCACCCCCGACCCCTCCCCGCCACGCGCGTTGCGCGTGGAGGGAGGGGAGCTCACCGTGCCATGACCTCGCGATCTCGCCGCGCAATTCGCGCGAGTTTTGCTTTTTACTCCCACCCTCTCCAATCAGAGGGCGCAGGGAATGCCGGGCGCCCGATGCGCCCGATTGCCGCGTGTGCAGGGATAGTGGTAGAGCGCACACGCGTTAGTCAGGTCACACCGGAAATCACCCGGCACTCCCCGCGCAATGGTTTTAACGGCTTCCTTCGCGCTCTCCTCGGTGACCGGCTTTCTTGCCACCGTCGCCCGTGGATTTGTCTTCCACGAACTTGACGCCAGCGTCGGGGCGTCAGGACCACACGACTTCTCCGTCCGCAACCCGTCTACGCCAAAGGCTTCGACGGGCTTGATACCCGTCCGCCGAAGCTTTAGCGAAGGCGGAGAAAGCGCCCTCGTCCTTGGCACTCCTTGCGTCCACCGCATCCCGTCCCGCGGCCGTGACGATCGCGTGTCGCCCCTCGAGTGGGACGGGACGGTGAGGGATATGAAGTGATTTGGGTCAGGCGAAAACGAAAATCTTTTTGCAAACGGGGCTGGACAGCCAATTCACTGATTTGCCCGTCAGGCAAAATCACGCCTGGGCAGCTAATTGCAACCCCGTTTAACTCGAAATAGGGGGCGCAATTGATGTCCCTTTCGGACGTAAAGAACCATTTTCTTGCGATGTTCACTTCTGTACGGCCGTTCCCTAATTGGCTAGGCTTGGCCGATATTCAGTTTTCTAGTTAAAGCTTTTCCCGGCCGGAGCGCACAGCAATGGTGAAGCGCGGAAAATTGGTAGCCAGGCTTCCAGCGGTCCGCAAAACGCCGACACGACGCAAACGCGCGCCTGCGGACGTCGATTTAAAAACGGAAAATGCCGCCCTGAGACGCGAATTGGCCGAAGCACTGGAGCGGCAAACCGCAACGTCAGAGGTTCTTCAGGTCATCAGCAGCACACCCGGCGAATTGGAGCCGGTATTCAGGAGCATGCTGGAGAACGCAACGCGCATTTGCGGGGCCAAATTCGGAACGATGAACCTTGTTGAAGGGGACATCATTCGGCGGGTCGCATCTTATAACGTGCCCCCTGCATATGCCGATGCGCCCGAAACGCGGTCGTTTCGGCCTCATCCGAAAAGCTCCCTTGGCCTAGTGATCAAGACCAAGCAAGCGGCTCATATCGAGGATCTTCGAACGAGCCCGGCTTACCTGCAAGGTGACCCCGCCGTCGTCTCACTCGCCGAGATCGCCGGCGCTCGCACGCTCACTACTGTGCCAATGCTTAGGGGCGCCGAACTGGTTGGCACCATCTCGGTCTATCGACAAGAGGTCCGCCCATTCACCGACAGACAGATCGAGCTACTAAACAACTTCGCCAGGCAGGCCGTCATCGCCATCGAGAACACCCGGCTGCCAAAGGAATTGCGTCAGCGCACCGACGACCTGACCGAATCCCTGGAGCAGCAGACGGCGACGTCCGAAGTCCTTCAGGTCATCAGCAGCTCGCCCGGCGAGCTGGAGCCGGTGTTCAGAAGTATGCTGGAGAACGCAACGCGCATTTGCGGCGCAAATTTTGGCCAGATGAATCTTTACGAAGAGGGGAGCTTCCGTCCCGTTGCGTTCTACAATATGCCGGCCGCCTACGCCGCCTCGTGGGCGCATACGCAGTTCCAACCGCACCCGCTAAGTGGCCTCGGCACCGTTGCCCGAACCCACCAGCTGGTCCACACCGAAGATATCAGGACCTTGCCGCCCTATCTGGAGGGCAATCCTTCCGTTGTTGCAATCGCCGATCTTGCTGGGGCCCGGACATATTTCGTCGTGCCGATGCTCAAGGAGAACGAGTTGATCGGCGCAATCACGATTTACCGTCAGGAGGTCAAGCCGTTCACTGTAAAGCAGATTGAACTCGTCGCTAACTTCGCCAACCAGGCCGTCATCGCCATCGAGAACACCCGGCTGCTCAGGGAACTTCGTCAACGCACCAACGATTTGACCGAGTCGCTGGAGCAGCAGACGGCGACATCGGAGGTGCTCAAGGTCATCAGCGCATCGCCGGGCGACATGAAGCCGGTATTCGAATCGATCCTCTCGAACGCATTGCGGATTTGCGAAGCCAAGTTCGGCCACCTCCTGCTCTACGACGGGGAAAGTTTTCAAGCGACGCATCTCCACGATGTTCCTCCATCCTATCGCGAGTACTGGGAGCAGCACGCACCGATACGCCCGGGCCCGAACACGGGCCTTGGTCGGCTGGCGCGCACAAAGCAAGTCGCCCATATCCCGGACCTCAAGGCCGATTCTGGTTATGCCGAACGTGACCCGTTGCGCGTCGCCACCGTCGATCAGGCGGGGGCGCGGTCCTTTCTTGCCGTGCCGATGCTCAAGGAGAACAGACTGATCGGCGCGATTGTCATTTACCGCAAGGAAGTGCGGCCTTTCACCGAAAAGCAGATCGAGCTGGTCAAGAACTTCGCCGCCCAGGCCGTCATCGCCATCGAAAACACGCGGCTGCTCAGCGAGCTGCGCGAATCCCTGCAGCAGCAGACCGCGACCGCCGATGTGCTCAAGACGATCAGCCGTTCAACATTCGATTTGCCGGCGGTGCTGCAAACGCTCGTTGAATTGGCGGCTCGGCTGTGCGACGCCGACAAGGCCACCATTACCCGCCAGAAGGACGGCGTGTTCTTCCGTGCTGAGGCCTATGGATTTTCTGACGAATTCATGGATTACGCCAGAACCGTTCCCATTGTGCCGGATCGAGGCTCGGCCATTGGGCGGACACTGCTGGAGGGTGTCGCCGTTCATATTCCCGACGTTGAGGCGGACGTCGACTATACCTTTACCGAAGGGCAGCGACTGGGCGGTTTCCGCACCGTCCTCGGCGTCCCGATGCTCCGTGAAGGTGTGCCGGTTGGTACAATTTCCTTAACGCGCTCTGAGGCGCGGCCGTTCACGGACAAGCAGATCGAACTGGCGACCACCTTTGCCGACCAAGCGGCCATCGCGATCGAGAATGTCCGGCTGTTTGAGGAGGTTCAGACCAAGACCCGCGAGCTATCCGAGGCGCTGACTTATCAGACCGGGAGCGAGAACATCCTCAGAGTGATCGCATCGTCGCCGACCGACGTCGAGCCGGTCCTCAAGGCCATTGTCGAGAGCGCATGCGAGCTTTGCGAGGCCTATGATGCTGTCATATTCCTGAAAGCTGGCGGCGACCTGCTTCCCAGCGCGCATCATGGACCGATACCGATGGCTCCAGAGAAAGTGCCGATCGGCCGGAACTGGGCTTCCGGACGAGCATTCGTGGACCGCAAGCCGGTGCACGTGCACGACTTCCTCTCCGCCGAAGGCGACGATTTCCCCGCCGGTCGGGAAAGGGCGGGCCGCGAGGGCTTCCGGAGCGTTCTAAGCGTGCCCTTGTTGCGCGAGGGCGAGAGCATCGGAACCATCGTGCTTCGTCGCACCGAAGTCCACCCTTTCAGCGATAAACAGATTGCCTTGCTGCAGACCTTCGCCGATCAGGCCGTGATCGCCATCGGTAATGTCCGCCTGTTCGAACAGGTGCAGGAACGCACCAGGGAGTTGTCTATCTCGCTCGATGAATTGCGCACCGCGCAGGATCGACTGATCCAGACCGAGAAACTCGCCTCGCTCGGACAACTCACCGCGGGCATTGCGCACGAAATCAAGAACCCGCTCAATTTCGTCAATAATTTCTCGGCTCTGTCGGTGGAGCTTGTCGGCGAACTGGACGACGTGCTCAAGCCCGCGAGGCTCGACAGCAAGACGCGGGAGGAAACCAGCGAGCTGACGCATCTGCTGAAGGGCAATCTCGAAAAGGTCGTCCAGCACGGCCAGCGCGCGGACTCCATCGTCAAGAACATGTTGCTGCATTCGCGCGAGGGTTCCGGCGAGCGCAGGCCGGTCGACCTCAACGCCATCGTCGAAGAAAGCCTCAATCTCGCCTACCACGGCGCCCGCGCCGAGAAGAGGGAGTTCGACATCAGGCTGGAACGTTCGTTTGACCCCGCCGCCGGGATGGCCGATCTGTTTCCGCAGGAGATCACGCGCGTCCTTCTCAACCTGATTTCGAACGGCGTCTATGCGGCCATGAAACGGAAAGCGGAGATGAGGGATGGCTACGAGCCCACGCTTGCCGCCGCGACCAGAAGTCTCGGCACCAACGTCGAAATCAGGATTCGTGACAATGGCGGGGGCATTCCTGCCGAAATAAGGGAGAAAATCTTCCATCCCTTCTTCACGACAAAACCGCCCGGCGAAGGGACAGGCCTGGGCCTCTCGTTGAGCCACGACATCGTCGTCAAGCAGCACGGCGGATCGATCGAGGTCGATACCCGGCCCGGCGAATTCACCGAATTCAAGGTCATACTTCCGCGCGCGGCAGCCACCGGTAGACCGGGAGCGGGTCCCTGAGCTTTTATTCTCGTCTTCGCCGGCAGATGTATCCAGGCTTGCCGGCAAGAAGGGTAACCTTGAACTGCCCGCCGGGGCCGCATAGGCTCGGCTGCCGAGAACGCCAACAAGAAGCGGGACATCCCCCAATCGATGCGGACCACCGAGCGGCGCCCCTACCCCCACCGCCGGGGCCTCATCATCGTCACGACATTGGCCACGGCCTATGTCGCCAGCCATTTCTTCCGCGCCTCCAACGTTACCATCGGCCTCGACCTGATGCGCGACCTCGCGATCGGACCGGAAGCCCTCGGCGCGCTGACGGGCGCCTTCTTCTTCGGTTTCGCCGCCATGCAGATCCCGTGCGGCTTCTTGTTCGACCATTTCGGCCCGCGCCGCACCGTGGTCGGCATGCTCATCCTCGCCACGGCGGGCGGCATCGTCTTCACCCTGGCGCCGACATGGCCGATCCTGCTCACGGGCCGCGTGCTGATGGGCGCCGGCTTTGGCGTCATGCTGATCGGCACCATGGTGGTGATCTCCCGCTGGTTTGCCCCGGACCGCTTCTCCACCCTCGCCGCCATGGTCATGTCCATCGGCCTGCTCGGCAACCTGGCCGCCACTACCCCGCTGGCATGGGCCTCGCAGGCCATCGGCTGGCGCGCCGTGTTCGGCGCCGCCGTCGTCTTCACCGCGCTCGCCACCATCGCCGTCGGGCTGGTGGTCCGCGACGCTCCGCCCGGCCACCCCTTCCTGGCCCGCACCCCGGAGCCGCCACGCCTGATGCTGCAGGGCCTGATGGAAGTGCTGCGCAACCGCCGTCTGCGGCCCATCCTGGCGCTGAATTTTTGCAACTACGCGTGCACTTTCACCGTGCAGGGCCTGTGGGGCGGCCCGTTTTTGCGCGAGGTGCATGGCCTCACGCCCATCGAGGCCGGCAACGTCCTGCTCGCCGCCGTTGTCGCCTACCAGGTCGGCATGCTCGCCATCGGCCCGCTGGACCGCCTGCTGGACACGCGCAAACGGATCGCCATCGGCGGCAGCCTGGTGATCATTTCCATCCTCGCCACCCTGGCGCTCGCCTCCCACCCGCCAATCTGGGTGCCGATCGGCGGCATCCTCGGCATCGGCTTTTTCAGCGCCTCAAGCACCATGGTGATGACGCATGGCCGCGGCATCATCCCGGACCGTCTGATCGGGCGCGGCATCGCGACGATCAACACATCAGTGATGCTCGGCGTCGCCTGCATGCAGACCTTGTCCGGCATCATCGTCGGTGCGTTCGAACCGCTGGCCGACGGCGCCCGCAGCGAAACCGCCTACCGCGCTTTGTTCGGAGTGCTCACATTGGTGCTGATATCAGCGGTCGCGATCTACAGCCGCTCGCAGGACGTCAGGCCCAGCGACGAAATGCGCGACCGGCTACAAGCGAACGAGGACTGAGTCTTCTTCACTCAAAGCCCGGCCGCGGCACCAGATTCATCAGCGTTCGCGTGTAGCCGCCGTCGACGGTGATCTCGTCGCCGTTGACATAGGACGACCGGTCGCTGGCCAGAAACAGCACGGCCTCGGCGATGTCCTGCGGCATGCCGACCCGCCGTGCCGGCGTGACGGCGGCGCGGCGCTCGGTGACCCCCGGCGTATCGTAGAACGACTGGCTCATCGGCGTAATGACCATGCCGGGGCTGACGACATTGCTCCTGATGCCCTGCGGTCCCCATTCGCTCGCAAGCTGGCGCGACAGCATGATCACGCCGGCCTTGCTGACGCTGTACGCGCCGCTCTTCCCCTGCGCATGGCTGCCGGCGATCGAGGCGACATGAACCAGGCTGCCGCGCCCGAGCTTGCGCATCTGCCGGCCGAAAACCTGGGCGCAGAGGAAGTAGCCGGTCAGGTTGACGGAAAGAACCGCGTTCCATTCCTCCAACGACAGCGCGTCGAGGCCGCCGGGCCGCAACACCGCCGCCGCATTGACCAGCACGCCGCAGGGTCCCAACGCCTTCTCGATCTCCTCGGATACCGCAGCAACGCTCAGGGCATTCGAGGTGTCACAGCGCGACACGATGTGGCCGCCGGATATTTTGATTAGCTCGGCCCGCGTGCCCTCAAGGCCGCGCTCGTCGAGATCGATGGCGGCGACACGGGCGCCGGCCCGGGCGAGACTTGACGCCACGGCGCGGCCGATGCCGCCGCCACCGCCCGTCACCACGCAAACGCGGCCTGACAGGCCAAGCCAGTCGGATGAGTTCTTGCCCGGTCATTGTCGATTGCTCCAGATGTCCGCCCGCAGCATGCCGAAAACAATGTTCAACGCCCGGCCTAGTTCGCTTTTCGACCTGCACCGATCTTGAAGGCGATAGGCAGCTCAAGTCCGGCCGGTGTTTTATAGGCCATGGCTCTTCGCTCCAATGCCCCACGGATCGCCGACTGTGTCGCCTTATCCTGGTGAGCGATAGCCGCATCGGTCAGCGCAAAACTGCCCAGACCGCCGTGCCACAACGTATCGACATCCGGTATCAGGTAGGTCGTCTTGTGGTCCCGCACCAGGACATCAGTCAGGCCACCCCCTTCCAGCAAGCGACGGAACTCACCGGTGTCGGCAAATCTGAAAATCGAATAGCCCTCAGGCACATCAGGCGGCGGGACTATTCCGATCTCGGCAATCGCTTCGCGAAACAGGCCCTGGATTTGTTGTTTGCCCGGATCGTCCCACCAGGACAAGGCGACTCGGCCGCCTCGCCTGAGAGTTCGGATACATTCGGCGACAGACGCTTCGGGATAGGGAAAGTGTCCCAGGCCAAAATTGCAAACGACCGCATCGAACGAGCGATCCGCAAATGGCAAATGCTCGACCTCCGCGACGCGGAAGTCGATGCCGGGATATGATTTTGCCGCAAGCTCGATCATCCCCGGCGAGAGGTCGACGCCAACGGCCCTGGCACCTAGCTTGTGGGCTTCGGCGGCAAGCGAGCCCGGTCCGGTTGCAACATCCAGAAGATCAACGCCGGCTTGAAGCCGTATCGCATCGAGCAGAGGTTTAATGGCGAGCGCGGTAACCGGCGTGAAAAAGTCGCGATAGGTCTTTGCCAGTTTGTCGTGGCGCTGACGTTCGAAGGAACGGAATCGTTCCGCATCCTCAGGTGACAAGGCGGTGCTTGCGGCGACCATCATTATCCTCCGACAGCCGTTATTTCCCCGCCCCGCGCTGTCCGCGCCTTCGCTCCATCGTGATCTCGGCCAAAATCGACATCGCGATTTCTTCCGGCGTGATGGCGCCGAGGTCAAGGCCGGCCGGCGCCTTGACGCGGTCGATGGCGGAAGGCTCGATGCCTTCGGCGATCAGCTTCGCGCGCAGCGCCGCCATCTTGCGGCGGCTGCCGACGAAGGCGTGATAGGCGGCCTCGGTCACTACCGCCGCGCGCAGCGCGGCCTCGTCGCCTTTTCCTTGCGTCGAGACCACAACGAAGCGCCTGGCCTGGTTGAGCGGGCCCAGCACATAACCGTCGATCAACATGTCCGTATCCGGCGTGATCGTCAGATCGCCTGCCGGCGCGGCCAGCGTGACGTGGTAACCGAGTTGCCGCGCCTGGGTCGCGAGCGACAGCGCCACCGGGCTGACGCCGAGAATGACCAGCGAGGGATGCGGCAGCACCGGTTCGACGAACACGTCCATGGTGCCCTTGCTCGGGCACATGTTCTCCGCGAAACGCACGCCGTCGCGGTTCTCGCCGGGCTTGACGCCGAGTTCGGCCAGAAGATTTTCCGGCTGCACCGAGACCATGCGCGGTTCGCCGTCGGCCAGCGCGTCGCGCGCCGCCTTGAGCACCGCGCCGCGGGCGCAGCCGCCGCCGATCCAGCCCGCGACGATGGTGCCGTCGGGACGAATGATCGCCTTGGCGCCGGCCTTCGCCGCCGTCACCGACACCGTGCGCACCACGGTGGCCAGAACAAAGGCTTCCTCGGCGGCCTTGAGCCGGGCCACCATATCCATCACTTCGACATGCTTGGTCATCGGCGTGTCTCCCATCACAACTTCCCGCCGGCTTGTTTCACCTCTCCCGCTTGCGGGGGAGGTCGACGCGCTCGCAAGAGCGCGGCGGGTGGGGGAAGGTCTATCCCCTCGACCAGTGCGTTTTGCGGAAACACCCCCACCCCAACCCTCCCCCGCAAGCGCGGGAGAGGGAGCGCAGTTACGTCGCCGTGCAACGATCTCATCGCACCGATCCTCACAGCTTCGCCAGATAGGGCTCCAACTCGGTCAGGCTTTTGAGCGTATTGGCGGGCGCATAGAGATCGACATGCGGCAATGCGGCCTTGATGCCGGCGGCCTCGGGCGCGTAGCCCTCCCATGCCAGCATCGGATTGAGCCAGACGATGCGGCGGCAGCGCTTTGCCAGCGCCGCCATCTCGCGGCCGAGCAGCCTGGCGTCGCCGGTCTCGTAGCCGTCGGACACGATCATCACGCAGGAGCGCGAATGCAGCACGCGCGCGGCGTGCCAGCGGTTGAAGGTCTGCAGGGATTCGCCGATCTTGGTGCCGCCGCCGGCGCCCTGCGCCATGATCGACAGGCGGTCGAGCGCGCGCATCGGATCCTTTTCCTTCATCGCGTCGGAGACGTAAGCGAGCCTGGTGTGAAAAAGAAACGCCTCGGCCTCGCGAAACTCATCGAGCACGCCGTGGATAAATCGCAGGAATACGCCGGTGTACATGCTCATCGAACCGGAGGCATCGAGCAGCATCACCAGCCGCAGCGGCTTTTCCTTGCGCCGCCGCTTGACCAGACTGATCGGCACGCCGCCATGGCTGATATTGCTGTGAATGGTCCTTCGCAGGTCGAGCCGGTAGCCGCGCCGCCGCGCCAGATCGCGGCGGGTCAGCCGCGTGCGCATGGTTTTTGCCAGCCGCGCCGCCACTTCGTGGGCTTGCTCGATCTGGGTTGGGTCGGCCATCTTGCGGAAGTCGATCTCGGCAAGGTTGTCGGCGCGCGAGGCGCCTTCCATGCGGCCCTCGCCGGAGCGCCCCTCGGGCGCATCGTCGGCGGAGGGAACCTGGTCGGTCGCGGCCGCGCCTCCGGCCGGTTGAGACCGGTTGTCCTGCAGGCTTTTCAGCGACGGGCTGCTCGCGGTCTTCGCCGAACCCGTGGTCATCGAGCGCGACCGCGCCCGCTTGCCGAGCCAGAACGCGTCGAACAGCCCATCGAACCGGTCCCAGTCGGATTTGCGCGCCGAGAACAGATGCTTGAAGGCCGAACGGAGCAGACCCGGCCGCATCATGTAGCCCGCCGTCATCAGGGAAGCCGCATCCTGGCCCTCCTGCAGACCGACCGCAAAACCGGCCTCGCGCAGGGTTTTCAGAAACGCTGCGAGTTTTGCCGCGACGAGACGCGAGACCTCGTCGATCTCCTGGTATCCCGGGCTGCTGTCGCAACAGCTCATGCGACCTTCCCCAGCAGGCGTTCGGTCACCTCGCGCGTGATGCGCGCCTTGTCCTCGTGGGTCTTGAGCAGACACATCAGGGTTTCGTGCACGGTCCCGGGCGTCTCGAGCAGGTCGCGCACGCCGATCCCGACCAGCGCCGCCGCCCAGTCCAGCGTCTCGGCGACGCCGGGGACCTTGCGCAGCTCCTCTTTCCGGATGTTTTCGACCATGCGCGCGATCTGCAGCGAGAGCGACGCGCCCACGCCCTCGATCCGCGCCATGATGATGCGGGTCTCGCGATCGACGTCGGGATAGTCGACATAATGATAGAGGCAGCGGCGGCGCAGCGCGTCGGAGAGTTCGCGGGTGCCGTTCGAGGTCAGGACCACATGAGGGATCGTGATCGCCGAGATCGTACCCAGCTCGGGGATCGAAACCTGAAAATCCGAAAGCAGTTCGAGCAGGAACGCCTCGAACTCGTCGTCGGCGCGGTCGATCTCGTCGATCAGCAGCACCGGCGGTGTTGCACGCCGGATCGCCGCCAGCAGCGGCCGCTCCAAAAGGTATTTTTCGGAAAAGATCTGGTCCTCGATCGCGTCGGCATCCTCGCCGCGATGCGCCTGGATCGAGAGCAGCTGGCGCTGGTAGTTCCATTCATACAGCGCGGCCGACTGATCCAGCCCCTCGTAGCACTGCAGCCGGATCAATTCGGTGGCGTGCGCCGAGGCCAGCGCTTTGGCGACTTCGGTCTTGCCGACGCCCGCCTCGCCTTCCAGCAGCAGCGGACGCCGCAACAGTTGCATCAGCGAGATCGCGGTCGCAAGTTCGCCGTCGGCGATATAGCCGCTGGCGGCCAGGGCTTGCGCGATCTCCTCGCGGGTTTTCATTGCCAGAGCGGTTTCCTCTTCGCTGCATCTTCTCCCCTCCTCCCGCGAAGCGGCGGGGAGGGGTCGGGGGTGGGGGGTCTATCGGCAGGAACCGCTGCTTCAGTGAACGCCGCGCCACCCCCACCCCCGACCCCTCCCCGCCACGCGCGATGCGCGTGGAGGGAGGGGAGCGGAGCATCACGCCGCAAACACTCCCAGATTCTTCGCCGCCCGCCAGTTGCGCCAGTAGTCATGCGGCATCTGGATATGGGTGGAGCCGAGGAACGAGAAGGCGTCGTTGACGGCGTTGGAGAACGCCGGCACGCCGCCGACATTCGGGCTCTCGCCGACGCCCTTGGCGCCGATGGGGTGATGTGGCGACGGCGTCACGGTGAAGCCGGTCTCCCAATGCGGCGTCTCCACCGCGGTCGGCATGAAGAAATCCATGAACGAGCCCGTCACCACGTTGCCGCCTTCGTCGTAGCGGATTTCCTGGCCCATCGCGATCGCGAAGGCTTCGGTCAGCCCGCCATGGACTTGGCCCTCGATGATCATCGGGTTGATGCGGGTGCCGCAATCGTCGAGCGCGTAGAAGCGCCTGATCTTGTAGACCCCGGTATCGACGTCGATGTTCATCACGCAGATATAGGCGCCGAACGGATAGGTCATGTTGGGCGGATCGTAATAGCTCACCGCCTCCAGGCCGGGCTCCATGCCGGGGGGTACCGAGTTGTAGGCCGCCCAGCAGATGTCCTTCATCGACATCGCCTTCTCCGGCAGACCCTTGACGCGGAAGCCGTCGATATCCCATTCGAGATCGCCCTCGTGGACCTCGAGCTTGTAGGCGGCGATCATCTGCGCCTTGGCCTTGATCTTGCGCGCAGCCATCGCGATCGCGGCGCCCGCCACCGGGGTCGAACGCGACCCGTAGGTGCCGAGCCCGTAGGGCGCGGTATCGGTATTGCCCTCCTCGACCATGATGTTGTCGGCAGGAATGCCGATTTCGGTGGCGATGATCTGCGCCCAGGTGGTCTCATGACCCTGGCCGGTACTCTTGGTGCCGACGCGGGCAATGCCGGCGCCGGTCGGATGCAGGCGAATTTCGCAGGAATCGAACATCGCGATGCCCAGGATATCGCAATTCTTCGACGGGCCGGCGCCGACGATCTCGGTGAAGAACGACACGCCGAGGCCCATGATCTCCCGGGTCTCGCCGCGCTTGAACGCCGCGCGTTGTGCCGCCTGCTCCTTGCGCAGGCCG
This sequence comes from uncultured Alphaproteobacteria bacterium, assembly GCA_963801875.1. Taxonomy (GTDB): domain Bacteria; phylum Pseudomonadota; class Alphaproteobacteria; order Rhizobiales; family Xanthobacteraceae; genus Bradyrhizobium. Next base: position 448,634 of record CAWDGT010000010.1, on the reverse strand, counting down.
GCATAGTCGACCGTATCCATCATCTTCTTCATGGCGGTGTCATAGTCGCCGGAATCGTACTCCCAGCCCAGCGCCGAGTGATACGGGAACTGCTCCTTCTTGATGAAATTCTTCAGCCGCAGTTCGGCCGGATCCATTCCGAGCTTCTGGGCGAGAATGTCCATGCCACGCTCGATGCAGTAGGCCGCCTCCGTCACCCGGAACGAGCAGCGGTAGGCGACGCCGCCAGGCGCCTTGTTGGTGTAGATGCCGTCCACCGACAGGTGCGCGACCGGGAAGTCGTAGGAGCCGGTGACGATGTTGAAGAAGCCGGCCGGCCATTTCGACGGATCGGCGCAGGCGTCGAACGCGCCGTGATCGGCGAGCACGTGAACGCGCAGGCCGGTGACCTTGCCTTCCCTGGTCGCCGCGATCTCGGTGGTCATGTGGTAGTCGCGCGCAAACGACGTCGCGGTGAGGTTCTCGATGCGGTCCTCGACCCATTTGACGGGTTTGCCGGTGACGATCGAGGCGACGGCGGCGCAGATGTAGCCGGGATAGGCGCCCACCTTGTTGCCGAAACCGCCGCCGACGTCGGGCGAAATCACGTGGATCTTCTGTTCCGGAATCTTGGCGATCAGCGCCACCACGGTGCGGATCACATGCGGCGCCTGGAAGGTGCCCCAGATCGTCAGCTCACCCCTGATCTTGTCGAACGAGCAGACGCACTGGCAGGTCTCCAGCGGCGAGGGATGGGTGCGGTGATAGGAGATCATCTCCTTGATCGTGACATCCGCCTTGCGGAAGGCAGCGTCAGTGAGATCCTTGTCGCCGACGGTCCACTCGAAGATGTGGTTGTGATGCTTGCGCGGACCGTGCGCGCCCGTGGTCTTGCCGGCGAGATCCTCGCGCAGCACCGGCGCATCCTTGTCCATCGCCTTGAACGGATCGATCATGACCGGGAGCGCTTCGTATTCGACCACGACCTTGTTGATGCCGTCATCGGCGGCATAGCGGTCGGTGGCGACCACAAAGGCGACTTCCTGATTCTGGAACAGCACCTTGCCGTCGGCCAGCACCATCTGCACGTCGCCGGCCAGCGTCGGCATCCAGGCGAGGTTGACGGTTTTCAGCGTCTCGGCGGTAATGACCGCCAGCACGCCCGGCACTTTCAGCGCCTCTTCCGAGTTGATCGATTTGACGCGCGCGTGCGCGTGCGGCGATCTGACAAAATCGCCGTGCAGCATGCCCGGCAGCTTCAGGTCGTCGACATAGTTGCCCTTGCCCTGGGTGAAGCGGGCGTCCTCGACCCGCTTGCGCTTGCAGCCCATGCCTTCGAGGTTGGCTTCGCGTTGTTCCCGCGTGGGAGTCATGTCGTTCATTCCGCAGCCTCCTGGAATTCGACGCCATTGATCTTGGCGGCGGCGTACTGGATCGCCTTGACGATGTTCTGATAGCCGGTGCAGCGGCAGATATTGCCCGAAATGCCCATCCGGATTTCTTCTTCCGATGGCGAGGGATTTTCCTGCAGCAAGCGTTGCGCGCGCAAAATCATGCCGGGCGTGCAGAAGCCGCATTGCAGCCCGTGCATCATCCGAAAGCCTTCCTGCAGCGCCGACAGCGAACCGTCGGCATTGGCGACGCCTTCGATGGTGGTGATGCTGGAACCCTGGGCCTGCACGGCGAACACCGTGCAGCTTTTCACCGACATGCCGTCGAGATCGACGGTGCAGGCGCCGCAATGGGTGGTCTCGCAGCCGATATGGGTGCCGGTGAGCATCAGGTTCTCGCGGATGAAATGCACCAGCAGCGTACGCGGCTCTACGAGGCCTTCGACCTCGGCGCCGTTCACCTTCATGGTCACATGAGTCTTTGCCATTTTGATCCCCCTGATTTCTATTTCGCGCGGCTTGCGGCGCGGGTCAGCGCCCGCGTCACCATGATGCCGCCAACATGCTTGCGGTATTCGATTGGTCCGCGGGCGTCGGCGGCCGGCGACATGATCGCCTCCGCGGCGGCCGCGGCCTTTTTCAGGCTGGCCGCATCGAGGCTGGTTCCGATCACGGCTTTCGCGGCATCGGCGGCCAATAGCGGCGTTTCGTGCAGATTGGTCAGACCGATCGCGCAGGTCGCGACCTTGCCGCCCGCCATGGTGAGCACAACCGCGGCCGCGGCGGTGGCGTAGTCGCCGATCTTGCGTTTCAGCTTCTCGTAGGCGTAGCCGTGACCGGCTGTGGGTGCGGAAATCGTAATCGCGGTCAGGATTTCGCCGGGCTCGAGTGCCGTGAAATAGGCGCCCTGATAGAATTCAGACGCCGCGACGTCGCGCGCGCCCGCCGTTCCTTCGACCCGGTAGCTTGCGCCGAGCGTCATCATCAGCGCCGGCATGTCATTGCCGGGATCGCCATTGGCGACATTGCCGCCGATCGTACCCATGTAGCGCACCTGCGGATCGGCGATCAAAGCCGCGGCCTCGTGCAGGATCGGCAGCCATTTTGCGATCTCGTCCGAGGCCAGCAGCTCGTGCTGGGTGGTCATCGCGCCGATCACGATGCGATTGCCGTCGCGGCGGATGCCCTTTAGCCCGGCGATGCCGTGCAGATCGACCAGATGTTCGGGGGTGGCGAGCCGGAGCTTCATCATCGGCACCAGACTGTGGCCGCCGGCGAGGGGGCGGGCTTCGTCGCCCAGTGTCGAGAGCAGTTTGACCGCATCGGCCACGGTCGCAGGTCGGTGATAGCTGAACGGGCCAGGAATCATCGTCTCCTCCATGCGTCTTTTTAATTACAGACGTCGCGCGGAGGCTGTTCCCGAAATTTTTCACAGACAAGGCAGAGGCCGTTGTCGGGTCACAAGGAGAGAAAATTCGCACGAAATGCGGATACGCGCGCACGAAATGCGTCAGGCCTCGCGACCTAATCCGACCTGGGTCTTCAGCAGGGTGCGCCTGGCGAGCCCGAGGCGCGCCTTGACCTCGGCGATCTTGGCGCGGCTCACGGGAACGCGATGCGGCGACGGGCCATCGAGCTCGATCACCGCGCCGTCGCCTTCTTTGCGGACGAAGCTGACATGCGGAATCGCCACGATATGGCTGCGGTGCACCCGGACGAACAGCCCGGGATCCAGCTGGGCCTCGGCTTCCGAGATCGACCACGGGCACATCCGCTCGCGGGTACCGTCATGGACCCTGGTGTAATGGGCGTCGGCCCGGACGCTGCGCACATCCGCGGTGTCGATGAAATGGGTGCCATTGGCGCCCTCGACCGGAAGCCGAACCGCCGGCGCCGCGCGTGGCGGCTGGCCGAGACCGCCAAGCGGCGCCGGCATCAGCCGCGGGGATAAAACCGCCGGTTCGCGAAACGAGGCCTGCGGGTTTGCAACGGCCGGTTCAGGTACCGGATCGACCGCGACCGCCGCCGCCATAGTTTGCCGGCGCGGATCCGGCACCAGCGACAGCAGGAAGCCGGCCGCGATCACGAAGCAGAGCACCGCCACCACCACGGAGAGGATTTGCGGCGACGCCGCCAGCCCTTCGGCGTGCTGGTGCGCGGTGGCCGACAGCGGGACGAAATGCATGCCCTGCATCGCGGTGTAGTGCATGCCCGACACGGCGACGCCGAACGCGATTGCACTCGCAATCAACCGGATGCCGTCCTGGCGGGCCAGGAACGCGCGCAGCCCGCCATAGGCCGCGACGATCGCGATCAAAATCGACAGCAGGACCATCCCGGTGTCATGCTCGACCGCGAAATTGCCGGCAAGACCGTGAATGCCGACATAATGCATGCTGACGATGCCCGCCCCCATCAAGACCGCGGACGAGGCCACGCGCCGCTGCGACGGTTCGCCGATGCTGAGGAAAAACAGGGAAACGCCGACCACCAGCGCGCAGATCAGGAACGAGACGATGGTGGGCAGCACGAGGTAGACGGTGTCGGCCGGTATCGGCGCGGCCAGCACGCCGACGAAATGCATGGTCCAGATGCCGACCGCGAGGAACACGGCGGCGCCGGCCAGCAACACGCGACGGCTCACGCCCGGCGTCGCGCGGATACGTGCCGCGAGGCCGAAGCCGGTATAACCTCCCAGGATCGCGATCACCACCGAGAGCGCGACGAGATAGGGATCGTGTCCGTGGAACATGATCATCTCGGCCGCCCGTCCCCACAGGCGCGCCTCCTCCCGCCGCCGACTTTATAGGCGTGGCGGTGGAAATGACAATGCGTGGACGAGGTTGCCGCGGGACCGGCGTCCCGGCAGCGATGGCGCGGCTATCAACATCCGAAATCCGGGCACGGCTTCCGTTGTGGTGCGCGCGCCGGTATGTAGTGAATACCGCCAGAAGCAAGCCCAACGACGGATATGTCCGATTTCCAGGGGGCATGCGGGATCAAGGGGTGGAAATGTGGCAGATTTGATCGCTGCACGCACCGTCCAGCGCCCCAAGATCGCGGGCGCGGCCGGATTGCTCGGCTGGCTGATGGGATTGTTCGCCATCTTCGGACTTGTCGCCACGGCGGTGGATTGGCGCGAGGAGATCGCGCAGTCGGGCTGGCCGCTGGTCTCGGCCGTCATCGAGCGCGGCGATGTCACGGTCACGCGGAGCGCACAAAGCAACGGCGGCGTCAGCACCGCCTCGAGAATTCGCTACGTGGTGAACTACCAGGCGGACAGCCAGAACCAGAGCGCGACGCTTACCTCCCGCAGCGTATATTCGGACGCCGACGCGGCGAAGCTGCGTGGCTGGGCAGCACAACACCGGCGGGGCAGTCATATCGATATCCGCTACGACCCGGCCCAGCCGGATCGCGCCGTGTTTGCGTCCGCCGATGTGCCAAATGCCGGACCCCAAACCGGCAAGGATCTCCTGCTCAGCATGGCCTTTGCCCTCGCCTGTGTCGGCCTGCTGGTGCTGGCGAAGCACCTGCGGCTGAAGGAGTCGGAGGCGATGGCCGCGGGCGATGCCGATGGCTCGCGGCTCGGCAAGATCGTGCTCGGTATCGTGTTTACTGTCCCCGGACTGGTCGCGATCGGCAGCGCCATGACGGCTACGATCCACGGCACCGGGGCGCCCCCCTCTGAAACCCTGATCGGCGTGCCCGCGGGCCTGATCTTCGTGATCGGCGGCGCGCTGCTTGCCTTGCCGTCCGGCAGGACGCGGATGCAGGGCCTGCTTACCGCGCTGCTCGTTACCTGCTTTGCCCTGACCCTCGATTGGGTGGCTTTCGGTCCGGGCGAGCGCAAGTTCAGCGATGGCATCTCGTTCGGCGTGATCGGTACGGGATTTCAACCCGGCGAGCTCTTTGGTCGGACCGTCTTCGGCTTCTTCGCCGTTATACTCGATATCATGGCCATCCTCATTTGGTTCGACAAATATCGGCGGCTGTCGAGCGCGGACCCAAACTCCGGCGCGTCGATGGAGCAGGACGCGCGATAGCGCTTGCCGGTGCCGGACGCCGGGTTTTCCTGACGCGAACCTGCTTCCACTTCGCTTGAAGACGCTCTACGCAATCCCCGCCGCGACCTGGCCGCGCAGCCGCTCCAGGCTGAGCAGCGTATTGGCGCAGGCTTCCGCCACCTCGATGCCCTTGGTGGCAAAATGCTTGCGGAAGAATTCGACATGCGCCGTGGTCTCGTGGAACTGCTGCGGCGTCAGCACCGCGGAGAAGACCGGCACTTCGGTGCGCAACTGCACATCCATCAGCGCCTTGATCACGGTGTCGGCGACGAACTCGTGGCGGTAGATGCCGCCGTCGACCACCAGCCCGGCCGCGACGATCGCGGTGTAGCGCCGGGTCTTGGCCAGCAGTTGCGCATGCAGCGGGATCTCGAACGAACCCGGCACCTCGAACAGATCGATCTGCGCGCGCGCGATGTTGCGCGCCACGATCTCCTCGAGGAAGGCGATGCGGCATTCCTCGACCACCTCGCGATGCCAGCAGGACTGCACGAAGGCGACCCGCTGCGGTTTTGTAAATCGCGGATGCGCCGGGACAGGTGGACGATGGATGGTTTCGGGAGGGTCTTTGACTTCGGGAGCGTCTTGCAACATCTGATTCATGGCTTTCCTCTTTCAGGACCAGAATCAGGGCATACGGAACAACGAGCCGCACAGGAGATGCGGCTGTCGCGACCGTTCTCTTTCATCCGGACTTTAACCGTCGGCTTCGGAATCACACCGAATCTGCTGACCCTCCTTCCCCCAGCGATTCCAGGAGAAGAAGGCGCTCGCGGGCTTGGGCCTTGTTCGCCCTTACCGCCGGTGGGGACTTTCACCCCGCCCTGAGAACATCGGCCGCCCGGCATGGGCGGCCTGAAGGCAACTATGCCCAAGCCCCGCGTCCTCAGCAAGCCGCTTCGCCATCGCGAATCCGCATGTCCCCATGCCGCCACAGCCACTCTCGGCGAGATCGGCGCTTTTTGCGAGGACGGGCCGATCCGGCCCGCTTGGCGCGAATCCGGCGCAAGGGACTCGCGTGACGCGAAATCCGATTCCGGTTTGTTCTCATGGCAATAGTCAAGGCGGCGCGAACAGCTGTGGACGGCGGCACTTTGTTTGTGGATGGACTCAGCCCGCCGTTGCGCGGATTCCGCAAATCACATCAGTTGATCCCTGCAGGCCCCGGGCGACCAGGAGATTGCAGTTGGCAGCGGCGCGTCGGGCAAGCGCGTGTCGGCCTGCTGCGTGTGTAGCAACCATCGTATCTGAAGCAGCGAAAGTAAGGTCGAGACGGAATGTCCCTGCTCGAAGGCATCATCGATTCCCGGAACAACCCGCTCGCGGTGGTCGAGGACATCGCCGCCGATAACAACTGGTCGTTCGAACGCTCCGGCGAAGACGAGGTGACGATCATCGCCAAGGGCGATTGGACCGACTACCAGCTGTCCTTCACCTGGATGACCGAGATCGAGGCGCTGCATCTGGCCTGCGCCTTCGACATGAAAATTCCCGCCCCGCGGCGACCCGAGGTGCAGCGGCTGATCGCTGGTATCAACGAGCAATTGTGGATCGGGCATTTCGATATCTGGACCCATACCGGCATGATCATGTACCGGCAGGCGCTGGTGCTGCCCGGCGGCATCACCGCCTCGACCGCGCAGTGCGAGAGCATGCTGGTCGGCGCCATCCACGCCTGCGAGCGCTATTACCCCGCGTTCCAGTTCGTGGTCTGGGCCGGCAAGTCGGCGCCCGAAGCCATGAGCGCGGCGATGTTCGACACCGAGGGCGAGGCGTAAGTTGAAGTCTACGTCGTCCCGGCCAAGCGAAGTGCGAGCCGGGACCCATACGCCGTGACGGCAAGGCTAAGGCAAACTGCTTGTGGCCCGTCCTTCGCCTGATTAGAACCGCCTGTGGTTATGGGTCCCGGCGTTCGCCGGGACGACGTGGGAATTTGTTGTGACAACTTCGAACGCCACCAGCGGTTTACATGACATCAGCGGCACCATCGTGCTGGCCGGCGCGGGGAAGATGGGCGGCGCGATGTTGTCGGGCTGGCTGGCGCGGGGGCTCGATCCAAAGCGCATCGTCGTGGTCGAGCCGTTTCCCTCCCCGGAAATCAGCGGGCTCGCGGCAAAAGGCATCCGCCTCAATCCGTCGCCAAAGGATATCGGCGCCGCCGCCACGCTGGTGGTCGCGCTGAAGCCGCAGACTTTTCGCGAGGCTGGCCCTGGCCTGAAACCATTTGCCGGACCCTCCACGCTGGTGGTCTCGATTATGGCCGGCACCACCATCGCATCGATCGCGGCGGTCTGCGGCGGCAGCGTGGTGCGCGCCATGCCCAACACGCCGGCCGCGATCGGCCGCGGCATCACGGTTGCGGTCGCCGCGAACAATGTCAGCGCCGGCCAACGCGCCGTCGCCGACGCGCTGCTGCGCGCCACCGGATCGGTCGAGTGGGTCGACGACGAGCGTTTGATGGACGCGGTGACCGCGGTCTCCGGCTCCGGTCCGGCCTATATCTTTCTGCTCGCCGAGGAGCTGGCGCGCGCCGGGGTCGAGGCCGGCCTGCCCGCCGATCTCGCCGCCAAACTCGCGCGCGAAACCGTCGCCGGCTCCGGCGAATTGCTGCATCGCTCGGAGCTTTCCTCCGCGACGCTGCGCCAGAACGTCACCTCGCCCGGCGGCACCACCGCGGCGGCGCTCGAGGTGCTGATGGGCGCTGACGGCCTGCAGTCGCTGCTGACGCGCGCGGTCGCCGCGGCGACCCGGCGTTCGAGGGAACTGGCGAAGTAGGTTTTGTCGGACCTCATCCTGAGGAGCCGCGCCATTGCGCGGCGTCTCGAAGGATGAGTATCGCCGTGGCCCATCCTTCGAGACGCGCTACGCGCTCCTCAGGATGAGGTGTGGATGTGTGGCGGCTAGTCGTTCAAAGCCGCTTGCTGAACGCCTCGAGATTGACGAGGCCGCGGGCATGGCGGCCCTCGCCGATGCGCCGCCTGTCGTCAAAAGCCTCGACCTCGAAGCGAATCAGCCTTCGCTCCACCGCGATCACCTTCGCCGTGGTCCGCACGGTGGCGCCGACCGGCGTCGCGGCGAGGTGGCGGATATCGACTTCGGTGCCGACCGTGACCCATCCCGGCTCGAGATATCTGTTGACGGCGTCGCCGGACGTCATCTCCATTTCCAGGATCATCATCGGGGTCGCATAGACCATCGGCATACCCCGGACAAAATGCCCGACGGTGCGCTCCGGCGGCACCACCAGCGTGCGCTCGGCGCTCATGCCGATCTTGATGATGTCGCGGGCGTCCATGGGGATTGTCCTTCTTCCCCTCTCCCCTTGTGGGAGAGGGTGGCTTCGCGAAGCGAAGACGGGTGAGGGGTCTCTCTCCGCGTTGACAAACCCCTCATCCGGCGCGGACGTTGTCCGCGCCACCTTCTCCCACAAGGGGAGAAGGGACGAAAGATTGCCGCTACTTCTTCGCCATCCGCTCCACGAAGGTCTTGCCGCCCTTCATCTTGTGGGCCAGCGGCGCCTCGTTGATCTGGATGACGACGGCGTCGGCGTCGACGCCGAGGTTCGTCACCAGCGCTTTCGTGATGTCGCGCATCATGCCGGCCTTCTGCTCGTCGGTGCGGCCGGCGGCCATGCTGATGGTAATTTCAGGCATTGTTGTTTCTCCCTGTTTGCTTTTATTCACTCGCCACGAACTCGAACCTCATCCTGAGGAGCGGCCCCCTGGGCCGCGTCTCGAAGGATGCGCCATTGTCCTCATGGTTCGAGACGGCGCAAGAGCGCCTCCTCACCATGAAGGCTATCCCCACTTCACCTTATGCCGCGCCAGCACCTCGCGCACGGCATCGACCAGCTTATTCTGATCGACCTCGTATTGGGCCTCGGTCTGCTTCTTCAGATACGCTTCGCGGTCCTTTATGTCGGTAAGCCCGGCGCCCAGAATGAGATCCTTGATCTGAATCTTGCCGTTCGCCTTTTCATCCGACCCTTGAACGATCGCGCAGGGCGCATTTCGCCTGTCGGCATATTTCATCTGCTGACCGAGGCTGTGCTTCGGGTTGCCGAGATAGAGCTCGGCGCGAATATTCGCATTGCGCAAGGTCGCGACCATTTTTTGATAGTCGGCGATCTCCCCGCCGAACACCGTGACGACGACCGGGCCGAATTCCGGCCTGGTGTCGAGCTTGCTCAGCAGGGTGAGCGCGGCCTGCAGCCGCGACACGCCGATGGAAAAGCCGGTCGCCGGCACCGGCTCGCCGCGAAAGCGCGACACCAGGCCATCATAACGCCCGCCGCCGCCAACCGAGCCGAAGCGAACGGGGCGGCCTTTTTCGTCTTTGGTCTCAAGCAGCAGTTCCACCTCGTAGACCGGGCCGGTGTAGTATTCGAGGCCACGGACGACGGAAAAATCTGTCCGAATTTGGCTGTGATCATATCCCGCGGCCTCGATTAGGAAGCGGATGTCGTCGAGTTCTCTGATGCCGTCAATAAAATCGCGGCTGGCGTTCAACTTCCTATACTCATCTTGATCGTAGGACATTGCCTTTGGCACTTGCCATAAGATGCTGCCCTTCATCTCCGCAAGCTGAGGGTTTTCTCTGGGCAGAGCAATTCCACTGGGATTATCGAATACTGACGTAGTGAGAAAACCAACCAACAAAGCGGCGTGCGCAGCTGAGAGTCCTGCACCCTTCGTGAAGTCTCCGCTTTCGTCTTTGCGTCCTTCGCCAAGCAGATGTTTCACCCCTTCGACGCCAAGCCGATCCAGCTTATCGATCGCCCGAAGCACGGTGAGCCTGCGTCCCGCATTCTCATCACCGCCAAGGCCGATGCTCTCCATCACCCCGTCGAGCACCTTGCGGTTATTCACCTTCACCACATAGCTGCCGCGCGGGATGCCCAGCGCTTCCATCGTATCCGCCGCCATCATGCACATCTCGGCGTCGGCGGCCGGAGACGCTGATCCGACCGTATCGGCGTCGAACTGCATGAACTGGCGGAAGCGGCCCGGGCCCGGCTTCTCGTTGCGGTAGACGTAGCCTTCGCGGTAGCTGCGATAGGGTTTTGGCAGTGAATCAAAATTTTCCGCGACATAGCGCGCCAGCGGCGCAGTCAGGTCGTAGCGCAACGAAATCCACTGCTCGTCGTCATCCTGGAACGAGAACACGCCCTCGTTGGGCCGGTCCTGGTCAGGCAGGAATTTGCCGAGCGCGTCGGTGTATTCAAAAGCCGGCGTCTCCACCGGCTCGAAACCGTAGCGCTCGAAAACCTCGCGGATTTTCGCGACCATCACGCGCGTCGCCGCGATCTCGGCAGGCCCGCGATCGGCGAGCCCGCGCGGCAGGCGCGCTCTGAGTTTCTGCGGCTTTTTGGGTTTTTCGGCCATCGGCGGCGTTGGTACCAGCGCGGGCGCGGCGCGGCAACCTCGGCTTACTTCCCTTTTCCCCTTGTGGGAGAAGGTGGCGCGGACGAAGTCCGTGCCGGATGAGGGGTTTGTATCCGCGGAGGGAGACCCCTCACCCGCCTTCGCTTCGCCGAAGCCGATGCGTAGCACCGGCATCCCCTAATAAAAAGAACGGCGGCCGGAGGCCGCCTTTGCACCCTCTCCCACAAGGGGAGAGGGGAAGAGGAGCGCGCCCGTCACGGAAGCGGCGGAATAATTCCGCCGCCGGTCACAGCACCTTTTTGATCCAGTTGTGCGGGTCGGGCGCGCGACCGTACTGGATGTCGATCAGCTTCTTCCGCAACCCCATGGCGACGGGGCCGGCCGCGCCGCCGCTGACGAGAAAATCGCCGCTCGCCGAACACACCTTGCCGATCGGCGAGATGACGGCCGCCGTGCCGCAGGCGAAGGCCTCTTTCAGCTTTCCGCTTGTCGCATCCGTGCGCCACTGCTCGATCGTATAGGCCTCCTCGCGCACGCGCGTGCCGGAATCCCTTGCCAGCTGAATGATCGAGTCGCGGGTGATGCCCGGCAGGATGGTACCGAGCGGCGGCGTCGCGAGCGAACCGTCGTCGAACACGAAGAAAACGTTCATGCCGCCGAGTTCCTCGATGTAGCGGCGCTCGAGCGCGTCGAGGAAAACCACCTGATCGCAGCCGTGATCGATGGCCTCGGCCTGCGCGCGCAGGCTCGCGGCGTAGTTGCCGCCGCATTTGACAGCGCCGGTGCCGCCGATCGCGGCGCGCGTGTAGTTCTCCGACACCCAGATCGACACCGGCGCGGGTCCGCCCTTGAAATAGGAGCCGACCGGCGAGGCGATGACGGCAAAGATGTATTCCGCTGACGGTTTCACGCCGAGGAAGACCTCGCTCGCGATCATGAAGGGCCGCAAATAGAGACTGCCCTCGCCGCCCGGCATCCAGGCGCGGTCGATGCGCACGATCTGCTCGACCGCCTCGATGAACACCGGCTCGGGCAGCAGCGCCATGGCCATGCGCTCGGCCGAATTGCGGAAGCGCCGGGCATTGGCGTCGGGGCGGAACAGGTTGACCCCGCCGTCGTCGCGCTTGTAGGCCTTGAGGCCTTCGAAAATCTCCTGCGCGTAGTGCAGGACGGCTGTGGCCGGATCGAGCGGGAAATTCGCGCGGGATTCGACGCGCGCGCCATGCCAGCCCTTCGCCTGGCTGTAGCGGACCACAGCCATGTGATCGGTGAAGATCCGGCCGAAACCGGGGTCCGCGAGCCTTGCCGCGCGCTCCTTATCGGGCGTCGGGTTCGGCGCAGGCTGGAGTTCGAATTTCAAACTCATTCCCTCGCTTGCCGCTGCCGGAACCGGCGCGATTTCCGGCGCCTGCCTGTCTCTCCGGGCCTGCTCGAACGAAACTGCCATGGGCTCTCTCCCGCATTGACGCTGGTCTCGCGCCTCGCGCCGTGGCGCTGTTGGTTACGTCTGGCCCTCGCCTTGCGGCCTGCGTCTTGCGGCCGGTGTTCCCACCGGTCCTCAGGACATGCTTTTGCCGAAGGCGGAAGTCCAGTATGTTTGCCGAAATGCCGCTCGACAATCGCACGGTCAACAAATTCGCGGCCGTCGCCGCCTCCTTGGCTTTCTCAGGCCGCTTGAAACGTCTCCGCGATCGAGGCGACTTAATATTTCGTCGCGGATGATAGTTTTGTAACATTGAACCCAAGATATGTCAATATGGCTGACATAAATTTTTCGAAACCCTCGTCCGACCCCGATTCGAGGGTACCCCAGGCGCGCTCCCCTGCTCCGAGGGGAAGCGATTTGCGCTGGGACATCATCGAGTTGTTGTTCTTCGCCTACCGGGATTTCGTCGGCGACGCCGACCATGAACTGGAGGCCTTCGGGTTCGGCCGGGCGCATCACCGGGTGCTGCATTTCGTCCACCGCTATCCCGGCCTGAAGGTCGCCGATCTCCTGGACGTGCTGCGCATCACCAAGCAGTCGCTGGGACGGGTTCTCAAGCAATTGCTCGATGAAGGGTATATCGTGCAGAAGACCGGCAACAACGACCGGCGGCAACGCCTGCTTTTCGCCACCGCCAAGGGCGAGGCGCTGGTCGCGAGACTAGCCGGCCTGCAGACCGATCGCATCAACCGCGCGCTCGGGGAGATCGGAGGCGCAGGCACGGACACGGTCCGGCAGTTTCTGCGCGCGATGATCGAGCACGACGATCCCGACAAGGTGCTGGCGACGATCCTCGGGACCGGCAGCGCAACCACAAAGGAACAGGCGTGATCCAGGCTGCAACAATCACGCGACCGCCGCCGCAACCGGCCGACGACGCCCCGCATCTGCTGCTGGTCGACGACGACCGCCGGATTCGCGACCTGCTGTCGCGCTTTCTCTGCGGCGAGGGCTACCGCGTCACCACGGCGATGAGCGCGGCCGACGCCCGCGCCAAGCTGCTCGGCCTGCATTTCGATCTGTTGATCCTCGACGTCATGATGCCCGGCGAAACCGGATTCGATCTCGCCCGCTTCATCCGCTCCTCCTCGTCGGTGCCGATCATCATGCTGACGGCGCGCCATGAAGCCGAAGCCCGGATCGAGGGCCTCCAGCTCGGCGCCGACGATTATGTCGCCAAGCCGTTCGAGCCGCGCGAGCTGCTGCTGCGAATCGGCAATATTCTCAAGCGCACCGCGCCGCCGCCGGTAGAGACGCTGGTGCAGGTCGCGTTCGGACCCTACGTCTATCACCTGGAGCGCGGCGAACTGCGCCAGGGCGACGAGCCGATTCATCTCACCGACCGCGAGCGCGAGATGCTGCGCATTCTCGCGGTGACACCGGGCGAGACCGTGCCGCGCAGCGCGCTCACCGGCAACGGCACCGTCAACGAGCGCGCCGTCGACGTGCAGATCAACCGGCTCAGGCGCAAGATCGAACGCGATCCCGCCAGCCCGCTGTTCCTTCAGGCGGTGCGCGGCATCGGCTATCGCCTGGTCGCGTCCCCCTGAGTCCCTGCAAATGAACCCCGCCAGATGAGCACGCTCGACATCGGCATCACGCTGATCCGCACCGCCTCGCGGCGCGTCTCCGCGGCCAACAACTGGATCGGCAACGCGTTCAAGGGCTGGATGCCGACCGGGCTCTATGCCCGCGCGCTGCTGATCATGATCGTGCCGATGGTGGTGCTGCAGTCGGTGGTGACATTCGTGTTCATGGAGCGGCACTGGAACACCGTGACGCGGCACCTTTCGGCCGCCGTCGTGCAGGACATCGCCAGCCTGATCGACGTCTACAAGGACTACCCGCAGGACAAGGACCGCGCGGTGCTGCGGCGAATCGCCGGGCAGCGGCTGCAGTTGGTGGTCGATTTCCTCCCCGTCGGCGACTTGCCCCCGCCCGGCCCGAAACCGTTTTTCTCGCTGCTCGATCAGACGCTCTCGGTGCAGCTTGGCCGGCAGATCGGCAAGCCGTTCTGGATCGATACCGTCGGCCGCTCCAACCTGGTGGAAATCCGGATCCAGCTCGACGACGCCGTGATGCGCATCTTCGCCCAGCGCAGCGCGGCCTATGCCTCGAATTCGGAGATTTTCATCTTCTGGATGCTCGGCACCTCCTCGATCCTGCTGATCGTCTCGGTGCTGTTCCTGCGCAACCAGATCAAGCCGATCCTGCGTCTGGCCGACGCTGCCGAAAGCTTCGGCAAGGGCCGCGACGCGCCGAACTTCCGGCCCCGCGGCGCACGCGAAGTGCGGCGCGCCGCCCACGCCTTCATCGAGATGAAATCGCGCATCGAGCGTGCGATCGAGCAGCGCACCGCGATGCTGGCCGGCGTCAGCCACGATCTGCGCACGATCCTGACCCGCTTCAAGCTCGAACTGGCGCTGATCGGCGACAGTCCGGAAGTCGACGGCATGCGACGCGATGTCGACGAAATGTCCGGCATGCTGGAGGACTATCTCGCCTTCGCGCGCGGCGACAGCGGCGAACACGCGCAGCCGACCGACATGGCGGTGGCGCTGGAAGAGTTGCGCAGCGACGCCGAGCGCAACGGCCACGCCGCCAGCGTGACGTTCCGCGGACTGCCGGTGGTGACGGTGAAGCCGGCGGCGTTCAAGCGCTGCCTCGCCAATCTCGTCTCCAACGCGGCGCGGCACGCCGGCGCGATTTCAATCACCGGCCAACGCGATCACCGCTATCTGACCGTGACGATCGACGACGACGGACCGGGCATTCCGCCTGGCATGCGCGAGGAAGTGTTCAAGCCGTTCTTGCGGCTGGACGACGCCCGCAACCAGGACGAGGGCGGCACGGGCTTAGGGCTGGCGATCGCCCGCGATATCGCGCGCTCGCATGGCGGCGACATCACGCTCGGCGACAGCCCGATGGGCGGGCTTCGCGCCGCCGTGCGGATACCGGTGTAGCCCTTTCTTCTCCCTCCCCCGCTCTTCGGGGCGAGGTGCTCGGGCAGCTACTTCGGCACCAGGCCTTTCAGTTTTTCGGCGTCCTTGACGTTGATCTTGATGCCGCCCGGCATCACGATATCGCCGGGCTTCTGATCGGGCTTGCAGGCCCCCAGCCACTTCGCCTCGATCGTCGTCGTGGCGTCGCGCGGCAGACCGGACGGGCCGCCTTCGCTGTGTGAGGTGGTCTTGACGGTGTAGGCGGAATTGAAGTCGCCGGTTATCTCGGAATGCGATTTCATCGACATGCCCGCGACACTGCAGACGGAATTGGCGACGTAGCCGGTTGCGGTCTGCTGGATGTCGTTTTTTGAACAGACTTCCTTCGACATCGGCGAGAACGTGGTGCTCATCGCCTTGTCGGTGGTCGCGTCGGTGCAGTGCTGCATCGTCATTTCCGGCAGCGGCGAGCCGGTCCTGAGCATCTTCATTTCCCACAGGCCCGCCTTGCGAACCGGCGTTTCCACCGCGCCGGCGTCAGGCGGCGGCAGCAGCGCCAGCAGGCAACACCCCAGGCAAAGCAGAAGGAGCTGTCGCGTCATGCTCAACGCCTCCCCCCGTGAATCACTTCCGTGGCATGGTCCGGTTCAGTAGGAGCTGCGCAGCGGCCGTTCGTTGGCACCATAGGGCACCCAGCGGCAGGCGAAGGAAATGTAGCCGCCATACTGGGGGTCGACCGACAGGAATTTCACCACCTTGCCGTAATAGGCGCAGTGATCGACCGCGAGCTGCCGGACATCCGTCTGCGAAGCCAGCGAATAGGCGATGATGCCGCCGGTATCGTTGCCCTTGAACGGCGGCACCCATTGGGCCCCTGCCGGCGCGCCCGCCAGCATCCCGGATATGGCGACCAGGCTCGCTGCCCAAAACATTCGCATCGCAGACTCCCTTTGGCTCTGGGTTACCTTAGAGCGCATCTGCCGTCATGAAAAGAACGGCCGGCGGTTCGGCGTGGACTTATCGGCAGGTGTTGCCGTGTTGCACTTGACCTCGCCCGGGCTTCGCGGCACCGTTGCCGGGCTGTACCGTCAGGCGGATTGCCCATGCGCGACCTCTTCACCTCCCTGAAAAAACCCGGCCTCGGCGCCGCGCTCGGAACCCTGTTAGGCCTGCTGGCATTCGGCCCGGCGGCTGAGGCGGCCAATCCGCTGGAGCTGAATTTCTGGCTGTCTGGTCCGCGCTATGACGGGCGGGTCAAGCCCTGCGAGGCGGCGCTCGGGACCATCACCAACCAGTTCTGGGAGAAGGAAAGCACCTTCTGGAATTCATCGCTGCGGATCACCGCCTACGGCGGTATCCACGAAACCGCGTTCCGGCCCTGGCAATCCGACAATATTCCGCGCCGCTATTGCAGCGCCGACGTCATGCTCAGCGACGGCAAGATGCACACCGTGCATTACTCGATCAGCGAGGACGGCGGTTTTGCCGGCTTCGGCCAGGGCATCGAATGGTGCGTGACCGGGCTCGACCGCAACTGGGCGTATAACCCCGGCTGCCGGGCCGCCCGGCCCTGATTTCGGGCCGTTTTTCCCGCGCCCAGTAATCTGGGCCGCCGGCCTTCCCTTTTTGTTCTTGAAATGTTCCGCCCTGCTGTTAGGCTCCCACCCGGTGCTGGGTATGTCTTGGGTAGGGGAGCGTCGTCATGTTTCATTCTCGATTTTGGATTTCGCGGTTCCTGATTTCGCTGGGTCTGCTTGCGCTGGCGGCGCTGATCGGTGTCGCAGCCACCGCGACCGCATCGGCGCAGGATCGCCGGCAGAATGCGCCCGGCGAGTTCGATTTTTACGTGCTGTCGCTGTCGTGGTCGCCTTCGTTTTGCGAGGAGTTCCTCCGAGCGCGGCAACGAAGGGCGTTCACAGGCCCAGTGCGGTGGGCGGCCGTTTTCCTTCGTGGTCCACGGCCTGTGGCCGCAATATGAGCACGGTTTTCCCGACTATTGCCAGCGGCCGTCGCCGCGGCTCGATCGCAATATCATGTCCTCGATGCTGGACCTGATGCCGGCGCCCGGGCTGATTTTCAGCGAGTGGGACAAGCACGGCACCTGCTCCGGCCTTCCCGCGCGGGCCTATTTCGAAACCATCCGAAAGGCGCGTTCCGTGGTGAAAATTCCGCCCGAATATCTCGAATTGTCCGAACCGAAAACGCTCGCGCCCGCCGAGGTCGAGGACGCCTTCATCAAGGTCAATCCCGGCTTGAGCAACGCCGCGATCGCGGTGACCTGCAACAGGACGCGGCTCAGCGAGGTGCGGATCTGCATGAGCAAGGATCTGCAGTTCCGTGACTGCGAGGAAATCGATCGCCGCGCCTGCCGGCGCGACCAGGTGACGATGCCGCCGCTGCGGGGCGGCTGATTACACGGTCCGTCATTCCGGGACGGTCCGATGGACCAGACCCGGAATGACGGTGGGTTACTTTCGTCGCCCGATATCGTAACCCCCCATCATGAACTACCGTCACGCCTTCCATGCCGGCGGCTTTGCCGACGTCATCAAGCACATCGTGCTGGTGCGCATCCTGACCTATCTGCAGGACAAGCCGGCGCCGTTTCGCGTCATCGACACCCATGCCGGCGCGGGCGTCTACGACCTCGCTTCGGAGGAAGCGCGCCGCGGCGGCGAATGGCTCACCGGCATTGCGCGCATCATGCAGGCCCGGTTCTCGGAAACAACAGCGCCGCTGGTAAAACCCTATCTCGACATCGTCAGGGCCTTCAATCCGCAGCGCGAGTTGAAGTCCTATCCCGGATCGCCCCTGATCGCACGGGCGCTGCTGCGGCCGCAGGACCGGCTCACGGCATGCGAAGTCGAGCCGAAGGCGCGCAACCGCCTGATCGACGCGCTGCGCCGCGATACCCAGGCCCGCGTCGTCGACCTCGACGGCTGGCTGGCGCTGCCGGCCTTCGTGCCGCCGAACGAGCGCCGCGGCCTGGTCCTGATCGATCCGCCTTATGAGCAGAAGGATGAGTTCGAACGGCTGGCCGCGGGCTTCGCGGAGGCCTTCGCGAAATGGCCGACCGGCAGCTATTTGCTGTGGTATCCGGTGAAAAGCCGCCGCGCCACCGACAGCCTGGCGCGGCATGTCGCCGACGTCGTCGGCGCCGGCCCGTCGCCCGGAAAATGCCTGCGGCTGGAGTTCAGCGTTGCGCCGCGGGCCGCAGGCGGCGCCCTCGCCTCGGCCGGTCTTTTGATTGTCAATCCGCCGTGGACGCTTGCCGGCGAACTGAAGGCGATCCTTCCCGAACTGGAAAAGCCGCTCGGCCAGGGCGGCGCCGGCCGGTTCAGGCTCGAGACGCCCAAACCCTAGCCGCCCCGATGCCGGTGGCGGCCCCCGCCTCGAGGCGGCGCGAAAAGTGCGATTTGAGCCGTAGGCAATTTGCCGAGAACCGTATTATGCTCAACGCCATTAGGACCGGCTTTACGTTCCGCTTCCGCGAATGGTAGCGGCGGAGTGACAAGGCCTCAAATATTTTCAGGCGGATCGGCGCGTGCCGGTCATCCGCCCCGGTGGCCAGGCTTTCCGGCAGCGAATTTCCGGTCGGGCCGATACGCAGGGTTAGCGTAGCGGCGGAGCAATGCGGGGGAGGAGTTTCCCGATGGCCATGACTGGGACGGTCAAGTTCTTCAACGGAGAACGCGGCTACGGCTTCATCAAGCCCGATGACGGCGGCCGTGATGTGTTCGTTCACATCACGGCGGTGGAGCGGGCGGGGTTGAAGGATCTGACCGAAGGACAACGCATCGAATTCGAGGTCGAACCGGACAAGAAGGGCAAAGGCCCCAAGGCGGTCAACCTGGTGATTTCAGCTTGAAGCGCGCCGTCCTGAAAAAAATCCCGGCCGCAAGCAGCGACCGGGAGGTTGCGATAGGACGTTTTCTTGTTGCTATCAGAAGTGATAGTTCACGCCGGCGCGCACCAGTCCGAACCGGTAACCGTTCGAGGCGCCGGTAATCGTGAAGTTGCTGTTTGCGAGATCGACGTAGAGATATTCGATCTTGGCGCTCCAGTTCTGGGCGAAGCCGAATTCAGCGCCGACGCCCGCGGTCCAGCCGGCGTTGGTATGGGATTCCGACAGCCCGAATGTCTCGCCGCGCAAATCGCCGAACGCCAGACCGCCGGTGCCGTAGAACAGGATGTTGCTGAGGGCATAGCCGGCGCGGCCGCGCAGCGTACCGAACCAGGGGTTCGAGAACTTCCAGGGCGCAAAAGTATCTGTGGCGCCGGTCGCCTCGATGTCGCCTTCGACGCCGAACACCCACGGACCGGTCTGCCAGTTGTAACCGGCCTGGGCGCCGCCGGAAAAGCCCGACGGCTTGGTCGGGTTGTTGTCGACCGAGCCCCAGGCATAACCAAGATTGGCGCCGAGATAGGGGCCGGCCCAGCTATAGGCATTGAGCGGCTGATTGACGGTATAAGGAGCCCGCGATCCGTAAGGAAGGTCCGCTGCCTGCGCCGACAACGCCCAAACTGCGGCGATCAGCGCCGCTGCGCGCAAAATGAACCTGCTCATCATACTCTCCCCAACACGACTGCCATGGCCGCCGGTTCGCGCGCCGACATGGTCACGGAATTCCACTTTTTACCGATAAGATTTATCGAGACTTTTAAGTTAAAGGGTTGTTAAGGGCTGTTACCGCCCGCTCAGCATTCTTAAGAAAGTGTTACGGACGATCCCGCGCGTCGCGGCCTGCCGGCGCCGCCACAACGCTGGCGATGGACGCTGCCGGCGCTTAAGTTCAAGGCCATGGATCAGGATTCCGGCGATAACCCCAAATCCCCTGCGCCGCGGTCGGCGCGAGGCGGCTCCCTGCCGGATTTGCCGCCACAGCCGATGGCCACAGCCGATGTCGACCCCGCGACATCAGGTCCCGAAGAGGACGATGAGGCGCGGCTGCCGGAGGCTCCCGAGGAGGCCGACGAGGCGGTGCCGGAAGGACCGCTCGCGGTCGGCCACGCCGCGATCGAAAACGCGGTGCGGCTGGCCCCGACCTCGCCCGGCGTCTATCGCATGCTGAACGCGGCCAGCGACGTGCTCTATGTCGGCAAGGCGAAAAACGTCCGCAAGCGGCTCGCCTCCTACGCCAGGGTGAGCGCGGTCCAGCCGGCCCGCATCCTGCGCATGATCGCGGCCACCGTGACGGTCGAGATGATATCCACCTCGACCGAGACCGAAGCGCTGCTGCTCGAGGCCAACCTGATCAAGCAATTGCGGCCGCGCTTCAACGTGCAGCTGCGCGACGACAAGTCGTTTCCCTACATTCTGATCACGGGCGACCACTGGGCGCCGCAAATTCTCAAGCATCGCGGCGCGCAAACGCGCCCCGGGCAATATTTCGGGCCGTTCGCCTCGGCCGGCGCGGTCAATCGCACCATCACGGCGCTGCAGCGCGCCTTCCTGGTGCGCTCCTGCACCGACGCGTTTTTCGAAAGCCGCACCCGGCCCTGCCTGCTCTATCAGATCCGGCGCTGCTCGGGGCCCTGCACCGGCGAGATCGATTTTCCCGGCTATACCGAGCTGGTGCGCGAGGCCAGGGATTTCCTCTCCGGCCGCTCGCGCCTGGTGAAGCAGGAACTGGCGGGCGAAATGGAGAAGGCCTCGAACGAGCTCGCATTTGAAACCGCCGCACTTTATCGCGACCGCCTCGCCGCACTCTCGGCGATCCAGTCGCAGCAGGGCATCAATCCGCGCACCGTGGAGGAAGCCGACGTGTTCGCCATCCACCAGGAGGGCGGATATTCCTGCGTCGAGGTATTCTTCTTTCGCACCGGGCAGAACTGGGGCAACCGCGCGTATTTTCCCCGCGCCGAGAAATCCTTCACCCCGGAAGAGGTGCTGGCCTCGTTCCTCGCGCAGTTCTACGACGACAAGCCGCCGCCGAAGCTCATCCTGTTGTCGCATGCCATCGAGGAATCCGCGCTATTGGCGGACGCGCTCTCCATCAAGGCCGGCCACAAGGTGGAAGTCTCCACCCCACGGCGCGGCGAGAAGAAGGAGCTGGTCACCCATGCGCTGACCAATGCGCGCGAGGCGCTGGGGCGCAAGCTCGCCGATACCGCGACCCAGGGCCGGCTGCTGGCCGGCCTGGTCACCACGCTCGGGCTGGCGCATCCGCCCAAGCGGATCGAGGTCTACGACAACAGCCACATCCAGGGCACCAACGCGGTCGGCGCCATGATCGTGGCGGGGCCGGACGGCTTTATCAAAAACCAGTACCGCAAGTTCAACATCAAGTCCGAAGGCCTGACGCCGGGCGACGATTATGCGATGATGCGCGAGGTGCTGCAGCGGCGCTTCAAGCGGCTGACGACGCCGGCTGCGGAAGGCGACGCCGCCAAGACCGATGATGATTCGTTCCCGCAATGGCCCGACCTCGTCATCATCGATGGCGGCCGCGGCCAGCTCAACGCCGCCAAAGAGATTTTCGAGGGGCTTGGATTGAAAGAGGTCGCGCTGCTGGCCGTGGCAAAAGGGCCCGACCGCGACGCCGGCCGCGAAACCCTGTTCATGCCGGGCAAGGAGGCGCTCAAGCTCGAGCCGCGCGACCCCGTGCTGTATTTCATCCAGCGGCTGCGCGACGAGGCGCATCGCTTCGTGATCGGCTCGCACCGCAAGCTGCGCAAAAAGGACATTCGCGAAGCGGGGTTGCAGGAGATTCCCGGCATCGGCCCGTCACGCAAACGCGCCTTGCTGCATCATTTCGGAACGCTGAAGGAGATCGAACGGGCCTCGATCGCCGACCTCGGCAAGGTTCCCGGCGTCAGCGCCGAAAGCGCGCGCAGGATTTTCGAGTTTTTCCACGCCCAGCCGGGCTAAACCGCGCTAAAGCTGGGCCGGGTTTGGTCGTATGGGAACCGTCTCCAGCGGATCATGCGCGGCCCAAGGTTGACCTGCAGGCCTCGGCGGTATTGGTAAGACGGATGAACATCGCGACGACAAAGGCTGCGGCGAAGAACTCGCTGTCCCTGCCGAATATCCTGACTTATGCGCGAATTGCCGCCATCCCGGTGGTAGTCGGCTGCATCTATGCCCAGGCCATCATGGACGGCCCGCTGTGGCTGCGCTGGGTGGCGCTGGCCGTGTTCATCGCCGCCGGAGTTACCGACTTTCTCGATGGCTACTATGCGCGAATCTGGGATCAGCAGTCGGCGTTCGGCCGGATGCTGGATCCGATCGCCGACAAGCTTTTGGTCGCCTCCTGCCTGCTGATGCTGGCCGCCGACGGCATCATTCATGGCTGGACGCTGTGGGCCGCCATCGTGATCCTGTGCCGCGAGATCCTGGTGTCGGGCTTGAGGGAATATCTCGCCGCGCTCCGCGTCAGCGTGCCCGTGACGAAACTCGCCAAATGGAAGACCACAGTGCAGCTGGTGGCGATCGGATTCCTGCTGGCCGGCGAGGCCGGAGACCAGATCGTCCCGGTCGTCACCCAGACCGGGCTGTTGCTGCTGTGGATCTCGGCGATCGTCACAATCTATACCGGCTGGGACTATTTCCGCGCCGGCATTCATCACCTCATCAAGGAGGATGAGGCATGAAGGTGAAGTATTTCGCCTGGGTGCGCGAACGGGTCGGCAAGGCCGAGGAGACGATCGAGCCGCCGGCGAGCGTTCGCACCGTTGACGACCTGATTGCCTGGCTGGCACGGCGCGGCGAGACCTATGCGCATGCGTTCGAGGCGCCGCGGGTGATCCGTGCCGCGATCGACCACACCCATGTCAAACCGGATGCCGTCATTGCCGGCGCCCGCGAGATTGCCTTCTTCCCGCCGATGACCGGCGGTTAAGCCGTTTTGCAAATATCGCAATGATCTCATGACCGCTCTCGTGACCATCCGAATTCAGGAAGCCGATTTCGACATCGCGCGGGAGATATCGGCGCTGACGCAGGGGCGTCCCGATATCGGCGCCGTCGTCAGCTTCTCCGGCATTTGCCGGGGCAGCGAAGGCGGCGAGGCGATCACGGCGCTGACGCTCGAGCACTATCCGGAAATGGCGGAGGCCGAGATCGCGCGGCACGCCGACACCGCGATGTCGCGCTGGCCGCTGACCGGGCTAACCGTGATTTATCGCGTCGGCCGCATCACGCCCGGCGAAAATATCGTGCTGGTGCTGACCGCGTCCCGGCACCGGCAGGCGGCGTTTCAGGCAGCCGAGTTCCTGATGGACTATCTGAAGGCCAACGCGCCGTTCTGGAAGCGTGAGGAAAGTGCGGCGGGAGCCGGCTGGGTCGAGGCGCGCCATGATGACGACGCGGCCGCCGAGCGCTGGACCAAGTCCTGATGGCGCGGCGCGCCAAAGCGCCGGCCAGGCGCGGCCGCGCCGCGACATTTGCGAAAGTGCCGGCCGGCGAACTCGTGACGCTGCTCGATTTCGTCCGCTATGCGGTCAGCCGCTTCATCGAAGCCAAACTGGTGTTCGCCCACGGCACCGCCGATCCCGTGGCGGAAGCCGCGTTCCTGGTCTGCGAAACCCTGCATCTCGCCCCCGACCAGTTCGAGATGTTTGCAACCACGCGGGTCACCGCGCGCGAGGCCAAAGCGATATCGGACGTGATTGCCCGCCGCGTCCGCTTGCGAAAACCTGCCGCCTACCTCGTCAACAAGGTCTACATGCGCGGCCTGCCCTTCTATGTCGATGAGCGCGTGATCGTGCCGCGCTCCTTCATCGGCGAGTTGCTGGAGTTCTCATTTTGGCGCCGACAGCGACGAGGCCGGCTCGCTGATCGACGATCCCGCAGGCGTGGAGAGTGTGCTCGATCTCTGCACCGGCTCCGGGTGTCTTGCCATTCTCGCCAGCCGGAACTTTCCGAATGCCCACATCGACGCCGTGGACATCTCCAAAGACGCCCTCGACGTCGCCGCCCGCAACGTTGCCGACTACGGACTTGAAGACAGGATCGCCCTGCATCGCGGCGACCTCTTCAAGCCGATCGGCGAGGCGCGTTACGATCTGATCATTTCCAACCCGCCCTACGTCGATGCGCCCGGCATGGCCGGGCTGCCGCGCGAATGCCGCGCCGAACCGAAGCTCGCCTTCGACGGCGGCGCCGACGGGCTGGATCTCGTCCGCCGCGTTCTGAAGGGGGCCGGGCGGCACCTGACATCGGGGGGCGGGCTGTTGTGCGAGATCGGCCGTGGCCGCGAGCTGCTCGAGGCCGCCTTTCCGCAACTGCCGCTGCTTTGGCTCGATACCGAGGATTTGCAAGGCGAAGTGTTCTGGATCGCCGCCGCCGATCTGTAGGGCCGGCTGCGAGCCGCGGTCTTGAAACCGACCGATTGCGCGGAAATAGTATGGTCATGGCGTTCCCGGCCGGCAACGAAGCTGATAGCCTGCCGACAGCCGCCGCGCGCCCCCAAAACTTGAAGAGGCCCCCATGCTGGACAAGAGCCCACGCCCCTCCGCCGTCAACGTGCCCAACGACCTCGCTGCGCACTGGATGCCATTCACCGCCAACCGGGCCTTCAAGAAGGCGCCGAGGCTGCTGGCCGGCGCCAAGGACATGCACTACTTTACCGTCGACGGCCGCAAGATCATCGACGCCGCGTCGGGCATGTGGTGCACCAATGCGGGCCACGGCCGCACCCAGATCTCGGCGGCGATCGCCAAGCAGGCCGAGACCCTGGATTATGCGCCGCCGTTCCAGTTCGGCATTCCGCAGGCCTTTGAGCTCGCAAGCCGCATCGCCGACCTCGCGCCGGACGGCCTCGACCACGTGTTCTTCTGCAATTCCGGATCGGAGGCCGCCGATACCGCGCTCAAGATCGCGCTGGCCTATCATCAGATCCAGGGCCAGGGCACCCGCACCCGCCTGATCGGCCGCGAGCGCGGTTATCACGGCGTCGGCTTCGGCGGCACCTCGGTGGGAGGCATCGTCAACAACCGCAAGATGTTCGGAACTCTGCTCGCCGGCGTCGACCATCTTCCCCACACCTATGACCGCGAGAAGCAGGCCTTCACCAAGGGCGAGCCGGAATACGGCGCGCATTTCGCCGACGAAATGGAGCGGCTGGTCAGTTTGCACGGCGCCTCCACCATCGCCGCCGTCATCGTCGAACCGATGGCCGGATCGACCGGTGTGCTGCCGGCGCCGAAGGGCTATCTCAAGCGGCTACGCGAGATCACCCAGAAGCACGGCATTCTGCTGATTTTCGACGAGGTCATCACCGGCTATGGCCGGCTCGGTTTTGCCTTCGCCGCGGAACGTTACGGCGTGCTGCCGGACATGCTCACCTTCGCCAAGGGCATCACCAACGGCGCCGCCCCGATGGGCGGCGTGCTGGTGCGCGACACCATCCACGACGCCTTCATGAGCGGCCCGGAGCACGTCGTGGAACTGACCCACGGCTATACCTATTCGGCGCATCCGCTGGCCTGCGCCGCGGCCCTTGCAACACTGGATATCTACCGCGACGAGAAGCTGTTCGAACGCGCCAACAGGCTGGAGCCGAAATTCGCCGACGCCGTGATGTCGCTGAGGGGCGAGCCGAATGTCGTGGATATCCGCACCGTCGGCCTGACCGCCGGCATCGACCTCGCAGCCCGCCAGGACATGGCCGGCAAGCGCGGCTTCGACGCGTTGAACAGCGCGTTCCACGACAACGACCTGATGCTGCGCATCGCCGGCGACACGCTGGCGCTGACGCCGCCCCTGATCGTCACCGAAGACCAGATCGGCGAGATCATCGAGAAGGTCGCCAAGGTGATCCGCGCGGTGGCCTAAGGACGCCGCTTCCTTACCTCTCCCCGTAAAGGACGCGGAGAGGGAGCCCACCGTCATTGTCGAAGCACAGCGGTACCAGCGGCGGCACGCCCTGTTCCGGGTGTACCGAAAGAACACTAGCTCTTCGAATCAACATTGATGCTAAGATTGCAGCGCTTGGGGAAGCGCTGGCGGGCTGGTGCGAGGCGCGCGCCGCCAGGGGACACAAGGACTTGAGGGCGTTCGGCGCAACATGATCCGCATTTCCACGATTTTCATCGCCATCTGCATGGTGCTGGTCGCAGCATCGCTCGGCCTGATCCTGTATTCGGTGGTCGGCATCAGCGGAATGGAATCCGCGATCGTGGCGCTCACCGCGCTGACTTTCCTGATTCTCTACAACGCCGTGTCGATGCGGCTGCGCGACCGCACCGACGTCGGCGGCCAGATCGCGGATCTGTCGCGCGGCACCGCCGACCTCGCGCGCCAGGTTGCCGAATTCGGGCGCCGCCTCGTCGCCGTCGAGGGCCGGGTGGCGTCGGCAAATTCGGCCAACGCCGACCGCATTCAGGTCCTGGCCGGCGAGATCAGCGAACTGGGCATGCTGGTCAAGCAGCTCGCGGTCTCGGTCGCCAGCCATGACGACATGCTGGCGGCGGGCGCTGCAGCAGCCGCGGCGGCGCCTGTCCATCCGGACAACGAGGAGCAAAAGCAGCCGCCGTTGGCCGCGCGGGACCGCGCCATTGCGACCGCGCCCGCCGTCGCAGCGCCGGCTTCCGTCAGCAGCGAACCGGCGCCCTCGCGCGGCCAGGCGCAAATTCTCGCCGCCGTGAAGAATGCGCTGGAGGAAAACCGGATCGACATCTATCTGCAGCCGATGGTGACCTTGCCGCAGCGCAAGGTGCGCTTCTACGAGGCGGTGACGCGGCTGCGCGACGACAAGGATCAGCTTCTCGCCGCCGACGACTTCATCGCGGTTGCGGAAGCCGCCGGGCTGATCGGGCGGATCGATCACATGGTGATGCTGAAATGCGTGCAGGTGCTGCGCCGGCTGATGGTGCGCAACAAGGAGGTCGGCGTCTTCTGCAACGTCGCCGCCGCGACGCTCGCCAATCCGACCATCTTTGCGCAATGCCTGGATTTTCTCGAAGCCAACCGCGCGCTGGCGCCGTCATTCGTGCTCGAATTCAAGCAGGCGACGTTTCGCAATATGGGTCCGACCGAGATCGAGCACCTTGCGGCCCTGGCGCAGCGCGGCTTCCGTTTCTCGATCGATCACGTCACCGACTTGCGGATCGAGCCGCGCGAACTGGCCGACCGCGGCGTTCGCTTCATCAAGGTGCCCGCGGCGCTGCTGCTCGATCAACGGCAGAGCACGGTGTCCGACATACACCCCTCCGACCTCTCGGACCTGCTCGGCCGCTTCGGCATCGACCTGATCGCCGAACGGATCGAGGGGGAGCGCGCGGTGGTCGACCTGCTCGACTACGATGTGCGGTTCGGCCAGGGATTTCTGTTTGCGCCTCCGCGGCCGTTGCGGCCCGAGGGCGCATCTGCTACCGGCGGGGCCTCTCCGAACAAGGCGCAGGAATCCAATGGCTCCGGCAAGACTGTTTCCATCGATGGCCCGGCTATCGATCCCCCGCGGACAACCGGCAACGCCGCGCTGGCGCGGCGCGCCGCAGGGCCGGGCTGACCGGCGATCCCTGCCATGACGTCGCTCCGCTATGTCGAGAAGCTGCGCGACCTCGTCGGCGAAGTGGATGTCGTGCTCAGCGACATCTGGGGCGTGGTTCACAACGGACTGGTTGCGTTTCCCGAGGCCTGCGAGGCGCTTCATACCTTTCGCGGCCGGGGCGGCACTGTGATCCTCATCACCAACGCGCCACGGCCCGCGGACTCCGTGCAGCGGCAATTGCGGAAGCTTGGCGTAGCCGATGACACCTATGACGCCATCGTCAGTTCGGGCGACCTGACCCGGCATTTTGTCGCCGACCACCCCGGCCGCAAAATGTTCTGGATCGGCCCGGAGCGCGACAGTTCAATCCACCGCGGCCTTGATCCGATGATCGCGCCACTGGAAGAGGCCGATTACATCGTCTGCACCGGCCTGTTCGACGACGAGATCGAATCGGCTGAAGACTATCGCGACATGATGCTGCAGGCCCGCGAGCGCAAGCTGACGCTGATCTGCGCCAACCCGGACATCGTGGTCGAACGCGGCGACCGCCTGATCTATTGCGCCGGCGCGATCGCCGAACTCTATCGCGAACTCGGCGGCGAGGTGATCTTCTACGGCAAACCACACCGGCCGATCTACGAGCGCGCCATGGGACTGGCCGCCGAGCGCCAAAGTCACGCGATCCCGCTCGACCGCGTATTGGCCATCGGGGATTCCGTGCGGACGGATCTGGCAGGCGCCCACGGCTTCGGGATCGATTGCCTGTTCGTTACCCGCGGCATCCATGCCGAGGATTTTGAGGGCATCGACCAGCTCGACCCCGCTTCGGTGAGGGAATTGTTCGGCCATCCGCCGCGGGCGCTGACACGGGAGCTGCGGTGGTAGGCCCTTCTCCCTCGTCCTGCTCTCGCGCGACGAGGTGAAGCGTTACGTCATCACCAGATCCGGGAACACCGCCTCGATCTTGGTCTTCAGCGTGGCGGCATTGAACGGCTTGACGATATAGTTGTTCACACCGGCCTTCTTGGCGGCGATCACGTTCTCGGTCTTGGATTCCGCAGTGATCATGATGAACGGCGTGGTGGCGAGATTGGGGTCGGCCCGCACCTCCCGCAGCAGGTCATAGCCGGTCATCGGCTCCATGTTCCAGTCGGAGATCACCAGCCCGTATTTCTTGCCGCGCATCTTGTTCAGCGCCGCCGATCCGTCGCTGGCGTCGTCGATGTTCTCGAAGCCAAGCTGCTTCAGAAGGTTTCTGATGATGCGGATCATGGTGTTGTAGTCATCCACCACCAGAACCGACATCGACGTATCAACCGCCATCTTGAATCCCCCGCACGACACCTGACGCCGCAAACCAACAACGAGCCTGCACCGGGCCAAACCGCCCCGCAGTCCATCCCCAGCACTAGCATCAGCCCTTAAACAGCCCGTTAACCCGCGGCTGCCAGGGAAATATTCTCGGGCTCCGGCGAAGGGGCCGGTTCGTCCCCCCGCTTGACTTCGCAGGCGCCGCCGCGTCACCGTCCCGCTCCCACCGATCCCTGCGCTGAAGAATCCCCGAAATGACGCCTGGCTTTACAATTATCCGCGACGCCACCCCCGCGGCCGCGATCCCCAGGGGGACGGTGGTGGCGATGGGCAATTTCGACGGCGTCCACCTCGGCCACCGCGCGGTTATCTCAGCCGCCCTGCAGATGGCGCGCGTCCATGGCCGGCCCGCGCTGGCGGTGACATTCGAGCCCCACCCGCGCAGCTTCTTCAGTCCCAACACCCCCCAGTTCAGGCTCACGGACGAGGCCGCAAAGCTGCGGCTGCTGGCCGGAACGGGGCTTGCGGGCGCCGTGGTGATGACCTTCGACAAGGCCCGTGCCGGAACCACGGCGCAGGATTTCATTCACCATGACCTGATCGGGCGGCTCGGAATCTGCGGGATCGCGGTCGGCTACGACTTTCATTTCGGCAAGGGCCGGGTTGGATCGCCGAGCCTCCTGGTCGGCGAGGCGCCCCGGCTCGGCATCGAGGTCGACGTGCAGCCTCACTTCGACGTCGCGGAGCGGCCTGTTTCATCCAGCGCGATCCGCATGGCGCTGGCGGAGGGGCAGATCGAGGACGCCACCTTGATGCTCGGCGGCCCCTGGTTCGTGACCGGCAAAGTGATCCATGGCGAGAAGCGCGGCCGCGATCTCGGCTATCCCACCGCCAATATCCGCCTCGACAAGAATTGCGGCCTCAAGCACGGCATCTATGCGGTGCGGGTTGGCTGCGGTGACGAGCGCCACGACGGCGTCGCCAGCTTCGGCCGCCGTCCCACCTTCGATAATGGCGCGCCGCTGCTGGAGGTCTTCCTGTTCGACTTCAACGGCGATCTCTATGGCAAGACGCTGGACATAGCCTTTATCGACTTCATCCGCGAGGAAGCGAAATTCGACAGCGTGGAAGCGCTGATAGCAGGGATGGATGAGGACAGCGCCCGCGCCCGCGCGCGGCTAGCCGCCGCGCCCGCCGCGTTCCCGAAGCTGGGAATGGTCGGTTAGCGGTCTCTTCCGGCCGCTGGCGTGTGCGGCGGGGCTTTGCGCTTCCCGCGGCCGGCTGCTATGGAAAGCCCCATGTTTGCGCGGCGCACCATCAGCATTAGCGGCCCGGCTTCCGCCTGAGCTTTACGCTCGGCGCAAGACCGGGATCCCCTAACTCATCCGCGATCGATCGCGTTCCGCGCCTCTTTAGCCAATCCAGAGCATTCATGTCCGAAAAGCCGCAAAAGTCCGACGCATCAGACTATTCCAAAACCCTGTACCTGCCGCAGACGGAATTTCCGATGCGCGCCGGCCTGCCGCAGCGCGAGCCGGAAATCCTGGCCCGCTGGAACGAGATTGGTCTCTACGAGAGGCTGCGCGAGAATGCCGCCGGCCGGGCTAAATTCGTGCTGCATGATGGCCCGCCCTATGCCAACGGCAACATCCATATCGGGCACGCGCTCAACAAGATCCTCAAGGATGTGGTGACCAAGAGCCAGCAGATGCTCGGCTTCGATTCCAACTATGTGCCGGGCTGGGACTGTCACGGCCTGCCGATCGAATGGAAGATCGAGGAGGAGAATTACCGCGCCAGGGGCAAGCAGAAGCCCGACTTCCGGGACTCCGCGGCGATGGTGGCGTTCCGAAGGGAATGCCGCGCCTATGCCGGGCACTGGCTCAACGTGCAGCGCGAGGAATTCAAGCGGCTCGGCATCATCGGCGACTGGGATCACCCCTACGCCACCATGGATTACGCCGCGGAAGCTGCGATCGCCCGCGAGCTGATGAAATTCGCCGCCAACGGCACGCTGTATCGCGGCTCCAAGCCCGTGATGTGGAGCGTGGTGGAGAAAACCGCGCTGGCGGAAGCTGAGGTGGAGTACGAGGACTACACGTCGGATATGGTGTGGGTGAAGTTTCCCGTCGCGTCTGCGTCGGGCGGACAAAAGGACTGGGTCGAACTACTTCTGAACTCGTATGTAGTGATCTGGACGACGACTCCTTGGACGCTTCCGGGCAATCGAGCAATCTCGTTCTCTCAAAAAATTCAATATGGGCTGTATCAAGTCACGATTTCTCCCGACGGAAATTGGGCGAAAGTCGGCGAGACTTACATTTTGGCCGACAAGCTTGCCGCTGATGTACTGAAGCAAGCAAAGGTCGAGTCATTTGAGCGGCTTTCAGATGTTCCAACCGACGTATTGAAGTTCATGCACTGCTTCCATCCGCTCAAAGGCGGGGCATATGACTTTTATGTCCCCCTCCTCGAAGGCGACCACGTCACCGACGATACCGGCACCGGCTTCGTCCATACCGCGCCCGGCCACGGCCGCGAGGATTTTGACGTGTGGACCGCGAATGCGCGCGAGCTGGAAGCGCGCGGCATCAACACCACCATTCCCTACACTGTCGACGAGAACGGCGCCTTCACCGATCAGGCGCCCGGTTTTACGGGAAAACGCGTCATCAACGACAAGGGCGAAAAGGGCGACGCCAACGAAGCCGTAATCAAGGCGCTGGTCGACGCCGGCATGCTGCTGGCGCGCGGCCGGCTGAAGCACCAATACCCGCATTCCTGGCGCTCGAAAAAGCCTGTGATTTTTCGAAATACGCCGCAATGGTTCATCGCAATGGACAAGCCGATCGCGGATACCGGCGCAGCGAAACCAGGCGACACCCTGCGCGCCCGCGCGCTGCACGCCATCTCGGTGACGCAATGGGTGCCGCCGTCGGGTCAGAACCGCATCAACGGCATGATCAACTCCAAGCCTGATTGGGTGATCTCGCGCCAGCGCGCCTGGGGCGTGCCAATCGCCGTATTCGTGCGCGAGAAGGGCGATGGCTCAGCCGAAATCCTGCAGGACGAAGTCGTCAATCACCGGATCGCCGAAGCCTTCAGTGAGGAAGGCGCCGACGCCTGGTACATGGACGGCGCCCGCGAACGCTTCCTGGGGCCCCGTGCGGCCGAGGACTGGAAGAAAGTCGACGATATCTGCGACGTCTGGTTCGATTCCGGCTCGACCCATGCCTTCGTGCTGGAAGACCGCCAGCATTTTCCGCAACTCGGCCATATCGTCCGCAAGGTCGACGGCGGCGCGGACACCGTGATGTACCTCGAAGGCTCGGACCAGCACCGTGGCTGGTTCCAGTCGTCGCTGCTTGAAAGCAGCGGCACCCGCGGCCGCGCGCCGTTCGACATCGTGCTCACCCACGGCTTCACGCTGGACGAGAACGGCCGCAAGATGTCGAAGTCGCTCGGCAACACCGTCGAGCCGCAGAAGGTGATGAAGGATTCTGGCGCCGATATTTTGCGGCTGTGGGTCTGCGCCACCGACTATGCCGACGACCAGCGCATCGGCCCGGAAATCCTCAAAAACACCATCGAGACCTACCGCAAGCTACGCAATTCGATCCGCTGGATGCTGGGCACGCTGCATCACTTCAGGCCGGAAGACGCGGTCGCGCATGCCGAGATGCCCGAACTGGAGCGGCTGATGCTGCATCAGCTCGCCGAGCAGGCCGACATCGTGCGCAAGGCCTATGCCGAGTTCGACTACAAGACCGTGGTCGCAAGCCTGTCGGCATTCATGAACACCGAACTGTCGGCGTTCTACTTCGACATCCGCAAGGACACGCTGTATTGCGACCCGCCGTCATCGCTGGCGCGCAAGGCCGCGCTGACCGCCATCGACACGATCTGCGATGCGATCCTGCGGTGGTTCGCGCCGGTATTGAGCTTCACCAGCGAGGAAGCGTGGCGGCTCTACCGGCCGGATGCCGAGCCGTCGGTGCATCTGACGCTGTTTCCCGAAGGGCTCGAGGCCTTCCGCGACGAAAAGCTGGCGGCGAAGTGGGAGACCATCCGCAATGTCCGCCGGGTCGTGACCGGCGCGCTGGAAGTCGAGCGCGCGGCCAAGCGGATCGGATCATCGCTGGAGGCCTCCCCGCTGCTCTACGTCACCGACAGGAAGATTTTCGACACGCTGTTCGATATCGATCTGGCCGAAGTCTGCATCACCTCGAACGCGATGGTAACCAATGACGACGCCCCGGCCGGTGCTTTCAGGCTGAACGAGGTATCCGGCGTGGCCGTCGTCGTCGAAAAGGCTGCCGGCATCAAATGCGCGCGCTCGTGGAAAATCCTTCCCACCGTGGGCGAAGATCCCGAATATCCCGACGTGTCGCCGCGCGACGCACAAGCCTTGCGCGAATGGAAGGCGCTGGGAGTCAGCGTCTAGAAGCTATCGTCGTCCCTGCGAACGCAGGGACCCATAACCACGGACGCTCGTAACGAACAAGGACGATGACCCAGAGTTTTTCACACGATATCCGACACAGCGTATGGGTCCCTGCTTTCGCAGGGACGACACCTTTATTTGTGGCGGCCACCGCACCATGACCGCCAATCTGCGCCCTGGCGTCATCGCCGCCCTTGCCGTGCTGGCGCTCGATCAGGCCACGAAACTCTGGCTGCTGTTCGTGTTCGACATCGCCCATCGCGGCGCGGTGAAGCTCACGCCGTTCTTCGATCTGGTGCTGGCCTGGAATATCGGGATCAGCTTCGGCTGGTTCCAGAACGACAGCCAGATAGCCCAGATCGCCCTGATGGCCATCAAGGCCGTGGCGGTGGTCGCGCTGGCGATCTGGATGGCGCGGTCACGCACCCTTATGGCAACCGTAGCCCTCGGCCTGATCATCGGCGGCGCCATCGGCAACGCGATCGACCGCTTCGCCTATGGCGCGGTGGTCGATTTCGCCCTGTTCCACCTCCAGATCGGGGGAAAACCCTTCAATTGGTACGTGTTTAACCTTGCCGACGTGGCGATTGTTGCCGGGGTAGCGGCCCTGCTGTATGATTCCTTGCTGGGGGCACCCGCCGCAAAAGCGCCCTGATCCCGGCTGATACGCACCCCCAAAGCTTGATGTCGTCTGCGGGAGCGGAGCGGCGCCCCGGATCGGCGCGCCACTGCGGGAAACTTGAACGGGAACAGCACGATGCGGAAGACCGAAGCCAGCGGTTGGATGGCGCGAAATTGGTCGAGAGGCACGATGCGCGCGCTGCGCCTTGCCATCGTCGCCGCAGGCGTCGGCCTCGTCATGACGGCCGGTGCTGCCAAGGCCCAGGACGACGACGAGGATGACAAGACCTTCGAGGAAAAGATCATCGAGGGCGTCATGGCCGGCATCGGCGGCACCAATATGGAGAACCGGGGCATCGAATATCGCGAGCGATCCCCGCTGGTGGTTCCTCCCAGGCTCGATCTGCCGCCGCCGGAAACCGTGAAGGGCGAGATCAAGGATCCGAACTGGCCGAAAGATCCGGACGAGGCGCGGCGCAAGGCCGCCATCGCGGCCAGGAAGAAGGCCAAGCCCGACCCCGTCGAATCCGCCCGCGTCCTGACCCCGAACGAGCTCAACGCCGCCAGGACTGCGCCTGAAACCCGCGCGAACAACGATCCGGTGCAGCCGGGTGTTTCCAACAACCCGAGCCTCAGCCCGTCGCAGCTCGGCTTCACCGGCAGCTTCGGCAGTTTTTTTGGCGGCAACAAATCCGAGACGGCCCCGTTCAAGGGCGAGCCGACGCGTGAATTGCTCACGCAGCCGCCGGTCGGATACCAGACCCCGTCGCCGAATTTCGCCTACGGCACCGGGCCCAAGGAATTGCTGAACAAGGAAACCAACCCGGTCGGCGGCAGGTAAGGCGAATAGCGGCCGTTGTCTCTCGGCTTCGTGACGCTCAACTTCAGCCGCGCGGTGTACGATGCCGCGGCTTTATCCCGAACGCTTCCGTTCGGACCTCCAGACAGGTCATGATGTTCCCACACCGCTTCGCCGCCTCTTTCTTCGTGCTGCTTTCGGCATTCGCTGTCTCCGCAAGCGGCGCGCTCGCCCAGACCACGGTGACCTCAGCGCCTCCCGCCACCTTTACCCTTCCCAACGGCCTGCAAGTCCTGGTGATCCCGGATCACCGCACGCCGGTCGTCACCCAGATGATCTGGTACAAGGTCGGCTCCGCCGACGAGACGCCCGGCAAGTCGGGCCTTGCGCACTTTCTCGAACATTTGATGTTCAAGGGCACCAGCAAGCATACGGTCGGTGAATTCTCCCAGACCGTGCTTCGGATCGGCGGCAACGAGAACGCCTTCACCTCTGTCGACTACACCGGCTATTTCCAGCGCGTCCCGCGCGAGCAGCTGGCCAGGATGATGGAGTTCGAGGCCGATCGCATGACCGGACTGCTCCTGAAAGATGAGAATGTGCTGCCGGAGCGCGACGTCGTGCTCGAGGAATACAACATGCGGGTCGCCAACAACCCGGAAGCGCGTTTGGCCGAGCAGATCATGGCCGCGCTGTATCTCAATCATCCCTATGGCCGCCCCGTGATCGGCTGGCACCAGGAAATCGAGAAGCTCGATCGCGACGATGCGCTGGCCTTCTACCGGCGCTTCTATGCGCCGAACAACGCGATCCTGGTGATCGCCGGCGACGTCGAGGCCGCGGACGTCCGCCCGATGGTGGAACAGACGTTCGGCCAGGTTGCCTCGCAGCCCGCGATACCGGCGCGGCGGCTTCGTCCGCAGGAGCCGGAGCCGGTCGCCCCGCGCACGGTGACGCTGGCCGATCCGCACGTCGAACAACCCAGCCTGAAGCGCTATTATCTGGTTCCGTCCGCCGCCACCGCCGCGCCGGGGGAAAGCCCGGCACTGGACGTGCTGGCGCAACTGATGG
Source organism: uncultured Alphaproteobacteria bacterium (assembly GCA_963801875.1). Taxonomy (GTDB): domain Bacteria; phylum Pseudomonadota; class Alphaproteobacteria; order Rhizobiales; family Xanthobacteraceae; genus Bradyrhizobium. The sequence goes on along the minus strand of CAWDGT010000010.1, from coordinate 412,702 downwards.
GCGGCGGCAGCAACTCCTATCTCTATCGCGCGCTGGTGGTTGAACGGCCGCTCGCGGTCAGTACCAGTGCCGGATATCAGGGCACTTCCCTGGATGCGACCCAGTTCTCAATCTCGGTCGCGCCCAAGCCCGGCGTGGAATTCTCGCAGATCGAGCCCGTGATCGACAGCGTGATCTCGGATATCCTGCAAAATCCGGTGCGCGCCGAGGATCTCGAGCGCGTCAAGACCCAGCTTATCGCGGAAGCCATCTACGCCCAGGACAACCAGGCGACGCTGGCGCGCTGGTATGGCGGGGCGCTCACCACCGGGCTGAGCATCGCCGACATCAGGAGCTGGCCGGATCGCATTCGCGCCGTCACCGCCGGACAGGTCCGTGACGCCGCGCAGAAATGGCTCGACAAGAAGCGTTCGGTAACCGGCTATCTGATCAAGGACCACACGCCGAAACGCGAGGAGAAGCGTTCGTGACTTATCCCAGGACTTGCGCGCGGCGTTTCGCCTTTATCCTTGCCGCCGGGCTGGCGATGACGCCGCTCTGGTCGGCGCCTTCGCAGGCCGCGGCCAAGATCCAGCATCTGATATCGCCCGGGGGTATCGAGGCCTGGTTCGTGCAGGACGCCACCGTGCCGCTGATTGCGATGGAATATGCCTTTGGCGGCGGCGCGACGCAGGACCCGGTCGACAAGCCCGGCGTCGGCAATCTGGTCGCCGATCTGCTCGATGAAGGTTCGGGCGAGCTGGATTCCAGGACGTTTCACGAACGCCTCGAGCGCCGCGCCATCCAGCTGAGTTTCACCTCGACGCGGGACTATTTCCGCGGCTCGCTGCGCATGCTCAAGGACACCCGCGACGAAGCGTTCGATCTGCTGCGGACGTCGCTGACATCGGCCCATTTCGAGAGCGCCGACGTCGAACGCATTCGCGCGCAGGTGATTTCCGGTCTACGCCGCGACACCTCCAATCCGACAGCGCTTGCTGGCCGCAAGTTCCTGGAGGTCGCCTTTGGCGACCACCCCTATGGCCGGCAGGCCAACGGCACCCTGGAAAGCGTGGCGAAAATCGATGTCGCCGATTTGAAGGACTATGTCCGCCGCGTGCTGGCCAGGGACACGCTCAAGATCGCCGTCGTCGGCGATGTCGACCCCGCCACGCTCGGCCAACTGCTCGACAAGACGTTCGGCGGATTGCCGGCCAAGGCCAGCCTCGTGCCGGTCCCCGACATTGCGCCCGCCAGGCCGCCGCAGCGCGCGTTCATTCCGCTCGACGTGCCGCAGACCGTGGTGACGTTCGGAGGCCCGGGTTTCATGCGCCACGATCCCAATTTCATGGCCGCCTATGTCGTCAACCACATTCTCGGCGGCTCAGGGCTGTCGTCACGGCTTTACCACGAGGTCCGCGAGAAGCGCGGTCTGGCCTACTCGGTCTATGAATCGCTGCTGTGGATGGATCACTCCGCCTTGTTCGTCGGCGGCACCGGAACCCGCGCCGACCGCGCCGGTGAAACCGTCGACGCCATCGACAAGGAAATTCGCCGCATTGCCGAAAACGGCCCGACCCAGCAGGAGCTGGATGAAGCCAAATCCTATCTCAAGGGCTCGCAAATGCTGGCGCTCGACACCTCCTCGAAGCTGGCCTCGGCGCTGCTGCAGTACCAGCTCGATCGGCTTCCGATCGACTACATCGAGAAGCGCAATGCCATCGTCGATGCGGTAACCCTGGACGACGCCAGGAAGGCCGCCCAGCGGCTATGGGGGCAAGGCCTTCTGACCGTGATCGTCGGACGCGCCCCGCAAGCCGCGGCCCAGCCCGCGGTGGCGACCCCGCCCACGGCGAACTGAATTCTTTCCGACAACGGCAACGTTCGGCCCCCTCGCCGGAAGGGGGAGAGGGGTCCCAGGCGGCCCCAACAAACTTCCTGCAAAACCGCTATCCTGTGCCGATCCGATTCCACCTCAGGAATCATCCCGGTTCGGTGACGCCATGCTGCGGATTTCCCGCGACCTCACGATCGATGAGAACGACATCGAGGTTTCCTTCGTCCGCGCCTCCGGGCCGGGCGGGCAGAACGTCAACAAACTCTCGACCGCCGCGCAATTGCGTTTCGATACGCGCCGGATCGTGCTGGCGGCCGACGCCGCGGCGCGGCTCAACCGGCTCGCCGGCCAGCGCATGACCAAGGACGGGGTGATCGTGATTCATGCGCAGCGTTTCCGCACCCAGGAGCGCAACCGCGCCGACGCGATCGACCGCCTGCTCGAACTGTTGCGCGAGGCGATGACGCGCCCGATCCCGCGGCGCCCGACCAGGCCGACACTGGGCTCGAAACAACGCCGGCTGGAGGGCAAGAAGCGCCGCAGCGACGTCAAGGCCAAGCGGGGTTCGGCGCGATTCGACGATTGAGGCCACGTCAATGGCGGCTTTCCCTGGTGAACAACGGGGAGAGCTTGCGGTTTTCCGCTGTCGCCCTCCCGTCATCGGCCAAAAGCCCCTAGATTGGAGTTCCCGCTTCCCCGCGAGTCGCCCGCCGCCATGCCCGTCCGCCAGCTTCCCGAACATCTCGTCAACCGCATCGCCGCCGGCGAAGTGGTCGAGCGTCCGGCAAGCGTGGTCAAGGAACTCGTGGAGAACGCCATCGACGCCGGCGCCAGCCGGATCGATATCTTCACCGATGGCGGCGGCCGGCGGCGGATCGGCATCACCGACGACGGCAGCGGCATGACGCATGAAGATCTCGCGCTCGCGGTCGATCGTCATGCCACGTCAAAACTCGACGACGAGGATCTGTTGCGGATCCGCACCCTGGGGTTTCGCGGCGAGGCGTTGCCCTCGATCGGCGCGGTGGCGAAGCTCGGCATTACCACGCGCCACCTCAGCGAGCCGCATGCCTGGTCGCTGTCGGTCGAAGGCGGTGAGAAATCCGGCATCATGCCGGCGGCGCTGTCGCAGGGCACCCGCGTCGAGGTCAGCGACCTCTTCTTCGCCACGCCGGCGCGCCTGAAATTTCTCAAGACCGACCGCACCGAGGCCGAAGCGATCCGCGAGGTGGTGCGGCGCCTTGCGATGGCGCGGCCGGATATCGCCTTCACGCTGGCCGGCGAGGAACGCGCGCCGGTAACCTGGGCTGCGGCGCTGCCCGGCGCCAGCGGCCGGCTGACGCGGCTCGGCGATATCCTGGGCGCGGATTTTCGCACCAGCGCCATTGAGGTGCGCGCTGAGCGCGAAGGCGTCGTGGTAGAAGGCTTTGCCGCGGCGCCGTCGCTGACGCGCGCCAACGCGCTCGGGCAATATCTGTTCGTCAACGGCCGGCCGGTGCGCGACAAGCTCATTCTCGGCGCGGTGCGCGCGGCCTATTCCGACTATCTGCCGCGCGACCGCCATCCCGTGGTAGCGCTGTTCGTGACGCTCGATACCGGCGAGGTCGACGCCAATGTGCATCCGGCCAAGACCGAGGTGCGGTTCCGCAATGCCGGACTGGTCCGCGCGCTGATCGTGCACGCGCTGAAGGAGGGGCTGGCCCGCGAGGGCAAGCGTACCGCGGCCAACAGCGACGGCGCCGCCATTGCCTCGTTCCGCCCATCCTTCGCGCCGCGCCCGACCAGTTGGGACTGGCGGCGCTCGCCGGCCTATCCGGTCGGATCGCGGCCGGCCTTCGAAGGCGCGGCGGCAACCGCCTTTGCCGAACCGGGACAGGCCGCATTCGAGGTCGGCGCGCCGACGGCGGACGTCCGCTTTCAAGAGCAACCATCCGCCGATCTGCTCGACCGCCCGCTGGGCGCGGCGCGGACGCAGATCCACGAGACCTATATCGTGTCGCAGACCCGCGACGGCCTTGTTGTGGTGGACCAGCACGCCGCGCATGAGCGCATCGTCTATGAGAAGCTGAAGGCGTCGCTGGCGAAGAACGGCGTGCAGCGGCAGATCCTCCTGATTCCGGAAATTGTCGAACTCGACGAGGTGACCGTGGAGCGGCTGATCGCGCGCGCCGAGGAACTGGCGTCGTTCGGGCTTGCGATCGAATCCTTCGGCCCCGGCGCAGTCGCGGTGCGCGAAACGCCATCGCTGCTCGGCAAGACCAATGCCGGCTCGTTGCTGCGCGATCTCGCCGAACACATGGCCGAATGGGACGAGACGCTGCCGCTGGAACGCCGGCTGATGCATGTCGCGGCCACCATGGCCTGTCACGGCTCGGTGCGCGCCGGCCGCATCCTCAAGCCGGAGGAAATGAACGCGCTACTGCGCGAGATGGAAGACACCCCGAATTCCGGGCAGTGCAATCACGGCCGCCCCACTTACGTGGAATTGAAACTTAGCGATATCGAGAAGCTGTTCGGGAGACGGTGATGCGATCGAGATTCGCAGTGACCGGCGTAACTCTTTATCTGATCGTCTTTGCCTGCGCGGCCGCCTATCCGCTGTTCGACCACCGGACCTTTGCGGGTCTTCCCATGGTTCTGCTGGGACTGCCCTGGATCGATTATATTTCGAGCAGCTGGTTTTTGGGCGCGATCGCGCTCAATGCGCTCATCCTTTATTTGCTGCTCGCCGCCCTGTCATTTCTGTTCTCCTTCCTCCTTGGGCGTTTGCGCGCGTAAGCCTCGCCGCAAGAATGTAAACTCCGTGTCATCATAAGTGCGCCGCTCCAGCTCTTGAAATCCTTCCGGTGCGGCGAATTCCGCGGCCCTGGCCTCCTCGACCACCAATAGCGCGCTTGGGGTCAGCCAGCCGCCATCGCGCAGCGATGCAAGCGCGTTGTCGGCAAGCTTTCTTGCGTAGGGCGGATCGAGAAACACCAGCGAGAACGGCGCCATCGGGTGCGCCGGGCCGAGACTGGTAGCGTCGCGCCTGTACACTTTTGTCACCCCGCCGAGGCCGAGCGCCTCGACATTGTTGCGCAGTAGCGCGCGCGCCTCGGCGCCGTTATCGACGAACAGCGCGAATGCCGCCCCGCGCGAGATCGCCTCGATGCCGAGCGCGCCGGTGCCGGCGAACAGGTCGAGCACGCGCGCGCCGGAAATCGGATCGTCATAGGCATGGATCAGGATGTTGAACAGCGACTCGCGCAAGCGGTCCGCGGTCGGGCGGATATCGCGCGAGGACGGCGAGGCAAGATTGCGGCCCTTCAATCGCCCGCCGACGACGCGCATCAGACCTCACTCGTCCCGCGGCTTCAGATCGCGCTTGCCGTGATAGCCGCGCTGCGGACGCCGTGGCGGGCCGTAGCCGCTGGCCTCAAGCTCGTTGCGCGCGCGCGCCTCCTCGCTGCCAGTGCGCTGCACCAGCACGCGGCGGCCCTTGCGGTCGGCGATCAGGCCGCTCTTGCCGGCCGGCTTGAACGGCTTTTTGCCGCGCGGGGCATCGGCCTGTTCGGTCTCAGCCTCCGCGCGCGCTTCGCCCTGCATCGGACGGTTGAAATCCGCCCCGGCGAGCGCGGCCACCTTTTCACCGAGCTGGTCGCGCAGCACCCGGGTCTTGACCTCCTCGACCTCGCCTTCGGCAAGTTCGCCCAGTTGAAACGGCCCGTAGGACACCCGGATCAGCCGGTTCACTTCGAGACCGAGATGCGCCATCACGTTGCGCACCTCCCGGTTCTTGCCTTCGCGGATCGCGAACACCAGCCAGACATTGGCGCCCTGGTCGCGTTCCAGCGTCGCATCGATCGGACCATATTTGACACCATCGACTTCGACGCCCTTTTTCAGTTCATCGAGCTGGGCCTGCGTGACTTCGCCATGGGCGCGGACGCGGTAGCGCCGCAGCCAGCCGGTATCGGGCAATTCGAGCGCGCGCGCCAGGCCGCCGTCATTGGTCAGCAGCAGCAGGCCCTCGGTGTTGAAATCGAGCCGGCCGATCGAGATCAGCCGCGGCAGGCCCTCCGGCAGATTGTCGAACACCGTCGGCCTGCCTTCCGGGTCGGCATGGGTGGTCATCAACCCGCGCGGCTTGTGAAACAGGAACAGCCGGGTGCGCTCGCGCGGCGGTAATGGCTTGCCGTCGACGGTTATGACGTCGTTGGCGGTAACATCGAGCGCCGGCGAATTGATGACGCGGCCGTTGACGGTGACGCGGCCCTGCACGATCCATTCCTCGGCGTCGCGGCGCGAGGCAAGGCCAGCCCGCGACACCACCTTGGCGATGCGCTCGCCGGATTTCTTTTCGCGCGGCGGCCGCGCCGGACGTTTCTCGAAGTCCGGCGTGCGCTCGCGGTAGGCGCCGCGGCCGCCGAACGCCGGACGCTTGGCGAAAACCTTGCTGTCGTCTTCGTTGTCGCGGCGGGGCCGATCGGTATCGCTGCGTGGATGCTCCTGCCAGGAACTGCCGGCTTCACGCGGACGCTCGAATTTCGGACGATCCTCGCGCGGGCGCGAAAACCGCGGACGCTCACCGCCGCCGCGATCGTCACGCGGCCTGTCGTAGCGCGGCTTGTCAAAAGTCCTGGCGCCGTCACGGGAGGGACGCGAATTGCGCCCGGCATGGTCAGGCGACGAAGCGTCGCGCTTACGCCACGGTTTTGACTCGCCACGATCGGAACCCCGATAACCCGGGGCGCTGTTGCGATTCCCGGGGTCGCTGTTGCGCTCCCGGTCGCGGCTGCCGAAATCCTTGCGCGGGCCACGGTCGCCCTCGCGATCCGGCGCACCGCGGGAAAATTTCTTGTCACCGCCGAATTTCCTCTCGGGACGGTCGCCATCGCGCGACGGCCGCGCGCCGAATGGACGGTCGCCTCGCGGCCGGTCGCCGTCATTTCGAAAGCCTTCGCCGCGTGGCGTAAAGGGTCGCTTCTCACCGCCACCATCGCGCGACGCATAAGGCTTCCTGTCGCCGAATTTTCTGTCGGTAAATCGGGTCGACGGACGGGCATCGCCGCGATCGCCGCGTGGCGTAAAAGGGCGTTTTTCGCCGCCACCATGCGCCGGGCGGTCTTCCCTATTAAACCGCTGGGGACGATCGCCGGACGGCCGGTCGCCGCGCGGACGCGGTCCGTCGCCATCATCGCGGCGCGGCGGCGGGCCCTCGCGCTTGCCGGCATAGCGCTTGCCCGGGCCCGAATAGGGCTTCTTGCCATAGCTCTTGGGAGCGTCGGACTTTCCCGCATAGGGCTTCCGCTCGCCGTCGCTTTTGGCCGCAAAACCGCGCTTGGCGAATTTTTTCTCGGGTCCCCGGGCGGCGCCGGAGCGGCCCTTGCCGCCGGAGGGCCGATCGCGCCGGCCGCGGGAATCGTTGTCTTTATCGTTATCGCGGGGCATGAAGGGTCTCTCGTGTCCAAATGGTATGACGATCAGGTGGATGGGACTGTCATAGCGGCAACGCGCGCGCGCTTGGCTCAAGGCGCATTCTCACGCAAAATCGGCATCCACTTTTGCTGAAGGCGCATCTAGTGGTCTGATTCATTCGGACGATTCCCAAATCGACCGAAGCAGTTCAAGCTCTCGGCATGAGAGCAGGAATTATCGTAAAGGTCACCCGGGCGGACCGCCATCGACTTGAGGCGATCGTCTCGGATCGCAGCGCGCCTCAGAAGCATGTGTGGCGGGCCAATATCATTCTTGCCACTGCCGACGGCTGTGGCACCGCCGAGATCATGCGCCGCTCGGGCAAATCCAAGCCCGTGGTGTGGAGATGGCAAGCCCGGTTCATGGCGGAAGGCGTCGAAGGGCTGACGCGCGACAAGACGCGCAAGCCCGGCAAACCACCGCTGCCGACCGGCACCGTGCAGAGAGTGGTCGACCTGGCGCTCGGGCCGCCGCCGGGAGAAACAACCCACTGGACCGGCCGGATGCTGGCGAAAGCCGCAGGGGTGAGCCTGCGTTCGGTGCAACGTATTCTCGAAGCCCACCAACTCGCGCCGCATCGCATCCGCACGTTCAAGCTGTCGAACGACCCGAAGTTCGCCGAGAAACTCAAAGACGTCGTCGGCCTCTATGTCGATCCTCCCGCCCATGCGGTCGTCCTCTCGGTCGACGAAAAGAGCCAGATTCAGGCGCTCGACCGCACCCAGCCAGGGTTGCCGATGAAGCCGGGCCGTGCCGGCACGATGACCCACGACTACAAACGTCACGGCACCACCACGCTGTTCGCTGCCCTCAACATCCTCGACGGCACCGTCATCGGCTGCAACATGCAGCGCCATCGCCACCAGGAGTTCATTCGCTTCCTCAACACGATCGAGGAGCAGGTCCCGGCAGGGAAAGTAATCCACGCCATCGTCGACAACTATGCGACCCACAAGCATCCGAAGGTACGCCAATGGCTGGCCCGGCATCCCCGCTGGACGTTCCACTTCACCCCGACCTCTGCATCCTGGCTCAATGCGGTCGAAGGCTTCTTCGCCAAGCTTACGCGCCGTCGCCTCAAGCGAGGCGTGTTCCGATCCGTCGTTGACCTGCAAGTCGCCATCAACCACTTCGTCGCCGAGACAAACGCCGATCCCAAACCCTTCGTATGGACCGCCGATCCAAAGCGCGTCCTCGCCGCTGTCAAACGCGGGAAACAAGCGTTAGAGTCGCTCCACTAGTAGCAGGTTTCTTCCGATGATACGAGGCATGACCGTCCCTTCTTTCATGGATTTGGCGCTGAAAACGGCAAAAAACGCCGGTAAATCCGGCGAAGTTCCGATCGGGTGCGTGATCGTCAGGGATTACGAGGTGATCGCCACCGCCAGTAACCGGACGCTGACCGACCGCGATCCGACCGCCCACGCCGAAATACTGGCGATCCGGCGGGCCGCCGATGCCATCGGCACCGAGCGGCTGGTCGATTGCGACCTCTATGTCACGCTGGAGCCGTGCACGATGTGCGCCGGCGCGATCTCGCTGGCGAGGATCCGGCGGCTGTACTACGGCGCGCCCGATCCCAAGGGCGGCGCGGTGGATTCCGGCGTGCGGTTTTTTTCGTCGCCGACCTGCCACCACGTGCCCGAAGTTTATCCGGCCGTGGGCGAGAGCGAAGCGGCAACGCTGCTGAAGGATTTTTTCAAGGCGCGGCGGTGACTCTCACGGTCGTCATTCCGGGATGGTCCGCAAGGACCAGACCTCAGATGCGCAATTGCGCATCGGGGAATCTCGAGATTCCGGGTTCGCTAGGCGCCCCGGAATGACATCGAAAAATCACGCCGCCACTAAAAACTCCTTCAACATTCTCGCCGTCGCGTCGGGATTTTCCTCGGTCAGAAAATGCCCGCTATCGACCGACGATCCCCGCACGTCGGTTGCCCATGTTATCCAGGTGTCGAGCGGCGTCGCCGCCGAGCTGGCGATGCCGGCATCGCCCCACAGCGCCAGCATCGGGATAGTGATCTTTTTGGCCTGATCGCGATCGGCCTTGTCGATCTCGAAATCGGCATGGGCGCCGGCGCGATAGTCCTCGCACATCGCGTGCACGCGCGAGGGATCGCGGAACGCCGTGAGGTAATGCTGCAGCGCGCGCGGATCGATGGCGTCGAGATTTTTCGCCTTGGTCTGGCTCGCCATCTTGGTGCGCAGGAAGAAGTCGGGGTTGCCGCCGATCAACGTTTCCGGCAACGGATAAGGCTGCGCCAGAAAGGTCCAGTGATAGATTTTCAGCGCATAGAGCCGGTTCATCCGCTCCCAGTAATCAAAGGTCGGCAGGATATCCAGCACCGCCAGCCGCGACAGCCGGCCGGGATGGTCAAGCGCCAGGCGGTAGGCGACGCGGCCGCCGCGGTCGTGCCCGGCCAACGCAAAATGCACATGGCCAAGCGTCTCCATCGCCTCGATCATCGCCTGTGCCATCGCGCGCTTGGTGTAGGGCGTATGATTCCCGTCGCTCTCCGGCATGTCCGACCAGCCATAGCCCGGCAGGTCGGCGATGATCAGGGTGAAGCTGTCGGCGAGCCGCGGCGCGACGCGGTGCCACATCACATGCGTCTCGGAAAAACCGTGCAGCAACAGCAGCGGCGGGCCCTTGCCGCCGACGCGTGCGAAAATGCGCCCGGATCTGGTGTTGATCCATTCGGAGGCATAGCCGGGAAACAGGTCGGCGAGATCGGGCATTTTCACGCTCTCACGTCGGTCATCCGCAACACGACGGCTGCTTCAAACATTGTTTATTATTGCTGCTGGCACGTCTCAGATATATGCCATTCGACGAGCCAAGCCATCAAAAAACCAGAACGAGGAAACCTCCAATGTCGATCGATTTCGAAATCCCGGCCGAGGCCAAGGCGATCCGTCAGAAAGTCCGCAAATGGGTGCACGACGAATGCATTCCGGCGGAGAAGGAACTGGACTCCAAGCCGCTCGACGAAGTGCTCGGCAAGCTGCGGGCGAAGGCGCGCGCGCAAGGCCTGTGGTGCCCGTTCGTGCCGAAGCAGTATGGCGGCATGGGCCTCGGCCCGCTCGCCAACGCGCTAGTTCAAATGGAACTCGGCGAAAGCTCGCTCGGCGCGCTGTCGATGAACACGCAAGGGCCGGACGACGCCTCGATGCTGACCATCCTGACCCACGGCACCGAATACCAGAAGGAAAAATTCCTCAAGCCACTGCTCAATGGCGAAAAGCGCATCTGCTTCTCGATGACGGAAAAGGCCGCCGGCGCCGACGCCACGGGCATGCAGACCACGGCGGTGAAGGACGGCAACGAAAATTACATCCTCAACGGCGAGAAGTGGTTTTCCTCCTCCGCCAGCGTCGCCGACATCGCGCTGGTGATGGCCAAGACCGACCCGAACGCGCCGCGCCACAAGCAGTATTCGACCTTCATCGTCGAATTGCCGAACCCGGGCTACAACATCAAGCGCAACATCAAGAATATGGCGATCGAGGGCCCGCACGCCGACGTGATTCACGGCGGCCATTCCGAGATCGAGATCAGGGATCTGAAAGTGCCGGCCGACAATCTGCTCGGCGGCGAGGGCAACGGTTTCAATATGGGTCAGCACCGCCTCGCCTATGGCCGGCTTCGCCATGGCATGCACAACATCGCAAAAGCCCAGCGCGCGCTCGACATGGCGGTCGCGCATGTGACAAAGCGCTCGACCTTCGGCGTGCTGCTCGCCGACCGGCAGGCGGTGCAGTTCATGCTGGCCGAGTGCGCCAGCCAGCTCTACATCGGACGCTTGATGCTGCTGCACATCGCCTACAAGGCCGAAAAGGGCATGGATCTGCGGCAGGAAAACTCGATCGCCAAGGTGTATCTGGCGCACATGGTGCATCACGTGATCGACACCGCGATCCAGCTGCACGGCGCGCTCGGCTTCAGCCAGGATACCATACTGGCGAGATGGTACACCCAGGTGCGCTCGCAGCGGCTGGTCGATGGCCCCGACGAGGTGCACAAATGGAAGGTCGGCCGCAACGTCATCAAGGCGTTCCGCGAACACGGCACCACGGCGTCGGCCGCGGGCGGCGATTTGATTTGAGGACGCCGCTCTTCATCCCTCCCCCTTGTGGGGAGGGATTTCATTTGGACTCCCGCGCCACGGCCTGCCAGCCAATGTCGCGACGGCAAAAGCCTTCCGGCCATTTGATGCGATCGACGGCCTGGTAGGCGCGGCGCTGGGCTTCGGTGACTGTCTTGCCGAGCGCGCAGACGTTGAGCACCCGCCCGCCATTGCTGAGTATCTTTCCTCCGCCAGCCCTGGTGCCGGCATGAAAGATCTCGACACCCTCAATGCCAGCCGCATCATCGAGGCCTTCGATCACAAACCCCTTGCCGTAATCGCCGGGGTAACCTTTGGTCGCCATGATCACCGTCAACGCCACATCGTCGAACCAGCGCAGGCTGAAATTCTTCAACTGCCCGTCGGCGCATGCGATCAGCGCCGGCAGGATGTCCGACATCATGCGCAGCATCAGCACCTGGCATTCCGGGTCGCCGAAGCGGGCGTTGTACTCCACGAGTTTCGGTCCGTCCTTCGTCACCATCACGCCTGCAAAGAGCACGCCCTTGTAGGGCGCCCCCATCGCCTTCAGGGCGCGCAGCGTCGGATGGATCATCTCCTCCATCACGCGCGCGCACATCGCCTCCGTCATGACCGGCGCCGGCGAGTATGCGCCCATGCCGCCGGTGTTCGGGCCCTTGTCGCCATCGAAGGCACGCTTGTGATCCTGCGCGGTCGCCAGCGGCAGCGCGTGCTCGCCGTCGCACAGCGCGAAGAACGAGGCTTCCTCGCCTTGCATGAACTCCTCGACCACCACCTCGGCTCCGGCATCGCCGAAACCACCGCCGAACATCATGTCGACCGCGGCCAGCGCCTCCTCTTCCGACATCGCCACCACCACGCCCTTGCCAGCGGCAAGACCGTCGGCCTTGACGACGATCGGCGCGCCTTGCGCGCAGATATAGGCTTTCGCCGCCTCGCGGTCGGTGAAATGCTCGTAAGCCGCGGTTGGAATATGGTTGGCGCGACACAGCGCCTTGGTGAAGCTCTTCGAGCTTTCAAGCTGCCCGGCTGCTTTGGTCGGCCCGAAGGCCTTGAAGCCGGCCGCGTTGAGATCATCGACCACCCCCGCCGCGATCGGCGCGTCCGGGCCAACCACAACGAAATCGACCGCGTTGGTCCTGCAGAAATCGAGCACCGCGGCATGGTCGGTGATATCGAGCGCCACGCATTCGGCTTCCCGGGCGATGCCGGCATTGCCCGGCGCGCACCAGAGTTTTGTCACCAGCGGGGAGGCCGCGATCTTCCACGCCAAAGCGTGTTCGCGACCGCCGGAACCGAGCAGGAGAATGCGCATGGGATGCTAGCCAGAGCGAGGATGTTCAGGACCGTGTCGGTTGCACGAGTCTCCCTCCCCCTGCAAGGGGGTTGCCGTCATTCCGGACGGCGCGCGAGCGCCGATCCGGAATCCCGAGGTTGCTTCGTGCTGGCGTATTTCGGCTCGAGATTCCGGGTTCGCGTCTTCGACGCGGAATGACAGAAAGTTACGGCTGCCGCGCCGAGGCCGCGATGATTTCCTGCAGCGTGGCCACATGGCGGGCGAAGGCGCCGCGCCCGGCCGCGGTGGCGCTCACCGTGGTCTGCGGCTTCTTGCCGACAAAGGCCTTGTCGACCGCGACATAGCCGGCCCGCGCCAGCGTCTCGATATGGGCGCCGAGATTGCCGTCAGTGGCGCCAGTCAGTTTTTTCAGCCGGGAGAATTCGAGCCCCGCGGCGGCTGCGGGCAGCGCGTTCAGCGCCGCCATGATTCTGAGCCGCAGCGGCTGGTGGATGATGTCGTCGAGCTCGGCCATCGCTCTCAGCTCCGGCGCATCCATAGGCCGCCCAGAATGAGCCCGCCGCCGTTGACGAACGCCATCCACAGCGGGAACGCCTCGCCGATGTAGAAATAGCCGATCAGCGTAAGCGCGATGATACCGACCCCGATCGCGATAAATGCATAACCAAACCACAGCCCCGCAATCGTATAGAACAACATGAAATAAACCGGCCAGAACGTTCCCTGCTGGCGCGGCGTGAAATGACCGAGCAGGCTCGCGCAGAAGTATCCGAAAGCAAAGAACAGCAGGAACGTCACCAACATCCGGACATCGAAGCTGCGCACGCCGGTGCGGGAATAGGTGAAAACGCTGATCGCAAACAAACCGGCGACGCCCGCAATATCGACGGTGATCCAGATGTAACCGCCGTAGCGCGGCCAGAGCCAGGTCGCGATATTGCCGGCGAACACCAGTACGCCCCACAGGATCATGATCAGGCTGTTGAGATAGTAGATCCGCGACCGCCGCACGCGTTGAACGATGTCATTGATATCGGCAAGCGCTTCGGAGGCTTCTCTGCTGCCGATCATGATTGCCCCATGGCGCGCGCGGCGACGTCGTCGGCGACGGCCGACACCGCCTTCGGCACGGTGACAATGCCCATGTGGTTGACGCCTTCGATCAGCTTGACGTCGACCGCAGGTGCAATCGCATGGACGGCTTCGGCATATTTGTCCGCGAGCATCATTTCGTCGTCGGCACCGGCGATGATCGTGAGCGGCCTGGTCGCCGCCGCAAGATCGGTGCGATAGCCCCGCGTTGCAAAATTGCGCATCAGCCGGTCGGAATAGACCGGCACCAGGATATTTTTCGAATTCGCCGGCACCGCAAAGGCCAGCACGGGCAACGCCTCGCAACAATCGATGCCGATTTTGCGCAGCACCAACAGTCCCAGGATGCGGGGCACGTCGGCGCTGGCCCAGCCGCCGGAATTCGGCCGGTTGGTAGGGGCGTCATAGCCGAGATAGGGCGCCAGCAGGACGGTGCGGACGAATAGGCCCTGGATCGGCGAGCCCGCGACGCGGAGCGCCAAGCCGCCGCCGGCGGAGTGGCCGACCAGGGTCAACGGCAAGTCGGGCGCGGATTTGCGGATAAAGCCGACGAAGTCGGCGAGATCGTCCTCAAGCTGGCCGACATAGCCGATGTCGCCGCGCGTGCCTGAGACGCCGTGGCCGCGAATGTCGATCGCCCAGGTTTCCACGCCGCGCGCCGCCAGCGCCGCCGACAGCGCATGGTTGCTGGTCCCGCTGGAGCCGGCGGAACCGTGAATGAAAATCGCTCCGCGCCGGGTGGCCGGACCGCTTGCCGGGTAATGGCGGAAGCCGAGCATCGTGCCGTCGCGCGCCTGAAACCGCTCGACCGCGGGCAGAGTCGAGAAGTCGACACCCTTGCGGGACTCCGAAACGGAACGCATCTCGGGAGGCTGCACCACGGGCGTGGCGACCAGCGCACTGAGCAGCAGGGCTGCGGCGCCGACCGCGCACAGGGCCCATTTCAACAGGTTTAGCGCGCCTCGTATCAGCTTTGGCGACATGGCTCACTCCTCAGATTAAAATGATCCAGAGAACTCTGTACTACAGAGCACATGGCGCTTCAAGTGCCGATTAGCGGTGACAGCCGAAAATCCCTACCTTATGCGCCAGCCCGAAAAGCCCGAATCGATTGTCCGAGATGACCGCCACCGAAACCCTGATCAACGCGCCGGAATTCACGGTGTCCGAGCTGTCGTCCGCCCTGAAGCGGATGGTGGAGGACACTTTCGGCCATGTCCGGGTGCGTGGCGAAATCACCGGCTTCCGCGGGCCGCATTCCTCCGGCCATTGCTATTTCGCGCTGAAGGACGAGAACGCCAAGATCGAGGCGGTGATCTGGAAGTTCGCGCATTCGCGGATGCGCTTCAAGCCGCAGGAAGGGCTCGAAGTCATCGCCACCGGCAAGCTCACCACCTATCCCGGCTCGTCGAAATACCAGATCGTGATCGAGGCGCTCGAGCCCGCCGGGATCGGCGCGCTGATGGCGCTGATGGAAGAGCGCAAGAAGAAGCTTGCCGCCGAAGGCCTGTTCGACGAAGCGCGCAAGCAACTGTTGCCGTGGCTGCCGGAAGTGATCGGCGTCGTCACCTCCCCGACCGGTGCGGTGATCCGCGACATCCTGCATCGGCTGGAGGACCGCTTTCCGCGCCGCGTGCTGGTATGGCCGGTGCGGGTGCAGGGCGAAGGCTCGGCCGAGCAGATCGCGGCCGCGATCCGCGGTTTCAACGCGCTGCCGGAAACGGGGCGGATTCCGCGGCCGGATCTGCTGATCGTCGCGCGCGGCGGCGGCTCGCTGGAAGATCTCTGGTCGTTCAACGAGGAGATCGTGGTCCGCGCCGCCGCCGAAAGCATGATTCCGCTGATCTCGGCGGTCGGCCACGAGACCGACATCACGCTGATCGACTTCGCCGCCGACAAGCGCGCGCCGACGCCGACCGCGGCCGCCGAAATGGCGGTCCCGGTGCGCAGCGAGTTGTTGGTCGAGGTCGCCGCGCTGGCGCGCCGGACGATGATCTGCTGGCAGCGCGGCCAGGAAGGCCGCCGCAACGAGTTGCGCGCCGCGGCGCGGGCGCTGCCCGCCTCGAGCGAATTGCTGGCGGTCCCGCGGCAGCGGCTGGACGGTGCTAGCGCCTCGCTGCCCCGCGCCTTGAAGGCCAATACCCACGCCCACTTCCGACGCTTCGCCAGCACAGGCGCAAGGCTGACAATGCGGGTGCTGCGGGGGCAGGTCGCGCAGGCCACGCATCGGCTGACGGTATCGGGCGAACGGATGACGCTGTCGGCGCGGTCGCTGCTGCGCAGCCGCAGGGAGCGCTTTGCCGGACTTGAGATCAGGCTAAAAGCCTCAAAACTCTCCAACGCGCAGGCGCAGCGCCAGGTCATCGCCCGCGACCGCGAACGGGTTCTGCGCCTCGCCGAGCGGGCGCGGCGCGCGCTTTCAACGGCGACGCAGCGGCTTTCCGCGCGGGTCACCCACAGCGGTCAGCTGCTTGGAGCGCTGTCCTATCGCAGCGTGCTCGCGCGCGGTTTTGCGCTGGTGCGCGACGAGCAGGGCCACGCTTTGCATGCCGCAGCCAGCATCGGCCCGGGGGTCCGGCTCGACCTGGAATTTTCCGATGGACGCGTCGCGGCCACGGCAGATGCGGATCGCCCGGCGGCGACGCGTGCGGCGAAGCCCGTTGCCAGCGAGCCGAAGGCCGCCGCAGCGAAACGCACCGTCAAGCCGGTTGGTCAGGGAAGCCTGTTTTAGAAGTTACCAGCACCGTCATGCCTGGGCTTGTCCCGGGCATCCACGCCTTCCTTTTCTGACTGGGGCATAAGACGTAGATGGCCGGAACAGGTCCGGCCATGACGATCTATCTTGATCGGTCGAGATCGCGCTCTACCTTGCCAGCCATTCGGCGACGCGCTTTTGCGAATCGGCGCGCGCTTCGAGATCGGTGCCGAGATGGCCGCGTTCCGGGATGGCGGCATCCGAGGTCCCGGCAATCGCGTGCAGCGGAAGATTGGCGCGGTCGAAATCGTGATAGGCGCCGGGATAGACCACGATCCGCGCCAGCGCGCTGCGCCCATGCGCGCCCTCGATCATCTGTCGGCAGGCCGGCGGCGAACTGACGTCGTCCCTGGCGCCGATCAGAAGGAGCGTCGGAACCCGCGCGCTCCAGCCAAGGCCGGAAGAAATTCGGCAGTTCGGATAAAACGCAATCGCCGAGCGGAAGTCCGGCTCGATATTGCGCGATGGCAGTTGCGGACGCACCGCCCACAACAGCGCACTGGCGCCGTTCTCCCATCCCATCAGGCTGATGCGGTCGGGCGCGGCCCAGGGCTGCTGCACCAGCCACTGCCGGGACGCCATGATGTCAGCCACCCGCTCGCGGCGGGCGCTCACCCGGCGCTCCCTGACACGGCATTGCGGGCCGAGCTCGCGCGAACCATAGCTGTCCGGCAGCAACACCGCCTTGCCTGCTTTGAGCAATTGCTCGGCCCAGTCGCGGTAGCGCGGCGCGACCTGCTCGGAATGGCCGGCCAATCCGCCGCACCCGTGCAGCGCGATCACGACCGGAAACGGGCCATCGCCCTCGGGCTTGAAAAGCTGCGCGTGCAAAATCCCGTTGCGCAAGGGTATTTCGACCTGATGCGGGGCAGGCAGCGGCGCCGCGCCCGCGGCGAAAGCCACGGCAAAAAGTGTCAGGAATATGATTGCTGACAGAAGGCGCATCTGACTTGCCGGATCGTCATGGTGCTTGATAGCAGCGTTCCATTGCTGCAAGACTAGCATGCGGCATGCGCCAAATTTCATCACAAATCAGTGGGTTTGACGGGCGGACAGCACGACCTATTTATGGTAGATCGCCTGTGCGAAAAAACAACCCACCCGGCTCGAATCGCCGGACACTACGCGGAGCCTTCAATCGTGCTGAATAAATTCGGCCCCTCGGGTCATGGCGAAGCGCAGGTGCAATATCTGGATGGCGATTTCCGCGTGATCTCGCCGGGGACCTATGTGCGCTGCGCCGTGACCGATGCGCGGATCCCTCTCGACGAGCTGAAATACTGGAGCGTGGACCTGCAGGAGGCCTATGCCATCCCGGGCGCGGTGCTGCAGCGGCATTTTCCCGGGGCGCTGAAGACGTAAGGGTTGTTTTTTGTCGTCCCTGCGAAAGCAGGGACCCATAACCACCGATGTTGGTTATGCGTCAGGTTGCCGCCCCAGCCCGGCATAACAAAGACATTGGTGGTTGATGGGGTGGACGGCTCCCTACGGCATCAGTGTGCCAGAATGAGGTTGTTGCAAATCTCAGACAAGGGAGCCGTCCGTGAACCAGATTATCCGAATTGGAATGGATACGTCGAAGCATTTTTTTCAGCTGCACGGGGTGGATGCTAGCGAGCAGGTGGTGTTGCGCAAGCGACTTGGGCGCAAGGCAATGCTTGATTTTTTTGCCAAGTTGCCGCCGACCGTGGTCGGGATGGAGGCCTGCGGCGCTGCGCATTACTGGGCACGCGTGCTGGGTGAACTCGGCCACCAGGTGAAGCTGATCGCGGCGCAACACGTGAAGCCCTATGTCAAGCGCAACAAGAACGACGGGCGGGATGCCGAGGGAACGTGTGAGGCGATGAGCCGGCCGACGATGCAGTTCGTGCCGGTAAAGACGGCGGAGCAGCAGGCGGCCCTGATGCTGGCCGGTATCCGCGAACAGCTGATCGCCCGGCGTACCCAGCTCGGCAATATGATCCGCGGCTATGCGGCGGAGTTCGGGATCACGACGGCCAAGGGTCTCGACAAGCTCGAGCCGCTATTGGCGCAGATCTCGCAAGACGAGAGCTTACCGGGACTGGCGCGCGAGCTGCTTGCGATGCAGCGGCACGAGTACGTGCAGTTACAGCTGGAGTTGAAGGTGATCGAGGCCAAGCTGAGGGTCTGGCATCGCAGCAATCCCGACAGCCGGCGGCTGGCGCAGATTCCGGGGATCGGGCCGATCGGCGCCACGGCGCTGGTGATGAAGACACCGGATCCGCGCGCCTTCGCCTCCGGCCGGCATTTTGCGGCCTGGCTCGGGCTGACCCCGAAAGACCATTCCACCGCGGGCAAGACCAGGCTCGGCAAGATCACCCGCGCCGGCGATGAGAGGCTGCGTAGCGTACTGGTGGCGGGAGCGACCGCGGTGATCCAGCAGGCGACGCACGGCCGGGGCCATCCATCACCTTGGCTGATGGCGCTGCTCAAGCGCAAGCCGCCAAAACTGGCGGCCGTGGCGCTTGCCAACAAGATCGCCCGCATCGCCTGGAAGCTGATGGCGACAGGCCAGAGTTACAACGCCGCGCGGATGCTTGGTGCATCGGCGCTCGCCGCCTAAGAGATCAGCCGATCGGTAAGCCCGTCTTACCGGCCGAGCCCGAGCTGCAAGAGGAGTAGATGGAAGGATCGATCGATCCAAGGTGCGAGACACTCCGTGGGACCCATTGGCCGAAGCCAGGTCGTGTGGTTGATTGGAACTCGCGTCGCGGAAACCATCTTGGCCAGCGGTCAAAACCAACCGCATCAACAGGCCGGACATATGGATGCAAGCGATCTGATCTGACCACAAAAACTCTTGTGCCACGGGGGCCGTCCACATATGGGTCCCGGCGTTCGCCGGGACGACGCCAGTTTACTTGTTGTTCCGAAATTTCTTCGCGCGCGCCTGAAACAACCGGTCTGCCACGAACTTCCGCAGTTTTGCGGCGTCATCGAATTCAATTGTCACCACGAACGGCACAATATCTTCCGCCCAGCGTGGAAGTCGTCCGGCCTGCAATAGCCGCGCCTGATCCTTTTCCGTCGTCACCAGTGACAGCCCATCGCGTTTTGCCTCGGCGATCAAGCTCTCGATCTCGCTTTGTGTAAACGGATGGTGATCGGGAAAGGCGCGCTCCCGAACAAGCTCGACGCCGCTTGCGCGCAGCGTCCGGAAAAACCTGGCTGGATCGCCGATCCCGGCAAAGGCCAGCACAAGCTTGCCGCGCAGCGCCGCCACCGATGCATGATCCGCCCTTAGAAAAGCTGACAGCACCGGCTTGTCCTGCGCGGCGATGGCGGCGGCAACCGCCTTGGCCGCGCTTCCATCGCCGACGACGATCAGCGCGTCGGTGCGGGCGAGCTGCGGCGGCAACGGCGCGCGCAGGGGTCCGGCGGGGAACACCCGGCCATTACCAAGGCCGCGGTCACCGTCGATCACGATCAGGGAAGCATCCTTGGCAATGGACGGGTTCTGAAAACCATCGTCCATCAGGATCACGGTCGCGCCCTGCGACCGCGCCAAGGCGACGCCGGCGATGCGATCACGGGCAACTACCACTGCAACCGTCCGCGCCAGCATCAGCGGTTCGTCGCCGACCTCGGCGGCCGTGTGCCGCTCCGGATCGACCTTGACCGGACCGCGCAATCGTCCGCCATAGCCGCGGCTAAGCACGACCGGCGCCTCGCCGAGATCGCGCAGCAACCTGGTCAGCGCCAGCACCATCGGGGTCTTGCCGGCGCCGCCAACATGATAGTTGCCGACGCAGAGCACGGGGATGCCGGCGTCAAACCCCTCGCGCTGCAACCGCCTCGCAGCGACCAGCCCATAGAGCGCGCCGAGCGGCGTCAGCAATAATGATGTCCACGACGACGGCCGGTGCCAGAAGGCCGGCTCACGCATTCGCCGCTCCCATCTCGAGCCGCAATTGCAGCAGATATGGCTCCAGCGCGGCCAGGGTGCGGTCGAGCGCGCCGCCGAGCTGCTCGACCACGCGCTCGGAGGCTGCAAGGGTGGATGTGCGCGCCGCCGGATCGGCCAGCAACTGACCGAGCTGCTTCACCAGCGCTTCCAGCGTGTCGGCGCGCCTGGCGCCGCCGGCGCCGTCAAGCGCCTCGTAAACGTCGGTGAAATTGAAGACGTGGGGGCCATGAACGACCGAGGCGCCGAGCTTGACCGCCTCGATCGGATTCTGCCCGCCACGTTCGACCAGCGATCCTCCCATGAATACGATCGGCGCCAGCCGGTAGAACAATCCCAATTCGCCCATGGTGTCGGCGACGTAGACGTCGGTGGTCGCCGTCGGCAACTCCTCGCGCGAACGCAATGCCACGTGCAGGCCGGATGCCGCGATGGCGCGGGCGATTGCTTCGCCGCGATTGGGATGCCGCGGCACGATCACGGTCAGCAGCGATGGAAAGAATCCCGCGAGCGTCCGGTGCGCCTGGAGCAAGATGTCCTCCTCGCCGGGATGGGTCGAGGCCGCCACGATGATCGGGCGGCCGCGCGTCACCGACATCAGCCGCTCCAGCCTGACGGGATCGGCGGGCGGCGCCGCAACATCCAGTTTCAGGTTGCCGGTCGTAATGACGTTGCGGCTGCCGAGCGCGGTAAAGCGCTCGGCATCGACCCGCGACTGGGCCAGGCAGATGTCGAACCGGCCAAGCAGCGCGGAGATCGTGCCCGAGACCCTGCGCCAGCGCGGAAACGAGCGATGCGACATCCGGCCGTTGATCAGGACCATCGGCAGGCGCCGCGCCGCGCTCGACAGGATGAGATTGGGCCACAAATCGGATTCGATGAACAGCGCCAGGCTTGGCCGCCAGTGATCGAGAAAGCGCGCGACATAGGACGGCGAGTCGTAAGGCACATATTGGTGGATGATATCGGCGGGAAACCGCTTGGCGACGATCGCTGCCGAAGTCACCGTCCCCGACGTCAGCAGGATGCGGATATTCAGCGCACGCAACTTTTCGATCAGGGCCGCCGCAGCCAGCACTTCGCCGACGCTGGCGCCGTAAATCCACACCAGCGGACCATGCGGCCGGATATCCCCGCTCACGCCGCGGCGCTCGCCGATCCGCGCCGGATCCTCCTTGCCCTGTTTCAGCCGCCGCCTGATCAGCGCCGGCGCCAGCGGCACCATGGCCGAAGACAGCCTCCGGTAGACGCGCAGCGTCATCGGCAGGGAGTTAACCAAGGCCGCCCTCCGGACGCCCGACCTGCGCATAGGCGCGGCGGGTCGCTTCGTTCAGATATGTCTCTAGTTGAAGGCGACACTTTTCCATGGTCTCGGCATCGGCATCCGGCGGGACAATCACCGCATCGATGCCCACCACTGCGCCCCGCCCGAATGGCAAATTGATGGTGGTGTGGTCCCAATTGTTCAACCGGATAAAACGGCTGGTCACCATCGCGAATGGCAGGATCGGCCGTCCGGATTCCCTCGCCAGCATTATGATGCCGAGACCCGCGACGCGCGAGCGCTTCGGCACGTCGGCCGTCGATGCGACGTTATAGCCGTCCGCGAGCGCGTGTACCATCTCCTTGAAAGCGCCGACCCCGCCCTTGCGCTGAAAGGCCCCGCCGTGATCGCCGGAGCCGCGTATGGTTTCGATGCCCAGCCGCTCGGCGGCGATGGCGTTGAATTCGCCGTCGCGATGCCGCGAGATCAATACCTTGGCGCGGTGGCTTTCCTTGGTCTTGATGAACGGCGTCAGGAAATGCTGGCCGTGCCAGAACGCGAAGATCAGCGGCTGATGCGGCTCGGCCCTTTCATAGACGTCGGCCGGGTCGAAGCTGAACTTGTTGGTCAGCCAGACCAGCCGCAGAAACTCGGCCGCGAGAAACCCCACGGCGCGCTGCACCCAGCTGCTGCGCAGCACATTGCGAATCAGCTTTTTCAACGGGCGAGCTTCGCGTCTTGACCAGGATCGAGCAGCCGGTGGAGGTGGACGATGAAATAGCGCATGTGGGCGTTGTCCACGGTCTGCTGCGCCTTCGCCTTCCAGGCCGTGTAGGCGGTGGCATAATTGGGAAACACGCCTACGACCTCCACCTTGTCGAGATCCCTAAACGTCGTGCTCCCGAGACCGGTGAGTTCGCCTCCGATAACGAGATGCAGCAACTGCTGCTGGGCACTATCTGGCATAATTCCTTTTTCCTAACGCGGTGCCCGGCAGGCAGAATTCCGGAACGCAGATCAGGGGAATTCAGGGCAAGGGACGGGTTCGAAAATGCTCGACAATGCGTGCATGACGATCGCGTCCCGCTGCCACCAGCACCCCGTGCCCCACTTCCCGGCGATTGTAGAGGATCGTGTCCCCCGAAAGCGCGGTCATGTTACCATTCGCTTCCCGCACGATCAAATTGGCCGCGGCAAGGTCCCAGTCGCGGCTTTGGCCGCCGGCAAAAGCCGCGTCCAGCTTTCCTTGCGCGACCCGGCACAGCCGCAGCGCCAAAGATCCGATACGGGGATGAAGGATAATTTCGTCGGCGGACCGGTTGAGCCGCTCGACAAGCGGCTTCGGCCCGGCGACGCGGGAAAAATCCAGCTCGACGCCGGAAGTGGCAAAAACAGGCACCTGGTTGCGCACGGCGCCCTGTCCGCGCGCGGCAAAGAAGAATTCATCGCTGGCCGGGGCGAACACCGCAGCGAGCACGGGCGATGCATCCTCGACCAGCGCCACGCTCACGCACCAGTCCTCGCGGCCGGCGAGATAGCCGCGGGTGCCGTCGATCGGATCGACGATCCATGCCAGGCGCTTCTCGAGACGGGACTCGTCGTCGACGCTTTCTTCCGACAGCCAGCCATAATCCGGCGTGGCGGCGCGCAGCCTCTGCTCCAGGAGGTCGTTGACCCTGATATCGGCTTCGGACACCGGTGACGACGCGCCCTTGGTCCAGTTCTTGAGTTCGGTACGGAACAGCGACAGCGCCAGCGCGCCGGCCTCCTGCACCGTATCCCGCAGCAGCGCGGCGTCGCGCGCCAGAATTCTGTCGTGAACGCGCTCGGCGCTAACGTCCGCCAAGTGTCAGTCCCTCGATGCGTAGCGTCGGCGCATTGACGCCATAACGGAATTCCAGATCGTTGGCCGGTACCAGCGATTTGAATATCTCGAGCAGATGGCCCGCGATCGTCACCTCGCTCACCGCATAGCTGATCTTGCCATTCTCGATCCAGAAGCCGGATGCGCCGCGACTGTAGTCGCCGGTCACGCCATTGACGCCGGAGCCGATCAGATCGGTGACGTAGAAACCCTGCTTGATGTCGGAGATCAGCTCGGCCGGGGTGGGCTCGCCCGCCTCGAGATGGAGATTGTAAGGTCCGGGCGACGGCGACGACGACACGCCGCGATGGGCGTGGCCGGTGGTAACAAGCCCGAGTTCGCGCGCGGTCGCGCAATCCAGCAGCCACGTCGTCAGCACGCCCTGATCGACGATGGCGATTTTCTTGACCTTGACGCCTTCGGCGTCGAACGATTGCGAGCGCAGTCCGCGCACCCGCAGGGGATCGTCGATGATGCGGATATTTTTCGCGAACAGCTGCTGACCGAGACGATCCCTGAGAAAACTGGTCTTGCGCGCGATCGACGCGCCGTTCACCGCGCCCACGAGATGGCCAACCAGCGAACCCGATACCCTGGGGTCGAACACCACAGGCACCTTGCAGGTCTCGACCTTGCGCGGATTGGCGCGCGCGACCGTGCGTTCGCCCGCCCTGCGGCCGACGCTTTCAGGCGATGCGAGATCGGCAGCGTGCGGCGCGGTGGTGTAGTCGTAGTCGCGCTCCATGCCGGTGCCGTCGCCGACGATGGCCGTCATCGAGATGACCTGGCTCGAGCGCAAGTAGGAGCCGTGAAAGCCGGTAGAAGTGACCAGCACCATGCCGCCAATTCCGGCCGAGGCCGAGGCGCCGCCCGATTTGGTGACGCCCTTGACCGCGAGCGCGGCCGCTTCGGCTTCACAGGCGCGGCGTTCGAGCTCCGATGTCGACGGGGTGGCAGGATCGAGCAGGTCGAGATCGGGAAAATCGCGCGCCAGCAGCGACGGATCGGCGAGACCGACATATTTGTCGTCGGGCGCGACGCGCGCCATGGCGACGGCGCGCTCGGCGAGCTTTGCGATGCCATCGCCGCTGACGTCGTTGGTTGAGACTACCGCCTGGCGCTGTCCGACCAGCACGCGCAGTCCGATATCGTCGCCCTCCGAGCGCTCGGATTCCTCGACGCGACCGTCGCGCACCTCGACGCCCTGCGAAATGCCGCGCACCGCCACCGCGTCGGCGGCGTCCGCGCCGGCGCGCCTGGCCGCCTCGACAAGCCGCTGCGCCAGCGTGCTGAGGACGGATTGATCGAACAGGTCGGAGCCGGCGGCATCAGATGAAAGCGGCGAAGCGGCTGATGGTGAAGAGATCACGAACAAAATCCCAGGAATTGAAGGAGGATTGAAGGAGGATTGAAGCGGGCTCGATGCAAATGACCGAGCCCTTCAGATGTGCCCGATTCACGCGGACTTCAAGCATTTTCGCGGGCTCAAAGCGAAAGATTTTTGCTGTTAGCGCAAGGTCTCGTCAATCATGTGAGCCAAGGTCTTGTCAATCATGCGGGCGAATGCGGGGCAAGTGACCTCCGATTAACCAGCCTTTTTAAGCCGATACGGGCACGGCTCCGCTACGGTGTCAGCTATCGATCGGGAGCATAATCCCGGCGGGGAGAAAAAGCCGTGAGGCGTCAAACAGCAACAAGCGGGATCAATCCCGCCGGGTCGAGCCGCGCATTGCGGCTCGACCCTTTCTCTCTGCCCGTCTCTTTCGACGCGCACGATATCCGCGCCGACGGCGGGGTGCGAAACATCGAACTTCATCGCGAACGCGTCGTCCTGCGCCGTGCCCTGCACGGCATGCGGATGGCGGTCAGCGTGCGCGTGCGCGATTTTCTCGGCGTAGCACTGCGCGGCATCGATGACGCCCAGATGCTGGTGCTGATGCATCGCGACCCGTCATTGACGATTCCGCTGTGCGTGAGCGCCGATCCCGACGAGATAGCGACCGCCTGGCAGGTGTGGAGCGAGATTTTCTCGCTTCCGCAAATGCCGGAAGACAAGGCGCGCGAACCGGCGGCGCGGCGCCGGCGCCACAACGCAATCCGGGCGCGCCGCCCGAAATTCCTGGTGCGGCGGCGCCGCGGCGATCTGCTCAATCCGGCGAATGTGCATCAGGGCGAGCGCGAGATTATCGCACGGAACTAGCGCTGCGTGAAACTAGACTGACGCCGCCCGCATCACCGCATCCGCGAGCAGACCCGCAAACAGCAATAGCCCGGCATCGCGGTTGGATTTGAAAATTCGCAGGCACAGAGCGGGATCGTCGATCTCAAGCCGCCTGATCTGCCAGACCAGATGGACGGCAAATACGGCCAACCCGATCCATGCCGGCACGCCCGCGCCGGCAAGCGCGAGTGCGCTGCCGATCAAAACCACCGCCAGCGCGTAAAACGCCGTCAACGCCCGATGGGTGCGCGCGCCGAACAACAGCGCGGTCGATTTGATACCGATCAGCGCGTCGTCCTCGGCGTCCTGATGCGCATAGATGGTATCGTAACCGATTACCCAAGCGATCGAGCCGGCGTAGAGCACAAGCGCCGCCGCATCGATCCGGCCCAGCGTCACCGCAAATCCCATCAGCGCGCCCCACGAGAACGCCAGGCCCAGCACGACCTGCGGCCACCAGGTAATCCGTTTCATGAACGGATAGACCGCGACGATGCCAAGCGAGGCGATGCCGGTCAGGATCGCGAAGCCGTTGAACTGCAGCAGTACCGCCAGTCCGATCAATGACTGAACGACCAGGAAAACCGCTGCCTGCCGCACGCTCACCTGCCCCGCCGGTATCGGCCGTGACCGCGTCCGTTCGACCTTTGCATCGAGATCGCGATCGGTAATGTCGTTCCAGGTGCAGCCGGCGCCGCGCATGGCAAAGGCGCCGACAAAGAACAGCGCAACGATAAGCGGCAATTGGCCAATGCTGCGGGCGACACCGGCGGCCAGCGCCGCCGACCACCAGCACGGCATCAGCAACAGCCATGATCCGATCGGCCGGTCGAGGCGGGAGAGCCGCAAGTACGGGCGTGACCATTGCGGCGCGCGGGTATCGACCCAGTTGCCGGTGGCATCAGCAACGCGGGTGGCCTCGCCACTCATCGATCCGAAGTTCCTGTCTGAGCGCGCGTCAACCGCTGCAGGAACCTCAAACCGGTGATCATCGGGTGAGGACGTTGCCGTTCAGGGTATCGAAGGTGCTGCCGCCCTTCTTGGTGGGCACAGCCTCCGGAAGCGCCGCCGAAGAACCCAGCACGTCGCTCAGGCTCGGGCCGGCCGGTCCCTTTTGCTGCACTTGCTGTGCGACCGTGCAGACCTGCTTCTGCATTTTCTCGGTATTCTTGTGGCCGTTCTTCAGCTGCTCCGATATCTGCGGCGGAATCCCGCATTTCGCGGCGTGGCTTTCGACATATTTGATCATCTTGATTTCGGCCTGGCTGAAATTCCCGATCAGCTTGCAGGCTTCGTCCGGGGACGCATGGCGATCGCTGGCGGCCTTGATCAGCTTGCCGCGCTTCTCTGCGTCTTCGCGCAGGGGTACGAATCCCCTCATGCATTCCTCCGAGGGGCCACCGGCCTGCGACGGCGGCGCCGGCCCACGCTCGAACGCGGAGCCGGTAATCGGCGCGGCCCCCTGGACCGGAAACGAACTGGAGGGCGATGCACCGACGGAAGCGGTTGGCGCATTGCCGTTCACCGGTGGAAATGCCGGATCGTTCTTGATGGGGCCCGGCAGCGGCGCCGGGAACGCACCCTGTGCCAACGCCTGACCGGCACAGACAGTCACGACGGCTGCGGTGAGCGGCACAATCAGGCGGCGGATGATCAAGGCTGTTTCTCCGGCAAGGTCCAATGGTCCCGCAACGTCTTCTCGATAGAAGAGCGACCTCGAATAGGGCTTTTTACGATTCCTGCCGGGGCTTAACAACCCGTGGAATTTGGCAACAGCGCGGCGTAGGGCCGCGCCCGGATACCGATTGTTGCGTTAATCCCTGTCTTTTGGGCTAAAAGGCTGCGGGAATTGGAACTTTAGCCATGCCTCAACTCGATTTTCGCAGCCCCCGGCTGTTCGTCGATGCCGCGCTTGCACCGGGCGAAACGGTCGCGCTTGAGCGCAGCCAAAGCAACTATCTCGGCAATGTGCTGCGGCTTTCCGCGGGCGATTCGATCCTCACCTTCAACGGACGTGACGGCGAATGGCAGGCCTCGATCGCGGGCCGCAAACGGCCGGACAGTCTCACCATCGTCGCCCGGAGCAGGAAGCAGGATCGCCTGCCCGACCTTGCCTACGTCTTTGCACCACTGAAACATGCCCGGCTCGATTACATGGTGCAGAAGGCGGTCGAGATGGGGGCTTCATCCCTGCAGCCGGTGTTGACGCGTTTCACCCAAGTTTCAAGGGTTAACGGGGAGCGGATGCGGGCCAATGTCATCGAGGCGGCCGAGCAGTGCGGCATCCTCAGCATCGCCGATGTCGCCGAACCGGTGGCGCTCGATCGCTATTTGAGCGCGCGGCAGGGGCAGCGGCTGCTGGTTTTCTGCGACGAGGCCGTTGCCGCCACAAATCCGCTGCAGGCACTGCAAGGCAAGCCGGCCGCCACAGGCGGGATCGACGTCCTGATTGGCCCGGAAGGCGGATTTGCTGAGGAAGAGCGGGCCATCTTGCTGCGACAGCCTCTGACACTGAGGCTTTCGCTGGGGCCGAGGATCCTGCGTGCCGATACCGCGGCCGTGGCCGCCTTGGCGCTGGTGCAGGCTGTGCTCGGCGACTGGACCGGGACCGGCCCGCGCGGCTAGGTTGCGGTCGCCGCCCTGCCGGTCATTTTGGCCGACTGTTAAGCCACTTGGCCGATCCCTGTCGAAACCAGGCGGCGGCCATGCTAAGGGGCTGCCCAACCAAGGTTTTGGAACCCGTCTTCGGGATATTTGGACTTCGCGATGACCCTGACCGCCGCCCCTCGTGCGACCGGATCCGCCGCATGGGCGGATAGCCTGCTGTTGTCGTTCGCCCGGGCCGGCTACGTCAGGGCCGAGCCGGCGATCCTGCAGCCGGCTGAGCCGTTTCTCGACCTCTCGGGCGAGGATATCCGCAAAAGCCTTTATCTGACCACCGACGCCAGCGGCGAGGAACTGTGCCTTCGTCCCGACCTTACCATTCCCGTGGCGCGGGATTATCTCGCCTCCGACCGCTGTGGCCAGCCGGCCGGGTTCAGCTATCTGGGACCGGTGTTTCGGTATCGTGGCGGCCGGCCGAGCGAATTCCTGCAGGCCGGGATCGAATCCTTCGGACGCCAGGATCGCGCCGCAGCCGACGCCGAGATGCTCGCGCTGGCGCTGGAAGCGACCCGCGCATCCGGGGTGAGCGAGGTCGAAATCCGCACCGGCGACGTGGCGCTGTTCAATGCGCTGATCGATGCGCTCGATCTCTATCCGGTCTGGCGGCGCCGCCTGATCAAGGATTTCAACCGCAAGGTCTCGCTTGAGCAGGATCTCGAGCGGCTCACGCTCGCGAACGGTTCGAGCCGCAATGAATATGAGGGCGTGCTCGCCGCGCTTGCGGGCTCCGACCGCAAGGCGGCGCTGGCGCTGGTGACCGACCTGATGTCGATCGCCGGCACCACCAATGTCGGCGGGCGCTCGGTCTCCGAAATCGCCGATCGCTTCCTCGAACAGTCGACGCTGAAGGGCGGCGCGCTGCCGCGCGATGCGCTTGAGCTGATCAAGCGATTCCTCGCGATCGCGGGTGACCCTGCCGATGCGGTGGCGCGATTGCGTGTGCTGGCGGCTGACGCCAAACTCGACATCTCGGCTGCGATCGATCAGTTCGAAAGCCGGGTCGGCTTCATGGCGGCGCGCGGCATCGATACCGGCGCGACCCGGTTTTCTACCTCGTTCGGGCGCGGTCTCGACTATTATACCGGCTTCGAATTCGAACTGCATGCGAAGGGCAATGGCGTTGAGCCGCTGGTCGCCGGCGGACGCTATGACGGACTGATGACCCAGCTTGGCGCCCCCGCCCCGATCCCCGCGGTCGGGTTCTCGGTCTGGATCGAGGCCTTGACGCAAGTGGGCCGCAAGCCCGCCGCAACTACCCCGGGCGGGAGCGCATCATGACCACGCCATTCGTTCTCGCAGTTCCCTCCAAGGGCCGGCTGCAGGAAAACGCCGAGGCCTTCTTCACCCGGGCGGGACTTGCATTGGCAAAGCCGCGCGGCGCCCGCGACTACCGCGGCACCATCAGCGGGCTCGACAATGTCGAGATCGCCTATCTCTCGGCAAGCGAGATCGCCTCGCAGCTTGCACGCGGTACGGTGCATCTCGGCGTTACCGGCGAGGACCTGGTGCGGGAAAGCATCGCGGATGCCGACAAGCGCGTGTTGCTGATCGACAACCTTGGCTTTGGCAGCGCCAATGTTGTGGTGGCCGTGCCGCAGGCCTGGATCGACGTCCGGACCATGGCCGACCTCGACGATGTTACCACCGGCTTTCGCGCGCAGCATAACCGGCGGATGCGGGTGGCGACCAAATACATCAATCTGACCAGGACATTCTTTGCCTCGCACGGCGTCGTCGACTACCGTATTGTCGAGAGTGCCGGCGCGACCGAAGGTGCGCCGGCGGTGGGCACGGCCGAGATGATCGTCGATATCACGACCACGGGGGCAACGCTCGCCGCCAACGGTCTCAAGGTGCTCGACGACGGCGTGATCCTGCGCAGCCAGGCCAACCTCGTGGCCTCAAAGGATGCCGACTGGTCGGGTGAGGCCCGCGAGACCGCCCGCGTCATCCTCGATCATATCGCGGCCCGCGCCCGCGCCAGCAAATACCGCGAAGTGCGCACCCGCTTTGCCGGATGCGACGCAGCATTGCTTGCCGAGGCCCATAACCGGTTCGGCGTGGTCTCGCCGTTCGGCGGTCCGACGTCTTCGGGCATGGTGACGCTGCACTGCCCACCGGCGCAGCTTTACGCGCTCGGCAGCTTTCTTCGCGCGCACGGCGCCGACACCGTGTCGGTGGCCTCGCTCGACTATGTGCTGGACCGTGACAATCCGCTGTTCGCCAGGCTTGACGCGTTCTTGCGGCAGTAAGGCGCAGGGCCGAAAGTCCGCTCACGTGGCGACAACGCTCGGCGATTACCATATGTTGTCTTTTCGGATCGTTGGAACTGATCGATGATGCTGGGTACGGATGTCTCTAGCCTGTCAACCACCGCGGCCACTGCCGCAGCGCAGGGGCTGTCGATCGTCGTGCCTCTGTATAACGAGGCGGCCGGGCTGGCCGCTCTGCACCAACGATTGAGTACGCTGGCCAAGACGCTGCGGCAGCGCTACGGGCTTGCCTGCGAGGTCGTCTACGTCGATGACGGCAGCGCCGATGGCACGCTTTCGATCGCGCGCTCCCTTGCGGCCGATGCTTTCGACATTCAGGTGGTGTCGCTGTCACGCAATTTCGGCAAGGAAGCGGCCCTGATGGCGGGACTGGACCATGCCCGGCGCGGCGCGGTGCTGTTCATGGACGGCGATGGTCAGCATCCGCCTGACCTGGTCGAGCAGCTTGTCGGCCACTGGATCGATGGCGGCTACGACGTGGTCTATACCGCCAAGGCTCATCGCGACAATGAATCGATGTTGCGGCGGCTTGCCGTGCACGGCTTCTACGCGCTGATCAATTGGGGCGCGCGGCAGAAAATCCCCGAGGATGCCGGCGACTTCCGCCTGCTGTCGCCGCGCGCGGTGGCCGCGCTGCGGCAGCTTCCCGAGCGCAATCGTTTCTTCAAGGGACTGGCAAGCTGGATCGGTTTCCGCCAGATCCGGGTCGACTACGAGCCCGCACCGCGCGCGCACGGCATCACCACCTTCAGCGCCGGCCGGCTGGTCGGGCTTTCGATCGAAGGCCTGACGTCCTTTTCGGTGGCGCCGTTGCGTTTTGCGAGCCTGCTCGGCGTGCTGCTCGCTTCGGCCGCCTTCCTGTTCGGCCTTTCGATCCTGTGGGAAACCTGGATGAGCGGAAAATCGGTGCCCGGCTATCCCTCGCTGGTGGTCGGCCTGATGACTATCGGCGGTGTGCAGCTCATCATGATCGGCATCGTGGGCGAATATATCGGGAAGATTCTTTCCGAGCTGAAGGCCCGCCCGATCTATTTTGTCGCCGAGCACAGCGAGAAGCGGGTCGAGGCGGAAACCAGCACCGGCGCCAGCGAGAGGACCGCCGCCGAATGAACCACGCCGTACCGCCGCGCCGTATCTGGCTGTGCGCCGACGATTACGGTCTGAGCCCCGGCGTCAACCGCGGCATTCGCGACCTGATCGAGCGCGGCCGTCTCAATGCGACATCGGTGATGATGGTTGGACCTTCGATCGGCCGCGACGAAATCGGCGCGCTGCAAAGCGCCGTCGCACGCAGTCCCCGGTGCTCGATCGGCCTGCATGTCACCTTAACGGCGCCGTTTCGCCCCTTGACGATGCACTTTCAGCCGATCGATGGCGGCATGTTCCTGCCGTTTCCGAAAGTGCTGCGCGCGGGCCTGCTGCGGCGGCTCGATCCCGAGATCATCCAGGCAGAATTGATGGTGCAGATTTCGGCCTTTTGCGAAATGTTCGGCCGCCCCCCGGATTTTGTCGACGCCCACCAGCATGCGCAGCTATTTCCGGTGGTGCGCGACGCGTTTCTGACGGCGGTGAAAGCGGCTGCCCCCAACGCCTGGGTTCGCCAGGGCGGGCGCAGCCAGCCGCTCGCCCGGCGGCTCGGCACGCCCAAGGCACTGGTTCTCGACGTCCTCAGCGCGCAATTTCGCCGCCGCGCCGCGCGGGCCGATATTGCATTCAATCCCGGATTCGCC
Organism: uncultured Alphaproteobacteria bacterium; assembly: GCA_963801875.1. GTDB lineage: Bacteria > Pseudomonadota > Alphaproteobacteria > Rhizobiales > Xanthobacteraceae > Bradyrhizobium. The sequence continues at coordinate 380,235 of CAWDGT010000010.1, read as the reverse complement.
GGCGCGTATGATTTCAGCCGGCGACCCGATTTCGGCACCCTGATGGGGCAGTTTCTCGATGGGATGCCGGAGAATGGCGTCATCATGTGTCATCCCGGATTCGTCGACGATATCCTGGTCAGCCTCGACCCGTTCACGACCCAGCGCGAACACGAGCACGCCTTTCTCGGAGGCGAGCATTTCCCGCGCGTGCTGGCTGCGAATAAAGTCACCTTGAGTTGACCCCCGCAGGGGAACACGCGCCGGGGCGTGTTGCCGCAGCGATAAATTTAATCCGCCGCAACACTACTTGCGACGCAAAACGTCCCTACATCTGCGCCTGCGCTTCGGAGCGAGGGAGGAAATCCATGACACCGCAAGAACGCCAATTGGTTGACGACCTTTTCGACCGGCTCTCCAGGGTGGAAAACGCGCCACGCGATCCGGACGCGGCCGCCGCCATCGCGCAGGGCTTGCGCAAGGCGCCCAACGCCGCCTACGCGCTGGTGCAGACCGTTTTGGTCCAGGACGAAGCGCTCAAGCGCGCGAACAGCCGCATCCAGGAACTGGAGGCCGCCGGCGCGCCCGCGCAAAATCGATCCGGCGGATTTCTGGATTCGATGCGCGAGACGATCTTCGAGCAAAGCCAGCCGCGCGGCTCCGTACCTAACGTCCGCCCGCCCGAGATAACCAACCGCCCGGTATGGAACAGCGGCCAGGTGATGCAGCAGGCGCAGTCTCCGGGACAATATGAACAGGCGCCCTACGGTCAGCCCTATGGCGCGCCCCAGGCCCCGAGCGGCGGCTCATTTCTGGGAACCGCAGCCGCGGCGGCGGCCGGAATGGTCGGCGGATCGCTGCTGCTCGGCAGCATCCGCTCGATGATGGGCGACGGCCACCACGGCTTCGGCGATCAGGCCGCATTGGCCGGCAGAGGCGCAAGCCAGACTCCCTGGAGCGATCAATCCGGCAGCAGTCTCGCGCGCGACGCCGGGATCGACGACATCGGCTCGTCCGCAAACCACGCCGGCGATACCTCGCGCGCAGGATTGTTCGATTCTGCATCGAACGATGACGACGAAATGGATCTGGATTCCGACGATTTCAGCGGCGACGGAGACAGCGACTACGCCTGATTAGTTTCCTGGACGCTGCAAGAGCAAAACGGCCGACCGATCGAGCGGCCGTTTTTATTCCGTCGTCAGACGATCAGATAACGACGACCTTCGCGCCGACATTGACGCGGCCGTACAGGTCGATCACATCCTCATTGCGCATCCGGATGCAGCCGGACGAGACGTTGGTGCCGATCGTCCAGGGCTCGTTGGAGCCGTGGATGCGATAGAGCGACGAACCCAGATACATCGCGCGGGCGCCCAGCGGATTTTGCGGGCCGCCTTCCATGTACCGCGGCAGATCCGGACGCCGCACCAGCATTTCCGGTGGCGGCGTCCATGCCGGCCATTCCTTCTTCGCGGAAATCTGCTTGACGCCCGACCAGGTGAAACCGGGGCGGCCGACGCCGATGCCGTAGCGCAGCGCCTTGCCGTCGCCCTGCACCAGAAACAGGAACTTGTTGGGCGTATCGACGACGATGGTGCCGGCGCTTTCCCTGCCGTGATAGTCAACGAGCTGCTTTTCGAATTTCGGATCGAACGCGCGATGCGCAGGTTCGTCGTCCAGCTGGCGCATCACTTGCTGCGGCGCCATCGACGGCAGCAGCGGGCCCAGCGGTTGATACGATTGTTGCCGCTGTTGATAGGCGGGTTGCTGCTGATAGCGCTCGCCCTGATTCTGTCCGTCGCCGAACAGGAACTCGATGAAACCGCCGCCCATGTTGGAGCGCTCGGCATAGGCGGTTCGCACCGGCCGCTGCGCGGGCTGATCGGCGTAGATCACGGCGGGTTCGGGGATCGCCGCGGCTTCGATTGCCCTGGCCTGATGAAGCCCGGCGGCTAGAACGGATGCGCCCGCGAGGAGCGCAACAGACAACGTTTTGAACATCGACGTACTCTGCACTGTTTCGTCGTGGGGAGCGCCCGTTTCAAGCGCCCTTGCACGCCACCAACTAAAATCAAAACTGCATCGGTTTGGTAAACAAAAACGGCTTTTCGATTCACCACGTCGCCAATTCGGCACGGTTTTGTCCGGTAGCGTTTATTTTCGGTGAACGGCGGGGGCGCATGGTTAATCGTTGGTGTGTGGCGGTTGCCGCGCGCTTCTCGATGGTCCGCGGCGTGAACCCGATGTTAAAGCGCACCTGTCTAAAACTTGACGAGTGAAGGTCAGGAAAGAACTCATGCCGATTCATCGCAGACGTTTTCGTATCGAAGAAGCATTCAGCGGCGGCGACATTCCAATGCCCGCGGCCGCCGGCGATATCGGTCCCATGCATCATGAGATCATGGCCGAGCTGCGCGCCATCCGCGCCCTGATGGGGTCGAGCCCGGGCAATAGCGCGGCAACCGAGACGATCGGCGCATCGGTCACACACGAGGTCGCCGAAGCCCTCGCGCTGCTGAAAACCTATCGCGCCCAGATCGAGCAGTGCGAGAAACTCAAGGTCGAGCTCGACCTGATTCACGATGCGATCAGCCGCACCAAGCGGGAAATCGCGGTGCTGCACGGCAAAAGCTTCAACGGCGAGGAAATGGCCAGGGTCAACGGCGAACTCGGCGCAGTGGTCGGCGGCACCGAGGAAGCCACCCAGCAGATTCTGGAAGCCGCCGAATCGATCGATAACGCGGCGACAGCGCTGTCCAAGGTGACCTCGCCGGATCAGCAAAAGATCCTCAGCGAAGAAATCCAGGAGCGCGTCGTTTCGATCTTCGAGGCCTGCAATTTCCAGGATCTGACCGGTCAGCGCATCAACAAGGTTATGACCACGATGAAATTCATCGAAAACCACATCACCGTCATGATGGATATCTGGGGTGGCGTCGATGCGATCAAGGCGCACGCACCTCTGGTCGTCGACGATCGGGAGGGCGACGCCCGGTTGCTGAACGGTCCCAAGCTGGACGGCGACGCCGGCCATGCCTCGCAGAACGACATCGACGCGCTGTTCAACTGAGTTTTGCCGTGCCTGGTGGCCACACCCGACACACCATCCTGCTAAACACAAAAACATCGGCACAACGCCGGCGTTTTTACCTCGTCATTCCGGGATGGTGCGCGAGCGCCAGACCTCAGATGCGCAATTGCGCATCGGCGAATCCTTGGATTCCGCGCGCGATGCGGAGCTTGTCATCGGGCCGGCCAACGGCCGGACCCGTTGGCGTCGCTCCGGAATGACGAATTCAGCGGCTCAGGCGCGGGGCGAGCAACGGACGTAGACCATGTTGCCGTAACGGACAGCGGCATCCTTGTCGGTGAAGCGGGTGATCAGAACGCGTCCGTCGAACGAGACGATCTCACGATCCTGTTCGCCACCGGCCGGTCCGGGCGGGCCGATATAGTTCTTGCCGCTCGGGCTGCCCTTGAGGCGCAGTTCCTGCGGCGTCGCCTGGTCGGCCAGATGCATCATCACCCCGCCCGACGATCCGGCTCCGATCACGTAAGGCTGTTTGCATTGCCCCTTTGCCGCGGCTTCGGTGCGCGCGCGGTCGGCAGGATTCTGATACGACGCGAGACCCCAGCGGCCGACAATCTCGTCGGGGCGGATGGTCGCCGGCATTTCGGGTGCCACGCCGGGCTCCGGTGCGGCCTCTGGGGTTGACGACGATAATGACGGCAGGTTGAAGCTCCCGCACGCGCCCAGGAATAGTGCCAGCGCCGAGGCGACCCCCAGATTGGCAACCGTGCGCGCGCTAAGTGACCTGACCATGGCATTCCCCCGAGCAAAATTCGTGTCCGCACCCGTCCTGCAGACAAGCGTAAGACTGCAGTCGGAGCAGGTTTCCGTAAAGCATCCTATACCGGTCTCACCAACGGATTAACTCCCGTTTGCTTGACAGGATTGGCGTCAAGCCATATTCCCGGGCGCACCATTAGCACTCCGAGAGCGCGATTGCTAAGGATACGGGCTGTTTTTGCCGCTTTGGCGGTGTCGAATACGCCCGCATTCGCTTCGCACCAGATCGTCAAACGAGCCCCCAAAGGGAACCGCCATGGCTAAATCCAAATTTCGTCCGCTGCATGACCGCGTCGTGGTCAAACGTATCGACGCCGAAGAAAAGACCAAGGGGGGCATCATCATTCCCGACAGCGCCAAGGAAAAGCCCTCGCAGGGCGAAATCACGGCGGTCGGTCCCGGCGGCCGAGACGAAGCCGGCAAGCTGATCCCGATCGATCTCAAAGTCGGCGACCGCGTGCTGTTCGGCAAATGGTCGGGCACCGAGATCAAGCTCGACGGCGAGGAACTCCTGATCATGAAGGAGAGCGACATCATGGGCGTGCTCGCCTAGCACGACCAAGACAGCCGCAGCAATCTCCCTCCTCGTCAAGACCCGGGCACCCATCATCTTCGGAAGAGTTTCTGCAAAGGCGATGGATTGCCGGGTCACCCGCCTACGCTAAAGCTTCGCCGGGTCTTCGCTATTGGTCCGCCGAAGGCCGCCTCCGGGCGGCCTTCTTTTTTGGTGAAAAGGCTCTACGGTAACGGCCAATCTTGCCTCACGAGGAACTCGAAATGCGCGCGTTTCTGTTCTGCCTGCTCGGTCTGATGATGGCGTCGTCGGATACGGCCCTGGCTCAAATGAAGCTCTCGCCGAAGGCCGCGCCGGGCGCCAACGAAGTCAGATATTTCACCGCCATTGATGGCGTGATGGGTGGCAATGCCGACGCTTTTCTCAAGGAGACCCGCCAGGGCAAGACCGTCACCTCGGCGGTACTCGACGTCTGCTACCCGGTTGCGAAAGGCGCCGATCGCAAGGACCGCTTCGTCGCCAATCTGGCGGTCAACGGCCAGACCCTGACCGGAACCACCCAGAGCCTCGGCGAAAAATTGCCGGTCACGGTGAAACTGGTGCGCAGACCGACCGGCGACACCTTCGAATTCAAGGGCCAGATCAGCGTCGGCCAAAACGTGACCGAAGTCGTCTCCTCCGACAATTCCGACCTCAGCGAGAAGGAATTCCAGGACAATCAGACTACCGATGACGGCATCACGGCAGCGCCAAAGGATTTCACCGAAGTTTCCCCGGAATCGATTGGCGTGAGGGTGAAGCTGGATGCGGCGCTGGATTTCCTGAAGGGGTTGAAGGGACAAGACCTCGAGGTTTCACTGAGCGGCCTCACGGTCACCTGCGACGCACTGCGCGCGGGCGAGCAGACCATCAACATCTCAGCGGATCCCGATCGCGCCGCCGCGCTGATCGCGAAATTCAGGTCGGTGCCCGGCGTAGTCGCCGTCGGCTGGACCAGCGGCATCGTCGACATGGAGCGCACGATCCGGTTCGCGGCCGCCGACTGGCGCGACGGCGACCGACTGAACAAGGACAAACTCGCGGCAGCGGTGGCAAGCGTTCTGACCAAGACGCTTGCGGCGAAATCCTCGGCGTCGGCCTGGAACGTCACTACCGGAAAGCTGAAATTGACGTTCAAGCGGCCGAGCCCGTTGTTCCCCGCGCTCGGCCTCACCGAGACGATCGAGGTCACGGCGCTGGTGGCCCCCGACAAACCCGGCGGCTCCGACCGGCTGATGCTGTGGATCGGCAATCCCGTCATTTCGACGGCGGATGAAGCCGCGGGTGCCAAACTCAACCTGACCGATGAGTTCAGCGGCGACGAGGAAGGCGACCAGAAGGACGACAACGGTTCGATCGAGGCGCTGGCGAAGGAATTCAAGGGCCAGCGCTGGGATTCGGACAAATCGGCCTGGAAATAGCCGCTGGCCGGGCGGGCCGTGGCATCACTTCTCCCTCGCCCCGCACTTGCGGGGAGAGGGGGGTTGGGGTGAGGGGCTCTCTCAACGAATGGGACTAGCGGAGAGTCCCCCTCACCCGGATTGCGCTAACCGCGCAATCTGACCTCTCCCCGCAAGCGGGGCGAGATAATCGAACTGACGCCAGCCCCGAGTTCAATTCGAGGCTGTGCCAGCCGCAACCCTCAGTTGGTGTCGAGACGGAACCGCAGCGTCTTGGTTCCGATAAAGGAGACAAGATCGCCCTGCCGCTTCCAGGTGACGGCCTCGCTCAGCGCGGCCACCAGGTCATCGTCGGCCTGTGCCTTTGCCGGCGGACAGGCGCGATCCTCCAGCGGTCCGGCGGCAAAAATTACGGTGTTGCCGGCCACCGAAAACTGGCCCGTGCCGCCCTTGCACCACAGTTCCAGCACGGCCTCGCCGTTGTCGCCGATCTCGAGATTCGGCAATCGCTTCGAGCCGGGCTGACGCGCCGTGTCCAGTGTCATCGCCAGCCCGAACGGAAATGCCGCATCGGCGCGGGCCGGATTGGCGTTGAAGGCGCCAGTGGCCAGGATCAGCGCCACCGCCGCCTGCCTCACAAAACCCGTCGCTGAAAACATGCAGCCCCTCAAAAATATCCCGGCACTGGCGCGTTGTTGTAATGGGCAAGCGCGGCATTGACCAGATCGGCCGCCGCAAATTTCGTCGGCGTGCAAAAAATCCCCGCAGGCTCCGGCCCTGCGGGGATTTTCGTTGGTTTCGCCGGAACCGGTCTGTTACTTCAGGACCATCAACGTGAATGGATACACATAGGCCTGCAGCATCACGAGAACGCCGACAAGACATGCCAGCGCGATCGAATGCTTGAACACGAAGCGCAAGATCGTTCCTTCATGGCCGTACCAGTTGGTGGCGGTGGAAGCGACGACGATCGACTGCGCGTCGATCATCTTGCCCATGACGCCGCCGGAGGAGTTGGCGGCGCCCATCAGAATCGACGACAGGCCGAGCTGCTCCGAGGTGATCTTCTGCAGGTTTCCGAACAGAATATTCGAAGCCGTGTCCGACCCCGTCAGCGCCACGCCCAACCAGCCGAGCAGCGTGCCGAAGAAGGGATAGAGCACGCCGGTCGCCGCAAACGCCAGACCGAGCGTCGCGTCAACACCGGAGAGCCGGGTCAGCGTACCGATCGCCAGCATCGCCGAGATCGTGATCAGCGAAATCGAGCACAGCTTGATGGTGCGGCCATACTCCGCAACCATCTTGGCTGGCGAGAGGCCCATCAGGAAGCTGGAGATGATCGCTGCGATCAGCATGCCGGTGCCGGTGAACGACAGGTAGGTGAAGCCGAACACCGCACCTTCGGGTGTCGGCTTCGCCGCCACCGGCGGCACCTTGTTGATCATGTTGTGCAGCTCGGGAACGGGATAATTCCAGATGAAGATCGAATTGGCCCAGTTCTTGAACCAGCCGCTGCCCCAGACCAGCATCACGACGCAGACGATGATCCATGGCAGCAGCGCGCCCCAAACCTGCGCCTGGGACAGCGGCGTCTTGTCCATCAGCTTCGCCGGCGCCATCGTCGATGCCGATTCATCGTTGCCGCGCAGCGCCGGCGACAGCCACAGCTGCTTGGGCTGCCAGATCTCGAGGAAAAGGATGAGACAGCCCATCGAGATCAGCGACGCGCCGATGTCGACGATCCATGGATTGATGTAATTCGAGATCACGAATTGCGGGACCGCGAACGACACGCCGGTCACGAGAATGGCCGGCCAGATGTCCTTCATGCCTTTCCAGCCGGCGAACGCCCATACCACCCAGAACGGCACGATCAGCGAGAACACCGGCAACTGCCGCCCGACCATCGCGCCCAGGATGTAGGGATCGAGACCGGTCACCGATGCCAGGCCCTGGATCGGAGTACCGAGCGCGCCATAGGCGACGGGCGCGGTATTGGCAATCAACGACAGACCGGATGCGGCGAGCGGCGAGAAACCGAGACCGATCAAAACTGCACCGGTCACGGCGACCGGCGTGCCGAAGCCCGATGCTCCCTCGAAAAACGCGCCGAATGAAAACGCAATCAGCAGCAGCTGCAGGCGCCGGTCCTCCGTCACACCGCCGATCGCACGCTGGAGCAGGTCGAATCGACCGGTTGCCACGGTAACGCGGTAGAGGAAGATGACGTTCAGCACGATCCAGCCAATCGGGAAGAATCCCGCCACGACGCCAAGCAGCGATGCGCGGATCGACATGCCGGCCGGCATGGTGAAGATGAAAATCGCGATGATGTTGGCGGCGATCAACGCAACGATGGCCGCGATATGCGCCTTGACCTTGCCGCTGGCAATCAACACCAGCAGCGTGACGACGGGTACCGCCGCGGCGATCGTCGACAGCACCGTGTTGCCAAACGGATTATAGACTTGATTCCACATTGCGGTTCCTCCCCACGCCGATATGCGGCGCCCCGACCAGCGTGGACGGTCAGGCGTGCCTGGCGTGATTGCGAGGAGTGTCTTTGCAATGCGCGAAGTCGGCCGCGAATTTGGGCAATACCAAAATCCGCTCACAACCCCGCGAAGTGTGAAGGTCCCCCGCCCCTCGCCGTTATGCCCATGCTAGGGTTGACTCGGAGGCTGGGACAAGCGAACGCAAACCCCGAAGACTACGACTTTAGTCTAGGCAGTCCAATTCTCCCATTTTTTCAGGCCTTTGAGGCCATTCTCCCGGAGACGGCAATCTGTGAACAACATCCGCTCGACGCTCGCCACGGTATGGCGGATCGCCTCGCCGTATTTCCGTTCGGAGGACAAATGGGCCGGCCGCGCCCTGCTCGCGGCGGTGATTTCGATTGAACTTTCGCTGGTCGCGATCGATGTGCTGGTGAACCAGTGGTACAATCGCTTTTACAACGCGCTCCAGGGGAAGAATTGGGACACCTTCATCTGGGAACTCGGCGTCTTTACCGTCTTGGCGACGTTCTATGTCGCGCTTGCCGTCTACCAGCTTTATCTCAATCAATGGCTGCAGATCCGCTGGCGCCGCTGGATGACCGCGACCTATCTCGGCCAATGGCTTCACGACGCCAACCACTATCGCATGCAGCTCAAGGACGATGCCGCCGATAATCCGGACCAACGCATCGCCGAAGACGTCAAAATGTTCGTTGAGCAAACGCTGGGTATCGGCGTCGGCCTGCTCAGTTCGATCGTATCGCTGGCGTCTTTTGTCGTCATCCTGTGGGGTCTGTCCGCGGCTGCACCGTTGCACATCCTCGATCACGAGTTCACGATCCCCGGCTATCTGGTGTGGGGCGCGCTGATCTATGCGATTCTCGGAACGGCGCTGACGCAATGGATCGGCTCGCCGCTGGTCAACCTTGATTTCCAGCAGCAGCGCTTCGAGGCCGATTTTCGCTTCAACCTGGTGCGGGTGCGCGAAAACGCCGAACAGATCGCGCTGTTGCAGGGCGAGAGCGCCGAGCGGCAGCGGCTTTTGGAGCGCTTCGGCCGTGTCATCGACAACTGGTACGGCATCATGGGGCGGACCAAGCGGCTGACGGCGGTTACGGGCAGTTACGCGCAAGCCGCAGTGATCTTTCCGTTCATCCTGGTGGCGCCGGCTTATTTCGCCGACAAGATCCAGCTCGGCGGCATGATGCAGACCGCGTCCGCGTTCGGCAGCGTGCAGAAGGCACTTTCATTTTTCGTTTCGGCGTATCGGACGCTGGCGGAATGGCGCGCCGTCGTCGCCCGGCTCGATGGATTTGAGACGGCGATCAACAGCGCCGCCACACAGGCGAGCAGTGCCAGTTCGATCGATGTCGTGGCCTCGACCGGCACTAATAAAATCGATCTGGAGCAGCTTCTCGTCAGGCTGCCCAACGGCACGCCGCTGGTCTCGGCCGACAACTTCAGCATCAGCGGCAGTGAACGCACGTTGGTCACCGGCCCCACCGGCGCCGGCAAGTCGACCTTGTTCCGCGCCATCGCGGGCGTCTGGCCGTTCGGCAGCGGCTCGATCGCCGTCCCTGCAAAGGCAACCCTGATGATGATGCCGCAGCGGCCGTATTTTCCGGTCGGGTCGCTGAAGGCTGCGATCGTCTACCCCGCGGTCGCGAGCGCGTTCAGCTCGGATCGGGTCAGGGATGCTCTTGTCGCGGTGGGCCTGTCTCAGCTCGCATCCCGGCTGGAGGAGGAAGCGCACTGGAACCGCATGCTCTCGCTCGGTGAGCAACAGCGCCTTGGGCTGGCGCGCGCGCTGCTGCACGAGCCTCAATATCTGTTCCTCGATGAAGCGACCGCTTCGCTCGATGAAGCCTCGGAGGCCGAGCTTTACCGGCTACTGGCGGAGAAACTGCCGGCGACCACTATTGTCTCGATCGGTCATCGCTCCACGCTCGAAGCCTTCCACCAGCGCAATGTGGAGCTCGCCCGTGACGGCGACCGGTTTGCGCTGCAGAACCGCGAAGAAGGCCTCAAGCCGTCCTGACGACGCGCGCCTGGCCTGGTGCGGCTTGCTGCGCGCGCGGCTGCGCCGGCTTGGCTTGCGGCAAACGGAATGATGATGACCGGCGGATAGTCAGCTTCGGGCTCACTACAAATAAGAAGGGGCGGCAGATTGCCCTGCCGCCCCTTCTCTTCGATAGCAGAGCCTATTTCAGGTTGGTCATGGCCGTCAGGTCAGCCGACAGCTTGACGGTGCCCGCCGCGCCGCACCAGTTCGAGCCGACACCGGTCGGATTGATCGAAGAAAAGCTGTTGCTGAACTTCGCCGTATAATCGCTTGTGAAAGCGTTGCAGTTAGCCTTCGACAGGTTGGTGTCGGAATAACGCACATCGAGCGTGAACACCTTGTAGGTGAAACCGATACCAATGTTCCAGGTATTGTAATCGGCGTACTTGATGCCGTTCGGGAACGGCCCGGCGAAGCCCGGGTTGGTGAAGGTGGTCCCGTAGAACGAATCAGATGTTCCGAGCCATTGCCGGCCAAACTCGCCGGAGACATACATGCCAACGCCGCTGCTGCCGAAGATCGTGCTCGGCGCGGTGTACTTGCCGGTGATCGAGGAATAGTTGCCCCAGGCGCCGGAGTTCAGGAAATTCGGCGAATAGTACTCATTCAAGCCGAACTGCCAGTTGTCGTTGATGGTGTAGTTCACCTTGCCGTAGACTTCCATGAAGCTAACGTCTTTCTTCATGACGTTGCCGTTGGGCAGGAAGTTCAAAAAGCATTCCGCACTAATCGGTTTGCCTGCAGCATCAACGGCTAGACCGCCGTTGCCGCCGTTGAAGCAGGTTCCGCCCGGATACAGATAGCCCCAGAGACCGAAATCGAAGGCGAACGCGCCGAAGGTCGGGCGAATACCGCCGTAGATGTCGACTTCAGCCGCGGCGCGGTTCGCGAAGGAGATGCTTTCGGTGGAGGTGCCGATGTACAGCTGCAGGTCCTTGTTGACGTTGTAGCGCGGCTCGAAATAGGCCGTGACCGACGGCTTGTGGTTGGACTGGGTCACGCCGCGGAAGATGTAGTCGCTCATAATCGCGCTGCCGAAGGCGATATCCCAAGGCTCGAATGCCGGTGGCGGCGGCGCCTTGACGGCTTTGAGCGGCATGTCCGCAGCCAGAGCCGAACCCGATACCATTGCCAGCGCCGTTGCCAGCAAAACCATTTTCTTCATGACGACCCCCATCAGATTTCAAAGATCAGTCCGATTCCGGCGCCCCCAGGGACAAGCGATAACCGACTGCAACCAAATTCCTTAACGCGATCGCAATCTGGAACGCGCCACCCCTATTAGTGAAGCAAAAATGACGAGCATGTGCCGCCTTTTTAGGCGTTCTGGGCGTTCTGAGAAATGTTCCCGGCGTGTGTTGCATTCCGACAACAATCTTGACCGATTTCCATATCACCCGGGCGCGACGCGCCGGGAGGAATTCACCTCGGGGGACGTCCGGCCGACTCAAATCAGCCGACCAGGGCGAGCCGTCGCGAAAAAAAGGGCCACAGCGACGGAGCGCTGCGGCCTTGAATCGCAACCCGAGGGAATCGGGACGTCAGCTAGTGGTCATCATCGCCTGAATGCGACGAGCCAGAGGAACTCCCCCATGACGGCGCGGGACTGGGTGTGGCCCAACTCGGCGCCGCCGGGGCGGGCGCCGGCGCTGGCGCGGCCATCGGCGCGGCGGGCTTGGGCGCCACGGGCGTTGCCGCGGCGGGCTTGGCAGCAGCCTTCCGCTTTTTCCTTGCAGGGCTCTTGGCCGTCTTGGCTGATTTTTTCGGCGCGGCCGCCTTGGACTTTTTGGCGGATTTCTTCGCCGACTTCCTGGCCTTTTTCGCCGACTTCTTTGCGGATTTCTTCGCGGATTTCTTCTTCGCCTTCATAACGCTTTTTTTGGCCTTTTTGGCCTTCTTGCTTTTCTTGCTCTTCTTGCCTTTAGCCATTGTGGTCCTCCTGTTGCCGCCGATCAATGTCAATCGAGCGTTTCAAGTCGTCCGCCTCAAGCACGAGGCCCATCGATCAGTTCAACCCTGGCCGGGGACCGCCTGTCGCCCAATCGAGAAGCTCAATTGTGTGCACCACGGGAACTGACGTACCGCCGGCAATCTGCATCATGCATCCAATATTGCCCGCAGCAATCATGTCCGGCCTGACCATCGCAATATTGGCGACCTTTCGATCACGCAACTTGGTCGCAATGTCAGGCTGGAGAATGTTATATGTCCCCGCCGAACCGCAGCACAAATAGCTCTCGGGTACATCTTTCACCACGAATCCGTTCTTGGAAAGCAATTCTTTCGGGGCTTGCGCGATTTTCTGTCCGTGCTGCAGCGAACAGGCCGAATGATAAGCGATCACAATATCGCGGTGGTGCTGCGCTGGCTGCAGGCCGAGGCCGCCGACATACTCAGTGATGTCCTTGGCCAGCGCCGAAATTCTTGCCGCCGCGGTGGCGAATTCGCGGTCCGCGCGCAGCATGAAGCCATAATCCTTGATGACTGTCCCGCAGCCCGATGTCGTCACCAGGATGGCGTCGAGGCCGTTTTGCCCGGCCTCCTTGAGCCAGACCGTGATGTTGGCGCGCGCCCGGGCCAGCGCGTCGTCCTCGCGTCCGAGGTGATGGGTGAGCGCGCCGCAGCATTGCTCGTCCTTGACCAGCACGACTTCGATGCCGTGACGCGTCAGGAGGTTGATGGCGGCCTGATTGATGCGCGGCGCCAGGACCTGCTGGGCGCAGCCCTGCAGCAATGCGACCCGCCCGCGCCTTTCGCCCTGGGCTGCAAAAATGCTTCCGCCTGATGGCCCCGGCGCCGGCAGACGGCCCGGCGCAAGGGTCAGCATCGCCTTGATTCGCCTCAATAAAGTCGGCGTTGCCGTTGCGGTCTTCGGGGTCGGCAGCAGGGCTGCCAGCGGCCGGCCAAACCGCGCCATGATCATGCTCAGGCGAAACAGTTCGGGCCGCGGCAGCACCGAGGCGAGGACCGCCCGCAGCAGCCGCTCGGTGAACGGCCTAGTAAAGTCCCTTTCAATCCTCACCCGCGCCTGATCGATCAGATGCATGTAGTTCACGCCCGACGGACAGGTGGTCATGCAGGCGAGGCAGGAGAGACAGCGGTCGATGTGCTTGACTACTTCGGCGGTCGGCGGCCGGTCCTTCTCCAGCATCTCCTTGATGAGATAGATCCGCCCGCGGGGGCTATCGAGTTCGTCGCCGAGCAGCACATAGGTCGGACAGGTCGCGGTGCAAAATCCGCAATGCACGCAGGCGCGCAGGATCTTGTCGGCTTCCGCGATATCGGGATCGGCGAGTTGGGCGAGGCTGAATTCGGTCTTCATGCTGCAAATCCCCGCATCAGCCGGCCGCGATTGAGGATGTTCTTCGGGTCGAAGCTTTGGCGGACGCGTTCACCCAGCGCGGCAAGTCCACCCGGCTGGGGATGAAACACATCGACGTTGCGGCGTACCTCGTCGGACGCCCGCAGCAGCATGGCGTGGCCGCCGACGGCGTTGACGCGATCACGGACCAGCCCGCCCTGCGCGTCCGACTTGGGGGGCAGCGCCGCCCAGATCAAACCGCCGCCCCAATCGTAGATCACATCGCCCCCGGTGTCCCGCGCCAGCGCCTGACCGAGCGCGCCGCCCGAGGCCGGCGGACAAACGATCCGCCACACCGGCCACGCTCCCAGCGTGCCGTCGGCCGCGAACGGCTCAACGTCGCAAACCGAGTTCCAGACCACTGCCGAGGCCTCGTCCTCGATCATCTGTGCCGCTCCAAAAGGCGAGAGCGCCATGCCGAGCGCGGCCGCGCGATGGGCGGCCGATGCCGAAATACCCTCCAGCCTTAGCAAAGTAACGGCCTGTCGCTGATCGTCGAGGCCATCAAGCCCGCGAACGCTTGCCCGAAACGCCGAGTTCGGCACGTGCGCCGCGCCGGACACGTCGAACGGCGAGCCCAGCGCCGCGGTCATCGCCCGGTTGGCGGCGACATCGTCCAGACCGCGCAGCACCAGCGTGCGCTCGCTCTCTGGCCGCGGCATCACCTTCAATGTCACTTCCGTCATAACAGCCAGGGTGCCCCAGGACCCCGCCAGCAGTTTGCAGAGATCGTAGCCGGTGACGTTCTTCACCACCCGGCCGCCGGCCTTGAAGCTGTCGCCAAAGCCGGACACCCCGTGCGCGCCCAGCAGATGGTCGCGGGCACCACCGGCCTTGATGCGGCGCGGACCGGCGAGCCCGGCGCCGATCATGCCGCCGATGGTGCCGAGGTTCGCCGTGCCGAGCAAACGCGCCGTGTCGATCGGCTCGAACGCGAACTGCTGATTTTTGGAGTCGATCAGGGACTTGACGTCGGCGAGTGGCGCCCCCGCCTGCACGGTGATGATCAGTTCGCTCGGTTCATAGGACGTCACCGCATTGAGCGCGGACAGGTCAAGCAGCGCATTGGTGGTCATCGGCTGGCCGATCAGCCGCTTGGAGCCATGGCCGATGATTTCCAGCGGCTGCTCGCTGGCAATCGCCGCGCGCACCACCTGCTCGACATCCTGGGCGTCACGTACTTTCAGCGTGTCCACGACCGCCTGCTCAAAACCGCGGGAGTTCAGGGAAAGCAAGCTTGCCGCCGTGGACATGCATGCGGCCGAGTTCGGCGCAGCGGTGCAGGGTCGGAAATACCTTGCCGGGATTGAGCAGCCCCTGCGCGTCGAACGCGCATTTCAGCCGCTGCTGCTGGTTGAGATCGACCTCGCTGAACATCTCCGGCATCAGGTCGCGCTTTTCGATGCCGACGCCATGTTCGCCGGTCAGCACGCCGCCAAGTTTGACGCAGACCCGCAGGATATCGGCGCCGAAGGCTTCGGCCCGCTCCATCTCGCCGGGCTTGTTGGCATCGTACAGGATCAGGGGATGCAGATTGCCGTCGCCGGCATGAAACACATTGGCGACGCGTAGATCGTATGTTTTCGAGAGATCGCGAATTCGCGCCAGCGCCTCCGGCAATTTGCCGCGCGGGATGGTGCCGTCCATGCAGAGATAATCCGGTGAAATCCGCCCGACGGCAGGAAAGGCCGCCTTGCGGCCGGCCCAGAACAGGTTCCGCTCGGTCTCGGAAGTGGAAATCTGGCACGTGGTCGAGCCGCAGGCTTGCGCGGTCGCCTCGACCCGCTTGATCAGTTCATCGACTTCGACGCCGGGGCCGTCGAGTTCGATGATCAAAAGCGCCTCGACATCGAGCGGATAGCCGGCATGGACGAAGGCTTCGGCGGCGTGAATCGCCGGTTTGTCCATCATTTCCATGCCGCCCGGAATGATGCCGGCGCCGATAATCCGCGCCACGCACTCGCCCGCCGCCTCGACCTCGGCGAAACCGACCATTAGCGCCCGCGCCGTCTCCGGCTTCTGCAGGATCCGCACCGTGACCTCGGTGATGACGCCAAGCAGGCCTTCCGAGCCTGTGATGACGCCCATCAAATCGTAGCCGCAGCTCTCGGCGGACTTGCCGCCGATCCGGATGATTTCGCCCGTGATCAGCACGATTTCGCACCCGAGCACATTGTTGGTGGTCATGCCGTATTTCAGGCAGTGAACGCCGCCGGAATTTTCCGCGACATTGCCGCCGATCGAGCAGGCAATCTGCGACGACGGGTCGGGCGCATAATAGTATCCCTCGTGCGCGACCGCCTGGCTGATGGCCAGATTTGTCACGCCCGGTTCGGCCACGACCACGCGGTTGTCGAAATCGATCTCGCGGATATGCTTGAATTTGCCAAGCCCGAGCAGCACGCCATCGGCCAGCGGCAGCGCGCCGCCGGACAGAGAGGTGCCGGCGCCGCGCGGCACCACCTTGATGCCCTGCGCGAAGCAATATTTAAGAACCTGCGAAACCTGTTCGGTGGTTTCGGGAAGAACCACCACCATTGGCGGCTGACGATAGGCCATCAGGCCATCGGATTCGTAAGGGACCATTTCGGCGGCGCTGTCGATCACGCCCTCGCCCGGCACGATCGCGCGCAGCGCCGCGACGATGGCGTCGCGGCGGCCAAGGACCGCCTGATCCGATGCGGGCATCATGATGCTCATGCGTCTTCTCCCTGTGGCAGCTTCGGGCCGCGCGCGCATTCGTGCTTGCCGATTTCTTACGGCAAATCAAGCACGTCTGGGCTGCTTTGGGTAGTTCACCAAAGCCGGCGCGCTCGGCCGAATACCAGCCATCCGAAAGGATTAGGCAGGATAGATGAACCCGGGGGGCGTTTCACGGCTTGTCCCTCGCAATCGCCCCGTGCCACAACAGCGGCGGGCGCCGTCGCCCCTCCCCTGCCCAAAACCCACGAAGAGCCCCCATGAAAAAACTCACGTTGAGCACGCTGGTTGTTATCGCATCGTCGGCGGCCGCATCCGTCGCGCTGGCGCAGGATGTCGCGGCCGGCAAGACCTCGTTCAACAAATGCCTGGCCTGCCACGCGATCGGCGAAGGCGCCAAGAACAAGGTTGGCCCGGAGCTGAATGGGCTCGACGGCCGCAAGTCAGGCACCGCGCCGGATTATAATTACTCGGACGCCAACAAGAATTCCGGCATCACCTGGAACGAGGCCCTGTTCAAGGAATACATCAAGGACCCGAAGGCGAAAATTCCCGGCACCAAGATGATTTTTGCCGGCATCAAGAACGAGAAAGAGATCAACGATCTCTGGGCGTTCATCTCACAATACGACAAGGACGGCAAAACCAAGTAGCGACCATGTGCCAGCCGTTGCGCCGTTTGGGTGGGGCCGACGCGCAGCCGCCTGATAATGCCAGGCAATCCCTCGCGATCCAACGCGACACCGATGCGCGTCTGTTTCGTCAGCCGTACGACCGCCATGCCGCGAGATCAGCGCGCGCCCTTCAGGGTGCATGACGTCGAGCAAGTGGCTCTGGTGCCGCGATCACACTTGATGCAGACAGCCATGCATTGATCAAGCGCTTTGGGGTTGTAGCTTTGGTAAAGCTCGGCCGCGCACTTGCTGTGGATTGACCCCGTCGTCACCTCCTCGTCCGGGGTGCAGGAAATCATCATCAGGGCAGTGGCGATCAGAACAACGAAGCGTCGCATGAACCCCCCGTGTCAGTTTATACTTAATGTGCTCGCGCCATGGCGCGCGCCATTGCCACGCGCGGCGCTCCGCCCCGGAAAGATTGCACCGGCCCGGTGATTCTCGCCAGTCCGCACCGCGACCGGCGAAGGCCCGAATTGCGTCGCGGCCAGCCATATTCCGCCAGCCACCCTTGTTCCGGTTTTGCGGACTGATCTGCCCGTCAAGATCCGTCCCGGTGAGGTTCCCTGATCCTCACCGGGACAGGCAATTCAAGACTTCGGCCGCCGCAGCAGCCCCCTGCCGCGGCCGTTTCTCGATGGTTTGCCGGGATGGCGCCAAGCCCCCTCCGGGGGAATGTGATCCCGTTCACATGCGCCGGACGCGGGCTGAGCTATTGCTGGGAAACGGTTACCTTAATGAGGCTTGGAGGTCGCAAATGGCTTTTATCGCATATATGCTTTCGCGCGCGCCCGGGACGCAGGCCGGCGTCGAAACGATCAAAACCATTGTCATATTTTCCGGCGTCGGCCTTACTGTGTCTTTGCTGCTGGCATCCTGGGGCCTGGATTTGAGTCCAGGGCTTATTTGAGTACACCGAGGAATTTCCCATGAGATCATCCTGGCACTTAAGTCTTGTTGCGGTGTTGGCACTCAGCGAACCGAGCCTCGCTCAAAAGCTGGTCGACCCGAAAACCGTTGCTCCTGAGTATCGCGAGGCTGCCGAAAAGCGCCGTGCCGAGCAGATCAAGCAACTCGAATGCCGCCGCAAGGCCGAGGCCGCGAATGTGCTACCGAGAGATCGGACCGCTCACATTACGCGATGCCTGGAAGAAGGCTCGAACCCGACGACCGCAGCCGCCCGTCCGTAAGGCGAGCCGATCGCGGCCGGGTTCGCGATCCCTTCGGCCCGTGTTGCTGCCGATGACGGAGTTGCGGGTTATTTTGCGACGTCCACCGGCGCCAGCACCACCAGCCCCGCGGCTCGTTCCGGAAAATCGAGCACCATGCGTGCGCCGAGCGCGCCGCTCCCGCGGCCCGATATCGGGGACCTTGAGGCTTGCGCCCTCGATCATCCTGCCTGCGCTGCAGGACAAGGATACCGGCCTGCGTAACCAGCGCCAGAACCGAGCGCCGCCGCGACAATGATGGATATCATTTTTTAAAGCCCGGACGACCTTGGCACCCGAGGGCTACGGTTTTACTGCGGCGCGGTTGCGCTGCCAAATGAGGGTTTTCCCGTGGTCTTGCGGGCGCCGTCACCCAAGCATCATTGGGAAATTTATATAACGACATAAGCTCAACGCATTTTTGACATCTAACGAGGGCACGGAATTAAGGCATTCGCCTATCCACACAATCCACAGGAACCCGCTCCGGGCACCAGGGATTTATTCCAGCGGACAGACAATTGAAGGAGTTTCGATGCGCACCAGACCGATCGAAGCCGCAATCGACCGGATTGTAGCCAGTTGCGGCGGCGACATCCGGAGCGCGCTGGAAGCGCTGCTGCTGGTCAACGAGCATCTGGAGGCCGAACTTCAGCAGCTCTATGCGGCGGTGGCCCTTGGCGGCCCGTTCGAGCACGGCAACAGCGCGCTGCATTAGTTCCGCTTCTCGCAGTCATCCTTGCAGTCGGCCGGCGGGTCTTCTTTCGGGCAAATACTGATCGTCGAGCGGGCGAGCCTGGCGTCGTCGATGGATTTATAGGGACCGTCCCCGAACCAGATATCGTCAATGATGATCGGATTGCTGGTCACGATATCGCATTTGTTGGTCGCGCGATTGCCGACCACCCAATAGAGCCCGTCCGCGAAACAGGCCGTTCCGGTCGCCAGCGTCAACGCACCAGCCAGTATCAAGGTTTTCATCGTTCTGCTCCCTGCCTGCGGGCAAGCGGGTAAGTCCGGGGTAACGAAAAGCGTTCCGGCTCACAATGGATTGTCTGTGATCGTGGTTAATTCGCGCGGCCAGATCGATCGACGGATGATCAGATGTCGCGGCCTTCGACCTTTTCGCTCAGGGTCTTAACCAGTTCCGGCACCTTCTCGAGGTGCGGGTTGATCGCAAGTGCCTTGCGGAAAGCGTCGAGCGCGCGCTTTTCGTCGCCGAGATCCTGCATGATCATGCCAAGCCCGGCCAGCGCGCCGAAATGCCGGGGTTCGCGGACCAGCACCTGCTCGATGTCCTCGAGCGAATGGGCGTAGTCGTTCTTGAGATAATATACGGTGGCGCGCCTGTTCCATCCCTCGATATAATCGGGACGCAACTTGACCACGGCATCGAGCAGCTTCAGCGCGACGTCGATCTGATGGGCATCCATCGCCGCCTTGGCGCGCATCATCAGCAGCGCCGCGGTATCGCTCGGGGTCCGCACCCACAGCGCCCAGATCCGGGCCTCGACATGCTTGGCGCTGGCCTCATCCGGCGCCGCCTTCAGCGCGCCGAACAGGAAGTCCAGCCCGCGCGTCTTGTCGGCGCCGACCTTCGGCAGCTTGCCCGGCGCTTCCGGAAGTTTTTTGAGCTGCTTCGGCGGTGCGGCGTGCGGATCCTGCGCGGATGCGATGCCCGGCGCCGCAGCGGTGATCGCGGTGAAAAGGGTCAGGATCAGGCCGGTGCGCGCGACAGGGAATCTCGGTGCCATGGGTAAAGTCTAGACACAGAAAAACGCGCTGCAAAGCAGCAAAGGCGTCAAAGACCCGTAAAGGTGAGAATTTCCGCGCTCGGCACGGGGGCCAGAATCAGGCTTGAATCAACCCTGGCGCGCCTTGAAACGGCGCTGAACCTTGTTGATCACGTAAACCCGGCCCTTGCGGCGGACCAGCCGGTTGTTGCGGTGGCGGCCGCGCAGCGATTTCAGCGAGTTACGGACCTTCATGGGACAATCCTGATGCTTTGAAAGGCCGTGTTCGGCACTATCGTTTGGGAGCCCGAAAGTGGCAAAACGGGCTTGGTCCCGCTGGCGGCTGTGCTGCCCGGAACGCGCGGTTTCTAGGCCATTGCACGGTCGAATGTCAATCAAAACAGGCTCTCCGGAGCCAATTTGGCGATCGGAGGCGGACCTCTCTCGCTACCATGCTCCGCCGGCGGTCCGGCTTGAAATTGCAGGCAAATTATCGAAGGGGGAACTCGACCATAGCCTCGCCGGTGGCGACCTTCTCGCCGCTTTGGTTTCGCACCATGACGTCGATCAGGACCCAGCGCGAATTGGCCGTGGCCTGCTTCGATTTGACGATGCCGCTCGGCTGGATGGTGTCGCCCGGCCGGACCGGATTTATCCATCTTGTTTCGAGGCGGCGGTGAACCGCGCCTCGCGGATAGCCCCAGTCCGTGATCATGCGCGAGATCAGCCCGAAATTGTTCATGCCGTGCATGATGATGCCGCCGAAATTGGTCTTGCCGAAATTGCCCTTCATGTAGTCGTCGTCAAGATGCAGCGGGTTGTAGTCGAGCGAAGCGTCGCAGAACAGACGGATGGATTCGCGGCTGACCGCGAATTTCGGTCCCTCGATGGTGTCGCCGGCGCCGAGGCTTTCAAACGTCGCGGTCATGATTTTCACTCCTCGCGCATCATTGCGGCCGGATGGTCCAGCCGCGGCCAGAACAGATCACCTCGCCGTGCTGGTTGAAGAAGACATTGTCGTGCACCACGAACAGCCGTTCGCGCTTGATGAACTTGTCGAGCGCACGCGCGGAAAGCGTGATGACGTCGCCGGGACGCGCCGGGATGTTGTAACTCCATGATTGCCCGGCATTGACGGTGCCCGGGCTGCGCATCCAGTCGTCGGCCGGCGTGCAGGCAAACATCAAAAGGATATGAATCGACGGCGGCGCAATCAGCCCGCCATGGACGGTGGTCCTGGCGTAGTCCTCATCGAAATAGATCGGATGGTCTTCGCCGACGGAGGCGCAATAGAGTTCGATGGCGTCGCGCGTCAGCGTGTAGGGAATGGTCTTGCGCGGCTCGCCGGGAACGATGTCGTCCCAGACCTTTCGCAAGTTGGCATGTTTCCAGAAATCGGTCTCGAAGGCGTCCGCCTGCCCCATGTCATCCTCCCGGTTTCCGCTAGCCTTGCCCGCTGTCTTGCCCTTTTTGTTATATGGTATAATCAATTTGCCGGCTGTACAATCGCGCGGCCGCCGGGAAACCAGGATGCCCAGATTGAAGCTGCCCAATATTGATGACGTCGTGGCGATCGACATCCACACCCATGCCGAAGAGCCCTGCGGCATGCATGGCGACGACGGCTACGACGACTTCCAGGCCAAGATGGCCGACTACTTCAAGTCGCCGAACAAACATCCGCCGACCGTGCCGGAAACCGCGGCCTATTACCGCGCCAAGAAAATCGCCGCCGTGATTTTCCCGGTCGACGCCGAGCGCGAGACCGGATTCCGCCGCTACAACAATTACGAAATGCTGGAGGTCGCCGCCGACAATTCCGACGTGCTGATCCCCTTCGTCAGCATCGATCCGCACAAGGGCAAGCTCGGGGTTCGCGAGGCGAGGAAGCTGATCGAGGAATTCGGCGTCAAGGGCTTCAAATTCCATCCCACCATGCAGGGCTTCTACCCCAACGACCGCATGGCCTATCCGCTGTACGAGGCGATCAGCGAGGGCGGCGCGATCGCACTGTTCCACACCGGGCAGACCGGCGTCGGAAGCGGCATGCCCGGCGGCATGGGGATGCGGCTGAAATATTCCAACCCGATGTACATGGACGATGTGGCGGCGGATTTCCCCGACCTCAGGATCATCCTCGCGCACCCGTCGTTCCCATGGCAGGAAGAAGCGCTGTCGGTCGCCACCCACAAGCCGAACGTCTATATCGACCTCTCCGGCTGGTCGCCGAAATATTTTCCGCCGATCCTGGTGCGCTACATCAACAGCATTTTGCAGGACAAGATGCTGTTCGGCTCGGACTGGCCGGTAATCACGCCCGACCGCTGGCTTGCGGATTTCGCCAAGCTCGAGATCCGCGACGACATCAGGCCGAAAGTATTGAAAGCCAACGCGCGGAAGCTGCTGGGGATCTGAAACGACGGCCTGCGATTGGGCGATGCAGGGTTACGCGGGATGACTGCTCTTGAGGAACCTCGCCAAAGTCGCGGCATTCGCCGCCGTACTGCTGACCGGAAACGCGGTCAAATGTCCCGCCGCCATGTCTCAATCGTCAGCGTCCGTCGTTGAATTCGAGAACCCGCTTGCCCGTTCGCCGCCGCTGCAGGGCTATCTCAGGCAGACCAACAGCCGAGGTCCCTCGCCCGCCGTCGTGCTGTTGCATAGTTGCAATGGAAACTGGCGGCGGCTCGACGAACGCTGGGGAAAGAAAATCGCATCGTGGGGTTACGTGACGCTCACCGTCGACAGCTTTGGTCCGCGCGGCATCGAGAACACCTGCGACAGCGGCGCTCCGGTCGATCTGGCCTCGGATGCATACCGGGCGCTGCGATTTCTGGTGCAGCAGCCCTTCGTCGATTCCGCGCGCGTTGTGGCGCTTGGGTTTTCGCAAGGCGGCTGGCTGGCGCTCACATCGGTCGAACGCGGAGCCGTCGAGCGAGCATCGCCGAACAAGTTCCGCGCGGCCATCGCGTTCTATCCGCCCTGCGGTGGATTTAAAGACGACATGACCGTTCCCACCCTGATCCTGGTCGGTGAGCTCGACGATTGGACGCCGGCGGCAGAGTGCCGCAACATGGTGGATGGCCGCGACAGCTGGGGAATTTCCCGGCAAAAAGGTCAGGGCGTCCCGATCACGCTCGTGGTCTATCCCGGCGCCTATCACGCCTTCGACGCGCCAGGACACAAGACGCCGATCCAGTTGCTCGGGCATCACCTCGAATTCAACCAGGCGGCGACGGATCGATCGATCGACGCCGTTCATGATTTCCTCGACGCGACGATCGGCGGGAAGGCGCGGGCCAGATGACGGTCAAAGCCGTTGTATTCGACGCCTATGGCACGCTTTATGACATTCAGTCGGTTGCTGCCGTCACCGAGGAGGCCTTTCCCGGCTACGGCGAGATCATCACCCAGATCTGGCGCGTCAAGCAGCTCGAATATACCTGGCTGCGCTCGCTGATGCGGAGCTATCGGGATTTTTCCGTCATCACCCGCGAGTTGCTCGCCTATACGCTGCGGGTGCTCGGGCTGGCATACGACGGCAACACCTTCGAACGCATCATCGAAAAGTATCTGCATCTCGATTTGTATCCGGACGCGGCGGCCACGCTGGCGGCGCTGCGCGGCTGCAAACTGGCGATCCTTTCCAACGGCAGCACCGACATGCTTGGCGCGCTGGTACGCAACAGCGGGCTGGAGCGCGTGCTCGACGCCACCATCAGCGTCGACTCCAATAAAATCTTCAAGCCGGCGCCGGAGGCATACAGCCTTATCGAATCCGTTCTCGGCGTGCCGCCCGCGGAAGTGCTGTTCATCTCGTCGAATCCGTGGGACGCCTGTGGCGCCAAGGCCTTCGGGCTCACCGTCGCCTGGATCGAGCGGGTGACGCCTGAAGCAATGGCGCTGGCCTGCGTCAAGAGCGATGTCGTCACCCCGCTTACCCTGTTCAAGGCGATCCGCACGCAGATGGATGAACTCGGCTTCGCACCCGACTATCGCATTCACGCGTTGTCGGAACTGCCCGGTCTGGTCGCCGCCCACGAAATTCGAACATGAGTCTCTGAATCCGTCCGCGCGTTCTTCGCCGAGAAGGCCCCTGACATTACCGTGATCGAATCGCCATCGAGTTCGGCGACGGTGGCGCTGGCCGCCGAGGCCTACGGCGTCGAGCCGGGCCGGATCGCAAAAACCCTGTCGCTTCGGGTCGGCGAGCGCGTGGTGCTGATCGTCGCCAGCGGCACCTCGCGGATGGACAACAAGAAGGTCAAGGCCCTGTTCGGCGGCAAGCCGAAAATGCTCGGCCTCGACGAGGTCGCCGAGATCACCGGGCATGAAGTCGGCGGCGTTTGCCCGTTCGGCCTGAAGGTGCCGCTGGCGGTTTATTGCGACTTGTCGCTGAAGGCGTTCGACGAAGTGGTGCCGGCCGCGGGCTCGACCCACAGCGCGGTACGCATCGCGCCATCGCGGATGGCCGAGCTGACCGATGCCGAATGGGTCGATGTGTGTCAGGAGCCGGCGGGAGTTTGATTCCCGCCTGCTTGCGGGGAGGGAAAACAAAGCCCGCTATTCCACCTTGCCGATTTTCTTCACCGCCGCGATCAGGCGCGCGGAATCCTCGGCGACGAATTTTGAGAATTCCGGCGCGTCCAGATAGGCCACCGGGCTGCCGGCGGTCTCGAAGGTTTTCGTCACCTCCGGACTTTTCACCGCTTGCGCCATCGCCTCGCGCAACCGCGTCATGATCGGCGCCGGCAGCGCCGCCTGCGCGAACAGCCCGGCCCAGATGTAAAACTCGACGTCCTTGTAGCCGAGTTCACGGAAGGTCGGCAGATCGGGAAAACTCGAAATCCGCTCCGCGCCCCAGTTCGCCAGCACGCGCATCTTGCCGTCATCGACCTGCTGCTTCAGCGTGCCCGGCGCCGAGGCCAGGGCCTGCACCGTGCCGCTCAGGAGCGCAGTCAGCGCAGGACCGGCGCCGCGAAACGGGATGTGCAGCAATTTGATGCCGGCGGAGGCTGCGAACATTTCCATCGCCACATGCAGGGTGCCGTAGGGACCCGAGGAACCATAGGGAATTTCGCCGGGATGCTTTTTCGCGTCGTCGACGAAATCCTGCAGCGTCTTCCACGGCGCCGAGGCCGGCACTGCGAGCAGCGTGGGATCGGCGAGCACGCGCGCAACCGGCGCGAATTGCGAGACTTCGTAAGCCACGGGACGGTCGAACAGCCGGTCGGCTTCGGGCAGCACCGCCAGCGACGACAGCGTCATCAGCAAGGTGTAGCCGCCGGGCTCGGCGCGCGCCGCGGCGGAGTTGCCGATCGATCCGCCGGCGCCGCCGGCGCGGTTGTCGACGATGAAAGGCTTGCCGAAAATTTTCTCCAGCGCCAGTGCCACCGGCCGCGCCGCGAGATCGGCCTGACCGCCGGCCGGGAACGGCACGATCATGGTGACATTGCGCGTCGGCCAGGCGGCTTGCGCGAACGCGGGATTCGGCAGTGCGGCCTGCGCCAGCGGCAATACCGCTGTGGCTTTCAGAAGCTCTCGTCGGTTCATCGGCAGTCTTCCCCCGGAGATTCTTGTTTTGACGATCGGGTGTAGCCTGAACCTCAGCGCGGGCAAAGCTGCACTTGGCGCCGTGCCCACTGTTATTCGTTACTTCCGCTTCTTGCCCTTGGCAAAATGCCTGGCGAGAAAATCCGCCAGCACCTCGACGCGCGCGGGGCGGGGGCCGCCCGGCGGCGTCACCAGATGTACCGCGCCTTCGGTCTGCTTCCAGTCTTTCAGGATCACTTCAACCTTGCCTGACGCAATGGCGTCGCCGACGATGAAGTCCGGCAGATCTGCGATGCCGAGCCCCGCCAGCAGCGTCGGCATCAGCGCTTCGCCATTGTTGACGCGCAGCGGCCCCGCGGGGCGCACGCTCGCTTGCTCGCCTCTGGAATTGGTGTAATGCCAGACCCCGGCCGTCGACATATAAGCGTAGCCAAAGCATTTGTGCTGCGCGAGATGCATCGGATGCGTCGGCCGGCCATGGCGCTTGAGATAGGCCGGCGCCGCCACCGTGTGGCGCGGCATTGCGCACAGCCGCCGCGCGATCAATGACGAATCCGGCAGGCTCGCGATCCGCAAACCGGCATCAAAACCCTCGCCGACCAGATCCACCATCACATCGCTGAAGTGAAGGTCGATCGCGATGTCGGGATATTGGCTAAGAAACTGCGGCAGGATCGGCGCCACCGCTTTCACCCCGAATGTCATCGGCACCGCGAGCCGCACCAGACCGCGCGGCGCCACCGATTGCGCCAGCGCCTCGTTCTCCGCGGCCTCGCCATCGGACAGCAGGCGCGCGGCGCGCTCGGACAATTTTTGCCCGGCATCGGTCAAGACGAGCCGCCGCGAGGTGCGGTTGAACAGCCGCGCGCCGAGCCGCCCTTCCAGCCGGGTGACGGCCTTCGACACCGTTGCCCTGGACAGCACAAGCTCGGCTGCCGCTGCCGCAAATGACCGTAATTCCACGACTTTTGCGAAAATCGCGAGGCCTTCGAAATCGGGAAGTTTGGCCATCCCGGCTCTCCTGTTAGCGCAATAATGGAAACAATGTGTTTCGATGGTTTCTATTTTAATACCATTGGCGAGCGCATATCCAGAGGTCAACGCAAGTCAAATCACAGGAAGATCCCATGATCGAACTCAGACCATTTGCAAAACTCGGCAGCGCCGATCACGGCTGGCTGAAAGCGAAACATCACTTCTCGTTCGCCAGCTACTACGATCCCGACAATATGGGCCATGGCGCGCTGCGGGTGTGGAACGACGACGAGATCGCGCCGAATAGCGGTTTCCCGGCGCATCCCCACGCCAACATGGAAATCATCACCTATGTCCGCGAAGGCGCGATCACCCATCAGGACAGTCTCGGCAACAAGGGCCGCACCGAAGCCGGCGACGTGCAGGTGATGAGCGCCGGGTCCGGTATTCGACACTCCGAATACAATCTGGAGCCGACCAAAACCAGGATCTTCCAGATCTGGATCGAGCCCACCACACAGGGCGGTGCGCCGACCTGGGGCGCGAAACCGTTTCCGAAGTCGGATCGCTCCGGCAACTTCGTCACCATCGCGAGCGGAATCGATGGTGATAAGGACGCGCTGCCGATCCGCGCCGACGCGCGGGTGCTCGCCACCACGCTGAAGGCCGGCGAGAGCGCCGAATACGCACCTCGGGCGTCGCGCAACCTCTATCTGGTCCCGGCGGCCGGCGCGGTCGAGATCAGCGGCGTGCGCGTCAACGCCCGCGACGGCGTCGCCATCCGCGACGAAGCCCGGCTGAAGATCACCGCACTGGCAGATTCCGAGCTGGTACTGGTCGACGCGGCGTAGCGCCAGCCGTCGCTCGCAACGAAAGAAGCCGTCATGCGCGGGCTTGACCCGCGCATCCATCTCACTTCGCAAAAGCCTTTCGAAGGCGATGGATTGCCGGGTCAAGCCGGGCAATGACGCTCCTTTTTGATCACATCAAACCCCAAACCTCACGGAGACCAACATGACAAAAGTTCTCGTTCTCTACTATTCCGCCTATGGCCACATCGAGAAAATGGCGAATGCGGTCGCCGAAGGCGCGCGCGAAGCCGGCGCCACGGTCGACATCAAGCGGGTGCCCGAACTGGTGCCACCGGATGTCGCGAAAGCCTCATACTACAAACTCGACCAAGCGGCGCCGGTGGCGAAGGTCGAAGAGCTCGCCAGTTACGATGCCATCATCGTCGGCACTGGCACCCGCTTCGGCCGCATGGCATCCCAGATGGCGAATTTTCTCGATCAGGCCGGCGGCCTCTGGGCGAAGGGCGCGCTGCACGGCAAGGTCGGCGGCGCCTTCTCCTCAAGCGCAACCCAGCATGGCGGCCAGGAAACCACGCTGTTTTCGATCATTACCAATCTGCTGCATTTCGGCATGATCATTGTCGGCCTCAATTACGGCTTTGGCGGCCAGATGAAGCTCGACGAGGTCACCGGCGGCGCGCCCTATGGCGCGACCACGATCACCGGCGGCGACGGCAGCCGCCAACCCAGCGAGAACGAACTCGCCGGCGCGCGCTATCAAGGCCGCGTGATCGCGGAGACCGCAAAGAAACTGCATGGCTGATGCGACACGGGCGGCATTCTCCCTGAGGCAATGCCGCCCCATTTGCCGTCCGGGGACGACGGACTTTGCCATGATCGAAATTCTCTTTATCTATCAACTTGCGCGCAATCCGGTGCAGGCGATGGCCCGGCGCTGGTGGTGCCGCAGCCTGTTTCGCGCCACACGCGGCAAGCGGCGATGCCCGGAATGCACCAATTCGTGATGTCGGCCGTTCGGTCACGCACTGTCCGCGATCGATAAAGCGGCGGAACCAGACGGCGGTCGCGCCGTTGGGTCAGGCGCATCCGCGCCTGGAGATTGCAACATGACCAACAAGCCCGATTCCAAAGGCACCAAACCGAATTCCGCCAAGCCGCATCCCGGCATGATGGGCGATGGCACCGAAGAGCAGAATCTCAGCCAGCCCGGCAACCCGGCTGCGCGCATCAAGAAAGATGAGGTCGATGCCGCCTTCGCCAAGGGCGCCAAGAAGACGTAAGCGCGAAGCCCCATCCCAATCGCTGCGAATTCGCATATATTAAAGGCCGGGCGATCGCGCCCGGCCTTGTCGTGAGAATTGCGATGACCGCCTGCTATGGTGATGCATGAATAACGCCTCGCAAATCCCTTGGCCGGAACTGCCGACCGCGGCGTGGCGAGCGACCTATGAAACGCTGCATCTGTGGACCCAGATCGTCGGCAAGATACGCCTGGCGCGCGCGCCCTGGCTGAACCATTCCTGGCACGTCGCGCTCTACGTCACCGCGCGCGGGCTGACGACCTCGCCGATACCCGATGACGTCAGGACATTTCAGATCGACCTTGACTTCATCGATCACGCATTGCGGATCTCGACCAGTGACGGCGTCACGCGACAGTTCGCCCTGGCCGGACAATCGGTCGCGAGTTTTTACGCTGCAATCATGGCTGATCTCGCCGAGCTTGGCATCAACGTTGTCATCGACGAGATGCCAAACGAGCTGCCCGAGCCGGTCCGGTTTTCGCAGGACAACCGGCACGCCTCCTACGACCCGGCCGCGGTGCGGCGCTTTTTCCAGATCCTTGTCAATACCGACCGGGTGTTCAAGCAGTTCCGCACCGGCTTCCTCGGCAAGGCAAGCCCGGTGCATTTCTTCTGGGGCAGTTTTGATCTGGCGGTGACGCGCTTTTCGGGACGGCGCGCGCCGCGCCATCCCGGCGGCGTCCCGCATCTGTCCGATGAAGTCGCCTGCGAAGCCTATTCGCACGAAGAGAGCAGCGCCGGCTTCTGGCCGGGCAGCGGCGCGATCGATTATCCCGCGTTCTATTCCTACACCTATCCCGAGCCGGCGGGCTTCCGCGCCACGGCGGTGCGCCCGCAAGCGGCGTTCTTCAGCGAGGCGCTCGGAGAATTCATTTTGCCCTATGACGCCGTGCGTAGGGCCGCCGAACCGGATCAGGCGCTGCTCGACTTCCTGCAAAGCACCTATGAGGCCGCGGCCAACGCCGCCGGCTGGGATCGCGACGCGCTGGAATGCGCGCCGGGCCAACCCGGCGTGGTGCGGCAGATCTAACTCTCTTCCCGCGAGGGCCGTTTGCCGAGCGCGCGGCCCACACAGGCGGCGAAGGCTTCCGCCAACCCGTCGAAAGCAAACTCGGATTGTCCCCGGCCGCTCGAGCTAAAGCGCCTTGATCTGCACCTTGCGGAACTTCACGATGCCCTGGCCGTATTGCAGGGCGAACGCTCCGCTGGCGTGTTTTGAGTCCTGCGCATCGGCGGTTTTCTGACCGTTGAGCACGACGACGAAGTGCGGGCCTTGCGCGGTGATCTCGTAGGTATTCCATTTGCCGCCGGCCTTCGGCATTGGATCGACCTTGGCGACATCGACGATCGCACCTGTGCCATAGCTCGGGTCCGGCCGCTGGTCGAAGATGTTGACCTCGTAGCAGGTCTTGCCGCCGATCTTCTTCGGGTCCTCGCAGCGGATGAAGATGCCGCTATTGGCATCGTCGCTCACCCAGAACTCGGCCCTGATCTGGAAATCCTTGTAGGAGGTCTTGCTGACCAGGTAGGCCGGATCCTTGCCTTCCATCAGCTTATCGGCGACGAGTGCGCCGTCCTTCATCGCCCAGTTGGCTTTGCCGACCTCATCCCAGTCGCCCATCTTGGTGCTGTCGAGCAGCGTGACCCACCCGCTTTCGCCCTGACCGGAGGCCGAATTGGAAAACGGGATAGCGGCGGTTCCGATCAGCAACCCGATTGCGAGCGTCAAGAGATGCTTCATAAAGACGTCCTCCCTGTGTTTTGATTGGGCGCGACGTTAGCACCGCGATGTGCGACGTAAACACGTTTTTCATGCTGCAGTTGCGTTGTGGCGACTTCGCTCGTCACGCCTGTGCGCACCTGCGTGTCTTGCTTCGCCGGAATGCGACCTGCTAGCATCGCATGACAATCAGATGAACTCGTCCACGGCCCGGGCTCACGCATTCGACAGCGGAGGAAACCATGACAGCCACAAGCCGGCTCTCGCGATACCTCGCGATGCCCATTTGTTTTGCCGCCACCTTGAGCATCGGCTCGGCGGCCGAACTTAATCCGGCCGCGGTCATCTACAAGCTGCCGGACCAGATTCCCTGGAGCGCCCCAGACGCCCGCGGCGTGCAGAACGCGGTCGTGGTCGGCGACCCCAGCAAGCCCGGATTTTATGTGGTCTTTACGAAATGGCTGAAAGGCAATCATTTCAGCCGGCCGCATTTCCATCCCAACGACCGTTACATCACCGTGTTGCAGGGCACCTGGTGGGTTGGCTCAGGGCCGAAATTCGATCCCGACAAGGGCACGACGCCGATGCCGGCAGGCAGCTTTGTCACGCATTTCGGCAAGCAGGTGCATTGGGACGGCGCCAAGGACGAGGACGCGGTGCTGATGATCATGGGCGAAGGTCCGGCGACGGCAACCGCGGCGGAGGAGAAGTAGGCCGCGGCAACCTGTCTGGAGATGGCGGCTTTCTCATTTTCAGTCTTTTCCGGGGGATTTCGATGCGTCAGGCCGCAAGCGTGCAGTTCGAACGTGCCTTGCGCGAACTTGCCAGGTGGCGTGCGATCCCGGAGCAGGACAGATCGCCAGCCCCGGGATGGTGGTGGGGACCGGCGTTCGAGGTGCGCGGCGTGAAGCAACCGATGCCGGCCGACTGGTGTGCAGGGCTGGAATTGCCAAACGGCTCGTGTTTCGCTGACGGCGCGGCGGTCTTGCTCAATTCGCTCGCCGGCCAGACGTCGCTGCCTTGGCCCGGCGGCTTTCCGGGCAAGGCCGAGCCCTCGAATCCGACCTGACACGATTCATTGGCGCCACGCCTATATGGCGGCGCTTCTCAGCTTCGATAGCGGGCTGGATTTTTCAGTGGCGGCGCCTGTTGCGGGCTGAAGCGGCGGGGAAAAGATTTTGACCTGAGGTCATTGCTATCAGGCGGTTGCTTTGAGACCATGCGGCGCGCGACAAGAAGCAAGACCCGCTCCCGCGCGGGCTTAGATCCGAGGAACCCCATGCCGATCGTCCAGGCCGACCGTCTCACGCGCATTGGCGCGGCGCTACTGAGGGCTGCCGGCGCGTCGGACGAGGAAGCCGGCGCGGTGGCGGTCGGCTGCGTCAACGCCAACCTCGCAGGCCATGACTCGCACGGGGTGATCGCAATCCCGACCTATATCGACCGCATCAAGGTCGGCCATATCGTGCCCGGCGCAAAATGGACGATTGTGCAGGAATCCCCGACCACGACCGTGATCGACGGCCATTGGGGTTTTGGCTTCTACGTCAACGCCAAGGCAATGGAGCTGACGATCGAGAAAGCCAAGACCGCCAATGTCGCGGCCTGCACGGTATTTCGCCAGAGCCATGTGGGACGGTTGGCCGCCTATCCGATGATGGCGATGCGCCAGGGCATGATTGGGCTTGCCACCGCCGATTCCGGCCGCTCTCCCAAGCACGTCGCGCCGTTCGGCGGCCGCGAGGCGCGGCTTGGCACCAATCCGATTTCGATCGCGGTGCCGTCGGATCTCGAGGCGCCGTTCTATCTGGACATGGCGACGTCGGCGGTAGCGGCCGGAAAGATCCAGCTCGCGGCCGCGCGCGGCGAAGAAATTCCGACCGGCTGGATCGTCGATAGCGACGGACGGCAGACCACCGATCCCAGACAATTCCGCAAGGGTGGCGCGTTGCTGCCGCTCGGCGGCACCGAGGGCTATAAGGGAAGCGGCCTGGCCGCGATGGTCGAGGTTCTCTGCGGGCTGCTCACCGGGCTGGGCTTCGGCGTCGAACCGACCGGCCGGCACAATGACGGATGCTTCATGGCGGTGTTCAACGTCGCGGCGTTCCGCCCGCTGCGGGACTTCAAGAAAGAGGTGGCCGAGTTCGCCCGATATCTCAAGGCGACGCCGCCGTCGGAAGGTTCCCCCGGCGTGTTCTATCCCGGCGAAGTCGAATATCTTCGGGAACAGCAGCGCAAGGCGTCCGGCATCGACGTCGAGGACGCGACCTGGGACAAATTGCGCGCGCTGGCCGGCGAATACAAATTGGCCGCAGAACTCGATCTGAAGTGACATCGCATTCGCCACCACGGGGAGAATAACATGACACGGCAAATGGTGATGGTCGGTTTCCTGCAGGCGCAGAACTGCACCAACCTGCCGAGTTCGTGGCGCCATCCGCAATCGCGCGACGACTCGATGTCGGCCGATTACTATCAGGAGATTGGCCGGATTCTCGAATCCGGAAAATTCCACATGGCGTTTTTCGACGATCGGCTGGCGATGCCGGATCGCTACGGCAACGATCACGCCCACACCGTCGAATACGGCATCCGCTGCGTAAAGATGGATCCCGTCATCGTGCTGACGGCGATGGGGATGGCAACCGAAAAGCTCGGCCTCGCCTCCACCTGCTCGACCACCTATTACGAACCGTTCGACGTCGCGCGCCGCTTCGCCACGCTTGATCTGATGACCGGCGGCCGCGCCGCCTGGAACGTCGTCACCTCCGTGAACGACGGCGAAGCCCATAACATGGGCAAGGACGCGCATCTCGATCACGATTTCCGCTACGACCGCGCCGACGAATTCATGGAAGTGGTGCTCGGGCACTGGGATTCCTGGGAAGACGGATCGCTCCTGATCGACAAGAAAAGCGGCCGCTTCGCCGATCCGAACAAGGTGAAGCGCCTCGATCATCGGGGGCAATTTTTCAAGTCGCGCGGTCCGTTCACGGTGCCGCGCTCGAGCCAGGGTCATCCCGTCATCATCCAGGCGGGTGCCTCCGGCCGCGGCCAGCGTTTCGCCGGCCGGTGGGGCGAGGTCATCTTCACGGCGGCGCGCAATCTGGCCGGCGCCAAGCAGGGCTATGATGCGATCAGGAACGAGGCCGCGAAGGCGGGCCGCGATCCCGACCAGATGTTTCTCTGCAATCTGACGACGCCGGTGTCGGGCGCAACCAAATCCGAAGCCGAGGACAAGATGGCGCTGATCGAAAAGCTGCCGCTGGAAATCGACGCGCTGTCGCTGTTGTCGGAAGGTCTGAACTACGACTTCGCCTCCAAGGGCATCGATGAGCCGCTGACCACGGAAGAACTTCAGGGCATGCAGGGCATCCTCGGCATCCGCGACGGCGTTCTCAAGACCTCCGGCAAGACCAACCCCAGCGCGCGCGATTTCGTCACCTTCTCCGGCCGCGGCCAGACCGCTGACGCGATTGTCGGCGGACCCAAGGAGATCGCCGACAAACTCGAAGAGATGTTCGTCGGGCGCGGCTGCGACGGTTTTGTCATTGCGGCTACCTATGTACCGGGGTCCTACGCCGATTTCGCCCGTTACGTCGTCCCGGAGTTGCAGCGCCGCGGACTGTTTCACAGGGATTACGCCGGCAAGACCTTGCGCGAAAATCTCGGGTTGCCGCGCCCGGCCGCCGGTGCATGGAAAACTCAGCCGCAGGCTGCGGCGGAATAAGAAGGGGGAACATGCATGCGCTGGCTTAAGTTCACCATGAACGGACAGATCTCCTGGGGCATCGTCGAAGACAACCGCGTGATCGCGGTCAACGGCGATCCCTTCGGCGAATGGCAGCGCACCCAGCGCTCGCATCTGCTGGCGGATGTCAAGATCGAACTGCCGGTCATGCCGCGCACCTTCTACTGCGTGGGCCTCAATTACCTCAAGCACCTCAAGGAAGCCGCCGACAAGCGCGGCGAGGTGCCGAACGTCCCCGATCGTCCCGAGATCGGCTATCGCGCGCAGAACGCGCTGATCGCGCATGACGAAGACGTGGTGATCCCGGCTGCCGCCACCGAGAAGATCCATTATGAGGGCGAGCTGGTGGTCGTGATTGGCAAGAAGGCAAAGCACCTCAACGAGCGAGACGCGATGTCCTGTGTGTTCGGCTACACCATCGGCAACGATGTCAGCGAGCGTAGCTGGCAGAAGGCCGATCGCGGGCTGTGGCGGGCCAAGAACGCCGACACCTTCAAGCCGATGGGCCCCTGGATCGAGACCGACGTCGATCTCGACAGGATGGAAACCATCGTGAAAGTGAACGGCAAGGAAAGCAATCGCTTCCGCACCAATGACATGATCTTCGGCATCAAGCCTTTCATCGTGGAATTGACGAAATATTTCACGCTGTGGCCAGGCGACGTGATCTGGATGGGAACCGACGGCGCCTCGCCGGACCTGAAGGCCGGTGACGTCGTCGAGATCGAGATCACCGGCATCGGCACCTTGCGCAACAGATTCGTTGCCGAGGCGCCCGGAAGCAAGGCATGAGCCGCCACACCACCGCGCATCATTTCCTCGAAGGCCTGATCGACCTCGGGGTGGACTATATCTTCGCCAATCTCGGCACCGACCACGTATCCCTGATCGAGGAGATGGCGCGCTGGGACAAGCAAGGCCGCGGGCATCCCGAAATGATCCTGTGCCCGCACGAGGTCGTCGCCGTGCATATGGCCGGCGGCTATGCGCTGGCAACCGGCCGTGGCCAGGCGGTTCTCGTGCATGTCGATGCCGGCACTGCGAACGCCTGCATGGCTATCCAGAACCTGTTCCGCTACCGCCTGCCGGTGATGCTGTTTGCCGGACGCGCGCCGCATACCTTGCACGGCGAACTCACCGGCTCGCGCGACAGCTATGTGCATTTCGTGCAGGACCCGTTCGACATCGCCAGCATCGTCCGGCCCTACATCAAATGGGAATATTCGCTGCCCTCGGGCGTCGTGGTGAAGGAAGCGCTGGCGCGAGCCAGCGCTTTTGCGCAAAGCGATCCGCCCGGCCCCGTCTATATGATGCTGCCGCGCGAGACACTGGCGGAAGAATGGGACGACGCCGCCATGCCGGCCTATCCGCCGGCGCGCTACGGCAGTGTGCGCTCGGGCGGCATCGAGCCGGCGCGGGTCGAGGCCATCGCGGATGCGTTGATGGCGGCGGAAAATCCGATAGCGCTGACGGCCTATCTCGGCCGCAAGCCGGGCGCGGTCGCAGTGCTGGAGCAATTGGCGCGGGCCTGCGGCATCCGGGTCGCGGAATTCAATTCGATCGACCTCAATATTTCGCAGCATTCGCCGTGCTTTGCCGGCTTCGATCCCCTGCCCTTGCTTGAGACCGCCGACCTCGGCCTGCTGCTCGATTCCGACGTGCCGTTCATCCCGCAATATGCCCGGCGTGCCGCCGCCATCAAGTGGATCCAGATCGACATCGATCCGCTGAAGTCGGAGTTTCCGATGTGGGGATTTCCGACCGATATGCGAATCCAGGGCGATTGCGCCACCGTGCTGCAGCAGGTGCTTGATGCCGTTGAGCGGCGCGCCGACGACGCGCACCGCCGCCGGATCGCCGAGCGCATCGCCGGCTGGAGCGGCGCACGAGATCAAATGACAAGGCGCCGCGCAGCGGCAAGCGCCAACCGAGGCGGGTCCGGCGCGCTCAGCCCGGCCTTCCTGTTCGCGACGCTGAGCGCAAAACTGTCGCAGGACGACATCGTCATCAACGAGGCGATCCGCAACGCGCCCGTTCTGCAGGAGCACGTCAGCCGCACCAGGCCTGCGAGCTATGTCGGCCTTGCCGGCGGTGGCCTTGGATTTTCCGGTGGCATGGCGCTGGGGTTGAAGCTTGCGCGGCCGGATCGCCGCATCGTGCAGGTCATCGGCGACGGCGGCTTTCATTTCTCCTCGCCCGACAGCGTCTATGCGGTAGCGCAACAATATCGGCTTCCGGTGTTGACCGTGGTCGTGGACAATGGCGGCTGGCAGGCGGTGAAATCGGCGGTGCAGCGGGTCTATCCGAAGGGCATTGCCGCCGAAACCGACCAGTTTCAGTCGCGGCTCAGCTCGGGACGTCAGGGCGAGCAACGGGATTTCTCCGCGGTAGCGCGGGCATTCGGCGCGCATGGCGAATGCGTGACAGAACCAGCCGATCTTGCTGCCGCCATCGACCGCTGCCTGACGGCATTGGGTGACGGCAGCGCCGCCGTGCTGCATGTTTACGTCACGCGGCTTTGAGATGAATTCGCATTTTCTTCCTCATCAGCCGAGGGGAGTTGAAATCCATGAGAGCTTTGGCCGGAAACTCCCTGATCGGTGCGTATCTGGGGCTGATGGTCTTCATCGCCGCCGCGTTCGCTCAAGATGATCCGGCAAGGTATCCGACGCGGGCGATTCATATCATTGTCGGCTTCACGCCCGGCGGCGGCAACGACATCATCGCCCGGATCTTCGGGCAGAAATTATCGGAAAGCCTGGGACAGCCGGTCGTCATCGAAAACAAGCCGGGCGGCGGCGCGATCGTCGCGACCGAATATGTCGCCAAGTCGGACCCGGACGGTTACACATTATTGGTCGGCGCCAGCGGCGCCATGGCGATCAATCCGGCGGTCTATGCCAGGCTGCCTTACGATTCGATCCGCGATTTCACCCCGGTCTCCGAACTTGGATCGTTTCCGCTGATTCTGGTCGTCAATGCGGCTTCGCCGATCAAGTCGGTCGCCGACCTCATTGCCTATGCCAAGGCCAATCCGGATAAGACCAATTACGCCAGCTCGTCGGCGGCGTTCCAGCTTGCCACCGAACTGTTCAAGCAGAAGACCGGCGCGCCGATGCAGGTCATCCCCTACAAGGGCGCCAACGATTCGGTGATGGCGGTGATTTCGGGCCAGGTGACCACGACCATCGCCGACGCCGGTCCGGTGTCAGGCCAGGTGAAGAGCGGCATGGCGCGCGCGCTCGCGGTCGCGGCGCCCAGGCGGATGGAGGACTTTCCCGACGTTCCGACCATGAAGGAAGCCGGCGCCGACGTCGAGGCGGTGCTGTGGAGCGGCATCTTCGCGCCGAAGCAGACGCCGCCTTTGGTCGTGAAAAAGCTCGAGGAAGAATTCATGCGGATCGCGCGGCTGCCGGATGTGATCGCCCGCTTGAAACCGCTCGGCATCGAGTTGGTCGGCAGCTCCTCGAACGAATTCGCGAAGGTTCTGGCGGCCGACATCGCGCGCTGGACCGAGGTCGCCAGGGCCGGCAATATCAAGATGGAGCAGTAACGCTTCTGGCGATCGGGTCGCGCGATTACGCCGGTGCCGCGAGCCGCATTACCGCCGCGGCGCCAACGAAACCCCGGCAGCGTCGGGGCTAAAAAGCGCACCGCAACCGGCGTGATCGCTATTCGACCTTGATCCCGGCGTCCTGGATCAACTTGCGCCGGCGCTCTTCCTCGCCGCGAAAATATCGATCGAGCTCTTCGGGAGGACTTGCGACCATCACAAGACCCTCGTTCACGCTGAGCGTTTTAAAGGGCTCGGATTGAACCGCCTTCACGGCGGCTTTGTTGAGACGGTCGATGACGTCGCGCGGCGTCCTGGCCGGCGCGAACAGCCCATACCAGCTCTCCAGGGCATAGCCTGGGACGCCGGCCTCCGCGACCGTGGGCAATTGCGGGAATGCGGGCGAGCGTTCCGCCGAGGTCACGGCGAGTGCGCGCAACTGTCCGCCCTCGATCAGCGAGGCGGCGCTTGCGATGGTGGTGAACATCACCGGAATCTGGCCGCCGATCAGATCGGCAGGCGCGGAGCCCTTGTAGGGCACCGTCGTCAGATTGACCCTGGCCAGGCTCTTGAACAGCTCGCCCCCGAGATGCGCCGAGGTGCCGTTGCCGTAGGTCCCATAGGATAATTTATCGGGCTCGGCTTTCGCCGCGGCGATTAGCTCGGCAATCGAATGAAAGGGGGATTTAGGGTTAACCACGACGATATTGAAGGAACGCGCGATCAGTGCGATGGCTGCGAAATTCCCGTGCGGGTCGTAAGGCAGCTTCGCATTCAGGCTTGGATTGACTGCATTGGCGAACGTCCCCATCAGCAGCGTGTAGCCATCCGGCTCGCTGGTTGCGACGGCCTGGGTTCCGATGATGGTCCCCGCCCCCGGCTTGTTTTCGATGACGATGGTGCCGCCCAGATCCTTCGCCATCTCCTGCGCCAACGTGCGCGCGATCAAATCGGTCCCCCCGCCAGGCGCCAGGGGGACGACGATCCTGATGATCCTGTCCGGATATGCGGCCGCGGCCGGATCGGCCGCAACAGAAGCGAGCAACAATGCTGCGAGCGCGAACAGACCTGATGCCGCGTTGGTATTGGGTTCAAATAACATCACATCGGCTTGCAAATTGAGGATCTGGAAACACCGTAGCAGATCATTCATTCCGGCGCAGCGCCATGCGCCCGACAACGAACGGTCATGATGGGCACGCGCGTAACGATGGACGGGAGGTCTCGCAATGGACTAGCATCCATTCTAAAGACAAAACAACTCCGGGGAGGATGTCATGAGGCACTGGCTGGTCGGATTATTGCTGTTGATCGGGCCATCGGCCTTGGCGCAGCAGGCGGTGCCCTCGATTGCCTTCGAGTCGGTCCCCAATCCGCTCCGGCTGCCGCCCAACATGTATTTCGGCGAGGTCTCGGGCGTCTCGGTCAATTCCAAGGGCCATGTCTTCGTGCTGTCGCGCGGCAACACGTCAGGGCCGGCTTACGCCGCGGCGGCGACCCAGCTTCTGGAATTCGATGCCAAAGGCGCGTTCGTCCGCGAAATCGGCAAGAACCTCTATGCCTGGTCTTTTGGACACACTGTCAAGGTCGATCCATCAGACAACATCTGGGTGACCGACAAAGGCTCCGACATGGTGATCAAGTTCGATCCCGAGGGTCGCGTGGCCATGGTGTTCGGCCGCAAGCAGGAGGCTTCCGATGAAGATACAGCCCCGCTCAAGCATCCGAAGCCGCCGCTTCCAGCCGAGGATGGCCGGTTTCGTCAGGTCACCGACGTGGCCTGGGACAAGGAAGGCAACACCTTCATCAGCGATGGCTATATCAATTCGCGCGTCGCCAAGGTGGACAAGGACGGCAACTGGCTGAAGTCATGGGGCGACCGCGGCAAGGAGCCCGGTCAGTTCAACACCCCGCACTCGATCGCGACCGACGCCAAGGGCAATGTCTATGTCGCCGATCGTGGCAACCATCGGATTCAGGTGTTCGACGGCGATGGAAAATTCCTGCGCCAGTTCACTATCGATGTGCCGGTGCCGCCGGATGCAAAACCTGCGATCGGCAGGATACCGGACGAGGCGATGATGGCAGGCGGCACCTTTGCGCCGGGATCGCCGTGGTCGCTCTGCATCACGCCGCCGCCCAATCAGGTGCTTTACAGCTCCGACTCATGGCCCGGGCGGATCTACAAGCTCAGTCTCGAAGGCAAGGTGCTGGGTGTGCTCGGCAAATCCGGCAAGCAGTTGAAGCAATTCGGCTGGATCCACGCGATGGCGTGTCCGTCGGAAAACGTGATCTACGCCGCCGAATTGCTGAACTGGCGGGTGCAGAAGCTGATCCTGAAGCCGTAGCGTAAATGACGGGGCAGCGGTCGAAACTTCACACCGCGGTGGTGCGGGCGAAATCGACGTAGATCTCGCGCAACCGGCCGGTCATCGGGCCGGGCTTGCCGTTGGCGACGGTCTTGCCGTCGATCGAGACCACCGCCTGCACGAACACGGTCGCGCTGGTGATGAAGGCCTCCTTCGCCGCCAGCGCCTCCTCTATCGTAAACGGCCGCTCTTCGACGCGAAGCTGGCGCTCTTCGGCGAGCGCCACCACCGCCTTGCGCGTGCAGCCCGGCAAAATCGCGGATGAGTTCTGTCGCGTCACCAGCACGTCGTCCTGGGTCAGGATGAAGGCCGACGACGAGCCGCCTTCGGTCACCATGCCGTCCTCGATCATCCAGGCCTCGCCGGCGCCGGCTTCCGCCGCGGCCTGTTTTGCCAATACCTGCGCCAGCAGCGCCACGCTCTTGATGTCGCGCCGTGCCCAGCGGATGTCAGGCACCGTGATCACGCCGATTCCGGTCCTGGCCGATGGCGCGTTGACGATGTCCTTGACCGAGGTGAACATGATCAGCGTCGGCTTGACGCCTTTCGGGAACGCGAAATCGCGGCCGCTGTCGGCGCCGCGTGTCACCTCCAGGTAAACCATGCCGTTGACCAGATGGTTGCGCGCGATCAGTTCCTTCTGGATCTCCTGAATGCGGCCGGTCGTTTCCGGCAAGGCCAGCGCGATCTCGCCGACCGAACGCTCCAGCCGGGCCAGGTGCGAGGCATTGTCGATCAGCTTGCCGTCCAGCACCGCTGCAACCTCGTAAATGCCGTCGGCGAACAAGAAGCCGCGGTCCAGTATCGAGACCTTGGCGTCTGCCATTGGCACGAACGACCCGTTGACGTAAGCGATCTGATCCAATTCGAATTCTCCTGGTGGGGATGCGAAGCAGCTGCTTCGCATAGTACATGCAAATTGTTAATGCGAGAGAATCTTCGACAAAAACTTTTGCGCGCGGTCGCTGCGGGGACTTCCGAAGAAATCGGCCTTGAGCGCGTCTTCGACGATTTCGCCGTTGTCCATGAAGATGACGCGGTGCGCAACCTTGCTGGCAAAGCTCATTTCATGGGTGACGACCATCATGGTCATGCCCTCGCGGGCGAGATCGACCATCACGTCGAGCACCTCGCTGATCATCTCAGGATCGAGCGCCGAGGTCGGCTCATCAAACAGCATGGCGATCGGATCCATCGCCAGCGCACGCGCGATCGCGACGCGCTGCTGCTGGCCGCCGGACAATTCGGCGGGATATTTCCGCGCGTGATCCTTCAGCCCGACCCGATCAAGCAGCTTTGCCGCCTTCGCCATCGCCTCGTCATGCGAACGTCCCAGCACCTTTTCCTGCGCCAGGCAGAGGTTCTCGACGATCTTCAGGTGCGGGAATAATTCAAAATGCTGGAACACCATGCCGACGCGGGCACGCAGCTTCGGCAGATCGGTTTTCGGATCATTCACCTTGATGCCGTCGAGGATGATTTCGCCGCTCTGGAACGGCTCCAGCGCGTTGACGCATTTGATCAGGGTCGATTTTCCCGAGCCTGACGGCCCGCACACCACCACCACCTCGCCCTTGGCGACGCTGGTGGTACAGTCCTTCAGCGCCTGAAAGCTCGGCCCATACCATTTATCGACATGCCTGATCTCGATCATGAAGGTCTCGCTAATGGGCGAAGGCGATACGCGTCTGAAGACGCCTGACACCGTATGACGCGGCACAGGAAATGATGAAATAAATCGCGGCCGCGAACAGGTACATTTCGACCAGCCGCCCGTCGCGTTGCGCGACCTTGCTCGCGGCACCCAGAAAATCGGTTATCGACACCACATAGACCAGCGAGGTATCCTGGAACAGCACGATGGTCTGGGTCAGCAGCACAGGGAGCATGTTGCGGAACGCCTGCGGCAGCACGACGTAGCGCATG
Source organism: uncultured Alphaproteobacteria bacterium (assembly GCA_963801875.1). Lineage (GTDB taxonomy): Bacteria > Pseudomonadota > Alphaproteobacteria > Rhizobiales > Xanthobacteraceae > Bradyrhizobium. The sequence continues at coordinate 338,251 of CAWDGT010000010.1, read as the reverse complement.
GTCTGGCTGTAGGTCAGGCCGAGCGCTTGGGCCGCGGCGGGCTGTCCCTTCGAGATCGACTGAATCCCCGCGCGCATGATTTCGGAAAAATAGGCCGCCTCGAACATGATGAAAGTGACGAGCGAGGAGGTGAATGCGCCGACATGAATCGGCCGCGACGCCCCCGTCAACCACTGCCCGATGTAAGGCACGAGGAAGTAGAACCAGAAGATCACGAGCACCAGCGGCAGCGACCGTATCAGATCGACATAGAGGCCGGCGATACGTCCGAGCAGCCATAATCCCGACAACCGCATCAGGGCGATCAGCGTACCGAAGATCAGGCCTCCCAGCGAGGCCAACCCCGTTAGCATCAGCGTGAACGTCATGCCGTCGAAAAACAGATAGCCAAGCGAGCGGCGGATGACGTCGAAGTCGAAATTGGTGAACATGCGCGCTATTTCCCCGAGATGTAGCCGGGGACGGCGATAGCACGCTCGAGGAAACGCATGGCGATGACAACAACAAGGTTGATCAGGAGGTACAGCACCGTCGCCGCCGTGAAGGCCTCGAACACCTGGAATGAAAATTCCTGCATCGCCCGCGCCTCGCCGGTCAGCTCGATCAGGCCGATGGTGATGGCCACCGAAGTATTTTTGATGGTGTTGAGAAATTCAGAAGTCAGTGGCGGCATGATGATGCGAAACGCCATCGGCAGCAGCACATAGCGATATGTCTGCACCGTCGTCAGTCCGAGCGCAGTCGCGGCCAATTTCTGTCCGCGCGGCAGCGAATTGATGCCTGCGCGGGTCTGCTCGGCGACGCGCGCGGACATGAACAGCCCGACCCCGATTGCCGCCGTGTAGAACGGAGCGTGGGCCATCTGCTTCATCCAGAGTCCCCACGAATGCGGCAGCAGCTCCGGCAAGACAAAGAACCAGAGAAACAGCTGCACCAGCAGCGGCATGTTGCGGAAGAATTCGACGTAAGCGAAGCCAAACCATGACGCCGTCTTCGAGGGTAGCGTCCGCAAGACGCCTACGACCGATCCGAATACCAGCGCAATGATCCAGGCGCAGATTGCGGTCTCGATAGTCAGGACCAGCCCGGACAGCAGCATGTCGAGATAGGTGCCGGTCCCGTTCGGGGCCGGCTCCCAGAAGATGCGCCAGTTCCAGTGATAGTTCACAGGGCAATCCGTGCGCTAGGGTTGCGCCGCTACCAGCCGAGCCTGCGCCATCGAAACCGGCCCATGCAATGGCCGAGCCATTGCATGGGCTGCAAGCCTCACTTGTAGGAATCAGGATCCGGCGAGTTCGACGGTTTGGCGAACTCATGCTTCAGTTCGGCGCTGATCGGCGCGTTGAGATTCAGTCCCTTCGGCGGGATCTTCTGCATGAACCATTTGTCGTACAGCTTCTGACCGTCGGGGCTTTTGTAGAGCGCCGCGGTGGCGGCATCGACCACCTTCTTGAAGGCCACGTCGTCCTTGCGCAGCATGATGCCGTAAGGCTCAGGCTTGGAGAACGCGTCCTTGGAGATGACATAGGCCGCTGGCTCTTTCGAGCCGGCGACGAGGCTGGCGAGCAGGATATCGTCCATTACGAAGGCGGCGGCGCGATCGGTCTCGACCATCAGGAATGCCTCGGCATGATCCTTGGCAGGGATAATATTGACGTTGAGGTTGCGGGCGGCATTGGCTTCGGTGAGCTGCTTGATATTGGTGGTGCCCGATGTCGAGACCACCGGCTTGCCCTTGAGGCCATCAATCGAATTGATCTTGCCGGACTTCTTCGAGACGAAGCGGCTCGCAGTCAGGAAGTGGGTATTGGTGAACCAGACCTGCTTCTGGCGTTCGGCGTTGTTGGTGGTCGATCCGCATTCGAGGTCGATGGTGCCGTTGGCCAGCAGCGGAATCCGGGTCGACGAGGTGACCGGGTTGAGCTTGACCTCGAGCTTGTCGAGCTTGAGCTCCTTCTTCACGGCGTCAACGATCTTGTAGCAGATGTCCATCGCAAAGCCGATCGGCTTCTGGTTGTCATCCAGATAGGAAAACGGAATCGACGAGTCGCGAAAGCCAAGGGTGATCGCGCCGGTTTCCTTGATATTTTTCAATGTCCCCGTGAGTTCCTCGGCATTCGCCTGCCCCGCACAGAACGCGGCTGCGAACGCAAGGCCAATCATGCGCAAATGTCTCATTCCTGCTCTCCCTGTTTAAAATGACTTCCACAATGCTTGCACAATTCCAGGCGGAATAGAATGTAACTTTCGGCCGTCATGACCCCCCGGACGGCAGCGGCAACCGGGCTGCCGCAGCCGCCATACCGAATGGAGTTCTACGGCGCGCGCGGCATCTCGCCCAAATCCCAGAACAGGCCCGCCATGATGCCAAGGGCTTCCTCGGTGACCGAGAGCAGGATGTGCTCATTGGGCGCATGCTGGGAGCAGCCGGGATAGGAGTGCGGCACCCAGATCGTCGGCAGACCCAACGTCTCGGAGAACACATCGTTCGGCAGCGAGCCGCCGAAATTCGGCAGCACCGCGGGCGCCTTTCCGGTGGTCCGCCGGATCGAGACCGCCGCCCAATTGATCCAGGGACTGTCGAAATCGGTACGCGAGGCGATGAAGTTTTGTGTGGCGCTGACTTCGACCATCGGAAAGCCGTTGGCATGCAGATGCGCGCGCACGGCGCCGACGACCTCGGCGTATTTGGTGCCGACGACGAAGCGAAGCTGCAGGATGGCGCGGGCATGGCCCGGAATCGCATTCGCAGGCTTGTCGATATTGCCCGCCGATATCGCCAGCACTTCGAGCGTGTTCCAGGCGTAGACCCGTTCTGCCGCTGACAGTCCGTCCTCGCCCCAATTCTCCGACAACGCCGGCTCTTCCGGCAACGGCTTGATCTCGACGTCGGCAAGCAGGCTGCGAATCTGGTTGGTCAGCCGCGGCGGCTTCAGCGCCTCGAGCTTCATGCGTCCATGGCCGTCGACCAGCGACGCAATGGCATTGGCGAGGATCGTTGCGGGATTGGCGAGCAGGCCTCCCCAATTGCCGGAATGATGACCGCCCTCGCGCAGGTTCACGTCCAGATGAATGCGGATGCCGCCGCGGCAGCCGAGGAAGATGGTTGGCCGATCGGCGGCAAGCCGCGGGCCGTCGGAGGCAAGCAACAGATCGGCCTTCAACTCGTCGCGCAACGATGCGCAGACGTTATTCAGATCAGGCGAACCGATTTCCTCACCCATCTCGATCAGGAATTTGGCGTTGAACCCGAGCTTGCCGCCGCGCGCCTCGCGCACCGCGCGCAGCGCGGCGAGATTGATGCTGTGCTGGCCTTTGTTGTCGGCAGTTCCGCGGCCATAAACGCGGTTGTCGATCGTCGTCACCTTCCAGGGATCGAGCCCGCCGCGCCATTCGCCGACCATGCCATCGACGACGTCGCCGTGGCCGTAAATCAAGACGGTTGGCAATGCGTCGCTCTCACGATGCTCCGCGACAAGGAACGGCGACTTGCCGCTGGGGGATTCCACCAGCCGGCTCTCGAAATCGAGCTCGGCAAAGGCCGGCCGCATTTCCTTTTCGAGATAGGCGCGCAGCTCGGCCTCACGCCCGGCGCTCTGGCTTTCGGTCTGGTAGGCGACACGACGCCCGAGGGTTTGCAGGAACTCACCGGAAGAAAACTGCCGGTGGACGTTCGCGATGGCATCGGCTCTGTCTTGGACCGGGGACACGGTCATGCGGCGCGGCCCTTTCGCATCGCGATCGAGTAGCGCGGGCAGATTTCCTCCGCAAACCGCGTCATCATCTGCTGACGGACGGCGAGCGGCGTGCCCGGCGTCGCGCAGGACACCATGAAGTAGTTGAAGCCCAGCCCCATCAGCGTATCGATGCGCCTGCAGATCGTTTCAGCGCTGCCGATCAGATTGGAATCGTGGAACGGTCCGAGCTCCGCCGGGTCGGTCAACTTGCGCAAGTTTGCGAACATCCGGCTGAAATCGGCATATTCCGGAATCCCCGTCCACGGATCCGCATCCGCCTCGTAATGGTCGGCTTGCAGGGCGAAATAGGCCGGGAAATAACGGCGACCCAGATTGCGCGCCTCCTCGTCGGTGTCGGCGATGAACATCTTGACCGAGATCGGAAGAATGGCGCCGTTCGCCCTGGCGCCGGCGCGCGCGCGCCAGCGATCCAGGATTTTCACCAGCAAGCCATCGGGGAAAGTCGACAGGCAGATTGGGGGAATGCCGAGGTCCCCCATCACTTCGGCGCTGGCCGGACTTCCGATCGCGCCATAGAATCGAACCGGTTTGTCTGATGGCTCGGGGCGGATGCGTATCGGCCGCTCGATGTTCCAGAACTTCCCGCGATAGGAGAACGGCTTTCCAGCCAGGCCCTGCTCGACGATCCGAAATACTTCGGAGAAGCGCGCGCGGCCCTCGTTCATATCGATATTGTACGCATCATATTCCATCCTGGCCGTGCCGCGCCCGATGCCCAGATGCAACGTGCCTCTGGTCAACAAATTGAGCATGGCGATTTCCTCGGCCAGCCGCAGCGGATGATACCAGGGCAGCACCAGTACCGAGGTCCCGAGCGACAGATCGGGGAATTTTGCCGCGATATGCGCCATCATCAGCAACGGGCTTGGCGTAGGATAATAGTCGCTGAAATGATGCTCGAGCAGCCATGCCGCATCGAAGCCAAGCCTGTGACCCAGCTCGCAATCCGACATCAGATCGCGATAAAGCTGATCATCGGGAACCCCAGCCACATCAGCGGCCGCCGCCTGAAAGCCGAACGATATGTCTTGCATGGAATGATCTCCGCCAGAGCCTGATCCTAGAGCATGATCCGGAAAAGTGGGAACCGGTTTTCCGAAAAGGCTGGCGGCAGGTCTTGCCAATATTGCTCCGCCCGCGAAACCGGATAAATGGACCACGGAGCGCGCCGCCGCCGCGCCCGATTTGCCTTGCCAAAACCAGCCGGAATGCAACAAATTCCGCCGACGGCCCGGCGTTCGACCGGGCGAAAACAACCGTCCCAAGGCTCGGCTTCATGAAAAAAGAAATCCGGCTCAACGCCTTCGCCATGAACTGCGTCGCGCATCAGTCGCCGGGGTTGTGGACCCATCCGCGCGACCGCACGGCGGAATATAACCGGCTGCCCTACTGGCTCGATCTCGCCAGGACGCTGGAGCGCGGACGGTTCGACGGATTGTTTCTCGCCGACGTGCTCGGGGTCTATGACGTGTTCGGCGGCAGCCCGGATGCGGCGTTGCGCAACGCCACGCAGACGCCTTGCAACGATCCCTTGCTCTTGATCTCGGCGATGGCCGCGGTCACCGAAAATCTCGGTTTTGGGGTGACCTCCAACCTTTCCTATGAGCCGCCCTATACTTTTGCGCGGCGGATGTCGACGCTCGATCATCTCACGGAGGGGCGGATCGGCTGGAACGTGGTGACCGGCTATCTCGACAGCGCGGCCAAGGGCGCCGGCAAGGACAAGCAGACCGCGCATGACGACCGTTACGACGTCGCCGACGAATATATGGAGGTGGTCTACAAGCTCTGGGAAGGAAGCTGGGAGGACGATGCGGCGCTGCGCGATCGCGCGCGCGGCATTTTCGCCGATCCGGCGAAGGTGCATCGCATCAGGCACGAGGGAAACAATTACCGGCTGGATGCCATTCACCTCTGCGAGCCGTCGCCGCAACGCACCCCCGTGCTGTATCAGGCCGGCACCTCGCCGCGCGGGCGGCGGTTCGCCGCGGACCATGCCGAATGCGTGTTCATGTCGGGACCGTCGGCCAAAATCATTGCGCCGCGGGTTGCGGCCATTCGCGAACTCGCCGGGAAGGCCGGGCGCAATCCCGCCGAAATCCTGATGTTCAGCATGTTCACCATCATTCTCGGCCGAACCGACGCCGAGGCGAAAGCGAAATACGCCGACTATGTCAGCCACGTCAGCCCCGAGGGCGCGCTTACCTTGATGTCCGGCTGGACCGGCGTCGATTTCTCGACCTACGATCTCGACCAGCAAGTCCGCCATGTCGAGAACGACGCCGGCCGTACCGCGATGGACAACATCACCCGCGCCGATCCCGACCGGGTCTGGACCGTGCGCGAGGTCGCCCAGCATGTCGGCATCGGCGGTATCGGGCCGGTGGTGGTCGGCACGCCCCAGAAAGTCGCCGATGCGATCGAGGCGTGGTTCGACCAGACCGATGTCGATGGCCTGAACGTGCCGTTCGCGGTTTCGCCGGGGGATTTCGAGGATATCGCCGACATGCTGGTGCCGGAACTTACCCGGCGCGGGCGTTACAAGGACGCCTACCGGCCAGGCAGCTTGCGCGAAAAACTGTTCGGCAAGGACCGCGCCCGGCTCGCAGCACCGCATCCCGCCGTGCAGTATCGGCCGCGCATGACGGCGAAGGCGGCGGAGTAGCGGGCTCTCATCCTTCGAGACGGCGCTTCGCGCCTCCTCAGGATGAAGTTTTCCAGACCCTCGTGGTGAGGAGCGCGGCAACGCCGCGCGTCTCGAACCATGAGGCCGTGCATACGCGATCATGATCTCGCCGTTTCAGACCGCCCCGTCCACCATGACTTCAATGAGTTTTGCGCCGGGCCGTTTGAACGCCGACGCGAGCGCCGGCTTCAAGTCCCTGGCCTCGACAATCCGCATCGCCTCCAGCCCCAGCGCCTTGGCGACGCCGGCGAAATCCACCTTTGGATCGACAAAATCCATGCCGACATAGTGATCGTCGCCGTGAAACGCGAGCAGCCTTTGCTTGATGATGCGATAGCCGCCGTTGTTTGATATGACCACCGTCAGCGGCAGCTTGTGATGCGCCGCGGTCCACAGCGCCTGGATCGAATACATCGCGCTGCCATCGCCGGAGTAACACACCACCGGCCGGCTTGGGTTCGCCAGGCTGACGCCGACGGAGGCCGGCAATCCCCAGCCGATGCCGCCCGACGCCAGCGCGTGATAGCCGTAGCGATCGCGGTGCGGGCGCAGCGCCAGCGTCTGCCGCGAGGATGTCAGTCCCTCGTCGACCAGGATGGCGTTGTCGGGCATCGCCTCCACCATCTGCAGCGCGAGATAATCCGGATCGATCGGCGAGCGATCCTTGTTCTTCAGGATCTGCTCGACCACGCCGGCGCGCCGCGCCGTCCAGTTCTTCGACGCAAGCGCCGCGATTCCCTGTTTGGCGCGGGCCTCCAGCGCGGCGCCCCCGCCGGCCTTCAGCGCCGGGATCAAGACCCGCAAGGTTTCCTTGACATCGGCCTTCAGCGCGATCTCGGCGCCGTAATTCTTGCCGAGATCCCATTCGACCAGGCCGATCTGCAGGATCGGCAAACCTTCCGGCAGCGGATCGACCTCGCTGTGAACCGACATCCGCAACGGATCGGCGCCGAGCACGATCATCAGATCGTAGGGTGACAGCACCTCGCGAACCTGCTTCTGCAGCCGCGACAGCGCGCCCATGAAACACGGGCTCTCGGAAAGGAAATGCGCGCCATAGGGCGCCGACTGCTGATAGGCGGGACAGCCGAGCGTCGCCGCCAGCAATGCTGCTTCCTGCAGCGCGTCGCTCTTGACGATTTCATCGCCGGCGATGATGACCGGACGCTGCGCTCTCAGAATACGCTCCGCCAGCGCCTGCAAGGCTTCGTCCGATGGCTTTACCCTTGTATCGACCCGGGTCGAGCGACCGAGTTCGATGCCGGCCTCGGCATTGAGGATATCGCCGGGCAGCGAGATGAACACCGGCCCGGTCGGGGGCGTGGTCGCGATCTTGGCGGCGCGGCGGACAATTCGCGGCAGGTCCTCCAGCCGCGTCACCTCGACCGCCCATTTCACCAGCGGCTCGGCCATCCGCACCAGCGGGCCGTACAGCAGCGGCTCCGTCAGGCCATGACCCTGCTCCTGCTGGCCGGCGGTCAGGATCATCGGCGTTCCGGTGAAACCAGCGTTGTAAAGCGAGCCCATCGCGTTCCCCAACCCAGGCGCGACATGGACATTGCAGGCGACGAGACGGCCCGAGGCCCGGCTGAAACCGTCGGCGATGGCGACCACCAGGCTTTCCTGCATCGCCATCACATAAGTGAGGTCGGGATGGTCCTTCAGCGCATGCATGATCGGCAGTTCGGTGGTGCCGGGATTGCCGAACAGATGGGTGATGCCCTCGTCCTTGAGCAAGGCAAGGAAGGCCGAGCGCCCGGTGATGCAATTCATGAAAGTCCTCCCGTTGCCGCGGCTCGTTGACCTGCGGGGCTTTTGCATCATGACTGATCGCAGACGCTGAGATCAAGCAAGCGCGCTCATGGCTGCCCTGCGCCAACTCAAAACAACCCGTCATGATCGCGGCGCTTCTTCCGTTTCGAGCGCTGCCAGACCACGCCCGGAAAGCCCTTCAGCGGCACCAGCGGCTCGCCGGCATAGGCCCATTCCTGCAGCTCCTCGATCGCGACATGGTAGAGCGGCTGCCGGCCGGTGCGCCCCGAAAACAGCGCGCGCGGGATGTTGACCATATGCGGCGAGCGCGCGCGTTCGTAAAACAGCGGCGTGCCGCAGCGCGCGCAGAAGCTGCGCGCGGTTTTCGCAAGCTTGTCCTCGTAGCGCGCGATCTCGGCCTTGCCGCTGGTGACGCGGAAGCGCTTGCGCCAGCTTCCGACATAGGTGGCGTAGGCCGCGCCATGCGCGCGCCGGCTCGCCGCCGAATGATCGTGCCAGGCCCAGCGCGCGGGCACATCGATCTCGAAACAGACCTTGCCGCACAGGCATTGGCCCAGGGCTACGCCAACCGCTTTCGCTGCTTTTGCCATTCGTATCTCACGCCCGCTCCAGCTCGCCATAGACGGGGTAGTCGGTATAACCCGCCTCCCCGCCGCCGTAGAAGGTGGCGCGATTGTAGGGCGTCAGCGCAAGCCCTTCGCGCAGGCGGCGCGGCAGATCGGGGTTGGAAATGAAGATGCGGCCGAACGCGATGGCGTCGGCGTGGCCTGCGGCAATCGCAGCGTCAGCGGTTTCGCCGGTGAACCCGCCGGCCGTGATCAGGACTCCCTTCCAGATCGGCCGGAACAGCACCATCGCCGAGGGCACGTTCTGGTGATTGACCTCGGCGCGGCCGGCGCCGCTCGAGCGCGGCTCGATGAAATGCAGATAGGCAAGGCCAAGCGGGTTCAGCTTCTCGACGACATGGGTGTAGAGCGGCATCGGATCGGGCTCGCCAGAAATCATTGGCGATGCCGTAGGGCGACAGCCGCACACCGACGCGGTCGGCACCCCACACCCCGATGACGGCCTGCGTGACCTCCATCAGCAATCGCGCGCGGTTTTCGATCGATCCGCCATAGCGGTCGGTGCGCAAATTGGTTTTCGATTGCAGGAATTGCTCAATCAGGTAGCCGTTGGCGCCGTGAACCTCGACGCCGTCGAAGCCGGCCTCACGCGCGTTCTGCGCGCCTTGCCGATAGGCCTCGATCACATCAGGTATTTCGCCGGTCTCCAGCGCGCGCGGCGTCTCGTAAGTCGTGACCTTTCCGTCTGCCGTCATCGTCTTCAGGTCCGGCGAAATCGGCACCGCCGACGGCGCGACCGGCAATACGCCGCCCGGCTGGAACGAGGAATGCGAGACGCGCCCGACATGCCAGAGCTGGAGAAAGATCAATCCGCCTTTGGCGTGAACGGCATCGACGACCCCAAGCCATCCCTCGATCTGCGCTTGCGAATAGATGCCGGGTACGCCCGGGCTGCCAAAGCCCGACGTCGTGACCGGCGAGGCTTCCGCGATGATCAGGCCACCCGGCGTGGCGCGCTGCGCATAATATTCGGCGTTCAGCGGCCGCGGCGCCAGCGAAGGCTTCTCCGCCCGCATCCGCGTCAGCGGCGCCATCACCACGCGATGGCGGAGCCGGTAAGGACCGACCATGAGCGGTGAAAACAGCGACGGAAAATTCATGTCTGTTCCGGGGAATGTTTGTTGCTATTGCTGCGAATGTGTAGCGGCTTAGTGCCGTCTTCCGCAATCCCTCAACGCCGTCCCCGCCTAGTGCGCAATTGCGCATGGGGCGCGGGGACCCATACGCCGTGCCGCGGACGTTCCGGACGGTGTCGATGATTTGCTGGGCGACCGCGTCACCACAACAACCATTTGGGGTTATGGGTCCCCGCGTTCGCGGGGACGACGCGTAGAGATTCAGATTTTAAACAGCCCCGTTGCAATGACACCAGCATCTTACTCCCCCCTCCCCCCGCGAAGCGGCGGGGTCGAGACGAGCGAAGCTCGCTCTTAGGGGTCGGGGGTGGGGGGTGCCTCAGCAAACTCGCTGCCAGAGGAGCAAGCTGATAGACCCCCACCCCCGACCCCTCCCCGCCACGCGCGTTGCGCGTGGAGGGAGGGGAGTTCACTTTTCAAACAGCACCTACCAACAGGCACACTTTCGCGATCTCGCCGCATGTTCTGCGCGAGTTTTGCCATTGAATTCCCGCCCTCTCGATCAGAGGGCGCAGGGAATGCCGGGCGCCCGATGCGCCCGATAGCCGCGTGTGCAATGATAGTGGGAACGCACACGCGTTAGTCAGGTCACACCGGTTTCACCCGGCATTCCCCGCGCAATGGTTTTAACGGTTTCCTCCGCGCTCTCCTCGGCGACCGGCTTTCTTGCCACCGTCGCCCGCGCTCCCTAGCGCGAACTTGACGCCAGCGTCGGGGCGTCAGGACCACACGACTTCGCCGTCCACCTCACGCGCCATTCGTCAAAGGCGCTGCAAGCGTCCACCGCATCCTGCTCCACGTCCGTGACGATCGCGAGCGCCCCTCTGATGGAGCAGGACGGGACAACTCATGCCGCTGATTTGGGTGCGACGTGAAGCAAAATATTTTTGCAACGAAAGCTGGACACGAGGTCCTGAAAATCTCGAAGTGATTTGCCCGTCGGGCCAGATCAGCGGCGGGGGAATATTCAAAGCGTCTCTTGCTTGTGGCCGCATTGCTTGCAGGCGAATTTCACGCGCGTTGCGCCTTTTGCCGCCGAGACGCGATTGGGCGCGCCGCATTTGCCGCAAGTCGTCTCGATGCGGGTATTGCCCTGCTTCACGACCAGCGCCTTGCGCTCCATGGTTTCGCGGATCAGGCGCTCGGCCTCTTCGCGCATCGACTGCTTCGACATCCGTTCACGCCTGTGCTGGCCACCGAATGAGCCTTATAGCACCCGCATCGCACGCACGCGAAAAAACGCCATCGAAACCATCAACCGCTGGCTGGACGCCGTATTCGCTGCGCAACCCGTCTCCAGGCGACATCTGCCGGGATTGCGGCTTCCGAAGGCACTGGCCCACGCCGGACCGGGAAACGTGGTATTGCTGAGGGCGGGAAGCCTCCCCAACTTATTGTTTATGGCCCGGCTGCAGCAATGACCTCATCCGACGATTTGAGCGAAACCAGAGAGCTGTCCGGCCGGAGCCGGAAAAGCAGGACCTCCCTGCTGCTGCTGCTCGTCGCCGGAATGCTGGTTTTCGGCGCGGCCGCGGGCGTGTTGTACTACGCGCTGCGGCCGACGACCCTGCGGATTGCGGTCGGACCGGCCGGAAGCGACGATCAGAAGCTGATCGTGGCGATGGCTCAATCCTTCGCACGCGACGGCAGTGCTGTCAGGCTGTCTCCGATAACAACCGACGGCGCGGCGGCAAGCCTCGCGCTTCTCGCAGCTTCCAAAGCCGATCTGGCGGTCGCGCGTGGCGATCTGGACATGCCAGCCGAGGCCGAAACCGTCGCCATCGTGCGCAAGAATTTCGTCGTGCTGTGGTCGCCATCCGGCCTTGCGGGCAAGGGCTCCAAAAAACAGCCGGCACCGAAAATCAAGGAGATCGACGATCTGGCGGGACATCGGGTCGGCATTATCGGTCGAACCCAGGCGAACGCCGCATTGCTGCGCGTCATCCTGACTGAATCAGGCGTGGCCCCCGACAAGGTCGCGGTCAAGCAGTTCGGCACCCACGAGATCGCGGAGCTGGCCGGCGACCCGACCATCGACGCGTTTATGGCCGTGGGCCCGCTGGACAGCAAGATCACCGCCGAGGCGCTCGAGGCGACCGCGCGGGCCAGAGGCGAGCCGAAGTTTCTGCCGGTCGACGTATCGGAAGCCATCGCCGAGAAGCACCCGCTCTATGAATCCGAGGAAATTCCCGGCAGCATCTTCAATTCGAAGCCGGCCTGGCCGGATGACAAGATCGAGACGGTCAGCGTCAATCACCTGATCGTCGCGCGAAAGACTCTGTCTGAAACCACGGTCGCCGCACTGGCCCGGCAAGTGTTTGCCATTCGTCAGTCGCTTGCCAGGCAAGTGCCCGGCGCCGCCCACCTCAAGAAACCGGACACCGACAAGGACGCCGAGCTGCCAGTGCATCGGGGAGCGGCGGCCTTCATCGACGGCAACGAACGCACGTTCCTCGACAGGTACAGCGATTACTTCTGGTTCGCCGTCCTGGTTCTCTCCGGGCTCGGTTCGGCCGGCGCCTGGTTGCGTCACTATTTGAGGCGGGGCGAAGGCGAGCGAAACACGCACCATCGGGAAAGGGTTTTGGCCATGATTTCCAGGGTGCGCGAGACAGAATCTCCGGAACAATTGCTCGCCATGCAACGCGAGGTGGACGCCGTGCTCCGCGAAACGCTCGACGCCTTCGATGACGGCGCGATCGAAGAGGAAGATCTGTCGGCGTTTGACCTCGTGCTTGAACAGTTTCATTACGCCGTTGTCGACAGACGCGCGGCGCTGGGCGTGAGCGCACCCGACCTGCCTCGTATGCGCGCGCGCTAAAGCAGGATGGCGTTGAGTTGAATCGGTGGCGACTTTGGACCACCTCGCCCCGCTTGCGGGAAGAGGTCGGCGCGTAGCGCCGGGTGAGGGGGACTCTCCGCGAGTCGAACGCGTGGAGGGCCCCCTCACCCCAACCCTCTAAGAGCGAGCTTCGCTCGTCTCGACCCCGCAGGCGGGGAGAGGGAGATCAACCTAAACGCATCACGCTTTAGGTTTTTCAGACGGCGCGGACCACGCGCCCGCGCGACTCCGCAAGCACCTCGCGGGCGAAGATGCCGGCGGAATGCAGCACCTCCTGGTGCGAGAGGTCGCCGAAGGAAAATTGTGCGATAAAATAGCTCGCGCCTGCCTCGCCTGCCATGTTGCGAACGAGGTCGCGGATGGTAGCGGGAGAGCCCGCAAGCGCGCCGCCGTTTTTCACCATGGTGTCAAAATCTTCCGGGATCCTCGCATAGCGCGGCTGGGTACCGTGCTTTTTCCAGAGCTTCATGAAGCTTGCATAAAATAGCGGCCAGGCGCGGCGCCCGAGGTCCAGCGCCTCGCGGTCGGTATCGGCCGCGACCACAAAACGGTTGATCCCCAATAGCGGAAGTTCATCCGGCGAATTCCCCGCCGCCGCCCACTCGGCGCGATAGCGATCGGTGATCGCGCGAACGTGCGGCAGTGGCCCGGCGCAGACGATGTTGATCGCATTTTGCGCCGGCCACGCCGCGCCTTCCGGCACCGGCACCGCGTACCAGAACGGCGGATGTGGCAACTGCGCCGGCTTCATCTCGATCGGCACGTTTTCGAAATGATAGTATTTGCCGTTGAAGTTGACCTCGCTTGCAGTCAGCGCCTGCCTGATAACGTTGTAGGCCTCGACATACATCGCCGGCGCGTGATCGGAATCAATGCCGAAATATTGCAGCTCATGCGGCGACGCGCCGCGGCCGACGCCGACCTCAAGGCGGCCACGGCTCAAATGATCGAGCATGCAGATCTCTTCGGCGAGCCGCAGCGGATGATGCGCGGGCAGGATGTAGACCAGGGCGCCGAGGCGGATCCGCCGGGTGCGCTGCGCCACGGCGGCGAGGAAGACGCTCGGCGACGGCGTGAGGTTGAGCGGCGTCGCGTGATGCTCGCTCATATGATAGGTGCGAAATCCGGCCGTGTCATAGAACTCGATCAGCTTCAGGCGATTTTCATACTGCTCGCCGAGTTCGTAAGGCCCGCGGTCGTTCTGATCGAAGATGCCGAACTGCATCATGCCCCCTGCCCCTCACGTCTCGACGATGACGTAGCTGTCCTCGATATGAACCGGAAACGTCTCGGCCACGTAGGGCCCCTTGGCCAGCGTTTCGCCGTCCTCGATGACGACAGGATAGGTCCGGATGACCCGCTTCGGATCGAACCAGGATTGCCCGGTGCGCATGTCGAACTCCCAGCCGTGCCAGGCGCAGCGCAGGAGTTCGCCGACCCGCGAGCGCTGATAGACCCCGGGCTCCGGCGAGGTCAGCCGCGCCACGCAGGCGGCCTTGTCGAGCGGCGCGCCTTCATGCGGGCAGCGGTTCAATAGCGCGAAGAACTCGCCGTTGACATGGAACACGACGATATCGCGGCCCTCGATTTCGACCACCTTGTTGCCGCCGGGCGGGATCTCCGTGGTGCGGGCGACGATGTGACGGGTCATCGATTACAACTTGTAGAGCGCGCGGGCGTTGCCGTTGAAGATTTTCGCCCGTTCGGTTTCCGTCAGCGGCGTCTTGAAGGCAAAGCGCGGATCGTCGAAATCCCAGTGCGGATAATCCGACGAAAACAGCAGGCGGTCGACGCCGACCCATTCGATCAGGGATCGAAGGTGTGCTGCTTCGTCCGGCTCGTCGATCGGCTGGGTGGTGAACCAGAAATGCTCGCGCACATATTCCGACGGCTTCCGCTTCAGATGCGGCACCTCGCTGCGGAATTTCTGGAAGTGCTGATCCATCCGCCACATGGTCGAGGAGATCCAGCCGAACCCGCCTTCGATGAACACGATCTTGAGCTTCGGGAATCGCTCGGGCACGCCTTCGATCACCAGGCTGGTCAGCGTCGCCGCCATCGAATGCGCATTCGACTGGTGCTCCTCGGCGTAATAGGACGGCCAGCCGCCGCCTGTCGGCGCATGCCCGCCATATCCGCCGACATGGATGCCGAGCGGCAGGCCGAGCTCTTCGCAGCGGGCGTAGATCGGCCAGTAGCGGTGACGGCCGAGCGGCTCGTTGGCGCGCGGCGAAACATTGATCTGGACGTATTGCCCGACCTTGGCGCAACGCTCGATCTCGGCGATCGCGGCCTCGGTGTCGTCCTGCCCGACCAGGATCGACGCTTTCAGCCGCGGCTCGCGGCTGCACCAGTTCGCGAGCTGCCATTCGTTGATGGCGCGCGCGATCGCGGCGCCGAAATCGAGGTTCTGCTGCGAAAAGATGAAGAGGTCGAGCACCTGCAGGATGCCAAACTCGATGTCGAGCGGATCGAGGTGCTGCTTGCGCATGAAGGCAAGATCGGACCCCGGCGGGCCGCCGGTCGGCGGCCAGGCATCGCGGCGCGCGATCAGCGGCGAGGAGCGCGGATAGGGCGTGGTGCCGATATAGGGCGTGCGCAGGTGATCGCCGTAGGTCTTCAGATGTTCCTGCCAGCGTTTCGGCAGGAACGGATTGAGGTCGGCGCGCGAATGCAGGCTAGGATGGATGTCGCAGTCGATGATCCGCAGGCGGCTCCTGGCGGAGGCTTCCTGTTCAAGCACCGGGCGGTCGATCACGTCGCTCATGCGATCCTCCTATGCGGCAAGTTTCAGCCGCGGAAAGGTTTCAAGCGGATTGTCGGAACACATCCGCGATACGATACTTGCAGGCAGATGCGGCGGTATCGCGTCGTCGCCGTCGAACTGCCAGTGTGGATAGTCCGACGAAAAAAGGAACATCCTGTCGGAGTCGATCATGTCGATGATGTCGGCAACCCCCTTGGCGTCCGGCGGACTGTCGAAGGGCTGCGTGGTCAGGCGAATGTGGTCGCGCATGATGGCGGCAGGTTCGCGATCGACCCAGGGCACCTCGACGCGGACGCCGCGCCAGGTCTTGTTGGCGCGCCACATGAAGGCCGGCAGCCAGCTCACGCCTGACTCCATCAGCACGACCTTGAGGGCGGGAAATTTCAAGAATACGCCTTCGTAGATCAGGCTCAGAACCTGGGCCTGGAACGCCTGCGCCTCGGCCAGATAATATTCGTAGCGATAGGACGGCCAGCCGACCGAACTCGGTGCCTGGCGATACTGGCTGCCGGCGTGGATCGCAATCGGCAGTTTGTGTTTCTCCGCCGCCTGCCACACCGGCCAATAGTGCCGCCGCCCCAACAGGCTCTCGCCTTGCGCCAGCACCAATACCGAGACGAACCTGATATCGCCGGCGCGGCGTTCGATTTCCTCGATCGCCAGATCAGGCGCTTGCATCGGCACCACGATCGAGGCGCGCAGGCGGGAATCGCGCGCCAGCCACTCGGCCGCGATCCAGTCGTTGATCGCCTTGCAGAAGGCGGACGCCATATAGGGATCGTAGACGGCCTGCGCGCCGTAGAGCACGTTGCAGATGGCGTGGCTGGCGCCGAGCTGGTCGAACGCCCCGCGCTGCACCATCGCCAGATCGCTGCCCGGCTTGCCATTGGCGGGCCGCCAGTCGGCGCGGCCGGACAGCGGCATCGAGGGCGGATAGCTGGTGAGGTCGAGCCCGTCGATGGCGCGGCTCACCACCTGTTCCTTCCAGTGATCGTCGAGATAGGGCAACAGCGTGGTGCGCGTCCCGCCCACGGCGGGATGGATATCGCAGTCGATCCTCGTGGCCACCATGCTGTTCCCTAGATGCTCGTTTTGGCGGCTTTTGCGACCGCGCATCCAAATGTGCAGCCGGCGGCACGCGAGCGCAAGGGTTAGCCACGCTGGCATAGGGCCTATGATGGGCTGGCGCGCGCGACAGGGATCGAAGCCGTGACCGCTTCGATGTCAACAAGGTGCTCGCCCCTGTCCCGCCTTCGGCTCGGCCGAAAAATCGTAGAAGATCAGCCCCTTACGCCGTTTACGATTTTGTCGCGAGTTCCGCAATGGACCCGAGAATGATGACCGGAATGGCACCCGCTGAACACACCTTGCGGCGGCTCACAGCCAAAGGACAGGATACAATTGCTGCGACAAGATAACCGCTTCGTAGCTCATGCAATCCTGAGTACGGTGGTACCATGGATCCAGCCCTTTCGCGCTGGCTGGGATGGTTGATCGGTGGAGTTTGGAGCAGCCATGCTGTTTTGTGACCGTCTGTCTGAACGCGAACTGCTTGAGGCAAGAGCGGCCGATCGCGAGGGCATGCTGGAAATGCTCCTTAACGATTTCCGGAAGGCGTTCCCCGATTTGACATTCGAGCTCCATCTGGATTTCACAATAGTCAATGCCCAAGCCATAACGCTTCAGGATGGGCCGACCGTCACGATCTACGGGGGGCTAGCCCTTCACCCCAGACTGGGAGCGGAATCGCTCACATTCATACTTCTTCACGAAGTCGGACATCATCTCGCCGAAGGTTGCCGTTCGGGACGCGACCCTTCTTTGGCATGCGAATGCGCATCGGACCATTGGGCTGTAACGGTCGGAACGGATAAACTTTTACAAAAATCGGGGCGACATCTTCGGATGCGGGTAGCACTTGAGGAGTTGAACGAGGTCATGAGTCCTAGACAACTTTCAAATGGCCGATACACTAACCGGACTTCGAAATCCGGTTGCTGGGCCCGGGGATGGCCGTCGCGAAGACGCGCTCTGCTCGCACAGGCTCGGTCGCCAATGATTATGGGATCTTGCGTCACTTATATTTAATTTCAAAAGTGGAGGCAAATATGGGGTCTTTCATAAATTCGCAGGCGGATAACGAAATTTGCGAAGTGCTCAACAAGAGGTTTTCAGATCAAGTCATCCCAGGCGGCGGGCGAACCTATATTGCTGCGCTCCGAGACCATTTCCAGAAAAAGGAAAACTTTCTCGACGCTAATCACCGCCTCCATCGCGTATTTCATCGTCTGGCAATCAGCGTTACCGGCGGCCCGCGTGTTCCCAAGCACAATCAAAGCCGATTCCGTTGGCTGTTTCTGCTTCGCAGCGGAGAAACACCCAACGGTCACCTACCTACGGCTGTGACTCAGGCGATCAAGGGCCAACTAACAGCGATTCTGGGACCAGTTAACGTTCACCCAGCTGGCGCCGTTGACTACGTAACGTTCCTAACACGACACGTCCAAACGAGTACAGGCGCGCAGTTTGAGTTATCGCCTCAAAACAACGCCGTACCTCAGATCTATAACGATGCGAACGGAAAGCGCTATTGCAAGATAGTCCTTGAATGTAACACCGGCGCAAAGTTACCCGATAGCTCGAATGAGACAGACCCTCCAACTGCAGACGGCGGTGAAACGAATATTTCCGTTGCGAAGAAATCACCGGCAAAGAAATCTGCGGCAAAGAAATCTGCGAAGAAATCCACGGCCAAAAAATCTTTCCACAAGAAGAAGGCAGCCAAGAAGCGCAAAGCAAAAAAGTGAGATAGGCCTGCCGACTTACGCCGGTTTGACGGTGTTTGTCTTCAATTTGAGGACTCGCTCAAAATTTGTGCGCGAACAGGATGCGATGCTTGCAGACGCGAATGGTCCCCGTGAAGTTCGTAGCAATTCATGGCATCGCATCCGATCGGTGTGACAATTTTGCGCATGGGCATTTCGCCGTCTAAGCGACCGGAAAACCTATTCTTATTGCAAAGCGACATAGAATTAACGGTGATATACAGTTATAACCACCCCTGGATGCAGTGATGCTTCCGCTGCTCTTTAAGGGGCCTTCGATGCAATGTGCGCGTTGCGGTTGCCAGAATAAGGCGACCAATGAGTATTGCGAAGGATGTGGGGCTACCCTCGGAATTGAGTGCAGCGCCTGTGGCCACCTTAACGGGCCGACGGCCCGCTTTTGCGGGCAATGCAGCGCTGCCCTGAAGCCAACGGCTGCAGAGGCATCCAATCAATCCTGGCAGCATGTCCTGAGATCGCTGAACGCAAAGGGCGGGGAGCGCAAGCGGCTCACAATTCTATTTGCGGACATTCGTAACTCAACCGGCCTTATTGATAGTCTGGGCGATCCCGAAGTGGGAATGCGACGTTTGCAACCCGTTCTCGATCTCATGAATGAAGCCGTCGTTCGATACGAGGGCGTCGTCAACAAATCACAGGGCGACGGGGTCATGGCCATATTTGGCGCCCCACAGCCTCATGAGGACCACGCGGTCCGTGGCTGCCTCGCGGCGCTGGCGATGCAGGATGGGGTAACCCGTTTCGGCGATCCGGATTTACAGATTCGCGTCGGCGTTCACACCGGTGAGGTTGTCGTTCAGGCCATAGAGCATGGAATTTACCAAACCTACGATGCCGCCGGCGCAAATGTGCACCTCGCAAATCGCATGGAGCAACTGGCTGGCGCAGGCAGCATCCTGATCTCAAAGGAAACCTACACCGCGGCAAAACAATTCGTGGAAGTCGAGCCGCTTGGCGTGCAAACCATTCGCGGGATCGCTGCACCCATTGAGATATTCAAACTCAGGGGGCTTCAGCATGCTCCTTCAAGCGGAGTGTTTCGAAGCGGCAGACGGTTAAGCCCTCTCACTGGCCGGACCGGCCAATTTTCCGCTCTCGTCCTCGAACTCGAAAATACCATCAGGGGTGAAGGTCGCGTAGTAGGCGTGGTCGGCGAGGCCGGTATCGGCAAGAGCCGCCTCTGTTTCGAATTTGCCGAAAATTGCCGTCAAAAGGGTATCCGCGTCTTTGAGGCGCGTGTCCTGGCTCATGGCAGAGCAACGCCATTTCAGCCGGTGCTGGAGTTGTTGCGCGACTACTTTAGCCTTCGCGTCAAGGAATCGGCCGATGTTTCTCGCCGTCGGGTGCTTGACCGGTTAGCGGCTCTCTCCGTCCCCGAGCAGATATCGTTTGTGTTGCTGGAGTTCTTGGGACTTGCGGACCCGCTGCAGGCAACAATCAAGCTTGACCCAAAGACACGAAAAACGCTGTTGCTAGATTTTGTAAGGACGCTGCCGCGTTCAGGGCCCCGGGATGTCACTACGGTTGTTATCATCGAAGACCTGCATTGGATCGACGCGGCAAGCGAAGAGTTCATCGAGACATTGGCTGACGCGGTTGTCGGCACCACGACGCTTCTGGTTGTCAATTTCAGGCCGGGGTTTGCAGCGCCCCTGATGCAGCGATCGCACTATCGACAAATCAACATGCCTCCGCTGCCCGCAGCACAAGCGGCTATCCTGTTGCAGGATCATTTTGGCAACGACCCGTCGCTGGCGTTGCTGAGCAGAAACATCGTTGAGCGCGCCCAGGGAAATCCGTTCTTCCTGGAGGAACTTGTCAATGCCCTCGTGGAACGCGGAGACTTTGAAGGCGAGAAGGGGGCTTACCGATTAAAGGGCGGCATCGATACAATTCCCCTGCCCTCAACCGTGCAAGCCGTAGTAGCGGCCCGTATCGACCGCCTTGAAGAGAACGCAAAAAAGGTTCTCGAGATTGCCTCAGTAGTTGGTCGCGAGATTTCGATCTCAATCCTGGATTTCGTCACTGGTCTGACCCCAAGCGAGTTATCGGAAGCGACTCAAAAGTTGAGACAAGCCGAACTGCTTTATGACGTGCCCCCTTTCGAGCAGCGGCTAATGGCATTTCGTCATCCACTTATCCAGGAGGTTGCCTATCGCTCGTTGCTGCAAGCACGTCGACGCGAAATTCATTCTCGAGTGGCGCAGGCAATTGAAAGTCTCTTCAAGGATCATGCCGAGGAGCGGGCGTCTCTGCTGGCATATCACCTGGAGCAGGCTGGTGAAAATCTCAAGGCGGCTCAACAGAATATGCGCGCCGCGATTTGGGTCGGCGCGAACGATCCAAGCCAGGCATTGAGAAGCTGGAAGAAGGTGCGCGAACTCCTGCTGGATCAGCCTCCATCCCAGCCGATCGATTTTTTGAAGATGGCGGCTTGCGGCCAGATCGTAAACTTTGGCTGGCGGGAAGGAATGTCGGTAGAGGACGCTCGCGTCTATTTCGAGGAAGCCAAACAGCTGGCAATGGTCCTGGGCGATATGAGAGCCAATTCGCTGATTCACGCCGCCTATGGACGAATCCTGGCGAATGGCGGTTCGGCAGACGAGTATGTGGAAAAGATCCGCGAAGCCAAGGCGATCGCCGATCAGGG
Source organism: uncultured Alphaproteobacteria bacterium (assembly GCA_963801875.1). Lineage (GTDB taxonomy): Bacteria > Pseudomonadota > Alphaproteobacteria > Rhizobiales > Xanthobacteraceae > Bradyrhizobium. The sequence goes on along the minus strand of CAWDGT010000010.1, from coordinate 317,167 downwards.
CGACGATCCCAGCGTTCAAATCACGCTTAAGGCTGTACTCAGTCACGCATTGTGGCTGTCAGGTCGCATGAGAGAAGCGCTCCAGATGAATGTTGAGGCAATGGACCGGGCGAACGAGATTGGAAAATTCGACCGTCAAACGCTGGGATTTGATATCGAGGTCTGGCTCACCGTCTTGCGCGGTCGAACGCTGGTGATGCTCGATCGAAGGGAGGAAGCCCGCCCGTTCCTCGATCACATCCTTCAGCTGGATAGTAGTCAAGTTGATCCTGTCCATCAGGTCATGCCAAGCATGGGGTATGTGGACGTCGCATGGGCCGAGGGAAACATCGGACTGGCTCAAGAGCACGCCGACCGGGCGTTTTCCATCGCCGTGAAAGCCGGCAACCCCTATCTGCGGGTTTATGCCCAGGCCTGTCGCGGTCTTTCTCATATCGTCGCCGGAAGGCTCACGTCAGCCATTGAAGATTTGTCCGACGCCCTGAGCTTCGCTCGATCGCGAAAGGCCGGCCTGGAAAACGAACCCCGAATTCTGGCCGACCTGGCCAATGCCTATAGATTGAATGGCGATACCGAGACCGCCCTCACCGTCGTCGATGAGGCAATTCAGGTTGCGGCCGAGCGTCATGCCCGGGTTCCTGAATGCCTCGCCCGCATTGTTCGCGCAGATTTGTTGATGCGATCGGCCGGCGAGGATCGGAAGGCCGAAGGAACGCAGGAGCTGGAACGTGCCAAAGCGCTGATGCAAGAGACCGGGGCAGTATTTTTCGAGCGCTTCATCAACGCCACCAGTGTTGATCATGGCAGCACCCGCCAAATATCCACCAAAGCCAGCTGATAAGGCCGGTTGGCTGGACATGACCCGGAAAAGGCGGACGGGAAATCGAGGGACATTATTTAGTTAGGATGGTGGTGTACGCAGTCATATGCGAACCGGTCTCGACCTCAATTCCCTAATAAAGGCCCTTTTACAGGGAATTTTCGTCAAAAATTGCCTGTTCTTCGATTTTGCCCCTGACTTCTGCGCGCATGATCAGTCACTTAGTGGGAGATTCCCTACCGACGCGAACTGGGAATTTTTACGAGCTATCAGGGATTTTATACGCGATAACAGCGATATCTCGCGCCCGATCAGGCAGTCCAAAGCTTTGGCTATTCGGCTAGATCAACGCCGGGAGAATATTCTGCGGTACGTGCATTTCTTTCCTTTACTCCTTAGACGAGTGGAGTTACTCCAACCCTGCCTCGCGTGAGAGCAACGAGAGGCCAGGGCCCATTGAACATGGTTCGTGGGGATTGGCCTTTTGAGTAGCTAGCCGCCCGAGTTAGGCTCACGGAACATGGTTTCGTTGGCAGACTTCGGAGACCCCTAGCTGCGATCGTTGCAAGGTAACGCGTACATTGATGGCGTGACGCCTGATGGGCTCAAGAACTTGCATGGCAAGCGTCTTGAAGCATTCGTCGCAATGTCACGCTCGCACTCTGAGTCCCATTGCGACTTTTCCCAATTCAACCGGAAAAGGAGCTCGCCATGGGCAACCTATCAATCCTCTATCGCAAAATTTCTGAGCTTAAACCGTATCCTCGCAACGCACGGACGCATTCGCGCAAACAGCTCAAACAAATCGCCGCTGCTATTACCGAATTTGGCTTTACCAACGCCGTCCTGGTTGACGAATACGACCAGATAATTGCCGGCCACGGACGGGTTAAAGCTGCCGAACAGTTGGGACTAGCCGAAGTCCCAACAGTCCAGATTGCCCACCTCAGTGCGACGCAAAAACGTGCTTACATTCTGGCCGATAATCGATTGGCGGAGAAAGCCGGTTGGGACCACGAAATCCTGGCCGTCGAACTACAGGGCTTGCTCGCGGACGGCTTTGAGGTCGTTCTCACCGGCTTTGAGGCGCCGGACATTGATGTCGTTTTGGACGCCGCAGCGAGCAAGAAATCTGACCAGCACGGCGACGACAATATTCCCGCGGCCGGACCGGCCGTTACCCAAGCCGGTGACCTCTGGCTATTAGGTACTCACCGCATTTTTTGTGGCGAATGCGCTTGACGGCGTTTCTTACGACCATTCTACTCGACGGCAGCAAAGCCAGTCTGATTTTCACCGACCCACCTTACAACGTGGCTATCGACGGTAACGTCGCTAACATCGGTGGCAGAAGTCAAATCCAGTACCGCAGCTTTGCCATGGGTTGCGGTGAAATGACCTCGCCCGCTTTCACCTCGTTTCTGACTACAACTTATCAGCACCTCGTTGCAAACAGTCTGGACGGGTCCATCCACTACATCTGCATGGATTGGCGTCACATGCAGGAAATGCTCGCGGCCGGGTACAAGGTCTACTCTGAACTCAAAAACGTCTGCATCTGGAATAAATCCAACGGGGGCATGGGTAGTTTCTACCGTTCCAAGCACGAACACATATTCGTCTGGAAATCGGGAACGGCCGCTCACGTCAATAATTTTGAGCTTGGCCAGTACGGACGCTATCGAACCAACGTTTGGGACTATGCCGGCGTCAATACGTTCGGCTCGAAACGAATGGACGAGCTGCAAATGCACCCGACCGTAAAACCGGTTGCGCTCGTCGCCGATGCGATCAAGGACTGCTCCAAGCAAGGCGATATTGTTCTCGACCCCTTTTGTGGCAGTGGCACCATCCTCATTGCGGCGGAGCGAACCGGTCGCAAGACTCGGGCGCTCGAAATCGACCCGGTGTATGTCGATGTTGCCATCCGCCGCTGGGAGAAATTGACCGGTAAGTCCGCGACGCTTTCCACCGGCGAGACTTTTGAGGAAATCACCGAACAGCGAACTGTTGAGCCGAACATTCCTCAAACGGAGGCAGTTGCGCCTCAGGTAGGAGGAAACCATGTCGGAGCCCCCTGAAACCCCCTGCCCCGAAAAGCCGCGGCGCAGCACGCAATTCAAACCCGGCCAATCGGGCAATCCGCTCGGCCGTCCCAAACGCAAATTGGATATGAGCGTTGCTCTGAACAATGCCCTGAACGACAAAATTCGCGTGAGCAATCTCGGGACGATGCGAACCGGACTGGAGGCATACGTTCAGTCGATCGTTGACCGCGTCCTACAAGGCGACTCCAAGGGTATTCCCGAGCTGATGCGTTTGTTCAACAAGGCAAAGCTTTTCAAACCCGTCCCCGATCCCACCCGCCTCACCGGTGTCGTCGTTGAGCCACCGGCTTACAGGAGAGACTGCGAGTTGGGCATTGAACAAGGCTATTACTCGGTCGGAGACGGCCGGGGATTTTGGGTACATCCAATCACAAAGGAGTTTAGCTATGACCCGCCAAGCGATTGAGGTGAATAGTGAGCGCAGCGCAACGGACAGCAAGGTCGGCTACAAGCATCCCCCGGTCAAAAGTCAGTTCCGAAAGGGTCAATCAGGCAATCCTCGCGGCCGTCGTAAAGGCCAACGCAATCTGGGGCCCGTGTTGGCGGAGGTTCTCCGTCAAACCGTAACGGTCAAACAAGACGGAAAAGCCCAGCGCATGAGCAAGGGCGAGGCGCTCATCAAAATGCTACTGAGCAAAGCGCACAGTGGTGAAAGCAGAGCGATCAAGGCAGTGCTCGAACTTTCTGAAAAAATCGGACGGATAGAGATCCCCGATCTGAAATTAGGAGGACGCGGAAATTATGAATTCATGCTCGTTCCGGGAGTGGCAGCATCCGCCGAGGAATGGCAAAGGGAAATCGACGGACGCCACGAAATGGCTGCCCTTAGAGAAGCCATCGCGGATTTTCGCACGAGGACGGGAACCATCCCGACTGGCAGCCAAATCGACGCCCTTAGAGAATCTATCGCGGCTTCTCACGCCAGGGGTACCTCGCCGACCCCCACACGACGACCGATTAATCGCATAAACAAAAGTTCTCTAAAGCCCGACCCAACGTTAGAGCAACCCAAACGCGAGGCTGCTCCGCAAATGCCCGCCGCCCAGGCAACTCCCCCGCGGGTGCAACGGTCGCCGACCGGGACCTATCGAAAGGTTAATCGCCGACCATCCGCTTCTCCAAAAACGGTACCGGATGCATAGCAACGCCCCTTTCCGCGCCGAAACGGCAATAAGAGAACTCGTGGTTAATCCATCGCTTGCCTCCTGCGCTTTGTGTCCTATATCTGCGGTGTCCCATGCGGTCGCCACCTATTTTGTCGCGACCTCGCAAGAACCCTCTAAATGCTTGTAATCGAACTCGGCTGCTTCCCGCGGCTGAGACAAGCCGGCTGAGTTTTGGCCGCGGTGTTCACTTCCGAAAGGGAAATGAAGACCAACCAGCAACCGCACACTTCGACCAGCCCCGATCTGCGCTAGCTGCGTTGCACTGCGCTCACTGCGATCGATAGCTGCACCCACAGTTCAGATTTCAGTGCGGGTGCTCGTTCCAACTTTCAACAACCAGATTCGTATCGCCCACCTCGAAAAAGGAGAAACTATGCCGAATTATAGAGTACTAATTAATGACAATGCCCATTACATGGATGAAAGCGAACGCGCCGACCATGGCATATTTGCCAACGCGGATGAGGCCATAGCCGCATGCAAGGAGATCGTTGATGGCGACTTGAATGCAATGTGGAAGCCGCGCATGACCGCGAAGGAGCTCTATGAGCTTTACGTCGCATTTGGGCCGGATCCATTTGTCGTGCCGCTTAATCCGAAAGACCCTGACGTTGAATTCTCGGCTTGGACGTACGCCAAGGAACGATGCAAAGAGCTTGTAAGGTTAGGCGATTAGCGCAGTCCGCTTTGCTCCCATGAGCCGACATCGTCTGTTGCGGTGATCAAGGCCATGAGACCGCGCCGAGCGAGCAGCTCTTCTTGTTAATCGCTGTCAAGGAGAGTAACTACAGCGTCAAAGATTTCTTGGGCTGTTCCTTCTACATTTCCTTCGGCCCATTCCCGAAACGCTCTGGCAAAGAACCTTTTAATCGCCGCTTCGTCGCTTGAGGCACTTACCTCGTCAGTGAACTCATCATGCTCCAGCGCATTTTCCTCTATACCTAATTCTTCTAAGATCACTAACCGATCTTCGTAAGCTTCATCATCGCCCTTCACCTGAGGCATTTCCATTCTCCCGTCCCGAGATGAGAAACTCCTTTGCCCGCGTTCGGGCTTGAGCACGCGGTAACGCGTAGATTTCGCGCCTGTAGCCGTTGCCCGGCTTGTGCCGGCCGGCCATGCGATCCGGCAGATCGCGCGGTCGACAAGTCATGCCAACTCGATACAGATGCGACCTGTCCAATATAGGCAGCTTAGCGGGTCGCGCCAACGTTGGACGAGATCTCGCCTAGATCAGCAGGCAAATAGAGGAACTTATGGAGTGACCGAAGCGGACCCCGGTTGACCCTCGCAGCCGCGGCACCTACCGTCCGTGGTTGCCTTCTCCGAATCGATGAAATTTTCGCGGAGCTTCACCATGAGCGATCAGGTCGTCGGCGTTGCGCCTCGCTCGGCCTCGCCGGTCCGCCGCGGGTATGTCGTCGCTGCGGTGCTCGCTCTGGCAATGATGGTTCTCGCGATCCAATATGGCAGCGACTGGCTGTTGAATTTCCTCCACGTGATGACCGGCGCGCTGTGGACCGGCATCGACCTGTTCATGGGCTTTGTGGTCGGACCGGTGCTCAAGCGGCTGCCGCTCGACGCCCGCCGCGCCGTGATCTCGGGGCTGGTCCCGCGAACGCTGTTCCTGATGCCGACGGTCAGCATCATCACCTCGACCACCGGTTGGTTTCTTGCCAAACGAATGGGTTTTCTCGATGTCGGCTACCCGGAGTTCCATTGGGTCATCGCAGCGCTCGTCATCGTGACGATCCTGACTATCCAGGGCACGGGAATCCTGTTGCCGACGAATCTGCGCCTCTATTTCGAGCTGCAGAAACCGAACCCGGATAGCGCCAAGATTGGGCGCTGGATGCGCTGGTTCGTGGGCGTGGTGGCGATCCAGGGCACGATGCAAGTCGCCATATTCGTGGTCATGGCGAAGTTCGCGACCGGGCTGTAGCGCCCTACTTCACCTCGTGGCACGTCATTACGCGGCAACGAACAACGTAGCAGCCGCCATCATCATAGTAGTCGTTGTACGCGCGTAGGGATAATATTCGTCGCAGTAGGCCGCTGACCGCCCGGATCGATCCCTCAGCCAGCAGCAGAGAGAAGCTCCGACATGAACAGGCGAATTTGAGTCGTGGTGGCAACGAACGATCGCACCATTACCGTGTTCGGCGGAACCGGGTTTCTCGGCAGCCGCGTCGTTCGACGTCTGCGCAACCGCAAATTTAACGTTCGGATTGCGTCACGGCATCCGGATCGGGGGCGCAAACAATTTGGTCCTGATAATCCGCTACTTCAATTCGTCGAGGCCAACATTCACGATGAACGGTCAGTCGCGGATGCCCTTACCGGCGCTTACGGCGTAGTAAATGCGGTCAGTCTTTACGTCGAGCACGGACAGGAGACTTTTCATTCCGTGCACGTCGAGTCTGCCCAACGAATAGCAACTCAAGCGCGCCGAGCCGGAGTCGAACGGCTCGCTCACGTTTCAGGAATCGGGGCCGATGCCGCCTCACAATCGCGGTACATCCGAAAGCGCGGGGAAGGCGAACTGGCGGTCCGGGCCGCGTTTGCCAGCGCACTTTTCATCCGTCCGGCGGTGATGTTCGGTCCGGAGGACGCGTTTCTCACCACCATCCTCAAGCTCCTCCAACGGCTTCCAATCTATCCAATGTTCGGCCGCGGCTCGACGAGATTGCAGCCGGCCTATGTGGAAGATGTGGCGGAGGCGATTTCTCGGGTCATGCAGCGAGCGGAGGCGCATCCGATGATCTTCGAGTGCGGCGGTCCTCGCGTCTACTCTTACGAGGAATTTCTCAGAGCCGTTGCGCACGAAGCCGGCCTTAAGCCTATCCTGATTTCAGTCCCATTTGCTGCGTGGCGAGCCCTGGCATGGATCTCCGAAACGCTCCCGAATCCACCCATCACTCGTAATCAGGTAGAACTGATGCAGATCGACACCGTATCATCGCCGGGGATGCCCGGGTTTGGTGAACTTGGCATTCCGCCGCACTCGGTCGAGGAAATACTCCAGAAGATGCTATTGGGTGTCCCAGGGGCATTGGCATGACTCTCGCGGCAGATGTTGATTTGCTTCTCCGGGACTTTAGCGTTCCGCGGGATCGCATAAATACCATGCGAACCAACGCTTTGGCGCGGCGTCACGCTGGTTGTGAGCATTCCAACTGAATTTGATTCTATGCGAGCCCATCTTGAGTCCAAGGCCTGTGGATATGCGAGGCCATAAACGCCTCGTTACCTATTAAAATTATACTTTATTCCCAAAGCTGACCTGTGGTTGTAAGCGATGGTCCCTCCCGGTCGGAGACGCTATCGTGTGCAGTTGGGTCAGCGTATTTTTCAATTTTTGCGCTGGGAGCATTCTTGCGCTCTGCTTGGTGAGGTTGACCTGTGATTTCGGTGGCGCAATCTTCGCCTTCATCGAACGCTTTTTCGGCTAGCCGGGATCGCGAGATGCCGCGCGCATCGGTGACGAAGCGAAGGTGCGGGTCTCCTTGTTCTCAGGGGGGCACGGCCCCGCACTTTGTCTATCGGTTGGTACGCCGGGGCCTTTCATGATCCAGTGGTACTGGGGCTGTAAAGGATGGTGCAAAGCCTTCGGCGGAAACATAGACGACAAAGAGATATTTAAGAGTTTGGAAATGTCGAACAAGCACACCGCACTGACGCCGTTGACGCCCTTTTCATAATTTTGAATTTGCTGAGACGAGACACCCAACGCTTGGGCAAGCTGTTCTTGGCTCATGTTAAGCGAAAGCCGACCCTCGCGAATTCGAGAGCCAATATATTCGTCAATTAATAATTTCGATTTCGTCTTTTTCATATCACGCTTAGCTTTCGACGATTTGGAAAAAGCAAAAGCCGCCGCAACGTCATTGTGGCTAATAAGCGCGGTAATATTGACGGTCGCGCGACCATAATAGCAATGTAGCAGATCGCCGCAGTTGCACCTGTGGTTTAGCCTAAGCGCGGTAACCGACTTGTCCCAGTTCAGCTTCGACCATGCGCACCCCTCGCGGTCGCGCATTTGGCCGGGCAGGAGGCCCCGCCCGCTCTCGTTTCCGAAATCGCTGGTCAAATCGAACTCTTTGCTGTTGAAATAGGCGCGATCTTGGATATCCACGACGTTCGGGTCCGAAAAACCTCCGCGGGGCTCGTCGTGACATACCATTGCTGTGCCGAGCCGTCATTGGATGTACAACGCGTTCATGACAATGTGGATGCTATGGAACGCAAGCTACGGATTGAGCGTCCTGAGATTATCCGCGTAATAGGTCATGCTGAACCAAAGCGGTAAACTCTTCATGGTAGATGGATCCATCGGCTGGCCCCGCCAAATGGCGGGCGCCACGCGCGGCCCCGCCAGCTTCGTCGATACGCATTCGGCGGCAAACTCCGCGGTCGACGAACACATCGACCGCCCCAGGCTGTGAGAAAGCGTGCGACAGTAGAGAATGCGGAGAATTGTTTGCTCAATTTAGAACGGCTGGCTTTCTATCGTGTTTGAAAAAGCAAAATCGCGAGCGCGATTGAGACTTCATCCGGTCAAAGGAAGTTATTTTGGTTGATGTGAAGGAGTTCACATTCGCTTGATATGACTCGCTGCGATACTGAATGGGCGCGACACATCGACACACAAATCACCGTCGGAGGTACTCATGGCTCGCTCTTCATCGCAGCAGGCAGCGCGCCTGAAGTCTGCCAATAAACCGAAACACGCCGTTCGCGCAGTATCTCCGGTTCTGGGCAAAACCGCGCACGACCAACTGTTGGCCGAAGGGTTGCGAGTCGCCACCAAATTCGGCCGCGTGGATGTGCTTGGGCCGCGCGCGCTGCGGGAACCTGTAAACGGCGTCTATTCGTTGGCGCAATGGCAATCAGGTTTCAAGACGCAGAACGACCGCGGTACGTGCTGGGCCTTTGCTGGTGCAGCGGCGCTAGAGGCGGCATATCGGCGCAAGTATGGTATATTGATTGACGTATCCGAGGAATACATCTTTCACATGGGCAAAGCGTTTGCGTTGAACCGAGACAGCGCCGGGGCGGTGGTGCGCCCAGTGGAAAACAACTCCTCTCTGACAGGCTTTCAAGGCAGCGGCGATATCGCACAGAAGATTTCGGAGAATGCCGCCCCGCCGGAGGATGCGGCGCCATACTTGCAAAACCAGAAGACGCTGTTGGACATCTTGCCCGTGCTGGGATTTGCGGGGGTGGGCGCGTTGGCGAGCCAAGAAGATTACGACGCCATTGAATTTTGTGAGCAACATATTCCGCTGCTGGCCCGGGTCAACGCTCGCTATAGGGCAACGGGCTGGGGTTCTCTGGGCAACAACCCGAGTATCGCATCGCTAGAGAACACCATCCTCGCTGACCGTGAAGTAATCTGCGACGTCTTTCACAAGACACCGAACATCGGTGGGCACGTGCTTTTGCTGATCGGCTTCGACCGCAATCGGCAGGTATTCTTCGCCAAAAACCATTGGGGAGAGGGAAAATTCATTGAAATCGCCTATAACAACGATCCAAACTGGCAGGTAAAATCAGGCTGGTACATCACGGATGTCGTCGATCCAACTTTTGTGCAGAGCGAGGCCTGTTGGCTTGGCAACTGGCGAGCAAACGTGGGGGACGCATCGTTCCGACTCATCCTGCGGAGGTCGGAGGATTTTGCGAGTCCAGGGACGCCGACTAAGCTTGGTGCGGCCTACTTGAGCGACGGACCGCATGACGTGAACGGGCTATTCCTAAACGGCGGCGCGCATCTACGAATGTTCGTTGCACCAACGACCGCGCCGGTTCCCACTGGCACGCTGAGCGGTTGGCAGATTGACGCCGACCTGAACTTTTCCGACATCTACAACGCGGCCGGGCAGGCCGGGCAGGAGCCTGTGGCACTTTCACGATTCAACACACGCTTCGCGGCCCTGTTCGACAAGGGCGACGGATCGGCATGGCAAGCACGGCACGGGATCACGGCAGAGGCATATCAGGCGACGTTTGACCTGCTGGTTGGGCAGGGCTACCGGCTGACCTATGTCTCCGGTTACAACGAGGGGACGGGCGCCCGGTTTAATGCCATCTGGCAATTGCGAGATGGCCCTGCCTGGCAGGCGCGGCACGGGTTAACGAACGACCAGTACCAGGCAGTATTTAATGATCTCGTCCAGCAAGGCTACCAACTTGTTTGCGTCAGCGGCTACGCCGAGAACGGCCAGGCGAGATATGCCGCGATTTGGGAACAGAGGGCGGCTATCGATTGGCAAGCCCGGCACGGGATGTCGCGGAGCCAATACCAGCAAACCTTTGACCAGATGGCTACCAACGGCTTTGCCCCCGTGCAGGTTTGCGGATTCCGAGTCAATGTTGATGTACGCTTCGCAGCGATCTGGGAACGGCGCCCCGGCCTCCGATGGGTCGGTCGGCACGGGGTGACCTCGAGCGAATATCAGAAGGCTTTTGACGAACAGTTGGCTGAGGGCTTCCGGCTGGTTTCGGTAAGCGGGTACAGCGACACAGGGATCGCTCGCTACGCTGCAATCTGGCACAAGGACGAACCGAGCGAATGGCAGGCGCGGCACGGACTGGACGGCGCGAGATATCAGCAAGCCTTCGACGATCTGTCGGGGCGAGGATTCCGTCCGGTGCAGGTGTGTGGCTACGGCGATGGGTTCTATCCGGCGTAGGATGGTTGGCGCCGAGGGAAGTGACTTCGAATGCTTTCTCCCGAAAAACGTGAGTAAATATACAAGCGGCAAGCTACTGCGGCGGCCGCCTTGAAGGACGGGCGTCATCCGGGATCTTCTGCGCGCAAGCGCGCAAAAATCGGGAAGGGATTTGCATTCGTAGCGGGATCAGCGAAGTTCAGGTCCAGCATCGACGAGCCTTGGTCGGGAACTTGACTTGGAATGTGCGCCATTGTCTGGCCAAGCGCAACTCCAGCGCCGCCGCACATGCAGGCTTACTTGCAAATGTACGCTTACTTGCGAAAGCGTGCCTCGTTCGGCTTGGTCAACTCCACGACGCCACTGCTCTCGATCACGGCCGCGATGCGCCGGCCGATCTCACTGCCCTTCTCCAGTTCGACGAGCGCGGCACGGGGCCTCATTGCTGTGCCGTCGAGCTTGAGATGCGGCACGTCCATCAGCTCAGGTGGCATGCTCGCGCAGAAGCTCATAAACCGTGCGAGCGCATCGCCCGCCGCTTCGCTCCAGAGATCGACAAGTGGCCGCTTGAGCGTCTTGCCGGCGGCGTTCGTCGGTATTGCCTGTGCAAACACAATATATTCTGGAGTCTCGTAAGGGGCGAGGTGCGTCGCGCAATGTGCGCGGATTTCCTGCTCGGTTGCGGTCTGGCCGGGCTTGAGCACGACAACCGCCTTTAGCCGTTCGGAGAACATATGGTCTGGCACGCCGACGACAGCGGCGCGCAGGACTTTTGGATGCAAGTACAGTTTGTTCTCGACCTCGATGCAATAGACATTCTGGCCGCCGCGCACAACCATGTCCTTCTTGCGGTCGAGCAGCCAGAGATAGCCGTCCTCGTCGATCTTTGCCCAATCGCCGGACAGGACGAAACCGTCACGCCGAAAGACCTCGGCAGTCTTGCCGGGCTCTTCCCAATATCCGGCGTTGGTCTGCTGGCCGCGATAGGCGACCTCGCCGATGACGTTCGGCGTTGTGACCTCGGCGCCCTCGTCGTCAAAAATGGCGATGTCGGTGTTGGGCGTCGCCAGCCCACAGCTCGTAATCTTGCGGATGGCGTCCTCGGTCGGCAGTGCGAAGCCTAGGGCGGTACTCTCCGAAACCGAGCCGCCATTGACCATCACGATTGGCGAGAATTCCTTGTTGAGCTGGTTGATGTAGGTTTCGGAAGCGGCGTGGCCACCGAAGATAACTTTCTTAAGCGTCGAGCAATCATGTTTGTGGAAGTCGGGATGGTTCATCATCATCCACAGCATGATCGGCGCCGCGACTGCCCAAGTGACACGCTCCTTCTCGATGAGCTTGATCGCGTCGAGCGGTGCGAACGAAGCCATGATCACACATTTTCCACCGGTCAGCAGCGCGGGCATGAAGTCCGTATAGACCGCCGTGTTATGATAGAGTGGCGGCATGCACAGGTTGACGTCGTCCTCGTTCAACCCCTTGGCTGCGTGCACGATATTTTGCGCGCAGCCTAGCGCGTTGATGTGCATCGCCATCGTGCCCTTGGGCGCGCCGGTCGTTCCTGACGTGAACGAGATAGCGCACAGATCCCATTCGTCGACCTCTTCCCGAGGAGCGATCTCCGCGCCGTCGCGGTTCAGTTTGGTGAACGAGACGACGCCCTCAGGGGCCTTGTCTCCGGTCATGAATACGGCCTGAACGGTTGGAAGCTTCGTGCGCACCGCTTCGAGCTTGCCGCTCCAGACGTCCGGCGAGACGACTAGTCCCTTGGCCCCGACCTTGTCGATCTGTGCGACGAGGCCATCGGCCGTAAGCCCGAGATTGACGGGAACCGCGATGCCGCCGAGCTTTACGATCGCCAGATAGGCGACGACATATTCGGGGCAGCCCAGGGTCAGAAGGCACAGGCGATCGCGTTTGGCGAACCCGTAATCGCGACGCAGCCGCGCGGCCACGCGATCGACCTGCGCCCCGATTTCGCGCCATGTCATGCGCTGTCCGCCGGGATGGAAAACATAGGCCTCGCGGTCCGGAATCCGTGCGACATTGGCGTCGAGTACATCGGAAATATTCTTCGGCCGGTCGCGATAGGCCCAGATCTCCGTGCCTTCCCAAGCGATCCCGCGGCCTTTCGGCGCAACTATTTTCGTGACCTGCGCGGCAAGCTCCGGATAGATATCGCGCCACGACTTGCACACGCCGCGCGTCGGCCCCCTGACCTCCCAAGCTCCCATGGCTCCCTCCCTTTGTTTTGCTAATTGACCGGCTACACTGCGCAATCTCCAGCACGTTCGTCGCGCAACGCCAGCAGCACCCCTCGCGCGGCTTCTGCCGGCGCGATCTCCCCGCTTGCGATCCGATCGCAGATCGCCTCGATCGCCTCGGATTTTCCGGCGAGAACCTGGGCGCGCACGATGTCTGCCGTCGCATCGGCCAGAATGCGCCGCAGCCGCACCTTGAGATCGAGTCGACGGGACTTTTGCGTCCCTCGCGCCGCAGCCTCCAACACGTCCACCAATTCCGGCAGCCCCTGCCCCGTCGTAGCCACGGTCATCATAATCTTCGCCGCTTGGGCGCGCGGGTCGCGAAGGCCGAGCATGGCCTCGAGCTGGCGCTTGGTCTGCTCCGCCATCGGATGGTCGCTCTTGTTGACCACGAGTATGTCGGCGATCTCCAGGATTCCGGCCTTGATGGCCTGAATGTCGTCACCCGCGCCCGGCGCGCACAGCACCAGCCGCATGTGCGCGACATCCGCGATTTCGACTTCGGACTGCCCGGCGCCGACCGTCTCGACGATGATGTGGTCGGGCCCGTAGGCGTCCATCGCCTGCACCACGCCCCATGCCGTGCGGAACAAGCCACCGAGATGCCCGCGCGAGGCCAGTGACCGCACGAATACGCCGGGATCGCCTGCGTGCCCGTTCATTCTAATGCGATCCCCGAGAATGGCGCCGCCGGAAATCGGGCTGGACGGATCAACCGCGAGCACACCGACCGTTCGGCCGCGAAGCCGCAGCTCCCGGATCATAACGTCGATGAGGGTCGACTTGCCGGCGCCAGGCGGACCGGTGACGCCGATGATGTTCGAGCGCCCGAGATGCGGCTGGATCGCCGCGAGGATAGCCGAAGAGCCGGGACTTTCGTTTTCGACGGCGGTGATCGTGCGCGCCAGCGCGCGCGGATCGCCTTTCAACAGACGGTCGACGAGACCCGCATGTGACGCGTCACTCACGGAACCACCAGCGGCTCGCCGAAGCCGACCGCCGCACGCGTGCGCGCGCAAACCTCGCCATGGGTCGCGCCCACGCCGATCGCATGCACTACGGCGCCGAAAGTATTCGTGCTGTCGTCATCGAATGCGCGCGCCAGGTCGTCGAGCGCGCGGTCGACCTCGCTTTGGCTGCGCTGCGCCTTGAACGCGCGAAAGTTGTGCAGGTAACGATCGATCTTTTCCGCGCTCGGCCGCTCGAGCGTCGGCGGGCGGTCATCGCCGCCCTCGCGCTGAAAGCCGTTGACGCCGACGATGATGCGTTCGCCCCGGTCGATCTTTTCCTGGTGTTCGAGCGCGGACTTGCCGATCATTCGCTGCACGAAGCCGGTGCTGACGGCCTGGTACATCCCGCCCTGTTCGTCGATGCTGCGAATGACATCGAGGATTTTCTCCTCCATCTGGTTGGTCAGCGTTTCGACGTAGTAGGATCCGCCGAGCGGATCGATCACATCCGCAAGCCCGGCTTCCTCGCGCAGGATGTTCTGCGTAGCGACGGCCACACGAACCGTCGATTCTGTGGGGATGCCCAGCGCCTCGTCGAAACTGTCCGTATGCAGGGACTGCAGGCCGCCCAGTATGCCGGCGATCGCCTGGATTGTGACCCGCGCGATATTGTTCAGCGGTTGCTGGCGCGTGAGATCGGCGCCGGAGGTCTGGGCGTGGAACCTGAATTTCTGCGCGCGCGGGTCGCGCACGCCGAAACGCTCGCGCGTGATGCGCCCCCAGATCCGCCGCCCCGCCCGGAATTTTGCAATCTCCTCGAACACGCTGATCGATATGTCGAAGAAAAAGCTGAACCGCCGCAGGAAAATGTCCGGATCCCGGCCGCGCGCCCGCATGTCCTCCGCATATTGGATCGCCGAGGAGATCGCCAGGCCCATCGCCTGCGCAGGCGTGGCGCCGGCCTGTTGCGTGTGCTGGCCGACGATCGAGATCGGGTTCCAGCGCGGCGCGTGCTCGTTCATCCAGTCGATGTGATCGAGCAGGACGCGCCTCTGTCCAGGCAGCGCTAGACGGAAGAACATGTGCAGCGCGGCATAGTGCGAGAGATAGTCGGACTGATTGGTCGTGCCGGCGAGCGTCTCCCACGCAATGCCACGACGCCGCGCGACGGCAAGGAGCATGGCCGTCAGCGTATAGGGCGCCGTGTCGCCGAGACTGACCGATTCCGTGTCGAAGGGAAGGCCATCCAGGCATTCTGACATGTCGTCGGACGTCGAGATCAGGGTTCCGCAGGTGCCGAGAAGTTCGCGATCGACTTCGTCGGGATCGTAGCCGCGCAGATGGCTGTTGCACGGCGAGACGAACAGGCCTGTCAGTCCCAGCGCATAGAGGCCACGCATGCGGCCGTTATAGTCCTGCGGCACGCCGAAGCCGACGACCATGCGCGGGCTCCACGCCCTACCCCGGTGCATACTGGCGTGAATGCCGCGCGTATAGGGCCCTTGTCCGGGAAATCCGAGATCGTCGAGATAGTGCGCGCTGTCCCAGTCCTGCGGCCCATAGAGCGGCTTCAGCGCGACGCCGGAGCGGTTCGTGCGAACGGCGTCGGGCACGACCTGGCCGCCATATTCCCGCTCCCATTCCTCGTGCGCGCAATCATATGCGGACTGGGCTTCTGCCATGGCGCTATTCCTGCGATTGCGCGAGCGCGCCGGACCGGGCGGCCAGCGCGCCGATAGTCGCGACAATGTCTTCCCGCATCGCGCCCGGATGGAAAATGTGAGCGATTCCGGCGGACTTCAGCAGGCCGACCTCCGCGTCCGGAATGATGCCGCCGACGACGACCGCAATATGCGACAGGCCCGCCTCGCCCAGCGCGCTCATCAGTTTTGGCAAGATCAGGTGGTCGGTGGCCAGGCTCGAAACGCCAATAACGTCAACATCTTCCTGCAGCGCGATCTGCACCACGTTCGGGATCGTCTGCCACGGACCGGTGTAGACGACCTCCATGCCGGCGTCGCGCAGATAGGCGGCCACGATGCGGCTGCCCCGGTCGTGGCCGTCGAACCCGACCTTCGTGATCAGCACTTTCGGCGGCCGACCTTCCAACGTCCCGACTTGGCCCATACGCGCCTCGTTGTCCGTTCCGGAATGAAAGGCTAGCACAAAAATGAAGACCAAACAAGCGTTTGTTTTTCTGTACCGCAGCCTTTCGCCCGGCGCCTGACGCTCTTATGATGCGGGCGTTAACGGGCGCTCCGGCCCTCTAGGACCATCGATGCCGACCAAACGAAATCTGGCGCGCGCGCGTCCGCGACCTCCTGCAAGGCCGCAGCACCCCAAGCTCGCGCGAAAGACGTCCGCGGCCGAAGCGACGTCACATGCGGCGACAAGCCGTCGGCAAATCCTGATCAACGAGGCGGCGCGGTTGTTCGGCGTCAAAGGCTACGAGAACACCTCGATGCGCGACATAGCCGCGGCCATCGGAATCTTGCCGGGCTCGCTCTATCATCACTTCGAGTCCAAGGAGGAATTGTTCGTCGCGGTCTATTCGCTCGGCGTGTCGCAGATTCTCGAAGCCGTGACGGCCGCCATCGCTAGGCAAGACGACCCGTGGGGGCGCCTCGAAGCGGCCTGCGTGGCGCATATGCAGACCCTGCTGGTCAAGAACAGCTACGCCGCAGTCGTGATCTCGCACCTGTCATTCAACAGCTTGCCGAAGCAGGACCGGCTGGTCGACCTGCGCGACAGGTACGAATCTGTGTTCAAAGGCCTGATCGAAAACTTGCCTTTGCGGGCGAGCGTCGACCGCCGCATTCTCAGGCTCGGCCTTTTGGGGTCGATGAACTGGGCAATTGTCTGGTACCGGCCGGGTGGCGAAACGCCGACACGAATAGCGCACAAATTGCTGGACCTAATACGAACGAAATGATCGTACGTTCCAGGCGGTGATAAGCGCAGAATCCGGATGCTCTTGCCTAGCCCCGCGTTCCGCAGTCCTGCTCATAACGAACCAAAGTGGCATTGAGCTGACGTCCTTCCAACGTCATAGGTGTAAATAAATGCACCTCGTCAGACATTCGCCGGCGTAGGGGTGCCTGCCCCGGCCAGCGTCAGGGGCTTGGCGGCTATTGCGGGTTCAGTCCGCGCGCCTCGAACTGCCGGCTCCTTCATTGGAAGTGCTATCATCGTCGCAACAGAAATCCGGCGAGTCTCGCCACCAACTTACCTATTGAGGATCGTTCGCTTCGCGGGATTCTCTTGTCTGTCAATTAGCCGCTAGCCTAAAAGTTCATTTGGCTGCAATCTGTTATAGAGAAAAAACTTCCGGAGTATGGCCGGCACCGGGCGGCAGCAACGACAAGCGCGACAAACGCGCGAAATGGCGAGGGAGGTGACGCCATGGAGCAAGCCGCCGCCGGTCCGACGGATACCTTTCCCAAGCTATTGATCCGTAACGCTTATTTGCATGGGTCGCGGCCTTCCATGCGGCACAAGGACCTCGGCATCTGGCAGACCTGGACGTGGTCCAAGGTGCTCGAAATCGTGCGCGCCTATGCGGTCGGCCTCAACCGGCTCGGTCTTAAACGCGGCGAAACCATCGCCATCGTCGGCGCCAACCGGCCGAAACTTTATTGGTCGGTGATGGCCGCGCAGGTGCTGGGGGCCATCCCGGTGCCGGTCTATTCGGATGCGGTGGCCGATGAACTCGCCTTCGTGCTGGCCCATGCCGAGACGCGCTACGCGGCGGTCGAGGACCAGGAACAGGTCGACAAGATCCTCTCGGTCATGGAGCGGCTGCCGAAGCTCAAGCAGATGGTGTACGACGAGAAGCGCGGCTTGCGCGACTACGACCACGACCACCTGCATGCGATGGACGACATCATCGCGGACGGCCGCAAGGCGCTCGCCGATCCGGCGGTCGCCGCCTGGCTCGATGCCGAGATCGCCGCCGGCAAGGGCTCCGATCCGTCCATCATCCTGTACACCTCGGGCACCACCGGCACCTCCAAAGGCGTAGTGCTCACCGGCGAACGATCGATCAAGGCCGCCGCCGACACCGTCGCCTTCGATCACCTGACCGAAAAGGACGTGGCGCTCGCCTATCTGCCGCTGGCCTGGGTCGGCGATCATTACCTCAACTATGCGCAAGGCCTGGTCGCCGGCTTCTGCATGGCGTGCCCGGAGAGCGCCGATACCGCGATGGCCGACCTGCGCGAAATAGGCCCGACCTTTTATTTTGCCCCGCCGCGCACGCTCGAACTCCTGCTGACGCGCGTCATGATCCGCATGGAGGACGCCGGCTACATCAAGCGCAAGATGTTCCACTATTTCATCGAGGGCGTGGCGCGGCGCTACGGCGAACGCATCCTCAATGGCCAGCCGGTGCCGCTTTCCGGCCGGCTGCTCTACGGGATCGGCAATATCCTGGTCTATGCCCCGCTCAAGAACGTGCTCGGCTTTTCGTGCGTGCGCGTCGCCTACACCGCGGGCGAAGCGATCGGCCCCGAGCTGTTCGCTTTCTATCGCTCGATCGGCCTCAATCTGAAGCAGCTCTATGGACAGACCGAAGCCTTCCTCTACGTCACCGCGCAGCCGGACGGAGAAATCTATTCGGATACCGTGGGCCCGGCCTGCCCGAACGTCGACATCCGCATCGCCGACAACGGCGAGGTGCTGTTCAAGTCGCCCGGCATGTTCGCCGGCTACTTCAAGGATGCCGCCAAGACCGCCGAGGCGATGACGCCCGACGGCTATGTGATGACCGGCGACGTCGGCTACTTCGACGAGAAGACCGGGCATCTCAAGATCATCGACCGCGCCAAGGATGTCGGTAAGCTCAACGACGGCACGCTGTTCCCGCCGAAATACATCGAAAACAAGCTCAAATTCTATCCCAACATCCGCGAAGTGGTGGCCTACGGCGACAAGCGCGATTTCGTCTGCGTGATGATCAACATCGACCTCACCGCGGTGGGTAGCTGGGCCGAGCGAAACAACGTCATCTATGGCTCCTATCAGGAGCTCGCCGGTCATCCGCTGGTCTACGACATGATCGAGAAGCACGTGGTCGAAGTGAACCGCTCGCTCGCCGCCGACAAGGTGATGGCGGGCACGCAGATCAAACGCTTCCTCATCCTGCACAAAGAACTCGATGCCGACGACGGCGAGCTCACGCGCACGCAGAAAGTCCGCCGCAGCTTCATCGCCGAGCGTTACGCAACCCTGATCAAGGCGCTGTATGACGGCTCGCAGGAGGCCGATATCTCGACCGAGGTGACGTTCGAGGACGGCCGCAAGGGTGTGATCAGCGCACGCGTGAAAATTCGCGACATGGCGACGGTGCCGGTCGCCATCCCGATGGGGAAGGCGGCATGAGAGCCCCGGGCGGACCCGACGTCGCGGTCGACGATGTGCTGTTGGCGGTGGAGGACGTCTCGCTGTCGTTCGGCGGCGTGAAGGCGGTGAGCGACGTTTCCTTCGACATCCGCAAGGGCGAGATCCGCGCCATCATTGGGCCGAATGGCGCCGGCAAGACCTCGATGCTCAACATCATCAACGGCTTCTATCAGCCGCAGGAAGGCCGCATCACCTTCAAGGGCGAGACTCGCTCTAAGATGCGCCCGCATGAAGCCGCCATCGGCGGCATCGCGCGCACGTTCCAGAACGTCGCGCTGTTCAAGGGCATGAGCGCTCTCGACAACATCATGGTCGGCCGCACGCTGAAGATGCGCCGCGGCTTCCTCTGGCAGCTTCTGCGCGTCGGGCCGGCGCTCACCGAGGAGGTCGAACACCGCGCCCGCGTCGAGGAGATCATCGACTTCCTGCAAATCCAGGCGATCCGCAAGGTGCAGGTGGCGCGGCTGCCCTACGGCATGCAGAAGCGGGTCGAACTCGGCCGCGCGCTGGCGATGGAGCCGGACCTGCTGCTGCTCGACGAGCCAATGGCGGGCATGAACATGGAAGAGAAGGAAGACATGTCGCGCTTCATTCTCGACGTCAACAACCACTACGGCACCACCATCGCGCTGATCGAGCACGACATGGGTGTGGTGATGGATTTGTCCGATCGCGTCATTGTGCTCGACCACGGCATCAAGATCGCCGACGGCACGCCCGACGTGGTCAGGAACAATCAGGCGGTGATCGACGCCTATCTCGGCGTGGCGCATTGAGGGCCGGGAACGGGGGAATGTAGCGCATGGTTGTGTTTGGCCAGTTCGTCGAAGTGCTGATCAGTGGCTTGCTCGCCGGCGTGCTCTATTCGCTGGTCGCGCTCGGCTTCGTGCTGATCTTCAAGGCCTCCGGCGTGTTCAATTTCGCGCAAGGCGCGATGGTGCTGCTGGCCGGCCTCGCGCTGGTGCGCGCGCTCGATATGCTGGTGGCGCAAGGCTTTTCGTTCTGGGCGGCGGTCGGTGTCGGCCTGGTGTTCGCCGCGGCGATCATGGCGATCACCGCCTGGCTGGTGGAGCGCTTCGTGCTCGGGCCGCTGGTCAACCAGGATGGCTTGACGCTGTTCATGGCCACCATCGGGGTGAGCTTCATCCTCGAAGGCGGTGCGCAGATGTTGTTCGGCTCCGACGTCTATCCGCTGCCGTTGTTTCCAAGCGATGCCTGGTTCCTGTTCGAGAAGGCGTTCCCGGGCGGCATTCTGGTCAGCAAGATCGACGTCTTCGGCGGCTTTATCGCGGCGGTGCTGGTTGTGGTGCTCGCGCTGTTCTTCCAGCACACCAAGACCGGGCGCGCTCTGCGCGCGGTCGCCGACGATCACGCCGCCGCGCAATCGGTCGGCATTTCGCTCAACTGGATTTGGTTCGTCGTCTGGCTGGTGGCGGGCCTGGTGGCGCTGGCCGCCGCGACCGTGTGGGGAACCAAGCTCGGCGTGCAGTTCTCCATCACCTTCCTGGCGCTGAAGGCGTTGCCGGTGCTGATCATCGGCGGTTTCACCTCGGTGCCCGGCGCCATCATCGGCGGGCTTCTCATCGGTGCCGGCGAGAAGCTTGCGGAGGCCTATCTCGGTCCCGCCATGGGCGGCGGCATCGAATACTGGTTCGCCTATGTGCTGGCGCTGGTGGTGCTGCTGATGCGGCCGCAGGGGCTGTTCGGCGAGCGCATCATCGAGCGGATTTGAGGGGACGAGCGTGCTGTATCGCGAAACCGGCCAGTTCAAGACCAGCTACACCGCCGACATGGCGATCTTTACGATCCGCCAGGATCGCATCGCGCTCTGGCTGCTGCTCGCCTTAGCCTTCATCGGCGTGCCGCTGCTCAACGTCCTGCAGATCTGGCCGTTCGGCGGCGAGTATCTGCTGCGCGCCATCTTTATTCCCTTCCTGATCCTGTCGCTGGCGGCCGTCGGCCTCAATATCCTCACCGGCTATTGCGGCCAGCTCTCGCTTGGGAGCGGCGCGTTCATGGCGATCGGCGCCTACAGCGCCTACAAGTTCGGGACCGGCGTGCGCATTCCGCTCGAGATTTTCACGATTTCGATTCCGCCGCTGCCGGTGCTGCCCTCGATCCTGCTCGGCGGCCTGATGGCGGCTATCGTCGGCGTCCTGTTCGGCGTGCCCAGTCTGCGCATCAAGGGTCTCTACCTCGCGGTGGCGACGCTGGCCGCGCAGTTCTTCTTCGACTGGGTGTTCATCCGCGTGAAGTGGTTCACCAACTACACCTCGTCCGGTTCGGTGACCGCGCCGGAGCTCAACTTCTTCGGCTTCTACGCCAACAAGCCGATTGAGAAATATCTGGTGTGCCTCGTCTTCGTGTCGGTGTTCGCGTTGCTGGCGAAGAATCTGGTGCGCGGAAATATCGGACGCCAGTGGATGGCGATCCGCGACATGGATATCGCCGCCGAGTTGATGGGCATCCGCCCGCTCTATGCGAAGCTCACGGCCTTCGCCATTTCATCGTTCATCGTCGGCGTCGCCGGCGCCCTTTGGGCGTTCATCTATCTCGGTGCCTGGGAGCCGCTCGCCTTCAATATCGACCGCTCGTTCCAGATCCTGTTCATGGTCATCATCGGCGGGCTGGGTTCGATCATGGGCGCATTCCTGGGCGCTGCCTTCATCCTCGTGCTGCCGATCCTGCTCGACCAGATACCGCATGCGCTCGGCATTCCGGTCTCGGTGGAGACCGTGTCGCTGCTCGTGTTCATGGTCACTGGCGCGCTGATCTGCTGGCTCTTGATCGTCGAACCGCATGGTTTTGCTAGACTTTGGTTGACCGGAAAGGAGAAGTTGAGGCTCTGGCCTTACCCCTATTGAGGGCCTAGGCTTGAACTCATTCAGTGCGGGCGCGTGGGTTGGAGCGGCACGCCCCGCCACGAAATCAAAAGAAACGCTTCAATGCGCCGGCCGGTGGCCGGACTCACAGGAGGGAAACACATGAGGAAGCTCACCTTGGCTCTCGCCGCGCTCGCCCTGGGCGCGACAGTGATGGCCGAGCCGGCAACGGCTCAGCAGAACGAGCAGTTTATTCCGCTGCTTGTCTATCGCACGGGTCCCTATGCGCCGAACGGCATTCCGTTTGCCGACGGCGTCGCCGACTACCTGTCGCTGCTCAACGAACGCGACGGCGGCATCAACGGCGTCAAGATTACATCGGAGGAATGCGAGACCGGCTACGCCACCGACAAGGGCGTCGAATGTTATGAGCGCCTGAAGGGCAAAGGCCCGACCGGCGCGAGCTACTTCTCTCCGCTGTCGACCGGCATCACCTTCGCGCTCACCGAAAAGGCGCCCGGCGACAAAATTCCGTTGCTGACTCTGGGCTATGGCCGCTCGGAAAGCCGCAACGGCGCGGTGTTCGCCTGGAACTTCGTCGCCGTCGGCAGCTACTGGACCGCGGCCGACGTCGCCATCCAGCATATCGCGCACGAGCTTGGCGGCTTCGACAAGCTGAAGGACAAGAAGATCAGCCTAGTCTATCACGACAGCCCGTACGGCAAGGAGCCGATCCCGGCGCTCGAAGCGCGCGCCAAACTCAACGGCTTCACCTTCAAGGCCATCCCGGTCACGCATCCGGGCGTCGAGCAGAAGTCGCAGTGGCTGGCGATTAGGCAGGACAAGCCCGACTACGTGCTGCTCTGGGGCTGGGGCGTGATGAACTCCACCGCGATCAAGGAAGCGGCGGCGGTCGGCTATCCGCGCGATCACATGATTGGCGTGTGGTGGTCGGGCGCCGAGCCTGACGTGACGCCTGCCGGCGATCAGTCGGTCGGTTACAAGGCGCTAATGCTCCAGCACGGCGCCGGCAAGTTCAAGGTGCACGCAGACCTCGACAAGTTCGTGATCTCCAAGGGTAAAACGATGACCAAGGACGACTACGCGCAGGTGCTCTACAACCGCGGCGTGATCAATTCCATGATCGGCGCCGAGGCGATCCGCGCCGCGATGAAGAAGTACGGCAACAAGCCGATGACCGGCGAGCAAGTCCGCTGGGGTTTTGAGAACCTCAATCTGACCGCCGAGCGGATTAAGGAGCTCGGGTTCGAAGGCATGTTGCAGCCGTTGCGCTTCACCTGTCAGGACCACCAAGGCGCCGACATTGCGCGCGTCCAGCAATGGGATGGCAAGCAGTGGAAGACCATTTCGGGCTACTACAAGGCCGATCTGTCAATCCTCGACCCGATGGTCAAGGACGCCTCGGCCAAGTACGCCGCCGAGAAGAAGATCACGCCGCGCGACTGCTCGAAGGAGAGCTGACGCCCACGATCCGGCGCAGCGCTCGGCTGAGCGCGCGTCGTCGACAAAACTTTGGGAGGCGGCGCCGCCGCCTCCCATGGCCTGCCTCACCGAAAGACGGGAGCCCGACCGGTGTCATCCGCTGCAATCGCCGCCATCGCCGCATCGTCCGCGACCGAGAAACCGTTTCTCTCGGTGAGCAATATCGAGGTCATCTACAGCCGCGTCATCCTGGTGCTCAAGGGCGTGTCGCTCGACGTGCCGAAGGGCGAGATCGTGGCGCTGCTCGGCGCCAACGGCGCTGGCAAGACCACCACGCTGAAGGCGATTTCCAATCTGCTGCAGGCCGAGCGCGGCGAGGTCACCAAGGGCTCGATCCTGTTCGACGGCCACAAGGTGCATAACCTGTCACCCAACGAACTGGTGAAGCGCGGCTGCATCCAGGTGATGGAAGGCCGTCATTGCTTCGGCCATCTCACCATCGAGGAGAACCTGCTCACCGGCGCCTTCACGAGGACCGACGGCAAGGCGGCGACCAAGCGTGATATGGAGCTGGTCTATGCCTATTTCCCCAAGCTCGCCGAACGCAAGAATTCGCTGTCCGGCTACACCTCGGGCGGCGAGCAGCAGATGTGCGCCATCGGCCGCGCGCTGATGTCGCGTCCGAAGATGGTCCTGCTCGACGAGCCGTCGATGGGTCTGGCGCCGCAGATCGTCGAGGAGATTTTCGAGATCGTCAAAAACCTCAACGAGAAGGAAGGCGTCTCGTTCCTGCTGGCCGAGCAGAATACCCATATGGCGCTGCGTTTCGCGCGCTACGGCTACATCCTGGAAAACGGCCGCGTGGTGATGGACGGCGACGCCAAGTCGCTGGCCGAGAACGAGGACGTGAAGGAATTCTACCTCGGCATTTCCGGAGGCCGGCGCAAATCCTTCCGCGACGGCAAGCATTACCGCCGGCGCAAGCGCTGGCTGACTTAAGCCATGCCCGACCATTACGACGCCCTGGAAACCCGCGATCCGGGGCACGCGAGCGCAGGCAGGCCGAATTTACCCGGCCAAATGTTGCGAATACCAAAGATTTAGAAAATTTATGGAACCTCCAGGTTTCGAATCCCTAGGCGATCAATCTGGTTCTTAAGCGCGCGACACTAAAGAGCCCGTACCAGCTCGTGCTGTCCGATAGAAACGACGGGCCCCATCGTTCTACTCAACAAACAGACATAATAGACAATTGACTTAGCGCATTAGGGCACGAATTTCCTCATCGATCGACTGCCACGACGCACCAAGATCAACCGTGCAAATCGCCACGCGCTTGCCGAGAATTTCGTAGTGTTCTCGCAACTCTCTATCAACCTTTGGGTATATTAGCATTCCATCGGCAAGAGCATCGCCCCGCCTCTCTGCATTCATTAGATAGCTCATCATCTGATAGAGATTTTCGCTATGAATTTTTTCCGTATCAAAATAGGTGCCTAGTGTTTGGCGATAGTATTTTGCGTCAATTATGCGGTATTCCCCTGCTCTTACGATAGAAATATCAGTTTGCATTCGCGGTAGGAGGTCCAAGTTTGGATCTGCTTCACTCGCAGCTTGCCAGCTAATGTTCTCACTCTTGACCGTCCATTGCGGGCACTCGCGGGAAATAAAGTTGAAAAGGAAACTTTGAAAAAGCTTCGCCATCTTATCTTCATCGCGCGTGAAATCGCGAAATCTACAGGTTCCGGAATGTTCATCAACGAGCATTGAATCGAATATGAGGCTACAGACGCTGATCAGAAATCGATAAAAGAGGCTGCTCGAGGTCACCCTCACAGAGCTGAAGACTTCTCGTGAAAGCCTTATGTCGCGAATACCTTGCAAGGACCTACACGTCGCGTAGACACCCCGCGATCTCCGCGACGCAGCGCTGCGACGAATAGACTATGCGCCGCGACTGATTGGGCCATTGACCATAGATGGCCCCTCCTTCGTCCCGCCCGTTTGGCGCCCTTTGATACAGGCGCTTCAGCAAATCATCTCTGTGGAATGGCAGGCGCCGTCAAACGCTGAAACCGCATGGTTCACTGGAACTTTGACCACGAAAGGATTGGCTCGACCCTTGAACTCGCCGATAGCGATTTCCTGTGCGGATCCCCGGCACGAGGTGGTCGAGTCTCTCCGCTGGGTGAGGCAACTGGTCACATCTGGCACGGCAAGACCTTCTGAGATCGCAATCGCGTCCGCGAGCACCGCTCCCTGGGACGACCACGTGTTCGCCTTGGCCGCCGATGCCGGTCTGCGAGTGCATTTCGTGCATGGCATTCCCGCTCTCGCCACGCGCGACGGTCAGCGGTGCGCCGCCTTGGCAGATATTTTGCAACACGGGTTGAGCCAGCAGAGAGTGCGCAGGCTTGTCTCGCTTTGTCGTGGCCAAAGCGTGCCGCTCGATGCATTGCCAGAGAGATGGCTGTCCTCGTTGCCGCGCGGAGCTACGCTGGTCGAGGTTGAGGATTGGCGCCGCGCCATCACGGCCGCAATACTGAAGGATGGTACGCTCGTCGGAGCTGAGGCAGTGCTGCCGCTCCTCCATATCCTGGCCAAAGGGATTGCGACCTCAAACCAGGCAACGAGTCTTTTTCTGCGCGGACGCGCCTTACAAATTTGGGAAGCAGCTGCACGCTCGGCTCCCGTCGATGCGATCGAGCTTTCCTTGCGTGGTATCCGACTCGCCTCGGAAACAGACGCCGCCGATTCTATCGCTTGGTGCCCCGCGCGAGATCTTGCAGCAGCCCCACGGCCGCACGTCCGTTTGCTTGGTCTCCGTCAAGCCGGTCCGCTGTGCCATCTATACCCGTGTCTCCACCGAGCACGGGCTGGACCAGGAGTTCAACTCGCTGGATGCCCAATACGATGCCGCCTCCGCCTACATCAAAAGTCAGGCCCATGCCGGCTGGACACTGATCCGGTCCCGGTATGACGACGGGGGATACTCCGGCGGGTCTACCGCCCGGCCCGACCTTCAGAAGCTGCTCGACGATACAGCCCTGTCAGATCCTGACTTCGAGTGCACGCAACCCGCTGCGCAAGGAAGTGTGGGCGCTTTCGGAAAACGAAGATCCCGATGAGATTATCGCCGCCGAGCTCGCGAGCATCTTGAGTGATTCGTCGAGCGCAGCGATCGTATTCGTCTATCGACGTGGATCAGCAGAAGCGTTGGCACGTAAGTTACCGCAAATTCTAAATCTACCAGTCCTAGCCTTTCACTCCGGGTTATCGAGGGTCGAACGCTCCAACATCCGGTCACAATTCCTTGCTGGATCCTGCCGTTGCCTAGTTGCAACGACCGCCTTGGCAATGGGTGTAAATCTTCCTGCAACGCATGTTTTGATTCGAGACACTACATTTTACGGCTTCGGACACCTTCGGATTGACGAGATCCTGCAAATCCTTGGAAGGGCCGGACGCGGCGATCGACCTGGTTACGGTATCGTCTTAATACGCCCAAACGAAAATTGGTCAGCGGAAGAGCTCTCAAAGGCCTTGCGGGATGAGATCTTGCCTCCTCTTCGATCATCTTTCGAGCGCCCCACCACCGCGAACAAGCGACAAGGATTCCGCGCATCTGACGATGCCGAACTCGCTGCAGTTTCGCTCATAGCGACATGCCTTGGCCGATCTGGCACTGAAGGTTTGAGCGTATCTGGCATTTCACGGTTGCTAGCAAATACGCTTGGAGGAGAGGCTCTAACATCACGAGTTGATACTGGTCTTCGATGGTTATGCGAGCCAGCCAGACTTCTTGCCTACAAAGACGACAACAACATCTTTCATCTTACCTTCCTCGGCCGCACCGGTGTGCGGTCAATGCTGCCGCTCACCTATGTGACAGCACTTGGTCAGCTTACACGCGATTTACTGTCACTCGATTCCAATGCGAGACTGCTGAGGCGATGGTCGCCACTCGACCATCTTTTTCTTATCGCGCTGCTGTCCGACAGGGCTCCGCGGTTTCGTCGTTTTAGCGAATCTTTGCCGAGTCAAATCGATGGTTGGATCGAATCGCGACCGATAGACGAAAAGTCCATGCTATTCACCGAGTGGGTGATGGGATCAGCAACTGCTTCCAAGGCTGATGAGCTTCTGGGATCTCTAGGGATCAGCAATCTGCGCTTAACTTCAACGCAATCAGATGCAGCAAGAAAACAGGCCTATATTGCTATGCTGGACGCTATTCTTCTTGATGAGCGTTCCCGAGGGGTATCGATTGAAGATATCGAACGCAGGTGGAGGATAGCTGGCTTTGACGGTTTAGATGAAGGATGGCGCGATACTGCGCTTTGGATACTTGCTGGACATGCTGCGGTTTTTGAGATCCGATCTTTCTATTATCACCTTCAAGAACACTGCTCTGCTGATTCCGGACAGATACGTGATATCAAACAGACCCTCGGACGGATGCGCAGCCAGACATATGACCTGATGGAGCAGCTGAAGTATACCTCGCCGCTGGGTTCGATGCTCCGCGGCATTCGAGCATCTCTTCGCGGAATTGATAGTTCTGTTGTAGGTATAGGCACGATCAGGAAACTTGAGGCCTCGGGTATAACGACACTGCAGCAAGTTTCACAAATGAAACTCGATGATCTGGAGCGATTGGGAATTGCAACGCGATTCGCAAAGCAGATCATTGGCTACTCGAGGCGTCGCCTGCGTTGATAACGAAACCCAACAGGGGATCAGAAGGTGCTACTTACACAGGACTTTTCGACAAATGATCAGGGACGGTGGTACGACCATGCCCAATGCCTTTCCATTATAAAAAACAACCCAACACCTATGGATGTCGAGCCGACCCACACGCCGTTAACATGCTGAGCGTTCGATGATAATTTCTGCTGTAAAAATCGAGAAGTTCAAACGAATTTCTAGCGTTGAGATGGCACTTTCCGACGTCACAGTTTTGATTGGCGGAAACAACTCTGGCAAATCATCTTTGCTCCAGGGCATCCACCTGGCAATTACTACACTTCAATCCGCACGTTCTGCGAGTACCAAAGCGTTGCCAGCGAGTACGCTAGGCATAGACCAGTTCCTTTATAAGCCTTCAAACCAGCCAATTCGCCTAAATCATAAATCGGACATGACCTCAAAGATTGGTCCAGAATTTACATTTACATTTCAGGAGACACATACCGGTACGGTTAAAGAGTTCATTTTAAAAATGAGGCGAGGTAAGAATTTAAATATCGCCATAACGTTCGACTATAAGAATGCTTTTTACGCGCGAGGATCAGATCGAACCCGGCCCCTCTCGATTTTTGTCCCTGGCTTGGCCGGGGTTGCATTGAGCGAGGAACGCAGAACAGACGCGATAGTCACCGCTGGAATTGCACAGGGCGATGCAAATCTATATCTGCGAAACGTTCTCCTTCGTCTCACACTTGATAAAGATAAACTTGAGAAGTTTCACTCGATTATCAGCGAGGTTTTCCCAGATTTGAAGATTTCGTGCGATTTTAACGAACAGGTCCACACTTCAATAGAGATATTTGTAGACATCGATGGCAATAGAGTGCCTCTCGAATTGGTTGGAGCGGGAGCGTTACAAGCGATCCAGCTCGTTGCGTATGCTACGATGTACGATCCGGGACTTCTTCTGCTCGACGAGCCGGACGCCCACCTGCACCCTTCCAATCAGCGTCTGCTTGCAGCCATGATTACTAGGGCCTGTCATCAATTGAGCCAGATGATAGCAGCCGCGAGGTGGATTGCGGCGAGGAAATTTCTGGCGGTTTTGTCGTAGCGGGTGGCGATGGCGCGGTATTGCTTGAGCTTGCAGAAGAAATTCTCGATGAGGTGGCGGGCCTTGTAGGCGTCTTTGTCAAAATCGCGTTGAACCTTGCGGTTGCTCTTGGGCGGGATCACGATCGACTTTCCCCGTGCAAGCAACGGCTCGATCACCCGCTCGTCGGCATCGAAGGCCTTGTCTGCCAGCAAGGCCTCGGCCGCCATATCCGGCAGCAGCGCGTCGGCGCCTTGCAGATCATGGGCTTGGCCCGGCGTCAGGATGAAGTCCAGCGGATTGCCTAACGCATCGACAAGCGCATGAATCTTGGTGCTCAGCCCGCCTTTGCTGCGCCCGATCGCCTGGTCTTCGCCGTCTTTTTTTGTGCGCCGGCACTGTGCTGATGCGCTCGCACGATCGTGCTGTCGATCATGGCGTACTCATTATCCGCATCGCTCGCCAGCATCTCAAACAACTTCTTCCACACGCCGCTTTTGGCCCAGCGCGAGAAGCGCGTATGTATCTTGATCGGGTCGCCAAAGCGCTCGGGCAAGTCCCGCCAAGGGATGCCGGCCCGGTAACGGTAGATCACCGCCTCTACAAACAGCCGATTGTCCTTGGCCGTTACCCCCACATGCCCTTCACGTCCGGGCAAAATATCCTTGATCCTGTCCCATTGATCGTCCCGAAGGGCGTAGCGGCGCATCTGTCAGCTCCGAATCAGCTGACCGCCTATGAATCACGCGATAATCTCCTTGGGAATCCTCCAATTGAGGACAGGCTCTAAAATAGCGCAGGAAGGCTCTACAAAAATTATCCTCGCGACGGACTCCCGGCACATCTTTGACGCTCTTACTAGATCGAGCATGACCGACGTTGTCTGGTTAAAACAAGGAGCAAAACAAGAGAAGAAAGATTCCGAGGATCTTTCAATCTTGCTCGATTTAGGGGCCTTGGACAGTTGCGAACTCCTGACGAGCAACAAGTGCAAGGTAGTGGTTCTTACAGAAGATAGTAAGAGCGAGCGACTGAGGACCGTTCTAGACAACAACGGCTTTCCTAAAGATGAGTACATGCTCCAATCGTACGACGGTGTAAGTAATGTCACGATGGCAGCAACGATCGCGGATTTCTTTCTGAAGCAAGGCAACAATACGCGAGTTCTCATTCACCGGGATGGTGACTGCATGTTGCCAACTGAGGTTGCTTGGTACGTTGAAAAAGAATCAAAAAAGCTATCTGATCGTTCTGAGCTTTTCGTCACGCCCCTCACTGACATTGAGCATCAATTTTGTAAACCGGCGCATATCGCTGAAGCGTTAGGAATGTCATTTGACGATGCTGAGAAGATTATCGGCGCTATTATTACCGCCAATGGCGCCTCCCTTACTGCCGACTTCGCCAACAAACGTGCCGAGCTCAAAAATAAGACTCTGAAACAGAAGCAGGATACGCCGACAGCCGCTGACCTGTTGGACGCGCAAATTTCATTCGAACAAGTCAAAGGGAAGCGCTTATTTGGCTTGCTTGTTGTTGAGCTGCAGAAACTCGGGCTCAACCCAATGCATCTAAGCAAATCCTCTGTCGCCCTTTCAATAGAGCAACTTCAGAATTTCGCGGCAAAGGTTTGGCCGACACCTTAAAAAGTGTGTGACTGGGCCCTGAAGTCGTTTTCGAAACAGGAGTTTCCCCAGAGCACTCGCTTGTTGCTTAAAAATCTCTGACGCTCGAACTACGACAGTCCTCCACGACAAACCGTAAGGCGCCTAGCGACGCCCTTCCTTGCCGCGACTTTTTGCTTCCTTCAGCAGTGCTGCTGACCTGACTAAGGCTTAAGCGCGACCGTCCATTGCAACATCTTCGGCTCACGCTATCTCCAGCGAAGCGCGAAAAGTCGACCAACGTTCGTGATACCGCTCCGCAGTCACGCGCCAAAACGAATACCAAATCGATCCGCTTTTCCTTACAGGTGATGTCGTGCCGTGCTTCGCGACGACACGACTTGGCACGACGTAGTAATCTGGGCGTTCGTTGCCGTGTAGATTGATGAACACGTAGATATGGGTCCGCGAGACAATCCCTTTGTAATCTTTACTGAGGAGCCAAAAGGTTGCTGGCTTGCGGTTGGTTTTGACTTGGACAGACCAGGTCCGTTTGCACGCTTGATCGGTGACTAGCAGATCGGCTCCTCGCGCGTTTCTCGATGTGATCGAGACGACAAACCCTTTTTGGGTGAGTTCTGCAGCCGCCAGATACGTGCCGAGCATCCCGGTCATTTGCCCCTTAGTCGCCATCCCGCCCTCCTTCAGCTTCGATCTAAAGTTCGGAGCATCGGAGGCCGATGGGGCGCTCGCGTCAAGCGGTGCGAGAATAAACGCCTCCGATTTTGGGTAGAATCCGTTCCTACGGGAGACGGACATGCGCAAGAGCAGATTTATCGAACCTGGGACCCGATGATGGCGATCCGGCTCCCGCCCTCTTCAGGCGGGGCCATCTTGGCAAGCATAGTTTGCAGGAAGAGTAAGGCACCGTCATTCACGCGCGGCATGCCCATTGAACGAACGGCGTCTGCCTCAGTGTGAAGATGCTCCGAATTGCGCAAAATGAGCAACATGATTGCTCCGGTTTGGCTCGACTTCGGCGGTGCAGGAAGCATGTATGGCATCGGCAAAGGAGTTGACGCCGATGGACGCGCATTTAGTTGAGGCGACGATTAAGGCATATCTAACTGAAATCCGTAACCGGCTTGATAAGGCCGCGGGAATAGGGCGGGCAGCCGATGCCTGCGCCGGGGCGGGCTTTCATGAGAAGGGCCTTGAAGTCGCTCTCGACATTGAGCAGCTCCTATACGAGGCAACAACGCTGCTGAATGCCGCAAGCCTGATCAACCGGATCGCCCGACAAAGCTAAGCGCTCTGCCCCGCTAGGGTGGACCGAGAAGCAAGCGGCCGACCCGGCGGAATGCAGTTCGAACCGTGAGGCCGCGTCAAAAGAGCAACTATCTTGCTCAGATTTGACTGGCTTACGGGTTCGATCGGAGCGTTGCTATGGTGACTTTGAAGTGGCAAATGCGCGCTTCGGGGTCTTGCCCTGCCGGTTTTTTGCCGGGCGGGGCTGAGGTGGTGCGGCGGATGGCGTCGCATAACTTCAGAGGATCCCATGACCAAATCCAAATCAAAATCCAAGGCCTCTACCCGCTCGGCTGCGCGAACGACCAGCAAATCTAAGCCTCGCTCGCGATCCGCACCTTCAACACCAAAGACCTCGACGCGGCCCGACACCAAGCACGCCCACATTCTTGCGATGCTGCGGACACCAGCCGGCGCTACGATCGCCGCGATCATGACGGCCACGGAATGGCAGCAGCATTCGGTGCGCGGTTTCCTCGCCGGTATCGTTCGCAAGAAGCTCGGTCTCAATCTTGTTTCCGAACAAACCGACAAAGGCCGGATCTACCGTATCAAGGATAGCAAGGCTTCGTCTGGAGCTGCCGATCGCGTGAAGCAGGCGGCCTGATGCGATGCGGGAGAAGCGCCGCAAGGGTCATGTCACGACCGAAATATCTGTTGAGAACGAGATCGTGCATTTGCACGGTCTCGATCTCAAAGGTCTGCGCGCACGGTGGCAGAGCGTGTTGCAAAGACAAGCGCCCGATCATTTGCCGCGGCATCTGCTGTTTGCAATCATTGCCTATCGGATTCAAGCCGATCGCTTCGGGGAGCTCGACCATGAGACGAGGCAGCTGCTGGATCGGACCGGTGCGAAGGACACCGGCGCGGCAATGTCGGCGCGGCTGGCCAGCTTCGATCAGAAGCGGACCGAATTGACACCCGGAACAGTTCTGGTTCGCGAGTGGGACCGGCGCTCGCAGCGGGTGATGGTGATGTCAGACGGGTTTGCGTGGAATGGCCAGACCTATGACAGCCTTTCCAAGGTCGCCTTTGCGATAACCGGCACCAACTGGAATGGACCGCGCTTCTTTGGGCTTAGAAACAAAGAGGATCGATTGGCCATGGGGGAGGCTCGGTCATGAAGCCAGCTTCGATCAAACCGGTCCGCTGCGCCATCTACACCCGGGTCTCGACTGAGCACGGACTGGACCAGGAGTTCAACTCGCTCGATGCCCAATACGATGCTGCCTCTGCCTATATAAAGAGTCAGGCCCATGCCGGCTGGGCTCTGATCCGCTCTCGCTATGACGATGGCGGATACTCCGGCGGGTCGACCGACCGCCCCGACCTGCAAAGGCTGCTGGAGGACATCCGCGCCCGGAAGATTGACGTCATCGTCGTCTACAAGGTCGACCGTCTGACGAGATCATTGGCGGACTTTGCCAAACTGGTCGAACTGTTCGATGCCCAGGGCGTCTCGTTTGTCTCGGTCACCCAGCAGTTCAATACCACGACCTCCATGGGCCGGCTGACCCTCAATGTACTCCTGTCCTTTGCCCAATTCGAACGGGAAGTCACCTCCGAACGCATCCGGGACAAGATTGCCGCCTCAAAGCGGAAGGGTCTCTGGGTCGGCGGTCCCCTGCCCCTCGGCTATGCGATGAAGGACGGCAAGATTGCCGTGGTCGAAGACGAAGCCGAACGGGTCCGGCTGATCTACCGCCGATACCTGCGAACTCAGTGGGGTCAATGCGCTGGTGCGGGACCTCAAAGATAAAGACATCCGAACAAAAACAAGGCTGCGCGCAACCGATGCGACCCACGGCGGCATTCTCTTCGAACGCGGCTCGCTGTTCTATCTGTTGCGCAACCGGTTCTATATCGGCGAGGTCAAATACAAGAGTGAAATCCTGCCCGGTGAGCAGCCAGCGATCATGGATAGGCAGCTTTTTGATGCAGTTCAGCAGAAGCTCACCGATCAATGGTCCCACCGAAATCACGCCAAATCCAAATCCGACCATCTCCTCACGGGCCTGCTGTACGACGATGCCGGCCACCGCATGATTCCAACCCACGCCACCAAAGCTGGAATCCGCTATCGCTATTACGTCTCGCTGCCGCATCTCAAGGGAGAGTCCAAGACGGTATCGGTCGGATCGGTCTCCCGCATTCCCGCAGCCGACATCGAAGACATCATCGTCAAATCGGTGAATGAGCATCCTGCCGCCCAGCATGATCAGCCAAGTTCCAGCAGCGCACGCGCGTCGCGGCGTGATGATTGCGAAGCAAGTGATCCGCATTGATGTGCACAAGGATCGGCTGATCGTTCGGTTCAAGTCGGTGAACAATGAGGAAAGATCTCCTTCGACAGATGGTCAATTGCTGTCGATCCCCTGGCAGAAACCGCCGTCCAGAAAATCCCGACAGATCCTCATCCCGCTTGGCGTCTCCCGAAATGAAGTTCGCCCGATACGCATCGAACGACGAGCGCGCCTCGTCAACGCGATCGCACGAGGCCGTCGCTGGCTTGACGAGATCGTCTCAGGCTCGGCCGCTAACATCGAGCAGATCGCCACACGCCAAAAATGCAGCGTGCGTCAGGTCAATATGACCATCTCGCTCGCGTTCCTCGCACCGCACCTCGTCAAAGCTGCGGTCGAAGGTCGATTGCCCCGCGGCATTGGTGTCGAGCGGCTCCGCGACGCGCCCGCGGAATGGAGCCGACAGTTCGAAGCCCTCGGATTGAACCCGCAATAGGTCCGGACACTGCTCGAAGCTCGCATCTCAGCAGGCGATTTCCGGGCGCCGGCTGATCAGTTCCGCCCCGAAATCCAGTCGCCAGGAACGGAATTTTCGGATGCAGAGACTGGAGGCCAAGAATCCACCGGAGAGACCGTTATTGTCGGCAGAGACCGGAAACGTTGAAAATAGGCGGCAAGATCCCCGCAGAAACGGCCTCTTCTCGATCGACGACCGTTTGCGCGGTTCGGGAAGACTGGATGGTGGAGACGGAAGGGACCGAACTGCCAACCCCCCACGCAGTCATCATCAAACCGGTCTCTGACATCCGTGTCAGGAACGGAAATTTTCGATGCAGAATGTCAACGAGGTGCTCTCCCTTGTCTCGCCTTCGGCTCGAGCGAAAAATCGTAGAAGATCAGCTGCTTACGCAGCTTACGATTTTGTCGCGAGCTACGCCATAGACCCAAAAATGAAGCTAGGTGAGACCAGATTGGGACCAGAATTATGCACCTAGGGCGCGCCCTCATGCGCCCTAGTCTTTCAAGCTGGTCGGCCTATAGTTCCAGCACCTTAATTTGGTTTCGGGCTGCAAATGGCTCTATGCGCCCAGTGCGGACAGGACAATCTGGCAGAAAGCAATTTCTGCGGTCGCTGTGGCGCACCCGTTGCCCTGACTACGCGGCATTCCAGCTATTTGCTCGGCATGCAAACAAACAACGCCGAACGGAAGCTAGTTTCGATCGTGTTCGCCGATATCGTCGGCTCGACCTCTATTGTCGACGGCCTCGATCCGGAAGATGCGCTCGCTGAGCTAGGGCCGGCGATCGAGGTGATGAGGGCAGCCGTCAAACGGTTTGGCGGGATATTATGCAGAGAGCAGGGTGATGGAATCCTAGCTATTTTTGGGGCACCTAAGGCGGATGATCATCATCCTGTGAATGCATCCCTAGCCGCGCTCGAAATCGTAAGGGCTGTAGAGCACCTCACACATCGGAAGATGCAGGCTCGGGCAGGTATCCATTCAGGCGAAGTGCTGGTTCGGCTGATTGAAGGCGAATTGGGAACTTCCTATGATGCTGCGGGTGCAGCTGTCCATCTGGCCAGCCGACTGGAATCGATTGCGCAGCCAGGCACAGTGTTGGTATCGGCAGCAACCTACACTCTGGCCGTTCCGTATTTTGATTTTTTGCCTGGCGCCCCCGTCATTCCCAGGGGATTCACTCAGCCAATTCCGGTTTTTACCATTACTGGCCAGCGGAGCATTTCCCGTTGGCTCGCGCGAGGTGGAAACGATCTTTCGTCTTTTGTAGGTCGCGATCCCGAGATAGAGCGTCTCAGCGTGATTGCGCAAAGCGTAGCCGAAGGCAGAGGCCAAGTAGCCCTGATTTCGGGGACTGCCGGAGCCGGTAAATCACGCTTATCCCACGAGTTCATAGCTGGCCTGACCCAGGATGGCTGGTCGATCATTGAGGCGGAGGCGCAGCCCGCCGGACAGGCTACTCCCTATGGTGTGCTTAAGCGGATTCTGCTCTCTTGGATGGGCTGCAGCGAACTTGACAGTCCCGCTATTTTGGCTGCCTCCCTTGATCAGCGTTTCAGCCTGTTGGCTGCTTCATCTCCCCACTTCGTCACAGCACTTAGATCCGTTCTGGATTTACCTGTAGACGATATTGCGTGGCAAGAATCGGAGCCAGGATTTCGACGTCGCTATGTTGTTGATGCTATCAAGATCGTCATCTCAAGCACGGCGGATACCACTCCTCTTGTTTTGCTGCTGGAAGATCTCCATTGGATAGACAGCGACTCCGCGACTGTCATAAATGGGCTGCGCGAAATTCTACCAGAGCGCCATTTGCTGATTCTTGGAACTGCTCGCTCAGATTCCAAAATACCTATCGATCTTGGACCCCAGCAAATCCATCTCGAACTATCTGCACTCGATGCCTCCGCGGCTACAGTCCTAATCAATGGTTTGCTTGGAGCCGGAGCTGGGCTTTCTAAGCTAAAGGAGCGACTGCTCGAGCAGACCGGTGGTATCCCGCTTTTCATAGAAGAGGTGGTGCGACGGCTGATCGATACAGGGGCGCTGATCGGATCGCGCGGCGCTTATACCCTCACCTTATCTCCCGAAGAAGTGGGTATACCTCCGACAATTCAGGCCATTATCTCTACTCGCGTAGACGCTTTACCTGGACACTTGAAGCGCGTCTTGCAGTCCGCTTCTGTGCTTGGAAAGCCAATCACCATCGGCCTTCTGGCAGCGATGTCGGAATTGCCGCTTGATCAGTTGCGAGCGGCAGTCCGGGAAATCGAAAATGCCGGGTTTTTAAACCGCACAAGAACAATTCCCGAAGTTGAGTTCAGGTTTTCACATGAATTGATCCGTGAGGTCGTATACTCGGCTTTGGTGAGAGATCAGCGACGGACGCTTCACGACAAAGCGCTAATCGCGTGTGTGCAAGTATTGTCGGACAGGCTCGATGAATTTGCCAGCCCTTTGGCGTACCACGCGTATGAATCGCAGAATTGGGAACTGCTGCAACGCTTTGCTAGACAAGCGGCGGCGAGGGCTGTCGAGCGCTCTGCATTCCGTGAAGCGGCCCTTCAGTTTCAGAGGGCGATAGAATCAATATCAAAGCAGCCGCAAAGCCGAGAACTGGACGAAATAGGAATAGACGTTCGCCTTCAATCAAGGCTGGCATTTAGCGCCACTTCTCAGCTGGCGGTCTGGATCGATTACGCAAAGCAAGCAGAGGAGATGGCATCTGCGATCGGGGATGAGAGGCGCGAACTGGCTGCCATCATTAACCGTGCTCAGGCCATGAATTTTGCAGGAACTCCGAAACAATCCATTGAAATTGTCGAACCCGCATTAGGACGAGCAAGGACCGCGCAATTCCGCGACCTCGAACTGCTTGCGTGGTACATAATCGGCCAGGCGAATTACGCTGCCGGGAATTATCGGCAGACCGCGGACGTGTTAACCGAGCGAATGCCGCATTTGCGCGGTGCAAACTCCCTCGTAAGATTTGGGACTGCGGGCACTACATCGGTACTCTTCCTTATTATGATAGGTATAGCCGCTGCATCTATCGGTGAGTTCGATCGGTCTCGCCTAGCTCTAGAAGAAGCCTCGGAAATCGCCCAACAGACAGGTAGACCCTACGACGCGGTTGCTTGCAGTTACGGCCATGGAATCCTTCTTGCCTCTACTGGCCAGGGGAAGGAAGCCATTGCTGAATTTCGAAAGGGACTTGATTTATGTCGCGATTATTCGATCAACTTGTTCATTCCTCTGTTGGTCGGGCAGCTCGGTGCAGCCCTTACAGTGATCGGCCTGCACAACCAGGCCATTAGCTTGTTGGAAAGAGTGGTTCGCGAGTCGGAACTCCTTGGACATAACGTTGCGACCATTTTCGCAAACTACGCACTGGCTGCGGCATACAACGCGGCAGGTAGGGTTGAGGAGTCAATCAAGTTGGCCATGTCGTGCCTTGAAAATGCTCTGCGCTACGGATTTAAAGGAGTTGAGGTACGCATTTTGCTGTTGCTAGGATCGTTACAAATGGCTTCAGCCAAACCGGATCTGAATACAGCCGAGTCGTTCATAACACGTTCAATCGATCTCGCCCGAAGTCTCAATGCGCTACCGAATGTGGCGCAAGGACAGCTCGCTTTAGCAGGCCTTTGGGCGAAGACCGGCAGACATGGCCAGGCCGTAGAGGCAATCAATTCCGCACTACATATTTTCGATACCATCGGATATCGCCAGCTTCCTGAAGACATATCGCGGTTACGCCTTGAATGCTCTCAGCGGCTTTCAGCACCGGCTCCGTCCTGAACTATTTGGAGTTTGCGCGGGATTTGGAAATTCACGGCGCTTTCAAGTCCACGAACAATTACGTTTTTATGCAATGCAATGCGGCGTCAACGGATCGCAATCCGATTCTATGACTTGCTTGCAATACGGTATTGGCTAAGATGGGCTATACAACCGGAGCGGGTTGCAAGGGTTCGGATTGGAACGCTACCACGGTGTTCAGGATCGGCCCCCGAGACTAGGCGTCGCACGAGACGATACCCACGCTGACCGTGCAGGTGAAAAAGGAGGCCGACGATGGACCGCAATTCATTCGGCGATTCCAACCCAATCCATGCTGTGTTAGCTGCCGCATCTCGGCGAGATATTCTGAAAAGAGCAATTGCCTTAGGGGGAGTGACCGCTGCCGGCCTATTTAGCCCAGAGTTTGTTAGGCTTGCTGCCGCTGCTGCTGGTCCCCCCTCTGCGCCGCACGACTTCGACTTGCGAAAGGTAGTCGTGGGCACCTCAACTTTCAATTATATTACGCCCGTAAGAAACCAAGACCAATATGCTCCATGCAATTCTTGTACTGCTTTCGCTGTCATTGCGACTATTGAAGGATCCTACAATCGGCAAAAAAACACGCCGATATTAGATCCAAGTCAACCGTCTCCGGCCTATTCCGAAGGACAGTTATTTTTTTGCAGCGGGCCGGCCGATGGTTGCGTCGCCAGCGCGTGGTATCCTGAGGACGCCTTGGACTATTGCATTGAACGAGGCGTCACGGATCGGAACAATAACGATTACGTTTCGCATTGGTGCAACATGCCCAATAAGGTAACCGACTGGAATTGGCAAAAACTTAAGGGTGCTAAGCGATTGAACGATGCGACCGAAATGAAACAATGGATCTCTGACCCGTCGGGTGGTCCGGTTATCGCGGTCATGCTCGAATATGATGACCTGCCTGGTTGGACGGGAGGCGAACCCAATATCTATACGCCGACGACCAATGTACGCGTCGGCGGTCATGTCGTTTCGATCGTTGGGTACGATGATGGTGATCCGCATAGACCCGTGATTAATCCTCCAGTCTGGATATGCAAGAATAGCTGGGGGGATCAATGGAATCGCGATCCCATTAGTAATGTCGGGGGTTATTTTCGGATAAAGCAGGGTGATTGTTACATCGACAGCTTCGATATGTGGGGTGTTGTTGTCGCATGAACGGCAAACGGCTCGCTTAACAGAAGGGAGGCTGAGATGGCTAGCAGTTGGCAGAGCGTGGCAGACCAGATGAACGCCATGTTCAAAAATGATGGCAGCATCACTGACACCGCCAAGAAGTTTCAAAATAAACATGGCGATGATGGGAAAGGCCATGACAAGCAAGGACAACCCAAAGGCAAGCCTTACAAATTCGGAGGGTTTGCTGTCGATGTGAAAGACAAGCAGCAAAAGAAAGCAATTGATCCTAACAAAGAGGCAAAATGGCTGGTCGACACCGGAACCCGCCACTTCGCACCGGACTCCATTACGCTGATGGAGAATGCCATTATTGATAGCCTCACCAAAGATCCGGGGAAGGAAATACCCATTACTTTCATCATCGATACCTTAAATCCACCCCCAGTCGGCATGCCAGCGTATGCTGACGTCAAAAAGACAACGGATCCAAATGATCCAAGTAAGACACTGAGTTACACGATCACAATTCACTGCATTCCCTAGCAGATCGATCAAGCCAACTAGATTGATCAATAACCTGCCAGTCGGTGTGCTGGTATCCAGGTTCATCGCGAGAATGTTTACCGGATCTCGTGCGAGCCGCCGTCGAAGGCCGCTTGCCACGTGGTATCGGGTTCGAACGGTTACGCGATGCTCCCGCAGAATGGAGTCAGCAGTTCGAAGCGCTGGGGTTGAACCCGCAATAATTGGCGGCCCGGCTCAAAATTAGCCTTCCAAAAGACTTACCAATATTCCTGGTCTGCCCGGACTGTATTGGCCCTCGAAACCCTGCCGCGGGGAACGGAATTTTGGGAGGCAGAGACGGACGGGTAAAACCGCCCTTTCGTCCCGCAGAGACAGATCCGGAGACGAGGCTAGACTCGAAAAGCCCGCGTTCCGCGGGACAAATCCACGGATATCCGGCGGAGTTCGATACCTATGGACTGGGTGGTGGGCGCGACAGGGATCGAACCTGTGACCCCCTCGATGTCAACGAGGTGCTTGAAACCTAATACATTGAGATAATTTAGTTTTTCGAAACCGTTTGTCGCGTTCTTCTCGGTCTGTTCACGCTGTATCGTTGCCGTGCGTTGCCGTAGACGCTTTTCGTTCTCAGCCCTGTTGCGAAGGCTCAAGAGCAGGGTCTCGCCTGTGGGCTGGCGGCAAGGTGTAGGCAGGACCGTGCCGGGCCACGAAGGGCAATGGAACCAACCAAGGCATTGGGAAGTTGTTCGCTCTGGTAAGCTTGTGAAGGAGATCAATCATGTCACGTCGAACTATTATCTCGCTTGCTGCATCCGTTATCGTCGGCATCGGGTGCATTGCGATGATTTCAACTGACGCCTTCGCTTATAGAGGCGGCGGTCGCGCTGGCGTCGGTCGCGCTGGCGTTTATCACGGTGGCGCCTATCGCGGTGGTGTTTACCGTGGTGCAGCCGTGCGCCGTGGAGTGGCGGTAGGCGTTGGTGCTGCTGCCGTCGGTGCTGCTGCCTATGGAGCTTATGGAGCACAACGCTGCGGATACTATCCCTATCCAGCGTGCTACTAGAACTGCAACGCGCCAAGCCAGCATTGATGGTCGCCTGTTCCACCATTATCGGGTTTGCAGATTGATCTGTATCAAACGCGGCGCGGCGCAATTCGTGTTAGGTTAGCTACACACCGAAGCGGCAAGACTGATCCACCTCAATTAAGAAAAGCCTCTCCGGTTTGCTGGACCCAGAGGTCGCCCCTATTGGCGGCCTCTTTCTTTTTGCCCGATAAACGCACCATCGCCCAGCTTGAGGCCGAGGTTTATCCTTGGCGGTGGCTCGCAGCCAGCCTTGCCCATAGCTTGGTTCCGACTGACCGCTACATTGCTAGCCGCGAACCACCGGCCACCGGCGGGGCTTCGCTGTGGCTCGCCAATGATTATCCCGCGCCAGTTGTGGGATAACTATTCTCGCTCAAGAATTATTTTCAGACGGCTTCTTGGCACCGCCATTCCCAGTTGTGCCTCTGCCGCAGCGTTTGTTTGAATTGATACATAGGGCGAACCGCCCTATGTCATTGATTTTACGACATAATTCCTGCTTTTGGGTATTGACGCTCAAATTTAACACTCTATCTTCCAACCATCGGGTCACCTGACTCGTTTTGGGGGCGTTGCCACGCGGGACATGGCACGGGGGGATTCATGCTGAGTGATTGCCAAATCGTGGGGGATAGCCAGCACTCGCTTGAACAATCACCCTCGCCAACATTGATTTCGCGGCGCTAGTGGCAATGGTCACGCGTCACTGAACTAGGAAAGGAAACCAGCCACCGCGATTGACGAACTGATTCTTACCACCGGAACACAAGTTCTCGGTGGCGGGAAAGTCGTGCGCGATTTTTTGAGAGTTGATGGAGGAAGACCGATATCAACAACGAAGACACTACCAGACTGACTTTAGAAAGCAAGCCGCGATGAATGCGGCGACAACAACCGGTCCGTGACAGCGGCGCTGGAATTTTAAACAGGAATGCGGATTCCAATATGACGAAACATTTTTTACCAGAACAATTTATCGGTACCTACTATATCCGGTCAGACGACGGCGCAATCATGCGCGAAGATGGAGAGGGTGGCTTCGTTCGAAAGGAAGGTACAAGCACGCCGATCATTGAGCCGCCCGCCAAGATATTATCCAAGCCGAAGCGCAAGCGGCAACGTTCGTTCCTATTAATGTCGCGATACAATATCAGAAGCGGAATTACGACAGCGTTCAGGGAACTAGCATACATTGGTGTCGCGGGATGCTCACATTTTCGGTTTCGGGACTTCGTTGATCCGCCGCGCGTCAATAGATTTAGATGTACGATGGTTCTAGAACGCTTGCCGCTACCTTCCTATTTCGCGTTGCCGGAAATAATTGATGACACGGGAGCGGCTACGTTCAATCGAGCAAAGATAGCAGTCTAGGATGCTGAGTTTCCGCAGAGTAAGTTTCCAGAGCATAAGATTTTTGGCCGTGCATCGCGCAACGCAAGCCCACAATACGACGCGGAGACTCTTAAATCTCTCGGAGAGTATATCGACCTGCACGGCTCTACCGAACCATTGCAATCAAACTTTATGGTTGGCCAGCGTTCGCAGGAAATGGAAATGCGTCCCACGCCGGAAGAAATGGCGGTGCTATGGAATGGAACAACCCTAGCATCAAATACGAAGTAAGAACGATTAGCTCTGCACCGCCACTGAGCCAATGCGGATATGCGACTCCATTCTATAACTTGATGAAGATTCCCGTCAGCGGCGAAGTACGTTATTGGGTGAATAAGAAAAATGTTTCTGAGAACAAGTTGCGAAGGCGTCTTAGCAACCAAGGCGTGAGTCAAGAAAATATTGATTCTGAAATCAAGGCACTAGCGAGTTTTGAAAGAGTCAGCTTCAAAAACAGGGGCGATAGTTGGGCGCTTTGCAGTTTTGGCGGAATGAAGTTCGCGCCATTTAGGCACATGAAGAATGGTCACGTAGTATATATCGGCCAGCTAACGGAGGATAACGGATCGTATGCTGCGCAGGATAAGTTGGTTCAACCGCAAGAGGGGGTCGACAATGCAATGTCCGCTATTGAGCGCACAACGGACTCAAGTCGGAATCGCGCTATGTCTGAAATTTCGGAACTCGGCACTACTATTCGATCGTCTCGTC
The DNA here is from genome assembly GCA_963801875.1 of uncultured Alphaproteobacteria bacterium. Lineage (GTDB taxonomy): Bacteria > Pseudomonadota > Alphaproteobacteria > Rhizobiales > Xanthobacteraceae > Bradyrhizobium. Next base: position 273,391 of record CAWDGT010000010.1, on the reverse strand, counting down.
GGCAAGCGGAAGCATCACTGGGGGAATCTCGATACCCAGTAAGGTAGCGGTCTTCAGATTAAGACAGAAGTAAAACTTTGGTTGTTGGACCGGAATATCGCCGATCCTTGCTCCCTTCAAAACCTGGTCAACAAAATAAGCGCTGTCGTACCAAAGTGTGGGGAAATCTACACCGTACGACAACAATGAGCCAGCTTCGACGAAATATCTAGATGGTCCCATCACAGCTAGATGATGTCTCAACCCTAGGGCGGCTATTCGCTTTCTTTCCGAGCTGAATAAGTTCGCACTGAAAGCTAACACTGCCTGAAGGTGTTGCTCCTCCATTCTTTGGAATGCCTGGTCGATGTCATTCGCCGTACTAACGTCAAAAACATCATACGATAGTCCTAGCTCACCCGCAGCGGAGGAGAGATGAGATAATTCAAAAGTGGCACCGATATTTGTGGGGTCACGGAGTAGAGCCACACGCGATACAGTCGGGATCGTTTTCTGAAGGAGCTGCAAACGTTTTGCAGAGGTATCAGCGGAAATTTGAGATATGCCACTCATATTTCCTCCCGGCTTGGATAGGCTCAACGTCCAACCTTGCAATACTGGGTCGACGCCAACAAAAAAAATTGGGATAGTCGAGGTTGCTCGATGAAGCGCAACCGCTGGTCCACCAGCTTGACTGACTAGAACGTCCACTTTGAGGGCGATTAACTCGGCAGCAAGACTATCCAAGCGCTCGGGGCCTTCGGTAGCGTGGCGCTCTTCTAATATGAAAGTTTTTCCGGGAATGTATCCGCGCTCCGCAAGACCTTTCAGCAAAGAACTTCGTGCGTCGGCATCTGCATAGGCCCAAAATACACCGACGACCGGGATGCGTCCTGATTGCTGTGCCCGCACCGCAACCGGCCAAACCGCCGTGCCGCCAACAAGGCCAATGAATTCCCGCCGCCTCATGCCTGCTCCCCCCGGAACGGCAACGATAACAGTACTCCTTGGCATACGTAAGCGTCGGTCCCAGTTTTTCGGGTCAATTCGTCGCCAATGGGTGGTCAAAAGCGGTCCTGTCGGCCCCGAAATCCGACTTCCGCTATGCCCCCGAAAGCCGACATTGGCCAGCCCCAAGGCAGCCCGGTTTTTCATTAAATCCATCCCCAAGACCACCGTTACATTACAGCCCCTTACAGGGGCTTGTAACGCATGTAACGCTAGGGCGCGTTACATTTTAGAATGTAACGCTACATGTAACGCTGTCACGCTATCCAGACCCTTTCACCAACCGCGACGATCTTTTTAGCATCCAGTAGCTCGCCGGTGGCCCGCGTAAATCGCTGGCGAAGGGTGCCGTCCAATATATCAGCTACCTTGGCCCGTATGTCCGCGTAGAACTGCTCGCGCCACTGGTCACGGCTGACCGTACAAACGCCATCCGGGAAGCCCGGTGAGCCATCTGGCGGCCATTCGCCGTTAGCCTCTATGGCCCGCTCCAAGGAGTCCAGCGCACTAGCAGCGTGCCCTTTTACCCGTGCAGCATGTCCTCCCACGTTGAAGCCGTCAGGCAGCGCATCGACCTGCACCACCACCGGGGCGGTGGTCACGTTGCCATCGGCATCCGTGCCAAGATCAACACTTTCGAGCCGGAAGGACGTAATCACGCCATCCTCGCCGTCGTTAGCTCCGGTACATTCGAGCTTGAAGACCTTGGTTGGCCCTTTGCCTTTGACGTTGACCACGAACGACACGTCAATCGCGCCGTCTAGGTCAATCGCGCCCTTGCCCCGGTCATCACTCCAAGGGGAATGATGAATTGCGGCAATGTGAGCGGTTGTGGCCCGGTGCAGTTCGTCCACCGATTGGACATAACGCTGCATATCCCGCGATTGGTGCTGGTCACCCGGCCCGAATGTACGGGTCACCGTATCGAGGATAATCAAAACGCACTTGAAGCCGAGTTTTTGTTCGAGACCCTTGATGGTTGCGGCAAGCGTCTTTGCGTCGATCAAGCCGGTTGTCAGGTCCAGCTTGCCTCCGACGATAACGAAGGGAATACCAGACACGCCATGTTTCTTGCGCCACGCAGCGACTCGTCGTTCCGTTATCTTTTTCCGTTCCGCCGCGAAGAACACAACAAGACCTTGCTTCACTTTTTTGCCGTGCCATTCCATGCCAGCGGCAATGTGCATACCAATGTCACCGACAAGAACGCCCTTGCCCATGCCGGGCTTGGCCACGAACAAAGAAAACTCGCCAGCGCTTAACACGCCTTGAACGATTTCTTCCTTCGTAACCGTTTGATCTACGTCGTCAAACAAGGTGATTTGAAAACGTTCCTTCTTGGCGTTCTCGTTCGCTGGCACTCCAATGGTGTTTAGAGTCGCCGTCCAAGACGATGAAAGCCTTGGCCCGGTATCAATGGACGGAATCAATATTCCCCTATCGGCGTGTGCCTGTCCTAATGTCTTCAACTTCGTCATGCCGCTACCTCAAAAGTTATTTTTTTGAATGCGACCTGTTCTGCAGACTCACAATCAAATCCCAACCGTTCTGCAGGTCCGATAAAAGCTAGTTCCGAAATTTCGCAAGCGTGGTCGTAATCATCTGCAATGATGCTTGGTGCATGTTGCAGTAACGGAAACCACGACTTCGATAACGGAAGCACGCCTTCACAGTTGGCGATTAGCCAAGTGATAGGAGTCTTGTAAACCCGCAACGGGCTGGTGCGGTCTTCGCGATGCTCGGTGGTGCTGCCAAGATGCTGGCCGGCACCGATTGTACAGCCCCATATGTTATGCGGATCGTGCCGTGATATCGCCAGCAAATCGACCATTCGAAAGTCTTCGTAGACCGGCAGAACGATGGCAGGCTCGCCTTTGTGCGTTGGCGTAAAACTCCAAGTGAATGTGTGCGAGCTAAGGTATCCGAGTTCGAAATGCCCTCTCATAAGCACGGCCTGTTCGAAGGTGGCCTGTTCCGAAACGTAATACCAATTGAGCCAAGCTTGTGCCCGGTCTGGCCGGTGCGCGTGCGCTTCGAAAAGTTGTTCAACGTTTGTATTGGAGCGCCAATATGGGACGCCGCGATTATAAAAATAAGTCATTTCTAAAGTACTCAACTCGCTACGGCAGGTTGAGACAAAATGCCGACCAGATCATTCACAAAGCCCGGCAGAGTTCGGACGTTGCGGAATTCAACGTGCCGCGAAGCTTGCGACACCGCATCGGACCAAGTGCCCGATGACCATGAATAGAAGGGCTGCAGCGTTTCGAACGCTTCGTCGGTCAGGTCGTTTGTTTCATCGGCTAGCCTCTCTAATGTTGCAGCAGCCTTTTCGTTCCGGCGGGAATTGTTGACATACTTTTTTTGTAGTTCACGTCGCCAGCCAGCCGTACGTCTAAGGCTGGCGCTAAGGTCGTTGATGCAATTTTGTTTGCTGTTAATAATCATTTTCTACCTCTGAATTGGCCCTTGGCCGGATTAGACACACGGAAAAAACCCGCGTGCGTCGTGCGGGTGGGTATAGGTGTTAAAACAGCGCCGGTCACCGGCTTGCAACCGCGCGGAGAAATAAGTTGCAAGCCGGTTTCCAACATCGCACCGCGCAGCCGAAGACAAAAGGGTGGCGTGCAGAACTTGGGATTATGTGAAGGGTGCAGTGGGCTTCTGGTTTCATCCGAGTTACAGAAGCCCACGCACTTCTAGCCAGCGCAGGGGGATTCGACTAGCGCGGCGAGTGGCTACGATGCGGCTGCCAGTCTTTGCATTGCGCGTTCGAAATTACTTGCCGCTCTGTGATACGGCGAAGTCGCGTGCCGATAATCAACCACACCACCATTCTCGGCGGCTTTTGTGGCACGGTGAAGCGAGATATACTTCCCAACTAGATCGAAGCGGCCAGTGTCTGTGTCCTCTTTAAGGCCGCCGCACGTATCCCAAGACACAACGCGAGCATAAGTAGAGTGAACGGCTGGCGCTTTATCAAGAATGGATATTTCGGTCAGCTCACCTTCCAAAACCGTAACAACTTTGATCCGTCAATGATTGTGGTTTCGGTCTCTTTCGTAATGTAGCCCACGCTGACGGGCACATAAGTTTCGAAATCGTCTGCTAGCTCTTTGAACCCCGGACCGGAAAGCGGAAATCTGAACACAAGCGATTTCTCGCCAGCATAGATCATAAGGCGGTCTTGCGAGCCGAGACAATGGCTAGTGTCGTGATTTAAGAGAAGCTTGATATCAGAAGATCGCAACGACTTGCTGAAACAATCGGATTGCAGAATGAGTACATGGTCGCCGTGAACGAACGGTTTATCGAATTCTGATGCGACGCCTTGGAGACAAAATTCGTCGGTCATAATACAAACCCCGCAGGCAATCGCTTGATCTGGCCAGCCGCAACGAAGTCCCTAAAAATCTCTGCGAAGGGCGAGTTAACATCGACCGGGATGCCCAGAAAGTCATCTATCTGCGAAGAACCGTTGAACGAACCAAACAAGCCAATTCCGTCGTTCAACAATGTGCGCCGCATTTTCCACGAAGCATGGTAGGCGTCGTAAAATCCGAGAAACTTTTCAGCTACTAATTTCTCTGCAGCGTCGGTGGCTGGCTTGTTATGTTTTGCAAGCCGTTCACCAGCCGCGAGATTTGCTACGCGAATCTTGTCGGCGAGGTAATCGCGAGCCTGTTCTACGTCACGATTGGCGTACAGGAGTTCGATTCTGCGGTCAGCCCATGAGCGAGGGGTGGCTAGCGTGATCCCCTTTACCAAAGCATCAAGTCGCTGTTCTGGATTCGGGTCCGCGTTCTCGCCAGCCGCGATTGAGGCATCAATCACAGCAAGATCGCGACGCAAACGTTTGCCGGTTGCTTCAAGATCTTTGTCACGAGCAAAAATTGCTCGCTCGTCGTCAGTGTAATATTTATCTAGTTGGCTCATTTGGTGGCTTTCTTTATTGAAATAAGTTTTTCGTTAACGGTCTTGATAATCTGCGTAAGGTTTAGAATCGTTGCAGATTCAAACGGCCTGCCGCAAATGTCGGTGAGTGAAGATTCAAACGGCGCGTTTACAATCTCCGCGTCGCCTGCTTTGACTATCAGCAAGGTCAAGCCATGCTCGTAAAGTGAGTTTGCGGGTCTGCCGGGTTGGCCGATTGCAAATAGCCGGGAGGCACCGGCAGCCTGTCGCGCTCGGAGTCCTTGTCGAGTGCCCGCGTCGGTGATGGCGAACTGGTAGACGGTTTCCGCGCTGATCTTCCGATGGCTGCCGGAACCGGTTGGTTGCCTATCTGCGCGAGGCACGACTATCCTCCGATCACGCCACTGGCATTGCGTTGGCACCGAAACGCCGGTCGTGTAAGAAACGTCGGATGGTGTATAATGTGCGGTAGCCGCCTTCGCGGTCATGGTGATATTCCCTTTCTTGAAATGTTCGAACGATGTTTTGCTAGCTCGCGACAAAGCCCAACACCGCTGGCGGACAGGGCCAACGGTGCCGGGGAAAGTCGTAATGCTGGAAGGGTAGAATCCCCATCGCCAGTTGCGGACCAAACGGTGGGGCTAGGGGAAGGAAAGCCGTCCCCTCTGATAAATGGACCTTCCGAGTTGCCAAAAAGGGATTTACGCCTCACAAGTTGAATGATTCCGGGCACTTAGAAGAAGGGCAATGCGGTGTCGGTATCCTATTACTACCGCTCTACGCCGCAACCTTCACAACCGGCCCGGGACTCGCCAAGAACCGAAAAGAGATAGGCCGGGCATTATCGGACGACCAGACTCTCGACGAGAAGACGTACGAGCGGAACGGTAAGCTACCACTTGATGAAACCTTGGCGGATATCCGCAAGGTCCGTCAGACACTTGCGACCCAAGTTACGCCGATGCCGGTGCCGATGCCGGTCAAGTCACGAGGTTCGTATCACAGTGGGCCGATGGAATGGCCATCGTTCGCACACACTGATGTAGCTGCCAGCAAGCGGTGCCTTGTTGTATCGGTCGAGCCGGGATTCAGCCTTGACGGCGGCGCACCGGATCAAGTCTACTTCAACCAGCCGCCATTGCTTGGTGGCCTAACGGCAGACGCTCCACCTATCGAGTGGATATTCTGTTGAGACAGACTGGGAGCCCGTTGCAGCGGCTCACAACCAACATGAAAGACTCGAATGATCTACGCCCTACTCGACGGCGACACCGTGCTTGCCCTGACGAACGACAGGAACAATCTCGCGATTTTTGCGTATGCGTCGGTCTGGATGGACGACAAACTTTGACGAACCGATCCTGCTACCCAATGGCCGCAAGCTGGCAACACTCCGCGACGCCGCGCTATACATCACCAAACTGCCCAAGTCCGAACATGACGACGCTGAATGGCAGGCCGCGATGGAAGCGTTGCTTCTGGTTGCAGAGCATGGCGGGCCAACCATGTTGGCGCGGATCGGCGTGATGCGAGCGTTGAACCGTCACGTTGAACGGGTTTTCGATAGTTCACGCAAGGATCATCATTGGGGACGACGGAAGTTGGCGAGGGATCGTTAAAATTACCCCGACGGATCACGCGGGCTTCCTTAGCCGTCGCTTCTTCGGAGTAAGCGCATCCTCAATTCGTCTTTCAACGGCCTTAGCGGCTTCTTGCCTGTTCTTTGCTCGTACCGTTCGTATCTTGTCATTCATCGAAGTCGAGAATTTCCAAGTGCCGACTTCGACGCCCTGAGCAACGTAATATTCGACGCCGCGATATTTCATTTGCGTGGCACTCGCTCAACCTGCGCCATATCGTTGTGCTGAATTGAAGTCGTGTGACCGTCGTCCCAGTCAATGGTGACTCCGCTCCAAGCCGTTCCGACAACCGTGCCAAGATCGGTCGCACTGGCTTGCCAGCAAACACGGTCGCCAACTTTGAGGAGTCGGGATTGTTCGCCGGTCATTGGCGGCGCGCGACTATGGACAGTAATAGTATGACCGCCTTGCAGCCTGCAGGAATAACCTGCGCGGATAGAATCGCGCCACCGTTCCGCACTGGCCGGGAATTCCAATAAACGAAGTGTCGTCGTACGCACGACACCAGTGGGTCGGATAAATAGTACCGGCAAATGCGGGCGTCTGAAAGAGCAACAGTGTTGCAGTGGTCACAAGTGCAAAGGAGATTTTCATCGGAGAATCCTTTCATACTCACACTTGATAATCCTAGCAGAATTTTGAGACTGAGTCCTTGGCGTTGGTCAGCGGTCGTCGTCTACTTCCGGCAACCACGGATCAACGCCCTTGCGGTGAATGGCTACTTCGGCAGCTTCCGACCGCTGATATTGACACCCAGCCGCTTGCCGTCATCTTGGAATTCAACACCGCCCTTTTCGAGCGCAGCAAATATCGCCGCACGGACCACCGGGATAGGCGTGCGATGGCCCTTCTCAAACCGCTTTAGCGTGGCCAGCGCGATACCCGCAGCCCTAGCCAAGTCTGGCTGAGTCCAATCCAGCAAGGCGCGGGCTGTGCGGACCAGCGTCCGGTCAATGTCGTTCTGGCGACTCATGCTTAGACTTCTATCACAAATCGATAGGAAATATGCTGAACTCTTTTAGAGTCTTAGTACTCTTTTGTGTTGACTATATTATGAGACTAATTGACCATTCGCGTGGTGCGAGCGGTTTTTTTGAATGGGGAAATTAATGAAAATGCCAATTGCTGCGAACGACAACATTCATCCTGACGATCCACTTCGTCTAGAGGACGCGATTAAGTTTGGCTTTCCGCATGGTGGCATGACGGTGAGCGGGCTTCGCCGAGAAGCAGCGGCAGGTCGATTGGTGATCGAGAAAATTGCCAACAAACATTTTACATCACTTCGTGCCATTGAAGAAATGAGGAAATCATGCCGCGTAAGAGACAACCTGCCCGCCTGTGGCTTCGCACCGCCGGTGAAGATCGGGATTCCATCTGGATCGTCCTCAACGGTGGAAAGCAGATCAGCACTGGATGCGGCAATGATGACCGTGAGGGCGCTGAAAAATTTCTCCAAGAGTATTTAGCATCGCAGTTCTCCCGAGCACCGAAATCTAAACAGCGGGCAGCCGAAGAGATTTTCGTCGCCGAAGTTGTTGCTTCATATCTGACGGTGAAAGGTCAGTCAGTGGCGCGACCAAAAGAGTTAGCCCAACGGATGGAACGAATCCTGAATTGGTGGGGGGAGAAAACGCTAGCCGACATTTCGCGGGCTACGTGCAAGCAATATTGTCAAGATCGGGGATCGAATGCGGCGGCCAGACGCGAGCTAGAAGATTTAGGTTCCGCGATTAACATGGCAATCAAGGACGGCGTGTGCCGCCATATTATCAAAGTCACGGTGCCCAAAGCCCCGCCAAAGCGAACAACGTTTCTAGAGCCGGATCAGGTAGCGAAGTTGCTCTGGCGGGCGTATCGGACGCGCAAGACGTTTAAGGGTAAACCGACCAACAATTACCCCACGCGGCACGTTAGCCGCTTCATCCTTTGCGCTCTTTATACCGGCAGCCGGTCGGCGCGAATTTGGCGTGCGTCATTCGAAAAAGAAGAGGGACGGCCCTACGTCGATGTTGAGAAAGGACTCTTCCATCGCACTTGGCAGGGCGAGCATGTTCCAGAAAACAAGCGGGCACCGGTTCAACGGATACCGGCACGGCTTCTGGCTCACCTCCGCCGATGGCGGAAATTAGGTGCGCGATACGTTTGCGAGTATCAAAGTCGCGCCGCCGACCCCAAGAAGGCTTTTGCGCGGCTCGTGAAGGCCGTTTTCCCCGATGCTGATAGCAAGGTGGTACGTCACACCTTTCGCCACACGGCGGCTACGTGGCTCATGCAGCGCCGGGCCGATAAATTTGAGTCGGCGGGTTACTTGGGCATGACGATGAAAACGCTGGAATCAACGTGCGGACACCATCACCCGGACCATCAAAGCAGCGTTGGGAATGCTTTTTCCAAAAAGAAGGTTGCAGCGGCATAACGGTTTCGTTGCCGTTATCGTTGCCGTGGCGGTTTGGCGGAAACGTTAAGTCATTGATAATAATGGTGGGCGCGACAGGGATCGAACCTGTGACCCCCTCGATGTCAACGAGGTGCTCTCCCGCTGAGCTACGCGCCCTTAACCATATCTGACGGGTTGGGTCCGTATATCGGCTCCAAAGCGGGCAGGCAAGGATGCTCGGCCGGGCCGTTTCAGAGGATTTGGCGGCCGAATCAGGCCGCCAGCATCTTGTTCACTTCGCTTACCAATTCGCGAAGATGGACCGGCTTCGACAGCACCTTTGCGTTTTTCGGCGTCTCGGAGTCCGAGTTCAGCGCCACCGCGGCAAAGCCGGTGATGAACATGATCTTGATGTCGGGGTCGAGTTCCGAGGCCCGCCGCGCCAGCTCGATGCCGTCCATCTCCGGCATCACGATATCGGTGACCAGCATTTCGAACGGCTCCTCGCGCAGCCTTTGGTAGGCTGACATGCCGTTGTCGTGGGACGAGACCTGAAAACCGGCGTTTTCCAGCGCCTTGACCAGGAAGCGGCGCATGTCGTTGTCGTCTTCGGCGAGGAGGATTTTATGCATGGCGGTTGGTCGTTGAATCCTGATTGAGAGGATCAGTCCACTCACTAAGCCCGACAGAGGGTAAATTTCGGGTGAAAGGGCACGTCGCGCGGCGGGCCGCTCGCGGCGCTATTTCTGTACCGGAATGCGCCTCAACGCAATGAAGGCGGGCATTTCCGGTACTTAAGATGCGTTCCAGCCGGTTTAAGGCTTTTTTCGCTTGGCATAATGGTCGTGATTACAGAGAATGCGTCCTCATAAAAATCCGTTTTCCGGCAGAAATGACCTGCCCAGATCGGCGGATCCCAGGAACGGCTCCCGACCATGACCCAGCTTAACGGCGTTCTGTCGCCTCCGTTCGAGATCGTGGAGCCGGCCGTGTGGCGGGCGCCGGTCATCTTCAACTCTCCGCATTCCGGCTCGGTCTATCCGCCCGAATTCCTCAAGGCGTCGCGAATCGATCTTCCCGCGCTGCGCCGCTCCGAAGATTCGTTCATGGACGAATTGATCGCCGGCTTGAGCGACCTCGGCTTTCCGACCGTCAGGGTCAATTTTCCGCGCTCCTATGTCGACGTCAACCGCGAGCCCTACGAACTCGATCCGCGCATGTTCGCGGGGCGGTTGCCGAGCTTTGCCAACACGCGGTCGATGCGGGTGGCCGGCGGTCTCGGCACCATCCCGCGCGTGGTCGGCGACGGACAGGAGATCTATCGCGAGCGCCTTGCGATCGATGACGGGCTGGCGCGGATCGAGGCGTTCTACAAGCCCTATCACCGCGCGCTGCGGCGGCTGATCAACAAGGCGCATCAGGCGTTCGGAATCGTGGTGGTGGTGGATTGTCATTCGATGCCGTCGGTCGGCGTGTCGCGGGACGAGCCGCGGCGGCCCGACGTGGTGATCGGCGACCGCTACGGCACCAGCTGCGCGGCGCTACTACCCGACATCATCGAGGAAACCATGAGCCGGCGGGGTTATTCGGTCGGACGCAACAAACCCTATGCCGGCGGGTTCATCACCGAGCATTACGGCAATCCCGCAAGCGGGCTGCACACCATCCAGCTCGAACTCAACCGCGCGATCTACATGGACGAGCGGCGTCGCGAACGCGGCGCAAGGTTCGAACGGGTGACCGCCGATTTCGCCGCGCTGGCGGACGCGCTGGCCGCCGTTCCGCTCGGCGATCTCGGGCCGTTCCAGGCCGCGGCGGAGTAGCATCTCTGCTTCGTCATTCCGGGGCATCGCGAAGCGATGAGCCCGCAATCTCGCGCCAATAACTTCCGGATTCCAGGTTCGCGCTCGCGCGCGCCGGAACGGCTTAAACAAAATAGAGCGCAAGAAAAAAGGGCCGCTTGAATGAACAAGCGGCCCAAGTCTAGGGAGGAAACGCCCAAGGAGGGCAGCGATAGCGCGAGGCGCTACCGCACCGCAACAATATGCGACCGCGATGCACAAAGTGCAAGGCCTTTTGAATCATTTCCGGTGCAAAAAATCAGAGAATCCGGCGGCGGGGCAAAAAGGCCACATCCGAATATTTCTGCTGTTATTTCAGATAGTTGAATGCGTCGCCGACAACCAGTAACCCCCCTATGCGCGGCCTTATTACCAACATCTCGGATTCGTGATCGACAGTCATTGGAAAATACACCTCTACCCAGGCGGATTCGAAGATCGCGAAAAGTGCCGACGCAAGCGGGATAGCCGTCTGCACCCAGTGCGCGGCCCGCCGGATTGGGCTAGGCAAGGGTCAGGAATCCCAGAGCTCCCCACCTCCTCAAGGAACAGCCGTGACGGTCATCGATTTTACAGCCTTCATCGGCCGCCTCGCGACCTCTTCCGGGGAGACCATCCTGCCATTTTTCCGAACCTCGCTCAGCGTCGACAACAAGAGCAACACCCTTGATTTCGACCCGGTGACCGAAGCCGACCGCGCCGCGGAGGCGGTGATGCGGCGGCTGATCAAGGCCAATTTTCCCCAGCATGGCATTGTCGGCGAGGAATTCGGCAGCGAGCGCGAAGACGCCGAATATGTCTGGGTGCTGGACCCCATCGACGGCACCAAGTCCTTCATTGCGGGCTTTCCGATCTGGGGCACGCTGATCGCGCTGCTGCACAAGGGCACGCCGGTGTTCGGGATGATGCACCAGCCCTTCATCGGCGAACGCTTTTATGGCGACAGCGGCTCGGCCCATTACCGTGGGCCGTCGGGCGAACGTAAACTGGCGGTGCGGCGCTGCCCGTCCCTGAGAGAGGCAACCTCGTTCACGACCAGTCCGTTGCTGATGAACACCACCGACCGCGCGGCCTTCGGCCGGGTCGAGCAGGCGGTGCGGCTGACGCGCTATGGCGGCGACTGCTATTCCTACTGCATGCTCGCCGCCGGCCATCTCGACCTCGTGGTCGAAACCGAACTGAAGGCTTACGATATCGCGGCGTTGATTCCGATCATTACCGGGGCCGGCGGCATCGTCACCACCTGGGAAGGCAAGCCCGCCCAGGGCGGCGGCCGCATCATCGCGGCGGGCGATCCGCGCGTGCACGAAGCGGCGATCAAGCTATTGAATAGCTGATTTACTGTTGCTCGCACGCCGTTCTTTCCTCATCCTGAGGCGCGCATGTTGCGCGTGTCCGGAAGGATGACTGGAACAGTGTGGCCTCATGGTTCGAGACGCGCGAAGACGCGCTCCCGCCGTGAGGAGAAACCGGGGGAGGCCTGCATGATAAATCTCGCGAGATTGCTGACGGGGCTAGCGCTGCTGCTGTGGCCGGCATTGGCCGCGGCGCAGGATTTTCCCGGCAAGTCGATCCGGCTGATCGTGCCGTTTCCACCCGGCGGTCCCAACGACATCATCGCGCGCATCGTCGGCCAGCGCATGTCGGAGCTGACAAAGCAGCCGGTGGTGATCGACAATCGCGCCGGGCAGGCCGGCGTGCTGGGGACGGATGCAGTCGCCAAGGCAAATCCCGACGGCTACACCATCGGAATCGTGAGCGCGAGCTCGCTCGTCATCAACCCCACGATGGAAAAGGTCCCCTACGACGTAGCCAGGGATCTCGCGCCGGTCACGCTGGTCGTGACCGTGCCGGAAATGCTGGTCGTTGCCAGCAACGTTCCCGCCAAAAACATGGCCGAACTCGTCGCGCTTGCGAAAGCACAGCCCGGCAAATTCAATTTTGCCTCCGCGGGCGTTGGCGGCCTGCCGCATCTTGCCGGCGAACTGTTCAAGCTGACGGCGAAGATCGACATCGTTCACGTGCCCTATCGCGGCGCGGCGCCGGCCATCAACGACCTGCTTGGACAGCAGGTGCAGATGACCTTCCTCGATTTGCCGGTATTGCTGCCGCATATCAAGGCCGGCACGCTGCGCCCGATCGCGCTCGGCGCCCGCCAGCGCGCGCCGACCGCGCCCGACGTGCCGACGACAGCGGAAGTCGGCATGCCGGACCTCCTGATCGAGAACTGGTACGGCATGATCGCGCCGGCAAAAACGCCTGACCACATCGTCGCCGCGCTCAACCGCATTGCAAACGAGGCGATCGCCGATCCCAGTGTGAAGGAAAAGCTCGCCGCTCAGGGCCTCACGGTTGCCGGCGACACGCCGGAGCATTTCCGCGGCTTTATCGACAGCGAAATCAAGAAATGGGCGAAGGTGATCGGCGACGCCGGAGTTACGATCGAGAAGTGACCTCGCGGCAACTTTTCGTCGTGGCCGTGCATCGCCGTCCGAAGAACGGCGGCGCTTTCGCTGACGTTGCTGATATTCCGTGGCAGAGGGCTCGCTCCGCAGCCTGCAGATTGTGCCGCTGACGCCGATCGGTCACAGTATCCGGATGTCCGAATCTCTGCTGTTTTTCATCGCCGCCGCGTTCCTGCTTGCGGGTTTCGTCAAGGGCGTGATCGGCCTCGGCCTGCCGACGGTGTCGATGGGCCTGCTCGCGATCACGATGCCGACGTCGCATGCGCTCGCCATCGTCATCGTGCCCGCCGTTGTCACCAATATCTGGCAGACCTTCATCGGCCCCCACTTGCGCGACATCATCCGGCGGCTGTGGCCGCTGATGGCGGGCACCATCATCGGCATCTGGCTGAACGCCGGCATGTTGACCGGTCCGTATGCGCGCTACGGCGGCATTGTTCTCGGCGTGTTGCTGGTGATCTACGCGATCACCGGTCTCAGCAAGTTCAGCTTCAAGGTCGCACCTCGCGACGAGAAATGGATCGGCGGGATCGTGGGCGTCATCACCGGCGCGGTTTCCGCCGCAACCGGCGTGCTGGTTATCCCTTCAATGCCGTTCATGCAGGCGATCGGCATGGAGAAGGATGAACTGGTGCAGGCGCTCGGGGTGTTCTTCACCGTCGGAACAGTGGCGCTCGCCTTCAATCTCACCGGCACCGGTCTGCTGAGCGCCTCGACCGCGCTGCCCGGAGTGGTGGCGATGGCGGCGGCCTTCGCCGGCATGTTCATCGGGCAATCGGTGCGCTCGCGCATGCAACCCGAGGTCTTCCGCCGCTGGTTTCTGGTCGCGATGATCTTTCTCGGCCTCTATCTCGTCGGCAGCGCGATATATAACGTCATTCGATGACCGTCATGAGGCGCGAAGCCAGGTGGCCCGAGACTGCGCCATCCCGGACGGGCAAGGCTCCCCGGGTTCCCCGCGTCATCGAAACCGTCAGACAAGACGCACCGCTGCCAGTCCAGGGCGGATAGCGTTAACCCTGCGTCGGGATCGGTTCCGCCAGCCGCAGGCTGCTTTAAACTCATTGGATTCGGCCAGCCGACCACGTAGTAGTATCTGGCGGTTGAGGAGCCCACGGAGATGGAGAGACGCCTAGCTGCCATAGTCTGCGCTGACGTCGCCGGCTATTCGCGCATGATGGGCGCCGACGAGGCGGGGACGCACGCCGCATTCAAGGCCCATCGAAGCGCGATATACCCGATCATTCTCAATCACGGCGGCCGCGTCGTGAAGAATACCGGCGACGGGTTCCTGCTGGAATTCCCGAGTGTCGTAGGCGCCATCGAGTTCAGGGATCGCGGTCCAGGCGCTGATGGCCGAGCGGAACCACCACCTTCCCGCAGACCGGATCATGCAATTCCGGCTGGGCGTGCACATGGGAGATGTGATCGCCGACGAGGAAGAAGTATTCGGGGACGGTGTGAACATCGCCGTCCGCCTTGAAGCGGTGGCCGCCCCCGGCGGCGTGGCCGTTTCGGCCAAGGCCTATCATGAAGCCAGCAAGCATCTCAGCGTCACCCTGGTAGACGCCGGCAGTCACCGTTTCAAGAACATCGAGGAGACGGTAAATGTCTGGACTTGGGAACCCAGCGGCTCCGACAGCCGCGGTCGGGAGCCGAGAGGCACATCGAACCTGCCGGCGCAATATCGAACGGCGATCGTGGGCGTGCTTCCGTTCGCCAATCTCAGCGACAGCAGCGACGAATATTTTTCCGACGGGCTGACCGAGGACCTGATCCACGCCCTTTCCCTGCAATCACTATTCCGGGTGCTGAGCAGAAATTCGACTTTCTCGTTCAAGGGCAAGACGCTGAGCACGCGCCTCATCGCGCGCGAGATTGACGCCACCTACCTGATCCAGGGTTCGGTGCGGCGCGCCGGAACCAAAATTCGCGTGACCGCCGAACTGATAGCTCCGGAGAATGGCGAGCAATTGTGGGCCGGTCGATATGATCGGGACATCGGCGATCTGTTCGCGATGCAGGATGAAATTACCACGAGCCTGTCCGCGGCATTGGCGCCGGAGATATATCGTGCGGAAGCATCAGTCCCCGCCCGGTCATTGTCCACGGATCTGACCGCATGGGACCGGTTTTTGCGGGGGCTTTCTCACTATTATCAGCAGACAAAAGCGGATTTTGAAGCCTCGATCGTGCTGTTCAGGGAGGCCATTGCTCTCGATCCGGCGCTTTCCATTGCGCGCGCCTATCTCGCAACGATCCTGGTACAGGGCGTGCAATATGGATGGATCAGAAGCACGCGCGAATTGTGGGCCGAGGCGATGAGCCTGGCGGAAAGCAGCGTTCGGCTCGATCCTCGTTCGTCATTCGCGTTCTCGATACTGTCCTATATGCATGCGATGGAGGGCAATCACGAGGCGGCCATGGAGGCCGCAAAAAGCGCGGTCAAGTTAAACCCGTATGACATGGGAGCCCGCGGCGTTCTTGGCATATGTCATCTCGTGATCGGCGAGCATCGCGAGGCGATCGAACTGTTTTCAGCGGCCGTGCAGCGCGGCAACAGCGATCCCCGATATAAATGGGCGGCATTGAACGCGTTCAGTCACTATCTTGTGGGACAATATGATGCCTCGCTGTCCTGGGCGCGTGAAGCCCTGTATTTGAACCCCAACCATCTTCAGGTGCTTGCCGTGCGGGCGGCGGCGCTCGCGCAATTGGGACGAACCCAGGAAGCCGCCATGGCGGCCGAGCGATTGCTGAGCAGCTATCCGGGCCTGACCGTCGAGCGGCACTTGCGGAATTTTCGTTGGAAAAGGCCGGCCGACATCGCCCATTATCGCGAAGGACTTTCGAAGGCCGGCGTGCCGTCGACCAGGTTGACGGTGGTCGAGTCCACCTCAAAGCGTACGGCAAACTCGTAAAGCGCGGCTTCGGCACGATGGCCGCGGCCGACATCCGCGCGGACGACAGTTGCGCGGGTCGGCTTTGGTCCTCGGTTGACTCAGATCGGAATTCCGCCAAACTCCGGTACATCCTGAAGTAGCGGGCCGCCGGCGCATCACCTTTTCAAGACCGTTGATTTCATCAAATCGAGGCGGGTCACTTTTTCATCATTCGATGCATTCCGGGATTTAGGTACATGCAGGACGACCGTGCTGGAACCGGTTCAAGCGACGCTTCTCCGGAGCGGATCGACGTCTCGCGCAATAATCCGTGCCCCTTCCTGCGCGCGCTCGTCGCGGCCGGCGTCGTCGACGGCCACGCGGTGGCGCTGGCAACGCTTTCCCGAACGGTGGAGGCCGCGAGCGGCGAAACCGGGCTGAAGAAAAAGCTGGCCGGCCTCGAGACCCGGCTGGTCGCGCTGGTCGCAAACGGCCTCGGTCCCTTGCGCCTGCTGCGCAGCGCCTGGTCTGGCGCGGAGCTCGACGCGCTGCGCGATGGTCCCCTGGACAAACATGGCAGCGGCTCGCGCATCCTCGGCGTGACTGCTGATGTGAACGAGGCGGAGCTTTCGCGTTTCGCAGGCTTCGGCAAGGACCGGCCGGACGGCAATGGCGGATCCGAGCGCGGACTGACGGGCGGCGAAATCACGACCTACATGGACGCGAATTTCGATCGCGCCAAAGGCAAGCGGCGCTGGATCGACCGCAAGCTGATGGAGGGCGAGTGGCCGGTCTTGCTCCGCATCATGGGCAAGGGCGAGGGTGAGCAACGCTATCTCAGCGTGGCGGAGGTCCGCACTCTGTTCGTCGAGCGGCGGCTGCCGGAGCGGATCGTCGCGCGCTTGCCGTCGCAATCCGCGCCCTCGGGCGGCGCGGTTGGCAAGCTTGCCAGGGCCGTGATCGCGGTGGTCGCGCTGATTGGCCTCGTGATCGTGGCAATTGCCGAGTTTCCCGACCAACTCAGGACGATCCTGCCACAACAGCTCGCGCAATTGCTGCCGCCTGCCCTGCCGGAGCCCGCGCCGGTGAAGGCGGCCTATTGGCTCGACCAGAACTGGTCGACCGAGGACCGGCACTGGTTCCACCACGCCAGTCAGGGCACCGCGACCTTTCCGGTGCCCTATAGCTGGTTTGTCGCGCTGGAACAGCCGGGCCTTCATTTGTTCACCCAGCCCGGTCTGCTCAAGGACAGCGATTATCTCGAGCGGTTCGGATTTCTGCCGAGCCCGAGATCCATCCATGCGGACGAAGCGAGCTTGCGTCGCTTCGGCTATTCCGTCTCGTCTGACGTCAAGACCGAGCCGGCGCCTGCGTCCGTCTCGGGCCTGCGACCGACCCTGGTCGAGAATTTCGACGGCTTGCCGGTCGGTTTCGCGCGGCTGACCGGCGTCTCCAATCCCGGGACCGGTTTGCCCGTATCCGACAAGATCGGGCTGACCTGCGCCGCCTGCCATACCGGGCACGTCCGTTACAGGGGCGTCAGCGTAAGATTTGATGGCGGCCCGGCCATGGTGGAGTTGCGAAAGCTCGAAAGCGCGACGGGGCTGTCCATTCTCTACACATTGAAAGTGCCCGGCCGTTTTGAACGCTTCGCCGCGCGTGTGCTCGGTCCGGGCGCTGGCAAGCCAGAACGCGACAAGCTCAACAAGGAGCTGGCGGCGGTCGGCGATTTCCTGCTCAGCCAGAAAAAAATCTATGACGGCACGATCAAAGGTAACGGACAGCGGGATACCGACGAAGGGTTCGGGCGGCTCGACGCGCTCAACCGGATCGGCAATCAGGTGTTCTACACCGATCTGGCATTGGGCGGCCTCACCGGATTTGAAAAGAACCTGCACGCCAACGATGCGCCCGTGAGTTTCCCGCCGATCTGGACCGTGCCGTGGTTCTGGTGGGCGCAATACGACGCCTCGATCGAGCAGCCGCTGATCCGCAACGCCGGCGAGGCGCTGGGAGTTTCGGCCCTGGTCAATCTTTCGCCCGACCATCCGCCGGAGGCGCTGTTCCGCTCCTCCGTCGCGCTCGAGAATCTCGTTCGCATCGAGGCGATGCTGCGCGGCCCCGATCCGTTTGGGCGAAATCCAAAAGGTTTTGGCGGCCTGTCGTCACCGAAATGGCCGTCGCATCTGTTCCCCGACGATCCCGCATGGAAGATCAGGCCTGAGCGCGTCGCCAGGGGCCGCGCGATTTACGCCGAGATCTGCGTGGAGTGCCATCTCGGACCGATCAACGACCCCGCGTTCGACACGCAATTCCCGGACAAGAGCTTTTGGTCATCGAACCACTGGAAACAGGATCGGAAAGGCGGCTGGGTGCTGGACGAGGTCCAGAAGGGAGCGGCCGGCATGGGCACGGACCCCGCGCAAGCAGGCGTGCTGGCGTCGCGGCAAGTTCAGTTGCCCGGCTTCTTGAACCTGCAGCCGGCGCAGGATCTCGGGGTGCAATGGAAATGCCGGAATCTGCCGAATTTTTCCTCGACCGAAATGCCGTTCTCGATCGCCTTGATGATCGTCGTCGACCGCGTCAGCAGGAAATGGATGGCGGATCGCGGCATTGAGGAGCCCGCGCTGACCGAGCTGTGGGGAAGCCGAAGCAACTGTCCCAATCCCGCGACGAAACCGCAATATCGCGCGCGGCCGCTGAACGGCGTCTGGGCGACCGCTCCCTATCTTCACAACGGCTCGGTACCCTCGCTCTACTGGATGCTCAAGCCCGCGGCCGAGCGTCCGCGACAATTCTGCCAGGGCGCCCGCGACTTCGATCCGGAGCAGGTCGGATATCGCGTGGCCGCCGGCGAAGCGCCGAACTGCAAGAACGGCGAGACGTTATTTTCTGCGACCAATCCCGACGGCTCCGCGATCAACGGCAACAGCGTTCTCGGCCACTCGCTCGAGGGAAAGCCGGCGGCGGGCATCATCGGCCGCGTGCTGAGCGAAGAAGAGCGCTACGACTGATTGAATATCTGAAGACGCTGTAGGCGGCCCGGAGCGGCGCCTGCTCATCGATCTCCACGAGCACGGACATCCCTCATTTGAACAACGGCGTGCCCGGCACGAAGGCGTCGAACGCCGCCCAGAACTGCGCGCGGTAGCGGTCCTGCTCCTGCAGGATTTCGTGTCTCGAGCCGGCGATGACCAGATGCGAGCCGGCGCGCAGGTGATAGGCGAACTCCTCGATTGCCGGCGTCGAGACGATGGTATCGTTGCTGGCAGCCAGCATCAGGATCGGCTGACGAATCTGCGAGGGGTAGTCCGAAGCGCGAAAGCCCCGCATCGCCCTGAACGCGGTATCGGCCCAGGCCACCGTCGGCGAGCCGATGCCGAGCGTCGGATCTTCCTCGAGAATCGCGGCGTTGCGGGCGTAACGCACGGGATCGCTGGTGAAGGGATTGTTGACGAAGGTTTCCGAGCCGGTCAGCGCGTCGTTGCCGCCGGGAACGTAGCGGCCGCCCTGCCCGGCAAGCCGCAGCAGGCGAAGAAGCATGCGCGCCGGCAGGCCGGTGCTGTGTCCGGGCAGATCGATCATCGGCGCCGACAGCACCATGCGGTCGAACCAGCGTTTTCCCGCATACGCGACCCGCAACATGACCGCGCCGCCCATCGAATGCGCCAGCGCGAAGTGCGGCGGCGGGCAATCCGGCAGCACCACCTGCTGCACGAAGGCTTCGACGTCGACTTCGTAGTCGGAGAAATCACGGACATAGCCCTTGCGTGGATCGCGCAGACGCCGCGACGAATGGCCCTGGCCGCGCCAGTCGATCATCGCCACCGCGAAACCGCGATCGCGCAGGTCGCGCACCGTCTCGAAATATTTCTCGATCTGCTCGCTGCGGCCGCTGAAGACGCAGACCGTGCCCTTGCGGCCCGCCGGGGGCGCCCAGCGGGCGAAGCGCAGTTCGGCGCCATCCGGCGTCTTGATGGTGCCGGCGACGACGTTCTCAGGCACGGGATTGGCGGGAATCGGGACGAGCGTCATGGCCGGAACCGGATAGGTGAAAAGGGCTGAAAATCAAGGGCGGGAGCGTGAAAAAAGCGGCAGATGCCCGGTTCTTGAACGGGGTCTCGCCCCTCCCATATCACCTTCGTGCAGGCCGCTACCAGTGTTTCGGGAAACCGAGCCACAAGGCTGCATTTCAGACCAAAGCCCGGCCCGATTGGCGGGCGGGTTAACCCATAGTCGCTCATTGGAGGACTTCACGATGCGTACCTACGATCTCACCCCGTTTTACCGTTCGACCGTCGGCTTCGACCGCTTCTTTTCGCTGCTCGACCGGGCAGCCGCAGATGGCAGCCCCGGTTATCCGCCCTACAATATCGAGCGCACCGGCGAGAACAGCTACCGCATCAGCATTGCGGTTTCCGGCTTCTCGCAGAATGAGCTTTCGATCGTCGCCAAGGAAAACACGCTGACGGTCAAGGGCGAAAAAACCGCCGTTGAAAACGGCGCTGACAAGTCCGAAGTACTGTATCGCGGCATCGCGGCGCGCGCCTTCGAACGCGCCTTCCAGCTTGCCGATTTCGTGGCGGTGAAAAACGCCTCGCTCGAGAACGGCCTGCTTCACATCGATCTCGTTCGCGAAATCCCGGAGGCCAAGAAGCCCCGCAGCATTCCGATTTCCACCACCGCGCAGGCGGCCCAGGTGATCGACGGCGCGGCCGAGAAAGTCGCCGCGTAACGGGCATTTTCGTGCCAAACCCTGAATAAGAAAACGCCCCGCGAACCGGGGCGTTTTTTATTGGCCCCGTCATTGCGAGGAGCCAGCGGCTCGCAATGAAGTTCACTCCAGCCCCTGTACCTCTGGCATTTCCCGTGTCTGCTGAATTGCCGGCGCGGCGGGCCTGGCCTGGCCGACGGTGGCAGCCGCGGCCGGCGGGATCGGTTGCGCATCGGCCGACTTCGGCTGGACCGCCGCCGATTGCTCTGTCGGCTGGGGCGCGGGTTTTGCGGCAAGCGGGCTCGCTTTGGGCACCGGCACCGTGCGGCTTGCGACATGCGGGATCGAGCCTGGCGGCCGCGGCGCGCCTCTGACCGCGCTCATCGGCGGCGGTGCGGCCAGACCATAGGTGACCGTCAAATCCTCGTTGGAATTATCGCCTATCCGATATGCCGGCATGAAGCGGATGATCCGCCCGGTGCGGGCATCGATCACCAGCCGGCCGTCGTCACCGCCGCGGTCAATCACGGAAATCGTGTAGACGAGGCCGCGCTGCTGCGGAATTCCGAGCGGCGAGAACCCGCTGTCGCGGACCACGGTGTAGACCTCCTCCGGCGCGGCAGCAAGGTGGGCCCGTAGCGCCGCACCGGGGCATCCCGCGGCATCGCCGGATGGGGATCCCCGATGTCGGACGCCGCAGCTGAGGGCGACCTGCCGATCCCGTACGGCGGCGCCAAAACCTGCGCATTCGCGGCGGCGGCCGTGAAAACCAGCCCGGCCGACACCACCAACCCCGTGAGCAGCTTCATCGCGCCATCGCTCCTGCCATGCGCGCCCCGCGCCCAAGCGTTTTCGCGCTTGTCCCGCGCGCCAAACTCGTCGTTGAATCCGGCAGTCCTTGGGCCGGATCGCGGCGCGTTTGCTTCAAATCCGGGGCGGCACGCACTCCCACGCCGTCGGAACGGACGAGCCATGCAACCGGCGACTTTCACGTGCTTGTATGATAGAAAAAAATTTGGCATGGTCGGAGTTAGGACAGTAGTGCTGTCTTAATTACGGTGCCGTCCCGGCACAGGGATTGCAGTGAAATTCGGCGCTTCTGGCGACGGGAAGGTGCAGGCAAGGCCGTTCCTCGGGGACGCTGGAACGCCAGGCCTGAATTTATGAAATTGCGGCTCGCGGAGGACGAGCGGTGGCCCGGTGGGTGCCGCAAACGCCCAAGGTGCGCCGAATACGACGGTGAGGCCCTTACCGGATTGAGAGGACTTGAGATGAGCGGGTCGGAGTTCGAGCGCGAAAACATCGTGACGGATGCGCTGTCGGCGACCCCGGCCTCGAAACCGGTTGAACCCGCGCGCGAGCACGGCTGGCGGCCGCCCGCGGAGGGTCTTTACGATCCCGCGCTCGAAAAGGATTCCTGCGGCGTCGGCTTCATCGCCAATATCAAGGGCAAGAAGTCGCATCAGATCATCACCGACGCGCTCAGCATTCTCTGCAACCTCGAGCATCGTGGCGCGGTCGGCGCCGATCCGCGCGCCGGCGACGGCGCCGGGATTCTGGTGCAGATTCCGCACGCTTTCTTCAAGCGCAAGGCCGCCGAAATCGGCTTCCAGTTGCCAAAACCCGGCGACTACGCCGTCGGCGCGATATTCATGCCGAAGGAAACGGCGTGGCGCAAAGTCATCAAGAGCATCATCGCCGACCAGATCAAGGAAGAGGGCCTGATGCTGCTCGGCTGGCGCGACGTGCCAACCGACAATTCCTCGCTCGGTGAAACCGTCAAGCCGACCGAGCCCGCGCACATGCAGGTCTTTATCGGCCGCAACGGCGCGGCAAAGAACGACGACGAGTTCGAGCGAAAGCTGTACATCCTGCGCAAGTCGATTTCGCAGGCGATCTACCAGCGCCGCGACCGCGGCCTCGCCGGCTACTATCCGGTGTCGCTGTCGTGCCGCACCGTCGTCTACAAGGGCATGTTCCTCGCCGATCAGCTCGCCAAGTATTATCCCGATCTGTCGGAGCCCGATTTCAAGAGCGCGCTGGCGCTGGTGCATCAGCGCTTTTCGACCAACACCTTCCCGACCTGGTCGCTGGCGCACCCGTACCGGATGATCGCGCATAATGGCGAGATCAATACGCTGCGCGGCAACACCAACTGGATGGCGGCCCGCCAGGCCTCGGTGCATTCGGAACTGTACGGCAGGGACATCTCGAGGCTGTGGCCGATCTCCTATGAGGGCCAAAGCGACACCGCCTGCTTCGACAATGCCCTCGAATTCCTGGTGCAGGGCGGCTACTCGCTACCGCACGCGGTGATGATGATGATTCCGGAAGCCTGGGCCGGCAATCCCCTGATGGATGAGGAGCGCCGCGCGTTCTACGAATATCATGCCGCGATCATGGAGCCGTGGGACGGCCCCGCCGCGATCGCGTTTACCGACGGCCGCCAGATCGGCGCGACGCTGGACCGCAATGGCTTGCGCCCGGCGCGCTATCTGGTGACCTCTGACGACCGCATCGTCATGGCCTCTGAAATGGGCGTGCTGAAGATTCCTGAGGAGCACATCGTCACCAAGTGGCGGCTGCAACCCGGCAAGATGCTGCTGGTCGACCTCGTGCAGGGCCGGCTCATTCCCGACGACGAGATCAAGGCGCAGCTGGCCAAGAGCCATCCCTATCGCAAATGGCTCGACCGCACCCAGATCGTGCTGGAGGAACTGCCTGACGCCCCGACCAAGGGCTTGCGCTCGAACCTGCCGCTATTGGATCGGCAGCAGGCGTTCGGCTACAGCCAGGAAGACATCAACATCCTGATGACGCCAATGGCGTCCACCGGCGAAGAGGCCAACGGTTCGATGGGCAACGACACGCCGATCTCGGCGCTGTCGGACAAGCCGAAGCAGCTGTTCACCTACTTCAAGCAGAACTTCGCGCAGGTCACCAATCCGCCGATCGATCCGATCCGCGAAGAACTGGTCATGAGTTTCGTCTCGATCATCGGGCCGCGGCCGAACCTGTTCGACCTGCAGGGCATGGCGGCTACCCAGCGCCTCGAAGTGCGTCAGCCGATCCTGACCGACGGCGACCTGGAAAAGATCCGGTCCATCTCCGAGATCGCCGACACCCATTTCAGGTCGCGTACGCTCGACACCACCTTCCATGCCGGCCTGGGCGCGGCCGGGCTCGAGCAGGTGCTCGACGAATTGTGCGCGCGCGCCGAGGCCGCGGTCCGCGAAGGCGTCAACATCATTATCCTGTCCGACCGCATGGCGGGCTCGGACCGGATACCGATACCCTCGCTGCTCGCCTGCGCCGCCGTGCATCATCATCTGATCCGCACTGGCCTGCGCACTTCGGTCGGGCTGGTCGTGGAGTCCGGCGAGCCACGCGAGGTGCATCACTTCGCCTGCCTCGCCGGCTACGGCGCCGAGGCGATCAATCCCTATCTGGCCTTCGAGACCATCATCGCGATGAGGGACCGGCTGCCGGCGGCGCTGGACGACTATGAAATCGTCAAGCGCTACATCAAGTCGATCGGCAAGGGCCTGTTGAAGGTGATGTCGAAGATGGGCATCTCGACCTATCAGTCCTATTGCGGCGCCCAGATCTTCGATGCCGTCGGACTGAAGGCGGACTTCGTCTCGAAATATTTTGTCGGCACCCATACCCGCATCGAGGGCGTGGGCCTGGCCGAAATCGCCGAGGAAACCGCGCGCCGCCATGCCGACGCTTTCGGCGACGCGCCGGTCTACAAGAACGCGCTCGATGTCGGCGGCGAATATGCCTACCGCACCCGCGGCGAGGATCACGCCTGGACCGCGGAGT
The DNA here is from genome assembly GCA_963801875.1 of uncultured Alphaproteobacteria bacterium. Classification (GTDB taxonomy): domain Bacteria; phylum Pseudomonadota; class Alphaproteobacteria; order Rhizobiales; family Xanthobacteraceae; genus Bradyrhizobium. The sequence goes on along the minus strand of CAWDGT010000010.1, from coordinate 248,742 downwards.
CGGTGTCGACGCTGCAGCATGCCGTGCGCGGCAATTCGCTGGAGCGCTACCGGGCTTTCGCGAAAATCCTCAACGAGCAGTCCGAGCGGCTGTTGACGCTGCGCGGCCTGTTCAAGATCAAGACCGCCGAAGACGAGAAGCGCAAGCCGGTCGCGCTCGACCAGGTCGAGCCAGCCAAGGACATCGTCAGGCGCTTTGCCACCGGCGCGATGAGCTTCGGCTCGATCTCGCGCGAGGCGCACACCACGCTTGCGATTGCCATGAACCGGATCGGCGGCAAATCCAACACCGGCGAAGGCGGCGAGGAGAGCGATCGCTTCAAGCCGATGCCGAACGGCGATTCCATGCGTTCGGCGATCAAGCAGGTCGCCTCGGGGCGTTTCGGCGTCACCACCGAATATCTCGTCAACGCCGACATGATGCAGATCAAGATGGCGCAGGGCGCAAAACCCGGCGAGGGCGGCCAATTGCCCGGCCACAAGGTCGACGCGACGATTGCGAAGGTGCGGCATTCGACCCCCGGCGTCGGCCTGATCTCGCCGCCGCCGCATCACGATATCTATTCGATCGAGGATCTGGCGCAGCTGATCTACGATCTGAAGAACGTCAATCCCGATGGCCAGGTGTCGGTCAAGCTCGTCTCCGAGATCGGCGTTGGCACGGTTGCCGCCGGCGTCGCCAAGGCGCGCGCCGACCATGTCACCATCGCCGGTTTCGAGGGCGGCACCGGCGCCTCCCCGCTCACCTCGATCAAGCACGCGGGTAGCCCTTGGGAAATCGGGCTGGCCGAAACCCACCAGACCCTGGTGCGCGAGCGGCTGCGCAGCCGCATCGTGGTGCAGGTCGACGGCGGCTTCCGTACCGGGCGCGACGTCGTGATCGGCGCGCTGCTGGGCGCCGACGAATTCGGATTTGCCACCGCGCCCCTGATCGCGGCCGGCTGCATCATGATGCGCAAGTGCCATCTCAACACCTGCCCGGTCGGGGTAGCGACCCAGGATCCGGTGCTGCGCAAGCGTTTTACGGGTCAGCCCGAGCATGTCATCAATTACTTCTTCTTCGTCGCCGAGGAAGTCCGCGAGATCATGGCGGCGCTCGGCTACCGCACCTTCAATGAGATGGTGGGCCAGACCCAGATGCTCGACCAGTCGACGCTGGTGGCGCACTGGAAGGCCAAGGGGCTGGATTTCTCGAAGCTGTTCGTGCGCCAGAACGAACTGCCGGGCCAGAAGATCTATCATGCGCAGGCGCAGAACCACCATTTGGAGGCGGTGCTCGACCGCAGGCTGATCGAAAAGGCGCAGCCGGCGATCGACCGCGGCGCGCCGGTCAGGATCGAGACCGAGATCAACAACACCGACCGCAGCGCCGGCGCGATGCTGTCCGGCACGGTGGCGAAAATCTACGGCCATGCCGGCCTGCCGCACGACACCATAAGTGTGAGCTTCAAGGGCACCGCGGGTCAAGCGTTCGGCGCCTGGCTGGCGCGCGGCATCACCTTCGACCTCGAAGGCGAAGCCAATGACTATGTCGGCAAGGGCCTGTCCGGCGGCCGCATCATCGTCAAGCCGCCGCGCAACTCCGCCATCGTGCCGGAGGATTCCATCATCGTCGGCAATACCGTGATGTACGGCGCGATCGAGGGCGAATGCTACTTCCGCGGCATCGCCGGCGAGCGGTTTGCCGTGCGCAACTCCGGTGCGGTCGCGGTGGTCGAGGGCGCCGGCGATCACTGTTGCGAATACATGACCGGCGGCATCGTGGTGGTGCTCGGCAAGACCGGGCGCAATTTTGCCGCGGGCATGTCCGGTGGCGTGGCTTACGTTCTCGATGAAACGGGCGACTTCCCGAGACTCTGCAACATGGCGATGGTCGAGCTCGAACCGGTGCTTTCGGAAGAGATGGTCAACGAGAACAGCTATCACCAGTCGGGCGATCTCGAAGCCCATGGCCGGGTCGACGTGTTCGCCAACCTCTTGGAGTCCGATATCGAGCGGCTGCACATCCTGATTACCCGCCACGCCAGGCTGACGGGCTCGAAGCGCGCCGCCGATATTCTAGCGAACTGGAAGACATGGCTGCCGAAATTCCGCAAGGTCATGCCGGTGGAATACCGCCGCGCGCTGAAGGAATTGAAGGCCAACGCCGACGCCGAACCGAAAATCGCGATCGGGGCGTAGCTGGTTATCCTCATGGTGAGGAGGCGCGCTGGCGCCGTCTCGAACCATGAGGCCACGATGATGGCCCCATCCTTCGAGACGCGGCGAAGACGCCGCTCCTCAGGATGAGGCGAGAGAGAAAAGCGTCATTCCGGGGCGCGCAAGGCGCGAACCCGGAATCTCGCGAAGATAACATCGAGATTCCGGGTCTGCGCCTCCGGCGCATCCCGCAATGACGGGATAAAGACGAAGCAGCGGTTCGGGGGCTTAAGCGTTAATGGGCAAGATTACAGGTTTTCTGGAGATCGAGCGGCACGATCGCAAATACGCGCCCGTCCCCGAGCGCATCAGGAATTATCACGAATTCGTCGTTCCCCTGAGCGAGAAGGACACCCGCGACCAGGCCGCGCGCTGCATGAACTGCGGCATTCCCTATTGCCACGGCACCGGCTCGGTGCAGCCGGGCACGCCGGGCTGCCCGGTCAACAACCAGATTCCCGATTTCAACGACCTGGTTTATCAGGGCAACTGGGAAGAAGCCTCGCGCAACCTGCATTCGACCAATAATTTTCCGGAATTCACCGGACGGATCTGCCCGGCGCCGTGCGAAGCCTCCTGCACGCTCAACATCGACGACAACCCCGTCACCATCAAGACCATCGAATGCGCCATCGTCGATCGCGCCTGGGACAATGGCTGGGTCAAGCCGGAAATCCCAACGCAGAAGACCGGCAAGAAGGTCGCGGTTGTCGGCTCCGGCCCCGCGGGGCTCGCCTGCGCCCAGCAGCTCGCGCGCGCCGGTCATGACGTGCATCTTTTCGAGCGCTGGGCCAAGGCCGGCGGGCTGTTGCGCTACGGCATTCCCGATTTCAAGATGGAAAAGCACGTCATCGACCGCCGCGTCGCGCAGATGGAGGCCGAGGGCGTCACCTTTCATTATGGCAGCCCGGTCGGCGGCGCCGCGCAAGGCGCGCTCGATCCGCGCGCGATGCTGAAGCAATATGACGCGCTGGCACTGACCGGCGGCGCCGAGGCCGCGCGCGACTTGCCGATCCCCGGCCGCGATCTCCAGGGAATTCACTACGCGATGGATTTCCTGCCGCAGCAGAACCGCCGCGTCTCGAACGAGCCGCTCGGGGGCGCGCCTGATATTCTGGCCGGCGGCAAGCACGTGGTTGTGATCGGCGGCGGCGATACCGGATCGGACTGCATCGGCACCTCGTTCCGGCAGGGCGCGCTTTCGGTAACGCAACTCGAGATCATGCCGGCGCCGCCGGAACACGAGAACAAGGGCCTGACCTGGCCGAACTGGCCTTTGAAGATGCGGACGTCGTCGAGCCAGGCCGAAGGCGCGAGGCGCGAATACGCCGTGTTGACGCAGCGCTTTTCCGGCGGCGACGGCAAGGTGGCGAAACTGCATTGCGTGCAGGTCGACGACAAATTCAAGCCGGTTGCCGGCAGCGAGTTCGAGCTCGAGGCGCAGCTGGTGCTGCTGGCGATGGGCTTCGTGCATCCCGTGCATGAGGGCCTGTTGAAGACGCTGGGCGTCGACCTCGACCCGCGCGGCAATGTGCGCGCCAACACCGAGGACTATCAGACCTCGCTGCCGAAAGTGTTTTCAGCCGGCGACATGCGCCGCGGACAATCCCTCGTCGTATGGGCGATCCGCGAGGGCCGCCTCTGCGCCCGCGCCATCGACCAGTTCCTGATGGGGACGACGAACCTGCCGAGGTAACGTTATCCCTCCCCCTCGTGGGACCCACGAGGGGGAGGGATAAGACCCCCCTCACTTGTCCAGCCAGACGTCCTCGAACCGCAGGGTGTTGTACTGGCTGCTCTCGTGCGGGGTGTAATTCCTGACATAGGGCTGCCAGCAATTGGCCGCCACGCTATGGATGATGACCGGGCGCGCCGCGTCGTCGACCAGAAGGCGCTCGATGTCCCAGACGATCTGCCGGCGTTTTTCCCGGTCCAGTTCGCGCGATTGCGCCGACAGCAGCCGGTCCACCTCGGCATTGCAGTACTGGGTATAGTTGCGCTCCGACTTGCACGAATAGTTCTCGACGATATTGCCGTCGGGATCGTCGACGCTGACGCCGGTCACGTTCAGGCCGATCGTGTAATCCTTGCGCGCCATCCGCGCGTACCATTGCGCCGTTTCCAGAATATCCAGTTCGCCCGCGATGTAGATCTTCTTGAGCTGGTCGGCCAGGATCACCGCGGCGTCGCGGTAGGCCGGAAGATTTCGCGTCTGGATCTTGATCGGCAGCGGTTTGGCGTCGCTGTAGCCGAGCTTCTGCATGATCGCTTGCGCCTCTGCGATATTTTTCGCGGTGTCGGGACCATAGCCCGCGAGCTTCGCCATCATTTCAGGCGGCATGCCCCATTCGCCCGCGGGCCTCGGCAGCATCGCCCCGCCGATCAGCGCCTGGCCCTCCATCAGCAGCGTGTTGTAGGCCTTGCGGTCGATCGCCAGCGACATGGCCTTGCGGATGTCCGGATTGTCGAACGGCGGATTGACGCGGTTGACCATCAGGTTGGAGAACGTGCCGGTCGTGATCATCTCGCAGATCGCGTTCGGCGCCCGCGCCTTGATGTCCTTCATCAGGGGAATGCTGACGTCAGCCGGAAAGGTGATGTCGAATTCGCCGGTCGCGAAAGCCAGCATCCGCGTCGCGCGGCTGTCGATCATCCGGAAGGTGATCTCGTCGAGATAGGGGCGGCCCTTTTTCCAGTAGTCGGGATTGCGCACCAGGCGGATCGAGGTGCCGCGCTTGAATTCGGCGAATTTGAACGGCCCGGTACCGACAGGCTTCGTGCGCATGACGGCTTGCGGAACGTGGCAGGGATAGACGACGGAAAAGGCGCCCGCCAGCAGCACCGGCAGGCTGGGCTGCGGTTCACTCAGCTCGAAGGTCGCCTCGTAGTCGCCATTGACCGTGACGTCCCTTAGCTTGGAGTACCAGACCTTGCGTGGGTTGCGGTGAAAATCCTGGGCCTCGCTCTTGCCGATCAGCATCCGCCAGGTGCACTGCACGTCTTTCGCCGTGAATGGCTGGCCGTCATGCCACTTCACGCCCTGCCTGAGCTTGAAGGTGAGTTTCGTGTTGGTCGGGTCCCAGGACCAGCTTTCCGCGAGATCCGGGATGACGGTGTCGATGTTCTCGTGAACTTTTTTGGGATCGAACACCACGAGGTTGTTGAACACGGCCGCGAACGGCGTCACGGAAGAGATCGTGGATTCTTCCAGCAGCGAGGCGCTGGGCGGATTGTCGTTGTGATAAAGCCTGAGCGTGCCGCCGCTCTTCTGCGCAGCCGCGGGCGTGGCGGCTGGTAGCACGATGCCCAGTAGCGCGATGACGCAAGCCGATGGTTTGCCCGGCAACCGGTTGGCGCGCATGGCTTTCCTCCCTTGAGGTTCTTCTTTTTGTATTTTGTATAGAACCGGAGCCGATGCAGCGCAATGCGGGCGGCGGCAAGCGGCATCGCTTCTTGATCCCTCCCCTTGTGGGGAGGGATCAAGAATCTTAATTCTGCACCCTCACGCCCAGCATCACCACGGTGGAGTTGGTACTGTTGCCGGGAATGTTGGAACTGAGGATATCCCGGCGCAGCGTGCCCTTCAGCCACAAATTGCGGGTCATCTTGTAGATCAAATCGCCCTCGAGCGAGTAGGTGCGGTCAAAGCGGCCGTCGCCCTGATAGTCGTAGGTGCCGTAGGTGAATTTGCCGATGGCCGTGAGCCAGCGGCGAAAATCATGATCGACCTCGAAGGTGTAGGTGTGCGTCAGCACGCCCGAGACGCCGGGCACCGTGGTCTCGTCGATCGAGGTGGCGGAATAGAATTTGGCCGTGGTCAGCGGCGTCGCGGTCCACACCAGCGAGGAGCCGACCAGCATGCCCTGCAGCCGGCTCAGTCTGGCATCGACATAGTCCCGCGCCGCGTAGCCGAGCGAGATTTCGCCGGTCAACAGCCGCGTGAATTCGAACGAGGTGCCGGCCTTGGCATAGCCACCCGAGGAATCGCGCTGAAATCCCGACCGGTCGAATTGCACGTCATGCACGTGGCTGTCGCCCTCGATCTCGCCGAACGGTTTTAGCCCCGGCAACAGATCGTAGCTGACGCGGCCGACGCCGCCATACTGGTTGAAGTTGCGGTCGTCGTTAGAGGTCACCTCGCCATCGGTCAGCACCGAGCTCTGATAGGTGGTGCGGTCGACGGTGCCGCCGGCGGAAAGCTGCAGGCGGTTGAAATTCTGGTCGATACCGAAGGTGCCGCCGAGTGTGGCGTAGATTGGATATCTGGCAAGCCCGGCCTGGATATTCGGGCTGCCGGGATTGTCGGTGGCGACGCGCAGCCGCAGTTGTGAGGTCAGTCGGGTGTCGTGGCTGACATCGAGACGGCCGTCGATGTGGCCGGTGAAATCCGGCCGATCGATATTGGTCGGCGCCGACGACACTATGCCGTCCACCGGCGGAAAGGTGTTGCCGTAGCCGGTGAACGAGCCCCGCAAGTCCGCGACCACTGCGTGCCGTTCCCAGTCGGAGACGGCGAGAAATTCCGGCGCGACCACAAAGAACGGCGATCCCCGGGGCACGAAGGTGCGGCCGGGATTGGTGTCGTAGCCGCCCGAGAGTTCGATCGCGGACTTGATGAGAAAGCCGCCGGCGTAGTCGCCGACCGCGCCGAATGGATCGTCGTCGATTCGCAGGCGCTTGCGCGGCGGCTGGCCGATCACGGTGCCGGCCATCGCCGGCGCCATCGGCGCCTTGTTGGCGCTCTCGGACGGCGGGACCGACAACCGCACCCGTCCGTTCGAAATCGCCGGCGCCGAGGAAGTCACGGGCGCCGGACTGCCGGGACCGGGCGGCGGTTTCGGTTTGGCCTGGCCCGGATGGAGTTTTGGCTTCCTGCGGGCGCGGTTGCGCGAATCGAAGCCCGAGCCGGCCGCGCCGCTGGCGGCGGGAAGGCCGTAAGTGGGAATGTTGCCGATCCGCGATGGCGCGGGCGCGGCCTTGTCGCGCACCCTTGCGTCGTTGGCGACATCCCCAGTCTTGTCGTTATCGCTGATTCGCCGCAGCGGTGAATCCTGTGGCAGGACAAACCCGTCGCGCACCGGGCGCAGCAGCTCGGGGCTCAGCGTCTGGGCCCGCGCGAGGCTGCAATCGAAGGCGAGCAGCGCAAGGCATGGCAGAGCGGCGCGTAAGGCACGTGCGCGCCTGCGGCGGCCCCTTGCTGGACCCGACATCACGATGAAAATACCCCAACGAATTCATACGCTTGCCGACCGGGTTCCAGACTTGCGCGAACGCAGGCGGAAAACGTCGTTAATGGAGTTAAAACAATTATGGTTAATGAGCCGTTGAGGGCTGCCCGCCGCGTCGCGTCGCCAAATCGGCCGTGCTAAAGAGGGCCCGCGGCGAACATCACCTTCCCGCCTCCCTCGGAACCCGACATGGCCAATTCGAAACCGCTGATGGCAAAATCGTCCGGGACAGACGCCAACGCCGCCGTGCATTCGGCCCTGCGCACCCTCGATGCCGAGGGCAGCGGCATATCGGCGGTCGCAGCAGCCCTGCAGGGCCCGCTCGGGCCGCCGTTTGCGGCCGCGGTCGATATCATCCGCGAGGCCAGGGGCCGCGTGATCGTCACCGGGCTCGGCAAGTCCGGCCATGTAGCGCGCAAGATCGCCGCCACCCTCGCCTCCACCGGCACCCCCGCCTTCTTCGTGCACGCGGCCGAGGCCAGCCACGGCGATCTCGGCATGATCACGCCCGATGACGTCATCATCGCGCTGTCGTGGTCGGGCGAGCAGCCGGAGATGAAGAACCTCGTCAATTACTCCGGCCGTTTTGCGATCCCGATGATCGCGGTGACCTCGAACGCGGGCTCCTCGCTCGGCGAGGCCGCGCGAATCGTGCTGGAGCTGCCGAAGGCGCGCGAGGCCTGCCCGCACAATCTGGCGCCGACCACCTCATCGCTGATGCAGGCCGCGATCGGCGACGCGCTCGCCATCGCGCTGCTCGAGAGCCGCGGTTTCACCGCGCTGGAGTTCGCCAGTTTCCATCCCGGCGGCAAGCTGGGCGCGATGCTGAAATTCGTCCGCGACATCATGCATACCGGCGACGCCATCCCGGTAAAACCGCTCGGCGCCAGGATGTCGGACGCGCTGGTGGAGATGTCGACCAAGGGATTCGGCTGCGTCTGCATCATCGATCACGGCGGCGAGATCTGCGGCATCATCACCGATGGCGATTTGCGCCGTCACATGCGGCCCGACCTGATGACGGCGGTTGTCGATGAGGTGATGACGAAAAATCCCAGAACGATCCCACCGGGCATGCTGGCGAGCGAAATGCTGGAGACCATCAATTCTTCCAGGCCCGCGGTGACGGTGCTGATCGTCGCCGAGGGCAGGAAACCGGTCGGCATCGTTCACGTCCATGACGTGCTGCGCGCCGGCGTGGCGTAGTCCCGCGCGCAGTTCAGGCCACCGCCACCGTCAGGCTGGCGCCGTTAGCCTGCACGATCCGCACCCGGCTGCCGGCCGGCGCATCGGGACCGGCGACGCGCCAGATCGTATCGTCTATTCTTACCGTGCCAGCCCCGTCGATGATCGGCTTTTCCAGCGTAAACACCCGGCCAACCAGCGCATCCGCGCGCTTGTTGAGAAATGGATTGCTCTGGCTCGCCGCCTTGTTGCTGCGCGCGACGCGCCGCCACAGCGGCACCGCGCAGGCCGCGAAAATCGCAAACATCAGGATCTGCATCTGCCAGGACGGATGGATCGCGAACGACAACAGCCCGACCAGCAAGGCCGCAAGCCCGAGCCAGAACAGGAACACCCCGGGCGCGAGCAGCTCCAGCGCCATCAGCACGACGCCGAAGATCAGCCAGTTCCAGGTGCCAAGGGTGGAGAACATCTCGCTCATGTGACCCTCTCAACTATCTATCGGCTTAAGCAATCTAAACAACACGACGGCAGTGAGCCCCCTCTCCCGCTTGCGGGGGAGGGTTGGGGTGGGGGCTCTCTCGGAGATGGGATTCGCAGAGAGAGCCCCCACCCGCCTCGCTTTGCTCGGCACCCTCCCCCGCAAGCGGAAGAGGGAGAACGCGCAGCGCCGATGCTCGGATCATCGAACCCTACCGTTGCGGCGTCGGCGGCGGCGGGGTGGGACCTGCCGGCGGCACCGAAGCACGGCGCGCGGCGGCCGCAGCGGAAGCCGCGCTCTCGCCGAAAGTCGCTTTCGCGATCTCGCCGATGCCGGCCAGTGATCCCAGAATGCTCATGGCCTCGATCGGCAGCATGATGATCTTCTGGTTCGGCGAATCCGCCAGTTGCCCGAACGCCTTGATGTATTTGTCGGCGATGAAATAGTTCAGCGCCGCGACGTCGCCCTTGGCGATGGCCTCGGAGACCATTTGCGTCGCCTTGGCTTCCGCTTCAGCGGAGCGTTCGCGCGCCTCGGCGTCGCGGAACGCGGCCTCGCGGCGGCCTTCGGCCTGCAATATCTGGCCCTGCTTGGCGCCCTCGGCGCGAAGGATTTCCGATTGCCGCTGGCCCTCGGCCTGCAGGATGTCGGCGCGCTTGACCCGCTCGGCCTTCATCTGGCGTCCCATCGCCTCGACGAGGTCGGCGGGCGGCACGATGTCCTTGATCTCGATGCGGTTGACCTTGAGCCCCCACGGCGACACCGCGGCGTCGACCACGCGCAACAGGCGCTCGTTGATCTCGTCGCGGTGCGACAGCACCTGATCGAGGTCCATCGCGCCCATCACCGAGCGGATGTTGGTCATGGTCAGCACGATGATCGCCTGGTTGAGATTGGATACCTCGTAGCTCGCCTTCGCCGCGTCGAACACCTGGAAGAATGCGACGCCGTCGACGGTGACGGTGGCGTTGTCCTTGGTGATCACCTCCTGTTCGGGAATGCTGATCACCTGCTCCATCATGTTCATCTTGCGGCCGACGCGGTCGAAATAGGGGATGATGATGTTCAGCCCCGGCGCCAGCGTGCGGGTGTATTTGCCAAACCGCTCGATGGTCCAGTCATACCCCTGAGGCACCGTCTTGATGCCGGCAAACAGCGTGAAGATAACCAGCAGCACCACCGCAATGGCGAAAATGTCAAAACCGGTCATAAATCCTCCCAATGCCGGGTGCGAAACGCGCCCGGGCGCACGCTTATTGGTCTGGATACCGGTCTCGCCGGTTCAGCCCGCAATCGCCGGATACAGGTAAGGTCGAGTTTGCCGGCCGCCAGATGTACCACCGCTGAACACGAGGGATATCCTTAAGCGGTCGTTGTCAAATCCAGCCCTGTAATTCGCGCAGCACCAGCTGGCGGATCACATCCATGCCGGGCTCGCTGTCGTTCAGGCAGGGAATGAAGGCAAATTGCTCGCCGCCATTATGCCGGAAGATCTCGGCGTTTTCCTGCGCGATTTCTTCCAGAGTTTCCAGGCAATCGGCGGAGAAACCAGGGGTCACCACGGCGATGCGGCGCACGCCCTGCTTCGCCAATTTCTCCATGGTCTTGTCGGTATAGGGTTTTAACCACTCGCCGAAGCCGAAGCGCGATTGAAATGTCAGCAACAGCCTGGTGGCGTCGAGGCCCATGCGCTTGCGCAGGCTTTCGATCGTGGCGCTGCATTGTGCAAGATAGGGGTCGCCCTTGTCGACATAGGCCTGCGGCATGCCGTGGAACGAGGCCACAATCAGCTCCGGCTGGAACGGCAGCGTTTTCAGATGCGCATCGATGGAGACCGCCAGCGCGTCGATATAATCGGGGTCGTCGTAATAGGGCGGGCTCACCCGCAAGGTCGGTTGCGCCCGCATCTCGCCGAGCACGCGGAACACTTCATCGCACACGGTCGCCGACGTCGCGGCGGAATATTGGGGATAGAGAGGCACGACCAGCAAACGGTCGCAGCCCTGCGCCATCAGGGCGTCGATGCGCGATGCTATCGACGGGTTGCCGTAGCGCATCGCCCAGTCGACCACGACATGATCATGGTCCGAGATGTCAGCGGCAAGCTTTTCGGATTGCGCGCGCGTAATGGTCTTGAGCGGGGATTCGTTCTTCTCGGTGTTCCAGATTTTCAGGTAGTCGCGCGCCTTGCGGCCAGGGCGGATGCGCAGGATGACGCCGTTCAGCACCAGCTTCCAGAACAGCCCCTGATTTTCGATCACCCTGACATCGCTCAGAAATTCCTTCAGGTACACCCGCACGCCCCTGGCATCCGCGCTGTCGGGGGTGCCGAGATTGACCAGCAACACCCCGACGCGCTCCGGCTTCGGCGCGGCTGCGGGCCTTGCGCTTTCGATTGATGCGATCGCTGTCATAATGGGCGTGGCATCGCGCGTTGGGCCATCCTTGTCAAGACAAGGCCGGGTTCGATACTGTCACCCGGCGCCCGGCGATGCCAACGGGTCGCGCGACCAGTCCGCCGTAGCTCGAAGAGCGAAGGCGGAACGCGCGCCCGATGGCAGGCTCCGCATCGTCCGGTCGCGCATCGGGGGAGCCATGACGATCGCCGAATGGTGCGTTTTCGGAGCGCTGCTGCTCTATCTGCTGACCATCGCAGCGGTAAAGTGGATCGGGTTTCGCCGTTTCGACAATTCCAGACCGCGCGACCCCGGCTTTTACGCCGACCCCATTGCCGCCCGCGCGCTGGGCGCGCATCAGAACGGCATCGAAGCGTTTCCGTTTTTCGCCGTTGCGGTCCTGCTGGCAGAATTCCGTAGCAGTCCGCAGCGCCTGATCGACGAGCTGGCCATATTGTTCCTGATCGTGCGGATTGCCTATGTGCTGACCTATCTCGGCGATCGGCCGACGCTGCGCTCGATCCTGTGGAGCCTGGGCCTTGCGATCAATATCGCCATTTTTTTCATGCCGCTGATCCGGGGGCTTTGGCCGGCTTGAACCTCATGGTGAGGACTAAAGGCAAGTCACCCGCTCGGCGGCGAGATAGCCGAACAGCAAGCCAGCGCCGAACAGCAGCACCAGCCCGGCGGCCGCGAATTCCACGCCGCGCATGAAGAGCGCGCCGCCGCCTTCGCGCCCAGCGCTCAGGCGCCGCGCCAGATCCTTCGCCGACACCGCCATCACCGCGATGGTCGCCACCGTGATCGCGGTGCCCAGCCCCATGACAAAAGTCGCGGCGATGCCGGCCCAAAACAGGCCCTGCGCCAGCGCGAACACCAGGACCAGGATCGCACCCGAGCAAGGGCGCAACCCGACGGCAAGGATCGCACCAAAGCCGCGGCGCCATCCACCGGGGCCGGCGAGTTCGGCGGGCTCCGGGCCGTGGGAATGGCCGTCATGCCCGTCATGCACGCGGTCATGATGGTGATGGTGATGATGATCGCTGTGGCCATCATCGTGGTCGTGATGATGCGCGGCCGCCGCCAGCACGGCCGCCGGCCGCGGCGCCTGCAGCGCGCGAACAAAGCCGCCGCCCTTGGTCCAGACCAGCCGGGCGCCGAACGCCGCGATCAGGGCGTAGCTTGCGATCTCGATCGCCTTTTCCGCCCCGCACATGGTCCTGGCGGTGGCATTCAACAGCCAGGCGCAAACCGCGACGACCGCCACCGCCACCAGCGACTGCATCAGCGCGGAGGCGAACGACAGCACGATGCCGCGCCGTACGGTCTCCCGGTTGGCGACCAGATAGGACGCGATCACCGCCTTGCCGTGGCCGGGTCCGGCGGCGTGAAAGATTCCGTAAGCAAAGGAGATCGCGAGCAGGGTCCAGACCGCCGAGCCGTCGGACTTCGCGGCGCGAATGGTCGCGGACATCTCGCGGTAAAATTCCGATTGTTTTGCCAGCAGCCATCCGAGGATGCCGCCTATTTGCGGCAGGCTGCCGCCAGGCCGCGGCCCACCGAACGGATTTCGGGCCATCAGCGCGCTAACGGCGCTGTCGAGCGCCAGAACAACGAGAACGGCGGCGGCGCCGATCGCCAGCACGCGCGCGAACCGGGAGGAAGTCGGCCTCACGGGCACTGCACCGTGATCTTGTTGGCGAACATCATCCCGTAATTCGAGTTATCGCCGCTCAGGAAACTCTGTTCGCCGAGCTTCTGGGCACTGGCAGTGCCGTCGCTCGGCCGCTGGAATTGCATCCGGCAGTCGGCCGGCGCCCCGACCAGCTTTATCGGATCCTTTTCGGCGAATTTGAAGTCGATGAAATAGGCGGGATCAAACACTTCCAGCGCCAGCTCCCTCGCTTTCACCGGCGCCTTCAGCGGCAAGGTGAAATGCAGCGTCAGCAGGGCATTGCTGTATTCAAGGAAATAGTCGACCGGCTCCTCGAATTTCTGCTTCCTGCCGTCGGCTTTGGCGAAGGTGAAGAAGCGGAATTCCTTGAGCGATTCGACATTGGTCTGCGCCAGGGGTGCGAGTTCCTCGCGGCTGTAGACGCCCCTGGTCCGGGTCTCGATGCCCTGCAACGCGTAGGTCGAGAACATGTCATCAAACGTCCAGGCGTGGCGCACACCTGTAATCGAGCCGTCGGGGGCATAAATCAGTTCGGAGGTCGCGGTGATCCAGACATGCGGATGCGCCTGCGCCGCGCTGGCGCCAAGCACGATGACGCTGGTAAGCCACAGCAAACCCAGTAGCCGGCGCAGCGCGTTTCCCACCTCAGGCGGCCTCGGGTTCCAGAAGGCCGCGACGGCGCAACAGCGCGTCGGGCTCCGGCTCCCGGCCGCGGAAGGCGATATAGGCGTCCTCGGGATCGCGCGAGCCGCCCGAGGCGTAGATGTCGTCGTGCAGGCGCTTTGCCACGACAGGATCGAAGATGTTGCCCGCTTCCTCGAAGGCGCCGAACGCGTCCGCGTCCATCACCTCGGACCACATGTAGCTGTAATAGCCCGCCGCATAATGATCGCCGGAGAAGATATGGCCGAATTGCTGAGGCCGGTGCCGCAGCGAAATCTCCGCCGGCATGCCGATCTTTTCCAGCTCCTTTTGCTCGAACGCCCGCACATCCCCAATCGCCGCGGCCGGCTGGCTGTGGAATTCGAGATCGATCAGCGCGGAAGCAACGAATTCCACGGTGGCAAAACCCTGGTTGAATTTGCGCGCGGCGATGAAGCGCTTCAACAGATCGTCCGGCAGCGGCTCGCTCGTCTGGTAATGCCGGGCAAATTGCCGCAGCACCTGCGGCTGCTCCTGCCAGTGCTCGTAGAGCTGCGAGGGCAGTTCGACGAAATCGGTGAACACCGAGGTCCCCGACAGCGACGGATAGGTCACGTCCGACAGCGCCCCGTGCAGGCCGTGGCCAAATTCGTGGAACAGGGTGCGCGCATCGTCCGGCGACAATAGCGACGGCTGGCCATCGGCGCCCCTGGCGAAATTGCAGACATTGATGATCAGGGGAGTGACCTCGCCATCGAGCTTCTGCTGGTCGCGCAGCGAGGTCATCCAGGCGCCGGAACGCTTGGAGGGCCGGGCGAAGTAGTCGCCATAGAACAGCGCCTTGTGGCGGCCGGCGCTGTCCTTGACTTCCCAGACCCGGACGTCCGGATGCCAGACCGGGATATCCTTGCGCTCGGAGAAGGTAACACCGAACAGACGGGTGGCGCAGTCGAAGGCGGCCTCGATCATGTGATCGAGCACGAGATAGGGTTTTATGGCGGCGTCGTCGAAATTGGCTCTGACCTGCCGCAGCTTCTCGGCGTAGTAGCGCCAGTCCCACGGCGCCAGCGCGAAATTGCCGCCCTCCTCCGCCGCCAGCGCCTGCAGGTCATCGCGATCCCTGAGCGCCCGCGCCCGCGCGGGCTTCCAGACCCGCTCCAGCAGGCCGCGCACCGCCTCCGGCGTCCTGGCCATGGAATCCTCCAGCCGGTAGGCGGCGAAGGTCGGAAAGCCAAGCAGCCGCGCGCTCTCCTCGCGCAGCCTGAGGATCTCGAGGATGGTCTCGTTGTTGTCGTTGGCGTTGCCGTTGTCGCCGCGCGCGGTGAATGCCTTGAACACCTTCTCGCGCAGATCACGCCTCGCGGAGCTCTTGAGGAACGGCTCGACCGAGGAACGCGACAGCGTCACGATCGCCTTGCCGGCCAGACCGCGCTCTTCAGCCGCAGCCTTCGCGGCCGCCACAAAGCTGTCCGAAAGACCGTCGCGGTCGGCCTCGCCGAGTTCCATGAACCAGTCCTGCTCGTCGCCGAGCAGATGATGGCTGAACGCCGTGCCGAGATGGGCCAGCCGCTCGTTGATCTCGGCCATCCGCTTCTTCGCCGCTTCGTCGAGGCCGGCGCCGGCGCGATGGAAGCGGGTATAGGTGCGCTCCAGGAGCCGCATCTGCTCACCCGTGAGGGCCAGGTCGGCGCGGTTGTCGTGCAGCATCGCGATCCGGCCGAACACCACCGCGTTCATCATAATCGGGTTCCAGTGCCGCGCCATCCGCAACGACACCTCCTTGTCGATCTCGAGCAGCGCCGGGCTGGAGTGAGCCGACACCAGGTCGTGGAACACCGCCGACACCCTGGCGAGCAGTTTTCCGGAACGCTCCAGCTCCGTTATAGTATTGGCAAAATCCGGCGTCGCCGGGTCGTGCTCGATTGCGGCGATCTCGGCTGAGTGGTCGGCGAAGGCCTGCTCGAAGGCGGGCAGGAAATGTTCCGGCGCGATCTCCGCAAACGGCGGCGTCTCGAACGGCGTCTGCCACGCCTTCAGAAGCGGGTTTGCATGAGCCTGCGAGGCGACCGTTACTTGCTGGATTCCTGACATCGCAATTCCCGTTTACGTCCCTCATCCATCGAACAGGCTATATCACGCGATGCGGCTTTTTTGGGCCTTTTACGCTTGATAGAGCGGGCCTTTTCATAGAGATTGCGGCTCCCAACAGGATCCTCGCGCATGAGTTCTCAGGCCTCTCCGACCGGCACCCGTCAAATCATCTGGCCGAGCGTCATCACCGTCATAAGCGCGGCGATCTTGATCGGCGCCGAAGTGTTCGGCGCGGCATTCGCGGGCGGCTGGGCGCTCGCGATCCTGTTCGGTCTCGACGACACCGGCGCGCACATTCTGCAGGCCGCGCTGTTCGCGCTTGGCGTCCTGGTCATGGCGGCCTTCATCCGCGCCGCGCAGCGCGTCGAGCCGTTTACGCGACGCGCCTAAAGTCGGCTGCGTTACAGAGCCGCTGCCCCACCGCGGATGCTTACGCTTTCTTAAAGAAGCTTAACGTCTGTTCACTTTCAGCGCCGCGTGTGCGCCTCGGGAGCCGCATCGCAAGCAGCTGTTAGGGAAATTTACCCACAGGCGAAAAAAAATGTTGCGAAGCAGACTCAAATAACCTATTTCCGGTCTTGCCCAATTTCGCACGTGCCTGTGGTCGTGTGTCAGTCGGTAGGTATCCGGACAAGAGGCCGGACAGCCGCCAAGGGATGAAGAACCGAGGGTCGCTCTGTTCGAGTGGCCAGCATCTCTCTCAAGAGATGCCATTGAAGGTCTCTTCGCTCCTTGCAACCGTGACTGGCAGCCGGAGGCGAACCGGCGCACCTCGCTCTCAACGGGGGACGCGACTTAAAGCAACGACGGATCGGGCTTTTTTGGTCTCTGCCGGCTTTCCACCAGCCGGCGCGAATACCGAAGAGGCTTGTCCTTCATTGCCAGGTGTGCGGGCGGGATCCTTCCCAACCAATCCACGGCAGCACAGTTCGGTTTGAGTTTTTTGGCCTCGCCGCGCCTCCATCGCGCGATGTGGCCGGAGCGCTCTTACCGAGATCATTTTTGAACGTTCCCGTCGCTGGGGCGTTTGGGAGGGTGCTATGACTGAACGTATCCAGGAATTCCTGCGCAACCGCCGGAACGAGGGCCAGGACGTCGAGCCGTGTCTCGTCGTCGACCTCGAGGTCGTGCGCGACAACTACCAGACCTTCTCCAAGGCGCTGCCGGACAGCCGCGTGTTCTACGCGGTAAAGGCCAACCCGGCGGCGGAAGTACTGTCGCTCTTGGCCTCGATGGGCTCGTGCTTCGACTGCGCGTCGGTGCCCGAGATCCAGCTGGCGCTGGCCGCCGGTGCGTCCCCTGAGCGGATTTCCTATGGCAACACGATCAAGAAGGAGCGTGACATCGCGCGCGCCTTCGCGCTCGGCATTCGGCTGTTCGCGGTCGACTGCACCGCCGAGGTGGAGAAGATCGCCCGCGCCGCCCCCGGCGCCAAGGTGTTCTGCCGCATCCTCTATGACTGCGCCGGCGCCGAATGGCCGCTGTCGCGCAAGTTCGGCTGCGATCCGGAAATGGCGGTCGAGGTGCTCGACCTCGCCAAGCGTCTCGGGCTGGAGCCCTGCGGCATCTCGTTCCATGTCGGCTCGCAGCAGCGCAAGGTGAAGGCGTGGGACCGCGCGCTGGCGATGGCCTCGACGGTGTTCCGCGACTGCGCCGAGCGCGGCATCAACCTGTCCATGGTCAACATGGGCGGCGGATTCCCGACCAAGTACCTCAAGGACGTGCCGCCGGTCGTGCAGTACGGCCGGTCGATCTTCCGCGCCCTGCGTAAGCATTTCGGCAACCAGATCCCGGAGACGATCATCGAGCCGGGCCGCGGCATGGTCGGCAATGCCGGCATCATCGAGACCGAAGTCGTTCTGATCTCCAAGAAGAGCGACGAGGACGATGTGCGCTGGGTGTATCTCGACATCGGCAAGTTCGGCGGGCTTACCGAGACCATGGACGAGTCGATCCGCTACGCCATCCGCACGCCGCATGACGGCGCGGAAATGACGCCGTGCGTGCTCGCGGGCCCAACCTGCGATTCCGCCGACGTGATGTACGAGAAGATGCCCTACCCGCTTCCGGTGACGCTCGAGATCGGCGACAAGGTGCTGATCGAAGGCACCGGCGCGTACACGTCGACCTACTCGTCGGTAGCCTTCAACGGCTTCCCGCCGCTGCGGACCTACCATATCTGAGTCTTCTCGCCTCTCCCGCTTGCGGGAGAGGGAGCAAGAGAACGAGGAGCCGGCCCGCCGGCTCCCTCCCCTCACCTGCTGTTTTGCTGACAACGCGCCCTTCGGCCTTGCCGCCGTCGGACGCGAGGACTGACGTGCCATGACTGCCTTGCGGAAGACCCAAGTTGCCCTCACTCCAGAGACCGCCCCGTTCGCGATCCGCCGCGAACGGGCCTCGGACGTCGTTGCGCGTGAAGCGCTGCTCGATGCCTGCTTCGGCGCCAACCGCCGGAAGCGCACCTGCCAGCGCCTGCGCGAACGACGCGCGCCCGCCGAAGGCCTTGCGTTTTCGGCCATGCGTGCAGGCCGGCTGGTCGGGACCATCAGGTTGTGGCACGTCAGCGCGGGGGGTGTGCGGGCGCTGGTGCTGGGGCCGCTGGCGGTCGACCCGATGTGCCGCAAGCTCGGCGTGGGGCGAGCGCTGATGGATCGCGCGCTGGCGGCCGCTACCGCGCGCGGCCATGGCGCGGTGATCCTGCTCGGCGACGCCCCTTACTATGCCCGCTTCGGCTTCTCTGATCGCAAGACCAGCGAATTGCGGCTACCCGGTCCGTTCGATCGCGACCGCCTGCTTGGTCTCGAACTGCGCGCGGGCGCGCTCGAAGGCGCCCGGGGAATGGTCGTGCCAAACGGCATGCCGGCGGCGCAAGGCAAGCCGCGAATCGCGGCGCGCTTGCGGAAATTGGCGCCTCACGCGGCTTGATTTGAGGGTGAAGACGCGGCATTGCGTGGTCCAGCGCATCGTTACGCCCCGAGGTCCCCAGAATGTCCCGCCGCCTGATTTCCACCGGTTCGCCGTTCGAAAAGACTGCCGGCTACAGCCGCGCCGTCATCGACGGCGATTTCGCCTTCGTCGCCGGCACCACGGGCTACGATTACGCCACCATGACCATGCCCGGTGATGTCACCAGCCAGACACGGAACTGCTTCAAGACTATTGAGGCGGCGCTGAAGGATGGCGGTTTTGCCATGGCCGATATCGTGCGCGCGACATACTACATCACCGACGCCGGGGATGCCGATGCCGTGCTTGCGGTCTGCGGCGAAAGGCTCGGCGATATCCGGCCCGCCGCAACCATCCTCGTTGTCGCCGGGCTCTACAAGCCCGAGATGAAGATCGAGATCGAAGTCACCGCCAAGCGGCGCACCGTCTGAACCCTTCTTCGCCCAAGCGCATCCATTTTCCGGAGACAAACCAGATGAGCCCGCCCGATCAGCCGATCCATGCGAAAATTTCCGGCCCCATTGTCATGATCGGCTTCGGCTCGATCGGCAAAGGCACCTTGCCGCTGATCGAACGGCATTTTGCCTATGACAAATCGCGCTTTGTGATCATCGATCCGCATGAGGACGGCGAACTGGCAAAGCAGCACGGCGTGCGCTTCATCAAGCAGGCCGTCACCCGGGATAACTATCGCGAGGTGCTGGTGCCGCTGCTCACCGCCGGCGGCGGCCAGGGCTTTTGCGTCAATCTGTCGGTGGACACTTCATCCGTCGATATCATGACCATGTGCCGCGAGATCGGCGCGCTCTACATCGATACTGTCGTGGAGCCGTGGCTCGGCTTTTACTTCGACAAGAATATCGGCCCCGAGAAGCGCTCGAATTATGCGCTGCGCGAGACGCTGCTGGCGGCCAAGCACAAGAGCCCGGGCCGCACCACCGCTGTTTCCACCTGCGGCGCCAATCCCGGCATGGTGTCGTGGTTCGTCAAGCAGGCGCTGCTCGACATCGCCCGCGACACCAATACCGGGGTCGACGAGCCGAAAAGCCGGGAGGGCTGGGGCCAGCTCGCCCGCAAGCTCGGCGTCAAGGGCATCCATATCGCCGAACGCGACACCCAGCGCTCGAAGAGACCGAAGCCGATCAACGTGTTCGTCAACACCTGGTCGGTGGAAGGTTTTGTCTCCGAGGGCATGCAGCCGGCCGAACTCGGCTGGGGCACGCATGAAAAGTGGATGCCGGACAATGGCCGCGCCCATACCGAAGGCTGCGGTGCCGCGATCTATCTGCTGCAGCCCGGCGCCAACACCCGCGTCCGCTCATGGTGCCCGACGCCGGGCGCGCAATACGGCTTCCTCGTCACGCACAATGAGTCGATCTCGATCGCGGATTATTTCACCGTGCGCGACGGCAGCAATGTGGTCTATCGCCCGACCTGCCACTATGCCTATCACCCCGCCAATGACGCGGTGCTTTCGTTGCACGAGATGTTCGGCGCCACCGGCAAGATGCAGCCGAAATGGCACATTCTGGACGAGAACGAAATCGAGGACGGCGTCGACGAGCTCGGCGTACTGCTCTACGGCCATGCCAGGAACGCCTACTGGTACGGCTCGCAGCTCTCGATCGAGGAAACCCGCGACGTCGCGCCCTACCAGAACGCCACCGGCATGCAGGTGTCGTCGGCGGTGCTCGCCGGCATGGTGTGGGCGCTGGAAAATCCGACCCAAGGGATCGTCGAGGCCGACGAGATGGATTTCCACCGCTGCCTCGAAATCCAGCGGCCGTATCTCGGCCCGGTAAAGGGTTATTACACCGACTGGACCCCGCTGTCGGACCGGCCCGGACTGTTCCCGGAAGATATCGACACTTCGGATCCCTGGCAGTTCAGGAACGTGCTGGTGCGGTGATCCACCACGTCATTCCGGGGCGCGCGTGAGCGCACGCTGTTCCAGAAACTTCAACTGTCATCGCCCGCGAAGGTGGGCGATCCAGTAAATGCCGGCGTCTCGATTCTTACAAATGCCGCGGAGTACTGGATGCCCCGCTTTCGCGGGGCATGACGGTTAAATGTTGAACCATCATTCCGGGCTCATGCGCGCCCCGGAATGACGGATAGGCAATTAGCGATCCTTGATCGGCGCGGACATCTTTTCCGCAGGTGCAGGCGGCAGCGCCGCTTTTGCGCCTTCCTTTTGCGCCTGCGGATCGGGGCGGGCAGGTTCGGGCGCGGGCGTGGTCGGACGCGCGCCGCCGGGTTTTGATTCGGCCGGCGGATTGTCCTGCGGAGGTCCTGGAGGTGGCGACGCCTGCAACGGCTGCGTCGCCTGCGCCATCAGGGGACTGGGGATCGAGAGCTGCACCAGCGCCAGACTGGCGATGGCCAAGCCCGCCACCACCATGACGAAGGCGAGAAGCAGGTCCTTGAGTGCGCGTTGGCTGTCGTCCGCTGTCATCTCGTTCACCGCTTGAGTTCAGCGGCATTAACGGACTCGGGAACGCATGTTCCCGCTAAAGGTCGAGCAGACCCGCCTCGCCATCCTCGCCCGCAAACGCCAGGAGCGTGCCCTTGGCGTTCCACCCCAGCGCCGCGACCGGCGAGGTGCCGTTCCGGCGCACCAGGATTTCCGCGCCGTCGGTCATTCTCACCATCAGGATGGTGCCGTCGCTGTAGCCGGCGGCGAGAATATCCTGCCTGGGATGGCAGGCGACCATGGCGACGCGCGCCTGCAGCGGCGCCAGCATCGCCGGCTCCTTGCCCATCGGACCGTCCTTGCTCGCGAACGGCCACAGGATCACGGTATCGGCGCCCGACGTCGCCAGCGCCTTGCCGCCCGCGGTCCACGACATCGACCGCACGCGGCCGGGATACCCGGTCATGCGCATATGCCTGTTATCCGCAAGCCGCCAGCCGTGCAGCGCCGGCTCGTGCATCGCGGTCACCAGAAACTTGTTGTCGGGGCTGAACATGACGCCAAGATGCGAGCCCGCCCATTCCAGAACTTCCGGCTTGGCCGCCATGTTGGGAAACCACAAGGTCACGCCGTTATAATGCGCGACCGCGAGCCGCAGGCCCTTCGGCGCAAACGCAAGCCCGCCGACCGTCGAGGGCACGTCGAGCGATTTTTCCTCGCCTCTGCCGCTGCGGACAAAGGCGGTCTTGCCGACGGACCACGCCATGGCGCCATCCCGATGAACAGCGACATTGTCGATCCAGCGCCGTTTTGCATCGGTGGCGAGCAGCGCGACCTCGCCTTTCGCGTCCATCGCAACCAGCTTGCCGTCATCGCCGCCCATGACGATGCGGGTCCCGTCGGCGGCCGCGCACAAGATGCCGCCGCTGTGGACGGGAATTGGCGAAATTTCGCCTTTTCCGTTCACCAGGAAGAAGGTTTCCTCGGCGCCGACAAAGGCCGCATTGTCGCCGAGAAAATGCAAGGAGGTGACGGGCGCGCCGATCCTGACCTGCCGCACCCGATCGGTGACGGAAATGATGGAGGCGGACTCGCCCGGATCGAACTCTTTCATCACGTGGTGATACAGCGCTCGAAGCCGTCCCGGATCGTCTGCTCCGGCAATTCGCGGCCGATGAAGACAAGACGGCTTTCGCGCGGTTCGCCCTCTTTCCAGGCGCGCTGGTGATCGCCTTCCAGCATCATGTGAACGCCCTGAAAGACATAGCGGTCGTCATCATCGCTGAAGGCCAAAATCCCCTTCGAGCGCAGAATCTTCTGGCCCTCGCTCGCGACCAGGTTCTGCAGCCAGGGCATGAATTTGATCGGGTCGAGCGGCTTGTCCGACCGCAGCGACAGCGATTGCATGTCCTCGTCGTGGTAGTGCTTCAGGCCGTGATGGCTGTGGCTGTGGCTGTGGGCGTGATGATGATCATGATCTCCAGGGTGGTGATCGTGGTCATGATCCTGGCCGTCGCCGGCCTCGAGAAATTCCGGCTCGAGCTCGAGGATGCGGTCGAGATCGAACGCCCCGCGCTCCAGCACATCCGACAGCGCGACCTGGCAGCGCTCGGTGCGGTGCAGTTTGGCATAGGGGTTGATGGCTCTGATCCGCGCCTCGACTTCGTTAAGTTCGGCCTTGCTCACGAGATCGGTCTTGTTGAGCACGATGACGTCGGCGAACGCGATCTGGTTCTTGGCTTCCGGCGCGTCCTTCAGCCGGTCGTTCAGCCATTTGGCGTCGGCGACCGTCACCACCGCGTCGAGCCGCGCGTTCTTCTGCACGTCCTCGTCGACGAAAAAGGTCTGCGCCACCGGCGCCGGATCGGCAAGCCCGGTGGTCTCGACGATGATGGCGTCGAACTTGCCCTTGCGCTTCATCAAGCCGTCGAGGATGCGCACAAGATCGCCGCGCACGGTGCAGCACACGCAACCATTGTTCATCTCGAACACTTCTTCGTCGGCGCCGATGATCAGGTCGTTGTCGATTCCGATCTCGCCGAATTCGTTGACGATGACGGCGTATTTCTTGCCGTGGTTCTCCGACAGAATGCGGTTGAGGAGGGTGGTCTTGCCGGCGCCGAGATAGCCGGTCAGCACGGTCACGGGAATTTTCTGGGACGTCAATTCTGGCATAATAACTCCGAAAACCGAACCTGGTGCGCGCGTCGGCAGAAAGGCCCCTGCCCTAACGGATAAGCGCGCTGCCCAGGGCCTTTATATTGTGCCTGACCATATCAATGTAAGTGGGGGTATCGCCCTTTTCGCCGGTCAGACTGTCGGAAAACAGCATGCCGCCGACCCTGGCGCCGGTCTCGGCCGCTATCCGCAGGATCATCCGGTCATCGCTGATATTCTCCAGAAACACCGCCGGGATTTTTTCCGATCTGATCTGGGTGATGATGGCTGCGATATCGCGGGCCGAGGCCTCGGATTCGGTGGAGACGCCTGATGGCGCGATGAACTGGATGCCATAGGCGGCCGCAAAATAGCCGAAGGCGTCATGCGTCGAGATCACCTTGCGGCGGTCTGGCGGAATTTGCGCGATCGCCTCGCGCACCTCGCGGTCGAGCGCGTCGAGTTTTGCCAGATAGGCCTGTGCTTGCTTGCGGAAAATCTCTGCGTCGGCGGGATCGGCGGCTTCAAGCGCGTCCCTTATATTGGCCACATAGATCTTCGCATTGGCCACCGACTGCCACGCATGCGGATCGGCGCCGGAGCCTGACTTGAGCGGCGCGATGCCGCTGGTCGCGGTAATGATCGGCGCCTTGCTGCCTGACGCCTGCAATAGCCGCGGCAGCCAGCCTTCCAGACCGAGGCCGTTGATGACAAGCAGCCGCGCGTCAGCCATCTTCTTCGCATCCGCAGGCGCCGGCGCATAGACATGCACGTCGCTATCGGGACCCACCAGCGTGGTGACGCCGACGCGGTCGCCGCCGACGTTTTTCACGAAGTCGCCGATGATGGAGAAGCTGGCGACGACATTGACGCGATTTTGCGCGCGCGCGGGACAGGCAGCCGCGATCAGCGCGAGACAGATCAGCCAGAATTGAAGGCGCCGCATCATCAGGCTTCGAGGTGGCGGCCGGGGAACATCTGCCTGAACAGGCCGCCGACGCTGCCGAACAGGACCGACCCGACATAAAGCGCCGCCGCCACCAGAATGATCGCCGGACCCGACGGCACCCTGGTCTGGAACGACAGCACCAGCCCGGCATAGCCCGACAGGACCGCACTCGCAACCGCGATGCAGATCATGCCGGTGATATCGCGCGACCAGAATCGCGCGATGCCGGCGGGCAGGATCATCAGCCCCACCGCCAGCAGGGTGCCGAGCGCCTGAAAGCCGTTGACGAGGTTGATGACGACGAGCGCGAGAAACAACAGGTGCGACGGCGCGCCGGCGCGGCTCACCGTGCGCAGGAAAACCGGATCGACGCTTTCGATCACCAGCGGGCGAAAGATCACCGCGAGCACCAGAAGCGTGATGGTGGCGCTGGACGCGATCACCAGCAACGTGGCGTCGTCCATCGCCAGGATATTGCCGAACAGCACGTGCAACAGATCGATATTGGTGCCCCTGATCGAGACGATGGTGACGCCAAGCGCCAGCGACACCAGATAGAAGGTGGCGAGCGAGGCGTCTTCTTTCATCTCGGTGGTGCGCGCGACCGCGCCCGCGAGTATCGCCACGGTAAAGCCGGCGATCAGTCCGCCCGTCGTCATCGCAAACAGATTGAGGCCCGACAGCAAAAAGCCGATCGCCGCCCCCGGCAGGATGGCGTGCGCCATGGCGTCGCCGACCAGGCTCATCCGCCGCAGCATCAGAAACACGCCGATCGGCGCGCCGCCCAGCGCCAGCGCGATCACGGCCGCCAGCGCCCGGCGCATGAATTCGAATTCGGCAAACGGCGCGATCAGCGCATCGTAAATGATCACGGTCAGGCGGCCCGCGACGGCAGATCGTCCACGGCGCATGCGGCCGCGCTGTCGTCGAACGCCTCGCACATCCGGCGTGCTTCCGACAAGTTTTCGGCCGTCAGCACCTCGGCGGTTGCGCCCCAGGCGACCGGCCCGCGCGCCAGCAGCAGGGTTTCGGGGAAATGGCCGCGCACCAGATCCATGTCGTGCAGCGCCGCCAGCACCGTGCGCTTCTCGGCGTGCCAGCGCTTGACCAGCGCCAGCAGATCGGTCGAGGTTTTGACGTCGATGGCGTTGAAGGGTTCGTCCAGCACGATCAGGCGGGCGTCCTGCAGCAGCACCCGCGCAAACAACATGCGCTGCATCTGCCCGCCGGACAGCGTACCGATGGCGCGATTTTCAAACCCGTTGAGGCCGACGGCTGCGAGCGCCCGCGCGATCCTGTCGCGCGCGGCCTTGCCCATGCCGCCGAAAAAGCCGGTTGAGCGCCAGAGCCCGGTGCCGACGAAATCGTACACCGAGATCGGAAAGCTGCGGTCGATATCCACCGTCTGCGGCAGGTAGGCGATATCCCTGGCGTCGAGACCGCCGGTCACAATCGAGCCCGCCAGCGGCTTGAGGATGCCGACCAGCCCTCGAAACAGCGTCGACTTGCCGGCGCCGTTGGGGCCGACCACCGCGAGCAGCGCGCCGGAAGCAACCTGGCCGTCGAGGTGATGCACCGCCGGATGCCGGTCGTAACCCAGGGTGACATCGCGGAATTGCAACGGCGCGCTCATGATCACCTCATCGCCAGCCAGACCACGGCCCATAGCGCGGCGCTGACCGCGCACGCCGCAGCGATCCGGGAGAGAACGGTCATCCGCAGGATCGACCATGGCGCCGCCTGCGCCGGATGGGGCGAGGCCGGGCCATGGCTGTGGACGTGAACGTGGCCATGGGCGTGGTCATGGCTGTGGCTGTGGGGATCGAGCGGAACCATGAAGAAATGTTATATTATAACATAACGGCTGTCTACAAACGCCCTCTGAGCCGCCCCTACTGCCTTCCGATCGCCATCGCGATCGCGGCCGCAAGAAACGGGAACGGCAGTGACACCGCCGCCCGGAACCAGACAAACCGCGCCGGCATGAAGGGGATTTCCCATAACAGCAGCCGCTGGAAGGCGAACAGCGCCCAGGCGATCACATAGGCGACGACCTGCGGCGCGCCGCCGCCGGCCTTCAGCGCCACCGCGCCGATGGAAAAGCCGACCACCGGCCCTCCCGGGGTCGCGGCGCCCGCGAACACGGCGGCGAGGACGCCGAGCCAGCCCGAATCCGGCCCCAGCCAGCCGGTAATGATTTCCTGCGGAATGACCGCGGCGATATAGCCGGAGCCGATCACGCCGAGCGCGATGCGCGGCACGATATTGATGAAGTCCATGGCGCCTTCGCGCAGCGACGTCGTCAGGACCAGCCGGCCGCGCTGGAGCGCGATAAATCCGACCGCAGCCACCGAGCCCCACAGGATGATGTCGATGACGAGGGCGGCGGTCACGACGCGACCTTCGGATACATCCGGACATAGACAAAACGGCCGAGCGCGCCGGCCAGCACCGGCACCGGCAGCGAGATCACGAGACGCCACAGCGTGAAGTCGGTGCCCATGATCGGCAATTCCCAGGCGACCGCGCGGCCGTAGCCGATCAGCGTCCAGCTCACCACCATGGCGATGGTGGCGCCGAAATCCGCGCCGACCGCGAGCAGCGCGCTCGCCACCGGATAGGCGGTAAACGGCCCGCCCGGCAGGATCGCCCCGAACGCCGTTCCGATCAGCAAACCCTTCAGGCCCGATTGAGGCCCGAGCGATCGGGACACTTTCTCATGCGGCAGTATCTCCGCGACGAACGCGCCGAGCAGGCAGCCCGCCAGCACGCGCGGCAGGATGCCGCCGAACAGCGCGAGATCGTTGGTCAGGATTTCCAGTACGCCGCCGATGCCGTCGCGCCGCCAGACCAGGACCACGCTGACCGCAACCAGCACGGCAATCACGATCATCGACCAGCCGACGGGTTTTCGGATGTGCCCGGGACGCGGTTCGGCGTCCGCGGCGTCGTCGGCAGGCGCCTGGTCTTTTAAGGGGAGTTCTGACAAGGCGATGGGTCTGGCGCGCTGTGGGGCTGAACCTGCTTAGTCTCGCAGGCCGAGCGAAGCAAATGGAAGAAGGACGATACCCATGCGCGTCTCAGGGATGCTCATGCGGGTTTGCCACGGTCCAGCGGGGATGGCCAACCAGAACAGTGCCGGGCAAACGAAAGGGCGGCAGCCGGATGCTGCCGCCCTTAAGAATTCCATTCAGAGTCATTCCGGGGTGCGCGCAGCGCGAACCCGGAATGACTGAGTGCAAGGTCAGGCCTTCGAGAACAGCTGGTCGACATATTCCCAGTTCACGAGATGATCGACGAACGCCTTGAGGTAGTCCGGACGGCGATTGCGATAATCGATGTAATAGGAATGCTCCCAGACGTCGACGCCGAGGATCGGCGTGGCGCCATGCACCAGCGGATTTTCGCCATTGGGCGTCTTGGAGATTTCGAGCTTGCCGTTCTTGACCGACAGCCACGCCCAGCCCGAGCCGAACTGGCCGACGCCGGCGGCGGCGAAATCGGTCTTGAATTTCTCCAGCCCGCCGAGGTCCTCGGTGATCTTCTTTTCCAGCCGGCCCGGCAATTTGCTGCCGCCGCCATCGGGCTTCATCCAGTTCCAGAAATGCAGATGGTTGTAGTGCTGGCCCGCGTTGTTGAAGAGCGGCGCATTCTTGCCGAACGAGCCTTTGACGATCTCCTCGAGCGACTTGCCCTCGAATTCCGTGCCTTTCAGCAGATTATTGCCGTTGGTCACATAGGCCTGATGATGCTTGTCATGATGATATTCCAGCGTTTCCTTGGACATATGGGGCGCAAGGGCGTCATAGGCGTAAGGCAGATTGGGAAGCGTAAAGGTCATGGGGTGATGTCCGCAATGATGGGAGACGTTGGCTTAACGAGAACCCTTATAGAAGGTTCCATCGATCTTAAACACCCAATTTGGGAGAACGCGGCGGCTCCGGCCGACGCGCTTTCGCGTAAACTGAAATTTTATTCCATCGCGCGGCCGGGGTTCAAACCAAGTCCCAGAGCATATAAGGGCAGCGCGCGCCGCAGCGGAGACCGGAAGTGACGCGGAGACAAGAGCAAGATGAGCATCGAGATCGACGTCCTGAACGGTGACATATCGTGGCCGATGGCAGAACCGCTGTTCAACGCGGTCTGGCCGCCCGATGTCGTCCAAAAGCTGCCCTGGGCTGGCGTCGTCTTTGCCCATGCCGATCTGCGCGTGCTGGTGCAGGCCGAGCCGGAGGGCGTTGTGTGCCATGTCGGCATCTATCGCCGCGAGGTCACATGGAACGGTCGCAAGTTTCGGGCCGGCGGCATCGGCGGGGTTGCAACCCGCAAGGACAGCCGCCGCAAGGGCTACGCCAGCATCGCGCTCAATGCCGCCGTTCAAACCCTGAAAGATGAAGGCGCAACCGATTTCGCACTGTTGTTTTGCGAACCGCACAACGCGCCGTTTTACGTCGGGCGCGGCTGGAAGCCGTTCGAAGGCGAGGTCTTTTGCGAACAACCGCAGGGGCGCGTTCGTTTCGACGCCATCGCGCCCTATGTCCACGACCTCAGGCGCGCGCCGCGGCAGGGTACCATCGACCTATGCGGCCTGCCCTGGTGACCCCTGCGTGGTCGGGGGATGGCGCCGGCGCAGGCCGGCCCATAATATGTCGATCATAATCTATTGGCGGATGTCCGCATCACCGGTGACGCATGACGATTGACGCCCAGCTCGACGCAGCTCCTGTCAGCGTTCCCGTGAGCAGCCTGCTGACGTCGCCGATCCTGCCGACGCTGTTGCGGCTGGCCCTTCCCAATACCGTGGCCATGTTCGGCTCTACGCTGGTTGCGGTGGCCGAAACCTCCTATATTGGCCGGCTCGGAACCGAGCCGCTGGCCGCTATCGCACTGGTCTTTCCCTTCGCGATGCTGACGCAGATGATGTCGGCCGGCGCCATGGGCGGCGGCGTCTCCTCTGCCATCAGCCGCGCGCTCGGCGCCGGCAATCGCGATCGCGCGGCCACGCTTGCGCTGCATGCGGCCATCATCGGCGCCTGCGGCGGAGTTTTCTTCACAGTCACGATGCTGCTGTTCGGCCGGGAGTTCTTCCTGCTGTTGGGCGGGCGTGGCGAGGTTCTCGAACAGGCTTGCAATTATTCGCAGGTGCTGTTTTCCGGCGCGATTTCGATCTGGCTGGTCAACACGCTGGCATCGGTGCTGCGCGGCACCGGCGACATGAGGCTGCCGTCGGCGACCCTGATCGGCGCGGCGACGGTTCAGATCATCGTCGGCGGCGCACTCGGCCTCGGCCTGGCTGGCCTGCCGCAATTCGGAATGCGCGGCGTTGCCGCAGGCCAGCTCGCGGCGTTCTCGCTCGGCGCGATATTCCTCATCTGGTATCTCATCAGCGGCCGCAGCCGGCTGAAGCTGAATTTCGCGGCGTTCAGGTTTCAGCGCGGCATCTTCTTCGACATTCTGAAGGTCGGTGCGATCTCGTGCCTGGCGCCGCTGCAGAGCGTGCTGACCATCCTGATCTTCACCAGGATCCTGGCCGGCTTCGGCACCGAGACGCTGGCCGGTTACGGCATGGGCTCGCGGCTTGAATTCCTGTTGATTCCGATTGCGTTCGCATTCGGCGTGGCCTCGGTGCCGATGGTCGGCATGGCTGTCGGCGCCGGCCTCGTGGCTCGGGCGCGCCGGGTGGCATGGACCGCGGGCGCCGTGGCTGGCCTCAGCGTCGGCCTGGTCGGTCTCGTCGTCGCGATCCAACCGGCACTATGGGTGTCGCTGTTCACCCGCGATGCCGGCGTCACCGCCGCGGCGAACTGCTACTTCGCGTGGGCGGGCCCGGCCTTCGCCTTTTTCGGCATCGGCACGTGCCTGTATTTCTCCTCGCAGGGCGCCGCGAAAGTGGGAGGTCCGGTGCTGGCCTCCACCTTGAGGCTATTGATGGTTGCGATCGGCGGCTGGTGGTTGGCCTCGATCGAGGCGCCGGCCTGGACACTGTTCGCGCTGGTCGGCGGGGCCATGGTCGTGTTTGGCCTTGCCACAGCCGCCTCGATTGGCCTGACGCGCTGGGGCAAATGATCCTCGCGCCCGGCAGCTATGGCATTGCGCAAACTGGATTAGTTGTTATGCAGGCCTGTTTCTCCGGAGCGATTCATGGCCTGCAGATTTGGTTTCGTCCTTGCGATTTTCACGGCCTTGCTGGCCGCGCCGGCCGCCAGGGCACAGGCCGGCGGTGAAGTAAGCGGCATCTGGTTGACGCAGGCGGGCGACGCGAAAGTGCGCGTCAGCAAATGCGGCGGAGGAATTTGCGGAGTCATCGTGTGGCTGAAAGACCCCATCGATGCCGCCACCGGAAAACCCCAGGTCGATGACAAGAATCCAAATCCCGCGCTGGCCAAGCGCCCGATGAAGGGGCTTCCGCTGTTCTTGCGCATGCCGCCTTCGGGTCCAAACAAATGGTCCGGCCAGATCTACAATGCCGATGACGCCAACAGCTATGCCAGCAATATCTCGGTGTCAGGTCCGGACACTTTGCGGGTCGAAGGCTGCGTCGGAGTGCTATGCGGCGGCGAGACCTAGACCCGATCCGCCCGCTGAGGCCACGCGTCTAAGCAGCCGTCATTCCGGGGCGATGCGGAGCATCGAACCCGGAATGACGGAGAACCGTCAAGAATTAGCGGCATCAATCCGGCGCAGCCTTCAGCGCGGTGGCGGCCGAGGCATAGCCGCCGCGCGCGCCGTCGATGAAATGCACATGATCGCTGCGCAGCGCCGAGGGCGTAAAGCAGGTCATCATCGCCGCATCCTGCCGGTGCAGGCCGTATCGCACTATCCCCGCGGAGGCGGCCAAAGCGAGCCGCTGCGTCAGCGCACGCTCCAGCTCGCTCGTGCAGTCGAGGATCATGCGCAATCCGTCGTCGTACTTGCGGAAGTCGGAATTCTCCACCACCTGCCGCACATAGGTTTTCGGCACGAAGCCGGCGACACTGATGCCGAAACGCATGATGACATAGACATACAGCGTAAGGGCGAGCACGGCGGCGCGGCGCATGAACAGCGGCCCCCAGCGGTGCGTTCGCGCCTCGAATTCGACGCCGGCCGGCGGCCATCGCAGCGGCGGACCTTCCGCCGGCACCGGCCGCCCCGCATCCGGACTGCGCTCGACCAGCGCGATGACGTCTTCGACCAATTTCCGAAAGGCGGCCGGATCGGCGCCGCGCGCCGGCACCACCAGCACCGAGAGAATGAGACCGCGCACCGAGGGAATTTCCTCGAACCGGCATGACAGCCCGGTGAGATCGGGCTGCGTGCCCGACGGCGCGACCTCTACCGCGAACTCGCCGCGCTTCATCGCGGCCTCGGCCCAACCGAGTCCGCCGCCGGAAAACATCGCATAGGACAAATTCGGCGACGGGCCATACCGGGCCACGCGAACATCCAGGCCTCGCGCCCGGACGGCCGCGACCGGCACCAGCGCCACCCGCATCACCAGATCGAGATCGTCCTTGACCCAGATCGCGGTCGCCGCCAGCGCATCGCGGGCGCGTTCGAGATCGTCGGGCGACACCGCAAAGCTCGCGCCGTCGCCGCCGAACACGAACGGAAACTCGCGTCCCTCCAGCGCATTGGTGACCGCCGCAATCACGGCGGCGCCGGCCATGTTGACCGCCTTGTAGCGCGCCTGCGCAATCGCCCTGGTCGATTCCACGATATCGGCAACCCCGATGCTCCAGTCGTCCGGCAACGGCGCATACAGCGCCGGGTCCATCAGGCTGCCAAAGCCGCGAAAGACCGGAATGCTGCCGTAGAACGTCTCGCTGCCGCTGGGCATGGTCATGGGGTGCGGATGGTCCGGATTTCGGGAATCGTCAAACAGATACGGCGGGTTTTGATTTCGGTTTCAACGCCGGAGCCACATATCGGATAAAGGGCCCGCAAGAGCAAAGCCTTTTCAGGGGTCTCGGCGTAAGGTTGCGGATGGATTGAATCCTGCGTGACAAGCGTTGCGCAACGGACAACGGACTAAGGCCGCTTCAACTCCGTCACCCGGAATGGCTCAAGCATGTCGATCACCTCGGCGGCCTGCCTGTGATAACTGAAGCGGAAATAGCTGATGGTGATGGCCTCAGGCGTAAAGTCGGCAATGATAAAGCCGTTCTCCTCAAGTGGCGTCAAATTCTCTTCCATCTGAAGATGGCCGGGCACCGAGGCGCCGATGCCGCGGAAGGCTGACGGCCAGCCGCGATCGCCGGTGCCGAGCGGTCCGGCCAAAATCACGGCGATCGGGTTCTTGTTGAAATCCAGCGCGCCGCTTGAGATCATGCGGCCTTCGGCGATGGCGTGAAGGTCGCCGCTGATGACAAGGGGGATTCTGCCCGGCATCGCCGCGATGGCCTGCATCAGCCGGTCGTGCTGCCTGAGCCAGCCGCTCTGCCAGTAGGGCTTGGCGATGGCGGTCGTCAGCTTGAGGTCCTTGCCCAAAATGTCCGGATACCATTCGCCCCATTTCCCCGCGCTCCATCCCGGCGGATTTGATGGAATGTTCACGACGTGGACCAAATCGCGATCGGCCATCCTGGCCTTGAGCCAGTTCTCGACCGTCCCATCGACGAAAACCGCGCTCGGCCCGTTCAGGGTCTGCGAGCGGCGGACATCGTACAGCAGGACTTCCGCAAGCCTCCCGTAGCGCAGCGTGCCGAACGCTTCGGCAACGCCGGGCGGCCGGTCCGGCGCCGATGCGCCCGGAAGCCCGGGCGGGCGATTGGGGTCCGGCAAATATTCGGGATAATAG
Source organism: uncultured Alphaproteobacteria bacterium (assembly GCA_963801875.1). Lineage (GTDB taxonomy): Bacteria > Pseudomonadota > Alphaproteobacteria > Rhizobiales > Xanthobacteraceae > Bradyrhizobium. Next base: position 215,602 of record CAWDGT010000010.1, on the reverse strand, counting down.
AGTTGCCGTGTGGCGCGGGCCAGTTCCAGCATGAAATGGTCGGGAGGAAAGGTGATGATCTCGTCGGTCGCCTCGTCATTGTCGAAGTAATCGTGATCATCCTGCATGAAGAACACCGGCGTCGACCGCAGCAGCGCGCCGTATTGCGGGATGATCTGCGGACCGGTCGCGCGCCGGAACACAGCTTCGTTCGGCGTGCCGAACACGGGCTGCGCGCGATCGAAGATGCCGGCGTAGGCCTGGCCCCGCGGCGAGGCTCCGCTGCCTTTTGACGCCTGCGGCGCCCGCAGATCCCAGTAGATCTGATCGCCGTTCGCGACCAGCGCGTCGGGCTGGAATGAAAGCCCGCGCTGCAGAAGACGGCGGCGCAGCGCCGATGGCAGCCAGTTGATTTTGCCGTCGGGCAAGCCTTCGTTAAGCGCATCGTGCCCGCCGCCGCAGGTGTAGATCATCAGCCGGAGCCGGTCCGGCATCGCATCGGGCGCGGGAAAGGTGGACAATGACCTGGGCTCGCACAGCGCGCGGCCGCCGGCTCCGGTCAGAGAGAGCCTGTACAGCGTGGAGGCCTCAAGTCCTGGTACGTCGAACTGCCAGAAATCGCCGCTGGCGGCATTGGGCTGGCCGCGGACGCGGTTTGCACCGACTTCAAGCTCGGGCGCCGCGAGCAAGGGGGAATCGAAGGAAGCCTTGATCAGGAAGCGGTCATGGCTGACGGTCGGGATCAGATGCCTCACCTGCCCCTGGTCCCAGTTTTCGTCTTTCACTTTCAGCCCTTCGGCGGCCGATGCCGGCCCACCGACGCCCGAACGGATCACGCGCGGAAGCGCCGCGGCTGCCGCCCCAAGCATGAAATCCCGCCGCGTGGCCATCCCTGGGGCCTCCCCCTGCGCCCGCAATCATGCGCCCGATATTTTCCGGGAACAAGATCGCAGCAGTGCACTCGCCGGAAAGCGCGATTGGCATTGATCGAGGTCAAATCACCCGGGTCAAGAAGCGGTTACATAGTCCTAGGTGTCGATCGGCGGATTTGAGGGTGTCCGACTTTACCAAAAAGAGCTCCGACCACCCGATCCGCCGTCCGAGTGCGGGTCGCGACGCCATCAGTGCGGTGAAATTATCGGAAGGTCTGACTGCGGATATCGATGCCTGGGCGGAAGCGCATGACATGGTCCGCTCGGACGCCATTCGTCAACTGATCGAACTCGGCCTGAGTGCTGTGCCGTCCGCCGCCAGCTCTGGCTCAGCCGGGCGTGATCCCGGCGCGATTGAAGATTTGGCGGTCAAGCAGATCGGCCAGATGCTCGATCCGTTGCTTCCCGCCACGGAACGCGAACGCCGCATCCGCAGGCTCACAGAGGGCCCACCGGAATTCTCCGATGAGGGCATCGACCTGCCCAAACCGAAAAAATGAGCGCAAACCATGGCCTACAACTACGCGATCAATGACGACGTGCTGTTCCAGTTTCAGGGGCCGCAGGGCCGCGATGTCCCAAAGCAGCAAAACGTCTATACAATCACCGCGCGCATGCCGATCGAGGCGGACGGACGTCCCCGGTGACGGATCAAGAGCAAGACCGAGAAGGTCGAGCGCGTCGTTACCGAGGAGCAAATCAGCCAGCTGGGACGAGCGTCCGCGGAGAACTAGCACGGACGATGCGCGCCCGGACCGCCCAAAAGGCGGCGTTGCGCTTAGGGCTGAATTCGGGTCAGGGCGGCGCGGGCTTCCTCGGTCTCCTGCTCCCAGCGCAGTATCGTCTTCTGCAGGTCATGAAATTTCTCTTCGACCACGCCGTTGAACAAGGGATCCTTCCTGTTATCCAGCCGCGCGTCTATTTCCGCCCAGTCTTTCCGGCGCAAGGCCTTTAGCGCGGCCGGAAACAATAGCCGCTCCTCCTTTTGCAAATGCTGGCGTTGATGCTCGATGAAGTCATGCACGGCGAGATGGAAGCTCTCGCGCAGGAATTCCTGATCCGCCAGGACGGAGTCGACGGCGCGGGCGAAGCTGCGCAGACGCCGGCTCTCCACCTCATGCTCGGCCTCGACGTCGCCAAAGCGCTTTGCCGCGACGGCGTCCCGCGCCTTCAGCTTCTCGAAGATCATCTCCTCCTTGGGGTGATGGCACCTTTCGGGATAATCCTGGAAGTACTGGATGATCGTCTGCAGGATTTCATAGTCCGGCCGGCCGCTGCGGTCGAATATCTCGAGCTCGTGCTCCAGAACCAGAAGCAGTTTTTCGATGTTTTGATGCTCTTCCAGCAAAAGATCAATAATCTTCGGCATCGACCGACCTCGCCCAATCGCCGCCTGTTTTGCAGCATAGCGCAAGGTCGATGTCGGGCATTGCGCTAGATCAATTAACCTCGGCGGCCTTGGCAGCAATCATTCGGCCTCGGCAGCCCTGTGACGAAGAGCGCCTGCGGCCATTTGACCTCAGTCAACCCGGGCCTCAGCGATGGTTGTAGTTCTCGCCGCGATGCTCATTGGTACAATGCGGCGCCTCCAGCCGGCTTGAAGTCGAAACTGCGGGGAATGTCACCCGGTGAAACGGAGCTATGATGACTAGATCGATTTTCGCGGCTATTTGCGTGGTCCTGTTCGCCACACACCTGCAGGCCGCCGGCGTCGCCGATCTCAAAGCCGCGAATGCGGCCGTCGGCGACGAAGCCATCCAGCTGTTCACCCAGGCGCTGGCCGCTGGCGATCTTTCGGCCGACGATCAATTCAGCGCCCGCAAGGGCCGTGCACGCGAGTACTCGGCCAAGAGCCTGATTGCCGACGCCTTCGCGCGGCGTGACGAGGGGCATCGTCTGCGCGACAACGCGATCGCCGACTTCTCCGCGGCGCTCAGCCTGAAGGCCGATGACGCAAGCGTTCTGCTCGAGCGCGGGCAAGACTATCACATGAACCAGCAATATGATTCCGCGATCGTCGATTTCAGCGCGGTATTGAAGCTCAACAACTCGCCCTCCACCCTGGTGCAACGGGCGACGAGCCAGCGCGCGAAGGGCGCATATGACGAGGCGATCGCGGACTGCACCGCGGCCCTTGCCGGCGATATCAGCAATGCCGGCCTCGACGCCTGGGATATTTACAACGAGCGCGGTTACACCGAATTCCTGGCGGCGCGTTATGATGCCGCCGCCGCCGATTTCGACAAGGCGCTCGCGCTCGGGGCAAGCTCGCGGGCCGATGATGTATTGTGGCTTCCCTACCAGGCCGCCTGGCTGCACATCGCCAATGCGAGGGCGGGCCGCAACGACGCCGAACAGCTCGGAGGTCTTGCCGGCAAGATCAACCTGAAGCAGTGGCCGGGAACGCTGATTGCGTTTTTCCTGGGCCAGATCCGGCTTGAGGAGGTATCGGCGGCGTCGAGCCATGGCGCGATGGGACGGGGCCGCGAATGCAACCTGTCGCTCTTTGCCGGCGAGGACGCACTGGCGAAGGGTAACGGCGAGCAAGCCCGGCCGCCGATGCTGCGCGCCCGCGAGGTGTGCAACCCTCACACCCTGCAATATCTCGTTGCCGGCATCGAGCTGGACCGGATGACGAAATGAAATCAGGGTGACTCAAGCCACCGGCCGCCGGCACAAAATGGCAGGGCGGCCGGGTCTTCAGTTCCGATAAGGGGCTGCCGCAATCAATACCTTGCAACGACCACGTCGGGGCCGCCGAACTTGTAGTTCAGGCCCACGCGCACGATGTTGTCGGTGAATTTCGTATTGAATGCGTATGCTACGCTTGAAGTTGGTGCGGCGCTTGGATTGGGCAAGATCAAAGTCCCGATGCTGCCACCAGCGTTGCCGAGATCCATGAAAAGATATTCGAACTTGACCGACCAGTTGCTGCCAAGCGCTGCCTCCACGCCCGCGCCAACCGTCCAGCCGACCTTTGTCGAAGACCAGCTGCCGAAGTCCAGCGCGTTCGTACCCGCCGCGGTAAACAATGAGGAACCACTGAAGCCACCGTAGGCCAGACCTCCAGTGACGTAGAGCAAAAGGCGTTCCGCCGGAAGGAAGCCAACGCGACCACGCGCGGTGCCAAACCAATCCAGCTTGTAATCTCTGTTAAACGGGGGACACACGGTCACGCTAAGGCTACAAGCAACGACACCGGATCCGCGCTCGTTGCTGAACTGAATGTCGCCTTCGAGGCCGAACAGCCAGGTTCCACGCTGCCAATTGTAGCCCAACTGTCCACCGCCGATGAACCCGTTGACGTCGGCGCGACCAGACAGCACCCCGGAGAGTGGTGTAACAATTGGGGCCGCAAGGTTGCCGACCCTCTGTGTTCCAATAGCAGTGCCATCGGTGCTGCCGCGCCCCCAGCTATAGCCCAGATTGGTGCCGAGATAGAACCCGGTCCAGTCATATACTGCCACCACCGGAGCAGGGGCTTTCAGGGGGAGATCGGCGGCATATGCGCCTGTCGCAGCGAGCAGTGAGGCGAAAGCCGCGCTTGCAATCAAAGTTCGTTTCATGATTTCGCCCTTCGAAGAATGATCAAAAAACAGCCATCCAGAACACCTTAAACTTCACAATTCGGCTAACCTGTCCCATTTGGGCAACAGTTGAAATTATTCGTTAATTTGAGAGCCTTTTCCCTACCTTGGTAGTGCTGATGCCGTTCGAGGCTGGACCCGATCAGTTCCGGCATCGCCCGCCTCGCAGCCTGCGCAAACCATGCCCCAGACCGGCCGCGCAATCGGCTCGATCCGCTTCGAACGATAGGCCGAACTGACGTGCGGGCGCCGCTGTTTTCGATCCCCCCGCGGACTCTATTCCGCGGCGAGGATTTGCGGCTGGCGCGGAAGCTTGAGTTGATCCCAGACGTCCACCAGGGCCTCGGCGAGGCGATCGATCAGAGCATCGTCGTGATACGGCGAGGGCGTGATCCGCAGCCGCTCCAGCCCTCGCGGCACCGTCGGATAGTTGATCGGCTGGATATAGATGCTGTGTTCCGACAGCAGGAGATCGGACGCCATCTTGCATTTCTCGGGGTCGCCGACATGCAAAGGAACGATATGCGTGTCGCTCGGCATCACCGGAAGGCGCGCGGCGTTGAGCACGGCCTTCAGGCGGGCGGCACGGTCCTGGTGGCGATCCCGCTCCCACTGCGACGACTTCAGATGCCGGATGGCAGCCGTCGCCGCCGCGCAAACCGCCGGAGGCAGCGCCGTTGTGAAGATAAAGCCGGGCGCATAGGAGCGCACCGCATCGATCAGATTGGCGTTCGCGGCGATATAGCCGCCGAGACAGCCGAACGCCTTGGCCAAGGTGCCCTCGATGATATCGATGCGCGCCGCGACGCCGTCCCGTTCGGAGACTCCGCCGCCATGTGGTCCATACATGCCGACAGCGTGGACCTCGTCGACATAGGTCAAGGCCCCGTAGCGCTCGGCGAGATCGCAGATGCGGTGCAGCGGCGCCACGTCGCCATCCATCGAGTACAGGCTTTCGCACAGGATCAGCTTCGGCCGGTCGGGATCGGCGGCGCGCAGCAATTGCTCGAGGTGCTCCGTGTCATTGTGGCGCCACACCTGCTTTTCGGTGCCGGATTTGCGCACGCCCTCGATCATGGAATTGTGGTTGAGCGCGTCAGAGAGCAGCAGGCAGTTCGGCAACAGTTTTGCAATCGTGGAGATGCCGGTCTCGTTCGAGACATAGCCCGAGGTAAAGACCAGCGCGGCCTGCTTGCCGTGCAGCTGTGCCAGTTCGCGCTCCAGCTCGATCAGCGGGTGATTGGTGCCGGCGATATTGCGCGTGCCGCCTGCCCCGGTGCCCATCTTTGCTGCGGTCTCGACCATCGCGCCCACCACTTTCGGATGCTGGGCCATGCCGAGGTAATCGTTCGAGCACCAGATCACCACCTCACGCGGTCCATCCGGCGAATGCCAGATCGCATGCGGAAACCTGCCCGCCAGACGCTCGAGATCGGCAAAAACCCGGTAGCGCCGCTCGTCGTGAAGCTGGCCCAAAGCCCGATCGAAAAAGACGTTGTAGTCCATGCTTTCGCCCCCTCGGTATCTCTTTACAAGCCCGTTGCCGCCAATCAAGTCGGTGCATTAAACCCGCGGTCCCCGGCCATTACCTTGATCCAGATCAGGGCATCAGGTTCCCGCCTATGCGCCGTCCAATTGGGACCGCTCGATGGCGTTCAGCTTGCCCCGTTCGGCTTCGCTGAGCGCCACCACCTCGGGGAGTGCCGCTCCCGCGGGCCGGCGCAGGACCGAAAAGCCGATCGCAAACAGGCCTATGATCAAGATTGTCAGCGGCGCCCCCCAAAGAATGGCGGTGTGCCAGCTCATCCGGGGCTTCAGCAGCACGAACTCGCCGTAGCGTGCCACGAGGTAGTCGACCACCTGCGTGTCACTGTCGCCGGCCTTCAGCCGCTCGCGGACCAGGAGCCGCAAATCGCGCGCCAGCGGCGCCTCGGAATCGTCAATCGACTGGTTCTGGCACACCATGCAGCGGAGGTCCTGCGAGATCTCGCGGGCGCGAGCCTCCAGCGCCGGGTCGGGGAGAATCTCGTCGACCTGGACGGCATAGAGCGGCGTTGCGCCAAGAAGCGCCAACAGCACCAGAAAAAACCGAACACTCCGTACCATTCGATGTCCCTACTCCGCCGGCTGCGCCACAATTCGCGCCGCCGGCTTCGGCGCGCCGATCCGCAATCTGCGGTCCGACAACGACAGCGCCCCGCCCAGCGCCATCACCAGCGCCCCGAGCCAGATCAGCAGCACCAGCGGCTTATGGTAGAGTCGCACCGCTATCGATCCGTCGGCGTTGCTGTCGCCGAGCGACAGATAGAGCTGGCTGACGCCGCGCGTCAGCAGCGCCGCCTCTGTTGTCGACATGCCATCGCGTGACGGGAAGGTGCGTTTCGACGGCTCCATGACGCCGATCACGGAGCCGCCCTTGCGCACCGTGAAGTGCGCGGCGATCTCGCGGTAGTTCGATCCGTCCCGGCTCACCATACCGTCGAAACTCAAATCGTACCCGCTGATGGAGACCGTCTGCGTCGGTTTCAGCGCGATGATGCGCTCGCTGCCCCAGGTGCTTGCGCTGACAATGCCGAGCAGGGTGATGCCGAGCGCGAAATGCGCCAGCGTGGTTCCCCACGCCGAGCGCGGCAGTCCCGCCGCGCGCCGTGCGATCGTTTCAAGCGACAGGCTGCGCAGGTCGACGCGTTCCGCAAGATCGGTAAGGGCGCCAGCCATCACGAAAAGCGCGAGGCCAATTCCGAACGGCACAAGCACGGCCTGGGTCCCGTTCAACGCGAAGGTGGCGGCGAGCCCGACCATCGCCACCGCGCATGCCGCGAGCAGGCGCTGCGCGACCCCGTAGAGATCGCCGCGCTTCCATGCCAGCAGCGGCCCGAACGGCACTGCCACCAATAGCGGCACGAACAGCGGCCCGAAGGTGAGATTGAAGAACGGCGCGCCGACCGAGATCTTGTCGCCGGTGAGCATCTCGAGCACCAGCGGATACAGCGTGCCGACGAACACGGTGGCGCAGGCGGTGGCGAGAAATAGGTTGTTGAACACCAGGGCGCTTTCGCGCGAGATCGGCGCAAACAGGCCGCCCTGCTTGAGCAACGGCGCGCGCCAGGCAAACAGCGCGAGGCTGCCGCCGATGAACACCATCAGGATCACGAGGATGAACAGGCCGCGCGCCGGATCGGTCGAGAAGGTGTGAACCGACGTCAACACACCCGAGCGCACCAGGAACGTGCCGATCAGCGACAGCGAGAAGGTGAGGATCGCCAGCAGGATGGTCCATACCTTGAGCGAATTGCGCTTTTCCATCACCACGGCCGAATGCAACAGCGCGGTGCCGGCGATCCAGGGCATCAGCGAGGCATTCTCCACGGGATCCCAGAACCACCAGCCGCCCCAGCCGAGTTCGTAATAGGCCCAATAGGAGCCCATCGCGATGCCGAGCGTCAGGCACATCCAGGCGAGCAGCGTCCAAGGCCGCACCCAGCGCGCCCATGCCGCATCGATGCGGCCTTCGATCAATGCCGCTACCGCAAAGGAGAATGCGATGGAGAAGCCGACATAGCCGAGATAGAGCATCGGCGGATGCACCGCGAGACCGAAATCCTGCAGGATCGGATTGAGGTCGCGGCCCTCGGCCGGCACCTCGGCGAGCCGCCGGAACGGATTCGAGGTGAACAGGATGAAAAGATAGAAGGCGGACGCGATCCAGGACTGCACCGCCAGCACGTTGGCCTTCAGCGTCGAGGGCAGATTGACGCCGAACAATGCGACCAGCGCGCCGAATATGGCCAGGATCAGCACCCACAGCAGCATCGAGCCTTCGTGGTTGCCCCAGACGCTGGTGAACTTGTAGATCAGCGGCATCTGCGAATGCGAATTCTCGTAGACATTGGCGACCGAGAAGTCCGACGTGACGTAGCAGACGGTGAGCGCGCCAAAGGCCAAGGCAACAAAGGCGAATTGCGCCAGCGCGGTGGAGTCGGCGAGTTTCATCAGCGCGACATCGCCCTTGCGCGCGCCGATGAGCGGCGACCATGACTGGATCAGCCCGAGCGCGAGCGCCAGTACCAGCGCGTAGTGACCAAGTTCGGCGATCATGGCGATGGCTCCCCGTTCACCTTGCGCTTTGCTTGACCGGCGCCGCGGTCTCTTGCCAGTGCCCCTGCTTCTTCAGGGTATCGACGATCTCGCGCGGCATGTAGTTTTCGTCGTGCTTGGCGAGCACGGTATCGGCCTTGAACGTGCCGCCGGGCTCGACGTGGCCCTCGGCGATGACGCCCTGTCCTTCGCGGAACAGGTCGGGCACGATGCCCCGGTAGCTGACCGGGATGTCCTTGTTGCCGTCGGTGACCTCGAAGCGGAGCTGCAGATTGTCGCCGCGCTCCAGGCTGCCCATCTTCACCATGCCGCCGAGGCGGACGCGCTTGCCCGGAGCTGCCTTGTTATCGGCGATGTCGGTCGGCGAGTTGAAAAATACGATCGATTCCCGCAGCGAACTGAGGATCAGCGCAACCGCGAAGGCGAGCACGCCGAGACTTGAGCCGATCAAAATAAGGCGCCGTTGTTTCCGTGTCATGAGCCTTCCAATCCCAGCTCTTTCGCCAGTTCGCCGATGCGGCGCAGATTGTCGTTGTTGCCGGCCAGCGCGCTGCGGGCATTGGCGGCAGCCGTCAGCGCCTTGTCACGCTCGCCGAGCACCGAATAGGCCTTGATCAGGCGAAGCCATCCATCGACGTCGGAGCCGTTCTCGGCCATGCGCTGGGCAAGCCGCGCGACCATGCCTTCGATCATTCCATTGCGCTCGGCCGGCGCCATCTGCGCGGCGGCGGCGACCTGGTTCGCGTTGGGGCCGGGCGGCGTGACCGGTGCCGCCGAGGGGGCCGGTCCGGGCGCCGCGGCGTCGGCTGCTGATGCGCCCGGGGCGGCGCCGGCTTCCAGTTCCCCAAGACCCTGGTCCAGGCGCTGCAGGGCTTCCTGGTTGCTGGCGAGCGCTGCATGCGCATCGGCCACGGCCGCGCTGGCCTTGTCCGGCTTTCCCAGCACGCGATAGGAACGCACGAGCTGGACCCAGCCCTGGACGTCGGAGCCGTCCTTCTTCAGGCGTTCAGCGAGGCGCTCGACCATCGCCTCAATGGAGCCATTGTGTTCCGGGGTCGCCGCCGCGGTCGCCGCAGGCGGAGCGGCGAAGGTCGGCCCCTTCTCATCGATCCGGGCGATCGCGTTCTTGACCATCGGCAGCCACTCGGCGCCCTGGCGGGCTCCTGACGCCAGCGCATTCCACCGCTTCAGCGCCTCGTCGCGGCGGTCCTCCTGCTTGGCGCTGAGCCCGAGATAATACTGCGCCATCACGTCCTCGGGATCGGCGGTGTTGGCGCGCTCGAACAGGCTTTTTGCCTCGGGCGTCACCACGCCATTGGCAGCCATCACGATGGCCTCGCCGAGGTCTCCCAACCGCGCGGCGTCCGGACCGAAGATCTCCAGTGCGTTGCGTCGCGCCCTGACGGCGTCATCGAAGCGCCCGAGACGGAGATAGACCGGCGCTAGCAATTCCCAGCCGCGCCCGTTGCCGGGATTGGCCTCAAGGTATTTCTCGACCTCCGCGATGGTCTGCTCGATCCCCTCCGGAAGCTGTTGCCCGCCGGCTTCGGCGCTCATCGAAACCGGGATGAGATTCGGCGATCCCAGCGAGAGATAAATAACGCCTGCGCCGAGCGGGAGCAGAACGATCGCGGCGGCGAGCGTTGCCCAGCGATAGCGGGCGGCCCGATCGGGCGCCGCGACGGCGCTTGCGGCTTTGGCACTCTCCGCGGCTGCGATCAGGCGGCGCGATACTTCGACCCGCGCCGCCTCGGCCTCCGCGCTGCCAATCAGGCTAGCGGCCTCGTCGCGGTCGATCTCGTCGAGCTGGTCGCGATAAACGGCGACATCGCTTCCCGAGCGGACAGTCTTCTGACGGCGTGCCAGCGGCCACCAGACCGCGAACACCGCCGCAAGCGTCATCAACGCGAAAATAGGCCAGAGAATCATCTAGTTACTTACCGGGCGCTGCACGAGCCGCCTTGTTGCACTAAACCAACATGTCGTCCTGATACCAAGGTGGCTGGGGCCAACCTTGACATATATCAGGCGTCGGTCAAACGACGACGGCGCGCCGTTTGACCGGCGCGCCGTCTAGTGGAACTTTTTTACCATTCTGTCCAGTTGCCGGGGATTACCAGGCAAAGCTGACGGTACCCCCGAGCAAGTGGACGTTGTAATTGGGATTATTGGCCGCCAAGGATTGATAGAAGAAGTTCTGGTTCTGGGTCGTCATGAAGTACATGTAAGGCAGCGCCATGTCATTGTTCCAGTTGGTCACGCTGTTGCGCTCCCATGCGTAGCGGAGCTTGAGCGCGACCTCACCCTTCAAACCGAGGCTGGTAACGAAATCCTTGTCGACGATGTATTTCGCGGTCGCATCCACCCGCTGGAACGTGGTGTTCACAGCCGGGAACTGACTAGGAACAGTGACCGCCGGCACGCCAACGCTGGCCGTCGGTCCGGCTCCGTTAGCGAAGAAGAGCGGCTGGTTATTGTTCGCCAGGGACAAGGTGTAACCTAGGTGCACATCGAACTTTTGCGGGATGACCGCATAGTTCACGCCCATTATGAAGGTATTCACGTTATCCCGAACATTTGTCGCCGAAAGTTGCGCAGCGGTATAGGAGGTCTGCGGGGGCACCGACGTGCTGAACGGGAAAAGTTGCGTATTGCTGGCCGAAAGCATGTTCTGGCTACGGTTTTCGTTCATGTACGAAAACAGCAACGTAGCATCTGGGGTGGCGACATAGGCCATCTCGACTCCAGCGGCGTAGGATCGATCGCTGGTCAAACCTTCCTGGTTCTGCGAGAAGATATACGTATCGTTCTTCAGATTGAAGGTCGGTGTGACCGTTAAATTGCGAAGCACGTCGACTGCGACCTGGAACTTGGCCTGGGCACGGTCGCGGTCATCGAGATAGAATTGCCGGTAGTATTGGGAGTAATTTGAGCCGTTGGGGTGCGGGTTTAACGGCCATTGGAAAATTCCGACATTGCCGAGATAATCATAATTTCCGGCACGTCGTTCCGCGAACAGCCCGCTTGCACGAGCGGTAACCCATGTGAACGGTTTCCAGTCGGCGTAAACCTTGCCGGAGTTTTCCGTCGTGGAGCTGGCGTCGGCGCGGGTCCAGTCGAAATGCTCATACCCATAGGCGCCGCCGATATTCACCGAATTCACCGGCCGCCAGGTCGCCTCGGCGCCGGCATTCTGCTTGATGTACCCGAGCGACAGGGAATTCAGCGGTGCTTCGTTCGCGTGAGTCGTCGCCGCCACGGCATCGGCGATAGCCCAGTTGGCAATATTCAGCTCAGGTGTCTGGTTGCTGTAATCGTAATAGCGGTAGTTAAGCTTCGTTTTTAGATCGGGAGTGATCTGGGTGGTGACGACGTTGTTGACCAGCAGCGTATTGATCGACCCGTCCAGGCTTGTCACCCCGACCCCACCTTGTGTCCGGATTAACGCCGGAATGGTCGAAAGCGAAGTCGCCTGCAGTCCGTTCAGAAGCACAGGATTAATGGAAAATGGCAAGAACGCATCGTTCTGCCGCATCCCGGTGTAAGATACCGTTCCCATATACCGGCTCTTGAACGGCAGATCGGCACCGAGGGTGCCGGCGACGCCGTTCATCTGATTGTTGGGCGGCGTCGACATCATTGCAAGGGGACCGGCTGCCGCACCCAACGTCGTACAGGTGTTGGTGAAGCCGGTATCACAAAATGGATTCTGGACTGTATAGTTATTGAAATCGTCCCGATAAAGCGACCCATTGTAGCCGATCATCGCGTTGAATTTCTGCCCCCAGGCGGACGTGCCCGAGTACTCGCCGTTCACGCCGAAATTCTGCGTCGTATCGGCGACCGGCTTGGCGACATCGGCACGAGAACCGTTGTTTGTGCCCGTGAAGAGCACGCTGTCGACCTGGCTTCCCGTCCTGCGCATGTTGGAGTAGTTGGCCCTCAGGTCCCAGTTGTCGGTCGGCGTATAGCGATAATCAACCGCTGCCGTGTCGCGCCGAATGCCGATATCAGTAAGATGAACATTCGAATTGATGGCCGACTGGATAGTAGCGCCATTGGCGAGGGAGGGCGCGGGCCAAGCGCCTCCGAATGTTGTGAAAAGAGAATGACCGAAATTGGGATTGGCCAGCGTCAGCGCGTTACCGTTGGTATTGAACAAGGTGCTGGCGCTGGTGCTGTAGACGTGGGGCGTCTGATCCCACATGAAGTTGAAATACTGCTCGCCAGCCTTCGACAGATAGGCCTCGTAACGCTGATCTCTGTAACCGACGTTCTTGCCCCAGGCGTCGATTTCGTAGAGGCCATCCTTGCTGCCGGTGGCAACGAAGAAGTCGCCGGTCGGTCCCGGCCTCAAATCCCTGTATTCGTAAAACTTCGCAAGGCTCTGGCCGCCCTGGAAGATGTGCCCGTCCCGCTGGGGATTATTGAGGAAGCCGCGCCCTCCGACTTCTATGAAACCATGCGTCCACCAAGGGGCCTCGGGCGGGGCCGCCGCTTTAACTAGGATATCGGCATCGGCCGCCAGTGCGCCGGGCATGACCGGCGCCATGCCGAGCAAGAGAGCCCCAGTTGCACATGAAAGAAGTACGCGAGATCGCGATCTCATTTTAGCCCCCAGGGCAGTTAGTGGTCGTCTGTTTCGTCGGTTAGGCGTTGAGTTCTTGATCTCTTACCGGTGGAGGAGCCCCCCCGACGGGCTATTGGTTCCGTAAATCTGGGTGTGACAGTTCATACAGGCACGTCCCTGGATCTGATAGCTGTTCGCACCGGTGAGCGGACCATGACCAATTCCATGACACTCCGAGCACAGCCGTGGCCGCGAGACCTTCAGCAGGAACTCGTTAATCGAACCATGGGGCTCATGGCAGTTCAAGCAGTTCGCACGAACCGGCTCGTGTTCGAACAGGAAAGGTCCACGCTTCTCAGCATGACACTTGTAGCAATTGTCATTGACGGTTGCTTCGCGCAGCAGACTCGGATTCGCGGTGCCATGCGGGTTATGGCAATCGGTACAGGTAATCTTGCCTTCGCGCATCGGCATGTGTGACGAGCGCGCCATTTGTGCACGCCGATCCTTGTGGCACTGGAAGCAGGTCTCTGGCTCGTAAACCGTCTTGAGCTGGAATTTGGCCGACACGCTCCGCATGATGGTGTGGCAATTGGTGCAGGCCACGTTACGGACCTCGTGGGTGCTGCCGCTCCAATAGGTGCGGTCGCCCTTTTCGTGGCAGGCGAGGCAAATGGCGTTGTTTTCCGAAACGCTGCGCGACAGGTCGTCGATCCTGAACGAAATGATGCCGCCGACACCGCGACCGCCGCCCAGCTTGACATGCTGCGAACCCGGGCCGTGGCAGTTCTCGCAGGCGAACTTGCCGGGCTGGGTCTTGCCGATGCGTCCCATCAGCGTCTTCGAGAACGATTCGGCGTGGCCGGCGTGACAGGTCGCGCAGACCTTCTCGCCGACGAAGTGCGCTTCAACAATCGGGCCGGCGGGCCTAACCACGGGCGCTTGCGGCACTACCGGCGCGGGCGTTCCGTTGCCGCGAAGGAAATCCTTCAGCGCATCTACCGCGTTGTCGGCCTGGGCGAGCTTCACGCGGGGTTCTTGCGAGACTGTGGGCTTGACGCCGATACGCTTGGCGAAATCAGCGAGCTCGGCATAGACCGCGTCGTCCTGCCGGGACGCCGCTACCTTCTGGACCGGCGCCTTCGATTCGGACACGACGGACTGGGCGAAGCCTTCCAGCGCGGCTAGCGCGTCATCGCCGCGCGGGGCCGCCACGGGCTTGGCCTTGACTCCGTCGAGGTCGAGCAGTGCGGCGTAAATGCCCTGGCCCGATTTCGGGAAGACCACCTGACTTGAGGAACCCTGGCCGAAGGAGAGGTCGCCGACGGCGAAGGCGGGCTGAATAAGCCCGAGCACCGCGCCACCCACCAATGCCGACTTCAGAAGCGAGAGAAGCTTGGCCAGCGGTTGCGCGTAACATGCGCTCGCATATTGCGCGCCCCTGTCGAGGTATCCACTAAAACCGCTCAAGCTGCTCATCAAAAACGCCCCTGCGCTCAACCGTCGGCAATTTCATCACCGGATTGTGGGAGATTGTGAGCGCTTGGCTCGATGTCTGATATTGCTAAAAAGACACACTCCGAACCTTTTCGACCGAAAAAGCGAAATGCCGCCTACTTTTTTCAGATTCGTCCGAATCCATCAGATGCGGGCGCTTTGCTCGGCCAATGAAGTAAAAATCACCCGCAACAAGGAAGGCGCTCTTGGCGGAGACATCGCGAAAGGTCCGCAACCGAATGCATCGGACCGCGTCTCGCCCATGCGGCCGATCAGCGCACCACGGCGAAGCCGGCGGCGAACAGCGACTGTTGCCCGGGGAATCACTTTCCGGACCTTTTGGGGGCCGGCTAGCACGCCAATGGTCTTTTACAGAGCCACCTTCGCCACAGCGGCGTCAGCTTCCTGCCATGGTGGCAGAAAACGAACCAAGATCGACAGCAATACGAATGGCAGGACCAGCACGCAGCCGGCGGTGATCAAACCTTCCTTAGCGAAAATCGGCGGCTGATAATCCAGCAACCCCTTGCCTGTCTTGGCAATTTCCTGCCCACCGATCACCACATTATATCGCATCATCAAGACCGCGAGCAGGACCAGGCACGCGCTCGTGGTGATGGCTGCGACCAACGCCGGTCCGCTCGTGCCGCGCCAGATGAGGAAGGTGATCACCGCGAGTGGCAGCACCGACCCAAGCCCAAATTGAAGGATGAAGAACGGAACAAGAAGAGGACCCTTAACAAACTCCATGATCACGTCGATCCCTTCGCGGCCGCGATAGACCATGCTGGCAAATTCCAGCCCTTCCAGCAAAAGGGTGAACATCATGAAACCCCAAAGCGAATAGGCCATGACTTTCAGGCACGCCAGGTCGACCGGAACCTTGCGCAGCTTGCACGACACGACATAGAGCACGATGACCAGCGCCGTGCCGGAGATGATCGCGGAAAACAGAAAGATGGCCGGCATGAGATCGGAAGACCACCATTCGCGCGACTTGAGCGAACCGAATACGAATCCGACATAGCCATGCAGGCCGTGAGCACCGGGTATGCCGATGATCGCCAACGCAAACAGCCACTTTCGATCGTAGCCCAGGGCCTTGTCGGAGAGGTCGTCCGAGCCGAGCGTCGCCACCCGATAGACCCATCCCACCGGCCCTTTCGTCTCCTTCGCCGCGTGCACGATATACGGCCGGAACACGAACCAGGTCTCCAGCATCAACAGAATGACATAGAAGGCGGCGGCATAGGCAAAAATGGCGAACGCGGATGTCGTATGCGGCGTGATCATGGCGTTGAAGGCCCGCTCCGGATGACCGAGGTGCAGCAACAGCGGTATCGGCACCACGACCATGCAGCACAGCGAAACCAGCAGCGCGAAATGCGCCACCGGCCTCAATTGCTGGAAACCGAATACCTGATACAGGCTCGAAATGGTGAAGGCGCCGGCGACCAGCCCGGTCAGGTAGGGATAGACCACGATCAGTACGGTCCACGGGATCAGCGTCTCGTTGGGATAGACATAGCCGGTGAATTGAGAGGAGTGCACCAGGGTTTCCATCAGCCCACGTCCTTGTCGATGCCGATATAGAAGACATTCGGCGCATTGCCGGTTTCCGGTTTCAGCACGGAAACGCGATTATTCTGAATGAACTGGCTGATCGCGCTTTGCTTGTCATTGCGATCGCCGAAGATGCGCGCGCCGACCGGGCAAACTTCAACGCAGGCAGGTTGCAGCCCCTTGGTAATGCGGTGGTAACACCATGTGCACTTGTCGGTGACGCCCTTGTCCTCGTTGAAATAGCGCGCGCCATAGGGACACGCCTGCACGCAATACTGACAGCCGATGCAATAGGTGTGGTCGATAACAACAACCCCGTCCTCGGTCTTATAGGTCGCGCCGGTTGGGCAGACCTGAACGCAAGCCGGATGGGTGCAGTGGTTGCACAGCTTGGGCACGAAGAACGCCAGTTCCACGTTTGCGTCCCGGTAGCGATCGGCGAAGCGATATTCGCCTTCAGAGCCGGAGGCGGCGATGTTCACCGGATCGGCCTGACTGTCGACGCGGGCGGTCTCCTCGCCCTCCAGGGTCACGTATCGCTCGACCCAAGTGCGGAAGTGATGGGCGTCCGGCGGAACGTTGTTTTCCTTCTTGCATGCCTCGACGCAGCGCAGGCAGCCGATGCATTTGGTGGCATCGACGCCAAATGCCCATCGATGCTGGGTCCAGTCATATCCCGGGATTGCCGGGTTCGGCGGCATTTCGGTTACCGCCGCTTCGGCTGTCACAGCGACGGTTCCCGACGCTACCGCACCTGCCGCCGCGGCCGCCGCGCCGCAGGCGAGGGCCCTTCCGAGACAGCTCAGAAATTCCCGTCGCCCCTTCTGCTGGCCTTCGAGTTCTTGCTTGTCTTCCATTTGCGTGTGCTCCTGGGCAACTATTGTTCGGCCAGTCCTATTTGCATGTCGCGCCGGCGTAGTAGCTCGCCACGCTTTCGGTATCCGCGTCGCTCAAGTCCTTTACGATTCCGGTCATCATCCCGTTGTTACGGGCCCCGCCCTTGTAGGCTTTGATGGCGTTGACCAGATAATCCTTCGATTGCCCGGCAAGGTTCGGCCAGGCTGCGTTGCTGGCGTGCCCGTCGGCGCCGTGACAAGCAGTGCACTTCGATGCGATCGCCTGGCCTGCCGATACGGCCTGCGTATCCGGCGCCGGCGCCGCTTCGCATTTCAGTCCCGCGAAATAGGCGGCGAGATTGCCGGCATCTTCCGCATTCATCCCCTGTGCCGCGGAGCTCATCATCGGATTGTTGCGGCTGCCCCCGCTGTATGCCTTGAGGGCTTCCGTGAAATATGTCGCGTTCTGTCCGGCGAGGCTCGGGCCGGGGAGATTTTTGCTGACGCCCTCCGCGCCGTGACAGCCCGCACAGGCCGCAGCCTTGGCTTTGCCGACGACGGGATCGCCCGCCTGGGCCGCCGTTTCCGCTGGCGCCAGATTGAGCTTCGGCGAATGCGGATTGTGACAAACCGTGCATTGCTGCGTCCCGGCGTGGTCGGCGACCACGATTTGACGTTGCTGAAGCGGCCTGCCCGTCAGCCTTTCATGACAAAGCGTGCAAAGCTTTCTCGTGTCGGCCGGAACGACCAGCTTGAGATTCTTCGGGTGATCCGCGCCGGTAGCCGAAGCCTTGAACGGTCCGAGAACGTCGCGCTCGCCGCCGGCGCCGTGACACACCTCGCATCGAACGACCTTTCCGATGTCGGAGCTGTTGTGCACGCCATTGGACCATTCCGCGATTTGCTTGGTGTGGCACGATGCGCAATATCCCACCCCCTTGAATTTCGGTTTGTCCGAGGCGATCTCCGCTACCGATTCGCCCCTGTAATGACCGTATTCGTAGAACGAATTGACGGTGAAAAATCTCTTCGCACCGTAACCCGCCACGACACAGACCAGGATTACCAGGATCAGTCTGAAAATATGTCGCGGCATGGCGTTCCCGTTTCGTGGGGCTATCCGGTCATTATCAAGATCAAGATATGAGTGATCGAAATCGCCGCGCTGCCGGAATATCGTCGGCCAGGTTCACGGCGTCGGACGGGCTGCAGATTGTTCATCGGACTCCCCCTTCTGTCGGGAGGGCGCGGGGACGTTTCCTCAAAATTAAATTAGCGAAAAACGAATTAGAGTAATTGACGCAAATCAAATTTACCTGTCTTCCGGCAATAAAAGGATTCTCCGGCCAATCGGAAAAATCCTTTGGCTAGTGTTGGCGCGGGAAAGACCACGCTGATCAAACGGGGGCGCTGTGGCAGCCGGTCGCGGGAGCGCCCGGGCGGGTGCGCGCAATCGCCGCGACCCGATGCCGACACGGGGTCGTTCTCGCCGGCGCTGTCAGTGCAGAAAGCCGGGACGCGCCGGGTCGTCGGGCGCGTCCTCCAGCAGCAGCGGCGCGTCAGCCAATGATGGCCGTATCGCCGCCTGTTCTCCCGGCGACCATTGCAGGCGGCGGAGAGAACCAGAGCTGATACATGGTGACCAGCCACATGAAGGCAAAGCATCCGCCCATCAAAGCGCCGGCGAACAATACGACCCAGGCGAACGGGTGAAACAGCTTGGTGAAATACCACGAGCTGACATCCATTACGATAGCGCAATAGGGCAGCGCGACGATCAAACACTTTAGCCAGACCGGCCGCACATAGGCGTGGGTAAACATCAGGCCCATGATGAAGAAGATGAAGGTCAGCCCGAACAAATGAATATGAGACACGCGAACCAGCGTGAAGACATTCGTTCCAGTATCCTGCTCCGTCACCTTCTGGATATTGTCGTAATTGCTCAAATTCGGAAGATGCGGGTTGCTGCCGTCATGGCAACCCATGCAGCGCTTGTCCAGAATTGGCTTGATGGCCTTGTCGTAGGCCGACCGGTCCGAACCTTGTTGCACCCAGGCGATGATGGCCTTGGTTTCGTCGGACGGCAGCATGTTTGACATTGGTCCCTGCAATGCCGATTCGAGACGCGAGCCGTGCCCACTGCCGCTGTATGCGACGACGAGATCGTCGTATGAGAGCATCATCTTGTTGCCGGATCCCCGCCCGGCGTAGGTGTGAAACACATAGATCAGGGCAAACATGTAGCCTAACCCGAGCACCAACAGGGTCATCGTATACAAGACGCGCTGGCTATATGGCAGCTCCGAATAGTGACGATAAAGCCGGTGGAGTGGTGGCTGCTCAGACATGATCTATTCCCCTGATTCTTGCGGGCCATATAGTGCGAGGGCGACGGTCGCCCGCAGCATGAAGAAGCGCGCCGAAGCCCCAAGACTTGTTGTCCTGCTCATTTGGTGCCCGGTTTGGACGGCAATATCACAAATACCACCCCGCGCGCCTTCTGACGCGTGTAGTAGGC
Source organism: uncultured Alphaproteobacteria bacterium (assembly GCA_963801875.1). Taxonomy (GTDB): domain Bacteria; phylum Pseudomonadota; class Alphaproteobacteria; order Rhizobiales; family Xanthobacteraceae; genus Bradyrhizobium. The sequence continues at coordinate 196,019 of CAWDGT010000010.1, read as the reverse complement.
CGCAACGTTGCCGATATCCTGATCCGTCAGCACGTCTGACATTGCCGCCATCTGGGGGCTCTTGCGCGCGCCCGTCCGGTAGGCCTGCAAAACCTTTTCCAGATAGTCCAGCCGTTGCCCCGCCAGGGCCGGTAACCGTGGATCAACGCTGTTGCCGTTAACGCCGTGACAACGATCGCATTTCTGCGCCCATTCCTCCGCGCTCAGAGGCTTGCGCACGTTCGGCGGCTTCGGCTCAAGTCCCGCGTAGAAGGCCGCGACGTTCTTGATGCCGCTGTCGTCGAGAGTTGCCGCCAGGCCTTTCATGGTTTCATCGCTGCGGGTTGCCTGCTTGTAACCCTGCAGCGCGCTCGCGAGATATGTCGCATCCTGTCCGGCCAGGCTCGGCGTCGTTGGTGTTGCGCTCACGCCATCCGCCCCGTGACATCCCGCGCAGGAAGCTGACGCCGCCTCGCCGGCAGCCTTGTCGCCGGTAACCGGAGTCTGGGCCCGCGCGGGCTTTTGCAGCCCATAATAGAGCGCGATATTGTTGATGCTTGCATCGGTGACACTTGCCAGCATCGCCTTCATGGTATCGTTCTTGCGCTGCCCGCTCTTGTAGGCCTTCATCGCGGCAACAAGGTATTTCGGATCCATTCCGACCAGACTCGGCATGCCCGGCGTCTTGCTCACTCCGCCCTCGCCATGGCATCCCGCGCAGCCAGCCGCCGCGGTCTTGCCGAGTTGAACCGGATCGGGTGCAGCAACGCTTGCATTATTCGCGGCACTGTTTTGCGGGGGGTCCAGGCTCGCAAAGTAGGCGGCTGCCTTGAACAGTGCATCGTCACTTAGCGGCCTGACCACGTTGTTCATTGCGCTTTCACCGCGAACGCCGGCCTGGTAGGCCTTCAGCTCGAGGTACAGGTAAGCCGGGCGCTGACCGGCAAGATGTGGCACGCCGGGACTTTCACTGACGCCATTCGCGCCATGACAGCCGGCGCAGGAAGACTCCGCGATGCGCTTGCCTTCCGCGATATCTTGCGAATTCGCAGACAGGGTTCGCAGCTCCGGACCGTCTTCGGAATTTATTCTCGGTTGGGCGGACGCGCCGTCGAAACAGGCTCCGGCGAGAAACACGCCGGCAATGGCTGCCGCGGCGGCCAGGGACGGGCGACGAAAGCAAACACTCATCTGTCGGAGAAGAACCTGGACGCTCGCTGCGCACCCGTTCAGAAAAGTTGCGTCGATTGATCCTTGCATCCCATCCCACCCTGCTGGCGCACCTGTCAGTGCAATGATCCGAATCCACTATCGGAGCGTGCAAACGCAAGCACAGATTAAGGGATTCACACTGCGCAAATCCCTCTTGTCTGCGAAACCTGAACTCTATTTCTTGCCCGGCAGCTTGTGGCCGTTCGCCGCAAATGCGTCACCATAGGCATTGCGGGGACCGCCGCCGGCCGGATTGGTATGGCACGCACCACAGGCTTTCCCGGTTGACGCAGCGTACGCAGGCAATGCCGCCGCCGGCTTGGGAACGGCGATCGCCAACGCTCCGCCAACTGCCAACGCCGCGACAACAGCTCCGAGGACTTTAACATTCATCTTTCATCTCCGTTGATGGGAACGAACCTGAAATACCTAAGCGAATTGTCACACGAAAGATTTGATCTCGATCAACATAGTTGCTCGAATAGTCCGGCTATTCAAGCGCCATGAGCGATGAATAGCGACTTCTTTTGATGCGGCAAGGTGACTGGCGGTTTCACACAAGCGGGCGTCTGCCGTCGCCTGGCATATTTGCTCAGCTCTTGCCGGCGATCCAGTCGAGAATTTCCGTGGATGCTATGGTTTTCTTCGGCGCATGGGGATTCAAGGTCCCGGCAATCGCACTCCAGCCGTTCTCGATGATCTCCTGGGCGAATTGCTTCGCATCGGCTTCCGCCTTGAACTTGCGGGTGGCGCGGACGAACCTGCGCCCTCCGCTTTCGCGCTTCGGCGTGATGTTCGAGCGATAGGAAACATACCAGATATCAGGCTCAGTCAAGCGATCAACCTCGAACAATTTCCATGTAGCGCCGTCTCGGAAGGCAGTCATCCGCGGAATCCAGTCTGTATCGATGGAATTCAGCCTAAGGACTTTCGCTGCGAGTCTCCTTGAGCCAAATCAAGAAAATCGCAAGAATGGATTGCGGCTGCGACGAAGCGCGTCGGTTACGCCGGCAATATTCCTGTCCCGGGGCCTCGCGCTGCAGGTCCTTGCGCGGGAATCGCGTCCAGGTCGTGCCGCCCGGAGTTAATATTTGACTTGGGTCAATGTCGGACGCATGTGTAGAACTTATGCTGATTTCGCTTCCATGATCGTCTAGACTGGGCGGAATACTTTGGGAAAAGAAGGACATTTACATGAGGCGGCGACTGTTAGTTCTGGGAGGGGCGATCCTTCTGGCGATCGGAGGCACAATCGGCGAGGAGATCATAAGCGCGTCAGGAGAGCTGTGCGCAGCCCCGGCAAAAGCCAGTTTTGCCGAAGACGTGATGCCGATCTTCGTCGGGCGCTGTTTCAGCTGCCACCAGCCCGGGGGACAGGGAAACGAAAAGAGCGGGCTTGATCTCAGCTCCTATGAAGGAGTCATGAGGGGCACCAAGTCGGGCAAGATGGTCATCCCCGGCGACCCCGAAGGCAGCAATCTGATGTGGCTACTGGACTGGCGCGGCGCTCCCGAAACCCACATGCCGCTGGGCAAGAAAAAGCTGTCGACCTGCGATCGCGACGCCATCCGGGCGTGGATTCGCGAGGGGGCGAAGAACAACTGACAGGCCGGGAATTCGAGCGCGGCCGGCAGCCGATCTGAAAGACGTTGCGATGCCTTCCGCCTTCGAAAAATATGCCAAGGTCAACGTGCCGCGGTACACCAGCTATCCCACCGCGCCGCATTTCTCGACCCATTTTCCGGCAGACACCTATCGCGAATGGCTCGCCGGGCTCGACCCTGACGAGCCGATCTCGCTCTATCTGCACGTGCCGTTCTGCAAGCAGCAATGCTGGTATTGCGGCTGCAACATGAAGCTGGCGGCGCGTTATTCGCCCGTCGCCACCTATGTTCAAAATCTGTTGCAGGAAATAGACCTGATCGCCGACGCGCTTCCGGCCCGGATGCAAGTCTCGCACCTGCATTTCGGCGGCGGTACGCCGACGGTTCTCGAACCCGAGGACCTTGCCGCCGTCATGGCGCGTCTTCGGATGCGTTTCGAGCAAGCGCCCGATGCCGAAATTGCGATCGAGAGCGATCCGCGCACGCTTGCCGATTCGATGATTCAACAGATCGGGGCGCTGCACTTCAACCGCGCCAGTTTCGGGGTGCAGGAATTCGACCCGAAGGTACAGGGTGCCATCAACCGGATCCAGCCGCCGGAGATGGTCGAGCGCGCGACGAGGGGTCTTCGCTCCGCCGGCGTGCCGAACATCAATTTCGACCTCATCTATGGGCTGCCCCATCAAACCGCGGTGGCGCTTTGCCGGACCGTCGAACAATGCGCCGCGATGAAGCCCGATCGCATTGCGCTGTTTGGCTACGCCCATGTGCCATGGGTCGCAAAGAACCAGCGAATGATCGCTGACGACACTCTCCCCAACGCGCCGGACCGCGCCGAGCAGGCCCGGCTAGCCGCCGCAACGCTGGTTGCGAGCGGCTATATCCAGATCGGCATCGATCATTTCGCGCTGCCCGGCGACAGCCTCGCCAGGTCGGCCGCAGCGGGAAGCCTGCATCGCAACTTCCAGGGCTACACCAGCGACGCTGCCCGAACGCTGATCGGCATCGGTGCGACTTCGATCGGCCGGACACCGCAGGGCTACGTCCAGAACGCCAGCGAAACCGGGGCATGGTCGCGCGCCGTGGCGGCGGGAAAATTGCCGGTGGCACGCGGCCACGCGCTGGGGGAGCAGGATAAGCTTCGCGCTCACGTGATCGAGCGAATCATGTGCGACGGATCGGTCGACCTTGCCGCCGCCGGCCGAGCTTTGGGATTTGCCGGCGATTGGTACGTCGACGAGATTCCCGAATTGCTGCGGATGCAGGAAGATCGCCTTCTCACCTATGCAGGCGGGAAACTATCGCTCGCCCCTGAGGGTCTGGCGCTGGCGCGGGTCGTTGCGGCGGTGTTCGACACCTATCTGCGTTGTTCCACCGCCCGGCATTCGGTTGCCGTCTGAGCGGCGCCGGCTTGCTTCACGCCGGTTTGCGAACCCACCCCGTTAGGCCGGCATTGGCGGCGCCACCGCCTCATAGATGTCTTCCTCCTGCGCCGTATGCATGCGCACCAGGGTCTCGATCGCCTCGATCACACGCTGGGCGTCGCGAATGAGATAGCGGTCGACCTTCTCCGTCGGCAGGTCCTCGACCATGCGGGCGAGCAGGCGCGCGAGATGCAGGATCTCGCGATGCGCCCGGCTCATCGCGGAGAGGCTGTGCTTCTCCCGCAAGATCCTGGCGAGCCGCGGATAGACGCTGCCCTCGTCGTCGCGCTCATGCACGACCACCTGCTCCTGCACCAGTTTGTTGGCCTCCATGATCAGCAACGCGCCGCTTTCGGCCGTGGCGTCGTCGAGCCCATCGACGATTCCCCGCAGCCGGTCCAGATTGCCGATCAGCGCCAGGTGGTCGCGGTGCAGATCGCGTCCGTCCGCGACCGTCATGCGCCCGCCCGCATGGCCATAGCCCGGCGATAGCGCCCGCAGCGCATTAAGGATCACGGCGACATCGATCACCTCCTGAACGATAGCCGCCGGCACCGGCATCAGCCAGCCGAAGGTTGCCGCCAGCATTGCCAGCGTTGAAAGCCCCATCCCGGCGACGATGCTTTCGATCGCGATCCGCCGCGCCCGTTGCGCGATCATGATCGCCTCGCCGACCCGGTCGAGGCGATCGGCGAGGATCACCACATCGGCCGCTTCCGATGAGGCGCTGGCGCCGCGGGCGCCAAGCGCGATCCCGACATCGGCCGATGCCAGCGCCGGCGCGTCGTTGATTCCGTCACCGACCATGATGGTCGGATGAAGCCGCCGCTCGGAACGCACGGCATCGACCTTGTCGGAGGGCACGCGCTCGGCCAGCACCGCATCTAGATCGAGGGCTGCGCCGATCGCGTGCGCGGAAGCGGCGCGGTCGCCGGTGACCATGACCATGCGTTTGACGCCCGCCTCGCGCAGCAACCGGATCGCCCGCGGCGTGTCGGAACGAAGCTCGTCGGCGAGCAGCAATGCGCCGATCGGCCGTCCCTCGACCGCGACGAAGACGATGAGCGCCGAACGCCAAGAGGCGCGCCTTATCGCCCGCGATGCCCATTCGCCGGGATGGGTGCCCGCATAGATCATGTCGCGCGAACCCGCAGCCACCTGCCGCCCCTCGATCACGCCGTGCAGCCCGGTGCCCATGGATTCCCTCACCTGCTCGGGCAGTTTGAGGCTTAAGGCCCTCTCGACCCCGGCCCGGACGATAGCCTGGGCGAGAACATGATGCGACGCCTGCTCGAGCGAGGCCCCGAGCATCAACACCTCGTCGGCCGACTCTCCCGGCGCTACTTCGACGGAAATCAGCCGCGCGCCGCCAACCGTCAGCGTTCCGGTCTTGTCGAACAGCACGGTATGGGCGCGCGCCAGCGCCTCCAGCGGCCCACCGCCCTTGACCAGGATGCCGCGCCGGGCCGCCTGCGCGACGCCGGCGATGAAGGCGACGGGCGCTGCCAGAATGAGGGGACACGGCGTCGCCGCCACCAGCACGGCGAGAGAGCGGATCAGATCGCCGGAGATCAGCCAGGCGACGAAGGCCAGCGCGAGCGTCACGGGCAAGAAAATAAGTGCATAGCGGTCGGCCAGCCGAACGAACGGCGCTTTCGCCGTCTGCGCTGCGGTCACCAGGCGCACGATGCCCGCATAGGTGCTTTCGCCGGCGGCCGCGGACACCTTCATTTCAAAGGTCTCGCTGACGTTCAGGGAGCCGGAGAGGATGCCGGCGCCGCGCGCCTTGACCACCGGGATCGGCTCACCCGTCAATGCCAACTCGTCGACGGTTGCCGCGTTCGAGTTGAGAACGCCATCGACCGGAATGATTTCGCCTGCCCGCACCAAAAGACAATCGCCGACCACGACGGCCGATATCGGCACCTCCTCGATGCGGTCGTCGATGCGGCGATGCGCCTCGCGCGGCGCGCGATCGACCAGCGAACGCAGATCATGCTCGGCGCGGGCAACGGCGATATCTTCGAGTACATTGCCGCCGGAATACATCAGCGCGACCACGGCGCCGGCGAGCGGCTGGCCGAGCGCCAGTGCGGCGCTCATCGACACCAGCGCGATCGCATCGACCCCGAAACGGCCGGCCAGAAAGTCGCGCACGATCGAGACTGCAAGTCCCGCCACCACAGGTGCGGTCGCCAGCGCCCAAAGGAAATCGGCAAGGCCCGGCCGGCCGGCGGCCTGGGCGGCTATGCCGGCCGCCAACCCGATAACCGCGATCGAGACGAGTGCCCATCGCAGGACACGTTCAAATGACATCGCTTGTTCCGCGTTGCATCTTTTCCAGATGCTTTTCGCCGGAAATGCGCCCGCCACGCTTGAGGGAAATCAACCGAGCGGCTCAAATTGCAGCGACGTGCAAGCGGGAATGATGTGCAATTACGCGGTGTTGCCGACGTCGATGGTCAGCACGCTGCCGGTGATGTTGCGGCCACCGTCGCCCAGCAGATATTCCACCATGCGGGCGACATCGTCGGCCTCAGGCAGTCGGCGCAACGCGCTGCGGCCGGCGATCCGCTTGCACTGAGCTTCCGAAAGGCTTTGCGTCAGTTCGGTATCGACGAAGCCCGGCGCGATCGCATTCGCGGCGATCCCGAGTTTGCCGACCTCGCGCGCCAGCGACCGGGTAAAGCCCGATGCCGCGGCCTTGGTCGCGCCGTAGACCGACAGGCCGTTATAGCCGGTGGTCGCGATGATCGAAGACATGTTGATGATACGGCCGGCGCCAACGGCCATCATGTGCCGCACCACATATTTCGTGAGAATTACCGGCGACAGGATGTTGACACGTACCAGCGCCTCGATCTCCGTATTGTGCATGGTGACGAGAAGGCCCTCGGTGCCGATACCGGCGTTATTGACGAGGCCGTAAATCGCACCGAATTCGTCGCGCAGGCCCTTCACAAACGGCGGAATGGCGTCGGTCTCGCCCAGATCGAGCGTCCTGAAGTGGAGACCACCGGTGCCCCGCTGCACCGCGTGGCGGATGGCCTCGCGCAGTTCGTCGCTTTCGCGCCGCGCCACCGCGATCACGTTGCCAGGCTTGCGGGAAAGCCTTCGAGGCCATCGTTCACGGCAAAGCCCACGCCTGCCTCGGTCGACGCATAGGCGTGCCCGATCGAGGCTGCGGGAAAGGCCCGGCTCAGCCCATCGAGCACGGCCTGGTCGGCGATCTCGCCCGACAAGCGGACGTATCGCGGCGAAAAGCCCGAGGCCGATCCGCTCATCAGGAGCTTGCGCCAATGCGACGGCGTGCCAGAGATGTGCGTGACGCCCCCGGCATTCAGGCGCGCGACATATTCGGCGATCGGCTCGCCGGGTTCCGACAGCACCATCGAACCGCCGCAGATAATGGCGCGCAGAAGGATCTGAAGGCCGCCGTAGCGCCTGGTGTCATAGAAGGTTGCCCAGACCGGCGGCGGGCCGCGGACCGGGCCGTCCGCGACAATCGCGCCGGTCAGTCCCTCCAGCGTATGGCCGACGATCTTCGGCACGGCCGAGGTGCCCGATGTCAGCATCAGCCATTCCGTCGCCCGCTCGGTCTTTTGCTTTCACGCCGCTGCGCACGGGCGCGCGGGCCGCCATCACCAGATACACTTCGGCGTCCGCCCAGCGCGCCGGCTGGTCGGTGACCACGGCATCGATTTCGGCATCCTCAATCAAGGCTTTGACGTGATCTTCGTTGAGATCGGGCGGACACAGCAGCATGCGCCGGGCCACGCCATCGATCTCCGTCATCGCGATGGCCGATATCAGCTGATCGCCGACGGCCAGCAGCACCGAGCGCCTGGAGAGTTCGCCAGGCCGGCCCACCAGGCAAGTCTGTTCAAGAATATTCGTGAGCGACACCACCTGGCGCGCATCGGAAATCGTTCGACCCTTTAGTTCCGGGCCGAGATAGTCACGCAGCGCGAAGATTTCACGCGGGGACATTTTCATGGGCCCCGATGAAGCAGCCTATCGTGAGGGGGAAGGCGGCGTCTTGCGATACGGTAAACGGTTCGATGCCGAGATCGTCTTCAAGCCGCGCCACCAGAATAGCAAAGCCGAGCGAATCGAAACCGGTTTCGTGAAGTTCCGTTGAAGATAGTCCCGTGCGCTGCCGGGCGGGCGCTCAATGCGGCCTGCTCGTAAAAAGCGGATCACCCGGCGGCGGTGAAAGCACCGGCTTCCAGTTTGTCAGCTTTTGCATCAGGTAGGTATCGTAAACCACGCCGCGCCAGGTCAGATCAGCCTGCCCAGCAGGCGCGAGTACCGCAGTTGTGGCCGCCCAAAGCTCGCTCCTGATTTCGTCTTTCGGAACTACATAGAGTCCGACCGGACCGGCAACATCCGCCTCGGTCGTGCCAAAGCCGATATACCTGTTTCTTTCGTTGATCTGAACGACGGGTATTCGATCTTTCAGGTGCCATCGCAGCATCGAATAGATGCGATAGTCGGTCGTCGCGAACCAGGTCGCGCCAACCCTTTCCAGTTCATTTCTTGCCGCTTCGGCGACCTGCGCAAAGCCCGCCTCCTTCCCGATCGGATCGTTTTTCGCCAGATAATTTGCATTGGCTCCAGTGTAGTAAATCATCACCAGCACGACGAAACCGATTCCAGTCAAAATTGCCGTTGCCGCGGCCAACGGAGCTATCCGGACCATGACCGAACCCGCCGCTTCCTGCCGCCAGCGCGCGAGGTTGATGGCGACGCAGGCAAAGCCGAACGGCCAAATGAAGAGCGGCCAGCTGTCGCCAATGCGGCCATACATCGAGCGCCAAAGCAAAAACCCGACCGGAACGGCCACGCACATCGAGAGCAGGATCGCGATGGGGTCTTTGATACGGAATCCCCGCCAACCGAATCGGGTCGTTCCGATCACCATCATCGGAAACAGGATTGGACCTAACAACAAGAACTGATTTCCCACGAACTCAGCCAGGAATTTCAGCGACCATCCCCGCGTTTGCACCGGCCGATCGAGCTGAAATCTGAACGATGCCCAATCGTGGATCCCATTCCAGTAAAGCACGGGCGAGAACATGACGACCGCGATCAGCACCGCAAGCCATGGATAGGGGCTGGATAGCTGCGTCTTTCGCCAGGACGGGAAAACTGCATAGGCGACAGTGGCCGGAAGCAACAGAATGACGCTGTATTTTGACAACAGGGCAAAGCCGCCGAATACGCCCGCCAATAGCCACCATCGTCGATTGCCCGACAAAGCCAGCCGCACCAGCGCCCACACCATCGCCAGAGTGAACATGATGAGAGGCGTATCCGGCACGACCTTCGTGACCAGCAGGCCGTAATCAAGCGCGGCTTCCGGCAGCAGCACGGCAAGGATGGCATAGCGCCAATCCCGCGTCGTTCGCCAGACCATATCGGCGAGCAGAGCCTGCATGACCAGCATGGCAAGCAGGCCGCTGAATCTGACGCCGAAGTTCGTGTCCCCGAAAATCTGCGTCCCGAAATAGATTAACCACGAGACCATGGGCGGATGGTCGAGGTAGGAAATGACGCTCTCCCTCGACCAGGTCCAGTAGTAGGCTTCGTCCACCCGCAGCGGATGCACGGCAGCGAAGATTCCGCGCATCAGGGTGAGAGCAGCGACGAGCAGCACGCAGGCTGCAATCAACCGCCCCGGATTCTCATGACGCGACAATACGGACTGCCAACGACGCATGCGGCCTGATCGGGCAGTACATGCTGCTGAATTTTTCTGAAGCAGTTCACCGCTTGGTGCTGCCAGCGTCTCGGTGCCTGGAGGGGTCGCGCGCAAAATACTGCCTGAAGGATTCGGTAGCGTTGGTAGCCTGGTGGCGGCGTTGTCATGCCGGATTCCCGGTTGGCTATTTAGTCTGACGCCTTCTGCGCCATTGCGATAGATCAATAATGCGAGCGGCTCCGAATATCCGCTGACGTCGCCGACCCCTCCAGCGATATCACTCAATGGCCCGAAAAAAGGCAACGCCTGGTTTTCAGGCTGTTCCCGCGCGATGCCCAAATCCGCCGAACCCAACCTGTACGCCGTTCCATGATGGTTTCCGCCGCATGGCGCCCTTGAATCAAGTCAAAGACGTTTTCGCTGTTTTGCGTTCCAGTGCGTGTTGCAGATGCGACTGTGTTGGAGAATATCATGGCGCAAACAACGATTGCCTACCTGGAACGGAGCTATCGCCCAAAGTTGGTGACGGCGGGAATCGGAAAGGCGGCATATCGTGGGGGTGCTTGACGCCTCCACTTCTCCACCGAAGGAGCGATATGCCGTGTCTAAAGATAACATCATCAAGCTGATTCAGCCAGGAAACGTCGAGGATCAACTCACCGAAATCTTGCGCAATGGGGCGCGTTGCCTGCTTGCCCAGGCGGTAGAGGCCGAGGTTGCAGACTTTCTCGACAAGCATGCCGATTTGAAGACCGAGGACGGCCACCAGCGCGTCGTCCGCCACGGTCACCTGCCGGAGCGCGAGGTGATGACCGGTATCGGTCCGGTCGCCGTCCGCCAACCGCGTGTGCGCGACCGCGAGGCGGACGCCGCCGATCCCGGCCGCATCCGGTTCTCTCCGTCGATCCTGCCGCCCTACATGCGCCGGTCAAAGTCGATCGAGACGCTGCTGCCGATCCTATATCTGAAGGGGATCTCGACCGGCGACTTCTCCGAGGCGCTGGCGGCGCTGCTCGGCAAGGACGCTGCCGGGTTGTCGGCATCCGCCATCGGCCGCCTGAAGGACGGTTGGCTCGCCGAACACACCGCGTGGCAGAAGCGCGATCTGTCGGCGAAGCGCTACGTCTACATCTGGGCCGATGGCATCCATCTCCAGGCACGCCTCGAAGACGAAAAGCAGTGCATCCTGGTGCTGATCGGCGCGACGCCGGAAGGCCGCAAGGAACTGGTCGGCTTCACCGATGGCGCCCGCGAGAGCGCGCAGGACTGGCGCGATCTGCTGCTCGACCTGAAGCGGCGCGGGCTCGACGTGCCACCGCGGCTCGCCATCGCCGATGGCGCGCTCGGGTTCTGGAAGGCCGCCGGTGAGGTCTGGCCGAAAATACGCGAGCAGCGCTGCTGGGTGCACAAGACCGCGAACGTGATCGCCAAGTTGCCGAAGAGCCAGCAGCCGAAAGCCAAACGCGCGTTGCAGGAGATCTGGATGGCCGAAACCAAGGCCGCCGCCGAGCTGGCGTTCGACGCCTTCATCGAGAGCTACACGCCCAAATACGCGAAGGCGGCCGACTGCCTGAGCAAGGATCGGGACACGCTACTGGCGTTCTACGACTTCCCGGCCGAGCACTGGAAACACCTGCGGACTACCAATCCCATTGAAAGCACCTTCGCCACCGTGCGCCACCGCACGATCCGATCGAAGGGCTGTCTGTCCAACAGGACCGCGCTCGCAATGGTCTTCAAATTGCTCGAGGGTGCACAGAAAAGCTGGCGACGGCTCGACGGACACAACCAGTTGCCAAAACTCGTTCTCGGTGTGACATTCAACGACGGGATCGAGGTCATCGCCAAGCCGACCGACCGTCAACCCGCAACCGCCGCCGCCTGACCGGCCCGGCCGTCACCAAAAATTGGCGATAGCTCCCTGGAACGGCGATACGTGGCTCTCCAAAAAGAAATAGAGGATGCCTTGCACCACAGCCCGACTGACGATTTGGTGATCGCCGACCTTAAGTACCGCAAGTTAATTATCGCCGACGAGATCCAGCACAATCGCCGCTTGGTCGAGCGTTTCAGCAAGCTCAGCGCTCACTAAGCGAGAAACCAAAGTGCAATGCAACTGCGGTCAAGATCCCCATCTGGCTCTAGCTACGGGGATGGCTGTCTCTAATAAGAGACCAAAACGTCTCGTTTGCTTGAGCTTGCCGAAAAGAGCACGATTGGCCGCTGATGTCCGAGTCTGGACTGCCGGGCCAGGGCGATCGTTATTTGCTCGTGGCGAGTATTTCGCTTTTTGGACCCAATTCAGAAGTTTGCTCTAGCGGAAGGACAACCCGCCATGCTTTGATTTTGGGGTGGAACAGACCCTGGCTGCTGTTCGGAGCATCACCGAGCTCTTGAACGGCTAGCCCTGAAAGTATTGTCCTAATACTCAGGACGACGCCGATGAAATTGGCGGAAGTTCATCAAGCGGATTTTGGAACGGACCGGTTGCCGGAGGCCGAAGCCGGACAATATTTCCCATTAATTATCGCAACGATGCCGCCAACCGCAAGGCAACGGACGATAGCCGTCGGCATCATCATCCTCTTGACCGTCGCGGCGGCTGCTATCGCACCGTTCGCGAGCATACAGCTGCCCCAAGTTGATGCCTTCATTCCGGTTTTGCAGGCCGTTGTGAGCGTTGCCGATCTTCTAACGGCAACCCTTCTGTTCGCTCAATTTTCGATCCAGCCTCAGCGCGCCCTTCTTGCACTCGCGAGTGGTTACATATTCAGCAGCTCGTTCGCGTTCTTGCAGACGCTGGCTTTTCCGGGAGCATACGCCCCTGCCGGTCTGATCGGTGACGCTAACACTGCAGCTTGGATGTTCGTGCTTTGGCACACGACGTTTCCGACAGCGATCCTAGCTTATGCGCTCTCCAAGGATGTGACTGGAGTCGCCACCCTGCCCGGCAGATCGACAACGACCGCCATTGTAACCACTGTTGTCTGTGCACTTGCGGTGATAGCTGGACTGACTTGGATCGTGGCGGCGAAAACGGAATATCTCCCGAGCTTCTACACCACCGACGTCAGATTGCAGACGCGGTTTGGCAATCAGGTCAACTTTGCGCTTTGGCTATGGGTTACTACCGCGCTGACCGTGTTACTATTTCGTAGGCGCACGATCCTCGATTTATGGTTGATGGTGACTTTGCTCGCCTGGATGCCAAATTTCTTGGTGGCTGTCCTCTCAAGTTCGGTTCGATTTTCAGTCGGTTGGTACGCGGCTCGTGGTTTCGTTCTAATCGCCAGTTGCATGGTGCTGACGGGGTTGCTCATCGAAACAACGCTGCTCTATTCACGCCTCGCCAGCGCGATCATTTTGCAGCGACGCGAACGCACCAACCGGCTTTTGACCGTGGACGCTGTCACGGGCGCCATCGCCCATGAGTTGAGAACACCTTTGGCAGCTATCGCACTAAACGCCAGTACAGCCCTCAGCCAGCTGCGTTCGAACCCTTCGGAACTGGAAGAAATGGACGATATCCTTAGTGACATAGAGGCCGACAGCCATCGCGCTGGTGCAATCATCTCCAACATTCGCGAATTGTCGAAAAAGACGACTGATCGAAGGGCGCTTACTCGCGTTGAGGATGTTGCTCGGCTAACACTAAGATTGCTGCAACATGATCTTCAAATCAACGAAGTATCCGTCACTACAGAGTTTGAAGGCAACCTTCCCGACGTGCATCTAGATGGCACGCAAATCCAGCAAGTACTCTTGAACCTCGTCAAAAACGCTATCGACGCAATGAACTCCGTGCCCCCCGAAGCACGACGTCTGCGGCTCACAACGAGTTTCGACGGTCACTCGACCGTATTGTTGTCGGTTGAAGACTCCGGACCCGGAATACCGGTCGAGGATCGAGAGCGCATATTCGATCCATTCTTTACGACAAAGTCTAGTGGTATCGGATTGGGGCTCGCCATCTCTTCTACCTTGGTTGCAAACGACGGAGGCAAATTACGGCTTGTCAAGTCAAACTCCGCCGGTTCCATTTTTCAGATCGCGGTACCAGTCGGCGGGCCACACTCGGCTGAGTAGGCGCATGCGGGTGTCCGAGTTTGGCACAGCAGAACTCGCGGTCGGGTTGCCTGTTCTTTAGGACCATCACCACGGCGATCGCGGGCAGGGCGAATTGAAAGCTGGCGCCGCGGGGCAGGTTCGCGTCCGCACCGAGATGGTATTGTTTGCGGCCTCCGTACGGGTGAGAGCAATAGCCGCTCAGAAGGTCCAGTCCGTTCCGAGGGTGAAGATGCCGCTGGGCTCCAGCTGCAAGCCGACGTTGTCCAGAACGACATCGATCCATGCGGTGAGATTGGGTGCGTCGGGCCGCACGGCAATGGCGATCTGGTCCTTCTGCTCGCCCAGCAGGCAAAGCTTGAGCTTGATACGCGCCGCCGGGTGCCGGGCGAACAACTCGCGCAGCCCGATCTCGCCGCCCAGACCGGCGAGTAGCCTGTCGGTTTCCAGGGCATCCTGGAGTTCCCTTTCGGTGTCGAAGACCACCGGATTGATGTTTTTGTCCTGGTTGCGTAGCGCCTGTTCATAGGCGCCGCCGCGCGTGACGCCGAGCCCTCCCGGCCTCGCCGCCAGTGCCGCCGCATCGGCGGGCGTGTCCGGACAGGCAACGTTCTCCTGCAACGCACGCACCCGGTTCAACGCAACCGCCACCGACTGCGTCAGGTACGGGCGCGAAAAGCGCACCACTTGGGCCCGCTCAACGGTCCGCGTAACCGAAGACACCGCAACGTCCACTTCGCCGGCAGCTACCTGGGCCACCAGCTCATCGTGGGTCGCGGCAGTGCGCACGAACTGAAGCTTGACCCCCAGGCGCCTCGCCAGGCCGTTGGCCATGGCAATCTCGATGCCGGCAGGCTGACCGTCGCTTCCGGTAACCAGCAGCGGCGGAATGTCCTTGGCGACCAGCCCGACGCGGAGCGCGCCGCGCTCCTGCACCTGACGGATATCGGGAAAGCTCGAAAGCGCCGCCGTGGCGGATGCCGCCGGCGGCAGTATCGCCAATGCGAGCAAAGCACCCATCACCCATAAGCGCCAGGGTCTCGCATTCATGCGGATTTCCCCGGCTTCGCTGTGATGACGGTCAGCGCGGCCGTACCCAGCACGGTGAGCAGCGAGACCAGCGGCGCTACAGCGGGCTGCGTGGTCGCCAGCACCACTACCGCCAGCGCGTCGGGGATCTGCGCATTCAACAGGATCGGCGCGAGGATCGGCACCAGCGCCGGGCCTCCCCCGACTGCCGCCGCGCCCGAGATCAGGCACGAAGCCGCGACGATGACGATCGCGGCCGTGCCGAGCGAAACGCCGTAGACCTGCGCGAGAAAAAGCACGGTAAAGGTCAACAGCAGCACCTGGCCGTGCTGGTTGGCGAGCACGCCGAACGGCGTGACCGTGTCGACGACGCTGCGGTCCACGCCGAACCGCTCCTGCAGTGCTTCGATCGCGGAATACAGTGCGGCCAGCGGATTGTCGGTGGCAAAGGCGATTACAAGCGGCTGGCCGAGATCGGACAGTACCCGCCAGGGCGCCTTGCGGCACACGATCGACAGCACCGCCGTCAGCCCGGCTACCGCCACCAGTCCTGCCAGGTAGAAATAGCCGACGTAGCGTACCAGCGCTACCAGCAACCCCCGATCGGCCTCCGCCACGTGAGCCGCGCCGAGAGCGAAGAGGCCGAGCGGCAGCGGGATCAGCACCCAGTGGAAGATGGTCGCAAATGCCTCGTTGAGGGCGTTCAACACCCGCAGCGTATCGTCAGCACCGGGGGACTTGACGACGCCGAGCGCCAGTCCGAGCAGAACGCAGAAAAAAACGATGCTGATGAACTGCGCCCCCGACAGCGCAGCAAAGATATTGGGCGGCACCATGCCCTGCAGGAACGCCATGATCGGACTGCCGGATTCGACCACAGGCTCGCTGGCGAGCTGCTGGCCGAGCGCCGCGGCGGCGCCCTCGCCCAAGCTTTTGCCCGGGCTGAGACCGACGCACACCAGCACCGTCGCCGCGCTCGGAATCAGAAGCAGCAGCAGATAGGACAAAACCATACGCGGGAACAGCGCGCGGGTCGTCGCGTTGCGCAACATCTGTCCGATGCCCCAGGTGAGCGCTGTCACGAGGATGGGCAACATGCTCATCGACAGTAGGGCGACGTAAAGTTTCGCGAACGGCACCAGCGAGTGGGCCGGCTTGGGCAGATAGAACCCGAACAGCAGGCCGGAGACGACCCCTGCGATGATGGTCGCCGGATGCGTGACGATTTTAAAGACCTGACGCAGCAATCGATTGCCTTTGGCGAATCGCGGTCGCGTGGGTGCGAGCCTGCTCGTTGGACAGCCGTGACCTTAACGCCGCGTGTGCGGCAGCGCAACCGGCCCTCAATCGGCTTGGTTCCGCACAAGCTGGAGCAAACGATGCAGGCGAAGCTGATGAAGCTCCGCAGGTTGCAGACGAGGTGGTCGAATGAAGTCAAATTCTGTTGCGGTGCATGAATGCCGTTCTGGCACCCGAAGGAGACATTTCTGTCCTAGTCGCCACGCAGCAAAGCGAACCTCGAAGATCGCTCCGTGGGGCACGTTAGCAGATGCTCGAAGGCTTCCAGTGTGGGACTCAATGATCGATCATAGCTGCGGACCCGATAAGTTCATCTCACGCTCTGCTCGAAAAACGTTACTATGGAGATTTGCTATCCATTGACGCCCGCTCGATGTGTAATTGAGATAGCGTATCGCCGTTTTAATTTGCGGAGCAACGTTGTTCCAGTAAAATTGCGGATACTTATAAACTATGTCTGCCGGCGTACTATAGCCAAGTGTTTTGTTCAGCCCAATTTCTTCAAATTCGTAGAACAGCGCATTTGACTTACGCATATAGTGTGGGTCCCCGAGCTGGCCGATGAGATCGGCGGCGCGCAGCAACAAGCCCTCCTCTTCGATCAGATCGTCATTCGAGGAATCCGCATAGGGAAAGCGCGTATATTCGATTGCTCGGGCAATTCGCCTCGCATCCAGTTCTTCCACAGGGTCCAGGCGTTCGTGGACGAATAACTTTGAGCGGTCCACATGATACGGAGCGAGCGCGGCGTCAGACGACCCTTGCGGCAGGCGAATGGTGCGACCAGTGACGTCTGCGATATAGCAATCGTCTTCGTCTCCCTGAACAACTCCGCGAACGTATCCGATGTCATGGGTGAGGCACGCCATAATGAAGTTCGCATAGTCGCTCGCTGTCGTCGGCCGCAGCAGCGCTCGTCCAGTCAAAATATCGTGCCCGGCAAGGGTAACGAGCATCGAGTGCTCAATATTATGATACAGGGCGTCGCTGTTACCAATGCACTCCAACGCGAGCTTGGCCGCAAACGGAAGCAATTCAGTCAAGCCGGCATGTGAAGAGCCAAACCGGTCTTTAGTTGCTGCGGTGAGAAACGTCCCTAAACCTTGCGATACCAGTTCCGGAATTGTGATCATCTCGACACCCGTTCAGTCTACGCGCCGTCACGCCACAAGACCCCCTTCGTCGGGATCGGTTGAGTCAAAACAGGATAGCGCGGGCAATGATCTGGCAGGGCGTGCCGACCGCGCCCATCGTCCCTTTCGATGTCCCCCAAAGGGACCGATGGTATCCCAACATCCGCGCCTCTGATACAGCCACGGTGAGTTAAAGTAACTCTCTCGCGTTCTCGCGTTTTCAAATTGACCTGTGCTAATTTGGGCCTTGCGAGTAGGTACCGTGTCAACGTTACAAGGTCGTGATGGCCATGCTGGTCCAATTTCTGGTAGGCGGCATCGTTTGTGTTTGTAACATTACCATACATGCGTTGGTGATGACCGTGGTGGTGAGCGTAGCACGAGCATGGGGTACCAAAAAAAGAAGCCACCCGTCGCTGCGCCTGATCACTGTTATGATTGCAACTGTTTCGGTCTTGATGGCCGCGCATGTTCTCGAGGTGTTTGTTTGGTCGCTGGCCTACTCGATTGTGGATGCTGCGCCGGCTGGCACAAACCTCGTTTATTTCGCATTCGTGAACTACGCGACACTTGGCTATGGTGACGTGATACCGGTAGAGGGCTGGCGGCTGCTTGGTCCCATAACGGCAATGAATGGTGCGCTGATGTTTGGGTGGTCGACGGCTGTCATTTATGAGGTGCTGCAGAAAACAATGATGATTAGTTTCGACACCGCGGTCCCTGAATAGCCGCGGTTTCAGGTGGCCAATAAACAATCCGATGTCCGTTATTGGCATTCAAAGCCTTTGCAAACGCAGAGAGTCCTAATCATGATTTCATTTTTGCCCAATCTTTGCAGGATCGATGCTCGCCTTGCGGCCCTTGTACACCCCGCGTGCCTTCGCGTCGGCGATCCCCTCAAGTTGACGCTCGCGCCGCAGGTCGGTCTCGAACTCTGCGAACACGCCCAGCATGTCGAGAAAGCATTTGCCCGGATTGTCTCAATGGGCCGAGCCGCTCACAGTGGCTCGCGGCGCCGGCCGCTCAAGGCTTCCAGAAGTTCTTCGGCCAGGAAGGGCTTGATGAGGACAGAGACACCTTGCGCAGAAATCGAGTCCACCGTTTGCGATCTGGTGTCACCGGTCATCACGACGGCCGGTATGTTTCCGCCAAGAATGGCACGCAGGTGCCCAATGGTCTCGATACCATCTCCTGAGCCACGTAGGTTGTAGTCACACAGCAGCACATCCGGCCTCAGGCCCTGCTCTCTGACCAGAGTCAAGGCTTCCGCCGCCGTTGCAACTATGGTGGCGTCAATCCCTCTCGTTTTCAGCAGTCTCCCAAGCGCCGAGCGCACGGACGCCTCGTCCTCGACTGCGAGAACGCTGCCAAGGAAGGCATGATTATGATGATGCACCAGCGGCGCTGCTTCCGGCGCCTTTACACCGGCTCGACCGCGCGGAACCTCAATGAAAAACCGTGTACCCTTCCCAGCAATCGAGCGCACCTCGACCCTGTGATCCAGAATGTCTCCGAGCCGCTTCACGATCGCAAGCCCCAACCCGAAGCCGCCCAGGTCCGCGCCGCCGGTCCCCTGATAGTACTCATCAAATATATGCGGGAGCTGGTCTTCGGTGATACCGACGCCACTGTCCCAGACTTCAATGCGAACATTGTCGCCTGCTCGGCGGCATCCAAGCAAAATTCGTCCCCTGTCAGTGTATCGGACCGCATTCGACAACAGGTTGCGGATCATCTCCGCGAGCATGCGCCTGTCGCTGCGGATGACAAGCTCGGAACGGACGATGCACAGCCGGAGCCCTCTTTCCTGCACAAGCGCGACGAAGTCTCCAGCGAGCGGCTCGAAGATTTCGTTCAGCGAAATCTCGCTCACGGATGGACGCAGGTTTCCGGATTCCAGCCTGTTCACGTCGAGCAGGCTCGATAGGATGCTGCTCATGGTGTCCAGCGATTGCCCGATTCCAGCGACAAGTTTGCGGGCCTCGCCGCTTGGGTGGTGAGGCTCAAGCGCCGCCTGCAGGAATTGCAGGGTCTGCAATGGCTGTCGCAAGTCATGGCTTGCGGCGGCAAGAAAGCTCGATTTGGCGCGATCGGCCATTTCTGCTGTTTTCCACGCGAGCGAAAGCTCCTCATCGAAACGCTTGCGCTGGGTTACATCCGTCGTGAGCCCATTGATGCGCGTAGGCTTTCCAGCAGAATCGAACCGGACGATCGCAACCTGTTCCAGCCAGACTTTGCCACCATCCGGCCGCCGGTAGCGGAATGAGATCGAAATCGAGGACTGCTCCGGACGAGCATCTTCGAGGCAGAAGGCCACCCGCGGGTGGTCTTCTGGATGTATGTGTTTCAGCCAATCAGTCCCGCTGAGAACCTGTTGCGAGTTGAGACCGAGGATCTCAGTTGCATTTTGGCTGAACCGTATTTCGTCGGCAGACACGTCCCAATCGAAGGCCATAACGCTGCCAGCTCGCAGCGCCTCCTTTAATCGGGCCTCCCTCTCCAGAATGGCGCTTTCATGCAGCCTCCGCTCACTAAATAGGGCCGCAAGAACCAGGGCGCCCAGTGAAATCGCAAGGATGGTAACTTGGGCGCCCAGCACACGCTCTGCGACCGACAGGTGCAAGTCCCCGAAAATGCCGATTGCGAAGATTGTCGTCCAGACGATCGTGATCGCAACGAAGAACGTGGCAATCGCGGTGAAGGCTGGACGAAGGCGAGATGCGATCCAGAGCAGAAGTGGACAGAGCGCGCCAATCGCGAACTCCGTGGTCCAGGGCTGATTGGGCAAGAAAACCAGCAACGCGCATACGAGGGACACCACGGCAAGCGCCAAAACGCCCTCCATGACCTCGCGCCGCGGCGGGGAGTTGCGCGCCAGCGACGCCAGCCCGATCGCGAGGGGCGCCACCGCAATGATCCCGAGCGCGTCAGATGAGAACCAGTGAAGCCAGATCACCGGCAGAGACGCGGCAGACCCCTGAAACAGTGCAAAGCCTACCGTACCCACAATGCCGGAGAGGCTCGTTCCAACAATGGTCGCGGCAAATAGTGCCAGTACCCTTTTCAGTTCGTTCAACTCGAATGGAGAGCCACAAAAGCGGTGGATCAGGCCTGCGACAATGACGGCCTCACCCGCGTTCGCAACAGCAGAGGACAACGAGTTCCAGATGTTCCGATCACCCAGCAAGTTAGCTGCGATCGTTGCAGCCACCACCCCGACGACAACAGTCCACCGGGCCGCAGAACCAAGGGCGATCAAAATCCCCGAAGCCACTCCTGCGGCGGGCCAGAATACGGCAACACCATCGACCGGCTCCAGCAATGCGAGGCTCAGCCGTGCGGTGATAAAATAGCCAAGTGCCACTCCGACGGTCGAAATAAATTCTGCCCCACTTGCGAGCGGGTGACGAGCCAAAATCACCGTCTGTTTTGCGGCAGTGCCCAGTGTATCCTCCACTCACCAAAATCCCCGGATCACATCGCGTCCAAGCTTTGCACAGTTGCCGTCACAGCGGCAACACCTACCGCAATGACGCAGATCAATCGGTAAGCATTACTGAGGGAATTGCCTGTGCGTCATCTGGTGAGAGTGGTGAGGAACTTCGAAACGGGCCAGGACATCCTCCGGTTGGCGTCTCATGGCGATGCGCATCAGTCGCTATCGGGGGAAAGCAGATATGGGTTGGTCTACCCATTTCGGTAGCGATTGACCCCATTTCGGAAGTTGGAACCCCTAGGTCCTGTGGACACTTATCGCATCCATAGGATGATGGCGGCAAGGGTGACCACGGCCTGATAGTTCCGAGCGGTTTTCTCGAAGCGTGTTGCGACGCGCCTGAACTGCTTGAGCTTTGAGAAGCAGCACTCCACGAGATGGCGCTGGGCATAGAGATGTTTGTCGAGTGGATATTTGAGCGCCCGTGACGGGTTGTTGGGAATGACGGCGAGCGCGCCCTTGGCGGCGATGGCTTGGCGCAGATGATCCGCGTCATAGGCTGTATCGGCCATGACGACCTCGGCAGGAAACCCCTCGATCAACGCGGCGGCTTGCGGTGCATCGCCCTTCTGACCTGCCGTCAGCGTGAAGCGCACCGGACAACCCAGGCCTCGGACGGCCATATGTATTTTGGTGCTCAGGCCGCCGCGCGAGCGGCCGATCGCTTGATCTTCAGACCCCCTTTTTTAGCCCCGGCAGCATGCTGATGGGCTCGGACGATGGTGGAATCGATGATCAGATATTCGAAGTCCGGATCATCGGACATCGCCTCGAACATTCGATACCAGACACCCTTGATGCTCCACCGGCTGAAGCGCCGGAACACGCTGTTCCAATCGCCAAACGCTTCCGGAAGATCACGCCAGGGAGAGCCCGTACGCACGATCCAAAGCACGCCCTCCACGAACATCCGGTTGTCGCGCCCGGTGGAGCCCTTCTGGTCAGGCCGACCTATAATCAGGGGCGCCATCCGCTCCCAAGCCACGTCGCTCAAAACCAAACGATCCATCACACCCAAGGCCGCCTCCCCAAAAGAAGCCTTGAATCTGATTTGCTGATAAAAGGGAATCCTTAAAGTCCACAGGACCTAGCCTGAGGGCAGCCCGCCGTGCATTGTTTTGGGTGGTGACCACTGCTGGTATGGGGTATTTCGATGACCGCCGAGCGAGCAGGACGGCGACTGACAGCCGTTCTGACGGCTGACGTGGAGGGCTGCCCCATGGGGCCGGTGAGGTAGCTACTTTGGATGCGCCAATCGGACGGCGGGAAATTCTGGGCGGACTGATCGCGACCCATGGAGACCGCATAGCCGCATCGCGCACCACATCGCGTCATCACCATTCCAATTCCCTCTCAGAGCTCGAATGCGATCATTTACTTTTGTTTCTGGGGCGCATCACCTTTATTTTCGGTGGCTCACTGTTCGCCGTCGTCTTCTTCAGACATCTACCGGAAATCGATCAAGGTGCCGATATTTGGCTGATGGTCCGTCGTGGGCTGCAACTCGTTGCTTCGCTATTCGCGCTATTTTGCGTAACGCTCGAACTAGAACGACTGGGGCGTGCGTTTGGGAGCAGCCAACAGAGTGATGACCGCTCCTGATAGAGCGCGGTGCGTTGATGCCTGCTGCAAGGCCTGAGCCCGCAAGCGGGCCGAACTACGGCGACGCACCAGCATGAGACTGCGCGAGGTCATCGGTCTGATCGAAGCCGCTGAATTCGTTGACACGCGGCTGACTTGCCGATGCTTGGCCGGCATTTGTTCAATCACTTCCGGCTCTCAGAAAGAAGGCCATAGATTTCTCTACGGCCTTCTTCTGATCGGTAACGGGAGAGCCAGGCCGAGCGGCTTTCGCACAGCCGAGTGCTGGCTCAGCCCTCGGTGGAGCGGACCGAACGGCCGGCGCCGCGAGTTCCGACGGACAGCACTGTCAACCTGACCTGAGCGAGACCGGAGGATCCGATCGCCCGAGCGCCAGCCGGCGTCAGGTCGATTACGCGACCCCGGATATACGGGCCGCGATCGTTGATACGGACGACGACAGAGCGGTCTGTCTCGGTGTTGGTGACCTTGACCATCGTGCCGAACGGCAGAGTGCGATGAGCCGCAGTGAGTGCGGAGGCATGAGCATACTCGCCGTTGGCGGTCTGCTCGCCACTGTACACCGATGCAATCCCAGTCTGTGGGGCCGCCGCAAGCGGCGAAGAAAGCGAAATAGCTGCGAATAGAATTCCCGTACCAAAAGCTGTGATGCGTCCAACCTTCACTCTATAGCCTCATATGTTGTTGTGACCTTGCGCACACGATTCCGTATTTTGTGATTGCGCGCCTCTGCGGCTTCTCGTTCGCGACCGTTCAAGGTCGTCGCGGTCACGCTGGCCAATAAGATGGTGGCGGACCGTCTGAGCGTTGCTGGCGGAGGCGCTTCGAGATCCATTCAGGATCGTCTGCGCAGCGCGTCCGTCTATAGCCAAAGGTTGAAGCGGCGTCTTGTGATGAAACGCCAATCATTTGGCTTTTTGCGCCAAAGACCGGGCAACGGATCGGGACGCTTTCTGCCATGCAGTTCGCGAGATCAGAGGGTTTCGGCTCGATATCGAGCGCGACTGGCGGGATCGCATGATCGACGTGTGCGCAGTTGGGCGAGATGGGCAAGGAGCCCGCAGTCACCCCCCCAACGGCCAGGCTCAGTCAGGCTCATGGCCGTTGCTGGCACGAACCGGACATGCCGTAGCAGTCGCTGAAAACAGCGCAAACCAAGCAATCCAAAATCCGCAGAAGCAAATCGTCTCGCGTCATGGTCGGGTTCCGCCAAATGATATTGGTTCAGTCGCGCAGTGCTCGGCGGCGCCGATATCTACCGGAGCACGCGTGTCCAAGTCCTGTTATGGCGAGCTAGTGATTTGGTTTCGGCGCCACGATGGACTGAGAACTTCGGGCGCGCTAAATCGGCTCATCTAGTTGGTAATTCGCGTGCAATAAGCGGTTGTAGCTCAATCAGATCGGTGAAGACGTCGGCTTGGCGCCGCAGCTCATCGGCGATCATCGGCGGCTGGCTCGAAATCGTCGAGACCACGGTCACCCGTACGCCGCGGCGCTGCACTGCCTCCACCAGCGAGCGGAAATCGCCGTCGCCGGAAAACAGCACGATCTGATCGACATGCTCGGCGAGTTCCATCGCGTCGACCGCAAGTTCGATATCCATGTTGCCCTTGACCTTGCGGCGGCCGCTGGCGTCGATGAATTCCTTGGTTGCCTTGGTGACGACGGTGTAGCCGTTGTAATCGAGCCAGTCGATCAAGGGACGGATCGAGGAGTATTCCTGATCTTCAATGATCGCGGTGTAGTAGAACGCGCGCACCAGGGTTCCACGGCCCTGAAATTCCTTGAGCAAGCGCCTGTAGTCGATATCGAAACCGAGCGCCTTGGCCGTTGCATAGAGATTGGCGCCATCAATAAATATTGCGATATGGCTGTCAGAGAACATCGTCTGAAATCTATGATCCAAATTAATAAAGCGACTGGGGCGGCTCGCGATCATCACAGGCTCGTCGGCGCGAGCGACGAGTGTGACGCTGCTTTCGCGGAAGCTCTACCACGCCGGGGTAAGAGGCAGCGAGTGCCGCTAATTGTGATCACGCGCCAAAAAGTTGTTTTAGCTCGCCATCGAGGCAGATTGCACATCCATGGAATGGGCCGTGTCCGTTGCGGGCCCAGGCTGTGTGAAAACGTGGACGAGCAGAGAATGCGCAGAATTGTTTTCTCTCTTTTCTTCTTTCGACAGCGACTGACAGAGCTGTTCTTTCTTATTCAACCTCTGTGCATTGCGTAGCGTTGGAGTTACGTAAGCAGAGTTAGGGCGAGCGCGCCAACATCGCGGCTCCTTACGAATGGCCCCGATAGCCCGGTGCGTTGCCGCGAACTCTTGCAACAAAATCTGCCATAAGCGGGCACGCTCAAGGTCGCCGCCGCTGCCGAGTTTCACGCGCTGGTGGCAACGGACACGGCCTATTCCATGGACGTGCAATCTGCCTCGATGGCGAGCTAAAACAACTTTTTGGCGCGTGATCACAATTAGCGGCACTCGCTGCCTCTTACCCCGGCGTGATAGAGCTTCCGCGAAAGCAGCGTCACACGAGCGCGCGCTAGATCGGGCGCGGGGCTACGCCACACGCGAAAGCATTGGCGAGCCAAAAGGTGTGGGTGACGTGAACGTACGGTCACAAGCAAAACCAACAGCAGATTATGGATAAGGTCCCTCGTGTTCCTCGGCGCCGCGTACTAAAGGCTGGATCAATAACGTTCGGCGGCAGCACAATCAACTGTACCGTTCGCAACGTTTCTGAGACCGGGGCCGCTCTCGAAGTCGTGAGTCCGCTCTATTTTCCTGACCGCTTCACGCTAGTTGTTCAGACCGATCAATTGAAGCGGCCGTGCCACATTGTCTGGCGTCAAGGAAGCCGGATCGGCGTCGCGTTCGATTGATCTTCACCCGGCTGCAAAAGTGGACGGCGAAACAGCGACGCCGGGCATGACCGAGATGGGTTATATTTTTGAAGCCGGTGGTGACTATTACAAACACATAACCGGAAACGACCAAGCGTGCAGTTTTGAGTGGGATGGTACCACAGGCGAGCAAGTCGAAGCTGAATGGGCTAGATGGTGCACATGTCACCATCTCCCTGCTTGCGAAACATCCAAACGTCCGAAGGCATATAACGGAGCGCGCATGCGGATGGGACACACTTCTTGACGCCGCCGTCACCCAGTTGCTCGTACCGTCACCTGTAGATGACCGCGGTGACCGTTTCATTGCACGCCCTCCGGCGGTCACGACGAGGCTCAGTTTTACCAAGTTCTAGCAGTCGCGTCAGGTCCGGGTCAAAAACGGTCTTCCCGGCCCTAAAATGCGACTTCCGCTATAGCCCCGAAAACGGACTCAACTCGGACATCGCGGCATGTCCGGTTGGTGCCATGGAGAGACTCATGGACCGCAGCAATTGCCAGGCCCTATTCGACCCTAAGCCAGGAATACGATAGGTTTGGTGCTCTGGTCGAGTGGACGAGGTCATGGAAAATCTGACGCAACACCCTGTGCTGATATCTGTGGCTGTTTTTATTGCGCTGTGGCTCGCTTCAGTCATGGGTGCGTGGTTGCATAGGCGCTACCGAAGCGCCGAAGATGAAGCGCATGAGGATCTCGGCATAATCCTTGGGGCCACCCTGACGCTGCTCGCATTGATCATCGGCTTCAGCGTTTCCATGGCCAGCACTCGCTATGATCAGCGCAAAAATCTCGAGGAAGCAGAGGCCAATGCGATTGGGACCGAAATGCTACGTGCCGATCTTCTGCCACCGGCGGATGCTGCAAATGTCCACAGCCTTCTTGCCGCTTACCTCGACCAGCGCATCCTGGGGCCGCCATTCGCGGAGCGGCCACTGCACAGCCAACTCCGGTTACGGCGCTGGTGCTTGCTGGCATGAACGACGTAATCAATTCGCAGGGCTACGCACAAGCCGCTTTTTGGAACCGGATCCCCCGCGCTGTGTGGTGGCTCATGGCGGCCATCGCACTTTGCTCTAACGTGCTGTTCGGCTTTCGGTCGCGGGATGGCAAGGTCTCTCGTGCTGCCGTTTGTCGTCTCTATGGCCTTCCTTCTAATCGCCGATATTGATGCTCCGCGGCATGGCTTAATCCAGATCGGTCCGCAGAACTTGGAAAATTTGGCGAAATCACTAGGGCGCTAAGGTGCGCCGCGTTGCGGATGCCGCGTGTCTGTCGTCAGATGTCCGAGTTGGGTCAAAAGCACCGTTTCACCCTCTGCCAGCCACTTCCGATCTGCCCCGAACAACGAACATCGTCAGACCGGCCCGGTTGGTGCCAAGTCTCACCTTCGAGCGTCAAGCAGCGCCGCTCGCTTGCCGTCTTTGAGTCCGCTGATCTCAGTTTGCGCATACGCGGCCATACGCGCGGAAGGGAGCGAGCGGGGCTGCGCACCGACAGGCAAATCGCGTGGCCGCTTTTTGAGCGAGTTTATCCTGGCATAAACGGCACCCTGAGAGCGTTTCAGTTTCTTGGCAATCAGACCGACCTTGACCCGGGATATGATAAGCTCACGCAATTGAGCCTCTTCCGCTGGTACCCAAGGACGTCCCGCCGGGAGTTTACCTGTCATCTATGAAATTCCCTGTTTAGGCACCCCGACGAGGCTGCTCCGCCTGGGGGGGGCGGTGAGCGAAGCAGCCTCATCGAAGGCTCGCGCTGTCCTATGCTCGGGAGAGCCTCTCCAGCACAGTGCCAACCATGAGATCAAAGATTTTCACGGGCCACTATTGTCCTCATGGCCACTCAATTGGGCACCTTAGAAACGGGTCTTTCGCCGGATACTCATTTGTTGCGCCGCAATAATTCCTTAATTCTGGCAACCAATATACCCGCGCTGGGGGTCAGAGCATGGGGGGACATCACCATGACTGACAGCGAAAGCCGGAAGGAGCGCAGAAACCAGGTGGAGCGCTATCGAGTAATGGCGCAGGAGACCACCGATCCGCTCGCGGCATGTTTGCTCCGCGATATCGTTCTGGATTTAGAAGCCGAGTTGGAGGGATCGCCGGAAAGCGTCGGCCTTGATGCTGCGTGAGCATCGACGCATCCTAAATCAGCGTGTTTTTACCTGGGGCAGCGACGCATTCGACTCCTGCCTCAAGAGAGAAATCCGACAGCGGACTGCCCCGGCGTGCCATCAGGGGTCCGCCGTATCTTGAAGTCGGGGGTCTGGGGTGCCTGCGGCGAACGATCTCGACGCCTTCATTGCGAGACAACCGGTGAGCTGCAATCCAATCTCGATGGACCAATATCCGCGCACCATTATCGAGGCGCACAGTGGGCTGATATAGGCAAAAAATCGGGATCACTGCGGCGCGTCGTTCTGGAATCAGACTTCCTCTTTGTAACGACGGCGCTGGACCGTCATAGAGGCTCATAGACGCTACTTGGTTCGGTCAACGTCATATGCCCATTGGGACAATGGCCATGAGGAGTAGCGCAGATTCCAGTGATGTAGGCCCCTAGGCGGTTGCGCAACGATTGCTCACGTCAAGACGACCGCTAGGCTCACCGGCGTCCGGATCACATGTCCCAAGCCAAATGATGACTCAGGTGTATTTCCGCAGCTCTAGCAGACGCCGGGTGGCCTCCCTGCGGACCCGATAGCAGGCATCGGCCAGCCTATCTACCCAGCGTCACTTTTGCATGCAGAGGGGCCTAAGCGTCTCGTCAAGGCCACGGGCCTTGGCGTACTCGATCAGTGTCTGCCGGGCTGCTTCACAACGCTCTGCGCTCGTAAATTCCTGTGTCGATATCACGGCGCCATTGACAGCCCCGAGCCAGCTCATGACGATTAGAACATGGATCATAATATCCTCCTCGCCGTCTCGTTTGGCGTGCGCACTTCGGCTGCGGCAGACAATCTCTTGTTTCGCTTGGCGTGGCCTCGACGTCCTCAGGCAGGCCGTACCATCCGGACGATCCAGATCAGCAAGACCGCGCCGACGAAGCCGGAAATCAGGTAGCCGATCCATCCTCCCAGGACGATCCCGAAGTAGCTCAAAATGGCGCTGGCAATTGCCGCACCGACGATGCCGAGCACAATATTCATGATCATTCCCATGTTACTCTTCATGAATTGCTCTGCCAGCCAGCCTGCAAGCCCGCCGATGACGATGGCTGCTATCCAGCCCACTCCAGCGTCACTCATGGCTCATCTCCTCGAATAGGCGCACGTTGCGCCTGAGCACGTTGCGCCCAATGAGCGGCTGACGATTGATCTGTATCAACGCGAAGCACTGAAAAGCCGGGTGTCGGCGGCGCCTCCCACATGCAATGCAGAAGGTGCACGTTGGGGCAATGGCCATTGGGACAATATCCCGGGAGCGTCACCAGTCGTAAGCGTGGTTGTCATGCAGCCAGCGAGGGTCCTATGAAGCGTATCAGAGCTGATCGAGTGTTTTTGGCCGCGGCCGTTCTCGCCTGTGGCGCGTTGGGATCAGTAGAGTGGTCGAAAAGCGACGGTGTTTCGCCTTCGTTCATCGGAGAAGGTGTCGTGATTTCAGTATCCACCGCGCGTGCCGGTGAGGCCAGTCGTCTCGTCCATCGTGCGTCCTGCTCTCTCGTCCGGTACTATGTCACCAAATACAGCGCGTCTGCTGCTGAGACGTGGGCGCGGAGCGAGGGTGCGACAGACGCAGAGATCCAAACCGCCCGGCGTTGCATCACGCCTCAAAGAACCGCCCAGGTCAGCCACATCGTTGAGTAGAGCGCGGTCCGACGATGGCCGCAATCAAACCAGCGTTCCCTGGGCATCGATCCCGGCGGAGCGGTCGCTAGACCGGGATGACTTTTTTTCGAATGGTCATCCCGCTCTATCTTTATGTTTGAGCATGATCTCCGCGCAAACGCTTCGCGTTTGTCGCGAGGGAAAACCGGCTCCCACTTTTCCGGATCATGTCGCTAACGGCGCTATCGCGTAGCGCGCTTCGCTCGTTCCTGACTGCGTGATCGCCAGGCGGTTAAAACGGTGCGTTTGACCCATATCGTCGGCATGTCAAATTTTCATGGCCGGCTTACCGGGGGCTGGCCGGTCTCCGAGACTTCAACCGTCTGGTTTCTGAGGGCGCGGTGAGGCGGTATTTGGCCAACATTGGAAGAGCAGTCCCTCAGCTTCATCAGCGTGTCGGTAACCCTCCGGCCCAATTGCCCAATCGCTTCGTCGGTGAGGATCGATCTCGCGCTTCCGAGCCGGTCGACGCTGACATTCAGGACGGTCAGCGCCTCCTTCAGTTGCGCCATTTCGAATTGAAGAGATGGGTTTTCTCCTGCCTTGATCTCCCGAAGAGAGTTGCCAAGCGTGCGGACTTCCGCGGTCAGGTTTCGGAGATTCGCCAGCACGTCTTTCGACGGCAGATCGACTTTCGACAGCACAGCCTCTGTCATCGTTGCGGCGACGTTTTCGGCAAAATGGTTGATGCGCGCAATCGCGACGAGCGTAAGAATCGCGGCGACGATCACAAGGATCGAGGTCGTATTGATCAGTACCAGCAGCAACTGCCCAGGCAGCCTCCACAGTCGCGCGGAAATCCCATTGCGATCGGGCTCGGGCATGGTTGCCTCCTGTCGTCTCCCGGTGCCGGCAACCAATTCCCGCCGTCGCATCGGACCAATCTTGTGGGCTGTATCATCAGATAGAAACGGTCCTGATCCGCGGCTGATTTGGCCAACCCTCACCTGAAGGCCGTCAATGGTGAAGGTACCAGTCACAGCCGGAGGTGAATTGTGCAGGCTGACGGTGTCGCGCGCTTCCTGCCTGCATTTCCCGGCTAATGCCCATCCAGCGGACTGATGTCGGTTTTGGGTGATTTCGGAGGTTACCCGCATAGCCGAGGTGTTCGATTTTTGCTCAATATCCGAGCTTATTCAGTTGCTCGCCATTCCCCTGCTTGTCTCTTTCTTGCGTAATTCCAGACCGATCGCGAACGCGCGCTGTTCAGTTTTGGCTTGATCTTCTCTCGGGAGCTTCTGTGTATCGCGAACCGAGGCCGAGACGCGTCTCGTTATGGAGTCCTGGCTACAAAAGTGAGCTGCTGCCACGGCAATATTCTGCAGGCTGACCAGTGGACTGCCCTTCGGCTCCAGGAGCCGGCCGACTTCTCGATAGAGACAGTCTTCCTGGGCACTGATGGCGGCCGTGTCACGGTTGGAGGTGGTCTGGATCGGATCCAACTGGGCGTCGGTCCTGCAGGACGCGCAGGAAATTGCGATTACGACGAGCAGCAAGGCACGGATTCTTTGTTCGGAAATGCGAGGCAGGGCATGGCGCGGACCGGCGATTTCCATTGCCTCAGGTAGAATAGACATGCCGCGATCCAGCTCCCCGCGAGCGCCCTGCTATGAATCCAGGTTGCCGAGCCGTTTACGATCGAGAAGGATGATCTGACGCTGGCTTGGTACCCAGAAATCCCAGAATTCCTCTGTCGTGGAGGTGGTGGAGTGCGCGGGAAACCGTCTCCAGTGTCAGCCCCAAATAGTCCGCAATATCGCGTCGGTTCATGGGAAGTGCAAAAAACCCGGCCCTTGTCAGCCGCTTGTCCATCTCCAGGAGAAAGGCTGCAACCCGCTCCAATGCGGTTTTGCGTCCCAGGAGCAGCATGTGGTCTTCGGCATGCTGAAGGCTGGTCGTTGTCGTGTTCAACAGATCGCGTACGACCAGCACGTCCTTTTCTGCGATGAGCTCCAGACTCTGACGTTTTACCAGACGGACCCTGGTGTCGACGATCGCCTCGGCCGTAAAGCGGTGAACCGCGGCGTTCTCCAGACCGAAAATGTCACCCACCAGGTGAAAGGCGCCAATCTGGCGGCGACCGTCCAGCAGAAGCTTGTAGCTTCGTACCGCCCCTGCGGCCACTTCATAGACATACTCGGCCGGCTCGTTCTCGCCGAAAATCTGTACGCCTTTGTCGTAGCTGAATTCGCTAAAGTTGACCCGCGGCCGGGGCAACATTCCAAAATCCGCGGCGGCGCTGTCTCCACCAAGGCTCGCAAACATGGATTCTCTCCGTGTTTTGGATGGGTTTGTTAAGGCTTCTTGAGTTCGTCGCCAATTCCTCAGTCGGGAGTGATTTACAACAGGCGTCGTTGTGCGCACTATTGTCTTAGGAGCCATTGTCCCCGGGTACAGGTCCGCTGGCGCTGTTGGCCCCGGTGGGTGCTTTCTACCGCCAGTCATGTCGCAGGAGGGAGAATTGCCTGGTCGCGTTCATGTCGTTGATGACGATGCATCGTTCCGAACGGCCGTCGAACGCCGATTGAAGAACGCCGGTTATGAGGTCGTAACCTATCCCTCCGCGCAACAGCTGCTGGACCACTTGCCGGACGAGAACAAGCCGGGCTGTATCCTTCTCGACGTTCGCATCCCCGGTTTAAGCGGCCCGGACCTGCAAGCCCGCCTGATCGATCTCGGCTCGACCTTGCCGGTCATTTTTTTGACCGGCCACGCCGATATTCCGACCACCGTGCAAACCATCAAGGCCGGCGCACAGGACGTTCTGACCAAACCGGTCTCGTCCGATCAGCTGCTTGGGGCAATTGAGCGCGCGCTCGCTTTTTACCAGGCCAGTCGGGATCAGCGCGGTGAACTGGATCGTTTCCGCAGCCTGGTGGGACTGCTGACCCCGCGGGAAAGACAGGTTTTCGACCTTGTCGTTCGAGGCAAGATCAATAAGCAAATCGCAACCCAATTGGGGACGACGGTACGGACCGTTAAAGCTCATCGCCATCGAGTGATGGAAAAGATCGAGGTTCAATCCCTTGCGGAACTCGTCTCCATTGCGGAGCGCCTGGGCTTTCTTCATGCACCCGATGACGCTAAATAGCCTCGCTTTGTAGGGCACCGGACATTTGCCCTGTCCCTTGGGACAATCTTGAATATTTGAGGCAAACGACTAGCATAATAGCTCCGGATCAGTTCCGACCAGCGAACGCCGACGCCGAATCGCGCCTGGCATAAGGGCCCTCAATCTTGCCGAATCGAAAGTCCGTCATCGTTGTGGACGACGATCCCAACATGCTCAGGGGGGTCAATCGTCTGCTCAGGCACCATGGCTTCAAGGCCGCGGTATTTGATTCCGTCGAATCATTTCGAGAACCGGGCTGATCTTGACAACGCCTTTTGCATCGTCCTCGACATCAATCTGAACGATGGTTCCGGAATCGAGTTGAGGCGGCGGCTGAGCGAGCGGGGCGTTTCATTGCCGGTCATATTCATCACGGGCAACGACAGCGATACGACGCGCGAAGCCGCGCTGCAATCCGGCTGTGCGGCGTACCTTCCAAAGCCCTTCCCGGCGCAGTCGCTTATCGATCCAATTCGAAGGGCTTCGGCCGGCCTTATCTGACAGCGGCTGCTCCGGACAGAGACCCGCAGTACCCGGTTGGGCCCTCAGACAAAGGCTCGAACGGTCCTGGTCAGCTATTCCGCACAATGCGCTCAATCGTCCCAGCTTACGACGATGCTGACGTTTTCCGGCAGGGTGCCCGGCAGATCGTTCACGATATACCGGATCCGGTATCCACGCGGCTGCAGGTAGTCGGCCCAGATGTCGTAAATTTCCCTCGGCACTCCCTTGAGCGTATCTTCCCAACCCACGACCTTCGTCCTGATGGCAAGGCCGCCGTCCGCACAGAGCGAATCCGAAAATCGATATAGTTGAACTTCGCCAAGTCCGCTTTGAGCGGCGCGTCGAATAATCGCCGCGGTGAGCCTTATCTTGTCAGCTTCGGACAGCACGGATGCGGCGCCAAGCCGCTCAGTCAGGGCTCTCTTTTCCAGCTCGGCTTCGGCCAGAATCCGCACGTAGTCGTCAGCCTTCTCCGCGTCCTTCGCGGCTGCCCGCCTTTGAACGTCTCTCGCATCTGGCAGCAAGTTATCGGTATTGTGGGGCATGCAGGATCCCTTGCTGGATGGCCCATTTGATGATGTGATCCAGCCAGAGATGCCCACATTGATCCAAATCAAGGGAGCCGCGTCTTTCGCCTGAGGCGCTGGTCAGCGACCTCGCTACGTCATCAAGACGCAAATGCCACCCAGAACACCGCACCGACGAGGGCAGAAAGCCAGAGAAGCGAAAGCCAGAACAATAGATCGTCTCGGCTCATGGTCGAGTTCTGCCAAAGATGTTGGGTGAGCTACGGGTGCGGTCGGGCCGTCGGCCGCCGTTTACCTAAACCCGCGAGCGAAGTCTTGCTATTTCGCGCCAATCATTTGCGTTCTCGCGCCAAAAGCCGCTCGAGGAGAATTCCGCAGGGCCTTGGGCATCCTGATGAATTGAAGGTGGAGCGGACCGGCTCCGATTCGGCACCGGCGGTCGTCATCGCCGTTGCTCGCGGCGAGCTTCCTTTGATCGCGGAGAGCTGTCCGCTCCCTTGTCGCGCAGCCGGTGCAACGATCGGAATTGGCTCGGGCTCATTCCGGTCCATCTCCTGAATGCATGCGTGAAGGAGCCAACCTCGCGGTATCCCAGGAGCCACGTTATTTCCGAAACAGGCAACTCGCGATCCCTGAGGTAGCGCCTGGCGAGAGCAGCCCTCAGTTCCTCCTGTATTCCGGTAAAGGTTACGCCCTCGTCCAGAAGCGAGCGCGAAAGCGTGCGGCGACTGAGACCAAGTTGACGCGCAACCTCCGAAGTGTTGGCCTTGCAGTGAGGAAGCAACGGCGGAATCACCCGCTCGACATGCGCACGCACGCTGTTGCGATGTGGAGGCCGACTAGCCAGCGCTTCGTCGGCATACCGGCGCAGCAATTTATTCAGGTGCGTGTCGGCGCCGATGATCGGAAGAGACGCGACCTGTTCCGGAAAAATGATCTCGTCCGTCTCGGCATCAAACTCGACATCGCTCGCCAAAAACGAGCGATACTCGGCGGGTATGCCGTCGCGATGATGTCTTACCGTCATTCTCGGAGGGGCCAATCGGGTGTTTGTCAATTGTCGGCATATTCGCACCAGCGTCGTGAGCCAGAACTCTATCTGATGGCGATCCGAGCTTCGATCCACGTTCAGGTAATCAAGCGCGATGACGGTTGCCCGATCCGGCCGGAAGTGCAGACGGACCCCTTCATTGCAGATCGTGCTATAGCGCTCCGCGTTGCGAAGGGCATCCGCCAGCCGGTCCGAAGACGCCATCACGTAGTAGAGCAATCCGATTTCACGGAGATCAAAACTGCGCGCCAGATGAAATCCAAGAAATTCATCTTGAAGTTCCTGCGCCGCCAGTTCCAGGACCTTGATCTGCGTGCGCGCCGCAAGACGAAGAGAGGGATCGCTCAACTCCGCGACAGTCAACCCTGCCCCGGACAGAACAGCCGCCACGCCCTTGCCTGCTTCACGCACTCGGGCGCATGCCAGACGAGCAATTCCTCCGGTGGCGGTCGGTATCGAGCGGAAATCCCTCGGCTTGGCAAAGCGCACGGCAACGATCCCATCCTGCAATGCAATCGCGATATCCCTCGTCGACGCGCCAAAGACACCGACGGCTCGTTCGGAACGGCTTAAGCTTTACCCTTTTGCCGGAAACCTTGCACTGGCGCATTCCATGTGATCACGCCAAACGAGGCGGCTTTCTGAGCCGTCTCGTTTGGCCGCGCATATGCTTACTGGCAGACGTGCATCAGGCCGTCGTCAAGCTTGACTAGGCTGCCGGGCGTACATTTGATAACGTTGCGCGCGGCGTAGTCGTCCCACCCGCTGTAGCCGTACCAGGGGCCGCCCGCGTAGTAGGCCCTCACCGCGTAGTGAGGGGTGCCGCCATCAGGAATGGCCGCTGCGGATCCACCATAATAGGCTGCCCTCGCTCCGCGAACGTTACTGCTGTAGTAGGGACTGCCCGCGTAGTAACCTGCACCCCCGTAGTAAGCCGCGCCGGCGCCGACAGCGGCCGTCGTTCCGACCACGGCCCGCCGGTATTGCCGGCGCGCGACGCCCGCAACGCTCACGGGTGTCAGCGGGCGGCCGACCCGTGCTTCGGCCTTCTCGACCGATAACGAGAGGCCGTCCTGCTCCGACCAGCCAAACGAAAACAGCGCCGCCAACGCGAAGGCAGAAGCGGCAACAGTAGCTTTGCGCAAATTCCGTTTCATGGATCTTCTCCGTTGTGGATAGAACTCGGTAGCGATGCATGCTGTTGCGCTTCTGTCTGGCGACCGTTGAGCCAGATCAACGGAACGATGATTGTCGGCGGCACCTCCACGAGCGGCGGTGTTCTTTCGATGTCACATGTCTATTGGGACAATGGTCGCGAGAACAATAGTGCGGAGAACGGCAGCTGTCGTAAGTTTGGGAGAATAAATCCGCCTCAGGCAGGGGTGCCGATGACGAGTTGGTTTGAGTTTAGTTCGCGGGCCGCGCTATGCAGGCAGCTCGCAAGGCAAGAGCCTTCTAACCGCGCGCTCTGGATGGCGGAGGCGGAAAACTGGTCGCGCCTCTCCGAGGAACTTCTGCGCGAGCCAAGAACAAGAACCGCTTGGCATTTTCTCGCGATCTTGCGGACGCGGCCGGCCAGATCTTCATCAACCTCGGCGTAGCAAGCGTGGCGTGAAAATGGAAGCTGGGCCGGGCATGCCGCGGCCTGCCCTCAGCGACATGCAGCGACCGTCCCCTCGCTCGTCAGCAGACGGCAAACCGGTGCCGGCCGAACCGATACGGGATGCGCCCGCGCCGGGTCGAATTCACGTCGGCGATCCGCCTTTCAAGCATTCACGCAGCAGCCGATCCATCACCCGTTGGGGCTCGCTGTCTGGCTGAGGCGGCGCCAGGGCTGCCATTATGCCAGGCTGGTATTTGTGCCCCCGAACGCTGCCGCACAATTCTTTGGTTCCACCCGATGATTCTTGATCGCAGCTGTGATTCCGACTGGCTTCATAAGACATCATGTCCCCACATGCGTGCGAGATGCCTGCATCACAAGCTGCTACAGGCTGCGCATCTTCTCAATTGCATCAAGGGACATTGTCCTTGAGGACATTGTCCCGGGAATCATGGTGTGCCGAGCATGGCGTTCGTCGAAACCCGAAGCCAGCAGCCGACATGCCTGCGCATGCGCCTGCTCAGCCGCGGCCTATTTCCCGACCGGTGTGGAGAGGTCGAAACTCGGCATCCGATTTGAGGAGCCGCAATTTGCCTCCGCGGTTCTCAGCCACCGTAAAGCAGATGGCGAGCCCCGATCCGATGCCGCCGGATTTTGTCGTAAAGAATTGGATCGAATATTTGATTTCGATCACCATCGACCCGTAGAGCGGCAGGGAGGTCGTGAGGCGCGGCACCATCGGCGGCGAGGTCACTATCTGCGGTCTCGGCGGATTGGGATTACGAGGGCCTTGGCTCTTGCGGTTCGGAAGCGGACGCGCGGCAGCCCCCGCTCAAGGGACCGAGATCTTCTATAATCTCGCCCGCGTGCTCGCGGCCAACACGCAGCCCGGTGAAGTGGCGAAGGATGAACCTGTGCGCCGCGCTGCCCTCGACCGCCGCGTAATTGCGAATGCACCCAAAAAGTTCCTCCATTGATCCACATCAAGCATCGGGGTCCGGATAGAGGAATACGCTGGCAACTTCCACTTGCGGAAAAGGAGATCAGTCATGTCGCGTCGAAGCATTATCCCCCTTGCTGCATCCGTCATCATCGGCATCGGGTGCATAGCGATGATTTCAACTGACGCCTTCGCTTATAGAGGCGGTGGTCGCGCTGGCGTTGGTCGCGCTGGGCATTATCACGGCGGCGTTCATCGCGGAGGCGTTTACCGACCCGTGGCCCGTGGAGTGGCGGTAGGTGTCGGTGCCGCTGCGGTCGGCGCTGCCGCCGCAGGTGCTTATTACGCGCCACGCTGCGGATACTATCCCTACCCGCCGTGTTACTAGAATTGTGTGAGGGCATCGCCTGATCCCGCGATCACCAGTGGCACCGCGCGAAACGCGGTGGTCTGGTCTGAAAGTGACGCGCGACGCGCTGTCGCCGGTGCTGAAACACGCCCTGGCACCAACGCCAGGTTCGTTGACCTGAATCAACACAGGCTCCCTGCAATCGTGTTCACGAAAGCTGTCCACCTACATCGGAGTTTTGAAATGAGTGAAATGATCAAAACCGAAGCGATCACTCGTCGGAAGGCTCTCTCTTTGATGGGATTGGCGGCAGCGTTCGGGCTGGCGGCGGCCTCCACGGCAGCGACGCTGTCGGATGCCGAGGCCCAGACTGTCGGCATGGAGCGGCGCCACGCGCGGCGCACGGAACGCCACGTGCGGCGCGAGGTTCGCCGTACCGGACGCCACGAGCGACGCGAGGAACGGCGCAACTGAGCGACTGGGCGCCATCGAACCATTGATCTGACCAGCGCTTGGTAGTTGGATGCTTCAATGGACTGGTGTTGCATTGGCGCGCAGCGGGCGGCCGGCGGCGCGCCCATCATGATTGACCCTCCCTGCGACGCGCCTGAACCGCGCGCCGCTGGTCGGATCTCGCTTTGCGTGGCGTTTGCAATCATTGCGTCGATATTTGGAACCGCAAATGCGAACACACAGGAGGCCGAACCGCGGGCGTATTCGAATACCCCCGTCGGACTGAATTTCCTGATCGCGGGCTACGTCTATGCCCAAGGCAAGATGGCGTTCGACCCGGACTTGGCGATCGCCGACGCCAAATTCAACACCAACACCGGGGTATTGGCCTATGTCCGGTCCTTCGATCTCTGGGGCCAGTCGGCCAAATTCGATGTCATTGTGCCGGCTTCATCGTTCTCCGCGCATGGCCTCGTGGACGGCCAGCCGCGCGAGCGTGAAATGTCGGGTCTCGGCGACCCGCGATTTCGCGTCTCGGTCAATTTGCTCGGCGCGCCCGCGCTCTCGGTGAAGGACTTCGCGAGCTACCGGCAGGATCTCATTGTCGGAGTGAGCCTGCAGGTCTCCGCGCCGTTCGGGCAATACGACGACAGCAAGCTGCTCAACCTCGGCAACAACAGATGGTCGTTCAGGCCGGAGCTCGGGATTTCCAAGGCCTGGGGTCCGTGGACATTCGAACTCGCCCCCAGCGTGACCTTCTTTACCGACAACACCGATTTCTTCGGCGGCAACACCTTCGCGCAGGCGCCGATCTACACCATGCAGGGACATGTCCTCTACACCTTCCAGTCCGGCGTGTGGATGGCGCTGGACGGGATTTATTTCAAGGGCGGTCACACCGCGCTGAACGGCGTGACGAGCGACAACGAGCTGGCGAACACGCGGGTCGGCTTCACCCTCGCCCTGCCGCTCGACCGCCAGAACTCGCTGAAGCTGTCGGCCAGCACCGGCATCACGACCCGCACCGGAAGCGAGTTCAGCGCCGTCGGTATCGCGTGGCAGTATCGCTGGGGCGATGGATATTGAGGAAGCGGCGGCCGGCGCCGCCTCCATCTCTGTTCGCGTATGCGGGTGCGAGGAAGGCGGCTGCCTGGGCCGCCTTCCTTGGCGTTACCTCACTGGCAGAGATACATGATGCCGTCCCCGCCCTTGATCGCAGTACCGGGGTGGCAGCCAATGCCATTGCGCGCAGCGTAATCATCCCAGCCGGCGTAGCTGTACCGATCGCCACTCCAGGGGCCACCAAAGTAGTAGGCCCTCACGGCGTACCAGGGGAGACCCGTTGGGTCGACATAGACAGCCCTCGCGGCGTAAGCCGGCCTGACCAGGAGCCGTGCATAGGCCTCGGCCTTGTTGACCGACAGCGAGATGCCGCCTTGCTCGGACCAGCCGGCGGAGAGTAGCGCCGCGCACGCGAAGGCCGAAGCGGCGATGGCAAATTTTTTCAGGCTTATCTGTTTCATGGCTTTCTCCAGTGTTGCTCCACCCAAATTAAAGTTCCAAGACATTTGCCATCGGTATGTTGCGCTAGGTCAACGAAACCGCATTCGACGCGCAGAGCTGGCATGATGACATCCGAGGGCTCGAGGGCCGGTAGTTATGCGAGTAGCTCTCAGCGCTTCTTTTCGTCGGTCGTGCCTCGGCTCGCAGGATGCCGCTGCGTCCTTCAAAGCCGACCCGCCAACTCAAGAACGAGGAACACGATGATGCAGAACAGGATGACGGGGATTTGCCAGGACGCTTTGAAGAAAAGGCGTCGCGATTGAAGCGGCCGCAAGGGTTTGTCTGCTGGCCTGTTATTGTCGTTTGCCGCGGCCGTATTTGCTCGAAGCAGGAAGTCGGCGATCTTTGGCGACTGGCACATCGGCACGATCACGCCCTCCGGCGAACATCAACGTTTTGTTAAGAATTGCACATCATGCGTTGGGCGTAGTGATGCAGATCAATGGTCAGCCTTGTTGGCCGAATCTGCTGCGGCCATTGTTGCCGCGGTCGCCTTGTTGACCCCTCTCTTGGAGCTGTCGCCGGTCACATACCATATTACCTCGCTCATCCTTATTCTGATAATCGTCATACATCCCGTTACCTTTTCGGTTGTTCCGCTCGCCACCTTCCTGTCATGATTGAAAAATCGAGTGTGACTTTTATGGTACGAGGATTTCAGCGCTTCGGGAGTATCCTGCGTCAAGGTTGGTGCTTATCGAATCGACCGCGACAGATCAGGGGAAAACGCGATGAAAAAATTTCTATTGGGTACAGTTGGGTTAGTTGCATTGGGCATGGCGGCTCCTGCGCTCGCCGCGGACATGGCGGTTAAGGCCGCACCGATGCCTTACGTCGCCCCGATCTATGACTGGTCGGGCTTCTATATCGGCGCCAACGGCGGGTGGGGCGAGAGCCACAGCTGTGTGGATCTCTTTGACGGGGCTGGCGTAGACTTCGCTTCGGGCTGCGGCAGTCGATCCGGAGGCCTCTTCGGTGGCCAGCTCGGTTATCGCTGGCAAGCCAGCCAGTGGGTGTTTGGCTTGGAAGCACAGGGCGATTGGGCGGATCTCAGCAACCAGCGCATCAGCATCTTCAATCCTGCGTTCTCTACCCGCACCAAGACCGATGGCATCGGCCTTTTCACCGGCCAGATCGGCTATGCATGGAACGCCTCGCTGTTTTACTTCAAGGGCGGCGCGGCGGTGGTAGACAACCGGTTTAGCATCCTCGATACCGCCACTGGCGTTGAACTGGCCGCGGTGAGCGCGACCCGCTGGGGTGGCACCGTGGGTGTTGGCTGGGAGTATGGCTTCGCACCGAATTGGTCCGCCGGTATTGAATACGACCATCTGTTTATGGGCAATTCGAATAACTCGTTCACGGTTACCGATCCGCGTCTCGTCCGTATCGGTATCCTCAACGATCGGATCAGCCAGGACGTGGATATGCTCACTCTGCGCGTCAACTACCGCTTCGGTGGTTACGGGGCACCAGTGGCCGCGCGCTACTGAGTTCAATCTCCGGCAAACTAAAGCCCCGGCATCGTCCGGGGCTTTTTTGTTAGGTCGCCCATTTCCAGCGAAGTTGACAGATCATCGCGCTGCCTGGCATGAGGCGCGCGCCGGTCGACCCGCTCACCAGATATTTCTGAACCAGCCGAATGGCGGTTGCCGCGCCACCAGGATCATCGGCGGTCCCACGCGCTTCCTCGCGATCTTGCGTTTGCGTTGCGGCGCCGGTTGCGGCTTTTTCAATTCGGACTGTTGCAGCTGCGGCGCATCGGTTGGTTGCAGCTGCGCGAACGCCTCCCGCACCTGCGCCTTGGCCGGGATGTCGGCAACCGTTGCCGGGGCCGGGACGCTGGCTGGCGCGTTTGCGATCGGCACGGAAACGATGGCCGGGAGGCGGGTGTCGAAAACCACGCGCTCCGGCCATTTCCGATCGGAATGAATACGGATGACGGGCAGATTGGCAACGGTCCTGTCCGCGAC
Organism: uncultured Alphaproteobacteria bacterium; assembly: GCA_963801875.1. Classification (GTDB taxonomy): domain Bacteria; phylum Pseudomonadota; class Alphaproteobacteria; order Rhizobiales; family Xanthobacteraceae; genus Bradyrhizobium. The sequence continues at coordinate 154,660 of CAWDGT010000010.1, read as the reverse complement.
GGGCAATTTCGGCAGACAGGCATCCGCGATGAACAGCACCGCGAGCAGCGCCCCACCGACAAAGAGAAAATACCGCGCCAGGGGCATACGCCACTCCATTCACCCCATTTTGGCTAGTACGCCGCTGCTTCCGGCGACCATTGATCTTCATCAAGGTAATAGAATGAATTCGGATGAGACGCACGAATGGCCCGCATTCGGCTTCGAACCCGATCGGGATCACAGCGGATGAGCGGTACGGAATTGCCGGTGAAAGCCGGGGCCGGCAGCCCCTCCAGGATTGGCCACCGGAGGCGCAATATTGAAAGGCCGCTGCTGCCGGGCACGTTGATGTCGAACAGGATCAGGACCAGTGACGGGCCGGCGATGATCTTGATGCGCTCCCAATGCAGCCCGAGCCGACAGGCGTCGCCACCAATAAGCCTGATGTCGGATTCTCACAGCGATCACTGCGCATCAAACCTCAACCATTGCTTGGCTCTCACCTGTTTGGCCCGCGTCTGATCGATATAGGGTCCGATGAGCTTGTTCAGCGCCCTGATGACCTGCTCGTACTCGTCGGCACAACCCTCGGCTCTTTCCTTGGGTAGATATCCTTTGTCTACGAGATCGGCGAATAGCTTGGAATCTGCCCCGTATGCCATGCACAGCACATTGTAGAAGCGCTGCGCCGGAAGGCCGTGCTCGTCAGCGAAAGGATTCTTTTTGGTACTCGGTTGGGATGCGTCAATGTTATATGAGTAAGCTACTCCGTAAATTAGTCTCCGCGCATCGCTCTCGGCGAACTGCAAGAGGACGTAAGCGGCAAACTGATCTGCTGCGTCTTCCTCGCGCCCCAAAATAGGCACCGAGAGATAGTCAAACACCGCGTGGCCGACCTCATGCAGGAACACTTCGAGTGTCGGTCCTATTATGGCGTCCGTTCGTGTGACGCCCGCCGGCGTTGTTTCCTTGGGAGCGTTCCGCAGAATGTCCTCAAGGTACTCGTAGCAAACAGTGACGGCGTCATCCGCATACCAGGCGTTGGATTCTCCGTCGCATCCCGCAACCTTCAACAGGAGAGCACGCGGTAGACGCAATGCGCTTAAAAGACCTTTGAATTTTTCGAGAGCCCGCCGCTCCTTCAGCAGTTGAAATATAGTTTCATGGGCTGAATTCTTGGGCGGTACATAAGAAATTTGAATCCGATCCGCTCGCAAATTGGAGGATTTTCTGGCGGCGGCCGGCTCAGAATCCAGGCTCGCGCCAATCAGGATCCAGAGTGCGACAAATACCTTCATCGGAACTCCCGGAACCATGACAGATGGCCCTCCCCGCAATTTTCTATGATTTCTGGATCGTAGATGGGTCAAAGCCTGCCGTGGCAAATGGCCTTGGCTACGTCCGGTCTACCCCCAAGAGGGGGCGTGTGGTGACCGCGCCCGGCATGTCCGAAAAACGCCTTAAGCGGCAACGCGCGGGGACATTCAATACGCAATGGGCCACCCTTGGTGGCCCATCAAGCGCTCTGCCTATATCTTCGCAGGGTTGTGGCTACTTTGGTGCTTCGGTCTTTTCTGGACTTGCTTTCATCTTTTTCTTCTTATAGCCGCGCCGCTCAGCACGCCGAGCCACGCCAGCAACGCTCCCGGGGGAGAGTGGCCGGCCAATGACGGCCTCGGCATCCGTTGCGGTCATCAGCGTCGCCGGCACTGCAAGGCTCGACGCAATCGCGAACCCGAGCAGGGAAAAAACCCTTCGACGCGAAATCACTTCCGATTTGATGTTTTCGGTCATCATAGCCTCCTGTTGACTTTTAAGCCGTAACTGAAAAAGCCGCTGTCACGTTGAGGTAGATCAAGCAAATCCCGAGCTTCGAGGTCCGCTCTGGAGCCAAACGCTTGAAAAGCTCAATAGGAGCATATGTTTTCCGCTCTGCACCCAATACTGTTGCGAAAGTCTTTTTTTGACGGACGGCGGAATTTTTTAGAGTTGCCGATGCCTTTTGTGCACCGGGACTGAGAGACTACGTCGGTTCACACAAAAACGACCACGGATCTTCGTATCCGCGCCAAAGCGGACCCATCATCGCTTCCGACCTCCGACAATCTCCAACGTCGAGAATAGAAGGCTTAGGGCCTATGCCGCGGTCCAGCCGCCGTCGATCGGGATGTTGGCGCCGGTGATCTGCGCGGCATCGTCGCCGCAAAGATACAGCGCCAGCGCCGCGTCTAGCGTCATTCCATGGTGACTGTTACGCCGCCCACGGCGGCGGACAATTCCACCCCGACCTTGGCGCCCTGCAATTGGAGAATGACGCCCCTTGCATTTTGCAGCTGGACGCCGCCGGCGCCAGCGGCCATTGCCCCCCCGGCGCCGATTGCGCTGTAACTGCCCGCGATGTCGCCCGGAGCGTGCATATTCAAGGCGTGCCCAACCAGGTTTGTGGTCGATCCCCCGATCGTGAAGCCCACGCTCATGCCCGAGACCGTGAACGGATAGTGATGGCCGCGGAACGTCAGGACCCCCCGGCCGCCGCCAACACCCACGATAAATCCTGCCTTCGTGAAGACGACACGAACCGATCCGGTTTCCGCCTGCGACGCCGTCGAGAGGCTCGTCACTCCCACCAGCCCCAACAGCGCTGCGCTCATAAGCGTTCGAAAGATTTCGGGTTCGATTTTTCGTCATCTTGATCTCCTGTTGAGGTTGTCGGTTCGGGTCAATCGGGCCCGGCATTAGCCGGACCCGGCGAGAGTGGCCTTATTTGGTGAGGTCCACCTTCTTCCAGGTCTGATCGGGATTGAACGACGTCATGCGCTCGGCGAGTTTCGCCGTGCGTTCCCCAAGGTCTTTCTGGAAGACGGTGCCGGCGTAATTGACCGCGAATGTCATCACGCCGGAATTGCCGTACTCGGCGGGATAGGCCACGAGCGCGAAACCGCCGATCATCTTGCCGCGCACGACATAATCCACTTCGCCGCCCGCGGCCATCGGACCCTGGCGCGTCAATATTTTGTAGTAGTAGCCGTGGAAGGGGGCGCGATCGCCGCCGATGGCGTAACCCTCGGTCGTTGTCTTGGCGACCAGTTCGCCAAGCGGGCTCGCTTCCTCGCCCGGCGCCGTCGGCCAGTACAACCCGTCTTTCTTGCCGGAGCGGCTGACGATGCGCTGGGCGTAACTGGCGCCGCCGGCACCGGCGCGATTCTTGTCGGCGTACTCGTTCTGGGCGTCGACATAAGCGAGGCAGGCCTGGATCGCGGCGAGTTCGTTGCGGCCGATGCGCCGATACAGGATCTCGAGACGGCCGGCGGCGGTGTCGAACTGCCAGGCCGCGCCTTTGCGCGCGAGCGGGATCGGAAACGGAAAGTCCTCGGCTCCGATGATCATCACCGCCTTGTCGTCACCTTCCTTCTTTACCTCGTGCCTGGCGTCGTAGGCCGCGAGAAATTTCTGGCGCATTTCCTCGTCCGCCACCTTATCGCCGGAAGAGACGATATCGGCGCCATCCGATCCGAGCACGGCCACCACGCCCTTGGGCCAGTTGTCCTTGGTGGCGCTCACAAGCGCAGTCATCGCGTCCTCAGGGGACTTGAAGGATTGCTGCGCACTGGCGGCCGAGACCGACGCCAGGACGAGTGTTGCGGCGGTCCAGCAGGTCAATTTGCCGAGCATCGAAAAGATCTGGGTCATGACGATCACCAAAATTGGATTTGCGTGTGCCGCATCCCGGCAGCGGATGGAAGCCGCGCGCCGGAGGCAACCCAGTGGTCGTACGTCTCGAACTTAAGCCTGAGCTTCTCGTAGTAGACCCGCAGGTATCCGTCCCGGCCGCGCACGACCGCATCCGGCATGACCGTCTGCACCTCCTGCGCCATGACGCCGACATAGGCTTTCTCGCTGCCATTGTAGCTGTAACGATAGAAGCCAAGTCCGTTGTCGAACCGGCCGATCAGCGCGATGTCATGCTTGGCGTTGACGTCCGAGCGGCGTCCGCCGCCGCCACCACCACCGCCGCCGCGCATGCCTCCTCCTCCGCCCCCGCCCCTGGCTCCACCGCCACTGAAGCTCGCCCCGCCGCCACCACTGGCACGGGCCGCCGCTCCGCCGCCGGCGCTGACACGTGCTGCTGCAGGGCTGCCACCGAGACTTTCCCTGCCGCGCGCGGCCTGCGCGCTGGCCACCTTGCCGGATTGGACATTGCCCATGGCGCTGTCGCGCTTGGGAGTTCCACCGGCAGCAGAGCCTTTAGGAGCACCGCCTTTCGCAGCGGGTTTTGCGTCGGACTTTGCGCCCGCCGACGGCCGGTTGCCGGGCGTGCGGTCGGCGGTCGCCGAACGGTTGGCCGCCTTGTCGCCAAGATTGGCGCCGCCGCCGGGCTTGAGCACCTGTTCGCCGCTGCGGCCGCGGAAATCGGCGCGGTCCTGGCTGCCCGCCCGCACATTGTTGTTGCCGAATTTCTGCTGCACGTTGGTGTTGCTGTACTTCACGCCCTGGCGGTGCATGGGATTGTGCTGCCAGTTGTTGTTGCCGACATTGATGTTGTTGATGTTGACCGGACGGTTGACATTGATGTTACCGCCGCCCCAGTTGACGCCGCCACCCCAGTAGTTTCCGCCTGACGTCCAGCGTCCGAGGGCAAAACCCGCGCCGAATGCGATCCCCGTTGCCAGCACCGCGCCCGGCACATAGCCGAGTGGCGGCGGGAAGTAGTAGGCTGGATAGTCGGGATAGGGCCAGTCGCCGTACACCACGGTGGGGTCGTAATAAGGCACGTAGACCGTGTCAGGCACGGTCGGTTCGATGACGATGATTTGCTTGTTCTCTTGCTGCGTTACCGAGACCTTCTGCTCCTTGGTTGAGGCCAGCTTGTTGTTCGCCTGGGCTTTCGTGCGCAGGCGCTGAACCGCACCCATCACGTCCGGCTGCTGCGCAAGAACCGCATCACCCAACTTTTGGGTCCAGTCGAGCTTTTCGCTCATCATCGCGAGCACCGAAGGCGTCGCAACCAGCGACTTTACGCTCTCGTCCCAGCTTTGCTTGTCGACAGCCGCTTTTATTTGATCTCCCTTGAGAAGTTCTTGTTTGCGCTCGCCCAGCGATCCGCCTGCACGACCTCCAGCGGATAGGTCGACGCCATCAGGACCTCGGCGAGCAGCGCGTCCGGATATAGCGCGATCGGAGCAACCAGCTGATCGAGCTCTTCGGCCTTCAGCAATGGCTGCGACTGATCGGAGGCGGGCGGCGGTGCGGGCGTCTGCGCGTTCGCGGTGGCGATTGGCAGCACCGTCAACAACAGTGCAGCAAGGATCGACCGCGCCGTTGACGTATTCATGCGTCCCTCCACCTCTTTCAGGGCTTTAGTTCCCTGTTCCCCGGCGCCGCATATTGATGCAGATCAATTCGACGTCGATTGTGGAGATTCGGGTCGATGCTACTGAAAACACTCTTTGTTCCGGCCGACGACGATCCGCCTTTCGCAACGGCATTCCTCGATGATTTGCTCAAAATTTCGGCCGGTGCGCCGCCATGCGCAGCCGCGAAATGATCGGCCCGGATCGTCAACTTGTGTTGATCCAAATCAAACCAGGCATCCCTCCCGTAGCTAGCTTCACCAATTGGAGGGAGAAGGAAATGCTGACCCGCCTTCTACAGATTCTCCTTTTAACGACAATTAGTCTGCCTGCTTGCCGCCCGGCGTCGGCAGATGAATCCGCTTCGCCTGCAAGAATCCAGGAGGAGATGTGGGCACTGCCATTTCCCTTGCCAGTGCTTGCCTATGTGGTCCGGCCTCTCGGCGATGGACCATTTCCTCTGGTCGTCATGAACCACGGAATTTCGCTTGACGCCAACCAGCGGACGATGTTTCCAACAGTGGAGTACCGGGACGCCGCATTTTGGTTCGCGCGGCGCGGTTATTTCGTAATCTCGCCACTTAGATATGGCGCCACAAGTCTCGATGCCAAGGACCGTGGGCTCTTCGGGGCCGTCTTCGGGCATGTCGGCAGTTGCGACAACCCGAACTTCCGCGGTCCAGGGCTCGCCATCGCCACTCTCAACGAGTGGGTCATCGAAAACATGCGGAAAAAAAAACAGATCGCACCCGGCAAAGCCATTGTCGTGGGCCAGTCGGGCGGCGGCTGGGGATCGATTGCGCTTGCCAGTCGGAACCCGCCGTCCGTTCGTGCGGTCATCACATTTGCGGCGGGGCGTGGCGGCCGAGTTGATGGCAAGCCAAACAACAACTGTGCTCCTGACAAGCTCGTTGCTGCGACTGGCGAATTCGGCCGCACGGCGCGCGTCCCGATGCTTTGGATATATGCGGAGAACGACAGCTATTTCGGACCGGAGCTAACCAAACGCATGCATAACGCCTTTACCGCTGCGGGAGGCGATGCAGAATATCATTTGCTGCCTTCCTTCGGGAACGACGGCCACTTTCTGATCGATTCGGCAGATGGGGTGCCGTTATGGGCACCGCTGGTAAGCCAGTTTCTTGAGAAGCATCCGTGAGACTGAACGGCTGGAATGGGAGGGCAGCATGAGCACACGAATTCTCCGCAGTACATCACCGCTGGCCCACCTTGGGATATGCTGCATGATCTGCATAATCCCATCGACAATAGCTATCGCACAAGAGCGGAAACTCCCCACCAACTCAGCGCAGAATGAGAAACTTCAATTTGGACCGCCCCAGGTGCAGTTGCCCCAAAATATTCAATATTCCGCATGGCGCAAACTTTGTTTCAAGGGATCCGACGGGGCCACATTATGTCGGACAACCTCGTCGGGCACGCAGGATAACGGCGAGGTAGTGGTACGTGTCGACTTGATCGAACGCGCCGATGGCACTGATCGTACCGCCCGTTTGCAACTTTTCGTTCCACAAGGGTTGAATCTGGCGATGGGCGTTAAGGCGACTGTCGATCAGGGAGCACCCACCAAAATTCCGTACAATTGGTGTCTCACTAACATCTGCATCGCCGCAGACCGCGCGAACCCAAAGCTGATCGGCGAGATGGAATCCGGGCAGATACTCAAAATCAAACAAGCAGATTTCAACTCTTCGATGGTCACGACGAACGTTCCGCTCAACCAATTCGCCGCAGCTCACAAAGGCCCGCCAGCAGAGACTTACGACTTTAACCTTGACGATGACTGATAGCGCTGTTGCTCGCTACTGCTTGATGATCTGCTCAAAAATCTCAGCAGGGACGCCCTTATGCGCAGATGCGAATTGATCGGTCGGAACGGCCGCCGTAAGCGCGACTAGGTTTGAATTCAAAACATCGACTGATACGGTTCGAGCTTCTCCAAGCGCTGCGATGGCAGCTTTGCCGACGGGAATTGCAGCGACGCAGAAATTCGAGAAGCACCACGAGTAAGGGATGCGAACCTCGAGGCGATCAAACCGAAGCTTGACTCCGGCCTGCAGATAAAGCCCGACGGGCAGTAATATTTGGAGTTGCGACTGTCGCTCCCGGTCGATCAGGTCGAGCCGAATGGCCATCTGCCCCGTATCCCAAGTGCCGGTGATTGTCGTTCGGCAGGACACGTCTTTTGCCGAAGCCTTGAAGCACAGCTTGCGCCACAAAGAATATTTGATTTCTCTCGTTTCCACGCGTCCACGCGACGCCACTTCCGGCTCGGATAGCGGCAAGGTTTCTTTCGGGGGTGTTAGTGGCGCCGGCGGAGCCGCAAGGCTAGGTTGAGACGCCGCAACGAGCAAGGCGGCGAACAGCGCGCCCAGGGATGGCCGAGGAACAGCGCTCATTTTCGTCCTCCTCAGGAACATGCTTGTCAGTCGACACAAACGGCTCAGCATCGCCGGTCTCCCTGTCGCCGAGGGCTACGAAGAATTGCTCATTCCGTGACGTCGGAGTTGATCTGAATCAAGAGAATGAGGCGCCTACGCCGCGGTCCAGCCGCCGTCGATCGGGATGTTGGTGCCGGTGATCTGCGCGGCGTCGTCGCCGCAAAGATACAGCGCCAGCGCCGCGACCTGCTCGGAGGTGACGAACTCCTTGGTCGGTTGCGCTTCCAAAAGCACATCATGAATGACCTGCTCTTTTGTCAGGTCGCGCGCCTTCATGGTGTCGGGAATCTGCTTCTCCACCAGCGGCGTCCAGACGTAACCCGGGCTGATGCAGTTGCAGGTGATCTTGAAAGTCGCAAGCTCCAGCGCCACCGTCTTGGTGAGGCCGGCGATGCCGTGCTTGGCCGAGACATAGGCCGACTTGAACGGCGAGGCCACCAGCGAATGCGCCGAGGCCGTATTAATAATGCGGCCCCAGCCGCGCTTCTTCATGCCGCGAACGACGGCGCGAATGCCATGAAACGCCGACGACAGGTTGATGGCGATGATGGCGTCCCATTTGTCGATCGGGAACTCCTCGATCGGGGAGACGAACTGGATGCCGGCGTTGTTCACGAGGATATCGACCGCGCCGAAGGTCTTCTCGCCGAGCGCAATCATGCCAGCGATTTCGGGAGGCTTGCTCATATCGGCGGATGAATAAACCGCCTTGACCTTGAAGTCGCGCTCGATGCCGGCACGCTCCTTTTCGATGTCGGCCGCCGCGCCGAATCCATTGATCACAACATTGGCACCGGCGCCTGCAAAGGCGCGCGCACACGCCAATCCAATGCCGCTGGTCGATCCGGTCACAACCGCGGTCTTGCCTGTCAACATACCCATTTTATTTACTCCTGCTTGCGGTCAAGGATGCCCGGTTAGAACAGACCAGTTCCGACTTTCGAGCACATGAGTGGAATGCAAATCTCGAGGTGATTGAAGTCGCCACCAATGTCAGCTTTGGATCGATTTGCGGATTCATGCCGGACGTGCCTTCGCTTTAGACAAATGCCATCACCGCCAGCTTGCAACACGGTCAATAACAGCGTCGCAATGATCGACCGCGTCGTTGACGTATTCATGGGCCTCACCGCGTCGAACAATCCTACTTCGCTGGTTCCCCGAGGGCGCCACGCGTTGATGCAAATCAATTTGAAATTCAAAGCCGGCGGTGCTCGCTTCCACTCAAGCACCGCCACTCCTTGTTCGCTTATGGCAGAAATCGCTTCATGCGCCGGAGCTGGCGCGCCTGAAGGCATCCCATGCGGTCTGATTGGCCCGGTCGAAGGCTGAGCGCGATTCCGTCAGGGCGGCATTCAAGGCACCCCAGGACTCGGTCCCCGCCTGCGTCAGTTTTTGAAAGTTGGCCTCCACCGAAGACGCATCGGCCTTCATCTGCTGCACGACGGCCTCGACCTTGGCCCTGCTGTCAGCTGCCAGTTCGGCTGAGGCCGCCTGGATCTTGTCGGCCGCCTCGTGCCACGCCTTCAGCTGGACGGCGGCCACGTCCCGGAAGGTCGTCTGCGGCTGCTTGAACTGCTGTCCGAAGTGATCGACATATTTCTTGACGTCGGACTGGAACCTGTCCCATTCAGAATCCAGCCTTGCCTTCGCCTCCAGCCAGGTAGCTTCGCCGGCCTCCGACTGTTTCTTCATGTTCTCCAGAAACGCATTACGTCTTGCACGCAGGTCGGCAATTAGCTCATCCGCCTTCGCCTGAGATTCCGCCGTGACCTGGACCGCCCTGCCCTCCAGCGACGCCAGGACAGCGTTCATTTCGTCGATCCGCTCCTTCGCCCAATTTAGGTAGAGATGCACGCTGCTTGCCATGATCGCCTCCATTGCTACTGGTAGTCATCGAGATTCATCATGTGGACTTAGACTCGATCTGGTGAAAGGCCGCCGAACCACGCACCGAAATATCCGGCATAAAGCGCGGGCGACTCCAGGTTCATCGAATGACCAATGCCGGGAACCACGATGAGCCGGCAGTCGGGCATCGCGGCCGCCATGGCCTTGAGGTCGGCGGGAGGAATCCAGCCGTCTTTCTCGCCCCACAAAACCAGATGCGGTTGCCTGATCTCGGGCATGCGGCGCTCCAGCTCCCTGCTCTCGCGTTCGAGGTTGAGATTGAAGGGCGTGCCGATCCAGACGCCCTCCGAAACGCCGAAGGTCTGTTCCAGAATCCGTTCGAAAAAACCCTGCTGATCGCCGAGCCCCTCTCGAAACCGCGGCACCATGTTCGGCGCAAGGCTCTCCGGGACGAACAGTGAGACCGCCGCGGTCGCCATCATCGCGCGGGTGACGTCGCGGCTGGCCATCATCGACCGGAACAGTCCGATCTGTTCGGCATTGAACGACAGGCCGAGCGGCGTCACCGGGTCGAGCGCGAAGACCCTGCCAAAGCGCTTCGGCTGCATCAGCATCATGCGAGCCGCAATGATGCCGCCGGTGGAATGGGTGGCGAGGTGACAGAATGGAATTTGCAGCGCGTCGAGCGCCGCCAGCATATCCTGCGCATGCTGTTGCATCGAGTAGTTGGCATAGTCCTTGGCAGGCAACGGGTGCTCGCTTTCGCCGCACCCGCGCCAGTCAATCCCGACCACCCGGAGATCGCCGGGAAACAGTGGCGCGGCGAGCTCGATCCAGTCCTTGCTGGCGAGATTGCCGTGGATGAAGACGACGGTGACGCCCCCCTTTCCCCACTCTCGCCAGCCCAACTGCACCTCGCCCGCTCGCACCCGAGGCATAGCCGTCCTTTACTTGTTCAAGCCAGCAGTCGGCGACGCGCCCGGAGGCGTCGGCGCGACAGAAAGCGCCGCCTCATTGGTCGTGCCGTTGACGAGCCGGTCGATCGCGACCGGCGAGTTGACGACAATGCGGCCCGTCGTGACGAACTCGACGACATCGTTGGGGAACTCGACCGGATTGTCCGTGTGAATGAAGTGTCCGGTGTCTGGATAGACCTTCACCGTCGGACGGTTTCCGGCGAGCGTCATGCGGTCCGTAAAGGGAACGATGATGTCGCCGGCGAGGTCCTTCAGTCCGTTGAGCGAGGTGCCGGGAATGAACGGCTCCTTGGCGCCGAAGGCCAGGAAGATCGGCGCCTTGATCTGGGTGAGCCGCTCATAGAGGTTTTTGGGGTCATCCTTCTGCAGCTCGACCACCATCCCGTAGATGTCGAAGATGAAGACGTTGGCCCACTGCTCGAGCTCCTTCGGATTGCCCTTGGTCAGACCGACGCGCTGCTCGGTGTGGAAGCGGGCGTACTCGCTGTCGTTCATGAAGTAGCCGCTCTTGGCTTTCGACACCGCGCCCGTCACCGGATCGCGCTTCTTGAAGTAGTAGAAGTCGCGGATATTTTGCTCGGAACGATCGATTTCGCTCTTCAGGATGCCGGTCTGGTCCCAGACCTGCTTCCATTTGTTGAAGTCCCGCCCGATCGACTTGTCGAACAGCGGTGCCGTTTTGCCCGGCGCAATAGGCACATCGCGCGGATATTCCTCCAGGCCCGCGGGGGCTTCGAGGATCAGTCCACTCACCGCATCGGGCCAACTCAGCGCATAGCCGAGCGCCACCTGACCGCCGAGCGAATGGCCGAGATAGAACGCCTTCTTGACCCCGAGCTGGTTCACGACGAGATCGTGCACGACGTCACGCATGTCCTGCATGGAGCGTGCCGGGTTCTTGTCGAGATTGCCGGGACCGGACATGCCGTAATGCGGCAGGTCCGGCGCAATGACACGCAGTCCGCGCTGCACGGCAAACTTGATGACGTTGCCATAGTGTCCGGCGAACGCCCCCTTGCCGTGGATCACGACCAGCACCTGCGGATTGGGATCGGTGCCGGCATATTCATCCATATAGCCGATTTGCCAGGACGTTCCGGTGCTGTCCTTGGCGGTCTTGTATTTGACCGGGAATGGATAGATCACGGAATCCTTCCAGAACGACTTCTTCGGATCGATCTCCGCGGCGACGCCGGGGACGCGGTAGTTCTTGGCAACGAACTGCTGATCATTGTCGAGCCGCGCCACGTCCTCCAGGAAGGAGACGAATTTCGGATCGTGAACCTTGTGGTTGATGATAGAGAACACGCCATAATGCGCGACCGGACTCTCTTCCGAGATCAGGTCGGCGCCGGGAATGCGATCGACCGCGCGTTCTGCGAGCTTGAAATTCAGCCACTGGTCGTTGGTGATGTGCATCACCATCGTGCGGGCCTGCACTCGCCCAAGATAGGGGTTGAGGTTGTGGATCTCGCCGACTCTGTTGCGCCAGACGAGGTCGACGGCGTCGTAGATCTTGGCGCGGTTCGTCACGCTGGAGCCGGCCTTGTCATTCGGCGGAATCCAATAGAATACTTCGGGCTGCACCGCGGCAAAGCTCTGGCTGGTGCGGAACGCGAAGTCATAACCGGTAAGCCCGAGCACCGACCATCCGAAGGCGACGCCGGCCAGCGGATGCTTTTCCTTCGGCAGCTTGTAATAGTCGCCTTTTGTTGCTTGCCAGACCGGATCGGACTCGATCGCCGCCGTCATCAGCTGGAAAGTCCAGTTGCCGACCGGATCCTCGGCGTCGGATTGCGTGGTGCCGCCAATCGGCATAATCGCGCTGACATATTCCGGATGCATGACGCCCCAGACATAGGTCTGGGTGCCGCCCATCGACACGCCGGTGGCGAGCGCCGCATGCGCAATCTTCAGGTGATCGTGCAGCATCCGGTAGTTGGCCTGCACCATGTCGAAATAGCTGTATTGCGGGAATTTCAGGCCAAGCCCGTCGGAGGGCTTGCTCGCGCCCCAGGTGCCGAGCGGGTCGACCATCACCACGTAATAGCGATCGGTGTCGATCGGACGGCCGGGGCCAATGACGGGAACAGTACCTGACAGCGCCGTGCCCTTGACCCACTGCTCGTACATGTCGGTAGAGTCGCCGGAATAATAGGAATTGACGATGACGGCGTTGGTGATTTCGCCCGCCGCATTGCGCCGGGGGGTGCCGACCGCGATATAGGCGGTGCGCAGCTTGCCGCCGCCCAGCGATTCCGGCGTCTTGCCGCCCTCGCCGCCGTTTTCCCATTTCGAGGGATCGGCGAGGTCGTATTTGCCGCCCAATTTGAAGTTGCTGATTTCGTAATATTTCTTCAATCCGTCGTGCTGCTCTTGCGAAGAGCGCCGCGTGAACGGCTGCGCGAAGGCGACGGATGCGCTGACGACGAACACCAGCAGGCTGATCAGAAACCGTTTCACGGCAATCCTCCCTCAGCGTTTATTTTATGATGACCAATAGGCTTTGTCCCCCTTTCCCCGGTCACAAGCCTTGATTTGCATCAAGGTACCTCAACAATCTGCGCTCTAGGGAAGGGTGGGTGTTGATCGAGAATTGCATGGCCTATCTGTCATATGGTTCCCATACGATCCGTTACGAATTGAACGGCCCGGACAAGGGGCCGGCCTATGTGCTCGTCAACGGACTGACACAATATGCCGAGCTCTGGAGCGCCTATCGCGATGCACTGGTCGCGAAGCATTTTCGCGTCGTCACTTTCGATCTTCTGGGACAGGGCGAATCCGACAAGCCGAGCCTGTTCATCAGCCAGGACGATCATGTCGCGGTGCTGCGCCTGCTGATCGACCAGCTCGGCGACGGCCCGATCTTCCTCGCCGGAATCAGCTTCGGGGGAATCGTCGCGATACGCTACGCGATCGAATCCGGACATACGCTGGCGGGTCTGGTCCTGATGAGCACGTTCGCGGAACTCCCGCCGCAGCTGTTTCTGCTGGGGAATGTCATGCGAACCGGGCTGATCCTCGGCGGCACCAGCTATCTGCAGGACATGCTGCTGCCTATGAATCTCTCGGATGCATGGCTGGCGCCGTTATTGGACAAGCTCGAATCGGTCAAGCGTCAGGGGTGGCTGGTCAACGACGTCTATGCGCTGCAGAACCTGATGGAGTCCTTCCTCGATTTCAAACCGCTGACGCCCGAGCTGCACAAGATCAGGATTCCAACCATGATCCTGAACGGAGAGTTTGATTTCCTGACGCCACGCCCGCTCCACGACACCCTGCGCACCCATATCCCGGACAGCGCGCTGGTCATCATTCCCCGCGGCTACCACGCCTTCACGCTGGAGAAATCGACCCTGACCGCTGATCTGCTGGTCCGGTTCGCGACCGACGTCACGGCGAAGCAGTGGAAGGGCGGCGGCTCGGTCTGGATCGCGCCGGATGAAGCCGGCGGCGAGATCGTCCCCTTCCCCGACGACTACGATCACCTGCGCGCCCTCCCGATCCGGCTGGCACCACCATGAGCATGTTTCTCGGGCCACTCAATTCCGAAGGCCGCGTCCCTCCGGGCCAGCAGACCCGGCTGGCGGCATTCCTGATCTCGGCGCATGGCGCGCTGGCGCGGCAGCTTGCGTTCGCCGTGCCCGTTCATCTGCGGTTCGGCTGGGAGACAGAACTGCATGCGCAGTTCTATCGCGAAACCGAAATCGTCTCGCTGCTGATGCACGCCACCTCATGGGCACCCGATCCCGAACTCCCGCTGCTCAGCCTTTCCTGGGAAAACGCGTGGTTGCCGAAGCCCGCCGCTGGTGTCACCGACTGGACCCAGGGCCTTCTGATCGATACCGCGGCGTTCGGCCATGCGTTGCATGCGGCAATACGGCCGGCGGCGTTGCTCCCGCTCGAAGCCTCTGCGCAGGACCCGTTCGTGGTTGCGCTGCGAAGGATCGAGTTCGAGAGCGGCCGCCTGATGCAGGCTCAGATATTGTTCCTCAAGAGCCCCCAGTTGCTGCCGGTCCGCGACGCCGTCAACGCCGCCGTCGAACGCCGTCATGCACAGGTGAGCGGGCTATGGACGGCGATGCTCGAAAGCATCGGCGTGCGCCGCGACCAGCCGGATGCGAAACAGGCATAGCACTTTCAAGGCGTGACCGGTTCCGACGACGCAGTCTGCCATTCATCGACGTGTTTCTTGATACAAATCAACACAGTCCTTCCGTGTTGATGTTCGGATATTTGCCAACTTCCAGTTCAACGGAGAAGCAGATCATGAAGGTCGTTCCCGTAGACGAAGCCGTCGCCATGATTCCCGACGGCGCCAGCGTCATGATCGGTGGATTCATGGGCGTCGGAACACCCGAGCGTTTGGTGGACGAGCTGGTGCGACAGCGCAAATCCAATCTCTACATCATCGCCAATGACGCCGGGGTGCCGGGAAGGGGCATTGGCAAGCTGGTCGACGCTGGGCTGGTCAGCCGCATGATCGCGAGCCACATCGGCCTCAATCCCAAGGCGCAGCAGCAAATGATGGCGCAGAAGATGTCGATCGACCTGGTGCCGCAGGGAACGCTCGTCGAGAGAATCCGCGCCGGCGGCTGCGGTCTCGGCGGCATCCTGACGCCGACCGGCGTCGGCACGTCAGTCGAACAGGACAAGCAGAAGATCGAGGTGGGTGGAAAGACCTATCTGCTGGAGACCGCGCTGCACACCGATTTCGCGCTGGTTCATACCTTCCTGGCCGACTATCTCGGCAATCTCTCCTACGCACTGACCGCCCGCAACTTCAATCCTGTGATGGCGATGGCGGCCGACACCGTCATCGTCACCGCGGAAAACATCGTGCCGGTCGGTGTCATCGCGCCGGATCACGTCGTGACCCCCGGGCCGCTTGTCGACTACCTCATTGCGAACGGGTGATACCATGGACGCACCAACGATTATCGCCCGCCGTGTCGCGCTCGAGCTGCGCCCGGGAATGCTCGTCAATCTCGGCATCGGCATTCCGACGCTGGTTGCGAACTACGTTCCGGCCGATCTGAAGGTTTTCTTCCAGTCCGAGAACGGATTGATCGGCTCGGGGCCGATCCCGGAACAAGGCCTGGAGCATCCGCTGCTCACCGACGCCGGTGGTCGCCCAATCAGCGCGCTTCCCGGCGCATGCACTTTCGACAGCGCGATGTCGTTCGGCCTGATCCGGGGCGGCCATGTCGACATGACAGTGCTGGGCGGGCTTCAGGTCGATGGCGGGGGCCAGCTCGCCAACTGGACGATCCCGGGCAAGATGGTCCCGGGCATGGGCGGGGCGATGGATCTGGTGACCGGCGCCAAGCGGGTGATCGTCGCCATGCAGCACGCCGCCAAGGGAAAATCGAAGATCGTCAAGAAGTGTAGTCTGCCGCTGACATCGCTCAGGGCCGTTGACCTCGTCGTGACCGACCTGGCGGTGATCGGGTTCCCCGGTGGCCGCGCCACCTTGATGGAGACCGCGCCCGGCGTCGGCGTCGCGCAGGTCATCGCCAGTACCGACGCCGAACTCGTCATCCCTGCCAAGGTGCCGGAAATGGCGATTTGATCCGGCCTCCCGGCCCGCTTGGGGGCCGAACCCGAAAGTAGCGCCAGATGCGAGTGTTCAAGGATTTCAACGAGCTCAAGTCCGCCGTCGGCAGCGAGGTCGGCGTCAGCGACTGGGTCGAAATAACCCAGGGCCGCATCAACCAGTTCGCCGAAGCGACCGGCGACGAACAATGGATCCACGTCGACACCGAACGCGCCGCGCGCGAGTCGCCCGGCGGGACCACGATCGCGCATGGCCTGCTTTCGCTCTCGCTGATCCCGATGTTCATTCGAGAGATCATCGGGGTGAAAGGCCTGAAAAACACCTTGAATTACGGCGCGAACCGGATCCGCTATCTCACCCCGGTCCCGGCCGGCTCACGGCTGCGGGCGCGGGTCAGCGTGATGGCGGCGGAGGATGTGCCGCCTGATGCCCTGCGGGTCACCTACAAGGTCACCATCGAGATCGAGGGCGGGAAGCGGCCCGCCTGCGTCGCAGAGGTCATTGGTCAGCATTACCGCTGAATGGCTCCCGCCGGGATTGGTATGATGCAGATCGTGCAATTCGCACTGGAAACGAGGAGATGATCCATGGCCAATAAGGAAGTCGTAATCTGTTCGCCCGTGCGCACCGCCATCGGCACATACGGCGGCACATTGAAGGATACGGCGGCGGTCGATCTCGGCGCCGTGGCCATCCGCGCCACGCTTGAGCGCGCGAAATTATCGCCCGGCGATGTCGGTACGGTCGTCATGGGCAACGTGATCCAGGCCGGCAACAAAATGAACCCGGCCCGACAGGCGGCCATCCATGGCGGCGTCCCGGTCGGTGTTCCGGCGCTGTCGGTCAACCGCGTTTGCGGGTCCGGTGCGCAAGCGATCGCGAGCGCGGCTCAGGAGGTCATGCTCGGCTTCGTCGACAGCGCGGTGGCCGGCGGCATGGAGAACATGGACCGTGCCCCCTATCTCATGGGCTCCGGCCGCTGGGGCTACCGCATGGGCGACGCTCAGATCTTCGATTCGATGCTGATGGACGGTCTCAACGACGCCTTCTCCGGCCAGCATTCGGGATGGCACACTGAAGACCTCGCAAGCTCGCACCAGATCACCCGCGAACAGCAGGACCGTTGGGCCGAACGCTCGCAGAAACGCTTTTCCGCGGCTCAGGCTGCAGGCAAGTTCGCCGCGGAAATCACAGCCGTCGAAATTGCCTCGCGCAAGGGTCCGACGAAATTCGACAAGGACGAGCACAACCGGCCCGATACAACGATGGAGACCCTTGCAAAGCTGAAGCCGGCGTTCCGCAAGGACGGCACCATCACGGCTGGCAACTCGCCGGGCCTCAATACGGCTGCTTCAGCGATGATCGTCGCCGACCGAGCCTGGGCCGACAAGAATGGCCTCAAACCGATGGCGCGGCTCGCCGCCTACGGCATAGGCGCCGTCGAACCGGGCATGTTCGGATTGGGTCCGGTGCCGGCGGTGAAGCAGGCGCTCGATCGTGCCGGCTGGAAGGTCTCCGACGTCCAGCGCATCGAGATCAACGAGGCCTTCGCGGCGATAGCCATTGCCGTCGCCAAGGACCTCGGACTGGACCCGGATATTGTCAATGTCGAAGGCGGCGCGATTGCGCACGGCCACCCGATCGGCGCATCCGGCGCGGTGTTGACGACCCGATTGCTGCATTCGATGCAACGCGATGGCCTCAAAAGGGGCATTGTCACGCTTTGCATCGGCGGCGGCCAGGGAATTGCGCTTGCGCTCGAATCCGTGAACTGACTCTTTGAGGTAGGCTGATGTGCGCGGCGGCGTAACCGTCATGGCGGTGGAGGATGCGCCGTCAAATGAAAACCCCCGGTCGGCAGGGGGCCGGGGCCAGGGGCTAAAGGCCAAAACAAATGATGATGCTGACATGGGCTGAAGTCGGTATGCCGACCGAGCCTGGCCGAGTTGCTTCTTTTGCCCATGGAAAAGAGGCGTATACCCGAAATAGGAAGCTCATTCGAAAATACGAGCGAGAACAGCATGACTGATTTCCCGGTTCCTCCACCGAGCTATCGCCCAAAGTTGGTGACGGCGGGAATCGGAAAGGCGGCATATCGTGGGGGTGCTTGACGCCTCCACTTCTCCACCGAAGGAGCGATATGCCGTGTCTAAAGATAACATCATCAAGCTGATTCAGCCAGGAAACGTCGAGGATCAACTCACCGAAATCTTGCGCAATGGGGCGCGTTGCCTGCTTGCCCAGGCGGTAGAGGCCGAGGTTGCAGACTTTCTCGACAAGCATGCCGATTTGAAGACCGAGGACGGCCACCAGCGCGTCGTCCGCCACGGTCACCTGCCGGAGCGCGAGGTGATGACCGGTATCGGTCCGGTCGCCGTCCGCCAACCGCGTGTGCGCGACCGCGAGGCGGACGCCGCCGATCCCGGCCGCATCCGGTTCTCTCCGTCGATCCTGCCGCCCTACATGCGCCGGTCAAAGTCGATCGAGACGCTGCTGCCGATCCTATATCTGAAGGGGATCTCGACCGGCGACTTCTCCGAGGCGCTGGCGGCGCTGCTCGGCAAGGACGCTGCCGGGTTGTCGGCATCCGCCATCGGCCGCCTGAAGGACGGTTGGCTCGCCGAACACACCGCGTGGCAGAAGCGCGATCTGTCGGCGAAGCGCTACGTCTACATCTGGGCCGATGGCATCCATCTCCAGGCACGCCTCGAAGACGAAAAGCAGTGCATCCTGGTGCTGATCGGCGCGACGCCGGAAGGCCGCAAGGAACTGGTCGGCTTCACCGATGGCGCCCGCGAGAGCGCGCAGGACTGGCGCGATCTGCTGCTCGACCTGAAGCGGCGCGGGCTCGACGTGCCACCGCGGCTCGCCATCGCCGATGGCGCGCTCGGGTTCTGGAAGGCCGCCGGTGAGGTCTGGCCGAAAATACGCGAGCAGCGCTGCTGGGTGCACAAGACCGCGAACGTGATCGCCAAGTTGCCGAAGAGCCAGCAGCCGAAAGCCAAACGCGCGTTGCAGGAGATCTGGATGGCCGAAACCAAGGCCGCCGCCGAGCTGGCGTTCGACGCCTTCATCGAGAGCTACACGCCCAAATACGCGAAGGCGGCCGACTGCCTGAGCAAGGATCGGGACACGCTACTGGCGTTCTACGACTTCCCGGCCGAGCACTGGAAACACCTGCGGACTACCAATCCCATTGAAAGCACCTTCGCCACCGTGCGCCACCGCACGATCCGATCGAAGGGCTGTCTGTCCAACAGGACCGCGCTCGCAATGGTCTTCAAATTGCTCGAGGGTGCACAGAAAAGCTGGCGACGGCTCGACGGACACAACCAGTTGCCAAAACTCGTTCTCGGTGTGACATTCAACGACGGGATCGAGGTCATCGCCAAGCCGACCGACCGTCAACCCGCAACCGCCGCCGCCTGACCGGCCCCGCCGTCACCAAAAATTGGCGATAGCTCTCCTCCACCCGAGCCTCTCCTCTCCGAATCCCTCAATCAAAAGGTCCAAGACCAATACTCCAGCATGAGGATCCCGCTGGATTTATTTCAGGCCTTCTTCTATTCGACACTTGGTTTTGTCGGCGTCGACAGACTTGTCGACTTAGCGTCAAGAAGTCTGGTCAAACCAGCGTTCGCTTATGCGGCCGCAGCGGCTATCGCAGTCCTCAGCGCTTAGCTTACACTCAGGGTCGGATTAGTACTAGCCAGTCTAATTGCTGTTCTACTTGGACGCCTGCTCCCCGAGGCGGTGACTAACAGAGGCCTTTTTGCGGCTCGTGTAGTCGTATTCATCCTCGCGATGAGCTTTCAGATCGCACTCGCTTTGAATTCCAGATGTGCCCTTCTCAAACGAATGCTCCAATCCAACCATAGGCCTGCCGCGCTGATATCAGCGATAGCCTTGACGCGCTATCTTTGTTGGCCGGCAGGTCAGGCGATGCGCTGCAACAGCAGGAAGCGCTAAGAGATTCTCGCGTGGGTACCGGCTCTCGAAGCCATTGGATGCCGTCATACCAGCTCTGCGCGTTGGGCGCAGAGCTCATTGATCTCGCGCAAGACACACCAGCGCCGAACAGCGTTTAAGGCCCATGTAACCTTTGGAGATGAACCATGAAACAGATAAATCTGCGAAACGTTGCGATTGCGGCTTCGGCCTTCGTGTGCGCGGCAGTGCTCTCCGTCGGCTGGTCCGAGCAAGGCGGCGTCTCGCTGTCGATCGAGAGTGCCCAGGCACGGGTCGGTCGACCGCTAACCCCCATGAGCGTTGCGGGTGTTGCACGTCGTCAGACGCGTCGGGCTGTGTACGGCGCCGGCGTCGTGGGCGCTGGCGTCGTAGGCGCTGGCGCTTACTACGCAGGTCGTGGTTATTACGGAGGCGGTGGGCCTTACGCGTATTATGGTACTGGTTACGGCTATGGCGGGTGGAATGACTACGCGGCGCGCAACGGCATCGTCTGCCAGCCGGGCAGCTACTTCCGCGGCCAGGACGGCCTGCGGCACCTCTGCCAGTAAGATAAGAGCAAAGAAGGCGGCCCGGGGAGCCGCCCTCTTTATGCCTGCACGAACCCTTATTTTAATTCGGCGGCGGACCTCTTTCGTCGCGCGATATGGGAGAAAGTCAATGATCAGATTAATCGCTGTTGCTGCCTTCGCCTTGGCCGTCGCAACATCGGCGCAAGCAATGACACTCGCGCCGATTCATCAGCCGGACGGCATGATCACGCAAGTCGCCTGGTTATGCGGACCGGGCATGACACGAGTTAATGGTGTCTGCGTGTCCAGAATCGCCAGACGCCATGCGCGCCGAGAAGCCCGCAGGTGCGCGCTATGGCACGCGGGCGCTTGCGCCCGGTGGGTTTACTGAAACACTACCGAAAACGGACCGGGAGGAACGTGGCGGCATTCAAAACTGCTACTTTTGCAGCGTGATCGCTTAGCTCCCGCGGCCGTGGCTGGCTCCAGCGTCAAGAGATGTCCGGCACCAAAAGGAGAGGCCACCACAGGGGAAGTGGCGGCCTCTTGGTGCTCCTTGGGGGGCTTCAGGCACCAATCCCAGCGTGGGGGTTCGCTGGGGAAAAAATTATCAAGACTGATCGATCGAGGGCGATTGATCCAAATCAAGCTGCGGCCGCTTTGCGCAAAAATCGCACCGAGGCCAGCTAGGGCAGCCGAAGCGTGACGTGGAGGCTCCCCGGCTCGCGGCGTGTACTCATCGGCAGCCCGCTTTTCTCGAAAACTTTCAACATCTGCCTGTTGTCGGGCAACACGTCGGCAACCAGTTCCCGCAGGCCGGCTTCGTGCGCGATCGCAACGAGATGCCGCATCAGCGTCCGGCCAATGCCCTGCCCCTGATATCGGTCGACCACGGCGAATGCCACTTCGGCCTGTCCCGGGTTCACAACAATATACCGTCCACCGCCGGCGATAACGGGCTTGCCGCCCTCTTCCACCGTCGCGACCAGGGCGACGTGATTGACAAAATCCACATTGACGAAGAACGAGATTTCCTTCTCGCTGAACTCCCGTTTCACCGCGAAGAAACGGCGATAGAGAGAATCCGTGCCGATACCGCCGACCGCCGCGAGGAAATCGTCGCGGTCCTCGGGGCGAAGGGCGCGGATTTCGACCCGGCGTCCGTCTCGCAAGGCCTCAATTTTCGAATATTGAGCTAGTTCCGGCACGGCGGTCACCCTGTTCAACGTCGCCCTGGCGGTGACCCCATCGGGATCAGCGTCCGGAGCATTTTCGAGCGAAGTGGAAACCGGTCCGCATCAAGAAGCCGTGTTAAATCAGGAGTCCGGAGTCCCGTTCGAGTCAATCGAAAACGCGGCTCTAGAGCTGGCATCTCGTGTATTTGAGCGTCATCCCCGGGACCTCCGGAAACAGTCGTGAGATGTTGTTGTCGTCGATGATTTTTAGGCCGAAACCGACCTTCTGGTTCATGATGCTGGTCGCGCAGGACGCGCCCAGTTCCAGATTATCGCCGTCCTGTTTTCTGGATGTGATCGTGCATCGGGCGGCCTTTCCCCTGATCCGGTTGCCTTCAATTATGAAGCCCGAACCGTAGAGGTCGGATAGCTCGGCGAACACGACGCCGTTGCCCTTCTTGTTGAACACCAGCTTGCACAGATCGCTTTGTGTCGCCCAGGCTCCCGTCAGATCGAATGCATGAGCCGGAAGCGGCAGCAGGATGCCTAAGCTGAACAGCAAGGCGGCTATTGCCGGCAATCGGCATGCGTCAGACATTTAATCTCTCCAGAAAATTGACACGGAAGGGCGCAGGAAAAGACAGACTAGACTCGAGATGAACGTCATGCAAGGAACCGGTTGCCTTCCGTAGTTAGTGACCTCCGAATACCAGCGCCTTCAACGGCAGCACGATCGCCTGCAAGCGAATGATCAACGCATGCACGAGGGCCACGGTATCGACGATATGCAGGTAGACCCACCGCAGCGTTCCGGTGTCCTTCGACACAATCTCTTCATGATTGTTGGAATAGACATTCGCGATGCAGCTGCTGCCCGGCGGGACGTCGTCCAGGACTCCCGGGTAAAGCGGTTCGAGGAACGCCAGCACGGTGCCGGGCGGGCCGATCTTTTGCAGCTCGGTCAGCTGATTGGTTTGGATGATCTGGCCGGCGGCGATGACATCCTGTACTTTGGTGACTACCAGGGGGATGATGGTCATCGGCTTGCTGATGCAGGTGGCCTCCGCGACCATGCCGACTTTGATGATCTGCGCCTCGATCTGGTTGAATCCGGCAAACAGCCTGTCCTCGCCGGCTCCCTCCGGGATGAGGATGCCCGCGGCCCTCATAAGCGGTACTAACTGCACGACGTCTCCGGCCCGCAACACGAACTGGTCGACCCGCCCGTCGACGCTCGCATAGGTGGTCATCTTTCCCAGCTCGACCTGGGCTGCGGCAAGTTCCGCTTCGGCGCTGGCCTTCTGCGCCGGCAAAACTGACGTTAGACGGGTTTCGGTCGATTCTTTCGCAGCCTGGGCGGAATCCACAGATGCCTGTCTTGTCGCCACCAATGTCTGAAGCTTTTCGATCTCACGCGCGGCAACGATGTCGGCATTGCGCTGCTGCAATTGTGTCTTGGTGCGCAATTCGTCCTGGGCCTGCTCGAGCGATCCCTTTGCTTCCTGGAGCTTGCCCTCGCTGGTCAGGATGTCGGCCTTGGCCGTTTCAGCCGCAGCCACAACTTCGGCGATCTTGGCGCGGGCGGTCAGGACCGCGGCTTCCTGTCTTGTGCTGTCCATCTTGAACAGACGGTCGCCCTTTTTCACCCTTTCGTTATAACCGACGTAAACCTCCGATACCCGGCCACCGACCTCGGGAAAAATCGAAATAGTCCGGAACAGCGAGGTGACGTTGTGTGACGACGGGTGGTTGTAGAGCACTACCGTGATGAGCAGCACGGTCAGGATCAGGCAAAGTGTAATGCCGTAGCGAAGCTCGTACCAGACCGAGAAGATCGTTATTTCATGGCCGATGCGCCTGCCCTGCACATAGCGCCGGAACAGATAATCCGGAAGCAGGGTCAGCATTGAACAGAGCATGAGTTCAAGCATGGGCGGCCCCCTTCTTATCCTGGCGGGGCTGATCAGCGGATGCGACCTTTTCAGCGGGCGCGTTCTTTGGCGGGTTGGAATCGGAATGATCAACGAGGCCGCCGTCCGCTTCCTGCCCGGCAATGGTTTCCACCGAAGTTGCTATGCGCCGGAATGGGGTCAGGAAATCGGGAAGGTCGATAAAGGCAAGCAGCAGAGCTGCGACCCAGAAGACATGCTCGTGCGACAAGAGGCCGAGCAAACCCAGCACGGCGACGATGTCGAACTGAACCTTCTTGGACTTGTGCGCCATTCTTTCCGGCAGCGAATGGATCGTCAGGAAGATGACGCCGGTAGCCACAATGCTTCCAATGACAATCACCAACGTAATATAATAAAGCACGTCGGTATCGCCCGGCGCGGTGATGAAGAACGGCAGGTGCTCTGTCGCGACTGGATTAGGTGAAGCTGTCAAGGGCCATCTCCTGAAATCTTTTGGCAAATTGCCGGCCGACCTCAAATCAAAAAGTGCACCGGTTTTGGGTCGTCTCGTTGATTCAAATCAAATGGGGAACGCAAATAGATGCGCCCCCTGGCCTTTTCCGTCTTCAGCTTGAGCCGTCGGGCAGCCCAACAAGCCTGGTACGGCCTCGCTTCAATCGATGATGTGGTAGCCGCCATCGATGTAAAGCGTATCCCCCGTCATTAGCTTCGCGCCGTCGAGCGCGAGGAACGCGACCGCTTTTCCGACGTCGTCGATACTGACAAGGCTGCGCGTGGGCGCCTTGGCCTGTGCCTTTGACAGCAGTTCGTCGAATTCGGGAATCCCGGAAGCCGCGCGCGTCGCCAGCGGGCCGGGCGAAATGGCGTGAACCCGGATGCCTTTCGGCCCGACTTCCGCCGCGACGTAGCGAACCGCGCATTCCAGCGCCGCTTTGGCGACGCCCATGATATTGTAGTTCTCCACCACCATCTGGCTGCCGTAATAGGTCATGGTGAAGATCGTGCCGCCCTTCTTCATCAGAGGTTCGGCCAGATGCGCCATGCGCAGGAACGACCAGCACGAGACGTCCATGGTCGCCAGGAAGCCGTCGCGCTTCACATCGATCACTCGTCCGTGAAGAGCCTCCCTGGGCGAGAACGCGATCGAGTGAACGAGAAAATCGAGTTGCCCCCATTCCTTTTCAATTCGCTCGAACACGGCCTCCGTCTGTCCGGCGATACCGACGTCAAGCGGCATGAAAATGGGCGCCTCGAGTCCGCGCGCGAGCGGCTCGACAAATTTCTTCGACTTGTCGTTCAAATAGGTCACGGCCAGATCAGCGCCGAGGGCGCGGAACGCCTTGGCGCAGCCCCAGGCGATCGACTGATCGTTGGCGATGCCAACAACCAGTCCCTTGCGCCCTTTGAGCGCCACCTTGGTCTCGGGATAAACGGGAATTGCTATGGTCATGACACCCTCGCGTATTTCGGGGAACTTTTTGGTTGCGCTAGTAACGACAGGGTGTGACGCGCGATCATCAGCTCTTCGTCGGTCGGGACGACGTAAACCGGCAGCCGGCTGTCGCGCCGCGAAATCAGGCGTGCGTGTTTTGCGTTGGCGTCTGCATCGATCGAAACGCCGAGCCATGCCAGCTTCTCGGTGATCCTGGCGCGAACAGGCGCGGAATTCTCGCCGACCCCAGCCGTGAATACCAAGGCATCCACCCCCTGCAGGGCAGCCGCGAGCGCTCCCGCGAACAGACTTGCGCGGTAAACGAAGTAGTCGATCGCACGAGCAGCGCGCGGATCATCGCTTACCTGAAGCTCCCGCATGTCATTGCTGATCCCTGACAGGCCCTTCAGCCCGCACTCCCGGTAAAGGAAGTTCTGGACGTCGGCGGGCGCCATGCCTTTCTCGGAAATCAGGTACAGCACCACCCCCGGATCGATCTGCCCGGGCCGCGTGCCCATCGGGAGCCCGTCAAGCGCGGTGAAGCCCATGCTGCTCTCGACGCTGCGGCCATTATCGAGCGCGCACATGGAGGCGCCGCTGCCAAGATGGGCGACAATGACCCGCTTGGTCGCAATATCCGGCGCGACGTCGGGCAGAATGCTGGCGATATATTCGTAGGAAAGACCGTGAAAGCCGTAACGCCGGACGCCTTCGGCGTAGAGAGATTCCGGAATCGCGTAGCGGTCGGCCAGGTCGCCGTGACCGCGATGGAAGGCGGTGTCGAAGCACGCGACCTGCGGGAGATTCGGGTAGCGAGCGAGGATCGACCGCATCGGCGCAAGATTATAGGGCTGATGCAGCGGCGCCAGCGAAACGTATCTTTCAAGTCGCGCCAGCACGTTTTGATCGACACGAATGGGCTTGTCATAGTCCGGGCCGCCATGCACCACGCGATGCCCAATCGCAACCGGGTCGATTTTCAGCTCCTCGCGCAACCAGGCGCCCGCGGTCCCGAGCGCCGCCGCCACATCAGGAACGGTTTTGTTTTCGTAGCTGCGATCGACCAGCACGCCGCCGTCTGCCGCGGCGACGCGCAGCCGCGGGCGGCTTCCGACGCCGTCAATCTGGCCCTTAACCTGCCGCTTGAGGGTACCGTCCGCTTCGACCCCGAAGGTCTGGATCTTAACGCTCGAAGAGCCTGCGTTGGCGACGAGGATCGTATCCATGATAGTCACGCCGCGGCTACGGTTGAAGCGCGGCGGCGGGCGTCGGCATACAGCACTGAAATCGCGCACGACGCCATGCGGCCGCGGAGAGAATTGGCTCGCGAGGTGAGAATGATGGGAACGCGCGCGCCGAGCACGATGCCGGCCGAGTCGGCTTTCATCATGAAGGTGAGGTTTTTCGCCAGCATGTTGCCGGCCTCGAGGTCAGGCACGACCAGGATCTGCGCCTGGCCGGCGACCGCCGATTTGATGCCCTTGATTCTGGCGGCTTCCGGATCGACAGCGTTATCAAACGCTAGCGGCCCATCCAGCAAGGCGCCGGTGATCTGGCCGCGATCCGCCATCTTGCAGAGCGCGGCGGCCTCGATGGTCGAGGGAATCTTGGAGGTTACCGTCTCCACCGCCGACAGGATCGCGACCCGCGGCACGCCGAGGCCAATTCCCGCAAAGAGATCGACCGCATTCTGCACGATGTCGACCTTGCAATCGAGGTCCGGGAAAATATTGATCGCCGCATCCGTGATGAACAGGGTCTGGGCGTAACCGGGAACATCGATGGCGAAGACGTGGCTGATCCGCCGGTTGGTGCGCAGTCCCGTCGATTTCGCGGTCACGCTGCGCATGAGCTCGTCAGTGTGGAGGCTGCCCTTCATCAACAGCTCACCCTTGGCCTCGTGAATCAGCTGAACCGCCTTTGCGGCTGCCGCCTCGCTATGCTCGGCGTCGACAATCTCGAAACGCGAGATATCGAATTTGAACTGCGCTGCGATCGCCTTGATCTTGCCCGCCGGGCCTACAAGGACCGGCTTGATGATGCCGGCGGCGGCGGCCTCGCAGACGCCGCGCAACGAGGCCTCGTCGCAGGGATGCACCACCATGGTCACGGCTGGCGGCACTTGCTTGGCGGCCGCGATCAGACGTTCATACTTCACGCCGGCGTCGATCGGAATTACGCTCATGGCTCTACTCCCAATTATCTCGGCAGAGATTACGAAGCCTCTTACGATGCCTTGGCCCTCTCTTTGCTCGGAACGAAAGGGACCTTGTCGGCACCCGCTTCCGAAGGCCCAGCCTCGTTGACGTCAAAAAGCGCCGTAACCTTTTTCAGCCGTTCCGCGGCCTCGCCGGAGATTTCACCGCCAGAACTCAGGACGTTGCGAATGGCGGCAAGACCCTTGCGGCGCTCGCCAACGTCGGCCGGCAGCAGTTTCGGAATCGCCGCGAGCGCGGCTTCCGGCTCCAGTTGCAGCAAGAAGAACTGCTCGCGCGCCATGCCCTTGAACTGCGCCAACGTCAACCGCGCCCCTTCTTCGGTCAGTCGGATTTGCCGCAATGCCGCGACACCACGTTCATCGACGAACCCTCGCGCCAGACCCACGTAGATCAGGGCCCTGATGGTGGATTCCTGAAGACCGCCCTTGTCGATCTTCGATTTCAGCTCCGCGATGCGCTTCTCCACGAGTTCGCGGTGCATCAGGGATTTTCCCGGTCTCCGCGGCCGGGCGGCCTCCGGGTTGACCCCGACGGCGGCCTGAAGTACCGGCGATCCGTAGATGGCGAGAAACATCTTCTCGGAGAGCTGCTCCTGGCTTTCCCGCCAGCCGTCGAGAGCCTTGACGATCTGTTCGGACGCCTTTTCCTGGGCGACAATGAACGGATTGTCGGCAGAAGCCGGCTTGCGCTGCTCGCGGACCTTCTCCGCAGCGCTTGCCAGCGCAGGCATGAACGGATTTTCGTCGGTGAAGGCCTCATATTGCATACGGCCCGTATCCCAACGCTTTAGCCAGTCCGCGACCTGCGGAGTAAAGATGGACTTGACCATCGGCTGCATGAATGCGCGGTAAAGCGACAGATTGATTTCCGAGATGCGCGCGGCGGTCGCAAAACGCCGTTCATCCTCCGGCGAATTGCCGCCCATGGCGCGGATATCGTCAAGCGTCCGCTGCTCGCAGCGCATGATCCACTCACCCGATACAAGATCGGGATTGGTGGTGTCGCCGGATTTCCGCTCGAACGTCGCCTCATAGAGACCAGGAGGCAGTATATCGATCAGGTCTATATTGCTGGAGAACTCATTGTGCTCTTTCTTGGCCACGCCGCCGGAAACGAAAATCCCGAGGTGACCGATGGTCTCGTGCACGGTGTAGACGATGGTCTGGCCGAACGACCTGATCTCGTCGACATCGTCATAGAGGTCGAGAATCCAGTCCAGCGCCTGCTGCGGCGGCGTGATGTTGTCGCCCTTGGAGCAGAACACCACGATCGGCGTGCGAATGTTGCGAAGGTCGACGGCGGTGCCGTCCGATGTCTCGATGAGCCCCGCGGCCAGCTTGTTGCCGACGAACAGCTCGTCGACAATGAACTGGATTTCTTCGGGGTTGAGGTTGACGTGCCCGCCCCACCAGCGCTCGAACTCAAGATAGCGCGGACCCTCGGTGTCCACCTTGGAGTAGACGTTATACTGCTTGCTCCACAGCGTGTTGGCCGGATTCTGGTTCTCGAAGTTCTTGACGAGATGGCCGCCGTCGAATTTGCCGCCTCCCATGTCGCTGGTGAGCGCCGTGAGCCAGCTACCGCCGAGCAACCCGCCGGAATAGCGCATCGGATTTTGCCCGCGAACACCCGCCCAATAGGACAGCGGCGCGCCGGCAAGGATGATCGGGCCGAACAGCTCGGGCCGGATCGCAGCCAGGATCATTACGGCCCAGCCGGCCTGGCAGTTGCCGATGACGCACGGCTTTCCGTCGGCCTTCGGATGTAGCGAAATGACCTTTTCCAGGAACATCGCTTCGGCGCGGGCGATATCTTCGATGGTCTGGCCCGGCATGGGATCGGGCGTGAAGCCGACGAAGTAGCAGGGATGCCCCGCTTTCATGGCAACCCCGATTTCACTGTCCGCCTTGAACCCGCCGATGCCGGGGCCGTGGCCGGCGCGCGGATCGACCACCACGAAGGGCCGGCGCGTTTGATCGATCTCAACTCCCTTTGGCGGGACGATGCGCACCAGCAGGTAATTGACGGGCCGCTTCAGCGTGCGGCCGTCCATCACGAGCTCGGCCTTGTAGTCGAGGACATGGGGGACCGTTTCGGCGAGATGTTCTTGATACTGGTTGCCGCGCTGGCGCATGACATCCATGAACAGCACGCTGCGCTGGGCCGCATCTGTCATGTATTCGATGGCGTGACCGAAAAGACCGAAGGGCGTGCTGCCTGATACCTGCTGGTTATCGTTCGACATTTTCCGGCTCCATCTTTTGGCGGTTTTCTGCCTTTTTTTATGATAACGCTGCGGCGCAGCATTTCCTTGATCTACCTCAAGAGATCCTTTCGGCGAGCGAGTTATTTTTAATCTTGAAAAGCTCGGTATTCCGTTACGTCAAGAAGCAGACAGAGAAGATTGAGGAGATTCAACCATGCTGAACATCGACGAACTACTGCCCTCAGCAAAAGACATCCGGAAACAATCCGCCCTCAAGGAGGCTCAAAAGGCCGAGGAGCACATGCGCCACGTGGCTGCGGCCGAAGCCGAAAAGCAGGCGTTGATCGAAGAGCTCAAAAAGCCCTGGGGAATCCCGGAAGAGGAAAAACTCAAACGTGCTTCCGCGCTCATCCAGCGCGCGGTGCGAAATGGGCTCCATGAAATCCAGGTTTACCGGTTCCCGAACTCTCTGTGTACGGATCGCGGTCGAGCGATCAACCAAATGGAAGAAGGCTGGGAAAAGACGCTTACCGGAGGTCCCAAGGACATCTATCAGTTTTGGAAAGAGCACCTGCAGCCACGCGGCTACAAGATCGCCTATCAGATCATCGATTTCCCCGGCGGCGTGCCCGGCGATGTCGGCATTACATTGAGTTGGTGATGCGGCTCGCCTGACCCAACTGCAAGGCAACCAAGGCGTCAACTCCTCGGCTATTCGGCCGATGAAAGATTGCGGATTTAAGCGGGGCAAAAGCCGATGGCCAAGGAAGAAAATTCCAAGATGAAGCGCAAGCTCTATGAAAAGGAGCTGCGCAAGCTGCAGGTCGAGCTTTGCCATCTCCAGAAGTGGGTGACCACCAAGGGGCTGCGGGTCATTGTCGTGTTCGAAGGACGCGATGCCGCCGGCAAAGGCGGAACAATCAGGGCACTCACCGAGAAAGTCAGCCCGCGCGTATTTCGGACGGTGGCCCTCCCCTCTCCTTCCGATCGGGAAAAAACCCAGATATTTTTCCAGCGCTACATGCAACATTTTCCGGCCGCGGGAGAAATCGTCATCTTCGACCGCAGCTGGTACAACCGCGCCGGCGTCGAATACGTCATGGGCTTCTGCACCAAGGAACAGCACGAGCGTTTCCTTGAGCTCTGCCCGGAAATCGAAAAATACATCGTGGACGGCGGCATCATCTTGATCAAGTTCTGGCTGGAAGCCGGCATGGAAGAGCAGGAGAAACGGTTCACAGCCCGGATCGACGATCCGGTCCGGCAGTGGAAATTGAGTCCGATGGATCTCGAGTCCTATCGGCGCTGGTACGACTATTCTAGGGCGCGCGATATGATGCTGAAGGCCACCGATGTGAAGCATGCGCCGTGGTATGTCGTCCGCTCCGAAGACAAGAAGCGCGCCCGGCTTAACTGCATCTCGCACCTTTTGAAGACGATCCCCTACAAGCGCCTGTCGCAGAAAAAGGTCAAATTGCCTGACAGGTCCGACAAGGGCCAGTACAACGATCAGGCCACCTTGCGCCGCATGAAGTTCGTGGCTGAGCGGTTCTAAGCCGTATTGGCCCGAAGCACAGTCTCGAGCGTCGCAGTACGGTCGAGCCCCCCGACTTTTTCCTCCACGCCATCGGCTCGCAACAGGTCACGCGCCGATCCGTGGGCACCGACGATGCGCAATACTATGCCACAGCTGGCAAGTTCGGCCTGCAGCTCGTGCAGCATGCGCGAGCCGGCGAGATCGAGATACGGCGCGGCGGAAAGATCGCAGACGACCAGACGGATGACGGAGGGAGCGGCCTCGCGAAGGCGGTACAGGACCGACTCCCGAACGGCATCGGCATTGACGTAAATCAGCGATGCCTCGGGACGAAAGGCGATCACGCCGGACAGCGGCTCATTTTCCGGATGGCGGTCCATGTCGGAATAGCTGTTCTTACCGGGCACGCGCCCAAGAAAGGCAACGTGCGGGCGCGACACCCGGGCGAGCAGCAATAATATGGAGGCCAGCGCGGCGAGTAGGATGCCCTGCAATATTCCAAGCAGCAGCACGCCTAGCAGAGCGATCGCCGCGGCAAGGAAATCTAGCCGGCTTACTCGCCACATGCGGAGCAGCGCCGGAAAATCCAGCAAGCCATAGACCGCGGTCAACACGACGGCAGCCAGCACGGCCTTCGGCAGATTTTCGAGCAAGCCTGTTAAAAAGAGCAGACAAAGCGCAAGCGTGATCGAGGCAAAGACAAGCGCCAGCGAAGTGCGCGCGCCTGCCTTGTCGTTGACAGCCGATTGCGACAGCCCGCCGGCGACGGGATAGCCGTGTCCCATCGCCGCCGCAAGATTGGCCGCGCCGATGCCCAGAAGCTCTTGCCGGGGATCGAGAGGGTATCCATGCTTGGCCGCAAAAGCGCGGGCGGCGGATACGCCCTCGATATAGGCCAGCAGCAGACAGCCTGCGGCCAACGGAACGATCCCCTCGACGTCGCGCAACCTGAGGGCTGGGCCTGCCAAGGTGGGCAAGCCCGACGGTATTTCCCCCGTTATCGGCACGCCGAGCGCCGGCAGCCCGAGCGCGGTGGCGGCAACGATCGCCAGCGCGACAACCCCAAGCGCGACCGGTTTTCCGGGCAGCAGGCGTTCACCGAATACGATGAGCAAGATCGCAATAACCCCGACGGCGAGAACGAGGTACTGCACCTGACCGAGTTGCCCGGCCAGCAGGAAAGCTCGCTCGAAGAAGTTGTGGCCCCCTCCTTTCACCCCAAAAAGACTCGGCAACTGGGTCATGGCGATCGTCAGGCCGGCGCCGGCCTTGAAGCCAACGAGAATGCTGTCGCTAATCAGCTTGACGAGCACGCTTAGCCGCAACAGCCACGCGAACAGGCTGAGCGCCGCCACCGTGAAGGCGGCGAGGCTGGCGATCTGGGCGTAACGCTGCGCGTCCCCCTCGGCCATCGCCCCTACCGTTCCGGCAATCATGAGAGAAATCGCGGAGGTCGGCCCGATGGCCAGCTGGCGCGACGAACCGAGCAGGGCATAGCCAAGACCGCCCAGCAGATAGCCGTAGATGCCAACCTGCGGAGGCAGGCCTGCAAGGCCGGCATAGGCAAGGGAAACCGGAATCGCGTAGGCCGCCAAAGTCACCCCGGCGATGATATCGCCGGGCAACCAGGAGGGCCGGTATTCCGCCAACCAGCGGGCCGGCGGAAACCACCAAAGCCAGCTTGCTTCTTGTCGGTGTTTCGCCGATTCCGCCATGCGGTCCACAAGCCATCAACTGCCTCGATCCTGAATATCGACCCCGCCAACGGCTCGCTTGATTCATGTCAACGCATCAGGCCTTTTGATCCCAAGATCAATCAACTTGGAGTCCCCTCAATCACAGCCCGTGGATTTGACGATGAGTGCCGACATCGAGCGCCTGCCCGCCTACGAAGCGACCGCAAGCAGCTGGATCCATCTCGTCGGCGTCTGCATCGAAATATTCGGGGTTTTCATCATCGTCGCCGGCATCGTCTGGTCGACTTATCTCTGCGTACATTGGCCCACGGAGACGCAGCACGATAATAGATACAAAATCCGGATCGGCCGTTCTCTGCTGCTCGGTCTCGAAATCCTGGTCGCCGCAGCGCGCCCGGCTTAACTGCATCTC
Source organism: uncultured Alphaproteobacteria bacterium (assembly GCA_963801875.1). Lineage (GTDB taxonomy): Bacteria > Pseudomonadota > Alphaproteobacteria > Rhizobiales > Xanthobacteraceae > Bradyrhizobium. The sequence goes on along the minus strand of CAWDGT010000010.1, from coordinate 121,408 downwards.
GCACCTTTTGAAGACGATCCCCTACAAGCGCCTGTCGCAGGAAAAGGTCAGATTGCCTGACAGGTCCGACAAGGGCCGGTACAACGACCAGGCCACCTTGCGCCGGATGAAGTTCGTGGCCGAGCGGTACTAGGCCGCAACCGACCCTCTCGGTTAAACCATAAGCCTGCCGACCACATCGGCAGGCTCATGATCGCGGCAAACAAATTGCCTGCATCTCCAGCAGCGTTACTGCGCCAGTATCATCGCGAAGTAGCCGAAGACGGTGAGCAGGATGCCCGAAACCGCGTAGGCAACCGGAAAGCCAATCCAGGGCACGGTGCTTTGGATTTCCACTGCGGCCTCGCGGCACGGGCCGGAATGCGACCGCGCGCCGGCCACGCCGCCCATGAGGATCGCCGGATTGATCTTGAACACATGGAATCCGATCGCCCAGACGACGAAGGGAGGAATGGTGCACGCGATGAAGCCGGCGATGAAGATCTTGAGCGCTATCGTGCCGGTGAGTTGAGCCAGCAGACCCGCGCCGGCGTTGACGCCGACGATGCCGACGAACACCACCAAACCCAGATCTTCCAGCACGTTGCGCGCGGCGTTCGGCGTATTGCCGAAGAAGCGCAGGCGGGAAACCACCGACGATACGATCACGCCTGAGAGCAACAGCCCACCGGCATTGCCGAGACCTATCGAGGCGCCGAAGGCCGGAAACTGGATCAGGCCGATCAGGAAGCCGAGGATCATGCCAGCGGACAGCGTCAGCAGGTCGGTCGCGGTATTGGTGCGGGCGATCCGCCCCCACATCGCAGCGAGGTCATCGACCGCCGACTTGAGGCCGACCACCGAAATAACGTCCATGCGCTCCAATTTCGTCTTCAAACCGGCCGGATACGGCACGCCGCCGCGCTCGTACTTCACGATCTGCAGTTGACCCGCAAACGCTTCCTGCCGGAACGTTTCCAGTTCCTTGCCGACATACTCCTTGTTGGTGACGAGGATTTCGGCCTGATCGAGCGGAACGCCCAGCGCCTTGGGATCGTGGATTTCGGGACCGATCAGGCCCATCTTGTCGGTCAGGGCTTCGGTCGCACCGCCGAGCACGACGACGTCGCCTTTTTGCATGACAAGCGCGGCCTCGGCGCCCAACTGCTCGCCTGCCCGGGAGACATTCACGATCCGGTATTCTGGATGGGCCCGGCGAAATTCCTCGATGCTCTTCCCGGCCTCGGCCGCATTTTCGAGCCGGTACGCCCGTACGCCGAACGGACGGTACCCGGTAAGACCTGCGCCTTCGATATCCTTGACACCGAACTCGGCCTCGTAGGCCTTGGCGGCCGCCCTGGCATCTACCCCCCACCAGCGCGGCAGATATTTGCAGATCAGGATGATGCCGACGGTGCCCCAGATGTAGGTAATGCCGTAACGACAGCGCGATCATGCCGGAGGCATCCTCGGGTTTCATGCCGGGCGGCAATTTGACAACTCCCGATGTCACCGCCTGCTCTGCCGAACCGATTGCCGCGGACATGGTCTGCGAGCCGGCCAGCATGCCGCCGGCGGCCCCGGTCGGCAGCGCGAACAGCTTGGCGAAGATCACCACCAGCGCCAGACCCAGGATGCTCGACACCACCGCCAGGAAGGTGAACTTCAGTCCGTCGCCCTTGAGGCTGTTGATGAAGGACGGTCCGACGCGCAAGCCGACGCCGTACATGAAGAGATAGTAGAACAGGCTCTTGGCGAAGTTGTTCAGCTCCAGCTTGACGCCATAGAGCGAGGCCGTCACCGACAGCGCGGCGCCGACGACGATGGCGCCGGCCACCATGCCGAGGCCGTAGCCCTTGATGCTGGCACGGCCTATCCAGACGGCAAGGCCGACAACCAGGAACAGCAGCAAATATGGATTCTGCGCCAGGAACGAAAAGAAACCCTTCATCATCGCCTCCCCTTATTTCCGAGCGCTGATCCTGTTGACATTGGCTGCCACGGCAGCCGGCTTGCTCTTGGTTGGCGCCAGCTGGCCTCCGGCGAGTTTCGCCAACGCCTCCGTACGCACCAGCTTCAACCCTTCGGTGGCGTCGTAGCCGTGGATTTCCTTGACATCGAGCTTGCGCATGAAGTCGATGGTTTCCTGGGTGATCACCTGTCCCGGCACCATGATCGGGAAGCCGGGCGGATACGGGATCACGAAACTCGCGGAAACGAGATCAGGGCCGCTCTTCAACCGGCGATCGATCTCCGGGTCCGCAAGGGGGATGTATTCGCATCCGGCCGCGTCATAGGCGGTATAGAAGCCAGACCGGATATCTCCTTCGTTGGTGCGCTGGCCGGCGTCGCGCCGGAAGCTGTCGTGGAAGTGCGAGAAATTCGGCAGATCGGGGACATCCGTCATCAAGCTCTTGACGCGGGCGTCATGCGCCTTGCGGACGTTGGCGCCTCCCTCCCTCAGTCGGCGGTCGATTTCGCCGCTGATCTCCACCAGCACCCGGATCAGATGCGCGACGTCGCTGCGGGTGTTGTTGATGTTGGACTGCAGCAGTACCGAGTTACGCGAGGTCTTGTTGAGCTGGATGTTGTAGCGGCTCGCCAGCATGCCCTTGAACTGCGTGCCGTCGAATCCGGCCGTGCCGCAGACCAGCGTCATGCGGGTCGGATCGAGGCAGAACTCGTCGTCGCGCAGGCTCTGCAGCGCCTTCGCCCAGTTGGTGTCGGGAGAAAGATAGTCGACAAAGCCGCTGCCGCGGTATGCGGCCGGCACCATGGCATCGGCGCCCAGCACGCGGAAGTATTTCGATATCAGCGGATGCTCGTTGACCGCCTGACGGATGGCAAACGCCACTTCCATCGCATTCATGACCAGCCCGAAACCCTCCAGCTCCATCTGGCGCCGCGCCACTTCCAGGCTGGCAATCAGCTGCTGGTTGGGGCTGGTTGACGCGTGGGTGAAAACGGCTTCACGGAACTGCTGCTCCACAGTGTGGAATTCGACGTCCTTCACGAACAGCATGGATCCCTGCCGTAGTGCCGACATCGATTTGTGGGTGGAGTTGGTCTGGTAGACCCGCAGCCGCACCTGTCGCGGATCGGGAATCAGCCGGGTCTTGAGCAGAACCTCGTCGGTTGGATTGGCGCCGAGTTCGGCGCGCTGCTTTTCGTAAGCCGCAACCGATTTCGGATCATGCAGCCAATCGTCGATTTCATTCGCTGCTCCCATCGCCGTCCGCGGCCGCAGGAACGGCGAAAACCGCGCGAAGCCGAACCACGCTTCATCCCACAGGAAGATCAGATCCGGCTTGATCGCGAGGCATTCCTCCATCACCCGCTTGGTGTTGTAGATGTGACCGTCGAACGTGCAGTTGGTCAGGTCGACCATCTTGACCCGGTGCAACCGGTTGTCGGCCCTCAGATTGAGCAGCGCCTGCTTGATCGTCTTGAGCGGCACCGCGCCGTACATCGAATATTCCGTCATCGGGAACGCCTCGACGTAGAGCGGCTGGGCGCCGGCCAGCACCATGCCGTAGTGATGCGACTTGTGGCAGTTGCGGTCGACGATGGCGATATCGCCGGGCGCCAGCAGCGCCTGCACCGCCATCTTGTTGGAGGTCGAGGTGCCGTTGGTGACGAAGAACGACGTGATCGGCGCCGAAGGCGCGCGCCGCCATCTCCTGCGCCTTCTTGATGTTGCCGGTCGGCTCCAGCAGGCTGTCGAGACCGCCGGTAGTGGCGCTGCTCTCGGCCAGGAACAGCGTCGGGCCGTAGAACTCACCCATGTCGCGGATCCAGTCGGATTTGAAGATCGACTTGCCGCGCGCGATCGGCAGCGCGTGGAAGGTCCCGATCGGCCGCTGTGCGTATTTCTTGAGATTGTCGAAGAATGGCGTATCGAAGCGTTCCTGCACGCCTTCCAGAATGGCGAGGTGCAGCTCCAGCAATTCCTCTACTGCGTAGAAGACGCGGCGGGCAACATCCGCATCCGGATTTCCGGCCAGCTCTTCCACGCGGCGGTTGGACACCAGATAGAGATCGAGCTCCGGACGCACCCGCTTCAGGATATGCGCGAGCCGCAATGCGGAGGCGTCGGAAGCCTCCTTCTGCTCGAGCGATGCCGTGATGGCCCGCAGTACCGGCGCATCGTGCCGCGACCGCAACGCGAAGCCCTCGTGAATGACGACGGCGCAGAGATCCGGATTGAGCATGATGGCGCAGAACGCGTCTTCGAGGCTGCCGACGAACACCGGCTCGTAGATGAAGGCGTCGAGCGGGCGGCGCAGCCGGCGCCACTCGGCGCAAAGGTTCGGCCAGGCGGTGGCCGGCGCTCCGGTGACGATCAGGGTTTCGAAATAGGGTCGGCGCGAATCGGAGCGGCCGGCCGCCGACGGCACCAGGTCCGGCACCGATTCCTGGTCATCCTGGTTGGGGTCCCAGTCGCCGGCATGTTGGCGGAATGACCGCGTCATCAGCGCCCGCGTGATGCGTTCGGCGAGTGTCAGCGTCGCCCGCGCGTCGTTGGCCGCAGCCTTCTCTCGCAGCGCGGTCATCAGATGCGGCCCGGGATAGGCGTGATATTCTTCGGTCACGGCCAGCTCGGAAAGCGCGGCCTCGAATTTGGCGCGATCGCCCGAGCCGTCCGACCAGGCCTTCGCCGCATCGACCAGATCGCGCCAGCGATCTGCACGCGCACCGGGGCCTGAAAAGAATTGATCGATACGGCCTTGGTGAGATTTGCTATCCTTGGACATAGCTGTCTCCCTGCTGAATGTTATGAATTTGCTGGCAATAAATTTTAGGGATGCCGCAGGCGGCAGCGTTGATACAGATCAACGTATCGACTGATGCCGGTGCGCCTGCTGGCCGTCATTCAAGCGCGATGCCCGATCCCGTACTACCGCGAGACCATCGCCAGGATGGTCGAGGCGAGTATGATTCGTGCGGCGCTTGCAAGCGCTCGCCCTGTCCCGGTTTGCGGTGCGGCATTGCGGCGATGCCCACCGCCAGTGGCGTCAATGCCGGCATCGGCAGCTTGAAAAAATCCGCGCCTCTGCCTCGCTTTGGTTGATTTGGGTCAAGGCCGCCCGGGAAAAGCAGGCAAAATTCGCCAATTCAATTTCCCCTGGGAGGCATTGCCGTGAGTACCATCAAATGGGTAATTGAGACTGCCCCGGAAATCTTTCTCCTGCTTTCGATTACGATCGGCACCCTGCTCGGGCGGATACGCATCCACGGCTTTTCGATCGGCGCGACCGCATGCACGTTGATCGCCGCCGTCGTCATCGGTCAACTCGGCGAATTCCACATCCCGCCGATCCTGAAGGCGATCTTTTTCAGTTTCTTCGTCTTCACCATCGGCTACCGGTCCGGCCCCCAGTTCTTTGCGTCCCTGAGCTTGAGAACGCTGACCCAGGTCGCGATGGCGCTGGTACTGGGATTGACCGGGCTCGCCATCGTTCTCGCATTCGCCTTCACCCAGCACCTCGACCCCGGTACGGCTTCCGGCCTTGCCGCAGGCGCCCTCACGCAATCGTCGATGATGGGAACGGCGACAGCCGCGCTTTCGCAACTCGGACTATTGGAAGATGCGCTGCGCCAGCAGCAGGCGAATATCGCGGCCGGCTACGCCGTGACCTATATCCTCGGCTATATCCTGACCCTGCTGTTCGTCCCGCTGGTGGCGCCGAAGCTGATGCGGATCAACCTCAAGGAGGAGGCAGCCAAGCTCGAAGCGACCCTTTCGGGTGGCGCGGCGCCCAGGACCAACAGCCTGATGTATCGAAAATTTCAGGCGCGCGCCTATCAGGTTTCGACCGCCGCCGGCCTGACGGTCAAAGCGCTCGAGGAGCGGATCGGCCGCCGCGCCGTGGTCGAACGGATCGTTCGGGGCGGCTCGAATGTCGAGCCGCAGGCAAACACCGTTCTGAAGGCCGATGACGACATCGTTCTCGCCGGGCCGACAGCGGTCATCGTATCGGCCAAGCCGTTGATCGGGGTCGAATTCGAGGGTGAGGAAATCATTAGTTCGATTGAAGGCAACATGCTCGATGTTCTCGTCAGCGACGCCAAGCTTCACGGTCTCACCTTGCAGGATTTTGCCGATCAGGTCGGCGACGCGGGACGCGGCGTCTTCCTGCGGGCCCTGACCAGGAGAGGACAGGAAGTGCCGGTGACGCCGGGCACGCCGATCTATGTCGGCGACGTCATGACGCTGGTCGGCTCCAGCCGCGCGGTCGATCGCGCGGCAAACCGGATCGGACAGGCCATTCGTTCCGGCGACCGCACCGACATCGCCTACCTCGCCGGCGGGATCGCGGCGGGCCTGCTGGCGGGACTGCTCTATGTCAAGGTCGGCACCGTTGCGCTCACGCTCGGCGGCGGCGGCGGCGCGCTGGTGGCAGGGTTGGTCTGTGGCTGGCTGCGTGCGCACCGGCCGACCATGGGCGCGATGCCTCCGGCCGCGCAGCAGACCCTGAGCGACCTCGGGCTCGGGGCCTTCGTAGCCGCGATCGGCCTTGCCAACGGACCGGCTGCGTGGGCCGCCATTCAGGCGCATGGCCTGTCGCTGCTGATGATGGGCGTCGTGGTCACCCTCGTTCCGCTGATCGTCGCCACGCTGTTCGCGCAATGGGTGCTCCGGATGAATCCGGTAGTCATCTGCGGCGCGCTCGCCGGCGCGATGACGGTCGACGCCGCCATCAGCGGCACCTGCGAAATCGCGGAAAGCCAGACCCCGGTGCTCGGCGTCGCCGTGCCCTACGCCGTCGGCAACGTGGTGCTGACCGTACTCGGTCCGCTCATTGTCACGCTCACCTTCAGCGGGTGAGGAGTGATGAACTGGAACAGATCATACAGCGCGAGGAACTATCTCAAATCGTCGCTTTGGGTGGTTCCGTTCATTGCCATTCCGCTTGAACTGGCCGCTACGCAAGCATTGCACTGGCTTGACGGCCGGCTCGGATGGACCCTCATGAACTTCACGCAAACCGGCGCGCGGGCATTGCTCGAAGCCCTGGTCACGGTAACGCTCTCGTTTGTGGTCTTCACGTTCGGCTCCCTGCTGGTCGCCATTCAGGTCGCCAGCGCGGGAATGACTCCGCGGATCATCGCGACGACATTGCTGCGAAATATCGTCGTCAAATACACCGTCGGCCTCTTCATCTTCACCTTGATGTTCGCGCTCAGCGCCCAGAACAAGATGGAGAAGGATGTCCACCAGCTCGTCATGCTGACGGCTGCCTTGCTGGGCATATCCTCGTTCGCCGCCTTCTTCTTTCTGATCGACTACGCCTCGCGGCTGCTGCGCCCGATCAGCATACTGGCCCATGTCGGCAGCGACGGGGTCGCGGCAACCGAAAGCCTCTATCCCGAAGCGAGCCTCGCGCCCAAGATCCCGGCCGATGCCAACCTCAAGATCGGCGCTCCGGTCCGGGTCATTCGGCATCAGGGAACGTCGGCCATCGTCCTCGCGGTCAATCTTGACCTGCTGATGGCCGAGGCTGAGCGAACGAGCAGCGTGATCGAATTAGCGCCTCAGGTCGGCGACTTTGTCGCGGCGGACGAGCCCCTGTTCAATCTGTATGGCGGCACGCACCCGGCCGATGAGGAGAGGTTGCGCGCCTTGATCGCACTCGGCTCGGAACGCACCATGGACCAGGACCCCGCCTTTGCATTTCGCATCGTCATCGACATTGCGCTCCGGGCGTTGTCGCCGGCGATCAACGATCCGACCACGGCGGTACTCGCAATCGATCAACTTCATCGCATGCTGCGCACGGTCGGCAAGCGCTGGCTGCGGGCCGACGAATTGCTGGACGGATCTGGCCAACTGCGCGTGGTTTTCCGGACTCCCAACTGGGACGATTTCGTGCATCTCGCCTTCAGCGAAATCCGCGCCAGTGGTTCGAGCAATCTGCAGATTGTCCGGCGGCTACGGGCAATGATCGAAAATCTGGTCCAGACCCTGCCGGAGCACCGTCATGCGGCGCTTTGTCAGCAGATGAGTTTGCTGGATCGCGAAATCAAGCGGAATTTCATCTATCCGGAGGAGTTGGCGCTCGCCCGTATCGCGGATCGTCAGGGTCTCGGCGGGCACACCGGGAACAGAGACGCATTGAAGCAAGCTTGAGAGCCTCGCATGCGGCTCGTCCAACGCTGAACGCGAGAGGGTGAAACACATGACGGACCTGCTTGAAAAGCTGCTCGGCGTTACAATCGCAATCTTCATGGCCGGCAGCCTGCTGGAAATGGGCCTCAAGCTCGATTTGAAACGGGCCGCTCATGCGCTCCGCGACGTCCGCTTCGTGGTTACGGCCGTGGTGTGGAGCTTTGCCATCGGCCCCGCGCTGGCGATGCTGCTGGCGAAGGGATTGCCTCTCGCCGAGCCGTATGCGCTCGGCCTCATCCTTCTAGGTCTGGCGCCATGTGCGCCGTTCGTGCCGCTGCTCTCGGAGAAGGCGGGAGCGGACTTGAACTACGTCGCCGCCTATCTGCTTCTGGCATCGCTTGGCACACTGATCATCCTGCCGATCATGATTCCTGTTCTGGCGCCGGAGCTGACCGCGGACGCGTGGACGATAGCCAAACCGCTGCTGCTCTACATCGCCTTGCCGCTGGCAATCGGCATCTGCGTCCGGCTTGCCGCCAGGGCGCTTGCCGACAAATCCCACCCGATCGTGAAAAAGGTTACGAGCCTCGACATCATCCTGATGCTCGCAATCGTCCTCGTGCTGTACTGGCGCGACTTCCTGGGCGCGGTGGGCAGCTATGCGATCGGCGCCCAGATCCTGTATTATTGCCTGCTCGCCGTCGCCGCCTACGGCCTTGGGTTCGGCCTCTCGCACGAGAAAAGGAGCGCGCTGGTGCTGGGGCTCTGCACCCGTAACGTCGGCGCGGCCGTCGCGCCGCTGATGTCAGTTTCCGGCTCCGACCAGCGGGCGACAGTCATGTGCGTGTTGGCCGTCTTCATCACGCTCGCCGTCGGATCCGGAGCGGCGAAGCTGCTCGGACGGTTGAATCCGGCCGGCAAGCCCGCTCACGCCGGCGCATGACCATCGATTGAGCTCAGATCCAATCGATTTAGCCGAATGCCGTGTTGGCGGTTACTAAAATGCGGTGGAAGTGTCGGGCAGAAGAAGGAGTAAGAGGGATTGCCGTGTTGATCGATGGTGATGGAGCGCCGGTCGGATCAGGTGCTAAGAATGCGCGTCGAAATGACTGTTCGCCCCTGACCAAATGACTGTTCGCCCCTGACCAGAGACGCGCGATGAGGCAGCCGCCTAAATTCGTCAAGTCGGCGAAGACCGCTTCGAAGTCGCGCGCCAGATTTCCTGCGAAAGACCCGGCGCAGGTCCGCGCGATTGCTGCGACGGCGAATGGGCTCGCCCGTTCCAAACACAAAGCGCTGTTGTTCAGCGGAACGAATGCCGCAGCGGCCGCAGCGGCGATGGCGAAGCAACTGCGGCGCGGCCTCTATCGCATCGATCTTGCCGCGGTAACAAGCAAATACATCGGCGAGACCGAAAAGAACCTCGAGCGCGCGTTTGCTGAGGCGGAGGCGGCCGACGCGCTGTTGCTTTTTGACGAGGCCGACGCCCTGTTTGGAAAGCGTACGAGCGTGAAGGACGCGCATGACCGCTTTTCCAATCTTGAAGTCGAATATCTCCTGCGCCGTATCGGGGCGTATGATGGATTGGTCGTCCTCGTGAGCACTCCGAAGCTTACCCTCTCGATCGCCTTGCGGCCCCGATTTTCGGTCTACAATTTTCCGCCGCCCTGAGGTGTCTAAGCGTTGACAGTTGCAAAGGAAAAAGCCCGGCAGAACGGCTTGGTTGCCTGATCCACCGGGCTTCAATCTGGTTGCGGGGACAGGATTTGAACCTGTGACCTTCAGGTTATGAGACAGATTCTGTAGGTCTTTTCCGTCCCTGTCAATCCTAGACTTTTTCAATTAACAGACTTAATCCATTGAAATATCATGCTTTTTAAGCGATACTGCGCGACACAGTCAACAGAGTTGTTGACACAGTGTTGACACGAGAGAGGCTCGTTGGTCGAAAAGCTTTCTGATGCAAGCGCTCGTAAAGCGCTTCCGCCCACCCGTGGCCAGCAGTTCCTGTGGGACGCTGAGATCAAGGGTTTCGCGCTGCGGGTCACCTCCGGTGGCGCCAAGTCGTTTGTTCTCGACTATCGCGTCGATGGGCGCCAGCGGCGCATCACCCTGGGCAACTTCCCCGACTGGACGGTACAAGCCGCCCGCGCCGCTGCCAAAGCGATGAAACGGGATGTCGATCAGGGTCAAGACCCCATGGGTGAGCGGCAGGCGCTGCGCGAGGCCCCCACTATGCAGGACCTCTGGGAGCGCTACAAAACCGAGAAGTTGTCGAAGAAGGCCGAACGCACCCAGCTCGACGAGACGTCGATGTGGAAGAAGATCATTCTGCCGCGGCTCGCCAAGCTCCGCGTAGGCGACGTCAAATACACCGATCTCGATGAGCTGCACCGGGACATCACCCGCATCCGAAAAACCCCGATCCGTGTCAATCGCACGATCGAAGTGCTTCGCGGGGCGTTCAATCTCGCAATCCGCTGGCATTGGCGGCAGGACAACCCCGCCAAGGGAATTCAGCGCAACCCCGAAGAAAAGCGCGAGCGATACCTCAACAAGACCGACATCATGGCGCTCGCACGAGCGCTCAACGAGCACAAGGAAGTTGCATCAGCCAATGCGATCAAGCTTTTGATGTTGACCGGCGCCCGCCGCGGCGAAGTTCTCAATGCGACCTGGGACATGTTTGACCTCGAGCAAGGAATTTGGGTCAAACCCAGCGCCCACACCAAACAGCGGCGGGTACACCGCGTACCCCTGAGTGGCCCAGCGGTTGAACTTTTGCGGTCGATCCGTGCCGAGTCCACCGGCCAATTTGTCTTCGGCGGTGCCGGGGGCAAGCCGCTCACCGATATCAAGCGAACCTGGTCGTCTGCTTGCAAGGCAGCCGGACTTACCGTGCAAGCCCCAAAACGAACCCGGTCAGGCAACGCCGTCGTCGACAGCTCGGGGATAATCAACGCCGGTGGCATTTCGATGCCGATTTGTTTGGCAGCTTTTAGGTTGACGACAAGCTTGAAGTTTGTCGGCTGTTGTACAGGGAGGTTTTTAGGATTTTCACCCTCTAGAATGCGACCGACGTAAACCCCGATCCGGTGGTATGCGTCGGGAAAATCGCTGCCATAGCTGATCAGGCCACCAGCAGTAACATCATCGCGTCGGGCGTATGATGCAGGGATCGCATAACGAGCGGCCAAGGTCACGATCTGATTGCGCTGTGCCTGAAAGAACGTGTCTGGGCCAACCAGCATTGCGCCCGATCTTTCCTCGGCTGCAACCGTAAAAGCACGATCAATGTCACTGGGGCTGCTTGCATTCAAAATCAAGAGTTGTACGCCCGCAATACGCGCCGTTTCGATCGACTTGCTCAGCGAGCTTTCGGAAAAAGCACGATTGCTCGGGTTCACTAGGTACGCAATCTTTGAAGCGTTTGGCGCGATTTCGTGGAGCAATTCGAGACGCTTTCCGAACAATTCTTCGGCGAGGACGGTAACACCGGTGATGTTCCCGCCGGGGTAGGCGAGACTAGCGACAACCCCTAGGCTAACGGGGTCCGCGCCCATGAAGAACACGATAGGAATTGTCGCCGTCGCCGCCTTCGCTGCGAGAGTTGGCGCTGCGCTACTTCCCGAAAAAATCACCGCAACGTGGCGGCGAACCAAATCATCAGCTAGTGCAGGAAGTCGATCTAGGTGACTTTCTGCCATTCGAAATTCGAAGGCGACGTTCTTACCCTCAACGATGCCGGTTTCGGCCAAGCCATCGCGAAATGCGGCAAAGTCGTCCCGGAGTGCCTCGGAGTTCCCGCTATAGAGAACGCCGATCACCGGCATCTGCTGCGCCCGCACCGGCATTGGGTAAACCGCAGCGCCGCCGACAAGCGTGATGAACTCACGCCGTCTCATTCGATCACCTCGTCGGCGCTCGTGATGAGCGATTGCGGGATTGTCAGATCGAGCGCCTTGGCGGCCTTGAGATTGACGATCAACTGAAATTTGTTGGGCTGATAGAAAGGGATGTCGCCCGGTTTGGCACCGTTGAGAATCTGGTGCACGTCATTCGCAAGACGTTGTGCGAGTTCACCGAGTTCCGGCGCATAAGCCATCAGTCCGCCGAGGTCGACATAATCGCGATAGGGATAAATAACGGGAAGACGGTATTTCTCGGCCAGTTCGGCGATCAAGGCACGTTGCGCCAAAAAGGTGCCGCCCTCGTCGACGAGGGCAGCATCGAATTTCTGTTGCGCCATCTCGGCGAAGGTGCGGCGTAGCTGCAAATCATTCACTTCGGCAAGGAAATTTCCGGTTAGCGCGATCCCCAATTGCTGCGCCGCTTCGCGATCCGGCAATCCCGCGCGGCCATCCCACGTGCCGCTGTTCGACAGCAAATAAGCGACTTTGATTGCCGAAGGCATCGCTTCCTTCAGGATTTGCAGGCGCTTGGCAACGATCCCGGTGCCCGTGTCGATGCTGACGCCCGTAAGGTTACCGCCTGGGCGCGCGAGGCTCGTGACCAATCCAACCGCGATCGGATCCCCGGTGATCCCGACGATCGGTATCGTGGCGGTGGCCGCCACGAACGTTTTGACGAGATCGTTGAGGTTTGAAACGATGACTTCTGGGTTACGGCTTACGACCTCCGCGGCGAGTGCGGCGAAGCGGTCGGCGCGGCCCTCAGCCGAATAACGCTCGACAACGAGATTGCTTCCCTCCGTTTCGCCAAGTCCGCGTAACGTTTCATAGAACCGCCGCACCCAGAACGGACCGGCAGTCTCGGTGAGATGGTCGGCGGGAATACCGGAATGAACGAACGCGATGCGGTGCTGCTTCTGGGATTGCTGCGCACCCGCTGCAATCGGCCACGCAGCCGCACCGCCAAGTAGCTTCATAAAATCGCGACGTCGCATACCCGGCCCTAAGTTCGAGAGACACCCAATTTAGCGGGTCAAACGGATTTTTTTATAGGGCTACAAACCGGAATCGAAAGCAATGCCTTGGGCGCGGCAAATGTCCGGTCCGGGTCACGTGTGGACGGCGCCCTGGCAAGAACTTTCTGACGTTTTTGCAGCATTGGTCGGGTGCGGTCACGTGTCCGGCCTATTGATGCGGCAGGTGTGGCCGCTGGCCCTAATGCTCTGCGCGGATCGGGTCCCAAACAAACTCACGCACTTTAGAAGAGGTGCGTTGACCCATGCGGGTTCTCCCGATCCCCGGAACAACCGTATCTGCATTACGTCGTCATGCCCTCGCCAATTGGTGTTGCCGATCTATTTGCCGGTCTGTCTCATGCCGCCAGCAACAGTTTCGGCTCCCTGTATCTCTCGCCCCGGACCATGATGGCCCAGGCTATTCGCGCAATCTTGTTGGCGAGCGCCACGGCCGCCACTTTCGTGGGACGGCGCTCCATCAGCCGGCCAAGCCAGGGACGCCTGGCGGTGCCGTGCTTGCGCGCGTAGCGGATGACGGCCATTGCCCCGACCACCAGCAGCCACCGCAGATATCGGTTGCCCTGCTTGGTGATGCTGCCGAGCCTGTCCTTGCCGCCGGTGGTGTGCTGCTTCGGCACCAACCCGATCCAGGCCGCAAGACTGCGCCCCGACGAGAAGGTCTTCCAGTCGCCGACCTCGGCAACCAGTGCGGTGGCGCCGATCGGGCCGATACCTGGGATCTCCGCCAGCCGCCGGCTCGCCTCACAGGCGCGGTGCAGGGCCATGATGCTCTTGTCGATGGACGCTATCTCGGTGCCGATAGCGCCATACTGCCGGGCCAGCACCTCAAGAATGCCGCGGACGGCTGGGGACACCCGGCTATCCGCACCACCCGTGATAATCCTGATCAACTCCGCCGTTCCATTACGGCCCTTGGCCGACACGATGCCGAGTTCGGCCAGGTGTCCACGCAAAGCATTGCTCAACATCGTGCGCTGGCGCACCAGCAATTGCCGGGTCCGGTGCAGCATCAAGGCGGTTTGCTGCTCCTTCGTCTTGACCGGGACGAACCGCATCGACGGCCGCGTCACCGCCTCACAGATCGCTGCCGCATCATTCGCATCATTCTTGCTACGTTTGAGGTAGGCCTTCACATAACTCGGCGGTATCAGCCTGACCGTGTGGCCAAGTGCCTGTAGCTCGCGGCCCCAGTGATGAGCTGAGGGACATGCCTCGATCCCCACCAGGCACGGCGGCAGATCGCCAAAATACTCCAGCACCTTAGCGCGACTGACGCGCTTGCGCATCACGACCGCGCCCGCAACATCTACCCCGTGAACCTGGAATACAGACTTCGCAATATCGAGGCCAATCGTGTTAACTTCGCCCATGGACGGCTCCCCTCAATGTGGTTTGCTCTAACGCAACCACCCTATGGCACTCCGATGCCGCAGAGTGGGCGCCGTCCACAGCATCAAACTCGGACCTGACGGCCCCGAAATCCGACTTCCGCTTTACCCCGAAAGCGGACCCATGTCGGACATCGCGGCATGTCCGAAACGTGCCAACACCGGAAGTCGGGGACCTTACTCAATCACCTCGTCAGCGGTGGCGAGCAGTGTGGGCGGCACGGTGAGGCCGAGCGCCTTGGCGGTCTTGAGGTTGACGATCAGCTCGAATTTGCTCGGCTGTTCTACCGGCAGCTCGCTCGGTTTGCTTCCCTTGATAATTCGCCCAGCGTAGAAGGCGACCCCGGCCTCATCGGGCAGTTTGATGCGCATCAATGCATGTGGGTTCGCTCAACGATAGCATAAGATGTTTTCGGACAACGTTGAAAGGAAACACCATGACCACCTATGTCACGCTGTACAACTTCACCGACCAAGGTATTAAAAACATCAAGGATACGGTCAAGCGAACGGAAGTCGCTACGAAGGCCGCGGTGGCGATGGGGATGAAGATTAAGGAAGTCGTCTGGACACAAGGACAATACGACATGGTCATCATCTCTGAGGCTTCGGATGACTTGAAGGCGACCGCGATGGCGTTGAACACACTAAAGTTGGGCAACGTTCGCGCACAAACATTGCGCGGGTTCACGGCAGCGGAGATGGAGAAAGTCTTAGAGTACGTTGGCAAATGATCTGATCGCGCAATACGGTGACAACGGCGCCTCGCCACGATGAAGGGGGTGGCAAAAGCAGGCTATCAACTAAACGGCTCTGGACCGCTTGCGAGGCGACAACCGCTTTACTTCGCTTGCAGGCGGTAGACGTACTCGGTCAAAGCAGAAAATCTTTCCACGCGCGAAGGCTTCGTGATCGTAGTAGGGACTGAGGTTTGCGCTCATGGCCATGTAATCTCGTCCCCAAACTGGCATCTCCCTAGTGCCGTGGGCCTGTACCTGCTCCCTTCCATCAATGGTTTGATACACCCGGGCGAAGGGAAATACGCCGCCATTGTTCTTCGAAAGACTTGTAAGGTTGGGAGGAGTTTTGCTTAGATAACTCCAATACGGTTCTATACCTTGACCTGTGCCGCTTAAACCGTGGCATATGGCGCAGTGCGAATCGAATTCCCACTTTCCTATATCGACATCGACGCTCTTAGCCGGGGCCATATTCTGTTGCGCGTTTGCCGTCGCAACGACGCCGAACGCGACTACACAAATTGCAAACGCTTCACCTAATTTGGAGTACATTTTGTCCTCCCGTCAGATGTAGAGTTGATTTTTGCAAAGCACCGTAAGGGCTTGGAACTGACCCCTTCTATTGTCGGATGGACCTTCAACGAACCAGCATCGCGCCCTAAGCGCAATGATTCGGATCAATGGGTCAGGAGTGCTGATTGAATTGTATCGGCCGGATCATCGCTCCCGCCATTTGTCCGCATGGGGTCAAAAGCGGTCCTTAGGGAGACCTAAAGTGCGACTTCCGCAATACCCCCGGAAGCGGACATGCAGCGATCACTGCACCATGTCCGGTTCGTGCCAGTTTCGGACTCATGCACCGCAGCAAACAGCATGGTCACTCGATCACCTCGTCTGCGCGGGCGAGTATCGACGGAGGGAAGGTGACGCCGAGCGTTTTCGCGGTCTTCAGATTGATAACCAGAAAGAATTTCGTCGGCTGGTAGAAGGGTATATCGCCCGGGCTGGCGCCTCTCAGGATCTGTGCAATTTGGTTGACCATCTGGCGGAGGATATCGACTCCGTCGCTCCCATAGGACATGAGCCCGCCAAGTTTGCAAGAATCGCGGAATGGGAAAATCGCCGGTAGCCGACCCTTCTCGGCCAGTTCGATGATCAGCCGCTGGTTCTCATAGTTTTGCAGCTGTCCCAGTACGATTAGCGCTTGAGCTCCCGCCTGCGCCATCGCCGCGATCACGCGGCGATACTCTGCCGCGTCCAAAGGATAATCGAGCGGCGGGCCGATGAGAGAAATTTGTACCCGCCGGGTGGCCTCTTGCACTGCCACTCCTTCGGGAAGCTCCCACACCTTGCGCGAAGCGAGAAACCCGACGGTGGACAGGCCCGGGATAGCTTCGCTTAGCAGTTCGACATACTTACCCATGAATTCGGGACCAGTGGCGGCAATGCCAGTGATGTTGCCGCCCGGCCGTGCAATACTGGCCGTAATGCCAGCTGCCACGGGATCAGAAATAGAACCGGCGACGATGGGGATTGTGGTTGTCGCCGCTTTCAAGGCGAGCACCAGGAAGGTACCGTCCGCGACGATCAGGTCTGGGTTGCTGCGAACCACATCGCGAGCCAGCTCGGAAAATTGATCGGTCCGCCCCTCAGCAGAATAGCGCTCGTACACAAGATTCTGTCCCTCAACAAAACCTAGCCGGCGAAGCTCCTCAAAGAAAATCCAAGAACCAGAACCTTGTGTTTTACTGGCCTTGATCGCCTCGGCTACCGGCTCCGCTGGGTAGATCCTCGCGATGCGGTAGACCTTCGCCGTGCGCTGCGCCTGCGCGCGCCCCGCTGTGGCCGCGACCAACAGACCGGCAATGAACGTGCGTCGCCTCATATGTCCCCCTTGGCCGCCTACCGCATCGGGAACGTAGCTACGCTTTTCCAGACTATTCTATCACGTGGGTATTGGGCCGGGTACGCCAAACGTCACGGCACCGCACCATCCGCCTGCCGAATGTCGCATTTGGGTCAGACTCGGACCTGACGGCTCCGAAACGCCACTTCCGGTCTTCCCCGAACAACGGACATCATCCGACCGCCCCCGCCTCTTGCGGGCGCCCCCTCGCCGCGGCAGCATGGGCTCACTGGGCCATCTGCGCCCTACTCGTATATGGAGCATGGGGGGCATCATGCAAATCGGTGTTCATCTGCCGCATATCGGCCGCAAGGCCACGCCCGACGCGGTCACGCGCGCCGCGGTTCAGGCCGAGGAGCTCGGGCTTGCCGACGTGTGGGTAAGCGAGCACGTCATACTGCCGAAGGACGCGCCCTATCCGCCCTCGCCCGCCTTCCTGGAGCCGATCCTCACGCTCGCCTGGGCGGCTGCGGCGACCAAGCGCGTTCGGCTCGGCACTAGCGTGATCGTACTGCCGATGCATCATCCGGTGCCGATCGCCAAGCAGCTCGCCACGTTGCAGACGCTAAGCAACGGCCGCGTCATCTTCGGCATTGGGGTGGGCTGGCTCGAAGCGGAATTCTCCGCGCTCGGCGTGCCGTTCCGCGAGCGCGGCCGGCGCACCGACGAGAGCATCGCGCTGCTGCGCGCGCTGTGGAGCCAGGACCCAGTGACCTTCAAACCGCGCTACTGGGCGACGCAGATCGAGGAGATGCGCATGCAGCCTCCCCCTTCGGCACCCATTCCGCTATGGGTCGGCGGCAGTTCAGACAAGGCCCTGGAACGCGCCGTGAACCTCTGCGACGGCTGGCACGGCTCGCGGCTCACCGCCGAGGCGGCGGCGCCAGTGATCAAGCGATTGCGCACGGCGCGGCCGGACAAGACCTTCACCATCTCGCTGCGCACGAGCTTCGACGGCAAGGACCCTGCCGAGCTGGGTGCAAGGCTCGGCGCCTATCGCGACGCCGGCGCCGATCACATCATGGTCCAGCCCGAAGATCGCGACACCGACGACTGGATGCGCACGGTGGAGAAGATCGCCCGCGCGGGGAGCGTGCACTAGGTCCAGGCGAGCTGACGTCCGTTGCGGGTCAAAAGCTGACCTCGCGGTCCTAAAATGGGACTTCCGCTATGCCCCCATAAGATGGTGTAATCGGCCGGCCTAGCTTGTGGATAGCTGAAGATTGTTGGGTGCTGCGCTTCAGGCTGATGGTGAAACGAGGTCCGTGGTAACGGCCTCAAGCATCGGAAGGAGAAGCGCAGCATGGACCATTTTGCCGGATTGGACGTATCGGTCAAGGAGACCAGCATCTGCATTGTGGATGACACGGGCAGGATCGTGCGGGAAGTGAAGGTAGCAAGCGAACCTGCAGCCCTGCTGAAGGTTCTGGGGAACCCGGCTTACCGCTTCAAGCGGATCGGACTGGAAGCCGGGCCGTTATCGCAATGGCTGTTCAGCGCTCTCGCCGAAGTCGAGTTACCGGTGATCTGTGTCGAGACGCGGCACATGCAGGCGGTGCTGAAGGCGCAGATCAACAAGACCGACCGCAATGACGCGCGCGGCATCGCTCAGATGATCCGGGTGGGACTGTACCGTCCGGTGCATGTGAAGACGCTCCGCAGTCAGAAACTGCGAATGCTGCTGACCCATCGCAAGCTTCTGCAGTCGAAGGCCATCGCCATCGAGAACGATCTGCGAGGTACTTTGCGTAACTTCGGCCTCAAGGTCGGAATGGTTGGCAAGGTGAGGTTCGAGGCCCGCATCCAGGAGCTTGTCGAGAATATCCCCGACTTGGCGGCACTGGTGGAGCCGCTGCTCATCGTCCGGCGGGTGCTCCGTGAGCAGATTGTCATCCTGCACCGCCGCTTGCTGGCTATCGTCCGGGAGGATGAGGTATGCCGGCGCCTGATGACGACCCCGGGTGTCGGCCCCGTGGTGGCGCTGACCTATCGCGCCACCGTCGATGTGCCAGCCCGGTTCCGCAAATCCAAGTCAGTCGGGGCGGTGTTTGGGCTGACCTGCTCCAGGTATCAATCGGGCGAAATCGATTGGAGCGGCAAAATATCGCGCTGTGGCGATGAGATGATGCGGACGATGCTCTACGAAGCAGCTCAGAGCATGATGCATTCAAAAAAATGGTCCTGGCTCAAGGCGTGGGCCATGCAGATCGCCAGGCGCCGCGGGATGAAAAAGGCGATCGTGGCTCTGGCACGCCGGCTGGCCGTGATTATGCACCGAATCTGGGTTGACGGCACAGAGTTCCGGTGGACACGGGAGAAAGCCGCGGCAGCAGCAGCATGAAAACCATTCCGTATCAAACCCGATAGGAGAAAACCAGAGCTCCACAGAGCGGTGGAAAGATGTCCCTCGCGGGACGATGGATGAGGTGAGTTCGTATGTCTGCTTGGACCTGCCGTCACACTGACGGCAAGGTCGTCCAAAAGATTGTTCCACCTCGTCCTCGGATCCCATGATGGAAAGGCCCAAGTGCCGATTCCGAAGAGAAGCACGAGCCCGCGAGTGACATCGACACCGCATTGATGGATAGTCTGAAAGTGCTTGACCCCGAATGGCCGATTAGAGAAGAAAGCCGCGACAGCAGCAGCATGAAACCCGTTCAGGATCAAACCCGATAGGAGAAAACTAGAGCTCCACCGAGCGGTGGAAAGATGTCCCTCGCGGGACGATGGATGAGGTGAGTTCGTATGTCTGCTTGGACCTGCCGTCACACTGACGGCAAGGTCGTCCAAAAGATTGTTCCACCTCGTCCTCGGATCCCATGATGGAAAGGCCCAAGTGCCGATTCCGAAGAGAAGCACGAGCCCGCGAGTGACATCGACACCGCATTGATGGATAGTCTGAAAGTGCTTGACCCCGAATGGCCGATTAGAGAAGCAGACATCGCAGCATGGACCGCACGTCCGCGTTCATATCCTGCCCGCTGTCAAAGGGCGGGAAGCCAACGCTAGAGTCGCTTCGCTAGCCGCTGGCGAAGGATTCGACGAGTGCGTCGACTTCCTTCTGATCCGGACCCTTGCAGCGGGCGTTGACGCGCGGACCGGTGGCGTAACCGATCCACAATACAATCTCGTGCGGCCGCGGCGCGTCGTGGATCAGCACCGGGGTCGAATCAAAGGCATCCAGATCCCAACCCTCATCGAGGGGCCCATAGATCAGATCGACGCTCGTGCCGGGCGGGCCCACCTTGGCGTGGCCCGGAATGATAACGCGACCGCGTTTGATCGCGCGGCGCATCGCCATGCCGAGTCTCGGATGTATCATCGCAGCGCCATGTTCGAGGTCGCCTCCGACGCCGACCAGCGCCGCCTTGGTGTAGGCGCGCAGCTGCGCTGGGCTGGCGCCAAGTGTCGCCAGCGCCGTCTTGGTGAGCGAAGCCCCGAGCTCAAGCGAATATTCGATCAGAGGTTTAAGGTCGGCGCCGGCCGCCTTGCCGGCGAGCGGGTTCTCGAACACCGCGGCAATCGCGACGCGTCGCAGCGGGGGGCTGGCGGGCGCGCCGTACTCGCTATTGATCTCCTCGACGAGAGTGACGGTCTTGCGGATAGTCATGATGTACTCGCCCTTCTAGTTTCTATCAGTGCCCGGCTGATACTATCGGTTTAAGTCAGTTAGACGAAAGGGTCGGTGCCATTTATGTCCAAGCCGGTCAAACGTAAGTCAGCGTGCCCTGGCCGAACTCGCCGCCGAACTTTCCCAACGCCCAGCCGTTCGCCATGCGGACTCTCGGTACCTGCAGTCGCGTCGAACCGATTGCAAAACCGGTGTCCACTTTTGCAGGACAGCTTAATGTTCGACCCGGTACAGGCGCCATCGCTTCGGCACGCCTTTGAGTTGGTGAACGCCGCGATCTTTGAAGCGGATTCCAGACTGCGACATCAGATCCTTGACCGCACTCGAGACCAGGACTTCGCCGGCACGCGCTTTCTCGGCGACGCGCGCCCCGATGTGAAACGCGAGACCGAACACTTCAGCCCCGCTCACTTTGTATTCGCCCGCGTGCAGCCCCGCCCTGATCTCTAGCCCCAGCGTGCGCACTGCCTCGCGGATTGCGGTCGCGCAACGGACCCCGGCAGCCGGGGCGCCGAACGTCGCGAGCAGTCCATCTCCCGTCGTCACGACTTCTTTTCCGCGCAAAGTCTTCAGCTCTCTACGGACAGCGGCGTAATAGTGTTTCATCACCTGTGTCCAACGCGAATCGCCCAGCCGCGCGGCTTTTTCGGTGGACCGGACGATATCGACAAACAGGATCGTGGCGAGCGCTTGTTCGAGCTCGTCACCACGATCGACGGGTCGGCGCCGGATCGCAATATTTCCAGCCACCGGTTCATAGCGATGGTTGCGTCGCCGCGCGATTGCGGTTTTTGCATAGTCTTTGGCACGCTGCACCGTGCCGCAACGAATTGTTTTCGCCTGCGGTGCCAGCGTCCAGTAAATCTTTCGCCCATCTCCCACGCCATGAACCTCGACGGCGCCCCACTTCAGGAAAACCGTCGAGCCAACTCGGCGAACCCACCATGCCTTTGACGTGTATCCGGAAACGTTCGACTGATGGACTCCGATGCGAAGGAACTTGGGCATCTGCGTACGGCCGATCGAAAGGCCGTTTGGGCCTATCAAGGGTTGAACGTAATCATACATTCCTGCGGTGGCAACAGTACTCCCAATCGAAAATTTGCCTATGGCTCGCGTCTTAATTCGCGTTCGCAATCGACCCTCACAAAATCGCTATCGAACAGGCCTCAGTCTAGATCTGTGGTTAAGTTTCCGGTCAGCCCGTCGGCAAAATATTCCGTGCCACACCCAGAAATCGCGTCGTTTTCAATTAGCGTCAATTGGCCGGCATCGTCTTCTCGACCATTCGCACCCAATACGACGCGCCGTGGCCGAGGATAGAGTCATTGAACTTGTAAGCGGGATGATGGCACGCCGGGCTGTCGCCCATGCCGAGTAATATGAAGGCGCCAGGACGCTCCAGCAGCATGAACGCGAAATCCTCACCGGCCATGATCGGCGTGGTGCGGTCGTTTACGCGGTCCGCTCCCGCGACGTCACGGGCTACGTCTGCCGCTATAGCGGTTTCGCGCTCGTGATTGATGGTCGGCGGATACATCCGGGTGTAGTTCGTCTCCGCTGATCCGCCATAGGCGCGGGCGATCCCGTCAGCGATCTCCGATATCCGGCGTTCCACCAGATCGCGCACTTCGGGGTCGAAGGTGCGCACGGTCCCGCCGAGCGTCGCGGTCGCGGGAATGATATTGAAGGCGGAGCCCGCGTGGAAACTGCAGGCAGACACGACGGCCGTCTTCATCGGATCGACGTTACGCGCGACGATCGACTGTAGGGCGCCGACGATTTCTGAGCCGATGAGCACGCTGTCGATCGCCTGGTGCGGACCGGCGCCGCCATGGCCGCCCTTGCCGTGCACGACGATTTCGAAGCTGTCGGCCGCGGCGAGAATCGGGCCTGGCGTCAGGGCGAAATGACCTTAGGCCAGGCATGTTATGCAGGCCGTAGACCTCTTGAATGCTCCAGCGCGTCATCAGGCCATCGTCGACCATGGCTTTTCCGCCGGCGCCGCCTTCCTCAGCGGGCTGGAAGATCATCACCGCGGTACCGTCGAAATTGCGGGTCTCGGTGAGATATTTGGCTGCGCCGAGCAACATAGCGGTATGGCCGTCATGCCCGCAGGCGTGCATCATGCCCGGTATTTTCGAGGCATAGGGCACGCCGCTCATCTCCTCCATCGGCAGCGCGTCCATGTCGGCGCGCAGGCCGATGACGCGGCCAGAATTATTTTTGCGACCGTGGATGATGCCGACCACGCCGGTACGCCCGATGCCGGTCACCACCTCATCGCAGCCGAACTCCCGTAAACGATCGGCGACGATTCCGGCCGTGCGATGCACCTCGTACAGGAGTTCCGGATGCTCATGGAAATCGTGGCGCCAGGCGGCGATTTCGTCGGTGAGGGCGGCGATGCGGTTGACGATGGGCATGGTGCACTCCTGGGTCGTAGGGCGTTCGGCGCTGGGCTTTTTATAACAACTATTTGTCAGGTGTTGATGAGGGATGTACCGCCAACACGCGGACACCGTTCGGCCGTCTCGGACTGTCCAAAAACCGCCGTTCCATTAGAGGGACGTCTCGATCGGTCAGTAGACACCCCGATACTCTGATTGCAATGGCGGGCGCTGCCTTTTACCCTTGCCTCGAAAACGGGGGAGGGACGAGCATGGAAATCCAGGCCTTTGGCTATCTTGGAGTCGGGGCATCGAACCTCGACGACTGGGCTACCTTCGCCACATCTACGATCGGCATGCAGTCCGTGGACCGCGCCAACTCGATGCGCGCCTTCCGCATGGACGATCGCAAGCAACGCCTGTTTATCGATCGCGCCATCGAAACTGGCACCCAGGTCTTCGGCTGGGAAGTAGCCAACGCCGCGGCACTCGACTCGCTCGCCACCCGCCTCGAAGCCTCCGGCGTCGCCGTGAAACGCGAACCCGCCGCACTGGCCGACCAGCGCTGCGTGACCGGCCTGATCTCCTTCGCTGACCCTGCCGGCAACCGCCTGGAAGCCTTCCACGGCGCCCATATCGCCGACGCCACCTTCAAGCCTAGCCGCGACGTCTCCGGTTTCCGCACCGGCCCGCAGGGCATGGGCCACACCCTTCTGACATTCCCTGACATCGACGCTGCCCTGGCCTTTTACAAGGACCTGCTGGGCTTTCGCATCAGCGATTTCATGGTAGCCCCGTTGAAGGCCTATTTCATGCACGTCAACGCGCGCCACCACAGCGTTGCCCTCGTAGAGGCGCCGGTACGCAGCATGCATCACCTGCTCGTCGAGTATTACCAGCTCGACGATGTCGGGCAGGGCTACGATCTACTGCAGAATACCCCAGAGAAAATCGTTGCTACACTCGGCCGCCATCCGAATGATCTCATGACATCGTATTATATGCGCACGCCATCCGAGATCTACGTGGAGTGTGGCTGGGGCGGCCGGGAGGTCGACGACGCAACGCCGCCGGTTGAGATGACCACCGTCGGCAGCTTCTGGGGCCACAAGGGCCTGTTCGAGGATATTGGTGCACCGCCCATGCCGGATGTCGGAACGCGTCGCGCCCCCGTTCAGGTGATCGAAGGCAACTACCAGCGCATGGCCGGCATCTGCCCCTGGTGGGACGCGACGCGAGGCAAAGGGCGCTAGAATTTTTGCGGTTCAGACTGGACTTGGTCATTCGCGACCGAAATGGACTTTACGCGCCATGTCCGCTTTCCCCCGTTAGCGACCAAACTGCGGACATCTCCGGAGGTCCGGTTGGTGCCAATGAGCGACATCAATCCGTGAAAGCGGTCTCTCCGCGCGGGTACGGTCGAAGTTCGCTAAGTACGAGAAGCGAACGTCGCGGGTATTCCAAAACCGCCTTGCGGTCATTCTTAATAGATCATTAAGACCACGGGCCTGATTATCGCGCGGACAATTCAATGGGAGGTACGTGATGGACGGCATTTCGTGGAGTGATCTCAACGAGGATGAGCAGAGTGCAATTGCGATGCTGGCAGCCGGTGCTTCCGCCGATTTGTGCGACCCCGTCGCCCTGTTGACGCTGACACGCATTGGTCTTGTCAAAGGCTTGCGACTAACGCCAGCGGCGGACCAACTGCAGCAAGCGGCTCTCCTTCATGAATTGGCGGCATGAGAGGGCAGCAAACAGCCTCTCTTTCATATGAAGGCGATGCTTTCCGACGGCCACGACGTCGCAGCGATGCACCCAAAGAGTCCGGTTCTCCCCCGATAGCGGACATGCAGCGACTATTGCGGCACGTCCGTTTCGTGCGAACATCTGCACTCTAGCGAATGGCCGCTTCGCGCCAACAGCTGTCATTCGCTATTCGGATGTTGTGAAATTTCCAACGGTCATTTTCGCGGACGGCGAATCCACTCACTTCTTGACCTTGCTCGCGTCCATCTTGACGGAGGGGTCGAGCAGCCTGGTCGAAAACGCGCTTTCCACTGCGAACGGCTTCTCCATACCGAGATAGGTTTGCACTAGCTCGTAATCCTTCTTCATCCGCTCGGCGTCGATCCAACCAAGCCCTTTCGTCGTGGTGAAATCGTCCGTCATTAAGAATTTAATGCGTTCCCACTGGCGCTCCTGGTTTTCCTGGTCGAGACCGGACACTTGATCGAGCAGCGCCTTCAGGCAGGGGGCTACATCGGCGACGCAAGCTGCGAAAGCCTTCTGGCTGATCCGCACGAAATCCTCGGCCAGCTTCGGGTTTTTCTCGAGGAAAGCGCCGTTGACGATCAATGAATTGCCGTATGGATTAAGGCCAATATCCTTCCAGTTTACGAAGCCGAGATCACTGCCGAACTCGGTCACCTTCAAATCGTGCTCATTGTAAAAATCGCTGATGATGTCGACGGTGTGACTCTTCAGAGCCGCGATCTTGGCGGTCGGTCCGACATTCACGAAACTCACCGCGTCCGGTGCTATTCCCGCCGCCTTGGCGAATGCCGGCCACATCACCCGCGAGGCGTCGCCCGGCGGGTTGCCGATCTTGTGACCGGGAAAGTCCTTGGCGCCGCTAACGCCATAGCTCTTTAGCCAATAGAAGGTTTGGCCGGTGTTGGCATAGATACTCATCAGCGCCACGACATCGGCGCCCTTGCTGCGCGCCACCAGCATGGTCGCGAGGTCTGCGATACCGAATGGCGAGCCGCTGGAGCCCACCTTCAGTGAGGAAACACCGGAGCCCTTGCCAACCTCGATGTTGAGATCGATGCCGGCCTTCTCGTACCAGCCCTGCGCCTTGGCGTAATAGAACGGCGAATGGTCCGCGGTCGGTGTCCAGTTCAGAATTAAATTGACGGACTCCCCTGCATCGGCGGCAAACGAGGGAGCCAGTAGTGCGAGCGCTAACCCGGCAATCCCAAGACTCTTCATGGCAAAGCTCCTCGTTTGCGGCTGACCCTGACCGGCGGGATGGCCTTGTCGCTGCGCGCCTGGGGGGTTACCAATGCAACAAGGAACGGGTCGAATTGTCAACTGTCTGGTTGGAAATGCCTCATCGCGATAGATTGGGATGACCTGCGCTTGTTAGGATGAGCGCGACCGGAGTACACGGTGTTCACAGACGGAATGCGTTCGGCTCGATCTTTTGCGATCATCATGGTCGTGCATTTTACCGTCATCGTGCTGTGGCAGGTTCTGGTCGATGCCTTCCAAGTGCCGAAATTCATATTGCCCTCGCCGCTTGCCACGCTTGCGACGCTGACATCAGCGAAATATGCATGGCTTTCCAACCTCGCCGTGACCGCGGCGGAAATCCTCGGCGGCTTTTGCCTTGGCGCTTTCGTTGGCGTGACGCTGGCGGTGTTGTTCTGCTGGTCGCCGCTGGTAAGCCTGCTGTTGCTGCCGCTGTTCGTCACGCTGAACATGATCCCGAAAGTGGCGCTCGGCCCGCTATTCATCGTCTGGTTCAGCTACGGCATCTTTCCGAACATCCTGATCGCCTTCAGCATTTGCTTTTTTCCGATCCTGCTGACTACCGCGCGCGGACTGAGTGAGGTCGAACCTGATCTATTGGACCTTGTAAAATCGTTGCGCGGCTCGCGTTGGACGCTGTTTCGCAAAATCCAGTTGCCCGGAGCGCTGCCTTACGTTTTTTCCGGCATGAAAGTCGGCGCCATTCTTGCGGTCGCGGGAGCGATCGTCGGTGAGTTCATCGCCTCCGAACGCGGGCTCGGCTATCTCATGATTCAGGTGCAATCCTCACTCGACACGCCGGCCATGGTGATGGCGGTCGTGCTTCTGACGTTGTTGGGAGTGGCACTCTACGGCCTGGTGCTTGGCTGTGAACGGCTGTTCGTGGTCAGGGACGTACGGCTGCAATAAGAACTATTCAGGGAACAAATATGCTGCTCACGCGCGACAGTCTGCCGGACACCATTTCCGATATCGCAGCCCTTGACGATTTGCTGTGCCGACCGAGCCAGGCGCTGGTCGACGATCTCCGGAAGGTCGACGGCGACATCATGATCCTTGGCGTCGCCGGAAAGATGGGGCCGACGCTTGCCGGACTGGCGAAGGCCGCCCTGCCCGACCGCCGCATCATCGGCGTTGCGCGCTTCAGCGACGCGAGCGTGAAAGGCTGGCTCCATGCGCGTGGTATCGAGACCATCAACTGCGACCTGCTCGATGAGGCCGCCATCAAGGCGCTGCCGAAGACAGCAAACATCGTCTTCATGGCCGGACGCAAATTTGGCGCGGAAGGCGATCTGTCGCTGACCTGGGCGATGAATGCCCACGTCCCCGCGCTGGTCGCGCAGGCCTTCGCCGGCTCTCGGATCGTGGCATTCTCGACCGGCTGCGTCTATCCGTTTGTGCCGGTGAACGGAAAGGGCGCCAGTGAGGCTGTCCCGCTCGATCCGCCCGGCGAATATGCACAATCCTGTGTCGGACGCGAGCGCATGCTTGAATATTTCTCGCGCAAATTCGCAACGCCCGGCCGATTGTTCCGGCTGAACTACGCGATCGACATGCGCTACGGCGTACTGCACGACATCGCGACAAAAATCTTTCAAGGTAAGCCGATCGACGTCAGCCTCGGCCACGTCAACTTCATCTGGCAGGGCGACGCATCTGCGCAGGCGCTGCGTTGTCTCGCGCATTGCGACACGCCGACGTCGCCAATCAATGTCAGCGGTCACGAAATCCTCAGCGTCCGTGATCTCGTGGCAAAACTCGGCGCGCTGCTCCGCCACGATCCCATCATCGTCGGCACCGAAGAGCCGACGGCCTGGCTCACCGACACCTCGCAAGCGGTCGAGCTATTCGGCCTGCCTGTTGTCGATACCAGACAGCTGATCGCCTGGACTGCGGACTGGGTCGCGCGATCGATGCCGAGCCTCGGCAAGCCCACCAAATACGAGGTGCGCGATGGCCGATACTGATCAGGTCGCAATTATCCGACTCGGTCCGGACGACGCGTTGGCCGGGCTTGCGCTGTCAACAGAGGCACACTGGAATCAGAACGAGGCCGACTGGCGCTTTTTCCTGACAAAGGGAACCGTGTTTGGCGTGCGCGACAATGACGGCCACCTGATCGCGACCGCGGCGCTGCTGCCCTACACATCAGACAACGCCTGGATCAGCATGGTGCTGGTGACCGCGAGCTGGCGCCGCCGCGGTGTTGCGACCAAACTGGTCGACGCCTGTCTCGCTGCCTCGGCGAAGCAAGGGCTAACTCCCTGGCTCGATGCGACACCGGCGGGCGCCACGGTTTATGGCCCGCTGGGGTTTACGCCGACGCTGCAATTGCGGCGGTTGCGCCTCGAGACTTCAACGCGACTGAAAGCTGCCACATCTCTACGGCTACAAGCGGGTGACCTCCAGGAGTTCATCGCGCGCGATATCCGCGCCATGGGCTTCGATCGCAGCACCCTGCTGGTGGGACTCGGCGGACGTCCCGGCTCCCGGCTATTGTCGAACGGCGATGCGATTGCGCTGGTCCGCGACGGCCGGAAGGCCCGTCATATCGGACCCTTGTTTGCGAACAGTCCGGATCGAGCACTCGCCATCGTCCATGAGATCGTGCGATCCGAAACCGGACCCTTGTTGATCGACGCCGTCAACGAGCAAGATGAATTTCTCGGGGGCTTGACCCGCTCCGGCTGGGTCGTCGAGCGGCCGTTTCAGCGCATGCGGCTCGGCAGTGCTCCTGCCCGGGTCGCTGAACCGCCGTTCGCCGTTGCCGGCCCGGAATTTGGATAAGGGATTGCCGCCATGCATCACAGCCGGATGAAATCCGAGGTGCGGCGTCTAATCGCCGATGGCACAGTGCTTCCCGCGCATCCGCTGGCGCTCGACGCCGCTCGCGCGCTTGATACCGTCCATCAGCGCGCGCTGACGCGCTATTACATCGACGCCGGCGCCGGCGGTCTTGCGGTCGGCGTCCACACCACGCAGTTTGCGATCCGCGACGTCGGCCTGTACCGGCCGGTGCTGGAATTGGCCGCCGAAACCGCGGACGCCTGGACCAAGCGGCCGCTGGCGCTGGTCGCAGGTCTCGCCGGCCCGACACGACAAGCTATCGCGGAAGCCGAGATCGCGCGCGGTATCGGCTATCATGCCGGGCTCCTCAGTCTCGCGTCGATGAAATCCGGGTCCGAGCACGACATCATCGCCCATTGCGAGGCGGTGGCGCGCGAAATCCCGCTGGTCGGATTTTATCTGCAGCCGGCGGTCGGCGGCGTCATCCTCAGCGCTGATTTCTGGCGGCGTTTTGCGGCGATCGACAACGTCATCGCCATCAAGATCGCGCCGTTCAATCGCTACCGCACGCTCGACGTCCTGCGCGGCGTCTGCGCCGCAGGCGCTCTCGACCGCATTGCGCTCTATACCGGCAATGACGACCATATCCTGCTCGACCTCACGCTGCCGTTCGATCTCCGCGATCGCGGCGTCACCACCCGCACCTATTTCCGCGGCGGCCTGCTCGGCCACTGGTCGGTGTGGACGGCGAGCGCCATCAAGCAATTCGAGATGTGCCGCGCGGCGCGGCACAAGGACACTGTACCATCAGACCTTTTGGCACTGGACGCCCGCGTTACCGACTGCAACAGCGCTTTCTTCGATGTCGCCCATGATTTTCACGGCTGCATCGCCGGCTGTCACGAAATTCTGCGGCGGCAGGGACTGCTTGAGGGAATCTGGTGCCTCGACCCCGCCGAGGGCCTTAGTGCCGGCCAAATGCATGAGATCGACCGCGTCTGCAACGAACATGCCGATCTCAGCGACGACGATTTCGTTGCCGCCAACCTTCAGAAATGGCTCGCATGACGGTGCCGCTAGAGCCCTTCATTCGCTTGCGCAACGTGCGCAAGGTCTATCGTTCGCAAGGTCAGGAGTTTCTCGCGGTCTCCGACGTCACCATGGACGTGCAGGAGGGTGAGCTGATCTCGCTGGTCGGTCCGTCCGGCTGCGGCAAGACCACCGTGCTGAAGATACTGGCCGGGCTACACGAGCCCGATGGCGGCACCATCCAAATCGGCAACACCCATACGCCGTTCGATCCCGCGCGCGACATCGGCATGGTGTTTCAGCAGGCGTTGCTCTTGAAATGGCGAACCATCCTCGACAACGTCTTGTTACCTGCGGAGATCGTCGGCCTGCCGATGAAGGCCGCCCGGGCCCGGGCCCGCGATCTTCTCCACCTCGTCGGGCTTACCGGATATGAGAACAAGTATCCGCAACAATTGTCGGGCGGGATGCAGCAGCGCACGGCGATTGCGCGCGCCTTCATCCACGATCCCAAGCTGATCCTGATGGATGAACCGTTTGGCGCGCTCGACGCGCTAACCCGGGAACAGATGAACCTCGAGATGCTACGGATCTGGCACGAAAGCGGCAAGACCATCGTCTTTGTGACGCACAGCATCCAGGAGGCGGTGTTCCTCGCCTCGCATTGCGCCGTTCTCAGCGCCGGTCCCGCGCGAATGGCAGAATATTTTCCGATCGATTTGCCGTTTCCTCGTGCGCTGCCAATCAAGACTACGGATGAATTTGGTGCGTATGCACGACGCATTTATGAAAGTCTTGGGCTTGGTTCAAGCGATTAACAGGCAGCTCGCTGGACCACGTCAACACTGTTCCGAGTTGGACAGGTTAAGCTGGCTAGTGCCGGCAGATTAGTACTCAGCCGAACGGCCGCTTTGCGCCAAAACCTGAAATTCCTGAGGGTCGACCTTTGACCCATATGCGACATTAAACGAAGACGGGCGGACGATCGCTTCTGACGCGCACGACCAGGTTTAGCGAAATGGCATCAGGTATCCGATAAGTGTCTGCGGGTGTAATTTGCGGAATATCTGGCATACTCATCCCGACGCGCTTCAAGGTCTTTTAGCCATGCCGTACTCGCCCGCGTCATTTTCAGACGTCTTTCGTCTACCCTTCATTTCAGTTCAGGATGTCATCAAGGGAACATCAGCTAGGATCATGTATGCCCACGCTCGCGAACGCTTTGCTTGAAGGCCTCAAGGACCACGGCGCCCGGGAGATTTTTGGCATCCCGGGTGATTTCGTGCTGCCATTCTTCAAGATCATCGAAGAAAGCAGCATTCTTCCTTATTTCACGTTGAGCCACGAACCTGCGGTAGGCTTTGCCGCTGACGCGGCGGCGCGCTACCACGGTGGCATCGGCGTAGCGGTGGTTACCTACGGAGCCGGAGCCTTCAACCTGGTGAACTCGGTCGCCTGCGCCTATGCGGAACGCTCGCCGGTTGTGGTGATAGCGGGCGCACCAGGCGCTCGCGAGCGCGCCAGCGGATACTTGCTGCATCACCAAGTGCGCACCGTCGATACCCAGCTTGCCGTGTTCAAGGAATTCACTTGCGATCAGGCAGTGCTCACGGATGCGGCGGCCGCCCCAACCGAAATCGCGCGGGTCTTGCGCAGCGCACTGGAACTGTCATTGCCGGTCTATATCGAGTTTCCACGCGACATGGTGAACGCGCGGGTCGAGCCGGTGCCGCGGCTCCCTCAACGCGCCGCCGACCCGGGGGCGCTTGCCGAATGTGCAGAGGAAGTCCTTGCCCGCATCGCCAACGCCTCATCGCCAGTCCTCATGGTCGACGTGGAAATTCGTCGCTACGGGATCGAGGAGCACGTCGCGGCGCTGGCGCGCAAGCTGGGCTTGCCGGTGGTCACGACCTTCATGGGACGGGGTCTACTAGAAACGGCGGGCGACGTCTTCGCCGGAACCTACCTCGGCGCGGCCGGCGATCCTGCGGTAACCCAGTTGGTCGAGAACGCGGACCTCGTTCTTTTGTTCGGAGTAATCCTGTCCGACACCAATTTTGCACTGTCGAACCGCGCGCCAGACCCGCGTCGTACCATTTTAGCGGCTGGCCGCGAGGTACAGGTAGGCCATCACATCTACCGTGACTTGCCGCTGACCAATCTGATTGCCGCTCTCGATGTCCGCGCCAAGCATCGAGCGCCAGGGCAAACCAAGGCAGGGCAAGGGATTGTTTACCGACGAGGGCTCCCCGCCGACGATCAGCCAATCGCGCCGTCGGATATAGCCGCCGCGATCAACGACCTGTTCGACCGCCACGGCAAGATGCCGATGACCGCCGATATCGGTGATTGCCTGTTCACCGCAATGGAGATCGACAACACGGCGCTGGCGGCGCCGGGTTACTATGCCGGAATGGGCTTCGGGGTGCCGGCCGGCATCGGCGTGGCGGCGACCGGCCTTCGTCCGCTGGTGCTGGTGGGTGACGGCGCGTTCCAGATGACTGGTTGGGAACTCGGCAATTGCCGACGCTACGGTCTCGATCCGATCGTCGTGCTTTTCAACAATTGCAGCTGGGAAATGCTGCGCGTGTTTCAGCCTGAATCGCGTTTCAACGATCTCGACGACTGGCATTTCGCCGACATCTCGCATTCGCTCGGCGGCACCGGCGAGCGGGCAACGACGCGACGGGAGCTCGCCGCCGCCCTCGATCGTGCCGTCGCGCGGCGCGGGCAATTTTCTCTGATCGAAGTTATGTTGCCGCGCGGGGTGACGTCCGACACGTTGGCGCGTTTCGTATCCGGCTTCAAGGCGGCACGCGAACGCATGGCGAAGTCATGATCTATTAACGGCGCCCGTGGCCGCCGTCGATCACATACCACACCGCGAGCGCGGCCAGCAGCATGCTGCGCAGCAGCGGACGCATCCGCCAATGTCTGAGGTTGGGCTCCATAGGACGAGCCTCAACTTCGCAGTTGGGCACCTACGTGACGTCAGTGCCGTGGCAAATGCCCGCTTTGCGCCACAAGCGGCCATCTGCTGGCGCAGAGCTAGGCATTTCTAGATATGGGTTGATCAATCGCTGAGAAGTTACCGACGCTGCCAATGTGACCACATCAGTTCAAAATACGAAAGCAGCCCTCGTGGGGTCAGCAGAATGACTGCGATCACTACAACACCATAAATGAAGTAGTGCAGGCCGGGCAACGTGCTGCCGAGCTTTCCGCGAAGGACCTCACCAAGAGGCACTAGCAACAGCGCGCCGAGAGCCGGCCCATAAGCCCGACCGAGCCCGCCAACAGTGGCAAACAATACGATCTCGATCGTAATAACAGGTGAAATCAGGAGATAGGGATCGGCAAAGGTCATATAACGAACGTAAGCAGTGCCGACGACCGAGGCCAGCGCCGCCGAAATGACCATGGCGGTGATCTTATAACGAAGAATGTCGACCCCGATCGCCTGTGCGGCTTTTTCGTTGTCACGGATGGTACGCAGATAATAGCCGAGCGGTGCGTTCAGAATTGCGACGTTGATCAGGACGCAGATCGCGGCAAGCGCCAGCATGACCCAGTACGCGCCGTGCCCTCCCCCGAATTGAAAAGCCAAAAAATTCCCGGTATCGCGCGGCAGCATCAGGCCTGACGCTCCGCCCAGAAAGTCCCAACCTTCGACGATGATACCGCCCATTTCCGCAAATGCTAGCGTAATGAGGACGAAGGACAGGTGCCCGAGGCGAAAGCGAAAATCAATCCACGCAATGACAGCGCCCAACACGGCTGAAATGGCGGCCGAGATCAGCAGCCCCAGCCACATGTTGATGCCAAGCTTGAGCAGCAGGGCGCTGGACAGCATGGCGCCGATACCGATGAAAAGGCTATGCGCGAGCGATATCTGCCCGGCCATGCCCCCGACGATATTCCAGGATGAGGCCAGCGCCACATACACGAGCGACAGGATGACGATATGAAGATAGTAGCTCGACAGGACAAGCGGTAGCAGGGCCGCGAGCGCAAGCACGCCCCACCAGACCGGCGACGACAGGGTTTTGTAGAATTCCTCCCTCATCGCGAAGAACTCCAGGTGAGGCCTTGCGGCCGGAACAGCATGATCAGCACGAAGATCACATACGGCACCAGCGACCCCAGCGTGTCCGACAAATAGATGGTCCCGAATGCTTCGGAGATGCCGATAGTCAGGCCGCCCAACATGATTCCGACGAAATTCGTCATGCCTCCGAGCACAACGACAAGCAGCGTGATCACAGTGTAGCGCAGTCCCTGGGTCGGCTGGATCGGCGTTCCCGGCAGCAGCAGGGCTGCAGCAATTGCGAGAATGCCAATGCCAAGCGCGAAGGTCAGCACCTGAACGCGGCTTACGTCGATTCCCATCAACGCCGCCGCATGGGCACTCTGATGCACGGCACGGATCGAGCGTCCGAAATCAGTCGATCGCAACATTACAAACAGCCCTATAGCCAGGGCAAAAGACACGCCGAAGGCAATCAAGTGTGGCACCCGCAGCACCACGTCTCCGAGAATTATCAGCTTCGACTCGACAACCGACGGCGTGCGGGCCGGCTGGCCGCCGAACGCCATCAAGATGCCGTTCTGCAGGACCAGGCTGAGTCCAAGTGTCAACTGGACGATCATCAGGAACTGATGGCCAACAATCGGCCGGATCAAGAACCAATAAACAAGGGCGCCGAGCGCCGTCATCACCGGCACTGTGATGATGACGGACACGTATGGATCGAGCGACAGCGCGGAATAGAGCGCCAGACACATGAACATCCCGAGCGAGATGAAATCTCCGTGGGAAAAGTTGACCACACCGCTAACGCCATAGACGAGACCCATGCCGAGCGCCAGCAGCCCGTAGGTGCTTCCGATCAGGATCCCTTGCGCCGTCGCCTGCAGAAGTTCTATCACGTTAATCTCCGTTCAAAGTCCGAGATAGGCGCTTCGGGTCCGCGGATCGTCCTTGATGATATCCGAGGGGCCTTCGATCGCGACCTGCCCGCGCTCCAGCACATAACACCGCTGGGCATGACGAAGGGTCAGTGTGAGGTTCTGCTCCACCAACAGAATCGTCAGGCCGTTGGCATGCAGCCGGTCAAGAATGTCGAAAATAAACTTAACGAACAGCGGCGACAGACCAAGCGACGGCTCGTCCAGCATCAGCAGTTTTGCCTCGCCCATGAGCCCGCGGCCGATGGCGAGCATCTGCTGCTCGCCGCCGGATAACGTGCCGGCATCCTGCGACAGCCGCTCCTTTAGCCGCGGAAACAGGTCGAGGACCACCTCCATCTGGCGCGGCCGATGCGGCTTCGCCCTCGCATTGATGCCGCCGAGTTGCAGATTTTCCCGCACGCTCATTTCGGGAAATACCAAGCGACCTTCAGGTACCTGCACGATTCCGAGTTCAACCCTTTGCCGTGGCGTCAGCCGCGTGACGTCCTGCCCCTCGAACAGTATGCGACCAGACATCGGCGCGACCATTCCCGATAGCGCGTTGATCAACGTCGTCTTGCCGGCGTTGTTGGCGCCGAGCAGGCCGACAATTTCGCCCGCGCGAAGCCTGATCGAAACCTGACGCAACACCGCCACGCCGCCGTAACCCGCCACCAGGTTCTCGATCTCAAGCATCGAGGTGCTCCCCGAAGTAGGCATCTATGACCTTTTGATCCCTGACGATCTCCTCCGGAGTCGCTTCTGCGATCTTTTCACCGAAATTGATGACGACGATGCGGGTCGCCAGCCGCATGATCACCGGCATGACGTGCTCCACCATGACAATAGTGACACCCTGGTTGTTGAGGTCCCGGATGATGGCGAGAGGTGCTTCAGTCTCCGCCATAGTGAGTCCGGCCATCACCTCGTCAAGCAGGATGCAGCGCGGGTCGGTGGCTACGCATTTCGCAAGCTCAAGGAGTTTCTTGTCCTGAAGCGACAGCGTCAATGGTGTCATTAACTCCTTGCCAACGAGGCCGACGCGATCGAGAACATGTGCCGCATAGTCGATCGCCTCGCGAATTGGCCGTCGCGTCAACGCTGCCGTGGTCACAACATCGAGTGTCGTCATGTCGGCAAAGGTCTGAACGATCTGGAAGCTGCGGATGAGGCCACGGCGCACCAGCCGATTGGGCGAGACGCCGATGATCCTGGCTCCGTCGAAATGAACGTCGCCTTCGCTCGGATGCACGAAGCCGGAAATCACCCCGAACAGAGTTGTCTTTCCTGCGCCGTTCGGGCCGATAATCCCCACGATCTCGCCTTTGGCGACTGAGAAGCTGATCGAATTCAGTGCGATCAGCCCGCCAAAACGCTTGGTGACACCGGCGATCTCAAGAAATGCCATCGAACATTCTCAGGCGCGCGGTCGAGGAGCGGTCTGAGCGAATTCCTTCGGAAAAACGACCTGTTGGGTTTGCTCGGGCGTCCATTGAATAAACATCGCGGATCCGTCCTTGAGCAGACGGTCGTCGGCGAATTGAAGCCCTTTCGGCTTTGCCACATAGAGATTCGGATCGCCGAAGGGAATATTCACCTTCTTGAAGGCGTCGAGTAGCGCATCGCTCTGGAGCGACGCGGAGGTTTCCAGCACCTGCTGCAAGACCCTTCCAGCCTGCGCATATTGAATCGCGCCTTGCCCGATCCGTTCCAGTTTTGCGACATCGCGCAATTCAGCGATGATCTTCTGCATCGAATCGATCTTCGCACCGGGGCTGAAGCCGGTCATGCCGAACAGGTTGTTGGTCAGCACGGCTTTACCGATTTCCGGCCCCAAATCTTTCCACAGCGACAGATCCGAATAGCCGCCGGTGCCGCCGCAGAAGATGCTGCCGTGATAGTTGAGATTGTAGCGCGCCTGATGCAGCAGAATGCCGTCGCGCGGCGTCACCAGCCCGACGACAACATCGGGCTTGAGCGAACGAATACGGATCATCGCCGAGGTTTGATCCTGCGCGCGGATATCGAGCGGCGCTTCGCCAATAATTTCGATGCCGCTGGCCTTGAGCTTTTCCGTCAGAAACTTGTTGACCTGCTGGCCAGCTTCGTAATTCGAATAGCCCATTACGGCGGTCTTGATATTGAACTTGCTATCGTCGCGCAGCCAAACGACGAAATCATGCATCGATTGCGCGTAGCCGCGATCGTAGGGATATCCCAGCGTGAACATGTAGTCCGAGTGCGCGCCGCCCGCCCAAATTGAAAGCGTCGGGACCTTGAGCTCGTCCAGCACCGGGGTCAGAGCCAGCATCTGGGCGCTGAGGATGGTCCCGGTCAGCAACTGGACTTTCTCCTCGGTAATCAGTCGGCGCGCTTCGGCTGCGGTGCGGGCCGGCTGGCTGGTGTCATCGGCCAGCACCAATTCAATCTTCGCGCCGCCCTTGCTCCTGATGCCACCTTCCGCGTTGATCTTGTTGACGATGTATTCGAACGCCGGCTGGCCTTCCTGTGCGTACGCCGCAAGGCTGCCGCTCATCGAATTGACTACGCCGATACGGACGACCGGTCCCGCGGCGCCTGCCCTGCTAACGAAAGGAGCGGCGATTGATCCCAATACTAGCCCAGATGCCCCAATTCCAAATGTGCGGCGAGTTAAGGTCATCCCAATCTCCCTGGTGTTATTTTTCATGAGTAGAACCAACGTTTAATGAGCGCGCCCGAGCACGGAAATCAACCCTGATCTTTGACCTAAAGAGCTCAGGCCGCGCGGTTTCGGCTCCGGCATGGCACTATAAAACAGCCGAAGAAAATGTACCGGCATTACAGATCGATATCGCCAGCCAGCAGCCGCTGCGAAATCATTCGTGCCAGGATTTCATTAGTGCCGTCCGCTATATTCACGATCCGGAGGTCCTGCCACGCATGAACGAGACCGAGTTCATTGGTCAGGCCCATACCGCCATGGGTCTGGATGGCGCGGTCCACCGCACGAAATCCGGCCTGTACCGAATAGGATTTAGCCATCGAGAGCTCTTTCAGTGCCTTATCGCCACTGTCGAGCAGCATCGCCGCGTTCAACCCCATCAGATGGGCGGCGTGAAGTTCGGTCGCCGCCTCCGCGAGCGGGAACGATACGGCTTGGTATTCGGCGATCTTCGCGCCGAAGGCCTCGCGCTGCTTCGAATAGTCGAGCGCCATCTCGAGCGCCCATCGTCCCTGCCCGACCGCCCGCGCGGAATTGTAGACACGACCGAGCGACACTCCATATAACGCGATCTTGAATCCCTGATCAAGTTCGCCCACGAGTTGCCAGGGCTGCACTTCAACATCCTCCAACACTAGCGCGCCCTCGTGTCCTCCGGCATGACCGAACAGGCGAACCACGCTCTCTACAGAAAAACCCTTTGTGTCAGTCGGAATAAGAAACGCGCTGATGCCGCCGGCTTTACGCGCGGCCTTCTCGGCATCGGTGATGGCGAAAACGATGCACCACTCGGCGGTCGGAGCGTTCGTCGTCCAGAGCTTCCGGCCCGAGATCTTCCAGCCGGTATCGGTTTTGATTGCGCGCGTCTTGATCATGCTGGCATCCGAGCCCGCGCCGGGCTCGGAAAGACCAAAGCACATCGATGTTTTGCCAGTCATCATTCCCGCAAGACATCGCTCGCGGGCCTCCGTCGTGACCTGCGTCAGCAGCCGGCTGGGGCCAAAAGCCCAGTGAGCAATGACCCAAGGAATAATGACGCCCTGTCCGCCGAGCCGACGATATATCGCCTCCCATGCCACATAGTAAGTCAGGTGTCCGAGGTCGCCTCCACCGATTTCCGCCGGCGCGCACATGGCATAAAAGCCCGCTTCTGCTGAGAGCATCCTGATCTGTTGAATAAGCTTGCGCGCATCGGACGAGTATCGGCCGTCTTCGTCATACAGGCGCCGTTGATCCTCAAGCAGCGCGTGATTCCGTTCAATTCGCGGAGCGACCTGCGTCTCAACGAAGCGCAGAACGCCTTCGCACACATCCATCACATCCTCGGGAAGTTTGAAGGCTATTCCGCCCATTTGAGATCACTTTCCGCCGCGCCGGAATTGCGGTTTCCGCTTGCCAAGAAACGCTGCGACACCTTCGCTAAATTCTTCGCTACCAAAGGCGATCGCCTGTGTCATCGCTTCGTGGGAAAGGAAGTCGTCGATCGGACCATAGGCCCGATTAAGCAGATGCTTGGTCAACCCCAGCGACGTCGCAGGGCCCGCCGCCAGCAACTGCGCCAGCGTGAGCGCTTCATCGAGCAAGGCAGCCGCAGGAACGACGCGCGTAGCCATTCCCAGCGTTACCGCTTCCTCGGCGCTGACGCGCCGGTTCGTCATCAGAATGTCCTTTGCGCGAAGCATTCCGATAGCGCGGGGCAGTGTGAGCGCCAGACCCAGATCCGGAGCGGCGCCGAGGCCAGGGAAACCAGCCTTGAAATATGCGTTGTCTGCAAGCACCACAAAATCGCACATCATGGCGAGCGAAAAGCCCGCGCCCGCGGCAGCGCCATTGACAGCAGCAACAACCGGCTTTTCACCCGACAGAAGCAGTTTTACCCACCCATGGCTTGGATGCATGCGCTCGCGCACAGATGGAGCGCTGCGATCTGCCATGTTGGAGATGTCACCTCCTGCACAAAACGCCTTGTCGGTCCCGGTAATGACGATGCAACGAACCGCGCTGTCCCCCATGAGTTGAGGAACCGATGTCTCAAGGTCCTGTTTGATCGCAGGGCTGAGGGCATTCATGGTTTCGGGCTGGTTGAGCCGCAGCAGGGCGACGTCATCCCGGCGTTCGACGATTACCGCGTTCACGTTTTTCTCCCGGATTGTTTAACGCTC
The DNA here is from genome assembly GCA_963801875.1 of uncultured Alphaproteobacteria bacterium. Lineage (GTDB taxonomy): Bacteria > Pseudomonadota > Alphaproteobacteria > Rhizobiales > Xanthobacteraceae > Bradyrhizobium. The sequence continues at coordinate 81,648 of CAWDGT010000010.1, read as the reverse complement.
GATGGTTCCGGTCAGGATATCGACATGCGGCATGAAATGAAATTAGATTTCGCGCCGGCGTGGAATTTCCCTGCAACATGGGCGTCGGCACAAAGGGGTTTGGGTCGATGACTTTGACAATGGGATTGCGGCGATCGCTAGCGCTAGATGCCGACGCGGAGGCGCTGGTGAGCGATGAGGCGCGATTGACCCGCCAAGAAATGGTTGATCGCGTTGCCCGTCTCGCGGCGGCACTGCTCAACCTGGGCATGCAGGACGGGGACCGAGTGGCCATGCTGGCGCCAAACGGCCAGCGGTACATCGAATTCTATTTTGGCGTTCTCTGGGGCGGTGGGGTCGTCGTCCCCGTCAATTCGCGATTTGCTCTCGCCGAAATGATCGAGCAGGTCAAGGACGCCGAACCGCTCGTGCTCATCGTCGATGGCGCGCGCGTCGATAGCGGGGAGGAACTGGCAAAAAGCGTGCATTCAATCAAGACGCTGATAATTGCCGGGAAAGCTGATGCACCCTGCCACAGCGTTCGATCCATCAGCTATGAGGATGCACTTCATGCGGTGAAACCGGCGCCGGATGCGCTGCGCCGGGAAGACGACATCGCCTGTCTATTCTATACCGGCGGAAGCACCGGCCGTTCCAAGGGAGTGATGCTCAGCCACGGCAATCTGTGGGCTAACGCGATGGCAACGATCGCGCATCTCGGTCTCGACGACAGCCTGGTGCATCTGCACTCCGGGCCGCTTTTCCACCTCGGCGCCGGCGGGCGCGTCTACGCCACAGCCGTCGCTGGCGGCAAGCATGTCGTCATCTCCCGGTTCACGCCGGAGCAGGCGTTGTCGACGATTGCGCGAGAGAAGGTCACGGTCGCGACCTTCGTCCCGACAATGCTCGCGATGTTGCTGCAACTCCCCGATCTTCACATTTACGATCTTTCCAGCCTGCGATTGATTACCTATGGCGCCTCGCCGATGCCCGAGTCGGTATTGCAGGAATGCTTTCGGCGCCTGCCACATGTACGTTTTGCTCAGTCCTATGGGATGACGGAGCTGTCGCCCGTTGCGACGATGCTTGGCGCCGAACATCATACGCTGAATGCGCCGCCCGGGCGGCTGCGCTCCGCCGGGCGACCGGTTTATTCCGCGGAGGTGCGCATCGTCGATGCCTCCGATAACGAATTGCCGCGTGGCGAAGTCGGAGAGATTGTCGTGCGCGGGCCGATCGTGATGAAGGGCTATTGGCGCAAACCTGAACTCACGGCGCTAACACTGCGCGGCGGCTGGATGCACACCGGTGATTCCGGATATTTTGACGACGATGGGTTCCTGTTCGTCGCCGACCGCATCAAGGACATGATTATCAGCGGAGGTGAGAGCGTCTATTCCATCGAGGTTGAGAACGCGATCTGTTCGCACCCTGACGTCGCCCAATGCGCCGTCATTGGGATCCCCGACCAGCGCTGGGGCGAAGCAGTGCATGCGATTATCGTTCCGCGGGCTGGCGTGGCCAATCTAAGCACCGTATCAATCGTTATGCACTGCCGAACACTGATTGCCGGCTACAAATGCCCACGCAGCATTGACGTTCGCAACGAACCGTTGCCGCAATCAAGCGTCAACAAGGTCGACAAAGCCGCATTGCGCGAACCGTTTTGGAGAAATCAAGCGCGTCAAGTCAATTGATGTCGCTTAGGCATCGAAATCGCACACGGTCCGACGTCCGAGCAAGGTCTGCTCTGCCCGTCTGCGGTCACTCCATAGCCCCCGTTATGCGAGCTAATACCGCGAACTGCAGTGACGGCCAAACGTCATCCCAAGCCTGATTCCGGGTTGATAAGCTCTCTACTCATGCCTTATTAGTTCAAGCGATGCCGGTCGCCTATGAACGACCGCTTTGCGCCAGGAGCTGCCGCTCGCCCCGGAGATGCTCCCGACATCTCTTGCGAACCGGCGAGCGCCGCGCCGGTCCAAAATGGGTCGTCGGCCTTCGCCCAAGAGCTGTGCAACAGGGCCTTCCCGTTCGAGCGGATATTGCGAAATTCGTCGAAATCTGCTTAGCGCTGCGATCGCGACCATTGACCAGTTGAGATAATCGCATCCATAGTTTCACGGGGAGATTCTGGCGAGCATGAGGGCGGTACGGTCATCCCAACGTTCCGGTGACCGGTCCCGTGTTCGATCGGCTAGGCGGCGCTCGTCGAAACCCTCGCTGACCGGTCGCGTCCAAGAGACCAAGCCGGACAAGAGCTCCGCGGCAGCCACGCCGAAATCCGAGCGATCGCGGGATCTTATTCTGCAATCCGCCGCACAATTGTTTCGCCGGCAGGGCTATTCCGCCACGACGCTGCGCCAGATCGCTGCCAGGGCGAAGATCAAGGCCGGCAGCATCTACTACCATTTCGATTCCAAGGAAGAGATTCTCGACGAAGTGTTGGATCGCGGCCTCCGTCATGTCTTCGAAACCGTTAAGAACGCGATCGATCATGCGGGCAAGGTATCGCACCGGCGCAGGATCGGGCTCGCGATCGAGGCGCACCTCGTCGCCCTGCTCGAAACCAGCGATTTCACCTCCGCCAACATCCGCATCTACGGCCAGTTGCCGGAGCATCTGAAAGAGCCGCACCGGCCGCTGCGGCGGGCCTATGCTGATTATTGGGACCGGCTCTTCCTCAGTGCCCGGCGCGCCGGCGAAATTCGCGCCGACATCGAGATCGTGCCGTTGCGCATGTTCGTCCTTGGCGCGCTCAACTGGGCCATCGAATGGTTCAGGCTCGAAAGCAGGGACGCGGTGTTCGAACTGGCCCGCCGCACGGAGATGCTGATCTTCGAAGGCGTCCGCAAGCCCTGAGCTCCTCTATCTGCCCTGCCAGACCGGCTTGCGCTTCTCCGCGAACGCCTTCGGTCCCTCAATGGCGTCGAGGCTTGCATAAGCCTCGACGTGAAGCCGCTCCGCCTCGGCAATCCCCTGCGCGTAGCCCAAATCCATCGCGGCGAGCACGCTGGCCCTGGCCGCCTTGACGGACAATGGGGCGCCTTCAACGATCTTTTGCGCAAGGCCTCGCGCCCGTTCCCGCACGGCTTGCGGCGTATCCTCGAGGTAGTTGACAAAGCCGTGCCCGGCAAGCCGCTCGATCGGCATGGTCTCCCCGGTCAGGACCATCTCCATGAAGAGCGGCTGCGGCAACATCCAGAGCAGCGGCACTGCCCAGGGACAGCCACGACCCATCTTCACCTCGGTAATTCCCGCACGCGTGCCGCGCAGTCCCACCCGCAGATCGCACTTGATCGCGAGCATCATCCCGCCGGCCATCAGCGACCCTGTCATCGCCGCAATGATCGGCTTCGACATCTTTCGCATGGCGTTCTGCATGGGATCACGCACGCGGGTGAGGATGTCCACTCCATCCCGCGCCCTGATTTCCGCCGCCTGCTTTAGGTCGAGCCCCGCGCAGAATACCCCGCAGTCCGATGACGTCAGGACGACGACGCGCACCGAAGGATCGGCTTCGGCCCTGCCCCACGCCTCCGTCAGAGAGTTCATCGCCTCGACCGAGAGCGCATTCTTGCGTTCGGGCCGGTCGATGGTCACGGTCGCGATGCCGTCCTCCGACAGATAGCGGACCTGCTCGTTGTCGGGCATGATACTGCTTCCTCGATTTCTAACATCTGTTAGAATACATCGCGCGGACCAACGAACGCAAGAATTCGGCTGCGCCTTTGAAGTCAGGAGGAAGCGCGATGGCGCATCTCTGGACGCCCCCCGCGGAGCTCGTGGAACGGAGCAACCTGACCGCATTCCTCCGCGCCACAGGGCAGCCGAACTACGACGCCCTGGCCGCCAGGGCGGACGCCGATCCGGCGTGGCTCATGCAGGAAGTGTTCAGGTTCTGCGACGTCCGCTTCTACCGCAACTATGAGACGATGCTCGATCTCGCGCGCGGTCAGCCCTGGGCCCGCTGGTGCGTCGGCGGAACGACGAACATCGTCCTCAACTGCATCGACAGGCATCGCGGGACCGCGGCCTGGGACAAGACCTTTCTTGTCTGGGAGGCTGAAGACAGGCGCGAACAGCGCGAACTGAGCTACCGCGAGTTTGCCGCCGGCGTCGGGCGGCTGGCCGGCGGCCTGCGGCAGCTCGGAATCGGCAAGGGAGACGTCGTGGCCATCTACATGCCGAACCTGCCCGAAACCTTCATGGCATTCTTTGCGATCCTGAAGATTGGCGCCATCGTGATGCCGCTGTTCTCGGGCTTCGGCCCGAATCCAATCCAGTCGCGACTGAACCACGGCGAAGCCAAGGCGGTCGTCACCGCGAACGGCACCTGGCGCCGCGGCGTTCCGGCACCCCTGAAATCGGTTCTTGACGAAGCACTTGAAGGCGTACCGAGCGCCCGGCACGTGGTCGTCGTCGACCGGGGCGGATTGGACATCGACACGCCCATGCGTGCGGGACGGGACCATTGGTGGAACAAGATCGCCGGAGACGGGGCCGAAGTTCCGACCGCCGAGATGGACGCCCAGGATCCGGCCATCCTCCTCTACACCTCGGGAACGACAGGCGAGCCCAAGGGCTGCGTGTGGACGCACATCAGCTTCATCGGATCCATGGTCACGCGTGACATGATCATCTGCGGCGACTTCAAGCCGTCGGACGTGTTTTTCTTCTTCAGCGACATGGGATGGATGGTCGGGGCCATGTGCGCCTGTATTCCGAGCTTCGCCGGCGGCAGACTGCTGATCGCGGAGGGCACGCCAGATTATCCCGACACGGGCCGCTTCTGGCGGCTGATCGCCGAGCACAAGGTCAGCTATCTCGGCGTATCACCGACCATCGTGCGCGGGATGATGCGATATGGCGACGAGGTCGACAATTATGATCTCTCGAGCCTGCGGATGACCGCATCGGGCGGCGAGGCCTGGACCGAGACGCCGTGGCGATGGTTCTTCGAGCACGTCTGCAAGTCGAACATACCGATCATCAACATTTCGGGCGGCACGGAAGTGGGCGGCTGCATCTTTACGGGCACGCCAAACCACCCGATGAACCCATGTTCTTTCTCCCGGCCAGCGCTCGGAGTCGGCGCAGACATCGTCGACCTCTCAGGAAACCGCGTGCCCGATGGCGACGTCGGCGAACTCGTTCTGCGCCATACGTCCATCGGTCTCACCAAGAGCCTCTGGAAGGCCGACCAGCGTTATCTCGACAGCTACTGGAACACCATACCCGGGATTTGGGTGCACGGCGATTTCGCGATGCACGGGCGCGACGGTCTCTATTACATTCTCGGCCGATCAGACGACACCATCAAGATCTCGGGCAAGCGCGTTGGGCCGGCGGAACTGGAGGGCATCTTGACCGCAACCGGCAAGGTCGCTGAAGCCGCCGTGTTCAGTATTCCTCACCCAGTGAAGGGATCGGCAATCGTGTGTGCCTGCGTGCCGATGACAAAGACGCAGGATGCCGACGCGCTTTCGGAAGAACTGTCCCGCGCCCTCGTGCACGGAATGGGCGCCTCCTACCGTCCGGAGAAGGTTCTGCTGGTCGACGATTTGCCGAAGACGCGCAACATGAAGATCATGAGGCGCGTGCTTCGTGCCGTTTTCGAGGACCGCGATCCGGGCGACCTTTCGGCGCTCGCTAATCCCGAATCCATCGACCATTTTCGGCGCAGGCTTCGGGCGTCATAGTCGGGTCAGATCGGACAATCCTTGGGGAATGAAGGCTTCCGCTTCTCCAGGTGTGAGGCCAGGCCTTCGCGCACCTCGTTGCCAGCGAAGCCGAGGATTTCCAGCGCGGTTGACGTGTCGAACAGCGGCCCGTTGACCCGAAGCCAGTTGTTGAGCGCATATTTGGTCCAGCGGATCGCGCTCTGCGCGCCGGTCGCAAGATCCTGGGCGGTTTCGAGCGCAATCTTCTGGAGCTCGGCATCTTCCACACAAAGCGACACCAGGCCGATGCGTTCGGCCTCTTCGCCCGACAGCGGCTTGCACGTCAGCAGATAGTACTTCGCTTTCGCCAGGCCGCACAGCAGCGGCCAGATGATGCAGGCGACGTCGCCGGCCGCCACGCCAAGGCGCGTGTGCCCGTCGACGATTCGCGCCGACTTTCCGCAGATCGAGATGTCGGCCAGAATCCCGACGACGAGGCCGGCGCCTACCGCGACGCCATTGATGGCAGAGATGATCGGCTTATTGCAGTTGATGACGTTGTAGACGAGGTCCTTCGCCTCCTTCCATGTGGCCATGCGAGCTGTCGGATTGTCGAGCAGGCTCTTGATCAATTCAAAATCGCCGCCGGCCGAGAACGCCTTCCCCGCTCCCGTCACAATCACGGCGTTGATATCGGGATCGTCGTTAATGTCGCGCCAGACGTTGGTGAGCTGAGTATGCGTTTCGGCATCCACGGAATTATATGTCTCTGGGCGATCGAAGGTAATCCGCAATATCCGCTCAGAGGGATAATCGAGCTTCAGTCGGGTGTAAGCGGCATATCGACCGGGCATGTGAATGTTCCCATTGCTGACGCCGTCTCGGCGCTACCAATTCTTTCTAACAGATGTTAGATTTCGTCGCCGGCCGGCGCAAGCGCTGTGTCGGAACAAGATTGTCGCAAGACAACGCTCGAGGAAACGCCGATGCCGGCCGAGTTCAATGCCCAGATTGGCGCTGCGTGCGATATCGGGACGGTGGGCGCCCTGTTCAGCGCCTGCGCCAAGCTTCACGCCCGCAGGGTCGCGATCGAATATCGCGAGCGGGCCATGACCTATAGTGAACTGCTCGATCGTGTAACGCGTCTGACCGCGATGCTCGCCGCACGCGGACTGCAGCGGGGCGACCGCATAGGCCTGCTCTCCAGAAACCGCCCGGAATATCTCGAGGTCGAGCTCGCAGCCGCCAATCTCGGCGTCATTGCCGCGTGTCTCAATTGGCGATTGTCGGGCCGCGAACTTGCTTATTGCATCGAGCTGGTCTCGCCAAAACTGCTGATTGTCGAGGCCGACCTGGCGGCGGGCCTTCCCTCGTCCGCCAAGACGAGTCCCGTCCTGGAGATCGGACCTGAGTATGAGGCCGAACTCGCCCGGCAGGATGGGCGCGCGCCTCCGCCCGCTGCCCAGCCCGAAGATGGCCTCGTCATCCTCTATACGAGCGGCACGACCGGCCTACCGAAAGGAGCCGTCATCTCCCACCGCGCCATGGTGATGCGCGCGCTGGTCTTTGCATCCGAACTCGGAATTGCTCCGCACGACAGTTTTGTCGCCTGGGCGCCTCTCTTCCACATGGCGTCGACCGATCACGCCCTCGCCACGCTGCTGCGCGGCGGAACTGTCGTTGTGGTAGACGGATTCCAGCTGGAGCCGCTGCTAACGGCCGTGTCCCGGCATCACATCGGTTGGCTGGTCCTGATCCCGGGAATGGTCGAGGCCTTCATTGAAGGGCTGAAGGATCAGGGCATGAAGGCGAAGGGCGTGCGAGTCTGCGGTGCCATGGCGGACCTTGTGCCGCCGCATTCCATTGGCGCCGTGACCGAACTCCTTCAGGCGCCCTACCTCAACAGCTTCGGATCGACCGAGACTGGCCTGCCGCCGGCAACGAGAGCCTTGATCCCGCCCGGGCAAATCCCGACGCGATTGTCCAAGTGGCAGAACGCGTTTTGCGAAGTCAAGCTAGTCAATTCCTCCGACAATGAGGTTACACCAGGCGAGCCCGGCGAATTGGCCATCCGCAGCCCTACCCTGTTCTCTGGCTACTGGCAGGCCGAAGAGACCAACGCACGCGACTTCCGCGGCGGCTGGTTTCACATGGGCGACGTGTTCCGGCGGAACGAGGACGGATCGCTCGATTTCGTCGATCGGGCCAAATACATGATCAAGTCCGGCGGCGAAAACGTCTATCCCGCCGAAATCGAGCGCGTTCTCCTGAGCGACCGGCGTGTCACGGAAGTCGCAGTCGTGCGCGCCGCCGATTCCAAATGGGGAGAGGTGCCCATCGCCTTTGTTGCGTGCCGCGATGACAGTCGACCGACGGAGGCCGAGCTTGCCGATTTGTGCCACCGCGAACTTGCCGGCTACAAGCGACCGCGGGAATTCCGCTTCATCGAATTTGCGGAGTTCCCGCGCTCTACCAGCGGCAAAGTCCAGCGCCATGAACTCGAACGCAGGCTGAAGGCCTCCGCATGAGTGATGCAAGCCTGCGAGGAAAGGTCGCTGTTATCGGCATTGGAATGTCGGCGGTTGGAAAGGTGCCGGGTCGCAGTCCGCTTTCGCTTGCCGCGGAGGCCGCCAGGAACGCGCTCTCCGATGCCGGTGTCACAAAAAGCGACGTCGATGGCGTCCTCTCCAGTCACGCCTTCGCCTCGCCGTTTCACCGCTTCAGCGTCGCCTTCAGCGAATATTTCGGCATCCGCCCGAGCTTCTCGAATACGCTGCAGGTGTCGGGCGCGACCGCCGCAACGATGTTCGGTATTGGCGCCGCCGCCATCCATGGCGGGCTCGCCAACATGGTGCTGCTGGTCGCGGCCGACAGCCTGCTAACGGGGCTGACGCCTGACCTCGCGCTCCGCTCGCTCACCGAGAGCCGGGATCAGCAATACGAGATGCCCTTCGGCATCCCCGTTGCCAACACGTTCGCCATGACGGCGCACCGGCATATGAAGGAGTTCGGCACAACACCGGAACAATTGGCCGAAGTCGCGGTGGTCCACAGGCGTCACGCATCGCGGACGCCGGGCGCGCAACAGACCTCGTCTATTTCCGTCACGGACGTGTTGAACTCCCCGATGGTCACCACACCCTATCGCAAGCTCGATTGTTCGTTGATTTCAGACGGCGGCGCCGCTTTCGTGCTGAGCTCCTCCGAACACGCGAAAGCCCTTGGCGTCGAGAAGCCTGTCTACATTCTCGGCTGCGGCGAATGCTACACCCACGAGCATATTTTTCTCATGCCGTCTCTCACAACGACCGGCGCGGTCGAATCCGGCCGCAAGGCCTATGCCATGGCCGGTTACGGACCGGCCGACATGAACGTCGCCGGCATCTACGATTGCTTCACCGGGACGGTCCTCATGATGCTCGAGGACCTTGGCTTCTGCCGCAAGGGAGAAGGCGGACCGTTCGTCGCCGACGGGCAAATGACCTATGGCGGGCGCATTCCTTCCAACACCCACGGCGGGCTCCTGTCCTTCGCGCATTCGGGAATGCCCGGCTCGCTGTTTCACTTTCACGAGGTGATCGCGCAATTGCGGGGGCAATGCCGCGACCGGCAGGTCGAGAATTCCCGTCTCGGACTGGTGCACAGTCTTGGTGCAGGATTCGCGACTAACGCCACGACCATTCTCGGCACACGGGAGGCGCTCTGATGTCGCCCGAAGACGCCGGCCTAAAGCCCCTGCCCGCCCCGGACGCGGACACGATCGCGTTTTGGCGCGGCCTGCAAGAAGGCCGCCTGTTGCTGCAGCACTGCCCTCAATGCCGACATGTGCAGTACTATCAGCAAGCCATATGCCGCCAGTGCGGCGGCGAGCAACTCGAGCACAGGCCCGCGAGCGGCCGGGGCAAGGTTCACTCGTTCAGCGTCGTTCACCGCGCACCAGGGCCGGCATTCAAGGCAGATGTCCCCTACGCTGTGCTGCTCGTCGAACTCGCGGAAGGACCGCGCATGATCAGCACCTTCACCGGCGGAAAGCCGGAGGACGTTACGTTCGACATGGATGTCGAACTCACCTTCGACAAGGTTTCCGAAGAGGTCACCCTGCCTCGCTTCAGAAAGGTCTAGGCGGTCGCATGAGCTCTCCTTGCCAATCCGCGCCGCAGAATCTAACATTTGTTAGATTTTGTGAACCGGGCCCGCTCTCGCCGGCCGATCGGATTTGCCAGCACGCGATGGGCCTACCGCGCAGCTATCAGGAACAGTCGCAATGCCGGTCATGAAATCGGAGGCAGTCATCTCGGGTGCGGAATATGAGGGCAACCGTCTGGCTTACGCCGAGCGCGTGGCCGATCTCCGGCGTCGCCGCGCCGACGCTGCGACTGGCGGGCCCGAGCGCGCTCGAAAACTCCACAAGGAGCGCGGTCAGCTGCTGCCGCGGGAGCGGATCGCGGCCCTGATCGATCCGGGATCGCCGTTCCTGGAATTCTGTCAGCTCGCCGGTGAGGGGCTCTACGAAGGCGTGCCGCCCGGCGGCGGCATCATTACCGGCGTCGGCATCGTCTCCGGCCGCCCCTGCATGATCATCGCAAACGAGCCCACCGTGAAGGGTGGAACCTATTACGGCATCACCTGCAAGAAGCACGTCCGCGCCCAGCGTTTCGCGTGGCAGCATCGCCTTCCCTGCGTGACCATGGTTCAATCCGGCGGCGCCAACCTTCCCGATCAGCCCAACATCTTCCCCGACGAAGGCCAGTTCGGCTCGATCTTCTACAACCAGATCAGGATGTCGAGCGAGGGCATTCCGCAGATTGCGATCGTGCACGGTCCTTCCACCGCTGGCGGCGCCTACATGCCGGCGCTTTGCGACGAGACCGTCATCATCCGGAACCAGGGAGCCATGTTCCTCGGCGGTCCCCAGCTCGTCTATGCGGCTACGCGGGAAGAAGTCGGCATCGAAGCACTTGGCGGCGGCGAGATGCATAGCCGCATCAGTGGCGTGACCGATCATCTTGCCGAGAACGACGCGCATGCCATCGCCATTACTCGCGAGATCGTAGCCAATCTCGGCGATATCCGCCCCCAAGGGTGGACCGTTGCCCCGGCCCGCGAGCCCTTGTTCGACGCGAGCGAGATCTACGGCCTTGTCAGCGCCGATCCGCGCGTTCCCACCAACAATCGCGATATCGTCGCGCGCCTGGTCGACGGCAGCGAGTTCCACGAATTCAAGCCGCTCTACGGCGACACCTTGCTCACCGGATTCGCCAGGATCATGGGCTTCGAGATCGGCATTCTCTGCAATAACGGCGTCTTGTTTTCAGAGAGCGCGCTCAAGGCCACGCACTTCATCGACCTCTGCTGCAAGCGCAATATTCCACTCCTGTTCATGGCCGATGTCACTGGCTTCATGGTCGGCCGCGAGGCCGAAGAAGGCGGCATTACCAAGGACGGAGCCAAGATGATCACGGCGATGGCAAGCGCCAACGTGCCGAAATACACGCTGATCATCGGCAACGCCTATGGTGCGGGGTATCTCGCGATGTGCGGGCGCGCGTTCAGGCCGAATGCGATGATGATGTGGCCCAATGCCCGCTCAGCGATCATGGGCCCCGAGCAGGCTGCGACCACGCTCGCCATGGTCAGAGACGAGGTCCACAAGCGCGAGGGCACGACATGGACCGGTGCCGAACGCGAGGCTTACATGGCGCCGACGCGGCGGACATTCGAGGAGTTCGCCAATGCCTATAATTTCGCCCGCAACACGTGGTGCGACATGGTGATCGACCCGCTCGAGACCCGCAGCGTGATGGCGCTGCTGCTCGACCTCGCCGGCAGGCTGCCGCAACTACATACCGATTTCGGCGTGTTGCGGATGTAGACGTTGGAGATCTGATCGTGTTCACGAAGATACTGATCGCCAACCGCGGCGAAATTGCGTGCCGGATCGCGCGCACCTGCTGTCGCCTCGGCGTCGCCGTGGCCGGCGTTCATTCCACCGCGGATGCGGACTCCCTGCACGTCAAGATGGTCGGCGAATCAATCGAGATCGGCGGCGCGGCAGCCTCGGAGAGCTATCTGCGGATCGACGCCGTCATTGCTGCCGCCAGGGCCGTCCGCGCCCAAGCCATTCATCCTGGCTTCGGCTTCTTGGCCGAGAATGCGGCGTTTGCCCGCGCGGTCGAAGCGGCCGGCCTCGTGTTCATCGGGCCGACGCCAGAGACGATCGAGCGTCTCGGTGACAAAGGATCCGCCAAGCGCGAAGCTGTTGCAGCCGGTGTTCCCACGATACCTGGGAGCGACGCGTCAAGCGAAGACCCCACAGAAATCGAACGGGCCGTGCGCAGCGTCGGACTGCCTGCCATGCTGAAAGCCGCCGCCGGCGGGGGCGGCAAGGGCATGCGGGCTATCGCCTCTTTCGACGGGCTCCGCGGCGAAATCGAATCTGCGATGCGCGAGGCCAGAAATGCTTTCGGCGATGCGGGCCTGATTGTCGAGAGGCTGGTGCAGCTCGGTCGACACATCGAAGTGCAGATCGTCGGAGACGGCAATGGCACCATCGTTCACCTGTTCGAACGCGAATGTTCGCTCCAGCGCCGCCACCAGAAGCTCGTCGAGGAAGCCCCCGCTGCTAACCTGCCTTCGGAACTTCGCGAACGGATCCTCCAGGACGCTGTCCGGCTTGGGCGTCGCCTCAACTATCGCGGGGTTGGCACCGTCGAATTCATCGTCAGCGGGAGCGACCATTATTTTCTAGAAGTCAATCCTCGTCTGCAGGTCGAGCATCCCGTGACCGAAATGGTCACGGGCATCGACATCGTGGAAACGATGCTCCGTGTCGCGGCCGGCCAAGGCTTGCCGTTTGCCCAAGACGACGTCACGTGCCGGGGACATGCAGTCGAAGCGCGCATCTGCGCAGAAGATCCAGGTGACAATTTCATGCCGAGTACCGGCGACATTACCTATGCGAGCTTTCCTACCAGCGGTGTCCGCGTCGAGACCGGAATCGAGAGCGGTTCGACCGTGACATCCTACTATGACTCGATGCTTGCTAAGCTGATCGCTTGCGCCGGAACCCGCGATCAGGCGCTCGACCAGCTTCGTAAGGCACTCGATGAAACATCGATCTTCGGCGTCACGACCAATCGGGAATTCCTCAGACGCCTGATCTCCTTGCCTGCGACGCGGAGTGCCACCTTCCATACGCGCTTTATCGATGAGCGGATTGATGATCTCGTGGACCGCGCCAGCGGCGCTAATGCCGAAGCTCTCGCTGTGGGAGCGTATTTCTGGATGATGCGTCAGCGCCAGTCCGCGGCCGACAATCCCTGGCGATCGAGCATGCTGACCGGCTGGCACATGGCGGCCGGAGACGATGAAATGTCACCAATCCCCATCCTGCACCTCGAAAGCGCAGGGACAGCCGCGGAAATCCGCTTCGCGCCGCTCAGGCCTGACGGTTCAATCTTGATCGGCGTGAACGACGCCAGGATCGCCGTAAAGCTCTCGCGATTTGGTGACGACAGCTTTGCCGCCGGCGTCAACTCGCGCCGCGAGACGGTACGCATCCGTCAGAAGGACCATACCGTCTTCGTTCACAATTCTCGCGGCGCCCACGTCATGACGGTCATTTCCTACCTAAGATACATCAGTGCAACTCCCGAGACGAGCGGTGAGCTACGAGCCCCGATGACGGGCGTCGTACTGAAGGTCAACGTTGCGCCTGGCGCTCCCATCAAGATAGGCGATGCGGCCATTATCATGGAATCGATGAAGATGGAGCTGCGGATTGCCAGCAAGATGAACGGCGTCGTTGCGGCCGTCCTCTTCAAACCCGGCGATACGGTCGAGCGCAATGCCGTTGTTGCCGTCGTCGAGCCAGAGCCGGCCGGGGAGCGACCGGGTTGATGCCACGCTGAACTAGCATGCTTTATCTTGGCCCCGTCTTTCACAAGAAAGAACGATCGGAAAGGCAGAAGACGTCATGACCGCAAGCGCTCTCGCAAATTCCGCCGGCGCCCAGTTCGAGCTGACGGAGGATCAGCACGCCATCCTGGATCAGGCCGACCGATTTGCCCGGAAGGAATTCTATAGTCTCTCAGAGCGCATGGATCGGGATGAATGGTGGCCCGAGGACGCCTTCCCGAAGATCGGCGATGCCGGCTATTTCGGCACCACGATCCCGGAGCAATATGGCGGTGCAGGGCTCGATCTGGTCTCTGCCGGCCTCGTGACGCAAGCCTTCTCGCGGTGGAATCATGCGCTGGCACTGAGCTACGTCGCACATGACAACCTCTGCGCCAACAACATCTATCGCAATGGCAACGAGGCGCAGCGCCGCAAGTACCTGCCGGGGCTCTGCTCGGGACGGAAAACGGGCGCACTCGGCCTGACCGAACCCGGCGCGGGCTCCGACGCGCTTGGTTCGATGCGTACCACCGCACGCCAGGATGGCGACTTCTACGTCCTGAACGGAACCAAGATCTACATCACCAACGGCCCGATCGCCGACGTCCTCCTTGTCTATGCAAAGACGGACCGCGAGAAAGGCCCCCATGGTATTTCGGCCTTCGTCGTCGAAAAGAGCTTTCCTGGATTCAACGTCGCTCAAAAGCTCGTCAAGATGGGATTCCGGGGCAGCCAGACGGCCGAACTCCTCTTCGAGAACTGCCGCGTGCCCAAGGAAAACCTTGTCGGCGAGGAGAACAAGGGTGTCGCAGTGGTGATGAGCGGCCTCGATCTCGAACGTGCCATGGTCGCCCCCGTCTCGCTCGGCATCGCCGAGCGCGCACTTGAGATCGCGATCGATTACGCCAAGATCCGCAAGCAGTTCGGCAAGCCGATCGGCTCGTTCCAAATGGTGCAGTCGCTGATCGCTGACATGTACGTCTTGGTGGAGTCGATGCGCGCCCTGACCTACCACACGCTGGCCGCGGCTTCGTCGCTCGAGATCGGCGGCGGCGGACGCGGCAACATTCACATGCTGACCGCCGCATCCGTAATGTATGCGGCCAACGCTTGCCACGACGTACTCGACCGGGCCCTCCAGGTATTCGGCGGATCGGGCTATATCTGGGAATCCGAGATGAACCGGCTCTATCGGTCGATCAAGCTCCTGGAGATCGGTGCCGGCACCACCGAGGTGCGAAAAATGATCATCGCTGGCGAATTGCTGGGGCGGTTGTAGGTCATGACGGAGCACACTCTCGACCTCGACGATACGGCCCTTGCGGAGCAGACGACGATCTACGCGCCCGGAAGCTTCAGCGGCCGGACGGCGCTGATTTCTGGTGGCGCCGGCGGCATCGGCCGGGCCTGCGCCTGGCTGCTCGGCCGCCTCGGCGCCCGCATCATCCTGGCGGGACGCGATCCGAAGAAGCTCGAAGCCGCCGCCTCCGCAATGGGAGGCCGCGGTGTCGTCGCGACATCGCATACGGTCGATATTCGCGAGCCCGATTCTGTATCCACCCTGTTCGACTGGCTGGACCGTGAAGGATCAAGGCCCGACCTGCTGGTCAACAGCGCCGGCGGGCAATTTCCTCAGGCCGCGATCGATTTCTCGGAAAAAGGCTGGAACACCGTCGTCAACAGCAATCTCAACGGCACGTGGCGCATGATGCAGGCGGCCGCTCGGCGCTGGCGAGACCACTCGCGGCCGGGCGCCATCGTCAATATCGTCGTGGTGACGCATCAGGGCCTCTATGGCGTCGCGCATACAGTCGCCGCGCGCGCCGGCGTCATCGCGCTGAGCGAAAACCTTGCGGTTGAATGGGCGCCGCTGAAGATCAGGGTCAATTGCATCGCTCCGGGCGCGATCGAAACGCCCGGCTGGCGTGTCTACAAACCGGACCAGCGCAACACCTACGCCCGCTCCAATCCGATGATGCGCACCGGCACGGCCTGGGAGGTCGCGGAAGCCTGCGCCTATCTCGGCGGCGCCGGAGCGGACTATGTGACCGGGGAGACATTGCATGTCGCGGGCGGCTCGCAGCTTTGGGGCGAGACCTGGACCATTCCACGGCCCGACTACTTCAAGACCTGAGGTCGGGCTTTAGGCTGAGGACGCTTTCGTCATGCGCGTTGCCAGTTTTTCATCCCTCATGCTCGACGTGCGCCTGGCGAGACCGTGCGGATGACCCTCGTTGAATGGCCTGTGGGGCTGTCGAGCGAGGGGCCGCTTTGCGCCAGAAGCGGCCGTACAATGACGGCGCTTTTGGCTGAAGATTTTCAGCGCACATCTACGGCACCCTTGCGCGCTCGCTCTGGTTGCGGGACACTGCAATTAGGAGGAAGCAAAAATGGATGCCAGCGAAGCTGCAGAGCCAATTCGACGGGTGATCCGAGTACGAACGTGGATGACGACCGCGCGCTGAGCTTGAGCCGGATTTTCACTTCCGCTGTCCGGGGGGTTGTCCGCGCCTCGTTGCCGGGCGTCGACGATGTAACCGATCTGCGACGCCTTCCCGGCGGTGCCAGTCAGGAGATCTGGACTCTTGAAGCTGTCGGGCCAAACTTGCGTCGGCGGTTGATCCTGCGCAGGCTGCCGGCCGGCGCCACCTTTCCCGGCAGAATAACTCTCGAGACGGAAGCTGAGCTGATGCGGGTTGTGGAGGCGGCAGGCGTTCCAACGCCGCATGTCATTCACGTGCTCACTCCGGCTGACGGGATCGGACACGGCTACTTCATGGAACACGTTGAGGGCGAAGGACTCGGCCATCGGATCGTCCGGAGCGAGGCGTTCGCGGCGATCCGCCCGAAGCTCGCCTTTCAGATCGGCGGCATTCTTGCGCGCATCCATGGCGTGGATACGACGCTGCTGCCCATGCTCCCCCGCAGCTCCGCGGCGCGTGAGGTTACCGCCATGCACGAGACCTACCACCGAACCAACTGGCCGCGGCCGGTCTTCGAGCTCGCCTTTAGCTGGTTACGCGAGCGCATGGACACAGATGCCACGACGCCGACGCTCGTACATGGCGACTTCCGCAATGGCAATATGATCATCGGACCCGACGGATTGCGAGCCGTAATCGACTGGGAACTCGCCCACCTCGGCGATCCGATGCGTGACCTCGGCTGGCTGTGCACCAACTCCTGGCGCTACGGCGAAATCGACAAGCCGGTCGGTGGATTTGGCGACCGAGAGAACCTGGTCGCTGGCTACGAGGCGGCCGGCGGCGCAAAGATCGACCCAGCCGCCCTGCATTATTGGGAGGTGCTCGGAAGTCTGCGATGGGGCGTACTGTGCATCGAGATGGGAGCGCGTGCAAAACAATCAGATCGCCCCATCGAATTGTCGATGATTGCACGGCGGGCATCAGAGGCGGAAATCGACCTCCTGCGCCTGATCGTGCCGCGATCGGGGATTGATCGCCGGGCGGTGCGCTGAGTTATTTCGGGATGGAACATTACCGGCATCGCCCAGGAATGCTTCCGAATCCCATTTTGATTCCAAGAATTCGATAAAAACGCCATACGGGTCAAGTAGGTAAAGGCCGCGAATACCCGGCTCCGGTCCCTTGGTGAGGGTGGTGATTTGGCCCGCAAGCACGCCTCCACCTGCGGGAATGCGGTTGTGGATAGCCTCCAGATCCAGCACCTCAAGCCGAGATGCCCTGCCCCAACATTATTGGCTTTCGGCGCGCCGGTGGTACCGCCGTGGTTGCGAATTCGCACGTGAGGTGGGCCTGCCGTGCGACTCAGTTGCTTGGCGACTATAATGCAAGATAGCGCTGGCGAATGTCGTCGTTGGCTTTCATATCCTCGATCGTCGCCCTGTAGACGATCTGGCCCTTGTCGATGACGGTGGCGTGGCTGGCAAGGCCGAGACAGAAATGCATGTTCTGCTCGGCGATCAAGACCGTAGCACCGGTGCCACGCAACTGGCGCAACAACTCGCCGATCCGCTGCACGATAATCGGCGCAAGCCCCTCGCTGGGCTCGTCCAGCAGCAACAACGCTGGATTGCCCATCAGCGTGCGGGCGATCGCGAGCATCTGCTGTTCCCCGCCGGACAGACGACCCGCGATCCGGTATCGCAGCGGCTCCAGCAGCGGAAATACCTCGTAGACGCGCATGATCGGCCATTCATCCTGGCCCTGCGGACCCTTCTTCTGTCCGATGATGAGATTGTCTTCGACGGTGTGATCCGGAAAAATCTGCCGGTCTTCCGGTACGAAACCGAGCCCGGCGCGCGCGATGTGATGCGGCTTGAGCCCGGATACCACGCGACCGCTGAGCGTCACGCGCCCGCGCCGGGCCGGCGCAAGGCCCATGATGGCTTTCATGGTTGTCGACTTGCCGGCGCCGTTGCGGCCGAGCAGAGCCATGGTCTCACCCGGCCGCACCGACAGGCCGACGCCGAACAGAATCTGGCTGGTGCCGTAGTAGACGTCGAGGTCCTCGACCTGAACAACGGGCTGCATGCTCATGTTGCCTCGGCGTGGTGCTCGGTTCCGAGATAGGCGTCGATCACAGCAGGATTTTGACGGATCGCGTCCGGCGTGCCGGTCGCGAGAATGCGGCCATAGCACAGCACGACGATCGACGGCGCGATCTTGAAGACGATATCCATGTCGTGCTCGATGAACACGACCGTAATCTTCTGGCGTTCCCAGAGTTCATAGACCTTGTCGATCATTCGCCAGCGCTCTTCGGTGCCCATGCCGGCGGTCGGTTCGTCGAGCAGCAGCACCTGCGGATCGAGCACCAATGCGAGAGCGATGTCGAGCAGTTTCTGGTCGCCGTGCGACAGCGTCGCCGCGGTCCGGTCGCGCTTGCTGGCGAGCCCCAGTATCTCCATGGCATATTCGGCGCGATCACGGGTTTCGGCGAGCGGAAACCGCCGGTGCAGTATGCTGGCGCGGCGCTGGTCGGCGCCGACCGCTGCCAGCATGGTTTCATGCACCGTCAAGCGACGGAAAAATGCTGGCAACCTGAAACGCGCGGCCGATGCCGTGACGCACGATATCGGAGCGGCGATCTTCCCGCCATATCGACGCCGTTGAGCAGGATACGGCCAGAGTCCGGCCTCAGCGCGCCCGTGATCAGGTTGAAGAAGGTGCTCTTTCCCGCACCGTTGGGGCCGATCACCGCGGTCAGCGACCCGTCGGCAAAACTCAAACTAATGTCGTCGGCCGCCTTAACGCCGCCGAACGACTTGGAGAGGTGCTGAACTTCGAGCATCGCTTAACCGTTCGCCTCCCTCAGCCCGCCATAGGTGCTCCATGACGTGCCGGCCAGCCATCCGCAATCGACAGGTACGTTGGCGCCGGTCATCGCGGAAGCGGCATCCGATGTCAGGAACGCTACAACACGAGCAATCTCGGCCGGGTCCACGAGGCGGCGCAGCGCGGCATTGGCCGATAGCGATGACACATCGCGTTCGCCGCGATCGATCGCATTCTTCAGGGCCGGGGTCAGCGTGTAGCCGGGCGACACAGCGTTGACCCGCACACCGGAAGGTCCCCACTCCGCGGCGAGGCATTCGGTGATGGCGATGACGGCAGCCTTGGCGGGCGCGTAGGCATGCAAGGGCATCGAGCGCATGCCGGCAATGGAGGCGATGTTGACGATGCTGCCGCGCCTGCGCGCGATCATGCCCCTCGCAAAAGCAAGGCAGGCCACGTAGGTACCCCGCTGATCGACCCGCACAACATCATCCCATGCAGACATCGGCAGAGCGTGGGGTCGTACCGGCACCTGAATAATGCCAGCACTGTTGACGAGCACATCCACCGGCCCACACTCGCGCTCAATCGCCGCCGCGCAAGCCTCGACGCCGTTCTCGTCCCCGACATCGGCAGCAAAAGCGCGGCCGCCAGCCTGCGCCGCAACGGCTTGCGCCTTTGTCAGATCGCGATCGACGACAACAACGAGATCGCCGTTGGCGGCAAGTTCACCTACGCAGGCCGCGCCAATACCGCTGGCACCGCCGGTCACGACACTGACGCGCTTGATTGAGTCTGTCATCTCGCACGCTCCTTTGCGCTGTCACGCCGCTGCTCGTACCACTCGATCGCGAAATCCATCAGACCTTTGCGCAGGCCGATGGCGAAGAACAGGATCACGATGCCGAGCACAATGCCGTAATACTCGGTCAGCCGAGTAACGGTGTCATTGAGGATCAACAGCAGCACCGTGCCGACGATCGGCCCAAGGAAGGTGGTGACGCCACCGAGCATGTTGATGAAGATGCCCTCACCCGAAATCGTCCAGTAGGCGAATTCGGGGTAGGCGCCGGATACGAACAGGCTCATGATGATGCCGCCGGTGGAGGCAAACAGCGCCGCCAGCACGAAAATCGTCAGCTTGGCGCGCCAGACGTCGATTCCGATGAAGCTGGCGCGGCTGGCATTGTCGCGGATCATGCGCAGGGTGTAGCCGAACGGCGATTGCGCGATCTGCCGCATCAGCAGAAGTCCGATCACCAGCAGCGTGCAGCTCACGATGTACAGATGCATATGGTTGGTCAGATCGATGCCGAGAAACACCGGGCGCGGAATGCCGCCGCGCAGGCCCTGATCGCCGCCGGTCAGCGAGGCCCACGACAGGATCATGCTGTGGATCAGCATCTGGAACGCCAGCGTGACGAAGGCGAAGTAGATTTCCTTCAACCGCACGCAAATGGCGCCGATCACGACAGACACGACTACCGTAATCAGCAGGGTGCCGAAAAACGCGACCGGGATCGGCACACCGGTGCGCTGCATGATCAGGCCGAAGCCATAGGCGCCGAGGCCGAAGAACATGCCGTGCCCGAACGAGATCATGCCGGTGTAGCCGACCAACAGGTTGAGCGAAGTCGCGAACAGACCGAACGCCGAACAGCGGATCACGAAATCGAGCAGCGCCTTGCTGCTGAACAGAAACGGCAACGTCGCCAGAACGGCGAACGCGGCGACAGCGATCAGCACATCCAGGTAGCGCAGGCGTTTCGATTGGGCCTCGATGCGCGGAACGCTCAAAGATTCCGCGGCGCGTTCGGCCTGCAGCTCGGTCATGCCACTTCCTTGCCGAACAGGCCGGTCGGTCGGGCCACCAGCACGATCACCATGAACAGATACATCAACCCGTCAGTGAACAGTGGGAAGCCGAGCGATCCGAACGAACGGATCAGGCCGATCAGGAGCGCGCCGATCAGCGCGCCGAGTATCGAGCCCATGCCGCCGATCACGGTGACGATGAAGGATTCGATCAGGACCGAAAATCCCATGCCGGGCGTCAGCGAACGCACCGGCGCCGCAAGCGCGCCAGCAAGGCCCGCCAGCATTCCGCCGAGCGCAAACACGCCGCCATAGATCAGCCCGGTGTTGATGCCGAGCGCAGAGACCATCCCCGGATTATGCGCGGCGGCCCTGATCACCTTGCCGATTTTCGTACGGGCAAGACCGACACCGAGGATCGCCGCGACCGCGAGTGCTACGCCGATCAGCAGCAGATAATACGGCGGCACCACGCCGCCGGCGATAAACAGCGGCGGCACCTGGAACGCGGTAGGCATTCCCATCGACTTGAATTCCGGTCCCCAAATCAGCTTTGCGACGTCATCGAAGATCAGGACAAAGGCGTAGCAGACCAGAAGCTGCATCAGCACGTCGCCGCCGTAGACGCGGCTCATGAACACACGTTCGAAGACGAGACCGAGGATGGCCGTGCCGGCCGCGCCGCAGAGCATCGCCAGCGCAAAACTCCCGGTGACCTGATAGGCCGTCATCGCGAAATAGGCGCCGAACATGTAGAACGCGCCGTGGCTGAAATTCACGACCTTGAGCACGCCGAAGATCAGCGTCAGCCCGACGGCGACGAGAAACAGCAGCATGCCGATGATGAAGCCGCTGGTGGTTTGCGTCACCAGACAGGCGGAGCTGGCAAGACAGCCGGTAAGCGCATCGAGGTCCAAGGAAGGTGTCCGTCACGGCTGCCGGCTTGCGTCGGCGGAAAATCGTCGGGCGGCGCACGGAGGCGGCCAGGCAGCCTCCGCGTCCCGCTGATGGGTCAGGTGTAGCCCTTGCTCTTCTTCCACTCGGCTTCGAGCGCCAGAATCTGCTTCCAGTCGCCGCTCTTCACCTCCGGGACATAAGGCTCGGTGGGAATGGTGGTGCCCCAGCCGATCGCATAGCCGATCAGGGTCTGATCCTCGGCCCGCATCGTCACGGTGCCGTCGGCGCCGAACGGCGATTTGATCGTCAGACCGCGCATCGCGTCGGCGATCTTCTTGCCGTCCGCGGAATTGGCCTTCTTGGACGCCTCGGCGATCAGCATCACCGCGGTCGCATTCTCCCACGACCAGTTGGTGGGATACTCGTTGAACTTCGCCTTGTAAGCGTCGCCCCAGGCGGCGTTCTCGGCGGTCGCAGGATAGGTCTTGATGTAGCGATTGCCGGAGTGGATGCCCTTCGGCAGGTTCTTCACCACCGTCAGCGCCGTATAATCGGCCATGTTGACGGCGAACACCTCCATCTGGCTGAACAGCGCGTAGATGTTGGCCTGATCGATGTAGGATGTCAGATCGCCGCCCCACAGCGCGGAATACAGTGCCTGCGGCTTTGCCTGCAAGATCTTGGTCACGACCTCGGTGTAATCAGGCTGGAACAGTTTGGGCCAGGCTTCGCTGATGATCTCGACATCGGGCGCGAATTGCTTGAGATAATAGACAAACTCTGCCGTTGTATCGCGGCCGTAGGCATAATCCGGCGAGCAGGTCGCCCATTTCTTCAATCCCTTTGCCTTGGCGATAGCCGCGGCATAGCCGCCGCCGACGATCGAATCATGCACGCCCTGGCGCGCGGTGCGGAACGCGTTCGGGATGTGCTGCTTGGGATCGGCCGTGAGCGCAGACGTTTCCGAGTTGGTATGGATGCAGAAGACGCCGAGATCGCGCGCGACTTCATGGACTGCGAACGCGCCGGACGAAGCCTCGGCATCGATAAGAAGTTCGCAACCATCGGTGTTGACCAGTTCGCGCGCGACGCGGGCGGCTTCCTGCGGCTGCCCCTTGGAATCGCGGATCACCATTTCGATCTGTCGGCCGGCCAGTCCGCCCGCGGCGTTGACCTTATCGACCTCGATCATCACGGCGTTGCGCGACGAGGTCCCGAGCTGCGCAACGCGGCCTGAAAGGATCGTCGGCATTCCGACTTTGATCGTCTTGGCTTGCGCGCGCGCCACCCAAGGTGTCGCGATCGTCACGGCGCCGGCGCCCATCAGCGCCAGCGTCGAACGCCGGCTCATGCCCGGCTTGCGGGTTTTCGTCATCGTGCCTCCTTGACGGATATGCGTCTCTAAATCCCTGCGCGGAGATCTGTTGTCCCCATCCGATAAGAATTTCAGAGGAAGCGGGATGACGTCAAGGCAAAAATGAATTACGAGTCAGAATTCATCAATGCGAGTTAGGCGAAGCGGTTCCAGGCGGCATATGATCAATTTATCGAGCTTCATCGCATTTCACGCACGACAGACGCCGGAGCGCTGTGCGCTGAAATATCGCGGCGAAGAAATCAGCTACGCCGCCTTCGACGAACGGATTCGGACTGTCGGCGGATGGCTCGTCTCGCGCGGAATCGGCGCGAACGACGTCGTCGCGGTGCTGATGAAGAACAGCGCCGCGTTTCTCGACATCGCTTTCGCGACGAGCCACATCGGCGCGATCTTCCTTCCGATCAACTACCGGCTGGCACCGGACGAAATCGCCTACATCGTCGAGAACTCCGGCGCGCGCGTTCTGATCGCCGACGAAGAACTCGGCGTTAACGCGGCCGGGCCCGCGCCCATCGTCCTGGTCGATGAAGCCGCGCAATCAGACGCAACGCGCCTTGCCTCGAATGCGAAGCCGGTAAGGCCGCACCGCCGGCGTCCGTCCGACCTGATGCGGCTGATGTACACCTCTGGCACCACCGACCGGCCGAAGGGGGTGATGCTCACTTACGAGAACTTCTACTGGAAATCGGCGGACCATGTGCTGGTGCTCGGCCTCAGCTGCGACACCCGGCTGCTGGTCGCCGGGCCGCTCTATCATGTCGGCGCGCTCGACCTGCCGGGCATTGCGGTGCTGTGGCAGGGCGGAATGCTTTCCATCCAGCGCGATTTCGATGCCGCGCAGTGCCTGGCTGCGATCGAAGCCGACCGGCTGAACGGGCATGGCTCGCGCCGGTCATGACAACCTCGATCCTCACCTGCCCCGATCGCGAACGCTACGACGTCTCCAGCCTGCGCTGGGCGATCGGCGGCGGTGAAAAGACGCCGGAGGCGCGCATTCGCGCCTTCTCGCAATATTTCAACAACGCGCGCTACATCGACGCCTACGGCCTGACCGAAACCGTCGGCGGCGACACGTTCATGGAGCGCGGCCGCGAGATCGAAAAGATCGGATCGACCGGCCGCCCCGTCGCCCATGTCGAGATCGAAATCCGCGACGACGCCGGCCGTCGCCTTGCGCCCGGCGAGAACGGCGAAATCTGTCTGCGCGGCCCAAAGGTCACGACCGGTTACTGGAAAGATCCCGAGAAGACCAAAGCCGCATTCTTTGACGACGACTGGTTCCGCACCGGCGACGTCGGCTATCTCGACGAGGACGGGTTCCTCTATCTCACCGACCGCAAGAAGGACATGATCATCTCCGGCGGCGAGAATATCGCCTCGTCCGAAGTCGAGCGCGTCATCTACGAATTGCCGCAAGTGCGCGAAGTGGCTGTCGTCGGCCTTCCCGACGAGCGCTGGGGCGAACGACCGGTCGCGGTCGTCGTGCTTGCCGACAGCGCGACGCTGGAACTGCCCGATCTGACGGATCATTGCCGCAAGCGTCTCGCGGCGTTCAAGGTGCCGAAGCAACTCATCATTCGCGATCATTTGCCGCGCAATCCGTCGGGCAAGGTGCTCAAGCGCGTGCTGCGCGCCGAACTTGAGCCGAACGCATGACGCAAGCCCCCGCAACCACCGCAGTGAAAGTTGCAAAACTCAATCGCGTCGAGCGCAACGCGTGGACGAAGCGCAAGATTTTCGACGCCGCCACCAAGATCGTGGGCAAATACGGCTACGCGGAAGCGTCCGTGGCCCGCATCACCGAGGAAGCCGGCGTCGCGCAGGGTACGTTCTACAATCATTTCGAAAATCGTCAGGAGTTGCTGGATCAGCTGTTGCCGAAAATCGGAATGGACATGGTGGAGTTCATCCGCGAACGGACCGGTACGGCGAACGCAGCGCGACAGGAGATCGAACGCTTTGGCGCTTTCTTCGAATTCATCCGTGAAGTGCCGGAATTTTTGCGCATTCTCAACGAAGCCGAATTCTTTGCGCCGATCGGCTACCAGAAGCACCTCGACAACATTTCGACGGCCTATGTCCGGATCCTCAGGCGAGCACGGCATGCCGGTGCGATCGATGGCTTCAGCGATGAAGAGTTCGAAGCCATCGTTCACATGTTCATGGGCGCACGCGGGTACCTCAGCCGCCGCTACTCCTACGCCAACGGCGCCGTAACCGCCGTTCCGGACCATGTGATCTCGGCCTACGAGAAACTGATTACGCACGGACTGTTCAGGCCGCGCGGCGAGGAGCAGCCATGATCGCGATGAGTGGCTCTCATAGTCGATGCGGGATCTTCGCAGGGTCGACTAGGACGCCAGTTGCGGATGGCAGAAAGCGCCGGGAACGTAAGTCAGGAAATGAGAGCATGAACATCGAGACGCCGCGCAAGAACCTCGATCTGTCGTCGGCCATCGCCGAAGGCGATATCCGTGTTTTGTTGATGGTACTGGTTCATATGACCGGTGACCTTCGATGGCTGGAACCCCCATACACGCCCAGGCGCGACGTTCGCCTGATCCCTGATCCCCAGGCGGGGGTGCCTAAGGA
The DNA here is from genome assembly GCA_963801875.1 of uncultured Alphaproteobacteria bacterium. Taxonomy (GTDB): domain Bacteria; phylum Pseudomonadota; class Alphaproteobacteria; order Rhizobiales; family Xanthobacteraceae; genus Bradyrhizobium. The sequence continues at coordinate 56,167 of CAWDGT010000010.1, read as the reverse complement.
AATCCAGGACGAAATCCGTGCTGCCGTCCTCAAATTGTTCGCGAACGGCCAACCCAAGCCTGCGATCACCGATCCCGGCAACGATCTCATGCTGAAAATGATGCGGGTATGTCTTGGCGAAGATGTCGCGCCGGAATACGCCCCTCTGATGCGGGAGGAAATGGGCTTCATTCCTCGCGATGCACGGTGGACCACGCGTCCGTCCGACGACAAACTGACGAAGCAACATGTTCTGATCGTCGGAGCGGGTGTCTGTGCTATCGCGCTGGGCGTCGCGCTTGGCCGGCTCGGCCTTCCCTACACCATCGTCGAGAAAAACGCCGAACTCGGCGGCACATGGTATGTCAATCGATACCCCGGCTGCGGCGTCGATACGCCAAATCATTCTTACTCGTTCTCGTTCGGTGCAAGAAACAAGTGGACCCGGTACTTCGCGCAGCGCGAAGAATTGCTGAACTATCTCAAAAAGGTCGCGCTCGAACATGACGTCCGCAGCCACATCCGCTTCAACACGCGACTGATGTCGTCCCGCTGGGACGAGACCAAGCGACGCTGGATTTCGACCCTAGAAACCAGCAATGGCGCGGAAAATTTCGAGTTCAGCGGTTTTTGTCAGCGCGATCGGTCAGCTCAATGACCCGTCGCGCGCCCATTTCAAGGGTGAAGAAGACTTCGCCGGAACGACCTTCCACTCAGCGTTGTGGTCCGACGGCATCAAGGTCGACGGCAAGCGTGTTGCCGTCATTGGCACCGGCGCGACCGCGATGCAGCTCGTGCCTTCGATCGCCGACCGCGTAGCATCGGTCACTGTCTACCAGCGCTCCGCGCAATGGTCGCGTCCGGTCGCCGGATATTCCGATCCTATCACCGAAGGCGCGCGATGGCTGCTCGCGCATTTGCCCTTTTACGTGCAGTGGTACCGTTTCAACATGTTCTGGCGCTACGGTGACGGCTTGCTGCCGTTTCTGCGCAAGGATCCGAACTGGCCGCATCCTGAGCGCGCCGTCAACAAGGGCAACGACCGGCATCGCGAGGAGCTTACCGACTTCATCCGGTCCGAACTGAAGGACCGCCCTGATCTCATCGAGAAATGCCTGCCGACCTATCCGCCCTACGGCAAGCGCATCCTGCTCGATAACGGCTGGTTTCGAACGCTGACCAAACCGAATGTCGAACTGGTTACCGACAAGATCGATCATTTTACGCGCGAAGGCATCGTCACCACGGACGGAAAATTGCGGCCCGCCGACATCATCGTCGTCTCGACCGGCTTCAAGGTGACGGAGATGGCGGCGCGTCTCAACATTACCGGGCGCGGCGGCAAACGTCTGGCCGATGTCTGGGCCGGCGACAATCCGACCGCCTATCTCGGTCTCACCGTGCCGGACTTTCCGAATTTCTTTTGTATGCTTGGTCCCAATTCCGGCCCGGCGCATGGTGGCAGCGTGATTTTCCAGTCCGAATGCCAGAGCCGCTACATCACGGCGTGTCTCGTCGATATGATCGAGCACGGCATCGCGACCATCGACATTCGCCAGGAGGTTCACGACCGCTATGTCCGCGAGGTAGATCGCGAGCACGAGCAGATGATCTGGACCCATCCGGGAATGACGACCTATTACCGGAACAGCCGCGGCCGGGTGTTTTCCGCGATGCCGTGGCGGTTCGTGGATTACTGGAAGATGACCCACGATCCGGACTTGAATCAGTATCACCAGATCAAAGCGTGAAGCCGATGCGTTACTCAGGGACAGGAAACGACTAGGTACCTCTTTCGGAGGCCTATGTGGCCGAAGGCACCTATCCCGCGGAGATCTGCGTGCTGCGCTACGCGCTCGAACGAAACGCCCGCGCCAAGCCGGACGAAATCTTTGCGGCTTTCGAAGGCGGCGAACTCTGGACGTTTGCCCAAACCCTGCAGCAGGTCGAAAGCCTCGCCGGCAATCTGCACAAGCTTGGCGTTCGCCAGGGCGACCACGTCATCCTGGTGCTGCCGACATCTCCGCTGGCGTTGCGCGCGATATTCGCCATCAATTATCTCGGCGCGGTCTACGTGCCGGTGAATCCAGCCGTTAAAGGGTCTTCGCTCGAGCATGTCCTGAATAACGCCGGGGCAGCCTTCGCCATCGTCCATGACAGCGTGCTCGATCGCGTCCTTGCCGCCGCGCCCCCTGCCCTCAAGACGATCGTGCGTTCGTCGGACACGACCGCGGCGCCCTCCGGCGGCATCACGATTCACAACGTTTCCGCGCTGACCAAACCCGTCGCGCCGCCCCCACCCCCGCCCAAACCGATCCAGCCGTTCGATACCCAGTCCATCATCTACACTTCAGGTACGACGGGACGGTCTAAGGGCGTGCTGTCGTCTTACATGCACAGCTATTCCTGCGTCGGCCCCGATGCCTGGAACTGCCTGAAAGCGGATGACCGGCAATTGCTGCACATGCCGATCTTCCATATCGGCGGCGCATTCATTGCGACCGTGTCGCTGTGCGTCGGAAGCTCGATCGCGGTGGTCAGCCATTTTCGGACCGAGGCCTTCTGGGATCAGATACGCGAGCTGGAGGTAACATCCGCTTTCCTACTCGGCGCGATGGCCACATTCCTACTCAAGCAGCCGCCGAGTCCGAGGGATCGCGACCACAAGCTGCGGATGGTGTTCATCGTTCCGCTCGGCCAGAGCGGTCCGGCGTTTCGCGAGCGCTTCGGCGTCGACGTGTTCACGCTGTTTAACATGACGGAAATCTGCACGCCGCTGATCTCCCGCGCCAACCCGACCAAGGACAGTATCTGCGGCTGCCCGCGCGCCGGCGTCGAGATCCGTCTTGTCGATGAAAACGACTGCAGCGTCGCCGACGGCGAGGTCGGGCAGCTGATCCTTCGCACCGAGGCGCCATGGGCGATGAACCACGGCTACAACAACAACCCGCAGGCCACCGCCGATGCCTGGCGCAACGGCTGGTTCCACACCGGCGACGCCTTTATCCGCGACGCCGATGGCGACTACCGTTTCGTCGACCGGCTGAAGGACGCCATCCGCCGCCGCGGCGAGAATATCTCATCCTATGAGATCGAAGTGGAATTGCTGAGTCATCCAGCGGTGCGCGAGGCTGCGGCGATTCCGGTGCCCAGCGAATTCTCCGAGGATGAAGTACTGGTGGTGCTCGCCCCCGCCAGCGGCGCCTCGCTGGACCCTGAGGAAATCATCCAGCATCTGCTGCCGCGGATGGCACACCACATGGTCCCGCGCTATATCCGCATCGTCGACGAACTGCCGAAGACCCCGACCGCCAAGGTGGAAAAGCACGTTCTGCGCGCCGAGGGCCTGACCGCGGATACCTGGGACCGCGAACGCGCCGGCATTGTCATACGTCGAGAGAATATCTGTGACCGCTCAGCGAGGAACTCATGACGGAGAGGCCGCGCGTACGCGTTTACACCGATTACAAGAGCCCCTACGCCTTCGTCGCCAACAAGCGGCTTTTCGAACTGGAAGAAAAGCACGGCGTCGAACTCGAATGGCTGCCCTACACGCTGCGCGTCGCTGAATTCATGGGAACGGTGGAGGAGCGCACGCCGCATTTCTGGCGCAAGGTGCGATACGCCTATATGGATGCGCGGCGTTATGCCAACGCGCAAGGGCTCACCATGAAGGGCCCGCGGCGGATTTACGACGCCTTCTACGCCAGCGTGGGCATGCTGTTCGCGCAACGCCACGGGCTGTTCCGGCTCTATCATGACACGGTGTTCCAGCGCTTCTGGAGCCACGATCTGGATATCGACGATCTGTCAGAGATATCCGGCGTGATTGCCGGGATCGGCGGATCGGCAAAAGATTTTGAAGCCTATGTCCACGGTCCGGCGCGCGAAGAGCATGATCGCATCATCAACGAGGCCGAACAGCTCGGCGTGTTCGGCGTGCCGACCATGGTGTTCAACGGCGAATTGTTCTGGGGCGGCGACCGCATCAATCTCTTGATCGAGCGCATCCGGAATCCCGAAACGATCGCGACGGCGCTGGGCAGCCGATACCGGAAATGAATACGGCTGCCGCCGGGTGCCGGGCCGTCTCCGCTACGGCGCGCCTGACATCGGCCATCATTTCGCGACGAGATTTGCCCAGCACCCCGTGCGCTCCAGAACGGACCGCAGTGCCGCTCGATGCTCCGCGTCGAGCGCGGCAAATTTTTCGCGGATCAAATTGAGGCATTTGACCTGGTACTTGAACGGGGACAGCGCGTAGCGCAGCCCCCAGACATTGATCTCCAAGCGATCGAGGCCCTTCGCAAAGGCCTCGGCATTGGCGACCAGAAACGGCAGATAGAGTTCGCCGGCAATCCTGAGCAGCGCCTCGGCCATACCCGACAGCGCCTGCTCTGGCGGATACCATTCCCCGTCCACACCGGAGGCGTCATCCAGCCGCCGCGTCCAGTGATCTGTAAAGGGCGCCTTTGCCCGCATGATCCGCATCGGCGTGGGATCGGTGGCAAGTTCGCTCAACTGGCCAAACCATGCAAAATCGGCGAGCGATGGCCGGCTTCCGAAGAGATACCTGGTCATCCCGACGTAAGGCTCGAAAGCGGCCAGAATTCGATGGTAGCTCTCTTCCAGCAGCGGCTTGTTTTCAGCCGACGCGCCGAGAATCGGCATGCGGGAGATCTGCCTCCGGCGGAAATGCTCGATTTCCTCAGGCCCGCCGGGTTCCGTGTCGGACACAGACCACTCCTCCGCCGCCCATCGGGAGACATAGCCCTGATCTTCCGGGTCCCACCAACGGTAGAGAAAAAGCGCCTTCACGGCCCATTCGTCGGCGAGGTCCTCCAGAAGATCACAAACGAACGCGACAGCCTTGTCTTCGGGAATGACCGAGCGATCTGAATGCCTGGCTTCCAGATCGTAGGCCAGGGTCGTGGTTTCGCCCCGAAAACTTCCGTCCGGATATTGAAGAACCGGAATCAAATTCGGGCGCAGGTGCTCGATCTGTTTTCGCAGCGCCCTCGTCATGATGATCCAATCGAACGGGATCCGCCGGTAACGCAACAGCGCCCGCAGCTTGATTGCATAAGGAGATGCGGTCGACCCGATGAGCCGATAGCGTCCTTCTTTCATGGCATGAAGTTCCGATTATCTTGCCCTATGAAGCTGCTCGATAGCACAATCTGCGCCCGTAGTGGGTACGGCGGTCTTGCACGCTGCTCGGAGTTCTCATGCCTTTGAAGGACCACCCGAGAGTTCCTTGCGGCTACCGAGTACCATTGTATTGAGATGGCCGCCACCTGAGATATCGATCTCGGCGCCGTTTATGAAACCAGCGTCCTCGCTGCAAAGGAAAGCGACCAGCCGCGCGACCTCCTCCGGTCTGCCGAGGCGCCGCGCCGGCGTTTGTGCTACTGCCTGCTCGCGGATCTCCGCGGGCATACCAAGCACGTTTTCCGTTCCGATGAGGCCGGGCAAGACTGCGTTGCAGGTCACACCGAAACGCGCGTATTCAAGCGCGATCGTATGCGTGAGGCCGAGCAGGCCGGCCTTGGTGGCGGAATAGCCGGCCTGATTGAACAGCCCGCCGCGCGCCGCCACTGATGAAATATTGACGATGCGGCCGAAACCGCGTTCAGCCATCGGCCCGATCACGGCACGCGCCAGATTGAACGCCCCCGTCAGGTTGACGCCGATCTCGCGTTCCCACGCTGCCTGCTTCATCTTGGCGAACGGCGCGATATTGTTGACAATGCCGGCATTGTTGACGAGGAGATCGACGGATCCGAGTGCGGCAGCGATGGTCGCTACCGCGGCCAGGATCTGTTCCGCACTGCTGACGTCGGCGCGCACGACGCAACACCGCCTGTTCAGGCCGCGTACGGTCGCGGCTGTCTCTTCGGCCCCTGTGTCGATATCGATGAGACCGACATCCGCACCGCTCCAAGCGAGCGCAAGCGCGATGGCACGGCCGATGCCGCGCGCGGCGCCCGAGACGAGAGCGATCCTGCCGTCGAGGCCCATTGCGAAGCTCCTTTCATCTGCAACCGTTAATGCGAGGCGATAGACAGGCCGCCGTCGACGACGAGACTCGCGCCCGTGACGAACGCGCCGCTTGATGCGCAAAGATAGAGGACTGCATATCCGATTTCCTGCGGCGCGCCGATCCGCCCAAGGGGCGTGCTTTGAAGGATCTTCTCGCGGGTGGGGCCGTCGAAGGCGTTCGCGAGCTTCGTTTCGATCACGCCCGGCAGGATTGTGTTCACTCGTATGCCGAATTCTCCGTATTCGAGCGCGAAGGAGCGGCTCATGCCGACCATCGCGGTCTTCAGCGTCGAATAGAGCGCGAGCATTTTGTCCGGATGGAGCGCCGCGACCGAGGCAATATTGACTATCGAGCCGCCGCCGCGAGGTTTCATCAGTTTTACGGCCTCGACGGAAAGATACCAATTGCCACGCAGGTTGACCTCTACCGCCTTCATGAAGAGCGCAGGATCAGTGTTCTCGATCGAGCGCCACGGGCTCAAAACGGCGTTGTTGACGAGAATATCCAGCCCCCTATGCGTCAGGCTGAGATGGGCGGCCATCGAGGCGATGTCTTCCATTCGGCCGATGTGGCAAACGCGCGGCTCGGCACTCAGCCCTTCGTCGCGGAACTGTTGCGCGATGCGCGCACAATCTTCTGCCTTCCGGCTGCTGATGACCACATGCGCACCGGCCTGCGCGAGCGTGCGCGCAATTCCCTCGCCGATCCCCATCGTCGACCCCGTTACGAGCGCGATTTTGCCGGCAAGGTCGAACGGGTTCGCGCGTGCCGTTGCGGTAGTTGCCATTCTCATCCGGCTCCCCGTCCTGGGCCAGACAGGCCGATCTGGCGCAACAAGGCCGGGTCGACCTTCTCGCGGGCGGCGACCTTCTTGTAGGAAAACTGCCGGCACGCCTCGCCTGGCTTCATTTGGGCATGGCCGTCGATCACAAAGAACAACGGATGGGTATCCGATGAATCGCCGCTCAACTGAGCGCGGTTTGAAGCGGCGCAATGCGTGCAATAGGTGGGGGCGCAGGCGCGGTTGAAGTTTATATTGTGCGGGTCGGGCATGATCGGCGACAGGGGCTCGCCGTAGTGGAACATGTCTCGCCACATTTCGCCTCGAAAAAGACGTCCGCCGCTGCCGCAGGGATCGAGACGGAATACGAAGCGATCGTCCTCTTCTTCGATCGTGAAATCAGCGCAATGGTAGTTCCAGGTGCGCGCGATCTCGCGCACAAGTTCATCGTCGCTCATCGCCGCGTAGCGCGCGAAACCAGCGTGGAAAGCCGGCTCGTAGGTTTGCGACAGGACTTCGTCGAGATAGTCGGGGCCGCCCATTTCAATCGCGATAGCGTAGAAATACTCAAGGCACACCACGCCGAAATCGTGCCAAGGCTTCCAGTCCTTGCGCTGGCCAACAAGCAGGCTTTCGACGTCGGTGTCGCCACCGGCGAGTTTCGTCTGCGCCCGCTCAACGCGCGTTTGTACGATCGTCGCGCGCTCGGCCTCGTCGAATACCGCTTGATTGCGGCTTGTGTTCTTGGCGAAGCTCAGCCGGCAGGCGCCCTGCGGGCCTTTCTGTGTGGTCCATGCGTCGAAACCGACGGCCTCATTGAGCGCGCCCTGACAGGCTTTGCAGATCTGGCAGAATGAGCTGACGCCGTCGCTCCAGCCGCCGTACCAGTCTGGATGTTTCTCGGGCAGGCCCTGGCGCTCGAGGCGCCCGCCGCTGCCACAAGGCGTAAGTTCGAGCACGACGGTCTCGTTGCTTTCCTGTAGCGGCGAAAGCTTTGCACCACCCTGCTCGCGGAAGATCGCAACGAGATCGGCGATCGCGCCACGCTCGTCGCCTCGCTGGTATTGTTCGACCCAGGTCCGCATTAATTGCGCGCCAATGCGTGCCAGGGCCTCGCGTGCGCGCTCCTCACCGAAGTCGCGACGCAACTTGCCAGCCTTTCGGGCGAGCGTATGGCCGGAGAGTGCGTCGAGGCCGGCAGAACCCTGCCGCATCGCGTCGAGCAGAGTTCCGACCCGTCCGAGATCGCCCCGGCGCAAGGCGTCGATGGCATGGGCCTCGAACGGCTTTGCGATATCCGCAATTTCCGCTTCGGTATACTTCTTTGTCATACTTGGCTCCTGCGAACAGAAGGCATTGCGATCAGGCGGATGCGCCGTAGCGTTTCAGTAATCCTCGCCCAAGCTGCGAGAGATGGACTTGATCCGGTCCGTCGCCGATCCGCATGAAACGCGCATAAGTGTAGGCTTCCGCCAGGAAGGTGTCCTGGGAAACGCCGGCGCCGCCGTGGATCTGGATGGCGCGATCGATTACGCGGGCAGCCATGTTCGGCACCACAACCTTCGCCGCCGCAATCATGTCGCGCGCCGCCTTGTTGCCCTCCCGATCCATCTTTTCGGCGGCCCGCAGCGTCAACAGACGCGCCTGTTCGATCTCGCACCAGGAATTGGCGATGTCCTCCCGCACCGACCCCTGTTCGCCCAACGGTTTTCCGAAGGCGACGCGTGATTGGGCGCGAGCACACATCAGTTCGAGCGCGCGCTGGGCGCAGCCGATAAGCCGCATGCAATGATGGATGCGGCCGGGCCCCAGGCGACCCTGCGCGATCTCGAACCCGCGGCCTTCGCCGAGGAGTATGTTTGCTGCAGGAACCCGCACGTTGTCGTAGACGATCTCGGGATGACCGACCGGCGCGTCGTCGTATCCGAACACGCGCATATCGCGCACGATACGAATACCCGGTGTATCACTTGGCACCAACACCATCGATTGCTGCAGGTGCTTGTTCGGGTTGGCGGGGTCGGTCTTGCCCATCACGATAAGAACCTTGCAGTCCTCGCTCATCGCGCCTGACGTGAACCACTTGCGGCCGTTGATGACGTAATCCTTGCCGTCGCGGCGAATGCTGCACTGGATGTTGGTGGCATCGCTCGAGGCGACCTCAGGCTCCGTCATGGAGAAGGCCGAGCGGATTTCACCGCGGAGTAGCGGCTCGAGCCAGCGCTTCTTTTGTTCCAGGCTACCGTACAGCGAGAGCACCTCCATATTTCCGGTATCCGGCGCCGAACAATTGAAGATTTCGGACGCCCACGAAATCCGTCCCATGATCTCGGCCAGCGGCGCGTATTCGAGATTGCTGATGCCCGCGCCATGATCGCCGGGAAGGAACAGGTTCCAGAGCCCTTCGGCGCGGGCGTGGCGTTTCAGTTCTTCCAGGACCGGCGGCCGGTGATGGCGATGCCCGTTCTCGACTTGCTCCTGATAAAGGGTTTCCACGGGATAGACGTGCCGGGCCATGAACGCGGTGAGCCGTGCCTGCAACTCCAGTGCTTTCGGGCTGTGCTCAAAATCCATCGTCTGGGTCTTTCCTTCTACAGCGGGCCGGCGCGATTGAGCGCGCGATTGAACGCGCGATATTGATATTATAACTAGCTCGCAGACTGCTCTTGACGCAAATCAACCCAAAGGGCGCACGAAGTCCGTTTTGGGCTGCCGGTTCAGGTTGTTGATCGTTCTGGATCTCTAGGACAGGAAGATCACTACCTTTGATATTTTGGCTACAAAAGCTTGCGACCAGCTTCGTCGACACGCCGGCTTTGTTTTGTGGCCACGATTGTGGACGCTCAATTAGCGGCGGCGAACGATCAATTTTGATCGGATCCCGCATCAAAATGTCGATACGGCATCTCCGCCCTAATGACCGCTTTGCGCCACAACCGGCCGTTCCCACCCGAAGCAGGCGTCGAATCTTGTATGCCCGCTCTGCTAGGCTGCCTTCAGCGGATCCGCGGCACGCGTCGGAATTTGTGACGAACTTCCGCGCCTTTTCAGGCGGCGGTCGGCCTCCAGAAGGCCGGCGATTCACCTGGTGCACAACCATCCGAGTGGGGGCGCCCGCGCCCTCACGCGCCGACATCGAGATGACCCAGGCGATCGTCGCGGTCGCGCGCGTCCGCTCGGGATTACCGTGCACGACCACGTAATCGTCGGCCACGACGGCCACACGAGCTTGAAGGGGCTGCCGCTGATTTGAGATCAGAAACGAGATGGAGGGCGCAATAGGAAGACCCGAACCTCTCTCCGACAGCCGCAGCCAAGAAGGCGATGACGCAAGTCACGGCGCCGATCATTGCCATCACACTCGTGCTGCACTCGGTGTTCGTCCCGGCGGGGTTCATCACGGGGATCTCGGGGACGCTGTTCCAGCAATTCGGTGTCACGATCGTCGCGGCGATGCTGATCTCGGCCTCCAACGCACTCACGCTGTCGCCCGCCCTGTATCGCGTTGGTGCTCTTGTCACTCACTCGTCAGCGCTATGCGTCTGCCGTCGTACATGTTGACGGTCAAGCACCAGGGCTAAAACACGCACAACTATGTTGACTAGCGCATCTGGTGCCGAAGGACGTTCGTCCGGGTCGAATGCAAGTCCAATGACGGCATTCTGGCCTTCGGCCGCCTCCACAGGCCAAAAGTCAAAGCGCGAGGCCAGATTCGGGTAAATGCCGCTGCGCACTACTGTTCCAATCGCCAAGGACGATCGCGCCGCCTCCAATTCGGCCTCCTGGGGTTCTACGTCGCCGACTTGTCCGAGGGAAACCACCCTGTCCTCCGTAACGAGCATCACGACGACAGGAACTTGGAAGAGTGCTGCAAGAGCTTGGGAAGTGATTGACACTATTGCATTCGTATTATCGGCCGCGACGACGTCACGGCTGTAGCCTTCCAGCACAGAGGCCTGCCTTCTTAACAGTGCCGCCTCTGTCGCCCTCTGGCGGGAGGTGAAGGCAACACCACTCACGATGAAACCTACCACAAACAGCAGTCCAATCGCCCAGATGTTCGCCGGGTCGTCGACGGCCAGTGAGTAGCGAGGCTCAGTAAGAAAAAAATTGAAGGCTAGAGCACCAAGTATCGCCGAACAGAATGACGGACCCAAGCCGAGGCTAACGCCCGCGATGATCACTGGAACTACAAATACTAGGGATAGGTTGGGGATGGTCACCTTGCTGTCGACACCGATAGCCAAGACCGTCGCGATGGCAGTCATTGCAATTGAAGCAAGGTAGCGCAACGACTCCGATGCTACCGGGCCAAAAAGGGGGTCGGCAACCGGTGCCGGTTTGATGTCCTGCCGCAGCTTCGATTCAACATCGGCCACCGCTTCAACTCCTCCCTAGCACTAGGCGACAACTCGTTGGCTGAAGAACAAACCAGCCCAAACGTGGTCGCAGCTCTGATAAGCCAACCGAGTATACACCAACTTCATTGGCGCGTGAGCCGCATGAAACATAAGTTCAATGTCTCTTCGTTGGAGCCGCGTATGAGCGCTTCATGGGCCGCTGGAGCCGTGGCGCCGGCAAAGTGTTCCTCGACTGGATTGCGCCGCCTCCGGGCGCGCATGGCTCGATGTTGGTTTTGGTACCGGCAGTTTTACTGAATCTGAACTGATCGCCGAAATATGCTCGCCTACATCGATCATTGCGATCGATCCGAAACGGGCACAAATCAATCACGCGCGAGAATTTCAACGAGCGTCCGGCCTGAGCACTGCCTTCTCGACATCAGCCCCCTGCAAACGAGCCCCGCTCTTGGACACCAAGCCGAAACAGCCAGATCACGTTGCGTACGCTTAGACCATCGCTGAATAAAGCTCGGAAGCGTCTCTTGCACGACGCAACCGACCGAGAGTTTCGGAAGACCTTAGCGTCCGGGCGACAAGGGCAAGCGCACCAAGTTGCCCCTCCTCCACATTCGCAGGCAACAAAAGCACGAACACGATATCGACCGGCTGCCCGTCGATGGCGTCGAATTTAATCGGCTGCTTCAGTCTCGCCAAGAGACCAAAGGGTCGTTGCAAATCCAGCAGTCGAGCATGCGGAATGGCGACGCCGCCACCTACTCCGGTGGATCCGAGTTCCTCGCGCTTGAGAAGATCAGGCGCAATTTGATCAACACGCAGGTTAAGACTTGTTGCTGCTTTGGCCGCCAGTTCCTGCAACAGCAGACGCTTATTCGAAGCACGAACGTCGATCAGGACGTCCGCAGGCGACAGCAGATTGGGGATTTTCATGGCCGCTCCAGGGAAGCGCACTATAGAGAGCATTGGTTAGTTCTCGAGTGGGAGTTCGGGTTTGGCTATGTCATCCGGCGCGCGCAGCCGGTAGCCTATTCCGGTTTCGGTGAGGACGTACTGAGGACGTTCCGGGTCGGCTTCGATCTTCTGCCTGAGTTGGCGCACATAGACCCGGAGGTACTGCGCGTCTGTAGTTTGATCCCAGAGCTCGCCGAGCAGAAACTTATGGGTCAACACCTTACCGGCGTGTTGCACCAAAATTCTCAGCAATTCGTATTCTTTTGGCGACAATTTCACTTCCTTCTCGCCTACCTTGACGATGCGGCGCACCAGATCGACGGTGAGATCGCCGGTTCGAAACACCGGGCGCTCGCCATGGACCTGTAACTGATGCCGCAACGCCGCGCGCATGCGGGCAAGCAGTTCGTCCATCCCGAACGGTTTGGTGAGGTAGTCGTCAGCGCCGAGATCGAGCGCCTGCACCTTCCCACCCTCATCGCCACGGCTGGACAGCACGACGATCGGAACGCTGTCGTTACGTCCGCGGATCATGCGCAGCAAATCGTGACCCCGGATGTCCGGCAAGCCGAGATCGAGAATGATAAGGGCAGGATTCTGCGCCAGCAATTCAAGCGCAAGCTTGCCGTTAGAAGCTTCCAGGATCTCGTAGCCCTGTGTGCTGAGGCCCATACGCAGCAATTTACGGATCGGCGGCTCATCGTCGATGACCAGGACCTTGATCGGGGTGGCGGTCATGCGGCGGTATCCAACGCGTTCGATGCCGACGGGATCGGTAGACGGATGGTCAGCATGGCGCCGCTCCGGTCGGTGCGGTTGGCAGCCAAGATCGTGCCATGCATCGCCTCGACAAAGCCGCGGGAAATCGCAAGCCCGAGGCCGGTGCCGGGACGAACGTGGTCGCCTTTTTGCGCACGATAGAATTTGTCAAAGACACTCTCCAGTTCCGCCTGCGGAATGCCGTCGCCTTCGTCGAGAATCTGCAGGGTGACGCGATCCCTATCCCGCAGGGTCCTGATCGATATCGTGGTGTCCGCGGGCGCATATTTCGCCGCGTTGTCCAGGAGGTTAAAAAGCACCTGCTCGAACAGCACGGCATCGAGCTCCAGCATCGGCAAGTCGGCGGCAAGCTCGAGCGAGACCTTGTGGCGCACGAGAATCTTGCCGGCGCGGCGCAGCGCGCTGCCGACAATCTCGCCGATGTCGTGCCGCGCCGTATTCGGCACGATGGCGCCGGATTCGAGCTTGGTCATATCGAGCAGATTGGCGATGAACCGGTTGAGCCGCTCGGACTCGTCGATCACGGTTGCGAGCAGATCCCGCTTTTCCGGTTCGCTGAGACCGCTGTCGAAATCGCGCATCGTAGATGCGGCGCCGAGCACCGAGGCGAGCGGCGTCTTGAGGTCGTGCGAGATCGAGGTCAGGAGCGCCGAGCGCAGGCGGTCGGACTCCACGCTGCGCTTGACGCGGTCCATATCCTCGACCAGCAGCACACGCTCGATCGCAAGCGCGCCCTGATCCACCAGCGCATCCAGCAACCGGCGCTGGTCAGGGGTGAGCAGCGGACCGGTCTTGTCGTCGTCGATGCCGATCACGCCGATCGGCCCGCGCCCGGTTCGCATCGGCAGGAACAGGCGCTTGGCGCCCGGCAGCGTATCGGAGCCGCGCCCTGCCGGGCGGTCATTGCCCCAGGCCCAGTTGGCGGCGGCAAGATCGGCCTTGTCGAGTTCGTCCTCGGGTGGATAGCCCGCCTTGACGGTGAGAACGCCCTCCTCCGGCAACAACAACACCACGCGCACCCGTAGCATCAACGCGGTCTGGTAGGCGGTCGCCCACAACACATCGTCCAGCGTCGCGGTGCTCGTGAGCTTGCGGCTGAAGGCGTATAGCGATTCCGTGGTCCGCACCCTGCCGATCGCGGCGACGGCCTGGGTGCGCACGCGCGCCGCGACGTTGGAAACCAGGATCGCGATCAACATGAAGAAGAAGAACGCCGCGATGTTGGTCGGATCGGTGATGGTGAAGGTATAGACCGGCGGCAGAAAGAAAAAATTGTAGCACAGCGACGCCATGACGCTGGCGAGCAGCGACGGCCACAGCCCATAGCGAACCGCCACGCTCACCACCGCCGTGAGGAACACCAGATCGACATTTTCGATGCCGAACCATGGCTTGATCAGTTCGGCGGCGCCGAGCCCGATGGCGACGATCAGGAGCGCAAACAGATAGGGCTTGGGATCGAACGGTTCGGGCCGCGCGGCGGTTTGCACTGCCGTTTTCGCAACGGGTCCGGCAGGCAGTTCGTCACCGGCGATCACGTTCACGCTGATATTGCCGGCGCGACGCACCAGGTCATGCACGACCGAGCCGCGCCTGAGTTCGAACCACCAGGAACGCGACGACTTGCCAATGATGATCTGGGTGACGTTGTTGGCTTGCGCAAAACGGATCAGGTCATCGGCGATCCGGCGCTCGACGCCGGGAATGGTCAGCGCCTCGCCGCCCAACGCTTCCGCCAGCCGCAGCGTATCGGCCAGCCGGTCGCGCTGCTCGTCGGTCAGTTGCAGGCTGCGCCGGGTCTCGATGCTGACAGCAGTCCACGGCGCGTGCAGCCGGTCCGCCAGCCGCTTGGTGTAACGCACGAGCCCCGCCGCCCGCGGATCCTCGCTGACGCAGACCAGCACCCGCTCGCCCGCGGCCCAGGGACCGGCAATGGCATTGGCCTGCATATGTGTGAGCAATTGCTCGTCGACCCGCTCGGCGGTCCGCCGCAGCGCCAGCTCGCGCAGCGCGGTGAGATTGCCCGGCGAAAAATAATGCTCGAGCGCGCGCTCGGCCTGTTTGGGGACGTAGACCTTGCCTTCCTTCAGGCGCTGGATCAGGTCGTCCGGCGTGAGATCGATCAGCTCGATGGCGTCGGCGCGGTCGAACACCGAATCCGGCACGGTTTCCCGCACCCGGACATGGGTGATCTGCGCGACCACGTCGTTGAGGCTCTCGATATGCTGGATGTTGACCGCGGTGTAGACGTCGATGCCGCGGGAGAGCAGTTCCTCGACGTCGAGATAGCGCTTCGGGTGGCGGCTGCCGGGCGCGTTGGTGTGGGCGAGTTCGTCGACCAGCGCAATCTTCGGATGGCGCGCGATCAGCGCGTCCAGATCCATCTCCTCGATCACCTGGTCCTTGTACTCGATCCGCTTGCGCGGCAGCACTTCGAGGCCGTGCAGCAGCGCCTCGGTCTCGGCCCGTCCATGGGTCTCGACCACGCCGACCACCACATCGGCGCCGGCCTTTCGCTTGGCCTGCGCGCTCTGCAGCATCTCATAGGTCTTGCCGACGCCGGGGGCGGCGCCGACGAAGATCTTGAGCCGGCCGGCGCGGCTTTCCTCGCGCTGGGCTGCCTCCAGCAGGGCTTCCGGCGAGGGGCGCTGGTCGGGATCGCGGCGCTGCTGGACCATTGCGGCAATATAGTCCCTAAGCCCAGGTCCAGCCTAGGCGCATGCTACTTCGACCCGGCATTGTCCAGCGCGAGATTGAGCGCCAGCACGTTGACCCGGGGTTCGCCGAGCAGTCCGGCCCAGCGGCCCCCGGTGTTTTCCGTGACCAGCGCACGGACGCGATCCTCCGGCATGTTGCGCGCTTTCGCAACGCGGGGCACCTGGAACGCTGCTGCTTCCGGCGAGATGTCGGGATCGAGGCCGCTGGCGGAGGTGGTGACGAGGTCCACCGGCACGGGGACGGACGGATTCTCGGCCTTCAGCTTGTCGACGTCTTCCTTGACCCGATCGTTGAGCGCCTTGCTGGTCGGGCCAAGGTTGGAGCCGCCCGAGTTCGCCGCATTGTACGGCGCCGAGACGGTCTTGGTGGCATCCGCCGGGTCCGGCGCCGTGGTCGCCGAGGGCCGGCCATGGAAGTATTTGTCGTCCTTGAATTCCTGCCCGATCAGGGCGGAGCCGACCACCTTGCCGTCCCTCTCGATCAGGCTGCCCTGCGCCTGCTTCGGGAAGAGCACGCCCGCAATCGCGGTCATCGCAAGGGGATAGGCCAGCCCCGTGATCAGCGTCAATGCGACCAGGATAAGGATGGCGGGGCGAATTTCTTTCAACATGGGGTGTCTCCTCAGACGAGGTGCAAGGCATTGACGATAAGGTCGACGGCCTTGATGCCGATAAAGGGAATGATGATGCCGCCGACGCCGTAGACCATCAGGTTACGGCGCAGCAACGCGCCGGCCCCGATGGCGCGGTAGGCCACGCCCTTCAACGCCAGCGGAATCAGCGCGACGATGATCAGCGCGTTAAAGATGATCGCCGACAGAATGGCGCTCTGCGGGCTCGCCAGATGCATGATGTTGAGCACGGCGAGCTGCGGGTAGAACGCCAGGAACATCGCCGGGATAATGGCGAAATATTTCGCGACGTCGTTGGCGATCGAGAACGTGGTCAGCGCGCCGCGGGTCATCAGCAATTGCTTGCCGATTTCCACCACCTCGATCAGCTTGGTGGGATTGGAATCGAGGTCGACCATGTTGCCGGCCTCCCGCGCCGCCTGCGTGCCGGTGTTCATGGCGACGCCGACATCGGCCTGCGCCAGCGCCGGCGCGTCATTGGTGCCGTCGCCGCACATCGCCACCAGCTTGCCCTTGGCCTGCTCGTCGCGGATCAGCTTCAGCTTGTCCTCAGGGGTCGCCTGCGCGAGGAAATCGTCGACGCCGGCTTCCGCGGCGATCGCGGCCGCCGTCATCGGATTGTCGCCGGTGATCATCACGGTGCGAATGCCCATGCGGCGCAGTTCGGCAAAGCGTTCGCGGATGCCGCCCTTGACGATATCCTTGAGCTGCACGACGCCGAGCAGACGGCCGTCCTTGGCGACCGCCAGCGGGGTGCCGCCGGCTTTGGCGATTTCGTCCGATATCGCCTGGATCTCGCGGGCGGTTTCGGAAGACGCCGTGGACTGAAGCGCACGAACGGTGTTGCCCGACGCCACCGTGTGGGTGCCGCCACCATTGGCGACGTAATCCAGGATGGCGTCGACCGCGCCCTTGCGGACCGAGGAGGCGCCGGCATCGACACCGCTCATGCGGGTTTGCGCGGTGAAGGGAATGAAGGTGGCGGCCAGCTCCGCCATGTCGCGGGCGCGGAGGCCGTATTTTTCCTTTGCCAGCACGACGATCGAGCGGCCTTCCGGGGTCTCGTCCGCCAGCGACGCCAACTGCGCCGCGTCCGCCAGTTCCTGCTCGGTCACGCCGCGGACGGGACGAAACGCGGTCGCCTGCCGGTTGCCGAGCGTGATGGTGCCGGTCTTGTCGAGCAGCAACGTATCGACGTCGCCGGCAGCCTCGACCGCGCGGCCCGACATCGCCAGCACGTTGAAGCGCACCAGCCGGTCCATGCCGGCGATGCCGATCGCCGACAGCAGCGCGCCGATGGTGGTGGGAATCAGCGTCACGAACAGCGCCACCAGGATCACCACCGAAATCGAGCCGCCGGCATAGGCCGCATAGCTCGGGATGGTGACGGTCGCGAACACGAAGATGATGGTCAGCCCCGCGAGCAGGATGTTGAGCGCGATCTCGTTCGGCGTCTTCTGCCGCTCGGCACCCTCGACCAGCTTGATCATGCGGTCGATGAAGGTCGAGCCCTGCGCCGCGGTGATCCGGACGCGGATCCAGTCGGACAGCACCTGGGTGCCGCCGGTGACCGCCGAGCGGTCGCCGCCGGATTCGCGGATCACGGGCGCGGATTCGCCGGTTATCGCGGCCTCGTTGACGGAGGCGACGCCCTCGATCACTTCGCCGTCGGACGGAATATTGTCGCCGGCCTCGACCAGCACGACATCGCCGATCTTGAGGCTGGTGCCGGAGACAAGCCGATAGGTCTTGTCGGAGCCGGTCAGCAGCTTGGCCTGGCTCTCGGTCCGGGTCTTCCGCAGCGATTCGGCCTGCGCCTTGCCGCGGCCTTCGGCAACCGCCTCGGCGAAGTTCGCGAACAGCACCGTGAACCACAGCCACAGGATGATCTGGAAGGTGAAGCCGAGGCTCTCGCCGCCGGTCACGAGATCGCGCAGGAAGATCACCGTGGTCAGCGCGGCCACGACCTCGACCACGAACATCACGGGGCTCTTGATCATCACCCGGGGATCGAGTTTTGCCACAGCCGAACCGATGGCGGGCAACACGATCTTCGGATCGAGCATCGCCGATACCGGCATCCGCTTGTTCAATTTCTGGACGACTTCCATGGACGTAACTCCGAAATGAGTTCGATCAGAACAGGGTGTTGGCGTTGCCAGCGAGGTGCTCGACGATGGGTCCGAGCGCCAGCGCCGGGAAGAAAGTGAGACCGCCGATGATCAGGATCACGCCGACCACCAGGCCGACGAACAAGCCGCCCGTCGTCGGCAGCGTGCCGGCCGACGGCGGGATCGACTTCTTGCCGGCAAGCGAACCCGCCATTGCCATCGCCGGCACGATCATGAAGAAGCGGCCGACGAACATCGCCACCGCGCCGGTGACGTTGTAGAAGAAGATGTTGCCGGTGAGACCTGCGAAGGCCGAGCCGTTATTGCCGGTTTGCGAGGTATAGGCATAGAGCACCTCGGTGAAGCCGTGCGGCCCCGCATTGGCCATCGAGGCCACCGCCGGCGGATAGACCACGGCGACCGCGGTCCAGCCGAGATACATCAAGGGCAGCACCAGAATGGCGAGCATCGCCATCTTGACCTCGCGCGCCTCGATCTTCTTGCCGACATATTCCGGCGTGCGGCCGACCATCAGGCCGGCGACGAAGATCGCGAGCACGACGAACAGCAGCATGCCGTAAAGGCCCGCGCCGACGCCGCCGACGATAATCTCGCCGA
Source organism: uncultured Alphaproteobacteria bacterium (assembly GCA_963801875.1). GTDB lineage: Bacteria > Pseudomonadota > Alphaproteobacteria > Rhizobiales > Xanthobacteraceae > Bradyrhizobium. Next base: position 37,194 of record CAWDGT010000010.1, on the reverse strand, counting down.
GCTGCATGTTGATCAGCGGGATCATGCCGCCGAGCGCGGTGAAGCTGTCATGCATGGCGTTGACCGCGCCGCAGGACGCCGCCGTGGTGATAACCGCGAACAGCGAGGAGGCGACGATGCCGAAGCGGACTTCCTTGCCTTCCATATTGCCGCCGGCGAGTCCGAGTTCATGAAGCGCCGTGGTGCCGCCCGCTTCCGCCCAATAGGCGACGGTGACGCCGGCGATGAACAACACGCCCATAATTCCCAGGATCGCCCAGCCCTGACGCTGGTTGCCGACCATGCGGCCGAACACGTTGGTCAGCGCCGCGCCGAGCGAGAAGATCGAGATGATCTGCACGAAGTTCGACAGTGCGGTCGGGTTTTCGAACGGATGAGAGGCATTGGCGTTGAAGAAACCGCCGCCATTGGTGCCGAGCATCTTCATCGAGACTTGCGAGGCGACCGGGCCGACCGCGATGGTCTGCTTGGCGCCTTCCAGCGTCGTCGCATCGACATAAGCGCCCAGCGTCTGCGGCATGCCTTGCCAGACCAGAAACAGAGTGTAGACGACGCAGATCGGCAGCAGCACATAGAGCGTGCAGCGCGTCACATCGACCCAGAAATTGCCGATGGTGCGCATCGAGGAGCGGGAAAAGCCGCGAATCAGCGCCACCGCGAGCGCGATGCCGGTCGCCGCCGACAAGAAGTTCTGGTGCGTCAATCCCAGCATCTGCACGAGATAGGACAGCGTGCTCTCGCCGCCATAGTTCTGCCAGTTGGTGTTGGTGATGAAAGAGATCGCCGTGTTGAAGGAAAGATCCTCGGCGACGGCGGATTGTTCGGCCGGGTTGAACGGCAGGAATGCCTGCAGCCGCATCAGCCCATAGATGATGAGAACGCCGCCGACGTGGAACAGCAGCATCGCGACCGTATAGGTCAGCCAGTGCTGCTCGCGCTTCTCGTCGACGCCGCCGATCCAGTAGATCCCGGCCTCGACCGGCCGCAGCACCGGCGACAGGAAGGTGCGCTCGCCGTTGAAGACGCGCGTCATGTACCCGCCGAGCGGTTTTGCCAGTGCGACGATGATGGCGCAGTACAGAATGATTTGAATCCAGCCAATGACGGTCATGGTCGTTGTCCCAGGGTTTGGACGTGATCTTTTTTAGGACTCGGTGCCGCCCCGGAGCAAATCCCGGGGCAGTCTGTTTTGGCGGTCAGAACCGCTCAGGCCGCAGCAGGGCGTAGGTCAAATAGAACAGCAGTCCTGCGGAGACGATGGCGGCGAGTGAATAATCGAAGATCATGACTCCTCTCCTCTCAAAGCCGTTCGCAGGCATAGGCGTAGCCTATGCCGACTGCGAAGAAGCCGAGGCCGAGGGCCAGCATGACGACATCCCACATGAAAATGCTCCTTGTCGCGCTTGTTGCGCGCGCAACTTCTGCGCTTTTTCGGGAAGGCGAATTGCGATGGATCAATCGAGGATCGGACCGCGATCCTGGCCTTGCCCGTATCAGTGGCGTGAAGTGCCACCCGGCGCATAGGTTTTCGAGATGGGTCGGAGGACAACGTTATAGGAAAGTCATAAGTACCATCGGGAGGTTTGACGTAAGCCATTGTGACAGAGGGGTTATTCGGGTCGGGTCGCCAGCAATGCACCGCCAATCCAACAAGAATGCGTAGCCCGCTTTCTCAGTGGTCGACATTGATTTTCCGAAGCCGCACGGCACTTATGACGCACTTATATCTTGAGGCGGCTTCCCATCTCGAATTCAAACGGCTCTTCCCTCACTTTACGCACAGTACCGCATGCGCGCGGTCCATGTGCATTCAGGAGGGCGCCATGTTCCTTCAGCCCCTGCGCTCGGAGCCCTTGGCCACACTTGCCGGGCAAGTAAGCGCTGCTGACGAGGCAACGTCAAAACTGCTTTCCGAAATTGTGGATGTGACCCTGCGGCGAGGATCGTTCCCGAGTAGGGCCGACAACTCCGCCCGGCTACGTCAATTGATTGATGCCGGCGCCTTGACCGAAGCAGCCTTCGCACTGATCGACTTGGAACTGCCGCAATGGCAAATACGCCGCATCAACTACGATGAAGGCGAGTGGCACTGCGCCGTGTCCCGACAGCGCGAACTTCCAGAGTGGCTGGATCAGGCAGTCGAGGCCAGACACGCCAGCCTCACGCTTGCAATTTTGAGTGCTTACATCGAGACGGTCCGTCAGATTGAAGTATCAAGAGAGCCGAATCGTCCATCGGTTCCACAGATACGAGCGGCGATGCAATACGAGCGGGTTTGCTGCGATAACTTCGCCTAGCTCGCTGCAATTCCACCCCTTGAAGATCGATCCTTTGGCAAGCACACCAGACCATATTTGTCATATCCGTTAGAGTTTCGAATCTTGGCGCAGCTTCCGAATCTACCGCGAGAACTGAGATCGACCCAGGTCCTCGTTCGCTTTTGCCTGCGAATGAGTATTCTGGCCGTTTTCGCTGCGTTCAGCAGCATCGGCTTCGGCCGAAGCCTTGCCGCGCTACTGTGGATGGCCATCACCCTCTGCGGCGTCGTCGGCCTCATAAAGCGCGAGACCCCATTCGGCGCCGTCCTCAACCATTGGGACGAGACGGTCGCCTACGCGGCCCTGTTTGCCCTGGTCCGCAGCTTCGATCATTTCGTCCCGGTCTGAGACAGCCCCGGCAGCGATCCTATACGGCGCTTATGAGATCGCTGTCTGGTCGCCCTCGAATTCATATCCGTCCGGGAAGATATTGGGAGCATGAGTAAAGCCGTCTCCCGACCAACAAACAGCCATTCGAACATTCGCAGCGAACAACAAAGCGGCGGAAGCTCCGTGGCATCGGGAGCGCGCTGCTCGCCTATAGAAGGAATACTAACGTGAAGCTCGTCGAACCTCCCTCGTGTAGCTCAGCATCCACGATCGTCTTCATTGGCAAGAACAGCCGCGGCCAGTGGGTCGCCCAGGAACAGAACGGTCTTTATGGCGGCCTGTTCGTCAACCGCGCGCAAGCCGTCAAATACGCGCTGTTCGAGAATGGCCACCATCCCGAAACCATCATCGAGCTGCCGCGCGAAATCGAACTCGACATGGGCGGCAAGCTCCCCCTCCCCGCCGCCGGCACCCGGCGCGTCGCATGACGAATCGAGCACCCGCCGCACCCGTCATTCAGGAGAGCCAGATGGGTCAGCCTTATTCCGTTTCAAACCGGGAGCAGGTCATCGATACCATGATCGGACTCACCCGCCTGTCCCATCTGCATCGCGCCATTATCGCCGGCAGCGACAGCCTGGAACTCTATCTTGCGCTGCGACGGCGCGGGTTCATTCGCGTGGCGACCACCGCGACCTGCCGCATTCCAAAGGGACAACACGCGGTCGGCCTGATCACGGGGCAAAACTCGCTAGCGGCGATCGAGGCGGCGCTCGCCCAGATATCGCAATTCCTCAACGCCAGCGCGATGATTGCCGTCCTGATCGATTCTCGCGAAAGCGGCCTCTCGCTGAAAATCCGTACCAGGCTGGAACAGATGGGCTTTCGGATCGAGGCCGGCGTCAGGTGCCAGCAGGGCCTGGTGCTGTCAGCCTATCGGCAAGGCTTCGCCCAGATGGAAAACGCAGCGTGACATCCGATGAAACACCGCGCACATCCCGCCACCTGGCTGGCGGGTTACATCCCCGACCTTCCCACGCCCTTCGATGAGAACGGTGAACTCGATCTGGCGGCATTCGCAAAACTTTGCCAACGCCAGATCGAGGCCGAAGTCTCGGCCATCGTGGTCGGCGAAACCGCCGGCGAAGCCTCCACGCTGACGCCGGCCGAGCACGACAGCATCGTCCGCACCGCCGTCGAGATTCGCACGCGGCCGCGTCCGCGTCATTGCCGGCGCGGGATCGAATTCGACTAGTCAGGCCATCGAGCTGACGCGGCGCGCCGAGGCCGCCGGCGCCGATGCGGTGCTCTCAGTCGTCCCTTATTACAACAAGCCGATGCAGACCGGCATTTTCGCGCACTTTCGGGCGATCGCCGACAAGACCTCGCTGCCCATTATCCTGCACGACATTCCCTCCCGGACCATCCGCGAGCTATCCGACGACACGCTGGCGCGGCTGGCGCAATCGTCGCAGTTCATCGGATTGAGGGATGGGACCGGCGACGTCACGCGTCCGATGCGCTTGCAGCCGCTGCTGCCGCCAGGGTTTCGGCTGTTGTCCGGAGACGACACGACCGCGCTGGCCTTCATCGCCGATGGCGGGGATGGCTGCATATCGCTCGTATCGAACATCGCACCGGATCTGTGCCGGGCGATCTTAAAGAGCTGCAGGCAGGGGCGGTTGCAATCCGCGCGATATTTGCAAAGCCGGCTGGCGCCGCTGACGGCCGCGCTCACCAAAGAGAACCCCGCTGCCCTGAAATATGCCTTGTGCCTGCTCGGCTATATGTCGCCAGGCACCCGCCTGCCGATCGTCGAACTGGACGATGCAGCGAAAGCCGAGGTCGCGAGCGCGATCGCCGGGATCGGCGACGAGGATCTTGCCTGTCCGAGCGAGAGCTGGCACGGTCGCCGCTTTCCCAAGGGTTCGGCCGCTACGTCGTAGGGGCATCTCGAATGAGTTCAAGCGTTTCCGGAAGAGAATGGCACGCCAAGACCCTGCGCGCCTGGCAGCTGGCGATTCTGCGCTTCGCCGTGACACTCGACAATGCCGACAGATTGGCGGTCATGGCGATCGCAAGCGAGATCGACAGGCTTGGGCCGCAGGACGGCACTTCGGGTTTCAACTTTTTTCGCAGGACCAGCGGGGAACTATGCGCCGCCATTCTGCAGCCGAATGAACTTGACTCTGTGGTGTTGCGTCAATACCTCGCGCGAATTGACGATGACCGCCTCAAGCGCGCTTTCGCGGCAACAATTGAGGCTGACCTACCGAAGGGGTCTTCGGTCAGCAAATCCTTCAAACGCGACAAAGGCCTGTGGAGAGGACTATCGTCGGGGAGCAGCCGTCCGCTGTAACGCGTGGTTACGCAGTATGCCCGGCGCCGTACGACCTTATGCGCTTCCGGCGGAGGCGCGATCGAGAACATGCTTTTCGCGCCATTTTGGCCCGGGACCGCGCATGTAGTGGTCTTCCGGCCGGTATCTCCTGCGCGGCCCGTCCCAGGATGGTCCAAGAAACGTCAACAGAGCGCTGACAGCCGCTGCGCATAAAGGAAATGAGAGCGGATGCGGTGAATGAAAGACGCGGCATGTCACGCTCCACGCGAAAGCTGATTTCGAATTAGGCGGGCCTGATGGCCCGCCTTCCCATTACGAACGCTCTGTCGGCGGGGATTTGCGCGTCACCCAATTATTATTGGGGCGGTCCAGGCGAATACCGCGGAGCTCGAGCTCGCGCTCCATGCGCCGCAGCTTCGCATTGGCGATCGCCTCGATCATGTTCTTCAGGTAGCCGTTGACGTGCCTCAAAGCATTGCGCGCGTGAGCGCGAGCGCGCTTTCCCCGCGTCCTGCCGAAGCGATAGTCGCCCGATGAATTGCTTCGGGCCATGAGATACGACCGATAATCATCGTCGTAGATCAAATCCCGGTATTCATCATCGTTGGTAAGAAAGTGAGACATCTTCGATCTCCACGTCAGCCCGGATTGCGAGCTATTGGTGCGAAGATGCGGATGACAGCATAGGAAATCGAGACGGCCTGCGACTCTCCCTTATAGGCGCGGCATAAGTGGCCGGCGGGTTGCGGCGGCGCGCTATTTCCCCTCCGGGATTTTTATATCTCTCCTATGAGAGGCAACGCCGGACCATCTGGCATTCCTATGGCCTCGTCGGCACATCATGACCATTGGATTCGAGGAGACGGCCATGGCCGCTATCACTTTCAATACCGCTCATCAGAAAGAGCAGGTTCGTAAACAGGTCGAAACCGCGCTCGCTGCTTACCGCGAGATGCTGGACACCTTTGTCAGCAACCACATGCGACAGGCCGCTGCGGAAGCCGAACATGCTCGCCCGCGGCAAGCGCCGGGCACGCCATCGCCAGCGAAGAACACGCAATGACCGCCGTGCAGCTGACACGCCCCGATCTTTCGCGGCGACAGGCGCCGGGCGCCGCAATCACGCAGGACGCCGAACGTCCCGTCGTCATCTTGCCGGCCGATGCGCCCGCGACCATCACCGCGCAATTTCGGCAGCTCGATCCCGGCATCATCAATGAGGCCATCCCGGCGTTCTTCATCGGGCGCAACATGGAAGGTTTTTGGGTTGCCCGCGACGTCAACGGCCAGATCGGCGGAATCTTCCTGCTCGAAAACTCCGCACTGTCGTTCGCGAGAAGGAATAACCGGGCTGCAGGGTGCGCGACCATATATCCGTCCGAGCGGTTCGAACTCGACCTCGAAAACAAAGGCAATCCACTGATCGTCCGGCTTGGATATGGGAAGCGTTTGGCAAAGCACCTTGGGGTGCGAATGGGCGCCTTCATTGGCAACATGATGGAAGCGGTCAGACGGCGGCTTAAGGATTTTTGATATGACCATTCTGACGCACACGCGCGTCCCTTTCGAACGGGCACCCTATTCATCGGAATGGGAAGGCCTCGTTGGGGCCGGTCGCGCGGTGGCGCATCTGGCGGCGATCAAGCGATTCTGCCTGCACGCCGTTACCATCCTGGCGGCCGGGTGCGCGATCGCCGCCATCATGGCGCTGAAGATCGCAATTTATCTTCCTCTCCTTATTCGTCATTAACGCGCACTGGGGCGGGGGCGGATTTATTCGAAACGGCTCCGACCGGACCCGGCACGAACAGTGGATTTGACGATTTCCGCTGCGCGCCTGTCATGCGCCGCTGCTCGCTCTGGGGATACTCTTCTCCGCGCGGTTAAGAGCCGCTATTGTCCCCTACTCCACTTTGCGGAGATGTTTGGCCCCACGAGGATACTGAGAGATCCGATGAATTTCAGCAGTGCAGACATGTCCACCACGCTGGACCGCATTCTCGACACGGCGGCGGACAACCTCAGGGTCGCAAAGATACTGGTTCAGCTGGGGCTCGATCCCAACAACGTCACCTATGATGCCATTTTCAACCGCCTGCTGGAAATCTTTCTGCACAACATCACGCTGGCCAACATGTTTGCCCTGGTGGGTGCGATCTTTTTTGTCGCCACTTTGCTGACGCAGACCATGGTGCCGCTGCGGGTCGCCAACATGGTCGGCTGCGCGTTCTTCGCTGGCTTCGGCGCGCTCAGTGGAACCATCACGACCTTTCTCTTGTATCTCCTGATGATTCCCATCAATGCGTATCGCCTCCGTCAAATGCTCCGCCTCGTCAAGAAGGCGCGCAGCGCAACGCAGGGCGACACCTCTATGGAATGGCTCAAGCCGTTCATGACCGAGCGAAAATATCGCAAGGGCGATATTTTGATGAAAATTGAAATTCACCACACCCGACCGCTGTTCATGAGCGATTTGCAAAAAGCCGACATACAGCGGGCAATCGGTTATTTGGTTCCCCTATGTCCGACTTGTCACCGCGTTGTCCATCGAAAAACAGGGACATGTATGTCTGTTGCCGATCTTAGGCGGTTGGTCTCATCGACCGGAGGGGCGTGACCCGACGGCGAGGATGATCTAGCCAAGCACACGCCCAAAAGCATTACGCAGAAACATCACGGCACATAGAATGAAGGTGGGGCCGATGGGCAAGGTGCGGCCTGCGCGGCCTCGTGGGTCCCCTTATTTCTCATGCATCGCCAAGGGTGAAGCCGATACGCCTTTCAGCACGCCCTAAACGAGACGGGCAAGAACTGCCCGCGTGGCGGCCAAATTGCTTTCGAGGCGGCGCTGCATACCCTCATCAAGGTTCACAACAACTCGGTGTTGTCGCATTGCGGCATCGATAGAGTCCAAGGCGCTCTCGATCATGGGCGGCAATATCCCAATCTCTATCGACCACCAAACTGGGACAAAATGCGTAAAGTGGTTCCGAAATTCCCTGTGAAGTTTGTATAGCTGTTTGAGCTGCCGGATCGTACCGTGGCTCGGGTATTCTTTTCGATATTTCTTCAGCAGTGCGATGAAGTCGTCGAGATGTTCTCGGGGTCGTTCTCCCTCAAAGGTGTCGAACCAACGCAGCATTGCCTTCGCCGACCTCTCATTTAGGATGTTGGGGCGATCGCAATGGTTGAGGTGATCAGCGAACTGGCGCGGGACGCCGGCGTCAATGTGTTCCGCCGCTTCGCATTCATGCAGGGCTTGTATCAGGTCGAGCAGGTCTCGTTCGACCGGATGGTCGACCCGACGGATGACGGCAGGCGGCACGACAGCGACTGGGCCACGGAGCGTGTGGCGTGGGCGGTGAAGCTCGCGATCGTCGGCGGCGTCGACAAGGCACGGTCATCGGTAGCCGCTCACGTCAGCTAGGACGTGTTACTCATACCTCGCGGCGCTCAGATCGAACCCGTTGGATGTCCGCTATGCTCTTAACAGCGGCGCGAAAGCGGACCTTGCCGGAGGTCCAGACTTGGTCATCAACGGACCTGACCGCCTCGTTTCGCGGATCCATCGTTATGGAACATCATGCAAGCGAATGGCCGCTTCGCGCCAAAAGCGGTCGGTCGCCAACCGAGTGTTATGGAACTTCAGGGTTTTGGTCGCTCCCACCATCAAAGATTGGCCAAACTGGAGCTGGTGAAGGGAAGCTACGCAGTTGCCCCCCAAACGTTGAAATGGAAATGATTCGGGCGCGCCTGTCAGGGGCGTGGTGATGACGCTGTTTCTTCGGACCTGGGTCCGGCGATGCGGTTCAACTGCTCGAACAACAAGTCGGGGACGTCGATGCAATCGGAGGCGAGCCGGCGCTTGCGATCTTGCCGCGAGCGATCGAACGGCATACGCACCACATCGCCGCCAGCGACCGGCCGAGCGGTTCGCACCGCTTGCGCGTAGGCGGAGACGTTGTCGCGAAACGTCTCCGCCGGTCCCAGCAAATCGGGGCGTATCGCCACCATGACGAAGCCGAAACCAGCGAGGTCCGGGGGAATCGGCGGCGATCCTGCCATGATGCCAAGCAACTGCACGACGATACCCAAGCCGGAACCCCTGTGCCCGCCCCATGCGGCGAATGCGCCCGCCAGCGCGGCCGCGGGATCGCGCGTCGGCTGGCCGTCGCCATCGAACGCGACGCCGGCCGGCAAGAGCTGACCGAGCCGTCGCGCCAGCGTCACCTCGGCGTGAATGATCGCCGAGGTGCCGACATCCCAGATCACCGGTTCGTCGGCGCTCGGAAAGCCGAAACAGATCGGATTGGTGCCGAACCGGCCTTCGGTCGCGCCGTGCGGAGCGACCCAGGGCGAAGCGTTCGACGCGATCATGCTGACCAGGCCGCGCGCCGCGGCGATCTCGGCATAATAGGACAGCATGCCGGTGTACCAAGTGTCGCTGGCGCCGACCACCGCGATGCCGGCGGCAGATGCCTTCTCGACCGCGATGCCGGTGGCCCGATGCGCCACGATGTAGCCGAGGTGGTCGCCGCCATCGAGTTGCGCCGATACCGGCGTCTCATGCCGGATCCGGATCGGACGCCGGCGGTCGCCGGTGCGCGCCATCCGCTCGGCGATGCTGATGGCGCGCGCGAGGCCACCGTAACTGAGACCACGCAGTTCGCAATCGATCAGGTGGTCGGCGATCAGGCCAGCATCGGCCGCGTCGTGTCCAATCACCGACATGACGCGGACCACCAGCTGGCGCGCCTGCTGTACATCGAGTTGCATGATCAATTCTACCGTAGAGACCGTTCCGCCGCTTCGGTCGCGGTATCGCGCTCCCGAACCTGCGTTGCGCCGGACAGTATCGCAGAAAGTCGCAGGGTATCGCAGAATGGCGCTCCCTGGGAGCCTCTGGAACTATGTCCGCTAAAAAAGATAGTAGCGAATTTCCTGCACAAATGCCGCGGATTGTGCCCGTTAGATTTTGATTTCCATCGGCGGTAAGACTCTTCTCTTTGGAAACCGCTTCACACTTTGCGCTGACGCGGCCCGCCGGGTCCGGATCATGCCTAGGCCGCGTGCGGTGGCGGGTGCCATTTACGCCAGTGCGCGGCGATGTCGAGACGCCGCGCGATCCACACCTTGGGATGACTTGCAAGCCAATCAAGGGCTTTTGCCAGTCCAAAGGCGCGGCCCGGATGAGCAATGATGCGGTTGTGAAGTCCAAAGCTGAGCATCCGCGGCGGATCCTCGTCGAGCACGCACTGGACGGCATTTCTGATGTAGTCAAGGTAATCGTTGCCCGTGGTGATGCCTTGCCGGCTGAAGCGCACGTCGTTGTGCACGAGCGAATAGGGAATCACCAGTTGGTCTCGCGAGGCGACCTTCACCCAGTATGGAAGCTCGTCGTCGTAAGCGTCACTATCGTAGGAGTATCCGGCGTCGAGCAAAATCGCGCGCGTGGAGAGCGACGGGGCATAGCGCGAGTACCAGCCTTCAGGGCGGCTCCCGATGCACCTGGTAATAATCTCGGTGGCAAGAAGAATGTGCTCGCGTTCCGTCTCGGGGGCGAGATTTGCATGCATCTCCCACCGTAACCCATGGCCGGCAACATCCCACCCCGCTTCGCGGATGGCCGCCGCCGCTTCGGGATTCCGCTCGAGAGCACGCGCAACGGCAAACACCGTGCAAAGGATGTTTCGCCTGGTGAACATCCGATGCAGGCGCCAGAATCCGGTTCGGCTGCCATACATGAACATGCTTTCGGCTGCGAGGTCGCGGCCGGCAACGGCGGCGGTCGCCCCTTCCGTAAGCGCGGCCTCGGAAGCGCGGTCGCCGTCCGGCACGGAATACTCGCCCCCTTCCTCGTAGTTGATCACGAAATTGACGGCAACATGCGCGCCATTCGGCCAGCGAGGATCCGGCGGTTGGCGACCGTAACCGACAAAGTCTCGCGTACGTCCAGCCTCCGCATCGGTCATGTCCGGTTCTCCCATGATCTGCAGCAACTTCGCCCGCAGCACGCCACGTTCACACCGCAGCCTGCTTCGCGGCGCCTACCACCAGCCCGCGACGCACGGCGTCCGCATATCCGTCGTCGAGCGCGGCCGATAGCGCGTCCATCAACTCGTCGATCTCCGCTTTGGTGATGATCAGCGGCGGGCACACGTAAACCGCATCGGGGGCAGCGCGGAGAAGAACCCCGCGATCCATGGCGCTCTGCTGGATCACCGGACCAATGCCGGCAGCGGGGGGCAGAGGCGCTCGGCTCGCCTTTTCGGCGATGATGTGAACCGCACCGATCAGTCCGACCCCGCGCGCTTCGCCGACGAGCGGATGGGCAGCCAACGCTTGCAGCTTCTCCTGCAGATATGGACCGACTTTCCTGACCTGGGAGAGGATGTCCCGCTCCTCGTAGATTTTCAAAGTCTCAAGCGCGACTGCCGCGGAGACGGGGTGACCGGCATAGGTAAAGCCGTGCGCGAAGCTTCCAAGCTTGCCGGAATGCGCCGTGATGGCCTCGGCAATCTTCTCACTGACGATCGTCGCCGAGATCGGCAGGTAAGCGGAAGATAGCGCCTTCGCCACCGTCATGATATCGGGCTCGATGCCGAAGGTCTCGCAGCCGAACATGTTTCCGGTGCGGCCAAACCCGCAGATCACCTCGTCCGCGATGAACAGGATGTCGTAGCGGCGCAGCACGTCCTGCACGCGGGGAAAGTAGTCGCGCGGCGGCACGATCACGCCGCCCGCGCCGTTCACCGGCTCCGCGATGAAGGCCGCGATGGTCTCAGGTCCTTCGCGGATGATCATCTGCTCGAGATTGCCGACCAGCCGATCGACGAAGGCCCGCTCGCTCTCGCCCGGCAGGCCATAGAGATAGTGGCTCGGACAGTCGGCCCGGAGCACGCCTCCCACCGGCAAGTCAAAATCATTGTGGTTGGGCGGAAGCCCCGTCATGCTTCCGGAAAACACGGTAATGCCGTGATAGGCGCGCACCCGGCTGATGATCTTCTTCTTGCGCGGACGGCCGATCGCGTTGTTGTAGAACCAGACGATCTTCGCCGCCTGATCGTTGGCTTCCGAACCGGAATTCGCAAACAGGACCTTGCCAAGCCCCTTCGGGGCGATCTTCAGCAGCGCCTCCGCCAACTCGATCATCGCCTCGTTCGATCGCCCGTTGAAGATGTGGTAGGTCGGAAGCTTCTCCATCTGGCGAACGGCCGCCTCCACCAGCCGCTTCTCGGAAAAACCGAGCGAGGTGCTCCAGAGGCCTGCCATCCCCTCCAGATATTTCTTGCCGCTGTCGTCGTACACATAGACCCCCTCACCCCGCGCGATCACAGTCGGACCGACCGTCTTGTGCTGCTCAAGGTTGGTGTAGGGGTGAATGACGGTGGCGACATCGCGACCCGCGAGCGAATTGGGTTGAGAGACCATGGATATCTCCGAAAGTATCGAACGGCGTGGAGCGGCGATCTTGTCCCAGCGCAAGGACAACAACAAATCCAAATTATGCAGTGAATCGATGGCAGGATAGCGCGATCCAGCACCACTGCTGGCAAAGAGAAAAGCGCCCGTGTGGCACTCCCTAGGCGAAACAGTGAGCGCCACCAGATAGCAAACGGGTTCGCCCGGAGAATACTCTGCTTAGGGTAGGCTGGCGGAGGGAGAGGAACTCGAATCGAACTCTCTCCTCAGCCCCGGGGTCAAGTGCCGGTCGGGAGGGAGAGAAACCAGAATGAAATTTGCTCTTTGGCACTCTCTCAGGTGCTCTCCCAAGGTCGAGAGAACCCTGCTCCAGGATAAAGCTTAGCTCTCTCCAGTCTCCTCTGGCACACACCCCAGCGGCACTGCTGCGGTGCAAAAAGGCCCTCTCTGGACCGCTACGCGGGCCAAGCCGAGACCGTTTGCCGCGAAAGCGCCCTTCAGAGGACGGGTGAACTTCCGCCGTCGACATTGAGGGCCGTTCCGGTGATATAGGAGCCAGCGTCGGAAACGAGAAAGCAGGCAACCTTGGCGAATTCCTCGGCCTTTCCCATGCGTCCCAAGGGAATTGCCTTGGCGCGCTGCGCCATGAAATCCGCATAGGGTATATTGGCCTTGGCCGCCGCCTGGACGTGCTGGTCGGAGTCGATCAGGCCCACCAGCAGCGCATTGACTAGGATGTTGAAAGCAGCGCCCTCGCCGGCCAGTACCTTGGTCAGTGCCATGCCGGCGGCGCGCGAGATCGAGGTTGGTGCGCTGGCGGCGCGAGGCGCCTTGGCGCCAATGTTGAGAACGTTGATCACACGACCCCAGCGCCGCTCCTTCATCTGCGGCCATGCCAACCGGGTCAACCGGATCGCGGCGAAAAGTTTCTGATCGAGATCTTCCTGCATCCGCTCGTCGGTCAACGTCTCGAACGCGCCAGAGCGCGACACACCGGCGTTATTGACGAGAATGTCGACCTGCCCGAATGCCTTCGTCGCTTCAGCATGGATACGTTTGATGTCGGCGGCCTTGGCCACATCGCCGGCGACCGTAATAATGCGGCCGCGCGCATTACCGCCGGACACGGTCGCTGCGCCGTCCGAAATGGCTTTAGCAGCGGACTCCAGCGCTTCCGGGCCGCGGGCCGCGATCACGACGTTGGCGCCGGACGCGACGAACTGGGTGGCGATTGCAAGGCCGAGCCCCTTGCTGCCGCCGGTCACAATCGCCGAACGGCCGTGAAGCGAGATTTCCATGGTGGTTTGCCCGATCTACTGCTCAGACTACAGCTCAGCTCTCTCGGTCTTACAAGAGCCACGACTCGTAACGGGTCTCCGGTCTTGGTTAAACGCATTTGCTGCGGCGCAAAAGCTGATCACCAACGACCGTGGCGTCCATCGCAGCAGTGAGCTTGATGGCGGGGCCGGAGCACACGGCTGGACCATCCCATTACCGGACCTCAGCCAAGCCAAAATTCCGCGCTGCGGCGAGCCCTGATTGATACCCGCCAACCCGCTGGCCAGCAGCAGCGAGATTTCCGCTAGACGAAACCACCGACGCAGGTGACAGTCGACACCGGCATCTGCGAGGGCAAGACGATGATTACGAAATTCGATAGCTCCTATTACGGAACAGTCGACATGGAGAATCTCGGGTACGCCGGCACCCCGATCAACGAGCGCCGCTATTCGCAAGCGGAATTGGGCGGCGCGCTGCACAAGGTCATCGAGTACGCCAAGTGCATGGATGAGCGCGGCTACGACACGTTCTGGATGGCCGAGCACCATTTCCAGCCGGAAGGCACAGAACTGATCCCGAATCTGCTGATGATGGCGATGCACTTGTGCGGGGTGACGAAGAACCTGCGCATCGGCTGCGGCTTCAATGTCGTGCCGATGTGGCACCCGCTGCGCCTCGCGGAAGACTATGCGATGGCCGACATCCTGACTGGTGGCCGGGTGATCTTCGGTGTCGCGCGCGGCTATCACACCCGCGAGGTCGAGACGTTCGGCGCGCCGCTGCGCGACCAGCAGGCCAACCGCGAATTGTTCGAGGAAGGCGTTGATATCCTGTTCAAGGCGTTCGAGGGCAAGCCGTTCTCGCACAAGGGTAAGTACTATACGATCCCGCCGGAGGTGCCGTATCGCGGCTATACGCTCAAGGAGATCACGCTGGTGCCGGCGCCGGAGCGCCTGCCGGTTGAATGCTGGCAGCCGATTCAGAGCGGCTCCGAGCAGGCCTTCGACTTCATGGCCAAGCACGGCATCTGCGGTATCATCGGCGGCGGCTCTGCCGAGGGCGGGGCCGTCGAGCGGCACATGATCGGCTTCCAGGCTGCCTATGCGCGCCGCGGCATCGAACTCGGACTTGGCGAGCGGCTTGCGCTGGGCTTCCAATTTCACATCGCGAAGAGCCGCGACGACGGCATGAGAGAGGCGGCCAAACACTACGAGGAAAACATGAAGATGTTTGGCGAGTTGCGCCTCGTGCGGGCGCTAACCGACGAGCAGATCGCCGCGATGCGCGATCCACGGCTCGCCGCCACGACGAAATTGCCGAGCGTAGAGAACGCAGTGAAGGCCGGCGGCTTCCTGACCGGTACGCCCGCCGACATCATCGAGCAATTGAAGGCCGTTGAAAAGCGCTATCCGGGCGTCGACCGGGTGGTGTGCGCCACGCCGCTGGGAACCCCGCTCGAGGTCCAGCTCGAAGACCTGGATCGATTCGCGAAGGAGGTCATGCCCGCCTTCCACCCGGCCAGGATCGCCACAGCGGCGGAATAGTAGCGCGCACGCGGCGCGCCCACGAATGGCCCGCGCTCGATGCCGTCGGTCACGGGCCACGGCGGTTCATCTGGGCTGAGTCACGGCCGTTATCGTAGGTGCTGCGGATCTGCCCGGGGAGGATCGAGTTAAGGCTAATCCAGCCTTTTGACCCTTCTCGGACCTCCGGCGACGTCCGTTCATTGACCGCTTTCGCAGGAACAGCGGGCCGGGCGTCAGCTGGGCAGGGAAAGCCACGCCGCGCTAGACGACCCCCTCCTGGCGTAGGCGTTTCGCTTCATCAGGCTCGACTCCGCACAGGGATTCAAGCAGCACGTCGGTGTGCTCGCCCAGCAGCGGCGGACGGCTGACCGCGACGGGTGAATCCGACAGTTTGATCGGGCAGCCGACCGTCTGATAGGTGCCGCGGGTCGGGTAGTCCACGTCGACGATCATCTCGCGCGCCTTGAGATGCGGATCGGCCAGCACCTCGCCGGTGTCCTGGCAGGCGCCGCAGGGAACACCCGCATCCCCCATCAGGCGCATGACTTCGTGCTTGCCGCGCTGGCGCGTCCACGCCTCGACGATAGCATCGAGTTCTGCGCGATTATCCCAGCGCGCTTCCGCGGTTTTGAAGCGCGCGTCCTCGGTCAACTCCGGCTGCCCCAGCACCTTCGCCACCGCCGGCCACATCTGCGGCTGCGCGTAGAGGAAGATGTAGTCATTCGGGCCGCCCGGCGCGCAGGGGTAGGTCGTGCCAGGCACGTTGCGCCCGAGCTGATTGCCGTTGCGCGGCATCGGACGGCCGAAGCGCTGGTGGTCGCGCAGGCTCACCCGCACCAGATTGACGACCGCATCCTGCATGGACACCTCGACCTGCTGGCCGCGGCCGGTCGCATGGCGCTGCTGCAGTGCGGCCAAAATGCCGATCGCCATGTGCATGCCGGTGCCGGAATCCCCGATCGCCGGATAGACATAGGTCGGCGGATTTTCGGGGAAGCCGGTGACGCTCATCGCTCCGCCCATGGCCTGTGCAATCGGCTCGAAGCTCTTGAATCCGCTGTAGGGCCCGTAGGTGCCGAACCCCTTGATGGTGGCGTAAATCAGTCGCGGATTAACCTTGGCCAGCGCTGCATAGCCGAGCCCGAGGCGATCGAGCGCGCCCGGCCCGAAATTCTCCACCAGCACGTCCGACTGGGCGATGACCTTCTGGAACAGATCCTTGCCGACGTCGTTCTTGAGATTCAGCGTCAGGCTGCGCTTGTTGGCATTGAGGATCAGGAAGAATAGGCTGTCGCTGTTCTTCTGGTCGCGCATGTTCACCCGCGCGATGTCGCCGCCCTTGGGCTCCTCGAGCTTGATCACGTCGGCACCGAGGAAGCCGAGAATCTGCGTGCAGGCGGGGCCCGCCTGATTGTGCGTCATGTCGATGATGCGGATGCCTGACAGGGCCTTGTCCATGGTCGCGCTCCGGATGAACGGAATGGGATGATCGAGTATTAGCGGTTAGGGCCGATTAGGATAGCGTAATCCATGAGGAGTGCCATGAAGGTCCGTAATAGCTCTCGACCAATTGCGCGGGTCTTTTGGGCAACTGCTGCGCCGGGGTCGAACGCCGACTCTTCGCTGGCGAAGCCGAGCCAGCTCGTGCAGTATCGCCGCGATTGAAAGTCGTCGCGCGGCGGACCGTCACGTGTTGTCAGACCACGAACGCAGATTCCTGCTGACGCGACGGGTCGGGCATCTTGCCACGGCCGATAGCCAGGCCGTTCCGCATGTCGTGCCGGTGTGCTTTACGATTTCGCAAGGCACCCTTTACATCACCATCGACGAGAAGCCGAAGCGCGTGGCTGGACCAGCACTCAAGCGCATCCGCAACATCGAGCGCAACCCGATGGTCGCTATCGTGGTTGATCGGTACGACGAAGACTGGACCCGGCTTGGCTGGGTGATGTTGCGTGGACGGGCTGAGATCCTGCGCGCCGGGACGGAGCACGATCGCGCGCAGGAGCTGCTACGCGCTCGGTACCGCCAGTTGGCGGCTATGCAGATCGCCGAACGGCCCGTCATCGCGGTCCGCCTGGAGCGGGTGACAAGCTGGGGCAACCTGGCCGTGGGCGAGGACGAGGTCGACTATGATGGTCAAGCGTAGAGGCAGTTGCGACCTTAGTGGCGTAAGTCCCGGTCGTCGCATTCTGAGATACTGTAATCCCGTCGATGCACGACGCTCGACAAGCCGTCGCGGCGATGAGAGGCCGCATTGCGATGAACAGCGGTACCTCCGCTCATTTCTCTGATAGGGTTGAAGGACACGCCCGGATGTATGCAACTATCACGGCGGTCGCGTGTGATGAGGCCTGCTGTACCGTAGGAGCACTGAACATGCATGTCGGGCTTACGATGTTTCCGACGGATTACTCGATTCCACCGCACGACCTTGCCGTGGCGGCGGAGGCGCGAGGTTACGAGTCATTGTGGTTGCCGGAGCACAGTCACATTCCCACCAGTCGCAAATCGCCGTGGCCCGGCGGCGCTGAGCTGCCGAAGTATTATTACGATAGCTACGATCCGTTCGTCTCGCTGGCCGCTGCCGCCGTGGTGACGAAAACCATCAAGCTTGCGACGGGGATCTGTCTTGTCGTCGAGCGTGACCCGATCCACACCGCCAAGGAGGTATCGACCGTCGACCAGCTTTCCTCGGGCCGGTTCATTTTCGGCGTTGGCGGGGGTTGGAACGAGGAAGAGATGGCCAATCACGGCACTGCGTTTGCAACCCGCTTCAAGCTGATGGGTGAGCGGATCCAGGCGATGAAGCAAATCTGGACGCAATCGACGGCGGCATTCGACGGCGAATTCGTCAAGTTCGAACCCATGATGCAGTGGCCCAAACCAGTTCAAAAACCTTACCCGCCAATCGTTGTTGGGGGCGCATTCCCCCACGCAGCAAGACGGGCGATCGCCTACGGCGACGGCTGGATTCCGATCGGCGGGCGCGTGCTGGATCCGCTCGAGGTGCTGCCGCAATTCCGTCAAATGGCAAAGGACGCTGGCCGCGATCCCGCGTCGCTCTCCTTCGACGTCTTCGGGGCGCCCCGAGACTTAGAGGTGCTAAAACGCTACCGTGACGCCGGCGTTGATCGGGTGGTCTTGATGCTTCCACCCAAGCCCCGAGACGCGATTTTGCCCATTCTGGACGAAGGCGCCGCCCTGGTGACGGCTCTCTAGAGAGTCTCTGAGTCCGTGATCACCCCTGGAAGCGGACATCGCGCCTTTGCGAGCGACCATTTTTCCCGCTCTGGCGCGACGTGCTGACGGCCGCGACCTGCGCCAAGAGCTTGTCTGGCATTTGATTCAATGCCGCTTCATTCGGATATGAGGCGTCACGGAACATCGGACGAGCGAACGACCGCTTTGCGCCAGAAGTGGTCGATCGCGAGTACTTTCTTGGGAATCCCAGATTGCTCGGTCCGTATAAATCATACGCTCGCGACAGAGCGACGCGGAGGGCGGGGTGGCGGAGACCCCCCTATGCCTGTACGTCTTTTCGACAGAGGCCAACTACCTTGGAACAAGGGATTGCTCATCGGCCAGAAAAAGCCTCTCGAGCCGAAGCACGTCTGGTCCATTCGAGTTCGCCTAGAAATCGCACGATCAAGGCGGGACCTTGTCATCTTTAACTTAGCCATCGACAGCAAGCTTCGCGCCTCCGACCTGGTCAAACTTCGATTGGACGACATTTGCTCAGGCGCTAAAGTGCGACATCGAGCAACGATCGTCCAAAAGAAGACAGGTCGACCAGTCCAGTTCGAGATCACGGAGCAGTCGAGGACCTCCGTTGAAGCCTGGCTACCATTGCTCCGGACAACTGGTTCCCCATATCTCTTTCCAAGTCGACTTCATGCAAGTCCTCACATATCAATCCGCCAATATGCCCGACTGGTGCATCGCTGGGTTGAAAGCATCGGCTTAGATTCTACCTCATATGGCACGCACTCTATGCGGCGTACGAAGGCCGCCCAGATCTATCGCAAAACCGGCAACCTCCGCGCAGTGCAACTCCTCCTCGGCCATACGAAGCTGGAGAGCACAGTCCGATATCTCGGGATTGAGGTGGACGACGCTCTAAATATCGCCGAGCAGATCGAGCTCTAATAGCCGACCACCGGCATCACGCCGGTAGCGAGAGGGATTCGAACGTTGGTACGGGCGCGATTCTGCGGGCTTGGCCGCAGAGACAGCGAAGAGCCGCCATTTGTTGACATATTGCTGACACAGCGCAATCTCACCAAGACGCTGCAAATGAAAAATCCTTCTAAGTCGTTGACCTAGAAGGATTAATCTGGTTGCGGGGACAGGATTTGAACCTGTGACCTTCAGGTTATGAGCCTGACGAGCTACCGGGCTGCTCCACCCCGCGATAAACCATTGCGTGCCTGCCGAAAAACCGAATGCCGAAACGTCGTTGGCCAACGCGCAAGCGCGCCGATCCCGTCCGGAGGCTTCCTGAGAAGGCTAACCCCTGGCAAATGCCCTTGGGGTCGCGGGGGTATGTACCAACGCGAGGCCGCTTTGGAAAGGGCCGGCAAGCGACTTTTGAGCATTTTATGACGGTCAAAACCCGATATCGCGCCAAATCGGCCCGCCGGAGCCCTCTTGCCAGCAGTGGCGCCAAAGCCCAGCCTCAAGACCAATAATGACCCAAGGAAACGCCATGGACCAGCCCCTGAAAAGCCCCGGGCAGAGTGCCCTGGATGACGCCTTTCACGCCATGCTCGGACTGACACGGACCAGGCCCGCGCCCGGGCTTGAGGAACGTCTCGACCGGCTGGCGCGGCTGCGCGCGGTCGTATCCAACAACGAACCTCGCTTCGAGCAGGCGGTCTCGGCCGATTTCGGCCATCGCAGCCCTACCGAGACCGCGATCGCCGAATCGCTATTGGTGCTCGGCGAGATCAGGCTGCCGCCAAACATCTGAAGAAATGGATGGCGCCGCGGCGCGTCTCCACCGCGCTGCAATTCATGCCCGCCAGGAACCGGCTGATCCCGCAGCCGCTCGGCGTCGTCGGCATCATCGCGCCCTGGAATTATCCGCTTCAGCTCACGCTGGCGCCCGCCGTCGGGACGCTTGCCGCGGGCAACCGCGTCATGATCAAGCCGAGTGAACTGGTGCCGCGATTCTCCGCGCTGCTGAAGGAGCTGATATCGGCCAAATTCGACGCCACCGAAATTGTCGTCACCGGCGTCGACGACGATCTCGCAAAGGCCTTCGCGTCGATGCCGTTCGATCATCTGATCTTCACCGGCTCGACCCGCGTCGGCCGTCTCGTGGCGGAGGCGGCGGGGCGCAACCTGACGCCGATCACGCTCGAACTCGGCGGCAAGTCGCCCGCGATCGTCGACGGTTCAGCCGATCTCGGGCAAACCGCGGAGCGCATCGCCTACGCCAAGCTGGTCAATGCCGGCCAGACCTGCATCGCGCCCGACTATGCGCTGGTGCCCGAAGGCCAGGTGCAGGATTTCGCCGACAAGGTGCAAGCCAGCATGCGCAGCATGTTCGGCACCGACCCCGACAACAAGGACTATACCTCGATCGTATCCGACCGGCACTATGCGCGGCTCGAGGGACTGGTGGCCGATGCCGCCGCCAGGGGCGCGCGGATCATGCAAGCGGCGAAAGCCGGCGATCCCGCGTGGAAATCGAAACGAAAATTTCCGCCGACCATCGTCGTCGGCGTAACCTCTGACATGACCATCATGCAGGAGGAGATCTTCGGACCGGTGCTGCCGATCCTCGGCTACAGGGATCCGGCCGAGCCTGTCGCCTACGTCAACAAGCACGACCGGCCGCTGGCGCTGTACTGGTTCGGCAACAACGATGCGGCGCGCGACGAGGTGCTGGAGCGCACCGTCTCCGGCGGCGTCACCGTCAATGATTGCCTGTTTCACTTCACCCAGATCAATCAGCCGATGGGCGGCGTCGGCGCGTCCGGCACCGGCGCCTATCATGGCGAATGGGGCTTCAATACGCTGAGCAAACTGAAGCCGGTGTTTTATCGCTCACCGTTCAACCGGCTTGCCGACCTCTATCCGCCCTACGGCGCCAGGATCGCGCGGCTGGAAAAGATGCTGCGATTCATGTCGTAGACTTGAAGCGTCGCCGCCGCGCCGTCATTCCGGGGCGATGCGAAGCATCGAACCCGGAATCTCGAGATTCCGGTTATGGTCCTTCGGACCATCCCGGAATGACGAAAACTACGTCAGCAAGAAGCCGCCGTCCACGGTGACGACGCTGCCGGTCATGTAGCGTGACGCACTGGACGCCAGCAGCATGATCGCGCCGTCGAGATCGGATTCAGCGCCGACGCGGCGTTGCGGAATCCGTTTTGTCAGTTTCTCGCCCGCTTGCGTCGACCAGAAATCGTGGTTCATTTCGGTGTCGATGTAGCCGGGCGCGAGCGCATTGACGCGGATGCGGTTGCCGGCCAGTTCCAGCGCCATCGCTTTGGTCGCCTGCACGATCCCCGCCTTGGAGATCGTATAGGGCGAAAGAAACTTCATCACGCCGAACCCCAGCACGGATGCGATATTGACGATATTGCCTTCCTGCTTGCGCGCGATCATCCGCCGCGCCATTTCGGTGGCCGCGAAATAGGCGCCCTTGAGGTTGGCGTTGATGACGGCGTCCCAGTCCGCCTCGGTCTGCTCGACAGCGAGCTTTTCGATGGCGATGCCGGCATTGTTGATGAGGACGCTGACCGGACCGAGCGCGGCTTCGGCACTATCGATCGCCTTGGCAATCGAGCCTGTGTCGGTGACATCCATCTGCACCGCGGCGGCGCGGCCGCCCTTGCCGCGGATTTCGTCCTCGAGGCTTTTCAGTTTGCCTGCCTGCCGCGCCGCCAGCACCACCGCGGCGCCATGCGCTGAAAGCACCCGCGCGAACTGCCGGCCCAGCCCCTGCGAGGCGCCGGTGACGAGAATGGTTTCTTTACTGACATCAAATAGACCGGACATGGCCAACTCCGCAACCGCAGTGTGCGTTCATTGATACAGACGATTTTCGCGATCGCAAACCGGTTTTGTTGACCATCCTTGCACCCGAAACACGCCGGGAACGACCGTCCATGAACAGTTTCGATGCCGTCGTCTATATCGGATTGGTCGTTGCCGTCGTCACCGGCTTCAATGCTGGATTGCTGCGCAGCGCGGCCACGATCCTGGCCTATGTAGTCGCGATGCCGATCGCGGTCTGGGCGATGTCGCTGCTTTCACCCGGGATCGACGGCGGGTCCGGCTCGCCGCTGACGCAGAACTTGCCGCTGTTCTTCGGAATTTTTCTGATCGCCGGCATCGTATTGGGAAAACTGATGCGAATGGCGCTGGACGAAACCATCGGCTCCGAAGCCGGCATCGGCGACCGCCTCGCCGGGGCGGCGCTCGGCGCGGTTCGGGTCGGCCTCGTCGCAGTCACGCTGGTGCTGATTTTCGACCAGCTCGTGCCACCGGATCGCCAGCCTTCATACCTCACCGGTTCGCAACTGCGGCCGCTGTTGTCGGTCGCCGGGCAAAAGGGTTTCAGGTCCCTGCCGCCGGACGTCGTGGCCTATATCGATCGGTTGAAGAAAGACCGGCGGATTTAAGGCCTTGTCGACCTGCCGTGGGCGCATCCCTCGCCCTGAAAATGGATTTTTCGGTCTCTTATCAGAGCCGCCCAGGTTGGCTACAGTGGCGAAGCCGGGCTTCAAAAACGCATCAGACATAACGGGAGTGAGACAGTGGATCTTGGGATCAAAGGCCGCCGCGCCATCGTTTGCGCATCCAGCAAGGGCTTGGGACGCGCCTGCGCGATGGCGCTGGCCGCCGAAGGCGTGCATGTCACGCTGACCGCGCGCGGCGCGGAAGCTTTATCGAAAACCGCCGCCGAAATACGAAAAGCCAGCCCCGGCGTGACGGTGACCGAAGTCGTCGGCGACATCACCACGCCGGCCGGCCGTGAAGCCGCGCTGAAAGCCTGTCCCGATCCGGATATCCTGGTCAACAACGCCGGCGGCCCGCCGCCCGGCGATTTCCGCTACTGGACCCGCGACGACTGGATCAAGGCGCTCGACGCCAACATGCTGACCCCAATCGAGCTGATCAAGGCCACCGTGGACGGCATGATGGCGCGCAAATTCGGCCGCATCGTCAATATCACTTCGGCCGCGGTAAAATCGCCGATCGAAATTTTGGGGCTTTCCAACGGCGCCCGCGCCGGCCTCACCGGCTTTGTCGCAGGGATCGCGCGCAAGACCGTGATCAACAATGTCACTATCAACGGCCTCTTGCCGGGTCCGTTCAATACCGACCGGCTGCGCGGCACCGGAAAGGCGGAGGCCGAGAAACGCGGTATTCCCTTCGAACAGGTGATGGCGGAGCGTGCCCAGCTCAATCCCGCCGGACGCTTCGGCGATCCAGAGGAGTTCGGGCAGGCCTGCGCGTTTCTCTGCGGCGCCAAGGCCGGCTTCATCACCGGGCAGAACCTCCTGCTCGATGGCGGCGCGTTCCCGGGCACGCTGTGAAGGCCATCTGGTACGAGCGAACCGGTGCTGCGCCTGACGTCCTGACCTTCGGCGACATGCCGACGCCGGAGGCCGGACCGGGCGAAGTCCGGGTGCGGCTGCATGCTTCCGGCGTCAATCCCTCCGATGCAGGCCGCCGCGCCGGCAGCTATCGCGCGATGGAATTTCCCCGCGTGGTCCCCAACAGCGACGGCGCGGGCATCATCGACCAGCTCGGTAACGGCGTCACGCGATTCCGCGTCGGCCAGCGGGTCTGGCTCTTTAACGGCCAGCGCAACGGCCGCGCCTTCGGCACCGCGGCGGAGTATATCGCGCTCGCCGAGCATCTGGTGACGCCGTTGCCCGACGACGTGTCGTTCGCGGCCGGGGCAACGCTCGGCATCCCCTGCATGACCGCATGGTGCTGCCTGTTCGGCGACGGACCGGTCGCCGGCCAGACCGTTCTGGTCACCGGCGGCGCCGGTGCGGTCGGCCACTATGCCGTGCAACTGGCGAAAGGCGGCGGCGCGCGCGTGATCGCCACCGTCAGTTCACCTGCGAAGGCGGAGCAGGCGCGCCTGGCGGGCGCCGATCTGGTGATCGACTACAGGAACGAGGATGTGGTCGCAAAGACGCTGGCCTTTACCGGTCAGCGCGGCGTCAATCGCGTCGTCGATGTCGATTTCGGCGGCAATATCGCAACGACCCTGAAATTAATGGCCATGAATTCGACCATTGCGGTCTACGCCACCAACGGCAACCGCAATCCCGTCGTTCCCATGCGCGAGCTGATGGAAAAATGCATCACGTTACGCGCGCTGGTGCTGCCCGCGCTGCCGCCGCCGCTGCACGCGGCAGCGCAGGCGCACATTTCGAAATGGCTCGCGGCGGGGCCGCGCATCCACAATATCGCGGCGCAGTTTCCGCTCGCCGAGACCGCGCGGGCCCATCTCGCGGTGGAAAAAGGCAACAAGCTCGGCACCGTCGTCGTCGACTGCGCCACGTGATCATCGCACCGGCGTGGTCCGCTCGTCGGTCCAGGTCTCGCCGAACGCATCCAGGCCCTCGGCGAGGTAATCGCTGACGAGGGGTTCGCCGAGCAAATAGCTCGCCGTGCGCTTGTTGCGACCTTCGGCGGCCTCGCGGCGGAGATCGTCCCATTCCTCTATTCCGCCGTCGCCGCGGCCGAGACGCATCAAGGCGACCAGGTCGATCTGCTCGTCTTCGGTCATGGCATCGATGAAGCCGGTAATTTCTCGCACCACCGGATCGTCGCCATTGTCCTCAAGCACATCGATCATCCTGTCGTCGGCTGCGTTCGACCCGGAGTTCGGATCAGAAGCCCCCTCCTTGACGTCGAATTCACGGGTTTTCTCGATCAAAAATCGAACCTTTTCGGCCGAAATGGCTAGAGCCTGTCCTCAATTGGAGGATTCCCAAGGAGATTATCGCGTGATTCATAGGCGGTCAGCTGATTCGGAGCTGACAGATGCGCCGCTACGCCCTTCGGGACGATCAATGGGACAGGATCAAGGATATTTTGCCCGGACGTGAAGGGCATGTGGGGGTAACGGCCAAGGACAATCGGCTGTTTGTAGAGGCGGTGATCTACCGTTACCGGGCCGGCATCCCTTGGCGGGACTTGCCCGAGCGCTTTGGCGACCCGATCAAGATACATACGCGCTTCTCGCGCTGGGCCAAAAGCGGCGTGTGGAAGAAGCTGTTTGAGATGCTGGCGAGCGATGCGGATAATGAGTACGCCATGATCGACAGCACGATCGTGCGAGCGCATCAGCACAGTGCCGGCGCACAAAAAAAGACGGCGAAGACCAGGCGATCGGGCGCAGCAAAGGCGGGCTGAGCACCAAGATTCATGCGCTTGTCGATGCGTTAGGCAATCCGCTGGACTTCATCCTGACGCCGGGCCAAGCCCATGATCTGCAAGGCGCCGACGCGCTGCTGCCGGATATGGCGGCCGAGGCCTTGCTGGCAGACAAGGCCTTCGATGCCGACGAGCGGGTGATCGAGCCGTTGCTTGCACGGGGAAAGTCGATCGTGATCCCGCCCAAGAGCAACCGCAAGGTTCAACGCGATTTTGACAAAGACGCCTACAAGGCCCGCCACCTCATCGAGAATTTCTTCTGCAAGCTCAAGCAATACCGCGCCATCGCCACCCGCTACGACAAAACCGCCAGAAATTTCCTCGCCGCAATCCACCTCGCGGCTGCTATCATCTGGCTCAATTGATGACAGGCCCTAATTCGGGCATCTCAGCGCTCCTCGTTTTTGCGTACCGATCAATGCGCGGGACGGTGAGATGATCCATTGCGCGCAGCCGCCGAAACCAGCATCTTTCGCCCCAAGAAATGACGGCCCGGGGGGAAGCGCCGAATGTACTGGAATGTAGGCAAGGTCAAAATCACGAAAATCGTCGAACTGGAGACGGTCGGCAGCACGAGATTTATCCTCCCTTTGGCCACCAATGAGGAAATCCGGAAACTGCCATGGCTCATTCCCCACTTCGCCACCGAGGAGGGCCGGCTCAAAATGTCGATCCACGCGCTGGTGGTGGAGACGCCGGCGCGCCGGATCGTGGTTGATACCGGGCTCGGCAATGACAAGGAAGGCCGCAACGTCCCGACCTGGAACAACCGCCAGGGCCCCTTCCTCGAAACCCTGACGGCAGCGGGCTTCCCGCCCGATAGCATCGACACCGTGCTCTGTACCCATCTGCATGTCGACCACGTCGGCTGGAACACAAGGCTTGTGGACGGCAAATGGGTGCCGACCTTCGCCAAAGCGCGCTATGTGTTCGGCAAGACCGAATATGAACACTGGCGCGACCACAGCGACGAGCCCGACAAGGCTGCTGTTTTCGCTGAACTCGGTGAAGCCGGTCGCGGATGCCGGCAAGGCCGACCTCGTCGCAAGCGATGCCAGGCTCTGCGATGAGATCACCCTGATCCCGACATCAGGCCACAGCCCGGGCCATATGAGTATTCACATCCAATCGGACGGCGAACAGGCCCTGCTCTCCGGCGATGTTGCCCATCATCCCTGCCAGATGGCGCATCTCGACTGGTCATCGACCGCCGATTCCGATCCCGTGCAGTCAGCGGTGACGCGGCGCGAATTGTTCTCGCGTTTCGCCGATACCCCGACGCTGGTGATCGGCGGGCATTTCAACGCCGGCCGGATCAGGCGCGACGGCGATGCCTTCAAATTCATGGTTCAGGCCTCCTCAGGATGAGGGGGGCTGCAATGCGGCTCGCAGTCAGCAGTTGAATTTCGGCGCGCGCTGTTCCAAGAAGCATCCAAGCAACCACCATCCCAGGGAGTGAAAAGAAATGAAGCTTGTTCGTTACGGGGCAATTGGCCAGGAAAAGCCCGGCCTGATCGATAAATCGGGCCAATTGCGCGATCTCTCCGCGCATGTGAAGGACCTCAATGGCGAAGCCTATGCGCCGGCCTCGCTGGCCAAGTTCGCCGCCCTCGACCCCGCCAAGCTTCCGGCTGTCAGCGGCAAGCCGCGGATCGGCGCGCCGGTGACCGGCATCTCGAAATTCGTCGCCATCGGCCTGAATTATATCGACCATGCCAAGGAGACCGGCAATCCGATCCCCGGGGAACCGATCTTCTTCCTGAAGGCCAATACCGCCCTCTCGGGCCCGAATGATCCGGTCGAAAAGCCGCGTGGCTCCACAAAACTCGACTGGGAAGTGGAAATCGCCGCCATCATTGGCACCCGCGCCAAATACGTCTCCGAGGCCGACGCGCTCAATCATGTCGCCGGGTACTGCGTTTGCAACGACGTGTCTGAGCGCAACTTCCAGATCGAGCGTCTCGGCCAGTGGACCAAGGGCAAGTCGCACGACACCTTCGGCCCGCTCGGACCGTGGCTGGTGACCAAAGACGAGATACCGGACGTGCAAAAATTGTCGCTGTGGCTCGACGTCAACGGCAAGCGCCGCCAGACCGGATCGACCTCGACCATGATCTTCTCCATGGCGAAGTGCATTTCCTACGTCTCGCAGTTCCTCACTTTGCTGCCCGGCGACATCATCACCACGGGCACCCCGCCCGGCGTCGGCACCGGCATGAAGCCGCCGCAATTCCTCAACGTCGGCGACGTCGTCACGCTCGGCATCGAGGGGCTCGGCGAGCAGCGGCAGGAAATCATCGCGGCGTGAGGCCATCTTCTTGAGGGGCGCGCCTTGCGCGTGTCTCCAGGGGCGCGGCGCAACCATGCAACGTCATTGCGAGGAGCGTAGCGACGAAGCAATCCAGACTTACTTTGTAGCCCCATGGATTGCTTCGCTTCGCTCGCAATGACGAACGCAATTCCCTGTCTGAGCATTTTTCAAGGATATCCCATGAAACTCTCATTCTCCCCCGCCTCGCCGTTTGCCCGCAAGGTGCGCATCGCCGCGATCGAACTCGGGCTGATCGACAAAATCGAATTCATTCCGGCCACCGTGGTGCCGGGCCAGCCCAACGAGGAATATTCGCGGATCTCTCCCTTGAAGAAGCTGCCGGTTCTGATCCTGGACAATGGCGAGGTCATCCTCGATTCCTACGTGATCGTGGAATACCTCGACGACCTCGCCGGCGGCGGCAAGCTTATTCCGGCGTCCGGTGCCAACAGGTGGAAGGTCAAGAGCGACCATTCGATGCTGCAGGGCATGCTCGATTCAATGCTGCTGTGCCGCTACGAAAAGATGGTGCGGCCGGAGCCGCTGCGCTGGCAGGCCTGGGCCGACGATCACTGGAACCGGGCCTGGAACGGCATGGCGCGCTTCGAAAAGCAGACCGACATGCTGTCGCGACCGCTCGATATCTCGCAGATCGCGCTCACTTGCGTGCTCGGCTATGCCGATTTCCGCTTCGCCGATTGCGGCTGGCGCAAGGCCTATCCGAAACTCAACGCTTTCCACGAAAAAATGCTGGCCCGGCCCTCGGTGAAGATCTCGCTGCCGCCGCCGGCGTAACTCGCCAGGGAAGTTGCCCATGAGTTCTCAATTTCGCCGTCGGCGATCTCACCATCCATCGCATCATCGAGCAGGAAACAACCTTCCTGCCCGCGCTGGATATGTTGCCCGGCCTGATGCCGGAACTGCTGGCGGAGAACAGTCCGTGGATGCAAAAGGCCGGCGCGATCGACGCCGACGGCGTGCTGATCCTGTGTTTCCAGTCCTATATCGTAAAGACACCGCACCACACCATCATGGTCGACAGCTGCATCGGCAATGACAAGCCGCGGCCGCTGCGCCCGAAATGGAACATGAAGACCGACGATACCTATATGCGCGCGCTCGCGGTTTCGGGGTTTTCGGTTGATGACATCGATTTCGTGATGTGCACGCATCTGCATGTCGATCACGTCGGCTGGAACACCCGGCTGGAAGGCGGCCGCTGGGTGCCGACCTTCCCGAATGCGCGTTACATCTTCGGCAAGAACGAATTCGACTACTGGACCGAACAGCACGCCAAAACGGAGGTCGCCGCGTTCGGCGACAGCGTGCTGCCGGTCGTCGAAGCGAACAAGGCCGAGATCGTGCGCGACGATTTCGAGATCGGCGATCACCTGCGCATCCTGCCGACGCCGGGGCATACGCCGGGACACGTCGCGATTGCGTTCGGCCGGGGCAAGGACAACGTCGTCGTCAGCGGCGACCTGATGCACTCGCCGCTGCAGGCGCGCCACCCCGAGCTGTCACCGAAATTCGACGTCGACCCGGCGCAGGCCGCGGTGACGCGCCGCAAGTTCCTGGAACGCTATTGCGACACCGACACGCTGTGCTGCACCGCGCATTTCCCCTCGCCCTCGACCGGCAAAATCCGGCGCTGGGGCAATGGATTTTCCTGCCAGGCGGTGGCGGGTTAGGGGCCCCTCGCGGGCATGATCCTTTCCGAAACCCGGTTCCTCGGGATTAGTCGAACAAGCTCGGCGTGTGGTTGACGACGGCGCCTTCGATCGCGAGCATTTTCAGCTTGGTCACGACGCCGCCATTGGCGGAGAATCCCCCGGGCTTGTCGCCGGCAGCGAGCACGCGGTGGCAGGGCACCACGATCGGACAGGGGTTGCGCCCGAGCGCCTGGCCGACATCGCGCGACAGCTCGACACCGCCGAGCCGTTTGGCGATATCGCCGTAGGTCAGCGTCTTGCCCGGCGGGATGGTGCGGGCGATATCGTAGACGCCGCGGTTGAATTCGGGAACACCGTCGAGATCGAGCACGACCTCGGAGAGATCGTTCGGCTTGCCCGCGAGCAGCTCGATGATCCCCTCGATGGCGCGCTGTACTTCAACGGATGGAGGCGCCTCCGCGATGTCGCCATGGCTCTGGCGGATGCGGGCGCGGGTCTTGTCCTCGCTCCCCATCGGCAGCTGCACGCCGCTGATGCCGCGCGCGCCCCACACGATGCCGCAGCGGCCGATCGCGGTGTCGAAGATCGCAAATTTATGGTCGGTCATGGCTGGCTCCAAATCTTGTAGCTCCATGTTGTGAGCTTGATACTGGCCCGGAATCTAGTCTTGGAAATTGTTGCGATCCACCCGGATTCCGGCAGAATTTGGCGCCGTCCCACGGAAAAGCAACGAAAATGGGCGGAAGATTTCGTCATCACCGGGCTTGACCCGATGATCCATCTTCCTTGAAAAATGCGCTTGTTGCGCAGATAGATGGATACGCGGGTCAAGCCCGCGTATGACGTTCGGGGTATAACAGCCCCGACCTGCGCCGTCTCCACCACCTCACGAGCCCCGCCATGCAGACCCTTCACGTCAACGGTTACGACATGGCCTATCTCGAGGTAGGTCGGGGGCCGCCGCTGGTCTGCGTGCACGGCACGCTCGGTGATTTCCGCACCTGGTCGGCGGTATTCGGACCGCTGTCGAAGCAGCATCGCGTGATCTCGATCAGCCTGCGGCGGTTTTTTCCCGAACATTGGGACGGCGTCGGCGACGATTACCGGATGAACCAGCATGTCGTCGACGTCATCGCCTTCATCGAGCAGATCGCTCCGAAGCCGGTCAGCCTAATGGGTCATTCGCGCGGCGGGCACATCGCCTTTCGCGTCGCGCAGCAGCGGCCCGAGCTTCTGCGCAAGCTGGTTCTGGCCGAGCCAGGCGGCGACCTCGATGCGACGCTTGACCCCTCCGCTGCGCCCGCCGCACCCTCCGCAATCGGCGCGCGCATCATGGCATCGGCCGAGAAAGTCAGAGCTGGCGATATAGAGGGCGGGCTACAGGTGTTTTTCGACGGGATCGACGGCGACGGCGCATGGGCGCGGCTGCCCGCGGCGCCGAAGCAGCAACTGCGCGACAATGTGTTCACGCTGATCGGCCAAATTCACGAGAGCCGCCAGCCATTCAGCAAGGCCGATGCGCAATCGATCAAGACACCAACACTCTTCATCGGGGGCGCCGAAACCAGGGGGCTGTTGCCCGCGATCACGCGCGCGCTTTGCCCGGAAATCCCCGGCGCGCGCGCCGCGATGATCCCGGGCGCCGGGCACTGGATGTTCGAGCAGGCGCCGCAGGAATTTTGTGAGATCGTGCTGGAGTTTCTGGCCGGTTAACGGAAGCAGAAGTAGTGCTTCCCCGAACCGCGCCGTGCCGGTCCCGACGGCCCGGACGCGGGTTGGTAAACATCGGCGCCGGTGCTAATCTTTGGATCAAGAAATACGGGCTTCGCCCGACCTGCGAGGAGGAACCGATGAAACTGACCCAGCAACAGATCGACGATTTCAACCGCGAGGGCTGGCTGTTTCTGCCCGAACTGTTCAGCGCCGAGGAAGTGGATTTGTTGGCGCGCGAGGCGGAAGGCATCTACGACACCAAGCGTCCGGAGGTGTGGCGCGAGAAGAGCGGCGCGCCGCGCACCGCCTTTGCCGCCCATCTCTACAATGAGGCGTTCGGCCTGCTCGGCGCGCATCCGCGCATGATCGATCCGGTCGAGCAGATCTTCGGCGAGAAGGTCTACATGCACCAGTACAAGATCAACGCCAAATCGGCCTTCACCGGCGACGTCTGGCAGTGGCACCAGGACTACGGCACCTGGAAACGCGACGACGGCATGCCGGAGCCGCGCGCAATGAACATCGCAATCTTTCTCGACGAGGTGATGCCGATCAACGGCCCATTGATGCTGGTGCCAAGGAGCCAGCACGCCGGCGACCTCAAGGCCTCGCACGACCTCGAGACCACCTCCTATCCGCTGTGGACGCTGGATGAGGAAACCGTAACGCGGCTGGTTAGGGAAGGCGGCATTGTCGCGCCGACCGGCAAGGCCGGCGGCATGCTGATGTTCCACGGCAATCTGGTGCACGGCTCGGCCGGCAACATCACGCCTTTCCCGCGCAAGATCGTGTACCTCACGCTGAACGCGGTCTCGAACTACATCCGTACCCCGACCCGGCCGGAGTACATCGCGCATCGCGAT
>CAWDGT010000009.1:0-212444 GCA_963801875.1 uncultured Alphaproteobacteria bacterium | reverse complement strand
AAGCTGCCGTTCTGCCATTGAACTACGCCCGCGCTTAAAGCCATGATTAGCCGAGACCGCGCGCCCCGCCAAGCGGGTTGGCGCCTCCCCGCCCGCCGCTTTAACCAGTCCTTGATTTTCCAGATGCGCGCCGTTGCGGCGGTGCTATGATGCCCTCGGGGTGGGTGGCGTAATGTCGGGGCGTGGGTACACCATATTTGATACCGCGATTGGCCGATGCGGCATCGCTTGGGGTGATGACGGCATCGTCGGCGTGCAGCTCCCCGAGGCGCGCGAGATCGAAACCCGCAAGCGCCTGTTCGATCTCTATCCCGACGCCCGCGAAATGCGCCCGCCGCTGAATGTCGAGATCGCGATCGAAGGCATGGTCGCGCTGCTGCGCGGCGAAGCTACCGATCTCTCCGCCGTCACCCTCGACATGAACGGAATTCACCACTTCAATGCCCGCGTCTACAGCTTCATACGCAGCATCCCGCGCGGCGAAACCCGGACCTATGGCGAGATCGCCGCCAGCCTGAGAGTTACGGGCGTCGTGCACGCGGTCGCGCAGGCGCTTATCCGTAACCCCTTTGTGATCATCGTGCCCTGTCATCGCGTGCTGGAAGCGGGCGGCTACGCCGACAAGATCTCCCCGCACGGCGGCGCCATCTCCAAGCGCCGGCTGCTCTCGATCGAGGGCGCGCGCGGAACCAGCACCAGCAAGACCCTGTTCGACGTGCTGCTGCCGGTTGCGCCGCCCCGCCCGCCGACCTGAATTTGCGGCATGACCGCAACCACGTGCGCGACGCGGCCCGGGCGTTAGTCGCCAATCCCGGATAGTGCCGGGCCCGCGCCCACGACGGCGACGCGCTTCGGTTCCCATCGGGTCAGGATGACGCTTGCGGCGGACAGCGTGCCGAGCACCACCATCGAAGCCGCGGCCAGCGCGAAAAAACCCGCTGGCGTGGCGTCGTGGGTCGACAGCCACCAGCCGCCGCCGGCCACAAACACCAGTCGTGCGGTTTGCGCGAGCACCGGTCCCAGAACCTTCGCCGCGCCCTGCGAGGAAAAATACATCGAGATCGAAAGTCCGATGAAGGCGTACATCGGCGCCGCGGTCGACAAATATTGCCGGCTGGCGGCGCGCACGGCGGCATCGCGGGTAAAGATGTCGACCCAGAGATCGGGAAAAACCGCGATCACGCTGGCGACCAGGCCGACCGACACGAAGGCGACGCAACCCGCCACCAGCGCGATCCGTCGTGCCCGCGCCACCTTCCGCGCGCCGATCGCCATCCCGACCATCGGCACCGACGCGATTCCGATCGCAAACGCGATCGAGGTCAGCATGAATTCCAGCCGGGCGCCGACGCCGTAGCCGGCCAGAATCTCGGTTCCGAACCGCGCCAGCATATGGGTGAAGATGGTGATCGTCAGCACCGACTGCAGCGGCGAGAAACAAGCGACGGCGCCGACCTTCAGGATATCGAAAAACATGCCGCGCCGGATTCGGAGCCCCCGGAGGATTGGCCTGACCCGCGCCCGGCCGGAAAAAATGTACCACGCCATGATGGAAGCGCCGATCGAGTAGGCGGTCAGCGAACCGGCGGCGACACCGCGCATGCCGAATTGCGGCACCGGTCCGAGCCCGAGGCCAAGGATACCGCCGAGAATGATCTGGCAGACGGCGGAGTTGAGGACGATCAGCGAAGGCAGCTTCATGTTGCCGGTGCCGCGCAGGATCGCGGCCAGCGTGTTCATCAGCCACGGCACCACGGCGCCGCCGAAGAAAATCTGGACATAGCCGATAGCGCGCTCAAGCACGTTGCCGCGGCCGCCGAGCTCTTCCAGCAGCGCGGGTCCGAAGATCAGCATGATCAGCATGAAGGTCAGCCCGAAGCAGCCGCCAATCAGGAGCGCGTGCGCCGCCAGCGCCGAGGCGCGCTCCCTGTCGCCGGCGCCGAGCGCTCGCGCGATCGCCGACGACACGCCGCCGCCCATCGCGCCACCCGACATGGTCATGGTCAGGATCACGAACGGAAACACCAGCGCCATCGCGGCAAGCGACTCGGTGCCGAGCCGGCCGATATAGGAGGTCTCGGCGATCACCACGCAGGTGCCGGCGCTGAGCGCGACGACATTGGGCCATGCGAGCCACAACAGCGTGCGCAGAATAGGCCCGTCGACCAGCGCATTCCTCGCCGGCGCCGCGATGGGAGGAAGCGGTTGTTCGTCCTCGTCCACGGGTATTTCGGCGACGCCGATATCGGACATTTCCTCTCCCGAAAAGACGCGATCTGGCTGTCGCGCCGCGAGTTTCCTAGAGCGGGATGACTATTCTTCGAATCGTCATCCCGCTCTATCTTTTTATTTGAGCATGATCTCCGCGCAAACGCTCCGCGTTCGTCGCGAGGGAAAACCGGTTCCCACTTTTCCGGATCATGCTCTAGCACCGATCAGGCCGGATTCCCTGTGCGTCAGGCGCATGGGCCGGCTGCGCGATCAGGTCGCCATCGGGACGCCTGCGCGCTAGTTCAGCCGATCGACCAGACGAACGGCGGTCCGCCGCCAGCCGCCGGTCGCATGGGGACGGGAATATGACGGCCGCAGCCGGAAGCAAGGCCTTCGAACAAGCCTTGCAAAATCCTGGCGCAGGCCGGGTGATAATCGGCAACATCGGCCATCAGCTTCCAGGTCTGCTGCCTGATTTCGAACGTGCCCCCGGACTCGTCCATCCCGGCCACGTCGTCCTGCGCCTCGAGCAGCGCATGCAGGAAGACCGCAAAATCCATCGCCGCGCCGCGGCCAGCGGCGAAGCCGCGCGCGATCTCGTCGAAATACTGCATGCCGATCAGCCTGCCGGTGAGGTGCAGCAGATGGCCGGCGTCTTCGGGACCGAACAATTGCACCATGACCGGCGCCGCGGTCCGCACATATTCCATCGCGTAGTTGCGATAGGCTTTTTCCAGCCGCGGTCTTGGCCAGCTCTCGACCGGCAGCGCCGGCGCTTTTGCCGGGTCGAACAGCGGGGCCTCGAGATGACGCGCGAATTCGAGGCGCTGGTCGATCTCGAGCGCGTGGTCGTATTCGCAGTAATAGCCCTCGAGGCCGTCCTGACCGTCGACGCTCTGCTTGGTGCAGACGAAGCCGAGGTTGGGATTTCGAAGCGAAACGCCATTGTTGGCGTGCCATCCCCGCAGCATCGCGCGCGACACTTCGCCGGGCACGGCGCAGATCGCGGTGCCGCGCCAGATCCAGCGCGGCGGCGGATAGCGAATCCAGGCCTTGCGATCGGTCTCATAGATGTATTCGACCGAGACCCCGCCGATCCAGTTGGAGAGATAGTGATATTGGGCGGCGGCGACCGCCGGCGGCAGGTGGCTGAGGCCGAGCTTTTCGAGGCCCGGCAGGAAACGCTCCCGCTGCTGGCGGCGAAAAACCCGGAACACGAATTCGGCGGCATCGTGCGCGCCGCGCCGCGTCACCACCGACAGAATGAGGCCGGTAAAACAGGCGTGATAGAGATCGGCGACGCTTCGCCATCGCTGCCATCGTGCTTCTTGCTCTCCAGTCATTACCACTCCCATTTTTGCTTTGCCCGCGACAGTGTTCTGCATTGGCAGGAAGGCATATGGATTCTAGCACATTGCGCCGCTGCGCTCCCTCTCCCGCTTGCGGGCGAGGGTTGGGGTGGGGGTGCCAGACCGGAACACGTTGTTAGAGTTTTCCCCCACCCGCCGCGCTCTTGCGAGCGCGTCGACCTCCCCCGCAAGCGGGAGAGGATAAGAACGGCGCGCCGCCGCGTCCGGGTTACACCCGAAAATGCTTGCTTAGCTTCAGGCCCTGCGCCTGATAGTTGGAGCCGATGCGCTGGCCGTACATGGCGTCGGGCCGCGCCAGCATTTTCTCATAGACCAGCCGGCCAACGATCTGGCCGTGCTCCAGGATGAACGGCACTTCGCGCGAGCGCACTTCCAGCACCGCGCGCGAACCCTTGCCGCCCGCGCCGGCATAGCCGAAGCCGGGATCGAAGAAGCCGGCATAGTGCACGCGGAATTCGCCGACCAGGGGATCGAACGGCACCATCTCGGCGGCGTAATCCGGCGGCACCTGCACGGCTTCTTTCGAGGCCAGAATGTAGAACTCGCCGGGATCGAGAATGAGGCTGCCGTCCGGTCGCGCGGCGATCGGCTCCCAGAATTCCCCGATGGCGTAGCCGCCGCGGCGGTCGATATCGACCACGCCGGTGTGCCGTTTGGCGCGGTAACCGACAAAACCATTGGCGTTTTCGCCTGACAGGTCGACGCTCAGCGCCACGCCGTTCGCGAGATCGGCGTTGTCAATATCGACCAGCCGCTCCAGCACGTGCAATGCATCGAGTTCATTGGCGCTGAGAATAGGATCGCCGGTGCGAAAGCGCACCTGCGAGAGCCGTGACCCCTCGCGCAGCAGCACCGGAAATGTTTTCGGGCTGATCTCGGCATAGAGCGGACCGTGGTAGCCGGCGCCGATCATGTCGAACCGCCGCGTACCGTCCGCAATCACGCGGGTGAACACATCGAGCCGCCCGGTCGAGCTTTTCGGATTGGCGGCGGCGACGATCTCGGGCGTCAGCGCGAGAGACTCCAGCAGCGGCACGATATAGACGCAGTTGGTCTCCAGCACCGCGCTGTCGGTCAAGTCGATTTCGTGCAGTTTCAATTCGTCGATGCGCTCGGCCACCGTGGCGCCGGGTCCGGGCAAAAAGCTCGCCCGCACCCGGTAGGCGACGTCGCCGAGACGCAGATCGAGGCTCGCCGGCTGGATCTGGCTTTCGACAAAGGGATAGGCGGGCAGGATCAGGCCGGCATCCGCCATCGCCGCGATCATGCGATCGGGCAAAATGCCATTGGCGCCGGGCGGAAGCGTGAACGACACGGTATGGTTCCCGAGATGACTTGGCTGCCGTCATCCAATCGTTGAAAATATGGACTTTTACCGGTTATCCGATGGTCGCCTTGACGGAAAGGGCGCGAGGGAATATCAGCATGACTTATCCCGTGGTGATTTGAGCCGGCCGGCTTGCAGCCACGTTAAATAAGTCGCTAAACAGGCCGGGGACAGTGTGATCCCGGCCTGTGGAATTTTTCCAGGCCGGTTTTTTTGTGACCATTTCCTTAGGGATCCCCGGGGTGGTCACGTTGGAGGTCACATGTCTGAGACTAATGCATCGGCGTCGGCGACCGCCCGCTACCGTCCCGAAACCCGGCTGGTCCATTCCGGCAGCTTGCGCTCGCAATTCGGCGAAACATCCGAGGCGCTGTATCTCACCCAGGGTTTTGTCTACGACAGCGCCGAGCAGTGCGAGGCGCGGTTCAAGGGCGCAGATCCCGGCTTTCTCTATTCGCGCTTTTCCAATCCCAACGTTTCGATGTTCGAGCGCCGCATGATCGAGCTCGAGGGCGCCGAAGCCGCGCGCGCCACCGCCACCGGCATGGCCGCGGTGACGACGGCCATGCTCGCGCCGCTGAAAGCCGGCGATCACGTGGTGGCGGCAAAGGCGATGTTCGGATCGTGCCGCTACGTGGTGGAAGAGCTGCTGCCGCGTTACGGCATTGCCTCCACGCTGGTCGACGGCCTCGATCTCGATCAGTGGAGACGCGCGATGCGGCCGAACACCAAAAGCCTGTTTCTGGAGAGCCCGACCAACCCGACCCTCGACGTGCTCGATATCGGCGCGATTGCCGAAATCGCGCACCAGGGTGGCGCGCGGCTGATCGTCGACAACGTGTTTGCCACGCCGATCTGGCAAAGCCCGCTGGAATTGGGCGCCGATGTCGTGGTGTACTCCGCGACCAAGCATATCGACGGCCAGGGCCGCTGTCTCGGCGGCATCATTCTGGCCTCGGAAGCGTTCATCGCCGAGCATATCCACACTTTCCTGCGCCAGACCGGGCCCTCGATGTCGCCGTTCAACGCCTGGATTCTGCTGAAGGGGCTGGAGACGCTTGCCATCCGCGTCCGCGCGCAGACCGAAACCGCCGCGGCGGTTGCCGACGCGCTGGCGCAGAATCCGAAAATCTCGCGGCTGATTTATCCCGGGCGATCAGATCATCCGCAGGCGGCCCTGGTGAAAAAGCAGATGCGCGCCGGGTCGACGCTGATCGGTTTCGAGGTCAAGGGCGGCAAGGCGGCTGCATTCCGTTGTCTCAACGCGCTGAAGCTGGCGCGGATTTCAAACAATCTTGGCGACGCCAAAAGTCTCGTCACCCATCCGGCGACCACCACGCATCAGCGGCTGACGCCGGAGGCGAGAGCCGAACTCGGGATCAGCGAGGGTTTTGTCAGATTCTCGGCCGGCCTCGAACACCGCGACGACCTGATCGAGGATTTTCACGCGGCGCTGGAGAAGGCGTGAGGTTACTGTCGTCGTCCCTGCGAAAGCAGGGACCCATACGCCGTGACGGCAATGATTACGGAAAGTGAGAGTTGCCTTCGCGTCGCAGCAACGAAGGCCGGTGGTTATAGGTCCCTGCTTTCGCCAGAGGGCGCCGCCCTCACATCGGCCGATAGGTCTGAACATTCGCCGGCACGTTGACGCCGAGCTTGATCTGGCCGACCGACTTGATGATGTCGTCGCCAAGCAGCTGGGCGAAGCAGGCGTAACCCCAGTCGTTCATGTGCAGGCCGTCGGGAATCACGAAACTGTCGATCGGCAGCGCCTGCTGTTCGTGCCATTCGCGCATCACCTCGAAGCGCGGAAATATCCCGATATGGCGGAGCTCGGCGACCTTGCCGAGCAGCCTGACCATCTTGCTCGCGCCTTCTGCGTGTTCGTTGACCCTTGGTGAGTATTGCGGATCGACCAGCACGACATCGGCGCCCGCGGCCTGAATCCGCGCAACGCCATCCTCCACCAGTCTTGCGGTCTCGCCGGGGTCGAGGTTGCGCAGCACGGCATTGGTGCCGACCTGCCAGATCACGAGATCCGGCTTCATGTCGATCACCTCGGTTTGCAGCCGCTTCATCATTTCCGGCGCGTCCTCGCCGCCCTTGCCGCGAATGAGGACGACGATATCGGCGGTGGAATATTGCCGGCGCAGTTGCGCCGCGAGCCGGTTGGGATAGGCGAATTCGGGTGAGGTCGCGCCGAAACTGGTTGTCGAGGACGAGCCGAAGGCGATGATCTCCACCGGCTCGCCCGCAGCCAGCTTGCCCGCCACATGCGGCAGCGATCCCACCGGATTGACGCCGCCCTTCGGCGGCAGGCACGGGACGCGGCTGAAAATATCGCCGGCCGATTTCGCGACCTGCTTCACCTTGTCGATCGCCCTGGCGGTGAAGCTCTTCGGCTGTGACGGATTGGCCGGATCGACGGCGGCAACATTGCCCGTACCGGTCGTCCGTGGTTCAGCCGGTTTGGTGCCATCCGATTTGACGACGTCGGATACCGCGGCCTGCTGCTGGGCAAGCTGGGCTGCTTGCGCGTGCGCGGACATCATCGCCACCGGAGTCAGCAGCAAGAGCGCCGCGACCGCGGGCGCGGCCAGCGCCGGCGTTCTGCAAAAAGGGCGGAGACGACTCATTAACGCGAGAATCCTCAATTCTGCTGGGCCGGGTCGAGATGAGCCGCGTCGATCACGAATTTCGACAAAGCCCGGCCAAGGCAATCGTGAACGCGCTTCGCAAGCTCGATGCCATGGAAGGCGCTGAACAGGTCGAAGTCTCCGGAGTCGTTCCACTGACGCATGATGGCGAACCGATCGAACAGCGGAACGTCGTGTCGCTGCGCCACCACGCGCATATTATCCAAATAAGGCGGCACCGAAATCATCGTTTCCGTGCGCGGGCTATATTGCAGATTCATCAAGACCACGTCCGTGCCTGCGTTTTGCAGCGCAGCAATTCCTTCATCGACCGCGCTGCGAAAATCATCGGGATCGATGGATCGCATAGCATCGACGGTGCCGGTCTGCCAGATAACCAAAGTAGGCTTCTTGGCTTCCACGAGCTTAACGAGGTCGCCGGCCACTTCCTCGGCTGTTTTCTTTAGCTGTATCTCTAACGATACGTTAACCGCAACCGAAGGCATTTTCTCCTTCAGCGCGGCCTGCAAGCGGCCGGGATAGGCGCCCGCCTCCGACGTGTTGATGGTCGATGACCGGCTGCCCACCACCAGAATATCCAGCCGATGGCCGCTTTTTACGGCCTCCGCGACCTTGGGAAGCGCGCTGTCGGTTGTGAGCAGGTAGGCCGGGACGTCGCAACTCTGCGGCTCCTCCGCGCGCGCGGGAGCCGCGGCCAAACCGCCGGCCAGCATCATCAGGCCCAGCACAGCTCCTGAGTTGGACTTCATCAGCCCCCTCCCGCCATATCGGCGTTACTGCCGGTGCTTTTTGTCCGCGACGCATTCTTGTCGGCGGAATGCTTGTACCACGAAATCACCCACGCCACGGCCCACATGATCAGGATTCCGGAAATACTGATAATGAAATGCATCACGGCGCCGCCGGAAACCTCGGCCAGCGCGAAATGTCCCGCAAACGCGAGGAACACGCCGAGGCAAAAAATCTCCAGCGAATGCTGCCCGCACAGGATCAGCGGCCGCAGCCAGGGCGACTTCAATCCGGGCCAGTCCCTCGGCAGGAAGCGTACGGTGACGGCCGCCAGCGCCAGAAAATGCGCAAACCTGAGCACGTCGAGATCGGTCTTGTCGATCGGGTACATCCATTGCTCGAGCTGGCGCGGCATCAGATGGGTCAACTGCGGGAAATACCAGGTCAGCGTCACAAAGAACGACGCGAGCAGATAGGCCAACGAAATTCCCAGCGTGATCCGCGACGACAGAATGCGCGACATTCGCCGCGCGCCGCCCAGCGCGCACCAGGCGCCGAACACGAACAGCAATTGCCAGGCGAACGGGTTGAAGGCCCAGTAGCCGTTGGGATAGGCGCTCAGATACAGATCGTATTGCCAGGTCACGGCATAGAGTGCGACCGACAGCGCCAGCGTGACGTCGGCTCGCCATTTCATCAGCCACAGGATCGCGGGCAGAAAAAGCATCAGCACGATATAAAGCGGCAACACATCCATGTTGACGGGACGAAATCTCAAGAGCAGCGCCTGGACGATGGTGACGTCCGGCTGCTTGAGAAAATCCATGATTCCCATTTCTTCGCTGTACAGCGGGTTCTCGAAACTGGTGGCGACGTAGGAAATTTCCGCGAGAAAGATCGTGAACAGAAACACGTGCGCGACGTAGATCTGCCAGACCCGCCGCAGGATGCGCGCGGTCGCCACCACGAAGCCGGCCTCGAACATCGCGCGGCCGTAAACGAACGCCGCGGTATAGCCGGAGATGAAAATGAAAATTTCGGTGGCGTCGCTGAATCCGTAGTTTCGGATGGTGAACCAGGTCAGCAGGTTGGGCGGCAGATGATCGATGAAGATCAGCCACAGCGCCAGCCCGCGAAACAGATCGAGCCGCAATTCGCGTTCGCTTCCCGGTACCGGAAACGAGATCGCCGGCGCCGCTGGCTTGGCCTCTGGTGCGATCACGTCCGCTGCGCCCGCAAGCGGTGGTCCGGCAATTCGATCGGCAATGGACGTCATCTGACACCGGTCTTGGGAAGGCCTCTTGGGCAGTCGGCTTTACGCGCCTGCACCCACAGCAAGGATATTATCGCCACCCCCGTTGCAAGCAAGCTGCGAAGGATTTCGGGCCGCAAGGCCGCGCTTTAGGCCGGAATCTTCGTTGAAACGGCGATTGCAGCCGGGACGGGCAGCCGATTTGGTTCCGCACCGACTTTTGATATGATGCGCCACGATTTGGAAAGAATCTTCCATATGTACCGCGCCGTTACCCGCGAGATCGAAGTCACCGTGGAGCCGAACTTCCTCCCCGAACGCTCGTCGGTCGAGAACTGTCAATATTTCTGGGCCTACACCATAGTCATTACCAACACCGGTGAGGAAACCGTGCAATTGCGGACGCGGCACTGGATTATCACCGACGCCGCGGGCCGCAAGCAGGAAGTCCGCGGCGAAGGCGTGGTCGGCGAGCAGCCCGTGCTCGCGCCGGGCGAGCGCTTCGAATATACCAGCGGCGTGCCGCTTCCGACAGCGTCGGGCATCATGACCGGCCGATACCAGATGGTGAGCGAGAGCGGCGAGCGGTTCGAGATCGACGTGCCAACCTTCTCGCTCGACAGCCCGGACAGCAAGCGGGTGCTCAATTAGAGCGCTGCATGGCTCTCCCCGCTGGCGGGGCGCAAGGTTCATCAAACCGAATCCTTCACCGCCACAACGCCAGCCTACTCCACGCCCGCTTCGTGCGGCGTGAATTGATAGACCGAGCTGCAGAACTCGCAGGTCACCACCACCTTGCCGTCCTTCACCATGTCGGCGCGATCCTGCGGCGCGAAGCTTGCCAGCATCGCGGCCACCGCGTCGCGCGAGCACGAACACTGCGCGCGCAAGTGAAGCG
Source organism: uncultured Alphaproteobacteria bacterium (assembly GCA_963801875.1). GTDB lineage: Bacteria > Pseudomonadota > Alphaproteobacteria > Rhizobiales > Xanthobacteraceae > Bradyrhizobium. The sequence continues at coordinate 202,000 of CAWDGT010000009.1, read as the reverse complement.
GCGAAAATACGCGGACGCCGCGCTCGTGAAACAACCGGTAAAGCAGCCGCTCGCCCGACAGGCCCGGGTCGATCAGCTCGATATCCTCCACCGTCGCGATCAGGGACTGGCCCTCGATCCACGCATCGTCCTCCGCCACGGCGGCGTGGGCGGCGCTGCCCGCGGGCGCATCGCCGGGATGCAGATCGGCGCGCCGCGCCCGCTCGGGCGCCTTGGGGAGAAATTGCAGCAGCATGCCGCCGGCGCGCCAGCGGTGTTTCGGGCCCTCGCCGCCGCGCCATTCCTCACCGACCGCAAGCCGCACCCTGGTCGGAATCTGTTCCGAGCGCAGGAAATATTCATGGGCGGCGTCTTCGAGACTGCCGCCTTCGAGCGCCACCAGGCCCTGATAGCGACTCATATCCGGCCCCTGGTCGATGGTCATGGCGAGATGGCCCTTGCCCAGCAGCGCGCCGGAATCCTGGCCGTCCTTCAGCCGCCTGGCATCGAAGCGCGCATAGGCGCGCAGCCGATCCGGCGCCTGGAAATCAACGATCAGAAACGACACCGGGCCGTCGGTCTGGGTCTGCAGAATGAAGCGGCCGTCGAATTTCACGGCTGAGCCGAGCAATGTCGCGAGCACGATCGCCTCGCCGAGCAGCTTTGCGACCGGAGCGGGATAATCGTGCTTGGTCAGGACGTCGTCGAGCGCGGGGCCGAGCCGGGTCAGGCGGCCGCGCAGATCGAGCGCATCGACCTCGAAGGGCAGCACCGCATCGTCAACTGGAACCGCCGAGGGCGCGCGGATCGGGGTTTCCGGGGAAATTTTCAGGTCAGGAGATGGTGAGGTCATGGCGCTTTATCTGGGGTCGGCGAGCAGGAATCGAAAGGGGGCAACATCGACCGTCGTCCCTGCTGTCGCAGGGACGACGACGCTAAGCCACTGCCTCAAAACACCAGGCCAGAATACCCTTTTGCGCGTGCAGGCGATTCTCGGCCTCGTCGAACACCACCGATTGCGGGCCGTCGATCACCTCGTCGGTGACTTCGTCGCCGCGATGGGCGGGAAGGCAATGCATGAACAGCGCGTCGGGTTTCGCCAGCGACATCAGCCTGGCGTTGACCTGATACGGCTTCAAGATGTTGTGACGGTGCTTGCCTTCCTTGTCGCCCATGGAGAACCAGGTGTCGGTGACCACGCAATCGGCGCCGCGTACCGCGGCTTCCGGATCGGAGCCGAGCATGATTGGCGCATCGGTCGCCCTGATCCAGTCCTTCATCGCCTTCTTCGGCGCGAGCTGCGGCGGGGTGGCGACGTTCAATTTGAACCTGAACCGCTCCGCCGCATGCGCCCACGACGCCAGCACGTTGTTGTCGTCGCCGGTCCAGGCGACAGTGCGGCCCTCGATCGGACCGCGATGCTCCTCGAACGTCATGAGGTCAGCCATCACCTGGCAGGGATGCGAGCGCCTGGTCAGCCCGTTGATGACCGGCACGGTGGCGTGCGCGGCGAGCTCCAGCAGCGCATCGTGGTTGAGGATGCGGATCATGATGGCGTCGACGTAGCGCGACAATACGCGCGCGGTGTCGGCGATGGTTTCGCCGCGGCCGAGCTGCATTTCCGCCCCCGTCAGCATGATCGATTCCCCGCCGAGCTGGCGCATGCCGACGTCGAACGACACCCGGGTGCGGGTCGATGGTTTTTCGAAGATCATCGCCAGCGTCTTGCCTTCGAGCGGTTTGACCGCTTTGGCATGAGCCTTCAGCTTCGCCTTCATGGCGACGCTCAAGGCGAGCATGTTGCGCAACTCCTTGGTTGGAAGCTCGCTGAGATCGAGAAAATGCCGCAGCGCCTTGCTCATTGCCCCGCCGCCCGTTTCAGCTGACCGCCGGAAAGCTTGACGCAGGCGCGCTCGAGGCGGGCCACGGATTCCTCTATCTCCGCCTCGGTCACGATCAACGGCGGCAAGAACCGCACCACGTTTTCGCCGGCGCCGACCGTGAGCAGTTTTTCGTCGCGCAACGCCGTCACCAGGTCGCCCGACGGCACCACGGCCTTCAGACCGATCAGCAGCCCTTCCCCGCGCACCTCAGCGAGCACAGCCGCGTGGCGGTCAACCACCGAGGCCAGCTTCTGCTTGAGCAGCAGCGACATCTTCTGCACATGCTCGAAGAAGCCGGGCTTGAGCATAACGTCCAGCACCGCGTTTGCGGCGGCCACCGCAAGCGGGTTGCCGCCGAAGGTCGAGCCATGCGAGCCCGGCGTCATGCCGGCGGCCGCTTCCGCGCTCGCCAGACAGGCGCCGATCGGAAAGCCGCCGCCAAGCGCCTTTGCGAGCGACATCACGTCCGGCGTCACGCCGAGGCGCCGGTAGGCGAACAGCTCGCCGGTGCGGCCCATACCGGTCTGCACCTCGTCGAAAATCAAAATCAGGCCGTTGTCGTCACAGAGCTGGCGCAACGCCTTGAAGAACGCATGAGGTGCCGCGCGCACGCCGCCTTCGCCCTGCAGCGGCTCGATCAGGATGCCCGCGGTGTGCGGGCCGATCGCCTTCTTGACGGCTTCGAGATCGCCGAGCAGCACCTGGTCGAAGCCATCCATCGGCGGCCCGAATCCTTCGAGATATTTCGGCGAGCCGGTCGCGGCCAGCGTCGCCAGCGTGCGGCCGTGAAACGCGCCGTCGAAGGTAATGATGCGGTAGCGCTCGGGGTGGCCTTTGGCGGCGTGGTATTTGCGCGTGACCTTGATCGCGCATTCCATGGCTTCCGCCCCGGAGTTGGCGAAGAACACAAAATCAGCAAAGCTTTGTTCGCACAGCCGCGCGGCCAGCCGCTCGCCATCCGGGCTCTTGAACAGGTTCGACATGTGCCACAGTCTTGTGGCCTGCTCCTGCAGCGCCGCGACCAGATGCGGATGGCAATGGCCCAGCGCATTCACCGCGACGCCGGAGGTGAAATCGAGATAACGCTCGCCGTCGGTCGCGATCAGCCACGCGCCCTCGCCGCGCTCGAAACCGAGATCGACCCTGGCGAATACGGGAAGCAGATGCGACGTCGCGCTTTTTGTCATGGGGGTCACTGAGGTTAGGGCCGGCCGCCAAGCGCGCATTGGCGCGATCGCATCAACAACCAGCCCGGAAAACAAAACGTGCCGCCTTTTCGGGGCGGCACGTGGAACCATTCTATGCGCACGGCGATAACTGTCAACAGGCCGCGGAGCGGCCTGCCCGCCCCGCAAACTCCCGGCACCGTGGAAAAATCGAATTGCAATACCCAGCTGACGGAACATGTGGACGCTCCCACGCGGACTCTTGCGCCGGAGTCACGCCATATTGTAGCTTCCGGGTTGTCGGGTACGATATCTCGTGCGGCAGTTCTAATCCTCACCCGTCCCAGTGTTCGGCGTAGACGCCCGGGCGCGCCCTTCGCGCCCGGCGAGGGCTAAGGGATTCTGCCAGCAGGGATTTTGACGGCAATGGGAGTCGCAACGCCGCTTCGAGAATAGCGGGCGCGACACGCAGGGGAGAATGCGATGACGGTAATGACCTGGACCGACGATCGCGTCGAGCAATTGAAGAAACTCTGGGAGGCCGGGCTTTCGGCCAGCCAGATCGCCGCGGAACTCGGAAATGTTACGCGAAATGCGGTTATCGGCAAAGTCCACCGGTTGGGCCTTTCCGGCCGCGCCAAGAGCCCCTCTTCGGCAGCACCGCGCCAGCGCAAGGCCCGCCCGGCCCAGCACATGATGCGGGTCTCGCGGCCGGTCTCTCGCGGCAATACCGCACTCGCGCACGCTTTCGACGTCGAACTGGAGCCGGATCCGATCGCCTACGACAATGTAGTGCCTATGAGCCAACGGCTGTCGCTATTGCAACTGAATGAGGCCACCTGCCACTGGCCGATCGGCGATCCCGCGAGTTCGGAATTCTTCTTCTGCGGCGGCAAGGCGCTGACCGGCCTGCCCTATTGCGCGCATCACTCGCGGATCGCCTATCAGCCGGCTTCCGATCGCCGCCGCCAGCCGCCGAAGTCGACGAGGTAGGATACGGTCCTCATGCTGAGGAGCGCCGTTAGGCGCGTCTCGAAGCATGACGAGTGCGCTGCCATCCTTCGAGACGCGTGCCAATGCGCGCTCCTCAGGATGAGGTTGAATTCGCTGCGCGATGATTTACGCCCCGCTACTTGGCAAAGCGATCATCCAGCGCGTAGCCGGCGCCGCGCACGGTGCGGATCGGATCCTGCGCCTGGCCGGGATTGAGCAGCTTGCGCAGGCGCCCGATATGCACATCCACGGTGCGCTCGTCGATATAGATATCGCGGCCCCAGACGCTGTCGAGCAGTTGCTCGCGGGAAAACACCCGCCCCGGATGCTCCAGAAAAAATTCCAGCAGCCGGTACTCGGTCGGCCCGAGATCGATCGGACGGCCCGAGCGCGCGACGCGGCGCTTCTCGCGATCGAGTTCAATGTCGCCATAGGCCAGCACCGTGGCGAGCCGTTCGGGGCTGGCGCGGCGCAGCAGCCCCTTCACCCGCGCCAGCAGTTCCGGCACCGAGAACGGCTTGACGATATAGTCGTCGGCGCCGGTGGCAAGGCCGCGGACCCGCTCGCTTTCCTCGCCGCGCGCGGTCAGCATAATGATCGGCAGCGACCTGGTCTCGGGCCGCGCCCTCAAGCGGCGGCACAGCTCGATCCCGGACAGGCCCGGCAGCATCCAGTCGAGCACGATCAGGTCGGGCACGCGCTCCTTCAGCCTGGTATCGGCGTCATCGCCGCGCCCGACCGTTTCGACGTCGTAACCCTCGGCGTCGAGGTTGTAGCGCAACAGCGTGGTCAGCGCTTCCTCGTCTTCCACCACCAGAATGCGCGCGCTCATGGCATTGGGCCTTCTCTCGTGCGTTGACGGGTTTTCCCGGAGCGAACCGGTCCTCCGCTTCGCTCCAAGGCGGTCTTTCAGTTTCCGGGCACCGTGGTGGCAAAAGTCGTCATGTCGCCCTTCGGGCGCTTGTCGAGAATCTGCTGGCCTTCGATCATATAGAAAACGGTCTCGGCGATGTTAGTGGCGTGATCGCCGATCCGCTCGATGTTCTTGGCGCAGAACATCAAATGGATGCAGAACGAGATGTTGCGCGGATCTTCCATCATGTAGGTCAGGAGCTCGCGGAACAGCGAGGTGCAGATGGCGTCGACCTCCTCGTCGCCCTTCCAGACCGCCATCGCCGCCGGCAAATCGTGCGCCGCATAGGCGTCGAGCACGGATTTGACCTGCGACTGCACGAGGTCGGTCATGTGCTCGAGGCCGCGGATCAGCTTCAGCGGCTGGAAATCGCTTTCCAGCGCCGCGACCCGCTTGCCCATGTTCTTGGCGAGGTCGCCGATCCGCTCGAGATCGATGGCGACCCGCATGGCGCCGACGATCTCGCGCAGGTCCACCGCCATCGGCTGGCGCCGGGCGATGGTCAATACCGCGCGCTCCTCGATGATGCGCTGCAAATTGTCGATTTCGGCGTCGGCGGCGACAACCCGCTGGCCGAGCGCGACGTCGCGGCGGATCAGCGCATCGACCGACTCCACGATCATGCGCTCGGCAAGACCACCCATCTCGGCGACCAGCCGGGTCAATTCCTGCAGATCGCTGTCGAACGCCTTGGCGGTGTGTTCGGAACCCATCTGTTGTTCTCCTTAGCCGAACCGGCCGGTGATGTAGTCCTGGGTGCGTCGATCGCTCGGCGAGGTGAATATCCTGTTGGTGTCGTCGAATTCGATCAGTTCGCCGAGATACATGAAGGCGGTCTTGTCGGAGACCCGCGCCGCCTGCTGCATGTTGTGGGTGACGATGGCGATGGTGTAGTCCTCGGCCAGCTCCGTGATCAGTTCCTCGATCCTGGCGGTCGAGATCGGATCGAGCGCCGAGCACGGCTCGTCGAACAGGATCACCTCGGGCCGCACCGCCACGGTGCGGGCGATGCAAAGCCGCTGCTGCTGGCCACCGGAAAGGCTGAGGCCGCTTGCATTCAGCTTGTCCTTGACCTCGTTCCACAGCGCGCCGGCGCGCAGCGCTTTTTCGACCCGGCCGTCCATCTCGGACCTTGAAATCTTCTCGTAGAGGCGGATGCCGAAGGCGATGTTCTCGTAGATTGTCATCGGGAACGGCGTCGGCTTCTGGAACACCATACCGACGCGGGCGCGCAGCAGGTTGAGATCCAGCCCGGGATCGAGGATGTCGGTCTGGTCGAGCATCACCTCGCCGGTGGCGTGTTGCCCGGGATAGAGATCGTACATCCGGTTGAAAACCCGCAGCAAGGTAGACTTGCCGCAGCCGGATGGCCCGATGAAGGCGGTGACGCGATGGGTGCCCAGCGCGAGGCTGATGTTCTTCAGCGCATGGTTCTCGCCGTAATAGAAATTCAGGCCGCGCGCCGTGATCTTCGCCGGCGCCTCCGGCAATGTCGCCGAGGCGACATGCCCGCCGGCATGGCTCATCGAAACGGAAAGATCGCTCATTTTGCGGTCCTCTCGGCGCCGAGAATGCGCGCGCCAATATTCAGGGCAAGCACGGTCAGGGTGATGAGCAAGGCCCCGCTCCAGGCGAGCTGCTTCCAGTAGGCGTAGGGGCTTTGCACGAAGTTGTTGATGGTCACCGGCAGGTTGGCCATGGTTTTAGTCAGGTTGAGACTGAAGAACTGGTTGGAAAGCGCGGTGAACAGCAAGGGCGCGGTTTCGCCGGCGACGCGCGCGGTCGCCAGCAGCACGCCGGTAATCAGGCCGGAGCGCGCCGCACGGTAGGCGATCCGCCTGATCACCAGCGAGCGCGGCAGGCCGAGCGCGGATGCCGCCTCGCGCAGCGGATCGGGCACCAGGAGCAGCATGTCCTCGGTGGTGCGCACCACGACCGGAATGACGATCACGGCGAGCGCCAAAGAGCCCGCGAAGGCGGAAAACCCGCCCATCGGCACCACGATGGCGCCATAGATGAACAGGCCGATGATGATCGAGGGCGCGCTCAAGAGGATGTCGTTGATGAAGCGGATCACCGAGGTGAGGCGGTCGTTTCTGCCGTATTCGGCAAGATAGGTGCCGGCGAACAGGCCGAGCGGCGAGCCGATGCCGACCCCGATCGCGGTCATCATGATCGAGCCGACGATCGCGTTCATCAGGCCGCCTTCGGTCGAACCCGGCGGCGGGGTATTCTGGGTGAAGAGCTCGAGATTGATGCCGGCGAGGCCGTTGGAGAACAGCGTGAACAGGATCAGCGCCAGCCAGGTGACGCCGAACAGCGCGGCGGCGAAGCAAAGCCCGCGTATGATGATGTCGCTGCGGCGGCGGCGCGTGTAGATCGGATTCATGATGCTAGTTCCCCGCTTTCTTTGCCAGCCGCAGCAGCATCAGCCGCGCCGCAGCCAGAACGAAGAACGTCAGAGCGAACAGCAACAGGCCGAGCAGTATCAGGCCCGACTGGTGCAGGCCGTCGCTTTCGGCGAACTCGGATGCGATCGCCGCCGAAATGGTGGTGCCCGGCGCGAAGATCGAGGAGGAAATGCGGAAGGAATTGCCGATGATGAAGGTGACCGCCATGGTCTCGCCGAGCGCGCGGCCGAGCGCCAGCATGATGCCGCCGATGACGCCAACGCGGGTATAGGGAATCACCACGTTGCGCACCACTTCCCAGGTGGTGCAGCCGATGCCGTAGGCGGCTTCCTTCAAGACCGGCGGCACCGTCTTGAACACGTCGACCGAGATCGAGGTGATGAACGGCAGCACCATGATCGCCAGGATCAGCGCGGCGTTGAACAGGCTCAGATAGGAGGGCGGCCCCGCAAAGATCGATCCGAGAACCGGGATACCGTCGAACAGCCCGATCATGAAGGGTTGAAACGTGTAGGCCAGGAACGGGCCAAGCACGAAGAACCCCCACATGCCGTAGATGATCGACGGGATTCCCGCGAGCAATTCGATCGCCAAACCGATCGGACGGCGCAGCCATTGCGGACAGAGCTCGGTGAGGAAGATCGCAATGCCGAGGCCGACCGGAATGGCGGTCATCATCGCGATCACCGAGCTCACCATCGTGCCGTAAAGCGGGCCGAGCGCACCCAGCACCGGCGGATCGGCCGACGGCGCCCACCGCGCCGTCAGCAGGAAGGAGGGTCCAAATGCCCGGATCGCCGGCCAGGCGCCCGCGATCAAAGAGAGAATGATACCGCCCAGAATCAGCAGCACCGAAATCGCGCACGCCCGCGTGATCCAGTAAAAGGTGACGTCGCCGAGCTTGAAAGCATTGAGCGCACGGGCGCGATCGTAGGGTCCGGCGGCTTCCATTACATCGCTCTGAATGGCCATGTCTGCCACGCCAATCCCCTATCCTACTTACTACTTATTTCCGGGTCGCGTTGGCCGAACCCGCTGGTTTTCCACCCCTCCCATGGGGAGAGGTCGGATCGCTTTGGCGGTGGAAGCATCAACCAGAGCGACCCGGCCGAGGTAACCCTCACGCCCTCCCTCTCCCAAAGGGAGAGGAGGGCGTCGTCGCGAGGGCCAGGTTCAGGTCAGCTCTTGATATCGGCCGACCAGGTTTTCTCGATCAGCTTGATCACCGCATCCGGCATCGGGATGTAGTCGAGATCTTCAGCCATCTTGCCGCCCTTCTCGAAGGCGAACTTGAAGAACTTGACGGCCTCGGCGGACGCCGCCTTGTCGGCCGTATCCTTGTGCATAAGGACGAAGGTCGAAGCCACGATCGGCCAGGACTTGTCGCCGGGCTGGTCGGTGAGAATCAAATAGTAACCCGGCGCGTGCGTCCAGTCGGCATTGGCCGCGGCCGCTTTGAAGCCTTCGTCGGTCGGCTGCACGGTCTTTCCGGCCTTGTTGACCAGCGCGGTGTAGGTCAGCTTGTTCTGCTTGGCGTAGGCATATTCGACGTAACCGATCGAGTCCTTGGTCTGGCCGACGTTGCCGGAGACGCCTTCGTTGCCCTTGGCGCCCACCCCGGCGGGCCACTCAACCGCCGTGCCGGAGCCGACCTTCGATTTCCAATCGGCGCTGACCTTCGAAAGATAGTCGGTAAAGTTGAAGGTCGTGCCCGAGCCGTCCGCACGGTGAACGACGGCGATCGCGGCCGACGGCAGATTCAGTTTCGGATTGAGCTTCTTGATCGCGGGGTCATCCCATTTGGTGATCTTGCCGAGATAGATGTTGGCGAGGGTTTCACCGTCCAGCGCCATGTCGCCGGCCCTCACGCCCTCGATATTCACCACCGGGACGATCGCGCCCATGATCATCGGCCACTGGGCGAAGCCGTCCTTTTCAAGCTGCGCGACTGTCAGCGGCATATCGGTCGCGCCGAACGTCACGGTCTTGGCCTGGATCTGCTTGATGCCCGCGCCGGAACCGATCGACTGGTAGTTCACGCCGCTGCCGGATTCCTTCTTGTAGGCATCGGCCCATTTGGACAGGACGGGATAGATGAAGGTCGAGCCCGCTCCGGTAATGTCGGCGGCGAACGCCGACGTCGACGCGGCGACCAGGCCGGCGGCGACGATAGCTTTCATGAAATTCATTGCTGGTCTCCATCAGGTGAGCGAAGCGCCAATGCGCCCGACTGCGCTCACGCCGCTTCCGTTTAAAAGCGGTACGCGCTGCTTTTACGAAGCTTTGGTGACGGCTGGATGACAGAATCAAGCCATTGAAATTGCTTGAATTTATTGCGCCGTGGGCGTTTTCGCCTGGGGAAAACAGGCGGTAAAGGTCGCGCCCTGTTTAGGCACGCTTTCGATCAAGAGCCGGCCGCGATGACGGTTAACGATATGTTTGACCAGCGATAAACCCAGCCCCGTGCCGCCCTGCGCGCGGCTGTCGCCGACATCCACCCGATAGAAACGTTCGGTGAGCCGCGGCAGATGTTCCGGCGCGATGCCGGGGCCGAAATCGCGCACCATGACGCGAACTTCCGGCGCGCCCTCGCTCGACATTACCGAGATCAGCGAGACATCCACCTTACCGCCGGAGGCGCCGTATTTCAGCGCGTTCTCGATCAGGTTCTCGAACAGCCGCAACAACTCCTCGCCATCGCCCGCGATCATGACCGGCACGTCAGGCAGATCCATATCGATCGCGACCTGGCGCTCCCGCGCCAGCGGTTCCAGCCCGTCGGCGACCTGCCGGATGATCGGAACGATATCCACCAGCGTATCGGGGCGGACGTGGGCGGAGAGTTCTACCCGCGACAGCGACAGCAGATCGTCGATCAGCCGCGCCATCCGCGTCGCCTGGGCGTGCATGATGGAAAGAAAGCGCTCGCGCGCCCTGGCATCGTCCTTGGCCGGCCCCTGCAGCGTATCGATAAAGCCCGACAGCGCGGCCAGCGGCGTGCGCAACTCATGGCTGGCATTGGCGACGAAGTCGGCGCGCATTTCCTCGACCCGGCGCAGCGGGGTCTGATCGTGGAACGTCATCAGCATGCATTTTTCCGTGCCGCCGAACAGGGTCGGCACCGGCACCGGGGTGATGATCAGTTCCATCCAGCGATCGACCGGCACGTGATCGAGATAGGTGGCGCGCCGGGACTCGGTCGTGGCGATGGCTTCGCGCAGCGCGGTGATGATTTCCGGCGATCGCAACGCGAACTGGGCGAGTTCGTTCTTGCGCAGCGCCGGCGCGAGCTGCGCCGCGGCGGCATTGAGGTGAATGACGCGGCCGGCGCGGTCGAGCAGTACCGCGGGATCCGGCATGCCGGCCACCACGGCGCTGACCGCCGGGGATTCAACCGGGCTTACCCCGCGGACATCTTCACGCGACGCCACGACATTGTGCAATCGCCACGGCACCAGCGCGGCTGCGGCGATGCAGGCAAAGACCGTGGCGGCGCGGACCGGCGACAATTCGCCGAGCGCGATCAGGATCGCCAGCGACAGACCGGCGGCGAGCAGAATAATGGCCGCATGCCGCAGCCGATCCGGCCACGGCGAGAAAAAGGAAGACGAAGGGGGCGCGTCAATTGCCATCGGACTGGCCTTCTCGCCATTCAGGCTCGTATTGTCAGGCGCCGGTGTCGCGACGCTCTCGCACATAGGCGGCCTCGCGCGTCGGCGTGGCGTCGAGCCCCGGCGTCGCCCGGCGCAGCCGCTTCATTCGCGCGCCCAGTATAACCTCCCGAAACGTCAGCAAGATTACAGATATGACGAACGGCGCGATATAATAGAGGACCCGAAACAGCAGCATCCCCGCAAGCAGGTCCTCCCGGTCCATCTGCCACAGGCCGACCAGCATGGCGGCATCGAACACGCCAAGCCCGCCGGGAGAATGGCTGGCGAAGCCAAGCAGCGTCGCCGAGACGAATATGACCGCGACCACGACGAAGCCAAGGTTAGGCTCGTCCGGCACCAGAACGTACATCGCCAGCGCGCAAAAGCCGAGATCGACGATCCCGATCGCGATCTGAAGCAATGTCAGCGGGCCGCCCGGCAGCACCACGGTCCAGGGCCCGCGGCCGACCCCTCGCGGTTGCATCCAGACCCAAATCACATAGGCCGCCAGAGCGAGAATGATCAGAACCGCGGCCACGCGGTTCAGCCAGGGCGGGAGCTGATCGATCGCCGCCGCCGCTTCAGGATGATAGGCGATCCCCAGTCCCAGCACCGCGGCATTGCCGAGCCAGAAGGTCAGGCCGGCCAGAAAACAGATCTTTGCGACGTCAATCGCATTTAGTCCCCAGGCGGAATAGATGCGATAGCGCACCGCGCCGCCGCTGAAGACGCTGGCGCCGACATTATGCCCGATCGAGTAGCTGGTGAAGGCGGCGAGCGCGTTGATGCGGTAGGGTACGTCGGCGCGGCCGATCGCGCGGACCGCGAACAAATCATAGAATGTCAGCGTGAAATAACCCGCCGCCACGAACAGCGCCGCCAGCGCAATCGAGCGGGGCTCGGTCTGCTTGATGGCCTCGACCACCTCGTCGACATCGATGCCCCGGAGCAAATGGTAAAGCACGTAGCACGCGATCCCGATGACGGTGACGCTGATGACCACACCCAGCTTGTGCAGGATTTGCTTCTGGCGCAGAAACGACATCGTCCTGCGTATTGCTTCCAGCATCTAGACCTCGAATTGCGATCCCACGACGACGGCGCCCGGGCGAACTCCGCCAGCGCCACGCTTGCTCCCGGCAGGATGTGGTAGCGTGTTTTGGGCCGGAGTGGAATTCGCTTGATGTGAATAAAACGCAATAAAACGCGCACCTTCAATATATTAGGGGAAGTAATTGGGGGTTGGGGGAACCGGAATGCGCAGTTTTGTCGCATTCGCCCCCGGCAGATGCCGCACTCATGGATGCCGCGCGTTGTGTTTGCTACCGGATTATCTCCAGCGCATTTCAACTCCAGAGCATGATCCGGAAAAGTGGGAACCGGTTTTCCGAAAAAATCATGCTTCGAGGAAAAGTCATCCCGGTCTAGGCGGCCGGCGTGCCGCGCGAGAGCGCCCAGTCGCGCAGCCACGATCCCACCGCGCAGCCGAATAGATAGGCCGCGAACATGATGAGACCGAGGTCGAGCCAGTAGCCGGGGCGGCCGGGGATCACGCGCGCCAGCGCGGCGGCCAGCAGCAGTGCCGCCAATGCCCCCAGCCACCGCGACGTCAGCTTCGATACGCCCTGGCCGCGATGGACCACCGCGATCCAGCCCATGGCCAGACCCAGCAGCACCGAGGCCAGCAGCCAGCCCCAATAAAAGGTCAGCAGAAATGCCATTCGTTACCTCACCAGGAAATCGATGCGGCGGTTCCGCGCCTTGCCTTCGTCGGTATCATTGGTGGCGACCGGCTGCGAACTGCCGTAGCCCGTCGCCGTGAACCGGCTCGCGGGCAGGCCCGCTTTGACAAGATAATCCGTCACCGCCTGCGCGCGCTTCTCGGACAGCGCCTGGTTGAAGGCGTCCTCGCCATCGGAGTCGGTATGTCCGGCAATCTCGATGTTGGCGGTCGGACAGCGCAGCGCGGTTTCGACCAGGCGGTCGAGCAGACCGGAAGAATCCAGATCGATGGTGGCACGCCCGGATTCGAAGCGGATTTTTCCTCTGGCCAGCAGTTCCGAAAACAGCTGCTGACATACCGTGGCATCGACCGGCGCGGCCGCGGGCTTGACCGAAATGTCGGCCTTGACCTGCCAGCCTTCCGGAAAATCCTTGGCCAGGTTGCCGCGGATCTGAGTCACCGCCGAGTCATACAGGGCGTCGCCCGAAAGCTTTATCTCCCGGTCGGTCACCACCAGCGTACCTGTCGAGAGCCGCGACAACGCGCCGAGCGCCGGCACCACCGCGCTGACGAACCCGGAGGGCGCGCCGATGCTGGCCTTGAGATTGTCGACCACCTTTTCGCTGAAGAATTTGCGCCCGGCCGCCGCCGTGATCGCCGCGTGGACATTGTTGTCAGGCACATAGCCGGTGAGCGTCAGCGTAACCGCCACCGGATCCTTGTAGGCCTGAAAGATATAGGGTGGCGCCTTGATCTCATTGACGGCGACCGAAAACCCCTCAGGCAGATTCTTCAGCGCGGCCGCGATCGCTTCGCGGCCGCCGAGGTCGCGCGCCATGCCGGAAAGGCTGACCTTGGTATCCGAAATCGCGACCTTGCCGTCTTTCAATTTTCCGATCTGATCAAGCAGCAGCAGAGCGGCATTGTCGAAACGCGGCGGCGCGCCCCGCGACAAGTGCATCTGATCGACGACCTCCACGCCGCCAAGACCGGCGCGGGCAGCCTCGAGCAATCTGCCTTTGCTGGCCGGCAGCGGCGAACTGCCGCCCAGCGTGACCCTGGCGACGTCCCGCTCGGCCGACCAGACGAACGGCCTGGCTTCGGGAACGAGGCTGGTCTCGTCGTTGACGAGTCGCACACCCGCTACCGCTTCCACCGAGGCCACCGCGCTGCGGCGGCCGTCTTCCGAGAATGCATCCGCGGCCAAGGTGACGTCACGGCCGGAGACCTCGATCCTCGTCTTGTCGAGTACGGTCTCCTGTAGCGCTGACGTAGCGCGGGCGGCCAGGTCGGATTCCAGCGGCGAGGTGCTTGTCCAGGCCGCGATCGCCCACAAGACGGCCAGCGGAATTGTGCCCGGCCACCATTTGCTGCTCCACCTGAAAAGTCCGCGCATTCGAGGTCCCGCGGGGCCTGCTGCCCCGTTTTCCGAAGTTCGTGAGCCGTCGACGCATCCCCTGACACGAACTCCGGAAACAAAGGGGGCACTGGCAACACTATGATTTCAGTGTCGCTTTTCATTTTTGAGGTCCCTGACGCGACTTCGCGCAAGCCGGTGCAGGAACTTCAAGGCGGCGGCACTGGAAATAGAGAGAAAACAAACCCTTGCGTGGCTGTCAAACCCGAAATAACAGCGAGTAGTCCGGTAGCGGACGGCCGCCCGACTAACTGTTTCTTCAGCGGTTTCCCGCTAGTTTCGCGGGTCGCACCCGAACCGGCCGTCCATTCCCGATGAAGCAGTTTCGCAACAATGTCATCCGCGCCGGACTGGGAGCGCTGTACTTCAGCGGAGCGCATTATCTGCTGCGGCCGATCTTCTCGGGCGTGGGCGCCATTTTCATGCTGCACCATGTCCGCCCGCGCCGCGACGGCGAATTCCAGCCCAATCGTCATCTCGAGGTCGCGCCGGAATTCCTGCGCGCGATGTTGTCGCACCTTCGCTCCGATGGCATCGACGTCATCACCATCGAGGAGGTGTACCGGCGGCTGATCGAGCGCGATTTTTCGCGGCGATTTGCCTGCTTCACCCTCGACGATGGCTATCGCGACAACCGCGATTTCGCGCTGCCGGTGATGCGGGAGTTCGACGCACCCCTTGCCGTGTATGTCACCAGCGATTTCGCAGCGGGCACCGGCAGACTGTGGTGGATCGTGTTGGAGAAGGTCATTGCCAGGGCCTCCTCGATCGAAGCCCGGATCGGCGGGACGACGACCCGTCTCGACACCTCCACGCCGGCCGCCAAGCAACTTGCGTTCGACCGTCTGCACGGCTGGCTGCGCGCTTTACCGGGCGAGCATGATATCCAGCGCGAAATCGCCGCGCTGTGCGCACAACACGGCGTCGATGAAACCGCCGTTTGCCGCGATCTCTGCATGTCCTGGGACGAGCTGAAGCCCTTCGCCGACGATCCCCTGGTCACTATCGGCGCGCATACCATCACGCATTGCAATCTCGCCAAGCAGACCGAGGAAATGGCGAGCCACGAGATGGCGATCAGCCGCGCGCGAATTGAAAGCGCGCTGCAGCGTCCCGTCGTCCATCTCGCCTATCCCTATGGCGACAGAACCGCGGCCGGCGTCCGCGAATTCGCGCTGGCGCGAGCGGCCGGATTCAAAACCGCGGTGACGACACGGCCGGGCATGATCTTTCCCGAAAGCGCCGATCGTCTGACCGCGCTGCCGCGGGTCTCGCTCAACGGCAACTATCAGGATGCGCGCATCCTGCCGGTGCTGACCTCCGGCGCCGCCACTGCGATGTGGAACGGCTTTCGCCGCGTCGACGCGGCTTAGCTGTCATCCCTCTTCCTTCCCTTCTCCCCTTGTGGGAGAAGGTGGCGCGCGACGCGCGCCGGATGAGGGGTTCTTTCCGCGGAGACAGACCCCTCACCCGTCACGAACACGCTTCGCGCGTTCGTGCCACCCTCTCCCACAAGGGGAGAGGGAAAGAGCCGCTTCCGGGGGATAAACGCATGTTCAAGGACCTGTTTTCGCTGAAGGGCCGCATCGCGCTGGTGACCGGGGGATCGCGCGGCATCGGCAAGATGATCGCGGCCGGATTTCTCGCGCAAGGAGCGGCCAAGGTCTACATATCAGCGCGCAAGGCCGCGCCTTGCGAGGCCGCCGCGAAGGAGCTCACGGCGGAATATGGCGGTCAATGCATCGCGCTGCCGATCGATATTTCCACCATGGCCGGGATCGAGATGCTGGCGGCCGAAATCAGGAAGCGCGAACCGCGGCTGGATATTCTCGTCAACAACGCCGGCGCGGCGTGGGGCGCGGACTTCGACGAGTTTCCGGAAAGCGGCTGGGACAAGGTGATGGACCTCAACCTGAAGACGCCGTTCTTTCTGACCAAGGCGCTGGCGGCCCCGCTGCGCGCCGCCGCGTCAGCGGAAAAACCCGGCAAGGTCATCAACATCGCTTCGATCGACGGCATCTCCGTCAACCCGCAGGAGACCTATTCCTATGCGGCGAGCAAATCGGGCCTGATCCACCTGACCCGCCGAATGGCGGTCAGACTGATCCGCGACCATATTGTGGTCACCGCGATCGCGCCGGGGCCGTTCAAGTCCGATATGAACAAGGCGGCGCGCGACCATGCCGAGGAGGTGTCGCGGCGCGTGCCGTCGGGGCGCATCGGCACGGATGAGGACATGGCGGGAGCTGCGATCTATCTCGCCTCGCGCGCCGGCGACTACGTGGTCGGCGCCACCATCGCGGTCGACGGCGGCATCGCCTACGCGAATGCGGGGATCAAGGGAGATGGGGATTAGCGCGATTCACCCTCCCCTGGAGGGGCAGGGTCGACGCGAATGAAATGAGCGGCGGGGTGACAGTCTCTCGTCTCGAGCAGCGACCAAATTGATAGACCGTCACCCCACCCCGTCTCGCATCTTGCTTCGCGCGATGCGAGCCGACCCTCCCCCTCCAGGGGGGAATTATATACTTGACAAAAGTTCCGTCTAACTCATAGTCTGCCTATCGGAGGCGAGCTATGACCGATGAAATAAAGCGCAAGTTGCAAGAGTTTGCGGAGCACGCTTACACGCGCATAGCGGAACTGGATAAGCAGGCTGCGGAGATTAAGCAGCAACAGGCGCATATAGAGGTGGAACGTCATAAGGCGCAGCTTATGATTGATCGCGCGGCGAATTTTCCGGTTACTGGCGTCACTGACCGACTTTGTAAGCTGTGTTGGGTCGAGGACGGTGTTGTCTCGACGATGTACCCCGTTGATAACGAGGGGGACGACATTTTCCGCTGCGGTATCTGCCAAAGTGAGGATCCCTATCCAGAGTAGGATTTGCCCGGTTTCTTGGGCTTGGCCTTTTTGGCCTTTTGCTTCTTGCCGACCTTCATCTCGTCATGTTGCTTGGGCGGCTGGCGCAATAGTGCGCCCATGAGCGCCCGCGTGGCTTCTAATCCCTTATCGGAGTCTTTTGCCATGGCCGATCCACCCAAAGAATTCGTCAGCTCCAAGCTAAAGATTAAGCGGGCCTACCGCCACATCGAGGAGCTTCGGGGAATGTTCTCCGAATTCATCAAATCTGATTTCTGCTCGCTGCGCGTCGATCAAGACCCGCAAACCGGACAGGCATTGATCTATGTCGCTTCCACTTCCTCGCCGCCACCCGAGATGGCGCTCGTCATCGGAGATGCGGTTCACAATCTCAGAGCCGCATTGGATCATGTCATCGTCCAGATACTCGGTAAACGGGGTGATCGGGAGTCGTTCCCGGTTGCAAAAGAACGGGACAATCCTGGTGCCCATTCCACATATCGAACGATAAAGGAAACCTTGCCCGACCTTGCCGCGCTCATTCTCCAAAAGATAGAGATTCACGACACAGGGAATCCTTCGATTTGGGCCGTCAGCAAGATTGATAACTTCGACAAACACAATCTTTTGGTCCCCGTAGTCTCCATTCAAAGGGTGAGCGGCTTCAGTCTTAAAAACGAGGGCCGCAACATTGTCATGGAAAATTGCAGTGCCACAGTTGGCGACGGCGGGAGGATCAATATTGCTCAAGTGCCCGGCCCAATCGAAATAACAAATAAAGGACAGGTCGCCGCGCAAATATTGTTCGGCGAAGGACAGCCGCTCGCAGGCCAGCCGATCATCGAATCGCTGGTTAAGATGGCCGAGATCACGGCCCAAGCGGTCAATACGCTTGAGGCGTTCTGGTTCGGACAAACCCCAAAAGGGGCCTCGGCCAAATGACGAGTCTATTTTTTCTGCCGCTTGCGCCATCGCGAAAATCTCCTCGCCGCTTGGCGTGGGTGAGTGATTTTAGTTAACACTGCGATACGTCAGGCGCTTGCCCTCAATACCCTTAAGAGCATTTGCCGTCCGTTCCCCATCGGAAACACCAAGTGATGACCGGTTATTGTAGCGGAAATCAAACTCCGCCAGATAGCGCTTCAAGTGTGCTTCGGAAACGTGATGGTACACACCAGTAATCCCGCGCTTGAGCACTGAGAAGTAGCCCTCAACCGTGTTCGAGTGAGCATCGCCGCGAACATATTCGCCAATGCCGTGGTCAACCATCGCGTGGCGCTCAAACTCTTTGCCAACGCCCATGTAACCGCCAGCGGTATCGGTCATCAGCGTTGACTTGCGCGAAACGAGCCAGCCATAGCTTCGCGTAGTCGGTGCATCATGAACCAAGCGGTCTTGTAGGTAACGCCAATAGTGCGGTGTATCTGATGCGCCGATACGCCCTTCTTGGACGAATTGAGCAGGTGAGCAGCCAGCCACCACTTGGTCAGCGGAACCTTGGAGCGCTCGAATACAGTGCCAACCGTAACCGTGAACTGACCCTTACAATCGTTGCAGTAGTACAGGCCCGGACGGTGAGACTGCTTCTTGCCTTCGATCTTGGCGATCTTCTCTTGATCTGAGTTGCCGCAGTGCGGGCAATATGGGCCATCCGGCCAGCGCAGAACCTCAAGGGCTTCGCGGGCCCTGTCCTCGTCCTGAAACATCGCGTCTTTGAATGCGGTCATGAGATTGCTCCAATGACCGTGTTTTTAGGGAATCAACTCACTTTTGTCAAGTATATAATTCCCCTCCAGGGGAGGGTAAGGGCGCAAGCATCACGTCTCGATCTTCACATATTCGAAATCGCCGGGCTTGTTGTCGATCCCGACCTTGGGCGGCGATATCCACGGGGCGAAGCCGCCGATCTCGGTCACCGGCGTCATCAGCGAGCCGATGAAATCGCCGTCATCGGCGGAAGGAAGCCATTCGGTCTTGCGCCTGTTCCAGGTCGCGTCGTCGATCAGCACGCCGTCGGGCGTGGCGTGAACATCCCTGAACTCGCCGATCTGGCGGTGGAACGCGACGTTCGGCAAGGTCAGCTTGAAGTCATAGCCGGCCGTCGAGATGATCTTGTTCCAGCGCAACAGGCCCTTGATGCAGTCCTGGGTGTAATCGTCGCGCAGCCGCATGTTGAGTGCGGTCAGCGCCGGCTCGTCGACGCGCCTGATCTGCCCGTCCACCAGCTTGAGCACGGGATAGGTGGCGTTCTGCAGGCGGTGATCGTCCTTGATCTGGATCTCGTGGTAACGGCCCTTGATGCCGGCATTGAAGGCGTTCGCCGCATTGGTCGATACTTCCGAGCCGAACAGGTCGAGCGAGAGCGTGTAATGCAGGTTCAGCTTTTTCTGGATGGTCGGAAGGTCGATCACCCCGAGCGCACGGACCCTGGCGACATCCTTGGGATCGCTGATGCCCGCGGACTTCATCGCCTCGCAGGTGCGCTGCACGATGCGGCTGATGCCAGTCTCGCCGACGAACATGTGATGCGCCTCTTCGGTCAGCATGAAGCGGCAGGTGCGCGATAACGGATCGAATCCGGATTGCGCCAGAGAGTGCAGCTGCATCTTGCCGTCGCGGTCGGTGAAGTAGGTGAACATGAAGAACGACAGCCAGTCCGGCGTCGCCTCGTTGAAGGCGCCCAGCATGCGCGGGCTATCGGCGTCGCCGGAACGGCGGCGCAACAGTTCGTCGGCCTCCTCGCGGCCGTCGCGGCCGAAATATTTCTGTAAGAGATAGACCATCGCCCAGAGATGGCGGCCCTCCTCGACATTGACCTGGAACAGGTTACGCAGGTCGTAGAGCGAGGGCGCGGTCTTGCCGAGATGGCGCTGCTGCTCGACCGAGGCCGGCTCGGTGTCGCCCTGGATCACGATCAGGCGGCGCAGCATGGCGCGATGCTCGCCCGGCACTTCCTGCCACGCCGGCTCGCCGTAATGCTCGCCGAACGGGATGACGCGGTTCTCCTCCTGCGGCGCGAGCAGGATGCCCCAGCGATAATCCGGCATTTTCACGTAGTCGAACTTGGCCCAGCCGCGCGGATCGACCGAATAGGCGGTGCGCAAGTAAACCAGCGACTGCTGGAAGCCCTCCGGGCCCATGTCACCCCACCAGTTCATGTAGCCGGGATGCCAGCCTTCCAGCGCCTTGAGCACCTGCCGATCTTCGCTGAGATTCACGTTGTTGGGAATCTTGGTCGAGTAATCGACGTTCATGATGTTGACGTTCATGGTGCGCTCCTTTTGAGTCATTTTCCGTCATGCCCGGCCAAAGCAGTCAAGCTTGCGCAGACTGCGTAAACTTGTCTGCCCTGCCGGGCATCCACGTCTTCCCGTTAGTGGGAAAGAAGAGACGTGGATGGCCGGGACATCTGCGCGAAGACGCGCTTCGCGCTTTTGCCCGGCCATGACGCAGCAAAATTCACTAGACCCGCGTCATATCGAACTGCGCCTTCTGGCCGGTGCCGTAGCGCCTGAGCGCGCCATTCTCGCCGACCGCGTTGGGGCGCTGGAAGATCCAGTTCTGCCACGCCGTCAGGCGCGAGAAGATCTTGGATTCCATGGTTTCCGGTCCCACAAAGCGCAAATTGGCTTCCATCCCGGTCAGGCTGTCGGGCGAGAAGCTGGCGCGCTCCTCGAAGAACACCCTGATCTCGTCATCCCAGTCGATGTCGTCGAGCGCGAAGGTGATAAGGCCGAGCGCCTCGGCCTCCTCTGCATCGAGCGCCTGGCCAATCCGCCCTCGCGCGCGATCCAGATCCATCGGATCCGCCTGAAAGCGCGACTGCAGCCGCGTCAGGCCGTGGCTCATCGGGTACGGTCCGAAATTCATCGCGGAAAGTTCGATGGTCGGCGGGGCGCGGTTGTCGCCCTGCTTCTGGCCGATCAGCATGTAGGAGCGGTCGGCGGCGAACACCAGTTCGGCCAGCGTGCCGACGAAGCACGAGCCCGGCTCGACCAGCGTCACCAGCGTGCGCGAGGTGACGTCGATGCGCTTGAGCACCCGCTTCCAGTATTGCCTGATTTCGTTGACCAGCCAGTGCGCCTTGTTGGCTTCCAGGAACGCGTCGCAGGAAAGAACGTTGGCGCGCTCGCCATGCGACTTGAACACCAGCATCGCGGTCTCGAGCTCGTTGATGCGCAGATGCAGGATCGCATCGTCGAGTTCGCGCGCCACCTGCAGCGGCCAGAACGAAGACCCTTGCGCGATCATGCTGTCGATATCGGCCGGCGGGGCCGCATCCGGCGCTGCAATCGAGATGGTGGCGATGCGCTGGGCGCGGTCGATATCGACGCTGACCAGGCCATAGCGAATGCCGCTTTCGTCGATACCGCGCGTCAGCGGTTTGAGCGAAATGCCCTTTCCGTTGCCGTTGCGGCTGGAGGCAGCGGCGAATTCGCGTGCGCGCTCGGCGACCCTCGCCTCGAGCTTGCTATTCGGCACGATCTCGTCGACGAGGCGCCATGCGACAGCCCGCTTGCCCTTGATGCCCTCCTCGATGGTGCAGAAATAATCGGCGTGGTCGCGGCGAACCTTGCGCTTGTCGACCACGCGGGTCAGTCCGCCGGTGCCCGGCAACACCGCCAGCAGTGGCACTTCGGGCAGAGCGACCGCGGCCGCGCCATCGTCGGCGAGAATGATGTGATCGGTCGCCAGCGCTAGCTCATAGCCGCCGCCGGCCGCCGTGCCGTTGATGACGGTGAGAAAACGCTGGCCGGAATTCTCCGATGAATCCTCTAGGCCGTTGCGGGTCTCGTTGGTGAATTTGCAGAAATTGACCTTGTGGGCGTGGGTGGCGCCGGCCAGCATGCGGATGTTGGCGCCGGCGCAGAACACCCGGTTCTTGCCCGACCGCAGGATTACGACCTTGACGCCGGGATGTTCGAAGCGCAGCCGCTGCACCGCGTCGGCCAGTTCGATGTCGACGCCGAGGTCGTAGGAATTCAGCTTGAGCTGGTAGCCCTCGAACAGCCCGCCATTCTCGTCGACATCCATGGTCAGCGTCGCGACGTCGCCGTCGACGGCAAGCTTCCAGTGCCGGTATCGCGACGGATCGGTCTGAAAATCGATGTAAGCAGCGCCACCAGCGAGGACGCGATCTTCAACGGCCATAGGCCACCCTGTCCTGCTCTGAATTATCTTGGATTAATATGCACAATAATTCATGTTTTGGATGCCGTCTAGGCCCCTCAGGGTTCCAAATCCGGCATTTTGCTTCATGTCCGGCCGATGGCGCCGATTTCGACCCAATCGGCTTTAGACAACGCCGGCAGCCCCAATCTGCCCTGCAGCCGCGCCGCAAGCGCAGCCCTCGGAAAACCGTCGACAAATCCGTCGCCGCCGGCGATCGCCTTGCGGCTATCAAGCATATTGAGCTCTCCCAGCGCCTCGCCCAGCAACCGCCCGGCCGCATGAGGTTTGCCCATCCGCAAGCGGAGATTGGCGTTGGCGATCTGGATGCAGGCCCGCAGCAGCGTTCGTTCGCGGCCGCCTTGGGGTGCCGCGGCCCACACCGCTTCCAGCATCTCCTGCGCTTCCCAGAAATATCCGCTGTCGTTGAGCATCAGCCCGTAGCGCAGCGCCGGGTGCCGCGCCGGAACAAAGTCATGGAAGCGCGCGGGCACCAACAGCTTGACTTGCGCCAGTGTTTCGTAATCGGCCTCGGCCGCCTTGGCGTCGCCGGGGACATAGGCCCAGCGTGGCAGCGGCAGCTTGGCGGCGCCTGAGAGCGGGGTGCTCATGCCGGCATCGCGCCGGCCGATGCGTTACGCCGCGCGCCCCTGCGAGCCTTCGTGGACGTGTAAAATGCATCCTGCAAATTCCGAGATCGCATTGAGCGTCGCCTCCGGCGCTTCGCGATGCGGCGAATGTCCAGCGCCCGGGATCATCGTTACATCGACCGGACAATAGCACTCTTCCCTCGCAATCTCGACCTGGAGGATGGTTCCATACTGGTCGCCGGCGCCCTGCAGGATCGCCACCGGCACGCGGATATAGGCGAGGTATTCCGAGATATCCCAGTTGCGAAACCCTGGGTCGAGCCAGGCGCCGTTCCACCCGTAGAAGGCGTTGTCGACATCGCCGTGCCAGCGCGCCAGTTTTGTCTTCAAGTCGGTGGTCTCATAGGCCGTTTTGATCTCGGCGATCGACGTCACCGAAATGTCTTCAACCACAAAATGCGGCGCGATCATCGCCACCCCGCGCACGCGGTGATCGGCCACGCCGCCGGCATAGATCGCCGCGATCGACGCGCCGTCGGAATGCCCGAGCAGCAGGCCGCGGCGAAAGCCGATGCGATCGAGTAGTTTTGGCAATACGTCGAGCGCCTCGATGTGCATATAGTCGAGCGGACGCGGCAGCTTCACTGGCGTCGAAGCGCCATAGCCCGCGCGCGAATACACCAGCACGCCGGTGCCGGTTGCGGCGGCGAGCCGGTCCGGAAAATCTCCCCACAGCCCGGCCGATCCCAGACCCTCGTGCAGCATGACGATGGTCGGCGCCGCATCGGGCGCGGCGCCGATCATGCGGTATTCGAGATCGGACGCGCCGATGCGGAGAAAGCCGGTCGGCTTCAGGTCTTGCATGATGGAGGTTTTCCGAAAGTGATCGCCGCAATCCTCTTCCTCGTCGTCCCTGCGAACGCAGGGACGACACGTGGAGGGAATCGTGCCTTCTCCTACTTCGCCCCATCCCGCAATTTGAACCGCTGGATTTTACCGGTCGCGGTTTTCGGCAAGGCGTCGACGACGTCGATCCAGCGCGGATATTTCCACACCCCGATCTTCTGCTTGACGTAATCCTTCAGGGCATCCTGAAGGCCGGCCGTGTTCGCGCCCGATCGCAGCACCACGAAAGCTTTCGGCTTCAACAGTCCTTCCGGGTCGGGCTCCGGCACCACGGCGGCCTCCAGCACCGCCGGATGGGTGATCAGCGCGCTCTCGACCTCGAACGGCGACACCCAGATGCCGGACACCTTGAACATGTCGTCGCTGCGGCCGCAAAAGGTATAGCGGCCGTCGGCGCCGCGAATGTATTTGTCGCCGGTGCGGGTCCAGTGACCCTCGAAGGTCTGGCGGCTCTTGCTACGCTGGTTCCAGTAGCCCTCGCCGGCGGAGGGCGCATCGACCAGCAACTCGCCGACCTCGCCGTCGGGCACTTCGCCGCCGGCTTCATTCACCAACCGCACCCTGTAACCCGGCACCGGGCGGCCCGAGGTGCCGTATTTGATATCGCCGGGCGAATTCGAAAGAAAAATATGCAACAGCTCGGTCGTGCCGACGCCGTCGAGAATATCGACGCCGAAGCGCGACTTCCAGGCGTTGCCGACCGATTCCGGCAGCGCCTCGCCGGCGGAGGTGCAGATGCGCAAGCCGTTGCCGCCGTGCTCGTTCTTCAGCGCCTCATCGTGCAGCATCGAGGAGAACAGCGTCGGCACCCCGAAGAAGATGGTGGGATTGTACTTGTTCATCAGCTCGAACATCAAAGCCGGCGTCGGCCGCTCGGAATTGAGAATGGTGGTGGCGCCGACCGACATCGGAAACGTCATGGCGTTGCCGAGGCCGTAGGCGAAAAACAGTTTTGCGGCCGACAGGCAGACGTCGTCCTCGCGGATCCCCAGCACTTGCCTGGCGTAGGTGTCCGCCGTCGCCGCCAGGCTGGCATGCAGATGCCGCACGCCCTTGGGCATCCCGGTCGAACCCGACGAATACAGCCAGAACGCCGGCTCGTCGGCATGGGTCGCGGCGGTGACAAATGAATTGCTCTCGCCCGCGAGTTCGTCGGACAGTTTCTTGTAGCCATGCGCGTCCCTGCCGGAAACGACGACGTGATCGAGATCCGCCATCCGCCCGACCATGTCCTTGACGACAGGCAGCAGCGCTTCGGAAATGAACAGCACACGCGCCCGGCAATCCGCCAGCACATAGGCGTATTGATCGGAGGTCAGCAGCGTGTTGAGCGGCACTGGCACGATGCCGGCGCGGATGGCGCCGAGAAACACCGCCGGAAAGTCCGTGGTGTCGAGCATGATCATGGCGACCCGCTCCTCGCGGCGGACGCCGAGCCGGCGCAGCATATTGGCGACGCGGCAACTTTGCTTCTGCAATTGCCCGTAGGTCAGCTCCGATACGGTGTCGGTAAAGGCCAGTTTTTCGCCGCGGCCTTCATCGACATTGCGGTCGAGCAGCCAGGTTACCGCGTTGTAGGTACTCACGCGTCTTCCCCCGATTTTCTGAATTATAATTCATAGAAAGCCACCAGGCACGCTTGCTGTCAATCCTCCTCGGCATTATGTTTCCGAACGCGCGTCATCAGCGGCCAAAACCGAACAGGGGATATGACCGAAAATCCCGATCCCGAAACCGGCTTTCTCGAGCAGCTCGGCCAACGCGTCCGCACCATGCGCGCGCTTCGCGGCATGTCGCGCAAGGTACTGGCAAAAGTCTCCGGCATTTCCGAACGCTACATCGCCCAGCTCGAAAGCGGCAAGGGCAACGTCTCGATCGTGCTGTTGCGCCGGGTGTCGAATGCGATGGGCGCGCATCTTGAAGACCTTATCCCGACCGCCGAACCCGCGCCGGACTGGCCGGTCATTCGCGACCTCCTGCGCAAGGCGACGCCGAACCAGATCGCGCAGGCCAAAGATGTGCTTGCGGGCCAAAGCGCAGCGGCGCAGCGGCGGATGTCGTTTGCCGGCATCGCCCTGATTGGACTGCGCGGCGCCGGCAAGTCCACCCTCGGCAAGATGCTGGCGAAGAAAATCGGCTGGAGTTTTGTCGAGTTGAACAAGGAGATCGAGGCGCAGAACGGTCTGTCGGTCGCCGAGATCATCGCGCTATACGGCCAGGAAGGTTTCAGGCGGATGGAGCAGGCCGCGCTCGGGCAATTGCTGGCGCGAAAGGAACTGATGGTGCTGGCGACCGGCGGCGGCATCGTCTCCGAACCGCTGACGTTCGACCTGATCCTGTCATCATTCTATACCATCTGGGTCAAGGCGGAGCCGGAAGAGCACATGGCGCGGGTGCGCGGCCAGGGCGATCTGCGCCCAATGGCCGACGACCGCTCGGCGATGGCGGAATTGCGCACCATCCTGAAGAGCCGCGAACCGCTCTATGCCCGCGCCTCCGCGGTGGTCGATACCGCGGGGCTTTCCGTCGACGCCGCCGCCGCGCGCCTGATCGATGCGGTGGCGCCGGTGCTGAGTAGCGAGCCGCGAATGTTCGCGCGGGGGTGAGCCGGGCTATTGCGCCTTGCGGACCCTGACCAGGAAAATGGCAAACAGGCTGCCCAATACGACATGGATCACGAGGCCCGGCGCAACCGCAAGTCCGGCGCCGAGCAGCATCGTGCGAATGACCACACCCAGCGACAGCACCTGAACCACAAGGTTTCCGGTCAGCACGGCAATCAGGCCCTGCCGATCGGCATTGCGGGCCAGCCAGTTGACGACGCCCAGTCCCACCAGGGTCGCGCCGTGCGCCTGGGCAAGTGTCGCGATCATCGGAGTCATCGCTATCCCGGTAGGCGCGTACATATCGGCAGGTGCGATGAGCAGCATCGCGCCGAACAACCAAGCCAGGATCGCAGCAATTGAGATGAAGATCTTCATGTTCCCTCCCCTGAATCCATGCGCAGGTGCCTGGCTGGCTCGCGCGTCAACCGGTTCGCTTCACATCAAGAGCAAGCTGGATCAGGCCTTCGCCCGGGGAAACGACGTCGCATCGAACATCGTCTCGTACTGCCTGATCTTTGCTCCCTCGACCCGGAAGAACGAAGCAATCTTGATTATTCCAATCGGATCCGGAAGCTCGCAGTCGTAAAACATCGCCGCCCAATCCCCTTCGACCACAAGCTTTGTGAGCTGCGCGCGCCTGGTCATGCCCGCAAAGGCAATCAGCGCCGGGCGAAATTGTTCGGCGCTGCTGTAGCTGTTGGTAGGACCCCAAAAGGCCAGATCGTCGGCAAGGAACGTAAACGCCTCGTCCGGGCGCTTTGCGGTCCAGGCGTTGAAGTAGCCCAGAACGGTCTTTCGGGTTTCGTCAGCCTGAGACATCGTCCGTCCTCAACCAGTCATTGATGTCAAAGACACGCGTTCACGCCTGATATTCCCGCGATCGCGGCTTCCAGTTGCGAGAGCTGCAAATAGGATCGTGCCAGCAAAAGGTTTTCGTTGTGCGGCACGGAGTCCGCTTGCCCTGAAGCACCAGCCTAGACCGGAGTCATCCGGGTCTAGTCCACCCTGGCTCCCGCAAACTTCACCACCTTGCCCCATTTTTCGGTCTCATCGGCCAGCAGCCTGCCGAAGTCGGCGGCCGAGCCCGGGAGCAGAAACGCACCGAGCTCCGCAAATCGTGTCTTCGCCGTGGGATTTGCCAGTACCGCATTGGTTTCCTTGTTCAGCCTGTCGATGATCTCGGCGGGTGTGTTCTTCGGCGCGACGATGCCGTACCACGCGCTCGCCTCGTAGCCAGGCAGGAAATCGGCGACCGTTGGCAGGTCCGGCAACACGGCCGATCGCGTCATGCTGGTCACCGCCAGGCCGCGCAGCTTGCCCGACTTGACGTGCTCGGCGCAGGTCGGGATGTTGTCGAACATGACATGCACCTGTCCGGCGATCAGATCGGTGAGCGCCGGCGCACCACCGCGGTAGGGCACGTGCACCATGTCGGTGCCCGTGAGCATCTTGAACAGTTCGCCCGACATATGAATGGTCGACCCGTTGCCGGAGGACGCCATGTTGAGCTTGCCGGGATTGGCCTTGGCATAGGCGATCAGTTCGGGAATCGACGTGACCGGCAGCGACGGGTTCACCACAACCACGTTGGGAAAGCGGATGATGCCGGCCACCGGCTCGACATCGCGCAGGAAATTGAAATTGAGCTTGTCGTAGAGCGTGGCGTTGATCGCGTTTGCCGGCGCGGCAAGCAGAAAGGTGTAACCGTCGGGCGGCGCATGCACGACCGCCTCGGTGGCGATATTGGTGCCTCCGCCCGGCCGGTTCTCGATGACGAATGGCTGACCGAGCCGCTCCGAAAGCCATTGCCCCATCAGGCGCGCGGTGAGATCCGCCGAGCCGCCGGGGGTGTAGCCAACGATCAAACGAAGGGGCCGCGCCGGATAGGCTTCCGCCTTGGCGATTCCTGAGACGGCTGGAAGTACGGCAGCGCCAGCGGCCAAATGCAAAAACTGACGACGCGGAAATTTCATGATGTCTCCTCCTGCAGCGGCAAAACCTACCTTTGGCCGGGTGCGCGTGGCAAGGCGGGATTGAGACCGCCGGGATCGAACGCTTCGAGGCCGAAGCGCCGGAAATCGGGACGCGAGGATTTCGGGACGGTTTGAGATTTACCTCGTCATTCCGGACCTGTGCGCAGCGCTGGATCCGGAATCATCCAGAGATTAGAGAGAAGATTACTAGCGGCGCGAGATTCCGGGTTCGCGCTGGCGCGCGCCCCGGAATGACAGGAGCCATCAAACACCGAGATACCGATGCTGCAGATCCGGCTCGGCGATCAGCTCTTCCGAGGTCCCGCTCCATACCGCCCGTCCCCGCTCGATGATGTAGTGGCGGTCGGCAATGCGGGTGAGGTTCTCGATGTTCTTGTCGATGACCAGGACCGATTGACCGCGCGCCTTCAGCATCGACAGGCAGTGCCAGATTTCGTCGCGGATCAGCGGCGCCAGCCCCTCGGTGGCCTCGTCCAGAATCAGCAGCCGCGGATTGGTCATCAAAGCGCGGCCGATCGCCAGCATCTGCTGCTCGCCGCCTGACAGCGTGTTGCCCATATTGTTGCCGCGCTTGGCAAGCTGTGGGAACAGCGCGTGGATCTCATCGATTCCCCAGGGATCGGTGCTGTCGAGACGGTTGCCTGAAGCCGCTACGAGATTCTCGCGCACCGTCAGGTTCGGAAAGATCTGACGCCCCTCGGGAACGAGGCCGATGCCGAGTTGCGCAATCCGGAACGCGGGCAGCTTGCGGACGTCCTGTCCGGCAAAGCGGATCGCGCCCGCGCGCGCCGGCGTCAGCCCCATGATGGAGCGGATGGTTGTGGTTTTTCCCATGCCGTTGCGGCCCATCATGGCCACCATCTCGCCGGAGCGAACCGACAACGACAGGCCGAACAGCACCTGGCTCAGGCCATAACAGGTCTCGATCGCATTCACTTCAAGCAAGGGCGTTAGATCAGCCATGACGGGTCACCGCGTGCTGCTCGCCGAGATAGGCGCGCTTGACTTCCTCATTCTGGCGGATCTCCCGGGGCTGGCCGGAAGCGATGATGCGCCCGTAGACCAGCACGCTGATGCGGTCGGCCAGCGCGAACACGGCGTCCATGTCATGCTCGACCAGCACGATAGAGACTTCCCGCCGCAATTCCCCGAGCAGCTTCACCATGCGCGCCGATTCGGTGATGCCAAGTCCCGCCATCGGCTCGTCGAGCAGCAGCAATTGCGGCCGGGTGGCGAGCGCGACAGCGAGTTCGAGTTCGCGCTGCTCGCCATGGCTCAACCGGGAGACGACGACGTCGCCGCGATGTCCAAGGCCGACCCGATCGAGCGCGGACTGCGCCGCGTTGCGGAGATGGGTAACCTTGCGGGCGTTGCCCCAGAAGTGGAAGGAGTGACCGTCATGGGCTTGAGCCGCCAGCGCCACATTGTCCGATGCGGTGAAGTCGGGCAGCAGCGAGGTAATCTGAAACGAACGCGCCAGTCCGAGCGCACTGCGGCGCCAGGCCGGCACACGGGTGATGTCCCGACCCGCCAAATGAATGCTGCCGGAATGCGCGAGCAATTGCCCGGTCAACTGGCTGATCAGTGTGGTCTTGCCGGCGCCGTTCGGTCCGATGATCGCGTGCAGCTCGCCGCTCGCGACATCGAGTGAGACATTGTCGGTCGCCACGATCCCTCCGAACCGCCGGACCAGTTTCTCGACGCGGAGCAGGGGTTCAGCCACGTGAG
Source organism: uncultured Alphaproteobacteria bacterium (assembly GCA_963801875.1). Lineage (GTDB taxonomy): Bacteria > Pseudomonadota > Alphaproteobacteria > Rhizobiales > Xanthobacteraceae > Bradyrhizobium. Next base: position 172,007 of record CAWDGT010000009.1, on the reverse strand, counting down.
AGCCTCCCCAGCAGCCCGTCGATGCCGCCGCGCCCGAACAGCACGATCAATAGCAGCAGCGGACCCATGATCAGCGCCCAGTATTCCGTGACCTGCGACAGGAATTCTTCCAGCACCAGATATACGACCGCCCCTATTACCGGGCCGAACAACGAGCCCATGCCCCCGAGAATGACCATGACCATCAGATCGCCGGAGCGGGTCCAGTACATCACGGCCGGGCTGACGAAGTCGGTATTGTTGGCGAGCAACGCTCCGGTCAGACCGCACATCGTGCCTGATATGACGAAGCAGACCAGCCGGTAGCGCGTTGCGGGAAAACCGATCGCCTGCATGCGCTGCTCGTTGGAGCGCAGGCCCTGTATCACCATGCCGAAGCGCGAATTGACGATGCGCCAGATCAGATAGATCCCGACGAACAGACAACCGAGGCAAAGATAATAGAACTGCACGCGGTTCGACAGATTTATCAGAGCGCCGAAATCGCTGCGCTTGTTGATGGTCAGGCCGTCATCACCGCCGTAGCGCGCGAGCCCGGAAGCGACGTAGTAGGCCATCTGCGCAAACGCCAGCGTGATCATGATGAAATAGACGCCGCGGGTGCGCAAGGAGAGCGCGCCGATGACCAGCGCGAACAGCGCCGAGGCAGCCAGCGCCACCGGCCACTGGATGAAACCGGAGCCGATGCCTTCGGCCGCGAGCATGCCGACCGCATAACCGCCGATCCCGAGATAGGCGGCGTGGCCGAAGCTCATCATCCCGCCATAACCCATGACGAGATTGAGGCTTGCCGCGGCCAACGCGAAAATCACGATGCGAGTGAACAGCGTGAGCACGAACAGGTTTCCACTCATCGAGGTATAGAGCGGCAGCAATAACAGCCCGGCAACCACCAGCGCCGCGACGGCATTTCGGGAATTGAACGAGCTGGTCATCGCCGGTTGGCCGGAAACAGCCCCTCCGGCCGCATCACCAGCACCACAGCCATCAGCAGATAGATGAGCATCGAGGATAGCGCAGGCGCGGCGGTCGAAGCCGCCGCGCCGCTCAGGATCTTGCGCAGCAAATCGGGCAGGAACGCGCGGCCGAGCGTGTCGATCATCCCGACAAAGATCGCGGCCAGGAATGCGCCGCGGATCGAGCCGATACCGCCAATCACGATGATCACGAAAGCGAGGATCAGGATGTTCTCGCCCATCCCGATCTGGACGGTCAGGATCGGCGCCTGCATCAGCCCGGCGAGACCGGCGAGCGCCGCCCCCAGCCCGAACACCAGCGTGTAGAGCAGCTTGATGTTGATGCCGAGCGCGCCGATCATTTCCCGGTTGGACGCGCCGGCGCGGATCAGCATGCCGATTCGGGTTCGCATCACCACGAGATAGAGAAAGGCCGCGACCAGCAGCGAGACGACAATGATCGCCAGGCGATAGCTCGGATAAAACACGCCGGGCATGATCTGGATCGGCACCGTCAGCCAGGCCGGCAGCGGCAGCGCAAGACCCGCCGGGCCCCAGATCAGCCGCACCGCGTCATTGAAGAACAAAATCAGCCCGAATGTCGCCAGTACGTGATCGAGATGATCGCGGCCGTAAAGGTGCCGCAAGGCGACGAATTCCAGCACGATTCCAAGCAAAAGCGTCGCGCCGAGCGCAAGCACTACCCCGATGACGAAATTTCCGGTCCAGGCCACGAAAGTCGCCGCGAAGTAGGCGCCCATCATGTAGAGCGATCCATGCGCCAGATTGACGAAGTCCATGATGCCGAAAACGAGGGTCAGTCCCGCCGCCAGCAAAAACAGCAGCAGGCCGAACTGCAATCCGTTCAGGAACTGTTCGACGACAAGCAGCATGGACACTTTGCATCGCGCGTGGAGACGGATCGGGCTGACAGGAAAACAGCGGCAGCGCGCGAGCGCCGCCGCTGGCTTGGGCAAAATTCCCGGATCACTTCATCGGGCATTTGTCGTGGAAGCGGTCCTGGTTGTCCTTGACGATGGTAGCGATGGTCTTCAGCGAGAGGTCGCCATCGGCGTCCTTCACCACGTCCTGCAGATAGAAATTCTGGATCGGGATGTGGTTATTGCCGTATTTGAACGGGCCGCGCAGCGATTTGAAATTCGCCTTCTCCATTGCCGCCTTCATCTCGTCCTTCTTGCTGGTGTCGCCATTGACCGCTACCACCGCGCTGTTGATCAGTTGCGCGGCATCATAGGATTGGGCTCCGTAAAAGGTCGGACGCAGGCCGGTGTGCTTCTTGCGGTAATCGGTGACGAACCGCTTGTTCTCATCATTGGGCAGATCGTTCACCCACTCCTGCGCGCCGGGAATGCCAAGCGCGTTCTCCCTCTGAAACGGCAAGGATAATTCGTCGATGGTGAAGGCGGTATAGAGCGGTATCTGCTGCTTGATGCCGGCCTGCACATATTGATTGAGGAACTGCACGCCGGCCGCACCCGGATAGAACACGAAGATCGCCTCCGCACCCGACGCGCGCGCCTTGGAAAGCTCGGCCGAGAAGTCGAGCTGGCTCGGCCACACCGTATATTCCTCGCCCTTGATCTCGCCCTTGAAGGTGCTCTTGACGCCGGCCAGCATGTCCTTGCCGGCGGCATAATTCGGGCCAATCAGAAACACCGACTTGACGCCCTTCTGGTTCATGTAGAGGCCCACGGCCTCCGGCGTCTGGTCGTTCTGCCAGGAGGTTGAGAACACGTAAGGCGAGCAAAGCTCGCCGGCGAGCTGCGACGGACCCGCATTGGCGACGACCAGCATCGTCTTCGTATCCACGATCGGCTTGAGCGAGGCGAGCAGCACGTTCGACCAGATATAGCCGGCAATGAAGTCCACCTTGTCGGACAGGATCAACTTCTCGGTCTTCTGCTTGCCGACGTCAGGCTTCTGCCCGTCGTCCTCGTAGATCACCTCGACCGGCTTGCCGCCCATCTTGCGGCCCAGATGATCGAGCGCCAGCTCGAACGAATTGCGCATGTCGTTGCCGATGACAGCGGTCGGGCCGCTGAAGGTAGAGACAAACCCGATCTTGATGGTGTCCCCTGCCAAGGCCGGGTTTGCCAGCGCCAGGGCCGTCGCGCCCGCCAGCCAGAATGCCGTTTTCATAACCGTCTCCCTCCTCGTTATTTGATTTGCTTATTGCCGCCAGTCAGTCGACCGGTCCCGTTTCCGGCAGCGCTCGGCTCCGGTCTCGGGCCTGTTTTTCTCAAGTGCCGTGTTTTGTGCGCGATGTCTCGGGCTGGCAGCAAGCACGAACCGGCGGCCCCCTCTTAGAACCTTCGGCCCATTGCAAGTGTTTGTGCATCATAATTCGTATCAGCCGCGGATGGCAAGAATTATAGTGCTGGTTGCTTTGCTGCGCCCGGGATGCGGGTTCGAGCCGTCCGGGGGGCGATTGGCGGCGATGCCCATTGGCTGTCGATCGATTGGCAAACCGGCCTTGGACCGGATAGCCGAATTGGTACTTTATAGACGACCGCAGCAGCCCGAAATCGAAAGCCGCAATCCATGACCGCAGCGCCGTCAAAGCCCCATCGCGTGGTGATCGTCGGCGCCGGCTTTGGCGGGCTGGAGACGACCCATCGGCTGGCAGGCGCGCCGGTCTCAATCACGCTGGTCGACCGGCGTAACCATCATTTGTTCCAGCCGCTGTTGTATCAGGTCGCCACCGCCTCGCTGGCGACCTCGGAGATCGCCTGGCCGATCCGCTATCTGCTGCGCGGACGCCAGGAGGTCACCACCCTGTTCGCGACGGTGAGCGGCGTCGACGCCGACGGCAAACGCGTGCTGCTCGATGATGGCGACACATTGCCGTATGACACCCTCGTGCTCGCCACCGGCGCGCGGCACGCTTATTTCGGCCATGATGAATGGGAGCCGTTCGCGCCGGGACTGAAGACACTGGAGGACGCCACCACATTGCGACGGCGTATCCTGGTCGCCTTCGAGCGCGCCGAGCGCGAGACCGATCAGGAGCGGCGCTCGGCGTTGATGACCTTCGTCATTGTCGGCGCGGGCCCGACCGGCGTTGAACTTGCCGGCACCATTGCGGAGCTGGCGCGGGACACGCTGCCGCCTGACTTCCGCAACATCGACACCCACCGCGCGCGCGTGGTGCTGATCGAAGCGGGCCCACGCGTGCTGGCGGGTTTTCCCGACGATCTTTCGGCCTACGCGCAACGCTCGCTGCAAAGCCTCGGGGTCGAAGTCGTGCTCGGGCAGGCGGTCACCGAATGCTCGGCCGACGGCGTCGTGTATGACGGCAAGCGCCTGCAAGCCAAGACCCTGATCTGGGCCGCGGGCGTGCGCGCCTCGCCTGCGGCCGAGTGGCTGAATGCCGCGGCCGACCGCGCCGGCCGCCTGCAGGTCGAGCCCGATCTCACGGTATCGGGCCATCCCGATATTTTCGCCATCGGCGACACCGTGACGATCGCCGGCCCCGACGGAAAACCAGTACCCGGCATCGCGCCGGCGGCCAAACAGCAGGGACGCTACGTCGCCGCGTCGATCAGGGCGCAGCTGCGCGGCGAAACGCCCGCGCCGTTCCGCTACAAGCATTCCGGCAGCCTGGCGCAGATCGGCAAGCGCAAGGCGGTGATCGATTTCGGGCGCATCAAATTGCACGGCGCACTGGCCTGGTGGATCTGGGGCATCGCGCACATCTATTTTCTGATCGGCCTGCGCAACCGGCTCAGCGTCGCGCTGAGCTGGCTGTGGATCCACGCCCGAGACCAGCGCGCCGCGCGGCTGATCACGCAGGGATCGAGCAAGGTGGCTGGCCCGGCACCGACCAAAGATCCTGCTTGAGAAACAAGCAAACCTGATTGAGCGACTTGACGGATTTCAGAAAATCGCGACGTTTCATCTGATGGTTCCACCGCACATGGGAATCGGCTTTTGGAGCGGCGCCGCAAGGTTCGTGCCAGGTCTCAACGGAAGCTCAACGCTAGCCTAACTGCATGAGAACGCTTCAAGCGTACTTTTCTTGAGCGGCCGGCTCCGACCCCGATCTTGCGGTACGGTCAGATCATCATTCGAGGGAGGGCGACATGAACTATGCACCCATCAGCTTTGGCAAGAAGTTCGCGCTGTTCGACGAGCAGTGGCAGCCAAAGGTCATCACCGAAATGAACGACTACCAGCTCAAGATCGTGAAGCTGCAGGGCGACTTTTTCTGGCATGATCACAAACATACCGATGAGACGTTCATTGTTCTCGACGGCGTTCTGCGGATCGATTTTCGCGACGGCGCGGTCCAGATATCGGCAGGCGAAATGTTCGTGGTCCCGAAGGGCGTCGAACACAAGCCTTGCGCCGAACGCGAGGTCAAACTGCTGCTGATCGAACCGCGGGGCGTACGCAATACCGGCGAACAGGGCGGCGATCGCACCGCCCAAAACGATGTCTGGATTTGACAGGGGATCAACCGCCAATTCGACGCGAGGTTCGCGGCGGCTACCGGTCCGGGTTGGCCCGCTCGAACTGGCGCAGCAGATGGTTGCCGCGCTCGACCGCGGAATCCATTGCGGCCTGCGCGGATTTCTTGCCTGCAAAGGCCTGCTCCAGCTCGTCGTCGATCACGTCGCGGATCAGGACGAACGATCCGAGCCGCAAGCCCTTTGAATTTTCGGTCGGCGGTTTCAGCGTCATCTGCTCGATCGAGATCGCCGTGCCGGGATTGCGGTCGTAAAAGCCCTGCACGCGGGTCAGGTCGAATGCGGCGCGGGTAATCGGCAGGTACCCCGTGTTCTGATGCCATGTGGCCTGGATCTCCGGCTTCGATAGATAGCCGAAAAATTTCGCCACTCCCTTGTATTCCTCGCGCGGCCGGTCCTTCAACACCCACAAGGTCGCGCCGCCGATGATGCTGTTCTGCGGCGCGCCGCTAACGTCGGGCCAGTACGGCAGCATGCCGTAACCCACCTCAAATTTCGAATTGGCCTTGATATCGGCGCGGGTCGCCGACGAGCCGATGAAGATTCCACATTCGCCATTTTGAAACCGCGGTTCGGCCGAGGTGGCGCGGCCGCTATAGTCGAACACTTTCCGGGCCTGCCATTCCGCCAGTTGCGCAATGTGGCGCACCAGCACCGGATTGTTGAAATTGAGCACCGCGTCGAGACCGCCGAAGCCATTGGCTCCGGTCGAGATCGGCAGATTATGGTAGGCGGAAAAATTCTCGACATTGATCCAGGATGGCCACGAGGTGGTGAACCCGCAAACCGCCCCCGAGGCGCGCAGCCGCTTCGCCGCCTCCCCGACTTCTGCCCAGGTCTTCGGCGCCACTTCGGGATCGAGGCCGGCGGCGCGAAACATATTCTTGTTGTAATAAAGGATCGGCGTCGAGGCGTTGAACGGGAACGACAGCATATTGCCGGCGATATCGACATAATAGCCGGTAACGGCCGGAAGATAGGCGGAGGGGGAAAACGCCTCCTGTTGGTCCCGCATCAGTTCAAACACCGGATAGATCGCGCCCTTCGCCGCCATCATGGTCGCAGTCGCGATCTCGTTGACCTGGACGATGGCGGGCTGGCTCCGCGAACGGAACGCGAAGATCGCCGCCGTGACGGTCTCGGTGTAATTACCCTTGTAGCTCGGGACGATCCGGTAGTCCGATTGCGAGGCGTTGAAACCGCCAGCCAGCTTCTCGAGCTGCCGCCCGAGTTCGCCTGACATCGCATGCCACCACATGATATCGGTGACAGCGAGCGCCGGAGACGTGATGGCGAGGGCTGCGGCTACGGCAGCGAGTCGCAAAAATCTCAAAGCCGGCATCACTGGTTAACCCATTCCCGCCGCGGTCGAAAAACACCATCCTGGGCTTCACGCGGCTGATGAAACCCCGCGCCGGCGGTTTTAATCCACAAAGAGTGACCGTAACACACAATTGACGACGTCAGCAGTGCCGGCAGAGAATAGCCTCCCTCGCCGGCTTCTGCCCAACAACATTGAACCTTTTTCACACTTGATCGACATCATCATGGGGAGTTAGTCGTCTGTGTACAGCCGCGCCGACCTTTCGCGGACCGTGGCCGTCGTTGCGCTGTTTTTGACGGCGATCTCGACGAGCGCGGCCGCGCGGGAATTTCGTGCCGCCGATACCCAGAACGAGGATTATCCGACCGTCCAGGCGCTGCGTTACATGGGCCGCCTGATCGCGGAGAAGAGCGGCGGCCGCCTTGAGATCCGCGTCTTTCATTCGCGCCAGCTCGGCGAGGAAAAGGAGACCATCGAGCAAACCCGCGCCGGCGCCATCGATCTCAATCGCACCAATGTGGCGCTGATCGGGACCTTCGTGCCGGCGATGAATGTGCTGGCGATGCCGTTCCTGTTTCGATCGATCGAGCATGTGCAGAAGGTGCTGGACGGCCCGATCGGAAACGAAATCCTTGGCAGCTTCGAGCCCTATGGATTTGTCGGCCTGGCGTTCTACGATTCCGGGGCGCGCTCGATCTACAACAGCGTGCGGCCGGTGCGTTCCATCGACGACATCAAGGGCCTGCGGCTTCGCGTGCAGCAATCGGAATTGATGTCCGACATGATCAAGGCGCTCGGCGCCGAGCCGGTCGAGCTGCCCTATGGACAGGTTCTTACCGGACTTGCCACAAAGCTGATCGACGGCGCGGAGAACAACTGGCCGTCCTTCGTCACCACGGATCATTATAAATATGCCGGCTACTACACCCTGACCGAACACACGATGAGCCCGGAAGTGCTGGTAATGTCGCAGAAAGCCTGGCAGAGCCTGTCGGCCGAGGACCGCGGGATCTTCCGCGACGCCGCGGCCCGGTCCAGCAAGTTCATGCGCGAGAAGTGGACAGCGCTCGAGGAGCGTTCGCGCCAGCTGGCCAAGGCCCCAGGCGTGAAGATCGTGACCGACATTGACCGCAAGCCGTTCGAGGCCGCGATGGCGGAAATCTACGCTAAAGTGCAGCGCGACCCCGCGGCCGCCGCGCTGATCGAACGAATTCGCAAGGTGGAGTGAACCGGTTGGCAGCACCACGGCAGGACCAGACTGCGGAACGGCGCCCGAGCCTCGCCGCGCGCGGCCGTTCCGGCATCGTCGGGCTGGTCCGCGCCGTGCCGATCCGCTGGCGCATTCTGTCGATCGCCGCGCTGAACTCGGCGGTCGTGGTGGTGCTGGCCGCCATGATCTGGAACGGCGCCCAGGTGCTCGGTTCGGCCTGGGACGACGTTCGGCAGGTGCGCGAGTCGGACAAGATTCTGGCGATGCTGGAGAGCGAAACCGGCCGCCTGCAGAACCTGATCCATCGCTACATCAACCAGCCGAGCCCGGAACTGTTCGCCGAGATATTGCTGTTGCGCGAAGCCGTGCTCGGCACCCTGACCACGCGCGCCTCCACCGACCCGATGCTCTCAGGATCGGTGGAGGAGCTTGAGCGCGTCACCGATCGCTTCCTCAACGGCTTCGGCGAGCTGCGCGGTGTGCAGGCGACCATTTCGAAGACCTACGAGGACCAGGTCTTGACCCCCGCGAGGGAGATGGCCGGGCTCTATTCGATCATCGAGGGCGCGACTGGGCATCGCGACGCGCTGATCTGGCCGTCGCTCGGAAAATCCCGCGAGGCCTTCACCGCGATGCTGGTCGCCGCCAATGCCTATTATCTCTCGCTGGCGACCGCATCCGCCGCGGAAGCCCGCCGCAACACCGAGACGATCGAGAAAACCATCCCTGTCATGTCCGATCTCGCCGACAACGACCTGCAGCGCATGGCGCTGCAGCGACTGCAGGCGCGGGCGGCGGCGTTGCGGGAAGGCTTCGCGAAATTGTCGGAACAGATGGCGAACCGGACCGAGCTGTTGCGCAATACCATCGACGCCAGCCAGGCCGAAGCCATCGGCGCCATCGACGAATTGTCGGTCAAGATGCGGCAGCGCGAGCAGAAGGCGCAGGAGACATTCGACCGGACACTGGGCGACATATCCCGCAGGGTGTTGTCCATTGCCGTGGTCTTTCTCGGTATCATCATCTCCGCCAGCGTCGTGATCGCGCTCAGCATCCGGCTGCCCCTGCACCAGATCATGGCGGCGATGCACGCCATCACCTCGGGCGATTACGGCCGCCAGGTGCAGGGTACCGGCGCCAGAGACGAGGTCGGCGCGATGGCGCGCGCGGTAGAGGTATTCCGCGAAAACGCCATCGCCAAGCGCACGACCGAAGACGAGCTGCGCGCTTCCAAGGAAAAGGCCGAGGGCGCGCTGCTCGAACTCAACGCCGCCCAGCAAAACCTGATCGACGCCGAGCGACTGGCGGCACTCGGCGGCCTGGTCGCCGGCGTCGCCCATGAAGTGAACAACCCGATCGGCATCAGCCTGACGGTGGCGTCAAGTTTCTCGCGCCGCACGGAAATGTTCGAGGCCGAGTTGAAATCCGACGCGCCGCTGCGCCGCTCCCAGCTCGAGAGCTTCGTCCGGGCCTCGCGCGACGCGGCAGCGCAACTGGTGGCGAACCTGCAACGCGCCGCCGAGCTGATCCAGTCCTTCAAGCAGGTCGCTGTCGACCGCTCGCATGCGGAGCGCCGGCAATTCGCTCTCGGCGAGGCGACCAACCAGATCATCGCCAGCCTGCGACCGGTTCTGAAGAGGGCGCCGATCACGCTGTCGGTCGACGTGCCGGAAGGCCTGGTGATCGACGGCTATCCGGGCTCGTATGGCCAGATTCTGACCAATCTCTTCCTCAATGCCGCAAATCACGCGTTCGCCGACGGGCGCGCCGGCGCCATCTCGATTTCAGCAAGGCCGCGCGGCGCCGACGATGTCGAGATCATTTTTGCCGACAACGGGGCCGGAATGACGCCGGACGTGCAGCGGCAGGCGTTTGACCCGTTCTTCACCACGCGCCGCAACGAGGGTGGCACCGGCCTTGGCCTGCACATCGTCTATAATCTTGTCACACAGCAGCTCGGCGGCCGGATGATGCTGGATTCAAGGCTGGGACAAGGCACCACATTTCGCATTATCATGCCGAGGGCCGCCAAAGGCGGCTCGGCAACCGAAGACCAGGCAAGCGACGGGACCCCGCAATGGACGAACAGGACGATGTCCTCCACCTGATCGACGATTCCGGAGCCGCTCCGGAGGCTTCGACCGCGCGCAAATGGAAGATCGCCGTCATCGACGACGACCCGGCCGTGCACGAGGGCACGCGCTTTGCGCTCAGCGACTACAATCTCAACGGCCAAACGCTGGAAATCCTGTCGGCCTACTCTGCGGCCGAGGGCCGCAAGTTGATGCGCGCGCATCCCGATATCGCGGCGGTGCTGCTCGACGTCATCATGGAAACCGACGCCGCGGGACTCGATCTCGTCGAGTACATCCGCAACGAAATCAGGAACGAGACCGTCCGCATCATCCTGCGCACCGGGCAGCCCGGCCAGGCGCCGGAACGCCGCGTCATCGTCCAGTACGACATCAACGACTACAAGGCAAAGACCGAGCTGACGGCCGACAAGCTGTTCACCTCGCTGACCGCGGCGCTGCGCAGCTATCAGCAGCTTGAGCGCATGGTGCAGACGAGGCGTGGACTGGAAATCATCATCGATGCGGCCTCGACCTTGTACGATTTCAAATCGATGCAACGTCTCGCCGAAGGCGTGCTGACGCAGCTCGCCTCGCTGCTCAATGTCGATTGCGCCGGCATCCTGGTGTTGCGCGACGATGGCGGCCCCGGCACCGATTTCTCGGTGCTCGCGGGCTCGGGCTGCTATAGCCGCTTCATCGGCACCTCCGGATCAAGATCGCTCGATCCGGACGTGCGCCGGCTGGTGGAAGCCGCGTTTCAGCGCCGCAAAAATGAGTTCGCCGATCACCGCACCGTGCTCTACCTGCGCACCGGCAGCGGGCGCGAAGTGGTCGTTCTGCTGCAAGCCGAGCGCCCGCTGTCGGATACTGACCGCGCGCTGGTCGAGATTTTCTCCAGCCGGCTGTCGATCGCCTTCGACAACGTGATTCTCTACCAACAGCTGCACGAGGCCAACACCCAGCTTGAGGACCGTGTCGCCCAGCGTACCCGCGCGCTGATGCAGGCCAACCGCCGGCTGTCGTCGCAGTGGCTGCGGCTACAGCGCGCCAACAGCTTCAAGAATGAAATTCTGGGGACCGTCGCCCACGATCTGAAAAACCCGCTCGGCGTGATCCTCGGCCGCACCGAAATGCTGACCGAACTGATCAGCGCCGGCTCTTCCAAGGAGAGCGTTACTTCCCAGGTAGAGCACATCCGCGATGCCACCAAACGCCTGACCTCGATGGTCGATCATCTGATTTCGGACGCGATGGCGGATGCCTTCGACATCTCCATTCGCCGCGAGCCGGTCGATATCGCCAGCCTCGTCAGCGAAGTCGCAGACGCCAACCAGCCATTGGCGGTCAACAAGCAGCAGACGATCGCGGTGTCGGCGCCGCCGAATTTCGTCACCATGTGCGACGCCGACCGAATGCGGGAGGCGATCGACAACCTGATCAGCAACGCCATCAAATACAGTCCGATCGGCGGCAAGATCGTCGTGCTGGTCACGCACGAGCAGGGCAACACCATCATCCGCGTCGCCGACGAAGGCGCAGGTCTCTCTCCTGAGGATCTCGGCCGATTGTTCGGCCGCTTCCAGCGGCTCTCCGCGAAACCCACCGCCGGCGAAAGCTCGACCGGGCTGGGCTTATCCATCGTCAAGCGTATTATCGACATGCATGGCGGCCAGGTGACCGCTGACAGCGCCGGGCCCGGACAGGGATCGACGTTTACGGTCATATTGCCAGCAACAGAGATATCATGAGCCAGAGTCCGCACATTATCATTGTCGATGACGAGGCGCCGGCCCGCGAGATGGTCGGCGATTACCTCAAGATGCACGGCTTTACCGTGACGTTGTGCGACGGTGGCAAGAGTCTGCGCGGCGCGATCGAAACCTCGGTGCCGGATCTCGTGGTGCTCGATCTGAATATGCCGGAGGAAGACGGGCTTTCCATCATCCGCGACCTGAAAAGCCGCATCAATGTCCCGGTCATCATGCTGACGGCGACCGCGAGTCCGATCGACCGCGTGGTCGGGCTGGAGCTCGGCGCCGACGACTACGTCGCAAAGCCCTGCGAATTGCGCGAATTGATGGCGCGGATCCGCTCGGTGCTGCGGCGAAGTGCGCCGGTCAGGGGACCGACGGCGGCGCCGGAGGCGGCGGGTGCAAAGGCCGCCAAGGACCAGCTGGTGCGATTTGGAACCAAATGGCTCGATCTCGAGGCGCAGGCGCTGCGCGACGACGAAGGCAACGAGCATCCGCTGACCGCTTCCGAATTCAGCCTGCTCAAGGTTTTCGCGGCGAATCCGAAGCGGGTGCTGTCGCGCGAGCGCCTGCTGGAGCTGGCCAACGCCCGCGACGCCGAAGCCTTCGACCGCGCCGTCGATCTGCGAATCATGCGAATCCGGCGCAAGATCGAGATCGATCCGACCAAGCCCGCGGTGATCCGCACCATCCGGGGCGGCGGCTACCTGTTTTCGCCCGCCAGCGAGCGGACCTGAGCAAGCCCTGAGTTTGCCCGCTCGCCGCCCTTCAGGTGCGAGGTTGAACGGACGTCGCCCAGGACTCCTCGAGATGATGAACCACCTCCGATTGTGGCCCACGGCTTCATCTTCCGGTCATTGAAATTGCTGGTATTCAAGGCCGGATTGTTTCGTCGCCGACCGCGCGACGAAACAATTCTTCCGCGCATGAAACCATTTTCTCCTTGGCATGCAGACGTCACGAAACCTTGGCTCGTTAACAATTTACCCAACAAAGCGCCGCACAAGCGGCGATACGGGGAGCCAGTCATGTCGAACGTCATTGCCATCAACGCCGCGGCCCGCCAAGGCATCATCGCCGCCCAGGCGACCTCGGATGAAATGCTGCTGGAATGTATTGCCGATGGCGGCAGGACCGCGATGCACATCCTTTACTCCCGTCATCATGTCAGGGTTTACCGCTTCGTCCTTCGCATCGTGCGGGACACCAGCATGGCCGAAGACCTCACGAGTCAGGTGTTCCTGGACGTGTGGCGCACCGCGAGCCAGTTCGAAGGTCGCTCCCAGGTTTCCACCTGGCTGTTGTCGATTGCCCGCTTCAAGGCGCTGACCGCGCTGCGTCAGCGGCGGCACGAGGACATCGAGCAGGAGGACATGCTTGAAATTGCCGACGAGGCCGAAACGCCCGAAGCCTCGCTCGACCGCAGCAACACCAGCGCCATTTTACGCGCCTGCGTCGCCAAGCTGTCGCCTGCACACCGCGAGATCATCAATCTCGTGTACTACCACGAGAAGTCGGTGGAAGAGGTCGGCACGATCATCGGGATCCCGCAGAGCACGGTGAAGACCCGGATGTTCTATGCCCGCAAGCAGCTCGCCAACCTGCTGCGGGGCGCCGGCGTCGACAGCTTGGCGGCGTGAGATAAATCACAACAAATTCAATGCATTGCGAGCTTTTTGGCTGCAAATACAGGTCTGAAGACACGCCGCTCCGCGAAACAAATGAAACAATGGACGACATCAGGCGGAAAAATACGCCGGCTACAACGATAATCACCAACGCCGAACAGAGCAATGCAGAAGAGGGGTCCGAAAATGCTAAAGCCGTCCTTCCGCTTCTTCATCATTCCGCTCGGCGCGATCTGCACGCTGGCCTCGCTGTCCGCCCAGAACACCGTCCCCCGCGCCCAGCGCGACTCCGGATCGTTCGTGCACCAGCGGGTGGTCGATTGCAGCAACAAGAGTCCCACAGAGGTCTGCGTGATCTCCTTCGACAGCGAGACCCGCGCCCGCTGAATTAGCTTCTAACCTCCCAAGTACCTCCAACGACCCGGATGGGATGCCCCCCTCCGGGTCGCGCTGCATCTGGAGCCGGCCGACGCTGAAACCTCACGAACACGTGACGCGAGCGGCGTAACGTTGCGTCTTGGCATCTCGAAGCACCATCAGAGCCCGTGCGTGGCCCAAAAAAGGCGCGCCGGGATCGTTGGATGGATGCTCGCGAATGCTCAACCTCCTTCTTGCCCTGCTCGCCGGCGTGGTCACCGTGGCGGCGCCCTGCACGCTGCCGATGCTGCCGATCCTGCTTGGCGCATCGGTGGGCCAGGCCGGCAAGACGCGCCCGGCACTGATCGCGCTCGGCTTTGTTGTCTCGTTTTCCGCCGCCGCCCTGCTGCTGAGCGCGATCACGGATATTTTCGACTTCGACCCCAATAGCCTGCGCGCTGCTGCGGCAGTCCTGCTGCTGGGGTTTGGAGTGCTGATGGTCTGGCCGGCGCCGTTCGAATGGCTGTCGATCCGGCTCAGCGGGCTCGCTTACAGCGGCGGCGCCGCGTCGCGCCAGGGCAACATCGGCGGCTTCGTGCTCGGCACCACGCTCGGGCTGGTCTGGACGCCCTGCGCCGGCCCGGTGCTGGGTTCGATCCTGACCCTGGTCACGACGGCAAAGGACACGGCGTGGGCCAGCACCCTGTTGGTGGCCTATGCGACAGGCGCGGCGATCCCGATGCTGGCGATCGCCTATGGCGGCCAGGCCGTCACCACCCGCGTGCGCAGCATCGCGCGAATCTCGCCGAGGCTGCAGCAGGCATTCGGCGTCGTCGTCATCGCGTTCGCGATCGCGTCCTACTTCCAATACGACACGCTGATCGTGGCGTGGCTGACCGCCTTCTATCCGCCGGGCCAGACCGGCCTGTAATCAATTCAACCATGATGGAGTACACCATGACGATACAAACGCTCGCCGTCTCCGCTTCCGTAGCGGCGCTTTGTCTGATCGGTGCAGGCACCTACGCCTTCAGCGGCGAGGCCGCGCCGGGCCGGACGGCTCCGTTCGCGATCGCCGCGGCGCAGAGCGCGGCGCCCGATTTCGTCGGCATCGGCAACTGGTACAATTCCGCGCCGCTCAAAATAGCGGACCTGCGCGGCAAGGTGGTGCTGGTGGATTTCTGGACCTATGGCTGCGTCAACTGCGTCAACACGCTGCCCCACGTCACCGAACTCCATGCCAAGTACAGGGATCGCGGCCTCGTCGTCGTCGGCGTCCACACCCCGGAATTTCCATTCGAGCGATCGGCGTCCAATGTGCAGGCCGCGCTGAAGCGGCATGGCATCACCTATCCGGTCGCGCAGGACAACGACTCCCAAACCTGGAACGCCTGGCGCAACCGGTACTGGCCGGCGCAATACATTATCGATCAAAGCGGAAAAATCGTATTCCAGCACGACGGCGAAGGTCAGTACGAGCAAATCGAGCGCACCATCGCGCGCCTGCTGAGCGGCTCCAGCTAAGGCGGTTCCGAAAACGGCGCGGTACCATCGTCACGCCCCGCGTGGTAAACTGCGCGCGGGATTGATGACGACGGATGGCCGCGATGTTTTGGGGCTTGGATGCCGTGGTGCTGGCCCGGGCGCAGTTCGCGTTCACGATGTCGTTTCACATCGTGTTCCCCGCCTTCTCGATCGGGCTGGCCAGCTATCTTGCGGTGCTCGAAGCGCTGTGGCTGTGGACCGGCCGCGAGGTCTTCATCAACCTGTTCAATTACTGGCTGAAGATCTTCGCGATCGCGTTCGGCATGGGCGTGGTCTCCGGCATTGTGATGTCCTACCAGTTCGGCACCAACTGGGCGGCATTTTCCGACAAGGCCGGCCCGGTGATCGGCCCGCTGATGGCCTATGAGGTGCTGACCGCATTCTTCCTCGAAGCGGGCTTCCTCGGCGTGATGCTGTTCGGGCTGGAGCGGGTCGGCCACCGGCTGCATTTCCTCGCCACCCTGATGGTCGCGATCGGCACCCTGATCTC
The DNA here is from genome assembly GCA_963801875.1 of uncultured Alphaproteobacteria bacterium. Taxonomy (GTDB): domain Bacteria; phylum Pseudomonadota; class Alphaproteobacteria; order Rhizobiales; family Xanthobacteraceae; genus Bradyrhizobium. The sequence continues at coordinate 156,181 of CAWDGT010000009.1, read as the reverse complement.
GGCCTTCTGGATTCTTTCCGCCAATTCCTGGATGCAGACGCCGGCCGGCTACGCCGTCAACGCCGATGGGCAGTTCGTCGCAGCCGGCTGGCTCACGGTGATTTTCAATCCGTCGTTTCCCTACCGTCTGGTGCATATGGTGCTGGCGGCTTACCTGACGACCGCGCTCCTGGTCGGCGCGGTCGGCGCGTTTCACCTCTTGCGCGACCGGCATCTTCCGGGCCCGCGGGTGATGTTTTCGATGGCGATGTGGATGGCCACATTGGTGGCGCCGATCCAGATTCTCGCCGGCGATCAGCACGGCCTCAACACGCTCGAGCACCAGCCGGTGAAAGTCATGGCGATGGAAGGCCATTTCACCAGCCATCCCGACGGTGCACCGCTCATCCTGTTTGGATGGCCCGATCAGACCGCGGGCGAAATGAAATATTCCGTCGAGATCCCGAAGGCATCCTCTCTCGTGCTCAAGCATTCGCTCGACGCGCCGCTGGCCGGGCTCGACACCGTGCCGCGGGAAAACTGGCCGCCGGTGCCGATCATATTCTGGTCGTTCCGGATCATGGTCGGGCTGGGATTTCTGATGTTGGCGCTCGGTCTGTTCAGCCTGTGGGCGCGCTGGCGCGGCACCCTCTACCAATCCCGGCTGTTGCACCTGTCGGCTCTGGCGATGGGGCCTGCGGGCTTTGTCGCGGTGCTGGGGGGCTGGTTTACGACCGAGGTCGGACGGCAGCCCTTCCTGGTCTATGGCCTGCTGCGCACCGCCGACGCCGTGTCGCCACTGGCGGCCCCCGCGGTCGGTTCATCGCTGCTCGCCTTCGTCGTCGTCTATTTCATCGTCTATGCGGCGGGCTTGACCTACCTGTTCCGGCTGATGGCCTCGCCGCCGCATCAGGGCGAACAGGGACCACGCGGCGACATGCCGTCCCATGCCGGCGGCATCACGCCCGCGCTTGGCGTGGCAGCGAAGGGAGCCGCCCGATGACCCCCAGCGTCGACTTCGCGATCATCTGGGCCTTCATCATCGCGTTCGCGGTCTTTGTATATGTCGTGATGGACGGCTTCGACCTCGGCCTCGGCATTCTGTTTCCGCTGTTTCCCGAAAAAGCCGATCGCGACGTGATCATGAACAGCGTTGCCCCGGTCTGGGATGGCAATGAAACTTGGCTGGTGCTCGGCGGTGGCGGCATGATGGCGGCGTTTCCGCTGGCCTACGCGGTGCTGATGCCGGCGCTGTACACGCCGATGATTGCGATGCTGATCGGCCTGATCTTTCGCGGCGTTGCCTTCGAATTTCGCTGGCGGACGACGCGGGACAAGCGAAATCGCTGGGACATCGCGTTTGCCGGCGGATCGTGGCTGGCGACGCTGGCGCAGGGAATCGCGCTCGGCGCGATCCTGCAGGGCGTGCATGTCGAGGGACGGCATTATTCCGGCGGCTGGTGGGACTGGCTGACACCGTTCAGCATCCTGACCGGCCTTGCATTGGCAATCGGCTATACGCTGCTCGGGGCGACATGGCTGGTGCTGAAGACCGAGGGCGAGCTTCGCGACAAGGCCTATCGCCTGAGCTGGTTCTTGTTGTTCGCGATGCTGGGCGCCATCGGCGCGGTCAGCATCGCCACGCCGTTTCTCCACCTCCAATATACCCAGCGCTGGTTTGGCTGGCCGAACATCATCCTGACCGCGCCGGTGCCGATCGCGGTTGCCGCCGTCGCCGCGCTGCTGTTGCGCAGCCTCGCCAACAAATGGGACTACCAGCCATTCTTTTTGTCGCTGGCGCTGTTCGCGCTGTCCTATGCCGGGCTCGGCATCAGCATGTACCCCTATATTGTGCCCCAGAGCATCACCATCTGGCAGGCGGCATCGCCCGAGAACAGCCAGGTCTTCATGCTGTTCGGCGTTGCCGGTTTAATGCCGCTCATTCTCGGCTATACCGCGTGGACCTATTGGGTATTCCGCGGCAAGGTGAGCCGCGAAAGCGGCTATCATTGATGCCTGGCGAGCAAAAGCCGCGACCGCTAAAGCTACGCCTGTTGTGGTTTCTGGGCCTCTGGCTCGGCGGAGTCGGCACAGTTGCCATCGTGGCCTACGGGCTTCGGCTCTGGCTTGCACCGAAGTGAGCCTTTCAGACCGCTCATCGGCAATCCGTCACCGGCGAAAAATTGAAACTATTCCAGCGACATCTTCGGATTGCTTGCCATCGGGCCGTCCCTGAGATTTGATGTTGGCAGTGACCTGGCAAACGGTGATACACACCCGGCAGCGTTAGACGATCACGCTACGAGGAGAGTCCTGAATGACAAGATTTCGGCACCTGATCTGGATGATGATTGCCGCCGTTGGCCTGACGCTTTCGGTCTCGCACAGCTTTGCCCAGCAGCCCGACGCCGATCAGCCCGGACTTCTGGCCGATGATTCCGTAGAACTGGATCCGGAATACAGGAAGCAGCCGGTGCTTTACCGCACCACGGAGGCGCCGGGCACCATCATCATCTCGACCGCGGAGCGTCATCTCTATCTGATCCAGGGAGGTGGCCGCGCGCTGCGCTATGGCATCGGCGTCGGCCGCGATGGATTCCAGTGGCAGGGCCTGCTCAACATCACGCGCAAGGCGGAGTGGCCGGACTGGACGCCGCCGCCGGAGATGATCGCGCGCCAGCCCTATCTGCCGCGCTTCATGGCCGGCGGGCCGGGCAATCCGCTCGGGGCGCGCGCCATGTATCTCGGGACCACCGTCTACCGCATCCATGGCACCAATCGGCCGGATACCATCGGCACTGCTGTGTCGTCCGGCTGCTTCCGGCTGGTCAATGCCGACGTGACCGATCTCTACGACCGCGTTCCCGTCGGCACCAAGGTCATCGTGCGGCAGAAGCCGGAATTGTAACGGCGGCGGCCGCCTTCCCAGGCCGGGCTCATTTCCCCGAATATTGGCGAGAGACAAATCATGCGGACATTCCGAGGCGGCCTCCTGATCGGGCTGGCGGTCGCAGTCGCGGTCGCGGCTGCCGCCATCATCTATGAGCGATATGACACGCGGACCCTGCAACGCACGATCCGGCGCGGTGATGTGCTGTGCGGTGTCAATAAGGGTCTGCCGGGTTTCTCGATTCCGGACGACAAGGGCGACTGGACCGGCTTCGACGTCGATTTCTGCCGCGCGGTCGCCGCCGCCATCTTCGACGATCCGAAAAAGGCAAAATTCGTTCCGCTCGATGCCAGCGAGCGCTTCAAGGAGTTGCAGAACCGGAAAGTGGATATCCTCTCGCGCAACTCGACCTGGAGCATGGCGCGCGAGACCAATTACGATTTGTATTTTCCGGCCGTCGCCTATTATGACGGCGAGGGATTCATGCTGCCGCGGGCGCGAAACATCGATTCCGCGCTGGAGCTGAATGGCAGCAAGGTCTGCGTGCAGTCGGATACCACCACGCAGCTCAATCTCGCCGACTATTTCCGCGCCAACAACATCAAATATGAAGAGAAAAAATTCGGCAAGCTCGATGACGTCATCAAGGCCTATGATTCCGGCCAGTGCGACACCCTTACGGCCGACGTGTCCCAGCTCTATGCGCTGCGGTTGAGTCTTGCCAAACCGGGCGACCACGTCATTCTGCCGGACGTCATCTCCAAGGAACCGCTCGCACCGGTGGTGCGGCAGCGCGACGACGACTGGATGATGATCGTGAAGTGGACGCTATATGCGATGATCAACGCCGAAGAACTCGGCGTCACCTCGAAGAACATCGACGAGGCGCTGAAATCGAAGAAGCCCGACGTGATGCGGCTGGTCGGGACCGAAGGCGCCTACGGCGAGGAGCTCGGGCTGACCAAGGACTGGGCCGTGCGCATCATCCGCCATGTCGGCAATTACGGCGAAGTCTACGAGCGCAATGTCGGTTCAGGATCGAAGCTCAAGATTCCGCGCGGGCTCAACCAGCTCTGGAGCGCCGGCGGAATCCAGTACGCACCCCCGATCAGGTGACGGCCGTCAGGCCGTCATTCCGGGGCGCGCACAGCCCGAACTACGATGCGCAGTTGCACATCGGAGAATCTCGAGATTCCGGGTCTGGTCCTTCGGACCATCCCGGAATGACAGCTCAACCACTCAATAGCTCTTCATCCGCGCCAGCTGGTCGGCGTGAAAATTGCTGTCGCCGAACAGTTCCTGGCAGACCCGCGCGCGCTTCATGAAGAACCCGATGTCGAACTGGTCGGTCATGCCCATGCCGCCATGCATCTGCACGCCTTCTTGCACCGCCAGCGTCGCGGTGGAGCCGGCGCGCGCCTTAGCCACCGCCACCGCCGCACCGGCACTTTCGAAATCCGTATCCAGCGCCTGCAGCGCCTTGAGCACCGCGGCGCGGGTGATCTCGATATCGATATAGAGCTGCGCGGCGCGGTGCTGCAGCGCCTGGAATTCGCCGATCAGCCTGCCGAACTGCTTGCGCTCCTTGAGATAGCCGACGGTGCGGCCGAACACTTCCTCGCTGACCCCGACCATTTCGGAGGCCACGGCACTGCGGCCGATGTTGAGCACGCCTTCCAGCAGCTGATGGCCCTGATCGACCTCGCCGAGCACGCCGTCGGCGTTGACCTCGGCATTGTCGAACCTGATTCTGGCGGCGTTGTGCGAATCGACCATCGCCGTGCGCTCGGTCTCGATGCCTTTCGCCTTGGGATCGACCAGAAACAGCGTCAACCCGTCGCGCTCGCCGGCCGTGCCCGCGGTGCGGGCCGCCACGAGCAGCAGGTCCGCGGTGTGGCCGTCCACCACAAAGGCCTTGTCGCCGGAAAGCCTGAAACCATTGCCGGAACGCACCGCCTGCATTCTTGTCATGAGCGGGCGGTGTTTCGCGCCCTCGTCGATGGCAAGCGCGGCCAGCAGCGAACCTGTTGCTATTTTCGGCAGGTACTCGGATTTTTGCGCGGCACTGCCGCCGCGCGACAGGGCGGAAGCCGCGAGCACCGCGGTCGAAAGAAACGGCGACGGCATCAGGTTGCGGCCGATTTCCTCCATCACCACGCCGGCTTCGACGCAGCCGAGACCGCTGCCGCCGAAGTTTTCCGGCACCAGCAGGCCGGAAAATCCCATTTCGGCAAACGTTTTCCAGAGCTCGCGGGAGAATCCCGTGGCGTCGTTGCTGTCGCGCAGCTGCCGCAGATGCGACACCGGCGCCTTGTCGCTGATGAGACCGCGCGCACTGTCGCGCAGCATCGACTGTTCTTCAGTAAGGACGAGGGCCATGTGACAGTTCCGGTGTTCGGTTGACGTGAAAGCAGTCAGCGTTAGTGGATCTCGGTGCTTACCCTCATGGTGAGGAGGCGCGCTTGCGCCGTCTCGAACCATGAGGCCTCATCCTTCGAGACGCGGCCAAGAGGCCGCTCCTCAGGATGAGGGGTTCTAGGCCCCAGGCAAGTCAAGGATTCGCTTGGCCACGATGCCGAGCATGACCTCGGAAGTGCCGCCCTCGATCGAGTTGGCCTTGGTGCGCAGCCAGCCGCGCGGCCGGGCGCCGCCTTTCGAGCGCTCGCTTTCCCATTCCAGCGCGTCGACGCCGCCCGCCGACATCAGGATCTCGTAGCGGCGCTTGTTCAGCTCAGTGCCGTAATATTTCATCGCCGAGGAAAACGCCGGATGCGCCTGCCCAGCCTTGGCGAGATCGACCATGCGCTCGGCGGCCGCGGCCAGCGCGGCCTCGTCAATCTCGAAACTCGCGATCTGGCCGCGCAGCATCGGATCTTCGAGGCGGCCCTGCTCGTCAGTACCGATCGAGTTCGGCCGCGACCTGACCGAGCGGCCGGCCGACGCCGCGCTCGCCCATGCCGGAGATCATCGCGCGCTCGTGCTGCAACAGATACTTTGCCACGTCCCAGCCGCGATTGACGGTGCCGACCACATTGGCCTTCGGCACCCGGACATTGTCGAAGAAGGTCTCGCAGAATGGCGAGCGGCCCGAAATCAGCAGGATCGGTTTTGTGGAAACGCCCTTCGAGGTCATGTCGAACAGGATGAAACTGATGCCGTCATGCTTCTTCGCCGTAGAATCGGTCCGGACCAGACAAAAGATCCAGTCGGCGTAGTTGGCGTAGGAGGTCCATATTTTCTGGCCGTTGATGACAAAATCGTCGCCGTCGCTTTCGGCGCGGGTCTGCAAGGAGGCGAGATCCGACCCGGCGTTCGGCTCGGAATAGCCCTGGCACCAGCGGATCAGGCCGGCGGTAATCTTGGGCAGATGCTCCTTCTTCTGCGCGTCGGTGCCGTATTTGAGCAGTGCCGGCCCGAGCATGGAAATGCCGAACGAGGTCAGCGGCTGGCGCGCGCCGATCGCCGCCATCTCCTGGCGCACGATTTTTGTCTGTTCCGGATCGAGGCCACCGCCGCCATATTCCCTGGGCCAGTGCGGGACGGTCCAGCCCTTGTCGCGCATCCGCTCGAACCAGACGCGCTGCGGCTCGGAGGAGAATTTGGTGTTGCGGCCGCCCCAGAAGGTATCTTCCTCCGAGGTCATCGGCCGCCGCATCTCCGGCGGGCAATTGGCCTCCAGCCAGGCGCGGGTTTCGCGGCGAAAATTCTCCAGGTCGATCATGCGCGTTTCCTTAGGGTGTCGGATCGACCTTAGCCTTCGCATTGCGGAATTCAATATGTCTCTACCGCGGCTGTGGTCATGACCGCTAATCGGGTGTATTCGCAAAGCCGGTAACGATTGAAAAGCAAGAGGAAACCGAGATGCGGCTGAAGTTGCTTTCGCCTGGCGAAATGAGCGAGGACCAGAAACAAACCTACGACGAGTCGATCGCGGGCAAGCGCGGCAGGCCGCCGCCGCCGATGATGGCCTGGCTCAATAGCCCAGAGATGGCGCGGCACGCCACGCGGCTGGGCGCCGTGCTGCGGTTCGACACGCAGTTTCCGGCGGAGCTGTCGGAAATCGCAATCCTGGTGACGGCACGACATTGGGGTTCACATTACGAATGGTACGCCCACAAACGGCTCGCACTGAAGGCCGGCATGGACCCCAGGATCATCGACGACATCAGGGATCGGCGCACGCCGCGTTTCGGTGATCCCACCGGTCAGATGATCTACGACGTCAGCAAATCGCTGCATGAAGGTCACGGCGTCTCCAGGACGCTGTACGACGAGGCCATAAAAACGCTCGGCGAGCGTGGGCTGGTCGAGATCATCGGCCTGTGCGGCTATTACACCATGGTGTCGATGACGCTGAACACGTTTGAGTTCGATCTGCCGGCGGGGGAAGTTTCCGAGCTGGCGTGACGAAGCTCGCTGTCGCCTCTCCCCGCGAGCGGGGCGAGGCCACAGAACAAGCGGAGAATACATATGCCCGAAAACTCACCCGTCATCACAGGCACGCGGATTGGCCATGTCCATCTCAAAGTGGCCGATCTCGATCGCGCGCTGGGGTTTTATTGCGGCGTGCTGGGGTTTGAGCTGACGCAGCGCCTGAGTTCGGGCGCGGCGTTTATTTCGGCCGGCGGCTATCACCATCATATCGGGTTGAACACCTGGGAAAGCAAAGGCGGCCATCCGCCGCCACCGGGAACGACGGGGCTGTTCCACACCGCGATCCTTTATCCGACCCGATCCGCGCTGGCGGACGCCCTGCACCGCCTGATCAAGGCCAGCATCCCGCTCGACGGCGCAAGCGATCACGGCGTCAGCGAAGCGCTTTACCTGCGCGACCCCGACGAGAACGGCGTCGAGCTGTATTGGGACCGGCCGAAAGAGCAATGGCCGCGCAAGCCGGACGGAACGCTGGCGATGTTCACGCACCGGCTCGACCTCGAGGATTTGTTGCGGCAGCGGCAGGTTTGATCCATCCTCATGGTGAGGAGGCGCGTTAGCGCCGTCTCGAACCATGAGGCCCGCGGCCCAACCTTCGAGACGCGGCCTGACGGCCGCTCCTCAGGATGAGGGCGCGCCGCGCCCGCGCACCATGATCAGCATCGCTGCGATCAGCTCCAGCCCGATGCAGCCATAAAACGGCAGGGCGTAGCTTCCCGACGCATCGCGCAACAGGCCGATGACACTAGGACCGAACGCATAGGTGACCTGAGTGATGGCCGTAATCAGGCTGATCAGCATGCCGAAGGCGCGCGGATCGAACTCGCGCTGCACGATCAGGGATGGCAGCGTGATCAGATTGCCGACGGAAAATCCGAACAGCGCACAGGCAGCGATCAGCAATATTTCGCTTTGCGAATTGATGACGACCGCAAGCGCCACCGCCTGGCTTGCGAACGAGATCGCCGACGCCAGCCGCTGGTTGAGCCGGTCGATCACGGTCGAGAACAGCACGCGCCCGACCACCGCCATCGCCGTCAGCAGCGCGACCGCGGTCGCAGCCCTGCTTCGTCCGATCACCGGATCGAGAAACGAAATGAGGTGGACGATAAAACCGACCTGCGCAAACAGCACGAGCGCGAACGCGATGCATACCGTCAGGAATGCCGTATTGCGGAGCGCCTGCGCGCGGATTCGCGATGCCGGGGGCGCTTCCGCCGCCGCTGATCCGGCTGCAACGCCGCCACGGCCGGGCGGCCGCCCGACAAAAATCAGGATGACGGGGACCATCAGCACCACCATCACGACCGCGGCTGACATCATGGCGGCGGGGAACCCCAAACTGCCGATGGCTGCGACCAGCAGCGGCACGCCGATGATGCCGCCGAAACTTGCGCCGTTCAGCGCGAGGCTGATCGCCATGCCGCGCTTCCTGTCGAACCAGAGGCCAAGCGTATTGGTGATGGCGCCGAGGCTGGTGCCGGCCCAGCCGAACGCCAGCAGCGCGTTGGCAAGGTAAAGCTGCGGGGGCGAGGTGACCTGGCCCATCATGACGGCGGCCGCCGCCATCGCAATGATGCCGCCGAGCAGGCAGTTGCGCGGACCGAACGACCGCACCGCCTCGCTGACAAAGGCGACGATGAGCGCGCCGAACAGGTAGAAGAACGTGGTGCCCGATGAAATCAGCGAAGCCGGCCAGCCATGCAGGCGATGCAGCTCGGCGAGATAGACGCTTTGGCCGTAGAAACCGAAGCCCCAGCCGAAGGTCGCCACCAGAAAACAGACCGCGACGATCCGCCAGCCGTCGTAACGGGCCGAGGTCTCGTCGATGGCGATAGGACTGGAGCCGCGCATGCAAGCCTTGCCGGGATTTTGAGGCCGCATGCTAGCAAGCTGCCGACCGCAATGCTTCGTTCAACGCCGAAATGTCATCAGGCTTTCGGCCGGGACGGATCGTAGAAAAAACGCTCGCGGAAAATCTTGTCGCCGCGCCATTCCTGCAGGCTCACCTCGTCGACCCGGAGCACCTTGCCGGATTTGTCCGTCAGCTCGAATATCCAGTGAATAGCGACGCGGTCGCCCTCGACCACCGACGACATCGCCTTGGAATAGACCTGCGACATCCGCGCCAGCACCGCCCGCTCATGGGCGACCAGCACGCCGCGGCCGACACGCGGCGGCGCGGCGTTCTCCTGCATGCTGGAACCCTCGGTGTAATAGCGCTCGATGGCGCCGGCATGATCGCCTGCATCCACGGCAGCGATGAATTCATTGAGGCGTTCTCGCGTCGGCATGGCCGCTCCAGCGCAACAAGCGATCACATGGGATCGGGAAACTCGGCCACCGCCTGCGACCGCGCCCGCCGGCGCCTGGCGAACGACACGAGGGTCAGCATCGCCAGTCCCAGCAGCGCCGGCGGATACACCACGAGATTGACCGCCGACCAGCCGTAATTCGCTAACAGCTGGCCGGACGTGAACGATCCGGCCGCCATCATTCCGAACACCAGGAAATCGTTGAAGGCCTGGACCTTGTTGCGCTCCTGCGGCCGGTGCGTTTCCAAAACCAGCGCCGAAGCGCCGACGAAGCCGAAATTCCAGCCCACCCCGAGCACGATCAGGGTGGCCCAGAAATGCAGCGCGGTGATGCCGGACAGTCCGATGGTCGCCGCGCCAGCCTCGAGCAACAGGCCGGTCGCGACGATTTTTGGCGCGCCGAAGCGCGCGATCAGCGAACCGGTAAAAAAGCTCGGCCCGTACATCGCAACGATGTGCCACTGGATGCCGAAATTCGAATCGCTGACGCTGAGCCCGCAGATCTTCATCGCCAGCGGCGCCGACGTCATCACCAGATTCATCATCGGATAGGAAACGATGCCGCAAATGGCGGCCGCAATGAAGCGGGGTTGCCGCACGATATCCAGCAGCGGCCGGCCGCCGTGAAGATCGGACGGCGCCGGCTTCGGCGCATCGACGCCGGCAAGGATCGCCATCGCGACCAGCGCTACCGCGGCCTGCACCACGAAGGAGAAGGCGAACAGATAGGGCGGCCAGATGTCCATCGTCCACTGCACGAGCTGCGGGCCGAGCACGCCGGCGAACACGCCGCCGGCCATCACCCACGACACCGCTTTGGGGCGATACGCCGCGCTGGCGCCGTCTGCGGCGGCGAAGCGATAGGATTGCGACACCGCGCCATAAAGTCCGCCGATGAAGGTCGCGCAGCAGAACAGCGCAAACGAACCGCGCAGGATGGCGAATGACCCGAGCAGGCCGGTCAGCACGCCGCAGCCGGTGCCGATGATGAAAGCGACGCGGCGGCCATAGGCACGGGAGATGGCGCCAGTCGGCAAGGTGCCGGCGGCGAGCCCCAGCACATACATCGAGAGCGGCACGGTCGCGAGCGAGATATCCGGCGCCAGCGTCGCGCCCACAATCGAGCCGGTAGCGAAGATCACGGCCGAGTTGGCGCCGGTCAGCGCCTGCGCCGCCGCAAGCCGCACCACGTTGGATCGCGCGCGGGCATCGCCGGAACTCTCGTCAACTGCAGCAGTTACGTCGATCATCAGTCCCTTCCACGCGGGGCGCGCACGGCCGAATACAGTCGGCCTCATTGATGTCAGGTACTATGAAGGCAGGTTGCCGCCCGATCAACCGACGCAAACGGGCGCGCGCCATGCAGGGGGTTTCAGGCCGTTTCCGGCCGCCCGAACACCAGAATCAGATTATTGGCGGGCATCTCGGCGATTTCGATCAGCGCGAGACCGGTACTCGCCGCCAGCTCCTGCAGGGCTGCGATATCGCGCACGCCCCATTCGGGATTGCTTTCCCGAAGACTGGTGTCGAACACGGCATTGCTGATGGCGGTGTGGCTGCCGTCGCGTTTGAACGGCCCGTACAGAAACAGCCGCCCGTCGGCGCGCAGATATCGCCCTGCGCCCGCGAACAGCCCTTCGGCAACGCGCCACGGCGCAATGTGGATCACATTGGCGCAAAACACCGCCAGCAATTTTGCAGGCCCGCTGCCGTCATGCATCTGCGCACACCAGGCGGGATCGGACAGGTCGATCCGCAGCGGCGGGCGGATATTGGGCAACGCCGCATGCGCCCGCCACGCCGCGATGCTCCTGAGGTGCTGTTCGTTGAGATCGCTCGGCCACCACGTGATTTCAGGCGTATGGCGGGCAAGATCGACCACGTGCTGGCCGGTGCCGCTGCCGGTTTCGACCGCGTCGCCGGATTTTCCGGCGAGGAATTTTTCCAGCACCGCGCGGATCGCCTGATGGTTGCGGTGGAATGCCGGGGCATCGAGACGGCCGTCGGGTTCGACCGGCCGGCCGTCCTTGCCGAATTCCACGACATATTCAGCCATGCCCACCCCGTCGGATTCAAACCAGTCTTCGATTCAAGGCTTATCAGCTTTGAACTGGGATTGCTCCAGTTCCAGATAAATCCGGTAGGCGTTGCCGCGGTTGTTGCTGCCGAACGCCGGCATTTTCAGATATTTCGACCAGTCGGCCTGGTCATAGGCAACGTCGAAATCGGTCCAGTTCTGAACGGCGGCGGCCATCTTGTCCCGCAGATACTGAATGTAGTCGCGGGTAAAGGCGATCGCCTGCTTCGCCTCGGTCGACGTCCGGCCATGACCGGGAATGATGAATTTCGGGTCGAGCTTTGCAACCTCGTCAAGCGCATGGAGCCAGTGCACGGTACTGACGTCGTCGCTGTTCATGAAGGGAATACGGCCGTTCTGCACGATATCGCCGGCGAACAGCACGCCGTCCGGTTCGACCATCATCATGATGTCGCTCGAGGAGTGCGCAGGCCCTGCATAGAGCAGCGTCAGCCGCCGGTCGCCAAGCGCGATCGTCATCCGGTCCGCGAAAGTTATATCGGGCGGGATTACGCGGGTATTGCCGTCAACCCACGGGAACAATGCAGCGCGCCGCTGCTCGAGCCGCTGGTTCGCCTTCTCGTCGGCGGTCTCCTCGTTGTCCCTGTATTCGCCGGAGCGCTGCTGCGCGACGATGACGGCATCGCTGTGATCGCGGAACGCCTGCAATCCATAGATGTGGTCGGCGTGGTAGTGGCTCAGCACCACGTAACGGATTTTCCGGTCCGTGGCCTTGCGGATTTCCTGCAGCAGCGCCCAGCCGAGGCTCGGTGTTCCCAGCGCATCGAACACCACGATGCCGTCGGAGGTGACGACAAACCCGGCATTGGAGGTATTGCCTTCATTGTCCTTGCCGGGGATGCCGGGATTTCCCGTGGAGTACCAGAACGGCTTGCCCGGCACCTGATCGATTTTCAGGGGGATCGTCAGGGGCGGATAAGGTGAAACTTCTTGCGCACTGGCCGCAAGGCCCGCGGATGCGACGAGCAACGCGGCGGAGATGAGGTGCTTCACTTGATGGTTCCGCAGTAGATTTCCTTGAGCACCTGCATGATACGCAACGCCCGCTTGTCGGCAACGCGGTAGTGCAGCGTCTGCGAGGTTCTGCGAAAGACCACCAGCCCGTCCGCGCGCAACCGGGCCAGATGCTGCGACAGCGCGGACTGGCTCAGCTTCGCCACGCCGACCAGTTCGCCCACCGTCATCTCGCCGCGCGCGGCGAGAAAGCAAAGCACCAGCAGGCGTTTCTCGTTACCGAGCAATTTCAGGAGTTGCGCGGCCTCGCCGGCCTGCCTTGCAAGCTTTTTCAAGTCAGCCGCATCGGCGGCGGCGATCCGGGTGGTGACTGTGGCGACTGCTCTCATGGCCTGGCGTCCAAATCAGATTCTCGCGCTCGAAGCGCGCGTATCACATTACCGCGCTTTCTATTACTTAGCATTGACTAAATTAGTCAATGCCGATACGGCTAGCGAAACAGCGACCCGATATGGCGGCAAGACCGCGAAGCGAGGAAACGTGCAACCCGACCTCCGGCACGGCATGGCTGTGGTATCGAAGCTCGCGGCCACGCCGAACCGGCTCGCCCGGCGCGGCTTTCTGGGCCTGGGCGCGGCGCTGACCGGCAGCCTCGCGCTCGGCGCGAGGCCCGGCAATAGCGAGTCCGCGCCCCCTTCCCCGCCCGCGGACGCACCCTGGTCACAGTCGATCGGTCCCGGCGTGGTCGACCGGCCCTACGGCAGACCCGCCGACTTCGAGGCCGGCGTCATCAGGCGCAACGTGCCGTGGCTGACCGCCGGCACCGAATCCTCCATCAGTTTTTCGCCGCTGCAGGATCTGCACGGCATCATCACGCCGAACGGCCTGTTCTTCGAGCGCCATCATGCCGGCCGTCCGGACATCGACCCGGACCAGCACCGGCTGATGATCCATGGCCTGGTCGAGCGCCCGCTGCTGCTCACGATGAAGGACATCGTGCGTTTTCCGTCGGTGTCGCGCATCCACTTCATCGAATGCCCGGCCAATGGCGGCATGGAGTGGCGCACCGCGCAAATGAATTCGCTGCAATTCAACCATGGCATGATCAGTTGCGCGGAATGGACCGGGGTGAGGCTGTCGACGCTGCTCGATGAAGTGGGCGTCAAGAAAGAGGCAAAATGGGCGATGGTCGAGGGCGCCGACGGCGCGCATATGAACCGGAGCCTGCCGCTCGACAAGTGCCTCGACGACTGCCTCGTGGTGTATGCGCAGAACGGCGAGGCGCTGCGGCCGGAACAAGGCTATCCGCTGCGGCTGGTGGTGCCGGGCTGGGAAGGCAACGTCAACATCAAATGGTTGCGACGGATAAAACTTGGCGACAAGCCCTGGTATTCCCGCGAAGAGACTTCGAAATATACCGACCTGATGCTGGACGGCACTTCGCGCGGCTTTACCTGGCTGATCGACGCCAAATCCGTCATCACCTTCCCCTGCCCGGAAAAACCGCTCGATCGCCCCGGCCTTTACGAAATCAGGGGTTTGGCGTGGACCGGCACCGGCAGGATCAAGCGGGTCGACGTCTCCACCGATGGCGGCGTCAACTGGCAGAGCGCGCGGCTGCATGAGCCGGTGCTGTCAAAGGCGCTGACCAAATTCACGTTGCCGTGGCGCTGGGATGGCCAGCCGGCGCTGCTGGAATCCCGCGTGATCGACGAAACCGGCTATGTGCAGCCGACGATCACGGAACTGCGAAAGAAACGCGGATCGAATTCGGTCTATCACAACAATTCGATCCAGACCTGGCAGGTCAAACCTGATGGGAGCGTGTTCGATGTTCAGCTCGCGTAGGCGGTCCCTGCTGCTCGGCGCAGGTCTGATGGTCGCTGCGAGTGCCTTCGCACACGCAGCAGAGCCCGGGCATTTCGGTTATGGCCAGAAAGCCACGCCGGAGCAGATCGCCGGGTGGGATATCGACGCGCGCGGCGACGATGGCTTGGGCCTGCCCCCGGGGAAAGGCACGGTCGAGAAAGGCACTGAGGTCTTCGCCGATCAATGCGCCGCCTGTCATGGAACTTTCGGCGAAGGCGAAGGCCGCTTCCCGAAGCTGGTGGGCGGCGCCGGCACCCTGAAAAACGACCGTCCGGAGCTCACAGTCGGCAGCTACTGGCCGTTTGCGCCGACATTGTTCGATTACATTAATCGCGCCATGCCGATGCCGGCGCCGCACACATTGTCAGCGGATGACGTTTATGCTTTGACCGCCTATATTCTGAACCTGAACGACCTGGTTCCCAGCGAATTCGTTGCCAATCGCGACAGTTTGCCGAAAGTCAAAATGCCCAATCGCGATCATTTCATCTGGACCGACCCAAGACCTGATACGGTGGCAAAACCGTGCATGAACGCCTGCGCCGACCCTGCCAGCGTCAAGATCATGTCCACGGCCGAAGGCAACGGATTGACGCCGCGCACGACCGGACCGCTCGACATGATGCAACCGAAATAGAGCAAGCGGGAAACGCCCTTGACCGACCGATCCTCGACCAAGCCTGTCTTTTTCCCGGCGCTCGCCCTGGTGCTTGCGATCGGCGCGTCCGCAAGCCCGGCCCTGGCGCAATCCGCGGTGTCCGAGGGCCAAAAACTTGCCTTCGACCGCGGCAAGGGCAATTGCCTGACCTGTCACGAGATCAAGGGCGGCGACCTTCCCGGCAGCATCGGGCCGCCGCTGAAGGATATCAAAAGCAAATATCCTGACCGCAACGAACTGATCGCCATTCTCAACGATGAAACCAAGCGCAACCCACAGACCGTGATGCCTCCGTTCGGACGAAATCGTATTTTGACCGAGAAGGAAATCAACGCGGTGGTGGATTTCCTGCAGACCCTGTGACGGCGCGCCGCCCCTTTAGGAGATTTTAGATGACCATCACTCTCAACGGCTCGCCGGCCACGCGGCGCCTGATCCTGCAAGGCGCGATAACGGTCGCGCTGGTCGGTCTTGGCAACCTTCCGTTCAGCCTCGCGCCGGCGCTCGCCGCGGCCAATGACAAATATCCGGAAGACGCCTTCAAGCAGAAGGGCGACGCGGACGCCATCAAGGCGCTCTATGGCAAGGCCGCCGAACCGTCGGACAAGGTCAAGCTCGACGCGCCCGAGATCGCCGAGAACGGCGCGGTGGTTCCGATCACGGTGAGTTCGACACTGGCGGATGTGACTTCGATCTCGGTTCTGGTCGCGGAAAATCCGAACGCGCTGGCGGCGTCCTACAGGATTCCGGCCGGCACCCTGCCGAGCGTGGCCAGTCGCATCAAAATGGCGAAGACCACCAACGTGATTGCGATCGTGGAAGCCGGCGGCAAGCTCTACAGCACCGCCAAGGAAGTCAAAGTCACCGTCGGCGGCTGCGGCGGCTGACGCGCATGCACAAAATTTTGATCCAAGGAGAATTCTGATGGCATCGACCATTCGCGTGCGCGCGATCTCGAGCGGTGAAATCACCGAAGTTCAGGCGCTGATCCAGCACCCGATGGATTCCGGCTTCGTCAAGGACGCCAAAGGCGACCTGATCCCGCCGCATTTCATCCAGCAACTGACCTTCGAATATGACGGCAAGAACGTGTTCCTCGCGGACTGGGGACCCGCGGTCTCAAAGGACCCCTACGTCAAGTTCAGCTTCAAGGGCGGCAAGAAGGGTGACGACCTGAAGATCAGCTGGACCGACAACAAGGGCGCCAGCGACACGACGACTGCAAAGATTCAGTAACCACCCGCATCAGATGTGGGACTGCTTTCGCCAGAAAATGCCATGGGTGGAGAAGTGAACGTGCGATCCGCGATCCATTTAGCCTCGGCCGCTCTCTTGCTGGCGGCGCTTTCGTTTGGCGCCGCCCAGCCGGCCGTCGCCGTGGACACCCCCGATCCCGTCGCCGACGCCAAGGCGTTCCAGAAATACTTCACCGAGAAATTTCCAAAGGTGAAGCTGCAGGATTTCGTCAACGGCCCCTATTCGATGAACGAGGATATGCACCGGCAATGGGAAGAGAAGGAGCAATTCCCGCCCTATGATTTCTCGCTCGATCTGGGCAAGGAGATGTTCTCCAAGCCGTTCAAGAACGGCAAGAGCTACACGGACTGCTTTCCCAACCGGGGCATCGGCATCCGGCAGAACTATCCGTATTTCGACGAGAAGGAAGGCAAGGTCGTCACGCTTGAACTGGCGTTGAACCGCTGCCGCGAGGCCAATGGCGAGGCGCCGTTCTCCTATGTGAAGGACGAGATGGCCGCTCTCACCGCCTATATGGCGTTCACATCGCGCGGCAAGCCGTTCGACATCAAGATCCCCAACGATCCGCGGGCGCTGGAAGCCTACCAGAACGGCAAGCGCTATTTCTATACAAGGCGCGGACAACTCAACTTCTCCTGCGCCACCTGTCATGTGCAAAGCCCCGGCGAGCGGATCCGCGCCGAGGTGCTGGCGCCGGCGCTCGGGATATTGAATGCCATGCCGATCTATCGTTCCGAATGGGGCGGCATGGGCACGGTCAGCCGGCGCTTCGCCACCTGCAACAGCCAGATTCGCGCCGTGCCGCTCGAACCGCAATCCGACGAATATCGCGATCTCGAATATTATTTGTCCTATGTCAGCAACGGACTGCCGATTTCCGGCCCGGGGGCGCGGCCATGAGCGTGATCCGGAAAACCACAGGGATGAATTCGGCCCTCGTGCTGGCCGCGGCGCTGCTGATCGCAGGCGCGAGACCGGTCCTTGCCGCGAGTTCGGAGGCCGATTTCAAGACCGCCTACGCGGCAGCGGAAGCCGCCAACAAGGAGGCGGCCTCCTTGCGCAATCAATGGACGACGACGGCGGCGGCCCTGGCGGCGGCGAAAAAGGCCGCCGACGCCGGCGATTTCGACCAGGCGGTCGCGTCGTCGAAGGAAGCCGAAGCGCTGGCGAAAGCTTCGATCTACCAGGCCACAAGCGAAAAAGAGGCCTGGAAAGCGCTCGAAATACGCTGATTTGCATTTATCGTCATGGCGAGGAGCGGAGCGACGAAGCAATCCAGGACTGTTCGCATTGAGATTGCTTCGATTCGCTGGCAACGACGATAGAGATGAATTCCGAGCATACTGTTAGGACGCGCAAAGAACTCGCATGACCATCCGCCGCCGGGATTTCCTCAAATTGGCGAGCGCCGCCGCGCTCTCGCCTGCCCTGCCACGTCGCGCGCGAGCCGCCGATACCGCGGGCGGCTACGATCTCGAGCGCTTCGGCAATGCGCGCATCCTGCACATGACCGACACGCATGCGCAGCTCTTGCCGGTGTATTTCCGCGAGCCGAGCGTCAATCTCGGGATCGGCACCATGCAGGCAAAGCCGCCGCATCTGGTCGGCCGCGCTTTTCTCGACCGGTTCGGCATCAAGCCCGACAGCGCCGACGCCTACGCCTTCACCTTTCTCGATTTCGAGAAGTCCGCCGCGCGTTTCGGCAAGCTCGGCGGCTTCGCGCATCTGAAGACGCTGATCGATCGCCTGCGCAACGACGCGGCGCCTGCGCGCTCGCTGCTGCTCGATGGCGGCGATCTGTGGCAGGGAAGCGGGCTCGCCAACACCCTGCAGGGCGCCGACATGGTGGAGGCCGCGAACCTGCTTGGCATCGAGGCGATGACCGGGCACTGGGAATTCACCTATGGCGAGAAGGCGCTGCGCGCCAACCTCGAGCGTTTCAAGGGCGAATTCCTGGCGCAGAACGTCTTCCTCACCGAGGAAGCCGCGTTCAACGACGCCAAGGCCTTCGATCCCGCCTCGGGGCGCGTATTCAAGCCGCATTTGATCAGGGAATTAGGCGGCTACCGGGTCGCGGTGATCGGGCAGGCCTTTCCCTATGTGCCGATCGCCCACCCCAGGCGCTTTACGCCGGACTGGACCTTCGGCATCCGCGACGACGAATTGCAGAAACTGGTCAATTCACTGCGGACCAATGACAAGGTCGATGCCGTGGTGCTGCTGTCGCATAACGGCATGGACGTCGATCTCAAGCTTGCGAGCCGAGTTCAGCGGCATCGACGTCATCCTCGGCGGCCATACCCATGACGCCGTGCCGCAGCCGATCCCGGTGACCAATCCCGGCGGCGCCACGCTCGTCACCAATGCCGGATCGAGCGGAAAATTCCTCGGCGTGCTCGATCTCGAACTGGCCAAGGGCCGGGTAGCCGATGTGCGCTATCGCCTGCTGCCGGTGTTTTCGGAATTGCTGAAGCCCGATGCAACGATGGCGGCGCTGATCGAGAAGATACGCGCGCCACATGCGGCCGCCTACGCCGCCAAGATCTCAACCGCCGATCGGCTGCTGTACCGCCGCGGCAATTTCGGCGGCACCGTCGATCAATTGATCTGCGATGCGCTGCGATCCGAATTCGATGCCGAGATCGCGCTGTCGCCGGGCTTCCGCTGGGGCAACAGCGTACTGCCGGGCCAGCCTGTGACGATGGAGGACGTGCTGTCGGAGACCGCCGTCACCTACCCGGAAACCTACTTGGCGAGCATGACCGGCAGCCAGATCAAGGATACCCTCGAGGACGTCTGCGACAACCTCTTCAACGCCGATCCCTATCATCAGCAGGGCGGCGACATGGTCCGGGTCGGCGGCTTTGCCTACACCTGCACGCCCGGCGAATCGGTCGGCCGGCGAATTTCCGACCTGAAGCTCGATAATGGCCGCGCTCTCGACGCCGGCAAGAGCTACAAGGTCGCCGGATGGGCCTCGGTCAACGAGCAGCAGGGCAAGCCGGTGTGGGATATCCTCGCCAAGCATCTCGCCTCCGGAAAAGCGTCGGACCATCGCGGCTCCGGCGTCACCTTGAGGGGCGTTGACGATAATCCGGGTATGGCGGGACAGGGATGAGGCAACTCTCGAAAGATCGACGGCCGATCGTTCGCACCTTCGGCGGCGCGGCGATGGCGGCGCTGATGGCGGCAACAATCTCCCCGCTCGCCCGCGCCCAGCCGGTGCCGCTGCGGGACAAACCGTTCGCCGAGCACCGCATCGCGTTGCAGCTTTCGGACAATGATCCGAAGAAACAAAGCCTCGTGCTCAGCGTCGCCTACAATTTGCTCAAGGCCTACGATCCCGATAAGGTCGCGATCGAGGTGGTGACGTTCGGCCCGGGGATCGACCTGCTGCGCCCGGAGAATCCCAACCGCACGCGGGTCGAGAGCCTGGTCGCGCAGGGCGTGCGTTTCGACGTCTGCCTCAATACCGTCGACACCATCGAGCGCGAGACCGGCAAGCGGCCGGACATTGTTCTAGTGGCGACGCCGGTTCAGGTCGGCGTCGGGCAAATACTGGCGTTGACCGAAAGCGGCTATACATTGGTTCGGCCTTAATGGAGTTTCATCATGCGCGGTTTTCTTCGTTGTTGTGCGGCCCTGGCCGTGATCTCGATTGTGTTTGCTTCAGCGACCTTTGCCGCCGATACCAAGCAGCATCGCGTCGCCATCCAGGTCGATCAGAATGATCCCGCTGTCATCAATCTTGCGCTGAACAATGTGACCAACGTCATCGAGTACTATCGAGCGAAGGGGCAGAGCGTTGATGTCGATCTGGTTGCATATGGCCCCGGACTGAACATGCTGCGCGCGGATAAATCCGCAGTGCAGGACCGCATCAAGCAGCTTAAGGACCTTGCCTTTCCCGGTAAAATCCAGTTTTCGGCATGCAACAACACCAAAGTAAACATGGAAAAAGCCGAGGGGCATGCCATCACTTTGGTGCCTGAGGCAACTATAGTTGACGCTGGGGTGGTTCAATTGATGGAATTGCAGGAGCAGGGCTGGAGTTATGTCAAACCGTAACGGTGGAACACCTGAAACTTGAAAGATTAGCCATGCGCTATCCCGTCCTGATCGTTGCGGCCACGCTGGCGCTCGCCACCCCGGCGGCGGCGGGCGACGACGCGATCGTCGTCACCAAATCGCTGTCGCCGGAAGTCGCGCTGGAGGCGGCGCAGGCCGCAATGAAGAAATGCCGCGACAACGGATTCCAGATCGCGGTGGCGGTGGTGGATCGCTCCGGCCAGACGCAGGTGATGTTGCGGGATCGCTTTGCCGGTCTGCACGCCCCGGATACCGCCGTCAGAAAGGCCTATACGGCCGTGAGTTTTCGTTCCGCCACCAGTGAGCTGGCGAAGTCCGTTCGCTCCGGCCAGTTGGACCCCGGCCTTGCCCAATTGCCTCGCATCGCCTTGCTGGGGGGTGGACTGATGATCGAGACCGGCGGCAGCCTGCTCGGCGGCATCGGCGTCTCCGGCGCCCCCGGCGGGGACAAGGATGAGGAGTGCGCCAAGGCGGGGCTTGACGCCATCAGAGACAAGATCGATTTCTAAAAGATGTGCGGCGCAACCGGTATGATCGGTTTTCGTCCCGCAGGAAGACGGTAGCAATCAGCCATGATCTTTCGCCAGCTGTTCGACAGCGTATCGGGCACCTACAGCTATCTGCTGGCCAGCCGCGCCGGCGGCGAGGCGCTGATCCTCGATCCCGTGCTGGAGAAGGTCGATCGCTACTGCCAGCTCTTGCGCGAACTCGATCTCAGGCTAGTCAAGGCGGTCGATACCCATCTGCACGCCGACCACGTCACGGGCCTGGGCGAGCTGCGCGACCGCACCCACTGCGTCACCATCATGGGCGAGCAGAGCAAGGCCGACGTGGTGGCGATGCGGGTCGCCGAGGGCGACAAGGTGACGATCGAGGGCATCACCCTCGACGTCATGTACACGCCCGGCCATACCGACGATTCCTACAGCTACCTGATGGGCGATCGGGTGTTCACCGGCGACACGCTCTTGATCCGGGGCACTGGCCGCACCGATTTCCAGAACGGCAGCGCGCGGGCGCAATACGATTCCATTTTCAACCGGCTGCTGAAGCTGCCCGATGAGACGCTGGTGTTTCCCGCCCACGACTACAAGGGCGATACCGTCTCCACCATCGGCGAGGAGAAGCGCTTCAATCCACGGCTGCAGGTGCGCTCAGTGGATGAATATATCGAGCTGATGGGCAATCTGAAGCTGCCCAATCCAAAGATGATGGATGTGGCGGTGCCGGCGAACATGCATGTCGGCCTGCATCAGGACGATCTCGCCAAACAGGGGCTCGCGCTCACCGCGCGCAAGGCGATCGACAGCCTCGGCCGACCGGATATCCTCCTGGTCGACTTGCGGGAAAACAGCGAACGCTTAAAGCACGGCACCCTGCCGGGCGCGCTGCACGCGCCCTACCCCGCGATCGGCGAAAGCCTGCAGCCCGGCGGCATGTTGCGCGAGGTAGCTGCCGCGACCGGGCGCCGCATCGTGTTCTTCTGCGCCTTTGGCGAGCGCTCCGCGATGGCGGTCGCCGCCGCCAAGGAGGCGGGACTTGCCAACACCGCGCATATCGCCGGCGGCATCGACGCCTGGAAGAAGGCCGGCGGCCCGGTGCTGACGGGCTGAGATAACCCTCGTCGTTTGCCGTCATTGCGAGGAGCAAAGCGACGAAGCAATCCAGCTTTCTACCAGCGGAACAAATGGATTGCTTCGCGGAGCCTGTCATCGGGCGCGCATTCGCGCGACCCGTTGGCTCGTAAAGATGGTGTGGACGGCCCCCGACGGCATCAGTGTGCCAGACTGGTGGTGTTGATTCGACCAGACAAGGGGACCGTCCATGACGAACATTAGCACGATTGGTTTGGATTTGGC
Organism: uncultured Alphaproteobacteria bacterium; assembly: GCA_963801875.1. Taxonomy (GTDB): domain Bacteria; phylum Pseudomonadota; class Alphaproteobacteria; order Rhizobiales; family Xanthobacteraceae; genus Bradyrhizobium. The sequence goes on along the minus strand of CAWDGT010000009.1, from coordinate 133,779 downwards.
GAAGAACGTGTTTCAGGTTCACGGGGTTGATGCATCGGGAGCAGCGGTGCTGGGGCGTCAGCTTCGGCGCGCAGCTGTTGAGAAGTTTTTTGCTGAGCTGCCGCCGTGCCTGGTGGGGATGGAGGCGTGCGGCAGCGCGCATCATTGGGCGCGGGTAATCAGCGGCTATGGCCACGAGGTCCGGCTGATGCCGCCGGGCTATGTGAAGCCTTATGTCAAGCGCAACAAGAACGATGGTCGGGACGCGGAGGCGATCTGCGAGGCGGTGATCCGGCCAACGATGCGCTTCGTGCCGGTGAAGAGCGTGGAGCAGCAGACAACGCTGGCGGTTCACGGCACGCGGGCATTGTTGGTTCGGCAACGTACGATGATCGCGAACGCGCTGCGGGCGGCGCTGAGCGAACTCGGGATCGTGGCGGCACAGGGATACGATGGGTTGCGCGAGCTGATGGCCAGGCTCCAACAAGCGAGCGATGAGATCCCGGAGACGATGCGGGGCGCGCTGTTGTTGCTGGCTCAACATTGGCAGGCGCTCGATACTGACGAACGGGTGCTGGAGCGACAGATCGCGAAGGCGGCCCGTTGCGATGGCAAGGCTCGCCGACTAATGGAAGTGCCGGGCGTCGGCCCGATCATCGCCAGCACTGTCTTGGCCAAAGTGCCCGATGCGAAGGTGTTCCGTTCGGGCCGCGATTTTGCGGCCTGGATCGGGCTGACCGGCCGCGATCAGGGTACCGGCGGCAAGCATCGTCCTGGCCGCATTTCCAAACAGGGAGACCGCATGCTGCGAGCCCTGCTGATCAGCGGTGCAAGCGCCCATCTGCGGCAGCAAAAGCGGCGCGGCGTTAGCGATCCGTGGCTGCGCGAGTTGCTCGCGCGGCGACCCTACAAGGTCGCCATGGTGGCGTTCGCCGCCAAAACCGCGCGCATCATCTGGGCCATGCTGGTCAAAGGAGAACATTACCGCGACCGCGCGAGCGCGCCGGCTGCTGCCTGTTGAGGGGCGACAGCCGCGCTCGCGCTCATCCAATCGGAAGGGCAACCAAGGTGTGATGGCAAATGGTCTGGAAACCAGGATCGAAACACTCCGTATCGTCATCGCGCGTCATAGCGCGCCGCAATGATTGGAATTCGATCAGCGATCTCCATCAGGGCCCGCGGTCAATGGCCGCTTCTCGAGGCCGTATACATGACCGCTCCCCGATCCGTTTGCCGAAATACCAAAAAAGCCCTTGCCGAGAGGGGGCCGTCCATACATGACGATTACCGCCCCACCCGCTTCAGCTCCGTAACCAGCGCATCCAGCGCGTCGGCCAGCATCACGCCGCCGCACACGGTCAGCCGTTCCGGAATCACGATGCGCTTTTCCGGCGGATAGAAGTGCTCGAGCGCGGGATGCAGCAGGAAAGCACGGCCGTCATCCTCGGCCAGGTCGCCTTGCTCCGACACCAGAAGAAAATCGGGCCTGGCATTCACGATCGCCTCGAGCGAGGCGAAGCCGCCGCTGTCGACGCCGAGATCGGAGGCCGCATTGAACAGTCCGGTCTCGGTCAACAGCGAACTAACCAGGCTGTCGCGCCCCGAGACCCAGCCGCGCCGGGACAGCGGCAGCACGGAAAAATGCTTGTCGGTCACGGCTTGACGCGCCCGCGCCATCGCGGCGTCGAGCCGGGCGATTTCCGCCGCCGCGCGATCCGGATGGCGAGCGATTTCGCCCATCTCGCGAATCTGGCCCTTCACTTCGTCGAGGTTTCGCGGCACCGGAAATTCGGCAAGGCGAAGCCCGTGCGCTTTCAGGAGCTCCCGCGTCGAGCGCCTGTCGAACAGGCTGGCGACGACGACGTCGGGCCTCAGCACCAGTACATCCTCGGCGCCGCCCGACAGGCTCGGATAGCGGCGCGCATCGTCGGCTGCCCAGGATTGCCAGGCGTCGCGCGAAAACGGGCTGAGGCCGAGAATTTGCGCCGGGTCCGCCAGCGGCAGCAACAGCTGATCGGTGCAGACATTCATCGAGGCGATGCGCGGCTCGGCCGCCAGCGCCGGCGCAAACAAGCCGCTTGCGATCATCGCGAAGGCTGCGATGGCAACCGATCGGGACAAGCATCCACGGCGCCTGCTCATCGGGCTCCTCAAATTTCGGCCCAGGGCACGATCACGGCCTCGCGCCGGTATTCCGCGCGGTAGGCGCTGATCCGGAACACCTCGCCCATGACCCGTTCGGAGAGCGCCTCGGCAGGCGCGCCTTGCGATACCAGGCGGCCGTCCGACAGCAGCAGAACGGTATCGGCAAATCGCGCGGCAAGCCCAAGATCGTGCGTCACCACGATCACCAGCGCGCCATTGTCGGCGGCGGTGCGCAGGGTCTTCATGACATCGAGCTGGTGACGCGGATCGAGCGAGGATGTCGGCTCATCCGCCAAAATCACCGGCGCTTCCACCGCGAGCACCCGCGCCAGCGCGACGCGGCTGCGCTCGCCGCCGGACAGTTCGGTGACGCGGCGCTCGGCAAATTCCATGACATCGGTCGCCTGCATCGCCCGCAGCACGGCGTCGGCGTCGCCCGGTGTCAACCGCGCCGGGTTGGTTGCGCCATGCGGGTAGCGGCCGAGCGCCACGATATCCCGCGCCGGCAGCGGCCAGTGCGCGATGTGACCCTGCGGCAGGTAAGCGAACCGTCGCGCGCGTTCGCGCAAGGAAAGCGACGACAGCGCCTCGCCGCCGACGTGGATCGCACCACTGGAGGCCACCAGTCCCGCTAGCGCGCGCAACAGCGTGGTCTTGCCGGCCCCGTTCGGTCCGACCAGCGCGACCAGATGGCCCAGCGACAGTGCAAGCGAGACATCGCGCAGCACGCCGCGGCCGGCCAGCGTCACGTTCAGACCCTGCGCGGTGAGGAAGGCTGATGCTGTCACGCGACGCCTCCCGAGAGCGCGCGGCGTTCGCACATGATCAGATAGAGGAAGAACGGCACCCCGATGATCGAGGTCAGCACGCCGACCTTGATGTCGCTGGTCGATGGGATGACGCGCACGGCGATATCGGCTGCCAGCAGCAGCGCGGCGCCGGTGAGCGCGCTCGGCACCAATAGCCGCGTCGGATCGTGGCCGATCAGGGGCCGCATCAAATGCGGCGCCACAAGGCCGATGAAGCCGATGGTGCCCGACACCGCGACCGCGCCACCGACGCCGAGCGCGACACCTGCGATCACCATCAGCCGCAGCCAGTCGACATCGACGCCGAGGCTTTGCGCGGTTTCCTCGCCAAGGCTCAGCGCGCGGAAGGCATTGCGCTGGCGGAGCAGAATGATCGCGCCCGCCACGATGAACGGCAGCGCCAGCATGACGTGGCGAAAACTGCGGTCCTCCAGCGAGCCGAGCAGCCAGAACGCGATTTCGAGCACCACGAAGGGATTGCTGGATAGGTTCATCACCAGCGCGGTGGCGGCTCCCGCAAGGCTCGAGATCGCAAGCCCCGCCAGAATCAGAATCAGCAGCCCGGCATTGCGTCCTGCGATCGCGAGCAGGGCGAACACCGACGCGAACGCCGCCAAGATCGCCGCGACCGGAAGCGCGTAAGATCGCACATCGGCAAGACCGAGCGCGATCACCAGCACCGCCCCGAAGGCCGCCGATTGCGGCGCGCCGAACAATTCTGGCGCAGCCAAGGGATTGCGCAGCAGGCCCTGCAACGCCGCGCCGGACAGCCCGAGCATGGCGCCGATCGCAAACCCGAGAATCACCCGGGGCAGCCGGATTTCGCGCACGATCACCTGCGCCACGTCGCTGCCGCCGCCGAACAGCGCATCGATCACGCTCAGCGGCGACAGCCGAACCGGCCCGATCCCGAGCGACAAAAGCGAAAGCAGCACGACCAGGAGGAAAAGCCCGGCCATCACGCTGGCGCGCCGCCGCGCCGCGATGTCGGCCGTCACCATGACGTTCTGAATGCTCATCAATCGTCCTCAGGCGGCAGGGCCGCCGACCCTGTCCAATGCTCATACAATGATTGAGGTCGGGCACAAGCGGGGCCGCGAACAAAATGCGTACCCGCGGCGAGCGGTGGCTCGCGGCCGAACGACGGCATTGACTCTCCGGCCGACAGACTTCTAGATATCGGCGACGGTTCCCTAACTTGGGGATCAAAAGGGAATGCGGTGCGGGGAAACTTCCCCAATGCCGCGGCTGCCCCCGCAACTGTAAGCGGTGAATCTTTCGTCATATGCCACTGGGAATCTCGGTCCTGGGAAGGCGACGCAAGGTATCGACCCGCGAGCCAGGAGACCTGCCGTCAGCCGTGGTCACACGCGAAGATGTCGGTCGGGGAGTACAGACATTAGCTTCACCAATGGTGCGAAGAGCACAATGGTGAGACTTCGTTCGCTGTGACGTGCCACTGACGTCATGCCGAGGTCTAACCATGTCTTCCCCCATCAAAGCCGCAATGCGGCGTCGCAGCTGTTGGCTTGCCTCAAGTTTCCTAGTGCCTGTTCTCTCATTGGGTATTTCGACTGCCGGCGCCCAGCAGGCCGCTCCCGTTCAGCTGCCCCCGGTCGAGGTCAGTCCGCCCGATGACGCGAATCGAACCCGGGCCAAGCCGATCGCCGACGAAGGATCGGGTCCGCGCCGCGCCGCACCGGACGTCGCACAAACCAGCAACCCGAAAGGCGCGTCGGCGAACGGCTCGTCTACGGCCAACGCAACGACGAATCGGCAATTTGCCGGCATTGTCGGCGCGTCCATGACCGTCATCACCGCGCGCGATATCGCCCACTCGCCCGCTCAAACCATCCAGGAAATCATCGCGCAGACACCCGGCGTGCAACTGACGACATTGTTCGGCGGCGTCAACGGCGCGCAAACCAATGTGGACCTGCGCGGATTCGGCGCTTTCGCGACCGCCAATAGCCTTGTGCTCATCAACGGCCGGCGGCTCAACGACATCGACATGGCCGGCGTCGATCTTTCAACCATTCCGCGCGATTCGATCGAGCGCATTGAAATCACGCGCGGCAACAGCGGCGCCGTGCTTTATGGCGACAATGCCGTCGGCGGCGTCATCAATATCGTGACCAAGACCGGCGCCGGCGGCCCACCGGCCACGATACGCGCCGAAGCCGGCGCCGGCTCCTTCAACCAGCGCATGGCGTCGGTCTCGACCGCGCTCAATGCGGGACCGTGGTCGGCTTCCTTCTATGGCAACGGCATCAAGTCCGACGGATACCGGGTGAACAACGCGCTCGACCAGCACAACGGGATCGGCAGCCTCAATTACAACACGGCTGATTTTACCGCCTTCCTGACCTTGTCTGGCGACGATCAGAAGCTGGGTTTCCCCGGCGGACGGTTTGTTCAGCCGTCGATCGGCCTCAATGAGCTCGCTGACGATCGCCGGGGCACCGGCACGCCGTTCGATTACGGCAACAAGCAGGGCGCCAACGCCACCGCCGGATTCACCAAGACCTTGTCGAACGGCGTCGACCTTATCGTCGATGGCGGCGTGCGGGACAAGAAGCAGCAGGCCGGCTTCTTCGGCCCGACTCCCATGCCGAGCTTCTTCTCGAGCTATGTCGATACGACATTGCAAACGTGGTCGCTGACCCCGCGATTGAGCATTAAGCACCCGATGCTGGGAATACCCTCTAACATTCTGACGGGGGTCGACTACTACGACGCGACCTACCACTCCAATCGCAGCGAATTTAACGGCTTCCCGCCAATTCACGTCTACGATCTCAATCAGCAGACGCTGGCCGGTTACTGGCAGCAAACCATCGGACTGTTGCCGACGACCGATTTCTCCTATGGCGCCCGGGTACAGAACACCGTCCTGACCGCAAGGGATCGTTTCGACCCGAACGCGCCGGGAGCCTTCGACACCCAGGCCAACCCGCTCGACAGCAATGAGACGCAATACGCGGCGCATCTTGGAATCGAGCATCGCTTCAACGAGGTTTTCTCGGTGTTCGGCCGCGCCGCGCGCGCATTCCGCACGCCCACGGTCGACGAGCGCGTGCGGTCCGGTCCCTCCTTCGATGTCTTCTTCAATCCGATACCCGGAAACTTCACGCTGAAGACCCAGACGTCGCACGACATCGAAGGGGGGGGTCGCGTCAAGGCAGGTCAGTTCGAGATGCAATCGAGCATCTATACTATGGACCTCGTCAACGAGATCCATTTCGACCCCGTCAATTTCTTCAACTACAACCTCGATCCGACCCGACGCTACGGCTCCGAGACCGCTGCGTCGTACCGTGCCAGCGACAGCGTATTGTTACGCGGCGGATTTGCGTATACCCGCGCGGTGTTTCGCGAAGGCCCCTTTACCGGCAATGACATTCCGCTGGTGTCGCGCTACACGGCCAATGCCGGCGTGACCTGGAACATCCGGCAAAAATATCTCGTGGCTGACGCGACCGTGCGCGCCTGGAGCAGCCGCCGCATGGATAACGATCAGCCCAATACCCAGCGGCTCATTCCTGCCAGCGCGACGGTGGATTTCAAACTGAGCGGGGAATATGACCGGTTCTTCTGGTCTTTGAGCGTCAACAATGCCCTCAATGCGCTGTATTACGACTACGCGATCGCCAGCGCCTTCACGGAAGGCCGGTTCAGCGCCTATCCGCTCCCGGGCAGGACCTACATGGTGAAGGCCGGCGCGACGTTCTGACCGGCGCAAGGCCGGCGCGGCCGGCTTGATCCAGCCGCGCAGGCCCAGCTGCTCCTTCACCACGATGGCTGATTCAGCCTGAAAAGGGACATTTTTCCAGCCAAAGCGGCCTAAAGATGCCCCTTTGGCGGACCGTGGCATGATAGGATTACCTTGGGGGCCGCCGCCCGACGATGCGCGCCGTGAATCTTGAGGCATATGATGGATGACGAACCGAAAAGTGCTGCCGAACTGAAAGAGATCAGGCTGAGCCGAAAGCGCGCCCAGGATGCCGAAGGCATCAAGGCCATGGCGGATATCGCGGCAGCCGACATCGCGATTCGAAAGCGGACCGCGAAGCTGCGCGAGGCCCGATTGGCGAGGGAAGCCGCCGACCGCGACAGGCCGCCGGAGCCCAAGGCCAAAGCCAAACCCAGGAAGAAGAAAACTGTTTAAATGACAAAAGAAGATCGCAACCGCGCTGAAGCGCGTTTCAACAAGGCGAACCAGACCAGGACCGGCCAGAGCGATCGCGATGCCGCCGCGAAAGCCGCCCTCGACAACATGGCGAAGCTGAAGGCATTGCGGCTCGCGCGCGAGGGCCACCGAGCCGCCGCCCGCGATCCCGGTGAAAAAACCGCGCGGCAAATCACCGAAGAAGTTCGGGGAAAAGGCGCCGGCGCTGTCGGATTGGCTGGCGGGTCAGCAAAACGGCGGACGGCGGACTTAAACCGGCGCGGGCCATTCGATCATCGATCGCGTCTTGGTCGCGGCATCGTAGACCTGCACCTGAAGCATCGGGTACTGGTTCTTCAAGGCCATGGCCGTCTCTTCGGCGGCTTCGACCGTATCGTGGTGCGACTTGAAGTGACCGTCCACCACCAGCGAATAGCCTGACGTCGGCGCCTTGTCGGCGCGAACGACCTTGCGTGGCTGCTGCTCTTCTGTCTCGATCTTCGGTTTTTTCATGCTTGGCTCCTGGATCATGAACCGATTGGAAGGGATCACGACCTCATCTCTTTGTTGGAGCATGATCTCCGCGCAAACGCTTCGCGTTTGTCGCGAGGGAAACCGGTTCCCGCTTTTCCGGATCATGCTCTGGTTGCGCCTCCCTTTACACTGAACACCGGAAAAAAGGCAGGAAAGATTGTTCGGCTGCGGCTGATATGCCCGCCAAAGGCGGTGAGATTGCGGTCAATGCGCGTGGCCGAGCGCCGTCCGGCGCGGGTCTCGTGGAACCAGCACAAGATAGCAGATCAGCTCAATATAAGGCGCACGGCAACGCCACGCGTCTCGTACTATGAGGGATGCGCAACCAGGTTCCGCCCGACCGGAAGGGTGCCTCAGCCTTTCGGGCGCGTGCGGATCATGAAGGTTTCGTAGGAATATTCCGCGACCTGCCACCACAGATTCCCATCGTCCCGGAACGCCATCTGCGAATCCAGGATCTTCTTGAAATCCGGATTGGTCGCGGAGGTCTCCGCATTGACCTCGTTCGACGCCTTCAGACAGGCTTCCATGATCGGCTGGCTGAAGGGGCGCAGCAGGGTCCCGGCCGCCACCAGGCGCTTGATCGCCTGCGGATTGCGCGCGTCATATCGCGCCTGAACATCCAGGTTGGCATAGCCGCAGGCAATCGTGAGCAGCGATTTATAAGCCTTCGGCAATGCATCCCACTTGTCGGAGTTGATGAAGAAGTGCAGCGCCGTACCGCCCTCCCACCAGCCGGGATAGTAATAATACTTGGCGATCTTGTAGAAGCCGAGCTTCTCATCGTCGTAGGGACCGACCCATTCGGTGGCATCGATCGTACCCTTTTCCAGGGCCGGATAGATATCGCCGCCCGCAATCTGCTGCGGGATGGTGCCGAGCTTGGAAAGGGTTTTGCCGGCCCATCCACCGATCCGCATCTTGAGGCCATTGAGATCGGCGACGCTGTTGATCTCCTTGCGGAACCAGCCGCCCATCTGGGTGCCGGTGTTGCCGCCGGCAATGGCGTACAATTTGCTCTTCTTGGCAAACTCATTGAGCATGTCCTGGCCGCCGTGATCCTGGAACCAGGCGTTCTGCTGGCGCGAATTCAGGCCGAACGGAACGGAGCAGAAGAGGGCGAAGGTCGGGTCCTTGCCGATGAAGTAATAGGCGGCGGTGTGACACATCTCGACGGTGGCATTGCTTACCGCGTCGAGCGCCGAAAAGGGAGGAACGATCTCGCCGCCGGCGAACGTCTGGATCTGGAATTTATTGTCGGTCGCTTCCGCGACGTATTTCGAAACCGTCTCCGACGCGCTGAAGGGAACGTCAAGCGACTTTGGCCAGCTCGTGGTGCAGCGCCATTTCAGCTCGGGCATCGACTGCGCAATGGCGGGGGCTGCGACAGCGCTTGAGGCGGCGAGCCCCACGCCGGCCGTCTTCAGGAATTCGCGACGTTTCATGACGTTTCCCTCTTGGATTATCTGCTTTGCGAATCGCCAATCCCGGCGATTTCGCGCGGCGGCCCGGATGAACCCGGGCACGCCGCTAACGATACCAGACGCCGCGGCCCTCGGGTAGCCATGACGGACGAATTGCCGCCCGCCGCGAAGACCGTCGGTTTCTCGGATTGTAGCGGACATGGAGCGGACCCGCGGCCGGGGTGTCTTATGAATGCGGGCCCTGACCAAAATCCGCGCGCTCGATCAGCCGGATGCTGCCGAGGTCGAGCAAATGCGCCCCCCAGCCTCCTGTTGCCAGCGTAACCGCGAGCTTGGGGGCGGCCAGCAGGGCGGTCGCGACCATCGCAAGCGGCACCGCGCTGATCCAGTCCAGCCGCACCGGCGTCAGCTCCTCGGTGCTGCCGGCGTAGGGCCCGCTGCCAGCCAGCAAACGCCGGCACTCGCTGAAAATATCGCGCCGCGTGGCGCCCCGCGACGCGCATCCAAGCAGGACCTGCATCGCCAGATGCGTCTGGACACCGGCGCGGCTTTCGCCCGCGACCGCAGGCGTTTCGCCGAGCGAGATGCGAAGCAGAAGGCCCAGAAGATCGAGGCCGGCAATGTAGGCACTCATCGGTTCGACCAGTCGCGGATTGCAATCGATCAGGAGCGGCGTGGCGCCATCATCGGGCATGACATAGTCGACCGACAATGCGCCGTGCCAGGCGAGCTTCTCGCCGATCGTTGCGAGCATCGAGCGCAGCCCGGCCCTGTCGACGCTCTGCTTGATCGCCTCGCCGCCGCCGGCGCCGGCGGCAATTTGCCGATAGGCGTGGAACCCGGCCAACTTGCCGCGACAAAACACCGCTTGCGCCTTCTCGGTGGCGCCCGCGACGAATTCCTGCACCAGCACCTCGTCGGCGAACGCGCCGTTTGCGCTGAGGTCGCGCGCGCTCAGTTCCTGCATGGCGCGATCCAGATCGCTGTCGTCGCGTACGAACCAGATGCCGCGGCTGGCGGTGCCGACAGAGGTCTTGACGACGGCGGGAAACCTTACCGCGGCGCGCAGCTCGTCCGCAGATTTGACCAGCCGCGTGGCCGGCTGCGGCAAGCCCAGTTGATCGAGCAGCCGGCTAAATCCGGCCTTGCTGTGCGCGGCGCGATAACTCTCAAAGTCCGGCAGCGCCAGCCCGACAAGACTCTGTAGCCGTGGCTGCGCGCGCGCAAACAAAAATCCCTGCTCGTGGATCGGCAGCAGTACGTCGAACTGCCGCCTCGCCAGTAATTGCTCGACAAAGGCGAGAAACCCGGCCGGATCGTCCCGCAGCCCCGGACAGCGATGATATTTTCTGACAAACCGCGAGAACCTGGCCAGGCAAAAGGGTGAGGGATCGCAGACCTCGACGATATGCCCCGACAATCCGAGAATCGTGATCGCCTCCCGTGCCGAGGTGCTGTTTCCTTCGGAAACCAGCACCCTGAGCGGCTTTGGAACTCGGACGGATTCGGCCATATCCGATCATTCCCGCATCCTTTGACCCTTGTCTTGCGAATTTAGCGCGCAACTCGCGATCCCGGCGCCGTTGCCGAGGTCTGCCATGCAGCGCTATTCATGGACAAATAACCGGCAGCCGGTAATTTTGGCGAGCTCTGCCGGGCCATAGCATCTCAACGGGGTTTCGAATCGGACATGGTCGACGTTCTGGCCGCACCGCAACAATCGAAGACGGATACGTCGCTGCGTACGCTCGCCGCGATTTCGGCCGCCCATTGGGTCAGTCATTTCTATTTGTTCGTGCTGCCGATGCTGTTCCCCTTTCTGAAAGCGCAGCTCGGCGTCGGCTACATCGAACTCGGCCTGGCGCTGACCGTGTCCGCCGTGACATCCGGCCTGACCCAGGCGCCGATGGGCTATCTTGCCGATCATATCGGCGCCCGCAAAGTCCTGCTGATGGGGCTGACGCTGGGCGGCCTGGCGCTGATCATGCTTGGCCTGCATCTCAGTTACAGTTGGCTGATCGCCAGCGCGGTGCTGCTGGAACTCGCCAACAGCGTCTATCATCCGGCCGATTATGCGATCCTGTCGGCCCACATGGATGTGGCCCGCATGGGCCGCGCATTTTCGATCCATACCTTTGCCGGTTTTCTCGGCGGCGCTGTCGCGCCCGCGATCGTGGCTGCGCTGGTTACCATGACCGGGGGCAATGGCGCCCTGATCGTGGCAGGCCTGGTGGGGCCGCTGATGGCGCTGTTGCTCACCATCGTCGGCGTCCCCGACGCCAGCGCCGCCGATCGCAAGGTAGACGGCGCGCACCCGCCGCGGCAAAGCGTCGTCACGCCCGCGCTCATCGTGCTGACAATCTTCTTCACGCTGCTCAGCCTGTCCAACGCCGGCATCGGCAATTTCGGCGTGGTTGCGCTGATGAGCGGCTATGGCGCGTCATTCCCGACCGCCAATATCGCGCTGACGGCGTTTCTCGGCTCCAGCGCCATCGGGGTGCTGGCGGGCGGCTTTCTCGCCGACCGCACCGAGCGCCACGGCCAGGTCGCCGCCGCCTGTTTTGCGGTCAACGCCGCCATCGTGTTCGTCATTGCGACCGTCAACTTGCCGTCGCTGCCGTTGACGGCAGCGATGGCAGCAGCGGGATTCCTCGGCGGCGTGATCGCCCCCTCGCGCGATATGCTGGTGCGCAACGCCGCGCCCGCGGGCGCGGCCGGGCGCGCATTCGGTATCGTCTCCACCGGCTTCAATCTCGGCGGCATCGTCAGCCCGCTGCTGTTTGGCTGGATCATGGACCAGAACTCGCCGCACTGGGTGTTCGGCGCTTCCGTCGTGTTCATGATACTCACGGTCCTGCTCGCGCTTGTTACCGACCGCAGCCCGCAGGCCAGCGCCGGTTCCGAAGCGCCTGACGCGAGGCTGATGCAGCCCTGAACCTCGCCCGCGGCTGTTGACAGCATCCCGGGACAACCCATGATGCGGCGGCAAAACCAACCCCGGGATGAAACGCCATGTCAGCCAGCCCAGACCTCGTGATCCGCGGCGGCAGCATTGCCGACGGCCTCGGCGGCGAACTGTTCGAAGCCGATGGGTCCCGGCTCGCGCGGAGCCTGTCATCGGGCGCGCGTTCGCGCGACCCGTTGGCTTTGCCGGGACGACAATTTTTACGCGAACTTCGGTTGCGGCGCCTGGCCCATTAGGCGCACGCGCTCGGTATTGGGCCAGAGCAGCAGCAGGCCGAGCAATCCCGACGCGACCAGGATGACGGCGTTGATGGTGAAGCCGGTCATGTAACCCTCCAGCGTCCCGCCGGCGTGCTGGATCACGCTGCCCATCACTGACGGCGCTAGGATACCCGCCAGCGTGTAGAGCGCGCCATAGATCGAGATCACGGCGCCGCGCTGCGACACCGGCGTGAATTCGCCCAGCATCGGCGGACAGACGACATAAATCGATCCACTGAGCCCCGTTGCGATCACCAGCACCGCAATCCGTAGCCCCGCGCCATCGACAAGCGGCAGGGTCGCCAGGAGCAATCCGCCGACGATCAGGGGCACCGAACCGAGCACGCCGCGCGCGCCGCGGGTCGAAACGCCGCGCGCCATCAGCACCTGCGAAATCCACCCGGTCAACAACACAATGGCGGCACCGAACACCCACGGCAGGACCGAAATCCAGCCGGCGTCCTTTTGCGAGAAACCGAGACCCTTGACAATGAAGGGCGTGAACCAGGTCAGACCGAGCGACAGCGCCCAATAGGCGCCGAAGGTCGCCGCACAACAGCCGATGAAGGTTCGCGACAACAGCAGCCGGGAATAGGGCACGCGGGGATCGGCCACCGCCTGCGCGACGGTTTGAACCAGCGGCCCCTCCTTGCCCAGGATCAGCCACGCCACCACCCACATCAGGCCGACGACGCCGAGCGCGCCGAACGCATAGTGCCAGGTATGGTTGACGATCACCCAGTTCAGCGCCGGCACCGCGAGGATCACGCCGAACGCCGATCCCTGCGACAGGATCGCGGTGGGCAGCGTTCGCTTCTCGTCGGGAAACCACTTGTAGACCGAGTGGACCGCCACCGAAAAAGCCGGCCCCTCGCCGGCGCCGAGGATAACGCGGCAGATCAACAGCGTGGTGAAACTGACCGTGCCCACCATCGGAAACTGCGCCAGCGCCCATATCGCCGCCAGCGTCAGCAGAACCCAGCGCGTGGCGATGCGGTTGACGATAAAACCGACCACAATGGCCGAGATCGAAAACAGGAAGAAGAACGAGGAGCCCAGCAGACCGAACTGTTCAGGCTCGAGTTTCAGCTCGGTCATGATCGGCACACCGGCAAGCCCGACCACGATCTTGTCCGCGAAGTTGACCAGCATGAACAGGAACAGGAGAAACGTGATTTTCCAGGCGCCTTTGGGGGTCGGTTGCGTGGTCATGATCTCTTCCCGTTTTTCGTTCTCTGGCCCTGTTGATCGGCCCTGTTGATCCGGCCTCGACCAATGCTACCTGTGGGGTGTCGGGCATGGCAACTGGGCATTTTGGCCGGACCCGCGTGCGTTGCAACTGGACATCTAGCTCCGAGTGCCGCCTGGCGCTGTTTCGGCTGCATTCTGCAACCCGATCACGATCGTGTCGCGGTCACGATTGAGGCCGTGATCTCCCGCGATGGTCTTGCTATGTTGCGCGACAACAGAGGGATTTTTCATGCTCAAATCGATCCATTACCGCGCAAGTGTCGTCGGCGCGCTTGCTTTACTTTCGATGCTCGCCGTATGCGGTGTGGCGACGGCGCAGGACGCCAAGGCGCCGGGCTTCGAGGCCATCATCGCCGCGCCGGACCGCAGCGACGCCGACCGGCAAACCGATCAGCGCCGCCAACCCGCCAAGATGCTCGCCTTCACCGGCATCAAGGCCGGAATGAAGGTGCTGGATATGGGTGCCGGCGCCGGCTACAGCACCGAACTGCTGGCGCGCGCCGTCGGCGCGGGCGGCGGCGGCGTCTACGCGCAGGAATCGGCCGCGGTCATGGAACGGGTGAAAGACAAGTTCGATATTCGCGCCCAGAACCCGGCCATGAAAAACGTCGTCCACGTCATCCGGAATTACGACGATCCGATTCCGCCTGGCGTCGGCGGGCTCGATCTGATCACATTTTTCTTTGCCTATCACGACGTGACCTACATGCCGGCCGATCGCGCCGAGATGAACAGGAAGATGTTCGCGGCGCTGAAACCCGGCGGCTTTCTTGTCATCGCCGATCATTCCGCGCGTGCCGGCGATGGAATCAATGTTGCGAAGACGCTGCATCGCATCGAGGAAAGCACGCTGCGCCAGGAGATCGAGGCGGCCGGGTTCAAGTTCGTGGCGGAGGGCGATTTCCTGCGGCATCCCGAAGATCCGCGCGACGCGGCAGTGTTCCGTCCACAAGTTCCGGTCGATGAGTTCGTTCTGAAATATCAGAAACCGTTGTAGGCTTCGCACACGCTTCGCATGACAACCGGCAACCCCATCGTGCTGAGCGTTCGCCAACTGACCAAGACCTATCGCTCCGCGGGGGAAGAGGTCGCAGTCCTCCGCGGCGTCAAGCTTGATATCGCGGCGGGCGAGCGCGTCGCGCTGACCGGCGAGTCCGGTAGCGGCAAGAGCACGCTATTGCATCTGATCGCGGGCCTCGATCGCCCTGACGGCGGCGAGATCAGACTTGCCGACACCTCCGTGTCCGATCTCACCGATGCCGGCCGCGCGGCATTGCGGAGGGATCGGCTGGGACTGGTATTTCAGCAATTCAATTTGATTCCGAGCCTCAGCGTCGAAGACAATCTCAAGTTCCAGTCGCGCATTGCCGGCCGTCACGATGCCGGCTGGCATGGCGAACTGGTGGAGCGGCTGGGGCTCGGCGCCTTGCTCAAGCGCTATCCCGAGCAATTGTCCGGCGGCCAGCAGCAGCGGGTCGCGATCGGTCGCGCGTTGGCGGTAAAGCCGCTGCTGCTGCTCGCCGACGAGCCCACCGGCAATCTCGACGAGGCCACGGCGGACGAGGTTCTCGCGCTCGCGCGCGATCTGGTCAAGCGAAGCGGCTGCGGCTTCCTGATGGTGACCCACTCCGCGCGGCTCGCCGCCACGCTCGACCGGCAGATAAATCTCCATGCGGGGCTGATCGCATGAACCCAATGCTGTGGATTCTCGCGGTGTTATTGAGCCACTGGCGGCGGCACCCGATGCAGCTTGCGACCCTGCTGATCGGGTTGATTTCCGCGACCGCCTTGTGGAGCGGCGTGCAGGCGCTGAACGCGCAGGCGCGCGATAGTTACGACCGCGCGGCTGCGACGTTCGGCGGAGCGCGAACCGCCGTCCTGGTCGCCCGCAACGGCGCGACTTTCCCGCAAAAACTCTTTGTCGAGCTGCGCCGCGCCGGCTGGCCGGTGTCTCCCGTGCTCGAAGGCCGCCTTCAGATCGGCGGGCGCTCGTTCCGCCTGTTGGGCATCGAGCCGATCACGCTCCCGGCGGAAGTTGGAAATGCGCCCGCAATCGGCCGGCCGGGCTTGCAGTCGTTCCTGACGCCGCCCGGGGAAACGCTGGTCGCGCCGGAGGTGCTTTCCGATCTCAATTTGCCGGAAGGCGCATCGCCGCGCTCAAGCGACGGCACGTCGCTGCCGCCGCTTCACGCGCAGGCGCAATTGGTGCCGGGCGTCCTGGTGGTCGATATCGGCATTGCGCAGCGGCTTCTCAACATGCCGGAACAGATTTCCCGACTGTTGGTCGGCACGGCCAAAGGCAGGAGCGCGCCGCTCGAAAGCGTCGCCGGCGACCAACTCCGCCTGGTCCAGCCGGATGCGGAGAGCGATCTCGAGCGCCTCACCGACAGCTTTCACCTGAACCTGACGGCCTTCGGCCTGCTTTCATTTGTCGTCGGGCTGTTCATCGTCAATTCCGCTACCGGTCTTGCCTTCGAGCAGCGCCTGCCGATGCTGCGGACCTTGCGCGCCTGCGGGGTATCCGGACGCATGCTGAACGCGGTGCTGGTGATTGAGCTGGTATCGCTGGCGCTGGTCGCAGGCCTGGTAGGTCTGGTCTGCGGCTATTTTATTGCAGCGTCGCTGCTGCCCGATGTCGCCGCTTCCTTGCGCGGACTCTACGGCGCGCAAATTCCCGGTCAGTTGACGCTCAGGCGCGAATGGTGGATCGCCGGCATCATCATCAGCGTGGCCGGTGCGCTGCTGGCTGCGACCACAAGCCTGTTGAAAGCGATCCGCCTTCCGATACTGGCCGCAGCCCAGCCCCATGCCTGGCAACAGGCGCAGCACCGCTGGCTTATCATCCAAAGCGCGCTGGCGCTCGCCGTGCTCGCCGCGGCAGCAGGTCTTCTGTGGTACGGCGATACGCTCGTTTCGGGATTTGCCGTGCTCGCAGGCCTGCTGCTGGGCGCGGTGCTCGGGCTGCCTTCGATTCTGGAATTCGTGCTCTTTATCGGCCAGCGCCGGGCACACCGCCCGCTCGCGGTCTGGTTTTGGGCCGACAGCCGTCAACAGCTTTCGGGATTGTCCCTGGCGTTGATGGCGCTGCTGCTCGCGCTCGCGGTCAATGTCGGTGTCGGCACCATGGTGGAAACCTTCAGCCGGACATTCGTCAGTTGGCTGGATGGACGGCTGGCGGCGGACGTCTACATCAGCGCACCCGACGCTGCGCAGGCGACAGCCATCAAAACGTGGCTCCGCGAGCGTCCCGAAGTCGAGGCGATCCTGCCCGGCGGCCGGGCCGAGGTGCCACTGGCGGGAGCGCCGATCGAAGTTCTCGGCGTCGCCGATCACGCCACCTACCGAGACCACTGGCCGCTGCTGCAATCAACCGCAAACACGTGGGTCCGGCTGCGTTCTGGCGATACCGGCCTCGTCAGCGAACAACTGGCCCGGCATTTGAAACTCGCGATCGGCGATTCCGTCGAGGTCCCCGCGCCGGGCGGAAACTGGAAACTGGAGATCGTCGGCATCTACGCCGATTACGGCAACCCGAAGGGACAGATTGCCGTCAATATCGCCGCGTTCACGCGCCGCTTCCCCGAAATCCCGCTCGTTCGAATAGGCCTGCGCGTCGCCCCCGCGGCCGTACCGGCGCTGATGTCATCGCTGCGGGAAAAATTCAGTCTCGATAGCCGGAACCTGCTTGATCAGGCGACGCTGAAGGCTGAATCGACGCGGATATTCAACCGTACCTTTGCCGTCACGGCGGCGCTGAACGCCTTCACCCTTGGCGTGGCCGGCGTCGCCTTGCTGACCAGTCTGTTGACCCTGAGCAATTCCCGCCTGCCGCAGCTTGCGCCGTTGTGGGCGATCGGCATCACGCGGCGACAACTTGCCGCGATCGAGCTGTTGAAGACCATGTCGGTTGCGCTGATCACGACCGTGCTCGCGCTGCCGCTGGGCTTGCTGGTGGCATGGTGCCTGATCGCGGTGGTGAATGTGAAGGCCTTCGGCTGGCGACTGCCGTTTCAGGTGTTTCCACTGCAACTACTCGAGCTGCTGGGCGTCGCGATGGCGGCTTCGCTGCTGGCAGCGACGCTTCCCGTTCTAAAACTGGCGTGGATGCAGCCGGCGCGCCTGGTCAAGATTTTTGCCGATGAGCGATAATATGCTGATCTCGCGCCGCGCCTTGGTGGGTGGCGCGTTTGTTCTGGGCCTCGGCGGCAAGGATGCGCTCGCGCAGGGCTTTGCCGGACTTGGCGAGAGTTCGGAAGGATTCGCGCCGGTCATTCCCGGCAGGGCTTTTGCGTTTCCGGCCGATCACGGCCCGCATCCCGACTACCGCATCGAGTGGTGGTACGTGACGGCGAATCTTGTCGATGCAACCGGTGCAGCCCTGGGCGCGCAGTGGACCTTGTTTCGTCAGGCATCGCGGCCGGGCCCGCAGGCGGAAGGCTGGGCCAGTCAGCAGATCTGGATGGGCCATGCGGCGGTCACCCGCGCCGACACTCACCGCTTCAGCGAAAAATTCGCTCGTGGCGGAATCGGCCAGGCCGGTGTCGAGGCCAGGCCGTTCAGGGCCTGGATCGATTCATGGGAAATGCGCGGGGGCGAAGCGATGCGCGGCGACACCATTGCGCCGCTTGAGCTTAAGGCGTCGGGCGCGGATTTCAGCTATACGCTGCGGCTCGAGGCCGATCGTGCGCTGGTGCTGCAGGGCGATGCCGGCTACAGCCGAAAATCGGAGCGTGGACAGGCTTCGTATTATTTCAGCCAGCCCTATTTCAGGGCGGCGGGCAGTATCATCATCGACGACAAGCCTGTTGAAGTCACTGGCCTGGCCTGGATGGACCGGGAATGGAGCAGCCAGCCGCTCGCTTCGGATCAAACCGGGTGGGACTGGTTTTCGCTGCATCTCGGCTCGGGTGAAAAACTGATGCTGTATCGGCTACGCCAGAAAGACGGCCACAACAATCTTCTAGGCAACTGGATCGAGCCGAACGGCCGTTCCGCCGAAATCGCATCGGCCGACAACAGCATCGCGCCGACAATCCTAACCGAGATCGAAGGCCGCAAGGTGCCGACAGGTTGGAGCGTCGGCATTCCTGCGCACGGTCTGATGATAGAAACTACCCCGCTGAATACGAAGAGCTGGATGGGAACGAGCTTTCCCTATTGGGAAGGGCCGATCAGCTTTAGCGGCAGCCATCACGGGGTTGGATATCTCGAGATGACCGGCTATTGAGGTCAAAGGCCGCGTCATTGCGGCGCGCGCGTGCCCGGCGCCAACCCGCAACGACGTTTTTATCTACGTCCTAAAAAGGATTATCGCGATGTTGCATTTCACGGCACTCGTCACCTGCCTGGCCATCCTGCTTTATTTCTTCACCTCGATTCGGGTGGCGCGGGCGCGCGCCGCATTCGGCATCAAGGCGCCGGCCATCATAGGTAATCCCGACTTCGAGCGGGTGTTTCGCGTGCAGATGAACACGCTGGAATGGCTGCCTATTTTCCTGCCCTCGCTCTGGCTGTTTGCAATTTATATCAGCGATCCCATCGCCGCTGCCATTGGCCTCGTCTGGATCGCCGGCCGCGCCCTCTATATGACCGGCTACTCGCAAGCCGCCGAAAAGCGCGAGGGAGGTTTTCGCATTCAGGCGCTGGCTGCGGGCATTCTTTGGCTGGGCGCGCTGGGCGCGATTGTCGGGCGCCTCGTTCACGGCTGAAGGCCCGGCGAACGCCTCGGCCTGGATGGTTCATGTCTGGACAAACCGAGTCCCCGCTGGCACCTTCGCAACATCGGTCCGCACGCAAAGGCGCATTTTGACGCGAGAATCTGCTTATTGGGGAAACTCAATTTCGAATATCATCGCGTGCTGTCATTGGAGGTAGCCATGTCCAGACGCCTGTTGATCACCGCCGGCATGCTTGTGTTTTCGATTTGCGCCTCGCCGGCGCAAGCGCCGTCACCCGACGCCATGACCGCGGCGCGCAGCCTGGTGACCACCATGAAGCTATCCGATCAGTACAAGGCGCTGCTGCCGGCCATCCTGCTGGGCCTTAGACGCACGCTGACTCAAGAGCGGCCGGAGGTCGAACGCGACTACGATGCGATGATGCCGACGATCGTGGATGCCTACACGCCCTACTATAATACGATGGTCGACCACATCGCCACCGTCTATGCCAGCAATTTCACGGCCGGCGAGCTGCGTGAAATCGAGGCGTTCTATCGCCAGCCGGTCGGGCAAAAGCTGCTCGAAAAGGCGCCGGCGCTGGCGCAGCAGAGCAACCAGGTCGGCCAGGAATCGAGCCGCAAGGCGGCCGACGATCTGCGCGCGCGCCTCACCCAGGCGCTGCGTCAGAAAGGGCACAAATTGTAATCACGCCTTCGCGGGCTCGACCGCCGCATTCGGCACGTCGACCTCGCTCGTATCGACGAACAGATTGGGGACCTTTCTGGCCCGATCCAGAAACCATGCAAGCGCGATCATGATCAAGATGCCGCCGGTGCTGACGAACAGCTGCGCAAAGACGCCATGGGAGTACTGAACCAGAACCCAGTGCGCTCCAAAGGACAGGAATACGCCGAAGCAAAAAAGCGGCAGCGAATGCTGACCGCACAGCACCATCGGACGCAGCCATTTGGACGTGAGGATCTCCGACTTGCGCGGAAAATATCGGGCAACCACCAGCGCCAAAGCGAGGAAGTGCGTGAAACGCAGCATATCGAGGTCGGTCTTGTCGATCGGATAGATCGCCTTGATCATCCATTTCGGCACCATGGCATCCAGGACCGGGACGTGCCAGGTCATCACGATCAGGAATGCGAAGGCAATCCACGCAAAGGCCAGTGTCTGCGCCGCGCGAGACCGAATCAAGAATTGCAGTTGGGCGACGCCTCCAACGCCACACCATGCCGCGAATACGAACATCAATTGCCAGGCGAACGGATTGAAATACCAGTGTGTCCCGGGCGGATACGAAGCAAAATTCCAGTCGAACACCCGCGCCCCGATGTACAGCAGGATCGAGCCAAGCAAGGTCCAGTTCGGGCGCCGCAACAGGCACCACAGGATCAGCGGCGAAGCCGCCACCAGCGATATGTAGAGCGGCAGCACGTCGAGGTCGACCGGCTTGTAGCGCAGCGTGAGCGCCTGCCCGATCAGCACGTCGGGGTGCTGGAGAAAATTATGAACGTTGAATTCATCTTCATACATCGGGTTGTCGAATTTCCTGACCGTGCGCGCGATCTGCGCGGTGAAGAGCAGGAACAGCATGATGTGGGCAACGTACATCTGCCAGACGCGCGTCCACAGCCGCTTGAGGGCGGCGAGAAAATTACCGCCGCGAATAATCGGGCCATAGATGTAGCCGGCCAGGTAACCGGAAATGAACACGAAAAACTCGGCGGCATCGCTGAAGCCGTAATTGCGCAGGGTCAGCCAGGCAACGAAATCGTCCGGAATGTGATCAAGGAAGATCATCCACAGCCCCATGCCGCGGAACAGATCGAGCCGGAGGTCGCGCTCGACGACATGCAAGTTAGACACCGTATCCTGATGGGCTATCATGCCTGATCCATTTTATCCTGTTAGGTACCGCGCCAAAGATAAACGGGCGCCATCGGAAGACCTGCGGCCGGCGCCGCCAAACGATCGCCGCCAAAACGATCAATGCATTCGCAGTTCACAGCCGATAAAACCGTCAGCCAAAAAAATCTTCGATTGACGAGCGTTCATTGATACCTATCAGGATATTGACGTCAATATCCATGATGGCCCGAAGCGGAACCAGTCACCTCTAATTCCGACATCCGCTACCAACCCGCCGCCGGATATCCCGCTGATGCGCCGGAATGTCCGAGAGGCGGCCACGACGCCCTTCACGGCAGGATCACGAACAGACATAAGGGAGTACGCACAAGATGGCCCGCCTGCCCTATCTCGAGGCCGATCAGGTCGCGCCCGAATACCGCGACATGCTCAAGCGCAACACCAACCTGCATAAGCTCCTGGTCAACTCCCCCGACATGGCGCGCGCCTTCAACGGTGTCGGCAGCCATATCCGCTTCAAGAGCAAGCTCGACCCGCGTTTGAGGGAACTCGCAATCCTGCAGGTCGGCTGGCTGGAAAAGTCGGAATATGAATTCACCCACCATGTGAAGATCGGCAGGGAGTTCGGCGTCACCGACGCCGACATCGAGGGGCTGATGGCCGAGACCGAGGGCAAGCCTTCGAAACTCGAGCCGCTGACCAGGGCGATCCTGAGGGGCGCGCGCGAGATGGTGCGGGAACTGGCGATGTCGGAGGCCACCTTCGCCGAGATCAAAAAGCAGCTCTCCGACGAGCACATGACCGATCTCGTGCTGACCATCGCGTTCTACTGCGCCGTCGTCCGCGTGCTCGCCACCATGAAGATCGACAACGAGCCTTATTATAAAGAGGTACTGATGCAGTACCCGATCCCGGGAGTGAACTGACATGCGCCTGAAAGATCGCATCGCCATCGTCGTCGGCGCCGGCCAAAGCCCCGGCGAAGGCATGGGCAACGGCCGGGCAACCGCGCTCACCTTCGCGCGCGAAGGCGCCAAGGTCATGTGCGTGGATTATAATCTCGCATCCGCGCAGGAAACGGTCGACATGATCGGCGCCAAGGGAGGCACTGCGGTGGCCTTCAAGGCCGACGTCACCAGCAATGCCGAGCTCAAGGCCATGGTGGAAGACGCCCGCGCCCGCTGGGGCCGCATCGACATCCTGCACAACAATGTCGGCGTCAGCCTTGCGGGCGGCGACGCCGAACTGCTCGACTTCACCGAGGAGGCGCTCGAGCGCTGCGTGGCGATCAATCTCAAGAGCTGCATTTTCGCCGCCAAGCACGTGATCCCGGTCATGCGCCAACAACAAAGCGGCGCCATCATCAACATCTCCTCGATGGCGGCCATCACCACCTATCCCTACGTCGCCTACAAGGCGACGAAAGCGGCGATGATCGCCTTCACCGAACAACTCGCCTACCAAAACGCCCAATACGGCATCCGCGCCAATGTCATCCTGCCCGGCCTGATGAACACGCCGATGGCGGTCGACACCCGCGCCCGCGAATTCAAGAAGAGCCGCGCCGAGGTCGAGGCCGAGCGCGACGCCAAGGTGCCGCTGCGCCGGAAGATGGGAACCGGCTGGGACGTCGCCAACGCAGCCCTGTTCCTGGCCTCGGACGAGGCCAACTTCATCACCGGGGTGACGCTGCCGGTCGACGGCGGCGCCAGCGTCCGGAGGGGGTAGTGTGCGAAGAGTTCAGGTTGAAAAGAGCAGCATTAGACCACTTCTCCCTCTCCCCGCCTGCGGGGAGAGGTCGAATTGCGAAGCAATTCGGGTGAGGGGGACTCACCGCGAAACCGACTATGCCGGGTACAGACCGGATAAATTCCCGACAGATTAGACCGGGATGATCCCCGACAGGTTTCAGAATGCATCGGAGGGAGGGCCCGCCGATGCCATTTAGAGAGACCGGTCGGATGGAAGAACGTATTTGGATGTTTTTTGAGTACGAGAGCGGGAACTGGAGCATATCGGAGATTTGCCGCCGCTATGGGGTTTGCCGAGACACGTTTTACGAATGGCGGAAGCGGAAGGAGAGCGGCGATTCGGCATGGTTCATGGATCGCTCGCATGCGCCGCTGCAGTGTTGGCAAACCACGGATGGTGCGATTGCTGAGAAGGTGATCGCGGCGCGGCGGCGATTTCCGTATCTGGGGCCGCGCAAGATTCTGGCGGTACTTGAGCGCGAGGCGCCTGATACCGCCTGGCCTGCGGCTTCGACGATCGGGGGCATTCTCAAGCGTGCTGGCCTGGTCGCGGCGGTGAAGCGGCGCCGCCGCCCGCTCGACCAGCGGCGGCCCTGCACGCCGGTCAGGGGCCCCAACGATGAGTGGAGTACCGACTTCAAGGGCTGGTTCCGCACCCGGGATCAGCGGCGGATTGATCCACTGACGGTGGCCGACAGTCACAGCCGTTTTCTGATCGAGCTGCGGATTGTCGATCCCACGATCGAGGGCGTTCGGCCTTGTTTTGAAAGGGCTTTTCGCGAGTATGGGCTGCCCGCTGCGATCCGCTGCGACAATGGCTCGCCGTTCGGCTCGCGTGGCGCTGGCGGTATCACCAAGCTGTCGGCCTGGTGGCTGAAGCTCGGCATCGCGCCGCACTTCATCCATCCCGCCTCGCCGCAGGAGAACGGCCGGCACGAGCGCATGCATCGCACGCTGAAGGCGCAGACCTCGGCTCCGCCGGCGGCGAACCCGCCCGAGCAGCAGGCCCGCTTTGACAAGTTCCGCGAGCATTACAACAAGGAACGGCCGCACGAAGCTCTCGACCAACGGCCGCCGGCCGAGGTCTACACGCCGTCTCTGCGCGTCATGCCGCCTCAAGAGGAAGACCCCTGGTATGACGCCGATCATCAGGTCCGCCGCGTCCGCAGCACCGGCGCAATCAAATGGAAAGGCGAATTCGTCTTCATCAGTGAGGCGCTGGTCGATGAACTCGTTGGCGTCGCCGAGCGCGAGACCGGCGACCACATCGTGCGCTTCTGCGATCTGGACATCGGTCTGATCGACCGCCGCGGGCTCTTCACCCGGTTCGCTCCGCAGCGTGAGGGGCTCCGCGACCCGGGTGAAAAGCCCAGTCAACCCAAACTGTCGGGAATCATGCCGGTCCACAATGTCGACAATCATTCCGGTTGAACCCCACAAATTCGTAGTCGCGGATAGCCCCCTCACCCGGACCGCAAGAGCGATCCGACCTCTCCCCGCAAGCGGGGCGAGGTTATGAGAGACGCGCTCTACTTCGTCAGCGGGCAGCCGCTTTCCTTGGCGGTGAAGAAAGCCTTGTCGCCGGGCACCACCGCGAGCTGCTTGTAGTAATCCCAGGGCTTCTTCGATTCCGACGGCTTTTTGACCTCGAACAGATAGAGGTCGTGCACCATGCGGCCGTTCGGCAGGACCTTGCCGCCCTGCGCGAACATGTCGTTCACCGGAAGCTCCTTCAGCTTGGCGGCGACGGCTTCGGTGTCCTTGGTGTTGGCCGCCTTGACGGCCTTCAGGTACGAAAGCGTCGCCGAATAGGTGCCGGCCTGGATCATGTTCGGCATGCGGCCGGTGCGCTTGAAGAAGCGGTTGGCGAACTCGCGGCTCTTGTCGTCGCGATCCCAGTAATAGCCTTCGGTCAGCACCAGGCCTTGCGCGGCTTCAAGACCGAGGCCGTGCACTTCGGCCAGCGTCAGCAGCAGTCCGGCGAGCTTCTGGCCGCCCTTGACGATGCCGAATTCCGCCGCCTGCTTGATCGAGTTGGTGGTGTCGAGACCGGCGTTCGCAAGGCCGATGATTTTTGCTTTCGAACTTTGCGCCTGCAGCAGGAACGACGAGAAGTCGGACGTGTTCAGGGGAATGCGGACCGCACCCAATACCTGGCCGCCGTTCGCCTTGACGAAATCGCCGGTATCCTTTTCCAGCGCGTAGCCGAAGGCATAGTCGGCGGTCAGGAAGAACCAGGTGTCGCCGCCCGCTTTCACCAGCGAACCGCCGGTACCGACTGCCAGCGCATGGGTGTCGTAGGCCCAGTGGAAGCCGTAGGGCTGGCAGGCGTCGCCGGTCAGCCGCGAGGTCGCCGCACCCACGACGATGTCGATCTTTTTCATCTGCTTCGACAGATCGTGAACGGCGAGTGCGACCGAAGACGTCGTCAGCTCGGTGATCATGTCGACGCCTTCGACCTCATACCAGCGCCGCGCGATACTGACGCCAAGATCAGGCTTGTTCTGGTGGTCGGCGGAGATGACCTCGATCTTCTGGCCAAGCACGCTGCCGCCAAAATCCTCGACCGCCATCTTGGCGGCCTCGAACGACCATTTGCCGCCGTAATCGGCGTAGACGCCCGACTGATCGTTCAGGATGCCGATCTTGACCCCCTGTGCCGACACCGGCGCGACAAGCAACAGGCCGCAGGCCGCAACGGCCGCCGTCAATAACCCTGACTTCATATGCGTCTCTCCCCAGAGTTTGTTTCTGTTCCCGGCATGATATTTTATAACCCTCTGGCTGCCCACATATTTCAAGTAAGCCAATAGTATTGAAGCGATCGCGAGCAGGGCGATCGCCGGGCCTTGCGGGCAATCCGGCCTTTGCCGAACCGACCAATAGTGTTGGAATAACCGGCCGGAAGCCGATATTGAGTGGTCAGCGCGCGTTTGATCGCGGGCACAGGCTCAAGCGTACGATCCGTAAAACGAGGTCAGACATGCACGCGCCTTCGTCCCACATATCGCCCGACAAAGCCCAGGCGCCGGATCGCGAGCGCGGCCCCGACCATATCGCGCCGGATTGCGCGGGGCAGAATTTCTATGCCGTGGATCGCGGCCTGCGCGATCTGCTCCGGCTTTATCTGGAGCCGGACGATTTTCAGCGGCTGGAACCGCATTTCCATCGCTTGGGGGTTTTGGGAGGCGGCCGGCTCGATGAACTGGCGAGGGTCGCCGACAAGCATCCGCCGGTCCTGAATGCACGGGACCGTCTCGGCCGCGACGAGGACTGGATCGACTACCATCCGTCCTACCGCGAAATGGAAACAATCGCGTTCGGCGATTTCCAGTTTCACGCCATGAGCCATCGCGCCGGCACGCTGGGGATGGATCGACCGTTGCCCGCGGTCGCCAAATACGCGCTGCAATATCTGTTCGTGCAGGCGGAATTCGGGCTGATGTGTCCGATCAGCGTCACCGACACCTCGATCCATCTGATCCGCAAATTCGCCAGCGCCGAACTCAAGGACTATCTGCTGCCGAAGATGCTGTCCGGCGACGTCGCCACGATGTGGAAGGGCACGCAGTTCATGACCGAACGTTCCGGCGGCTCCGACGTCGGCGCCATCGAAACCGTTGCCCGCTGCGAGGACGGGGTGTGGCGCCTCTCAGGCGACAAATGGTTTTGCTCGCATGCTGATGCCGACGTCGCGCTGCTGCTGGCGCGCCCGGAAGGCGCGCCTGCCGGCACCAGTGGGCTAGCGCTGTTTGCCTTGCCGCGCCGGCTGAAGGACGGCCGCCGCAACGCCTACCGCATCGTCCGTCTCAAGGACAAATTGGGCACCCGCTCGATGGCCTCGGGCGAGATCCTGCTCGAGGGGGCGGTGGCCTATCTGGTCGGCGACGCCGGGCGCGGGCTGAAGCAGATGATGGAACAGGTCAACCTGTCGCGGCTCTCGCACGGCGTGCGGGCGGCCGCGATGATGCGACGCTGCGTCAACGAGGCGATGGTTTGCGCGCGCAGCCGCGTGGCCTTCGGCAAGGCGATTATCGAATACCCGCTGCTGCGCCGCCAGCTTCTCAAGATCGCGGTGCCATCGGAACAGTCGCTCTCGATGTTCCTGTTCACCGCAAGCACGATGGATCGCGCCAACGCCGGATCGAAAGAAGCCGAGAGCCTGCTGCGAATCCTCACGCCGCTGCTGAAATTCCGCGCCTGCCGCGACAATATTCCGGTGGCGACCGGCGCCATGGAAGTGCGCGGCGGCAACGGCTATATCGAGGAGTGGGTGCATGCGCGGCTAATCCGCGATGCCCATGTCGGCGTGCTCTGGGAAGGCACCAGCAACATCAACGCGCTCGATATCGTCACCCGCGCTATTGGCAAGAGCCGCGCGCACCGGCCGCTGCGGGAGGCGCTCGCAAGACGGCTTGACGAAGCCACGCCGATCCCATCGGCTTTCCGGGATCGCCTGCGCCTGGCGCTCGAGCGGACGCTGGTTTTCGCCGAGCGCGTCGCCGCCGAGCCGGCGCTCGAAGCAAGCGCGCGACAAGTGGCCAGCAGCCTCTACCACATCGCCAGCGCCATCCTGATGACGCGGGAGGCTGCCCAGCCGGGAGCAGACGCGCGCCGCGCCCTGTATGCGAGGTTTGTGCTCGAACATCGACTGGGCGCGCGGGATCCGCTCGAGCCCGCCGCCGGCGACGGGGAACGCGAAGCCGCGGAGATCTTGTTTTCCGAGCGGTCGGTTGCGATCGGGGATATCGCGGGGCTTTTGCTCTAGCTCGTCATTCCGGGGCGCTCGCGGAGCGAGCGAACCCGGAATCCCGATGACACATTACACCTCGAGATTCCGGGTTCGCGCTAACGCGCGCCCCGGAATGACGGTGTAAGTCAAGCGAACTTGCTGGTCAGCGTCCCGGCTCCGGTGCAGATTTCGCGCATGACGTGTGGCCTGAGGCTTCGATGCGCCGCTTCGAGACGCCCGATCAAATCATTTTTCCGGTTCCCATCGGCGCTGCACCTCCGCTAGATTGCTCGCAAGGCTACGACAACAAGACAGACCGTCCCGGGAGGGGCAATCGTCGTGCACAAGGGGCGTGTCGTTTTCGGCGCCATGGACGAGGTTGTTTTCGGCCACCCGGCCGCCGAGGCGATCGTCGGGCAGATGGACCGGCTGCGCGTTGCCCGCGCGTTCCTGATGGTCAGCGGCACGCTCAATCGAGACACCGAGGAGATCGAGAAAATCCGCAAAAGCCTGGGGCCGCGCTGCGTCGGGACCTTCGACGCGATGGCCCCGCACACGCCGCGCGAGGCCGTCATCGCCGCCGCCGAACAGGCGCGCGCCGCCAAGGCCGATCTGATCGTCACCGTGGGCGGCGGCTCGATCACCGACGGCGCCAAGGCCGTGCAGCTCTGCCTCGCCAACGAGGTCGGCACCGTCGAGGGCATCGATAAAATCCGGGCGGTCAAGGGCGCCGCGCCGGCTATGAATGCACCCTTAGTGCGCCAGATCAGCGTGCCGACGACCATTGCCGGCGGCGAGTTCAGCGCGATGGCCGGCGTCACCAACGCGCGCACCAGGGTCAAGGAAACCGTGCGCCATCCGCTCGTCATACCCCGTGCGGCCATCCTCGATCCCGCCATAACCGTGCATACGCCGCTATGGCTGTGGCTTTCGACCGGCATCCGCGCCGTCGATCATTGTGTCGAAGGGCTGTGCTCGCGTGAGGCGCATCCTTACGCCGACGCCCAGGCCGTGAGGGGGCTGTCGATGCTTGCCCGGGCACTGCCGCGCGTGAAGGCGAATGCCGGCGATCTCGATGCAAGGATGGATTGCCAGATCGGCACCTGGCTCTCGATGGGCCCACTCTCATCTGGTGTGCCGATGGGTGCAAGCCATGGCATCGGCTATGTGCTCGGCGCCGCCTACGACGTGCCGCACGGATTTACCTCCTGCGTGATGCTGCCCTCGGTGATGCGCTGGAACAGATCCGTCAACGCAGACCGGCAGGCGCTGGTGTCCGAGGCAATGGGACACCCCGGCGAGGACGCCGCTGACGTGCTGGACTGGTTTATCCGCGATCTCGGGATGCCGCACAGCCTGCAGGATGTCAGGATAGGGCCGGAGCATTTCGACCGCATTGCCGAACAGGCCATGGCGACGCCGTGGATTCCGCGCAATCCGCGCAAGATCGATACGCTGGCGCAACTGCGCGAGATCCTGCTAATGGCCGCATAACAACACGGGAGACATGATGTACACCGGCAAGCATGCCCATCTCCGTCCGCTGCAGCCGGCCTTCATCATGGCCGGTTCAGGCGAGGCCGTGACCTATGCCGAACTGGAGGCACGCAGCAATCGTCTGGCGCATCTGCTTTGCAAGCTCGGTCTGAAGCGGCTCGACCACTATGCGATCTTTATGGAGAACAACAGCCGCTATCTGGAGGCCTGCGGCGCGGGCGAGCGGTCGGGGCTATACTACACCTGCGTCAATTCGTATCTGACGCCAGGCGAACTCGCCTACATCGTCGGCAATAGCGAATCCCGCGTCCTCATCACATCGCTCGCCAAGCTTGACATCGCGCGCGAGGCCCTCAAGGACTGCCCGAGGGTCGAGCTCTGCATCGTCGCCGACGGCGCGAGCGAGAGCGAGCGCATCGTCGGGCTGCAAGACGCGACGCGCGGGCTGCCCGGGACGCCGATATCCGACGAAAGCATCGGCACCGCGATGCTCTATTCGTCGGGCACCACCGGCCGGCCGAAGGGCATCCTGCGGCCGCTGCCAGAGCAGCCGCCGACCCAGCCACTGCCGATCTTCCATTTCCTGCAGAGCCTCTGGCACTACCGCGAGGGCATGATCTATCTGTCGCCGGCGCCGCTCTATCACTCGGCGCCACAGGCGGCCGTCAATCTCACGATCGGCGTGGGCGGCACCGCCATCATCATGGAGCACTTCGATCCCGAGCGTTACCTCGAGCTGATCGAGAAATGGCGCGTTACCCACAGCCAGCTGGTGCCGACCATGTTCTCGCGCATGCTGAAGCTGCCGCAAGCCGTGCGGACGCGTTATGATCTTTCATCGCTCGAGATCGCCATCCACGCCGCAGCGCCCTGCCCGGCGGCGGTGAAGGAAGAGATGATCAAATGGTGGGGACCGATCATCCACGAATATTACGGCGCGACCGAGGGGCTCGGCTTTACCGCCTGCAACAGCCAGGAATGGCTGGCCCACCGGGGAAGCGTCGGCCGGGTCCTGCTCGGCGATCTCTATATTCTCGATGAAAATATGAAGCCCTGCCCGGTCGGCACGCCGGGCACGGTCTGGTTCAAGACCGCCACGCCGTTTGAATATTTCAACGATCCGAACAAGACAAAAGAGGCGCGCTCACCGGACGGCAGCATGAGCACGGTCGGCGACGTCGGCTATGTCGACAATGACGGCTTTCTCTATCTGACCGATCGCGCGACCTTCACGATCATCTCCGGAGGCGTCAACATCTACCCGCAGGAATGCGAGAATCTCCTGATCACCCATCCCAAGATCGCCGACGCCGCGGTGTTCGGCGTTCCCAACGCCGATCTCGGCGAGGAAGTAAAGGCGGTGGTGCAGCCGATGCCGGGAATTGAACCGTGTGAGGCACTCGCGCAGGAGCTGATCACCTTTTGCAGCCAGTCGCTGTCGCGCCAGAAAGTGCCGCGCTCGATCGACTTCGAGGACCAACTGCCGCGGCTGCCCACCGGAAAACTCTACAAGCGGCTCTTGCGCGACCGCTACTGGGGCGACAAGACATCGCGGATCGTGTGAGGGGCGCCGGCCATTCATGACGGACCGCATCGCGGCTCCGCCCGAATTTGGATTTTCGGCGGAGACGCCGGCGTAATTCCGTCAGCCGGAACGCCAGGCCCCGGCTATTTTCATTGCCCCGGCCGGAATTATGTACGATTACAGCTTTTCGCGAGGCATCATCGGCCAGTCAAAGGGAGATTAAAAAATGCGTGAAGCCGTGATTGTTTCCTATGCCCGTACCGGACTGGCTAAATCCGGCCGCGGCGGGTTCAATATCACCCCACCGATGTCGATGGCCGCCCATGCCATCAAGCACGCCGTCGAGCGCGCCGGCGTCGACAAGGACTATGTCGAGGATTGCTACCTCGGCAACTGCGCCCATGGCGCTTCCAACATCGGCCGCCAGGCCGCGCTGCTCGCGGGCATGCCGAAGTCGACCGGCGGCGTGTCGGTCAACCGGTTCTGCTCGTCGGGACTGCAGACGATTGCGATGGCGGCGAACTCGATCCGCTCGGACGGCGCCGACTGCATCGTCGCCGGCGGCGTCGAAAGCATCTCGGTCGCCGGCGGCGGGGTACCGAAGGAAGCGGTCGATCCGGAGCTGCTTAAAGCGGCGCCTGACATCTTCATGGCGATGATCGACACCGCCGATATCGTCGCCGAGCGCTACAAGCTCAGCCGCGAATACCAGGACGAGTACTCGCTGGAATCGCAGCGCCGCATGGCCGCCGCCCAGCAGGCCAACAAGTTCAAGGACGAAATCGTCCCGATGAAGACCAGGATGAAGGTGGTCGACAAGCAGACCAAGGCGGAAAGCATCGTCGACTACGTCGTCAACCGCGACGAATGCAACCGGCCGGACACCACATTGGAAGGCCTCGCCAAGCTCGAGCCGGTCAAGGGTCCGGGCAAATACGTCACCGCCGGCAACGCCAGCCAGCTGTCGGACGGCGCGGCGGCCGTCGTGTTGATGGAAGCCAAGGACGCGGAAAAGCGCGGCCTTGAGCCAATGGGGCGCTTTGTCGCCTGGGCGGCAGCGGGCTGCGAGCCGGACGAGATGGGCATCGGCCCGGTGTTCGCGGTGCCGAAGCTGTTGAAGCGCCATGGCCTGAAGATCGGGGATATCGATCTGTGGGAACTCAACGAGGCTTTTGCCAGCCAGTGCCTCTATTCCCGCGACCAGCTCGGCATCGATCCCGACAAGTACAACGTCAATGGCGGCTCGATCGCCATCGGCCACCCCTTCGGCATGACCGGCGCGCGGCTGACCGGCCATATCCTGCAGGAGGGCCGCCGGCGCAAGGCGAAGTGGGGCGTGGTGACGATGTGCATCGGCGGCGGCCAGGGCGGCGCGGGCCTGTTTGAAATCTATAGCTGAGCTTCAGCTCCGTTCGACACCCGCCGGCGCAGAAATGTCCCGGTTGCAGACCGGCAAGACAACAGCAGCGCGACGGAATAACCGCCGCGCTGTTTCTTTTATGAATCATGCCAAAAACGGCGCTGGCCGCCGATCAGGCCGCGCGATCGGCCGCAATCAGGCGAAAAAACGACGACGCAAGCCAGGGGTCATGAACGTCGGGTCGGCAAAACGTGGCGGGCGACGGTTTCGACAGGGAGCCGATTTCGCCGCTTGTCGGCCGGATGGGAAAAATGTCCACCGAATCCCCATCGACGCAACGATCATTCTTTTTTTGGCCGCGCTATTGCCGCCATCAAAAGGCTTATCCTACCTGATTGGATGTTGAACGCTCAGGACCGCGGCACGGCGCGCCGGGCGGAGAGCGAAGGAATTCTTGCGATGACCAACGGCGGGCTACATGGTGATCGGCTAATCGTGCACCGGCGCGGTCCACGCCGGTGATTGATCCCCTCTATGTCCTTTCGGGTTTCGGCGTCGGCCTGCTGGTCGGCATGACCGGGGTCGGCGGCGGATCGCTGATGACGCCGCTGCTAATCCTGTTGTTTGGCATTCACCCCTCGACGGCGGTCGGCACCGATCTGCTCTACGCAGCGGCGACCAAGGTCGGAGGCAGTGCTGTCCATAGCTGGGCGCGCAGCATCCACTGGCCGGCGGTGACGCGGCTGGCCTGCGGCAGCATTCCGGCCAGCATCCTGACGATGGTTTTGCTGTGGCAACTCGACCTCAATGGCGAAACGGGACGCAGCCTCGTCAATGTGGTGCTCTGCTTTGCGCTGATGCTTACCGCGGCGTCGCTGATATTTCGCAGGGCCATTCTGGAGTCGCTTCGCGGGCGCATGGCGCGGTTCGACGCCGGCACGATCGCGCGCGCGACCGTGCTTGTTGGCGTAATCCTCGGCGTGCTGGTTTCCATATCGTCGGTCGGCGCCGGCGCGGTCGGCGTTACCGCGCTGCTGCTGCTTTACCCGCAACTGCCGATGGCGCGAATCGTCGGCTCCGACATCGCGCACGCGGTGCCGCTGACGCTGGTCGCCGGCATCGGGCACTGGGCGATGGGCGCGATCGACTGGCACCTGATGGGCATGCTGCTGACGGGCTCCCTTCCCGGTATTGTTATCGGCAGCTACTTCGCGACCCGCGTGCCGGAAACCGCGCTGCGGCTGCTGCTGGCCGCAACGCTGATACTGGTTGCCGGCAAGCTCGCATCCGGCGAATGGGATATGGCGGCGTCGATGGTTGGAGTGCTGGCCCAGAGCGGCGCGCGCTGACCGGCGAGGTCACCGGCCAATCCTGCTAGCGCGCGCCCTCGGGCCTGGTCGCAAACCAGATGACATGGCGCGCG
The DNA here is from genome assembly GCA_963801875.1 of uncultured Alphaproteobacteria bacterium. Taxonomy (GTDB): domain Bacteria; phylum Pseudomonadota; class Alphaproteobacteria; order Rhizobiales; family Xanthobacteraceae; genus Bradyrhizobium. The sequence goes on along the minus strand of CAWDGT010000009.1, from coordinate 100,418 downwards.
CCTTTGCGCTTCGTCGTGGCGCGCACGGCAACTTCGTTGACATCGAAGCCGGCCTCGCGAAGCCGCCTGGAAAATGACGGGTTCGGTCCCGACGACCAGACGGCGAGAACGCCGCGCGGGCGCAGCGCCCGCCGGATCGCTTTCAATCCCTTCAGATCGTACAGCGCATTGTTGGCTTCGCGAACCAGGCCCTCGGGGCCGTTGTCGACATCGAGCAGGATCGCATCGAATGCCGACGCATGCGATTGGATCACCTCGATGACATCAGCGCCCACAACGCGCGCGCGCGGATCGTCTAGGCTGTTACCGAAGATCGCGGCCATCGGACCTCGCGCCCAGGCGATGACGGCGGGCACCAGCTCGGCGACGACGATCCGCGCCTCGGATCCCAGCACGGCAAGCGCGGCGCGGAGCGTGAAACCCATGCCCAAACCGCCGATCAGCAAATGTGGCGCCTTGACCGCCTCGATTCGTCTGCAAACCAGAGTGGCAAGCGCCTCCTCCGATCCGCTGAGGCGGCTGTTCATCAGTTCGTTCGGACCCAGCATCATCGAGAACTCGTCGCCTCTTCGCATCAGGCGAAGTTCGACCTCTGCGCCGGGCACGCGTGCGGTATCGATCTGCAGCCACGGGATCATGGAATGCTTCTATGCCGTTTCGCCTATCCCAGCATCTGCGTGTCGCCGCAGACCGAGATCGCCTGCCCCGAGATCGTCCTGCCGCGCGGGCTGCACATGAACAGGATCTGATCGGCGATCTGCTCCGGCGTCACGTAGTCCTTGATCGAGGTGTAGGAAAACGCCGTGCGCTCCATCTCGGCGTAGGAAATCCCGCGCTGCTGCGCCTTGGCTTCCAGCACGCGGCGCTGCCGGTCGCCGGCGACAAGGCCGGGCAGGATCGCATTGACGCGAATGTTGTCCGGCCCGAGCTCGATCGACAGCGATTTTGTCAGTCCGATCACGCCCCATTTGGCGGCCGCGTAAGGCGTGCGCATCGCAAAGCCGAGCCGGCCCGCGGCCGAGGAAATATTGACGATCGAGGCGTTCTTGCTGTTGCGCAAGTGCGGCACCGCAAGCCGCGTGCAATTGAATTGCCCGGTCAGGCATATCTCCAGGCAGCGGTCCCAGTCCTCCGGATTCATTTCCTCGATCTTCGAGGTCGGCCCGGCGATACCGGCATTGTTGACGAGCACGTCGAGGCCGCCGAGTTTTGCGACCGCGTCCGCGAACAGCGCTTTCACGGCTGACCGGTCGGAGACGTCGCATGGCGTCGACGTGATCGCGGGATCGCTGCTGGCGAGCGCGGACAACGCCGTTTCATCGACGTCGCAGCTGTGAACCTTGGCGCCTTCGCCGGCGAAACGGCGTGCGATCGCAAGCCCGATGCCGCTGCCCCCGGCGGTGACCAGCACGCGCAAACCTTTGAGTTCGAGATCCATGATCGCTCCGGAGTGATGGTTTTGGAAAGCGTCAGCCGGCAAGACCGCCGCGAGAGAGAATAAAATCGGCCGCACTGCTGATGTCGGCGGCTACCCCCTCGCGCGCCGCGGCGCCATCGCCGGCGGCAATGGCGTTGCGCACCTCGGCATGACACCTGATCGCGTCGCCCTTTGCCAGCCGGTCGGGATTGGCGCGCAGATCGAGATTGATCACCGGCCCCGCCTTCAGCCACAGCGCGCGGATGATTTCCACCAGGATCGGCGAGTGCGCCGCTTCATAGACCGCAAAGTGAAAGGTCTTGTTGAGTTCGACCGCGCGCGGCAGGTCCGGCGTGGCGGACTGGCTCTCCGCCCGCATCGCTTCCTCCGCGCGCGCGATCGACAAAAGATCGTTGTCGTCGCGATGCTGGGTTGCCTGCGCGGCCGCATGGCCCTCGATGGCGATGCGCACCTTGGTGAGGTCGCGAAACTGCGCCGCCGACATCAGGGGCACGCGCACCGCGCGGTTCGGCATCACCTCCAGCGCCTTGTCGGCGACCAGCCGCGACACCGCCTCGCGCACCGGCATGATGGAGACGCCGAGCACATCGGCGGCTGCCCGCAGCGACAGTTTTTCGCCCGGCGCCAGCCGGCCGGAAATCAGGAGATCGGCCAGTTTCGCGTAGGCGCGCTCGCCCAGCGTCTGACGGTCGAGCGGCTCCAGATTGAGCGCGGCGGGCAAATTCAACGTGGGGGTCTCCATACAGCCGCGAAATTTCGCAGGAGGAACTCGACAACCGCCTTTTCTTTTGCAAGTCTAACTGTGATCACAGATCACGGCAAGTGAAAGCGCTTTCTCGAGCGCAGCGCCTGCCGAAAGAACGACAAAGCCGCAGTCCACGCGGCTAGCAGGGAGACCAAGGCTGATGTCAGAACATCGTCAATTCACGCGCCGCCGCGTGTTGAAGACCGCCGGCGGCATCGCGCTGGTGTCGGGGATTTCCGCGCCAGCGATTCTGCGCGCCCAGACCGCCGACGTCATCAAGATCGGCCATCTGACCCCGCGCACCGGCTTTCTCGGGCCGCTCGGCGAATATGCCGTCATGGCGGTCGATCTCGCGGTGGACGAGATCAACGCGTCAGGCGGCATGATGGGACGAAAGGTCGAGTTGTTGAAGGAGGACTCCGTCAATCCGCAGACCGCTTCGACCAAGGCCGAGCGCATGATCGAGCGCGACAAGGTCGCCTGCATCATCGGCGAGATTTCCTCCGCCTCGTGCCTGACCATCGCGCAGGTCGCGCAACGCAACAAGACCTTGTACATCAACTCCGGCGGCAATTCGGATGCGCTGCGCGGCTCCGATTGCAAGCGCTACATGTTCCACGTCGAATTGCAGAATTCGATGTATGTGAAAACCGTCGGCCGCTCGCTCCTGCGCGATGGCCTGGTCAAGGGCAAGAAGTGGTATTCGCTGACGGCCGACTATGCCTTCGGCCATGACCTGTTGAAGGTTTCAAAACGCTTCATGGAAGCCAATGGCGGCAATTTCGCCGGCGACGACCTGGTGCCGACCGATGCCGCCGATTTCTCCGCCTACTTGCTGAAAATCCGCGAGGCCAAGCCCGACCTGGTCGTGATCAATCTCGCCGGCAACCAGACCACCAACTTCCTCAAGCAATATGCCGAGTTCGGCCTGAAATTTCCCGTCGGTGGCTTCGGTTTCGACACCGCGCTGGCCTGGGCCGCCGGCAAGGGCAACTTCGTCGGCACCTGGCCGGTGGTCTGGCATCATCTGATCGAAACACCCGGCACCAAGGCGTTCGTCGCCACCTTCACCAAGAAATATTCCAAGCCGCCGGAAAACCAGGCCTGGGGCGACTACATCGCCACCAAGATCGTGGCGCAGACCGTCAACGAACTGAAAACGACGGACTCGACCAAGATCATCGAACACTTCGAGAAGGGCGCGAAGTTCGATCTGCTGAAGACGCGGCCGGGCTACTTCCGCGCCTCGGATCATCAGCTGATGCACGAAATGTATGCCGTCACCGCGCTGCCCGCCGACCAGATCAAGAATCAGTGGGACATCTTCACCTCGAGCCCGGCGGTGCCGGGTCCCAACGAGGATCTTGAAGTGATCGCCGCCACCAAGGAAGAGAACAGCTGCACCTTCCCGACCTGATCCTGTTGAACCGTCATTCCGGGGCGCGTCGAAAGACGCGAACCCGGAATCTCGAGATTCCGGGTCTGGTCCTTCGGACCATCCCGGAATGACAACTCAAGTTGAGCAACTCTCGCTCTTGATCCTTGTTTAGCTCTCGCCGGCGCGCAGCGCGGAGACAAAGCCATGTCCGCCATGTTGATCGCGCAGCAAATCCTCAACGGGCTGCTTGACGGCGTCTATTATCTCCTGATCGCGCTTGGCCTGTCGCTGATCTTCTCGCTCGGCGGCATCGTCAATCTCGCCCACGGCGCGTTCTATGCGATCGGCGCCTATCTGACACTGGTGATTTCGCCCTATCTCGGCTTCGGTGGCGCCTTCGTAGCCGCGCCGGTCGCGGTCGCCCTGCTCGGCATGCTGATCGAGCGATTGCTGTTCCGACGCTTCTATCGTTCCGATCCGATCCTCTCGCTGCTGATGACGTTCGGCCTCGCCATGGTAGCGGAGCAGGGCTTGAGGATGATTTTCGGCGCGCCGCCATTGTCCTATTCGATACCGCCATTACTGCGCGGACAGGTCGCGCTGGGCAGCTTCATCTATTCGTTCTATCGCGTGGTGCTGCTGGGCATCGCCGCGACCTGCATCGCCGGCCTTTGGCTGCTGCTGCAACGGACGTCGTTCGGCCGCGTGGTGCGCGCCGGCGTGCAGAACCCGGACATGGTCGGCGCGCTCGGTATTTCGCTGCAGCCTTATATGTCGGCGGTGGCCGCGCTCGGCATCGGGCTTGCGGGCCTCGCCGGCGTGCTGCTGGCGCCGATCTATTCCATCCATCCGGCGATGGGCCAGGAAATTATCACGCCGGCTTTCGTCGTCGTGGTGATCGGCGGCCTCGGCTCGTTCTGGGGCGTGGTAGCCGCCGCGCTATTGGTCGGCCTCGTCAAGGGGGTCATGGTCGGCATCGGCTATTCCGCGGCCTCCACCGCCGCGATCTATCTGCTGATGCTGCTGGTATTGCTGTTCCGGCCGCGCGGCCTGTTCGGCGAGCGCATCATGCGGTTCGAGTGAGGCGCCCGACGATGGTCAAGCGCCTGCCAATTCCGCTGCTGATTGCCGCCTTCGGGCTGATCGTGCTGCCGCCAATACTGCTTGCGCTCGGCCTCACCATGACCTCGGCCACCGAAGTCGTGGTCTATGCCCTGGCCTGCATGGCGCTGAACATCCTGGTCGGCCATACCGGCCTGGTATCGTTCGGCCACGGCGCCTGGTTCGGCCTGGCTGCCTATGCGGCGGCGCTGATCCAGCGCAACCTGATGCCGGACTCGTTTTTCGGCCCGACCATCGCAGGCGTCCTGATCGTGGCGGTGATAGCCTTCGCATTCGGATTTCTGATCCTGCGACGGCGCGGCGTGTATTTCTCGTTGCTGACGCTGGCGCTGGCGGCCATGCTCTATGCGGTGTCGTTTCGCTGGACCGAAGTCACCGGCGGCGAGAACGGCCTTGGCGGCATCACGCGGCCGACGCTGCTCGGCTTTAACCTGGAATCCTCGACCGACTATTACTGGCTTGTCGCGGCGATTGCGTTCGCCGTGCTGATCCTGCTATGGCGCTTCCATAATTCCACCGTCGGCACCGTGCTGGTCGCGATCCGCGAGAACGAGCAGCGCGCGCGTTTCCTCGGCTATCCGACCAATCGCTACAAGCTGTTGGCCTTCGTGCTGTCCGCGGCCATTACCGGTCTTGCCGGCATTCTCCTGCTCTACCAGAACCGCATGACCTCGGCCGATCCGATCTCGGTATCGTTCTCTGGCGACTTGCTGGCGATGGTCGTGATCGGCGGCATGCGCAGTTTCCTCGGCCCGGCGCTCGGCGCGCTGTTCTTCATCCTGTTTCGCGAATTTCTGGGCATCTACACCGAGAACTGGCTGTTCTGGTTCGGCCTGGTGTTCGTCGCCTTCATCGTGTTTTCGCCGACCGGGCTGGTCGGCGTCGGCGAGCGGCTGATCGCCCCGTTCCGCAAGAAGACGATCGAAGATGCCGCGATGTCGGCGCGCCGCATCGAAGTGCTGCCGCTGCCGGAATTTTTGCGGCCCAAATCCCACCTCGACGGCGCGGTGCTTTCCGCCCGCCACATCGTCAAGAGCTTTGGCGGCATCCGCGCGGTGCAGGGTATCGACATTGCGGTCGCCGACCGCACGCTACACGCGCTGATCGGCCCCAACGGCGCCGGCAAGACCACGGCGTTCAACCTGCTGTCGGGCATGTATCCGCCGGACGAGGGCGCGGTGTCGCTGCTGGGCCAGCCGATCGCCGGCGAGACGCCGGAGGAAATCGCGCGCGCCGGCATCGGCCGCTCGTTCCAGATCACCAATCTGTTTCCGGCGCTGAGCGTGGCCGAGAACATCCGGCTTGCCGTGCAGGCGCGGCATTCTCGCCGCTTCGATCCCCTTACCAACGCGTTGTCGATCGAGACGATCAATGCCGAGACCGACGCCACCATCCGCTATCTCGGCCTTGCCGGCATCGAAAAGGCCGAAGCGGGCATGCTGTCCTATGGCGGCCAGCGCCTGCTCGACATGGGCGTGGCGCTCGCCACCGCGCCGCGGATCTTGTTGCTGGACGAGCCGCTCGCGGGCCTTGCCGCGGCGGAACGCGAGCGCATCGGCGCCATCATCAAGCGCATCTCGGCCGACCTGCCGGTGCTCCTGGTCGAGCACGACATCGACCGGGTGTTCCAGCTCGCCGATCAGGTCACGGTCATGAATGAGGGCCGCGTGCTGCTCGACGGCTCGGTCGAGGACGCGCGCGCGAGCTCCAAGGTGCAGGAAGTCTATATCGGCTCCGGCGCGACGGCAGTGGCCGCGCGGCCGCGAGAAACCGCCGCCCGCATCAACGCGCTGCTGACGGCAACCAACGTCGATACGTTCTACGGCAAAAGCCATATTCTCAACGACGTCAGTTTTACCCTTCATGAAAACGAGATCATCGCGCTGCTCGGGCGCAACGGCGCCGGCAAGTCGACGCTGCTGAAAACGCTGATCGGGATCGCGCCGGCGTCGAACGGTTCGATCAAGCTTGCCGATAGCGAACTGATCGGGCTTTCGTCCGCGCAGGCTGCCCGTCTCGGCATCGGTTACGTGCCGCAGGGCCGCGGCCTGTTCGCTGGCATGAGCGTCGAGCAGAACCTCGAGCTCGGCGGGCTGAAACGCCAGACCGGCCACGGCGTGCACTGGACGCGCGAGCGCATCTACGAATATTTCCCGCGGATTCGCGAACGGCTCGACAGCCCGGCGGATTATCTGTCCGGCGGCGAGCAGCAGATGGTGGCCGTCGCCCGCGCGCTGTCGGGCGACGTGCGGGTGCTGTTGCTCGATGAACCCTTCGAGGGCCTTGCGCCGACCGTAGTCGAGCAACTGTTCGAGACCTTCGACCGTCTGCGCAAGGAGATCGCCATCATCATCGTCGATCACAATCTCGACCTGGCGCTGGCGCTATCCGACACCACGGTGGCGCTTGAGCGCGGCCAGGTGATCCACCAGGGGCCATCCAGGGCCCTGCGCGACGATCTCGATCTGCGCCGCAAGGTGCTCTGGCTGTGAGGCAAGCGTGAGAAAAAGAATATGACAGGTACTGAACGCAACGTCGCCATTGTCGGCGCCGGCCTGATCGGACGCGCCTGGGCCGCGATCTTTGCCCGTGCGGGGTGGAACGTGCGGCTCACCGACCCGCATATTCCGACATTGAAAGCGGCGCCCCGCCTGATCCGCGATGAATTGTGCGCGCTGGCGCGCCATGGCCTCGCCTCCGATCCCGATGTCGCCGTCACGCGCGTCTCGGTGGCGGGAAGCCTGCAGGAGGCCGTGATCGACGTCGAATTCGTCCAGGAAAACGGACCGGAGAAAGTCGAAGACAAGCAGACGATCTTTGCCCAGCTCGACAGGCTTGCGCCGAAAGACGCGCTGTTGGTCTCCTCGACCTCGGCCATTACGGCGTCGCGCTTCACCGAAACGCTGCCGGGCCGCGCCCGCTGCATGGTCGGCCACCCCGTCAATCCGCCACATCTCATCCCGCTGGTGGAATTGTGCGGCGCGCCGTGGACAGCCCCTGAAGCAATCAGTCGCGCGCGGAAAATCTATCGCGAGATCGGGCAGGTGCCGGTTACGATCAATCGCGAGATCAACGGCTTTGTCCTGAACCGGCTGCAGGGCGCGCTGCTGGCCGAAGCCTTTCGCCTGGTCGGCGAAGGTTATATTTCGGCGGAGGATCTCGATCACACGGTGAAGGATGGCCTGGGCTTGCGCTGGTCATTCCTGGGGCCGTTCGAGACCATCGAACTCAATGCCCCCGGCGGCATTCCGGATTATTGCGCCCGCTACACCGGCTTTTACCGGGAGCTCGCCGCCGCTGCCGCCGGCCCTGAAGTCTACCAAAGCCCGAATGTGGACCGGGTGATCGCCGCCTGGCCGCATCAACCGACGCCGGAACGGATCGGCGCGCTGACACAGCGGCGCAATGAACGTCTTGCCGCGCTCTCCGCGCACAAGGCTTCTTCCCCCCTCCCCCGCGCGCCTTAGCGCGTGTGGGGAGGGAAAAGAAAAGACAAAGACGACAAGACATCACTGCATCGACCCGCAGGAAAGAAAGTGAGTACACCATGAGCCGCAAAGTCATCATCACCTGCGCCGTCACCGGCGCGATCCATACCCCCTCGATGTCGAAGGCCTTGCCGGTGACACCGCAGGAAATTGCCGACGCCGCGGTCGACGCCGCCGAAGCCGGCGCCGCCATCGTGCATCTGCATGCGCGCAATCCCAAGACCGGCCAGCCCGACCAAAGCCCTGAAGCCTTCGCCCCGTTTCTGAAGATCATCAAACAGCGCTCGAACTGCGTGATCAACCTCACCACCGGCGGCGCGCCGACCATGACGGTGGACGAGCGCGTCCGTCCCGCGGCGGTCTACAAGCCGGAAGTGGCCTCGCTGAACATGGGCTCGATGAATTTTGCCTTTTTCGGCATGCTGAACCGCTTCAAGCAATTCGATCACGACTGGGAGCTCAAGCATCTGCAGAACAAGGACATCGTGTTCCGCAACACCTTCCAGGACATCGAATACGTGCTGAAGACGCTGTCGGAAACCGGCACCCGCTTCGAGTTCGAGTGCTACGACACCGCGCACCTCTATAATCTGAACTACTTCCTGGAACGGGGCATGGTGAAGCCGCCGCTGTTCGTGCAGACGGTGTTCGGCCTGCAGGGCGGCACCGGCGCGCATCCCGAAGACGTGCTGCACATGAAGCGCACCGCCGACCGCCTTTTCGGCGACAAGATGGTGTGGTCAGTGCTGGGCGCCGGCCGCAATCAGCTGCCGATCGCGGCGATGGCTGCCGCCATGGGCGGCAATATCCGCGTCGGGCTTGAGGATTCGCTGTGGGCGGCGCCCGGGCGAATGGCGGCATCGAACGCCGAACAGGTGCAACTCGCCCGCAAGATCATCGAGGGTCTCGGCCTTCAGGTCGCGAGTTCGGACGAGGCCCGCGAGATCCTCGACCTGAAAGGCGGCGACAAGCTGGAGGTGTGACGGGCCCGGCTGCGCTCATCGGCCGCACCGCTGGCGCGGCAAAACGCGCTATCCGCTTTCATTAGTCCGAATTGCCAATGCTGACGCGGGCCTTGGCGGTTGCGCCGACGCCCCGCCATGATATCGTTCGAAAAAATCGGCACGCAACGAGGCCGAAAATATCGAGGGAGGGCTATATGCGGAGCGTGCTTGCCGCCGCGGCGGTGTTATCTTTGCTGGCAGTCTCGCAGGTCGCGCTTGCGGGCGAACCCAAGCAGGGCGGCATTTTCAGGATCTATCATCGGGACAGCCCGGCCAGCGCCTCCATCCACGAGGAAGCGACCTATTCGGTCAATATTCCCTTCATGCCCGTCTTCAACAATCTCGTCATGTACAAACAGGACGTGGCACAAAACAGCATGGAGTCGATCGTGCCGGATCTCGCCGAGAGCTGGGCCTGGAGCGGCGACGGCAAGACGCTCAATTTCAAGCTGAGGCAAGGCGTCAAGTGGCACGACGGCAAACCGTTTACGTCCAACGACGTCAAATGCACCTTCGACATGCTGATGGGCAAATCTCAGCAGAAGTTCCGCAAGAATCCCCGCAAATCCTGGTACGACGAGGTTGTCGACGTCACCACGGGCGGCGACTTCGAGGTCGCGTTCAACCTGAAGCGGCCGCAGCCGGCGCTGCTCGCGCTGCTCGCTTCCGGCTACACGCCGATCTATCCCTGCCACGTTACGCCTGCGGAAATGCGCACCCATCCGATCGGCACCGGTCCGTTCAAGTTCGTTGAATTCAAGGCCAACGAATCCATCAAGCTCACCCGTAATCCGGACTACTGGAAAAAGGGTCTGCCCCATCTAGACGGCATCGAGTTCACCATCATACCCAATCGTTCAACGGCCATCCTGGCGTTTGTTTCCGGCAAGTTCGACATGACGTTTCCGACCGAGGTATCGATCCCGCTGATCAAGGACGTCAAGGCTCAGGCGCCGAACGCGGTATGCGTGGTCGAGCCGATCAATGTGAGCACCAATATCATCGTCAACTCGTCGTCGCCGCCGTTTGACAATCTGGATATTCGCCGCGCGATGGCGATGGCGCTCGATCGCAAGGCCTTTATCTCGATCCTGAATGACGGCCAGGCCGACATCGGCGGGACCATGCTTCCCGCGCCGGGCGGATTGTGGGCGATGCCAAAGGAGATGCTGGAGACGATACCGGGCTACGGCCCTGACGTGAACGCCAACCGGGAAGCGGCGCGCAAGCTGATGCAGAAGGCCGGCTACGGGCCCGACAAGCATCTGCCGGTCAAGGTCTCGACCCGCAACATCGCGGTTTACCGCGACCCAGCCGTCATTCTGATCGATCAACTCAAGAGCATCTATATTGACGGCGAGCTCGATGTGGTCGAAACCGCCAATTGGTTCTCGAAAGTTGCGCGCAAGGATTACGCACTTGGCCTCAACCTCACCGGCAATGCGGTCGACGACCCGGACCAGTCGTTCTACGAGAACTACTCCTGCGGCTCGGAACGGAACTACACCAATTACTGCAACAAGGAGATCGAGAAGCTGTTCGATCAGCAATCCCAGGAGACCGACGTCGCCAAGCGCAAGAAACTGGTCTGGGAAATCGACAAGAAGCTTCAGGAAGACGTCGCCCGGCCGATTATCTTCCATGGCCGCCAGGGCACATGCTGGCAGCCCTATGTGAAGGGCATCACCATCATGGTGAACAGCTCCTACAACGGTTATCGCTACGAGGATGTGTGGCTGGATAAGTAACATCCACCGCGAAGCGAGGGCAGGCCCCGCCGGCGGGCTTGATGAATTTGCGCGTATTCCGGTCGCAAAACCGGTATCCATTTTGCGGAATACGCGCCTGAGGAGAATAGCCAGGTGTTTGCTTATATCGTGCGGCGCCTCGTACTGATGCTCGTGACCCTGTTCGGGATCTCGGTCATCATCTTTGTGCTGCTGCGGATCGTGCCCGGCAATATCGTCGACATCCTGTTCGCTGCCGCCGGATATGTCGACCCCGCCGACAAGGCCAATCTGGAGCGCGAACTCGAACTCGATCAGTCGATCGTGGTGCAATATCTGCACTGGATCGGCGGGTTGCTGCACGGCGATCTCGGCTATTCCTACGTGTCGGAGAAACCGGCGCTGGACGAGATCCTGCCGCGGATTCCGATCACGGCGCGGCTGGCCGGGCTGGCGGTGTGTTTCTCGGCATCGATCGGCATTCCGCTCGGCGTCATCAGCGCGGTCAAGCAGGGCACGCGGCTCGACTATTTCCTGCGCGTGGTCAGCCTGAGCGGCCTGTCGCTGCCCTCGTTCTGGCTCGGCCTTTTGATCCTGATGGCATCGGTCTGGCTGTTCGGAACCATGCCGATCTTCAACCCGAACCCGAAAACCTGGACCGAGGCGTTCGCAATCTATTGCGTTCCCGCGATGGCGGTCGGCTTTCGCAGCGCCGCGCTGACGATGCGGATCACGCGCTCTTCGATGCTGGAAATCCTGCGGCAGGACTACATCCGCACCGCGCGGGCCAAGGGCGCGTCCGAGGCATCCGTCAACTTTCGCCACGCGCTGAAGAACGCCATTCTTCCCGTTATCACCGTGATCGGCATCGAGGCGGCGTTCCTGATCGGGGGCCTGATCGTCACCGAGACCGTTTTCAATATCCCAGGCGTCGCACGCTTCCTGGTCGAGGCAATCAGGTGGCGCGACTATCCGATCGTACAGAATCTGGTGATGCTGATCGCCGTGGTCGTCGTGCTCGCAAACTTCACGGTCGACATGCTCTATGCAGTAGTCGATCCAAGAATCCGGTACACGGACTAGATACATGATGAGTTCAGGTTGATGCACAGGAAAGCAAGTTCCCCCCACCCCGCCCGTCTCCGCTGCGCCGCGACGGTCGACCCTCCCCACCGCTCGCTAGTGCTCGCGGGGAGGAGGGTTAGGTCGCCCGCGCCGCCGAGATCATCCGCTAATCGGCGTCTCCTCCCCTCCCCCCGCTTCGCGGAGCGAAGTGGTGGGGAGGGGTCGGGGGCGGGGGGTGCTTCAATAAACGTAACTCGCGGAGAATCCTGCTCGCTCACACGGACTCACATCAGCCCAACCAAGCAAATTATCCTGCCATAGGAACGACTTTGGCCACGATCAACTACGATAGCGAATTAAGACGCGCGGGCGCCAATTCCACCCACGGCTGGCGCAGGCTCGCGTTCCTCGCGCGGCGCAATATGCTGGGCGCGATCGGCCTGTTCTTCATGGTGATGTTTGTGTGGGCGGCGGCGTTTGCCGATGTCATCTGCCGTTTCGATCCGCTCTCCGTTGATTCCGCGCATGCGCTCGCGGGCCCGAGTGCCCTGCATTGGATGGGCACGGACTCGTTCGGCCGCGACGTCTGGAGCCGCATCATGCACGGCGCGCGCATTTCGCTTGCGGTCGGCATCGGCTCGACCGCGCTCGGTTCGATATTCGGCGTGACGATCGGTCTGGCGTCCGGCTATCTGTCGGGTTGGGTCGACCTGGTGTTCCAGCGCATCACCGACATTTTGCAGGCCCTGCCGCTGCTGGTGCTCGCACTGGTGATGACCGCGGCCCTGGGACCCTCGCTTCCGAACGTGATCATCGCGATCGCGATTCCCCTGATCCCGACCGTCGCCCGCGTTATCAGGGCCAATACGCTCGCATTGCGCGAGCTGCCGTTCGTCGAAGCCGCCAAGTCGATCGGCATGAGCGAGACCCGAATTGCGCTTCGCCACGTTCTGCCCAATACGCTGGCGCCGCTGATCGTGCTGGCCACCGCCCAACTCGGCTCCACCATCCTGACCGAAGCCTCGCTGTCGTTTCTCGGCCTCGGCATTCCCGAACCGTTCCCGTCATGGGGGCGCATGCTGTCGGAGTCGGCCGCGGAATATGTTCGCACCGCGCCATGGCTCGTGATTTTTCCCGGACTGGCGATCAGCCTTGCGGTGTTCGGAACCAATTTGTTCGGCGATGCGCTCCGCGACATCCTCGATCCGAGGCAGCGCGGCTGATGGGCGAGGCACAGTTGGAAGCGACGGTTCTCGACGTGAGGGGCCTGCAGACGGTCTTTTTCACGAATTCCGGGCTGTTCAAGGCGGTCGACGACGTTTCATTTCATGTCCGTCGCGGCGAGACGCTGGCGATTGTCGGCGAATCCGGCTGCGGCAAGAGCGTGACCGCGCTGTCGATCATGCGCCTGGTGCCCGACCCGCCGGGCAGGATCGTCGGCGGCTCGATCATGCTCGAAGGGTCAGACCTTCTCGCGCTGGACGAAGACGAGATGCGGGAAGTTCGGGGCAACCGCATTTCGATGATCTTCCAGGAGCCGATGACTTCGCTCAATCCGGTGATGCGGATCGGCGACCAGATCACCGAGGCGGTGCGGCTGCATCGGCAAATGACCCAGAAGGAAGCATGGGACCAGGCCGTCAAGATGCTGCGCCTGGTCAGGATTCCCGAACCGGAGCGACGCGCGACCGAATATCCGCACCAGCTCTCGGGCGGAATGCGCCAGCGCGCCATGATCGCGATGGCGCTGGCTTGCCGGCCGGCGCTGTTGATCGCCGACGAGCCGACCACCGCGCTCGACGTCACGATACAGGCCCAGATACTGACATTGGTGCTCGATCTGCAAAAAGAGCTCGGCATGGGGTTGATCCTGATCACCCACGACCTTGGCGTGGTCGCCCAGACGGCGCAGCGGGTCATCGTGATGTATGCCGGCAAGAAGGTCGAGGAGGCGGATGTCGAAACCCTGTTCGCCAACCCGCGGCACCCCTACACCCGCGGTTTGATGGCCTCGATCCCGACCGTACCCTCGCCCGGCGCGAACACGGACGTGCGGCTGGTCGAAATTCCCGGCATGGTGCCCTCACTGACCAACCTGCCAAAAGGCTGCGCGTTCGCGCCGCGCTGCGGGCTCGCGGTGGCGCGCTGCCGCGAGGAGTACCCGCCGCTGCAGGACTGGAGCGCCGGCCATCTGGCAGCATGCTGGCGCGCGGCGGAACTGACGGGGCCGCTATGACCGACCCGCGCGCGTTGCTCGAAGTATCGGACCTGAAAAAGCACTATCCGGTGCGAAGCGGCATCCTGCGCCGCGCCGTCGGCACGGTGCATGCCGTGGACGGCGTCAGTTTTGCACTGGGTGTCGGCGAAACGCTCGGACTGGTGGGAGAATCCGGCTGCGGAAAGTCGACGGTGGCGCGCAGCGTGCTGCGACTGGTCGAGCCGACCGGCGGCAGCATCCGGCTGAATGGCCAGGATATTACCCATCTCGGCAAGGCCGAACTGCGGGCGCATCGCCGTTCGATGCAGATCATCTTTCAGGATCCGTTCGCTTCGCTCAATCCGCGCATGACGGCCGGCGATATCGTGGGCGAGCCGCTCAGCGTCCACGGCCTGGCCACGGGTAATCAGAAGCTGGCGCGGGTCGCCGAACTGTTCGAGCAGGTCGGCTTGAGGCCGGACCAGATGCAGAACTATCCGCACCAGTTCTCCGGCGGCCAGCGCCAGCGCATCTGCATCGCGCGCGCCCTGTCGCTGGGGCCGAGTCTGATCGTGTGCGATGAACCGGTATCGGCGCTTGACGTCTCGATCCAGGCTCAGGTGATTAACCTGTTGATCGACCTGCAGCGCAAGCACGACTTTTCATATCTGTTTATCGCGCACGATCTGGCCGTCGTCGCCCATATCAGTCATCGCGTGGCCGTGATGTATCTTGGGCGTATCGTCGAGATCGCTGAGAAATCCGAGCTGTTCGCCAACCCCCGCCATCCCTATACCCAGGCGTTGCTGGCCTCCGTTCCCGTGGCCGATCCCAAAGCACGGCGCCTTACGCCGCTGATCGATGGCGACGTGCCGAGCCCGATCAATCCGCCATCGGGCTGCGCGTTTCATACGCGGTGCCGTTATGTGATGGATCGCTGCAGGGTTGAAACGCCTGCGCTGGCCGGCCTCGGAGGACCACATCGGGTGGCGTGTTTCCTGAATGAGGGCACCGGGCGGGAGAACTAGGAGCCATTGTCGTCCCGGCCTTGAGCCGGGACCCAACCACGACCGTTCGTTGGTGAAAGAGGACGGTCGCTCCAGCTCGCTCACATCGAACCGCCTGTGGTTGATGGGGTGGACGGCTCCCTACGGCATCAGTGTGCCAGAATGAGGTTGTTGCAAATCTCAGACAAGGGAGCCGTCCGTGAACCAGATTATCCGAATTGGAATGGATACGTCGAAGCATTTTTTTCAGCTGCACGGGGTGGATGCTAGCGAGCAGGTGGTGTTGCGCAAGCGACTTGGGCGCAAGGCAATGCTTGATTTTTTTGCCAAGTTGCCGCCGACCGTGGTCGGGATGGAGGCCTGCGGCGCTGCGCATTACTGGGCACGCGTGCTGGGTGAACTCGGCCACCAGGTGAAGCTGATCGCGGCGCAACACGTGAAGCCCTATGTCAAGCGCAACAAGAACGACGGGCGGGATGCCGAGGGAACGTGTGAGGCGATGAGCCGGCCGACGATGCAGTTCGTGCCGGTAAAGACGGCGGAGCAGCAGGCGGCCCTGATGCTGGCCGGTATCCGCGAACAGCTGATCGCCCGGCGTACCCAGCTCGGCAATATGATCCGCGGCTATGCGGCGGAGTTCGGGATCACGACGGCCAAGGGTCTCGACAAGCTCGAGCCGCTATTGGCGCAGATCTCGCAAGACGAGAGCTTACCGGGACTGGCGCGCGAGCTGCTTGCGATGCAGCGGCACGAGTACGTGCAGTTACAGCTGGAGTTGAAGGTGATCGAGGCCAAGCTGAGGGTCTGGCATCGCAGCAATCCCGACAGCCGGCGGCTGGCGCAGATTCCGGGGATCGGGCCGATCGGCGCCACGGCGCTGGTGATGAAGACACCGGATCCGCGCGCCTTCGCCTCCGGCCGGCATTTTGCGGCCTGGCTCGGGCTGACCCCGAAAGACCATTCCACCGCGGGCAAGACCAGGCTCGGCAAGATCACCCGCGCCGGCGATGAGAGGCTGCGTAGCGTACTGGTGGCGGGAGCGACCGCGGTGATCCAGCAGGCGACGCACGGCCGGGGCCATCCATCACCTTGGCTGATGGCGCTGCTCAAGCGCAAGCCGCCAAAACTGGCGGCCGTGGCGCTTGCCAACAAGATCGCCCGCATCGCCTGGAAGCTGATGGCGACAGGCCAGAGTTACAACGCCGCGCGGATGCTTGGTGCATCGGCGCTCGCCGCCTAAGAGATCAGCCGATCGGTAAGCCCGTCTTACCGGCCGAGCCCGAGCTGCAAGAGGAGTAGATGGAAGGATCGATCGATCCAAGGTGCGAGACACTCCGTGGGACCCATTGGCCGAAGCCAGGTCGTGTGGTTGATTGGAACTCGCGTCGCGGAAACCATCTTGGCCAGCGGTCAAAACCAACCGCATCAACAGGCCGGACATATGGATGCAAGCGATCTGATCTGACCACAAAAACTCTTGTGCCACGGGGGCCGTCCACATATGGGTCCCGGCTCGCGCTTCGCTTGGCCGGGACGACGGAAGAGGTTTCTGCCTCGATCTCCACCACAGTCTTTCCGGCCGTGATCCGCGCGCCCTATGGTCGGAGGTTTCGCTGAAGAAACTGCACGGCATCCGCGATCGATTGCGTTCGAACCGCTGCATCAAAGACCATCGAATACCCCGGAGCTTCGCGCATGCACGCACCGATGAAGCCCGGCTCGAACGGTTTGGTCTGACCGTCGACGAGAAACATCGGCCTGTCCGCCCCGAACAGAATGGTTGGACATTTTTTCGTGCTGACCAAATCCGGGTAAAAGCGCAAGGTTACCAGGTCGGGAACCGTCCACGCATGGTAGGCCCCCGGGTAGATCACGGTTTCGATCGGGGCCGGATTTCCCGCGGCGCGAGCGTAGGCCAGATAACTCTCGACCTTTGCCACCGGCAGATTGTCGTCTTTTCCGCCGAGCAGCATCAACACCGGAGACCCGGTATAGGTGCCGCGTTCAGCAACCACGCCAAAGCTCAAGGTGGGATAAAAGGCAACGTGCGCGGCAAATCGGCCGAGTTCGGGATTCAGCGCCGATCGAATCGACTCAAATGCCGTCAGATGGGCCACTTCGGCTCCGAACGAGAAGCCTATAATCGCAATTCGATCGAGATCGATCCTGGGTTCGCTCGCCAGCCGCCGCAGCGCGGCGTAAGCGTCCGCCACGCCGGCAGGCAAGTAGCCCGGTGATGCCGACATGGCCGCCCCGGTCGTTCCGCGCGCGGCAAAGCTGTCGTAGGTCATGGTGGCGAAACCAGCTTTGCGCAGTTCGGCCACCACATAGCCTTCATTGGCGTCACGATAGCCGCCAAGCGTGTGAACGACGATGACGGCGGGATAGCGATCCCTCGCCTGTTCCGGAAAATCCAGCTTCGCCCGAACCGTAACCGTTCCGGTTGCGGCCTCCCGCGCCAGAAGCTGGCGAAAGTCGCGGTAGGTGGAAGATTGAAGCGTGATTGTGGTGCCCGCCTGCGGCGTCTGGCAATGCCCGGTCGCAGCGCCATATCCGACCGTCGCCATCAGGACGCATAAAATACGGAACATGGGAGCCCTTCGTTGCTGCGCGTCCTGCGGCGCGCCATCCGCAAATGGCGGGGCAGGCTGAACGGGCCGAAGATCGTCGCTGTCCAAGCATTCGGCAAGGGGCCACAATGGCCCGGTTGGATATTTCCTCAATGAAGGACGGGACGGGAGAGCTAGGATTGTCGTCCCGGCGAACGCCGGGACCCATAATTACAGTCGTTTGTTGGCGAGAGAGGACGATCGCTCCAGCGCGCTCAAATCGCTAACGCCGGTGATTGTGGGTCCCGGCTCGCGCTTCGCTTGGCCGGGACGACAAAGATTTATCACTGGCTAGATAGACGATGCCGCCGCCTCGATCTCCACCACAATCTTTCCGGTCGTGACCTGCTCGCCCTCGGCGACATCGATGGCGGAAATGGTGCCCGCGATCGGCGCTGAATGCACGTGCTCCATTTTCATGGCCTCCAGCGTCATGACAGGCTGGCCGGCCACGACGCGCTCGCCCTGCTTGACCAGAACCGCAACGACACGGCCGTTCATCGCGGCGCGAACCTTGCCGTCGCTGCCGGTCGCCGCCGTGGCGGCTGGCGCGGCCAAAGTGAGATCGCGGATCGAAATAGTGATGCCCCGGTGCAGGATATGGAGATCGTCGCCGTCGCGGTAGAACCTTGCCGATTCCGCAAGGCCGCCAGTGCGGAAGCGAATGCTGTCGCAACCGAGTTCGTCGATCTCGAAGGTGTGTTCGCGGCCATCGCCGCTTGCGACGTAGCCGCCGTCCCGCTGGCGCGCGATTTCGACTTCGTGGATCCCATGATCGAGCCCGACGCGGGCGGGAACCGGAAACGTCGCCGCCAGCGACCGCCCGCTCCGCCACCGCGGCGCATGGCGGTCCGTGACCTGAAGCAGCAACGCCGCCAGCGCCACCTCGGAAGCTGCATCCAAGCGCTGTCCCAGCAGCTCGTCGCGATGCCTGCCGATGAACGCCGTGGTCGCTTCGCCGGCGGCGAATGCGGGATGCCGCAGGCAGGCGGCGAGAAACGCCTGATTGGTGGTGACGCCGAACGCGACCGTGCGTTCGAGGCCATGCACAAGCTTGCGGCGCGCCTCCTCGCGGGTGGTCCCAAAGCTGATGATTTTTGCGATCATCGAATCGTAAAACGGCGGGATCACGGATCCGGATTGCAGCGCGTGCTCGACGCGGAGCCCATCCGGCGGCTGCCACAGCGCCAGCCGGCCGGACTGCGGCATGAAATCGTGCGCCGCATCCTCCGAGCACAGCCGCACCTCGATCGCATGGCCTGAGAATTTGATATCCTGCTGCCGAAGTGCGAGTGGTTCACCGCCGGCCAGGCGCAATTGCAGTTCAACGAGATCCAGTCCGGTGATCGCCTCGGTGACGGGATGCTCGACCTGCAGACGCGTGTTCATTTCCATGAAATAGAATTCGCCGGTTCTATCCAGCAGGAATTCCAGCGTGCCGGCGCCCTCGTAGCGAAGCGATTTGATCGCCGCAACCGCGATGCCGCCCATCCGCGCCCGCAATTCCGGCGAGACCGCCGGCGACGGCGCTTCCTCGATCAGCTTCTGATGCCGCCGCTGCACCGAACAGTCGCGCTCGCCGAGATGAATGGCATTGCCGAAGGCGTCGCCGAACACCTGAATCTCGATATGTCGGGGATCGACAATGGCGCGCTCCAGGATCACGGCGGCGTCGCCGAACGCGGCTTTCGCCTCGGAGCGCGCGCTGCGCAGAAAATCGGGAAACGCGGAAGCGTCCGCGACCAGCCGCATGCCGCGTCCGCCGCCGCCGGCCACCGCCTTGATCATGACGGGAAAGCGGATCCTGCCGGCTTCCGCAAGCATCGCGGCGTCGCTCTGGTCGGCGCCCTGATAGCCGGGGACGCAGGGCACCCCTAGCGCCAGCATGATCTCCTTGGCGCCGGCCTTGTTGCCCATCGCTTTGATGGCGTCCGGCGACGGCCCGATGAACACCAGGCCCGCGTCACGGCAGCCTCGCGCGAAATCCTCGTTCTCGGCGAGAAAGCCATAGCCGGGGTGAACCGCATCGGCGCCACTTGATTTTGCCGCCGCGATGATGGCTCCGATATTGAGATAGGACTGCACCGGCAGCGCCCCGCCGATATGGACGGCTTCGTCCGCCTCGCGCACATGCAGCGCGCCGGCGTCCGCGTCGGAATAGACCGCAACCACGCCAAACCCCAGACGGCGCGCGGTGCGCATGATCCGCAAGGCGATCTCGCCACGGTTGGCGATCAGGATCTTGTGGAACGGCGTGCACCTCTTCGAAGCATTCATGGCCGCGCCACCGAAAACTGCATGGCTTGCGGGGTGCGCGCCTCGGCCTCGCGGCAGATCGCCAGCACCTCGCTCAGGATCGCTCGGGTGTCACGCGGATCGATCACGCCGTCGTCGAGCAACCGCGCGCTGGTCGAGAACACGTCCATCTGGCCGTCGAACACGCCGATGATTTGCGCCTTCATCGCATCGAGCTTTTCCTTTTCGATCGGCTTGCCGCGCCTGACGGCGGCAGCCTCGGTCACGATCGCCATGGTTTCGGCGGCCTGCTCGCCGCCCATCACGGCGGTCTTGGCGTTGGGCCACGAGAAACAGAAGCGCGGATGAAATCCGCGGCCGCACATGCCGTAATTTCCCGCGCCGAAGGAGGCGCCGCAATAGATCGTGATCTGCGGCACGGTGGCTGAGGTCACGGCCTGGATCATCTTGGAGCCGTGCTTGATCATGCCGGCTTCCTCGTAAGCCTTGCCCACCATGTAACCGGTGGTGTTGTTGAGATAGAGCAGCGGCGTGCGCGACTGGCAGCAGGCCTGGATGAAATGCGTCGCCTTGTTGGCGCCGGGCACGTCGAGCGGGCCGTTGTTGGTGATGATGCCGATCGGCTGGCCTTCGATATGAGCGTGGCCGCACACCGTGGCGGAGCCGTAATTGGCGCCGAACTCGGTGAAATCGGAATCGTCGATGAAGCGCGCGATCGCCTGGCGCATGTCGACGGGGCGCTTGTGATCCATCGGCATGATGCCCAGCAGTTCCTCGGGATCATGACGCGGCGGCAGATGCGAAGTCTCGCGCGTCCCCGGCCGGTCCCATCTGAGATTGGCCATGATGTCGCGGGCGATCCGCAGCGCGTCGCGGTCGTCCTCGGCGAGATAGTCGCCGAGGCCCGATATGCCGGTGTGCATGACGGCGCCGCCGAGTTCTTCTTCGGTGGCAACTTCTCCAGTCGCGGCCTTCAAGAGCGGCGGGCCGGCAAGGAAGGCGCGGGTGCGGCCGCGCACCATCACGATGTAATCCGACAGCCCGGTCTGGTAGGCGCCTCCGGCCGTCGAAGAGCCGTGAGTCACCGTGACCACCGGCAGACCGGCCGCCGACAGCCGCGCCAGATTGCGGAAGATATTGCCGCCCCGCACAAAGTCCTCGACACGGTAGCGCAACAGGTTGGCACCGGCGCTTTCGACCAGCTGCACGTAGGGCAGCTTGTTCTCGAGCGCCAGTTCCTGCACCCGCAGCGTCTTGTCGAGGCCGAAGGGCTGCAGCGCGCCGGCGTCGATGCCGGCATCGTTGGCGCTGACCATGCAGCGGATACCGGCGACGAAGCCGATGCCGGCGATCAGCCCGCCGCCGGGAACGCTCCTGTCGGCGTCGGGAACGTCGAACCTGTAGCCCGCAAGCGTGGAGAGTTCGAGGAAGGGGGCGCCGGGATCGAGCACCAGCGCCACCCGTTCGCGCGGCAGCAATTGTCCGCGCTTGTGAAAGCGGTCCTTGGCCAGGGCCGACGCCGCGCGCGCCCGTTGTTCCAGCGCGCGCATCCGCGAAATCAGCGACAGCATGCCGTCGCGGTTGGCTTTGTAGGCGTCGCTTGACGGCGCGATGGTGGATTCAATGATGGCCATGGGTTACCTTGCTCCGTCATTCCAGGATGGTCCGAAGGACCAGACCCGGAATCTCGAGATTCCGGGTTCGCGCTGCCGCGCGCCCAGGAATGACGTGAAGTAAGATGGTTCGCTGCTTCCCACTACGCGCTCTTTTTCGCGAAGTGTTCGGCAAAGGCCTGGCGCAGTTCGACCTTGCGCAGCTTGCCGGTCGCGGTCATCGGCATTTCATCCAGGATCCGGATGAATTTCGGCACCTGGAAGCCGCCGAGATGCTTGCGGCAATGCTCTGATATGTCGGCCTCGTCGGTCACAGCACCCGGCTTCAATTTGACGAAGGCGGAGACCGCCTCACCCCATTGCGGATGCGGCAGGCCGACCACGGCGGCGTTCTGCACGGCGGGATGGGCAAGCAGCGTCTCCTCGATCTTGACGGAAGCCACATTCTCGCCGCCGGACTTGATCATGTCTTTCTTACGGTCGAGGAACAGCACCTCGCCGCGCTCGTCGATCAGCGCGAGATCGCCGGTATGATGCCAGCCGAATTTGCGCGCCTCTTCGGTCGCCTTCGGGTCCTTGTAATATCCCATCATGACATTCGGCCCGCGATGCACCAGCTCGCCGGCCTGGCCCCGCGGCAGCAGATGGCCCTCATCGTCCATGATCGCGGTCTCGTTGACGATCAGCGATTCGCCCCAGTAATTGCCGAAGCGTTCAAGCTGCACCTCCGGGCGCGACATCGTGGTGGCCGGATACATTTCGGTCTGGCCGCTCGAGAGAACGAAATTCGGGCAGAGATCGGCGATGGCGCGCTCCAGCAGCGGCCGGCCCATCGGCGCCATGGTGTAGATGCAGGTCCGCAAGCCCGAAAGATCGTACTCCCTGCGGCGCGGGTGATCGAGGATCGCCTGATACATCAGCGACAGCCCGACAAAGACGGTGAGCTTGTCGCGGACGATGGCTTCCATGCAGACCACCGGATCGAAGCCGCGCATCAGCGCCATGCGCCCGCCGACCGACAGATAGCTCAGGAGCAGCACATGGCCAGCGCAATGGAACAGCGGAAACTGCCCGGTGATGCCGTCGTCGCGCGAAAGCTGCATCTCGACGCAATTGCTCATGACCGCCATGACCACGGCGAGATGGCAATGCATCGCGCCCTTCGGCCGCGACGTGGTGCCCGAGGTGTAGATAATCATCGCCAGGTCGCGGTCGTCGATCTCGATCTCGGGTTCGACGTCGGACCGGCCTTTTATCAGGTCGTTGAAACTCTCCAGGCCTTGCGCGGCGGCCGTGCCGGCCAGATCGACCGCGATCAGATCGATGCCGCGTCTTTGCAGGCTGGCGCGGCGGTCCGCCTGCGCATACAGATTGTCGTCGATCAGCGCAAACTTCACTTCGGCATGCTCGAGGATGTAATCCATGTCCGCCGGCCCGAGCATGGTGTTGATGGGCACCCAGACCAGGCCGGCGCGATGAATGCCGAACAGCGCTTTGACGAATTCGACCGAGTTGTTGCAGATGGTCGAAATCTTCTGCCCGGGTTTCAGCCCCCGCGCGACCAGATAATTGGCAAAGCGATTGGCGTCGCGCTCGAGCTCGGTGAAGCTCACGCGCCGCGCGCCATCGGTGAGCGCCGTCCGATCGGGGAAGCGCGCTGCGGCGCGTTTCAGGAGATCGCCGATTGCCACCCGGCCGATTCGGCCGGGGCCGGGCACACCGCCGGTTGCCGATAAATCAGTCATTCATCCCTCCCAACCATCAACGGCGGCAGTGCGCTCCCTCTCCCCTTGTGGGAGAGGGCTGGGGTGAGGGGTTACGGTCTATCGATAGGCCTGAACCCCTCACCCGGATCGAATTCGCGGCAGCGTTGCCGCAGTAGTTTCTAACGCATGATCCCAAAAATCTGCCGCGCCTCCGCAGGATTCGCGATCTCGCGCCCCGCCTTGCGCGCGCAGGCGGCGATGCTCTCGATCAACTGCCCGTTCGAGGTGACCTTGGTGCCGTCGCCCAGATAGAAAGTATCCTCCAACCCGGTGCGCAGATGACCGCCGAGATCGGCGCAGCGCTGATGCAGCGGCCAGATTTCCGCGCGCCCGATCGCCGTGACCTGCCAGTGCGCTTCCGGCGCCTTCAGCTTCAAGAGGATCGGCAGCAATTCCGGATCGGCCGGCATGCCGGAGGCGACGCCCATCACGAAATTATATTCCAGCGGGCCGGAATACATGCCGGTCTGCCGGTACATCCCGACGCAGCGCACGATGCCGACGTCGAAACATTCGAATTCGGGAATGGTGTCGACCTGCTTCATCACGTCGAGATAGTCCTGCACCTTCTCGACCGCGTTATCGAACATCATCGGCGGCCACGCCCAGCTATTGTCGGCCTTCACCTTGAGGTAATTCAGCGAGCCGGCGTTGCAGGCGGCCATCTCCGGCCTGGTCTCGCGCACGCAATCCAGCGCGCCCTGGTAATTCGGCCCCGATGTGCCAGTGGTGTGATTGATGATCACGCCCGGACAGGCCTCGCGGATCGCCTGCTGGATTTCGCGGGATACGGCTACGTCCCAGGACGGCAGATGTCCCTTGCCCGGCGCCTGCTGGCGCAGGTGGATATGCATCACGCTGGCGCCGGCGTTGAAGGCGGCCCTCGCCTCGCGCGCCATTTCCGCAGGCGTTACGGGGACGTGATGCTGCTTCGGATCGGTCAGCACGCCGTTCAACGCACAGGTGATGACAGCCTTGTCGCTCATGGATCAGCCTTGATTCTCTTGAATTTTCCGCGCCGCGGTTCGGCGGATCATGCGTCCCGCCGCAATCAGCATCTTGCGTCCACGCGCTATCAGGCCCGTCCCTGGCGGGAACCGGCGCTGTCATGCACGTCGGCGTCGCTGTGGTAGATCGCGAGGTCACGGGAGCCCAAGAAGATCGCGCGCGGCTTCAGCCCGTAAAACCGGCGGATCGAATGGCTGAAATGGGTCGAGTCGGGATAGCCGATATCCTGCGCCAGATGCGCGAGATTGAGTTCCTGATTGGCGAAGTGCAGCAGGTGCCGCGCCCGCTTCCAGGCACGGAAAGCGCGGAAGGAGATGCCGGTCTCCTGCTTGAACAAATGCAGGAAGCGCGACGGCGACAATCCGGCCTCGGCCGCGCAGCTCGCCGCCGTGACCGGCTCGCCGCAAAACCGGCCGATTTGCGCAATCGACCTTATCACGCGCGGATCGAGCGCGCGCGGCGGCAGCACGTCGCCAAAGCACATGGTATCGAACTCTGCGCTGGTGACGTCGTCGCTGCGCTGCCGCTGCCGCAACTCGCCGTAGGCGGCGCGGATACGTTGCGCAAAGAACGCTGCTTCGGCTCCCGACAGCCGCTCTCCGAATTCTTCGAATGCGCCGGCGCGAACGGTTTCCGGTTCGATCATGACGCAAATCACCGAGCGATGATCGCTGGCGATGGTGTGCCGCACGTCAGGCGGAACCACAGCCAGTTCGCCATAACTCTCAACCGTCCCCTCGACCGCGAGCCTGAGACCACCCTCGATCGCCACATAGACATGGAATGCGCCCGAGCAGCGCTGGCGCGGACGGCCGAGCAGGCCGGCGTAGAAGACGCGTTCCGGGGTAATCAGCATCAGATGGCCGGATTCCCGGCCTTTTACATCCATGGTCGAAGCTCCCTGCACGGCTCTTTTCGGCCGCTGCGTCGCGGTGACCATAGCGTAAAATCGGGGGGTGTAGAGGCCAATTTCCGTGGGCGGAAATCGAATCCAGCCGTCATTGCGAGCGATAGCGAAGCAATCCATCTGCCAAGCAGGGAAAGAATGGATTGCTTCGTCGCGTTGCTCCTCGCAACGACGGCGAACCCGGAATTCAGGCCCGGTAGCCTGATGCCTCACAGCCGCCGGGCGACCTCTTGCTGTTCGCCGGCGAGTTCCTCCGCGGCAACGGCCCGCTTGTAGCCGTCGCGTTGCTGCAGGCGCTGCCAGTAGGCGGCGACATTGGGCCCGAAATCTTTGGCCAGCCCGATGTTTCCGGCAAGCCGCAGCGCATAGCCGATGACGATATCGGCCGCGGTGAAGCGGCCGGCGACCAGCGTCTCGGTGCCGGCGGTGGCGGCCTCGACCGCCCGCAGCCGCCCCAGAAACCATTTGGCGTAATCGGTCGCGACCTGCGGATTGCGCCGCTCTTGCGGCTCCAGCCGCGTGTAGCGCAGGACCAGCGTTTGCGGAAAGGTCAGAGTGGCGTCGGAAAAATACATCCAGTTCAGGAAGCCGCCATAGGCCGGCTCGTCAGTGCCCACGATCAGCGGCGTCGGGCCATGCCTGGTGCCGAGATAGTGACAGATGCCGGAGGATTCCGTCATTTTGGTTTCGCCGTCGATCATCAGGGGAATGGTGCCGAGCGGGTTGAGCGCGAGATATTCCTTGGCGAATACCCGGGGCGGGAACGGCAGCATCTTCAGATCGTAGGGCAGCCCCATCTCTTCCAGCATCCACAGCGGCCGGAACGAGCGCGCCCCGTGGCAGTGATACAAGGTGATCATCCGGCGTTCCCTATTTCTGATTCATCCCCGGCAGCGTGCCCATCATCTTGCACAGCACCGTCAGCATCACCTCGTCGGCACCGCCGCCGATCGAGGTCAGGCGGGTGTCGCGATAGGCGCGGCTGACCGGCGTCTCGTTCATGAAGCCCATGCCGCCCCAGAACTGCAGACAGGCGTCGGTCAGTTCGCGCCCCAGCCGGCCCGCTTTCAGCTTGGCCATGGTCGCGAGCTTCGTCACGTCCTCGCCGGCAATCAGCGCTTCGCCAGCGCGATAGGTCAGCGCGCGCAACAGCTCGACTTCGGTCTGCATTTCCGCCAGCTTGAAGTGGACGGTCTGATTGTCAAGGATGCTCTGGCCGAACGCCTTGCGGTTGCCGGTATATTCGATCGTGGCATTGATGATGAATTCATGCGCCTTGAGGCAGGCGGCGGCCGCCCACAGCCGCTCCTCTTGGAATTGCAGCATCTGGTAGGTGAAGCCGTGGCCTTCCTCGCCGATGCGGTTCTTCTTCGGCACCCGCACGTCGTCGAAGAAAATCTGCGCGGTATCGGACGAGCGCATGCCCATCTTGTCGAGTTTGCGGGCCACCTGCACGCCTCTGGTTTTCATCGGCACGCAGATCAGCGACTTGTTGCAGTGTTTGGGGCCGTCGCCGGTATTGGCCAAAAGGCAGATCCAGTCGGCCTGCACACCGTTGGTGATCCACATCTTGCCGCCGTTGATGACGTAATCGTCGCCGTCGGCGCGCGCATTTGTCTTGATCGAGGCGACGTCGGAGCCTGCGCCCGGTTCTGATACCCCGATGCAGGCGACCGCATCGCCGGATATCGCGGGCGCCAGAAACTCGGCCCGCACCTCGTCCGAACCGAACCGTGCCAGCGCCGGGGTCGCCATGTCGGTCTGCACCCCGATCGCCATCGGCACCCCGCCGCAGCGGATGGCGCCGAGTTCTTCCGCCATCATCAGCGCGTAGCTGTAATCGAGCCCCTGGCCGCCGAACTCCACCGGCTTGTTCAGCCCGAGAAAGCCGAGATCGCCGAGCTTCTTGAACAGCTCATGGGCGGGGAAAATATCCGCCTTCTCCCATTCGTCGACAAAGGGATTGATTTCGGCCGCGATGAATTTCTGCAAGGCGCGGCGCGGTTCGTCGTGGTCGGCGGTGAAGAGCATGTTGTCCTCTCGTCATTCCGGGGCGACGCGAAGCGTCGAACCCGGAACCTCGACCTTATTTAACTTACTTCCAGATTCCGGGTCTGCGCCGAATCGGCGCATCCCGGAATGACAGTGATCCTCCTGTCATTCCGGGGGCGCGCTCGCTTCGTTTGCTCCCCTCCCCCGCGCGCTTGCGCGTGGTGGGGAGGGGTCGGGGGTGGGGGGTCTGTCCGCACGAGGCGCTGCTTCAAAGTATGCCTCACCGCCCCCACCCCCAACCCCTCCCCGCCGCTGCGCGGGGGGAGGGGAGCAGACCGCGCGTAAAACGGCCCTTCGCGCCGACGCGCGCCCCGGAATGACAATCTCACAGCCCCATCTGCCTGGAGGCCAGATCCTTCATGATCTCCTCGGTGCCGCCGCCGATCGCATTGACCTTGACCTCACGGTAGATGCGCTCGACCTTGACGCCGCGCATGAAGCCGGCGCCGCCGAAAATCTGCACGGCTTCCGAGGCGCAGAACGCCATGGTTTGCGTGGCCTGATTCTTCAGCATGCAGATTTCGGCCACCGGGTTCTCGCCCTGCCCGAGCCGCCATGCCAGCATTTCGAGCCACGCCTGCGTCGCCGCCACCTTTTGCGTCATGTCCACGATCTTGTGGCGGATCACCTGGTGCTGCGCGATCGGCTTGCCGAACGTCTTGCGCTCCCGGGCATAGCCGATCGCCTCCTCGACACACACCCGGGCAAAGGCCGTGCAGCCCGCCGCCATGCCCATGCGCTCGCTGTTGAAATTCCGCATGATGATCTTGAAGCCCGCGCCTTCCTCGCTGATCAGGTTTTCGG
The DNA here is from genome assembly GCA_963801875.1 of uncultured Alphaproteobacteria bacterium. Lineage (GTDB taxonomy): Bacteria > Pseudomonadota > Alphaproteobacteria > Rhizobiales > Xanthobacteraceae > Bradyrhizobium. The sequence continues at coordinate 72,232 of CAWDGT010000009.1, read as the reverse complement.
CGGGAACGCGGCAACCGTCGAAATGCAGGGTCGCGGTATCAGAGGCCCACCAGCCCATCTTTTTGAGTTTTGTTCGCGACAGGCCGGGCGTATCGCCTTCGATCAGGAGCAGGCTGACGCCGCCGGCGCCCTCGCCGCCGGTGCGCACCGCCGTGGTGATAAAATCGGCGCGCATCCCCGAGGTAATAAAAGTCTTCTCGCCGCTGACGACATAATGGTCGCCGTCGCGACGCGCTGACGTGCGCAGGTTGGCGACATCGGAGCCGCCGCTCGGCTCGGTGATCGCGAGCGCCGAGATCTTCTTGCCCGACAGGATCTCCGGCAGCACCCGCGCCTTGATTTCGGGACGGGCGGCGCGGGCGATCGGCGGCGAGCCGATGGTGTGGCTCATCAGGCTGGCACTGACCCCGCCCGCGCCGGCGCGGGCGAGTTCCTGCGAGGCCACGATCTTCATGAACTGGTCGGCGGCGACGCCGCCATATTCCTCGGGAAAGCCCAGCCCCAACAGCCCGATCGCGGCGGCCTTGACATACAGCTCGCGCGGAAACTCGCCGGCCTCGTCCCATTCGCTGGCATAGGGCTCGATCTCGCGCGCCACGAAACGGCGCATGACGTCGCGGAACGCCTCATGGTCGGAGGTGTAAAACGGGCTTTGCGTCGGTGTCCGCTCCAGCATATTGCCCTCCCTGGGGACTCACGATGCCCCGAATCGGCCGGCGCGACTTGCGTCGAGCGGCTGGTTCACACCTGCTGATGGCCTATCAGGCCACGCCCCGGCCGATGAATGCAAGCCGCGGCGCTCGCTTATTTCGGGCCACGGACCTTGAACCCGTCTTATTTGTAGCTACAATAATTCAATGAAGATCACCTTCGATCCGACAAAGCGGGCGAGCACGCTAAGGGATCGCGGTCTCGATTTTCGCCGATGCCGTCGAGGTATTCGTCGGCAAAGCGCTGAATATTCCGGACGAACGCCGTGATTATGGCGAACCCAGGATTATCACCGTGGGATTGCTGCGTGGGCGAATGGTGATCGTGGTTTGGACGCCGCGCGGCAACGGGCGGCACGTCATTTCGATGAGGAAAGCCAATGACCGGGAAAAAGCGCGCTTTAGGAAGCGACTTGAAGAAAGTTGATCGCCACGTCATTCAGCCGCACGAATATGACGAGGCGCCTGAACTGACCGAAGAAATGATCGAGCGTGGCGACCTTTATCATGGTCGCAGGCTGATCCGCCGGGGCCGGCCGAAATCCGCCGATCCCAAGCAACAGATCACCTTGCGGTTGGATGCGGCGGTGCTTCGCTGGTTTCAACAGAGCGGCCCGGGTTATCAATCCCGGATCGGCGCCGCGCTTAAATCGCATATGACGCGCAAGAAGGCGGCGGCGAAGACTTCGCGCGGAAGAACTGTGAAGAAAAAGGCGGGGTGAGGCTTTCGGAACAGGCTCTATCTTTCTGATGCGCATTTCGCGATGGCCACTACTCGGCGCGGATGCGGGCTCGACGCAGGCAGCTTTAGGCGAGCCGCGCGATGGCCCGACGGGCAAATCACTCCGTCCGTCGGCTCTTCGCCTGTCCAGCCCCTTTGCAAAAAATATTTCTGTTTTTCCGAAACCCAAATCAAATCTATATTCATCGTCGTCCCGCCTCACAGAGGGGCGACACGCGATCGTCACGGCCGCGGGGCGGGATGCGGTGGACGCGGGCGGTGCTCAAGACGAACAGCACTGACGCGGACGGCGAAGTCGTGTGGTCCTGACACCCCGATGCTGGTGTCAAGTTCTTGAGAAGCAAGCTTCTCAGGAGCGACGGTGGCAAGAAAGCCGGTCGCCGAGGAGAGCCCGAAGGAAACCGTTAAAACCATTGCGCGGGGAATGCCGGTCGATTCCGGTGTGACCTGACTAACGCGTGTGCGTTCTTCCACTATCCCTGCACGCGCGGCGAGCGGGCGCATCGAGCGCCTGGCATTCCCTGTGCCCTCTGAATGAGAGGGCAAGGAAATTTGATAGCAAACCTCGGGCGCATCAGGCCGCGAGATCGCGAAGTCTCCCCGCTTGCGGGAAGGTCGGAGACGAAGCGCAGCGAAGTCTCCGGGTGAGGGGGACTATCCGCGAGACTGAATCCGTCGAGAGCCCCCTCACCCGCGCGCAAGCCGGACAGCGCAAGAGCGCTGCCGGGAGCGCGGCGACCTCTCCCCGCAGGCGGGGCGAGGTGACCTGAGCGCCGGCGCCGGTTCAAGCCGGCAACGCCCGGCGACTGAACGCAAGACCGGTTCGCGACAGCATCGCTCCACTGGCGGAAATGGCGTAAGATCAAGCCAGGACCAGGCGGCGCAAGACTGGGAACGAGGGAGGAGAATTTGCCGGTTCGATATTACGACTGGATCGCCCATTTCGGCCGCCGCACACCGGATAAAGCGGCGGTGGTCGACCTCGCCAGCGGACGCGAATTTACTTACGCGCAATTCGACGCGCGCATTTCGCGCCTCGCCACCCATTTGCGGGACCGGCTCGGAATTGCGCGCGGCGACCGCGTCGCCGTACTCGCCATGAACACCACGGATACGCTGGAGGTGCAGTTCGCCTGCGGCCGGCTCGGGGCGGTTTTCCTGCCGCTGAACACCCGCCTCACCGTCCCCGAACTTCAGTACATCGTCGGCGATGCGGCCCCTCGCCTGATGATCCACGACGCGGAACTCGCCGACCTCGCGCGCTCAGTCGCGAAACTGTGCAAGGTCTCTTCGCTGCTTCTGCTCGGGCCCGGCGGTTCCTACGAGGCTGGGATCGCGGCCGCAAAGCCGCTCGACAGGTCCGAGAGCGTCACGCTCGATGACATCTCGACCATCATGTACACCTCGGGCACCACGGGCCAGCCGAAAGGCGCCATCATCACCCACGGCATGACGTTCTGGAACTGCGTCAATCTCGGTGGCCCCGCCTATGTCTCGCCGTCGACGGTGCAGCTCACCGTGCTGCCGCTGTTCCATACCGGCGGGCTCAATTGCTACACCAATCCCGTGCTGCATGCCGGCGGCACCGTGCTGATCATGCGCACCTTCGATCCCGGCCTCGCGCTTGCGGTGATCAGCGATCCCCATTACCGCGTCAACCAGTTCTTCGGCGTGCCGTCGATCTACCAGTTCATGGCGCAGCATCCTTCTTTTGCGACTTCCGACTTCAGCCGGCTGGTGATCGGGGGCGTCGGCGGCGCGCCGATGCCGGTGCCGCTCCTGAAAGTGTGGGAGGAGCGCGGCGTCGCCCTGCAGCAGGGCTACGGCATGACCGAGACCAGCCCCGCGGTGTTGATGCTCGATCGCGAGGACGCCCGGCGCAAGGCCGGATCCTCCGGCAAGCCGGTGCTGCACACCGAAGTGCGGATCGTCAGGCCCGACGGCGTGGATGCCGATGTGGGCGAACTCGGCGAGTTATGGGTCAGGGGACCAAACATCACGCCCGGTTACTGGAACCGGCCGGACGCCAACGCGTCCTCCTTCACCGACGGCTGGCTGCACACCGGCGACGCCGCCAGGATCGACGAAGAGGGCTTTTACTACATCGTCGACCGCTGGAAGGACATGTACATTTCCGGCGGCGAAAACGTCTATCCCGCCGAGGTCGAGAACGTGCTGCACCAGCTTGAGGCGATCGCCGAGGCCGCGGTGATCGGCATCGCCAGCGAGCAATGGGGCGAAACCGGCATGGCCATCATCGCCGTGAAACCGGGGCACGCCATTACCGAGGCTGACATCAACGCGCACTGCGCCGCCAACCTCGCGCGCTTCAAGCGCCCGCATGTGATAAAATTCGTTGACGCCCTGCCGCGCAACGCCACCGGCAAGATCCACAAGCCGACGCTGCGAAAGGATTTTGCCTCGCCTGCTCCGGCAGATCACGCCAAAGCCGCCTCATGACGCGCGCGGCGCGAACGGACAGCTACAGAGCATTGAGTTGAATCGCCCCGCGCGCATTTTTTGCACCTCGCCCCGCTTGCGGGGAGAGGTCGGATTGCGCCGAGCGATGCGAAGCATCGTCCGGTGCAATCCGGGTGAGGGGGACTCACCGCGCACGCACCGTCTTCAGCATTTGCCGAGACAGCCCCTCACCCCAGCCCTCTCCCCGCAAGCGGGGATAGGGGGTAGCACTTCAATCCTGTCCGCGCCGGAACGTGCTGAACTGAAATTTTTGCGTCGCACCCCACGGCGTGGTGTGCTCATGCCGAATTGTATCGACCGGTTCAAAGCCGTGTCCCAGCGTCGCGGCCAGGCTGTCGGCGTCGTAGCGGCTGACGACAAGACCGCTGCACCGTTCCGGGCCGTCGGGCGCAAACGTGCCGATGATGGCATGTCCGCCCGGCCGCAAAGCGCGCCGAAGCCGGGCGACATAAGCGGCCTGATCGTTGCGCTCGGTCAGAAAGTGAAAGGCCGCCCGGTCGTGCCAGACGTCATAGCTCCGCGCCGGATGCCAGACGGTCACGTCGGCGGCGATCCATGTCACCTGCCCCGCCCGGTCGCCCATGCGGGCGCGTGCGGCAGCCAGCGCCGCGGCGGACAGATCGAGCACCGTCACGTCCCGATAGCCCCGCGCCACGAGGCAGTCGGCGAGCCGCGAGGCGCCTCCGCCGATGTCGATGATCCCGGAGCTTTGGACCGCCCCGGCCCGCTCGATCAGCTCAAGCGAGATCGCGGGCGTCTCCTGAAACCAGCTCACCTGGTTTTCGCTTTTGGCGGCGTAGACGCCTTCCCAGTGATTCCGACGGCCGGTGTCGTTCATGGTTTTGCTCTCGCGAGACATCCCGTGCGCGCTGGCTCACCAGCATACGCCCAAAACGCTTCGTTTGGGTATTTGTGTAGCTTGTGTTCCCGTGAGATGCTTCCCAACTATATCGCCGGACGGTCCAATCATTCACAGTCATTCAACAGCCCCTAGAGATCATGGGTTCCCAGGTTCACTATTTGCCGCTGACGCCGGGATTGTTTTCGATTCTGGTGTTTCTGGTTGTGGGGCTGATCATCCTGATTCAGCTTCGCATTCTCCGCTATGCCTATATGCGGCTCGGCGTCGGACCGGGTGCCGCGCTGTTTCTCTTGTTCGGCTCGCTGATCGGCAGCTATTTCAACATTCCGATCACGATCCTGCCCGGGCCGCCGGTCAGGACCGGTCAGATCGTCGAATTCTTCGGCATGCAGTATGTCGTGCCGGTGGTCGTGTCGTGGCCCGGTACGATTCTGGCCGTGAATGTCGGCGGCGCGGTGATCCCGACATTGATGTCCAGCTATCTCGTGATTCGATATCAGCTCTGGCTCAAGGCGGCGATCGCGATCGCCGCCATCGGCTTTGTCATCCACACGATGGCCACCCCGGTGCCGGGAATCGGCATCGCCGTTCCCGTTTTTGCCCCCGTCGTTGTCACCGCTATCCTTGCCTTTATCCTGTCGCGCGAATTTGCCGCCCCGCTCGCCTATATCGGCGGCTCGATGGGAACGCTTGTCGGCGCCGATCTTCTCAATCTCGGCAAGATCTCGGGCCTTGGCGCGCCGGTGGCCTCGATCGGCGGGGCGGGCACCTTCGACGGCATCTTTCTTACCGGCATTCTCGCCGTGCTGCTCGCCGGCATCGCCTCGCCATCGCGCCCGCGGCCGGCCTGGTAACTGACAAAATCCGGCGCGGCCGACATTGTCGGCCTGCGCGAGTTGCCACACCCCTCAACTCCCCATAATACATAATAAGAGACCAAAAGCCGTGCGGCGTGGCGATCAACCGCCATTTTCCGGACAAGAAACGAAGGGTCTAAAGGTTACGCCTATGGAAGCTCAAGTAGCGGCGCCGGTTCCGGCCTCCAAATGGTCGCCCTCGCGCGAGGCCAGCGCCATCGTCAAGAATATTCATGCGATGCTTCACCCGCGCAACATCGTGCTGGTCGGGGCGACCGACAAGCCGGGCAACTACGCCGAGCGCATCTGGAACAATCTGATCAAGTACAGGTTCGAGGGCGGTCTTTATCCCGTCAACGCCAGGCGCGAAACGATCTGGGGCGTTCCCTGCTACAAGGATTTCGCCAGCCTGCCGGACCGGCCCGATCACGTGTTGGTGCTGGTGCCGGCACGCTTCACGGTTCAGGTGATCCGCGATGCAGCCGCGGCCGGCGCGCGCTCGGCCACCATCGTCACATCGGGCTTCAGCGAATTGCAGGACGACGAAAGTCAGAAGCTCGCCGCCGAATTGCAGCAGGCCATTCAGGAGACCGGCCTTGCGGTCACCGGCCCGAATTGTCTCGGCAATCTGAGCGCGGGCGAAAGGATGTTCACCAACATCGACGACCGCATCGTCACCATGGAGCCCGGGCCGGTGGCGATCGCCGGGCAATCCGGCGCGATCGTGATGGCGATCCGCCAGGCACTGGAGGATCGCGGCGTCGGCGTCGGCTACATGGTCACGACCGGAAACGAGGCCGGCCTCGAGACCCCGGACCTGATGAGCTATTTCGCCGCCGATCCCTCGGTCCGCGTGATCGTGGTTTATCTGGAAGGCGTGCGCAACACCAAGGTGTTCCGCGAGGCCTGCAAGGCCGCGCGCGCCGCGGGCAAGCCGGTGATCGCGCTCAAACTTGGGGCGTCCGAGGGCGGACGCGCCGCCGCCATGGCGCATACCGGCGCGCTGGCGGGCTCGATCGAGACCTTCGACGCAATTTCGACCCGCGAAGGCGTGATCCGCGTGCGCGGTCTCGACGAACTGATCGAGACCACCGAATGCTTCGTGCATGCCGATCCGCCGAAGGGCCATCGGCTCGCCGCGGTCACCCTGTCGGGCGGCAAGCGCGGGCTGCTGATCGACGCATTCTCGTCGGCCGGGCTGAATTTCGCAGCGCTGAGCCGCAATGCCAGCGACAAACTTGCGAAGATGCTCGGCCCGGGCTCCATCGTCGGCAACCCGCTCGACGCGGGCTTCGCCGCGGTGGTCGATCCCACCGTCTACATGCAGTCGATCAGAATCATGATCGACGACCCCGACACCGACATTGTCATCATCGACGCCGAGCTGCCAAAGGCGCCGCACGAACTGCGCGAGCGAAATTTGCGCATCGTCAACGAAATGGCCGGCGCCGCCTCCAAGCCCGTCGTCTATATCTCAACGATGTCGATCGGCTTCACCGAATTCACCAAGGGCTTGCGCAAGTCGCTGCCGCATATCGCGGTCATGCAGGGGCTGGATCGGGCGGTCGCCGCCATCAAGTCGCTGATCGATTACGCGGGCTTGCGCAAGATGGTACCGGACATCGTGTCGAGCTCCAGCGCTTCGGCGCGCGCGACACTCGAGAGGACGCTGAAGAACGCCGGGGGCGCCGCGCTCGACGAGGTCGCCTCAAAGAAGTTGCTCCGGGCATACGGCATTCCCGTGTCGAAGGAGGAGATCGTGCAAACCGCCGCCGACGCCGTGAAGGTCGCCAGGAAAATCGGCTTTCCCGTTGTCGCCAAGGTGGTCAGCGCGGAGATCCTGCACAAATCCGACATCGGCGGGGTGGTGCTGAACCTCAACAGCGCAGCCGAGGTCAAAAAGGCCTTCAACGACATCACCGCCCGGGTGAAAAGACTGAAGCACAAGCCCAGAACTCGAGGGCATCCTGATCGCCCAGCAGGTCAAGGCCGAACTCGAGCTTGTGATAGGCAGCGCGCTCGATGCCGAGATGGGCCCGGTGGTGCTGTTCGGAACCGGCGGCGTCGATATCGAGCTGATGAAGGACGTCGCTCTGGCCGGCGCGCCGCTCGACGCGGCGGAGGCGAAACAACTGATCGGCCGCACCAAGGCCGGCGTGAAGCTGAAAGGATATCGCGGCAAGCCCGCGCTGCACGAGGCCTCCGCCGTGAAGGCGCTGGTCGGCCTGTCCAACCTGATGGCCGATGCCGGCGCCCGCATCGCCTCGATCGACGTCAATCCGTTCCTGATCAATGAGAGAACCGGCGTCGCCGTCGATGCGCTGATCGTTCTCAACAACGCCGCGGCCAAAAGCGCGGCCGGGCATTGATCCGCAATCGACCATGGCCGGCCGCACTGCCGGCCCGAGTCGGACACCGCTCGGGACAGCAAACGTCCGGATTTTGGGTATTGGCTGATATCGTGAGGACGGTTTATTTATGAGCAAATGTCTAGGCCGAAGGTTGCAGGACTTCACCTGCAAATTATTGGCAAAAACAGGCCGGACAGGTTACGGTCCCGACCGATAAAGGCATCGATAGAGTGCCGGCCATCAGGTTACATAATATTGTCAGGGAGAACAGCATGAGTACTTCGCAATCCTGGTCGGTCGATCGGCGGACTATTCTGAAAACAAGCGCCGCACTTGCTGCGGTGCAATTCTCATCACCCTTCATCATCAAGGCCCGTGGCGAAACTCCGGTACGGATCGGAATGGTCGATCCGCTGACCGGCGTTTATGCCGCGATCGCACAGGGCGAGGTGGTGGGAGCAAAATTCGCCGCCGAGGAGATCAACAGGAAGGGCGGCATTCTGGGGCGGCCGGTCGAACTCCTGATCGAGGACTCCGCCAACGATGTCGGCACCGGCGTACAGAAGACACGCAAGCTGATCGAACGCGATCAGGTGAGTTTCATCATCGGCGACGTCAATTCCGGCATCGCGATCGCGATGGCGCAGGTCACCAGCGAAAAGAAGGTGCTCCATATTGTCTCGGGCGGGCACACCGATCCGATCACCGGCGCGAATTGCTCGTGGAACGTGTTCAGGGTCTGCAATTCCACCACCATGGATGCCAATGCCATCGCCCAGACGCTGATCGAGAAGTTCGGCAAGAAGTGGTACTTCCTGACCCCGGATTACGCCTACGGCCATTCGGTGCAGGCCGGCTTCGAAAAGGTTCTGAAGGCCGCGGGCGGCACCTCCTCCGGCGCGCTCGTTCCCCTGAGCACTGCGGATTATTCGGCCTACCTGATCCAGGCCAAGGCGTTTGGCCCGCAGGTGCTGATCAACGTCATGGGCGGCGGCGACCAGGTCTCGAGCCTCAAGCAATTCGTCCAGTTCGGTCTGGACAAGCAGATGGCCGTCGGCGGCGCGCTGTTCGAGCTTGAGAGCATCCGCGCCGTACCCGATGGTGCGCGCGTCGGCTGGTGGACCATGGAATGGTGGTGGGATCAGCCGGGCGTGCCGCATGTCGCGGAATTCAATGCCTCGATCAAGAAAATTACGGGCGCCGCGGCTACCGCGCGCAACTGGTTCGGCTATGTCTCGGTGCAGACGCTGGCGCTGATCGCGAACCAGGAGAAGACGCTCGACGCGCCAAAGCTGGCGCACGCGCTGTCCGGGTTCAAGCTGCCGCCAGAGGTCGCGCTGCAGCCAGGCGCACCCCAGTTCCGCGCCGGAGACCACGAACTGATGAGCACCGTGTTCGTCGGCGAGGCCCATCCGCCCAAGGGCGATCCGGACAACATGTTCACGATACGCAACCCCGTGCCCGGCGAAAAAGCCGCCGGACCGGCCGAAAACACCGGCTGCAAGATACAATGGCCGGCCTAGCCTGATATAAGACGACACGGCGCCCGGTGCTTCAGCGCACCGGGCGAAACGAACCATCGAACAAGAAACTCAACGAACCTCCGAGGGAGAACTCATGACAACGCCAATTTCAAACCCGAAATTCGATCGCCGCACGCTGATCAAGGGCGCCGCCGCACTCGGCGCCTTTCAGGTGGCATCGCCGTTCATTATCCAGGCACGCGGCGAAACGCCGATCCGGATAGGCATGGTCGATCCGCTCACCGGCGTCTACGCCGCACCGGCCGGCAACGAGGTGATAGGAGCCAGGCTCGCCGTCGCGCAAATGAACGCCAAAGGCGGCATTCTAGGACGCCAGGTGGAGTTGCTGGTGGAGGATTCCGCCAATGACGTCGGCACCGGCGTGCAAAAGGCGCGCAAGCTGATTGAACGGGACCAGGTCACGTTCATGATCGGCGACGTCAACTCCGGCATCGCCGCCGCGATCGCCCAGGTCACCGCTGAAAAGAAGATCCTGCACATCGTTTCCGGCGGTCATACCGATTCGATCACCGGCAAGGATTGCAAGTGGAATGTGTTCCGCGTCTGCAATACCACGCGGATGGAAGCAAATTCGGTCTCGGGCGTGTTGTTCACCAAGTACGGCAAGAAATGGCACTTCATTACGCCCGACTATGCCTTCGGCCACACGCTGTATGACGCCTGCACTGACGATCTGAAGAAGCTCGGCGGCACCGTCACCGGCAACGAGCTGACGCCGCTCGGCACCACGGACTACTCCGCCTACCTGATCAAGGCGCGCTCGGCCAATCCCGACGTACTGATCCTGCTGGTGCAGGGCTTGGACATGATCAACTGCCTCAAGCAGGTCGTGCAGTTCGGCCTTCACAAGCAGATCCATGTGGCCGGAACGCAGCAGGAGCTGGAATCGCTGGCCTCGCTGCCGCCGGAAGCGCGGATCGGCGTCTGGATGTTCGAATGGTACTGGAAGCAGCCGGGCGTTCCCGGCGTCGAAAAATTCGTCGCCGACATCCGCAAGATGAACAACGGAAACGTGCCGACCGCGCGGCACTGGTTCGGCTACACCTCGGCCATGACTTTTGCCCTGGTTGCGAACCAGCAGAAATCAACCGACGCAGTCAAGCTCGCCGCAGCGCTGGAGAATTTTGAGCTGCCGGACGATGTCAAGCTGCAGCCGAACAAGGTCTACTACCGCAAGGGCGACCATCAGCTGATGACATCTGCCTTCGTAGGCGAGGCGCAGTCAAAAGGTAAGGACGACCCGGAAGACCTGTTCCGCGTCGACGAAGTCGTCGCGGGCGACAAGACCGCGCCTGCCGTCAGCGAAACCGGCTGCAATGTGCAGTGGCCGTCCTGACGAGAAGTTCGCTGTTTACCTGGAGCCCCGGAGGCGTCCGCCTCCCGGCCGCGATGCATGAGTTTCATTCGGTGAATTATGTGGCAACTGCTTCTGTTTAACGTCACCAATGGGCTCATCATCGGCGCCTTCTATGTGCTGATGGCGCTCGGCCTTTCGCTCATTCTCAACTTGAGCAACGTCATCAATTTCGCCCATGGCGGGTTTCTCGTCATCGGCGGTTACATCGCCTATACGATCACGCCCTATATCGGCTTCTGGGGTGCGTTGCTGCTGGCGCCGCCCTTGACCGCCGTCATCGGACTCGCCGTCGAACGCGTGCTGATCCGGCCGCTCTATGGGCGCGATCCCCTCTATAGCCTGCTGCTCACCTTCGGTCTGGCGTTCATCATCGAGGACGGCACGCGGTTCATCTTTGGTCCGCAGGGCAAGCCGGTCACCATTCCGGAATTTCTGGCGCAGCCCCTGAGCAACGAACTGTTCTTTATCACCGGTTATCGCCTGTTCATGGTGGCGGTGGTGATGATCGCCGTGGCATTGCTGTTCCTGCTGCTGCGCTATACGCGTCTCGGCGTCCGCATCCGCGCCGGCACGCTCGACCTCGAGACCGTCGCGGCGCTGGGAATCAACGTCCAGATGTTGCGCTCGCTCAATTTCGCGGTCGGCATCTTTCTTGCCGGCCTCAGCGGCGTTCTTGCGGCCGGACAACTGGGCCTTGAGCCAACCATGGGCACCGGCCTCTTGATGCCGAGCTTCATCGCCATCATCGTCGGCGGCATCGGCAGCCTGCCGGGGACGCTGGTCGGCGGCCTGCTGATCGGGGTGGCCTCGGGATTGACAGCGGTGGTTCTCCCGGCCGCGAGCGAAGCGGTAATCTACGTGTTGATGGCGGTGGTGCTGCTGCTGCGTCCGCGCGGATTGTTCGGCGAAGAAGGAATGATGGGTTGAGCGCCGAGCATATTCGCAAGCTGATCGCGCTGGCGGCGATCTGGGCAGCCTTGCTGCTCGCCCCCTATTGGATGGCGCCGCTCGGCGGCTATACCGCGCTCGCCACCCGCGTCCTGGTGCTCGGGCTGGCGGCGATGTCGCTGAATTTCCTGTTGGGATTTACCGGCGTCCTGTCCTTCGGTCATGCCGCCTATTTCGGCCTTGGCGCCTATGGCGCCGGACTGACGCTGAAATTCATGGCGCCAAGCACGCCGCTCGCGCTTATCGCGGGAATGCTGCTGGGCGGGCTCTGCGGCGCCATTCTCGGCACCCTGATCGTGCGGCGACGCGGCGTCTATTTCGCCATGGTGACGATCGCGTTCGGGCAGGTGTTCTACTACATCGCGTTTCAGTGGAGTTCGCTGACGGGCGGCGACGATGGCTTGCGCGGCTTTTCCCGCCAGCCGATCGATTTCGGCCTGTTCAAGCTCGACATTCTCTCCGACGCCAACAATTTCTATTACTTCGTGTTGTTCTGCTTTGCGCTCGCGGTCGGTGTCATGGCGTTTATACTGCGCTCGCCGTTCGGCCACACCATGATCGCGATCCGCGAGAACGAGCGCCGCGCCCGCTTCCTCGGCATTCCCGTGGAACGTCATATCTGGATCGCCTTTACCTTGTCCTGCTTCTTCATGGGATTTGCCGGCGCGCTCTATGCGCTCGTCAACAACTTTGCCGATCCGAGAGGCTTGCACTACAGCCAGTCCGGTGATTTCGTCATGATGGCCGTGATGGGCGGGATGCGAAGCTTCTGGGGACCGCTGCTCGGCGCCGCCGTGTTCGTGGTGCTGCAGGATTATCTGTCGAGCATCACCGTCAACTGGATGTCGTTCGTGGGCCTGCTGTTCGTCCTCGTCGTGCTGTTTTTCCCGCGCGGGCTGCTTGGCTTCATACAGCGGAGCAAGGCATGAACGTTCTCGAAATCAACAGCGCGACCAAGAGATTCGGCAATCTCGTGGCGGTGCGCGACGTGTCGCTCAGCGTGGCGAAGGGAGAGTTGTGCGCGATTATCGGACCGAACGGCGCCGGCAAGACCACTTTCTTCAACCTGATCTCGGGATTTTTTCCGCCGACCTCGGGAGCCATCAGCTTCGATGGCCGTGACATCACCAGACTTTCCACGCATCAGCGGGTCACCCTCGGCATGGCCCGGACCTTCCAGATTACCGAAATCTTTCCGGAACTCACGGTGTTTGAGAACGTCCGCATCGCCGCCGAAGTCTCCGGCGGATATCGTCTGCGGCCATGGATCAACCGTTCGGAGCAGGCACAAATCCACCGCGACGTCGAAGATACGCTCAAGCTGGTTTCGCTGGAAACCAAGACCGACAGATTGGTCGGCGAACTGGCGCATGGCGATCAGCGCGCCGCCGAGATCGCGATGGCGCTGGCCTTGAAGCCGCATTTGCTGCTGCTCGACGAGCCGACCGCCGGCATGGGCGACCAGGAAACCTACCAGATCACCCAGCTTGTGCGCCGCCTGCACCGCGACAGCAACTACACCATCGTGCTGATCGAGCACGATATGCGCGTCGTCTTTCACCTCGCCGACCGCATCTGCGTGCTCGACCAGGGTCGCATGCTGGCGCAAGGCACGCCGCAGGAGATCGCCGCCAACGAAACCGTTCAGGCCGCTTATCTGGGCAACGCCGCATGACCGCAGCCCTGACCGCCGAAGGCCTCCACACCTATTACGGCAAGAGCCATATCCTGCATGGCGTCAGCCTTGAGGTCGCCGAGGGCAAGATCACCGCGCTGCTCGGACGCAACGGCGCCGGCAAAACCACGACGCTGCGAAGCCTGATGGGACTGACGCCGGCGCGCGAAGGCAAAATCACCATCTTCGGCGAGGACACCACGCGCTGGCCGACCTTCCGCATCGCCGCAGGCGGGGTGGGCTATGTGCCCGAGGGCCGACGCATTTTTGCCAATCTCAGCGTCGAGGAGAATCTCAAGGTTCCGCTCGAGCGAGGGGGACCGTGGACCGTCGAGCGAATTTACCGGCTGTTCCCGCGCCTCGAGGAGCGCAAGCTCAATCGCGGCCGTCAACTTTCCGGCGGCGAACAGGAGATGCTGTCGATCGGGCGTGCGCTGCTCTTGAATCCGAGGCTACTGATTCTCGATGAACCTTCGCAAGGACTGGCGCCGCTGATCGTGCGCGAGGTGTTTCGCATTGTCCAGCAGATGAAGGCCGAAGGCATTTCCGTTCTGCTGGTCGAACAGAATGCGCGGATGAGCCTCGAAATTGCCGACAACGCCTATGTGCTGGACGATGGGATCGTCGTCTATTCAGGACCGGCCCGGGAACTTGCCGCTGACGATGCGCGGGTCCGGGCGCTCGCCGGCGCCAGCGCCGAGGAGTGGACGCTGACCTAGGCGTAACGCGCGGCGGGCGGGCATCGACGCCTGCGGCATTGATCTTTCGTTTGCCGGGCTTTGCCCGTACAATCGGCAGATGGCGAACTGCGCTGACCCTCTCAACCCGGCATATCGCAGCCGGAATCCGGGATGAAAATGCGGGCGAGCAATCTCGTGATTGGATCCACGACGCTTGCGGTCGTCGCCGCGGCATTGGTCGGCCTGCTCGGGTTCCGGAAAATCCACAGCATCCAGCAGCAAGCTCCGCTGCGCATCGTTTTCGAAGGCTCCGCCAGCGGTCTGCGCAAGGGCGGCAGCGTGAACTTCGATGGTGTTCAGGTTGGAGAGATAAAATCCCTTAAGCTGGACAATCCCCGCAAGATTGTCGCTCTGGTCATGCTGGACAACAGCGCCCCGATCCGCAAGGACACGGTGGTCGGCCTGGAATTCCAGGGACTGACCGGCGTGGCGGCGATATCTCTGACCGGCGGCGCGGCTGCCGCGCCTCCGGTGCCGCTGGACCAGGATGGCATTCCGATCCTGAAGGCCGATCTGAGCGAGATCGAATCGATCCGCGACTCCCTGCATAATGTCGACCGGCTCCTCGTCGGAAATCAGGAGACGATCAAGAATGCGTTGCTGAATTTCGTGACCTATACGGCGTCGCTGGCAAGCAAGGCCGACGCGATCAATACCATCATAGGCAAGGCCGATAGTGCATTCGCGGGCTTCGACAGCGCCATGACCAAGATCGACGGCATCGTGCCCGGCCTGGCGGACGGCAAGGTCGATGAACTGTTCGAGAAGGTGAAGTCGATTCGCGAACTGGCCGAGAGTTTCGACAAGAAGTCCGCAGCGGTGATGGAAGAAGGCCGTCGCTCGCTGCTCGACATCAGCCAGGCGGCCATCAAGGTGACCCGCAAATTCGACCCGCAAGCCGTGGGCGGCGAAAGTCCGCGGCCGCCGCGAAGGCCGAACCAGAAGCGGCAGTGAAGGTTCCCGCGGCCCCGAGATTGCACCGCAAGCGCGCCCGCCGCGGTTCCGGCTCACCGGCGAGATGGGAACCTAGGCTGAGGTGGTTCCGCGAGCCGGCACCACGGTCCATGCGCGGACGGGATGCGCAAATCCTGGCAGCAAAAAATATTTTGGTTCGGCGTGGAACCAAAGTTCCGCGACGGAATTATTTCCGTTGGTTCCAAGTGCGGAACCTAAGCAATTGTAATTCTTGGGGTATTTCACTTGTCTCGCCATCCTTCGCACGATTTGATGCTGCAGGAATAATAACAACTCGCGCGCGGAGGCGCGCGTGCCTTTGCCGCTTCAGGGGGACTTCATGAGTGATCTCGGCTCTGCCGCTCCATCCGCCCGCCGCCGTACCAAGGTCAAATCGTACACCAACGGAAAGCCCGATCCCTCGCAGGAATTGTTGCACGCGCTGCAGGCGATGCGAAGCGGCGACTTCTCGGTGCGAATGACCGGCGATCATCTTGGCATCGAGGGCAAGATCGCCGACACCTTCAATGAAATCGTCGCCGCCAATCAGCGCATGGCGCAGCAACTGGAACGCGTCGGCCAGGTCGTTGGCCGCGAAGGCAAGACCCGCCAGCGCGTCAAGTTCGGCCTGGCCAGCGGCTCGTGGGCCGACATGGAGGGTTCGGTCAACACCCTGATCGACGATCTGCTCTGGCCAACGCGCGAGGTGACGCGCGCGGTCGCCGCCGTGGCGCAGGGGGATCTGTTGCAGACCGTTCAGCTTGACGTCGACGGCCGCCCGCTGGGCGGCGAATTCTTGCAGTCGGCGACCATCGTCAACACCATGATCAAGCAGCTTAGCGTGTTCACCTCCGAGGTGACACGCGTGGCGCGCGAAGTCGGCACCGAGGGCAAGCTCGGCGGCCAGGCGCAGGTGCCGGAGGTGACGGGCGTCTGGAAGGATTTGACCGAGAGCGTCAATTCCATGGCCAACAACCTCACCGGTCAGGTCCGCAACATCGCCGAGGTCACCATCGCGGTCGCCAACGGCGACCTGTCGAAGAAGATCACGGTCGACGTCCGCGGCGAAATCCTGCAGCTGAAGGAAGCCATCAACACCATGGTGGACCAGCTGCGCTCGTTCGCCTCCGAAGTCACCCGCGTCGCCCGCGAAGTCGGCACCGACGGAAAGCTCGGCGGCCAGGCGATCGTGCCCGGCGTCGCCGGCACCTGGAAGGACCTGACCAATTCAGTGAACGCGATGTGCGGCAATCTGACCGCACAGGTGCGCAACATCGCCAACGTCACCACCGCCGTCGCGCGTGGTGACCTCTCACGCAAGATCACCGTCGACGTCCGTGGCGAAATTCTGGAGCTGAAGGACACGATCAACACCATGGTCGACCAGCTCAACTCGTTTGCTTCGGAAGTGACGCGCGTCGCCCGCGAGGTCGGCACCGAGGGCAAGCTCGGCGGCCAGGCTCAGGTGCCCGGTGTCGCCGGCACCTGGAAGGACCTCACCGACAACGTCAATTTCATGGCGAGCAACCTGACCGCTCAGGTCCGCAACATCGCCGACGTCGCAACCGCCATCGCCGGCGGCGACCTCTCGAAGAAGATCACCGTGAACGTATCGGGCGAAATCCTGCAACTGAAGGAAACGCTCAACACCATGGTCGACCAGCTCAACGCGTTTGCCGGCGAGGTGACGCGCGTGGCGCGTGAAGTCGGCACCGACGGGCGGCTGGGCGGCCAGGCCAATGTGCTCGGCGTCGCCGGCACCTGGAAGGATCTGACCGAGAGCGTCAACTCGATGGCGAGCAATTTGACGGCGCAAGTCCGCAACATCGCCGAAGTGACGACCGCAGTCGCCAACGGCGACTTGTCCAAGAAGATCACGGTGGACGTGCGCGGCGAAATTCTCGAATTGAAGGACACCATCAACACGATGGTCGATCAGCTCAACGCGTTTGCCGGCGAGGTGACGCGCGTGGCGCGCGAGGTCGGCACCGAAGGCAAGCTCGGCGGTCAGGCGCTGGTGCGCGGCGTCGCCGGCACCTGGAAGGACCTTACCGACAGCGTCAATTCGATGGCCTCCAACCTGACCGGCCAGGTCCGCAACATCGCCGAGGTCGCGACCGCGGTGGCAAAGGGCGATTTGTCGAAAAAGATCACCGTAAACGTGTCGGGCGAAATCCTGCAGCTGAAGGAAACGCTCAACACGATGGTCGACCAGCTCAACGCCTTCGCCGGCGAGGTGACGCGCGTGGCGCGCGAGGTCGGCACCGACGGCAAGCTTGGCGGTCAGGCCGAAGTGCCCGGCGTTGCCGGCACCTGGAAGGACCTTACCGACAGCGTCAACTCGATGGCGGGCAATCTGACCGCGCAGGTTCGCAACATCGCCGAGGTGGCGACCGCGATCGCCGGCGGCGACCTCTCCCGCAAGATCACGGTGGACGTGCGTGGCGAAATCCTGCAGCTGAAAGAGACCCTCAATACCATGGTCGATCAGCTCAACCGCTTCGCCGGTGAGGTGACACGCGTGGCACGCGAGGTCGGAACCGAAGGCCGGCTCGGCGGTCAGGCCAACGTGCCCGGCGTCGCCGGCACCTGGAAGGACCTCACCGACAGCGTCAACTCGATGGCGGGCAACCTGACCGCGCAGGTCCGCAACATCGCCGAGGTCACCACGGCGGTCGCGCGCGGCGACCTGTCGCGCAAGATCACCGTCGACGTCAAAGGCGAGATCCTCGAACTGAAGAACACCATCAACACGATGGTCGACCAGCTCAACGCGTTTGCTTCCGAAGTGACGCGCGTGGCGCGCGAGGTCGGCACCGAGGGCAAACTGGGCGGCCAGGCCCAGGTGCCCGAGGTCGCCGGCACCTGGAAGGACCTTACCGACAACGTCAACTTCATGGCGTCGAACCTGACCGCGCAGGTCCGCAACATCGCCGAGGTCGCCACCGCTATCGCCGGCGGCGACCTGTCGAAAAAGATCACCGTCGACGTGCGCGGCGAAATCCTGTTGCTCAAGGACACCCTGAACACCATGGTCGAGCAGCTTCGCTCGTTCGCGGCCGAAGTGACCCGCGTCGCGCGTGAAGTCGGCACCGAGGGGCGGCTCGGCGGTCAGGCCGTGGTGCCCGGCGTCGGCGGCACCTGGAAGGATCTGACTGATAACGTCAACCTGTTGGCCGCGAACCTCACGACGCAGGTCCGCAACATCGCCGAAGTCACGACCGCGGTGGCGCGCGGCGATCTGTCGCGCAAGATCACGGTCGACGTGAAGGGCGAAATTCTCGAACTCAAGAACACCATCAACACCATGGTGGACCAGTTGAACGCCTTCGCCGGCGAGGTGACGCGCGTCGCGCGTGAAGTGGGCACGGAAGGAAAGCTGGGCGGACAGGCGCAGGTTCCCGGCGTCGCCGGAACCTGGAAGGACCTCACCGATACCGTGAACTTCATGGCCGCCAACCTCACCGAGCAGGTGCGCGGCATCGTCAAGGTGGTGACCGCTGTTGCGAATGGCGATTTGAAGCAAAATCTCACCGTGAAATCGAAGGGCGAAGTCGCGGCGCTGGCCGAAACCATCAACAACATGACCGAGACGCTGGCGACGTTCGCCGATCAGGTCACCAGCGTAGCGCGCGAGGTGGGCGTCGAAGGTCGCCTTGGCGGCCAGGCCAACGTCCCGGGCGCCGCCGGGACGTGGAAGGATTTGACCGGCAATGTCAACCTGCTCGCGGCCAATCTGACCTCGCAGGTGCGCGCGATCGCCGAGGTGGCGACCGCCGTCACCAAGGGCGACCTCACTCGGTCGATCCAGGTCGACGCCAGAGGCGAAGTCGCGGAGCTGAAGGACAACATCAATACGATGATCGGCAACCTCCGGCTCACGACTGACGTCAATACCGAGCAGGACTGGCTGAAGACCAACCTCGCCAAATTCACCAACATGCTGCAAGGCCAGCGCGACCTCACCACGGTCGGCCGGCTGCTGCTGACCGAGCTGACGCCGCTGGTGAACGCCCACATGGGCGTGATCTACCAGGTCGAAAATGAAGATGATCCGCAATTGCGCCTGCTTTCGGCTTACGCCGGGGACGGGATCAATCCGCATCAGTCTATCGTGCAGTTCGGCGAGGGTCTGATCGGGCAATGCGCGATGGACAAGCGCCAGCGGCTGGTCTCGGAAATTCCCAGCGATGCGGTTCCGATCAATTCGGCGCTGCTGCGGGTGGTACCGAAGAATCTCGTGGTGCTTCCGGTCCTGTTCGAGAACCAGGTCAAGGCCGTCATCGAGCTGGCCTCCGTCAGCTCCTTCACCACGTCGCAAATGACCTTTCTTGAACAGCTCACTGACAGCATCGGCATTGTGCTCAACAGCATTGAGGCAACGATGCAGACGGAAGGGCTGCTGAAACAATCCCAGCAGCTCGCCGGAGAGCTGCAGACGCAGCAGAAGGAACTGCAACAGACCAACGAGCAGCTCGAGCAAAAGGCGCAACAGCTCGCCGAACGCAACGTCGAGGTGGAGCGCAAGAACCAGGAAATCGAACAGGCGCGGCGTGCGCTCGAGGAAAAGGCGACCGAACTTTCGCTGACATCCAAGTACAAGTCAGAATTCCTCGCCAATATGTCGCATGAGCTCCGGACGCCGCTCAACAGCATATTGATTCTGGGCCAGCAGCTCACCGAGAACCCGGACGGCAATCTTTCTGCCAAGCAGGTCGAATTTGCGCGCACCATTCATGGCGCCGGCACCGATCTTTTGAACCTGATCAGCGACATTCTCGACCTGTCCAAGATCGAATCGGGAACCGTGACGGTGGATGCGGAAGAAATCCTGACGGCCAACCTGCTCGAAACGGTCGGGCGCCCGTTCCGGCACGAGGCGGAGAACCGCCAATTGTCGTTCAACATCGAGGTCGACCCCAATCTGGGGCGCAGCATCGTCACCAACTCGAAACGCCTGCAGCAGGTACTGAAGAACCTGTTGTCGAACGCGTTCAAGTTCACCGCCGAGGGCGGCGTGCGCCTCAGTGTCTCGGCCGCGCTCGGCGGCTGGAGCGCTGAACATCCGGTCCTCAACCATGCGCCGGCGGTGATCTCATTCGAGGTGTCCGATACCGGCATCGGCATTCCGCTGGAAAAGCAGAAGCTGATCTTCGAGGCGTTTCAGCAGGCCGACGCCGGCACCAGCCGAAAATATGGCGGCACCGGCCTGGGGCTGGCAATCAGCCGCGAGCTCGCGAGCCTGCTGGGCGGCGAAATTCATCTTCAGAGCACGCCCGGCAAAGGCAGCACCTTCGTTCTCTATCTGCCGTTGAAATACTCCGGACCGACGGTGGCGCCGCGGGTTAGCGCTTCGTTGCAATACAGCGCGGCGCCGCCGCTGCCGGCCGCGACGCAAGAGCGGGTCATCGAGCAGCTTCCCGACGACCGGCTGAAATCTCGAACCGGGAGACACCATTCTTCTTATTGTCGAGGACGATCCGCACTACGCGCGCGTGCTGGTGGATCTCGCTCGCGACAAGGGCTTCAAGGTCCTGGTCGCGGCGCGGGGTTCGGAGGCGCTGGACCTCGCCAAGCAATTCCAGCCGACGGCGGTATCGCTCGATGTGTTCCTGCCCGACATGCTCGGCTGGACGGTGCTTAGCCAGCTAAAGCACAATCCTCTGACGCGGCACATTCCGGTGCAGATCATTACGCTCGACGAAGACCGTCAGCACGCGCTGGCACGCGGCGCATTCTCCTTCGTCAACAAGCCGACCACGACCGAAGGCGTGAGCGCAGCACTGTCCCAGATCAAGGAGTACGCCAAACCCCGCCGCAAGCGCCTCTTGATCGTGGAGGATAACGCGGCCGAACGGATGAGCATCAAGGAACTGCTGGACCACAACGACATTGAGATAGTCACCACCGACACCGGGGCGGGAGCTCTTTCGACATTGCGCGACAACCCCTGCGACTGCGTCGTCCTCGACCTGCGGCTTCCTGACATGAGCGGTTTCGAGGTGCTCAATTCGATCCGCGGCGACGATTCGTTGTCCAACGTGCCCGTGGTCGTCTTCACCGGTCGCGAGCTTTCGGTCGAGGAAGACGCCGAGCTGCATACGATGGCTCGAAGCATCGTGGTGAAGGGGGTGGAATCGCCCGAGCGCCTGCTGGACGAAACCTCGCTGTTCCTGCATCGCGTCATCACGGAACTGCCAATCGAGAAGCAGCGAATGCTCGAGAAGCTCAACAGTTCCGATGAGGATCTCGTTGGCCAAACGGCTTTGCTTGTGGATGACGACGCCCGCAATATCTTCGCGCTTTCCAGTGTGCTGGAGCGGCGCGGCATGAAGGTGCTCACCGCCACGACAGGGAGCGAGGCGGTCGCACTCGTCGAGTCCAACCCCGAGATCGCGATCGTACTGATGGATATCATGATGCCACAGATGGACGGATATCAGACGATCGGCGTTATCCGGGAAAATCCGGCATTCCGCCGGCTTCCCATTATCGCACTGACCGCCAAAGCCATGAAAGGAGATCGGGAGAAATGCCTGGAAGCGGGCGCTTCCGATTACCTGGCTAAACCCGTCAACACCGAGCAGTTGCTTCTTGCCATCCGTATGTGGCTCCACCGCTGATTGGCGCGCCAGATGATGGATCATGAAAAGGTAAACATCCTTCTGGTCGACGATCAGCCTGCCAAGCTGCTGGCCTATGAGGTGATTCTAAAGGAGCTTGGAGAAAATCTCGTCGCCGCCTCCTCGGGTCGCGAGGCGCTCGAATACCTGCTCAAAAACGAGGTCGCGGTTATTCTGGTCGATGTCTGCATGCCGGAACTCGACGGGTTCGAGCTCGCGGCCATGATCCGCGAGCATCCCCGCTTCCAGAAGACGGCGATGATTTTCATCTCGGCCATTCAAGTCAGCGATATCGACCGGCTTCGCGGCTATGAGATGGGCGCGGTGGATTATGTTCCGGTTCCGGTCATTCCGGAGGTATTGCGCGCAAAGATCAGGATATTCGCTGAACTCTACCGCAAGAACCGGCAGCTGGAGCGGTTCAATGCCGAGCTCGAAGATCGCGTTCGCGCGCGCACGGCGGAGCTCGAGGAATCTCACGCAAGACTTCTTGAAAGCGAGCAGCGCCGCAACCTTGCGATCGCAGCGGGAAAAATGGGGTCCTGGGACTGGGATTGGGTCAACGGGGACTGGATGTGGGACGAAGGACAATTCCATATCTTTGGCGTGGATCCAAAAACCTTCGTGGTAACCTCGGAAAGCGTTCAGGCCCTGCTGCATCCGGAAGATATCGCCGGACTGCGCAAAGCCATGGTGCGGTTCGCCAGGGGTGAACGATCATACGAGGCGGAATTTCGCATCAACCGGCCGGACGGCGAAGTTCGCTGGTGCGTCGGCACGGCCGCCGCCACGCTCGACAAGGCCGGCCGCGTTGTGCGCGTCAGCGGTGTCACTGTCGACATAACCGAACGGAAACGCGCCGAAGAACGACAAACTCTGCTGGCCCGGGAAGTCGATCACCGCGCCAAGAATGCCCTGGCGCTCGCCCAATCCATTGTCAGATTGACGCGAGGCGAGTCCGTCAGGGCTTACATCCAGGCGGTGGAAGGACGGATCAGCGCGCTGGCGCGGGTGCATACCATCCTCTCGCTGTCGAGTTGGCAGGGCGCGGAAATCGGCAGGCTGGTCGACGAAGAGCTGGCGCCGTACGCGACCGGCGAACAGATTGCATGCGGCGGCTCAAATATTCGGCTGCAGCCCGCAACCGCGCAAACGCTGGCCATGGCCCTGCACGAACTGGTCACCAATTCGGCCAAGTACGGCGCCCTGTCGACGCTGTCGGGCCGTCTTTCCCTCAAATGGGGTGTCCAGGGCGATGTGCTCCAAATGGTATGGGAAGAGCGGGACGGCCCTCTCGTCGAAAAACCGGAATCGGGCGGATTCGGAACCCGCAGCGTGATCGCCAGCATCCAGTCGCAGCTTGGGGGTCAAGCCGAATTCGACTGGCGCTCCGAAGGCCTGATCTGCCGGCTGTCGGTTCCGCTAACGCAGGAAATCACCTCGCCACAACTCAACAGCCGCCAGCCTCTGGCCGTCAATGGCAACCGGCTGAGCTAGATCATCCTCCTGCGCCCGCTAGAATGCGACGCCCAGACGTCGTCCGGCGCTCCAGACAACACGGCAACGCTTCTTGGTGCCGCCAAACAGCAATTCGAATCGATTAGGCGGCTTGAGTTGCCCCATGATCTCAAGGCAGGCGCCGCCGGGTGAATAATCCAGAACTCTGCAATCGATGACCGGAGCCTTCGGGTTAACGATCAACTTGGCCACGTCGGAATTTCTACCTGTTGGCCGGACACGTGTGAACCGTCGCGGAAACATCACCCACTCCCTGAGCTTAGACCAACGGCACATTTACAGAATATGTTAAAGGCTTCGTTGACCTTTGCAGCATCCGGGATATCCCCATTTGGGAGCGGAATCCGCGAGAAGCCCCGAAATTCTTGTGCGCCGCACCTTAACGCCATGTGGTGCCGTGCGCAGGCAATTAACAAAAAAATTACACTTTGCGCCCGCAGCCGCGCGGGATGCCAAAGGCCATGATCTCGATGCCACCGCACGAGCCATGAGTACGAGGGCTAGCTGCACCGCCTTAAGATAGCCGAGGCCTGGGCCAGCCGCGGCCCGGAAGGTCGCTTGAGAGACTTCAGCAAACCTCGCAAAAATCGAATGGACCCAATCACAGCGAGTCCGGCGGTACTTTTGATCGCTGTACCAATCCGCGACATTTACCGAACGTTGTGACTTAGGGATCATCCTATGCGGGTTGTCGAGGTGGCACTGGAGAACTCCCACACAGCGGAGTGGATCGGCCGCGAGGGCAATGATCCAAGCGCAACTGGAATGCGATCGTGCAGAAGGAGGATACCTCATCCCTGTTCGATGACCTCGATGCCGCCCTGCAGAGCGGTTCGTCGGAAAAGCGCGTGGCTATGCTGCGGCAGGTCACCGATCTGTTCCTGAGCGAAGCGGATCGCCTGAACGAGGAGCAGATCGGCGTTTTCGACGACGTGCTGGTGCAGCTGATCGAAAGAATCGAAACGAGAACGCTGGCGGAAATCAGCGAACGTCTTGCACCGGTTGCGAATGCGCCGAGCGATCTCACACTGAATTTAGCCCGTCATTCTGAAATCGGGATAGCCAGGCCGATCCTGACCCAATCCAGTCGCCTGACAACGGCTGAACTCGTTGAAATCGCCAAAACCAGGAGCCAGGACCACCTGCTCGCCATTTCGGAGCGGTCGCAGATTGAAACGCCCATTACCGATGTGCTCCTGGATCGTGGCAATCGGGCGGTCGTTCACAGGGTCGCGGGAAATTCGGGGGCTAAATTCTCGGAAAACGGCTTTGCGGCGCTCCTGAAAGCCGCCGAGACCGACGACAGACTGGCCGAAAAGACCGGCTCCCGGCTGGATATCCCGCTCAACATTCTCCGGCAGCTTTTGCTGCGGGCAACCGAAGCGGTCCGAGCCCGGCTGCTTTCCCGCATGCCTGCCGAATTTCAGGAGGAGATGCAGCGAGCTCTGAGTGCTGCGGCAGAGATGGTCAACCGGGAATCGAGCAAACCCCGCGATTTTCGCGCAGCCATGGCCCTGGTGACGTCGTTGGCGAAGAAAGGCGAGCTTAGCGAAAGCACCTTGTTCGAATTTGCGCGCACCCGGAAATACGAAGAGACCACCGCAGCACTGTCGCTGCTGTCGTCGGCTTCGCTCGAGATTATCAAACCTCTCATGAATAGTCCCAGAGATGACGGGCTATTGATCCCCTGCAAGGTAGCGGATTGCAAATAAGAAACCGTCAGCGCCATTCTCGCCAGCAAACTTCCGCAGGGATCTGCGCCGACGGCGGGTCACGACAAGCTGAAGCTTGATTTCGCCAAATTGTCGAAACCTAACGCACAGCGACTGCTTCGATTTTGGCAGGTTCGCGAAGTAAGCGCCAGGAGCGCCTGATGCCGTTTCCGCATTTGGTAAAAACCCGGATTGAATAGATGGCCTACGGCGAGAGGAAGAGCGGGCGCGTCGATTTCGAACGCGGTATCCATGTTTACATCATGGGGATCGATGGAACCTGGCGCCGCGACTGCACGATGATCGACGTTTCGCAAACCGGAGCGCGCCTGCGCATCGAAGGCTCCTTCGAAGGCCTGGACCTCAAGGAATTCTTCCTGCTTTTGTCGTCGACAGGTCTGGCGTTTCGCCGCTGTCGAATGGCGCGCATCGACGGCGATCAGATCGGCATCGAATTTCTGGCGCGACCCAATAAGAAGAAATCTGCGAAACGACAGCCAACCGACGTGACCGCCTGAACCGCTCACACCAGCCGCTTTGCGAACTCAACTTCGACAGAACCGGGAATCCGGTCCGCAAGATCTGTGCCGGTCTTGATCGCTTTCTGCCTGGCGGCGCCAGCAACCCGCGAAGGTCTTGCGGAAAATCGTCGTCGCCCGAGACAAACCTCAATCGTAGACGAACGCGGCGTCGTCGAGATCGATCGCCGGAAACTGATCCTTTTCAGCCCAGTAGTCCTGGCTGTGCTGCCATTCCGGCTTGTCGCCTCGCTTGGGCAACAGGTGCATGTCGCGCATCAGATAGCCGGGATTGAAATTTTCGGGGTCGATCCATGATTGCAGCGGCATATCCTTCTCGAACGGCCGCAGTGCTGGCACTACTTTCTTCGCGCCCTTTTTCTTCATATGCGCCAGCAGGCGGCAGACAAAGTCCGCCACCAGATCGGTCCGCAGCGTCCAGCTCGCCCGGAAATATCCGAACACCCAGACCATGTTCGGCACGCCGGTGAACATCATGCCGCGATAGGTAACAGTCTGGGCGAACTCGAGCGGCTCGCCGTCGATCGAAAACGCGATATCGCCGAGTACATTGAGGTTAAACCCCGTCGCGGTGATGATGATGTCGGCGTCGAGCGACTTGCCGGATTTCAACAGAATGCCTTTTTCGGTGAAGTGGTCGATCTCGTCGGTCACGACCGAGGCCTTACCGCTCTTGATACCCTCAAACAGGTCGGCGTCGGGGACGAAGGCGATGCGCTGCCGCCACGGCCGATATTTTGGCGTAAAATGCTTCTCGATGTCGGCATTGGAATCGGGACCGAGCGCCGCGCGAATGCCGCCGAGCAGTTCCTTCTTGACGACTTCCGGCTCCTCGAAGGAGCGGCGGGTGAAGGTGTCCTGATCGAACAGAATCTTCCGGCGCACGATCTCGTGGATCCATTCCTCGCTGATCTGGAGCTGCCGCAGCGTCTCGGCCAGTTCGATGGCGTTGCGGCCGGTCCGGAAATAGGTCGGCGACCGCTGCAGCATCGTGACGTGACCGCATGCATCCGCGATCGCCGGAATCAGGGTCGCTGCCGTCGCGCCCGAGCCGATTACGACGACCTTCTTGCCCGACAGGTCCAGCTCCTCCGGCCAGAGCTGCGGGTGAACGATGCGCCCCTTGAAGGTCTCCATCCCCTGCCATTCCGGCGTGTAGCCCTCCGAATGCCGATAGTAGCCCTGACACATCCACAGGAAATTCGCGGTGAAAGTGACGGGTTCGTTGCTGTCGGTCCTGACGGCCTCGATGGTCCATCGATTGGTCAGGCTCGACCAGCTCGCCGAAGAAATCTTGTGCCGGTAGCGGATATGCTTTTCGAGCCCGTTATCGGTGATGACCTCGCCCATATAGGAGCGAATTTCCGCAGCCGTTGCGATCGGCGCACTGGTCCATGGCTTGAAGCGGTAGCCGAAGGTGTGAAGATCGCTGTCGGAGCGGATGCCGGGATAGCGGTGGGTCAGCCAGGTGCCGCCAAAGCTTTGCTGCGCCTCGAGAATGACAAAACTCGTGCCCGGGAGCTGCGCCGTCAGGTGATAGGCGCTGCCGATGCCGGAGATACCGGCGCCGACGATCAGGACATCGGAATGTTCGGCGGATTGGGGAGCTGACTTGGTACGGGCGGCTGCCGTTACGTTCATGGGTGGTTTTTCTTGGCAAGGATTGGCGGCTCGTTTGCGAGGATCAACCCTTCATCGCCTGTCGGGCCTGCCAACGTCAACCCACGGACCTGCAGGGCGGGTGCGAGAAATCACCTCGCCAAACTCACAGCGAAAAACCCCACTGCCGGGCAGTCTGTAAAATCCAGTCGTGGTAGAGCGTGAGCGGCGTGACGCCGGTCAGGCCGCCGCAGCCGGCGCTGCCGTTCGGGCCGGTCGACCAGCTGATCACGCCGATGATGGCGGCGCCATCCGGCCGGTCCTCGAATACCGGGCCGCCGGAATCGCCGGTGCAGGCGCCGAGCCCGGCCCGCACCCCCTGCGTGAGCGGATCGACCAACCTGATCTGCAGCGTCCCCGGCCGGCCGGTTGCGACCAGGCCGGCGGCGCGAATGGTCCCGCCGCTGGAGCCCGCGCCGCGGATGGCGACGCCGATGCCGGCGATGGTGAAGCGACTGCCGAAGACAATCGGAAGCTGCGGCGCGGCCAGCACCGCGGTGTTCTTCCCCTTCGGGGTCACCTCGAGCTGCAGCAACGCCACGTCGGCGGTCGCGCGATGGGCCAGCATTGCCTGCATATTGAAGGCGGGGTGAACGGCGACGGTTCTCACGTCCTGCAGCTGTGGCTCTTTGGCCGCGCCATATTCGACGATCTTGTAGATCGCGCCGGGCTGCACGCAATGCGCCGCCGTCAATACCAGTTTCGGCGCGATCAACGCGCCCGTGCAGAAATTGCCGCGCGAGCCGACGATGGTGATGATGGAGCGGCCGATGCCCTCGGCCGATGGCGCCCCGCCGCCGACGATGGCTTGGGCCGGCGCGGCGGGCAGCAGCGCCAGGGCCGCCATCACTGGAACCAGAATCTTCATTGGAGCACGGATAGCCTGCAACCCGCGTATCGCCAAGGGCTGGTCCGGCCCATTTCACCGTGCTAGCCGTTCTGCAAATCGGCACTCGCAATGGGTACGGGATTGATGGTCGAGGCAGTGATCTGGGATTTCGGCGGGGTGCTCACATCATCGCCGTTCGAGGCGTTTGCGCGGTTCGAGAGCGAGCGCGGGCTGCCCGCCGACATCATCCGGCGTACCAATGCTAGCAACCATTCGGAGAATGCGTGGGCAAAATTCGAGCGCGCCGAGGTGGATATCGAAACCTTCGATCAACTGTTCGCAGCCGAATCGCTGGCGCTGGGCGCGGAGGTTCGCGGCAGGGACGTTCTGCCTCTTCTTTCGGGGGACTTGCGGCCCGAAATGGTCGAGGCGCTGCGAATCGTCCGGGCCAGCGCAAAGACCGGCTGCATCACCAATAACCTTCCCGCCAACGCGATCGGCAGCGCCAGCGGCCGGTCGCTCTACGTCGCCGAGGTGATGGCGCTGTTCGATCATGTCATCGAGTCCGCCAAGATCGGCTTGCGAAAGCCCGACCCGCGCATCTACCGGATGATGGTCGAGGCGCTCGGCGTCGACCCCAGGGCTTGCGTGTACCTTGACGATCTCGGCGTCAATCTGAAGCCGGCGCGCGAGATGGGCATGACCACGATCAAGGTGGTCAATGCGCCGCAAGCCATCGCCGAGCTTGAAGCGGCGACCGGCTTGTCGCTGCGCTGAGGCCGCGCGACCGGCGCGTCACAAGATTATTGACCTACAGCTCGACCATGTCGAAGTCGCTCTTGGGCGTGCCGCACAAGGGACAAACCCAGTCGTCCGGAATGTCGGCCCATCGGGTGCCCGGCGCCAGCCCTTCTTCCGGCGCGCCGCTTTCCTCGTCGTAGATGAAGCCGCAGGTCCGGCACTGCCAGGATTTATAGGACTCGACGCTCATCTGGATTTTCCGTCTTGCGTGGAAAGGCTTTGCCTGACCGAACACCGGAGGAACTTATTGCACAGCCCTGATCATGTCGGCCGCCTTCTCGCCGATCATGATCGACGGCGCATTGGTATTTCCGCCGATCAGGGTCGGCATGATGGACGCATCCACCACCCTCAAGCCCTCGACTCCGGTCACCCGCAATTGCGGGTCGACGACGGCCATGCCGTCGGTGCCCATGCGGGCGGTCCCGACCGGATGGTAGACGGTGTCGGAACGATTGCGCAGAGCGGCGCGAATGTCGTCGTCAGATTGAACGCCCTCGGTGAACATATCCTCCGTCCGCCATTTCACCAGCGGTTCCGCATCCATGATCCGGCGGGTGATCTTGAACGCCTTGACCATGACCTCTAGGTCGTCGGGGGAATCGTAGAATTTCGGATCGATCCGCGGCGGGCTCGCCGGGTCGGCGCTGTTCAGCGTCACGGTCCCGCGGCTCTTCGGACGCAGCAGACAGACGTGACAGCCGAAGCCGTGGCCGAGATGCCGGGTGCGGCCGTGATTGTCGGCCATCGCCATGCTGAAGTGGAGCTGGATGTCGGGCACCGGCAGGGTGGAATCGGTCTTGAGAAACCCGCCGCACTCCGCAACGTTCGATGTGATCATGCCTTTGCCATCGCGCCGGTAACGTCCTATTTCCTGCCAGAGTTTGCGCAAGCCCGCGAACGTGATGCCGAAATTGTCCAGGCTCTTCGAGCGGTAGCTGAAAGCAAAGTCGATATGGTCCTGCAGGTTTTGCCCGACGCCGGGCGAATGGTGCACGACGTCGATGCCGGCGCTTTTCAGGTCCGGCGCATTGCCGATCCCCGACAACATCAACAGTTGCGGCGATTGCAACGCGCCGCTGGAGAGAATGACCTCCCGCCTGGCCCGCACGGACTGAGGTTTGTCATCGCGGCTGAGTTCGACGCCGACCGCGCGCTTGCCGTCGAAGAGAATTTTGCGGGCCTGTGCCCCGGTGACGACTTTAAGGTTTGGGCGCGACAAATTCGGCTCGATATAGGCGCGCGCCGCGCTCCAGCGTTCGCCGTTCTTCTGGGTGACCTGATAGACGCCCAGTCCCATCTGGTGCGCGCCGTTGAAGTCGGCGTTCATGGGAAGCTGCAGCTGGCGTCCGGCTTCCAGAAAATATTCCTGAAACGGATTGCCGGTTCTGATTTTGGCGACGTTCAGCGGACCGCCGGTGCCGTGAAAGTCATCTTTGACGACCTCGTTGTTCTCGGATTTCTTGAAGTAGGGCAGTACGTCGTCATAGGCCCAGCCGGTGTTGCCCAGCGCTGCCCAGCCGTCATAATCGGAGCGATGCCCGCGGATGTAGACCATGGCGTTGATCGCGCTCGATCCGCCGAGGGCCTTGCCGCGGGGCTGGTAGCCGACGCGGCCATTCAGACCCGGCTGCGGCACGGTTTCGAAAGCCCAGTTGTTGGTCTTGGACGGCACCTGGATCGCGATGCCGATCGGAGCCTTGACCACCCAATTATTTCCCGCACCCCCCGCTTCCAGCAGGCAGACCGTTACTTTCGGATTCTCGCTGAGACGGCTTGCCACCACACAACCGGCGGATCCGCCGCCGACGACGACATAGTCAAACTCTTCCACCTGCGTTCTCCCTGAAAAACCTTTTCTTTATTGGCTTTATGGCTTTTTCGCCCGCGACAGGCATCCCCGCCAATGAAGTTCGACATCACGCATTCCGGTTCGTCAACAACCTTGATGGTCCGATCGCCCGTTACCGCAGTGCGGCCGCGATGTTGCCGCCATCCACGGTAGTCACGTCGGCGGTGGTCTTGAGCGCCAGGGCCTGGGCCAGAAACGCCTGCGCCACGTCCTCGGCCGCCACTTCCCGGCCGAGCAGGTTGCCCCGCATATAGGCATCTTCGCTCAGACCGCGGGCTCCCGAGCGCGACGCGATCATTTCCCTGGTCAGCAGACCGGAGCGGATGCGGTCGGCATTGACGGCGTTGGCGCGAATGCCTTCGCCGCCGTGGTCGAGCGCGTATTGCCGCACCAGAAACAGCGTCGCCGCCTTCGGCAGGCCATAAGGGCCGAAATCGGGTCCCGGGTTGACGGCCTGTTTGGAAACATTGAACAGCAGGCAGCCGCCGGTGCCCTGGGCCCGCATGATCGCGACGGCGGCCTGTGCGACACGCTGGTGGCCGTAGAAATTCAGCTCGAAACTCTCGCGCAGCACCGCCTCGTCGACCTCGCCGATCCGGCCCTGCCAGGCGGCGCCGGCATTCGACACCGCGATGTCGACCCCACCGAAGGCGCAAGCGACCTGCGCGAAGGCATCCTTGACCGATGCGGCGTCGGTGACGTCGCAGCGAATTCCCAGCGCGGCCGTGCCTATCATTTTCGCTTTGGCCTGCGCGGCGACCTCGTCGACATCCAGCAGCGCCACTTCGGCGCCGGCCGCCGCGAACGCTTGCGCGGTCGCCAATCCGATCGAACCCGCAGCACCGGTGATGACGGCGACCTGTCCCGCCAGCGGCAGCTCCTTTGCGTTGCCGAGTTTCGCCTGCTCGAGCGACCAGTATTCGACGTCGAACAGATCGGCTTCCGGCAGCGGCTCAAACCGCCCGACGGCTTCCGCATCCGTGATGGTGGCAATCGCGGCTTCTGCCAGATCGGCGGCGATTTTCGCGTCCTTTTTGCTGCGGCCGAGCCCGAACAGGCCGACACCGGGCACCAGCACCACGCGCGGTGCGGGATCGAGCATGGTCTTGATTCCGCCGACACGCGCGTTGTTGTGGGCGAAGTAATCCTGATAGCGCGCGCCGTATGCCGCGACGGCACCACGAACCTGCTCTCTGAAACCGGCGAGTTTCCCGTCGGCCGGTGCAGCAACAACGAGCGGACGGTTCTTGATGCGGATATTATGATCGGGCGTCACCACGCCGGCCTGACCATAGCGTTCAACCTCGGCGCCATTGACAAAATTCATCACCGCGTCCGATGCGCGGAAGTCCAGAACAAAACGCTTCCAGGCGCCGTCGTTTCCGCGATCCGGCAGACTGCAGGCGCCGCGGACAATCGGCGCGACATCCGCAACCGCAGCCGGCCGGGCCGGCAGTCTGGCGCCGACAAAAGCCGGCTTGCGGTTTTTCGCGAGCCGCTGCTCCGCAAGACTCACCAGCGCGATCATGCGCTCATAGGCTTGCCGTGCCTCAGCGCCGAAGCTGAAGATGCCGTGCTTGACGAGGATCAGGCCTTCGACGGAGGGATCCGCCTCGAACACCATTGCCGCGGCTTTGGCCAAACCGAAGCCCGGCATGATGTAGGGCACATAGCCCACCCGCGCGCCAAAAACCTCGCGGCATAAAGCTTCGCCATCGGGCTGGTCGGTGAGCGCGAGTACCGCGGTCGAATGGGTGTGGTCGACGAATTTGTGCGGGAGGAAGGCGTGCAGCAGCGCTTCGACCGACGGATTCGGCGCCGTGGGGTCGATCAGATTGGCGCGCTGCAAGCGCACCATTTCCTCGTCGGAAAGCTGTTCGCGGGAGCGAAGTTTCAGCAATGGCGAAAGCCGGACCGCCGGCAGGCCCGCTGGCTCGATTCCGCCCATGTCCCAGCCGGAGCCCTTGACGCAAAGCACGTCGACATCTTCGCCGTTGAGATCGGCAAGCCTGGTCTTCACCGAGGTGTTGCCGCCGCCGTGCAGCACCAGGCGCGGATCCCGACCCAGCAGACGTGTGGTATAGACCCGCAGCGCCAGATCGCGGCCGAGGTCCTTGTAGCGGGCAACCATCGCTTCGGCGTCGCGATCGATCCAGGAACTCTGCATAGGCTTGCTTCCTTATTCGGCCGCGCTCGCGGTTCGTTCGGGAAATGCGGCCGATAGCGCCGCGCGATTCGCGCCGAGCACGCCGCGCTCAGTGATCAACCCCGTCACCAGCCGCGCTGGCGTGACATCGAAACCGTAATTGGCGACCGGCGTGCCCACCGGCACGATCCGCACCGTCTCGATCCGTCCGTCGGCGGTCAGCCCGGTTATATCCGTCACTTCTTCCGCAGCGCGCTGCTCGATCGGAATTTGCCTGATGCCGTCATCGACGCCGAAGTCGATGGTCGGCGAAGGCAGCGCCACATAGAACGGCACATTATTGTCATGCGCGGCGAGCGCTTTCAGATAGGTGCCGATCTTGTTGCAGACGTCGCCATTGGCGGTCACCCGGTCGGTGCCGACGATCACAACGTCGACCAGCCCGTGCTGCATCAGATGACCGCCGGTGTTATCGGGAATAACGGTGTGCGGCACACCATGATGGCCGAGCTCCCAGGCCGTAAGCGATGCGCCC
Organism: uncultured Alphaproteobacteria bacterium; assembly: GCA_963801875.1. Lineage (GTDB taxonomy): Bacteria > Pseudomonadota > Alphaproteobacteria > Rhizobiales > Xanthobacteraceae > Bradyrhizobium. Next base: position 38,797 of record CAWDGT010000009.1, on the reverse strand, counting down.
TGATTGCGCGGGCGGGTCTCATCGACCCAGACATGGACGGCATGACCGAGGTCATGCGCCAGATAGACCGGCGCCGTCGCCGTCCCCCAATCCACCGTCGCCAGCCAGCCGGCGTTGCAATGGGTCAGCACATTGACGCGCTCGCCGGCCTTCTTTGTCGCCGCGATCGCCTTGATCAGGCCAAGGCCGTGTTGGCCGATACCCTTGTTGATGGCGATGTCTTCCTCGGAAATCTCGGCGGCGCGGGAATAGGCCGCCGCCGCTCGTTGCGACGGCGGCAATGGCCGCAACATCGAGCGCATCTCATCCAACGCCCATTTCAGGTTAATCGCGGTCGGCCGCGTCGCCATCAACCTCGCATAGGCATGATCGAGCGCGGCATCAGAGCCATCGGCCCGCATCGCCAGCGCCATCCCGAAGGCCGCGGTCGCCCCGATCAGCGGCGCACCGCGCACCAGCATGGATCGAATCGCGTCCGCCGCCGCTTCGCACGTCTCGAGCCGCGCCACGACAAAATGGTGCGGCAGCCGCCGCTGATCAATCGCGCTGACCGTCGCGCCGTCGGGTTCAAGCCAGATGCTGCGGATATGCCTGCCGTCGACCTTCATATGTTGCCCATCGATATCAGCAGTTTATCCAAAATTGCCTCGCATGTAATGACCCTCCGTTAAGAACAAAGAATCATATCCTCACCCCCCGCTGCGCGCCGAATCCGCATATGTGCACGATTGGTCAAGTATTTCGATCCATCCGTTGGACCGGATGAGTATCCATGTTCGGCCTGGAGATAAAATGTCACGTCGAGACCGCACCGTTCGCATGGCGCTGATGCTGCCGCTCCTGATGAGCAACACCGCCCTTGCGGATCCAACGCCGCCTGCGAAAGACCCTTTCGCGACGGTCGCCAGTTTTTCGGTTGATTCCACTGCCTTCTCGTTATCCAGCGTTGTCGCAACCATCGAACCACGATTGAACGCTCCGGGTTACTCCTGGGTGCGAATTCACTTCTATTCTTTTTCGCCGGCGGCAGATGATATGGCCGGTATCGAGAACGGCAATCTGTCGTCCATGGAAAAGAAACGCAACAAGCTCGCGGACCGGCATGACAATTCCTATAACGTGTCACACGCCATGTTGCAGCTATCTGTCGACAAGGATTTCAATGTCTGGCAGGTGGACATGTCGATTCCCGGTCACGGCTGCACCATTGCGCCTTTCGAGAAGGACGTCCGGGCATTTTTGCAAAGCTATCATTTCGACGGCAATATCCTGACGCTCAAAAGCAAGGCATCACATACCTGTGACATGAAATTCATGAACATTCCCGATCAGACCTTTACGTGGGATGTCGATCTGAATATCCCGACTTATGTCAAGAAATGATCCGTAACGCCGCCTGAACTCACGCCCGCAATATCCTTGCCGCCACCGCATCGAGCTTTTTCAGCAATTCCGGATCGCGCGCCTCCGGGGCGGTAATGATAGCGGTGTCGAGCGCGCGGTCCGAGCCGATCGGACAGGGTTCGTGCTCCCTGGGGAATTCTCTGGCCAGGCGCGCCACCAGACCCTTTGCCTTCTCCGCGTTCGTGGTCAAAACCCGGATGATGTCCTGGACGGTGACGGCATCGTGGTCGGGATGCCAGCAATCGAAGTCGGTCACCATGGCAATGGTGGCGTAGCAGATCTCCGCCTCGCGGGCGAGCTTGGCCTCCGGCATATTGGTCATGCCGATCACGGAATAGCCCGACCCCTTGTAAGTCATGCTTTCGGCGTAGCTGGAGAATTGCGGACCTTCCATGCAGACATAGGTGCCGCCGCGCGCGATCGAGATCCCCTCAGCCTCGGCGGCGGCGGCGAGATGGATGCGCAGCCGTGGCGATACCGGATGCGCCATCGACACATGCGCCACGCAGCCCCTGCCGAAGAACGAGCTTTCGCGCTTGTGGGTGCGGTCGATGAACTGGTCGACCAGCACGAAGGTGCCGGGCGGCAATTCCTGCCTGAACGAGCCGCAGGCCGACAACGAGACGAGGTCGGTGACGCCGGCGCGTTTCAGCACGTCGATATTGGCGCGGTAATTGATGTCGGACGGCGACAGCCGGTGACCCCGGTCGTGGCGCGGCAGAAACACGACCGGCAGGCCGGCAATGGTGCCGCGCGTGACCTGCGCCGAAGGCTCGCCCCAGGGGCTCGCAATCGCCTCCTCGCGCACGTTCTCCAGCCCGGGCAGGTCGTAGATGCCGGATCCGCCGATAATGCCAAGGATCGCCTTCGCCATGCCCTCTCCACTTCCCCGCTCGTAGCGCTAACCAGCCGGCCAACGAAACGCGATAATGCATTTCGAGAGCCATCCTAGTGGTGGGGCATGTAGGGAACAAGAACGCCGGCCGGCTCTCCGCCATATTCGTGCGTCATTCCGGGATGCGCCTCCTGGCGCAGACCCGGAAATCCAGAAGTTGTTCAAGCGAGATCCCGGGTTCGCGCTGGCGCGCGCCCGGGAAATGACGACAAAGAATCTGATCACGCGGCTTGTCAATATCGGCGATGCGAAATCTCTCGCCTGCCATCCCGCATCGACCACTCACCGCCAGATGTCTCCCGAACAGCAGCGCATCGCCGGCGTTCTGCCGGAAACCACAGCCATGATGTTGAGACAGTTCCCAGCCCCTACGGATGCTCCCTCTCGCTGCTGCGCCATGCCCTTGAGGCGGCGCCGCGCCGGAGCGTCCCTATCCTGAGCATTGCCGAGGCTTTGCGGCGCGCCGGGGTGTAAGCGCGTTCTATCCGCCGCTGCCCATACCGGCCACTTTCCATTGATCCCCAAGCAATACGCCGGCATTGTTCTTGATTTGTTCATATAATTCAGCCAAGAGTTAGTATTGCTGCGATTCTTTTGCGGGAGCGGAGCCAGCACCGAAGCCATTGTAGGCGCATCGGGAATCACGGAGTTTGATTTTCACCTGGGGACAATCATTCCGTGCCAGCGGCAGCCTATCTTGAAAGCCTCAATCCGGAACAGCGGCGCGCCGTCGAGCATGGCACGGCGGGACCGGGCCCGTTTGCGCCGCTGCTGGTGATTGCTGGCGCCGGATCCGGCAAGACCAATACACTCGCGCACCGCGTGGCCCATCTGATCGTCGGCGGTGCCGACCCCAGGCGCATTCTTCTGATGACGTTCTCGCGCCGGGCGGCTTCCGAAATGACGAAACGCGTCGAGCGGATCGCGCGCAAGGTGCTCGGGGACAATGCTTGCGTGATGACCGACGCGCTGGCCTGGACTGGCACCTTCCATGGCATCGGCGCGCGCCTCTTGCGCGACTACGCCGAACAAATCGGACTTGATCCCGCGTTCACGATCCATGACCGTGAAGATTCCGCCGACCTGATGAATCTGATCCGGCACGAAAAGGGATTCTCGAAAACCGAAGGCCGGTTTCCGACCAAGGGTACCTGCCTTGCGATCTACTCGCGCTGCGTCAACGCGGAAGCCGGGATCGAGCAAGTGCTAGGCGCGTCGTTCCCATGGTGCTCCGGGTGGGCCGCCGAATTGAAGGAGTTGTTCGCGGCGTATGTTGAAGCCAAGCAGCGGCAGAACGTGCTCGATTATGACGACCTGCTGCTCTATTGGGCGCAGACGATGAGCGATCCGCTACTCGCGGACGACATTGGCGGCCGTTTCGACCACGTCCTGGTCGACGAATATCAGGACACCAACCGCCTGCAGTCGTCGATACTTCTGGCCCTGAAACCCGGCGGGTGCGGCCTCACCGTCGTTGGCGACGATGCGCAATCGATCTATTCGTTCCGTGCCGCCACCGTGCGCAACATCCTGGATTTTCCAAGCCAGTTCTCACCGCCCGCCGATATCATTACGCTCGATCGCAATTACCGCTCGACGCAGACCATCCTCGCCGCCGCCAATGGCGTGATCGATCTTGCACGCGAGCGCTTCACCAAGGACCTGTGGACCGAGCGAACGTCCGGCGCAAAACCTCAGCTTGTCACCGTCCGCGACGAAGCCGACCAGGCGCGCTGCATCGTCGAACGCGTGCTGGAGAACCGGGAATCCGGCGCGCTTTTGAAGCAGCAGGCCGTACTGTTCCGCACGTCCAGTCATAGCGGTCCGCTGGAAGTCGAACTGACCCGCCGCAACATTCCGTTCGTGAAATTCGGCGGCTTGAAATTCCTCGATGCCGCCCACATCAAGGACATGCTGGCGCTGTTGCGTTTCGTCGAGAATCCGCGCGACCGCGTTGCCGGCTTCCGGCTGATGCACCTGATTCCGGGGGTCGGTCCCACCTCGGCGCAGCGGGTACTCGATCACATGGCCGACAGCATCGACCCGATCGCGGCGCTCGCACAGGCGACGGTGCCGCCGCGCGCCGGCGACGACTGGAAAATGTTCATCGCTGCTGTCGCGGATATCAGCCGTTCAAACTGGCCGGCCGACCTCGAACGAGCCCGCCTCTGGTACGAGCCGCATCTGGACCGGATCCACGAGGATTCCGAGGTCCGGCGCGCCGACCTGATCCAGCTCGAACAGATTGCGAGCGGCTATCCGTCGCGTGAACGCTTCCTCACCGAACTGACCCTCGACCCGCCTGACGCGACCAGCGACCAGGCGGGGGTGCCGCTGCTCGATGAAGACTACCTGATCCTGTCGACGATCCACTCCGCCAAGGGGCAGGAATGGAAGTCGGTGTTCGTGTTGAACGTGGTCGACGGCTGCATGCCCTCCGATCTCGGCGCCGGCACGTCCCCCGAGATCGAGGAGGAACGCCGGTTGCTTTACGTGGCCATGACCCGCGCCAAAGACGACCTGTATCTCATGGTGCCACAGCGTTTCTTCACCCACGGCCAGCATGCGCGCGGCGACCGGCACGTCTACGCCTCGCGGACGCGTTTCATTCCCGCTTCCCTGCTCGGCCTGTTCGAAAAGACGGTATGGCCGCCTGCGGTGACCGGCGCGGCGGCATGTGCCGCGAGCGATGGACCGCGCATCGATGTCGGTGCCCGCATGCGCGGAATGTGGCGCTGACGGGGGAGCTTCGATGTACAATCCGTCCACCACGGCGTCGACCCGCAACCGACAGTCCGACATCGCCGCCAACGCGCTTTCGGTGCTGAATTCCGTGTTCGGCCTGCCCGGCTTTCGCGGTGCGCAGGAGGAGATCGTCAGGCATGTCACGATCGGGGGCAATTGCCTGGTGCTGATGCCGACCGGTGGCGGCAAGTCGCTGTGCTATCAATTGCCGGCGCTGTTGCGAAAAGGCTGCGGCATCGTGGTCTCGCCGCTGATCGCACTGATGCGCGACCAGGTCGCCGGCCTGCTTGAGGCCGGCGTCAAGGCGGCGGTGCTGAACTCCACGTTGTCCTTTGAAGAAGCCGCCGCGGTCGAGGCGCGGCTCGTCGCCGGCGATCTCGATCTGCTCTACGTCGCGCCGGAGCGGCTGTTGACGCCGCGCTGCCTCGCTTTGCTTGGTCGCGCCGACATCGCCTTGTTTGCGATCGACGAGGCGCATTGCGTGTCGCAATGGGGGCACGACTTCCGCCCGGAATATATCGGCCTGTCGGTCATATCGGAGCGTTTCCCCGACGTGCCGCGCATCGCGCTGACCGCCACGGCCGATGAACTCACCCGACAGGAGATCGTCGATCGGCTCGGGCTGACCGACGCACCACACTTTGTCGCGAGTTTCGACCGGCCGAACATCAGATATGAAATCGTCGACAAGCAGAACGCGCCGGCCCAGCTCAAGGCCTTCATCACCGAGCGCCATTCCGGCGATGCCGGCATCGTCTACTGCCTGTCACGCGCCAAGGTCGAAGACACCGCGGCCGCGCTGACCAGGGCCGGCATCGAGGCGCTGCCCTATCATGCGGGGCTGGATGCCCAACTCCGCGCGGGTCATCAGGATCGCTTCATCAACGAGGATGGTGTCGTGATCGTCGCCACGATCGCGTTCGGCATGGGCATCGACAAGCCCGACGTGCGCTTCGTTGCGCATCTCGATTTGCCCAAGAGCATCGAGGCCTATTACCAGGAGACCGGGCGGGCGGGGCGCGACGGCAAGCCGTCCAGCGCCTGGATGGCCTATGGCCTGTCCGATATCGTGCAGCATCGGCGCATGATCGAGGAATCCTCGGGTGCGGAAGCGTTCAAGCGCGTCTCGATCGGAAAGCTCGATGCCCTGGTCTGCCTCGCCGAAACCACGAACTGCCGACGCAGCCGCCTGCTCGGCTATTTCGGCGAGAAGCCTGGCAGCGGTAATTGCGCCAATTGCGACAACTGCCTGTCGCCGCCGCAGCTTCGCGACGGCAAGGTGATCGCACAAAAATTGCTATCCTGCGCCTATCGCACTGGGCAGCGCTTCGGGGCGATGCATCTGATCGATGTTCTGGTTGGCCGCATGACGGAGCGCGTCAAGCAATTCGGACATGACAGGATTTCGGTGTTCGGCATCGGCGCCGAACTCAATGAAAAGCAGTGGCGCGCCGCGATGCGTCAACTGGTGGCGATGGGTCATCTTCGGCCCGATTCTGAGGCCTTCGGCGCGCTGAAGCTGACGGAAACCGCGCGCGGCGTCCTCAAGGGCGAGACCGAGGTGATGCTGCGCGAGGAAACGCCGGGTGTCCGCGTCCGCGCCAGCCGCGCCAAATCGAGACGCGGCGATCTTGCGCCCGCATCCGTCGGAGCCAACACCGGCGATCCGACCTTGCTCAGCGCTTTGAGAACGTGGCGTTCCCATATCGCGCGGAAGCGCGGCGTGCCCGCCTATGTCGTGCTGCACGACTCCACCATCGACGGCATCGCCACCTCGCGCCCCGTCACGCTCGCGGAGCTCCGCGGCATCCCCGGCATCGGCGACAAGAAACTCGAACATTACGGCGACGAGCTGATCGCGCTGGTGAAGACGGCGGCGGCAGACGTCAAGCGATAGCAGCTCACGCGAGCTCTCTTGCGTCGCGCCGCCGATAAACCATCAGCATCAGCGGAGCCAGACGACGCAACAGCCCATGCGCGACGATCGGCGCCGGGTCGGTGAACGGCAGCGCGAGATCACTTTCCGGATAACCGCGCGCGGCTTTTGAAAACTCATCGCCGAGCGCGATCGAGAGCGCGACCGCACGACCATTGCAGCCGGTCCAGCCAAAAGCGTCGGGCCCAAGGCGGTGAAGGCGCGGAAGGAAGTCCGTCGTCATTCCGACGTAGCCGTTCCAGACATGATCGAAACTGACTTGTCCGATCTGCGGCCACAGCCGTTTCAGGCGCTCCGCAACAACGCGCTTGAGTTTCGCGGGCTTGTTGCCCGGACCGATCACGGCTCCGCCCGTCACAAGACGATTTCGTGCATCGTAGCGGGCAAAATAGAGCTCGCCATGCGTATCAGACATCGCCTGCCGGCCGGGTATGATCGTCTGCCGGGCGCTTTCCGAAAGAGGTTGCGTCGCCATTTGCCAGGACAGCACCGGCACGACCTCGCGCGCGATGTCAGGGGCCAGCGATTTCGAGAACTCGCCGGTGTAGGCATTGGTGGCCACGATCAGGGCCCGACCGCTGATCTGCCCCTGCGCCGATTTGACAACCCACCGCTGGTTCTGCCGTTCGAAACCGGTCGCCGGGGAGCGCGCGTAAATACGGCCGCCGCACTCCAGCACCACGCGCGCAAGGCCGCGCGACAATGCCAGCGGATTGATATGACCTCCCGACCTGTTCCAGAAGCCGCCGAACCACGCATCGGACCCGAGCATGGCGCGCGTCGCATCGCGGGACAACAATTCGACCGGCGCCCCGACCTTCGACCACTGCCGGACACGGCGCTCGGCGATCCCGATGCGGCCGGGCGAGTGCACCGGCTGCACCCATCCGCTCTGTTCCTGCTCCGCCTGAATTTGATAGCGCCGGGCCACATCAAACAGCATCGCCGCGCTGTCGCGCAGCAGCGCGACGAACCGCTCGCCCGCCGCGCCGTGTCTGGCGATGATATCTTCGGGATCGGGCCGCGAGAGGGTCGGGATGACCTGGCCGTTATTGCGGCCCGATGCGCCCCAGCCCGGCTCCATCGCTTCGACCACGGCGACGTCCACGCCGGCTTCGCGCAAGTGCAGGGCAGTTGAAAGGCCCGTGAACCCGCCGCCGATCACGATAACGTCGGCGTGCGCCTCGCCTTCAAGTTCAGGCAGTTTCGGCCCGGGCGGTGTCACCGTGGCCCACAGCGAATCCGGCCAGCGAATTTTTGCGGCATCCATCGTCGCGCCTTTCGCGGCCGATCCGCGTAAGAGATTTTGGCCCGCCGGCCCAAGCGTATTCAATGCGAGGCGAATGCGTTGCGGGCGGCGACCCGATCTGGTTACCTTACACCATCAAGGCCGACCGGAGGAGTACAGAGGTGGCGCTAAAGAACATTGTCGGAATCGATCACGCCGTCGTCGTCGTCAGGGATCTGGATCGAGCCGCCGAAAACTGGCGGCGGCTCGGTTTTACGGTCTCGCCGCGCGGCACCCATAGCGCCAAGATGGGAACGGGTAACGCCACCATCATGCTCGGGCCTGACTACATCGAACTGCTCGGCGTTCTCACCGAAACCGAGCACAATGCGCCGACGCGGGCCTATCTGGCGCGCCATGGCGAAGGAATCGAGCGCATTGCATTCACCGCGATCGACGCGGCCGCGGGCGCCGAGGAAGTTCGCGCGCGCGGTTACGCAGCCCTTGGGCCGACCGATTTCGAACGGCCGGTGACGATGCCTGACGGCACCCTGTCGGCGGCGAGGTTCCGGACATTCCAATGGCCGATCGAGGAGGCTCCGGCCGGGCTTCGTATTTTCGCGTGTCAACACAAGACGCGTGAGACCGTCTGGATCCCGCAATTGCAGCAACATGCCAATGCCGTGAATTGCCTCAAACGCGCGCTTGTCGTTTCGCCTGACCCGGCAGGGGACGCAGCCCACCTGGCGCGCCTGATCGACCGCAACCTCAGCGCTCAGCCGGACGGCGCCGTTACGGTGGCTTCCGGTTCCGACCGTGCCGATTTCCTGTTCGTGACAAGGGACCAATTGCGCCGCCGCTATCCCGACGTCTCGCTGGCGGGACTTCCCGAGCGTGGAGGCGCCGGGCTCGTGCTCGCAACTGCGGACCTCGTCGCCGCTGAAAAGGCCGCCGGCAAGGCCGCGGTCCGGATTGCCGGCGGCGTGCTTGTCTCTCCCGGCGCCGCCAATGGCGTGCTGCTCGTGTTTGTGGCGGCCTGACCGGATCGGTTCGCAACAACTCCGCTGGAAGAACTCGGCATGGTGCACCGCAACGCCGTGTCCTTCCAAAGTGTGAGCTGTTTGCCGGCGGAATGAATTGAAGCCCGCGCCAAATGTCAGCATACTCGCCTGAACAAGAAACGGGATTGAGGCGAGGATCGGCAATGTTCCCCATTCGCAGGCGTAGTTTTCTTCTCGGCGGTTCAGCGCTACTGGTGCTCGGCGCTGGCCCAAAGGTCCTGGCGCAGCCCGCACCTTCGATGACGCCACACGAGAAGGAACTCTACGAGGCCGCGAAGAAAGAGGGTGGCGAGCTGACATGGTACACCGCCCAGTCCGACGACATCACCGCGCAGGCGCTGGGCCGAAGCTTCGAATCGATCTATCCCGGCCTCAAGGTCAACGTGCTGCGCACCACCGCCCAGGTCGCCTATCAACGCGTCACCCAGGAAATCAAGGCCAGCGCCATTCAATGCGACGTCCTGAGCACGACGGATATCGGTCACTGCGTCGCGTTGAAAGCCAATGGCGCATTGGAAAAATATGTTCCCGATAATGCCAGCAAGGTGCTCGACGTCTACAAGAACTACGATCCCGACGGTTATTATTTCGTCACCTCGGCGGGCATGATCGGCATCGGATACAATACCGCGAAGGTCAAGGAGGCCGACGCCCCCAAAAACTGGACCGACCTGCTCGATCCCAAATGGAAAGACAACATCGCGCTGGGTCACCCCGGGTTCAGCGGCTATGTCGGCACCTGGGCGCTGACCATGCGCAATCAATACGGCTGGGAGTTCTTCGAAAAGCTTGCCAAAAACAACCCACGGATCGGCCGCTCGATCAACGACACGGTCACGATGCTGAACGCGGGAGAAAGCTCCATCGCAGGCTGCGGGCCGGTCGGCACGCTGCTCGAGAGCGTGCAGAAGGGTAACCCGCTTGCAATGGTCTATCCGAGCGACGGCACCGTCCTGATCATCGCGCCCTCCGGCATCATGAAGGGCTGCAAGCATCCCAATGCCGCACGCCTGTACATGGAATTCCTGCTGACCGCGGGCGCCTCCCAGATCTGGGTGGATCACTTCAACGAAACGATCCGGCCCGAGATCACGCCGCCGAAGGGCGCCAAATCGGCCAAGGACCTCAAGACCATTCGCCCGACAGTCGAACAGATCACCAAGGGCATTCCCGAAGTCATCAAGCAGTGGCGCGAAACGTTCGGCGTATAGAGCATGATCCGGACCCGAAGGGCCGCGTTTGGCGAATCCGATCGAATCATGGTCGGGGTCACGACAGGGTAAAACGACGTGACTGACAACTCTCTCGATGTCCGCACCGTGCAATTCTCGGGTCTGGCTTCAAGGATAAGGCGTCTCGACGCGAGCATTCTGCTGTGGCTGCTGCTGATCGCCGTGCTCGCCTTCCTGATCCTGAATCCGATCCTGCGGCTGATCATTTCAAGCCTGCAGGAGACCGATAGCGGACGCTTCACGCTCGCCAACTACCGGGTTGCCTACGGCAATATCCGGCACCTCCAGGCGCTTGCTAACTCACTGGAACTCGGCGTCGGCGTCGCCCTGCTTGCCACGCTGTTTGGCGTTCCGATCGCGTGGGCGATCTCGCGCACGGATATGCCGGGCAAGGCGTTCATTCGGCTGATGGTGTTCGCCGCCTTTGTGACGCCGCCCTACCTTGGCGCCATCGGCTGGATTCTCCTGGCGGGCCCGAATTCCGGATGGCTCAACAAGGTCTGGATGGCGTTGACCGGCGCCGGGCACGGCATTTTCAATATCTATTCGATGACGGGCCTGATCCTGGTCATAGCCGTGACGTCGTTTCCATACACTTTTGTGTTCACGAGTTCCGCGCTCGACCTGGTGTCGTCGGAAATGGAAGATGCCGCGAATATACTGGGTGCCCGCACGCTCCGGACAACGCTGCGGATAACATTGCCGCTGGTGACCCCGGCGATCATCGGCGGCGTCATCATCAGCTTTCTGGAAGCGATCGCATTGTTCGGCGCGCCCGCGCTGATCGCATTACCTGCCCGCTTCAACGTGGTCTCGACGCAGCTTTGGCAATTTTTCGAATATCCGGTCCGCGTCGAGGAAGCGGCGGCCTATGCAATGCCGCTGCTCGCCATTACCGTCCTGATGTTCTGGCTGCAGCGCTCCCTGCTCGGTCGCAAAGGCTACACCTCCGTCACCGGCAAGGGCGGCGAACGCCGGATGATCGCGCTGGGGCCCTGGCGCTGGGCCATGCTCGGCTATGCGCTGTTCGTCTGCGCGCTTTCGGTTTTTCTTCCCATGGTGGTGCTGCTCCAGGCCGCCTTTGCCAAGGCCTGGGGCCGCGGGTTCAGCCTCGACAATCTGACGTTTCACAACTTCTATTATCTTCTGGTCGAGCAGACCCAGGCGAAGCAAACGATCCTCAACACCTTCGTCTATTCGGGAGTGACGGCTTTCGCCGCGATAGGCCTGTCGCTGGCGATTGCCTATGTGGTCAGTCGAAAGCTGGTGCCCTGGAGCAACGTCCTGGCTTTTCTCTGTGTCGCCCCGTTCGTGGTTCCCGGCATCGTGCTTGCGATCGGGTTCTATGCCGCGTACGCCCCGCCGCCGCTTGCACTCTATGGGACCGCGACGATCCTGATCCTGGGTTTTACCACCCGCTTTCTCCCCATCGCCTACACCTCAAGCGCGGCGGGTCTGCGCAGCATCAATCCGGAAATGGAAGAGGCGGTGCGTATTCTCGGCGGCGGCCGCCTGTTGGCAATTCGCAAAGTGCTGATGCCGCTCCTGAAGAAAAGTCTCGCCGGCGCATGGATCCTGGTCTTCATCCCGGCGACGCGGGAGCTGTCCTCGGCGATCTTCCTCGTCGGACCGAACACGCGAGTCATCTCGGTGATGCTGTTCGACCTGTCGGAGGAGGGCAATTTCGAGGTGCTGTCGGCGCTTGGCGTCATCCTCCTGATTGCGACGGTTGCGATCGCCGGCATCGGATCCAGGATGATTGGACGCGATTTCATGCTGCGGAGGAATTAGTTGAGCAGGCTCAGACTAAGCGGTCTCAGTAAGCGCTATGGCGTTTTCCTCGCGGTCGACGCCATCGACCTCGAATTGCAATCCGGAGAATTCGTCTCGCTGCTCGGGCCTTCCGGCTGCGGCAAGACCACCACTTTGCGGATGATCGCCGGCTTTATCGATCCCACGCTCGGTACCATCGAGATGGATGGTCAGGTGCTGTCTTCGCCCGCCGGCTCGGTTCCGCCGGACCGGCGCCAGATGTCGATGATCTTCCAGAGCTACGCCATCTGGCCGAACATGACGGTCGAGCAGAACGTCGCGTTCGGGCTGGAGCTAAGAAGGATTCCGGATGCCGAGGTAAAACGCCGGGTCGGAGAAATGCTGGAAGTCGTCCATATGAACCACTTGGCCGACCGTTATCCTGCCGAGCTCAGCGGCGGCCAGCAACAGCGGGTGGCGCTGGCCCGCGCGATCGTTATCCGGCCCTCCGTTCTCCTGCTCGACGAGCCGCTTTCCAATCTGGACGCGACGCTGCGGGAGGAGATGCGTTTTGAAATCCGGCGCCTGCATGACGAATTTCGAGTCACCACCGTTTACGTAACGCACGACCAGGCCGAAGCCATGGTGACGTCGGATCGAATTGCCGTCATGAATCATGGCCGCATCGAGCAGGTCGATGATCCACGCGCGCTCTACAACAAGCCGACGACGCGGTTTGTGGCCGGCTTCATCGGGCGCACCAATTTCATTGAAGGCACCTGCGACGGACATCAGGTTTCCTTCGACGGCTTTGCCCTGCCCCGCTCCGCATTGGATCTCGACGTGTCTCCGGGGGGAAAGGCGGTGTTTTCGGTCAGGCCGCACAGCATCCGGCTTTCCGAGGTGGCGCCCGCCGCGCGAGCCGGCTGTTCCCCGGTCGAAGTCGTCGTGCTGGAGCGTGCGTTCCTGGGCGAGCACTGGGATTACGTGGTCAGGCCGCGCGAAGGCTCGTTACAGCTGAGGGTCACGACCTCGCCGATGGACGATTTCCCGATCGGAGCCATGGCCTGGCTGGAGTTCGAACCGCGCCAGATGGCGTCGATCGCCTGAACCTGGCCAGCCCTGAATAAAGCGAACTGGAGAAAACCATATGTCCTTCACCCCTGCCTCGAAAGCACTTGCCCGTTTCAAAGTGCTCGATCTCACGCGGGTGCGGGCGGGGCCGACGGCGGCCCGGCAACTGGCCGACTGGGGCGCCGATGTCATCAAGATCGAACTTCCACCAGGTCTTGACGAGAGCGACATGGGCGGTCCGCGGCACGGACCCGATTTCCAGAATCTTCACCGTAACAAGCGCAGCCTCACGCTCAATCTGAAAGAGGCCGACGGCATCGCGATCTTCAAACGGATGGTCGAGACAGCCGATGTCGTGATCGAAAACTACCGGCCGGACGTAAAATTTCGTCTCGGGATCGATTACGAGACTGTTCGTGCGATCAACAGCCGCATCGTCTATGGCTCCATTTCGGGCTTTGGCGAGGACGGCCCCTATCGCGAGCGGCCGGGTTTCGACCAGATCGCGCAGGGCATGGGCGGGTTGATGTCGATCACGGGGCTTCCGGGCCAGGGTCCGGTGCGCGTAGGTATTCCCGTTGCCGATCTCGGCGCCGGTATTTTCTGCGCGATGGGAATTCTGGTCGCCTTGCTCGAGCGCGAAGTTTCCGGCGAGGGGCAGTGGGTGCAGTCATCGCTGCTCGGGGCGCAAATCTCGCTGCTGGATTTCCAGGCGGCGCGCTGGCTGATCGCCAAGGACGTCCCGGGACAGGCCGGTAACGACCATCCAACCAGCATACCCACCGGGGTGTTTCCGACGCGTGACGGCCACATCAATATTGCAGCAGCAGGCAAGCATATCTTCACGCGCTTCTGCCAGACGCTCGGTCTTTCTCATCTGCTCGAAGATCCGCGTTTTTCCGCAGATGCGTCCCGTTCCAAAAACCGGAGCGCCATCAATCAGATTATCTCCGAGGTCACCAGGCAACAGTCGAGTGGTGAATTGATCGCGAAGCTGAACAAGGCGGGCGTGCCCTGCGGCCCGATCAATCGGATGGATGAAGTCTTTGCCGATCCGCAGGTGCAGCATCTCGGCATGGCGGCAGCCGTGCAGCATGGCGCGCTTGGCAAGATCGAGGTGGTCAATCAGGCCATCAAGCTCAGCCGGACGCCGGGCCAAATTGCACGTCCGACGCCTGAAAAAGGCGAGCATACCGAGGAAGTCCTCCGGGAATACGGCTATGACGACAAGTCGATCGCCGAGTTCCGGGCCCGAAAGATTGTCTAGATCGGCCACGTTTCGATATCTGCAATTGCACGCAACAACCTACCTCTGCGGGAGGATCCGATGAAGACCAGCACCGAGCGCATGATCGCCAATAAAGACGGACCGATCGGCTGGATGCAGTTCAACAATCCGGCGCGACACAATGCGGTCTCGGTCGACATGTGGCAGGCGGTGCCGGAAATCATGGCCGAATTCGCAAAGGATGATCAAATCCGGGTGGTGGTGCTGAGCGGCGCCGGCGGCAAGGCGTTCGTTTCCGGCGCGGACATTTCGGAATTCGCCGAGAAACGCTCGTCACGCGAGAACGTCCTGGAATACAACAGGATTGCCGGACGGGCCAACGCCGCCATCATCGACTTTCCCAAACCGACGGTTGCGATGATCCAGGGCTACTGCATCGGCGGCGGCCTCGGCGTGGCGCTCTGTTGCGATCTTCGCCTGGCCGCGGAAAATTCCACCTTCGCGGTCCCCGCGGCCAAATTGGGCCTCGGTTATGCCTATGACGGGATCAAGCGCCTTGTCGACGTTGTCGGTCCATCCTTCGCCAAGGAGATCTTTTATACGGCACGGCAGTTCAACTCGACGGATGCCTTGGCAATGGGGCTGGTCAATCGCGTGGTCCCGACCCCCGGGATCGAGGCCTATGTGCGCGACTATGCGGGAGCGATCGGCGGCAATGCACCGCTGACGATTAATTCGGTCAAGCTCTGCGTCAACGAGGCCGTCAAGGATCCCGATAAGCGCAACCTCGCCGCGGCACAAGTCGCGGTCGATGGGTGTTTTGCGTCTGCCGATTACGTGGAAGGCCGAACCGCTTTCATTGAGAAACGCAAACCCGCCTTTCGCGGACGGTGACGTCAAGCCGATGAGCGAAACGCCCCCGAAGAGCTTTCAATTGACGCGGCTGCAACGAAGACTCGACTCTCTCTTCGCGATCCAGTCAGAAGCGACTTTTTGTATTTAGTCTTAACTGTTTGCGTATGAAGGAGAGCCGCCGGCCCGAAGGCTGATTACCCGGGAGACCGTCCGCGGCGTGCCGCCAACGTTGGCCCGATCAGCAGGTGGTCCGTCGCCGCGGCTCAATACAGTCATTGCCCATGCGTTTTCGTTAGCGCTTTAGCAACCCTTTAAACTATGGCGAGCAGAATGCCGGCATTCAGCCGGGGACATTTCATGATCGATGAAAAAGTAAGAATCAAATGTACGAAATGCTCGCAGGTATTTCGGGAGCGGGCGCAAAGACTCCGCGACGGGTTTCAGACGAACTGCCAGCACTGCAATCGGCTGATCACGTTCGACATCAGTTCGGAAGATAAAAATATCCGCCGGGCGCTCAAGAGCGCCAAAGAAGTGCGAATGGCGCTTGAAGACCGGCCCAAAAACGAAAGTTTGGTCAAAGGCCCGGTCGTCGACCGCAGTCAGCTCTAGCCTGTCTCTGGCACCAGCGTTGCAGTCTTGCAGTGCCCGCGCCCGGTCCACGTAGCCTCCGGCGCGGAGGCACAGGCCCTCGAAACGAGCGCGATATGAGACCGGGCCGCCGGAAATCACAGCGCTATTTTAGTTCTTGCATAACCCCTTCGGGGTCCAGTCGCTCACCAACGTCGTTGCCGGTTTGGTGGAGTCATGAAGGATGAGGACCAGAGCCTGACGCTGCTCCTTGCCGGTAGCGGTCAGGTGCATTGGCGGGCCGCCCGGGACAATCACATATTGACCGCCCGCCCGGCCAATCTGCACGCCGTCGGGCGTCTCCAGGCAGGTTTCTCCGGTTAGCGTATACCAAGCCTCCGGACCCGAGTGCACGTGGGTTGCCGAGGTCATGCCGGGGTTGAAAACGGCTTCCATATACTGCGCCGCATACGCCTCGCCTGCCTTGACCGGAAGCGGACCGATCTCTGCAATGCGTTCGCCACCCGCGGGAGGGCGCCATCCGGCATCTTCTATGCTGAGCAGCCATTGTTTTCCCAGAGACTCGACAACGACCCCGTGCGCCCCTTTTGCCGCTTCCGCAAGGGCGCGCGTTGGATAGGCGTCGAGGTGCCAGAACGTCTGCGGCTTGGCTAGCTTTCCAACCGGCTGGTTTGCAATGATCCAACATCCGGGGTCGCTGCCAATTCGTTCGCTAATCGGTCTGCAGCCAAGGTTGGCCTCATGGGCGTAGGCGAACTCGAGAAGCGGCAGCGAAATCACGGCGAAGGTAGCCCACGACAGATACCGCATAGCTGTCTCCAGTGGCGTAAGCGTCCATATGCAAGGCCTGGAACCTGGCACGCTGCGACCAGCCGGATGCTAGTTGATATGAACTCCGAAGATGAACGTTTATTCCGGCAGCCCTTGCGTCGAATATTTGAGATGGCCAAAAGCAAGAGCCCCGGGCGATGCCGGGGCTTGAGTTGCTGGAGAAATGGAGAAGATCAGTACCGGGCGACGACACCTGTAGTTCACACCAATGCGAACGATGTTATCGGTCACGTGGCTGCTCGTCGCGATTGGCGTGATGGGCGCGATACCCACCAGGGCGTCGGCGACATTTCCAAAGTCGATATATAGAAATTCGAGCTTGGCGGTCCAACCATCCCGTATCGCGGCCTCAATGCCGGCGCCGACCGTCCAGCCCCACCTGATCGTATTCGTGCCGAGGGTCACGCTCGTTCCGCCCATCGTCAAGCTGTCGACGGTGTCCACTTCGCCGTAAGCAAGACCACCCGTCGCATAGACCAGCCAGCGTTCCGCCGGTGTGAATCCGATGCGGCCGCGGAACGTCCCGAACCACGGCAGCTTGTTCTGATGGTTGATGAGACCTGTTATCGCCGGAATGCCAGTCCCAAGTATGCAGGGCGTGAATGGGCCATCTTGATTGATACACGGGATACCCGGGATAAAGTCGATCAGGCTGGAACTGCCCTTCTGAGCCGTCGCCTGGATATCGGCCTCCAGCCCGAAAACCCCGCGGCCGTTCTGCCAATTATAGCCGGCTTGCAGGCCACCGAGAATTCCATCCATACGTTGCGATGTCGAGCCGAACGGCAGACCAGCGATGATGTAATCGGTGCTCGAGCGCCCAAAGCTCCAGCCGAGATTGGCGCCGACGTAGAAACCGGTCCAGTCGTAGACCATGGCGACCGGTGCCTTGACGTAGGGTGCCTTGACCGGAAGATGCGGCACCCATGCCGGCAATCGCACTGATTGCGACCGCAACCGAAACGATAAATTTTGAGTTCCGCATTATCATTTCCGTCTCAATTCAACATGCATGCAATTGCAGTATCCTAATCCATGACAAAGGCTTGCTCACACGTGGATTGTGCCCGGAATCCGGTAAATTTCGCCGACTGTTGCAAAAAAAACGCAAGAACTAACGACTGGGCCGGAACCCGGGATCTGGGATGCCGTGGGCCCGAGCAGGCATGAGGACCCTTGTCACGGACATGGCCAGTTCGACCCGCCAGGTCCGAAATGTGCCGCCAGAAGTTGGCTTTCACATCGGTTTTCTTGCCGGGCGGCCAGCTCCCGCACATCTAACCGGGATTCGAAACTGGGGCGAGGAAACCAAATCGACGAACCGAGCTTTGGAGAACGATGACGTCTCCAGCCGACAACTCGGCCAACCCTCTCGGGCGCAGTTCGGATTTTTGGAAGAGGCAGCGTTACTGACGGATTTGCGGCTATCCCATGCCGCCGTCGAAATCAATCGTGGCGACGCTGACCGGCTTTCAGCAGGGCCGCGACCAAGTCCAGCGCCGGAAACCCAATCGGAAAACGCTCTGGCAAATCGCCGTCCCCGCGCATTGGGCCATCCCGGATCGGATAGATCCGGTCGCCGCCCCAAACAGGCCGATCCAATCTCGCGCCAGCGAATTTTCGACGCGCGGTCCAACATTCGGTTCCATTTTCGTCGCAAATTCGCCCCCGACTCAATTGACGCTAGCGATGGGTAGGACGACTTCTAATTTGGGGATTTAGTCATGGAAATCGTATATCCGCCGCGTAACGGGCGTGACCATCTCGATGAAACGCCACATCGGGATGACGACTATATGGCCGAAATTCGGCCGCTGCTCGAGGAGAATATCCGAGCGGATAAATCGGACGCTGAATATACCAACGACGTTTCGTCGCTGCTTGAGGAGAATGCCCAGCTTCGAGGGCTTGTGGTTAAGCTGTCGAACATCATTCTCAGAAACGTCGCCGATCAAAGGTGAAAACGAATCGGTCATCGCCATGCGCCTGATATTAGCTGCCGTCGTTGCCGCATCCTTGGTTTATTTCTGGGACGACTCTTACAATAAGGGCAAATTCACTGACGGCCTTGTGAAGATGGCCGGGTCGATAGCGCGCAGCAACCGATAGGACGAACGCCATTCGGGCATCGTGAACGGATGTAAGGATGCGCTAAGTCGGCTTGCTGCCGCCGCACGACTTCGAGACCAATACTTGCGTTGGATACTAAGGCTCGGTTTGCGCTGCGGATCGGCTTTTCGATGCTTGCGATAAACAACGATAAGCGTCCCAGGCAAGCCACGCAGGACCTCAAGCGGCATAATCTCAGCGGCATTCCGAGCTGCTCGACCCGCAGCAAGCATGGAGCGAGCTCACGGGCACTCGCCGATCCGACGTTATGGAATGCCCGGCTCCTCATGGGAAGCCGACGTCGGGGTTAACAAAAGCAGCGCCGAGTTGGTCTCCTGCGAGTTTCCGGGACGTTGATCGGACTTCGACATCACCGAAGCGCCGCTATCAAAACGGACGCGATAGACCTGTAGATTCTCGATGACACGCTGGACGTAGTTGCGCGTTTCGGAGAGCGGAATTCGCTCCACCCAATCGATCGCGTCAACGTTGGGATTGCGCGGATCGCCGTGCAGCTTTATCCAGTCGCGAACGCGGCCCCGGCCGGCGTTATAGCCGGCGAACGTCATGATGTGAGAGCCTGCGTATTCCTTCAACAACGCGCTGAGTTCGGCCGCGCCCATTTGCGTATTGTAGACGGGATCAGAGACCATCTTGTCCCAGTCATAGGCGACGCCGAAGCGTTTGGCGGTGTCGCGCCCGGCTTCCGGGGTGACCTGCATCAGGCCGACCGCATTAGCCGATGACCTGTCGCGCTGGTCGAATGCGCTTTCGGTGCGCGCGACCGAATAGATGACGCTGCGCTCAATCTCGGGACCGATCGGGCTGTGCTGCGGAATTCCGATCGTCGGGAATGCGTAATTGTCGAGCGCGAGTCCGCGGGCAAGCGCCGTCTTGCCGATCTGCAACATGGCGCGTGCATCGTTGCGGCGGCCGGTTAGCTCAGCGAGTGCTACCAGGGCCGCCACGTCAGTGCTCTGTTCGGCGAGGTCAGCAACGAAATATAGGACGACATCGCGTTCGCCGAGCGCATAGAGCATATCGGCGGCGCGCACGCGTTCGTCCGCGAGCGCTGCATCGGCAGCGGGGTTGGCCAGCACCGGAACCCGCAGTTCAATTCTGTCGAGCCCGAGCCTGGCGCGTGCGAGCTGTCCGTAATAGGCGGTGGGATAGCGGGCGGCAGCCTCATAGCTGGCGCGCATAGCGTCCTTGTCGCCGATCGCTTCGAAAACGCGGGCTCGCCAGTAGTTCGCCCGCGCCAGCACAATAGGATTGGCCGAGCCGTCGTCTATATGGGCGAAATGCGCCCGCGCCGTCGCGGGATCATCGCGGTAGCGCAAGGCGATCCAGCCGCACATGAAGTGGAAGTCCGCCCGGTAATATTCACTGGCCGGCAGGGCGGCATCGCGCACCACCCGGTAGGCTGCTTCAAACTTGCCCTGGTCGAGCAGCTTGCGGGCGAGACTGCGCCGTTCGCGCCACCATTCGTCCGTGTCCTGAAGCGCCATGGTCTCCGGCGCGGCCGTCACCACTAATCGGGTCGCTTCGTCGATCCGGTCGTGACGCACCATCCAGCGGATGCGGCAAAGCGCATATCCCAGGTCGCTGCGGGCGTCGGTCGCGACCGCGTTGAGCAAATCGAGCGCCTTGTCCGCGTTCGCCGCCGCACAGGCCTTCACAATCGAAAGCTCGTCGCTGCCAAGGTGTTGCGCAGCGCGCTTCGCGCCCGGAAGATCCTTGGCGCCGATACGCCTGTCCATGCGCGCACGATGGTCCTCGCGCGTGAGCAGGTCGCGAAACAGTTCGAACGCGTCGGCTTCGGAGCGCTCCAACAATTCATCCGACCGCCAGGCCTGGCGAACTAGGCTTGCGGCACCGTCATGGTCGCCTTCAGCCAGCAGGACTCGCGCGAGCGCGAAGCGGCCCTTGGCGCTTGTCGGCTGACCGCCTATGAAGTTGCGAACGGTGGCGGCGTCGCTGTGCTCCTGCCAGAGGCGCGCCTCCGCCCGCTTGCGCATGAGTCCCATGCTTGGCCAGCCCGGACTATCGGCGATGAACGCCGCGTATCGGCTGAAGTTCGCGTCGGCATCCGGATGGCGCAAAATGAACCATTCAACGAGCTTCCGCGCCGCCGGGTCATCGATGGTTTTCTGTATGGCGGTCGCCTCGCTTGTCTTGGCTTTGCGCGCGAGAACGATCGCATTCTTTACCGCCGCGAGATCGCCCGAGAGCGGCGAAGCGTCCGCACCCGGAGGCGGCACGTCGCTCGACCGTGACGACTTGCGCTGCGCCGCCGCGATATGCCTTGCATGCCGGACTTTCTTGCCCGCCGCTTCGCGGTGGTGCCGAACCCCGGTCGCTTCATGAGGCTTCCTGGCCTGCTGACGCGTATGGCCGCCCCGTGCTACGGCGTCGGTCGAACATATGGCGAGCACAGCCAAGATCAGGAAACACCGCAGCTGACGTAAGCGCTGGTTCATTCCATTGTCTCCCGCGAACCAACCGGACGAACCATGATCCATGCGGCTGTAGCTGACCCGAGGCTACCACAGTGCTCATCCGCAACTGTCGCGTTTCGGCAACAGCGCGGGAAAACCTGACGTAAAGTGGAACTCAGACGGTCCTGACGCACCTTGGTGAGATGCCCCGGCGCTTATGTCTGCCGACGGCTGCGCTCAGCTCCGATCGGCCGGAGATAACGCCGCAATTCCGCACCATACCGCCTGATTTGGTTGCGAGCTTCGCTACGCTCGGATGGCGTGAGCAGAGGGTCTGCAGCATTGCTCCACGCAACTCTCAGCAATTCCTTCAGCTCATCCGCAGTGCGCTTTTGACCGTCCGGCGTCGTCATCCCAGGCAGAGCCTCACCTTGCATAACGCCCTTCAGGGAACGAATTCCAATGCAGCTGCGCGTTGCCGACCTGACTGGATAACCCATCGACAATGCGTTTATTCCGGGGGCCTCAACAACACTCATGGCGCCCACCCGCCAGTGAAGTGATCATGAAGGGCGTCAACCACCCTCCGGAAAAGGGCATTCCGGTCAAGCATCCGATGATGCAACGCACCCGCAGCCTGGATTACGCCGTCATACTCTCCGGGGAGATCGACATGATGCTGGACGGCACGTCGGTCCATCTAAAGCAAGGCGATGTGATCGTGCAGCAAGCAACAAATCACGCATGGATTAATCACGGTGCGCAGCCTTGCCGTATCCTGTTCGTGCTGATGGATTCGAAGGAGCCTTGAACAGGGACGAGACGATCAGTCCGCTCGCGCAACAACGCTGCGATCGGTGATCCGATCGATGTTGTGCGGGCGGGCCGCCATCCGGCGATCCACAGCCCGGTTTGGTCCACAATGGCATTCTGGGTGGTTGCCACGTGGCCTCAAGAATAGTCTGCGCGGCACGGCGCGACGCCCGATGGCGGCACGTCCAGGCGCACCGCAACACCCTCGAGTTCAGGGCCAGGGGCCGGATAGAGCTTCATTACCAGAGGATCGTGCCCTGGGACGATGTGGCCCTCGTCCGGCGCAAGTTCGAGCAGCCTGTCGAAGCCCTCCAGCATTTCTCCGATGTGGAAGGCCGTTGTAAACGGCCGGCTACTTGCCATGTTCTCGTAGAAATGAGTGACGTCGGAGGCGAGCACGACAAATCCGCGGCGGGTCCTGACCCGGACGAATTGAAGTCCCGCCGAGTGGCCGCCCACCGCATGCACCGTCAAGCCAGGCGCAAGCTCCGCGTCGCCGTTGTAGAACATCACGCGCCCGGCATAGTTCAGCCGCACAATCCCGCACACGT
Organism: uncultured Alphaproteobacteria bacterium; assembly: GCA_963801875.1. GTDB lineage: Bacteria > Pseudomonadota > Alphaproteobacteria > Rhizobiales > Xanthobacteraceae > Bradyrhizobium. Next base: position 16,054 of record CAWDGT010000009.1, on the reverse strand, counting down.
CCTCGACCTCGAACGAATGGGACAGGCGCGGATAATGCATGTAGCGCCCGGTAGCATAGGCCAGTTCACGCTCCTGCAGATGAAAACGCGCCTTCGGAAAGCGGTCGAAATTACCCACATGGTCGTAGTGCAGATGGGTGAGAATGACATCTTCAACCGCATTCGCATCAATGCCGAGCGCAGCAAGCGCCTCCACGGGACGCCGCAAAAATGTGCGTTTGCGCTTTTCCGATACTTCCGCGTTGAAGCCGGTATCGATGACAAACGTTCGGCCGCCGCCCCTTGCCACCCACACGAAGTAATCCATCGGCATCGGCCCGTCGTGCGGATCGCCGCCGATAAAGTGCGCGCCGCGGCGCGCGTTGCGGGTGGCATAACGGACGGCAAAGAGTTCGTAATCGAATTCGGTCATGATGCCTCCCACTCCGCTTCCCCGGGGCGAGGCCGCGAGGATTTTCGGGTCGCCCCCTCGAGCACGACCGAACCACGCATCAGCACGTAAGCGCCGGGCGCGACGGTGAGTGCGGCGGCAACGCTCTGCTCGACCAGGCTGCCACCGATGCCCATCTGGGTAGAGCAAGCATCAGCCGGACTTCGCGCGTTCCGCCGCTTGCTTCACGCGCTCCGGATCGGCCGCTATCTTGACGCCCGCGCGTTCCTGCTCAAGCAGCATCACGGCGCGCGAGTCGCGTCCTTCCCAGCCGCGGTTGCACGCTTCCCTCATCTCGGCGTAGGCGAGGTTACAGATGCGCATCGGGACGCCGAGTTCGCGTCCCAGTTCGGTCGCGAGCTTGACGTCCTTGGTGGCGAGCTTGAGCGCGAAGTTCGGCGGATCGTATTTGCCGGGCAGGAACTGATCGAGCAGCCCATCGAACGTCAGGCGGCGGCCGCCGACGCCCTGGCGCACCGCCTCCCACAGCGCTACGGGGTCCATGCCGGCCTTCACGCCCATGGTGAAGGTCTCGGCGAGCGCACAGGTGATCGCATATCCGGACATGTTGTGCACGAGCTTGGCGACCGTCGCGGTGCCGATCGGCCCGATATAGGCCGGACGATCCCCCATCGCATCGAGGACGGCCTTGTGTCTGTCATATGCGGCTTTATCGCCGCCAACCCAGATTGCCATCTTGCGCGACGCCGCGCCTGACGGCCCCCCGCTCACCGGCGCATCGAGCATGTGCGCGCCCTTGGCGGCAAAGGCCTCGTGAAGTTTCTTCACGACGCTCTGGGAGTTTGTCGACAGATCGAAGTAGGCACTGCCTTTTTTGATACCTGCGATCAAGCCATCGGGCCCCAGCGAGACGCGCTCGACATCCGCAGGTTCGGGCAGCGAGGTGAAGATCACGTCAGACTTCTCGGCCAGCGCGCGCGGTGTATCCGCCCATTCGGCGCCGGCCTGCAAATGATGGCCCGCCGATTGCCGGTGCAGGTCGTGCACCACGACCTTGTATCCGGCCTTGAGGATGTTGGTGGCCATCTTGCCACCCATGGTGCCAAGCCCGATGAAGCCGACGACAACGTCACTGGCCATCGTTATTCCCCCTTGTTGTCTTCGACCAGTACGGTATAGGCGACCTGCGCGGCCGACATCGCGGCGGGCCAGCCCGCATAGAACGCCATGTGCGTGATGACTTCGGTGATCTCTTCCTGCGTGACGCCGTTGGCGATCGCGCGCGCAAGATGCGACACGAGCTGCTCCGGCCGGTAGGTCGCGACCAGCGCCGCCACCGTGATGAGACTGCGGTCGCGCTTCGAGAGGGCCTTGCGCTCCCACAGGTCGCCGTAAATGACGTCGTTGGTGTAATCGACCAGTGCGGGCGTAAACGCCTTGATGCGGTCGCGTTTGGCGGAAGGCGGTGCCTTGGCCATGCGTTTCTCCCTTCTCTCTTCAAATGCCGCTCGTCGTGGCGCGGCGTTTTCGTTGCCGTTGAAGCGAAGATCAAAGTTCCATTACCATCGCCGAACCGAAGTGTCGACCAGCGCAAATCGCCGAGCGTAGACGGGCGGATTGGCTCGCCCGTCCAGCGGCGGCGCCGGAGCATTCGCTTTAAGCCGGCTCAGTTCAGCCGCAGCTCAGTGATGTGCCGCGGATCTGGACTGAGCTCATTCCGTTCCACCCGCTTGACGATGTCCGTCAGCACGGCATTGGCTTTGCACGAGAGGCCAACCTTCTCGCCCTCGCGCACCACAAAGCCGTTGAGAAATTCGATCTCCGTGCGCCGGCCTTTCTGCATGTCCTGGCCCATCGAGGGACGCTGCTCGGAGGAGGTGCGCTTGCCGTCCATGAAGCGCTGCTCGTCGCAGGCGCGCATCGCCGCCTCGTCGCCCTCGCCCGCGCGCGCAATCGTCTCGGGCGGCAGGTGCAAAATCTCTTCCAATTGATAACCGTGTGCTTGCCCGACCCGGATCGCTTCGCTCCCGAGCCGGGTGGAGAAGCGGCGGATCGGCTCGCTTTGCAACATCTGTCCGCCGGTCAGACCCGTGCAGGCGGAGAGCCCGTTGCCCATGGAGTTGGCAACCAGTTTCGACCACCGCTCGCCCCACAGATTGCCGGTTACCTTGGCGCTGTCGGCGTAGCCGACCAGGCGGCAGATTTCTTCCGCCCGTTGCGTGATCCGGCCATGCACTTCGCCGGCGCGAAATACGGTGTGTGCCGCCCCACCCTTGCCAGCGCCGCGGTGGATGTGGCCGGGCTCAGGCAGGTTGACCGTGATACTGCTCGCGATGCATCCAAGCGTCTTGCCCCAGCCGACGATGCCGGCGATCGTTTCTTCATTCATGCAGTTCTGCAGCGACACGACATAGCCATCCGGCGCCAGATACTGCCGGATCAGGGTGGTGGCCCAGGCCGTATCGTAGGACTTCATGCACACGAAGGCGATGTCGACCGGCGTCTCCTTGGCCAGCCGCTGTGCGTCCGTGACGTGCAGCGCGCGCGCGGGAACCGAAAATTCCGCCACGTCCTTGGCGTGGGTAACGCGCAGGCCGTGCTTCCTCATGTGCTCGACATGCTCGGGCCATGGATCGATGAACGTCACGTCTTCGCCCGCCTGCACCATATGGGCGCCGGCATACCCGCCGACCGCACCCGCTCCGACAATGGCTATCTTCCGGCCCATGCTGTCCTCCCGGCATTTCTGGCAGCCGAGGCTAGCGCACCGGCCGGTCTCATCACAACGGCTGACCACATGACGACTGCGTTCGAGCTTGATTTTCCGAAGGCGGCGCGGGCGATCACCGCGCTTCGCCGGAGAATGCCTGCCGGAGCGCCGACAGCCGGTCGAGCGCCGCTTGCGGTAACGGGCCTTTCTGGACCGCGGCGAGTGCGTCATCGAACTGCTGCGGCGTCGCCATGCCGACCAGGATCGTGCCCATCGCCGGGTGAGACAGCGCAAACCGCGTGGCGGCTTCGGTCAGGCTGGCGGCGAACCCCTCCTTGACCAGCGGCATCAGGCGGCGTGCGCGATCGAGATCGGCCTCGTAGCTCATCGCCGAACCGATCGGCTCGGGCGCCGGACCAGCGATCGGGTGACGCTCGGCCAGGCCCGACAATGCGCCGCCGGCCAGCACGCGGATGCCCACGACGCCGACGCCGGCCGCCCTGGTGCGATCGAACAACCGTCCATAATCCTGTGCCGGATAGCTCGCCGGCAATGCCTCGGCGGCGGAGGGATTGAGCATGTTGTAGACGACCTGGGCGCTGTCGAAGGCGCGGGCATCGATCACCTGATGCAGTGCCGCCGTGTCGCCGACCGCCGTAATCCCGAGGAATCGGGTTTTCCCCTGCTGACGCAGGCGCTCGAACGCCGGTACCACGCCGTCGAGCACCTGTCGGACGCTCAGCGTCAACCCGCCGCCTGTCTCGGTAATCGGGTTGTGCAGGTGAAAGATGTCGACCCGGTCGAGACGCAGCCGTGCCAGGCTGCCTTCGATCGACGTCGTCACGGCGTCGCCAATGCGGCCGAAATCGCCGGGCGGCAACCGGACCTTGGTGCCGACCGCCACGTTGGCCGGTTTCAGCTTTTGCAAGACGCGGCCGAGGTTCTTTTCCGATTCGCCATTGCCGTACTGCACCGCGGTGTCGAAGTAGTTCACGCCGGCGGCGATCGCGCGTGCGACGGTGCGCTCCTGGTCGGCGGGATCGCCGCGTACCATGAATCCACCCACAGCGCCGCAGCCGAAGCCCAGCACCGAGAGCTGCATTCCCGTGCGCCCGAAGACCCGCAATTGCATCGCTGTTCCCCGTCACTCGACCTTGATATTTGCCGCCGTGATGATCGGCCCCCACTTTTCGAGCTCGGCTTTCTGAAATGCGGCCAGCGCTTGCGGCGTTTGCTGTTCGAGCGGATAGATTTCCTGTCCAAGACCCGCAAGTTTCTGGCGCACGGCAGGATCAGCCATCGCGCTGACGATGGCCTTGTTGAGCGCCATCACGATGTCGCCCGGCGTGCCCTTCGGCGCCCAAACGGCATTCCATTGCAAGAGCTCCAGGCCGGGCGCACCCGCCTCATCGGCGGTCGGAACATCGGGTATTGCCGCCAGTCGCGTTTTGGACATGATGGCAAAACCCTTAATGGCGCCGCTGCGTATCTGGGGTATCGATGTGGTCGGCGTATCGATGATGAAATTGACCTGGCTACCCAGCAAACCCTGCATCATTGGGGCGGCGCCGCGATATGGCACAAACTGCCATTTGAGGCCCGTCACTTTTTGAAAGAACACCCCTCCGATGTGGCCAAACCCGCCAACCCCGGGCGTGCCTTGCGTTGCCGTTGCTGCATTGGCTTTCAACCATGCGATGAGTTCCTTCAGGTCATTGGCCGGCAGGCCCTTGTTTCCAACAATCAGCCCCGGATTGCTCGACAACAGAGCGATTGGCTGAAAGTCGGCGAGCGTGTCGTATGGAAGCTTGTAAATAGCCGCATTGGCCACATGCGTGCTCCATTGGCCGACGCTGAGCGTATAGCCGTCAGGCGCGGCGCGGGCGACCCGGCCCACACCGATACTGCCGGCAGCGCCTGCGACGTTCTCGACAACGAAGGGTTGGCCCATCGAGCCCTGCATGTGCTCGCCCAGAATTCGGGCAATTGTGTCGACCGGCCCGCCCGCCGGAAATGGCGCGACCAATGTTACTGGCCGCGTCGGATAGGCTTGCGCGCTTGCGGTCCGCGAGAGTGCCGGCAGCGCGGCAGCGCCCGCGGCCAGATGCAGGAATTGACGTCGTGGCAGTTTCATTGATTTTCCCCTTCGTCGTCACGCCATGCGCGCTCGGACGCTCAAATCTGGGAGCGATGAAGCTGGGGCGCGCCCATAACGCCCGTACCGCGGATAGCAATTGCCGGGGTTCCGGCACGCCCCCGCTGCAGCCCGGGGAAAAGGGTACATCAGCTTCGCGAACTGGTGGAAGGGCCGCGCCGGCTTAAAGCTGGTCATCATATCAGTTGGCTCGGCGGATCCGGGACTCACGCACTGCACAAATTTCGAGAACAATGACAGCAACCGCGTTTCGGGCCTGCTGTGCCGGTGGAGGAACCGCCCACCGCATCGCAAGCGCCCATACCTCCCATCACACGACTACTAGACTTGAGTTTGAGGCAGCGCGCTATGCGGACCATCAAGCCGAGGCTATAGTCGATCACGGAAGACCAAGAAAATGAGGTCCAAGACACCTCGACAGACTTTGGAGTGAATCAAGACACCTAGGGAGGAAATCAAGATGTCGATAACTCGTCGTCAAGCGCTGGCGTCTGCCGGCGCCGCAGTCCTTGCAAGCAGCCTGGCCAAGCCCGCCATCGCGGCAAAAGAGCCGATCCTGATCGGCTATCTTCCGGCGCTCACCGGTCCTTCATCGTCCACCGGCGTCGGCATCAACCGCGGAATCCAGTTGGCGGTGCAGGAAATCAACGCGGCCGGCGGCATCGACGGGCGGCAGATCGAACTGATCACCCGCGACACCCAGAGCGATCCGACCAAGGCCGTGAACGGTGCGGCCGAGCTCACGCACGGGCAGAAGGTGAGCGCGGTCTTCGGCCCGGTCAATTCCGGGGAGTCGCTCGCGGTCGTGCCGCTGCTCGCGCGCGCCAACACGCCGCAGGTGCATCCCTGCTGGGTCGACACCCTGACCGACCCGAAGAAATATCCGATGTGCTTCCGCAACGCGCCCACCAACCAGCAGATCGGCGGCGCCGCGAACCGCTACGTCGTCGAGGTGCTCAAGCGCAAGAAGGTCGCGGTCGTCAGCGATACCACCGGCTACGGGACCGCTTCCGTCAACGCCTATGTGCCGATGCTCAAGGGCATTGGCGCCGAGGTCGTCTATCAGGGCAATGTCGACGCCGCCAATCCCGACCTCAAGCCTGAGCTGTTGCGCATGCAGTCGGCGGGCGCCGAAGCGATCATGCCCTGGAGCGTGAACGCCGGATTCCTGTCGCGCATCATCAATACGCGCGGGCAGATGGGATGGGACGTGCCGATCGTCGGCCAGACCACGCTCGGCTCCGGCCAGACCAAGGCCCTGCTGGAAAAGCCGGAATACTGGGCCAAGGTCTACCCCAACAATTTCCGTCCCGTTTGCTACGCCGCCGGGGGCAAGCTTTCGGATCGCACCACCGCCTTCGTCGACCGTTTGAAGAGCGCCAAGATCGACATGAACGACACGCTGCTGTGGTGGATCGCGCTCGGCTATGATAGTCCGCGGTTGATCGCCGAGGCGATGAAGAGCGTCGGCAGCGAGCCGCAAGCGATTGTCGGTTATCTCAACGCGCTCAAGGAATTTCCGGGCGTCTACGGCGACATCTCCTTTACGGCCGACAGGCACGACGGCTACCCGGACAACGAGATCGTGATGGTCGAGGCCAATTCGCTCAAGGACGGCGCGTTCAATCTGGCTCCCGGCTACGGCGCCTGAGCCGATGGTCGAATTGATCGTCTCGACGGGGGTGGCGATCGGCTGCATCTACGCGCTGATCGCCATCACCTATAATGTGATGTTCTCCGCCTCCCGCGTGTTCAGCTTTACCGCGGGCACGCTCGGGATGCTCGGCGGCGTGCTGGGCTCGCTGTTCATCGCCCGCATGGGCATGCCGGTGGCCGCAGGCTTTCTGCTTGCGCTGGCCGGCGGCGCGGTGCTCGGCATCGTCACCGAGATCGTCGCCGTGCGGCCGGTGCTCAAGAGCCTGGAGCAGCACCTCTACGTGCTCTCCACGCTGGCGCTGGCGCTGATGATCCAGCAGTTCACCGCGATCGAATGGAGCACGGAGCCGCAGCCGTTTCCGCGGATTTTCGACATCGCCCGCGGCGGATTCGATCAGCAGTTCTGGCTGCCGATGCTGGCCTGTGCGGCGGTGATCGTCGGGCTCGAATTGCTCTATCGTCACACCCTGATCGGTCACGCCTTCCTGGCGATCGCCGAAGACAATTTTGCGGCGCGTGCGCTCGGCCTGCCGGAACGCTCTCTGCGCATGGCGAGCTTTGCGCTCGCAGGCATAATCGGCGCGCTCGCAGGCTTCGCCGGCGGCGAAATGCTGCTGGCCTTCTTCGCCAATGCGCCAATGCTTACCTTCTATGGTTTTGTCCCGGTCGCGCTGGGCGGGATGGGCAACAACCGTGGCGCCGTCGTCGCCGGCCTCCTGCTTGGATTGTTCCAGCAAGCCGCCAACTTCCTGGTGGGCGGCATCTTCGCCTCGGTGGCTGTCTTCACGGTGTTCATCATCGTCCTGCTGGCGCGCCCCGAGGGCCTCGCCGGCGCAAGCCTGCAACGACGCGTTTGATGGATACGCAAGCAACAACACAGTTACGCCCGAGCGTCGCGAAGGTGCGTGGTTCCGCGAGCACGTTCAACGCGGCACTGCCTTTCCTGGCGCTGCTCGTTGTCGGCCTCGCGTTCCCGCTGTTCGGCGGCGGCTATTGGGGTGTGATCGCGACCCGCGCCTGCGTTTATTGGGTGCTGGTGTCGGGCCTCAACCTGGTGGTTGGATTCGGCGGCCAGATCGCGATCGGCTGGGTGGCACTGCTCACGCTCGGCGCCTACACCACCAGCGTTCTTGTGGCGGGCAACGTCACGCCGGCGTTGCCGCCCTATCTGGCGCTGGCGATCGCGGCCGTGGTCGGCGCCATCTTCGGCCTGATCGTCGGGCTGCCGGCGCTGCGGCTGCGCACCTTCTATTTCGCCATCACGACGCTCGGCTTCGCCACCATCGTGACCCAGGTGGCGCTGGCCTGGCAGAGCGTCACCGGCGGCGGCGTCGGCGTTGCCGGACCGGTCTTTCCCGAGCCGTTTTCCTCGCAATGGGGTTTCTATTATTTCTGCTTTGGTCTCGCGGCGCTCTGCACGTGGATGACGGTGAATATCGCGGCCAGTCGGTTCGGCCGCGCGCTCACCGCGATCCGCGACGCAGAGGTCGCAGCTGAAGCAAGCGGCATCTCGAAATCCACGCTGCTGGGGACGGTGTTCCTGTTCAGCGGCGCGGTCGCGGCCGTGGCCGGCGGCCTGTTCGCGGCCTTGCAATCCTACATCACGCCAGACGCGTTCACGCTCGACCTGTCGATCCTGTTCTTCATCGCCATCCTGATCGGCGGGCGTGGCTCCATTCTCGGGCCGCTGCTCGGCACGATTCTGCTGACCGCGCTGCCGGAATTCGCAGCACCCCTGGTCGCGTGGTCGACATTTCTCTATGCGGTATTGCTGCTCGTCATCGTACTTGCGATCCCCGGCGGCATCGCCGAGATCCTGGACTTCAAGAACCGCCGCCCGCTCGAGAGCGACCGCGCGATCGTCCCGCGGCCCGATCTGCTCGCACCGCTGCTCGGTGCTGCGCCCGATGCCGGTGCGCTCACGCTTGACGAGGTGGCGCTGAGCTTCGGCGGGGTGCGTGCGATCGACGGGCTCGACCTCGAGATCCGGCCCGGCCAGGTACATGGACTGATCGGTCCAAACGGCAGCGGCAAGACCACGACCCTGAACGTCATCTCGGGTTACTATACGCCGCAGCGGGGCGCGGTCAGGCTGAACGGCGCCGCGCTGCCGGAGTTCGCGCGCTACCGCCGCGCGCAGATGCGGATTGCGCGGACGTTCCAGACCCCCCGCATCGTCGGTTCGGCGTCGGTGCTGCAGAACGTCATGATCGGCGGCACGATCGACGGCAAGGGCAACTTCGTCGAATCATTGCTGTCGCTGCCGCGCCACCGGCGCGACGAAGCCATGTTGCGCGACACCGCCATGCTGGCGTTGGCGGCGGTCGGGCTGGAGCGGCTCGCTTCCGTGCGCGCCGACCGGCTGCAGCACAGCGAGTTGCGCTTCACGGAGATCGCCCGCGCGTTGATGCTGCGCCCGGCTTTCCTGTTGCTCGACGAGCCGGCGGCCGGGCTCTCGGCGGAGGAAATCGAGCGGCTTGGCGCGCTGATCCTGGCGATCGCCCGGGCCGGCACCGGGGTGCTGGTGGTGGAACACCACCCCGATCTGATCTTCGACATCTGCCATCACGTCACCGTGCTCAATCTCGGCAAGATACTGGCGGCCGGAACTCCGGCCGAAATCCGCGCGCATCGGGAGGTGGTCAATGCCTATCTCGGCGCCTGACCCGCTGCTGGATATCGCCGGCCTCTCGACCGGCTACGGCAAGATCGGCGTGCTGCGCGGTGTCGACCTCTGCGTGGGCGCGGGCGAGGTGGTGGCGCTGCTGGGCCCCAACGGCGCCGGCAAGACCACGCTGTTGCGCGCGGTGTCGGGGCTGCTGCCCTGGTCGGGACGCGTGCATTTCGCCGGCCGCGATCTCGCCGGCTCAAGTCCCCGCGACACCGTCACGGCGGGGCTTTCGCACGTCGTGGAGGGACACCGGGTGTTTACGCAGCTGAGCGTGCTCGACAACCTCTTGCTGGCGGCCTACGACCTGCCGCGCGGCGAGCGCGCCGCGCGCGTCGAGGAGCAGTTCGGGCTGTTCCCCGAAATTGCCGCCAAGCGTCACGAGCGCGCGGCCGCACTCTCCGGCGGCCAGCAGCAAATCCTGGCGGTGGCACAGGGCCTAGTGCGACGGCCGCGGCTCCTCATGCTGGACGAGCCGTCGGCCGGCCTCTCGCCTGTTTTGGTGGATCGCGTGCTCGAGGTGGTGCAGCGGCTACGCGACGGCGGTACCGCGGTGCTGCTGGTCGAACAATTGATCGAGAAGGCGCTCGCGCTCGCCGATCGCGTCTATGCGCTGGCGCGCGGATCGATCGTGCTGGAAGCCAGAACAAACGAGGCCGATCTGCCGCGCCGGCTGGAGCATGCCTATCTGGCAACCACCAACCGCCAGTGAAACGGAGGCGCATTTGTCCACCAAGTTCGAAATCGGCAGCACCACGATCCACCGCATCATTGAGCAGGAGGGTCCGTTCTTCGAGGCGATGCAGTTTTTCCCGACACTGACGAAAGAGCTTCTCGACGCGAACCGGAGCTGGCTTCAGCCGAGATTCATCGGCGCCAAGGATCAGCTGATGCTCTGCATCCAGAGCTACATCGTAAAGACACCTCACCACACCATCATGATCGACAGCTGCGTGGGCAACCACAAGCCGCGGCCGATGCGGAGTTTTTGGCACATGATGAATTCCGACCGCTACGAGAAGAACCTCGCGGCTAGCGGATTTGGCGTCAACGACATCGATTTCGTCATGTGCACGCATTTGCACACCGACCATGTCGGCTGGAATACGCGGCTCGAGAACGGCCAGTGGGTGCCGACCTTCCCGAAGGCGCGCTACGTCTTCGCCGAGCGCGAACTTGCTTACTGGACCAGGCGCCAGAAGGACGATCCCTCGGCGTGTCCGTGGATTACCGATTCCGTGCTCCCGATCGTGGCCGCCAATCGCGTCGATATCGTCAAGAGCGCGCACGCGTTCAATGACCTCGTGACGCTGATCCCGACGCCCGGCCACACCATCGACCACTATTCGGTGCATGTCGGCAAGCCCGGCGCGGATGCCGTCATCACCGGCGACATGATCCACTCGCCGCTGCAGGCCCGATATCCCGAACTGGGCATGATGTCGGATTACGACTCCGTCCAGGCGGGAGAATCGAGGCGGCAATTGTTCGGCCGCTTCTGCGATACGTCCACCTTGATGTGCACGGCGCACTTCCCGTCGCCGTCAACCGCGCGCGTGGTGCGCTGGCAGGATGCGTTCGACTTCATTGATGCCTAGATCAGCTTGAGCTTGTCGGGAGCATGCGTGGCAAGCGCCCAAACAATAAAATCAGACGGCGAGAAACCGGGAACGCTGATGGATTTCATTGAACTGGACGGCCTCTCGCTACGCTTTGAGCTGGGCGGCAAGGACGGCCGTACGTTGGTGCTCGTGCACGAAATGGGCGGCTCGCTCGAAAGCTGGGACGATGTCGCGCCTCGGCTCGCGCAATCCCGCCGCATATTGCGCTATGACACCCGCGGCGCGGGAATGTCGCAGAAGGTGCGCGGCCAGCTTGGCATCGATACGATGGCTGACGATATCGCAGCGCTGCTCGACGCGCTCGGGACCGCCGGCAAGGTAGCGCTGGCGGGTATCGCCGTCGGTGGTGCGATCGCGCTTCATTTCGCCGCCCGATATCCTGAGCGCACAAGCGCCGTTGCGGTAGGTAGCCCCGCGATCGGCATCGAACCCGATCGCCGCGCTGCGGCCCTCGAACGCGTCGCCAGGATCGAGGCCGCCGGCATGGCATTCGCCGTCGAGGATTCGATGCGCAATGGCTATGCCCCGGAGCTGCGCGGCGACATCAGGCGCTTTGAGCGGTACCGGGCGCGGTGGCTCGGTAACGATCCCTCGAGCTATGCGACGATCTGGCGAATGCTGGCGGGGTTGGACATGCAGGGCGAACTGACCGGGCTGCGCTGTCCCGTGCTCGTGATCGGCGGCAGTCTCGATCGCGTGCGCCCGCCGGCGCTTGCGCAAGCCGTGGCCAACGTCATCCCCGGTGCACGCTACATCGAAGTTCCCACCGGCCACTATATGGCGGTGCAAACGCCCGAACTGATCGCCGATTGCATCGACGAGTTTCTCAGAACGGCCGGCGCCTGATCGAGCCCGGCCATCTCCTCACCCGCCAAGGTTTCCCACATGACCCCGCAACCCACCCAGCAGATTCCCGGCGTCTATCATCGCAGAATCGGAGATATCGTCGTCACCGCCATCAGCGACGGCTATCTGGACGGCGGTCTCGACGTGATGCGCAACGTCGATCTCGAAAAGGCAAATCAGCTGCTGCGGGACGCCTTCCGCCCAGCGCGGCGAACCAGCGTCAATGCCTTCGTGATTCATTCCAAGGGCCGCAGGGCGATCGTTGACACCGGCTCCGGCAACTATCTCCTGCCCACCGCCGGCTTCGTTCAATACAACCTCGGAGCGGGCGGCATCGACGCGAAGTCGATCGATACGGTGCTCTTGACCCACATGCACCCGGATCACTCCGCCGGCCTCGTCGACATGGCGAACGGCCAGCTGCTGTTTCCGAACGCGGAGCTGGTCATGCATGAGAACGAACCGGCGCACTGGTTCGACGACGGCGCGATGGCGAAGGCCGACGAACGGTCAAGGAAGCTCTATTTCCTCGCCGGCCGCGAGCAGGTCGGTCCCTACAAGAGCCGCACGAGATTATTCCGGCAGGGCGAGGTCTTTCCCGGCGTGACCGCGGTGCCGAGCCTTGGGCATACGCCGGGCCACACCGCCTATCTGATTGCCTCCGGCAAGGATCGGTTGATGATCTGGGGCGACACGGTACACGTGCCGGAAGTGCAGACCGCAATTCCCGAAGCCGGCATGGCCTTCGATACCGATCTCGCCGCCGCCGCGGCCGCGCGCAAGCGCATGTTCGACCGCGTCGCCTCGGACGGCGTCCTGATCGCCGGGATGCATCTGCATTTTCCCGCGTTCTCGCATCTCGCCCGGCGGGGCGACGCCTACGAGCTTTATCCGGAGGCCTGGATTCACACGCTGGATGGGATCTAACATGCTTCCTGGCTTACAATCCGGGTTGATTTGCTTTTCACGGGATGATCTCTATTTCGCCGTTTGATGAAGCGTTTTGGGGCTTCGATGATCGAAAGAGGCGCGGCCCGCGTTGAAGGTCCGACAACGAGGAGCCGCACCGCTAATGCTATGAGATGTGGATAGAAGAATGAGTCGTTTCTGGAGCAGCCTCGCGCACGAACTGAAGCCCTATGTGCCGGGCGAACAGCCCCGCATGGCGGAGCTGGTCAAGCTCAACACCAATGAAAGCCCGCTTGGCCGGCCCCGCTTGCGTTGGAAGCGATCCGCGGCGAGGCTGCTGATACGCTGCGCCTGTATCCGGACCCGCAGGCCACCGCGCTGCGGGATGCTTTGGCCACCTACCACCGGGTCCGACCCGAACAGGTATTCGTCGGCAACGGTTCGGACGAGGTGCTGGCGCACGCTTTCTCCGCGCTGCTCAAGCATAATGCGCCGCTGCTGTTTCCGGACATCACCTACAGTTTCTACCCGGTCTATTGCCGCCTGTTCGGCATCGCCTTCGAGACCGTGCCGCTCGATGGGGCCATCCAAATCCGTATTGCTGACTATCGCCGGCCGGCCGGCGCCATCATCATGGCCAATCCGAACGCGCCAACAGGCGTGGCGCTGTCGCGGGCCGAAATCGCGACCCTGCTGGCGGAACATCCTGACGCCCCCGTCGTAATCGACGAAGCCTATGTCGATTTCGGCGCCGAGACCGCGATTCCGCTGGTCAACTCCCACCCGAACCTTCTGGTCGTGCAAACCATGTCCAAGTCCCGAGCGCTCGCCGGACTGCGGGTTGGCTATGCGATCGGCGACGCCGACCTGATCGAGGCGCTCACCCGCGTAAAGGACAGCTTCAACTCATATCCGGTTGGCCGGCCCGCGCAGGCTGGCGCCATCGCCTCGCTTCGGGACGAAGCGTATTTTCAACAGGCGCGCGCACGCGTGATCGAAGGCCGGGAGCGGTTAGTCCGCGGACTGGTCCGGCTTGGCTTTGAAGTGCTGCCGTCGTCCGCCAACTTCGTCTTCGCGCGTCATCCCGCGCACGAGGGCGCGGCGCTGGCGGCGGCGCTGCGGCAACGGGCCGTGATCGTCCGCCATTTTCCCGCTCCCCGCATCTCCGACCATCTGCGCATAAGCGTGGGCACAGACGGACAAATCGACCGGCTGTTGTCTGCATTATCGGACATCCTGGGGAGCAAGCCTCGAGCTGCCTGATCGCTGTCGCCTGAACGAACGACTTAACCCAGCTTGATGTTGGCTTCCTTCACAACCTTGCCCCAGCGTTCCATCTGGTCTTTGATGAAGGCGCGGAATTCTTCCGGTGTGTTCGGCCGGCTGTCGATGTTGAGCTGCTCGAAGCGTTGCTTGACATCAGGGGCGCGGATCGCTTCGTTGATCGCGCCGTTGAGGGCGCTTACGATTGTCGTCGGCGTGCCGTGCGGCACGAACACACCGTTCCATTCATAGGCCTCGAAACCGGGTAGCGTATCGGAGGCCGGCGGAATGTCGGGCAGGCTTTTCAGCCGGCCCTTGCCGGTGTGGGCGATGGCCTTGATCTTGCCGCCCTGGATCATGCCGACCACCGATGATCCGTTGGAGAAGAAAAACTTCACCTGCCCGCCCATGACGTCGTTCAGCGCGGGGCCGCCGCCGCGATAGGGCACGTGGTTCACTTTGGCCCCGGTCATGAAGCGGAACATTTCGAGGGACAGATGCTGCAGCGTGCCGTTGCCTGAGGACGCCATGTCGATGCCATCAGGAGCGGCCTTGGCATAGGCGATGACGTCGGCCATCGTGTTCACCGGCAACGATGGCGTCACCACCAGAATATTCGGCACCAGCGACACCAAGGCCACTGCGTCGAAATCCCTGTTGTAGTCGAACGGAAGGTTGGAATAGAGCGAGCCGTTGACAGAATAGGCGGTGCCATCATGCAGAATGCTGTAGCCGTCGGGGGCCGCCTTCGCGACCAGCGCTTCACCGATGGTGCCGCCGGCCCCACCGCGATTTTCGATAACGAATTGCTGGCCCAGGATCGCGCCGACCTTGGCATAGAGGATACGCGCGGTGGTGTCGGCCCCGCCTGCCGGCGGATAAGGCACCATCACCTGCACCGGGCGGCTCGGCCACGAGCCTTGCGCGCTGGCGTTACGGACAAACGGCGCGCCGGCTATTCCGGCCAACAGCGCGCGGCGTGAAACCTGGCTCCTCGACATCGCTCATCCCCGTGATTTTATTCCAAGACGCCTCTTTTCGGCGCGCCGGCCCGCCGGTCTCCGCAACATCGTTCACTGCATCGCCTCGGCGATCTTCTCCGCCGCCATCAGGGTCGGAAAGTTGGTATTGGCGCACGGCACCACCGGGAAAATCGAGGCGTCGACCACGCGCAAACCCTGTATTCCCTTGACACGGCCCTGGGTGTCCACGACAGCCATCGGATCGTCGGGCCGGCCCATGCGGCATGAACAGGAGGCGTGCCATACGCCGATCGCCGCCTTGCGTACGAAGGCTTCCAGCGCCTCGTCGTCGCTCAAGACTTGGTCGAAGGTGAAGCCTTCGACGACAAACCTGTCGATCATGTAATGGCGCAGCGCCGCCGGCCCGTCCATCATCGCGGCGGCGATTGATGTGAGAACCTTGTTCCTGGTGTTGACGACGCCGATCTTGCGCACGCGATCGGAGTACGAGGCCGGGAAAGGCTTGTCGGTCACCGACCTGAGCGGTGGGCTCATCTGCAAGCCCGCCATCTTGCGAAAGCCGCTCATCAGGCGGTCGACGTCGCGCCGGTCGGACAGCAAATTGAACTCGACGATCGGCTCCATCCGCGGGTCGCGCGAGGCGAGCTTCACCTGCCCGGTCTCGGAGTAGGTCTTGTTGACAAAGGTGAGCAGTGAGGCGATCTGCGCGCCTACCGCATGCCAGGCCGATTTGCTTAGCACGGCAACGAACATGTCGCCCATGGGCACGCCTGCCAGTCCCGAGGAATAGCGCAGCCCGACCTGAACGTGGCGCCTGGTGTGCGCATTCATGCGCGCGCCCGGACGGATGA
>CAWDGT010000008.1:0-380000 GCA_963801875.1 uncultured Alphaproteobacteria bacterium | reverse complement strand
CTCTGAGCCAGGATCAAACTCTCAAGTTGGACTTGAAACTTTAAACCGGCTGATCACAACGTTTGACGAGGTCCCACCATATTTATTGAACGCGATTCACATCGCGAACAACGATGGTGTAACCTATGTAAACGTGTACCGCCGAAGTCTTTCGTCCAGCCTCAACACCTGAAAACCGAAGTCTTCAAGTAATCGAGACTCGCAAGGACTCCGCCGTCCACGTTTCTCTTTCTTCATCTTCACTTGTCAAACAGCCCGGGGTCAGAAGACCCCTCTCCCATCGCTGGGAGTTTTCCAACCTTCCCCGCAGGGAAGCTTCGGAAGACCCCATTCGACGGCAAATGACAACCGATTGTCATCGGCTGTTGATTCACTCATCTTAGTGAGGAGCTTCACGGGCACGAAAACATGCCTTGGCCAGAGGCCAAGACAGCGCCGCGCTCAGTGGGCGGTTTATAAGCCCGCCCGATCCGCATTGTCAACGGTAGTTGTCAACAAATCGTCGCATCCCCGCAGAGAATCCTGCACAGCGAGGAAGTCTCGATTTTTGGGGACTTTGCGCCGTACTTGAGCCACAATCCTGCGACGTTCTGGCGCTACGTAACTACTAAATCGCCGGCTGCCGGTGGGGTGCCGGGGTTCATCTATTCAGGGGATCGGCGGCCTTCCTTCGCCTTTTCCTTACGGCCCGGAAACATCGAGAGATCTGCAGACCATGGTTGTTCGTGATCCCGGCCTGCCTTTGGGCCATTGATTCCCGAACATCCACGCGGCACGCCATGCTCCCGGATCCCCCTTCAGAGGGCGAAAGCGGGTCACGGATGGCCAAAGATCTCGTCGAATGCTGATGGAACTTGGGGGGACGGTGGTTTGAGCCACAGGACGTCACGCGGGGGGGGCTATGGGCGCGAGGCCGGGATCATCGATCTCGGTCACGAACCGCCGCTTTCCGTCGACGGTTCCGAAGCCGCGGTGATCGATCGCCGCCGCGTCTCCGTGCAATGGTTTAGCGGCACCATCCTCACCGGTCTGTGCGGCGCGGCTCTCATCGGCGGCGCCGTTTTTGCCTCGCTCGACGGCGAAATGACCTTTGCCAAGGTGCCGGAGCGCGTCGAAGGCGCGCTGCGCGGCGCGTTCGGCGCCAACGAAAAGACCGCGAGTTTGCACAAGAGTGATCGCCTGCCGCCGCCCGGCGAATTGACCGCCGCGCGCAATGTGACGCGGGTCTCCACGGTCACCCGCGTCGGCAACCGTGACGTGATGCGGGTGCGGCCGTTCGTCCGCATTTCCGGCAATCTATCGATGACGACCAGCGATCTCAGCGCCAAGATCCCGCCGTTCAACGCGCAGCGCATGCTGAGCGATGTCGGCACCCCGGCCCCCGCGGCCTCCGACGATCCGAATGACGCGGCCGAGCCCGATGCCGAGGTTTCGTTCGTCACCAAAGACCTCGCGCCGATCCTGCCGAAGGCGAAACTCGCCGCGGTGGTAGCGCTTGACGAGATCGTGATGCGGGTGCGCGATGCCTCGAACTGGCGCGGCAGCAGCGGCGTGCGCTACGCCACCCTCGCCAGCGCTGCCGCCGACGCCAGCGGCGCGCAGTCGGACGTCAAACTGGCCTACGCCACCGAGGGCGCCGCCGCCGATCCCTATGCCGGTTTTGAGACCCGCGTGGTCCCCGAAAACGTCACGCTGCTGGCGAAGACAAAGGATCAGGTCACCGGCGGCAATCCGTCGGGCGAACGCGTTCACCTCGTCAAGAAGGGCGATACCGTCACCTCGATCCTGCGCGATCAGGGCGCCACGCCGGAAGAGGCGAAAGCCATCGCCGCCACGCTCGGCCCCCGCGGCCGCGACGGCGGACTGAAGGAAGGCCAGAGGCTTCGCATCCTGATGGCGCCCGCCGGCCCCGGCCAGCGGCTGCAACCCTACCGGGTGGTCGTCGCCAACGATTCCACCATCGAAGCCGTTTCCGCGCTGTCCGACCTCGGCAAATATGTTGCCGTCGACGTGCAGAGCATGAACACCGTCGCCGAGGCCGCCGACAACACCGACGACGACGAAGACGACGGCAGCGGAGTGCGGCTCTACCAGAGCATCTACGAGACCGCGCTGCGCAACAAGGTGCCGCCGACCGTCATCGAGGATATGGTCCGTATCTACTCCTACGACGTCGACTTCCAGCGCAAGGTGCAGCCCGGTGACTCTTTCGACGTGTTCTACGCCGGTGAAGATGAAGGCTCCGCCCCTGCCGAAAAGACCGAGGTGCTGTTTGCCTCCCTCACCGTCGGCGGTGAGACCAAGAAATACTATCGCTTCCAGACCCCCGACGACTCGGTGGTCGATTACTACGACGAGACCGGCAAGAGTGCGAAGAAGTTCCTGGTACGCAAACCGGTCAATAACGCGATCATGCGCTCGGGCTTCGGCGGACGCCGCCATCCCATCCTCGGCTATGTCAAGATGCACACCGGCGTCGACTGGGCGACGGCCTACGGCACGCCGATCTTCGCCTCAGGCAACGGCATCGTCGAGAAAGTCGGCCTGGAAGGCGGCTACGGCAAATATGTTCGTGTGAAGCACAACAACGGCTACGAGACGGCTTACGGCCACATGTCGGCCTTCGCAAAAGGCCTGGAGCCCGGCAAGCGGGTACGACAGGGCCACGTCATCGGCTTCGTCGGATCGACGGGCATGTCGACCGGCCCGCACGTCCATTATGAAATTCTGGTCAATGGACGCTTCGTCGACCCGATGCGCATCAAGCTGCCGCGCGGCCGCTCGCTCGAAGGATCGCTGATGGCGAACTTCGAGAAGGAACGCGATCGTCTCGATGCCATGATGAACAATCGCGGCGGCGCGGCGCGCATCTCCGATGCCACCGGCACCCCCGGCGTGCGACAAACCAGCAACCGCTAAGATCCCACGGCAAAATTCCGGCAATAGGAACCGACGGCGCCCGCCGCGAAATGCCGCTTTCGACGCCGCCTCATTCCGACAAGTCTTGCCAGGGCGTCACCACCGCGCGGCATGAATTGTTGGTACGGTCTATGATGCCGCGCTCGCGCAGATCAGAAACACGATTCCTATCCCGACGAGGCCGAATGCAACCGCCATCAGCGGCAGCAGCATGTCGATCGCCGCGTGCATGCCGCGAAGCTTGCCGCCGCAGACCGCGAAATCGCCGGTTCTCCAGTCGTGAAATGAGATCTTGTCGGGATGTTTTTGATGCGGCGCCCGGTGCCTTTGCCAGACCAGGAACAGCGACGACGGAAGCAGGACCGCTACCAGCAGCAACACGGTGACCATGGCCAGTGGAAGTCCGGTGTCGTTCTGGCGATCGAACAGGGCCTAGGTCCTGTGGACTTTAAGGATTCCCTTTTATCAGCAAATCAGATTCTAAGGCTTCTTTTGGGGAGGCGGCCTTGGGTGTGATGGATCGTTTGGTTTTGAGCGACGTGGCTTGGGAGCGGATGGCGCCCCTGATTATAGGTCGGCCTGACCAGAAGGGCTCCACCGGGCGCGACAACCGGATGTTCGTGGAGGGCGTGCTTTGGATCGTGCGTACGGGCTCTCCCTGGCGTGATCTTCCGGAAGCGTTTGGCGATTGGAACAGCGTGTTCCGGCGCTTCAGCCGGTGGAGCATCAAGGGTGTCTGGTATCGAATGTTCGAGGCGATGTCCGATGATCCGGACTTCGAATATCTGATCATCGATTCCACCATCGTCCGAGCCCATCAGCATGCTGCCGGGGCTAAAAAAGGGGGTCTGAAGATCAAGCGATCGGCCGCTCGCGCGGCGGCCTGAGCACCAAAATACATATGGCCGTCCGAGGCCTGGGTTGTCCGGTGCGCTTCACGCTGACGGCAGGTCAGAAGGGCGATGCACCGCAAGCCGCCGCGTTGATCGAGGGGTTTCCTGCCGAGGTCGTCATGGCCGATACAGCCTATGACGCGGATCATCTGCGCCAAGCCATCGCCGCCAAGGGCGCGCTCGCCGTCATTCCCAACAACCCGTCACGG
The DNA here is from genome assembly GCA_963801875.1 of uncultured Alphaproteobacteria bacterium. GTDB lineage: Bacteria > Pseudomonadota > Alphaproteobacteria > Rhizobiales > Xanthobacteraceae > Bradyrhizobium. The sequence continues at coordinate 375,979 of CAWDGT010000008.1, read as the reverse complement.
GCGCTCAAATATCCACTCGACAAACATCTCTATGCCCAGCGCCATCTCGTGGAGTGCTGCTTCTCAAAGCTCAAGCAGTTCAGGCGCGTCGCAACACGCTTCGAGAAAACCGCTCGGAACTATCAGGCCGTGGTCACCCTTGCCGCCATCATCCTATGGATGCGATAAGTGTCCACAGGACCTAGGCCGCGAGGGCGAACAGGGCCACCAGCCCGACCGCGGCCTTGTAGATATTCGGGTGGAGCTCGTCGAAAACGGGCCTGTTGTGGGGCACAAGTTCCCTGGCCACGAAGGTGCCTCCTGTCTTGAGACCGGTCAGCCACTTGGCCCGTTGGGTGCGTCGCTTGATGGGCTGCCAGCGACCATTGTAAACGGGCAACCGCCGGCATTGTCGGCGGTTTCATTAAATTTCATCCAGCAGCAGTGGAACCCCGGCCGCGCCTCTCCGTTTCAGGTCATGCGGGCAAACATCCAAAATCAACGCTGGCAGTTCAGGCAATCGAGGGATCGAAGCATGACGCAAATGACGCGGGACGACGTGACCCGGGCGATCGGCCGGATCGACGACATGGCCATCGCCGAAATCATCGCAACCGGCGCGACGGCAGAGGAACTGGCGGAGGCGCAGGCCTGGATCGCCAATGACGAGCCGCTGATGAATGCCGGCCGGCCGCTCGCGACCGGGCGCGTGCGCGAGCTCATCGATATCCTCGCGGAGTTCGATCCTGATGAGGACGACGACGGGAAAACAGCGCCGGTCACCGGTGAGGTCTGACATCATCTTAAGTTAGATGCGGGCCACTTTACCGGGGCACAACATTCGAGGAGACATCGGGCGCAATAGCCCCTCCGCATTACGGAGAGGGTGTTAAATTGCGTCAGTTCAGCTTCCGCTTCGGAATCGGCGCCTCGAACTGTGCAATCTCGGCGGTCTGCGGCGCCTTGCCGTTAAAGGTCAGCACATTGCCTTCCACCGAAATCGCGACGCGATCGCCATCCTGCACCTCGCCGGCGAGGATCATCTCCGCCAGCGGGTCCTGCAGGTTGCGCTGGATCACCCGCTTCAGGGGCCGGGCGCCGTAGGCGGGATCCCAGCCCTTGGCGGCGAGCCAGTCGCGCGCGGCTGCATCAAGCGTGAGCACGATCTTGCGCTCCTCCAGCAGCTTTTGCAGCCGGCCGAACTGGATTTCGACGATCCGGCCCATCTCGCTCTTCTGCAGGCGGTGGAACAGGATGATCTCGTCGACGCGGTTGAGGAATTCGGGGCGGAAGTGCGCGCGCACCATGCCCATCACCGGCTCGCGCACCGCCGAGGTGTCCTCGCCTTCCGGCTGGTTGACCAGGAATTCGGAGCCGAGATTCGACGTCATGATGATCAGCGTATTGCGGAAGTCGACGGTGCGGCCCTGACCGTCGGTCAGGCGGCCGTCGTCGAGCACCTGCAAGAGCACGTTGAAGACGTCCGGATGCGCTTTTTCGATCTCGTCGAACAGCACGACCTGATAGGGTCGCCGCCGCACAGCCTCGGTGAGCGCACCGCCCTCGTCATAGCCGACATAGCCCGGAGGCGCGCCGATCAGGCGAGAGACCGAGTGCTTCTCCATGTATTCGGACATGTCGAGACGGACCATCGCGGTCTCGTCGTTGAACAGATACTCCGCCAACGCCTTGGTCAGTTCGGTCTTGCCGACGCCAGTCGGCCCCAGGAACATGAACGAGCCCATCGGGCGGTTTGGATCCTGCAATCCCGCGCGCGAACGGCGCACCGCGGTCGCCACCGCATGCACGGCTTCGGCCTGGCCGACGACGCGCTTTCCGAGGCTGTCCTCCATCTTCAGGAGCTTGTCCTTCTCGCCCTCCAGCATCTTGTCGACGGGCACGCCGGTCCAGCGCGACACCACCTGCGCGATGTGATTGGCGGTGACCGCCTCCTCCATCATTTCACCGGCGCCTTCCTTGGCCTCGATCCCGGCGAGATTCTTCTCGAGCTCGGGGATCCGGCCATAGGCCAGTTCGCCGGCGCGCTGAAATTCGCCGCGGCGCTGCGCGTTGGCGAGTTCAACGCGCAAGGTGTCGAGTTCGCTTTTCAGCTTCTGGGCGTTCGACAGCTTGTTCTTCTCCGCGCTCCAGCGCGAGGTCAGGTCGGCAGATTTCTTCTCGAGTTCGGCGAGTTCCTTTTCCAGCGTCTGCAGCCGGGTCTTCGAGCCGGGGTCGCTTTCCTTCTTCAACGCTTCCTGCTCGATCTTGAGCCGGATGATTTCCCGGTCCATCGAATCGAGCTCTTCCGGCTTGGAATCGACCTGCATCTTCAGCCGCGCCGCCGCCTCGTCCATCAGGTCGATCGCTTTGTCGGGCAGGAAGCGGTCGGTGATGTAGCGGTTCGACAGCGTGGTCGCCGCCACCAGCGCGGAATCGGTGATGCGCACGCCGTGATGCTGCTCGTATTTGTCCTTCAGTCCGCGCAGGATCGAGATGGTGTCCTCGACCGTCGGCTCGGAGACGAAGATCGGCTGGAACCGGCGCGCCAGCGCGGCGTCCTTTTCGACGTGCTTGCGGTACTCGTCCAGCGTGGTCGCGCCGATGCAGTGCAATTCGCCGCGCGCCAGCGCGGGCTTCAGCAGATTGGACGCATCCATCGCGCCGTCGGCCTTGCCGGCGCCGACCAGCGTGTGCATCTCGTCAATGAACAGGATGATGGAGCCTTCGGCCGCGGTGACTTCCTGCAGCACCGCCTTCAGCCGCTCCTCGAACTCGCCGCGGTATTTCGCGCCCGCGATCAGCGCGCCCATATCGAGCGCAAGCAGCTTCTTGTCTTTGAGGCTTTCCGGCACGTCGCCATTGAGAATCCGCAAGGCGAGACCCTCGACGATCGCGGTCTTGCCGACGCCGGGCTCGCCGATCAGCACGGGATTGTTCTTGGTGCGGCGGGAGAGCACCTGGATGGTGCGGCGGATTTCCTCGTCGCGCCCGATCACGGGGTCGAGCTTGCCGTCGCGCGCGGCCTGAGTCAGGTCGCGGGAATATTTCTTCAGCGCATCATAGGCGTTCTCGGCCGTCGCGCTGTCGGCGGTGCGGCCCTTGCGCAAGGCTTCGATTGCCGCGTTCAGATTTTGCGGCGTGACGCCGCCCTTTTTGAGGATTGCGCCGGCGTCGCTGTCTTTCTCGAGCGTTAGCCCGAGCAGCAGCCGCTCGACGGTGACAAAACTGTCGCCGGCCTTCTCGGCGGCCTTTTCCGCGGCATCGAACGCACGCGCCAGTTCGGGCGCCAGATAAACCTGCCCGGCGCCACTTCCGGAGACTTTCGGCAGCTTCTTGAGCGCGTCCTCGGTCGCTTTCAGGATCGCGCGGGAATTGCCGCCGGCGCGGTCGATCAGACCGCCGGCGAGGCCCTCGCTGTCGTCCAGCAGCACTTTCAGCATATGCAGCGGCGAAAACTGCTGGTGGCCGTCGCGCATCGCGAGCGACTGCGCCGACTGGACGAAACCGCGCGCACGCTCGGTGTATTTTTCAATATTCATTGTATTTCCCTCAGCCTGCCGCTCCGCCCCTAAGGCGCTAGACGCAGCATCTTCATTGGGTTTCCGCTGACCGCATTGACATTGCTCAACCGGCCGCGGTCCGTCGCCGACCAAAGCCGGCTTGAGGCAGATGTGGGAAGGGGTTTGCGGAAACGGAAGAGGCAAGGTCACAAATTCGTGTGCGGTCGCTTCCTGCCCGGAAATCTCTTAAGAAACCGGATGCCTTCCAGCCAGCCCGCCAAAATCGCCAGCCTCTACCGCTACCCCGTCAAGGGTCTCTCCCCGGAACCGCTGGAGTCCGTCGGACTGGGCGTCGGCCAGACGTTCCCGGCCGACCGCCGCTATGCCATCGAAAACGGCCCCAGCGGCTTCGACCCTGCGGACCCGAAGTGGATGGCGAAGGCCTATTTCCTGATGCTGATGCGCGACGAATGGCTGGCGGCGCTGCAAACGCACTTCGACGATGCGAGCAACGTCCTGACCATCAGCCAAAACGGCTCGATCGCAGCACAGGGAAATCTTGAGACGGCCGAAGGCCGGGCCGCCATCGAGCGGTTCTTCGCGACCGGCCTCGCTGGAGCGATCAAGGGACCGCCGAAGGTTCTCTCTGGCAAGGGCCACAGTTTTTCGGACGTCGCCAGGAAGGTCGTATCCATCATCAATCTCGGCAGCGTTGCCGCGATCGAAAACATGGTCGGCTTGCCTGTTCACCCGCTGCGGTTCCGTGCCAATCTCTATGTCAGCGGCTGGCCGGCATGGCATGAGTTCGAATTGCTCGACCGGACTCTCGCCATCGGCGAGACGTGCCTGAAGGTCGTGAAGCGGATCACGCGGTGCGCAGCCGTTAATGTCGACCCGAAATCAGCCGTGCGCGACCTCGACATCCCGACCGCGCTGATGCGCCGTCTCGGCCACACCGACTGCGGGATCTATGCCGAGGTGATCGCCGGCGGCGCCGTCAGCGTCGGCGATGCGATCGTAACCGAAGGGCCGAAACCGGTGTGAACGGCGCGACGGGTGGGGTGTCTCTCCCCGTGAAGCGCGGGAGAGACGAACAAGCCTCAGCTCGTCGGCATGACATAGGCATAGATCCGGCCGCGCGAAACCGGCGCTTCCCGGACCCGGTTGCCATTGTTGCCCGAGACCACGATCGGATTGCCCTGGGCGTCGATGCCGCTGACCACGCCGACATGTCCGCCGCCGCGCCTTCCCATCACGGCGATGGCGCCGACCTGCGGACCGGACACGCGCTGGCCGTAGCTTGCGAACGAACGCGCCATGTCGGAGCCGGTGCCGCGATAGCCGGCGTGCTGCAACACCATGTTCATGAACCGGGCGCACCACAGGCTGCCACGGCCGGTCGGGTTGCCGCCGATGTAATGGCGCGCCTCGGCGACGATGCTCGATGAACCGAAGCCCGCTGACGCGGCGGTCATGCCGCCCGAATATGCGCTCGAGGCGATGCTGGCATTGGCGCCGCCGAGGCCCCGCGCCTGCATCTGCGCCAGGCCGGCATCCCAGCGCGACATGCGCGCGAGGCGGCGATAGTGACGGTCGTGACGATACGCGTAGTGGTGACCGAGGTGACGGCCGGCATGCCGCACATGAGCGTGACGTCCGATGCCGTGGTGAGACCTTGCCGATGCCGGGGAAACCGAGGCGACGATTGCCGCCGAACACAATGCCAGCGCCACGAAACGGGGAGAGACCCCACGAAGCGACCGGCAGAACGCAACCAACTGAACCATACTCTATCCTCTGTGATACACCCCCCTTCCCATCGGCCACGACCGCCTTCGCTCGAAGGCGCGCCGAGAGCCGACATCCGTTCGTTCCTATGCGATTGGCGGTATGGCGAGGGCAAGACGCCATGCGGCAGTGCGGAAACGGTTTCGGGGCAATTCTGCGATGATTCCTTGACGAAGGAACCCGGTTCCCAACTCATTGCAGCTACGAGGATTAACTGCGATTTTGGTTTCGGCCCAACGAGAGGAATTTCAAAATGCCCCATGCCGTGACAAGCGACAATGTCCGTCTTTACTTTGAAGAGGCCGGCAGCGGAACGCCCATCCTCTTCCTGCATGAATTCGCGGCCGACCACACCAATTGGGAACCGCAGATGCGCTACTTCTCGCGCGGCCATCGCTGCATTACCTATTCCGCGCGCGGCTATACGCCGTCGGACGTGCCTCCCTCCGCCGAGGTTTACTCCTACAAGCACTTCTATAGCGACGCGCTCGCCGTGCTCGATCACCTCACAATCCAGAAGGCGCATCTCGTCGGCCTGTCGATGGGCGCTTACTCGGCGCTTCAGATCGGCCTCAACGCGCCGGAGCGCGCGCTGTCGATGACGCTGGCCGGCGTCGGCTCCGGCTCTGCCATCGAAAACCTCGATGCCTTCCGCAAGCAGTGCCGGGCCAATGCCGAGCAATATGAGACGATCGGGGCTGCCGAAGTGGCCAAAGCCACGCGCGAGGCGCCGAGCCGGATTCCGTTCCTGCTGAAGGATCCGCGCGGCCACGCCGACTTCTACGACGCTTTGGCCCGGCACGATTCAAAGGGCTCGGCCAACACCATGCGCAGTTTTCAGGGCGGCAGGCCCTCGATCTACACCCTGGCCGAGACAATCAAGAAAGTCCCGACGCCGGCGCTGATCATCTGCGGCGACGAGGACGACAACTGCATCGAGCCCAGCCTGTTTTTGAAAAAGCACCTGCCGGCGGCAGGGCTCACGTTCTTTCCGAAGTCGGGCCACGTGCTCAATCTCGAGGAACCTGCGCTGTTCAACGAAATGGTCGAGCGTTTTGTCACTCTCGTCGAGGCCGGCCGCTGGCCCGCCCGTGACCCGCGTTCGATGGCGCCTCAGACTTAGCTGTCATTCCGGGATGGTCCGAAGGACCAGACCCGGAATCTCGAGATTCCGGGTTCGCGCTGGCGCGCGCCCCGGAATGACGGCATCGGCTACCGCGTCTTCTCCGCCCGGCTCAGCAAGAATACGCCCTGCTCGCCGAACATGTTCCAGAACCACCACGGCAAGTTCACCCGCAGCGGCCGGCCGTAAAGATCGAGCGCGACCGCGCGTTCCATCTTGACGTTGATCTCGTCGCAGAGCTGGACGAAATCCTTGATGGTGCAAAAATGAATATTCGGCGTGTCGTACCAGGTGGCCGGCAGATTTTCGGTGCGCGGCATGTGGCCGCCGACCAGCAGCTGCAGCCGCATCCTCCAGAAGCCGAAATTGGGAAACGACACGATGGCGCGCCGTCCGATCCGCAGCAGATTTTCCAGCACCACGCGCGGTTGCCGCGTCGCCTGCAGGGTCTGCGACAGGATCACATAGTCGAAGGCGTCGTCGGGATAATTGACAAGATCGGTGTCGGCGTCGCCCTGAACCACCGCAAGGCCCTTGGCGACGCAGCGGTTGACGCCCTCACGCGACAGTTCAATGCCGCGCCCGTCGATGCCGCGGCTTTCGAGCAGCTGCAGCAGGTCGCCGTCGCCGCAGCCGACGTCGAGCACCCTGGAGCCGCGCTCCACCATCTCCGCCAGCAGCAGATGATCGCCGCGATAATGCCCGGTGTCCGGCGTCATCATGCCCTTCAGCGGCAGGGTTTGCTCCTGCATGGTCATGCCGGTTGCCTCAGGCCGCGCGCCTTGCCCGCGGATTCCAGGAATGCGCGGGCGATGTCGAAAAACTCGGGAACGTCGAGCAGGAACGCGTCATGTCCGCGATCGGTCTCGATTTCCGCGAATGAAACCCGCGCGCTCGAGGCGTTGAGCGCGTGCACCAGCGCGCGCGACTCCGATGTCGGAAACAGCCAGTCGCTGGTGAACGACACCACGCAGAACCGGGTCTGGATGCCGCTGAACGCCTTGGCCAGCACGCCGTGATGATCGGCGGCGATGTCGAAATAGTCCATCGCCCGGGTCAGATACAAATAGCTGTTGGCGTCGAAGCGCTCGACAAAGGACGAGCCCTGATAGCGCAAATAGCTCTCGACCTGGAAATCCGCGTCGAACGAGAATGTCGGCAGGTCGCGGTCCTGCATCCGCCGGCCGAACTTGCGATGCAGCGCTGCGTCCGAGAGATAGGTGATATGGGCTGCCATCCGCGCGACGCCGAGGCCGCGATGCGGATGGGTGCCCCGTTCGAAGTAGCGCCCGTTATGCCAGTCCGGATCGGCCATCACGGCCTGCCGACCGAGTTCGTGGAACGCGATGTTCTGCGCCGAATGGCGCGTGCTGCAGGCGATCGCCAGCGTTGAGAACACCCGTTTGGGATAGGCCGCGGTCCACTGCAGCGCCTGCATGCCGCCCATCGAGCCGCCGACGACGCAGAATAGCGTGTCGATGCCCAGACGGTCGAGCAACATGGCCTGCGCGCGCACCATGTCCGGAATGGTGATGATCGGAAAATCCAGCCCCCATAATTTGCCGGTGGCGGGATTGGTCGACGCCGGCCCGGTCGAGCCCATGCAACCGCCGATCACATTGGCGCAAATGATGAAGTAGCTGTCGGTGTCGAGCGGACGGCCGGGGCCGACCATGGTCTCCCACCAGCCCGGCTTGCCGGTCACCGGATGCACGTTGGCGACGTGCTGATCGCCGGTCAGCGCATGGAGGACCAGGATGGCGTTGGAACGGTCGGCGTTCAGCTCGCCATAGGTCTGGTAGGCGATCTGGAACGGCTTGAGATCGATGCCGCAATCGAGCGGCAGCGGCTGGTCCATGCCGAACATTGCCAGCTTCGAACTCGGATGATCGGCCTCGTGCGACCGCTCCTCGGTATGGATCGCCGGACTTGGTATCGACTGCACGTGTACCATTTTGCTACCGACCTCCCTGGGCGGTCATACAAACCACCACGGAAATCAGGCCAAAAAAAACCCGGCCTGAACATAAGTTCGACCGGGATCACATCTGTCCCCGGCCTGTTTAGCGAGTTGTTTAACGTGGCTGCAAGCCGGCCGGCTCAAATGACCACGGAACGCATCAAAAATAGTCCCAAGCGGGCATTTCGTCAAGACGAGGCTTTGGTTAACCAGGTCCGTCGAACCCTCATGGTGAAGAGGCGCCCTTGCGCCGTCTCGAACCATGAGGGAAAACAACCCCATCCTTCGAGACGCGGCGAAGACGCCGCTTCTCGGGATGAGGACCTCCTCGTTGCAACAAGCCTGAACTCGAAGTCTCCGCCTCTCGTCGGGTCCCTGAAGATGTCCAAATCGCCCCCCGCTCCGCCCTCGCTCGAGGTGCTGCGCAAAGAGATCGACACCATCGATGAGCAGGTCCACCGCCTGTTGATGGCGCGCGGCGACATCATCGACCGGCTGATACAGGTGAAGCAGACCCAGGAAGTCGGCTCGGCGTTCCGCCCGGCGCGCGAGGCCGAGATGATGCGGCGGCTGGTGCAGCGTCATCGCGGCATCCTGCCGCTCGACACGGTCGAGAGCATCTGGCGCGTCATTATCTCGACCTTCACCTATGTGCAGGCGCCGTTTTCGGTACATGCCGACGTTTCGATCGGCGAATCCGCGATGCGGGATTGGCGCGGTTTCATTTCGGCTTCACCGTCCCCTACGTCTCGCATTTCAGCGCGCCGGCCGCGGTCGAGGCGGTGGCGAGATCGAAGGGCGACCTGGCGCTGGTCTCCGCCACTTCCAGCCGCGCCCCGTGGTGGATCGCGCTGGAGGCCGGCGACGCGCCGAAGATCATCGCGCGGCTGCCGTTCGTCGAGCGCGCCGACCATCCGGCAGCCCTGCCGGTTTTCGTGGTGTCGCGCGTCGCCGACAGCGCCATGGTGACCGAAGTCGAGATGTGGAGCGTGCGGGTGTCCGGCTGGAACGCCGAGACCGCGCGCGCGCTGTCGCCGCTGGCGGAAATCGTCGCGGTGCCGGATACCGCCTTCGACGGCGCGGCGCTTTTGGTGTCGGTTGCAGGCCGCGGCAGCCTCGAAAGGATCAAGGCGGCCTTGATCGAGGCCGGAGCGTCGGTGCGCTCCTCGGCACTCGTCGGCAGCCATGCAACGCGCTATACGGTGCCCCCGAACGGCCGTCCCTGACTTCCGGAGTTGAAGATGTCCCGCCCCATGCCGAATCCCGGCATCCTCGATATTGCGCCCTACACGCCCGGCAAGTCGCCGGTGCCGGAGCCGGGCCGCAAGGTGTTCAAGCTGTCGGCCAACGAGACGCCATTTGGGCCCTCGCCGAAGGCCATCCATGCCTACAAGCAAGCCGCTGCCCATCTGGAGGACTATCCGGAAGGCACTTCGCGCGTGCTGCGCGAGGCGATCGGGCGCGCCTTCGGGCTCGATCCGGACCGCATCATCTGCGGTGCCGGCTCCGACGAGATCCTCAATCTGCTGGCCCACGCCTATCTCAGCCGTGGCGACGAGGCGATCTCCACCACGCACGGTTTTCTGGTGTATCCGATCGCCACCAAGGCGAACGGCGCCGTCAACGTGGTCGCGCCCGAAACCAACTTCACCGCCGACGTCGATGCGATCCTGAAACTGGTCTCGCCGCGCACCAAGCTGGTGTGGCTCGCCAACCCCAACAATCCGACCGGGACCTATTTGCCGTTCGACGAGGTGAAGCGGCTGCGCGCCGGGTTGCCGGGACATGTGCTGCTGGTGCTCGATGCCGCCTATTCCGATTACGTGTCGCGCAACGACTACGAGCTCGGCATCGAGCTGGTGGCGACCACCGACAACACGGTCATGACCCACACCTTTTCGAAGATCCACGGTCTTGCGAGCTTGCGCATCGGCTGGATGTTCGGGCCGGCCAATATCGTCGATGCGGTGAACCGTATCCGCGGACCCTTCAACGTCTCCACGCCGGCGATGCTGGCGGCGGTGGCGGCGATCGAGGACACCGCGCATCAGCAGATGTCGAAGGCGCACACCGAGAAATGGCGCAACTGGCTGACCGAGGAAGTGACAAAACTCGGTCTCAAGGTGACGCCGAGCGTGGCGAATTTCATTCTGATCCACTTCCCGCCCGAGAAGGGCAGGACCTCGGCCGAGGCGGACGCGTTCCTGACCAGGCGCGGCCTGGTGCTGCGCGCGCTGCACAATTACGGCTTGCCGCACGCGCTGCGCATGACCATCGGCACCGAGGAGGCCAATCGGCTGGTGGCCGACGGCTTGCGCGACTTCATGGCGCGCAAATGAACGCCGCGCCGTCATTCAAGAGGATCGCGCTGATCGGCTTCGGGCTGATCGGCGGCTCGATCGCGCGCGCCGCGCGCGAACAGGGGCTGGCGGGAGAAATCGTCACCACCGCGCGCTCGGCGAAGACCCGCGCGCGGGTGGAGGAGCTTGGCATTGTCGATTCCGTGGTGGCGACCAATGCGGAAGCGGTTGATGACGCCGATCTCGTGATCCTGTGCATCCCGGTCGGCGCCTGCGGCGCGGTCGCGCAGGAAATCGCCGCCCATCTGAAGCCGGGCGCGATCATCTCCGACGTCGGCTCGGTCAAGGGCGCGGTGGTGCGCGACATGGCGGCGCATTTGCCGGCCAGCGCGCATTTCGTGCCGGCGCACCCGGTCGCCGGCACCGAGCACTCTGGCCCCGACTCCGGTTTCGCCGAACTCTTCATCAACCGCTGGTGCATCCTGACGCCACCGGAAGGAACCGATCCGGCTGCGGTCGAGAGACTGCGCGCGTTCTGGGCCGGGCTCGGCGCCAGGGTCGAGATCATGACGCCGGACCATCACGATCTGGTGCTCGCGATCACCAGCCATCTGCCGCATCTGATCGCCTACACCATCGTCGGCACCGCCGACGAACTCGCCCAGGTGACCTCCTCGGAAGTGATAAAATTCTCCGCCGGCGGCTTTCGCGACTTCACCCGCATCGCGGCCTCCGATCCGGTCATGTGGCGCGACGTGTTCCTGGCCAACAAAGACGCGGTGCTGGAAATGCTCGGCACCTTCAATGAGGACCTCTCAAAACTGACCCGCGCGATCCGCCGCGGCGACGGCGAGGCGCTGTTCGAGCATTTTTCCCGCACCCGCGCCATCCGCCGCGGCATCGTCGAGATCGGCCAGGATTCGGCCGCGCCCGATTTCGGCCGCCCCCACGCGCAACTCGGCAAGAAGGCGGAGTGACCGTCTGCCGTCGTCTCTATCGTCATCGCGAGGCGTTGACTCCACGATGTCGCGGCGACAGTTGCTCCCCTCCCCCGCGAAGCGGTGGGGAGGGGTTGGGGGTGGGGGGTACCTCAGCAAATTCGCTGCAAGAGGAGCAAGCTGATAGACCCCCCACCCCCGACCCCTCCCCACCACGCGCAAGGGCGCGTGGAGGGAGGGGAGCGCAGGACACAACTCCGCGATCTCGCGGCGCGGCGCGCCCGAGGTTTTGCTTTGAATTCCCGCCCTCTCGAAAAAAGAGGGCGCAGGGAATGCCGGGCGCCCGATGCGCCCGATAGCCGCGTGTGCGAAGGTGGAAAACAAATGCACACGCGTTAGTCAGGTCACACCGGAATCACCCGGCATTCCCCGCGCAATGGTTTTACGGCTTATGTCGTACCCTCCCCGGCGATCGGGCTTTCTTGTCACCGTCGCCCCTGAGAAGCTTGCTTCCCAGAAACTTGACGCCAGCGTCGAGGCGTCAGGACCATACGATTTTGCCGTCCGCAAGAAAGCGCTCTCGTCTCCAGCGCTCGCTGCGGCCATTGCATCCCGCCCCGCGTCCGTGACGATCGCGAAACGCCCCTCGGTTTGGGGCGGGACGGCGAATACATGAACTGATTTGCGTTTTCGGAAAATCAGAATATTTTTTCGAAAGGGGCTGGACAGACCCTTTGCAAAGCAGCCCGTCGGGCAAATCACGGCATGGGCGCGTACTCATAAATTGAGATTGATCGGCATGGCTTTGGACGTCTGTTCTGAAAATGCAAGCCACACCAGAACCATTGCTTCGCCCTCGTGATCGTGGTGGCACGCCCGCTTTGTACGACGCGTGATGATCGGCTCATTAGCGCAAGTCGTACCGCCTTCGCGCGACGTCACGAGTCAATAGCACGGTCAGGATCGCGTGAAGCATGACCGCCGGCCACAGCAGGACGCCGGTCGCTCCGCCTGTAAAACCGAGGTACGCCAGATACAGCGTTACCGGCGCGCTATAGGTCAGCATGCCGAGAAGCGGCGGACCTGGCCAGCAGGCGATGCCCAAAGCAATCAGGGCGATCCCGCCTACGCGCGCTACCGGTATGGCGACGCCAGCAAGTTGCTCGCCCAGCAGCAACTGACCGGCCAGCGACGGAACGATCAGTAATGCCAATCCAGTGGCGGCTTCGCCGATGGCGGCGATAGTGAGCGCATTCTTCATCGTCCCGCCGTTCGCTTGCAATGGGATCGCCCGAAGCGGCGATCGCTCATGGGAGTGGCTCGACCTTTGCCGCCATGTCGGGAGCGCGTCTGATCCGGTAGGTCGCGTTGCCGCATTTGAGGACCCAGACGCCGAGGTCCGGCCGTGAGCGCGTGGCGTCCCTCACCGCGCCATGCGGCTTGTCGCAGGTGAAACCCTGCAAGCGAATCTGCGCCGCCAGCATCTCCTGGGTCGTTTCGGCCGCAACCAGCGTCACCGTTGTCGGTTGCGCCCGTACCGATGGGCCGAAGGCAGCAGTTAAGCCAGTCAGCAGGATTGCTCCGAGCAGTTTGTACATGACTGTGATCCCCTAGCGTTTCGGTGGCTCGATCGGGTCCGGCTCGGGCGCCGCCATCGGCCCCAGTTCGGCCTTGGTCTCCGGCGCTTTGGATTGCGGTTCGAGCTTGAAGGTCAGCTTGTTGATCTTGCCGGTGAACTTGAACGGAGGATCGTAGCGATACTCGATCATCGCAACGCCGGTGCGGGTGTCCTGGCCGACGTCGAAGGTCTCGTCCTCCGGGAACGTGATCGGCGTGCCATGTTCGATGGGTTTCCGGTCCACTTCCTTGCCGTCGACCGAGAGTACGCCTGTGCCGCCCTTGCCCAGGCCCGGTCCATCCGACTTGAAGTCGAAGACGATGGTGTGCTTGCCGGCGCCCAGCTCGGGTCCGGACCAGATCGTGCGCTTGAGATTAAGCAGGTTGTAGAGGAACACCGGCTTGCCGCTGCGGACGCCCGCCACACCCTTGCTCAGGAACAGGCCGTAGCCGCCGAAGCGTCCGCCTTCGGTGACGATCATGCCCTCGGCGCCGCCCCTGGGGATCTCGACTTCGGCGGTGATGGTGTAGGACTTGTTGAGGATATCAGGTGCCGCACTGGCCGGCACACCGGTCAGTTCGCCCGAATAGGTGAAGACCGTCTGCCCAGCCGTCAGACTCGGGCGCGGCGTATTCCAACGCGCGAGCGTCGTGTTATTGAGCGGCAGCACGTTGTACTTCTTCGCCTCGACATCGAACAGGGCCTGCATCTCCTTGACCTTTTCCGGCATCTGCGCGGCAAGGTCATTGAACTGCGTCGGATCCTCCTGGACGTTATAAAGCTCCCACTTGTACCCCGTGATCACATCCGGAGGTGGTGCGCTGCTCAGCTCCCAGGGAAGCGTGATCGGCGTCGTGGATGCAATCCACCCGTTGTCGTAGATGGCGCGATTGCCGAGCATCTCGAAATATTGGGTCGTGTGCTTTGTCGGAACGCTGGCGTTCGCCTTGTCCCATGTGTAGGCGATGCTGACCCCTTCCATCGGGCTCTGCTTGATGCCGTCGATCGTCTCGGGTTGCGAAATGCCGGTCGCCTCGAGGATGGTCGGGGCGATGTCGATGACGTGATGGAACTGGCGGCGGATGCCTCCCAGGTCGTTGATATGGCCAGGCCAGGACATGACCACGCCCTGGGCGGTCCCGCCGAAATGCGACGGCACCTGCTTCACCCATTTGAACGGAGTATCCATCGCCCACGCCCATTCCGCGGCATAGTGCGGGAACGTCTTGTCCGAGCCCCAGAACGGATACCAGAGGTACTGCGCCTTCACCGGCACCGGGACGCCGTTGAAAGTGGTGAACTCGTTGGGTGTACCGTTGATCATCCCTTCGGCGCTCGCGCCATTGTCACCGCCGATGTAGATGATCAAGGTGTTGTCAAGCTCGCCGAGATCTTCGACCGCCTGGATGACCCGGCCGATCTCGTTGTCGGCGTATGCGAGGTACGCGCCATAGACATCGGCTTGCCTGATGAAGAGCTTCTTTTCCAGCAAACCGAGTGAATCCCACTGCGGCAATTCTTTCGGCCACGGCGTCAGCCTGGCGTTTTCGGGCATGATGCCCAGGCGCTTCTGGTTGGCGAATATCTTCTCGCGCACCTTGTTCCAGCCGTCATCGAACAAGTGCATATCGCTGATTTTCTTGATCCACTCCGGTGTCGGATGGTGTGGCGCATGGGTTGCGCCGGGCACGTAATAGACAAAGAACGGCTTTTCAGGCGCAATTTCCTTGAGCCGCTTCATGTACTGGATAGCCTCATCCGCCATCGCCGTCTCCAAATTCCAGCTTGGATTGTTCAGGAACGGATAGATGGCGGTCGTGTTGCGGAACAGGTTCGGCTGCCACTGGCTGGCGTCGCCGCCGACAAAGCCGTAAAAATATTCGAAGCCCATGCCGTTGGGCCATTGATTGAACGGACCTGCCTGGCTCGACTGGAACGAGGGCGTGTTGTGGTCCTTGCCGAACCATGAGGTGGCGTAGCCATTATCCCTGAGGATGGTCCCGATGGTGCCTTTCTCAATCGGGATAATTGAGTCGTAACCCGGGAATCCCGTCGATATCTCGCCTACCACTCCGAAACCAACCGAGTGATGGTTGCGGCCGGTGATGAGCGCCGCCCGCGTCGGCGAGCAGAGCGAGGTGGAATGAAAATTGGTATAGCGCAGCCCCTGTGCGGCGATGCGATCCATGGCGGGCGTGGGTATGACGCCGCCGAAGGTGCTCGGCGCACCGAACCCCTGATCGTCCGTCATGATGAGCAACACGTTGGGCGCGCCCTTCGGCGGCACCACGCGCGGCGCCCACCACGCGGTTGACTCGGACGCCTTCTCCTTAATCACGCCTCCGAATTTCGGATCGGGCGGTGGGAGTTGCCTGCCGTCGATGGTGGTGGTCGCGCCGGGCGAGCCCGGCACGCCCGTGACCTGCTGAGCCAATGCCGAGACGCAACTGAGGGCAAGAAGTCCCGCGGCGCCCGCAACCAAGCCGTGGCTGATTTTCATGGCAGAACCTCCCGTTGAGAACCGGCACCTGGCAAAGCAAAGAATCAGTATCGCTACGTTGAGGGAACCGCAGTTTGATGCAGATCAACTGTTCTGGCGGCCTGGATGCGGTGGGGGACTCCTGAACGGCTAAGCAGCCGTGGGACATCCGAAATGAGTCATTCGCAACCGAGACTCTCGTGGCTCCGGCGATCAAATTCGGATCGACGACACCTAGCCTGGCCGCGAGCCCCTGGAATTATCCGTTCCTGCGTTCGCAAGGGACGACGGCAGTATGTTCCACTAATACAGCGGCGGGATCTGCCCGACCTTCAGCGGCCCGAGATAAACCGTGCCGTCGACGAAGCGCAGCGGAAAGGCCCGCGCCTTCTTGCCTTCCAGCACCGCTTCCCTGCCGAGCGCGTTGATCCCTGCGGCGACGCCGACATTGGCGTTCTGCTTCACCACCTTGCCGAGACCGGGAATCGCGCGATCCAGCGCGCCGAACAGATTGTTGAGGTCCTGGGTCTTCACCCCCGGCGCGAGCCGGTCGAGCGTTGCCTGCGGCACGCCCTCATCGAGCATCTTCTCGATGCCGAGCGCCGGGATCACCTTCTCGATGCCGGCCACCGTCATCTGCAATTCGCCGTCGAGCCGGCCTTGCGCGCTGAGGCCAAGCGTGCCGGCGGCGACCGCGACCAGATCGCCCTGCGCAATCCGCGACTGCACGATCTCGACATGCCCGCCGGCGGCCTGCAGTTCGCGAAACCGTTCGGGCCATGGCTTTGGCGAAAGATCCCTCAGCCCGCTCAGCAGCGTGCGCACGTCGGCGTCGAACGGCTGCGCCAGCAGCGGATGCACCTCCTGCACGCTGCCGCCTTGGATTTTCAGCACGGTCTCGATCACGGGGTGATCGAGATTTGAGCCTTCGGCAAGCCGGCCGTGCAGCTCGGCATGTTTGGCGCGCGCAAGCGGCGTCAGCAGCGATCCATTGACGCGATCGATCTCCGGATCGTCGAACACGATCGAGGCCCGCGTTGGGGTGGCCGGCAGCCCTACCACACTGGAACGGGCCTTGCTCCAGTTCACCGACATCGAAGGTGACCCGCTGGAATCGGCAATCGTTGCCGGCGCGGTGAATTCCGCGATCAGCAGTTTCGGATCGTAGATCTGCGCCACCACCAGGATCTGGCCGAGCTTTGCCGTGATCGGCGCCTGGCTCGCCGCCTGCCCAGCGGTCTGCGACTTCAGCGACACGCTGGCGCCGTCGCAGCGGACTTCGAGGCGGAACGGGAAGCCCGCCACGGTTCGCCTGGCGCAATCATAGACCCGACCGGATTTCGCCTCCTGCGCGCGCCAGGCGTCGGCTTTCACATCGACCTCGGAAGCCGCATAAAACCAGAACGCGCTCCACGCCAGGGCGGCGATCAGGAGCAAGACGGGCATGATGAAAAGGCGCCAAAGCGGGCGCCGGCGCGGCGCGGGGGTATTGGACATGCGGCGACCTTTGGCCAATGATTTTGTCAATTAAGCGATGCACCCCCACACAATCAAGTTAACGGATGTTCAGGCGCGCAGGATTCCGCTTCGCCGCCAAACCTTCTTCTGATAGGCGTGCACGCAATGCCAGCCAAAATCCTCCCCGAAACGGAATCGTCCAAAAGCGACCTCTGGGTGTTCGGCTACGGCTCGCTGATGTGGCGGCCGGGCTTCGAATTCATCGAGCAGGTCCCGGCGCGGCTGATCGGCGAGCATCGCGCGCTCTGCGTCTATTCCTTCGTGCATCGGGGAACGCCGGAAAAGCCCGGTCTGGTGCTCGGTCTCGATCGCGGCGGCGCCTGCCGCGGCATCGCGTTTCGGGTCGCGGAAAAGTACCGCGCGGCGACGGTTGCCTATCTGCGCGAGCGCGAACAGGTCACTTCCGTGTATCGCGAGGTGATGCGATCGGTGTGGCTGGAGAACGAGCCGCGGCAGCGCGTCAGCGCGCTGGCCTATGTGGTCGACCGCGGCCATGTGCAGTATGCCGGGCGGCTGTCATTGGCCGAGCAGCTCCGTCACGTGCAGCAGGGGCACGGGCAATCAGGGGCGAACCGCGAATATGTCATCTCCACCGTCCGGGCGATCGAGGCGGAAGGTTTTCGCGACAGCCATTTGCATCAGCTCGCGTCGATGCTGCACCACGATTCACCGCCGCATCGGTGACAATTCTCCCTTCTCCCCTTGTGGGAGAAGGTGGCGCGCGAAGCGCGCCGGATGAGGGGTCTCTATCCGGGGAGACAGACCCCTCACCCGCCTTCGACGCTTCGCATCTCAGGCACCCTCTCCCACAAGGGGAGAGGGAAGATAGCCTCTACGCTTTCGCCTTCGTCGCCGCACCCGGCACGCGGCCGAACAACTGCGCCTGCTCGGCACGCGCCGCCTCAACCAGCCGGTTGGTGGCGCCCTCGATGGATTCCGCGATCCGCGCGACGAAATCCTTGCGCGAAAGGCCCGGCGGCAGCGGATCGAGGAATTCGACCACCAGCGTGCCGGGATAGCGCATGAAGGTGCGGCGCGGCCAGAACAGTCCGGAATTCAGCGCCACCGGGACGCATGGCACGCCGCTGTTGGCGTAGATCTGCCCGACGCCGGTCATATAATGCGGCGGCGCATCGATCGGCCGCCTGGTGCCCTCGGGGAAAATAATCAACTGCCGGCCGCTGCGAATCGCCTTCGGCGCGCGCCGCGCCATGTCCATCAGCGACCGCATGCCGCCTGAGCGGTCGACCCCGATCATCTTCGACTTCATCAGATACCAGCCGAAGAAGGGAATCCAGGCCAGTTCGCGCTTGTAGATAAACAGCGGCGCATCGAAGAACTGCATCAGCGCGAAGGTTTCCCACATCGACTGATGTTTCGATGCGACGATCAGCGGCCCGTTCGGAATCTTTTCCAGTCCCCGATAGTCCACCCTGGTGTTGCAGACCACGCGCATCAGCCAGACGCTGCTGCGCGCCCACGCCTTGGCGACGGCCATGAAGGCCCGCGACGGCATCAGAAAGGTTGGAATTGCAACCAGAATCCAGAATACCAGCAGCATGTAGAACAGCACGTTGTAGATCAGCGAACGCAGGAAAATCGAAACCATCAAAAACCCGATCAGTTGGCTTGCGCCGTAGCCGGCTTGCGCGGAAAGAACCCGGCCGGATTGTCGGTAAGCTCGGGCGTCAGATCGAGACCGGCGGCAGCAAGCCGCACCCGAACCTCGGCGGCAACATATTTCACGTACTCCGATAGCAAGAGCCGGAGCGTCGCGCCACTCGTCCACCACGGCTCGTCGCGCCATTTGTCGCCGACCACCGCGAATGGAATGAGCCTGATATCGGGCATCGCGTGCGACAGTTCGACGACCGCCCGCGGCATATGGTAATTCGATGTCACCACGATCAGCGACTTGAAGCCGCGTTCGTGCACCCAGCGCCGCGTCTCCGCCGCATTGCTGCGGGTGTTGACGGCGGAGCGGTCAAGATCGACGCAACAGCTCAGCAGCGACTGGTTTTCGGACAGCGAGCGGGAAATGTCGATCGCCGCGTTGGTCGGATGCACGCCGGAGATCAATAGCCGCTTGCCATAGCCGCCGGCCAGCAATTCCATTGCGTCCGAGACGCGTGACGAACCGCCGGTCAGCACCACAATGCCGTCGGCGGGGCTCGCGGGCTTTACCTCGGCGCCGCGCAACTGCGAAAGAAACCCGACGAAGCCGATCGCCGCGCCGACGAAAAAAACCGCCAGCGCCGCGACCACGGCGGCGCCAAGCCAGCCGCGCGGCGTGCTCGCCGATGTCTCGTCGGGTTGCATACTCATGCGATGCCCGTGCCCCTTCCCCGCCACAAGTCTAGAAGGTTTTCGCACCAAGTGGAATCCGGTTTGCCGCGGTATTCGCAAGCACCCGCCTCAGTCGATATCGTCCAGCGTCGCAAACAACGTTCGCCGCGACGCCCAGGCGGTGATCGCCGCGATCAGCACGGCCTGCGCCGCCAGCGCCAGATAACCGGACGGGCGCAGCGAAAACGTCCCCAGCAGGGCTGCGAACTGGTCGCCCACCGGGGTGCCCGAGAACCAGCCGGCGATGGATTCGGAAAACCCGAAGGCGAGCATCGCGGCGCCGCCGCCGATCACGCCGCCCTGCAGCCCGAGCCGCAGAAAATGCCGCAGGAACCGGTTGGCGATATAGCGGTCGCCGGCACCAACAAAGTGCAGGACTTCGACGATCGGGCGATTTGCCGCCATCGCGCCGCGGGTGGCGAACGAGACCGAAATGATGGTCGCGATGATCACCAGCGCGAGGATGCCGATGCCGGCGAACACGGTGGCGCCGGTCATCGACCGCATCCGCTCGATCCAGGCGCGATGATCGTCGACGCTTGCCGTCGGCGCCGCCAGCACCACCCGGCCGCGCAGCGCCGCCAGGTCGAGCGCGCTGCCGGGCTGAACCCGGCCGACAATGACGCGCGGCACCGGCAGATCGTCGAGCGAAAGCCCGCTGCCGAGCCAGGGCTCCAGCAATTTGGCGGATTCCTGTTTGGTGAAAGCCCTGATATCGACGATGCCGGGCTGCGTGCGCATCGCCTGCGTCACCGCCGCCACGTCGCGGTCGAGGTCGCGCCCGGCCGCGGGGCGCACCTGGATGGTGATTTCGCTCGCGACTTCCGACTGCCACTCCGCCGCCGACGCGTTCACCAGCAGCACCGTTCCCGTCGTGATCGATGCGAGGAACGTCATGATGGCGACGACCGCGACCAGCGCGCGGCCGGCAATCGAGGCGCGCGGCACGATCGGCGACAGATTGCGCGCCCGCGCGGGCACCTGCGGACGCTCGTGTCCGAGATCCATCAACGGGCCGTGCTTGTCGCCGGATCTACTCATAGATGTGCAGCCGTCCCTGATGCAGCACCAGCCGCCGCGCCTCATACTGATCCATCAGCGTGATGTCGTGGGTGGCGATAATGACCGCGGTGCCGGATTTGTGCAGTTCGATGAACAGCCGCAATAGCCGCCGCCCCAGCGTCGGATCGACGCTGCCGGTCGGCTCGTCCGCCAGCAACAGCTGCGGCCGCGAAATCACCGCGCGCGCGATCGCCGCGCGCTGCTTCTCGCCGCCGGACAGGATCGGCGGCAGCGCATCCATGCGCTCGCCGAGCCCTACCCATTTCAGGAGGTCGATGACCTCTTTGCGATAGCTCGATTCCTCGCGGCCCATCACCCGGAACGGCAGCGCCACGTTTTCGTACGTGGTCATGTGATCGAGCAGGCGAAAATCCTGCAATACGATGCCGATACGCTTGCGCAGACCGGCGACCTCGTCCTTGCCGAGCAGCGAGATGTCCTGGCCGAACAAATTGACCAGGCCGCGGGTCGGCCGCAGCGACAGGAACAGCAGCCTGAGCAGCGAGGTCTTGCCGGCGCCGGAGGGGCCGGTGAGGAACTGGAAGGAGTGGGCGGGGATCTGGAAACTGAGGTCGCGCAGAATCTCCGGGCCGAGCCCGTAGCGCAATCCGACATTTTCGAACCGAACCAAGCTCAGCTCCGTTCGATCTGGGGCGGGAGCGGGAATCCGAAGCCAATGGCCCGCGTCGCGCTGGTTTGGCGGCGGTTGCAAACCAAACAAAATGGTTGTGCTTCGGTTATGGTTTCCGATTCGTTAACGGTCGGCTTGTAGCATCCACGCAGTTTCATTGTGGAGATCCGCTCCATGCATATCATTTGCCCCCATTGTACAACATCCTATGCCATTGATTTGGCTACCTTGGGCGCGGCTGGCCGTACCGTGCGTTGCGCCCGATGCAAGGAGGTCTGGCTGGCGCGGCCGGAGGATGCGGTCGAGGTCGGGGTTCCCGCGATGGCGGCCGCTGGCGAAGAGGCCGCAGGCACCGAGGCCACCTCGCCATGGGATGGCCTCGCGCGCGACGATGACAGCCAGGACCAGGGCGTCCCGGTCGTCGACAGCCCTTCGATATCGGGCGACTGGCCCGGCGGCGAAGGCGCGCCGCGGGCCGCCGCAAGCGATTGGCCCTCGATCGCCCGCAACGATATGCACGATACAGGGGCCGGGCGAAAGCGCCGGCCGTGGTTCCCTAGGCTGTTCGGCCCGGGAGCATCGATGCGCGCGCCGGGCAAGCCCTTCATCAGCCTGCCAAACGCCTGCGCCGCGATGGGCGCGCTGGCGCTGGCGCTGACGATCTGGCGCGTCGACGTGGTGCGGCTGTTGCCGCAAACCGCCGCGTTCTACCGGATGGTCGGCCTTGAGGTAAATCTGCGCGGGCTCGCGTTCAAGGACGTGAAGGTCACAACCGAAACCGTGGAAGGCAAACCGGTGCTGGTGATCGAGGGCGTGATCGTCGGCCAAGCCAAAAAGCCGGTCGAACTGCCACGGCTGCGTTTCAGCGTCCGCGACGCCCAAGGCGCGGAAATCTACGCCTGGAACACCGTGCTGGAGCAGCCCCTGCTGAAGCCAGGCGAAACCGCCTGGTTCAAGTCGCGCCTGGCTTCGCCGCCCGCCGAAGGCCGCAATATCGATATACGCTTCTTCAACAGGCGTGATCTCCCCGGCGGCAGTGTATGAAGCAGACCGCGCGGTCTGGCGCGCGAAAGACGGGTGCGTCATGCCACGCGTGCTGATCGCCGACGACGAAGACTCGATGCGTGCGCTGGTGGCACGCGCCGTCGCGATGGACGGCCACGACATCGTCACCGCGGAAGACGGCGCCGAAGCGCTGGAGATCCTCAACCGCGACGACGGCGCCTTCGATCTTTTGCTCACCGACATCCAGATGCCCGTCATGGACGGGATCGCGCTGGCGCTGGCGGCAGCGCGCGATTTTCCCAAACTGACAATTTTATTGATGACCGGCTTTGCCGATCAGCGCGAACGCGCGCATGGCCTTAACGCGATCGTCCATGACGTCGTCATCAAGCCGTTTTCCGTGGCCGATATCCGCGCCGCAGTTGCGGCGGCGTTGGGCGCAAGGAAGGGTTAGCTAATCTCTCTACTTTTCCTGCGTCATTCCGGGGCGATGCGAAGCATCGAATCCGGAATCTCGAGATTCCGGGTCTGGTGCTAACGCACCATCCCGGAATGACGGAAACCTTCGTCGCTTAAGCCCTCGAATGACCGCAGAGGCGCTGTCAGTAATCCTTCAGCAGCCGCTCGATGTAATCGAGTTCGATCTGCGGGCGGGCCGGATCGGCGAGGCGGCGGCGCAGTTCTTCCAGGATCCGGCGCACCCGCTGCACATCGATTTCGCCGGGAATTTTCACCGTGAAATCGTCGCTGAATTCGTGTCCGCGCAGCGGCCGTCCGAGCGGATCATTGCCATTGCCGCCGCTCTGCTGCCGCCCCACGCGATTGCCCGGACCGTCGCTTTGCCCCTCGCCCTCGCCCTGCATCGCCTCCGCCAAACTCTGGGCACCCTTGCGCAGCGCCTCCAGCGCCTTGCCTTGCGAATCCACGGCGGCATCGGCGTTACCTTCACCGAGCCGGCCGCTGGCGTCGCCCATCGCGGTGTCGGCCTCGCCGAGACTGTCCTCGCCCTCGCCCTGGTCGCCTTGTTCGCCCTGCTGGCCCTGCCGGCCGCGCTCACCCTTCTCGCCGCGCTGGCCCTGTCCCATGCCGCGCCTGGCAAGCTCCTGCTGCAATTTCTTCAGCCGGTCGCGCAGGCCCTGCTGATCCTGCTGCAGATCACCCATGCCTTGATCGCCCTGCTTGCCGCGCGCCCGATCGCGCCGCGAATCCTGGCCCTGCTTGAAGGTCTTGTCGCGCAACTGCTGCTGCTTGCGGATCATGTCGCCAAGCTCGTTCAGCGCCTGCTCCATGTCGCCGTCGCCGGACTGGTTGGGCTGCGCCATCTGCAGATTTTCCAGCATCTGCTGCAGTTGCTCGAGCAATTGCTTGGCGGCTTCCTTGTCGCCGGAGCGCGACAGCCGCTCCATCCGCTCGATCATATTGTTGAGGTCCTGCTGGCGCATCACCCTGGTGTTGGGATCGAGCGGCCGCGCCAAAGCTTGCGGATTGTTGCGCAACTGTTCGGCAAGCTGGCGCATGAAATTATCCAGCGCCGCGCGCAGGTTGTCGGTGAGCTTCTTGATCTCTTCGTCGCTGGCGCCGCGCTCCAGCGCCTGCTTCAGCGCCTCCTGCGCGGCACGCAAGGCCTTGTCCACATCGGTAATGTCGCCATCCTCGATGGTGATGGCGAGCGCCCACAGGCCGGCGACAACCCCGCGCAACGCGTCGTCGGTGCGGGCGGCCTCCAGCTGCCGCGCGACGCTGTAGAGGCCGAGATAGTGACCGGCCTCCGGCGTAAACAGTTCCGGCGCGATCATCAGCGCGTCGAGCGCCGCATGGACCTGCGGGTTCTGACCGGCGTCGAGCGCCAGAATGCGGCGCTGCTCGATCAGCGCCCGCGCCAGCGGTTTTGTAAACAACCGCTCCGGCAGCCGCATGTTGAACGGTTCGCTCTTGCCCTCATTGCCGGCCTCGTCCTTCGCCGAAAGCGTCAGCGTGACGTCGGCGCCGGCGTAAGGGTCTTCGCTTAGATCCTTGACGGTTTGGCCGACGCCATTGCGCGTCCGCGCATTCGGGAGCACCAGCGGAAATTGCGGCGGGTCGAACAAGGGCCGGGGCCCGGCGGCACCCTTCGGCGCCTCGCCCGGGCGGGCGGCGAAATGCGCCTGTGCTTCGGTGACGCCGTAGTCATCCTCGAGCTTGTAGGACATCTGCAGCGAACCGCGGGCCTGCCGCTCGGGGTCCTTGGCAAGCGAAATGCTCGGGGGCCGGTCGGCAATCGCGCTGAACTTCCATTGCGGCTGGCCGGAGGGCGCGCGGACATGCGCGGTGCCGTCGCCCGAGATGGTGAAATGCCGCTCGTTGGTGCCCTTGGGCGCCTGCTCGGCGGCCGCGGCTTCGGTCACGCCGCCGCCCGCCAGCACATCGAGCGTGCCGCCGCTCGAGCGCACGATCAGCGTGGAGCCCGCCGGGACCGGCAACGGTCCGGCGGCGGGCATGGCGGCTTCCTTGTTGGCCGCGGAAAGGATGATCGGAGGCTTGCCGGTATAGCGAGGCGGCGTCACCCAGGCGTCGACCCGGATATTGACCGGCGACAGCACGCCGTTCCAGTCGAACGCCGCTTCGGTGCGCAGGGTGCGCTCATCGCCTGCCGCGACATAGGTCGCAACCATCATCACGGCGACCAGCGCGCGCAGCGCCCAGGGATCGTGGATCGCCAGCCGCGGCGACGGCAGGCCAGCGCGGATGCGTCTGATCGATGCCAAAGTGCGCTCGCGCTGCGCCTGCCACAGCGCCAGCGCCACCGGATCCTGCGTCGCAAGCGTATCGGTCAGCGCGGTCGCGGGGCGGTGGCGGATGCCCGAGCCGCGGTCCAGCCGGCTCAAGCCCTCTTCGCGGCTCGGCCAGTGAAACCGGGCAAGCGGAAACAGCGTCCCCAGCGCCGCCAGCGCGAACAGGGAAAGGCCGGCGGCGCGCGCCACAAACGGCAGCGCCAGCCATAACCCGGCCCAGGACACCACCAGGAACAATCCGATGACGGTCAATAGCCGCGCCAGATGCGGCCAGCTCCGCTCCCACCCGATCGCGTATCTTGCCCGTCGCAAGGCCTGCGCCAGCTGCAGCCGTGAAACGGCGTCAGGGCTGCCTGGTGGCTCTGACGGGTCGGGGGTGGCGCCGCTCAACAAACTCTCCGGGTTGCCGAAGCACTACCCTAGCACAACGGCGCCAGTGCGGCACCCGTTCCGGGGGTAACCCACAACCGGAAATAAGCACAACACGAAGGCGTGACTGTGCCGCCGCGACCCCGTAACGTCGGGTATCGGACCCTCAAGGGAAAACGCCGAGGAGCATTATGGACAAGAAAACGCACGACAAGGGACTGGAAATTCGCAAAGCCGTGCTGGGCGAAGCCTACGTCGCCAACGCGCTGAAGAACGCCGACGATTTCAACAAGCCGTTTCAGGAACTGGTCACCGAATATTGCTGGGGCGCGGTGTGGGGCCGCGAGCAGCTGCCGCGCAAGACCCGCAGCATGCTCAACCTTGCCATGATCGCGATCCTCAACCGGCCGCACGAATTGCGGGTGCACATCAAGGGCGCGCTGGTCAACGGCGTGACCAAGGACGAGATTCGCGAAATCTTCATGCAGGTGGCGATCTATGCCGGCATACCCGCGGGCGTCGACAGTTTTCGAAATCGCGCGCGAAGTGTTCGCCGAAATCGACAAGGGCTGAGATCAACCCTCATGGTGAGGAGGCGCTCTTGCGCCGTCTCGAACCATGAGGCCGAGACAGGTTGAAACTTAATTCATCCTTCGAGACGGCGCTTCGCGCCTTCTCAGGATGAGGACCGTTTCCAGTCATTCAGGACAAATCATCATGAACATCGGATTCATTGGCCTCGGGAAAATGGGATTTCCGATGGCTCGCCGCCTGATCGAGGCCAAATTCCAGCTCGTGGTATTCGACCAGCGCAAGGAGGCGGTGGACCAGCTCGTTGCGCTCGGCGCGCAGGCCGCGACCTCGCCAAAGGACGTCGCCGACCGCGCCGAGACCGTGATGGCGAGCCTGCCGTCGTTGCAAGCCTCGCTCGAGGTCGCCACCGGCGCCGGCGGCGTGATCGAAGGCAAGCGGGCAAAACGCTTCGTCGATCTCTCCACCATCGGATCGCAGATGGCGGTGCGGATTTGCGACCTGCTGGCTAAACGCGATATCGTGCAGCTCGACAGCCCCGTCAGCGGCGGCGTCGGCGGCGCCGAAAAGGGAACGCTTGCGGTGATGGTGTCGGGTCCCAAGGCGGATTTCGAGGCGGTTAAGCCGGTTCTCGCCGCCATCGGCAAGGTGTTCTTCATCGGCGAGAAACCCGGCTCGGCGCAGACCATGAAGCTTGCCAACAACCTGTTGTCGGCCACCGCGGTGGCCGCCACTTCCGAGGCCGTGGTGATGGGGGTCAAATCGGGCCTCGATCCCGCCGTGATGATCGAGGTCATCAATGCCGGATCGGGCATGAACACGGCAAGCCGCGACAAGTTTCCCCGCTCGATCCTGCCGCGCAGCTTCGACTACGGCTTTACCACCGCCATGATGGTCAAGGACGTGCGGCTTTGCCTGGAAGAAGCGAAATCGCTGGGGCTATCGATGGAAGTCGCCGAAGCGGTCGGGCGGCTCTGGGAAGTCGTGATCCGCGAAATGGGCGCGGGGTCCGATTTCACCTCCGCGATCAAGCCGATCGAGAAGGCAGCGGGCGTGATCGTCGGCGGCAAGGGCGGCCACTCGGCGAAGTGAGGCCGCGGGGGGCTACACGATCACGCGGTCTGCACGCCGCCGCGTGCGGCGTCCCAGGCGTCGGCAACGATTTTGGCTGGCCTCGGCCCGACGTGCGCCACTATGCTTCCACCGCGACGCCGGTCAGCAACTGGGCAAACTCTCCGTCGTCAATCTCCGTCTGCGCGACCAGGACGCTGCAGCGGAGGTTTTTGACCAGAAATGTTCCGACCGAGCCGAACCACCAGCGCGCCAGGGGTCCATCGGGACGATGACCAACGACGACGAGATTTGCCCCAATCTCCTTGGCGACCCCGGCGATCTCGCGTCCGGCCTCGCCCATGCCCAGCCGTGCTGTCGGCGAGAAGCCCATGGCCTTCAGCCGCTCCACGCCTTCGCCGAGAATCTTGTGGTAGATTTCAACCTGTTCGGTAATCGGGATCACGAACCCGCCTTCAAGGGTTCCCGTGCCGGCCGACAATTCCACGACGGCCAGCAAAAATACCTCGGCCTTGCAGAGCTGGGCGATCCTCGCACCCTCCCGCAATGCGCGCCGTCCCTCGACCGACCCGTCATAGGCAAGCAGAACTTTCTTGTACACGGAACGCTCCTTTGAAATTGAGGTATGCCAAACCCGTTCAATCACGCAATCGGCACAGCCAGTGAGAGGCTAACAGAGTTTTTTCCGGGCGTCGGGGCGAATTGCCGCAACCGGCGGCTCGAAGCAAGGGTTCGGCGATACCGCACAGCGGCCGGGTCGGCCGCGCCTCACAGCCACGGCGCGGGTCGGTCCATCGCGATCAGCGTCTCGACCTCGATGCGCGGCCGCACCACTGCGTATTGGTCATCCCTAACCAGCACTTCCGGCACCAGCGGTCTTGTGTTGTAGGTGCCGGACTGCACCGCGCCGTAGGCGCCGGCCGTCATGATCGCCAGGAGGTCGCCGGGTTTGGGTTCGACGAGCTTGCGGTCGAGCGCGAGGTAGTCGCCGGATTCGCAGACCGGCCCGACCACGTCGGCCGTAATCATCGCCGCGCCCCTCGCGGCCTCCCGAACCGGCAGGATGTCGTGATGGGCTTCATACAGCGTCGGCCGGATCAAATCGTTCATCGCCGCGTCGATAATGACAAAGTTCCTGGCGTCACCGGGCTTCATGTAAATCACGCGAGTGATGAGGATGCCGGCATTGCCGACAATCATGCGCCCGGGCTCGAACATCAGCGTGCAGCCGAGATTATGCGTCACGCGCTTGACCATTGCTGCATAGGCGGATGGCACCGGCGGCGCTTCCCGGTCGGCGTGATAGGGAATGCCGAGCCCACCGCCGAAATCGATATGCGAGATGGCATGGCCGTCGGCGCGCAGCGTCTGCACGAAATCGGCGAGAATCCGAAAAGCCGATTCCAGCGGCACCAGATCGGTGATCTGGCTGCCGATATGCACGTCGACGCCGGTGACCTTGATGCCGGGGAGCTTCGCGGCGCGGGCATAGACCGCGCGCGCGCGGTTCAGCGGCACGCCGAACTTGTTCTCCGATTTGCCGGTTGAAATCTTGGCATGGGTACCTGAATCGACGTCGGGATTGATCCGCACGGAAATCCGCGCGGTCCGGCCAGTCTCGCCGGCCAGCCGCGACAGCAATTCGAGTTCGGGTTCGGATTCGATGTTGATGCAGAGAATATCGGCGGCCAGCGCCGCGCGCAGCTCGGCTTCGGTCTTGCCGACGCCTGAAAACAAAATCCTCTCGGGTGGAATGCCGGCGGCGAGCGCGCGCTTCAATTCGCCGCCCGACACCACGTCGGCACCGGCGCCGAGTTTTGCCAGCGTCCGCAGCACCGACTGGTTGGAGTTGGCCTTCATGGCGTAGCACACCAGCACCTTCTCGCCGGCGAAGGCCTCGATGAAGACGCGGTAGTGCCGCTCCAGTGTCGCGGTCGAATAGCAATAGAACGGCGTGCCGACGGCCTCCGCCAGCTCGATAAGGTTCACCGCCTCGGCGTGCAGCACGCCGTTGCGATAGTCGAAGTGATTCATGGCTGGTGTTCCAATTCTAACATTCGCATCCCTTCGCGGCGAGCACTTTTGCGAATGTTAGAACCTAAGGGAACACCAGCAAAATATAATTCTGGTGCGGCCCTGGATTTGACATTCGCAATGAGGACTCGCGGAAAAACTGTAGCGAATATCAAATCCACCGCACCAGCTCAGTGGCTGTCGAGAAGCGGATCGAGAATGAAGGATTTCTTGCCGCCCTTGGTGGCGGCCGGCGGCGCATTGGTTCCGTAATACGGATCGTACACGCTCGGACTGCTCGCAGCCGGCTCGTGGTCGGCATCCTGCTGCGCGGCGGCGGCCGCCTGCGGCGGCGTGTTCGGCGGCAGGTCGAGCGCGCCCTTGCGTCCGCAGCCCACCAGCGCGAGCACGGCCGCGCTCAAAAGGATGATGGTCCATCCCTGACGTCTCGGGCTGTAGTTGCGATTCACGACAAAATCCCCAATGCGGGCGGCACCATACAAAGATTGCCTTGTTCTGGCGAGAGCAGGACAATCATGAAATTGCAGCGAAATTCTTGTCTTCAGCCCAATTTTCGCTCTTTTTTCAGCCGCCTGAGCCACGCTTTCGCCTGCGCCAGCACGTTCTTCGGCGCGGTTCCGCCGTAGCTGTTGCGGCTTTTCACCGACGCTTCGACCGAAAGGGCGCGCAAGGCTTCGGCCGTGATTTTCGGCTCGATCGCCTGCATGTCCTTCAGAGGCAATTGGTGCAACGGCACCCCCGCCTTCGACGCCTTGGCGACGATGCGGCCGGTGAGGTGATGGGCGTCGCGGAACGGCATTTTCAGCGCGCGCACCAGCCAGTCGGCGAGATCGGTGGCGGTGGCGTAGCCCTCGCCCGCGGCCGCCTTCATCCGCGCCTCGTCCGGCACCATGTCGGCGACCATTCCGGTCATCGCCCGGATCGCCAGCGACAGCGCGGCGAACGCCTCTATCGCGCCCGGCTTGTCCTCCTGCATGTCCTTTTGATAGGCGAGCGGAAGACCCTTCATCACGATCAGCAGTCCGGTCAGCGCGCCGATCACCCGGCCGGTCTTGGCGCGAACCAGTTCGGCGGCGTCAGGGTTGCGCTTCTGCGGCATGATCGAAGAGCCGGTCGTGAACTTGTCGCTCAACCGCACCAGCCCCACCAGCGGCGAGGTCCAGATCACTATTTCCTCGGCGAAGCGCGACAGGTGCACCGCAGCGATCGCCGCCGCCGACAGCGTCTCGAGCACGAAGTCGCGGTCCGACACCGCGTCGAGCGAATTGGCCATCGGCCGGTCGAAGCCGAGCGCCTTCGCAGTGGCGCTGCGATCAATCGGGAAAGAGGTGCCGGCCAGCGCCGCGGCGCCGAGCGGCAATTCATTGAGACGCTTGCGCGCGTCGGCAAAGCGGCCGCGGTCGCGCGCCGCCATCTCGACATAGGCCAGCAGATGATGGCCGAACGTCACCGGCTGCGCGGTCTGCAGATGCGTGAAGCCCGGCATCACCGTCCCGGCATGTTCCAGCGCGCGCTCCACCAGCGCGTGCTGGAACGCGGCCAGCGCCGCGTCCAGCTCGTCGATGGTGTCGCGGATATAGAGCCGGAAATCGGTCGCCACCTGGTCGTTGCGCGAGCGCGCGGTGTGCAGCCGTCCGGCGGCGGGTCCGATCAATTCGTTGAGCCGGCCCTCGACATTCATGTGAATGTCCTCGAGCGCGCGCTTGAAATTGAAGGATCCCTTGCCGATCTCTGACAAAATCGTGTCTAGACCATCAACGATATTTTTCGCATCGTTTTTGGTAATGATGCCTTGCGCTGACAGCATCGCCGCATGGGCCTTGGACGCGGCGATGTCCTGGGCATAAAGGTGACGATCAACGTCGATGGAGACGTTGATTTCCTCCATGATCGCATCGGGGCGATCGGTAAACCGGCCGCCCCACATCTTGTTGCTCATGACTTGTTGCTCATGACTTGTTGCTCATGACCTGCCACTCACCGTCACCCCGGCGCGGAACGCTTGTACGCCGCACCCGGCCCAAATCGCCGTTGCACAGGCTCTGCATAGCCGTATCTGATACAGGATGACAAACGATATGCCTGAACTGCGCCAGCCTCGCCCCGCTGCCACGCGCCGGATACCCATCGCCGTTGGGGCGGTCCTGATCGGGGCGGCGATCGGATTTGCCGGGATATACGGGATCGGCGGGCTGAAGCGCAACGCGTCCGGCGATCCGGCCTGCCGCGGGGCGGTCGACCTGGCGCGCAAGCTCACACCCCTGGCGCATGGCGAGGTGGCGGCGCTGGCCATGGCGACGGCGCCCTTGCGGCTGCCGGACCTCGCCTTCTGGGATGCCGACGGCAGGCCCAAAAAGCTCTCCGACTGGCGCGGGCGCACGGTGCTGGTGAACCTGTGGGCCACCTGGTGCGTGCCCTGCCGCAAGGAGATGCCCGCGCTCGAGGGCCTGCAGGCGAGGCTCGGCGGGCGCGATTTCGAGGTGGTCGCCATTAACATCGACACCCGCGACCCGGAGAAACCGAAGAATTTCCTGAAAGCGGCCCATCTGACCCGGCTTGGCTATTTCAGCGACCAGAATGCCCAGGTTTTTCAGGATCTTAAAGCTGTCGGCAAGGCTTTGGGGATGCCGACCTCGGTGCTGGTCGATGGCCAGGGCTGCGAAATCGGCACCATCGCCGGGCCGGCGGAATGGGACAGCGACGACGCCGTCATGCTGATCACGGCGGCGGTGAAGCCTTCTCTTTAACCTCGTCATTTCGGGGCGAGCGAAGCTCGAACCTCAGATGTGCAATTGCACATCGGGGAATCTCGAGATTCCGGGTTCGCGTATTCACGCGCCCCGGAATGACGGGAGGGACGACGCCGACGCCGACATCGGCCTGGGACGATATGCTTTGCCGGATCGGGCCCGGCAATAACGAGCCCTACCGCGTCGGGACCGGCTTTTCGCCGCGGTAGTCGTAGAAGCCGCGCTGGGTCTTGCGCCCCAGCCAGCCGGCCTCGACATATTTCACCAAGAGCGGACACGGCCGGTATTTGGAGTCCGCCAGACCCTCATGCAGCACCTGCATGATGGACAGGCAGGTATCCAGCCCGATGAAGTCGGCGAGTTCGAGCGGCCCCATCGGATGGTGCGCCCCTAACTTCATCGCCGCGTCGATCGCCTCGACGTTTCCGACCCCCTCGTAGAGCGTGTAGATCGCCTCGTTGATCATCGGCAGCAGAATGCGGTTGACGATGAACGCCGGGAAATCCTCGGAGACCGCGATGTGCTTGCCGAGCCGGGTGACGAATTCCCTGGCGGCGTCGAAGGTGGCGTCATCGGTGGCGATGCCGCGGATCAGCTCGACCAGCTCCATCAGCGGCACCGGATTCATGAAGTGAATGCCGATGAAGCGCTCAGGCCGGTCGGTCGATGCGGCAAGCCGCGTGATCGAGATCGACGAGGTGTTGGAGGCGACGATGGCGTCCGGCTTCAGCACCGCGCAGAGATCGTGAAAAATCTTGCGCTTGACCTCTTCCTTCTCCACCGCGCTCTCGATCACCAGATCGCAATCGGCGAGCCCGTCCATGGTCTCGGTGGAGGCGATCCGCTCCAGCGCCTGCTTGCGCGCGTCGTCGGTGATGATTTTCTTGGCGACCTGACGCGACAGATTGCCGTTGATGGTCGCCATGCCCGACTTCAGGCGATCGGCGGACACATCGTTGAGCACCACATCCAGTCCCGCCAGCGCCGCCACATGCGCGATCCCGTTGCCCATCTGGCCCGAGCCGATCACGCCGACCTTCTTGATCATAGCCGCCATTTTGTCATCTCACCGGGCGAGGCGCGCTTCCCGCGCCGGCCCATCCCTTGCATAAATACCGGCTGAAGTCCGGATATTTCAAACGTCGTTACTTTCCGAGCTTGCCGAGCGCCTCGGTCAGCTCCGGAACCGCCTGATAGAGATCGGCAACCAGACCGTAATCGGCGACCTGGAAAATCGGCGCGTCCTCATCCTTGTTGATCGCGACGATTACCTTGGAATCCTTCATGCCGGCGAGATGCTGGATCGCGCCGGAAATACCGATCGCGATATAGAGCTCGGGCGCCACCACCTTGCCGGTCTGCCCGACCTGCCAGTCGTTCGGCGCATAGCCGGCGTCGACCGCAGCGCGCGAGGCGCCGACGCCGGCGCCAAGCTTGTCGGCGAGCGGCTCGATATATTTGGCAAAATTCTCGCGGCTCTGCATGGCGCGGCCGCCGGAGACGATGATCTTCGCCGACGTCAGCTCGGGGCGATCGCTCTTGGCGACTTCCTCGCCGACGAAGCTGGAGAGGCCGGGATCGGCCGCGGCGGCGGCATTTTCCACCGACGCGCTGCCGCCGTCGCCGGTAGCAGTGAAGGTGGAGGTCCGCACCGTGATGACTTTCTTGGCGTCCTTCGATTTCACCGTCTGGATCGCATTGC
Source organism: uncultured Alphaproteobacteria bacterium (assembly GCA_963801875.1). Taxonomy (GTDB): domain Bacteria; phylum Pseudomonadota; class Alphaproteobacteria; order Rhizobiales; family Xanthobacteraceae; genus Bradyrhizobium. The sequence continues at coordinate 342,504 of CAWDGT010000008.1, read as the reverse complement.
CGGCATAGATCGGTCGCTCGAAAGTATCTGATGAGACCACCTTGATGATTTCCGACACCTGCATGACGTCGAGCAGCGCCGCGACGCGCGGCATCACGTTCTTGAAGCGCGAGGTCGCGGGCGCAACGAAGGCGTCATAGCCAGGGGCCAGCGCCACGATCAGGGCGGCGAGCGGCTCGGCAAGGTCGTGGGCATAGGCGGCGTTGTCGGCGAGCAGCACCTTTTTTACTCCGGCGAGCCTGGCGGCGGCGTCGGCCGCGGATTTGGCGTTTTCGCCGGCGACCAGCACATGCACTTCACCGCCCAGCGCGGCAGCGGCGGTCAGCGCCTTGTTGGTGGCGTCCTTGATCGATGCATTGTCGTGTTCGGCAATCAGCAGCGTGGTCATCAGAGAACCCCGGCTTCATTCTTGAGTTTCGACACCAGCTCCGCGACATCCTTGACCTTGACGCCTCCCTTGCGGCCGGGCGGTTCGGAGGTCTTGAGAATCTCAAGATGCTCGGTGAGATCGACGCCGTAATCGGATGCGCTCTTGTCGGCGATCGGTTTCTTCTTCGCCTTCATGATGTTGGGCAGGCTGGCGTAGCGCGGCTCGTTCAGCCGCAGGTCGGTGGTGACGATCGCCGGACCCTTGAGCTTCAGCGACTGCAAGCCGCCGTCGACTTCGCGCGTCACCTTGAAATCGGATCCCTCGACTTCAAGCTTGGAGGCAAAGGTCGCCTGCGACCATCCAAGCAGCGCGGCCAGCATCTGGCCGGTCTGGTTACTGTCGTCATCGATCGCCTGCTTGCCGAGAATGATCAGGCCGGGCTTCTCCTCGTCGGCGATCGCCTTGAGGATCTTCGCCACCGCCAGCGGTTCGACATTGCCCTCCGCCTTGACCAGAATACCGCGGTCGGCGCCCATGGCGAGACCGGTCCGGATGGTTTCGGACGCCTGCGCGGGACCGATCGACACCACCACCACCTCGGTCGCCTTGCCCGCCTCTTTCAGGCGCAGGGCCTCCTCGACGGCGATTTCATCGAACGGATTCATCGACATCTTGACGTTGGACAGTTCGACGCCCGATCCGTCGCTTTTGACGCGGACCTTGACGTTGTAATCGACCACCCGCTTTACCGGCACCAGAACCTTCATCGATCTACTTTCGCTTGAATTCCAGCTTTGATCACTCGGGCGCGGAACCTAAAGGTCCGGCCAACCCCGGTCAACGCGCGAAGGCGAAAAATCGCCGCCGGACAGGCATGCTTTAGCGGTTCTGGCCGGGCACCCACAGCACGTCCCCGGCGCCGTTATTGTTCACCGAGCGGCTGGCGACGAACAGGAAGTCCGACAGCCGGTTCATGTACTGGATCGCGGCGTCGCCGACCGGCTCATCCGGCTTGGCCGCGAGTTCCACCATGATCCGTTCCGCCCTGCGGCATATCGTACGCGCCAGATGCAGATATGCCGCGGCCGGCGTACCGCCCGGCAGTACAAACGAGGTCAATGGCGCCAGCCGCGCATTCAGGGTGTCGATGTCGTGCTCGAGGCGTTCGACCTGGCTTCCCAGCATCCTCAGGCGTTCCGCCCTGCCCTCGCGCTGGGGCACGGCGAGGTCGGCGCCGAGATCGAACAAATCGTTCTGGATCAGGCCCAGCATCGCGTCGAGATCGCGCGCGTCCGCCAGATATAGCCGCACGATCCCGATGGCGGCGTTGGTCTCGTCGACGGTCCCATAGGCGCTGATGCGCAGATCGTATTTCGGGCGGCGTTCGCCGCTGCCAAGCGCAGTGGTGCCGTCGTCGCCGGTTCGCGTGTAAATTCGATTAAGGACGACCATTGTCTGTCTCCCTCCGGGATCATGATCCGATTGGAGCAAACCGGATCATGTTCTCATCTCCTTGTTTGAGCATGATCTTTTGGGAAAACCGGATCATGCATCTAGTGCCCCATCGTCCAGACCGCGAGCATGGTGATGACAATCGCTACGAATTGCAGCAATACCCGCAGCCGCATCAGTTTCTGGGACCGGTTCGGCGATCCGCCCCGCATCATGTTAAGAAGACCCAGCAACAGCACCAGTGCGACGGCACCGACCGCGACAGGAAGAAGAATCGTGCCTAGGAATGAAGCCATTGGCGCTACATAACACCGTGCAAGGCGGTCCGCCATCGTCCACATCGGGCGCAGACCGGATGCAACGATCTGGCTTTTAGCTCAATAATATCAGAAGGTAGCGTGGATCGCCGATTGAACCCATCTCTCCCAGGCCAAGGTGAAATGTGAGGCAGCTTCGCTACATCTTTCATGTCAGCATCGACGCATTCTATACGTTTCTCGCCGATGACGGCTGGGCGATCGCCAGCCACATCGCGCTGTCGACGCTGATGGCGCTGTTTCCGTTTCTGATCGTGCTGACGTCGCTGGCCGGCTTCTTCGGGTCGAAAGAACTCGCCGATCAGGCCGCGGGACTGATGCTGCAAGTCTGGCCGAAGCAGGTCGCCGATTCGCTGTCGGGCGAGATAAACGATGTACTGACAACGACCCGCGGCGACGCGCTGACCATCGGCGCCGTGCTCGCGGTGTATTTTGCCTCGAACGGCGTCGAAAGCCTGCGCGTTGCGCTCAACCGCGCCTATTCGGTGATCGAACCGCGGCGTTGGTACTGGCTGCGGCTGGAATCGATCGGTTACACGCTGGTGGCCGCGTTTACGGCGCTGGCGATGGCGTTCATGATCGTGCTCGGACCCCTGATGCTGGAGGCGGCCCGGCGCCACATTCCGCTCGTGGTCGAAACCAACGAGAATTTTCTCAACGTTTCGCGCTACGGCATCGCCATCACGGCGATGACCGTGGCGCTCTTTATCCTTCACGCCTGGCTGCCGGCGGGCCGGCGGGGATTTTTGCAGATTCTGCCCGGCATCGTCTTCACGCTGGCGGCGTCGCTGGTGTCGGGCATCGTGTTCGGCCAGTATCTCGCGCGCTTCGCCAACAATTACGTCACGATGTATGCCGGGCTTGCATCCGTGATTATCGCACTGGTGTTTCTGTATTTCATCGCCGCGATCTTCGTGTATGGCGGCGAATTGAACGCGGCGATCATCAAGTCGCAGCTGCCGCACGGCGTGTCGCTTCAAGCAGCGCAGTCGCTAAAGCCCTTGGACTCACAGGCTTGACCAGAAAGGCGTTGGCGCCGGCGCCGCGCGATGCCGCCTCGTCGTCGCCACGGCCGGAAACGCCGATGATCGCGATGCGGCCGTATGGCGGGTTCAACTGACGAATTCGCCTGATCGCCTCGATGCCGGTAATGCCCGGCAACACCATGTCCATCAGCACTGCGTCGAAGTCGCCTTGCACGATCCGCTCGGCGGCGGCCTCGCCTCGCCCGATGAATTCCGCACTATGACCGAGTTCGGTGAGGATGGTATTGAGAACCACGCGGCCGAACGGATTGTCCTCGACGCTGAGAACGCGCAGCGCCCGTGCCGGATCGGACGGCACATCGGAATCTTCGCCCGAGCTGGCCGCTTCCGAGGCCTTGGCGCGGGTCAACGTCACCGTCAATGTGAAGGTGGTGCCTCCGCCCCGTCGTTGCGCAACGACGATGTCGCCACCCATCGCACGCGCAAGCGCTTTCACCGACGACAAGCCGAGCCCCGCGCCGCCGAAGCGCGAGGCAATGCTGACATTGGCCTGCGAGAACGGACGGAACAGCCGCTTGATCTCGGTGAGCGAAAGCCCGATCCCGCTGTCGGAAACGGCAAACGCGACAGCGGTCTTGCCTTTTGCGCCGCGCATCGGCGCCACCTCCAGCGCGACGCCGCCCTGATCGGTGAACTTAACCGCATTGTCGATCAGGTTTTCCAGCGCGGCGCGCAGCCGCACGGGATCGCCGACCACCAGCGCCGGAAGTTTCTCCGAAATATCGACATGGGATTGCAGGCCTTTCGCCGCCGCCCTGCCGGCGAGCGAATCGCCCGCGCTACGCGCCAGCACCCGCAGATCGAACAAGTCCTGCCGCACTCCGGCCGCCGCACCGCCGCCTCTGGCGGCATCGACAAACAATGTCGCGAGGCTCGCGAGATGTTCGGCGCCCGCCTTGATGGTATCGACCCAGCGCCGCTCGCGCTCATCGAGGTCCGAGGTTGCCAAGAGATCGCTGATAGCAAGAATTCCGGTAAGCGGCGTACGGACCTCATGCGCGAAAGCGGCAAGCGCCGTCTCGACCATGCCTGGCCCGGCCGCCCTGGCAGCGCGCTGGCGCGGCTTGCGGGCGGCAAGGCGTAGAGCGCGTTTTTTCGGCGGCCGGCTTTTCGCCGACCGCGTGGTGCGCCGTGAGCGCGATTTTGGCGCCATGATTTCCCTGACCCTGGCCGCCTCCACCATGCCACGGCCGGGCTTGCAGAGTCACGCTGAAGCGGGCTTTTCCCCTTGCGATTGGCGTTCGGCAAAGCCGCCGCCTTCTAAGGCAGGCCGGCCAGGCGGCGGATATCCGCCGGCGCCGCGCCGGCGGCGCGGAGTTCGCGCAAGCCGGTGGCCTCGGTCGATTTCGACAGCTTTCGCCCGGCGCGGTCGCGCACGAGGCGGTGATGCAGGTAGGAGGGAGCCGGCAAGCCAAGCAGCCGTTGCAGCAGCCGGTGGACGCTGGTCGGCCAGAACAGGTCCCGACCCCGCACGACGTCCGTCACCCCCTGTAAGGCGTCGTCGATCACCGCCGAGAGATGATAGCCGGTCGGCGTCTCCTTGCGCGCGAGGATGACGTCGCCCCACGCCTCTGGCCGGGCGGCCACGACGCCGCGCTCGCGATCGGGACCGTCGCCGCGCTCGATCCAGGTCAAATCGCCGGCCCGCGCGCAGGCCGCTTCCATGTCGAGCCGCAGCGCGTAGGGCGCGCCGGATTCCAATAGCCGGGCGCGCGCATCGGCCGAAAGCGACTTCGCAACGCCGGGATAGAGCGGCACGCCGTCGGGATCGCGCGGCCGGGGCGCGTTCGCCTCGCGCTGCGCCACCAGTTTTGCGATTTCCGCGCGGCTTTCGAAACTCGGATAGATCAGGCCCTGGGCTGCGAGCTTTTCCAGCGCATCGCGATATTCGGAAAAATGTTCGGACTGCCGGCGCACCGGCTCTTCCCAGCCGATGCCGAGCCAGGCGAGGTCTTCATAGATGGCGGCCTCGAATTCCGGCCTACAGCGCGCCGTGTCGATATCCTCGATACGCAGCAGCAACCGGCCGCCGGCCTGCCGCGCCAGGTCGAAGTTCAGCAGCGCCGAATAGGCATGGCCGAGATGCAGATAGCCGTTCGGGCTCGGCGCAAAGCGGAAGACAGGCGGCGGCATTGATCTCTTTCACCGGACATGATGGTTTTAGGCCGCAATGATCCTCCACCTCAACACCCAGACCGACCTCGAAGCGGCCATCCTTGCGCTGGTGAGGCGGGACCCGCGGCTCAAGCCCGTGTTCGAGATTGCGGGCATGCCGGCGCTGCGGCGGCGCGAGCCCGGCTTCGCGGGATTGGCCCACATCGTCTGCGGCCAGCAATTGTCCACCGCGAGCGCCGCGGCGATCTGGGCGCGCGTCAGCGCCGCGATCGATCCGTTTGAACATGACATGCTGCGGCGCGCCCGTGCCGATCGACTGGGCCGGCTCGGACTGTCGGCGGCGAAGATCAAGACCCTGAAGGGTCTGGCGCGCGAAATCGCCGCCGAACGCCTCAACCTCGACGTGCTGGCGAATGAGGACGCCGACGCCGCGCACAACACGCTGACGGCCCTGCACGGCATCGGCCCCTGGACCGCCGACGTCTACCTGCTGTTCTGCCTTGGTCATGGCGACGCCTGGCCGGCGGGCGATCTCGCCGTGCAGGAAGCAATGAAGATCGGACTTGGCCTCAAGACACGGCCGACCGCGAAACAGATGGCGCCGCTGGCCGAGCCGTGGCGGCCGATGCGCGGCGCCGCGGCGCATCTGTGGTGGGCCTATTACCGCGCGATGAAGCAACGCGAGGGCGTGATCGGCGGAAAAGACCGGCGGCAATAACGGCGCGCGGGTCGGCCTATCCCGCCCTTTCTGCGCGATCCCGAACGGTATAGGTTTTGCCGGCAGGGAAACCGCCGCGAAGACGGCCGGCGAGAGCAGACGCCAATGTTGGACAGAACCGACGATATTTCGACCGCCGCCGAAAACTGGCTGGCGCAATTCGAACGCGCGCTAGCTAAGCCCGACGACAGCCTGCTGAAATCCCTGTTTCATCCCGACAGCTACTGGCGCGACGTGCTGGCGCTGAGCTGGAACCTGCAAACGATCAACGGCGCCGACGCCATCCTGAGGGAGTTGAGGGTCGATGCCGGCAACGCCGCGCCGCGCGGTTTTGCGATCGATCCCGATCGCGCCGCGCCACGCCGGGCGACCCGCGCCGGCACCGTCTCGATCGAGGCCATCTTCAAATTCGAAACGGCGGTGGGACGCGGCAGCGGAATCCTGCGGCTGATCCCCGATGCCGGCGACGGCAACCGGCTGAAAGCCTGGACCCTGCTGACGGCGCTCGACGAATTGAAAGGCTTTGAGGAGCCGCTTGGTTCGGCGCGGCCCCGCGGACAGTCCTACTCGCGCGATTTTCGCGGGCCCAACTGGCTCGACCTGCGCAAGGGCGCAGGCCTATATGCCGACCGCGACCCCGATGTGCTGGTGGTCGGCGGCGGACAGGCGGGCCTTGCCATCGCCGCGCGGCTGAAGCAATTGCGGCTCGATACGCTGATCGTCGACCGCTGGCCGCGCATCGGCGACAACTGGCGCAAGCGCTATCACGCGCTGACGCTGCATAACCAGGTGCAGGTCAACCACCTCCCCTACATGCCGTTCCCGCCGAACTGGCCGGTCTATATCCCCAAGGACAAGCTCGCCAACTGGTTCGAGGCCTATGTCGACGCCATGGAGCTGAACTACTGGACCGGCACCGAGTTCGAAAGCGGCAGCTACGATGAGGCTGCGGGGCGATGGTCGGTGGTGCTGCGCCGCGCCGATGGCAGCCGGCGCGAGATGCATCCGCGCCATGTGGTGATGGCGACCGGCGTCAGCGGCATTGCGAATGTGCCCGACATTCCCGGCCTGAAAACCTTCGCCGGCAAAATTCTGCATTCCGGCGAATACGGCGACGGCGAGACATGGAAAGGCAGGCGCGCGATCGTGATCGGCACCGGCAACAGCGGCCACGACATCGCGCAGGACCTCTATTCGAGCGGCGCGGCCGTCACGCTGGTCCAACGCAGCCCGACGCTCGTCACCAATATCGAGCCGTCGGCGCAGCTCGCCTATGCGGCGTATAACGAGGGAACCCTGGAAGACAACGACCTGATCGCGACCTCGATGCCGCTGACACTGGCAAAGAAGAGCCACGTCATGATCACCGAACAATCCAGGAAGCTGGACCAGCCACTGCTCGACGGGCTGACAAGCGTCGGCTTCAAGCTCGATTATGGCGAGGGCAACACCGGCTGGCAGTTCAAATACCTCACCCGCGGCGGCGGCTATTATTTCAACGTCGGCTGCTCCGATCTGGTCGCCGACGGCGCGATCCGGCTGGTCCAGTTCTCGGACATCGAATCCTTCGTCGCCGAGGGCGCAACGATGAAGAGCGGCGAGCGGCTCGCCGCCGACCTGATCGTGCTGGCGACCGGCTACAAGCCCCAGGAAGTTCTGGTACGCAAGCTGTTCGGCGACCAAATCGCCGATCGCGTCGGCCCGATCTGGGGCTTTGGCGAGGGGCAGGAATTGCGCAACATGTACACCCGCACGCCGCAAGCAGGCCTGTGGTTCATCGCCGGCAGTCTCGCGCAGTGCCGGATCAATTCGAAATATCTGGCGTTGCAGATCAAGGCGATCGAGCAAGGGTTGCTGCCGCGCGTCGGGCGTTCTTCCCCTCTCCCCTTGTGGGAGAGGGTGCCTGAGCGAAGCGAAGGCGGGTGAGGGGTCTCCATCCGCGGATGCAGACCCCTCATCCGGCGCGGACTTCGCATAGCCGATGCGGAGCATCGGCGTCCCTAAATTATTGAAGAACGGCGGCCACAGGCCGCCTATGGCCACCCTCTCCCACAAGGGGAGAAGGGAAGAAAGGAGAAAGCACGACATGCCAACCATTCTCGGCTCGGGCGAGCATCGCTACCGCGTGGTGGAAAACTGGGCGAAGCTGCCGGATCGGTGGAATCTCACCGATGTCGCTTCTGTCGCGGTCGACAGCAAGGACCGCATCTACGTCTTCAACCGCGGCGCCCATCCGATGGTCGTGCTCGACCGCGCGGGCAATTTCATCAAGAGCTGGGGCGAAGGCCTGTTTGCCCGCGCGCATGGGCTGCACATCGACAGCGATGACAATCTCTATTGCACCGACGATGGCGACCACACGGTGCGCAAATGCTCCGTCGACGGCAAGGTGCTGCTGACCATCGGCATTCCCCACAAGCCCGCGCCGTTCATGAGCGGCGAGCCGTTCCACCGCTGCACCCACACCGCGCTGTCGCCGAAGGGCGATATCTATGTGTCGGACGGCTACGGCAATGCCTGCGTGCACAAATTCACGCCCGGCGGCAAACTGATAAAAACCTGGGGCGAATCCGGCACCGATCCCGGCCAGTTCAACATCGTCCACAACATCGTCACCGACGCCGACGGCTGGGTCTATGTCGCGGACCGCGAGAACCACCGCGTCCAGGTGTTCGACGGCAACGGCAAATATGAGGCGCAGTGGAATAACCTGCACCGGCCCTGCGCGCTGCATTGCTGTGGCGGCAAGTCGCCCAACTTCATCGTCGGCGAACTCGGCCCCGGCATGCCGGTAAACCTGAAGGCGCCGAATCTGGGCCCCCGTCTGACCATCGTGGACGCAAAAGGAAAGCGCATCGCGCGGCTCGGCGGCGAGAGCGGTCCAGGCCTTGAGACCGGCAAATTCCTGGCGCCGCACGGCATCGCGCTGGATTCGAAAGGCGACATCTATGTCGGCGAGGTCGGCGTCACCAACTGGAAGACCAGCTTTCCGGATACGCCGATGCCTGCGGTGGTGCGCTGCCTGCAGAAGCTGGAAAAGGTCTAGCGGAGCAGCGCAAAGGCGGTCATCGCCAGCAGGATCAGCCCGAACAGGATGTTTGATATCCGCGATCGTAGGGGATCGCGGAGCAAGCCGGTCAGTGCAACGCCGCCGACGAGCCAGGCGAGATGGATGATCACGATCATCGCCGTCAGCACCGCTATCTTGAGCAGCGCATCGACTTCGCGCGAGGATTCCACCAGCGTCGCGCCGGTGAATACGGCGGCGATCGCAAACCAGGCTTTTGGGTTGGCGATGGCGAGCAGGAAGCCTGCCGCCAACGAAGGGGCGCGCGCATCGGTATCCTGTTGCGACAGCGGTGGCGCGGTCGCAATCTTCCAGGCCAGATAGAGAATATAGAGGGCCGAGGCGAGCGTGAGGGCCGTGCCGAGACCGGGCATCGACATCAACAGCGCCACCACGCCGGTGGCAACCGCCAGCAGAACGGCTGATGTGCCGGCGATGGCGCCCGACACGAAGCCGAGGGAACGGCGGATCCCGAAAGCGGCGCCCATCGCCGTCACCGCCATGGTCGACGGCCCCGGCGTTCCCATTACGGCCACGGCTTCCAGCACCAGCGTCAACAAGGACTGCCACGGTGCGGCGGAGAAAAGCATAGGCCCGGTCATGGCGATTGCGGTAACTTCGTGCGCATGCCGGAAACGCTATCGCCCCGATCGCGAAAAAGTCTTGAAGGGTTGTGCGAAGGCGCCTCGGACGCCGCGCACAGCGCAGCCCGCATATCGATGGATGAGGGATGCGACGGCATCGAGCGGCTGCAGGCGCGGTTTCGCGGCCGGGCGTTCGCGCCGCATCGACACGACACCTACGCCATTGGCATCACGCTGGCCGGCGTCCAGACCTTTCGTTATCGCGGTGAACAGAGACACTGCCTGCCTGGCCAGTGCCACATCCTGCATCCCGACGAATTGCACGACGGCGCCGCCGGCACCGAAGATGGTTTTGCCTACCGGATCCTCTATGTCGATCCCGGCCTCGTGCAAGCCGCGCTCGGCGGCAGGCCGCTTCCGTTTGTACCCGATCCCGTGGTGGACCTCGCCGATCATCAGAAGCGCGCGCTGCAGGCCGCGTGGGAAATCGAAAACCCGATCGATGACGTCGCGCGGGGCGAGATCATTGCCGCCGTCGCCGACATTCTGCGTGAAGCTGCCTCAGACACCGCGATGCCGTCGCCGCCGCTTCGGCTCCCCGGCCTGCGGCGTGTCCGCGCGCTGATCGCGGAATGTCCGGCCGAACGTCACTCGATCGTCGAGTTGGAGCGCGTGGCCGGTCTCGACCGCTGGTCGCTGGCGCGCCAGTTTCGCCTGGCCTTCGGCACCAGCCCCTCGCGCTTTCGCACCATGCGACAGCTCGATTCCGTGCGGCGATTGATCAAGTGCGGCAGCGGCCTTGCCGAAGCCGCGCTGTCGGCCGGATTTGCCGACCAGAGCCACATGTCGCGGCAGTTCAAGCGCGCCTACGGCCTCACGCCCGCGCGCTGGCAAGCGGCGCTGCACTGACCGCCGCCACCTGACGTTTTGCCAGCCGCCCGGCGGCTTTGGGATCGTGCGTCGGCAGATATACCGTCGGACGGCCCTCGGTGAACCGCCTGATCGCATCAAGCGTCGCGCCCGCCACCTGCTCGTCGGCACTGACGCCGTCGAGCAGGCCTGCGAGCATCAGCTCCTCGTTATAGGACGTATCGCCCGCCAGAAAATACGCGGTGCCGCCGTCCTGAACGATAACGGAGATATGGTCCGCGGTGTGGCCGGGCGTGCCGACGGCGACGACGTCGCCCGCCTCGGTCAGCCGGCGGCTTGCGGAGAACGGTCCGAATTTTTCGGCGGCAAGATCGAGCGGCTTCGGATCGAACCAGGACGGCCAGCGCTGCGGAAGATAGCCGCGCAGGCGTCCGGCGAATCCGCTAGCGGTCTTCAACTCGCCCGGCGCCGCCAGGATTTCGCTGTCCGGAAAATGCGCCAGCCCGCCGTCATGATCCATGTGCAAATGCGTGAGGATAACCCGTTTCACATCACGCGGCCCGATTCCGAGGGCGCGCAGTCGCGGACCGATCTCCTGTTCGCGGTCAATCCGAAACACGACCTCCCATCGGACAAAGGGGTGCAGCGACTTTCCTGATTCGAGAAGATGCGCTCCCTGTCCGGTATCGACAACGATAACGCCTTCGCGGGTGTCGATCGCCCATGCGTAGGTGGGAAGCCAACCGGTCCAGTTCCGATCGGTGAAAATCGCAAGCCGCCGCGGCAAGCCATGCCCCCGCCCCTCGACCTGCGCGGTCTTGATCCGGACGAAACCGGTCTGAATGGCGTGAATCTTCATGACGGCAATCTCCGTGGTTCCAGTCAGCCCGAGATGCCATGCCGCCGTTGGCGCCGCGCCCGGCAAATGAAACGTCCGAACGCGCCGATTGTTTCACAAAGTTAGCCGGTTCGTTGTTGGCGGATTTGCCGAAACCTGCGCGCTCACTCCGCCTTGATGTTGGAAGCCTTGATGATCGGCCACCACCGTTCCATCTCGGCCTTCTGGAACGCCCGCAACGCTTCGGGAGACTGCTGCGCGAGCGGTGTGATCCCGATGCCGAGTTCCGCAAGACGCTTCTTCACCGGGGGATCGGCGAGCACCTGCGCCAAAGTGGCGTTCAGCCTGGCGATGATGTCCTTTGGCGTATCCTTGGGGACCCACAATCCGTACCAGAGCGACGCAACGAAGCCAGGCAATCCTGCCTCGTCCGCCGTCGGGATATCCGGCGAGGACGGCAGCCGTGACCGGCCGGTAATGGCGAAAGGCTTGACGCTGCCGGCCGCGACCAGCGACTTGAAGTTCGACGACGGCTCGATCATGAAATCGATCTGCCCCGCCAGCAGATCCTGCATCGCCGGCGCGTTACCGCGATACGGCACGAATTGAAATTTGGTGCCGGTCTCCTTCTGAAACGAAATCCCGGTGAGATGGCCGGTCGCGCCGACGCCGGCGATTCCCACCGACGCCTTGTCGGGATTGGCCCTGAGCCAGGCAATCAGCCCCTTCAAATCGTCCGCCGGCAGGTTCTTCTTGCCGACAATCAGCAGCGGTTCGCTGCCGATCAAAATGACCGGCTCGAGATCCCTGAGCAGATCGAAGGAAAGTGCGTAAAGCCCGCCGGTCAGCATATGCGTGGTCGAGGTGCCGATCGAGAGCGTGTAGCCGTCGGCGGGCGAGCGCACGGCGCGGCCGACGCCGATGCTGCCCGCGGCTCCCGCAACGTTTTCGATGACGATGGGCTGGCCGAGAATGGGCCGCATGTTCTCGCCCAGGAAACGGGCCAGGGTGTCGGTCGCGCCGCCGGCCGGGAACGGCACGATCATGGTCAGCGGATGGGTCGGATAGCCCTGTGCGGTGGCCATGGCGGTCCACCCCAGACCAAGTATCGTGGCGATCAGAGCCGTCAGCAGTTTTCGCATAGGGTTCCTCCCTGGAATTGGCATCCAACGCCAGTTCGCAGATATTTTGGAATCGGTCCAGATTTTTCGCGCCAACGAACTCTTCAAGGCTTTAAGCGCAAGTTAGCCCATACCGAAACCCTCGAGGCAGCGCGGGCTTTCGGTCATATTGGCCATGAATGTGGTTGGTACAGTCCTGATGGGCGCCGATTTCGACTAGCCGCTCAACGCGCTGACCAGAAACTCGCATTGCTGCGCACTGGCCTGTGCGAAAATTTCGCTCGGGTAGTACAGTAGTCCGAAGTGCCCGCCGTCGATATCGCCCCATTTTTTTGGACACCGCAACAATTCGTAGGTCGCCTGCGTCACGTCGGGATTGCATTGTGCCATCTCGTCGCTACGGCCAATCATCATGAAGGTAGGCACCTTGACATACGGCGCAGCCAGATAGGCGCTAAATGGCACCGGCGTCGGCGGCACGACACGGATGACGCGATTTTCCCAAAGTGAACCATGCCGCCCGCCATAGTCGATGAACCACCGAAATGCCTGGATCGGCTTGAGCAAGGAAGGCGATCCCGTCTGATCGAAGGAGACGACGGGCATTGGCCCGACTGTCGTTTCAGGTGTCCCGCGCACGTCTCCCGCGGCAAAGATCGCCTGCATCTCCCGGAAATGTTCGTCGGACGGCTCAAGTTTCGGCTTTTCCGCACCGCATGCAGGGCATTGCACGGCCACGGCGGCAAGGCGCGGTTCGAGCGCACCGACCACAAGCGCTATCATCCCGGAATAACTGTCGCCCCACGCTGCGATCCGGTCGGCCCGAACATCGTGACGCGTCAGCAAGTAATTCACGGCATCGCGATAGCCGCGCGCCTGGGTCCAGGGATTTATCTGTTGACGCGGCTCGCCACCGCTCATGCCAAAATTGCGATGATCGTAAAGTAAAACGGCCAATCCAGCCTGGCAGAAGACCTCGGCATAATGGTCGAGTGCCATGGTAATGGTGGCGGTCGTGCCGTGGGTCATGATGACGACGGGAAACGGTGCGGCGCGCTCCGGTCGATAATAACGGCCACGCAACAGCGCTCCTTCAGAGGGAAATTCAACAACCTCGTACATTTTTTGCCCGCAATGCCACCGGCCCAATCGAAAATTATCCTACCTCAGCGGCCATGAATAGCTAGCCCAGCCTCTTGCGCGTGCGGCGCACACTCTCAGCTCGGTTGAGGATTGTCTGCTTCTGGCAGATTTTGTCGCAAAATTTGGTGCCTGCGGACATGCTGTTCTGCCGCCGATGCCGCCCGCAATCTCATCGCTAGCGGCGATATGGACCGCTAGATATCGCCGATGACCTCACGCCGCCGCTGTTCGGATTCCTCGGCGTAGCGCCGCATCGCGTGCGCCTCGGTGAGAACCCCGATCGGCCGGTGCTCGCCGTCGGTATCGACCACGGCCAGCGATTCCGCTTCCGCGGCGTCAAAAACCGCGATGGCTTCCTGGATATTCATGCCGGGATGCAGCACGACATCCCGGTAATGCAAGAGGCCGATCAGACCATCCGGCGCCTTGATATCGGGCGCGTGCGCGTCGGCCACCAGCGCCAGCCCGACATAGCGGCCGGCGCCGTCGACTGCGACCACCTGGGTCTTCGAGCCGAGCGGGAATTTATCGCGGAATTCCTCGATTGCCATGTTGGCGTTCACGGTGGCGACGTCCCGCCGCATCAGGCTCCGCACCGTGAGGTCGCGGATCCAGCCGATATCGGCGGCGCTGCGGATGGTCTCGCCGCGCAGATGCAGCCGCCACGTCGCAAACGAGTAGCCGAACAGTTCGCGGGTGATCTGGGTCGAGATGATGACCGCGACCAGCACGGCCGTGGTGAGCCAGAGATTGCCGGTCGATTCCAGCGCGATGAACGACATCGTCAGTGGCCCTCCGACCACGGAGGCCGACAGCGCGCTCATGCCGATAATCGCGTAGACGTTCGGGCTGAGGTTGAGACCGGGCCAGATCGCGTCGAAGCCGCCGGCGAACAAATGGCCCCCGAGCGCGCCCAGAAACAGCGTGGCGAAAAACAGTCCGCCGCGAAAGCCGCTGCCCAGCGAGATGACGGAAGCAATCGCTTTGAGGATGAAAATGGTCGCGACGACCGAGAGCGGAATTGAAACAAATCCGGCAAAATGCAGCGCGCCGTGCCCCGACGACATCACCTGCGGCGTTATCAGGGCGAGCAGGCCGACGCCGAGGCCGCCGAGCGCCGGCCGCAGCGGCGGCCAGAGCCTGGTCCTGGCTAGCAACGTCTCGCATAGGGCCACGCCGCGCATGATGGCGATGCCGAACAGCGCCGCCAGAACGCCGAGCAACGCCGCGATGGCGAGATCGCGCCCGAGCACGTCGCCGACCGCACCGACGCCGACCCCCAGCGACATCACCGTAAACGCATGGGCGACAAAATAACCCGCGACGGCGGCGACACCGACCGGCGTCAGACTGGCCGGGGTATATCCCCCGAGCACCAGCTCAAAGGCGTAAAAGGCGCCGGCGAGCGGCGCCCCGAACGCGCCGGCGATCGCGGCCGCGGCGCCGCAGCCGACCATGATGCGCTGATCGCCGCGGCGCAGATGAAAGCCGCGGCCCAGCGAGGCGGCGAGACCGCTGGCGAGCTGGGTGTAGCCCGCTTCCAGCCCGACCGACGCGCCGACGCCTGAGGACCACACCGTCTGCAACGCCACGATCAGGCTGCCGCGGAACGACATCCGGCCGCCATGCAGGGCGTTGGCCTCGATCGGATCGATTTCGCGCGCCGGCCGCCATCGCAGCAACAACAGGAACGCCACGCCCAGCAACAATCCGCCGAGGCTCGGCACCAGCAACGCGCGCAGCGGCTCGATCCTGAACTGGCTTGAAAGACGGTCGCCCATTTCGAGGTTGAACAGCAGCACATGCAGCCCTTCAACCGCCGCGCTCATCGCAGCGACCACCAATCCGCTAATGGTTCCCACTAGCGCCGCAAGAACAACGAGACTGGTTTCATGGGCGCGAACGAATGCCCTCAGCCGGCGCGGCGCTTCAAGATAAAGCGAGGAGGTGACCATCTTGCCCGGGTCCGTATGCGGCGGAAATGTGCCGCCGGCCTCGTTTAGCGGTCTTGACGCCGATCGCGCAACCCGGACCGGACGCGACAGATAAGGCCGCCAACGCTCTTCACAATGCCGTCATGCTGCCTGTAGTATGCCAACTCACGCTGCTTCGCAGCTAATATGGGGGTCAGGAGCGTTACTTGAACGCACATGTCTCGCAAGGCGGTTGGCCGGTACTGGTGCTGAATGCGGATTTCCGGCCGCTCAGTTATTACCCGTTGTCGCTCTGGTCGTGGCAGGACGCGATCAAGGCGGTATTCCTCGATCGCGTCAATATCGTCGAACACTACGATCGCGCGGTACGCAGCCCCTCATTCGAAATCCAGCTGCCGAGCGTGGTGTCGCTGAAATCCTTCGTCAAGCCGACCACGCATCCCGCCTTCACCCGGTTCAACGTGTTCCTGCGCGACCGCTTCGTCTGCCAGTACTGCTCGGCCGACGACGATCTCACCTTCGATCACATCATCCCGCGCAGCAAAGGCGGCCAGACCACCTGGGAAAACGTGGTCGCGGCGTGCTCGCCGTGCAATCTGCGCAAGGGCAATTTGACGCCGCAGCAGGCGCGGATGTTTCCAAAGCAGTTCCCGTTCGCTCCGACGGTACACCAGCTGCACCGCAACGGCCGGCTGTTCCCGCCGAACTATCTGCACGACAGCTGGCTCGACTATTTATACTGGGATACCGAACTGGATCCGTAGGCGAGGCCGGCGCGCCGCGTGTCGCGGGTGTCCGCGCGCGCCGACGCATAAAAGATCGTCTTCGCGATTTCGCAAAGCTCATGCTGGAGCGCAATGCCACGGCCGAAGCCTCGGTGTTTCGGCCGATCATCGGCATGTGTCCGCGCGGGTCCGCATCACGCCAGATGGCATGCCACGAAATGCCCGTCGCGTCCTTGCTTCAGCTCAGGCGCGGTTAGCGTGCAGCGCGGCTCGGCGACGGGGCAGCGGGTGTGAAAATGGCAACCTGCCGGCGGGTTCATCGGGCTCGGCACATCGCCCTTGAGGCGAATCCGCTTGCGCTTCACCTTCGGATCCGGCACCGGCACGGCGGAGAGCAGCGCCTGCGTGTAGGGATGCTGGGGATTGCGGTAGAGATCGCTGGCCCTGGCCAGTTCGACGATGCGGCCGAGATACATGACCGCCACGCGGTCGGAGATATGCTCCACCACCGAGAGATCGTGAGCCACGAACAGATAGGTGAGGTTCAGCTCGCTCTGCAAATCTTCCAGCAGATTGATCACCTGCGCCTGAATCGACACATCGAGCGCCGAAACCGGCTCGTCGCATACGATGAACCTGGGCTCCACCGCGAGCGCGCGCGCGATCGCGATGCGCTGGCGCTGGCCTCCGGAAAATTCGTGCGGGTAGCGGCGCATGTGCTCGCTCTTCAGCCCGACCTTGACGAGCAGGCTCGCCACGCGATCCTCCCGCCCGCTTGCCGATGAGCCCAGCTTGTGGATCGTTAGCGCTTCGCCGATGATCGCGCCGACGGTCATCCGCGGATTGAGGGAGGTGAAAGGGTCCTGGAACACGATCTGCATCTTGCGCCGCAACGCGCGCAGGTCATTACCGGAAAGGCCCAGCACATCCTGCCCATCAAACACGATCCCGCCTGAAGTGGGCTCGATCAGGCGCAACACGCAGCGGCCTGTGGTGGATTTGCCGCAGCCGGACTCGCCGACCAGTCCCAGCGTTTCGCCGCGATTGACCGCAAACGACACCCCGTCCACCGCATGCACGCTCCCGACCTCGCGCGACAGCAATCCGCCGACGACGGGAAAATGCTTCTTGAGATCGGTGACCCGCAGCAACGGTTCGCTCATGGCGCCTCTCCCAGATGGCAGGCCATGCGATGGCCGGGCGCGATCTCGCGCAGGGAAGGCTCCTTTTCGGTGCACAGGCTCATGGCATGGCGGCAGCGCGGCGCGAACCGGCAACCGGGCGCGGGATTGATCAGGATCGGCACGGACCCGCCGATCGCCTCCAGCCGGGTCTTATGCTTGCTGTCGAGGTCGATGCGCGGAATGGAGCGGATCAGGCCCTGCGTATAGGGGTGACGCGGGTCTTCGAACAAAGTGCCGACGGCGGCCTCTTCGACGATCTTGCCGGCATACATCACCACCACGCGCTGCGCGGTTTCGGCCACCACGCCCATGGCATGGGTGATCAGCATCACCGCCATGCCGAAGCGCTCCTTCATGTCCTGCAACAGATCGAGGATTTGCGCCTGGATGGTGACGTCGAGCGCGGTGGTGGGCTCGTCGGCAATGACGAGCTTGGGCTTGCAGGCCAGCGCCATGGCGATCATGACGCGCTGGCGCATGCCGCCGGAGAACTGATGCGGGTAGTCATGCACGCGCCCCGCGGCATTCGGGATCTGCACCAGCTTGAGCATCTCCACGGTGCGGTCGAGCGCGTCCTTGTTCGACAGGCCCTCGTGGCAGCGCAGGCTTTCGGCGATCTGCTCGCCGATGGTCAGCACCGGGTTGAGCGAGGTCATGGGTTCCTGGAAGATGAAGCCGATCTCCTTGGCGCGGACCTCATCCAGCGCGCTACTGCCGAGCGGCACCAGGTCGCGGCCCTCGAACATGATCTGGCCCTGGATGATGCGGCCCGGCGGCATGGCAATCAGCTTCAGGATCGACATCGCGGTGACG
Organism: uncultured Alphaproteobacteria bacterium; assembly: GCA_963801875.1. Classification (GTDB taxonomy): domain Bacteria; phylum Pseudomonadota; class Alphaproteobacteria; order Rhizobiales; family Xanthobacteraceae; genus Bradyrhizobium. The sequence continues at coordinate 324,207 of CAWDGT010000008.1, read as the reverse complement.
GTCTTGCCGCAACCGGATTCCCCCACCACACCGAGCGTCTCGCCTTTGGCGATGGTGAGGTCCACGCCGTCGACGGCCTGAACGATGCCGTCGTCGGTGGCAAAGTGGGTCTTCAGGCCCCTTATTTCGAGCAAGGGCGCCATCAGATCACCTGCCGCGCATCGAGCGCGTCGCGCAACCCGTCGCCGATGAAATTGATGGCCACGACGGCGATGAAGATGGCGCCTCCCGGAAACAAGGCCCAATGGGCGGCGATGTCGAGATAGTCCTTGGCGTCATACAGCAGCCGCCCCCACGTCGGGATATCCGGTGGAAAGCCAAGACCGAGGAAAGAGAGCGTCGATTCTGCGATGATGGCGGCGGCGACATCGATCGTCCCGGCGATGATCACCGGTCCGACCGCGTTGGGCAGGATGTGGCGGACCACCTGCCGCACGGGACTTGCGCCGAGCGCGCGGGCGGCTTCGACAAATTCTTTCTCGCGCAGCGAGAGAAACTGGGCGCGCACGAGGCGGGCAACCTGCATCCAGCGCAGTCCGCCGATCACCAGCACGATGAGGATGAAAATGCCACCCTCAGGACCGAATACCGCTTTGAGCCCGTCGCGGAACAGGTAGATCAGGAGCAACAGCAGCGGCAATTGCGGCAGCGATAGAAAGAGATCGGTGAGCCACATCAGCGCATGGCCCAGCGCGCCGCGCGACATGCCTGCGAGCGCGCCGATCAGCGTGCCGACAATCACGGAGACCATCATCGCGGCAAGGCCGACCGCGAGCGAGATACGCCCGCCATAGATCATGCGGGCGAGGATATCCTGCCCCAAATCGTCGGTACCGAAGGGATGGGCGAGCGAAGGACCCTCGAGGGTCGCGTTGAAATCGATCTCGTTGATGGCGACGCGCCAGAGGAAGGGGCCCAACACCACCGCCACAATCAGAACAAGCAGGAGTATCGCGCTGACCACCGCGAGCCTGTGGCGACGATAACGCCGCCAGGTCTCGCGCCAGGGCGAATAGGTGCGCCGCTCAACGGAGGGAGATGCGAGGGTCAAGCCAGCCATACAGGACGTCCGCGATCAGGTTGAAGAGCACCACGAGACAGGCGAATACGAAGGTCACGGCCATCACCACCGGGGTGTCATTGGAAAGAATGGAGGAAATCAGCAGCGAGCCGATGCCGGGAATGCGGAATATCTGCTCGGTGACAATGGCGCCGCCGAACACGGCGGGCATCTGCAGTGCGACCAAGGTGACGACCGGAATCATGGCATTGCGCATCACATGCCTGACGATGACCCTGGCCTGTCCCAGGCCCTTGGCGCGGGCGGTGGTGACGTAATCGAGACGGATCACGTCCAGCATGGCCGAGCGCACGAAGCGGGTCAGCGAAGCCGCCTGAAACAGGCCCAGCACCATCACCGGCATGATCGCCTGCCGTAATTGTTGGCCGAGCCAGCCGATGCCGGTCGCATTGATGTCGGTCGAATAGACAAACGGCAGCCAGTCCAGCCTGATCGAAAAGAGCAGAATGAACAGGAGCCCGGTGAAGAAGGTCGGCAGCGAAAAACCGATGAAGGCGAGCGTATTGGCGATCTGATCGAACAGTGAATAAGGCTTGGTGGCGGCATAGACGCCAACCGGGATCGCAATCAGGAGCGCAAGCAACTGCGCCGAGCCGATCACATAAAGCGTGGTCGGCAGCCGCTGCAGGATGAGGGTGTCCACGTTGACCCGGCTGACAAACGAAAAACCCCAGTCGCCCTGCGCCATGGCGACGAGCCAATGCAGGTAGCGGAGGTAGATCGGATCGTCGAGGCCGAACTTCGCCCGAAGCGCGAGGCCCACTTCGGGCGGTACGTTCGGATTGGTCGCCAGCTCAGAGAACGGATCACCGGGCGCAAGCGCGAGCACGGTGAACAGCACCAGCGAGATGCCGAGCAGACTAGGAACCGCGATCGCCAGGCGACGCAGGACATACTGTCTCATGAGAGAACAATCCGGACCACGCCCTTCGTCAGGTCTCCCGCTCCCGAAACCAGTCCTGGATGTTGTCGGTGTCGTTGGCCCAGCCGCTGATCACCGGTTTCAGGCTATTCGACGTCGCGCCCACCTTCAGCCGATGCAGCACGGGAACGAACACGGTGTGCTCCCAGAGCAGATCATTGGCCTTGATATAGAGGCCAGCGCGCTTCACCGGATCGGTCTCCCCTTCAGCCGCCGCAATCACCTTGTCGTAGTCCTTGTTGACCCATCGCGGAAAGTTCTGCCCCTGCCATTTGTTCGCCTTGGTGGCGACGTTCTCCGAAATGTAGCGCTTCATGTGCTGCGCCGGATCCGGCTGGGTCATCGGGATCTGGAACTCCTCGAGGTCGGAATAGAACTTGGCATAGGTGTCCGGGTTGGCCACATCGGACGAGAAGAACACCGAGGCAACGACCGATTTCAGCTCGAGTTCGATGCCTGCCTTCTGGCAGGCTTGCTTGACAATGGCCTGGGTCTTCTGGCGCGGCGCGTTGATCGAGGTCTGATAGAGCAGCTTCAGCTGCTTGCCATCCTTGGCGCGGATGCCGTCGGCCCCCGGCTTCCAGCCGGCATCGTCCAGGAGCTTGATCGCCTTTTCGATGCTGAATTCCCAGCGTGTGTTCTTGGAAAGAAAAGCCGGGGGACCATTGAGGTAGTTCGCCGTGGTCAGTCCGGCCCGGCCATAGATGTGCTTCTGGATCGCGTCGCGATCGACGAGCAGGTCAAGCGCCTTGCGCACGGCCGGGTCGGAGAGCAGCGGGTGCGTCGTCTTCATGCTGGAGCGCTCGCCGTCGACCTCGGTGTTGGGGTCTGTGCTGTTGAGCGCGATGAATTCGATATCACCACCCGTCGCATAAATGGTTCTGCCCTTGCCGCCCTTTTCGAGGCGCAACAGCACTTCGTCTTCCACCTGCATGTTCCAGGCGTAGTCATATTCGCCGGTCTGGATCACGGCGCGCGCCGCCGACACCGCATCGCCGCCGCCCTTCATTTCGATGGTGTCGAAGTGCGGGCGGTTGGGCATGTGGTAGTCAGGATTAATCTCGCCACGGACGAGATCGCCCGGTTTGAATTCGACGAACTTGTAGGCACCGGTACCGACCGGCGCCAGGTTGTTCGGGGCCTCGCGGGATTTCGCGCCCTTGTAGTCCGCAAACAGATGCTTGGGGATGATGCAGCCATAGGCACCCACAAAAGCACTGGCCCAAAAAGGCGTCGGGCTGTTGAACAGGATGCGGACGGTATGGTCATCGACCTTTTCGACCTTGAGATCGCGGTATACGGCGATGCTCACCGCCGACGTGGCAACATCGTTGACGTATTCAAAGGTGAACACCACGTCGTCAGCGCCGAACGGTTTGCCGTCGTGCCATTTGACGCCGGGTTTGAGCTTCCAGATGACTGATTTGCCGTCGGCGGCGAGGCCTCCGTTCTGGATCGACGGGATTTCCGCTGCAAGAATCGGGTTGAGATTGCCGTCTATATCCCAGCTGGCCAGCGGTTCATAGAACAGCCGCGAGCCATCCTGATCCTTGGTGCCGGTGGCAAAGTGCGGGTTGAGCAAGGTCGGCGACTGCCACCACAGCACCTTCAACGGGCCGCCTCCGCCGCGCTTGGTCGGCTTGTACTGTGACGGGCTCTGCGCCATGGCCACGCCGCCGATGGCGAGAAGCTGCGTGGCCATCGGTGCGGTAAGGCCAAGGCCGATCATGCGCTGAATGAAGGCGCGGCGATCCATGCGGCCGTCCTTCACCCCGTCGATCATGGTTCGCAGTTCAGTGTCCAGCATTATCGCCTCCTCTGGTTTCGCGAGTGGTTGGGCGACCGCGAGGGAGCCGCGCCAAATGTCCCAGGGAAGAAGATGGCACACCGAACACCCTGCGCGTCAACTTCTTAAGGCGTAGACGCGGATGGTTTTTTGGTTGTCGCTTGGGCAGTAGGCCGCTTGGGGGCTCACGGCTTCGGCAATCCGGCCGTATCGGCGCACGAAGCCACGCTCCAAAGCGCCCTGAGCTGCAAAAAATTTGCTCGCCAGGCGAGGCCGAGGATCAGGTCAGGGACATCTCCAGCGGAGGTGCGACATTGTCCGGCAACGGGCTGACATAGGGTGTCCGGGCGGTCCGCTTCTTGAGGTCGGCCTGGGCGGCGGCGATCAGATCCGGTTCCATCAGCGCCTCGACGCCGAGCCCCGCCATGGCCTTGGCGGCCTGCACCATGGCCTTGTGGGCGGCCGGGCTCTTGCCTTGCGCCACCACCTGCCAGGTGTGCAGCGGGGTGCCGATAGCAACCGTCGGGGCATGGACCTGAACGGTCGGGACAACCCAGCTCACGTCGCCCACGTCGGTCGAGCCGATGAGAGGGTTACGCTGGGCGTCAAGCGGCACGAGGAAATCGGCCAGCGGGCGGTCGGTGGGAGCCATGCCGATGGCGTGATAGACGGTGGCGATGTCCTTCTCGGTCAGCGTCGAGCGGATTTTTGTGGCGAAATCCTTGTCCGCCTCGTCGAAATGCGGGGGACCGAGCTCCGCCATGATCCGGTGCAGCGTTTCCTCAAGCGGGGTGTTGGGCAAGACGTTGGAGACGGCGGAAATGATGCGCATTTCCATCCTGGTTTCGGTCATCAGCGCCGCCCCCTGCGCGATCTTGTGGACCCGCTCCACCAGCTCGTTCATGCCGGGCAGGTCGCGGGCGCGGATGGAATAGCGCACGCGGGCATGGGCCTGCACCACATTGGGCGCGATGCCGCCGGTGTCGAGCAACGCATAGTGTACGCGTGCGTCGCTGGGCATGTGCTCGCGCATATAGTTCACGCCAACATTCATCAGTTCCACCGCGTCCAGGGCGCTGCGGCCCAGATGGGGCGAGGCCGCGGCATGCGCGGCGCGCCCGATGAAGATGAAATCGGCACGCGTGTTTGCCAGCGAAGGCGTTACCACCACCTCCCAGAAGCTATAGGGGTGCCAGGTGAGGGCGATGTCGGCGTCATCGAAAGCCCCGGAGCGCACCATGAAGGTTTTCGCCGCGCCGCCCTCTTCAGCCGGGCAGCCGTAATAGCGCACGCGCCCGGGCACCTTGTGGGCGGCAAGCCAATCCTTCACGGCCGTGGCGGCAAGCAACGCGGCCGAGCCCAGCAAATTGTGACCGCAGCCATGGCCATGCCCTCCCGCCTCGACCGGACGGGACTCCGCCACGCCCGCCTCCTGACTTAGACCGGGCAGCGCGTCGTATTCGCCGAGGAAGGCAATGACGGGGCCGCCCTCGCCCCATTCGCCCATCAGGGCCGTGGGAATGTCGGCGACATTTTCGGTGATACGGAAACCCTGATGGCGCAGCTCGGCCAGATGCTCGGCGGAGGAACGCGCCTCGGTGTAGCACACTTCGGGCGTCGCCCAGACCCTGTCGCTGAGCGCGATGAAACGCCCCTTGATTGCGTCAACGCCGCGCCAAATGTCGTTGCGGTTGTCCATCGCCGGCCTCTGATCCAATGTGAGGGTGAAATCGTTATCAGCTTCACCGGACCTCGCCTAGCTCCGACCGGAGCGCCAGCCATGCGGCAGGCGCGAAGGAGGCGCCAAGCGATACACGCCGGTCAACGGCCAAGCAGGTCCAGCGTGTTTCGGTCCGGCGTGCCGGCGTAAAATTTCCCGATCGCCGCGGCGAATTCCGGCTCCGATGACACCGCCGCGAACAACGTCATCGACGAATGGAATTTCAGGTCATCGGGACTGCCCAAAATTTCCCGGATGGTCCGGCCTTCGACGGCGTTGACGAGCGCCGTGCATTCGCAAAGCCTCGGTCCCAGAACCGCATGGCCCAGATAGGCGGTCGCCTCCGCGCGCGAGACGATCGCGTAGCGCTGCGCCATTGCGCTATGCCCGAGGCCGGCCAACTGTGGAAAGATGTACCACATCCAGTGGCTTTGCTTCCGGCCCTGGCGCAGTTCTGAGAGAACACGGGGGTAGACCAGCGCCTGCGCCTCGACAAAGCGCTTGAGATCGAACGGATCGGTCATGGACGGCCTCGCTCCGGGTCGGCCCACACGCTCGGCGCTTCAAACAAATCACATTTCGAGAGGCTTTCGCCACAGTCGTTTGCGACATAAGATCGTCATCGGGTTTGTGCGCCCGCCGGTCGCAGCAATCTGCGGAGCACAGCACGCCGGCAGGCCAGGAGATTCTGCATGCCCTCTTTGACTGAATGGAAAGTGCCGCCGGCGTATCAGCCGCGCCCGGGCGACTACAGCTTCGATCTCGACCGCGTGCTTTCCTCGGTGGTCGGGCTGCATTCGATCATTCCTCCTGATGCCTTCAGCGCGGAGACGCTGGGCACCGAGCGCGCCGGCAACGGCGTTTTGATCGAAGACGGGCTGGTGCTGACGATCGGCTACCTGATCACCGAGGCCGAGGCGGTCTGGCTGCATCTCGGCGACGGCCGGGTGGTGGAAGGCCACGCGCTCGGCTTTGATTTCGTGAGCGGCTTCGGCCTGGTGCAGGCGCTTGGCCGCATCGACCTCGATCCGCTGCCGCTCGGTTCCTCCAGCGCCGCAGAAATCGGCGATCGCGCGGTGGTGGGCGGCGCGGGCGGACGCACGCGGTCGGTCGCCTGCCACATCGCCGCCAAGCAGGAATTCGCCGGTTACTGGGAGTATCTGCTGGATGAAGCGATCTTTACCCGTCCCGCGCATCCCAACTGGGGTGGCACCGGACTGATCTCGAACCGCGGCGAACTGATCGGCATCGGCTCGCTCCAGCTCGAGCACGAGCGCGAGGGCAAGGCCGAGCATGTCAACATGATCGTGCCGATCGACCTGCTCAAACCGGTGCTCGACGATTTGCGCAAGTTCGGCCGCGTCAACAAGCCGGCGCGGCCCTGGCTCGGAATGTTTTCGACCGAGATCGACCACAGGATCGTGGTGATCGGCATCTCCGCCAGGGGGCCCGCGGCGCGCGCCGAACTCAAGGCCGGCGACGTCATCCTGGCGGTGAACGGCGAGAAGATTTCAAGCCAATCCGCGTTCTACCGCAAGCTCTGGGCGCTCGGACCTGCGGGAGTTGACGTGCCGCTCACCGTCTACCACGACGGCGTCACCTTCGACGTGGTGCTGACCTCAGTCGACCGCGCCAGGCTGCTCAAGGGCCCGCGGCTGCATTAGCGCATGATCCGGAGCGATCCGCAAAAGTGGGGTCCGGTTTTGCGTCCGATCGCGCTCAAAATTGTCGAAGAGTGCGCGGAGGCGACCGATGAGCGAGGCCGTGGTTGACGACATCGTGGCCGTGCTGCCGCCGCTCTTGCAATCGCTGGAAGCGCTCGGCTTCATCGCCCGTCACCTGAACCCGCCGGATTTCGATTCCGTCATGGAAGCCGCAGGCAACCCGGATCAGGCGTTGCTGGCCGTCCGTCCGCGGCTGGCTGATTGGCCGGAAGCATTCAGGCATTTCCGCATCCCGCTTGAGACCGCGAGCGACGCAGCGCTTGCCGCATTCGCGGGGCTGCGCGCGGTACAGCACGGCAATGGCGACCTGATCGCGGTGTTTCGCGCGCTGCGTCATGCGCCGCGCGCGCAGGAGGCGCTGTATCCGCTTGCCGCAAGACTGCCGCCGGTGAGCAGCTTCTTTCTCGATCCCGAACTGCGCGCGGACGCAGGTCTGGTGGCGCGCCTCGCCGAGCCGGCGAACGAAGACACCGGGATCATTCACGACCACAACGAACCCGGCAGCCGGGGCGGCTTCTCGCTCTACGTGCCTGAATATTACACGCCCGATCGTGCCTGGCCGCTGGTGATGGCGTTGCACGGCGGCAGCGGCAATGGCCGCGGCTTCCTGTGGAGCTGGCTGCGCGACGCGCGCAGCCATGGCGCGATCCTTGTCGCGCCGACCGCGACCGGGGGCGCTTCAAACAAGAACACCTGGGCATTGATGGGAGAAGACACCGACACGGCAAATCTCGCCCACATTCTCGATGTCGTGCGAAGCCGCTGGAACGTTGATCCCGCAAAACTGCTGCTGACCGGGATGAGCGACGGCGGCACCTTCTGCTACGTCACGGGATTGCAGAGCGCATCGCCCTTCACCCATCTCGCGCCCGTCGCCGCTACCTTCCATCCCCTGATGGCGGAGGTGGCTGACGCGGAAAGACTGCTGGGCCTGCCGGTCTATCTCGTGCACGGCCGGCTCGACTGGATGTTCCCGGTGCAGGTGGCGCGGCAAACCCGGCAAGCGCTATCGGCGGCCGGCGCCGACGTCACCTACCGGGAGCTTGACGATCTCAGCCACTGCTATCCGCGCGAGATGAACGCGGAGATCCTGACCTGGCTGCGCGCGGAACGCTAATCGGCGGCCGCGCCGCAATGCTGCAATCACACGCGGAGGTGCCGCCGGGAAGGGAACCATTCGACCCCAGCCGCGTTGTTCGCGCTCACCGGAGGTTTGCCATGCGGGTTTTTCTGGGAATGATTTTGGGAGCACTGCTGCTGGTCGCGGGTGTCTACGCCTACGACTCGATGCAGACCTCGACGGTCGCGAACGGCCAGGTAGCGCAGGCCAATCGCACCATCGTGAACTGGGACGTCGCGGCCACCGACTGGCACGCGCTGAAGACGCGCGCCCGTGAAGACTGGATCAGGCTGTCGTCGAAATAATCTGCAAAAAATTATCGTCAGGCTGGCGCCTTCGCCCCGCGCGGCGAGAGCGTCAGCTTTTGCCGCTATTTTTTCGCCGCCGCTTTCCGCGCATCGGCAATGGCCTGATCGAACTGCGCCATGGTCAACACGCCCGGCACTCGGAATTTGCCGACGATAAAGGACGGCGTGCCGTTGAAGCCGAACGCTGTCGCCTGATCGTTGTTGCGCGCCAGGATCGCGTCGATCGCCCTGGCGTTGGTGGCGAGGTCGCGCGTGAGGCGATCGACATCGATACCGGCGCCCGCCAGCAGCTCGCGGATTCGCGGCTCCGTCAGCCTCGAGTTGACGCCGATCAGCGCCTCATGGGCCTGAAGAAATTTGTCCTGGTATTTGCTGGCCAGCGCCATCCGCGCCGCCACCACCGAGACCGGCCCCAGGATCGGCCAGTCCTTCAGCACCAGGCGGACCTTGCCGTCGTCCTTCACCACCTGCCGCAGCTCAGGCTCGACCTTGCGGCAATACGGGCACTGATAGTCGAAATATTCGACGATCGTGATGTCGCCGCTGGCATTGCCCACGACCGGAATTTCCGGATCGCGCAACACCAGGGCCTCCGTCAGCACGGTCTCGTCGCTTCCCTGAGCCAGCGTCGGGCGCGGCGCGAGGCCGAGCATGGCAGCGCCTGTGCCGAGCAGACCCAACACCTGGCGCCGGGTACGTCCCTGATACGGCCGGGCCGGATCGATCGGTCTTGTCATCTAAAAGTCTCCCGGCCGGCCCTAAGGCGCACGCGTCCACATCAGGGACAAACTACCCGCCAACATATAGAGCGCCACCGCGATAATGACAGCGGCAAACACACTATTCAGCGCGCCGCGGCGCGCCGACAGCAGCTGCGCGAAACGAGTGCCGATCAACCCGCCGCCGATGCCGCCGGCGATGAACAGCCCCGCCAGGCCCCACGAGATCAAGCCGGACCAGGCGTAGCTGGCGGCGGTGGTCAGGCCGAACGCGGTTACCGCGACCAGCGACGAGGAGACCGCGTTCATGATCGACATTCCCGTCGCCAGCATCAGCGCAGGCACGATCAGAAACCCGCCGCCGATGCCGAAGAAGCCGGACAGCGTCCCGGTCGCGAGACCCAGTCCGACAATGGCGGGCATGTTCGACCAGTCCATCTTTACGTCGGGCAGACCGGCCCGCGCCCGCGTCTTCAGCATCAGCGAGGCGATCACGAGCATCAACAGCGCAAACAGCGCCAGCAGCCTCTCACCGTCGAGCATCTTGCCGAAGATCGATCCGACAAACGCGCCGATGATTCCCGCCGCCGCGAAGGGAAGCGCGCACGACCAGCGCACGGTGCCGCCGCGGGCATGATTGGACAAATTGACCGCGGCATTGGCGGCCACCGCGATGGCGCTGGTGCCGATCGCCACATGCGGGTCGGGCACGCCGACCACATAGACCATCAGCGGCACCGCGAGGATCGACCCGCCGCCGCCGACCAGCCCGAGTGAAAATCCGACCAGCGCTCCCGATGCCAGCCCCAGTACGCCCTGCATCATGGAGATCATAAAGTCGGTAACCTCGCTTGCACGGCGGAAGCTGGCAGGAATTTCCGCAAATCTCTATGGCGGCAGCATAAAAACTGCAAGCAGCGTTGCCTCAATTCATGCTGGCTCAACCCTTTAGGCGGACGACACACTCACTGTAGTAGCCGCCACTCTTTTCGATCCATTTCATGCCGCCGTTTCCATTGTAGCCTTGTTGGCGGTGAATTGATCCGCACAGGTACTGCGTCCGCGCCTTGTCCGGATTTTCTCCGGAATATTTCGGCGCAATCGTCGATGGAAACACCACCAGTACGGTGCTTGCTCCACACTCCTCCTGGCGAAACGCCTTCCACTTGCGCCCCTTCAGCTTGCCCTCAAGTTCAGCGGCCAGATATTTCAGCGCGCATCCGGGGACGGTTCGCTCGGGCCTTGTGACTTCCGTCGCCGAAGTGGGCGGCGTCGAATTTGCCGGAGCGGATTGGTCAGGCGGCCCCTTCGAATCCTGAGCTGGCGTCGTTGCAGGTGCCGCAGGCGCCCCCGCCTGGGCAAGGAGGTTCTTCGCATCGAACTGCAACAGATCGCGGTAAACTGAATGACCGATAACCGTCGACGCGCGACTGTCCGGCGTTGCCGAGGCGATTGGGGAAAATACGATAACCCCGATCGATGCAACGATAGTCCAGCAAATATTTCCCATTTTCCTTCCTCGCGGAATCGATGGCTCGCATCCAGGCATAATTCGTCCTCTTGTTCGGACCGCGTAAAAGGCTGGCAGGCCCAGGCACGTTCGGCCTGAGCCTGCCACAATCGAAAGGCGCTTAGCCCTTCAGTTTCTTGTTGCACTCGCTGTAATAGCCGCCGCCCTTCTCGATCCATTTCAAGCCGCCATTGCCGTTGGCCGTCTTGTTGGCATTGTATTGATCGAGGCAGGTGTGCATGCGCGCCTTTCCGGCGGTTTCCTTGGAGTATTTCGCATCGACTGCCGTGGGGTATACCGCGGGTCCGGCTGGCGCCGCCGGTGCGGCGGCGGGGGCCGCTTGCTTCTTCGGCTTGGCTTCGGCCTCTTTCGGCGCCGCTGGTGCGGCGGGAGCGGCCGCGGGCGCCGCGGCCGGCGCCGCGGCGGCGTCCGCTCCGCACTGGGCTTTGCGGAAATCGTTCCACTTCTGGCCGGCAAGCGTGCCGGCGGTCTTGGCGGCCTGATATTTCGCGCTGCATTCCTGCGTGGTCAGGGCTTGCGCCGGCGCCGTTATCGCAAGCGCGGCAAAGCCCGTCACTGCAAATGTGCACAATAATTTTGCTTGAATGGTCATCCTTGGTCTCCCTGGGGGGCGTGACGATCGGTGGGCCCCATCCTAACGCAGCGACAGCCCATGACAACGGAGCGATCCATCGTTGCGGTAAAATATCGTGCCCCCGGGAACGCGACCGGTCCGGCTTTATTCATCCGCGGTTCAGCATCGCGGCGCGACGTTGCCTCTCTCTTAAACCCGAGGTGCCCCCATGATCACGATATCTTCCCGCGCAGCCGCGGCCGCCTTCGCATCCCTGTTCCTGATCAGCTCGGCGTTTGCCCAAACCACCGCGCCGGCCACCCCCGCACCTGCCGCGAAGGCGGCGCCCGCGGAAAAGAAGGCCGAGAAGCCGCGCACCGCAGCGTCGCTCGAATGCTCGAAGGAAGCCGATACCAAGGGCGTCCACGGCAAGGAGCGCAAGAAGTTCATGTCCGAATGCAAGAAGGCTGCAAAGGACGCCGCTGCCAAACCGAAGTCATAGCGCAGGCGCACTCTCCTCCAGAGCGGGAAGCTCGCCAGGAACGACACGAGGCGGGGACGGGTGACATTTCGACCCGCGGATCACCCCTCCCCTGCCCGCACCTTGCGTCGAGTGATGCTCGCCGATCCACCCTTTCCGGGAGGTAGCGATGGCGTCGCGTGCGCGAGCCAATGCGTTCTCACGCATTGCTGCATCGCGCTGGCGCATTTGTAGCGGGCTGACGGATTTGCCATAAGGCGCCGTGAGCCTGATCCCCGAATCGATGGCGTTGGCCATCCCCAACCGCACCAAAACGCTCAACGTGCTCGAAACACTCGTTATCGGCACCGCCGGTGGCGCGCTGTTTTTATGGGCAAATCTGCCGGGCGGGTTGATTTCCGGCGCGATGGTCGCGGTCGGCGCCGCCGCCATTGCCGGGCGGCCGCTCGCCGTGCCGCCGATCCTGACCCAGACCGTGCTGGTGCTGCTGGGGATTTCGCTGGGCTCGCTGATGTCGCGGCAGCTGCTGCAACATATGGGCGCCTATCCCCTGAGCATCGGGCTGTTGGCGCTGGCCACCTTCTGCTCCACATTCGGCAGCAGCCTTTATCTGCAGCGTGTCCACGGCTGGGACCGCACCTCGGCGTTCCTGGCGGGAAGCCCCGGCGCGCTGTCGCAGATCACCATGCTCGCCATCGAGAGAGGCGCCGATGTATCGGCGATCGCGGTGGTGCAGACCGTGCGCGTGATCATTCTTACCGCGGCGCTGCCGCTATTGCTGGCGCTGACCGGGATCGCCCCGTCCTCCTCGCCCACGGCCGCGCTGGCGATCGCCTCGCCGCTCGAACTGGCCGGACTGATCGCAGCGGCGGTGGCCACGGCGCTGTTGCTGCGGCTGATCAAATTTCCGGCGAGCTGGATGTTCGGCGCGATGATCGCGTCCAGCGTGCTGCACGGCAGCGGACTGATCGAGGGCGGCCTGCCGCCGTCGATCCGAAGCGTCGCGCTGGTCGGAATCGGTTCGCTGATCGGCTCGCGCTTCGCGCGCTTGAAGACCAGGGTGCTGTTGGGCCACGTCAACGCGGCGCTGGGGTCGTTCGCCGTCGCCATCGCGATATCGGCGATCTTCGTCGCGGTGATCGCGCTGACAACCCATGTGCGGTTCGCCGACGTCATCGTCGCCTTCGCGCCGGGCGCCATGGACGCCATGCTGGCGCTGGCATTGACGCTGCACATCGATCCGATCTTCGTCGGCGCGCATCATCTGTCGCGCTTCGTATTCGTCTCCATCGCCATCCCCGGCATTGTCCATCTGTTCGGACGCCCGCAGGAAGACGTCGACGACTAGCGGCGTTGCAGCCTGGCGATGCCCCAGGCCGCGATCGCGGCCATCGACAGCGAGATCAGCACATTGTAGCCGGCCAGCGACAGGCCGAGAAACTTCCACTGCACTTCGTCGCAGCGCACCACCTTGACGGTATCGAGACGCTCCAGGAGGTTGCCGGCGCTGCCGAGATTTCCGACCGGGCCGGTGCATTCCGTCGGCCCCTTCCAGAAATGCCATTCGACGCCGGCGTGATAGGTGCCGAGCCCGGCATTGCCCAGCGTCACGAGCGCGACAATGGCGAGGCCCGCGACCAGCGCCGCGCGCGGCACCTGCCGGGCCGCGGCGACGGCGATCAGCGCGCAAAGCGGCACCGCGAGATAATAGACGTAGCGCTGCTCAAAGCAGAGCGGACAGGGACGGATATCCAGCACCAGCTGAATGAACCAGGCCCCCGCCAGCGTCGCGGCCGCAATGGCCGCGATCGCAAGCGCCGCCGTCAGCGCAGGATTGGCGTCGGCTCGCGCGTGCGAGGGGTTTGCGATGGTATCGGATCTCACGTGATCTCCTGTGCGAAAACGTCCTAACCCGCACGCCCGGCGCTGTCGAGGCAGGCGAGATCACAGGGGAGTGTTTTTTAGGCCGACACGGGCGGGGCACGCCTCCATCCCGCGGGGCCGTTGCGTCGTGTTGGAGTATCCTGGGTGGGCTGCGGGTTGACCCGCAGTCACCGCCCGCTATATTCCGCCGGCTTCGCAACGTCAGCTATTCAAGCCGATGTCCGAGTGCCCCTGTGGCGGAATTGGTAGACGCGCTCGACTCAAAATCGAGTTCCGCAAGGAGTGCTGGTTCGATTCCGGCCAGGGGCACCAGAACTTTTCGCCATCATTGGCCGCGGGTCGTCGCACAGGCCATGAGCCGTGCGTCGCGCTGTTTCAGCGGATGAAGTAGAACGGATTGGGCACCTTGAAGTGGCATCCGGAATGCTCGCCCTCCAGGTCGCTCATCTGGTCTCCGACATTGGCGATGATCGTGTAGCCCTCGGCTTCGACCTTGGTCCGCTCTGCCGCTTTGTAGGTCTGCACATTGGGCAAATCATCGCGGTTGGGGCGCGTTCTAAGCTCGGCCCATCCATCGAATCCCTCATGAATGAGATTGAGAATGGTCGCTTCCCGCTGCTTGTCCGGGCGGCCGGTAATGAAAATCACGGCAACGCCGTTGGCCTTTGCGGCGTTGAACAGCTGCCGCGCCGGTTCAATCGCCCTGGCGCTCGATTTGAGGACCCATTGATTGAACCCGCAAGGACCCGCCGGCAGCAGATCGCAGGAGCCCTCGGCGACGAAACCAAAATTGTCGGCAAGCAGATTCGGCCAGTTGGTCAGTGACGTCTCATCAATATCGAGCACAAGCGCGGGCCGTTTCGATTGAGCGGCTTTTTTCTCGACAAAAGCCTGTGCCGAATCGAACACCGCCGCGACGTCGATATCGTAGTACTGCTGGTGATAGTCGAGCAGCAGCGCCTTGACCGTGTCGATATTGAGCGGCGGCGGCGGTGGCGCGGGTATGTGGTTTGGCACCGAGGCCGGGCAGTCGATCGTGGCGGCAAATGTGAGATTCTGAGCGATCGAAAGCAACGCCACGACGGAAGCGGCGATCAGTAAATTCCGGTTTCGGTCCATGCGCTTCATATTACTACCCCCATGGCCGCGCTTAACCGTGTGACCTGAGGCTGCTGACAATGTTGTCCGCGGTTCGCAGCGCCAGCGCCGAGAGAGTCAGCGTCGGATTGGCGGTGCCCCCGGTCGGAAACGTGCCGCTTCCGACCAGATACAGGTTGTTGTGGTCATGGGAGCGCTGGTTCGAATCGACCACCGAAGTCTTCGGGTTTTCGCCCATGCGGTAGGTGCCCATGATGTGGCCGGCGCCGCCATAGGTGAGCTTGACGGGCTGGCCGCCGATCACCTCATCGAAGCCGGCAGGATCGCCGTCCGCCCGAACGGTGAAATCCCTGGCGCCCAGCTTGTTGAAGATCAGGTTCTTCATGCGAAAGGCGGCGACGATTCCCTGTTTGGTATATTCCGAAATATCGTAGGAGATCTCCGGACGCGGCAGCCCCAGGCCATCCCTGAATTTCGACGATAGCGTCACCCGGTTGTCCGGATCGGGCGTTTGCTCGACCAGGAATCCGATGCGGAGCTGCCGTGAAATCAGGTCGTTCAGTTTGTGGGCGAGGTCAGCGCCGAACAGCGCGGCACTATCCTTGATCTGGTTGAATTGCTGCTTGTTGAGACCGCTTGAGTTCATCCCGTTGACGAAATCGATAGTCGTGACGTGGGGATCGGCTCCGAACGCGCCGCCGGCGATCACGTAGTTCCAGCCCTCATTGCCGATGTCGACCCGGAAGGCGGCGCGCTTGGCACGGAACGGACCGTCGCAGAGATCGCCTATCCCCGAGGTAATCAGCGGGCCACGATACGGGAATACCGGCTTTTCCGTCGGCGGCAGCAACGCCCAGGCGACATAATAGGGATGATCCATCAGGTTGCGCCCGACCATGTCGCTGCTGTTGGCCACGCCCTTGCTGGTCCGGCCCTGGTTCCTCGACATCAGCAACAGCCGCGGCGTCTCGATGGCGTTTGCGGCGATGACGTAGAGCCTGGCCTGGACGCATCCTTCCCCCGTCTTCGGTCCCGCCTCGTCCGTGTATTTGATGAAATTGATCTGGCTGACGCGTCCATCTTCGACAATGACTTCGCTGGCGACCGCGTGGTCGATCAGCCTCGCGCCCCTGTTGGTCGCCTCGTTCAACGTAATGGTCGGGTCGTATTTGGCCTGGATCGGGCAGATCGGAATGCAATTGGTGTTGCCGGCGCAAGCACGGCGATTCCGGTAAGGCTGGGAATTGCGCGCCGCCGGCAAACTCCTTACCTTCACCTCGGTGACGGGCTTCTCCATTCCGAGAAACCTGGTCTCGTTCTCGCTCAACTGCGCGAGCGCGCCGCCGATGCGCTGATCG
This sequence comes from uncultured Alphaproteobacteria bacterium, assembly GCA_963801875.1. Lineage (GTDB taxonomy): Bacteria > Pseudomonadota > Alphaproteobacteria > Rhizobiales > Xanthobacteraceae > Bradyrhizobium. The sequence continues at coordinate 307,922 of CAWDGT010000008.1, read as the reverse complement.
AGCAGTGAAGGTGGAATTTTCGGCATCGGATAGCTGTACGTACTCGGAAAATAGATGCCGAGAAAGCTCTGTTCCTTCACGTCCGCCGAAACGCCGAGCTCGGCCTCTGCCAGGCCGTACCACTTGCTCAATGATTGAGAGGTAATGTCTTTGGGCCAATCCGGGAACGGGAAGTTTGGGGCTTGCTTGCCGTAGCTCGATTTCATCGTGAAATCGCCCGGCACGAACCTCAAGGAGGTGCCGAGCCAGTGTGACGTGCCGCCGGCGACACGTTCATAGGTACTGGCGAAAGGCCGCCGCTTGCCGTCCTGGACAAGATAGGCCTGTGCGGGGTCTTTCCAGTTGTCAGCCCCCAACGTCAGCACCGTCGGTCTGCCGGCAGCGACCTTTGCCGGATCCGTCAATTTGGCATCGGTATCCTTCTGCTTGAGCTTCGGAGGAAAGGGACTCTCCGGTACCTTGGCGGAAGCATTGTAAAACTGCTTCATGTAGTCGTTGATATTCGGCGGAATACCGGGCCCGGCCTCGAGGATAACGACGCTGACGCCTTTCTGGCTCAATTCATTGGCGATCAAAGCTCCGGCAAAACCGGACCCGACGATCGCAACATCGCATTTGATGCAATTATTGTCGGCCATGGCTGGCTCCCTCAGGGAATCGTTTGGGTGATGAAGCCGAGGTTGGACCTTGAACTCGGATCATTGGGATCATCCGGGTCGCGCGACCAATAACCGAACTGCAGGTTGCTGTAGCCCATCGGGTGTGTCTGCGCGATCTGCCAAACCAATCCCTGGGTATAGGCCTTCGCCGAAACGACCTGGGAGGGGATGAATGCCGCGGCGCCGGGCGTGGAATTGCTTTTCAGGTCCGCCGGCTTGTACCAGGAGCCGAGATACCACAGCAGAACAATGCTGCGCGCCAGGAACCTGGTATCGTCGCCGGCATTCACGCCATTGATGATGTCGGTCGCCGACTGACGATGGTCCTTGGCCATCTGCAGCAACTTGGAGAATGTCGGGCCGTCGCTGGCATTGATCCACGCGAAATACTCGTTCTTGACGTTGATCGGGTCGACGCCGGGGTCTGAATTCAACACGTCGGTTTTGTCAGCCGTGAACTCGGGCGCCAGATTCGCAACGTGAACTCCGGTGAGCGCCGCAGAAAGCAACAGGAAAGCCATCATATCCTGCTTCGAATTCGGATCGGCGCCCTGAGCATAGGCCGTACCCGCGATCGGCCCGACGGCAGCTACCGCTGTTGTCGCCACCGTGCCGGCCAGCATCGAGCGCCGGGAAACCTCGCCGGCCTGCTCGGGGATCGTCGCGCCTGGCGCAATGCGACTGCGCTCGTGATGCGGTGACGTGCTCATCGTGGTCTCCAATCATTCAAAATTGAATTGCACCAGCGTTGACCGCGCTGAAATCCGCCTACTGCGCCTTCTCCAGCATGAAGGTAAAATCCGACTGATTAAGACGCACCTGACCGGGCTTCGGGTTCGACGAACCCGTTTGAAAGCTGACCGCGTTGCCGTGACAGCCGATGCAACTCGATGACGCCTGGGGGATATCTCCCTGGCTGTAGGTCTCAAGCGTCGAGTTCGCCAGGAATGTCGGTGCGGGCGAACAAGTCATGTCCGGCTGCTTCATGAAATCGGTCTTGGGTGCCGGCGCGTCGAAACTTTGCGAGTGCAATGACGTGCAGCCAAATGCGCTTGGCCATTGCGTGCTGAGCAGCATGTAGTTTTCCCACACGGTGCCGTGCAACATGCTGTGAAAGACCGTGTTCATGTTCTTGGCTGCATTCGTCAGCGGAATTTCGCGGACGATCTGGCTCTTGAACTCGACGTTCTTTCTGAATTTCAATTGCAGCGCCGGATCGGGCGTCCACGGTCGCGGCGGCGTCGCATTCACCTTCGCGCAATTATCCCGGCAATTGATGTCGTAGAAACTGTACGGACCATCGAACTTGCCAGCAGCAACCTCATCCTTGTCAGGTACGTTGCGGACATGCTCGAACGAAGTCCATATCCACTGCGGACGACTTGCGGTTTTGTGCACCGCGTGAAAGCCGATCAACCCCAGGGTTTCATGCAAGCACGGCGGCGGCGGCGCCTTTGGATCGTCGGACTTCGGCACGGAGACCAGCGCGTTCACCATGTGGAAATTCCTGGCCTTGATTTCTTCAGGCGCGAGAATTTTCCAGGAGACCTTGAGCATGAAGGCCCCCACATCGCCGGCAATTCCCTTGGCGGGGTCCGGATTTTGACCGACTGGAAAATCGACCGCCAGGCCAAAATTGGCGCGGCTCTGTTGTCCCTTCTTGCTGAACAAATTGTTTTTCGAAATGTAATCGAACATCCGCCTGTTCATGAGGATATCGAAGATCGCATAACGTCCTTGCTGGTCGATCAACGGGCCGGTCTTGAACGGCTCATTGTAACTTTCCTCGATCATTTTGACGACCATCATGCCGGGCTTGTATTGGACGCGGCAGGCCGGCGGCATTAACCTCACCTTCTCGGCTTCCATCTGCGCTCTATCGGCAGGCCATTTCGGCGGTCCGATATCGACAGGCAACATGACATCGAGAAGCTGCTTGAAATTATTCATATCTTCCCATCGGGTCGGCGAGTTCGGCTGTGATTGCCCGATGGGACTTCCGTCGGCGGGCGAGTTCATCGCGATGAAAGTCCGCCACGAATAGAAATCGAAGCCGCGCTGCAGATTGTCGAGCCCGATATCCTCGGGACCAACGGGGTTCACGCGCTCCTGACACGGCAGACCCGATTTCAATATGGCTGACTTGTCATCGTCTCCGACCGGGAGCAGTCCCGGGGGAAGGTCGGCGCCGGCCATCCTGCCCTTAAACGGGTCGGTCATAACGACGCAGGGCTGGCCGAGCGGTTCGACCTGGGCAGCAGCGGCCGTCTGCGTCTGCGCCGATGACGGCCCCGACCAATCGGACATCGCAACAAGAACGACGGCAGTTGCAAGTCCAGCGGCGAAAAGACGGCTATAGCGCATGATTGAAATCTCCTTGCGCGCCAGTGGAGTGGTTACAGCCAGTCAAATAAGAACTTTAGCGAGACTGAATTTGCGACCTGCTTTAGAAAAAGGAATGAAAAATTCGCGCCTTCAAACACCCCGGGGCAAAATCTCCGGATGCGATTTGAGGTTGAAGTAAAATCTTGCAACCGAAAATTGTCAATACGAAATCCGCATGCATGGATCGACCGGACGGATCGAGCTGCGAGGCCAGCTTTGATGTCTCGGGAAAAAACACAATTTTACTTGCAACCCCCACGTGCATGCAGCAGGCTTGGTGACCGAGAGCAAATTCGATCTTCTAAGTCCCGGGGAAACTAGAGAGTCCGAGGGAAACGGATCGTTGCTAACCGCGTAGCCTCTTCAGAATTGTTCACCGTAATGAAGCAGGGTGCACCATGGCCAATCAGCTTCCGGCGATCAAACACATCGTCCAGCTAATGCTCGAGAATTGATCCTTCGATCAGATGCTCGGTTTTTTATATACCGCGAACGGCAACAAATCGCCGACCAACCAGCCGTTCGAAGGATTGACCGGCAACGAGTTGAATCCCGACGACGCCGGCAGGGAAATCAGGGTTTTCAAGATTGATGGCAGCGCGCCCCATCCATATTTGATGCCGGGGGCCGATCCCGGTGAGGGCTTTTTCAATACCAACTATCAATTGTTTTCGACGGACGATCCGGCCTGGCGCGGGGATTCGCGGTCTGCGATCAATGGTTCTCATCGGCGCCAACCCAAACGATACCCAATCGTACATTCGCGGCCGCAGCGACCTCCCAGGGGCATCTCGACAATGACGTCAAGGTCTTTACCTGTCCCAGCATATTCGGAAGGCTTGGCGACAAGAACATCGATTGGGCGATCTACGGCTACAACCGCGATCCCCTCACGCGGCTGGATTTCACCGACACCCAACGCGCCGACGAGAGCCATTTCGGCCATTTCCGGGATTTCCAGACCCGATGCGCCAACGGCACGCTCCCCGCCTACACGTTTCTCGAACCGAGCTTCGGCGCCAGCGGCAACAGTCAGCATCCCAACTACGACGTCGCCCTCGGCGAGCAGCTGATTCACGATACCTATTACGCGGTGAGAAACGGGCCGGGCTGGAGCGACACGCTTTTGCTGATCACCTACGATGAACATGGCGGCAATTATGACCATGTTGCGCCGCCGTCGAACGCGACCCCTCCCGACAACTCGATCGGCGAGTTCGGTTTCAACTTCAAGCGGTTCGGAGTTCGCGTTCCCGCGCTTCTCATTTCGCCGCGAATAGCGGCGGGGACCGTCTTTCGGGCGAAACGGGGGACGATCGATCACACCTCCATGCTGAGGACGATCGAACTCCGCTGGGGTCTCGACCCGCTAACCGAGCGCGACAAGGCGGCGCCGGATCTGGGTGACGTTCTCACGCTTGCGACGGTGCGGACCGACGACCCGCTGCAAGGCGTGCAAATTCCGGTTTCGGACGTCGCGCATCCGGAGCAATCGGCACCGTCTCTCATAGAGAGCATTCATGCCCACAAGGTATCGCTGCTGCCGTTGCGCAACGACCAGGGAAGCTACGACCGTCACACGCCGCCCGATCTTTCCACCAGCGCGCAGATCGGCGATTATATCCAGGGGCGGACCGCGGCCTGGACCCAGCACCTGCAGCGCAAGCGCGACCGGCGCGAAGTTCGGGACGCCCGCACCGCCCGCGACGCAAGGCGCCCGCGAAAGCGCAACGTCACCAAGGCACGCAGGAAGGTTGCGCGGAAAGCAAGGCGAAACTGACGGAAAGGCGGCGAGCGTTCACGCCACGCGTCAAATCTGCGCGGCGACCTTTTCCAGGCCGATCAGGCGGGCAAGCGTGCGGACTTCCTGCTTCTGGTCCTCGCGCAATTGAAACAACAGCGGCATCGCGGCCGATTTCAGCTGCTGGACTTCGGCGGCGTCGGGATCGATCGGCGCGCCGGTCGCGCTCGGATCGCGCTGGCGCGTCGAGTGAATCTTGCGGGCCACGGCGCGCAACGCGCTTTCCACCGCGGGCCAGTAATATTCCTGGTCGGAAGAAAGCCTGAGGCGCTCCTTGATGCCGGCGATCTGCGCATCGCTGAGCAGCGCATAGGATTTCTGCGCAGCCGGCCTGGCGGCAAGCCTGGGCTTGGTCAGCGCGGATGACATCGCCGCAGGGACACCGATCTTCGGCACCTCGATGTCGGCAGGCCCAGCCGATGCAAAGGCCAGCCGCAGCGGCTCGCTCAGGCGTGCGGCCTGCGGCGGCTCGAACGACGCCAGCGCCAACCTGGCGACCGCCAACCTGTCCTGCTTGCTTTCCCTGTTTGCGACCGGGCTCTTGACGACGGAGAAAGTCATGTCCGCCCGGGCCGCCGGCACGCTGTCACGGCCGAGAATGCTGGTGGCGGCCGCGCCGACGACGAGAAAACAGATCAGCGCGATAAGGGTGATGACTTTCGTCAAACCGGTCTCCGTTTCGGTCGATCAACCACGGTCACTTTCCCGATAACTGGGCACTAATTAAGGCCTAACCATGCCGCCGCTGCGGCGGCCCGCCGACCCCTGAAGAGGGATTCCCCCGGGCATGAACCCGGGGATGGGATCGGGTTGGTGACAAGATCATGCATTCTACCAATAACTTAGGTGCGAAAATCGGGCCGCGGCGGAAAGGTCGTAGGCCTCCTGGATGTCGGCGACGATATCGGACGCCACCCACAGCGCATTGGGCGCGACCGACTGCAAGCTGATGGTCCAGTTGCCGCGCCGGCTGGTGGGGGGCATGCTGACGATGTCGAATTGCACGTTACGGCACAGCGGATGCCGTTTGAGCGCGTAGGCGACGCGGACCCTGATCTCTTCGATGGTGGCCGGGGTTTTCGTCTCGAGATCCATGTCGCATCCCCTTGAACGGCGGTCGTCAGGCCGGCCCGCGGCAACGGTGAAGACCTTCAAGCCGGATATTCGGGGCGAGATAGTTAATGGCGCGTTAAGGCTGAAATTACGCGCATTGGATTTCGTCGCCGACTCGGGCGACTATCGGACGCGGGCCATTTTCGCCGAAAAACCGCGAACTGCGGCCGGCCGGGACCGAAGCGAAAGCGGCATGACGTTCATCGCTCATGTGCGATCCTCAGCCCGCAGCCGCCATCGATCTTTCAAAGCCGTTCGGCACCTCGATATCGACCTCAAGCGTCGATACGTGTTTGCCCCGGTCCATCTTGACGACGACCTTTTCCGGATCGAGCACGACATGCCGCGAGACCACGGCAAGGATCTCGGCCCGCAGCAGTCCCAACAAGTCAGGCTGGCCGCGCAAGCCGCGTTCATGCGCCAGCAGAATCTGCAGCCGTTCCCGTGCAACAGGCGCGGAAGCAGTACGGCCACCGAGGAGCCGCAGCAGATTCATCATGCAGCCCTCCGTCCCAGCAACCGGTTCATCAGACCCGTGCGCTCGGTCGGCACCATCATGGGGACGGCTTCGCCCATCAGACGGCGCGCCGCATCGACGTAGGCGCGGGCCGGCGCGCTGGCGGCGTTGTTCAAAGTGACGGGCGATCCGACGTTCGAGGCACGCAGAACGTCCTGGCTCTCGGGAATGATGCCAAGCAGCGGGGTTGCAAGAATTTCGAGGATGTCCTCGATGCTGAGCATTTCGCCGCGCGCCGCGCGCGCCGTATCATATCGGGTGATCAGCACGTGCTTTTCTACCCGCTCGCCCCTCTCCGCCTTCACGGTTTTCGAATCGAGCATTCCGATGATGCGGTCGGAGTCGCGAACCGAGGAGACTTCGGGGTTGGTGACGATGACGGCCTCGTCGGCATAGCGCATGGCAAGTGTCGCGCCCCGCTCGATGCCGGCCGGACTGTCGCAGAGAATCCAGTCGAATTTGCATCGCAGGTCGGCGATGATGCTGCCGACACCCTCGTCGGTCAGGGCATCCTTGTCCCTGGTCTGCGATGCCGGCAGCAGCCACAAATTCTCCAGACGCTTGTCGCGAATGAGCGCTTGCGAGAGCTTTGCGACGCCCTGCACCACATTGATGAGGTCGAACACAACCCGTCGTTCCGCCCCCATGACAAGGTCAAGGTTGCGCAGGCCGACGTCAAAGTCGACGACCACCACACTTTCTCCCATTTGCGCGAGCGCCGCGCCGAGCGCGGCTGTGGAAGTCGTCTTTCCAACGCCGCCTTTGCCGGACGTCACGACCAATACTTTGGCCATTCTTGCCTCCTTGCCGATTAATTCAGCGGTGTGATTTTCATGATGTCGCCTTCGAGCCACGCCTGAGCCGGCCGATTGCGCAGGGTGGCGTCTATTTCTTCCGCAGTCTGGTAGTAGCCGTCGATCGCCAGCAGCTCCGCCTCGATTTTCTGGCAATAGATCCGCGCGGCCGAATTGCCGTTGACGCCCGCCATCGCACGGCCACGAAGCGTTCCGTAAATGTGGATCGATCCGCCTGCGACAATCTCCGCGCCGGAGCCGACCGAACCCAGCACCGTCACGTCGCCTTCGGTAAAGACGACCGACTGACCGGAGCGCACTGGACTTTCGAGCAGCAGAGACATCGGCTTGGGTTTGGCTTCGGGCTTTTTCGGTTCATTCTGCACCAGCACGCAGGGGCGTCCGCCCGTCAGCAAAGGCGGCATGCTGGTCGTGACCTGGGCTTCGTCGACACCCTCGATGCCGAGGATGCGAATACTCCGTTGTTCGAGGCTGATGACGAGGTGCGCGATAGCGGACTGGCTGAGGTCGACAGCCGACAGGTCAAGCACCACCGGCTTGCCGACAAAAAAACCGGGCGATCGGGCGAGCGTTGCGTCTATTTCTTCGAGCCAGCCCACGATCGGAACCACCGGGCAAAACACGAACGCGACGTAAGAGCGGCCCCGCATGCGAACCAGTTGACGTGATGGCGTCGCGGCAGCGTCCATGATTCTCGACTCGCCTTTCTTATCGAATGGTTAAAGATCGGCGGTCTTGGTTAACAGTTGATTAATGGCGCCGGCTGTTCGGCCGCGAGGCGGGCGGTGTATCGCGCCGGCCATTGACCGCACTAAACCGCGCTCCGCCCTTATGTTTTGGCTATTTTGTGGCGGCGGCCCGCGGCCAGACAACCGGAGGCTGTGCGGCCAAGAGCCGTCGAATCTATGCTTTACGGGCGTTAACCAAAATTGTTGGTTAACAAAACTTAACCTCAATTTGGTCGAGGTTCGGACTTATTAATGTCTTGGCGCGGTACCATCAAATCTTGGTTATTTCTTTCAGCTCGGCGGCTGGGGAAGTTTCCGCCGCTCGTTTTACGAGCGGACAGTTGCCAGGGGACAGAGGCAATGGAAGAGGTGGGGGACGTCGCGATCTCGCGATTTATTCGTCAGCCAACCCGCAAGACGCACGATGCATTTGGCGTCGGACTTTTTGATTCAAGTTATTCAGCCAGACTTTGCACTTTCTTCGGGCCGAGGGTGGATTCTTCCGCACGACGGTCCTCAGTGCTTGGAACCATGGCGAACGTGTCCACAGAAGGTCAAGAAGCCCGTTGCTGCGGCCGCCAACCGGTGACCGCGGCGCAATTCCCAAGCGTTATGAGGAGTAGCGTATGAGTAGCTTGAGCGAGCAAGACCATCTCAATCCCAATGATCCCTCGTACTACGCACCGCGCTGGTTGCGTGAAAGACCGGAGTCAAGATTATCCCCTTCGCAGGAAACCAGATCGGGGCAGCCCGCCCCGCCAGCCTCGCTCGATACCCAGCTGGAAAAGGCGGTTTCCGAAGCGTTGTGGCACCCGCTCGACCCGGAGGTCATTCTCGAACCTCCCGGATTCGCGCGCGAAATGGATCAGCAAAGGGCCCTGATCAGCGTTGCCGGCCGCTTCGCGGCGGCCGTCGGCGTCTCAGCGATCGTGGCGCTGTTCTTTGTCATCATGATCCCTGCCTCGCGAGATCATGCCCAGCAAGCGGATGGCGGCGCTGCCGCCACCCCCGGAATTTTGCAATCGATCAAGACGGCTCTCTATCGGCCAGGCCAGAAAGACGAAGACTTGAAACCCGCCCTCTCCGAGTTCCAGCCGATCCTGGCGTCGACCCGAACCGGCCCGTCCGCCATCACGCGCGAGCAGTCCGAAGCGCTGCTTCAGCAGTTCGTGCAATGGCGCAAGAAACCTAATTCAACCGAAGCACCTCAATAGTTAATGGTACCTATCAAGCAAACGCGGGGAGAAACGACAATGTCTGATCAAGGATACAGCACGATTTTGGTGTGGAGTTTCCGATGACCCCCCGTTGGATGGCGATGCTATTTGGTGTCTTGCTCGCAAGTACTGCGAGCGCGGCGCCTGGAGACAAGACAGACGTTGTACGGGACCTTGCGGGCCGTGTCGGACCGATCATTGGTTCGGCCTTGGCCTGCCCCGACATCGCGCGGCCCCGAGTTCAGGTTATCGCCGACAAGTTCGCGGCGGTGATCAAGGAAGCCTCCTCCAACGAGGCCGAACGTGACGACCTCACGCGGCTGCTCGATCGCAATGTCGCCGACGGCCGTGGCGCGGTCACGAGCGGAAGGATTGATTGCAGAGTGGCGGACCGCCAGCTCGCCGATCTCGAACAGTCAATCGCCGGGCCGACATTGTCCGGCGTAATCGCACCGTCTTCCGCCGCCGCCGCCACGGCGCCCGCGGCGCCGGTGGCAGCGCCGGTAGCGCCGGTAGCGACGCCCGCGCCAACCTTCAGCACGGTCCGCGGCGTAACCGATCGTGAAATCCGGTTTGGAATCGCCGCGCCGTTTTCCGGCTCTGCAAAGGAACTCGGGCGGCAAATGAAGCTCGGGATCGACACCGCGTTCAATCGGATCAACGACACCGGGGGCGTCAACGGCCGGGCGCTGCGGCTGATCGCGGCTGACGACGGCTACGAGCCGAGCCGGACCGCCGAGGCCATGAAGCAGCTCTACGAGAAAGACCAGGTGTTCGGTTTCATCGGCAATGTTGGAACGCCCACCGCGGTCGTCGGGGTGCCCTACGCGCTTGAACGCCGGACGCTTTTCTTCGGCGCTTTCACCGGCGCCAATCTCCTGCGCAACGATCCTCCCGATCGCTACGTATTCAACTATCGTGCGAGCTATGCGGAAGAGACCGATGCGGTCGTGCACTATTTGATCAAATTGCGACGGCTGAAGCCCGCACAGATCGCGGTCTTCGCCCAGCAGGATGCATATGGCGATGCGGGGTTCGCGGGAGTAGCGAAGGCGTTTCGTTCGCTCGGCGCCAATGACGGCGCCATTCTGCGGCTCAACTACAAGCGAAACACCGTCGACGTGGAGGACGCGGTCAATCAGCTGAAAGCGCAGAAGACGCCGATCAAGGCAGTGGTCATGGTTGCAGCCTATCGGGCCGCCGCCAAGTTTATCGAGAAGACGCGCGACCTCTATCCCGGAATGATCTACAGCAACGTGTCGTTCGTGGGCAGCACCGCCCTTTCCGAAGAGTTGATGCTGTTGGGCACACGCTATGCCTCTGGCGTCATCGTGACGCAGGTGGTGCCGGCGGTTTCCGGTTATTCGAGCGTGGTGCTCGAGTACAAGAACGCCCTGGCCAAATATTTTCCCGGCGAGGCACCGGATTACGTGTCGCTGGAGGGCTACGTCGCCGCCAACGTCCTGATCCAGGCCCTGAAACGGACGGGTCCGCAGCTCGATACCGAAAAGCTCATCGACAACCTCGAGACCATGCGTAATCTCGATTTGGGTCTCGGAACTACCCTCAATTACGGCCGTGCGGAGCACCAGGCTTCGCACAAGATCTGGGGAACGGCGATCGACGACACCGGACGCTACCAGCCGATCGAACTTGAATAGGAGTCACCGCCTCCGTTTGCCTTGATCCCGCCGTCGCGCATCACAGCGGCGGATCGACGGCTTCGTCGTACTCTTTCTTGAGCCGTGCAATCAATTCGGCGGCCGGCACGATCTTGCCGACGCTGCCGACGCCTTGGCCGCTGCCCCAGATTTCCTTCCAGGCCTTCGGTTTTGCCCGTTCACCCGAGGCATCGGTGCCAAAGCTCATTTTCGAGGCGTCGGATTCCGGAAGATTGTCGGGGTCCATGCCCGCGGCCACGATCGACGGCTTCAGGTAATTGCCGTGCACGCCGGTGAACAGATTCGAATAGACGATATCTTCGGCGGTCGAGGTGGTGATCATCGTCTTGTAGGCTTCCACCGCGCTGGCCTCCAGGGTGGCGATGAAGGCGGAGCCGATATAGGCAAAGTCGGCGCCGAGCAGTCGCGCGGCGCGGACGGCGCGGCCGTTGCCGATGGCGCCCGACAGCGCGATCGGCCCGCCGAACCATTGTCTTGTCTCGGCCACGAATGCGAAGGGCGAGATCTCGCCGGCATGGCCGCCGGCGCCGGCGGATACCAGGATCAACCCGTCTGCGCCCTTCTCGATCGCCTTATGCGCGAATTTCTGATTAATCACGTCGTGAAAAACGATGCCGCCCCAGCGATGCGCGGCCTGATTGAGTTCCTCGCGCGCGCCGAGCGAGGTGATGATGACGGGCACCTTGTGCTTTTCGCACAGCGCAAGATCCTGTTCGAGCCGGTTGTTCGATCGATGTACGATCTGATTGACCGCGAACGGCGCCGACGGCCGATCGGGGTGCATCCTGTCATGCGCGGCCAGCTCCTCCCTGATCCGCACCAGCCATTCGTCGAGTAACGCCGGTGGACGCGCGTTGAGCGCCGGAAACGATCCGACGATGCCCGCCTTGCACTGCGCGATCACGAGATCGGGCACGGAAATGATGAACAGCGGCGCACCGATCACGGGAATCGACAGACGCCCCTTGAACAAGGCAGGCATGGACATTTTCGAGAAATCCTCTTGGCTTTGCGGGGCGAAGCGCGGTGCGTTGGTCTAAAGATGCCAGACATCATACCAACAAGGCAACCGCGCCCAACCCTGCGGTGCTACTGGCACAACGCGCGGGTAACGTAATTGTCGGTCCGGCAGTCGTCCGGTTTTCGTGTCCGGCCGGGGATCAACACTTTCGCCGAGCAGGTTTCCGCGGAATTGGCGTTTAGGCTCTTGCCCTCTTTGTAGCCTTTGCTCTGGCAGAGTTTATCGGCGCCAAGCTTGCAGTCCGGCGCGCCGTTGGCCGAAACCGGACATATCATGCGGCCGGACACCATGGAGGCCGGCTTGGCCAGGCGCGACAGGGTATCGGAAGCGTCCTTTGCCGCATCCTTGGCGCGCGCGTTCAAATCCTCGATGGTGTCCTGCGGGCTTTTCAGGGTCGGGAGTTTGTCGAACATCTTTCCGATCTCATTGATCAGGCCCGGATTCTCTTCGCGCGCAGGCGATGACGACGCAGGCCCGCCTTGCGGAGGCGCCGCCTGCTGGGCCGACTCCTGGACACCAGGCGGGGGCGTCGGTGAAGCGGCTTGCGGCCACCCGGCGCCGGTGGCGATCAGCAACATCGAAAGCGCTGCGCCGGCGGTCGCGACATGCGCCCTCGCCTGCGCGATGAGGTTGTCGGGTGGAGCCATCATGACGTCGAGCGTAACCTGAAGCGGCGAGCCGGCAAAGCGTTTCAGGCTTTTTAGAACATCCGAAACGCGACGATAAAGCCTGCCAGCAGCGCGCCGGCGCCAAGCGCCACCCACAGCCCCAGCCGTTTCTCGATCCGCACCCGGATCCATTCGCCATAGCGGTTGAGCAGGATTGCGACCACGAAGAAGCGTCCGCCGCGCGCGATCACCGACAGCGCGATGAAGAGCCAGATATTGTAGTTGGCGAATCCCGAGGTGATGGTCACGAGCTTGTAGGGGATCGGCGTCAAACCCTTCAGCAGGATGATCCATGCGCCGTATTCGGCGTAGCCGGCGCGGAAGGCCTCGACCTTGTCGCCATAGCCGTAAAACTGGATCAGCCAGTGTCCGATCGAATCGTACAGCAACGCGCCGATGGCATAGCCGACGATGCCGCCCAGCACTGAGGTGGCGGTGCAGACCAGAGCATAGAGCCACGCCCGCTGCGGGCGCGCGAGCGACATTGGAATCAGCATCACATCCGGTGGAACCGGAAAAAACGAGCTTTCCGCGAACGACACGGCTCCCATGATCCAGAGCGCGTATGGCTTGTGGGCGGCGTCAATGCACCAATCGTAGATCCGTCTCAGCATGGCGCGATGAACCACCATGGGACGGATTTGTCCATGCCGGGAATCGTGGGAATCGAGAGAATGCGACGAGCCTCAGTAGCGCTTGCGCAGGCTTCGGCCTTCAGGCGCGACAATTGGTCGCCGCATGAACCGAGACACCGAGGCCTTGGCCATTTTGACCGCGGATTTCGGCATCTTCTCGGCAATCCCGAGCAGATGCTCGCGCCGCTCCATTTCCCGCCATACGTCCTGCGGCCGCACCCCGGCCGACGCCCACAACACGGTGAGATTATAGAGAAGGTCGGCGCTTTCCTGGACCACGGCCTTGGGATTGCGGTTGACGGCGTCGATCACGACTTCGATGGCCTCTTCAGCGAGCTTCTTGGCGATCTTGGCCTGGCCGCGCTGAAACAGCCGGGCGGTTCGCGAAATTGCCGGATCGAGATCCTTGGCCGCGATCACCGCCAGATAGAGCCGTTCGAGCGAATCACCCATCCCCCGAAATTAGTCCAAACCGGTAGCCAGCGTGTTAACGGCCGGTTACCGGCTTGCCGCCATTCAAGGAAAATCCGCCGGCCACGCCCCAGCGCGACCGGCGGATTTTGGCGGTTGGGCGCAGCGGTATTCACCAGCCGGCCCGAGCCAGCCCCGGCTCGACGGCTGTCAGCGCATCGCCGCGACGGTCGCCATCACGGCGGTGCGGCCCCAATCGATGAAAACAAGCCTTTTCGCGCCAGCATCTCGATGTCCTCCAAAGTAACCCGGCCTGACAGGCGTTCAATCACGAACCATTGAACAGCCAGCCGCCTAGCCTCCCGCGGCGCTCATCGCCCGTTCAGACTTGGCCCGGCAGTATGCTCGCCGGCCGTGTCGCGGGCGTCATCGGACGAGTATCGAACACCCGGCAACTGGCGTCCGGTCCCGGTAATCCCGATGCGCGTAAGCCAAACCAACGCCATCCGCTGCATATTGGCTTTGTTGGCGGGCCTGCTGGGTTTCGCGCGTTTCGGTGCGGGCGATAGCCGCGCCGCGGACCGGGCCCGGCAACCGATCGCGATCCAGTTTTCCCTCGATCGTCCGATCAATGCGGGAGTAGCCCCCTTTGTGCTGGCGTCGAGCCGCGGTTTGTTTGGCGCCGAAGGTCTCGCGGTCGCCACCAATATCGCCAGCGGCTCGCCGGAGGCGATTGCGCGCGTCGCCGATGGCTCAAGTGACTTCGCGCTCGTCGATATCAACGAGCTGATCCGCTTTCGCGGCAAGCCAGACGCCCCGCCGGTCAAGGCCGTATTCGTGCTGTTCAATATATCGCCCTACGCCATCGTTGCCCGCAAGAGCCGCGGCATCCGCGCGCTCTCCGACATCGAGGGCAAGGCGCTCGGCGTCGCCGAAGGCGATCTGTCGATCCGGCTATGGCCGGCGCTGGCGCGGCAAAACCGAATCAAGACAACAAGCGTCAAGCTCAACAAGATCAGCGCCGCGGTGCGCGAGCCGATGCTGTCGGCGGGTCAGGTCGATGCCGTCGCGGGATTTTCTTATCTGTCGGCGATCAACTTGCGGGATCGCGGCGTTCCGGCCGACGATCTTGCGGTGCTGCGCTACGCCGATTATGGCTGCGAAGCCTACGGCTTCGCGGTGATCGTCAACCCGGCGTTCGCCGCCTCAAAGCCGGAGGCGGTGAAGGGCTTTTTGCGCGCGGTGATTGCCGGTACGCATCTCGCTGTCGGCGAGCCCCTGCGCGCGGCCAATGAGGTGGTGAGCCAGATGGACGGCGGATCGCGCGATCTGGAGCTGGCGCGGCTGCGCACCGTGATTTCCGACAACATTCTCACCGGCGAGGTGAAGCGTAATGGCATCGGTGGCATCGATCCCGCCCGCCTTGAGCGGTCGATCGATCAGATCGCCGAGGATTTCAGATTTCAGAAACGGCCATCTGCGGCCGACATTTTCGACGATACGTTCCTGCCTCCGCTGGACGGCCGCCTCATCAATTGAGCAAAAAATCGGCCGCGCCCTGTATCTCCCGGGCGATCCCTGATTAGAATGCACCTGTGGAACGATCGTCCGACCCGCCCGCCCCCTTTCTTTGAGTCCCTGAACCGCATGTCCCTGCTTCGGCTTTATACCCGCGTCCTTGAACTGCTCGGCAAAGAAGCACGGCTGGGCTGGATCCTCGCCGCCGCCAACCTGATGCTGGCCGGCGCGCAATTCGCCGAACCGGTGCTGTTCGGACGCATCGTCGATGTTCTCTCCGGCAAGCCATCCACCGATGCGCTCGGATCGTTGTCGGCCTGGTCCCTGCTGGCCGCCTGGGCGGCGTTCGGCCTGTTCACTATTGGATGCAGCGCCGCGGTCGCGCTGCATGCGGACCGGCTGGCGCACCGCCAGCGCCAGGCGGTACTGACCAATTATTTTGAGCACATCCTGCAACTGCCGCTGACCTTCCACACCGGCACCCATTCCGGCCGCCTGATGAAGGTGATGCTGAACGGTACCGACGCGCTATGGCGGCTGTGGCTCGGATTTTTCCGCGAGCATTTCGCAGCGATCATGTCGCTGGTGGTGCTGCTGCCGCTGGCGCTTTACATCAACTGGCGGCTGGCGGTGCTGCTGTTCGTCCTGTGCGTGGTGTTCACGGTGCTGACCATGCTGGTGGTGCGCAAGACCTACGGCATGCAGAACGAAGTCGAGGCGCATTACAGCGATCTTTCCACACGTGCCTCCGACGCGCTCGGCAATGTCGCGCTGGTGCAGAGTTACGTGCGCATCGAGGCCGAGGTGCAGGGGCTGCGCTTCGTCGCCGACAAACTGCTGGCGGTGCAGATGCCGGTGTTGTCATGGTGGGCGCTGCTCACAGTCATCACCCGGGCTTCCACCACCATCACGGTGCTGGCGATCTTCACCGTCGGTATCGCGCTGCACGAACAGGGCCTCACCACAGTCGGCGAGATCGTGATGTTTGTCAGTTTTGCCAGCATGCTGATCCAAAAGCTCGAACAGGTCGTCGGATTCATCAACAATGTGTTCATGGAGGCGCCGCGGTTGCGGGAATTTTTCAATGTGCTGGATGCGGTGCCGGCGGTGCGCGACCGGCCCGACGCGATCGATCCGGGGCGGCTGTCCGGCATGGTGGAATTCAAGGACGTCTCGTTCTCATATGACGGCAAGCGACCCGCGGTCGAAGACCTTTCCTTCACCGCACTGCCCGGCCAGACCGTGGCGCTGGTCGGCCCCACCGGCGCCGGCAAATCGACTGCGATCGCGCTTCTCCATCGCGCGTTCGATCCGCAGTCCGGCTTCATCAGGGTCGACGGCATGGATGTCCGCGGCCTGACGCTGACGTCGCTGCGGCGGAATATCGGCGTGGTGTTTCAGGAGGCGCTGCTGTTCGATCGTTCGATTGCCGACAATCTGCGCGTCGGCAAACCTGACGCCACCGATGAGGAATTGCGGGTCGCGGCGGCCGGGGCGCAAGCGCTGGAATTCATCGAGCGCAACGAGCGGGGATTCGAAACCAGTGCCGGCGAGCGCGGACGCATGCTGTCCGGCGGCGAGCGGCAGCGGCTGTCGATCGCGCGCGCGCTGTTGAAGGATCCACCGATCCTGATTCTCGATGAGGCAACCAGCGCGCTTGATGCGGTCACCGAAGCCAAGGTTAACGCCGCTCTCGACGAAGTGATGAGGGGCCGCACAACGTTTGTGATCGCGCACCGGCTCTCGACCGTACGCAACGCCACGCGCATCCTGGTGTTCGACGGCGGACACGTGATCGAAAGCGGAACTTTCGATGAATTGGTGGCGAAAGGCGGCCGTTTTGCGGAACTCGCCCGGGCTCAATTCATGGTTCAGGAAAATGCGCGGGCCAGCGTTCAGGCGCCGGAACCAAACATTGCCGCTGTCAAGATTTGAGTACCGTCGAAATTCGGCCTATTTCGTCGACGATTTAATCGGTCAGCCTCTGTTCTGAAGTCGGCAAGCGGGTATAGGTTGCACCCGCCGTAGCCGACGGCGCCGGACAGGCTTGAAACCCGAACGTCACACGCCAGGACCTCCTCTTCAGAGGCGGGTCTCAAAGGACCGGAACCGGATAGTGCATTTGCTTCACCCGTTGCTTCGTAAGTCATCGTGGAATTGGATCGTTCTCGTCGGAGCGCTTGGCATAATTGCACCGCGCGTCGTGCATGCCGAAGCCCTGCTTGTTGTTGAAGCCGATACCGGAAAGGTCCTGGAGGCCCAGAACGCCACCTATCCCTGGTATCCCGCATCGGTGACCAAGCTGATGACGGCCTATGTCACGCTGAAGGCCGTCAAGGAAGGGCGCATTACGCTCGATACGCTGGTGACCGTGTCGCCTGTCGCGGCCGCGCAATCGCCATCCAAAATGGGTTTCCGGCCGGGCACCCAGGTCACGGTCGATAACGCGCTCAAGATGATGCTGGTGAAATCGGCCAACGACATGGCCGTGGTGCTCGCCGAAGGCATCGGGGGTTCGATCGACGGTTTTTCGGCGCTGATGAACCAGAACGCGCAGCGGCTCGGCATGACGCAGACGAGCTACGTCAATCCGAATGGCCTGCCCGCCGATGGCCAGATCACTTCAGCGCGGGATCTGGCGATCCTGGCCCGCGCGATTATCCGCGATCTTCCTGAATACGAATATTTCGTCCACATTCCCTCGATCCGCTTCGGCCGCAAGGTCACGCAGAATTTCAACAAGCTGATCGGACGCTACCCCGGCGCCGATGGCTTCAAGACCGGCTTCATCTGCGCATCCGGCTATAATCTGGTGGCGTCGGCCACGCGCAATGGCAAGCGACTGATCGCGGTTGTGCTGGGCGCTTCATCCGGCCGGGCGCGCGCGGTGAAAGCCGCCCAACTGCTTGAACGCGGCTTTGCCAACAACACGCTGTCGTGGCTGCGCCCCGCGCTTGGCACGGTCGACAATCTGGCGCCGATCGATGCCTCGCCGCCGAACCTGCGCGACGAGATGTGCGGCGGCAAGCGTCATAAGCCTGCCAGCGACGAGGACGAGGATACGGTCGCCAGCAACGCCGGCGGCTCTGGCGGCAGCGAAACCGGGATTACCTTCTTCACCGCGGGATTGCAGCCGCCAATGGCGAAACCGTCGGATCTGCTGGCGGCGGCGCCCGCGGCCTCGGAGCCGATCATTGTTTACACCGGCCCGACGAGGACCGGCCCAGCCCTGATTGCCGCCGTCGCCGCGGACTCCGAAAAGCAAACCGCGCGGCATCGTGGAAAAAAGACGCGGGTTACAGCGAAAAAGCCCGATGCCGCGACTGAGCCTAAGGCCGAAGCCAGGTCCGATAGCAGGTCCGAGTCGAAATCCGCGGCCAAACCGGCTGCCGCCCGGCATGCCAACGCCAAGCCGGTAGCTACGACCGACAGACCCGCGAAGCCGGCAAAGCCCAAGGCGGTTTCGAAACCTTTGACCAAACCAAAGAGCACGACCAGCGACGCCGGGCCGACGGATCAAAAGGCCGCCGCGCCACGCACTTGAACCCCATTTCCAGCAGCTGAACCCGGCCCCTTGCGGTCCGCGACGCGTCGATGCCCCGCGAGCGCCTTGCCATCGGCTGCCGCATTGCTCAATACTGCCCCCAACAAGGCGTACCGTCACCGCAAACGGGGGATGGAAACCGGAAGGGGGAATACCATGGAGCGGATCTGGCTCAAGCAATATCCGGCCGGCGTGCCCGCCGATATCGATGTGACCCAATACACATCGCTCGTCGAGTTGCTGGAAGAAAGCTTTGCGAAGTTCTCGGACCGCAAGGCCTTCATCTGCATGGACAAGTCGATCAGCTATCGCGATCTCGACGAGATGTCGCTGGCGCTGGGGGCCTATCTGCAGAGCAAGGGCCTGCAAAAGGGCGCGCGCGTCGCGCTGATGATGCCGAACGTGCTGCAGTATCCAATTTCGACCGCCGCCGTGCTGCGCGCGGGCTTTGCCGTGGTGAACGTCAATCCGCTCTATACCCCGCGCGAGCTTGAACACCAGCTCAAGGATTCCGGTGCCGAGGCGATTATCGTTCTCGAAAACTTCGCAACCACCGTGCAGCAGGTGATGGGCAAGACCTCGCTCAAGCACGTCATCGTCGGCAGCATGGGCGATCTGCTCGGCTTGAAGGGCGTAATCGTCAATCTGGTGGTGCGGCGCGTGAAGAAGATGGTGCCGGCCTATTCGATTCCGCGCGCGGTCGCCTTCAACGACGCAGTCGCAGCCGGCCGCAACTTGAAGCTCAACAGGCCGAAGCTCGGCCCCGACGACGTCGCCTTCCTGCAATATACCGGCGGCACCACCGGCGTATCCAAGGGCGCGACGCTGCTCCACCGCAACATTCTCGCCAACGTGCTGCAGAACGATGCTTGGCTGCAGCCGGCGCTGAAGAAGCCGCCGCAGGTCGACGAGCTTTTGATCGTCTGCGCGCTGCCGCTCTATCACATCTTCGCGCTGACAGCGTGTTTCCTGTTGGGGGTGCGCGCCGGCGGCACCAATCTGCTGATTCCCAATCCGCGTGACATGGCCGGTTTCGTCAAGGAACTGATGAAATATCAGGTCAATTTTTTTCCGGCGGTCAACACGCTCTACAACGGGCTGTTGCATACGCCCGGTTTCGACAAGGTCGATTTCTCCAAGCTGAAGGTTTCCAACGGCGGCGGCATGGCGACGCAAAAACCGGTCGCCGAGAAATGGCTGGCGGTGACCGGCTGCTCGCTGTCGGAGGGCTACGGCCTTTCGGAAACCTCGCCGACGCTGACCTGCAACCCCGCCGACACCGACACGTTCTCGGGATCGATCGGCATTCCTGTTCCCTCGACCTACATCTCGATCCGCGACGACGATGGCAACGAGGTGCCGCTCGGGCAACCCGGCGAAATCTGTGCCAAGGGCCCGCAGGTGATGGCCAACTACTGGAACCGGCCGGACGAGACCGCGAAGGTGATGACCGCCGACGGCTATTTCCGCACCGGCGATATCGGCGTGATGGACGAGCGCGGCTACACCAAGATCGTCGACCGCAAGAAGGACATGATCCTGGTGTCGGGCTTCAACGTCTATCCCAACGAGATCGAGGAAGTGATCGCGAGCCATCCCGGCGTGCTGGAATGCGCCGTGATCGGCGTGCAGGACGCCCGCTCCGGCGAAGCGGTCAAGGCCTTCATCGTCAGAAAGGATCCGAACCTCTCTGCCGAAGACATCATCAAGTTCGCCAGTACGCAACTCACCGCCTACAAGGTCCCCAAGCAGATCGAATTCAGGAACGACCTGCCGAAGACCAATGTCGGAAAAATCCTGCGCCGCCAGTTGCGCGACGAAAAGAAGGCCGCGGCGGCCTGACCCGGACCCTCATGGCGAGGAGGCGCACTTGCGCCGTCTCGCACCAAGAGGGTCCGTGGTTTTGCTACCCGATCAACGACGCCGGCCGATGACACAACAGTGAACACAAGAACCCATTGCCGTTTCCGCGGCACTGAATATTGTGCCCGCCACCTGCCCGGTTTAAGAAACACCTGCACAAATAGGGAGAATTGACGATGACCATCAAAGTTGGCGACAAGCTGCCGGAAGCAAAATTTCGCGTCATGACGGCGGAAGGTCCGAAGGTCAAGACCACCGACGAAATCTTCAAGGGCAAGAAGGTCGCGCTGTTCGCGGTGCCCGGCGCCTACACCGGCACCTGCCACAAGATGCATCTGCCGAGCATTTTTCTGAACGCCTACGCCATCAAGGACAAGGGCGTGGGCACGATCGCGATCGTTTCGGTCAATGACGCCTTCGTCATGAACGCGTGGAAGCGCGACACCGACCAGCGCGACGAAGCCGTTTTCCTTGCCGACGGCAACGCCGAATTCACCAAGGCGATCGGCATGGAGCTGGACGCCTCCGGCAACGGGCTCGGCATCCGCTCGCATCGCTATTCGATGCTGGTGGATGACGGCGTGGTCAAGAAGCTCAATCTCGAGCCGGCGCCCGGCAAGGTCGAGGTTTCCGGCGGCGACACGCTGCTGGCGCAGCTGTAAGAGCAGCGCGGCGCGAGCGCCACAATCAAAGCCGTCGTCGCCCGGCTTGACCGGGCGATCCAGTACGCCGCGACCTCTCGATTTATCCCAACCGCCTCTGGAATACTGGATCGCCCGCTTTCGCGGGCGATGACAGTTTTGGGTTTGTGCAGAGAAAAGGGCCTTCAATCCTCCACCCTCGTCTTCAGCCGCGCCATCGCGACGCCATCGCGCGCCAGCTGATCGGCGCGCTCGTTGGCGTCGTGGCCGGCGTGGCCCTTGACCCAGTGCCAGCGGACCTGATGCGACTTTAGCGCCGCATCCAGCCGCTGCCATAGCTCGACGTTCTTGACCGGCTTCTTGTCCGCGGTGCGCCAGCCGTTCTTCTTCCAGCCATGGATCCAGCCGGTGATGCCCTGACGCACATACTGGCTGTCGGTGTAGAGATCGACGGTGCAGGCCTTCTTCAGCGCCTCCAGCGCGGAAATCGCCGCCATCAGCTCCATGCGGTTGTTGGTGGTGTGCGCCTCGCCGCCCTTCAATTCCTTTTCGACATCGCCAAATTTCAGGATCGCGCCCCAGCCGCCGGGCCCGGGATTGCCCGAGCAGGCGCCGTCGGTGTGAATGACGACCGTGGGAGGCGAACTCACGCCACCAGCCCCGAGGCGGCGACGCCGTAGTCGCGCATGCTGGCCACGCCTTGCTGAAAGCGCAGCTTGCGGACATATTCCAGCGGATCCTTCGGCCGCACCAGGGCGCCCTTGGGCACGTTGAGAAAATCGACCAGCCGCGTCAGCAGGAAGCGCAACGCCGCGCCGCGCGCCAGGAGCGGCAGCGCGCTCTCTTCGGCTTGCGACAATTTGCGCTCGCGGCCATAGGCGCCGAGAAACGCGCGCGCCTTGGTGACATTGAACGAGCAATCGGTCTCGAAACACCAGGCGTTGAGGCAGATCGCGACGTCGTAGGCCAGCATGTCGTTGCAGGCGAAGGTGAAATCGATGATGCCCGACAGCTTCTCGCCGAGAAAGAAGACGTTGTCCGGAAACAGATCGGCGTGAATCACCCCGTGCGGCAAATCCTTCGGCCACAGGTTGCCCTCAAGATGATCGAGCTCGGCGGCAATGAACGCGCGCAACCCCGGCTGCAATTCATCGGCGCGCGCCGCGGCCTGTTCGAACAGCGGACGCCAGCCCGATACCGACAGCGCATTGGCGCGCACCATCGGGAAATCGCGCCCGGCCAGATGCATTTTCGCCAGCACCTCGCCGACGCCGGCGCAGTGCGCGGCGTTGGGCTTGCGCGGCCAGACGCCCTCGAGAAAACCGATGATGGCCGCGGGCCGGCCGGCCAATGCGCTGAGCGCCTCGCCGCTTCTGTTCTTCACCGGCAGCGGGCAACTGATGCCGCGGGAGACGAGATGGGTCATCAGGCCGAGAAAGAACGGCAGGTCGCCCTTGGCGACGCGCTTTTCATACAGCGTCAGGATGAAATATCCGGCGCTGGTGTGCAGCAGGAAGTTGGAATTCTCGACGCCCTCGGCGATGCCCTTGTAGGACAACAGTTCGCCGATGTCGTAACGGGAAAGAAATTCCGCAAGCTCATCGGCGGCGACGTCGGTGTAAACCGCCATGGGTAGTGTCCCGATTCCGAAGTTCGCCCGCCCCTGCTGCACCCTCTGATGCGAACTTCGGAATCAAAGGGACACTACAAAAGTTATTTTTGCTTGTGCGGCTTTGGGTTTGAAGTTCCTAATCGCACGCGCAGCAACATGATAGGAACTTCAAACCCGCCGCACGAGGCCTACGCCGCGTCGGGCCGCAGCGAACGCGGCAACGGAAAGAATTCGTTCTCTTCCGCGGCCGAGACCGTCTCCACGTTCAGGTCGTAACGCTCGGCGAACGCGCCCATGATCTCTTCGACGATCACTTCCGGCGCCGAGGCGCCCGCGGTGATGCCGAGGCTCCTGATGCCTTCGAACTTCGCCCAGTCGAGATCGCCGGCGCGCTGCGCCAGCACCGCGATTTTGCAGCCCTCGCGCTCGGCGACCTCGCGCAGGCGCTGCGAATTCGACGAGTTCGGCGCGCCGACCACGATCAGCGCGTCGACCACCGGCGCCACTTTCTTCACCGCGAGCTGACGGTTGGTGGTGGCGTAGCAGATGTCTTCCTTGTGCGGACCGGAGATGTTGGGAAACCGCTCCTTCAGCATCGCGACGATCTCGGCGGTGTCGTCGATCGACAGCGTGGTCTGGGTGACGAAGGCGAGATTGTTGGGATCCTTCGGCGTGAACGTCGCGGCGTCGTGCGCGGTCTCGATCAGCGTCACCGCGCCTGCCGGCAGCTGCCCGAGCGTGCCGACCACCTCGGGGTGATGGGAATGCCCGATCAGCAGGATTTCGCGGCCGCGCTTGAAATGGATCGCCGCCTCCCGGTGCACCTTGGTGACCAGCGGGCAGGTCGCGTCCAGCGAAAAGAAATTGCGGGCGCGGGCGTCGGCGGGCACCGATTTGGGAACCCCGTGGGCCGAAAACACCACCGGCGCGTTGGTATTGTCAGGGATTTCAGCCAGTTCCTCGACGAAAATCGCGCCCTTGGTCTTCAGGCTGTCCACGACATAGCGGTTATGGACGATCTCGTGGCGGACATAGACCGGGGCGCCATAGATCATCAGCGCCCGTTCCACGGTGTCGATGGCCCGCACCACGCCGGCGCAGAAGCCCCGCGGCGAGCAAAGTACGATTTTCAGGGGTGGTTTGGCCTGCATGGGGGCGATCTCGGACCGAATCACCCCTCGCCGGCGGGCAGGGAACGGTCAATTCAAATAAGGACTTGGGGCTGCTTCCGGGCGCTGTCAAGACCGATTAGCTAGCCATTGCGCCGGTCTCCCCGGACGGCTTATATAGGGCGTAATTCCCGTCATCGCTGATGACCACGGCTTCGCCTCCAAAACAGGTGGGCGAAGCGCAAAGGAGATTTGCCATGAGCAATGCACCGCTGATGCCAAAGGCGACTGCCGTGTGGCTGGTCGACAATACCGCGCTGACGTTCGATCAGGTGGCCGATTTCACCAAAATGCACCCGCTCGAGGTCCGCGCCATCGCCGACGGCGACGCCGCCCAGGGCATCAAGGGCATGGACCCGATTTCGACCGGCCAGCTCACCCGCGACGAAATCGAAAAGGGTGAACAGGACCCGAACTACCGGCTCAGGATTGCCGAGAGCAAGGTGATGCTGCCACCGGCCGCCAAAAAGAAGGGCCCGCGCTACACCCCGGTGTCGCGCCGCCACGAGCGGCCGAGCGCGATCCTGTGGCTGGTGCGCAACCACCCCGAGCTGAAGGACGCGCAGATCATGCGGCTGGTCGGCACCACCAAAACCACCATCGCCAGCGTGCGCGACCGCACCCACTGGAACGCATCGACCCTGACCCCGATGGACCCCGTGACATTGGGCCTGTGCTCGCAGATCGAGCTCGACTTCGAGGTGCAGCGCGCCGCCAAGGAGAAGCCGGCCGACGCCGCCTATGGCGGCGCCACTTTGCTGCCGGCCTCCGAGACCACCCGCAAGGAGCCGGAATTCGAGCCCAGCGAGAAGCAGCGCGACGACCTCAATGTCGACGCCGTCTTCGCCAAGCTGAAGACCATCGGCGGCAAGAAGCCGGACGAGGAATAGGCGGGCAGTCGCGTCAGGCACGCGCCGCTCCCTCTGGCTGTCGTCCCCGCCTAGTGCGCAATTGCGCACGGGGCGCGGGGACCCATACGCCGTGTCGTTTGTTTTGGCAGACGCTGTTCGACGGCTTTCGTGCAACCGCTGACGCCTGTGGTTATGGGTCCCTGCTTGCGCAGGGACGACGGGAGAGGATTCGAGTTTCAAACAGCGCCGTGGCACAACTCCTTCTGCTCCCCTCCCCCCGCGAAGCGGCGGGGTCGAGACGAGCGAAGCTCGCTCTTAGGGGTTGGGGGTGGGGGGCGGTGCGTCATACATTAAAGCAGCGGTTGCTGCGGGTTCAACCGGAATGATTGTCGACATTGTGGACCGGCATGATTCCCGACAGTTTGGGTTGACTGGGCTTTTCACCCGGGTCGCGGAGCCCCTCACGCTGCGGAGCGAACCGGGTGAAGAGCCCGCGGCGGTCGATCAGACCGATGTCCAGATCGCAGAAGCGCACGATGTGGTCGCCGGTCTCGCGCTCGGCGACGCCAACGAGTTCATCGACCAGCGCCTCACTGATGAAGACGAATTCGCCTTTCCATTTGATTGCGCCGGTGCTGCGGACGCGGCGGACCTGATGATCGGCGTCATACCAGGGGTCTTCCTCTTGAGGCGGCATGACGCGCAGAGACGGCGTGTAGACCTCGGCCGGCGGCCGTTGGTCGAGAGCTTCGTGCGGCCGTTCCTTGTTGTAATGCTCGCGGAACTTGTCAAAGCGGGCCTGCTGCTCGGGCGGGTTCGCCGCCGGCGGAGCCGAGGTCTGCGCCTTCAGCGTGCGATGCATGCGCTCGTGCCGGCCGTTCTCCTGCGGCGAGGCGGGATGGATGAAGTGCGGCGCGATGCCGAGCTTCAGCCACCAGGCCGACAGCTTGGTGATACCGCCAGCGCCACGCGAGCCGAACGGCGAGCCATTGTCGCAGCGGATCGCAGCGGGCAGCCCATACTCGCGAAAAGCCCTTTCAAAACAAGGCCGAACGCCCTCGATCGTGGGATCGACAATCCGCAGCTCGATCAGAAAACGGCTGTGACTGTCGGCCACCGTCAGTGGATCAATCCGCCGCTGATCCCGGGTGCGGAACCAGCCCTTGAAGTCGGTACTCCACTCATCGTTGGGGCCCCTGACCGGCGTGCAGGGCCGCCGCTGGTCGAGCGGGCGGCGGCGCCGCTTCACCGCCGCGACCAGGCCAGCACGCTTGAGAATGCCCCCGATCGTCGAAGCCGCAGGCCAGGCGGTATCAGGCGCCTCGCGCTCAAGTACCGCCAGAATCTTGCGCGGCCCCAGATACGGAAATCGCCGCCGCGCCGCGATCACCTTCTCAGCAATCGCACCATCCGTGGTTTGCCAACACTGCAGCGGCGCATGCGAGCGATCCATGAACCATGCCGAATCGCCGCTCTCCTTCCGCTTCCGCCATTCGTAAAACGTGTCTCGGCAAACCCCATAGCGGCGGCAAATCTCCGATATGCTCCAGTTCCCGCTCTCGTACTCAAAAAACATCCAAATACGTTCTTCCATCCGACCGGTCTCTCTAAATGGCATCGGCGGGCCCTCCCTCCGATGCATTCTGAAACCTGTCGGGGATCATCCCGGTCTAATCTGTCGGGAATTTATCCGGTCTGTACCGCTGACAGACCCCCCACCCCCAACTCCTCCCCACCACGCGCAAGAGCGCGTGGAGGGAGGGGAGCGCAGGACACAGCTTCGCGATCTCGCGGCATGATTTGCCCGAGGTTTGCCAAAAATTTCCTTGACCCTCCGATCAGAGGGCGCAGGGAATGCCGGGCGCCCGATGCGCCCGATAGCCGCGTGTGCGATGGTGGAACGCAGAAATGCACACGCGTTAGTCAGGTCACACCGGAATCACCCGGCATTCCCCGCGCAATGGTTTTAACGGTTTCCTTCGCGCTCTCCTCGGCGACCGGCTTTCTTGCCACCGTCGCCGCGCGGACACTTCCGCGCAACTTGACGCCAGCATCGGGGCGTCAGGACCACACGACTTCTCCGTCCGCAACAAAGCGCCCTCGTCCAAGGCGCCGCTTGCGTCCACCGCATCCCGCCCCACGTTGATGACGTTGCGCAACGCCCCTCCTACGGGACAGGACGGCGGAATCCATAAAGCTGTTTCTACCAAACGGCGAAGCGAAATATTTTTGCGAACGGGACTGGACAGGGGGCTCGCAAAACAGCCCGACGGGCAAATCAGTTGGCGCACTTCTTCCCCTCTCCCCTTGTGGGAGAGGGTGGCTGCGATGCGAAGCATCGCAGCCGGGTGAGGGGTCTGTCTCCGCGGATAGAGACCCCTCATCCGCCCACGATACTTCGTATCGTGGGCACCTTCTCCCACAAGGGGAGAAGGGAAGCACGATCAATCCCCGCCCGGCGGGATCAGCTTCTGCGCGATTTCGCAAAACACCGGTAGCGCCTCGCAAGCCGCGATGCGAACGCATGATCGTTACTTCACCGGCGTGCACTGCATATCGGCCCCGACCGTCAACGGACCGGTATAAGCCTTCCTGAGATCAGCCAGCGCGGCATCTAGATCGAACAAGCCGATGTGACTGACGATCAGCCGTCCGACATGCGCCTGTTGCGCGATCTGGCCGACGACATCGGGAGCGGCGTGCAGCGGATGATTCTTCACGCCTGCGGCAACCGCCAGATGCATGATCAGGAGATCGGCACCCCTTGCGAATTCGACGAACTTCGGGTCGGTTCCCGTCTGATCCGAACTGAAGACGATCGATAAATTCCTGACTTTCACGCGGTAGGCCAGCGTCGGCATATTGCCGTGCGGGATTCCCAGCGCGCTCACCGTCAGACCGTTCTTGTCGAAAACGGTCGACGCTTCCCGCTTTGTCACGTCGACGACGCCGACATCGAGGCGAACGCTGCCTCCGGCCGAGAGCGGTCCGCTGGGCAAGTCGCCGCGCTTGCCTCCCAGGGCGGCCCCGAGCACCTGAAACGCGCCGTTCTTCTCGTCGAACAGGCGACTGAGGAACGTGGAGAAATCGGGGGCGGCATCGTTGCCGGACGGACCGACGATCGGCAACGGATCCGATCTCGTCAGATGACTTAACCAAAGCAGCGCGGGCAGGTCGGAGACGTGGTCGGGATGAAGATGACTGATCGCGACCAGCGCCAGGTCGCTCACCTCCGCCTGGGCCTGGCCAAACCGGCCAAAGGCGCCGCCACCCATGTCGATGAGAATTTTGGCCTGATCACCGACCCAGACGAGATAGCTGGTTGACGAGCGCAAGCGATCGATTCGCGGGCCACCGGAACCAAGTATCTGGACAGCGACGGACCCCGCTTCGCAGTTCTGCGCCGACGCGCTGGCTGAAGCCGAGACGACAATAAGCAAGCCAATCATGATTGATCGAAGCATGGGCACACCTCTGGACAACGCAATCGCTGGGCGCGGTCGGGGAAAATCAGTTGCGCACTTCTTCCCCTCTCCCCTTGTGGGAGAGGGTGGCTGCGATGCGAAGCATCGCAGACGGGTGAGGGGTCTGTCTCCGCGGATAGAGACCCCTCATCCGCCCACGATACTCCGTATCGTGGGCACCTTCTCCCACAAGGGGAGAAGGGAAGTACGGTCAATCCCCGCCCGGCGGGATCAGCTTCTGCGCGATCTCCTGAAACACCGGCAGCGCCTCGCAAGCCGCGCTGTGCGCCGCCAGCGCCGGATAGCGCGCGCATCGAACAAGATGGGATGCGCCTCGCCTGTGAAACGCAGCACGCAGGCGACCGCGATGTCGGCGTGGCCGATTGTCCCGCCGAACCAGTACGGCGTGGCGACGCCGGCGCGCTCTTTCTCCAGCGCCTCCAGCACGCCTGATATCTGCGCATGGCAACGCTCGACCCAGATCTCCGATTGATCCGTGCGCAGCACGCGCTCGTAGAGCAGGCTGACCGCCTTGTCCGCAAGCCCCATCGCCAGCGCGCAGATTTTCAGGGCATCGCGCCGCGCTGGCCCGCGTGCGGCGATCATCGCCTTGTCCGGTCCCACCAGCTCATCCAGATAATCCAGGATCGCCGCGCTCTCGATCAGCGCCTCGCCATGGTCGAGCACCAGCGTCGGCACCCGGCGCAGCGGATTATAGGGCGCGATTTTGTCAGCATCGCCGAAGGTCGCCCACGGCCGGTGCTCGAAGGCAAGCCCGTACAGCCGCAGCGCAATCGCGACGCGGCGGACGAAGGAGGAATTGTATTGGCCGATCAGGAACATGGGGCACTTGTCATTGCCTAGGAAAAGCGCCAAGGGCACCGTCCGCGGCACCCAGCATCCATTTTTAAGGATTGATAGACACGCAGATCAAGCCTGGCAGACATCCGGCAACAAGGAAGTGACTGCGGCCCGAATTTCAACGCCTTGGTAGATTTTTGATATTGCAACCATCTCACAACTTCGGATTGCGCGACACTTATTCTGGGCTATTCTCAGCCGAAACCAAAGTTTATCAATAGCGGGGAATCGATGCCAATCCGAAAGAAGATGTCAGCCCGAAAGAAAGAACCTCTTAAGACACAAAATAGCTCCGCGAAAACAAAAAGGGCCTCGGGTCAGAAAGCCCAAGAACCTAACAGCGTGAGCAAGATAACCAACAATTTCTTGCGCGAGATTCGGAGCCTGCAATTTGCGCAAGAAGAAACATCGAAAGTTTTGGAGGCGAGTGTCGATAAGCATCGTCACGCCTTTGAAAATTTCCTAAAGCCTTTTGAGAGCGAAAAGCAAGGAACAACTCTTAGTTTTGCGATACCCATCGAAAAGGGAGAAGAGCTAAAACGCTTGGCACACGATTTGTCTTCTTCCGTTAGATCATTGCCACTTTCCCATCGCGGCCTGTTTCTCGTACTAGTGAGTAAGTGTGAGCTGCACCCGGTTCGGTTGACACCCGCTTAAGCTAATCCCGCCTTCTGCTCGAACTCCATAGGGCTCAAATATCCGATCGTCGAGTGCCGGCGTTTCGGATTGTAGAAGCGCTCAATATAATCGAACACATCGGCCTTGGCGTCGTCTCTTGTTCGGTACATTCTGCGCGCAGTTCGCTCGGTCTTCAACGACGAGAAAAAGCTCTCCATCGCCGCATTGTCCCAGACGTTGCCGGAACGGCTCATCGAACAGACGACGCCGTGATCGGCCATCAGCCTCTGGAACTGCTCACTGGTGTATTGGCTGCCACGATCGGAATGATGCAGCAGCGCATCCGGTTTGCCCCGTCGCCAGATCGCCATCACCAGGGCATCGGTGACGAGCTGCGCCGTCATCGCTGCGTTCATCGACCAACCAACCACCCGGCGCGAGAACAGATCGACGACGGCGGCCACGTAGAGCCAGCCCTCCGCGGTCCAGACATAGGTAAAGTCGGCAATCCATTTGCGGTTGGGAGCGGGGGCTTCGAAGCTGCGGCCGAGCACATTGGCAGCGACGGCGGTCGCCTGCCGCTCACCCAGATCAGGCGGCAGGCGCCGCCGTCGCGGACGGGCTTTGAGAGCCTGCAGCCGCATCAATCGCTCAATCCGGTGCAGCCCGCACGATACTCCTTCGGCGAGCAGATCGTGCCACACCCGCCTGGCGCCGTAGGTTCGGTCGCTCGCCAGGAAGCTGGCACGAACCTTCGCACCGACATCCTCATCGCTCCGGCTGCGCTGACTGCGCGGTCGTGTCAGCCACGCATAAAACCCACCCCGCGAGACACCGAGCGCCCCGCATAACCATTCCGCCGGCCAGATCCCCCGGTGCTTCGCAATAAAACCGAACTTCACGTCAATTCCTTCGCGAAGTAGGCCGCGGCTTTTTTTAGGATGTCTCGCTCGGCCTTCAGTCTGGCAACCTCGCGCTTGAGCTGCGCAATCTCCAACTGCTCCGGCTTCATCTGGCCGTGGCCGGGGAATGCATGTTGCGGATCGTCCGCAAGCTGCTTCACCCAATTGCGCAACTGTGTCGGATGAACTCCAAGGTCTTTTGACGCCTGCGCATACGAAACGCCGCGCTGCTTGATCAGCCGGACCGCCTCAAGCTTGAACTCCCGCGTATACTGCCGTCTCTCCATCACACACCTCCTGCTCCATAAAACACCTAACTCGGTGTCTTCGGAACCGGGTGCAGCTCAAAGCACAAAGCGCTTTGCAAGAACATACCGTGATATTTTCAAGACCGAGTTTGAGGTTCGCGAAGTTCCATCAGAAGTGGCGTCCGATCTATCGCTTTCTCGGGGGTCTCAAAGTTTGCCAACAAGGGTGAAAGGGAGAGAGGGCAGGGAGTCCAAATCATCGCGAGCAGCGAGTTGATCCTTAAAGATAGCCTACCCTACCCCTCCCCCTCATCGCTCGCCAGCAGCCCCTTCACCGCCCGCGCCCACCCCGCGAGCTTGCGCTCGCGCGTCGCCTGGCTCATCGCCGGCTTGAAGCGACACTCCAGCCGCCAGTTGTCGGCGAATTTTGCGGGCTCGGGATAGACGCCGGCCGAAAGTCCCGCGAGATAGGCGGCCCCTAACGCGGTGGTTTCCTGGATCATCGGGCGGTCGACCGGCGCGTCCAGGAGATCGGCGAGGCGCTGCATGGTCCAGTCGGATACGGTCATGCCGCCGTCGACGCGCAGCACGACATGGGCGGCCTTCGCCTCCGGCCAGTCGGCGCGCATCGCAGCCCACAGGTCTGATGTCTGGTAGCAGACGCTTTCGAGCGCGGCATGCGCGAGTTCGGCGGGGCCGGTGTTGCGGGTCAGCCCGAACAGCGCGCCGCGGACGCGCGGATTCCAGTAGGGCGCCCCCAGGCCGACAAAGGCCGGCACCAGATAGACGCTTTGCGTGGAATCGGATTTGTCGGCGAGCGGGCCGGTCTCGGCGGCGGTCTTGATGAGCCCGAGCCCGTCACGCAGCCACTGCACCGCCGAGCCCGCGACAAAGATCGAGCCTTCCAGCGCGTAGGTGCGCTTGCCCCCGAGCTGATAGGCAATCGTGGTGAGCAGCTTGTTTTTGGAGGCCACCGGCGTCGTCCCGGTGTTGAGCAGGGCAAAGCAGCCGGTGCCGTAGGTCGACTTGATCATGCCCGACGAAAAGCAGGCCTGGCCGATGGTGGCGGCCTGCTGGTCGCCGGCGATGCCCGATATCGCGATCGCGCCGCCGAACCATTCGGGCAGGCTCTCGCCGAAATGGTGCGAGGAATCCTTCACTTCGGGAAGCATCGAGCGCGGCACGCGCAGAATTTTTAACAGTTCGTCGTCCCATTGCCCGGTGTGGATGTCGAACAACAGCGTGCGCGAGGCGTTGGTGGCGTCGGTCGCGTGCGCCTTGCCGCCGGTCAGCCGCCACAGCAGATAACAGTCGACGGTGCCGAACAGTAATTCGCCGCGCATCGCGCGCGCGCGCGCGCCGGGAACGTGGTCGAGAATCCAGGCCACTTTGGTGCCGGAGAAATAGGGATCGATGATCAGGCCGGTCTTGCCCGATATCCCTGGCTCGTGGCCTTCACTCTTTAATCGGGCGCAGATGTCTGATGTGCGGCGGTCCTGCCAGACGATGGCGCGGTGAACGGCCTTTCCGGTGACGCGGTCCCACACCACGGTGGTCTCGCGCTGGTTGGTGATGCCGATCGCGGCGATGTCCTTTGCGCCCACGCCGGCCTTCTTCAGCGCCTCGCGGCAGGTCTGTAACGTCGAGGTCCAGATATCCTCGGGCTCGTGCTCGACCCAGCCCGAGGCCGGAAAATGCTGCGGGAATTCTTGTTGCGCCGATGCCGCGACCGAGATGTCCGGCCGAAACACCATCGCGCGCGAGGATGTGGTGCCCTGATCGATGGCCAGCACATAGGACATGACGTTGCTTCCCGGAGTGTTTTTGTTGCGGAGAGGCAAGCGGATTGGGGCGCGGAGGTCAATATCGGGGGTGAGCGACATGCTCAGTGCGCCCCCTCTCCCGCGCTTGCGGGGGAGGGTTGGGGTGGGGGCTCTCGCCGCAATGGGATTCGTGGAGAGAGCCCCCACCCGCCTTCGCTTCGCGAAGGCACCCTCCCCCGCGAAGCGCGGGAGAGGGAAGATCACACCGAGGCGGTGGTCACCCCGCCGTCGACGATGGTCTGGCCGGTCATCAAGCTCCGAGATAGGCGGCTGCGGCAGTGCGCCCCTCTCCCGCGCTTGCGGGGGAGGGTTGGGGTGGGGGCTCTCGCCGCAATGGGATTCGTGGAGAGAGCCCCCACCCGCCTTCGCTTCGCGAAGGCACCCTCCCCCGCGAAGCGCGGGAGAGGGAAGATCACACCGAGGCGGTGGTCACCCCGCCGTCGACGATGGTCTGGCCGGTCATGAAGCTCCGAGATAGGCGGCTGCGGCAGTGCGCCCCTCTCCCGCGCTTGCGGGGGAGGGTTGGGGTCGGGGCTCTCGCCGCAATGGGATTCGTGGAGAGAGCCCCCACCCGCCTTCGCTTCGCGAAGGCACCCTCCCCCGCGAAGCGCGGGAGAGGGAAGATCACACCGACGCGGTGGTGACGCCGCCGTCGACGATGATGGTCTGGCCGGTCATGAAGCTCGAGGCGTCGGAGCCGAGATAGGCGACGGCCCCTGCGATCTCGCCGGGCTCGCCGATCCGGCGTAACGGCGTGGTGGCGCAGCGGCGCTTCAGGCGCTCCTCGTCCTCCCACAATGCCCTGGCAAAATCGGTCCTGACCAGGCCCGGCGCCACGCAATTGACGCGCACGCCCTTCGGGCCCCACTCGCCGGCGAGGCTGCGGCACAATGCGAAATCCGCCGCCTTGGAAATCCCGTAGGCGCCGATGACGGTGGAACCGCGCAAGCCGCCGATCGAGGAGACGATCACCACCGAGCCGTTGCCCCGCGCCGCCATCTGCGGGATCGCGAGCGCGCACAGCCAGATGTTGCTCTTGACGTTACTGCCCATGATCTTGTCGAAGGCCGCGTCCTCGATGTCCAGCAGCGGGCCGTAATAGGGATTGACCGCGGCGTTGCAGACCAGGATGTCGATCTTGCCGTAGTGTTTGGTTGCGCCGGAAATCAGCGCCTCGACCTCCGCGCGGCGCGAGATGTTGCAGGCGATGACATGGGCGTCGCCGCCGGCCTTGCGAATGCCGGCGGCGACCTCCTCGCAGGCATCCGCCTTGCGGCTGGAGATCACCACCCTGGCGCCGAGTTTTGCCATAAGTTCGGCCGAGGCGCGGCCGATGCCGCGGCTGGAGCCGGTGATGACGGCGACTCGGCCGGTGAGATCGAACGGGGTGTTTTTCAAACTTGGTTGCCTCCCTGATTTTTTGCCGTCATTGCGAGGAGCGCAAGCGACGAAGCAATCCAGAATCCATCGGTGCTATGGATTGCTTCGTTTCGCTCGCAATGACGGCGGTTGGCGTCCTCGCTGCGTGCCCCAAAATGGCGGTGGGCCCTACACCAGCCCGCCCGAGCCGGTGACGCGGCGCAGGTGATAGTCGGTGTCGCCAAGCGTGTTCTCGATCATGGTCAGCCGCTTGAAGTAGTGGCCGATCCTGGCCTCCTGGGTCATGCCGATGCCGCCATGGAGCTGGATCGACTGCTGGCCGACGAATTTTGCGGATTTGCCGATCTGCACCTTGGCCGCCGCGACCGCGGTGGCGCGCTCTTTGGCGTCGTCGAAATCGGCGGCCATGGTCGCAAACATCGACATGCTGCGGGCCTGCTCGACCGCGACGAACATGTCGGCGGCGCGGTGCTGCAGGGTCTGGAAGCTGCCGATCGGCACGCCGAACTGGGTGCGGGTCTTCAGGTACTCGACGGTGGTCTTCAGCGACTCGTCCATGATGCCGACGGCCTCGGCGCACATCGCGGTGCGGGCGTCGTCGACCACGCGCTCGATCAGCGACAACGCGTTTTCGGGATCGCCGATCACGGCATCCGCGCCCACCTCGACGCCGGTGAAGGTGATGTCGGCGGCGTGCAGGCCGTCCTGGGTCGGATAGCCCTTTTTGGCGACGCCCCTGGCGTTGCCCGGCACCAGGAACACGCCGATGCCACCGGCGTCGCGCTGGCCGCCCTTGGTGCGCGCGGTCACGATCAGGGTGTCGGCGCTCTCGCCGTTGAGCACGACGAATTTCTCGCCGTCGATGACGTAAGCCGCGCCCTTTTTCTTGGCCGAGGTCGCAACGTCCTGCAGGTCATAGCGCGAATTCTTCTCGAGCTGCGCGAAGGCAAAAGTCTTGCTGCCGTCGATGATGGAGGGAATGTGCGCCGCTTTCTGCGCCGCCGAGCCGCCGCGTCGCAAGAAACCGCCAGCGACTACCACGGTCGCCAGATAAGGCTCCAGCACCAGGGCCTTGCCCATCGCTTCCATCACGATCATGGTCTCGACCGCGCCGGCGCCGAAGCCGCCGTCGTCTTCCGAGAACGGCAGGCCGAGCAGGCCCTGTTCGGCGAGCTTGCTCCAGACGGTTTTGCTCCAGCCGCCCTTCTCCGCCATGTACTTCTTGCGCGCGTCAAAATCGTAGGATGAGCCCAGCAGGCCGTCGACGCTTTCCTTGAGAAGCCGCTGCTCCTCGGACAGATCAAAATCCATGTTCTTCCGTTTCCTTTGACTATTCGTCACGTAATTTGCCGCGTCGCGCCGCCTTCTTAACCTCTCCCCGTCCCTTACGGGGAGAGGTCGCGCGAAGCGCCAGGTGAGGGGCAAGGCACAGAGTCCAACACAGACACAGTGTTTGCCGGACCAAGAGCCCCTCACCCCGACCCTCTAAGAGCGAGCTTCGCTCGTCTCGACCCCGCGAAGTGCGGGGCGAGGGAGGGGAGATCACAGCCCCAGCACGGCCTTGGTGATGATGTTGCGCTGGATCTCGTTGGAGCCGCCGTAGATCGAGACCTTGCGGTTGTTGAAATAGCTCGGCGCGATCTGCGCGGTCCAGTCCATGGTCTCGTTGGAGTCGTCATCGCCATGCACGTCGTAGGGCGCTGCGAACGGGCCGATCACCTCCATCAGAAGCTCGGTGGTGGCCTGCTGGATTTCCGAGCCTTTTATCTTCAGGACCGAGGAGGCGGGATTCGGCTTGCCCTTGCCGTGCTTGCCTTCGTCTGCAACGACGCGAAGCTGGGTGAGTTCGAGCGCCTTCAGCTCGATCTCGACCTCGGCGAGTTTTTCGCGGAATTTCATGTCTTCCGAGATCGGCCTGCCGCCGAACTCGACCTTCGAGGCCAGCTCCTTGATGCGGCGGATGCGCTCCTTGGAGACGCCGACGCGGGCAATCCCGGTGCGCTCGTTGCCGAGCAGAAATTTGGCGTAGTCCCAGCCCTTGTTCTCTTCGCCCACGAGATTTTCGACGGGCACCTCGACGTCGTCGAAGAACACCTCGTTGACCTCAAAGCCACCGTCGATGGTCTCAATCGGACGCACGGTGATGCCCTTCGACTTCATATCGATCAGGATGAAGGAGATGCCCGACTGCTTCTTCGCGGCGGGATCGGTGCGGCACAGGTTGAAGATCATGTCGGCGTGCTGGGCCAGCGTGGTCCAGGTCTTCTGGCCGTTGACGATATATTTGTCGCCCTTGCGCTCGGCCTTGGTCTTCAGCGAAGCGAGGTCCGATCCCGAGCCGGGCTCCGAAAATCCCTGGCACCACCAGTCGTCGACATTTGCGATGCGCGGCAGGTAGTATTTCTTCTGCGCCTCGCTGCCGAAGGTGTAGATCACGGGACCGACCATGCTGACGCCGAAGGCGAGCGGCGCCGGCGCAGGGTGCATCTGCAGCTCCTCGTTGAAGATGTAATGCTGAACCGAGCTCCAGCCGGTGCCGCCATATTCCTTCGGCCAGTGCGTGACGCCCCAGCCCTTCTTGTTGAGGATGCGCCACCAGTCGATCATCTCCTGCTTGGAGAGATGACGGCCCTCGACCAGTTTGCGCCGCGTCTCCGGCGGCACGTGGTCCCTGAAGAAGGCCCGCACTTCCTCGCGAAACGCCATTTCTTCCTTGCTGAAGCTGAGATTCATCGGATCCTCCTGTGAGCGTATGAATTCGATTTCTACGTGCGCGTTATCTTTTCCCTATGTCGTCCCTGCGAACGCAGGGACCCATAACCACAGGCGTTTGTGGTAGCGAAAGCCGTCTGCCACCATGCCCAAGAGCGAGACCTCGCGGTATGGGTCCCCGCGCCCCGTGCGCAATTGCGCACTAGGCGGGGACGACGATGGAGTTGCCGGTTACGAACGACCTCCTGATGCCAGTTGCTGCTGCTTGGGCGGCGCCGAGGGCTGCCGGTTGCGCAATTCGTGGCGCGAGAGCTTGCCGACCGGGGTGCGCGGCAGTTCGTCGACCAATTCGAGCGCGGCCGGAATCTCGTGCTTGCCGAGC
Source organism: uncultured Alphaproteobacteria bacterium (assembly GCA_963801875.1). Classification (GTDB taxonomy): domain Bacteria; phylum Pseudomonadota; class Alphaproteobacteria; order Rhizobiales; family Xanthobacteraceae; genus Bradyrhizobium. Next base: position 270,682 of record CAWDGT010000008.1, on the reverse strand, counting down.
TTGCCGGCGAGGAACGCCTTCAGCTCCTCCAGCGTGAACGGCCTGGTGCCGGCGCGCAATTTGACAAAGGCCTTTGCCGCCTCGCCGCGGTAGTCGTCGGGAATTCCGATCACAATCACCTCGTGCACCGCGGGGTGGGTATAGATCGCCTGCTCGATCATCTGCGGATAGACGTTGAAGCCGCCGGAGATGATCATGTCCTTCTTGCGGTCGACCAGATAGAAATAGCCGTCATTGTCCATGTAGCCGATATCGCCGGTCAGGAAGCGGTCGCCGACAAAGGCTTCCGCGGTTTCCTGCGGCCGGTTCCAGTAGCCTTTGGTGACATTCGGTCCGCGGATGCGGATCTCGCCGACTTCGCCCGTCGGCAGCACCTTGCTGGAATCGTCGAGCGCGACCACGTCCATCTCGATGCCCGGCAGCATCAGCCCGATGGAGCCGGGTTTTTCCGGTCCCTCCTTGGGATGGCCGGTGCCGGGCGAGCAGGTCTCGGTCATGCCCCAGCCGCTCTTCAGCTTCATGCCGACCTTGCGCTCGAAGATTTTTGCGACTTCCACCGGCAGCGGCGCACCGCCCGAGGCGCAAAAGGCCAGCGACGAAAGGTCGCGGCTTTCCAGATCCGGCAGGCTGGCGATCGCGATCCACATCGTCGGCACGCCGGGGAACGCGGTCGCGCGCTTGACCTCGATGTCGCGCATCACGGCCTCGACGTCGAAGCGCTGGTGCAGCGAGATCAGATTGCCGCGCCGGAGCGAGGAAAGCAGCACCACCGTCAGCGCGAAGATGTGAAACAGCGGCAGCACGCAGATCACGCGCTCGACGGCGTTGCGCTGGGCGCGCTCGGGCTTGCCCCAGTCGTCGAAGATCGACACCGCCGAGGTCAGGTTGCCGTGGCTGAGCATCGCGCCTTTCGGCAATCCCGTGGTGCCGCCGGTATATTGCAGCAGCGCGACGTCATCGACCGCGACCTCTGGCCACCGCGCCGGCTTTTTCACACCGTCGACGAACTGACGGAAGGTGATGATGGCGGGATTTTGCGGCAGCGGCGCCTGCGGCGTGCCGGCCTTGCCCCAGTCGTCGTCCTCGCAGACGATCAGCCGGTCGAGCAGGCCCTTGTCGAGAAACTTCAGCGCGGTCGGCAACAACGCCTTCAGATTGCTGGTGACAAGCACGCGCGCGCCGGAATCGGCGAGCTTGTGCGACAGCGCGATCTCGCCGTCGAGCGGCGACAGATGCACGATGCGGGCGCCGGCCTTCAGCGCGCCGAAGAAGTTGACGGGGTGATCGGGCGTGTTGCCGAGGAACAGCGCCACCGAATTGTTCTTGCCGTAGCCGGCGCCGAGATACGCGGCGGCCGCGACCTCGACCTTGTCCTCAAGTTCGGCATAGCTGATCGGGCGGTCGCGGAACTCGATCGCCGGCCGCGCGCCGTATTCGGCCGCCGCCTTGGACAACAGGTCGGGCAGCGTTCCCTGCTCGATCTCATCGTCCCAGCGGACGCCTTCCGGATAGAATTGTTCGCCGGGATGGGTCATGCGCATCCCTGCAAGCCAATTGAGGCGCCACCTCTCCACGCGTCGTCCCTGCGAACGCAGGGACCCATAACCCCGGGCGTCGATATTGAAAAAAGCTCTCTGCCTCCGTGTCCAAACGAGAGTTCACGCGGTATGGGTCCCTGCGTTCGCAGGGACGACGCGTTGAGACGCCTCCGGTTAATCGCCATCAGGCCGCTTTCGCCGTCTGCGCCAGCGAGCCGAAGGTCTTGCCTTCGGCGGCGAGGCGCTTGAGCAGCGGCGCCGGCTCGAGCGAGGGGTCGCTGGTCTCCCTGGCGTAGAACGACAGCCGGTCGGCGATGTGCTTTAAGCCCACCTGGTCGGCGTAGAACATCGGGCCGCCGCGATAGATCGGCCAGCCATAGCCGTAGAGCCAGATCACATCGATATCGCTCGGCCGCGCCGCGATCCTCTCCTCGAGGATCCGCGCGCCCTCGTTGATCATCGGGTACATCATGCGCTCGAGAATTTCGTCGTCGCTGACCACGCGGCGCTTGCGCCCGAGCCGCGTGAGCGTCTCGGCGATCAGCTTTTCCACCTCCGGATCGGGCAGCGCCGCGCGCGACCCTGCCTCGTATTTGTAGTAGCCCTTGCCGGTCTTCTGGCCGAAGCGGCCGGCCTCGCACAGCGCATCGGCGATTTCCGACTTGATGCCGCGATCCTTGCGCGAACGCCAGCCGATATCGAGACCGGCGAGATCGCCCATCGCGAACGGCCCCATCGGCATGCCGAACTTGGTCACGACCGCGTCGACCTGTTGCGGCAACGCGCCCTCGAACAGCAGCTTCTCCGCCTGCTTGCCGCGCTGCGCCAGCATGCGGTTGCCGACAAAGCCGTCGCAGACACCGACCACCGCCGGCACCTTGGCGATCTTGCGTGCCACCGCAACCGCGGTGGTCAGAGCATCCGGCGCAGTCTTGGCCGCGCGCACGATCTCGCACAGCTTCATGACGTTCGCCGGGCTGAAGAAGTGCATGCCCAGCACGTCCTGCGGACGGCTCGTCACCTTGGCGATTTCATCGATGTTGAGATAGGAGGTGTTGGAGGCCAGCACCGCGCCCGGTTTTGCAAACTTGTCGAGCGCCGCGAAGACTTCCTTCTTGATCGCCATGGTCTCGAACACGGCCTCGATAACCAGGTCAGCGTCCTTGACGTTCTCGATGCCGACCACGCCCTTGATCAGGCCCATCCGCTTGGCGGGCGCGTCGGCCGGAATGCCGCCGCGCGCCGCGGTCGCCTCGTAATTCTTCTGCATCACGCCCATGCCACGCTTGAGCTGCTCTTCGCCGGTCTCGATCAGCGTCACCGGAATACCGGCGTTGGCGAACGACATCGCGATGCCGCCGCCCATCGTGCCGGCGCCGATGATGGCGACGCGCTCGACATTGCGCGGTTTCGTCCCTTCGGGCACGCCGGCGACCTTGGCGGCCTCGCGCTCGCTGAAGAAGGCGTAGCGCTGCGCCTTCGACTGATCGCTCGACACCAGCTTGAGAAAGCCCTCGCGCTCCTTCTTCATCCCCTCATCGAACGGCAGATCGATGGCCGCGCCGACCGCGTCTGCCGCGGCAAACGGCGCTTCCAGCCCGCGCGCCCTCTTGGTCAGCGCCGCGACCGCATTGGTGAAGATCGAGCGGTCGGCCTTCGCCGCGGCAAGCTTGCGGTCGTCGTCGCGCAATTTGCGCAAGGGGCGCTTCTCCGCCAGCACCTTGCGGGCAAAGGCTTCGCCGCCCGATGCCGGGCCTTCGACGATTTCCTCGATCAGGCCGTTCTTGAGCGCGTCGGCCGCGCTGATCGGATCGCCGCCGACGATCATCTTGACCGCGAGTTCGGGACCGACCGCGCGCGGCAGGCGCTGGGTGCCGCCGGCGCCGGGCAGCAGGCCGAGCTTGACTTCCGGCAGGCCGAGCCTTGCGTCCTTGGTCGCTACCCGGAAATGACAGGCAAGTGCAACTTCGAGACCGCCGCCAAGTGCGGTGCCATGAATTGCGGCGATGATCGGTTTCGGCGAGTTCTCCATTGTCACCAGCACCTCATGGAGACCCGGCGGCTGCGGCGGCTTGCCGAATTCGGTGATGTCGGCGCCGGCAATGAAGGTGCGGCCGCCGCAGGTCAGCACGATCGCCTTCACTTCGGGATCGGCGATGGCACTCTTGATGCACTCGAAAATACCGCCGCGGACGGCGGCGCTCAGCGCGTTCACCGGAGGACTGTTGACCGTGACGATGGCGACCACGTCATGACGCTCGAGCTTGACCACTTGGTTCACGGCACTCTCCCTTGGGTATTTTGTTCTTCGTTACGGGGTTTCTCAGTTAATTTCGCACTGCGGAATTTAATTCCACATCTTGACACGGAGGGTTATTTTGAAGCACGTCCCTTGTCAACGAGGTCCGCGCAGCAGCAGGCAATGAAACGTCCAGGCAAGAAAGTGGCGACCGATCGCAGCTTCGTCGTCGCGCTTTCCCGCGGCCTTGATGTGTTGCGCGCATTCCAACCCAACGACGGGCTGCTTGGCAATCAGGAGATCGCGGCCCGCACGAACCTGCCAAAGCCAACCGTCTCCAGGCTGACCTACACTTTGACCAAGCTCGGCTACCTTACACCCGTTCCGCGGTTCGAGAAATATCAGTTGGCGCCCTCAGCCATGGCGCTCGGGTATGCCGCCCTTGCGAATCTCGGCGTTCGGCATTTGTCCGAACCTTTTCGCGAGGAAGTCATGCGCGAGACCGGCGGCGCGGTGGCGGTCGGCGGCCGCGACCGCACCAGCATGATCTATTTCGGCCAGAGTCGCGGCATGACGCTGGGCGTTCAACTGGACGTCGGTTCGCGAATCCCGATTGCGACAACCGCGATGGGCCGCGCCTTCATCTGGGCGCTGCCGGACGATGAGCGGGCCGCCTTGTTGCGCGAACTGCGCGAGCATTATGGCAGCCGCTGGCCCCGGATGCGCGATGGCATCGAACGCGCCGGCGAAACCGTCGAGAAACTCGGTTTTGCGATCTCGGCGGGCGACTGGCATGACGACATCCATGCGGTCGGCGTAGCACTAAAGCTTAATGACGGAACCGGTCCATATGCGTTTAACTGCGGTGCGCCGGCATTCCGCTTCACGGAAGATCGGCTGCGCAGCGATATTGGACCTCGCCTCGTGACGATGGTAAGGAACATCGAAGCGGCGTTGGGCGGCGCGGCGCCGCAATCAAAAAAAGAAGAAAGCAAAAAGTTGAAAGCAGGAGGGAAACTTGCACGTGTGGTCGAGGGGATCAGGTAGCCTTCAGCGTCGTAACCGGCGAGCGATTTCGCAGGGTCGTTGCGGCCTAACGGGCGGCACGATATGACGCAGGCCCAACTCGCGCAGGGACAATATCCCCTGCTTGCGGTTCACGACGTCAGCGTCGTGTTCGGCGGCATCATCGCGCTGAATGGCGTGTCCTTCGACATGCATCAGGGCCAGATCCTCGGCCTGATCGGGCCGAACGGCGCCGGCAAGACGACGCTGTTCAACTGCCTGAGCCGGCTCTACCAGCCGAGCGCCGGCGACATTCTGATGGAGGGCCAGAGTATCCTGACGCGCCCGCCGCACCGGATCGCCGAAATCGGCATCGGCCGCACCTTCCAGAACGTGGCGCTGTTTCCCAATCTTTCGGTGCTCGACAACGTTCGGGTCGGCACCCATGCCCGCACCAACAGCGACATTATCAGCGACTCGCTTAGGCTGGCCTGGGTCCGCCGCGGCGAGGCCGAGCTCAACAAGCGCGTTCACGAGATCATCAGCTATCTCCACCTTGATGACGTCGCCCATGTCACGGTTTCCGGCCTGCCGTTCGGCACCCAGAAACGGGTCGAACTGGCGCGCGCGCTGGCGGCCGACCCGAAGATCCTGCTGCTCGACGAGCCCGCCGGCGGCCTCAACCACGAGGAAGTTCACGTACTCGGCGATTTGATCCGCCGGATTCGCGACGAGCGCAACGTCACCATCCTGCTCGTCGAACATCACATGGGCCTGGTGATGTCGATCGCCGACCATGTGGTCGCGCTGAATTTCGGCCGCAAGCTCGCCGAGGGAACGCCGGCCATGGTGCAGTCCGACCCGGATGTCATCAAAGCCTATCTGGGGAGCAAGGATTCATGACGGCGATGCTCAACATCAGGGACCTCAGGGCCTATTACGGCCAGGTCCAGGCGCTTCACGGCCTTGAGTTTGCCCTCAATCAGGGCAGCGTGACCACGCTGCTCGGCGCCAACGGCGCCGGCAAGACCACCACGTTGCGCGCGATATGCAACATGGTGCGCTCGACCGGGGCGATCGAATTCGACGGCGCCCCGCTCACCGGCCGCTCGACCGAAAACATCGTCCGCCTCGGCATCGCCCATGTGCCGCAAGGCCGCGGCACCTTCACCACCCTGACGGTGGAGGAAAACCTCCAGCTCGGCGCGATCACGCGAAAAGACCGGGCCGGCGTGGTTTCCGACATCGAGCGCATGTACGATCACTTCCCGGTGCTGAAGCAGCGGCATGCGCAGCAGGCCGGCACCCTTTCGGGCGGCGAACAGCAGATGCTGGCGGTCGCCCGCGCCCTGATGCTGCGTCCAAGGCTGATGCTGCTCGACGAACCGTCATTCGGCCTGGCCCCGCTGATCGTGCGCGACCTGTTCAAGATTCTCGGCAAGATCAACCGCGAGGACAAGGTCACCATTCTGGTGGTTGAGCAGAACGCGCAGCTGGCGCTGGAACTCGCCGACCGGGCCTATGTGATCGAAACCGGACGCATCGTGATGTCGGGAAGCGCGGCCGAAATCGCCAATAACGAAGACGTCCGTAAATCCTATCTGGGCTATTGAGGAGCGCGGCCATGGAGCTTTTCACCAATCAAATCCTGGCCGGCATCGCCACCGGCGCTATCTATGCCTGCATGGCGCTCGCCGTCGTCATGATCTACCAGGCGATCGATCATCTGAATTTCGCCCAGGGCGAAATGGCGATGTTCTCGACCTTCATCTCCTGGCAGCTGATGCAATGGGGCGTCCCCTACTGGGGCGCCTTCGTGCTCACGCTGGCATTTTCCTTCGCCGGCGGCATCGTCATCGAGCGGCTGCTGTTCAAGCCGCTGGCGAAAGCGCCGATCCTGACCAACGTCGCCGGTTTCATCGCGCTGTTTGCGATCATCAATAGCGTCGCCGGCCTGATCTGGGACTTCACGATCAAGCAATACCCGACGCCATTCGGCTCGCATCCGTTTCTCGGCAGCCAGCTCATCTCCACCCATCAGGCCGGCATGATCGGCGTCACCGTGATGCTCTTGATCGGGCTGTATTTCTTCTTCCAGTTCACGCGGATGGGGCTGGCGATGCGCGCGGCCGCGTCGCTGCCTGAAATCGGCTCGATTGGTCGGCATCAACACCTCATGGATGATCGCGCTCGGCTGGGGCATGGCGGCGGCGATCGGCTCGATCGCCGGCATGCTGATCGCCCCGGTGGTGTTTCTGGAGCCGAACATGATGGGCGGCGTCCTGATCTACGGATTCGCCGCCGCGGTGCTCGGCGGCCTGACCAGTCCGTTCGGCGCGGTGGTCGGCGGCTTCCTGGTCGGGGTCTTCGAAAATCTCGCCGGAACCTACATCCCCGGCGTCGGCAATGAACTGAAACTGCCGATCGCGCTGGCGCTGATCATCACCGTCCTGGTCGTCAAACCCGCCGGCCTGTTCGGCCGGCCCATCGTGAAGCGAGTTTGATCATGAGCGCAATTGAAGAAGTCGTCACCGAAGGCGCTACCGTCGAGGCCGTTCCCAAGCGGGCCATGACGCTCGGCTACGGCGCCTCGCTGGTCATGCTGGCGTTGCTGATCGGCGCGCCGCTGCTGGTGAAGAATTTCATCATCTTCCAGCTCACGATGCTGCTGATCTACGGCCTCGCCGTGCTGGCGCTGAACATCCTGACCGGCGGCAGCGGGCAGTTTTCGCTGGGACAGAGCGCTTTCTACGCGGTCGGCGCCTACACCTCGGCCATCCTGATGGAACATGGCGGCATGAATTACGCGCTGACGCTGCCGATCTCCGGCATCATCTGTTTCGGTTTCGGGTTTCTGTTCGGCCAGCCGGCGCTGCGTCTCTCCGGCGTCTATCTGGCGCTGGCCACGTTTGCGCTGGCAACCGCGATGCCGCAACTTCTGAAGCTCGGCTATTTCGAGGAATGGACCGGCGGCGTGCAGGGCCTGGTGGTGACCAAACCCGATGCGCCGTTCGGCCTGCCGATATCGCAGGACATGTGGCTGTATTACTTCACGCTCGCTGTCACGATCGCGATCTACATCTTCTCCGTCAATCTGCTGAAGTCGCGTTCGGGGCGCGCCTTCATGGCGATCCGCGACAACGAGATCGCGGCCTCCGCCATGGGCATCGACGTCGCGCTGTACAAGACGCTGGCGTTCGGCGTCTCGGCCGGCATCACCGGCGTCGCCGGCGGTCTCGGCGCCATCGCCGTGCAGTTCGTGGCGCCCGATGGCTATACCATCACGCTGGCGATCTCGCTGTTTCTCGGCATGGTGGTCGGCGGCGTGGGATGGCTGCCCGGGTCGATCGTGGGTTCGGCCTTCATCATCTTCGTGCCGAATATCGCGGAGGGGATTTCGAAAGGCCTCTCGGGCGCCGTGTTCGGCGTGCTGCTGTTCCTGGTCATCTTCCTCGTGCCGCACGGCGCACGGCAGGTCGCCATCATTGCCCAGCAGATGCTCGGCAAGCTCAAGAAAAACTGACCAGGGAGAGACTATGTTTTCTAAACAAAAACGACGTATCGCCGCGTTCTCGACGGCGGTCATCGCGTTCGTTGCCACCTCCGGCGGTGCACTCGCCCAAAAAAAATACGACACCGGTGCGACCGATACCGAAATCAAGATCGGCAACATCATGCCATATAGCGGCCCGGCTTCCGCTTATGGCGTGATCGGCAAGACCGAAGAGGCCTACTTCAAGAAGATCAACGCCGAAGGCGGCATCAACGGCCGCAAGATCAATTTCATCAGCTATGACGACGGCTACAGCCCGCCGAAGGCCGTCGAGCAGGCGCGCAAGCTGGTGGAGAGCGATGAGGTCCTGCTGCTTTTCAATCCGCTGGGGACGCCGTCGAATTCGGCGATCCAGAAATATCTGAACGCGAAGAAGGTCCCGCAGCTTTTCGTCGCCACCGGCGCCACCAAATGGAACGATCCCAAGGACTTTCTCTGGACCATGGGCTGGCAGCCCAGCTATCAAAGCGAAGCGCGGATTTACGCCAAATTCCTGATGAAGGAGAAGCCGGACGCCAAGATCGCGATCCTCTATCAGAACGACGATTTCGGCAAAGACTACCTCAAGGGCCTGAAGGATGGGCTCGGCGCCAAGGCATCGATGATAACGGCCGAGGAGAGCTACGAGACCACGGAGCCGACGATCGATAACCATATCGTCAAGCTGAAGGCCACCGGCGCCAACGTCTTCATCAGCATCACCACCCCGAAATTCGCGGCGCAGGCGATCAAAAAACTCGCCGAGATCGAATGGAAGCCGATGCATATCGTCTCCAACGTCTCGGCCTCGGTCGGCGGCGTGATCAAGCCGGCGGGCTTTGAGAATTCGCAAGGCATTCTGTCGGCGGCCTACGCCAAGGACGGCGCGGATTCGCAGTGGGACAACGATCCCGGCATGAAGAAGTTCTACGCATTCCTCGAGAAGTATTTCCCCGAGGGCAACAAGCTCGATGGCTCCCTGGTGTACGGCTACGGCGTGGCCCAGACCATGGTGAAGGTGCTGGAGATGTGCGGCGACAATCTGACCCGCGAAAACATCATGAAGCAGGCGGCGAGCCTGAAGGATTTTGCGCCCGACACCTTGCTGCCCGGCGTCAAAATCAACACGTCAGCCACCGACTTCGCCCCGATCGAGCAGCTTCAGATGATGCGGTTCAAGGGCGAAAAATGGGACCTGTTCGGCGACATCATCAGCGGCGAGCTCAGCAACTAAGGTATAAGCTCACAGGTCCGTTACCTCAAACCGTTCGACTAATTGACACCCCCCGCGACACCCGTCGCGGGGGGCTTTTTCTTGATGGGTACCGCTGAAGGGTATTCAATCCGGGCAGGGGCCGGGAAGCGTTCCCCGTCAAAAAACACGACACATTCAACCGAGATTCAAGGAGGTCAGAATGCCTGCTATTCGCCTGCGATTGGTAGCCTTTTCGGCTGCCCTCGCGGTGCTCGCCGCAACCAGCAGCGGCGCGCTCGCGCAGAAGAAATACGATACCGGCGCCACCGACACCGAAATCAAGATCGGTAACATCATGCCCTACAGCGGACCGGCGTCCTCTTACAGCGTGATCGGCAAGACCGAACAGGCCTACTTCAACAAGATCAATGCCGAAGGCGGCATCAACGGCCGCAAGATCAACTTCATCAGCTATGACGACGGCTACAGCCCGCCGAAGACGGTGGAGCAGGCGCGCAAGCTGGTGGAGAGCGACGAGGTTCTGCTCATCTTCAACTCGCTGGGCACGCCGCCGAATTCGGCGATCCAGAAATACATGAATATGAAGAAGGTGCCGCAGTTGTTCGTCGCCACCGGCGCCACCAAGTGGAACGACCCCAAGGACTTTCCCTGGACCATGGGCTGGCAGCCCAACTACCAGAGCGAGGCCCGCATCTATGCCAAATATATCCTGCGGGAAAAGCCCAACGCCAAGATCGCGATCCTTTATCAGAACGACGACTACGGCAAGGACTACGTCAAGGGCCTGAAGGACGGCCTCGGCGCCAAGGCCGCCTCGATGATCGTCGCGGAAGACAGCTATGAGACCACCGAGCCGACCATCGACTCCCATATCGTCAAGCTGAAAGCCAGCGGCGCCGACGTCTTCTTCGACGTGGCGATCCCGAAATTTGCCGCGCAGGCAATCGTGAAGACCAACGAGATCGGGTGGAAGCCGCTGCATATTCTCAACAACGTGTCGGCTTCGATCGGCGCCACGATGAAGCCTGCGGGCTTCAACAGGTCGCAGGACATTATTTCGTCGGCGTGGCTCAAGGATCCGACCGACCCGCAATGGAAGAACGACGCGGGCATGAAGACCTGGAGCGAATTCCTCGACAAATACTACCCGGAAGCCAACCGCACCGACGCCAACGTGATTTACGGCTACACCGTCGCGCAAGGTCTCGTGCACGTGCTGAAGGCCTGCGGCAACGATCTGACGCGGGCGAACATCATGAAACAGGCGGCCAGCATCCACGGACTTGCGCTGGATGGCCTGCTGCCGGGCATCAAGGTCTCCACCAGCGCGACCGACTTCGCTCCGATCAAGCAGTTGCAACTGCAGAAATTCCAGGGCGAGACCTGGACCCGGTTCGGCGATGTCATCAGCGGCGTGATCGGCGGCTGATATATTCCCGGACCGGCCGGCCATGGGCCAAAAAATTAACCCTCTGCGACACCGTCGCAGGGGGCTTTTTGTTGATGGGAGTTGATGGGAGCAACGAGAAGGTATTCAATAAGGGCCGGAGCCGAGAAGCGCTTCCAATCAGACGAGAAACAACGCTTTCAACCAGATCAGGGAGATCAAAATGCCTGCTAACCCGTTGCGATTGGGGGCCTTTTCGGCTGCCCTCGCGGTAGCCGCTTTAGCCAGCAGCGGCGCGCTCGCGCAAAAGAAATACGACACCGGCGCGACCGATACCGAAATCAAGATCGGCAACATCATGCCCTACAGCGGCCCGGCCTCCGCCTATGGCGTGATCGGCAAGACCGAACAGGCCTACTTCAACAAGATCAATGCCGAGGGCGGCATCAACGGCCGCAAGATCAATTTCATCAGCTATGACGATGGCTACAGCCCGCCGAAGACGGTCGAGCAGGCGCGCAAGCTGGTGGAGAGCGACGAGGTGCTGTTCGTCTTCAATCCGCTGGGCACGCCGCCGAATTCCGCCATACAGAAATACATGAACTCGAAGAAGGTACCGCAGCTGTTCGTGGCCACCGGCGCCACCAAATGGAACGATCCCAAGGACTTTCCGTGGACCATGGGCTGGCAGCCGAATTACCAGAGCGAATCCCGCATCTACGCCAAGTATATTCTCAAGAATATGCCGAACGCCAAGATCGCCATCCTGTTTCAGAACGACGACTACGGCAAAGACTATGTGAAAGGCTTGAAGGACGGTCTCGGCGCCAAAGCCGCCTCGATGATCATCGCCGAGGAAAGCTACGAGACCACCGAGCCGACCATCGACTCGCATATCGTCAAGCTGAAATCGACCGGCGCCGACGTGTTCTTCAACGTCACCACGCCGAAATTCGCGGCGCAGGCGATCAAGAAGATCGACGAGATCGGATGGAAGCAGACTCACTTCCTCAACAACGTCTCGTCCTCGATCGGCGGCGTGATGAAGCCCGCCGGTTTCGAACGATCGCAGGGCATCATCTCGTCGGCCTATCTGAAGGATACCTCCGATCCGCAGTGGAAGAATGACGCCGGCATGAAGGCCTTCGACGAGTTCCTCACCAAATACTTCCCCGAAGGCAACCGGATCGATGGCTCCGTGATGTACGGCTATACCGTGGCGCAAGGCCTTGTCCATGTGCTGAAGAATTGCGGCAACAATCTCACACGCGAGAACATCATGAAGCAGGCGGCCAGCATCAACGGGCTCGAGCTCGGCGGCCTGCTGCCGGGCATCAAGGTCCAGACCAGCGCCACCGACTTCGCGCCGATCTCCCAGCTTCAATTGATGAAGTTCAAGGGCGAGGCGTGGGACCGGTTCGGCGACATCATCAGCGGCGACGTCGGCGGCTAGAACGGAGCCTCCAGCCTGACCGGCTTGTCCTGCCGTAACTACTAAAGACGCAGCCCCTGCGACCTCATCGCAGGGGCTTTTTCTTGATGCTCGCCGCCAAATGGTATTCTATCCGCCCGCGCCACAAGAATTTCCTCTCAACAAGTTAATTTGGCGCCTGCGCTTACATCTCGAAGGGAGACCCGGAATGCCTGTTGTCACCAGCAGACTCGCAATTGCCTCGGCTGCGTTCATCGTGCTCGCAGCGTCGAGCAGCGGCGCGCTCGCTCAAAAAAAATACGATACCGGTGCGACCGATACCGAAATCAAGATCGGCAACATCATGCCCTACAGCGGCCCGGCTTCCGCCTATGGCGTGATCGGCAAGACCGAAGCCGCCTACTTCAAGAAGATCAACAACGCCGGCGGCATCAATGGCCGCAAGATCAATTTCATCAGCTATGACGACGGCTACAGCCCGCCGAAGACGGTCGAACAGGCGCGCAAGCTGGTGGAGAGCGACGAGGTGCTGTTCATCTTCAATTCGCTCGGCACGCCGCCGAATTCCGCGATCCACAAATACATGAATTCGAAGAAGGTGCCGCAGCTGTTCGTCGCCACCGGCGCCACCAAATGGAACGATGCCAAGGACTTTCCCTGGACCATGGGCTGGCAACCGAACTACCAGAGCGAGGCGCGGATTTACGCCAAGTATCTGCTGAAAGAGAAGCCGAGCGCCAAGATCGCAATCCTTTATCAGAACGACGACTACGGCAAGGACTATGTGAAGGGCCTGAAGGACGGGCTCGGCGCCAAGGCGGCCTCGATGATTGTGATCGAGGAGAGCTACGAGACCACGGAACCCACGATCGACAACCATATCGTCAAGTTCAAATCGACCGATGCGGACGTGTTCTTCAATGTCACCACACCGAAATTCGCCGCGCAGGCCATCAAGAAAATGGCGGAGATTGGATGGAAGCCGCTGCATATTCTCAACAACGTCGCGGCGTCGGTCGGCAGCGTCATCAAACCGGCCGGGTACGAGAATTCGCAAGGCATCATTTCCGCCGCCTATCTGAAGGACGTCTCCGATCCGCAGTGGGATAAAGACGCCGGCATGAAGGCGTTCCTGGACTTCCTGGCCAAGGATTTTCCGGAAGGCAACAAGCTCGACGGATCGGTCATGGTCGGCTACGGCGTTGCCCAGACCCTGGTTCAGGTGCTGAAGCAATGCGGCGACAATCTCACTCGGGAAAACATCATGAAGCAGGCCGCCAGCCTGAAGGACTTCCGCACCGAGGTCCTGCTGCCCGGCATCAAGATCAACACTTCGCCGACCGATTTCGCTCCGATCAGCCAGCTGCAGTTGATGAAGTTCAAGGGCGAGAAGTGGGAAAATTTCGGCGACATCATCTCTGGCGACGTCGGGGGCTGACGCTTTCCCTCGCCTTGACCGGTCCTTACGGGCTCCTGAAAACCCCCGCGGCATGCTGCGGGGGTTTTCTTTTGCCTGTTTCGGATGGATAAGCACTGTTGCATGTTTCCTTTCTCGAATACCGTGAAAACAGGGCTCGGGAAGCAATGACCGACAGACGCCCTCTCCTGCGCGAAATTTTCGGGGCTGCCGTCGCCGCGGCACATCCCGACGTCGTGCTGTCGGCGCATCTGCGCCCGCTGCCGAAAGGCCGGGTGATCTGTCTTGCCGCCGGCAAGGCCGCCGCCGCGATGGCTGCGGCAGCGGAGCGGCACTATCTCGACGCACTCGGTCTTGCGCCCTCATGTCTTGCGGGGGTCGCGACCACCCGCCACGGCCATGGCGGGCCGACCCGGCGGATCAAGGTGATCGAAGCCGGTCATCCCGTGCCCGACGAGGCCGGATTGAAGGGCGCGGAGGAAAGCCTGCGGCTGGCCGAGGGCGCCGGCGTCGACGATCTCCTGCTGGTGCTGTTGTCCGGCGGCGGCTCCGCGAACTGGATCGCGCCGGTTGAAGGCGTGTCGTTTGCGCAAAAGCAACAGGTGACCCGGGCGCTGTTGCGCTCGGGCGCGCCGATCGGCGAGATCAACACCGTTCGCAAGCACCTGTCGCGGATCAAGGGCGGCCGGCTCGCGCGCGCCGGAAAGCGCGCCGAGATCGTCACGCTGGCGATCTCGGACGTGCCGCGCGACGATCCGTCCGCGATCGCCTCGGGTCCTACCGTGCCGGATCCGACGACGCTCGCCGATGCGCGCGCCATCGTCGCGAAATATGGCCTTGAGCTCGACGATGCCATCCGCCGCGCACTCATGGAACCCGGCAATGAGAGCTGCAAGCCCGGCGATCCCGCCTTTGCGCGCGCGCAATTCGAACTGATCGCGCGCCCGAAGGCTTCGCTCGACGCCGCGATTGGCAAAGCCAGGGATGCCGGATACGGGATCATCGAGCTCGGCGCCGACCTCGAGGGCGAAGCGCGCAGCGTCGCCGCCGATCACGCACAGCTCGCCTTGCAGGCGCGCGAGGCAGGCAAACGCGTGGCGATCCTGTCGGGCGGCGAACTCACCGTCACCGTGCGCGGCAACGGGCGCGGCGGCCCCAACCAGGAATATGCGCTGGCGCTGGCGGGCCTGCTCAACAACACGCCAGGCATTTCGGCGCTGGCGGCGGATACCGACGGCGCGGATGGCGGCGCGGGCAGCGCGGCCGATCCGGCCGGCGCGATGATCGATGCGGCTACCTTTGCGAAGATGAAATCGCTTGGCCTCGACCCCAAGGTCTATCTCGACAACAACGACGCCACGGCGTTTTTCACGGCGACCGGCGATCTGTTGGTGACCGGCCCCACGCTTACCAATGTCAACGATATCCGGGTGATCCTGGTGGATTAGTAGACCCTCATGGTGAGGAGCGCGTCTTCGCGCGTCTCGAACCATGAGGCCCCTGCTCATCCTTCGAGACGCGGCCAAGCGGCCGCTCCTCAGGATGAGGACCGCCGCCCCGGAATGACCGAGTCTCAAAATTCCCGTGCGATCGTGGCCAGCATATCCAGCAGCGCGGCGCGCCTGGCGGGTCCCAGCAATTCATTGAGGCGCGCTTCGTGCTTGGCGGCGACGAGTTTCTTGGCGCGCGCCAACACCGCCCTGCCCTCGTCGGTGAGGACAACAATGTGGGAGCGGCGGTCGTTGGTCGAACGTATCCGCGCGCAGAGGTCGCGGCTTTCGAGACCATCCAGCATCGCCACGAAGTTCGGCCTGAGGATGCCGAGCGTATTGGCGATTTCAGTCTGGTTGCGGCCGGGATTCCTGTCGAGCAGCAACAAAACCGAGAACTGCGCCGGGGTCAGTTGCAGCGGTGCGACGCAGCGCAAAAAATCCTCGAAAATTTTCAGCTGCGCACGCTTCAGCGAATAGCCCAGCAACTCGGACAATTCGCCCATCTGCAGCGCGCCGTTTTCCGCGGCCGCTTGGGCCGGCTCCTTGCGGGCAGCGCGGGAGGTCCTGGCGGCATCGGCCACGGCGGCTTTGGAAACACTCATCGCTCGATGCTCGCAATCCCGATAGGCTGGAACGGCCGGGGCCGAAACCGGCCGGGCCTTGAGATTATAATTGATAATTGTTATCCATCATATCAAAAACCGGCAGCGTTTTTCAACTGCTGTTATCGGACGGCTTGCGGCATCCTGAGGCCGCGGCCGTGTCAGGGGGAGCGTCCGGTCTTGAACACGACAATCATGCTGTTCCTGGTGCAGGACGGCATAACCAATGGCGCGATCTATGCGTTGCTCGGCCTCGCGCTGGTGCTGGTGTTCGCCGTAACCCGCGTCATCCTGATTCCGCAAGGCGAATTCGTCACCTACGGCGCGCTGACCTATGCCTCGCTGTCGTCGGGCCAGATGCCGGGCACGGCGCGGCTCGCGGTCGCGATGGGCATCGTGGCGTTCGGCCTCGACCTGTTTGCCGGCCGCAGGTCGCTGCGCCCCCGGCTGGTCGGCCGCGCCTTCGCGGTCAATATCGTCCTGCCCGCGGTGATTCTCGCCCTGACCTCCTGGTTCGCCGGCCGTCATCCCCCGATCGCCGTCAGCATCGCGCTGTCGCTGCTGATCGTCGCGGCGATCGGACTGTTTCTCTATCGCATCGCCTTTCAGCCGCTGGCACACACCTCGGTGCTGGTGCTGCTGATCGCCTCGGTGGGCTGCCATCTCGCGCTGCAGGGTTTTGGGCTGGTGTTCTTCGGCGCCGAGGGCCAGCGCGGCCCGACGATTTCGGATGCCGCCTTCACCGTCGGCCCGCTACGCTTCACCGGCCAGAGCATCGCGGTCTATGCTATCACCATCGCCTTCATCGTCGGCCTCTGGCTGTTTTTCGGCCTCACGCTCTATGGCAAGGCGCTGCGCGCGACCGCGGTCAACCGTCTCGGCGCGCGCCTTGTCGGCATCCGAACCACGCTGTCGGGACAGATCGCATTCCTTCTCGCCTCGGTAATCGGAGCTATTTCGGGAATCCTGATCGTGCCGATCACGACGCTGTATTACGACACCGGGTTCCTGATCGGGCTGAAAGGTTTTATCGCCGCGATCATCGGCGGCCTCGTCAGCTACCCCTTGACCGCGGTCGCGGCGCTGGTGGTCGGCACTGTGGAGGCCTTCTCCTCGTTCTATGCCAGCAATTTCAAGGAGGTCATCGTGTTCACGCTGATCCTTCCGGTTCTCGTGCTGCGGTCGCTGGCGGCGCCCGCGGTCGAGGAAGAGAAGGATTGATGGCGATGAGAGAGCGGCTGCCCATCATCGTGTTCGCTTTTGTAATGGCGGCGATCCCGTTCATCCCGGGCATGCCGCCGTTCTGGATCGTGCTTCTGGACAACATCGGGCTGGCGGCGCTGGTGGCGATGGGGCTCGTGCTGCTGACCGGCGTCGGCGGCCTCACCTCGTTCGGCCAGGCGGCGTTCTGCGGCTTCGGCGCCTACACCACGGCGGTGCTGACGACGGCCTACGGCGTGTCGCCGTGGCTGACGCTGCCGCTGTCGCTGCTGGTCTCCGGCCTGGCCGCGGTCCTGCTCGGCCTCGTCACGGTGCGGCTGTCGGGCCACTATCTGCCGCTCGGCACCATCGCCTGGGGTCTCGGCCTGTTCTATCTGTTCAGCAAGCTCGAATTCGTCGGCCGCAACGACGGTATTTCCGCCATCCCGCCGCTGTCGATCGGCGCCTTGCGGATGATCGATCCCGGAACGATCTACTTCGCGATCTGGATCGCGGTGATTGTTTCCGCGCTGCTCACCATGAACCTTCTGGACTCACGCACCGGCCGCGCCATCCGCGCGCTGCGCCGCGGACACATCGCCGCCGAAGCCTTTGGCGTGCAAACCCCGCGCGCCAAGCTTCTGGTTTTCATCTATGCGGCGGTGCTGGCCGGCCTGTCCGGCTGGCTCTATGCGCATTTCCAGCGTGCCGCCAATCCCACCCCGTTCGGCGCGCAGGCCGGCATCGAATATCTCTTCATCGCGGTGGTCGGCGGCGCCGGCTATGTCTGGGGCGGCGTGTTGGGGGCCGCCATCGTCGTCATCCTGAAGGAAATCCTGCAGAGCTATTTGCCGTATCTGTTTCACGGCGAGGGCCAGCTCGAGACCATCGTGTTCGGCATCCTGCTGGTGGGGCTGCTGCAACTGGCCCCGACCGGGGTCTGGCCCTGGCTGATGGCGCGGCTGCCGTTCAAGCCGACCCGCGCGCGGCCGGATCCATCGCTTATCTTGCCGGCGCGCGCGCGACCGGCGGCCATGTCCGCGGTGCTGCTGCAGATCGACCATGCGCGAAAACAGTTCGGCGGCGTGATCGCGGTCAACGATGTTTCGTTCGACGTTCAGGCCCGCGAGATCGTCGCGCTGATCGGCCCGAACGGCGCGGGAAAGAGCACCACCTTCAACCTGATCACCGGCGTGCTCGCCAAGTCCGGCGGCAGGATTTCCGTTCTCGGCAGCAGCATCGACAACGCAGCCCCGCAGCAGGTGGCAAGGCTCGGCATCTCCAGAACGTTCCAGCACGTCAAACTGGTGCCTGACATGACCGTGCTTGAAAACGTCGCGATCGGCGCGCATCTGCGCGGCCACGCCGGTGCGATCTCCAGCATGTTCCGGCTCGATCGCGCCGACGAAGCCAGATTGCTGGCGGAGGCGGCGCGCCAGATCGAGCGGGTCGGCCTCAGCGACCAGATCGACCTGCTTGCCGGCTCGCTCTCGCTCGGCCAGCAGCGCATCGTCGAGATCGCGCGCGCGCTGTGCGTCGACCCGATGCTGCTGCTGCTCGACGAGCCGGCCGCCGGATTGCGGCATCTGGAGAAGCAGCGGCTCGCCGGCCTGCTGCGCACACTGCGCGACGGCGGCATGTCGGTGCTGCTGGTGGAGCACGACATGGGATTTGTGATGGATCTCGCCGACCGCATCGTGGTGCTCGATTTCGGCACCAAGATCGCCGAAGGCACCCCGCAGGCGATCAAGGCCAACCCCGCCGTGATCAAGGCCTATCTCGGAGCCGTTTCATGAATCCCGCCATCAGCGCGCTATTGTCGGTGTCCGATGCGCATGTCGCCTATGGCAAGGTCGAAGCGGTCCGCGCGGTTTCGCTCGAGGTCGGCGTCAACGAGATCGTCACCATCATCGGCGCCAACGGCGCCGGCAAGACCACGCTGTTGAACGCCATCATGGGAATCCTGCCGTTGCGGGGCCGCGTCGCGTTTGCCGGCGAGGATATATTGCGACTCGAGATCGAGGATCGGGTGGCGGCGGGCCTGGGCCTGGTGCCGGAACATCGCGAGCTGTTCGCCACCATGAGCGTCGAGGACAATCTGCAGCTCGGCGCGTTCCGGGTCGCCAAGACCGTCGCCGCCAGATCGTTCGAGCGGGTCTACGCGCTGTTTCCGCGGCTGAAGGAACGGCGCCGGCAGCTCGCCGGGACGCTGTCGGGCGGCGAACAGCAAATGCTGGCGATGGGCCGCGCCTTGATGGGGGCGCCCAAGCTGTTGATGCTGGACGAGCCGAGCCTGGGGCTGGCCCCGATCATCGTCGCCGATATTTTCCGTACCATCGGCGAGTTGCGCGAAAGCGGCGTGTCGGTGCTGCTGGTCGAGCAGAACGCGCAGGCGGCATTGCAGATCGCCGACCGCGCCTATGTGATGGAGCTAGGCGAATTCATCCTGAACGGAGCGGCGAAGGAAATCGCGACCAATGCGCGCGTCGCCGCCAGCTATCTCGGCTTTCAGCACGAGGGCGAAAGCGCGATTTAAGTCGCGGGATTGCGTTTTCACGTTTATTGCGGTTCACTTCACCCTCCCCTGGATGGGACGGTCGCTCGCGCAGCGAGCCGGGCGGGGTGAGCCGCGAAAATGGTCTCAACATCGATCCGTCGCGCGGCCACCAAAGCCGCATTATTGCAGCGCGTGTCGCATTCCCCGGGGATCTCCGAACCTTGATCGAAATCAAGAACGCGCAAAGCCCAAAACTATATCTTGTCTCGGCGTCCAGCCGCTGGGGAGCGCTTTATCCGGGAGACACGGCCATGTTGCGCAAAACCATCATAACGCTATTCGCAGCTGCCTCGGTCATCATGCTCGCCTCGACCGCCGCTTCGGCTCGAGGCGGCTTTGGCGGCGGCGGCGGTTTCCACGGCGGCGGTGGGGGCGGTTTCCACGGCGGTGGTGGCGGCGGCTACCATGGCAGCTATGGTGGAGGCGCTATCCATGGCGCGGCAATTGGCGGCGCCGGCGTCAGTGGGGTTGCGATTGGCGGAGCCAGCGGTTTCCGCGCGGTTTCAGTCGGAAATGGCTTGGGTCGTCCGGCTGTGATCGGCGGCAGCGGATTTCGCAGCGCCGGTTTCGTAGCCAACGGTTTCCATGGCGGCCATTTCCGCCACGGATTTCATGGACGCAGATTTTTGGTGGGCGCAGGACTTTATGCACCCTACGCCTATTATGACGACTACTATGACTATCCGGCCTACGTCTACGACGACTCCTACTACGAGGATGGTGGCTGCTACGTGGTGCAGCGGCGCATTCATACCCGGCATGGCTGGCGTGTCCGGCACGTCCAGGTGTGCGGCTGATCCCGCGGTGTTCAATAATCCGGTCTGATAAATCAAAGCAGAGAACCGGCGCGACCCGGAACAACCACGCGGTCCTGGCGGAAAAAGCCGGCCCCCTGATAGAGGCCGGCTTCAATCCTGTCAGTCGCTCCGGCAGCAGCAGGCGACAGATTTCCCGCTCACTTCGCCAGCACGTATTTCCCGTCCTTCACGGTCAGCAGGATGCGCGAGCGGTCGTCGAGACCGTAGCGATCCTTCTCGGTGAAGTTATAGACGCCCTGGCTGGCGGCAATATCCCGTTCGGTGAGCAAGGCCTGGCGGATCGCCTCGCGGAATTCCGGCGTTCCCGGCTTGGCCTTCTTCAACGCAACCGGGATGACGCGTTCGAGAACCAGAAACGCATCGTAGGAATGCCCGGCGAACTGGCTGCGACTGTTGGGGCC
Organism: uncultured Alphaproteobacteria bacterium; assembly: GCA_963801875.1. Classification (GTDB taxonomy): domain Bacteria; phylum Pseudomonadota; class Alphaproteobacteria; order Rhizobiales; family Xanthobacteraceae; genus Bradyrhizobium. The sequence goes on along the minus strand of CAWDGT010000008.1, from coordinate 249,845 downwards.
GTATTTCGCCTCGTAGGCTTTGTCGAGAGCCATTCCCGGCTTCTTGGTCAGCGCGCTGTCGGGCTGATCCTCGGGATCCATCACCGGACCCGACGCCATCAGCACGCCTTCCGCCGCCGGGCCCGCGATACGGATGAAGTCCATGCTGGCCGCGCCATGGGTCTGATAGATCAGCCCCTTGTAACCGCGGTTGCGCAGCTCCGTTTGCGGCAGGCCCGCCGCGGTGCCGGAGGCGCCGACCAGGACTGCATCGGGATTGGCCGCGACCAGCTTCAGCACCTGCCCCGCGACCGAGGTGTCCGGCCGCGCAAAGCGCTCCTCATCGACCAACGTCATGCCCATCAGCACGCCTTGCGCCTTGAAGTCGTTGAACCAGAGATCGCCGTAGGAATCGGAATAACCGATATAGCCGACGGTCTTGATGTTGTGCGCCTTCATGTGCTCGTACAGCACCTTGCCCATGATCGGGATCGGCTGCGGCATCGTCACCGACCATTTGGCGCGCTCCGGCGTGATCGGGAATGGCGCCAGGCCGATATGCGGGATGCCCGCTTCGTTGGCGACATTGGACACCGCAATGGTCGAGGGCGTGATCGAGGACCCCATGATGATGTCGGCCTTGGACTCCGTGACGAAGCGCCGCGCATTGGTGGTGGCGTTGGTCGGATCGCCGCCGTCGTCGAGCACGATGACCTTGAGCGGCACGCCGGCGATTTCCTTGGTCACGAAATCCAGCGCGTTTCGCTCGGGAATGCCGAGCGCGGCCGCCGGGCCGGTGGTGGTGATGGAGATGCCGATGGTGATCTCATTGGTCTGCGCCAGCGCGGGCAGCCCCAAGGCCAGCGACGCCGCGACGACCGCGGCGGACAGATAAATCCTCTTCATTGATTCCTCCCTTTGAGTGTTATTTTCGGTCCAGATCAAAATTCGTTCGCTAGTTCAGCCCCTTCTTTAGGCGATCCGCCGCGTCAGGTCACGGTCTTTGCCCCTTCAGCCCCGCATGAACCTCGCAATGATCTCCTCCGGCATCGCCGCCGATTTCAGCCGGGCGGGATCGTCCGGGTGACGTCCGACCAGCACGCGGGTCTCGAACGCCTCGATCGCCAACGCCTCGCCCTTGAACACCTTGTGGGTCACCTCGAAGCTCGAACGCTTGAAGCTCTCGACCCGGCTCTCGATCGTGATCCAGTCGCCGTGGGTGGAGGCGATATGGAATTTCGCCCGCGTATCCACCATCGGAATCCCCACCAGGCCATATTTCCGGATGATGTCCTGCTTGGAGAAGCCGGCGGCCTCGAACAGGATCGAAGTCGAGTCATCGAATATCGCGAAGTAGCGCGGGTAATAGACGATGTTGGCGGGGTCGCAGTCGCCCCACTGGATCTGCACATCGCGGCGGTTGACGAACATGCGATGCCTTCAGCGCGGCGCCATCCGGAGTGCGGCGTCGAGCCGCACCACCTCGCCGTTGAGATAGGGATTGTCGATCATGTGCAGCGCCAGCGAGGCGAACTCGTCGGCCTGGCCGAGCCGGTGCGGGAACGGGATCGACGCGGCGAGCGAGTCCTGCGCTTCCTGCGGCAGACCGCCCAATAGCGGGGTCAGAAACAGGCCGGGCGCGATGGTCAGCACGCGGATGCCGAACTGCGCCAGTTCGCGCGCGATCGGCAGCGTCATCGCGACGATGCCGCCCTTCGAGGCCGAATAGGCCGATTGTCCGATCTGGCCGTCATAGGCCGCGACCGAGGCGGTAGAGATAACGACGCCGCGCTCGCCGGTCGAAAGCGGCTCCAGCTTCGACATGGCGGTGGCCGCCAGCCGCAGCATGTTGAAGGAGCCGATCAGGTTGACCTTGATCACCTTCTCGAAATCGTTCAGCGCCATCGGCCCGTCGCGGCCGACCACCCGCTTGGCGACGCCGATCCCGGCGCAATTTATCAATACCCGCGCCGCACCGTGGGCCTTGGACGCGGCGGCGATGGCGGCCTCTGCAGACGCCGCGTCGGCGACATCGCAGACCACCGCGACGCCTCCGATCTCGGCGGCGACGCTTTCGGCAAGTTTTGCATTCAGGTCGCACACCGCAACTTTCGCGCCCTGCGCGGCGAGCCTGCGCGCGGTGGCGGCGCCCAATCCCGATGCGCCTCCGGTGACGAAGGCGGCCTGATCTTTCAACTGCATGGTTCTCTCCCTGCGAGTGGTTCCAGCGACGGCTGGCTAAAGCGTTATCACGTGTTCGGGCGGAGTTGGCGAATAAAGCTGCTCGATCAGGCGGCTGCGCGCCTCCAGCACCGCGCGCTGGTTGATCGAGCCCTTGTCGGTGATCTCGCCGAGGTCGATCGAGACAGGCGTATCGAGCAGGATCGCGCGGGTGATCCGCGTCGACGACCCCGTCGAAATCGCCAGGAATTTTGCAAACCGCTCGCGGAACGCGTCGCGGATCAGGGAATCGGAGGCGGTGAGCGCGAGGTCATCGAGCGGCAGCGTCGGATTGATCAGGCGGCAGCCGTCGAGATCGAGGATCACCAGCGCCGATACCTCGTCGCGGTTGATGCCTGCTATCACCACGTCGCGCACCAGCGGCGCACAGGCCGCGATAAACCGCGCGCGCAAGGGGCCGACGCTGACCCAGGTGCCGCTGGCGAGCTTGAAATCCTCGGCAATGCGGCCATCGAAATCGAAACCGGCGTGCAAATCACCGGGATCGGCCGGTTTGAGCGCATCGCCGAATTTATAAAAACCTTCCTCGTCGAAGGCCTTCGCGGTCAACTCCGGCTGGCGCCAATAGCCCGGCGTGACGTTCGGTCCCCTGGCGCGAACCTCCAGCTTGCCGTTACTGGGCACAAGCTTGGCCTCGTTGCCGGGCACGGGAAGTCCGACATGGCCGGACCGGCTGGTGAGCGGGTTCACCGACATGAAGAACGGCGCGGTCTCGGTGGCGCCGAGGCCGGTCAGCATGGGCACGCGATAGCCGGTTTCCCGCACCGCGAGTTCGTCGAGGCTGTTCCAGATAAACGGCGACAGCGCTGCACCCGAGAAGAACATCGCGTGCAGCCGGGAGAAGAATTTTGCGCGCAATGCCTTGTCGTCGCGCAGATAGGGCAATAGCGATTCATAGCCCTTCGGCACGTTGAAATACACCGTCGGTGAAATTTGCCGCAGGTTGCGCACGGTCTCCTCGATGCCGCCGGGCATCGGCTTGCCGGCGTCGAGATACATCGAGCCACCGTTGAACAGCGTCAGCCCGATATTGTGGTTGCCGCCAAAGGTGTGATTCCACGGCAGCCAGTCGACGATGACCGGCGGCTCGTCCTTCAGGAACCTCATGGTTTCCCGGATCATCACCTGATTGGCGCAGATCATCGCTTGCGTGTTGATGACCGCCTTGGGATTGCCGGTCGAGCCCGAAGTCAGCAGGAATTTAGCGATCGTACCTGGGCCGATCGCGTCATGGATGGCATCGAGTTGGGGATGCAGCGGCGTCGCCATCAGGTCGGCGAGCCTGGTCGTATCGCGGCCGGGCAGCGCGCCATAGGCCGTCGCGATCTCGGTGCCGGCGGGAACGTTGGCTTCAAGCGCGTCGGCGAATTTTTCAGCGTCGTCGGCGAAAACCAGACCGGGCGTCAAGAGCTTCATCAGATAGGAAAGCTTGCCGTAATCCCTTGAGACCAGCGAATAGGCCGGCGAGACCGGGCAGAACGGAATCCCCGCATACAGCGCGCCGAACGCAACCAATGCGTGGTCGATCGAATTGCCGGAAAGGATCACGACCGGCTTCTCGGCGGAGAGCCCGCGCGCCAGCAGGCTAGATGCGATATGTCGGCTCGAGGTCAGCAATTCGGCGTAGGTGATTTGCCGCCAGCCACGACCGCCGTCGCGCTCCGCCATGAAGATCCGGTTCGGTTCGGCCGCGGCCCAATGGTGCAGACGGTCGGTAAGGCGAACCGGGTATTGGCCGAGTGCGATTTTTGGGCGGAGGTAAATGGTGCCGTCGTCACGACGCTCGATCGTCACGGCAGGATCGCCAAACGAAATCGGGCGCAGCGGCGCGTCGCTGCGCGCCGTCGGGACCGAGATGTCGGGTTTCGCGCTCATGTCAGGCGGGCTTTACTTTCGCGGTCTTGCGCTCGAGGAAAGCACGGATCCGGAGTTTTGCCTCCTTGTCGCTTTGCGCCACGGTCGCCATCAAGGACTCCATCAGCAGGCCGGTTTGCGGATTGGCTTCGGCAATCGTCGGCAGCGCCTGCAGCACGGCGAAATTCGTCAGCGGCGCATTGCTTGAAACCTTCGCGGCGAGCTCCATCGCCTTGGCATACGCGTTGCCTGGCTCGGTAAGGTATTGCGCAAAGCCGTAAGACGCACCCTCGGTCGCGGAATAAACCCTCCCGGTCAGCATCATGTCGGTCATCCTGCTAACCCCGATTAGCCGCGGCAGCCGCACCGATCCGCCGCCGCCGACGAAGATGCCGCGCTGGCCCTCGGGCAGCGCAAAATACGCACTGGGTTCGGCGACGCGAATATGCGCGGCGCAGGCGAGTTCCAGTCCGCCGCCGATCACCGCGCCCTTCAGCGCCGCGATCACGGGCACGCGGCTATATTGAATGCGGTCGAACACGCGGTGCCACATCTGGGAATGCCGCAGGCCCTCCGTGGCATCGTGCTCGGTCACTTCCGACAGATCGAGACCTGATGAGAAATGATCGCCGACACCGTGCAGGACCACCGCGCCGATTCCCTCCGGGAGATGGGAGAAGCAAGCCAGGATCGCGAGAATAATGCCGTCGTTCAGCGCGTTGCGCTTGGCCGGGCGGTTGAGGCCGACGCTCAGCACGGGGCCAACGGTCTCGATCCTGAGCAGGGCGGAAGGCTCCGCGGTCGCGGCGGTGGCGGCGTTTCCCATGGGCTTTTATACGTCCTGTCCAGAATAGTTATATTTTATAACGAATTTGTGCGGAGTCAACTAGCGAGGTCTTCACTGACGTCTTTGGTGCTTTCTCACCCTCCCCTGGAGAGGGAGGGTAAGGAAAAACACTCACAACACCTGGTGCACGTCGATCTCGACGCGGTCGGGGTGGCGGGCGCCGACGCCGACAAAGAGGTTTTCCATCAGCCAACGATATCTTGCACCGCCGGTTTCGAATTTCGGCGCCGAGCGAAAATAGATCAGCGCGGGATCGACGGTCTCTCCGCGCGCGATCCGGTCAAGCAGTTGCTTCGGACCAAAGCGGATGCCGATGTTCTCGATATAGACGACGGCGCCGTCGTCCAGCTCAAAGGCGTATTTCGCCTCGAGTTCGGTCAGGCCGTCCGGGCGAATAGTCTGGAAATCCGCACCGACCGGAAGGATCGTCCCCTTCATCCCCGGCCCGCGGACTTCGCCGCCGAGGATTGGAATGATCCGTCTGACACCGTAGCCGAGATCGCCGGCGATGATCGGCGCGCCGATCAGAATCGCAAGGCTGAAGGCGTATCTGGTTCGAAGCTCAGGTGTCATGGTTTGCCAACCTTCCAAAGAGCGGAGAAACCACCTCGCCCCGCTTGCGGGGAGAGGTCGAAATTCGCGGTAGCGAATTTCGGGTGAGAGGGACTCTCCACGAGTAGCGCTCGCCGAAAAAGCCCCTCACCCCAACCCTCTAAGAGCGAGCTTTGCTCGTCTCGACCCCGCGAAGGGCGGGGAGAGGGAGCAGATACCGATCCGCCGCTGCGCCTCAACCCAAACTCATCCACCCTAATTGACCATCATGCGCTGCGGCAGCCAGGTCGCCAGCAGTGGAAACGCGATCAGGATGACCAGCCGGACCAGGTCCGTCGCCACGAACGGGATCACGCCCTTGAAGATGGTGGCAAAGGACACGTCCTTGACCACGCTCTTGATGACGAAGACGTTCATTCCGACCGGCGGATGGATCAGGCCAAGTTCGACCGTCATCACGATGATCACGCCGAACCAGATCGGATCGAAGCCGAGATGGGAGATTACCGGAAAGATGATCGGCACCGTCAGGATGATCATCGCCATCGCGTCCATCAGGCAGCCGAGCACCAGATACATCACCATGATGAGGGCGAGGATGCCGTAGCGGCCGAGACCGAGGCCGGTGAGAAGCTCCGTGACCTTTTGCGGGGTCTGCGTCACCGTGAGGAAATATCCAAAGATCAATGCGCCGATCAAAACCGTGAACACCGCGGCCGCGGTGCGGGTCGCCTGCAGCAGCGAGGCAAGGATTTTTTCCTTGTCGAGCCGTCCGGTGGCCACGCCGATCAGGAACGCGCCGGTCGCGCCGACGCCGCCGGCTTCGGTCGGGGTGAAGCGCGGCAGGAATGGCAGCCCGTAAAGCCCGCCAATGACAAATACGAACAGCAGCACCGGCGCCCAGATATCCTTCAGCCCGGCGAACCGTTCGCTCCAGGTGGTCTGCGGACCGGTCGGCAGGAAGCCCGGCCGGAAATACCCGATCAGCGCGATGGTAATCATGTACATGGTCATCGCGAGCAGGCCGGGAATGATGCCGGCGATGAACAGCTTGCCGATGTCCTGCTCGGTGATGATGCCGTACACCGCCAGCACGGTTGACGGTGGCAGCATGGCCCCCAGCGTGCCGCCGGCCGCGATCACGCCGGTGGCGAAGGATTGCGGATAACCGAAGCGGCGCATTTCCGGATAGGCTACGGCCGAAAACGTCGCCGCGGTGGCCACCGACGAGCCGCAGATCGCCGCGAAACCGCCGCAGGCCGCGACCGTGGCGATGCCCAATCCGCCGCGCAGATGTCCGACAAAGCCGTTGGCGGCGCGGAACAGGTCGCGGCTCATGCCGGAATTGCTGACGAAGGTTCCCATCAGCAGGAACATCGGAATGACGCCGAAGGTGTAGTCGGTCACCGTGCGCATCGAGGTCTGGCCGACCAGCTTCAGCGCCGGCGTGCCGCCGACCAGATAACCGAAGCCGGAGACGCCGACGAGGCCCATCGCCATGCCGACCGGCACGCGCAGCAGCATCAGCGCGAACAGCGCGACGAATCCCAGGACGGCGACGGCGTCGGTGCTCATGCCGGCTTACTCCGTGCCTGTGATCTTGGGGTCGTGCATCTCTTCGGGGTGGAAAATCAGCCGGTAGGTGCGGATCGCGATCAGCAGCACCGCGGAGACGTCGCCGGCCCAGGCGATCGCGAAAAACGGCCAGGTCGGCATATGCATATCGAATGTAAGGACATGGTCGTTATAGGTGCCGCGCACCTTGTCGAACAGCGTCCAGGTCTGCACGCTCACCACGAACAGCAGAACCATGGTCGCAAACACGTCGATCACGCGCTGGTATCGCGGGCCGACATTGGCCCAGATCAGATCGACGGTGATGTGGGTGCCGCGATAGCTGGTGGCGGCGATACCCCAGAAAATCAGGATTCCCAGCAGCAGGCGCCCGATATCGAAGGAGTCGGGAATCGAATAGTTGAAGAGATTGCGCAGCAGAACCGCGATGAAGATATTGGCGGCGACAATGCCGACAAAGCCGGCCGCGATCCATTCGATCGTATCGATGAAACGATCCATAGACGCGCGCTTCATGTCCGCTCCACACGGCCTTGGGAATTGCAGGAAGAAAGCGGCGGCGGGAGGACCCGCCGCCGTACCGGCAGGCAGTCAGGACTTACTTTGCCAGCGCGTTGTATTTGGCGAGAGAGGCACGAAGTTCTGTCATCGCGGCGTCCGGGTCGGCCCCGACCTTCTTGACGCTATCGGCCCAGATTTTGATCAGCGGCTCGGAGGCGCTCTTCCACAGCGCCGTCTGCTCCGGCGTCAGCTTGTAGACTTCGTGACCTTCCTCCGCCTTCACCTTGTCGAGACCGGCGTCCTCGAACTTGCCCCAGGGTTCGCCGACGCGACCGGCGGCCTCGGTATTGCAATTGTCGTCGATCGCCTTCTTCTGGCGGTCCGACATCGCGTTGTACTTGTCCTTGTTCATCACAAAGGCAAATGTCGTGACATAAAGCGGCGCGTCCATGTGATATTTCGTCACCTTGTCGATGCCGAACAGCACCAGCGATCCCCACGGGAAGGTGACGGCGTCGGCAACGCCGCGTTCGATGATGTCGCGGACTTCCGGCGCCGAGGACTGGACGTTGGTGCCGCCGAGCAGGGTCACGAAGCTCGCCATGGTGGCGTGGGCGGGACGCACCTTCATGCCCTTGATATCGTCAGGCACCACGATCTTCTTGCTACGCGAATGAAACGACGACGGCGAATGGATGAAGGCCAGGCAGAACTTGACGTCCTTCATCTCATTGCCGGCGTATTTCCGGTACCAGGCATCCAGCGCCATCGAGCCGCCCTTGGCGTCGGACATCAGGAACGGAAGCTCGCCGGCGCCGATGATCGGGAAGCGGCCGGGCTGATAGCCGGGATTGATGTAGGTGACGTCGGCGATGCCATCGCGCGCCATGTCGTAATGGTCGAACGCCTTGCCGAGCTGCTGGGCGGGATAGACCTTATAGGTGAGCGTACCGCCTGATGCTTTCTCGACCGCGGCGCCCCAGTCCTCCAGCGCCTTTTGCAGTGGATGCGACGCCGGCACCCAGTGCGACAGTTTCAGTTCGAAGCTCTTCTCCTGCGCGAACGCAGGGGTCACGCTGGCGGCCAGCAGCAACGCCAACACCGTTTTCCTCATCGACATCGTCTCCCTATGACATCAGGGCTTCAATGGCCCTTTGCAGATATTGTTATATGATATAATTATCATTGCAAGTACGTGCGGCTATGTCCGCGGCGGCTGCCGTTCCAGCCTATAATAATCGAGGAGGCAAGTATTGCGGACAAAAGTAGCAATCATTGGCGCAGGGCCGGCGGGATTGCTGCTGGGGCAACTGCTTCACGCCTGCGGAATCGACAACATCATTCTGGAACGCCAGACACCGGACTATGTGCTCGGCCGCATCCGCGCCGGCCTGCTCGAAGAAGGAACGGTGGCCTTGCTGGACAAAGTGGGCGCCGGCGCGCGCGCGCACCGCGAAGGCCTGGTCCATGACGGCATCGAGCTCGCCTTCGCAGGCAGCCGCCATCGCATCGACATGAAGGCCGCCACCGGCAAGACCGTGATGATCTACGGCCAGACCGAAGTGACACTCGATCTGATGAACGCGCGCAAGGCGGCCGGCCTCACCACGGTCTATGAAGCCGGTGACGTCAAACCGCATGATTTCGATACCGATCATCCGCGCGTAACCTACGTCAAGGACGGCGTCACCCACCAGATCGCCTGCGACTTCATCGCCGGCTGCGACGGATTCCACGGCGTCAGCCGCGCCAGCATAAAACCCTCGGCGATCCAGACCTTCGAGCGGATCTATCCGTTCGGCTGGCTCGGGATCCTCTCGGAGACGCCGCCGGTCAACCACGAACTGATCTACTCCAACCATACCCGCGGATTTGCGCTTTGCACCATGCGCTCGATGCACCGCAGCCGCTATTACGTGCAATGTTCGCTCGACGACCATATCGATCAATGGCCGGACGAACGGTTCTGGGATGAATTGAAGCGGCGGCTGGACCAGAAGGCGGTCGATCGCCTCGTCACCGGTCCCTCGATCGAGAAGAGCATCGCGCCGCTGCGCAGCTTCGTCGCCGAGCCGATGCGGTTCGGGCGAATGTTTTTGGCTGGCGACGCCGCGCATATCGTGCCGCCGACCGGCGCCAAGGGGCTCAACCTCGCCGCCAGCGACGTGCATTATCTCTCGCGGGGCTTGCGCGAATATTACGACGAGAAATCCTCCGCGGGGATCGATGGCTATTCCGAAAAGGCACTGGCGCGGGTCTGGAAAGCGGTGCGCTTCTCCTGGTGGATGACCTCGATGCTGCACAAGTTTCCCGATGACGGCGAATTCGCCACGCGGATTCAGTTGGCCGAGCTGGACTATCTCGTCAGCTCGAAAGCGGCGATGGCGTCGCTGTCGGAAAATTACGTCGGCCTGCCATATTAGCGGTCATTCCGGGGCGATGATTATTTCCCACCGAAATGCCAGTCGCTGATCTCGGTCACGAGATCGATAAAGGCCCGCACCTTGGCCGACAGCAGCCGCGACGTCGGATAGACGAGGTGGATCGGCAGCGGTGGCGGCTCGAATTTCGCCAGTACGATTTTCAGCCGGCCGGCCTTGATTCCGTCGGCCGCCTGGTAGGCCAGCACCCGCGTCAGGCCACCGTCCTGCCCGGCATACTGGATCGCAGCGTCAGCGCTGTTGGTGGTGAACCGCGGCGTACAGGCCACGCGAACCTCGTGGCCATTTTCGACAAAGCGCCAGTCCGGCGAGGCGGTCATGGCGCCGAACTGGATGGTCAGGTGCGAGACAATATCCGCCGGCGTTTTGGGCTCGCCGCATTCCCGGAGATAGCCTGATGAGGCGACCACGATCCGCCGCATCTCGCCGGCATGGCGGGCGACCAGCGTGGAATCCGGAAGGTGGCCGATTCTGACCGCGAGATCGACGCCGTCTTCCACCAGATTGATCATGCGATCCGTCAGCCGGAGTTCGGCCGAGACTTCGGGATAGCGTTTCAGATACGCCGAAATGACGGGACTGACATGGAGGCGGCCGAAACCAATCGGCGCCGAGACCACCAGCCGCCCGCTCGGCCGCCTGCGCTCGTCCTGGGCCGAGCCTTCGGCTTCCTCGACATCGCCGAGAATGCGCCGGGCACGCTCCAGATAGCGCGCGCCGACGTCGGTCAGCGCGACCTTCCGCGTGGTCCGCTGCAGCAGCCGGGCGCCCAGACGATCCTCCAGCGCCGCTATCAGCCGCGTCACGGCGGAAGGCGACAGCCCGAGTTTGCGCGCCGCCGACGCAAAACCCTGAAGGTCGGCCACTGCGACAAAGGCCTGCATGGCGTCGATGCGGTCCATGGCATTATTTCATATATTGCAACGATGAAGTGTCAATTCCCAAGATTGCTTAAATTCCGAAAGGGTCCATTTTGGGGGCTGGAAGACGGGCGCACGCCCGGGACCCCGGAGACCTCGGATGGCAGACAGCAGCACTTTTTCCAGCGACGTGGCCTTCACCCCCGCAGTGAAGGCGATCCAGGCCCGCAAGGGGTCGCGGGACGCCTATGGGCAGGTGGAGCAACGCGGCGGCTGGCGCACCGAAATCGACGGGCAACTCGCGGCGTTTTTGGCCACCCGGGACAGCATGTTTCTGGCGACCGCCAGCGCGGATGGACAGCCCTATATCCAGCACCGCGGCGGGCCAAAGGGCTTCATCCGGATTCTCGACAAGAACACGCTGGCGTTTGCCGATTACAGGGGCAACCGGCAATATATCACCCAAGGCAACCTCTCCGAAAATCCAAAGGCCTATATCTTCCTGATGGATTTTACCGAGCGTCGCCGAGTGAAGATCTGGGGCGAGGCTCGCGTGATCGATGACGATCCGGCGCTCTTGCGATCGCTGATGCCGCAAGGCTACAAGGCGCGGCCTGAGCAGGTCATCCTGTTCAGGATTTCCGCCTGGGACACCAACTGCCCGCAGCATATCCCGCAGAAGTTCGACGCCGCCGACGTGGCGGCGGCGCTGGCCTCGCGCGACGCGTACATCGCGGAACTGGAGGCGGAACTGGCGGCGCTGAAGGGCGAGCCCACCCTGGTAAGTTGAAGGTTCATGCAGCCTGTCGCAGCGGTATCCAGGCGAAGTCCGGATAGTACTGAAGCATCATGCGGTCGACATAGGCTGTAAGATTTCCGAACTGCTCGGTCCGTTCTCGCAATTGCGAGGCGAAGAACGGTGTCAGGATCCCGGCAAGCGCACCGAATGCGGTGGCGTCGGTACCGCAGGGCGCCTCACCCATCAAGTATGACTTGTCCCCAAGCTGAACCGACAGCGCAAACAGCGAGCGGACCGCAAGATCGACGTCTTCGTCAGGGGCGTGGCGGCCGAGGCCGCTCAGCAGGTAATTCTCGGCAACACGGAATTGCGCGTCTTCGCGAAGCTTTTCGCGCCGATGCTCCGGGGCGTCGTCGAAGAAATGTGCCGGCCCTTTTGCAAAGTTTTCAGGATCAACCCAGCGCGCGCCGACCAGTGCCCAGTATAGATGATGCTCGATCATCCGCTCGAAAGCCCAGGCCTGCGCGCGCTGCTGCAAATTGAGGGGGGCGTCGAAATCGAAGCCGTATTTGCCTTCAATGTGCGCGCGAATGAAGGTGGAGTCGGCGATGCATCTCAGCCTCGTCATCGATATAGGGCAGTTGCCCCTTGGGAGAGCCAGGTGGCATCGCCCTCTCCTTGCGATAGGTAAGACCAGCCATCTTCAGCTGGACTTCGGTCTTGGTCACAAAGGGGCTGATTTCCGGCAAGCCGAAGCCGGGGCCAAAGCCATAAAGCGTGATCACGTGCGCACTCCCGATTTCCTGAACAGCCGCTTCAGACTAGCCATCCCCTGCTGCCACCGTGGTGTCAGCAGTGGCGACATCGCTGTCCAGAGGTCGAGGCCGTAAAGAATCATCATGGATAAAATCCTCTTGGTTGGAGTGTTGTCCCGATATACTGGCCCCCTGCTGCCAACATGCTGTCAGCATCGACGCGGCTGCACGCTGAAAAGAGACGCCCATGAGACGTGCCGACCGGCTGTTCCAGATTATCCAGGTGCTCCGGCGCACCCGGAAGCCACTGACCGCAGACGCGATCGCGACCGAGCTGGAGACCTCGAAGCGGACGATCTACCGCGACATCGCGACCCTGATGGAACAGCGCGTGCCGATCCGCGGCGAGGCCGGCATGGGCTATATTATGGAGAAGGGATTTGACCTGCCGCCGCTGATGCTCACCCCTGACGAGATCGAAGCAGCCGTGCTCGGCGCGCAATGGGTCGCTGGCCATGCTGACACTGCCTTGTCCCGCGCCGCTCAGGATCTGATTGCGAAAATCGCCGATACCGTCCCCGAACGACTAAGACCCTTTGTGCTTGAACCCGCCAGCCGCGCTCGCCCGGGCTGGCGCAGAGAACCCGACCGCATCGACATGGCACAGACGCGTGCGCAAATTCACGAGGGAAAGAAAATCACGTTGCACTATCGCGACGAACACGGTCGTGACAGCGAACGCACAGTCTGGCCGATCGCCATCGGCTATCTCGAAGCCGTGCGGCTTCTGGCGGCATGGTGCGAGCTGCGCAGGGATTTTCGCAGCTTTCGAACCGACCGCGTGGTCGACGCCGTGTATCTCGACGATAAATACCCCGAGCGGCGCGACCTGCTGAGAGCGCGATGGCGCAGGAGCCTGGTCTGGGAACATCCGAGCGATACCTGATGGCCGGCCGCCCAATTCCGCGCTAAAGGGACCTCATGGAAAAGGTCGGTCCAGCCATTGATGTCGAAAGCCCCTGCCAGGCCTGCGGCGCCTGCTGTTCCTATTCGCAAAACTGGCCGCGCTTCACCACCGAGGACGACGCCGCGCTCGATCTGATCGCGGAAAAATTCGTCAACGAAAAACTGTCGGGCATGCGCTGCGACGGCGACCGCTGCTCGGCACTGTCAGGCCAGGTTGGCGTCGCGACATCGTGCACAATCTATGCGGTACGGCCCGAAGTGTGCCGCACCTGCATGCCCGGCGATGCCGAATGCGAAATGGCCCGCAGGCGGCACGGCCTGCCCGCGCTCATATAACTCTGATGCCGCGCGATCCATCAGTGTCACGGACAGAACAGTGAAGTGGGTGGACATGGTCTCTGCTCTCGCGGGGAACAACGGCGAGCGGATTTACGCCGTCGCGGCCTCAGTGAAATCTTCATCAAGCTCGTCGTCAACAGGCGAGAACGTGCTGAGCGGCCTCGTCGAGAGCGTGATCGGCTTGCGATTGCCGTAGGACGATGACGGCGCGGAACGCGCGGCAGGCTCGCGGGACAGCGCATAGAGGGTAGAGCCGACGCGTCCGCCCAGCTGGATCAGTTCGCGCTCGCTGCAGCTTGCGGCGATCGAGAGCGCCAGCGAGTGCAGATGGCTTCGGCGATAGCAGAACAGCGCCAGCATGGCGCGCACCTCGGAAGAGACGCTCTCTACCAGTTTGGGCAGGCCGTTTTCATTGGCGCGGTACATTTCGCCGAGCAATTCATCCCGGACCGGGCAAAAATCGTTCTCGAAGGCTTCGCGGCTTGAAAACATCTGGATATCCCCCAGCCGGCAGGATGCAATGCAACTGTCTAACGAAAGGTTAACCACGGCACCTGGCAGCGGCACCGGGATGTGAGCGAATTAACCCGAATCAGCCAGCGCCCCGGCGAAAATCACAGACAGATCGCGCCACAACGGCCGTTTTCACAAGACAGAAGCGATATGCTGGAGCGCGATCGAACGCGATATCGGGCGTCGCCGCATGAGCGTGTTGATCCGGGACGCCATTGCCGAATCCGGCGCGATCAGGCGTTCGACGCCATGAAGATCGACAGACCGAAGTCGGTGAGATGGTGCAGCGACTGATCGACGCCGATCAGCGTCCAGAACCATGGGTGCTTGTTCTCCTGCGTCACGCCGAAGTTCGCGGCACAAAATCCCTTGGCGCGGTCGACCGTGATGTGGATGGCGAAATCGATCAAGGCGACGTACCAGAACCGCGGCGCGACTATCAGGATCAGCGTCATTGCAACCGCAAGGTGCACGAGACAGTGGGCCAGCAGCGGCAGCGCCCAGCCGGTCTTCTGGTCCTTGCCGATGGCCATCCAGGAAGTCTGCAGCACGAAATCGGCGATGACATGCTTGACCGTAAGCAGCAACATCCATCCGATCAGCGCACCGACCGGAACCGACGAGGACATAGAGGGAAACGACAAAGCTGGCGGCCTCGCTGGGATTGACTTGGAAAGGCACGGGCGGAACCGGAGGCTTTAGCGCAACTTCTTCTTAAACCCGGACAATTTGACCGGTTCCCGAGGTTTATGCCACCTCCCCGGCCAGAATGCACCTGCGCCAGGCCCGAAAAACGCCAAGTGTGGCCCGGCGGCGATACGCTGAAGCAATGATGCAACTCCGCCGGTAAGGTTACCGGTGACCCCGATTTGCAATCCACCGGGGGGCGAATATCATCGACATTCTGGAGAATTATCGTTCATTCCTAGATATTTACGATCTCGCCGGGCGATCTTCCAAAGCCGATTTGCCGGCCAGGCACTTCGGATCCGGGTATGAGCCATGAGCGCCGAAGTCCCAATGCCGAACGCAGAAAAGCCGCCCCCACGCTCGCAGGTTGTCAGAACCAACCGCCGCCAGGTGCTGCTGTTTGCCGCCCTGACCCTGATCCTGACGGTTGCGACGGTGGTGTGGGGCGGGCGCACCTGGTTGAGGAATTCCGAAACACTGGTGTTCGCCGTCGGCGACGCCAACGGCGTCGAGGCCCGCTTTGCCGCCAGACTAGCCAGCGTCCTCAAGAACAACTCTTCACGGCTGCGCCTCAAGATCGTGCCCAACGCCGATGACGTCAAGGCGC
The DNA here is from genome assembly GCA_963801875.1 of uncultured Alphaproteobacteria bacterium. GTDB lineage: Bacteria > Pseudomonadota > Alphaproteobacteria > Rhizobiales > Xanthobacteraceae > Bradyrhizobium. The sequence continues at coordinate 234,386 of CAWDGT010000008.1, read as the reverse complement.
TTGCGCAATTCGATCGCAGGCAGGCCGATCTTGCGGTGCTGCGCACCGACGCAAAGGTGCCGCCGCGCGCCCGCGCGCTTGCGGTCCTGGAGCATGACGTATTGCTGCTGATCAGCCCCGGCAGCAAGAAGATCAAGTCGCTTGCGGAGCTGAAGAAAAAGAAGATCGCCGTGCTGGCCGATGGCGACAACGGCGCAACCTTTGTCCGCCATGCGCTTGGATTTTCCGATGGTTCCGACGCGGCTTCGCGGGTCCAGTTGGCGCCGCCAAATTCCACGCTGGACAAGCTGTTCGCGTCCGGAGCCTATGGCGCGGTGATCGCCATTGCGCACGCCTCGACGCTCGTGAAGGACAAGCGCTACGAACAATACGCCAGGCGCGGCGGATTCACCGTAAACGCGATCGACGAGTCGAAGGCGCTGGCGCGACGAGATCCCGGCATTTCGGAGGAAACGCTGGCGACCGGCATGCTGTCCTCCTCGCCCGCGATACCCGACGACGACCTCGATACCATCGGACTGCAATGGCTTCTGGTCGCGCAGTCCAGAATGTCGACGGCGACGGCGGGAGACCTCGCGCGCGCGATCTACGAAAACAAGGCCGAACTCGCGCTGGAAAATGGCTTCGCCTCCAGGATCGAACCGGCCGATACCGACAAGGATGCCTTCATCGTCGCGCACCAGGGCGCCGCCGAATATATCAACGACGAAACCAAGTCGTTCATGGACCGCTACAGCGACCTCTTGTACCTGGGGGCAGCGGCGCTCAGCGTCATCGGTTCGATTTTCGCGGGAATCTACACCAAGGTGACCAGGATCGCGCCGGAGAAGGCCAGCGAACTGGCGACCGCCATTCTCGACATCGGCGAACGGATCGAACACGCCAATTCGCCGGAGTTCGCTCGAGACCTTGCAGGATGAGCTCGAGGCCATCCTTCGCGGCGCCGTGATCGGATTGCGCGACGGCGCCATCTCGACCGACGGGCTGGATACGTTCAAGCTCGGCTACGAATTCGTGCGCGACCAGATCGACATGCGCCGCGACCACCTGAAACGGCACGCCGGTCATGAAGACAATGTGGTGATCGTCAAGTCAGCGTAAGGCGCGCGGGCCCCGGAAAATGGCACTCTCAATCCGGGTCGTTCCCGCGAACTCAGGGGGAGGACCTATCCCTGGTCACCCAGCCGCCGCATTCGCGCTGGTGGAAAGCGCCCGCGCCCTGATTTCCGCAATGGTGCGCTTGAGCGCGACCTGCCGCGGATCGGGCTTGGCGGCGGCGCGCGCCTCGGCCACGGCAGCGGCGAGATCGGTCAAGGGCAGCGCGCCATCGAAGGTCGGCTTGGCGAGGCCATCGATGATCGCATGCCAGTCGGCAAGGCCCTGGCGATAGACGTCGCCATAGCCCTCGATCATGTCGGCGGTTTGCACGATGGCGAAGGCGGCCCTCGGCTGCTTTTCCAGGCAGCGGCTGATCATGTGCAGCCAGCGTTCGGTCCAGGCGCGCTCCTTGGCATAGCGCACCGAGAACCGCCGCCATCGCCGCAAACGTCGCCTCGAGCTTCAAACGGCGGATGCCCCACCTGCTTGCGGTACTGAAACGGATCGAGACCGGCTTGTGCGTCCAGCCTACTTTTCCGAGCACGCCGAGCACCGGATCGGCGGCAACAGCGGGAAGCGCCTCGATCAGTTCATCAATCCGGAATTTCGCTGACGTCGACAGTCGACCTTTCGGCGGGATCGGCGGCGCCGGATTCGAATGCGGCGAGCTTCAACTGCGCGATCCGGATCGGATCCTCATAACTCATGCGGATTGCCATCAGCCGCGCGATTTCGACGAGCATCGCGTCATCGACATCGCGCCGGCCGACGAACCGCCGCACACGATCCACATAGAGTTGCGCGTAGCTCGTGCCCTGATAATCGATCAGCCGATTGATGGCTTCGCTGACGACCGCGGCAGCGCCGGCGGGCAAACCCTCGGGGAGGAACGGCGGCGTGTCGTCGTCCTCACCGATGAAATCGGCGAGCAGATAGCGCAGCGAGGAAAGTAAGCTTGCCACCCCGGCGATCCCGATTCTAGGCGGGCTTCGGCGCGGCCGAGGCCCGCGCCAGCTGCTGCTGCAGCGTCTCTGATGTTCTGAAACAGCCGGGCGGTGAAGAGACGAAGAAAGTAAAAACCGAACGCCGGATTCTGCACGTAGAGCTCCTCGACCTTGGTGTAGCTGACGCTCAGGATCAAGCCGGCTTCGACGCATTCCAGCGTCTGGGTCCGCAGGTTCGACGGCGACAGCATGCCGAACTCACCGACAATGGCCCCGACCGGCAATTCGATACCCGATTCGACCAGCTTGAACCGGCCGCTGACGATGTAGAACATGTCCTCGGCCTTTTCGTCCTTGTAGAACAGCACTTCGCCGGCGGCGCATTTGCGTTCGGTCATGAACGGCTTCAGCCACTCCATCGACAGATCGCTGTTGACGGATTTTTTCACGTCGCGCACCAGCTGCAGCATCTGGTGCAGCCGGTAGGAATTGAGCACCAGCACCACCGACTGCAGCACCATGGTAGGATAATTATGGTTCGGAATCGCGGTCGCGATCAGGACGATGTTGGTGAGAATGCCGAAAACCCGCAGCGGGATCATCGTCCGCATTGAAAGCGTCGCAACCACGAAAACCGAAGCAAACAGGCTGGCTGCTGTTCCTGTGTGTTCTGCGAGATGTGAGGTATCCATCGGGGCCAACCAACTTTTAAGGAGTGAACCGGCTCGCGGGTCGTTTCCCAGCGCGCCCGCCATCATAATGTCCGCGGGAACTTTTGATATACGAAGAAAGGCCGATGTTTTGTCTGGGATTTCACTCAATCCCGGCAAAAAAGTCGATTTCCACCCCCGCTCCCACCGCGCAATGCGGCGTCTGCCAGAGGGTACGCCGCTTTCCCGGGTGCCGCCCCGGCCGCGCTGCCCACAAAGCCGGCCTGCGAGAAGTTACGGGCGCAGTCGGCGATAACGCTGTTTTCGGGCGATCGTTGACGGCCTCGCCCCGCTTGGGCACTTTGGGGGGCGGTCACACCCCGCTTGGCCGTATCAGGTTTTCTTCCGTCGCAGGCGTCATCTCCCAATGTCCAAGCAGCATTTTCACCCCGCTCTGGAACGGTTCTTGGCCGCAACGGCCGGCCGCAACATGACCAAAGCGGCCTATGTCGCCGTGCTGGCCGGGGTCGTCATGATGGCCCTGCTCACGGTCAATCCGGCCTATGAGGCGGCGCACCACTGGGTCGATTCGGTGCTGTGGGCATGCCTGGCCTTCTTTGTGTTCGAATGGGCGGTCCGGCTTCGCCACGCCTTTCAGGTGCAACGACTAAGGGCTTACGCGCTATCCTTCCGCGGGGTGGTGGACGCCGTCGCCGCGGCGGGGGTGCCGGCCGCCATCATCCTTGGCGCCAACCCCAAATCGGCTTGGCTGCTGGGCGTGTTCTGGGTGCTCAAGGTGGTCCCGGGGGTCCCGGGTTTGCGGCAGTTGCGCCGGGTGCTGGTGCAGGAATCCGGCCCGCTTCTCAGTGTGCTGGTGATCTTCCTGATGGTGCTGTTCCTTGCATCGGTGGCGGTATATTTTCTCGAGCGTGACGTCCAGCCGGTCGCCTTCGGCAGTATGCCCGCGACATTGTGGTGGGCGATCGCGACCCTGACCACCGTGGGATATGGCGACGTGGTGCCGATCACGCCGCTTGGCCGGTTGGTCGCGGCGCTGGTGATGATCTGCGGCCTCGGCGTGTTCGGGCTTTGGACCGGTATTCTTGCCACCGGCTTTGCCGCCGAGACCCGCCGCGACAATTTCCTGAGAACCTGGGAATCGGTGAGCAAGGTACCATTCTTTGCCGCCCTCGGCCCTTCGGCGATCGCCGACGTGACGCACATGCTGCGCACCATGGACCTGCCGGCGCGCACCATGATCATTCGCAAGGGCAGGGTCGGCGACTGCATGTATTTCATCGCCGACGGCGAAGTCGAGGTCGATTTGCCGGGCAAGAAGGTCAGGTTAGGCGAAGGCGCGTTCTTCGGCGAGATGGCGCTGCTCGGCAACAATCTGCGCTCCGCCAACATCACCACTACGCGGGTGTCGAGACTGCTGGTGCTCGATCTCGTGGACTTCCGCATGCTGATGGCGCGGCATCCCGATCTGGCCGAGACCATCGATGCCGAAGCCAGGCGGCGCGCGCTGGAGAACGAATAATGCAAAGGCCTTCCCCCGGCGCCGCTGACGCGGCGAGTGCGCCGGTGCTCAATATTGACGGCGCGCGCGCCACCATCCGTCTCAACCGGCCGAAGCATCTGAACCGGTTGCAGCCCGATGACCTCGATGTGCTTTCAAAACTGTTCGACCGGATCGAGGCTGATCCTGCGATCCGGGTGTTGGTGCTGACCGGCACCGGACGCGCCTTCAGCGCCGGATACGATCTCGGCTCGCTCGCCGAGCGTGCCAATAGCGCACCGGAAGAGCAGACCGCGGGATCGGCGTTCGAGGTCGTCGTCAACCGGCTCGAAGACCTCGCGGTACCGACGATCTGCCGGCTCAACGGCGGCGTCTATGGCGGCTCGACCGACCTGGCGCTGGCCTGCGATTTCCGCATCGGTGTCGACACCTGCGAGATGTTCATGCCGGCGGCGCAGCGCGGGCTGCATTATTACACGAGCGGCATCAAACGCTACGTGTCGCGACTCGGCGTCGACAACGCCAAAAGGCTGTTCCTGACCGCCGAGCGGATCGGCGCCGCGGAGATGCTGCGGATCGGCTATCTCACCGCGATTGCGCCGCCGGAGGCGCTCGACCAGGAGGTCGGCAAATTAGCCGCAATTCTCGCCAGCAATGCGCCGGTCGCGATGCGCGGCATGAAGCGCACCATCAATGAGTTCGCCCGCGGCAGGCTCGATGAAGCCGCCGCCCACCGCCGCGCCCGCGACAGCATGCGCAGTGCCGAGATCAAGGAAGGCATCAAGGCATTCGCGGAGAAACGTCCGCCGAAGTTTTAGCGGCGCATACACGCACGCGCCCCTGATGCAGCGCGCCTTCCCTTCTCCCCTTGTGGGAGAAGGTGACGTGGACGAAGTCCACGTCGGATGAGGGGTCGGTTAACACGAGCACCGCAACCCCTCACCCGTCACGAACGCGCTTCGCGCGCCCGTGCCACCCTCTCCCACAAGGGGAGAGGGGAAGAACAAAATGTCGTCCCTTCCCACCCCCACGAAACGCTCCGGAAACACGATTCTTCCCGGCGCGCTTGAACGCGTGGCGAAGTCGATGCGACTGACGGGCAGGGACACAACTGACTGGAGACAGGACAATGCTTCGCAAGATTACTTTCGGACTGATCGCCGCGGCTTCCCTCAGCGTTGCCGCTATTGCTCCCGCTTCCGCCCATGGCTTCCATGGCGGCTGGGGTCATCACGGCGGCTGGGGCCACGGCTTCGGCTTCGGCGGCCTCTATATCAACACCGGCGTCAGCGACTGCTATCAGCAGCAGATGGTGCAGACCCGCTACGGCCTGCGCCTGCGCACCGTCAACGTCTGCGCCTACGACATCTACTGATCGGCGGACGAACTGCCCACCATGGAAACCTCGATCGCCCAGGCGATCGGGGTTTTCCCTGTCGCCGTCTCCGCTATTCGTCGATGAAGGTGACGGTATCGGCAAGGCGCGCGCGCGTGGTGCGATAGCTGTTGGCCTTGTGCTCGCGGTCCGGAAATCCGAACGAGATGCCGCACACCACCCGGCGGTCGTCACTGATACCGAAATGTTTGCGTACGACCTCGGAATGAAACGCCAGCGCCGCCTGCGGCACCGTGGCCAGCCCTAACGCCTGCGCCGCCAACATGAAGTTCGTGACATAGCCGCCGCAATCGATCGCGCCGTAGACGCCGAGCGCCTCGTCGGTATGGACGATAGCGACATGCGGCGCTCCGAAGAAATTGAAATTCTCCAGCGCCTGTTTGGCGTAAGCCGCCTTGTCGCCGCGCAGTATACCCAGCGAATTGTAGAGCTGAAAACCGCTTTCGCGCCGGCGCTCCAGGTAGACCCCGCGATATTCGCGCGGGAACGGAAAATCGCCGGTATTCGGCTTGCCGCTGGAGGCAACGCCGTAGATCACATCGCGGAATTTTTTTGTGGCGGCGCCGGAGGCGATCACGAGCTGCCACGGCTGGCTGTTACACCACGACGCCGTCTTCTGCGCCGCCGTCAAGATGTGCTCGATGGTTGAGCGCGGCACCGGGTCGGGCCGGAACGCGCGGCAGGAATAGCGTTCGCTCAGCAATTCCTCCAGCACACCGATCCGTTCTTCCACGCTGTGCCGGTCAGCCGGCGCTTTCTCGACGGCGTCCGGCATATTCATCTTCCCTTGGTCGGGATCTTGTTGAACGGCACGTTCTTGTCGACGCGGATGTCGCCGGGCAAGCCCAGCACGCGCTCGGCGATGATGTTGCGCAGGATTTCATCGGTGCCGCCGGCGATGCGGGTCGAGGGCGAGGACATCATCATGGCCTGGAACTGGCCGGCCGCCTCGGCCGTGTCGGGATCGGTCAGCATGCCGCTCGCGCCCTGCAGATCCATCGCATACATCGCGATGTCCTGCAGCATCGAGCCGGCAACCAGCTTGCCGATCGAGTTTTCCGGGCCCGGGCGCTCGCCCCTGGAAAGCGCCGAGACCGCCCGGTAGCTGGTATATTTCAGGCCCGAGTTCTTCACCGCCCAGTTGGCGAGTTTCGAGCGGACGCTGCGATCGTCGATCGCAAGGCCGTCCTCGGTCATCAGGTTGCTGCAGAACTCGAACAGTTCGGGGAAGCCGGTCGCCAGCCGCGAGCCGATCGTCATCCGCTCGTTCATCAGCGTGGTCAGCGAGACGTTCCAGCCGTCGCCGACTGCGCCGAGCCGCTGCGAGTCGGGAATGCGCAGGTCGGTGAAGAACACCTCGTTGAATTCCTGCATGCCGTTGGCCTGCTTGATCGGCTTGACCTCGACGCCTTTGCTCTTCATGTCGATGTAGAACATGGTCAGGCCCTTGTGCTTGGGCACATTGGGATCGGTGCGGGTGATGAGAATTCCGTAGTCGGAATAATGCGCGCCCGAGGTCCAGATTTTCTGGCCGTTGATGATCCAGTGATCGCCGTCGCGCTCGGCGCGGGTGCGCAGGCCGGCGACATCGGATCCGCCGGCGGGCTCGGAGAACAGCTGGCACCAGATTTCCTCGCCGGAGGCGATCTTCGGCAGGTAACGCCGCTTGTCGGCCTCGCTGCCATAGGCCATGACCGTCGGGCCGCACATGCCTTCGCCGATCTGGAACGGGCTGGTGAGCTTGAAGTAGATTCCTTCTTCCTGCTGCCAGATCACTTTCTCGACCGGGCTGGCGCCGCGCCCGCCATATTCCTTGGGCCAGTGCAGGCAAACCCAGCCGCCTTCGGCCTTTTTCTTCTGCCAGGCCTTCGCGACCTCGACGATATCAGCCTTCTGAAGCTTGATGCGGCCGAGCGAGGATTTGGAAAGCTCCGCCTCGAATTGCTTCGGCGCATTTGCGTCGATCCACTTGCGGGCCTCGCTGCGGAACGCGGCTTCCTGCGGAGTGTCATCGAAATTCATGGCGAACCTCTCACGTTTCAGATCCTAGCGTCTCCCCTCATGGTGAGGAGGCGCCCTTGCGCCGTCTCGAACCATGAGGCCGACTCATCCTTCGAGACGCCGCTTCGCGGCTCCTCAGGATGAGGAGTTTATCCCCGTCCCTTGGTCGGTATCTTGTTGAAGGGAACGTCCTTGTCGACCCGGATATCGCCGGGAAGTCCGAGTACGCGTTCGGCGATAATGTTGCGCATGATCTCGTCGGTGCCACCCTCGACGCGGGTCCCGGGCGCACGCAGCAGCATCGCCTGGAATTTTCCGGCGGCTTCCGCGTCCTCCGGCCCGCTCAGCACGCCGGCCGCGCCCTGCAGATCCAGCGCGTAGGCCGCGACATCCTGGACCATCGCACCGGCGACCAGCTTGCCAATCGAATTCTCCGGGCCCGGACGTTCGCCTTTCGACAGCGCCGAGATCGCGCGCATGCTGGTGTATTTCAGGCCACTGGCGCGCACCGCCCAGTTGGCGAGTTTCGAGCGCACGCCGCGGTCGTCGATCGCGAGCCCGTCTTCCAGCATCAGATTGCTGCAGAACTCGAACAACTCGGGAAAACCGGTCGAAACCCCCGCGCCGATCGACATGCGTTCGTTCATCAGCGTGGTGAGCGACACGTTCCAGCCGTCGTTGACTTCGCCGAGCCGCTGCGCATCCGGAATCTTCACGTCGGTGAAATACACTTCATTGAAGTCGGACTGGCCGTTGGCCTGTTTGATCGGCTTGATCTCGACACCGGGGCTCCTCATGTCCAGGAAGAACATGGTGAGTCCCTTGTGCTTCGGCACGTTGGGATCGGTGCGGGTGAGAAGGATGCCATAGTCCGAATAATGCGCGCCCGAGGTCCAGATCTTCTGGCCGTTGATGATCCAGTCACCGCCCTTCCTTTCCGCACGCGTGCGCAGGCCGGCGACATCGGATCCCCCGGCGGGTTCGGAGAACAGCTGGCACCAGATGTTCTCGCCGGCCGCGAGCGGCGGCAAATAGTGCCGTTTCTGCGCTTCACTGGCAAACGCCATCATGGTCGGCCCGCACATGCCGTGGCCGATGATGAACATTCCCGAGAGCTTGCCGAAGGCGCCTTCTTCCTGCTGCCAGATCACGCGCTCGATCGGGGTTGCGCCGCGGCCGCCATATTCCTTCGGCCAGTGCAAGCAGGCCCAGCCGGCGTCGGCCTTTTTCTTCTGCCAGGCCTTTGCCACCTCGAGGATGTTGGCGCCCTTGAGCTGGGTGCGGCCGAGCGAGGATTTTTTCAATTCCTCCTCATATTGCCTGGGCGCGTTGGCGGCGATCCAGGCCTTTGCCTCGGTTCGGAACGCGGCTTCCTGCGGGGTGTCGTCGAAGTTCATGTCGATATGTCCTTTAAGCCGCATTCCGCTTGCGCATACGCTCGATCAGCGCGTCTTCCCAGTAAGACAGGCTGCCGAGCCCCAGCGCGGTCGCATTGGCGCGGCGGTAGTACAGGTGGCAGTCGAACTCCCAGGTGAAGCCCATGCCGCCGTGCACCTGGATGTTGTTCTTGGCGCAATGCTGAAACGCCTGCGTGGCGCTGATGCGCGCCGCGGCGGCGGCCTCGGGCAGTTCCGAGGCGTTGGTCGAGAGCGCCCAGGCGCCGTAATAGCAATTCGATCGCGCGAGCGTCGCCGAGACGTACATGTCGGCGAGCATGTGCTTCACCGCCTGGAACGAGCCGATCGGCCGGCCGAAGGCAATGCGATCGAGCGCGTAGTCGCGGCCCATCTCCAGCGCACGATCGGCGCCGCCGACCTGCTCGAACGCCATCAGCACCGCGGCGCGATCGAGCACCTGCGACAGGATGCTCCAGCCCTCGCCGGCGGCGCCGAGCGGTTCGGCCTTGCAGTTCTTGAAGCTGAGTTCGGCCTGGCCGCGCGATGGATCGACGCTGGTCAACGCCCTGGCTTCGACGCCACCGGCTTTCATATCAACCAGGAACAGGGAGATATCGCTGTCGCGCCCGGTCGAGCCGGTGCGGGCGGCGACAATGGCGAAATCGGCGATGGCGCCGTCGGGCACCGGCTTCTTGACGCCGTTGAGGCTGCCACCGGACGCGGTAAGCTTGATCGCATCCGGCGACGGATTGCCCTTGCCTTCGAACAGCGCCAGCGTGCCGATCGCGCCACCCGATGCGATCAGGGGAAGCCACTTTTTCTTTTGCGCGTCGCTGCCGGCGAGCAGAATGGCTTCGGCCGCCAGATAGACCGTGGATGAGAACGGCACCGGCGCCAGCGCGCGACCCATTTCTTCCGCGATCACGCAGAGTTCCAGATGGCCCGCGCCCGCGCCGCCGAATGCTTCCGGGATTGCGATACCGAGAAAGCCCATCTCGGCCAAGCCCTTCCACAACTCGCGGTCATAAGGCTCCTTGCCCTCGAGCACCACGCGCACCGCTTTCGGCGGGCATTTCTCGGCGAGGAATTTTCGCGCTTCGTCGCGCATCTGCTTTTGTTCGTCGGAAAAATCGAAGTTCATGGCGTGTTACTCGGGTTGATGATGCATAAGAGGGACTCGTCATTCCGGGGCGCGAGTGAAACGAGCGAACCCGGAATCTCGAGATTCCGGGTCTGGTCCTTCGGACCATCCCGGAATGACGGTTGAATTTGTTTGAGCGTGTAGTTCATTACAGCACCATCACATCTTCGCCGGGCGAATCGGCATAGAGCCGCTCCACCAGGGCTGAGCGGCGCTCGAGGCCCGCGCGCTGGTTGATGTAGCCCTTGTCGGTGAGTTCATTGCCGTCGATCGAGGCCGGCTCGGTCATCAGCATGGCGCGTGCGATCCGCATGCTGCTGGCGCCTTCGGTCGATTTGTTGTGTGCCTGCAGGCCCCGCTTCAGACACGCCAGCACCTCGGGATGTCTGACGACATCCTCATAACTTGCGTCCGCGTTGCCGACGATCTGCCGGCAGGCGTGCAGATTGGGCCAGGCCAGAAGTCCGACGAACGGCCGATCCTGCCCGGTCACCAGTGCGTCCTGCACCGCCGGGCTCGCCGCCGATATGGCGTCGGTGCGCAGCGAGCCGACGTGAACGAAGGTGCCTGTCGTGAGCTTGAAATCCTCGACCACGCGGCCGGCGAAGATGATGCCCTGCACGGGATCTTCGGGATCGACGAACACGCCGGCGTCGCCGATGCAGTAGAAACCTTCCTCGTCGAACGCGGCCCTGGTGAGATCGGGCTGGCCGAAATAGCCGGGCGTGACGTTGACCCCGCGCAGGCGCAACTCATATTTCGCGCCGACCGGCACCATCTTCAGCTCGACGCCGGGAAACGGCAGCCCGATCAAGCCGACGCGCTCGGTATCCCAATAGGTCCCGGTCGCGGTCGGCGCGGTCTCGGTCGAACCCCAGCCGGTGTAGAACACGATGCGCTCGCCGGTGGCGCGCACGGCAAGGTCCTGCATTCTCTCATAGAGGTCGTCCGGCAGCCGTGCGCCGCCATAGGCCATCAGGCCCAGATTTTTGAAGAAGCTGCGGCACAGTGCGTCGTCCTTCTCCATGGCGGCGGCAAGCGCGGCATAGCCGGCGGGCACGTTGGCGTAATAGGTCGGCGATATCTCGTGCAGGTTTTTCAGCGTCTCCTCGATCTGGCCCGGCAGCGGACGGCCATCGTCGATATAGAGCGTGCCGCCTTCGGTGAGCACCGGATTGAACAGCGCGTTACCGCCCATGGTGTGGTTCCACGGCATCCAGTCGAGGTAAGTCGCCTGCGGCGCATCGCGATCGCGCGGCCGCACCTGCATCATCATCGCGGCATTGGCGCACATCATCGCCTGCGTGTTGATGACGGCCTTGGGCATGCCGGTCGAGCCCGAAGTGAAAAGGAGCTTGCCGACGGTATCCGGCCTGATCTCGGCGATCGACTCCTCGACGTCCTCTGTCACGGATGTTGCCGCGAGATCGGCAAACGCAATGCTCTGGATGCCCTCGCACGGTCGCGCCACATGGACCACGGTGACCCCGGTGAGGTCGATCGCCCTCAGCGCCTTCTCGAAGGTCGGGCCGTCCTGCACCAGCACCACAGCCGGCCTGATCAGGTCGAACAGGTATTTCAACTTGACGTGATCCTGGCTCATCAGCGAATAGGCCGGCGACACCGGGGCTGCCGGAAACCGCGCCTGCATCGAGGCCATCGTCATCAGCGCGTGCTCGATCGAATTGCCCGAGAGGATCGCGACCGGGCTGGCGGGCGCAAGCTTCAGACCGAGAAGCGCCTGCGTCAGCGCGTCCACCGTGCGTTTTGCCTCGCCATAAGACAATTTTCGCCATTGCCGGTCGGCACCGGCACGCTGCGCCAGCCAGATGCGGTTGGGCTGTTCCGAAGCCCATTTTGCCAGCGAGGCCGGAATATGCCTCTCGTAGGGCTTTAGCGGAATCCGCGATTTCAGGACGATGACGCCGTCGGGCCGCCGCTCGACCGCAATATCGCGCTCAAGCCATTCGATCTTGCGAAAGGCCGGCTTGGTCAAAACCGCGGCCGCATTCCCGCTCATATTGCGTCTCCCGGAATTTTGATCCTTTGCGGATCCTTGTCGTTATCGCCTGATATAGACCGGCTTTCGCTTTTCGAGGAAGGCCTTGATACCCTCGTTGAAATCTTCAGAACGGCTGCACAACACCTGATTGCGGTCTTCCATCGCAATCACGGCCTCGATCGAGCCGGCGTCGACGCTCATGTTGAGGCATTCCTTCGACAGCCGCAAACCCGTTGGCGAGGCCGTCATCATCGCATCGATATAGGGGGCGGCGGCAGCATCGAGCCCGCCTTCCTCGACGACCTCCGAAACCAGGCCGACGGCGAGCGCCCGCTCGGCATTGATGAAGCGCCCGGTGAGGATCAGTTCGGAGGCAACCGACACCCCGACCAGCCGCGGCAGAAAATAGCTGGTGCCGATGTCGCAGCCGCCAAGCCCGAGTTTTATGAAAGCGCAGTTCATTCGTGCCGACTTGCTCGCGATTCTGACATCGGCGGCCAGCGCCAATGCAAAACCGCCGCCGGCCGCGGCGCCCTGAACCAGCGCGATGATCGGCTGCGGAGCGCGCCGCATCAGCATCACGATGTCGGCGATCCGGCGTTGCGAATCCAGCGACTCGGTGACGCCCGGCGGCTCCCACTGCCCGGCACGGCGCGCCATCGCATGCTTGAGATCGAGCCCGGCACAGAACGAAGCGCCTGCGCCCTTCAGCACCACCACGCGTGTGCTGGCATTGCGCTGAAGGCTCAGGAAATAGGCGTTGAGCGCGTCGATCAGCGGCGGATCGAGCGCGTTAAGGCTTTCGGGGCGATTGAGCGTCACCCGGTCGATCCCGTCGTCATGTTCGATCAGCAGCGGTTTTGTCACATCTTGCTCCAGCGCAACCATCAGACTGCGGCGCTCGTTGCTGTGCCCTCTCCCCTTGTGGGAGAGAACATCTCCGGCGTTAGCCTCATGCTCTCAGTCCGGTGAGGGGTTGCCATCCGGATAGAGTTCCCTCACCCGCCTTCGCTTCGCTCAGGCACCCTCTCCCACAAGGGGAGAGGGGTAAGGGGAAGAAAAGTTACCTCGGCGCCATGCGGATCGCGCCGTCGAGCCGGATGGTCTCGCCGTTCAGCATGGGGTTCTCCACGATATGGACCGCGAGGTTGCCGTATTCGGAGGCGTCCCCGAGCCGAGCCGGATGCGGCACCTGCGCGCCCAGGCTCTTGCGCGCCTCCTCGTTCAATCCCATCAAGAGCGGCGTCAGGAACAGGCCGGGCGCGATGGTGTTGACGCGGATCTTCTGGCTGGCGAGATCGCGCGCCGCCGGAAGGGTCAGGCCGACCACGCCGCCTTTCGAGGCGGAATAGGCAATCTGGCCGATCTGGCCTTCATAGGCCGCGACGCTGGCGGTGTTGATGATGACGCCGCGCTCCTCGCCGATCGGCTCTGAAGTCACAAGGCGTTCGGCAAACAGGCGCAGGCAGTTGAACGTGCCGATCAGGTTGACATTGATGATGCGCGCGAATTTCGCCAGCGGATAGACGCCGTCCCTGCCGACGATGCGCTGCGAGCCGCCGATCCCGGCGCAGTTCATCAGCACGCGCGCGACGCCGTGCGCGGCCTCGGCCTTGGCGATTCCGGCCTTGACCTGCGCCTCGTCGGTGACGTCGGCGACGACGGCGACGCCCTTCACCTCGGCGGCGACCTTCTCGGCGTTCTCCTTGCTCTGGTCGAGCACGGCGATTTTCGCGCCCTTGGCGGCCATGGCGCGCGCGGTGGCGGCGCCAAGACCGGAGCCACCGCCGGTGATGAGAACAGCAACGTCTTTCAACTGCATGATGAAAACCTTTCCCTGCGCGTTTCTTCTAGGCTTGTAAGTCTTGCAACCGCGACCGTCATCCTGACATGCCCGCCAATTCCATCTTCGTCGTCAGCATGCCCCCGCAAATCAGCGCTTCCATATGCCGGATGTACTGGCGGCAGACTTCGTCGGTGACCGGCCCGACGCCGCTGGCGCGCGACATCGCGTGCCGCCCGAAAAACAGGTGGTCGCAGGCGCCTATCAGGCTGGTGTAGAACAGCACCGGATCGATGTTGCGGAACTCGCCGGTTTTGATGCCTGCGGCGAGCAGCCGGCGATGAAAATCCAGCAGCGGCGCGACAAAGAATTTAGAGACCTCGTCCGCGGCTTCCGCGCTGCTTTCGTGCAGCAGGTAGTGGATCAGCCGGTTCATATAGGGAGACTGGTGATAGGCCCGGATGATGCCGCCGATATGCAGCCTCAGTTTCGCGGTCGGCGTGATCGGCTGGGCCAGGAGATATTCAAGCTGCGCCATTTCGGTTGCGGCATCCCGCGCCAACAGCGCCAGCAAGAGGCCGTCCTTGTTGCCGAAATGATATTTCACCAGCGCGGCATTGACCCCGGATTTCTGCGCGATGTCGCTCAAGGACACCTCGATCGAGGAGCGCTCGATCATCAGCTCGCTCGCCGCGACGAGGAGCTTTTCGGCGGTGGTATTTTTGCCGCCCGCAAGCCTGGTCGGTACGCTGGTATTCAACTGTGATCCCATGCCCCGCCTGTCGGGAAATACGGGCGCAGATAACCCGATGCGGGTGCCGCACTCAAGAGTTAATTGATTGATTGACTAAATCCCCTTGCGCCCCTTAAATCCCGCCCCGTCGTTCAAACAGCACCCATAACAATCAGGGAGAACAGTCATGGCCGAGGCTTATATCGTCGCCGCCGCTCGCACCGCAGGCGGCCGCAAGGGAGGCCGCCTCGCCGGCTGGCATCCGGCCGATCTCGCCGCTTCCGTGCTGGACGAGCTGATTAAGCGTTCCGGCGCCGCCCCCGACCAGATCGAGGACGTGATCATGGGCTGCGTCATGCAGGTCGGCGAACAGTCCAACAACGTCGCCCGCAACGCCATAATGGCTTCAAAGCTGCCGGAGAGCGTGCCCGGCACCTCGGTCGACCGGCAGTGCGGTTCGTCGCAGCAGGCGCTGCATTTTGCCGCGCAAGCCGTGATGTCCGGCACCATGGACTGCGTCATCGCCGCCGGCGTCGAATGCATGACGCGGGTGCCGATGGGGCTGACATCGCAATTGCCTGCCAAGAACGGCTTCGGTACCTACAAGAGCCCGGGCATCGAGAAGCGCCACCCGAACATCGTGTTCAGCCAGTTCACCGGCGCGGAAATGATGGCGGAAAAGTACGGTCTCTCGAAGGATGAACTCGACGAGTTCTCCTATAACAGTCACCAGCGCGCGATCGCCGCGACGCAAGGCGGCAAATTCAAGGACGAGATTATTCCGCTGCAGATCACCCGCGCCGATGGGTCGACCGACACCCATCACATCGATGAAGGCATCCGCTTCGACGCCAGCCTCGAGGGCATCCGCAACGTCAAGCTGATCGCGGAAAACGGCAAGCTCACCGCCGCCAGCGCCAGCCAGATCTGCGACGGCGCTTCAGGGGTGATGGTGGTCAATGAAAAGGGTCTGAAGTCACTCGGAGTCAAGCCGATGGCGCGGATCCACCACATGACCATGATGGGCGGCGACCCCGTGATCATGCTGGATGCGCCGCTGCATGCAACCGCGCGCGCGCTGAAGAAGGCCGGCATGGCAATCGACGACATCGACTTGTTCGAGGTCAACGAGGCCTTCGCGTCGGTGCCGACGGCGTGGCTGAAAACCACCGGCGCGGACCCGGCGCGGCTCAACGTCAACGGCGGCGCCATCGCGCTGGGTCACCCCCTGGGTGGTTCCGGCACCAAGCTGATGGCCACGCTGATCAACGCGCTGAGACAGCGCAACAAGCGTTACGGCCTGCAGACCATGTGCGAGGGCGGCGGCATGGCCAATGTGACGATCGTCGAGCGGCTGTAAGTGCAACCTAACATATCTATCGTCGTCCCGGCGAAAGCCGGGACGACGAAAAATTTTTTCCCAAGGAATCCCCATGACTCATCCGTCGATTTATGCGCGGACCCAGCCGGACAAAATCGCTTATCAGATGGCGGGCACGGGCAAGTCGATCAGCTATCGCGAGCTGGATGAACTATCGAACCAGGGGGCGCATCTGTTCCGCGCGCTCGGTCTTAAGCCCGGCGATCACATCGCCTTCCTGATCGAAAACCGGCTGGCATTCATGGAAATCTGCTGGGCGGCGCAGCGCTCGGGGCTGTATTACACCGCGATCAGCCGCTATCTGACCCAGGACGAGATCGGCTACATCGTGAGGGATTGCGGCGCGCGGGTCGTCATTACCTCGCCGAAATGCGCCGAGCAGATCAAGGGCCTCGTGACAGGCGCGGCCGGTGGGCCACTGTTCTATATGCTCGACGAGCCGCTGCCGGGCTTTCGCTCCTGGGACAAGGAACTGGCGAAGCAACCGACCACGCCGATCCCGGATCAAGAGGCCGGCTACGACATGCTGTATTCGTCGGGCACTACCGGCCGGCCGAAGGGGATCAAGCGCGAATCCGAGCACAGCCCGATCGAGCTGCCCAACCCGTTCCTGAAAATTCTCTGCGCCGACATGTGCGGCATGAGCGCCGACAGCATCTATCTGTCGCCGGCGCCGCTTTATCACGCAGCTCCCCTGCGCTTCAACATGATGGCGATCACGTTAGGGGGCACTTCCATCATCATGGAATCCTTCGACGCCGAAGAATTTCTGAAGCTGGTCGAAAGGCACAAGGTCACCCAGTCGCAGCTGGTACCGACCATGTTCGTGCGCATGCTGAAGCTGCCGGAAGAAGTGCGCAAGCGCTACGACGTCTCGTCGCTGAAGGGCGCGATCCACGCCGCCGCGCCCTGCCCGATCGACGTCAAGGCGAAGATGATCGAATGGTGGGGACCGATCCTGATCGAATATTACGCGGGCTCCGAAGGCAACGGCGTCACGGTGTCGACGTCGCAGCAATGGCTGACCCATCGCGGCACCGTCGGCCGCGCGGTGGTCGGCAAGATCAGGATAACAGACGAGAACGACCAGGAATTGCCGACCGGGCAGATCGGCACGGTGTTTTTCGCCGACGCGCCGGTGTTCGCCTATCACAACGATCCCGAGAAGACGAAACGCGCCTACAACGCCAGGGGCTGGTCGACGCTCGGCGACGTCGGCTATCTCGACGACGAGGGCTTTCTCTATCTCACCGACCGCAAATCTTACATGATCATCTCCGGCGGCGTGAACATCTATCCGCAGGAGACCGAGGACGTGCTGATTACCCATCCCCAGGTCGCCGATGTCGCGGTGTTCGGCGTTCCCAACGAGGAGATGGGCGAAGAGGTCAAGGCGGTAGTGCAGCCGCACGACATGGCGCGCGCCGGCAAGGACCTCGAAGCCGAGCTGATATTGTTCTGCCGCAAGCATCTGTCACCGATCAAATGCCCCAGGAGCATCGACTTCGAGGCTGAACTGCCGCGCACGCCTACCGGCAAGCTGGTGAAGCGGCACCTGCGCGACAAATATTGGCCGAAGACGGCGGTGCGGGTCTGACGAGGTCCTCATCCTGAGGAGCGCGCTCTTGCGCGCGTCTCGAAGGATGAGCGATACCTAGGCCTCATGGTTCGAGACGGCGCATGCGCGCCTCCTCACCATGAGGAGACCCAGCCATGACCACCCTCCCCGACATCCCCCTTCCTCCCGGCATCCGCTCGCGCTTCGTCGAGGGCATCAACGGCCTGCGCATGCACGTGCTGGAAGCCGGCTACGAGACGCGTGGCCGGCCCTGCCTACTGCTGCTGCACGGTTTTCCCGAACTCGCCTTCAGCTGGCGCAAGGTGATGCCGCAGCTTGCCGCGGCCGGCTATCACGTGATTGCACCGGACCAGCGCGGTTATGGCCGCACCACCGGCTGGGACGCCGACTACGATGGCGACCTCGCTTCGTTCCGATTGCTCAACTTGGTGCGCGATGCGCTTGGCCTGGTGTCGGCATTCGGCTATCGCGCGGTGGACGCCGTGGTCGGGCATGATTTCGGCAGTGGTGTCGCGGCGTGGTGCGCGCTGCTGCGGCCCGACGTGTTTCGGTCGGTGGCGCTGATGAGCGCGCCATTCGCAGGGCCGCCGCCTTTGCCATTCAACACCGCGGATGCGCCAGCAAGACCGAAGCGCGAGGATTCCGTGTATCGCGAACTCGCCGCACTGCCGCGACCGCGAAAATATTATCAATTGTATTATTCGACCCGCGAGGCCAACGCCGACATGCACCGCGCGCCGCAGGGCGTGCATGATTTCCTGCGCGCCTATTATCACCACAAGAGCGCGGACTGGAAAGCCAACAAGCCGCATCGGCTCACGGGCTGGACCGCGAGCGAGCTGGCAAAGATGCCGACTTACTATGTGATGGATTTTGCCCGCAACATGGCCGAGACCGTGGCGGAGGAAATGCCTTCAGCGGAAACCGTCGCCGCCAACCGGTGGCTGCCCGACAGCGAGCTTTCCTTCTACAGCGCCGAATATGACCGCACCGGATTCCAGGGCGGCCTGCAATGGTATCGCTGCGGCACCTCGGCTGCGTTCATCCCGGAATTGCAGACATGGTCCGGCCGCAGCATCGACGTGCCCTCCCTTTTTATCTCGGGCAAGCAGGACTGGGGCACTTATCAGCGCCCCGGCGTTTACGAAGCGATGCAGCAAAGCGCCTGCACGCGCATGCTCGGCTGTCACCTGGTCGACGGCGCCGGCCACTGGGTGCAACAGGAGCAGCCTGCGGAGGTGAGCAGGTTGCTGCTGCAGTTCCTGAAGCAGAGTGCGGAACAGGCGGCTCGATAAGCTCCTTCCAAGTCTCCGATCGACGCGACGGCCATCGGGAACGAATGCCCGATGCCAGCGTTGCCGACTACCGGCAATGTGCCCGGTGACAGTACTGGAGGAGAAAATATGGAAAAGAAGATCGCTGGACTTTTGGGAGCGGTGGCGACGCTTGGGGCATTCAACGCCGCTCAGGCCGCGCCGACGCCGAGCCCGGCCCCGAGCGATGTACTGCGGGCGAATTCCTTCGCCGAGCTGCTGCAGCCGATCCCGAACGCCGCAGCGCTGCTGCAGGCGGTCGACGAGTCCGCTCCCGGCCTGTCAGCGAACGAAAACGTCCAGCTGGCGCAGCTCTACATCCGTGAGCACCACCATCACCACCATCATCATCATGCCTATCGTCGCTATGCTCCGCGCATCGTCGTGGTGCCGCCGCGATACGGCCGGTATCACCATCACCACCACCATCATCACAGCTTCTACCGCCGCGACTACTGAGGTAACGCGGCATCGGATGATGCGAAAACAGGACCTTAAGGGTCCTGTTTTTTACGCCGGATTGACCGACTTCATCATGCCCGGCCATGACGACAAGGCGATGAGGGGCCCTAATCCTGGCGGGCTTTTTCCTTTGCCGCGCGATGTAGGTGCCGATAGGTGCCGTCGAACACGGTATCCGTCGACGACGTCCACTCGGTCCCACCCGACAGCGCCGGCCGGCTGTGATAGATACGCCGCGCCTGCAACTCGCGCTCGGCCGCTTCCTCCTCGTCCATCCGCTCGAGCTCGAAACGGGCTTCCTCGGGGATCACGATGATCTGCGCGAACGGCTCGTTCGGCCTGAAGATATGAGTACGGCCCTCTGCCGGCGCCTTGAAAACGCAAAAGAACATCATCGGCCACCAGTTTCGCAGCAGCGCCGGAACCGCGATCGGCACGGTGTCGGTGCGGTCGGTATAGAACCGCGGGTGCGGTTCGGTCCGGATAGCCATGCCCTTTTCGACCTTGAGATCGAGCAAGATCTGGTAGGTGTAAAAATGATCGCCGAAATTCCGGAACGGCGGCCATTGCACCTCGCCGTCCGGCGGCGGTCCCCACTCTCCCTCCAATATCAGGCGGCCATCCCTGGTGCTGACGTGCAGTTCATTGTCGTAGGGGTAAAACAGTTCGATCCCGTATTGCGCGCCTTCCGAAAAGGGAACGCAATGCCACACCTGTTCGCGCGAACCATCCGCGCGAGGTTCGCGTTTTCCCGCCCATCCAGGAATCTCGAGCCTGGTTCGACGCGGCGCGAGCCGCGGATCGTTCAAGCGGTATTTGACCTTTTCCATGAAATCTCCAGGCTGGTCTTCCCAGGAACTCGAACGGACGCCGGCCGCAACGGTTCCATTTCGCGGAATCGGAAAATCATGCGAAAGCGCCTTTGCGCGTGCTGCGGCGAGTTTGACCCCGTCCGGTCGAGCCTTTATATCTTTAGAACTGTTCTAAATCCTTCCCCGGGAACACTCTCATGAAGAATTTCGCCGATTTGACCGAGCGCGAAGTGCTGGCGGTTGCGATCTCCGCCGAGGAGGAAGACAGCCGCATCTATATGAGCTTCGCGGAGGACCTGACCGAGCGCTATCCGGAATCGGCCAAGATATTCGAGGAGATGGCGGAGGAGGAAAAGGGCCATCGCCACATGCTGCTGGAAATGTACGAAAAACGTTTCGGCCCCAACCTCCCGCCCATTCGCCGACAAGACGTCAAGGGATTTTTGCGCCGCCGCCCGATCTGGCTCACCAAGAACCTGTCGCTCGACACCATCCGCAAGGAAGCCGAGACGATGGAGTTCGAAGCCGAGCGGTTCTATGTCAAGGCGGCCGAACAGACCCAGGATGTCGGCGTCCGCAGGCTGCTTGGCGATCTTGCGGAAGCGGAAAAAAGTCACGAGAACGTCGCGGCAAGGCTAACCGACCAGATCCTCAGTCCGGACGTTCGCGAGCAGGAAGACAAGACCCGCCGGCGGGTGTTCGTCCTGCAATATGTGCAGCCCGGTCTCGCCGGATTGATGGACGGCTCGGTGTCGACGCTGGCGCCGCTGTTCGCCGCCGCCTTTGCGACCCATCATAACTGGCAGACGTTTCTGGTCGGACTGGCCGCCTCGATCGGCGCCGGCATCAGCATGGGTTTTGCGGAAGCGCTGTCCGACGATGGATCGCTGACCGGTCGCGGTTCGCCCTGGCTGCGCGGCGTAACCTGCGGGTTGATGACCACGCTCGGCGGTCTCGGCCACACCATGCCCTATCTGGTTCCGGATTCCTGGGCCAATGCGTTTTGGATCGCGACCGCGATCGCGGGCGTCGTGGTGTTCTTTGAGCTGTGGGCCATCGCCTACATTCGCGCGCGCTATATGGACACGCCGTTCCTGCATGCGGTGTTCCAGATCGTGCTCGGCGGCGCTATCGTGCTTGCGGTCGGTATTCTCATTGGAGCGGCCTAGAGGCATGATCCGGAAAAGTGGGAACCGGTTTTCCCTCGGACAAACGCGAAGCGTTTGCTCGGAGATCATGCTCACGCTGCCTTTCGCTTTGAACCAACCGACTAGAACGCCGGCAACGTCCCCGAAGGATCCTGATGACTGCTCGCTTGCAATATGGCCCTACCGCAAAAATCTTCCACTGGCTCATCGTGGCGCTGCTGCTCGTGCAATACTCGATCGGCTGGCTGATGCCGGACATTCATCGCGGCGACAAACCCGGCGCCGCCATGACCTTCCACGTCTCGGTCGGATTGACCGTCCTGGTGCTGATCGTGTTGCGGTTCGCGTGGCGGCTTGGCCACCCCGTTAGCCCCGAGAGCTCGCTGCCACCCTGGCAGCGGCTGAGCTCGGAAGCCGTGCACTGGCTGCTGTACGCGCTGGTGCTGGCCACGACCGCTACCGGCTGGCTGTTCGCCTCGTTTCGCGGCTGGTCGATGTCTTACTTCTTTCTCGCGCCGACGCCGATGCTGGCGTCTGACAATGCCGCAGCCGGCAAGGCCATCGACGGCCTGCATCAGGCGATGGAATGGGCGCTGCTGGCGCTGGTCGGCATCCACGTCGCCTCCGCGCTGGTCCACATCTTCATCTACCGCGACCGCATCATGCAGCGGATGCTGCCGGGATAACAGGGATCAATGACCAGGCACGGAGGGCCCGCCAATGAGGAATGATCTCGCTGAACTGACGACGCTAAATCGGGACTATGTCGCCGCGGTACAGAATTCAGACGTGAAACGCTTCGACGAGATCCTTGCCGACGACTTCTATTGCTCCAATCCCGACAAGTCGCTGGTCGATCGGTCAGGCTTTCTCAGGCAGACCGCGATGCCCGTGACGATCCGGAATCTCGAAGCTCACGACGTCAGGATTCGCCTGATGGGCGATTTTGCGATCATCCATGCCGGGACCAGCTACACCACGGCGGAGGGTCACCAGGCCTTTGGCCGCTACACCGACGTCTGGGCGCGGCAGAACGGCCGCTGGCTTGCAGTGTCGGCGCACGTGTCGCGGTGAGCCCGCGAGTCTCTCTTCATCCCTCCCCCCGCCCTGCGGTGGGGAGGGTCGGCCGGAGCGAAGCGGAGGCCGGGGTGGGGGGTCTATCCGCGAGTGCGCTCCTGCGGATAGACCCCCCACCCGACACATCGTTCGCTGCGCTCACGATGCGCCACCCTCCCCACCGCAAGTGCGGGGGGAGGGAGATGCCTCACGAATCGAACACGATCACGCTGCGCACGGTCTTGCCAGCCTTCATGGCGGCAAAGCCCTCGTTGATTTCAGACAGTTTCAGCTTCGCCGAAATCCAGTCTTCGAGATGCAGCCTGCCGCGCATGTAGAACTCGATCAGCCGCGGCATGTCGACGCGGAAATGGTTCGAGCCCATCGACGAGCCCTGGATCTTGCGCTCGCGAAGGAAATCAAAACCGTGCAGCTCGATCTTCTGGCCGAACGGAATCATGCCGACGATGGTCGCGGTGCCGCCGGGCGCCAGCATCGCGAAGGCCTGCTCCGCGGTCTCCTTGCGGCCCAGCACCTCGAACGAATGATGCACCCCGCCACCCGTGAGATCGCGTACCTGCTGCACCACGTCGCCATTTCTGGGATCGACGATGTCGGTGGCGCCGAGTTTGGTCGCCAGTTGCAGCTTCGCCGGATTGGTGTCGACCGCGATGATGCGGCCGGCGCCCGCGATCTCCGCGCCGTTGATCGCGGCCATGCCAACGCCGCCGCAGCCGATCACCACCACGCTCTCGCCGGGCGCGACCTTGGCGGTGTTGACGACCGCGCCGTAGCCGGTGATGACGCCGCAACCGATCAAGGCCGCGAGATCGAGCGGCATGTCCTTGCGGATTTTGACGATGGCGTTTTCGTGCACCAGCATCTGCTCGGCAAAGGACGACAGATTGAGGAACTGGTTCAGCTTCTCCGAGCGCGCCCATGACAGGCGGTTGGAGACACCCGGCATCAGCTTCACCGTGGTGTCGGTGCACAAAACCGGCCGGCCCGTGGTGCAATTGTCGCAGGTGCCGCAGAATACCGACAGACAGGTGACGACGTGATCGCCGGGCTTTACATAGGTCACGTCGGAGCCGACCTGCTCGACGACACCTGCGGATTCGTGGCCGAGCACCGCCGGCAGCGGGTGCGGATAAAGCCCTTCCATGAAATGCAGGTCGGAGTGACAGAGCCCGGCGACCGCGGTGCGGATCAGGACCTCGCGCGGTCCGGGCTTCTGCAGGCTGACGTCCTCGATCACCAGCGGCTTGTTGACTTCATGCAGGACGGCGGCCTTCATCGGCGTTTCCTCTTTTTTGTTGCGTTCAGGTCATTCCGGAGCGACGCGTAGCGTCGAACCCGGAAAATGACGACTTACCTTAGGCCGCCGCAAGCAATTCGCCAACCTCCGCCATGCCGACGGCCCGCTCGCCGAGCTGGCGACGCGAGCAGTCCGGGCTGACCGGCTGCGGCGGTCACATCGTCGTGCCCGGCTGGCTCGAGCATTTGCGACTCCTGTCGGTTCCGCGCCCTTGTGTTCTCCATGGTTGTTTTAGATGATATAGATCATGTCAGAATGAAGCAGGCGATAACAGCCGTCACAAGACAAATCGGGAGGAACCATCATGGCGGGCGATTATCGCATCATCGGCGCCGAGATGTCGCCCTACTCGGTCAAGCTACGCTCCTATTTTCGCTACAAAGCCATCCCGCATCAATGGGTTTTGCGGAACGCGGCCAGCCAGGCGGAATACGAGAAGCATGCCAGGATGCCGATCATTCCGCTGGTGGTTACGCCCGAAGGCACCGGCCTTCAGGACTCCACGCCTGTTATCGACGCGATGGAAAAGCTTTTTCCGGAGCCGTCGATCCATCCCGATGACGCCGTCGCCGGCTTCGTCTCCGCGTTGATCGAGGAATTCGGCGACGAGTGGGGCAACAAATGGATGTTCCACTACCGCTGGGCCCACGACGTCGATCAGATCAGCGCTGCCGGCCGCATCGCGCGGATGCGCGGACCTGCGGCGGACGAGGAGAAGCACGCCGCGTTCGCCGGTCAGGTTCGGGCCCGCATGGTCGACCGGGTGTGGTTCGTCGGCTCCAACGCCCTGACGGCGCCGCAGATCGAGGCCGGTTTTATCGATATGCTGGGACTGCTGGACCTCCATCTCGCTGATCGCCCCTATCTGTTCGGGGGACGACCCGCATTCGGCGACTTTGGTCTCTGGGGACAGATTTACGAAATGTGGACCGATCCGACCGCGGGCGCCATCATCGGCGGCGGCGCGCCGCATGTGCTCGACTGGGTGCACCGCATGCTGTGGCCGAAGGCTGAGGGCAGGTTTGAAGCCTGGTCGAGGCTTGAGCCGACCCTGATGCCGATCCTGACCCGGCAGGTTGGCGCGCAGTTCATGCCGTGGAGTTGCGCCAATGAAAAGGCGCTGGCCGAGCATCGGGAGGAATTCAGCGTCACGCTCGGCGACAAGGTCTGGACCCAGAAACCGCAAAAATATCACGCGCGATCGCTCGGGATGCTGCGCGCCAAATATGCCGCCACCGCGGACAAGGCCAGGCTCGACCCTGTTCTGGAACAAGCGGGCTGTCTCGCCGGATTGCGCGGCTGAAAATTCAGGGAAAGGGAAACGCACATGGAAATCCCAAAATACAGGATCGCCCTGATTGTCGGCGCCGGCGAGGGACTGAGTGCGTCGCTGGCGCGGCTGTTCGCCAGGCAAGGCATCCGCGTTGCGCTGACCGCGCGTCAAATCGAAAAGCTCGGCGCGCTCTGCCGTGAGACCGACGCGCGCGCCTTTGCCTGCAACGCCACCGAGCCCGATGACGTCGAGCGCCTGTTCGGCCTCGTCGAGCGCGAGATCGGTATGCCCGATGTCGTCGTCTATAACGCCAGCGCGCGGGCGCGCGGCGCCTTCACCGATCTGGTGCCCTCGGAGGTGGCGCGGACGATCGCCGTCAGCGCGTTCGGCGGCTTTCTGGTGGCGCAGCAGGCGGCAAAGCGGATGCTGCCCGGCAGGCACGGCGCGATTCTTTTCACCGGGGCATCCGCGAGCGTCAAGGGCTACCCGCAATCCGCGCCCTTCGCGATGGGCAAGTTCGCGCTGCGCGGCCTGGCGCAGAGCATGGCGCGCGAATTGTCACCGCAGGGCATCCACGTCGCGCATTTCGTCATCGACGGCGGCATTCGCAGCCCCGCGCGCGTTGAGGCGCCCGACCGGCCGGATTCGATGCTCGACCCCGACGCCATTGCCCTGAACTACTGGAACGTGCTGCAACAGCCACGCAGCGCCTGGACCTGGGAGCTGGAATTGCGGCCCTGGGTGGAGAGGTTTTAGCAGCCGTCATTGCGAGCGAAGCGAAGCAATCCAGCTTTGCACGAAAACAAGAATGGATTGCTTCGTCGCTTCGCTTCTCGCAATGACGGAGACAACAAAAATTGGGGGAAACATGACCACCGAAATCACCATCGACACCGGCACCGGCGAATTGCTGTGCGCGATCCGCGACCGCGTCGCCATCATCACGCTGAACCGCCCCGAGGTTCGCAATGCGCTTTCCGACGAGCTGACGCCGGCATTGCGCACCATGATCAAGACCTGCGGCGAGAATCCGCAAGTCGGCGTGCTCCTGATCACCGGCGCCGGCACCGCCTTCTGCGCCGGCGGCAACGTCAAGGGCATGGGTGCCCACCGCGACAAGAAGAAGCTGGAAATGCCCTATGATGAGAAGGTCGCCGACCTGCAGGAACGCCAGCGCCTCTTAACCGGCGCGCTGATCTCGGTGCGCAAGCCGACCATCGCGGCGCTGCCCGGCCCCGCGGTCGGCGCGGGCCTGGCCATCGCCATGGCCTGCGATATCAGGATCGCCGCGCAATCGGCCTTCGTTTCGACCGGCTATCTGCGGGTGGGCCTGAGCGGCGACTATGGCATCGCCTGGCTGCTGACGCGGCTGGTCGGGACGTCGCGGGCGCGGGAATTGATGTTCACCGCCGACAAGGTCGATGCGGCGAGATGCGAGGCGATCGGCCTCGTCAACCGCGTGGTGCCGGACGACAGGCTGCAGCAGGAGGCGTTTGCGCTCTCGAAATCGATAGCGGAAGGCCCGACCATTGCGCTGCGCTACATGAAGGACAATCTCGATGAAGCCCTTATGTTCGATTTTGCCACCGCCCGCGACCATGAGGCCGAACGACTGGTCCGCACCACCCTGACCGCCGATCACCGCGAGGCGGTGCAGGCTTTTATCGAGAAGCGGAAGGCGGCTTTTACGGGGAAATAGAAACTCAGTTGGCCGCGGCCGCGCTCGGCGCAAATCCTTGCGCAGCTAACCGCCAGCTGGCGCAGGGAATCTCCCGGGGTGCTGCGTCGAGGTGTTTCTCGAAGCGAACCAGCTTCCAGTCATTGGAATTACGCGTGAAGGCGAAGCCGGATTTGCGGGCGAGCGCGATCATGACGTCGTTGGAGCGCAGGGTATCGCCAAACAGGCGTTTTGAGCCGAACGCGGCGGCGCGGCATTCCAGATTCCCCAGCAAGGCCGACCCGATGCCCTGGCCCTGCCAACGGTCGTCGACCGACAGCCCGAATTCGAAACTGCCGGTATCGGCGTCGAAGGCGTAGCGGGCTTCGCCGACGATGGTCTCGCGGCCATCGATTATCATGGTCGCGATCACGCTGAAGCGCTCGTCCTCGCCGACATGAACAAAATGCTCGAGAAGGGTTTGCGGCAATTCGCTGATGGCGCCGAGGAAGCGGTTGTAGCGGGAGCGGGTCGTGAGCGAGCGGATGTAGGCCTGCAGCGCGCCGGCGTCGCCGGGCTCGACAAAGCGAACCTTCAACGACTTTCCGCTGCGCAGCCGCAGGACGTCGGAATACTGCCGCAGGTCATCAAAGCGAAGCGCGGTCATGGCAGGCTCCCATTGTTTCCCGGAAGAGGCGTTGGCCGGCGCCCCTCTCAAGAGGCGGCGCCGGCCTGGCTGCTGCTTAAGCCCGCCAAAACGGCTTTTCGGCCTCGTGAACGATGTCGCTCCAGGACAGGCCGACATCATGCAGGTCTCGATCGCTCCACTGGGCCAATTCGCGCCGCTGGCGCATGCGCTCGCGCCAGACATGCAGGGTCTCTAGGAGTTGCTCCCAAAGGCCATGACCATGATTATTTATCATTGATTGATGCGAATAGATGGACATGTCGTCCTCCTAAATCTAAGCTCTTGGCAACAATATCTGCCCTGTTTGAGGTTTCGACAAACGACACTTTGTCCATCTTTGCATGAGATAAAGTCATGAATAATCGGCTCGGAAAATGACCGCCAGATTGCCGTCGCTCAATGGATTGCGCGCCTTCGAGGCCGCGGCCCGGCACCTCAGCTTCACCCTTGCGGCGTCCGAGCTGAACGTCACCCAGACGGCGATCAGCCATCAGATCCGGCGGCTCGAGGAGGAGCTCGGGATCCGCCTGTTCGTCCGTCAGAATCGAGCGCTGGCGTTAACGCCGGAGGCCAGGGATTACCTCCCCGGCGTCCGCGCGGCGTTCAACGATCTCAGGCTCGCCACCGACCGGCTGCTGCGCAAGGACGATGGCCATGTACTGACGGTGTCCACGCTGGCGTCACTGGCCGCCAAGTGGTTGCTGCCGCGGCTTTCCACATTCCAGGAAGCGCATCCCGGCATCGATGTCCGCATCACCACCTCGACCGGCCTGGTCGATTTCAGAACCGGCGACGTCGATGCCGCGATCCGCTATGGCCGCGGCCATTGGCAGGGGCTGCGGGCCGACTGGCTGATGGCCGATGAGTTGTTTCCGGTTTGCAGCCCGGCGCTGCTCACCGGCGACAAGCCGCTGCGCAGCCCGGAGGATCTGGCCAACCAGACGCTGCTGCACAGTAGCGGAGGCTATGACGACGACTGGCGGCTGTGGCTCACGGCCGCGGGGCTGCCGTCGAATATCTCGAAGCAGCCCGGATTGAGCTTCGATCTGATCTTCATGACCGTGCAGGCGGCGATTGACGGGATCGGGGTTGCGATGGGGCGAACCTCCTATGTCGAGGCCGACATCGCCAAGGGCAGGCTGGTGGTTCCATTCAAGATCGCGCTGCCGGCGGACGCCGGCTTCTATCTTGTCTCGCCCGAGGCGAAGGCCGATCCGCCCAAGCTCAGGGCGTTCCGGCAATGGCTGAAAGCTTCGGTGCAGGCCAAGGGCTGATATGCAATCCTAGTCCGCGCCCCGCCTCGCCGCCATCGTCATCTCGGGCGTTACGGCAATTGGGCAGCGCGCTGCCCGGCCGTTGTGCCCGCGATCCTGCCGAACACCGAGCCATTCATCAGGCCGGTGCCGCCGGGATAATTGAAATAGAAGATTCCGCCGACCAGTTCGCCGGCCGCGAACAGCCCGGGGATCGGCGCGCCATCGGTGTCGATAACGCGCGCGCTGGTGTCGATCTTCAGTCCGCCGAAGGTGAAGGTTAGCCCGCAGGTCACGGCGTAGGCTTCGAAAGGCCCCTGGTCCACCGTGTTGGCCCAATTCGATTTCGGAATCGCGAGACCCCTGGTGCCACGGCCGTCCTTGACGTTCGGATCGAACGGCACCTCGGTCATGACGGCCTTGTTGTAGCTCAGAATCGTCTCCAGCGCCTTTTCGGCGTTGACGTCGTCGAGCTTCTTGACCAGCTCCTCAAGCGTATCGGCACGAACCTTGGTGACACGCTTGATGCGGTATTCGTCGCGCAGCATCGGGATAATCTTGCTGTCGAACACCTGCCAGGCGAACTGCCCGGGCTGCATCAGGATCACGCGGCCGTATTTCGCATAGGTGTAGTTGCGGAAATCCGCGCCCTCGTCGACGAAGCGTTCGCCATTGGCATTGACCATGATGCCCCAGGGATAGGAGTGCTTCTGAAAATTATCGCCGACGGTGAGATCGCCGAATTCCGGCGCATTGCGATCCCAGCCGACGGCGTGGCCGCCCGACCAGTTGCCGGTCGGCATCGCGCCGATGTCGAGCGCCATCTTGATGCCGTCGCCGGTGTTGAAACGGGTGCCGCGAATCTTGGCGAGTTCCCACGTCGGCCCGAGATAACGCGTGCGCATTTCGGTATTGGCCTGGAAACCGCCGGCGGCCAGCACCACGCACCTTGCTTTCACCTCGACGGTCTTGCCGTCGTGCTTGACCTTGACGCCCTTGACGCCGTCGTCGTCGGAAAGCAGCGAGAGCGCCCGCGCGCCGTAGGCGATCGCGACTTTGTTCTTGGCTGCGATCTTGGTCCAGCCCTCGACCAGGCCCGGTCCGCCGCCCCACGCCTCCACCGTCAGCCCACCCCAGAATTTGAACATGCCGTTGATCTTGTAGGCCTGACGCCCCCAGATCGGCATGAAGCGCATACCCTTCTCACGCATCCAGAGCATGGTTGCCTTGCTGCGCGTGACCAGAATTTCGCAGAGATCAGGATCGGTGCGGTATTCGGTGATACGGCCCATGTCGTCGAAGAATTTCTCCTCGGTATAGGTGCCGAAATCGGATTTCGAGACTTCCTCGTCGGTGAGATCGGGCATTAGCGCGCGCAGATCCTCGACGCCGTCATAGACGCAGCGGAACGCACCGGCGGTGAAGCGGCTGTTGCCGCCGGCCTCGTCTTCGGGCGCGCGCTCCAGCATCAAGACCGAGACGCCGCTTTCGGCCGCGGCAAGGGCCGCACAAAACGCCGCATTGCCGGCGCCGACGACGATAACGTCCACAGAGGGGGGTAACGCGATGCTCATGATTATTGCTCGAGTTGGTTCGGGGTATTGAATTTACTGGATATTGCCAGGACCGGTGCCGCGAGTTCGCTGGCAATGATGTTGCGATCGGGATCGCGCTGGTTATTCTATATTGCGAAACCGTATTTGTTATTACTGGATATCCCGCTCACCGGCCGATTGTCAAACGACCTGAGAGCGGCATCGCCGGCCTGCAGCCGCGCCCCATCGAGAGCGCTATCACGAATGGGCACACTGACACCTTGCCCGCCCTTGCGGCCTTGTCGTCCCGGCCCTGAGCCGGGACCCATAATCACCGGCGCGAATTGTTGAGAGAAAGTCGTCCACCGGCGCGCTCTATCGTGACCGCCGCGGCGTATGGGTCCCGGATCAGCGCTCGCTGTACTCGCTTGTCCGGGACGACGAGCATTTCGTTTCAGATTTCAAACAGCAGATGCGCGTCCGCGTTCTCGCGGCACGACCTGCCCGAGGCTTGCGTTGCGTTGTCCCTCCAAAGGGAGGGAGCAGGGAATGCCGGATGCGCGCTGTACCCGCGGTCTCGTGTGCAAATGCGCAAAAGAAAGCGCACACGAGCATACAGGTTCAGCGGAGACAATCCGACATTCCCTGCGCAATGGCTTTACGGCTTATACCGCGCTCTCCCCGGAGAATCGGGCTTTGTTGTCTCCGTCGCCTGCGGATAGCTGGCTCATCCGCGCCCGGTCGGGCCGACTTGCCTTCCGCAGACTTGACGCCAACCATTGAGGCGTCAGGACCACACGACTTCACCGTACGCTTCCCGTCTACGCCAAAGGCTTCGACGGGCAAAGTGCCAGTCCGCCGAAGCTTTAGCGAAGGCGGAAGCAGCACCGTTCGTCAGCACGTCCTGTGATTGCTCACGGACCGTGAAGCCCGCCCTGCCGCCACCTGCGCGCCCGACGCTGCCGCGTCCACCGCATCCCATCCCAACGTTCGTGACGATGGCCAACGCCCCTTCCTTGGGGACAGGATGGCGGGAGTCTTAAAAGTGATTTGCCCGACGGCGAAAGCGAAAAGTTGCCCGTCGGGTTATTTTGCCGCAGCTATGGCCGTCATCAAGGCGTGAACCCATGAATTCGGATTGGTGGACGGACGTCCGCTTTGCTACGCATTCCGGACTCATCGTGGGAACCTCAACAGCGCCCACATCCATAGACTCACATGCCGGTGGAGGAGCCGTCCGCAGCATCAGATTCGGACGTTCTTGCCTAAGGCGTTACGTTGCTAATAGTGGCAGGCTGATGTGAAAAACTGCGCCACCCCCGGTCTTGTTCTCCGCCCATATCCGACCGTCGTGGGCTTCGATAATCGTTCGGGCAATGGACAATCCAATTCCCATGCCCTGAGCCTTTGTTGTGAAAAACGGCTCAAAAACCTCCTTAATCTTCTCAGGCGGAATGCCTGGCCCGGTGTCAGATACCGAAACCTCGGCGAAATTGTCGGCACGCGTGGTATGGACGGTAACCCTGCGTTCGGCTCCCGGCATCTTTGACATCGCATCCATCGCGTTCACGATCAGATTCACAATCACTTGCTGGAGTTGAACTGGATCGGCCCCGATGGGCAGCGACATCGGGGTAGTGAAGGCGCTCAACTTCACTTTCCGAGCAATTGATAACGGAGAAAGCAACTGGATGCTCTCGCCAGCGAGTTCGTTTAGATCAACGTTCCTGATTTCAGAGGGCGCTTTTTTTAGCAAGCTGCGCAAGCGCTGCAGGACATTGTCGGCGCGCTGATCATCGCGCCGAATATCGGTAACGATCTCCCGGAGTTCATCCAGATTTGGGGATGAAGACTTCAGCAACAACTCCGCCGTTTCGGCGTTGATCAGAATAGCTCCAAGCGGCTGGTTAAGCTCGTGGGCTATTGAAGCGGTCAGTTCGCCAGCCGTCGAATAGCGATTGAAGTGGGCCAGTTCCGCCGAACGACGGCTGGCTTGGACTTCGAAATAGCGACGACGACGGCGCTCATTCACTAGAACGCCGATAAACGCAGCCTGCGCGAAGGCCAGGGCCACAATCACGACGATCTGCCAGCGATACCTGTCCCACAGGGTCGGTTCGCGGAAGTAGATTTCGCTTCCCGGCGGCAGGCGGCTCTCGCTAATGCCCCAGCGCTGCAGCTGTCGCCAGTCGTACTTGGCTGGGCCATATTGTAGAACGGGTGTTGTTATCGCGGCAGGCTTCTCGCCTCCAAGAATGCGAAGAGCGACATCGGTCGTGGTTCTGGTAGTGACGGATACCGAAGTCATCGGGCCGCCTACGATCTCTCCGCTGAAAAAAGAGTCGTCATAAGAAAAAATTGGCGCGTTGGCGACTTTGGAGAGCTCCCTTAATGCTCGATCCCCTTCATTCACTGCGCCCAGGACGTCCACCTGTGGCTGAACCCAGAAGATGGCGCTGTTCGGCGGCAGAGATGCCGCTTGCTTGAGGGTTTCGTCGAAGGACAGCTCGTTGTAGAAGAGGAACGTGACTCGGTTCTTCAGCGGCTCCAATTCTCTTTCGATCTGTAGCCTCCAGAACCGTTCATTGGGAGAGTCGCCGATCACCACGGCCACGGTTTTCGTGTTTGGCAGCAGTTGCAGGATATTGCCGAAAAGCAAAGGTATCTTCTGTAGAACCGAGACTACGGTATCATTCCCCGTCAGAACCACTGATTGTACTCGACGTTCTTCGATTGCAGCCAATATCATCGGGGCGCCAGGAAAAAGCTCCTTTCTGTGAGTTTGAGCGAAGGCGGCACCAGGGGCTCCGAACGCCACGATCAGATCGGGCGAGCGGTGGACAAAGAGGGCGCGGAGGTAATCCACGAACTGGTATTCGGCCTTCTCCTCCTCGGCGCGCGCCGTGATCACAGAGAAATCCTGAATAATCAGCCGCCGGGGCGAGCGCCGCTCCAACTCCTGCCGAAGCGCCTTGGAATATTCACTCCATGGCTTGAAGTTCTGTCCGTAAGAATGAAGGATCAAGACGGTTTTGGGCTCGTCAGCTGCGAAGCTGGTTCGCGTCTGGATAAACATCGCTATGGCCGTCCAGACCACAACAAACCAGACCACACCTCGAGAGAAGCCGCCCGTCACATGCCGGCCCTTTCCTTTGGCGAGAACGTTATCATATCCGTGGACCACGACGCAGTGCCGAATGTCGCTTTCGGATCATTCTCGACCGAATTGGGCTTTCCACGACATGTCCGGTTTACCCCCAATGGCAAAGGCCACAAAGCCAGCGCCACAAAATGCCATGCGCGTGCGTAGCCCTTAGGAGCAATCACGCATCAGATTCTATATTCACCAAAACTTCCCCGGCGATGATCTCCGGGTCTCCAAGCTCAAGGTCATGCAGGCTTGCTTTAACAAACTCCAGTACTTTATCGTTCGCCGCATTGGCGCTGTCGCGGTCCTCGAATATCATCACAGCGACACCGACGCCTTCGCCGCCATCCAGTACATAATAAGATCTGAATCCGTGCGATTCCCTTAGGATCTGACCTATGCCACTTTTGGCGCGGCGGGCAGCATCCGCGACCGAACGAACCTTGGTGAACTTTCGAAGGAATATGTACATCGGGCCCTCCGTGCGCCTCAGTTTCCAGCCCACGCATCAAAGCATAGCGGGCCGCTGCTGGACTAGCTCCGTTCCGCCCCTAGGAACGGACATGGGGCTATCGATGGATGACCGTATTCGGCTTAGGGCGACCGGTTTTGATTTGCCGGCCTGACGCTGTCTGCGCAACTTCAACGCTACGCGATACAAAGAGCCGCATTGGGTGGCGGCCGAGCAACCAGCGAAGCGAACCGCCGGAGATTCTGGGCTATGGCGGCCAGAACAAATTCGTCCTGGGCACCTTGAGGTCCGCGCAAGCGAAGCCGACCAAGCCTCAGAATACGCTTCAAGTGGGCGAACCTCATCTCGATCTTTTTGCGCTCACGCCGTGATTGCTCGAAGGCTTCGGTATCCACAAAAGACCGGGCAAATGGAATCCCTGAATCAATCGCAGATCGCCTCTGCATCAGCCATGTCATTCTTCTGCCGTTTGACGCAAGGTTTCACGTAAGCTGGCGGCATCAGCCGCACGGTATGAATCAGATTTTCCGGTTCATGCCTTGACCGCCCCGGCGGTGAGGCCGGCGACATAGTGCTCGACGAAGAACGAGTAGATGATCGCCACCGGGATCGAGCCGAGCAGGGCGCCGGCCATCAGCTGGCCCCAATAGAACACGTCGCCGCGGATCAGTTCGGCGATGACGCCGACCGGCACGGTGCGCACCGAGCTCTTGGTCAGGAAGATCAAGGCATAGAGAAACTCGTTCTGTGAGAGCGTGAAGGCGAAGATGCCGGCAGATATGAACCCCGGCGTGCACAGCGGCAGGAAGATCGTCCACATTGTCTGGAGCCGGCTGGCGCCGTCGATCCGCGCCGCCTCCTCGAGCTCCTTCGGCACGGTCTTGAAATAGCCGAGCAGCAGCCAGGCGCAGAACGGCACCAGCATGGTCGGATAGGTCAGGATCACAGAAGTGAGCGTGTTGCCGAGGCCAAGCCGGTTGATCACGTCCGCAAGCGGTATGAACAGCAGCGGCTGCGGCACGAGGTAGATCGCCGCAATCGTCATTGCGATCAGCGACGATCCGGCAAAGCGCATGCGCGCCAGCGGATAGGCGAGCATGGTGCCGAGGATCAGCGAGATCGCGGTTGCCACCACCGCCACCAGCATCGTGTTCCACGTCCACAACAGGAAGCTCGACTGGGTCAGAAGGTCGACATAGTGCTTGAGCGTCGGCGCATGCACGATCAGCGGCATTACATTCTTGTTGTAGAGCTCGGCGTTGGGTTTGATCGACGTGATCGCCATCCAGTAGAACGGAAACAACGCCAGCACGAGAAAGAAGCCGACCGGCAGCCATACCCGCAACGCCCGATGGATGCGTCCTTCGCCGCTGACCATCATTCCCTCCGCAAATAGATGGTGAGCGCCACGATCAGCAGCGCCAGCGCCGGCAGCATCGCCAGCGCGATCGAGGCTCCGAGCCCGAGCTGGCCCGCGCCCATCGCGATATCGAACGCGTAGGTAGCAAACAGCTGGGTGGCGTTCGCCGGCCCGCCATGGGTCAGAACGTAGATGAGCTGGAAGTCGGCGAAGGTGAAGATGACCGAGAACAGGGTGACGATCAGGATGATCGGCCGCAGCAGCGGCAAGGTGATGAAGCGAAATCGCTCCCATCCGCCGGCGCCGTCGATGGAGGCCGCCTCGTAGAGTTCAGCAGGGACCGTCTGCAGGCCGGCGAGCAGGGTGATGCCGTAGAAGGGCAGACCGCGCCAGGTGTTGATGATGATGATCGAGACCATCGCAAGCGTGGGATCGCCGAGCCACGAGGGGCCCGGCTTGGGCCAGCCCAGCGCCACCAGCATCCGGTTGACGACGCTGAAGGCGGGGTCGAGCATCCACAGCCAGGCAACCGTGCTGAGCACGGTCGGAACGATGAACGGCAACAGCAGCAGCGCCCGCACCAGGTTCTTCATGCGGAAGTGCTGGTTCATGGCCAGCGCCAGGCCGAGCCCGCCGATCATCTTCAGGAAGGTCGCGACGCCGGTGTAGATAAAGGTGTTGATCGCCACCCGCCAGAACACCGGATCGTGCGCGTCGGTGATGAAATTCTTCAAGCCCACGAAGGTGCCGGTGTTCGCCACCGGCCGGTCTTGCAGGCTGAGCAGGATGCCGTAGCAGAACGGATAGCCGACGAGCGCCGCCAGGAAGGCAAGCGGCAGCGCCATCATCAGCCAGCTGAAGACGCTTTCGCGGTCGAGCACCACCGCGAGCGACACACGCTTGCGCGCCGCTCGGGCAGGTACGAGTAGACGCTCGGATGCAATCGTCATGTGTCAGGCCGCGCGATAGATGTCCTTCAATTGGTCCGCGGCGTCCTTGATGACGTCCTTGGTCGACGCACCGGCGCAGGCCTTGGCGAACATGTCGATGACGACATATTTGGCGACGACTTCGGCCAGTTGCCGGCTCGCCGGAGCTGGCCAACCCGGCAGATGGGCGTTTGCCAGTGCATCGCGGAACGGCAGGTTGCGCGGCTCGACATTCCACATCGGCGCATTGTCGTAGCCGTGCAGCAACGGCTGGTAGTAGGAATCCGCGACCGCGTACCAGCCGCCGAGCTGCTTCGGCGCCATCAGCCAGCGCATGAAGGCCTGGGCCTCCTGCCGCACCGGCGAGAAATCGAAGATCGAATGGCTGATCAAATTGAGCAGGTGGAAGCGGCCCTTCGGCCCCGCCGGGTTCATCGCCTGATCGGTGACCTTGCCGATTTCGGGAAACTCGCGCTTGGCGAACCACAGGATGCTTTCGGCATTGTTGGTGCAGGAGATCTGGTCGGCCATCCATGCCTTGTTGTTGCTGACGTCGGTCCAGCCGAGGCAGTCGTCGAGCATGGTGTCCTTGAAGAACTTGCGGCAGAAATCCACGGCGCGCGCGGTCTCGTCGGAGTCGAGGACCACGGTCTTGCCGTCGGCCGCGACCTCGGCGCCGCCATAGGACCACAGCAGGGGATAGAGCCAGCCGTGGTTGTCGCCGAAGCCGTGGCCGAGCTCGAAGCCGAAGGGATGGTCCTTGGCCTTCAGCTTCTTGCCGACCTCGTGCAGCTCTTCCCAGGTCTCCGGGAATTTCTTGACGCCGATTTCGGCAAAATAGTCGGTGCGCCAGTTCATCAATTGACCGATATTGGCGAAGGGGATCGCCTTCCATTTGCCCTCGACGACGACGCCCTCCCGGCCGGCGTCGTACCAGCCGCCTTGCGCCTTGCCGAGGTCGTCGGCGATGTCGCCAACGTCCAGATATTTGTTGCTGAACTGGATCACCTGCAGCAGGCCGTTCATCGTGATGTCGGCGCCCGAGCCGGTCTCGGCAATCGTGCTGATCCGCGTCGGCAGGCTGCCGACACTGGTCACTTCGTAGACGACCTTGATGCCGGTCTCTTTCTCGTAGGCCGGGGCCAGCGTGTTCGCGACATATTCGTCGAACGGCTTGATGAACGAGCTTTCGTGCAGGATGGTGATGGTCTTCTCTGCAGCGCCCGCCGGCAGAGGCCGGCTCAACGCCGCCGCGGTGCCCGCGGCCGCGATCTTGAGAAAGCCCCGCCGGTTCGTCAGGTGATTGGTTGCCGGCCCTGTCATGCTGCTCCTCCCTGAGTTGACGTCCGGGGCTGATTGCCCGCTTCTTTTCGTTGGGGCGCAACACTACAGCAAGATCGGATTTGGTACAGTCGGGAATCGCGGCCGGGCTGCGCGTCCTTAGTATCAGGTGGTTTTGAACTGGCTGAGCAGCTCGATGCTGGAGGACGGCACTCGCAAGAAAGGTCAATATTGTTGACTGAAGTGAGATCGTGCAAGCGTTGAACCCGAGTTTACAAATCCACCACCACGTAATCGCTCTCCACCGACACCGCCAAGGTCTCGGCCACATACGGTCCCTTCACCACGGCTGAACCCGGCTCGACGTTCACGGGATAAGCGCGCGCGCGGAATCGTTTGGGGTCGCAGTAGGACTGGCCGGTGCGGACATCGAATTCCCAGCCGTGCCAGGGGCAGCGGATGATCTCGCCTAACCTCGTATATTTGATCTTGCCGGGATCGGACGATTGCGCGAGCCCAATCAGCGGCCCCTCGCACAAGGCCGCCCCCTGATGCGGGCAGCGGTTCAACAGGCCGA
Source organism: uncultured Alphaproteobacteria bacterium (assembly GCA_963801875.1). Taxonomy (GTDB): domain Bacteria; phylum Pseudomonadota; class Alphaproteobacteria; order Rhizobiales; family Xanthobacteraceae; genus Bradyrhizobium. The sequence goes on along the minus strand of CAWDGT010000008.1, from coordinate 196,480 downwards.
AGAACTCGCCGTTGATGTTGAAGATCGCGATCGGCCGTTCATCGATGGTGAGAAATTTTCGCGTTCCCGGAGGCAATTCGTCGACCGGGGCGATAACGTGACGGGTCATGAGGGGTTCAGGTCTATCGAGAGAGCGTAACCCCTCACCCGGATCGCTGGCGCGATCCGACCTCTCCCGGCGGGAGAGGTAAACCGAGTCCGCGGAGAAACCGTTTCAATCAAAGCCATGCTCCGCTAGGAAAGCCCGTAAAGCTTCATCGCGTTGTTCAGATAAAACGCCTCGCGATTGGCGTCGCTGACGCCGGCCGGCAGCACCCGCGAGGGATCGTCATAATCCCAGTGCGGATAGTCGGTGGCGAACAGCAATTTATCCCAGCCGACCCAGTCGATCACGTCGAACAGATGATCGCGTCGCTCCGGGTCTTCCATCGGCTGCGTGGTCCAGAAGATATGGTCGCGGATATATTCCGACGGCGGGCGTTTTACGTGCGGCACCTCGCTCTTGAGCCGCTGCCAGCATTTGTCGAGTCGCCATGACAGCGACGGCGCCCAGCCGAAGCCGGCCTCGATCATGATCATCTTGAGCGTCGGATGCCGCTCGAACACGCCCTCCAGCACGATCGAGGCGAGCACGGTCTGCTGGCACTGCGAATGGCCGACCATCTCCTCGATGTAATAGCTCGGCCAGCCCGAGGCCGTGATCGGGTTGCCGCCGAAACCGAAGGCGTGCACGCCGACGGGAAGCCCGGCCTCTTCCGCGGCCTCGTAAATCGGCCAGTAGCGGCGCTGGCCGAGCGGCTCGACATTGCGGCTCAGCAGCAGCACCTGGACAAAATTCTTGTCACCGGCGCGCTTGCGGATTTCGGCGGCCGCAGCCTTGCCGTCCTCGTTGGCGACCACGACGGAGGCTTTCAGGCGGCTGTCCTTGCTGGTCCACTTCTCGATCTGCCAGTCGTTGATCGCCGAGCAGATCGCCGCACTGAGATCATGATTGCGGATGCCCTGCCCGGTGTTGAGCGGATTGAGCACGCCAAGCACGACATTGTTCGGGTCGAGATGCTGCTTCTGCATGAACGACAGCGACGAGCCCTGCGGGCCGCCTTCCGGCGGCCAGGCGTCGCGGCGCGAGGCGTTCGGCTGCGCCTTGGGATAGGGCGGGCCTTCCATCATGCCCTGATAGGGATGCTTGTCGTAGGTCTCCAGATGCGCGTGCCAGCGTTTTGCCAGGAACGGATACAATTCCGTCTTGGTCGCGCGCGCCGGATGGATGTCGCCATCGGCAATCGCGGTCTTTACCTGAACGGATGAACCGGGCGCCGGACGGTCGCGGACCTGGATGTTCATGGCGTCGTCTCCTTGATCACCGGCTGCTTGAGGCGGCCATAGGTCACAAGCGGATTATCGATCATGATCTTGCGCACAAGATCCGGCGACATTCCCTCCGGCAACACCTCGTCGCCCTCGAACTGCCAGTGCGGATAATCCGTTGAGAATAGGAGCAATTCGTCCGACTGCATATGGTCAAACAGTCGATTCAGGGTTGCCGGATCCGGCGGCGCGTCGATCGGCTGCAGGGAGAACCGGATGTTGCTGCGCACAATATCCAGCGGCGCGCGGTCCACCCAGGGCGTTTCCATCCGGATGCCGCGCCAGAACTTGTGCAGCCGCCACAGATAGGACGGCAGCCAGGTGAAGCCACTTTCCAGCATCACCATTTTCAAGGCTGGATGCCGCGCGAAAACCCCCTCCACGATCAGGCTGGTGAGTTGCGTCTGAAAGGCCTGCGCCTGCGCCACGTAGTCCTCGATGTGATAGGAGCCCCAGCCGACCGATGTCGGCGGGTTGTGGTAGTTGCTGCCGGCGTGGATGCCTACGGCCAGGCCCAGCCGCTCGGCGGTGGCGTAAATCGGCCAGTAGGCGCGTTTCCCCAAGGGCATGTCGCCCATGACCAGCATCAGGACCTGAACGAACCGCGGGTCGGCGGCACAGCGCTCGATCTCGGCGACCGACTTCTCGATGCTCTGCACCGGGATCACGATCGAGCCGCGCAGCCGCGCATCGCGGTCGAGCCATTCCCCGGCAAGCCAGTCGTTCAGCGCGCGGCAAAAGGCGTCCGCCATGTCCTCGGAGAACACCATCTGCACGCCGAAAAGCGGATTGCAGATGCCGAAAGCGACATCGAACCGGTCGAGCGCCTGGGCCTGCATGTCTCCAAGGTGCGATCCGGGCTTGCCCTGCGCCGGCCGCCAGTCCGGTCGCGACGAGATCGGCGAATTCGCCGGATAGGATTGCGACACCAGATCGGTCATTCCCCGGGTCGTGACCTGATCGCGCCAATAATCGTTGAGATAGGGCAACAGGCTGGTCAAATGCGGAACCGCCGGATGCAGATCGCAATCCACGCCGCCCGCGACTGGTGACGTCATGACCCTGGTTTCCTCTTGCGTAGCGTCCGTCGATTCTAGCGCCGGACCGCAATCGAGATAGCCTATGACGCGCGGGCGCCGCCGTCCATTGGACGGCCGGCAGCCCCTGAGTCGGCAGCTATGCATTCCTGTGCTACAACACCGGAAAATGGCCGCAAGGGAGGTAGCATGCAGGGGCCGACAATCGCCGTGGTCGCAACCCTCATGGTGTTATCCGGGCCGGTATCGGCCCAGCAGCCGCCGGCCGCCTCACCACCACCGCCGGATTTTTCAAAGGTCGAGATCAAGACCACCGACCTCGGCAGCAACTGCTACATGCTCGAAGGCCAGGGTGGAAATATCACGGTGGCCGTGACGAACGACGGCATCATTATGGTCGACAGCCAGTACGCGCCGCTGCACGACAAGATCAAGGCAGCCGTCGAAGCGATCTCGAAACAGCCGGTCAAATACCTCGTCAACACGCACTATCATGGCGACCACACCGGCGGAAACGAGGCCTTCGCCAGGGACGGCGTCACCATCGTTTCCCAGATCAACGTCAGGAACCGGCTTGCGGCCGGGACCAGCAATGGACTCACCGGCGCCAAGACCCCGCCCGCGCCGCAAGGCGCGCTGCCGTCCGACACCTATACGAACTTCTCCAAGATCAGGCTCAAGGGCCGGGTTGCCGACCTCAAGCATATCGCCAACGCGCATACCGACGGCGATACCTATGTCTGGTTCAAGACCGCCAATGTGCTGTCGACCGGCGATACCTTCACCAATGGCCGCTATCCCAACATCGATTTCGCCAATGGCGGCAACATCAGGGGCATGATCGCCGCCTCAGACGCCTATCTCAAGCTGACCAATGCCAAAAGCCGGATCGTCCCGGGCCACGGGCCGGTCGCCAACAAGGCGGCGTTAACGGAGTACCGCATCATGCTGGTCACCGCGCGCGACCGCATGGCAAAACTCGTCAAGGAGGGAAAGAGCGAGGACGACGTCCTTGCGGCCAAGCCGTTCGCGGATCTCGACGCCAAATGGGCGCCCACCGAATTGGCCAGCAAGAATTTTGTTCGCGTCGTCTATCACTCGCTCGCCGACAAACAGGACACCGGGCGGCCATACTTCAGAAAACTCCTGCGCGGGAATTGAGGAAAAATGAAAGATCTCGTTGCGACTGCCGAGAAGATCGCCGCCAGATTGATCGAGCGGAAACAGACCATCGCGGTTGCGGAATCCTCGACCGGCGGGCTGATCTCTGCCGCGCTGCTCGCGGTGCCCGGGGCGTCGGCTTATTTTCTCGGCGGCGGCGTGATCTACACGCGCGACGCGCGGCGGATTCTGATGGATATTCCGGACGAAGCGATGAAAGGGATCCGTTCGGCCTCGGAGCCTTACGCAAAGCTGCTGGCGAGCCAGATCCGCCGGCGTTTTTCCACCGATTGGGGCCTGTCGGAGACCGGCGCGACCGGGCCAACCGGCAACCGCTACGGCGACGCCGCCGGCCATAGCTGCATGGCGGTCGCGGGTCCCGAGCAGTCCGTCATGACGCTCGAGACCGGCAGCGCCGACCGGCTCGCGAATATGCATGTGTTCGCGTCGACGGCGCTGAATCTGTTGCTGAAGAATTTGTCAGGTTGAATGTTGGCGCCCTTGCGCTCCCCTCCCCCCGCGAAGCGGCGGGGTCGAGACGAGCGAAGCTCGCTCTTAGGGGTCGGGGGTGGGGGTGCCGCGGCAAACTCACTGCCAGAGGAGCAAGCCGATAGACCCCCTACCCCCGACCCCTCCCCGCCACGCGCAAGGGCGCGTGGAGGGAAGCGCACTGTGCATAACTTTGCATTCTCGCCGCGTGTTTTCGCGCGAGGTTCTGTCTTTCGTCGCTTCACTCCTCGCAATGACGTCGCTCAAATTTTCCCGCTCGCGGGGACGACGCCAGAGAAGACTCACTTCTCCCGGAACGCGCGCATCAACTGGTCGTTGAATGGCTTGATCAAATACGACAGCATGGTGCGGTCGCCGGTCTGCACGAAGGCTTCGACGGGCATGCCGGGGATCAGTCTGGAGTCGCCGAGACGCGCAATTTCTTCCGGCGGCATCGAGACGCGGATCGTGTAATAGGATTGCCCGGTGCGCTGGTCGGTGGTGACGTCGGGCGAGACACGGGTGACAAAGCCATTCAGTTCCGGCGTGGTGCGCTGGTTGAATGCCGACAGCCGCAGCAGGGTTTTCTGGCCGATCTGCAACTTGTCGATATCCTGCGGGTTGACCTTGGCTTCGACCCGGAGATCATCGCTTTGCGGAACAATCGTCATAATGGCGTCGCCGGCGGTGACCACCCCGCCGATGGTATGAACGGTGGATTGCAGCACCATGCCGTCCTGCGGGGCGCGGATGTCGGTTCGCCGCAACTGGTCTTCGGCCGTGACCTTGCGCTCGACGAATTCGCCGATCTTGTCGTTGGTCTCGCGCAAATCCTTGGAGACGTCGCTGACCATATCCTTGTCGACCTGGATGATCTGCAGCTCGGTCTCGGTGATCTTGCCCTTGGCCTGCGCGCGCGAGGCGATGTATTGCGCCCGCTCGCCGTTGAGCCGCGCCGCGTCGCGCTCCAGCGTGGTCAGGCGTGTAAGCTGCACGAGGTGCTTGTCGTAGAGCTCGCGGACCCCGATCAATTCCTTCTCGACCAGCGCGATTTCCTTGTCCTTCGCCGCTTCCTGCGCCGTCAGGCCGCCGATTTCCTCGTTCAATTGCGTGATCCGCTCGCGCAATTGCGCCTTTTGCCCGATCCTGCCGTTGACGCGAACCTCGAACAGCTTGGTCTCGCTCGCGATGATGGTCTTGACGTCGGGATCCTCGGCGCGGTCGAGCAGCATCTTTGGAAATACGATCTTGTCGAGACCCTGCTGTTCGGCCTGCAGCCGCGCCGCCCGCGCCCATAACCCGTCGAGGTTCTTGGTGACGATCGCAAGACTTGCCTTGGTGACGGTGTCATCGAGCCGCACCAACACCTGACCGGCCTTGACGAGATCGCCGTCGCGCGCGAGCAATTCGCCGACGACGCCGCCGGTCGGATGCTGCACCTTCTTCACGTTCGATTCGACGACGATCTGTCCCGGCGCGATAAGCGCGCCCGATATCTCCGCGGTCGAGGCCCAGCCGCCGAGCCCGCCCGCCATGATAACGACGATGGCGAGGCCCGCGATCAGATGCAGACGGATCGACCGCTGCGCGCCCCTCGGTTCGCTGTCGCTCATGATTTGGCGACTCCCCCTTCGGATACGATCTTGATCGGCGATGGCGACGCAACGCGCTGCTGCAGCACCTGCCCGAGCACGGTTTCCTTCGGCCCGAAGGCCTGCATGCGGCCGTCTTTCAGGACCAGAAGCTGGTCGACCGCCTCGATCCCGATCGGCCGGTGCGCAACCACCACCACGATGGCGCCGCGTTCGCGCGCGGCGCGCACCGCCCGTGTCAGCGCCTCATCGCCCTCGGTATCGAGATTGGAGTTCGGCTCGTCGAGCACGATCAAGAACGGGTTGCCGTAGAGCGCCCGCGCCAGCGCCACGCGCTGCGCCTGGCCGGCCGAAAGCGCGGTGCCCTGCTCGCCGATCTGGGTGTCGTAACCTTCGCGCATCTTGATGATCATCTCGTGGACGCCCGCCTCCTTGGCGGCCGCGATGATGGAATCGGCGCTGGCTTCGGGATCGAAACGGCCAATATTCTGGGCCACGGAGCCTGCGAACAGTTCGACATCCTGCGGCAGATAACCGATGTGGCGGCCAAGCACGTCGGACGACCATTGGTCGAGCGCCGCGCCATCGAGCCTGACCTTGCCTCGCACCGGCTGCCATACGCCGACCAGCGCGCGCACCAGCGACGACTTGCCCGATCCGCTCGGCCCGATCACGCCGAGGCCGTTGCCGGCCACAAGCGCGAAGGTGACGTCCTGCACGATAATCTTCTGGTCGCCCGGCGGCACGATGCTGACGCCCTCGACCGACAGCCGGCTCGATGGATTCTGCAGCAATGTCTGCGCGGTTTGCGCCGGTATCGTTTCGAGCAGCCGGTTGAGGCGGTGCCAGCTCTGCCGCGCGGCAACGAAGCCTTTCCAATGCGCGATGGCGAGATCGACCGGCGCCAGCGCCCGCGCGCTCAGGATCGAGCCCGCGATGATGATGCCCGCGGTCGCCTCCTGGTGAATCACCAGATAGGCGCCGACGGCCAGCACCGCCGACTGCAGCGTCATGCGCAGGACCTTGGCGATCGCGCCGAGACCGCCGGCGACGTCGCTGGTGCGCTGATTGCCCGCGAGATAAGTCTGGTTGGCTTCGCTCCAGCGCTCGGTCAGGCGTCCGGACATTCCCATCGCCACCAGGACTTCCGCGTTGCGCCGGCTGGCGGCGGCCAGATCGTTGCGGCGCGCCGCCAGGCCCATCGCCTCACGTGCCGGCGCGCGCGACATGTATTCGGTGATGACGGTGAGGGTGACCAGGATGATCGCACCGACCAGCGCGGTCAGGCCGATCATGACATGGAAGGCGAAACAGATCGCCAGATAGAACGGCAGCCACGGCAGGTCGAACAACGCGCCCGGCCCCATGCTGGAGAGGAACGAGCGAATGTTATCGAGATCGCGCAGCGGCTGCAGACCCTCATTGCGCCCGCCGACCATCAGCGGCAGCCGCACAACGGTCTGGAATACGCGGGCATTGAGGGCTTCGTCGAGCGAGGTTCCGATACGGCCGAGGATTCGTCCCCGGATCAGGTCGAGAACGCCCTGGGCCACATACAAGCCGCCGGCGAGGATCACCAAACCGACGAGGGTCGGCACGCTCCGGCTTGGAAGCACCCGGTCGTAGATCTCCAGCATGAAGATCGAGCCGGTCAAATACAGCAGATTGATCATGCAGCTCATGGCGCCGACGCCGAGAAATGCGCTGCGACAGGCGCGCAGCGCATTACCGAGTTCGGAACGCCGGACACCGGGAACGGCTGCCATCAATCAAGATCTCTTCACAATGGGATGCGCGCCCCCTTAGATCTCTCGCGGGGTATGCGAGGCCTCATCTTACCGGTCTTTGTAGCGAGCGTCTATTGACGTCGCGTTAACCTAAACAGGCTCGGCGGGCTCGTACCGGCCGAATGGCCGCCGAAAACGGCTGATTCGCCACCAGTGCAGGCTTCGGAAATGGCACCGGGCTGACCGATATCGAGATGCAGCCGGCCTCGTCCTGCACCTCGACCGGGATACCGCTTCCCGCCCCGAGTCCGGCAGAGGTTTCCAGTGATTTTCCAGCAGAATGGAACCCTGATCGGTTCCTGTTAATAGCCTTTGCGCAAGCCCAGAGGGTGCCCGGCGGAGTTGCGAGAGAGGCGCGGCCCCAGCATCTTCAAGGCAAAATTCAAGCAATAACCGACCGCGGCAGCCGCCGCAGCGTCAGAATCGGCCGCCGGTTCGCACCAGCCGCACGATCAGCAACAGCACGACCGCGCCGATCGCCGAATAGATGATCTCGGATACGAGGCCGGTGCCGAGACGAATGCCGAGCTTCGGGAACAGATAACTGGCGACAAGCGCGCCCGCGATTCCGACCAGGATATCGCCGATGATGCCAAAGCCGGTGCCGCGCACGATCTTTCCGGCCAGCCAGCCCGCAATCAGGCCGACGAATAGAATAACAAGAAGGCCTTCATTGGACATTTGCATCGGAACAACTCCCCCTGTTTTACACGCTGCATTTCTCCGCGCCGCGTTCGAGCCTAACCGTAATTGCCCGATGTGACGACTCCAATCTGCCGGGCTCTTGGCTTTGCCGCCGTCAGGCCGCGCCAACCGTCCCGGCAGGTTCCGCCAGGCCGCGGATCTCGACGAGGGCGATCATGCCGGTTTCGGCACCCGGTCGTGGAAATCGGTGACGCGCTGGAATACAGCGCCGATCCGCAGCAGCATGGCTTCATCGAATGAACGGCCGATCAGCTGCATGCCCACGGGAAGACCGCTGCGCGTAAAGCCTGCCGGGATCGAAAGCGAGGGCAGGCCGAGATAGTTGATCGGGCGGGTAAACCGCGTCAGCCGCTGGATGACGGATTCCGCGTCGGGGCTGTTGCCGACGTCGCTCTCGGCGATGGTGGGAGCCGCGACCGGCGCCACCGGTGCGATCATCGCGTCGACTTTGGCCACCGCCGCGTTGTGCGCGGCCAGCGCCGGCCCGCGCCAGCGCATCGCCTCGAGATAGGTGACGCCCGGGATCGCAAGCCCGTTCTGCAGCCGCATCAGAACCTGCGGGCCGTAGTCCTGCGGGCGCTCGATCAGCCAGCGCTTGTGAAAGGCGGCGGCTTCGACCGCGAGAACCAGCTGGCACGCCGCAGTGAGCTGGCGCTGGTCCGGCAGTTCGACCTGGACCACATTGGCGCCCTCGCCTTTGAGAACGGCGATCGTTTCGTCGAAAATCCGGGCGACTTCTGGATCGAGGTCGTCGACATAAAAGGCGGCGGGCACGCCGATGCTGAGCCCCCCGATCGATTCCCGCGTCGCGGCCGCGTAGTCCGGGACCGGCCCGGCAATCGCGGTGGAGTCTTCCGGATCCGCGCCCGCCATCAGGCCCAGCAGCAGCGCGCAATCCTCGGCAGAGCGCGCCAGCGGCCCGACCGTGTCGAGCGATTGCGACAGCGGCATCGCGCCGGCGCGGCTGATCCGGCCATAAGTCGTCTTCAATCCGGTGACGCCGCAGAAATGCGCGGGCATCCGGATCGAGCCGCCGGTGTCCGAGCCCAATGCCGCAAAGGTCAGCCGCGCCGCGACGGCGGCGCCTGATCCCGACGACGAGCCGCCGGTGATGTGATCGACATTCCAGGGATTATGCACTGCTCCGTAATGGCTGTTGTGGCCGGTTGGTCCATAGGCGAACTCCGCCATCTGCAGCGAGCCCAGCCGAATCGTGCCGGCCTGCTTCAAGCGCCGCAGCGCCGTCGAGGTCGTCGTTGCAACGAAGTCGCGGCGGATTTTCGAGCCGCAGCTGACCACCCTGCCCGCATCGTAATACATATCCTTGTGCGCCAGCGGCACCCCGTGCAGCGCCCCGCTGGCCGTGCCTTTCGAAAGCCCGGCGTCGGCGGCATCGGCCGCTGCCAGCGCCTGGTCGGCTTCGATCGCCATGAAGGCATTGAGACGGGGTTGCCACTGCGCAATCCGCGCGAGGCAGGATTGCGTCGCCTCACGCGACGAGAAGTGCTTTTGCGCGATTCCTTGCGCGACCGAGGTCAGCGACAGCAGGGCCGGTTCGGCGCTCATATCGAATCCCCGGCGGCTTGCACGAGAACAAAGCTCGCCGGCTCCAGATCAAACGGCAACGTGCCAGCGACCGCGGCAAAACCCTCGAACGCCGGCCCGATGGAATTGGCGACGCGGGTGGCGACCTCGGCGCTGACCGGCACGCCCGTGACGTCGGCCATCGCCTTGATCTCCTTGGGTGTTGGTCTGCTCATGCGGAGTCCGCTCCCTTTGCTGGCGCGAGGCTGTGGCGTGAGCCTGGTGCAACCATATAGCACGCCGCCTGATGCCCCATTGTATCGAGGTCCCTGAGTTTTGGTGTGGCGTTTGCCTCGTGGTGCGGTCCCGGCGAACGCCGGGACAACATGAGCTACTTGGTCAGCAGCGCAAAAGCCCCGTTCCAGTCTTCCGGCGGCGGTTTCTCCTGGTAACCCCGAATTCGCGCCTGATACAGATTGTAGAGCAGCTCCAGCGCGCGGCCGTCGTCGGTCCGGCGGCCCCGTTCGATCGCCGCCAGCGCCCCCTCCCAGTCACGGCTGCGATAGCATGCCAGCATCTCGATCGTCAGGTTGCGCAGGCGCTGGAAGCGGCCGGACTGCGCGGTATCCTCGCGGCCGGCGATGGTATAAATGACCTCGGGTTCTTTCTTGCCCTTGACCATGATGAAATCGAGCTCGAGGACCGCAAACTTGTCCTTCACCGCCATTGCGGTCTTGGAGCCGATGATGATGGGAAATCCATATTCCTTGGATTGCCCCTCCAGCCGTGACGCCAGGTTGACGCTGTCGCCCATCACCGAATAGTCGAAACGCACGTCGGAACCGAAGTTGCCGACCACGCAGGTGCCGGTATTCAGCCCGACGCCGACGTTGAGCGGAAAATAGGCGGGACCGCCCTCCTGCGCCTCGATCTCGCGCTGCCTGTTGAGCACATCGATCCGCTCCAGCATGTCGAGTGCGGCCTCGCAGGCATTGAGCTGATGCTCCTTGTCGTCGAGCGGCGCATTCCAGAACGCCACGATCGCATCGCCCATATATTTGTCGATAGTGCCCTTTCGCCCTAGGATCGCGTTGGTCAGCGGCGTCAGGAACCGGTTGATCAGCGTCGTCAGGCCCTTCGGATCGTTCTTGAAGGACTTCCGAAATCGTGGTGTAGCCCCGGATGTCGGAGAACATGATGGTCATCTCGCGCTCCTCGCCGCCAAGCACGAGCTTTTCGGGCGACTGCGCGAGCTGCTCGACCAGCGCTGGCGACAGATACTGGCCGAAGGCCGAACGAATCTGCCGCCGCTGCTTCTGCTCCCTGACGAAGCTGGTGAAGATGAGGGTGAGATAGATCGCGGTAGTCGACAGCAAGGGATAGGTAAAGTCGATCAGCAACCGGTGCTGCGTATAAAAATACCAGGATGTCCCGATCAGCAACGATGCGAACAGAGCGCCGACGGCAACCAGGGCGGTCGGGCCTAACATCGGTTCGAACACGATCACGAGAATCCCGAGCAATAACGCCGCGGCAAATTCGAGAAGTGGGCCGTAAGGCGGTTGCGCCAGCAGCGATTTGGTCAACGCGGCTTCCAGCACCTGGGCGTGGATTTCGACCCCCGGCATGGCCGCGGACACCGGCGTGGTCTTGATGTCGTTAAGCCCTACCGCCGACGTTCCGACCAGCACCAGCTTGCCCTTGATCTTTTCGGCCGGGACGCTCCCTTCAAGCACGTCGACCGCCGAAACATAGATCGACGGATCGTTGCGCGCAAAATGAACCCAAAGCTGGCCATTGCGGTCGGTCGGAACCTGGAAACCCTTGACGCCGACGCTCACGATCCCGGCCCGGTCGGACTTGATGAAGATCGTGTCGGTGCCGGTGACTACGCGCAACATTTCGAAACTCAGGAACGGCATGGTTTCGCCCTGCGCCTGCAAGATCATGGGGACCCGCCGGATAATGCCGTCGCGCTCGGGATCGATCGTGAGCAGGCCGCGGCCGCTGGCCGCCTTTTCCAAGATCGGCGTATTGCGCAGCAGGCCCGGAAACTTGACCATGAAGCGCTGCGGGTCTTCACCCAGCATTGCCAACCCCGTCGCCGGAAGCGTCTTGTCCAATTCCCCCATCACCGTGGTAAGCCCGGATTCGCCCAGCACCACGCGGGAATGCCGCATCGCATCCGCGAAGACCTCATCATTGCTCGGCAACGCCCGCAACTTCTCTCGAGTTACCTCGTCGAGATTGCGAAAGCTGTCTGCTGCCACGTCGGGGTTGAGCCGATCGGGCTCCGAGAAGATGACGTCGAAGGCGATCACGACGGCGCCGAGTTTTGTGAGGCTGGCGACCATATCCGCGATCCGCGTCCGCGGCCACGGCCACTGGCCGAATTTCTTCAGGCTCTTTTCATCGATATCGACGATGCTGACAGGCCTGACCGCCTTCACACGGGGATCGATGCGCTGGTAGGTATCGAAAGTCCTGACCCGGATTTCCTCGACTGGAGCGGGATCGGCAATGCGCAGCGCGGCAAAGCCGATCAGGAGCGCCAGGCAAGCCAGCCTCGCATACCCGATCCTCCGCGCGAACCACCTTCGTAATATCCTCAGCCGCTTCATTGCTATCTGGGTATCACGTTCAGGCAATTTGATCATGTCCGCGATTGAATGTTCGAATACCAAAGACCTTACGATGTTGGGATCTACAATTTGGGTTCGTTTTGCAAATCTCGTGTCCTGCTTGCTTCCCAAACGGCTAGGGGGACGTAGCCAAACTTTTTTGAAAAACAACCCCAGGCAAAGTATGTTTTTTGGAGAAAATTAGCGCGTCTTCCATTGTTTTTGGCAAGATTCTTGCCCACATGTACTAGCGGCAATGTGGGGGATCGATCTCGGATGACTGCGCAAGATCGAAAGAGGGAATTGACAAACAAACCTGAGTACAAACGTACTCCAAGGGAGGCTGCCGCCCTAGTACCCGGAATCATTGGTCCGCGAAACGGGCTTTGAGACGCTTTTGATGGACTTCGGACTTGCTCCAGACGAACGGCTTGGCGTCGGCGTTGTAAGCATCGACGAAGGCGTCGATGTGCTCTCTGAGCTGTTTGACCGAGGTGAAGGATTCGTCGCACAGAGACTGTTCTTGCAGAATTGAGAACCAGATCTCCACCTGATTCAGCCATGAGGCCCGGGTCGGCGTGAAGTGGAACGTCACGTTCGGATGCTGCTTGAGCCAACGGTCGTTCCCAGGTTTGTGGGTATTGAGGTTGTCGAGCACGACGTGGATGGCGGTGTCGGGCCAAGCGGCGACAATGTCGTTCATGAAGTCGAGGAACTCGATGCGCCGCCGCCGCTTCTTGTGAGCTGCCGTCACCTTGCCGGTGGCCACCTCGAAGGCGGCGAACAGCGTCGAGGTGCCGTTGCGCTTGTAATCGTGGCTATGACCGCCCAGCGCTCGGCCGTTCGGCATTTTCAGATAACCCTGTGCCCGCTCCAGCGCCTGGATCGAGGGCTTTTCATCGACGCAGATGACGATCGCGTTCTCCGGCGGGGCCATGTAGAGCCCAACCACGTCGGCCGCCTTGGCGGCGAACTCCGGATCGCTGCTCTCGCACCAGGATTTGCGCCCGGCGAGGTCGATCTTCTGGGCGCGCAGGAAGCGCCAGACATACTGCACATCGACATCGCCGAGCGCTGCGGCCAAGAGCGGCCCCGACCAGCGGGCATAGCCCTTGGGCTTCGGCTGATCCAACAACGCCAGAATGCGTTTGTCCGTTTCCGCCGTGTATTTTGGCTCGGCGCCTCGGTCGCCTGTTTCGTCGAGACCGCCAAACCGCTTTTCGGCATAGCGCACGCGCCACTTCGATGCCGTGCCAGTCGTGCAGCCAACGGCCCGCCCGATCGCCCGGCTCGCCATGCCCTCTGCCGCCAACAGCACGATGCGGGCGCGTTGCCGCAGCCGGTGCTCCGTCTTCGTCGAACGCGCCAAGCCCTCAAGCTCGGTGCGTTCCGCCGTCGTCAAAATAATAGCAGTCGCTTCAGGGATGCCAATCATGCACCCTTGAATCACGACTCATTCTTCACCGATAGTGGGTACTAGACAAGTTCGTAAAGGGTCGCGCTGAGCGAGCGCCGCGTGTGAAGGTGGTCAAAGATGGCGGTCGTTCGAGCATCGTACCTGACCATCCCGATAAATTGACCGGCTTCGTTCTTCTCATGGAAGCGCTGGGGACAACAGACTTAGATTTCACTCTGGAATTACTTGGTCAACTCGGCAACGCAGGTTCGCCGGGTCTCGATATCAGCGAGAGCGGGGTCAATTTTATGCTCTCGATTATTAATGGCATCAAACCCCGCGATCAGGTTGAAGCGATGCTCGCAGCTCAAATGGCCGCCGTCCACATGGCGGCGATGACATTCGCCCGCCGCCTCGCCCACGTCGACAACATTCCGCAACAGGACAGCGCTGAGCGCGCGTTTAACAAACTGACGCGAACGTTTACGACCCAGATGGAAGCGCTTAAACGCTACCGAACTGGCGGCGAGCAGAAGGTGACAGTGCAACATGTGACCGTTGGCGAGGGCGGCCAGGCCATCGTCGGTAATGTGACGCAGGGTCGACGCGAGGCGGCCTCAGATAAGGCTGTCACACCGTTGGCTCTCACTGACGCCAAGACGGCTCCGATGCCTATCGTTGAGGCCAAGAACCAGATCGCTGTTCCAGTGCCACGCAAGTCGAAGAAAAATGAAGGGTGATCATCCACGCAATACCGGGCCCATGCTTTCGAGCCCGCGCTGCGGCGCCAGAACCCGTTCTGGGAATCCCTGCCGGTCACCGGCGGTTGAGGGTAAGAAGCGCTGCCGTATGCATGGCGGAGCGCCGGGATCCGGTGCTCCGCATGGCAATAAGAACGCGGTCAAGCATGGGCTCTATACGCGCGAAGCCATTGCTCAACGCCGCCAGCTGACTGGGCTAATGCGGCAATCGCGCAAGCTGCTGTCAGAGATCGATTAAACGAAAACTTGTGGGTTATTTTGGTCCGCTCCGGCGGCGGCCGCGCCTCAAACAATCATTTGCGCGATTTATGTTCCAAACCTTCGAGTCTCACGCCCGAGCCACCGCAACTCTCGTCGGTGAACTCCAGGCGTGCAGCATCTGATCGTGCGGGTCCGGCGATCAGCGATCAGCATCTGGCTCCTTCTTTGCTTTGGTCGCTAGTTCAACCATTCTCCGAATTGCTTCGGCACGAGACGGCACGTCGATCTGGCCGCGGCGCCAATCATCCACCATCCGCAAAAAGGACTCAGACACCCTCATCTGAAACGGGCGATCCTGAGTACGTTTCGATGGACGGCCACGAGGGCGACTGTCGCTCGTCATTTGTGTATTGACATTAAATACACCAAGGTCTATATTTGTAGTGCAGGCCGACGGTGAGAAGTGAACTCACCAATGACCCTTACCCATGCCACGGAGGTATTCCATGGCCCAAGCTACTAACGTGACTAGCGCAATCGGCACCCCGATAACAGGCGCGAACGAGAAACAATCCACAAACCCCTATCGTTCGGTTTACCCCATAATCGCTTCTGCCTCCCTTTTCTTCATGACATCGGGAGGGCCACATGAGCCCGCAATTTAATCTGGCCGACCGTCGCTCTTTCATCGGCGGCTCCGACGCCCGAATTATTATGGGCGAGGATGAATTGGCCTTGGTTCGCCTGTGGCGGGAAAAGCGCGGCGAGGTCGAGCCGGTGGACCTCAACCGGCGCTGGTACGAGCCCAACACCGGCCAGGTCGTCACCGAAGTGCAGCGACAGGTGTTTCACCCCATCAAGCGCTGGATGGCGGCGACGCTGGACGGCATGGTCGAGGCGACCGGCGCGGTCTTCGAGGCCAAGTTCATGCTGCCGTGGTCGTTCTCGGAGGAAGGGGCGGCGGAGAAGCACATGGCCCAGCTACAGCACAATATGTGGGTGACGGCCTCACGGACCGCGGTACTGTCGATCATTACCGGCGGCGGCAAATGGATCGAGATGACCATCCCGGCTGATCCGCTCTACCTGCATCTGCTGCTTACGGCTGAAAAGAAGTTCTGGCGCTGCGTCGAGAGCGGCGAGGCGCCTCGTCTGTTCGGCGTTGAGCCGCCGCGGCCACGCATTGAGGCGGTCCGGGTCGTCGATATGAGCTCATCGAACGCGTGGGCGGAATTCGCCAGCAGTTTCCGACGAACCCGGTCGGCCTTCCTCGAACACGAGAAAACTAAGGCCGAGCTCAAATCATTGATACCAGACGATGCCAGGGAAGCCGTGGGCCACGGCGTGCGCGCCAGGCGCTCGAAATCCGGCTCAATCAGTTTTGATCTTCTTAAGATGGAGGCCAGCGATGCAGCGCGCCAGTGAGACGATCGGCGCGATTGCCGGGGCCCTGGCGAAGGCCCAGGCCGAAATCACCAATCCTGAAAAGTCGCTGACAGCGACTATCCGCCCGCCATTCCCACGCGAAGGTGACCGCAGCTTTCGCTACGCCTCCCTGTCCAGCGGGCTTGACCTTGTGCGCAAGTCGCTTGGCCGGCACGAGATCGCAACCGTGCAGACCACCTCGATCGATGAGACAGCCAGGTTGATCCGTTTGACCACGACCCTGGCGCATTCGTCGGGGGAATGGATTTCGTCTGATTGGCCAGTCTGTCCCTTCAGTGAAACGTCAGCACCGCATCGGATGGGAGCCGCCCTGACATACGCGCGGCGCTATGCACTGTTCACCCTCGTCGGAATTGCGGGCGAAGATGACCTCGACGCGCCGGATCTTGACGGCGCCCTTCCCCAGTCCCCTGGATCGGACAGACCTGGCCAGCAAGTCGCTGGATACGACGGATCTGTCCAGCCATCCGATGCTACAGGTCCCGCTGTGCCCAATAGCGGTCGACGTAAGCCGGTCAGACCGCCACGGGTTGTCCTGACTGCTGAAAATTCGCTCGCTTTGCACAAGCAGCTCATTGGGGAGTTATCCGCGTTGGCGTCGGCTGAGCAACTCACCGAGTGGTCCTACCGTAGCCTACCGATCAAAAACACCTTGGCTGTCGACGATGCGCTGACAGTCGAGCAAGCGTTTCAGGCCAAACTGATGGATCTTACAAACGCCGATGCAATCGTAGGGGACGCGTCCCGCTCGTCGCCGGCATCCAGTCCATCCACTGGGCATCAGGACTGGTATGGACTGCGGCGAATTGAGCAGGCCTCGCCAAGCGAGGAAACCGAGCCCCGCGGAATCGACAAGAGCTTGCTCACCATTTCGGAACCCCGTCGCGTTCGCGACAAGGTCCACCTTCGATTTGTTGCCAAACAACCCTGCCTGATCTGTGAACGGCTGCCCTGCGACGCCCATCATTTGCGCTTCGCGCAGGGACGCGGTCTCGGCCTCAAGGTAAGCGACGAGTTCACGGTACCGCTCTGCCGCGGACATCACCGCGAGGTCCACCGCGCCGGTAACGAAGCTCGATGGTGGGAGAATGCCGGCATCGACGCTTTGGTAATAGCGCACAAACTTTGGACCCAAACCCACCCGCTCCGTATCCCGCCGACCGCAACAGGCCAGGATGTCGCGTTATCCGCTCCCAGCGAGGCGATCGAGAGCGTGGTTTTCGCCCTATCTCCGAAGAATAAGCAGACAGCAAGAATTGCGAAACGAAGCCAGATCCAGGGTCTCCCAACATGACCTCGCTTCGACAGATCGAGTCCAACCGCCGCAACGCGCTCAGAAGCACAGGTCCGAAAACGGAAACCGGCAAGCAGCGCAGCTCTCAAAACGCAATTCGGCATGGATTGACCACCGAGACGGTGATCGGCCCCCTTGAAGATCCCGAAGACTACAAAGCCTTCGAGCAGGCAATCACCGCCGATTATGACGCGGAAACGGCGGTGGAGCGCGAATTGGTCCTTCGCCTTGCGAGCTTGCTGTGGCGATTGCGGCGCTCAACCTTGATTGAGACCGGCCTTCTTCAAATTCAGGGTGACCTGCGCGAGCAGCGGCCGCGCCTAACACAAACACCCTCCCAAGACTGCGCCCCCGTGGCATCATTGCGGATCGGTCGACCCGCAAACGTTGTCCGGTCCCAGGATGCAAGTAGCGGAGATCACTCCATAAATAGCGAAATCGTAGCTAACACCGAAACGAAGCCGGGACCGCCGGTACCCGAACCTGTGCTCGATATCGCACGGTGCTTCTTGCACGTTTCCAATCTCGACAACAACGTCTTCGAACGGCTTGGCCGTTATGAGATGGCACTCTGGCGCCAAGTCAGGCAGACGCTCTTTACGCTAGACCGTCTGCGATGGAGGTCCAGTTCGCGTAGCTGGCGGAGGCAACCGTCTTGGCAGCAAATGACCGGGATCCCGCCTATTGCGGAAATAGAGAGTTGAAAATTTTGCCCGCTTCGGTGCCCTGGGCGCAGTTGCATCAGTTCTGGCGAGAATTGAACTACAGCTGATGGTGACGCAATAGCGTCGTGCGAGCCAAAATTCGGCGCCCCCCCAATGCCCCGAATTCGCGAAGTTGCGAAGCCAAGCAAATTAGTGAAGTTTACGTCGACCTTGAGGCAGAAAGCGACAGCAGCCTCTCGATTGAGTACCGCTAAAAGATGCAAGTATCTATTCAACTCCACACCGCGGCTTGTGATATTGGATAAAAACTTTTCCCAGCATTCGAACGGAAGCATGCTAGTTTAAACGTGTTATTGATCCAGCATTAGAGGCAAAGATGTCTCGGAAAACCATTTTGCTCTTGTTAGGGTTATATTTTCTAGCGGCAGTGGCTTTTAGCGTTTTCCACGTCGTAACCAACCCGTTCTTGTCCGAGCTAAATTCTACAGCAGTAGCAAAGGCTGTCGGGGGCGCTCTGCTTTTGTATGGCGGCGCGGGGCTTTTGCCGGTTTTGGGGTGGGCACTCTATCGTTTTAGACCGCTGTATGCGATGTGGCCGATGCTATCGTGGGCTTTTCTCGGAATAGTGCTCGCGTATTTTTTTGAAATAGGCGTGAGGCTCGAGCGCGATGTACAGATTTCCATGCTTGCGAGGAATTTGGCTCTGTCGGACGCCAAGCTCAGCTGTCTAGACAGTCAGCATGCCAGCAAGTTCAGACGTGAGATCGGAATCACGGACCACGAGGTTTCGGTCTATTGCGGGTGTGTCTCCGAGGCCACCGCTGCGTCAGTCACGGCTGATGAACTTACATACATCGCCACGAACGGCAAAGCGCCGCAGCCCGTGCAAGAACGGGCCGTTCAACTTGGGCAAACCTGCAGGCGCCTAATCATGGGGAAAAGAGAGCTCCGCTAATCGTGATTTTTTTTGATTCTCAGCCGAGTGCATGGGTCGGATGAGCGCATGGGATGGTGAGAGTACGATGACCTGATCTCCTGCCCCTGCGACTACCTCAGATTTGTTCCAAAGCAGGCTTTAAACATGGAGAATACAATAGTTGGCGGGGAGATTTGTGGGAGTCACGTTTTTCAGCAGTCGTGAACTGAGGCTATCGAGCCGCAACAGGCGTTTCGCTGCCTTGGCGAATTTCGACCGAAAGAGCTGAGGCTGAGATAGCGCTGAACTGCCTGACGTCAAACTTATCTACTATAGCCCAGCCCCGCTCGAGATTGCGAAATGAAGCCAGATTCTAGACAACCTGCCGACATGACCTCACTTCGACCGCCGCAACGGCTCAGGAACACAGGTCTAAAAACGAAAAGCGATAAGTTATTACGCATCGGTCGAGCTTAGTAAACTGCCTTCAGTGCAGGTAGACGGAGCCGTGGACAATCGCCTGCAACTGCTGCGCGGTCGTGCCAGCCAGGGTGATGCTATCGTCGTGGCCAAGTTCGATCACTGCGTCGCCATGAATGTCTGTGTTAATAAGCGTCTGTAATTGCTGCACGGTTTGAGCACTGGAGAAGTTGTCAAGCTCGATCGTGTCATGCTGCGTCTTGAAGTTGACGACGGTGTCCGCGCCGATGCCCGGCTTGAAGACGAAATTGTCGCTGCCGGATCCGCCGATCGACACCGACACGGTTTGGTTCATCGTCCCGGCTGGGTTATGCGGGTCGGCGACACTGACGTTGTACGACTGCGTCAAGGTCTGGCCCTGGGCCAGGTTGATCTGGTCGCTGTTGAAGTTGAATTCGAGGGAGGCCGCGTCATTATTCTCAGTCACGGAGCCGAGCGAAAAATTACCGAGATAGTGCGAGCCGTCCGGTGTAAAACTTGCGGTTTCTGCACTGGCAGAATTTGTGGTTGCGAATGTGATGCTGCCGCTAACCCCGTCCGACAACGCCGATGTCGACATAGCGGCAGCAGCGGACTCCGCGGCCGGCGGATCAGTGATGAGCGTGCCGCCATTGCCGTCGGAAGAAAAATTAAGCGTCGCGTTAAAATCAACGAATGTGAAACTCGCGCTACGGTCACCATCGGTCACCGTGAGGAGACCTGTCGAAGCACTGTACGATTCCGCGAAGTGACTTGAATTGTAATCGATTCCAATGAGATCGATGGTGTCTGAATGTGTCGGGTCGGGTGCGGTTCCTGTAAAGCCGACGATCTGACCTGTGAAGCCCTCCGGCTGATTGAGGACTAACGAGCCGGTCCCTCCCGCAAATGACACGGTCTCGTTGGATGGCGCATCGAGTTCGAGACTGCCACCGCTGGCGATGGTGGCGAACGTCGCCGGCGGATCAATGATATTGAAGCCGCCATGGCCGTCGCTCGTGACCGTCCATGTCGAACCCGAATAGTCTCCCTGTAATGTGAATTGGAAAGTGGCGCTGTGCGTCACATCGGTTACCGTCAACGTGGTATTAGTGCCGTTAAAGCTGCCGGCGCCGGTGGTTGCATGGACCGTGTCGGAGCCGGAGAAAAATCCGCGAAGGTCCAGAACATCGCCGGTGCCCGAAATCCCCGAAATTACATTGCTAGTGCTAAAGCTCGGCGGCTGCAGGATGAGGAGCGTACCGGTCGGGCCTTCGAACGTTACTGTCGCCCCGGCGGCAACGGAGCTATCAAACTCCAGGGTCGCGCCATTACTTGCTGTGCCTATCGTATATGCGCCAGTTCCTGTGACAGCATTGGAAAAGTCCAGCGTCCCAGTCTGAACTTCCACGATTCCGGTATTGTTGAAGGTAACCCCGATGCTCGTGGTGCCGCTCGCAAAGCTGGTCTCGAACGTGCCGGCATTGTTGAACACATTGGTGCCGGTGCCGTTGACGATCGAGTACGCCACCGCGTCGTTGAAGATCGCGCCCAACGAGTTAACGATGGTCGAGCCACCAACAGCGGTGCCAAATGGGTTGGAGCCCATGTCAATCGGGCCGCCCGTCCAGGTAAGCGTGCCGTCATTCTGCAGCACTCGACCGCCGTCCAGTGCAAAATAGTAACCGACATTGCTGCCGCTCAGCGTGCTTGTGCCTTTTAAATCCGTCGTCCCAATGCCGCTCTCCAGTGCATATGCATTGGTTGACCCCAACGACGCCGAGCCCGTAATAGTCACCGTCCCGGTGCCGCTCAACGTCCCGCCCGTCTGCGTGAAATTAGTCCCGAGCGTAATCGGGCTCGAGCCGGCGGTCAGAGTGCCTCCGCTCAACGTGGTATTAGTGGCGCTATAAGTTCCGGCAAGGTTGGTCGTGCCCCCTGAGAAGATCACGTTTGCAGTCGAGATGGTCGAGGTCGCACCGAAGGTATATCCGCTGCTGAACTGCACCGTGCCGCCGTCCGTGAAGCTGCCGCCTGATGTGCCGCCGCTGCTGAGATTGAGCGTGCCACCGGCGCCAACCTGCACGCTGCCGGTATTATTGAAGGCAACCCCGATCGTCGTGGTGCCACTGGTAAAGGTGGTCTTGAAGGTGCCGGCATTGTTGAACACATTGGTGCCGGTGCCGTTGACGATCGAGTACGCCGCCGCGTCGTTGAAGATCGCGCCCAACGAGTTAACGATGGTCGAGCCGCCGACCGTGGTGCCGAACGGGTTGCTGCCCATGTCAATCGGGCCGCCCGTCCAGGTAAACGTGCCTTCATTCTGCAGCACCCGACCGCCGTCCAGTGCAAAATAGTAACCGACATTGCTGCCGCTCAGCGTGCTTGTGCCTTTTAAATCCGTCGTCCCAATGCCGCTCTCCAGTGCATATGCATTGGTTGACCCCAACGACGCCGAACCCGTAATAGTCACCGTCCCGGTGCCGCTCAACGTCCCGCCCGTCTGCGTGAAATTAGTCCCGAGCGTAATCGGGCTTGAGCCGGTGTTCAACGTACCGCTGCTCAACGTCGTGTGGGGCGCGGTATACGTTCCGCTCAATGCGATCGTTCCACCGGAGAAAATCACATTCGTCGTCGCAATCGACGAAGCCGCATCGAAAGTATATCCATTGGTGAACTGCAGCGTGCCGGCACCAGAGAAGCTGCCCCCTGTAGAGGAACCACCGCCGTTAAGGCTGAGCGTGCTACCGGCGCCGACTTGAACACCGCCGCTGTTGTTGAACGTGACCCCGATGTTCGTCGTGCCGCTGCTGAAATTGGTGGCAAACGTGCCGGCGTTGCTGAAGACGTTCGTGCCACTATTGCTGGAGATCGAGCTCACCACGTTGTCGTTGAAGGTCGCACCAACCGAATTGACGATGGTCGATCCGCCGACAGTCGTTCCTAGCGGGTTGTTGCCCATCGAGATCGAGCCACCCGTCCAATTGAACACGGCGTCGTTCTGCAGCTTGCGTCCCCCGTCAAGCGCCAGAATGCCACCGCTTAGCGTCCCGGTCGCGCCAGCCTGCAAGTCGGTGGTACCGCTGCCACTCTCCACCACGTAAGTACCGCCGGAGAACGTGGCTGTCCCCGTTACTGTCACCGTCCCCGTACCCGTCAGCGTGCTGCTGCCCGTATGGGTCAGTGAAGCAGTACTCGCAGTGCTGCTTCCAATATTGAAAGTGCCGCCCGACAGAATCAGCGGACCCTGCCCAGCAAAATTGGTGACCGTGAAGCTGCCGCTTGTAATTTTGAGGCTTGCGGTCGGAGTGCTGCTCAGGCCGTTCACTGTGACGGTGCCGGAACTGGTGACGGTGTACGTGCCGCCAAGATCGAGTTCCGCGGTCATTGCGGAGGTCGGGACGCCGTTATCCCAATTGCTGCCTGTAGACCAATTGCCGTCGTTGGCGTTGCCGGTCCAATTGTCGGAATTTGGGATCTGCTGGACTAGCAACGCCCGTGACTTGGTCGGCCTTGCCGGTGATTGGGTCGGTGAAGCTTGCGATTACGTCTATAATTTTACCTTGATCGGTAAGTATCGGCGTATAGGTATTGCTCATACCGGCTTGAACAACTTGGCCGTCAACCAACCAACTGTAGGTGACAACACCAAGATTTATGGCGCCGAGACTGACCGTCACCGCCTGACCTAACACCGCGTTGCCGCTCGCGCTTAGGCCTGCAAGAGTGACCGTTGTTGGACTCCACACCAGCTTTGTGCCGCCGCCAATATCGCTCGTCAGCGAGAAGTTGTCCTGACTGTAGCTGCCAACGAGATTCAGATCCTCCGTCATGTTGCCGTTGCTGATTGTCAAGGTCCCGCCGCCACCGTTTTGCGTCCATATGACGGTCTCCGGCATCACAGAGGAGAGGCCTGTCAGATCAATCGCGGCGCCAGCCGCGAAGCCAATCACTGCTCCGCTAAAGCTCGCCAGTTGAGCAAGCTCCAGTGTCACGTTCGCATTGATGTTCAGGTTGCCTGTTCCACTGAGCGCGCCAGCGATATAGAGCGTTCCCACTGAGGCGGTCACATTACCATCGTCGACGACGTTACCTTGAATCGCGCCGGCGCCTTGAAGCGATCCAGAGCCGCCGATGTGAATGGCATTTGCAATGGTCGTGACATTTGATCCGACGTCGATTGCGCCTCCGTCAGCGACTGTCACAGTAGCCGCTCCGGAGCCAAGCGAAAGGAAAGTCGCCGTCACCAGCGAACCCGCGCCGGTCACCGTCAAATCGCCTGTGCTTCCCGCCGCAGAAGCAATCGAAACGAAGCCCGTATTGATGGCCCCCCATCTTCAACCGTGATGTTCGCGGCCCCGGAGTTGGCGATCGTGAGAAACTGATTGACAGTGAGGCTCGCAGCATTGACGTCAACCATATCGGTGACGCCACTCACAGCGTCCGCCGCAACTGTCATGGTGGTCGTCGTCACAGCCGCGCCGTTTGATATCGTAAAGCTTGCGGCGCCAGATGATCCGATCTGCAGGTTTTGATAAAAACCGCTTGTCGTTGTGAGAGTGGTGCCCGCCCCGGTAACCGTCACCGTACCCTGGCTTCCGGTTTGCTGGCCGATGTTGACCGCGTCTGCACTGACCGAAGCACCGCCGCTAACTGTCAATGAGCCGGTGCCCGAATAGCCCGCCATGATGACTTTAGCGCCCGCGCTCGTTAACGACAGGTCTAAGCTTTGAAGGCTCGTTCCCGTTCCATCAACAGTCACGGTACCGGAGCTTCCGGCATTAAGACCTATAAACATCCCATAAACATTGACTGTCCCGCCGGACTGCACTGTCGCAGTGGCATTTCCACTGCCTCCGACTGTCAAGAACGCCGACGCCGACAGCGATGTATCGACATTGAGACTTGAGCCGGAAGCAACCGTCAGAGAACCCGTGCTTCCGCTTCCACTGCCCACGGTCAGACCGTTAGAGATCGAAACCATGCTCCCTGTGCCAGCAATGACCAGAGCGCCGTTGTCTGTGATAGAACCAGCGTTCCAGTTTGCCGCAGCATTGTTATAGAAGGTTGTTCCGGAGCCGAGCCCGACATTTCCAGTGATTGTTCCATTGTTATCGATCGTGACGGAGGCGCCTGTCGGCTTCGTTATACAGATCGCCTGACTGCCGGCGCCCGCACTATTCGCAATAGTGCCGTTGTTCGTTATGGTGATCGTGCCGGTCAAGGCGCCCGACGTGACCGCGGTCGCTTCCAGACCTGCGCTGGTTCCCGTTACATTTCCATTATTGGTGATCTGTACATTGCCGCCACCGTTCGCGTTTCCGGCAACGCCAAATCTTCCGGCACTTATGATGACGCCTGGCTCGACTGTGACCTGTGTGTTGCCGGTGCCAAAATTGAAGGCCCTGATCCCATCGCCGGCCGGAGCGGAAATCTGGGCGTAATCGGTGACCGAAACGTTTCCTTGCACACCCGGCGTGGCATTATTCCCGTTAGCCTGGAATCCGGCCAAAATCCCGGCGGACGGATTTCCGCCGCCAGTCAGGACCGAACCTGGGTTGATCGTTCCATAGGCTGTAACGGAGACAGTGCTGCTGGCCGGAGTGATCGGAGCCTCATTAATTGCAAGAATGCCAGAGCTTTGAGAGTTGATCGTTGTGGCGGCGGCGGTGGTGACTGTGACGTTTCCCGGGCCAAAGTTTTCCGCGGATATGCCGATGCCGGTTCCATTCACTGGATCGGAGTTGTTGAGCGACGCGTGAATGGCACCGCCGGTATCGTTGACTGTGACGTCGCCGGTCCCCTCGTTATACGCATGAATTCCGTCGCCCACCGCAGTGGTAATATTTGCGTCACTGTTGACGACGACTGAGCCATGGACGTTTGGATTGACTGTCGCGGCCCCGGACGCCGCCCCGTAGTAGCCGACGTCTATGCCCTTTGGAGTTGAGCCATTGAGGTTCAGGGTAGACCCGGAACTAATGGTGCCGCTGGCAGTGACTATGATCATACTGCCGGCGGACGGGTCGATAGCAGTATCCAAGTTGATCACGCTGACTCCGGTACCTCCGGAATTGATCGTGCTGTTCGCATCAATCGTTGCAAAGATCTTGCCACTCCCTGCAGTCAGCGCCCGAATTCCGTACTGCGTGCTGCTTACGGTTGCTCCCGTGGCCGTGACGGTGACGTTACCGGTGTTCGCCTGATTGAGATTCTGCACCCACAAGCCAGCGATCCCGTTTCCAGTCCCGGCTACGCTGCCGCTGACATTGGCGACAAGGTTGCCAAAGCCGTTGGCGCCCTCCTGAAGCAGGATGCCGTCACCTGAAAGCCCGATGATCGCAGACGACGCGTTTACGACAACGTCGCCGATGCCATTCTCGACTATTGATATACCATTACCCGAGCCTTAAATCGGCCCTGGCGCCGTTACGTTCACGACATCGCCGGCTCCATTAAGTGAAATTGAAGCGCCACCGCCGGAGACGTTTACGGTTTCGCTGGCGCCGACTAGGACCGCAGTATCGTTCGCGCCAGAGACGTCGACCGTATTGCTGTCGCCATTGATCGTTATTGAGTCACTTGCCCCGGACACATTCACGGTGTCATCGCTCACCGTCAGAGTAACTGTGTCGCTGGTCCCACTAATATTGATGGTGTCGCCCGGATCGGTCAGCATCAGGCTGGTGTTGCTGGCCGATAAGGTAACTGTGTTGCCGCCCCCGGTCAGCGTGAGAACGTCATTTCCCCCACCGACGTTCACCGTGTTACCGGTACCGGCAATTGTCACGACGTCACCGCTGGCGTTGACGTTGACAACACTGTTGCTGCTCGAAACCGATATCGGGGCACCAGACGTGGCGCTGCCAAGGTTCAGGGTTGACCCAGTGCTGAGGCTTATGCTGCCCGCGCCACTGAGCGCAGCCTCAATGTCGAGCGTGCCGCCAGCAAGCTCGACTTCGCCCTCGTTGCTAAAATTAACTGCGCTGATGGTTAGGTTGTCGCCGTTGGCAACGTATTGTCGAAGGCTACCGCTATTGCTTCTATTTCAATGGCTGGCACGGACCCGGCTGGTATCGCTGCGGCTTTGCCTGGCGGCGCAACCTCGGCTGGGGCGGCGAATATGGCTGGCAGAGCTGGAGCTACGGACCGGCCGAGCGGCGTTACGGCCACGGCGGAAGGGATCGGGGAACGATCGTAGGCCCGGGCAAGAACGTCGAGGGCGGCACCACCATTCGCCGCAGCCCGCCTGTGGCGAGATCGAAAGGCGGCGCAGACATCAAGGCTGGCGGCCAGACGCAGAGGAATGCTGCGCCTGTCGGCGGTGACCAGATGCAGAAGAACGCTGTGCCCGCCGGCGGCAACCAGGGTGGCGGTGAAGGCCGCGGTCAGGGCGGCGGCCAAGGCGGCGGTCAGGGCGGCGGCCAAGGCGGCGGTCAGGGTGGCGGCCAAGGTGGTGGTCAGGGCGGCGGCCAAGGTGGTGGCCAAGGTGGTGGCCAAGGTGGTGGTCAGGGCGGCGGTCAGGGCGGCGGCCAAGGCGGCGGTGGCGAGAAGCGATAACGCCCGCTCCATCCGCTACCATCGACAAGAAAGAGGTCGCCGACGCGACCTCTTTGCTTTTCGGATCTCGCGCGATGTCTGACTTACCTCCATGATGCGCACAAAGCGGACGTCCGCCAACGCTCATGGGTTTATGAGTTCACGCCCCGGGATCGATGCTCTAGTACCCACTATCGGTGAAGAATGAGTCGTGATTCAAGGGTGCATGATTGGCATCCCTGAAGCGACTGCTATTATTTTGACGACGGCGGAACGCACCGAGCTTGAGGGCTTGGCGCGTTCGACGAAGACGGAGCACCGGCTGCGGCAACGCGCCCGCATCGTGCTGTTGGCGGCAGAGGGCATGGCGAGCCGGGCGATCGGGCGGGCCGTTGGCTGCACGACTGGCACGGCATCGAAGTGGCGCGTGCGCTATGCCGAAAAGCGGTTTGGCGGTCTCGACGAAACAGGCGACCGAGGCGCCGAGCCAAAATACACGGCGGAAACGGACAAACGCATTCTGGCGTTGTTGGATCAGCCGAAGCCCAAGGGCTATGCCCGCTGGTCGGGGCCGCTCTTGGCCGCAGCGCTCGGCGATGTCGATGTGCAGTATGTCTGGCGCTTCCTGCGCGCCCAGAAGATCGACCTCGCCGGGCGCAAATCCTGGTGCGAGAGCAGCGATCCGGAGTTCGCCGCCAAGGCGGCCGACGTGGTTGGGCTCTACATGGCCCCGCCGGAGAACGCGATCGTCATCTGCGTCGATGAAAAGCCCTCGATCCAGGCGCTGGAGCGGGCACAGGGTTATCTGAAAATGCCGAACGGCCGAGCGCTGGGCGGTCATAGCCACGATTACAAGCGCAACGGCACCTCGACGCTGTTCGCCGCCTTCGAGGTGGCCACCGGCAAGGTGACGGCAGCTCACAAGAAGCGGCGGCGGCGCATCGAGTTCCTCGACTTCATGAACGACATTGTCGCCGCTTGGCCCGACACCGCCATCCACGTCGTGCTCGACAACCTCAATACCCACAAACCTGGGAACGACCGTTGGCTCAAGCAGCATCCGAACGTGACGTTCCACTTCACGCCGACCCGGGCCTCATGGCTGAATCAGGTGGAGATCTGGTTCTCGATTCTGCAAGAACAGTCTCTGTGCGACGAATCCTTCACCTCGGTCAAACAGCTCAGAGAGCACATCGACGCCTTCGTCGATGCTTACAACGCCGACGCCAAGCCGTTCGTCTGGAGCAAGTCCGAAGTCCATCAAAAGCGTCTCAAAGCCCGTTTCGCGGACCAATGATTCCGGGTACTAGCTTCTATTCCTTGTAACGGCAATATTCGTCGCCGTTTGGGTACTCGACGCAGACTTTCACGCGGTGCCGGGGTCGGTCTTCATCAATGTAACCCCTGTTGTCCCGATCTCGGTCCGCGTGGTCCCAGTCTCGGTTCCCCCGCTCTCTGTATCGTCCACGATCCATGTCGCGATCGCGGCTCATCTCACGCTCGCGATGCATTCCCCAGTCCGGACCCGTCTCACGGTCATCGCGGCCCATACGGTCGCCGTCGCCGATCCTCCCGTCCTGACCCATCTCACGGTCGTCGACCCTCGGTTGGTCGCGGCCGATTCGTTGATCCGGCTGTTGCGGCGATTTCTGGTCAGTCTGGGCAAGAGCTCCGGTTTGCGGAGTTCCTGTTGGGGCTTTTCCTTCCTCTTGGGCGAATAAGGGGTAGAGACTCGAGGAGGCGAGCAACACGGTGGCGAGGATAAAAATACGCATGAGAGTCTCCTCCGTCGGAATGTGACCGTAAGAACTCGGTCATCTCCTGGTTTCCGCATATTAGTCTAGAAATTTGGCGCCCCAACTAAGGCGCCGTGACGACACGCAAAGCTATTTTCATGAGCGGCAACCGCGTGCAACCCATCCGCGCCAGGCCATCGACTTCATGGGGTCTTCCGAGCTCCCCACCGTCTTGAACGTGTGCAGCGCATTCGGGCACCCCTCGCACCCGGGAAATTCAAACATGCAGAACTCCTGGCTCGATTCCGCGTCTGCCGCCGTATTTCGAAGCGGCATTCGGCCGAATAGACTGATTTTGGGCGGACAATTCTTGCGACATGATCCTCCCCTCAATCAGGCGCGAGCGCCAACGCTCTTAGTCACCGATGGATGCCAAGGTCTGAGTGGTGATGAAATAAATTTGCCACGTCCGGTTCTGGACATAGTGATCAATATTGCTCACTTTGGAAAAATTCGGAACTGATACGTACTCGAAAGTCATCTACGAAATAATCTTGATTCAAATCAATGACGATCACCAGTTCACGCCGCAGCTTACATCCATCGACTGAACATCGGAGGATAAGACTATGGACAAGGACAGGGTTATCGGATCGGCGAAGCAAATCAAGGGCACAGTCAAGCAGGTGGTCGGCAAGACGGTCGGCGACGCCAAGCTAGAGGCGGAAGGCAACGCCGACAAGATTGAGGGTCAGGTTCAGAACGCCATCGGCGGCGTCAAGGACACGCTCAAAGGGAAATAGGCCAGCTCTGCGGATATCGGTGGCCGCGCCCCGCAGCGAGCAACTGTGGCAAAATCACATTTGATGGCGACCGCGCTGCTGCACCTGATTTTGCTGGGACCGACCCGCGCAGACGATGTAAAGCCAGACGAGTGCGGTCTTGCATCGGTCTATTCAACCTGACCGAAGAGACGGCAAGCGGACAAGACACCAGCGTAAACGATCGAACTGCTGCGCATCGGTCTCTCCCGTTCGCGACACTGGTCCGCGTCTACAATCAAGAAAATGGGCAGTCGGCAGTCGTGCGGATCACCGATCGTGGCCCTTTCGTCAGCGGAAGAATAATTGATGTATCGCAGATCGCCGCACATGAACTCGGCTTTGCGGATTTGACGAGGGTCTGCCTCAAGATCCTGTCGATTCCGGGAACTCGACCGATCAAGGAAAAATAATTGCTGCGACGGAGGCGCTGTCGCGCGGCTCCGCGACTTCGGCGCTGTACCGGCGACCTCCCGATCGCTCAGAGACCGCAGTCCAGAGGATCAAGAGGCGCGAGCTGATACTTTAGTAAGGCACATAATAATAGCGGCGGCCATAATATGGTCCGCCGCCGTAATAATAAGGTCCGCCGCCGTAGTAGTATGGCCCGCCGTAATACGGCCGGTAGCCGTAACCATAGTTTTGCTGGGCGGCGATCGCGCCCATGGTTCCGATCGCCAATCCCATGAAAGCGGCGGCTCCCGCAGCGCCGCTTCCACGGTAGTAGCGGCGACGGACCGAACTGAAATCCGTGGCGCCGCTGGACGCCGTGGCGGCCGAGACAGCCTTTGAGGCGGGGGCCGCCGGACCGGCGATGGCCAGCGGCGGCTCACTCATCGTGACAGCCAGCGCGATCGTCGCCATCGCGACGCTGCGGCCGGCCGAAGAAAGCAATCTATTGCGCATACGCATTTTGCGCCTCCTTATTATTCCCGAATTTATGATTAAGTCTGCGGCGAATAAAGCCGAGCCGCATTGACCCAAGTCAAAATATGTCCGACCTGGCGAAGGGACTTCGCTGTGGTTGTGGGCCGCGCAAGAGCGGCCGTTTCAAAACCCGTCCCGCCTCAGTTAGTCATGCAATTGTAGAGGGACGGCCAACTCTTCCGACCTTCGAGCTTATGTTTGTTCCACTGCTTCTGGCAATCGGCCCATTTAGCTGTGTCCTTAGCCCACTCTTTTTTCGCCGCTTCCCACTGCTCTTTTGTCCACTTCTCGACCTGTGTTGGTATCGAGGCTTTCGATGAATTTGCGGCGGAGGTCGCGGGTGCAGGTTTGGTTTTGGGTGGCGATGCTGAAGCCTGTGCAATGGCGGCGCTGGACAGAAGCGCAGCAAGAAATGCCGCTGTCAGGCAAAAACCAGTTCGCGACATGAGAGTTCTCTCGTTTCTAGGCTCAAAAGCTGGACACATCCACCGCAGCAAACCGCTCCTTTGCTCGATCACCTCGTCGGCGAGAGCTGCGAGACACAGCGGAAGGCCTGAAACCGAACGTCAACAAAACTACAGCGCTCCGATGACGACGTGCAGGACCCCCGTTAAAAGAGAGGCCCCCAATATTGCCACGAAGCCGTCAACGGCCACGTCTAACACGATTTCGTCAGTTCCAACTATCCAATCAGTCATCTCACGCATCGGAGCACCTGTGATCATGACGGTTAAACTCGACCGTTTTGTCACCTCATCCTT
The DNA here is from genome assembly GCA_963801875.1 of uncultured Alphaproteobacteria bacterium. Taxonomy (GTDB): domain Bacteria; phylum Pseudomonadota; class Alphaproteobacteria; order Rhizobiales; family Xanthobacteraceae; genus Bradyrhizobium. Next base: position 165,295 of record CAWDGT010000008.1, on the reverse strand, counting down.
TTCCGATTGACCTGCGCTCGAGTTGAGATAGATCAACCCGTGCAATATTTTCCGGTTTGATTTTTCGCGCTGCCGCAGAGCAACGCCTTCCGCTCCGCAAACGATATTATCGCTCGATCGGTGCGAGCTTGAGGCCGGCAAGTATCGCGGCCAGTTCGTCATATTTGAATGGCTTTTTCAGCACGGGCCGGTCGGAGTGGCCGTCTCTCGAGCTCTGACCGGTGTTGCCTGTCGAATAGACAAACGGCACTCCGCGCGCGGAGAGCGCTTCCGCCACCGGATGGCTATCGTTGCCATTCAGGTTCATGTCCAAGAGGGCAACGTCGAAGGCTTGCGCATTGATCAGGGCGAGCGCCTTATCGACCGTCGCGGCAGACGTTACCGACTTGCATCCGAGGAGCTATCGCCAATTTTTGGTGACGGCCGGGCCGGTCAGGCGGCGGCGGTTGCGGGTTGACGGTCGGTCGGCTTGGCGATGACCTCGATCCCGTCGTTGAATGTCACACCGAGAACGAGTTTTGGCAACTGGTTGTGTCCGTCGAGCCGTCGCCAGCTTTTCTGTGCGCCCTCGAGCAATTTGAAGACCATTGCGAGCGCGGTCCTGTTGGACAGACAGCCCTTCGATCGGATCGTGCGGTGGCGCACGGTGGCGAAGGTGCTTTCAATGGGATTGGTAGTCCGCAGGTGTTTCCAGTGCTCGGCCGGGAAGTCGTAGAACGCCAGTAGCGTGTCCCGATCCTTGCTCAGGCAGTCGGCCGCCTTCGCGTATTTGGGCGTGTAGCTCTCGATGAAGGCGTCGAACGCCAGCTCGGCGGCGGCCTTGGTTTCGGCCATCCAGATCTCCTGCAACGCGCGTTTGGCTTTCGGCTGCTGGCTCTTCGGCAACTTGGCGATCACGTTCGCGGTCTTGTGCACCCAGCAGCGCTGCTCGCGCGTTTTCGGCCAGACCTCACCGGCGGCCTTCCAGAACCCGAGCGCGCCATCGGCGATGGCGAGCCGCGGCGGCACGTCGAGCCCGCGCCGCTTCAGGTCGAGCAGCAGATCGCGCCAGTCCTGCGCGCTCTCGCGGGCGCCATCGGTGAAGCCGACCAGTTCCTTGCGGCCTTCCGGCGTCGCGCCGATCAGCACCAGGATGCACTGCTTTTCGTCTTCGAGGCGTGCCTGGAGATGGATGCCATCGGCCCAGATGTAGACGTAGCGCTTCGCCGACAGATCGCGCTTCTGCCACGCGGTGTGTTCGTCGAGCCAACCGTCCTTCAGGCGGCCGATGGCGGATGCCGACAACCCGGCAGCGTCCTTGCCGAGCAGCGCCGCCAGCGCCTCGGAGAAGTCGCCGGTCGAGATCCCCTTCAGATATAGGATCGGCAGCAGCGTCTCGATCGACTTTGACCGGCGCATGTAGGGCGGCAGGATCGACGGCGAGAACCGGATGCGGTCGGGATCGGCGGCGTCCGCCTCGCGATCGCGCACACGCGGCTGGCGGACGGCGACCGGACCGATACCGGTCATCACCTCGCGCTCCGGCAGGTGACCGTGGCGGACGACGCGCTGGTGGCCGTCCTCGGTCTTCAAATCGGCATGCTTGTCGAGAAAGTCTGCAACCTCGGCCTCTACCGCCTGGGCAAGCAGGGAACGCGCCCCATTGCGCAAGATTTCGGTGAGTTGATCCTCGACGTTTCCTGGCTGAATCAGCTTGATGATGTTATCTTTAGACACGGCATATCGCTCCTTCGGTGGAGAAGTGGAGGCGTCAAGCACCCCCACGATATGCCGCCTTTCCGATTCCCGCCGTCACCAACTTTGGGCGATAGCTCTGCATCCGAGGTCGGCAAGCATGTCTTCAATCATGATAAGAACCAGCATTTCATCCTCGACGACGAGGACCCGCCGACCGGAAAGCAACTTATCCATCACGAGTACCTTTTCGGTAAGGGAATATCCATCGTGCAGACAAGTCCATCCGGACGGTAGTGCAGTTGCACCGTGCCTTCCAGTTCATGGGCCAGGCCACGCTCTGAGCACCCGCGATCCAAATCCTTTGTGTGCCGGCGGCGTGACTGCGGGGCCACCTTTTTCCGCTCCAGCTCAGCAGCAGCCCTTTTCCGGCCGGTGCCGTCTCCATCGTCCACCCGATCAGGATGGATCCGACCGCGTTGGACAATGCACCGTATTTCACGGCATTCGTGGCAAGCTCGTTGAACGCAATGCTAAGCGCCAAAGCTGCCTTTGGCGGGAAGCGGATGTTCTCGCCCGTGATCACTATGCGATCCGCCCGACCGCCGGAGACCCCGAATGGCTCCATGGCATCGCGAGCGACATCGAGCAGCCCTGCACTTTCCCATTTTTCGACCGGGAGAGCGCAAACAGCCGGAACTCGATGGATTGCCTGATAGCCCTGGGGTCGGTGGTCGATCGCAAGGTCTGCCAGACGATCGATTGCACCGTTGAAAGGGTATTCTTGACGCGATGGTTCAGCTCGTCGATGAGCATTCTGGATCGAACTTCATCCTCCCTGTGTTTCGTCAGATCAATGAGCGATGCGAAATACTGAACGATGTCACCGCCGGCATCGTGAACCGGACTGACGAAAATACCGGCCCAGAACTCGCTGCCATCCTTGCGGAGGCAGAGAACTTCCGTCCCGCTGCTAGACGTGCCTTCGAACTCGGCTTTAATTCGCGTCAGCGTCTCGGCATCCGCAGCGTTCGCCATCAGAAAATTGAAGCTTTTGCCGAGTACCTCTTCGCGGTCGTACCCGGTCAAGGAGAGAAAGCTGTCATTGGCAAAAATGATCGGATGCTCGGGTTTCGCCGCGTCCGCAAACAACATCGCCATTCGGGTTGTCTGGGCGGCAACGACAAACGGGCCGAGGTCCTTCCGAAAGCCCTCGACTTCGGCTTCGGCGTCTTTCTGCTCGTCCGATTTTTTCGCTATTTCTGACATGCCACGGGTCGAACAATCTGCCTTGCGGATAATATAGAGATGACGGTGGCGCGGACTTCTTGCTGGATCAACGCCATGATGGCATTAATTACGAGGCTGCGACGGCCATTCATTGCGGTAAGTCAAGGCTCAGATTAACCGGACCTGCTGGCTTATCCGGTGATCGAACAGCCGAGGCAGGGGTGGAAGCAGGCGAATGAAGCCGGAAGTTGGGTCAACCTATGCCGCACACCGTGCAGAGGGAGCGGCGGGGATACCGCAGGCCGGAAAGCCTGTATTACCGATAATTCCGACAATTCCGGTCATAGCGAGGCCCGTTCTCGCGGACGCTCTCGTCAAAGGCGCGCCAACGCAGGATTTCAATCTTGCCCGCGATCTGGCCCTGTTTGCGCGTGTACGTGCCGAAGGCGGCCGTCGCGTGGTGGCGATCTTCGTTGCCTCGACCGCGGTCACCATTGCCAACATGTTCGGACAGGTGCGGCTTAACGAGTGGAACGGCCAGTTCTTCGACGCCGTGGGCCGCAAGGACCTGTCAGGCTTTGTCCATGATCTCTGGACGTTCCTTATCATTATTGCCGCTTTATTGGCGCTCACGGTCGCAAACACCTTTCTCCAAGAGCGCCTGAAGTTTCGGCTGCGCGAATGGATCACCCTTCACCTCCTGGGCGAGTGGCTCAAGCCATTGCGTGTCTATCAGCTGAGCTTCGCCGGTGAGTACGGTCACAACCCAGACCAGCGCATTCAGGAGGATACGCGCCTGCTCGGCGACTACAGCTCGGACCTCGGCTGCGGCATTGTCTATTCTCTGCTTCAGATCATCGCTTTTGTCGGGGTGCTGTGGGCCTTATCGGCGCAGGTCACATTCCAGGTGGCGGGCTACGACATCGCCATTCCCGGTTACATGGTCTGGTGTGCCCTCGCTTATGCCCTGATCGGCTCGGGCCTGACCTGGCTCGTGGGGCGGCCGCTGATTGCCCTGAACGGCGAGCGATATGCGCGCGAGGCTGAATTCCGCTTCGCCCTCGTTCGGGTCAACGAATCCGCCGAGAGCATCGCGCTGCATGGCGGGGAGAAGGACGAGCAACGGCATCTCGAGGCTGCGCTTGCAGCCGTCGTGGATACCATGCGGCGGATCTCTTCCTCCCTCGCCCACCTAACCTGGATCACATCGGGCACTGGCTGGCTGTCGCTCGTCGTCCCGATACTCGTGGCCGCACCGGCCTATTTCGGCGGCAACCTGAGCCTCGGCGGCCTGATCATGGTGGCGGGCGCCTTCACCCAGGTGCAGGGGGCGATGCGATGGTTCGTCGACAACTTTTCGCGGCTCGCCGACTGGCGCGCCGCGGTCCACCGGGTCGCGCGTTTCCGCGAAGCGCTCGACAACCTGCCGGCGATCGAGGAAGGAGCACAAGAAATCAAGCGCGCGTTGCACCCGGACGGGCATCTTGCTTTCGAGAGCGTGCGCATCCTCTTGCCGGACGGACACATCGTTATCGAAGACGCGACCGTAAACATCGCGCCGGGGGAGCGCGTGCTGATCGTCGGCGAAACAGGCAGAGGAAAGTCGACACTGTTCCGCGCTGTGGCGGGTCTATGGCCATGGGGTTCCGGGACGATCCTCACGCCTCCGCCTGGGGCGATGGCGTTCCTGCCGCAACGTCCTTATCTGCCGCTAGGCACCTTACGCAACGCCCTGAGCTATCCGAGTCCGCCCGATACTTTCCCCGATGCGGATGTGCGACAGGCGCTCGATCGCTGCGATCTCGGCAATCTCATCGCTAAGCTCGACCAGGTGGAGCGCTGGGACAATGAGCTTTCGCTCGGCGAACAGGAGCGCCTCGCCTTCGCGCGGCTCCTCCTGCACAAACCTGGCTGGGTGTTTCTCGACGAAGCCACGGCCGCGCTCGACGAAGACAGCCAACGCCACGTCATGAGCCTGTTCGACGGTGAACTGAAGAATACGACCGTATTGAGCATTGGTCACCGTCCGGATCTCGCCGCCTACCACACCCGGACGCTTCAGCTCGTCCATGGACGTGGCGGCGACCGCCTCAGGCTCAAGCCGCCGCCCGCGTCACCCCCGCCGCGGCACTGGCTGCAACGGCTCGAGGACTGGCTGCGGTCCGTCCGATCATGATTCGAGTTTCACGCACGACCCAGATTGGAGCACAGGCGATGCGCCTTCGACCACACTAGCTACGTCCCTGATCGCCGACGTCACGAAGCTCCCATCCCGACTTCGCGCCAAAATTGAGTTAAATCAAAGCAAGCCCCGGGTGTGGATGATTTGCTCGGCGTTGGCCGTTGGCCGGACCGTGATTGAGACAAAACATTCGCGGTCACACCAGAAAGGGAGATACGACAATGTCACTTGGGACCATCATTCTGATCATCCTGGTGATTGCATTGCTGGGCGGCTTTAGCGGAATCGGCGGCGGTCCTTTTTACGGCACTGGCTACTACGGCGGTGGCGGTCTTGGTCTCGTAGTCGTCATTCTGTTGATTTTGCTCTTGCTCGGCAAACTTTGATCAAGTGAAGGTCAAGAGAGAGCATCCTCCCGGTGACATTGCCGACCGGCGCGCGGGTCTTCTCCAACACGTCGCCGTTCGGCCGGGAGAGATCCGGAGGCCGCGTTGAAGCTGACACTACCCGCCGACGCGAAAGCGTTTGTCCCCACCTCCGTTCTGCTGCAATGGCTGCACGACGAGGCGCCGACGGATCATTTCACGCTCGGCTGGGTTATGCGCAGCCTGCACAAGCGCGGCTTCGGTCTCATCTTACTGCTGCTCGCTCTGGTCGCGATCGCCCCGGGTGCCTCGATCGTGGCCGGCCTGCTGCTCATGATACCTGCCTTCCAGATGATCGCGGGCCAGCCTGCGCCGGTCTTCCCCCGCCGCATCGCCGTCCGTCCGTTGCCGACGCGACACCTCGCCGCTTTGGTGCAGCGAGCTGTGCCTGTGCTGAGGTATCTCGAGAAATTCATCCATCCGCGCTGGCCCACTCCGCTCGAGGCGACCAAGCGTCTCGTCGGCGCCGTCGTCGTGCTGCTGAACATCACCCTGCTGTTCACGCCGGTCCCAGGGAGCAACGTCGTTCCCGCCCTCGTGATCGCGCTGATCTCGCTGGCCTATCTCGAGGAGGACGGGCTCCTGCTTTCGATAGCCTTACTGGCCAGCGTCATTGTGCTGGCGGTCGAGTTTGCGGCGGTCTGGGAGACGGTTCTTGGCGCGAAATGGATCTTCAGCCTCTGGTAGCTCATCGCGGCGTCTGGTCCTCAGACTTATCCGCGGACTTCACTTTGATCTTTGTCAAGAGCCGTATGAGCGCAATCGTTCTTAGTGGGTAAACCCCGCCGCGGCGCTGGCAGTTTAATTGGGGTGGGGACAACTGCCGAACCGGGCAGCCTTCGGAGCAAATTGGGAGCATGGCCAATATCGCGGACATTGACAAACCGGGCGGCTGGATGGTGCGAGCATCGATGCTCGACGGTTTGGTGCGGACTTTTTACGTCTATGAACTTGACGATAATAAAGCAGCAGAATTGGCAAAAATAGCAATCGCGGCAACAGTCGGCGAAACGGTTGAGACGGTGAAGTTGCTAAACCTCCAGGAGCTTACGGGTCAGGGGATGAAGCCCGGCGATGTGAAACAAATTCTCTAAAGACGATGCTCCAAGCGTACCCACCAGAATGTTAGGATGAGTTTGAATGGCAGAAATAAAGGTCCCCACGATAGCAGGCGCTGGCACCAGGTTGTCGATTGGGCGATGGTTCAAGCGAGTGGGCGATCCAGTTACGGTGCACGAACCGCTGGTCGAGATTGATTCCGATAACGTGACCCATGAAATTCGAACGCCCGTAACGGGGGTACTGTCTAAGATCCTGGTGAAGGACGGCGGGACCGTCGAACCCGGCACTGTGCTGGGCATCATTGATCCGATGTGATGGAGCGGGCGATGGCGGTGACCGCTGGGGTGCCCTAGCCGTCGGCCGACTGAGGCACATATTGCGCGCGGCCCTATCCCGTAGCCTGCAATCCGCTAGAACGTCATGTTTTTGCGTTTGTTTCCACCGCGAACTTTTCGGTATGATTGCAGGTGTCGCATTTGAACGGTGCGCAAATCGAAACCCAGCGCCGATGGTTTGATGTTGGTGAGCATCATCTGATCTTGGCACACCGGGCAAAGCGCGTCTCTAATTCCGTCGCGCGTTAAATAGGAGGTTGGCATTGTTAGGGTTTATCTCTCTGGCGGTCCCTGGTCAATATCGCTCACTATCAAGGATTTAAAAAGTAGGCGCTATTTTACAGACTGGGATGAGAACCATTGCCGCCTAGTTAACTTGTCGATGCACTACCGGATGTCATCGCAATGATTGCGCTGCTGGGTGCATTGATGCTTACGCAGGCCCTATGGAAGTGCTCGTCCTACTTCTGCTTAAGACTGAGGATATAAGCGATCAGGTCATTTGACTCAGTGCGTGAAATTATGAAATCGGGCATATTCCGGTGGTTTGAATGGAGAAAGACATACAGAGAAATCCCCGTGGTCGACGGCAGGTCGGCAATGCTCTGGAAACTCGGAGGATCAGATTTGTCCGAAAGGATCATCGGGAGAACGCGATGGCACGAGCTGCAGCGCTTTGCAGCGATCTGGCGACCGGACGCTGGATCACCGTCGGCAGGCTGAGCGAGTATCGGTGATTGTGCCGTTAAAATCGCCGCAGCGACGAAGTATGCTAGCATCATCCAACGCATGGCGATCACCAATACGGCTATGCGTGACAGGCGACAGATGCTCTCAGGTCATCTTCCGGGTGGCGCTTCCGAGGCATGCTTTCCTTTCCAGTCTGACGGGCTTCCTGACGTCAAAATACACTGCACCGCTCCGTCAGCAAAGGGGTGCCCACTAGCGCGGCCTTATAGGGCGAAGGCGGCATAGACAAGCACGCCGATCAACAACGAAAGGGCAATCGCGATAAGGGTGAGGAAAAACCTGGTCATGCCATGCCAAACGCACGGACTAGCCATTCGTTCAACTGAGGCGGCTACAGAAGTCCGAGCTGCTTGATCGCCAATTGGGAAATCTGTAGCGGATCGCGAACGCCGGTCTGCCCGATCTCAATGACTTTCTTGGCGACAAGCTCAGTCAGGGGGTCATCGCGGCCTTTAAGGCTCAGGGCGCGTAGTGCTTTCTCATAGGCCGATACGAGGCGTTCAACGTCCTCTGGCTCCAACGGAGTGTTCTCTAGGAAGCGGTGGATCGTCATGCGCTGCGTCCCCACGCATGGCAAGTGGTCAATGTATTGCACAATCTCCAATTGTGAAAGCCCATTTAAGGTGGAGGTTTCTGGGGTCGGTCACAGTGGAACAGCCAAGGCAAGGCCGGTTTGTTTTAGGGGCCGTGTCACCTAATGGCGCTGGTCCGCGGCCCGCCACGCTCTCCGCCCTCCCTACCTCCCCTTGGGGGCGGGGCCGTCTGCCGTCATCAGTTCCGAAAAGCTGGCCATGCTGTCGCAGGAACGCTGCCACAAAACAAGCGTTGTCAGGTCGGGCCGTCTCGGTTCGTCCCGGCGGCCTGCGCGGTCTCGTCGGTCCCTCTATCCTCATGGGCGGGACCGCGCCCTCAAGCACTCTCCCTGCATAAACCTCAATTGCTGCCGTTTGGACATGCCTCAGCGTTGCTCTACGTTTGTTGTTGGGGACTGAGCGGAAGACGTTTGCTTCCAATGAGCTTTCAAATTGGGCTCAAACTTCCCAAGTTCATCGGTTCCCCAAAATTCAAAGTTCCAAAATGGGCGGTGCAAGCTGAAGTTCCATGTGCTAGCGAGTTGGCTGTGCTACGGACAGGTATGAGTTCATCATCGGATCAAGGCGAACCCCTCATTGAGCGGAAGGCCGGCAACAATAGTCCCGAGGATTTGACCGGGCGCGCGCTCCGTTTGCGGATTCGGCAGCAAGAATTGCTCGCCGAACTCGGAGTCCTTGCTCTACAGCGAACGAGCTTTACCGATATGCTCAATTACACCGCGCAAATGACTGCGGAAGGACTCGGTGCTGAGTTCTGCAAAGTGTTGGAATATATTCCGGCGAAAAATCGTCTGCTCGTTCGTGCCGGCATCGGCTGGGACGAAGGCGTTATTGGTCATGCTACTGTTGGGGCTGACCTAGCTTCGCCCGCTGGTTATGCCTTACAAACCGGCAAGCCGGTAATCTCCAATCATCTCGAAAATGAGCAGCGGTTTAGAACCCCGGAATTGCTCGTTGAGCACGGCGTCCGCCGCGCGATGAACGTCATTTTGCAAGGCGATGGTTCGCCGTTTGGTGTACTCGAAGTCGATAGTCGATCCGAAGGCGAGTTCGGCGAGCATGACGTTGCTTTCCTGCAAGGCGCAGCAAATATCCTGGGCATGGCTATCGAGCAGCAGCAATACCAGCGCAAGCTGGAAGCCGCGCTCGACCGTCATCAGATTTTGCTCAAGGAGGTCAACCACCGGGTAAAGAACAGCCTGCAAGTGGTGTCCAGCATGCTTCACCTGCAGGCGAACGCCGTCGGTGATCCGGCCTTGAGCGAAAGACTGATGGAGGCATCCACCCGCATTTCTGCCGTCGGTCGGGCTTATAACCGTCTCGCGTACAATGCCGATTATGAAAACATAGATTTGGTGGCATATTTGAGGGAAGTCATCGACGATGTGAAATCCACGGTCGCTCCCTGCGAAGTCCAGTTCGATGCACCCAAGGAAATCCAGTTCGCCGCCGACCGCGCCATTCTCTTAGCCTTGATCATCAACGAACTGGTGCTGAACGCCGGCAAATATGCCTATCCCGAAGGCGCTCACGGAGCAATCTGGGTACGACTCGTCCAAGAGGACAAGACAACGGTCTTGATTTCGGTCAGTGACGAAGGTGTTGGACTGCCCTCCGACTTCAACCCCGCGACCAGCAAACGGCTCGGCACGCGCCTCGTCTACGCGATGGCCGAGCAGTTGGGGGCCGAACTGACACGGCTTAAGCCGACGCATGGCACGCATTATACTCTGCTTGTCCCGTTGCTGGCGGTGCCCTCCAACTAAATAGGCTACGAGCTACTCGGCTGCTTTGTCAGAGAGAACAGAAAAGTCCTTCGACTTATGGCCATCCTGGGCATCTCCAAATTCATCAGCAGCCATGCCGCGCTTCAGCAACTCCCGTATGGGAGCGGCCAGCCCCTTTGGGGGAACTGCTAAACACGCCTTGAAAAAAATTGGAGCGGGCGAAGGGGCTCGAACCCTCGACCCCGACCTTGGCAAGGTCGTGGTGCTGTTTCAACTCGTTGCCGAGCACACTAGATTGCGCCGAAACATTCAGTATAAAAGGCCTTCGTAGGGCAAGTTCGACGGCCGCTAGTGTCCACCAAATGGCCACCAAAATAGAAGGTTGAACTTAGCTAAGTCATTGATTTGCGGGCGTAGTTCAATGGTAGAACGGCAGCTTCCCAATCTAATTAGGTCCGTTTTTACCACGTTGCGAGAAACGCCCGAAGACGTTGTCTAAAGCCCATGTTTCGCGGGCTTCTAGTGTTATTTGTGATGCCTCGGCGGCTGAAAATCCCAGCATCCGAACTAGTCAAATGGCATCATAGTGACATCACGATGGCACAACGATTTAAGAGCACGCATAACGGTAAAGCTCCGCAACATTCCGACGCGAACGCGAAGCGCAAACCACGCTTGCTCGACGAAGATCACATTGAAGCGTTGCGCGAGTTCGCCGACGATGAGCCGAGCAATCTCGGCTACTATCCCGACAGCAAGGTCTTCGGCCTGACCATCTTCCTCGGCGCGAAGTCGAGTGTCTGGCGCTTCCGACAACAGAGCCGGACGAAGGGCAAGCGGTCGTCGGTCTTCAAGACGCTCGGCAACTGGCCTGCGATGGAGGTGGATGAGGCGCGCAAGCAAGCCCTGATCTATTCGGGCGCTGTCGCCGCTGGCACCGCTGCCCCCGGCAAGCGCCAAGCGATGCCGTTCCGCACGGCCTTCGAAAACTACCTCGCCCATCTCAAGGCGCAAGCCGAAGCCAAAGGCAAGCCGCCGCGATGGTGGGCCAATGCGAGCAAGCTTTCCGAGGCGCACATCATGCCGCAATGGGATGGATGGGCGCTCGCCGAGATGTCGCAGAACCCGCGAGCGGTGAAGACGTGGCACGCGAAGCTCTCGAAGACCATCCCGACAACGGCGGACCATTGCGCACGGCTCATTCGAGCCTGCTACCGCGAAGAGGCGCGGCTTGATCGCACGCTCAACCCGGCAGCCACGCCGACCTCGGGCATAAGGCTTGGAAAGATCAAGGTCTCGAAAGCCGTGCTCGACTTCCCCGACTTCTCGGCGTGGCGCAAGGCATGGGACAAGATCGAAAACTCGGTTCATAAGGGCTATCATCTCGCGGCGCTGTTGACCGGCTGTCGGCCAACTGAGCTTGCCATGATCCGCGAGAGCGATATCGATCTCGACGCGCGGCGCATGATCATCCGAAACGCGAAAGCTGGAAACGATATCTCGCTGCCGATCACGGGCGAGATTGCTTTCGCGTTGGCGATGGCCATCAACGCGCCTCCGCAAACCATCACAATGAAGGGCCTTCGCGGAATGAAGTCCGGTGAGGTCCGCGTGATCGAACGAAAGAAACTGCATCACGAGATCGCGGCTCCCGATCTTGTCTTCCCGGGCGTCCGTCAGGTTGGCCATCGCGCGGGCATTCCGGTCTCGGGCAACGCGCTCCGGCATACGTTCCGCAGCATCGCGGTCTCCCTGGAGATTTCCGAGATGCTGATTTCGTTCCTCATGGGGCACAGTCTGCAAGGCGTCTCCGCGAGGTACACAAACGAGTTGATGATCGCGAACTCGCAAGCTCTTCGAGAGTCGCAAGAGAAGATCAGCCGCCGGATTTTCGAGTTGCTAGGGCTTACGCTTGGACCCCATCACGATGCCCCGCTCGTGCCGGACACGCCGAACCGGGTCGAAGCGAGCCGGAAAAAGAGCAAAGCCGCCGCTCCGGTCCGCATCGCTTGAGGCGGGGCAGGCGAGGGCGCTGGAGGGCATTAGGACGCTTGCCCGCGGGCTCAGAGGGCAAGTCAGCGCACCGGGCGCGGGAAGCTACAGCCTATCGGGGTTGTCTGTGCGAATGTCTGCTTATCGGGGAAGACCGGAAGTGACCGGCGGAGGGTCAAAACGACGCTTTTGACCCAACTGCGACATTGGCGGTGCACTGCGGCAATGGTTGATGCCGGTTTCAGCCTGTATCAATGTAATCGTTTGAGCCGATAAGATCGATCTGTCTCCTGAGCTTGGGGTTGCCGTCGGGCGTACCGGGCGCGGTCATCGCATCTAGTCAGTTCATAACCCACCTCAAGCTTATCAAAAGCTAAAGAGAGGCCCGTTGCGGCGGGCCTCTCTTTTTCAGCGGAGGGGGCCGTATTAAACGACCTGGCCATCGTTCGTTCCCTTAGGAGCGCTCGGTTTGCTGCTTTTGGAGTCGAGATTTCGCGGCCTCCGCCAGACCCACACCGATGTCACAGCGGTTGAGGCCCATGTCCCTCAGTTCCCGATCGCTGAGCTGGCGGAGAGCCCAAAGAGCTGCCTTGCGCTCGTGACGCGCGATTTCGGCGGCAATCCCGCGGTTGGTGAGGCGGCCGAGGCGCACCAGAAAGATACCGATTTCCCTTCGGATTGTCGGCGCAGTCGTTGAGTGGCTCGGAATGATGTTAGGCATAGTCATGGCATTTTCCTTCGAAAGGCTGGCGCTCCGAGCGCTTCGACGTTCGTTAAATGGCGTCGTAGATTAGTCCCCACGAGTTCGCGGGAAAAATCGTCAAACGTGCGGGTTGATGATTAGCGGCAAGATTTCTGACGGCTCAGGCAGTTAGTAGCTGGCGGCCGATGCTTGCTCGCAGCCTGTGATTTCCAGAAACAGACCCCCTATCTAAGGCATTGTCATTTTCCTTTGTGTTGGCCTCGCCGCTTCGCTTGAAACATTCCCCAAAAGATTTTTGTCTCAGCAAATCTCGACGGATCGCCGATTACACGGAATGTCTTCCGGCCTTGGATTTTCGAGAGCCAGGACGGAGTCCGTGCAGTGATCGACGTAGCAATTGTGATTGCAATAGGAGAGTCGGGTCCCGATTTCTCGCAGATAGCTCTCTCCAATTGGCTCACAGCACAGCACACAAAACGCCTGTGGACGGGGTGTCCGGCCATTCACTAAAACAAATTCCATGTGGCGCCTCCTAAAGCGAAGCAGAATATAATATGGTGTCGCGCAGAGATATGATCGACGACCGATGTCGCGCGCCTTCGAGAGACCTAGAATGGTCGCCCCTCGTTACGGAAGTATTTCAGCTACAGGTAATTCAGTTACCATCGTAACGTGCCTCAAGCGCGATCATGACTTAATCGCGCATCATTACGTGGTTTCAGGAGATGGTAGTTTAAAGACGTCGCGACCAATAGTATAATGGCCGCTCATGGCACGAATGACGATCGAGCCCGTGTTGCGGTAGTCAAGATCACCAGTCAGATTCGCTCTACAGGAACGGCGAATACATACCCGACACCGCGCTCAGTCTGGATAACGCGCGGCGCGCTGGGGTCGCGTTCAAGCTTGCGTCGGAGGCGAAGAATCTGGACATCGATGCTGCGATCGAAGACATCCTCGTGAACGCGAGTTGCCTGCAGCAGATGCTCGCGGCTCAAGTGGACGCTGCGGTGCTTCGAGAAAGGCGAGCAACAATGCGTACTCACCCTTGGTCAATGCAACTGGGGTGCCGGCCGGGTCGGTGAGCTGCCGGATCTTGCGGTCGAGCTGCCAGCCGGAAAATCGAAAGCGACCACGCTCGGGAGCGCGCGCCGGCGCTGCTCGTCCGACATCGAACCGTCGTAAGATCGCGCGGACGCGCGCGAGCAGCTCGCGCAGATTGAATGGCTTTGTCAGATAATCGTCGGCGCCGAGTTCTAACCCAACCACCCGATCGATGTCGTCGCGGCGGTGGCCAGTAATGATAATCACGGGCACGTCGGAGCTCAACCGGACTTCCCGCAGCAAATCCAGACCATCCTCCGAGCCTAGCCGAAGATCGAGGATCACCAGATTCACCTCGGTGTCACCAAGTCGATCGACCATCTCCTGACGATTTGACGCCACCAGGGTACGGATGTTGTTCTCCACGAAATAGTTTAGGATCATGCGCTGTAAGGCAGGATCGTCCTCCACGACGAGGACGCACACTTGTCGATCAACGCTTCCGTGAAGGCCCGGGTCACTCAACGATGAACTGCTCATGCCATCCAGCCCCTTCAACAACGTCGCCGACGGTGACTAAGGCCGCACGCAGGCGCAGGATTGTGTACCGCCTGTTGGCCCTCGTTTGTCTTAGCGCCGCCTCTCCGGCGAGCGCTCAATCGCCAACCCTCCAAGCCAGTGCCGGCCGTGAGCCGATCACGCCAATCCCAGCCATGCCTGCCCAAGACCTGCAGCGTGTGCTGCTCGGAGAAAGATTGTTCGGTGACAAGCGTTTGTCTCACGATAACACACACAGTTGTTCGTCATGCCACGATATAGGAACCAACGGCGCCAGTGCCAATACCCGCGATACGCCCGAGGGGCAACCGATGGCGCTCAATACGCCGACGGTCTTCAATGCGAGCTTGAATTTTCGCCTGAATTGGGAAGGGAATTTCCGCTCGCTCGAAGAAGGCGCCGAGAACAGTCTTCGCAATCCTGCGATTATGGCGTCGAGCGCGGACGAAGTCGTGTTCAAGCTTCGTTCTGACCCCGAAACGGTGAGGCAATTCCGCGACGCCTACGCGAGGGAGCCCGATGTCGCTGCCGTGCTGGATGCAATTGCGGCATACGAACGGTCTCTCGTTACGCCAGGCGGCCGCTTCGACCGGTGGCTTGCCGGCGAAGGTGACGCGATCACGCCGGACGAGCTGTCCGGCTATCAGGTTTTCAAATCGCTCGGCTGCATCACTTGCCATCAGGGCGTCAATGTGGGCGGCAATCTGTTTCAGCGGCACGGCGTTTTCCATCCATTGGGCTCGCCGGAGCCCGTGATGCTTCGCGTTCCCAGCCTGCGAAATGTGGCAACCACGGCGCCCTATTTCCACGACGGCAGTGCGTCCACGCTGCCGGAGGCGGTCAAGGCGATGGGCATCGCCCAACTCGACCGTGTGCTAACCGATCAGCAAATCACCGCCATCGTCGCCTTCCTCAATACGCTGACCGGCAACTACAAGGGTCAAGCTGTGCGGCCGCCCGCTGTCGCACCACGCGCAGGGACAGCCCGTCCATGAGGAACTTGTCGGGTGCCCTCGGAGTTTTGCTGCTGCTCGCGCTCCTCACCTGGCTGCTGCTGCGGGGAATCGATACAAGCGCACCCGCTTATGCGGTGACGCTTCGGGCCTTCGACGACTACGCGCTCGCCGAGGCGTCTCTTCATCGCGACGTTCTGCAGGCGCGGGCCGGTCTGCTCCGAGACTACGACAGCTTCGCTAGTGCCGCGCAGGCGATGCAGGACGCGGTCGCCCGGCTCCGTTCCTACGCGCAGGCCGAGCATCTCGATGCGAAGCCAGTTGACCGGCTTGCAACAGCGGTCGTCCAGCAGGAAGAACTGATGGAGCGCTTCAAGACCAGCAATGCACTCCTGCAGAACTCACTCTCCTATGTAGGCCTTATGAGTACAAGTCCGGCTTTCCTTGCCCCCGACGGGCAACTCGCGTCGGCAACGGGGGCATTGGCGGCAGCGATCCTCCATCTGTCGCGTGACACATCATCCGACGCTCTCAAGGCGCTCCGAGAACGGATCGAGCAGTTCGGGGCGCAAGCGCCGACTGTTGGACCCGAAGCGGAAGCAGCGCGGGCGATGCTGGCGCATGCGCGGTTAATTTATGAGCAGCTCCCAGCGCTAGATGAAACACTGAAGGCCTTCATCGCTGTGCCCAGCGCGCGGGCGCTCGACGAAACCCGCGCGCTGTTTTCCTACCATCGGTCGATGGTTGAAGCTGGGGAACAGCGCTTTCGGCTGTTGCTTTACCTGGTTTCTCTGCTGTTACTCATCGCGCTCGTGCTTCTTGGACTGCGGCTGCGTACCCGCGCCGTCGCACTGCGACGGCGGGCCGCACTTGAACACGTCATAGCCGAGAACTCGACACGGCTGATCAATTGCTCGCCGGCCGAAACCGAGGCGCGGCTAAAGCAAGTGCTGGGCGAGTTCAGCCGGACGATCGGCGCGGATCGCGCCTATGTGGTCCTGGATGAAAACCCCATTCGGGCCTACAAATGGTCCAGGGACGGAAAAGCATTCCCGCCAGGCTGGCCCAATGGGGCGCTCACATTGTCCGAGCAACTTGGCGTGGCTGAACGGGAAATTGTCACGGTTCCGGATGCGATGGCTTTGCCGCCGGGGCCAGCCAAGGATGCGCTGGCAGTCGCCGGTGTGCGTGCCTGGTCCTGCGTGCCGCTGACCCGACCGGGACGGGTTCGAAGCATCATGGCTTTTGATCGCTTCCGGCCGATACGGAACAAAATCCAGCTGATGTCGATAGCGCGGCTGGCAGGGGACGCTGTAGCCAATGCGCTCGAGCGCGAATTTCTCGAGCGCGACCGGGCGAAACTCACGATGCGGCTGGAGCGGGCGCGCCGCATGCAAATGGTCGGATCGCTTGCAAGCGGGATTGCGCATAACTTCAACAACATCATTGGCGCTATTCTCGGCTATTCGGAAATGATCGAGCCGCAACTGACACGCGGAACCAAACCGGCACAGCATATCGACGAGATACGCAGGGCGGCGGAGCGTGGTCGCGACCTGATCGACAACATCCTCGCATTCGGACGACGAACCGACGCGCGTGTTCGGCCGATGCAGGTCCGCATTTTGCTCGAGGAGTCAGCCTCGTTGCTGCGCGCTTCCTTGCCGTCCGGTGTCGACCTCGTCATCGAGGACGTGGCGCTTAGCGTAGCCGTGTCGGGCGAACCCGCGCAGCTCCAGCAGGTCGTCCTCAATCTATGCACCAATGCCGCGCAAGCCATGGAGGATAGCGGTTGTATCCGCGTAGCCGTGAAGCACGAAGAGCTGGCCGGTATCCTGAGAATGAGCCACGGCGAGCTTTCGCCGGGCCGCTACGTTTGTGTTGCCGTCAGCGACAACGGACACGGCTTTGATGAGCGCGTGGCACGACGAATATTCGAGCCATTCTTCACTACTCGCTTTGCAGGAACCGGCCTCGGGCTTGCAACCGTTCGCGAAATCGTTCGTGACCATGACGGAGCTATCAATGTGCAGAGCGAGCCAGGGTGTGGAAGCCGTTTTGAGATATGGTTGCCCGCGACGGCCGCAGATAGCAGTGCGATGGTCGGGCCGACGATGCTGCCGCTCGGGCGCGGTGAGACGGTCCTGATTGTCGAAAGCGAGCGGGATTGGCTGCTACGGGACGAGGAAAAGCTGGCGGCACTGGGATACGAGCCCGTCGGATTCGAACTGCCGGCCGATGCGCTCGCAGCGTGCCGCTCCGAGCCCGGTCGATTCGACATCATCCTGGTTAGTCACGGATCGCAAACCCAGGAGGGATTGGATCTGGCGCGCGAGCTGCATGAGATCGCGCCGCAGCCACCCGTATTGCTCGCTGCCGCATCGACGATCGATGTCAGCATCAATACGTTGGCGGAAGCTGGAATTTCCGAGGTGCTGCCCTGGCCGCTGACGAGCACCGAACTTGCCGCGGCGTTGGCGCGCTGCCTGCACACATCCCGCACGTTACAATCGTAACACGATTACCGATAGCTGAAATACTTCTGTAGCGCGAGGCCGCCATTTTCAATGGTCCCAGGCAGTGCATGCGCACGCCGAAATCATGGAGGGGTGCAAATCATGGCCAACTTCATCGGCACGCGCCTTTAAGGAAATTTCACTGGCAGACGCATTCGCGTTGACATCAACTTCGAAAGGACGACCACAATGGCAATCAGAGCTAATTTTTCCGCAGGCGCCGGCCGGCTGTCGGTGTTCGACGACAACCTCGATAACACGATTGTCGCCAGTCGCGATGCGGCCGGGAACATTCTTATCAACGGCGGCGCCGTAGCTGTCACGGGCGGCCAACCGACCGTTGCCAACACCGGGCTGATCCAAGTGTTCGGATCAGGCGGTAATGACAATATCTCGGTCGACGAATCGAACGGTCCGATGCCCGCCGTCCAGTTGTTCGGTGGTGCCGGTAACGACACCCTGACAGGCGGCTCGGGCAACGACCAGCTGTTCGGCGGCGCGGGCAACGACATCCTCCTGGGCAAAGGCGGAAACGACCTGCTGTTCGGTGGTGCCGGCAACGACACGCTCACCGGTGGCGCAGGCAATGACCAGGTGTTCGGCCAGGCCGGCGACGATCGCATGATCTGGAATCCTGGCGATGGCAGCGACCTGCTTGAAGGCGGCGACGGCAATGACACCGCCGAAGTCAATGGCGGCAACGGGTCCGAACAGTTCACGCTCACCGCGAACGGCTCGCGTGTGCGTTTCGATCGCATCAGCCCGGCGCCGTTCTTCCTCGACATCGGCACCACCGAGAATTTCGTGCTTAACATGAATGGCGGCGACGACGTCTTCACCGCCGGAAATGGCCTCGCATCTCTCATCAGCCTTACGGTCGACGGTGGCGACGGCAATGACACCATCACCGGCGGCGACGGCAACGACACGCTGATCGGCGGCGACGGCAATGACGTCATCACCGGCGGCCGCGGCAACGACCTTGCCCAGCTCGGCAACGGCGACGACACCTTCGTCTGGAATCCCGGCGACGGCAGCGACGTGGTCGAAGGCAGCGCCGGCACCGACACGCTCCAGTTCAACGGCGCCAATATCGCCGAGAAGATCGACATCACGGCCAATGGCAGCCGCGTACGGTTCACCCGCGACATTGCCAACATCACCATGGATCTCAACGGCATCGAGAACATCAACTTCGCGGCCCTCGGCGGCATCGACAACATCACGGTTGGCGACCTGACCGGCACCGGTGTCACGCAGGTGGCGATCGACCTCGCTGCCAGCGGTGGTGGGGGCGACGGCGCGGCCGATAGCGTGACCGTCAACGGCACCGGCGGCAACGACACCATCACCGTCATTGGTGCGGGCACTTCGGTTACGGTCACAGGGCTGCCGGAGGTAGTGAACATCAATGGTGCGGAAGCCGCCAACGATGTGCTGACCATCAGGGCGGGTGCCGGCAACGACACCATCAGTGCGGCGACCTTGCCGGCTACAATCATCGGCCTCACCATCGATGGCGGCGCCGGCAACGACACCATCACGGGAAGCCAGGGCGACGATATTCTCATCGGCGGCGACGGCAATGACCTCGTGATCGGCGGTAAAGGCAACGACGTTGCCCAGCTCGGCACCGGCGACGACACGTTCTTCTGGAATCCGGGCGACGGCAGCGACACGGTCGAAGGCGGGGCAGGCACGGATACGCTGGTGTTCAACGGCGCCAACATTGCCGAGAACATCGACATCTCGGCCAATGGCACGCGGGTGAGGATGTCCCGTGACGTCGGCAACGTCATCATGGACCTCAATGGCATCGAGCACATCCAGCTCGCTGCGCTGGGCGGCGCCGACGCCATCACGGTCAACGATCTCTCCGGGACCGGCGTCGAAGCAGGTCGGCATCGACCTGGCGGGGACGCTGGGCGGCACCGTCGGCGACGGCGCGGCGGACACCGTGACCGTCAACGGCACGAACGGCGACGACCACATCAACGTCGTCAGCAGCGGCCCGTCGATTATCGTCAACGGGCTGGCTGCGCAGGTGTCGATCAGCAACGCCGAGCCCGGCAACGACTCGCTTGTTATCAACGGAGGCACCGGCAACGACACCATCGACGCTTCCGGGCTGCACGCCGGCCAGGCTCAACCTCACCATCAACGGCGGCGCCGGCAGATGACTTCATCAAGGGTAGCCAGGGCGATGACCTAGTCAACGGCGGTCAAGGCAACGACACGGCGCTCCTCGGTGCCGGCAACGATACCTTCGTCTGGAACCCGGGCGATGGCAGCGACGTGGTCGAGGGTCAGGATGGCAACGATACGCTGCAGTTCAACGGCGCGAACATCGCCGAGAACATCAACATCTCGGCCAATGGCAGCCGCGTGCTGTTCACGCGCGACATCGCCAACATCACAATGGATCTCAACAGCGTCGAGAATATCAACTTCACGGCCCGCGGCGGCGCCGACACCATCACGGTCAATGATCTGACCGGGACCAATGTCAATCAGGTCAATCTCGATCTGGGTGGCAACGATGGCGCGGCGGATACGGTCGTTCTCAACGCCACCAGTGGCGATGACGTGATCCAGATCACCAGCAACAACGGCGTTGTCACGGTGACAGGCCTCGCCGAAACCGTGACGATCGCGAACTTCGATGCCAGCGATAGCATCGTGATCCATGGCCTCGGCGGTGACGACGTCATCGACGCGTCGGGACTTCAAGCGGGTATCCTGCTCACCGCCGACGGCGGCGACGGCGATGACATCCTGTTTGGCGGTGCCGGCATTGACACCCTGCTTGGCGGTGCCGGCGACGACATCCTGCTCGGCGGCTCCGCGCAGAACGTGCTCGACGGCGGACCCGGCGCAAACGTTGTGATCCCCGGCGCGGCGCCTGCACCCGTCATCACGCCTGATCCGGTCCCCGCGCCCGATCCGGTCCCCCCGCCCGGTCCGGTCGCGACGTCCGATCCGGTTGCACGCGGTCCCGTCGCGGACCCGGTAGCTACGCCTAACCCCGTTGCTCCGCCGCTGCCGGTTGCCAGCCCGCCTACATTGCCGGGCCGGAGTGCGGCTTTGCTGGGTCAGTTCATGGCTTCGAGCTTCGTCACGGCGGGTGATGGTGTCGGCGCGATGCCCATCGCCGATCCGTCGCCAGGTCAGCAGCCGTTGCTGGCGCAGCCACACGCCGCCTGACGCGACGTCGCCCTGGAGAGCACCTATGAGCACCGAAACCGAAAGCGCAAGGCCGACCGATCCTGGTCTCGAAGCCCTTGTGACGCTGCTGCATCTCCAGGGCGTTGCGGCCGATGCCGAACAGATCCGGCACCGGCTGGGAACGGACAAGATTGGCGCACCGGAGATGCTCCGGTGCGCCAGGGATCTCGGGCTCAAGGCCCGGGCCTATCGGACTGACTGGTCGCGGCTTGCGAGCACGCCGTTGCCCGCGATCGCGACCCTGCGCGATGGCGGATTTCTGGTGGTCGCCAAGGCCGCCGAGGACAAGGCGCTGGTGCAGTCGCCGCTGGCGCCACGGCCAGCCCTGATGACGCGGGACGAGTTGGTTTCGGTCTGGGACGGCCAGCTGATCCTGATGACCCGCCGCGCCGGATTGTCGGGTATCAGCCGTCGATTCGACATCACCTGGTTTCTGGGGGCGATCCACAAATATCGCCATCTCCTGAGTGAGGTCCTGGTTGCGTCGTTCTTCCTGCAGCTGCTCGGCCTGGTCTCGCCACTGTTCTTCCAGGTGGTCATCGACAAGGTGCTGGTGCATCGCTCCTTAAGTACCCTCGATGTCCTCGTTCTCGGACTAATGACAATCTCGGTTTTCGAGACTGTGCTGGGGATTCTCCGGACATATCTGTTCGCTCACACGACCAACCGCATCGACGTCGAACTTGGTGCGCGCCTCTTTCACCATCTGCTGGCCTTGCCGATGGCCTATTTCCAGGCGCGGCGCGTCGGCGACTCGGTGGCGCGGGTGCGCGAATTGGAGAACATCCGCAATTTCCTCACCAGCTCGGCCCTGACGCTCGTCATCGACCTGCTATTCACCTTTGTCTTCCTAGGTGTGATGTTCTTTTACTCGCCGTTGCTGACCTGGATCGTCCTCGGCTCGTTCCCGTTCTATATCGCGATCTCGGCCGGAGTGACGCCACTGTTTCGGCGGCGGCTGGATGAGAAATTCCGGCGCGGCGCCGAGAACCAGGCCTTCCTGGTCGAGAGCGTGACGGGGATCGAGACTCTGAAGGCCATGGCGGTCGAGCCGCAGATGCAGCGCCGCTGGGAAGAGCAGCTTGCCGGCTACGTGGCTGCGAGCTTCCGGGTCCTCAGTCTAGGCAACAGCGCGAGCCAAACAGTGCAGCTCGTCAGCAAGATCGTTACCGCAAGCATCCTTTATTTCGGCGCTAGGCTCGTCATCGACGGCAGCCTGTCGGTCGGCGAACTCGTCGCATTCAACATCCTCGCCGGCAGGGTGAGCGCGCCGGTATTGCGTCTTGCGCAGATCTGGCAGGACTTCCATCAGGCGCGCCTGTCGATTGCGCGGCTTGGCGACATCCTCAACACCACCGCCGAGCCGACCTACTCGGCGGGGCGCGCGCAGCTGCCGGCGATCCGCGGCGACATCAAATTCGACCACGTCTCGTTCCGCTATCGTATCGACGGCCAGGAAGTCTTGCACGATGTCAGCTTCGAAGTGCCGTCTGGCCAGACGGTCGGCATCGTCGGGCCCTCGGGGTCGGGCAAGAGCACGTTCGCGAAACTCGTGCAGCGCCTCTACGTCCCGGAGCGCGGGCGTGTGCTTGTCGACGGAGCCGACCTCGCCATGGCGGATCCTGCCTGGCTGCGTCGCCAGATCGGCGTCGTGCTGCAGGAGAACGTGCTGTTCAACAGCTCGGTGCGCGACAATATTGCGCTCGCCGATCCGGCGATGCCGATGCAACGGATCATAGCGGCCGCGCGTCTGGCGGGAGCGCACGAGTTTATCCTTGAGCTCAGTGAAGGCTACGACACCGTCGTCGGCGAGCGCGGCTCGACGCTTTCGGGCGGCCAGCGCCAGCGCATTGCCATCGCGCGCGCGCTGGTTACCGACCCGCGCATCCTGATTTTCGACGAGGCGACAAGCGCGCTCGACTATGAGAGCGAACGCATCATTCAGCAGAACATGAAGGCGATTGCCAAAGGGCGAACCGTGCTGGTCATCGCGCATCGTCTCTCGACCGTGCGAGCAGCAGACCGCATTGTCACGCTTGATCGCGGCCGCCTGGTGGAAGACGGCACCCACGACACGCTCATCAAAACCGGCGGCCGTTATGCATCGTTGCATCGGTTGCAAGGGGGGCTTCATGAAGTCGTCTGAAGCAGCGGTGCTCGCCAACTCCATGGAACGCGTCATCCCATTTCGTCGTGCGCAGGAGAGGCGCGGCGAAGAGCTGGCATTTCTGCCGGCTGCGCTTGAGATTGTAGAAACGCCGCCGTCGCCGGTCGGCCGTGCGATTGGAGTCTCCATCATTCTGCTCTTCTGCGTGGCGCTGATCTGGGCCTGGTTCGGTACGATCGACATCGTCGCGTCGGCGAGCGGGAAAATCGTGCCGAGCGGTCGTACCAAGGTCGTTCAGCCATTCGAGACCGGGGTCGTGCGGTCCATCCGGGTGCAGGACGGGCAGACCGTCAAAGCCGGCGACGTGCTGATCGAGCTCGATCCGACTGTAAACGCGGCGGAACGCGATCACTTGCGCGACGACCTGCTCGCCGAGCGTCTCAACATCGCGCGATTGCGCGCGGCACTCGCCGGCGGTGATGATCCCGTGGCCGACTTCGTGCCGCCCGCCGGCGCAGACCTTGAACTGATCAGTGCGCAGCGTCAGCTCTTGCTGAACCAGGTGACCGAGCACCGCGCCAAGATTGCCGCGCTCGTCCGTCAGCAGGCGCAGAAGGAAGCCGAGCAAGCCACAACCGCGGCGACGATCCACAAGCTCGAGACGATCATTCCGGTCATCAAGTCGCGCGTCGACATCCGCCAAACGCTTGTGGAGAAGGAGTTGGGCTCGAAGCTCAGTTATTTCGAGGTGTTGCAGCTACTGGTCGAGCAACAGGAGGAGTTCAACGTTCAAAAGAGCCACCTTCAGGAGACAGAGGCGGCTATCGCCGCGATTCGCGAGACACGCGGTCAGGCGGTGGCGGAATATCGGCATACACTTTCCGATGAACTCGCCAAGGCCGAGCAGAAGGCGAACGGACTCGCCCAGGACCTGATCAAGGCCGAACGGCGGACCAAGCTTCAACTCCTTGCCGCTCCGGTGGATGGCGTGGTGCAGCAGCTCGCGGTCCACACGGTCGGCGGTGTGGTCACACCTGCGCAGTCCCTGCTTGTGGTCGTGCCGAGCGACAGTCGGCTGGAAATCGAGGCGTTGGTTTCAAACCGCGACATCGGCTTCGTCCACGCCGGGCAAGGAGCTGAGATCAAGATCGATACCTTCAATTTTACCCGCTACGGCCTTCTGCACGGCCAGGTGCTCACGGTCTCGCAGGACGCCGTCATTCGCGACCGCCAACAGGATCGCTCCAGTGATCGGCAGCTGGGGACGCAGAACGACACCAGCGAGCCGAAGGGTCAGGAACTGAACTACAGCGCACGCATTTCGCTCGATCGCACCAAAATGCAGATCGACGACAGGATGGTCAATCTGTCACCCGGTATGGCAGTGACAGTGGAAATAAAGACCGGATCGCGGACGATTCTGAGCTATCTGCTGTCGCCGCTGCTGCGCTACCGGCAGGAGACCTTGCGCGAGCGGTAGACAGATCGTCGCGTCGATTTCCAACGAGCCCCTTAAAGATTGAACTGCCACGAAGCTGAGAGGACCGATGAATTTCTTTTCGAAAGTACTGATTAACGTTGCATTGCGTGCAACCATCTTGTCGACCACTCAGGTATCGGCACAAATGCCGCCGGCGATTGCGGTGCCGGAAGGGACGGTAATCGCCACTCTTCACGCTGAGGGGGCTCAGATCTACGAGTGCAAACCTGATTCCACGATATCTCAATCGGAGCTTCGCGCGCTGACCTGGCAATTTCGCGAGCCCATCGCCACCCTTATCGTTGACGGAAAGTCAGTTGGACGGCATTACGCCGGTCCGAATTGGAAACATATCGATGGAAGCGAAGTGAAGGGGAAGGTGGCTGGCAGCGCACCCGGCGCAACGTCGAACGATATTCCGTGGCTCAAAATCGACGTAGTTGACCATCGCAACAGCGGCATCTTGTCCGATGCTGTGACCGTCCAGCGCATCAACACGAAGGGTGGGATGCTGCAAGGACCGTGTGAAGACGCGGGTGATAATCGAAGCGTGCCATATTCCGCGGACTACGTGTTCCTGCGCAGAAAGGACTGATGGGCGCCGCGGTACTTCGCCGTGGCTGGAAAAGCAGTTCGACGAGGCGGAGAACGGGCCATGCAGTTACTCGATCCGGCGGGAGCGGGGGTCAAGAAATTCGACGTTCAATGTCCGCTATTCGATGAGCAGCGGAAAACATATGCTCAGTTGGAGGTTTTCCGCTTCGGACCCAAAGCGGGCATGGAAAGCACTCGGGTGTGGTTTTCCCAATTGAACTAAGATGATACTGTCGAATATTTTCAAGCTATGCTGCGTCATGATCAAATTTTCACTCAAAGAAATTGCAGTCGCTTTAGTTGCGCTGCTTTCGCCATGTCCGCTTATGGCGCAAGAACCGCGCGCGCCGACCATACTCGTGCTCGACCAGTCGGACGGCGGGCCGTTCTATTACCAGCTTATCGCCGGACTGCGTGGTGAGGTCAGCAACTACACTGGCGCATATGTGACGATCTATGGCGAGAACCTTGACCTGAGCAGGTTCTCCGGTGCGACATTCGAGGAGAACTTAAAGCGTTATTTGAAGGAGAAATATCGGGACAAACCAATCGGCGCCGTTCTAACAATCGGCGCGGCAACGACGGACATTGCGCTCAAATGGCGCGACGAACTATGGCCTGGTGTCCCAATGGTGTTTGCCATGTTAGACGACACCGATTTCGCCCGGCTAAAATCACCACTAAACTTTACAGGTGTGATTACGAAGCTGCCGCTAGAGAACGAGATCAATGTCGCTAGGGCCGTAGTTCCGGGCTTGGATACAATCGCCCTTGTCGGAGATGCCTGGAAAGGACTGGTGGTCTACCGAAACTGGGGCGACGAAGTAGGTACAGCGGCGTCAGGATTGACGGTCGTGGACCTGGTCGGCCAAAAGCTATCTGACGTTCGGAATCGGGTGGCTCGGTTGCCTGCGCACAGCGCCATTATTTATTCGGCAGTTTTTTCCGACGGTGAAGGTAAGTTCTATCTACCGTCAGCCGCGTTGGCGCAGATTGCGGAAGCGGCAAATCGGCCAATCGTTGTGGGGGCAGATACATTCCTCGCTGCCGGTGGGACCGGTGGTTACGTCCTGACGGCATCTGCCATTGGTGTCGAAGCGGCAAGGCTCGCGCTGAAAATTCTCAACGGCGCTAATCCGACGGAAGTCCCGCCAGTGTACGGAGGAGTCAAACCGATCTTCAACTGGAAGCAAATGCAGCGCTGGAATGTCAGCGAGAGCTACCTTCCGCCCGGAAGCGAAATCTTGTTTCGGGAGCCAACGGTGTGGCAACAATATCAGTGGCAGATTGCGCTGATCCTCGCCGTTCTACTCGCGCAAGCTGGGCTTATCTCGGCCCTGCTAAGGGAGCGTCGTTGGCGTCGTCTGGCCGAAGTACAGTCGGCGCAGCGTTCGAAAGAACTTGCCCACGTCAACCGCTTCGCGACGGCTGGCGAACTGACCGCCTCCATTGCTCATGAAATAAACCAGCCGCTCGGCGCCATTCTGACCAACGCCGAAACCGCGGACGTAATCCTGAAATCCCCGACGCCCGACATCGCTGAACTCAAGGATATCGTGAAGGATATTTTGCATGATGATCGACGCGCCAGCGAGGTCATTCGGCGAATACGGAGCCTATTGAAAAAGGCGCCTTTCGATCCAAAAAATGCTGACTTCAATGAAGTGGTGCGAGAAACAGTCGATCTTCTTTCAGCAGTAGCCGTTGGACGGAAAGTCGAATTGGTGAGTTCCCTCGCGCCGATCGGACTCCCAGTCATCTGCGATCACATCCAACTCCAGCAAGTCATTATTAACTTCGTCGTCAATGCGATCGACGCGATGAAGGATATGCCTGCCGAAAAACGCATCATCAGCATCCGGACTTCGCGCGTCGAAGAGTTTGCCGAGCTATCGGTGTCAGATCGCGGTCCGGGCATTCCCGAAGACAAGTTAAAAGAGATCTTCGAACCGTTTTTCACCAGCAAGGCGGAAGGCATGGGCATGGGGTTGTCTATCGCGCGCACGATTATCGAGGCGCATCGTGGGCTGATATGGGCAGAAAATCGGGATCACGGCGGCGCGACGTTCCGGATCAGGCTTCCTCTTGTCCGATAGTTGGTGATCCATCGCACGACCCAGACCCGACTTCCGCTTCTGGCACAAACCGGCGGTTAGGGGTCGGGCAGAGCATGTCCGCTCTGCCCGGGTATTTCAGACATCAACTTGTTCCGCTATTGCCAGGGCGTCATCGACCTCGATGCCGAGATATCTGACCGTGCTTTCGATCTTGGTATGCCCGAGCAGAAGCTGGACGGCCCTGAGATTGCCCGTGCGCCGGTAGATCAGGGTAGCTTTTGTGCGTCGCAGCGAATGCGTTCCAAACAGCCTTGGGTCCAGTCCAACGCTGCCGATCCACTCGGAAACGAGCCGCGCATATTGGCGCGTTGTCATGCTGCGGTCGGGACCGCGACGACCCGTGAACAAGAACTCGCCGGGCCTTTTGTTGGCGGCCTTTAGATAGTCATCGACGGCCTGGCGGGTCTGTTCGCTCAATTCAAATCTGACAGGCCGCCCGGTTTTCTTTTGTCGGACCGTTGCGCGATCCGCCGTATATCCGCCGGCGGCGACATCCTCGACCCGGATGGCGACGACATCACAGCCGCGGAGCTTGCTGTCGATCGCCAGATTGAACATGGCGAGGTCGCGAGCGCGGCCTTCGATCTGGAGTTTCGTCCGGATCGACCAGACGTGCTTGGGTCGCAGCGGCGGCTTTGCCCCGGTCAGCTTGCCCTTGTTCCACGGCACTCGCTTTTGGGACGTTGGGGTCGCATTCACTTGATCCTGCATGGTCATACTCCTCGGTTACAGAGGAGGAGAGCATGTGCCAGTGGTTAGGCATCGTTGATCCGACCAATCTGCTCCTTTGCGTAAGTCGTGTATCTTGAGCGAGTCGAAAAGGTCGCTCAAAAGGCCATCATTGAAAGGTTCGTGGCCGTGGTCCGTAGCAAGAATTGCCTCGCCAACTTGGAGCGACGTTAGGACCGCGCTCCTGGACTTCGATCGCGCGGGCCTTCGGGGGCTAGTGCAAGACCTCTACACTGCGAGCAAAGACAACCAGGCATTCTTGCATGCCCGCTTGGGCTTGGGTCATGATCAGCTCCAGCCCTTCAAAGCAAGTATTTCCAGATGGATATGCCCGGACCTAATGAAAGGCCAACCCATATCGGTTTCAAAAGCCAAGAAGGCGATTGCGGATTACAAAAAAGCCATTGGGCGCCCGGATGGGATGGCGGATCTGTCGATATTTTATTGCGAGGAGGCATTCGGCTTTCTGGAATCCTGCAGCATAGAAGATGAGAGCTACTTTGCTGCTTTGATCCGCATGTATGGACGGTCCCTCGAATTCGTATCAAGCCTACCTCCCGCCGAGCGCAGCTCCCTACCTAGAGCGTCTCGACAGGCTTAGATCACGCGGACGGAACATCGGCTGGGGGTTAGAGGAAGAAATCAATAGCCTTTGGTATGATGCCGGTCTGGACGATGAATGAAGGCTCATCCTGTCAGACGAGGTAGCCGAATGAAGCGGCTGGGCAATGTCCGCAGTTCGGTCGCTATCGGGGGTATACCGGACATCGTGGGGGTAGCTCAATTTGGTCGAGATTGACCCGGAACGGAAGTCGCGGACGTGAAGAAGGTGTTATAGTTGTTCTGCCGTTCCGCTCCCTAGTTAACGAGCTGTAAGAGCAATAGAGGAGAGACGCGATGAACCCGCGAAGATTAGATACATGGTATTTCATCGCTTGGGTGGTTTCGCTGTTTACAATTGCGATATTGCTATCGCCGCCCGTAGCAGCCGAGCCGGGACAATTCATTGTCAGCCCGGTAGCGGAGAAGAAACTCAATGGACTGCCGCCGGGACCGCTTTATTGGCGGATCGAGAATTTCCAGACACTCGACCAGGCGCAAAACGCTGCGGCCGCTAGTCCGACGTCATTGGCCGCGGAGGTCTCGGGCAAGGTCTGGCTGTTCACGCTCGGCCCAAAGGGCGGCACGACGCCCGGCGGCACCAACGTCGCTGAGGTCGGCCCGGTGCCAGTCTTCGCGGCGCCCGAATATCTGCTGCGGATCAATCACGCCGGCGGTCCGCCCGGCTCCAAAACTCCGGTGCATTCACATTCCGGCTCCGAGTCATTCTATGTGCTTGCCGGTCAGGTCAGCCAAAGAACGCCGCACGGGGTAACCCGCACGGAAACCGGTCAGACAATGGTCGGCCACGGCCCGGACATGCCCATGGAAGTGTCCAGCAGCGGGACGACCGACCTGGATCAACTGGTGATGTTTCTGTTGGATGCGACCAGACCGGCCTCGGCGCCGGCCAAGTTTGAGTGAGGGAAGAAGTCGCCCTTTGGCACGAAACGGACATGGGACGATGTCCGACTTGAGTCCGTAATCCGCTCCAACGCGAATATCGGTTACGGATCTTGTGCCACGTCATAGCCTCGGCAACTGGACTGCTATTTACGCGACTTCCATTCACCTACCAACTTTTGAAGGTTGGAGATCGCATTTATGACTTTCATAGAGGCTTCGGAAAGCGTACCGGACTCAAGCGCAGCTTTTGCGTTCACTGTGTTATCGTTGATAATTCTTTCGACAATACTAGCGGCTGTATCGTGGAATTGAGCATGTAGTGATTTCAGGTTCTGATATTCAGATGCGGGCCGATAAGCCGTTCCCTCGCCGTAAATCTACTTACCAAGATCACACCGATCATCGGCTCGCACGGAGCTTGGATCCGGCAATTGGCCACGATCTAGGGCGTCTCTCAGTTGACCCTTCCAACGAGCGTGGGAAATTATGGCAGCATTGAGAAGTTCGTCCATTGGGCTGATCACCCCAACCGAATCGGCATCGGTTCAATTTGACAGTTAGAATTCGCGGGCCCACTTTCCCGCGATTAGCTGCCGGTTAGGACTCAATCTGTGCCGACTGAGGGGGCTTTGGCAAGCGCGGCCCTGCGGCTTTTGGTCCGTGCCCTCGGGGCTGCACGGCATCGGCGGCGTCAGCGCTCGGCCCCGCCATCCCGCAGACTCCGTTCATACACGCCGAAGAGGTGATCGAATGACGTGGCATGTCGGTTCATGACCCAACTGACACATCGAGCCTGATCAATGCCTGAAGCCGGTTGGGTGCCATTTCTCACTCGCAGCCGATCCTTAAAGTGCTAGGCTTTGGGCACTAGGTGAGACGTGTTCTTGGGGGACACATGCAACGGCGGGAGTTCATAACGCTTCTAGGCGGTGCGGCGCGAGATGCCGTTGCCAGTTCTAATTCGCGCGGATGAGTTGGTCGAATAAAATCGCCTATGAGTTTTGTCCCGACACCGACCCGCTCGGCAAGGGAAACAAGTTCCGTCAGGGCGTTCGCCGATTGAGGGAAGGGCGGAGCGACTATGTTAGAGGGACTCTACAAGGTCGAAATGCGTACGGTGCACGGCTCGCGCCGCGGCATCCTCTATGTCTGTGACGGTAAGATGTTGGGCGGTAGTTCCGCCTTCGTATACGTTGGGACCTACCGGGAGTCCGCCGGCGGCGAAATAGTGGCTGACATATCGACGCTTCGCCACAACGACGATCCGAATTTTCAGCCCCTATTAAAGACCGACAAGGTCACGCTGGCGCTAAAGGGCAAGCAGCAGGGCGATCAATATTATTTTGAAGGAGGCGCGCCGCAATTGCCCGGCGTTGCATTCTACTGGGTAATGACCCCGATCAGCGAGGAGGTCGCGCCGCCGCCATCTTCGGCCGCAAAAGGCGGCATCAAGAACGGCCTCTATTCGATTCATATCCGGATGCTCGACGGCATCGACGGCGGTAACACCGGCGTCATGGTGCTGCATGACGGCCGGATCCACGGTGGCGATGCCTTCTTCGACTATATCGGCTCCTACACCTGTGCGGACGGCCGGTGGAAGGGCGAACTTGTCAACCACGAGCACACGCCGAGCCAGGGCGAGCGGCCGGTATTTGGCGGCTACGAGGTCGGCATCGGCTTTTCCGGTACCTACAGCGACGTGGGGGCGATCGCCGAAGCCACCGCGCTCGTCGGCAAGCGCAGCGTCCGCTTCGCCGCTGTTTTGAAGAAGTTCACGGAAGCGTGACGTTGAACGCCGCGTGGTGACTGAATTTTGCAGGTTTAAGACATTCCCGCAACCCGCGAAGAACGGGCCGCGAGCGACCGCTTCGGGACCGAGTGCGACCGACTTCGTGGTGGGCTCCATTCCAGCCCCGATTAAGAGATGCTTAATTCCTGCTCGCAATAATACGCTATTGAGTTGCAATGGCCACGGTGGTTGCTCTCCTCATACTAAGTCTTGTGGACGAGCATTTTAATGACGCTCGCTATGACCGAGCGGCAACTGCCATGTTTTCTCACGTATGGTTCAGTTCATGAATGAAAAGCGGGCGGCACAGAGGAATCGTGTTTTAAAGGTCGGAAAGATTGAGTTCGGCAGTAGCGCGATCAATTGCATGGTTCGTAATATCACTGAGCTAGGGGCCTTGATCGATGTGACCAGTCCTATCGGTATCCCTGACCATTTCACGCTGGCGTTCCAGACCGGGCTACACAAGTACTGCCGGATCGTATGGCGGAATGATAAGCGGATTGGGGTGGCGTTCGATTAATGGTCGAAACCCGGATCGCACCTCGCCACCGCGTGTCGAAAGCCGGAACAATCGATTTCGGCGGCGGCGCGATCAATTGCGTAGTCCGCAACCTGTCCCTTACCGGAGCGGCGATAGAGGTATCCAATCCAGCAGGTATCCCTGAGAGTTTTACATTAGTCATGCTGGACGATGGATTGCTCCTGCTCTGCCATATCGTGTGGCGGACACAATACCGGATCGGGGTCGCGTTCGATTAGGGCTGCCCAGCGGCCGGCCTCTTTCATTTCAAGCAGCGCCAATCGCTCATGTCGGCTCTTGGCAGTGCGCCCCGAAGGCGCGGATCACTAGTGGAGGAAGATTCCACCCAGAGAGTTGTCGATTGATCTGGTAGCTGACGAGCGGTTCGGTCGGGTAACCGGCAGGGCTGGAGCCTCGTGACAAAGGCCGCTTTAGGCGGTTGAGCAATCCGGCGGGCCGTAACGTGAGTGAAGCCTGAGCAGGCCTCGAAAGTGACAATGCGGGTGCCGACCCTCCTGCCATTTGGGGAAGGCTGCATGAGCGGGGAAGCAATCGACACGCGCACCCGCTCGATCCGCCGGGGTAGTGGGCACGGCACGTTGGAAAGGTGGTTCGGGTAATCGGGGGAGACCCGTCAAGGGCGAGGGTAGCGGCCTCAACGTCGCGAAGGCGGCGGCCATGGCGGGAGTCGGACAGGGTCATAGGAGTGTTGAGGCCGGGTAATGCCGGCGGAGCAAAGGACCCTGACTTCTGGTGCGCTTTCGAAGATGGCGAGGTCGTGGTGATTGGCGATGAGCCTGCAAACACCATCAAAGACAGGAGCCGCCGGAGATTGCTGTGTCGAGGGGCGAAGGAGAGTTACTCACCGCACCGAAGCCGCGTGCAGTTAGTTTGCTCTCCGTGTGCCTCACGGTGAAACCAGTCGGAGAGCCGGATGCCTTAATCGGGCACGTCCGGTTCGATGAGCGGGGATGGGAAACGGAGCGTTGCCGAATGGCCCAAGCTACCGCGCCCATCCTCGACTTTACCAACTCGGACATGCGGCCGTAGTCGGCTCATGTCCGCTTCTCTAATCGGCCGTTTGGGGTCAAGCACTTTCAGACTATCCATCAATGCGGTGTCGATGTCGCTCACGGGCTCTTGCTTCTCTTCGGAATCGGCACCAGGGCCCTTCCATCATGGGATTCGAAGACGAGGCGGAACAATCTGTTAGTCGGCCTTACCGTTAAAGAACGGCAGATCCAAGATGGGGTAATCGGCCGGCCCAGCTTGTGGATAGGTGAAGATTTTGGGTGCTGCGCTTCAGGCTGATGGTGAAACGAGGTCCGTTGTTAGGACGGCCTCAAGCATCAGAAGGAGAAGCGCAGCATGGACCATTTTGCGGGATTGGACGTATCGGTCAAGGAGACCAGCATCTGCATTGTGGATGACACGGGACGGATCTTCAGGGAAGTGAAGGTAGCGAGCGAGTCTGAAGCCCTTTTGAAGGTTCTTGGGAACCCAGCCTACCGCTTCAAGCGGATTGGATTGGAAGCCGGACCGCTGTCGCAATGGCTGTTCAGCGCTCTCGCTGAAGCAGGCTTACCAGTGGTCTGTGTTGAGACGCGGCACATGCGAGCGGTGTTGAAGGCGCAGATCAACAAGACGGACCGCAACGATGCGCGCGGCATCGCCCAGATGATGCGGGTGGGTCTTTACCGTCCGGTGCATGTGAAGACGTTACGCAGTCAGAAATTGCGGATGCTGCTGACCCACCGCAAGCTATTGCAGTCGAAGGCCATCGCAATCGAAAATGATCTACGAGGCACCTTGCGTAACTTCGGCCTCAAGGTCGGGATGGTTGGCAATGTGAGGTTCGAGGCTCGCATCCAGGAGTTGGTCGAGAACCAGCCCGATCTAGCCGATCTGGTCGAACCGCTACTCATCGTTCGGCGGACGCTCCGCGAACAGATCGTTATCCTA
The DNA here is from genome assembly GCA_963801875.1 of uncultured Alphaproteobacteria bacterium. Lineage (GTDB taxonomy): Bacteria > Pseudomonadota > Alphaproteobacteria > Rhizobiales > Xanthobacteraceae > Bradyrhizobium. The sequence goes on along the minus strand of CAWDGT010000008.1, from coordinate 131,516 downwards.
CATCGCCGTTTGTTGGCCATCGTGCGAGACGATGAGGTTTGCCGGCGTTTGATGACGATCCCGGGTGTCGGCCCCGTGGTGTCGCTGACCTATCGCGCCACCGTCGATGTACCTGCTCGGTTCCGCAAATCCAAGTCAGTCGGGGCGGTGTTTGGGCTGACGAGCGCCAGGTATCAATCGGGCGAGGTGGATTGGAGCGGCGAAATATCGCGATGTGGCGATGAGATGATGCGGACCATGCTCTACGAAGCAGCGCAGAGCATGATGCATTCAAAAAAATGGTCATGGCTTAAGGCGTGGGCCATGCAGATCGCCAGGCGCCGCGGGATGAAGAAGGCGATAGTGGCCCTGGCTCGCCGGCTGGCCGTGATCATGCACCGCATCTGGGTCGACGGCACCGAGTTCCGGTGGACCCGGGAGCAGGCCGCGGCAGCAGCATGAAACCCGTTCAGGATCAAACCCAATAGGAGAAAGCCAGAGTTCCACCCAGCAGTGGAAAGATGTCCCTCGCGGGACGATGGATGAGGTGAGTCCGTATGTCCGCTTGTTCCTGCCGTTCGATTGACGGCAAGGCCGACTCAAAGATTGTTCCGCCCCGTCCTCGGATCCCATGATGGAAGGGCCCTGGTGCCGATTCCGTAGAGAAGCGCGAGCCCGTGAGTGACATCGACACCGCATCGGTGGATAGTCTGAAAGTGCTTGACCCCAACCGGCCGATTAGAGAAGCGGACATACGAACTCACCTCATCCATCGTCCCGCGAGGGACATCCTTCCACTGCTGGGTGGAACTCGAGTTTCCTCCTATTGATCCTATCTAGCCCTCATGCTGCTGCGGTTTCCCTAGTCCAGCGGAACTCGGTACCGTCAACCCAGATTCGGTGCATAATCACGGCCAGCCGGCGTGCCAGAGCCACGATCGCCTTTTTCATCCCGCGGCGCCTGGCGATCTGCATGGCCCACGCCTTGAGCCAGGACCATTTTTTTGAATGCATCATGCTCTGAGCTGCTTCGTAGAGCATCGTCCGCATCATCTCATCGCCACAGCGCGATATTTTGCCGCTCCAATCGATTTCGCCCGATTGATACCTGGAGCAGGTCAGCCCAAACACCGCCCCGACTGACTTGGATTTGCGGAACCGGGCTGGCACATCGACGGTGGCGCGATAGGTCAGCGCCACCACGGGGCCGACACCCGGGGTCGTCATCAGGCGCCGGCATACCTCATCCTCCCGGACGATAGCCAGCAAGCGGCGGTGCAGGATGACAATCTGCTCACGGAGCACCCGCCGGACGATGAGCAGCGGCTCCACCAGTGCCGCCAAGTCGGGGATATTCTCGACAAGCTCCTGGATGCGGGCCTCGAACCTCACCTTGCCAACCATTCCGACCTTGAGGCCGAAGTTACGCAAAGTACCTCGCAGATCGTTCTCGATGGCGATGGCCTTCGACTGCAGAAGCTTGCGATGGGTCAGCAGCATTCGCAGTTTCTGACTGCGGAGCGTCTTCACATGCACCGGACGGTACAGTCCCGCCAGGATCATCTGAGCGATGCCGCGCGCGTCATTGCGGTCGGTCTTGTTGATCTGCGCCTTCAGCACCGCCTGCATGTGCCGCGTCTCGACACAGACCACTGGTAAGCCTGCTTCGGCGAGAGCGCTGAACAGCCATCGCGACAACGGTCCGGCTTCCAGTCCAATCCGCTTGAAGCGGTCGGCTGGGTTCCCCAGAACCTTCAGCAGGGCTTCAGGTTCGCTCGCTACCTTCGCTTCCCGTGCGATCCTGCCCGTGTCATCCACAATGCAGATGCTGGTCTCCTTGACTGATACGTCCAATCCACCAAAATGGTCCGTGCTGCGCTTCTCCTTCTGATGCTTGAGGCCGTCACCACGGACCTCGTTTTCACCATCAGCCTGAAGCGCAGCACCCAAAATCTTCAGCTATCCACAAGCTGGGCCGGCCGATTACACCATCTATTGGGTGAACAGCGGAAGTCATATGCTCAGTCGGAGCTTTTCCGGTTTTGACCCGAAGCGGTCATGCGGTAGGAAAAAGGTTTCCTGGCAGCTACTTCTCGCGCACCCAAATGAGCCGGCGGAAGTCCGTCTTGCCCGGAGACACCATGCTTGGTGCAGGCGCGGTCTCGATGAACAGCTTGTCGCCCTCGATCCGGTAGTGACGTCTCTGCTCCGTGCCGTTCCACTCCTCGTTCCAAGAGATGTCGACATTGGTGATGAAGTCACCGCCCTCGACACGATAACGGCCGCTATAAGACAGCATCGACTTCTGAAGCGCGGCGCGGGCGGTATCGTCTGTGCCCGGCTTGCGGCCCGATGCGGTAGTTAACACGATGCTGCGGCCCTCCGGCGTAATGACCAGGTATCCGCTCGGGGCCGTGCCGAACACATCTTGAGGCTTCCCGTCCTCCCCCATAACCTGCCATGAGACCAACTTCCAGTTGCCGACAAGCGGATGCCGCTCGTCCGCGACCGCCGCTGTCCCGATGATTACAGCGACGCCAAAAACCGTCGTCGCCTTGCCAATCGCGTTGAGCACTTTCACCTCCTCATATGCGTTGATCTGCGCGAAGCCCTATTCGGATTTGGCATTTGATAAAATGCGGAATGTGCTAAGTTAGCCTCAAGCTGAGCCGAAGGCTGACCTCCGTGCCATTCCGCTACGATCTCACTGATTTGCAGCTGTTCATTCACGTCGCTGAAGCGTCGAATATTACGCATGGTGCGAGGCGCTCCAACATGTCGCTGGCGGCGGCGAGCGAACGTATCCGCGAAATGGAGGCAACGCTCGGAACCGGCCTGCTGGTGCGCGGCCGGCGTGGCGTTCAGTTGACCGCGCCCGGATCGATCCTACTGCAATACGCTCGGGCGGTTTCCGAGCAACTCCAGCAGATGCGCGGAGAACTCGATGGCTACGCGAAGGGCTTGAGAGGCAATGTCCGTCTGCTGGTAAATACGGTCGCGATGCTGGAATATGTCCCTGCCATGCTTCCCGACTTTCTCGCACGGCAAAAGAATATCGATGTCGACCTCGAAGAGGCGAAGAGTCCGGACATCATGCGCATTGTCGCGGCAGGACGCGCCGACATCGGCATCGTCGCGGGCGCAATAGAGCCCGAAATGCAGCTTGAAACTTTCCCATTTGCACAAAACGTGCTGGTCCTGATCACACCGAAGCGGCACCCCTTGGCTGGGAAACGCCGGGTCGCTTTTGCCGACACGCTAAACTACGAGTACATCGGGCTCGATAACTCCAGTGCGCTGCAGTCTTTTGTGAACCGTCAAGCCGAGCGGCTGGGGAAACAACTGAAGGTTCGCGTGCGGCTAAGCAGCTTCGACGTCATCTGCCAGATGGTTGAAGCGGGCACAGGTCTTGCCATTGTTCCGCAAGCGGCCGCACGCCGTTGGCGCCGCTTGGCATCATTCAGCATTGTTCCGCTGACCGACAGTTGGGTCGTGCGTCACCTGACGCTTTGCGTGAGAAGCCTTCAATCAGCCACGCCACACGCCCGCAGATTGGTGACCTATTTGCGGGAAAATGGTTCTGCCCAAGTACTGAAGAAGCGTTGAGCAAACAACAATGCCTGCGTCCGTTCCTGGCACCTTTCAGACATGGGACGATGTCCGACTTAAGTCCGCTTCCAAGGGCAAAGCGGACTATATGTGCTCGGAGCGAGTATTTCGCCTTTTGACCCATCTCGGACATCGCGTTGGTCAAAGCCAGGTGAAATTTGATTCGTTTGGTCGCTGCAGGACAGTGGCTGTGATACTGCCCGCGGGTAAACCGAACTCGATCATAAAAGGCCGCTGGATAGACTTATGAGTTGGCCATCCTCGCGACGACGCGCCGCACCAGCGCAGGATCACTATAGGCGCTACGGGGCCTCAATAGGTTCTGGACCTCAGCAGTCAACTTGTGCACGTCGGCATCTTCCGCGGCAAGTTTTGTTAGCGCAGCGCCAAATCTGAGCGTGTTCTCAAAATCGGTCGGACGTTGCCCGCGAGTCTCCGGAAACACGAAGTCGAGCGTAGCCACCGACCATGGCGTCTCGATCAACGTTTGCACCTCGGTGAAAAACAAAGGCGCTAGCGCGCCAATTGGATCACTGTTTTCCGCCAATCTCCCGAGAAGCCGCTGCAGCAGACATGCCTCCTGCGCCGCCACGCTCATGCCTTGCCCGTAGACAGGATTGAAGCGGCAGATGGCATCGGCGATTGGCAAGATCCCAGCGGGGAACTTGTCGAGCCTCTCGAAATGGCGCCGTACGCTTTCGGGGAATCCGTAGCGCGCGACGTCTCCAATTCGCCTGGCGTGGCTGACTGCGTTATAGATCGTTGGTGTCCACAGCGTCTTTGCATACGTCAGAAAGCCCTCAGGGTCGCCGGGCGGCATATCGCCGTGGGCGCCGCCAACGGAGGCCATCCAGCGGTTGCCCTCTAGGGGTAGCATCAGTCCGCCTCGCCTAACGTTTGGAGGCTGCCCTCCGCGGATCCTTACGCCTTTCCAATCAGTCGGCGCGTCATCGGGAATGGCAAAGACGCAGGTCGCATAGCCAAGATCGACGCCGATTTTGGTTTCGTCCGGCATTGGTCGGCCGATTGATTGCAGCAAGTCGAGCGTGAGCGTTCCGGTTCCGGAGGCGTCAACCACGAAATCCGTCGCAATCGTCTCGCTCGCGCCATCCTCGTTCTCATAGCTGACGCCGACGACCCGCTCTCCATCTGGAGAAGCCAGCAATTTTTTGACCCGACTGTGCTGGCGCAGCTTGATAGTGGCGCAACCTTCTACCCGATGTCGCACGGCATGCTCGATGGTGGGCCTTGAGGCAGCGTAGTTGTGCCACCCCAGATCACGTTGTGGAAATGGATTGTAGTCCGCACTCTCGGCGCGAAGATCAAGCCCCGACCGAATTCTCACGGCTCCCGCCTGCGCGAGATCGTGCTCGAAGCCTGTGAACAGCTCGTTGAGAGCTCGTTGGCCGCCAAGCAGCAAGGCATGTACATGGCGCCCCTGCGGGATCCCCGCGCGGGCCGCGGGCTGCGACGGAAGCGTGTCGCGCTCGAGGACAACCACCTGCTCAAAAAAGTCGGCGAGGGCCCGCGCTGCGGTTAGCCCACCCATTCCCGCGCCGATCACGACGGCCTGCTTGCCGATCATGCCCATGGTTGCCCCATTTGCCGCCCCGATCCCTCGCAGGGCGTGAGCCGGCCAAGCATACCGACACGCGACCGCAGAAGGAAGGCTCCAAATCTCCAAAGCAATTCGGTTGGAGCGACGGCAGAAATGACTGTTGTTGGCACTTTTGAGACATGGCGACCGGAACTGAGGATGTCCGTTACCGGGGGAATACCGGAAGTCGGATTTCGGGGCCGGCAGGTCCGTTGTTGATGCTGTGGACGGCGCCCACTCTGCGGCATCGGAGTGCCATAGGGTGGTTGCGTTAGAGCAAACCACATTGAGGGGAGCCGTCCATGGGCGAAGTTAACACGATTGGCCTCGATATTGCGAAGTCTGTATTCCAGGTTCACGGGGTAGATGTTGCGGGCGCGGTCGTGATGCGCAAGCGCGTCAGTCGCGCTAAGGTGCTGGAGTATTTTGGCGATCTGCCGCCGTGCCTGGTGGGGATCGAGGCATGTCCCTCAGCTCATCACTGGGGCCGCGAGCTACAGGCACTTGGCCACACGGTCAGGCTGATACCGCCGAGTTATGTGAAGGCCTACCTCAAACGTAGCAAGAATGATGCGAATGATGCGGCAGCGATCTGTGAGGCGGTGACGCGGCCGTCGATGCGGTTCGTCCCGGTCAAGACGAAGGAGCAGCAAACCGCCTTGATGCTGCACCGGACCCGGCAATTGCTGGTGCGCCAGCGCACGATGTTGAGCAATGCTTTGCGTGGACACCTGGCCGAACTCGGCATCGTGTCGGCCAAGGGCCGTAATGGAACGGCGGAGTTGATCAGGATTATCACGGGTGGTGCGGATAGCCGGGTGTCCCCAGCCGTCCGCGGCATTCTTGAGGTGCTGGCCCGGCAGTATGGCGCTATCGGCACCGAGATAGCGTCCATCGACAAGAGCATCATGGCCCTGCACCGCGCCTGTGAGGCGAGCCGGCGGCTGGCGGAGATCCCAGGTATCGGCCCGATCGGCGCCACCGCACTGGTTGCCGAGGTCGGCGACTGGAAGACCTTCTCGTCGGGGCGCAGTCTTGCGGCCTGGATCGGGTTGGTGCCGAAGCAGCACACCACCGGCGGCAAGGACAGGCTCGGCAGCATCACCAAGCAGGGCAACCGATATCTGCGGTGGCTGCTGGTGGTCGGGGCAATGGCCGTCATCCGCTACGCGCGCAAGCACGGCACCGCCAGGCGTCCCTGGCTTGGCCGGCTGATGGAGCGCCGTCCCACGAAAGTGGCGGCCGTGGCGCTCGCCAACAAGATTGCGCGAATAGCCTGGGCCATCATGGTCCGGGGCGAGAGATACAGGGAGCCGAAACTGTTGCTGGCGGCATGAGACAGACCGGCAAATAGATCGGCAACACCAATTGGCGAGGGCATGACGACGTAATGCAGATACGGTTGTTCCGGGGATCGGGAGAACCCGCATGGGTCAACGCACCTCTTCTAAAGTGCGTGAGTTTGTTTGGGATCCGATCCGCGCAGAGCATTAGGGCCAGCGGCCATACCTGCCGCAAAAACAGGCCGGACACGTGACCGCACCCGACCAATGCTGCAAAAACGTCAGAAAGTTCTTGCCAGGGCGCCGTCCACACGTGACCCATATCGGAAGTCGGCCTCTGGTCTTCCGGCCCTACATGGGTCAGACAACGGACGTTCATTCAGCAGATCTGATGCCTCGCGGATCACTGCCACGGTGCGAGGCGACGTAATCGATTTCGCCGCGCGAAATACCGATGTCCATTAGCTCGCGGTCGCTTAGGTCGATCAAATCGGCTTGTAGCCTCGTGCGTTTGCGCCACTCTTGGAATGCAGCCCAGTAGATTTCGAGCGGGCTGAAGACTTGCCGCCTTGTGGTTACCTGCCGCCGCTCAATGGCCCCATGGATCGTGCTCATTTGGATGTGTCCTGGCTCGACTGTTTCACCACGCCAGGATGTCAGCACACGCGCTGGTACGCTTAACGGGTGGCTTACATTTTCCTGACCGGCGGCTTATTCTTTCGCGTTCAGCCCGGGTTATAGCGGCCCAAAGGGCAACTGGGGGAATGTCCCTTGCGCTATTTCTTCGAGGACTACGCGTTCGACACTGACCGGCGCGAGCTGCATCGCGGGGCGGACGTCGTCTCCATCGCACCACAGGTATTCGATCTGCTCGATTACCTGATCCGCAATAGGGAGCGCGTCGTCAGCAAAGACGACCTCATCGATGCTGTCTGGAATAGGCGCAGCGTTTCGGACGCAGCACTGACGACACGCCTGAATGCCGCCCGAAACGCAATTGGCGACAGCGGAGAGGAACAGCGCCTCATCAAGACATTGCCGCGGAAGGGCTTCCGTTTCATCGGACCGGTGCGGGAAGAAGGGGGCAAAAGCCCTGAAGTTCCGGATGGCAGGGCAGCACCGGAAAAACTCACTCTCGCGCTCCCAGAAAAGCCCTCTGTCGCTGTGCTGCCGTTCGAGAACATGAGCGGCGACCCCGATCAGGAGTATTTTGCCGACGGCATGGTGGACGATATCACGACCGCACTCTCGCGGTTCAAGTCGCTGTTCGTAATCGCGCGTAATTCGAGCTTTGTTTATAAGGGAAAGGCGGTTGACATTAAGCAGGTGGGCCGTGAACTCGGTGTCCGCTATGTGCTGGAAGGAAGTGTGCGCAAAGCTGCGGGAAAGGTCCGAATTACCGGCCAGTTGATTGATGCCGTGACCGGGATCCACCTTTGGGCTGATCGATTTGAAGGTGATCTGGGGGACATCTTTGCCCTGCAGGATCAGATGACCGAGAGTGTTGTCTCTGCCATCGAACCAAAAATGTTTCAAACCGAGATTGATCTGGCTGCGCGACGACCGGGCAACTTTAGCGCCTACGAACTCTGTCTTCGAGCGCTACCGCTCATCTACTCTTGGACCCAGCGCGGATCGGCCGAGGCCCTTCGGCTTGTGTCTCGTGCATTAGAGATTAACCCTCGGTACGGTCTTGCTGCGACCCTTGCGGGGAGCTGCCACTTCCTAAATGCAAGTCAGGGATGGGTGGCCGATCCAAACTCGGAAACTGCTGAGGGAATTCGGCTTCTTCGATTGGCACTCAGTATCGACCCGAAGGACCCCGAGGCATTGAGCATCCTTGGCCGCGTCACCGCTGCTTTGTCTGGCGACTTCGACACTGGAAAGGAGATGGTGGACCGCGCCGTCGCCTTTAACCCCAATGCATCCCTCGCATGGGAGCAGCGAGGTTGGACTTACCAAGTAGCAGGACAGCCTGAGGAGGCGATCCGAAGCTTTGAACGCTCCATTCGCCTAAGCCCGATTGATCCCTCTATGTTCTCAAAACTGACGGGAATGGGCATTGCATTCGTCTGTCTTGGTCGTTTCGATGAGGCGGTTAGCGTGGTGAAGAAGGCGCTGCGAAGTAACCCGACTTTGGCGATGGCCTATCGCTGCCTCGCGGCAGCGTTGGCGCACCTGGGACGAGATGTTGAAGCCAGGAGCGCGGCGACCCAACTCCTTGCGATTGAACCTAACTTCCGAATTTCGGAATGGATGATGCACGGCGGGCGATGGCAGCCTCAGATCTATATCGAAGGCCTCCGAAAAGCAGGACTTCCGGAGTAACGCCATCTCAGGTCGCCTGTTGTGCAGGTTTTCGGATGCCGGGATGGCGGGACTATGCACGCGCTCCAGTGGCCGGCGTCCGAAAAGCGCCAAGGCACGAAATCGCGGGATGTGGGCGGCAGCAGTGCCGCGGGTGCTATGGGGATTTCGCCACGAGCTCAGGTGCGCCTGCGATGACGCGAAGCGGCAGCGAGACCCGTTTTGCCACGTAGGCGGAACGTAGGTTGAAGCACGATCGAGCAGCGGGCGTTTTGAGCGACGAAATTTTGTGTCTTTTGGTTGTGATTGCGCAAAAATCCGGCGTGGCGAGGCAAGCGGCGGCGCTGTCGGGCAAGCGCCAACACGGGCGGTGAGTGTTGCCGTGTGTGTCGAGGACTGGCATCGGCATCATGAGGTGTCGATCTTGATCTTTGGCGAAACCGGCGAGGGACGGTGCTTCGGCTGTTGCCCGCGCAAGAAGGTCTCGATGATGCGCAGGCGGCCGCCGCAGCAGGGACAAGGATGCTCTGGCGCTTTTGGCTCTTCGGGCTTGGCGTTGACAGCCTTGATGGCATCGATCGGGATGAGTGGCACTGCAAGCAGTTCGCGGATGCGTGCGATATTCTTGACGCGGGTTTGGCTCGTGAGCCAACCGTAATAACGGATCCGGTGGAAGCCTTGCGGCAAGACATGCATCAGGAAGCGCCGGATGAACTCGTGGGTATCGAGCGTCATCAGCTTGTATCGCTCGGGACCTTCGATGCGGTAGTCCTTCCACTTGAAGGTGACGCCGTTGTCGTCGAGCGCGACCAAGCGCCGGTTGGAGATGGCGATGCGGTGGGTGTAGCGCGCGAGATAGCGCAACACTTCCTCGGGGCCACCGAACGGCCGTTTGCTGTAGACGACCCATTCGCTGTTGCGCAGCGGAGCCAAATAGGCGGCAAAGGCTGGTGCATTGGTCAGGGCAACGTGCTTGCCGAAGAACTGTAGCTGTCCGGCGCGGTGAGCGGCATCAAGCCTCTCCAGGACCAGCCTGCGGAACAGGCGCGAGAGCACGCGCACGGGCAGGAAGAAGTTGGGTCGGCAGGCAAGATTGAGTTTGGCAGTAGCGCGATCAATTGCATGGTTCGTAATATCACCGAACTAGGGACCATAATCGATGTGACCAGCCCTGTCGGTATCCCTGATCATTTCACGCTGGCGTTGCAGACCGGGCTACACAAGTACTGCCGGATCGTATGGCGGAATGATAAGCGGATAGGGGTGGCGTTCGAATAATGGTCGAAACTCGGGTCGCACCTCGCCACCGCGTGTCGAAAGCCGGAATAATCGAGTTCGTCGGCGGCGCGATCAATTGCGTGGTCCGCAACCTGTCCCTTACCGGAGCGGCGATAGAGGTATCCAACCCAGCAGGTATCCCTGAGAGTTTCATATTAGTCATGCCGGATGATGGATTGCGCCTTCTCTGCCATATCGCGTGGCGGACACAGTACCGGATCGGGGTCGCGTTCGATTAGGGCTGCCCAGTTGGCGGCCACTTTCATTTCAAGCTGCGCCAATCGCTCGTGTCGCCTACTGAGACACGCCCAGATGTCGGTTGTTCGGTCTATCGGGGGGAAGCGGACGTCGCGCGGATAGCCCAATTCGGTAGCGATTGACCCAATTTGGACATCAGCCAGTGCAATTGCGCGGTTCCACCTTAAGGCGAACTTAAGGCAATGGGGCATATTTTTGCTTTTAAAATTGCGAGGTTACTACCTCAACTCTTTCCAATTTGGCGGTAAAATGCTTGTTCATTTCGTCACCGACGAACCGACAAAAATACCCGCAATCCGCGCGATGCTGGAGCCGCGATATCATGTTGTCCCCCAGTTGCTGGGAGGTGGTGATACTGAAATCAGCTCAAACGGCGTGCTAATGGTTGACGCCGACCTGCGTAAGGTGGTTCGGGTCGAACAGATCAAGCTTGTTTTGCGGGACTTGAGTTGCCTTTCTGAAAGGCTGTTTGTTGTTGAGAAACACGTTCACCACATGGTTGCGCAGGCGTTTGCACTCGGAGCAACCGCCGTGGTTTCTCGTCCAAGAGAAATCATATTCAAACTGGCGCAGATCGAAGTTGCGGAGAAGGCAGCACTAACCGACTTTGCCATTACCTCACGCGAGATCGCAGATGGCGCAGCGGCCTTCGCGTCGATGTTCTCGGCCGCGCAGGGCGGCAAACTGATACACCTTTCAGACGCCGAGCGCGCCACATCAGAAATCATCGATAGCATCGCGCTAAACGGGCTCGGCGCGTGGCTCGACGACGTGCGCCGCTATCATGAAGGAACGTACCAACATTGCCTGCTGGTAACGGGAGTGGCAGTCGGCTTCGCATTGGACATCGGGTTTTCCAGTCTGGATGTAAAGCGACTCGGAATGGCGGCAACCCTTCATGATATCGGGAAGGCCCGTATTCCCTTATCGATTCTCGACAAGCCGGGACGCCTCGACCCAGCTGAAGAAGAGATCATGAGACGCCATCCGGTCATCGGATGTGAGTTATTGAAGGATACCTCAGGCGTCAGCCCGGAGATTCTTGACGGCGTGAGGCACCACCACGAATATCTGGACGGTTCTGGTTATCCCGACGCGCTGACGGCACCGGAGATTTCCGATCAGGTAAGATTACTGACGATCTCAGATATCTTCGCCGCGCTTATTGAGTTGAGGCCATACAGCCCGCCAATATCCCGCCAAGATGCCTACAAAATCCTGTGCGGTATGGACGGAAAGCTGGAACGACCGCTTGTGAAGGCGTTCCGGAACGTAGCGCTTGTGGCGTGAAGCAAATCTTCGGAAGCGAGACAAATGCCGCATTTACGAGCGCAGTGAATGAGAGCGGTGACTTCCGCTGCTGGCACTTTTCGGACATGCCGCAGTAGTCGCTGCATGTCTGTTATCGGGGCCACAGCGGACGTCATTTGCTCTTAGCGAGTATTTCGCCTTTTGACCCACAAGAGACATTGCAGTGGATCTCCGATGTTCCGAGCGAGGCTCATTCCCGCTGCAACCGTTACGTCTCGGCCATCACCGCGATCACGCGCTGCATCAGGTCTGGGTCGCGATAGGCGCTGCGCGGCCTCAATAAATTTTGTACTTCCGCGGTCAGCTTGTGCACGGCCGGATCTTCGGCGGCGAGCCGGGTCAAAGCGATACCGAATTTGAGCGTGGTCTCAAAATCAGCTGGGCGTTGGCCCCGCGTCTCGGGAAACACGAAGTCGAGTGTGGCGACCGCCCACGGAGTCTCGATTAACGTCTGCACCTCGGCGAAGAACGTCGGCGCCAGCGCAGCGATTGGATTACTTTCTCCCGCCAATTTCCCGAGAAGCGTCCGGAGAAGGCACGCCTCCTGGGCGGCTACGCTCATGCCTTGTCCGTAAACGGGATTAAAGCGGCAGATGGCGTCGGCGATAGGCAAAAGCCCGCGGGGAAACTCGTCGAGCCGCTCGAAGTGGCGGCGCACGCTTTCACGGAAGCCGTAGCGCGCGACCTCGCCAAGGCGCCCGGCGCGGCTGATCGCGTTGTAGATTGTCGGAGTCCGCAGTGCCCGGGCATAAGCCAGAAACTCCTCGGCATCACCAGACGGCACGTCGCCGTGTCGCCCGCCAATGGTTGCCATCCAGCGGTTGCCCTCAAGCGGCAGCATTAGGCCGCCGCGGCTGTTGTGGGGTGGCTGACCGAAGGTCATGACACCCTTCCAATCGGCTGGGGCATCGTCTGGAATGGCAAAGACGCATGTCGCATAGCCGAGATCGATGCCAATCCTGGTTTCCTCCGGAAGCGGTCGGCCGATCGATTGCAGCAAATCGAGCGTGAGGGCGCCCCTTCCGGAGGCGTCGACGACGAGGTCTGCCGAAATCGTCTCGCTCGCGCCATGGTCGTTGTCAAAGCGCACGCCGGAAACCGCCTCTCCATTTGAAGACGCCAGCAGTTTCTCGACCCGGCAACGCTGGCGCAGCGTGATGTTCGCACGCCTTTCCACCCGCCGTCGCACGGCGCGCTCGATTGTTGGCCGTGACATGGCGTAGCTGAAAAAGCCGAGGTCGCGTTGCGGGAACGGGTCGTAGCCCGGACGCTCCATGCGAACATCGAGACCAACCCGGAGCGGCACCGCTCCCGCCTGCGCGAGATCTTCCTCAAATCCTGTGAACAGCTCGCTGAGGGCACGCTGGCCGCTGAGCAGCAGCCCATGCACATGCCGCGCCTGTGGCGTCCCCGCGCGATGCGCTGGCTCTGAGGGCAGAGTGTCGCGCTCGAGAACGAGCACTTGATCAAAGAAGTCGGCGAGCGTCCCTGCGGCGGTTAGTCCACCCATTCCCGCGCCGATCACGACGGCCTGTTTGCCGACCAGAGTTGACGCCATTGTCGCCTCCTTGCTGCGGGCGGGCTCTACACATAGTGGAGGTGCCGATGCCAGTAGAGCATATCGCCACGCCACCGCGAAAGGTAAGTGCCGAGACTTTTTAGGGAAGCGGCGATCGCTAATTCCAGCGGTCAATCCTGCAACGCGGTCAGCACCTTTCGGACATGCCGCCGCAGTCGCCTGATGTCGGTTGTTGGGGGAAGAACGGAAGTCGCGTTTCGGGGCCGTCAGGGCCGGTTTTGACCCCAAGCTGAGATGATAGCATGTAGCTGCAGAACACCGCGTCTCGGTTGGCTTGGATTATGACTCTAAACAAAACACTGAGGATATCAGAGTTGTTCACGCGGAGTTCCGAGTTCCGATCCCGAAGGGAGACGCGAAGCTCAGGCTGCTCCAAGCCAGGGATTCCGTCTTCTTCACGTGGTCGCCAATGAGTTCGGCAAGCTCTGTCGCGTGCGTCGCCGGAATGGAATGGCGCGCCCCAAGAATCGTGTGTAACGAGGCGTTCGCCATCGCACGGCTCAAGATATCCGCGCATTTTTGCAGCGCCGGCCTCGTTCGTTCGCCGCTGACAACCCGGGTAGGCAGCAAAATGTTGCCCAGCGCCGAAGCGGTCGGATCGAAGCCGGAGCGCAGGTCGAGGATATGGCTTGGTGTCGTATCGATGATTTGATCGCGGATGCGAGGCGGCAAGGCGGCGAAGCGTCCCTGACCGTCGAGATAATCGACCATGCGCCGGGCCGCTTCTTTCTCGCCGGCTTCGCACGACCGGACATAATCATCGGCGGTCCCGGCGAACTCATTATAGAGCGAAAGCTCGCCGGCCTGACGCAGCAGGCCGAATGCCACCGGCTCGATCAGAGTAAGACTCATCAGCGGCATCAGTCCACAGAGGGCGATGTCCAGGCAGACCAACGCCCCGTAGGAATGTCCCACGAGATGCACGGGGCCGCCGGCGCGACGGATCGCGGCTTCGACGATTTCCGACGACCGGTTGATCGAGCAATCATCCGTCGTCCTGCTTTCTCGCGTGCCGCCATATCCGGGCAGGCTGGTCGTCACGGTACGGAAGCGGTGATCCAGCGCCTCGATAACGTGGCCCCAGGCAGCGCCCGTTGCCCATGAACCAGGCACGAAGACAATAGTTGGTCCGGTTCCCTGTTCGCGATAATCAATGGGTCCATGCGTGTGCTGCAGCATCTCGGCCTCCCGGCTGTCGTTTGCCCGCGCCTGTCGAAGCGCCCCTGCACGATGCCGGATGGCCGGACCGGACACTTTTCCAACCCCTTACATTTTCCTTATCGACCGCTAAGTTTACGCATCCGGGCCGGCTGGCCCGGTTCGATCGGGAGCGGAAGGTTGCGTTATCTGTTTGAGGACTTTGTGCTCGACACCGACAGGCGCGAGTTGCGTCGCGGGCCGGAGGCGGTCTCGATCGCCCCGCAGTCGTTCGACCTGCTCGTGCACCTCATCCAGAACCGGGCACATGTCACCAGCAAGGACGACCTGATCGCCGCCGTGTGGGGACGTCGCGTTGTCACCGATGCGGCACTGGCGACGCGACTCAACGCGGCACGCAACGCGGTCGGCGATAGTGGCGACGAGCAGCGCCTGATCAAGACCTTGCAACGCAAAGGCTTTCGCTTCGTTGGCGCTGTGCGCGAAATGCATGACGAGGCCGTTACAGTCGTTACAGATACAACGCCGATACCGGCCCTGCCATCCGACAAGCCATCGATCGCCGTGCTTCCGTTCCAAAACATGTCGGATGAGCCGGGCCAGGATTACTTCGCCGACGGATTGGTCGAAGACATCATCACGGCGTTGTCGCGATTCAGGCCGCTGTTCGTCATCGCCCGCCAGTCGAGCTTTACTTACCGAAACAAGACGGTCGACATCAGGCAGATCGGACGCGAGCTTGGCGTGCGCTACGTGCTCGAGGGCAGCGTTCGCCAGGCCGGAACGCGCCTAAGGATTACCGGACAACTGATAGATACCGCCACCATGGCTCATATCTGGGCGGATCGTTTCGAGGGCGTCCTGGACGACATCTTCGACTTGCAGGACAGGATCACACGAAACGTGGTCGGCGCCATTGCGCCGGAGATCGATCGCGCCGAGATAGAGCGTGCAAACCGGCAGCCGGGCGGCAATGTCGATGCGATCACCGCATTCTATCGCGGCCTGCCCCATATAGAGTTTCCAACCAGTGTCGAGAACAACAATGCTGCCATGGCGGAATTCAAGCGCGCGATCGCGCTCGATCCGAATTTCGCGCCGGCCTACAGGGGCGTCGCAAGTTGCCTGGGCTGGCGCCGCGCCAACGGATGGCCCGGTAATATCGCAGAGGATAATGCAGAGCTTATGGGAATAGCCCAACGCCTCAAGGCGATGGGCACGGATGATGCCGCGACCCTAAGCGTCGTCGGTTTTAATCTGTTCTGGTTCCAACTTGACTACGACGCCGGCGCCGAGATGATCGAGCAGGCCATTCTCGCCAATCCCAACTATGCACGCGCCTACAATTTCAGGGGCCTGCTGCGCGCCTGGAATGGCGGCACAGACGATTCGATCGCCGATTTCGAACGATCCATGATGTTAAGCCCGCGCGATCCTTTCAATTACAACGCCATGCTTGGCCTCGCTCTCGCTTGTCATAACGCCGGCAGACACGCCGAAGCGGCAGAATGGACGGATAGGGCCGTCAGGGCTTCTCCTCCTTTCTATCTCGTGGGACTCGCACAGGCCATTCTTTGTTACGTTGGCGCGGGCCGCATGGACGACGCCCGGCGACTGATGACGGAGTGTCTCCGTCAGGCTCCACAATGGCGTCGATCGACAGCGGTGCCTCCAGCATGGGTGAGGTCACCCCAACTCAGGGCTGACCTGATGGAGGCTTTCGTCAAGGCCGGGCTGCCCGATTGATCGCGGCGCTTGTGTGCCCGCTTTGGTTTGACTTGATGCGATTTGGGGCAGCGCCAAAAATCGTCAGGGCGGGGCGACCACTTCCGGTTTTGGCACTTTTGAGACATGCCGACCGGCGTTGACTGAGTCCGCTTTCGAGGGAAGACCGGAAGTCGCATTCCGGGGCCGTCAGGGCGGCTTTTGACCTTGAGCCGACATTCGCACACCCCTGACGGGGCTATGTGTCCGCTACGTCGGCCGTCAGCATGCCCGCGGGACCAGGCCACGTCAAACCAACTTGATTTGCTTTGCAAACGCACCGTTCCCGGGCGATTTGGCGTCGTCTCAACGAACGAGGGGGTATTCATGGCCAATCCTACACCGACGAATGCCGCTGATGACGCCGATCCGGAGCGGGCGGCTCCGAACATCCTGGACACGACACCCGAAAACCAGGCGCCGACCTTCCGCAACCAGGACCAGGTCTGGCCGGTGCGCGTCATCCGGCGCGGCGAAGCGGTGCGGCCGCTCCCACCGCACGCCCGTTCGCTCGCGGACCTGACCTTTGAGGTGGGCGGGGTGCGCGTCGGCCTCAGCGACTACATGGCCCGCCGCCGCACGGCCGGGCTGCTGATCCTGAAGCACGGCGAGATTGCGCTGGAGCGCTACGGCATGGGCAACGGCCCGGAGAGCCGGTGGACCAATTTCTCGACCGCGAAGTCGATCACCGCGACGCTCGTCGGGGCTGCGCTCCACGATGGCGCGATCGGCAGCCTTGACGATCGCTGCGAGCAATACCTGCCGCGGCTGCGCGGCTCGGCTTACGAGGGCGTCACGATTCGTAATCTCCTGCGGATGTGCTCGGGTGTGGCCTGGCGCGAGGAAAACGATGCAGACGGTCGCTCAGAGGTCTTTCGCCTGAGCAAGGCCATGGTGAGCCGACGGCGAGGCTCCGTCCTCGACCTCCTATGCAAATTGCCGCGCGCTCAGGAGCAGGGCGTCGTCTTCAACTATTCGACCGGCGAGAGTTGCTTGATTGGCGCGCTGGTCGCGGCTGCTACGGGCCGGCCCTTGGCCGACTACTGCGCTGAGACGATCTGGGGACCTGCCGGCATGGAGGCGGACGGGTATTGGCAACTCGAGTCCGAAGGCGGCCTGGAACTGGGCGGGCTTGGCGTCAGCGCGCGCCTGCGTGACTTCGGCCGCTTCGGCCAGCTGGTGCTGGAGGACGGCGAAGCGTTCAGTGGCCGGCGAGTCCTGCCGCCCGGCTGGCGCGATCTCGCTGGACAGCCCGACAGCGCGCCCACCGCCTTCGGTCGGCTCATGCCCGGTTCACCGGCGGGATATGGCTACCACTGGTGGGTCGTGCCGCCCTTGCCGGGCGGCGTCAACAACGGTGCCTTTTCGGCGAATGGCGCGTACGGCCAGATTATCTTCGTCAATCCGACCGAGCAGGTGGTCATTGCAATCCAGAGCGCGTGGCGTCAGCCTCACGACAGCGATGCCGCGGTCGAAAATGTCGCGATGATCAGAGCTGCGGTAAGCGCGCTGCGAACGGAGCCGGCGACGTAGGCCTCCAGCGCGGAGAAAGATCCGGGCCTCACCGTTCCAGCAACGCTCCTCGCACGCGCCGACGAGGTGATCGAGTAGGGTACCGTTTGCTGCTGTGCATGAGTCCGTTCCTGATGCTGTGGACGGCTCCTCCACCGGCACATCGGTGCCATGGATGTGGGCGCTGTTAAGGCTCCCACGATTCAGAGGAGCGAGCCATGCAGACGATAACAACAATCGGTCTAGATATCGCCAAGTCGGTCTTCCAGGTTCACGGCGTTGACGCTGGCGGCCAAGTGGTCATCCGTCGTCAACTGAAGCGGCGCCAGGTAGTTGCGTTCTTTCAGAAGCTGCCAGCATGTCTGGTCGGCATAGAGGCTTGCGCCTCATCGCACCATTGGTCACGCAAACTCCAGGCGCTTGGCCATACCGTACGATTGATGCCGCCGCCGCACCGCCGAGCCGGCCCGATCGCCTCGAGCAGCATCGCGCCGCCAAAACCAATAAATCTAAATTACGCCGCGCCAAATTCTTCGGCACCCACGCGCCAAGGGATATGGATAAAGAGAACCAGCCCGAAATGCCGGAGAGAAGCACGCCCGAGACCCCTCAGCGGTTTTAACGCGACCGATCGCGTTGGCGAGCTACCCCGTAGCAACGGGCAGACCACCGCCTGGCCCTCGCGCGCGCGCGCGCGTAAGGGTGATGGAGAAGGTTAACGCGGGGGGCCAAAACCAATAAATCATAACTACGCCGCCGCCGCACCGCCGAGCCGGCCCGATCGCCTCGAGCAGCATCGCGCCGCCAAAACCAATAAATCTAAATTACGCCGCGCCAAATTCTTCGGCACCCACGCGCCAAGGGATATGGATAAAGAGAACCAGCCCGAAATGCCGGAGAGAAGCACGCCCGAGACCCCTCAGCGGTTTTGGCGCGACCGATCGCGTTGGCGAGCTACCCCGTAGCAACGGGCAGACCACCGCCTGGCCCTCGCGCGCGCGCGCGCGTAAGGGTGATGGAGAAGGTTAACGCGGGGGGCCAAAACCAATAAATCATAACTACGCCGCCGCCGCACCGCCGAGCCGGCCCGATCGCCTCGAGCAGCATCGCGCCGCCAAAACCAATAAATCTAAATTACGCCGCGCCAGATTCTTCGGCACCCACGCGCCAAGGGATATGGATAAAGAGAACCAGCCCGAAATGCCGGAGAGAAGCACGCCCGAGACCCCTCAGCGGTTTTAACGCGACCGATCGCGTTGGCGAGCTACCCCGTAGCAACGGGCAGACCACCGCCTGGCCCTCGCGCGCGCGCGCGCGTAAGGGTGATGGAGAAGGTTAACGCGGGGGGCCAAAACCAATAAATCATAACTACGCCGCCGCCGCACCGCCGAGCCGGCCCGATCGCCTCGAGCAGCATCGCGCCGCCAAAACCAATAAATCTAAATTACGCCGCGCCAGATTCTTCGGCACCCACGCGCCAAGGGATATGGATAAAGAGAACCAGCCCGAAATGCCGGAGAGAAGCACGCCCGAGACCCCTCAGCGGTTTTGGCGCGACCGATCGCGTTGGCGAGCTACCCCGTAGCAACGGGCAGACCACCGCCTGGCCCTCGCGCGCGCGCGCGCGTAAGGGTGATGGAGAAGGTTAACGCGGGGGACGCATGGCGGCGAACTCACCCTTGCCAATCGGCCGGGCGGCGGCCTGCGCGCCCGTATCATGCTGCCGACCTAGATATCGCTGGATCACTCAACATCGCCGGAAGCGGACTCCGTGCAATCAGCGTTTGGCAATCGGGAGGCATCGCGCGCAGCGGAAACCTGATGGATGAAACATTAATTCAAAATTTCACGCAAGCCTTGGAAGCGCGCATAACGCGTTTGCGTGGATGCGCCGAAAAGAGTCACATCGTAAATGTCTGAAGCGCCGGGCACGTCCATACCTGGCGCGCTCGACGGCATGCCGGCGACTGCAACGCCGATGGACTGCGGACGCTCCACCAACAAACGACGGATAATGTCGGCAGGCACATGACCTTCGATGACGTAGCCACCAATTTCGGCGGTATGACACGACCACAGGGATTCCGGCACGCCGAGCGCCGCCTTGATGCTCTCCATATTTGCGGTCTCGATAATCTCGGCCATGAAGCCGTTGCTTTTCAAATATTTTACCCATGACCCGCAGCAACTGCAGCTTGGGTCCTTGGAGACGGTCATCTTGGGCAGCGTCGTCTGTGCGGAACCCGCATTGGACAAAAACGGCATCAGCGCGATGCCAATAGCGAACTCGCGTCGAGAAATGACCTTCATTTTTTCAACCTCGTTCTTGAGGAAGAATAAGTCTGAAAGCTGGATAGTGGATTTGATCTGGATCAAACAACAATTCCATTCGGACCTACTCCGGCGACGGGCGCGCGTTTGTGTTGCCCAAAAATGCCGTGATGTTGCCGCGTTTCTCTTCCCAAGTGATACTTGCCCTAAATTGCGTGCATCGAGGCGAATGGCAGCAGAGAAATCGAGCGAGTTTCAATGGATACTCTAAGAGAGCGGCCTTGCCACAACGAGTTCCGAGGGCACGCCGAAGCGAACGACAATGTTCGTGTAAACAATTCGCCATTGGGCATTCGAGATCAAGGTGCGGAGTGTAAGCGGCCGGCAGCCGCCGACGAGCCACGGCGATATTCGATGCAAGCCACGCCACATTGTTGATACCACCCGGGAGATCGGGTTCGGACCGTTTGTCAAACTGGCGAGGCCGAGCAGTCCATCCGGCCGCAGGACGCGGTGAGCCTCGCTCAGCACAGCTTTAATCTCGTCATCCGACAACAGGTCGAAGACGTAGGTGGAAATAAATCTGTCGAAGGTACCATCTACGGCATCGATACGGGCCGTCCCATCGGATTGCCTGACCTCGGCGCGCGCCCCGAACGGGCGTAGGCGACTCTTAGCTAAACGAACCATTGCGGCGCTGACGTCCAATCCAAGATAGGTCGCGTTGGAGGGGAGGTGTGCGCTCAGCAGTTCTGCTGCGAGCCGGCCGGTCCCGAAGCCGAATTCCACTACAGATCGGCATGTCTCCAGTCCAAGATGCGCAACAAGGTCCTGCAGCGCTGCGGCCTCATAGAACGCTTGCGTGTCGAGTCCGGCGCCCAGCGCGTCATAGAAGCGTGCGGCCTGGTCGTGCGAGAGAAGCCGTGTCGCCGCCATGGCTCAATGCCTTACCGAATTGGCTGTCGCGGCTCGCTTGATATGGGTCACGTGTGGACGGCGCCCTGGCAAGAACTTTCTGACGCTTTGCAGCATTGGTCGGGTGCGGTCACGTGTCCGGCCTGTTTTTGCGGCAGGTATGGCCGCTGGCCCTAATGCTCTGCGCGGATCGGGTCCCAAACAAACTCACGCACTTTAGAAGAGGTGCGTTGACCCATGCGGGTTCTCCCGATCCCCGGAACAACCGTATCTGCATTACGTCGTCATGCCCTCGCCAATTGGTGTTGCCGATCTATTTGCCGGTCTGTCTCATGCCGCCAGCAACAGTTTCGGCTCCCTGTATCTCTCGCCCCGGACCATGATGGCCCAGGCTATTCGCGCAATCTTGTTGGCGAGCGCCACGGCCGCCACTTTCGTGGGACGGCGCTCCATCAGCCGGCCAAGCCAGGGACGCCTGGCGGTGCCGTGCTTGCGCGCGTAGCGGATGACGGCCATTGCCCCGACCACCAGCAGCCACCGCAGATATCGGTTGCCCTGCTTGGTGATGCTGCCGAGCCTGTCCTTGCCGCCGGTGGTGTGCTGCTTCGGCACCAACCCGATCCAGGCCGCAAGACTGCGCCCCGACGAGAAGGTCTTCCAGTCGCCGACCTCGGCAACCAGTGCGGTGGCGCCGATCGGGCCGATACCTGGGATCTCCGCCAGCCGCCGGCTCGCCTCACAGGCGCGGTGCAGGGCCATGATGCTCTTGTCGATCGACGCTATCTCGGCGCCGATGGCACCATACTGCCGCGCCAATACCTCAAGAATGCCGCGGACGGCCGGGGAAACCCGGCTATCTGCGCCATCTGCGATGATCCTGAGCAACTCTGTCGTTCCATTACGGCCCTTGGCCGATACGATGCCGAGTTCGGCCAGGTGCCCGCGCAGGGCATTGCTCAACATCGTGCGCTGGCGCACCAGCAATTGCCGGGTCCGGTGCAGCATCAAGGCGGTCTGCTGCTCTTTCGTCTTGATCGGGACGAACCGCATCGACGGCCGCGTCACTGCCTCACAGATCGCTGCCGCATCATTCGCATCATTCTTGCTGCGTTTGAGGTAAGCCTTCACATAGCTCGGCGGTATCAGCCTAACCACGTGGCCAAGCCCTTGGAGCTCGCGGCCCCAGTGATGCGCGGAGGGACATGCCTCGATCCCCACCAGGCACGGCGGCAGATCGCGAAAATATTCCAGCACCTTTGCGCGACTGACGCGCTTGCGGATCACAACCGCGCCCGAAACATCAACCCCATGAACCTGGAATACAGACTTCGCAATATCCAGACCAATCGTGCTAACTTCGCCCATGGACGGCTCCCCTCAATGTGGTTTGCTCTAACGCAACCACCCTATGGCACTCCGATGCCGCAGAGTGGGCGCCGTCCACAGCATCAAACAAGCGAGTGAATGGTCAGTTATATTAAGCTTGAGCGTAGACCGCCACCCTGCTTTAACTTCGCACGGAGGAAGATCGATGATGTGGGGTTATGGACCGAATTGGGGAATGATGGGTTGGGGCTATGGCGCATTTGGATTTTTTCACATGATCTTTTGGATCGTCATCTTGGGTGCCGTCATCGCTGCGGTGATCTGGTTTGTGCGGACGCCCGGCACGTATCGATCATTTCTGCGGCGGTCTTCCGGCCTAGACGTGCTCGAGGAGCGCTATGCTCGCGGTGAAATCAACCGCGAGGAATATCTGCAGAAGAAACAGGACATCTCCAGCATCCCGTAGCGCGCCCACCGAGCGCGCTATTAAGGCGGGCTCTTTTGTTGTGCCAGTGGATGCCCACAACAGAGCGCGAACGATGAGCGGAACCCCAACGACTAGATGCAGCAACCGAGCTATGCGTGAATCTGGGTGACGACGTTTGATTGAAGGCGGCGTATCGAGGCGGGTGTCCAAGCCTGCCAGAACCTCCCCGAAAGGAGCGATACGCCATGTCGAGAGATACCACTGTTATCCCGTTTCGTCAGCCTGAAGCTATCGACGATCCACTGAGTGAAATTGCCCGTGAGGGGGCCCGTCGGATGCTGGCTCAGGTGCTGATCGCCGAGGCCGACGCCTTTGTGGCCATGTGGAAGGAATTGAAATTACCGGATGGTCGCGACCGCGTGGTGCGTCACGGGCATGGGCCACAAAGACGACAGCCGGCGACGTTACCGGCATTAACGCGCGCGAACCCAATTGTGATCAATCTGCGTGTTATAGGCCCAATGATAACGCGGAGCGAGAATCTTAATTCTTTCAACTATTTACGACGCGACCTGTGTGCCGATAAATCAAACAAATCCAGCGAAAACAAATTAGCGAACGCATGGCGATGAGTTCAGGCTGTGCCGACTTTGTTCCTACAACGAGCCAAGGCGCGGCGGTGAGACGCAAGAATTGACCCTTCGAATCAAATCGTAATAGTGTTGCATGCCAAAGTTTGATATTTCTGACCCTGATGAGGCGAGCAACCCATGGACATCGCTGCGCGGCAGCTTTTCGCCGCGCGCTGACGGCTTTGCTTGTCGCGGCATATGTCATTGTTGGGTTCGGCGGTGAGATTTCTTGTGCAGAGGAAACGCTGGCCACCGCAAGCTCGCTTGATGCGAGTGTTGTGACGAAAAAATCCCACGAAGGCTCAAAGAAGGCGCCTGAGGTAGTTGAACACTGTTACACCTGCGTTCCACTTCTTGTGCCCGCGCCTGCACTCGTCACCGAGCCTTCAGCCGAGCCGGTTAAATTGTCTTTCGACGCGCCGGTGTTTCTCCTTGAAGACCACCCTGGGCTTGATACGCCGCCCCCCAAAAATCTGACCTGAAAATCGTAGCCACGAGCGGCCGAGCCGCTTCGCTGTCTTTCCGCTTTTCCGGTTGTATCGATGCATTTGCTCGGAGTGGCTTTGCGCCTGACATGCGCATGGCTTGCCATCACAATTCCAGTCCAAGCCGCTGAGAGGGCGCCGCGTTCGATTTCGCTGGCCCAGGCTCTGCAGCGCGTGCTGGCCGCAAATCCGCGCCTCGCGGCGGCGGAGCGCGATATCGGCATTGCGACCGGCCTCAAGGTCCAGGCCGGCGCCCTCCCGAATCCCGATCTTTCCTTTGAAGTCGACAAGGCGCTTGGCTCTGGAATCGTACCAAGGATTCCGATCGGCGGAGACAAACCTGCAACTCAGCCAGGTCGTCGAGCTCGGCGGCAAGCGCGACGCGCGTCTGGCGGCCGGCGAAGCGGGCATCGGCACCGCCGTCTGGCAGCTGCGGGCGACCCGGCTGGAGGTACTGTCGGAGACAGCCATCGCATTCATCACCGTGGTGAGCGCTCAGCGGCGGATTGAAATCTTCGACGAACAAATTTCGGGTCTCGATCAGCTCATTCCACTGTTGCAAAGGCGCGTTCAGGAGGGCGCTTCCTCTCCAGCAGAAACATTGCGGGCGCAAGTGGCGAGCGATCTGTTCCGCGTCGATCGCGAGCGCGCCAAGACACAACTGGCCACCGCGCGTCGCGACCTAGCGATCCTAATGGGTGATAGCGCCCCCCGATTCGGCGAGGCGTTGGGCCGGCTCGCCAGTGTGGGCCAGCCTCCGCCCTTTCAGTCGGTTCTTCAGGCTATCGAGGCCAATCCGCAACTGGTGCGCTGGACGGCCGTGACGGCGCAACGCAATGCCGATCTCATTCTCGCCCGCCTTAAACCGATACCCAACATTCAGCTTTCCGCGGGATGGCGGCACTTCCAGGACACCAACGATAATGCGGTCAAGCTTGGCGTATCGATCCCGCTTCCGGTGTTAGACCAGAACACCGGCAACATCATTGCCGCAGAGGAAGCACTGGCAAAAACCGGCGCCGAGCGTGCGATTAACAAGCTTGTCTTGATCAGCGTTGCGGGCCGCGCCTACGACGCGCTGAATGGTGCGCTCGCCGAACTGAAGCTATTGCGGACATCCGTCATCCCAAATGCGCGCAGCGCGGCGGAAACCATCCAGAGCGGTTATCTGCAGGGCCGCTTCACGCTGCTTGAATTGCTCGACGTTCGAGGTTCGGTCTTGCAGGCGCTGCTCCGGGAACAGGAGGCGCTGCAGAATTTCCACATTGCCGTCGCGACGATCGAAGGCCTCGTCGGTAACCCGTTTTCGCTCGCCCGCGAGAGTTCAAGATGATTCAACGTTTAATCCGATATCTGGTCTTCGCTCTGGTCGCTGGCGCGCTGATCTATGGCGGCTACCGGATGCTGATGCCGGCGAGCACAGAAACGACCGCGACGGAAAAGGCCGAAAAGGAAGAAAAGTCGGATAGTGTTGTCCTGAACGATGCCAAGGTCGCGGCCGCCGGTATCGAGCTTGCGAAAGCCTCGCCGGGCGTGCTGCACGACAGCCTGCTGCTGAACGGAATGGTTCAGCCGAACCAGGAATCGCTGGTTCAGGTCACGCCGCGTTTTCCCGGCATCGTGCGCGACGTGCGCAAGCGGATCGGCGATCACGTGGAGAAGGGCGACGTCCTTGCCATTGTCGAAAGCAATCAGAGCCTGACGCCCTATGAGTTGAAGGCGGCGCTCGCGGGGACAGTCATCGACCGTCAGACGACGCTCGGCGAATACGTCTCCGAGCAGAAGCCGGCGTTCGTCATCGCCGATCTTTCGACGGTGTGGGTCGATTTCTCGGTCTACCGGCGCGACCTCGGGCGGGTCAGCGTCGGCGATCAAGTCCTTGTCGACGCAGCGGACAGTGGACCGGCGATCGAGGCGAGGATTTCCTACCTGTCGCCGGTCGGCAGCACCGACACCCAAAGCGCGGTTGCCAGAGTCGTCGTGCCGAATTCCAGGCAGCGGTTGCGGCCTGGCCTGTTCGTCACCGGCCGGCTGACCCTGTCGGCAAAGAAGGTGCCAATCGCGGTAAAATCCTCGGCATTGCAGACCCTCGAGAACCGCACCGTCGTGTTCATCCGCAACGGCGACAAGTTCGAAGCCCGCGACGTGGAGATCGGCCAGCGGGATCCGGAGTTGGTCGAAATCACGTTCGGCGTGCTGGAAGGCGATGTGTACGCGGCCGGGAACAGTTTCATCGTAAAGGCGGAACTGGCGAAGGGAGGGGCGGACAATGATTGACGGTATCCTTTCCTTCGCCATCCGACAGCGCTGGCTGGTGATGATCAGCGTTCTCGGCATGGCCGGCTTCGGCGTGTGGAATTTCACACGCCTTCCCATCGATGCTGTTCCCGACATTACCAACGTGCAAGTCCAGATCAACAGCCGTGCGCCCGGCTACTCGCCGCTGGAGGTCGAGCAACGCATCACGTTTCCGATCGAGACCGCCATGGGCGGCCTGCAGCATCTCGAGAGCACGCGATCGCTATCGCGCTACGGCCTGAGCCAGGTCACTGTCATCTTCAAGGACGGTACCGATATCTACTTCGCCCGGCAAATGATCAACGAGCGGATTCAGCAGGTCAAGGATCAGTTGCCCGCCGGCATCGAGACCGCGATGGGACCGGTGTCCACCGGACTCGGCGAAATCTACATGTTCACGGTCGAAGCCAGGGCCGAGGCCCGCAAGGCGAGCGGCGAGCCCTACAGTGCCAGCGACTTGCGGACGATTCAGGACTGGATCGTCCGGCCGCAGTTGCGGACCGTTCCCGGCCTCAGCGAGGTCAACACCGTCGGCGGATTCGAAAAGCAGTTCCACGTACTGCCCGATCCCGCGCAACTGATGGCCTACAAGCTCAGCTTCCGCGATATCATGACGGCGCTGGCGGCAAACAATGCGAATGTCGGCGCCGGCTACATCGAGCGCAATGGCGAGCAGTATCTCGTCCGCACGCCGGGACAGGTCGGGAGCATCGACGAAATCAAGGAGATCGTGATCGGCTCGCGAAACGGCGTCCCGGTGCGGGTGTCCGACGTCGCCGACGTCAGGGAAGGAGCGGATCTGCGCACCGGCGCGGCCACGTTGAACGGGAGCGAAGTCGTACTGGGCACGGCAATGCTGTTGATCGGCGAGAACAGCCGCACTGTCGCCCGGCGCGTCGCGGCAAAGCTCAAGGAGATCGGCCGCTCGCTGCCGGACGGCGTGATCGCACATACCGTCTACGACCGGACACGCCTCGTCGAGGCGACCGTTGCGACCGTTCAGAAGAATCTTCTCGAGGGTGCGCTGCTGGTGGTCGTCGTCCTGTTCCTGACCCTTGGAAACTTCAGGGCGGCGATTGCAACCGCATGCGTAATTCCGCTGTCCATGTTGTTTGCCATCACCGGGATGGTGGAGAACAAGGTCAGCGCCAACCTGATGAGTCTCGGCGCGATCGATTTCGGCATCATCATCGACGGCGCCGTGATCATCGTCGAAAATTGCCTGCGCCTGTTGGCGAAGGAGCAGCACAGGCTCGGCCGCACGCTCGACCGCCGGGAACGCTTTGAAACCATTCTGGCGGGATCGCGCGAGGTCATCCGCCCCAGCCTGTTCGGCACGTTCATTATTGCCGCCGTCTATCTGCCGATCATGACGCTCACCGGCGTCGAAGGAAAGATGTTCACGCCGATGGCGTTGACGGTGCTGATGGCGTTGACGGGGGCTAGCATCCTCTCGCTCACCTTTGTGCCGGCGGCGGTGGCTCTGCTGGTCACGGGCAACGTATCCGAGCGCGAGAATTTGCTGATGCGTGGCGCGCGCCACATCTACGCACCGCTGCTTGCGGCTTCGATCCGCAACAGGTTCGGTGTCGCGGTGATAGCGGTGCTGCTGGTCGGGGTCTGCGGCATCGCCGCATTCCAGATGGGCGCCGAATTTATCCCCAGTCTCGACGAGGGCGACGCTTCATTCGAAGTGTTCAGAATCCCGGGAACCAGCCTGACGCAATCGCTGGAGATGCAAGCGATGATCGATAGGCGGCTCGGCAAGATTCCGGAGGTCATGGAGGTATTCGCGCGCACCGGGACGGCGGAGGTTGCTACCGACCCGATGCCGCCGTCGACGTCGGACGGCTACGTCATGCTGAAGCCGCGGAAGGAATGGCCCGATCCCGGCAAGCCGAAGGCCGCTGTCGTCGCGGAGATCCGGGAGGCGGCCGATGACGTTCCTGGAAACGTCTACGAGTTCTCGCAGCCGATCCAGCAGCGCATGAACGAACTCCTTTCGGGTGTCCGAAGCGATGTTGCCGTCAAGATATTCGGCGATGATCTGAACAAACTCATCGAGGCCGGGGCCCGGGTCCAGGCGGTCTTGCAGAAAGTGCAGGGAGCGGCGGATGTCAAAACCGAGCAGGCCTCGGGGTTGCCCGTGCTGACGGTCATGCTGAACCGCCAGGCGCTGTCGCGCTATGGAATCAACGTCGGCGACGTCCAGAACCTGGTCGAGATCGCGGTCGGCGGCAAAGGCGCGGGTCGTCTGTTCGAAGGCGATCGTCGCTTCGACATCGTCGTGAGGCTTCCCGAACGTCTGCGCTCGGACATCGAGGCGATCAGGTCGTTGCCGGTGCCGCTTCCGCCGATCGAAAATCAGGCCAAGGCGACCCCTGCCTTATGGGGCAACTCGCCGCTGGCCCAAATCCGCTACGTGCCGCTGTCTGAGCTCGCCAGGATCGACCTGGCGCCCGGCCCCAATCAAATCAGCCGTGAGAACGGCAAGCGCCGGATCGTCGTAACCGCAAACGTGAGAGGGCGCGATCTCAGCTCGTTCATCGCCGATGCCCAACAGCAGGTCACGGACAAGGTGAAGCTGCCGGCCGGATATTGGATCGGCTGGGGCGGCCAGTTCGAGCAACTTGTTTCCGCGACGCAGCGGCTAATGGTCGTTGTCCCGCTCGCGCTGTTTCTGATTTTCCTGCTGCTCTTTATCAGCTTGGGATCGATGCCCGACGCGCTTTTGGTGTTCAGCGGCGTGCCGCTTGCCCTGACCGGAGGTGTTGTTGCGCTTCTGCTGCGGGAAATCCCGCTTTCCATCAGCGCCGGCATCGGTTTCATCGCGCTGTCCGGCGTAGCGGTGCTCAACGGCTTGGTCATCATCACGTTCATCGAAAAGCTCCGCAGGGAAGGACATACGCTGGTCGACGCGGTCCGCGAAGGCGCCATGACGCGGCTGCGACCGGTTTTGATGACAGCGCTCGTCGCCTCCCTCGGCTTTGTCCCGATGGCGATCGCCACTGGCGCCGGAGCGGAAGTGCAACGGCCCCTTGCGACCGTCGTCATCGGAGGGGTCATTTCGTCGACCATCCTGACGTTGCTGGTTTTGCCTGCCTTGTACGTACTGTTTAGACGTGACTCTCGAACGAACATTGCTGCTGTTGTTGGCCGCGACCAAGGAGAATGATCATGAGATTCGTATTAGCGATCCTAGCGGTTCTCGCGATTGCTTCGTCGGTCTCCGCCGAAGAGTATGAGAAGGGCCCAAACGGCGGCCTGATGCTGGACGTCGCCGGCATTGATGCCGAACTTTTGACATCGGGCAATACCGTTACCATCAACGTCTTCGAAGCCTTTAAGGCGAAACCGGTGCCGACCAAGGGCTATACGGCTGCGGTGCTCATCGTCAGCGGCGCCAGTCGAGAGCCTCTAACACTGACCCCGTCAGGCGAGAATAGTTTGACAGGCGAGGCGAAGAAGCCGTTTCCGCCCGATGCGGCGATCATGCTGACGATCAAAACGGCTGAGGGCAAATCCGGCCAGGTCAAGTTCAAGAAGTGAGGCTGGACAGGCTTTCGTCGATATCAATGACATTCGCCGCCGCATTCTTCGCCCTCCCACGCCTCTCGGGCCTCCTTCAGGAGGAAGCCCACGATGCCGAGCGATGTCACGGCATCGACCCACCACTGGCCGGTGAGAAGCTGAGCAAGAAGTCCGATCACCACCGCGAACGAGAGCCAGCCGCAGGTGATACTTTCGACCGCGTCCGTGCGCATGGCGGAACTTCCAAGCTTTTCGGCGATGTCGAGTTTTCGTTTGGCGAGCACATACATGATCGGGATTGCAGCAAGCGCGACAGCTATCCCGGGAATGGAGAACTCTCCGCCTTCGCGGGTCCAGAGACTCCACGCGGCGCTCGCAACGACATAAAGCGCGAAGACAAAGAGAAGGGCGCCACCGATCCGGCTCGCCACCCTTTCGGCCCGCTCTGAAAATTCTTGTCCGTGCCGAAGTTCGACTGCTAACCGCCAGATCAGGACGCCAGCGGATGCAAGCTCGATCACGCTATCGAGACCGAACGCGAGCAGTGTGATGCTGTTTGCCGCGACACTCGAGCCAATTGCAACGGCTGCTTCGATTGTCATCCAAACAACGGTGACCCAGCCGTGCTGGGCAAGGAATAACATCACACCCAGGTGATCATCTATACGGAATATCCGGGGGCGCGACCCCTCTCGTTGGCGAGCGACCCCGTAACTCCGCGCAGACCGGTGGCTGTCGACGCCTCGCGCGCGTAAAGGGAAAGGAGATGGGTTAACGCGGGGAGCGCAGAGTTCTCCTGTCATCCAATCAATCCATATGGTTCGGGGCGGCGTCAGGAGCGGCACAACCTCAGCCTCTTTGCTTCGCTCATCAGCGCGGTCCGGGATTCTATGAACCATCTTCTCCCTCATCGTTATCGTTGCGTACCACTGCGCCCCGGCGAGCGCCCCGCAACTCCTCAATGCTGTGAACATCGGCGTCTTTGAACACGTCGCCGACCGCCACATAGACCCGTGTGCCAGGAGGCGCCTCACGTATGCGCTGCAAAAACTCTGCGAGGAACCGCTCCCCTTGCTGCTTCTTGGTCTCGTAGGTCATGGTAATTTCTCCGGTGAATTGCGGTGCAGAAGCACCACCTCGTCTGTGCGATCCACCTTGCTCGGAGAAGCAGGCTGGCATCGGGGCGATTTCGCTGAACCCCGAACTCTGAACGATCCGCTGAACCTATAACGGTGGGAGGGATAGCGCAAGAACCGGCGGACCACCGTGGGCGACCGATCCGTTCGAGTCGCAGCGCACATGGCCAGCTATTAGCTAAACTTGTCTGCACGTCTTACGTGCGTTGGAGCAATAAGAATGATGTTGTGAAGCGAGGCAGTATCGCGACCACATTTCCCGAAAGTGACCGCAACTTGCACGCCACTAAATGTAGATCCGATGGTTTAGCCGTCAGTTGGCACGCTTGTTGGGGGTCGCTGAAAAGATTCCATATGGCACATTACGCGAAACCAATTCCCATTTTGACTCAGCTCGCTCGTTACGGCCCCGAAACTTGCTGAGATCCTGGTTAAGATCAGTCCGAGATCGTTGCTTCCGATCCTTGCGATATAGGTCTGGGAGGAAGTGGTCTCAAATGAGATACGGGGTCTTCCCGCAACAGAAGGTCACTTGCGAAAACAGCATACGCCCTAGCTTCTGCTCGTTCTCCCGAATTTGTGAAATTGTATTTCGAAAAAAAATAAAAAAGCCTAGGCAAAAAATTGTCGGCTTTCTCGTGACACGCTTATCAGTTCGTGAGCGGCCGGAATTGGCGCAAAGAGGTCGTTCGTCAGAACAGGGAAGTCGTCTAGCCGCGAGATTTGCTCTCTGGTATTCTTTCCACGAGTTGGAAATTGTGCCATCTGGCGGAAAGCGCAAACAGGAGTTGAGAATGTTCGGGCTAAAACGGCCAACTCGCATTGATCTCCATTCCAACGACGCGGCTATCGTCGTTCGTGAAAATGGTGAGATGGAAATGTTTATCCGGCAGGCAAAGGGCGACGAAGAACTTCCGCCCGGTCAGGTCGCTCTGGCCCTTTTCGGAATGGCATTTCACGATGAGCGAGTACGCAAGCTGTTAGCGCAAATCGTAAAAGAGAAACAAAACCTAACATGACCCTACCGCCGGCCGTTGCCGGCTTATTCATTGAGCCCGATCGAACGTGGTTTAAAAAGTACGCGACGAATCAGCCCCAGTGCGCGGGAAAGTTGAGGCCGTCAGTGGGCTTTTGGAGGAATAGCGCGTGGTCGCCGCAGTATTCGGCGGCCCGACGGCGCCAGCACCGGAGCCGATTACATCCGTCCCTTTGGCTGGCCGGTGGTCGAATGCTTTTTCGGTGGCGAGGGCGCGCGAACCCCTCCCTGAGCGGCGGCTCCTTGATGCAGATCAATGCCGCTTGAGAGTGCCACTTTTCGGAGGAAGGTCTTTTGCCTGCTCATCCGCGAGCAACCTGAAGAGTACTTCTCGCTCCGCGTCGGTGTGCGGCTCCGCAAGTCTTGAACAAGGCGAGGTTCTCCTGGTGAATGAATTTCTCCATAGCGGCCCCCCTGAGTGTAGAAAACTAAACGCGGCGGTGGGCAGCGCGTGAGGCCGGGCGCGCCAAGCGCTCGACTTCATACAACTGTGCGGCCTAACTGCCCCTGACGACCAGCACCCATGGCGAAGTGGTCTCGTATTCAACGATGTACTGATCGACGTTGTTGCACTTTGTGCATTCGAATGTACGCAGATCGTAGTGCGGCTTGTCAGGCTCGATGCGAGCAAGCGTCATTTTCGCGCCGCACTTCGTGCATGGTGCCTCCATCAGGCGATCACGGAATAACGTTGGGGCTTGGGGAGAAGCGGGCATGATTGCTCACCAGACTTAGGCGAGAGCGCAACACTCTCAGTCACCGGTAAATGCCGTAAATGGGCGGTTATGGAACTCATTTGCCACGTCCGGTGCCCGACTTAAAGCGAAAGTTCCATTCCAGTCCGAAATAGCTGCAATGTCCAAAACAGGCCACTATTGGAGCTTGAAACAGATTGTGGGAGTTCAATGCGTCCTTCGGGTGGTCCCTTTGTCCGGGTCCCCCTTTTTTCAATCCGCCACGGTCGCCGTATCGTGGCCTACGGCTCCGTCGATCCCCCGATCGACGGGGCCGTACCTTTTTGCCTCGCTCGCGGCAGACACTTCGGCTAGCGAAAGATGAAGCGCCGCTGGCTACTGCTGCGAAGCTGGACGGCCGCTATTCGTTTTCGCCAAGCCATTTTTCGATTTCTAAGACGTCAATTATGCGTCGTCTCGGTAAGTGAGGGTTCAAGGTACCCGCCATAACCTTCAATCCTTCGGACAACATCACTTTTGCAAATTGCTTGGCCTCACGCTCGGTCAAAAATGCTTTTGTCCGTCTCGGCGAAGGTGCCCGCGAGGACTTAGGCCGCCATGCGCTCGGCCTTTCAAATGAAACGTACCAGCGATTTTTGGTAAAACGCATTGATGCATCCATGGCGAGATGAGCGCGGTTAAATGCTTCTAGCCTGCCATTGATATTTTTTGTGGTACTCGAAGATAGCCGTGCTTTAATTCATATCAGGAGCGATCACAGGATCAACCGCAAGGTCGACCGAATGGCAAAGTTCACGGCGTTGGAGGAGATAGCAATGAGAACCAATGAGGAGATTGTGCGAGATTTCATTGCTGCGTGGTCCCGCCTGGATGTTGACGAGATCGTGAGATTCTTTGCGCTCGACGGCACGTATCACAACATGATGAACAAGCCAATTAGCGGCCACGAAAACCTCCGAAAGTTTATCGGCGGATTTATCAAGGACTGGACGCACACGACGTGGGATGTCCTGAACATCGTGTCCCAGGGCGACATAGTTATGGCCGAACGCCTCGACAGAACCCGCCTCGGTGCCAAAAGTGTTGATCTGCCTTGCTGCGGCGTGTTCGAGTTGACGGAGGGCAAGATCAGTATTTGGCGCGACTACTTCGATCTGGCAACGTACACACGCGTGTTCGTCGCAACGAAATAGCCCTACGCACCTCGAACCTATCCTTGGCTCGTGTTCCGATTGCGCGCGGCTGGCCTCACCATGATGTTCACGCTAGCGGGCGGACCTGAAATTGCGGTCCTGTCGAAGGTCAAAGCGACCGGACACGGCCCCGCTTTTTTGAGGGGTAGGACGCAGGCGAGCGCCATCTCAGGCGGTAGCAATGCATCGATGATGTTGGCGCTAGGGACCTTCTGAGGCGTCTCGGTCATTTCTCTACAACGGAATGCGAGGCAAGTTTCGAACAATCATAGCAAGATACCAATGACTTTTTAGGCATTCGAAGGGTGACTTGGATTTTTGCGCTGTAAAAGTCCCTTTGCACCATGGGCAGCGGTTCCAGCCAAGAGTGTTGCAGGACTATTGATCACGTTCATACCGGCGAACAAAGCCCCTTATGATCGGCCCAACGAGCAATGGAGCGGTGCTCATCGCGAATATAATTTCCCACATCCTGATGTCTGGCGCCACCATATGAAGCATGAAAGACAGGCTTGGGACATAAGCCGCGGTCAGTAGAATGCCGGCGCAAAGCGCAAGCGCCGCCCATATCCATGGATTCCGGGTGATCTCATTGAGGATCAACCGCGACGACCGATGACGCATGTTGAAAACATGCCAGAGTTGGCAAAAAGCCAGGGTCAAGAATGTAACCGTCACCGTTGCTTGCTCATCCAGTCCAAGTCCTAGATGAGCCAAGGCAAGCGCTCCGAACGTTGCGGCGGTCAGAGTGGCGCCGTAGAGCACGATCGCGAGCCACTGGGCCCGGCCAAGAATTGGCTCCCGCGGGTCGCGTGGCGGACGCCTCAGAATATCCCTTTCGCCTTCGCCCATGGCGAGAGCAAAGGCTGGAAAGACGTCCGTAACAAGATTCAGGAACAGGATCTGCAGAGGAAGAAGCGGCAACGGCAGCCCAGAGACCATTGCAATACCGACGATCGAGACCTCACCGAGATTGCAGGATAGAAGGTACGTCGCAAAGCGGCGGATGTTACCAAAAATAACGCGCCCATTCCGGATCGCCTCAACAATTGTCGGGAAGGCGTCGTCCAACAGGATCATCGCAGCCGCTTCGCGCGCCACGTCGGTGCCCCTGAGCCCCATGGCGACGCCTATATCCGCTTGCCGCAGCGCCGGTGCGTCATTGACCCCGTCGCCGGTCACGGCGACGATCTCGCCCGCGGCCTGATAGGCACGTACGAGATCAAGCTTCTCGGTGGGGCTCACGCGGGCGAATATCTCGGCCTGCAGGAACTGCCCGCCGACCTTGCCATCGAGGCTGGTCAGTTCATGACCTTCGACGATGCGCGGCGCCTCGCTACCTAATCCCACAAGTCTGGCAATGCTGCGCGCGGTGACCGAATGATCGCCCGTGATCATGATCACCCGGATGCCCGCTGCATGGCATGCAGCAATCGCATCAGGTACGTCGGCTCGCGGCGGATCCTCAAATCCAACCAGGCCCAGAAAGGTCAAGGCCTCGAAGGCCGGATCATCGCGGCGCGGCTGGGTCCGCTTGGCGAAGGCCAGCACGCGCAGGCCGTTGGCGCCAAGCGCGGCCACGCGCGCATGCCACGCTTCGCGCGCTGTTTCATCTAGTCTTGCGCTCGCGAGGACGGCTTCCGGCGCACCTTTTATCGCAAAGAGACAGCCGTCGTCACGCCGGTGCACTGTTGCCATCATCTTTCTGACGGTATCGAAGGCATGCTCCCTGATTTCTGCGCTTTCGCGCAACAGCGCGGGGCGATCGAGTCCGGCAAGCCGACCTGCGCGCAGGAGGGCGAGCTCCATGGGATCACCGCTGTCTTCGGCGGGAACATTCCCCAACGTCGCGTTATTGCAAAGCACCGCAATCTTGAGAAGGCATTGGAGCTCATCGATTGTGTCCGGCCGAACGGGCGCACTTCGATCGGCGAGCTCAAAGCTACTTTCACCCACGCTCAGTTCGCCCGAGGAAAGCCAGATTCTCCGGACCGTCATGCGGTTTTCTGTAAGCGTTCCGGTCTTGTCGGTGAGGATGATTGTCGTTGCACCGAGCGTCTCAACGGCAGACAGACGTTCGACCAAGGCATTCTTGCGCGCCATCCGCCACATCCCACGCGCGAGCGCGAGCGTAGCAACGATCGGTAAACCTTCCGGGATAGCCGCGACGGCGAGCGCGATGGCGGCTTCGACCATCAGGAAG
The DNA here is from genome assembly GCA_963801875.1 of uncultured Alphaproteobacteria bacterium. Taxonomy (GTDB): domain Bacteria; phylum Pseudomonadota; class Alphaproteobacteria; order Rhizobiales; family Xanthobacteraceae; genus Bradyrhizobium. Next base: position 95,733 of record CAWDGT010000008.1, on the reverse strand, counting down.
GCATCCTTGCCTTGCAGCAGCCCGATCCCGCCGATCAGCGCGGTCAGGGCGAGCGTAAGCCAGACAAGTTGTCCGGACAGCAATGCGAGCTTCTTCTCAAGGGGCGACGCTTCGGTCTCTGCCTCAGCGACCAGCTTCGAGATGTGACCCAGTTCGGTGTCCATGCCGGTCGCGACGACGACGCCGGCACCGCTGCCGCGCGTGATACTCGTCCCTTTGAAGAGCATCGACGTGCGATCGGCAACACGCGCGTCGGCCTTGACCGGCGCGATCGATTTGCCGACCCGCATCGACTCGCCGGTCAGTGTCGATTCATCCGCATCAAGGTTGGCGCTTTCAACGACCCGCAGGTCCGCCGAAATAACGTCGCCTGCATCGAGCAGGACAATATCTCCCGGAACCAGTCGCTCTGCCGGAATCAGGCGCGTCCGCCCGCCTCGGAGCACCCTGGCCGATCGACTTCCCAGCGCTCTGATGGCCTCGATCGATCGAACGGCCTTGATTTCTGTTACGAAGCCGATCGCGGTATTGAGGATCAGGACCCCCACGATTGCGCCGCCTTCCTCCCATTCCCGAAAGTAGAATGCGACCGCAGCAGCAACGGCGAGCAGTGCGACCACAAGGCTCTTTAATTGATGAACAAGGACGGTAATCAGCCCGACCTTTTGCCGCGAGCCAATCGCGTTTGCTCCGTAAACCGAGAGCAGTTGCTCTGCCTCATGGTCAGAAAGACCGGAGGCGAAAGACACATTCAACGCAGCGAGCACCTCGGTGGCGCTGCGGCCATGCGGAGAATCGAGCCGAACGCGCCTCATTTCGCGAGTATCCTTAGAGCTTGATATTACGCAACAAAAAACCTGCTACTCTAAACCGTGTTCACTGTATATGTTGAGTCAGCGCCACGAATCTCAGTCGGAGGAGGAATTATGATGCCGCCCCTCCTAAGATTTTATTTGGATTGAAAATACCTCAAACTAAGTTGGCAATGACAGAACCCGCCTCCGGCATGTTCCGAAAGATTCGAATGGATGCTGTCCTCCTGCGGTGAGGAGACTGTTCGCAGAATGTTGGATATGAAAAAGCAGAAGCGTTTGCTGCATTTCCATAAAGCCGAAACCTTACGCCCGCCGAAAATATCCTCTATCGGTCGAACAACGGAAAACACTTGCTTCTGCTGAGTTTTTCGCATTTTGACCCATCAGCGACGTTTGTCAGAGTTTGTTAACTGGTGGTCGACCTTAACGAATGGTGCCGTCGTTCTCAGCGATCTCCCTCGATGCTGAGAAAATATCCCAGGCCGAGATGAACGTGGCCGCGATCACCGGACCGATGACAAATCCGTTGAGACCGAAGGTAGCGATACCGCCCAACGTGGAGATAAGAACGACGTAGTCGGGCATCTTTGTGTCTTTGCCCACCAGAATAGGACGCAGGAAGTTATCTACGAGTCCGATGACGAGCGCACCGAACGCTATCAAAACCATGCCTTGCCAGATAGCCCCGGTCACAAGAAGATAGACGGCAACCGGAATCCAGATGAGGCCTGCGCCTATCGCGGGTAACAATGAAAAGACGGCCATCACAACAGCCCATAACAACGGGGCGCTAATCCCGAGGAACCAGAATATCAGGCCTCCGAGCGTTCCTTGCAGCAAGGCGACGAGCATGTCGCCCTTAACCGTGGCGCGGATGACGACCGTGAATTTGAGGAGGAAGGCCCTCTGTTGTTCGGCGTGTAACGGAATAGCATTTTTAATGCGCTTGGACAGCGTGTCCTCGTCGCGGAGGAGGAAGAACAAGAGGTACAGCATAACGAACAGGTTCGCGATGAAGTCGAACGTGCTCTGGCCAATATTAAGTGCCTGCGCGGCGATGTATTGGCTACCGGTCATAAGGGTGGCGGAAAGTTTTTGCTGCACCGCGCCGAGGCTTGCAAGGCCGAAGCGATCCAGCAGATTGATTGCCCATACAGGCAAGACGCTTTGGACCTGCTGAAAAAATCGGACGAGATCCAGCTCGCCCGACTGGACTTTTCCATAAAAGCCTAATGCTTCCTGCGTCAATGATGCGGCGATCAGCGTCATTGGCAGAATCACGATCGCTATGATCAACATAACTGTAAAGAAGGCAGCAAGGTTGCGCCGCCGCCTCATTGATTTCAACAGCCGCCGGTGCAGCGGGGAAAACAATATTGCTGTGACGGTTCCCCAGAGAACCGCGCCATAAAATGGCAACAAGATCCAAGCGAAGGCCAGTGATACCGCAACGGTCAGCAACAAAAAGGCGTTGTCTTCAATGGTGCGCATACCGACATTCCATCAGGCAGCTGGAGAAGACCAGGCCAGACGCGCGCTCCGTCTTGCTTCTGCTAATAAGAACGGCGCGAACGGTGTTTTAAGGTTAGCAGTTGACCCATACGGGACGTCAAATGGGACCCGGACGGGCATCATCCGGGTCCCTAGTGGAGCGACTCTAACGCTTGTTTCCCGCGTTTGACAGCGGCGAGGACGCGCTTTGGATCGGCGGTCCATACGAAGGGTTTGGGATCGGCGTTTGTCTCGGCGACGAAGTGGTTGATGGCGACTTGCAGGTCAACGACGGATCGGAACACGCCTCGCTTGAGGCGACGGCGCGTAAGCTTGGCGAAGAAGCCTTCGACCGCATTGAGCCAGGATGCAGAGGTCGGGGTGAAGTGGAACGTCCAGCGGGGATGCCGGGCCAGCCATTGGCGTACCTTCGGATGCTTGTGGGTCGCATAGTTGTCGACGATGGCGTGGATTACTTTCCCTGCCGGGACCTGCTCCTCGATCGTGTTGAGGAAGCGAATGAACTCCTGGTGGCGATGGCGCTGCATGTTGCAGCCGATGACGGTGCCGTCGAGGATGTTGAGGGCAGCGAACAGCGTGGTGGTGCCGTGACGTTTGTAGTCGTGGGTCATCGTGCCGGCACGGCCCGGCTTCATCGGCAACCCTGGCTGGGTGCGGTCGAGCGCCTGAATCTGGCTCTTTTCGTCGACCGAGAGGACGACCGCATGGGCGGGAGGATCGACATAGAGGCCGACGACGTCTTTGAGTTTCTCGGCGAACTTCGGGTCGTTCGACAGCTTGAACGTGCGGATGCGATGCGGCGCGAGTTGGTGGGCTTCGAGAATACGTTGCACCGAACGCAGGCTCACCCCTGCGGCTTTCGCCAGCATCCGGCCGGTCCAGTGGGTTGTTTCTCCCGGCGGCGGCCCGAGCGCCAGGTCGACCACTCTCTGCACGGTGCCGGTCGGCAGCGGTGGTTTGCCGGGCTTGCGCGTCTTGTCGCGCGTCAGCCCTTCGACGCCTTCCGCCATGAACCGGGCTTGCCATCTCCACACCACGGGCTTGGATTTGCCCGAGCGGCGCATGATCTCGGCGGTGCCACAGCCGTCGGCAGTGGCAAGAATGATATTGGCCCGCCACACATGCTTCTGAGGCGCGCTGCGATCCGAGACGATCGCCTCAAGTCGATGGCGGTCCGCCCGGGTGACCTTTACGATAATTCCTGCTCTCATGCCGAGAGCTTGAACTGCTTCGGTCGATTTGGGAATCGTCCGAATGAATCAGACCACTAGCATGATACCAAGCGCAAACGGGACCGCCGCGCGGTGAAATGCTCGCTCCACTTAATTCCGTCGGTTCGGAGGACGCCTTGATTTGGCTCAAGGGCGTAAGCGCAGTCGACAAACGTCTGTTCTTGGGGGTGAACCGCACCTTTTTGATCAAAAAGAACTAAACTGATCAGGATCAGCACCAACTGGCTTGATCGCCATCGGGCGCCCGCAATAATTCTTGAATGTTAGCTTCGATGATCCGGAAACCAACATTCCCGTAGAGCTTTTGACGCCCCTCATTCAAAACGAAGCTTGGACTGCCTTCGATGCGCATCTTGTCGGCATCTTGGTAGTCGGTAGCTAGTCCGGCAAATGCGGTTCCATTGTGAATGCGTTTTTCAATCGCGTTTATATCAACGCCGAGAGCTTCGGCCAAATCGCATTGAACATCCCAACGGGCGATGTCACGGCAATCTCGAAAAAACGCACAACGGAATGCCCACACCACCCTATCGAAGATTGACGCCGCTGCTTCGCCTTGACCGTCTCTTTCTCGCTCATGCTGCCATTGTTGGACAGCAATCATGAACAAGTGCGCGCTTGTCGACGTTGGCGGGCGTGTCTTTAGCCAGATGTCCGGATGAACTTCGATATGCGGGAATTGTAGCGCCACGTTTCGCAAATGTGCATTGAAACCGGCATATTCACCCTTGTCTCGCCACGTTGAAGTGACCTTGAGAGCCGTATTTCCAAAGACAGAACAGAACCGATGGTCTAGTCGAACCGTGTTACCGAATTTCTCTTTGACCGCATCGATACGAGCCTGGGCAATATATGCCCAGATGCATAGTGCGTCTGAGAAGTAAGAAACCTTGACGACGCTCATCGGTCCCTCACCAATGGTTGACTCTCCTAGAACCACTTATCTCTTGCTCGGATTTAGTCGCGTAGACATGCTCCCACTAAGCCCCTGGATTGCGACTCACTCCTGCAACACGTAGGTACCGGGAGCGGCACATAGCGGAGGTTGGCCTGGAAGACCCATGGCAGGCGGCGGTGTCGGCCCACCCGAATGGTTTTTGAGCCAATTAGACCACTCAGGCCACCAGGAGCCGATCTTGCTCGGTGTCTTCCCTTGGAAAACATCAGGATCAATATACCGATCGCTCGCGCGCCTGGTCATCATCTGGTAGCTATGGTGCAGATGGCCGGGTTCCGAGATGATGCCCGCATTATGGCCGCCGGACGTCAGCAGGTAGCTGACGTCGGTGTCGGTCTGCTGAATGATCTTGTAAGTCGAGCGCCAGGGAGCGACGTGGTCGCGGACGGTGCCAATAGCGAAGATCGGTGCGCGGATGTCGGTAAGTGCGATCGTCTTGCCATCGATCTTAAAGTGTCCCGCGGCCAGTTCGTTATTTAAATACAAGCGACGTAGATATTCCGAATGCATGCGGTAAGGCAATCGAGTGGCATCAGCATTCCAGGCCATCAGATCAATCATGGGTTCGCGTTCGCCCATGAAGTAAGTTTGGATCATGCGGGACCATATGAGATCGTTCGAACGCAGCATTTGAAAGGCGCCGGCCATCTGTTTTGCGTCCAGAAAACCAGGCTCCCGCATAGCATCTTCGAGGAAGTGGACCTGACTTTCATTGATGAACAACGACAGTTCGCCCGGCTTAGTGAAATCGGTTTGGGCAGCGAGCAATGTGATGCTTGCCAGCCGCTCGTCACCGTCACGTGCCATCGTGGCGGCCTCGATCGACAGCAGGGTGCCGCCCAAACAATATCCGACGCTGTGCACCTTACGTTCGGGCAGCACTGCACCGACGGCATGAAGTGCAGCCTCAACCCCGAGCCGGCGATAGTCTTCCATGCCGAGGTTGCGATCTCCCTCGTCCGGATTCTTCCAGGAGACCATGAACACAGTGAACCCCTGCTCGATTAGATAGCGCACCAGCGAGTTCGACGGTGAAAGATCAAGGATATAGTATTTCATGATCCACGCTGGGACGATAAGCACGGGCTCCGGACGAACTGTCGTGGTCGTGGGCGTGTATTGAATCAACTCGATCAGGCGATTGCGGTAGATGACTTCGCCGGGCGTTACGGCGACGTCGCGGCCGACCTTGAAGGCCTCCGTTCCAAAAGGCTTCTCGGCGGCTAACTTGCGACGGGCATCCTCCATGAAGTTGCCAAAGCCCGTGAGGAGGTTAGCGCCACCGCTGGCGATGGTCTTGCTGAGTATTTCAGGATCGGTTGCCGGAAAATTCGACGGTGAGAACATATCGAGAAGTTGACGCGTAGCAAATTCGACCTCCGCCTCGTGCTGCGGGCTGACGCCGCCGACGTCCACGGTGGCATCGTGCCACCATTGTTGGTTTAGCAAGAATCCTTGGTAGATCAGGCTGAACGGCCATCGCAGCCACGCATCGTTGGCGAACCGCCGGTCCTGAGGCAAGGGCGTTATGCAGGGAGCGGCAAGGTCGGAAAATCCCTGTTTCTGAGCCTGATTGATCAACCGCTGCCATTTTTCGACGGCCTTCTTGAGTAGCTCTAGCTGCTTCCCGGGCGAGAAGGCGAGATGGGTCGCCCAAACGAAATAGGCTTCCGCGATTGCGGCTGGCGACAGTCCGCCCGTGAGACGGGCGAGAGACGAGTGGAGTAACTGATCAAGAGCATTGTCACTCGTTGTTTCAGGTTGCCGAACCTCAGGGACCGGGGCTGATTGCCCTTTTTTTTGAACCGACTCAGTGTCGGTGGCCGCCAACGTTGGGTGCTCGGGAATCGGGACTGACCGAGCCGCAATCTGATCTTCGCTCGGGCCTGTAGACGCGATCACATTCTTGGACATGCGCCTCCTCATCGATAGTCACAAAAATCAAGCCAAGCTATAGCACGCAGCGCATCGCGCACTGATTTACATCAATGCGGTAAGCAGAGAGCTTAGTAAGCATTACTGGGCATCCAGCCCGTCCTATACGCAAGAGCACCACTTTTTGGGGCGAATTGATGAGGACGTGCATCTTATCTGTTGAAGCGCGCAAGAGTTCAGGCGAGTTCCTGTTTCTGACCTCTAAGCCAAGAAGAAGCGCTGCTGGGAGATTGCTATCCACGGGCCGAATCGGGTTGATCACGCTGGAGCAAATAATGAGCGACCGCTTGAACCGAAAACAATTCACTCGCCTAACGGTGATGGCTCTTTCGCTCATGCTCATCATTATTGGCGTAGTGTTCACGGGATTGCACTATTTCAGTCATTGGTAAGAGCGGGGCTGATCCGACCAGGGTCACGCATTTGATCAGATTGTAAGCCATAGCTTATGGGACTTCGGATGAGATCTCCAATGTCAATCTTCGTCGGAGATGTGGGCGATCTGTTTCCCGGGTGCAGCCGTTCATACGCAAACGGGATCTCGTGGTTACAACGAATGGCTGGAATTAGCATGGGCTCGGTTAGGCCGAGCTCCTGTTAAGAAGATGATAAACGAAACTCATCGGCACACTGTAGGTGAGCAACATCACGAACAAGAAAATCGCCGGCGCTATTCCCAAACCAAGCTCGACAGCGAAGATGCCGCGATTAACCAGCGGAAAGAATACAAGCCCTATTATAGTCCAGGCGCACATGGCAAATACGACCCCCTTCTGCCAAGGACCTTACGATCTGCCGACGCCGAAAAGCACTTGCTCCAGGCGTCGGCAAATCATCAATGAATTTTACGAGGGCCGCTTCCGCCCTGTAACCATCGATTTCACCAGATTCTCTCCATGCGCAAAGCTGGAGAAAAGAACGCCGAGGACGTGGAAGACGACGAGCCCGACGGCCAGATTGGCGAAGGTTTCGTGGACCTCTTCGACCCATTTCGCGCCCCAGAATGCGTCGGTTGTCATCATGTAGCCGGTGATACCGGTTGCCAGCAGCATGACCAGAAGGGCGACAATCATGGCGCCGCCGGCCGGATTATGGCCGAGATATCGGGGCGCCCTGCGCAGGACCACGTCCCTCAGATAGGTAAGGACCTCGCGCGGCGACCGGACGAAATTGCCAAACCGCGCGTGACGCGGGCCGACGAATCCCCAGACGATGCGCAGCGCCATCAGCCCGGCGATGGCGTAGCCGGCGGCGATGTGCATCTGCCCGGCATCCTCGCCGGTCAGGTACGCCGTCAGAAACAGCGTCGCCAGCGACCAGTGAAACACCCGCACCAACGGGTCCCAGACCTTGATCGCCGCCGGCGGCGTAACGCCGCCGGCTCCGATCGTATTGTCAACGGTGCTCATTGCAACGTCCTCAGAGCTGGCCGGCGATCTGGCCGCTGGTCGGATCGACGAACAGCTCGACCCGGTTGCCGTGCTTGTCGAGCGCATACAGCTCGCCGCAGGCGTTCTTCAGCTTCGCCTTCTGCACCTTGTAGCCAAGCGCTTCGATCTTGCTTTGCAGGGCCTCAACAGAGAGCCACTGGTTCTGCGGAGCGGCAGTACAAGGCTTGCCGAGGGTTCCCGCTTGCGCCGAGCTCGCCATACCGAACATCGCCAAGGCGATCGCGAAAACCGAAATCTTCACCATTGCCGCCATACCGAATACGCCGGCGGCCATCTTCAAGGATGAGATGTTAGCCATTTTGTGGTCTCCCGTGCTGCAAGTCCTGCCGCACAATGCGGTGGACGATGACGAGACTGTGCCAGAGTGACGCTGACGGCAGCCTGTTGATCGATGTCAGCGCTTTGTCAGCAATCCCCACGGTCCGGAAAACACTGAAGCCGGCAGCTATGGCCGCCGGCTTCCTTCGCGATTTGATCTTTGCGCAATTGATCTTTAGACGTCGCCTGTGGTCATTCGCCGGTTGCGAGCCGCACCCGCAAATAGTCGCCGATTAGAATTGTCGCCGGTTGCGTTATTTCAAGATCGTTGAGACTTCTGAATTGCAACCCGGGTTGCAAGCCGAGTTAGTTCCTCATCGTGATCGGCCTTGCCTGCCTCGATCAGCTCGTTCATTAACGAGGTGATCTGTACGTGATCATTCTGTAATTCCGGGAGCGCCGCTTTGGTGCGGTCCGCCATCGCGATCGCAGGCTCCAATTCTTTCGAAATCATGTCTTTTGAAATCATGTCTTTCGAAATCGCGCCCTTGGCAATTTTTGGAAGCAGCGCGAGCGGAGGGAGCACAAATGCTTCCTCCTTTGCGTAGTGGGTTTTGATGACGATCAATGCTTTTTGTGCCGCAGCCGCATGGGCAACCTCGCGCTTCGCGAAGCTTGTCAGATCCTTGATGATCTGCTCGTGCTCATAGCCAACGGATTGCGGAACCTGCAGCGCTGACTGGTCTGCCGCACTGCCTGCAGCCATCGGCGCGGCCGTCAGAATCGAAGACAGGGCCGCGATACCGAGCGCCCCGGCGGCCATCTTGAACGACGAGATATTAGCCATTTTCTGGTCTCCCCTGCTGAAAGTCCTGCCGCACCGCGCGGCGGACGATGAGGGAGCGTGGCAGACCGGCGCTGACGGTTTCCTGTTGATCCATGTCAGCAACCTGTCAGGTCGTTTCCGGCATATTGCCGGATCATTTGGGGTCACAGGGCATGCGCTCGGGTCGAACTGCGGCGGTGTTGGCAATGGTGGTCGTGGGAGCCGCGCTGGTTGCGGCCGCGCCGGGAATGGCTGACGCGCGCAATCAGGACCAGGCGCGCCGCGACGAGGTCCGCCACGCGGTCGAGACCGGCGAGATCCACTCCCTGGCAGACATTCTCAGCGCCCTGCGCGGCAAGCTGCCCGGTGAGGTCGCCGGCGTCGAGGTCGAACGCAAGGATGGTCGCTGGCGCTACGAATTCCGTGTCGTCGACAGCCAAGGCCGGCTGTTCGACGTCTATGTCGACGCCCGCAGTGGCGAGATCGAGCGTATCAAGGAGAAGTGATGCGTGTACTTCTTGTCGAGGACGACCGGCGAATAGCATCGGACGTTTCGCGCGCGCTCGAAGCCGCGGGCTACGTCGTCGAAACCGTGCGCGACGGCGAAGAAGCCTGGTTCCGCGGCGACACCGAGGATTATGGCGCGGTCATCCTCGATCTCGGGCTGCCGGGAATGGACGGGCTTGCCGTGCTCAAGCGCTGGCGCGCGAATGGCCGTCACATGCCGGTGCTGATTCTGACCGCGCGCGCAAGCTGGGCCGAGCGCGTCGACGGAATCGACGCCGGCGCCGACGACTATCTGCCGAAGCCGTTCCGGATCGAGGAACTGCTGGCACGGCTGCGCTCGATCGTCCGCCGCTCCGCCGGCCACGCATCGTCGGTGGTCTCCGCCGGCGACATCACGCTGGACGAACGACAGATGAGAGTGAGCGTGCGCGGCGTGCCGGTCACGATGTCACCGCTCGAGTATCGTCTCGTCGCCTACCTGCTGCGCCACCGCGGCCGCGTGGTGTCGCAGCACGAACTCGACGAGAACGTCTACGGCCACGGCGAAGATCACGATTCCAATGCGCTGGAAGTATTGATCGGCCGCGTGCGCAAGAAACTGGGGCCTGATCTGATCGAGACCCGCCGCGGCTTCGGCTACATCGTGCCGGAGGCGCCTGCATGAGATTGGGATCGCTTCGGCTGCGGCTTGTCGCTAGCGGGATCGTCGCAATCATGGTGGCGCTAACGATTGCCGGCGCCGGGCTGATGCTGCTGTTCGAGCGCCATGTCACTCGCACCATGGCTGACGATCTCGACGTGCACCTCAAGCAATTGATCGCCGGCGTCGACGTCGACCAGGATGGCAACCTGGTGATGATGCGGCCGCCGGCCGATCCGCGCTTCGCCAATGCATTGTCGGGGCTTTACTGGCAGGTGTCGGATGATCGTGACCGGTTGCTGCGCTCGCGCTCGCTGTGGGACACCCAACTGGTGCCGCCCGTCGACGAACCGACGCCCGGCGAGATCCACCTTCACGAGACGGTCGGTCCCGCCAATAGCCGTGTGCTGATCGCCGAGAGGAAAGTCCTTCTGACCGTCGGTGACCGACGTGTGCCGGTGCGTCTCGTCGTTGCCGCTGATCTTGCCCGCGTCGCGACCGCCACCGCCGCTTTCGCCAGGGACCTCACCGTCGCGCTCGGGTTGCTGGGTCTGGTGCTGGCGATTGCCACCTCGATCCAGGTCGGGCTCGGCCTGCGCCCTCTCGACGCGCTCCGTCGCGGTGTTGCCGATATCCGATCCGGGCGCCGCCATCATCTGCCGGGCGGGGTGCCGGCCGAGGTCCTCCCGCTGGTGGAAGAGGTCAACGCGCTGCTCGACGCCCAAGAGCGTGAGATCGAGCGTTCGCGCAGCCGAGCGGCCGATCTCGCCCATGGGCTCAAGACGCCGCTGGCGGCGCTCGCTTCAGATGCCGCCCGGCTGCGCGACCGCGGCGAAAAGGCTATCGCACAGGACATCGAGGCGGTCGGCGACGCGATGAGCCGCCACGTCGACCGCGAACTGGCGCGGGCCAGGGTGCGTATCGCCGTCAGACAGCGCGACGGCCATTCCACCGCGCTGGCACCGCTCGTGCGCTCGCTCGTTGCCACTCTGTCGCGTACGCCCATCGGAATACGCGTAACCTTCGAGCCGCACATTGCCGACGATGTGCAGGTGCCGCTCGACCGGACCGACCTTGCCGAGGTGCTCGGCAATTTGCTGGAGAATGCCGCGCGGCATGCCGCACAGCGCGTCCGCATCGGCACCGATTCCGGGGCATCGATCGTCATCGAGGATGATGGCCCAGGAATCTCGCCCGCCCAATGGTCGCGGGTGCTCGAACGCGGCACTCGCCTGGACGAGCGAGGCGAGGGCGCCGGCCTCGGCTTGGCCATCGTCCAGGACGTTCTCAATGCCTATGGTTGGCGTCTCGATCTTGCCAAGTCCCAGCTCGGCGGTCTGAAAACGATCATCGTGCCGCCGGCCACCAAGTAGCGCATAGCTTTGGGAGCCGTTCGCAGCTCGTCCGGGCGTCAATCGCGAAATTCTTGCGGAACATCTGCTCGCTCGCGACCAGCGGACTCAATTCCTTCTCGATCACCCCCGAAACATGGTAAGGTAGCCCGCAGTTGGCGTACGAAACATATGGTCCCCGTTCAACCATCACGATTTTCGGCTTTCTCGTCCAGCCTGCGCAAACGTGCTGCGCAGGACGCACCACCAGCAACGCCGCCAACAATAACGACCTTCATTGACCCGCCCTCGTCGATTAGAGCTTTTTCGATTAATTTTGAGCAAAATAGCGGCCGGACAGTTGACTTGGGTCAAGGCCGACCGTGCTCTCCCGCTAACTAGAAATGAAGTTGGCTATTTCCGGTCTGCCACTTTTGAGACATCCCGCGAGTCCGCTGTCTGGTCGCTAACGGGGGGAAAGTGGACATGGCGGTTGCGCAGTCTGACTTCCGAACTTGACCCAATGTATGGTCCGGCCGTGCGTTGCAAAGTGTTTAAGGCATCGCGCGCTCCCTGTCTTTGGTGCCCCTTGCCAGCATAAAACGCTGGCGGGGCAGGAGCACGGCCGGACGATCCCATTAGCGGAAGTCGGCTGTTGCGGCTGGAAAACAAAAGCCTCAGAAACGCAATCGCCGAGTTGAAAACCTTGCAGGGTGATGCGCAGATCCTGATCTATATCCGTTGGAGCGGTGGCAGCATACGCGTTCTATAGAGTGACTTCGCTCCCTGGAAACCAGGAGACCATACAACGTCAGCCGGCGCGCAAGAAAAGGTCGTAGAAGGTGATCGTGATCTCGAACACGATCAGGAGCACGATCATCGTTTCCAGGCGAATCCCGCGCTGCGCGTCGACCAGTTCGGTGAGTGCGCTCGTCATCACCTCGATGGCTTCAAGCTTGCGCGTCAGCGCCTTAGCTCGCTTCTTAAAGTGATAGGCGTCGCTCAGACGCTCATGCAGACCCTCGATGTCGGCATTATTTGGTAACAAAGTAGGCACCTCTTCTACCTCGACCCGATCGAAAAGGCGATGATGGATCAGCAAGGCGTGCCCGACAGTGCGCAGCATCCGTCGTCGGTTCCGCGGCAGTCGGCCGGAGTTGGCGAGATCGCTGGCAAAAGGTTCGAGCACCTCAAACACTTTCCTGACTTCCTCTTCCTCAAGGGCGAGTGCGACATTCTTGGCAAGCGCGTCGGCAACGACAACGAGGCACGGCGGCGACAGATCCTTGACCTTTATGAAATCGCCCGAAATCTTCTCGCACGTTCCGATCTCGATCTCCGTTGCGACGATGACTGGCGCGTCCAACCGGCCTTCGATGCGATCGCCAAGCTTTTGCAGAAAAGCCACTTCCTCAGCGTGCGAAACGCCAATGAGGACAACGGTACCGTAGGGGAACAGGGCAGCAAACCCCGCGTTGCCCACGCGCAATACCAGAGGCGATGTCGTGATCGCCTCTCCCCGATCTATGTCTGCAATTTCGAGGCCCGCTAACCTGAGTCGACGACCAAGGCGGAGCGCGCGAGCGGACTTCCGTTGTTTGGAGGCCGCGCATGCGGGCATGATTAGACTGTCAGCCATTTCAACTCGCGGTGTAGGGCTTCCGCTCTTCGACTGTGACAACCTCGTTGCCGATGCAGACAGCGAAAAGGATGACGGTGTGGCTCTCAACTAGCACCGTCAAACGGGGGCCGATTTGAGATGCATCAATGACGGTAGAGGCGAAACAGGCAACTTTACGCCTTCCTTTAGGGGAGCGCCTCACGTCAGTGATTAGGCGCGAAAGGCCGCATGTGATTGATTTAGCTCAACAGGAAAATCGGATACCTGCCGGTTCACCAAAAAAGGCTCTAATTTCCGCTCTGTTCAATATAGGTGAATGATTCTGTCCGTATTTGAGGGGCAATGTTCTAAGTTCCATTTTTCTGTCGACTCACGGACATGAGGGGGATCTAATAAATTCCATCACCGTTCAGGCGAGTCTTTAATTCTGGCCTGATGTGCGGAACGATGCCCGAGTTGTTACGGTCTCTCCCTAACGGAGGAAAATCCGATGCGCGTTTTTGTCCTCGCCACCGTGTTACTCGCCTCGTCGAGCCTCTACCCGTCATTCGCCCAAGAGGAAGGAAAGGTCCGGTTGCAGCCCCGCAAACCGGAGTTCCTACCCAGACTGATCAGAAATCCCAGCAACAGCAGGATCAACGAACCGGCCGCGACCAACCGAGGGCTGACAACCGAGAGGTGGGTCGCGACTGGATGATGCATCGCGGCGACGGCGACCGTATGGGCCGCGATGACCGTGACATGGGCCGCGACTGGAGAATGCATCGTGATCGTGAGATGGGTGGCGATCGCGACATGGATCGCGGACGATACAGAGAGCGGGGGGATCGAGACTGGGACCGTGCGGACCGAGATCGGGACAACAGAGGTTACTCCGATGAAGACCGACCCCGGCACCGTGTGAAAGTCTGCGTCGAGTACGAAAACGGCGACGAATATTGCCGCTACAAAGAGAGGCGCTAGAGGGTTTATCCCAGATCAGAAGCCCGCGCTTCCATTGCGATTAGCGGCTGCTGGGCGTACCGCTGCCGGCGGTAGATCACCCCGCCATCATTTTCGTTATGAGATCGTGGTGGTCGAGGTCAGGCCGCTGTTTTAGCGCTCGCGTCATGGCACTCGGAGGGTCAGACTGTGGCCGCGTGAACTTCGCTGGGGCCTTGCCCCCGAGATCAAACCTTCCCAGTCTCGACGCGGAGGCGATGCAATGCGCAATAAACAGTTGGCGTAAACACGAATCCAGTTGTGGTTTTGAAAAAATCAAACCGGAAAAGATTGCATCAAGTTGATCTATCTCAACGCGAGCGCAGGCCAATAGGAAAAACATAAACTAACGATCGCGAATACACGTCATATGTCGGCGCATTTCACCAAGGAGGCGTCAATGTCGGTAGCCAGAGTTACGGAGATTATCTCCAGTTCAAACAAGAGCTTCGAGGATGCGATCGAGAAAGGCATCGCTCGCGCCGTCACCACACTCAAGAATGTCGAGGGCGCGTGGGTTAAGGAACAGAAGGTCACCGTGAAGAATGGGAAGATTGCCGAGTATCGCGTCGACCTCAAGGTGACTTTTATCCTGAACGACTGATGAAGAGCAGTTCAGCGCAGTCTTTAATTGGCGTGGGTTGAATCCTACTCGCGCAGCAGTGCGGGGCAGAATCAGCCGGCAAGGCTGTTTGTGCTGTAGGTGGACTCTCGCAAACCCGGGGAAATTCCGGCGACAACTGGGACTACACCTCGACCCAGCCGATGATCCTCGCCGACATCAATATCGATGGCGCGCCACGCAAGGTTATCCTGCACGCGCCGAAGAATGGCTTCTTCTTTGTCATCGACCGCACCAACGGCAAATTCATCTCGGCGAAAAACTTCGTCGATGTGAACTGGGCGACCGGTTACGACGCCAACGGGCGGCCGATCGAAGTGCCGGCCGCGCGCGGCGACGAGCCCTATGACGCCATTCCCGGTCCGTACGGGGCGCACAACTGGCATCCGATGTCGTTCAATCCGCAGACCGGTCTCGTCTATTTGCCGGCGCAAGGCGTGCCGCTGAACCTGACGCCGGAAAAGACCTTCACGCAAAACGCGCCGACGCCCGGAAAATTCGGCAGCACCACCGGCTGGAACGTCGGCTTCATACTGGACGCTGTACCGTCAAAGGCCCCGGCGTTCGGACGGCTGCTGGCGTGGGATCCGGTGAAGCAGAAGGAAGCCTGGCGTGCGGAATATGTGGCGCCGTGGAACGGCGGCACGCTGACCACCGCCGGCAACCTGGTGTTTCAGGGCACCGCCGACGGACGCTTCATCGCCTACGACGCCACCACAGGCGCAAAGCTCTGGGAAACCCCCACCGGCACCGGCGTGGTCGCGGCGGCCTCAACCTATCTGGTCGATGGCGTGCAATATGTATCGGTCGCGGTCGGCTGAGGCGGTGTGTTCGGGATTGGAGTGCGCGCGACCGAGCTGCAAAGCCCGGGAACGGTCTACACCTTCGCGGTCGGCGGCAAGGCGCCGTTGCCGGCCTTCACCAAGTACCAGACCGAGGGCCTGCTGGAAGGCGTGAAATACGATCCGAAGGATGTCCCCGAAGGCACCGCGCTCTACGTCGCGGCCTGCGCCACCTGCCATGGCGTGCCCGGCGTCAACAACGGCGGCAATGTCAGAAACCTCGGCTATGTTCCCGCCGCGACGATCGCCAACCTGAAGGACTTCGTGTTCAAAGGCCCGTTCCGCGACCAGGGCATGCCGGACTTCACAGGCAAGCTCAGGGACGAGGATGTGGTGAAAATCCAGGCCTTCATCCAGGGCACCGCCGACGCGATCCGGCCGAAGAAGAACTGACAATTGCCGGGATCGTCATTCTGGGGCGCGCGTTAGCGCGAACCCGGAAATCTCGAGATTCCGGGTCTGGTGCTGACGCACCATCCCGGAATGACGAGTGCGCGAAATCAGCCTCTCAGAACATCAGGTTGTCCTTGACCAGCACCCAGCGGCCTTTCTGGATCTGCTGGACCTGCGTCGCCGTGTTGGCGAGGTGGTCGGTCTTGGAGAATTTGGTCGGCGGCGAATTGAAGATATCGATGTACTTGTCACCGGACTCCAGCGCGTCAAGCATCTTCTGGCCGGTCAGATCCTTGCCGGCCTTGTTGGCATAAAACGCGAACGTCTCTATCGCGTTGTAGCCGATGATGGCCTGGGTATTGGCGTCGGTGCCGAACATCTTCTTGTAGTTGGCGAGCCAATCCTTCACTTTGCCCTTGGCCGTATCCTCGTAAGGGATCTCGAAGCCCGAGGCGGCGTACAGCCCTTCCACGGCTTCCTTGCCAAGCGCCGGCACTTCCAGCACGTTGGTGGGCGTTGCGCCGAGGAAGGTCACGTCCCATCCGATCTTCTTGGCTTCGCTCATCGCGCCGATGGTCTCGCGGATGATGGTGCCGAGCAGGACCAGATCGCAGCCGTCGGATTTCATCTTGGCGACCTGCGCGCTGAAGTCGGATGCGCCGCGCTTGAAGCTGGTGACGGAAGCCGGCGTCAGCTTCATCGCGGCAACCTGCTGGTTGAAACCGTCGAGCACGTTTTTGCCGTACTCGTCGTCCTGATGCATGATGCACGGCTTCTTGAAATTCTTCACCTCCATCATGTATTTGAGCGCGGCGCGCGTGCTCTCGACGTAAGGCAGCAGGTTGTTGAACTTCAGCCGTTCCTGCGGTTTGGCGGGATCGAACTTGAAGGTGAATTCGGCCGCCGTTAGCGGGAACAACTGCAGCACCCCGGCGTCGAACAGCACGTCCTGCGCGGCAAGCACGGTCGGCGAACCCATCGGGCCGACCATGGCGAAGATCTTGTCGCGCTCGACCATCTTCTGCGACGCCAGCACGGCGCGCTTCGGATCGTAGCCGCTGTCCTCGAGGATCAGCTTCAGCTTGCGGCCGTTGACGCCGCCGGCCGCGTTGATCTCCTCCACCGCCATCTTCATGCCGTTGGAAACCGGCACGCCCCAGAACTTGATCGGGCCGGACAGGTCCTGGTGGGTACCGATGACGATCTCGGTCGCCGAGATGCCTTCATTGGTAACCTTGGTCTGGGCCGCGGCCGGCAGATGGGTCAGCGCGAGGGCGCCCACCGCAAGGCCCAGCGCCTTGAACGATTTCGACATTGCAGTCTCCTCTTCCTTGGCCCGTGTTGGGCGAAGGGCCGGGCCCTTCAATCCTTCGCCATTTTCAAACTGCCTTCCGCCTCAGGCCACCACCCGCTCGCCATACATGGCGTCGATCTCGACGGCGTAGCGCTTGTTCACGAAATTCCGCTTCAGCTTCATGGTCGGGGTCAGCTCCTCGTCCTCGGGCGTTAGCTGGCGTTCGATCAGGAAGAACCTCTTGATGGTTTCGACCCGGGCGAAATTGGCGTTCACCGCCTCGATCTCGCGCTGGATCAGCTCCTGGACTTCTGCCGCACGGCACAGGCTCGCATAATTGGTGAAGGGAATGTCATGATCTTGGGCGAACTTCTCGACATTCTCCTGGTCGATCATGACGAGGGAGGTCAGATAAGGACGCTTGTCGCCGACCACGACGGCGTCGGAAATGTAGGGCGAGAATTTGAGCTGGTTCTCGATCTCGGACGGCGTGATGTTTTTGCCGCCGGAGGTGATGATGATGTCCCTCATGCGGTCGGTAATCTTGACGAAGCCCTCGTTGTCGATCGAGCCGACGTCGCCGGTGTGCAGCCAACCCCTGGCGTCGATGGTCTCGGCGGTTTTGTCCGGCTGGTTGAGGTAGCCCATGAACAGGAAGTCGCCCCTGATCAGGATTTCGCCTTGCGGCGAGATCGCGACTTCGCCCCATGGCACCGCGGTCCCGACCGAGCCGAGCTTGATGCGACCCGTTGGCATCAGGGTGGCGACGCCGCAGTTTTCGGTCTGGCCGTAGACCTCGCGCATGTCGATACCGAGCGCGAGATACCAGCGGATCAACTCCGGCGCGATCGGCGCCGCGCCGGTAAAGGCGAGCCGGCAGCGATCAAGGCCCAACATGCGCCTGATGTTGCGGAACACCAGCCAGTACGCGGCACGGTTGGCGAGACGCAGGGACAGCGAAGGCATATCGCCCTGAAGCCTGCAGTCGGTCATGCGATAGCCCGCCGCCAGCGCATGGCGGTACATCCAGTTCTGGAACGGGGTCGCATCCTTCAGCGCAATCGTGATCCCCGAATAGAACTTCTCCCAGATCCGCGGCACCGCCAGAAACGCGGTGGGCTGCACCTCGCGCAGATTATCCGGCACGGTTTCCGGGCTCTCGGCGAAATTCATCACCGATCCCAGCGCCAGCGAGATGTAGTAGCCGCCGACCCGCTCGGCGACATGGCAGAGCGGCAGGAACACCAGCCGCTCCTCGGCATCGGTGGAGGGAAACAGGTCGTTGGCGTGGCGCATCTGGTGGGTGACGCCGCGGTTGGAATGCATCGCGCCCTTGGGCGGGCCGGTGGTGCCGGAGGTGTAGACCAGGATGGCGAGATCGTCGGCGCCGCGGCTGGCGATCATCTCGTCCCACAGCGTCTCGCGGCCCACCATGTGATTGCTGCCGAGCGCCATGAATTCGGCAAGCGACATCACCATCGGATCGGAAAAACCGCTCAGGCCCTCCATGTCGAAGACAACGATATGCTGCAAGGTCGGACAGCGCGCGCGGCACGACAGGATCTTGTCGAGCTGCTCCTCGTCCTCGGCGAAGATCACTTTGGTAGCGGAGTCATTGACGAGATATTCCACCTGGACGGAAGAATCGGTCGGATAGATTCCGGAAGAAACGCCGCCGGCGCACAGGATGCCCATATCGGCGAACACCCATTCCGGCACCGCGTTGGCGATGATCGAGGCGACGTCCCCCGGCCGGAAGCCGACCGCGTGCAGGCCGTAGGCGATCTCCTTCGAAATCTCCAGCCACTGCCGCCAGCCGGTCGGGTGCCAGATGCCGAACTTCTTCTCGCGGATCGCCGGCCGGTCGCCGCGCGTCTCCGCCGCCCGCAGAAAACTCCTCGCGATCGTATCGGCGACCGTCAGCACCGCCGGTCCGGCCATGCTCGTTCCCTCCCTCATCTGGCCCGGTTCGGATGCCGGCTTTGACAGCCGGTCTTTTCCGCCCCGGAGCCCGTATTTAACGCCACGTTTTCTTCTTTTTCCAGCGTCGTTCGCCGCGCGCCCCGGCTTCCTTGGCGCCGAGATAGAATTCCTGAATGTCGCGGGAATGCAACAGCCGCTCGCAGGAGTCGTTCATGACGACCCGGCCGATTTCCAGAACGTAGCCATAATGCGCGGTTTCCAGCGCGACCTTGGCGTTTTGCTCGACCAGCAGGATCGACATGCCCTGCTCTTCATTGACGCGCCGGATGATCGCAAAAATTTCCTTCACCAGGATCGGCGACAGGCCGAGCGAGGGCTCGTCGAGCAGAAGCAGGGTCGGCCGGTTCATCAGAGCGCGCCCGATCGCCAGCATCTGCTGCTCGCCGCCCGAGAGCTGGCCAGCCGGCTGGTTGATGCGTTCCCGGAGCCGGGGAAAATATCCGTAAACCCGCTCCAGATCCTCGGCGACGGCCTCGCGATCCCGGCGCGGATAGGCGCCCATCATCAGGTTCTCGCGCACGCTCAGGAACGGAAACACCTCGCGCCCCTCGGGCACATGACTCAAGCCGAGCCGCACGATCTTGTCGGCTTCCATACGCTGGATCGGCTTGCCGAGAAATTCGATGGTGCCCTTCTGCGGATCCAGAATGCCCGAAATGGTCTTGAGCACCGTGGTCTTGCCGGCGCCGTTGGCGCCGAGCAGGGTGACGATCCGACCGCGCGGGACCTCGAGGCTGATGCCGCGGATCGCCATGATCGGCCCGTAATAACTCTCGATGTTGCTGAGTTTGAGGATGATGTCCGGAGTGCTCATGCCATCCCCTCAAGCGCCGAGATAGGCGGCGACGACGTCGGGATGCTGCTGCACTTCGGACGGAGTTCCCATCGCCAGCACCCTGCCGTAGTTCAGCGCGATCACCCGGTCGGAAACGCGGTTTACCAGCGTCATGTCGTGCTCGACCATCAGCACCGTGACGCCGAGTTCTGTCTTCATGTCGCGGATCCAGAACGACATGTCGTCGGTCTCCTCGACGTTCAGTCCGGACGACGGCTCGTCGAGCAGAATGAGCTTCGGCTCGGTGCACAGCGCGCGCGCAAGCTCGATCACCTTGCGCACGCCGTAAGGAAGCCCCGAGATCAGCTTGTCGCGGTAGGCGGCGAGATCGAGAAATTCGATGACCTGCTCGACGCGGCGGCGATGGACTTTCTCGCTGTCTCGCACGCTCGGCAGAAACAGCAGCTCCTGCCAAAGCCGGGTGGTGGAATGCCGGTGCCGTCCGACCAGGAGGTTAGACAGCACGGTCGCATTCTCGAACAATTCGATGTTCTGGAAGGTGCGGGCGATACCGAGCCTGGCGATGCCGAACGCGGGCGCCTCGGTGATGTCCTGATCCTCGAAATAGATCTTGCCCGACGTCGGGCTGTAGATCCGCGAGATCAGGTTGAAGATCGAACTTTTCCCGGCGCCGTTGGGGCCGATGATGGAGAGGATCTCGCCTTTCTCCACGGCGAAGCTGACGGAATCGACCGCCCTCAGGCCGCCGAAATGCAGGGAGAGATTTTCGGCTCGAAAATAGCTCACCGGTTCCGCTCCGATTTCACGTAGATCTTCTGCCGCTTGAAGGTGGCGCGCTTATAGAGCGGGAACAGCTGGAAGAAGAGTTTTATCTTGAGCCAGCGCCCGTAAAGGCCGAGCGGCTCGAACAGCACGAAGACGACGATGATGATTTCGTAGATCGCGCCCTTGAGGCCGTTGGCCGAGGCAAAGGCGGCGACGTTGTCCTGGATGTGCGCCGCGCGCTCACTTCCCGCGCCCAGCGCCGCGGCAAGGCCCGCGACCATCCCGGGGGCGTCGTCCTTGAGATAGGTCAGGAATGGATCGATCATGACGATGAAGATCGCCCCCAGCACCGCGCCGTGCAGGCTGAAGGCGCCGCCGATCAGGATCACGATGATGAATTCGATCGAGAGCTGCAGCGTAAACATTTCCGGGCTGATGAAGGACAGCTTGTGGGCGAACAACACGCCGGCAAATCCGGTGATGGCGGCTGAGATCGCAAACGACTTGACCTTGTAGAGCGATACGTTGACGCCCATGCTTCGCGCCGCCGTCTCGCTGTCACGGATCGCGACGAAGGCGCGCCCCGTGGGCGAGCGCAAAAGATTGAGCGTGCCCACGATCGTCAGAACAAGGACGCCGAGACAGAGGAAATAGAACGTCGGGCTGTCGCGCGGCACGCTGGTGCCAAGCAACTGGATGGTCTTGACACGCATGCCCTCATTGCCATTCGTGACGCTTTCCCAGCGCGCCATGATTTCCTCGACGATGAGGGCGAAGGAAATGGTGGCGATGACGAGATAGATGCCCTGCAGCCGCAGCGCCGGAAAGCCGATCAGCGCGCCGATTATTCCGGTCAAAAGGCCGGCGGCGAGAAAATACACCGGGAACGGGACGTTGAACTGCTGCAGATAGGCGGCGGTATAGGCGCCGATGGCGAGGAATGCGGCGTGGCCGAGCGAGGCCTGTCCGGTGAATCCGGTAAGGATCATCAGCCCGACGCCGACGGTGGCATAGATGCAGACGAACACCAGCTGGCTGACCAGGTAGCTCGAGAGAACGAATGGCGCGACCGCCAGCAGCGCAAGCAGAACGCCATAGGAGACGGCGTAGCCGGAGTGCGGAAACAGCCTGATGTCGTCTTCATAATCGGTCTTGAACATGAAGCGCATGGCTGGACCCTAGACCTTCTTGCGCATGTGAAGGCCGAACAGGCCTTCGGGCTTGAGCAGCAACACCGCGAGAAGAACGACATAGGGCGCGACGTCCTTCCATCCCTCCGCCAGGTAGAAGCCGGCCATGCTCTCGATGACGCCGATCAGCACGCCGCCCACGACCGCACCGGGTATCGAGCCGAATCCGCCGAGCACGGCCGCCGGAAACGCCTTCAGTCCCAGCACCAGGCCGACATTGGAGTGAATGAACGTGATCGGCGCCAGCAGCACGCCGGCGCAGGTCGCGACCGCCGCGCTGATCGCCCACACGATCGACACCACCCGCTTGACCGGAATGCCCATGTAATAGGCCGCAAGCATATTCTCCGAACTCGCGCGCATCGCGGTGCCGAGCGCCGTCCGGTTGAAGAACAGATACAGCAATATGCAAAGGATGATGGTCGCCGCAATCACCGAGAGCTTGTCATAGGCCAGCACGAGAGAGCCGATCCGCAACACACCCTGGCTGAACGGGGTCTCGATCTTGAAATCGTCGGTGCCCCAGATCATGCCGACGACGGACCGCAGGAAATATCCGAGTCCGATCGTCGCCATGATGATGGAAAATTGCGGGTAACCCAGGATCGGACGCACCACCACGCGTTCGGCCAGCATGCCGAACAGCGCCATCGCCGCGACCGCAGCGGCAAAGCCGAGCCAGTAATTGAGACCGAGAATGCCGATGAAGGTGAAGGCGAAAAATCCGCCCAGCATCATCAGGTCGCCCTGCGCGAAGTTCACGACCTCGGTGGCCTTGTAGACCAGGACGAAGCCAAGCGCGATCAGGCCGTAGACGCAGCCGAGCGCAATACCACTCACCAACTGCTGAACGAAGTCCAGCATTTGCCACCCTCCCCCGATGCGTAGGCGATTCTATCGATCGCCTTTCCCGCATCTTGCGTCCGATGCGCCGGTTATACAGCCCAAAGCGCCGATCCCTGTCAACACGCGCTGGTTCCACCTGGCGCCGGGGGACAAATGCCCGATATTTGAGCCCGCATTTGGCCGGCGGCGCGCATCGAGGGGATTTGTGGGCCCCGATTCACCGCGCCGAAATATCTTCGGTCCATGGTCAGCGACTCGACGCAAGACATGGATCGTCCCGACATCATGAAGCCGCAAGAGTCCGCGCTGCAAGTACGAGGGTTAACAAAGCGTTTTGACCGCCTCGCGGTCGATGCGCTCGATCTCACCGTCCGCACCGGCGAATTCTATGCGCTGGTCGGCCCCAATGGCGCCGGCAAGACCACGACCTTGCGGATGGTGGCCGGGCTGTTGCGGCCCGATGCCGGTTCGGTCGCTGTGTTCGGTATCGACGCTCTCGGCGACCCCGTAGCGGCCAAGCAAAGCATGGCGTGGGTATCGGACGAGCCGATGATCTACGACAAGCTGACGCCGCTGGAATATCTCGAATTCGTCGCGGGCCTGTGGGGTATCGATCCCGCGACTTCCGAACCGTCCGCCCACCGGCTCTTGATCTCGCTCGGGCTTGAGGGCCACCTGCACGAACGCTGCGAGGGATTTTCCAAGGGCATGCGCCAGAAGGTCGCGCTGGCGGGAGCCTTGGTGCACGAGCCCCGCCTGATCATTCTGGACGAACCGCTCACGGGTCTCGACGCCGTGTCCGCGCGTCACGTCAAGGGATTGCTCGGGGATCGCGTCCGCGGCGGCTGCACTGTGATCATGACCACGCACATTCTCGAAGTCGCCGAACGGATGGCCGACCGAATCGGCGTCATCGCCTCGGGACGGCTGGTCGCGGAAGGCACTTTGGCCGAACTGCGCCAGCAGAACGGGCATAACGACACCAGCCTTGAAGACCTGTTCATTACGCTGGTCAATGTCGAGGCCGCCGCCGCATGAGCCCGGCCGCGGACCTCGCATGGTTTGCCCGGCACGAACTCAGGCTGGCGTGGCGCGAGTGGGTCGCGATGATGACGGCCGGCCGCAAGGGGCGCAAACGCGCCGCGCTGATCGGCTTGTTCGCCCTCGCCGCGATCATGCATCTGCCGGCCTATGCGGTGATCGGCCGATTTGCGGATCTGCAGCCGCCACTCGAAAAATCCAGCCTTATCGTCATCACGGCGACCATATTCCTGGCCTGGGCCCTGATGCTGTCGCAAGCGATCGAATCCGTGACCAGGGTGTTTTACGCCCGCGCCGACCTCGATCTGATCATCTCATCGCCGGTCCGGCTGACCAACGTGTTTTCGGTCCGTATCGCCGCAATCGCGCTGTCGGTCAGTGCGATGGCATTACTGTTATCGACGCCGTTCGTGGACGTTCTCGTGATCGGCGGCGGCGTCAGATGGTTCGCAGCTTACGGCGTTGTCGTCGCGATCGGCCTGTCGGCCGCGGCGGTCGCGATCGCGGTCACGATCCTGCTGTTTCGTCTGATCGGCCCGAGCCGGACGCGGCTGGTGGCGCAGATTCTCGCCGCGGTCATCGGCGCCGGTTTTGTCATCGCGCTGCAGGTCGCCGCGATCCTGTCCTATGGCACCTTGTCGCGGTTCGCGGTTCTGACCTCGGACGCTGCCGCCGCCTTTGCGCCCGACGTCGACAGCATGCTCTGGTGGCCGGCGCGCGCGGCGCTTGGTGATGGCGAGGCGCTGCTGCTTCTGCTCGCCGGCGGGCTGTTTCTGCTCGGCGCCGTGATGGCTGTGTTCTCGGCGAGCTTTGCCGATACCGCGGCGCGCGTATCGGCCAATGCCACGCCAAACCGGCGAGGCGCCCGCACCAAAGCGTTCCGCACGGGTTCGCGGCAACAGGCGCTGCGGTGGAAGGAGTTTGTGCTGTTGCGACGCGATCCCTGGCTGCTGTCGCAGAGCCTGATGCAGTTGCTCTATCTGGTGCCGCCTGCCTTGATGCTGTGGCGAAGCTTTTCAGACAGCAGCCTGGCCGTCGTGCTGATCACGCCGGTGACCGTCATGGCGGCCGGCCAGCTCGCCGGCGGCCTAGCCTGGCTGACGATTTCGGGCGAAGACGCCGCCGATCTGGTGGCGACCGCGCCGTTGCGGTCCTCGCGCGTGATCCGCGCCAAGATCGAAGTGGTGCTGATCGCGATCGCCGTCATCTTCGCGCCACTGGTGCTCGCACTGCTGTTTCCCTCGGCGCTGCAGGCGGCGGTGACCGCGAGCGGCGTCATCGTCGCGGCGGCTTCCGCCACCGCGATCCAGCTGTGGTTTCGCGTGCAGGCCCGGCGCAGCCAGTTTCGCCGCCGCCAGACCTCGTCGCGGCTGGCGACCTTCGCGGAGGCCTTTTCCTCGATCGGATGGGCGGCGACCGCGGCGCTGGCGCTGTCGATCCCGATCGCCGCCGCGATCACCGGCCTGATTACATCAGCCATCCTCGCGGCGACGTGGAAGATCAGCCCGCGGCGGGAATGACTGATTTCGCTTCGGCGCTCCTTGAAGGTAAGGCGTTTTTACCTTACATTTATCCGTTCGACAATCGAGACTCGCCATGAGCACACTTACCGTTACGGCCAAAGGCCAAGTCACGTTGCGCAAGGATCTGCTGGAACATCTGGGAGTGCATCCCGGTGAAAAGATTACCGTAGACAAGCTCCCTGACGGACGGATCGAGGTGAAGGCGGCCCGGCCGACAGGCAAAATTTCAGATCTTTTCGGCAGCTTGAAAGCGAAAAGAAAAGGACGATCCCTGTCGATCGAGGAGATGAATGAGATCATCGCCCGAGGCTGGGCTGGCAAGCGATGAAGATCACTGCCGATACCAACGTGCTGGTACGGGCATTGACCGAGGATCATGCCGAGCAGAGTAGAGTCGCTCAAATCGCCTTGAGCAAAGCCGACTTAGTCGCGCTGACGATACCTACGCTTTGTGAACTGGTCTGGGTGTTGCGAAACTACAGGATCCAATCGAGCGACATTGCAGGGACGATTCGAGCTCTGCTTGAAGGGTCGAACATCGTGGTGAATCGGCCGGCGGCCGAATCCGGATTGGCTTTGCTGGATGCCGGCGGTGATTTTGCTGACGGCGTTATCGCCTATGAGGGAAATTGGCTCGGCGCGGATACCTTCGTCTCTTTCGACAGAAAAGCTGTGGGACTGATTGAAGCGCAGGGCGGGTCCGCGCGCTTGCTGTCGTAAATGGCAGCGACCCATCCGTGCGGCGCGGCTCACGCCTTGATCAGTTCCATCACCGCGGTCGCAAACGCTTCCGGTTCTTCCTGCGGCAGATTATGTCCCGCGCGCGGAATGACACGATGGATGCGGGGACCGGAAAACTTCGCCGCCTGCGCCGTGCCATCGGTCGCGGGCGCAACGCCGTCTCCGTCGCCGTCCAGAGTAATGACAGGGACGGTTATGGCAGGCAGCGCCGCCAGCCGGCGCTGGATGTCGGCATATTCAGGATCGCCGTCGGCGAGACCGTAGCGATGGCGGTAACTATGGATCGCGACGTCGACATAATCGGGATTGTCGTGCGCCGCCGCCGTCCGTTCGAAGCACGCCTCGTCGAACTGCCAGTTCGGCGACCACTGCCGCCACAAAATCGCTGCGATGCCGCGCCGGTTGGCCGCCAGGCCGGCCCGGCCGCGCTCGATTTGAAAATAATACTGGTACCAGTACGCGACCTCACGCTCCGGTTTCAGCGGGACCATCGCCCTGGCGATATCCTGGATCAGATAGCCGTTGACCGACACCAGACCAATGCAGCGATCCGGCCACAGCGCCGCGGCCACACAGGCGGCGCGGCCGCCCCAGTCATAGCCGGCGAAGACCGCGCGCTTCACCGAAAGCGCATCCATCAGCGCGATCAGGTCGGCTCCGATCGCGGCCTGTTCTCCCGAACGCGGCGTGGCCGGGTCGCGGAAACGGGTTTCACCGTAGCCACGTAAATAGGGGACGATGACGCGGCAGCCCTGCGCCGCGAGCCGTGGAGCGACGTCGACATAGGAGTGGATGTCGTAGGGGAAGCCGTGCAGCAACATCACCACCGGCCCATCGGCAGGCCCCTCTTCGTAATAGGCGACATTGAGAACGCCGGCATCGGCGTGGTGCAGCGGTTCCAGCCGATGCGAGGAGGGCGCACGCGCGGGGGTCTGTTCAGGCATGGTCATACTCGCGGGCCATCATAAAATCATAAATCGCGCCGCGAAATTCCCTATCATGGCCGCCATGACGGAAAGGGAATTCGGCGCTACAGTGTCAGGCGCCATCTTTGGACGGACCCTGCCAATGTTGCGATCCTTTGTCACCGCCTTTGCCTTGCTGGGTTCGCTGGTCGCATCCGCTGCCGCCCAGGATGCCCCGCGCAGCGAATGCCTGGCGATGGCGAATGCGCCACCGCGTGCCACGCCGGTCGGCCTGCGCTCGAGCGAGGCGACGACGAACGAAGTCGCGATCACCTATGCCGGCCACTCGACCTATTACATCGACACGCCCGGGGGCGTGCGGATCGCGACCGACTTCAGCGGCGCCTACACCACCGGCCGCCTGCCCGACGTCGTCACCATGAACAGGGCGCACGGCACCCATTACACTTTATTTCCGGATTCCGGAATTCCCCATGTGCTGCACGGCTGGGGCGACGATGGGCAGCCGGCGAAAGTCGCCCTGCGCGTCGGCGATGTCTTCATCCGCAATGTGACGACCGACATCCGCCGCTATTTCGGCGACGATTCCAGCGGGGAAATGATCAGGGACGGCAATTCGATCTTCATCTTCGAGGTCGCCGGCCTCTGCATCGGCCATCTCGGGCACCTCCATCACCGGCTCGACGAAGGCCATTTGGCCGCGATCGGCCGGGTCGACATCGTGATGGTGCCGATCGACGGAACCTATACGATGTCGCTCGACGGCATTTCGGCGATCACGCGGCGGCTGCGGGCCTCCGTGGTGCTGCCGATGCATCGCTTCATGACGCCGCTCGACGAATTCATGCAAAAGATCGGCCAGCAATTCGCCATCGACGTGCGAACCGAGCAAACCTTGACGATTTCGCAGGGTACATTGCCTGGCACGCCGACGGTCATTATCCTGCGCGGTGTTTGATGCGAGCTGTCATCCGGAGCGATGACAGTTAAGAAAAATTCGGAGAGCGACGGTCCATGGTCAGCACATTACCCACCACCCGAAGCGGGCTCTATGCCGATCCGCGCGAAGACTGGCTCGCCCAGCGCCGGGAGGAAATCATCGATCCCGCGCGCCCGATCGTCGATCCCCATCATCATTTGTGGGATCGCGGCGGCCAGCGCTATCTGATCGAGGAGTTGGCCGCCGACACCGCCTCCGGCCACAATGTCATCGCCACCGTCTATGTCGAGGCCCGCTCGATGTACCGCGCTGGCGGCCCGGAGGCGTTGCGCCCGGTCGGCGAGATCGAGTTCGCCAACGGCGCCGCGGCGATGAGCGCGAGCGGCGGTTACGGTCCCGCCGCGATCTGCGCCGGCATCGTCGGCCACGTCAATCTCATGCTCGGCGAAGGCGCGCGCGAGGTGCTCGAAGCGGAAATCGCGGCGGGTCAGGGCCGCTTCCGCGGCATCCGGCATTCGTCCGCCTGGGACGCGGACCCCGACGTCGCCCACATGTACGCCACGCGCCCGAAAGGCCTGCTGCTCGATCCCACCTTCCGCAAGGGTTTTGCATGTCTTGCTCCGCTGGGCCTGAGCTTCGACGCCTGGCTGTTTCATCCGCAGATCGGCGAACTCTCCGATCTCGCCCGCGCGTTTCCCGAAACCGAGAATCGTGCTCGATCATTGCGGCGGCCCGGTCGGCATCGGCAGCTACGCCAACCGGCGCGAGGAAATTTTTCCGGGCTGGAAAGCATCGATCCGGGACGCCGCGAGCTGTCCCAATGTGGTCGTCAAGCTCGGCGGGCTCGCGATGCGGCTATTGGGTTATGATTTCCACGAGCGCCCGAAGCCACCTTCCTCGGAGGAGGTGGCCGCGGCCTGGCGTCCCTATATCGAGACCTGCATCGAGGCCTTCGGCCCCGATCGCTGCATGTTCGAGAGCAACTTTCCGCCGGACAAGGGTCAGTGCAGCTATCAGGTGATCTTCAACGCCTTCAAGCGCGTCGCCGCGCCTTACAGCGAGACCGAGAAAACCGCGTTGTTCTCGAAGACGGCGACGGACGTTTACAGGCTGAAGCTTTAGCCGATTTTCCGCACGAGCACCTTGCCGCCGTACTCCAGGTCTAGACGGTGTCCTTCGACAATCCGCGCAGCACCAGCTCGTTGAGCCGGCTGGCAAAGGCGGCGGGATCCTCCGGCAGCTCGCCATCCAGAATCTGCGCCTGCTCCAGCAGCAGAAACGACAGATCGCGCGCGGCATCCTTCTGGCCGGTGATGGCAGCGACCAGGGGATGGCGCATGTTGATCTCAAGGACTGGTTTTGTCACCGCGCCCCTGTTCTGCTGCGCGAGCAACCGTTCGAGCGCACGATCCCTGCCCGTTCCGCCCGCCACCAGGCAGGAGGCGCTGGCGGTAAGCCGCTGCGAGGCGCGCACGTCGGACACCCGGTCGCCAAGGGCATCCTTGATCGCGGCAACGGTCGCCGCCTCATCAGTGCCGGATTTTTCCTTGTCCGCGGCGTTGTCGTCGAGCAGCGGGATCAGCCCGAAATCGACGTCGCCCTGACTCAGCGACTTCAGCGGCTTGCCGCCGAAATCGAGCGGTGCCGAGGTCCAGAACGCGTCGACCGGATCGGTCAGCAGCAGCACCTCGATGCCGCGCGCGGTTGCCGATTCCAGCTTGGGATTGGATTTCAGCCGCTCGATACTGTCGCCGACCAGATAATAGATCTCGGTCTGGTTCGGCTTCAGGTTCTCGGCATATTGTTTCAGGGAGCGTTTTTCGCCTGACGTGGTGGTAAATCGTGACAACGCCAGCAGTTTCTCGCGCCGCTCGAAATCCTCCCAGATGCCTTCCTTGATCACGGAGCCGAACGCGTCCCAGATTTTGGCGAAGGCTTCCGGCGCTTTCTCGCTGAGGCCTTCCAGTTCGCCGACCACGCGACCGGTCACGGCCTTGCGGATTTGCGTCAGCTGCGGATTGTTCTGCAGCATCTCCCTGGAAATATTGAGCGGAAGATCCTCGCTGTCGATCACGCCGCGGATGAAGCGGAGATAGCTGGGCAAAAGGTCGGCATCGTCGGCAATGAAGACGCGGCGCACATAGAGTTTAACGTAACCCTTGCGCGTCGGCTCGAACAGATCGAACGGTTTTGTCGATGGCGCGAACAAGAGCACGGCGTACGCCTGACGGCCTTCGGCGCGATAATGCAGCGTCATGGCCGGCTCATCGAAGGCGCCGGCGATCGCGCGATAGGCCTGGGTGTAATCCTCGGGCTTCAGCTCGGATTTCGGCCGCTGCCACAGCGCGCTGGCCGAATTGATCTGCCGCGGCTCGCCCCCTTCGGGCTGAAGCAGAATCGGAAACTGGATGTTGTCGGAATAGGCGCCGACGATCCGCTCGATCTCGTAAGCCTCCAGATATTTCTTTGCGTCCGGCTTCAGGTGCAGAACGACTTCCGTGCCCCGCGTGACGCGTCGGGCATCCTCGTCACTTGCCGGGGCGATATCAAACCCGTTTCCTCCCGACGATGACCATGTCCAGACCTCGGCCTGGCCGGCGTGACGGCTGGTGACAGTGATACGATCGGCGACCATGAAGGCTGCGTAAAAGCCGACCCCGAACTGGCCGATCAGGCCGGCCCCATCCTTGGCCTCAGTGAGACGGGACAGAAAGGATCTGGTGCCGGAACGCGCAATGGTGCCGAGATTGTCGATCAGCTCCTGCCGGTCCATGCCGATGCCATTATCGACCACCGCGAGTGAGCCGGCCTTCTTGTCGGGATGAATCCGGATTTTTGGCGGCTCGCCGTCGGCGGCCAGTCCCGGGGCCGCGATGGCCTCATAGCGCAGCTTGTCGAGGGCGTCCGAGGCGTTCGAAATCAGCTCGCGAAGGAAAATGTCGGTCTCCGAATATACGGAGTGCACCATCAGGTTCAGAAGCTCGGCAACCTCGGCCTGAAATTGTTTGTGCTCGGCAATCGTATCCGTCGTCATTATCGGTCTCGCTCAAGTGATAGGGGTAAATCCAGCAGGGGGAAACCGATATAGTAATGCCGCCTTTTACTGGCAAGATTCCCTTTGCACGGCGCCTGGGGCGAGACGCTCGAAGCACTACGCCTGAAAATCCGGCATGCTTCCGTTTCTTACGCCCATTCGCCCCTGCGGAACACCGGCACCCGCCGGCCATCGGCATGGACCCCGTCGATGTCGATCTTGTCCGAGCCGATCATCCAGTCGATGTGTATCAGGCTCTTGTTGCCACCCTGGGCGGCGATCTGCTCCGGCGTCAGCTTGTCGCCATCGACAAAACATTTCGAATAGCACTGGCCGAGCGCGATGTGGCAGGCGGCGTTCTCGTCGAACAGAGTGTTGAAGAACAACAGCCCGCTTTTCGAGATCGGCGAGGAATGCGGTACCAGCGCCACTTCGCCAAGCCGGCGCGCGCCCTCATCCGTATCCAGCACCTTGCATAGCACCTCTTCGCCGCGCGCGGCCTTGGCCTCGACGATGCGTCCCTGCTCGAACCGCACCGCGATGCCGTCGATCAGCGAACCCTGATAGGACAGCGGCTTGGTGCTGACGACGTGCCCGCTGACCCGCGCGGCATGCGGGGTAGTGAACACTTCCTCGGTCGGGATGTTGGCGTTGCAGGTGATGCCGTTCTTGGCGGTGGAGGCGCCGCCCTCCCATTCATGGCCGTCGGCGAGCCCGATCGTCAGGTCGGTGCCGGGCCCGGAATAATGCAGCGCACTGAAACGCTGCCCGTTCAGCCAATCGGTCCTCTCGCGCAGCGTGGCATTGTGTTTCGCCCACGCCGCGACGGCGTCATCATTGTCGACGCGCGAGGCCGCGAAAATCGCGTCCGCGAGCTTTGCGACCGCGACATCCTCTTCGTCATCAGGGAAAACCTGCTTCGCCCAGGATGGACTCGGATAGGCGATGATGTTCCAGTTGACGTCGAAATTGACGATCTTTTCCAGCGCCGGCTGGTAGGCGATCGAATTGGCCTTGCTGGCGCGCGAGACCTTGGCCGGGTCCTGGCCGGAAAGCAGCATCGGATCGTCGCCGACGATGGCGAGCCGCGCGGTATTGGCGGCGAACGCCTTCGACATCCCCTCGTAGAGCCAGCCGGCGGCGCGATCAAAACTGTCGTCGGGCGCGAAGCGGTAGCGCGCCAGCGTGATCTCCTCGTCGGACAGGACCGGCGTCACCAACCCTGCGCCGGCCTTATAGGCGTGCTCGGCGATCTTCCGCACCAAAGGCAGCGCCACACTCGGCGCGGTCAGCAGCAGGTCCTGCCCCGGCTGCAGGTTCAGCCCAACCTTGATCGCGACCTCCGCGAGGCGGTCGAGCCTTGCGGGGTCAATCGATGCGGAGATGTTGCGCTCGTGGACGGTCATGGGGCGGCCTCATGCGGGTAAGTTCTTCTATCTAAACCTGCCATCGTGGTGCGCAATAGCGGGGCGCACCTGCATTTCAGTGGTTGGCGCGGAGCCTGCCATCGGACGCGCGCTCGCGCGGCGCGTTCGCCTGAACCGGATGACGAAAATTGTTCCCGCGGCGCGAGGCGCCCGGGCTATGCAAAAATTTTCACGCCCAAGAATCAGAGGGCGCAGGGAATGCCGGGTGCGCGCTGCACCCGCGGTCTCGTGTGCAAAGTGCACAAAGGAAGCGCACACGAGCAAACAGGTTCAGCGGAGGCAATCCGGCATTCCCTGCGCAATGGTTTTACGGCTTATAGCGCGCTCTCCCCGGCGATCGGGCTTTCTTGTCACCGTCACCTCGCGGATACTTCCGCGAAGTTTGACGCCAGCGTCGAGGCGTCAGGACCACACGACTTCGCCGTCCGCGTCAGGTGCCGTCGTCAACAGCACCCTCAGCGTCCACCGCATCCCGCCCCGCGTTTCGCGACGATCATGATACGCCCCTCTCTCGGGGCGGGACGGCTGACGATATGAAGTGATTTGCGTCAGACGGGAACGGAAATATTTTTGCAAATGGGGCTGGACAGGGCCAGGCAAGAGATCGCGAGTGATTTGCCCGTCGGGCAATCAGGCTCCATCGTTCTTTTTGGCCTTGCGCGTAACGCGACTAATCGGCAAACCCAACGGCGAGCTCTTTCGCGGATTGGGAATACCGGAATAATGACCGCCACGACATGCCGCAGAAGTCGCCGCATGTCTGTTATCGGGGCCACAGCGGACGTCATTTGCTCGAACCGAGTATTTCGCCTTTTGACCGGACCAGACATGCGTATCGCAGAGTGTTGTCGATGCGTCCATGGCTTCTGCCCGAACAGAATGCTAGCGTTCACGCCGATCCCTAGTTATCCGGATAATGTCGGCAACGAGGAGAACGCGATGTTCAAACATTACGCTGCGGCGACATTTACGGCAATCGCAAGTGTAGCATTTCTGGTTGCAGCGCCGCCGTCCCCTGCGCTTGCTGCCGAGATCACGCTGCAGGGCCCGGCTTCCTTTCGGGTCCTGTTCCCCCAACTCCTATTGCAATTCGAGAAATCGTCAGGCCACAAGGTCACGGCCACCTACGCGCCGCTCGGCGTCATCACCGAGCGCGTTATCAAGGGCGAGGCCGTCGACGTGGCGATCGTCTCTGGCAAACAAAACGAAGAATTGCAGAAGCAAGGCAAACTGCTCGCGGGGAGCCGCGTGGAAATCGCCCAAGTCGGCTTCACCGTTTTCGTCAAGAAGGGCGCGGCCAAGCCCGACCTCAGCTCCGCGGATGCGCTCAAGCGCGCGCTGCTGGCGGCAAAGTCGATCGCCGTCGGTGATCCCGCCCGTGGCGGCGGCGCCAGCCTCTACACGATCGGCTTGCTGAAACGTTTGGGGATTTCGGAGGAAGTAAAGGCGAAAAGTCGGCTGGAACCGTCCGGTACCGAGATTGCGGAGGCGGTGGCGAAAGGCGAGACCGAACTTGGCATAGGCGTGGCGAGCGATTTGAGCCTCGTGGCCGGTATCGAGTCCGTCGCGCTGCCGGCCGAAGTCCAGAACTATTCTTTGTATGTGGCGGGGATCAACGCGAGCAGCAAGCAAGTTGACGCCGCCAAGGCGCTGATCGCGTACCTGACGTCGCCCGAGGTCAAGCAGGCCTTGACGGCCAATGGATTCGAGCCGCGTTCGGCGGGCAAATGACCGCCGCGTGCTCAATGGCATCCTTTGGGTCTCACATTCAGGTGCGCCATGGCGCGACCTGCCAGAGACCTATGGTTCCCGCACGACCTACGCCGCCGCCAGCTTTTTCGGCGGGAAGCGGCCATAGAACGTCTCGCCCTTGGCCGCCATCTCGACCAGCAGCTTCGGCGGGGTGAAGCGCGAGCCGTATTTGGCCTCCAGTCGGTGGCACAGCTCGACGAATTTTTTCGTGCCCATGAAGTCGATATAGGACAGCGTGCCGCCGGTGAACGGCGCAAAGCCGAAGCCCAGGATCGAGCCGACGTCGGCCTCGCGCATATCGGTGATGACATGATCTTCCACGGTGCGCGCGGCTTCCACCGCCTGCACCACCAGGAAGCGCTGCTTCAATTCCTCGACGTCGAGCGTGTCGGGATCGAGATGCTTCGGCTGCAACCCGCCCAGTTCCGACCACAGGCTCTTCTGGCCCTTGCCCTTTTCGGGATAATCGTAAAATCCCTTGCCGTTCTTGCGGCCGAAGCGGCCCTGCTTTTCGACCATCTCGACCAGCAGCTTCTTCTGACTCTGGTCGATGGCGTTGGCGCCGAGATCGGCCTCGGTCGCCTTCATGATCTTGAGCACGAGATCGAGCGCCACTTCGTCGGACAGCGACAGCGGCCCAACCGGCATGCCCGCCATCTTCGCGGTGTTCTCGATCATCGCCGGCGGCACGCCTTCCATCAGCATTTCCAGGCCCTCGGCGGTGAAGCGCAGCACGCAGCGGTTGGCGAAAAAGCCGCGGAAATCGTTGACCACAATCGGCGTCTTGCCGATCACGCGCACGTAATCGAGCGCGGTGGCGAGCGCCACATCGCCGGTGTTCTTGCCGACGATGATCTCCACCAGCATCATCTTCTCGACCGGCGAGAAGAAGTGGATGCCGATGAACTTGCTCTGATCCCGAAACTCTTCCGCCAGCGAATTGATCGGCAGCGTCGAGGTGTTGGAGGCGAAGATCGCATCGCTTTTCAGCAGCGGCTGCGCCTTGGCGTAGGTTTCTGCCTTAACCTTGCGGTCCTCGAACACCGCCTCGATGATGAGATCGCAATCCCTGAGCACGTTGTAGTCGGCAGTCGCCGATATCCGCGACAGGATGGCGTCGCGATCGCTTTCCTTGGCGCGGCCCTTCTTGATCAAATCGTCGATCACGGCGCTAGCGTGGCCCTTGCCCTTGTCGGCGCTTTCCTGGTCGCGGTCGATCAGCACCACGTCGATGCCGGCGCGCGCCGAGACGTAGCCGACGCTGGCGCCCATGAAGCCGGCGCCGATGATGGCGAGTTTTTTCACTTTGGTCGGCGGCACGCTCGAGGGACGCCGCGCGCCCTTGTTCAATTCCTGCATCGACAGGAACAGGCTGCGGATCATGGCCACGGCTTCCTTGCTGCGCAGGATCTGGGTGAAGTAGCGCGATTCCACCCGCAGCGCGGCGTCGATCGGCAACTGCAATCCCTCGTAAACGCAGCTCATGATCGCGCGCGCCGCCGGATAATTGTCGTAGGTCTCGCGGCGGAAGATCGCATTGCCGGCCGGGAACATCTGCATGCCCGCCTTGGAATAGACGGGGCCGCCTGGCAGCTTGAAGCCCTTCTCGTCCCAGGGCGCCACCGCCTTGCCGCCGCCCTTGATCCAGTCCTTTGCGGCCTTGATCAGATCATCCGCTGGCACGATCGCATGGATCAGATTGAGCGCCTTGGCCTTGGCGAGATTGATCGCCTCGCCTTTCAGCAAGAGCTGCATCGCATCCTGCGGCGATACGATGCGCGGCACGCGCTGGGTGCCGCCGGCGCCGGGGAACAGCCCGACCTTGATTTCGGGCAGGCCGAGACGGGTCTTCGGGTTCTCGGCGGCGACGCGGTAATGGCAGGACAGCGTGAGCTCGAAACCGCCGCCGAGCGCCAGGCCGTTGATCGCCGCAGCCCACGGCTTGCCACAGGTTTCGATCGAGCGGAACACCTGCGAGAACCGGCGGCTCTGATCGAACAGCATCTGGTTGGCCGCGATCTCGCCTTTCTCCTTGAGCGTTTCGGCATAGATGCGGCTCATGCCCTCCAGCATCGAAAGATCGGCGCCGGCGCACAGCGCTTCCTTGCCCGAGGTGATGACGACGCCCTTGACCGCATTATCGGCCGAGGTCTGTTTCACGATCGCTTCCAACTCGCTGACCGAGGTCTCGTCCAGCACGTTCATCGAACGGCCGGGCGTGTCCCATGTCACCATCGCAATGCCGTCGGTGTCGGTTTCGACTTTGAAATTCTTGAAGGCCATGTTGTCGCTCCCAATCCGTTTCCTCTCGCCTTGTGGGAGAGGGCAATCATCACACCCGCTCGATGATGGTCGCGGTGCCCATGCCGCCGCCGATGCACAGCGTCACCAGCGCGGTCTGTTTGTTGGTGCGCTCGAGCTCGTCGAGCACGGTGCCCAGAATCATCGCGCCGGTGGCACCGAGCGGATGGCCGAGCGCGATCGCGCCACCATTGACGTTGATCTTGGCGGGGTCGATGTCGAAGGCCTGCATGTAGCGCAGCACCACCGAGGCGAAGGCCTCGTTCAGCTCGAACAGGTCGATATCGGATTTCTTCATGCCCGAACGTTCGAACAGTTTTTCGGTGACATCGACCGGACCCGTCAGCATCATCGCCGGTTCCGAGCCGATATTGGTGAAAGCGCGGATTTTTGCACGCGGCTTCAGGCCGTGTTTGCTGCCTGCCTGCTTGCTGCCAAGCAGCACCGCGCCGGCGCCGTCGACGATGCCGGAAGAATTGCCGGCGTGATGCACATAGTTGATGCGCTCGATCTCCGGATGCGACTGGATCGCCACCGCGTCGAAGCCGGCCATCTGTGCGATGCCCACGAAGGACGGCTGCAGCGACGCCAGCGACTGCATCGTCGTGGTGGGCCGCATATGCTCGTCCTTGGCGAGGATGGTGAGGCCGTTGACGTCCTTCACCGGGATCACCGAATTCTTGAAGCGGCCCTCGTCCCACGCCTTGGCGGCGCGCTGCTGGCTCTGCACCGCATAGGCGTCGACGTCATCGCGCGAAAAGCCGTACTTGGTCGCGATCAGATCGGCCGATACGCCCTGCGGCATGAAATAGGTCGGCACCGCGATCGAGGGGTCTACTGGCCAGGCGCCGCCGGAGGCGCCGATGCCGACGCGGCTCATCGATTCGGCGCCGCCGCCGATGGTGAGTTCGTGCTGGCCACTCATGATCTGGGCGGCGGCGAAATTCACGGCATCGAGCCCGGAGGCGCAGAACCGGTTGATCTGGACGCCGGGCACCGCCTCGCCGAGACCCGCGTTCATCGCGGCGAAACGCGCGATGTCGGAACCGGCCTCGCCGACCGGATCGACCACGCCGAGGATAACGTCGTCGACCACGTCTTCGCCGAGATGGTTACGCTCTTTCAGCGCCTTCAGCGGCGCGGTCGCCAGTGCCACCGCTGTCACCTCATGCAGCGCGCCATCGGGCTTGCCGCGGCCGCGCGGCGTGCGAACGTGGTCGTAGATATATGCCTCAGGCATGACGCCCTCCTGGTATGAGGATCATAATATATAGGCGGAAGATGTCGTGGATCGAGTTGAAGGCTTTGGGAAGAATTCCTCCGATCAGAACGCTTCCGCCGCCAATTCCATGGTGGTCGCGCATCCGGTCTGGATGCGCGCAAGATGCACCGTTGTTTCCGGCAGCATCCGTTCCATGAAGAAGCGGCCGGTCACCAGCTTGGTGGTCAGATAGGGAGTCGCGCCGCTGCCTGCAATCTTGTCCTGGGCGACTTTCGCCATCCGCGCCCACATAAAGGCGAAGGTGACAAGGCCGAACAACTGCATGTAATCGGTAGCGGCGGCGCCGGCATTGTCGGGCTTCATCATCGCGTTCTGCATCAGCCAGGTGGTGGCCTGCTGCAGATGGCCGAGCGCGGTGCTCATCGGCGCGACATAGGGCTTCATGGCCTCGTCGCCGCCGTGCTCCTTGGCAAAGGTGGCGACCTCACTGAAGAAAGACATCACCGCGCGGCCGCCGTCGCGCGGCAATTTGCGCCCGACGAGGTCGAGCGCCTGAATGCCGTTGGCGCCCTCGTAGATCATGGCGATGCGGGCATCGCGCACGAACTGCTCCATGCCCTGTTCGGCGATGTAGCCGTGGCCGCCATACATCTGCTGCGCCAATACCGTGTTGGAAAATCCGACGTCGGTCAGAACGCCCTTCATGACCGGCGTCATCAGGCCCATGTGATCGTCCGCCTCCTGGCGGTCCTTGGGATCGGAGGAGCGGTGGGCGACGTCGCTCTTCAGCGCGGTCCACACCACCATGGCGCGCGCCGCCTCGTTGAAGGCGCGAATGGTGAGCAGCGTGCGGCGCACGTCGGGATGCACGATGATCGGATCGGCCGGCTTGTCCGGCGCCTTCGGCCCCGACAGCGAGCGGCCCTGCAGGCGGTCACGGGCGTAGGCGACCGCGTTCTGATAGGCGACTTCCGATTGCGCCAATCCCTGCACCGCCACCCCAAGCCGCGCCTCGTTCATCATCACGAACATGCCCTGCATGCCCTTGTTTTCCTCGCCGATCAGCCAGCCGGTGGCGGCGTCGTAATTCATCACGCAGGTCGAATTGCCGTGAATGCCCATCTTGTGCTCGATCGAACCGCAGGTGACGCCGTTGCGCGCGCCCAGCGATCCGTCGGCATTGACCAGGATCTTCGGCACCACGAACAGCGACACGCCCTTGATGCCGGCAGGCGCGCCCTCGATTCGCGCCAGCACCAGATGGATGATGTTGTCGGCGAGGTCGTGCTCGCCGGCGGAAATGAAAATCTTGGTTCCGGATATCTTGTAGCTGCCGTCGGCCTGCCGGACGGCCTTGGTGCGCAGCAGGCCCAGATCGGTGCCGCATTGCGGCTCGGTGAGATTCATGGTGCCGGTCCACTCTCCCGCCACCATCTTCGGCACAAACATGTTCTTCTGTTCGGGCTTGCCGTGCACCATCAGCGCCGCGGTGGCGCCCATGGTCAGGCCGCCATACATCGAAAACGCCATGTTCGCCGAGCACTGGAATTCGTTGACGGCCTGGCTCAGCGTGACCGGCAGGCCCTGCCCGCCATATTCCGCCGGCGCCGATAGCCCGAGCCAGCCGCCTTCGGCCACCTGCCTGAAAGCTTCCTTGAAGCCTTTCGGGGTCGTCACGCTGCCGTCGTCACGACGGGTGCAGCCCTCGAGATCGCCGACGCGGTTGAGCGGCTGCAGCACCTCTTCCGCCAGTTTCGCCGCTTCCGACAAGATCGCCTCCCGGACATCGGCGGAGGCGTCGCTAAACCCGGGAAGATTGTCGTAGCGGTCGATCTGAAACACATCATTGAGCAGGAAATTGACGTCTTCCACGGGGGCTTTGTAGATCGGCATGATGTCCTCTCGGCTCGCTGGCGGGTCTCATTTAGGGCAAATGTTGCAACGCAACAATCGTTCTGCTTCAAAAATGGACCCTAACCCGTTCCGGAAGCCCAAGGCACTGTTCATCGCGGCCATTGCGACAACGTGACCGGCGCGGCACGCGGCACGCGGCCGCCGCCAACGCGCGCTGATCAATTTCGAGGGGCTAAGGCAACTTTCAGGGCCAGCAATCCGATTCCTTAACGGGTTATTTACCGTAACACGAAAAAGTCGATTCCAGCGGCAGACGACCTGCGTGGAATTCGATTGTCTCTTCTCCAGGGACGCGCGGGGAGGCTGAAGGCGCAGGTGGCGCGCCGAAGTCTTGAACCGGACGAAAGCATGAATTCGCGCGTATCGTGGAGTGTAGAGGGCATCGATCCATTCGTCCGCGAGAGGGCCGAGGCCGCCGCGCGACGCGCCGGCATGTCGCTGAACGACTGGCTTAATTCCACCGTCGGCGATCCCACCCCTCCCAATTTTCGCGAGCCGGCGGATCAGTGGCCGATGGCGCCGAGCCAGGAAACCCGTGACGTCGCCGATATCCACCAGCGGCTGGACGCAATCACCCGCCAGATCGAACAGATCTCGCGCCCCACGCCGCGCAGCGACACGCCCCGCGGCGAGCAGGGCGTCGCAAGGCAGTTGAACGACGCCATCTCGCGCCTCGACGCACGGCTGTCGCAGATCACGAACCCGCAGCCCGCCAAGCAGGCCCAGCTTCAGGACGGACGGCGCCAGACCGAGCTGGTCGAGCGCGCGGCCGCTCAGGTCTATCGTCCCTCGCCGCCGCTCAGCCCTGGCTCGCTCGACTTCGCGATCAAGGAAATCGCTGCGCGCCAGAGCGAACTTGATTCGCCTCCGCCGCAGCCGCTGCCGTCGCGCAGCGCCCCGCCGACGGCGCCCGTGATGGCGCCCGCCCCGCCTTCGGGCCCGGATTTATCCGCGCTCGAACGCCATCTGTTCAAGATTACCAGCCAGATCGAAGCGCTGCAGCGTCCCGACGGGATCGAGCAGTCGATCGCCGCGTTCCGCAGCGAGCTGACGGAGATCCGTCACGCCATTACCGAGGCGATGCCGCGCCGGGCGATCGAGTCGATCGAAAACGAAATCCGGTCGCTGTCCCGCCGCATCGACGACACCCGCCACAGCGCCATCGACGCCCAGGCGCTGGCCGGCATCGAGCGCGCATTGAGCGACATTCGCGAAGTGTTGCGCTCGCTGACATCGGCGGAGCAACTGGCGGGCTACGACGAGGCGATCCGCAATCTCGGCGCCAAGCTCGATCTGATCCTGCGCGCCAACGACGATCCCTCCACGGTCCAGCAGCTCGAAGGCGCCATCGCCGCGCTTCGCACGATCGTCTCCAATGTCGCCTCCAATGACGCGCTGGCCCGGCTGAGCGACGACGTCCACACGCTGGCGTCCAAGGTCGATCAGCTCACCCGCTCAGGCGACAACCGCGATTCCTTCGCGATCCTCGAACAGCGCATCGCAGCCCTGACCTTGACGCTGGAAAGCCGCGAACAGCCTGCCCCAAGCCAAAGCACCGAACATATCGAAGGCGCGCTGCGGGCGCTGTCCGACCGCCTCGACCGGATGCCGGTCGGTAACGACAGCGCGTCCGCGTTCGCCCATCTCGAACAGCGCGTGTCTTATTTGCTCGAGCGCCTGGAGGCGTCCGCCGATCATCGCGCCGGCAATCTCGGACGGGTCGAGGAAGGTCTGCAGGACATTCTGCGCCACCTTGAAGCCCAGCACGCGGCCGTCGTCCGTCTGGCGGACACGAACCGCGGCGCGCCCGAGCCCGCCGATGGCGACCTGATCGATACGGTCAAGCGCGAATTGTCCGACATCCGCTTCAACCAGTCGAAAACCGACCGCAACACCCAGGATTCCCTCGACGTCGTTCACAGCACGCTCGGCCATGTGGTCGACCGGCTGGCGGTGATCGAAGGCGATCTGCGTGCGGGCCGTTCCGCACCGGTTGCACCGGCGGAGACGACGCCCGCGCCGCAAGCCCCTCCGCCGCTGGCCGTCGCGCTTGACGTCGAGCCTGACGTCGAGCCCGACGTCGCGATGCCGCCGCAGCCGAAACCTGAATTGCCAAATCCCGCCGCGGCACAGGCCCATTTCGCCGCGGCTCCGCGGGAATTCCAGGCCGCGCCGCCGGCATTGCCGGTCGCCGCAGAGATGGTGCCCCGCGCCATCAGTGAAATTCTGGAGCCGCATGCGTCACCGCCCCGGCTTGAGATCGAGCCGGGTCTGCCGCCCGATCACCCGCTCGAACCCGGGACATGGCCGACCGGCCGGGTGGCTTCGCCATCGGAGCGCATCGCGGCTTCGGAAAGCGCCATCAGGGAAATCCCGGCCGGTGGCCGGGAGCAGCAGGCCTCTACATCGAGCTTCATCGCCGCCGCGCGCCGCGCCGCCCAGGCCGCCGCGGCCGCAGCCCCCGCCGAAAAGGCTCCCCGCGGCGCGTTCAAGAGCCTCACCGGCAACAGTGCCAAGCAGCCATTGACGATCACCTCCAAGATTCGCTCGGTGCTGGTCGGCGCGAGCGTGGTCATCATCGTGCTCGGCACCTTCAGGTTGGCGATGACGCTGCTGGACGGCGGCAGCGCGTCGCGGCCGCCGGCTATGGAGAGTTCCAGCGAGCCAACGCCTTCGGCCCAACCGCCCGCGGATGACAGCGCCAAGCCGGCGATCCCGGAGCCGGCGGCACCCTCGATGACCTCGCCGACGCCGATCGGACGGCAATCGCTCAACAACTCCGCGCCGCCCGCCCCCGATAGCGTCCTGTCGGTTGCGATCCCGCAGGCCACGGCCTCGACCGCCGCCCCGGCGCTATCCGCTCGCGATATTACCGGCTCGATTCCGGCCGCGCAGACCTCGCCGGCCGGCCGCAAACTCAGCCTCGTGCAGGTCCCGCCGACCGAGAGATTGCCGGACGGGATCGGTGGACCGGTGTTGCGCGCGGCCGCGCTGAAGGGCGATCCCACCGCCGCCTACGAGATCGGCGTGCGCTTTGCCGAGGCCAAGGGCGTGGCTGCGAATTTCGACGAAGCGGCGAAATGGTATGACCGCGCGGCCCAGGCCGGCGTGGTGCCCGCGATCTTCAGGCTCGGGACCTTCTACGAGAAGGGCCTGAGCGTGACGAAGGACGTCGATATCGCGCGACGCTACTATTTGCAGGCGGCCGAGCGTGGCAACGCCAAGGCGATGCACAATCTGGCCGTGCTGGACGCCGACGGCGGCGGCAAGGGCGCCAACTACAAGAATGCCTCGCAATGGTTCCGCAAGGCGGCCGATCGCGGCGTCGCCGATAGCCAGTTCAACCTTGGCATTCTCTATGCCCGCGGCATCGGCGTCGAACAGAACCTCGCCGAATCCTTCAAATGGTTCAGCCTGGCGGCGGCGCAGGGCGACGCGGACTCTGCCCGCAAGCGCGACGATATCGCCAAACGGCTCGACCCCCAATCGCTGGCGGCGGCGAAGCTTGCGATCCAGACCTTTACGCCGGAACCCCAGCCCGACGACGCCATCAACGTCGCGACCCCGGCCGGCGGCTGGGACTCAGCGCCGGTTCAGGCCAATACCGCAAAACCCGCGGCCAAGCCGGCTTCGATCAAGCGCGCCGCCGCGCGCTGACGCCAGCCGGCGTTGCCGGCATCAACCTCAGCCTCCATCAAGCCGGTTTCGAGCGCATCCCGTTAAGCTGAATTATTCACCACGTCAGAAGGCGCGCGGCGGGGTGCGGCAAAAATTTGCCGGGCTCCCGGATTCTTTAGTCCCTCCCACGGTCGTTTTCGGTTATGCAGGGGCGCGGTGGTTGATCCGCGCTCCCAAAGAAACCGTGCCGCGAGCGGCTTCGGCCAGCCTCAAGGCTAATTCCTAAAGCAAACGCGCGTGCAGCTTTACCTTCCGATTGCCGACATCCCGGTCAACGTGTTCCTCATCCTGGCGATGGGCGCGGCCGTGGGTTTTGTGTCCGGCATGTTCGGCATCGGCGGCGGGTTTCTGATGACGCCGCTGTTGATCTTCATCGGCATCGCGCCCGCGGTCGCGGTCGCCTCCGTCGCCAGCCACATCGCGGCATCGTCGTTTTCCGGCGCGCTGGCCTACTGGCGCCGCCGCGCCATCGATCCCGCGCTGGCGCTGGTGCTGTTATGCGGCGGCACCGTCGGCACGACGCTCGGGGTGTGGACCTTCACGCTGCTGCGCTCGCTCGGCCAGCTCGACCTGATGATTGCGCTGTCCTACGTCGTGCTGCTGAGCACCGTGGGCGGGCTGATGTTCTGGGAAGGCCTGCGCGCGATCCTGCGCGCGCGCCGCGGCGTGGCCGTTCCGATGCGCCGTTCCGGCAGCCACAACTGGATCCACGGCCTGCCATTGAAGATGCGTTTCAAGCGCTCCAAGATCTACCTGTCGGTGATCCCGGTCGTCGTCGTCGGCATCATCATCGGATTTATCGGCGCGGTGATGGGCATCGGCGGCGGCTTTATCCTGGTCCCGATCATGATCTATCTCCTGCGGGTGCCGACCTCCACCGTGATCGGCACCTCGATGGTGCTGACGCTGGTCACCATGGTGTTCGCCACCATGCTGCACGCGGTCACCAACCACCTGGTCGATGCCGTGCTGGCGCTGATTCTGATGGTCGGCGGCGTGACCGGCGCGCAGTTCGGCGCCCGCGCCGGCCAGAAGATTCGCGGCGAGCATCTGCGGCTGCTGCTGGGCCTTTTGATTCTCGCGGTCGGAATCCGCTTCGCGATCGAACTGGTGCTCCGTCCCGACGATCTCTTCACCATCCGGGAAACCGGAGGCGCCGGATGATTGCGCGCACCTGCATCGTCGCGGTTGGCGTTGCGCTCTTGAGCGCTGTCCTTGCCGTTCCGCCGGCGCGCGCGGAGCGGCTGATCGTCTCGGTCTCGAACCACCGGGTCACCGTGACGCCGAACTATTCCGGTGAGGAACTCGTGCTGTTCGGCTCGGTCGAAAAGGATGCCAACACACCGGCCACCCGCACGAGTTACGATCTCGTGGTGACCGTGTCAGGCCCGCGCGCCAACATGGTGACGCGCCGCAAGGAACGCAAATTCGGCATCTGGATCAATACCGACTACCGGCAGTTCCTGCAGGTGCCGACCTATCTCGCGCTGTTTGCCAA
Source organism: uncultured Alphaproteobacteria bacterium (assembly GCA_963801875.1). GTDB lineage: Bacteria > Pseudomonadota > Alphaproteobacteria > Rhizobiales > Xanthobacteraceae > Bradyrhizobium. The sequence goes on along the minus strand of CAWDGT010000008.1, from coordinate 50,938 downwards.
TCGGCCGTTCGACGCCATCGCCTCGCCCGAGGTCGAGCGGCGGCAGCAGCTCGGGCTCAACAGCGTGCTGCTGACCCAGCGCGTCGGCCCCGATTACGCCGACGTGGTGCCGAACGATGCGTTCCGCAGCGCCTTCGTGCGGCTGCGCTCCGAACATGGCCTGTACCGCGAGGACACTTCCGCGGTGACGTTCCTGACGCCGACACTGTTTCGCACCGGCATTCCGCTTCCGGCCGAGGTGCCGATTGGCACCTATGACGTCGAGATAAAACTGTTTGCCGATGGCGCGCTGGTGACGCGGGCGGAGACCGCGTTCGAGATCGTCAAGGTCGGCTTCGAGCAGTTCGTTGCGACCAGCGCCCGCCAGAACGGCTTCGTCTATGGACTCGTCACCGCGTTCATGGCGCTGATGACGGGCTGGATGGCGTCGATCGTGTTCCGGAAGGATTGAAGGGCGGGACTCCTCATTGGAGCGGCCACTTCACGGATTCAGTTTTCAAACAGCCCTTGCGATCGTCATTCCGGGATAATGCGTTAGCACCAGACCTCAGATGCGCAATTGCGCATCGGGGAATCCTGGGATTCTCCGATGTGCAATTGCACATCGTAGTTCGATGCTCCGCACCATCCCGGAATGACGGAAGATATGCGTTCGCATTCCCGCGGCGCGGATAGCGCCCGGGGTTTGCGGCAGTTTCACCCTCCTTCGAAAATAGAGGGCGCAGGGAAAGCCGGATGCCGATTGCACCCGAGGGTCGTGCGCACAAGAAGCGCACGAGTGGACCACAGGTTCAACCGGATCGCTCCGGCTTTCCCTGCGCGAATGGCTTACGGCTTACTTCGCGCTCTCCTCGGCGACCGGCTTGTTTGCCACCGTCGCCTGCCGGATTGACGATGCATCTCAAGCCCGGTCGGGCCGGATGCATCTCCGCAAGACTTAACGCCAGCACCGGGGCGCCAGGACCACACGACTTCGCCGTCCGCGACCGCCTGCGCCAAAGGTCTTGCCGGGCCTCGTGCCGTCCGGCGAGTTCTGGCAAAGGCGGTTGGCAGCGTCGTTCGTCCGCGCGCCGGCCGATCGCTCACGGGACACCCGCCCTGCGATCCCATTGCGCGCCCGACGCTGTCGCGTCCATCGCATCCCACCGCGCGTTCGTGACAACTCGCGATCCGCCCCTTCCCGGGTGGGACGGGGCGAGCTTGTAAAGGTGATTTGCCCGACGCGTTAAGCGGAATATTTTTGCCGGAAGGGCTGGACAGGGTTTGCTGATTTGCCCGTCGGGCCGTTTTCCCTCTGCGCTTCGCGGCAGCCAAGGCGCGTTTTTTCTCGCAAAAGTCGCGGGCATACAGAGAGTCTCTTGCGCGGGCAGGAGGCGCCCGGAGACTTGCGACAAGTTGTCGCCTAGCTGTGTCTGGGAATCGCGACAAAATGCGGCGAGCATATTCATCCGGTCTTTTAATGGAATCCATGTATGGCAAAGCGCCAGTCCCCAACGGCGCGCAAAGCTACGAAGAAAAGTAAAGATCCGACCCTGCGACTCAAAAGGCAGCGGGCTGGCGACAACGAAGAAACGACAAGGCTGAGGCGCGAGCTTTCCGAGGCCCTCGAGCATCAAGACGCTACCTCCGAGGTACTTAAAGTCATTAGCCGTTCAAACTTCGATCTTCAAACTGTGCTGGACACGCTGACCAGGTCAGCCACCCGCCTATGTGCTGTCGATCAGGGCGTGATCTTTCTGCGCGACGGCGAGGTGCTGCGGATGCGGGCCAGTTACGGCTTCCCTCCGGAAGCGCTGGAGTTCGCGCGCGCCAATCCGATGAAGTTGAACCGAGGGAGCGCAACCGGCCGCGCCGCGCTGGAAGGTCGGCATGTGCATATAACGGACGTTCTCGCCGATCCCGAATACAGCGTCACCGACTACCAGAGAACGTTCCGCTATCGCACCGTTCTCAGCGTTCCACTGTTGCGCAAAGGCTCCGCCATCGGCGTGTTCGCGCTCACGAGCGACGTGGTCAAACCATTCAGCGACAGGCAGGTCGAGCTCGCCACGACTTTCGCAGACGAGGCCGTGATCGCGATCGAGAACGCCAGGTTGTTTGACGAGGTCAAGGCCCGGACTGAGGATTTGCGGGAGTCCCTGCAGCAGCAGACCGCCACCGCCGACGTGCTGAAGGTGATTAGCCGTTCGACCTTTGACCTGCAAACGGTGCTCGATACCCTAGTCGAATCTGCAACGCATCTCTGCGAAGCAGACCATGCATGGCTCTTCCAACGCGAAGGCGAGTTCCTGCGGTTCCAGCGCCGGCCGGTGCCGATCGATCCGGGCAGCATCACCGGCCGAAGTGCGCTCGGAGCATGCGTTGTCCACGTTACGGACGTCCTGGCTGACCCCGATTATACCTTCATGGAAGCGCAAGAGATCGGCGGTTATCGAGCTGCGCTGGGCGCCCCGCTGTTGCGGGATGGCAAGGTCGTGGGCGTGATCTTTGTTGCCAAGACAAGGTCGGAACCCTTCAACCCAAAGCAGATTGATCTGGTCACGACATTCGCTGACCAGGCGGTGATCGCCATTGAAAACGTCAGGCTGTTCGAGGAGGTCAAGGCAAAAACGGAAGACCTGACGGAATCACTGCAGCAGCAGACCGCCACAGCGGATGTTCTCAAGGTGATCAGTCGCTCCACTTTCGACCTGCAGCCGGTGCTGAAAACATTGGTCGAAACCGCCGCACGGCTTTGCGATGCCGACATGGCCTTCATCTTCCAGCGCGCGGGCAACCTCTACAAAGTCGCCGCCAACTACGGATTCTCCGCGGAACTCGAGGAATATACCCGCCAACATCCCATAATACCCGGCCGCGGGACGATTACCGGGCGCGCAGCGCTCGAAGGCCGCACGGTGCATATCCCGGACCTCCTGGCAGACAAGGATTACGAGGGCTTCGGCTATCAGAGGCGCGGCAATTTTCGAAGCGCGCTCAGTGTCCCTCTGCTGCGAAACGGCGAAACCATCGGCGTCTTTACGCTGACGCGACGTGAGCACCGCCCCTTCGCGGACAAGCAGATTGAACTGGTCACGACATTCGCCGACCAGGCGGTGATCGCGATCGAAAACGTCAGGCTGTTCGAGGACCTGCAGGCGCGCACTCGCGATCTCGCGGAGTCGCTGGAGCAGCAGACTGCAACCGCAGACGTCCTGAAAGTCATCAGCCGCTCCGCCTTCGACCTGCCGACCGTGCTGCAGACGCTCATCGAGTCGGCGGCCCGTTTTTGCGATGCCGACAAGGGGACCATTACGCGGCAGAACAAAGGTCAGTTCTATCGGGCCGAATTTGTCGGCTTCTCACAGGAGTTCATCGACTTCGTCAGGAACGTCCCAGTCGAGCCGGATCGCGGGTCGGCGATCGGGCGCACCTTGCTGGAAGGGGTCACTATCCATATTCCCGACGTCAATGCCGATCCCGATTACACTCTACTCGACGTCAAGCGATTGGGCGACTTCCGCACCATGCTCAGCGTCCCGATGCTGCGCGAGAGCCGGCCGGTTGGGGTATTCACCTTGATCCGCTCCGAAGTGCGGCCGTTCACCGACAAGCAGATCGAATTGGTCACGACCTTTGCCGACCAGGCGGCTATCGCGATCGAGAATGCCCGGTTATTTGAGGAAGTTCAAACACGAACGCAGGAACTGTCGCACTCGTTGGAGGAGTTGCGCGCCGCGCAGGATCGCCTAATCCAGACGGAGAAATTGGCATCGCTCGGCCAGCTCACCGCCGGGATCGCGCATGAGATCAAGAACCCACTAAACTTTATCAATAATTTTTCGGCGCTTTCGGTCGAATTGGTCAATGAGCTCGGCGAGGTAGTGGCTCCGGCGCTGCTCGACGACAAGGCACGCGCAGAGGCCGACGACTTGGCTCGGCTGCTGAAGGGTAATCTTGAGAAGGTCGTGCAACACGGTAAGCGCGCCGACTTGATTGTCAAGAACATGCTGTTGCATTCCCGCGAGGGTTCAACCGAGCGCCGACTGGTCAATCTCAACGGCCTTGTCGAAGAATGCCTCAACCTTGCCTATCATGGTGCTCGGGCCGAAAATCAGGAATTCAAAATCAATCTGGAACGGTCCTTTGATCCCACTGTTGGCAGGGTCAATTTGTTTCCGCAGGAGATAACACGGGTCCTTCTCAACCTAATTTCGAACGGGTTCTATGCGGCAACGAAGCGCAAGGCGGAAACGAAACTCAATGGCTACGAGTCCACCCTTGCCGCTGCGACCAAGAACCTTGGCGACCGAGTCGAGATCAAGATTTGGGACAATGGCGGCGGAATTCCCGACGAGGTGAGGGACAAGATATTCAACCCATTCTTTACGACCAAACCGCCCGGCGAAGGTACTGGTCTTGGTCTCTCGTTGAGCCACGACATCATAGTCAAGCAGCACGCCGGATCGATTGAAGTCGACACCCGCCCCCATGAATTCACCGAATTCAGGGTCACTATTCCGCACACCGCAGCCACGAGCAAGCAGGAGTAGGCCGTGAGCTTTCTTGTTCTCATTGTTGACGACGAATCCGATGTCGAGATGCTGTTCCGCCAGCAATTCAGGCGCGAACTTCGTGCCGGACGCTTCATGATGGATTTTGCCCAGTCTGCGGATAATGCCCTTCAACGCATCGTCGACCCCGCCAATGAGACGTTGAATTTGATCCTGTCCGACATCAACATGCCCGGCATGAGCGGACTTGAGCTGTTACCCAAGGCGAAGGCCGCGCGGCCGGACGTTCCCGTCATCATGATCACCGCCTATGGCGACGACATGACCAGACAAAAAGCCCTCGAAGGCGGCGCGGAGGCGCTCCTGACCAAACCGATCGATTTTGTTGCGCTTCGCAGCGAGATCGACTGCCGGGTGCAAGGCGCAGCGTAGTGGTAGCGGTCGATTGGTGTCACACTTAGCTGCGGCCCGCCAAGGGTCAATCGCTGCCGAAGTGAGCAGTCTGGAGGTCCGGTTCGTGCCGATATTGTTGCAAAAGTCTTGTTGAGGTGACGAACAAAAATTTTCAAGACCGCTTATCGCGCGCGGCGAGATGGGGGACCACAGCTTTCTTGGAAAAACGACCAGCGACCTTCGTATCGGGCACTACAAGGTATTGCAGCCGCACTGATTTGCCCGTCGGGCCATTTTTCGGCGTTGCTTTCAAGGGAGGTAATGCCTCCTAGCCGTGAATTCATACCGCATTATTAGAAGCTTCGGTTTGGGCGCATGAATCACGATGGCCAGAAATGGGTTGTCGGGCCCAGCACACGTTGGCAGACTGGAGCTGGTCGCCATTGCTCGGGAGCATGCGCATGTCACGCCGCGGCGAAATCGAACCGTCGTCAGCTATGCAAACACCTGAACCCTTCGCGGAGGAGCGCGCGTCACGTCGCCGCAAAATCATCAACAAGATTATGAACGTGATTGTAGTGGTTGGGATCGCTATCGATCTGTTCTTCGCCATCCTCTACTCCGTGCTCGACCCCCGAGCCTACGCTATCGCTATCGGCGTGAACCTCGCGACTGCGGCCCTGTGGGCCTTGACGCCCTTATTCCACCGCTGGCCGGGCCCATACGCCGGTGTCTGGTTTCTTGGCGTATTTATGGCGGCGATGCTGAGCTTCACGTTGTTGCTTGGACACGCATCGGGGTCACATTTGTTTTTAATTCTCGTCGCGATCTTTTCGTTGATCTTCCTGGGCCCTCGTCCGATTGTGCTACCGCTGCTCACGACCCTGGTCGCCTGGGGAGCGTTCGTCGTCGCGGCCAAGGTTTTGCCTCGCTGGCCATCCCACATCCCGATGTTGATCGATGAGTCAGAAGCTCTTTTCTACGCCACATCAGCACTGACGATGTGTGTGCTCTTCCTGACCACCCGATATTCAATCCATCTGGTTGATACGGCCGAAGCGGCGCTGGAGCGCGAATTTCGCCGCTCAGAAGCTCTCCTCCTGAACATTCTCCCCGCGGCGGTGGCTGAACGACTTAAGTCGGGCGAACGGATCGCCGATGGATACAATTGCATTAGCGTGCTCTTCGCGGACATCGTCGGATTTACGGCAGCCGCGCGTCAGGCCGGCCCGGAGGCGACGGTAGGTATGCTGAACCGCTTCTTCTCCGTCGCGGACGAACTCGCTCAGCGGCTCGGTTGCGAGAAGATCAAGACGATCGGCGACTGCGTAATGGCGGCCGCTGGTTTGCCCGAACCCTCTTCCAGCCACGCCGAGACGCTCGCCCGTTACGCGCTTGATCTCAGGGAGACGATGGAGGGAGAAGCCTTCGCGGGCTTGCCGCTCAGATTGAGGATTGGAATTCATTCGGGCCCCGCAGTCGCGGGTGTGATCGGCCGCAGCCGCTTTGCTTACGATTTGTGGGGTGATACCGTCAACGTGGCCTCGCGAATCCAGCATGCGGCCAAGCCCGACGAAATTCAGCTTTCGAATGCGACGCGTGAGCTCCTCGGTGCGAATTTTTCCTGCACCGTAGCTGGCGAAGTCGAGACACGGGGAGCGGGTCGGGTAGTCGTCTGGCGTCTGGACCGTGAACTTGAAAGGCTCACCTAGATGCATGCCGCACATCTGCGGCCTAATCGGTAAGACTTTTGCTGAATGCGCGAACCAAGCATTTCCAGGTAGAAATCACCGCGGAGCGAGCGCAGTCACATCCCGCCAGACACTTTTGTCCGCAAATCCCACATGCGTTTGTATGCCGGTCTGTCTAACGCTCGTTCCAGCCAGCGCGCGACGCTCGGATGCAGGGAGAAATCCAGCCGCGAGAGTTTCCCCCAGGCGAGAACCGACGCCACGTTGAGATCGGCGACAGTGAACCTGTCACCGGCGAGGTGCTCGCGTCCGCTCAATGCCTGATTGAGAATGCCGAGCGGCTTTTGTAGCAGCAATGTGTCGCGTTCGACATGAGACGGATCGCGCACATGTTCTGCCAGGAGGACACGGTGCGACAGCAGGTCGAGCAGCAGCGCTTCTGTCTCCAGCATGGCCCAGAAACTCCACTGCGCAGCAAGTCCGGTCACCGCGGCGCTGGCCGCGTGCATCGGCCCCGGTTTCTGTGCGAGGTAGAGGTTGATCGCCATGGACTCCCACAGCACCGTGTCGCCATCGATCAGCGTTGGGATCCGCGCATTCGGATTGAGGCGAAGGTAGGCGGGATTTTGCAGGTCGTCGGATCGGACGCTGGTCTCGATCAATTCGTAAGGCTCGCCCATTTCCTCCAACATCCAGATGCATCGCGTGGACCGGGATCGTAGATTGCCGTAGAGTTTCAGCATGGCCTAGTCTCCAATGCGCGTTCATGCAGCGTGTTAATGTTAGAGCGACGTGAGCAGGTGCGCCAGCCGCGTTCGCGAAAACTCATACGCGATGGTTGGCGGAAATCCCAAAGTACAATGAACTGCGACAGACGCCGCAGGCGCCGACCTGGTGGGACTGGCGGCCGACGTCCGCTTCTCGGGGGCAAAGCGGAAGTTGATTAAGCGCGACGAGAATGACATTCTTCAGATCGCCTTTCGAATTAGATACGTTGGAGGTCTAGAACGGTCTCGGACGAATAACTTCTTCTCTCGCCATTGAACGCCTAAGCGTTTTCACACTGCCAAGACCCGAAGCGGACATTCTGGGATATTGCTGCTCAGGAAGACACTGATCGCCACTGGCTCGGCCAGCGACCGACAAATTTTTTGAAGGCTCGGCTGAATGCAGCCTCGGATTCGTAGCCGATTTCATGAGCGATGGCGGCAATCTTGACACCGGGATCTGCCAGGCGCTTGGCTGCAATCTGCATCCGCCATTGGGTCAAATACTAAATCGGCGGGCAGCCCACTAAATTAGAGAATCGATCGGCCAGCGTTGAGCGCGAGGCGGCGGCTTGCGCTGCAAGCTCCTCCAAAGTCCAGGCATGAGCAGGCCGCGCGTGCAACAGCGTCAGCGCGCGACCGACCAGAGGATCACGCAATCCCGCGAGCCAGCCGGTGCTGTTGTTCGCAAGCTGCGCCGGCCGCCCCTGCCGCCGAAGGCACTCGGCCTCGGGCCGTCAGTTCAGCTTTTGACCCAACTGCGACCTAGAACCTGACAACTGAAATCGCTCTATTTCCCGTCGTCACATGAGGCGGAGCAACCTCATCACCCTAATAGCAACTTCCCCGTCAACCGCGGTTGACGGGGCTTGTTGCGTGGTGCCGGAAATTTCTAGCCTCCGATTTCGCTGCTGAGCATGGGCCCAAACAGTTCCCATTTATCGCCCTTGAATCTTCTGAGCTGCACTTGCTTTAACGGTGCAAAATCGATCGGGCTGGTGTTGATCTTGATGCCGGGCAGCAGGTTGGTGGTCCTGAAGTCCTTCAGATTTGCGGCCTGCATCATCACGTTCTCGCGCGTGAGATTGTCGCCGCACTGCTTCAGCACCTGAACCAACGTCTGGGCCACATTAAACCCCGTGATCAGCAGACTATCGGCCCGATTGCCTTCGGGAAAATCCTTGGCAAGGAATTCGTCGAACGCCTTCATGCCCGGATCATCCTTCCATTGCGGATCGAGCGCGTCCATCAGATAGGCGACGGAAATGATATCCTGCGCGTTTTCGAAGCCGGCCGGTTTGATGACGGCGCCGATAGAGGTGGCGACGCTATTGAGGACGTGCATCGGCTTCCAGCCGATCTCGGCCGCCTTCTTGATCGCCTGCGCCGCGAATTTCGGCGTGGTGACGTCGAAGAACACGTCGGCACCCAGCGACTTCATCTTGACGATATGCGAATCGATGGTCGGCTCGGCCACCTCATAGGCGTCCTCGGCGATGATCATCGACGCAGCCTTGTCGCCGAGACCATCCTTCAGGCCTTTGAGATAATCCTTTCCATAGTCGTCGTTCTGGTAGAGGACGGCGATCCTAGCGTTCGGCTTCTCCCTCAGAATGTACTTCGCATAGATCCGTGCTTCGCTCTGGTAGTTGGGCTGCCAGCCCATCGTCCAGGGAAACTCCTTGGGATCGTTCCATTTGGTCGCGCCGGTTTGCACGAATAACTGCGGCACCTTCTTCGCATTCATATACTTCTGAATGGCGGAGTTGGACGGCGTACCAAGCGGGCCGAAGATCAGAAGAACCTCGTCGCCCTCGACCAGCTTGCGTGCCTGCTCGACCGCTTTCGGCGGACTGTAGGCGTCGTCATAGGAAATGAAGTTGACCTTGCGACCGTTGATACCGCCTTCGGCGTTGATTTTGCGAAAATAGGCCGCTTCGGTCCTGCCGATGACGCCATAGGCAGACGCAGGCCCGCTGTAGGGCATGATATTGCCGATTTTGATCGCGGTGTCAGTTGCTCCTGTGTCGTATTTCTTTTGGGCAAGTGCGCTGCCTGCGCAAGCAGCCAGCATTATGAGGGCGGCCGAAAACGCCACCAATCGTCGCGCGACGAAGGACATTTCGCTTCTCCCTGTGATTGAATCAATGAATGTGTCTGTTCTTATCGGAGACCACTTTCGGGTCTCTTGTCCGATATTGAACACCCTTCACCACGCCTTGTCGATCTTCGCGCGAATGTCTCGACGGGTTTTTTCGGCCCATTCCCACAAGAGCTTGAAAGCGTGTTTCTCGGTCATGAATCCCGTCGGTCCTTCGACGTTACCGCCGCTCCAGCGTCAGCCGCCTTGACGGCAATCCCGGATATGCTGAAATTTCCGGAGGTTAGGGCTCGGGGTGGTCATGTGCCAGAAGTTCTACAAGGAGCACCCACAGCGGACAATCATATGGTAGTCATGCGAGCCATCAAACAAGCGACGGATGATCAGCCATGTTGGAAACTGACAAGGTGTTCGCCGGCTCGGTTCCGGAAAACTACGACCGCTATATGGTGCCGTTGATTTTCGGGCCGTATGCCGTGGATATTGCACGACGCGCCGCGTCCTTGTCGCCAAGCGCCGTTTTGGAAACCGCCGCCGGCACCGGGGTTGTCACCCGCGCATTGGCGCCAAAACTGCCCCCCGGTGCAAGCTATGTCGTAACCGACCTCAATCAGCCGATGCTTGAGTACGCCGCTTCGCGACAAGCTCCCGATAGTCGCATCAAGTGGCGCCAAGCGGATGCTCTGACGCTACCGTTTGAAAATGCGAATTTCGATCTCGTTTGTTGTCAGTTCGGCGCGATGTTCTTTCCCGACCGCTCATCTGCCTACCGCGAAGCAAAGCGAGTCCTGAAGCCCGGAGGACATTTCTTGTTCAGCGTATGGGATCGCATCGAGGAGAACGTTTTTGCGGATGATGTGACGAATGCTCTCGCAAATATTTTTCCGAACGATCCGCCGCGCTTTCTGGCACGCACGCCGCACGGTTACCACGATACGGCCCTGATCCGTAGCGAGCTGGAGGACGCAGGCTTCTCCGGTGTGATTATCGAGACAAGAGCCGAACAAAGCCGTGCATCCTCGCCGCGCCTTCCGGCCGTTGCTTATTGTCAGGGAACTCTTCTTCGCAACGAAATTGAGGCAAGAGACGCGGGAAAACTGGAAGCTGCAACCGACTACGCCGCAGCCGCGATTGCAGACAGACATGGCAGCGGCGAGGTTGCTGCCAAAATTCAGGCACACGTAATCGTGGCTGTGGTCTGAAAGTTGGGATATGCCCCTCTGGCACGAAACGGACAGGGCACAATGTCCGACTTCAGTCCGCTTTCGGGGGCAAAGCTGAAGTCGGACTTCGGCAGCTTTTTGACCCTACTCGGACAAGTCAGCTTGCCGCCGCCGATACGGTGCATGATGTCGAAGGATACCCTGCCCAAGGGGGCATCTTCTTCGCTTCAAAAGAAACCCGGACTGAGATCAAGCCCATAGGTCATCAGAAGGACGGATACGAAAAATACAGCCGCGCAAAACAATCCAATCTGAACTAGCAGCGGGTGTTCTTTTTCGAACCCTTTGTCGACACGCAAATCGTGTTTTGGAATGGCGGCCATTGTGACCTCCAAAAACTACCGTCCGCTAGTGGGTCAACGGCAAGTCAGAAAGGTTCAACAAGACCGACAATTTAATGAAGGACGACCTCACAGACCTCCGGCGCAAAAGCGACGGCAAACGCGCGTCAATTCATGAAGTCGCCATGCGGCTTGCCGCGCTTTATCATCTCGCGGCAATACGCATAGAGTGCGTCGTAGACGATCCACTCCGCCGCATTGTGCTCGTGGTCGTCCTTGAACCCAAGATGCCGGAAGCCTTCGGCGACGGCTTCGAGGCCGGGACCCTCGGGTTGACGATACAGCGTGTTATCGGTGTCGGCGCCGTTGACGATCCGCCCCAGCAACACCAGCGCCGGATCGCCCGTCAGCTTGTACTTCTTCAGGATCGCTTCGAACGAGCATTCCTTGCCGTGATGGCCAAGCTCGACATCCCCGACGTCGTAGGGAATGGCATCGAGGCGCTTCGCCTCCGTCATCACCTTTTCTCCAGGCACAAACACGAACTCGGCCTCCTTATCGACGAACTTCTTGATGAGCCATGGGCAGGCGACGCGATCTACCTTGACCTTTTCGCGGGTGATCCATTTCATGCTGAGTCTCCTTTGCAGTGTTTGTATTCGGCGGACATCAGGTGTCCGAAAGCACAAGAATTCCGCCATGCGCGGGTGAAATCACGTACAGCCTGTCCGGCGGCACCAGCACCGTCGTGTGGGCGTCAGGACCGGTCATGGTCCGCGTGCCATGACCGTTGCGAGGATCGACGGTTTCGACCAGTCCAGGCTCCCCGATCGCGACATGAACCAGACCGGTTGCCGGGTTGAAGAACGTCACATCGGGCGCGCCCGCGATCGGCCAGACGTTGGTGACTTCACCGGAGACGCTGCTCATCTCGACCAGGGTTTTGTCATCGCAGGCAATGTAAAGCCGGCCTCTGGAATGATCGATGTCCAGACCGTGCGCGCCCGGCGAGGGGACTTTCCAATGCGTCACCGCGCCGAGATCGGGCAAGCGCGCCACCAGCACCATCGAGGGTTCGCGGATGCACAGGAACACCCGCTCCGCGGCAGCATCAGTGACGCACCAGCGCGGCCGCCCCGGCAAGTCGATCGACACATGTTTGTGATCCCTCAATCCGTATAGCTGAAGCGTCGGCGTTTCCAAGTCTTCGCCGATGCAGGCGGCGATCGCGAGGCCGGATCGGGCGACGATCACCGCGCCATTTGGTCTCCCGCCGGTCTTGAACAAGGCAAGGGTTTCAAGGGTGCCGACATCGATAAGTGCGACACTGGCGCTGCCACGGTTGGTCACCAGAACCTGCCCGTCGTCGGCGACGGCGCCGGCCACGCCGGGTAATCCCGGCAATGTCGCGATGTGTTTGCCGGCGTCGTGGTCGATCACTTCGATACAGTTGCGCGCGGTGTGCGCAATGAAGACCCGTCGGCTCCTCGGGTCGAACGCACCGTGATCGAAGGCGCTGCCCGCCGCATCCGGTATGGTGATGGTTCCGATCGCTTTCAGCGCCATGACGGCCTCACCGCGCCATCGGCTGAGCCAAAAACCATCGGAGAATGGGATGAAAGAAAAACGGCCCTGGCTTCGTCCACGCGCAATCTCCTCGACACGTCGAGTGTTGCGCAGAGCTTGGACGGAAAGGGCCGTCTGGCGGGGAGTCTGCATTTCCCCCGGTTCAGTCAAATTAGTCCGGCAAGAGCGTTCCCGCAAGACCCATATCAGGGACCGCGAGCGATCAATACGTCGCGATCAGGAGACTCGTTTCACGCCCGGAAGCTGCCATGTCCGTTCTTCGCGCGAAAGGACGGCTCGCGCCGAACCGCCCCTCGTCGCAGCAAGTCGCATGATCCGGGAAAGCGGGAACCGGTTTTCCTTGCGACAACGCGAAGCGTTTGCGCGGAGATCATGCTCAAACGAACTGGCAGAGCGGAATGACGATTCGAAGAAAGGTCGTCCCGGTCTAGTCGCAATATCCCGACGGACCATAGGCCAAGCCGGTTACACAGGGCGCACCGCCATTGTATGGCACGAGGGCGGGCGGTCGCGGCGGAAGTTCTTCCGCATACGAGTAGGCGTACGCCGACCGGTCGACGTAGCCTGGCTGCGCCGGGTACGCCGATCGATATCCTTCATAGAGGGTGGGGGCTCTGTATACCTGCCCCGGTGGCACATAACCCGGTGCATAAACCGGCGGCAAATGAGGCGGTGTGTAGTACGCGGCGCCCGGCGCGCCATAAGCGGGGTAGCCGTTTTCGGTTCCGACATGAACATGGGCAGACGCGATATAGACGCCTCCCGGCGCCACGTAGACGGATTGCAGCTCGCCCGCCGAAGCTTGCGATGACCACAAAGCACCAAGCGCAAGGATAAAAGTGCCGTATCTCATGATGACCTCCTCCTGCGAAACTACTCTGCCCCACTCGCGAAGCTTACCGATCATTAACCAGAGAACAAACACTTCCTGCGAGCGCGGCTGTGCCATTTTCGAACAACTGGACTGTTCGGCATCGCGCAGGATGCGCGTCGGCGGCGCCATGCGATTACTCGGATCGATCCGGCACGCCGTATCGCTCACAAGCCGATCGTCGAATTCAGTGAACGTCCAGTCCCCGACTTCAGTCCGTTGGTTGGGGGCAGACCGGAAGTGACCAACCGATTATCAAGCCGGCGCTTTTGACCCGAACCGAAACATTCGACCAATTGGACTTGCCCTGGAAACTGGCTACGTTCGGGATGACGCTCAGGAGGCAAGCAGTGAAACGACGCGAGTTCATGACGCTTATCGGCGGAGCGGCTACGGCGTGGCCGCTTGCGGCGCGGGCGCAAAGGCCGCTGATGCCGGTAGTTGGATATCTCTCCGCCAATACCTCCAGCGGAGACGCGCGCCCGGTTCTGGCCTTTGTCAAAGGGCTGGGCGAAACCGGCTATGAGGACGGCAAAACCGTCAAGATCGTGTACCGCTGGGCCGACGGTCAGTACGATCGACTGCCGTCGATAGCAGCCGATCTTGTTCGCGACCAGGTGGCCGTGATCGCAGCGTTGGGCACGCCGGCAGTGCGAGCGGCAAAGGCGGCGACGGCGACGGTCCCCATTGCCTTCGCGACGATCGCCGATCCCGTGCAGATCGGCTTCGTCGCCAGCCTGAACCGCCCGGGTGGCAATATGACAGGCGTAACCTTGCTGGCCGTGGAAATCGGACCGAAGCTGCTGGAAATCTTGCGGAGCGTGGTGCCGTCGGCCACCAACATTGCGCTGCTCCTGAATCCGACCAATCCTAATTCCGAGACGCAGTTGAAGAATACGCAGGAGGCGGCCCGACGGCTCGGATTAGAACTTCACGTTCTGAATGCCAGCGCGGAACGCGATTTCGATGCGGTATTTGCAAGGCTGGGCGAACTGAAGGCGAGCGCCTTAATTATCGGCCAGGACGTGTACTTCAATGCCGAAAGTGCACGGCTTGCCGCGCTGACGGTCCACAATGCGATTCCCGCAATCTACCCGCTGCCGGAGTTTGCTGCGGCTGGAGGCTTGTTCAGCTACGGTGCCAGCCGGAGCGATGCCTGGCACCAGGCAGGCATCTATGTCGGACGAATCCTGAAAGGCGAGACACCTGCCGAGCTGCCTGTCGTGCAACCGACGAAATTCGAATTGACCATCAATCTGAAGACGGCCAAGGCACTCGGCCTCACCGTCCCGCCATCCCTGCTCGCAAGCGCGGACGAGGTGATCGAATAAGGCGGAGACTTTCGGTTTTGGAACTTTTCGGAGCACCAGCTTGTGAACGACTGATCGGTTTCACGGTCCCCGATGCTTGCTGACTGCTTCCTGCCGCTGTGATACGCTCATGTTCCTCGTAGAGGAGAACGGCTTCCATGACATGCCCCCCAATTGCGGGGCGAGACCGGCACTGCCACGCAAATCAAACAAGATACGCGGCCAGGCCATACGATGGGAGGAGGCTATGTCCATCGAAAGCATTCTGAGGCGGAAGGGCACCGACGTCACAACAATCGCTCCGGAAGCCAGCATCAAGAGAGCGGCGGACTGGCTCCGCGCCAAGAACATTGGCGCTCTCGTGGTGACGAGCGGAGACGAAGTTCTTGGACTCATTTCCGAACGTGAAATCGTTCATGCGTTTTCCCGCTATGGCGAAAGCGCCGGGTCGATGCCCGTGAAGGAAATCATGCAATACGGCGTGACCGCCGTGTCCCCGGACGAAAGCGTCGATCGCGTCATGAAGCTGATGACGCACCATCGCGTGCGCCACATGCCGGTGCTGCGCGGCGGCAAGCTGGCCGGCATCATCAGCATCGGCGATGTGGTCAAGCATCGGCTGGAGGACCTGGAGCTTGAGACGAGCGTCCTGCGTGATGTCTACAAGGCCGCGCATTGACGGCTCTGGCGTCGTCTCAGGGGCGAAAGGACCTGCGAAAGCGCGCGCTAGCGACGACCGCTGATGGCAAACGGAGAAACGCCGGGCAGCGCGAGCGAATTGATGTCGCCATCGATGCGGCCGGGCTGCTGGGTGTAGCCGAACCCGAGCGACAGGCTGAGGTTCGGCGCCGGCTGGAATTCGACGCCCGCATGCGCGCTATAGCCCGGCAGTGTGCCGGACATGGTGTCGAAGGGGGCAAAGGGGCCGCCGATGCCGGTATTGTATTTCAGGGTGTCGAAACCGGCATAGACCGTGAGGGGTAACCCATTCGCGTTTTTGAAGTTGTAGCCGAACTGCACGCCCTGGTAAGAAAGCGCGCGGCCGAATGCTCCATCCTGGCTGATGCCGTTCACGCCAAAACCCATGCCGCCGCCTTCGCTGCCGACAAACCAGCCGTTCGGAAAATTGTAGCGCATTTGGGAAAAGCCGCCGCCTCGGGCGTCACGGCCGGCAAAGCCCGGAAAGTTGCCGTAAGTATTCGGGCTCTGGCCCACGGCCGGATCGCCGCCGAAGCCGACAGGCCAGCCCGGGATCCAATATGTCACAGGGTCGGCTTGGGCATGGGCCGTTCGCCCGCCCAGACAGAGCGCCGCCAATACCAATGCGAGAACTGATCCGTTTGAGAAAATGGACATCCGCGCTACCGCCAGTTGTCCTGAAACTATACGGTCTGGATGTCGGGAACGCCAGTCGGCGCCAAGGCCCCCATGACCGATCCAACCCCGGGCATCGCGGGCCGCGCCCGCGTGACGAAGGCGATCGTCGGTGAAAACACCTCGCCGCTGACCCGGCGATTGCTCAATAACAACGTGAGGCGGCAATGGTGTGCAGCCTGAAAACAGGCCGCATCCTTCGTGCTGCCGAATACATGGACAAAATATCGCGCGCGGCCAAGCCTGGCGATCTTCCGGTCGAGCGGCCGAGGAAGCTTCGCTTGATCGTTAATCTCGGGACCGCGAAGGCGCTTGGCCTCGCCGTGCCGCCATCACTGGTTGCGCGCGCCGACGTGGTGATCGGATAGACATCTTGGATTGCGCTGCATGGGCCCGCAATCGGCACCGTTCGGACATGCCGTGATGTCCGACTGGAGTTCACTATTGGATGAACAGAGGACAACATATGCTCGCTATGAGCTTTTCCGGATTTGACCCCACAGCGGACATTCGACCGCTTGGAGCTACGCCGCAAAGCGCCTACGGTCGGGCTGGGGCAACGGCGGAGGAGCGGCAATGAAGCGGCGCGAGTTCATTACGCTTCTCGGCGGCGCCGTTGCCGCACCGGCGATGCTTTGGCCGCTCGCGGCGCGCGCGCAACGCACCGGGAAGGTCTACCGGATCGGAATATTGCTCCCCAATACGCCGGCGAATGTCGCACGCAGTCCTCGAATACGGGCGTTCTTACAGGGGCTGCAAGATCTTGGCTGGATCGATGGACAAAACGTGACGCTCGAATGGAGATATGGCGAGGGACAGTCTGAGCGGCTGGCCGCATTGGCTACAGACCTGGCGAATATCAAGGTCGATATCATCGTCACGGCGGCGGCAACCGCAGCCAGCGCCGCAAAACAGGCAACCGGCACGATCCCCGTGGTTATCCTCGACCCAGGCGACGCCGTCGGAACAGGACTGGTGCAAAGCCTCGCTCGGCCTGGTGGAAATATTACTGGCGTAACCTCTATTGCGCCCGACCTGGCCGCCAAGCGCTTGGCGTTGCTCAAAGAGATCGCACCGGCGGTGACGAGCGTTGCTGTTCTCTATAATGCCGCTGTCTCGCCTGCTGAAATTGCGATGGCCGAGTTGAAGATAGCCGCACAGACGTTGAATTTGCGGATGCAGTCGGCTGCGGTTCAGGGTTCAGCGGGCTTGGCGGAGGCATTTGCGGCGATCACGACCGCACAAATCGAGGGTCTCCTCGTCTTTCCTGACCCGCTGACGTTCTCCAATCAGGAAACCATCACGAAGTTCGCATTTGCGAGCAAAATTCCGGCCCTGTATGGGGCCAAGGAGTTCATCAGCATCGGCGGTCTCATATCCTATGGGCCGAGTTACCCGGCAATGTTCCGGCGTGGTGCTTACTATGTGGATCGCATCTTGAAGGGCGCCAATCCAGCCGATCTTCCCGTTGAGCAGCCGACCAAGTTCGAACTTGTCATCAATCTCAAGACCGCGAAGGCGCTCGGCCTCACCGTGCCGCCGACGCTTCTGGCCCGTGCTGACGAGGTGAACGAATAAAGCTGCTGTTTGCTGCGGTGCATGAGTCCGGTTCTGGCAGATACTGTTGCAAAAGTCGAAAGTCGAACGATACCGAAAATCTCGCAAAGCTGATTTTTAGACGCTTCTACCGCTGCAACGCTCTATAGCGCCGATACGATGGTCCGTAGTCGCTTTTGTGGGAATCAATATGGTCCCTCACGTCGCCACGCACGAAACGCATCAGCGGTCCTGGAAAATTTCGCTCGTCACCCAAAAAGGACTTTTTCAACACTATCGGCACTATTCGGAGCTCGCGCGATGTCCGACTTGAGTCCGGAATGCGCACTAAAGCGGACGTCCGCCATTGATGGGTTCACGCCCTAGCGGAGAGGTGAAAACACCTCGCCGCTAACCCGGTGATTGCTCAATAGCAGCGTGACGCGGCGATGGTGTGCAGCCGGAAATCACCGAGCACATGCGCCATCAAGCCCGTCGTCTGGAATATTTTTGCGAACGCCGCGTCGCGGATGCTGAGGCCGCCGGTGTAGGCGCCGAACGCCGGCATCACCGCGCGTTCGCCGTCGCAGGCAAAACAGCGGCGCTCCATCGAGCGGCCGCGCGCGGCTACCCGCGCCTTGGGGTGCAGGTGACCGGCGATTTCGCCTGCCGCGCCGGTCGGCTCGTGCCGGAAAGCGATGGGGCCGATCGCGACTTCATGCGCGACCACGCCGCCGAGATCGGGGGTGAGCGCGGGATCGTGATTGCCTGATATCCAGATCCAGTCGCGTCCCACCTGAAACGCCGCGATCGCGTCGCGGTCGGGCGCGGACATCCGCTCGTGGGCGGTGCGGTCATGAAAACTATCGCCGAGCGCGATCACCATGCGCGGATCGTGCCGCGCGATCACGGCAGCGAGGCGGCCGAGCGTCGCTGCGGTATCGTAGGGCGGTAGCAGCACCCCGCGACTGGCAAAGCTGGAGCCTTTTTCCAGGTGCAGGTCGGAGACGACGAGCACGCTTTGCTCTTGCCAGTACAGCGCGCCGGAAAGATCGGCGACAAACGTCACACCCGCGACATCGACGCTAGCCGCATGCGCAACTTGTATTTCGTCGTCCAGGGATTGCGCGCTTGCTGTCACCGTCTATCCCATCGCCTCTTTGACCAGTTCCTCGGCGGCTTCCGCCAGCAACTCGTCGGGTGCTTCGCCATAAACCGCTTCGCGGCCGATTTCCAGCATCACCGGCACCGCGAGCGGCGAAATCCGCCGCAGTTCCCGGTGGGTGATTCGCCCCTTGATTCGGAGAAGCATATCACTGAGCCGGCGAATATCGAGCAGGCCGGTGGCGGCGTCGGCGCGCGCGGCGCGCAGGAGCACGTGGTCCGGCTGGTGCTTGAGCAGCACGTCGTAAATCAGGTCGGTCGAGAACAGCACCTGGCGCCGGGTTTTTTCCGCATCCGTGAAGCGGCGGGCGATCAAGCCGGAGATCACGGCGCAGCTGCGGAAGGTGCGCTTCATCAGGGCGGATTCCGCAAGCCACGCCTCGAGATCGTCGCCCAGCATGTCCGGATCGAACAACGCGTTAAGATCGAGCTTGCCGTGCCGGATCATGAACGACATGTCCCCCAACCCCCACACGGCCAGCGCATATTCATTGGCGACAAAGCCGAGCGGCCGGGCGCGGGCACGCTCCAGCCGCCGCGTCAGAAGCATGCCGAGCGTCTGATGCGCGAGCCGCCCTTCGAAGGGATAACAGACGAGATAATGCTTGTTGGCGCGCGGAAAGGTTTCCACCAGCAATTCGCGCACGCCGGGGACGCGCGACAGATGCGCCTGCAGCGACAGCCAGTCGCGCACCTGGTCCGGCAGCGCGCTCCAGGCTCTGACGTCGGCGAGCAGATTTCGAACACGTTCGGCCAGATAGGTGGAGAGCGGAAACTTTCCGCCCATATAGGACGGCACTTTTGCATCCCTGTCGTTGGCGCGCGAGACATAGACCTGGTCTTCGGCCAGCGCCTCATAACGCACGACCTCCCCGCCAAAGACAAAGGTGTCGCCGACCACCAGCCCTTCAATAAAGTATTCCTCGATCTCCCCCAGCATCCGGCCGCCGCGCCCCAGCGCTCCGGTCGATCCCCTGGCCTCTTTGCCGCCGCCGCGCCCGCGCAGCAGCCGCACCTTCAGCATCGACTCCTCGACGATGGTGCCGACGTTGAGGCGGTAGCCTTGCCGCACCCGGGGATTGGTGACGCGCCAGCGCCCCTGCTTATCCTGCTTGATGCGCGCGAAGCGCTCGTAGGATTTCAGCGCATAGCCGCCGGTGGCAACGAAGTCGACGACGTCGTCGAAATCGGTCCGCGAAAGACCCGAATAGGGCGCCGCCGTCAGCACTTCGGCATAGAGTTCATCGGCCAGAAACGGCTCGCCGCAGGCGCAGCCGAGCACGTGCTGCGCCAGCACGTCGAGCGCGCCTGATCGCAGCGGCGGGGTGTCCTGTGCATTTTCCCTGACCGCGTCGATCGCAACCGCGCATTCCAGCACTTCGAAGCGATTGGCCGGGACAAGGACGGCGCGCGAAGCCTCGTCGAGGCGGTGGTTGGCGCGGCCGATCCGCTGCATCAGGCGGGAGGCGCCTTTCGGCGCGCCGATATTGATGACGAGGTCGACGTCGCCCCAGTCGACGCCGAGGTCGAGCGAGGAGGTGCAGACCACGCCGCGCAGTTTGCCCGCCGTCATCGCGTCCTCTACCTTGCGGCGCTGGGCGACGTCGAGCGAGCCGTGATGCAGCGCGATCGCGAGACCATCGTCGTTCATGCGCCACAGGTCCTGGAACAGCATCTCGGCCTGGCTGCGGGTGTTGACGAATACCAGCGTGGTCCTGTTGCGCCTGATCAGGTCGTAGACCTCGTTCAGCGCATGGCGCGCGCTGTGGCCGGCCCAGGGTAGTCTTTCGCGGCTATCGAGCATCTCGACCACGGGCGCGGCCGCGCCGCCGGCGACGACGATGTCGGCGGCTTCGCTTTTGCCGCCGCGCTGCGGTACCAGAAACCGCGCCAGCGATTCCGGCTCTGCTACCGTCGCGGACAGCCCGATCGAACGCATCTGCGGCGCGAGATGCCACAGCCGCGCCAGCCCGAGCGACAGCAGATCGCCGCGTTTTGAAGTGACCAGCGCGTGCAACTCGTCGAGCACGACGCGCTTGAGCTGCGAGAACAGGAAAGGCGCGTCGTCGGACGCCAGCAACAGCGCCAGTTGCTCAGGCGTGGTGAGCAGGATATCCGGCGGATAGCGCCGCTGCCGCTGCCGCCGCGACGCCGGCGTATCGCCGGTGCGGGTCTCGAGCTTGACCGGCAGCCCCATTTCGGCGATCGGCGTCTCCAGGTTGCGCGCGATATCGACCGCCAGCGCCTTCAACGGCGAAATGTAGAGGGTGTGAAGACCGCGGCTGCGCTGCAGCCCGCGGCCGGTGGAGAAGATGTTGGGACGCGAGGAGCGCGCAGCTGCAAGCGCCAAATTTTCTCCCGCAAGCGCCTTCTTCTCCCCTCCCCCCGCGCGCGTAGCGCGTGGTGGGGAGGGGTCGGGGGTGGGGGGTTTATCCGCTTGCTCTTCTGTTGGCAGCGAGCTCGTGGAGACACCCCCCACCCCCGACCCCTCCCCACCGCTACACGGGGGGAGGGGAGAAGAGCGCACCGCCGACGATGCAGACGAACGCCCATCCGCGGAAATCGCACTCAATTCCACCAGTGTCGGCAGGAATCCGGCCAGGGTCTTGCCAGCGCCGGTCGGCGCGATCAATAGCGCCGAGCGGTCGGCGCGGGCCTTCGCCAGCAGATCAAGCTGATGCTCGCGCGGCGACCATCCGCGCGCGGCGAACCATTTGACAAAACGGTCCGGCAGCAGTTGATCGGCTGACATTAGGCGATGGCTTTGGGACGACACGCTCCAAGAGGTAAGCGGTTCTAACCGCTTCGTCGAGAGCAGCAGACAGAGTTCACCTCGCCCCGCTTGCGGGGAGAGGTCGGATCGCATCGTTAGATGCGATCCGGGTGAGGGGGACCCTCCGCAATCTCTTCTTTTGGATTTGGCGGATGGCAGCCCCTCACCCCGACCCTCTAAGAGCGAGCTTCGCTCGTCTCGACCCCGCAAGCGGGGAGAGGGAGAAGACCCGCTATTCCGTCACCGGCTTGTCCGAAATTTGCCAGTCCTTGCCGTCGAAGATCGAGATGTGGAGCGTCTTCATCGGCGAGTAGTCGTCGGGCGTGTAGCTGTAGGTGATATCGTCGAGGAAGAATGGCGAGTGAAAGCCGGCCAGCGTCGTTGCCTGCTTCAGCACATTGGCGCGCGTCAGGTCGTCGCCGCAGCGGCGCAGGATTTCGCCCATCGAGACCGCCTGACCATAGCCGGCATAGGCGATGGTGTTGTCGGGATCGACGGTCGGCAGGTAATTCTTGCGCAATTCCTCGAACGCCATCACGTCCCGATCCTTCTCCCAATGACCTGGACCAGCCTCCTTGGAATAGCGGATCGCGACGATGCCGGCGGCATTTTCAAAACCCGCGGCGTTGAGGATCGAGCGGCCGGTGGAACCGGCCGACAGCAGTTGCAGCGGCTTCCAGCCGAGCTCGCCGACCTTGCGGATCGACTGCGACGACGCCTTGCCGGTCGAGATGTTGTAGAAAACGTCGGCGCCCGATTTGGCGAGGTTGATGAGCTGGGAATCGATGGTCGGATCGGTCAGATCGTAGGTCTGCTCCATGATCACCTGGGCAGTGCCGCCGGCATCGGCCAGCACCTTCTTGAACGGCCCGAGGAAATCCCTGCCGAAATCGTCGTTCTGATAGAGAATCCCGACCTTCGCATTCGGCTTCACGCTGACGACGTGTTTGGCGAGAATCCGCGCCTCGGTCGGATAGAGCGGCAACCCCGCCATCGTCCATTTATTGTGCTGCGGATCGTTCCATTTCGACGCGCCGGTGTTGAGCAAGAGTTGAGGCACGCCCTTGGAATTGAGATATTTGTGCACGGCGGTCTGCGGCGCGGTGCCGAGCGAGCCGAACAGCGCCAGCACTTCCTCCTGTTCCACCAGCCGTCTTGTGGCCTCAACGCATTTCGGCGCGCTATAGGCGTCGTCCATGGTGAAGAATTTTATCTTGCGGCCGTTGATGCCGCCCTTTTCGTTCAGCATCTGGAAATAGGCTTCGCCAACACGGCCGAGCACGCCATAGAGCGAGCCCGGGCCGCTATGCGGCACGGTCTGGCCGAGCTTGATTTCGCTGTCGGTGGCGCCGGGATCGTATTTTTTCTCCGCCGCCCGGACGAAAGGAGCGGGCATGGTGGATGCCGCGATTGCGGCAAGCGTGGTGGCGCCGAATTCGCGCCTGGTCTGTTTTCTGTTCATTTTCTTGTTCTCCCTGGAGCGCGCATTGATCTACATTCCCCGGGGCTCGGCAATAGCGAAGTTACGAATTTGTGACGCAATGCCGCCCCGCCCTGGAGGCATGCTTCAGTTCCGTGAAATGATATTCAGGTCTTTGCCGCGACCACGACGAGACCGGGCACCGGCACATTGTCCTCGTTGCGCGCCGACAGCTCCTCAAGCCGCGATAGCGCCAGCCCGGCATCCCCGATCGAGGCGCGTACGCAAGGCGCGCTGTGCGCATAGCGCAGGCCCTCGCCGAGAATGACGCCGTCGCCGCCGTGGGTTTCCACGGTGAAGGCCACCAGGCCGCCGGGCATCAGTACGCGCTTTGTCTCGCGCAGCACGGGGGCGAGATCGGACAAATAGACCATGGCGTCGGCGGCAAGAACGAGGTCGGCGCTGGCGTCTGGCCTGTCGCGCAAGCCTTGCAGCATGTCCGTCGCCTCGAGCTGCGCATAAAGCCCGGTCAGGCGCGCCTTCTCGATCATGCGCGGCGACAGATCGATGCCGATGAAATGATCGACCTCCTTGGCGAAGGCGGTCGCGGCAAGTCCGGTGCCGCAGCCGAGATCGATGGCGCGCCTGAAGAAGGCCGGCTTGCGGACCGCGCCGCGGGCGGCCAGCACCGCCCTGAACAATAGCGCGGGACCGCGATAGCCGAGATCGTCGACCAGCGCGGATTCGAATTTCGGCGCGTATTGGTCGAACAGCGCCCGCACATAGGCCTTTGGCATGTCGGACAGTTGCTCGGCGCCCAGCAGCATCAGCCGCAGGCTGGCGCCGTGCCGGTCCTCGGGATCGGCTGCTTGGGCTTTGCGAAACGCCGCGATCGCCGCATCGCGCTCGCCGAGCTGTTCGCGTACTTCGCCCAGCGTGAACCAGGCGGAGGCAAAGCCGGGGGCAAGATCGGTGGCCTGCGACAAAAGATCGGCGGCGGCGGTCAGATCGCCCTTGAGCTGCAGATCGCGGGCAAAATCGAACCGCCGGTCGGCAACCAGATCGCCGGAGGACAGAAACAGGCGCGCGGGCATGGGCTCTACATCCGTCATTGCCGGTCATAGCCGTCTGAAGGACGGCGTCGCGTCCGCTCGCCTATGCCTGGCAATCCCTGATCGAAGATTCTTTCTGAAGATGGATGCGCGGGTCAAGTCCGCGCATGACGGGTAAAAATCTCCACCAAGCGCACTATATAGCCCGGATGCGTCCGCAAGACATCCTGATGCCCGTTGCCGCCGGCCTGGCTTGCAAGCCGGGTGGTTTCCATATCGATCCGGTGCGGCCGGTCGAGCGCGCCTTGATCACCCACGGCCATTCCGACCATGCCCGTGCCGGCCATGGCGCGGTACTGGCCACGCAGGAAACGCTCGACATGATGCGGCTGCGTTGCGGCAACAATTTTGCTGGCTACACGCAGGCCATCGCCTATGGCGAGGAGGTCAGGCTTGGCGACGTCAGAATAAGGTTCCACCCGGCCGGCCATGTGCTGGGCTCGGCGCAGATCGCGGTCTCCTGCAAGGACATCCGCATCGTCGCCTCCGGCGACTACAAGGACGCGCCCGACCCCACCTGCACGCCGTTCGAGGTGGTTGCCTGCGACGTCTTCATCACCGAGGCCACATTCGGCCTGCCGGTGTTTCGCCACGGCGATGCGGCGGATGAAGTGAGAAAACTGCTCGCTTCGGTGGCGCTGTTTCCGGAGCGCGCGCATCTGGTCGGCGCCTATTCGCTCGGCAAGGCCCAGCGCGTCATCGCGCTGATCCGCGCGGCCGGCTACGACGCGCCGATCTACCTGCACGGCGCGATGGAGAAGATCACGCGCTATTACGAGAGCCGCGGCGTGGCGCTCGGCGATCTGCGCCCGGTCAGGGGCATGAAGAAGGCCGATCTCGCCGGCACCATCACGCTGGCGCCGCCATCGGCGACGTCGGATATCTGGACGCGGCGGTTCCCCGATCCGGTCACCGCGTTTGCCTCGGGCTGGATGCGGGTGCGCGCCCGCGCCCGCCAGCGCGGCGTCGAATTGCCGCTGGTGATCTCCGATCACGCCGACTGGGACGGCCTGACCGCAACGATCGATGCCACCGGCGCCGGCGAAGTCTGGGTCACCCACGGCCAGGAAGACGCGCTGGTGCACTGGTGCAAGGCAAAGGGCCTTGCCGCGCGGCCGCTCGATCTGGTCGGCTATGGCGACGAGGATGAGGGCGATGCGGCCCAGGCGGAGGACGCCGAGGCATGAACCGCTTCGCCGAACTGCTTGACCGCCTCGCCTATGAGCCCGGCCGCAACAACAAGCTGCGGCTGCTCACGAATTATTTTCGCGAGGCAGGGGATCCCGACCGCGGCTACGCGCTCGCCGCGTTGACCGGGGCGCTGTCGTTCAAGCACGCCAAGCCCGGTCTGATCCGCGACCTGATCGCTGATCGTACCGACCCGGTGCTGTTCGCGCTGTCGTATGATTACGTGGGCGATCTCTCGGAGACGGTGGCGCTTATGTGGCCGAAGGCGGCGGCGCAGGCGCGGTCCACGCCCCTCCCCCCGCGCAGCGGTGGGGAGGGGTTGGGGGTGGGGGGTAGCTCCGCGATCACTGAAGCAGCGGCTCTTGCCGATACACCCCCCACCCCCGACCCCTCCCCGCCACGCGCGCTGCGCGTGGAGGGAGGGGAGTATCTTGGGCACCGCGCCAGCGATGACCAACGCCTCCACAACAAGCTTCCGCCCCCAACGCTAACCGAAGTCGTCACCACGCTGCGCACCCTTGGCAAGACCGAACTGCCCAAGCAGCTTTCGCGCTGGCTCGACGAGCTGGATGAGACCGGCCGCTGGGCATTGTTAAAACTCGTCACCGGCGCGATGCGGATCGGCATCTCGGCGCGGCTGGCCAAGACCGCCGCCGCCGAACTCGGGGACAAGGACCCGCACGAGATCGAATTGATGTGGCCGGGCTTAACGCCGCCCTACCTCGATCTGTTCGCCTGGCTGGAGGGCCACGCGGAAAAGCCCGTCAATCTCGATCCCGCGCCCTTTCGCCCGGTGATGCTGGCGCACGCGATCGACAATGCCGATTTTGTCAATCTCGACGCCGCCGATTTCATCGCGGAATGGAAATGGGACGGCATTCGCGTGCAGGCGGTCAGCGGCCGCGATGCGCGCGGCTACAGGCTGGCGCGGCTCTATTCGCGCAGCGGCGAGGACATCACCGGGAGCTTTCCGGATTTGCTGCCGTCACTGCATCTGCCCGGCGCCATCGACGGCGAGTTGCTGGTGGTGCGCGACGGCCGGGTGCAGAGTTTCAACGTGCTGCAGCAACGCCTCAATCGCAAGGTGGTGTCGTCGAAGCTGATGGGGGAATATCCCATCCACCTGCGCGCCTATGATCTGCTCGGCGAAGGCGACACAGATTTACGTACGTTGCCGTTTGCCGAGCGCCGCGCGCGGCTCGAGACCTTCATTGCAAGGCTTGACGACGCGAGGATCGATCTGTCGCCGGTGATCGAATTCGACAGCTGGGACGCGCTGACGGCAGCAAGAAAAAATCCGGCCGGCGCCGGAGCCAGAGAGGATGCAGCAGCGGTCGAGGGCGTGATGCTGAAGCGCCGCGACGCGCTCTATCTGCCGGGTCGGCCGAAAGGACAATGGTGGAAGTGGAAGCGCGACCCTCACATCATCGATGCCGTGCTAATGTATGCGCAGCGCGGCCATGGCAAGCGCTCGTCATATTATTCGGATTATACCTTCGGGGTCTGGGCCGCCCGCGAGGACGGCGAGCAGCTGGTGCCGGTCGGCAAGGCCTATTTCGGTTTCACCGACGAGGAGCTGTTGCAGATCGATCGCTTCGTCCGCCGCAACACCACCGAAAAATTCGGACCCATCCGGCACGTGGTGCACGAGCCGGATCGGGGGCTGGTGCTGGAAGTCGCCTTCGAGGGCCTGGCGCGCTCGGCACGGCATAAATCCGGCGTGGCGATGCGGTTTCCCCGCATCAACCGGCTGCGCTGGGACAAGCCGCCGCGCGAGGCCGACCGGCTGGAAACGCTTGAAAAGATGTTGAAGGCGGACGCGACCGTTGTTTCCACGGCAGCCGAGGGCCATTGACGCCGACGAGCAGGTTCCCCATCTGCCATGGATTGACTACAATGCGCCGAACGAAATCGCGCGCGGAGAGATAATTGATGCCCAACGACACCAGACAATTGCCGGCAGCCAATGACGGCCTCACCCGCTTTCTCGGCGGCTCGCCGCTGGCGGTGGCGTTCCGGCTGGCGCTCTTGTCGATCCTGGTCGGCGTGGTGCTCGCCGCGATCGGGTTCGATCCCTGGAATATCCTGCACAGCATCCGGCTGCTGTTCCAGCGGCTTTGGGATCTCGGCTTTGACGCCATCAACTGGTTGTGGCGCTACTTCCTGCTGGGCGCCGTGATCGTGATACCGATCTGGCTCGTGTCGCGGCTGTTCGGCACGCCGCGCGGGCGATAGCATTTCCGATGCGATTGCGATTTGTCGGCTGCGGCGACGCGCTCGGTTCGGGCGGACGATATAACACCTGCTTTCACGTCACCGGCAGCTCCGCCAATTTCCTGATCGATTGCGGCGCCTCGTCGCTGCCGGCCTTGAAGCGGCTGGGGATCGCGCGCGACGATATCGACCTCATTCTGATCACGCACTTCCACGGCGATCATTTTGCCGGGTTGCCGTTTCTGCTGCTCGATGCCCAGTTCACCCGCCGCACCCGTCCGCTGGTGATCGCGGGACCCGAAGGAATCCAGACGCGGCTGACGCAGGCGATGGAAGCGCTGTTCGAAAATTCATCCAAGACAAAACAGCGTTTCGCCCTCTCGGTGGTCGCGCTCAAGCCCGAGGAGACGCGCAGCTTCGGCGCCGTCGACGTCACGCCGTTTCCGGTGGTGCACGGCGAATCCGGCGGCCCGTTCCTCGCCTACCGGGTCGAGGCCGGGGGCCGCGTCATTGCCTACAGCGCCGACACCGAATGGACGGAGACGTTGGTCCCGCTTGGCCGCGACGCCGATTTGTTCATCGCGGAAGCCTATTACTACGACAAGGTCGTGAAGAACCACCTCAGCCTGAAAACACTGGAGGCGCATCTCGCCAGGATCAATCCGAAACGGCTGATCCTCACCCATATGAGCGACGACATGCTGGGGCGGCTGGACACGCTAGCCTACACCACGGCAAGCGACGGGATGGTTGTGGAATTGTGAAGTAGCCTTTCTCGTCACTGCGAGGAGCGCAGCGACGAAGCAATCCATACCGCCGTTCGTTGCCGATGGATTGCTTCGCTACGCTCGCAAAGACGGGTTTACTTCCCGCATTCTTTGGCTGCCTCTCGAATCAGACCGGCCAGTCCTCGGCCGTGATGGTCGCGGCATCGGCGCCGACAATTTCGGACAAAGAGTTCCCGCCCGGTGCGCAGCAAGGTCGAGGCGAGATCGTTCTTGATGTCGTCGACCAGGCCAAGGCCCTTGTAGATCAGCGAGGAATAAAGCTGGATCAGGCTGGCGCCGGCGCGGATCTTGGTCAGCGCCGCGCCGCCCGAATCGATGCCGCCGACGCCCACCAGCGGAAACGCACCCTCGGCGCGCACATAGGTTTCCGCCACCATCCGGGTCGAAAGCCGGAACAGCGGTCGCCCCGACAATCCCCCCTGCTCCCTGGCGCGGCTCTGTTCGCGCAGGGTCGAGGGCCGCCCCACGGTGGTGTTGGCCACGATCATGCCGTCGACGCGGCGCGAGCGCGCGATCTGAACGACATCGTCGAGCTCGGCAAGGCTGAGGTCGGGCGCGATCTTGAGCAGCACCGGCGAGTCGCCGGCGCTCTGCCGCACCCGCTCGCGGGCGTCGATCACCTTGGCCAGGAGATCGTCGAGCGCTGCAGCCTGCTGCAGGTTGCGCAGGCCCGGCGTATTCGGCGACGACACGTTGACGGTGAAATAGCTCGCTACCGGCGCGAAGGTTTCGATCAGCCTGACATAGTCGGCGACGCGATCGGTGGAGTCCTTGTTGGCGCCGACATTGACGCCGACGATGCCGGAAAGATGCGCGCGCGCCGCGAGTCGCCGCAGCACGATTTCGGCGCCGTCATTGTTGAATCCCATGCGATTGATCACGGCTTCATCGCGCTCCAGCCGGAACAGCCGCGGCCGCGGATTACCCGCTTGCGGCTTCGGCGTCACGGTACCGATTTCGACAAAACCGAATCCCAGCCGCAGCAGCGCGTCCGGCGCTTCCGCGCTCTTGTCGAAGCCCGCGGCCATGCCGATCGGATTGGAGAAATTCAGACCGAACGCCCGCACCGCCAGCTTGGCGTCGTCGGCGCGCGGTCGCACCGGCGGCAGCAGCCTCAATCCCTGAATCGCCAGACGGTGGGCGTCCTCCGGATCGAACCAGCGCAGCAGCGGCAGCGAGAAGGCATCGAATGCGCGGATCACGGCGTCAGCTCCGGGATGTCGTGAGTGCCGTCGGACCGCGCGCGCATGTCGCGCACGGCGGTGACCGCGCCGAGATCGAGTTCGCCGTAGAGATGCGGAAACAACTCGTCGTTGCGCGAGGCTTCCCAGCGCAGCGCGTCGCCCAGCGCATCGGCGTCGACCTCGATCAGGAACAGTCCGGTCTGGCCGAAGAAATGCTTTTTGGCGGTCTCCGCCACCTGAGAGGCGCTGGAAAAATGAATGAAGCCGTCTCTGATGTCGTCGGCGCTGCCGCGGTACACGCCTCGCCGCTCGGCCTCGCGCCAGGCCGAAGCGGAACAGATTTTGTAGATCCTGCGCACGTGTGGCCCGATTTCCGAAGTTGGCTCGTCCCGCCTGTCGCGTTGAGTCTTTGGGATTTCCCGGAGTTTCCGAAAGCCGGCGCCGACCGTATCGGCGGCACCGACTTAACTCAAGGTCGCTGCATCGGGCGCCGCGGCCTGATTGCGAAAACCGGCCGCTTAAGACAATAATTCCCGATCGGGATCGAGCTGAATCATGCCCAAACAGCCAAAAGCGCGGGGAATGCTAACCCACGACCAGATCTGGACCGCGCTGGATCGGCTCGCCGAGCGCGGCGGACTATCGCCCTCGGGTCTGGCAAGGCGCGCCGGCCTCGACCCCACGACCTTCAACAGGTCCAAGCGCATCACTCCCGACGGCCGGGAACGCTGGCCCTCGACCGAATCGGTGGCCAAGGCGCTCGCCGCCACCAATTGTTCCATCGACAGCTTCGTGCATTTGATCGGCGATGCCGCGCGGACCGCACAGTCGGTGCCGCTGCTCGGCTTCGCGCAAGCGGGAGCCGCCGGCCATTTCGACGACAGCGGGTTTCCGGCCGGCAAGGGCTGGGACGAGGTGGCGCTTCCTTCCGTCAACGACGAGCACGCCTATGCGCTGGAGATTTCCGGAGATTCGATGAAGCCCGCCTATCGCGACGGCGACGTCATCGTGGTATCGCCGGGCACGCCGATCCGGCGCGGCGACCGCGTGGTGGTGAAAACAGGCAGCGGCGAGGTGATGGTCAAGGAACTAAAACGCCGCACCGCCAGGACGCTGGAACTGCAGTCGCTCAATCCTGCCCATGTCGACCGCAATCTGCCGGCCGCCGACGTCGCGTGGATCGCACGGATCGTGTGGGCGCGGCAGTAGGGCAACGCTGCCTTCCCCTCTCCCCTTGTGGGAGAGGGTAGCACGGGCGCGCGAAGCGCGTTCGTGACGGGTGAGGGGTATGTCTCCGCGGAAAGAACCCCTCATCCGGCGCGGACTGTGTCCGCGCCACCTTCTCCCACAAGGGGAGAGGGGAAGAAGAGTTCCGGGCGCGGGTGAGCATTGCGCGGCACGCGCAGGCTCTGCAATGACGGCCGGCGCAAATTGCGCTACAGTAGCGCCAACGTCATCACAGCAAGAATCAGGAGGACGCTCATGCAGTTCAGGGTCTCGCCGAAAACGCTTTCCGATTACAGCGCCGAGGAATGGCAGGCGCGTGTGGAACTTGCGGCGGCGCACCGGCTGGCCTTCATGCACGGCTTCAGCGAGGGCATTTTCAACCACCTGACCCTGGTGGTGCCGGGCCGCGGTGACCGCTACTACCAGATCCCGTTCGGGATGCACTGGTCCGAGGTCACGGCCTCGTCCTTCATGGAAGTCGGCATCGACGACGGCAAGGTCAAGCGCGGCGCCGGTGACGTGGAACGCTCCTGCTACTGCATCCATGCGCCGATCCACAAGGCGCTGCCGCAGGCCAAGGCCGTGTTCCACACCCACATGCCCTATGCGAGCGCGCTGACGCGTCTCGAAGACCCGCGCATCAAGGAGATCGGCCAGACCGAGGTCGGGCTGTCGGGCGAGATCGCCTATGACGACGAATACACCGGACCTGCTCTCGATCCGGCCGAAGGTGTTCGCCTCGCCAGGGTGATCGGCGACAAGTCGGTGTTGTTCATGGCCAATCACGGCATCTCGACCGTCGGCAACACGGTCGCCGACGCCTATGACCGGCTTTATTACACCGAGCGCGCCGCGCAGGTTCAGATCTACGCGATGTGGACCGGACAGCCTCTGAAGCAGCTCCCCGGCGCCGTGGCCGAGAAGACCAGGCGGGATTACGGCGGCACCAGTATGTTTGACGGTCCAACGCCGGCACAGCGGCACTTCGATGCATTGAAGCGCGTGCTCGACCGCAAAGAGCCGGACTACGCGACGTAGGTTACAGCCCCGAGCTCTCCGCCTCCTCCCTTCTCCCACAGGGGGAGAAGGGAAGGGATTTCACGTTACGCCGACCGCGCCAGCGCGCCGTCGATCATCGCCACCGCATTGGGCAGGCCGTACACCGCGACGAAGGAGCCGAAGCGCGGGCCTTTCTCCTGGCCCAGCAGCACCTGATAGAGCATGTTGAACCAGTCGAGCGAGACGCCGGGCTTGCCGTCTTTTGCTATTTTCTTGTCCAGAAACGGCTCGCGGCGGCCGATTTCGTAGACCACGTTCTGGATCTCTTCCGCCGTCGAGGTGGCCGGCAGTTGCGACAGCGCATCGCGCAGATCCTGCAGCGCGACGCGCTCGGGTTCGGTCGGCTCGCGGAATGTCTTGGTCGGCGCCACGAAGTCGCGATAATAGTTGATGGCGTAGCCGACCATCGCATCCAGCTTCGGATGGGTCTGCGGCGTGACGCCGGGACGATAGCGCCCGATGAACCCCCACAGGGTCGCGGCGTTCTCGGCGTTCGACGACGACACCAGCGTCAGCAACAACTGGAAGGTGACGGGCATATCGGCCGTGGGCGGATGGCTGGCGTGGATGTGCCAGACCGGATTGGCCAACTGCTGCTTCGGATCCTGTCGCGGAAAGCCTTCGAGGAACTGCTGATAATCGTCGACGTTGCGCGGGATCACGTCGAAATACAAACGCTTGGCCGACTTCGGCTCGCGGTACATGAACAGCGACAGCAATTCCGGCGAGGCATAGCGCAGCCATTCGTCGATGGTGAGCCCGTTGCCCTTCGATTTGGAAATCTTCTGGCCCTTGTCGTCGAGGAAGAGCTCATAGTTGAACCCTTCGGGCGGCGCGCCGCCGAGCGCGGCGCAAATTCTTCCCGACAGCTTTACGGAATCGATCAGGTCCTTGCCGGCCATCTCGTAGTCGACGCCGAGCGCGAACCAGCGCATCGCCCAGTCCGGCTTCCACTGCAGCTTGCAATGCCCGCCGGTGACCGGCAGCGTGACGCGCTCTCTTGTTTCGGGATCGTCATAAGAGATGGTGCCGGCCTTCAAATCATGCTCGACGATCGGAACGTACAGCACGACGCCGGTGCGCGGACAAATCGGCAGGAATGGCGAATAGCTCGCCGCGCGCTCTTCGCGCAAGGACGGCAGCATGATCGCCATGACAGCCTCGAGCCGTTCCAGCACGCGCAGCAGCGCGGCGTCGAATTTTCCCGACGTGTAGTAGTCCGTTGAACTGGCGAATTCATAGTCGAAGCCGAACCTGTCAAGGAACGCGCGCAGCCGCGCATTGTTATGCGCGCCGAACGACGGATATTCATTCGAGAACGGGTCGGGAATCCGCGACAGCGGCCTGCCGAGATGCAACGCCAGCATCTCCTTGTTCGGGACGTTGTCGGGCACCTTGCGCAGACCATCCATGTCGTCGGAGAAGGCAATTAGCCTCGTTTTGATCCTGTCCTCGGTAAGCACGCGGAACGCATGGCGCACCATGGTGGTGCGCGCGACCTCGCCGAAGGTGCCGATATGCGGCAGGCCCGACGGCCCGTAGCCGGTCGAAAACAGCACCTCGTCCTTCGGCTTTTTCTTCACCCGCGCGACAATCGCCTTCGCCTGCTCGAACGGCCAGGCGTTGGATTGTTCGGCGAGCGCGCGCAGGTCGTTGGGATTGGCGGGTTCGGGCATGGACATCAAGAAAGGGTCTCCGGGCGCGGAACGTAAACGTGTCCGCTTGCAAATGCAAAATGGCGGCTGATCCACCGTCATTCCGGGGCGATGCGAAGCATCGAACCCGGAATCTCGAGATTCCGGGTCTGGTGCTAACGCACCATCCCGGAATGACGAGCGCTAGAACGGACTCACGGAAAAATAGCGCAGCCACAAATCGGTATAGCGGCCTTTTTCCCAGACCCGGAACAGCGCCCAGTTCAGGGACTGCCGCAGCAGGTCGTTGCCCTTGCGCACGGCGATGCCGATGCCCTCGCCGAAATAGCGGCTCTCGACAAACGGCCCGCCCGAGAACGCGCAGCAATCGCCGGAATCGGTGCCGTTGATCCAGAACGCCAGCGAGATCGCGTCGCCGAAAATGAAATCGACTTCGCCTCGCCTCAAGGCAAGCCGCGCCGCGTCGTCGTTGGGATAGGAATGCAGTTCGGCATCCGTGAACATCGCCTTGAGATAGGCCTCGTGCGAGGAACCGGCGACCGCGCCGACCTTCTTGCCTTCAAGATATTCGGGACGAACTTCCGGCATTACGGCGTCGCGTCGCGACACGAACCGCGCCGGCGCCCGGTAATAGGGATCGGTGAAATCGGCGCGGGCGCGCATCTGCGGGGTCACCGCAAGGGAAGCGATAATGGCGTCGCCGCGGTTGCTGGCGAGCGCATCGAGCAGCGTCTCGAACCGCCGCATCTGGATGGTACAGGTGACCTTGATCTCTTCGCAAAGCTGCCGCGCCAGATCGACATTGAAGCCGGCCGGATTGCCGTCGGGGCCGGTGAAGTTGAATGGCGGATAATCCGTCTCGGTCAGAAATCGGATCACGGTCAGGCGGGAGAGATCAGGCCGGTCCGGCCGCCGCCTCGGGTCCCAGAACCCGGGGACGGCCTGCGGAGCCGCCTCCGTGCCCGGCTTGGCGATGTTTTGGGCTACCGCGGCGCCGGTCAGCAGCGCCACCGCAAGCAGGGCGCCTGCCGCCAGGCCTGATATCGCCGGCATTGCGCTGCTTGTCGTGGGCAATATTTCGTTGAGAATCAAAGCTGTCCGGGATCGCATTGCCAACGGTTTTTCCAAGAAGTCGACGGCCTTATAAACCATCCGGCGGATAACGCGAATGTCGCCAGCTCCCCCTCTCCCCTCCCCCCGCGAAGCGGTGGGAGGGGTTGGGGGTGGGGGGTGGTGCGGCGATCACGGAAGCAGCGGTTGCTGCGGGTTCAACCGGAATGATTGTCGACATTGTGGACCGGCATGATTCCCGGTCGCGGAGCCCCTCACGCTGCGGAGCGAACCGGGTGAAGAGCCCGCGGCGGTCGATCAGACCGATGTCCAGATCGCAGAAGCGCACGATGTGGTCGCCGGTCTCGCGCTCGGCGACGCCAACGAGTTCATCGACCAGCGCCTCACTGATGAAGACGAATTCGCCTTTCCATTTGATTGCGCCGGTGCTGCGGACGCGGCGGACCTGATGATCGGCGTCATACCAGGGGTCTTCCTCTTGAGGCGGCATGACGCGCAGAGACGGCGTGTAGACCTCGGCCGGCGGCCGTTGGTCGAGAGCTTCGTGCGGCCGTTCCTTGTTGTAATGCTCGCGGAACTTGTCAAAGCGGGCCTGCTGCTCGGGCGGGTTCGCCGCCGGCGGAGCCGAGGTCTGCGCCTTCAGCGTGCGATGCATGCGCTCGTGCCGGCCGTTCTCCTGCGGCGAGGCGGGATGGATGAAGTGCGGCGCGATGCCGAGCTTCAGCCACCAGGCCGACAGCTTGGTGATACCGCCAGCGCCACGCGAGCCGAACGGCGAGCCATTGTCGCAGCGGATCGCAGCGGGCAGCCCATACTCGCGAAAAGCCCTTTCAAAACAAGGCCGAACGCCCTCGATCGTGGGATCGACAATCCGCAGCTCGATCAGAAAACGGCTGTGACTGTCGGCCACCGTCAGTGGATCAATCCGCCGCTGATCCCGGGTGCGGAACCAGCCCTTGAAGTCGGTACTCCACTCATCGTTGGGGCCCCTGACCGGCGTGCAGGGCCGCCGCTGGTCGAGCGGGCGGCGGCGCCGCTTCACCGCCGCGACCAGGCCAGCACGCTTGAGAATGCCCCCGATCGTCGAAGCCGCAGGCCAGGCGGTATCAGGCGCCTCGCGCTCAAGTACCGCCAGAATCTTGCGCGGCCCCAGATACGGAAATCGCCGCCGCGCCGCGATCACCTTCTCAGCAATCGCACCATCCGTGGTTTGCCAACACTGCAGCGGCGCATGCGAGCGATCCATGAACCATGCCGAATCGCCGCTCTCCTTCCGCTTCCGCCATTCGTAAAACGTGTCTCGGCAAACCCCATAGCGGCGGCAAATCTCCGATATGCTCCAGTTCCCGCTCTCGTACTCAAAAAACATCCAAATACGTTCTTCCATCCGACCGGTCTCTCTAAATGGCATCGGCGGGCCCTCCCTCCGATGCATTCTGAAACCTGTCGGGGATCATCCCGGTCTAATCTGTCGGGAATCTATCCGGTCTGTACCGCTGACAGACCCCCCACCCCCAACCCCTCCCCACCACGCGCAAGAGCGCGTGGAGGGAGGGGAGAAGAAAGCCGCCCCGCCGCTCAGAGATACTTCTTCAAATCCGCGGCGGCCTGCTCCGGGGTCCGCTTGAGGTTGAACGGCGAGACGAACCTGCCGTCGCGATCCATCAGATAGGTGACTGCGGTGTGGTCCATGGTGTAGTCGCCGTCCTTCAGCGGGACTTTCCTGGCATAGACCCGGTAGGCGGCAATCACCTTGGCAACCTGCTCGGGATTGCCGGTCAGACCCTTCAGGTGCGGATCGAAGCTCGACAAATAATCCTTCATCGCCTCCGCGGTGTCGCGCTCGGGATCGACCGAGATGAAATAGGCGTTGACGCGATCGGCATCCCGGCCCATCGCCCGCAGCACCTCGGAAATCTCGAACAGCGAGGTCGGACAGACGTCAGGGCAGTGGGTGTAGCCGAAGAAGATCAGCGTCGGGTGGCCCTGCAGGCTCTTTTCGGTCACGGTCTGGCCGGCCTGGTCGGTTAGTTGAAACGGCCCGCCGATCGCGGCGGGGGCTGTCACATTTCGCATGCCGCCAAACGCCCACAGCATCAGCACCAGGCCGACCACCAGGCTGCCGGCGAATGCGGCGACGATAACCAGCGGGCGGGCGGTCCGGTCCATCATGAAATTCCTCAGGGGTAAATCAGAAGCAGGTGGCGATGCCGGAGGCAATCATCTCGAAGAAGACCGCCGTCCCGTAATGGAGCCACAAAACCAGCGCGCCGAGCAGAAGGGCGGTGCCAAGGCCTGCAACGCCTACCAATATCGCCGACGCGGCCCTGCGCGCCGGCGCGAGCGCCGAAGACACTTCCTGTTGGGTGGAAACCGGCTGGGCCATGGGCGAACTCACGGGCTGTGCGGATTCTGATCGCGGGCCCCACCCCTGGGATCAAGTCCCGGGCATGCTTTTGCGACATAGGCGGCTGATGAACCGACATCGGCGACCGGCGTCGCCGCCGCTCGCCTGCCTGTGATGTTCAGATAGGGCTAGTCGGGCTGCCGGGCAAGTACGGAGGGATCGGGCGCGATCACGTCACGCTGACCGGAATTGCGCTCCCGGCGCGACAGCGACGACCGCGGCACGGACGCCGCCTCGGCGTCGAGATAGCAAGGCTTGTACATGCTCATCAATTGCTTGCCGCGCAGGAAGATCATGCGCGGCGTCAAGCCGCCACGCTGCGCGATCCAGTGCCGCACCGCCGACGGATACATCGAGTACAGCATCTGCGTCGCTTCGGGATTGGTGATCGCACGGCCATTGGTGCCGAAATCCCACGCCGCGTGGAATCCGAGATTGGCGTGCGACGTCACGCAGATCTTGTCGTGCGAGACCGCCCCGAGAACGATGGTGCAGGCCGAGGCGCACAGGCCGTCAATGATGACCGTCTCGCCGGAACTGCGCAGGCCCTGATATTTGTCGACGTAGGTGCCGATCCGGCCGCCGCGGTCGTCGGCGATCCGGACCACCGCGTGGCCCGCGCCCACCCCTGCGAGCAGTAGAACCGCCGCAAGCACCCCCGTCACGAATTTCATATCCGCCCCAGTCCAAATCTGCCGACCCGAAGTTGGTCGACCTGAGTGATGCAAGACTTGCCGCCAGCGTGTTGCCAGATCGGGATTTTGTCCAGATGCGCGGGGCAGGTCAAAACAAATTCAATTGGAGTGTTGCAGGCGCGCTGCACCGGGGCCCGCCGCAAGGTCCCAAAGTGGAACAAGTTAATGATTGCCCGGTAGCGCCGGGCCCGCTCAACCGGCAATTGCCGTTGACCGCCGACGATGCCGCGGGCTTCAATCCTGCGAAGGGCCGGGGAATAAGGCGATGGCGGATGATACCGACGTAATCGTGGTCGGCGGCGGGTTGGCCGGCATGGTTGCCGCGACCGAGATCGCTGAAGCCGGCAGACGCGTCATCGTGGTCGATCAGGAGGGCGAGCAGAGCCTCGGCGGTCAGGCTTTCTGGTCATTCGGCGGATTGTTCCTGGTCGACAGTCCCGAACAGCGCCGGCTCGGCATCCGGGACAGTTTTGACCTCGCGCTGCAGGACTGGATGGGGTCCGCCGGCTTCGACCGTGAGGAAGATCTGTGGCCGAGGCGCTGGGCCGAAGCCTATGTCGGCTTCGCGGCCGGCGAAAAACGCGGATGGCTGCGGGCGATGGGCCATCGCATCTTCCCCGTGGTCGGCTGGGCCGAGCGCGGCGGCTATGACGCGATGAGCCACGGCAATTCGGTGCCGCGGTTTCATGTCACCTGGGGCACCGGTCCCGGTATTGTCGAACCGTTCGAGCGGCGGGCGCGCGAGGCCCAGGCCAGTGGCCGGCTGTCGTTCAGATTCCGCCACCGCGTCGATGCGCTCAGCATCACGGGCGGCACCGTCGACGGCGTCACGGGCGTGGTGTTCGAGCCCGATGCTGTCGAGCGCGGAAAAAGCAGTTCGCGCAAGGTCGTAGGCAACTTCAGCTTGCGCGCGCAGGCGGTGATCGTCGCCTCCGGCGGCATCGGCGGCAACCACGATCTGGTGCGTCAGAACTGGCCGAAGCGCCTGGGCGAGGCGCCAAAGCGCATGATCTCCGGGGTGCCCGAACATGTCGACGGCCGGATGATCGGCATCGTCGAGGCCGCCGGCGCGCGGCTGATCAACCGCGACCGGATGTGGCACTACGTCGAGGGAGTAAGGAACTGGTCGCCGATTTGGCCGCGCCACGGCATCCGCATCCTGCCCGGGCCGTCCTCGATGTGGTTCGACGCCTTGGGCCACCGCCTGCCCTCGCCGCTGTTTCCCGGCTCCGACACGCTCGGGCAGTTGCAATACATCATGTCGACCGGATACGATTATTCGTGGTTCGTGCTCACCCAGAGCATCATCAAGAAGGAATTTGCCCTCTCGGGCTCGGAACAGAACCCGGATCTGACGGGAAAAAGCTGGCTGATGACCGCGCGCCGCGCCACCAACAAGAGGGCTCCCGCGCCGGTGGAAGCGTTCAAGGAAAAGGGCGCCGATTTCATCGTACGCGACAATCTCGACGATCTCGTCGGGGCGATGAATGCGCTAAGCGGCGACAATCTGCTGAAGCTCGATGAGGTCAAAGCCCAGATCGAGGCGCGCGACCGCGAGATCGAAAATCCTTACGTCAAGGACACGCAGGTGATGAACATCCACAACGCGCGCCGCTATATCGGCGACCGGCTGATTCGCACCGCCAGGCCGCACCGGATTCTCGATCCCGCCCACGGCCCCCTGATCGCGGTCAAACTCAACATCCTGACCCGCAAGACGCTGGGCGGCTTCGAGACCGATCTCGACTCCCGCGTGTTCGGCCAGGACGGCAGGATCATGCCGGGGCTTTATGCCGCCGGCGAAGCGGCCGGCTTCGGCGGCGGCGGCATGCACGGCTACCGTTCGCTGGAAGGCACTTTTCTCGGCGGCTGCCTGTTCTCGGGGAGAAATGCCGGGCGTGCCGCGGCAAAGGCGGTGGCGTGAGGGCGCAGGCGGGCATTGGTGAGAACGCAGTGGCGGATGACCCGCCGGCGCGCTAGTGATCGACCACAGCTATTTGGAGAACCAGCATGACCATCCAGCGTTTCGATACCGGGCCGCGCATGAGCCAGGTCGTCATCCACGGCGACACCGTCTTTCTCGCCGGCATCGTCGCCAGCAATGCGGGCGGCCAAAGCGTGACCAGACAGACGCAGGACGTGCTCTCGATCATCGACGGCCATCTCAAGAAGGCCGGAAGCGATAAATCGAAGCTGCTGACGGCGACGATCTATCTGACCGACATGAAGACGTTTGCCGAGATGAACGCGGTGTGGGACGGCTGGGTATCGGCGGGAAATACCCCGGCGCGCGCCACCGTCGAGGCCAAGCTTGCATCGCCCCAATACAACGTCGAGATCATGGTGACCGCGGCGCGATAGTGCTCCCCTCATGATTCGCATCTTCGCATTGGTCGCTGTGCTGGCGTTTGGCGCCGGTGCCGCATCGGCCGAGCAGATCGACATCGGCGGCGTGACGCGGACGTTCACGGCGCAATTGCCGGACAACAAGCCGGCGCCGCTGGTCATCGTCCTGCATGGCAACACCCAGACCGGCGCCGACATGGCGAGTCGGACCTTATGGCCGCCGGTCGCAAAACGCGAACGGTTCGGCATCGTCTTTCCCGATGGTCTCAATCGCGCCTGGGCCGATCTGCGGCCCAATTCAAAACGCGCCGGCCGCGCGCCGCCCGAGGGCACCGATGATGTCGGCTTCATCGTCGCGCTGATCGAAAAGTTCGTCGCCGACGGCGCCGCCGACCCGAAGCGGATTTACGTCACCGGCGTCTCCAATGGCGGCGCCATGACCATGACGATGATCTGCGCGCGCGCCGACCTGTTCGCCGCTGCCGCCAGCGTCATCATCAATCTCACCGACGAATCGGCCGATGCCTGCCACCCGTCCCGCCCCGTTCCGATGCTTGTCATGAACGGCACCGCCGATCCCCTGATTCCGTATCATGGCGGGCGCGGCACCAGCCGCTTCGCGGTGCCGGGCTTCTGGTCGACAGAAAAGACGCTCGGCTTCTGGCGTCGCGCCAACGGCTGCGACACGCAGGACGCGGCCGTGGCCGATCTCGATGACCTCGACAGAACGGACGAGAGCACGGTGACGCGGATTTTATCGCGCTGCCCGCCCGGGCGCGATGTCATGCTCTACCGCGTCAACGGCGGCGGCCACCGCATGCCGGGCAGCTTCCCGGACGCGCGTTTCCCGCGCCTGGTGAATTTCCTGCTCGGTCCGCAAAACCGCGACATCGACGGCGCCGAAACCATCTGGGCGTTCTTCAAGCGTTTCCCGTAACGCTGCCGGCTCACGCCGCCCGCGCGGCGTTCCGCTCCGCCTCGATCCGCCGCGCCAGTGCCCAGCGGAAGTATGTCAGCGCCGCGTCCGCCCCGATCGCAAGAAGCTGATAGTTTGGGTCCGCGTCGAACACCTTCTGCTGCGCCTCGATGATCGCCTTGTCCTCGTTGAACGCTTCTTCGAGGCTGTTGCGCAGCGACAGCGAGATATTCGGATTGTCGATGTCGAAGTCGTGCAGGTAGTTCCAGAAGAAATGAGTCGAACCGCGCGTCTCCGGCGTCATGAACTGCGCGTTGCGATACTGGCGCGTGCCTTCGACCTGAATGCCTTTCTCCGCGCCCTGTCCTGCCGGCGCAAACATGGTGTCGAGCAGGAAGATGCCGGGGATCAGCATTCGGCCGATATTGCGCCGGTCGATCTTGTCGGTCCTGTTCGGGATCACCTTGCAATGATAGGGCGGCGGATCGGCGTTCATGTGCCAGCGCTCGACGCGGAACCCGTCGTCCAGTTTTTCGATCGCGACCGGCTTGGTCTTGTAGGCGTACTCTTCCGAACCTCCGAGCGTATGGGTATGCACGAAGGCAAGATGGGCGAAGTCGCTGAGATTGTCGACGATCAACAGCCAGTTGGCCTTGTAGTGCATGTAGCCGGGAGCGCCGCGCCATTTGGGATTGGCGAGCGGCGGATAATCGACGATCAGGTTTGGATCGGCCTTTTCGGCATCGCCGGTCCAGATCCAGATCAGGTTGTAACGTTCGACGACCGGATAGCTTCTCACGCCGAGCTTCGGCGGGATCTTGTCCTGGCCGGGGATCTGGATGCACTTCCCGGCCGGATCGAACTTCATGCCGTGGTACATGCATCGGATATCGTCGCCTTCGATGCGGCCCATCGAGAGCGGCGCCGCGCGATGGCAACAACGGTCGTCGAGCGCGACGACCCTTCCGCTCGCGCCTCGAAAGATCACGATGGGCCGCTCCAGAATCGTGCGGGCCAGCTTGGTGCCGTCGATCAATTCGTGATTCCAGGCCGCGACGTACCAGGCATTCCGGAGAAAGATTCCATCGTCCGTCATGATCCCATCCCTGTTCCGAGGAGCGCTTTTCTTCTGTTTCACCTTCTATGTCATGGCCGCACCCTGCCGATCAAGTCTCGCCATGAATTCGGCACTCACCATGCGGGGGCGGTCGCTTGACGGCCAATTCCACGCGCGTCGGTCGAAGCCAGATTGCTGCGACGCATTCTGCCGGACCATATTTGTGAACTGCTCAACGTGCACGCGTTGCTCCCGGCACGCCAACTCGTCCCTGCAAAGCTGCGATGTTTCCTGGATGAACTCGAAGCCCACGCCCGTGGCGGCGCGGCGGAACCGCTCGATTTGTAGCGGTTTTGGCGGGTGTCCCGGGGTCGGCTGGCCTGGGAATCGAATTTTGGGCAAATCCGCCGTTTTCCGGGAACCTATCGGGCTTTGCCGCATCCAACCCCTCAGGATAACATGCGATCCGGAAAGCCAGGCCCGCCATGAAAGTCACCATGCGCCAAGCGCAAGTACCGCAAATCGCCCCCGGCGGCCCTGAAGCCGAACTGGTCCAGCGCGCCCGCGACCGCGACGAGGCCGCGATCCGCTCGATCATGCAGGCGAACAATCGCAGGCTCTACCGGCTCGCGCGCGGCATCCTGCGCAACGACAGCGAAGCCGAGGACGTGGTCCAGGAAACCTATGTCCGGGCGTTCACGCATCTCGAAGGTTTCCGTGGCGACTCCAGCCTCGCGACCTGGCTGGCGCGGATCGCCACCAACGAGGCTTTGGGCCGGCTGCGCCGCCGGCGGCCGAGCGTCGATGTGGATACCCTGGCTCCAGGGGTCCTCGAGGCCCAGATCATCCAGTTCCCCTACTCGGGCGCATCCGAGGACCCGGAAAAAACCATGGCACAACGTGAAATTCAGCGTGTCGTCGAACGCGCGATCGACGAACTCCCCGAGGCCTTTCGCATCGTCTTCATCACTCGCGTGGTCGAGGGAATGAATGTCGAGGAAACCGCCGAAATTCTCAAGCTGAAGCCGGAGACCGTGAAGACGCGGCTGCATCGCGCCCGCGCCATGCTGCGCGATCATGTCGAAAGCAAAATCGGCCCGGTGGTGATGGAGGCGTTTCCGTTCGCCGGCAAGCGCTGCGAACGCCTGACCAACGCGGTTTTGAAGCGGCTCGGTTTCACCGAATAACTTTTTTCGGAACCTTTGGCTTCGCGCGCCATCCAACTCCCGTGCAAGCAACAATGCGCCGGCGCGCTTCGGCCCGGCGCCACAGGAGTGTCAAATCATGTTCGTTCGAATGAGCGCGGCAATCGCTGCGGTGAGCCTGCTCGGCGGTGTCGCGCTGGCGCAAGGCGCAAAACCGACCGATCCGCAGATCGCCCATATCGCCTACACCGCGGGCGTGATCGATATCGCTGCGGCGAAGCAGGCGCTGGCGAAAACGGCCAACAAGGACGTCAAGGCGTTCGCCGAAGACATGGTGCGCGACCATGAGGCCGTGAACAAGCAGGCGCTGGACCTGGTGAAGAAGCTCAAGGTCACGCCTGAGGACAACGACACCAGCAAGACGCTGTCGAAGAACGCCGCCACCAAGCTCGCCGAGCTCGGCAAGCTGAACGGCGCGGAATTCGACAAGGCCTATGTCGCCAACGAGGTCGCCTATCACAAGGCGGTCGACAGCGCGCTGGAGACAACGCTTATTCCGAATTCCAGCAATGCGGAGCTGAAGAGCCTGCTGCAGACCGGCCTGAAGATTTTCCAGGGCCACGAGCAGCACGCCGAACACGTCGCCGCGGCGCTGAAATAAGGAGCCCGACATGATGCCGAGATCGATTCTCCCGATCGCCGCCGCATTGACGCTGGTAGCGTCCGTCTCGGCGCATGCCGCGACCATCCAGATCACGATGGACAAGCTCGTGTTCTCGCCGGCGGAAGCCTCGGCCAAGGCCGGCGACACCATCGAATGGATCAACAATGACTTTCTCGCCCATACCGCCACGGC
This sequence comes from uncultured Alphaproteobacteria bacterium, assembly GCA_963801875.1. GTDB lineage: Bacteria > Pseudomonadota > Alphaproteobacteria > Rhizobiales > Xanthobacteraceae > Bradyrhizobium. Next base: position 7,034 of record CAWDGT010000008.1, on the reverse strand, counting down.
GCGAAACGGCGACTGGGACGTGACGATACCGCCGAAAAAGACCGTCACCTCGGTTGTGAAGAAGGCCGGCGCGGTCGATTATTATTGCCGCTTCCATCCCAACATGAAGGCTGTGCTCAACGTCGCACCGTAGTTGAAGCCAACGCGCGGATGCGAACCAGCCACAAAAACAAAGCCGCGCCAGCCCGAGGGCTGACGCGGCGATGAAGCTTCTGTTGCCAGGTGCTCCGGACCCCGAACAGGTTACGCCGCGAGGCGCACTTCGTTCAATGCAACGTTATCGTTTGCATTTAGGTTTTTGACCCGATAACGGCGGTATCATGCCGGGCACAATTCAGAACTTCTTCGCGACCATCGATCCTGTTTCGCCCCCGCCTTAGCAGCCCAGGAATTATGCCTTGCGGCAAAATCGATCTCACCACCGATGAGACCTTTAAGCTCAAGCTGCTAGGGTGGAGGCGCCGGGTACTGCCCCCGGGTCTGCCCGCGGTCCGCTCCAAGTTTCAGCGCCATCGTCTTGCGACGAAGCCACCCTACGCGCGATCCGGCGCGAAAGATAGGCTCGTGTCTGGCGCCGTCGAGCCGTCACGCCTGAGCCAGGCTGGAGCGGGCGAAGGGAATCGAACCCTCGTATGCAGCTTGGGAAGCTGCCGTTCTGCCATTGAACTACGCCCGCTAACTTATTCAATAAAATCAGGTACTTCTCGCACTTTTTGACCCGATTTTCGTCTCGCATCATTGTGTCATCGTGATGTCGGCTGACTACCCCGGCCCGCTTTCTATAGACCGCTCCAGCGTCACGCGGCAAGTCAAGCGAGCGCATCCGCTGATTGACAGAAATGCCATTTACCCGATGATCCCCGAGCCGGGGAGGAACGGTGAAATGGCAGGGGGCGGCGCGACACATCGCTCTGGCATGCCTCACCTGCTAGGATCATCTTACACGATTACAATCGGGGGCGGTTAAACAACCGCGCCTCCTGAAAAATCCGCGACCATCTCTGCCGAAAACAGCGTGACGGGATCGCTGTATCTGAAATTTCAAACCTCATCGAACGCGAGTTACGGTTGCCACAGCGAGTGGCCGAAACGGTGTGTCCGGACGGGAACGCGGATGATCACCGCTCACTGAGCTGAAGGCTCACAGCAAGACGGATAAGAGAACTGACCAGGCATGGAAGGCGCAGGCGCGAAGTGCGCAACGCCGTGCCAGCGCTGAAATTGCTGCGGTTCTGCGCTTGTGCGCCTACAACCACTCCGTGTAGTCTGGTTTCCGCGCTAGAACTGAGTGCGGACGATTTTGCAGATGCCCGGGGGAATCAATAGCGGACTTCCAATAGCGAGATTGCTAATGGTCGTCAGCAGTCTCGCTCCACTGTTCCTTCTCTGGGCAATACGCGGCGCTCCGCCGATTTCTGATTGCTGCTGGGTCACGGGATGTCTTGCACTGGCCGTCGTGCCGAACCTCGCGCTGCTATGGCGTTGGCGAGTGGCCCGACGCAGCAACGACCATCGCGTTATTGTTGTCGCTTCCGCGCGTGACCAAAGCGATCACCTGCTCGTCTATTTGTTCGCCATGCTGCTCCCGCTTTATTCGGTGAACCTTGGCAATGATCGTGAGCTGTATGCCGTCGCAGCGGCGTTCGCTTTCATCGTGTTTTTGTTCTGGCACATGAATTTGCACTACATGAACATTGTCTTCGCCGCGCTCGGCTACCGCGTTTACACCGCCCAAATGACAGGCCGCGGCGGAGCGGCCGGAGATTCGGTCATCCTGCTTTCCAAACGCACGTCGCCGCCTCCGGCCGGCATATCGATAGACGGTCTACGGATCAGCGACACTGTATTCGTCGAGAAGGAAAACGCGGATGCGGAATGAGTTTAACTTCAACAACATTCGATCCGTCGAGTTCTGCGTTAACGTTCTTACAAATGGACATGAAGACGCGAATTATCTCGTGCCCATCGATCAGTCGGTGCAGGATGCCTTGAAGCAGGTACTTAACGCGACCCTCACCGCGATAGAGCCGGAAGAGGGCTGGCAGCCCTACGAATTGTCCGAAAAATACGCATCAAAAAAGTCGTTGAGGGTCGATCTCGCCGCAGATGCGATGGCTTCGATTCGCGCACTGCATGAAGAAGAAGGCTGGCCTATGAGAGTCGGCGCGCTCAACGATCCAAAGAAGATCGCCTACTATTTTGCCGTGTTTCGGGACAATCGCGGCAGGAGGCTGACGGCCGTTAGGCAGGCAACGCAATTCAAGGGCGCTTTCAAGGGCCGGTTCGTGTCGGTCATCGACGATACATTGAGACTTATCCCCGATCGCATGTTCAAGCTCGATGACCAGTTCGATTTTCTGATTACCGGGCAGCACGTCTACATTTTGCACCCGGCGGGATTCGAGCGGATCGCCGAAATTGAGGAATTTGCGGCGGCGAAAGCGCGTACGATGATGCTGTCGCTCGGGAAGAAAGTGACATTCATCGAGTGCGCCGACCTGGCCGAGTATGTGGCAAAACACCGCCGCGCGGCGCGGCTCGTGGTGGCGCTGCACTCCCGCACTGACCTGCACACGATAAAGCGAAACCTGTTCGTCAAAGCGGCGAAGGATACCGGCATTACGCTCATTGAAAATGGTCGCAAGCTGACGCCGGCGAAGGGGAGCGAGCTGGGAGTTCTCGAAATGCTGGATGACCGGCGCTACACGACCGCACTCAAAGCAGGGCAAAAGCCTGCCTTCGTCGCGAGCAGCCGTCGCCGTCTCTGATCCCAGACGATAGGCGCGCCGCCGGATAGGGGGTTCAATTCCTGAATGTTGACGAAAAGCCCGGGTCTAAAAGCCCGGGCTTTTTACACGAGAATTCGAAAATACTCGGCTGCGTCGCTCTCTAACGCTCAATGTAAAGTGCATAAAGGCAACTTCACCATTGTAAAGTTGTGAGCGCTGGCTCTAAATTTTGGATACCATCTACTTTCTGATTACGATGCGAACGCCGACAGCAATCCCCGGTCGAGGAAGATACGTTCGGAATGCCAACGGCAGTCGCAATCTCCGCCAAGAGCAATCGTCGAATACGGCGCGCTTCTGCTTGGTTGGGAAATCGAGCCGCCGCCGACGAAGTCCTAGTTGTCGGAGCGAGCCTCGATGCGGCCAACGAGCTTACCCGCAATGCTGCAATTCATGTCGGTGCGGCATTCGGTTGGCATCGCCTGACGCTATCTCAACTGGCTGTATCCATCGTCCGGCCGGAGCTAGTTGACAAGGGATTGGTCCCAGTCGACCAAATCGTAGCCGATGCCATCGTGGCGCGATTTCTTCACGATCTGAAAAAAAGCAACAACCTCGGTCGGTTCCAGCCTATCGCCGAGACGCCGGGATTTCCGCGCAGCATCGCTCGCGTGATCACTGAGCTGCGGTTGGCGGATGTCGCGTCAGAAACAATCAGCGCTCAGGCCCCTGATCTTGCGCCATTGGTCGATGCATTCGAAGCCGAGTTCCGGAGGGCAAGCCTTATTGACTGGCCGGGCGTTCTGATGCTCGCCACCAAGATCATTCAATCTAGCGGCAAAGTGAGTAAGCTGCTCGGACTTCCCCTGCTGCTGCTTGACGTTCCGATTACAAACAAAGCAGAGTTGGCCTTTGTTCGCGCAGTCGCGTTAGCCGCACCCGAAGTGCTGGTGACAATACCCGCGGCCGACGAGACAACGATAAGCATGACCTGTGAGGCGCTTTGTATTCAAGCCGAGGATCTTGACCAAGCGCAAGAGGGCGAAGATCTAGCAGCGCCAATCGGCAGTTTGAATAGTCTGCAGCGAGGGCTGTTCAATGAACAACAGGTGCGGCGAAAAGCAAAGCTCGATGGTGCCGTTGAAGTATTTTCTGCGCCGGGCGAAGGTCGAGAATGCATCGAGATCGCACGACGTGTTCTATTGATCGCGCGGCGTGGCGTGCCATTCGATCGTATCGCGGTACTGTTGCGCTCTCCTGAGGGTTACCGTGCAAATCTTGCGGAGGCATTTAATCGTGCCGGAATACCTATCCATTTTGTGCGCGGTGTCACCCGCCCTGACCCATCTGCCCGGGCGTTCTGTGCTCTGCTAAAGTGCGCGGTAGAAGGTCTATCGGCGAAAAGGTTCTCTGAGTACCTTTCGCTTGGGCAGGTTCCTGACGCGGACCCCAACGGCGCACCTCCGCAAGCTATTCCGACAAGTGACAGGTGGGTTGCTTCTGACCCCGAGTTTGCGTCGGTGACGATCAAGGAAACAGGCGATCCAATCAATTCTCAGGAGGTAGGAACTCCAATTACAGAAGCGGTGGAACGGCCTGTCACGAACGGACAGCTGAGAGCGCCCAGCCGTTGGGAGCATCTTCTCGTCGAGGCAGCTGTTATCGGAGGTCGAGATCGATGGCGACGCCGTATCAATGGTCTTCGGGCCGAACTTCAAATGAAGCTCGTGCAAGCGGAGGAAGACGAAGCGCAAGTTGCGATGCTAGGGCGTTTACTTGGGGATCTAACCTCGTTTGCCGCGTATGCCATGCCGCTCATCGACGAACTCGCCGAGCTTCCGGCTACAGCGAATTGGGGAGAATGGATCGAGCGATTGAGCGCGTTGGTAACACGCGCGGTGAGGCAACCAGACCGAGTGCTTGCAATATTGTTTGAACTGACGCCGATGAGTCCAATAGGGCCGGTGTCCCTAGATGACGTCTCGCTGGTCCTTGAGAACCTGCTTCTGGAAGTCGGAGTGCCGCCGGCTTCGTCGCGGTATGGCAAGGTTTTTATCGGCCCCACCGAAGCGGCTCGTGGCCTTAGTTTCGAGGCTGTGTTTGTACCGGGGCTAGCCGAAAAGATGTTCCCGAGCAAGATTGTTGAGGAACCCATCTTGCTCGATGGGGTGCGCAGGAGAATTGATAGTAGTCTCGCAACGAATCAGACGCGACTCGGTGCAGAGCGTCTTGCATTGGCAATTGCGGCCGGTGCCGCAGAGGAAAAAATCTGCTTCTCCTATCCGCGCGTTGACCTTGACCAGGCGCGATCTCGGGTCCCCTCGTTTTATGCGCTCGAAGCGGTAAGGGCAGCGGAGGGATCCCTCCCAGATTTTGCCGAACTCGCCAAACGGGCAGAGACGGCCACCGTCACGCGGCTAGGCTGGCCGGCGCCGTCCGATGCTGCTGATGCTATTGACGATATTGAGTACGATCTTGCCGTTCTCGGACGGCTTGTTGCCCAACCGAGGACCGAGATCGGCGCGGCGCGATATTTGGTAACTGTCAATCCTTATCTCGCTCGATCCTTGAGATCGCGCTATCAGCGCTGGGGAAACTTCTGGACGCCGGCGGATGGCCTTATCAGCCGGACCGAAAGTACTCGAGCCATTATGGCGCGGCATGGCCTTGCTGCTCGCAGTTATTCACCGACCGCACTACAGAATTTTGCTCGGTGCCCTTACAGGTTTTTCCTTCAGACGATCCAGGGTTTGTCACCGCGAGAGGTACCGCAGGCGATCGACGAACTAGACGCGATACAGCGCGGATCGTTAATTCACGATGTCCAGTTTCAGCTATTCGCGCAACTCAGACAAAACAATCTGATTCCTGTACGCCCGGCGAACCTCGAAAAGGCAGGACAGGCGCTTGAAAAAATCGTCGCCGAGGTCGCTGCTAGCTACCACGACGAACTGGGTCCTGCCATCGAGCGGGTCTGGGAAGATGGAATCGCTGCAATGCGCGCTGATCTACGCGAGTGGCTGAGACGTTTAAGTGAGGACAATTCAGGATACGTGCCCCTGCACTTCGAGCTGACATTTGGCATAGAGCGTCCCGACTGAATCGCGTTGACCCACAATCGGTGCGCGGCGCGATCAACCTCGAGTCTGGCATCCAGCTTCGCGGGTCAATCGACCTTGTCGAAGGCCATCCAACGGGAATTGCGCGGATAACCGACCACAAGACCGGGAGCGCAGACAACGTCTCGAACCTGCTGATCGACGGTGGCAAGGTACTTCAACCGTTATTTTATGCTCTTGCGGCTGAAAAGCTGCTTGCGGGCCAAGCGATAGTTCGGTCCGGCCGACTGTATTTCTGCACCTCGGTCGGCGGATTTGCCGAGCAGGTCGTTACTCTGAACGACGAAGCCCGAGCCGTGGCCGTTCAAGTTGTTGAGATTATCGACGCTGCAGTTGTGGCTCCATTTCTGCCGGCTGCTCCGGACAAACGCGAATGCGAATACTGTAATTATCGGTCAGTCTGCGGTCCGTACGAAGAGCTGCGTGTCTCCCGGAAGCCACGACAGCGCCTTGAACCGCTTTTTGCATTGCGAAAGTCGCGATGAGCGAGCCCACGGACATCGATGCGCGCCGCCGCATCCTGACCCAGTTTGAAGCGACCTTTTTCGTCGAAGCTGCCGCAGGAACCGGTAAGACAACCGCACTCGTCGGGCGTATCGTTGGTTTGGTAAAAACCGGGGCTGGAAGGCTCGAGCAGATCGTCGCAGTGACTTTCACTGAAAAGGCCGCGGGAGAGATGAAGTTGCGTCTCCGCAGTGAGATCGAGAAGGAAAGGGCCCAAGCGACAAACCTTGAACGCGACAGATTGGACCAGGCGCTCAAGGAACTTGAGCTCGCAGATGACATTGGCACCATACATGGATTTTGCGGCGATATTCTTCACGAACGGCCGATCGAAGCCGGAATCGATCCGCTTTTCGAAGTGGCCTCAGAAGAGGAGGCTGAAGCAATTGCGAACGAGGCGTTCGACCGCTGGTTCGAAAGAATTCTTATTGATCCACCGGAGGGAATTCGGCGAGTTCTTCGCCGCCGATCGGGAAGGCAGCGTCCGCGCAACAGTTGCGTGCCGCGTTACACACACTTCGGGGGCATCGCGATTTTCCGGCGAAATGGCGACGTGATCCTTTCGATCGCGAGAAGAACATTGACGCATTGATTGTGGAGCTGGCAAGTGTCGGAATGCTCGCAGCAACTAGTTCTTGGCCAGATGACTATCTGACCCGCAGTCTGACTGAAGTTGCACGCT
>CAWDGT010000007.1:0-270399 GCA_963801875.1 uncultured Alphaproteobacteria bacterium | reverse complement strand
CTACGAACGGCGCGCGCGCTCATAAGCCAGATGGCTGACGGTAGCTTTTGACGAGCTGACGGTAGCCTGTGAAGGAACGTGTCGGGCATGGCGTTTCCACGCCTCGATGGCAACCGCGAGCGAAACGATCGCCCAGAACACCGGGTATTCGTAGCCGCCGGTATTCCAGGTCCAGCCAAAGCCTTTGACCACCTGGAGAGAGTATATCGCGATCGCGAGCAGCGCACATGCGCCCAGCGCGGCAAAGCGCGTGCAAATGCCCAGCACCAGTGCCACCCCGACCGCGGTTTCTGAAATCGCTGCGACGTAGACCCACAGTTCGGGCGGATGGAAACCAGCCTTGGCGAAGAAGCCGACGGTAGCGGCCGATACGGTGCCTGCGGCAAATTTCCCCAGAACATGCGGAAAGAGAAACAGGCCGCAGATGATCATTGAGCCCGTTGGTCAGGTCGAAATTACTGGCTTGGATACGAAAATCTTCCTTGGTCGGCCACATCGTGAATTTCCCTCGCAAATGATCCAGCGCGGAAATATCGGCGGGCACCGCGTTTGTGCGTTGCGGCAGATCAAGGGAATCCATCCGGGTTCGCGGATCTGCCCCGCGCGGCGCGCGCAACACGCGCAAAAGCCCGGCGCGCCGTGAGGCACGTCGGGCTTATTTCGACGCTCCGGCCTTCGGGATCACGCCACCCGGGGCGCGCGGTTACGCGAATTGCGCTGGAAGAACAGCGCCTGGCTGGCAACCGCCGAGACCATCGCGGGCTGGAACGGTTTCGAGATCAGGAACGCCGGTTCGGGGCGCTCGCCGGTCAGGAAGCGCTCGGGGTAGGCGGTGATGAACACCACCGGGACCTCGAAGGTTCGCAACAGCTCGTTGACGGCGTCGAGACCCGAGCTGCCGTCGGCCAACTGAATGTCCGCCAGGATCAGGCCCGGCTTCTTGTTCTTGGCGAGCGCCACAGCATCGGTATGGGTGCGGGCGACGCCGATCACGTTGTGACCGAGATTCTTCACCAGGCTTTCGAGGTCCATCGCGATGAAGGTCTCGTCCTCGATGATCAGCACATCGGTGGCGATCTCGGCCGCCATTTCGCGGCCGGCGGCATCGGCAAGCCTGCGGGTTTCGGCCACGTCGGTGCCGAGAATGTAGGCCACTTGTTCTTCCGAGAAGCCTTCCAGCGACAGCAGCAGGAAGGCCTGGCGCGGCAAGGGCGTGATGTTGGAAAGCCGGCGCTCCGACGGCAGCGGCAGGGTCGCCACATCAGGGGCATCGTTGAGCGAGACCGAATTCCAGATCTGGGTGAAAAGCCGGAACAACCCGGCCCGGGGCCCGTGCCGCTCATCGAGCAGGGAGGAGTCCTGGAGCAGGGCTTCCAGCATGGCTCCAACATAGGCGTCGCCGGACGCCTGGTTTCCCGTCAACGCACGGGCGTAGCGCCGCAACAACGGCAAGTGTTCAGCAACGAGCTGTGATCGGGACATCCCCACTCCATCCTTGTCTTGGGCCAAAGTATCCTGACGGGGTGACCCGGGTTCCCCTGATGTGCCTGATTACGCCCGAGCCAGATAAAAGTTCCCGCCTGATCGGGAACTTTCCGGCGGAGTTCGAATTAGCTCCCTGCAAAAGCTCTCGGAATCAACGATAATTCCTGAAACTACAGGCACTTAAACCTCGGGGAAGCGTGGAACAGGTCATGAAGGATGTAAAGAAGCAGGGCGGCCTCAATGCCGAGATTCAGTCCAGAATCGGCCACCAGCTCCGCGCCATGTACGACGACGTCGTGCGGCAAGGGGTGCCTGACAGGTTCGCGGAATTGATCCGAAAACTTGATGTGCCTGCGCCTGATCCCCAAATGGGACCCACGGGCGCACCAACAGCAAAAACCGACAGGAGGGACTGATGCCCCTCACGAATGCCCTTCGTGACGACATCCTGGCGTCGGTACCCAGCCTGCGCGCCTTCGCGATCTCGCTTTCCGGCAATGGCGACCGTGCTGACGATCTGGTGCAGGAGACGCTGCTGCGCGCGCTCGCCAACATCGACTCGTTCCAGCCCGGCTCGAACCTGCCGGCGTGGCTGTTCACGATCCTGCGCAACCTGTTCCGCTCCGACTATCGCAAGCGGCGGCGGGAAGTGGAGGATGCCGACGGCAGCTATGCCAAGACGCTGAAAACCCAACCGGCGCAGCAGGCACATCTGGAGTTCGAGGAATTCCGCGCCGCACTCGACAAGCTTCCCCAGGACCAGCGCGAAGCGCTGATTCTGGTCGGCGCTTCCGGCTTCTCCTATGAGGACGCCGCGGCGATCTGCGGCTGCGCGGTCGGCACCATCAAGAGCCGCGTCAACCGAGCGCGATCGAAACTCTCCGCGCTGCTCTATGTCGACGGCGCCGAAGATTTCGGCCCCGATCAAACCGTGCGCGCCGTGATCGGCGGCAGCGGCGGCTGATAGGCCGGACGTCAATCAAATACGCCTTCATCGCAATAAACGTCCTGCCCGGCCTTGTGCCGGGCATGACGTCTTCACGGCAGTCAAGCAAAAGCGATGCGGATGACCGGGACGAAGCCCGGCCATGACGAAAGCACTGAAAGCACTGACGCGCGCCTGGCGAAGCTCAATGCAACCCGCCGAACGCGTATATCAGGCCAAGAATGGGAAGCGGCACACAGAGCACCCACAACAGCAGATAACGTCCCATGAGCGCGCCTTTCGGTTACGAACGTTGAACTCAGTCTCAAATCCCGCAAGCCAGGGTTTGTTCCGGATGAAACCGTGCGCGCCGTGATTGGATCACGCTCTAACGCCGGGCCTCGGCGGCAGCGCAAATTGTTCGGCGCGGTCCCGCTCCGTCATGTCGACGACGGTCTGCATCGGCGCGGTCAGTTCGTAGACATAGCTTACATCGGTAAAATACCGCTTCGAGGTGCCGCCAAGCGCCTCCGGTGCCACGCGGTCGAGCAGGATCACGCCGAAATCGCTGTCCTCGCGGCGCGTTGCCGCGCTGGTGTTGAATTCTTCCCAGCAAAACTGAAAAATGGCGTCGGGCTCTTCTCCCGTCACTTCCCAATGCACGACGATGTGAGGGTGCTTGCCGACCAGCGAGAGCCCCTCGTCGGAATGCGATGCCAGTTCGAAGAACAGCAGCGAGAGACTTTGCGCGGCCCTCGCGCTAACGGCGATATCGGGACCATCGATCGCGATGCGTTCGGCGTGAGGGATGGCGCGGGCCTCGAACAGCCCTTTCAACTGCACGCCCTGCCACTGGCTTTCGCTGAGCAGCGAGACAACGTTCGACATCGCGTGGATGCGGCCGATCAGCAGTTCGCGGGCGATATCGATGTTCGAACCGTGGCGCAGCGTCCGCGTCACGATCGACTGGATCACGGCGAGGATGTTCTTGACGCGGTGATTGAGTTCGTCGATCACAGCAGTCAATCGGCGTTCGAAACCGATTCTGACCTGGATCTCGCGGCTCAGCCGCAGATTGTTATAGGCGACATATCCGAACAGCCCGCAGACAATGCCGGTCAGTGCCAGCCCGATGGCGGCGACGATGGCGGCGGTTTGCTGGGCGCGGTTCGCCGCGTTGGTCTTGGCGTAGTAGCCGAGCGACCAGTCGCGGCCTCCGAACGTCACCGTCCTCACCATCGACGGCGCAGGCCCCTCCGGTGCTGCCATTCCCGATGTGACGATGCCCTGACGATCGGCAATCAGCTCGACGCCCGGATGACTCGGATCCTTCAGCACCACGGAGAACAGGGAGAGGTCGTCATTCGCCAGCATCAGCGGCGCGAGTTCATAGGAAAATGTGACGAAGCCCGCGGGCTGGGCCTCGCCCTCCTGCAGAACCGGCGCGGCAAGAACGAGGCCGATCGGACCATCCGGGTGCAACAGCGGCAGCGGATCGGACGCCACCGGCTTGCCGTCGGCCATCGCCTGCGCCAGCATCGGCCCCAGCACGGGATGCTGATCAATGGAGCGGCCCGGGAAGGCCATCGTCTCTGCGTTTCGGGGTTCGACGTCCATCAACACATCGACCGGCTTGTCGAGAGAACCGGTATCCAGCGGTGCGTCGTCGAAACGACGGATCGTCGGATGCGAAAATCCATCGCTCGCCAGTTCGCCGCGCGCCGCATCGAATTCACTCGGCTTGAGTCGCGCGATCCAACCCGCCACCACGAAATCGGTCTTGAAGGCATAGATCGATGATCGCAGCGGCTTTAGCATATTGGCCTTGATCACCAAAGGCGCAGGGAACAGCCCCGAGGCGACACGGGCGAGCAGATCACGGTCGGTCAGCCGGTCCTGAACCAGACTGGCATGAACGTCGATCGCGCGCGCCAGCGCGATCCTCTCGACCGTCAGTTCCTGATTGTAGACGCGATCGGCCGCAAGACCGGAGAGCAGAACCCCGATCAGCGCGATAAAACCGATGATCAAACCAAGCCGAACCACTGCGTACTCAAAGAATGAGGATTTGGTCAAGAAATCGAGGAAGCACCTGATGTCCGCCGGGGCGGCAACGAACCAGGACAGAATGAAAGCCAACCATGAGGGATAATGAAGCAGCTATCATCGGTACGCAACTAAGGTTGGCGACGGAGACGAATGCGGCAGCCAGAAGCGTGGCTCATGGCAAGGGCCGGAGGATGCTAATCACCACGAAGCGATTTTGTTCCCGGCGAGCGGCGAAAGTCCTTGCCGCCGCTCGCACCAGGTCCGGATTGTTGGGCGAACACTGGCGCGCCTACCACAAATGTTAACCAATGCGGTTAACTCACTTTGGCTCGCGCTTGATGGCCGAGGCCGCCTTTGGCCTCGATAAAACCGATAATACGGTCCAGGCCTTCGCCCTTCTTGAGATTGGTCATGACGAACGGCCGCTCGCCGCGCATCCGCCGGGCGTCGGTGTCCATTTTCTCCAGCGAGGCGCCGACATGCGGCGCGAGGTCGATCTTGTTGATGACCAGAAGGTCGGATCGGGTAATGCCGGGTCCGCCCTTCGAGGGGATCTTGTCGCCGGCGGCGACGTCGATCACGTAAATCGTGAGATCGGCGAGTTCCGGCGAGAAGGTGGCGGCTAGATTGTCGCCGCCGGATTCGATCAGCACCAGATCGAGATCGGGAAATTTCGCGCGCATGTCAGCGACCGCGGCAAGATTCATCGAGGCGTCCTCGCGGATGGCCGTATGCGGGCAGCCGCCGGTCTCGACACCGGCGATGCGATCCGGCGTCAGCGATCCCGACCGCACAAGAAATTCCGCGTCCCATTTGGTGTAGATGTCGTTGGTGATCGCGGCGATGTCGTAGCGCTCCCGCATCGCCTTGCAGAGCAGGTCCATCAGCGCGGTTTTTCCCGATCCGACCGGACCACCGATGCCGATGCGAAGCGGGCCATTCAAGCTTGACATGTCAGATGCTCTTTTCACGTCGTCCCGGCGAAAGCCAGGACCCATATGTGGACGGCCCCCGTGGCACAAGAGTTTTTGTGGTCAGATCAGATCGCTTGCATCCATATGTCCGGCCTGTTGATGCGGTTGGTTTTGACCGCTGGCCAAGATGGTTTCCGCGACGCGAGTTCCAATCAACCACACGACCTGGCTTCGGCCAATGGGTCCCACGGAGTGTCTCGCACCTTGGATCGATCGATCCTTCCATCTACTCCTCTTGCAGCTCGGGCTCGGCCGGTAAGACGGGCTTACCGATCGGCTGATCTCTTAGGCGGCGAGCGCCGATGCACCAAGCATCCGCGCGGCGTTGTAACTCTGGCCTGTCGCCATCAGCTTCCAGGCGATGCGGGCGATCTTGTTGGCAAGCGCCACGGCCGCCAGTTTTGGCGGCTTGCGCTTGAGCAGCGCCATCAGCCAAGGTGATGGATGGCCCCGGCCGTGCGTCGCCTGCTGGATCACCGCGGTCGCTCCCGCCACCAGTACGCTACGCAGCCTCTCATCGCCGGCGCGGGTGATCTTGCCGAGCCTGGTCTTGCCCGCGGTGGAATGGTCTTTCGGGGTCAGCCCGAGCCAGGCCGCAAAATGCCGGCCGGAGGCGAAGGCGCGCGGATCCGGTGTCTTCATCACCAGCGCCGTGGCGCCGATCGGCCCGATCCCCGGAATCTGCGCCAGCCGCCGGCTGTCGGGATTGCTGCGATGCCAGACCCTCAGCTTGGCCTCGATCACCTTCAACTCCAGCTGTAACTGCACGTACTCGTGCCGCTGCATCGCAAGCAGCTCGCGCGCCAGTCCCGGTAAGCTCTCGTCTTGCGAGATCTGCGCCAATAGCGGCTCGAGCTTGTCGAGACCCTTGGCCGTCGTGATCCCGAACTCCGCCGCATAGCCGCGGATCATATTGCCGAGCTGGGTACGCCGGGCGATCAGCTGTTCGCGGATACCGGCCAGCATCAGGGCCGCCTGCTGCTCCGCCGTCTTTACCGGCACGAACTGCATCGTCGGCCGGCTCATCGCCTCACACGTTCCCTCGGCATCCCGCCCGTCGTTCTTGTTGCGCTTGACATAGGGCTTCACGTGTTGCGCCGCGATCAGCTTCACCTGGTGGCCGAGTTCACCCAGCACGCGTGCCCAGTAATGCGCAGCGCCGCAGGCCTCCATCCCGACCACGGTCGGCGGCAACTTGGCAAAAAAATCAAGCATTGCCTTGCGCCCAAGTCGCTTGCGCAACACCACCTGCTCGCTAGCATCCACCCCGTGCAGCTGAAAAAAATGCTTCGACGTATCCATTCCAATTCGGATAATCTGGTTCACGGACGGCTCCCTTGTCTGAGATTTGCAACAACCTCATTCTGGCACACTGATGCCGTAGGGAGCCGTCCACCCCATCAACCACCGGCGGATGTATTGACAAAAGGTGTCTGCCCGCAGTGCCAAACGAAAGGCCGCGGCGTATGGGTCCCGGCTTTCGCCGGGACGACACCATTAAAACGCTTTGCGATCATGACCCTCATGACCGGAACAGCCTGGTGTATTGCGTTTCGTGCCGCATGCTAGCGAGGTCGGCGCGAAAGGTCGCGCTGGCGAGGTCGTCGAGCGACGCTTCCAGCGCCCGCTTCGCCGTTGCGACGACGACCGGCTCCAGCGATGCGAGAACGCGCTGGCTGTCGGTCTGCCCCAGCGGGATCAGCCGCGCGCCCGCGGATATCCAGTTCGAAGTCAGCGCGTGAACGAATGCGTGCATCGTAGCTGCGAGCGGAACTGCATGCGCGGCGCTGACCATACCGACCGCGACGGGATAGACGATGGTGCCGTCGCAATGCGAAATCAGTTGGTCCAACGCGTCGCAATTCCACGCCGCGCGCGCAATGTCGAGGAACGCGCGGCCTTGCGCCGAGGTCTCGAGCTGGCGCTCGCGCGAGGGCACGAAGGCCGCCGCCAGTTCCGCGATGTCCCGCAAGGCCATGTCGTCGCGTAACGCCGCGGCCCGGTGGGTATGGGCCAGCAACACGCCGTCGCAAAATCCCGATCCGTCCGCGAGAACAGCCGCAAGCCAGTCCCGCAACGACGCAGCGTTGCCGATATCGCCGACTTCCACCGCCCACTCGATGCCGCTGGAATAGGAGAACGCGCCGACCGGAAAGGACGGCGACAGCCAGGTCATCAGCCGGTACAGCGCCGCCGCCTCGCCTTCGTTCATCCCGTCCAGGCCGCCGATCGGCGGCGCCGCGGTTTTGCCTGCTGCGGCCGCCCGCCCGGCCTTTCCCCGCCGCGGCCCGGCCGGCGGCTTACCTGTGGTCATGAGCATGGGAGTGGCCGTGATGATGCTCGTGATCGCAATGCTCGTCATGGTGATGATGATCGCCATGACCGCGCGATGCATGATCATGCGCGGCGTGATCATGCGGATCGCTGGCCGGCGCATGCCCGTGGCCGCCGCCGGCATAGGCGCCGCCTTCGGGATCGAACGGCGCCTCGATCTCGATCACGCGCGCGCCCAGCCCCTTCACCATCGCCTCGATGACATGATCGCGCCGGATGCGCAGGCCTTTGGCCATGATCTGGGTCGGCAGATGGCGGTTGCCGAGATGCCAGGCGAGCCGAATCAGATGCTGCGGATCGGCGCCCCTGATCTCGAGTAGCGGCTCCGGCGCCGCGACGATCTCGATCAGCCGGTTATCGTCGAGCACCAGGGCGTCGCCGCCGCGCAGCGCCACCGCGTTTTCCAGATCGAGCAGAAATTCGAGCCCGCGCGTGCCGGTCATCGCCATCCGCCGCCGGTGCCGGTCGTCGAAATCGAGCACGACGGTATCGGCCGGCGGCTCGCTCCAGCGGTGCTGCCCGAGAACCTTAGTCGCGCGGATCATAAGGTGGCTTTCATTCCTGACCCTAAAACTTTTCGACCTTGCCGTCGCTGATGATCTCGATCACGGTCGGCGATGCGCGGAGCGGCGTCGAATATTCACGCCAGGCCTTGAGGTGCGGCGCCTTGCTGTGTGCGGTAAGGTCGTCGCGGGTCTCCCAGCGTTCCACCACGACGTACAGATTAGGGTCGTTCACGCTGACATGGCCCTCATAGGCGATGCAGCCTTTTTCCTTCAGCGTCTCGGCGATGCAAGTCTTGTGACCCCTGATGAAGTCGTCCTTGCATTCAGGCTTCACCTGCGTGGTGGCGATGACATAGATCATGGGTTGGTTCTCCCGTCGCTTTCTTGATTAGCGGACGTCGACTTTTTCGGGCGTGATGATCTCGATCTTGGGCGGCGCGGCGAAACATTTCACCGCGACGCGGCCGAAGGTCTTCATGTGCTCGGCGGCGCGGTGCGGCACCAGCGCCTCGGCATTTTGCCACTGCTCGACGAACACCATCTTGGCGGGATCGGTGACGCTTTCATGCATGTCATAGGCGATATTGCCGGCTTCTTTCCGGGTTTCCTTGATACAGGCGGTAGCGGCGGCGATGAATTCGGCGCGCGTTTCGGGCTTCACGGTCAGCGTGGCGACAACGTAAATCATCAGTTCCTCCCGGGCTTTTGTTTTGGCTTCAGGCGCCGGGAAAGAGCTTAGAACATGAAATAGCGCTGCGCCATGGGCAGCACCTCTGATGGCGCGCAGGTCAGCAATTCGCCATCGGCGCGGACCTCGTAGGTTTCGGGATCGACCTCGATCCTGGGCGTGGCCGAGTTGTGGACCATGCTCTTCTTGGAAATGCCGCCGCGGGTATTGTGGACCGCATAGAGCTTCTTGCCGATGCCGAGCTTTTTCGCCAGCCCCGAAGCCACCGCGGCGCCGGAGGAAAACACCACCGAGGAGGCCGTCAGCGACTTGCCGAAAGCCGCGAACATCGGCTGGTAATGCACCGGCTGCGGCGTGGGAATGGAGGCGTTGGGATCGCCCATGGGAGCCGCGACGATCGAGCCGCCCTTGATGACGCAATCCGGCTTGACGCCGAAGAAGGCCGGCTGCCACAGCACGAGATCGGCGAGTTTGCCCTTCTCCACCGAGCCGACCAGCTTCGATACGCCGTGCGCGATCGCGGGGTTGATGGTGTATTTGGCGATGTAGCGCTTGACGCGGAAATTGTCGTTGTTGCCCTTGTCCTCAGGCAGGGCGCCGCGCTGCTTTTTCATCTTGTCGGCGGTCTGCCAGGTCCGGATGATGACTTCGCCCAGCCGCCCCATGGCCTGCGAATCCGAGGACATCATCGAGAGCGCGCCGAGGTCGTGCAGGATGTCTTCGGCCGCGATGGTCTCCTTGCGGATGCGGCTTTCGGCGAAAGCGAGGTCCTCGGCGATCGAGGGATCGAGATGGTGGCACACCATCAGCATGTCCAGATGCTCGTCGATGGTGTTGCGGGTGAACGGTCGCGTCGGATTGGTCGAGGATGGCAGCACGTTTTTCAAACCGGCGATCTTGATGATGTCAGGCGCGTGTCCACCACCGGCGCCTTCGGTATGGAAGGCGTGGATGGTGCGGCCCCTGAACGCCTTGACGGTATCCTCGACGAATCCCGACTCGTTCAATGTGTCGGAATGGATCATCACCTGGATGTCGTGGTCGTCGGCGACCGAAAGGCAATTGTCGATCGCCGCCGGCGTGGTGCCCCAGTCCTCGTGCAGCTTCAGCGCACAGGCGCCGGCCTTGATCATCTCCACCAGCGGCGCCGGGCGGGAGGCGTTGCCCTTGCCGGAAATGCCCAAATTGACCGGAAACGCGTCGAACGACTGGATCATTCGCGCAATGTGCCAGGGACCGGGCGTGCAGGTCGTCGCATAGGTGCCGTGCGATGGGCCGGTGCCGCCGCCCAGCATCGAGGTGACGCCGGACATCAAGGCGTGCTCGATCTGCTGCGGGCAGATGAAATGGATGTGGCTGTCGAATCCGCCGGCGGTAAGGATTTTTCCTTCGCCCGCGATCACGTCGGTGCCGGGGCCGATGACGATGGTGACGCCGGGCTGGATATCGGGATTGCCGGCCTTGCCGATGGCGCTGATATAGCCTTCCTTGATCGCGACGTCGGCCTTGACGATGCCCCAGTGGTCGACGATCAGCGCATTGGTGATGATGGTGTCGACCGCACCCTGCCGGTTGGTGACCTGAGACTGGCCCATGCCGTCGCGGATCACCTTGCCGCCGCCGAATTTCACTTCCTCGCCGTAAACGGTGAAATCCTTCTCGACCTCGATGAGGAGATCGGTATCGGCCAACCGCACCCGGTCGCCGGTGGTCGGCCCGAACATGTCGGCATAAACGGAACGCTTTATTTTGACGGACATTGTTCGGCCCCTGCTGCTTGCCGCGCTTTCACAGCGTCCCCATCACGTCGCCACGAAAACCATAGACCACGCGTTTTCCCGCGAGCGCCACCAGTTGCACGTCGCGGGTCTGGCCGGGTTCGAAACGCACCGCGGTGCCGGCCGCGATATCGAGGCGCATGCCCCGCGCGCGCCGGCGGTCGAACTTCAGCGCCGGATTGGTCTCGAAAAAATGATAGTGTGAGCCGACCTGGATCGGACGGTCACCCGAATTGGCAACCGTCAGCCTCACCGTCTTACGGCCGGCATTGAGTTCGATCTCGCCGTCCCTGATGAAGAGCTCGCCGGGGATCATCGTGTCTTCCCTCCCTCGTCATTTCCGGGGTGCGCAGCGCGCACCCGGAATCTCGAAATCAATTACCGCTGGATTCCGGGTTCGGCCGTTCCGGCCGCCCCCGGAATGACTACTGTCATCTTATCGGCTCATGCACGGTGACCAGCTTGGTGCCGTCCGGAAACGTGGCTTCCACCTGGATGTCATGGATCATCTCGGCAATGCCCGGCATCACCTCGGCACGCGTCAGCACCTGCGCGCCGGCCTGCATCAAATCGGCCACGGTACGGCCGTCGCGCGCGCCTTCGACGATAAAGTCCGAAATAATGGCGATCGCTTCCGGATGATTGAGCTTGACGCCCCGCTCCAGCCGTCGTCGCGCCACCATGGCGGCCATCGAAATCAGAAGCTTGTCCTTTTCGCGGGGAGACAGGTTCATGCGAGCACTCTGGTGATTTTGACCTGATCGAGTTGAGCCATTTTCTAGTTGAGCCAGAGCCGCGGCAGCGCCGCGCCGGTGGCGCGGCCGAGTACCGCCATCATATCGGCGCGAAGCCTGGCCGCATCTTGGGCACAGAAGCGGGCCATTGCAAACCCATTCCAGCTGGAGATGCCAACCTCGCCGCCGAACGAGTTTGCCAGTTCGCGAATCCGCTCCACCAGCGCCTCGTCGCCGGGCACAATCAGCGCGATGCCGACCGCCGCGCCGCCTTTTGCGATGGCCGCCTTGCCGAGTTTCTCGCCGATGTCCCCGTCGAGCCGCACGGTTTCCGCGAACACCAGCCTGCCGCCGCGGCGCAGCCGCCAGCGATCGACGAATTCACCCCTTTGCATTCGCTCGCCCATCGCGGCGCGGCCGAACACCACGATTTCGCAGAGCAGGAGCGATGCGCTTTCCGCCAGATCGATATCGATACGGCGCAGTACCCGTGCCTGGTCGAACAAGATGGTTTCCTGCGGCAGCCAGGCGAGGTGCGCTCCGGCCGCCGCCTTCAAGGCAATATTGAGCTGCGCGGCCGGGCCCACGGCCCGGTAGATTTTTTCCGCCGCCGCCGTCGTCACCGCCAGGCGCGATGCTTCCCCGGCCGCAATCTCGATGTCGAAACGATCGCCCCCAGCGACACCGCCCGCGGTGTTGACGAAAACCGCTGACAGGCCGTCTGCTTCCGGCGAGGGGAAGCGGACCCGCAACGACCCGGATTCATGCAGCAGACGGCGGCGGGTAACGCCTACGACCTGATGCACGTCGAAGCTCACCGCGCCCCGGGCACGGTTGGCCGCGAAAATCGCGGAAGTCGCGCTCGTGGTATCGGTCCGCATCCGCCCCCAACTCTTTCAAACAGGGCGTGCGACCTGAAGCCGGTCGCCTCACCAAGGCCCGTTATAGCGCCATCTGGCGACTGATTTCACCGGGATCGAGGTTGCTGCGATCACAGGCATATTTCACCGCGCCCCTGTCCATGACCGCGAAATTGTCGCCGAGCTCGCAGGCAAAGTCGAGATATTGTTCGACCAGCACGATCGCGATGTTGCCGAGGCTGCGCAGATACGAGATGGCGCGCCCGATGTCCTTGATGATCGACGGCTGAATGCCCTCGGTCGGCTCGTCGAGCAGCAGCAGTTTCGGCCGCATCACCAGCGCCCGCCCGATCGCGAGCTGCTGCTGCTGGCCGCCGGAGAGATCGCCGCCGCGGCGTCCCAGCATCGATTGCAGCACCGGAAACAGCGAGAACACGTCATCGGGAATATTGCGCTCGTCGCGCTTCAGGGGCCCAAAGCCGGTCTTGAGATTTTCCTCGACCGTCAAAAGCGGAAAAATCTCGCGGCCCTGCGGCACGAGACCGATGCCTTTTCGCGCCCGCTCATAGGGTTTCAGGCTCGTGATATCGGCGCCCTCGAAAGTGATCGAGCCCGAGGCGATCGGATACTGGCCGACCGTGGCGCGCAACAGCGAGGTCTTGCCGACGCCATTGCGCCCCAACACGCACGTCACCTTGCCCGGCTCGGCCGCAATCGAGACCCCGCGCAGCGCCTGGGCCGCACCGTAAAAAAGGCTGATGTTGTCGACCTTCAGCATCGCCCTATCGTCCCAGATACACTTCGATCACGCGCTCATTCGACGAAACCTGATCGATGGTCCCTTCGGCCAGCACCGAGCCTTCGTGCAGGCAGGTCACCTTGACGCCAAGTTCACGGACAAAGGCCATGTCGTGTTCGACGACCATCACGGTCTTGTCCTTGTTGATTTCCTTCAGCAACTCGGCGGTCTGGTGGGTTTCGACGTCGGTCATCCCGGCGACGGGCTCGTCAACCAGCAGCAGTTTAGGATCCTGCGCCAGCAGCATGCCGATCTCCAGCCATTGCTTCTGCCCGTGCGACAGGCTCCCGGCCAGCCGGTCACGCGCGTCGGTCAGACGAATGGTTTCCAGCACCCGCTCGATACGCTCGGTTTCGGACCTGGTTTCCCGCCAGAACAGTGTGCCCTTCACGCTGTGATCGACGTTGAGCGCCAGCAGGAGATTGTCCCCGATGGTCTGGCTCTCGAATACCGTCGGCTTCTGGAATTTCCGGCCGATCCCGAGTTCGGCGATCCTGGTTTCGTCCAGCCAGGTAAGGTCGGTAACGCCGTCAAACAGCACCTCGCCCTCATCCGGCCTGGTCTTGCCGGTGATGATGTCCATCATCGTGGTCTTGCCGGCGCCGTTCGGGCCGATGATGGCGCGCATCTCGCCGGGCGCCAGCGTCAGCGACAGGTTGTTGATGGCGCGAAAGCCGTCGAACGAGACGTGCACGCCGTCGAGATAGAGCAGCGCCGAAGTCGCTCGGGAATCCATCACGTTCATCCGCCTACTCCGCCAAATCGGGTTCGCTGACGCCATCTTCGCGCGCGGCGCTGACGGCATTTTCAGTCACCGCGCCCCGTTGCGCCTTCCATGGCTCCCACCAGGCATTGAAGGTGCCGATGATCCCCTTCGGCAGCAGCAGCGTCACCAGGATGAACAGCGCACCCAGCATGAACAGCCAGTACGGCGCCAGCGTGCCGGACGTAAAAAAGGTCTTGGCATAATTGACGACGACCGCGCCCAGCGCCGCGCCAATCAGCGTGCCGCGGCCGCCGACGGCAACCCAGATCACCGCTTCAATGGAGTTGCCCGGCGCGAATTCAGATGGGTTGATGATGCCGACCTGCGGCACGTACAGCGCGCCGGCGACCCCGGCCATGCAGGCCGACAGCGTGAACACGAACAGCTTGTAGGACTCGACGCGGTAGCCGAGAAACCGCGTACGGGATTCGGCGTCACGCACCGCGATCAGCACCTTGCCGAGTTTCGAGGTCACCACCGCGCGGCAGATCAGGAAGCCCACGATCAGCGCCAGGCAGCTCAGCGTGAACAGCGCCGCCCGCGTGCCGTCGGCCTGCACGTTAAATCCCAGAATATCCTTGAAATCGGTGAGGCCATTGTTGCCGCCAAAACCGAAATCGTTGCGGAAAAATCCAAGCAGCAGCGCGTATGTCATCGCCTGCGTGATGATCGAGAGATAGACACCGGTGACGCGGGAACGGAACGCCAGCCAGCCGAAGCAGAATGCCAGCAGGCCCGGGACCAGAATCACCATCAGCGCCGCGAACCAGAACATGTCAAAGCCGTTCCAGTACCAGGGCAATTTTGGATAGTTCAGGAATACCATGAAATCCGGCAATATCGGATTTCCGTAGACACCGCGGCTGCCGATCTGGCGCATCAGATACATGCCCATCGCGTAGCCGCCGAGCGCGAAGAACGCGCCGTGGCCGAGCGACAGAATGCCGCAATAGCCCCAGATCAGATCGATCGCGAGCGCCAGAATGGCGTAGCAGACATATTTTCCGAACAGCGCCACTAGGTAGGTCGGCACCTGAAGCAAGGAGCCGGCCGGCAGCAACAGGTTCGACAGCGGGATCAGGACGCCGAACGCGGCGACTACGATCAGGAATACGGCCGCGCTGCGGTCCAGCGAACGCGTGAGCACGTGCCGCATCATTTGCGGTCACCTCTCCCGGTCGACGCGCTTGCTAGAGCGCGGCGGGTGGGGGAATTGCCAACAACAAGCGCCAGCGCATGCTGAGAGACCCCCACCCCAACCTTCCCCCGCACGAGGGAGAGGGAGTTGGACCGTGATCCGGCGCGCAGCTTGACTTCAAGGAGCCGCATCATGCTTCCACCGCCCGCCCCTTCAGCGCGAACAGGCCGCGCGGGCGTTTCTGGATGAACAGGATGATCAGCACCAGGATCGCGATCTTGCCAAGCACGGCGCCGGCGACCGGCTCCAGGAACTTGTTGGCGATGCCGAGCGTGAAGGCGCCGACCAGCGTGCCCCAGAGATTCCCGACGCCGCCGAACACCACCACCATGAAGGAGTCGATGATGTAGCTTTGGCCGAGATTGGGGCTGACATTGTCGATCTGCGACAGCGCCACGCCGGCGATCCCGGCGATGCCCGAACCCAGACCGAAGGTCAGCGCGTCGACGCGGGAGGTTGCAATCCCCATCGATGCCGCCATTCTGCGGTTCTGCGTCACCGCGCGCATCTCAAGTCCCAGCGCCGTGTAACGCAGCATCGCCAGCAGGATGGCGAACACGGCCAGCGTGAAGCAGAGAATCCACAGCCGGTTATAGGTGACGGTGATCTGGCCGATCTCGAACGCGCCGCTCATCCAGGAGGGATTGCCGACCTCGCGGTTGGTGGGGCCGAACATGGTGCGCACGGCCTGTTGCAGCACCAGCGACAGGCCCCAGGTGGCCAGCAGCGTCTCCAGCGGGCGTCCGTAGAGAAAGCGGATGATGCTGCGCTCGATCAGGACACCGATCGCGCCGGCAACGATAAAGGCCAGCGGCACCGCCATCAGCAGCGAATAGTCGAACAGTCCGGGGAAACTGGTGCGGATGGTTTCCTGCACGACGAAGGTAACATAGGCCCCGATCATGACCATCTCGCCATGGGCCATGTTGATGACGCCCATCACGCCGAAGGTGATGGCAAGACCGATCGCCGCGAGCAGCAGCACCGAGCCGAGCGACAGCCCGTACCAGGCATTCTGCACCATCGACCACAGCGCGAGGTTGCTCTGGATAGCGGCCGTCGCGTTGGCCGCGGCGCGCGCGATCGCCGGCGGCTGGTCTCCGCTCAGCCCGGTCAACAGCGCCATCGCTTCCTGATCGCCGCGCGCCTTGATGGTGGCGATGGCTTCAAGCTTTTCGGCATCGGTAGCGTCTTCCTTGAACAGCAGGATCGCCGCGCGAGCTTCCGAAAATGCCAGCTTCGCGCCCTTGTTGCTCTCCTTCGACAGCGCGCTGTCGATTGCCGGCAGCATGGTCTCGTCGTGGGTCTTGAAAACCGATTGCGCGGCCTGGATTCGCTTGGCGGGATCGGTCGACTGCAAGGTCAAACTACCGAGCGCAGCCTCGACGTGGCGCCGCAGCCTGTTGTTGAGGCGCACGGCAGCAGCACTATCCGGAATTCCGGCAACGGCGTCGCCGGTCAAGGCATCGATGATCTTGCCGTCGGTCCGGGTGACATAGATTTTCTTGGTGTCGGGATCGGCCATCAACCGGCCGTCCTGGAGCGCACTGACGATGGTGTAGGCGAGCGGACTGGCGCTGGTCGCGAGCGCATCGACGGCTTCTTCCGTATCGGCATACTCGTCGTTTGCGAATTTGCCGACCGCGTCTTCGAACGGCCCGGCCATGGCCGGGAGCGCGGCGGAAAAAATCAGCAAGACTGCGAACGGGAGGGCCCGGACGTTTCGAAAGACGTTGGTAAGCACTGGACGACCCCGGCAGGAGCAGTGGGAAGGCGGATTTCGCCGCCTTCCCTGGTTTGTCTGGCCTCAAGGATCAATCAGGAGCCCTGGCCACCACACTTGTTGGTCTTGGTGTTGTAGTTGCCGCACTTCTTGCCAACCCAGTCACCGATCAGATCCCTGGAGCCCTCGAGCTCCTTCGACCATGCATCGCCGGCAACCAGGCCCGGGGTCTTCCACACCACGTCGAACTGGCCATTGGCTTTGATTTCGCCAATGAACACCGGCTTGGTGATGTGATGGTTCGGAAGCATCTTCGAGACGCCGCCCGTCAGATTCGGAGCTTCGATCCCGGGCAGGGCATCGATCACCTTGTCGGCGTCGACCGACTTCACCTTCTCCACGGCCTTGATCCACATGTTGAATCCGATGACATGCGCTTCCATCGGATCGTTGGTGGTGCGCTTCGGGTTCTTGGTATAGGCCTGCCAGTCCTTGATGAACTTCTCGTTCGCAGGCGTCTTGATCGATTCGAAGTAGTTCCAGGCCGCGAGATGGCCGAGCAGCGGCTTGGTGTCGATGCCGGCGAGTTCCTCTTCACCGACCGAGAACGCGACCACCGGAATGTCGGTCGCCTTGATGCCCTGGTTGCCGAGTTCCTTGTAGAAGGGAACGTTGGCGTCGCCGTTGATGGTCGAGACCACCGCGGTCTTCTTGCCGGTCGAGCCGAACTTCTTGATGTCGGCGACGATCGTCTGCCAGTCGCTATGACCGAACGGCGTGTAGTTGATCATGATGTCTTCCTGCTTGACGCCCTTCGACTTCAAGTAGGCTTCGAGGATCTTGTTGGTGGTGCGCGGATAAACATAGTCGGTGCCGGCCAGCACCCAGCGCTTCACCTTTTCTTCCTTCATCAGGTAGTCGACCGCAGGGATCGCCTGCTGGTTCGGCGCCGCCCCGGTATAGAACACGTTGCGCTCGCTCTCTTCGCCCTCATACTGCACCGGATAGAACAGGATGCTATTCAGCTCCTTGAACACCGGCAGCACCGATTTGCGCGACACCGAGGTCCAGCAGCCGAATACGACCGCAACCTTGTCCTTGGTGATCAATTCACGGGCTTTTTCCGCGAACAGCGGCCAGTTCGACGCGGGGTCCACGACCACCGCCTCGAGCTTCTTGCCGAGAACGCCGCCCTTCTTGTTCTGCTCGTCGATCAGGAAGAGCACGGTATCCTTCAGCGTGGTCTCGCTGATGGCCATGGTGCCGGAGAGCGAGTGAAGCACGCCGACCTTGATGGTGTCGTCGGCTGCCTTGGCGGATGCGAAGGTGGCCAGGCCCATCACCAGCCCGGCGGTGACCGCCAGCCAACGACGGCGGCTCAGAGGCGTCGCTATATCGTGAGTCAATTGAGTAAGCATGAGGTGTCATCTCCCTGACGCAGACGTTAAAACGCTGCGAAACGGCCCCACGGCCGCCTGCGTTAACGGAATCGCAAGAACCGTGCCACGGTACGTAAACGTGCTACCAATTGGTTTCGTTGGAGAATCCATGATAGAGGGCGTGAACCGCGCCGCTTTTGCCTAATTTTTCGACATAAGATATGTATACCGCGTCGGCAAGCTGTTTAATTTATAGGCAGATATCAAAGTTTGTCTAAATTTCCAGCATCATATTTCAGCACTGCGCCAGGCAACCAAGCAGCAGATCAAGCCACAACAGGGCAGCTTTCCGGCCGTCTTAACCGGCTGGACGCTTCATTTCGCGATTTACCTTGAAAGCGCCGCGTTCGTGTTCCATATGACCGCCACGACCCCGGATTCATCGGGTCACTGCGAGCCGCGTGTTCTGAGCCCGTCCAACGGTTTCTGGCTTGCCCCTTCAGCTAACCAAAACCGACGCCCCAAACACGCGGGTGTCTCTGAACACCCCTCGCGCGCTCCTGGCTGAAACCGCCGGGCGCCTGCCTTTAATAATGGAAAGAACCCACCTTTTGACCTCCTTTCAGGATTTCGGCCTCGCCGATCCAATCTCGCGTGCGCTCAAAGAAGAGAATTACCTCACGCCCACACCCATCCAGGCTCAAACCATTCCCCTCGCACTCGCTGGCCGTGACGTCGTCGGCATCGCCCAGACCGGCACCGGCAAGACCGCTGCCTTCGCGCTTCCCATCCTGCATCGCATTCTGGAAAATCGCATCAAGCCGCAGCCCAAAGCCTGTCGCGTGCTCGTGCTCAGCCCGACCCGTGAATTGTCGGGACAGATTCTGGAGAGTTTCAACGCCTACGGCCGGCACATGCGCCTGACTTCGGCGCTGGCGATCGGCGGCGTCCCGATGGGACGTCAGGTCCGCTCGATCATGCAGGGCGTCGAAGTCATGGTCGCCACCCCCGGCCGCCTGCTCGATCTCGTGCAAAGCAACGGGCTGAAACTCGGGCAGGTCGAGTTTCTCGTGCTCGACGAGGCCGACCGCATGCTGGACATGGGCTTCATCAACGACATCAGAAAGATCGTCTCCAAATTGCCGCTCAAGCGGCAGACGCTGTTCTTCTCGGCGACGATGCCAAAGGATATCGCCGAACTCGCCGAAGCGATGCTGCGCGATCCGGCGCGGGTAGCGGTGACGCCGGTCGCCTCGACCGTCGAGCGCATCACCCAGCGCATCATTCAGGTCGATCACTCGGCCAAGCCCGCCGTGCTGGCGCAGCTCATGAAGCAGGAGCAGGTCAGCCGCGCGCTGATCTTTACCCGGACCAAGCATGGCGCCGACAAGGTGGTGAAGGGCCTCGAGAGGGCCGGCATCAGCGCCGACGCCATTCACGGCAACAAGTCGCAGAATCACCGCGAGCGGGTGCTGGCGGCGTTCCGCACCGGCGAGATCCGCACCCTGGTCGCCACCGACATTGCCGCCCGCGGCATCGACGTCGACGGCATCTCTCATGTGGTGAATTTCGATCTTCCCAACATACCCGAGACATATGTCCACCGCATCGGCCGCACCGCGCGCGCCGGCGCCGACGGCATCGCGATCTCGCTGTGCGCGGGCGAAGAAATCGCGTATCTGCGCGACATCGAAAAACTGATCCGCATCAGCTTGCCCAGAGAGGACCGCCGCACGCCAGGTCATCGCGACACCGCGCCGACGCCTTCGCAGCACCGGGGGGCACGATCCGGACCGCGCGTGCACCCTGCCAGGGGCCATGAAGCCGCGCCTGGTTCGAAAGGGCCTCGCCGTAACCGCCGTCCCGGTGGTAATAATAGCGCTCCGCAAACCAGCCGGCACGAGGCCACCCGGCATGAGCCGATACGTCCGTTGTCGTCGCAAGGCGGCGGCAAGGCTGAAGGGATGCAGGGCGTCGCCTTTTTGCATCGCGAAAGCCGCCCGAACACCCGACCCAACCGCACCCAACGACCACGCTAGCCGTCGATCGATCTGGAGATAACCATGGCCAAGGAAGAGCTGATCCAGTTCGAAGGACTGGTGACCGAAATCCTCCCCGACGCACGTTACCGCGTGCAGCTCGACGCAGGACACGAGATTGTCGCCTACACCGCCGGCAAGATGAAAAAGAACCGGATCAAGACGCTGGCGGGCGACCGGGTAACGATCGAGATGTCGCCGTATGACCTTGAAAAGGGCCGGCTCATCTTCCGTCACAAGGACGAGCGTCCAGGCGGAGGCGGAGCTCCGCGTGGTGCACCGCCGCGCGGCCAATTCCGCCGCAGGTGACGATTGCTGCCGCGAAATCGTGCATAAGAAAACAAAATCATGTCGGTGTGCAGACATTGGCGTCTGGCGGCAAAGCCGGGCGCCATCAAAAAATCGTGCACGTCAGGATTGTTTTGGGGGCTACTTTGGAATAATATGACTGATCGATTTTCGGCCGGACGACATTAGCTATCCACCGGTACAGCCGGTTTAGACGCTGACGACCCTTCCAAAAATTCGATCTCACCAGCCTATCGAAAGTGGGCTTCTAGTATATCTATCTTGAGAAGGGACTATCCCGTGAGCATGGGAACCGTGAAGTGGTTTAACGCAACCAAGGGCTTCGGCTTCATTCAACCGGATGACGGTGGCAACGACGTGTTCGTGCACATCAGCGCCGTAGAGCGCGCCGGGCTTGGAACTCTGCGTGAGGGCCAGAAGATCAGCTACGAGATCGTGGCCGATCGCCGCTCTGGCAAGTCTTCGGCCGACAATCTGCGTGCCGCCGGCTAGGCGAATTTGATCCGGTCTGCCGCGAAAGCGCGGGCCGGCGAAATTCCATCAATCAAATCAGAAAGGCCGTGCCCGCCGTGCGGCCTTTTTTCCATCAGGGCGTCGGGCAGGTGTTGGCGGGGACAGCGTTATAAACAATGCAGGCAACCTGACGCGGCCGCGTATAGCTGACATCGCTCAATGTCACGCCGGCCACCCCCATCACGTAGCCGACGGTTGGTGTGTAGAGGTAGCGCGTTTCGCTGTAGATCAAATAGGTTTGCGGGACCAAAAGTGTTGACGGCAACGCAATGACATCGCCCGGGTTGTGGGCCGACGTCGTCAGCGTCGCCTGCGAGGCGCCGCTCCCGATGGTCGCGGCCTTGCTCCATTGAACCTTCGCAATCCTGTTGGAGTCGACATAGATCTCCGTTACCGTCGCCTGCGTAGGTGTTGCCACATAGGGCTGCAGAACCGCTATGCTGGCGGTGAAGACATTTTGCAGATAGGTATCGTTCACGGTCGAATATACTTGATTCGTCGTCGCCGGCGGCGATTGAGACGTCAAGTCGGACAGCGTTCTAGCCACCAGCGTTATCTTGCGGTTGACCGCGACTGCGGATGAAATCTCGACCGTACCAAAGAACGCCACCAGCATGATCGGAACGATTATGGCAAACTCGGTCGCGGCGATGGCGGACGAATCGTTGAACAGACGCGCGGCCGCAAGCCGCATGCGAAGCCAGACCTTGAACATTGATATCGATTCCATCGTCGTTGCGCCCTTAGAAAGGCTCGTTCTGGAACGCTGCCGTTGCGACCAGCAATCGCTTGCTGCCCGCCAAATTCGAGATGTTGTAGCCGAGCCCGGTGACGACCAGCGGCCATTGATAAAATAGCCTCACGACGGTAATTTGGCCGGGGCCCCCGGGGTTGTACTGCAAGTTGTTGCTGACGAAATTGTTGCTGGCGTCGATCTGACTGTTGATGCTAACGCTGGAGAATGCCGGATAACTCTGCACGTCGACATAAACGTTGGCGCAGGTGAACAGCGCGGGGATCTGGTTGCAGACATAGGTTTTAAAATCGACCTGCTTGAAGCCTGCGGTCTGCGCCTGACCGGTCAGGATCATGCGCGCGGAATTCTGGGTAATGCTCTCGAGTACCTGGTCGGCAAAGAACACTATCGCCGTCTCGAGGATCGCGAACAGCAGCGCGAAGAACACCGGCGCCACCAAGGCGAACTCGACGGCGGCCGAACCCCGCCGGCTGCGGCGAAATCGGCGCAATACATTTCGGATGAAGCTCGTTGAAGCGGGCGACGGCATCGAAAAATCCCCAAGGGGCGGCAGCGGGTCAGCCGCAAGGATTACCGGAAACTGATTGTTGAAGTGTTTCGCCAAATCGAAGCAGAGCGGCCCGTTCCGTTAACCCGGGGTTAACGATGCTGTGGGCGGGCCCAGGCTACGTCGCTGAGACGATTCGCCAGCGCCGGCGTGCTGGACGCTGCGGCGAACTCAGCTGACGGGTCGATTAATTCGCTTTCCCGGCCGCCGAGGCGTTGCTGGCGGCCTGGCTGCTAAGCGAGCCGGCCTGATCGATCACGGATTTGAAGTAGTTCTCGCCGTCGCCAAGCGTAACCCGCTTCTGGCAAATCGGCATGCAGCTGTAGGACTCGCGGTCGACCCCGCGATAGATCGTGACCAACTGGTCAGTGGGGCCCTCGACCTGAATGACGCGGTCCACGAGGACCTCGCCGCTGCGGTCCATCGCAATGAAATTGGTCGCGCCGTAGCCCTTGCCGGTCACCACGACGATTCCGCCGCTCTGCAGGGTTACGTCGGCAATCAGCGGGTTTCCGACAACGATGGTCGCCGCGCGCGCGGGGAGTTTGACGAGTTTGGCCTGATCGACATTGACCCCGATGGCCGCTTCAAATGAAGGCTCGGCCATAGCGGCGGCCGGCCACAAAAGCATTCCGATCGTGAGCGACCGAAGTGTGGAGAACGCGCGCAGGCACGTACGGAGGGAACTGAATGACATACTCTACTCCGGGGCGTTGACAAGCCGGCTAAAGGCGATACGCAGCGGAACCGGCGCCCGACAGCGCAAATCTGACGTTAATGTGTGAAAGAACTGCAAACGGCGCCGATAAATCCCGCGCGCTTGGCTATTGCCGGAACGGGAAGGCCAATTGTCCGGCAATCTCGGACGGAATTGCCGGTTCGTCCTTGCCATAGCCGTCGGGAAGCTCATTTTCCGGCATCCGGAAGGTTCCAAACAACATATCCCAAACCGGAAAAGTCCCGGCGAAGTTGGTATTGCCACCCACTCCAA
This sequence comes from uncultured Alphaproteobacteria bacterium, assembly GCA_963801875.1. GTDB lineage: Bacteria > Pseudomonadota > Alphaproteobacteria > Rhizobiales > Xanthobacteraceae > Bradyrhizobium. Next base: position 247,045 of record CAWDGT010000007.1, on the reverse strand, counting down.
GCGCGCTGTGATGCCAGCGATGGAACACCGGTGTGGCCAGCACATATTTGAACGGGCCGAGCGTCCAGCTCAGATTCGCGTGAACGAACGCCGAGTGGAATGTGGTGAAAGGTCCAACCCAGAGCATGATATTGGGCGAGATGCCAGCCATCAGCAATATGACGTCGACCATGATGGTTCCGAGGAACAGGTTCACCGGGTGGAAGCGCGCCGCCGAAATCCAGTCCAGATCTTCCGAGGAATGATGGATCGCGTGATATTTCCAGAACCCGCCGCCGTGGAACAGGCGGTGCATCCAGTACAGCATGAAATCCGACAGGACCAGAAACAGCGCCGCCTGGAGCCATAGCGGCAGTTCGGACAGCGGGCCATGGCCATTGTCGTAAAAGGCGATCAGTTCGTCAGCGCCGTGAATATTGAAGATGACACCGGCGCCGAGCACCAACAGCCCGATCCGCAATACCCGCGCGAACAATGGAACGAAGAACCAGTAGCAGATGTCGGTGACCAGTTCGCGCTTGCGCCACCAGGGCGTGCCGGGGTTACAGGCCCAGAAATGGGTCAGCACCGAGAACACCAGCGCCAACACAATCGTGATGGGCACCACCTTGGCGATCGTCCCGCCGAGCATCTCAACGATTTCCAGGGGTAGATTGGACATGACCGCCTCATCCGATCGGGTCCTCTAGGAGTACCCGGCGGGACTTAAGGAGGCGTGAATAGCAGGCGGCCGACGTTCTGCCCGGTCTGTGTGATAGACGCGGTCAAAACCAAAAGTGCATTGTAACGAACTCTTTAATTCCAAATTTACTGTGCGCAAGGACAGCTCGCACCAGCGATGTTTACTCGATCGAATTAACTGCGCCGCAATCCTCCAACCTTAGGGTGGGCCATGGTCACGGTGCTGAGAACGCCGGCGAGACCAAACTTTAGTCGACCCGCCACGTGTACACAATGGAGTTACCTATGAAGAACGTTATTGCGCGTTTTGTGAAGGACGAGTCCGGCGCCACCGCTATCGAATACGGCCTGATTGCAGCCGGCATTTCGCTCGCGATCATCGCCGCCGTCAACGGCCTCGGCAGCAACCTGAACGGTCGGTTCACTGCAATCAACGCCTCGCTGAAATAAGCGACAGCGACCGACGAGCATCAAAGGCCCTGGATATTCCGGGGCCTTTGTTGTTTTGGTTCCGATGCGATGGCGTAATGATGCGTAAACCCGATGCCGCCGCTGTCGCGGCAAGAAAGACTTCCCCGCCGGCCCTCAGCCGGGGCGACGCGCCCGCGGAACTGGTTTGTCTCGCGCTGGCGCTGGCGCTTCTCGTTCTCGCCGTCCGGATTACCAGTATCTGGTGATCGGGCCGGCCATTTCCCGATTGTTCATCTCTCGTCGCTAAAATTCGGCGATGCTCCGACCTTCCGTAAGTAACAGGGCCTCTGCAAACCCATGATCCTCGACATCGCGCGCCTCTTGCTGTTTCCGGCCCTGATGGCATTTGCAGCCGCAAGCGACCTGTTCACGATGACAATCTCGAACCGGGTGTCGCTGGCGCTGGCGGCAGGCTTCCTGGCGCTCGCACTGCTAAGCGGCATGGGACTTTACGATTTCCTTTCACATCTGGGTGCGGGCGCAACCGTGCTCGCGGTGGCCTTTGCCTGCTTTGCCATGGGCTGGGTCGGCGGCGGGGACGCCAAGGTAGCGGCCGCAGCCGCGCTCTGGTTCGGCTTTGGCCATCTCATGAACTATCTGGTCTATGCCTCCTTGTTCGGCGGCGCCCTGACGCTGCTGCTGCTCCAGTTCCGGCAATGGCCGCTGCCCTACCCGTTCGCCGGCCAGGCCTGGCTGCTCAAGCTGCACGCCAAGGACAGCGGAATCCCCTACGGCATCGCGCTCGCGATCGGCGCCCTGATGGTCTACCCCGAGACGGAATGGATCAAGGCGGTCGACCTGAGCCATTTCGCCATTCGCTGATCCCGGTACGAGTAAACCCGGCGTTAAGTTGATTTAGATACGCCTCATTAACCATGCTTTGACGAATAGCTGGTCAACTCCCATCACGGCGGCGGAAGCGTCGCGGCGTTATGTGGAAAGTGAAGCGTATGAATACCGCACGCATTGTCGTCCTGACCATCGCGCTCGGTGCCGGCGGCATCGCCGCCTACCTTGCCAGTGGGTCTGACAAGACGCCGGCCGAGCCGGTAGCGCAACTAAAGACCGTGGACGTTCTTGTTGCCAGGTCCGACATCGGCCTCGGCCAGACGGTCACGCCTGAAGACATGCAATGGCAGAGCTGGCCGGCCGCGACCGCAAGCAACACTTTCATTCGCCGCAACGAGCGGCCGGATGCAACGACCCAGGTCGCCGGCTCGATCGCGCGCGCCCCCTTTATCGCGGGCGAGCCGATCCGGGAGCCGAAACTGGTCAAGGCCAACGGCTCGGGCTTCATGGCGGCGATCCTGCCCACCGGCATGCGCGCCATCTCCACCGAGATCTCGCCGGAGACCGGCGCCGGCGGCTTCATCCTGCCGAACGACCGGGTCGATGTCATTCTTTCCAAGCGCGAGAAGAACGCCGACCGCCCGAGCGCCCCCGATATCGTCAACTCGGAAATCATCCTGCCGAATGTTCGCGTTCTCGCGATCGACCAGGCGCCGAAGGAAAAAGACGGCCAGAACGCCGTCGTCGGCAAGACTGTCACGCTGGAGCTGAGGCCCGAGCAGGCCGAGACACTGGCGCGCGCGCGCCAGACCGGCACGCTGGCGCTGGCGCTGCGCAGCATCGCCGATGTCAACATGGTCGAGAACAGACCCGACGATCAGGCCAAGCGGGGCTCAAGCGTCAACGTGGTTCGCTACGGTATCCAAAGTTCGACGACAATTCAGAAGTAAGGACGCTAGATATGCAATGCAGGGGAAATAAGCTGTTAATGCGGACTGTCGCGGTTCGCGCCCTGGCGTTTTCGGCCGTCGCTGCGCTGATACTCAATCCGGCCCTGACCCCGGTCGTGGCGAGCGACTACCGCGCCGCGGCGCCGGTTGCCGCCGATGCACAGATGAATGCACGCTTCCTTGCGCTCGGCATCGGAAAATCAATTGTGATCGATTTGCCGCGCGACATCAAGGATGTGCTGGTCGCCGATCCCAAGATCGCAAACGCCGTCGTTCGTTCCGCGCAGCGCGCCTACATCATCGGCGCGGCGGTCGGTCAGACCAACATCGTGTTCTTCGATTCGGCGGGTCAGCAGATCGCCGCCTATGACATCGCGGTCAAGCGCGACCTCAATGGCGTGCGCGCCGCGCTGAAGCAGACGCTGCCGAACGCCGACATCCAGATTGAAGGCGTCGGCGACGGCGTGATACTGTCCGGCTCGGCGGCGAACCCGATCGAGGCTCAGCAGGCCGCCGACCTCGCGGCGCGGCTGGTCGGCGGTGCCGACAAGGTCGTCAACTCGATCGCGGTCAGGGGCCGTGACCAGGTGATGTTGAAGGTCACGGTTGCCGAGGTCGCGCGCTCGATCATCAAGCAGATGGGCATCGACCTCAATGCCAGTCTGAATTACGGCACCGCGGTTGTGAACTTCAACAATGCCAACCCGTTCACGGCAACCGGCCGCGCGCTCGTCACCGGCAACGCTACCAACGCCGCGTTCGGCGCTACCCCGTCGGTGCAGGCTACGTTGCGCGCGATGGAAAGCGCGGGCGTGGTGCGGACACTGGCTGAGCCCAATCTGACGGCGATTTCCGGCGAGTCCGCAACCTTCATCGCAGGCGGCGAATTCCCTATTCCCGCAGGCTATTCCTGCGACCCCACCACGCATGTCTGTACGACCCAGATCAGCTACAAGAAATTTGGTATTTCGCTGAACTTCACGCCGGTGGTCTTGACCGAAGGCCGGATCAGCCTGCGGGTGATGACCGAAGTGTCCGAATTGTCGAATGACAACTCCATTACACTCTCGACAGCAGTCAGTTCCAGCACGGTAAATTCCGTGACCATCCCGTCGATCAAAACCCGCCGCGCCGAAACCACGCTGGAAATTCCCTCGGGTGGCGCGATGGCGATGGCAGGCCTGATCCAGGAGCAGACCAAGCAGGCCATCAACGGCTTGCCCGGGCTGGCGCAATTGCCGGTTCTCGGATCGCTGTTCCGCAGCCGGGATTACGTCAACAGCCAGACCGAGCTGATGGTGCTGGTGACGCCCTACGTCGTGCGCGCGGTGGCGCAGAAAGACCTGTCGCGTCCGGACGACGGATTTGCGGCGACCTCGGATCCGCAGGCCGACCTGCTCGGCAGCATCAATCGCATCTATGGCGTTCCCGGCCGCGTCGAGCCGGCCCGGAATTATCGCGGCACTTACGGCTTTATCACCGACTGAGGCGGGACGAGGAAAAGTATGATGACAGCCAATTTACCCGTCGATCGCAATCGCGCCTTCCGCATGGCGGGGGCACTTGTTGGCCTTGCAGTCGTGCTGGGAGCCTGCACCCACACCGAGCAAGCGGTGACGGCGAGCATTCCTGACGATTATCGCCAGCGTCACCCGATCGCGATCCAGGAAGCCGACCAGGCGATCGTCATCTTCGTCGGTCATGCGCGTGGCGGCCTTTCCGCTTCGCAGCGCGCCGATGTGATGGGACTTGCACAAACCTGGCTCCGTGAGGGAACCGGCGCGATCAGCGCCGATGTGCCGGTCGATACGCCCAACGCGCGCATGGCTGCGGACACGCTGCGGGAAATTCAGGCGCTGCTTGCTTCGGCCGGCGTGCCACCGCGCGGCCTTGTTGTGCACCGCTATCATCCCGACGATCCCCGCCAGATGGCGGCGATTCGGCTGAACTATCCGAAAATCTCGGCGGTCGCCGGCCCTTGCGGCCTGTGGCCTGAGGATATCGGACCCTCGATCAAGAACAAGAGCTATTTCGAAAACAAGCCGTACTACAATTTCGGCTGCGCCTACCAGCGCAACATGGCGGCGATGATCGACAATCCGGCGGACCTCGTGCAGCCGCGGCCTGAAACTCCGCCCTATACGATCCGGCGCTCGACCGCCTTCGAGAAATATCGCAAGGGCACCCCGACCACGACCATTTATCCCGAGGCCGAAAAGGCCAAACTCAGCGATACAGGCAAATGATCAACTACGCCCATCAGAATCCAGAAGCACAGCCGGACGCCACACCGCCGTCCGCGGACGATCACATCGCGCCTTCGCCGCGTGTGTCGGTGCAGGCCTTTTGCGAGACGGTGGAAACCGCAGCTGCCGTGCAGGCGGCGGGCGAAGACCGTCGCCTCGGCAAGGCCCATCTCAAGATTCAAATGGGCGGCATGTCGGTCGCCATCGAGGCCTACCGCACGGCTCCCACGCCGAACGTGATCGTCCTGGAAACCGAAGGCCGCAGCGATATCCTTGCCGGCCTCGATCAGCTCGCAACCGTATGCGACGCCGGAAGCCGCGTCGTCGTGATCGGCCGTGTCAACGATGTCGCGCTTTATCGCGAACTGGTGCGGCGCGGCGTCAGCGACTATGTCATTGCGCCGGTCGGCGCGATTGACGTGGTGCGCTCGATCTGTGGCCTTTTCTCGGCGCCGGAAGCAAAAGCAGTCGGCCGCGTCATCGCGATCGTCGGCGCAAAGGGCGGAGTCGGCGCATCCACCGTCGCGCACAATGTGGCTTGGGCAATCGCGCGCGATCTGACGCTGGATTCCGTCGTTGCCGATCTCGACCTCGCGTTCGGTACTGCTGGCCTCGACTACAATCAGGATCCTGCGCAGGGCATCGCGGATGCGGTATTCTCGCCCGATCGCGTCGATACGGCGTTCATTGACCGTCTGCTGTCGAAATGCACCGACCACCTCAGCCTGCTGGCGGCACCGGCGACGCTCGAGCGAGTCTATGACTTCGGCGCCGACGCGTTCGAACTCGATTTTCGACACGCTTCGCACCACCATGCCGTGCATCGTGCTTGACGTTCCGCACCAATGGTCGGGGTGGACCAGGCGCGCTCTGGTCGGCGCCGACGATATTCTGATCGTCGCGGCGCCGGACCTCGCCAACCTGCGCAACACCAAGAATATCTTCGACCTCCTGAAGGCATCGCGGCCCAACGACCGGGTGCCGCTGTATTGTCTCAATCAGGTCGGCGTGCCGAAGCGGCCGGAAATCAACGCAACCGAATTCGCCAAAGCAATCGAGAGCGAGCCTATCGCGAGCATTCCGTTCGAACCGCAAATGTTCGGTTCGGCGGCCAACAACGGCCAGATGATCGCGGAAATCTCCGCCAATCATCGCACCACCGAAATGTTCTTGCAGATCGCGCAACGGCTGACCGGCCGGGGCGAGACCAAAAAGCCGCGCGGGTCGTTCCTGTCGCCCCTGATCCAGAAGCTGCGGGCCAAGTAAGCCACCCGCATGGAGTGCACTCGTGTTTGGTAAGCGTAGCGGACCTGAAACCGAATCCCGGGCGACAAAGCCCGTCGCCAGCGCGCCGGAATCAGCTTCCGGCGTGCCGCAGGCCGTATCGCGCAGCACAGCCGCGCCGACCGTTCCTTCCCCGCCGCTGTCGCCGGCCAGACCGGCGGCGCCGGCACCGGTGATCGAAACACGGCGGTCGGACAACTATTACCAGGTCAAGGCAACCATCTTTGGCGCCCTGATCGAGGCGATCGACCTCGCCCAGCTCGCCAAACTCGATAGCGAGTCGGCGCGCGAGGAAATCCGCGATATCGTCAACGAGATCATCGCGATCAAGAACATCGTTATGTCGATCGCCGAGCAGGAGGAACTGCTCGACGACATCTGCAACGACGTGCTCGGATACGGTCCGCTCGAGCCGCTGCTGTCGCGCGATGACATTTCCGACATCATGGTCAACGGCGCCGGGACAGTGTTCATAGAAGTCGCCGGCCGCATCCAGCGCACCGGCATCCGCTTTCGCGATAACCAGCAATTGCTGAATATCTGTCAGCGCATCGTCAGCCAGGTCGGCCGACGTGTCGACGAATCCTCGCCAATCTGCGACGCACGCCTCGCCGACGGCTCACGCGTCAACGCCATCGTTCCGCCGCTGGCGCTTGACGGCCCGGCATTGACCATCCGCAAGTTCAAGAAGGACAAGCTGACGCTGGACCAGCTGGTTAAATTCGGAGCGATCTCGCCGCAAGGCGCGGAAATTCTGCAGATCATCGGGCGCTGTCGGGCGAACGTCCTGATTTCCGGCGGCACCGGCTCGGGCAAGACGACGTTGCTGAATTGTCTGACTAATTACATCGACGACGACGAGCGCGTCATTACCTGCGAAGACGCAGCAGAACTTCAGCTGCAGCAGCCGCATGTGGTGCGGCTGGAGACCCGTCCGCCCAATATCGAGGGCGAAGGTCAGATCACCATGCGCGAACTGGTCCGTAACTGCCTGCGTATGCGCCCCGAACGCATCATCGTCGGCGAAGTCCGCGGACCGGAAGCATTCGACCTGCTGCAGGCGATGAATACCGGTCACGACGGATCGATGGGAACGTTGCATGCCAACAATCCTCGCGAAGCCCTGTCGCGCTGCGAATCGATGATCACGATGGGCGGATTTTCGCTGCCGTCGCGGACCATTCGCGAGATGATCTGCGCCTCGATCGACGTCATTATCCAGGCCGCCCGTCTGCGCGACGGCTCGCGGCGCATCACCCACATCACCGAGGTGATGGGCATGGAAGGCGATACCATCATTACCCAGGACGTGTTCCTCTACGACCTGATGGGCGAGGATGCCAACGGAAACATAATCGGCCGCCATCGCTCGACCGGCATCGGGCGGCCGCGCTTCTGGGATCGCGCAAGATATTACGGCGAAGAGAAGCGGCTTGCCGCAGCCCTCGACGCCGCCGAAGTCATCACCAACGTCTAGAGGGGCGCATCATGAACATACAAGCGCTCGCATTGGCCTTCCTCGCCGCTACCGCCATCGGCGGTGCCGCGTGGGTCTTTATTTATCCTCTTCTGTCGGGTGAGAAAAAGGCCGAGAGCCGCCGCGCCTCCGTCGCGAAACTGGAGCCTTCCGCTCGCAGCGTCGACAAGAACCAGCGGTCGCGCCGCGAACAGGTCGAAGGGTCGCTGAAGGATCTCGAAGCGCGCCGCAAGAGGGAAAGCAGGGTGCCGCTGAGCAGCCGTCTCACGCAGGCCGGCCTGAACTGGTCAACCCGAAAATTCATGGTCATTTCCGGCGTTCTCGCGGCCGCGTGCTTCGCTGGGGCGCTGCTGTTCGGGGCCGGACTGCTTTCCGCCGCAGGCCTGGCGTTCGCCGCAGGCTTCGGCCTGCCGCGCTGGGCGTTGAGCTATCTCAAGAAGCGCCGCGAAAAGAACTTTCTCAAGGCGCTGCCGGACGCCGTCGATGTGATCGTCCGCGGCATCAAGGCAGGCCTGCCGCTGTTTGAATCGATCAAGGTGGTGGCCGCCGATGCTCCGGAGCCGCTCAAGAGCGAGTTCCTGGCCATTATCGAAACCCAGGCGATCGGCATGCCGCTCGGTGAGGCCTGCGCACGCCTGTTCGAACGGATGCCGGTGCCGGAAGCGAACTTCTTCGGAATTGTCATCTCGATCCAGCAAAAGAGCGGCGGCAATCTGTCGGAGGCCTTGGGCAACCTGTCAAAGGTGCTGCGCGATCGTAAGAAAATGGCCGAGAAGATCCAGGCCATGTCGATGGAAGCCAAGGCGTCCGCGGGCATCATCGGCTCGCTGCCGCCCATCGTTATGCTGCTGGTTTACCTCTCGACCCCCGACTACATCTCGCTGCTGTGGACCCATCCGACCGGTCAATTGATGCTGGTCGGTTGCGTAATCTGGATGTCCGCTGGCATCTTCGTAATGAAAAAAATGATCAACTTCGACTTCTGACGGTGCAGCATGATACAGTTTCTTGTCGACAAGCTCCACGACGCGCACTTCATGACCATGCTGCTCGCCGCAATCGCGGTGAGCGCGACGGCCTACACCCTGATCATGCCGCTATTTGCAGGCGAAGGCCTGCAAAAGCGCATGAAGGCGGTCGCCAACGAACGCGAGCGGATCCGGCAGCGGGAGCGTGAGCGTCTCTCCAAGACCGAGAAAGTGTCGCTGCGCCAGACGCCGAAGCAACTGGTCTCCAAGGTGGTGGAAGACTTCAACCTCGGGAAATGGCTGGCGCAGGAGGCCGCGCGCGAAAAGCTCACCATGGCGGGCTATCGCGGCCAGGCGCCCTACATCACGTTCCTGTTCTTCCGGCTGGTGACGCCGATCCTGATGTTCCTGGCAGCGGTGCTGTATGTTTTCGTGATCTCGCATATGCAGAAGTCGGTACCGGTAAAAGTCGGCATGTGTGTCGCCGCAGCCTATCTGGGATTGCAGGCGCCGATGCTGTTTTTGAAAAACGCGATCTCGAAGCGCCAGCTTTCGATCAAGCGCGCGTTTCCCGATGCGCTCGATCTGCTCCTGATCTGCATCGAGTCCGGCATGTCGATCGAAGTCGCCTTCCGCAAGGTCTCAACCGAGATCGTGACCCAGTCGATCGCGCTGTCGGAGGAATTCACGCTGACCACGGCCGAGCTGTCCTACTTGCAGGATCGCAAGGTGGCTTACGAGAACCTGGCGAAGCGTACCGGGCTTGAAGGGGTGAAGTCGGTCTGTCTGGCGTTGCAGCAGTCGGAACGCTACGGAACGCCACTCGGTCAAAGCTTGCGCGTAATGGCGCAGGAAAATCGCGACATGCGCATGAACGAGGCCGAGAAGAAGGCGGCGGCGCTGCCGCCGAAGCTGACGGTGCCGATGATCCTGTTCTTCCTGCCGGTGTTGTTCGTCGTCATCCTGGGGCCGACCGGCATCAAGGTCGCGGCGATGCAATGACGCGTCACGGCGGGTCGACGGTCACTTGATCGGGATTGCCTTCGTCCGGGCGCGCCGGTAGACGCCGGCGATTGGCCGGATCGCCGGCTGAGCCCGTCGTCGGGCCGCGCCCTCGCCGGTAGCGGGTAGTGACGACTTTGACTTGATGGAGGCGATCAGTTCGGCCGGTTGAGAGCCGCCACCGGGATCGTCCCGGGACCGCCCCGCGGATTGTCCTTGCGGCTCAGCATCTGCTTCAGATAGGCGACATTCGCCGCCGCTTCGTCCGCCGGCAGATCGGCCTTCACGATGTCTTCAGCCTCGGCGAAGCGGCCCTGCAGGCCTATCACCAGGCCCAGATTCTGCCGCACCCGCACGTCCTCCCGGGAGTTGGCGTAGGCCCGGCGAAGAACCTCTTCGGCCTTCGGTAGTTCCTTGGAAAGAACATAGGAGAGGCCGAGGTTGGACAGCACCGACGGCTCGTCGGGTACGATCTTCAGGGCACTGTCGTAATAGCGGCGGGCTTCGTCATGCCGGCCAAGCTGGTCGAGCGCGGTCCCCTGCACCGACAGAATTCGCCAGTCAGGATTATCCGGTGAATGGGCGCGACCGAGAACGTCGAACGCCTGCTGGAAATTACCATTGTCGGCGAGCGCGCGGCCATAGCCGGCGAGCAGCGCCTTGTTGCCGGGATGGACGATGTTGGCCTGTTCGAGCACGGCGACGGCCTGGCTGCGCTGCCCGGTGGCACGGAGCGCCTGGCCATAGGCCAGCGCCGCATCGGCATCCCTGGGATTGGCCCGGTAGCGCGCCCCATAGGCTTCCACCGCGCTCCGTGGATCGGCGTTGGGGCTGACCTCGGCCTTCGACGTGATCGAGCCCGTGATATCGGACATGGTCTGGCAGCCGCCAAGGCCTGCGGCCAAAATCGCCGTCATAGCCGCGGACGCAAGAAGCCGGGCAAGGCTGGACTGCTGACGCATGGCACTTTGACTCACGATATCAGGCGAATTGATCGAGCCGATCGCGCCAGCAATAGACTGTTAACCCTAACGTCCGGTTAATATCCGTCCATGCGAAAGCCGGCCGGCCTGGATGGGCGGCCCCTAATTCGGTGCGCAGCCGAGTTTTGATCGTGATGCGCGTCGGGCGCGACGGGCTCGACATGAAGCCGTCCTGCCGGCCGCCGGTCAATTTAACGGCGAGACGCGCCGGCTTCGCGTCCGGCTATTTGTGATGCTTGCGCAGATAGGCGTGAAGCGATTTTACCACGGATTTTGTGATGTGCGCTGCCTATCACGATTTCCAAACGCCGTGTACTAGATGCGTGGCGGCGGGTTGCATGTGAAGGACGTCCTCGATGTTACGAAATCTCTCCGGTTCGATCGCGATCGCAGTCTTGCTGTTGTCGGCCACTGCATCATTGGCTGCGCCGGTGCATAGAAGGCGGCATGTGGCGCCTCACTGGCACGGCTACGGTTTCTTGCTTGGCTATCGCTCACCCGAGCGGATCGAATGGGAGGAGGCGCGGAATCGGAGGCAGGTCTATTGGTATGGCGGACCCGGCTTTTATCGAGGGCGCTGGAACGGCGGCGGGTTCGGTCCATGCTGGACCCAGACGCCGATCGGCAACGTCTGGAACTGTGGCCGATAGGGGAGCGCGATCAAACCGGACCGTTGTGCCGAGCCGGCTTCAGCGGAGGGACGGTCTTGGCGCGGGCCAAGGCCGCGTGGTGTGGCGATCACTCGCAGATCGAGATGCGGCGTATTCGCCAACCGTAGCGCGTCATAACGCGCTGCCGAACCACATAGCAAACGTCGACGTCGCCGTAATAGGGATAGTATCCGTCGTAATATCCCAGGCCCAAACCGAGCCCAAACCCCGCGCCGCGAAAGCCACCATGATGGAAACCGCCGCCGTGGAAACCACCACGACCGCCGCCCCCGTGACCGCCGCCACCACGGGCAAGAGCGGATGTGGTCGACGCTCCCAATAACAGCGCCGATGGGCCGATGAAACCGAAGCCATAAAGGCAGAGCAGAGCCAACCTGACCAGACTGCGGGTCAGGATATGGCGAAAGCTCGTTCGGTTTTGCACCACTGGGGTCTCCCGCTCCGAGGCCTGCTCACACACAGACGACGCTTGTGACCGATAGCGTAGGTTCATACCATCCTTCCGGTCAAATCACCTGGGCGTCATCGTCGGAAGGCCACGAGCGGCGCACAAATGTCATGGCAGAAATATCCGGGATGATTGAAAGCCGCCGTCGAGGCTGGTGTGACCTTGCAAGCCATTGTAGAAGCGCCAACAGCCCGCATGTCGGGGCAACTGACCCTCCAAGCCCGCTCCGGCATGCCGCAATCGAAGACCGAGAACCGCATGCCTTCAGTGTTCGCGACCGCGCCTGCCGCTGCAGCCATTCCCATCACCTTCGCGACCAAAGCGACATGGGACGCAGTCTGCGCCGGGCTTCCCGGCAAGGCCCGGCAGTTCGCGCTGTCCAATGGCTTTGCGGCCAAACCCGGGGCGTGTCTCACCCTCCCCGCCGCGGACGGAACGATCGCCCATGTCGTGTTCGGTCTGGAGGACGCGACCGGCAAATTTCGCGATCTGTTCAGACCCGGTCTCCTGCCAGGCCTGTTGCCGCCCGGCGTCTATCGTTTTGCCAACGCGCCGCACGACATGCGCCTCGCCACGCTCGCCTTCGCGCTCGGCGCCTATCGCTTCGGCCGCTACCGCAAGGCGGACGCTCCCGACGTCAGGCTGGTGCCGCCCGACGGCATTGACCTCGCCGCCATCATGCGAACCGCTGGAGCGGCACAGCTTGCCCGCGACCTCATCAATACGCCGTCGAACGACATGGGGCCGGAAGAACTGGCGCTGGCGGCGCAACATCTCGCCCAGCGTTTCGGCGCGCGCTTCAACTGCATCGTCGGCGACGACCTGACCCGACAGAATTTTCCGCTGATTCACGCGGTCGGGATGGCGTCGTCGCGCGCGCCGCGGCTGATCGATCTGACCTGGGGTCACCCCGACCACCCCAGGGTGACCCTGGTCGGCAAGGGCGTCTGCTTCGATACCGGCGGGCTCGATCTGAAGCCGTCCGCCGGCATGCTGATCATGAAGAAGGACATGGGCGGGGCCGCCAACGTGCTGGCGCTGGCGCAGATGGTGATGGATGCGAAGCTCAAGGTGCGGCTGCGCGTCCTGATTCCCGCGATCGAGAACGCGGTGGCGGGCAACGCCTTCCGCCCGCTCGATATCTTCCCCTCGCGCAAGGGCATCACGGTGGAAATCGGCAATACCGACGCCGAAGGCCGCTTGATCCTGGCCGACGCGCTGGCGCTGGCGGACGAGGAAAAACCCGACCTGCTGGTCGATCTGGGCACCCTGACCGGCGCGGCGCGGGTGGCGCTGGGGCCGGATTTACCGCCCTTTTACACAAATGATGAGACGCTGGCGCTGGACGTCGCGCGTTGCGCCAGAGAGGAGAACGATCCGTTGTGGCGATTGCCGCTGTGGCCGCCTTACGATAGCTGGCTCGATTCCAAGGTCGCTGACGTCAACAACGCGCCATCGGGCACGTTTGCCGGCTCCATCACTTGCGCGCTGTTCCTGCAGCGCTTCGTCGAGAACGCGAAAAGCTGGCTGCATGTCGACATCTACGGCTGGACGCCACAGGCAAGGCCAGGACGCCCCGAGGGCGGCGAATGCCAGGCCGCGCGCGCGATCTACAAACTGCTGGACGAACGTTATGGATGATCCGCGGCTGACGCCGGCGCGGGGCGACATTGCCGCGAAATATCTTGAAGGCAAGGTCAAGGCGACGCGCTTTGTCGAAGGCGAAGTGTTCGAAATCATCGAGGCGCTCGCTCCGCTGCGCGAGGTGCCCTCCTTCGAAGGCATGCTGCTGACGCAGGCGCTGAAAGGCGAGCGCGTCACCATCTACGATCGCAACGGTGAAGGTTTTGCGTGGGGCCAGCTGAATGGCGACGGCTATGTCGGCTGGCTTCCCGATCGCGCGCTGGCGAAGCCGGCCGGCAAGCCGACGCACAGGATCACGGCTATCAGGACCTTTGCCTTTCCCGGCCCCTCAATCAAGCTGCCGCCGGCCGCGACGCTGGTGATGGGGACCATGGTCACGTTGATCCGCGACGACGGTGCTTTCGCGGTGACGCGCGAGGGCTGGTATCTGCCGCGGCAGCATCTCAGCGGCATCGATCACCATGAGAAGGATTTCGTCGCCGTGGCCGAACGCTTTGTCGGCACGCCGTATCTGTGGGGCGGCAAGAGTAGTCTTGGGATCGATTGTTCCGGCCTCGTCCAGATATCCCTGAACGCCGCCGGCACCGGCTGCCCGCGCGACAGCGACATGCAGCAGGACGGCCTCGGCCGATTGTTGGGGCTGGCGGAATCCGCCCACCTGCAGCGCGGCGATCTGATGTTCTGGAAGGGTCATGTCGCGATCGTGCGCGACGCCGACAGCATCGTTCACGCAAATGCACATCATATGGCCACCGTGATCGAAGACACCCGCGACGCCATCGCCCGCATCAAGGCGGCGGGCAGCGAGATTTCAGCCATCAAGCGGTTGAGTTGAACCCCGTTCAAACCGCCTCAGCACCACCAGGAGCGATTTCCAGCCGGAACGCCGCCGTGAACAGCGCGCGGGTATATTCGGTCTTCGGATTCTTGAACAGTTCCGACGCCGGCCCCTCCTCCACCACCTTGCCCTGCCGCATCACGATCAGGTGGCTCGCCAATGAGGCGACCACGCGCAGATCATGCGAGATGAACATGTAGGTGAGGTCGCGCTTGCGCTGCAGTTCGCGCAGCAGATCGACCATCTGCGCCTGGAACAGCATGTCGAGCGCGCTGGTCGGCTCGTCCAGCACGACGAAATTCGGCTCCAGCACCGCGGCGCGTGCAATCGAGATGCGCTGGCGCTGGCCGCCGGAAAATTCATGCGGATAGCGGAATCGCGTGGCTGGATCCATGCCGACATCCCTCAGCGCCTTGATCACGCGCGCCTCGCGCTCGCCTTCCGAAAGCGCGCGCTGATGCACGCTGAGGCCTTCGGCCACGATGTCGCCGACCGACATGCGCGGGGATAGCGCGCCGAACGGATCCTGAAACACGATCTGCATGTCGCGGCGGAACGGACGCATCGCCTTGAAACGCAGGCCCTGTATATTGCTGCCGAGAAACACGATCGGCCCGTCGGAAGAAATCAGCCGCAGCAGCGCCAGGCCGAGCGTGGTCTTGCCGGAGCCGGATTCGCCGACGACGCCGAGTGTCTCGCCCTTGCGCACCTTCAGGCTGACGCCGTCGACCGCCTTGATATGCCCGACCGTGGAGCGCAACAGGCCGCGCCTGACCGGAAACCACACCTTCAGATCGTCGGCCGACATCACGACCGGAGAATTGGGCCGGGCCGGCGCCGGGTCGGGTTTCGGCTCGGCGGCCAGCAGCGCCCTGGTGTAGGGATGCTTCGGCGCCGTAAAAACCTGTTCCACCGGTCCCTGCTCGACGATCTTGCCGCCATTCATGACGCAGACCACGTCAGCGATACGGCGCACGATGCCGAGATCGTGGGTGATGAACAACAGGCTCATGCCGAGCCGGGTGCGAATTTCCGCGAGCAGCGCCAGGATCTGCGCCTGCACGGTGACGTCGAGCGCGGTAGTCGGCTCATCGGCGATCAACAGATCGGGCTCGTTGGCGAGTGCCATCGCGATCATGACACGCTGACGCTGGCCGCCGGATAGCTGATGCGGGTAACTGGCAAGCCGGGATTCGGGTTCGGGAATGCCGACCTGGGTCAGCAGTTCGAGCGTGCGCGCCCGCGCCTTCGCACCCGTGACGCCGCTGTGCAGTTGCAGTATTTCACCGATCTGCGACTCGATCGTGTGCAGCGGATTGAGCGAGGTCATCGGTTCCTGGAAGATGATCGAAATGTCGTTGCCGCGGATGCCGCGAATCTCGCGCTCCGACAGGCCAAGCAGTTCTTTCCCCTTGAAGCGGATGCTGCCGGAGGGATGCGACGCGGTCGGATACGGCAACAGCTTCAGGATCGACAGGGCGCTGACGGATTTGCCGGAACCGGATTTGCCGACCAGCGCCACGCATTCGCCGCGCTTGATCTCATAGGAGATATGATCGACCGCTACCGACGCGCCGCTCGGCTGGTGAAACTCGACCGAGAGATCGCGGATTTCGAGCAAAGGCTGGTTGACGGCGTCCATGAGCGGCCTACCTGAACGTCTTGCGCGGATCGAAGGCGTCGCGCACGGCTTCGCCGATAAAAATCAGCAGCGACAGCATGATCGCGACCGCGAAGAAGCCGGTGAAGCCGAGCCACGGCGCCTGCACGTTGGCCTTGCCCTGCGACAAGAGTTCGCCGAGCGAGGGCGAGCCCGGCGGCAGGCCGAAGCCGAGGAAGTCCAGCGCGGTCAGCGTCATCACCGACGACGACACGATGAAGGGGAGGAACGTCATGGTCGCCACCATGGCGTTCGGCAACAGATGCCGGAACATGATTACGGCGTTGGAGACGCCGAGCGCGCGG
The DNA here is from genome assembly GCA_963801875.1 of uncultured Alphaproteobacteria bacterium. Classification (GTDB taxonomy): domain Bacteria; phylum Pseudomonadota; class Alphaproteobacteria; order Rhizobiales; family Xanthobacteraceae; genus Bradyrhizobium. The sequence continues at coordinate 230,628 of CAWDGT010000007.1, read as the reverse complement.
GCCGCCATGATGTATTCGAAATTGCGCCCGCGCAGGAATTCCGCGCGCACCAGGCCGACCAGCGACACCCATGAGAACAGCAAGAGGATGCCGAGCAGCACGAAGAAGCCGGGCACCAGCACCGAGGACAGGATCAGGAGCAGATAAAGCGAGGGTATCGCGGTCCAGACCTCGATGAAGCGCTGGAAGCCGAGATCGATCCAGCCGCCGAAATAACCCTGCACGCCGCCGGCGGCGACGCCGATGATCGAGGAGATGATGGTCAGGCTGAGGCCGAACAGCACCGAAATGCGGAAGCCGTAGATCAGGCGCGCGACCACGTCGCGGCCCTGGTCGTCGGTGCCGAGCCAGTTGTATTCGAGGTCGCGGCAGCTCTTCAGGCCCTTCCTCTGCACCACCTCCTTGCATTGCGCTTCGGTCAGCATCCAGGTCGGCTTCGATGGCGCGGGAGTTGGCAGATCGAGATTGTGGGTATCGTAGGAATAACGAATCAGCGGCCAGACGATGGTGCCGCCCTTGTCGGCGATCAGCTTCTGCAGATAGGGATCGCGATAGTCGGCCGCGGTTTCGAAATCGCCGCCGAAGGTGGTTTCGGAATAGCTAACGAAGGCCGGCCAATACAGATGGCCGTCGAACTTGATCAGGAACGGGCGATCGTTGGCGATGAACTCGGCGAACAGCGAGACGAAGAACAGGATCAGGAAGATCCAGAATGACCAGTAGCCGCGGCGGTTCGACTTGAAGTTCTGCCAGCGCCGACGGTTGAGCGGCGACGGCGAGAAGCGGCCGCGCGCGACCGGCACGTCGCCGAACGGCGACTGAACATTGGTTTCGACCGGCGGTGGCGCGGTGATTGTCATCAGACCTCCCGCGCCTCGAAATCGATCCGCGGATCGATCCACATATAGGCGAGATCGGAGATCAGATTGACCACAAGACCGACCAGCGAGAAGATGAACAGCGTTCCGAACACCACGGGATAATCGCGGTTCAGCACGCTCTCGAAGCCTAGCAGGCCGAGACCGTCCAGTGAGAAGATGGTTTCGATCAACAGCGAGCCCGAGAAGAAGGCATGGATGAACGCGCCGGGAAAACCCGCAATCACGATCAGCATGGCGTTGCGGAAAATGTGATTGTAGAGCACCTGCCGCTCGCTGCAGCCCTTGGCGCGCGCGGTCATCACATATTGCTTGCGGATTTCATCGAGGAACGAATTCTTCGTCAACAGCGTCATGGTGGCGAAGGCGCCCAGCGCCATCGAGATCAGCGGCAGCGTGATGTGCCAGAAATAGTCGAGGATTTTCCAGTACCAGGGGAATTGCGACCAGCCGTCGGAGGTCAGCCCGCGCAGCGGGAAGATGTTGAAGAACGAGCCGCCGGCGAACAGGATGATCAACAGGATCGCGAACAGAAATCCCGGAATCGCAAAGCCCACGATGATCACCGCCGAGGTCCAGGTGTCGAATTCCGAACCGTCCATCACGGCCTTGCGGATGCCGAGCGGGATCGAAATCAGATAGGTCAACAGCGTCATCCAGATCCCGAGCGACATCGAGACCGGCAGCTTCTCCTTGATGAGCTGCAGCACGCTGACGTCGCGGAAATAGCTCTTGCCGAAATCGAATCTGGCAAAATTCCACACCATCAGCGCAAAGCGTTCCGGCGCCGGCTTGTCGAAGCCGAACTGCTTCTCCAGGCTCTTGATGAAGTCGGGATCGAGCCCCTGCGCGCCGCGGTATTTCGAATTGACGGCGTCGGAGGAAGCGCCGACCTGGCCGCGCGCGCCGAAATCGCCGCCGGATGAGCCGGAAATGCGCGAGCTGGCTCCGGTATCCGCGCCGCTAAGCTGCGCGATCACGCGCTCCACCGGCCCGCCTGGCGCGAACTGCACCACGACAAAGGATACGAACAGGATCCCCAGAAGCGTGGGGATCATCAGAAAAATGCGGCGGGCTATGTAGGCGCTCATGGATTATTTCGCCTGCTCCGCCTTGGCCGCTTTGCCGCCGTCAAACCACCAGTTTTCCGGGGCGCCGACGCCTTGCGCGTAACGCGGCGGCTTGACGGGATGATCAAACACATCCCAATAGGCGATCGGATGGCTGGTCCGGTACCATTGCGGCACCCAATAGCGCCCGGCGCGAAACACCCGGTCAAAGACGCGGCAGGCGATCGTCAGGTCGGCGCGGCTGTCGGCGCCGATGATCTTTTCTATCAGCGCATCGATGGCGGGACTGGCGATGCCTGCGAGGTTGTACGACCCCTTGGTCGCGGCCGCCTGCGAGGAGAAGAACGGCCGCATCGCGTCGCCCGGCGTTGCCGACATGCTGAAGCGCTCGATGGTCATGTCGAAATCGAAGTCTTCCACCCGGGCGCGATACTGCACGGGATCGACGACCCGCAAGCTGGCCTCGATCCCCAGCGTGCCGAGATTCTTGATGTAAGGCGCATGATGCGGCTGCAGGCTGGGCTCGTCGGCCAGAAATTCGATCTTGAAGACCTCGCCATTCGGCAACAGCCGCTTGCCGTCCTTGATGACGAGCCCGGCGTCCTGCAACAATTGCGAGGCCTTGCGCAGCAGCGCCCGGTCCTGCCCCGACCCGTCGGACACCGGCGGCAGGAACGGCGAGCCGAACACCTCGTCCGGCACCTCGCCGCGAAACGGCTCGAGCAGTTTGAGCTCGTCCGGCGACGGCGGCCCCTCCGCCATCATGTCGGAATTCTGGAACGGCGAATGGGTCCGCGCATAGGCGCCGTACATGATGGTCTTGTTGGTCCACTCGAAATCGAACGCTTGGATCAGGGCCTCGCGGACGCGCGGATCCCTGAACTTTTCGCGGCGGGTATTGATGAACCAGCCCTGCGCGCCCGACGGCGTTTCGTCAGGCAAGGTTTCGCGCTTGACGCGACCGTCCTTCACGGCGGGGAAATCGTAGCGCGTCGCCCATACCCGCGCGGTGAATTCTTCGCGGAACAGATAGCTCCTGGCCGTGAAGCCTTCGAATGCGACGTCGCGATCCCGGTAGAACTCGTAACGCACGGTGTCGAAATTGTAGCTGCCGCGCGTCACTGGAAGCTCGGCGCCCCACCAATCCCTGACGCGCTCGTATTCGATGTAGCGGTTGACCTCGAACTTGCCGACCTTGTAAGGCCCCGACCCCATGGGGATGTCGAGCGTCGATTCGTCGAATGGCCGCGTCGCGTAATAGGCCTTCGAGAAGATCGGCAGGCCCGCGACATAGAGCGGCACGTCGCGGGCGCGCTTTTCGGCAAAGGTCACGACCAGCGCCGCCTCGTCGGGCGCTTCCGCCTTCACCATGTCGCGCATCTGCTGCACGATCAGCGGATGGCCTTTTGCCTTGAGCGTAGTCAGCGAGAAGGCAGCGTCATGCGCGGTTAGTTTCGACCCGTCGTGGAAGCGCACCTCCGGCCGCAGCGTGAACCGATAGGTCATCTTGTCGGCCGAGATCTGCACCGATTTCGCAACCAGGCCGTACATCGCATCGGGCTCGTCATTGGCGCGCACCATCAGCGGCGCGAACGTCATGTCCATGCCCTGCGCGCCATCGCCCTTCAGGATATAGGCGTTGAGCGAATTGAAGGTCTGGTACGACTGATTATAGGAGCGCACCGAGGGAATCAGCGAAAACACTCCGCCCTTCGGCGCCGCCGGATTGACGTAGTCGAAATAACGGAAGCCGGCCGGATATTTCAGGTCGCCGAACACCGACAGGCCGTGAACCTCAGCGCCAAAGTCGGCCGCCCGCACAGGCCGCAGCAGGAGCGGCGCGCTCAACGCTCCAACGCCTAGCGCGCACACATGCCGGCGGGAGAATAGCGCCATGCGTGAAGGATCCCTCAAGACCGCTTGCCGATCCTGGCGGCCTTGTCGGCGTCGAACCACCACAATGCCGGCAGCCCGGAACGGCCGTATTTCGGCAGCGGCTCGGCGTGGCTGAATCGGTCCCAGCGCGCATAGCGCGAAAAGCCATAGGTGAATTGCGGGACGACATAGAAATTCCACAGCAGCACGCGGTCGAGCGCCTTGGTCGCGGCCACCAGGCCCGCGCGATCCTTGGCGAAGATCACCTTGTCGATCAGCGCATCCACGGCCGGGTTCTTGATGCCGATCGTATTCTTCGAGCCGGGCACGTCGGCGGCCTGCGATCCCCAGAACTCCCGCTGCTCGTTGCCGGGCGACAGCGACTCCGGCCAGACATCCATGATGATGTCGAAATCAAAGCTGCGTATCCGGTTTTGATATTGCGCATCGTCGACGACGCGGATCGAGGTGGTGACGCCGATGCGCTCCAGCGACGGTTTGTAGAACAGCCCCATGCGCTCGGCGGATGGATCCTGAACCAGGATCTCGACGGCGACCTGCTTGCCCGCCGCATCCACCAGCTTGCGGTCGCGTATCTCGAATCCCGCTTCCTTCAGCAGCCGCATGCTCTCCCGCAGATTGGCGCGCACGGCTTCAGGATTGCCGCCGACTGGATTGCTGTAGGGTGTGGTAAAGACTTCCGCGGGCACCTTGTCGCGCACGGTTTCGAGAATCTGCAGCTCATGCCCCTGCGGCAATCCTGACGCGGCAAGTTCTGTTCCGTCGAAGTAGCTGTTGATGCGCTTGTACTGTCCGTAGAACAGCTGCTTGTTCATTTCCTCGAAATCATAGGCGAAGTTGAACGCCCGGCGCAGCCGCGCGTCCTTGAACTGCTCGCGGCGCAGATTGAGCACGAATCCCTGCATCCGGCCGGAATCGTTGATCGGGAATTCTTCCTTGACCACGCGCTTTTCCGCGATCGCCGGGAAATCATAGGCCGTCGCCCATTGCTTTGCCGAATTCTCGGCGATCCAGTCGGCCTGGTCGGCCTTGAACGCCTCCAGCGCCACCAGATTGTCGCGGAAGAACTCGAAGCGTAATTCGTCGAAATTGTTCTGGCCCACCTGCGTCGGCAGGCTGGCGCCCCAATAGTCCCTGACCCGCTCCAGCTTGACCGAGCGGCCGGCGACGAATTCCTTGATGCGGTAGGGACCCGAGCCGAGCGGCGGCTCCAGCGTCGTAGCTGAGATGTCGCGCTTGCGCCCCTGGCTGTCGGTGCCTTCCCAATAATGCTTCGGCAGGACGATCAGTTCGCCGACGATGGTGGGCAGTTCGCGGTTACCGGGCGCGTCGAAGGTGAACTTGATGTCGCGTTCGCCGGTTTTTTCGGTTTTCACGACGTGACGATAATACGAGCCGTACATCGGGCTGTACTTCTTCAGCATCTCGATCGAGAAAATCACGTCCTCCGGGGTCACCGGCTTGCCGTCGTGCCAGCGGGCCTCCTTGCGAAGACGGTAGATGACCCACCCGAAATCGTCGGGATGCGCGGCGCCTTCCGCCAGCGAACCGTATTCCGTGCCGACCTCGTCCTGCGACCGCGCCATCAGCGTTTCGTAAATCATGGCGGCGGCAGGCGCGATCGAGCCTTTGACGCCGGCAACGGCGATGTTGAAATTATCGAAGGTGCCGATCGATATCATGCGGGCGACGCCACCTTTGGGCGCATCGGGATTGACGTAATCGAAGCGCTTGAAGCCGGGCGGATATTTGATGTCGCCGAACAGCGACAGCGAGTGCCGCCAGGCCGGTTCGCCGCTTGCGATCTGCGCAACCGCCGGGCTCGCCGCCGGAACGACGGTTGCGGCTCCGAGCGCCGGGGCGACCGCGGCAAAAGCGCCACTCTGCAGAAGATGTCGTCGGGTAATGGCCAATGAAGAAATTCCTATGGGCTTGGGAAAGGTCACCCTTAGAGGCGCAATATAAGGCAAGGTTTCGACCGATTATGTTGCTTTTTCCTCATGATACTAGCTTGTGAACGGCCCGGCTGCGGCGAAACGTCCCGATCGCGAGCCCGGCAGGCAAAACGGGAACTGGTTTTTGGCGGATCATGCGCCGGTGACCTCCAATAGCAAAACGGCCGGGCGATGGCCCGGCCGTCTGACGAAATCCATTGGGGCCAAAGGCCGTTACTTCGCCGCCGTCGGCAGCGGAACCGGTTTCTCCGCGAGCGTGTGCAGGTAGGCGATCACGTCGGCGCGTTCGCTGTCCTTGGAGATGCCGGCAAAGCCCATCGCGGTGCCCGGCACAAAACCCTTGGGATTGGCGATGAACTTGTTGAGGTCGTCATCGGTCCAGGTGCCGCCCTTGGCCTTCATGGCGGCGGAGAAATTAAAGCCGCGGCCTTCACCCTTGTGGTCGCCGACGATCCCGTAGAGATTCGGGCCGACGCGGTTGGGACCGCCCTTTTCGAAGGTGTGGCAGGCGACGCACTTCTTTGCCGAAGCGGAGCCCTTCTCGACGGAGGCGGTCTGCAGCAGTTTTTCGATCGGCTCGGAAGGTGCAGGCGCCGCGGCTTCGTGGCCGGCGGCTTCCCCTTCGGCCTTCGCGACGATTTCGTAACCCGGCTTTTCCGGCAACTGGGGCGCGAACAGCGCGCCAGCCGTGAAGCTCGTCACCAACAGGACAAGGCAGGTGCCCAGAACGGCGCCGATAATTTTATTGATTTCGAAGGAGTCCATTTTGGATCAGGCTCCAGGCCGTAAATGTCGACTTGAGGCCGGCGAGAAGCGGCCGCGAATGCACGGGAATCAGGCTTTCGCACCGCACCCCGAGCAGCGATGAGATATCGGTTTGCCCGTGCTCTGGCAACCCGTATAAATGCGCCAGCTTTCGACCCATCCCCATCATTTCCGGCCTGTTATCAACCGGGTCCAGACCTCAATCCGATGCCAGATACCCGCGCTTTGGTGCTGATTCCCGCCCGCATGGCCGCAACCCGCCTACCCGGCAAGCCGCTGCTGGACATCGCCGGCCTGCCGATGATCGTGCATGTGCTGCGCCGGGCCGAGGCCGCCCGGATCGGCCGCGTTGCGGTCGCCACCGACACCCCCGAGATTGCCGCGGCGGTCAGATCGCATGGCGGGGAAGCGGTCATGACACGTGCCGATCACCCTTCCGGGTCGGACCGGATTTACGAGGCGCTTGGCAAGCTCGATCCCCGCCGCGAGGCTGAAATCGTGGTAAACTTGCAGGGCGATTTTCCGACCATTTCACCGGACAATATCCGCGACGTGCTGACGCCGCTGTCCGACCCCACGGTCGATATCGCCACTCTGGCCGCCGAAATCCACACCGAGGAGGAAAGCACCAATCCGAACGTGGTCAAGGCGGTCGGCTCACCCATCGCCGCGCGGCGGCTGCGCGCGCTTTACTTCACCCGTGCCACCGCGCCTTACGGCGACGGCCCGCGCTACCATCATATCGGGCTTTATGCCTATCACCGCGCGGCGCTGGAGCGCTTTGTCGCCCTTGCCCCCTCGCCCCTGGAGCGGCAGGAGAAACTCGAGCAGCTTCGGGCGCTGGAGGCCGGCATGCGGATCGATATCACCGTCGTCGACACCGTGCCGCGCGGCGTCGACACCCTCGCCGATCTCGAAACCGCCCGTCTCATACTGGCAAAAGCCTGAGCGGCTGATACAAGGCGCCAGGAAAACAATATGACCAAAACCATGAAGATCGCATTCCAGGGCGAGCCGGGCGCGAATTCCCATATCGCCATCGTCGAAGCCTATCCCAAGGCAGAACCCCTGGCCTGCCCGACCTTCGAGGACGCGCTGGCCGCGATCTCGTCGGGCGAGGCGGACCTCGGCATGATCCCGATCGAGAACTCGGTCGCCGGCCGCGTCGCCGACATCCACCATCTGCTGCCCCAATCCGGGCTGTTCATCGTCGGCGAATGGTTTTTGCCGATCCGTCATCAGCTGATGGCGCCACGCGGCGCCAAATTGACCGATATCAGGACGGTGGAAAGCCACGTCCACGCGCTCGGCCAATGTCGCAACATCATCCGCAGGCTCAAGATCAAGCCGATCGTGTCGGGCGATACCGCTGGAAGCGCGCGCATCGTCGCCGCGCGCGGCGACAAGTCGTGCGCCTCGATCGCCTCGAAGCTTGCGGCTGACATTTACGGCCTCGACATCCTGGCCGAGGATGTCGAGGACGAGACCCACAACACCACGCGATTTGTGGTGCTGGCGCGCGAGGCGAAGTGGGCCGCCCAGGGATCGGGGGCGCTGGTCACCTCTTTCGTGTTCAGGGTGCGCAACCTGCCCGCCGCGCTCTACAAGGCGATGGGTGGCTTTGCCACCAACGGCGTCAACATGACGAAACTCGAAAGCTACATGGTCGATGGCAATTTCTTCGCCACCCAATTCTATGCCGACGTCGATGGCCATCCCGAGGACAGGAGCCTGGCGTTCGCGCTGGAGGAACTGAAATTCTTCTCGCGCGAATTGCGCATTCTCGGGGTCTATCCCGGTCATCCCTTCCGCGCGACCTTCAGCGAAAAGGCGGAGTGATGTAAGGGCCGTCATTCCGGGATGGTCCGAAGGACCGGACCCGGAATCTCGAGATTCCGGGTTCATCCCTGCGGGCTGCCCCGGAATGACAGTCGTGAGTTCATGGCTAACCGCTCCTCCCTACCGTATCCGCTCGACCAGCGCCGACCACAGGCGCCAGACCTCGGCATTGGTCTCGACTGCGGTCTGGACCATGACAAGCTTCGAGGCCGGATCGACGCAGATGCGTTGTCCGAGGTCGCCGACCAGCGCGAACTGGCGCCTGGTCCCCGGCAGCAGCCAGATCAGATAACCGTATCCGAGCGAGCTCGGCGAACTCCTTCCCGGCGCGAGATAAGTGTCCGACGGGCGCGTCGTCGTCGCCTCGATCATCCACTGCGCCGGAATGATCTGCTTGCCTTGCCAGGCCCCGTCATGGGCGAGCAGCCGTCCCAACCGGGCGTAATCGCGCAGCACAGCATTGAAGGCGAAGTGCGCCACTTCAAAGCCTTCCGCGTCGATCAGCCACCTGGCATCGGCTTCGGCGCCGATCGGCTGCCAGACTTTTTCCTGGAAATAGTCGGACGCCGATCTGTTGAGGGCATAGTGAAGCACGAGGCCGAGCACGTCGGGCTCGATGCTGGCGTAGTAGAACCGCGTCCCCGGCGGCGCGATTCGCCGGTTGAATTGCGCGATGCTGGCGACCGATCCTTTGGACCCGGTCCCCCGCACCATATCGATCCAAAGGCGATCGAGGTCGCGCCCGCCGTCTTTCTCTTCACCGAATTCCACCCCCGAAGACATGTGCAGCAGCGCGCGCAACGGTGTCGCGCCATATTCGGTGCCCTTCAAGCCGGGTACATAGGTCTCGACGGTGTCGTCGACCGATTTGATGGCGCCGTCGGCAATGGCGATCCCAATCAGCATCCCCATTAACGACTTGACCATCGACTGCGAAATCAGCAGGTCTCGGTCGGTGCGGCCGTATTGATAATGTTCGAACAGGATTTGATCGTCCTTGGCGATCAGCAGGCCTGTGACGGGATTGCGCGCGAGATAGTCGGTGACGCTCGCCCGAAACGGATCGGATATTTTCGCCGGCGCCCGCGTGAACGACCAGTTTGTCGCGGCGGGCGTGATCTGCCGGGTTGGAAACAGCTGGTCGAAATGACTGAAGGCGCCGACGCGGTATTTCGGCGTCAGCGGATTTCCGGGCGTGAAAGGAAGCGACGGATCCTTGAGCGGATAATTCTCGGCTGCTCCGTAATGTTCGGCATTGGGACCGGATGGAGAGAACACCGGGCCAGCACTATCTTCTGCCGCTCCGTATGCGCCAGTCCCCGGAAGCCCGGCGGCACAGGTGGCGGCAAGGGCTGCGAGCGCCGCGCGGCGCGAGAGCATGGGTTGATCCCCCGACATTTGACGAGTCCCCCCTCGACAAGCCATCCCGTCATTGACGGGGACGACGAAACTACGCCGCCGCCTTCTTCCCCAACCCGAAGGCGTCCGCGAGCAGGGAATAGGACTTCTTGCGCGCGTCGTGATCGTAGACCGCGGTGATGATCATCAATTCGTCGGCCCCGCTTGCCGCGATCATCGGCTGCAGCTTTTGCATCACCGCCGCCGGACTGCCGACGAACAGCCGCGAGCGGTTGCGCGCGATCGAGGCGCGCTCGCTGTCGGTATAGGGATAGGCCAGCGCCTCCTCGACGCTGGGCAGCGGCAAATACTGGCCGCGGTCCCGACGCAGGCGATTGAGATCCATTGACGTTGCCAGTCGCTCGGCCTCCGCATCGGTCTCGGCGGCGATCGCCGCCACCGCGAGAATGCCGTGCGGGGTTGAACGCCAGCCCGACGGCTTGAAATGCGCCTTGTAATTCGTCATCGCCTCAATCGCGTCATAGGACGCAAAATGATGCGCGAAGGCAAAACCCATTCCGACCTGGGCGGCAAGTTCCGAACTGTAATCGCTGGAGCCAAGCAGCCAGATCGGCGGCAGCGGCGCGTCATCGGGCATCGCCACCACATTATTGTAAGGGTGCCCGGGCGGAAAATCGCGGGTCTCCCACAACGTCAATTCGTGCAGCCGCTCGAGAAAATCGTCGCCCTCTCTGGCGTCGAGCCGGCTGCGCAACGCGTGCGCGGTGGCGCCATCGGTGCCCGGCGCGCGGCCCAGGCCCAGATCGATCCGGCCGGGAAACAGCGCCTCCAGCATCTTGAAGCGCTCGGCCACCACCAGCGGCGCATGGTTCGGCAGCATGACGCCGCCGGAGCCGACCCGGATCCGGCTCGTCACCGCGGCGATCTGCCCGATCATGAGGTCGGGCGCCGGGTTCGCGACCGACGCCAGATTGTGATGTTCGGCGAGCCAGTAGCGGACATAGCCCAGCGCATCCGCATGGCGCGCCAGATCGATGCTGTTGCGCAGCGCCATGGCCGGCCTGGTGCCGGTGGTGACCACGGAGAGATCGAGGATCGAGAGAGGAATCATGGCGTCAACCTAGTGCGCCGGATCGGGCCGACAAAGGGCCTCGGCGCGCAGATCAGGGGCGCATCGGCCGGCCGGCGCAACGGGGCTTCGGATTGCGAAGTGGGAAGAACACAGATGCATCCTCATATTTTCCCATTTGCCCACAACCATGACACTGAAGGGACGAAAGATCATATATGACATAACATATTGTTATATAACATATCATTCTTATTCAATGAAAATAAATGAGCCCTGAATTTCAGCCCATATATCGAATATCTAGCTTATAATCTAACATTCCTAACGAGCAATTGGGCAATTTCCCATCGACGATGGGCTGTTTGGACGCCCCCGTTTGGCTTATTTTAGCGCTCGGCAGCTAGGCCTGCCGTTCCCTGCGCTTGAGTGGAGTTTGTGGTGCCATGACCGAGGTTACGCTCCCCGTCTCGGATGGGCGCCGCGCGCTGAAGTCGCCTCAAATCTCCTTCGAGTTCTTTCCGCCGAAAACCGAGGAGATGGAGAAGGCTCTCTGGGAGACCATCAAGCGTCTTGCGCCACTCGCGCCCAGTTTCGTGTCGGTGACCTACGGCGCCGGCGGCTCGACCCGCGAGCGCACCCATTCCACCATCGCCCGCATCCTCGCTGAAACCGGTCTGACGCCGGCGGCGCATCTCACCTGCGTTGGTGCTGCGCGCGGCGGGATCGATGATATCGTCAGCCGCTATCACGAACTCGGCGTCCGCCATATCGTCGCATTGCGCGGCGATCCGCCCGGCGGCATCGGCACGCCCTACATCACGCATCCGGACGGCTACAAGACCTCGGCCGACCTCGTGGCCGGCATCAGGAAGCGCCACCCCGACATCGAAGTTTCCGTCTCCGCCTATCCGGAAAAACACCCGGAAAGCCGCGACTTCGACGCCGATATCGATGTCCTGAAGGCCAAGGTCGATGCCGGGGCTGCCCGCGCCATCACCCAGGTCTTTTTCGACAACGACCTCTATTTTCGCTATCTCGACCGGGTTCGTGCCCGTGGCATTGCCATTCCGGTCGTGCCCGGCATCATGCCGATGCACAACTTCAAGCAGGCGAGAGCCTTCGTGACCCGCGCGGGCACGAGCGTGCCGGACTGGCTCGCGGAAAAGTTCGAGGGCCTCGACGACGATCCCGACACCCGCAAGCTGGTGGCGGCGACCGTTGCGGCGGGCCAGGTGCAAAAACTGGCAAAACACGGCGTCGATACCTTCCATTTCTACACTATGAACCGAGCGGACCTCGTGTTCGCGATCTGCCATTTGCTGGGCATTCGCCCCAGGGGCGCTGAGAAAGCCGCCTGATGACCCCGCCCGTTTCCCCGAAACGAACCGCTTTGCTCGCCGCTGCCCGCGAGCGCATCCTGGTGCTCGACGGCGCGATGGGCACCATGATCCAGGGACTCCAATATGACGAGGCCGGGTTTCGCGGCGAACGCTTCAAAGACTTCCACCGCGACCTCAGGGGCAACAATGATCTGTTGATTCTGACGCAGCCCAGGGCGATCGAGGACATCCACGCCGAATATTTGCGCGCCGGCGCCGACATCGTCGCCACCAACACGTTCTCCTCGACCGCAATCGCGCAAGCCGATTACGACCTCTCCGGCTTTGCCTATGAGCTCAATCTCGAAGGCGCCAAACTGGCGCGCGCGGCCGCCGCGCGGGTGACCGCCGAGGACGGCAAGCCACGCTTTGTCGCCGGCGCCATCGGACCTACCAACCGCACCGCGTCGATTTCGCCCGACGTTTCCAGCCCCGGTTTTCGCGCCGTCAACTTCGATGACCTGCGCGCGGCCTACGGCGAGCAGATCAAGGGCCTGCTCGACGGCGGCGCCGACCTGCTGCTGCTGGAAACCATCTTCGACACCCTCAACGCCAAGGCGGCGCTCTATGCGATCGCCGAAATCACCGAAGCGCGCGGCCTCGACGTGCCCGTGATGATATCCGGCACCATCACCGACAAATCCGGCCGCCTGCTGTCGGGGCAATTGCCCGAAGCCTTCTGGAACTCGGTGCGCCACGCCCGGCCGATCACGGTCGGATTCAACTGCGCGCTCGGCGCCGAGGATCTGCGCGCCCATATCGCCGATATCGGCCGCGTCGCCGACACGCTGGTGTGCGCCTATCCCAATGCCGGGCTGCCCAACGAATTTGGCCAGTACGACGAGAGCCCGGACTACATGGCGCGCCTGATCGGCGAATTCGCCAGCGCCGGCCTGGTCAACATCGTCGGCGGCTGCTGCGGTACCACGCCCGATCATATCGCCGCGATCGCCGTCGCCGTCGCGCCGCGCAGGCCGCGCGCGATTCCCGTGATCGAACCGCGGCTGCGCCTTTCGGGCCTCGAGCCGTTCGAGCTCACGCCGGCGATCCCCTTTGTCAATGTCGGCGAGCGCACCAACGTCACCGGCTCGGCGAAATTCCGAAAACTGATCACCGCGGGCGACTACACCGCGGCGTTGCAGGTGGCGCGCGACCAGGTCGAGAACGGCGCCCAGATCATCGACGTCAACATGGACGAAGGGCTGCTCAACTCCGAGAAGGCGATGGTGACCTTCCTCAATCTCGTCGCCGCCGAGCCCGACATCGCCCGCGTCCCCGTCATGGTGGATTCCTCGAAATTCGCCGTGATCGAAGCCGGCCTGAAATGCGTTCAGGGCAAAGCGGTGGTGAATTCGATCTCGATGAAGGAAGGCGAGGAAAAGTTCATCCACGAGGCCAGGATCGCGCGGCGTCACGGCGCCGCCGTGGTGGTGATGGCGTTCGACGAGGCGGGACAAGCCGACACGTTCGCGCGCAAGACCGAGATCTGCAAGCGCGCCTACGACATCCTGGTCAATCAGCTCGACTTTCCGCCGGAGGACATCATCTTCGATCCCAATATCTTCGCGATCGCGACCGGCCTCGAGGAGCACAATAATTACGGCGTCGATTTCATCGAGGCGACGCGCTGGATCCGGAAAAACCTGCCGCATGCCCATATCTCCGGCGGCGTCTCCAACCTGTCGTTCTCGTTCCGCGGCAACGAGCCGGTGCGCGAGGCCATGCATTCGGTGTTTCTGTATCATGCGATTCATGCCGGCATGGATATGGGCATCGTCAATGCCGGGCAGATGATCGTCTATGACGACATCGATCCGGAATTGCGCCAGACCTGCGAAGACGTCATTTTGAATCGCGATCCGGCCGCGTCGGAACGGCTGCTTCAGCTCGCCGAAAAATTCCGCGGCAAGGAGAAACTGACAAAAGAGCAGGATCTCGCCTGGCGCGAATGGCCGGTCGACAGGCGGCTCAGCCACGCGCTGGTGCACGGCATCACCGAATATATCGAAGTGGACACCGAGGATGCCCGCAAACTCGCGACGCGCCCGCTCGACGTCATCGAGGGCCCGTTGATGGCCGGCATGAATATCGTCGGCGACCTCTTTGGCGACGGCAAGATGTTCCTGCCGCAGGTAGTGAAATCCGCCCGCGTCATGAAGCAGGCGGTGGCCTATCTGATGCCGTTCATGGAGGAGGAGAAGGCGCGCAACCTCGCCGCCGGCATCGAAGGCGACGGCCGCAACTCCGCCGGCAAGATCGTGCTCGCCACCGTCAAGGGCGACGTCCACGACATCGGCAAGAACATCGTCGGCATCGTGCTGCAATGTAACAATTTCGAGGTGATCGACCTCGGCGTCATGGTGCCGGCGGCCAGGATCATCGAGACCGCGAAAGCCGAAGGTGCCGACATCATCGGCCTCTCGGGCCTGATCACCCCTTCGCTCGATGAGATGAGTTTTCTCGCCGGCGAGCTCGAACGCCAGGGCATGACCGTGCCGCTTCTGATCGGCGGCGCCACCACCAGCCGCGTCCATACCGCGGTCAAGATCGATCCGAACTATCGCGGCGGGCCGGTGGTGCATGTCAATGACGCCAGCCGCGCGGTCGGCGTCGTCTCGTCGCTGCTGTCGCCGGAGCGGCGCGAGGCCTACGCCTCTGAGGTGCGCGCCGATTACGCCAAAATTTCCGCGGCGCATTTCCGCGCCCAGGCTGACAAGAAGCGCTTGCGGCTGGCCGACGCCCGCGCCAACGCGGTGACCATCGACTTTGCCAAGACGCCACCGAAGAAGCCGGCGTTTCTGGGCGTCAAAAGCTTTGCCGACTACGACCTCGCCGAGTTGGCCTCCTACATCGACTGGACCCCGTTCTTCCAGACCTGGGAGCTGACCGGGCGTTTCCCCGCCATTCTCGATGATCCCAAGGTCGGCGAAGTCGCGCGCTCGCTCTATGACGACGCCCGCAAGATGCTCGATCGCATCATTGGGGAGAACTGGTTCAAGGCGCAGGCGACGGTCGGCTTCTGGCCGGCCAATGCCGACGGCGACGACATCGCGGTCTTTGCCGACGACACCCGCAAGGAAAGGATCGCCACCTTCCACACGCTTCGCCAGCAGCTGGAGAAGCGCGAAGGCCGTTTCAACGCGGCGCTGGCGGATTTCATCGCGCCGATTGCGAGCGGCGTGCCCGACTATATCGGCGCCTTCGTCGTCACCGCCGGGATCGGCGGGGACGTGGTCGCCGACCGTTTTAAAAATGCCAATGACGATTACTCCTCGATCCTGTGCAAGGCCTTGGCCGATCGTCTCGCCGAAGCTCTTGCCGAGCGGATGCATGCGCGGGTGCGCCGGGAATTCTGGGGCTATGCGCCGGACGAGACGCTGGCGCCCGATCAGCTCATCCTGGAGCAGTACAAGGGTATCCGCCCCGCGCCGGGCTATCCCGCGCAGCCCGATCACACCGAGAAGGCGACGCTGTTCGCCCTGCTCGATGCGGAAAACACCGCCGGCGTCAAACTGACCGAGAACTATGCGATGTGGCCGGGCTCGTCGGTGTCGGGGCTTTATTTCAGCCACCCGGAAAGTTTTTACTTCGGCGTCGGCAAGATCGAGCGCGACCAGGTAGAGGACTACGCCGCGCGCAAAGGCTGGAGCGTCGGCGAGACCGAGCGCTGGCTGGCGCCGGTCCTGAACTACATCCCGGCGCAGGATCAATCCGCGCAGGATCGCCGCGTGAAAGAGGCGATGCCGACACTGGCGCCGGCGTCCGCTGTTCCCGCCAACGACACCACGTCGAAGGAATTGGCCTCGCATCCGCCGGGCTGCAACTGTGCGGTGCATCTGGCCTATCGCAAGAAGGCAAGGGCGTAGTAGGCCAGCTGTCGCCACGCGCGCTTTCATCCCTCTCCCACGAGCCCTGCGAGCGGTCGGGAGGGTCGGCGCTGAAAGCGCCGGGGTGGGGGTGCCTCCGCAGCCGCCTAGCCGATAGACCCCCCACCCCCGACCCCTAAGAGCGAGCTTTGCTCGTCTCGACCCCACTGCAAGCGGGGGGAGGGGTGAAGAAATTCGCGCCGCCGGAATGAGCCGCAACGAACATCTCCGCAAACTTCCGATTCAAATTTCAAACAGCCAGCACGCAAGGAATTTTGAGACCGTCATTGCGAGCGTAAGCGAAGCAATCCATATCGGAGCGGCGAATTAGAAGGCTGGATTGCTTCGTCGCTTCCGCCTTCGCTCTTCGAGCTACGGCGGACAGGTTTGCTCCTCGCAATGACGCCCAGATACGACTTCGCGATCTCGCGGCATGATTGCCCGAGGTTTGCCTTCAAATTTCCGCCCTCTCGTTCAGAGGGCGCAGGGAATGCCGGGCGCCCGATGCGCCCGATAGCCGCGTGTGCAGAGATAGTGGTAGAACGCACACGCGTTGGTCAGGTCACACCGGCATCACCCGGCATTCCCCGCGCAATGGTTTTAACGGCTTCCTTCGCGCTCTCCTCGGCGACCGGCTTTCTTGCCACCGTCGCTTCGCGGATAACTCCGCGCAACTTGACGCCAGCATCGGGGCGTCAGGACCACACGACTTCTCCGTCCGCGTCAGGCGCGCTCGTCTGCGCGCCGCCCGCGTCCACCGCATCCCGCCCCGCGTTGATGACGTTGCGCAACGCCCCTCCTGAGGGACAGGACGGGGGGATATAGAAGTGATTTGGGTCAAGCGAAAACAGGAATATTTTTGCAAATCGGGCTGGACAGGCGAGTCCCTGATTTGCCCGTCGGGCAAACGGGAAGCGCGTGCGAACGTGACCGCCGAACAAACGCTTCGCGTTTGTCCGAGGGAAAACCGGTTCCCACTTTCCCGGATCATGCGCTAGTGAATGCGGCCGGCAATGATGACGAGCACGATCACCACGGCGGCAAGCAGCCAGGCCCCCTTGCGCTGCTCCTTGTTCGAGAGCAGGGCTACCACGACGATCATGAAAATGCCGACCCATGTGAGCATGCGCTTCCTCCGAGCCGCGGCGACCTCTCAAGGGATCGACCGGCGCATGAAGGAGCCCCGAACGAAGGTTCGCCGGGGCTCCTGTCAAATGCCTGCTGCCCACATCAGACGGTCGGCACCCTCCGCGGACAGCGCGGCAACGACAATCCTAACAATATGCCATTCGTTCCATGCGCGCATTGCGCGACATCAAACGGAATTATTTTGCTTTGTCGGGCAGCGCGTTCGGCGGCTGCGAGATGTGAGCCGACGTCAGACGCGCGGGCGCGTCACCGAAGCCCCTTTTCACCTCACTTGACCCCTTCCGCAAGGCCAGTCTTCGCCGATATGATGCGCATCATGAGCCGAGGACGGACATGAGGCGGAGCATTGCGACTACCGGTAAAGCGGGAAATCAGGGACGCCGCAAAAGGGTCAAAAGGGTGAAGTCCCGCCCGGTCACCCGCCGCGCGCGCAAACCGGTTCCCAAAGCCGCGGAATTGCAGAAGCAACTCGGCGAGGCCCTGCAACGGCAGACGGCCACAGCGGACATCCTGCGGGTGATTGCCAGCTCGCCGACGGATGTGCAGTCGGTACTCGACGCGCTGGTTGAGTCGGCGGCTCACCTCTGCGATGCCGAAAGAGCCTTTATTTTTCAACGGTCGGGCGATGTCTATGTGCAGGCCGCGAACTATGGCTTCTCGCGCGATTTCGAGCAGTTCGTGCAACAAAATCCGATCGGGATAGGACGGGGAACGATCACCGGGCGGGTCGCAGTCGAAGGCAAGACCGTTCATGTCGCCGATGTTCTGGGCGATCCGGAGTATACCGGTGCGCGTTATCAATCCCGCGGACACTATCGCACTGGCCTTGGCGTGCCGCTGCTGCGCGCGGGCGAAGTGATCGGCGTGTTTTTCCTGTCGCGATCGAAGGTCAAGCCCTTCACGGAGAAGCAAGTCGAACTGGTCACAACATTCGCCGACCAGGCGCTGATCGCGATCGAAAACGCGCGGCTGTTTAACGAGACCCGGGAGGCGCTGGAGCAGCAGACGGCGACGGCTGATATCCTGAAGGTGATCGCCCGCTCGCCGTCCGACGTGCAGCCGGTGTTCGAGGCTATTGCAACTAGCGCCAAGCGGTTGATCGGCGGCTTCTCGGCCGCGGTTTTTCGATTTGTCGCCGACGTGGGTTACCTGGCGGCTTTCACAACGACCGATCCGGCGGCGGACGAAACCTGGAAGGCTTCGTTTCCCAGGCGGCTTTCCGATTTTCCGCCCTTTGAGTGGGTACGCGACGGCAAGGCCGCGCAGATCGCCGATACCGAAACCATGCCGGATGTTCGGGATCTAGCGCGGTTGCGCGGCGGGTTTCGCAGCGTGCTGGTCACGCCCCTGATGAGCAACGGGGCATCCATTGGCCTGGTCAGCGTCACGCGCAAGGAACCGGGTGGATTTGCCGCCCACCACGTTCAGTTGCTGCAGACCTTTGCGGATCAGGCGGTAATCGCCATCGAGAATACGCGGCTGTTCGAGGAAGTGCAGGCCAGGACCCATGATCTCACCGAATCCCTGCAGCAGCAGACAGCGACCGCCGACGTGCTGAAAGTCATCAGCCGCTCGACGTTCGACCTGCAAACCGTTCTCGATACGCTGACTGAGTCTGCGGCGCGGCTTTGCAGCGCGGATCACGGCTATCTGTTCAGATTGCACGACGGACGTCATCATCTGGCGGCTTCGTTCGGCCTCGATCCGCAGTTCAAGGAGTTCATGGCCAGCAACCCCTTTGCCGTGGACAGGGGAACGCTATCCGGTCGGGTCGCTCTGGAACGGCGCGTGGTACTCATCGAAGACGCAGCAAGCGATCCCGACTATACCTGGACGGAGGCGCAGCAGAGAGGAAACCTGCGCAGCGGATTGGGCGTGCCACTGATCAGCAAGGATGCGGTGATCGGCATCGTCGCTCTGTATCGCACCCGAGTCGAGCGCTTTACCGAGAGCCAGATCGCTCTGGTGACGACGTTCGCCGACCAGGCCGTGATTGCGATCGAGAACGTGAGGTTGTTCGATGAAGTTCGGGCGCGCACCGAGGACCTCGCAGAATCGCTGCAGCAACAAACCGCCACCGCGGACGTGCTGAAGGCGATCAGCCGATCGGCTTTCGACCTGGAAACAGTGTTGAAGGCTCTGGTGGAGGCTGCTGCCCGACTGTGCGAAGCAGACCAGGGCACCATTGCGCGGCAACAAGGAAGTGCATTTTTTCGTGTGGCCACATGGGGTTTTTCAGATGAGTTTACCGAGCTGGTGCGGGATTTGCCGGTTGAACTCCACAGAGGCTCAGCTACGGGCCGGGCATTGCTCGAGCGCCAAATAGTCCATATTGCGGAT
Organism: uncultured Alphaproteobacteria bacterium; assembly: GCA_963801875.1. Taxonomy (GTDB): domain Bacteria; phylum Pseudomonadota; class Alphaproteobacteria; order Rhizobiales; family Xanthobacteraceae; genus Bradyrhizobium. Next base: position 211,060 of record CAWDGT010000007.1, on the reverse strand, counting down.
GTGCAGGCCGACCCCGATTACACGTTCGTCGATGCAAAGAGGCTGGGCGGTTTTCGAACGATCATTGCCGTCCCGATGTTGCGCGAAGGCATGCCGATCGGCGTTCTTACGTTGACCAGAATTGCCGCTCGGCCGTTCACACAAAAGCAAATTGAACTGGTCACGACCTTCACAGACCAAGCCGCAATTGCGATCGAAAATGTCCGGCTGTTCGAACAGGTGCAGCAGCGCACCCGCGAATTGTCAAATTCGCTCGACGAGTTGCGCACCGCCCAGCACCGTCTGGTGCAGACCGAGAAGCTGGCTTCGCTCGGCCAGCTCACAGCAGGTATTGCGCACGAAATCAAGAACCCGCTCAATTTTGTCAATAATTTCTCCGCGCTGTCGGCTGAACTGGTCGGAGAAATGAATGACGCGCTTTCGGATATCCATCTTGACAAGAACAAGCGGAAGGAATTGGACGAGATCGCGCAAATGCTGAAGGACAACCTCGAAAAAGTTGTCCAGCACGGCAAGCGCGCCGACTCTATCGTCAAAAACATGCTGCAGCACTCCCGTGAAGGTTCCGGCGAGCATCGCCCCGCCGACATCAACGCGATCGTCGATGAAAGCCTCAACCTCGCCTATCACGGCGCCCGGGCGGAAAAGGCAGGCTTCGATATCGCTTTGCAACGCGACCTCGATCCATCCGCCGGCGCGGCCGATGTCTATCCGCAGGAGATCACGCGCGTCCTGCTCAACCTGATATCGAACGGATTCTACGCCGCGACGAAACGCAAAGTGGAAGCCGGTGACGGTTTCGAGCCAATGCTTTCCGCTGCAACGAAGAACCTCGGCGACCAGGTTGAAATCCGTATTCGCGATAACGGGACCGGCATCCCCGAAGAGGTGAGAGAGAAAATATTCAACCCTTTCTTCACGACCAAGCCCGCGGGCGAAGGAACCGGGCTTGGCCTGTCGATGAGCCACGACATTGTTGTGAAACAACACGGTGGCAGTATCGATGTCGAGACCGAGCCGGGACTTTTCACTGAGTTCAGGATCGTGTTGCCGCGCGGGATGAGCCGAAGGTAATCCGCCATTTCATGGCCAGACCGGGTCCGATTCACCGCGGCGCATGCGTCCGGTTGTGGCTGAGCGGACATGCCCGCAGCCAAGCTGGCCGCGAGCCCGACCCTGTGCTTTGATTGGCGCGCTGCGGCGATCCTGGCGACGCTTGCGGAGCGGAAGAATCACACGACTGGAGGTTGGCCGGTGAACATTCTTGGAATCAACTCGGTGTATCACGAGTTGGCCGCCGCGCTGCTCGTCGACGGCGCGCTCGTCGCCGCCGTCGAGGAGGAACGGTTCAATCGCATCAAACACGGCAAGTCGTCGGATTTCGACAACCCGCATCAATTTCCCGAGCGTGCGATCCGTTTCTGCCTGAGCCATGCCGGGCTTGCCGCTGGCGATATCGATCACGTGGCATATTCGTTCAACCCCGAGCTGCGCCGGAAGCAATATCGCGCCGAGTGGTGGGATCCGCGGCTTGAGGAAACTTTCCGGCTGCGGCTTGGTCAGGTGCGCGGTGTTGCCGAGGAGCTTCTTGGACGTCCGCTTCGGCAAAGGTTTCATTTCGTGCCCCACCATATGGCCCATGCCGCCTCGGCGTATTTCCCGTCAGGCTTCGATCGCGCCGCCATTCTCACCATCGACGGCATCGGCGAGATTGCCGGCACTTCGCTGGCGAAGGCGGTTGGCGCGCGTATCCAGCCGGTCGAAACCTTCGACTATCCGCACTCGCTCGGCTTCTTGTGGGAGGTGATAAGCAGTCATCTCGGCTTCTCGCATTACGATGCTTCGAAGGTCATGGGCTTGGCGGCCTACGGCAATCCCGAGGCCTTTCGTCGCGAATTCCGGTCGGCACTGCGCGTCGGCAAGGAGGACTATGCGGTATCTCCGGAGTTTCTTAATTTCAATTCGAACCAGTTCGCCAAACTGGATGCCTTGCTGGGTCCGCCGCGGTACATGGATTCCGAGATTCTGCCGCGCCATGCCGATATTGCGGCAGCGCTGCAGGAGGCGACGAATGCGGCGGTCATGGCCCTCGTGCGGCGCCTCAAACGCAAAGTGCCGCTCGACAAACTGTGCCTGGCCGGCGGCGTCGCGCTCAATTGCGTGACCAATGGACTGGTCCGGCAATCCGCTGAATTCTCGGATGTGTTCATACCTTCCGCACCGCACGATGCAGGCACCGCGGTCGGCGCCGCCTTTGTCGTGCATTACGCAAAGCAAAAAAGTCCCCCCGAGCGAGGCAACTCCACGCCGTATCTCGGCCCCGCGTTCAACCGGCGTGAAATTCTGGCGGCGGTCAAGTCGGCCGGTCTCACGCCGCGGCGAAGCAAGTCGCCCGCGCGCGACGCGGCGCAGATGATCGCCGATGGCAAGATCGTCGCCTGGTTTCAGGGCCGCATGGAATTCGGCCCCCGCGCGCTCGGCAACCGCTCGCTCCTCGCCGACCCGCGCAGGGCGGACATGCGCACTATCCTCAATCAAAGGGTCAAGCACCGGGAGGACTTCCGGCCGTTTGCGCCGAGCGTGATGGCCGAGCACGCCGACGAATGGTTCGAGGTTGGTGCACACTCGACCAGTCACGAATTCATGCTGTTTGCATGCGCCGTCAAGCCCGAGCGGCGGGATCGGATCCCTGCGGTCGTGCACAGGGATGGCAGCGCCCGGGTGCAGCTCGTAAGCCGCGAATCAAACCCCCGCTTTCACGAGCTGATATCCTGTTTCCTTGCGCAAACCGGCGTGCCGCTCGTCATCAACACGTCCTTCAACGACAGCGAGCCGATCGTCTGCACGCCCACCGATGCGATCGTGACATTCCGCAAGTCCGGCATCGACGCGTTGTTCATGGACGATGTGTACCTGACGGCGCAGAGCTGACCGCCCCCACGTATCCGGCGTCTGTCGTTGGGGTAGATCGCAAGTGGCCGGCAAGGATCGAAGCGGCGCGTTTGACCGACCCCGCAGGCGGTCACGCGGCCTGCGCGCGGCGTGCCGCAGCTTACCAAAAGCCTCGTTGCACCTGATAAGGGCCGCCACGCCGACGCGTGCCAGTCCGGGAGTTCCAGTTGGGCTGGAAAAGCGAGCCGAAGCCGTCGTCGCTCCAGAAGTTGCCGTCCGCAACGGCGTCATTGAGCGTCGGCTCGCGCGTCACAAAGCCGCCCTGGGGCTGGTTGTTCAGAACCGCGACGAACTCGGTGCGATAGTTGGTCTCACCGCTTAGCGGCTCGTCCGAGACGATGATCGAGGATCGCGGCAATGCGGTCGGCCCGATGCGATCGCGTACATCCTGCGGGATGGTGATGCGGTCGAGCGCGCTCCTGGCATCGTCGGCGTTGTCGATGGTGACCGCGGTCCAGCGCAGGCCCGTCTCGTTGCGCGCCATCGCCGTGAACACATGCGTGCCGATCGGCCTGTCGGGATCGCGGATGGTGACCGGAACCTCAATGCTCGCATCGAACACCTCGCCCCCGTCCGTCCACCGTCTATGCGTGTTGCGCCGTACGTAAAGCGTCCGCGTCGCGCGGCTGATGTAGACCGAGACCGGCTCGAGCGCGAGCTTCGCCTCGCTCGCCGCCCTCGCGGCGTCGGCCTTGCCGGTCCCGGCCGCCTTGGCGGCGAGCTTTGCGGTAGCCGCGGCGTCGATCTTCGACCTTGCGTCGGCCCTGGCGGCCTCGAGCTGCGTCCCGAGGTCCGCGGCCTTGGGGGCGGCCTTCTGCTTCAGGCCCTCGGCCCGCGTCACGGCCCGCTCCGTCCTTGCGGCGGCGAGCACCTTGGCGGCGAACGCGAGTTCGGCGTCGGCGCGGGTCTTCTGCCATTCCAGCTTGCGCAGCGACGCCGTGAGCGTTGCTGTCTCGCGCGCAGCCGTCGCGGCGGCTTTCTTCGCCTCGTCCGCCGTCCCTGCGGCCTCCGCGGCCTCGCGGGCAAGCGTCTCGGCGCGCGCCGGAGCGGCCGCGAGCGCGTCTGCGTTCGGAACGAATAGCGCCGGGTGGGAAAACTCGACCGGGGCCGCGTCGTTCGGCGCGATGATCACCCGCATCCCGATCCACGTCTTGTCGAACAGTTTCTCCGCAAAGCCGTAGGGCATCCGCACGCAGCCATGCGAGGCCGCATAGCCGGGCAGCGGCCCGCCGTGCAGCGCGATGCCGTTCCAGGTGATGCGCTGCATGTTCGGCATCCAGGCATCGTCATAGAGGCTCGAGTGGTGGTCCTTGTCCTTCTCGATGACGGCGAAGACGCCGGCCGGCGTCTCGCGTCCCGTGGTGCCGGTCGACACCGGCGCGCGCAGGATCCAGCCGTCGGCATCGTAGAAAGTGACCTGTTGGGTCTGGATCGACACGATCGCCATGATCGGTTCGCCCGCATCGCGCGGCGCCGTTGCCTCGGTGGGTGGCGCGGGGCGCGGCTGTCTCGCCGCGGCGTCAGCGGTCAGCGCCGTCAGTGCGGCGATCGCCGCGAGCGTCACAATGGCGGGAGGCCCCCGGCGCCTCGTCGCCACCGTGGATCGCGCCGTCGTAAATCGATTTACCATGCCATCCCCGGTCGAAATGCCTCTCCGCGCTTGCGTCGATCAAGTGTCAGATCGCGATTTTGGAAAAACCAACGGCCGTCACCGTCCACGCCAATTCGCTCCTGGGGTTATCGGCCCGTTCCGGCGGCAAATCTCTCATATACGACAACCCTCGCAGGAGGAAGGCAGGCTCGCGGCTGAAATTGGCGCTTTTCAGACATGGCCGGGTCTAGCTGACGATGTCCGTTCCTGGGGGGGCCAAGCGGACATCACGGCTTAGCGTGTCGAGGTCTGAATATGACCCCGCAGCAGACGTTTCGCAGCGCCGCATTGTGCGGTGCGGTCGGGTCGGCATGCGACACCAAGTACCTGAGGATTACCGCGGCACGGTTCGGAAACAGTTGTAGATTTCATCCAGTAAGCATCTCTTGTTACGGCAAGTCACCAAACCGTCTTGTTGCACGTTCATTCAATCAGGGAGGCTGTACGATGACAATGAGGCCCGATCCGACGTTTCATGCATCGCCGAAGCTTGCAATGGAAGCTCCGCCAGAGAGTTTCGCCTACACCTTGCTGCTTAGCCCTGATTTCTCAAAACCCGACGCGCTCGCGGTAATCGACGTAAAACCTGGCTCTCCCACTTTCAGTCAAATTGTTCACACCGTGACGATGCCCAACAAGGGTGACGAGTTTCACCATTTCGGTTGGAACGCTTGCTCGTCGGCTTTGTCGCCGCTCACGGGGCACGCTTTCCTGGAGCGGCGCTACCTCATAATCCCCGGGATCCGTTCTTCTCGAATTTATATCGTGGATACGAAACCTGATCCCACCAAGGCGAAAATTCACAAAATTATTGAACCTGAGGAGATCTTTAAAAAGACCGGCTACTCGCGGCCGCATACAGTTCACTGCGGGCCGGAAGGCATTTACGTCAGCACTCTCGGTGGCGGCGGCAAGGATGGTACCGATGGACCGCCCGGCATCTTCATCATGGATTGCGAGACATTCGATGTCCTCGGGCGGTGGGAGATCGATCGTGGTCCCCAGACCCTGCACTATGACTTCTGGTGGAATCTGCCGCGCGACTACATGGTGTCGAGCGAGTGGGCATTGCCGCCGCAGTTCGAGAACGGGATCGTGCCTGAGGATCTGCTCTCGAACAAGTATGGCCATCGGATCCACTTCTGGGATCTCCGTGCCCGACGAAATGTCCAGACGATCGATCTCGGCGCCAACCATCAAATGGCGCTGGAAGTGCGCCCGGCTCACGATCCCGTTCGCGAGTACGGCTTTCTGGGCGTCGTGGTCGACACCACGAACCTCGAAGGCTCGATCTGGACCTGGTGGCGCGAGGGTGGCAAGTTTCACATCGAGAAGACGGCGACGATCCCAGCAGAACCCGCACCGAAGGATCAGCTGCCGCCGCTTCTGCAAGGCTTTGGCGCAGTGCCGCCGCTGGTAACTGACATCGACCTATCCATGGACGACAAGTTTCTGTACGTCGCTTGCTGGGGAACCGGCGAGATGCGTCAGTACGACGTCACCGATCCCAAAAAGCCGAAGCTTGCCGGCTCGGTCCACGTCGGCGGCATTGTCCGCCGCACGCCTCACCCAAACGGCAAGGCCTATGCAGGCGGTCCGCAGATGGTAGAGATCAGTCGCGATGGCAAGCGGGTGTACTGGACCAATTCGCTCTACTCGACATGGGATAACCAATTCTATCCCCAGGGAATACCGGGCGCCGAGGTGATGGCCAATGCAAACCCGAGAGGTGGCCTTGAGTTGGCAAAGGACTACTGGGTGAGCTTCCCCGACGGATACCGGGCACATCAGATTCGGCTCGACGGCGGGGATTGTTCGACGGATTCGTTCTGCTATCCATCGGTTTGAATTTGAACGGAGCGGATTGGACACCTGCCTGGCTCTGGCTGGCTGTCATTGCGAGCGGCCTCTACCACGGAGTTAATCCGGGAATGGGGTGGCCGCTCGCCGTTTCGGCTGGATTGATGGAAAGGAGCTCGCGTGCCTTGGTGGCCGCGCTTTGGCCGCTAGCAGCCGGGCATCTGCTCGCGATGCTCTTGGTGATCCTTCCCTTTGCACTGTTGGTCACCCTCGTCGAATGGCAACGGCAGATACAGATCGGCGCCAGCCTGCTTGTCATAGGGTTCGGTGTTTTCCGTCTTGTCGACAGACGCCATCCAAGGTCATTGGCGCGGATACGGCCGACGCAACTGGGGCTTTGGTCCTTCGCCGTGGCAATCGCTCATGGCGCGGGACTTATGCTCGTGCCGATCTATCTCGGTCTTTGCCGGGCCTCCGACCTCGACAAAGGCCATGAGGCAGCCGGGACCCTCATGAATGCCAATCTCGGAATGGCCGTGCTGGTCTCCGTCGTCCACGCCACCGCGATGATCGGCGCCGGCGGATGTTCAGCCTGGCTAGTTTACCGCTATCTTGGTCTCAAATTCGTCTCGCGGAGCTGGTTCAATCTAGATGCGTCTTGGGCCGTCAGTCTTATTCTGGTGGGAGCTATTGCACTGGCGTTCGGCCTCACGAACTAGCGCAGAGGCCGTTGGTTGCAGCAGGACGGCGAACACGATAGCGAGTGTATGTTTGCTTGTGCTTTTCGGAAATCGCCCGTGTAGCTGACAATGTCTGCTCATGGGGCCAAAGCGGAAAACATCCGCTCTTAGCGAGTATTTCCGAGTTGGACCCGAAACGGACAAGGGCCGCCCCGTCCACGGTTGGCTAAGAACCGCCCTCGTTTTTGCCTGTTAATCATCTGGTCGAGCCATTACGGTGCGCCTACTCGGCTTGGAGCCCAGAGTAGGACGGCAATGCGCTTCTGGCAGATTGCCACACTGTTTCGATCTTTTTGCGCGCGGACCCTCGCCGCTGTGCTGGCAGGCTCGTTGTTGCTGGCGACGCCGTGTCGAACTCAGGCGGCCGATCCAGCGGCCAAACGCGTTCTGATGCTGCATTCGTTCGGACCACAATTCAAGCCATGGAGCGACTATGCTCGCGCGATTCGAGCCGAAACTACTCGTCAGGCAAAGTGGCCGATTGATTTCTCAGACTTCTCGCTCGCTGGCGCAAGATCCGACGACGCAGAGTCCGAAGCCCCATTGGTTCAGTATCTCCGGGCGCTTTATCTCAGGGAGCCGCTCGACCTGATAATCGCGGTTGGAGCGCCCGCCGCAAGCTTTATCCAGAGGCATCGCAGCGAGTTGTTTCCAACGACCCCAATGATCTTGACGGCTGTTGACAGGCGCCGCGTCGATTATAGTCACCTTTCAGAGAACGACACGGTCGTAGCCGTCAATCACGATTTTGCTGCCATTTTCAAAACGATCCTCCAGGTGCTGCCGGATACCAAGACGGTCGCAATTGTGAACGGAGTATCTCCCAACGAAGTATTCTGGCACGAAGAGATACAGCGGCAACTGGCTCCTTTTGCGAACAGGGTCGTCTTGAAATGGTACGATGAGCTGCCTTTTGGCGACATTCTCAAGGACGCGGCCAAACTGCCGCCGCATAGCGCGATTTTCTGGCATTTGATGAATGTGGACGCAGCAGGTGTCTCTCACGAAGAGAACGAGTCGTTGAACGCATTGGCTTCCGTGGCCTCTGCTCCCATCTTTTCTTACGACGGTTCCTTTTTCGAAGGCGCCCTCGTTGGGGGCCCGATGTTTTCCGTGATGGAGAGCAGTGCAGTCACGGCCAATATCGCAAACCGAATCCTTTCTGGGGAGAAGGCGGGAAACATAAAGACCCAGCCGATTGAGTTCGCGGCTCCAAGGTTCGATTGGCGGCAAATGCAGCACTGGGGAATTAGCGGGAGTAATCTGCCTGCTGGTAGCACGGTGTACTTTCGCGAGCCCACGGTATGGGAGCGGTATTCGTGGCAGATTACTCTGATCACCACGATTATTCTCCTGCAAGCCGTACTAATCACCGCCCTGATACGCGAGCATCGTCGGCGTCGTTTGGCTGAAGTGGTGTCCCGGCAGCGCATGGCAGAGCTTGCTCACGTCAACCGGTTCGCGACCGCTGGCGAACTGACCGCCTCAATCGCGCACGAAATGAACCAGCCGCTCGGCGCGATTCTGACCAACGCCGAAACCGCACAGGCAATTCTGAAATCTCCGAGCCCTGACATCGCGGAACTGAACGAGATTGTTGTCGATATCTTGCGGGATGACCGGCGCGCCGCCGAAGTCATCCGGAGTATGCGGAGCCTGTTGAAGAAAGCACCGTTTGAACAGAAAAACTTTGACTTAAATCATATCGTGCGCCAGACCGTTGAATTTTTTTCATCGCTGGCTGTGGCACGAAATTTCGAATTGGTCAGCGTGATCACGCCGGATGCGCTTCCGATACTCGGCGACCACGTCCAACTTCAACAGGTCATTCTGAACCTTGTCGTGAACGGGATCGACGCGATGAAGGACACGCCGAGTGAAAATCGCATCATCAGCATCCGGACTTCGCGCGTCGAAAAGTTTGCCGAGCTATCTGTGTCGGATCGCGGACCGGGCATTCCTGAAGACAAATTAAAAGAGGTCTTCGAACCGTTCTTCACCACCAAGGCGGAAGGCATGGGCATGGGACTGTCCATCGCGCGCACCATTATCGAGGCGCACCATGGGCTGATATCGGCAAAAAATCGAGATCACGGCGGCGCGTCGTTTCGGATCAGGCTTCCTCTTGTCCAATAGTTGGTGATCCGGGGTGCCCATACGAAGCGGACCCGCCTTCCGCTATTGGCACGAACCGGAACTCCTCCATGTCCGCTCAATGGTCGCTATCGGGGGGAAGCAGACATAGGGTAGACTGCCCATTTCGGTAGCGATTGACCCAACTGAGACATTGACTGATCAATTGTCTAGGGCGGTCGGATGCCATTTCTCACTCGCGGCCCATTCGCAAAGTGCTAGGCTTTAGGCACAGGATAGACGTGTTCTTGGGAGGCACATGCAAATGCAACGGCACGAGTTCATCACGCTTATTGGTGGCGCAGCGGCTGCTTGGCCACTGGCAGCTCGTGCGCAGCAGCCACTGCCGGTGATCGGGATTCTCGCGACTGCCTCACCTGAAGCTAATGCCGCCCGTCTTCGCGCTTTCCGCGAAGGACTGCTGGTGGCGGGCTATGTAGAGGGTCAGAATGCCAGCATCGAATATCGCTGGGCGGAGGAAGAAGGTGCTCGCATGTCGGGGCTTGCGGCGCAGCTGATCGAGCATCAAGTGGCAGTGATTGTAGCCGCCGGTGGTACTGCTTCGGCGCTGGCGGCAAAGGCGGCGACAACGAGCATTCCAATTGTCTTCGGGATCGGTGGCGACCCGGTCGACCTCGGACTTGTTGCCTCTCTTAACCAACCGGGCGGCAACGTCACCGGCGTGACCAGCCTGAACGTAGAGGTAGCGCCAAAGAGGCTGGAACTGATGCACGAACTCTTGCCCTCGGTGACCGTCATGGCTCTCCTCGTCAGCCCAGTCGTCCCTAGATATGCCGAGACCACTATACGCCTGTCTCAGGCGGCCGCCGACGCCGTCGGCCTACGGCTCCATGTTTTGCGCGCGAGTACCGAGGTTGATTTCGATGCGGTATTTGAATCCTTGATCAAGCTGCGCGCAGGCGCGCTCGTGATAGCCCCCGACAACCTCTTCACTGCTCACAGCGAACAACTCGCCGCACTGACAGTTAGCCATGCGCTGCCCGCTATTTACGAATTTCGTCGGTTCGTCGCCGCCGGCGGCCTGCTGAGCTATGGCAGCAGTGAAACGGAATACTACCGACTGGTCGGCACTTACGCCGCGAGAATTCTTAAGGGCGATAAGCCGGCCGATCTACCTGTTCAGCGGTCAACTAAAGTCGAGCTGATGGTCAATCTCAAGACAGCAAAGGCGCTTGGCCGCAACGTTCCGCAGACGCTGCTCGCCCGTGCCGACGAGGTGATCGAGTGAGACAAAATTTGTGCAGTGCATGAGTCTGCTTGTGGGCACGAAACGGACATGCCGGTTTGTCCGCGTGATGTCTGCTTCTCTAATCGGCCATTCGGGGTCAAGCACTTTCAGACTATCCATCAATGCGGTGTCGATGTCACTCGCGGGCTCGTGCTTCTCTTCGGAATCGGCACTTGGGCCCTTCCATCATGGGATCCGAGGACGAGGTGGAACAATCTTTTGGACGACCTTGCCGTCAGTGTGACGGCAGGTCCAAGCAGACATACGAACTCACCTCATCCATCGTCCCGCAAGGGACATCTTTCCACCGCTCTGTGGAGCTCTGGTTTTCTCCTATCGGGTTTGATACGGAATGGTTTTCATGCTGCTGCTGCCGCGGCTTTCTCCCGGGTCCACCGGAACTCTGTGCCGTCAACCCAGATTCGGTGCATAATCACGGCCAGCCGGCGTGCCAGAGCCACGATCGCCTTTTTCATCCCGCGGCGCCTGGCGATCTGCATGGCCCACGCCTTGAGCCAGGACCATTTTTTTGAATGCATCATGCTCTGAGCTGCTTCGTAGAGCATCGTCCGCATCATCTCATCGCCACAGCGCGATATTTTGCCGCTCCAATCGATTTCGCCCGATTGATACCTGGAGCAGGTCAGCCCAAACACCGCCCCGACTGACTTGGATTTGCGGAACCGGGCTGGCACATCGACGGTGGCGCGATAGGTCAGCGCCACCACGGGGCCGACACCCGGGGTCGTCATCAGGCGCCGGCATACCTCATCCTCCCGGACGATAGCCAGCAAGCGGCGGTGCAGGATGACAATCTGCTCACGGAGCACCCGCCGGACGATGAGCAGCGGCTCCACCAGTGCCGCCAAGTCGGGGATATTCTCGACAAGCTCCTGGATGCGGGCCTCGAACCTCACCTTGCCAACCATTCCGACCTTGAGGCCGAAGTTACGCAAAGTACCTCGCAGATCGTTCTCGATGGCGATGGCCTTCGACTGCAGAAGCTTGCGATGGGTCAGCAGCATTCGCAGTTTCTGACTGCGGAGCGTCTTCACATGCACCGGACGGTACAGTCCCACCCGGATCATCTGAGCGATGCCGCGCGCGTCATTGCGGTCGGTCTTGTTGATCTGCGCCTTCAGCACCGCCTGCATGTGCCGCGTCTCGACACAGATCACCGGTAACTCGACTTCGGCGAGAGCGCTGAACAGCCATTGCGATAACGGCCCGGCTTCCAGTCCGATCCGCTTGAAGCGGTAGGTGGGGTTCGCCAGAACCTTCAGCAGGGCTGCAGGTTCGCTCGCTACCTTCACTTCCTTCACGATCCTGCCCGCGTCATCCACAATGCAGATGCTGGTCTCCTTGACCGATACGTCCAATCCAGCAAAATGGTCCATGCTGCGCTTCTCCTTCTGATGCTTGAGGCCGTCACCACGGACCTCGTTTTCACCATCAGCCTGAAGCGCAGCACCCAAAATCTTCAGCTATCCACAAGCTGGGCCGGCCGATTACACCATCTTTCGGGGGGTATAGCGGAAGTGGCATTTTAGGGCCGTCAGGTCCGCTAATGACCCAGAGCGGAAGTCGCGGGCTTTTCTCATTCGTCACCCCGGCGCAAAAGCGCTAGACTAAGCGGCACTAAGCCAGGCAGCTGACATCCCCGAACCATTCGGCGGCGCAGCTGAAGGAAGAAGCGATCGTGGAGCTGAAGGGAGAAAGCCGGTATGACCTACTTTGATCTCGGGCCGTACGGCCGCAAAGTCACCACGTCGTCGCCCGATACCCAGCTTTGGTTCGACCGAGGGCTCAACTGGCTTTTTGGGTTCAACCATGGCGAGGCGATCAAGTGCTTTCATAAGGCGCTGAAGCACGACCCCGAATGCGCCATGGCGCACTGGGGCGTAAGTTATGCATCGGGACCCAACTATAACCTGCCCTGGGTTCGCTATGACCCGTACGGCCGCCAGATGGCGCTGTCGGCATCTTACGATGCCATGCAGGGAGCGCTCGCGCATGCCGGGAAGGCCAGCGCGGTTGAGCGGGCGATGATCCAGGCCCTCACCGCGCGCTACCCCCAGCGTGAGGCGATCGAGGATATGGCGTCGTGGGACAAAGCCTACACCAAGGAAATGCGCAAGGTCTTCGCTGCGTTTCCCGACGATCTCGAGGTCCGGGCGGTCCTTGCCGAGTCGATCATGAATGAGACGCCGTGGCAGATGTGGGACCTGCCCTCCGGCACACCTGCCGAGGGAGCAGGCACCGAGGAATGCAGGGCGGTACTGGAATACGCTTTCGACAGACTCCCGGCTGCATGGGATCATCCGGGCCTGCTGCATCTCTATGTCCACCTGATGGAGATGTCGCCGTTTCCGCAGCGGGCACTGCGGGCGGGTGACCGGTTGCGCGAGATCGTCCCGGACTCCGGTCACCTCATCCACATGCCGACGCATCTCGATGTGTTGTGTGGGCACTATAACGACGTCCTTGTCCATAATCAGAAGGCGTTGGCAACCGACCGCAGGTTCCTCGCCTATTCGGACGATCCGGGTGTCTATCTGGTCTACGTCATCCACGACTTCCACTTCGCGATCTACGGCGCAATGTTTCTTGGCCAGTACAAACCCGCAATCGCGGCGGCCGAGGAACTGATCGCGACGATCCCCGAGGCGGTGTTGCGCATTGAATCTCCACCGATGGCGGACTTCCTCGAGGGCTACCTGACGATGAAGCAGCACGTCCTCGTGCGCTTCGGCAAATGGCGCGAAATCATCGAACAAGAGCTGCCGGAGGATCGGGACCTCTACTGCTCGAATGTTGCCATGATGCACTACGCCAAGGCGGTCGCTCATTCGGCGCTTGGCAATGTCGCCGAGGCCGAGGTCGAGAAGGCATTGTTCATGGCGGCGAAGACGCGGGTGCCCGAGAGCCGCCGCGTCCACAACAATAAAGTCGTGAACCTGCTCGACGTGGCTGAGGCGATGCTGAACGGCGAGCTGGAATATCGAAAGGGCAACCATGACGCAGCCTTCGCGCACCTGCGCAGGTCAGTCGAGCTTAGCGACTCACTGCCCTATGACGAGCCCTGGGGTTGGATGCAGCCGACCCGTCATGCACTCGGGGCACTTCTCCTCGAGCAGGGACGGATCGGGGAGGCCGAGGAGGTGTACCGCTCTGATCTCGGTCTTGACGGCAAACTGAGTTGCGCCTGCCAGCACCCCGATAACTTGTGGTCGTTGCATGGGCTGCACGAATGCCTGGTCCGTCGCGGAGAAAAGGTCGAGACGGCTCTGATCAGGCAGCGGCTCGACCTGGCGCAGGCGCGGGCGGAGAATCCGATAAGGGCGTCCTGCTTCTGCCGCCGGATGGATATGGCAGCCGCGTAGTCGTTCGCGGCGCCAACGGGCATGGGAGACGCCGGACGGTTGCGAAATGTCGCCTAGGTCTGCAATTGGGCACCATGGCGTTATGTCCGGGTTGAGTTCGGCGTGCGATCTATAGCGGACCTCGAACATGCCGGGTTGAAAGTCCCGTTCCACGTTTCGGGCCTGCGTGCTCACCCCTTTATGGCGATCGTAGCCCGTCGAGCGGGCGTTTGCAGGCCCGCCGCCTGCCGTTGCATGCAGGCAACACATCCGGGAAAAGCACACGACCTGGCTGTTTGCGCCATTGCGCGGCCACTGCCTTGCCCGAACAATCTGCGGCGTCCGCATGCTTGGCATGTTTCCCATGCAGCCCTTGGAGGCGGGGATGACGAACCCGTGGCGACTTTCGACGGTGCCGGCGCCATTGTTGCGATCGGCCATGCTCGTGACCGGGGTTGCCGGCATGCTTGCCTTTGGGCCTGCGGGAACTCCGAACACCGGCGCGGCGCCGGGCAAGGACATCAGCGCTCCCTCTCTCTATACCGAACCGGGGCTCGCGGGCGCATCGCAGCCAGGCTCGATGCGCAATGGCGATCTCGGCCAGACCGATGTCGCGGTGGCCGAGCTATTGCTTGCGGGAGCCGTCGCCGACGCCTCAATCGCGCTGAACAAGCCGGAGCCGGTTGTCGAAACGGCCTCTGCCAATTCGCCGACCGAACCGGCGCCCGTGCAAGTCGCAATGGCCGATCCGTCGGATCTCGAACCAGGCTATGCCGGCAAGGCCGTGAGCTCCGCCGAAGCCGCGGGCTCCATCGAAATCGTCGACGAGTGCCTGGTCGTGGACATCTGCGTCGATCGATATCTGTGGGCGCTTTATCAACGGACGCCCAAGGAAGACACCATCAAGGAGCTGGAACGGAGGAAGGTCACCGTCAGGCGGAAGGGCAAGATGGTGACTGTCGGCAGAACCTTCACCAAGCTTGTCGATGAAGATTTTGGGTGGAAGGATCCGAAGGCGGCGGAACGAGTTGGCATGTCGATGATGGACTACGTGATCGGAGGCATGGATCGCAACTTCAAGCTAAAACTGTTTCATACCCTTCACGCGGCGGAGGCGGCGGGCCTTTCGCCCGGCATCACCAGCGCGTTTCGTGATGACTACCGCCAGTCGATCGCAAGCGGACTCAAGGCGGCCAGCAACAGGTCGTATCACGGCGGGAGCTCCCGCGGCGGCTATGGGCACGGGCTTGCGGCCGATATCGTCAGCGTCCAGGGCGGGAGTCGAGACCAGCGATGGGCATCCTCCGAAAAGCTCTGGAACTGGGTCGATGCGCATGGGAAGGAGTTCGGAATCGGGCGCCCATATCTCGACAGGGACCCGCCGCATGTCGCGCCGGTCGACGGCCAGGAATATGCCGCGCACAGCCGCGGCTCCAAACACGCGGGATCGGACGTGAAGAAGGTGAAGCGCGCGGCCATGCGGAATGACCCGAGTCCCGCGACGCGCCCGAGAGCTGCAGCAACCTCAAAGACGAAAACGAGCTGAGCGCCCCGGCAGTCCTTCAAAACGGCCCACAGCCCCACGACAAGGTGCTAGGGTGTTCCTGCAACATGCGCGGTCCATTAAGGGGGGCAGATGCGACGGCGGGAGTTCATCACGGGGCTCGGCAGTGCGCCGCTATGGCCGCTGCTGGCGCAGGCGCAGCAGCCCGTCATCCCTATCGTCGGATTTCTGAACTCCCAAGCGGCCCAGGATTACCAGCGCCAGCTGGCGGCCTTTCTCGACGGGCTCGCCGAAGCCGGCTATGTCGATGGGCGCAATGTGAAGATCGAATACCGTTGGGCGGAGAACCACTCCGATCGGTTGCCGGCCTTGATGGCCGATCTTGTGGAGAAGAAGGCGAACGTGATCGCCGCGACCAGTACACCGGCCGCGCTCGCAGCGAAGGCCGCGAAAACGACTATTCCGATCGTCTTCGAGACCGGCTTCGATCCGATCCAGCTCGGCCTCGTCACGAGCCTCAACAAACCCAGCGAGAACATCACGGGCGTTACGCAGCTCAATGCCTTCGTCACTCCGAAGCGGCTGGAATTGCTGCACGAGCTGGTGCCAAAGGCCGAAGTCGTGGGCCTTCTCGTCAATCCGGCCAATCCCGCCCTGATGGAAGCCGAAACCAACGGAGCCATGTCCGCGGCTCGCAGCTTTTCCATCACGCTTCATGTGCTGCACGCCAGCAACGAGGGGGATTTCGAGGGGGTCTTTGCCAGGCTCACCGAGCTGCGCGCAGGTGGACTTGTCGTCGGCGCCGATCCGTTCTTTACCAGCAGAAGCTCAAGGCTCGGTGAAATTGCGGCGCGCCACGCGATGCCCGCCGTCTTTGAGAACCGTTCGTTCGCCGCGGCCGGTGGACTGGCGAGCTATGGCGGCAATCCGCTCGATTCCTACCGCCTGACCGGCGCTTACGTCGCTCGCATCCTCAAGGGTGCAAAGCCCGCCGATCTGCCGGTCCAGCAAGGCACTAAACTTGAACTGTTCATCAACGCAAAATTCGCCAAGGCCGTTGGCATCACCGTTCCGCTGCCCTTGTCAGGCCGCGCCGACGAGGTGATCGAATGATGTCGCCCGTTGGCGCGAAACGGACATGCGCGGTCGTCGCTCTATGCCCGTTGTTGGGACGGAGCGGAAAACATTTGCTGCCAATAAGTTTTTCAGCTTTTCGCCCGATACGGACGTTCACAAATCGGCTGGAAATAAGCCCGGCCCTGTGGGGTTAACTTGAAATATAAACTTACCGGCCGAAGCCTGCTATATTTCAACATTGTCGTATTCTCTGAGGGTACATGCAGCGGCGCCAGTTTATCACGCTAATCGGCGGCGCGACCGCGGCGTGGCCGCTTGCTGCGGGTGCGCAGCAGGGTGAACGCCTGCGGCGGATAGGCTTACTGATGCCATTTCCCATGGACAATGTGAAAATGCAGACTCGCATTGCGACATTTCTCGGGGAATTACAACGGCGGGAATGGACCGTCGGGCAAAATCTGCAGATCGAATATCGCTGGGATAACGGTGATCCCGAATTCAACCGCAAGGCCGCAAGGGAGCTGGTGGCATGGTCTCCGGACGTCATATTCGCTGCCGCAACTCCGGCCGTAGCCGCGTTGCAACAGGCGACCAGCGCTGTGCCGATCGTGTTTGCCCAAGTGGCCGATCCCGTCAGCGCCGGCTTTGTCACCAGCCTGGCGCACCCTGGCGGCAATATGACCGGGTTCACGAATATCGAATACAGCATTGGAGCGAAATGGCTGGAGTTGCTTAAAGAAATCGCACCGCGGGTGAAGCGCGTGGGAATTATTCGGGATCCGGCGGTAAGTGCCGGCATCGGCCAGTTTGCCGCGATCCAGTCGGTGGCCCCATCGTTCGGAGTGGAGTTAAGTCCGCTCGGGGGCGGAAATGCCGCAGACATTGAGAGGACTGTCACCGGCTATGCACGCGGATCGAATTGCGGCCTGATCTCGGTGGCGCTTCCGCTGACGAGCACCCATCGCAAGCTGATCATATCGCTGGCCGTACGATACCGATTGCCTGCCATTTACCCGTTCCGGTTCTTCGTAACCGACGGTGGACTGATTTCTTACGGACCCGACTCGATCGATCCGTTTCGGCAAGCCGCCGGTTACGTCGATCGCATCCTGAAGGGTGAAAAACCTGCCGACCTTCCTGTGCAGGCTCCAACCAGGTACGAGCTGGCGATTAATCTCAAAACCGCCAAGGCGCTCGGCCTCGAGGTGCCATCGTCATTGCTGGCGCGTGTCGACGAGGCGATCGAATAATGTCGCCGTGCGCTACCCCCCACCGGCGCTATAGGACTTCCTTAAACAGCTCTCTGAACTGGAGGGATGCATGGATACTCCAACAATCGACTTCTGGGTTTCCATCGGCAGCACATACTCATATCTCTCGGTCATGCGGATCGAGGAGGTTGCGAAGGCGAACGGCATCAAATTTCGCTGGCGACCGTTTTCGGTGCGGTCGATCATGGTCGAGCAGAACAACATTCCGTTCCGGGGCAAGCCCGTCAAAATGAATTACATGTGGCGCGACATCGAGCGGCGCGCCCAAAAGTACAAACTTCCGGCGCGGCTGCCCGCGCCTTATCCGCTGTCGGAATTCGATCTCGCGAACAAGGTCGCAATTGTCGGCGAGGACAAGGATTGGGGCAAAGCATATATTCAGGCTGCCTATCGTCGATGGTTTCAGAACGGAGAGGAAGCGGGCTCGGAGCCCAATCTCTCGAATAGCCTGCGGGAAGCAGGGCAGCGTCCGGAGGCAATTATCGAAGAGGCGCGCAGCGAGCCGATTGAACGGCGGTATCAGCAAGCGACGCAGGATGCAAAGTCGCTGGGGATTTTCGGGTCTCCCACATTCGTCGTCAGCGGCGAAGTATTCTGGGGCGATGACCGACTGGATGACGCCATAAGCTGGCTTCGCCATGGTCGGGTACGATCCGAATAACCACTACCCAAGCTCGATCTCGGAAGTCACCTCATGCATGAGGCTGACGCCGCCGAGGGTGAGGACCATTTTCGCCGGCAGCTTCTCGTTGCCCTTGAGGCGGCCGGCCGCGACCGCGTCGCGCACCGCCTTTTCGATCTCGCGCTGCGAGGTGATGCCGACCTTCTTGAGAAATCCGCGCAGGCTGGTGTTGAAGACGTCTTCGTTCATGGTGGTCCCCTGATGTTACGGGTGGTCGGGATGGCTTATCATGTATTCGCCGAGATCGCGCTGACGGCGGTCTGTGCGTGCATTGGCGTTACCGCGTTGAACGTCGCGATCCTTGCGGCAGGCGACGTATTGCGGCGAGCCTGCCGCGACGTTGCCGGCGCGGCAGAACGCATCGTCGTCGCCTGACGTGTCGACCATGGTCGGCTGTCCGCGTTCGAGGCAGCCTGCCAGCAGAGGGGCTGCGAGCAACAGCACGGCAGCAATTCCTGGTTTCATGCGTTCCTTTCGAACCTCATGGTGAGGAGCCCGCGCGCGGGCGTCTCGAACCATGCGGCCCCGCTCCTGCCACTCATCCTTCGAGACGCGCGCAGGCGCGCTCCTCATGAGGTCTGCGAGAAATGCGGCCTATTCAAGAAGCCTCACACCCTTCCCTTCAGCGCGGCGCCGATTTCGTCGAGCACCTTGGGGTCCTCGATGGTGGCGGGCATCGCCCACGCCTCGCCGTCGGCGATCTTCTTGATGGTGCCACGCAGGATCTTGCCCGAGCGCGTCTTCGGCAGCCGCCCCACCGTGATCGCGAGCTTGAACGCCGCCACCGGGCCGAGTTTGTCGCGCACCAGCGCCACGATCTCCTTCTCGATCTCGGCATGGCTTCTGGTGACGCCGGCCTTCAGCACCAAAAAGCCGCAGGGCACCTCGCCCTTGATGGTGTCCTTGATGCCGAGCACCGCGCATTCGGCGACGTCGGGATGGGAGGCGAGAATCTCCTCCATGCCGCCGGTGGAGAGCCGGTGGCCGGCGACGTTGATGATGTCGTCGGTGCGGCCCATCACCCAGACATAGCCGTCCGCGTCCTTGTAGCCGGCATCGGAGGTTTTGTAGTAGCCGGGGAATTCGGTGAGGTAGGATTCCCTGAAGCGTTCGTCCTGCTGCCACAGGGTCGGCAGGCAGCCCGGCGGCATCGGCAGTTTGATGACGATCGAGCCCATGGTTCCCGCGGGCAGCGTTTTTGTCGCCTCATCGACCACGTCGACCTGATAGCCCGGCATCGGCACCGTCGGCGAGCCGTGCTTCACCGGCAGCATGCCCAGACCCACCGGGTTGCCGGCGATGCACCAGCCGGTTTCGGTCTGCCACCAGTGGTCGATGACCGGCACCTTCAACTGCGCTTCCGCCCATTCCACCGTCGGCGGGTCGGCGCGCTCGCCGGCCAGGAACAGCGTGCGGAATTTCGACAGATCGTATTTGCGGATGAATTTGCCGTCCGGGTCCTCTTTCCGGATGGCGCGGAACGCGGTCGGCGCGGTGAACAGCGCCACCGCCTTGTGCTCCGCGATCAACCGCCAGAATGCGCCGGCGTCCGGCGTGCCGACCGGCTTGCCCTCATACATGATCGAGGTCGCGCCATGAATCAGCGGCCCGTAGACGATGTAGCTGTGGCCGACCACCCAGCCGATGTCGGAGCCGCACCACCAGACTTCGCCCGGTTTGACGCCGTAGAGGTTGAACATCGACCATTTCAGCGCGACCAGATGCCCGCCATTGTCGCGCACCACGCCCTTCGGAATGCCCGTGGTGCCCGAGGTGTAGAGGATATAGAGCGGATCGGTCGCGAGCACCGGCACGCAATCGGCGGATTTTTTCGCTGCAATCGCGCTGGCCCGCAAGGTCGCCCAGTCGTGGTCGCGCCCGGCGAGCAGTTCGCAGGCGTGCTGCGGCCGCTGCAGGATGATGCAGGTCTCGGGCTTGACGCTGGAAAGGGCGATCGCCTCGTCCAGCAGCGGCTTGTACTGCACAATGCGGCCGGGTTCGAGCCCGCAGCTCGCCGAAAAGATCAGTCTCGGTCTTGCATCCTCGATTCGGGTAGCGAGTTCCTTTGCGGCAAAACCGCCGAACACGACCGAGTGCACCGCCCCGATCCGCGCGCAGGCCAGCATCGCGACCACCGCTTCCGGTACCATCGGCATATAGAGGATAACGCGGTCGCCCTTGGCGACGCCGAAATCGGCCATCACGGCCGCGAGCGTTTTCACTTCATGCAGCATCTCGGCGTAGGTCAGTTTGGTGATGACGCCGCCGGCCAGCGGCGAATCGTGGATCAGCGCCACCTGGTTGCCGCGCCCACCCGCGACATGGCGGTCGAGCGCGTTGTAGCAGGTGTTGACCATGGCGCCGGCGAACCAGCGCCCATAATGGCCCATGCCGGGATCGAACACCTTTTTCGCCGGCTCGATCCAGTCGATTTCGCGCGCCGCTTCGGCCCAAAAGCCCTCGGGATCGGCCAGCGAACGGGCATGGACCTCGTGATACCGGCTGCTCTGGATATTCATGGCGCCTCTCCCACCGACCGTTCTTTCCCGTCATGCCCGGGCTCGTCCCAGGCATCCACGTCCTTGTGCTGGTCGACAGGGCAAGACGTGGATGGCCGGGGCAAGCCCGGCCATGACCAGGATCAATTTCACGCACTTTTTCTGGGGACTATTGTCACCCGAAGCGGGCTCATTTCAAGAGCGTACCCGGTTTCAGGGCAGGACCTGACCTGTTCTTGACGGCCATCTGCGCTCCCAGACGCTCCAGCTCCTGCGCCAGCGACTTGTAGTTGCCGCGCGCCGCGGCATGATCCGGATTGAGCCTGATCGCGGCGGCGAAATCGGCCAGCGCGCGCGGCAGCTCGCCCTTGCTGCGCCAGAGCTCGCCGCGGGCGTTGAAAATGTCCGGGAGCGCCGGATCGAGCCGCAGCACCGTGTCGTAGTCGCCGATGGCGCGGTCGATCATCAGCTTGCGCTCGAAGGCGCCGGCGCGCGCGACCAGCGCCCTGATGCGATCGGTCTTCAGCGTCTTTTCACTGGCGACCAGCGCGCCGCAAACCGCGATGATCCTGTCGGCGTCATCGGACGCCGCTGCCGCCACGCAAGGCGCGGGATCGGCTTGCGGTTCCGTGGCCGGCTCCGTGCCGGTCGCGCCGGCGCCCGTTGGCAGCACGGCCCACAGCAGAGCGGCGACCGCCGCGTTCCGAATCAGGGCTGCAGCACAAAATGGCATCGACTTGCTCACCGAATCGCTTTCAATATCGAGGAGGCCGTTGCCCGACAATAGCGGCGCGGATCGGATCGCGGAGGATTTGGCGCGCGGAGCGACCCGGCTTGATATGCCGGACGGCAAATTCTTTGAACCATATCCTGATTTCGGAGACTCAAATACCATGACAGCCCTGATTGACGACGTCCGCGCCCGCGCCATTGCGTCATCGCACCCGCGATATTTCTATTTCTATATGGCGCTGTCGTGCATGGCCGTTGCCTTCCTCGGATTCGCGCCGACCTATTGGCTGCCGTTGGCAACGGGATCGTTCCCCTCGATGCCGGTCATCCATCTTCACGGCATGCTGTTCTTCGCCTGGACGCTTTATTTTGCGTTCCAGACCTGGCTCGCCGCGTCCGGGCGGGTGGCGCGGCATCGAACCATCGGCATGATCGGAGTGTCGCTGGCAACCGCGATGACGATCTTCGGCTTTTTGGCCGCGGTCAACGTCATGAAGCGGTCCGCGGCGCTTGGGCTCGCCGACGCCGGGATCGCTTTTGCGATCGTCCCGCTCAGCGGCATCTTGTTCTTCGCGGTGGTCTTTACACTTGCCGTTGCCAATACGCGGCGGCCCGAAATACACAAGCGATTGATGCTGCTCGCCGGCATCTCGATTCTGGACGCGGCGGTAGCACGCTGGTTTCTCACCTTCCTGGCGCCACCGGGCCCCGCCGGCCCGCCCCCGGTCGAGGTCACCATCGTCCCGGCGCTGACCGCCTATCTGCTGCTGGTGGTCGCCATCGTGTTCGACTGGCGCAGGCGCGGGCGGCCGCATCCCGTCTATATCTACGGTGGCGCCGCGCTGGTGGCCGTAAAACTCCTGAACTGGCCGATCAGCGTCACGCCGGCCTGGCATTCGCTGGCGGGCGGCATCCTGGCACTGGCGCAGTAGCGAGAAGCACCGGGGTACGTCGTTCCGGGGCGCGCGAAGCGCGAACCCGGAACCTCGCGCTCACAAATCCGGATTCCGGGTTCGTTCGTTTCACCTGCCCCCGGAATGCCCGAATGAGAACGTAGCGCTCGTCCATGCTGCTGCGCCGGACAATTTCGCTAATGGCGGCACGAAACGGACCTGTAGGGGCGGCTTGACGATGTCCGTTCCCGGGAGAAGATCGGAAGTCCGATTTGGGGGCCGTCAGGTCAGCTTTTGACCCCAACTCGGACATCAGGGATCACTAAAGAACAATTCATTACCTCTCTTTTTCCCGAGCCCACCGGGGCAAGCAAATCGTGAACTCGGTAAATTCGCCGACCCGGCTATCAACCTCAATTGTGCCGCAGTGCAATTTGGTGATGATGTCGTAGCTGATTGACAGACCAAGTCCCGTGCCTTCACCAGTCGGCTTTGTTGTGAAGAAGGGCTGAAAGATTTTGTCACGATTTTCTAGCGGGATACCGATGCCATTGTCATGCACCCGGATTTCGACAGCCTTGCCCAGTTCGCGAGTTGTCACCTTTACGGCAGGCGCCGTGGCGCTCACCGCCTTAGTCGCAGCGTAAAACCCATTGGCGAACAGGTTCAGGAACGCGCGTGTTACGTCCTGCCGCACGACCTCGATCGGCAAAATTGAGGGATCGAATTCTTGATCGAGTGTGACGTTGAGGCTTTGGTCCTGGGCGCGCGCGCCGTGATAGGCGAGGCTAAGAGCTTGGTCGATGAGGTCGTTGATATCCGTCTTCTGCCATTCGCCGCTGACGCCACTCGAATGTAACAGCATGCTCCGCACGATGCCGTCCGCACGTTTGCCGTGCTCGGTGATCTTCTCTAGATTGCCGGCCAACAACTGCACCGTCTCATCAAATTGAGCACGGCTCTCTTCGTCGAGCGATGCCACGGCAGGAACTGAAATAATCTTCAGTTCGCCAAGCAGCTCAGTCGAGACCGAAGCGAAATTGTTGACGAAGTTGAGCGGGTTTTTTATCTCATGCGCGATACCGGCGGTCACCTGACCTAACGAGGCCATCTTCTCGGCCTGGATCAGATTAGCCTGGGCCGCTTTCAGCTCCTGCAGCGCCGTCTCGGCTGTGTCGCGCGCGGCGCGGATCTCGCCCTCCAGCCGGTCGCGCTCGATTAGGCTATCGCGCAGCATGCCGAGCGCGCGCGCCATAGCGCCAATTTCGTCGTTCGTCACCTTCGGGACTTGTACAACAAGGTTGCCGCTGGTGATCGCGGTCATGCCTTGTTCGACTTGCCGCAATGGGGCAACGATCGAGTGCACGATCAGCGCCGTCAGGCTAAGGGCGATGATCAACGCAATGATGCCGCCAGCGATTGAGCCATTAACGGCGAGTTTGGCCTGTCTGACAGAGGCGTCGCGCCGGGCGAGCGCCTGCTGCTCCACGCGCCCGACGATCTTCTCGATTTCCTCGTCGACGGTTAGGATGTGCTGCTTGGCTTGCTTCATCAGCGCGCGGCCAGACTCGGTGTCGTCGCTCGAATAGGCGTCAGCGGCTTTATGCGCCAGCTCGTTAAGCCTCTCTAACTCTTGCCTGATCGTAGCAACTCCGGTCGGATCGACTGCGGCGATATCCCTCAGATCGGAGTCAAGGTGAACTTTGGCTGCCGCGGCGCTGGCTTGCGAGCCGGAGAGTTGGGTTTCGGCAAAATCGGCGAGCCAATAGCGCAAATCGCCGAAATGCTTACTTGCGGCATTTGCGTCCTTAACGATTGACACAAGACGGGCCTCCTCGGCGAGGGCCTCAGAGTCGCGCGCTAGCTCGCGGGTGAGCAGCACCGAAGAGACGGTAAGGATCGCCAACAATGACGCAGAGAGAAAGATCAACCGAGCACGGATCGACAGTTGAAGCATCGTTAGACTTCCTCGCCCGTCAACTGCTGCTACCGCCGACCGGCAATTCACTTGCGGACCTCGGTAATGTGCCACGCACTGTCGTTCTGAGCGATAGACGTTTTCGGCCGACCCGCAGCATCGTCGATGACAAACAGCCAAAAGTATCGTATAATGAAAACAGTGTCCGTATGCCGTGGGGGGCCAAATGCTTACTACCGCGTTCTCCCGTCGAGTGCTCGCGGCTTGCTTTGCGGCAACTGTCAGTTGGACAGGTGCAAGCCAAGCCGATCCGGTGACGTTCAAGGTGCCGCTCAGCGGCGCGGAGGAGCTGCCGCCGGTGCAAACGGCGGGGAGCGGGGTCGCCGAGCTAGCGTATGATTCGAGCACTCGGACCCTCAAATGGGCCGTTGCTTATAGTGGGCTGTCCGGGCCGGCGACCATGGCTCATTTTCACGGACCCGCTACGCGGGGCAGCAAGGCGCCCCTCGTGATGTGGCTTTCAAAGCAGGGTAGCCCGGCGGAGAGCCCGATAACCGGACAAGCTACTTTGACACCGCAACAGGCCGAGCAGTTTGCGGCAGGCCAGTGGTACGTCAACGTGCATACCCAGGCGAACCCCGGCGGCGAGATTCGCGGTCAGGCAGCGCCCCCTAGCGACTGAGCCCTATCCACATGACGACCCGTTGGCGGCCCTTGATGTCGGTTGCTGGGAGGATATGGTTGCAAAGGTCTTTTTCGGGTGGAGTACGAAAATTTTAAAGACCGCTGATGCGGTTCGTGCGCGGCGACGTGAGGGACCACAAGTAATGGTGGTGCATCTCGGGGTGTAAATCATTGCAACCCGTGCACCTCGTATGCTGCGGCGCATGAGTCCGCTCATGGCACCTTTGAGACATGCCGACCGGCCGTAAGAATGTCCGCTAATCACGGAGCACCGGAAGTGGCTGACTGACTGCCGAAGCGGCGCTTTTGACCCGAAGTGACGCAGGCCGCGCATGAGTCCTCACCAGCGTTTCTTACTGCATGGTCGAAATTACGGCTGCGTCACTTCGATCCCTGTTGGTTGCGAGGGCTATTGTCTGCCTCGTGTTGTTGCGCGGTGCGGTCCACGACAGGCAGATACGATCGGCATTCGTCCAGTGTCCAGTTCTGCTTCCGGCACGGAAGTGGCAGCGGATCCGGAATATGTGCCGCGACAGGTTTGCCCCACAAATCGGCAACGTGCACAGGCAGCACGAGAAGGCTTGAACCGCAAATTATGCCGACGACAAGGGAGACGAGCCTTTTCCGACGCAATTCGACATTGAACATCGTAGTTCCTCTGTTTGACTATTTGAGCGTCCCAAATACGCCGTTCCGGCGCGTCATTACGATAACCAGTACCTTGGCAACGGTTTCAGATCGGTTGCGTCGGGGGCCCAAAGTGGTTTCGTCGAGAGCAGAATTAATTCATCGCAACATGGGCTGCGCGCTCGACGTCGCTTATTGGCACAAAGCGTCGGTTATTGCGGCGCCGCGAGAGGTCCGACGTTGGAGGTAGACCGGAAGTGACCGGCACGCAGCCAAAGTGACGCGATTGACCACCCTTAATGGACATCGGAGCCGGTCAGTTTTGGGTTCACGGCCTAACTCATCTTCAGCGTGATGCCGCCGTCGACCACCAGTTCGATGCCGGTGACGTATTTGGATTCGTCGGAGGCGAGAAACAGCGCGGCGTTGGCGACGTCCCAGGCTTCCCCCATATGCCCCATCGGCACTTGGGCGTCGCGCGCGCGCCACATCGCCTCGACATCGCCCTCGGCATAGCTTGCCGCGAGGCCGGCGGAATGCTCGACCATCGGCGTTTTCATCAGGCCGGGAAGAATGGCGTTGACCCGGATATGCCTGGCTGCGAATTCGACTGCCGTGGTGCGCGCCATCTGGTTCATCGCGGCCTTGGTAGCCGCATAGGTGACGTAGGACACGCCGGTATGACGGATCGAGGCAATCGACGAAATGTTGATGATCGAGCCGCCGCCCTGCCGCGCCATCACCGGAATGACGTGCTTCATGGCAAGGAAGGCGCTTTTGAGATTGACCGCGAACACGCGGTCCCAATCGGCCTCCGAGACATCGACCACGCTTCCCATCTCGGCGATGCCGACATTGTTGTCGAGCACGTCGATTTGGCCATAGGTCTTCAGGCATGCCGCCACCATCGCCTCGACGTCGGCGGCGCGGGACACGTCCGCTGTGAACGCGGTCGCCTTGCCGCCTTCGCCAGTGATGATATCGACGGTTTCCTGCGCCGCATTGCCGTTACGGTCGACGCAGAACACCTGCGCGCCCTCGCGCGCAAACGTCACCGCGGTCGCCTTGCCGTTGCCCCAGCCCGGCCCGATCGAGCCGGCGCCGACCACGACCGCGGTTTTTCCCTTGAGCCGGTGCATCGGCTTCTCCCTTTTCAGTTGCTATCGTTCGCAAGCCCGCATCGTCGCGACATCGGCGCCGAGCGGATGGCCGAATATCTCCGACAACGTCCGGCATTGTCCATCGCTGCACACATGCCATTCGCCGGCGGCGCCCGAGTTCCCCAGCAGCACCTGCGGCATCGGTGCACGCTTCGGCTGCCATTGAAACCAGCCGTCGACCAGCCGCGCCTCCGGCGGCGGCTCCATGCCGGCGCCCGAGCCTTTTACCCGCGCCTGCACCAGTTCCAGTCCCGCAGGCGTGATACGCCAGTCTTCCTGCCAGTCGACCTTCTCGATCGAATGCGTCCATACCAGCGTGAAGGCCGCAAGCGAGAGCGTCTTCACGACGCCCGCTGAAATGAGGCAAAGGCTCAAGCCGGCGCCGCCGCGCGGCGCGGGCGCCGCGTCCATTGGTAGAGCACGATCAAGGCCATCAGCGCGAAACCGAGCGTGTCGCTGAAGCTGAAATCGCCGAGCAGGCACAGCGCGGCGAGCAACGCAACGACGCGTTCGGCCAGCGTCATCCTGGCGAACAGGAAGCCGATCGCCACCATGCCGAACAGGCCGATGGCGACCAGCGCCTTGAAGGTCGCCAGCGCCACCGCGCCGTAGAACCCGAGCTGGGCGGCCATGGGGTCGCCGGCCTGCATCATCAAGGCCGGCGAATAGACGAAGACGAAGGGAATGACATAGCCGGCAAGCGCAATGCGCATCGCCTCCCAGCCGATCTTGTCGGGGTTTTCCCTGGCGATCGGCGCTGCCGCCAGCGCCGCCAGCGCCACCGGCGGCGAGAGGTCGGCCATAATGCCATAGTAGAACGCGAACATGTGGCTGACGATCAGGGGCACGCCGAGCTTTGCCAGCGCCGGCGCGGCCAGCGCCGCGGTGATGATATAGGTCGGAATGGTCGGGATTCCGGTGCCGAGCAGGATCGACAGCAGCATTGTCATGACCAGCGCTAGGAACAGGCTCTTGGCGCCGAGGCCAATGATCCAGCTGCCGAAGATAGTGCCGACGCCGGTCTGCGTCATCATGCCGATGATGGCGCCGACGATGGCGCAGGCCATGCCGACGGTCAGCGCCGACTTGGCGCTGTCGGCCAGCGAGTCCCGGCAGGCGACCAGCGTCGCCCGGCCGCCGCGTGTCAGCGCCGTGATCGCGACCAGCACGGCGACCACGCCGGCCACCGGCACGATCTCCAACCGGTTGCGCGACACCGCGCCGACGACCAGCGCGAGTCCGATCCAGAAAATATAGCGCAGGACGAGGTTGGAAAAGCCGAGCGTGATGCTGGCGCCAAGAATCAACGCCACCGTCAGCGCCAGCCCCATGCTGCCGGCATAGAGCGGCGTGAAACCTTCGAACAGCATGTAGACCAGCGCCGCCAGCGGCAGTACCAGATACCAGCGCGCCACCAGCGCCTTCCAGGCGCTCGGGACTTCCGATTTCTTCATGCCGACCAGGCCGTGCTTGCCGGCTTCCAGATGCACCATCCAGAACGCGGAAGCGAAATAGAGGATCGCGGGGATCACCGCGGCCTTGACGATGACGGAATATTCGACGCCGAGCGTCTCCGCCATGATGAAGGCGACCGCGCCCATCACCGGCGGCATGATCTGCCCGCCCATCGAGGCGGTCGCCTCGACGCCGGCGGCAAAGGCGCGGCGATAGCCGAACTTGATCATCAGCGGAATCGTGAACTGGCCGACGGTGACGACATTGGCGACGCCCGAGCCCGAGATCGTTCCCATCATGCCAGAGGCGAATACCGCGACCTTGGCAGGTCCGCCACGGGTGCGGCCGAACAGGCCGAGCGAGACGTCGGTGAACAGCTGGATCATCCCGGCGCGCTCGAGGAACGAGCCGAACAGGATGAACAGGAAGATGTAGGTCGCCGAGACATAGATCGGCACGCCATAAAACCCTTCCGTTCCGTAGGCGAGATGCGTGATGACCTGATCGAAATCATAACCGCGATGATTGAACGGCGCGGGCAGATACTGGCCGAAGAACCAGTAGAGAATGCAGGCGCCGCACATCAAGGGCAGCGCAAGCCCCATCAGCCGCCGCGTGCCCTCGAAGATCAGCACCGCCAGCAGGGTGCCGACCACGAGATCGAGCCGCGTCGGATCGCCGTCGCGCGCGATCAGGTCGGCGTAGAAAATCCACTGGTAGAGCCCGCACAGAAATCCGGCGCTGCCGATCATCCAGCCGGCCGCGCGACCCGCATTGCTTTTGGCGGTGAAATTGCCGATCAGGCCGAAAGTCATCAGGATCAGGAAGCCGACGTGAACGCCGCGCACCACCTGGCTCGGCAAATAATTGAAGGCGGCGACGTAAAGCTGAAACACCGCAAAGGCGATGCCGATTGCGTAGGCGAGGCGTCCCCAGCCACCCGGTCCAAAACCCTCCGGGAAACCATGCTCGAAATTGTCGAATTCGACCTTGACGGGCGCCTCGGCGTCCACGGCTCGCAGCATCTTCGTTGTTTCCCCCGAACGCCCGTATCAAGCGACGCGTTATAGCACCGGGCCGCTTCCCGGACAGGTCATGACCGGGCTTAATAGTCCGCTTTTTGCACAGGCGACGTAAACTTGTCCGCGCTCCCGGCCATGACGTCGAACATAGACCGGCTC
The DNA here is from genome assembly GCA_963801875.1 of uncultured Alphaproteobacteria bacterium. Lineage (GTDB taxonomy): Bacteria > Pseudomonadota > Alphaproteobacteria > Rhizobiales > Xanthobacteraceae > Bradyrhizobium. The sequence continues at coordinate 181,491 of CAWDGT010000007.1, read as the reverse complement.
TACTTAACGAGACCCTTTTCCCTGTAATAGCGAATCGCGCCGGGGTGCAGCGGCACCGGACTGCCCATCGCGGCGGTCTCCAGTTTGATCTCCTTGCCGGCCACGTGCGAATTCGCCAGTTCTGGCAGCGACTCGAAGATCAATTTCGTCATCTGGTAGGCGAGATCGTCGGAGACCGCCGAACTGGTGACCAAATAGTTGATCACCGCCGCGGTCGGAACATCCTTGTCCTGGCCGGTATAGGTATTGGCGGGGATCATGACGGAAACGAACGGCGGGCCGATCTTGTCGACCACTTCCCTGGGAACCGACACCACGGTGATATCGGTCGCCGTGCTCAGATCCTTCAGCGAGGCCACCCCGAGGCCGGCCGATTGCAGCGTCGCGTTCAACTGCCGGTTCTTCATCAGGTCGACGGATTCGGCGAACGGCAGATATTCGACCTTGCCCATGTCCTTGTAGCTCAATCCGGCGGCGGCCAGGATGGCGCGCGAGTTGAGTTCGGTTCCAGACTTGGGCGCGCCGACCGAGAGGCTCTTGCCCTTGAGATCGGCCAGCGTCTTGATGCCGCTGTCGGCGGTGGCGACGATCTGGATATAGTTCGGATAGATCGCGCCGATGGTGCGCAGCTTGTCCATCTTGGACTTGAAGCCCGCCTCCTCGTCGCCTTCCCATGCGGCCTTCAGCGAATCGCCAAGCGTAAACGCAAGCTCGCCGCGACCCTGCTGCAGCAGAATCAGGTTCTCGACCGACGCCTTGGTGGCCTGCACCTGGGTCTTCACACCGGGAATCTTGTCGCTGTAGATTTTTCCGATGGCGACGCCGAGCGGGTAATACACGCCGGATGTGCCGCCGGTCAGCACGTTAATGAATGCCTGCGCCCGCGCGGAAGGCGCCGACAGAACCGCCAGCCCCGCCACGGCAGCCACCATCAACTTCGAATTCATGAGCATTATTCTCTCCCAAAATTGGCCGGGAAATTGGACGGACCAGGCCTCCGGGTCAACCCATCCCTCCTCGAAAACCGGGCCTGGCGCAAATAGACTTTCGATCCGCTGCGGCGCCCTGCTTCGCACTGGCAACCGCGTGGTTCCCCGGATAATCTACGGTTGCAAAATCGGCCCGCCAGAGGCCGGTCTTATCGGGGAGAACGCGGCGGTCGGCGTTTGCCCGGGAATCACTGCGACGTCATGTCCAGGCATTTCGAAACGTCGGAGCCGAGGCCGGAGGCGATGATGATGCAGCCGCGGACCTTCCGCGTGGTATTGTCGCTGGCCCAAACCGCGAAGCCGCCGGGACCGAAAAACGAATTGGTGTTGGGCGGCTCGGTTTCTGCGGCGTCGAAGGAATAGTCGGAATCCGTCTCAAAGATGCGGGGCTTCTTGGTACAGCCGCCGTCGGTCTGCACGTTGATCACTTCCTTGTTGTCGCGCGTGAACGCGAGACTCATCTGGCAGCGGTAATATTCCGAGGTCTTGACGTTGAAGAGGTAGACGTAGGACCGGCAGGTCGCGGTGTTGAGCTTGCCGGCGCTCAAGCCGCGGCTGCAGGAAATTCTCTGATTGCTGCTGAGCTTGAATTCGTCCGCCCGGGCAGCAGGAACCAGCGTCACCAGCGACAGCGCGGCGCCCAGACAAATTTTCATGACGTGGTTCATCCGAATCATCCCTTAAGACATATTTTGCAAGGCATTGTTCTGGAGCGTGACCGGAACATAGTCGCGAAGCGGCTCTCGGCAAATCGCAAAGTCTTGAACCGCTGATGTGACTGAGGTCGTATTGACGGGACAAAGACGTTCGTGATTTGTTCAAACCGGCGGCCATTGCCAGTTTTCTTTTCACGACTGTTGCCGGGAGCACGCAGGATGACGCAATTTTCGACCAGGACCCTCTTGATGGCGGCGGCGCTGGCCGCGCTGACGACATCGGCATTGGCGCAAGCGGCAAAGCCGACGCCCTGGGTGCTGTCGCCGGACATGGGCTATGGCTACACCAAGGACGGCAAGACCTTCTCCTACAAGATGGGCACCAGCAATGCGGGCCTGCTCCTGAAGGGCGCGAAAAAAGTCCCCAGGGGCACGCTGTTCTTCATCGGCCAGAACGGCCAGCTCTACATGCGCAGCGGGCCGTTCCTTCAAGGCGACGGCAAGTTCATGTTCGGGTCGGAGTAGAGGACTTTTTCCCCTCTCCCCTTGTGGGAGAGGGTGGCTCGAATGAGCGCAGCGAATTCGAGACGGGTGAGGGGTTTGCCTCCGTGGATAGAGACCCCTCATCCGGCGCGGACTTCGTCCACGCCACCTTCTCCCACAAGGGGAGAAGGAAGAAAGCACGCCAGCTTACCTAAAACGCCGCCGCCAGTTCCCTGGCGCCCGGCAAACGGCTGTTGCTGTCCATCCTGGAGTCGGTGACATCGAGCAGTTTGGCCACCGTGTTGTGCCGGATCGCCACCGGATTGCGCTCGTAGCCCGAACGCTGGAAAAAATTCGAGGTCGGGACCCGCTCGCGCATCGCCTGCGGCATCGTCACCATGTCGAGCCCGGTGGAGTCGCCGGTCAGGTTCATCATCTCCAGTTCGGCGGCGGTGAGCGCGCGGGCATAGCCCTTGGCGCGTGCGAAGATCACCGACGTCAGCAGCTTGTGGGTCTGCAGCAGCGGGCCGACATCGATATCCAGCACCATGGCATGGATGGCCCAGCCCTGCGGCGTATCGCCGAGCTTCTCGTGCTGCGCCCATTCGTCCGGCACCGAACGGGCGACCGCCACCATCCGCTTCAGAACCGCGATCTTGTGATCCATCGCCTTGCGCTGGTTCCCCGACAATCGCGCGGCCTTCTCGGTCAGCTCCCGGACAAATTCGTGGCCCTGCTCGGCGATCAGCTCGACGCTGTTGGTAGTCAGCAGCTGGTTGTAGCCGACCGCAGTCGAGACCGCGCGCGAGCCCGGCCGCGAGGCACTCAGTCCCGATTGCATGTCGTGATTGCCATTGCCGCCGGTCTCGAACGAATAGACCCGCACCGCCTGCTCGCGCGTGAGCCCGGCCGCCGCCGCCGCGCGGGCATAGGCGCGCTTGAACTCGACCTCGCCCGCGGGCCGCTGCGGCGCGAACTGGAAATGCGCCAGGGCAGCCTTCAACAGATCGGCGACCACAGGAATATATTTGCGCTCGCGGCGCGGCTCCTCCGGCTCGGGCGCCGATGGCTCCGGATTTACCGGCCGCTTCGGCCCGGTATAGACCGGCGGCTGCGTCAGCACATAATCGTCGAGCGCGATGGCTTGATGCTCGCGCCGCTTGGCGTTGCGGCCCCGCCGCTTCTCGGCAATCGAACTCCAATAGGCGGTGGCCTGCTGTTCGAACGCCGCGCGCGCTTGCTGGTATTCCGCAAGCCTGCGGCGATATTCCGCGATCGCCTGTGGCGACGCCGCCTGCGCCATCGCGCCGGCGGTCGCGGCGGGAGGCGTGGCGGCATCGTAAGCCGCCGCCTGCGGCGCGATCAGCAGCAGCGCGAGCGCGACATAGCGGGGGCAGCGAATCGCATGGCAATGCATCGGCGTGTTGTAGCAAGCGCGGCCAGCGCACGTTAGCCCCGAAACAGCGCGGTTCCCCTCACTCCTGCTCGACCCCGCTTTCCCTCCCGGCCGAGACGTTGGCGTGGGAGGCCGGGATCGGCTTCTCGCGAGACTGACGCCGCAAATTGGAGCACTGCCGACCGCTTAGTGACCCACATCCATGGCGCGCCGCCTATAAGGATAAGAACAACGTAATCGCGGCGACATTGACCAGACTGACAAACAAAGCCGATGCAAGCGGCAGAATGACGAGAGCATCGGGCGATGGTCCGTAGCGTTTGGTGACCGCCGTCATGGCTGCGATGGCCGTCGGCGCTGAGCCAAGCGATATGCCGACGAACCCAGCGCTCAGCACCGCAGCCTGATAATCCCTCGCAAGGGCAGGAAACACCACGAGCACGGCATACATGACTGCCAGCAAGGTCTGTGCTCCCACGATAACAAGCAGCGGCCCTGCAACCTTGACCAAGGTCCAAACCTGCATGCTCATAAGCGACATGGCGAGAAAGATTGACAGCGAATAGCTTGAAATAAGATCGAGCGACGCTGTTTGTGCTGGCCAAGGCAAACGGGGAAAGAGTTTCGGGACAGTATTAGACAGGACCATGCCCATTATTATGCAAGGCACAATCAGAGGCACTGTTATGTGCGTAGCGCTGGAAATCCACTCGTTCACCAGATAGCCGAGAATTACGGCGATGTTTACAACAAGCATCGCCCGCATCACTCCCATCTTGTCTATTGGGGCTACATCGTCCTGCGGCGCTGGCTCGATTGGCATTGAGTGTGCCGACGAAGGATGCAGGTGGTACTTTTCGATAAGGAATTTTGCGAGTGGGCCGCCTAACACGCACGATATGACTAGCCCGAGCGTCGCCACCGTAATGCCCGTTTCCATCGCCGCTGGAAACCCATGCTCGGTTGCGATGAGGGGAGCCCAGGCGATGGCGGTCGCATGGCCGCCCGACAAGGCCAGGGAGCCGATGACCACCCCCGCTGCGGAGGGCATGCCGAAGGCGCGCGCGCCGATGGTGCCGACGATATTCTGAATGAATACAAACGCCCCTGCGACCACACACACGACGACGAAAGTTCGCCCGCCCGCCACCAGATCGGAGAGCCGCGAATTGATACCGACGGTAGCGAAAAAAATCACCAGCAGCCGATCGCGCGTCGTGAGGTCGAAACTGATTTCGAGATTGAAAACAAGGTAGATCAACGAAATAGCGACGATCGCTATAAATCCTCCGCTCACTGGTTCGGGAATACTCAAATTTCGCAAAAACTTCACGCGCTGCGTGGTCAAAACGCCGACGAAATAGACCACGATGCCGATAGTGAGCGACAGAAAATCCGGCGCTAGATACCGGGATACATCGCGGGTCATAGTATTCCTTTCCGAAACTCGTAGAGCGGCGCACCAGTGGGCATTGCTGGCACTTCAAAATGGCAACGCACCATTCATCGCCGTCATAGGACCAAGCAACTGCCAGCGCGCCACCGGCAGAACGTCACCATAGCCGAGCGTGGCGTAATTCACGAATGCGAAATGCACCAGACTTCCGTCAGCGGGCACAAGCGCGGCCGGCGCAAGTCAGCCCCGAAACCGCGAGGTTTCCCTCACTCCTGCTCGACCCCGCTGTCCCTGACAAGCCCTGACCATTTCCTTTCATCCCTGTCGATGAAGGCGGCATAGTCTTCCGGCGTGCCGGGCGTGATCTCGGTGCCATCAAGCCCGAGTTGCTTCTTCACCTCATCGGAGGCGAGTGCCGCCTGCAATTCCCTGTTGAGTTTGTCGATCACCGGCCGTGGCGTGCCGGCCGGCGCCACCAGACCGTAGTAAAGCGAGGCGTCGAATCCGGGCAGACCCGATTCGGAAATCGTCGGCACATCGGGCAGCAGGCTGGAACGCGTCGCGCTCGTCACCGCCAGCGCGCGCAACATCCCGGCCGAGACATTGGCGTGGGAGGCCGGGATCGGGGCGAACGCCATCGGGATATGCCCGCCCAGCAGGTCGGTCAGCGCGGCGCCTGTGCCCTTGTAGGGAATATGCACCAGCTTGATGCCCGCGGAATGGGCGAAATATTCGCCGGTGATGTGGCTGACGGTACCGGCGCCGGCGGAGCCGAAATTGACCTTGCCGGGATTGGCCCTGGCATAGGCGACCAGTTCGGCGACGGTCCTGGCCGGGAACGAGGGATGCACCACCAGCGAATTGGGCGCATGGCCGATCAGGCCGATCGGCGCGAAATCCTTGCGCGGGTCGTAGCCGGCATTTCTGTAAAGCGACGGCGCGATCGCCAGCGTGCCGGTGAAACTCAGCAAAATGGTGTAGCCGTCGGGCTCGCTTTTTGCGACCGCCCTGGTGCCGACGGTGCCGCCGGCGCCGGGACGGTTATCGACTACGATACTTTCGCCGAGCAACTGGCTCATCTTGTCGGCGATCACGCGGCCGACGATCGTGTTGCTGCCGCCGGGCGCAAATGGAATCACCAGCGTGATGGTGCGGGTCGGAAAGGTCTGCGCCTGCGCATCCACGACTGCGCCGGACATGATGGCGATGGCGCAAAGCCAGATCGTCCAGATGCGCATCTTGAGAGAGCCCCTCGTGTTTGGTCGTCTCTTCTTTGCCCGCATCGTCCTCGAAAGATGCGATGTCCGCAACCTTCGTTATTGCGATAAGCGACTTGTCCGCTATAGCTCAATGAGCGACGGCGGAAGTGACGAAGCAATCCACACATCGTCATTCCGGGGCGATGCGTAGCATCGAACCCGGAATGACGAAATCACTTCCAGGCAAATACCGGCTGTTCCAGTTCGGCCACGCGGGTATCGCGCCCCTCCAGCACTTCGCGGAACTGATAGATCAGCGCCGCCGTCGGCGCGTGGATGAACCGGCCGGCGTGACGAAACCGGATGACGCGGCGGGTGCTTTCGGGAATGGCGGTAAAGTCGAAGGCATCAGTGTGCTCGATATTATCGAGCGCGATGCGATGCACCGAGGCGACTTCGGCGGGGTTGGGCGATATCAGAACGCCCGCGCCCGCCCACACCACGACCGGCGTAATGAGATAGCCGGAGCGCGTCGGATAATCGTCGAGCAGGCCCAGGACATCCCCGGGCCCGAGTTCAAGGCCGAGCTCTTCGCGCAGCTCGCGCAGCGCCGCCTCCACCGCTGTCTCGCCCTCGTCGCAGCGGCCGCCCGGCAGCGCCCATTGACCGCGATGGGCGCGCAGGCCCGCCGCGCGCTGGGTCAACAGGACAGCCGCTCCGTTTGCCGCTTGGTCGGCCTCGACCAGCGCGATGGCGACGGCGGCGCGCTTCAGCACCGGCGCCTGCGCGCTTTCGGGCAGCCGCGCAAACGCCGCGCATCGCGCCGCGATATTCCGCCTCGTGGCATGGTCAAATGGCCGGGTCATCCCGCTTGACTACAACACGCCGGCGATTGATGAAATGAGGGGAAAGCCGAATTCATCGCCAGGACCGGAATGACAGGTATGACCGACAAGGCCGCGGAGAAACTCAAGGCCTCCGGCTGGACCATCGTCGAGACCACGGGCTTTCTCCACCTGATCGGGCCGCTATGGCAACGGGTGGTGGACGGCGAGCACCAATACGCGCTGGTCGCGCAGGACAAGCACCATAACCGGCGTGGCCTGGTGCAGGGCGGGGTGTTGATGACCTTCGCCGACCGCACCTCGGGCATGACCGCGCGATACGTATCCGGCCGGACGACGCTGGCGACGGTGCAGATGGATACCCACTTTGTCGACAGCGGCAAGATCGGCGAGATTTTGCTGTCGAAACCGCGCGTGGTGCGCGCTACCCGCAGCCTGATTTTCACCGCCACCGAGGTGACCGCGGGCCAGCGCTGTATCGCCATGGCGAGCGGCGTGTTTAAGATATTGAAGAACGATTGAGGGTAGCGCCGCCCTCACCGTCATTGCGAGCGCAGCGAAGCAATCCATCCATAGCCATAAAGAAAGAATGGATTGCTTCGTCGCTTCGCTCCTCGCAATGACGATCCAAACTGAAAGGACCCAATCGATGCAATATCGCCCCCTCGGCCGCAGCGGCCTGAAAATCTCGCCGATTTGCCTGGGCACCATGATGTTCGGCGGCCCGACCGACGAGGCAACCTCGGCGCGGATCGTCGCAAAGGCGCGCGAGGCCGGCGTCAATTTCATCGACACCGCCGACGCCTATAATGGCGGCAATTCGGAGCAGGTGGTCGGCCGCGCCATTTCCAACAACAGGCCCAACTGGGTGCTCGCCACCAAACTCGCCAATCCCATGGGCGAGGATCCCAACCGCGGCGGACTGTCGCGACGCTGGATGTTGCAAGCCGCCGACGAAAGCCTGAAGCGGCTCGGCACCGACTATATCGACATCTACTACCTGCATAAGGAAGACCATTCGACGCCGCTCGCCGAGACCGTGCGCGCGATGGGCGAGCTGATCCGGCAGGGCAAGGTACGCTATTTCGGGGTCTCGAATTACCGGGCCTGGCGGGTCGCCGAGATCTGCAACATCTGTGACAACATCGGCATCGACCGCCCGGTCGTCAGCCAGCCCTATTACAACGCGATGAACCGCATGCCCGAGGTCGAGCATTTTCCGGCCTGCCATTTTTACGGCCTCGGCATCGTGCCCTATAGCCCGCTGGCGCGCGGCGTGCTGACCGGCAAATACGCCCCCGACGCGCCGCCCGACAAGGAGACGCGTGCCGGGCGCAACGACAAGCGCATGATGCAGACCGAGTGGCGGCCGGAATCGATCAAGCTCGCACAGGAGATAAGACAATACGCGGAGGCAAAGGGCATCACCGCCGGGCAGTTCGCGGTGTCCTGGGTGCTGAACTCCTCGTTCGTCACGGGCGTGATCGCCGGCCCCCGCACCGAGGCACATTGGGACGACTATTTGCGCGCGCTCGATTATCGCTTCACCGTCGAGGACGAAGCCCTGATCGATCGCCTGGTCGCGAGCGGCCATCCCTCGACGCCGGGCTACAACGATCCGGCCTACCCGATCGAGGGGCGCAGGGCGCGGACCTCGGGGTGAGAAGAAAGTCGTGGCTATTCGGGCTTAAAAGGCGCACAGGTGCCCTCTGTTCGCCTCAAGCGCCGGATCAACGGCTGTCCTTCCGAAGGCTTGCGAACTGACGATTTGCGACAAAAGCTGACGAATAGCAGTGAAAGCGGTTCAATTCTCATTGAATCGGCCGGAATCAGCACCAGCTTGGGGTAGATGATTTTGACGAGATCGCGACGCGAAACGGTGACATTCAGGCTGCCGTTCCGGATCAAGGGCATCGACCGTCAGCTGCCGGCTGGGGCCTACGAAGTCGTGAGCGACGAAGAGCTGATCGAAGGCCTGTCGTTTCCCTGCTTCCGCCGCGTCGCCACCATGATCATGGTCCCCGCCGCGCCGCCGCACCACTCCTCGACCGAGATGATTTCCATCAGCTCTGTCGATCTTGCCGACGCCCGGCAGGCCGACGCCTCACATGCCTGATCACGGAATTGAAATCGAAAGCCACTCCCTGCGTTCAGCGCCGATGCGAACGCCTCATTGTTAAGGAAGCCACATGCAAATTCTTTCCGCCCGTCACGTCAAAACCGAGGAGTCGCTGCGTCTTGGCGTGGTGTCGGGCTGGTACAGCACCAAGGTGAGCGGCACCTTCGTCACCGGTCCGCACACCACCCGTGAAGATTGCCTTTCCAGGATTCTCGAGCTCAATCCGCCGCCGGCCAAGAAGAAATTCTGACGGCTTTCACGGTCCCAGAGCCTTTTCCGTTTCGATAGGATCGAAACGGGGCTCCAGATTTCTGATTTGACGCGTTTTCTTGACACGAACCGGTTTCCACTTCGCTTGAAAACGCTTTAATCGAGGAGGCTCAGATATGGCGCTCACCCGAGGTGACTTCAGGGAATACGATTTCAACCGGATGGTCGTGGTGTTCACGATGAAGAATGACCAGGCCAGTGTCGCCTGCGCCATCTCCACCGACGCGATGGATCAGATCGAGGGTTCGTCGCGGACGCCGCCGGCCCAGCGCGAGCAGCAATTCCTGCGGCTGCGCGACCGCATCGAGGAACGCGCGGCGCGCAAATTCAGCGACGTCGAACTGGAGGGCAATCCTCCCGGCGTGATCCTGCGCGCGATCGATTTTCGCGCGCCGCGCTGAGCCCGGCGGTCAGCCGACGATGTAGGCCGCCGAACCCGTCGCGATCTGCTCGCCGGTATCGTTGACGAGCTCGGTGTGAGCCACCGCGACGCGGCCGCCGAGCCGCACCACGCGCCCGGTGGCGACGAAATATTTGCCGCGCCCAGGCCGCAAGTAATCGATGCGCAGGTCGATGGTGCCGATGTCGGGAAAATGCCGGGCGGGCATCGCCTCGGCCTTGGCGGCGAGCGAAGCCAGCGCGATGGCGAGGCCGCCCACCACGTCGAGGGTGGCCGAGATCACCCCGCCGTGCAGGATCTGGCGGATCGGATTGCCGACCAGCTCGGGCCGCATCTCGAACCTTAAGCGAGGCGCCTTGGGGTCGAGCGAGTCGATCTTCAGACCGAGCACGCGATTGAACGGGATCATCTGTTCGAAGGTGCGCCCGATCAGCGCCTCGATGCTCTCGACCTCGCGTTTCGTGCCCATATCGATCGTCCCCTGGCTGCGCACAGCCGCTCGGTGCCTTTTAGACCATGACGGATCAGCTTGAAGCGGACGGCGACGGCCGTTCTCCCTCTCCCCGCTTGCGGGGTCGAGACGAGCGAAGCTCGCTCTTAGAGGGTTGGGGTGAGGGGCTGCCTCCACGAATATCGAATGCGCGGTGAGTCCCCCTCACCCGCCACGCGAAGAGCGCGGCGACCTCTCCCCGCAAGCGGGGAGAGGTGACCGAAGCACGCGCCAGCACCAATTCAAGACCAGTATGCATCAGCCCTCGGTCTCCAGCCCGGTCGGCATCGGCACGTTCTCGGGCAAGAGTTTGATGCCGGCGGCAAGCGCCACGGTTTCCAGCAGCGCGGCGAAATCCTTTTCCAGATGCGCGGCCGGATCCGGCTTCAGGGACGCTGCGCCGAAATGGCTCTGCAGCGCCTCGCGGGTCGCCGCCGTCACCGGCATGGCGACGTCGAGATCGCGGGCGGCCTTCAGGCCGAGATCGAGGTCCTTGCGCAAGAGCGCCGGCGTGAACGTCGTGGTCCAGTCGAGATTGACCAGCGCATTGCTCTTGTACCTCGTAAACGTCGAACCGAGCACGCTGGCGTTCATGAAATCGAGGAACGCATGCCGCGGCACGCCGGCCTTTTGCGCGAGTATCGTGATCTCGGCGAGGTTCTGGATGACGACGCCGAGAAACACGTTGTGCGCGATCTTGCAGATGCGCGCCAGCTCGCCCTCGCCGACATAGGAGACGCCGGAAGCGGCAATGGTCGCCAGATAGGGCTGCACGGTGTCAAAGGCGGCCTTCGGGCCCGACGCCACCGAGGACAGTTTTCCCGCCTTGACGGTCTTGCCGTTGCCGCTGACGGGTGAGCTGACGAATTCGCACCCCAATTGCTTCAGCCGGGCGCGGATCGCCTCGGATTGTTCGACGCCGATCGAGGAGCAATCCACCAGGATCTTCGGCCGCGGACCGGAGGCGCCGGTCATCAGGCCATTGTTCCCGAAATAGACTTCCTCGAGATCCTTACCCGTAGACACCATCGTGAACACGATATCCGCGCCGGCAAGCTCGTTCGGACGATCGACGATCCGCCCGCCCTTGCTGGCCAGCGGTTCGGCCTTGGCGCGCGTGCGATTCCAGATCGCGACGGAATGGCCGGCCTTGAGCAAACGCTCGGCCATCGGATAGCCCATTCGTCCCATGCCGATCCAGCCGAGTGAATGTCTTGCCATTTTCTTCTCCTGTTGTTGCGTCCGGGCCTCGTGGTTCGAGACGCGCGGCGTTGCCGCGCTCCTTGTATTAGCGCGAGTTGATATTCTGCGATCGTTCCGAGAGGAATGGCCTGCTCCGGGTGGCCACCCGGAGCAGGCCGCCGGTCGTCGGATCGAGCGCTCCTGAGCCTGTTGGGCTGTTGGTGAGCAAGATCGCGATCGGCTCTTCATCAGACCCGGATGGTTGAAGGAACCAAGGGTTCGCATCACAAGGAAGGGTCGAGGAAGATGAGCAAGACTAACACAATCGTGGCCGGAATCGACGTGGCCAAGGCAAAATTGGACGTTGCCATCCACGGCTGCGAACAACGCTGGACGGTGTCGAATGACCCGGCCGGATTTCTTCAACTTGCCAAGCTGCTGCGGTCCGGCAAGGTTAATCGCGTCGGTTTGGAGGCCACCGGCGGCTACGAGCGCGACGTGGTTGAATATCTGCGCAAGGCCGGATTCAACGTCGTCGTGCTGCAGCCCAGGCAGGTGCGCGCCTTTGCAGAATTTATCCTGTGCCGCGCCAAGAGCGATCGTATCGATGCCGGATTGATCGCTGCCTGCGTGGCCCATCATCAGATCGAACGGGAAGCGCCAGACCCTAGAATCGCTGCGTTTGCCGATCAACTCACCTTCATCGAGCAGACCGAGGAGGATATCGTGCGCATCAAGGTTCGGCTCGAGCATACCCGCGATCCGAAGCTGCGCCGCGTCATGCTGGCCGACATCGAGCGGCTCAAGAGCCGCCGCGCTAAAGTAATCGCCAAGCTGGTCGCGGCCTTGCGCACCCATGAAGATCTCGCCCGGCGGCTCGACCTCGTCCGTTCCATCGATGGGATCGGACCGCGTACCGCGCTCGCTTTCATCATCCGGATGCCGGAACTCGGTCGCTTGTCGCGCGAGCAGGCCGCCGCGCTCGCCGGCCTGGCACCGTTCGTTCATGACAGCGGCGATCGCAAGGGCGAACGTCATATCACCGGCGGCAGAGACCGATTGCGCAAAAGCGTTTACTCGGCCGCTCTGCCGGCCGCCTTCCGCTGGAACACTCAACTGATCACCCTCTACAAACGCCTCACCGGCGCTGGAAAGCCGCATAAGCTCGCGCTTGTCGCTTGCGCCAGAAAACTCGTCATCTTCGCAAACACCGTCCTCGCGAGAGGAACAGCATGGTCTTCACGTTCGGCAACTTGCTAATGGTTGCTCACCATGAGGGTCTAAGACCTCATCCTGAGGAGCGCACACTTGTGCGCGTCTCGAAGGATGAGGCCGCCGCATTCGAAAGTCCTTCAATACCGATTGGCGATCGGCAGTTCTTCCGCTGGAAACAGCGTGATGACCTGACAGCCCTTGTCGGTAACGACGACTTCCTCCTCGATGCGGGCGGCGGAAAATCCATCCTTGGCCGGGCAATAGTTCTCCAGCGCGAACACCATGCCGGTCTTGATTTCCATCGGATTTTCCAGCGACACCAGCCGCGAGATGATCGGGCGCTCGTGCAGCGCCAACCCGAGGCCATGGCCGAACTGCAGGCCGAACGCCGCCATCTCGCTGGGGAAACCGAAATCCTCGGCCTTCGGCCACACGCTCGCAACCGTGTCGGTCGCCACGCCCGGCTTGATCAGCGCAATCGCGACGTCGAGCCACTCGCGGCACTTTTTGTAGGCGTCGTGCTGCACCGGCGTGGCGCGCCCGATATTGAAGGTGCGGTAATAGCAGGTGCGATAGCCCTGGTAGGACTGCAGGATGTCGAAGAAGGCCTGGTCGCCCGGCCGCAGGATGCGGTCGGTGAAATTGTGCGGATGCGGATTGCAGCGCTCGCCGGAGATCGCATTGATCGCCTCGACGTCGTCGGAGCCCATCTCGTAAAGCAGCTTGTTGGCGAGGGCTACGATGTCGTTTTCGCGCACCCCGGGCTTCAGCGCCTCGTAGATCGAATGGTAGACGCCGTCGACCATGGCGGCGGCCTGGTTGAGCAGCATGATTTCGTCGATGTTCTTGATCTCGCGCGCATCCAGCATCACCTGCTGGCCGTCCACGACCTTCATGCCGGCCTTCTGCAGTTCGAAGAACATCGCGGTCTCCGCGATGTCGACGCCGACCGGCATGTCGGCGACCCCCGCCGCCCGCAGCAGGCTCATGACTTCCTCGGCGTGCGCTTTCATCAGCCCGACCGCAGGGGGCACCGTGCCACGCATGCCGAGCATGCCGGCGCGGCAATTGTCAGGCAGCAGCCAGTCGCAATTGATGCGGTGATGCACCGCGGCCGAGCCGAAGTCCCACACGATCGGCTCGCCGTCGCCGGCCAACAGCGCGAAGCGGCACAGCTTGTCGCGCTCCCATTCGCCGATCTTGGTGCCGGAGACGTAGCGGATGTTGTTGACGTCGAACAGCAACAGCGCGCCGCAGGGCGAGGCCTTCAGCGCGGCGCGGGCGCGGGCCAGCCGGTAATGGCGCAGACGATCGAAATCGATCCGGCGCTCGAAATCGACCGACATGTGGCCGTGCGACGGTATCGCCCGATCCCAGCGCCAGTTCGGTTCGAGATGCTCGGGGCGGATCAGATGCGGCTTGAGCGCGTTCGAAACATTCATGGGGAATGACCGGCTGGAGTGGATTGCAATCGATTGCATAAAGGGTTTTAAGGATGCCTGTCAAGGATGCGCCGGCAAGCCTGCCATGCCCGGTGTCGGGATCAAGGCATTTTCCGGCGCATCCACGGCCACATGGTTCGAGACGGCGCTTCGCGCCTCCTCACCATGAGGGTCTCAGACCTCATCCTGAGGAGGCGCGCAGCGCCGTCTCGAAGGATGAAGCCCCGCAGTGGGAGAACGCGACGGGAACAACGGCCAATGGTGCTGAAAAACAAGACCATGAGGGCAAAAGGCGCGCCTGCATCGCGCCCGACCATCAGGGATGTCGCGAAAAGATGCGGCGTGCATCCCTCCACCGTGTCGCGCGCGCTCAGCGGCGCGATGAGCCATCTGGTCGCCCCCGACGTCGCAAGACGAATCCGCGCGGCGGCGGCGGCGCTCGGCTATCAACCGAATGTGACCGCCGCGGGCCTGCGCACCGGACGAAGCGGCCTGATCGGCGTGCTTGCGCCTGATATCGCCGACCCCGGCTTTCCGCCGATCCTCAGCGGGGTGACGGAGACGCTCGGCGCCGAGGGCTATGCGACCATCGTCGTCGACGTCGGATCCGACCGTTCGCGCCAGCGGGAACTGGTCGACAGACTGATCGCGCGCGGCGTCGATGGTCTCGTCCTCGCGACCGTCACCTTGAACGATCCCGTGGTCGGCCATTGCCTCGCCGCATCGATTCCTGTCGTGCTGGTCAACCGCACCGACGCGGGCCGAAAACTGTCGGCGGTCGTGACCGACGACGCGGCGGGCATGCGGCTTGCGGTTGAACATCTCGTCAAACTCGGCCATATCCGGCTCGGCCATATCGCCGGACCGCAAGCCGTCTCCACCGGCGCGCTGCGCCGCGCCAGCTTCAAGGCCGCCGCCGTCGGCGCGGGCCTGCCGGCGCCAAACATCATGATCGAGACCGCGGCCGCCTATACCCGCGAGCATGGACGGTTGGCCGCGCTCCGCTTGCTCGACCGCAAGCCGGCGCCGACCGCGATCGTCGCCGCCAACGACCTGCTGGCGCTCGGCATCTACGATGCGCTGGCTGCGCGCGATTTGCGCTGCCCGGCCGACGTCTCGGTGGTCGGCCACAACGACATGCCTTACGTGGACATGCTGTCGCCGCCGCTGACCACCGTGCGCATCGCCCAGCGCAGCATGGGCAACCAAGCCGCCCGCCTGCTGCTCGACGCCATCGCCGACCCCACTGCCCGCCGCGAGCGCGTGGTGCTGGAGCCTGTTCTGATCGTGCGGGGGTCGACGGCAACGCCGGGGGGTGAGCGGGCGTTTGCGGCAATCGAATAAGTCCGATCACTGCAGGAAAGGATTAGGGCCTGTCATCAATTGAGCCAGATGATAGCAGCCGCGAGGTGGATTGCGGCGAGGAAATTTCTGGCGGTTTTGTCGTAGCGGGTGGCGATGGCGCGGTATTGCTTGAGCTTGCAGAAGAAATTCTCGATGAGGTGGCGGGCCTTGTAGGCGTCTTTGTCAAAATCGCGTTGAACCTTGCGGTTGCTCTTGGGCGGGATCACGATCGACTTTCCCCGTGCAAGCAACGGCTCGATCACCCGCTCGTCGGCATCGAAGGCCTTGTCTGCCAGCAAGGCCTCGGCCGCCATATCCGGCAGCAGCGCGTCGGCGCCTTGCAGATCATGGGCTTGGCCCGGCGTCAGGATGAAGTCCAGCGGATTGCCTAACGCATCGACAAGCGCATGAATCTTGGTGCTCAGCCCGCCTTTGCTGCGCCCGATCGCCTGGTCTTCGCCGTCTTTTTTTGTGCGCCGGCACTGTGCTGATGCGCTCGCACGATCGTGCTGTCGATCATGGCGTACTCATTATCCGCATCGCTCGCCAGCATCTCAAACAGCTTCTTCCACACGCCGCTTTTGGCCCAGCGCGAGAAGCGCGTATGTATCTTGATCGGGTCGCCAAAGCGCTCGGGCAAGTCCCGCCAAGGGATGCCGGCCCGGTAACGGTAGATCACCGCCTCTACAAACAGCCGATTGTCCTTGGCCGTTACCCCCACATGCCCTTCACGTCCGGGCAAAATATCCTTGATCCTGTCCCATTGATCGTCCCGAAGGGCGTAGCGGCGCATCTGTCAGCTCCGAATCAGCTGACCGCCTATAAATCACGCGATAATCTCCTTGGGAATCCTCCAATTGAGGACAGGCTCTAGAGTTAGTCGCTCCAAATCTGGAGAAGCGCTACCCTACATTGGAGAGCACGGTTTCGAGCGTCACCGAGCGGCCAAGCCCTCCGACTTTCTCCTCGATGCCATCGGCTCGCAACAGGTCTCGCACCGCCCCATGAGCACCAACGATGCGCAACGCGATACCACGGCCGGCAAGTTCCCCATGCAAATCGCGCAGCATGCGCGAGCCCGCGAGATCGAGATACGGCGCGGCGGAAAGATCGCAGACGACCAGGCGAATCGCGGCAGGACTTGTTTCCCGCAGGCGGCCTGAGACCGCTTCCAGCACCGCGTCGGCATTGACGTAAATCAGCGATGCTTCGGGACGAAAGATGATCACACCGGGAATCGGCTCGTTCTCGGGATGACGGGCCAGGTCGGAACAGCTGTTGGTCCCCGGCACGCGGCCAAGAAAGGCAACATGCGGGCGCGACACGCGGGCGAGCAGCAATAATATTGAGGCGATTGCGGCAAGGAGGATTCCCTGAAGTATTCCGAAAACAAGTACCGCCGCAAGGGCGATGGTCGCGGCACGGAAGTCCAGCCGGCTCACCCGCCACATGCGCACCAGAGCCGGAAAATCCAGCAAACCATACACCGCGGTCAGCACCACGGCGGCCAGCACCGCCTTCGGAAGATTTTCAAGCAGGTCGGTCAGAAAGAGCAGACAAAGCGCAAGTGTGATGGAGGCGAAGATGAGCGCCAGCGGCGTGCGTGCACCGGCCTTGTCGTTCACGGCCGATTGCGAAAGCCCGCCGGCCACCGGATAGCCGTGTCCCATCGCCGCGGCGAGATTGGCTGCACCGATGCCAAGGAATTCTTGCCGGGGGTCCAGCGCGTATCCGTGCTTCGCGGCAAAGGCGCGAGCGGCGGATACACCCTCGATATAAGCCAGCAGCAGGCACCCCCCGGCCAGCGGGACGATTCCCTCGACGTCTCTCAACCTGAGGGCGGGACCAGCCAGGGAGGGTAGGCCCGCCGGAATTTCTCCTGTTGTCGGCACGCCGAGCGCCGGCAAACCCAATAGCGTTGCAGCGGCGATCGATAACGCCACCACGCCAAGCGCGATCGGTCTTCCGGGCAGCAGGCGTTCGCCGGATACGATGAGCGCGAGCGCGATCACTCCCAGAAGGAGGACGACGTACTGTACCTGGCCGAGTTGTCCGGCAAGCAGGAAGGCTCTCTCAAAAAAATTGTGCCCGCCGCCCTTCACGCCAAAAAAACTCGGCAACTGGGTCATCGCAATAGTCAAGCCGGCCCCGGCTTTGAAGCCAACCAGGATACTGTCGCTGATCAGCTCGACCAGTGCGCTCAGCCGCAACAGCCAGGCAAACAGACTGAGCGCGGCCACCGTGAAGGCAGCAAGGCTCGCGATCTCTGCGTAACGCTGCACGTCCCCCTCAGCCATGGCCCCGACAGTTCCGGCAATCATGAGCGAGATGGCGGAGGTCGGCCCAACGGCGAGCTGCCGGGACGATCCCAGCAAGGCATAGCCAAGGCCACCAAGCAGGTAACCGTAGATGCCAACCTGCGGGGGCAAGCCGGCAAGCCCGGCATAGGCCAGGGAAACCGGAATCGCGTAGGCCGCCAAGGTTATCCCGGCGACGATATCGCCGAAAAGCCAGGCCGCGCGATATTCAGCGAGCCAGCGGACGGGCGGAAACCACCAAAGCCAAATCATCGTTTTCCGGTAGGTCGTCGTATCCGCCATCCCGGTCATGCACCATGGTTTGATATCGATTTGATGGCGGCGGAATTCATCTCGTCGATATCTGCATCGAGACGCCGAAGGGGGAACAGGACCAGATTAATCCGCTGCAAATACGGGTGTTGATCCAAGTCAAACAAAAGATCGCCGCAGCGCCATCGCGCTGGCGTCGTGCCATCGTCCTGCTGAAATTATTGAGAAATCAAAAGCGATGGTGCCCAGGGGCGGAATTGAACCACCGACACAGCGATTTTCAGTCGCTTGCTCTACCAACTGAGCTACCTGGGCACTGCCAGCCCACGGGGGACTTGGGAGCGCCGGTTTATAGTCAGGCCGGGGGGTCCTGTCCACCACGCTCCACCTTCGGCTACGCGTGGCGCAGCCAGGCGAGAGCCGAAGCCGGAGCGTGCCCGGCGCAGCCCGCAGGGCGAAGACGGGCTGCCACGCGAGGGGACGCTAAATGCTCGAAAACACGCGATCCCGCGCTCAATCCGCGTCCTCGTCCTCGTCCTTGCGGCCGGGGACGATGTAAGAGCCGGACAGCCAGCGGTTCAAATCGACATCCCGGCAGCGCTCGGAACAGAACGGGCGCGAGGCCTCGGTGGCCGGCTTGCCGCAGATCGGGCACGGCTTTTCCTTTGCCCCGGCGGGGCCCTGGCCCGGGCCTTTGCCCTCTGGTGGCCTAGCCGGCATTCAGCCAGCCGAAGCGAACCGGGAAACCTTCGCCGCCGAGCAGCGCGATCGATTCGTACAGCGGCAGCCCCACGACATTGGTGTAGGAGCCAACCATCTTGACCACGAACGATCCGGCGATGCCCTGCACCGCGTAGCCGCCGGCCTTGCCGCGCCATTCGCCGGAGCCGATATAGGCCTGGATATCGTCCTCGGTCAGCCGCTTGAAGCGCACGCGGGTCTCGACCAGGCGCTGGCGAAAGGCCTCCTTCGGCGTCACCAGGCAGATCGCGGTGTAGACGCGGTGGTTGCGCCCCGACAACAGCCGCAGGCATTGCGCGGCCTCGTCGACCAGGTTCGCCTTGGGCAGGATGCGGCGGCCGACCGCGACCACGGTGTCGGCGGCGAGAATGAAGGCACCGCGCAACTCGTCATCGAGATGCACCGATTTGAGCGCGGCATCGGCCTTGGCCCGCGCCAGCCGGTTGACGCAGGCGCGCGGCAGCTCGCCCCGCCTCGGGGTCTCGTCGACGTCGGCGGGACGCAGCGCGTCGGGCTCGATGCCGGCCTGGTTGAGCAGGGCCAGCCGTCGTGGCGAACCGGAAGCAAGAACGAATTTGGGGCGGCCTAGCATGCGGACTTTTTCGGAGAGGGAACGGGGGACGAACGCGCGCGGAACCTATCGGAAGGCACTTCGAGAGACAACCGCGTAAGTCGGTTCGATCATTTGAAAATGCAGTACTCGCAGAAGCAGCGGCAGTGCGCTCCCTCTCCCGCTTGCGGGGCAGGGTTGGGGGGCTCTTTCCGCGATGGGATTCGCGGAGGCAGCCCCCACCCGCCTCGCTTTGCTCGGCACCCTCCCCCGCAAGCGCGGGAGAGGGAAGGCCGGACCGCCGGGGTTATCATTCACATCTCGGACTTCACCCGCTCGCCGCGCCGGCCCTGGCGAACCGCCTTCGGATTCGCATCGACAGGGTGTCGCAGACCTCGCGATAGGCCTGCAGCTTCTGCTCGCGATTGCCCTCCGCGCCGGTCGGGTCCTGTGTCGGCCAGTACTCGACCTCGGCGGCGTGGGTGCGCGTCAGTTCCAGCGCCTTGTGATGCGCCTCCGGCGACAGCGTGATGATGAGGTCGAAATTAAGTCCTTCCCAGTCGTCCAGCTCCTCGAAGGTGATCGGCTTGTGGCCGGAAATGTCCTGGCCGAGTTCGGCCATCACCGCGACCGCGAACGGATCGAGCTCGCCCTTCCTGACGCCGGCGGACTTCACGTAAAGCGCCTTGGGAAACATATGCCGCAGCAGGCTTTCCGCCATCGGCGAGCGCACGCTGTTGAGGCCGCATGCGAACAGCACGGCCTGCGGTGTGCGCACGCGCGGAGTCCCCTCCACGCCCCTAGTCTTCTCTTGTCGGGGGCATGACCTTGTCGAAAAACCGCCCCCCGATTTTTCGGGTCATCCTTCGCCCTTCCAGTGCAACACGCAGATCAGCGTGAACAGCCGGCGGGCGGTTTCGAAATCGAGCCGCACCTTGCCCTTCAGCCGCTCCTGCAGCGTGCGCGAGCCTTCGTCGTGGATGCCGCGGCGGCCCATGTCGATGGCCTCGATCTTGTCCGGGGTCGCGGTGCGGATCGCCTGGTAATAACTGTCGCAGATCATGAAATAGTCTTTCACGATTTGCCGGAACGGCGTCAGCGACAACAGATGCGTCACCACAGGCGTGGCATCTTCCTGACGGATATCGAACATCAGCCGGTTGCCGGTAATGCCGATATGCAGGGTGAACGGCCCGCCGGTCGCGCCTTCCGGCGCGAACAGGTTCTGTTCGACCAGATCGTAGATCGCGATCGCGCGCTCGTGCTCGATGTCTGGACCGGAACGCCCGATCGATTCCTCATCGAGCGTCACCGCGACGATGCGATTTTGCGAATCCTGATCTCGGGGCGGTTTGGTCATTTGAGGTTGAGGCGCAGCCCGACCGAACGCGCATGGGCATCGAGGCCCTCGGCCTTGCCCAGCGTCATCGCCGCCGGCCCCAGCGCGCGCAGCTGGTCCGGCCCGCATTTCAGGATCGACGTCCGCTTCATGAAGTCGAGCACGCCGAGCCCGGAGGAGAACCGCGCCGAGCGCGCCGTCGGCAGCACGTGGTTGGACCCGCCGACATAGTCGCCGATCGCCTCCGGGGTGTGGGCCCCAAGGAAGATCGCGCCGGCATTGCGGATCTTCGTGGCCAGGCTTTCCGGATCCGCGGTCATGATTTCGAGGTGCTCGGCGGCGATCGCATTCGCAAGCTCCACCGCCTCGTCGAGCCGCCTCACCAGGATAACGGCGCCGAATTCGTCCCACGAGGCGCCCGCGATCTGCGCCCGCGGCAGCGTGCTCAGCTGCGACTGCACCGCGCGCTCGACCTCGTCGGCAAGCCGCGCGCTGTCGGTGATCAGGATCGACTGCGCGTTGACGTCGTGCTCGGCTTGCGCCAGGAGGTCGGCGGCGATCCAGCCGGCATTGCCGCTGCCGTCCGATATCACCAGCACTTCGGAGGGACCGGCGATCATGTCGATGCCGACCTTGCCGAACACCAGCCGCTTGGCGGCGGCGACATAGGCATTGCCGGGCCCGACGATCTTCGCAACGGGCGCAATGGTCGCGGTGCCCCAGGCCAGCGCCGCCACCGCCTGCGCGCCGCCGACGCGATAGATCTCGGACACGCCGCCGAGATGTGCCGCCGCCAGCACCAGCGGATTGAGTCTGCCGTCCGGCGATGGCACCACCATCACCACGCGCGAAACGCCCGCGACCTTCGCCGGCACCGCGTTCATCAGCACCGACGACGGATAGGCGGCGGTACCGCCGGGCACGTAGAGGCCGACCGATTCGATTGCGCTCCAGCGCCAGCCGAGCTCGACGCCGAGCGCATCGATGAAGCGATCGTCTTCCGGCAACTGCCGCCGATGGAAAACCTCGATCCTGTCGCGGGCGAATTTCAGCGCCTCGACCGTCGCCGGGTCGCAGGCCTTCACCGCCGCGTCGATCTCGCCCCGAGTGACACGCAGGTCCGTCGCCTTGAGATCGAGCCGGTCGAATTTTTTCGTCGCCTCGAGCAGCGCCGCATCGCCCCGCGCCGCCACGTCGTCGACGATGGTGCGGGTCGCGAGCTCGATATCGGCCGCCACCTCGCGCTTCATGGCGAGAAAGGCCGCGAATTGTTCGGCGAAATCGGGGCTGCTTCGGTCAAGACGAACGGGCATGGCGGCTTTCCGGGCGGGGTCCCTCTTCGATGGCCCACCTGCTCAATGGCGCGGCGGCAATTAGCCGTCAACCCTTTGCTTTCTGGGATTATTCCGTCATTCCGGGATGGTCCGAAAGGACCAGACCCGGAATCCTGGGATTCCCCGATGTGCAATAGCACATCTGAGGTTCATGCTTCGCATGCCCCGGAATGACGTTTCTATATCAGACGCGGATGAATCACGCGCCCTGCTCCGAGGTTTGCGCGCCGGGGCCGGAGGTGCCGAGATCGTCCGCACCAAGGTCGGTCAGCTCGCATTCCAGGCATTCGACGTCGAGCCGCAGCGCCCCGCCATGGCCGAACAGCAGAACCGCGCTGCCGCTCGGGGCGTCGCCGGGGTGAAACTCGATTCCGAGCAGTTCCAGCGCGGTGTCAGGCGAGTCCAGATCGATGTTGCGCGACTTGCACGCCAGCACGCGGTCGAAGCGCAGCGCCGCGATCAGGCGGCGCGGCGAGGTTTCCCCTGATAGCGTCTGCTCCCAGTCCAGCCGGTTCATGCCGATCACCAGCCGCTTTTCGTCCTGCCGCCAGATGATGTCGGCGGCCTGCACGTGGGCGTCCTGGACATGCGCGGAAATGACGGCCAGATCGTCGGCATCGAGCGCGATCAATTTGAGCTGAGGCGTCACCGACAGCACCCGCCTTCAGTCGCTGATGCGCTCGATCGAAGCGCCGCAGCCAGAGAGCTTTTCCTCGAGCCGCTCGAAACCGCGGTCGAGATGGTAGACGCGGTTGACCATGGTCTCGCCTTCGGCGGCGAGGCCGGCGATCACCAGCGACACCGAGGCGCGCAGGTCGGTCGCCATCACAGGCGCGCCGCGCAGCCGGGTGACGCCTTCGATGGTGGCGGTTTCGCCGTCGAGACTTATCCGCGCGCCGAACCGCGCCAGTTCCTGCACATGCATGAAGCGGTTTTCGAAGATCGTCTCGGTGATATGCGAGGAGCCCCCGGCGCACGCCATCAGCGCCATCAGCTGCGCCTGCAGATCGGTGGGAAAGCCCGGGAATGGCGCGGTCGACACCGTCACCGGCCGGATGCCGGCGCCGTTGCGGGCGACGCGGATGCCCCGGTTGTTGACGGTGATGACGGCGCCGGCCTGGGTCAGCACGTCGAGCGCCGATTGCAGCAATTCCGGGCGCGCGCCGGCCAATTGCACATCGCCGCCGGTCATCGCCACCGCCATCGCATAGGTGCCGGTCTCGATTCGATCCGGCAGCACGGTGTGCCGCGCGCCGTGAAGTTTTGCTACGCCCTCGACGACGATGCGGCGGGTGCCGGCGCCGGAGACGTGCGCGCCCATCTTGTTGAGGCAATCGGCAACATCGAGAATTTCCGGCTCGCAGGCGGCGTTGGTGATGACCGTGCTGCCCTTGGCGAGCGTCGCCGCCATGATGGCGACATGGGTGCCGCTCACCGTCACCTTGGGAAAGTCAATTGTCCCGCCCTTGAGGCCGCCGGGCGCCTTCGCGATCACATAGCCGCCGTCGATGGTGAGCTCGGCGCCGAGTTTTTCCAGCGCCATGATCAGGAGATCGACCGGCCGGGTGCCGATGGCGCAGCCGCCGGGCAGCGACACTTTTGCCTGATGCATCCGCGCCAAGAGCGGCGCGATCACCCAGAAGCTGGCGCGCATCCGCGACACCAGTTCGTAAGGCGCTGTCGTGTCGATGATGTTGGCGGCCGAAATGTGCAGGGTCTGGCCCTGGTATTCGTGGTCGCCGGACCGCTTGCCCACCGAGGTGATGTCGACGCCGTGATTGCCGAGAATGCGCTGCAGCTGGGCGACGTCGGCAAGCCGCGGCACGTTGTCGAGGACCAGGGTTTCCTCGGTCAGCAGGCCCGCGATCATCAGGGGCAGCGCGGCGTTCTTCGCGCCCGAGATCGCAATGGTGCCATTGAGCTGGCTGCCGCCGACGATGCGAATGCGATCCATGCCGATCCCCGGATTTTGCTATGTACAAAGTATAGAGCGAGTGGGCCCCTGATGGCAAAAGCGTGAAATTTGCGGCTATTTGATGGGTTCAGCCGTCGTTCCGGGGCGATACCAACGGGTCCGCGCGAAGCGCGGCCCGATGTCAGGCTCCGCATCGAAGCCGGAATGACGAGGCTTGGCTGGACAGATCAGACGAATATGGCCACCGGCCTGAACCGCCGGACCGCGCCGATGATCACAATAACGAAAAACACCAGTGCCACGCCCTGGATCACCGCGAACGCCGGCCCGGACGGCGGGTTGCCCGGCGCCAGCGCCGTCAGCGCCGGTATCTTCAGGAAACTCTGGATGATCAGCACGAACACGTTGAGATAAAGCGAGATCATCGCGGTCACCACATAGATCCAGCGCCAGGCGCCGGAAAGCTTCATGCCGTAAAGCGCGATGCAGGCGATCGCCAGCAGCACCAGCGAGAGAGCGCCGATGATGATTCCCGGCGTTACCCCATTGAACGGAAACAGAAAGCCCGTGGCGCTGGTCAGAATCGTGAACAGCAGGAAAATCGCGGTCAGGCCCGGCATCGGTTTGGAGCCGAGCAACCCGAACATGACGATGATGCCGGAAACGATGGCGATCAGACTGACGATCACGTGCAAAGTCGTAAAGGCAGACAGGCTCATACCGAGGACCATGACGCGCTCCCCCTCTAAGGACGGCGCAAATGCTACACCGCCCCCGGGAAATTTCCACATGCGCGCGCCGTGTCGATGCGAATTCAGGCATGCGGCATCGATCAAAAGTCCGTGCGCCATGCCCTGGCTTTTTTTGCATGGCTGTCACGAAACCGCGCCGATCCTCCTGCCGCTAAAGCGCGGGCTTGGCGGTATCGCCGAGAAAACCGTGCAACGCAGCCACCACCTGCGCGCCCTCGCCGATCGCGCCACCGACCCGCTTGACAGATCCCGAGCGCACGTCGCCGACGGCGAACACGCCGGGCACCGAAGTTTCCAGCGCCGACGCCGGTTGCCCCTCGGTATTCCTGCGCTGCGCTCCCGTCACCACGAAACCTCCGCGATCGACCATGACGCCGCAGCCGTCGAGCCAACCGGTGGCGGGATCGGCGCCGACGAACAGGAACAGATTGCGGATGTCCGCGACGTTTTCTTCGCCGCCCAGCCGGCTGCGCCAGCGCACGCGCGCGAGGCCCTGGTCCTCGGCGCCTTCGAGCGCGACCACCTCGGCGTTGAACAGCAATTCGATATTCGGCGTGGCCTCGATGCGCTCGATCAGATAGCGCGACATGCTCGCGCCAAGACCGCCGCCGCGGATGATCATGTAGACCTTGCGGGCGTGGCCCGACAGAAACACCGCGGCCTGCCCTGCAGAATTGCCGCCGCCGACCAGAACGACCTCCTGCCCCGCGCAGAGCCGTGCCTCGATCGGCGAGGCCCAGTACCAGACGCCGCGGCCTTCGAATCGATCGAGGTTTTCGATCTCGGGCCGCCGGTAGCGCGCGCCGCTCGCCACCACGATCGAGCGGGCGCGCAATACCTCGCCGTTGTCGAGTTTCAGGCCGAATGCGCCGTCGTCGCGCGCGCAATCGAGCGACGTCACCTCGACCGGGATCATCATGTCGGCGCCGAACTTTTGCGCCTGATTGAAGGCGCGCGCGGTCAGCGCCTGCCCGGAAATTCCGGTGGGAAAGCCGAGGTAGTTTTCAATGCGCGCGCTGGCGCCGGCCTGCCCTCCGAACGCGCGCGCGTCGCATACCGCGACGCTGAGCCCTTCGGACGCGGCATAGACCGCGGTCGACAGCCCGGCGGGACCGCTGCCGACGACGGCCACGTCGTACACCTTGTCGCTGGCGAGGCTGCGTATCATGCCCATCGCACGCGCAAGCTCGGATTCGCCGGGGTTGCGAAGCACCGAGCCGTCGACCGCGACCACCAGCGGCCAGTCGGCCGGCGAGGGCGAATAGCGCGCGATCAGTTCGGCCGCATCATGATCTCGCTCCGGATCGAGCAGATGATGCGGATAGCCATTGCGGGTGAGAAATCCCTGCAACCTGATAACGCCGACCGAATTCGAAGGCCCGATCAGCACCGGGCCGCCGACGCCGCCCTGGATCAGGCTGACCCGGCGCAGGATCAGCGCGCGCATGATGCGCTCGCCGAGATCGGCTTCGGCGACCAATAGCGCGCGCAACCGTTCCGGCGGTATCAGCAGCGTTTCGACGTCGCCCTCGGCATGGCCGTCGACCAGTGCGACGCGGCCCGAGAGCTGGCCGATTTCGGCGAGGAACTGGCCCGGTCCCTGGTCGATCACCGGCGTGACGTGTCCGAGCCCGTCGCGCTGGGTGATTGCAACATGGCCAGAGAGCACGACGAACATGCCCGGTCCGGGCTTGCCGGTTTCGAACAGCATTTCACCGTGCCGGTAGGCTCTGATGTCGCCGAACCGGCGCATCCGCGCGATTTCCTGCGCCGACAGCGCGGGAAAGGTCTGTTCGTGACGCGGGAATGCGGCGGCCTGCGCCGCGCCGACATCGCTTCTATTTCCGATCGTGGTCTCCGCCATCTCCGTCTCTCGGGCTGGAGCATGAGCCGGAAAAGCCGAACCGGTTTTTCCTCGCGACAAACGCGAAGCGTTTGCGCGGAGATCATGCTCAAACAAAAAGCTAGAGCAGGATGGCGATTCGTAGAAAAGTCATGCCGATCTAGGGCTGCGGCTTTTTTCCGCTGCCGTCATATGGTGAGACGTCATCAGGATTGGAAGCCGCCGG
This sequence comes from uncultured Alphaproteobacteria bacterium, assembly GCA_963801875.1. GTDB lineage: Bacteria > Pseudomonadota > Alphaproteobacteria > Rhizobiales > Xanthobacteraceae > Bradyrhizobium. The sequence continues at coordinate 154,795 of CAWDGT010000007.1, read as the reverse complement.
GGCGGTATCGCCTCGTCCCCGCGCCTGCGATTTTCGCCGCTTGAGGTTTTCGCGCAGCGCCAGCTTCAACCGATCCTGGCGCGCATGTTTTTTCACGCGCCCGCCGGGTTGGCCCTCGCGTTTATCCCTGTCATCCCTCATCGTGGACCCCGAATGCGACGCCCCTCAAAGGATATCACCGGGAGAATGGACCGATGAGTGAAAATCATGCGCTGGCGCCATTGCCGCAACGAACGCTGGAGGGCTGGCATCGCTTTGTCGCCTCCGGCGATCCCGAGATCCTGCGGCCGCTATTGTCGGAACATATCGTGTTTCGCTCCCCGTTCGTGCATTCGCCGATTCCGGGGCTGCCTGCGACCCTTCTGGTGCTGACGACCGTGGCGCGGATTTTCGAGAATTTTACCTACCACCGCACGTTTATCGCAGGCCCCCACGACGCCGCGCTGGAATTCGCCGCCAATATCGGCAAATGGCAGCTCAAGGGCGTCGATCTCATCAGATTCAACGCGCGCGGGGAAATGATCGAATTCGAGGTCATGATCCGGCCCATCAAGGCGCTGGCCGTGCTGGGCGAGGAAATGGGCAACCGGATCGGCCCGCAATTGAGCCAGATGAAGGCGGAAGCAGGTCTGAAGCGCTGATTTTGGCGGTTTTTGACGGCGCGCAGGCGGGTACGGTCGATGCCGCGCGCTTGCGCGCGCGGGGACCTTGTGGCAAGGATCGGCCGCCTGTGGAGGCCTTTTTGGCCAATTCTCTTGATCCGGGGCACGCTGCCGTAGCTCAGTGGTAGAGCACTCCATTGGTAATGGAGAGGTCGACAGTTCAATCCTGTCTGGCAGCACCATTTTTCTCAATGGAATCAAAGGCTTTCCAGACATCTGGTTTCTAAACAGTCCCAGTTTCTGCCATATTACAATCATATTACGGGTATCGTATTTTACCAGCAGGGCTTATCGTGCCCGCATGCCCGTTTCGAAGGTCATCAACCAGCAGTCTTTCCATGACGGGAAGGTGGTTCTCTACCAGCTAGAGAACCGACCAAAGCGCCTCTGGCTGTGCCGTATGAAGGTGCCGAACGGGACGGGGTACATCTATCGGGGAACTGGTACATCCGACCTGTACGAGGCTAGGAAGATCGCTGATGAGTTGCTTGACGAACTCCGCATCAATGTGAAGCTCGGCAAATCGATCACAGGACCGAACCTCAAGCGCCTGGTCGATGAGTTCGAGGAACACTCGAAGGCGACGGGAAAACAGAGCAGCCGGGACCTCGCCATAGTAGCGCTGCTCAAGCGATATGCCGTTCCGTACTTCGCCAAGCGAAAGATTTCAGAAATAAACCAGAAGGAGATCGCACGGTTCTTCGACTGGCGACGGCAGAACTCGGTCAAAAAGGCGCCGAGGGATGCAACGATCATCCACGAAATGAGCCAGCTCGGAACGTTCCTGAACTGGTGCTATCAGCGTGGGCACATCGACAGGAAGATCGAGTTTGAAAGACCGAAGCAGGACGGGCAACGTCGACCGCATTTCGATGCCAAAGACTGGGCGAAGCTCACCCGTTTCCTTCGTGAATGGGTGAAGCAGGGCGAGCACAAGTCTGGTCCAATTGTGCGGGATCGAATAATGCTCACCAACTACGTGCTGATCCTCGCCAACACTGGGATAAGGATTGGGGAGGCTCGTGGTCTTTGCTGGCGTGATATCGACACCGAGCCGACCGAAAAGCCCGACAAATTCAACATCATCCTACACGTGAAAGGGAAAACAGGGGCACGCGATGTCGTTGCACGAACATCAGAAGTGCAGACTTACTTCCAGCGCATCTGGGAACTACGCGCCGAAGAGATCGGCAAGAAACCGTCGAGGGAAGATTACGTCTTCTGTCACAAAGACGGCAAACCAATTCACACGTTCAAGAAAGGCTTCGAGACACTGATCACGGAAGCAGGCGTTGAAGTCGACCGAGACGGCGAGAAGCGGACCATCTACTCGCTTCGCCACACCTATGCGACGTTCCGTTTACAAGAAGGCGTAAACTCCTACCACCTTGCGAGAAACATGGGAACATCCGTCAAGATGCTCGAGAACTTCTACGGACACACTTCGAACCGTGCCATGGCTGACGAGCTGACGAAGATGAAGGTCAAGAAGCCGAAGGTACTGCCGTGGGAGTAGTGGTGCCGCAAACGTCAAGGTGAACAGGCGATATAAGCAACAATTCATTCGCTGCTTATGCTAATTGGATGCCAAATTGACAATGTCGTTCAGTGTAGCCGCTACAGCCCCGAGTACGATCAAGATCGTAAATGCAGTCAGAAGATACTTCTTATAAATGGGTCGTTTTTCACGCTCTGCCTGAAATTCTTTGGCAAACGACTTTGAGAGAATGAGGATAAACGCAGTAGCCAAACTTAAGACACCCATTGTAACGCTCCACACGGTGCCAACACCAATGACTACCGTTTTGATGGAACTCAGCAACGGATAAGCTACCGCCACTGCAGACAGACCATAAAATAATGCACCTACGTAGCGGGCAGTCTTGCTCAGTAACCAAAGACCTATCAAAATCGCCAATGCTGCTACAACGTAAATCGCAACTCTATTGGCTATGCTCGACGAATACGCAATCAAATACATGAAGAAGCTGCAATGCACGACGGCAATCACAGCTGAAAGATAAAGTACTGATTTATAGCCGAAGCGTTCAAACATTCGATATCATCCAATATAGTTGCGCTCAAACCGACCTTGCTCAAACCAACTCGACCGCATCCTCCAACATTTCATCAGCCACCCCGCAATACAAGTACAAGGCTGTCGTAAACGATGAGCCTGATCGACCCAACCAAAAACCTCCGTTGCAGCTTCTCTGAATATGACCATAATCCCACATCCTCAATCAACTCGATGGAGGATAAAATAGCTGTTCTAAAATCCCTCACATTCATCACCTTGCCTACGACAGGCGGCAACCCAACCCTGGATCGCCGCACCAAAGTCATCGCTCGTCTCGAAGAGCAAAAGCTCCTTATGAAAGACCCGAACTACACTCGAACCGTCCGCAACTGGGTGAAGAAGGATGGTGAGCGAGTGATGGTCGAAAAGCAGCAACGAGTACCGTTGTGGTGGCGACAACACCCAAACGGCTCCTATGCGTTCTTCGTTCGGTCGGGATTGAAACCAATCGAGTTCGAGAAGGGGAAGGCGGCAGTAGCTGTGCCATCACTCGATAAGCTGCCATCCGTGATCGACACCTTGATCACTGCTGTGCGAAATGGTGAGCTTGATGAGCAGTTGAAGCAGGTTGGAAAGGTCGGATTGCTGAAGAAGTCGAAAGCCGCTTGAAGGGGGTAGTGGTGCGGGGAAGGGCGACCGATGCGCTCCTCTCCAACGGTCAAAGCATGTCAGCTCCGATGATAAGATCCAATTGTTGTTTTACTCGTTCCCAGCGCGTTTCATTACGTGTAAGCGCAAAGTTAGAAATCTTGTCTTCCTGCGCTCTTGTATGAGCTGAAATCAACTCCCTAAAAATGTCCCGCCAATAAGTTTCGAACCAATTCTCAAAACTCGACCGAGTTTCAAGCAACTCAGAATGATTGATCTTTTTCAATCGCACATGGATCGCAGCAAGTGCTAAAGCCCAATAACGAAGCCTTTGCAAGAAAAAGTATTTTGATCGGTCTTGTTTAATGAGCTTCTTGATCCGCTCCATTATTTCAATGAATACCGACACAGCAAACAAGGTCTCTTCGAATATTCCGTTGCTCCAAGAGTTCTTGCAATTCACCTGCAACACCGAATGCATGTTCGTAAAATCCACCGTCTTCATGCGTTGTCCAAAGTGACCGCGGATCGGCAACGCAACGCGTAGGCTCATAGAGATAGGAGTATCTAATCTTCGCAAGCTCTTCGAGCTTGATCGGATACGCCTCACGCACGCGGTGAAATGACCTCTTTCTCACATAGCGAAGGGGATATTTGATAGCCCCGCGCGCCTTCAAATGATTAAATCGATCCTCAAGCCAAAGCTGTATTTTATCGTTTGCCCTAAAATCACTGGCACGCACAACGTTCTGCGTATTGTTGTACCGAATGATATCGGCATTAAAGCCTTTCTCGGTCTTTACCGAAGCACCTTCGGTTATCCTCAAGATTACTTCGCAAGCAGGGTCAAGATTGCCCGCTGCATTAAGCGAACCAATCGTTTGCGCTCCGTTGATAACTTGGAAATGATGAAACCGATAGGAATTGCTCCCCATCTTTTCTATCTTCGTGCAGATGGCAGATACGCCGTTGTTGAAGTAGTAGAAATCATCGGGATCATTGATTGCAGTCTCGACGACGTCTTTGTTAATTCGCTTTCCGAGAAACGACCTTACATTGTGGGCAAACAGGCTTTCCTTCTCCTTCTTGTAAAGATTTACAAGCGCATTCCCCTTGATCACGGACAAGATAGTACGGTGTGGCGTTTCCTTTAGTATGAAATATTCTTTCGGAAATTGGATATCAACATATTCGGATATCCGCGCATCAATCGATTTAGAACTGATATAGCGTTCTTTTAGATCATAAAAATCCAACAGAACGAGATTTACGTTGGGACACTTCTGTTTGACGGTCTGATCGAGGGAGGCGACCAATTGTCTCAAGCGCGGAGACGCAGAGCCCGTCGAAACAAAGTAGAGAGTTATATTCCATCCCTCTTCAACGCGCTTCGAATAGTCGCACACAACATCATGAAGCTGATCTGACGAGTGCTCGCGCACCCATGCCGACTGCTCAATGAGGATTTGGTGCCGCTTGAAAAAACTAACAACGTGATCCTCCTCGATTGGAGGATTTGATGGGATGCTTTCGCATTTGGTCTGCGCGAGACAGAGCGTCTTGGTCTCTTCGTCCTCAAACGCAATATCTATCTTGAGGTCGTTGCTTGTGTACACGTAATCGGCACCATCACCCTCTATTTCACTAAGCTTGAGCAGCAAATCGGCAGACCAAATCTCGAAAGCATAGCCACGGTGCTGATTGTTGTCGAAATTCTTTCCCAAGTCTTCGCATATCTTGGTCAACTCGCCCCTTAGCTGCTTCCGAAAGTCGTCCGTAGACAACGAAACTTCCCTTGACGCTGTTCCCTTGGCTTTTGGCATGAAAAAAACCTTGCCTTTGGTGGCGAGACCGACTTTTAGAAGCGGCTCGAGACTGAAACGCCATCTTAAACAAGCTCAATACGTTTCAGAAGCACTTCTTTACGGGCTTCAAGATAAAGAGCTGCCCTCCCAATATTGCGATGCGCCATATAGGCAGTTGGACCCATTCCGCTGCAAACGCTCAAACCATATCCACCAACTTTGCCTGCGCCTCCGCATCCCCTTCAATGTACCTACTTGTCGTCGTAAGGCTCGCATGTCCTGCTAATGCCTGAACATCGCGCAACGACCCACCAACCAACGAAGCTTTTCGTGCCGCTTGCGTAATGAAGCTACGCCTACCGCTGTGGCTTGAACAGCCCACAAATCCGAGCTTCCGATACCATTCAGAGAACGAGTTGACGATCACTTGGGCTGACGTTCCCTGCCCACGCTGTGTTTGAATGACCGCCTGTCTCGCATCGGCAATGGTGACGCCTTCGTTTTCCTTGATCTTGATCAGTTGCTTTCTCAAATCCTTGTTCAGAGCAATAACCCGACCACTCTTCCCTTTGCTTGCTTCATTGGTCAGGTGAATATGATCGCCAATGTCGCCATCAGCGCTCATCACCATTGACCATTTCAGGGCAGCTATTTCTTTGGCTCGTAATCCTGCTTTGTACGACAGCAGGACGATCAGCCGATTTCGGTCTGCGTGTTTGCGGGTTTCAAGCCAAGCCAGCAGTGCTTGCTGTTGATGCTCGGAGGGGATTTTTGCTTGTCTGCCGATGCCGCTCATTTCCATCTCTCTCATTATATTTTGTCGTGAAACGCAAGTTTTCAAATGCTATTGCGTCCGACAAAATACAACCCGTCGAGATTGGTAGGTGATCTCAAGCCGTTACGGAGAAAGATTATGAATGCGTAATTTTATAATCAGCCGTGGCTACGCCGCAACGACGCAATTACGACCGGCGTCCTTTGCTCGGTAAAGTGCAATGTCGACCCGTGCCAGAATGTCTTCCGCTGAATCAGCTTGACGAACTGAGGAAATCCCAGCCGACATGGTCAGATTGAAATTTCCTGAAATTGCTGTCCAGTCCACTTCCGAGACTATCCTGCGCAGACGGTCGAGGGTCCGCACGGCTTGGTCTTTCGCAGTATCCGGCAGGATCAGAAGAAATTCTTCGCCGCCATAGCGACCCAACTTATCGATAGTTCTGATATTTGCGAAGATGCTAATGGCAAACGTACGCAGCGCCTCGTCACCAGCTGGATGACCGAACTGGTCATTGATTCTTTTGAAAAGATCCAAATCGATGATGGCAACAGAACAAGAAATGTTGCTGCGCTGAGCGCGAGACACTTCCTCATTCAGACATTTCATGATGTGACGCCTGTTCATCACGCCGGTCAATTCATCCAAGTGAGCAAGTTCTTCGATGCGTTGATTTGCAATTTTAAGTTCAATCGTGCGCTGATGGAGTGTTCTTCGCATCGAGTTTCCAAAAAAAACCAATATACGCACACTGTCCGATCGTCAGAACAAATGAGAACGTTCCGGCAAACCATTCCAGCGGTGTTCGCATGGGCAGGGCGATCGGAGTTTTCAAGTAGAAGAATATTGTGGCTACGCCGAACCCCGTAAGAGTCCATAATATGGTTGCCTCGCGGGATGTCGTTCGCAAAGCAGCAAACCCAAAAATCACAAAAATGACAGTGAGGAACAAAAACCCGATTTCAGGTGCCGCCAGCAAGAAGACAAGCTGCAGCATGATATTTGCGGCAGCTTGATAACTAGTAAGAAAGTGATCCTCGAACCGATCGCCTATATTCATCTCCGACAGAACGAAAAAGAATGTTGTCAAGCCGACGCCACAGAGAAAAAATGTGGAAGGGATGACGATTGAGATCGTTCCGGCGTAAGCGTAAACCCAGACAATAATATCGCCCGCGGCGTAGCTCAGACCCTGTAGGACAAGCATCTCCCGCCGCTGTGTGCGCCGCCGCTGACATTCGACTACCGATACTGTCGGCTTCGCACTCGCCTCATCATCGATGACCCCTGAGGTTGTGCCGTGCATTGCCCTTAAGTGATCCCAAAGAGTAAAGTCCGGGAACATTAGAACGGCGCGCCTGAACGACCCCTAATTTCTGACCAAATATGCTCGCCGGGTGGCTATCGCGGTTAATTCCGAGTTTATGGGAAATAGGCAATTTCGGGATGGCGTCGCTTTTCCCCGGCTGAGGTCATGCGGCGACCTATAAGCAACAGCAAAACGCCGCCACTGAACCGGTTGGTGACGGCTTTCTGCTTGAAGGTTTAAAGGCGTAAGTCCCTCAGATTGGAATTTCGGTCGCCATGTTGCTCCGTACCCACGTGGACAATCCCGCTTTCGCTCTCTTCAGTTGCCAGGCTTGAAACGCTGGATCGGCACCCAGCTTGTCAACTGCCGCTCCGTAAGCTGCAAAGTTCTCGAAATTCACAGTGAAAACGAAATTTCCAATCTCACCGACGATGACGGACCAATACCTAACTTGACCGCCGTATTTTCGCCAAAGCACGGCACTCTCTTTTGCCGTTTCGATTACTGCTGTGATGTCACTGCCTGGGTTCGGCTTTACTACATATTGAACGACTATTGACATTGGTCTTCGCCTTAAAATGATGAAAGTCACGCACTTCAAACTCTTCGCATTTGTTAACCCAGGCAATCAGCTCGAGCAAAAAATAATGGATTGACTTTGGAGGAGTGCAGTCCATCTAAAATGAAGAAGATAGCGAGCTCTTCCCTTCTTCCTATTCTTCCCGCGCCTTCTTTGGCTTCTCGCTCGGGTCTAAAACAGAGGGCGACCACTCGATCTTTTTAGGGTTTCTTGAGTTTGTCTGTTCTGCCACGGGTTCAATCTTTGCGTCCCTAACCGGCGTCACATCACTTTTTCGACTAAACGCCACGCCGAAAAAGCCAAGTGCGACCAAGATGCCTCCGGCTATCATCATCCAATAGGGATACGCGGAGAGCATCTTTCCTCTGAAGGTTTTTTGCCGATCTGAGTACACTGGGTAAGGCTGTGAGCCTCCGCTCATACTGGCGGGGTCATTTACCGACGCTTTGATCTGTCTCAAGGCTATGCGGTAAACAATCGTTCGCTGAAAATGACTGAGCGTATGAGGCGCTAAAAACGATTACGATCGGGTATATCTCTGTGCCAGGTACGCCAATGCGTTGGATGCACTTCAACCTGCATTTTCGTCGAGGCGTTGAACCATCTAGTTCCGCGTTTGCGGCAAGGAAACACCAGTGAATGAATGCCGTCGTTGTCAATTACGCTCACCTCAAGATCGCATTCGATTGGCGCGATTGAGATGGGCAACCAGTTGCCGGAAATCCGTCGAACCCTATCCATATATTCAGTATAAGTCTGCGGTCTCTGGTGGGGTTTGATTTACGTCAACCCGTTTTCGGGTTCAAACGCAGTCAGGATTATCCAACGGTCCGACCATTACTACTCTCGGCTTTCTGCTGCCTTATGATTCGACCCTGTTCGATTTCCCAGAAAGCGCACACGAACGCCGTCGTAAGACAGACCACGACAATAGAAATAGCGCCGTCAACTCGGGAGCCGTCATCGATTCCGTCATGGAATGAATGATGCTAGGTGCGGACCAGATGCGGTGCTGAATTGCATGCCACCTCCCAGCATTTGGTGGGGTTGGGCGAGAGGCTAGCGAATACTCACGGCTTCGCCTCTTTTTTAATCGTGCAAAAAACGAACGCATCAAGCTACGACGTCCCAAAGTGACGGCGAGCCACGCACTAACATTCTTCGACCTCTGCTGGTCAATTGCAGCCGACCACCGTGAAGATCGACAATCATCCCGTTGTCGAGCAGTTGGTACATCGCTGTGCAGTTGCCGGTCCGACCAGTCAGGCGAATTTCTATCAACGCTAACAGTTCGTGGCGCAACAATTCGTCCAGTTCCATTTTTGCTCCATCAACAAGGAGCAGGCGATATAGACGCGAACCATGACGAAGCCCTGACAGGTCAAATGCCATCACACAAATGTCATTGCGTGTCAGTCAGCTTCGCACTGCAGCATTGGTGCTGCGGTAAGCCGCAAACCATCCTCGTGCCGATCTTCTCATTCGACGCCGTGTTTGACGCAGATCAATTTGAACTGCAGTGGATTGCTATTCTTTAAGGACGTGCCAACGTCGCCTCTTGATCGTCAACTCCTCGCTTAAGAACGCAAACGAACTGTGGAGCAGGACCAATGGCAGTGAAGACTAAAACAAAAGCTAAGAAGGCTAAGAAGGCGAAACGGCGTGCTGTCAGGAAAACTGCTAATAAGTCAGTTGCTAAAAAGTCCCGTGGCAAGACAGTCAAAAAGCATAAGCAGGGCAAGAGGCAGCCAGCAAACAAGTCGGTCAAGAAAGCCGCCAAAAAGCGAACTACGAAAAAACCTACAGAAAAGACGGCGTGGAAAATCAGCCCCGCAATTAGTCAGTCTGTTTTCAAAATCGATACTTGGAAAAAAGACAACCTAACAATTGAACACCTGACGGTCTATCGCTCGGGTTGGATCATTGTCGACCAGTTGCCGGATTTGAGCGGGTACAATGAAGACGAGGGTGTCAATATCTTTGAAGAATTTGAGTTCGAGGAGCATCAACTCTACGATGGTGCCCAAGAAACCTCATTGTTCCCGAAGGAACTACCCGCAGAAGAGCGCAACCGTCTTTTGGCTCTCTCGGAGGCAGAGTTGGCGGAGGAGGGCTGGACGCTTGAATCAATAACTCGTTTCAAAGGACCTCTGGTATTGGAAGAAGTGTAAACTCCCGATATTTCCACACGATAGATGCCGCTTTAGCCGTCGTGGTGATCGCCATGCGCTGGATGATGCTTCCATACCTCGTTGCTGCGACGCTTTTAGCGGCTCAGTTTCCGGTATTCGCTCAGCCTGTTGACGGTGATCCAGCGTCTGGTCGCTCGTTTGCGACACGGCTCTGCAGCTCATGCCATCGTGTTCTTCCGATGACCCTTTCCGACAAAGCTGATCCTCCAAGCTTCCAGAGCATTGCTGATCAGCCGTCGACCACTGGAATTTCTCTGAATGCTTTTCTACATTCAAACCACAACAATATGCCTGATTTCATACTTTCAAACGCCGTGTCGAACGACCTGATTGCTTATATCCTTAGTCTCAAGAAGAAATAGGAATTGCAGGTCTCCTAACCCATCCGCCCATTCTGCTGCGACGGGATCAGCGAGCTGTAATTCCGCCATCGGCTACATGATTTACACGGCTGAAACCGGGATTTAACAGTCTGTTTACCATGTTTGCCGTACTTCTATATTGACAGTTATTCCGAGAAAGCAGCCGCGCAAATGGGCGCATCTTTCGGCACCAAAGATAATCTGCTGAATTTTAATCGGTCTTCGCCAAGTGATCACGGTAAGGCGGTGCTGAACCTCGTGTTTCAGGCTGCCGAGCTTTTTAGTGGAATGGAAGAGCAGGTACGGGAAACGGAAGCCCGTTCGAAATCCATAAGCAAAGACGCTGCTGAGAAAGTGACGCTTGCCGAAAAGCGTACCGAAGCGGCTGAACGGGCACAGCGTGAAATCATCAATGAGACTGGACGCAAGCTGCAAGATGCGTCCAACGCCTTGAAGAATGCGCAAGCTCGTATAGAGGCGGCTGAAGATCAACTGACGGCATTGGAATTCCGTGCACAGTCAGCCGAAGCACAGTTGCATGACGCTAAACAGGCGCTTCTTCAAGTCGAACGGGCTATCCGTGAGCGGCTTCTCCACGAAAAGCCATCAAGTGTTGAAAAGCAGGATGGTTTGGCTGTGTCAAATTTGTAACACTCATGAGGATTGTGCTGTCGTTCTTCGTGTATTCGCAAGATTTCGTGGTGAGCACTGGTCCGTTGCAGGTAGGTTGGCTCTGGGCTTGAGGACTAAAGGTGAATGCTTCCGCTGTGAAGGAGAGCCGAAATGCCAGCCTACATTCAGCACCGCGACCTGCATGAAGCAGAGCCATTTGCGATTTTCTGCCTGCCTAGATTTACCTATGCACGTGGTGGAGGTTCAGACGCATTGGAGCATGGCGAAGCTCGACTTCATCTATGAATGCTCCGACTGTGGTACTGAAGTGAAGAAGACCGTAACTAAGCCGGAACTGCGACACTGAGCGGTGCTTGCCCGAAGCTACCGCCTGCCAGATCCGAAAGCTGCCAGATTCAGATCAGCAGCACCTAATCCCCGCCGTTCACTTAATCTGAACGCGAGTGACATCTGACACCGGCTTGGTCGTTGTATCAGAAAAACCCTTCGATTTCTCAGTCAACGACTTCAGTTGAGTTTGAAAGAACTCTGTCTGGATACGCACGACATCCTGGAAATCTCTTGCTCGTAGCAGCTTGTCCGAAAGCCCAAAACTCGCAGCTACACTCTGCTCCACATAGTTTCTGAAGGTCTTGGTCTGATCTGTCGCACCCAACGGCGAAGCTGATATGCTTTTTTCGACCAACTGAAAATAGCCAGCAATCGCCTCATGAGCTTGCTCAAGATTTTTGGTCATCATTGAACGTGCTAGGTCAGCGGGTGTTTTCTCAGCCATGATCACCTCCGGGGGGAGAATAAGACCTTATAAGCGTACGATACACCTCTGTGCTAGAACTTTTACGATAGGTTTGCTCAACTCTCTTCCGCCATTCAAATCACAACAACCTGCCCGATTTCATAACTCCGAGAACTGAGTCAGATGATCTAATCGCCTATATCCTTCGCCCCAAGAAGAAGTAGGATGTCGAGTATATAGGGCGAGACCAACCTTTAGAGGTTTGGTCGCTATGCTTCATCTCCTGCTGCTCAATACGACGACGTCATGGACCATCTGGCTGTTCTGCCTCAGATAAGCTTCTATGTCTCTTGAGTTGGCACTTTCAAAGACCTTGAGCTTGTCAAACGAGGCGTTGCGTAGTTCTTCCTGCAGTTGGTTCATCCGAGTGATCTCAGGCTTCTTCTGTTTTCCAATCATCGATGACCCCTGTAGAGCGCCTCTGACCAAGTCAGCCTTGGTTCTTCGGTCGGCGGCTGTTCGACAATCTCGACCTGTTGGCTCTTCAAATATTCCATGATGCTGCCGCGGTAGACTTGTGACCTCGTCAAATCCTGTTGGTCGCAAATGATATCAACAGTCGCTAACAAGCCTTGCGGCAGTCGAAACGCGGTTGAAGAAGTGGTTTTGGTTCTCAATGGATATCCTCCTTTTCTTGAAAAAACATATCGAACATATTTATCGGCTCTTCTCGTTCTCTTGGAACATAGCGAGGAGAGAGTTCAACGGTCAGGTACTGACCACTGGAGTCCTTATTGAACCATCCCGCTATGTTGCAGGTGATCTCATCCGCTTGAGTTTCAGTGAGCTGCTTGACCAATATCGAAATGGTGTGCCTCTGCGCTTTCATGGTGCCTTGGAGATCGGGTGACTTGGGCTTGGTCTTGGTTGCTTTACGCAAGGCTCCAAGTGATCGCTTTGGCTTGATTGGTTCTTCGGAATACATTGGGATTTCTTCCTTCTTGTTCTGTGTTTTGATACACATTTATTTATACAATGACGCTGTTTAACATCGGGTGGTCTCATCGTAGGCATCTGAACGACATTGGACTGTATCTCTGCTTATTGGACTGTGGAGCGTGTTGGGTTAGTTCAGTGCAGATGGTGTTGGAGAATAGGTTCAGAATGCGCTTTCTGTTCGGAAGCACATCTATGGAAAATCCAAATCGTCGATAGGTGCTATCTGACTACGCTTGCGCCATACCAAGAGCGGCGCGACTTTGCCGATCTCTGTTGCGAATTACGCTTAGATTTTCGTTCTTAAATCTCTCAAACTTTGGTGGCGTTACAAACTCGAAGCGTGACCAAGAGACGTCAGCTTGGCGAACGTCTTTTACGGTGTAAACGTGACGAGCTGCATTTGCAGGAGTGATCGTGATGTCCGCCCAGGGATCCCTTGCACGAGCCCATCGATATTCGCTTTCGGTGCGTGCTGACAACAACTCGAGCCTGTTCCAAAGGAACCGAAATTCGAACGGGAACAAGTTCGACAGCATTGATTGCGGTATTCGCTTTTTGGTGGGGGTTGGTATGTAAGCGAGAAGATGGGCATGGCGTGTCCCGAGCTTCACTTCTCCCTCAAATCCGACCACCATTGAAAAGCGCACTTCGTCGGGAAGCCTGTGGTAGCGATTGACGAGATACTTCCCGCAAAGTGTTGCTTCAATCGTTCGCAGCCGCTTCAATACCTTATCTTCGTTGTCGCAGTAGCCGATCGGTATAGTAATGAACCAATGCCATTGCTTTGATTTGATGAAATCAACGAATGGGCTTTTATAGGATTTGTCTGATATCGGATCTTTTTGTTTGAACACGTTTTGACTGATCAAGTTCTGTTATTTCCCTTTGTATTTAAACTGCTGGCTTTCGCCACGAGAGTTTTGTCTTGTTTGTAGTATTTATACGCGAGGACCACCCAAGAACGGCAGATTGTGAACATTATTTTAAACTGTCTCAGATTTGAGACACCAGGTTCCGTCCCTACTTCAATCTCCGCTTTGGTTCCGCCTGGAATTGTGTTCGGCGGTTCGTCCAGTCAAACGGCGGCAGAGGATTGCTTCCCTTTCGCGCACTATAATGGCGCGTATGCTTCCAAGATGTCTCGACGCATTTCTTCGGGACCAGGCTTGGTGTTCCTGGGTTTAGGCGCAACCAGACGCCATCCTGATGTATTATCGTAAATTCCAATTTCACCAACGTCTATCTGGCGAACGCTGGCGCGAACCTGGCAACCTAAGCTGACCCAATGGTCAAAAATTGGGATGGGCGCACCCCCAACAGTGCAAACCAAGATATTCACGTCTAAAGGATCGACGATCTTAAGTGAGCTATCCGTATACTCTGCTTCCCCAATCGTGTTCCAATGCTCTAGGCACCACTCGCAAAGCTTCGAATGATCACCGCTTTTGATTGATTCCAGTATAGCGCCCAAATCGTTGACGGGCGGCTCACACATTTGAACGCTTTCAGGAATCGGAATGAATTCCTGAAGGAGCTTTCTTTGATAAAACGCGTTGACAATACGTCTCACAAATTGCGGGGCTTGGTGCCATACCGTGATACGGCTAATGGAATAGTTGGACATATGTTTATCTTCCTTCGTTTCGTTTAGATTGTTTATGCTGATGCTGTTTTCGCGAGCTCGCACTCCGTACGGAATGCGAGCGCCATAAGAGGTCGAGCTGTTAGCCTTCGTCTGAGGGCTGGATCTCAAACTGATTGACCTCGAAATATTGCTCGATATCTTCAACAATAATTTCAATCAGTGCTCGAAGTCGTATGTCTTTCAAAATAAGTTCAGCGTCCTGTTCACTCAAGCCAAATGGCTCTTTGTTGATCCTGTCTTTCGTCATAAATTCGTCAGTCATAAGAAGTTTCCTTGTGTTTCGTTTGTTCAATGATGAACGATTTCATCATGACTGTAAGATACCAGACCCGACTCTGTATGTCGAAACCATTACTTTGTATTCGGACATGTGTCTGAAACACAGTTATGTCCGATCCGTTATTTGCAAAGGTGACCGAGATGAGCCCAAAAGCACAAAGTAAATTGGCTGCTCGCCGCGAGAGCTTCCGTTTGTGGTACGAATATCTACGACTCGCAAAGAAGAGCACTGACAGGAAAGTCGTCGAAGCGCTCAAGCGCTCCGCTGCGTTCTACGAACCTTGGGGCGATGTTGAGTCTGAGAAGTTCGATGCATGGTGGAAGCGCGCTGGTCATCTTTTTGAGGAACGATACGCGGTCAGGAAACTCGAGCTTAACGAGCAGCCATCCGACACGACTTCGCTTGTGGTGGAAATTCCACTCAATAAAAGCCCTACGAGACTCACGCGCATCGTGAAGGCGATAATCGAGGAGGCTTGGGCGCGGCAAAACAAAGAGCGCAAACGAAAAAACAAAACCATCGCTTCCGCAACCTACCATTTAACGGAAGGCGCCGAACCAAAACTGCTGGCGGTCCGCGAGATGCTCACCGTCTATCGGGATGTCTACTTCAAAAACCGTAATCTTAGGGGCGAAGCGCTTCTAGATAAAATCCACATTTTCTATCGCGGACGAAAGAATAAGCGTTGGGCGAAGGTTCCGGTACCGTTGCTCCCTGACCCAGACGGTGACACCGCTCGTGCTCAGCGAAATATGCGGCGATATATCGACAAGGCAGAAAAAGTAATGCTCAACGTCGCAAATGGACAATTTCCAGGGGAGTATTGAGACTTCTCTACTTAATTCGGCATGCAGGACGTCAATAACTCGCGGCTTACTTTCCAAAAAGAACGTTGATCCGGTATCGTCGCTTTATTCATAATCAGGGAGCTGATTTGCATCCGCCTTTCTAAGAACTTCAATTGGTGCTTTGGCGGCGAGCAACTTGGAACGCGCAGCTCTGCAAATCGCCGTCGCAAATCGGTTTTTCGCTCGCAACAGCAAATATTCTCCAGTCAACTCATACTCTCCAAGTGCTACTAAAACCTCGAACCCATAGTGTACCTCTTTGTTTGCTAGCGCCCACTTTTCCAGAACCTTTTTCAAACCTTGGTTGTGGTAAGCCCTCCACGTGTACGTCGCTGGTGTCTTTTTACGGTTTTTCTTGGAGAGGATCATCTCGTACGCTCTCATTATACGACGAAATTCAATTTCGAGAGGATCCCGAGCAATTCGTCGTTCGAGACGACAGCGGATTCTCATTATTTTGACCCAGATATCTTCTTTGCCTGCTTTGGCTGCATTCAGCGCCATTTGTTCAAGGTTGTCCGCGTCACTGATCGTGTAGTGTTTTGGCGGAAGTTTGTAAGTAACCATCGATATCTCCCCAAAGCTCGTGACTGCTTCTCAGTCAACTCTTGGGAAATCCTACGTAGGCGGCAGTGACGTTGCTTGACTTAAGTCAATGAGATGTCTTCAACATCCAAGAAGTGGAAACGGGGAGCGACACAAGCCGCCCCCAAAGGCTTCCTTAAGCCGCCTTGCTCTTTGGCGCCGTTGGCTTCACCGGCGTCAAGTGAGCGTCGAGTTCGCCATTGCGAACAGCAGTGATCAAGGTATCGATTACCGATGGCAACTTGTCGAGTGACGGCACTGCAATCGCCGTCTTACCCTTCTCAAACTCAATCGGCTTGAGTCCGCTTCTAACGAACAACGCATAGGTTCCGTTCGGATGTTGACGCCACCACGGCGCTACTCGCTGGTGCTTTTCGACGGCTGTTCTTACGCCGTCCTTTTTCACCGAGGTCCGAACGGTTCGAGTGTAGTTCGGGTCTTTCAGCAGGAGCTTTTGCTCTTCAAGACGAGCAATGACTTTGGTGCGACGATCAACGATTGGATCGCCGCCAGTTGGTATGGTCGTGAATGCAAGTGATTTGAGAACAGCCATTTCATCCTCCATCGAGTTGATTGAGGATGTGGGATCATGGTCATATTCAAGTAAGTTGCAACGGAAGTTTTCGGTTGTTGGTAGCCAATCAATTTCGGCAGCAAGTTGATGTCGGTAAACCATAAAGGGCAAGTGCGGTTTCATTGTTATTGTGCTCTGCCATTTAAAGCGAGGGTTCGATCCTATGTTTTGGGGACGCCTTCAACTAGCTTCACCAGCTTCTTCAACCAGTGAAGCGCTACTTCTTCGAGAGTTGCTGCTTCTGAGATATTAATCAGTAGAAGCTTCTCCTTTGCGCGCTCGAATCTGCCATGCAAGACCTCACTTCCATAATCGAAAAGTGCGTGGAGCTCGGTGTCTGCTCCTTTTTGGCTAGCAATAGGATCTGCTTTCGCGAGTTCAAATCGCTTTTTAATAACTTTCTCATCAGGTGCAAAGCCATAGTGGTCTCGTATCAGTATGTCGCTAACTGCGCGACACATTCCTATTGTTGCCAGTGGAAGACCAAGGCGAAATGCTCGATGGGCTTCCTCCAAGAAGCTCACTAACGAAAGAGCGTCGGTGGCGTCCTTTGATGAATGTGTCGGAACATGCACTGCACGTAATCGCAATTCGCGAAAGATCAATTTTTCGAAATCTAGACCCAAGCCATTAATCTGACGGGAGAGAGCTATCTCACCTTCCCACAGAGTGTTGGAGAGCTCTTCTTCTAAGAATTCATAATTCTTCTCCCATGTTCCGAGCTCAAGCCTTAATCTTATTGCGTCACTTTGCTCTCGGGCTTCATAGAGATCGTTTTCGTAAATTATCTCCTCTGAGACCTCTGGAGCCCTCGGCGCATCCGAAACTACACCGTGCGAGACCAGTATCTCGTGGGCGATGGAGACGTTGCGAACGTAGGGATGATATTCCAGTTCGTATTGGTCCCATGCTTCAATGAATTTCGGTTGAACGTTTTGAATGATTGTATCGCCCGCATCCCTAACTCGGTGATTAAGGAAAAAGTGAAGTCTATTGAGCTCGCGACACAGGGCTTTGAAATCCTCATCATTACGAGCGCGGATCGGGATATTACCTGGATTGCCGCCTGTTATCTCTTTGATCTCCTCAAAGAGCGTGATGAATTTGATGATGTCTGGGTGAGTTGACATCGGTCTTATGCCCCTGTCGACGGTCGATATTTAAGCCCGCTGTTCGATACCGCTTCAATCGCTCACAACTTGGCAGTCCTTGGGTTTTGGCTCAGCCTGCGATCGTCACACGTGCCGAGTAGCACCGTAGTGTACGTTCCTCTCGCTGCGTTTGAAGGCGGCAAGACTAACAGCTCGACACTCTTGAAGATAGGGCGGCGATCCCGGCATGACTCGAACTTGCGACCTACGGTTTAGGATCGGTTCGATGACTCCGGGAGTACCGAACCATGTCCCCGCAGTATCTTAACCATGCCCATTTATTGTGAACAGCAAAACTATTTGACGGCGCTCTGACCATCACAGACCATGGATGCATGGTCAAAACGCTCGATAAACCCAAGCCCCATGTCCTGAAGCGCCCTAATAAGACGCCTGACCAACACAATGATGTCAGCGCGCTTGAGCGCATTGTCATGAATGCGGACAGACTTGGTGACTTCGAATATGCGGAGATGGCGCGGGCTCGTATCGACTACCTCAATAACGGGATGCGCGGAGAACTACGAACTCAGTTCCAACGGATCATGAAGGTTTACGAGGACATTCCGACAAAGAAGAACGACCATAAGACCCACGCGACCTATACATGGCGAAAGGTCGAAAGTAAGGGCGAAAAACAAACGATGATCGACTGGGTTCGAAGTAAGCTGCCCGCCGACGGTTTCAGGTGGCTTGTGGAAGAGGGTAGGATTGAAGATTCGGCTGAATATTTGATTGCCTCGTTTCCCAACGATTTCCCTTCTGACGTTGTCCAGTTGGCTCAGAACAGGATT
Organism: uncultured Alphaproteobacteria bacterium; assembly: GCA_963801875.1. Lineage (GTDB taxonomy): Bacteria > Pseudomonadota > Alphaproteobacteria > Rhizobiales > Xanthobacteraceae > Bradyrhizobium. The sequence continues at coordinate 136,197 of CAWDGT010000007.1, read as the reverse complement.
GATAGCGCAAAAGGCGCCGCCAACTTGGTGAAATAGCGTAGATCGCACTGCTTGGGATTGGTATCCGCCGATACTCTCGGTTTTCAACTTCCCACAACAGCGTTATAATCCCACATCCTCAATCAACCTGATGGAGGATAGCAATGACTGCTCCCAAACAATCCCTCAAATCACTGACGTTCGCGGCACTTCCCAAGATCGACCGTTCAAGAACGGCGGACCAAGACCATTGCCCGCCTCGAAGAGCAGAAGCTGCTTTTCGCAAATCCTAGCTACACACGAACGGTGCGAACACCCGTCAAGGGCGAAGATGGCGTTCGGACCGTTGTCGAGAAACAGCAACGTGTTGCACCCTGGTGGGTTCGCCTCAATGACGGCTCCTACCTCTTCACCATCCGCTCAGGTTGGAAACCAATCGAGTTCGACAAGGGCAAATCAGCGATTGTCGTACTGTCAGAAACTGCTGTTCGAAATGGCGAACTTGATGAGCACCTGGCACAGGGCAGCAAGATCGGAATGGTCAAGAAGCGCAAAGCTGCTTGATTTTGGGATGGCGGGGGAGCGGCTTAGCGGTCGCTTCCCCATTTTTGTCAATCGATATAGTAGCAGACGTTTATTCCAATTGGCGCGCTTCTGCGCTTCTGCTCAGGGTAACTCGGAAACCAGCTTAAAGTATTCTTGCTCGGTCCACGCTCGACTAATGCGAGTATGCACATTGCCCGCCGCTCCGAGCGCCAGCGCCATTTTCGCAATATTGTCCCCGTTCGAAGTCTCGACAATAGATACTAGATCACTCTCGCCTGTCGTCAGGTAAATATGCTTGATCTCAATGCCCAATTTTTTTGCGAGTTCACGGGCTGCTTGTGTGCGCTTCGGTGCATCTTTGATGGTGCGAATTCCTTGGTCCGTGAACTTCATTGATATGATAAATTGCATAACATCCTCCCTATGTGTTTTAACGACAAAACAATCATGCGCTGATATGCTTTGAGTGGCAACCAACACTTAGATTCAGCTAAGTCGCCCGTTCAACTTCATCACTTCTTCCCCTCACTGGCGATCACTTTCCGAACATCAGCCTGAGGAATTCCGAACTGCTTGGCAATCTTTGAGGGTCGAACGCCAGCTTTGAAGGCGGCACGAACCGCATTCAACTTGCCCACCGTCAATGTTACGGCGGGCGCTTCCGCTCGCTTGCTCACAGTCCTCACAGGCGCTGGCGGCTTCTTTCCGCGCCGCAGCTGCTCGGCACCTACGGCGGCTTCCAGCTGATCGAGCTCTTGGTCGCTGAGGTGTTTGATCGCCGCTGGCAGATCGCTTGGCAGGATATGCCGTCGGGGTAAAGTTACATCAACGGCGGCTGGTGTCGTTGGACTTGGCGTCAATACAGCCTGTTCTCGAGGTAATTCCGTCGAGAAGAGGTTAGGTAGCATCGGTGTGGTGCGCCCACTGCCCATTCAACGATCATGCCGCTATTCCCTGAATGTGACAATGGGTTCGCGGCGGGTCGTCCCGTCATGTCGGTTCTCTGCCCAAGCCCTTCTCAGCCAGCGTCTTGATGCTGCGCAACAGGATTTGCAAGAGCTTCTGATCGCCTACTGCGTCTGAGCCGTCGATGAGACGAAGAATGGTCATTAAAGCTTCCTCTGGCGTCATAGGAGGCTCTCCCGATTAGCTGCATCGACGGCTACATTATCCAACCTGCAATGCCGCACAACTGCCTGCAGCGAGCCAGCGCTTGGGTTTTAGCTCAGTCCCACGTTGCGCACATGCCGACTATTACCTACCTGTATGACGTTCTCTCTACAATCGGAGCCCCCGCTGACCGAGGCGTTGGTCTCCATCAATCGTATTGGGACCCATAGCCATCGGACCTAAAGCTGGCTGTTCGGAATTACCCCGCTCGAAACGCGAAGTAATCTTATGGTGTCCGAGATTTTTCCACCGCTCGGATCGCGCAAGCCATTTCCAGCTATGCTCGGGGTCTACGAGGGCGCGTTGGCGACACAACAGCTCCATAGCGTGGCAGTTGATAAGGTCGTTCATAAGACACCTCCCTGATTTTGCAGGTTAGTAGGGTGGGAATGGTGAAGAACCACAAAGCAACCTGACACGAACGGCTCGTGCCGCTCTTCTTAGACGTTGCACGCCATCAAGATTTCTCTACGCCACCAACAGCGGCGGAAACATCTGTTCCCAATCTTTCTCGCTCATTCTCGGCTCGGCTTCGGCAGGCATACACGCCACGGTTTCGAAGCGATCACCGCAGTTCGTGCAGGACCAAAGATTAATAACCAAACGCTCACTAACGAATTCCGACCAATCAGGAGCAACCAACCCCTCACCACATTTGGCACAAGTCGTCGTCATGGCGTTCTCCCTTGCCTGTTCTTTTTCTCCGCCTTGAGTTGGAAGTTTTTGTATGGTTACAGTCGCTTCTTCAAGGCGGCGATTTGCATTGATATAGATCAAAACCAGTCTGCTTTGCACCATTATGTGCAAAAGTTTCCGTCGGAACCTCCAATACCAATTAATCGCGTGAAGCACCGCTGCGCTTCGATTTTTGGTTCGCTGCTAATGCGGATCGAGTCCTTCCGTTCGGATTGCAAGAAGTGACAGCACTCTTGTCCGATTCTATTGACCTCTAACGATGATGCCCGAGCCGAATACCGAGATTAGATGCCTTCTGGCGTGGCAGAGCTTCGGATGGCGTGGCAGAGCTTCGGATCGTTTCATTGCTTTAGCGATTTTCTTTATGGGGGTCCTACCGAACGTCACACAGCGATCATAACTGCATGCCAATAGGTCTAATGACGACAGAACCGACTTGTTCGACCTGTCGGTTTCAGAAATCACAATCTTAACAATCGCTTGCGCCAATGTTGAGTGCGGCAAAACGGCGTGGGCTTTCACTCACAGGAAATATAAAAATGAACAACGTTGAACAAATTCAGCATGCTACCAAAGACTTCAATGATGCGGCAACGGCATCGGTGCATACCTTCGCTACTTCGTTTCAAACAATAGCGAACGCCCATGCGGACTTCGCCAAGAAAATGATGCAACATGGTTCTGAGTTCATTTCTCAGCTGAGCAGCGTCAAGGAGCCCGCCAAGCTGATGGAGCTTCAGAGCGAGTACATGAAGAGCGCAAATGAAACGTTCGTAGCGGAATCGAAGAGAATCGCTGAACTCTACGCTGACCTCTTCAAGCGGACGACGAAGCCGTTAGAAGATTTGATTGCGAAAAACAAAGCGGCTTGATTGTGACGACACGGGGAGCGGCTTCAAGGTCGCTCCCCTTCCAAATTTGCTCTGGGCGGCTGAAACAGTCACATTAAGTCAGAGCTTCATCTGAAAGAACGTTATATGAAAACCTACGTCGCCTGTATTGGCGAAGAAGCAGTTTTGGCATTTCGTGCTGAGAATGACGACGAAGCGCAGGAGATGATCGATGACGAAGAAGAAGGCAGCATTCGATCTGATCTGAAGGTGCTCGTCGGTACGGACGAAAAGCCGCTATGGGATGGGAAGTCTGCCATTGTCATCCAAGAGGCGACGGCGGCACAACATGGCGAATGGGAGCAGTCTCGAGACCAAGCAATCAGCGACGAGGAAATTGACCTGGATGCCGGCGACGATCCCGATGAGTGGAACGTCTATTTGACGAGCATTCCTCAAAAGAAGAAACTTAGGCGTAACGACTAGCGTTCGGCGATTACAAGCCAGCACAATAACCAGCAATTGCTCACAGCAAAGCAGCGTTTCGATTTTAGGTTCGCCTCTGTGGTGGAGTAGTGTGGACGAAGTGGCGCTGACCCATACGCGCTGCTCTCTGCGGTTATGCGGCGGCAGGCTTTTGGTGAGTTGCAACGGTCTGTCACCTTAGACCATAAACACTCAGCGGCGCTGTTCGGCTATATAAGCAGCAAGATCTTTGGCTTCTTCGCGGCTGAGTGCCAGGTTCGGCATTTTCGGATGCGGCTCGAGCAGGAAATAGGCGAGCTCCTCAGCATTGAAGTCCGCTCTCTGGGCGATCGATGCGAATGACGGGCTATGATCAATTTCCACACGCTGAGCACTTGATACAACGTGGCAAGAGGCGCACCAGCGCTGCGCCAGACGCGAGCCATTGTTTGCGTCTGCCGCAAAGGTAGCTTCAGCAGTACAGACAAGAATCAAAAGCGTGACGTGGTAGGTTAGAGACCACATCGTTGGACCTTCGATTTTGAAAGCATCTGGCATCAACAAGGGAAGGCTGACGAGAAGAAAATGACCCCAGCGGTGGGGGAAACGCTGGGGTCAGTCTTGGCTGGACACGCTACTTGGGGGGTGGGCGGTCCAGTTATTTCCAGAAATAAGTACGGTCGATCGTCCTGCAAGATCTTGAAATCAAGGCAACCGGGACAGATGTAAAATTATTCACGCCACCAAACATTCTTTTCACAAGGGGGTTTTACACTGCGGTGCAGTATCGTGTGGGGGATCTGGTTTGCAGCAGCGGGACGATACGTACGATGCCGCTCAATCGCTCACAGCAACGCAGCCCTTGGTTAATAGGTCAGCCTGCGATCATCACACATGCAGAGAGCACCGCATTGTGCGACTCTCTCACTGCCTTTGAAGGCGGCAAGACAAACATCTCGACAGCAAATTGCTTCACTATGATTTTCATGTTCGCCTCCCTTGGTAGGCGTCATAATTTCTGGTCGTGCCGCAGGCGCTCTATCTCGTCTTTCAGATGGAGCTTTTGACGTTTCAACTCAACGAGCTCTAAATCGTCGACCGATTTATGCTTCAATGCCTCGGCAATTTCCTTTTCGATCGCATGGTGCCGCCGCTCAATTTCGGCAAGATGGGCTTGGATCGTCATATGGCTCTTCTTCTCCGTGGAAATTGGATTATGTCAGATTACGCAGGGGCAACCAGTGGGCTGTTTGACATAGATCAAAGCCGTCCTTGCGGATTTCAGTTTGTCTAATACGATATTGGAGAAGTTCTCGCTGAGGAGCTTGAGTGCTTTTTCCAATGCAAAACGCGGACGCTTTTGGGCTTTCTTCCACACCCAGGGGCGTCCGCTTGCATTTGGGATCAAGAGAACTGGTTCGCTGATGCCCCTCAATCGCCCACAGCGAGGCAGCGCTTCGGATATTGGTTGCCGCTGTGGGTTATAGGGGAAGGAGCAGCACCGACCTGTACGCCCTACTCTCTGCATTTGTGCGGTGAGCTGTTCGTCATCCGATTAGCCATCGCCCCTTGTGAATGTCGAACTTCACCGAACCTTCGTCTCGAGCGCGCTCCGCCAGAAGCCCTGCTGTCACCCGAGCGATCATCATAGTGAACCAACCGTAACGCCCGCGTCAAAATCAGAACTATGTCGAGGCACCGCCCTTTAAAGTTTGATGCTTATTAGATGTACCGCAGCATGAAAAATGCGGAGTCACATGAGCGATCAACCCGCCGAGTATCGTCGCCCAGTCAAGGCAAGCGGCTTCCTACTGCAAGCCATTCTTTGGGCAATAGGCATTTCTGCGGTGATCTTTGGTCTCACGCCTATTATAGCGTTCTATCTCTTGATGATGAATTGAAGGTCGCTCTTTGTTGTGGACAGCGTCGGTCTCTCTTCTTCAATTCCATTGACGCCCGCAACGCCCCTTGTTGAACTGCTTATTTGGCGTGGGGGAGTAGCGTCATGCAGTGGATAAAAGATCGGGACCGATTAATCGAGGAAACGTTAGCGTTTGTTCAAGAAGTCGCTACGCTAAAGCCCATTCTTATTGAAGTTCCGAAGCAGATCGAACCGCCGAAGGCGATTGAAGTGGTTCAAATAGCCAAACCGAAAGACAAGCTGTTTGAGCGCGAAGAAATACGAAGACGTCTGGCAGACTTCAAAGCGACCCAAAACAGATTTCAGCGCGAACGGGAAGAATACTACGAGACTACGATGGCGAAGGTCCGTTAGCAGCCTTCTTCGTCATCTTAACGCAAGCCTCGTTCGGACAGGGCAGAATTGCCCGCAGCAAAGCAGCGCTTAGGTTTTGCGCTCAGTCCCGCATCACATTCATGCCGACTTTCACCGACCTGTGCGACCCGCTCTCTGAAATTGTCGAAGATATTACTCGCATGTACTGAGGCGCTGGTCCCCGTCAATTGTATTGGGACCCATAGTCATTGGACCAAGCTCTGACTGTTCCGAATTACTCCGCTTGAAACGCGAAGTAATCTTACTGCGTCCGAGATTTCTCCACCTCTCGGCTCGCGCAAGCCATTTCCAGCTATGCTCGGGGTCTGCTTTGGCGCGCTGACGACACAATAGCTCCATGTGACGGCAGTTCAAAACGTCGTCCATGAACCCCCCTGATAACCAGCTGTGCGGATCGCCTTAACGTAACGGAATTCTGACGAGAATCTGCTCTAACTTTACTTTTGAGCCAGCGGATCCTTCCCAAAAAAGGCAACAACGTGGCAATACGATTTCAATGCCAGTTTCCCAACCCTGAACTGAATGAACTTTAGTCAACCTTAACTTCCATACGAGATTATCCCTCAACCGCGCACTACGCGCTCTCGCTCCCAGAACAGGCGCCAGGACACGCTGCGTTGCCTATCGCGCGGACCCGACTCAGATCGGGGGTCAAACAGACAAGTTGCGTTTTCGTCTGGGGAGTTGGCTATGGTTGATATTACACGCCGTGAGGCGCTGGCTGCTTTGGGCTGCCTGGGCGCCAGCCTCGGAGTATCGGGCTGTAGTACCCCAATAACTCCATTTTGTCCGACAGACCCCACAATAAGCGATCCGTCTTCACCCTTGACGATTGACGTGCATACGCATGTCTTCAATGGTTCAGATTTGCAGGTAAAGGGATTTTTTGACAGCATTTTGGCGATAAACAACAAATCTCTTAAAGGCTTCGGCGAAATACTGCAGCAGCTTGCGAGCGACTTTGCGCCAACCGCAGCGCAAGAGATCGCCGAATTGCAAAACCTCGAAGTTGTTCTCCGAGCTTGTGACACTCGCGGGTCGACTGAAGTTATGTATTCATACAGAGAAGAGGGTTACAGAAGAGCCGTCCGTGAACTTAAAACTGCGCTACGACGCGCTCAAGCGAGGCGCCTCGGTCGAAGTTCTTACATTTCTCCTGAAATCGCGAATCAAATCAACAATCTGCCTAGTGCTTACTCTGACTACAAAGTGTTGCGTCGTCACAATCTGAGAGCGACACCCGAGAGTATTACTGTGTCTGGCGCTATGGATTTCCTTATTCGCAATTTTCAATTTCGTTATGTGAATGTCCACGAATATCTACTCGAGTATTCACAGGGCAAAAGCCGCAAACTCGATCTAGTTGTTGCCCACCTTGTCGATTTTGACTGGGCAATCGGAAATGGAATTCCGACTACAACAAGCTTGAGCGACCAAGTTAAAGTAATGGAGCGTATCTCGCAATTGACGGGTGGTCGCGTGCAATGCTTCGCACCTTATGACCCCTACAAGGAGGTTGCGCATAGCTACGGTTTAGCGGAGTCTTCGTTCGATTTCGTAAAGGACGCAGTTTCAAATCATGGGTTCATCGGAGTGAAGGTCTACCCTCCGATGGGGTTTGCTCCGCTTGGTAACGCTGGTTTTCCCGATACTTTTTGGGATGGAAGTCCGCTTCCAACATCCTTGCCTCGTAGTCAATTAGGACTGCGCTTAGATAATGCGTTGTCCACCTTGTACTCGTGGTGCCTAGCCAACGGCGTACCTATCATGGCTCATACAAGTCGTAGCAACGGACCAAGTTTAAAATTCGAGGAGCTCACTTATGCACAATACTGGGATTATGCGCTGAGCGTTTTCCCCGGACTTAGGGTGGACCTTGGTCATTTCGGTGTTTACGACCTCGCACACAAGACGCAACCAAAGCTGTTGTCTGACCTTATGGAAACAGCGAACGGACAGTTTTTATACGCAGACTCCGCCTACTTTGCCGAAATTTTGTCTAACCAGCCTGAACTAGAGGCTTACCTAGCCGCGCGCATGCGATATTCTTCGAACAACGGTGCCTACCATGGTCCCGCTGCGCTAGCGCAACGGCTGATGTACGGAACTGATTGGGAAATGGTAGTCCTCGAAGGAACAGCGTCCGACCAGTATCTCCAACGATTTGAGGCAATGTACAGTAGGTTCGACCGTGACCCATCATTGGGGGCGAACGGTAAGCTTAGTGATCGTTTTTTTGGAATAAACGCGGCAATTTTTCTGGGGCTGGGGACAGGTCAACCAAATAGACAACGGTTGGATCATTATTACGGGTTGGGATCGAAACCAGCGTGGATGTCCAAAGTCGATAAGGTGACTGCTGCGGCAGCGTAGTTATTTGGCGATTGCCAAACGAAAGCGAGGAGCGGACGCATGAACGATTGATAATCGGGAATGGGCATGCAACTCACCTCGTCGAGACTTTGGGCATACTATCATTGACCTGAACAAATTTCTCTCCTCAATCGTCCCACAGCGCTGAGCACTCGTTGCTGCTTCTCCACCATCACTCGCTCACCATCTTTCTTCACCCAGTTTCGGACGGTGCGGGTGTAGTTCGGGTCTTTCAGGATGAGCTTTTGTTCTTCGAGCCGAGCAATGACTTTGGTGCGGCGATCAAGAATTGGATTGCCGCCAGCCGTTGGTAGAGCAGTGAATGTAAGAGATTTTAGAACAGCCATTTTATCCTCCATCGGGTTGATCGAGGATACGGGATTATGATTCCATTCCGGAAAAGTGCAAATGAAGTTTTTGGTTTGGGAGGTGCCGCTGTCCGATGGACTTTACCTGTTCACGATCAGGTCAGGATAGAAGCCAATCGAGTTCGACAGAGACACGTCGGCAATCGTCGTACTTTCCTGCGACAAGCTTTCGAGTGGGGTTGCCCGCATAATCAGGTTGATGCTTTCTTCTCGTTCGCAAGCACCTTCCGAACGTCCGATTGAGAGATGCCGAACTGCTTGGCAATTTTCGAGGGTCTGACACCCGCTTTGAAGGCGACGCGAACCGCACTTAATTTTCCAGGGGTCAACGAAACAACTACAGGTTCAACAGGATGTTTACTCGGCGTCTTATACGAAGGAGACTTCTTAACGCGCCGCTGCTGCTCCGCCGTTACCGCAGCAAGCAATTGCTCAAGCTCCTGGTCGTTGAGGTGTTTGATCGCCGCTGGCAGATCGCTTGGTAGAACATGACGTGGCGAGGAGGCAGCATTGGCGACGGGCTGATTTGTCGGCAGTTCAGCGTGTTCCCGAATTGGCGCCGAGAACAAGTCAGGTATCATCGTGTCAATTCGATCAACGCCCATACGGCATGATGCCGCTATTCTCAAAGAGTGGCAATAGACTACGGAAGCCCGAAGGATGGATTGTGAGCTGGCTTGAATGCCAACGCTCCATCATACCGCAGCATCGCTAACGGCAAAGCAGCCCTTGGTTTTTAGGTCAACCTTCGATCATCACACATGCCGACTATCGCGGACATCTACGACGTTCTCGCGTGTTTGAAGGTGACAATCTCTCGGTTACACTTGAATTGACGCAGACGCGGCTTGGATAATTTCGCATCGGTCTAATGCAGAGTGGTCCTGCCACAGCACTGCTTGAATTTTTTGCCCGATCCGCATGGACACGGATCGTTCCGTCCAATCTTTGGCATCGTGCGAAGGAAGTCAGGCATGTTGCCAAGCGGGTCGTTGGCAAGGAACCGCCGTGCCTTGAAATGACGGTAAATCTGCGTCGTTCCCGCCGCCGCTCCCGCAATTAAAGTTTCCCGAAGGTCCGTGCTAATTGGATCTTTATACGGTCGCATCGTGGGATCGGGATTGTGTTCGTTAGCTAATGCGAAAATAGCGACGAGTGAGCCGCCATCGTCTTCGTCGCCTAACAGAAGAGCCCAATCTTCTTTTCCGAACTCCATTCCACGCAGGAAGCCCTTTGCCCAATCGTTCCCATGGGCGATCCCGCTCTCATCCTCAAGAAGCAACGGCAGATACACCTCACCGGAATTCAAAGTATCGGCGATGGCATTCCAATGACGCATGATAAGGGACAAAAACTCTTGTGCAGAGGATATATCCTCAAATGTCGTTTCGGTCCCCCAAATCTTGGGAAGATATTTGCTTGGAGGAACAAGCTCAGGACCGCAAATCAAGGCAGCAAGAAAACCATCTAATTGCTCCACGTTCATTGAACGATTATTACCAAACCGTTCAAGCAACGCACTCAGGTGATCAAGCTCGGCATCGGTCAAGGGTTCAGGTTTCATGGGGTGGTCCCGAGTGGTGATTGGCGGCTCAAGCACCGCCGAAATACGGTAGTCGCTGGCTCAACGCACTCTGAACTCCGTTACCTCGGTAGCCATCTTCGGGTCCCCCATCCACGAGCCCATGTTTCTCGCTAGTACGCGGTGGTTGACGCCTTCCTGTAGGCGGAACGTCGCATAGGCTCGACCTAACGACGATGTCCAAGCCCAATACCGAGAGCGAGAGCCTTCTGCCGCAGCGATCCTTCCGACCGCTTCATCGCTTTCACGACTTTCTTTACGGGCGTTCTAGCCTTCGAGTGAGCACGCAGTTCTCGAACGTCAGCTTTGCTGTACACGTTGCGGGTACGCTTCTTCGCTGTCTTCTTTGCAACTTTCTTAGCCACTTCAACTCCTTCGTTTTGAGATTAGCCGAGCCACGGAAACGATCTACCGCTATTTTGCAAAGGCGCAATAGCCAAATCGATTTCCAACGTTCTTTGTGTTACAATTCCATCCATGGTCAATAGCGTCATTATTTGGGATCTTGAAACCGTACCCGATCTGCGCGGGTTTGCCGCTGCCAATGATCTTGTAGGCAAGACGGACGCTGAGGTCCGTGAAGTCCTCGGCGACAAGTTTCCAAAACACATCTACCACTCAATTCTCTGCATCGGGGCGCTCGTCGCTCATAAAGAAAACGATCGATGGATCGTCAATGCGCTTGGCGCTCCCCACGTCGGCGAGAGAACGGAAAAGGAGCTCATCACCGCATTCTGCGACAAGATAGCCGAATTAAGTCCCCAACTTGTCACCTTCAACGGCAACAGCTTCGATCTGCCAGTCCTGCGTTATCGTGCAATGATTAACGAGGTGTCCGCTCCAGGGCTATTTGCTCGCCCCTACTTCAACCGTTATACGGAAGATGCGCTTGATCTCTGCGACGTTCTCTCATCATTCGCTTCGCACACCAAAGCCTCGCTGAACGAGCTCAGCAAGATCATGGGGATGCCTGGAAAGCCCGACAACATCGACGGCTCCGAGGTAGAGCAGCACTTTCTCGATGGCAAGATCAAAGAAATTGCAGACTATTGCGAGACCGACGTGGTCAACACCTATCGAGTGTGGCTGCGGTATGAGCTGTTTCGAGGCAGGCTGGATGAGAATGGGTTTCGAGCTAGCGAACAGAGTCTTGTTGAGTTCATAAAGCGACGCGAGAACACGAAGCAGCATTTGAGTGGGGTGGTCGTCTAAACACCTCAATTGTGATTGACGACAGGCGTTCACTTCATCGATTTTATCTGAAATGAAAGAGATCAGCGGCGTTTCAATTCACGCAGTCGGACCCAATCCCCTGGAGCTCGTTCGTACCGACGAGGTTTCTATGTTATTCAGCAATTTCCTGCCTGCGAATGAGCCGCTTGATCCGCGGCGACCTGAACTGCTTGATGCGATGCTCGTGGATTTCAGACGGGCGTTCCAGGGTATCCGCTTCGAACTTCGGCTTGATCGCAAGGTTATTAACGCACAAGCAATAGTACTTGAGGGGAAGCGCTGCGTTTTGATCTATGGAGGATTGGCGCTTAACTCCAAACTCGGAGAAAATTCTTTGACTTTTGTCCTTCTTCACGAAGTAGGGCATCATCTTGCCGTGGGCGCTCGATTGCCGTCCGACATTTCGTTAGCATGTGATTGCGTATCAGATTTTTGGGCAATGACAGACGGTACAAATATTCTGCGTCAGGAGTCGGGTCGTCAGTTTCAAATGGTAACGGCTATTAGCGAACTCGAATCCTTAATGAGTACTCAACAGGAAACTGAGATGCAATATCCTGAAGTGAACACTTCAATTGGCTGTTGGAATCGACGGTGGTCACTTCGGAAAAATGCGCTAGAGGCTAACCGTGCCTTACTTTCCGATGGTGTATGTACGTTGATGAACCCCAGATAGAACAGGGAGATGGAAGATGGGATCTTTTATTAATTCGCCCTCAGACCAAGAAATCTGTACCGCGCTGAACCAAAGATTTTCCGACTTGCCCGATCCAAGCGCTGAGGCAGGAAACAAAGAGCCGACAATGATAGGATCGGTTCGTTTCCAAGATGGAAAAGAGAAAGGAGTGCTGTTCCAACACCCCCATAATCTCGCAAGGTTAGCTCATCGATTGGGAGGTGTGCCAAGCGCGCAGAAGAACAGATTACGCTGGTTTTATCTCTTAAGAAGAATGCTACCTCATGAAACTAAAGTAGCGATAAGTGCGGTCCTAGAGGCAGTGATGGGTGATTCGACAATTAAGCAGGTGCAGTTTTTTGTTCAACATACCGGAGGGATTACGCGAGATTTTGAGTTAAACCCAAGCAATTCAAATGTACCACAAACCCAAAGCCTACCGAGTGCACACCATCCGGGCACGTCCGTTAAAACCTGTGTAATGATGCTTAACTGTAGGTCCGATGAGCCACTCCCAGATCCCGATCCGACTATCGAGGTAGACCCACCGGTTCCTCAGGTTGCTGAGGCTCAGCCGGTAGTTATTCTCTAATGCATTGCTGGTATCGGCATCGATGACATACTTGCCGCGTTTGGGAGCAAGGAGCAACTTCGATTCGTGAGATACGAAAAGTGGCTTGTAGGGAGCGGCTAGTGCTGCTCCCTTCACCGCTGTTCAACGATCCTGCAATCGCTCACAGCAACGCAGCCCTTGGTTTTCTAGGGCAGCCTGCGATCCATCCTACATGCCGGCTATCGCCGATGTGTACGACGTTCTCGCTGCGTTGGACATCGGGATCGATCGGAATCCAATTTTGATCCGCTGATACTGGTCAATTACCCACAGCAGGACGGCGCTTCGATTGCAGCTCGTTACTTGATGCAGCGGGAGCACACGCCGAAAGTTTTGGAAGAGAAAATCCGACCTGTGGGTCGAGAATACGAAGACTGCAAGAATGCCCGTTACGGAGAAAGATTTTTGAATGCGTGATTTTATAAATTGGGTCCTAGCGGTTCAGAACCGTATTACATACGATCCGTCTGCGTCAAAATAGGAACGGATTGACCGAAACCAACATCTTCCCATCCCTCGTCTGTTCCACCCTAAATTCTACCTCTTTTTGCGCAGTCGCATCCGCAACCGTCACACCCAAAAACCCAATGCAATTAACCGAATGCGTTGCTCTGTCTTTTGATTTCGCGACTATCGTATCATCCAAGGTATAAACCGCACCTCGTTTCGCATTTTCTAAAATCTTCAATTTTTCAGCTTCCACATTCGTATCGCCCACCATAGCCGCGATCGCATCCGAATTTTTCGCAGCGTAATTTACGAGTGCATTATTATTATCATTCGCAATGATCTTAACTATTGAATTGCGGGTCTCCAAAGAACCACACACCTCAGGCTCCGCCTCTCCACAACCGCTCAACAAAATTAAGCCAGTGAAACACCCCAAAATTAGGAACTGTTCTTTCCCAAACTGCTTCATGGAATTGCGTCTCTTACGCCCGACATCACTTTACGTCAGTCGTTTTTGCATGCGCCGAAATTAGGAGTCGGCGAGCCTGTCTTTTGTGATCGATTTCACAATTACGGTTTTGTGAACTGCGGCAAATGTGTACGCCGCTCTAACCGACCTGTACGGCTTTCTCTCCGAACGGCGGAGCACTCCATTGGCGGGCGTAACCGAAATGCACTTGCTAGACATTAGCCTTTCCAGGGAGACAAAAAGCCCGCCAATCGATCACCTTAGGCGGCGGTTTCTTATTACAATCATATTACCCAACAACTGGCTCATGTAATCGATTGATATATCTGTATTATTTGTAACACGTTTTATTGGTAATGGAGAGGTCGACAGTTCAATCCTGTCTGGCAGCACCAGCCACCTATTCTCGGCTGGCCATGAGGTCGAATGGCGATGTTGCAAACCACGCTCGATCAGCTGCGCGCCCGACTGGAGGCGGCCTTGCAGATGTCCGAGGCGCGCGCCGAACCGTGGGTCGCGTTGACCAACCCTGTCGATCCCGACAGGTGCGCCGCGGAGAGCGCGCGCAACAAGATGGTCATGGTGCTGGTCGGCCTTCAGAGTGAGCCAACGCCTGGCGCCTTGCCGAGGACAACCGCCGCGGCAGCAGCCGCGCGCGGCGCGCCGCCGCTGCATCTGAACGCATTGGTGATGCTGATTGCCAATTTCAGCGGGAGCGATTACGCGACCGGTCTCGGCATGCTCTCGCGCACGATCACCTTCTTTCACCAGAACCCGGTATTCATACCTGATCCGCTGCCCGGCCTGCCGCCCGACAACATCGTGCTGGATTTTGTCAATATCGATCTGGCGCAAACCAGGGATCTGACGGGAATGCTCGGCGTGAAGTACCTGCCATCCGCGCTCTACCGAATGCGAACCCTGACGTTTTCGAGCGACGCGCAGCACAACTTGATACCGGCGGATCAGACCATCCAGATGCAGCGCTAGCCGGGGGCGACAATCCCGCTCGTATCAGGCGCAGCAACGCAGCCCCGCGCCCAGGAAAAATTAAGGCTTCTTTCAGGTTTGATTAAGACTCCATTAAGTGCGGAAAATCGTTGTTCCCGCAGCAAGTTGGGAACTCTCCGGGTGTGGCCGATGAGTGACAGCTTTTTCTTCGAAAGCTGTCTAAGTGCGCGCCATGATGGAGCCGACACGCGGCACTTTCGAAAATGATCTGTTGGAGAAAAAAACGAATGAAGAAGTTTCTACTCGGTACTGTGGCCCTCGTCGCTCTCGGCGCGACCGTGCCAGCACTTGCAGCCGATCTTGGGGCTCGCCCCGCCTATACCAAGGCTCCGGTCTACGCCGCGCCGATCTACAACTGGACCGGCTTCTACATCGGCGGTCATCTCGGCGGCGCGTTCGACGGCGACAACGGTTTCGCCGGCATCACCAACAGCAACAACGGCCGCTTCCTCGGCGGCCTGCAGGCCGGCGCCGACTATCAGTTCGCTCCGAACTGGGTGCTCGGTCTCGAAGGTCAGTTCAGCTGGCTTGGCAACAACAACAACGGCGTTGCCTTTACCGGTGCCGGCACCGGTTTCGTCTATACCAACAACCAGCGTGGCCTCGGCTCGGTGACCGGCCGTCTCGGCTACACCTGGGGTCCGGCTCTACTGTACGTCAAGGGCGGCTATGCCTACTCCGATTACAACGAGTCCTTGACGCTCAACACGGTGCCGCAGGTGTTCGCGCTCAACAGCAGCCATCACGACGGCTACACCGTCGGCGCCGGCCTGGAATACATGTTCGCCCAGAACTGGTCGGCCAAGGTCGAGTATCAGTTTTACGACTTCGGCAAGACCAACTTCGTGACGCCGGCCGTCCTGACGGCTTTCGGCAGCACCCGCAACGACGAGCATACCGTGAAGGCCGGCATCAACTATCGCTTCAACTGGGGTGGCCCGGTGGTTGCGAAGTACTGATCCGTACCTGATCGATCCTTCGAAAGGGCCGGCCTTGTGCCGGCCCTTTTTTGCCGGGGCCGGGGACCATGGATCAATAGATGGCATTTGCGGGCGATACCGCCGGTATCCCCAAGGTTTTCCCCGAATTGCAATTGTTTTTCGGCTGGCGTCGCACCGATTGTGCGGCTAAGTCGATACAAGACATTGCGATACGAAACGATGCATTCAAAAACAGACACGGTTCACTCCTCGGCCGAGGCGCTGCGGTACCCTTGGGAAAATCACCCTGGTGCGGATCAGGTCGTCGAGGTCAGGCCCGGTGTATTGTGGGTCCGGCTCAAGCTGCCGTTCCGCCTCAACCATGTGAACATCTACCTGCTCGCCGACGGCGACGGCTGGGCGATGGTGGATTCCGGATTCGGCAATGAGGAATCGATCGCAGCCTGGACCGCGCTGTTCGAGGGCCCGCTCAAGCATGTGAAGATCACGCGGCTGATCGTCACCCACTCGCATCCCGATCACGTCGGCCTGGCGGGCTGGATCGTCGAGCGCTTCAACTGTTCGCTCTACATGTCGCAGGTGGAATACCTGCAGTCGGTCTATCATCAGAACCGCGGCACCGAGGAGCGCCGCAACGCGCAGCGGCTGTTTTTCCGGCGTCACGGCATGGACGAGAACCTGACCGACAAATTGCTCGGCCGCGGCCAGGACTACCTGAAGCGCGTCTCAGTGCTGCCCCCATCCTATCGCCGCATCAGCCACGGCGAGGAAATTTCCATCGGCACGCGGCGCTTCAAGGTCATCACCGGCGGCGGCCATGCGCTGGATCAGGTGATGCTGTATTGCGCCGCCGACAAACTGTTCCTGTCCGCCGATCAGGTGCTGAGCAAGATCTCGCCCAATGTCAGCGTCTGGGCGGTCGAACCCGACCAGAACTCGCTCGGCGAATACCTGGCCTCGCTGGCGAGCCTGACCACGACGCTGCCCTATGACGTCATCGTGCTGCCCGGCCACGGCGTGCCGTTCTACGGATTGAAGACGCGCATCAAGCAACTGGCCGATCATCACGAGGACCGCTGCCGGCTGATCGCCGAGGCCTGTCGGGAGACCTCGAAAACATCGAAGGAACTGGTGCCTGTCGTGTTCCACAAGCACGTGCTCGACGTGCATCAGATGGGCTTTGCCGCCGGCGAATTGATCGCCCATGTCAATTACATGCTGGTCGAGGGCCGTCTGACGGCCGAGCAAGCCGATGGCGTGCTGCGCTTCAGGACGACGTGACTTCTCAGGAAAACCGACGACAGCAAAAACGCAGCTAGCGCTTTGATCAGGATCACGCTTCGGTCCGCGTTTCAAGCAACCCCGTCCCCGCCCACCGGGCCTTCCGAGGCCGGATTCGGCTCGACAGCGATCCTGGAAACGCTCTAAAAAGGCTGAAGCCACCCCGGCCCAGCTTCCCCGACAGGCAGTTTTACGATGGATTACAGCCAGTTTTTCAGTGCCGCCCTCAACCGTCTGCATGACGAGCGGCGCTACCGGGTCTTTGCCGACCTCGAGCGCATCGCCGGCCGGTTCCCGCACGCGGTGTGGCATTCGTCGAAGGGCGCGCGCAACGTCGTGATCTGGTGCTCCAACGACTATCTCGGCATGGGGCAACATCCGAAAGTGGTCGGCGCCATGGTCGAGACCGCCACCCGGGTCGGCACCGGCGCCGGCGGCACCCGCAACATCGCCGGCACCCATCACCCGCTGGTCCAGCTCGAACAGGAACTGGCCGACCTGCACGGCAAGCAAGCCGCGCTGCTGTTCACCTCCGGCTATGTCTCGAACCAGACCGGCATTTCGACCATCGCGAAGCTGATCCCGAACTGCCTGATCCTGTCGGACGCGCTCAACCACAATTCGATGATCGAGGGCATCCGGCAGGCCGGCTGCGAGCGCCAGGTGTTCCGCCACAGCGACATGGCCCATCTTGAGGAACTGCTGCGCGCGGCCGGGCCGGACCGGCCGAAACTGATCGCCTGCGAGAGCCTTTATTCGATGGATGGCGATATCGCGCCGCTGGCCAGGATCTGCGATCTCGCCGAGCGCTACGGCGCGATGACCTATGTCGACGAGGTTCACGCGGTCGGCATGTACGGTCCGCGTGGCGGCGGCGTTGCCGAGCGCGACGGCGTCATGCACCGCATCGATATCCTGGAAGGCACGCTCGCCAAGGCGTTCGGCTGTCTCGGCGGCTATATCGCCGCAAGTACCGGTATTATCGATGCGGTCCGTTCCTACGCGCCCGGCTTTATCTTCACGACCGCGCTGCCGCCAGCGATCTGTTCTGCGGCGACGGCTGCGATCCGGCATCTCAAGACCTCGACCTGGGAGCGAGAGCGCCATCAGGATCGCGCCGCCCGCGTCAAGGCGATCCTGACCGCGGCAGGCCTGCCGGTGATGCCGAGCGACACCCATATCGTGCCGCTGTTCGTCGGCGATCCCGAACTCTGCAAGCGGGCCTGCGATATCCTGCTCGAAGAGCACAACATCTATATCCAGCCGATCAACTACCCGACCGTCGCCAAAGGCACCGAGCGGCTGCGGATCACGCCTTCGCCCTATCACGACGACGGATTGATCGATCATCTCGCCGAAGCGCTGCTGCAGGTCTGGGAGCGTCTTGGCCTGCCGCTCCAGGAAAAATCGCTGGCGGCGGAATAGCGTTAACCCTCGCCTGCCCGCGGCAAAATCCCGGTTCCCGAGCGGCGAGGCACCGTGCTTTGCCGGGCTAATCCGGCTATACTCCCCGAGGCTACGTCGGTCGTTTGCGGCAGCGCGGGCAAGCCGCGCGCCGAGCGTTAAGGGAGTAAGCAGCGATGCTGCACGACTGGGGCGTGATCGCAGCCGCCTTCGGCTACATCGGGTTCCTGTTTCTGGTCGCGAGCCATGGCGATCGCCTGTCGCCGAAGCAGCGCGGCCGCGCCAGCGCGCTGATCTATCCGCTGTCGCTGGCGATCTATTGCACCTCCTGGACGTTCTTCGGATCAGTCGGATTCGCCACCCGCACCAGCGTGGATTTCCTGGCGATCTATATCGGCCCGATCCTGATGATCGCGCTCGGCACGCCGCTGCTTCGCCGTGTGATCCAGCTGGCGAAATCGCAGAACATCACCTCGATCGCCGATTTCATTGGCGCGCGCTATGGCAAGAGCCAGGCCGTGGCCGCCACCGTCGCCATGATCGCGATCGTCGGATCGGTTCCCTACATCGCGCTTCAGCTCAAGGCCGTGGCGTCGTCGCTTGAAACGATCCTGAGCGAGGACCAGTTCTTTTCCAGCATTCCGATCATCGGCGATATCGCGCTGATGGTCACGCTGGCGATGGCGGCATTCGCGGTGCTGTTCGGAACCCGCCAGAGCGACGCGACCGAACATCAGCACGGCCTGATGCTGGCGGTCGCCACCGAATCCATCGTCAAACTGGTGGCCTTTCTCGCGGCCGGCGCCTTTGTCACGTTCTGGATGTTCAGCCCGCATGAACTGATCGAACGCGCGATGAAGACGCCGGAAGCGGTGCGCGCAATCGACTACGTGCCGTCGATCGGCAATTTTCTGACCATGACGCTGCTGTCGTTTTGCGCGATCATGCTGCTGCCGCGCCAGTTTCACGTCAGCGTGGTCGAGAATTCCAGCAATGCCGAGGTGGGCCGGGCGCGCTGGCTGTTTCCGCTCTATCTGCTCGCTATCAACCTGTTCGTGATTCCGATCGCGCTCGCCGGGCTCATCACCTTTCCGTTCGGCGCGGCTGACAGCGACATGTATGTGCTGGCGTTGCCGATGGAGGGAAATGCTCCCCTGCTTAGCGTCGGCGTCTTCATCGGAGGCCTGTCGGCGGCAACCGCCATGGTGATCGTGGAATGCGTTGCGCTCTCGATCATGGTCTCGAACGATATCGTGGTGCCGCTGGTACTGCAGCGACGCCCGCAATCGCCCGCGGGTCAGAAGGACTTCGGCGACTTCCTGCTCAGGGTTCGCCGCCTGGCGATTGTCGCCATCATGGCGATGGCGTATCTCTATTATCGCGCGCTGGGCAACACCCAGCTGGCGGCGATCGGCCTGTTGTCCTTCGCGGCCGTCGCGCAGCTGGCGCCGGCGTTTTTCGGCGGCCTGTTCTGGCGTCGCGCGACCGCGCGGGGCGCCATCGGCGGCATGCTGGCCGGCGGCGCGGCGTGGATCTACACGCTGTTTCTTCCGAGCTTCCTGGACAGCCATACCGCCGGCCTGCTGCTGCTGCAGCACGGGCCGTTCGGCATCGAGGCGCTGCGTCCGCAAGGCCTGTTCGGCGCCGATTTGCCGCCGCTTCTGCACGGCGTCCTCTGGTCACTTTCGCTTAACATCCTGACCTATGTGGTGCTGTCGCTGGCGCGCCAGCCGACCTCGATCGAGCGCCTGCAGGCGGACCTGTTTGTGCCGAATGCGCTCGCGCCGATGACGCCGGCGTTCCGGCGCTGGCGCACCACGGTGACGGTGCAGGACATTCAGAGTACGGTGGCGCAGTATCTGGGTCCCGACCGGGCCCGTCATTCGTTCGAGGCCTTCGCTACCACCCGCAACGCCGGTCTCGAACCGGCCGCGCCGGCCGATTTCGAGTTGCTGCAGCATGCCGAGCATCTGATCGCCTCCTCGATCGGGGCGGCGTCCTCGCGGTTGGTGATGTCGCTGCTGTTGCGCAAGCGCACCGTCTCGGCCAAGGCGGCGCTGAAACTGCTCGACGACTCCCACGCCGCTCTTCATTTCAACCGTGAGATATTGCAGACCGCGCTGAACCATGTGCGACAGGGCATCGCCGTGTTCGACGCGGATCTGCAGCTGATCTGTTCGAACCGGCAGTTCGGCGAAATTCTCGGGTTACCGCCGCACCTCGTCCAGATCGGAATTCCCTTGAGGGAAATCCTCGAATTCATGGAAGCGATCAGTCCTCCCGGCTTCGGCGACAGCGACTCGCTGCTGGAAATGCGCCTGGCCGCCTATACCACCGAAGGCGAGCCGTATCTGGAGCGTCTGCCGGATCGTCACATGGTGATCGAGGTGCGCTCAAACCGGATGCCCGGCGGCGGACTGGTCATCACCTTTTCCGACGTCACCCCCTCCTTCGAGGCTGCCGAAGCGCTGGAGCGCGCCAATGCCACCCTGGAAAAGCGGGTGCGCGATCGCACCGAGGAACTGACGCGCCTGAATTCGGAACTGGCGGAGGCGAAAAGCACGGCCGAGGACGCCAACATCTCGAAGACGCGTTTCCTCGCCGCCGCCAGTCACGACATCCTGCAACCGCTGAACGCGGCGCGGCTCTATGTGACGAGTTCGTCGAACGCCAGAACGGCGGCGAGAATTCCCGGCTGGTCGACAACATCGACGATTCGCTGGAGGCGATCGAGGAAATCCTCGGGGCCCTGCTGGATATCTCGCGGCTGGATGCCGGCGCCATGACAACGGCGATCGCCAGTTTCAAGATGAGCGACCTGATGCGTTCGCTGGAAATCGAATTTGCGCCGATCGCACGCGCCAAGGGGCTGGAGCTGACCTTCGTGCCCTGCTCGCTGCCGGTGCAATCCGATCGCCTGCTGCTGCGGCGGCTGCTGCAAAACCTGATCTCCAACGCCATCAAATATACCCCGCGCGGACGCGTGCTGGTCGGTTGCCGGCGCCGCGGCCAAAGCTTGCAGATCGGCGTTTACGACACCGGCGTCGGCATTCCGGTTCTCAAGCGCGGCGAGATCTTCAAGGAATTTCACCGCCTGGAGCAGGGAGCGCGCATCGCGCGCGGCCTCGGGTTGGGACTGTCGATCGTCGAACGCCTCGCGCGTGTCCTTAACCACGGCATCGCGATCAACTCCAATGCCGGCGGCGGTTCGGTGTTTTCGGTGACGGTGCCGACCGCGAAAGCAATCAATTACACCGCGGCGGTCACCACCGCGACTCCGCTTTCCAGGACGCCGATGAGCGGCTCCCTGATCGTTTGTATCGAGAACGACGCGGCGATTCTGGACGGCATGAAGACCTTGCTGACGGCCTGGGATGCCGAGGTCATCGCGGTCGCCGATCCCGATGCTGCCATCGAGGCGATCGAAGCCGCCGGCCGCGGGGTAACCGGTCTTCTGGTCGACTATCATCTCGATCGCGGTAACGGCGTCGCCGCGATCCGGGACATTCGCCGCCGGTTCGGCGAAAACATTCCCGCGATCCTGATCACCGCGGACCGCAGTCCGCATGTGCGGGCAGCCGCGCGTGAGGAAAATATCGCGGTGCTCAACAAGCCAGTCAAACCGGCAAGCTTGCGGGCGCTGTTGGGTCAGTGGCGCACGCAGCAATTGGTGGCTGCCGAATAGGCGCGATCTTGTTCCGCGATCTGCTTATTGCGGCGTCGGCGTGCCTTGACGCCACTGGCCGCCGGCAATCTTCGCCGCCGCGATCACCGCCTGGGTGCGACTTTCGACGCCGAGCTTTTGCAGAATCGCCGAGACATGGGCCTTGATTGTCGCTTCCGATACGCCGAGTTCGTAGGCGATTTGCTTGTTGAGCAGGCCTTCCGACAGCATCATGAGCACCCTCACCTGCTGCGGGGTCAGCGTCACCAGCCGATCGCGCAGGCGTGTCATGTCCGGGTCGGCCGCGGAGGTGAGATCGGTGTCCGGCGGTATCCAGACGTCGCCATCCATCACCTTCACAATCGCATCGCGCAGCGTCTCGACCCCGAATTGCTTGGGAATGAAGCCCGAGGCGCCGAAATCCAGCGACCGTCGGATCGTGCCGACATCGTCGCTTGCCGACACAATCACCACGGGGATCGCCGGATACTGCGCGCGCAGATAGATCAGGCCGGAGAAGCCCGAGATTCCCGGCATCGTCAGATCGAGCAGGATCAGATCGACATCGGAATCCTGCTCAAGCAGCGCGGTCAGGTCTTCGAATGACCCCGCTTCATCGATTTTCGCCTGACTGACGACGCTCGCGACCGCCTGTCGCAAGGCATCGCGAAACAGCGGATGGTCATCGGCGATGACAAGGCGTGTGCTGACGGGGGCAGTCATTTATTTCTGCAAGAGGGTTGCGCCAAACCCGTGACCGCTTTTCAGGCGTATCAAGCGAGTTTTTCTCGACAATTGTCCCCTGATGGGCGCTCGCATGCAAGCGCGCAATATTGCCACGCGGCAAGGCGGTTAATGGGTCCGGTTTGTGCGCCGCAACACGCCGCGCGCCGACGTTCTGATCGCGGCGGTCGGGAACGTTCGAACGCGCGCGCAGTGCAGCGGGCCAAAAGTCTTATTGGGCGAGGTTTCACGGCGATGTTACCTTGAAAGTAACCTCATGGCTCGGTCTCGCGGGTCGGGAGGATGATCCTTGCATCAACGATCTCGGGGAGCGATCCAATATGTCAACAATGGCTGCGACGGCTAGAACCGGAGGCATGACGAATGACGAACGTTTCGTCATTCTCGCTTCATCGCTCGGTACCGTTTTCGAGTGGTATGATTTCTACCTTTACGGTTCGCTCGCCGGCATCATCGGCGCGCAATTCTTCTCAGCCTATCCGCCGGCAACCCGCGATATCTTCGCGCTGCTCGCCTTCGCCGCCGGCTTCCTGGTGCGCCCCTTCGGCGCCATCGTTTTCGGGCGCATCGGCGACATCGTCGGACGCAAATACACCTTCCTCGTCACCATCATGATCATGGGTATGTCGACCTTCATCGTCGGCCTGTTGCCCAACGCGGCGACGATCGGTTTTGCCGCGCCGGTCATCCTGATCGGGTTGCGTCTGGCGCAAGGTCTGGCGCTCGGCGGCGAATACGGCGGCGCCGCGACCTATGTGGCCGAGCATTCGCCGCAGGGCAAACGCGGCTACTACACCTCGTTCATCCAGACCACCGCGACGTTGGGCCTGTTCCTGTCGCTGCTGGTGATCCTGTTCACGCGCACGGCCATCGGCGAGGACGCGTTCGCCGCCTGGGGCTGGCGTGTACCGTTCCTGGTCTCGATCGCCCTGCTGGCGATCTCGGTCTGGATCCGGCTGCGCCTGAATGAATCGCCGATCTTCCAGAAGATGAAGGACGAGGGCAAGGGCTCGAAGGCCCCGCTGACAGAGGCCTTCGCCAACTGGAGCAATGCCAAGATCGTCATACTCGCGCTGCTCGGCGGCACCATGGGTCAGGGCGTGGTCTGGTACACCGGCCAGTTCTATGCCCTGTTCTTCCTGCAATCGATCCTGAAGGTCGATGGCTATACCGCCAACCTGCTGATCGCCTGGTCGCTGGTGTTCGGCACCGGCTTCTTCATCGTGTTCGGCGCGCTCTCCGACAGGATCGGCCGCAAGCCGATCATACTCGCGGGCTGCCTGATCGCGGCGCTGACCTTCTTCCCGATCTTCCGCATGATCTCGAGCAACGCCAACCCGGCGCTGGAAAAGGCCATCGAGGCGACCAAGGTGGAGGTGGTGGCTGATCCGAAGGGCTGCGGCGATCTGTTCAACCCGGTCGGCACCCGCGTCTTCAGTGCTCCCTGCGACACCGCACGCGCCTTCCTGGCCCAATCCTCGGTCAAGTATTCGACCTCGTATGGACCCGCGGGCTCCGGCGTGAAGGTGATGGTGAACGGCAAGGAAGTGCCCTACACCGATGCGAAAGCCGGAAACCCGGCGGTGGCCGCGGCCGTTGCCGCAGCCGGCTATCCGAAGGCAGGCGATGCAGCCATCGTGAAAATGTCGAATCCGTTCGATATCTTCAGGCCGCAGGTTGCCGCGGTGATCGGGCTCTTGTTCATCCTGGTGATCTTCGTCACCATGGTGTATGGGCCGATCGCGGCGATGCTGGTCGAACTGTTCCCGACCAAGATCCGCTACACCTCGATGTCGCTGCCCTATCACATCGGCAACGGCTGGTTCGGCGGACTGTTGCCCGCGACCTCGTTCGCTATCGTGGCCTCGACCGGCGATATCTACGCCGGCCTGTGGTACCCGATCATCTTCGCGTCGATCACCGCTGTCGTCGGCTTCTTCTTCCTGCCGGAAACCAAGGACGTCGATATCAAGTCGAACTGACAGCCATGCCCGCGGCAACCGCCGCACTGACAAGTCTGACGCAACAAGCCGGCCGCGGATCGTTCCGCGGCCGGTTCATGTGGAGTTGCCTTCCGGCGAATCGTCGAGAGCCATCGCCACCGATCTTCCGGGGCAACGGACCGGGCCCCGAGAATTCACCGGCCCGATATTCGGGGGGCTAATATCACTATTGATACGCAGATCCTGCGCGCGCGAAGAACCGACCTGGCTTTGGTCTTGAGCATCGCGATCGCCATTCCGCTTCTGTTGATCGCGCCCGCGCTGTGGAACGGCTATCCGCTGCTGCAATACGACACCGGCGGTTATCTTGCGCGCTGGTACGAGGGATACCTGGTTCCCAGCCGCTCAACGGCCTACGGCATATACCTGCATCTGGGGGAAGCTTCGCACTTCTGGCTCATTTTGGGAGTTCAGGCCCTCTCGGTCACGTGGATCGTTCAAGCGACGCTGCGCGTGTTCGGCATCGTGCGCCCCATTCAGATTGCCGCCATTGTTCTCGGCCTGTGCGCTACGACGGCGCTGCCCGTTCTGACCAGCCTGCTGCTGACTGATATCTTCTCAGGCCTGTCTGTGCTGACGCTGTTTCTGCTCGTCGTTCATGGCGACCATTTTTCGAAACTGGAAAACCTTTTTCTGTTTTTGTTTACTTCATTTGCGGCATCGACCCACAGTGCCACGCTGGGGGTATTGCTCGGCGTCTGCTGCGTCGGCTGGATTATGCGTCATTGGCTACCCGTGCGGCTCAGCGCTCGCGGACTTATCCGCGGCAGCCTGACGATCGTGTCAGGAGCAGCGATACTGCTTGCCTGCAACTTCGCGCTGTCGGGCCGACTGGCCTGGACGCCGGGGGGCTCGGGCGTTGCGTTCGGTCGATTGCTCCAGGATGGGCTCGTCAAGCGCTATCTCGACGATCATTGCTCCACAGAACACCTCAAACTGTGTCCCTACCGAAATGAGTTGCCGCAAACGGGTGACGACTTCTTGTGGGGAAAAGGCGTGTTCAATGACCTCGGTCAATTCAGGGGCCTTGGCGACGAGATGGCCTATATCGCCTGGCACTCTCTTATTGCCTATCCAGGCGCCCAATCAGAAGCAGCCATCGAGGCAACGGCCAAACAGCTTGTTTCCGTCGCAACCGGTGAAGGCTCCAACAACTGGCTGGCCCACACCTACGGCATCATGGCGCGCTATCTGCCACAGGAAATTGAGGCGATGGGGAAGGCTCGGCAGCAGCATTGGGAATTTGATTTCACGGCTATCAACCTGGTTCACGTCCCCATTGCATTGCTTTCCGAGCTTTTGCTGGTCGGTATCCTCGCCGGCGCGGCGTGGCGCCGCAAGCTGGACGATCTTGCGCTGATGGCGGGAACGGTAGCGCTTGCGCTGTTCGGCAACGCCCTTCTCTGTGGCGGGCTCTCGGGGCCGCATGACCGCTATGGCGCGCGAATGGTGTGGATCGCTACCCTGGTGGTCGTCATTGCCGGCATCTTGCATCGAGGACAAGGCGTTCGGAAGTGAACGATCATCGACGGCCGTTCAGCGGGTAACGCCCGCGAATTGCAATACGATCTCGCGGCGATGCGGGCGGCGGCGATGCTCGATCAGGTAGATTGCCTGCCATGTTCCCAGCGCGAGTTCTCCCTTGAGCACGGGGATCTGCAGCGAGGTCGACGTCAGCATGGTCTTGACATGCGCAGGCATGTCGTCGGGGCCTTCGGTGTCGTGGCTCCATCCGGCGCCCTCGGGCGCGAGGCGATCGAGCGCTGTCATCAAATCGTCGAGCACCGCGGGGTCGGCGTTTTCCTGTATCGTCAGCGACGCCGAGGTATGGCGGACGAACAACGTCACCGCGCCCTCTTTCGCGCCGGCGTCCTTCGCAAATTTCGCGATCTCGGCGGTGAGATCGGTAAAGCCCGCGCCCGGCGTTTGAACGGTCAATAGCGAGGACACGATGGCGGTGGCGCTGACGGTGGAGGACGCGGTACGGGAAAATGATTTAGTCGATGTCATCGAGTCCTTTTCCTCGTCATGGCCGGGCAGAAGCGCGAAGCGCGTCTTCGCGCTAGATGTCCCGGCCATCCACGTATCTTGCCGCTGTAAATCAAGACGTGGATGCCCTGCACAAGGGGCCGGGCATGACGATTTCAATACGCGGCTCTAAATCTTGCCGGTGACGTCCTTCTGCATCCGGTTGGCTATCTCGACCAGCCGCCGCCACGTCTGCTCCAGAAACGACATCACGCGGTCCATGTCGCGGTCGCTCGGCAGCGGAATTTCGATCTTGCGCTCGCCCTCGGCGACCTTGGGTTCGGGCTTTTTCAGCGAGTCCGCCTTCGGCAGCGGTTCGTCGATCTTGCCGGTGACGACAGGCTCGCGCGCCGCCAGTTCCGCCTTGAGCTTTTCATTGTCGGCCTGCAGCCGGCCGATTTCCGCATCGAGCGCCGCGCGCTCATCGGGCACGGCATAGCAGGCCCAGCCGATGCCGGTATTGGCGCAGGTCGAAACGTCGCCGGTACGGGTATCGAGCCTGATCACGCCGTCGGTGACCGGCGACAGCGCGTAACGGCCGTTCTCGCGGTCCGGCATCTGTTGTGCGACAGCGCCGTCAATTGCGCCCAGACCGAGCAACGCAGCGACGGCGATCGAGAGGGAGAATCTCGAGGACGATGTCATTGTCATCATGGGAGAACTCCGCCTCAAAACCGATCAAGTTTCCCCGATCCTACACCTGCGAACGGTAGGGCGCGCGGCCTGACTTCAACGCGTCGGCGAGCAATTCGATCCGATCCTGTCCCCAGAATACCTCGCCGTCGAGCACATAGACCGGCGAGCCGAACACGTCGGCGGCCAGCGCATCCTGACGGTTTTTCTCGTAGGCCGCGCTGATCTCGTCGGATCCCGATCGTTCGACCAGTTGCTTGCCGGGAAGCAGGGATGCGTCGGCCAGTTCAATCAAGGTCGCGGGATCGGCCAGATTGAGCTGGTCTTCCCACACCGCCGCAAACGCCCGCCGCATGAATGGCTCCGGATCGAGGCCGGCTTCAATCGCCGCGATCACCACGCCATCGGCCAGCCGCGCATTGAACGGCCAGTTCGCCGGCTGAAGATGGAATTTCAGCCCACGCTTGTCACGCCAGCGCTGCAGTTCGACCATCCGATAACGCTGCCGCACCGGATGGCGCTTCATCAGCGGCAGGCCGCCGGTCTCCGAAAACAGATCGACCAGCACGACCGGCTTGTAATTCACCTTGAGACCGTGGGTTCTTGCGACCTCGCGGAACAAATTGTGCCCGATATAGGCCCACGGGGATTGAAACGAGAAATAGTAGTCGACCTGGCGCGACATGCGGGCTCCCCGGCGCGGAATTTCGATGCCGCGATCATCCCAACAGACCCGCCGATAGCGTGCAAGATCGGTCATGCTTCGATCCGGCTGCTGCACTGCGGCGACCGAGCCACCACGGGGCTCATGATCGTTGGAATAAATTGATCTAAATCAATGACGTAGATGGTTATTGCGCAATCTTGACTTGCCTAGATGCGGTCAGTATGGTCCGCGCGGCTTTTAAGGGTGACGCGGCATCAATTCCATCAGCGCAGCTTCGTTTCGGGTCTCAACAGCATGGCTGAAGGCACGAATGACAGCGAAAATGGAAGGCACGATAAATCGTCGTCCGAAGAGGCTGCGCTTTCCGCAAGGCTCGGAAGTCTGGATCACCGGTTGTCCGAAATCGAGGGCAGCCGAAAAATCCGGATTGACCAGTCCGGCAACGAGCAGGACGCGGCTCAGGCCAAGGCATCCGCCATGGCCGTCGGGCTTCGCCTCTCTTCCGAACTGGTTGCGGGTGTTCTTGCCGGGGCGGCTCTCGGCTGGGGGTTCGATCGCTTGCTGTCGACTTCGCCCTGGGGCCTCATCGTATTCTTGCTGCTTGGCTTTACCGCCGGCGTGATCAATGTGATGCGGTCGGCGGGCGTGATGGCGAAGCAGTCTGAGCGGCTCTGACGCGGCATTGCGAAGCGCGACTGAATGTTCGACACGATCCGCGAGAGATCGCGAAACCGGTAGACTGAGAAACGAATGGCCGCCGATCCAATTCATCAGTTCCAGATCCACAAGATCTTCACCATCGGTCACATCGGCGGACAGGAAATCGCGTTCACCAGTTCGTCAGCCTACATGTTTCTTGCGGTGGCGGTGATCTCGCTACTCATGATCGGCGGCTCCGCCGGACGGCAACTTGTTCCGGGCCGCATTCAATCGGTGGCTGAACTCAGTTACGAATTCGTGGCGAGCATGATCAGAAGCACCGCCGGTCCGGAAGGCATGAGGTTCTTCCCGCTGGTGTTCTCACTGTTCATGTTCATCTGCGTCTCGAACGTGATCGGGATCATTCCCTACGCCTTCACGGTTTCAAGCCACATCATCGTCACCGCGGCGATGGCGCTGCTGGTGTTCTTCATCGTGCTATTT
Organism: uncultured Alphaproteobacteria bacterium; assembly: GCA_963801875.1. Classification (GTDB taxonomy): domain Bacteria; phylum Pseudomonadota; class Alphaproteobacteria; order Rhizobiales; family Xanthobacteraceae; genus Bradyrhizobium. The sequence continues at coordinate 106,932 of CAWDGT010000007.1, read as the reverse complement.
TATGGCCTCTACAGGAACGGCCTGAAATTCTTCAAGCTGTTCGTACCGTCGGGTGTCCCGATCTACATCCTGCCGCTGGTAGTGTTTATCGAGGTCATCTCGTTCCTGCTGAAGCCGGTTTCGCATTCGGTACGACTTTTCGCGAACATGCTGGCGGGCCACATCGCGCTGAAAGTGTTCGCGAGCTTCGTCGCCATGCTCGGTGCGCTCGGAATTCTTGGCTGGGCCGGCGCCGCGCTGCCGCTCGGGCTGACCGTCGCTCTCACCGCGCTCGAACTGCTGGTCGCGTTCCTGCAGGCCTACGTCTTCGCCATCCTCACCTGCATCTACCTCAACGATGCTCTCCATCCGGGCCATTGATCCGGCTCATCTCAACAGACCTCAAGAAGGAGTTCGTTTCATGGATCCGATTGCTGCGAAATACATTGGCGCTGGTATTGCCTGCATTGGCATGGGTGGCGCGGGCGCAGGCGTGGGCATCATCTTCGGCAACTATCTCGCCGCCGCGGTGCGCAATCCGTCCGCTGCCCAGGGCCAGTTCGGCAACCTGATCTTCGGCTTCGCCGTGACCGAAGCGCTCGGCATCTTCTCGCTGCTGATCGCGCTCTTGCTCTTGTTCGCGCTCTGATCCATCACCGATCCGGCCGATGAGGTCCGCGATCCGGACCTCGATCGGCAGAACAGGAGAATCCCGTGGCCGAGAGTCATGGCGACGCAAAGGGCACGACGGCCCACACCGAGGCGGATGGCGGCCACAAAGCCCCCTTCCCGCCGTTCGAAAAGGACACCTTTGCCTCGCAACTGGTGTCGCTGCTGATCGCGTTCGTCGCGCTCTATTTGATCGTCTCGAAAATTGCGCTGCCGCGCGTCGGCGGCCTGCTCGACGCGCGCCAGAACGCGATCGCCGGCGATCTGGCCGAGGCGCAGAAGCTGAAGGACGCCTCCGACGAAGCGCTGAAAGCCTATGAAAGCGAACTCGCCGCCGCGCGCTCCCGTGCGCATGCGATCGGCACAGAGACCCGCGAAAAGCTGAGCGCGGCGTCCGAAGCCGAGCGCAAGAAACTGGAACAGCGGCTGGCGGTGAAACTCGCCGAAGCCGAAAAAACCATTGCGTCGACGCGCGAGGCTGCGATGCGCAACGTCCGCGGCATCGCCGCGGAGGCGGCCGCCGCGATCGTGCAGCGGCTCACCGGCATGTCGCCCGACGGCAAGTCCGTCGACAGCGCCGTTGACGCGTCCTTGAAGGGATAACCACGATGTTCGCCGAACCGGAATTCTGGGTCGCCGTCGCCTTCGTCATCCTGTTGAGTATATTCGGCTATTTGGGTGTCCACCGCACGGTGCTGAAGACGCTCGATCATCGCCGCGACCGCATCAAGGCCGAGCTCGACGACGCGCGTCGCCTCAAGGAAGAGGCGGCCAAACTGCTCGCCGAATACAAGGCCCGTCACGCCAGCGCCGAACGCGAGGCCCAGGACATCATCGCGTCCGCCAGGGCCGAAGCCGAGCGCATCGCGTCCGAGGCCAAGACCAAGATGGAGGATTTTGTCGCCCGGCGCACCAAGACCGCCGAGAGCAAGATCGCGCTGGCCGAAGCGCAGGCGCTCGCCGACGTCCGCGCGGCCGCGGCCGACGCCGCCGTGACCGCGGCTTCCACCATCCTGTCGCAATCGGTGAAGGGATCGGTTGGCGATGAACTGCTGGCCAAGGGCATTGCGGAAGTTCGTGAAAAGCTGAACTGACGGCTTCTGATCGCAAGACAAAAAGCCGGCGCGTGATAATCGCACCGGCCTTTTGTTTGCGCGCTCGCATGCGCCTAGGATTGTACGTTTGTTGCCACGCTGCCGTCATGGCGAGGCGTGCGGCGGGCACGGCTCCTACTTCTTCTTCCTCACCGCCTTCGGCTTTGGCTCCGGCGTCAGCGCCTGCGGATCGAAGCCTATATAGAAGATGTAGGAATCGCCGGCAGCTCCTTGCGGCACTGGATAGACCATGTCCTCCGCCACCAGGCTGAACGGGATGCTGCCGGATTCAGTCATCGACACCGTCGTGCGGTAGACCTTGGTGGCGATGGTCTTCTCCTGCACGCCGCCCTGCACCACGGCGACCCGCAGCGGAATCTCGACCGTCGGCGGGTTTCCGGCGGGCCCGGCGATGACACGGCCGAGAATGCCGATCCGCGCGGTGATCTGGTCGCCATTTACCGTGCAGTCACGCGCGGTGCGCGTAATGGTGGCTTGAAAACGCAGGTCATTGCCGACCGGCTGCTTGCCTGGAGCGGCCACCGCATAGGTGGAGGCGCCGGCGCGAATGCTGACCGGGGGACAGGTCAGGTCGGTTTGGCTTTCGGACGCCGCCGGCGGCGCAGCTCCCTCGGCCGGCTCCGACTTGCCGCCGAAAAGGCTCTTGAAGCGGTCGGTGATCGACTGCGCCGATGCCGGCGAGGCCAGCATGCTGCAAGCCATTGCTGTCATGACCACGGAAAGCACCGCAATGCGGTGCCACCGGTTCGGTCGGACCGCCGTCAGATTCGCACGCTTGTCGCCCATCTGATGTCCCTGGCCTGTAGCGCCGTTGCCCGCATCACGCCGCCTTATAGCAAGGCAATGGCGGCGAGCCCAAGGCGTCTGTCGTTATTCCGGCAACAAGGTTAGCCGCGAAAATCCTCATGCAGCAGACCGAACAGCAGGTGGTCCTGCCAGACGCCGTTGATGCAGAGATAGCGCCGCGCGATCCCCTCGCGCGTGAATCCGCATTTCTCCAGCACCCGGATCGACGGCGCGTTGGAGGGAATGCAGGCGGCCTCGATACGGTGAAGATTGAGCTCGCCGAACAGTGATGGCAGCAGCACGCGCAGCGCCGCCGTCATGTAGCCGCGATGCGCATGAGGCTGCCCGACCCAGTACCCGATGGTGCCGGCCTGCACGATGCCGCGGCGGACGTTCGCCAGCGTGACGCCGCCGATCATCGCCCCGTCGGCCTCCCGGAACACGATGAACGGATAGGACCGGTCGGCGGCGATGTCCTCGGCGTAGCGGCGCAGCCTGCGCCGGAACCCCGAACGGGTCAGATCGTCGGACGGCCAGATCGGCTCCCATGGCGTCAGATATTCCCGGCTGGATTCGCGCAAATGCGCCCATTGCAGAAAATCGGACATCTGCGGCGCGCGCAGCAGCAGGCCATGCCCGCGCGGGGCCAGCGCGGCCGGTCCGCTGGATGGAAGCCGAAACAGGGCCATGTTTGATACCCCACGATACCCGAATTCGATTCAGCGCGCTGACTGCCTTCAATGAAGCAGCGTCTTCGCCCTGGATCTGGTCAATCCTTCCGCAAAAGACACCGCCGTGTCCAGACCTCTTCCACTGCCAAGCGCGACAACCGCTGGTCGGCTGCGCGATAATAGTACCCGTGCGGCGTTCCGCGTCGAGTCCACGCTGACGGCGTCAATCCTGGCCACCAGCTCTTCCACCGTCAAAGGGCGTCCATAGGCCAGCATGTGACGCGCCAGCTGTTCGGCGCGGGAACTGCAGCTTTCCAGCGCCATCAGCAGTCCCGCCTTCATCTGCGCCTTGGCGCGCGCGATCTCGGCCTCGGTCAGGGTCTCCACCGCGTCGTTGATGACATCGACGATCACCTCCATCATCTCGGGCGCATCGCCGGGATCAGTGCCGGTATAGAGTCCGAAAAAGCCGGTGTCGCTGTAGGGCGCATGGAAGGTGTAGATCGAATAGCACAGCCCGCGCTTTTCACGCACCTCCTGAAACAGCCGCGACGACATCCCGCCGCCAAGCGTGTTGGTGAAAACCTGCAGGGAGAACAGCGACAGATCGGTCTGCGGCACGCCCTCCAGCGCCAGCGTCAGATGCGCCTGCTCAAGCTCGCGATGCACCACGCGGGAACCGCCCTTGCCGAACATCGCCGCCTGCGGCTTCGGCGCGGGTCCGCCGTCGAAGCTTGCGAACCGCCGCGCCACCTCCTCGACCACCCGCTTGTGATCGACCGCGCCGGCGGCCGCCACCACCATGTCCGGGCCGCGATAATGCGTCGAAAGATAGCCGCGCAACATATCGCGGTTGAACCCCTTCAGGGTTTTTGCCGTCCCCAGCAGGGAGCGTCCCATCGGCTGATCCGGAAAACACAGCTCGTTGAGGTGCTCGAACACCACGTCGTCGGGTGTATCCTGCGCCGCGCCGATCTCCTGCACGATGACTCCCTTTTCGCGCTCCAGTTCGTCCGGCACGAAGGACGGATTGGCGAGAATGTCGGACAGCACGTCGAGCGCCAGCGGCACGTCGGCCTTCATCACCCGCGCATAATAGGCGGTGGTTTCGGTAGACGTGCCGGCGTTGAGATCGCCGCCGACCGCCTCGATCTCCTCGACGATTTCGCGCGAGCTGCGCCGCGTGGTGCCCTTGAACGCCATGTGCTCGAGCAGATGCGAGATGCCGTGCTCGTTCGGCTTTTCGTCGCGGCCGCCGACGCCGGCCCACACCCCGAGCGCCGCGGTTTCGAGATGCGGCATGGTATCGGTAATGACAGTGAGGCCGGAAGGAAGCCTGGTAACGTCGACGCTCATCCGGCAACTCCCTGCTTCGCGGCCCGGCTGACCGATCGCACGAACCGCTCGACTTCAACCTGATCGTTCTTCATGACCTTGATGTGCTCGGGCCTGGTCATCAGCCCCTCGAGCCAGGGCGGCAGTACTGGCCGCACGCCGCAAGCGATCTCCACCGCATCGGGAAATTTCGCGGCATGCGCGGTCGACAACACGATATGGGGAATCTTCGAATCGGAGGTGTCGCGATCGGCCACCGCGAGCGCCACCGCGGTATGGGGATCGACGAGATCGCCGGCCTCGCGCCAGGCGGCGCGGATCGCGGCGCTGGTTTCGGTCTCGTCGGCGCGCCCGGCGTCGAATTCCTCCCGGATCGCCGCCAGCGTCGCGTCGGGCAGCACGAAACGCCCGGACTGCTTGAGCTGCGCCATCAGCCGGCGAACGACGGCGGCGTCGCGCCCGCTGGCCTCGAACAGCAGCCGCTCGAAATTCGAGGAAACCTGAATATCCATCGATGGCGAGGCGGTAGCGTGAACCTCGCGCACCTCATAGATGCCGGTCTTAAGCGTCCGCGGCAAGATATCGTTGACGTTGGCGGCGATCCGCAAGCACCGGATCGGCAGCCCCATCCGCTTGGCGACGTAGCCCGCGAAGATGTCGCCGAAATTCCCGGTCGGCACGGTGAAATCCACCGTCCGCTGGGGCGAACCAAGCGCAACCGCTGACGTGAAATAATACACGACCTGCGCCACGATCCGCGCCCAGTTGATGGAGTTGACGCCGGACAGCGCGACCGCATCGCGAAACTGATGATGATTGAACAGCCCCTTCACGATCGCCTGGCAATCGTCGAAATGGCCTTCGATGGCAAGCGCGTGAACATTGGCGGCGTCCGATGTCGTCATCATCCGCCGCTGCACGTCTGAGATGCGGCCGTGCGGAAACAGCACGATCAGATCGACATTGTCGAGACCCGCGAACGCATCGACCGCGGCGCCCCCGGTATCGCCCGAGGTCGCGACCACGATGGTGGTGCGCTGCGCGCGCTGCGCCAGCACGTGGTCCATCAGCCGCGAGATCAGCTGCATCGCGACGTCCTTGAACGCCAGCGTCGGGCCGTGAAACAGCTCGAGCAGGAATTGATTGGGGCCGATCTGGTCAAGCGGAACCACGGCGGGATGGCGGAATGTGGCATAGGCCTCGTTCGCCATGCGGCCGAGATCGGCATCGGAGATTTCGCCACCGACGAACGGGCGGATCACATCGACCGCGACTTCCCAATAGGGGCGGCCGAAAAATCCGGCAATGGTTTCGCGCGAAAGCTGCGGCCAGGTTTCGGGCACGTAAAGACCGCCGTCGCGGGCGAGCCCGGTCAGCATCACATCGCAGAAACCCAGGGCCGGAGCCTCGCCCCGTGTCGAAATATACCGCGTCAAACCGCCCTCCAAAGACCGTAAGCCTCCCGCCAAGACTTTGATCTTAATGAATTATTTAACTTCGTCGATGTCGACGTCGCGCGGCACCATAAAGCGTTTTCAGCGGAATGGGAAATGCCGCAATGGCGCAACGGCCCACGCGAGACGCGGCAACGGGGATGGCCACCGCCTATCGATCAGAAGCTTGTGCAGGGCGGAAATAGACATCGGCCTTCATTCCGACCGTGAGTTGGTCCGGTCCTGACAATCCAACCACGACCCGCACCACATCCACATCGGTCTGATTGCGCGCTCCGGGCGGCGCGAGGCGTCCGGGCTCGACCAGCGGCGCGATGGAGGTGACGCTTCCCTCGAACTCGCGATCGGGGAACGCGGCGGCCCGCAGGGTGACCGCTTGCCCAACCTTGATTGACGCCAGGTCGCGCTCGTCCAGTTCCGCGCGCACGCACAAGGCTGAAAGATCGGCGAGCAGCAGCGGCGGCTCCTGGGAAGCAGGTGTCGCCAGTTCACCCACCCTCACATTGACTTGCAGCACGGTGCCACTAATCGGGGCGCGGACCGTCATCTTATCGAGCGCGGACCGAGCTACCGTGTACTCCGCACGGGCTATACTGAGCTGGCCCTCCGGGGCGGTAGGCAAAGGCACGTCGGTTTCGATCGTGCGGAGCTCCTCCTGGCGTGTCGATAGTTCATTCTGGGCACGCGTCAATGCCAGACGGGCAGCGGTCAGGTCGGCGTCCGGCCCGCCATTGGCCCGCAATCCGGCAGCAGCCCGATCAACCGCGGATCGCGCGTCATCTGCCGCCCGTTCGGCATCGGCCACGGCATCCTGCGCCTTGCGTCGATTCTTCGCTCTGCCCGTCGCCGCCCTTTCATCCCGTGCGCGCAGGCGCATGTCGACTTGCGCGTCCGCCGCCGCCAGCCGCGCCTGGAGCTCATCGTCGGCGAGATGGATCAGCGGTTCGCCGGCAAACACCCTGTCATTGGCCTTTACCAGCACCTTGTCGACCAGCCCGGCCACTGCCGTAGTGACCTTGATCTGGCCGGAGCACGGTTCGACGCGTCCGGGAGCAACCGCCTGCCATCGCTTGTCCTGCGGTGAGCCGGCCGTCATGCTCCGGGCTGCCGGCTCGAAACGTGCCCTTATTGCAAGCGCCATGAAGACCCCGGCGGCTACAATCAGACCCAAAACGGCGACCAGGGCTGTCCGGCGTTTCGACATGACTCGTCGTCCTCAATAGCATTGACGTGAATTTAGCGTTGACGTGAATTCATTGCAGTTTGGCGCCGCCGTGTTCCTCGCTAACGATCCGTCCGTCCTCGATATGAACGACTCGATCCGCGAATGGCAAAAGACGCGGATCATGCGTCACAATCAGCACGGCGTGCCCCTGCTCTTTGGCGATTTCAGCGAGGATCTTCATGATCACCTGGCCATTCTCGCCATCCAGCGCCGCCGTTGGCTCGTCCGCAAGGATGATGGACGGATTGCCGACAATGGCGCGAGCGATTGCGACGCGCTGCTGTTCCCCGCCGCTCAGTTCGCGCGGAAACGCCTTCGTTTTATGGAGCAGACCGACCTTGGCGAGTGCCTCGCGCGACCTGGCTCTGGCGCTTCTGGCGGGCACACCGCGGACATCCAGCGCCACCCGGACGTTGTCGGCGGCGGACAGCGTCGGAAACAAATGAAACGATTGGAAGACAAAGCCCACATGCTCTCGCCTGAGAAGCGCCAGGTCCTCGGGTCCAGCGCCGACGGTTGAATGCCCGCAGACACGAACGGTCCCCTCCGTAGGCATCAGCATGCATCCGAGGATGGAGAGCAGCGTGGTCTTGCCGCTACCGGAAGGCCCCATGAGCAGGGTCAATTCACCGCCCTCCAGCGACAGGCTTACGCCCCTGAGCGCCGCCACTTTCGCGGCACCGCTGCCAAGGACCTTCGCCACATTCACCGCCTCAATCAGTTCGGTCATCGCGTGAATACCATGGCGGGGTCGATGCGTGTGACTTGAATGATCGCGGCAATGGCCGACCCGACGCACATGACGACGGTCAGCAGAAACAGTCCGACGGTCAGTCCAGGCGTGATGAGGATCGGCAACGCTGTCTCGGCGGTCAGTCGCACGATGGCCGCGCCCACGAGCGCGGCGATAGCGAAGCCGATGACGGCACTAAGGACAGCCTGCCAGACGATCACCTTGTAGATATATTGCCGGGAGGAACCGATGGCGCGCAGGGTGGCGAATTCATTCAGGTGTTCTTTCGTGCTTGAATAGAGCGTCTGGGCCACAACGACGGTGCCGACGATCACGCCGAGCAATGCTCCCGCGAAGAGCGCGGCGCCGGCACCCGTGCCGAATAACCAGAATGTGCGGCTGCGTTCGCGGAACTCGGCCGGGGTCAATACCTCGACGTCGGCAATGTTCGACATGAGCTGACCGCGAACGTGCTCAAGGTCGGCATCCGGGCTCAGGCGAATGATAAGATAGGTGGCCTTGCCGGGCGGAACTCCGGTGTGAGCCCGCGCCCGATTGACGTCCACGAAAACGAACGGAGTCGTGGTGAATGAACGGATGCCATCGGTAACGGCCGCCACCCGCACGAGTTGTTGCCGGATTTCGGCGGTCGCCCCTATCCCCGAGATGCCAAGCCGATCGAAATAGGACCTGTCGACCGCGACGGCGTTCGGAGTCGACAGCGCCTCGATCCGGCCTTCCACCAAATTCCAGGGCTGCAAACCGCCGGACCGCAGATCCGAACCGATTATGAAAACAGGAGTTGTCGCCCCGCCCGGCATTCGCCAATCCGCAAATCCGATCACGACGGGGATCGCCTCCGTCACGCCGTTGAATGAAAGCGCGCGGTAGCGCTCACGCGTGTCCAGCAGGGACGGGTCCTCGAAGCACTTCGTTCCGCGCGGCATGATCCAGAGATCGGCGGACGCATGATCGATCATCGTCGTCACTGTGCGCCCAAAGCCCAGATAAAGGCCCATCTGGACGGTTACCAGAACGATGGAGAACACGATCCCTATCACGGTTGCAATGAGACGTAGCCGATCATGAAATAAATTTCGGAATGCGATGATAAAGATCAATGGCATGCTACCGAAGCCCAACCTCATTACGTCCAAAATTCAGCCGTCAGACGCCGCGTACTCCGCTTATCGCCGCGTTCCGCCGGGAGGCCGGCAGGATGCCGCCCAAGCCGGCGGCGATGCTCCAGCTCATGATCACGGTGCCGCCAAACACGATCACGGCCTTGCCGATCGCAAACAGGGCGGTATCCAGCAGCGCATATTGCAGCCAGACGGCAAAGCCGTAATGGATCAGATACATTCGGTAGGCATTGGCTGACAGGCTGTCAAACGCCCGCAGGCGCCAATGCGCAAAGCGCAGGCAGATCGCCAGCAAGCACAGGCAACCGGCGGCGCAGGCGACAACGAAGCCGAAACCGGCGGCAAGCTTCAGAACGAAGGGCGCATGGCTCCAGTCGGCCATCGTCATGGAGGTCGGTGCAGCCCAAAGCAAAAAACCGACGAAGGCTGTGGCAAGCCACGCCGCCCAGCGCCGCGCCAGAACGCCGTCGCTGGCAAGCAGGCCGCGGTCGAGGCCATAGCTCCCGAGCGCGCAGCCGGCGAGGAAATAGACGAGATAGTGCAACGGTCGGCTGATTTGAAACGAGATTGGGCCGATGTTCATCCATTCGAACGGTGAAGAAGCCAACATCAAGGGGATGTAGGACAGCGCGGATAGCGTCGCCAGAACGACAAAGAACCGAACTGGATTTCCGCCAGCGAAGGCTACCGGTCGGACCAGACGCTCGTCCCATCCGGGAATGAAGCGATGCATCGCGGCCGCCAGAATGTTAAACGCCAAAAGCTGCAACAAGAACCACTGCGGTCCGCACGGCCAGAACGGCAGCGCGAGCCAATGCTGCCAATAGCCATTGAGGCTGGGGTCAACGGCAGTCGTGCGATAGGCGGGATAATAGGCGAGCGGCGACAGGAAGACGACGGCCAATACAAACGGCACGCCAATCCGCAACAGGCGGTCCGACAGGAACTTCCAGCTTCCCTTGCGCGCAAGGCTTGACGGCGCGAACAGACCCGAGAGCAGGAACAGGCTGCTCATCAAACCCACATCCTGCCAGGCGCAGAATAGATCGAATCCGAACCATCGCGCGCTGTCCACGATGGGAAAGGCCAGCCACCGATAGGGCGGGCTATCGAAGGGATACGCGTCGGCCGGTACAGAGGCCAGATAGGGGAGAATGGAATGGAATGCCAGCACGATGAGAATGACAACAGCTCGAAGATTGCTGATGGCAACGCTGGATCCATTCATGGTCGCGCAGGCCCCACCCCAATCCGCAAGATGCGCACGAGAGGCTACCCCCGTCCCGCGCCACGACCAAGACCGGCATCTCGATGCTCGCCTGGCCCGTCCGACAGTTCAACCCTTTTAGCGGGCGATTGTCGGGAAACACGGGTTCTGGCGCATTCAATCGATGCGGGGGCTGTGCCGACAGCCGGATCACAATAAAGCAATGGATTGCAAATCCCGTCGGTCAGTTCGAGATCAGTTTTCTCGGTTCATTGAAGCTAGGCTGCCAAGAGCTTATCAAATTCAGCGGGCTCCAGCGTCCTTCCCTCTTCATCCGTAACGACGACTTGCCATCCCTCGCTGGTCCAAACGCGCGCCTTGGCAATTGCTATCAGCACGCTGATCCGCTCGCAGCTTACTTTCTCGTTCTCTCGTGTCGCTACAATCTGATATGCCAAACTGGAGGCTCCTCAATACGAATGTCCCCCAGGCATTTGGTCCTGCCGCTTTGGCTGCAATTCGCCGGCAAAGTGACGATTTAGGGGCAGACCCTGGCTGACCGCGCCCCGCCCCGCATGGCACGAAACGGACAATCCCTCGACCATCATTGACGCCTGATACCGGGGCTAACGCGGGCCTAGCAACCTGATGGTCCGGCCTCCAGGCCCCAAATCCGACGTTTGTCACGGCTCAACGATCTGGTCGTTCGTGAATCATGCCGCGGAACAGCAACTCGATCGTCGCAAGCGTCAGTGCCAGTATGAAGCCGACAAAAATCAGCACCACGGCGCGCGGCGAGACCACCGGCTCGGGCTTGCGCTCGATGACGGGAGGCGGCTTGACCTCGACGAGGCCGACCCGGCGCACGACAACGGGGGACGGTGGCGATTCGATATCAGCCCGGCGATCTGGCGATGGCGCCCGCACAGTTTGGTCATCAGGCAACATCGCCGACATCGAGTTATGCCATTTGGGCTGATCCATTTTTCGCCCAACTTGATGCATCTGGTATTTTCGCTGAACGTTCCGGAGCTGATGGTGTCGGCGCGTCGGTGTCGCGTCCCGGCAATGATCCTGGCCGCGCCAATGGATGTGAACCGAACCAAGATGCTGGCGCACTTCGGTCCTGCTCAGGCAGGACACCGAAGCTTCCGATGGTGTTGTTGCCACCAGCATCAGCAGCACTACAATCACCGCGACAGGCATCGGGTCGCTCCGTCATGCATCGGGTACAGACGTCGCCTCCGCCGAGGTACCGCCTGTGGTAACGTCCACAAATTGACGATTTGCAAATTATCAACGGTTTTAAAGGACAATGTGCTTGTCCCATTAACGATGATCAGCGCCCGTAACGTGCGGCCCAAAACACGGCAATTCACGCATCGGTGGAATATTTGTCTGGTTCTGGGGTCTGTGGGGCCATCAGACGGAATGCCAGTGAACGGAATTCGCAGCCGCGAAGCAGCCTGCTTGCCGCATTCAAATCAGCTTTGGGGGTTTTGATATGAAACGGTTTTTTCGAGGGGTCGCACTCGCCGGCGCGATCGTGATCGCCGGATACTCAGATGCGGCGACCGCGCAGTCGGCTGCCGAGCCGGATCTGTTCCGGGTCACATTGCTCGGTACGGGCGGGCCGGACCCTTCGCCTAACCGCTTCAGTGCCAGCACGCTGATCGAGGCGGGAAGCCACAAGAATTCTCATCGATGCCGGACGAGGTGCGACGATCAGGCTCAGCCAGTTGCGCATCCCGCTAGGCCGCATCGAAGTTCTTTTTCTGACGCACTACCATTCGGATCACACCATCGGCATTCCAGACCTATGGTTGACGGGCTGGCTGCCACCGCCCTTCGGCCAGCGAAAATCGCCGCTTGGCGTGATCGGACCGGTCGGCGCGGTTGAACTCATGTCAAATCTCGAACGCGCCTATGCCGCCGACATCAAGATACGGATCGCCGATCAAAAGCTAACGCGGGAAGGGCTCGAGCTCAAAGTCGAGGAGTTCACGAAGGACGGCATCGTCTACGAGAAGGACGGACTTCGTGTCACCGCCTTCGAGGTCAATCATGGCGACGAGGTGAAGCCCGCTTACGGCTATCGCGTCGACTACGCGGGGCACGCCGCCGTTATTTCCGGTGATACGCGGCTCAACGAGAACGTCATCAAATACGGCACCGGGGCCGACCTGCTGGTGCACGAGGTTTTCGCCGTCAAGCCTGAACTGATGAAGAACCCGGCGATCCAGACCATCGCCGCCCATCACGTCACCCCGCAGGAGGCGGGCGTCGTATTCAGTCGCGCGCATCCGAAGCTCGCGGCCTACACCCATCTCTCGGTGATCGGCACACCGACATTGCCGAGCGTGACCGCCGACGAGATCGTGGCGCAGACGCGCGAGACTTACAAAGGACCGCTGGTCGTCGGTGAAGACCTCATGGCCTTCGAGATCGGCGCAGACGGCGTCGCCGTCTATCGGCGCGGCGTGCACTAGCCGGCCTGCGCCGCTCCAATGTCTGGTTGTGGGCATCAAACCGACCTGGTGCCTGCGTCGGGTGATGCCCGCTTTAGAGGGGTAGAGCGGACTCGGCGCGGACGTCGCTTCTCGTCCTCCGGTCCGGCGGTGCGTGATCAGCCGATGAGCCATCGACCCTTGTGAATATCGAATTTCACCAAACCTTCGGTCCTCATTTTCATAAGGAGCGATTGGCAAGCTTCCTCATTCGCCATATTCGCGCGCTTCATGACCTCAAAGATTTTGAGCGGTTTCTCGCGCAGCGCGCTCAGAATTTTCTCTCGATCATTCAACATCATGGTAACCCCTGTTTCGATCGACGGTATGGCGGTAGGCGGCAATTGCAAGCTGGTTGAGTGCGATCTGAGGTACGTCGCCTCTGCCACTTTTTCTTTTCCGAATGTCGGCTGCCTTGCTCCAGATCAATGCAGCATGCGACCGGAGGAATATATACTGATGGCGAGAAAGGAGATCAGTCATGTCACGTCGAACCATAATTTCGCTTGCTGCATCCGTTATCATTGGCATCGGGTGCATTGCGGCTGTCTCAACTGACGCCTTCGCATATCGGGGTGGCGCTGGTCGCGCTGGCGTCCATCACGGTGGCGTCCATCACGGTGGCGTCTACCGTGGTGCGGCCGTACGCCGTGGCGTGGCGGTCGGCGTCGGAGCCGCTGCGGTTGGCGCGGGTGCATACGGAGCTTACGGAGCCTATCGCTGCGGATATTATCCGTATCCGGCTTGTTACTAGAACCGCCGCAGCGATCCGGTCCCCCAAGGGGGGACCGGATTGCCGGGGATATTTGCTCGGAGGAACAGCCTCACCAACCATCATAAGGCCTGAATTGTGACGCCGCCTTCGGGCGACCCTTTCGTCTGACAGCGCCGGATCACGGCGAAGTCGTCGGCGTGGCACTCGCCGCCGATCACGGTGGCGCGCGGAAGGATGGTTTCAGGATTGGCTGGTAGTCCTTACTGACCTCATCCTCGGCCGGACATCCTACTTCGGGGATGACAATGCCCGCCGCTGGCCTCGCAGCCACACCCCGAAGGCGATCACCACGGCGCCTGCCAGAGCGAACCAGGTGATGGCGTATTGCAGGTGGTCGTCCTTGAGATGGACCTCGAGTGCACCCGGTTTCGGGATGCCGCTCGCCGGCACCGGCTGTTCGAGATCGACATAGAACGGCGCGACCTCGCCCCAGCCAAGTGCCCGAGCCATGGCGAGATGATCGCGGGTGAACCACAGCCGCGTGGCAGGATTTTCGGCCGGCGTCAGCACACCCCCGGTTTGCGGAAAGCGGATGTAGCCGGTCAGCGTCACCCGCTCCCTGGTGATGAGCCGCGTCACCGCGCGATCCTGCTGGCCGCGGTCCTGCATGGTGTTCTGCACGAAACCGGCATTGATCACGATGGTTTCTCCGGTCGGGAGCCGCGCGGGCATGAACGCCCAGGTGCCCGGACCGGAAATGTCCTCGCGCACCGCTGAGCCGGAACTATATACCATCGCATCCGGGCCGGGCTCGTAGGTCGCCGCAAAGCTGACGCGGCGGAATTCGTCCCTCTCCGGCGTGAGGCCGCTCCACTGCGCCGGCGACGGCAGCGGTTCGGGCGCGGCCGCGAGCCGTTCGGTGAGGGCTGCGATCAAAGCGTGTTTCTCGACCCGGCGCTGCAGCTGCCAGACCCCGAGGCCAACGAACAGCGTCACCATCACCAGTGTGAAGACGCCGAAGCCGGCGATGGTCCGCCGTCGTCCGGCGCCCGCGATCATTTCGGCTCGCGATCGATCAGTCGGCCAGGTGCGGCCTTGTGATGGAACTGCAGCGCGATCAGAAGCGACTTCATCGTCCGCAGTGGCAACAGGGTGGTGGCGAAAATCAGGGGCAGCCAGAGCACCGCGTGCAGCCAAAACGGCGGCTGGTATTTCACCTCCACGATCAGCGCGCAGGCGACGACGATGGCGCCGGCAATCATGATGATGAAGATCGCGGGGCCGTCGCCGGCGTCGATGAAGGCATAATCGAGCCCGCAGACCTCACAGTGCGGCCGCAGGTTGAGGAATCCCGCATACAGCCTGCCGTTGCCGCAGCGCGGGCATTTGCAGGCAAGCCCACGCAACGCGCTTTGCGTCAGCGTCGGCAGCGTCTGGTCCTGCATGGGCAAGCGTCTTTCCGCGTTTGGCGAAACAAAAAGGGCGGCCCTGCGGCCGCCCCCTTGTAGCACAGTCAACTCTTGTTTTGACGCGTTTCCTTTACGCCGGCGGCCAGCCACTTCGCCCGGAAACGCTATCGCAGATCAATGCGCGCCGTGCGCCATGGTTTCGGCGCCGTGGCCCCAGACATAGATGCAGATGAACAGGAACAGCCACACCACGTCGACGAAATGCCAGTACCAGGCGGCGAATTCGAAGCCGAGATGCTGGGTCGTGCTGAAATGCCCGGCATAGGCGCGCAGCAGACAGACGGTCAGAAAGATGGTGCCGACCAGCACATGGAAGCCGTGGAATCCGGTCGCCATGAAGAAGGTCGCGCCGTAGATATTGCCGGCGAAGGAGAACGCGGCGTGGCTGTATTCGTAGGCCTGCACGCAGGTGAAGGCCGCTCCCAGCAGAATCGTAAGGATCAGACCGTATTTCAGGCCCTGACGATCGTTCTCCAGCAGCGCATGGTGCGCCCAGGTCACCGTGGTACCCGAGGTCAGCAGCAGCAGCGTGTTCAACAGCGGCAAGTGCCAGGGATCGAAAGTCTCGATGCCCTTCGGCGGCCACACCCCGCCGAACAGCGCCTCGCGGGTGGCGTGAACGGGATCGGCGGGGAACAGCGAGGAGTTGAAGAAGGCCCAGAACCAGGCGACGAAGAACATCACTTCGGAGGCGATGAACAGGATCATGCCGTAGCGGTGGCTGATCTGCACCACGCGGGTGTGATCGCCCTTGTACTGGGCCTCGCGGATCACGTCCGTCCACCAGCTCGCCATGGTGTAGAGCACGCCGATGGTACCGATGCCGAAAACGATCGGCGCCGCCGAGAACGAATGATGCATCCAGGTGATCGCGCCGACCGCCATGATGAAGGCCGAGACCGCGCCGACGATCGGCCACGGGCTCGGATCGACGAGGTGGTAATCGTGATGCTTGACTTGCGCCGTAGCCATTTTTCGGTCTCTCCATTAGCGGTGCCTATTCGGCACGTATTGGTCTCAAAATCAAATACTCAGATCGGGATGATCAGAGGTTCCCTTTGGGTTTATCCGGCTCGCTCGCCGCCTGCGGTTTCGCCACCGGCTCGCGCACGGGGTAGAAGGTGTAGGACAGCGTAATATTACTCAGCCCGTCATTGTCGCTGTCCGCGACCAGCGCCGGATCGACGTAGAACACCACCGGCATCTCGCGTTTTTCGCCCGCCGCCATGGTCTGTTCGGTGAAGCAGAAGCAGTTGATCTTCTGGAAATACGCCCCGACCGTCAGCGGCGCCACATTATAGGCCGCCTGCCCGACCGTGGTCCGCGCCGATTGATTGATCACGGTATAGAACACGGTGACGACCTGGCCGATCCTGACCTCGATTTCAGTCTGCTCCGGCTCGAATTTCCACGGCAGCCCGGGGGCGACATTGGCATCGAAGCGCACCGCGACCTTCCGCGTCAGCGGCGCGGCCGACGGCCCCGAGGTCGCGACTTGCGTCGTGCCATTGAAACCGGTGGCGCGGCAGAACCAGTTGTAGAACGGCACCGCCGCGTAGGACGCGCCAACCATCAGCACCACGACAAGACCGCAGATTGCAGCCACCGCCGCATCACGGCCAAGGCCGTGGCGCGTGCCAGCCTTCTGGTTTGCGGTCGGCTGATGCGGCATCGCGGGTATCTTCTCCATGTCGATCACATCGGCCGCACTAGTACCGCCGGCCCCTTGACCATGGTGACCGCGAAGAACAGCACGACCAGGACGCCGAGCGCCAGCGCGATGGCGATCGAGCGTTGACGACGGCTCCTCTTCTGCGCCTCGGTGAGGACGATTCCATTCGGCGGCTGCTTGTCGGCCATTGGCTCCCCATGCGCTCCCTACCAGATCGATGGCACGATGGCGTGGACGGCGACCTCGAGCAGCAAGGTCGCGAACAGGCCAAACAGATAAAAGATCGAGAACGCGAACAGTTTTCGCGTCGCACGCAGCGCCTCGCTGCCGTGGCGGCGGCGGTAGACGTTGACCGCAAGCGCCAGCATGCCGGCGCCGAGAACAAGCGAGGTCACGCCATAGACCGCGTCGAAATAACCGAGCGGCCACGGCGCGAAGGCGACCGCGACCAGCACCAATGTGTAAAGCAGGATCTGCAGCCGCGTCGCATCGGGGCCGGCGACCACGGGCAGCATCGGCACGCCGGCGCGCGCATAGTCGTCGCTGCGAAACAGCGCCAGCGCCCAGAAATGCGGCGGGGTCCAGAAGAAGATGATCAGGAACAGCAGCAGCGGCTCCATCGACAGCGAGCCGGTCGCCGCCACCCACGCCACCACCGGGGGCAGCGCGCCTGCGGCGCCGCCGATCACGATGTTCTGCGCGGTCCAGCGCTTCAGCGCCATGGTGTAGACCGCGACGTAGAAGAAGATCGTGAACGCGAGCAGCGCGCCGGCATACCAGTTGACCAGGATGCCCAATGTCATCACCGCGAAGAACGCCAGCGTCATGCCGAACGTCAGTGCTTCCGGCCGGGTGACGCGCCCGCGTGGAATTGGCCGGTTGGCGGTGCGCGACATCAGCGCGTCGATATCGCTCTCGTACCACATGTTGAGCGCGCCCGAGGCGCCGGCGCCGACCGCGATGCAGAGGATCGAGGTAAACGCCAGCACCGGGTGGACGTGGCCCGGTGCGATCACGAGACCGACCAGCGCGGTGAAGATCACCAGCGACATCACCCGCGGCTTCAGCAGCGCGACGTAGTCGGCAACATCGGCCTCGGAAATCCGGGGCGACAGCTCGATGGCGTTGTGATCGACGACCGACAAGTCTGGTCTCACTTCCCTAGATCATGATCCGATTGGATCGGATCATGATCTGATTTCCTTGTTTGAGCATGATCTTTTCGAAAAACCGGTTCCCACTTTTCCGGATCATGCTCTTGAAGGCGCGGCGCGACCGCCGCGCCGCACACCCGCACTACTGCACGCGCGGCAGCACTTCGAACTGATGGAACGGCGGCGGCGAAGGCAGCGTCCATTCCAGCGTGGTGGCGCCCGCTCCCCACGGATTGTCGGCGGCCTGTTGCTTGCGCACGAACGCGTCGACCACGCCGTAGATGAAGATCAGCACGCCGAACCCTGAAATGTAGGAGCCGAGCGAAGACACCAGGTTCCAGCCGGCGAATGCGTCGGGATAGTCGACGTAGCGGCGCGGCATGCCGGAGAGGCCGAGGAAATGCTGCGGGAAGAACGCCATATTGACGCCGACGAAGGTGAACCAGAAGTGCAGCTTGCCGATGGTTTCCGAATACATGTAGCCGGACATTTTCGGGAACCAGTAGTACCAGCCGGCAAAGATCGCGAATACCGCACCGAGCGACAGCACATAGTGGAAGTGCGCGACCACGTAATAGGTGTCCTGCAGCACGCGGTCGACGCCGGCGTTGGCCAGTACGACGCCGGTGACGCCGCCGACGGTGAACAGGAAGATGAAGCCGACCGCCCACAGCATCGGCGTCTTGAACTCGATTGAGCCGCCCCACATCGTGGCGATCCAGGAAAAGATCTTCACGCCTGTCGGCACCGCGATCACCATGGTTGCGGCGACGAAATAGGCCTGCGTCGCCGAGGACATGCCGACGGTGTACATGTGGTGCGCCCACACCACGAAGCCGATGCCGCCGATTGCGACCATCGCATAGGCCATGCCAAGATAGCCGAACACCGGCTTCCTCGAGAAGGTCGAGACGATCTGGCTGACCATGCCAAAGCCCGGAACGATCAGGATGTAGACCTCGGGATGGCCGAAGAACCAGAACAGGTGCTGGAACAGCACCGGGTCGCCGCCGCCTTCCGCCGAGAAGAATGTGGTGCCGAAATTGCGGTCGGTGAGCAACATGGTAATAGCGCCGGCGAGCACCGGCAGCGACAACAGCAGCAGGAACACGGTGACCAGGATCGACCACACGAACAACGGCATCTTGTGCAGGGTCATGCCCGGCGCGCGCATGTTGAAAATCGTGGTAATGAAATTGATGGCGCCCAGAATCGACGAGGCGCCGGCCAGGTGGATCGACAGAATGGCAAAATCGACCGCCGGTCCGGGATGGCCCGAGGTCGACAGCGGCGCGTAGATGGTCCAGCCCGCGCCGACGCCGTTGGCGCCCGGTTCGCCTTCGACGAAGGAGGAGATCAGCAGCAGCGCGAAGGAGGCCGGCAACAGCCAGAACGAGATGTTGTTCATGCGCGGAAACGCCATGTCGGGCGCGCCGATCATCAACGGCACGAACCAGTTGCCGAAGCCGCCGATCATTGCCGGCATCACCATGAAGAAGATCATGATCAGGCCGTGCGAGGTCACAAACACGTTGTAAGTGTGGGTCTCGTGGAAGATCTGGACGCCGGGATACATCAGTTCGGCACGGATCGCGATCGACATCGCCGCGCCAATGACGCCGGCGATGATCGCAAACACCAGGTACATCGTGCCGATGTCCTTGTGGTTCGTCGAATAGACGAAGCGCCGCCAGCCGGTCGGATGGTCGTGCGCATGATCGTCATGGCCGTGATCGGTATGTGCCGGTGTCGCTGCGGTCGTTGCCATTTTCAAATCCTGCCTTGCCGTACTTTTGGACCTTGCAGTCCCGTCGCCGTTAGCTTGATTGCTTCGCCTTGCCGCCTTGCGGCACATCGATGCAATCGTCCTTGCCGGATTGGACGCACTTCTTCCAATCGTCATAGTCCCGATCGTTCACAACCTTTACCGCAATCGGCATGAAGGCGTGATCCTTGCCGCAAAGCTCGGAGCACTGTCCGTAGAAGATGCCGAGCCTGGTCGACTTGAACCAGGTTTCGTTGAGGCGGCCGGGAATGGCGTCGATCTTGATGCCGAAGGCCGGAACCGCGAAGGAGTGGATGACATCCGCGCCGGTGGTCTGGATCCGGATCACCTTGTTCACCGGCACGACGATGGCGTGGTCTACGCCGAGCAGGCGCGGCGGAGGCGGGCTGAGCTTGGCGCGATCCTCATCCGTCAGCATGATCGAGGTGTATTCGATCTTGTCATCGGGATAGCTATAGGTCCAATTCCATTGATTGCCGGTCGCCTTGATCGTCACGTCGGCCTTGGGAACGTCGAGCTCCTGGAACAACAGACGGAACGACGGCACCGCGATTCCGACCAGGATCAGCACCGGAATCAGGGTCCATGCCACTTCAATCAGGGTGTTGTGGGTGGTCCTGGAGGGCACCGGGTTGGATTTGGCGTTGAACTTGATAACGACAGTGACCAGCAACGCCAGAACGAACAGCGTGATGATGGTGATGATCCAGAGCAGCCAATTGTGGAACCAGATGATGCTCTCCATCACCGGCGTCGCCGCTTCCTGCAGCTTGTATTCCCACGGCGCCGGCTGCCCCAGTTCGGCGAATGCCGTTCCGCGGGCTGCCAGCGCGATGCCGGCCACCGCTAATCCCAGCAACCGCCGGCCGATTTGGCCCTTCGACATCTTCATGCCGCTCGCGCTCCCTTGATAGAACCCAAAGCACTCCGCCGGATGGCGAGAGATGCCGCACGATCCGCCCCCTGACAAACGGCCTTGGGAGGTATCTTGAGAGGTACCTGGGCCAGATCGCTAGAACGCGTCGAAATCCAGCCTCTCAAACCATAATTCTTAGCCTCTCGCAATGCAGTAGTGGGACGCGGCGTGATGCGTCACGGGCTATTGCGCCGGTGGCACATTTTCCCGTGAAATCAGGCAATAGCGCCACTTTCGCCGGCCCGGGGCGCTTGACAGGCGGATTGCCCGATGTAGGCACAGGCGGGGTGCTCCACGGGAACCTAATTCGCGGGCTTCAAGAAGCGGCCGTTTCGGCGCCGGGAACGCCTTCAAGGCGCCGTCATTGCGCATCAGTCCCTGTTCGGACCGACCGTCTTCAGGGAAATATCAAGGGATCGACCCCGATGGGGCCTTCGAAACACAAAGCGAGAAGCGCCGCAAGCCGCGGTAATCCTCTTGCAGGTTTCAGCCACCGGCCCGGCGCAAGCCTGACTGCCGCATGTCTTGCTGTTGCTTTCTTGCTTGGCCTGACGGGCACAGCAAGCGCGCAAGGCGCGGTGCGCTCGGTCCATGGCGACTGGCAGATCCGCTGCGACACTCCGCCGGGCGCGCAGGGCGAGCAATGCGCCCTGATCCAGAGCGTGGTGGCGGAAGACCGTTCCAATGCCGGCCTCACCGTCATCGTGCTGAAGACCGCCGACCAGAAGAGCAAGCTGATACGGGTAGTGGCGCCCTTGGGCGTGCTGCTGCCGTCGGGCCTCGGCCTGAAACTCGACAATGTCGATGTCGGTCGCGCCGGTTTCGTCCGTTGCCTGCCCAATGGCTGCGTCGCCGAAGTCGTGATGGACGACAAGTTGCTCGGCCAGCTCCGTTCCGCCAAGACCGCGACCTTTATCATCTTCGAGACCCCCGAAGAGGGCATCGGCTTTCCGCTGAGCCTGAACGGGCTCGGCGAGGGCTATGACAAGTTGCCGTGAGGGGTTATTTCTTCAGCGGCCACCGCCCCTCCCTATTTTCGGCAATAGTGCCTATCTTCAGTCATCGTCGTCCCGGCCAAGCGAAGCGCGAGCCGGGACCCATAGCCACAGGCTGCCGCATTGCAGGATCAGCTTGCCGCCTGTGGTTATGGGTCCCCGCTTTCGCGGGGACGACAAAGAAATCTGCTTTGTTCTGGAGTC
This sequence comes from uncultured Alphaproteobacteria bacterium, assembly GCA_963801875.1. Lineage (GTDB taxonomy): Bacteria > Pseudomonadota > Alphaproteobacteria > Rhizobiales > Xanthobacteraceae > Bradyrhizobium. Next base: position 85,198 of record CAWDGT010000007.1, on the reverse strand, counting down.
TTCATGACCAATCCCCCGACAACCTCGCTGCTCGACCGCGCCAACCTCGACCGCGATTCCGTACGCCATCAGGTCGCGCGAGGGCTTGGTGGCGCCGACGACGGTGAGCTGTTCCTGGAATACAGCCAGAGCGAAGCGTTGATGTTCGACAATGGCCGGCTGAAGCAGGCGACCTACGACACCTCGCAGGGTTTTGGGCTGCGCGCGGTGAAGGATGATGCGGTAGGCTATGCGCATTCTTCCGACGTCTCATTGCCAGCGCTGATCCGCGCGGCGGATGCCGTCGCAGCCGTGCGCGGCGGCTATAGCGGGAATCTTGCCGCGGCGCCGGCGCACACCAATGTGCGGCTCTATGGCGACGAAAATCCGCTCGATGCGCCCGGCTTCGAGTCAAAGGTAAAACTGCTCGCCGAGATCGATGCCTATGTCCGCGACAAGGACCCGCGGGTGCGGCAAGTCACCGTCAGCCTCGGCGCCACCTGGCAGGTGGTGGAAATCCTCCGTCCCGACGGCGAGAGCTATCGCGACATTCGCCCGCTGGTGCGCGTGAATATTTCCGTCGTCGCGGGACAAGGCGACCGGCAGGAAAGCGGCAGCAAGGGCTATGGCGGCCGCGAGGGTTATGCGCGCTTCATCGAAGCCAAATCCTGGCGCGAGGCCGCCGACGGCGCGATCCGCGAGGCGATGGTCAATCTGGAATCGGTGCCCGCGCCCGCCGGCGAGATGGATGTGGTGCTGGGAGCCGGCTGGCCCGGCGTGATGCTGCACGAAGCCGTCGGCCACGGGCTGGAAGGCGATTTCAACCGCAAGCAGACCTCGGCGTTTGCCGGCCTGATGGGCCAGCAGGTCGCGGCCAAGGGCGTCACCGTGGTCGATGACGGCACCATGGCCTCGCGCCGCGGCTCGCTGTCGATCGACGATGAGGGCACCCCGACCAACCGCACCGTGCTGATCGAGGACGGCATCCTGGTAGGCTATATGCAGGATCGCCAGAACGCCCGGCTGATGAACATGAAGCCGACCGGCAATGGCCGCCGCCAGGGCTATGCCCATGTGCCGATGCCGCGCATGACCAACACCTATATGCTGGCCGGTCACCGCGACCCCGCGGAAATTCTGGCTTCGGTCAAGACCGGCATCTACGCCGCCAATTTCGGCGGCGGCCAGGTTGACATCACCTCGGGCAAATACGTGTTCCAGTGCACCGAGGCCTACCGAATCGAAAACGGCAAGCTCGGCGCGCCCTTGAAGGGCGCGATGCTGATCGGCAACGGACCGACCGATCTGCACCGCATCACCATGATCGGCAACGATCTTTCGCTCGATACCGGGATCGGCACCTGCGGCAAGAACGGCCAGGGCGTGCCGGTCGGCGTCGGCCAGCCGACGCTGCGGATGGAGCGCATTACCGTCGGAGGAACCGGCGCATGAGCATCAACAACGAATCGGTCACTTCGAAGAAATCGAGCTGGCGCGCCCAGTTCGTCCAGCTCGCGGGCATCGTGCTGGTGGTTTTGCTCGCCAAGGGCGCGCTCGCCGAGCCGTTCTACGTGCCGTCGGGCTCGATGGAGCCGACGCTGATGATCGGTGATGCGCTACTGGCGACGAAATTCGCCTACGGTTACAGCGCCGCCTCGCTGCCGATCCAAATCACCCTGCCGGAAACCGGACGGGTATTCGGCGAGACCCCAAAGCGCGGCGACGTCGTGGTGTTTCGCTGGCCGGGCGACCGCTCGCAGGCCTGGGTCAAGCGCGTTGTCGGCCTGCCCGGCGATCGCATCCAGATGCGCCAGGGCCAGCTCTTCATCAACGACCGCGCGGCGTCGCTGAAAGCGGACGGCATTGGCCAAGCCGAAGACGACAATGGCAGGGCCGAGCCGGCCTACCGCTACGTCGAGACTTTGCCCAATGGTGTCAGCCACGCGATTTTCAAGCTGCACGACAATGGCCCGCTCGACAACACGCCTGAGGTGACCGTGCCGCGGGGCCGGCTGTTCGTGATGGGCGACAACCGCGACAACTCCGCCGATAGCCGCGTGCCGGTGAGCGACGGCGGGGTCGGGTTGTTGCCGATGGACGACCTGGTCGGCCGCGCTGACGCCGTGGTCGCATCGTGGGACCTCGGCATCCGCAGCCAGCCGGTGTGGACCTGGCTGTCCGGTTTGCGCACGGCGCGGTTTTTCACGTCGGTGCATTGAGGTCGATTTAACGTCATGTATGGACGGCCCCCTCTCGGCAAGGGCTTTTTTGGTATTTCGGCAAACGGATCGGGGAGCGGTCATGTATACGGCCTCGAGAAGCGGCCATTGACCGCGGGCCCTGATGGAGATCGCTGATCGAATTCCAATCATTGCGGCGCGCTATGACGCGCGATGACGATACGGAGTGTTTCGATCCTGGTTTCCAGACCATTTGCCATCACACCTTGGTTGCCCTTCCGATTGGATGAGCGCGAGCGCGGCTGTCGCCCCTCAACAGGCAGCAGCCGGCGCGCTCGCGCGGTCGCGGTAATGTTCTCCTTTGACCAGCATGGCCCAGATGATGCGCGCGGTTTTGGCGGCGAACGCCACCATGGCGACCTTGTAGGGTCGCCGCGCGAGCAACTCGCGCAGCCACGGATCGCTAACGCCGCGCCGCTTTTGCTGCCGCAGATGGGCGCTTGCACCGCTGATCAGCAGGGCTCGCAGCATGCGGTCTCCCTGTTTGGAAATGCGGCCAGGACGATGCTTGCCGCCGGTACCCTGATCGCGGCCGGTCAGCCCGATCCAGGCCGCAAAATCGCGGCCCGAACGGAACACCTTCGCATCGGGCACTTTGGCCAAGACAGTGCTGGCGATGATCGGGCCGACGCCCGGCACTTCCATTAGTCGGCGAGCCTTGCCATCGCAACGGGCCGCCTTCGCGATCTGTCGCTCCAGCACCCGTTCGTCAGTATCGAGCGCCTGCCAATGTTGAGCCAGCAACAACAGCGCGCCCCGCATCGTCTCCGGGATCTCATCGCTCGCTTGTTGGAGCCTGGCCATCAGCTCGCGCAACCCATCGTATCCCTGTGCCGCCACGATCCCGAGTTCGCTCAGCGCCGCCCGCAGCGCGTTCGCGATCATCGTACGTTGCCGAACCAACAATGCCCGCGTGCCGTGAACCGCCAGCGTTGTCTGCTGCTCCACGCTCTTCACCGGCACGAAGCGCATCGTTGGCCGGATCACCGCCTCGCAGATCGCCTCCGCGTCCCGACCATCGTTCTTGTTGCGCTTGACATAAGGCTTCACATAGCCCGGCGGCATCAGCCGGACCTCGTGGCCATAGCCGCTGATTACCCGCGCCCAATGATGCGCGCTGCCGCACGCCTCCATCCCCACCAGGCACGGCGGCAGCTTAGCAAAAAACTTCTCAACAGCTGCGCGCCGAAGCTGACGCCCCAGCACCGCTGCTCCCGATGCATCAACCCCGTGAACCTGAAACACGTTCTTCGCCAAATCCAAACCAATCGTGCTAATGTTCGTCATGGACGGTCCCCTTGTCTGGTCGAATCAACACCACCAGTCTGGCACACTGATGCCGTCGGGGGCCGTCCACACCATCTTTGCGAGCCAACGGGTCGCGCGAATGCGCGCCCGATGACAGGCTCCGCGAAGCAATCCATGGCTGCGAGTGGAAAACTGGATTGCTTCGTCGCTTGCGCTCCTCGCAATGACGGTATTCGCGCCATGAATACTGATGGGTTTCTCGCCGCGGCCCTCCGCAATCCCGTCAATGCAGCCATTGCCGACGAGTTGTTGCGGCTGGCGCTGCCGGATGCGTGGATCGTTTCGGGATGCCTGGTGCAGACGGTATGGAACGTGCTGACCGGACGCGCGGTCGACTTCGGCATCAACGACTACGACGTCTTCTATTTCGATCCCGACACTTCCTGGCAGGCCGAGGACGCCGTGATCCGGCAACTGCAGCGCCGGCTGGCGCATCTCGGCGTCGTCATCGAGCTGCGCAACCAGGCGCGCGTCCATCTCTGGTATCCGGACAAGCACGGTCTGCCCTATCCGGCACTGCGGTGCTCGGCGGAAGGCATCGACCGCTTCCTGACCAGAACGACCCAGGTCGGAATCCGCCGCACGCCGCAGGGTCACGACGTCTATGCGCCCAATGGATTTGACGACATCGCCGGCCTGATCGTGCGGCCCAACCGGGGTGCGAATTTCTCGGCGGCTGGCTACGCGGCAAAGGCTGCGCGCTGGAAAAGTCTGTGGCCGGAACTGACGGTGCTGGCTGCGGATGCGACATCATCCGAAACGTTCACGTAACGAGCAGGCAATCAGACACCGTCATTCCGGGATGGTGCGCTTTCACCAGACCCGGAATCTCGAGATTCCGGGCTCGATGCTTCGTATCGCCCCGGAATGACGTTGCTGGTGTCGCCTACCGCACCACCCCCGAAATAAACCCGGCCTTGCGCCGCGGCGGTTTTATTTCCTTTTTCAGGAAGCAATGGGCTTCCTTGCCGAGATATCCAGGGCGCGCGTAGGTCCAGGCCCGGCATTTGTTGTCGTCGGTGCAGGCCGCCTTACAGGCCTCGTCACCCTCGCTGGCTTTCAGCCAAAAATTACGATAGTCGCCGCCGAACCGGTCGATCGAGGGTTCGACCGCCCCGGTGCGCTGCTCCACCACGCCGGCGCCGCGCACGCCGGAGACGCAGCAATTATCCTGAACGCGCGCGGGAACGCTGTTCTTCAGCCAGCACAGCGCGCTGCCGGCGACGTCGGTCGGATAGTTGAAGCTCCACGCCCGGCAACGCCGGTCGCGCTCGCATACCAGCGCGCAATCCGCCGGATCGCCCGACGGGACCGGCGAACTCTGATAATCGCCGCCGGGACGATCGAAATTGGCCTGGGCTTGCGCCGGTCGCGTGCCGGCGGCGGTCGCCAGAAAAGCGAGCGTCACCAAACACGCCCTGAGCAAGGCGGCCTCCCCGCATTCGCGATTGCTTTCAACTTATTGGACTTAACCGCCGTTTCCCGGATTGCCATTTGATCGCCATGAACCTGTATGGCGGATGAACGGCGCGGCCGCGCACGGATCAAATGCCCCTTAGCAACTGATTTAAAACGCATATTCCTCATAGGCCGGCTCCACCGAGCCATGCCAGGGCCCATGGAATTTTTCCAGCATCTCCTCGGCTGGCGTCCGCCCGGAAGCGATAATCCGCTCCAAGGGCTCGAGATGGCGGCTCTCATCGCTGCCGAACTGATCGATGCGACCGCGCCGGTGCAAGCCCGCATGCGCCAGCGCCAGACATTCTTTGGCGATTTCGAACAGATAGCGATCCCGGATCCTGGCCTTGAAGCCGAGCCGCGGCACGTCGTCGCGCAACGCCTGACGCTCCTGCGCGTTCCAGTGCCTGACGATGTCCCAGGCGGCGTCGAGGCTGGTGTCGTCATAGAGCAAACCGACCCAGAACGCCGGCAGCGCCGGCAGCCGGCCCCACGGCACGCCGTCGGCGCCGCGCATTTCCAGGTAGCGCTTCAGCCGTACCTCGGGGAAAATCGTTGACAGATGGTTAGCCCAGTCCGACAGCGTCGGTCGCTCGCCGGGAAGCGAGTTGTTTCTGCCCTCGAAGAAAGCCCGGAATGAGGAGCCGGCGACATCGATATAGGCGTCGCCGCGCTTGACGAAGTACATCGGCACGTCGAGCGCGTAGTCGACCCAGCGCTCGAACCCCATGCCGTCCTCGAACGCCCATGGAATCATTCCGGCGCGGGCATTGTCGGTGTCACGCCAGATTTCGGAGCGGAACGACAGGAAACCGTTGGGCTTGCCTTCGGTGAACGGCGAATTAGCGAACAAGGCGGTCGCCACCGGCTGCAGCGCCACTGATACCCTGAGCTTCTTGACCATGTCGGCTTCCGACGAGAAGTCGAGATTGGTCTGCACCGTGCAGGTCCGGTACATCATGTCGAGGCCGTATTGGCCGACCTTCGGCATGTAGTCGGTCATGATCTTGTAGCGGCCCTTGGGCATGCCGGGAATCTGCACCCTTGACCATGACGGCGTCATGCCGAGCCCGAGAAAGCCGATGCCGAGCGGTGTTGCGATCTCGCGCACCTGCGCGAGGTGCGCCATCAACTCGGACTGGGTCTGGTGCACGGTCTCGACCGGCGCGCCCGACAGTTCGAATTGTCCGCCCGGCTCCAGCGAAATCGCGCCGCCACCGGTGACGTCATACAGTCCGATGATATTGCCGCGCTCCATGATCGGCTCCCAGCCGAGCAACAGCTGCATGCCCTCGAGCAGCGCGCCGATGCCGCGCGCGCCCTCGTAAGGAACCGGATGGTGGCCGGAAAGCGTGAACGGCGTTTTCTCGTGCTCGGTGCCGATCCGGAATTCGGAAACAGGCTTCACGCCCGCTTCCAGCCACGCCACCAACTCGTCGCGCGATTGCAGCGGCGTCATATCGATCTGGTCACGCGCCATGAAGATTCCGGATGTGGGGCGTTGCGACCGAACGCGCGCGGTGTCGGGGGTATCCGCGGGCCGTCAGGCCCGGGGATGCGAGAGCGGAAAACAATATCATCGGACGGGCGCACCGTCTCTGGCGGCGAGCGATGGCGCCTCGCCGCACGAGCAGCCCAACCGGTCGAGCAGACCGCAGAGCTTTGCAGCATCGGCATCGGACAGCTTCGAGCCGACGTGCTTTTCGATCGCGGCCGAATACGCGCTCCACATCTTCTTCTGCAGCTCGCGCCCGACCTCGGTAATCTCGACGAACTGACCGCGCTTGTCGATCTTGCATTCGCGGCGGGCCGCCAGTCCCTCGTCCACCAGGCGGTCGATCAGCCGCGAGGTCGAGTATTGCGGGATCAGCATCTGCTTTTCCAATTCCACCGGGCGCATTTCGCCCGATGGCGCGCGCGACAGCTCGAGCAGCGCGTCGTACCAGGCCAGCGGCGGAAAACCCGCCCTCTTCAAATCCTGCTCGACGGCGTCGAGTACCCGGCTCTGGATTCGCATCAGGCGGATCCAGGCGGCGGTCGCCTCGGTCGATGGTTTGCGTTTCATGGACTAGTGCCCTGTTTCCGAAGTTCGTAATACGTTGCGGCGCCCTCTGAACGAACTTCGGAAACAAAAGGGCACTAGTAACTCTCATATTCCTAGTGCCGCTCTTCGATTTGAAGTTCCTAACCGGTCTCGAGGCAATTGGCGCAGGAACTTCAAATCGGCGGCACTAGCCCATAGATGTCACGGATCAGTGTAGCGCACTAAATGCAGCTGCATCAATCTTGACTATTTCATGCAAATGCATTTAGTCACGCTATCGCCCAGTGCCAATAATCCGAGGGAAGGAAAATTCCGATGAAACTGTATTATTCGCCCGGAGCCTGTTCGCTATCGCCCCATATCGCGCTGCTCGAAGCCGGCCTGCCCTACGATCTGGTCAAGGTCGATCTCCGGGCCAAGAAACTCGAGAACGGCGACGACTACCTCAAGGTCAATCCCAAAGGCCAGGTGCCGGCGCTCGCGCTGGACAATGGCGAACTGGCGACCGAAGGCCCGGTCATCGTCCAGATGATCGCCGACAAGGCGCCCGGCAAGAATCTCGCGCCCGCCCGCGACAGCGCCGAGCGCTACAAGCTGCAGGAATGGCTCAACTACATCACGGGCGAACTGCACAAGAACTTCGGCCCGATGTTCTCACCGGTTTTGGCCGACGACGCCAAGGCCTTCTTCAAGGACCGGGTGATGGGCAAGTTCAGATATCTCGATGGCCAGCTCGCCGGCCGCGACTATTTGATGGGCAAGCAGTTCACCGTCGCCGACGGCTATCTGTTCACGATGCTGTGCTGGGCCGACCGGATGAAGTTCGATCTTTCCGCGATGCCGAACCTTCTGGCCTACAAGGCCCGCGTCGCCGCGCGCCCGAAGGTGCAGGAAGCTCTGACAAAAGAAGGCCTGATGAAGGCAGCGTGAGCTTGTCGCCGATCTCGATATAGCAAAGGGCCGGATCGACGATCCGGCCCTTTTCGTTGTCCGTCATTCCCCGGGCGAAGCGAAGTGGACGCTCGGAAAAATCTGGCGGCGGGGAATTGGCACCCCACATAATCGTTGGACCTCGCAGCCTCGGAAAGATTCGATGTCCCGCAATTCACCGCTTGTTCTCATCCTGCTGCTGGGCGGCCTGGTCGCACCGGTGAGCGCATACTCGCAGCTCACGCCGCCGGCGGGATCGGCAGGCGCGGGCAATTCGGCGATCAGCGGCGTGCCATTCGGACCCGCCAATCCCAGCGTGCTCAGCGACCCCAGCGGCATCGGCAACGCATCGAGGATTCCGCCGGTTGGTACAAACACCCCGCCGCCGCCGGTCGCCTACGGCCCCATCGTTTCATCACCGTCGCGCGTGGTGGCGCCCTACGCGGGCGCGTCCCAGCGCATCATCAGCCCGGATCGGGTTGAATCAAGGAAGCTGCCGGTCCGCCGCCGCGGCCGCGGCCGACCAGAAGTCAGCAAGTTTACGGGGATTTGCCGAGGCTGTTAGCGGACCTGTCGTTGGGCGGGCCGCTCGGGAGCAAGCGGCGGCAACATTTTTAATACAAACGATGCGCGCCGCGACCCGACGTTACCGGATTGGGCAATAAGAAGTGGTCGTCCATGGCGACCCCGGTATATCCTGCCCTCATGCCCGCCTTCATCTGCACCGCTTGCGGAACGCAGTACCCGCCCTCCGAGGCTCTGCCCGGCATGTGTCCGATCTGCACCGACGAACGGCAGTTCGTCCCAGCCTCGGGCCAATCCTGGACCACGCTGGACCGGCTGCGGAACGCGCACAGCAACAAATTCCGGCACCTCGCTATGGGACTTATGACCATCGAGACCACCCCGGCGTTCGGCATCGGGCAGCGCGCGATCCTTACGCGCACACCGGCGGGCAACGTGCTATGGGACTGCATCGCCCTGATCGACGACGCCACCGTCGATCTGCTCAACGGTCTGGGCGGCGTCGCGGCGATCGCGATTTCCCACCCGCACTACTACACGACGATGGTGGAGTGGAGCCGCGCGCTCGGGGGAGTGCCGATCCATCTGCACGCCGCTGATCGTGAGTGGGTGATGCGGGCGGACCCGGCGGTGCAGTTCTGGGAGGACGACACCAAGCCGATCGCACCGGGTCTCACGCTGGTTCGGCTGGGAGGACACTTCGACGGCGGCACCATCCTGCACTGGGCGGACTGGAGCGATGGTCGCGGCGTAGTGCTCTCGGGCGACATTCTCCAGGTGGTTCCAAGCGGGCACGTCAGCTTTATGTGGTCCTACCCGAACCTGATTCCGCTCTCCGTCGCCAAGGTTCAGCGCATGGCGAAGATCCTGGAGCCTTTCGCATTCGACGCGGTCTACGGCGCGTTTTCGGGCCGCGGGCAGATCGACGCAAACGGCAAGCAGGTGGTCGCGGCGTCGGTCGCGCGCTACATCGCGCGGATCAGCGAGACATAGTCGGGTTCCAGACCGGTTTAGAGGCGGTTTCCACAAACACGACCTCGCCGCCGCCCGCCCGCCCGCCCCCGGGGATCACTCCGCGCCATCGCGATTCGCGGCCGCCAGCACCCGATCCACCATTTCAGGCGCAAGACCGAGATAATTTCCGGGCGAGGTCAGACGCTCGATGGTGACGCGGTCGAGGCGCGCGGACACACGCGGGTCCGCCGACAGTGCATCCGCGAGCGTCATGCCTCTCTCGCTGGCGAGCCGGCAGGCGTCGTAGACCACGTCATGCGCCTGTTGCCGGCCGATGTCGGGCGCAAGCCCCATCATGACGGCCTCGGCGACGATCAGGCCGCGGCTGATGCCGAGATTGTCAGCCATCGCTTTCTCGTCGACGATCAGGCCGGCCAGCGCGAATTTCGCCTGGTGCAGCGCGCCGGCTGTCAGCACAAAGCTCTCCGGAATGGCCATCCACTCGGCATGCCATGGCCCGGTGGCGCGCTCGAAGTCCTGCACCATCGCATCCAGCATCAGGCCGGCGTGCTGGCGAACGGCCTTCGACGCCGCCAGCATCAGCTCGGACGAGATCGGATTGCGCTTCTGCGGCATGGTCGAGGACGCGCCGCGTCCCTTCACAAAGGGCTCCAGCACCTCGGCGAATTCCGTCGAGGCCATGATCATGATGTCGAGCGCGATCTTGCCGAGCGAGCCGGTCACCAGCGCGAGAAAATTCACGGCCTCCGCGAAGCCGTCACGCGCGACGTGCCAGGTCGAGACGGGAATGCCGAGGCCGAGCTCCTCGCAGAACGCCCGCTGCACTTCCAGGCCCTTGTCGCCGAGCGAGGCCAGCGTGCCGGCGGCGCCCGCGAACTGGCCGACCAGGACGCGCGGCTTCAATTGTTCGAGGCGCTCGGCGTGGCGGTCGAACATCGCGAGCCAGATCGCCGTCTTGTAGCCGAACGTCACCGGCAGCGCCTGCTGCAGATGGGTGCGGCCCGCCATCGGCGTATCGCGGTAGCGCCGCGACAGATCGGCGAGGATGCCGCGCAGGCTTGCGATATCCGCTTCGATGATCCCGAGGCCCTCGCGCAGCTGCAGGACGACGGCGGTGTCCATAATGTCCTGCGTGGTCGCGCCCCAATGGACATAGCGGCCGGCCTCGCCGCATTGCTTCACCATCTGGTGGACCAGCGGCAGGATCGGATAGCCGACGACATCGGTCTCGCGGCGCAGCAGGTCGAAATCGAGCGCCGAGACGTCGGTGCGTTCGGCGATTTTCTCCGCGGCCTCGGTCGGGATCACGCCGCAGCGCGCCTCGGCCCTGGCGAGCGCGATCTCGACCTGGGCATAGCGGGAGATCAGGCTGAAATCCGAGAACACCTCGCGCATGGCGGGCGTGCCAAAGGAATCCCGGAACAGAACGGAGTTGAAGACGGTGGTGGAACTAGGAAAAGCGGCCATGGAGTTTCCTCGAAATGTAAACGCTCGTATCAAGAAGCCGGCCTACAGGCGGACTCGTGGCGCCCATCGAAAAGTGCGATTTCCTTGCGCAGCAGCGGCGCAGCGGAATTGCAAGGGAGTATCGGATGGCATGGTCATGGTCGGCGGGACTGGATTATCGATCACGATCAGGCTCGCACGTTGCGCCCACCCATTCAACTCGGGGCGAATACGAGGTTTCGATCGTCGTTGCGGGCCAACGGGTTGCACCAATAGTCCAATGCGCAATCCCCGATGTCGTCCCTGCGCAGCAGGGACCCATACGCCGTGAACTTCGTGAGAAAGGGAATGTTCGTTGCCTTCCTTTCTTCGTCATGCGTCGCTGCAACGGACATTTGGGGTTATGAGTTCCCGCGTTCGCGGGAACGGAGACGATTCAATTTTCAAACACCCGAAAATACAGCTTTGCGATCTCGCCGCATGTTTGGCGCGAGGTTTGGGCCTGGTCGTTCCGCCCTCCGAGAACAGAGGGCGCGGGGAATGCCGGGCGCCCGATGCGCCCGATAGCCGCGCGTGCAATGATAGTGTTAGAGCGCACACGCGTTAGTCAGGTCACGCCGGAATCACCCGGCATTCCCCGCGCAATGGTTTTACGACTTATAGCGCGCTCTCCCCGGTGACCGGGCTTTCTTGCCACCGTCGCCCTTGCGAAGCTTGCTTCTCAAGAACTTGACACCAGCGTCGGGGTGTCAGGACCACACGACTTCGCCGTCCGCCTCACGCGCCATTCGTCAAGAGCGCATCAGCGTCCACCGCATCCCGCACCCAACGTTCGTGACGACCGCGAAGCGCCCCTCTTGTGGAGCGGGACGGCCCATCTATGGACTGATTTGGTCCTTCGGAAAATCAGAATATTTTTCTAGAAAGGACTGGACATTGCCCAGGTGATTTGCCCGACGGGTGGCAGGCAATGTCCGCTTCCGGGGATAGCGGAAGTCCGATTTCGGGGCCGTCAGGTCAGCTTTTGACCCGAAGGCACTTGACCGCCCTTTTTCGCGGGCTCTGCCGGGGCCTTGCCCTCTCGCAGATTACCCATGGTGTGCTAATTTTGGTTCCACACGGAGGTCAAGAGCCTTGCTGACAGGCCTGCCACGCACCGCGTCAAATGTACTCGCTGGACGGGTTCTCGAAGGGGCCGCGCAGCGATGACCACGCGTCGCCCTAAAACCCCCAATCGCAAGAGGAGCAAGTCAACCGGTAAAGCGGCAAGTCGACGTTCGGCGGCAGATCTGCAGAAACAGCTCGACGGGCGGACACGCGAACTCGCCAAGGCACGAAAGCTTCTTAAAGAAGCGCGGCAGCAACAGACGGCTTCGTCCGAAGTGCTGCACATCATCAGCGCATCGCCAGGCGCTCTCGCTCCGGTATTCAAGGCGATCGTAAAGAGCGCGGTCGAGCTGTGCGAGGCTCGGTTCGGCGCCGTGTTCAGAATGGAGGGCGATCTGTTGCACCTCGTGACCGACTACAACTTTGGAGCGACTCAGCGCCAGCTCCTCGGGGCAATGTACCCGATGGCGCCGAACAGCGGTCACATCTCCGGCCGGGCCATTCTTACCGGTTCGGCTGTTCAAATCTCGGATATCTATGCCGACGAGGACTACAAAAGCGTCGAAGCGAAGAAGGCCGGCTTTCGCAGCTTGTTCGCAGCGCCGCTCTTGCAGAGCGGCCGAGCCATTGGGTCGATTGTAATCTACAGAACCGAGCCCGGCGCGTTCACAGCGCGAGAGTTGGCGCTGCTCCAAAACTTCGCGGACCAGGCCGTGATCGCGATCGAAAACGCGCGGCTGTTCAACGAGACGCAGGAGGCGCTAGAGCAGCAAAAGGCGTCCGCCGATATTCTGCGTGTGATCAGTCAATCGCCGAGCGACGTGCAGCCGGTCTTTCAGGCTATCGTGCTGACCGCGGTGTGTCTAACGGGATGCGACCTGGCGTTCTTTCTGCGTTGCGATGGCGCGACCTACTTGCCGATGGCGAGGGCCACGCCGGAAGGGCTGCAGACCGACGCCAGGCCTTCACAGCCCATCGATCCCGACGCCAACTTCCCATCGCGCGCAATCATCGAGAAAAAGACGCTCCATTTGCCCGACTGGTCATTGGTCGATTTGCCCGCATACGAGCGTTGGATCCGGGAGACCTTCGGCATTGTATCGTCGCTATACCTGCCGCTGTTGTGCGCCGGGGAGTGCATGGGCGTCCTGGTGCTGGCAGGCAAGCGCACCAACATCTTCGGCGACCGCGAAATCGCGTTGGCCGAATCCTTCCGCGACCAGGCCGTGATCGCCATCGAGAACGCACGGCTGTTTAGCGAGGTCCAGGCCAAGACGCGTGACGTTGAAGAAGCGCTGCGTTACCAGACCGGCAGCGCCAACATCCTCAATGTGATCGCCTCCTCACCTACCGACGTGCAGCCCGTGCTCAGGGCGATCGCGCAAAGCGCCTGCGAGCTGTGCGAGGCCTACGACGCTGTCGTCATACTGAAAGATGGAGAGGAGTTGGAGGCCAAGGCCCATCACGGCCCGATTACGCTCACAAGGTGGCGCTGGCCCAATGATCGCACCTCCTCTTCGGAGCGGGCGATAGCCGACAGGCGGCCGGTGCACCTGCATGATGTGTTCTCTGAGGAGGGGGCGGAATTTGCAATGGCACGGAGTATGTCGCTCGTTGACGGGTGTCGAACGGTTCTCAGCGTACCATTGCTTCGCGAGGGCGAGGCCATTGGCGCGATCGTACTCCGCCGGGTCGAGGTGCACCCCTTTGGCGACAAGCAGATCGGCTTGCTCCAGACCTTCGCCGACCAGGCCGTGATCGCCATCGACAACGTCCGGCTGTTTGAAGAAGTGCAGGCCAGGACCCGCGACCTCTCGGAGTTGCTGCAGCAGCAGACGGCCACCGCCGATGTGCTGAAGGTCATCAGCCGCTCGGCGTTTGATCTCGATACTGTCATGAATACGCTAGCAAGCTCGGCGCGCGACCTCTGCGGGTCGTTATCCGCCTCGCTGTTCATTCGTGAGGGCGATATGCTCGTGTGCCGTGGAAATTCGGCCATGCAAGGGGAGCATGACGTATATATCAGAGCGAACCCTGTGCCGGTTGACGAGGAGACGCATATGGGGCGGGCCGTTCTCACGGGCATTGTTGCTAATGTCGGCGACTTCGAAAACGATCCGCGTACCAAGCTACGGAAATTCCAGCGAGTGATGGGGTTTAAGTCTTTTCTTGCTGTGCCCTTGATGCGCGAAGGTCGAGGCATTGGCGTCTTCACTCTGAACCGCAACGAGATCGGAGAGTTCACGCCACGACAGGTTGAACTTGTCCAGAGCTTCGCCGACCAGGCGGTAATCGCGATCGAGAACACGCGGCTATTCAACGAGACCCGGGAGGCGCTGGAGCGGCAGACTGCAACGGCTGACATTTTGAGGGTGATCGCCGGCTCTCCGACCGACGTGCAGCCAGTGTTCGACGCCATCGCCGAGAGTGCCAGGCGCCTGCTGGCGAGCCATACGGCAGTAGTCACGCGCGTCATCGACGACGTTGTCCATTTGGCGGCCAGCACGGCAGAAAGCGAAGCGCCCGCGCATGCCGCGCAGGGCCTTTTACCTTATCCGCTTTCGTCCGACCGTATTCACGCGAGAGTGGCGCGGACCGGACGGGTTGCAGTCAACACTGATGCCCCCAATTCCGATCTCCCGCAGGAGATCAAGGAATTTGCCCGGGCGGTTGGCTGGCGCAGCATGCTCGTCGTGCCGATGCTGCGCAATGAAATCGCGATCGGTACGATCGGCATCACGCGCCGCGAGCCCGGCTCGTTCGATGACACGACAGTCGATCTCCTGAAAACTTTCGCCGACCAAGCTGTGATCGCCATCGAGAACGCGCGGCTGTTCAATGAGACCAAGGAGGCGCTGGCTCGGCAGACCGCGACATCTGACGTCTTAAAGGTAATTGCGTCTTCGCCGTCGAGCCTTCAGCCGGTGTTCGATGCCATTGCGGAGCGATCAAAGGCTCTGATCGGCGCCCACTCAACTACCGTTGTCCGATATATCGGGGGTATGATTGAACTGGCGGCGTTTACACCTGTCAGCCCGGACGCGGACGCGGCGCTGCTGACGCTGTTTCCCCGGCGCCCGACGGCCGAGCACGACGTGGTGCTCCGTGGCGAGATCGCGAGGATTCACGATGCAGAGTCCGAGCTTCGAGGCAACGTGATGCTGGATGCGGCGCGCGCACGAGGCTGGCGCAGCCGACTGCATGTGCCGCTTAAGGACGACACCGGCGTCATCGGCTGGATCAGTATCACTCGCAAAGAAGCCGGGGGGTTCGCCGACAAGGACATCGAGCTCTTGCAGACCTTCGCCGATCAGGCTGTCATCGCAATCCAGAACGTCGAACTATTTGAGGAGGTGCAAGCGCGCACGCGCGAGCTGTCGCAATCGCTCGACGACCTACGCTCAGCTCAGGACCGCCTGGTGCAGACCGAGAAGCTGGCTTCGCTTGGCCAACTTACCGCCGGGATCGCGCACGAGATCAAGAACCCGCTCAATTTTGTCAATAACTTCTCTGCTCTTTCAGCCGAGCTGACCGATGAGCTTAAGGAAGTGCTGATGCAGGAGAGACTTAGCAACAAGGGCCGGGAGGAACTGGACGAACTAACGCGCGTCTTGAAGGACAACCTCGGCAAGGTTGTTCAGCACGGCAAGCGCGCCGATTCCATCGTCAAGAACATGCTGCTGCACTCGCGCGAGGGCTCCGGCGAGCGCCGATCCGCCGACATCAACGCGCTGGTCGGGGAGAGTCTCAACCTCGCCTATCACGGTGCAAGGGCGGAGAAGGCCGGCTTCAATATAACGCTTGAGCACGACCTGGATCCGGAGGCGGGCGCGGTCGACCTGTATCCGCAGGAGATCACCCGGGCGCTGCTGAACCTGATTTCCAACGGCTTCTATGCCGCGACCAGGCGCAAGGCCGAAACAGGCGACGAGACGTTCGAGCCTGTCCTTAGCGCAGGCACCAGGAACCTTGGCAAGGCAGTTGAAATCCGGATTCGCGACAACGGCACTGGCATCGCGACAGAGGTGAGAGAAAAGATTTTCAATCCCTTCTTCACCACCAAGCCGACGGGCGAAGGAACCGGGCTCGGACTTTCGATGGCCCACGACATTATTGTCAAGCAACATGGCGGCAGGATCGATGTGGAGACTGAGCCTGGTGCATTTACAGAGTTCATCATTACCCTCCCGCGCGACAACGGTGCTGCCGTTGGGCGGAAGCCGGAATGACCGCTCCTGGGCACTTTTGCGACACCCGCCGAACTACCTATTGAGCAACCCTCCAAGTACCTGCTCGTCATCAATCTCAAGACGGCGAAATCGCTCGGTGTCGAAATCCCGGCATCGCTTCTCGCCCGTGCGGACGAGGTGATCGAATAACAATCCTGTTTGCTGCGGTGCATGAGTTCGTTCAGGCACCGAACGGACATGCCGCAGTAGTCGCTGCATGTCTGTTATCGGGGCCACAACGGACGTCATTTGCTCTTAGCGAGTATTTCGCCTTTTGACCCGAAGCACACATAGGACCTACCGGGAGAGCGCTCCATCACTTCTCGGGGTGTCTCCAATTTCCCCAATTAAAAGCGCTGCCTTATACCGATTACATTCGCGTTGTTCCCCTCCTTCATGGCACCTAAAGTTCCATAGGCACCGGAGCGGTGCTGAATGCGGAAAACCAGTTCGGTGTTGGGAAGATTGGTCAAAGCAAACGCAAGGTCAAAGCCCAGGTAGAAAAGAACATTGGCGCTGCCTTGATGGTCGATTTGATGCAGGCCCTCCTGGCCTATCGGGCTCGATATAGCGCTCAATCCGAATACAAAGCCCGGTGAAATCCGGACGGTATCGAACAACGCGATGCCTTGGTGTCGAATAGAGACACCGCCCCACAACTCCGCCGAGTGCGTCAAGCCGTTTGAATAGGCAATCGTATCACAGCAAATCCTGTAATGGCCGAAGCGATCAGCCAGCCCGACTTCAGCGCCAATAAGGAGCCCACTGTTGAATTGAAAAAGGTCTCGCTGATAAGCTCCGCCCACGATGTAGTTGTCGTAAAATATCGTCCCCGGCGCGCCAACGCCGTACAGGAATGTGCTCCCAAGATTTCCGGAATTTGTGCGACCTCCAAAAATGAACACCGACTGCTTTAGACTGGGCTGAGAAGACAATTTGAACGGTGTCAGAAGGTAGGAGGGATAATCATCGGCCACCGGTTTACCGACTTCCAGGTCAGCGATATCCGCAGATCGGCTTGACGTGGGAATAATCGATCCAAACGCCAGTGTGCAGATTCCGACGACGATAACAGGGCGCAACGAATATCTTCCTCAGTGTCGCCAAAAGGCGGTCGCGACTCACCCAATTGGCAATGCCTTCTAATAAGACGAGATCAGTAGAATGAACGGTAAGCCCATAAACCCTTAAATCTTGTGCCCTAAATGTCACATTCGTTTTTTCAAACATGACGGGAAAGTGGCGAGCGGAACCAAGCGGAGATAAAGCTGCAAATTGCTGCGGTGCATGAGTCTCTTGTTGGCACGAAACGCTGCATGTCCGTTATCCGGGATGAACCGGACTCTTTGGGTACATCGCTGTGACGTCGTGGCCGTCGGAAAGTATCGCCTTCATATGAAAGAGAGGCTGTTTGCTGCCCTCTCATGCCGCCAATTCATGAAGGAGAGCCGCTTGCTGCAGTTGGTCCGCCGCTGGCGTTAGTCGCAAGCCTTTGACAAGACCAATGCGTGTCAGCGTCAACAGGGCGACGGGGTCGCACAAATCGGCGGAAGCACCGGCTGCCAGCATCGCAATTGCACTCTGCTCATCCTCGTTGAGATCACTCCACGAAATGCCGTCCATCACGTACCTCCCATTGAATTGCCCGCGCGATAATCAGGCCCGTGGTCTTAATGATCTATTAAGAATGACCGCAGGGCGGTTTTGGAATACCCGCGACGTTCGCTTCTGGTACTTAGCGAAGTTCGACCGTACCCGCGCGGAGAGTCCGCGTTCACAATCTGAATTTACTCAGAGGGATTGATGTCGCTCATTGGCACCAAACGGACATGCTGCCGCAGTCGCCCCATGTCTGTTGTTGGGGGAAGAACGGAAGTGGAGTTTCGGGGCCCTTAGGTCCGTTGATGACGAACCGGGCATTCCACAGCCTGGACCTGCGCCTTAAAATTGCTTGCGGCTGGCGCAGCGTATCGGGGGCAGGCCGCGTTATTCCATCGTTATCAGAAAAAATTTTTGTCCGCGGGGTGCAGAAAGCAAACGGCGTGTTGGGTACCCTGCTGCCCGGGAGATTTCACTACTCCCGACAAAACGTCCTTCTGCCAATCTTCGCATAAACATGGATTGAGGGTTACAAATGAAACAGTATTTTGGGGTTACGTTGGGAATGGCGGCCGGTATTGTACTCGGCGCGGGAGCTGTAACCGGGCTCAATGCTCAAGTAAAAACGCCATCAGTCTATCTTGTGACTGAAATTGATGTCACGAACCCGGATGGCTACGGAAAGGAATTCGCACCGAAGGCTCAAGCAACGATCAAAGCTGCAGGCGGCAGGTTGATAGCCATCGGAGGAGCGGGTGGAGCGGGAGCAAAACCGGTCGCTGCTATCGATGGGACGGCACCAAAGCGCGTTACCATTCAGGGGTGGGACAGCCTGGATCAAATGAACGCGTGGTACAAAGGTGCCGATTATCAGGTAGCGCTGAAGATCGGCCAGCAATATGCAACATTCCGCAGATATGCGATTGAGGCGGCAGCGCCGTAATCGCCTCCGGCAGAATCAAATATGGAGGCCGCCGCTTCGGTCGGCGGCCTTTTTCATTCTCAGGCGTCGACGCGCGCTCGAAATCGCGCTTCGTTTCAGATCGCTTCCGGAATCATCTGGATGGCGCCGCAGGGGCATTCCTGGGCGCAGATGCCGCAGCCCTTGCAGTAGTCGAGGTTGAACTGAAAACCCATGCCGGGGCCGAGCTTGATCACAGCGTTGTCGGGACAGACGCCGTAGCAATTGTCGCACTCGAAACAGTTGCCGCAGGAAAGGCAGCGCCGCGCCTCATAGAGCGCGTTGCTCTCGTCGAGGCCCTGCACCACCTCCTCGAAGGTCGAGGTGCGGCGCGCGATTTCCAATATCGGCCGCAGCGTCTTGGGCGCCTCGCCGTAGTACCAGGTGTTGAGCTTGTCGGCGGAGGCGATCTCGTGTTTCGGCGCAGGCGCGTAAGTCCCGCCGCGCAGCCAGGCATCGATGTGGCGGGCGGCCTTCTTGCCGTGTCCGACGGCCACGGTGACGGTGCGTTCGGACGGCACCATGTCGCCGCCGGCGAAAATGCCGGCCACCCCGGTCATCATGTTGGGACCGACCTGGACCACGCCATCCCTGACCTCGAGGCCAGGGACTCCTTGCAGCAACGACAGATCGACATCCTGGCCGAGCGCGAGCACGACCGAATTGGCCTCGAGCGTTTCGAACTCGCCGGTCGGCTGCGGAAAGCCGGTTTCGTCGAGCGCCATCTTCTCGACCGTGATCGATCCGGCCTCGACGTTCTTGATCGTCGACAGCCACTTCATCATCACGCCCTCTTCGAGCGCCTCCTCGACCTCGAAGTCATGCGCGGGCATCCGGTCGCGGGTGCGGCGATAGACGATCACCGCTTCCTCCGCGCCGAGCCGTTTCGCGGTGCGCGCGACATCGAGCGCGGTATTGCCGCCGCCATAGATCACGACCTTTCGGCCGAGCAGCGGCTTGTCCTCGCCCTCCATCGAGCGCAGCACGGCCACGGCGTCCAGCACCTTTGCCGCCTCGCCGGCCGGAATATAGGCCCGTTTCGCAATGTGGGCGCCAACCGCGAGAAACGCCGCATCGAAGCCGCCTTCCGCCATGGCCTCCGCGATATTGGCGACCTTGGCTTGGTACTTGATGACGACGCCGAGGTCCGCGATCCGTTTGACTTCGGCGTCGAGCACGTCGCGCGGCAAACGATATTTCGGAATGCCGAAACGCATCATGCCGCCCGGGGCAGGTCCGGCTTCCTGAATGGTGACGGCGTGGCCGAGCCGCGCCAGATGATAGGCCGCCGACAGGCCCGACGGGCCGGCGCCGACGATCAGCACCTTCTTGCCGGTCGCCGCGGCGCCCGCCTTGAAGCGCCAGCCGTGTTTGATGGCGAGATCGCCAAGAAATCGCTCCACCGAATTGATGCCGACGGAAGAATCGAGCACGGCGCGATTGCAGGCGCTTTCGCAGGGGTGATAGCAAACCCGTCCCATCACCGCGGGCAGCGGATTGTTTTCCGTCAGCGCGCGCCAGGCCGCTTCGTAATCGCCGCTTTCGGCATAAGCCAGCCAGCCCTGGATATCCTCTCCCGCCGGGCATGCATGATTGCAGGGCGGCAGGCGGTGAACGTATTCCGGCCGCAGCGTGCGCCAGGAACCGGTGTGATTGATGAGCGACGTGCCGACGTCCAGCGTGATGGCGAACGGATGTTCCATGATGCCCTCACCCATCCCGACCGGTCGCGTCGACCAGCCCGTATTCGGCGATGTTGGCGTCGCACATCGCCTGCAGCCGCGCGATGCGCGGGTCTTGATGGCCGCCCCTGAACAGGTGCGCGAAACGGCGCTGCAGTTTCAGATAGTCCTGCACCGGAACCTGGCGGCGGATCTTGCGAACCTGCGTGACCTTGCCGTGCTCGGCCTCGAAGATCGGATACAGGCCACACTCGACCGCAAGCTGGGCCAGCCGGATCGTGTCGTGGGAAGCCGATCCCCAGCCGAGCGGGCAAGGCACGTTGATCTGAATGTAGCGGGCGCCCCTAATCGACATCGCCCTGGTCACCTTGCGCTCGAGATCGTGCAGGTCGGCGACCGTCGCGGTGGCGACAAAGGGAATGTTGTGCGCGACCGCGATTTTCGGCACCGACTTTCCGGTACCGAACACGTTGCCCGGCTCCGGGCCGAGCGGGGGCGTGGTCGCGGTGCGCGCGGTGGGCGGCGTCGCCGACGATCGCTGCACCCCCGTGTTCATGTAGCCTTCGTTGTCGTAGCAGATGTAGAGCACGTCATCGTTGCGCTCGAACATGCCGGACAGACACTGAAAGCCGATGTCGGTGGTGCCGCCGTCGCCGCCTTGCGCGATCACGCGGACCTCGGTGCGCTTCTTCACCCTCATCGCCGCCGCCACTCCGGTGGCCACCGCCGCAGCGTTGCCGAACAGCGAATGCAGCCACGGCAGTTGCCACGATGTCTCCGGGTAAGGCGTGGTAAAGACTTCGAGACAGCCGGTCGCATTCACCGCGATCAAATTGTTGTTGGTGGCGCGCATCGCCGCATCGATGGCGTAGCGCGCGCCGAGCGCCTCGCCGCAGCCCTGACAGGCACGGTGGCCGCAGGTCAGCGCGTTCGATCGCGCCTGCGAGGCCTGCACCGTCCGCTGTTCTTCCGCCACCAGCCGGTTGCCGACGGTAAAGGTGCCCTTCTGGTAATATTTCAGCTTCTGCACGGCATCTGCTGATGGAAGCGTGGTGACGGGAGGGGTCATGGCTTGATCCTCACTCGGCAGCCGGAAAACTGGCCGCCATAGCCAGTTGCCGCAGGATGTTTTCGGCCGTCGGTCCCGACCGCCGGTTCTTGCGGGTGCGATGGATTTCGCGACCGACCACGCGTTCGTTCAGGTCGAGGAAATTGGTGCCCTCCCACGGTTGCACGCTGGCCTGCCGGAACAAATGATGCAGCGAGGCGCGCGTGATCGGCCGGCCGCCGAGGCCGGCCACCGAGGAGTGCAGCCGCGGCGCTCTTGGCAGATTGCGCAGCGCGACATCGACATTGTTGGCGAGCTGTCCGCCCATGCCGACCGCGATGCTCTTCTCGACCACGACGACGTCCTTTGCGCCGGCCAGCGCGTTGCGCAAGGCGTCAACCGGGAATGGCCGGAACGACACGATGACGACGAGGCCGATGCGGATGCCTTCCTCCCGCATCTCGTCGATGGTGTCCTTGATGGTGCCGCAGACCGAGCCCATTGCGACCACCAGCATGTCGGCGTCGTCGGCGCGATAGGTGCGCAGCAGTCCGCCGGAGTCGCGGCCGAATGCTTTTCTGAATTCTTCCGAAAATTCCGGAATCAGTTTTAGCGCCAGGTTCTGCTTGTAATGGGCAAGGAAACGCACCTCCGTAAAGGCTTCCGGCCCGACCATCGCGCCGATCGAGGCGGGCTCGGCGGGATCCAGCACCTGCACCGGATCGTAGGGCGGCAGGTAGGCGTCGACCTGCTGCTGGGTGGGAATGTCGATGCGTTCCATCGCGTGTGTCAGGATAAAACCGTCGACGCAGACCATGACCGGCATCGACAGTTCCTCGGCAAGCCTGAACGCCTGGATGTGCAGGTCGACCGCCTCCTGGTTGGTCTCGGCAAACAGCTGCAGCCATCCGGCGTCGCGCATCGACATCGCGTCGGAATGATCGTTCCAGATATTGATGGGCGCGCCGATCGCGCGGTTGCCGAGCGTCATCACGATCGGCAGGCCGAGGCCGGACGCGTTGTAGACCGCCTCCGCCATGAACAGCAGGCCTTGCGAGGCGGTCGCGGTATAGGCGCGCGCGCCGGCTGCGGAAGCGCCGATCGCGACCGAGAGTGCGGCGAATTCGCTTTCGACATTGATATATTCGCAGTCGACGAGGGTTCCGTCCTTCACCAGCTCACCGATGCCTTCGACGATGTGGGTCTGCGGCGTGATCGGATAGGCGCAGATCACTTCGGGCCGACACAGCGCGATGGCTTCGGCCATGGCATGCGACCCTTCGATTTGCTTGAGCATCGGACCGCTCCTCAGGCAGCGCTTTCGGCGTGTTGCTGGCTCATTACGAATTGATGCGCTTCCCGGGCGGCGCCGATATTGGCGGCGCCGATCTTGCCGGGGAAAGCCTGCTCGATCGCGTGCTCGACGCTGTCGAGGCGGACGAAACGGGTCAACGCCGCAAAAGCTCCGAGCAGCGCCGCGTTCGGCACCGGACGACCGACGTGCTTCAGCGCAAATTCCGTCGCCGGCACGATGACGGCATGGCCTTTCGGGAGCCGTTCGGCGATTTGCCCGATATGGAGTTCGGCGAAGGTCTTGTTGGTGTTGACCAGGAGATAGCCGTCGGCGTGCAGGCCTGCGAATACGTCGATCACCTTGAACAGCGTCGGATCCTGAACGATCAGGCAATCCGGCTCCAGGATCGGTTCGCGCAAGCGGATTTCCCTGTCGGCGATGCGGCAGAACGCCACCACCGGAGCCCCGGTTCGTTCGGATCCAAAGCTCGGGAATGCCTGGGCGTGCCGCCCTTCGAAAAACGCGGCGACCGAGAGCATCTCGGCGCCGGTGACGACCCCCTGCCCCCCGCGGCCATGAATTCGCACCTGAAACATCGGCGGTTCCCTCGCGGCCTGTCTCGACCGTGGGGCAAAATAGCGGTTGGGCGGGGCAGCACCTTGCGCTTGATCAAATCCGGGCCGACCAGGCCGGGAAGGATTCAAATCACGAAGAAGCCATGGGTTGCGTCGCGCCGGAGCTGTTCGACGAGGCCATGTTCCCAATCAAGATAGGCCTGCATCGCGCCGGTATCGACACCGGTGCCCTCATAGGGACGCCGGTAGCGGTGTGACGGATCGGGTTTTGGCAGAACTTGCGGCGGCCCGACTTCGAGTGCGCGGTCATAGCCGCCGTCCAGCACGTAAGCTTCCCACCCCATTTGCGCGAGCCAGGACGCCGTCATGTCGGCGCGGACCCCCATATTGTCCGTCAGCAGGATGCGCGCGCCGCGCACGGGTGCTGCGATGTCGATCTCCTGGACGAGCTGCCCGCCGGGATAGTGACGAAAGCCTCCGATGTGGCCGGCCGCATAATCCTCCGCGGAGCGAACGTCGAAGCGATAGAGCGTGCGGCGGCCATGCGCCTCGAGCGCGGTGGCTTCTTCCGGGCCGACATGCCGGACGCCGGCGCGATAGGCCACTTCGCGGGCATTGGCTTTGGCGCCCTCGAACAGGCCGATGCCGCCGCGCCGGTCGGCGCCATGCTCGAGATCTTGCCCGGCCAGTGTCCAGCCGATGGTGCCGTTTCGCAGCGCCACCACCTTGTTCTTGACGCCGGCGTTGATCAGCGACTGGGTGCCGATGATCGATCGGGTGCGGCCGGCGCAATTCACGATAATGGTCGTTTTGGGATCCGGCGCGACCTGGCCCGCGCGCAGCACCAGTTCCGCGCCGGGCACGCTGACGGAGCCGGGGATGTTCATGGTCGCATATTCGTCGAACCGCCTGACATCGAGGACGGCGATATCGGCGTTGCCCGCGATCAGCCCGGCTACTTCTTCCGCGGGCAAGGAGGGCGTGTGCCGGCGAGACTCGACCAGTTCGCCAAACGCCTTGGCGTAGGAATTCACATCGCTGAACAGCTCAAAGCCCGCCATCTGCCAGGCCCGCAGCCCGCCGTCGAGCTGACGAACATCGGTATATCCCAACGCCTTGAGGCGAGCCGTCGCCTCGGCAACGAGGCCTTCGTCGGCATCATAGACAACAACAGGCACGTCCTTGCGGGGCAGTCGCATTTCGGCTTCGAGCGCGATCCGCTCGCTCGCCATGTTGGCGGCAAACAGCGGATGGCCGGTGGCGAAGGCGGCCTCGTGCCTGAGGTCGAGCAGCGCAATTTCCTCGCGCATCAAGAGCGCAGAGCGGACTTGCGCGGGGTTAACGGAGGGTGCGGTCATGGGATGGCTGGGCTCGTTGAGGGAGAATGGCTCACAATAACAATGCGATGGGGGACGCGCCAATTATCGGCGTGGGGGGACGTGACATTGTTCCTGCTTCGTTCTAGCCTCGTTACGGGGATTATATACTTTACACCACAGGTAACGGCATATCGAACATGAGCGCGGATGGCGATGCGCCGGAAGCTGGCGCGCCCGAATTAAAGCGTTCCCTCGTGCGGGAGCTTCGAGATCCTCATGAGGCTGTTAGCGACGTAATCGGCCTCAGTATCGTGGATCGGTCGCGCGGGCGGCCAACTCAGGACAAGATTTGTTCTCGGCCAAATACGTCGAAAGGCATCGTTTTCAAGATCAAAACCGATTTCAGGGGGACAGGCTGCGACCTGAATAAAGATGTGCCCCATGCCGATACTAGTAACGTGAGTGTCCGTGGTGGGTTCGCCTGGTTCGGGCGGTTTGGCACGTAGCCTTCCCTGGTGGTGGTACATGGCAAGATGACGCCATTTTGACCCGCGATAATCTGCAATCCAGATTGTCCAATTTTCTGGCGGCGACAAATTAGCGTACATGTGCAACCGTTCTTTGTCAGGAACCGCGATATGCTTCGGGAAAATGTACTCGCCCACCATGACTGTCTTAGCGATCCACGTCGCTAAATACTGCTGGTCGAAGGTGCTTATCGGGTGGAATAGGCCTTGAATAAGCGGCATCAAAATAGGCCTGGTACGGTTTTCCATCCGGCTCATCCAGCCGTTGTTGCAGCCCTTGCAGACGTGCGGGACCTTTTTTGTGCCGGAATGCCCCTGTTGCACCGTGGTTGACGGCATAGCATATAACTTTCCGTGCTTGTCCTGATCCCATTGGGTTACGCCTTGAGTGCGAGTATCTTTCGGGGTCCGAGGAAAGACGGCTCGGAGCCAATCTGGAAAAACGTGCTCGTTGGTTGTTCCGGGTTTCAGGCAGAAAATGCAGCGACGTGGTGCCATGGCCGTAAAACCCGAAGATTACGATTCGAAAGAAGCGCAACGCCGCTTTGAAGCCGCGCTCAAGGGCGCAATGAACACGCCTCACAAGCCGCTAAAGGAAAAGCCGAAGGTGAAGAAGGCTAAGCGCCGTAAATCTCAAAAGGTGGTCTCGAAGTGACAGGTATTGCAGCGAAAGATGTCTTGCCGGGTATCGCTAGGGACTGGGCGCAATGTAGCGATCACGCCATCATCAACCCAACAGAGGGGACAGAGATAATCAGCCCCGCGCTTGACCGGAAAATCTGCCGCTCGCTTAAGCGCACCGCGTGCCTTTTGGCGTTCCGCATTTATTTCCGTCTTCGATTGCTCGATATCCTCAAGCTGCTTGTCAAAGCGCACCATTTTTTCGTGCGCGTTCTCCGCAATTTCTTGAGCTATGCGCTTCATTTCGTCGATAATGCTAGGCATAGGTCTATCCCCCGCTAAAGGGACAACCCTAGCGCGTCCGCCAGTATTTGACGAATTGGGGTTTTGGCTTCCTTCCGGGATAGCGTTTCGATCGCCAGCGCAAGAACCGGCGAGCGAGCCGCTTAAAATCAGACTCAGTTAGCTTGACGATACGTCAGACGCTTGCCAGCCGCGCCCTTGATGGCAAGGTCTGCCCGTTCCCCGTCGTTGACGCCTAATGCGACGCGGTTGGAATAACGGAAGTCAAATTCCGCGAGATAGCGGTGAAGGTGTTTCTCGGAGCAATGCTGATAAACGCCCTTCATGCCGCGCTTGAAGATCGAATAGTATCCTTCGACCGTGTTCGTAGTGATGGTCGTGGTTTCAACAATGGGCTTGCCATCGGCGCGCGTCTTGTCCGTGACTTCGTTCCAATAGATGGGGTAATCGGCCGGCCCAGCTTGTGGATAGGTGAAGATTTTGGGTGCTGCGCTTCAGGCTGATGGTGAAACGAGGTCCGTTGTTAGGACGGCCTCAAGCATCAGAAGGAGAAGCGCAGCATGGACCATTTTGCGGGATTGGACGTATCGGTCAAGGAGACCAGCATCTGCATTGTGGATGACACGGGACGGATCTTCAGGGAAGTGAAGGTAGCGAGCGAGTCTGAAGCCCTTTTGAAGGTTCTTGGGAACCCAGCCTACCGCTTCAAGCGGATTGGATTGGAAGCCGGACCGCTGTCGCAATGGCTGTTCAGCGCTCTCGCTGAAGCAGGCTTACCAGTGGTCTGTGTTGAGACGCGGCACATGCGAGCGGTGTTGAAGGCGCAGATCAACAAGACGGACCGCAACGATGCGCGCGGCATCGCCCAGATGATGCGGGTGGGTCTTTACCGTCCGGTGCATGTGAAGACGTTACGCAGTCAGAAATTGCGGATGCTGCTGACCCACCGCAAGCTATTGCAGTCGAAGGCCATCGCAATCGAAAATGATCTACGAGGCACCTTGCGTAACTTCGGCCTCAAGGTCGGGATGGTTGGCAATGTGAGGTTCGAGGCTCGCATCCAGGAGTTGGTCGAGAACCAGCCCGATCTAGCCGATCTGGTCGAACCGCTACTCATCGTTCGGCGGACGCTCCGCGAACAGATCGTTATCCTACATCGCCGTTTGTTGGCCATCGTGCGAGACGATGAGGTTTGCCGGCGTTTGATGACGATCCCGGGTGTCGGCCCCGTGGTGTCGCTGACCTATCGCGCCACCGTCGATGTACCTGCTCGGTTCCGCAAATCCAAGTCAGTCGGGGCGGTGTTTGGGCTGACGAGCGCCAGGTATCAATCGGGCGAGGTGGATTGGAGCGGCGAAATATCGCGATGTGGCGATGAGATGATGCGGACCATGCTCTACGAAGCAGCGCAGAGCATGATGCATTCAAAAAAATGGTCATGGCTTAAGGCGTGGGCCATGCAGATCGCCAGGCGCCGCGGGATGAAGAAGGCGATAGTGGCCCTGGCTCGCCGGCTGGCCGTGATCATGCACCGCATCTGGGTCGACGGCACCGAGTTCCGGTGGACCCGGGAGCAGGCCGCGGCAGCAGCATGAAACCCGTTCAGGATCAAACCCAATAGGAGAAAGCCAGAGTTCCACCCAGCAGTGGAAAGATGTCCCTCGCGGGACGATGGATGAGGTGAGTTCGTATGTCCGCTTGTTCCTGCCGTTCGATTGACGGCAAGGCCGACTCAAAGATTGTTCCGCCCCGTCCTCGGATCCCATGATGGAAGGGCCCTGGTGCCGATTCCGTAGAGAAGCGCGAGCCCGTGAGTGACATCGACACCGCATCGGTGGATAGTCTGAAAGTGCTTGACCCCAACCGGCCGATTAGAGAAGCGGACATACTGCTTTTCGCTATGGTTCACGGCGCCATGGCTGGCAAAGTCTGCGCCGACTTCCGGGTAGATGTTCGCTTCATCGGTCATCAGGTGGCTTTCGCGGCGGATATTTTCGCGAATGATGGGTGCGACGTTGGCAATCGTCGCGTTGTCGATATGGAAGCTACGGGCAGAGCCACAAGGGTAAGAACAGTATTCTTGTGCGTAGTGCCGCCACGGCGTACCGGCTGGCCCTTTAGCCGACCGATATAGGTTTCGTCTGCTTCGACGGTCTTTCCTCCGCCGCCCATGGGCGGGAGCAAGCCACCGGAGCGCATGGCTTCGCGAATGCGATGGGTCAGGAACCACGCCGATTTGTATGTGATGCCCAGCGCCCTATGAAGCTGATGGGAGCTAACGCCCTTCTTTGACGATGACATCAGGAAGAATGCCTGAAGCCAGACGTTCAACTTGATATGGCTCGACTCCATGACGCTTTTGGTGGTCACGCTGAAGTCCTTCCGGCACCCCTTGGAGCGGCAGCGATAAACGCCAGCCTTCTTGGTGGCGAAGGACTCGTTGACGGTGCCGCAATGCGGGCAAACGCGGTCAGAGCCCCAGCGAAGGGCTTCAAGATAGGTACGGGCGGCTTCCACGCTCTGGAAGTGCGGAGCGTTGAACTGTGAGTTGGACGGGTTCTTTGCCTTGGGCATGACGGTCAATCCGGTTTTGATGCCCTATTCTACACCTAGCGTTTGTGGTGTCAAGTATATAATCGCCCTCGTTACCGCAACCCAAGGCTGTTTGCCGAAATGACAATGGATCAGGGGGAATTTCTTCATGAGTGATGTTCAGGCCGAGTTCGGTCACCTCGAGGTTATCTTTCACCACGACGATAAGACTCCGCTAGAATTCGTCATTGAGCTACTGCATTCGGTATTCAAGAAACAACTGGTCGACGCGGTCAGATTTACCGAAGCAATCAAGAACTACGGACAAGCAAGTTGCGGAACCTATCCGCGCGACATCGGCAGCGATCTGCTTGAGGCTGGTCGAGAACGCATCCGCGCCGCGGGGCATCCACTGCGGATCACAAGCAAAGCGGTCGCGGGAGGCGATGAATTGCTTGGTGGTCGCTGCAAGCTTTGCGGCGCGCTTTTCAGCGAGAACCGGCTTTCACTGAAAGGCATGGTGACGCTGATCTGCGATCACTGCATGTACGAGGTCGCGAGCAACCTGCCCGACGTCGTCGGCAACAGGCAATTCGACTATGCCTGCGATGCGCTATACTGGCATTTCGCCGGCATTCCCAGGGATCAGCTGGTCTCGACCTCGCGGCAGTTCCCGGGTCACATGCGCGCCGACGTTCAAACAGCCCTCGACAGGCTGTTCTCCGTGTCGCCGATCAGGTTTTTCGGCATCCACGAGGACTACCGCTACGAGACGTTGACCCTCGCGGCGCTTTGCCGGGGTGGCCGGAACGCCCAAGCCATCGCGCCGGCGCAGTATCACGATGTGGATGTCGGCGAGAACGCGCCGATGAAGTGTCTCAACAACGGCTTATGGCTCTGCCGAACCGAAGGCCTGCGCTACGCGGTCGTGCTCTCCACGCATCAGGAATACGGCCAGGAGTCCGGGACCCGGATCGAGATCGCCGTGCCCACCGGCGCTGAGGGCGCAGAGTTCGTGCAGCGCAGTTTCGCGGAGCTGGAGGAAGCCGTCAGCGTCGCGCGTTGCTATCGCGGCAAGGTCCTTTCGCTCGGTGCCGACGCGGAATATCGGGGACGCACACGAGGCGTCACGGTCCACAAATTGCCCCCGGTTCAGCGCGAGGAAGTGATCCTGCCCGAAGCCACGTTGAAGTTGCTCGACCGCAATGTCCTGGGCTTTGTCGGGAACCGCCCGCAGCTGCGCCGGCTGGGGCAATCGACCCGCAAGGGCGTCCTGCTTTATGGGCCGCCAGGTACCGGCAAGACCCATACCATCCGCTATCTGGCGAGCAACCTGCCCGGTCACACCACCCTGATCATCACCGGGGCGCAGATAGCAATGCTTGCCCAATACATGAGTCTGGCGCGCCTGCTGCAGCCGACCATGGTCGTAATCGAGGACGTCGATCTGATTGCGCGGGATCGAACCCGGATGGGGCCGTGCGAGGAATCGATGCTCAACGGGCTGCTCAACGAGATGGACGGGCTGAAGCAGGACGCCGATATCCTGTTCGTCCTCACCACCAACCGACCGGAAGAACTTGAGAGCGCGCTCGCCAGCCGCCCCGGTCGCATCGACCAGGCCATCGAAGTGCCGCTTCCGGACAACACCGGCCGCAAAAAGCTCGTCCAACTCTATGGCCGCGGTCTGCCGCTCGACGAGACGATCGTGGGCGAGGCCGCGCAGCGGACCGAGGGCGTCAGCGCCGCGTTCATCAAAGAGCTGATGCGACGGATCGCCCAGGCCAGCATCGCGCGGGATGGCGGCACGACTGTCGAATCCGACGATATCAGCGACGCACTGGACGATATGCTGTTCACTGGCGGCAAGCTCAACGTCATGCTGCTGGGCGGAGCGCGCGAAATGGCCAGCGGATGACACGTTCACGGCACGCTAATGTGTTTAAGAATTAATATTTTGAAGAAAGGGAGAGGGTCGATGGAGGATATCGCGGCCGGGCGCGCAGCCGACAAGCTGCTCGCCGAACACAAGGCCAACCTGCGGTTCAAGCCGCTTGGCCCGCCGGATGCGCCGGCGACGATCGCGGACGCCTACGATATCCAGGGCAAATACGTGGCGCTTCTCCGCCGCGAGCACGGCGGCGAGGTGGGCTACAAGGTCGGGCTGACATCGGCCACGATGCAGGCGTTTTGCGGAATTGACCATCCCATCGCGGGCGTCGTGCTCGCAAGACGCGTGTATCGATCGGGAGCGAGCGTCCGGCGTTCGGATTTCGGGCGGCTGGGACTGGAATTTGAAATCGCCATCCGCCTCAAATCCGATGTCCCGGTCACGCGCACGCCCTATACCACTGAGATGATCCGGCCCCATATCGGCGGCGTCGGCGCCGCCATCGAACTCGTCGACGATCGAAGCGCCGACTATGCCAATCTCGATGTTCTTTCGCTTGTCGCGGACAATTCCTGGAACGCCGGCATCGTGCTGTCGGAATTTGCAACGACATGGCCTGATCTCGAAAGCGTGCCGGGGCGCGCAACGAAGGACCGCGCTGCGATCGGCGAAGGCCACGGACGCGACATCCTCGGCCATCCCTTCAATTCGGTCGCATGGCTGGCCACGCAACTGGCCTCAGCGGGCGCGGGGCTGAAAGCCGGTCAGGTCGTGATGACCGGAAGCGTCATGAAAACCGTGTTTCCGGAAGCTGACGCAAGCTATCGCTTCGAGCTCGAGCAAATCGGCTCTGCCGAGGTGCAGGTCAGATAGCACTGGCTTGGTGCGGCGTTTTCCTAGACCCGGCAACGATATCGTAAATAATCGTACAGTGGCGCGCCATTCAGAATAAAACTACGAACTCATATATCATTGAAATTACGCTATAAATTCAAGCGAGCCTACACGCCCGTAGTTGCCGCAACGCAGACCTCGAGCTATCTGCGCGGGTTGAATGCCGACGATTGAGCGGCGCGCGCCGACGCAGCAAAGCGCGGGGGCGCGCGCCGGTGGTATCTCATCGGGATACGAAAACCTTGCAATGCGTATCCCAATGAGATACGTATTGCTGATGATCAGGAGCTTCAGGGGGAAATTTGCCGAGCCGATCCTTCAGGGCCGCATGGTCCCGAAGGGTTTCCCGGCAAATCTCGCCAAGGTAGCTCGCCGAAAGCTGATTATGGTGGACTCCGCCGCCTTTCTTGAGGCCCTTAACGCGCCTCCCGGCAACCGCCTTGAAGCTCTTAAGGGCGATTTGGCGGGCAAGCGCTCGATCCGCATCAACGATCAATGGCGGGTCGTGTTCAGATGGACCGATGCGGGTCCCGAAGACGTGGAGATCATCGACTATCATTAGTCAGACGGCCGAATGTGGCCACCGAACGAATAGGGGTTCGCACATGGCAAAGAAACTTCCGCCGGTTCATCCCGGCGAAATCCTGCGAGAAGAATTTCTCGTTCCGCTCAAGCTGACGCCTTACGCGGTAGCGGCCGCGCTGAACGTGCCGCGCACCCGAATCGAACGGATCGCGCGCGAAGAAAAGCCCGTTACGGCCGACACCGCGCTGCGGCTCGGCAAGTTCTTCAAGACCGGCGCTGCATTCTGGATGAACATTCAGGCGCGCTTCGATCTCGAAAGGGCCGAAGACGTGCTCGCGCCACAGATCAAGAAGATCGTGTCGTACAAGGCGGCGTGAGAGCGATGCAAATCGCGCGTACCGGGTATCTTGTAACCTATAGCTTGATACCCGAGGCGGCGTTCAAAGCCTGGTTTAGACGGCGAGATATCCTTCCGCCGCGAATGCTTTCAGCGCCGCGGACCTTCGCCGCATCGGGTTAAGCCGCGAACGACATCCGCGCAGGGTTCATTGTTTTATTCTGAATGGTGGCAATTTGGCGCGCCCGAAGAGATTCGAACTCCTGACCCCTAGATTCGTAGTCTGAATCTATCCAATTCCCTGACATTCCTTAGCTTTCCCTGAGCGATAAAAGCCCGCTTGTTTCGGCCCTTTCGGCTCTTAGGCTGCTATCCGGAATTTCCGGTGATGTCCGTTTCGGTGCTTCCCCGGTGTTGCCCCACGCCAAATAGCAGAGCGAGCCAACCACATGACAGGCCAGCGAATTACCAAGCGAACGGTGGACGCGTTAAAAGCCAACGGCAGTGAGTTCACCGTTTGGGATGGTGCAGTGCCGGGCTTCGGCGTTCGAGTGCGGTCTTCCGGGGCCAAATCTTACGTTGTCGTCTACAGGGCCGGCTCAGGACGCGGCGCGCCTGTGCGGCGCTACACCATCGCCGCAGTCGGGAAGATCGCGCCAGAGCGCGCCAGGGCGCGGGCAAAGGCTGTTCTGGGGTCAGTTGCGCACGGGCACGATCCAGCGGGGCAGAAGGCCACCGAACGCGGAATGCCTTCGCTGGCCGAATTAGCGGACCGGTTTATGGCCGAACATGTCGTACCAAAGCGCAAAGTCGGAACGGCAGAATTTTACCGCGATATTCTGGACCGCATAGTGAAGCCCACGTTGGGCACCACCCAAGCCGACAAAGTGACCCGCCTACAGGTCGGAAAGCTTCATTCAAGGTTCGGCAGCACACCGTTCCAAGCCAACCGCGTATTGGCGGTGGTTGGAAGCATGTATGCCTTTGCAGCGCGAGCGGCCGTTGTTCCAGAAGGTACCAACCCGGCGCGGGGTATCGACAAGTTCAAGGAAAGTCGCCGTGAACGATTCCTTACCAGTGACGAATTGGAGCACCTCGGCCGCGCGATCCGAGAGGCCGAAACTACCGGCATCCCATGGGCGGTGGACGAATCCAAGCCCAAAGCCAAGCACTTGCCAAGGTCCCCGAAGCGATTCACGAAAATCAACCCATTCGCCGCATCGGCCCTTCGACTGCTAATGTTTACCGGCTGCCGACTGCGAGAAATTCTCAACCTGCGTTGGGAGCATGTCGATTTAGAGCGCGGCTTGCTATTCCTGCCTGATAGCAAGACCGGCCGAAAGACCATTATCCTCAATGCCCCTGCCCTTGCCGTGTTGAACGGGCTGGAGGAGGTTGGACCTTACGTTGTGCCCGGCAACAACCCGGAAAGCCCGCGGCCCGACCTCAAGCGCCCGTGGGAATCCATTACCAAACATGCAGGTCTAGATGGCGTGCGGCTGCACGATTTGCGGCATACATATGCGAGCTTCGGTGCCGGTGGTGGACTTGGCTTGCCGATCATTGGCCGATTGCTCGGCCACACCCAGCCCTCGACCACCGCGCGCTATGCACACCTTGACAACGATCCGCTGCGCCGTGCTTCAGAATCCATTGCGGGACACATTGCGGCGGCACTAGAGGGCAAGCAAGCATCAACCGTTGTACCGCTTCAGCGTCGGACCAACCGATAAGCGCCAGGGCGCGGACTGATAAGCACGCCCCGAGCGGACTCTAAGGTGCAGCCGCCCCATGTCCGTTTCCGATGCTGTGGACGGCTCCTCCACCGGCACGAGGGTGCCACAGATGTGGGAGCTATTAAGGCTCCCACGATCAGGAGGAGCTATCCGCGAGCCGTTTCTGGATTAACGCATGGTAGCAACCGGGTTCAAATTCGACCGAAATCGCAGCCGGGTTCCTTAGAAATTTACGCTTATTGATGACCGCGGGACAGTAGCGGCGGCGGTGCTGGGTTTGCTCGATGACTGAAGCCAGATCATTTTTGCAGGAAATAAACGAAGCGATTTTGCAGGGATCTCCCGAAAGTCGTGCACGAGCGTTGTGGCATGTGACCGATCTTTTGATGGCGGGCCGCTACACTGAAGATCAGATCTGGGTCTTCGGTGAGGTGATCGGGCGACTAGCGAACGAAATTGAAGTGGTGGCCCGCGCCAAGCTCGCCAAGCAACTGGCTCACTCCGACAATGCCCCGTTCAACGTCGTCATGATACTTGCCTTTGATGATTCGATTGATGTTGCGGGCCCGGTCCTCCAGCATTCCCAGCGTCTTGGTGCCCAGACGTTAGTTACCAATATTAGAACTAAAAGCCAGCCACACCTTCTGGCGATCTCCAAACGAAGTTCCATTCCCCTTGTCGTGACGGACGAGCTCGTGACGCGCGGCAATCGGGAAGTTGTGCAGTCAGTTGCGTCGAACAATGGCGCCAGCTTCTCGGATTTTGGCTTTTTACACATGATCAAACGGTCCGAGACCGATTCGATCCTCGCCGAGCAACTCGGCCTTCGGAAGGAAATTCCGAGACATATGTTCCAACAGTTGATCGCAAAGGCTTCGGACGACGTCAGACGGAAGCTCGAGCGGGAACGGCCCGATTTGGCGGGCCAGATTCAGACCTCGGTGACCGATGTCGCAGGAAAGCTGCAATCCAAGTTCGGGCCGGCATCGAAGAGCTATTTTGCCGCAAAGAGGGTCGTGGCAGCCCAGCATCAATACGGCAATTTGAATGAGAACAGCATCCTGGAATACGCCCGATCCCATAAGATCGAAGAAGCCATGGCTGGACTGTCGCTGTTGTGCGCATTGCCCGTAGATGTGGTGGAGCGAGCGTTGGTTGATAGCAACAGGGAGATGACACTGATCCTAGCGAAAGCTCTCGGCTTCGCGTGGGAGACCACAATGTCGTTGCTGTTTCTTGGTGCAAAAGATCAGCGTATCTCCGCAAGCGACCTCAACGACATGAGGGAAGAGTTCGTCAGTCTCAATACCGAGACATCTCGGAGCGTTCTAAGATTCTACCAATCGCGCAAGAACGCAGCGGCCGCTGGGTCAGACCCGCGCCGTTTGCCTCAACTCCACGCTCTGGGCTGATAATGTCTGCTTGTGACACGAAGCGAGCGATGCGCGTCTCGGTGATTTTCGTTGTTGAGGGACGAGCGGACGTCGACGCTCTATAACGCCTGATAGGCGTTCGTTATGGCATTCGGGCCGCACTATCTCCGATTCGCCTCCTTCCAATCCGTCCTTTTTTAAGGAATTTAACGTAGAAATTGAACTGTTGAAGGTTCGATTTGCAAACGGGTCTACACGGAGATCGTTTCACGTCGCGACTGTAGTTACCGAAGTATTAATACGGCGTTGGACACTGCATGTGATTGACGATTTTCTAAGCAACACGACCCCTTAATTGCCTGCAAATCGCCGCGCTTGTACGCATCAACCAAGAAGCAGGTTGGTAGTCTAAATTAGGTCGCGGATCCAGAATCAATTCTCGATAGAAACGCGTTCAGCGGATCGAGCCGCGCCTGTCTATGTCACCTGCTGTAGTTCTCGCGCGCGCAAAGCGTCGTATTTTGCTACCGTTCGCGGTCGGCTTGAATGCGGTTAGCATTGCTGCGTTACTGTGGCTCGATGCGCAAAAGAGCCTTGCGCTGAAATATATTGGCGAGGGCTCGGACACGCCTTTTAACGGCGGGTCGAATAAAAATCCAAACTCTAGCAAGGCAAGCGTGGAAGCGGGCGTTGATGATGCGGCAAAGGTTCGCGAGAAAGATTTAACGGATGCGGGTGCGAATTCGAACCTTCCCGTCAATGACGTAGACTCGGGCACCGTTAAGCCTCCCGCGGGGGATACAAACGCAAACTTCAAGGCGCATGGCGTCCCGGTTGTTGGATCGTCGGCATATCCACAAATTCTTGCTGGGCCGGTACCTTCCGAACTAATCATTCATGCCACAAACGACGAGTTATTTGGGAACAAGCTGATTGCCGGCAGTGCGGCGACTGGATCTCTTTTCATCTCAGGGTCAAATTTGATTGTCCCCACGGGTGCGGTGACCAACCCGGCCGGCATCCTGCAGATCGACACCACGGCGCCTTCGGTATCCTCGATCGCGGCGCCGACGGGGGATGACGGCCCGGGCACGGTGGTGCCGCTGACCGTCAACTTCAGCGAGGCGGTGACGGTCAACCTGAGCGGGGGCGTCCCGACGCTGACGCTGAGCAATGGCGCCACGGCGAGCTATGTCAGCGGCAGCGGAACCAATGCGCTGGTGTTCAACTATACCGTGGGTGCGACAGGCAGCGGCCAGGATGCGGCCGACCTGGCGACGGCGACGGTCAATGCGCTGGCGCTGAACGGCGGCACCATCAAGGATGGTGCGGGCAACGCGGCCGTGCTCACCGCCGCCAACAACGTCAACCCGGCCGGCATCCTGCAGATCGACACCACGGCGCCTTCGGTATCCTCGATCGCGGCGCCGACGGGGGATGACGGCCCGGGCACGGTGGTGCCGCTAACCGTCAATTTCAGCGAGGCGGTGACGGTCAACCTGAGCGGGGGCGTCCCGACGCTGACGCTGAGCAATGGCGCCACGGCGAGCTATGTCAGCGGCAGCGGAACCAATGCGCTGGTGTTCAACTATACCGTGGGTGCGACAGGCAGCGGCCAGGATGCGGCCGACCTGGCGACGGCGGCGGCCAGTGCGCTGGCGCTGAACGGCGGCACCATCAAGGATGCGGCGGGCAATGCTGCCGTGCTCACCGGCGCCAACAACGTCAACCCGGCCGGCATCCTGCAGATCGACACCACGGCGCCTTCGGTATCGTCGATCGCGGCGCCGACGGGGGATGACGGCCCGGGCACGGTGGTGCCGCTGACCGTCAACTTCAGCGAGGCGGTGACGGTCAACACCAGCGGGGGCGTCCCGACGCTGACGCTGAGCAATGGCGCCACGGCGAGCTATGTCAGCGGCAGCGGAACCAGCGCGCTGGTGTTCAACTATACCGTGGGTGCGACAGGCAGCGGCCAGGATGCGGCCGACCTGGCGACGGCGACGATCAATGCGCTGACGCTGAACGGCGGCACCATCAAGGATGGTGCGGGCAACGCGGCCGTGCTCACCGCCGCCAACAACGTCAACCCGGCCGGCATCCTGCAGATCGACACCACGGCGCCTTCGGTATCGTCGATCGCGGCGCCGACGGGGGATGACGGCCCGGGCACGGTGGTGCCGCTGACCGTCAATTTCAGCGAGGCGGTGACGGTCAACCTGAGCGGGGGCGTCCCGACGCTGACGCTGAGCAATGGCGCCACGGCGAGCTATGTCAGCGGCAGCGGAACCAATGCGCTGGTGTTCAACTATACCGTGGGTGCGACAGGCAGCGGCCAGGATGCGGCCGACCTGGCGACGGCGGCGGCCAGTGCGCTGACGCTGAACGGCGGCACCATCAAGGATGCGGCGGGCAATGCTGCCGTGCTCACCGGCGCCAACAACGTCAACCCGGCCGGCATCCTGCAGATCGACACCACGGCGCCTTCGGTGCCAACAATCATAAACATTGCTCTGGGCGGCGTCGGGGGCAATCATTGGGTAATCACCGGAACCGCAGAGGCAAACAGCAATGTCGCGATATTCGATGGAGTTACTCAGCTAAGCACGGTGACGGCTTCAGTCTCAGGCTCGTGGAGCCACACCACGACCGGGTCGGTAACTAACTCTAGCATTCACACATTCACAGCAAATGCTTCCGATGCAGCAGGGAACACCAGCGCATTTTTGGCAGCTTGGATCGAAGGTACATCGGGCAATGACACCTTCGCTTTTGCTTCTGAGACAAGCCTTGTTGCGCCGGGGGCGGTCAGTGGCAATGGTGGTGCCGATACGATCTCAATGATTGCAGCAGTGACGCTTAACAGTGGCGACTTCGCCAATGTTACTTCGGTTCAGACTTTGCAACTGACAGGGGCAAACACGATTACCTTGGGCGCAGACGCCGCCGCCGCCGGCATTGTGAATGTGATCACAGGCGCCGGGGCGACCGGCATCACCGACTCCAACGGCGTCGCACTCAATGTGACCGCGACGGCGCTGGCGGATAACGTGGCGTTGACGCTGGCTGGATCGGCGGCAGAGACGGTGACGGGGCTGCAGGGTGATCTTACGGCGACGGGGGTCAGTGGTGCTTTGAATGTGACGACAGTCGCAGTTGCTTCGGGACTGTCGATTGCAACGGGCAGTGGATCGAACACGATTACAGCGACCGCGCTGACGACAGGGCAGACGCTGACCTTGACCGGCAGCAGCGCCGCCACGGTAACTCTGAATGCCGGCGCATCGTCCGGCAACCTGGTGGCCGGCACTTACACGGGCAACCTCACGGTGACGGGCGGCACGGGTGCCAATACAATCACGGTTGGCAACGGCACCAACACGATCACCGGTGGCGGTGGTGCGGATATATTGACCGGCGGCACCGGCAGCGACACCTTCAACTTCAGTTCAGCGGTCAATCTGGGCGCCGCCACGACCATCGCCGGCGGCGCAGGCAATGACACCATTCAAATGACGGCGGCAGCGACACTGACCGACGCCAGCTTCCTGCATACCAGCAGTGTCGAGACGCTGGGGCTGACCGGCGCAAGCACCATCACGCTGGGTGCGAACGCGGCCAGCGCCGGCATTGTGAATGTGATCACAGGCGCCGGGGCGACCAGCATCACGGATTCCAACGGCGTCACGCTCAATGTCGACGCGACGGCGCTGGCCAACAATACGGTTCTGACACTTGTCGGCTCTGCGGCGGAGGTGATAGCCGGCCTTATCGGGGACATTACGGCTGGTTCTCTGACCGGCGCACTGACGGTGACGACCGGGGATGCCACCGACAACACCATATCGATCACGACCGGCTCGGCGGCGACCTCGATCACCGACAGCTTCAACACCGATACCGTGACGGTAAATGCGACGGCGCTGGCGCAGAATACGGCGCTGACGCTGGCTGGGTCGGCGGCGCACGTTGTAACCGGATTGGTCGGGGATATCGCCGCTGGTTCTCTGACCGGTGCGCTGACGGTGACGACCGGTAATGCGGCTGACAATGGCATCAGCATCACGACCGGCTCGGCGGCGACCTCGATCACCGCGAGCGGCGCTGGCGATACGGTAACGGTGACTGCGACAGCGCTGGCGCAGAATACGGCTTTGACGCTCGTCGGCTCGGCGGCGGAGACGGTGACCGGGCTGGTCGGGGATATCGCCGCTGGTTCTCTGACCGGCGCGCTGACGGTGACGACCGGAGATGCCGCCGACAATGGCATCAGCATCACGACCGGTTCGGCGGCGACCTCGATCACCGACGGCTCGGCGGCGACTTCGATCACCGCGAGCGGCGCCAGCGATGTTGTGACAGTGAATGCGACAGCGCTGGCGCAGAATACGGCGCTGACGCTCGTCGGCTCGGCGGCGGAGACGGTGACCGGACTGGTCGGGGATATCGCGGCTGGTTCTCTGACCGGCGCGCTGACGGTGACGACCGGAGATGCCGCCGACAACGGCATCAGCATTACGACCGGCTCAGCGGCGACCTTCATCACCGCCAGCTTCAACACCGATACCGTGACGGTAAATGCGACGGCGTTGGCCAACAATATCGCGCTGACGTTGACAGGGTCTGCGGCGGAGGTGGTGACCGGGTTGATCGGCAACATCACGGCTGGCGCTCTGACCGGCGCACTGACGGTGACGACCGGGGATGCCACCGACAACACCATATCGATCACGACCGGCTCGGCGGCGACCTCGATCACCGACAGCTTCAACACCGATACCGTGACGGTAAATGCGACGGCGCTGGCGCAGAATACGGCGCTGACGCTGGCTGGGTCGGCGGCGCACGTTGTAACCGGATTGGTCGGGGATATCGCCGCTGGTTCTCTGACCGGTGCGCTGACGGTGACGACCGGTAATGCGGCTGACAATGGCATCAGCATCACGACCGGCTCGGCGGCGACCTCGATCACCGCGAGCGGCGCTGGCGATACGGTAACGGTGACTGCGACAGCGCTGGCGCAGAATACGGCTTTGACGCTCGTCGGCTCGGCGGCGGAGACGGTGACCGGGCTGGTCGGGGATATCGCCGCTGGTTCTCTGACCGGCGCGCTGACGGTGACGACCGGAGATGCCGCCGACAATGGCATCAGCATCACGACCGGTTCGGCGGCGACCTCGATCACCGACAGCTTCAACACCGATACCGTGACGGTAAATGCGACGGCGCTGGCGCAGAATACGGCGCTGACGCTGGCTGGGTCGGCGGCGCACGTTGTAACCGGATTGGTCGGGGATATCGCCGCTGGTTCTCTGACCGGTGCGCTGACGGTGACGACCGGTAATGCGGCTGACAATGGCATCAGCATCACGACCGGCTCGGCGGCGACCTCGATCACCGCGAGCGGCGCTGGCGATACGGTAACGGTGACTGCGACAGCGCTGGCGCAGAATACGGCTTTGACGCTCGTCGGCTCGGCGGCGGAGACGGTGACCGGGCTGGTCGGGGATATCGCCGCTGGTTCTCTGACCGGCGCGCTGACGGTGACGACCGGAGATGCCGCCGACAATGGCATCAGCATCACGACCGGTTCGGCGGCGACCTCGATCACCGACGCCTTCAACACCGATACCGTGACGGTAAATGCGACGGCATTAGCCAACAATATCGCGCTGACGTTGACAGGGTCTGCGGCGGAGGTGGTGACCGGGTTGATCGGCAACATCACGGCTGGCGCTCTGACCGGCGCACTGACGGTGACGACCGGGGATGCCACCGACAACACCATATCGATCACGACCGGTTCGGCGGCGACCTCGATCACCGACAGCTTCAACACCGATACCGTGACGGTGACCGCGACGGCGCTGGCGCAGAATACGGCTCTGACGCTGGCTGGATCGGCGGCAGAGACGGTGACCGGACTGGTCGGGGATATCGCCGCTGGTTCTCTGACCGGTGCGCTGACGGTGACGACCGGTAATGCGGCTGACAATGGCATCAGCATCACGACCGGCTCGGCGGCGACCTCGATCACCGCGAGCGGCGCTGGCGATACGGTAACGGTGACTGCGACAGCGCTGGCGCAGAATACGGCTTTGACGCTCGTCGGCTCGGCGGCGGAGACGGTGACCGGGCTGGTCGGGGATATCGCCGCTGGTTCTCTGACCGGCGCGCTGACGGTGACGACCGGAGATGCCGCCGACAATGGCATCAGCATCACGACCGGTTCGGCGGCGACCTCGATCACCGACGCCTTCAACACCGATACCGTGACGGTAAATGCGACGGCGCTGGCGCAGAATACGGCGCTGACGCTGGCTGGGTCGGCGGCGCACGTTGTAACCGGATTGGTCGGGGATATCGCCGCTGGTTCTCTGACCGGTGCGCTGACGGTGACGACCGGTAATGCGGCTGACAATGGCATCAGCATCACGACCGGCTCGGCGGCGACCTCGATCACCGCGAGCGGCGCTGGCGATACGGTAACGGTGACTGCGACAGCGCTGGCGCAGAATACGGCTTTGACGCTCGTCGGCTCGGCGGCGGAGACGGTGACCGGGCTGGTCGGGGATATCGCCGCTGGTTCTCTGACCGGCGCGCTGACGGTGACGACCGGAGATGCCGCCGACAATGGCATCAGCATCACGACCGGTTCGGCGGCGACCTCGATCACCGACGCCTTCAACACCGATACCGTGACGGTAAATGCGACGGCATTAGCCAACAATATCGCGCTGACGTTGACAGGGTCTGCGGCGGAGGTGGTGACCGGGTTGATCGGCAACATCACGGCTGGCGCTCTCACCGGCGCACTGACGGTGACGACCGGGGATGCCACCGACAACACCATATCGATCACGACCGGTTCGGCGGCGACCTCGATCACCGACAGCTTCAACACCGATACCGTGACGGTGACCGCGACGGCGCTGGCGCAGAATACGGCTTTGACGCTGGCTGGATCGGCGGCAGAGACGGTGACCGGACTGCTCGGGGATATCGCCGCTGGTTCTCTGACCGGCGCGCTGACGGTGACGACCGGAGATGCCGCCGACAATGGCATCAGCATCACGACCGGTTCGGCGGCGACCTCGATCACCGACGCCTTCAACACCGATACCGTGACGGTAAATGCGACGGCATTGGCCAACAATATCGCGCTGACGTTGACAGGGTCTGCGGCGGAGGTGGTGACCGGGTTGATCGGCAACATCACGGCTGGCGCTCTGACCGGCGCACTGACGGTGACGACCGGGGATGCCACCGACAACACCATATCGATCACGACCGGTTCGGCGGCGACCTCGATCACCGACAGCTTCAACACCGATACCGTGACGGTGACCGCGACGGCGCTGGCGGATAACGTGGCGTTGACGCTGGCTGGATCGGCGGCAGAGACGGTGACGGGGCTGCAGGGGGATCTTACGGCGACGGGGGTCAGTGGTGCTTTGAATGTGACGACAGTCGCAGTTGCTTCGGGACTGTCGATTGCAACAGGCAGTGGATCGAACACGATTACAGCGACCGCGCTGACGACAGGGCAGACGCTGACCTTGACCGGCAGCAGCGCCGCCACGGTAACTCTGAATGCCGGCGCATCGTCCGGCAACCTGGTGGCCGGCACTTACACGGGCAACCTCACGGTGACGGGCGGCACGGGTGCCAATACAATCACGGTTGGCAACGGCACCAACACGATCACCGGTGGCGGTGGTGCGGATATATTGACCGGCGGCACCGGTAGCGACACCTTCAACTTCAGTTCTGCGGTCAATCTGGGCGCCGCCACGACCATCGCGGGTGGCGCAGGCAATGACACCATTCAAATGACGGCGGCAGCGACACTGACCGACGCCAGCTTCCTGCATACCAGCAGTGTCGAGACGCTGGGGCTGACCGGCGCAAGCACCATCACGCTGGGTGCGAACGCGGCCAGCGCCGGCATTGTGAATGTGATCACAGGCGCCGGGGCGACCAGCATCACGGATTCCAACGGCGTCATGCTCAATGTCGACGCGACGGCGCTGGCCAACAATACGGTTCTGACACTTGTCGGCTCTGCGGCGGAGGTGATAGCCGGCCTTATCGGGGACATTACGGCTGGTTCTCTGACCGGCGCACTGACGGTGACGACCGGGGATGCCACCGACAACACCATATCGATCACGACCGGCTCGGCGGCGACCTCGATCACCGACAGCTTCAACACCGATACCGTGACGGTAAATGCGACGGCGCTGGCGCAGAATACGGCGCTGACGCTGGCTGGGTCGGCGGCGCACGTTGTAACCGGATTGGTCGGGGATATCGCCGCTGGTTCTCTGACCGGTGCGCTGACGGTGACGACCGGTAATGCGGCTGACAATGGCATCAGCATCACGACCGGCTCGGCGGCGACCTCGATCACCGC
This sequence comes from uncultured Alphaproteobacteria bacterium, assembly GCA_963801875.1. GTDB lineage: Bacteria > Pseudomonadota > Alphaproteobacteria > Rhizobiales > Xanthobacteraceae > Bradyrhizobium. Next base: position 41,324 of record CAWDGT010000007.1, on the reverse strand, counting down.
GAGCGGCGCTGGCGATACGGTAACGGTGACTGCGACAGCGCTGGCGCAGAATACGGCTTTGACGCTCGTCGGCTCGGCGGCGGAGACGGTGACCGGGCTGGTCGGGGATATCGCCGCTGGTTCTCTGACCGGCGCGCTGACGGTGACGACCGGAGATGCCGCCGACAATGGCATCAGCATCACGACCGGTTCGGCGGCGACCTCGATCACCGACAGCTTCAACACCGATACCGTGACGGTAAATGCGACGGCGCTAACGGCGAATACGCTGACCCTTTCCGGATCGGCGGCGGCAACCATAACGTTGGGAACCGGTGGCAATCTCGCCGCGGGCACTGATACGGGCAACCTCACGGTTACCGGCGGCAGTGCGAACAACACAATTACGACAGGCAATGGCAATGACACGATTAAAGGAGGCGCGGGAGCGGATCTACTCACCGGGGGGGCAGGCTCCGACCACTTTGTGTATGCGACGACCTCAGACTCAACAGTGGCCAGCCATGATACGATTACCGATTTCGTTCACGGCGCCGATATCATCGACACGTCAGCCATTACCACGATTACGGCGGTTGCAGGTTTAATCACCGGAGCGATGCAGGTGGCTCCGCATAGCATCGTATGGATCCAGAGTGGTTCGGATACTATAGTATACGCGAACAACTCGGCCGCCGCCGAAAATCAGGCTTCAGCGGACATGGAGATTGTTTTGACCAATGTCACAGCGAGTACGCTGACGAGCTCAGATTTTTTTCACTTCTAGTTTCTGCTCTAAATTAGCGGAAACGCTTGTCTTCGCATGCCTTATCAGCTGTTTAGGGTGAAGCGGACATTGAGCCTTCGTCAGACTGGTCCGCTTACCCATCTCGGACATCGGGCCGCTTTCTGAGGCCCCTGAGCCTTGCGTTTTTTTGCAGCATCCCGCCAAATTCGATTGGAAGACCCGAGAATGGGTCACGCAACGAGTTTCGCCTGCGGGAAGTCAATGAGCAACTGCGAAACTCTATCAGCGGGCACGGCTTTGCTGAACAAAAATCCCTGGCCCTGGTGCGCACCATACGCAAATGCAGCATCGGCTTGAGCGACATTTTCGATGCCTTCGGCGGTAACGCACAGATCGAGACCTTTGCAGAGACCGAATATAGCTCGCATGAAGATATCGCTTTCGGAGCTTTTCCCGATCTCTTGGATAAACCGCTTGTCGATCTTGAGTTTATCGAACCTCAATTCATATAGTTGGGAGAGACCAGAATATCCGGTGCCAAAATCGTCAATAACAATTCGAACCCCGGCATTACGCAAGGTCTGAATGGCGTGACGTGTCGCTTCGAAATCCGAGACAATCGCACTTTCGGTAATTTCAGCCTCAAGGCGATAGGGCGGCAGCCCGGTATCGGCGAGGATCGTCAGGACATCTTGCGCAAAATTCTTGTCGCTGAGTTGCGTCGGCGAAAAATTGAACGACAAGGAAACATACTCTGGCCAGTTCGCGGCATCGCGGCAAGAATCGCCGAATAATTGCCCAGACAGTACGTTCATCAAGCCTAACTCTTCCGCAAGAGGAACGAACGATTTTGGGTCAAATAGGCCGCTCATCGGATGGTGCCAGCGCGCCAAGCTCTCAAAACTGACAATCCGCCGCGTTTTTAAATCGACGATGGGTTGATAGTGGGGTCGAATTTCGTAGCCGCCAATCGCCTCCCGCAGATCCTTCTCTAAGAGGGCCCTCGTGCGGACATGTGCATCCATTTTTGGATCGAAAAAACAGCAATCGACTTGACCATTTCTCGCCCGCGAAAGCGCAACGTGGGCGCATCGGAGAAGCTCATCGACGGTCGTATGGCCACGGCCTACCTGCACGATCCCAATGCTAGCGCTGATGCTGTGATGTTCTATTCCGATTTGGACCGGCTTTTTGACAACCTCGAGCAACGCGTCGGCAATCCTCAGCGCGTTTTCTGGGTCTATGCCTGCCAAACACAGCGCAAATTCATCGTCACCGATCCGCGCAAAGACGTCGCCTGAACTGGCGTTATCGCGTATCCGCGAGCCGATTTGCGACAGCGCTTCGTCACACCCTAGGTGCCCATATACTTCATTGAGCTTTCTAAAATGATTGAGGCCGAGCAACAGGACGCTCATTGCGTTTTTTGAATTCTTCAGCGCAGTGCTCACCTCAATTTGGAACTGCCGACGGTTTGGCAATTGAGTTAGCGGATCCCGCATCGACGCCAGATAGGCATTTTGTTCGGCGGCAACCCGCTTCGCGCGTTCGCGTCTTTGGTCGCCGATGCGCCGTATGCTAAAGACCACCAACGCGACGCCGCAAAAATATAATAGCGAAGGAGTCTCGATCTCAAGGCGGAGGACGCTTCGAAGAATCGAAAGTCCACCCCATTCCGCGATCCACATATACGTAAGATATGACATCGAGAAAATCACCAAGGCATCGGTTATTTCTCGAAAGATCGCTTTCGACAAGTCGATCGCGAAGAAACCCTTCAGGGCCTTACGCAAGCGACACCTCACTTAAACGGCGGAGCCCGGAATAAGCCACGATGAGACATATCTCCGCCAATCGCAGCGGCCGCAAAAATTGACCGCGAACCGATATTGCTATTGCAACCACACCGAGTTTTCTCAACTTCGGATCGGCACCGTAGCGCCCGCTCCCTTAAGCCTGTGAGAATTAGGATGCTTAACGACCTGTAAATTCATGAGTCAATTTGAGCAAATGTCTAATGTTGGCTCACAAAGCGGACTCGGCATCAAATTGCAAGTCTGCGACCGACTTCGTGGTGGGCTCCATTCCAGCCCCGATTAAGAGATGCTTAATTTCTGTTCGCAATAATACGCTATTGAGTTGCAATGGCCTCGGTGGTTGCTCTCCTCATACTCAGTCTTGTGGACGAGCATTTTAATGACGCTCGCTATGACCGAGCGGCAACTGCCATGTTTTCTCACCTATGGTTCAGTTCATGAATGAAAAGCGGGCGGCACAGAGGAATCGTGTTTTAAAGGTCGGAAAGATTGAGTTCGGCAGTAGCGCGATCAATTGCATGGTTCGTAATATCACTGAGCTAGGGGCCTTGATCGATGTGACCAGCCCTATCGGTATCCCTGATCATTTCATGCTGGCGTTCCAGACCGGGCTACACAAGTACTGCCGGATCGTATGGCGGAATGATAAACGGATTGGGGTGGCGTTCGATTAATGGTCGAAACTCGGATCGCACCTCGCCACCGCGTGTCGAAAGCCGGAACAATCGAGTTCGTCGGCGGGGCGATCAATTGCGTGGTCCGCAACCTGTCCCTTACCGGAGCGGCGATAGAGGTATCCAACCCAGCGGGTATTCCTGAGAGTTTCACATTAGTCATGCTGGACGATGGATTGCGCCTGCTCTGCCATATCGTGTGGCGGACACAGTACCGGATCGGGGTCGCATTCGATTAGGGCTGCCCCGTTTGCGACCTCTTTCATTTCAAGCTGCGCCAATCACATGTCGCCTGTTGGAACTTTTCGGATTTGAGCCAACGGGGCACGTTGAAGGGTGCAGACGAGGATCAGCAAGATCCTCGGAACCTTGTTTGGTAGGTCTGATGCTGATGGTTAGCAGTGGCATTGTCTGCGCGGGACTGGACCTCCTCGGCGACTGCATGGTGCATCTCCTCGGCTGATCCGCTTTCTTAACCGTCCTTTTACCATAACTGTTCATGATGTTACCCGTAGTCATCTGCAAAGGTCTTGAACTACATGGCGCAGCGCAAACCGAGAGTATCAGTCGGCAGGGACGAGAACGTCCTGAGCTTTGCTCGGCCGCCGGCACCAGATTGCGGTACGACAGCTCTCAATCTTGTGTACCAAGCGGCCGAAGTCTTCAGCAGCATGGAGGATCATGCCCGAGAGACCGAAGCTCGCGCCCAGTCTCTGTGCAAGAGCGCCGTTGAAAGACTAAAGCTTGCCGAAAAGCGAATTGAATCTGCTGAGCGCGCGCGACGTGAAATCGTCAATGAGGCCGATTGCAAGCTCCGGGACGCATCTAGAGCTTTAAAGCAGGCCCAATCCCGCATCGAAGCCACCGAAGATCAGCTGACGGCGGTGGAGTTCCGCGCGCAAGCGGCCGAGGCGCAAGCGCGCGAAGCCAAGCAAGCGCTCGCACTCGTTGAGGAGGCCATCCGTAGGCGTCTGCTTTGCGCAAGCCCAGAAGCTGAGAGTAGGTTGAACGCGGTAGCCTGACCGTTCTGACGCCTGATCGCGAGCAGTAGCTTCATTGTCGAGACCTACGGGTTGGCTCTCTGGCATTGCGAACCGCATGAAGGGCTGATGGCACCCGGCAGGTTACTGTTCCACAATTGGAAAGTTGCGGCAACAAACCGGAATTTGGCCTTCACACGTTGAAGGTGTTCCGCACGGCGCAGGCTCGAGCCGACCCCCCGAAACCGGACGAAGGCGACTTGGAATAATCCGCTTGGCAACCCAGCGAACCGGGCTGCTTACAATTTAATCTTGGAATTGAGAAATTCCTGACTGGCGAGAATTTCCCTTGCCAGTTTGCGCAGTTCTTCTATCAGCTTCGCTGTTTCGGGTAAGGGAACACCATTGTTTTTCCTGTAGAGCTCCTCAATGGTGTCGGCTGACGCCTTCATCGCGTCTGAGATCCTTTTCAATCTGAGCATTTGGTCCCCTTCGCCTTTTTAGCCCAGGCTTACTGCCTCTGACCGGGCGGGATTACCCCGTTCGAACGCTCAGGCAAGGATTGCGTTTCCGTCGCGGTTGCCGAGCCCCTAAGCTCTGCTGGCCCTGTACAGTCACCAGCCCACAGCTTGGTGCCTCTGACCGTTCCGACCAGTTTGCATCCCATCGGTTCTTTCGGCTTTACCTGAGCTAGCGGCTTGTTGCCGACCTTTGGCGACGCAGCCTGCGCGTATGCATTCGTCGAAAGGATAACTGCGGCAAAAATAACCAGCGCCCCCATCATCACTTCCCTTTCACCTTCAGCCCGAGTCCGCTTCCGATAACCTGGCCGGTATCTGTAAGACTTCGCTTCCATTCGAGCCCATTTGACTGCTTTGCTGTAATCAGGCAGTCGCAGGACCATTTTGCGGTCACGAATGGCGACGATCACGTCGCATTCTGAGCCGTTGCTATATCGACGGATCGAGACCTCTCCCCAACTGTCAGCATTCTCCATGGGGTAACGCACTTCTTCCTGCGCAGCGTCAACTACACGTCCGACGGCCCATTCGAGAAGGCTACGGGATTCGCTACCAGCGCGGAAGCGCTTGTCCCCAGAGAAGGGGGTTCCCAGACCGACGCAGCACTAGCACCGCTGGCTGCGCCATCCTGGGGCATCAAAAGCGGGACTGGCAAGTGACCGCATGATTTCCGACTGCCGGTAGCCGCTAACATCACCATAGCTGCAAAACGTCGTCAGGACGTGCTCATGGCCGAGATTTTGTGACCAAGCCTTGTATTCCTCAGGCGTTCTACAGCGTTGTCCGCCAAGCAGCGCCAGCGTCTTCCGGAAGCTGTGAGGATTGAAGTAAGGTAGCCCCACCGATGCAAAGGCTTCCCTGAAAATGGTTCGGATGGGACCGGCGGTGCTCCAATGCTTGCGGTCCAATCCCGCCGCCTCAAACCGCAATCCGGCGCCGATCGCGATTCGAGTTGCCGGGAACAGGGGGTCGTCCAAGCCCCATAGCTTTTCGCGTCGCAGGTAGTTCACCCAATCGACCACCACCGCCCGAATCTCGTCGTCCACCGGAAAGAAAGTGGTCACGAAGGACTTCGAAAACTTGGTGTGAACTTGGCGCGCGTCCTGATCTATCCGGCCTTCCTCGAAATCGATATGCCGGAGCTTGAACGAGGCAATCGCGCCGTCCCGTGCGCCGGTCAGGATCGCAAAGGCGATCAAAGCGCGGTCCCGTCGCTCGATTTCGGTAGTGGTGGGCATGCTCTGGATGACATGGCAAATCTGCTCCAGCGTTGGAACGCGCGCCGGGCGGGTCGCCTTGGCGATCCGCGTGTCCTTGGTCGATAGATTGAAGTATTCGGCATCCGCGTAGGAGATGCGAGACTTGTAGCCAGGCTGCCCGGCCAACCAGACAAAGAAGCGCTTGAGTGCGGTCACGGTGGCGTACAAAGTCGCTTTGCTCAGCGGCTCACCGCTTCGGTCGCCAAGCCGTTCGGCAAGATCGCGCTTGAAAGCTTTCACCTGTTCGATATGGAATCCCTTGAAGTCCTTGTAGCGTGTATAGGCTTCGAACCGGGCAATCGCCTTCGCTACCGCGTCAATCGTCGCCTCACTGTGCCCCAAAGCTTCGGCGAGATACGCAAAGTATTGGCGCTTAATCCGTTCGTTTGCCGCATTGTGGTGCGTCATCGATAGCTACCTTCGTTGGAGTCACAATTCACGTTGGGCCCAGCGATCTCTTCTATGCGCGCTTGTGCTAGTGTGATTGTTACGTCCAGTTTGCCGATAACCGCGTCCAGGTTCTGCGGGTTGACGCGCCGGTAAATCATCCGGTCACAGTCCGGGCAGATGCCGCGAAGGGTCCCGGCTGTGTCGCCCACCGCGATGCATTCGGCCATATTCCCGGCGGGCGCCTTCGGCGCGCGACATGGCAGGCAATAAATCCGCCCGGATCCGCAGACTTGCTTTGCGCGCGTCCTACGATCCGTAAGGAAACGGCGAAGTTCTAGGCCTCGGATTACGGTGGGCCGCTGATCGTCAATTGGCTTCAGCCCCTGCCGCAGCCAGTTGCGGACCGTGTTCTTATGGATACCGAAAAGGCGTGAAACATCTTCCACCGAATAGCTGCGGTGTATTTTCGCGAGCCTCGGATTGGGTAGGCGCTGACCCATTTTAACGCGAATGCGCGGCCGTCAGAGCTTTCAGGAAGCGGGCATCAGCGTCCGTGGTATCGCGCGTTGTGCGAGATTGGAGCCAGCTTTCAAGGTCTGCCGGCCGGTAAACTACCCGTCGACCCAGCTTGCAGTATGTCGGGCCATTTCCATTTAGGCGAAGCTTGGCAAGGGTGCTTTCCGATAGACCTACGAATTTGGCCGCGGCGGCGGCCCTGATGACTTTGGATATTTCTGACATCGCGGAGCCTCTCCATAGAGAATCATGATCACTGGTGAACTCGCATCCACCGTGATCCGACCAGAACGATTCTCAAAGGAATAGACAGCCAGAAAATGCTACCGGTTAGACAGAAATTAGGGTCTGCTTTTCTGTCCGCGGAGTTTTTGGAATTTTTCGTAGTACCCCTTCAGTTTATCTCCGACAGCGGCCCTACTAGGACGGACACCGTGTTCCTGTACAAACCACTCTTGGAAATGGTGTATTGCCGCCTCCTTTTTTTGAGGCAACGTCCCGTCATTGACCATTGCAGCAACCTCAACGTGGAAGCCATCCCAAGGGTACGCCGGCCGACCGCGAAGTGAGTTTGTTGTAGGTTTTTCGACCAAATCGTTCAGCACAAAGGAATCGCCCACGCGATCAACGCTACCGACAGCTTCACGCTCACCCGGAAATAAGGCGAGGACCTCACGTGTCACGCAAGTTATGTGGCAGTAGTGCGCGACCTCGTTAAAGGCTGAGCTTTTTTCGAAGTCGATGCCCTTCAAAGACCAAAAAGTTGGCGGGATGTCGGAAAGTTCGATACCGAAAATCTCGTTATCTTGCTCGTCAAGAATTTCCATCGCCTTTTCGAGGTCTGTTGCTGGAAGCAGTCTACCTTGGGCAGTCAAATTTCCGCTTCTTAGAGCAACAAAAATTCTGGAAGCTGGGTACTCGACTGCTTCTTCGTACTTCGACTTCCACGCTTTGCACTCGGCTTGAAAAAAGATGGCGTCCTGCTTCTCTCGCTCTAGTTGGTCACGTCGCGGATCAGCGGAATCGAAGGTCGCTAGGATCTTGTCGTAGCTATCAGGCGGCAACGATGATTCGCCTTCTAGAAACCCTCTCAAATGGGGATCAGGCGGTATACCGGCCCTCTTGCATTCATCCTCCGTGAAATACTCATCGCCAATATCGGGATGATCTGCGGCGTATTCGTATATTTCTCTGCTTTCGTGGATCTCGACCCCTTCGGCATCGTAAGACGAGGTCGGCAGTCTTTGGAACGTGAGCCACCGCAATATCTCTTGGAGGAAACATCGTTCGGGAATGCTGACAATTTGGAGATAGGTTGGCATGCTGCCGACTTTAGGGGCGGTGCGCCCTCGGTTTCGCGCACCGTGTAGCCCCGGTGCTTCCCAAAACTAACGGGCTGTCAAGGTTCTAAAAAGTGCGCATAAACTCTATATCAATATCAATAGGTTGCTGGCGCGCCCGAAGAGATTTCGAACTCCTGACCCCTAGATTCGTAGTCAGCAGCATACTCCAACCGCGTTAACTCAAAAGACATCTTGCACAATCACAAGCCTTGTTAAGTGCCGGCGGCACTCCATTTTTGGGCTATATCATTGCATTTTTTTGGATGATGGCCGCGAAGAACCATACGAAATATATGAGTTCGACGATGAGTGCGACAAACAGGTAGCGTCAGCCGAGATTGCCGGCTGGCGTGCAGGGTTCGACCGCTATGAGGCCGCAAAAAAGGCTAGATCGGATCGCTGGTTGCGGAGGCTGCGAAAACAGCAGCCCCTGCCGCCCGCGTGACGCGCAGCGCCGATTGCCAAATGAGTTCTAGCTGGGCTGTTAAGGTGGACGATCTGCCCGCCCAACGACGAGATATTGTCCGCCTAAATACCGATCGGCACCGTATCGCCTTTGAGCAGGCTGCTGCGAAGGTTCTCCTTCACATCTCCAAGCGATCCGAGTTCTAGCGGGGTGCCAAATTTAACCCCGTCAAGGCATCTCAACGAACTCAGCCTACCGGGCGGGCGATACCGTGACGGTGACAAGGCGTCACCTTTTCATAGGCCGTCCGCCTTGACGCCGGATGCTGACGCTAGGCTTTCATCGCGCCATGCCGCTTCCGGTCGTCGAACGATTGTCCGCGTTTGTTTGCGACACCTTGATTGCAGCCAATCATTATCTGCCCGAGATCAGGCGAGGTGAATTTTCACCCGGTAACCGCGAACTGACCACCGTATTTGGCGCGAAGCTCGGTTTTGAGCAGCTTACCCGTTGCGGTATGCGGCAGCGATTCCACGAAGACCACATCGTCCGGCATCCACCATTTGGCGATGCGTGTCGACAGGAAATCCAGGATCGATTCCTTCGTCGGGTTGGCGCCGGGCTTGGGATGCACCAGCAGCAGCGGCCGCTCCTGCCACTTCGGATGTGGGATGGCGATGACGGCTGCCTCGAACACGTCGGGATGCGAAACCACGAGATTCTCGATCTCAATCGAGGAGATCCATTCGCCGCCGGACTTGATGACGTCCTTCAGGCGGTCAGTCAATTGCACGTAGCCATCGGGATTGATGGTTGCTACGTCGCCGGTGCCGAACCAGCCGTCGTCGTCGACGACCTTGCCACCCTCGCCCTTGAAATACCCGGAGATCACCCAGTTGCCCCGCACCTTGAGCTGGCCGACCGACTTGCCGTCATACGGCAGCGTCTCGCCATCTTCGCCGGCGAGGCGCAGTTCGACGCCGAAGACCTGACGTCCCTGCTTGACCTGCATGTCGACGATCTCTGCCTGCGTCGCGCCGTCGTGCTTGGCGAGCGGCGAGCCGAGCGTGACGAGCGGGCTCGTTTCCGTCATGCCCCAGGCGTGCAGCAGAAAGACGCCCAACAGATCTCGAAACTTCTCGATAGTCGCGCGCGGTGCAGCGGTGCCGCCGCTAAAGACGAGCTTCAACTTCAGCTTCGAGAAATCGAGCTTCGCACGATTGTTCTCAATATAGGCGAGGAAGTTGAGCCAGATTGTCGGAATGCCGCCAGCCTTGGTGCAGCCCTCCTGTTCGAGCAGCATGTATATGCTTTCCGAATCGAGCCGCGGTCCGGGCAGGACGAGCTTGGCGCCGCACATGGCCGCCGAAAACGGCAGGCTCCACGCGTTGGCGTGGAACAGGGGCACGATCACGAGGATCGAATCCTTGGCTGAGAGTGCGAAGCCGTCGGCTGCACAGGCGGCAAAGGCATGTAACACGGTCGAACGGTGGCTGTAGAGAACGCCCTTGGGATTGCCTGTCGTGCCGGAAGTGTAGCAGAGCGTGCATGCGGTGTTCTCGTCGAGCTGCGGCCAGCCATAATCGGGCGAGGCCTGCGCCAGCAGCGTCTCGTAGCACAGGAGATTGTCGACCTTGACGGCCGGCATGTCCTTTTCTTCACATAGCGCGATCCAGCCGCGCACCAGGGGCAAGTGTGGTGCGAGTTGCTCGACGAGCGACGTGAAATCTGGATCGAAGAAAACGTAGCCGTTTTCGGCATGATTGATGATGTAGACGAGTTGCTCGGCGAACAGGCGCGGATTGACCGTATGCAGCACGCGGCCGGAGCAAGTCACTCCGTAATAAAGTTCAAGGTGTCGCCACGAATTCCAGGCGAGCGTCGCGACGCGATCCCCTTGACCGACGCCGAGTCCAGTGAGCGCGCTGCCGACGCGCTTAGCACGTGCCACGACCTGCCCGTAATTGGACCGGTGCATGACGCCCTGCGGATCGCGCGAGACGATCTCGGTTTGGGCGTGCCAGGTCGCGACATATTCGACTAGGTTCGAGATCAGCAGCGGCCGGCTTTGCATTAATCCAAGCATGAGCACCCCCGTTTCGAACGATTCTTCGACTTGTATGAAAAGCAGTCCTGCATTTCTCGTCTTTATCGCGATTGAGGGGCTCTGAATAGTCGTTACCGTCTAACTGGTCGGCGCAACTGAGCCCTTCACAAAAGCCGTTAGGTGCAAAGGTAGAACCGTCTCGCCGCGCGACAAGTAACGACCGCTATCCTTCAGTGGTGGGCTCGAGTCGCTGAACACTGAACGGCTGCTTTGCGCCAGAAGCGGCCGCTCAAATTTTCCACACGGAGACAAGCCCGCAAGAGCGGGCTCGTCGCCTAGCAGAGACGGATTCAGAGACGCGCAGGTAGTGCGAAAAGCCCCATTCCGGCGCAAAAAAAGCGAAAAGACTGACGGAAGTTTGAGCCCTACCACTGGGTAGTGGAGATGATCTGGACCAAACTGGCTGCTCCCACCCAGTGATCGAACCCGTCTCCGCCACTTGAGTCAGGAGCGGCATTTTCACTGCAGAGACCCCGGGGCGAAATGGGCTCATTCGCCGCGATTGCAAAAGCAGAGACCGCGCTAACCAGAGAATTTATTAGACATGTCTCTGACATCGCGGGGTTATTGCAAGTGTCTAACACTCTATACCGCGCGGATCACCATGATGGCTTGCATTGGAAATCAAAGCGAGCGAACATCTCCAGCAAAAGAAATAATAAGAGAAACCGGGATGGGAATCAGGAGCTTCGGACAGCAGGGAATTGTATTTGCGGTTTTTGCGGCACTTTTTGCCGTCTTCGCGATTGTGCTCCCTGGGTTTCTTACAACCGCGAATATGCTGACGCTGCTGCAAAACGTGGCGGTACTTGGCATCCTCGGTCTCGCAATGGCGATCGTCGTGATCGGGCGCGGCATCGATATTTCGCTGATTGCAGCTTTGGCCGTCCCACCGGGACTGGTGCTTCAAATGGTCCAGGACGGCCACTCGCTGCCAACCTCACTCGCTGCGGCCTTTGCATTGACGGCGGCGTTCGGTCTCGCGAACGGATGGCTCATCGCCTATGCCGAGGTGCCATCCCTGTTCACGACATTGGCGTCCGGATTGTTTCTCGCGGGTCTCGGTCAGGCAGCGCTCTTCAAGCTCGATGTCGTCCAGTGGAGCCCAGGGCTCGACGGTTTCGAACGCCTCGGACAGGGAAATCTGCTCGGTATACCGATGTCGATCGTCATGTTCGCAGTTTCGTGCATCGCGGTAGCATTCTTGCTGCGGCAGACGCGAATCGGTGCCTACATCTATGCCATCGGCGACAATCCCTACGGCGCCCGGGTCACGGGTATTCCCACCCGTCCAATCATCGTGCTGCAATATGTCATGGCGGCGATGATCGGTTGCGTAGCTGGTCTCATCCTCGCTGCGTCGGTTAACAGCATGCCAACGCGCATATTCAATTCGACGCTGATCTATGATGTGATTCTGGTCGTTGTCCTTGGCGGAATTGGATTGTCGGGCGGGCGCGGAGGTGTCATCAATGTCATCATCGGAACGCTTCTGATCGGCACCATGCTCAACGGCATGACGATCATGGATGTCTCCTATTCCGGCCAGAACCTCGTAAAAGGCGTGGTGCTCTTGGTCGCCGTGATAGCAGATTCTTTCCTAAACCCGCGCAACGAGGAGACAGCGCAACAAGGCGACATTTGAACGGCTGCGTAACAGAACAATCAATAAATGGGAGGACGATATGACGATATCTGGATGGACTGCACTCAAGACGGTGCTCTTCGGGATCGGTTTGATCGCTGCGGCGACCCCGCCGGCGCTCGCACAGAAGGGCCTCGATGAACCCTTTCAGGGTGCGTTTAAGGAGTCGCTCCGTGGCAAGACCGTCGCTTACGTACCGGTCGCGATGAATTTCGATCTTACCGAGGGCTGGTTCGCGGGCGTCAAGAAGGAACTGGAGCCTTATGGTGTCAAGGTGATCGTTCGCGATCCGAATTGGAGCACCAACGCTGGCGCACAGGCAGTGACGACGCTGATCTCTGAAAAGCCGGCGGCGATGATTATCCACAATCCCGACGTGCAGACCTACGCCAAGCTGCTGCAGCGCGCCGAAAACGAAGGCATTTATGTCATCCAGATCAATATGGGCTCGAGTTATCGCAGTTCGGCGTTCGTGGGCGCCAACTGGATCGAAATCGGCGAGCGCGACACTGAGGCGGTGGTGAAGGCCTGCCAGGGCAAGTCGAATAAAATAGCGATCGTCCAGGGTGCCTTGTCAGCCGCGGCGAGCGCCTACACCCTGAAAGGCGTGGAAAATGTCCTCGCCAAGAATCCGGATATCAAGGTTGTCTCAAGCCAAGCCGCCGATTGGGATGCAGCCAAAGCCAAGGCTATCACCCAGACGGTCTTGAAACAGCATCCGGACCTGTGCGGAATCGTCGGCTTCTGGGATGGCATGGATATCGGCACCGCGGCTGCCGTGAAGGAAGCCGGGCTCACAGGCAAGGTATTTGTCGCGACTTCCGGTGGCGGCGAGCGAAGGGGCGCGTGCGAACTCGTCAAGTCCGGTGCTTTCGATCTTAACCTGAGCTACGACGTGCCGACTCAGGCTGAGCAAATGGCGGGCATGATCAAATGGCTGGTCTCCTCCGGCGTCAAACCCGGCTCGGTAAAGGGGTCGATGTATACCACTCTGATCCCGATCACCAAGGAGAATGCAGGGAGTGATACGGCTTGCTGGAATCTTAGCGACCTCAAGAAGTAGTTCATCCTTGGGCTAAATCGGCGAACGGCCACGCCATGGCATGGCCGTTCGTTTCAAGCGAGTGCGCTGGCCGCATACCGATCCAGATTCCTCCTTACCTCCAGGCCGCCGATGCAAGACGCATTTCTTCGTTTGCGATACCGCTACTGGCCAGACCATCTTCTCGGCGAAATTCTATCCAAGCGCTGGACGGAAACCGCGATCCCGGTCATCGTTCTCCTGATCATCACCATCGCTCTTAGCCGATCGATCGATGGCTTTCTTTCTGTCGGCAGCCTGGCCGACACCGGGCGGCAGGCCGGCGAAATCGGTTTCGTCGTTCTCGGCATGGCCATCGTCGTCATCGTCGGCGGGATCGACCTTTCCGTGGGATCGATGTTCGCTTTGTGCGACTTCTGCGCACTGTTCTGCCTCAATGTTCTCGACTGGCCTGTACCGGCGGTCATCGTTGCGACGATCGCATGCGGTGTGGTGCTCGGGGCCGTCAACGGCCTGTTGATCGGATATCTGCGGCTGCGCGCCTTCATCACGACGCTGATCACGCTAATTATCTATCGGTCCGCTTACGATTTGCTGTTGTTCGACTATTCCAACAAGATCGCCGCCGCCTTCCCCGACATCCCGTCCTGGAATTTCCTGGGCGGAGGCGGGCTTGCCGGCGTCCCGAGCGTTGTGCTGGTCTATATCGTCGTCGCGCTGTTCGGACATATTTTCCTGACCCGTTTGCGACCGGGATGGCATGTCACCGCGATTGGCGGCTCGCGCCGCTCGGCTTACAATTCGGGCATTCCGGTACGGCGCACGATCTCGCTGTGCTACACCGCAAGCGGGGTGCTGACCGCGATCGGCGCGCTGTTTTTCGCCGCGCGTCTCGGCACGGTCGGCGGCGACGTCGGCGTCGGGTTGGAGGTAACAGTCTTGACCGCGACAGTGCTGGGCGGCATCAGCCTCGGCGGCGGCAAGGGCTCGGTCGCAAAGGCGCTGGTCGGCACGCTGATCGTTCTGTTTGTAATCAACGGCCTGACGACCCTGTCAGTGAGCGGCGGCGTCAATCGCATGGTGCTGGCCGGTGTCCTGCTGGTCGCCGCCACCATCGATATTCGCTGGTTGAAGAACCGCACCCGCATCATCAGCAAGGTCTATGTCAGTCCGACTTATCATGGCCTGGCCCCGGCGGCCTCGACCGCGCCCGGCAGCGGGCCATTCGCGCAAAATGACAAGCTGCGCGACGTGACCTTGATTGGGCTCGGCCGCATCGAAGCGCCGGAAGACGTCATTCTCGACCGCAACGACAATCTCTATGCCGGCTCGCGCCATGGCGACATCATCCGCTTCTTGGCGCCCGACTATCAGCAGATGGAGGTGTTTGCTCATATCGGCGGCCAGCCGCTGGGCATGGCCTTCGATCGCGAAGATAATCTCTACGTGTGCATCGGCGGGATGGGCCTCTATCGCATCACGCCCAACCGCAAGGTCGAGAAAGTCACCGACGAGACCAACCGCAGCCTTTATTCGGTCAATGACGACAGCCGGCTGCGGTTGGCGGACGATCTCGACATCGCCGATGACGGACGTATTTTCTTTTCGGAAGCCACCGTTCGATACGAAATGGACGAATGGCCGGTCGACGGATTGGAGGCACGCGGCAACGGCCGGATCATTTGCTACGATCCAGCGAATGGCACGACGCGCACCGTGTTGCGCGGGTTGAAATTTCCCAACGGCATTTGCATCGCCAGCGACGGCCAATCGATCCTGTTCGCCGAAACCTTCGGCTGCTCGATCAAGCGTTATTGGTTCGACGGCCCGAAGACCGGGAAAATCGAGACGGTCATCGACAACCTGCCCGGCTATCCTGACAACATCAACCTGGCTTCGGATGGAAATTACTGGCTGGCCATGGTCGGCATGCGCAGCCCGGCGCTCGATCTCGCGTGGAAAATGCCTGGCTTCCGCAAGCGAATGGGCAAGCGGGTTCCGATCGACGAATGGCTGTTCCCGAATATCAACACCGGATGCGTCATCAAATTCAATGAGCGTGGCGAAGTGCTCGACTCGCTTTGGGACCTGCGCGGCGTCAACCACCCCATGATCACCTCGATGCGCGAGCATCGCGGCTATCTCTATCTCGGCGGCATCGCCAACAACCGTATCGGCCGATACAAGCTGGCAGATGCCAATCCCAATTTCGTTCAGTACGATCGGCGCTGGGGGAAGAGCAAGTGATCTCAGCGTTCAAGTCTTTCGCCGACCGGTTGCTCGGGCGAGGCGACGCGACCATCACGGTGCCATCGTTCGACGGCGCGTTGAAGCCGAACCAGATCCTGGAAAAGGCCGAAACGATCGGGCAGTTCGAAGCGCCCGAGGATCTCGCTACCGACGGCAAAGCGCTCCTCATCGCCAACGGTATGGCGATTTTGCGTCTCGACGGGACGGCCACTACCGAGGTCAGGCGTTTCGACCGCATCATCACCGCGCTATGCTGCCTCCCGGATGGCGGCATCGCGGTCGCGCTCGACGGGCGCGAGGTGCAGATATTCGCGACGCCGTCGGCATCATCAGCCGCCGCAACATATTCGGACCCATCGATGAACGCGATTAACGCGCTCTCGCCGGGGTCACAGGGAACGCTGATCGCTACCGACGGCTCGACGGCGCGCCCTTATCGGCAATGGGTGCACGATCTGATGGAGCGAAACCGCACCGGGCGCGTCCTTGTCCTCGACATCGCAAGCAGCCGCGTTCGCACGATCGCTTCCGGGCTTTCTTACGCGTTCGGAGTATGCGCCGCGGGCGACGACCTCTTCGTCAGCGAAAGCTGGCGGCACCGCGTTATCGCCTTAAACCCCGATGGAAGCCAACGCGCCGTCCTGGACAATCTGCCTGTCTATCCTTCGCGGCTTTCCCCGGCAGCCTCGGGCGGTTTCTGGCTCACCGCGTTCGCGGCACGCACCCAGCTTGTCGAATTCGTACTGCGCGAAAATGCCTACCGGCGCCGCATGATGGCGGAAATCGAGCCGGAATACTGGATCGCGCCGAAGCTGAAATCCGGCCAGTCGTTCCTCGAACCGATGCAGGGCGCCCATATCAAGACCATGGGCGTCGTCAAGCCATGGGCTCCGCCGCGGTCCTACGGCCTCGTCATCAGGCTCAATACGAGCGGCGTACCGCTTTACGCGCTGCATAGCCGGGTCGACGGCGTCAACCATGGCGTTGTCGCGGCCGTCGAAGTGGATGGATCCCTGTTTGCAATCGCTAAGGGGCCGGGCCGCCTGTTGCGGATGTCGCTTGCCATGATCGAGCAGGAGTTGCGCGCATGAGCGACACGATCCTCGAGCTTCGCAAGGCGACAAAACTCTACGCCGGCGTTCCCGCGATCGAGAACGTCGATTTCGAGCTTCGGCGTGGAGAGATTCATGCCCTGGTCGGCGAGAACGGCGCGGGCAAATCGACGCTGACCAAGGTGATGGCCGGTGTCGTCACCCTGACCTCCGGCACGATGGAGGTCGACGGCGTCGAAGCGGTGCCGCGGACGCCGCTCGAAGCACGCCATCTCGGCATCGCCATGGTGTTTCAGGAAAACAGCCTGGTTCCGACCATGACGGTCGCGCAGAACCTGTTCCTGGGCCAGGAGAGATTCTACAACCGGCTGCGGGGCATCTACATCGCCGCCCAGCAATTCCTGCAATCCCTCAATTTTGACGTGACTCCCACCGCCACGGTCGGACTTCTCGGCGCTGCCAAAAAGCAGATGGTCGAAATCGCGCGCGCCGTCCTGCACGAGGCCAAGGTCATCATCTTCGACGAGCCGACGGCAACGCTGACGCCGGAAGAGAAAAAGTATTTCTTCGACCTCGTGCGCGACCTGAAGCGGCGTGGCGTGTCGATCGTGTTCATCTCGCACGCGCTCGAGGAAGCGCTGATACTCGCCGATCGAATTACCATTCTTCGCGACGGCAAGCATGTCGTGACCGACGAAGCGGCGAATTTCGACCGTGCGCGGATCGTGCAGGCCATGGTCGGACGCGATCTGTCGAATACGCTCTATGGTTCGCGTAAGACCAGCGTACGGCCTGCCGGCGCCCGGGTGCTCACCGTGCAGAACCTCAAGATGGCGCCGATGGTCAAGAACAATTCGCTTTCGGTGTTCGCCGGACAGATCACCGGCGTGTTCGGCCTCGTCGGCGCCGGCCGCACCGAGACATTCAAGGTCGTCGCCGGCGTCCTCAAGCGAGATTTCTTTCACGGCGGCGAAGTGATTCTGCACGGCAAGCCGGTGCGCTACCGCGTTCCCGCGCCGGCCGTGCGGGCAGGTATCGCCTATGTCACGGAAGACCGGAAGGTCGAGGGTTTCTTCGAGACAATGTCGGTAGCCCGGAACATTTATCTCGGACTGCTTGCCAAACTCCCGGGAGGCCGCTTCTTCCTGTCCCGACGCGAGGCCGACAAGGTCGGCAGGATATGGGTCGAGAAGCTCAGGGTTCGTGCGACCGGCAATGATATGAAGGTCGTGGAACTGTCGGGCGGCAACCAGCAGAAGGTGGTCATTGGAAAATCTCTGGTGCAGGACCCGGATCTCATCATTTTCGATGAGCCGACGCGAGGCGTCGACGTAGGGGCGATCGTCGAGATCCACGAACTGATCCAGCGGCTGGCCGACGAGGGCAAGGCGGTCGTGGTGATCTCGTCGTATTTGCCCGAGGTCATGGCGTTATCCGATCGCATTCTCGTGTCCAGGCAAGGCAAAGTGGTCGAGGAATTCTCTGCGCTGGAGGCGACAGAAGAGAAAATCATGTACGCGGCGGTTCACTGAAGGGACGCCGGACTCACGCGCGACGCGCCCCATCGAATGGAGCTGACCCAACCTTGTCAAGGCAGCAGTAGACGGTCGCCTATACGAACGGCCGCACCAAGAGCAGCCATCGGCAGATGATGAGGTAGCCGCTGCGATTGGCTGCAGCGACGCATCTTTATTAGGCAACTGCAGATTTTTGGTTCGACTCTCGGCAATCCCGATGAGCGGACGGGCGTCTGCTGCCTCCAATCGACGCGCGCTACCCGCTTGAGCGGGTGCCGCGGCTTTCTCACATCCGGAGTCAGGTGCGCAGTTCGGGAAAATAGCGATCGATATCTGACAAACCATCGAAAGCGATGCAAATTGCTACAGGTTGCCTTCCCGCAGCATCTCGCGCAGCCGGAACTTCTGGATTTTTCCCGACGGCGTCGCCGGCATGGCGTCGCGCACGACCAGCCGCTCGGGAATGTATTGAAGGGCCAACTTCTGCAGCTTCAGAAATTCCGCCATGGCCGCAAAGTCGATCGCCTGGCCCGCTTTCGGGACAATGACGGCGCAGGCGCGCTCGCCCAGGCGTTCGTCCGGGTAGGCGACGATGGCGACCTGGGCGACGGCGGGATGCTTGTAAAGCAGCGCCTCGACCTCGACGACGGGTATGTTCTCGCCGCCCCTGATGATGACGTCCTTGCTGCGGCCGCTGATGCGGATGTAGCCGTTGGCGTCCATGCGCGCGAGATCGCCGGTGTCGAACCAGCCGCCGGCATCGGTGGCGTTCCATTGCGGACGCTTCAGGTAGCCGCCGAAGTTCGAGCAGGCGCGAACGACGAGCTTGCCGATCTGCCCCGGCGGCACGGCCCTGCCTTCGTCGTCGATGACCCTGACCTCGGCACCGGGGAGCGCGCAGCCGTCGGTCGTGAAGGCGAGGTTGTCATCGTCGTCGAGCTTGATCAGGGTGACCGCACCGTTTTCCGTCATGCCCCAGGCCGAAACGATCTTGGCGCCGAGCGTAGAGCGGGCCTGCTCGACCAGCGGCCCCGGAATAGGCGCGCCGGCGCACAGGAAGGTCTTCAGACTCGGCACGCCCTTGCCGGTCTCCGCTACCGCGCGCGTCAGATCGGTCAGGAACGGGGTCGACGCCATCGTGAACGTGACGCCCTCCTGGCGTATGAGTTCGGTCGCCCTGGCCGGCTCCCAGATATCCTGCAGCACGACGCTCGCCCGCAGCACGATCGGCATCATCAACCCGTACATGAAGCCGGTCTGGTGGGCCATCGGCGACGCCATCAGAACGATATCGTCCTTGCCGAGCTTGAGGCGCGCCGCATAGGGAATGATGTTCGCCATCAGCGTATTGGCCGAATGCATCACGCCCTTCGGCTCGCCGGTCGTGCCGGAGGTGTAGATCAATTGGGTGATGTCGTCGGGGCCGGGCCGGTTCGCCGAAAGTATCCCGGGCGCATCCGGCTCTTTTTCCCATTCCGGCTTCGTCAGCAGCGTATCGAAGTCGTCTGCGCCGCCGCCGTCGACCACCACGACACGTTTCAGCGATGGGAGCTGCGGCTGAAGGCTTCGCGCCACCGCTTCATGATCGAAATTCCGGAATTGCCGGGGAACGACCAGGATCTTAGCTTCGCCATGCCTGAGCATGAAGCCGAGCTCCCGCTCCCGGAAGATCGGCATCAGCGGATTGAGGACCGCCCCAGCCGCGAACAGGCGAAGTATAGCAGGCTGAACTGCCACCAGTTCGGCAATTGCATGGCGACGACGTCGTTGCGCCCGACGCCCAGGCGGGACAGCCCGACCGCGACCCGGTCGGCGAGCGTCGCAAGCTGCCGGTAGGTGAACCGGCGCATCTCACCGCTGTCGAGGCGAACCGCCGTTAAAGCCAGCTTGTCCGGGCAGGCGGCCACGCAGGCGTCGAGATCGTCATTGATCGTGCGATCGTGCCAATGTCCGCCCGCAATGCTCTCGGCGCGGCGCGGAGACAGAAGAACGGCATCGAATTCCATGGGGTCGTCTCCGGGATTGGTTATTCGGCGTTTCGTCTTTCAGGCGGGGACCGCGGCGCGGCCGGCGCGGGTGCGGGCGATAACGGTCTTCATGATCTGGGCCGTGCCGTCGCCGATCTGGAAGCCCAGCACGTCGCGCAGCCGCTGCTCCATCGGTCCGCGGTCGTAGCCGCCGTGGCCGAACATCAGAAGGCATTGATGCACGACATCATAGGCGAGCTTGGGCGCCCACCATTTGCACATCGCCGCCTCCGCGCCATGCGGCGCTCCCCTGTCCTTCAGCCACAGCGCCTGCAGGCACAGCAGCCGCGCCGCCTCGACCTGCGTTTCGAGCTCGGCGAGCGGATGCGACACCCCCTGGAAGGCCGACAAGGGCTGCCCGAACGCCTGCCGGTCCACGACATACGCCCAGGTCTCCTCCAGCGCGACGCGCGCGACGGCGAGAACCTGCAGTCCGATCAGGGCGCGCGAGAAGTCGAAGCCCTGCATCACCTGCACGAAGCCCTTGTTCTCCTCGCCGAGCCGATGCGACGCGGGGACGCGAACGTTTTCGAAGAAAATGGAGCCGCGCCCGATCGCGCGCTGGCCGTGACAATCGAAGCGGCTCCGCGTGATGCCCGGCAGGTCCATCGGCACGAGCAGCGCCGTGACGCCATGTGCGCCGGATTGCGGCGGCCCGGTACGGCCGAACACGACGGCGGCATCCGCCTGGTCGGCGGCCGAAATCGACGTCTTTTCGCCGTTGACGACGTATTCGTCGCCGATCCGTTCGACCTGCAGGCGCAAATTGGCGGCATCCGAACCGCCGCGCGGTTCGGTCAGCGCGATCGCCAGCAGCGCCTCGCCGCCGGTCAGCCGGCTAAGCCACGGGCGGACGACCTCCGGCCGGCCGTGCTGGGACAGGATCTGGCCGTTCAGCGAGGCCAGGAGATTAATGTAGGAAATGCTGAGGTCGGCGCGGGCGACCTCTTCATGGATGACGCCGGCCGCGAGGCAACCCAATCCCAGACCGCCAAATTCTTCGGGCAGTTCCGGCGCGATGAACCCCATTTCGCCCATCGCTTTCATCAGGGCGCGATCCAGCACGCGCGTGCGGTCGCGTTCCTGGAAGCCCGGCGCGATACGATCGGTTACGAACCGCCGGGCCTGATCGCCGAGCGCAACCAGATCCTCGTCGAGATACGGGTTCACCTGCCTGCCTCCCTGATATGTGACCGCCGGGCCGCCTGATGGCGGTCTTGCGCGCAGTTCGTTACTTGGAGAACTTGCGGAAGTCGGGTTTGCGCTTCTCCTGCAGCGCCTTGACGCCCTCGCGGGATTCCTCGGTGTCGTAGTAGAGCTTGAGCGCGTACATGCCCATGCCGGCGATGCCAGCCTGGTGGGCCGTGTCCATGTTGAAGCTGCGCTTGGCGATCGCGATCGCAGTCGGGCTGCGCTCGCACAGTTCCTCGCCCCATTTCTGCACCTCGGAGTCGAGCTGATCGTGCGGCACGCAGGCGTTTGCGAGCCCCATCGCGACCGCCTCCTGACCCGAGTAGCGGCGGCACATGTACCACATCTCGCGGGCCTTCTTTTCGCCGACCACCCGCGCCAGAAACGCGGTGCCGTAGCCGGGATCGACCGAGCCCATCTTGGGGCCGACCTGGCCGAAAATCGCCTTCTCCGAGCAGATCGTCAGGTCGCATATCGTGCACAGCACGTTGCCACCGCCGATCGCATAACCCTGCACGCGCGCGATCACCGGTTTCGGCACGTCGCGGATCGCCGTATGCAATTCCTCCATCGGTAGACCGATGGTGCCGCGGCCGTCGTAACTGCCGCTATGGGCCGACTGGTCGCCGCCGGTGCAGAAGGCGCGGTCTCCCGCGCCCGCGAGCACGATGGCGCCGACGTCCTTGTCGTAGCCGGCCTTGTAGAGAGCCTTGATCAGTTCGTCGCAGGTCTTGCCGCGAAACGAATTCATCTTTTCCGGCCGGTTGATGATGATCCAGGCCACGCGGTTGCGGATCTCGCAGATGAGGTCTTCGAATTCCATGGGGTTTCCTCCGCGGGGTTTAAGGTCCGATCAGCCGTTCATCGTCAGTCCGCCGGACACGCTCAGCACCTGGCCCGTGACATAGCTCGCGTCGTCGCTGGCGAAGAAAAGGATGGCGCCCGGCAGATCGTCGGGCTGGCCGATGCGGCCGAGCGGGATCGAGCGCTTGAAGGCCTCCTCCAGCTTTTCCGGATTGCCGGCACCCTCCTTGTAGTCGGCGAACAACGCAGTATCGGTCGGCCCGGGACACACGACGTTGACGGTAATGCCATGACGGGCATGCTCACGGGCGATCGTTTTCGAGAACGCGACAATTCCGCCCTTGCACGCCGCATAAACCGCTTCGCCGGACGAGCCGACGCGCGCGGCGTCGGACGAGATATTGACGATGCGCCCCGATTTGCGCGCGACCATGCCGGGCAGAACCGCGTGGTGCATGTGCAACGCACCGGTCAGGTTGATGGCGATGAGCTTGTCCCATTGCGGCGGTTCGGTCCTGGTGAAGGGGCGGAAGACATCCCAGCCCGCGTTGTTCACCAGCACGTCGATCGGCCCGAGCCTGGACTGCGCCGCGGCAACCGCGGCGTCGACGCTGCCCCTGTCCGTGATGTCGCAACGGAACGCCTCGGCGGCGCCGCCGCTCGACCGGATGGCGGCGGCGACCTTCTCGGCCGACTCGATATTGAGGTCGAAAACGGCGACGCGCGCACCCTCTTGGGCGAACCTGCGGCAGGTCGCGCCTCCGATGCCGCCGCCACCGCCGGTCACGACGACGGTTTTGCTGTCAAAACGCTTCATAACGCCTCCCATTGTCGCTGCAGGGTTCGGCTCCGGTTTGCTGCGCTACCGGCATTGGGGCCAAATGTGTTGCCTGGTCCCGCGTGTTTATAGCAATATGTTGTCATAACTCTATTTCCAGCACAAGATGGCTTCCTATGAAAAATTCAGACAAAAGGCAGAAAGCGCCGAAGTCCGGGGACGCAGCCAGGATGGAATTGGCCAATCGGTTGTTTTTTCGGCTCTATCAATGCGCCAATATGTTGCATAAGACCGGTAGCCGCGCGATCGAAGCGGAGGGTCTGACGACGCAGCAATGGGCCGTGCTCGGCGCGCTATCCCGCGACGAGGCGCATGCAGGCATGGGCATCGGCGAACTCGCCAAATATCTGATGGTGAGCCGGCAGAATCTGGCGGGGTTGATCAGTCGTATGGAGCGGGACGGGCACATATCAATCGCCTCCGACACCCGCGACCGGCGCTCCAGGATCGTGACCATGACCGAATCCGGCCGCCACGTTTGGCAGGTGCTGGCCCAGCCCAAGATTTCGCGCCTACTACGAAGAAATCCTTGCCGACTTCTCGATCAACGACACCGCGCACGCGCTTCATTATCTGCTCAAGATACTTCAGAACATGAGGCGCCTGGATAGCGAACAGCTCAAAGACCAAAAAGAAGATCAAACGGAATAATGTCCGCTTCGCGCCGATATTGTTGCAAAAGTCGAAAATCCAACGGCGCCGAAAATCTCGCGAGAGATGATTTTTTGACGCCTCCAGCGCTGCTACGGTCTTTGGCGAGCGGGATCCGGTAGAAACCGGTTTCGACGTTCTTGATCAGGGCCATTCGCTGCGAACCTAGAGAGGAGTACTCCATTATCGGGAAGGCATTGCAGCTTGCAAGGACCCTCAATGTCTGCTTTCAAGACGATTCTGCCCTTCGAACTCGACGCAGACGGCGTCATTGCAGCGCGGTATGCAGAATCTGGCCGAGAAAGCGCATCGTCCGCCCTCGAATGACCTCCTCGCGCAAAACTTGGATTTGTCGCGAACCGCCTGACCTAATGTGAAGGTAACAAGGTTTCCTCTCTCTAGCGTTGCGCAACTTGGTCGTGCGGCGCTCGGCAGGGTGCAAGGTGTCACCGCTTCACCCCGCGCAACGATGAGACAATGTCCGCCCTAATTTTTTCGAATGGCACCCTGCCACCTTTCAATAGTCTGCTGTGAGGAAATGACGTTCAGTGCGGTTGAAAGCTGCTATACTTCTGGCTCCTTGGTAGTCCGGATAGGTGGTCAAATGAGGCGATTTACCCTCGCATCGCCGGCCCTCACGATTTTACTGTTCGTCTTTGCTTCGATAACAACCACCCATGCCGCACAGAAGGTAGCTCGCATCGGAGTGCTATGCGTTACTACGTGCACCACGGCCAGCATGAATGCGTTTTGGAAAGAGCTTGACAAGCTCGGTTGGGTGGAAGGTGCCAACATCGTCATCGAGCGCAAGGAAGCATTTGCACGCCTCGACCAGCTCTCGGCGTTGGCCTCCGAACTGGCGCAATCGAAGCCCGATCTTATCGTAGCTGTTGCTCCGCAGGCGGCGCGCGCCGCCGCGAATGCGACTTCGGAGATACCGATCGTGTTTGCGGCGGTAGCCGATCCCGTCGGCATGGGGCTTGCGTCGAACCTTGCTCATCCGGATCGAAACATAACGGGTGCCGCGTCATTCGCTCCGGGCGATTTCAACGGCAAGACATTCGGAATTGTTCGCGAGGTGTTGCCACAGGCGAAGCGGCTGGCAGCGTTCATCAATTCAACGAATGAAACGCACCGACTGGTGTTTATGAAGGATGCGCCGTCTGCAGCCGTCAAGCTAGGCTTTCAGCTCGACATTTCCGATCTACACGCTCCCGAGGAATTGCCCGGCGCGGTCGCTGCCGCCAAGGGCCGAGGTGCCGATGTGTTGTACGTTGTGCCTGATGCCATCTTCACCGGTAACCGCATCCCCGATCTTGCTGCAATGGCAGGTTTGCCGTTGATGTCGATTGACCCTCGCTTTGCGCCATTGGGTGCTTTGATCTGCTACGGACCGGACTACCTAGCGGTTTCCCGGCTTGGAGCCCATTATGTCGATCGAATTTTGAAAGGCGCTAAACCGGCCGACCTTCCCATCGAGCAATCCGACAAGTACACGCTCATCATCAACCTCAAGACCGCAAGATCGCTCGGCTTGGAAATTCCCGCGTCCCTTCTCGCCCGTGCGGACGAGGTGATCGAATAAGGCTCGTCACTTCTGGTTTTGGCACATCGCGACATTTCGCTGCGATGCAGAACTTGGTCTCTATCGGGGCATAGCGGACATCGAGCAACCGTGCAACTGTTTCACCCCGCGCAACGTCGAGCCACTGTCCGCGTAGCAGCCGACGAAATTCAACTTATCGATCAATCCTAAGACGGCTACGGCGCTCGGTCTTAACGTGCCGCCTACGCTTCTCGCCGGCGCCGACGAAGTGATCGAGTAGGCGGCCACTTCCTTGATCTACCGCAAGGCAGCCATCGCTGCTCTGCTGCATTTTACGAGCTAATTGTAGATGGCATGCGAATGACGAAGCCTATTCCTGACAAAGCGGAAATTGCGCTCGAATTTCCCGACAAACTCTGTATTGGCACCTTTGAGCGTACATCGCGGTTTGAAGCGCATCTTGATCCGACCGGTTTCTCGCTGATCCTCCAACGTTTGGGCGACGAAGACGTTCGCAAGTCAGTTCACATGCACATCCACTTCGGTCTGTTCGCCAGCATCTTAAGCGAATTAGCTTCGACGGTTCGTCGTATTCCAAAGGACGACATCCTGCATCGCGATCAACTGGCGCAGGCAACCGCCGAACTACATAGGGCATTAATCCAAGTTTAGCGACGCCGCGCAATTGGTTGTCTTGCGACGCTAGCAAGGTACAACCGGTTCACCCCGCGCAACAATCAGACAATGTCCGCGCTAAGTTTTCCGACGGCACCTTGCCACCTCAAGGCTGTTGCGCGGAAAATGACGTCTAGTGCGTCACCATCAACCCGCAAAGGCATATCACAGCAGCGAGCTTGCTTCCGCTTTCGGGACATGGCGGACATGGCCGGACTTGCTGCTCGCCCGCCCCGTCGCGAATGACCCGTACCGGACGATATCGAACTTCAGGCTGTTCGCTCGGGCGTCGTCGTTATCACTGCCCCGCTCCCGGGTGGCGGTTTTTTTCGGTCTCGGCGCCCGTGGGTTCACTCCGCTGCGTTTGCGTTTTTGTTTGCGTTTGTGTTTGTGTTTGTGTTGTTGCACGGCGCTGCGTCAGGCGCACGTCTAAGGAAGCTGGTGGATTTCCGACGAGCCTTGAGCAATTGTTTGAGCAGACTGCTTGGGGAGACGGCCTATGAAGCTTGCTGACATCGAAGGAAATGATCGAGAGGCACAGCCGGGCCTTACTGGAAAATGCCGCGATTGCGGTCATGCCATGGTCGCCAAATGCGGACAGCACCGCGTGTGGCATTGGGCTCACCGGAAATCCAAAGACTGTGATCCTTGGTGGGAGCAGGAGACGGAATGGCATCGTTCGTGGAAGAACCAATTTCCCGTCGCGTGGCAAGAGATTGGACATACTGCGCAAAGCGGCGAAAGGCATCGAGCCGACGTTAAAACGGAGAGCGGGCTGGTCCTAGAGTTTCAATACTCGGCGTTGAGCGAAGCCGAGCGGGTCTCTCGCGAAGAATTTTACACTCGATTGGTCTGGGTTGTTCACGCCAACAGGCGTCTCCGCGACCGAAAGAAATTCTTTGCTTCGCTTTCTGGTCCGCTACACGTCGCTTCGAAACTGCTGACCTTTACCATCCACCGAGACGACAGCGCTCTCTTGCGCGATTGGGGGAAGAGCCGCGCCCCGGTCTATTTCGACTTCGGCGAGACTGAGCAAATTTGGCGACTTTATCCGTTTAGCGGAGACGTGTTGGCTTATGTGATGCCAGTTGTTCGAGCGGAGTTCGTCAAGGCTCATCGCGATAAAGTCAACCTCGAAGGGATGTTTGATCAGGTCTTCGCGCGTGACCGCGAGATTGCCTCTGCCCAAGCCATACGGGCGCTGCCGCTTTCAGGTTTTTCCCGGTATTCGACACGAAGAATGCGACGCCTCTAAGCGTTCGAGTGGACTAAGTCCGCTTCTGGCACATCGCGACATTTCGCTGCGATGACTTGGTCGCTATCAGGGCATAGCGGACATCGAGTAAGCCGCACCAACGAGTACGCAAAGGTAGAACGCCCTCCCGACCGGGCAGAGGACAATAGAGCGCTACATCTCTGCCTCAGCTTCCCAGTCGCACTGACCGCCTTTAGGGGTGAACTTGCATGTGTAAGTTCCCGACCCCTTGATCGTCTTGAACTTGCCGGTTCCGCCCAGAAACGTGAACTTACCTTGGCCAGCGACCTCGAAATCTGCGCCATCCTTCTTCGTGGTCTTGGCAACTCCTTCGAAGCTAAAGTAACTCATATCCCCGTTTGGATAGTGATTGGTTCCGTAGGCCCGTTCCGTGATGTCGGTTCCAATGTTGTCCTGTTGCGCAACGGCGCTTGTCCATGCCTCACCAAAATTCGGATTAGCGCTTATCGACTTCCATACAAGAACAACTTGCTTAAACGTGTGACCCGGCTTGTCCGGAATATTCACACTGGTCTCCGAAAGCCTTTGGAAATCCTTGTTAACCCCGATAACCTTCTCGGCGGCAGCGGCTGGAAGGGACACTGACAAGGCTAAGAAGCCTGCAAAGACGAGGCTTGCGTTGGGCGTTTGCATTTTACTCTCCTTGGATTGCGTCCTGTCGGGGGCTGGAGCAGCCTATAGTCCACGGCGCGTGATATCTAGGCGCGGTGCCAATTAAGGCGATGAGTTCGCGTCGTCTCATGGGTCGCCCACCGAAATGAAACCACACCGCGTGGTGAGGTATGGTCCATCAATGTCCGCAATGCTCCGTTTGCGCTGGGTTACGCTAGGGCGATCAACCTTCCCAACCCGCTTTGCGAAGACCCTCAAGCATGTGACTGTAGTCCTCGGTTCGAAACCACGGGGCGCGGTGGCGTACATACATGTCGAACGACTTCGGCGCGACGGCAACAGCCTTCTGCAGGGCTTGCTTGGCCTCGTCGAACCGACCGGCCTGCCCGAGCGCCGCCGCAAGCGAGCGGGGGCCAAGATCTGGATATGAACGCACGGCTTCTTTTGCGGCTTCAACGGCGGCGTCGTACTCTCGGAGGAAGTAGTGGCCCATGGAAATGTGCACCAATCGAAATTGTCGTTGCAGATCGTTTGGATCAAGCCGCATGGCCATGCGAAGAGCTTCGATCCCTTCGCGAGGGTGGCCCGAAAACACAAGCGCCGAACCGAGAAGCTGGTGAGCTGCGGCGTAGTTTGGGTTTATCATAAGCGCCTGCCGCGCCTCAGCCAGCGCGCCATCATGATCGCCCCGAAAGAACCGTCCGAAGCCCACGCCACAATGGGCAACGGCATCCAGCGGGTCGAGAGAGATCGCCTTTTGCGCCACTGGGAGAGCTTCATCTAAAGCTTCGGGCATGCTCCTCGTCTGGTAGAGCCAAGCCTGAGATAATATCGTGTTCGCAAGCCCAGCGTAAGCGGGTGCGAAGCTCGGATCGAGATCGATTGCACGCCGGAAAAAGGTTTTCGCTGCCTCGTTCTCTGTTGTGCCGATGCGACCAAAATGCCAAAGCCCGCGCTGGTAGGCTTCCCACGAACTAAGACTTTCCGGCGGTTTCCGCACAGCGCGCCACTGTTCCATATGCGCCACGGCAGGTTCGATGGCGGTTGCAACAGCCTCAGTGATTTCGTCCTGTACGGCAAAAATGTCGGCCATGTCGCGGTCGTATCGTTCCGCCCATAGATGGTTGCCGGTCTCGGCATCGATTAGCTGAGCGGTGATACGAATGCGGTTACTACCACGGCGTACGCTACCTTCGAGTACATAGCGAACGCCGAGCTCACGCCCAACTTGCTTGATGTCTACCGCCCTCCCTTTGTAAGTGAAACTAGAGTTTCGAGCGATTACGAAAAGCTGCTTATTTCGAGAAAGTGCGGTGGTGATGTCTTCAACCATCCCGTCTGCAAAGTACTCCTGTTCTGGATCGCCGCTCATGTTCTCGAACGGCAGTACAGCGATGGAGGGTTTGTCGGGGAGGGCTAGAGGTTTACCATCACCGAGAGACGAGGCCTCTTTCAACGCTGAAAATGCCACCTCGCCCTGCACCCTCACCTCATAAGCGCGTATTGGCTCCTCGATGTTCTTGACAGTCTGCGCACCGAGGTCGGTGAACTCCAGCGGCAAGATTTTCCGAACCTGATCATACGTCACACCGGAGACACAGAGCCCACCAGCCTTCGCGAGCGTCTGCAATCGGGCTGCGATGTTGACCCCATCGCCAAACAGATCGCCGGCGCGGACCATCACGTCACCGACATGCACCCCGATGCGGAAGTTGATCTGGCGGTTCTCAGGAAGCGCTGAGTTGACTTTGGCCAATGCGCCTTGAGCTTCCATGGCACATCGGACCGCATCAACCGCGCTACCGAACTCCGCCAGCACACTGTCGCCTGCCGTGTTGGCTATGCGGCCTCCATGGCTCGCTATCAGCCCGTCCAGAACTTCCCGGCGGGCGGTGAGGGCATCAAGGGTAGCGACCTCATCGGTTCCCATGAGGCGGCTATAGCCCTCAACGTCAGCCGCGAAGATGGCGGCCAACCGGCGCTTCGTTTCAATGGGCTCGGCCAAAGGCGACCTCAGTGCCTGCGGTTTACTTGGGGAGTTTGATACTTCCCGGCGCACCGGGTCAATCGCAACCACAGGTCCGCGTTGGTTGTACGTTCGCTCTTGAGCGCATGACGGCCGCAGGTTCAGATCGCCCCAAGACAATTTGGCCCCTGCTGGCTATCGTGCTCGCCTACCGTGGCCTCGTAGTTGTCGCCACGGATATCTCTGGAAGCCCAGCGAGGCGCAGACCTTCCGCGTACTTCTCAACGAACTCAGGCCGCCGATAAGGCCCCAGATATTCACTGAGACGAGAAATACAGAATGCCGGATCGACCGCCTGCAAGCGGGCAGCTAATTGATGTGCCAAGTCGGTGCGACCCGCCAACGCAGCGCTGGCGGCTCCAATGCGCAAGCCCGCATGATTGTCTGGATTGCGGCGAAGCAAATTTTGCGCCTGATCGAGCGCCTGCTCATATCGGTCTAGAAAGAAGCAGGCGTGAGCCATCGCCGAGAATTCAGGGGAGACGGGATCCAGCCGTTGGACACGACTGATCTGCTCCACGGCCACTTCAGGGTGCCCTAGCCAAACGTTGATCCAGCCACTGCTTCTCCACGCGCCGGCGAAATTGGGATTGAGTTTTATGGCCCTGTCGATCAGTTCCTTTGCGGAGGAAAGGTCACGTAGTACGTACGCCACTGCCCAACCAGCGGATGCCAAAGCCCTACCATCGTCGTTCCCCACGCGCGCAACCATTTGCCAAAGTCGCGTGACTTCGCTTTGCTCTCGTGCAAGGTCCTTTACCCAGCCGAAGCCGAGGCGCTGGGCGTGGCAATACATCGCCAACCCGTGGGCGGACGCAAAGTCCGGATCGAGAGCACCCGCCTTACTGAACAGATCGAGCGCTTGCTCTACGCCTTCCGCTGTCGCGGAGTAGAGGCACGCTAAGCCCTTCAAATAGCAATCGTAGGCATCGGTATTCCCCAAAGACCTGCGTAACGCGCGCGCTATCTCGGCCCGCTCCACCCGCGGCGCTATGGCCCCAACCACCTTCTCGGTTACTTCATCCTGAAGCTCAAACACATCCTGAGGCGAGCCCTCAAAGCGATCCGCCCATACGTGAGCGCCGCTTTCAGTCTCAATTAGCTGGGCCGTAATTCGCAACCTGTTACCGGCCTTGCGTACACTTCCTTCAAGGACATATCTAACGCCAAGGTCACGCCCAACCTGCCTAATATCGGGCGATCTGCCTTTGTATGCAAAACTTGAATTGCGCGCGATAACGAACAGCGATTTGAACCGTGAAAGTGTGGTGATGATATCTTCGACCATGCCATCCGCAAAGTATTCCTGCTCGGGATCGCCAGACATGTTCTGAAACGGCAGCACGGCGATGGATGGCTTGTCAGGCAGCTGCAGCGCCTGAGGTTCTCTCGCAGGCGAAGCTGATTGCCCTGCGGAAGGGATTTGATCTGTCAGCCGAACCCGCCACGCCTGCATGGGCTCAGCAATATTCTTGAGGGGCTGCGGTCCCATATCATCGCAGGCGATATCGACTTTGCCCCGAACCTGCCGGTAGGCATCATTGGACATGCAGACCCCACCCGGTTCTGCGATACCTTCAAGGCGGGCAGCAACGTTCACACCGTCGCCAAAAATATCGTTGTCGTCGATGATGATGTCCCCGACGTGAATACCAATGCGGAACTCGATCCTTTGGTCCTGCAGCACAGACGCATTCTGGTCGGCCATGCCGCGCTGGACTTCAACGGCGCCGCGTACGGCATCCACGGCGCTGGAGAACTCGATCAGTATGCCGTCGCCCGTGGTCTTGACGATCCGGCCGCGATGCTTGGTGATGGTGGGGTCGACGAGGGCCTTTCTGACCGCCTTGAGCCGGGCCAGTGTGCCCTCCTCGTCGGCGCCCATCAAGCGGCTATAGCCGGCGACGTCCGCCGCCAGCACAGCCGCCAGTCGCCGTTCGACCCGCTCGCTGGTCAAAGAATGCCCCTTGAGATCGGTAGTTAGCCAGACATATCAAAG
The DNA here is from genome assembly GCA_963801875.1 of uncultured Alphaproteobacteria bacterium. Lineage (GTDB taxonomy): Bacteria > Pseudomonadota > Alphaproteobacteria > Rhizobiales > Xanthobacteraceae > Bradyrhizobium. The sequence goes on along the minus strand of CAWDGT010000007.1, from coordinate 9,433 downwards.
CATCGCGGGGGCTGCCGGGATAGGCTCAATATCCCGAACCGACAACGAATTTTGGCAGCGGCGGTAGGGGTTCTACTCGGCCTCGCCGCGCCCCACGGTCTGGCGAACCTCGAACCCCTCAAACTGCGGGTGGTCCAAATACAGAGGTTTGTTGTCCCCTGCCCGACTGTGCGCTGCCCGGAATGCCTCTGATTTGGTCCATGCCTCGAACGCAGCACGGTTTTCCCAGACCGTATGTGAAGCATAAAGCGTGTGATCTTCAGCTTCGGGGCCCTTGAGAAGGTGAAACTCCACAAAGCCCGGCACCTTATCGAGATGACTGTCGCGCGACAGCCAGACCTGCTCGAACGCCGCTTCGCACCCCTTGGTAACTCGAAAACGGTTCATGGCGATAAACATTACGCGGCCTCCTCCTGGCGTGACATAGTATCATCACTCTAACAGCGGAGGGAGCGATGATGGATATGGTTGTGACCCAGCGGGTGAACGCCGGTATGGAGGAGGCATTTGAGGCGCTTGCGCGTCGTTCAACCCGTCCAGCAAACGAACGCACTGACGGCACGCGGGGGGTGACGCTCCGGCGCTACTGACAGTGGCCTGACAGCGGCGGGTTACCCGCAAATATCGCGCAGGTCGCCGCGTCAGGCCACCGGGCGGATGTTCTGGTTCACCCGGAACAGGTTGCCCGGGTCGTATTTCTTCTTCAGCTTGCCGAGGCGTTTGTAATTGTCGCCGTAGGTCGCCTTGATGCGCGCCTCGCCTTCGTCATCCATCATGAAGTTCGGGTAGGCGCCCCCGAGGTTAAACGGATGAATCGCCTCCCAATAGTTCTTTGCCCATTTCTTCAAGGCCGGCGCCTGGTCCGGATCGGAGCCGACTCCGGCGATCACCATCGACCAGGTTGCATCGCGGCAGTTCCATGCCGTTTCGTCTTCCGCCTTGCGATGAACTAAGCCATCGATCGGATAGAGATGCATTGCAGAGACTTCGCTAGGTACCTTCGCAGCCTGCTCGATATGGACGTCGATCGCAGCGTCGGGCAGCGTCTTTACGAAGTCGCCCTTCCAATACCACTGCAAGCCCTTCGGATAGAGCCCGTCGAACATGCCTTGCAGCGCCGGGTAAGGGATCGGGCCCGCAAAATCTATGATCGGCTTGGGAAGTGCAGCGCGGACGGCGTTGACGGCTTTCTCGGCGTCTCCCGCCGTCCCATTGTGCGAGATGAGGAGCACGCAAATCTTCTTGCCCCAATGCTCCTTGGGGAAGGGATCGCCGGACGGAACCGTCTGCAACCCGAGGAAGACATAGAACTCGTCCGGCGCACTTGCCTGAAAGTCTCGGTACCATCGCATGATCCCGGCAGCGTCCTTCAACTCCCAGAAAATCGGGCCGCCGTAGACTGTGCTCGCCGGGTGCGCCTCGAACAGGAAACTAGTGACGACGCCAAAATTTCCGCCGCCGCCGCGCAGTCCCCAAAGGAGATCGGGGTTGTCCGCCCTGTTCGCGATAACAAATGTGCCGTCCGCCAGAACCACATCCGCCTCCACCAGATTGTCGATGGCGAGCCCGTATTGGCGGCTAAGGTAACCATGTCCGCCGCTTAGAGTCAGGCCGGCAACGCCTGTTGTTGAGACGACGCCAAAAGGGATCGCGAGACCGAAGGCATGAGTAGCGTGGTCCACATCGCCGGTCGTGCAACCGGCTCCCACCCGTACGGTCCGGTTTGCCGGATTAACGCGCACGCCCCTCATCATCGACAGATCAATGACGAGTCCATCGTCAACACTGCCGAATCCGGGTCCGTTATGGCCGCCGCCGCGGATGGCAATGGTAAGGTTTCTTTCACGTCCAAAGTTCACGGCGGCAATCACGTCCGCAACATCTGCACAGCGTGCGATTAACAGCGGCCGCTTGTCGATCATAGCGTTGTAGAGCTTGCGGACTTCATCGTAGTCGGCATGATCACGACCAATTATGGTGCCGCGGAGAACTCTGCGCGAATTTTCCGATTTCCTCGCTAGTCATTACACCCTCCCGAAGGCCAGCTTAAGAATTCTGAGTTTCGGATCGAAGGCTAATTAGGTCCGTTCGGCGCGCGCCGCTTTCGTCTCCCCGATCCGCCGATCGGCCAAAATCCTGACCCGCGGCCGTCGATTTTCCTGAATTCCTATTAGCTTGCCCGAAAATTGCGTGTAGTCCAAGGGCAATATGATACTCTGACAGCAACGCTCCTGGACCATTAACCTCGAGACGTCGATCTTCCGATTTGGAATGTGGCAAGGCGACAATGTTGGCGTTAGTTTAAGTAAGAACGATTGCAGGGTCGAGAGGCTCGATGCAGACGATTGAGGATTGGCTGAGCCAGCTCGGCATTGGCAAATACATTGAGGCGTTCGTTCAGAACGACGTTGATCTTCGAGCGCTTCCACATATCACGGAAGCCGACCTCCAGGCGCTTGGTGTCTCGCTTGGGCACCGGAAGATCATTTTGGCCGCGATCAATGAACTTGCTCAGCCTAGTCTCGATAGACTCCCACTTGCTTCACTTCCCCTCAATGAGTCAGAACGTCAGACCACGGAAGTCCCGCAGGAGCCGACTGCCGACCGAAGGCTTCTTAGTGTGCTCTTCTGTGACTTGGTCGGCTCGACCGCGCTATCGGCGCAACTTGATCCGGAAGACATGCACGATCTGACCCGCCGCTATCAGGATAGCGTCGCCGGCGCGATCACGCGCTTTGGCGGTTACGTCGCCAAATATCTCGGAGACGGCGTACTTGCATATTTCGGATGGCCCATGGCTTACGAGGATCATGCCGAGCGTTCCATTCGGGCAGGCCTCCAGGCGCTCGCTGCAGTCGAGGCCTTTCAGTCGCCGGACGGCGAGCAATTGAAGGCGCGTATCGGCATCGCGACGGGGCACGTGGTCGTCGGCGACATTGCCGGTAGCAGCGCGAACGAACGCGCTTCGATCGCAGGCGACACCCCCAATCTCGCAGCTCGCTTGCAAGGCGCTGCCGCACCCGGCCAGATCGTGGTGGCCGACAGCACGCGCCGGCTTGCCGGCCAGTCATTCGAAATCGAGAGCCTTGGTTCGCAGGAGTTGAAAGGCTTCAAGTCACGTATTGCCCTCTTCGCGGTCCGCGGCGAACGAGAGGTAGAAAGCCGCTTCGACGCCGCGCACCCAAGCACGCTGTCGAAATTTGTCGGCCGAACCAGCGAAATTGGCATGCTGCTCGAGCGTTGGGAAATGGTAAAGGGCGGCCACGGCCAGGCCGTGTTCGTGTCGGGAGAAGCGGGAATTGGGAAATCGCGCCTCGTCGATGCGCTCGAAGAACGGCTACATGAGGACCAGCATGAGCTGATCCGATTGCAGTGTTCGCCCTACCACGCCACGTCGGCGTTCTATCCCATCATCCAACGCCTAAGCCGGTTTGCAGGCTTTTCAGCCGCCGACGCAGTCAGTGGCATTCGACGATAAAGACAAACTGCTGGTCAATTCCACCAGCGAGGCGGAGGCGCATGTCGCCTCGATGCAGCGCTTCCTGGCGGTGCTGCACCCGCGGCCGCCCTGGCGCCGTACATCATTGCCGACGAAGAATACCAGCAGAAGCGCTACGGAATGCTTGGCCAGCTCGTCAACCAGGAGCGGGCGCTGGCGCGCTACCAGACAAACGATATCATCCAGAACATCTGGCGGCGGGCCGAAGCGAGGACCTCAACCGCGGGCTGAGCCTGAGCCTGCCGTATTTCGACGACCAAGACCTGGACATGAAGACCCACGATTTCGAGGTCATCCCGGCTGGACGGATCATGTTCGTGCCGGCTTTCATGGTGCGGGCTGCCCGAGAAGAGCAGGTCAAGGTAGCCCAGGACACCCGCCTTGATCCATCCACGCGCAAGCATTTGCTGGCAGAGCTAAAAATACTCGAGGAGGCTTTTGAGGCGCGCAAATAGCAGCGGCTATGATCAGACAGGTCATCGATCTCAGCAGGAGACATGCGTCGCTTCTCCAGTAGAAGGTAACTGAAATGGCTTTTTCAATTCTATTTTTAGTAGCTATTATATATATCGCCTACAGAATATCGCCGCGTGCGAGCGGGCTGAAGATGCACATCCACGGCGCAGGCCAAATCGGCCTGCTCGCGGCTGTCGCACTCTTTGGTGTGGACTATTTCACATCGTTTTACTATGGCAACGGGCGAGCTTATGAGCGCCCTCCACCCCTATGGCTTGCAGACACTGGGGTTACATTGCCGCCGCCTTTCATCGCCTTGGCAAACTCTGATCTTCGGTGCGCTCTACATGTACTCACTTGGGTCGTTCAATGAAGGCGGCGGCTCTTATACCGCCTCGATGCGCTACTCGTGGCCGACTTTAGCCTGATCGTCGCGGTCGTCCTAATCCAGGATTACACCCTGACGATTGTTGTCTCGGCACTCTCGGGCGGCGACCAGCTATTCTCGATCCTGGGATGCTACGGCACATACTGGTGGCTGCACTTTGCTTTGGGGCGGTGCTGGCGTCTGTAACCTGGTACTCTGACAATACGCGGGCGGGGGAATCTGCCCGTATGTGTATTCACGCTTGCTGGGTATCTTTGTCGTTGCTCACAGTAGTCATGGCCGTTGGCTTAATTATCGCTCATTTTAAAGGGCGTACCACCCATCCCGGCGACGAAGTACCCAAGCGGCGACGATCGGACAGGCCCTGTACCATCTGCTCACGGGTACAATGAAAGGTATGGTCGCCCTGACTGGCCTGGAAGCGATGTCGAACGGCATCCAGTTCTGTCAAGAATGAGGACGTTTCCCTAGTCAAGTGGGGGAAAGAGACGAGTACCACGCTTCAATAAATCTGTGGCAGTTTCTACTCGTGGAAAATCTGGGATCGGCGTTTCGTCCAAACTCCTTTCTGTTTTATGGCGGGTTGACGACTTTTCTCCCTGACCGTCGTTCGCCATCCGTTTTGACGTATTCGATGGGACGCTGGGACGAACCCTGGTTGGTAACCTGGCATTTATCGGCTTCGACCAGTATCCATGGCGGACAAATTCTATACTGGGCTTACCAGATCCTGGCAGTTGCTCTGCTGGCTGCCGCATCGATGACTGCTTTACAGGATGCCCAGGCCACCGAATGGCGCGATGTTGCCATCGGCGAAATCCCGGAAGTGATCGTGTACCGCGACCCGCGTGGCACCTTCACCCGCTCAGTTACGATCACTTTTGCTGTGGCTGTTTTGATCATGTTTCTTGTGCGTGGTCAGACAACAAGGGCGGTGCCATTTTATGGCGTAGGTGTGTTTATGCCGATCATGGTCATGGGTATGGCGGTACGCAAACATATACTAAAGAATTACACGGGGCCGATGCGCTTTTGGGGTAGCCTGGGAGCCAGTATTGCCGCGTTACTTGCAGCATTCGTGTTCGTTGGGCAAATCGTGGGGAAGTGGACTGAAGGTGGTTGGGTGGTGTTGATTTCGTTCAGCATATTGGCTCTTGCAGCTCATTTATTATTACTATCCCCTCTTGGCTATCGCGAACCCAAGCAAATCCACCGCATCGTACGAGATAAAGCCCGCGTCCAGGGGGCGATGGGTTCAATTGTTGAGTGGCAGTCGTTGAAAATGCAGGAGTATCGTTACTCTATATTAATGGGGATTGCCCACATTTTCGAATTGTTCGGCATCCGTCGCCCGATGCGCTACGAGCCTGCTCCAGTACCGGCGGGAGATTACGATCACGCCCTGCACGTAGACCACCCCGAAGCGCCATCCTTCTTAGAGCAATACCTGGATAAACCAGATGAAACAGAGCCAGGCGCCGACGAGCCGTCTGTTGATCCAGGCCCATCCGATCCCAAGCAGGATATATAATTAGAGCAGGCTGGATCACGGGCTCCGCTTCAAACAACCGGTGATCTGAGTCGCCACCTTTATGGATTCATCCCCGATCTACAGCCTGCGCGTTGCGGAGGTCGATTCCGCCCTCGAAACCTCGCCAGACGGCTTGTCCGCTGAGGAGGTGGAGTTCGCCATTCACTCTACGGTGAAAACGTTCTGTCTGAAGCGCCGGTCCCGCCCCTGTGGAGGCGTTTCATCAGGCACATCGGGCATCCCATGGCATTACTGCTGTGGGGTGCGGGTATTGTGGCGTTTATCAGCGGCGAGCCAGCCCTGGGATTTACCATGTGGCTGCTGGTGCTGGTCAATGGGGTGCTCTCCCAATGGCGCGAGCACCGCGCCGAACAAGCGGTAAAAGCCCTGCAGAGCCTGCTGCCAACCTTCACCCGCCTGGCGCAGCGAGAGGGCGAGATCAAAGTCCCTGCCAGCGAGGTGGTGCCAGGCGACGTCCTGGTGCTGGCAGAAGGCGATCACATCCCGGCTGACGCGCGGGTGGTGGAAGAATACGGGCTGCGCGTGAACAACTCCACCCTGACCGGAGAGGCCGTGCCGGCGCGCAAGACGGCTGACGCCTCCCTGCGGGAAGGCATCAGCGAGCTCGAGCGCCCCAACCTGGTATTTGCCGGCACATCTGTTGTCTCCGGCACAGGAAAGGCGGTTGTATTCGCCACCGGCATGCTCACCCAGTTCGGGCGCATCGCCCACCTGACGCAAACGGTGCACGAAGAACCCTCCCCCTTGCAAAGAGATCTCAGCAAGCTCACCCGCCGCCTCACCCTGGTTGCTCTGGGCCTGGGGGCGTTGGTGTTCATCATCGGTATCTATGACGTCCAGCTAGGCTGGGTTAAGGCTTTCGTGCTCGCCCTCGGGATCCTGGTTGCGGCAGTGCCAGAAGGCCTACCGGCAACCAATACCCTCTCCCTGGCGATGGCAGGGCAGCGACTGGCAGGCCACGGCGTGCTGGTAAAGAAGCTCGCAACCGTGGAAACACTGGGCACAGTCTCCGTGCTCTGCACGGATAAGAGCGGCACGCTCACCCAGAACCAGATGACGGTGCGTGAGGTGTGGGTGGCCGGCAAACGCTTCACTGTATCAGGCGTGGGCTACGAGCCAACCGGCGAGTTCTCGCCCAGCCCGCAAGGCTCTGCGGTGCGGAGCGACCTGGAACGCCTGCTGGTGACTGCCAGCCTGTGCAACAACTCGCGGCTGAACCCACCCACTCTTGAAAATCCCCAGTGGACCTGCCTGGGAGACCAGACGGAAGCAGCATTACGGGTGGCTGCGCAAAAAGGCGGAGTGGACGAAAGCAGCCTGGACAGCCAATTTCCTCGTATCCATGAGCTGCCCTTCGATGCACGGCGCAAGCGTATGAGTACCATCCATCGCACAGACCACTCTGGGGAGATTGCCTTTGTCAAGGGCGCGCCGCGCGAGGTGCTGCAGCTGTGCAGCCACATCTTGATCCACGGGAAAGAAGCGCCGCTGGACGATAATGGACGGGAAGAAATTCTGAAAGTCAATGACGAATACGCCCGTAACGTCTTACGTGTGCTGGCGCTGGCGCAACACCCGTTGGTTCCGGGTGAAGGCCGCTACTCTCCAGAGCGCATCGAGCAAGGCCTGACTTTCCTGGGGCTGATGGGCATGATGGACCCACCCAGGCCGGACGTTGCCGAAGCGGTAAAAACCTTGCGGGAGGCTGGCATCCGCATGGTGATGATCACCGGAGACTACGGCCTGACCGCCGAATCGCTCACCCGGCGTGTGGGCATGGTGACTTCACCAAATCCCGTAACTTAACCGGTGCGGAGCTGGACACCCTGAACGATCTTGAGCTACAGAAAGTGATGGAGAAGGAAACCATCTTCGCCCGCATGGCGCCAGAGCACAAGCTGCGCCTGGTGTCAGCTTTCCAGGGGCGCGGAGAGGTGGTAGCGGTGACCGGAGATGGCGTAAACGACGCGCCAGCCCTGCGCAAAGCCGACATCGGCATCGCCATGGGGATCGCAGGCACAGATGTCTCAAAAGAAGCCGCCGATATCATCTTGACCGACGATCATTTTGCCTCGATCACGCGTGCTATCGAAGAGGGGCGGGCCGTTTACGACAACATCCGCAAGTTCATGACCTATATCTTTTCGAGCAACGTGCCCGAAATCCTGCCGTTCATCCTGACTGCGTTATTTCAAATCCCCCTGGCACTGACCGTCATGCAGATCCTGGCGATCGACCTGGGCACCGATCTCTTCCCGGCCCTGGCACTGGGCACCGAAAAACCCGAGCCGGATATCATGAAACGCCCGCCACGCCGCCGGGACCAGCCACTGATCAACCGGGGGCTGCTGCTACGCGCTTTCTTTTGGCTGGGCGTGATCGAAGCAGCATTGTGCTACACCGGATTCTTCCTGGTATATGCTGCCTCTGGTAATGCAGGGTTGAGCGGCCTGCCTTTTCTGGCCTTATTACCCATCCCACAGGTATTAAATATCCCCGTCCAGCAGGTGGCACTGCTGGCAGTGACCGTTTTTCATGCCGGGGTGGTGAGCTCCCAGGTGGGAAACGTGTTTGCCTGCCGCACTGAGAAAGCCCGTGGCCGCCAGCTCGGCTGGCTCAGCAACCGGCTTATCCTGGGCGGGGTAGCTATTGAGCTGGTAATCATCTTCTGCCTGATCTACATCCCACCACTGGCCCAAATATTCGACCATGTTCCCCTTCCCGCTTACTACTGGTTATTCCTGGGCCTTTTTGCGCCGATTGTGTACAGCCTGGATTGGATCCGCAAGGGTCTGGTACGCTGGCTGGGAGGGACCGCGATGGGTACAAACCGAACAAACGGAGGTATGCAGCGATGAGAATAATTATCTTGGGTTGCGGCCGGGTGGGCGAGCGCCGTCCGCCCGCCTCATGGCAGATGAAGGCCACGATGTGGCTGTCATCGATTATGATGCTAACGCATTGGAGCGGCTTGGCCCGCATTTCAAAGGGCGCAAAATCAAGGGCGTGGGCTTCGACCGCAATGATTGCCGAAGCGGGAATCGAGCGAGCCGACGCCTTCGCCGCCACCAGCTCTTCGGACAATGCCAATATCGTGGCGGCACGCATCGCCCGGAACGTTTTCAAAGTCCCGCGGTGGTAGTGGCGCGCCTTTACGACCCCGGGCGAGCGGAGATCTACCGCCGCCTCGGCCTGGTGACGATCTCCTCAACCGATTGGGGCGCGGAACGCATCCGTGAGCTTATCCTGTACAGCGAGCTGGACGCCGTGGAAACCTTCGGAAATAGCGAGTGTGCGTGGTGACGGTGGAAGTGCCGCCCCAGCTGGTGGGACGGATGGTCAAAAGCTTGACGATCACCGGGGAAATCAATGTAGCTGCCATCACGCGCCGGGGAGAGGCCCTTCATCCCACTCCTGGGCACGGAATTCCGGCCGGATGACTTGCTGCACCTGGTGGTGATGACTTCGTCCATGGACCAATTGAAATCCCTGCTGGGTTTTGGAGAAGGAGGCTAGCCATGTTCGTGATCATCATTGG
>CAWDGT010000006.1:0-105479 GCA_963801875.1 uncultured Alphaproteobacteria bacterium | reverse complement strand
AAGTGAAACTTGGCTGATGATGTCTCTTCCTGGCACAACTCGGACATGGCGCGATGTCCGAGTTAAGTCCGTTATGCGTACAAAAACGGACATGGAATATGTGCCCGTTATTGCTACCGGGGGTTTAATTCTCCCTCATGCATCCCCACATAGTATCCATGGCCCAATGGCAAAAGTCCTTTACCCGAGAACCCACTAAGACCAAGGCTGAGCTGCGTGAGATGCTGACTGAGGCCGTCCGCAATACGCAGGCTGAGAATAAGCGCCTGCAACAGGCCAAGATAGATCGCGGCAAAAAGGCAGCCTAACTCATATCTGAGTGCAAGAACCTCGGCTGGCCAAGCCCCCCAAGGCCCCCACCTAGCCGGGAGTTCCGACACAAGCGGCCTCGGCACGCGGTCCGCGCCGGGGCCGTTTCTGTGCATATGCCCTACCTAGCCTCGCTCAATTCATCATGCGTTTACAAAAGAACCCTAAGACGCACCCAACGATTATTTGGGTTGCGAACGATGAATGATTTGAAACAGAAATTTGATGCATCGACGGTCGCCGTTATGCGGCAGGCGTTGAACGAGGTCGTCACCGACCATCGCTTTTTGATGCGAAAGTCTGTTACGCCGCTTGAAGTGGCGGAGCATATTCTTCAGCAGGCGGCGTTGGGCGTGCGCGACCTCAACCGGTTGAAAAGCTCTGCACTTGAGAAATTGGCTACCGCTGGGTGAGCGTACCTCCGCGCTTGGCTTGGTGAAGCAACGGGACAGCGGAGCTGATTGCAATCATCCGACCTTTGGGTGTATTGCAATGAGCATGTGGGATGCCGCCAGCGTTGCACTCCTCAAAAAACTCTGGGCCAGCGGCCACAGCGCCGCGCAGATCGCCACTCGACTAGGACACAGCCGCAACGCGGTGTGCGCCAAGTTGCTGCGCATGGGCTTGAAGCGCGGCCACAAGCCGCCCACCGCCAAACCCAAGATCGTGTCGGTGCCGAAGCGAAAGCCAGCGCTGTTGGCGGCCTGTATTCGCCCGGTTCATAAGGTTGTTTCTACGCGCAAGCCAGTATTGAAGCAGCCTAAGGAACTCACCAAGTCACAGCTGAATGCAATGCTGGCCGAGGCCGCCGCTAACACGGCGCGACTGCTTCGATGATGCCTTGCCTGGGAGGAGCAACAACATGACCCCACGCATCCCCGAGGAATTTTCCACCAGGTTGATCGACTGGAGTTCATTCGTGATCACGGGCAACACGATGCCGCCCCGAGATCATCCTGATGAAGACGAAGAGGACGAAGAGGACGAAGAGGACGAAGAGGAGGAGGACCGCGCCGACGAACCGCCGGTCGTGCGCGAGCCGGACGAAGACTAGAGCATGATTCCCCACGCAAAAGCCGCCAAGGTTTCCCTCGACGGCTCAGCCGTTGCGTTGCGTTTGCGTGGAGGTGTGCTGCTTCGAGCGGTGCTCGAACGCGGCCTGTGCCTGCCTCGCCATGGGACGCACGGCCTCAATGAGGCGTCCGGCGTTGCCAATGTGTCGGGCCAACGATCCCCGATACTTGCGATATGTTACCAGCACTGCTGCTGATCAAGCCAGCGTTGCTGTCCTATAGATGAAATAGATGCGCGCCGACGAGATGATCGAATGAGGCTCTCGACTTCCGGTATTGGCAGTTTTCGGAAGTGGTTGGTCTGGCTGATGATGTCTGGTCTTGGGGGTGAAGCGGACTTGGCGGTTGCGTGGGTCGAGGTCCGAGTTTGACCCGGACCGGACATGGGCCCAGCCAAAGCTTAGGCAGGAACTGGTTGAGCTGAATCAAATCCCGCGCACCGTCCCAAGGTTAGCCTGAAAGCTCAATACGAGGTTTCATGGCATTCAAGGACATCCTGCTCTCGCATTGATGAAAAATGAGGGGAGACGCAATTGACGAATTCCAATAACCGATACGGGGTCGTTCCCCAGGTCCTGCACTGGATGACGGTAATCCTGGTGATCATTGCGTGGACGCTCGGCACATTCGGCGATGAATTGCCCAAGGGTGACGCTCGCGCGTCGGGCCTCTTTATTCACGTTTCCGCCGGACTTCTTGATACTGGTCGCGCTGATTATGCGGTTGGCGTGGAGGATCGTCGTGCCGCCGCCGCCGCCTGAGCCAAACGCATTCGGCAGATGGCTTGGCGCCTTCGCCGACCCCGCAGCCCGTCTTGCCCACTACGCGCTCTATGCGTTGCTCATTGCCGTTCCGGTCGTCGGGATCATTGAGCAGTTTGCCCGTGGCGAGGCCCTACCGTTGTTCGGGCTCAGCGAAATTCCATCGCCTTGGATACGAGATCGCGCGTTCGCGCATTCGGTCGAGGAGATACACGAAATTACAGCCCATGCGCTGGTGATCGTCGCGCTCTTTCACGCGGCCGCAGCACTCATTCATCATTTTGTTTTCTACGACAATACGCTGATCCGGATGCTGCCGCGCGGCAAATGATCCAACAATCGATGGCGCGGTCCCGCTGCGGCGGCTCGGCCTGGTATTATTGGTGCTGACAAGATTTTGCACGGCGCGAAACCAGCTGACCTTCCTGTCGAGCAGCCAACCAAGCTCGATCTAATCGTCAATCTCAAGACCGCAAGAACACTTCGTCTATCCTTGCCACCGACACTACTTGCTGAAGCTGACGAGGTGATCGAATAGCGATGCCATTTGGTACAGTGCATGACCGCTTTTGGCACTGAACGGACCTCCTGGCATGTCCGCTCAGTGGTCGCTATCGGGGGGAAAGCAGACGTGGAGTGGACCGCCCACTTCGGTAGCGATTAACCCGAAGCGGACATGCTGGGCGTTTCCAGTCGCCCATCCGGCACTTAGTCATGTGACGGGGTGAATTTTTTGGTCTTGTGTGGCGACGACTGGCGGAATGATCGGGCCTAACTCGATGTTGGCAGACAGGTGTGATGAGAGGGTGACCGCAAGGAAATATGGATGATCAGACTTTCTCCCCGATCCGCCTTGATCGCGCTGTCCGCCTTTCTGACTACCCCGTTGATGGGCGCGGCTCCGCCTCCGATTCCTCCCCTCTCCGAGCGTGTGACTTTTCCCAGCGCCGATGGCGCGACGATGCTGGTCGGCTACCTCTTCAGGCCGCAAGGCCCCCACGCTGCAAAAATGCCGGCGGTCGTCATGATGCACGGGCGCGCCGGCGCCTATTCGGCGGCGGCGGAGGGGGACTACAGCGCGATGACTGTTTCGAGGCGTCACCAGGAGTGGGGGCATCTCTGGGCGCAGCAAGGCTATCTCGCCATTCTCGTAGATGGCTTCGGTCCGCGTGGCTATCCGCAGGGCTTTCCGCGTTACAGCTACTTCTCGCGGCCCGCGACCCTTAACGAAGTCACGGTTCGCCCGCTCGACGCCTATGGTGCGCTCGCCTGGCTTCGCAAGCGCAACGATGTAATCCCGGATCGAATCGCATTGCAGGGATGGTCGAATGGCGGCAGCGCCGCGCTCGCCACAATGGCGTCGGTCAGCGCACCCGGTATTACCTCGCTGAGGCCGGCCACAGGTTTTCGGGGCGCGCTGGTGTTCTATCCGGCGTGCGGATTGAAGGATCAGTTCGACGACGGCCTAATTCTCGATGCGCCGGTCCGTGTCTTCATGGGTTCCGCCGATGAGGAAGTCTCGCCGCCCTATTGCGGTGAACTGATCGACAAGAGCCGCGCGCGAGGCGGCGATATCCAGATCAAATTCTATCGCGGCGCGACCCACGACTTTGACGATCCCGGCGAGGGCCGCCGCGATGTGCCGGCGAACGCGGCAGCAACCAGGGATGCGACGCAGCGTGCCATCGCGTTCTTCGCCAGTGTTCTGAACGCGCAAGCCGCCCCCAAATAGCTATTCGCCGCCGAGGATGCGATGTCGCTTATTGGCTGCCGGCCATTCCAAACGTCGGCTGCGTCCGATGCGGGCGTGCTACGAGATCGCAATGATCTCGAGCTCTTGACCGGATGTACCTGCTACATCCCCAACAGCTTTGCCCATCAGAAGCCTTGCCACTGGGGATACGAAGGAAATTGAACCGGCCTTGGGGTCTGCTTCGTCCTCTCCCACGATACGATATTTCTGTACGCGCCCATCGTCGCGCTTGAAGGTCACCGTGCAGCCAAAGGCAACCGTGTCAGTTGACGTGGGATTGGTGATGACCTGAGCCGTCCGAACTCTCGCCGCAAAGTAGCGCGCATCACGCAAGGGGGTTGCCGCTTGCCGCCGTCGTTCATTCACGTCTTCGATCTTCTGCGCCGCCTCGTACGCCTCGCGAGCCTGGTGGAGTTGAAATTCCAGAGCCTTTAATCCCGCTTCCGTAACAAGATTCGGATGAGGTGAAACCGGGCGGTCGGGTAGCAGCGTCTCCGACGCAGTTTCGGCACTGTCTTCCTTGGTGAAGGCAACGCTCAATTCAAACTCCCTCTAAGTGAGATATGCCAAGCGGCTTCGTTAGCGCCACCCCAGGGCGGGAGCGACGTGGGTCAGAATCGCTTCGATCACATGCGCGTTGTAGGCAACGCCCAACTGGTTGGGGACGGTCAGCAGCAGCGTGTCGGCCTCGGTGATAGCTTCGTCTTTCCTGAGCTGCTCGATGAGTACATGCGGCTCGGCGGCATAGCTGCGGCCGAAGATCGCCCGGGTCCTCTCGTCGATGAATCCGATCTGGTCATCATCTTCGCGCCCGCGCCCGAAATAGGCGCGATCGCGATCGTCCATCAGCGCGAAGATGCTGCGGCTGACCGAGACCCGCGGCTCGCGAGCATGGCCTGCCTCCTTCCAGGCGGCGCGGTAGGCCCGGATCTGGGCGGCCTGCTGCACATGGAAGGCCTCGCCTGTTTCGTCGTTCTTGAGTGTCGAGCTCTGCAGGTTCATCCCGAGTTTTGCTGCCCAGATCGCCGTGGCGTTCGAGCCGGCGCCCCACCAGATCCGGTCGCGCAGGCCATCAGAATGGGGTTCCAGGCGCAGCAGCCCGGGCGGATTTGGAAACATCGGTCGTGGATTCGGCTGCGCGAAGCCCTCACCGCGCAGCAGGTCGTAAAAGACCTCGGCATGACGCCGCCCCATGTCGGCGTCGCTCTCGCCCTCGGCCGGTTGATAACCGAAATATCGCCAGCCATCGATCACCTGCTCGGGCGACCCTCTGCTGATGCCTAGCTGCAGACGCCGGCCGGCGATGAGATCGGCGGCACCGGCGTCCTCGGCCATGTAGAACGGGTTCTCGTAGCGCATGTCGATCACCGCCGTGCCGATCTCGATGCGGCTGGTCTTCGCGCCGACGGCCGCCAGGAGCGGGAAAGGCGAGGCAAGCTGGCGGGCGAAGTGATGGACTCGAAAATAGGCCCCGTCGGCGCCCAATTCCTCGGCGGCAACGGCGAGGTCGATGGATTGCAGGAGCGTATCCGCGGCCGAGCGGGTCTGCGATTGCGACGAGGGCGTCCAGTGCCCGAACGAGAGGAAGCCGATCTTCTTCATGCTGGGCAATCTATTGCTATCCGGGTTGGTTTGCGACCGCCGATGTGCTGTCCTCAGTCCGGGCCGGGAACACGTAGCAAATTATTCTCCGTTAATGCGCTCTCGGTTTTGCTGGGCAAAGCTCGTCGACACCCACTATCCCTAGAAGCGACAGTTAAACGGGGCGCGCAACCTGGCGCTGGCACGAGCCTTGCCGGACTCGACAATTCGCGCTGCGGTTCGCTGATCGGATGTTACGGAATCTCGGAGCGCCCATTCATTGCTTCGGACAACTTATGCGAGTCGATTTTCCTGAGATCGTCGTTAATAACCACGACTGCGAGCGCTCAGAATTTAGCACCATCGAGATTCGATCTACGTCGCGGCCAGGCGAGATATGGGGTCGTTCCGAAACTGGGGGCACCTTGCGCAAAAGGTCATATGACCCCGAAACTTGCTGAGATCCTGGTTAAGATCAAGCCGATATCGTTGCTGCCGCCCTTCGCGATATGGGAGAAAGTGTCTCAGACGAGATACGGGGTCATCCCGCAATTGAGGCATCTTTGCAGAAACGCGATGGGCCGTGAAGGCTTGGGGGGTTAGGCTCGTCAAGCGCAACGGGCCCCGCAAGGCCAAGGTAGCGGTCGCGCGTAAGCTCGAGGTCATTCTACATCGCATGTGGATCGATGAGACCGAGTTCAACTAGTCGAAGCAGGAGATTGCTGCCCAGCGAAGGAGAATACCGAGACCCTGCCAAACCGGCGGGAAACGACGTCCCTGCCAGGACGATGACGATGGTGAGTTCGACCGATTTTGTGCGAGCGTCCGAAAGGCCGACCGCGATTGCAACATTGAACCGCCAGCGTCACCTTACGCCATCATGCGGAGGGTTCGCCCCTACCGCGGAGAGAACAGTGGGCCCGGCAAGGATGATCGTTGGAGAGCTTGACACCCAGACCCGGAATTAGAGAACAATATCGGCACAAAACGGACCAACCGAGCGGGTCTGGCGATGTCCGTTCACGGGGGTGGACCGGAAGTGGGCCGGCGCATGGTCAAAACGACGCGATTGACCCGAAACGGAAATGGATCGTATCGGTTACGTGACGTTTCTAGGCCTCGCCCATGACCGATTTATCGTATCGCCAACAAGGCTCTCGCCAACGCTAGCTAGGACGATGCCAATTTTTGAAAGAAGAAGAACATACCAAGGCAAACCGCCACGATAAGAAGGACTAAAAGTCCCACGCGGACAAACAGCTGGTTGCGACTAAAGTGATTGTGCATCCGCGCATCTTAAAGAACAAAACTAGTCTCTAATGCGGGTTTTCCAGGCTGAACAATTCCGTCTGCTCGTCATAAGCGAACAGTTCCGCATAGCGCGCCCATGAGACGATGGTCTTGAGTGTTTCGTCCGCCTGATCTTCCGCCATGTAGTCCTCAAGTTCGTTGCGGAAGCGCGCCTGAGGCGCCGAATGAGACGGCCGTTCGTCGAGTACGCGGCGGATCAGGCCCATGACGGGCACATAGTTCATCAGATGCTCGGCGAACAGTTTCTTGCGCGCATCGGTCTCGAGATTGGCGAAGCGCTTGCCGGCATCCGTCAGCATCAGGTCGCCTTCGCTCAATTGGGCAAACCTCAGCAATTGCAGGGATTCGCCGAGGTGGAAGATCTCATCGGCTTCGAGTTGCAGGCTGCCCGCGAGCACCGGCAAATCGGCGTGTCCGTTATAGGGCGGTCCCGCCAGCGTCTCGATCAGGCCGGAAAGCACGTTTGAGGATACATGGTTGAGGATCATGCCGACGCCGGTGCCGTGAATGCCCTCGAGGGCCGGCGCTCTCGGCTCGGCGCGCTGCGTCATGCGCGCATAAATGCTGTCGACCAGCTGGCGGAAAGTCGGATCGAGCCGGTTGCGCGGATGCGGCAGATCGACCTTGATCTCGGCGGCGACGCGGCCGGGGTTGGAGGAGAACACCGGAATGCGGTCGCACATCAAGACGGCCTCCTCGATGTTGTGCGTCACCATCAGCACGGACTTGATCGGCAACCGGCCCTCGGTCCACAGATCGATCAGGTCGGTGCGGAGCGTTTCGGCGGTGAGCACGTCGAGCGCCGAAAATGGCTCGTCCATCAACAACAGGTCCGGATGCACCACCAGCGCGCGGGCAAAGCCGACGCGCTGGCGCATGCCGCCGGACAATTCCTTTGGGTAGGCCGATTCGAAACCGTCGAGACCGATCAGGTCGATCGCGGCCAGCGCCCGCGTGCGGCGTTCCACGCTGTCGATCCCGAGCGCCTCCAGCCCCAGTTCGACATTCTGCAGGACGGTCAGCCAGGGAAACAGCGCGAAGGACTGGAACACCATGGCGACCCCGTTCGGCGGTCCGACGATGGTCTCGCCGCGGCATTTGGCGTCGCCCGAGGATGGCGCGATCAGGCCGCCGATGATGCGCAGCAGCGTCGACTTGCCCGATCCGGAGCGTCCGAGCAGACCGACGATCTCGCCCGATCTGATCGTCAGATCGACTTTTTCCAGCACCAGCAGTTCCTCGCCGCTGCCCTTCGGAAACGATCGGCAGACGCCGTGGATCTCGAGAAGATTGGTCTGCGGGACTTGATCGAGCATGAATTTCTCCTGATCAGCCGAGACGAAGACGGCGCTCGCCGAAAGCATAGAGCGGCCTCCACAACAGCCGGTTGAACAGCGTCACCAGAATGCACATGACGGCGATGCCGAGAACGACGCGAGGGAAGTCACCGGCTTCGGTCGCGGTGGCTATATAGGCGCCAAGACCCGCCGCCGTCAGGTGGGTGTCGCCCCAGCTTGCGACTTCCGCGACGATCGAGGCGTTCCACGAGCCGCCCGAGGCGGTGATCGCGCCGGTGACGTAATAGGGGAAGATGCCGGGCAGGATGACCTTGGTCCACCAGCGCCATCCCCCGAGGTGGAAGCTGCCGGCGGCCTCGCGAAGGTCGGTGGGGAACGCGCTGGCGCCGGCAATGACGTTGAACAGGATATACCACTGTGTTCCCAGGATCATCAGCGGGCTGAGCCAGATATTGGCGTTCAGGCCGTAGCGGACGATGATCACCACGAACACGGGAAAGGCGAGGTTCGCCGGAAACGCGGCCAGGAATTGCGCCAGCGGCTGGATGCGCTCGGCGAGTTTTGGCCGCAGCCCGATCCAGACCCCGACCGGCACCCAGATCAGGGTCGCCAGCGCTATCAGCACGATGACGCGCAACAGGGTGATCAAGCCGTAGCCGGCGGCGCTTAGGATGTCCGATGGACTCAAACTCGCCGAGAGATATTTATAGGCTCGCCAGGCGGCATAGCCGGTACTGAGGGCGATCAGTGCGAGCCAGACCGCATCAACGATGCGCGACGGCGGGCCGTTTCCGGTCGGCATCCGCAGGCTGCCTGGCAGAGCGATGCGGAAGTTCGCGAAGGCCTTGTTCAGCGCCGCAAAGGGATAGGTCAGGGCGCGAAGCGCGCGGGTCCGCCGGAACAGATCGAGCATCCAGGAGGTCGGCGCGTTCCCGGAGGCGGTCTGCTCGAAGCGGAATTTGTCGGCCCAGGCTACCACGGGGCGAAACAGCAACTGGTCGTAGGCGATGATGACCAGCAGCATGGTCAGGATGGCGTAGCCGATCGCGGGCAAATTTTGCTTTTGAATGCCGAGCGCGACGTAGGAGCCGATGCCGGGCAGCGTCACCGTGGTATTGCCGACCGTGATCGCTTCCGACGCCACCACGAAGAACCAGCCGCCCGACATCGACATCATCGTGTTCCAGATCAGGCCCGGCATCGCGAACGGCACGTCCAGCCGCCAGAAGCGCTGCCAGCCGCTCAAATGAAAACTTTGCGAGGCTTCCTCGAGATCCTTCGGCACGTTGCGGATCGACTGGTACATGCTGAAGGTCATGTTCCAGGCCTGGCTGGTGAAGATCGCGAACACGCAGGCGAGTTCGGCGCCGAACACGCGGCCGGGGAAGAGATTCAGGAAGAACACGACGGTGAAGGTCAGGAAGCCGAGGATCGGCACCGACTGCAGGATGTCGAGCAGTGGGATCAGCACCATCTCGGCGCGCCGGCTCTTGGCGGCCAGCGCCGCATAGATGAAGGTGAAGACGATCGAGCAAACGATCGCCAGCAGCATTCGCATCGTTGTGCGCAGCGCGTAGAGGGGAAGATTGGCCGGATCGAGCGATACCGGAGTGACATCCAGCGCCGACAAGGGAAGGGCGGTCTGCTCGCCGCCATAAACGATCAGCACCATGGCGCCGATCACCAGGATCAGCGCGACGGCGTCCCAGATATTGGGCCGCAGCGCCTGCCCCAATCTCGGCGTCAGAATATCGTCAAGCGTCATGACGCCGCCTTGCTTCAGAATTCGCCGTGCAGGCGTCCTGAGAAAATTGAGACCGGACCGCGATCGGCGTTATAGGCGGGATTGGTGATGAGCTGATAGTCGGCAGTCAGCGTGAACGCCTTGTTGAGCGCGTAGGCGTAATACGTTTCCAGGATTCGCTCGCGCCGGTAGTTGAGCATGCCGTCTCCGATCAGAATGCCTAGCCCGCCGGCCGCGATGAAGTCGCGATGATCCCGCGACAGCGCGTTGATGGCGCCGCCGATGCCGATCACATCGTCGGGCCGGCCCCATTTGGCGCCCTTGATGGAAAGGCCTGCTGAGAGCGAGGCATCGATATCGGTGAACGCCATGATCTCGGTCTTGCCATCGTTCCAGCTCCAGCGGCCGAACAACCCGACCTCGTCGGTCAAGGCCTGTTCGAGGTTGATGACGTAGCCATATTTTATGCGGCCCGTGCGGGTTTGCGAGATGTCGAGATTGAGTGCCGGATTGTCCAGCGTTTCGCGGTAGCTTCCGGAAAAGGCGCTGTTGAGCCACGCGATAGTCCGCAGTTTTCCGGGCTGCGAGAACAGCGAATAGCGCGTTTCCAGTTCGAGCACATAGGTTCCGCGCTGGAAGACATTGGTGTCGAAGCTGTTGGCGTTGGAAACCGACTGCATCAGGAAATAGCCGCCGCGTAGTGCCCATTGCCTCTGGTTGAGCTCCGCCGTGGCGCCGTAGCTAAGCCCGACCTTGTCGGCGGAATAGTCGAAGGCGCCGGGCGCCCAGATCGACCAGTTCATGAAGTCCTTGCGGCTATCCTTGGCGTAGGCGTTGCCATCGAAAACGTCGATCACGGCGAATTTGCCGGCCTGCAGCGTCAGGCGGGAGACGTCCACTTTTTCGGCCAGTTGGGTCGACCCGCTGGCGAGATCTTCCTGCTCGCCGCCAAAGCCGAAAGTCTGGCGGATGAACAATCGTGACGTGTTGTAATGCGGGTAGGGGAAGTTGGATTTTTGCGCTTCGCCGCTGGGGAAGCCCGCGGCTCCGACCGTATCGTTCAATCCGAATCCCTGCAGCAGTTCCGGATTGTAATAGACCTCACCTCCCTCCCAGAGCCGTGCGTTGAGGTAAAGGCTGTTGCTCCAGGTCTCCTGAAGCTGCGCCGCCGGCGTCAAGCTGTTCGGGCCGCTATAGGGCGCATGGAAGGCGGGATAGCCCTGCGGCAGGAACGTCGACTGACCGTGGATTTCCCAGCGACCGGATTCGGGATCCGTCAGCGAGGTTTTCGGGTCATAACCGGGCGAGGCCGCCCAGTCGATCTTGCGGTTGAGGCCGACGCTGAACGTCTGGAAATCCAGCGTCGACGCGTAGCGGGTGCCCGATGGAAAGCCGATGTCGGCTTTGCCGAACTGACTGTAGAGATATTCCAGCCGCGCGCTCCAGTGTGGGGCGAAGCCATATTCGATGCCGGCTCCGGCGGTCCAGCCGAGCCGGGTATTCAGTATCTTTTCGTCGTTGCCGACCGAAGGGACGTTGAGGAAGCGCTCGCCCGCCAAGGCCAGCCCGCCCGTGGCGTAAGTCAGCCAGGACCCGGCGGCGTAACCGACGCGGCCACGCGCGGTTGCGGCATAGTCCCACTGCTCGGCGACAGCCGACCGCGCCGTCGCCAGCGAGGAAACCACCGAATTCGACGTGAGATAGTTCGGGAAAGTGAAATCGGCCTCGACTCCGAACAGCAGCCCGGAGCGCAGTCGATAATTGTAGCCGGCTTGCACTCCGCCGATCATGCCGTCGAAGACGTTGCCGGTTGCGCTGGCTGCGGGGTCCGACAGCACGGCACTCGAGGAGCCGCGGCCGAAGCCGGCATGCGCGCCGATGTAGAGACCGGTCCAGTCGTAGGCCGTCTGAAGTTGCGGCGCCTTGAGCGGCATGTCCGCCGCGAGCGCAGAGCCGTGGCAGGCGAGCAGGCTCAGGCCTGCAAATGCCCACCTTGAGGATCGGCTGCGGCGGTTCATGGTCCGGCTACTTCCAGCGCGATCATTCCGGCGTCTCTTCCGTCATCCCTGCAGATTTGAAGGCGCGCTGCCATCAGGGAAATCAGGCATTGGTTGGCAATTGCCGATCGTTACGGTCAATGGCTGGATCAAGAGAAGGCGTCATTCATCTCTCCAGCCCTATTGCAGGCCATCCGCAATTGGAAGAACGAACCCCGCAGACGCCGTTGAATGGCATCGCCTAGTGACGCGCGTGCAACACAAACCGGGCCGGATCAGCCATTTGCCGAAGGAGGGTGCTGGACCTCCACGGTGACATGGGACAGGTCGGCGAATTTCGCCAGTCGCCGCCGGTAATGCGCCGCCTCGCGCGTGCCCGTGGTGGCGACCGAGACGATGGCGCCGAGATGCCCGGGGCCCAGACGCCAGAGATGCAGGTCGGTGACCTGGTCGCCTTCGCTTTCGATCAGCTTGCGGACCCGCTCGGCCATGCGCGGATCCGGCGTGCGATCGAGCAGGATGCCGCCGGTATCGCGCAGCAATCCAACCGACCAGTTGGCGATAACAACCGCGCCGATGAAGCCGGCCAGCGGGTCCATCCAGAGCCAACCGAAGGCGCGCGCCAGCACCAGCCCGGCAATAACCAGAACGGATGCCGCGGCATCGGCCAGAACGTGAATGACGGCGGCCCGCATGTTGTTGTCGCGGTGATGCGCGCCATGGCCATGCGCGTGGTTATGCTCCTCGAATTCCAGTTCGCGTTCGTGCGCCTGGCCCGCTTGCATCAGGCGAATCCTGGCGAGGAAGGCATGCGGTTCCGGAATCTCGTCGCGCGACTCCAGATATCCGCCCCGGTCTTCAAACGAAAATAGCTGGCGGCGGCCATCCGGTCTTGTTGTCTCGATGGTGACGTCGAGAGCCCGAGGCAGGGCACCCACATCTGCCCTGACCCGGAAGCGCGGCGGCACATTGTCTTCAAAGACCTCGATTTGCAGAGGGTGGCGGCCGAGTTCGATGCGACGAATTTCTTCGTCGTGACCCTGGTCATGCCGATGCGGGTGATCATGGCCGTGACGGTGATGATGGCCGCCGGACAACAGCCAGGCGCTTACGACATTGACCACCAGGCCAAGCGCGGCAATCGGTATCGCCTCGTTGAAGCTGATGGCCACCGGATGGAGCAGGCGCTCCACGGCTTCATAGCCGATCAACAGTGCAATCATCGCCAGAACGATGGCGCTGGAAAATCCCGCCAGATCGCCGAACTTGCCGGTGCCGAAGGAGAAACTGCGATCGTTGGCATATTTGCGGGCATAGGTGTAAGCCAGCGCCGCCAGCAGCAGCGCGCCGGCATGGGTCGACATGTGCAAGCCGTCGGCAATAAGCGCCAGCGAGCCGAACAAGGCGCCGCCGATGATCTCGGCGATCATCATGACGCTGCAAAGGACGATCACCGCCCAGGTCCGGCGCTCCGCCTTGTCGTGATCCTCGCCCAGAAACACGTGGTCGTGCGGCGGCATCTGAAAGATAGATTCGGCGTCGGACATGGTGTTCCTCACTTCAGATAGGTGTGGACCACTTCGATGAGTTGATCCGCCGCGTCGGCGTTAAGCGCGCCCGGATTCCGCTCGGGGTCGACCAGATGGGTGCGGATGTGGTCTTCGACCACCTCGGCCATCAGGCCGGCGACGCCGCCGCGAATGCCGGCGATCATATGCATGATGCGCTCACATTCGGCCTCTTCCGCCAGCGCCCGCTCGATCGCCTCGATCTGGCCCCGGATACGGCCAACCCGCGCGAGCAGCTTTTTCTTTTCCCGGATCGTGTGTGCCATGGCAGCTTCATAGGGTACCCCCCTATGCTATGTCAACCGCTGAAGAGAGCACGCCTGGTGCCCGGCCGGTCAAAGATTTTCTAGCAAAAATGACTACTTGGAGGAAACATCCGGACCGCCCGCAAGCTTCTTCACGTCGAAGTTATCGACGTCGGCGAGCAACTCGCAGAACGCGCGTGCGCTGTGATCGAGCATGCGCTGGCCCTTCTCCGCCGACGCCTGCGTCGCATCACCGACGGCGCCGCTCGCGTGAAGGTCCTGGACCTGCCACGCCAACGGCGCCGGTCGATTCGCCGAAAGCCAGCGATAATCCTTTTCCATCGCGATGCCCGCGGAGCGAAAATCGACGATCTTTTCGCCACGCACTTGTTGCGGATAACGCGCCAGCATGATCGATGTCTCGACCGCGCCGCCATGGATGCCGTGTCGCAGTTCTTCCGCGGAAAACAATCCCTCCGGCGCGCCGAATTGGTACCAACCCGTGGTGACGGCGAGAAGTCCGTGTTGCGCGCGCAAATCCTGCGCCACCAGAGTCATGGCCGCGCTATTGCCACCATGGCTCGTGACCATGACCAGCTTTCTAATGCCCGCGCGCGCGACGCTCTCGCCGAGCGCCATCCAGGTCTTCAGGGCGACATCAGTCGGCAAGGTCAGCGTGCCCGGATAGCCGATGTGCTCGGTGGAAATCCCGACCGGCTGAATGGGAAGGAACACCGCCGGAATGGCGGCAGGCAACAGCTCGCGCACCCGCTCAAGATGGGCCTGCGCAATCATGACGTCGGTGCCGAGGGGCAAATGCGGACCGTGCTGTTCGGTCGCCGCCAGCGGCAAGACCGCGATCCATCGCGCCGGTGCGGCGGCGGCGATATCGGGCCAGTGGATGTCGGTCCAGTCGCGGGGAGGAAGGAAAGGGGCCATCGAGCGAAATGTTTCTTTAAGCGGATTTGCAGGGTAGTTTGTGTTCGTTGCCAGGACGCAACCCGCGTCCGGTGCTTCCTATCATGGGCCAGAACGATTGACGGAGTCCAATCATGAACCCGGCTCTTTTGCCGCGAGCGTTAACCGCCGGCCTCGTGGCCCTTGGCATGGCCATTTTGCCCGCGGGTGCCCAGACCACGCTCGACAAGGTTTCGTTCGGGACCAACTGGGTCCCGGAAGCCGAGCACGGTGGATTTTTCCAGGCGCTGGCCGACGGCACCTACAGGAAATACGGGCTCGACGTCACCATCGTGCCGGGCGGCCCCAATGACAACAATCGCATGCTGCTGATCGCCGGCAAGCTCGACTTCTTCATGGCCGCGAACACCCTGATGTCGTTCGATGCGGTCGTCAACAAGGTGCCGGTCGTGACGGTGGCCGCCATCTTCCAGAAGGATCCGCAGGTCTTCCTGACCCATCCGGAATTGAAGGTTACAAAACTCGAAGAGCTGAAGCCGCTGACGCTGTTCGTGTCCAAGGAAGGCATTTCAAGTTATTTCCAGTGGCTGAAATCCGAATATGGATTCAGCGAGGAAAAGGTCAGGCCCTACACCTTCAACTCGCAGCCGTTTATCGCCGACAGGCAAAGCGCGATGCAGGGCTATGTTACCTCGGAGCCGTTCGCGATCGAAAAAGCCGCCAAGTTCAAGCCGGGCATCATCTTGCTGGCGGACTACGGTTTCAACACCTACTCCACCCTGATCGAAACGCGCCGCGAGCTGACCGACAAAAAGCCGGATCTGGTTCAGCGCTTCGTCGACGCCTCGATCATCGGCTGGTACAATTATCTCTATGGCGACAACGCGCCGGCCAACGCGCTGATCAAGAAGCTCAACCCGGAAATGACCGACGAACTGCTCGCCTACTCCGTAGCCAGCATGAAGGAATATGGCATTGTCGATTCCGGCGATAGCTTGCGCGACGGCATTGGCGCCATCAGCGACGCACGCTCGGCAAGCTTCTTCGACAAGATGGTTCGGGCCGGCGTGGTCCGCTCCGACATCGATTTCCGCAAGGCCTACACGCTGCGCTTTGTCAACAAAGGCGTCGGCCTCGACCTGCGGCCGAAGAATTAGGGCCCGGGCAGATGGCGGAGTCCGCAGCCTTGTCCGAAACCGATTCCGGCCCGGCCGGCCTTGCGGTCAGCCTGCGCGGCGTCACCAAGGTCTATGACAGCGGTGTCGTGGCGCTCGGTCCGCTGGAACTTGACGTACGCAAGGGCGAGTTCGTGTCATTGCTCGGGCCGTCGGGTTGCGGAAAGTCGACGGCCTTGCGGCTGATCGCGGGCCTCAACGCGCCGACATCGGGCACCGTCGGCGTCGCTCATCGGCCCGCCCAGGTCCGCGCCGGTCAGTCAATCGGCTTCGTGTTTCAGGAACCGACGCTGATGCCGTGGACCACGGTCCGCGAGAACGTGCGGTTGCCGCTGAAACTTGCGCATGCGCCAACCGCCGAGGCCAACGCGCGCGTCGGCGAGGCGTTGCAGCAAGTGGGTCTTTCCGAATTCGCCGACGCATACCCGCGCGAATTATCCGGTGGCATGAAGATGCGGGCCTCGCTGGCGCGCGCCCTGGTCACCGATCCCGATATCCTGTTGATGGACGAACCGTTTGCGGCGCTCGATGAGATCACCCGCTTCCGGCTCAACAACGATCTGCTCTCGCTGTGGCGCAATTTGCGCAAGACCGTCATCTTCGTCACGCATTCGGTGTTCGAGTTGGTGTATCTGTCGCAGCGGGTGATCGTGATGACGTCGCGGCCCGGCCGCCTGAGTGCCGAGATTCGCATCGACACGGCCGAGCCGCGCGGAGAGGATTTTCGAACCTCCGCCGCCTATGGCGGCTACTGCCGCGAGGTCTCGAACGCGCTGACGCCCTCTTATGATGGGCGACCCCGATCATGAGTTCCCTGCAGACCCCGCCATTATCCGCCGAGCAGGCGGCGCCCGAAAGTCGCGGCTTGCGGCTGTTGCGGATCCTGCTTCCGATCGTCGTCCTTGCGGCCGGCGTTGCGGTCTGGGAGCTCGTGGTGCGCCTTGACAATATTCCGCCCTATGTGCTGCCGGGACCGATAGCGGTGTTCCAAACGCTGGTCGGGGATTGGCCGGTGCTGTCACGGTCGCTGCTGACAACGCTGCAGACCACGTTCGAGGGCTTCGCCGCCGCCGGGGTCGGCGGCATCGCGCTGGCGCTGTTGTTCAATCAGTCGAGATGGCTGGAATATTCGCTGTTTCCCTATGCGGTGATCCTGCAGGTGACGCCTGTGATAGCGATCGCGCCGCTGCTGTTGATCTATCTTCCGCAGCAGACCGCCGTCATTGTCTGCGCCTGGATCGTCGCGTTCTTTCCGGTACTGTCCAACACCACGCTTGGGCTGAATTCCGTGGATCGCAATCTGGCCGGCCTGTTCAGACTTTACGGCGCATCGCGGATGCAGACCCTTGCGTATCTCAAATTGCCTTCGGCGTTGCCCTTCATCCTCGGCGGCCTGCGGATCGCGGGCGGCCTGTCGTTGATCGGCGCGGTGGTCGCCGAAATCGCGGCGGGTTCCGCCGGCGCCGGTTCGGGCCTGGCGTACCGAATCGCCGAATCCGGCTACCGCCTCAACATTCCCCGAATGTTCGCGGCGTTGCTGTTGCTCTCCGCCGCCGGGATTGTCATTTATGGGCTGCTGGCGCTAACCTCGCACCTGGTGTTGCGGCGCTGGCACGAGAGTGCGCTTGGAAGGGAAAATTGATGGTTGGCGGGAATATTTCTTCCGAGAAGATCGATTTGCTGGTCTATGGGCCGAGCAAGCCGATCGTCAACAACGGCTTTTCCGACCAGTTCGTGCTTCACCCTTTCGAGACCACTGCCGACCTTGAGCGACTAACTCCCGCGATCGCGGCAAAGATCCGCGGGGTCGCGGTGACCTACAATTCGGTGCGAGGCGACAGCGCCACGCTGGCGCGTTTTCCGAGGCTCGAGATCGTCGCCGCGTTCGGCGTCGGCTACGACCACGTCGACGCCAATTACGCGCGCGAGCACAACATCGTCGTCACCAATACCCCTGATGTGCTGACCGAAGAGGTCGCCGACATCGCGCTCGGGCTCTTGATCGCGACCTTGCGGGAGTTCATCAAGGCCGACCGTTACCTGCGTTCCGGCCTGTGGATGACGCAGAATTTTCCCTTAAGCGTCGGCTCGCTCAGGGATCGCAAGGTCGGGATGGTCGGCATGGGCCGGATCGGCCAGGCGATCGCGCGCCGGCTCGACGCCTCGCGCGTGCCCGTGGTCTATCATTCGCGCAAACCGGCCGACGGCGTCTCCTACAAGCACTATCCCGACCTGGTCGAGATGGCGAAGGCGGTTGACACGCTGGTCATCATCATCCCCGGCGGCCCGGCGACGGCGAAAATGATCAACGCCAATGTCATGAAGGCGCTGGGCCCGCGCGGGGTGATTATCAACGTGGCGCGCGGCTCGGTGGTCGACGAACCGGCCCTGATATCGGCGCTGAAGTCGGGGACCATTCTGGCCGCGGGGCTCGATGTATTCGCCAACGAGCCGACGGTGCCCGATGAACTGCGCGCCATGCAGAATGTGGTGCTGCTTCCGCATATCGGGTCGGCTTCGGTGGTGACGCGCAATGCCATGGATCAATTGGTGGTCGAAAATCTCAAAGCCTGGTTCGCCGGCAAACCGCCGCTGACGCCGGTGGCTGAAACCCCGGTGAAGAGCAGGTGATGACCGGCCGCCCAAGCGCCGCGCCTGGCAGCAACGCGCTTGCGGCGCTGTTGATGCTGGTCGCCTGCCTGCATCAGGCGCGGGCGCAGGATGCCGCGACCCTGAAAAAGAACATGGTCGGCCAATGGGAGCTCTCGACCACCGAACGCAGCAAGACCTGCGTGGTCACGCTGAAGAGCGATGCGACGCCGCAGGGGTTGAAGCTTGAACTCGAGCCGGGCTGTGCTGCGGCGCTGCCGTTCACCCGGGAAATCACCGGCTGGAGCATCAAGGGACTGGATATCGTGCGGCTGCAGGACGCCGCGGGTCAGCCGGTGATCGATTTTACCGAAGTCGAGAGCGGAATTCTGGAAGGCCTGAGACAGGGCGAGGGCATCTACATCCTGCAGAATCTCGCCGCCGCGCGCTCGCTGGCGAAATCGATGGACCAGATGATCGGCGACTGGTCGATGGTTCACGGCAACGGCCAGGTCGTCTGCGGCCTCACCCTGACCAACACCGAGGCAAGCCCGGATAACTTCCAGGTGTTTCTCAAGCCGAAATGCGACCCTGCGGTCGCGGCATTCGCGCCGACAGAGTGGCGGCTCGAGCATGGCCAGATGCTGCTGATGTCGAAGAGCGGCGAGACCTGGCAGTTCGAGGCCGACGACAACGCGCAGTGGCGAAAGGTGCCCGATAGCGCCGACCCTCTGATCATGCTGCGGCAGTAATTTCGGGGCGATCGTTACAATCTGAACCTGCTGCCGCCGATCCGGCTCAGCGTGCGGCTGCCTGCTCGAATGTCACCCCGATCGCGAAAACGGCCTTGCGGCCCAGATAGCGGCCACATTCAAGTGTCATCGCCTCGGGCAGGTGCGTCCAAACATAGTCGAAAGACTGCAGGGCTTCCTCCCGGCGCGGCGCGAGAACGTCCGGTTTACCGTACTTCGCCGTGAGCGGTCTCAGCACACCGTTGCAGGCCGGATAGCGCGCCTCGTTGCTTCTCCTCGGCAGTCGGGGCCGAACCATATCGAGCGGTGTCTCGAGCAGCAGCCACAGGCGCTCCGTGACCCCCTCACGCGCACATTCGCCTGGATGTAAAACACGTGATCGAACGTCTCGTCGGGCGCCAATCGCAGAACATACGTGCCGGATCCCCGCGCATGAAAGAATTCCCGAATCCATTCCTTGGTATCTTCTTGCGACCCGGACTTACGAACGTCGGCGCCACGGCTGAGTTCATGCCGGGATCGCGGGTATCGGTCGAGCAGGGTGGCGAGATCCATGGTGCGGTCGAAGCCGGCAAAAGCGAGCGGCTCGGCCTGCGCGCTGCCGACAACGAGGCCGGTCAGCCAGGCCGAAGCGATCACTGCGAGACCGGTTCTCATCAAGTCGATCCTAGATCAATCGCAAGCCCTTCAGGCTGGCATGCCCGTTCTTGCCGACGATGATGTGATCGTGCACGGCGATGCCGAGCGGAGTGGCGATGTCGACGATCGCGCGCGTCATCTGGATATCCGCACTTGACGGCGTCGGATCGCCGGAGGGGTGATTATGCACCAGCATGATGGCGGTGGCCGACAGTTCCAGCGCCCGCTTGATCACCTCGCGCGGATACACCGGCGTGTGATCCACGGTGCCCGTCTGCTGCACCTCGTCCGATATCAGCTGGTTGCGCTTGTCGAGAAACAGGATGCGAAACTGCTCCTTGTCGGCGAATGCCATAGAGGTCCGGCAATAGTCGATCACGTCACTCCATGACGACAGCAGGGTGCGTTGCTTCACCTCGCCTCTGGCGATCCGGGTCGCGGCGGCCGCGATCAGTTTGAGCTCGGTAACGGTCCTGTCACCAACGCCCTTGACCTCCCGCAGCCGCGTTTCCGGCGCGTGAATAACTTCGGCGAACGAGCCGAATTTCTTGATGAGGGTTTTGGCCAGGGGCTTGACGTCGCCCTGAGACCGGGCGGTGAACAGCACCATCTCCAGCAGTTCGTAGTCGCTCAGGGCGTCGGGTCCGGCGGAATGAAAGCGTTCCCGCAGCCGCATTCGATGGCCGTGAAAATGCGGCGTTTCGGCAGGCTGATCCTGGGTATCGCTGGTTTTCGCGGGCATCGGCGCTAACCATGCCGCGCCGGCCAGGTTTTGCAACCGCAAATTGCCGGGCTGGCCCGGGAGAATCAGGCCGCGACCGGCGGCTTCTCATGGTGGCGCTGCGACAGCGTGAAGATTTCGACGCCGGTTGCGGTCACCCCGACCGAATGCTCGAACTGCGCCGACAGCGAACGGTCGCGCGTCACCGCGGTCCAGCCGTCGGACAGGATCTTCACATGCGGCTTGCCGAGATTGATCATCGGCTCGATGGTGAAGAACATGCCGGGTTTCAGCACCACGCCTTCGCCGGGCCGGCCGATATGAATGATGTTCGGCTCGTCGTGGAACATGCGGCCCAGACCATGGCCGCAGAAAT
Organism: uncultured Alphaproteobacteria bacterium; assembly: GCA_963801875.1. Lineage (GTDB taxonomy): Bacteria > Pseudomonadota > Alphaproteobacteria > Rhizobiales > Xanthobacteraceae > Bradyrhizobium. Next base: position 84,669 of record CAWDGT010000006.1, on the reverse strand, counting down.
CGCGCACCACGCTCATGCCCTGCGGTTCGACGAAGCCCTGAATGGCATGGCCGATGTCGCCGGTGGTGGCGCCGGGTTTGACAGCCGCGATGCCGCGCATCATGGCCTCATAGGTCACCTCGATCAGCCGCTCGGCCTTGCGCGCGATCGGGCCCACCGCATACATCCGGCTGGAATCGCCGTACCAGCCCTCCACGATGAAGGTGACGTCGATATTGACGATGTCGCCTTCCTTCAAAGCCCGGTCTCCGGGCATGCCGTGGCAGACCACGTGGTTGATCGAGGTGCAGGTCGAATAACGATAGCCGCGGTACATCAGGGTCGCCGGATAGGCGCCATGGCTGAAGGCGAAGTCGCGGACGAATTCGTCGACCCGCGAGGTCGGCACGCCCGGCTTGACGATATCGGTGAGTTCATCGAGGCATTTTGCCACCAGCGCTCCTGCCTTGCGCATGCCGGCGAAGCCGCTCGGGCCATGCAGCTTGATCTGGCCGGCCTTGCGCAGCGAGGTGTCCGAGGCTTCGATATAGCTCATGGGCTGATGGTATCTTCGTGGGCGTGAGGCGGATTTGCTGCCTCAATTTAATGATCGGGGCCGGCGGTAGCAAGCCGGGGCTGGATCGCCGGGCCGAAATCCCGGCACGATCCCTGGATTAAATTCGGCAACAGCAAGGCGCATGGTCAGCGCGAAACCTCAACCGGGCTCTCGACCGGCAGCGCACCGCCGCGGATGTGGATCTCGCGAACCGGATAGGGCATCCGGATGCCCTCGCGCTTGAAGACCTCCCACAGCGACAGCATCACCTCGCTCTTGACGTTGTCCATTCCATCCGGATCGGCGATCCAGAAGGTCAGGGAAAACTTCATGCCGGCTTCGGCGAATTCCGTAATAATGCAGTTCGGCGGCTTGCCCTTGATGGCTCGTTTTGCGGTCGCGGCGATCTCGAGCGACAGCTTGCAGACCAGCCGCGGATCGGCGTCGTAATTGGCGCCGAAATTGACCTTCACCAGCGTATTCTTGTCGGTGTAGGTCCAGTTGGTGACCCTTTGCGTCACCAGATCCTCGTTCGGGATCAGGAATTCGCGGCCGTCGCCGGCATCGAGCGAGATATAGCGCGTCTTCATCGCGCTGATGCGTCCCGAGTTTTCGCCGATGGTAACGAGATCGCCCGGCTTCACCGATTTATCCGCCAGCAGAATAATGCCGCTGATGAAATTGGCGACGATCCTCTGCAGGCCCAAGCCGATGCCGACACCGGCGGCGCCGGAGAAGATCGCCAGCGCCGACAGGTTGATGCCGACCGCGCTCAGGACCACCGCGACGGCAAAGATCATCAGCGCCAGCCGGACCATCTTGACCAGCAGCACCTGGATCGATGGCGTCAGGTCGGCAGACCGGTTGATCCGGCTTTCCACGAAGTTGGAGGCGATATTGGTCAGCCACAGCGCCACGATCAGCAGCGCGCCGAGCTTGATCAGGAGCAGCGGCGTCAGCCGCAGGCCGCCGAGCACGATCGCGACCGAGTCGAGCGCGTCGATGGTTGGCCCGAGCTGGCCGAGAATGCTCAAGGCCGCCACCAGCCACGCCGACAGCGACACCAGCCTGACGATAAAGCTATTGCGGATGACTGACGTTATGAGGCGGATGATCAGCCAGGCGAAGGCAAGATTGGCGGCGACGCTGAGCAGATAGCTGCGACTGGGCCAGGTCGATGTCAGCATCGCCACGCGCGCCAGCGTCATCTCTGCCGCGAATACCGCGGTTGGCGCGCTGCCGACCAGCACGCGCATGAACAGCCGCAACGGTGTCGGCCAGCCCATTGCCAGCGAGGTCATGTCGATCCGCGAGCGAATCGCAGCTCCTGTGGCGAAGGCGATGCCGGCGCCCGCCAGAATCAGCCCCAGCTGCAGATAGAACCAGGGCGATGTCACCTCCGCGCCGACCGACCGCGCCGCGGCGTGCAGGAATTCGGTGATGTCATGCAGCTCCATCGTCAAAATCTCATCTCAGGTCACAACTTGATTCGAATGTCGGGCAGATTCCCATATTGACGGTTCCGGCGCCATCGCTGCGACCAGCCGGAGAGGCTGCTTGCGCTGGAAAATCGGGCACATTGTCGCTAGCAACAGAATTGGGTTGGCGTCGAAGCATGGCGGCGATAAGGATGCAATTGCAGGTATTTGCCCGTGTTTGCGAAGGCCCATGGCGTCTCTCGATTCCGTCAGCATAACCATTCTGCTCGGCGCCGCTCTGGTGATGGCCGGCATTCTATCGAGCCTGCTCGCGCTGCGCTTCGGCGCGCCGCTGCTCCTGGTGTTTCTCCTGATCGGCATGCTGGCCGGCGATTCCGGCCCCGGCCAGGTCAGATTCGACGACGTGCGTACCACCTATCTGGTGGGATCGGTGGCGTTGGCCCTGATCCTGTTCGATGGCGGCCTGCGAACCCGCTTTCAAAGCATTCGCACGGTGCTGGCGCCGTCGATGGCGCTGGCGACGATCGGCGTGCTCCTGACCGCGCTGATCACGGCACCGGTGGCCAGATATGTGCTCGATCTGAACTGGACCGAGGCGCTGCTGGTGGGCGCGGTGGTGGCATCCACCGACGCGGCGGCGGTGTTTCTGTTGGTGCATACCCAGGGCCTGCGCCTGCGTCCCCGCGTCGGCGCGACGCTGGAGGCCGAATCCGGCACCAATGACCCCTTCGCGGTGTTTCTCACCCTGATGCTGGTCGAACTCATTTCGGTTGGTGAAAGCTCGGCATGGCATGTTGCGCTGGAATTCGGCCGCGAAGCCGTGCTCGGCGCCATCATCGGCGTCATCGGCGGCCGCCTGGTGGTGCTGGCGCTCAATCGCGTGGCATTGCCGCAGGGCCTGCACGCGCCGTTCGTCGCCACCGCCGCCCTGGTGATTTTCGGTGCGGCGCAGATCGGGCACGCCTCGGGATTTCTGGCGGTCTATCTCGCCGGCATCATCATCGGCAACCGGCCGACGCGGGCGCATAATTTGGTGGTGACGTTTCTCGACGCCGCGACCTGGCTGGCGCAGATCGTGATGTTTGTGCTGCTCGGGCTCCTGGTCTCGCCGCAGCGGCTGGTCGTCAGCATCATCCCTGCCGTGATCGTGGCGCTGGCGCTGATGCTGGTGGCGCGCCCGCTCGCGGTGTTTTTCTGTCTGGCGCCGTTTCGTTTCAACTGGCGGGAGAAGATTTTCATCGCCTGGACCGGCTTGCGCGGCGCGGTCGCGATCTTTCTGGCGTCGATCCCGATGCTGGTCGGACTGTCGAAGGCCTACCTCTATTTCGACGTCGCCTTTGTCGTCGTCATCATTTCGCTGCTGCTGCAGGGCTGGACGCTGGCCGCCGCCGCCCGTCGGCTGCATGTGGCGCTGCCGCGCACCGATCGCGGGCCGCGACGCGTCGAGCTCGATCTGCCCGGCCAGCTCGAGCAGCAGCTGGTCGGCTATTCCGTGCGCCCGAAGAGCCTGTATTTTCGGCGCGGCCTCATTCCCTCCTGGTCGAAGCCGACATTGGTGATTCGCGACGAGCGCATTCTCTCGCCCATAGAGGCCGATCCTGTCCTCCCCGGCGATTACATCTATCTGCTCGCGCCGCCGGAAAAAGCCGAGGCGCTGGACCGTTTCTTTGTCGACATGCAGCCCGGCTCGGCGCCCGACCCGCATCTGCTCGGGGATTTTACCGTCTCCGGCGAGCGCACGCTCGGCGAACTTGCCGAGATCTACGGCGTGGCGCTAGGTGAAGAGCAGGCAAAACTGACGCTATCAGATTATTTCGACGTTCATCTCGACCATGCGCCGAAGGAAGGCGCGACGCTGCAGCTCGACTCCATCGTTCTGGTGGCGCGCAGCATCTCGGGCGGCCGGGTCAATGTCGTCGGCTTGCGGCTGCCGGAGGAGGAGGCGGCCGTAGCCCCGACGCGGCTGGCTTCGTTCAAGCGCAAGCTCGCGGGATTCTGGACGCAGATCGCGGGGGTTTGAGGGCCATGTCCGTTGTTGAGGAATGGGCGGACTATCTCTGGAGCCCGGTTCTGATTGCATCAGAACCGGGCTCCAGTTCCTTGTTTTGACGCGTTTTCTTCACGCGAACCGGTACCCACTTCGCTTGAAAACGCTATAGTCTGACCCAAGGTCGAAAAAATGACCTCGCGGGGAAAACGCAGGAGAAAGAACCATGCCCGGCCCGGACTCGCTCGATGACCAACTCGGCTTCGCGCCCGACTACGATTCCCCGATCCCCTATATGCAGCGGACCCGCGACTATTACGCCGCGATCGGCTACACCACCCCCTATCGCTGGGCGCATTATGTCGAATCGCCGTTCCAGCCGCTGAAGAAGCTGCTTTCGCAATCGCGGGTGACGATCGTCACCACCGCCGCCCCCTATGATCCGGCGAAGGGAGATCAGGGCCCGGGCGCGGCCTATAACGGCGGCGCCAAGTTCTACAAGGTCTATGACGGCGACACGTCGAAGCAGCACGATCTGCGCATCTCGCATATCGGCTATGACCGCAAGCACACGTCAGCGACCGACAGTGGCAGCTGGTTTCCCTTAGCCCAGCTGTTGAAGGCGGCGGCCTCGGCGCGGATCGGCGAGGTCGCGCCGCGCTTCTTCGGGGTGCCGACCAATCGCAGCCACCGGGTCACCATTGACGTCGACGCCCCGGAAATCCTCGCCCGCTGCCTCGCTGATGCGGTCGACGCCGCCGTGCTGGTGCCGAACTGCCCGGTTTGCCACCAGACTTCCGCTCTCGTTGCCCGCCACCTCGAGGCCAACGGCATTTCGACCGTGGTGATGGGCTGCGCCAAGGACATCGTCGAGCACGCTTCCGTGCCGCGCTTCCTGTTCTCCGACTTCCCGCTGGGCAATTCCGCCGGCAAGCCGCACGATATCGAATCGCAGGCGCTGACGCTCGAACTGGCGCTGCGTCTTCTGGAAACGGCTTCCGGCGCGCGCACCACGATGCAGTCGCCGCTGCGCTGGAGCGAGGACGCCTCCTGGAAGCTCGACTACAACAACATCTCCCAGATGAGCCCGGAAGAACTGGCGCGGCGGAGAGCCGAATTCGACAAGCAAAAGGAGATCGCGCGCGGCAACCGGGCCGCCTGACGCGTCATCAAGGAATACAGACGTCATTGCGAGCGAAGCGAAGCAATCCAGCTTGGTCTGCCAAAGGATGGATTGCTTCGTCGCTTCGCTCCTCGCAATGACGCTTACCGGAGGAAATAGACGTGACCCGACCATTCGAAGGCGTGAAGATTCTCGACTTCACGCAGGTGCTGGCCGGTCCCTATGCGAGCTACCAGCTCGCACTGCTCGGCGCCGACGTCATCAAGGTTGAACGGCGCGAGGGTGAGGACATGCGCCGCACGCCCTTGAGCCGCGAATGGGCCGATCGCGGGCTGGCCCCGGGCTGGCAGGCGATCAACGGCAACAAGCGCAGCCTGACGCTCGACCTCTCGAGGCCGGAGGCGATCGCCATCGTCAAGCAGCTCGCCGCCGAGGTGGACGTGGTGATGGAGAATTTTCGCCCCGGCGTGATGGACGAGCTCGGTATCGGCTACGCCGCACTCTCGGCGGTCAACCCGAGGCTGATCTATTGCGCGATCAGCGGTTTCGGCCAGACCGGCCCGGAACGATCGGGCGCCGGTTACGATGGCAAGATCCAGGCGATGTCGGGAATCATGGCGATCACGGGTCACGAGGAGGCCGGGCCGACGCGCGCAGGCTTTGCGGTCTGCGACGTGCTGTCCGGCGCCACCGCCGCGTTCGGCGTATCGAGCGCGCTGTTCCAGCGCAACCATACCGGCAAGGGGCAGCTGGTTGACGTCTCCATGCTCGAGGCGACGCTGGCCTTTCTGTCGGGCCAGGTGGCTGACTACACGGTTGCCGGCCATCGCCAGCAACTGTCCGGCAATCAGGCCGTGAGCCGCAGGCCGACCGCCAATCTATTCAGGGCGGGCGAAGGCTATTTGCTGCTGGCCGTGAACAGCGAAAAGCAATACCGGGCGCTGATGACGACAATCGGCCGCGCTGACGCGCTGGAGGACCCGCGCTTTTCCGACTGGTTCGCGCGGCAGGAAAACGAGCCGGCGCTGCGGGCCATCATCGAGGAGGCGCTTGCCAGGAAGGATCCGCGCGAGTGGGAGAAGATCCTCGATGCGGCGGGGGCGCCCTGCGCCAGCATCTGGAAGATCGAGGAGGTGATCGATCACCCGCAGATCTTGGCGCGCGGCGCGATGCAGGAGATCGACACGCCTTACGGCCGCCTGCGCTTCGCCGGCAGCGGCTTCCAGCTCGCCCATGGCGGAGGCAGGCTCGATTCGATGGCGCCCGAACTCGGCGCCCACACCGATGAGGTGCTGAACTCGCTCGGCTATGGCGCCGATGCCATCGCGGATTTGCGCACGCGTGGCGTCGTCTGAGCGGGCCGCGATTGCGCGTCGTTCACATGGAGTCCGACGGCATCGTATCGCGCCTTACCTGATCAATCCCGCCAGTCGCGGCAGCGTCAGGCTGATCTCCGGGATACAGATGATGAGCAACAGCCCGGCAAACAGCGCCAGCATGTACGGCACGTAAGTGCGGAAGTGCTGCCCGACGCTGAGGTTTGCGAACCGCAGCGCCATCAACAGCCCGACGCCCATCGGCGGCAGGAACAGCCCGATGCCGACTGCCGCGGTCTGCACGATGTTGAAGTGAATCGGGTCGATGCCCATGGCCTCCGAGATCGGAAATACCACCGGGATCAGCACGACCGCGGCGGGCAGGCCCTCCAGCAGCATCCCGAACAGGCAAGTCATGACGGCGGTTCCGATCAGGAACAGCCATGGGTGCGTCTTGAGCGGCCCGAGCACCTCGCCGAGCAATTGCGGCACCCCGCTGACGCCCATCAAATATTGATAGACCGAGGCGACCGCGAGCAGGAACACCACCGCCGCGGTGAGGAGCGCGCTGTCGTAGGCGATCTTGACCATCTCGCGCCACGAGACGTTGCGGTAGTAAAGTTTTGCCGCGAGGAAGGCGTAACCGGCGACCACGGCGCCGGCCTCGGTCGCGGTGATGATGCCGAGGATGAAGCCGGCGAGAATCACGAATGGCACCACCATCGGCACGGCGGCGTGCAGCGCCGCGTGGCCGAGGCGCGCGAGACTGGGCCTGGTATCGACCGGCCAGTCGTTCTGGCGCGCGCGGATGTAGACCACCGCCATCAGGCACAGCATGATGACCATGGCCGGAACGAAGCCGGCGACGAACAGCGCCACCGCCGAGGTGTTGGTGACCTGGGCGATCACGATCATGAAGATCGCGGGCGGCACCAGCATGCCCATCGCGGTGCCGGCGGCGATCAGCGAGGCCGAATCCCGCCGGTCGTAGCCGGCTTTGGTCAGCGGCGGCATCAGTGCGGAGCCGAGCGCGGATACCTCGGCCATTTTCGATCCGCAGATGTCGGAGAAGAAATACGCCACCACGATGACCGACATGCCGAGCCCGCCCTTGACCCAGCCGATCAGGGCGCGCGCCAGTTCTACCAGCGCGTGGCTCATGCCGCAGCGTTCCATCAGATTGCCGGCGAACACGAAGGCAGGGATTGCCAGCAGCACCCAGCTCTGCGATCCCGACACCAGCGCCGAGGAAAGCTGCTGCATCGGATAGCCGCCGAGCCAAAGTCCGGCGATGCCGGCGACGCCGAGCGCGAACACGATTGGCATCGAAAGCAGCACCAGCACGGCGAAGATAATGGCGACGGTCGTAAGCAGCATGGACGGTCCGGCCTCAGTGCTGGGGCTCGCCTTGCGGCAGCGGAGAGATCATCATGGCAAGGCCGTAGACGACAATCAGGATCCCACCGACCACCGAGGACGCGTAGAGCCAGGCAAGGTTGATCTGCAGCCCCGGCGTCGTCAGCGTGTTGTTGAGCAGGCAAAGCTTGAAGCCATACCATGCGGCAAGTCCGCCCACGCCCGCGATCAGCGCGTGATTGAAACGGTGAATCCAGAGCTGCGCCGTCTCCGGCAGCCGGTGCACGAACACGGTGAGCGTGAAATGGGTGCGTGACCGGATGCCGATCGCAGCCCCGATCAGCGTCAGCCAGGCCAGCGACAGCTCGCCCACTTCCTCGACCCAGGTGAACGGCACCGGGTCGACATCGAGCCAGTCGGTGATGGCGCCGACGAAATAGCGCAGGATGACGCCGACCAGCAGGTTGACGATGGCAAGGATGATCAGCACCGTGACCGTGAGTTTCGGGACGGCTGAGAGGAACCGCAGCATGCGCAGGGAAATTCCGGAGATGGATGGGATGGGGGGAGGCCGGAGAACTGGCTCAACGCCAGGCTCCGGCGCCCGCTGCTAATTCAGGCCTTGAAACCTTCGATCTCGTCCCACAAGGCGCCGTACTGGGCCTTGTAGGCCGGCCATATCTTCGCTTGCGCGACTTTGCGGAACTCCTCGACCTTGGCTTCCACCACGGTCATGCCGAACGGCTCCAGCTCGGACTTGGCCTTGGCGAAATTGTCGACCAACTCGGTCGCCTCACGGATTTTCTCCTGCGCGGCGCGCGACAGCTCCATGATCAGCTTCTGCTGATCCGGCGCCAAGGAATTCCAGATATCGAGATTCATCACCGCGTTGGTCGGGCCGTAATTGTGATAAGTCATTGAGGCATATTTCGACACGTCGTAAATCTTCAGCGCCTTCATGTTGACGATCGGCAGGTCGCCGCCGTCGATCACGCCCTGTTTGGCCGCGGTGATGACCTCGCCGAACGCCATCGGCACGGCGCTGCCGCCGAGCCCGTTGATGGTGTCGCCGAATACTTTGGCCTGCTGCACCCGGATTTTCAGGCCGCGCAGGTCCTTCGGCTCCACGATCGGCTTCTTGCTGGTCCAGAAATGGCGGAAGCCGTAATCGAAATAGCAGAGAACCTTGAGCTTGTAGTTGTCCTCGATCCCCTTGCTAAGCTTGTCGCCGATCTTGCCGTTGAGCATGGCGTAGGCCGAGGCATAATCCTTCACCAGATAAGGCACCAGCAGCGCGCCCATTTCCGGAAACACGGTCGCGGCGGCGCCGGCCGGGCTGCCCATTGCGACGCTGCCCGACTTGACGGCGTTCATGACCTCCAGCTCCTGCGGGATCAGGGTCTTGCCGAAGAACTGCATCTCGAGCGCGCCTTTGGATCGCGCGGTGACTTCCTTGGCCATCCAGTCGAACGCCACCGCAGCCGATTCCGGAACCGCGTTGATATGCGCGAAGACGAGTTTCTTGGGCTGGGTCTGCGCGAATGCCGGGGCGCGGCCGCTGGCGAGAATGCCGGCAATGCCGGCGCCCGCACGCAAAAGCGTGCGGCGATTGAACGAGACGCGGCTCCTGGGAGCTGACATGGGATTCCTCCAAGCTTTGCTTTTTTTGTTGCGGTCCGGCGGCCTGGGTGTGGGCCAGTCCGGCGGCAAGCTTACAGGATAGTGGACGCGCTGCCAGCGGGATGTTGAACGCGCTAGTAGATATTGGAGCGGCTATGCCGCGCCGGGCAGCACTTCAACGCCTCCGAAAGCGGTCACGCGCCCGTGCCGGAGCATCACGACCTGCATTGCCAGTTGCCGCATCTCGCCGGCGTCGTGGCTGACATAGACCATGGGTACGCCGGCCTCGTCGCGCAGGCGGACCAGGTAGGGCAGGATCTCCACCTTGCGCTCCTCGTCCAGCGACCCCAGCGGTTCGTCCAGCAGCAAGAGCCTCGGCTGCGCCAGCAGCGCGCGGCCCAAAGCCACGCGCTGGCGCTCGCCGCCGGAGAGTTTTCCGGGACGTCGATCCAAAAGCCCGCCGATATCGAGCAGATCGGTGACGCGCGCGCGTTGCGCGGGATCGTCGGCGAGACGGTTCATGCGCCGTCCGTAATCGAGATTCTGCCTGACATCGAGATGCGGAAACAGTCGGGCATCCTGGAACACATAGCCGATGCGGCGGCGATACGCCGGAACATAAATGCCGGCGGCGGTGTCGTCGAGCACCTCGCCGTCGACAGCGATGCTGCCGCGATCGGGCCGCAGCAGGCCCGCGATCATGTTGATCAGCGAGGTCTTGCCGGCGCCCGAGGCGCCGAACAGCCCGGTGACCCGGCCCTCGCTCGCGAAGCTGGCTTCGATCTCGAATTCGCCGAGCCGTTTTGTGACGTCGACGCGCAGCATGGTCAATTCCCGTGCAGGCGTTTTGTCGCGCGCCGCGCGAACCATTCGGAAGCGATCAGCGCCGCAAGCGCGATGACCATGGAAACCGCCACCAGCCGCAGCGCCGCGCTGTCGCCATCCGGGGTCTGGATCAGCGAATAGATCGCCGAGGAAATCGTCTGGGTTTCGCCCGGGATATTCGACACGAAGGTAATGGTCGCGCCGAACTCGCCGATCGCCTTGGCAAAGCCGAGCACCATCCCGGCCAGCACGCCCGGCAGCGCCAGCGGCAGCGTGATGGTCAGGAACACCCGGAACGACCCGGCGCCCAGCGTTGCCGCGGCTTGCTCCAGCCTCCGGTCCACCGCCTCGATCGACAGCCGGATCGGCCGCACCAGCAGCGGAAACGACATGATGCCGCAGGCCAGCGCCGCGCCGGTCCAGCGGAACGCGAACACGATGCCGAGATGGTCGGCTAGCCACGCGCCGACGAGGCCGCGCCTGCCGAGCGTCAGCAGCAGGAGATAGCCGGTAACGACCGGCGGCAGCACCAGCGGCAAATGGATCAGCGCATCCAGCGTCGACTTGCCCCAGAAATCGCGCCGCGCCAATAGCCAGGCCATGGCAATTCCGAGCGGCGTCGCTACCAGGGTGGCCACCGTGGCGACCCGCAGCGAAAGCTGGATCGCCGTCCATTCCGTGGGCGAGATTTCGAACACTAGTGCCCCGTTTCCGAAGTTCGTGATCCACCTGCAGCACCTTCCGACACGAACTTCGGAAACAAAAGGGGCACTAGCAAACTCCATGCTTCCGGTGCCGCCTTTCGATTTGAAGTTCCTAGTAGGTGCCTGCAGCAACCGCCGTAGGAACTTCAAATCGGCGGCACCGGGTTCAGGTTGTCGGACTGACGAGGAACGAGAACCCGTATTTCTCGAAGATCGCCTTGGCGGCCGACGAGCGCAGGAAGGCAAGATAATCGGCGGCCTCCGCTTTCGCGGTGGCAGTCGCCGCCACCGGATAGATGATCGAGGGCTGGGAATCCGCCGGAAAAGTGCCGACGATCCTGACACCGGGCTCGACCTTGGCGTCGGTCGAATAGACGATCCCGAGAACAGCTTCGCCGCGCGCCACCAGCGCAAGCGCGGCCCGCACGTTTTCGGTCATGGCGAATTTAGGCGCAGCCGCGGTCCACGCGCCAAGTTTCTCCAGCGATGCCTTGGCATATTTGCCGACCGGCACGGATTTTACGTCGGCGGTTGCGATCTTGCCGTCGCCGGCGAGCTTTGCGAGATCGAAGCCCGGCGCGATCGCGACATTGCCAATCTTGGAATCCTTCGGCGCGATCAGCACGATGCTGTTGCCGAGCAGATTGACCCGCGTCGGCTCGTTGATGTTTTTTTTGCCGATCGAGTAATCCATCCAGTCGGTGTCGGCGGACAGGAAAATATCCGCAGGCGCGCCCTGCTCGATCTGTTTTGCGAGGGCCGGGCTTGCGGCATAGCTGGCGACGACCTTGACGCCGGTCCTGCCGGTGAAGGCGGCATCGACGTCGTCGAGGGCGTTCTTCATCGAAGCCGCGGCGAACACGGTCAGGCTCTTGTCCTGCGCAAGGGCAGGCGATTGGGCCGATCCGCACAGGATCATGAAGGTGGCGAAAACTCCGGCAAGACGATGCATCGTGGCGCTCCATGCGTGTTCGCGGGCGCTGCTCGCGCGCGCAACTCAGGCGTTGGTTGTGATGGAATGCGACAGGCGGAAGCGCCGTTCCGGCAATCCGAAAGGATTTACGATCCGTCCGGACATCGCGCCCGCAAGCTTACAGCATTGCAGCGGCTGAGCAAAGGCTCTGCCACTGCCGGCTATTGCTTCGCATCCGGTGCCGCCAGGACCTGGCGGCAGGCGGCCGGCAGTTGCGCCATGGTCATCGGCGGCCGCGGCTTCGGCGGCTCTTTCGGCGGCTTGGGGTGGATAATCGAATCCTTGAACCAGAAGGCCAGATCGGCAGGCTTGCAGCCTTCGCTTGCCGCTGGCTCGGGCTGGGTTTCGCATTCGCCGCTGCCGGGGGGACATTTGATGCGGATATGGAAGTGATAGTCGTGGCCGTACATCGGCCTGACCTTGGAGAGCCAGCTGCGGTCACCCCTGGCTTCGCGGCACAGCGCCTTCTTGATCGCGGCGTTGACGAAGATGCGCTGCACGCTCGGCTCCTGCGCGGCGTCGCGGATGACCGCGAGATGGCCTGGCGTGAAGACTTGCGGGTCGACGTCGAGCCGGTCGGGGCGCACCATCATGACCGCGGACATTTCCTCGCGTTCCTCGCGCGACAATCGCCGGTTTGGCATCGGCGTCAGCCAGACGTCGGCATCGAGCCCGACCTGATGGCTGGCATGTCCGGTGATCATCGGACCGCCGCGCGGCTGCGACATGTCGCCGACCAGGATCCCCGGCCAGCCCGCGTCTTTATGGGCCTTGACCGATAATCGTTCCAGCAGCGCGACCATGTGGGGATGCGCCCAGTTGCGATTGCGCGACAACCGCATCACCTGCCAGGTGTCACCGTTGATAGGCAGCGCTTCCGCACCCGCGATGCAGCCATGGGCATAGAAACCGATCACCCGCGTCGGCATCGCCGCCGGCAGCACCTTGCGGCCGAACAGCTCCTTTGCGCCCAGTTTGGGATCTTTTGGATTGGCCAGCGGCGGCAGCGGCTTTGGATCGACGCTGCCCTTGTCCTGCGCCAGCGCGGTAGGGGCGCTGACAACAGCGGCGGACAGCAGCAGGAGGGTGATAATCAGGCGCGACTTCATCGGGTCACTCGATATGACGCAAGCGTAGCACGCTAACGTGGTCAATCGCGCCCCAAACCGCGTGAGACCGGAGCGGTGCCCAGGATCGACTTGCCGACGTCCTCGTAATGGGTGTCGCGGGCCTGGATCTGCTGCGCAATGGCGTGCATGTCGCGGAAGCGGCGTTCGAACTTGTTGGCGCTGAACACGGCGGTGGCGCCGGCCATGTGATAAGCGGCATCGACCACCGATGCCGACTGATGGATGGTCCAGGTCGAGGCGAGACGAAGCGCCGCGCGGTGGTGCTCGGTGAGCTCTCCCGTATGAGTGAGATCGCGCCAGGCCTCGGTGGCCGCCGCATAGAGATAGGCGCGGGCTGCGCGCAAATTGCCCTCGGTGCGACCGATCGCCGCTTGAACCGCATTATTCTCGCGCATGGCCGTGAGACCGACCGATTCCTTGCCGCGCGCCAGATCGATGGCCGCATCCAGAGTGGCGCGGGCGACGCCGAGCGCGATCGCGGCGAAGCCCAGTCCAAACATGGTGTAGGTGGTGATCCCGTAAAGCGGACCCTTTTCGCGCAGCGCCGAGGGATCATCGCGCAGCGCTACGAATTTTTCCGGAATGAACAAATTGTCGACCGAATAGGAGTCGGTGCCGGTGCCGTTGAGGCCGATCACGTCCCAGACGTCGTAGATCGTGGCATTGGTCGCCGGAAACAGGATGGTGCGCACTTCTGGCGCGCCGTTGGCCTTGCGCCGCGGCGTGCCGTCCGCCTCGACGATCCTGACATGGGCGCCAAGCCAGCTCGCCTGGCGGCAGCCAGAGGCGAAATCCCAGCGCGCGGTCGCGCGATAGCCGCCGGGGACCACCTGCACCTCGTGGGCGATCGCGCCCCAGGCGAGGATGCCGGGCGTCGTATTGAAAATCTCGCGCGCCGCGTCGGGATCGAGATAGGCCGCGGTCATGGCGCAGACCGAGCACTGGCCGAGGCACCACGCCGTGGAGGCGTCGGCTTTTGCGACCTCCTCGAGCATCTGCATGAAGATTTCGGGCGGTGCCTCGGCGCCCCCAAAACTTTGCGGCAGCAACACGCGATAAAGCCCGTTCTCGATCAGGGCGGAAACCACGGGCTCGGTGAGACGCCGGGTCCGCTCGATCTCGTCGGCTTCGCGTGCGATCAGCGGCGCCAGCGCCCGGGCGCGCTCGATCAGGCCGAAACCGGGGAGCTTGTTCATGCGCATCCTCGCCTCTTGTCGCGCCTTTTCCCGGGCTTTTGATCGGCGGCGGCGCAATGGTGGTCCATCTATCGACCTCGATCAAGATAGGCAAGACGGCCCATCTCTACGCTTTCGCGTCAGGCCGCCGCGCGCCCGAGGTCGAGCGAGGGCTGTGACGGCCGGTGCGCCGAGGGGAAACTCAGCGCCACCGCGACCGCCGCGATTCCGATGCCGAACGAGCCGACATAGAGCCAGGCATAACTGCCGAAGGTGTCGAACACCCATCCGCCGGCCCAGGGTCCGAGCGCCATGCCGAGGCTCGCAAACGCGGAAACCGCGCCGAACACCGTGCCCATGATGCGCGCGCCGAAAAATTCGCGCACCAGCACGGCGTAGAGCGGCATCACCCCGCCATAGGCGAGGCCGAAGATGACCGCGAGTGCATAGAATTCGCCGAGCTGGCCGACCGCGAGATAGGCCGCCACGCACAGCGCCTGCACAAACAGCCCGCCGACCAGCACGGGCTTGGCGCCGATGCGGTCCGCCATCGCGCCGAGCGCAAGGCGGCCGCCAAGCCCGGAGAACCCGGCCAGGCTGTAGACGGTGACCGCGGTCATCGGCGCGATGCCGCAGACCATGGCATAGCTCACCATGTGGAAGATCGGGCCCGAATGCGCCGCGCAGCAGCCGAAATGCGCACATGCCAGCGTGATGAATTGCGGCGTGCGGAACGCCTGTACCGCGGTCCACTCGACGTCAGGCGCATCCGCGCCATCAGTGGCCGAAGGTGCCGCTGTCTGCGGCGCCGGGCGCACCAGGAACGAGGCCGGAATCAGGAGCGCCCAGGCAACGATTCCAATCACGAGCATGGCGGTGCGCCAGTCATAGGCCGCGATCAGCCAGCCCGCAAACGGCGCCACCGTGAGCGGCGCCACGCCCATGCCGGCGGACACCAGCGAAACAGCAAGGCTGCGATGGGTTTCGATCCAGGCGCTGGCGACGGCCATCATCGGCGCATAGAACGCACCGGCGGCGACGCCGATCAGGATGCCGAATAGCAATTGAAACTGCGACAGGGAGGTAGCCTGGCTCGCGGTCACCAGGCCAAGACCGAGCAGCAGACTGCCGGCGAGAACGACGATGCGGGTGCCGAACCGGTCGGACAGCGCGCCCCAGAAGAAGGCCGCGATACCCATGCAAAGAAAATCAAGCGTCGCCGCCGCCGAGACCCCGGCGCGCGACCAGCCCATCGCTTCCGAAATCGGCTGCAGGAACACCGCAAGCGACAGCATCGAGCCGAAGCCGACGCAGGTCATCAGCGCACCCGCGCCAACGACGATCCAGCCGTAATTGAAACCGGAGGGCTTGCTCATGCGCTTCCTCGGCCCTCTTGGGGTTGTTGGTTGGCGAGGCCGCAATGGTGGTCTATCTGGCGGCGGGGATCAAGATGGGGGAAGGGCAAGGGAACGCTAAACACGCGGGGTGGAAATACTCAGCGCGTCAGGCCGAGAACCAGCAACAGCGCGGTGTTGAGCCGTCCCGATGCCTCGTCGTCGAGTGATCCCAATACCTGCCGGACGCGTTCTCGCCGCAACGCGTTGATCTTGTCCGTCATGATCTGCGAGCGAAGCCGCAGGCCATTAGTGGCCGAGGGTTCTACCACGGGCCTGACTTGATGGAATTCGGTGACGTCGGACGACATCGGGCAAACCAGAATAGAGTTAGTCGTGTCGCCGAGTTCATCGGCCTGCACGATGACTCCGGGACGCGGCTTGCCTATGTCGCCCTGCGCGACGAGCAGCACCACGTCGCCACGCTTCACGACCAGTCTTCCGGATCGCGGACCGTATCCAGCCAGTCATCAATAGCCGCGTCCTCGGGGTGCTTGGAGAGCATCGCGGCCTCACGGCGGATTTGCGCAAGCACCTTCGGATCGCGCAAATCCGGCACCCAATGCTGCACCGGGCGCAGCCCGTGCGCGCGCAGCCGCTCGCGGCGCGAAGCCATGCGCTGCTGCGGGGTGCGGGGTTTTGCCTTTTTCGGGGTCGTGGCCATGAAAAACCGTAACATGTTACGGCAGGAAATTCAAGGAGAGGCCGTCATTCCGGGGCGCGAGTGAAACGAGCGAATCCGGCATCTCGAGATTCCGGACCTTCGCGCAGCCCGGAATGACCGGGCGGTTCCGCCTCAACTATCCACCTTCAGCGCGGCGATAAAGGCTTCCTGCGGGATGTCGACCTTGCCGAACTGCCGCATCTTCTTCTTGCCTTCCTTCTGCTTCTCCAGAAGTTTCCTTTTGCGGGTGATGTCGCCGCCGTAGCATTTGGCGGTGACGTCCTTGCGCAGCGCGCGCACGGTTTCCCGCGCGATGATCTTGCCGCCGATCGCGGCCTGGATCGGAATCTGGAACATGTGCGGCGGGATCAGTTCCTTCATCTTCTCGACCATGGCGCGGCCGCGCCCCTCCGCGCGCTGGCGGTGCACCAGCATCGACAGAGCATCCACCGGTTCGTTGTTGACCAGGATCTGCATCTTGACGAGGTCGGCCGGCTTGTAGTCGGTGAGGTGATAGTCGAACGAGGCATAGCCCTTGGAGACCGATTTCAGGCGGTCGTAGAAATCGAACACCACCTCGTTGAGCGGCAGTTCGTATTTCACCATGGCGCGGTTGCCGACGTAGGTGAGCTCTTTCTGATTGCCGCGCCGGTCCTGGCACAATTTCAGGACGCTGCCGAGATATTCGTCCGGTGTCAGAATCGTGGCCTCGATCCATGGCTCATGGATTTCGGCGATCTTCACCACATCGGGCATGTCGATCGGATTGTGGATTTCGATCACCTGCCCGTCGGTCAGGTGCATCTTGTAGATCACCGACGGCGCGGTCGCGATCAGGTTGAGATCGAATTCGCGATGCAGCCGCTCCTGGATGATCTCCAGATGCAAAAGCCCGAGGAAGCCGCAGCGGAAACCGAAGCCGAGCGCGGCCGAGGTTTCCATTTCGAAGGAGAAGCTGGCGTCGTTCAGCCGTAACTTCCCCATCGCCGCGCGCAAGGTTTCAAAATCGTCGGCGTCGACCGGAAACAGGCCGCAGAACACCACGGGGATCGCCGGCTTGAAACCCGGCAGCATGTCGGTCACCGGCTTCCTGTCATCGGTGATGGTGTCGCCGACGCGGGTGTCGGCCACTTCCTTGATCGCGGCGGTGATGAACCCGATCTCGCCGGGGCCGAGCTCGTCGATCTGCGTCATCTTCGGGGTGAAGAAGCCGACGCGCTCGACGTCGTAGGCGGCGTTGGTGCCCATCATCCGGATGCGCTGGCCCTTCTTCATCACGCCGTCGACGATCCTGACCAGCACCACCACGCCGAGATAGGCGTCGTACCAGCTGTCGACTAGAAGCGCCTTCAGCGAGGCGTCGCGGTCGCCCTTTGGCGGCGGCAGCCGGTGCACGATGGCTTCCAGCACGTCGTCGATGCCGAGACCGGTTTTGGCCGAGATCATCACCGCGTCCGACGCGTCGATCCCGATGACATCCTCGATCTGCTGCTTGACCTGATCCGGTTCCGCCGCCGGCAGATCGATCTTGTTGAGCACCGGCACGACCTCGTGGCCCGCGTCGAGCGCATGATAGACGTTGGCGAGCGTCTGCGCCTCGACGCCCTGGCTGGCGTCGACCACCAGCAGCGAGCCCTCGCAGGCCGCCAGCGACCGGGAAACCTCATAGGCGAAGTCGACATGGCCGGGCGTGTCGATCAGGTTGAGAATGTAGGTTTTGCCGTCTTTGGCCTGATAGGTCAGCCGCACCGTCTGCGCCTTGATGGTGATGCCGCGCTCGCGCTCGATATCCATGGAATCGAGCACCTGTTCCTTCATCTCGCGCGCCTGCAGGCCGCCGGTGGTCTGGATCAGACGGTCGGCCAGCGTCGATTTGCCATGGTCGATATGCGCAACAATGGCGAAGTTGCGGATGTTGGAAACAGGGATGGAGGTCATGGGCGCGGGATAGCATTCGCGCTTCGGTGCGGCAACCATAATGCAGCATTTTAACGGCTTAACTTCACGCCAAGCCGATTCCACTTGCGGCAAAAACGCGCTACGCAATCGGGTATGTCAGGTGCTCAGGCTTTGCCCGCAAGAATGCATGCGCGGATATCGTCGATGGTTCGGCGAATGGCGGCGTGGCTCGCGGCGTCGGCGTCGGATCCCAGGGCCGCGCCTCGGCTGGTGATCGGCTTTGCGTTGGCCCATGCCGTGCTCTGGACCCTCATCCTGATCAATCTCAAGGCGGCGCAGGACGTCCATATGGACGTCGCGGAAGGTTTTGCCTGGGGCCAGAAATTCCAGCTCGGCTATGGCAAGCATCCGCCGCTGGCGGGCTGGATCGCCGGCCTCTGGTTCCGGATATTTCCGGTCGCCGACTGGGCCACTTACGCGCTGGCGATGACGACGCTCGGCTGCGGGCTGGTGATCTGCTGGCTGATCGCGTTACGCGTGGTCGATCGCCGCCGCGCCTTCTTCGTCGTGGTGATGCTCGCGCTCTATCCGATCTTCAATTTCAAGGGTTTTAAATACAACCCCGACCTGCTGCAGCTCGTGACCCTGCCGCTTCTGGTGCTGGCCTATCTAAACGCGTTCGAGAAGCGCAGCGTGAAATCGGGTCTCTGGCTCGGCCTCGCCGCCGCGCTGGCCTTGATGACCAAATATTGGGTGCTGACCATGATCGGCGCCGTCGGGCTTGCCGCGCTGATCCATCCCGACCGCCTGAAATTCCTGGGTTCGCCGGCGCCGTGGGTCGCGATCGCCGCACTTATCGTCGCGATGACCCCGCATTTGCTCTGGCTGAAGCAAGTCGACTTCGTGCCGCTGACCTATGCCGGCGATGTCTATGGCCTGTCGAGCCGCGCTCAGAGCGCTCAACTTGTGCTTGGCTATGTCGGCCACAATCTGGCGCTGCTGCTGGCGCCGGCCGCGTTCGCCGCGCTCGCATTGGCATTGGTGCCGCCGCGGTGGAGGCGCGCGTGGTCGGGCGGTGCGAATGCGGGCGGGAACACTTCGCAGGCGCTCAACATCTGGATCATCCAGATCGTGGTCGCGATCGGTCCGCCGCTCGGGGCCCTGATTTTCGCCGTCTATATGAAAACAGACTGGGGAATCTCGCTGTTCTTTCTGACGCCGCTGGCGCTGGTCGCGATTCCCGCGCTGCGGCTGAAACGGATGGCGCTGTTCAACATCGCCGCGATCTGGCTCGTGGTCACGATTGCGGCGCTTGTTCTGTCGCCGACGATTGCGGAGCGCGAGATGGCGGAAAATCCCAACGGCGCCTCAGGCTATGGCGCGCGCT
This sequence comes from uncultured Alphaproteobacteria bacterium, assembly GCA_963801875.1. Lineage (GTDB taxonomy): Bacteria > Pseudomonadota > Alphaproteobacteria > Rhizobiales > Xanthobacteraceae > Bradyrhizobium. Next base: position 65,142 of record CAWDGT010000006.1, on the reverse strand, counting down.
CCCAACTGGCCCGCGAGTTGACGGACGCCTGGCATGCGCGTTTCCACACGCGATGGGCCGTGGTCGCCGGCACCACGGAAATCGGCGAGCCCATGACGTTCTATAGTCACGACCACCCGGCGCCGTTCACCCCCGGTGAAGTCTGGTCCTCGGGGCTGACCTCGCTGGAGGAAGCGAAACGGCTGGGCTTCATCGGCATCTGCGACACGACAGACGGGCGGCTGCCGGTCTGCGACGCCTGGATGGCGGCGAACGCCGCCAACGCCGAGCGTCTCACCATTACCACGCAACGCTTCTTCCACGGCCGTCCCGGTCCGGCGATCGGCTGGCACGTCTACATCGCGCCGCCGGCGAAACAAGGTCCCGCATCATGAATCTCGATCTGACCGGAAAACTTGCGCTTGTCACCGGCTCGACGCGGGGCATCGGGCTCGCCTCTGCCATCGGGCTCGCGCGAATGGGCGCTGAAGTCATCATCAACGGGCGGGAAGCGGCCGCGGTTGCCGGAACAATCGCAGGGATCAGGCAGGCAGCGCCGGCTGCAAACGCGCATGCCGCGGCGTTCGATCTCGGCAGCGCCGATGGTTGCGCCGGGCTTGTGGCGCAGTTTCCCGAGGTCGACATCCTCGTCAATAATCTCGGAATTTACGAGCCGAAAACATTCTTCGATATCGAGGACGCGGACTGGACGAAGATGTTTGAGGTCAACGTGATGAGCGGGGTGCGCCTCACGCGGCATTACCTGAAGCGGATGCTGGACGGCAAGGATTGGGGCCGCGTCGTGTTCGTCTCCAGTGAATTGGCGATCTTCGTACCGAAGGAGATGGTCCATTACGGCTTCTCGAAAGCCGCGCAGCTTTATGTCGCGCGCGGCGCGGCCGAACAAACCAGGGCAACGAACATCACGGTGAATTCGGTTTTGCCGGGCCCGACCTGGGTCGAGATGGCGCCGGTCCGCCTTGCGGCTCGCGCCAAGGGGCTGGGAACAACCGCTGATGATCTCGCGGCGCGGATGTTCAGCGAACGCCGGCCGGCGTCGCTGCTGCAGCGCTACGCGACGCCGGAAGAAGTGGCAAACCTGATCTGCTACGTCTGCTCGAAGGCCGCGAGCGCGACCAATGGCGCGGCCCTGCGTGTCGACGGCGGCATCGTCACCAATCCGTTCTGAACGGGTGGGTCATGACCGTCACGGTGAGGAACCAAGCTCCGGAGCTGCGGTCCCGTTCGGTCACGTGGCTTCTTCGTTGAACTTGCCGGCGACGAGTTCGGTGATCGCGTCAAGGGCGGTTTGCGCCTCGGGACCGATCGCGGAGACCACGATCGATGTTCCCGGCCCCGCCGACAGCATCATCAGCCCCATGATCGAGGTGCCGCCGACGGTCTCATGGCCTTTTGTCACCCAGACTTCGGCATTGAAGCGCTCGACCATCTGAACGAATTTGGCGGAAGCGCGCGCGTGAAGACCACGCTTGTTGATGATGGGAAGTTCACGGGACAGCGCGCCCGGCGGCACACTCGGCCCGGCATCCTTTTCAGGCGACGGGTCGTCATCGCTCATTTGCCGGCGAGAACCCGGCTCGCGATGGTGACGTATTTGCGGCCGGCTTCCTGGGCCATGGCGATAGCGTCGGGAAGCGAGCGCTCCTCGCGAACCTTGGCAAGCTTGACCAGCATCGGAAGATTGATTCCCGCGAGCACTTCCACCTTCGGGCGGCTCATGCAGGAGATCGCGAGATTTGAAGGCGTGCCGCCGAACATGTCGGTAAGAATGGCCACGCCATCACCGCTGTCGACGCGATTGACCGCTTCGATAATATCACTGCGACACAAATCGGAGTCGTCTTCGGCTCCGATCGTGACGGCTTCGATTTGCTTTTGCGGACCCATGACATGTTCGAGCGCAGCCTTGAATTCGTCGGCAAGGCGCCCATGCGTCACGAGTACTAGACCAATCATCAGAAACTCCTCGCGGGTGCTTTTGGTGCACCGCACGAACGCGCCACTTTGACCATCCAGAGCCCCCGCGCAAGAGGGGATCATCGCGATTCTCCCGGAAAATATCTGCACAGAGGGGGAATACGGCGCCGGTCTATTCGGTCGCGATAGTGGGACTTATATGGTTACCAAATTGCTTCGAACAATCAGCCGAGGGTCGAGGCGAGGCTGAACTTTCGGTCATGGTCAGTGCGGCCACAACCAGAGGCAGCGCTGAATAGCCAGATCCGACGGGTATTCGCGGTATCTTAACACCGCAAATGCTGACGAGGAGAGCCTCCGGCGGCGGCAGGCGCGCCGCGTCCGCGGCGGACAAATCGACAACCAGCCCCACCACAGCCTCACTGGCAAAGTCGCAGCGGCGAATGCCAAGCCCGCGGATTTCGAGCAGGCCGGCCAGTTCGTGCGCTGGCCGGACCACGAGCTGTCCCTTGCCGGCGTCAAGATGCACGCGATCGTCGCCGATCAGCACGGCTGGAGGTATTTGCCCGGCGCGCCCGGCAAGGATGAGATCGAACGCGAGCCGCGATTTGCCGGCCCCCGATGGCCCGCGGATCAGCACGGCGCGATTTCCCACCAGCACTGCGGAAGCGTGGACGCTCGCGCCGTCGGCATTCATGGCGCCGGCAGCCTGACCACAAAGCGGGCGCCCGCCACCGTCGCTTCGCCATCGGCACCGGGCGGCCCCGGGCGATTTTCAGCCCAGATGCGTCCGCCATGCGCCTCGATGATCTGTTTCGAGATCGAGAGCCCCAGTCCGGAATTCTGCCCAAAGCCCTGATGCGGCCGGTCGGTGTAGAAGCGCTCGAAAATTCGCTCCAGCGCATCCTGGCGAATGCCCGGCCCGTTGTCATCGATCACGATTTCAATTTCCGACCTTACGCGGCGACAGGCGATGCGCACCTTGCCGCCGGGTTCGGAAAACGACTGGGCGTTGGAGAGCAGGTTGGAAATCACCTGGCCGAGCCGCGAATCGTGGCCCGGCACCGAGAAGGTGTCGGTGGAACCCCGGCCTTCGAAGCGGACCTCGACGGCGACGGTGTTGCCGCGCCTGGTTTCGTTGGCCACCGTCGTCAGTGCGGTAAGCAGCCGGCGAAGATCGACCGATGTCATATCCTGCCGCTGCAGCTCGGCGTCGAGCCGGCTGGCGTCGGAAATGTCGGAGATCAGTCGGTCGAGCCGTTTGACGTCGTGCTCGATCACCGCCAGCAGCCGCGAGCGACTGTTCTCGTTGCGCGCCAGCGGCAGCGTTTCGACCGCCGAGCGCAGCGACGTCAGCGGATTCTTCGAGTTCATGGGCGACGTCGGCGGCGAACATCTCGATCGCTTCGATGCGGTTATAGAGTGCACCCGTCATGTCGCGCAGCGCGCCCGAGAGATGTCCGATCTCGTCGCGGCGGCGGGTGAAATCCGGAATCTCGACGCGGGTGCGGATGCGGCGGCGGACGCGCTCGGCGCTGTCGGCGAGCCTTCGCACCGGGCCCGCGATGGTGCTCGCCAGCAGCAACGACAGCACGATCATCACGGCGGAGGCGACGCCGCCGACCTTCAGGATCGCGAGCCGCTCCGAGGTCACCATCTGATCGATGTCGTCGCCCTGGGTCGAAAGCATCAAGGCGCCGTGGATCGAGCGACCGCGCTGCACCGGCACCGCGACCGACACGATCACCTCGCCGCGCTGGTTGACCCGCACCATGCTGCGCTTCTGTCCCTTGAGCGAGTTGGCGACCTCCTCATAGCCGTTGCCGTTCTCCGGCCCGAGTTCGCGATAGAGCGGAAGGTCGCCGCGGTTAAGCCAGGTGCGGATTGCGATCATCGCGCGCGCGGCGATGCCCGGCTTTTGCGAGGACGGCGGCGGCAGCTCGAAGCGCAGCACGTTCTCGAGATTGCGGCTGTCGAGAATGAGGCCGCCTTCGCGGTCGTAAATACGGGCGCGGGTCTTGGTGGGCGAAATCAGCGTGCGCAACACCGGCGCGACGCGTTCCGGATTGATCGGAAAAACCAGGCCGGAATATTCGTCGGGCGCGCCGTAGGTTTCACCGGGCTTCAGATCGAGCAGCCGGTCGGGATCGATGGTGATGGTGTTGGTCTCGACGGTCGCGGACGCCGCGATCGCGCCGGCAATGATCTCGCCCTGCACCAGCAGGCTTTGCGCCCGCGCGTCGATCAGACCGGCGCGGAATTGCGAGAGGTAAAGAATGCTCGCCACCAGCGCGACCAGACCGGCGAGATTCAGCGAAACGATGCGGCGGGTGAGGCTGGAGAAGCTGAGGGCGAAAAAAAACTGACCGGCGCTGCGCAGCCAGCCGAGCGGCCGCTGCCAGCCCTGCACCGGCGGGCTTTCCACGGCAGCGGTATCGAGAGCGAGCGACGACGAGACGTCCTCGGCATTCAGGCTTGGATCAGGCTGCGTTCGATCAAGCAATGGCCAAAACTGCCGGTTGTTGCGGTTGCGTCCTACGGGACGTGTTGCCCTGTCATCCTACCCCAGACCGACGCCGGCGTCAGTTAACAAACCACGCGTGAACGCCTGGCAAATCAGGTTTCCTTGAAGCGGTAGCCCACCCCGTACAGGGTCTCGATCATCTCGAAATCGTCGTCGACGACCTTGAACTTCTTGCGCAGCCGCTTGATGTGGCTGTCGATGGTGCGATCGTCGACATAGACCTGATCGTCATAGGCCGCGTCCATCAGGGCGTTGCGGCTCTTCACCACGCCGGGGCGCGTGGCCAGCGCCTGCAGGATCAGAAATTCCGTCACCGTCAACGTCACCGGCTCGTTCTTCCAGGTGCAGGTGTGACGCTCCGGATCCATGCGCAAGAGTCCGCGGTCCAGCGCCTTGGCGTCGGTTTCCTTGGGCACGGCGGTGGGATCCTTCGGCGCCGCGCGGCGCAGCACGGCCTTCACCCGCTCGACCAGCAGGCGCTGCGAGAACGGCTTGCGGATGAAATCGTCGGCGCCCATTTTGAGGCCGAACAATTCGTCGATTTCCTCGTCCTTGGAGGTGAGGAAGATCACCGGCAGATCGGATTTCTGCCGCAGCCGTCGCAACGTCTCCATGCCGTCCATGCGCGGCATCTTGATGTCGAGGATCGCAAGGTCCGGCGGACTGGTGCGGAAGCCGTCGAGCGCGGAGGCGCCATCCGTGTAGGTCATGATGCGATAGCCTTCGGCCTCGAGCGCAATCGAGACGGATGTGAGAATGTTGCGGTCGTCATCGACCAAGGCGATTGTGGGCATGAGCCTGCTTTCAGGTACTAGGTGGCTGAAACGGCGAGTAATTCGGTGATGCGCCGTACAAGTTGGCTTCGAACCTGATCACCGAGCAATGCAAGCTGGGCTGAAGTGTGACCGAGTTCCGCAAAACGCCCGAACTAGACCATGGGCTCCGTCCTATATAGATACGGTTTTCGCCGGGAAAAGGCCCTTATTGCAATGAGATATGCCGAGGTGAGCCATGCAATCCACCGCTGATTTCGATGCGCCCCGGCTGGCCCGGTCGCTGCTGCGCCGCAGCCGGCAGGGGGCATTGGCGACCCTGATGGCCTCCAGCGGCGATCCCTATTGCTCGCTGGTCAATGTCGCCAGCCACCCCGATGGCTCGCCGATCCTGCTGATTTCGCGCCTCGCGGTGCACACGCGTAACATTCTGGGCGATTCCAGGGTCTCGTTGATGCTGGACGAGCGCGCCGGGGGCGACCCGCTGGAGGGGTCGCGAATCATGCTGGCGGGGCGGGCCGAGGAGGCCACCGCCACTGATCTGGAGCTTCTGCGCCGGCGCTACCTCAACGCCCATCCCTCCGCGGAAACTTTCGCTGATTTTCAGGATTTTTCCTTTTTCCGGATCCGGCCCAGTGGCACCCATCTGGTGGCGGGTTTCGGGCGGATCCTGGATCTCAGCCCCGCGCAGTTCTTGACCGATATTTCCGATGCCGGCGCGTTGCTGGAAGCCGAACAGGGCGCCATCGACCACATGAACGCCGATCATCGCGACGCGACCAGGCTCTATGCGACCAGGCTGCTCGGCGCGCAGCCCGCGGACTGGCGCTGCACCGGTTGCGATCCCGATGGGATCGATCTGCAGGCCGGAGCAACAACCCTGCGGCTGGATTTTCCGGAACAGGTGACCGGGCCGGCAGAGCTGCGCAGGATGCTGGTCAGGCTGGCGGATGAGGCGCGGGCCAGGCGATAGCCGATGATTGTGCGACGCAATAACACAAATTGCCGGTCCGGCCCGGGATCGCGGCCGATTGTCGCGTCAAGAAGGCCCCGCCGCGAATTGAGCCTCGCGCTCAGGCCCGCGCTGCAACAAGCATATGTGCCGCAACAATCCATCGCCTTGGAATAAACCAAATATCGCGGGATCGGCTTGGCAAGCCCTGCGTTCACCAGTATTAGGTCGCCGGACCGGGGCCGGAAGGCTATATTGAAGGTCACCGCGACAGAGGCGCGTTTACGCGGCATTCGCGCTGGAGATACGCGGGTTCAGGAGGATTCTTCCGTGCAAGAGACCGGCATACGCAACGGCGCCTTCGGCGCCGACAAATTCGGCTTAAAAAATCTCAAGAGGGTGCACTGGAATCTTGGAGCGCCGCAGCTCTATCAATATTCGCTGGCAGCGGGCGAGGCGGTGCTGTCCGCCGACGGCGCGTTGTGCGCCGATACCGGCGACTTCACCGGCCGCAGCCCGAAGGACAAGTTCACGGTTCGCGACGCCACCACCGAAAAGATGTGGTGGGCCGGCAACCAGTCGATCACGTCGGAACAGTTCGACGCGCTCTACGCCGACTTCCGCAAGCACGCCGAAGGCATGACGCTGTTCGCGCAGGACCTCTACGGCGGCGCCGATCCGTCTTTCCAGATCAAGACCCGGGTCTTCACCGAACTCGCCTGGCACTCGCTGTTCATCCGCACGCTGCTGATCCGGCCGCAGCCGATCGAGCTCGCGAGCTTCGTGCCCGAACTGACCATCATCGATCTGCCGAGCTTCCGGGCCGATCCGAAACGCCACGGCGTGCGCTCCGAGAACGTCGTTGCGATCGATTTCGCCCGCAAGATCGTCCTGATCGGCGGGTCTTATTACGCCGGCGAGATGAAGAAGTCGGTGTTCACCACACTGAACTATTATCTGCCTGCAAAGGGCGTGATGCCGATGCACTGCTCGGCCAATGTCGGGCCCAAGGGCGATGCTGCGATCTTCTTCGGCCTGTCCGGCACCGGCAAAACCACGCTGTCGGCGGATCCGAAACGCACGCTGATCGGCGACGACGAGCACGGCTGGGGCAGCGACGGTGTCTTCAATTTCGAGGGCGGCTGCTATGCCAAATGCATCAAGCTGTCGAGGGAGGCTGAGCCGGAGATCTACGCCGCCAGCAAGCGTTTCGGGGCGGTGCTGGAGAACGTGGTGCTGGACGAAGATACGCGGGTGCCGGATTTCGATGACGGCTCGAAGACCGAGAACACCCGCTCGGCCTATCCGCTCGATTTCATCCCCAACGCCTCGCGCACCGGCCGCGCCGGCCACCCGAAGAACGTGGTAATGCTGGCGGCCGATGCGTTCGGCGTGTTGCCGCCGATCGCGAAATTGTCGCCGGCGCAGGCGATGTATCACTTCCTGTCCGGCTATACCGCCAAGGTGGCGGGCACCGAGCGCGGCCTCGGCAAGGAGCCGCAGCCGGAATTCTCCACCTGCTTCGGCGCGCCGTTCCTGCCGCTCGACCCTTCTGTCTACGGCAACATGCTGCGCGAGCTGATCGCCCGGCACAATGTCGACTGCTGGCTGGTCAATACCGGCTGGACCGGCGGCAAATACGGCACCGGCTCCAGGATGCCGATCAAGGTGACCCGAGCGCTCCTGACCGCGGCGCTCGACGGCTCGCTGCGATCCGTCGAATTCCGTACCGACAAATATTTCGGCTTTGCGGTGCCGACCGCGCTGCCGGGTGTACCGAGCGAGATCCTCAACCCCGTCAACACCTGGAGGGACAAGGCTGAGTTCGACAAGACCGCGCGCGCGCTGGTCGGCATGTTCCAGAAGAATTTTGCCAGGTTCGAAGCCCAGGTCGACGCCGACGTCCGCGCCGCCGCGCCGGAAGTGAAACTCGCCGCGGAGTGAGTCCACACTCCGTCATGGCCGGGCTTGTCCCGACCATCCACGCCTTTTGGCCCGCAAGAATTGAAGGACGTGGATGCCCGGGACAAGGCCGGGCATGACGATTTGATTCAATGCGCGTTTCACGCCTTGAAATACCCAATCTGCGTCGTGGTCGCGAGCAGCCGTCCGTTCGGTGACCACAATTCGCCGTTCTGGTCGCCATAGCTCTTGTGGAAGATTTTTGCGTCGACGACCGCGATAAGCCGGCTGGTATCCTCACGCGCCAGATCGTCGGCATCGGCATGGAAATAGGTCGTCAGCGACACCGTGCCGAACGGCACCAGTTCGCGCCGGGCGTGAAAGACGCGGGCGAAGTATGCATCCGACATCGACATCAGCGACAACAGGTCGATCTTGCGGGGCACGCGGTCGGAGATCCATAGTTTGGAGAAAGCGCTTATAGGCACATCCTTTTTCGCGCCGCTGAAATCCGGATAGCCCTCGACGAAACGAAAATCATACTGATTGGCCCAGGATTGCGCGATCTTGGGATAGGGCAGGATCTGCTCGAACGGTTTTGCCTGGGGAAGCTGCGCCTGCTGATGCGACCAGGACGGGCGGCGCTCGGCGAATACGGCGGTCGCCAGCGTCGCCACGTCGCCGCCGCCTTGCGAAAGTTCAACACACCAGTGCTGCGTCGACCGGTTGGCCTTGACCAGGCGGACGTCGAGATCGAACGTGCCTTGCGCGATCGGCGCGCAATAATTGACGGTCAGCGACAGCGGATCGCCCGATCGATCGGGATGATCGATCGGTGCCCGCAGGATGGCGGCGGCGGTGGTACCGCCGAACGGACCGACGAATGCCCAGTAATCGTCGCTGGTCTGTCCCTGCCAGCGGCTGTCGCCCGCGGTCACGCGCGTGGCTTCGTCGAAAGGGTGCTGTGTTTGGGTAAGCATCAGGTCCCTCGGAGCGGAATTGGTGCTTCGCCCGTCATTGCGAGGAGCGCAAGCGACGAAGCAATCCATCCATCGTTTGGCTGTGGATTGCTTCGCGGAGCTTGTCATCGGGCGCACATTCGCGCGACCCGTTGGCTCGCAATGACGTGCCTGCGTTTCGCGAACAGTATCACGGCTACGCCGGGCGAGTTCAATGACCCGAAGAGCAATCGTTCGGCCGTTTCAACGCGTCGCCCCGCGCTGCACGCCCGGCGCCTGCGATGCCTGCGGAGACGTCGCGCGCACCGGCACGTTCCAGATATCCTGGGCGTATTCGCGGATGGTGCGGTCGGAGGAGAACCACGGCATCCGCGCGACGTTGAGGATTGAGGCCCGCGTCCACGCCGGACCCACCTGCCAGCGCGCGTCGACGCCGCGCTGCGTCTCGTAATAGGAATCGAAATCCGCGCTCACCATGTAGTGGTCGAGATGGCGCAGCGCGTACGCCACCAATTCGAACCGGCTCACATCGCCGGGCGAGAATTCGCCGCCGCCAATGGCGTTGATGGCGCGCGAAAGCTGCGACGACCGCCGGATCACGTCGGTTGCATCCAGCCCCTGCTTGCGCCGCACCACCACATCCAGCGCCTCCATGCCGAAGATCGCGATGTTTTCCGCACCTACATGATCGCGGATTTCGATGTTGGCGCCGTCGAGCGTGCCGATGGTCAGTGCGCCGTTCAGCGCCAGCTTCATGTTGCCGGTGCCGGAGGCTTCCATGCCCGCGGTCGATATCTGCTCGGACAGGTCGGCGGCGGGAATGATCACCTCCGCGAGGCTGACATTGTAGTCCGGCAGGAACGCGACCTTCAGGCGCCCGGCGATAACGGAATCGTTGTTGACGATGTCGGCGACGTCGTTGATCAACTTGATGATCAGCTTGGCGTAGCGGTAGCTCGCCGCCGCCTTGCCGGCGAAGATTTTTACACGCGGCACCCAGTCGCGCTGCGGTTCGTCCCTGATCGCGTGATACAGCGCCACTGTTTCAAGGATATTGAGCAGCTGCCGCTTGTATTCGTGGATGCGCTTGATCTGGACGTCGAACAGCGCCGTCGCATCGACCTGGACGCCGAGGCGCTCGCCGATCAGCCGCGCCAGCACCAGCTTGTTGTGATGCTTGACGCTGCGAAACCGTTGCTGGAACGCACTGTCGCCGGCGTGGGCTTCGAGTTTTTCAAGCAAGGCGGGATCGTCGAGCACGGCCTCGCCGCAGGCCTCGCGCAACAGGTCGGTCAGCTTCGGATTGGCCAGCATCAGCCAGCGGCGGAATGTAATGCCGTTGGTCTTGTTGGTGATGCGGTCGGGATAGAGATGATTGAGATCGTGGAACACGGTCTCCTTCATCAGGTCGGAATGCATCGCCGAGACGCCGTTGATGCGGTGCGAGCCGACGAACGCCAATTGCCCCATTCGCACCTTGCGGCCGGACTTCTCGTCGATCAGGGAAACCGAGGCCCGAAAATCGACGTCGCCGGGACAGCGCGAATCCGCCAGCAACAGATGCGCGACATTGATGCGGTAGATGATCTCCAGATGGCGCGGCAATAGCCGTTCGAACAGTTCGACCGGCCAGGTCTCGAGCGCTTCCGGCAGCAGCGTGTGGTTGGTATAGGACAAGGTCGCCACCGTGATCTGCCATGCGTCATCCCAGCGGATATTGTGCAGATCGACCAGAATCCGCATCAGCTCGGTGACGGCGAGGCTGGGATGGGTGTCGTTGAGCTGCACCGCGGCCTTGGATGCCAGACCGCGCAACTGCCCGTCGGAGGCGAGGTGGCGGTTGACCAGATCCTGCAGCGAGGCCGAGACGAAGAAATATTCCTGGCGCAGCCGCAGCTCGCGGCCCGCCGGGCTTTCGTCGTTGGGATAGAGGAATTTGCAGATCAACTCGGCGCGCGCCTCCTCGGCGCTGGCGCCGAGATAGTCGCCGGTATTGAAGACGTCGAGTTTCAGGGGGTCGGGCGAGCGCGCCGACCACAACCGCAGCGCGTTGACGTGCTGGCCGCGCCAGCCGACGATCGGGGTGTCGTAGGCGACCGCCTGCACTGTCTCCGCCGGGTGCCAGATCGCCAGATCGCGTCCCTTCACCTCGCGGTGTTCGACGCCGCCACCGAAATGCACGTGATGGACCACCTCCGGCCGCTGGAATTCCCAGGGGTTGCCGAAGCCGAGCCATTCGTCGGGATATTCCTGCTGCCAGCCCTGCGCGATGATCTGGCGAAACAGGCCGAAATCGTAACGGATGCCGTAGCCGATCGCGGGGATTGCGAGCGTCGCCATGCTTTCCATGAAGCATGCCGCCAGCCGTCCAAGGCCGCCATTGCCGAGCGCGGCGTCCGGCTCGCATTTGCGCAAGTCCGCAAGGCCAACACCGAGATCGCCAAGCGCTGCCTCGAAAACCGGCAACAGCCCCATATTGTTGAGGGCATCGGTGAACAGCCGGCCAATCAGGAATTCCAGCGAGAGGTAATAGACCCGCTTGCTGCCGGCGTCGTAGCTCTGCTTCTCCGATGTCAACCAGCGGTGCACGATGCGGTCGCGCAGCGCCAGCGCCGCCGCCTTGTACCAGTCGTGCCGGGTCGCCATGCCGGCATCCTTGCCGATCGCCAGCCGCAGCTTGGCGAGGATCGCGCTCTTGATCTCGGCCAGCGCCAGTTCGTCGATCGGCTGGCCGGGTGCCGGGAAATGCGATGGGAACGGGTGATCTGGCAAACTGGGCATCCCTGTTACGCTTCAGTCTTCTTGAATGGTATGTGCTCCATGCCCCGATCGAAACCCGCCGGAGGGCTTCGATGGTGCAATGCACGCAGGATTTTATGCAAGGACCAGACCGTTTTGTCACCCTCGGCGCGGTTGCTTTGGTGATAGAGTGGAATCCGTCAAAAATCCGATGTCGCCATAATTTCGGAGGACCGGACCATGAGACTGACCATCGAGATCATCGCCGCCGCCTTGCTGGTGTTCTGCATCTCGGCCACCAGCGCAGCCTTCGCCCGCCGGCAAGATCGGCCACAGCGCCGACGGCCTCTCCTGCTCGTTCAGCGTCCCCGCCAACGCCTCCCCCGCCGCGCGTTGCGCCGCGATCAAGCGGCAATGCGGCGGAAAATTCTACGCCAATTATTGCGGCGACAAGCTGCTGTCGGCGATGTGAGGCGAAACGAAAGGGGCCTGAGGCGGCCTTGCTTCGTCAACCGAGACTGCGGACTGCCGTTATGAGTAGAGCAGCGGCGACGCCAAACGCGACAGCCGCGACCAAACCTCTTAGCAGCCCTCTGCGACTGACAGTAAAACCCGTGACAATTATCGCCAGGCCGGCCACCACAGCGGCAATGTGGGTAGAGGCGGATGTCATCTTTCCTGTTTCTCGCCTTCCAGACTTTCGTTCCCTCGGGTGGCACGCCCACCGTAGTTCAAAATCAGGACCAGGAACAAATTAAGAACACCTTAGCAAGTATTTGATATATCATAGTGATTCGGCGCGCCGCCGACACAACATCTATGGTCTATCCACACTTCCGAGGACTACATGTCCACCATCGCCTTCGATTCCTTCGCGCTCACCCGCATTGCCGATTTCGCCCGCTCGCTGTCGCGGCTGCATCAGGCCTCGCGCCGGCAGGCCGTCGACGACGACGTGATCGACCGCGAGTTCAACGCCGTCTGCATGTCGGTGTGGGGCTATACCACCGACGATTTCACCGACGATCTGTTTTCCGACGCCGACCACGTCTTTCTGGATTCGCTTGATGAAGCGCATGCGCGCATCTTCGCCGCCGAGCAAGGCTACGACCTCGTCGACGACGAGGGCATGCTGACGGACTGGTGGGGCTATTGCTGGATGATTCTGGCCGAAAAGCGCGGTCTATTGACGCCGGAAAACCGCGCCGCGGCGCGCGCGCAAATCGAGGAAAAATATATGTCGGCGCCGAATGTGATCGGCGTCATCGTCGGGCGGTGATTCCTTCCGTCATTCCGGGATGGTACGTAGCACCAGACCCGGAATCTCGAGATTCCGGGTTCGATGCTGCGCATCGCCCCGGAATGACGATTTACATTCTGATCAATCCGCTTCCGCCCGCTTCGCCCTGGTCGAGATGATCTTCGGCACCAGCGTTGCGGGTAGCGTGACGTCCCGGCTCGCCTCGGGCAACAGCGCATCAGGGGCGATCATCTCCGCGCTCACCGGCGCCACCTTCATCTCGCCGAGCCTCGCGCGGACCTCGGCGGTCAGGCCGGGATAGGACGCGATCGGCGTGAATTCGGCGGTCTGGCCGGCGCCGGCCTTGGCTCCGGAATAGGCCACCAGCCCGCTGGTGGTGGCGATCACATCGCCCGGACGCAGCGAGGTGTCGAGCGTGAGATCGACCGGGGCTAGGCCGGCGGGATCGCGGCCGTTGCAGGTGCAGTCGGCGCGCAGCGCCTTGCGATAGCCGAAGGCATTCTCGCTGTCGGCATAGCGCTCGCCATTGGCGGACGACGCGCCGTCGATATTGCTGCCGAAGAAGACTTTAGTCGGGCTCGCCGGACAAAACGCCTGGCACATCTGCGCCGGCGACGCGCCGCCGCGCGCCGTCAGCGGGAAATACCGGCCATCGCAGCTGCGCACACAGAAAGCGGGTCCGGAGCCAGATGCCATGGCGCGCGGCGGCGCGGGCTGGTTCTGACCGAACGGATCGGCGAAGAAATTTGCCTGCGGCGGGGCCGTTTGCTGTTTCAGGCCGCCGAACAGGAAATCGAACAGGCCTTCGGCGGACGCCACGCGCGGGGCCAGCGCAACCGAGACTGCGAGTGCGGCGGCAACAGGCATCATGCGGCGCCGCATGCGCTGATAAGGCAACTCTGTACGCAACGCTTACTCCACCCCACGCAACAAACCGCTGGGGCAAGCCGTGCCGCAGCGGGAATAACCTTAGTGCGGGATGGTAAACGAGCGGTGACCGCGAGGGCGGATGGAGGAAAAGAAAAGGTTCTCTGCTCCCGCGTGCGTCCTTAACCTCGCCGCGCCTGCGGGGAGAGGTCGGATTCGCGTGGCAGCGCGAATCCGGGTGAGGGGGAGCCACCGCGGTTACTTCTGTCGAATTTGCGGAACGAGCCCCTCAGCCCAACCCTCTAAGAGCGAGCTCCGCTCGTCTCGACCCCGCAAGAGCGGGGCGAGGGAAAAAGGGGCGCAAGCGCTCAACCCTTCAAGAATTCGCCAGCCTTGTAGAGCGAGCGGAAGGGAATGCCGGCTTCGGCAAAGGTTTCGGTCGCGCCTTCGTCACGGTCCACCATGGTGAACACCAGCGCGATCTCGCCGCCGGCGTCGCGCACCGCTTCCACCGCCTTCAGTGCCGAGCCGCCGGTCGTGGTGACGTCCTCGACGATCACCACGCGCTTGCCTTGCAGGCTCTCGCCCTTGGCGAGACCTTCGACCGCGAGGCGGGCGCCATGCTCCTTCGGCTTCTTGCGCACGAAGAACGCCGCGATCGGATGGCCCTTGAGCCAGGAGAGCTGCGCGATCGCGCCGGCCAGCGGCACCGCGCCCATCTCCAGGCCGCCGACATAGTCGAGGCCATCATCCTTCAGCGCCTCGAAGGTTAGTTCCGCGAGCAGTGCGGCGCCTTCGGGATCGAGCATGGTTGGCTTGAGATTGAAGTAGAAATCGCTCTTGCGGCCCGAGGCCAGCGTGATTTCGCCGCGGCCGAACGAGCGCTTGCGGATGATCTCGGCGAGACGGGCGCGGGAGGCTGATTTGGACAAGGTGTTTTTCCCGGTGCTAGACCGGGATGACTTTTCTTCGAATCGTCATCCCGCTCTATCTTTTGGTTTGAGCATGATCTTTTCGGAAAACCGGTTCCCACTTTTCCGGATCATGCTCTAAAGGCGCGCGCAATCTATCGGCGGAAGGGCGCACATTCCAGAGCCGATGTCGTGCCGTCAACAGCGTGCGCGCGGCCAACCTGTGAAACGCGCGGTTGTAAGGCCTTGGGCTTCCGGGGTAGGGGATACCCCAGGTTTCGCGGGGGATGACAAAAATGACCATCGAACTCCACACCTGGAACACGCCAAACGGCCGCAAGATATCAGTCGCGCTGGAGGAGATGGGGCTGCCCTACAAGGTATTCCCGGTCAATATCGCCAAGGGCGAGCAGATGGCGCCCGCGTTCCTTGCGATCAGCCCGAACAACAAGATTCCCGCCATCGTCGATCCCGACGGCCCCGGCGCCAAGCGCGTCAGCGTATTCGAATTCGGCGCGATCCTGCTCTATCTCGGCGAGAAGACCGGCAAGTTCTTGCCGCTTCCCCTGATCGAGCGCATTCCCGTCTATGAGTGGCTGATGTGGCAGATGGGCGGCTTCGGGCCGATGCCGGGCCAGGTGCATCACTTCATCGCGCTGGAGAACGAGCAGGACCGCGCCTACGGGTTGAAGCGCTTCATGGCGGAGACGCGCCGGCTCTATGGCGTGCTGGATCGCCGTCTCGCGACCCACGAGTTCGTCGCAGGTCCCCTGTCGGTCGCCGACTTCGCGATCCTGGGCTGGGCCTGGCGACACCCGCGCCACAAGGTCGAGCTTTCGGACTTCCCCCATGTCGAGCGCTGGTACAACGCGCTGATGGCGCGCCCCGCCGTCAAGCGCGGCATGGAGGCCAAGCTCGATTGACCTCTCCCTCTCCCGCTTTTGCGGGGGAGGGTCGGGGTGGGGGTGTCGTCGCATAACGGATGTCGGAGTTCGCGGAGAGATTTCCCCCACCCGCCGCGCTTCGCGCGTCGGCCTCCCCCGCAAGCGGGGGAGGCGAAGAATCTCCGCCCTGACGAATCAATGCGCCTCGTCCCAATTATCGGCGGCGCGGGCATCGACATGCAGCGGCACCGAGAGCAGCACGGCGGGGAAGGGCGCGTCCTGCATGGTGTGCTGGACCACCGGCAGCGTCGCGGCCACCTCATCGTCGGGCACCTCGAAGATCAGTTCGTCGTGCACCTGCAACAGCATCTGCGCCGAGAGATTCTTCTCGGCGAGCGCGTCTTCCATCCGGATCATGGCGCGGCGGATGATGTCGGCGGCGGTGCCCTGCAGCCGCGCGTTGATCGCGGCGCGCTCGTTGAAGGAGCGGATCGAGGCGTTGGAGGCCTTGATGTCGGGGTAATGACATTTGCGGCCGAACAGGGTCTCGACATAGCCATGGCTGCGGCAGAAATCGCGCGTCGCGTCCATATAGGCGCGAATACCAGGAAAACGCTCGAAATATTTCTTGATGTAGGCGGAGGCTTCCTCCCTGGCGATGCCGAGCTGGTTGGCCAGCCCAAACGCCGAAATGCCGTAGATGATGCCGAAATTGATGGCTTTCGCCCGGCGACGCACTTCGCCGGGCATATCCTTGACGGGAACGCCGAACATTTCCGACGCCGTCATGGCGTGAATGTCGAGCCCGTCGCGGAACGCCTGCTTCAGCACGGGAATGTCGGCGATCTCAGCCAACAGCCGCAGCTCGATCTGCGAATAGTCCGCCGACACCAGCTTGTGGCCGGGCGAGGCGATAAAGGCGCGGCGGATCTTGCGGCCGTCCTCGGTGCGCACCGGAATGTTCTGCAGGTTCGGCTCGTTCGACGACAGCCGCCCGGTGGTGGTCGCCGCCAGCGCGTAGGTGGTGTGGACGCGGTGGGTGTCGGGATGCACGTAAGTCGGCAGCGCATCGGTATAGGTCGATTTCAGTTTCGAAACCTGCCGCCATTCCAGGATCTTCTTCGGGAATTCGTGGCCCTGCTCGGCGAGCTCATCGAGGATCTGGGCGGATGTGGACCATGCGCCGGTCTTGGTCCTGGTGCCGCCGGTTATGCCCATCTTGCCGAACAGGATGTCGCCGATCTGCTTGGGGCTGCCGACATTGATCGGCTCGCCCGCGATTTCCTGAAGCTCGGCCTCGACCCGCGCGGCGGTCTGGGCGAATTCTCCCGACAGCCGCGACAGCACCTGACGGTCGATCGAAATGCCGCGCCGCTCCATCCGCGCCAGCACGGAGATCAGCGGCCGCTCCAGCGTCTCATAGACCGCGGTCATGCGCTCGGCGATCAGGCGCGGCTTGAGCACGCGCCACAGCCTCAAGATCACATCGGCATCCTCGGCCGAATAGGCGGTTGCCTTGTCGATCGCGACCTGATCGAAACTGAGCTTGCCCTTGCCGCTGCCGATCAATTCGCTGTGACTCATATTGGCATGACCGAGCCACGTTTCCGCGAGCGCATCGAGCCCATGCGAATTGCGGCCGGCGTCAAGCGCGTAACTCATGAGCTGCGCGTCGTCATGGTTGATGATGGTGACACCATGCTGCGCCAGCATCACGGCGTTGAACTTGATGTTGAAACCAACCTTCAGGATGCCTGCCGATTCCAAGAGCGGCCGCAGCGCCTCGAGCGCGTCACTGGTCTTGACCTGGTCCGGCGCCAGGCCGGCCGCGAACAGGCCGGCGCCCTCGCCGGACTGTTTGTGGGCGAGCGGGATGTAGCAGGCATCGTTGGGCCCGAGCGCGAGCGCAATGCCTGATATCTCCGCCTGCATCGGATCGATCGAGTTTGCCTTGGCCTCGAGGGCAAAATGTCCGACATCGTGCACCCGAGCGATCCACCGCTGGAGTTCTTCAAGGCTGCGGATCGTCGCATATCTGCTGCCATCGATTTTGGTCTTGCGCGCTTCCTCCACGCGCGCGGCGGCAAGCGCCTGGGGGGTGAGCGGCTGAGAGTCAGTTTTGCTGCGCTGTTGCCCCGTGCGCGGTGTGCTCCCTCTCCCGCTTGCGGGGGAGGGCGGGGTGGGGGTGCTTCCACTGGCGAAGAGGTCGCCACCCCGATCGAAGAGACCCCCACCCGGATCGCTGCGCGATCCGACCTCCCCCGCAAGCGGGAGAGGTAAGGAAGATGCTTTTCCCGAACCGCTCTTGTTCTTGTCGTCCGCTTCCACTTCGGCCGGATCGATCTGCGAATACTCGGCGACGCGGCGGGTCAGGCTGGAAAATTCCATCGCCTTCAGGAACGCGATCAGCTTGCGCGCGTCGGGCTCGTGCACCGCGAGTTCGTCAAGCGGCACGTCCAGCTTGACCTTGTCGTCGAGCAGCACCAGCTTTCGCGAAATCCGCGCCTTTTCGGCGTTCTCGATCAGCGCCTCGCGCCGCTTCGGCTGCTTGATCTCGCCGGCGCGCTTGAGCAGCGTCTCCAGGTCGCCGTATTCGACGATCAGTTGCGCCGCGGTCTTGACGCCGATGCCGGGCACGCCTGGCACGTTGTCGGTGGAATTGCCGGCAAGCGCCTGCACCTCGACCACTTTTTCCGGCGGCACGCCGAACTTCTCGATCACCTCCGGGATGCCGATGCGGCGGTCCTTCATGGTGTCGTACATGGTCACCTTGTCGGTGACGAGCTGCATCAGGTCCTTGTCCGAGGAGACGATGGTCGTGGTGGCGCCGCGCTCGCCGGCCTCGCGGGCGTAGGTGGCGATCAGGTCGTCGGCCTCGAAGCCGCCCTGCTCGAGGCAGGGCAGGTCGAAGGCGCGGACCGCCTCGCGGATCAGCGCAAACTGCGGAATCAGATCGTCCGGCGCCGGCGGCCGGTGCGCCTTGTAGTCGGGGAAAAGCTTGTTGCGGAAAGTCACTTCCGACTTGTCGAACACGATGGCCAGATGGCTGGGGCGGTTGTCCGGCGGCATGTCGCGCAGCAGCTTCCACAGCATGTTGCAAAAGCCGAGCACGGCATTGACCTGCAAGCCGTCGGATTTGCGGTTTAGCGGCGGCAGCGCGTGGTAGGCGCGGAAAATATAGGAGGAACCGTCGACCAGAAAGACGTGGTCGCCTCTTGCGGGAGCTTTGACGGCAACGGGTTTTGCGGAGGCGTTTGGGGATGTTTTCGGCATGGCCGAAACTTAAGGGTTTTTATGGCGATTGACAGCCTTGCGAAGGCGATTTTTGGCGTTGCCCAACGGCATACGGGCTTGTGCGGGTACGAAAGCTACCCCGCCGCCTGCAATGCGGGCTCCGCCTTTTTCGGCGCGATCCAGCACGCGGCGGGGCGCTCGAACAGGAAATTGGCTCCGGCCTTGAGCGCTATCCGCCAGATCGCCAGCGCGCCGAACACGCCGGCGATGGTGACAACAAGCGAGATCGTCCCGATGTCGTGGATTGATCCGGCCCGCAGCAGCAGCGTCCGGCTCGCTGCCATCGGCAGGAAGAATGCGAGATAGATGACGATGGAATGCTCGCCGCAAAAGCGCAGGAAGTTGAGCCAATGCGCGCGCGCCAGCAGCGTGCCTGTCGTGACGATGGCGCAGGCGCCCGATAGCCCGAGCGTGAGCGAGATCAGCGGCGATTCGCTGTAACCTGATGCAACCATGCCGCCGTTGATGAGCGCCCACGCCGCCAGTCCCGCGAGCGCCAGCGCAGGCTGCGCCCGCGCGCGGTCGGACAGCGCGAACACGTAATCCGCGCACAGATAGCCGGAATAGAAATAGACGAAGCGCGCGCAAAACTCGTCGATCACGGTCCAGCCGGTAGCGATATGCGCCGTCTCCAGTGCCGCCAGGACGCTCCAGATCAGAAGCGGCGGCAGTTTGCGCACCGCCTTGGTGACCACGAAGAACACCGGCAGCAGATAGATGAACCACAAGGTGCCGAACGGCTCGATGAAGGATTCGAGATACATGTAGCCGACATGCGCCCAACCGGCCTCGGCGGCGAAGCCAGGGGCCTTGAAGCCGAACTGGATCGTCACCCAAAGCACGTAAAAATAGCCGAAGTGCACCACCTTGCGGTCGAGAAAAGTGCGCCAGTCGCGGTCGATCACGACCGACAGGAACAAGCCCGAAATCAGGAAGAAATCCGGCATCCGGAACGGCTTGGCGAATGCCACCAGAACATGCATGAAGCCGGTCTGGCCCGCGGCGGCCTCGACACCCAGCACCGAATGCATCATGACGACCATGACGATGCAGATGCCTTTGGCGTAATCCACCCAGTCGATCCGCCGGGAACGCCCGGCGACGGCTTCTGTGCCGTTTAAAGTCATCGGTGTCCCTTTTCGGCCTAGTGCCGCCGATTTGAAGTTCCTACACCAGTAGCCGCGAGTTCGTGACAGGAACTTCAAATCGAAGAGCGGCACTAGAAAAATATAGTTACTAGTGCCCCTTTGTTTCCGAAGTTCGTGTCAGTGGGGCCGCAAACGCGTCACGAACTTCGGAAACGGGCACTAGCAGAGCGGCATGATCGGCCCAATCGGTTTCATTCTCCTTTATTCATACAAATGACATGCCGGTTTCCCGCGGTTTCCGGTTTCCCCTTTGCGGGGAAATGCTCTAAGACCCCCACGAAATCTATCGCTCGCGTTAACCATTACAGGCAGGTTGTTTCATGCGGATTGCCATGATCGGCACGGGCTATGTGGGGCTGGTGTCCGGCGCCTGCTTTGCCGATTTCGGGCACCAGGTCACCTGCGTGGACAAGGATAGCGACAAGATCGCAGCCTTGCGCCGGGGAGAAATCCCGATTTTCGAGCCCGGGCTCGATGCGCTGGTGGCTTCCAATGTAAAGGCCGGCCGTCTGGACTTTGCCACCGATCTTGCCGCGCCGGTCGCCGAGGCGGATGCAGTTTTTATCGCGGTCGGCACCCCGTCGCGGCGCGGCGATGGCCATGCCGATCTGAGCTACGTTCATACCGCCGCGCGCGAGATCGCGGCTGCGCTTGCCGGCTTCACCGTGGTCGTCACCAAGTCGACCGTGCCGGTCGGCACCGGCGATGAAGTTGAGCGCCTGATTCATGAGGCCAATCCCTCGGCCGACGTCGTGGTCGCCTCCAATCCGGAATTCCTGCGCGAGGGCGCCGCGATCCGCGACTTCAAATTCCCAGACCGCATCGTGATCGGCACGTCGGACGAACGTGCCCGCAAGGTGCTCGGCGATGTCTACCGCCCGCTGTCGCTGAATCAGGCGCCGTTGATGTTCACGGCGCGCCGCACCGCGGAGCTGATCAAATACGCCGCCAACGCGTTCCTCGCCACCAAGATCACCTTCATCAACGAAATCGCCGATCTCGCCGAAAAGGTTGGCGCCGACGTGCAGGAAGTCGCGCGCGGCATCGGACTGGACAATCGCATCGGCTCGAAGTTCCTGCATGCCGGACCCGGCTTCGGCGGCTCGTGCTTCCCGAAGGACACCCGCGCGCTGGTGAAGATCGCGCTCGATCACGACGTGCCGCTGCGGATCGTCGAGGCGGTGCTCGCGGTCAACGACAACCGCAAGCGCGCGATGGCGCGCAAGGTCGCCAGCGCCGCCGGCGGCAGCCTGCGCGGCAAGACCGTTGCCGTGCTCGGCCTCACCTTCAAGCCCGACACCGACGACATGCGCGAGGCGCCATCGATACCGCTGGTGACGGGATTGCTCGACATGGGCGCGAAGGTGCGCGCGCACGACCCGGTCGGCATGGAGCAGGCGCGTCGCGAACTGCCCGACATCGAATATTGCGACGATCCCTACGCATGCGCGCGCGGCGCGGATGTCATGGTGATCGTGACGGAATGGGTGCAGTTCCGCGCGCTCGATCTGGAACGGCTGAAGCGCGAAATGGCTCATCCCGTGATGGTCGATCTGCGCAATATCTATCGGCCCGGGGACATGGCGGCGCTCGGTTTTACCTATGAAAGCGTTGGCCGCGCGTCCGAGCCGCGGAAGTGATGTGCTTTTTTCCCTTCTCCCCTTTGTGGGAGAAGGTGGCACGGACGGAAGTCCGTGCCGGATGAGGGGTCTGCATCCGCGAAGAGAGACCCCTCACCCGTCTTCGCTTCGCGAAGCCACCTCTCCCACAAGGGGAGAGGGTGAAGAACTGAACGCGAGCCGCAATTGCCCCGCAGATTCGACACGACTCTTCCGATCGACGCGGTGCTGGACGAGCTGGCGCGGACTCTCGCCGGCCATAACGCCGCGGTGCTGGTGGCTCCTCCCGGCGCCGGCAAGACCACGCGGGTGCCGCTGGCGCTGCTCGACGAACCGTGGGTGAAAAACGGAAAGATCATCGTGCTGGAGCCGCGGCGGATCGCCGCCCGCGCCAGCGCCGAGCGGATGGCGCAGACCCTTGGCGAACGCGTCGGCGAAACCGTCGGCTACCGCGTCCGCTTCGGCTCGAAGGTGTCGCGCGCTACCAGGATAGAGGTCGTCACCGAAGGCATCTTCTCGCGGCAGATTCTCGACGACCCGGAACTGACAGGCGTCGCCGCGGTGCTGTTCGACGAGTTTCACGAACGCTCGCTCGATGCCGATCTCGGCCTGGCGCTGGCGCGCGACGCGCAGGTCGGCCTGCGCGAGGATCTGCGCATCCTGGTGATGTCGGCAACCCTTGACGGCGCGCGGGTGGCGAAACTGCTCGGCGAGGCGCCGGTGATATCAAGCGAGGGCCGTGCCTTTCCGGTCGAGACCCGTTATCTCGGCCGCAAGGCCGATGCGCCGCTGGAGCGGCAGATGGCGGACGCGATCGCGATGGCGCTGCGCGACGATCCCGGTTCGGTGCTGGCGTTTCTGCCGGGCGCCGCGGAAATTCGCCGCACCCAGAATCTTCTCGGTGAACGCGTCCACGATGCCTTCGTCGAAATCGTGCCGCTGTTCGGCGCACTCGACGCCGCCGTGCAGGATCGCGCCATTGCGCCGCCGCCCAAGGGGTTACGCAAGGTGGTGCTGGCGACCTCGATTGCCGAAACGTCGCTGACCATCGAAGGCGTTCGCATTGTCGTCGATTCCGGCGTGGCGCGGGTGCCGCGCTATGAGCCGGATATCGGACTGACGCGACTGGAAACCGTGCGCGCCTCGCGCGCCGCGGTCGATCAGCGCCGCGGCCGCGCCGGCCGCACCGAACCCGGCGTTTGTTATCGGCTGTGGGGCGAGCCGCAGACCGCTTCGCTGGCGGCCTATACCCAGCCCGAGATTCTTAGCGCCGACCTGTCTTCGCTGGTGCTCGACCTCGCGCAATGGGGGGTCGGCGATCCCGCCACGCTGGCGTTTCTCGATTCGCCGCCGGCGCCCGCGCTGAAGGAGGCGCGAGGCCTGTTGCGCGAACTCGGCGCGCTCGACGGCGATGGCCGGATCACGGCGGAGGGCAAGAGCCTGCGAGCGCTGGCATTGCCGCCGCGGCTGGCGCGGATGATCGTCGATTCGCACCGGCTGGGCGCGGGCGAGGAAGCCGCTGACATCGCGGCCGTGCTCACCGAGCGCGGATTAGGCGGTGACAGCGTCGATCTGGATTTCAGGCTTGATCAATTCCGCCGCGACCGCTCGCAGCGCGCCGGCAGCGCACGCAGCCAGGCGCAGCGCTGGGCCGCGCAGGTGGCGGCAAGTGAGAAAGCCAACGCAACGGTGCCATCTTCTCCCTCCCCGCAAGGGGGAGGGGAGCGCAAAGACCTGCGCTCCCCTGACGAACGACCCTCCACCGGCGTGATGCTCGCCCTTGCCTTTCCCGACCGCGTCGCGCGCAATCGCGGCAATGGCGGCTTCGTGCTCGCCAACGGCCGCGGCGCCACGTTGGACCAGGCTTCCACGCTGGCACGCGCGCCCTATATCGCGGTCGCCGAACTGACCGGCACCGCTGCGAATGGGCGCATCCTGCTGGCCGCGCCGATCACGCCGGCGGAGATCGAGCGGCACTTCGCCGATCAGATCGTGACCGCGGACGAGGTTTCGTTCGATCGCGGCGCGATGGCGCTGCGGGCGCGGCGCAAGAAGACGCTGCACGCGATCACCCTGTCGGAAGCACCAATGGCGCTGCAGCCCTCGGCGGAGACCGCGCGGGTATTGGCCGACGGGCTGGTCGCCGCCGGCATCGATAAATTGCCGTGGTCAAAACCGCTGAAGCAGTGGCGCGGCCGCGTGATGTTCCTGCGCAAAGCCGAAGGCGAGATCCTGCGGCATTCCTGGCCTGATCTGTCCGATGACGCGCTTGCGGCGCAAAGGGAGAGCTGGCTGATGCCCGTACTCTACGACAAGACGTCGCTCAAGGAGTTGTCGGCTGGCGAACTGTCGGACGCGCTGATGACGCTGCTGCCCTGGGAATTGCGCGCCCGGCTCGAGCGCGAAGCGCCGACGCATTTCGAGGCGCCGACCGGCACCCAGCTCGCGATCGACTACGAGGCCGAGCAAGGTCCGACCATTGCGGTCCGCTTGCAGGAATTGTTCGGGCTCCACACCCATCCGTCGGTTGCGAAAGGCGCCGTCCCGCTGGTTCTGGAGTTATTGTCGCCGGCGCACCGGCCGGTGCAGGTGACCCGCGATCTGCCGGGTTTCTGGCGCGGCAGCTACGCGGCGGTGCGATCCGATTTGCGCGGGCGCTATCCCAGGCATCCCTGGCCGGAGGATCCGGCAGGCGCGCTCCCGACCCGGCGAGTGAAGCCGCGGGGAACCTGAGGCCGACGCGGCTGGCGCGAGTTTGCTCCCTCGCCCCGCCCTTGCGTCGCCCTTGCGGGGAGAGGGTTGGGGTGAGGGGCCGTCTCCGCAAATTCTGAAGATGATGTATGCGCGGTGAGTCCCCCTCACCCGGATTGCTTCGCAATTCGACCTCTCCCCGCAAGCGGGCGAGGTAAGAAGAAACCCCGTTAACGTTTCGCTCATCCTTTTCGTCAAAATGAGCGCCTCGTCCGCCGCAATCAGTCGCGGTTTTGCGGCTGACGTGGTGATATTGCTGGTCTCATCGAGTGTGGCGTGATGCGTAACCTTATGATGTTTGCCGCCGTTATGGTCGTCCTCGGCACCATCATGGCGCAGACGGCGGACAAGATGACAGCGGGCACGCCCGCGCTCGCCAATGTCGCCTCGCGAAAGGCCACTACCGCCGAGACCGTCGGCCAGGCCGGTGTTCGCAGCCTCAGCATTTCCCGCGACGCGCGCGGCCATTTCCTGACCGAAGGCCGGATCGATGGCCAGCGCATCGGCTTCATGGTCGATACCGGTGCATCGGTGGTGGCGCTGAACGAGACGTCCGCGGCGCGGTTCGGGCTGCGCCCCTCGCGAGGCGATTACAACGCGCTGGTCACGACCGCCAACGGCACCATCAAGGCGGCGCGCACGCGCATCGCCATGGTGGATATCGGCGGGCTGGTGGTGCGCGACGTCGATGCCCTGGTGCTGCCCGACGAAGCGCTGTCGGAAAACCTGCTTGGCCTTTCGTTTTTGTCGAAGCTGAAACGGTTTGAGTACGCCAACGGCAAGATGGTGCTGGAGCAGTAGGGCTCCTTTCCCTGCCAATCCGCCGCAATCAATCGTCACAAAACGCTTATCCCGCCTTTCGCTGCGCCCGCGCATTCGCTATGGCTGCGGTAGATCGCTTCCCCTGCTTCCCGACGAGGCCATTTGAATGTTTCCCAAGCCGAAATCCGTGCTGGTTCCGAACACCTATGCCTATGAATCCGAGCCGATGGTGAAGGCGACCGGCTTTCGCGAGTACGACGCCCGCTGGCTGTTCGGCAAGGAAATCAACCTGATGGGCATCCAGGCGCTGGGCATGGGGCTCGGGGCGCTGATATCGGAACTCGGCGCCAGGCAGGAAGTCGTCACCGGGCATGATTTCCGCGGCTATTCGGCCTCGATCAAATATGCGCTGATTTCCGGGCTGATGGCAGCGGGCTGCAAGGTCCACGACATCGGACTGTGCATGACGCCGATGGCGTATTTCGCGCAATTCGAACTCGACGTGCCCTGCGTCGCGATGGTGACGGCATCGCATAACGACAATGGCTGGACCGGCGTCAAGATGGGGGCCAACCGGCCGCTCACTTTCGGGCCCGACGAAATGACCCGCCTGAAGGAGATCGTTCTCAATGCCGACTTCGGCAACAAGGCCGGCGGCTCCTATCAGTTTCACGAGAATTTTCCGGCGCGCTACATCGCCGACCTGACCGCGCGCCCGAAGTTGAAGCGCAAGCTGAAAGTCGTGGTCGCCTGCGGCAACGGCACCGCGGGCGCATTCGCGCCTGAAGTGATGCAGGCGATCGGCTGCGAGGTGGTGCCGCTCGACACCGAGCTCGACTACACCTTCCCGAAATACAATCCCAATCCCGAAGACATGGAAATGCTGCACGCCATCCGCGACGTGGTGCTGGCGCACAAGGCCGATGTCGGCCTCGGTTTCGACGGCGACGGCGACCGCTGCGGCGTGGTCGACAATACCGGGGAAGAGATTTTCGCCGACAAGGTCGGCGTCATGCTGGCGCGGGATATGTCGGCGATCACCGCGAATGCCCGGTTCGTGGTCGACGTCAAGTCGACCGGGCTGTTTGCCACCGATCCGGTGCTGCAAAAGCAGGGCGCCAAAACCACCTACTGGAAGACCGGCCATTCCTATATGAAGCGCCGCACCAACGAATTGGGCGCGCTGGCGGGTTTTGAGAAATCCGGCCACTTCTTCTTCAACGCGCCGCTCGGCCGCGGCTATGACGACGGCCTGATCTCGGCGATCGCGATCTGCGAGATGCTCGATCGCGCGCCCGAAAAGTCGATGGCGGATCTGAAAAACGCGCTGCCGAAGACCTGGTCGTCGCCGACCATGTCGCCGCATTGCGCCGACGAGGCCAAATACGGCATCGTCGATAGCGTGGTGAAACATTTCGAGACGATGCAGAAGAAAAGCGAGAAGGTCGCTGGGCAAAAGATCCGCGACCTCGTCACCGTCAACGGCGTGCGCGTCACGGTCGAGGACGGCAGCTGGGGTCTGGTGCGGGCCTCCTCCAACAAGCCGGAACTGGTGGTCGTGGTCGAGAGCCCGGTCAGTGAGCAGCGGATGCGCGACCTGTTCGAGGCGATGGATTCGGTGCTGCGCACCCATCCCGAGGTTGGCGAGTATAATCAGAAGATTTGAGGGTCCGCGCGTCGCGTACCACATCTACCGTCGTCATACCCCGCGAAAGCGGGGTATCCAGTTCGCCGCGGCTTCTCGATTTCACACGACTGCAGTGCAATACTGGATCGCCCGCTTTCGCGGGCGATGACCCTTAGTTGTTTGCTGGATCGACGAGCCTACGCCGCCGGCACCGGCAGCGCGGTAACCGACTTGATCTTCTCCATCGCAAAACGCGAGGTAACGTTCTTCAGCGGCACCGCGGCGATCAGCTTCTTGTAAAACACGTCGTAGCTCTGCATGTCCGCGACCACGACGCGCAGCATGTAATCGACGTCGCCCGCCATGCGATAAAACTCCATCACCTCCGGCATCGCGCTGACGGCGTCGGCGAATTTTCGCAGCCAGACCTCGGAATGATCGGCGCTCTCGACCGAGACGAAAACCGAAATACCGAGCCCGATCTTGTTCTGGTCGACCAGCGCGACCCGGCGCAGGATCACGCCATCGGCTTCCAGCCGCTGGATGCGCTTCCAGCACGGCGTCGATGACAGTCCCACCCGGTCGCCGATCTCGGCGACCGACAGGGAGGCATCCTCCTGAAGCACGGTCAGGATTTTGCGGTCGATGGCATCGAGGCGGCGGTTGGGTTCGTGGATTTGAACGGCAATATCGGTCATGGGAAGGAACTTTGTTCCATTTATGAGCAAGATAACCCTCATATATAGAAAAATCTTCTAAGACAAGCCCATTATCGGTGGATCTGAGCGGCGCCGGCAGCGGGGCCATGACTCAAAAGCTCCAAGACTTCAGCACGTTGCGGGGCGGCGAAGGCGCCGCCGAAGCGGGTGCATTTCAGGGCTGCAGCGGCGGAGGCGAACCGCAGCGCGCTCGGAATGTCCTGGTTTTCGGTGATGGCGAGCGCAAACGCGCCGTGGAATACGTCGCCGGCGCCCAAGGTATCGACGGTATGGACCGGGAAGGCCGGCGTCTGCTGCAGCTGGCCCTTCTCGTCGAGCCAGA
Source organism: uncultured Alphaproteobacteria bacterium (assembly GCA_963801875.1). Taxonomy (GTDB): domain Bacteria; phylum Pseudomonadota; class Alphaproteobacteria; order Rhizobiales; family Xanthobacteraceae; genus Bradyrhizobium. Next base: position 37,211 of record CAWDGT010000006.1, on the reverse strand, counting down.
TCGTGCCCTGCGCGCCGCGGGTGCCCGCCAGGAATGACAGCGTCAGCCTGGAAATCTTTTTCAGCGCTTCGCCATCGTCGGCGACGTTGGCCGTCTCCTGCAAAGGTTCGCTCGAGAACACCAGATGCGACGACGCGGTGAGCAGCCCCTCCCGCAGCGACATCGCACGGTCGGCATCGACGATCACGGGAATGCCGCGCCGGCGCGCCTCGGCGCATAGGCCCGTGCAGAATTCCGCGCAGCGGCTCTCGGTCAGGATGGCGCTGCAATCGTCCAAAAGCTCATCGGTGTCGGGCAGGCGGACCTTCCACAGTCCGGGATCGCGGAAAGTTACGATGGTGCGCTCGCCGGAGGGATCGACCATCACAGCCGAGATCGGCGTCACCAGTCCCGGCATGTGCACGATGTGCCTGGTCTCGATGCCTTCATGGGCGAGCTTGTCGAAGATATAGCGGCTCGAGGTTTCGCCGGCATCGCCCATCGGGCCGCAGATCGAGGCGCGGCCGCCAAGGCGCACAATGCCGATCGCGGCATTGAGGGCGTTGCCGCCGCAGATCTCGTCGAAATGGCTGGCGTTCTCCTTGGAGCCGCGCGCGGGAACGCTGCCGACGCGGAATGTCAGGTCGCGCACGGGGATGCCGATGCAGAGAATGCGCGGCGGGGTTTTCGGCGCGTCCGTATGGAAATTCATATCGAGGTCCGTCATGCCGGTTCCGCCTTATGCCAGAACCCGGGTGCGGGACCAATCGACTGAACCATGAGCCGGTTCCCTGCTATGCGCGCAGCTTCTCTCCGCCATGCAACCAGCGGCCGAGCAGGTGGTGCGCGATCGCAAACGGATGCGGTCCCGCTAGACCGTCGGGATGCTGCCGCTTGATCATCAAGGTCGCTTCATCGCGGGAAAACCAGCGCGCGTCCTCGAGTTCGCTGCGATCGACCACAATGTCCTCATTGGTGGCGCGCGCGGTACACCCGATCATCAGGGATGACGGATAGGGCCAGGGCTGGGTCATGTAGTAGTTCACGTCGGTGCAGCGAATCCCGGATTCCTCGAAGATCTCGCGCCGCACCGCGTCCTCGATGGTTTCGGCGGCCTCGACGAACCCGGCCAGGCACGAATACATGCCGGGCAGGAACTGCTTCTGCCGCCCCAGCAGGCACTTGTCGCCCGAGGTGACCAGCATGATCACGACGGGATCGGTGCGCGGAAAATGCTCGGCTTTGCAATTCGGGCAGTCGCGCTTCCAGCCGCCTTCCTTCATCGCGGAACGGGTTCCGCAATTGGCGCAATAGCCGTGGCGCTGGTGCCAGTTCACCATCGATTTTGCCATCGCGATCGCCGAGAGCTGGTCCGGCGGCACCACGCCCTGCATCGCCATGCCGCGCAGTTCGCTGACCGCGACATCGTTGCGCGGCAAAAGGCTTTCCACCGCCGCGGCCGAAATCCCCATGCCGAACACCGCGGCGCCGTCGCGCAAGCCCAGGAAAATGGTGCCGGGATTGGCGCCGAATTTCAGCGCCTCGTCGATGCTCAGCAGCGCGCGCGGGCCTTCCGCCTCCTGCTTCACCACCAGCGAGTCGCGATACACCACATAGGCGCGGGCATCGCGGTGCCCCTCCAGCGCCATCAGCTTGGCGTCGTCGCCGCGCAGATGCGCGGCGCGATCGAGAATATTGGTGACGAAGGCCGGCTTCCCCAGGGGAAACTTGTCGAATGCTGTCATGTCCTAACCAAGCCAAATCCTGCGGCGAAGCGCGCTGATGAAATTCTGGACCTCCTCGGCGTCATGCGCGAGCGGCGGCATCACCCCCCAGACCGGACGCGGCCAGGCGGCGTCGCTGGAGCGGCGGGCGACGACGTGAACGTGCAGTTGCGGCACCAGATTGCCGAGCGCTGCGATATTCAGCTTGTCGCACTTTGTAATTTCTTTCAGGGCGCGGGCGACGCGGCTGATCTCCGTCATCAGCTGGCCCTGCTCGACCTCGTCGAGGTCGATGATCTCCACGGCCTCGTGCCGCCGCGGCACCAGCAACAGCCACGGGTAATGCGCATCCTTGATTACAAGCACCCGGCACAGCGGCAGATCGCCGATGTCGATGGTGTCCTTTTTGAGCTGTGAATGCAGCGACCAGGCGGGGGTTTCTGAGGCCATGACGGCAACTAATGCCTTTCCGCGTTTCTGCACAAGTCCCGCAAACCCCCTTCCGCGCCGCTTGCTTTCCGCCCCTTTTGGCCCCAAATAAGGACCGGGAGATTGGCGGTGGACGAGCCACTCGCCAACCGGGTCAGGTCCGGAAGGAAGCAGCCCTAACGAGGTCCGGATCGGGTCGCTCGTCAGTCTCCTACCTGTTTTTTCGGGCGAATCGCGCAAGATGGGTTATCCCGTCCTGCGCCGGAATCCGCCGCCTTATTCCGCAAGCCGGCTTCGAGAGACAATCAGAGTTGCGGATCGATCGATGACCGACGCTGGCGCGCCCTTAATGTCCCCCAACAATTCCCAAAGCGCCGATCAGCGCGGCTTCGACCTCGGCGGCCCGCCGCAGGCCGGCAAGCATTATCGGGTGCTGGCGCGCAAATACCGCCCTTCCAGTTTCGACGATCTGATCGGCCAGGACGCCGTGGTCCGCACCGTTTCGAACGCGTTCGAGACCGGGCGGATTCCGCAGGCCTGGATCCTGACCGGGGTGCGCGGCGTCGGAAAGACCACCACGGCGCGGATTCTCGCCCGCGCGCTGAACTACGAACTGCCGGATGGATCGGTGAAGGGACCGACCATCCACATGAAGGTGCCGGGCGTGCACTGCCAGGCCATCATGGAAAGCCGCCACATCGACGTGCTGGAAATGGACGCCGCCTCCCATACCGGCGTCGATGACGTGCGTCAGATCAACGACAGCGTGCGCTACGCGCCGGCGAGCGCCCGCTACAAGGTCTATATCATCGACGAAGTCCACATGCTCTCGACCGCGGCGTTCAACGCGTTCCTGAAGACGCTGGAAGAGCCGCCCGAGCACGCCAAATTCGTATTCGCCACCACCGAAATCCGAAAAGTGCCGGTGACGGTGCTGTCGCGCTGCCAGCGTTTTGACCTGCGCCGGGTCGAGGCCGACGTGCTGATGACGCATCTTGCTGGTATCGCGACCAGGGAAGGCGTTGAAGCGGAGCCGGAAGCCCTCGGCATCATCGCCCGCGCGGCCGAAGGCTCGGTGCGCGATTCGCTGTCGCTGTTCGATCAGGCCATCGCCCATGCGGCAGGTACCGTGCGCGCCGATGCGGTGCGGCAGATGCTCGGCCTTGCCGACCGCACCCGGGTGATCGATCTCTTTGATTCGCTTGTTCGCGGCGATATCGCCAGCGCCTTCAGGGAGTTTCGCGAGCAGTATGACACCGGCGCCGATCCGATCGTGGTGCTGTCGGATCTCGCCGAATTCGTCAATTTCGTCACCCGCGTCAAGATCGTGCCGGCGACGGCCGATAATGTCGCATTCGGCGAAACCGAGCGGCGGCGCGCCCGCGATTTCGCGGCAAAACTTTCGATGCGGGTGCTGTCGCGGATGTGGCAGATGCTGCTGAAGGGCATCACCGAGGCGCAATTGGCGACGCGCCCGGCCGCGGCCGCCGAAATGGTGCTGGTGCGCATCGCCTATGTCGCCGACATGCCGACGCCGGATGAGGCGATCCGGATGCTCGAGCAGAATGGCGGCACATCGCCGGTCGTTGCCGGAAACGCCGCGCCGCGCAGCGCGCCGGCCGCGACCCTGTCATCGGCCCAGCCGTCGCCCGCGCGCGCGTCCGCCGCGCCAAGGGCCAATGCCGAGCCATCGCCGCGCCCGCAGATGGTCGCGCCGGAGGTGCAGGCCGCGCCCGCGGCGCTGAGGATTGCAAGCTTTCCGGAACTGGTGGCGCTCGCCGGCGAGAAACGTGACCTGCAGACAAAAGCCGCGCTCGAAGCCGACGTCCGGCTGGTCCGCATCGAGGACGGCCGGCTTGAGGTGGCGCTGGAACGCAGCGCGGCGCGCACCCTGATCAACGACCTGTCGCGAAAACTGGAGCAATGGACCGGACGGCGCTGGACCGTGATCGTGTCCAATGAAGCCGGACTGCCGACGCTGCGCTCGCAGAACGAAAGCGAGAGGAGCCAGCGCGAGCGCGCCGTCGAAACCGACCCAAGGGTACAGGCGGTGCTGGCGCGATTTCCCGGCGCCAGGGTGGTAGAGGTGCGCAAGCTTGCCCCGGAGCCGCCGGAATCCGATGCTAGCGGTGAAGACCCCGTTGATTCCATCGACAGCGACGATCAGTAGCGACTTCAAAGGAAGCATTGATGGCTGATTTCCTCGGCATGATGAAGCAGGCGGCGCAGCTGCAATCGAAAATGCAGGCGATGCAGGAAGAACTCGGCAATGTCGAAGTCGAGGGCATCTCGGGCGGCGGTGTCGTCAGCGTGCGCATGACCGCGAAGATGGAAGTGAAGGCGGTGAAAATCGACCCCAGCCTGATGAAGGCGGACGAGCGCGAGATCCTCGAAGACCTGCTGGTGACGGCGCATAATGACGCCCGGCGCAAGGCGGAAGCCGCGATGGCCGAAAAGATGCAGGCACTGACCGGCGGACTGGGCCTGCCGCCGGGTTTGGGCCTCCCCTGATATGGCCACTGCGGTTGCCGGCCCCGAAATCGAACGCTTGATCCAGCTCTTGTCGCGGCTGCCCGGGCTCGGCCCGCGTTCGGCGCGGCGGGCGGCGCTGCATCTGATCAAGAAGCGCGAAGCGCTGATGACGCCGCTGGCCAGCGCGCTGCAGGTGGCGATCGACAAGATCCAGGTTTGCAAGACCTGCGGCAATATCGACACCCAAAATCCCTGCGCGGTGTGCACTGACCCCAGGCGCGATGGCGCGATCATCGTCGTGGTCGCCGATGTTGCCGACCTCTGGGCGCTGGAGCGCGCGCATGCGACCAACGGGCTTTATCACGTGCTGGGGGCGACGCTGTCGCCGCTCGACGGCGTCGGCCCGCAGGACCTGACCATCGACGCGCTGGTTCAGCGCGCGCACGATCCCCGGGTGACGGAAATCATCCTTGCCCTGAACGCCACCGTCGACGGCCAGACCACCGCGCACTACATCACCGACCTCTTGCAGGAGGCGGGCGTAAAAGTGACGCGACTCGCCCACGGCGTACCGGTCGGCGGCGAACTCGACTATCTCGATGAAGGCACGCTGTCGGCCGCGATGCGGCAGCGGACCCTGTTCTAGCAACCGGATACGGAAATGATCGACATGACGAAACGACGATTCGCCATATGGCTGGCCTTGGGCGCGGTTCTCGCGGCGGTATCGGCCGCGCCTGGCGTCCTGGCGCAGCAGGCCCTGCCGACGCCGAAGGCAGGCAAGCCGATCAATGCCGGCGATGTGCTTTCGGGAGAGCTCAATGCCATGCGCAGCCGCGCCAGGGGCAAGCGGATCAACACCTATCAGCTCGTCAGCGAGCCGCGCCGGCTGCCGCCGCCGAACGGGCTGTGCGGGCTGGAAACCGGACCGGAGACGTTTCAGATCGTCACCAGCAGCGACGCCCAGGCGGCGCAGTTGAAGGGTTTTATTGGCAAGGAACTCATGCTCAGGATTGACGAAGTCGCCTGCGCGCAGGACGCCGGGCAGATGAGCGAGGCCGTGGTCACCAAATGGAGCGTGGTGACGAAGCACTAAACCTTCGCCGTCTCCAGCCCGGAAAAATGCCCGCGCCGCTGCAGCCAGGCCAAAAGAATCAGGCTCGGCACCGCGACCACGACGCAGATCGCAAAAAACAGCGGCCAGCCCGTCGCCTTGGCCACGAACCCCGCGCCTGACGACAGATAGGTGCGCCCGACCGCGGCCAATGCCGTGAGCAGCGCGTATTGGGTCGCGGTGTGCAGCGGGTTCTGGCACAGCGCCGACAAATAGGCGACGAAGATCACGGTGCCGATGGCGCTGGTGAAATTCTCCGTGGTAATCGCAAATGCCAGCGCCCACTCGTTGACGCCGACCAGCGCCAGCCACGAGAACGACAGGTTGGCGACCGCCTGCAGCACGCCGCCGATCCACAGGCTGATGCCTAATGAATAGCGCCGCGCGACGAACCCGCCGGCAAAACCGCCGATCAGGGTCGCGGCGAGGCCTACGCCCTTGACGATGGCGGCATAGTCGTTGCGGGAGAAACCGAGGTCGATCACGAACGGTGCGGTCATGGTGCCGGAAAATGCGTCGGTGAATTTGAACAGCACCACGAAGGCGAGCGCAGCGAGCGCATCCTTGCGGAGCAGAAATTCAGAAAATGCGCCAACCGCGGCATGGATCACGCGCACGAACGCAGTCTCGGTGCTGGTGGCGGCCTCCGCGCGCGCCGATTGTTCAGGCTCGGTGGCGGCCAGCGCGGTAATGGTGCCGATCAGCACCATCGTCGCCATCGTCACATAGCCCCACATCCACGCCGAGGAGCGAGCGATGCCTGTCGATTCGAACGCGCTGACCAGAAACAGCGCGCCGGCGGTCGAGACCAGCATGCCGATGCGGTAGGCCGCGACATAGGAGGCCATGCCGGCGGCCTGCTCGCTCTCGGGCAGGCTCTCGACGCGAAACGCGTCGACCACGATGTCCTGCGTCGACGACATTGCCGCCACCAGCAGCGCGCCGAGCGCCACGAACAGCGGCGAGCGCGCTGGGTCGGTCAGCGCCAGCAGCAGGATCGAGGCGATCAGGGCCAGTTGCGAGCACACCAGCCAGCCGCGCCGGCGGCCGAATCTGCGGGTGAAGAACGGCACATGCAGCGCGTCGGTGAGCGGCGCCCAGAGAAATTTCAGGGTGTAGGGCGTGCCGACCAGCGCGAACAGGCCGATAGTGCCGAGATCGACGCCGGATTCGCGCATCCATACCAATAGTGTCGATCCCGACAGCGCCAGCGGCAGGCCGGAGGAAAAGCCGAGCAGCATCACGATCAGCACGCGCCGCTGCAGGTAGACAGCAAGGCTCTCGCGCCAGGATGCGCGGGCACCGGCCTCGGAGTTTGCCGCAATCCGTGGCTTGGGCAGGGTGTCAGGGGCGCTCGTCATGCCGCAGTGCTAGCAGGATTCGGGCGGCGGTGCCTCTCTTCCCGGCCGCGCTAGCCCGCGTTGAAACTTCTTCAAGGGCGATTTCCTGCCGAAGTTCCTTCAATTCCTAGATGACCCCGGCGGCCTGCCGATTGGACCCGCCTTTGATATCGGCCGCCAGCGTCGCTTCGGCACTGTCGGCGTGTTCGCCGACCAAACGAGCCACCTCGACCGCATGGGTCGCGATCATGAAATGTGCAGCGCTTTCGATCGTTGCAAGCGTCGCCTCGACCATGCGTTCGCTGAGAATTTCGTTGACGCGTTGCATGGCGGGGTGACTTTTCCCGCCGCGGATGATCAGCGTCGGCACCTCAACTTGCGCAAGCGTCTCCGCCGTCAGCGGGTAATCAAACGCGGTTTCCCAATCGAGAATGTTTACCGGCGTGGTTGCCATGGCATAGGCGCGAACCCGCGGCGGCCACGAGGCAAAGGTGCCGGGGCCGGCGAAAAAGTCGATCAGCGTCTCGATCGCGCCGGCGTCACCGTCCTTGAAGGCGGCGAAATAGCTGGCGGTCATCTCGTCGAATGCGCGGATGTGCCGGGCTTCCCCGCTCCGGGTCAGCGTCATCACGGCAGGCGCCTCGATGATGGTAAGGCTTGCGAGCCTGGCCCGGCCGCGAAGGGCCACGGCGAGAGCCACCAGGCCGCCGAAGGAGTGGCCGACCAGATGGACGCGGCCACCCGCTTTTCGAATAACCGATTCGAGCGGCTCGGCTTCATGCGATACCGATGCATCGCCCGGTATCCGCCGCTCCGCGGTTCCGCCATACCCTGGCAGACTGGTGGTGACGCAGCGAAACCGGTTGCCCAAGGCGGCGATAACGGGTCGCCATGCCGCTCCGGTGCTGCATGATCCCGGCACAAGCACCATCGTCGGTCCGGCACCTGATTCCTCGTAGTCGATGTTGCCGCGGGCTTCCTCGATCATGGCATGTTCCTTTTGGCGTTGCCGCCCGCAGGGTGCGGCGCCGGCCCTATCCGGCGCCGCCGTGAATCTGGAATCTGTTCGATCGATCAATTCGATTTGCGCCAGGGCACCAACATCGACACCCGGTCCCTGTAGCGGCGGTAGTCGTCGCCGAAGATGTCGACCAGATCGCGCTCTTCGAGCAGGATGCCGACCATGATGTACGCCGTGGTGACCGCCGCGAACAACAGATGCCCGACCGTCATCGTGGCCGCCGCCCAGAACGCGACGATGAAGCCGAGATAGATCGGATGCCGCACGAACTTGTAGAAGAGCGGCGTGCGGAAACGCGGTGCCGGCATCGGGCGGCCGGTGAGGTTGTTGGTGATCTGGTGCAGTCCGAAAAGCTCGAAATGGTTGATCAGGAACGTGCTGGTGAGCACGATCAGCCAGCCAAGCAGTGAAATCCCGGTTACCGTCATGGCGATCGCCGGATTGTCGATTTGCCAAACCACGGCCGGCATCGGACGCCATTGCCAGAGCAGCAGGACGAGCGCGAGACTGGCGAACAGCACATAGGTGCTGCGCTCCATCGATTTTGGCACATATTGCGTCCACCATTCCTTGAATTGCCGGCGCGCCATCACGCTATGCTGCACGGCGAACAGCGACATCAGCAGGATATTGACGATGAGCCCTTCCATCGCCGGCACGGCCGCGCCGTCGTCGATGGTCTTCGGCACCGCCAGGCCGGATACGAAGCCGACGGCGTAGAGAAAACTGGCGAAGAACACGAGATAGGCGAGGATTCCGTACAGAAACACAACGACTCTGCCGATTGGATTAGTTCGGGTGTCCGGGCTGATTACTTGGGTCTGGGTCATGGCTTCCTCCGGTCTGGCGCGATCACGAAGATCGGCCTTGAACGGGCGGAGAATGACGGCAACGCGACCGAAAGACTTTGCTTGACGCTTGATTTGTCCTTGAGAGGGCCTTGATTATCCCTTGAGGACGACGTCGTAGTCTGGATTTGGGGGTGCTGTGCAATTTCTCTTTGATGATCATACGCTTGATACCGACCGCCGCGAGCTTCGCCGGGGTTCCGAGCCGATCGCGGTCGAGCCCCAGGTATTCGACCTCCTGGTCTATCTGGTGCAGAACCGCAACCGTGTCGTCAGCAAGGACGATCTCATCGCTTCGGTCTGGGGCGGTCGAATCGTGTCGGAATCGACGCTCACCAGCCGCATCAACGCCGCGCGCAAGGCGGTCGGCGACAGCGGCGAGGGGCAGAAGCTGATCCGCACCATTCCGCGCAAGGGCCTGCGCTTTGTCGGCGCCGTGCGAACGCAGCCTGTCGGCAACCAGCCGGCTGTCGGTCCGCCGCCGGATGCAATCCACGAGCCGTTGCGCACGGGGTTGCCGCTGCCCGACCGGCCCGCCATCGCCGTGCTTCCCTTCACCAACATGAGCGGCGATCCGGAACAGGAGTATTTTTCCGACGGCATCAGCGAAGACATCATCACCGCGCTGTCCAAGCTGCGCTGGTTCTTCGTGATCGCGCGCAACTCTTCGTTCATCTACAAAGGCAAGGCCGTCCATATGAAACAGGTTGCCGAGGAACTCGGCGTCGGCTACGTGGTCGAAGGCAGCGTGCGCAAGGCCGGCGACCGCCTGCGCATCACCGTGCAGCTCAATGATGTCGCCACCGGCAGCCACATCTGGGCGGAACGCTACGACCGCAGTCTTGCCGATCTGTTCGCGGTGCAGGACGAGATCACCGAAGCCATTGTCGCCGCCATCGAACCGCAGATCTACGCCGCGGAGAACTTCCGTGCCCAGCGCAAACCGCCCGACAGCCTGGACGCCTGGGATCTGGTGATGCGGGCGCTGTCGCACTATTGGCGCGTGACGCGGCAGGATAATCTGGTCGCGCAGGCGTTGCTTGAGAAGGCGACGGCAATCGACCCAGGCTATGGACAGGCGCTTGGCGTGCTTGCCGCCAGCCATACGTTCAGCGCCCACATGGGTTGGGCGGATATGGCCGTGGCAGCACCAACTGCCGAGCGCTCGGCGCTTGCCGCGATCCTGGTCGACAGCGAGGATCCCTGGGCACACCTTGCTTTGGGCAGCGCTTACCTGTTTGCGCGGCGCTTCGAGGACTCGCTGGCCGAGTTTGAATTGGCGCTGCAGCTCAATCCAAACTTCTCGATGGCACAGGGTTACTACGGCCTGGCACTTTGCTATTCCGGACGCTGGGAAGAGGCGATCGCGGCCGCACACCGCGCATTGCGGCTGAGCCCGCGCGATCCGTTCTCGGCGGTTTATTGCGGGATTGCGGCCTACGCCCATTTTGTCGGGCGCGACTACGACGAGGCTATCCGGCTGGCGCGCGAAGGCATCCGCCAGCGCGGCGATTTCGTCGGCGCCCACCGGGTGCTGACGGCCGCCGCCGGCATGTCCGGCAAGGATGATGTCGCCCGGGTAGCTCTGCAGGAACTTCGCCGCGCGCAACCCAATATTTCGCTCGCCTGGATCGCCCGCCAAATGCCGATCGAGCATGAGGCCGAACGGGAGCACTATCTGGAGGGCTTCCGCCGCGCGGGCTTGGATTAGTCCCGGCATCGGGCGTCCATCAGGCCCAGCCGCCGCGGAGCGGGCATGAAGCCCGCTCGGGCGGCGCGATCACTGCAGCCTCACTCCCCTGCCTGCAGCTTGCGCGGCAGCGGAAACAGCTCGGGCGCGCCCGCCTTGACGATGCGCGGGGTCTCTGTGGGCGGCTCGGCCTTGCTGAAATCCAGCTCCTCGATCCGCCCTGCCCGCTTTTCGATCTTGTCGGCGGAAATCAGGATTTGCCGGACATCTTCGTTGGCGTCGTTGAAATGCTTCTGCAGCTTCAGCACGCGCTCGCGCAGCCGTCCCAGATCGTCGCCGAGGTTGAGCACCTCGGTGCGGATCTGGTCGGCGGCGTCTCGCATCCGCGCGTCCTTGAGAATCTGCTGCATCACCTGGATCGCCAGCATTAGCAGCGAGGGCGACACCAACACCACGCGGGCGCGGTAGGCCTTCTGGATCACGTCGTCGAAACCGTCGTGGATTTCGGCGTAGACCGATTCGGAGGGCACGAACATCAGCGCGGTGTCCTGGGTCTCGCCTGGAATCAGGTATTTTTCCGCGATATCGCTGACATGCTTCATCACGTCAGTGCGCAGCCGCTGGGTGGCGAATTTCCTGTCTTCATCGGTGCGCGCGTCATGCAGCGCGGTCATCGCTTCCAGTGGAAACTTGGCGTCGATGCAGAGCGGCCGCTGGTCGGGGAGAAACACCACGCAATCCGGCCGCTTGCCCGACGACAGCGTGAACTGGAATTCGTAACTGCCCTTCGGCATGCCGTCCTGGACGATCGCCTCCATCCGCGCCTGGCCGAACGCGCCGCGCGATTGCTTGTTGGCAAGCACGTCGCGCAGCGTGGTCACCTGCGAGGTCAGGTCGGTGAGGTTCTTGTGGGCGTTGTCGATGATGCCGAGCCGCTCGTGCAGCACGCGCAGTGAGTCCATGGTGTTTCGCGTGGTCTGCTCCATCGACTGGCCGACGCGATGGGTCACGGTGTCCAGCCGCTCGGTGACCGCGCGGGCCATCTCGGCCTGGCGGCCCGCCAGCGCCTGCCCCATCGCATCGACGCGGCCGGTGGCTTCGCTCTGCGCGCGCAGCATTTCCGCGAGGCGTTCTTCCAGTTCGTCGGCGCGGATGGCCTGGGCCATCGCCAGTTCCGCGCCGCGACGGCCGGACCGGGCGATCACGATGACGATGGCCAGGAGCAGCAGCAGCGCCAGCGCGCCAAAGCCGATCAGCGCGTCGCCGGCGCGAATAGGCCAGTCGCCGATCGTGAAAAGAATCTCGTTCATGAAGCCCTTGTAGCCAATTCGGCGGCATGCGCGAACGAAGAGGGAACATTTATGGTGAATGGCGGGTTAATTTTTATGGTTAACGTTTTCCCAACATTCGCGGTCAAGCAGGGTTGACCGGGCGGGTCCGGCGCATTGACCCCGGCAAATCAACCGCTTAAATCGCCCGCCATGGCCATCCGAGAAATTATCATCCTGCCGGACAAGCAGTTGCGGCTCGTCTCCAGGCCGATCGAAAAAGTCACAGTGGAGGTGCGCAAGCTCGCCGATGACATGTTCGAGACCATGTATGCCGCGCCCGGGATCGGGCTCGCCGCGATCCAGGTCGCGCAGCCGCTTCGGTTGATTACGATGGACCTCGCCAAGAAAGAAGAGGACGGCGAGACCACGCCGCGGCCCCGCGTCTTCATCAATCCGGAGATCCTGTCGTCGTCGGAGGAAACATCGGTCTACGAGGAAGGCTGCCTGTCGATCCCGGAATATTACGAGGAGGTGGAGCGGCCGGCGAAAGTGCGGGTGCGCTTTACCGACCTCGACGGCAAGCTGCATGAGGAAGACGCCGAGGGCCTGTTCGCCACCTGCATCCAGCACGAGATCGATCATCTCAATGGCGTGCTGTTCGTGGATTATCTGTCGAAACTGAAGCGCGACCGCGTGCTGAAGAAATTTGCCAAGGCCGCCAAGCGCGCGGCGGAGTAAGTCCTAAGCTTCAAGTCGCTGCGCGTCATGGCCGGGCTTGTCCCGGCCATCCACGTCTTGGCGACGGCAAAGAAAGGCGTGGATGCCCGCGACAAGCGCGGGCATGACGGTTAAGAATCGACGTCCTCTCGCAAAGGCAAGAAATCCTACATGTCCCTCCGCTTGATCTTCATGGGCACGCCGGATTTCGCGGTGCCGACGCTGCTTGATCTGGTGGCCCATGGTCACGACATTGCCGCGGTCTACAGCCGCGCCGCAAAACCTGCCGGGCGCGGCATGAAGCTGCAACCGACGCCGGTGGACGTTGAAGCGCGGCGGCTCGCCATTCCGGTCCTGACGCCAACCACGCTGAAGACGCCCGAAGCGTTGGAGGAATTTCGCGCGCACCATGCCGATGCGGCCGTGGTGGTTGCCTACGGCATGATCCTGCCGCAGGCCATCCTCGACACCCCGAAGCTCGGCTGCTTCAACCTGCATGCGTCGCTGTTGCCGCGCTGGCGTGGCGCGGCGCCGATCAACCGCGCCATCATGGCCGGCGATGCCGAGACCGGCGTGATGGTGATGAAGATGAATGCCGGCCTCGATACCGGCGATGTGGCGATGGCCGAACGCATGGCGATTACGGATGTCATGACAGCAAGCGATCTGCATGACGTGCTGGCGCGGCTCGGGGCCGATCTGATGGTGCGCGCGATCGGAGCACTGGAACGCGGCAAGCTGCAGCTCACCAGGCAAGGCGATCAAGGCGTCAGCTACGCCGTCAAGATCGAAAAGGCCGAGACACGAATCGACTGGAACCAGCCTGCGCGCGCGGTTCTCCGCCATATCCATGGACTGTCGCCGTTTCCCGGCGCGTGGTGTGAGATGCCGATCGAGGGCGAGGCTGTGCGCGTCAAAATTCTGCGCTGCGCCATGGCGGATGGCTCCGGGACTTCCGGCCAATTGCTGGATGATCGTCTGACGGTTGCCTGCAAACAGGGCGCATTGCGGATTCTCGAATTGCAGCGCGCCGGCGGGCGGCCAATGAAGGCGGAGGAGTTTCTGCGCGGCACGCCGCTGAAGCCGCCGATGCGGTTAGTCTGATGCCCCGTTACAAACTGACAATCGAATATGACGGCGCGCCGTTCTGCGGCTGGCAGATCCAGGACAATGGCGCCTCGGTACAGGGCGCGCTGGAGACCGCGGTCAAGGCGATCTGCGGCGAGCAGGTCCGCGTTTACGGCGCGGGCCGCACCGACGCCGGGGTGCATGCGATTGCGCAGGTCGCCCATTGCGATATCGCCAAGAAATTCGTGCCGGGCCGTTTCCGCGACGGCCTGAACGCGCATCTGCGTCCGCATCCGATCGGCGTGCTCAGTGCGGAAATCGTGCCGGACACCTTCGATGCGCGGTTCTCCGCGAAAAAGCGGCATTATCTTTATCGCATCTCCAACCGCCGCGCCAATCTCGCGCTCGACATCGGCCACGCCTGGCGGCTGCCGCGGCCGCTCGATACCGAGGCGATGCACGCCGCGGCGCAAAGGCTGGTCGGCAAGCACGACTTTACCACCTTTCGCGATACCGAGTGTCAGGCGAAATCGCCGGAGAAAACACTGGATCAGCTCGATGTTGTGAGAGACGGCGACGCCGTCCACATCGTGACCTCGGCGCGCTCGTTCCTGCACAGCCAGGTGCGCTCGATGGTGGGCTCGCTGGTCTGGGTCGGCGAGGGCCGCTGGAGCGCCGATGATCTTGCTGCCGCGCTGGCCGCGCGAGACCGCACCGCCTGCGGCCCGGTCGCCCCGCCGGACGGGCTCTATCTGGTGCGGGTGGAGTATTGAGCTGATGTCACCGTCATGGCCGGGCATAGCCGTCTGAAGGACGGCGTCGCTTCCGCTCGCCTAAGCCCGGCCATGACGATGGGCGCTGACCGTCAGGCAAAATACCGATCCAGGATGCCGCGATAGATTTTCGTCAGCTTCTCGAGGTCGGCGACCGGCGTACGTTCGTCGATCTGGTGCATGGTCTGGCCGACCAGCCCGAACTCGATCACAGGACAATAGCTCGCGATAAAGCGTGCGTCCGAGGTGCCGCCGGAGGTAGAGAGTTCCGGCCGGCGGCCGGTGACCGCCTCGATCGCCGCGACCGCGAGGTCGGTAAAGGCGCCGGGTTTTGTCACGAACACGTTGGCGTTGGAAGGTTCCCATACGATGCGCGCGCGGATCCGATTGCCGGCCGCTTTTATCATGCGCAGCTCGACCAGGATCCGTAGCGTCTCCTGGGTGTGGTGATCGTTGAAACGGATATTGAATTTCGCGCGCGCCTGGCCCGGGATCACATTGCTGGCGGTGTTGCCGACATCGACGGAGGTGAATTCGAGGTTCGAGGCCTGGAATTGCGCGCTGCCATGATCGAGCGGCTCGTCGCTGAGCGCCACGATCAATCGTGAAATGTCCGGCACCGGGTTCGCCGCGCGATGCGGATAGGCGACGTGGCCCTGGATGCCGTCGACGTAAAGCGTGCCCGACTGCGAGCCGCGGCGACCGACCTTGATGCAATCGCCGAGCACCTCGACATTGCTGGGCTCGCCCAGCACGCAGTGGTCGAATTTCTCGCCGCGCGCGGCCACCCACTGCAATAGCTTGACGGTGCCGTTAACGGAAATGTCCTCCTCGTCGCCGGTGATCAAAAACGAGATCGAGCCTTTTGGCTTGCCGCCGTTGTCGGCCAGATATTGCAGCACCGCCGCGACGCCGCAGGCGATGCCGCCCTTCATGTCGACCGCGCCGCGGCCGTAGAGCAGGCCGTCCTTGACCTCGCCGGCGAACGCGCCATGGGTCCATGCGCTCTCGTCGCCGGGCGGCACCACGTCGGTATGCCCGGCGAAGGTGATATGCGGAGCACTGTTGCCGATACGGGCATAGAGGTTGTCGATATCGGCGGTGCCGGGTTCGCCGAAGGTGACGCGATGCACCTCGAAGCCGGCGCCTCTAAGGATATTTTCGAGAACGCCGAGTGCGCCGGCGTCGGCCGGGGTTACCGAGCGGCAGCGAAGGAGATCGCGGGCAATGGAGAGGGCATCAGTCATGCCTCCCGCTTAACATGCGCGCCTGCCGATGGGCCAGCGCCGTGCGGCACATATTCCAGCTCGCCTTGCTGGTGCCACCCGATGGATTCAGGTTCGAGCCTAATCCCGCAAAAGCTCGTTGATGCTGGTCTTGGCGCGGGTGCGCTCGTCGACGCGCTTGACGATGACGGCGCAGGCGGTGGAGGGGCCGGGCTGGCCGTTCTTCAGCGGTCGCGCCGGCAAGGTTCCCGGCACCACCACGGCATATTCCGGGACCTCGCCGATGAAGGTTTCGCCGCTGTCGCGGTCGACGATCTTGGTCGAGGCGCCGAGGAACACGCCCATCGCCAGCACCGCGCCCTTGCGCACGATCACGCCCTCGGCGACTTCGCTTCGCGCGCCGATGAAGCAATCGTCCTCGATGATCACGGGCTCGGCCTGCAACGGTTCCAGCACGCCGCCGATGCCCACCCCGCCGGAAATGTGCACGCGCTTGCCGATCTGGGCGCAGGAGCCGACCGTGGACCAGGTGTCGATCATGGTGCTCTCATCGACATAGGCGCCGAGATTGACGAAGCACGGCATCAGCACGACGTTCCTGGCGATGAAGGCGGAGCGGCGGACGATGGCGCCCGGCACCGCGCGAAAGCCGGCGTCGCGAAACCGGTTTTCGCCCCAGCCGTCGAACTTCGACGGCACCTTGTCCCACCACGATGCCTTGCCCGGGCCACCGGAAATCGCGCTCATGTCGTTGAGGCGAAACGACAGCAGCACCGCCTTCTTCAGCCACTGATTGACCCGCCACTTGCCGCTCTCCTCGCGCTCGGCCACGCGCGCCTCGCCCTTGTCGAGGAGATCGAGCGCGGAATCGACGGCGTCGCGGACCTCGCCCCGGGTCGCGCTCGAGATGCCGTCGCGGGCATCGAACGCGGCGTTGATCGTGGATTCCAGGGCGGGCAGCGTCATCGGGATTTCCTCAGGGAATTTTGCAGGGCCGCGAGGGGCTTTGTCGGGATTTGGAGAGGGAGAGTCAAGACGCTCTAACTGTCGTCCCGGCCAAGCGAAGCGTGAGCCGGGACCCATAACCACAAATATTTGCGTGGCGTGATGATGGTGCGGCATCCAATGTAACGTCGTACACGGTGATGGGTCCCGGCGTTCGCCGGGACGACGAATTACCGCGCCTCGCTCAGCCTCTGCAAAAACCCCGTGAGATCGTCGGTGACGTGATCGACATGGGCGGCCTCGCGGCCTTCCAGCTCCCAGTCCTCGCGCACGACCTCCCTGGTGCCGTCGGGCACCACCAGCACCGTGGTCATGCCGAGCTGGTGCGGCACCACCAGGTTGCGCGCCAGATCCTCGAACATCGCCGAGGTGCTCGGGTTCACATCGTGCGCCTCAAGGAATTTCCGGTAGGTCTGCGGCGCCGGCTTCGGTTCCAGTTCGGCGGCGATGATGTCGAACACCGCCTCGAAGTGGGCGCCGATGCCGAGCCGCTGCAAAACCTTGTCGGCATGGTCGGTCGATCCGTTGGTCAGGATCAGCTTGCGTCCGCGGAGTTTTGCGATCGCCGCGCCCATCGCGGGATTCGGCTGCAGCGGCGAATGGTCGATCTGGTGCACATAGGCGAGATAGTCGTCGGCGCGCACGCCATGCTCGGTCATCATGCCGCGCATGGTGGTGCCATAGCGGCGGTAGTAGTCCTTCTGGATCCTGCGCGCCTCATCCGCCGATACACGAAGCCAGACGCTGACGAACTCGCCGATCCGCCTGTCGACCTGCTGCCACAGGTTGACGTGATGCGGATACAGCGTGTTGTCGAGATCGAACACCCAGGTGTCGATGTCGGCGAAGGTTCGATCCGATTTCATCATGGCATCGCAAAGCGCAGTGTCTTGCCGCCGCTCGACATGTCGATCGCCGCAAAACCGGTCGCGGCGAAACCGCGGGTGCCGCAGTCGCCCTGTTCGCTGGTCTCGAACTTGTTCTCGCGGGTGCAGAGCTGGGTGGTGCCGCCCCAGTTCAGCGGCCTGTCCATGACCCTGAGGGTGCGGTTATCAGCATCGACGGCCTCGGCGAAGCTGAAGATCTGCCTAGGCTGACCGGTGACGTCGGGATGCAGGCATTTGCCGGGATCGATACGGTACCAGCCCCGGCTGATCACGGTCTTGCCGTCGTCGGTGGCAACCGCGGCCATGATCCTGTGCGGGGTATCGTTGCACCAGGTGAGTCCGGTGGAAGACGGCGATTGCACCGCGTCGATCATCATGCTGAAGAAATTCGGCGCCTGCACAATGTCGGAGGTCAGTCCGCGGCTTTTCAGGAACGCCGCCAATGCCGCTTGCGTCTTCGGACCGTCGACGCCATCGATCGGCGCGGCGTCATGGCCCGCGATCACCAGCAGCCGCTGGATGCCGGCGAGCCTCGCCTGTTCGTCGTCATATTCGCTGTCCTCGGCCAGATAGGCCACCAGATTGCCGTCGTCGGCCGGCGTCGGATTGATCTGGGTGAAAGGCGCCGGGGTTTGTCCGGCGCGGCACTGACGGGCGGCGGCGATCACGAAATTGTCGGGCGCGATGCAAAGCGTGTCGCTGCCGTTCTGCGGGATCGGCGAGGAACCATAGACGCCGAGCGCGCGCGCGTTGAGCAGGATGCGGTCGGCGGTCAGCGTACCCTGGACGACGACGCGGCAGGCCGCGGGATCGATGCGAAACCATCCGCGCGTCGCGGTTGCGGACTTGTCGTCGATGCCGATGGCGACTTCGATCACATAGCTCATGCGATTGCAGAGTTTCAGGTCGGCATGGGCGGGCGCGGCACCCGCCAGCAGCGCGATGGCCGGAAAGAATCCGGCCATGACGGCTCCCATTTGCATGCCCGCTCGGGTCATCACTTGTGGATCAGCGTGCCGGTGCCCTGGTTGGTGAACAGCTCGAGCAAGACCGCGTGCGGCGTCTTGCCGTCGATGATGACCACGCCCTGCACGCCCTGCTCGAGCGCGTAGATGCAGGTCTCGACCTTCGGGATCATGCCGCCGGAAATGGTGCCGTCGGCGATCAGCTTGCGCGCCTCCTTCACCGACAATTCCGGAATGAGCTTCTTCGACTGGTCGAGCACGCCGGGAACGTCGGTCAGGAGCAAGAGCCGCTTGGCTTTCAGGGCGCCCGCGACCGCTCCGGCAAAGGTATCGGCGTTGACGTTGAACGTCTGTCCCGTTTTCGACGTCGCCAGCGGCGCCAGCACCGGGATCAGGTCATGACCGATCAACTGGTTCAGCAGCGTCAGATCGACCCTATCGGGCTCTCCGACGAAACCGAGATCGACCACCTTCTCGATGTTCGAATCCGGATCGACCATGGCGCGCGTCGCCTTCGACGCCGTCACCATGTTGCCGTCCTTGCCGCACAGGCCGACGGCCTTGCCGCCGGCCTCGTTGATGTAGCCGACCAGTTGCTTGTTGATCGAACCCGCCAGCACCATTTCGACAATCTCGATGGTCGCGGCGTCGGTGATGCGCAGCCCGGCGGCGAATTCCGATTTGATGCCGAGCCGCTGCAGCATGGTTGCGATCTGCGGCCCGCCGCCATGCACCACCACCGGATTGATGGCGGTCTGCTCCAAAAGAACGATGTCGCGGGCGAACGCCTTGGCGAGATTTTCCGCGCCCATGGCATGGCCGCCATATTTGATGACGATGGTTTCCTCGTCATATTGCTGCATATGCGGCAGCGCCTCGGACAGGATGCGGGCCTGATCGAGCGGACTGATATATGGCGCGTCGGTCATGAAGCGGGTCTCACGGTCGGCAGGGTGGGGCGGTTTCTAGCTGATTGGCGGGCACGGCGCAAAGCATGTCCGCTGCCGGCCTTCTTCCCCTCTCCCCTTGTGGGAGAGGGTGGCCGCGATGCGAAGCATCGTGGACGGGTGAGGGGTCTGTCTCCGCGGATAAAGACCCCTCATCCGGCGCGCCACGCGCGCCACCTTCTCCCACAAGGGGAGAAGGGAAGAAAGAGTCTGCTCCCTCACCCGCGCCGCGGCCATGCCGCCGCCACCGCGAGCATAAGCCAGCTTAGAATCAGAAGCGTGCCGCCGGTTGGCGCGGCAAAAGGGAACAGGCCGTGGCCGGCATATTGCCGCAAGCTGAGGTCGGTCGTGAACAGCGCCGCCGCGATGACAAAGCCGCATGCGGCTGTTATCCCGATCCGGAAATGGATAGTGCCGCGCTCGGCCAGCGCCACCGCCGCAAGCACGGCTACGCTGTGAAACAGCAGCATCGATGAGGCCGCCGCCAGCCGCGTGGCATCGGGCTGATGCGCGGATGCCGCCGCCAGGATGACGCCGTCGGCGCCCATGACGCCGGCCAGAATGATCAGAATGCGCAAACCGCGAAGTCCGCCCATCAACTTCGCTCGCCCAGCAGACGGACCATTGCGGCGCGCAATTCAGCCATCCCGGCGCCGGTGCGCGAGGACGTCACCAGAACTTCCGGAAAGGCCGCGGGATGTTTTGCAAGCGCGGCCCCGACCTCCGCGATGCGCGCTTGCAGTTCGGCAGATTTCACCTGATCGGCCTTGGTGAGGACGACCTGATAGCTCACGGCCGATTTGTCGAGCGTGTTCAGCACGTCCAGATCGATCTCCTTGAGGCCATGGCGGGCGTCGATCAGCACATAGACCCGCGCCAGATTGCTGCGGCCGGCCAGGAATTTGTGGATCAGCGCGGTCCATGACGCCACCCTGGCCTTGGGGGCGGAGGCGTAACCGTAGCCGGGCATGTCGACCAGCCGGAAGCCGGCATTGTCGGGGCCTTCGAAGAAGATCAGTTCCTGGGTGCGGCCCGGCGTGTGCGAGGTTCGCGCCAGCGCGTTGCGCCCCGTCAGCGCGTTGATCAGGCTGGATTTGCCGACATTGGAGCGGCCGGCGAAGGCGACCTCCATGCCGGCCATCGGCGGCAGCGTCTCGATCGAGGGCGAGGCCCAGAAGAACTGCCAGTCGCCCGCGAACAGCTTTCGCCCTTGTTCGATCAGCGTCGCATCGGGTTCGCTGATCATGCGAAGGTTTCCGGTTGCGGTTCCTCATGGTGAGGAGGCGCTCTTCAGCGCCGTCTCGAACCATGAGGCCCGTGGCCCATCCTTCGAGACGCGCGCAAAAGCGCGCTCCTCGGGATGAGGACTGTGGTCAGGTCTTCGATTCGGCCTTCTTTGGCGCGAATGTCGCCTTCAGATTGTCGAACAGTTCAACCTTCACGCCGTTGCGACGCATGATGAAGCTCTGCTGCATCACCGACAGCGTGTTGTTCCACGCCCAGTAGATCACCAGCCCCGCGGGGAAGCCCGCCAGCATGAAGGTGAAGATCAGCGGCATCCAGTCGAAGATCATCTTCTGGGTCGGATCCGGCGGCGTCGGATTGAGCTTCATCTGGAACCACATCGTGATGCCCATGATGACCGGCCAGACGCCGAGCGCGAGGTAGTGCCCGAACAGCGGCACCGTCGTCGGGTCGAAATGCAGCAATCCGAACAGGTTGAACAGGTTGGTCGGGTCGGGCGCCGACAGGTCCTTGATCCAGCCGTAAAACGGCGCGTGCCGCATTTCGATGGTGACGAACAGGACCTTGTAGAGCGAGAAGAACACTGGAATCTGCAAGGCGACGGGAAGACAGCCCGCGATCGGGTTGATCTTCTCCTTCTTGTAGATTTCCATCATCTCCTGCTGCTGCTTCACCTTGTCGTCGGGATAGCGTTCCTTCAGCGCGGCCAGCTGCGGCTGCACCGATTTCATTTTCGCCATCGACGCGTAGGACTTGTTGGCCAGCGGGAAGAACAGAAGCTTGACGATTACCGTCACCAGCAGGATGGCGATGCCGAAATTGCCGACCACGCGATTGAAGAAGTCCAGCGCCAGGAACATCGGCTTGGTGATGAAATAGAACCAGCCCCAGTCGATCAGCAGATCGAAGTGATTGAGCGCGAGCTGCTTGTTGTAGCCGCCGAGACCGGCCAGCGGGAAATTGATGCCGACGACGCTGGCTTCTTTGGCGCCGGCGAACAGCCGCGCGTTGGCGCTGCCGGTGCCGCCGATGGCGATGGTCTGCGGGTCCTCGAGGTAATCGGTCTGATAGGTCCTGACGGTGCCGACCAGATTGGACGAGAACCGCGCCTGCAGCTGCGCCGAGGTGTCGGGCAACAGCGCCGAGGCCCAGTATTTGTCGGTGATGCCGAGCCAGCCGTCGGTGGCCTTGAAGCTGACCGCCTTGGCGTCGTCGATCTTCTTGTAGCCGTATTCGTGCAGGCCCTGGTCGCCGAGATAGCCGATCAGACCCTCGTGCAGGATGTAATAGCCCGCGACCGGCGGGGTGCCATGCCGCGAGATCAGCGCGAACGGATACAGCGTGACCGGCGCATTGCCGACATTGCTGACGTCATCCTTGATGGTGAAGAGGTAACGCTCGTCGATCGAAATGGTGCGGCGGAAGGTGAGGCCTTCACCATTGTCATAGGTCAGCGTCACCGGGCTCGAGGGCGTCAGGCTGCCCGAGCCTTCCTGCCGCCACACCGTGTTCTGGTCGGGAATTCTCACCGTCGAGCCCGCGGCCGCGACCCAGCCGAATTCCGCGTAATAGGGGCTGGCGGTGCCCGAGGGCGAGTACAGCACGATCGCGGGGGAGGCGGGATCGACGGTCTCGCGGAACTGCACCAGCGCGAGATCGTCGATGCGCGCGCCCTTCAGCGAGATGCTCCCCGAGAGCCGCGGGGTGTCGATCTTGACGCGTGGCGTCGCGGCAATCGCGGTATCGCGGCTGACGACGGGGGCCGCGGAGGCCGGCTGGGCCGGCGCATTGGCCGCAGGCGCCGCGCCGGTCTGGGGCGTGATCGCGGGCGTCGTGGTGTTTTCGGTCTGCGGCGCGGCTTTTGCCAGCTCGCTCTGGGCCTGCTGCGCGGCGCGCTGCTTCTCCATCTGCGGCCCGTTGTAAAAAACTTGCCAGCCGAGCAGCACGAGGCCGGACAGAATGACGGCGAGGATGGTGTTGCGATTATCGTTCATCGTTCAAGGTCTCGTCATTCAATTCGGTTGGCGGCTTGCGCTATGGTCTGTTTCGACGCGTTTTGTTGACGCGAACCGGTGTGCCCGCTTCGCTCGAAGATGCTTTAGGCGGTCCCAACGCTGGCCGGTCGAGGCGATGCAGCGCCGAGCGGAGATCGTCGAGCATGGTGGCGAAGTCTCGGGCGAGTGCGGCCCGACGGCCGACTAGCACATAATCACTGTGGGGTCGCATTGATATGACGTCCAGCCGCTTCACCAATTCGCGAAGCCGGCGCCGGATGCGGTTGCGCTCCGTGGCGGTGCCATTCTTTTTGGTGACGGTAAAGCCGACCCTGATCGGACCGTCATCGTCGCGGCGGCGGCTCTGCACCACAAAGGCAGCGCTGTTGGCCCGCGCGCCATTGGCAACGGCGAGGAAGTCCGCCCGCTGCCTTAACCGATCCATGATGCGATCTCCGGGAAGCCCGGCTCAGGCGCTCAGACGCTTGCGGCCCCGTGCGCGGCGGGCGGCGAGGACCTTGCGGCCGCCGGTCGTCGCAAGGCGGGCCCGGAAGCCGTGACGGCGCTTGCGCACCAGTTTGCTGGGTTGATAAGTCCGCTTCACGGGTCGTTCTCCGCTGACCGGGCAATGATGCCTGATAATGAGATAAGTCCGGTGATGCTGCTCGGCCCAAAGCGGGCCATTTCCGGCCCAATGGAGCCGCCCCGGTCGAACCGGGTCATCGCGGACAATTGGCGCGGCTTATACGGGAGCGACCCGTTTTCGTCAATCTGCGGCCGGTCGCAATGCTGATCGCAATCGAGGCCCTTTCCTGGCGCTTCGAAACCGCAATTTTGCGCGAAAATATCGGAATTCGCCCGGTTTTTAACCCGCGAATATGGCGGCTCGGATGACCGCACATTAGATGACGGAACCGTAAGACATTAGCGATCCGTAATTTGACCGGCCCGGGAACGGGCCGCATCCTCAAAGAACAGGCGCCGAAGGCAGATATCGTGTCAGAGACCGAACCACAGCCGGCTATCGGAACGCCGCGGCCACCGCCGCCACGCCGGCTCGGCCTGTCCGGCAAGTTGCTGCTGCTCACCATTCCGCTGGTCATGATCGCGGGAATGCTGATCTACGTGCCGGCGATTGCGAATTTCCGGATGAATCGGCTGAATGACCGGCTGGCGGCGGCGAACACCGCCGCCTTGGTGCTGGATGCCGCTCCTTCGGGCATGGTTCCGGATTCGCTGGCGCGACAGATCCTGAAAAGCATCGGCGCGCGCGCGGTCGCCATCAAGATGGGGCAGCAGCGCCGGCTGCTGGCCAGCGCGGACTTGCCGCCGTCGATCGATCACGATGTCGACATGCGAACCATGACGGCGTGGTCGGCGATCGTCGATTCCTTCGAGACAATGCTGGAGAGCGGCAACCAGTCGATCCGGGTGGTCGGCGCGGCGCCGGGCGGGGCCCAATTCATCGAGGTCGTCATCGATGAGCTGCCGTTGCGCCAGGCGATGTACCGGTTCTCCCGCAACCTGCTGCTGGTCTCGCTCGGGATCGCGGCGCTCACCGCGGGGCTGGTCTATCTGGCGCTGCATTTCTTGTTCGTGCGGCCGATGCGGCGGCTGACCGCGAGCCTCGTCGGTTTTCATGAGGATCCCGAAAGCTCGGCGCGGATCATCGTGCCCAGCCAGCGCGGTGACGAGATCGGGGTGGCCGAGCGCGAATTGAGTGACATGCAGCGCGATCTGGTGTCGATGCTGCATCAGAAGAGCCGGCTCGCCGCGCTCGGCCTTGCGGTCTCGAAGATCAACCACGATCTGCGCAACCTGCTGGCGTCCTCGCAACTGCTCTCCGATCAGCTCGCCAGCGTGCCCGATCCGCGGGTGCAGCGCTTCGCGCCGAAGCTGATGCGCTCGCTGGAGCGCGCCATCGCGTTCTGCCAGTCTACGCTGTCCTATGGCCGCGCCCAGGAGGCCGCGCCCGACCGTCGCATGATGCTGATCGAGCCTGTGGTGGCCGAGGTCCGCGAATCGGCGGGGCTCGCCTCGGACGCCTCGATCGCCTGGATAGCCGCGATCGAGCGCGGGCTGACCATAGACGCCGATCCCGATCAACTGTTCCGCGTCCTGCTCAACCTCGTGCGCAACGCGGCGCAGGCGCTGGAAAACCGCCCGCGCGGCGACGCCGCGAGCCTGCAGATCCGCATCACGGGGCGTCGCGAGGGCACGGTCACGATCATTGAAGTTTCCGACACCGGCCCCGGCGTTCCCCAAACGGCGCGCGAGCATCTGTTCGAGGCGTTCCAGACCTCGGGAAGGCCCGGCGGCAGCGGGCTGGGGCTGGCGATCGCCGCCGAACTGGTCCACGCCCATGGCGGGGAGATCCATCTGGTGGAGGGTACCATCGGCGCCACCTTCCGGTTTGCGATACCGGACCGGCCGGTGGAACTCCTCAGCGTCCGCAACGAGCGGCAAAGGGCGTAAGCGCCACGCCCGTCGCTTGTTTTCGTCATTCCGCGGCATCGCCAACGGGTCGGCGCTCGGCGCCGCCCGATGACAGGCTCCGCAATGAACCCGGAATCCCGAGCTAATTGCACGAGATTCCCCGATGTGCACTGCACATCTGAGGTTCGCGCTAACGCGCGCCCCGGAATGACGTGAAAATCGAGACCGCGGTGGCCCCGAGAGGCTGGTTCACCGGACCTTGCCAAGCCGCGCCGGAGCCGGTAGCTATGGCGCGCTTTCGCGACCTCTTTAAAATGTTTTCGCAAATGCATGCGGCATCGGCGGGCGCTTGCGCCCCTCGACCTCGCGAAACACGCGCCCGTAGCTCAGCTGGATAGAGCACTAGACTACGAATCTAGGGGTCAGGAGTTCGAATCTCTTCGGGCGCGCCAGCAATCAATTGGAATGACTGTACTTTTTCCTTTCCCTCTGACCAATGCTTCCACGCTGGTTGATTGCGGAAGCAATATGGAAGCAGGAACGAAAAATTTGCACGCAGTTCGGCTTCTGGGCCGCGCAACAGCGTCAGGCGGTCCCTCAGGCTCGCTCCGAAATTGATGCGCTGGTCCGCACCGGCGTATTCAGCGCGTGGCGATATGCTGAGTAGCTCGTAGGGAAGGGGCCAGCTGCCGGACCTGCCGCCGCAAAGCCGCGCTGGCGACAGCACCAGAACCAACCAGCGCCGCTCCTGCCGAAAGTTTCCAACGCGCGGTCTGCGTAGAACACTTCGATGGTAGTGTCGGTCTGCGGGTCGACCTCGTAGAGTGGATCATGGGCAGCGCACTGCATGGGAAGCCTCCATCGGTGCCAACGATGCCTCCTCCAACAATCTCAGAGGCTCTGAGTTTCATGCCCCAGTGCTAGAGTGAGTACACCGGCCGCGCGAAGTTATTCCGCGCGCTCAGCACACATCTGCTGTGTCGGTCAGGACGTCATGCAGGTGCGCAAAATCTACCCCCCGGGGAGCATGGACCGGGCGGCCCCGTCTCGCTTCGCGAGACCGACCTTAGAAATATCCCGGGGTCAAAAAAGGGCCGTTAAGAAAGTATTAAGGTTTGACGGTCGATGCGTCAGACGCCGTGCAGATTGGAAACGCTGATCGCGCCGATACGCGCCAATCCCGCGCTCTATCCGCATCGCCTCCGCGGGCCTTTGATCACTCTCTAGGCGGCGTAATATCCGCCATCCACCACGTGCGAGGCCCCTGTCATGAACGATGCCTTGTCCGAACACATCCAGACCACGGCTTCGGCGATCTCCTCGGGGGTTCCCATGCGGTGCATCGGCACATTCGCCATCAGCTCATCACGGCGCGCTTTCATCATTTCCTCGGTCATCGGCGTGCTGACATACCCCGGATTGACGCAGTTCACCCGGATGCCGTCTTCCGCGTATTCAATCGCCGCGGTTTTCGTCAGCCCCACCACGCCGTGTTTCGCTGCCACGTAGTGAGCCGATGTCGGCAGGCCGATCAAGCCGGCGATCGAGGCAGTGTTGACGATTGCTCCGCCACCTCCCTGCGCCAGCATTTGTGCGATCTCGTGCTTCAAGCACAGGAACACGCCGGTTAGATTGGTTGCAAGCATAGCGTCGAACGAGGCCTGACTCAGCTCGTGCGTGCGCTGACCCGCAGGGCCGACGGAGCGTGAACCGATGCCCGCGTTGTTGAACGCACAGTCGATCCGTTCAAAAGCGGTAACCGTGCGGGTTATCATCGCGGTCACGTGTGGTTCTTGTGATACATCACCGCCAATGGCGATTGCCTGGCCGCCGGCCGCGTTGATAATTGCGACTGTCCCTGCCGCACTCTCCTCGGTGCGGTCGGCGACCGCCACAAGTGCTCCCTCCCGCGCCATCGCCACCGCGGTAGCCCGTCCGATCCCTGAGGCACCACCGGTCACCAACGCCACCTTGCGATCAAGGATGCCTGTCATGTCCTATTTTCTCCTGACGCATTGGAGCATTACCTAGCGCGTTCTAACCTTGCTTTGGCTCTGACTAGATCCGGCATGTCAAAACCTTCGCTAAATGATCTGTAAATCCCGCCGAGTTGTAAGCGACATTTTTCCGCGTTTTGACCCTGCTCCCACAGGTCACACATGCTTAAACAAACTCTAAGCTCAAGGGATTTGGCTTTCTGTTGTCGCGCAACCCTAAGGCCCTCACAAAAATAAAGCTCCGCCTGATCCAGATTGTGGTTCGATTTGAGGTGCGCTTCTCCGATCAAACGATATATCTCGGCCGCGTAAAAGCGTCCTGAGTTCTCTTCGTTAAGTCTCAATTTCGCCTGTTCCAGAAACCCGAGTGCTTGCCCGTAACGTTTGTTCTGTATGCACGCATCCGCCAGTAATCCCAAGGCGTAAGACTCAAACAATAACGCGCCAGTGGCTCGAACTTCTTCCAAGCCCTCTCGCATCTCGGCAATACCTTTCTCGAACTCACCTTGGTAGGCATTTGCCCAGCCGCGCAAAATCAAGGCCATGGCCCGATAGTGCACAAACTCATGTTGTTCGCAGAATTTGACGGCACTGTTAGCCTGATCGGCAACAGCTGCAACGTCGCCACGAAGCTGATGCACGCGAAGGCTTATCGTTCTTGCGATCGCCTCACTGAACAGATGGCGCGATGCATCAGCGTATCGGCGTGCCTCGATGCACCTTCGCAAGGCCCGATCCGGATAGCCGAGGTAGCAAAGCGCCATACCATCGTATGACCTTACATGAACTCGAGGATCCTGCTCTGAAAGTTCAAGGTATGCCGCCGTCTCGCTGTCTTGACAGTGGCTGATGCTGCGTTCCAGTTCCGCGTGGGCATCAGCAAAGTTCCCCTGTGCAAAAAGGGTAAATCCTAAAGCTTCGTGGGCGAGAACCTTGCAAGCCGAGTTGTCTACCTCTTCGGCGTTATTCAACAAATGTTCGGCAAGGATTTGAGCCTCACCAAGCGATCCGTGAACGAAATTCCAGGTCCATAAACCAAACATCGCGGGCAAGATAAGTTCGTCGAGACCACTCTCTTTGCATAACTGAAGTGCTCGCGTGTACGCTTGCTTCACGCTGTCAGTACTCCAGCCCTTAATCGCGCGGAGGGAGTTGCCGAGCAATGTTTGGAGCATCAACTCCGACTTGTTGCGTAGCATCGTGTCGTTGATATTTGGAACCTGATTCAGCCCTTCTTTGAGATGGCCGATCGCTTCGTTGTGCGCCGAACGAGCTACGGATTTTTTCCCTGCTTCGTACCAGTAGTGTACAGCCTTTTCATAGTTTTTAGCCTGAGTGTAATGGTACGCAACGGTCTCGGGCTGCGTTTGCAAGACTTCGGGGAAATCCCGCTCGAGCGCCCCTCCAATAGCGGCATGCAAATGCACGCGGCGGCTCTTTAGAAGCCCGTCATATGCGGCGTTCCGCACCAGCGCGTGCTTAAAGGTGTACACCGCGTCTGGGATTTCACCCCGGCAGAATATCAGTTCCGCGCGCACTAACTGGTCGAGCGCCTCGTCCAATTTCTGCTTTGGCAGCCCGGCGACGGCGCTCAGAAGTTTGTAATGAAAATCGCGACCCGCGACGGCACCGATTTGGGCCACGTCCCGCACCAGTGACAGCCGATCGAGGCGAGCCATCAGGGAAGCTTGTAACGTAGTTGGGATGGCTAATGACGGCAGCGGACCCTCAAGAACATATTCTCCGTCCAGCGCCCGCAACAACCCGCCTTCCAGCACCATCTTTGTTAATTCCTCGATGAACAGGGGCACCCCATCGGTGTGTGCGAGAATGTGCTCCATTACCTCCTTGGGGAGTGTTTTGCCCCCAGTCACCCGCAGGATCAAGGCGGTGCCGTCACGTCGGCTAAGGCGGGTGAGCGAGATCGTTGTGGTGTGGGAATAACTCGGCCAGGGCGGAGTGAATTCGGGCCTGGTCGTGATCAGCACCAGCGCCCGAAGCTGCGGCGCGCGCTCCACAGTAGCTGCGAGGAGCTCGAGCGAGGTTGGGTCGATCCAATGTGCATCCTCGAAAATGAATAAGACCGGCTGTTGCGCCGCTAAGCCGTCGAGCTGGGCCGATAATGCCGCCAAGGTCTTCTCTTTGAGTTTTTGTGGAGTGAGGTCCCGCAGTTGGGAGGGATCATCGACCGGCAGCGCTAACAAATTGGCGAGAACTACAAGGTGTTCGGGATCATGTGTGGATTGCGCGAGCAGAGCGTGCAGCTTGGCTAGCTTCTCCTGTGGTGGGTCGCCGTGTTGGAACCTGGCAGCACGTTCAAGTTGGTTAATGAACGGGGACAATGAGCTGTGGGTATGATGCTCAGAGCAGAAATAGCGCAGAGTGATGTGTAACTCATCCTGGAGCCGCTCATTAAGCGCTGACGCGATATGTGACTTGCCAATACCTGGCTCTCCGGTAAGCGTCACCACGCGGCCTCCATCCTGTGTCGCTTGTCGCCAGCGGCGTAGCAGCAGCTCTATTTCCTCCTCACGCCCGAACAGCGGCGGCAGCTTTGCGCTGTGCGTGGCCTCGAAGCGACTCTCCAGGCGGCTCATCCACAGCACCTGATAGGCCCGGACCGGCTCCGCCCAACCTTTCAGCGCGACGGGACCGAGGTCGCGGTGATGAAACTCTCCTTCGGTGAGACGGCGCGTGCTTGCGCAGATCAACACAGCCCCTGGCTCAGCGATCGCTTGTAGGCGCGCGGCGAGGTTCGGTGTTTCACCAACAACGGCTCGCTCGGTCGGGATATTATCAATCAGAAGCTCGGTTACGACCACAGTGCCCGTCGCAATGCCGACCCGAATCTGCAGCGTCGTCCCGACATCCCGGATGCTCGCTACGGCGTCGATCAGTACAAGTGCAGCGCGTACAGCCTGTCCGGCGGTATCTTCATGCGCCCGCGGATAGCCGAAATAAACCAGCACACCGTCGCCCATATAGCGGGCAATTTTTCCCTGATAACGACTTATGACTTGAGTGATGCAGGTGTGGTACGCGCCAATCAGCGTTTGCATGTCTTCCGGGTCCAACTGCGCCGCGAGAGCTGTCGAGCCAACCAGGTCACAAAACATCACCGTCAGATGGCGTCGCTCGCCTTCGTCCGGCCGCACCGGTTCGATCGCTGTTTTCGCAGATTTAGGCCTAGCTCCGAGCTCGGCGATCGCGCGCAGTAGCTTGCGGCGATGACCTAGTAGGACGCCCAGTTCCTTAAGGTCCTGCTCCGTCAGATCGCCGATGACCGAGAGGTCAATGCCATTCTCGACGAAGCGCTGGATGTACTCTGACAATCCGATTGACTCGAGCCACTCCGCGACGCCACCCATAGCACCTCGGTGCCTTCCCACCCGCTCAGTTCTCGGGTCTCCAGAGAATTGATGCTACAAAAGGTATCACAAACGACGAAAAAGTGAACACACGGCAAAATGGATTTCAATGCGCCGGGGCAGTGACAAAGTAAGGCCGATCAAACGCGCCGCGAACTTGATGTTACGCGTGGGGTCATAGTACCATGAAGAAACCGAGCAAAACAGCTGCCGAACTCGAAGCCTCTATCAAGGTAGAAATGGAGGACATCTGCGACTGGCCTACCGATATGACGATTTCCGTTCAGCCTGACGACGACAGTTGGAAGGTAACAGTTATGCAAGAAGGATCAGGAGACGACGCCGATCGTCGCGATATGGTCGAGCAGATCGCTGCACGGTTCAAAGCTGAATATGATTTGAAGAAGGTCTGAAACCACCGTTGGACGTATGGCGGCAATTGGCTTTCTGCGAAGCCAGCTTAGTTCAGATCGAACGCCACCAGCATCAAGAGGGTGACCGTCACTTTTATCCACAGTCTAAGCGCACGCCTTCGACGCCCCCTCGATTAAGCGGATGGGCTGTGCAAAGTTAAGGCTGTAGTTGGGTGGGGGCGCATCATGGATACGAACTTTCTGAGAGCGCAGGCCGAACGCTGTCGCAGTCTCGCGGAAAATGCAGACAAGTTTACCAAGCGACGATTGCTAGACCTCGCGGCACATTACGATAAGCGGGTTAAGGCTGCCGGACCCTCAGTAGCCACGCGCGCGCTCCTAGCGCCGCTCCACCTTGCCGACACGCCAAAGCCGATCTGAGCGCAGGCTTGGCGACTGTGCCGCGACAGCGATCCGACAAGGTAAAACCGTCGAACGCCACGAGCATCCAGATGGTGGCTAACCTTGAGCGTCCGCCGACGTCGAAGGTGACGTCCGTGGCAAGGACGGGCGTCGCCGGCGTATCGTTTGCCTGCAAGCATTTTTCTGCTCCTTCTCGCTGAACGGAACCAATTTCACGCCTCTCGATCTGGTCCAGTCTACGAGAAGGCGCTGCAAAAATGTCGCATCGCCCTTCAAACTTGTCGCTTCAGGTTGAAGCCCAGACTTTATTGCCCACTGTGGCCGGTCGATCCTCTAGGGTCTTTGGCGGAAGGGATCAAAACATGGTCATCGAAACGCTTCTGTTTATCACGTTCGTCGTCATCATTGGGGCCGCCGTCGTGAAAGCCTACGAGTGGCGCCATGACGTTCTGTACGGCCCGTACATAAAGGCGGGCGATTGAAACAGAGGCCACGATGATAGCCATCAGCTTCGCCCTCGGATTGCGCCAACTCCCGGCAACGCCAACTGCCTGGCATTTATGCACGGTCATCATCCCGAGACGCACAATTACCGGCCGACTTGTGCGCGGACAGGTGTGGCGGCGCCACAACGGCCGTCACTGGTTATACAAAAAGTTCATCTAGAGGCGTCGCGAACTACTGGCGGGGGGTGCGACGACGAAATAGCCCTCGAACGCCACGAGCACCAAGATGGTGGCGGCGTGGAACGGTGATAAGCATACCTCCTGCTTGTTACCGGCGGTCGATGGGACTCGCAAACCTGGCGTGATCTGCGGTAAGTTGCTTAAGTTTGTCCGCCGCATGAGCTCTGCTCGTGCCGACGATAAGGGGGAGCGACCCATGAGCGAGACCCTTGACTTCGATCCCGATGCCCTGCGCGAGAAGTACCGCCACGAGCGCGACCGGCGTCTGCGCCCCGAGGCCAATGACCAGTACGTCGAGATCACCGCCGACTTCCGCCACTATATCGACGATCCGCACGTCGACCCCGGCTTCACCCGCGAGCCCCTCACCGACGCGGTCGACGTGGTGATCGTGGGTGGCGGCTTCGGCGGCCTCTTGGCCGCGGCGCGTCTGCGCGAGGCCGGGGTCAAGGATATCCGCATCATCGAGAAGGGCGGCGACTTCGGCGGCACCTGGTACTGGAATCGATATCCAGGCGCTCAGTGCGACATCGAAAGCTACATCTACCTGCCGCTGCTGGAAGAGACCGGCTACATCCCCAAGGAAAAGTACAGCTTCGGCAACGAGATCCGCGCGCATGCACGTCGCATCGGCGAGCACTTCGACCTCTACCGACTGGCCTGCTTCCAGACCGAGATCAGCGAGATGCGCTGGCTGCAGAACGAGAACCGATGGCTGATCACCACCAACCGCGGCGACGCCATGCACGCCCGCTTCGTGGTCACCTCCAGCGGTCCGCTGAACCGGCCGAAGCTGCCCGGCATCCCGGGCATCGAGACCTTCAAGGGCCATAGCTTCCACACCAGCCGCTGGGACTACGGCTACACCGGCGGCTCGACCGAGGGTGGGCTCACAAAGCTCGCCGACAAACGGGTGGCGATCATCGGCACCGGGGCCACGGCGATCCAGTGCGTCCCGCACCTGGGCCGCCATGCCAAGCACCTCTATGTTTTCCAGCGGACGCCCTCGTCGGTCGACGTGCGCGGCAACAAGCCCACCGATCCAGAATGGGTGAAAACGCTGACGCCCGGCTGGCAGAAGCGGCGGATGGAGAACTTCAACACCATGTTCTCAGGCGTCCCGCAAGACGAGGACCTTGTCAGCGACGGCTGGACCGACATCTTCCGCAACCTCGGCCCGGGCGCCGCGGCCCGCGCGGTCCAGGGCGGAGTGGCGCTCGAGGAACTGGGCCAGATGATCGAGATCTCAGATTTCAAGAAGATGAACCAGGTACGCGCCCGGGTGGACGCCACGGTCAAGGACCCCAAGACCGCCGAGGCACTGAAGCCCTGGTACCGCCAGTTCTGCAAGCGGCCGACCTTCAACGACGACTACCTGCCCACCTTCAACCGTCCGAACGTGACCCTGGTGGATACCTTGGGCCGCGGCGTCGAGCGGGTGACCGAGACCGGGCTGGTGTTCGACGGCGTCGAGTACGAGGTGGACTGCATCATCTTCGCCACTGGCTTCGAGGTTGGCACCGCCTACACGCGGCGGTCCGGCTTTGAGGTCTATGGCCGCGGCGGCCGCAAGCTCACCGACTACTGGTCCTCGGGCCTGCGCACGCTGCACGGCTTCTACAGCCACGGCTTCCCGAACTGCTTCCATCTGGGCCTTACCCAGAACACCTTTACGCCGAACTTCCCGCACATGCTGGACGAACAGGCGCGCCACGTCGCCGACGTCGTGAAGGCCGCATCGGAGCAGCAGGCGCAGATGGTGGAGCCTACTCTTGAGGCCGAGTCCGGCTGGCTGGAGACCATCCGCGCCACTGCAATCGACAACCTCGCCTTCCGACAGGCCTGCACCCCGGGCTACTACAATGGCGAAGGCCGCGCCGGGGAAGGCCAAGGCCTGTTCGACGGGCTATACGGCCCCGGGTCGGACGCCTTCTTCGCCCTCATGAAGGCTTGGCGCGAGGCCGGCGACATGCGCGGGCTTAATGTGCGCTGATAACTCGGCTGCCTAGGCCGCCTAGGTGCGCTGGTCTCAAATCCGCCGGGCAGCCTTCCGTGTTCGGCATCGACAATGTAGACCTAACGTTGTCGGGCACATCGACGCTGACAACGGCCTCGTGTTGTGGAACTGCCGCTCGAGCGGACATGTCCTTCCAAGCGACCTCATCCGGATCGCGGACTGATAGCCGCGTATGCCTCGACATCACGGTGGCTGGTTTTGCCAATCCGGACATTCGCGCGATAGACCATCGAACCCCACGAGCACTAAGGTGGTGGCGGCGTGGAAGTTTTAGAGCATGGCTGCGGGGAACAAATGGCTACGCGAACATGTTCGGCCCAATCTCCCCGTCAATTTCAATGATCACATCGGCGGGGATGTTGTTTCTTCGTGCCGCGGCCCGAATAGCTTCAGGATTAGGCGCATCGTAGAGGCAATAGGTCTTTTTCTTGTCGGCGCTGAGGAACGAGAAGATCCACTGCACGCCCTCCTGATCATTTATTAAATTAACCTTTTCAACCCCGTCCTTCGTAAGGTTGAGCTGTTCCGCAAAATTCCTTTCGATAACGTAGCGTGGCATGAGGAAGCTCCATCTCAACGTTGTTAATGCCGCGAAGCACGAGCCAAGCCTAATGCAGGGTCGGCTGCAACCTCTTCTTCAGGCGAACCATATCCAGTTCGGACGCAATTGCCCAAGCTTGTTCCGATAGCGTCATTGCTCTCTTGACCGCTTTCTTGCCGCCGATTTTCTGGAGCAGATTCGCGTATTCGGCTTGCGCGTGCGCGAGCCACGGTCTTGAGCCGCTTGCTGCGTTCATCTCAAGTGCGTGCTCAAAGTGCTCGGCGGCCATCTCAAAGTCGCCAAGCGCCGCCGACAACATTCCCAGATAGCGGCTAGCTGCTCCAAAGCAGACGGTTCCGACACCTGCCGTGATTGTCATGTTCTTGTAAGCGAGCATAAGGTCATAGATCGTCTGTGCCGCCTCTGTGTCACCAAGGCTGACGGCGACTTCCGATAAGAACGAGAGAGACGCGCTTCGCTTCGCATCAAGTGGCATTGCGAAACCGGTGCGTGCCAACTCGCTCAACCTACGCTGCGCAGCATCCCGATAACCCAGGTCAGCCGCGATTAGTGCAAAACCTGGCAACCAGGTGGTTTCGTCCGGATTCTCTTCGATGAAATGTTTGATAACCGGTGCGACCTCTGAAAGGCGGCTCTGTTCGCGCCGGATCGTGAACATTTGCATGCCATAGACGCCTTCTACTTCAGCGCCATTGGTCTGTCTTCCTAGGCTCAGTGCTTCTCCAGCAAGCGCCTCCGCGGTCGTGAACCTTCCATCGAGGATGGCCATCATAGCCCGCGCCATGCGAGCGAGCCATAGGATGTTGAGACGCTGACGCAGCGTTCCAAGTTCTTCCAAACCTTCAATCGCCCGATTGGCTCGCGCGCGATTGCCCAGTTCGGTGGAGACGTAGACGTCGAGTGAAAGGGCTCGGCCTCGCGCGCCATCGTCATTGATGTCGGCTGAGAGGCCCTTTAGTTCATCCATCCGAGCAGTCCGAGCGTTTGACTCCGTAACGGACTTGACTGTTGTTGGAGTCAAGAAAGGCAGGACGGAGAGTTCGAAAAGCGAATTTTTGTCACCAAGCCGCCGCGCCAGATCGACACCTTCCGTATGGCATTTCGCGCTGTTCTTGCTGTCGCCAACGAGCGAATGTCCACGCGCAAGGCGGGTGAGAAGCTGGCACCGCGACCTCTGATCGTTTGAGTTGATTTTACCCATCGCCTCCGTGAGAAGCTGGAGCGATTCGGCGAGCGGCTTCGCCGAAAGGAACTGGGCTTCATCAAAACCGAGCGCGGAGCGGATGAAGGCCTTCGTATCGCCGGCCTTGCGAGCCAGTTGTGCGGTTAGCCTATACTTTGCCGTGGATTCCGAAATGCGACCCGCGGCGGCCAGCGCCTCGGCGAGCTTTAGGGTCGCTTCAAGCCCTTCTTTTTGGCGGGCCTGTCCCGGCAGGTCCTCCGCCATGGCCAAAGCATTCTGAAAATGATCGACCGCCTCGTAGTTGGCTGATCGTCCCAGCGCGCGTTCGCCCGCCTTCATCCAGTAAGGCAATGCAAGTTCGTTTTTCTGTGCCTTGACGTAGTGCTGGGCGATAAGTTCGGGCTGTGTGACAACAAGATCGGGATATGCGTCGATGAGGGCCTTAGCAATGGCTTCATGATAATACCGTCGCCGCCTGCTAAGAAGCGATTGGTACGCCGTATCCTGGATGAGAGCATGACGGAAAATGAGCGCGTCA
Organism: uncultured Alphaproteobacteria bacterium; assembly: GCA_963801875.1. Taxonomy (GTDB): domain Bacteria; phylum Pseudomonadota; class Alphaproteobacteria; order Rhizobiales; family Xanthobacteraceae; genus Bradyrhizobium. The sequence continues at coordinate 933 of CAWDGT010000006.1, read as the reverse complement.
CGCACCACGCCACCTGCGACGACGAGCTGGGTGGACATGAGTTGATGCAGCGCTCCGTCGAGCGCCCGGTCGTCGAGACCGGCGACCTTCGAAAGAAGGCCACGATCGAATTCCCGGCCTATCACAGAGGCAACTTGTGCGACCTCCTTAGCTACCGCTGTCAAACGATCGAGCCGAGCCATAAGAGAGCCTTGGAGACTATCAGGGATCTCGACGTTTAACGACGCCGCCTTTCCGCTTTCCAGGATTGAACGAGTCAGCTCTTCTACGAACAGCGGCACGCCGTCCGTTCGCTCCGCAATCCTGTCGGCAAGTTGAGCCGGAACATTGTCGACCATCGATTCAATCAGTTCGCGTATCTGCTGCCTTGTAAGGCGCCCAATGGCAAGCGTGGTCACTTGCGCCAGTCCGATTGCCCAGCCCGCGGTCCATTCCGGCCGGTGCGTAACAACGACAAGTACGGCCGCACTATGCATGCGGCTGACAACCTCTTTCAGCACTTCACTGGTTGACGGATCGATCCAGTGCGCATCCTCGACGACAAAGAGCACCGGCGCGACCTTCGCCGCGAGCAGCAATCGGTTCGCCAATGTCCGGACGATGAGTTCCTTGCGCTGCTGGGCGGAGAGGTCGAGCGGTTTGTACTCGTCGCCAACATCGAGCGAGAGGAGTTCGGCATATATTGATCCGACATCCGAGGGATTTTCCCCGTAGCGCTCAAGAATCGAGCTGAACTTCTCGGCGCGAATGGATTGATCGTCGGCGGCTGAAAAGCCTGCAAACCGGCTTAGGCGTTGGATGATGGGATAGAACGCCGACGTGGCGTGGTAGGGCGAACACTGCAATCGGATCAGCTCATGCTGGTCCTCATGTAGCCGTTCTTCGAGCGCATCGACGAGGCGCGATTTCCCGATTCCCGCTTCTCCCGACACG
>CAWDGT010000005.1:0-536350 GCA_963801875.1 uncultured Alphaproteobacteria bacterium | reverse complement strand
TAGTAGGCGTCCACCGTCTGGCCGATGCGCTTGCCGAGGCCAGCGCACGCCCAGCCGAGATGGGTTTCGAGAATCTGCCCGACGTTCATCCGGCTCGGCACGCCCAACGGATTGAGCACGATGTCGGCATGCGTTCCGTCCTCGAGGAACGGCATGTCCTCGATCGGAACGATCTTCGACACCACGCCCTTGTTGCCGTGACGGCCCGCCATCTTGTCGCCGGGCTGGATCTTGCGCTTCACCGCGACGAAGACCTTGACCATCTTCATCACGCCGGGCGGCAATTCGTCGCCGCGCTGCAGCTTCTCGACCTTGTCGAGGAAGCGCTGTTCAAGGCCCTTCTTCGATTCGTCGTACTGCTTCCGCATCGCCTCGATTTCGGCCATCAGCTTGTCGTTGGGCGATGCGAACATCCACCATTGCGAACGCGGATGCTCGTCGAGCACCGCGCGCGTGATCTTGGTGTCCTTCTTGAAGCCCTTCGGACCGGCGATCCCCTGGCGGTTCTCCAGGAGCTCGGCCAGACGGCTGTAGACGTTGCGGTCCAGGATCGCCTGCTCGTCGTCGCGGTCCTTGGCCAGACGCTCGATCTCTTCCCGCTCGATCGCCAGAGCGCGCTCGTCCTTGTCGACGCCGTGCCGGTTGAAGACGCGGACTTCGACGATCGTGCCCTGCACGCCCGGAGGCACGCGGAGCGAGGTATCGCGGACGTCGGACGCCTTTTCGCCGAAGATGGCGCGCAGCAGCTTTTCTTCCGGCGTCATCGGGCTTTCGCCCTTCGGCGTGATCTTGCCGACCAGGATGTCGCCGGCGCGGACTTCCGCGCCGATATAGACGATGCCGGCTTCGTCGAGGTTCTTCAGCGCTTCTTCCGAAACGTTCGGAATGTCGCGGGTGATTTCCTCAGGCCCGAGCTTGGTATCGCGCGCCATCACCTCGAATTCCTCGATGTGGATCGAGGTGAAGACGTCGTCCTTCACGATCCGCTCGGAAAGCAGGATCGAAGTCTTCGAAGTTGTAACCGTTCCACGGCATGAACGCGACCAGCACGTTGCGGCCGAGCGCGAGTTCGCCGAGATCGGTCGAGGGACCGTCGGCGATGATATCGCCCTTCCTGACGATGTCGCCGACCTTCACCAGCGGACGCTGGTTGATGCAGGTCGACTGGTTGGAGCGCTGGTACTTCATCAGCCGGTAGATATCGACGCCCGACTTGGTGGGATCGAGATCCTCGGTGGCGCGGATAACGACGCGGGTGGCGTCGATCTGGTCGATCACGCCCGAGCGGCGCGCCGCGATCGCGGCGCCGAAGTCGCGCGCGACCACGCCTTCCATGCCGGTGCCGACGAACGGCGCCTCGGCGCGCACCAGAGGCACGGCCTGACGCTGCATGTTCGAGCCCATCAGCGCGCGGTTGGCGTCGTCGTTTTCGAGGAACGGGATCAACGCCGCCGCGACCGAAACCAGCTGCTTCGGCGACACGTCCATGTAGTCGACCTTGTCCGGCGTGATCATCAGCACGTCGCCGGCATGGCGGCAGACCACGAGGTCGTCGGTGAAGCGGCCCTTGTTATCGAGCGCGACATTGGCCTGCGCGACGTGATAGCGGCCCTCCTCCATCGCCGAGAGATAGACGACCTCGTCGGTGACGCGGCCGTCCTTGACCTTGCGATAGGGCGTTTCGACGAAGCCGTATTTGTTGACGCGCGCGAAGGTCGCGAGCGAATTGATCAGACCGATGTTCGGGCCTTCCGGCGTCTCGATCGGGCAGATCCGGCCGTAATGCGTCGGATGCACGTCGCGCACCTCGAAGCCGGCGCGCTCGCGGGTCAGACCGCCCGGGCCAAGCGCCGACAGGCGGCGCTTGTGGGTGATTTCCGACAGCGGGTTGGTCTGGTCCATGAACTGCGACAGCTGCGACGAGCCGAAGAACTCGCGCACCGCTGCGGCCGCCGGCTTGGCGTTGATCAGGTCCTGCGGCATCACGGTGTCGATATCGACGCTGGACATGCGCTCCTTGATCGCGCGCTCCATGCGCAACAGGCCGATGCGGTACTGGTTCTCCATCAGCTCGCCGACCGAGCGCACGCGCCGGTTGCCGAGGTGATCGATGTCGTCGATCTCGCCCTTGCCGTCGCGCAGATCGACCAGCGTCTTGATGACGGCGAGGATGTCTTCCTTGCGCAGCGTGCGATGGGTGTCGGGCGCATCGAGTTCGAGGCGCATGTTCATCTTGACGCGGCCGACCGCGGACAGGTCGTAGCGCTCGCTGTCGAAGAACAGCGACTGGAACATGGTCTGGGCCGAGTCGATGGTCGGCGGCTCGCCGGGACGCATCACGCGATAGATGTCGAACAGCGCGTCTTCACGCGTCATGTTCTTGTCGGCGTGCAGCGTGTTGCGGATGTAGGCGCCGACATTGACGTGGTCGATGTCGAGCAGCGGCAATTCCTTGTAGCCGTGCTCGTTGAGCGCCTTCAGCGACTTCTCGGTGATTTCCTCGCCGGCTTCCGCATAGATTTCGCCGGTCTTGGGATTGACGAGGTCTTCGGCGAGGTAATTGCCGACCAGTTCCTCGTCCGACAGCCGCAGCGCCTTCAGGCCCTTTTCCTGCAGCTGGCGCGCGGCGCGCACGGTGAGCTTCTTGCCGGCTTCCAGCACGACCTTGCCGCTGTCGGCATCGATCAGATCGTTGATGGTGGTGTAGCCGCGGAAACGGGTGGCGTCGAACGGCACGCGCCAGCCATCCTTGGCCCGCTTGTAGCTGATCTTCTTGTAGAACGTGCTCAGGATGGTTTCGCCGTCCAGACCGAGCGCGAACATCAGCGAGGTCACCGGAATCTTGCGGCGGCGGTCGATGCGCGCGAACACGATGTCCTTGGCGTCGAATTCGATATCGAGCCAGGAACCGCGATAGGGAATCACGCGCGCGGCAAACAGCAGCTTGCCCGACGAGTGGGTCTTGCCCTTGTCATGATCGAAGAACACGCCGGGCGAACGATGCATCTGCGAGACGATGACGCGCTCGGTGCCGTTGACGACGAAGGTGCCGTTCATGGTCATGAGCGGGATATCGCCCATGTAGACGTCCTGCTCCTTGATGTCCTTCACCGACTTGGCGCCGGTTTCCTCGTCGATATCGAACACGATCAGGCGCAGCGTCACCTTCAGCGGCGCGGCATAGGTCATGCCGCGCTGGCGGCACTCGTCGACGTCGTATTTCGGCGGCTCGAACTCGTAGCGGACGAATTCCAGCATCGAGGTGCCGGAGAAATCCGAGATCGGAAACACCGACCGGAACACCGCCTGCAGGCCTTCGTCCAGCCGCCCGCCCGCGGGCTCATCGACCATCAGGAACTGGTCATAGGACGCCTTCTGAACCTCGATGAGGTTCGGCATCTCGGCGACTTCCTTGATATGCCCGAAGAACTTGCGAACGCGTTTGCGACCGGTGAATGTCTGCTGCGCCATCGTGGCCTCTCATTTCGTCGCCCGTCAGAGGCGAACCTTCCGAGGCGCGATTGGCACCGCCCCCGGGTTGAATTTCGACTCGTTCCTAAATCTGGAAGCCCCTTTCAGGAATTAAGTCCTGAATCGAATTGCCAGACCTTCAAAACGCAAAACGACGCGCGGGGCGCTTGACCGCACCCGCCCGTCCAAACCAGCCTCGTCACGGACTGAAAAAGCCCGAAATTGCCTGTCTCCCACCGGCCTGCGCAGAAACGCCGCCGTTCCCGCCGCCAACCGTGCTTTCGTGCTGCCGTCCCGATATGGGATGGCGATCGTGGAGATTCGAGGGGTAGCCCCGCGAATCCCCACACATTCCTGTGTACAACGTGGTTTCCGGGGAACTGCCGGGCCACGTCCTTTTTCTGCACCATCGCCACCCATCCCCGTCATGGCCGGGCTTGACCCGGCCATCCACGTCTTTGGTGCGGCGATCCCTGGAATCGCGCTCGGCCGGGGCCTCGCTTGTCCGGGGATGGATTTGGAGCAAGCTCCGCTTACTTCAACTCCACCTTGGCGCCGGCCTTTTCGAGCTGGGCCTTGATCTTGTCGGCTTCGTCCTTGTTCACGCCTTCCTTGACCGGCTTGGGCGCGCCCTCGACGAGATCCTTGGCTTCCTTGAGGCCCAGGCCGGTGATGGCGCGGACTTCCTTGATGACTTCGATCTTCTTCTCGCCGGCGGCGGCGAGCACGACCGTGAACTCGGTCTTTTCTTCAGCGGGAGCAGCGGCGGCGGCGGCCGGACCGGCAACCGCGACGGCGGCAGCGGCGGACACACCCCACTTCTCTTCAAGGAGCTTTGCGAGCTCGGCAGCTTCGAGCACCGTGAGGCCCGAGAGGTCGTCAACAATCTTCTGTAAGTCAGCCATTGATCTGTTTCCTTAAGCGTATCGGTTCGAACCAGGTTTGATTTAACGAAGGGCGTCAGGCCGCTTCGCTCTTTGAGGCATAGGCCTGAATGACGCGCGCGAGCTTGGCCGCGGGCGCAGTCGAGAGCTGAGCGATCTTGGTCGCCGGCGCCACCAGCAGGCCGAGGATCTTTCCACGCAACTCATCGAGCGACGGCAACGCGGCGAGCGCCTTGACGCCGTTAACATCGAGGACGGTTTTACCCATCGAGCCGCCGAGAATGACGAACTGCTCGTTCGTCTTGGCGAATTCGATGGCAACCTTCGGGGCCGCTACCGGATCGTTTGAAGTCGCGATCACGGTCGGTCCCTTCAGCAGGGAACCGATGGCAACGACGTCCGTGCCTTCAAGAGCAATTTTGGCGAGACGGTTCTTCGAGACCTTCACCGACGCGCCCGCCTGCTTCATCTGCATGCGCAGCTTCTGCATCTGGACCACGGTGAGGCCGGAATAATGAGCCACGACCGCAACGCTGGTGGTCTTGAACAGACCGTTCAGCGCTTCAACCGCGTCCTTTTTTGCCGCTCTTTCCACAGCAAGCTCTCTCCGGTTGGCGGCCTCTGCCTGAGGGCAGGACCGCCGGGTTGCACCCGTCGTCCCGCCCGAAACCTGCCTCAAGACCTCTTGGTCTCAGGACGTGTGGGGCAGAACGACATTGAAAAGCCTGCCCTCCCGCGCCCAGGGGGCCACGGGGTGTCGAGGTTCGAACCCGATCCGCCGCCCGTCGCTTGAGGCGACGTAAAGCGAAATCCAGTCTTCACCCGTCTATGCAGGCCATGCGATTAAGCCGTTGAGGAAACTTTGGGTTTCGCCGCGGGCGCCTGCAGTCTTGGACAGGATCAAGGTCATCCGGCAAGCCGGAAGACCCCCGCTCAGATCCTTCCCAAACGACGGGTTTTCCTTCCTTTCGAGCAATCCATGCGGATGTCCTGAAAGGAATGATCTCCTATCGCGTCGGGTTTTCGGAATGCGAGCACAGACATGCCAGCAACAGCCAGCACGCCCGGAAAGGACCGTTTAGCGAGTTTTTTCCGGCTTGCCAAGCGCTAATTCGCGCCAATTTGCGCCCCACCCTATCGGCGAGAATCGTGGCCGAAATGACGGATTCAGCCGCCCCGGACCGCATAAGGCAGCGGTTTGCCGCCGAAAAACGCCTCGAGATTGGCAATCACACAGTTCTGCATCGCCACATGCGAATCGAGCGTGTGGCCGCCGACATGGGGGGTCAGCACGACATTTGGAAAGGCGGTCAGCGCGTCGGGCGCGTGCGGCTCCTTCTCATAGACGTCAAGACCGGCGCCCGCGATTCCCTCCTCCGCAAGCGCGGTTACCAGCGCCTTCTGGTCGATCACCGAACCGCGCGAGATGTTGACGACATAGCCGTCCTTGCCGAGTTTTCGCAAGATACTTGCATCGACGGCGTGATGGGTATCGGCGCCGGCGCGAACCGCGATCATGAGCACGCTGCACCATTCGGCCAACGCTTCCAGGCTCGGCAGATATTGATACGGCAGGTCGTGCCTGCGGCGGCTGAAATAGGCAACCTCGGTCTCGAAGGCCGCGACGCGGGCAGCGATCTTGCGGCCGATCTCACCCATGCCGTAGACGCCGACCTTGCGGCCGGGATTGCCTGCTTGCGGCCGCATCAGCGGCGAGGGTTTTGCCGCCGCCCAGTTTCCACTCCGGACATAATTGTCCGCCGGCAGCAACCGCCGCGTCACCGCCAGCATCAGCGTCACCGCGAGGTCGGCAACCGAGGCTGCGTTGGCTCCCGGGCTGTTACTGACCGCAATCCCACGCTTGGCCGCGGCGGCGAGATCGAGACCGTCATAACCGGTGCCGTAACAGACGATCACGCCGAGCTTCGGCATCATGTCCATAGCCGCCCCGCTGAGCGGCGTGCTGCCGGACGTAACCATGGCGCGGATGCCGGCAAGCTGCTCCGCGCTGAAGATTTCGTTTGGCGGCTTTCCGCTGGCCTCCAGAAGTTCAAATCGCTCGCCAATGCGCACCATCATCGCCTTGGGGAAGCGCGAATAGATCAGGACTTTTTCGGGCATCGGCTGATTTCCCTGAGGTCAAAGAAAAGAGCGGAACAGGTCTCCCCGTCCCGCCCTTGAACTCTTCGTTGTCGCACCGCGCGACTTAGTCGTGCAGGCTTCCGGGCTCAACCTTGACGCCCGGACCCATGGTGGAGGAAACCGCCACGCGCTGGATGTAGGTGCCCTTGGCGCCGGCCGGTTTTGCCTTCGCAACCGCATCGGCGAGCGCCTTGACGTTCTGCACCAGCTTCTCTTCCGAGAACGAGGCCTTGCCGATGCCGGCCTGCACGATGCCGGCCTTCTCGACGCGGAACTCGACCGAACCGCCTTTGGCGCCCTTGACCGCGTTGGCGATGTCCATGGTGACGGTGCCGATCTTCGGGTTCGGCATCATGCCGCGCGGCCCGAGCACCTTACCGAGCCTGCCGACCAGCGGCATCATGTCGGGGGTTGCGATACAGCGATCGAAATCGATGGCGCCGCCCTGCACTTTCTCGACCAGGTCTTCGGCGCCGACGACGTCGGCACCCGCCGCCTTGGCCTCTTCAGCCTTGGCGCCGCGCGCAAACACCCCGACCCGCAGGGTGCGGCCGGTACCGTTCGGCAGGGTCACCACGCCGCGCACCATCTGGTCGGCGTGACGCGGATCGACGCCGAGATTGATCGCAATCTCGACGGTCTCGTCGAACTTCGACTTGGCGCGCTCTTTGACCATCTTGATGGCATCCGCGAGCGGGTAGAGCTTTTCGCGATTGACGCCCTCGCGGGCCTTCTTCAAACGTTTTCCGATTGCCATGACCCGTTACCCCGCAACTTCAAGACCCATCGAACGGGCGGAGCCCTCGACCATTTTCATGGCCGACTCGATGGTGTCGCAATTGAGATCCTTCATCTTCTTCTCGGCGATTTCGCGCACCTGCGCGCGCGTCACCTTGCCGGCCTTGTCGCGGCCCGGAGCTTTCGACCCGGACTGGATTTTGGCGGCCTGCTTGAGAAAGAACGACATCGGGGGAGTCTTCATCTCGAAGGTGAACGAACGATCGGCGTAGATCGTGATCACCACCGGGATTGGGGTGTTCTTCTCTTCCTTCTGCGTCTGCGCGTTGAACGCCTTGCAGAATTCCATGATGTTGAGGCCGCGCTGACCAAGCGCGGGTCCGATCGGGGGCGAAGGGTTCGCAGCACCCGCCGGCACCTGCAATTTCAGGTATCCGGTCACTTTCTTTGCCATATGTCACTCCTCATGTTGCTCCGGACAACCCGGAAGCTTCACAGGACCGTGGTGCGGTTCAACGGATGATTGGCGATCACCCATCTCCTCCCACGGCTCTTCTCTTCTCCCTCGCCCCGCTCTTGCGGGGAGAGGGTTGGGGTGAGGGGCAATTCCACGCACGGAACGCGCGGAGGGCCCCCTCACCCAGATCATCGCTGCGCGATGATCTGGCCTCTCCCCGCAGGCGGGGAGAGGCCAACAGACGATCAGACCTTCTCGACCTGACCGAATTCCAGTTCGACCGGCGTGGCGCGTCCGAAGATCGACACCGCGACCTTGACGCGCGAGCGCGCCTCGTCGATTTCCTCGACCACCCCGGAGAAAGACGCGAACGGGCCGTCGGCCACGCGCACATTCTCGCCGATCTCGAACGACACCGATGCCTTCGGGCGTTCCACGCCTTCTTGCACCTGGTGCAGGATCCGCATGGCTTCGGCTTCCGAAATCGGCATCGGCTTGTTTTCCGCGCCGAGGAAGCCCGTCACCTTCGGGGTATTCTTGATGAGATGGAAGGCTTCGTCGGTCAACTTCATCTTGACCAGCACATAGCCCGGGAAAAACTTGCGCTCGGCGTCGACCTTGCGGCCGCGGCGCACCTCGGTAACCTTTTCGGTCGGCACCAGCACCTGCTCGAACAGCTCTTCAAGCCCGCGCTGCTTGGATTGCTCGCGGATCGATTCCGCGACCTTCTTTTCGAAGTTCGAATAGGCGTGGACGATATACCAGCGCTTGTCCGTCGCTTGAGTTTCGACGCTTGTCATCAGTGGATACCGAGCAAAAAGGTGACGAGAAAGCGGATGAGCTGATCCGAGGCGAAAAAGAAGATCGAAGCCAGCGCCACCATCACGAACACCATGATGGTGGTGATCGTCGTTTCGCGCCGGGTCGGCCAGGTGACCTTGGCGGTCTCCGAGCGCACTTCCTGCAGGAATTTGAACGGGCTGAAAGCCATCGTTGATGTGTTCCGCGTGGTAAGACGATTTCTCAGGTTTTAAGGAATCCGAACAGCCATCTGACGCCCAGCCCTCGTCTCGAAGGATGAGCCGGCAAGCGGGCTCGGTTGTTCGGGGGATTTCAAAGCCGCGCCGGATATCCGTCAAAGCGGGCCGGCAGCAGGTGCGGCTATGTACTGCGGATCGCGTGAAAGGTCAAGATGCGGGAAGCACTGGCCTTTTTCGCCAGCCCCGGCCGTTCCAGTCCGTGCCCTGAAGGACTTTGACGATCATCTTGCAGTATCACTTGCGGATAATTCTGATCGGAGGAAGACCGCCCTCCCCGACCCTGATCGGAGCCCCGTCGACAGAGATGACCTTGGAATTGCCGGCAGAGGCAATACCCGTAATCGTGCGCCGGTCGGATGAAGAGAGCTCGATGTGGTCGCCTTTTCCAATGAAGAGGCGGCCGAACATTTCGGCCGGCACCAGCAGTTCGGTCCCCGAGGCGCGACTGATGCCGCGATCCCAATTCGCGTCGGAAAATTGCTCAGGCGTAAACGCAGCCGGCAATGAAATCTCCGTGTCGCGCTCCCAAATCATCCCTTGCCTTGAAATCTCGCCGAAATGCATCCGCGAGATCGGCCTGTCGGACTTGGCCTGGACGGAAATACATCTGGCCTTGTCTGAAATGATCTGCTTGTCGATCAGCCGGAACCCATAGTCGACCGGCGTGCCGGCTTCATATGCATGGATAAGGAACTGCGCGCTATCGCTGACAGACCCGCAGCGATATTGGACGGTGAACCACTGATCGGTCATCCTGAACTGAAGGCCGAGTTCCTCGCTCTCGAAAATCGGAAAGCCGTTCGCATGCGCCGTAATCGCCCAAACGCCCTGCGTCGTTATTCGCCGGTCCGCGAGCTTGATCCCGACGATGAGACCGATAATGACCACAGGTATCGCCACCGTGATCCAGCTGCGCACCGCATCCGCCTTCCACAGCGCGCGGTGCTCGACGAACTGGCCCAGCGCGACCCCGATCATCGCAACGCCTAGCGGAATTGTCGGGACGTACCACAGGATCATGTCAATCGGCGGATGGTCGAAACTGTGCCCTTTTCCGAGCACGAACCATGACAATGGGGCGGCGATCGACGCGAGGAAAGCGAGCGCCAGAATTTGCAGCTTCCTTCGATCAGGGCCGAGGACCAGTTGAATTTTCCATCGAGCAAGGTCACGACCGCATAGACCGCGAGCAGAGCCAGCAAGATTCCGAAATTCTTGATCAACGTGATGTAGTTGCCGCCGAGGTAGGTCCAGAGCACAGTGCTGATGGAAACGAATTTCCCGAGGATAAGTTCATCCTGCAGGGAGGCCGCGTCGCCGGTCATGCGATTGGCTGCCTTTTCGAAAATAACCGCAAAACCGTTCTTCACCGCATGCGCGAACGCCGCAACAATGAATGCGGCTACCCCGGCACTTACGATCCATACGCCATCACGAAGCATATGCCGCAGCCGGTCGGGGACTTCCTTCACGCCGAGCAAGCAGCCGACGGCTGCGGCGACAATGACAGTCGAGGTAAATTCGTAACCGCAGAGGAACCTTGCCACGAAGAACAGAAAAGCCAGCGCGATCAGACGAATCCTCCGCCCCCGTTCATCTTCGTCGGCAAGCAGCATCGCGAAGCCCATGGGAACGAACCAGGTGCCGACGACCCAGTACAGATTCGGCGCCAATGCACTGAACATCGGCTCGAGGGCGATCGGGACAAGGAAACCAAAAAATGCCGGCCAGCCAAATCGCCGGCGCAGGATATCGGCGATCCATACCAGCACGCCGGCGGCGAAAAGGGACGCGAGCAGATGGTAAAATACGATGCGGAATTTCCGGGGCAGCGGATTGACGAGATCAAGAATTGCAAAGGCAAATCCCTGCAGCGCGAAGTGGCTGGGGTAAATGCCCCATACAAGCTGACGACTGTGGATCAAATCCGGGTGTTCGAAATAGTCTCGCTGGGCGCCGTAGTATTCCCTCCCGGGCGAGGTCGGGTGCTCCGGATCGATGTTTGATCCAAGGTCCGTATTTCTGAACACGCCGTCCGCCGCGGCACGCGCCAGGCGGCCTATCACCACGCCTTCCGACGTGTCGTCGTAGATTCCGTCAATCGCCGAGGGATGAAACCGGAACAGATTGGCCCAGAAAATAACGGCCAGCACGACCCAAATGATCAACACCCAATGTGCGGGAGTAACAGCCCGCATTGTCAGATTCGACTTCACAACAACCCCCGCGATCAGCCGTTTCAAGCAGCGTCCCTGCTACCATGAAAACTCTCTGTCCGCGGCGGGTAATTTGCAGTCAGGCAACCGCGCCCGGAACGAGCGTCCGCCAAGACAAAGTCTCATCTGTCCCGGATTATTCCTCGGGCTTCATGAAACACCCGATCTCGGTGTCCATCTAACCGGCGGCGGCCTGGTTTTCATTTTCACGCTGCAAGCCTTGGCGATGCTGCCGCTACCCCCTCCAGCCACGCCGCAATTTGGTTGGCGTCGTCGGGAAGTTCGGTCGCGAATTCGCCGGCAAAACTTCGCCATGCGTCGAGGTTGCGTTTGGGAACCCCGATGATGACTGGAATTCCGCGGTCGATGGCGCCCGCGATCAGATCGCGCAATCCGCCGCCCTTACACTCGACCTTGCCGAACTTGTTGAGGACGAGAAGCTGCGGCGCAAGTTCAAGGCTGCCCTCGACCCTTGCGGTAGCTTCCGCCAGCGCCGCCTGGTCCAGACGGCATCCGCGCGCGCCTGTGCCGCGGTTCTCGAACAGGGCGGTGCGATGGCCGGTGGCCAGATCCTCCAGAACCACATCGCATCGCCGGTCTCCGCCCACGAAGGCCCGATGCTGCACGACGCCGGCGAGCGTCAGTCCCATCGCACGGCCCCGCTTGACGAGCGTGCTGAACACCGCGTCGGGATAGATTTCGTTCGCGTAGACGATCGCTGCGACCCGGGCGAGGCCTTGGGATGCCGCCGCACCGTCATCATGGATGAACCGGCGATTCAAGAGCAGTCTCCGTTCCCGCCGCAGCTGCAACCCTGATGGGCTGGTGCCGGCGGCGCCTCGTCCTGCTTCAGCGACCATTTGACCATGTAGGCCAGGCAATCGATCCCCGGATCTTGCGCCCGCTCGATCACGTTCATCAGCCCGAGCCAGTCCTCGCTGTCGGCCAGATTGGCAAAACGCCGCACCGCGCCTGCCGCATATTCGCCGGTTGTCTCGTCATGGCGCGCCGCTACCTCGCCGACTTGCGCGAACAGCACGATGTCGTTGCAGGCGAGCAGCGCCTCGCGGGCGGGAGCTTCCTCGCTGAAGCTCCTGATGATCTCGCCGAGTTGCATGACCACTCTCCTATTGCACCAGCGGCGACGCAGAAGCGGCGAGCGCAATGCCGGTGATTTCGGCGCGGCCGGCCAGCACCGAGACATATTGCGCCAGCGCGCGATGCTGCACGCTGGTCGCGAGATAGTCGGCAATGCGGTCGCGGACGAGTTCGAACGGCAGCATCTGCCCCGGCGCATGCTGGTCGAGCCGGACCACGTGAAAGCCGTAGCGGGTCTCCGCGATAGCGAATTCGCCGGGCCGCATGCGCTGCAACGCCGTTTCGAATTCCGCCACCGTCTGGCCGCGCGTCAATTGGCCGAGCCGGCCGCCGTTTTCGGCCGAAGTCTTGCAGTCGGAATGGCTCCGCGCGAATTCCGCAAACAGCGCCGGATCGGCCCGTACGGCCAACAGGATCGCATCGGCGGTCGCCCGTGCTGCGGTCCGCGCGGCCATGTCGCTGCCGGGCGCCGCGATCAGGATATGCGCGGCCTCGTAGAGGTCGCCGGAGCGGAAACGCTGATGGTTCTGCTCATAGAACCGCAGGCACGCGGCTTCATCAGGCGCCGGGGTGACGACTTCGCGCTCGATCAAGGCACGCATGGCCGCCTCTTCCGGGGTCTCGGAGCGCCCTTCCGGATCGCGCAGTGGCTCGGCCTCGATGCCGAGACGCCTCGATTCCTGCAGCAGCAGTTCGCGCACCACCAGCGCCCGTGCCGCCGCCTGCCAGGCCAGGATCGGCTTTTCCGCCGGATGGTTTTGGACCTCGCGCGCGATGACTTCGCGCGCGATCACACTTCCGTTGACGCTGATGGTCTTCGGCTTGGGCAACGTATTGGCGACCGAGCAATCCATGACCTACTCCGCGGGCTGCAGCGGACGATTTGTCCGACCGTCCCGGCTGCGGACGACCTGATAGCCGCGGCGGCCGAGATACCAGACCGGCGCGCTCCAGACGTGCACCAGCCGGGTGAACGGGAAGACGAGGAAAATCGTCATGCCCAGCACGAGGTGCGCCTTGAAGATCGGATGCACATCCAGAATGTAGTCGGCAACGCCGGGCTGCAGCGTCAGGATGCCCTGAGCCCACGCCATGAACTTCACCATTTCGTGGCCGTCGAGATGAGCTGATGATACCGGGATGGAGGCCAGTCCCAGCAGCAATTGCGCGAACAGCAACAGCAGGATCGCGGTGTCGCCGAACGACGAATTGGCGCGAATGCGCGGATCGAACAGCCGCCGATGCGTCAGCAATGAAATTCCGACCAGGCACATCAGCCCGGCAAGCCCGCCAGCGACGATCGCCAGCATCTGCTTGAAGCCGTGCGATACCCCGAACATATCGAATACCCAGATCGGCGTCAGCAGACCGACCAGATGACCGACAAAGATCACGAGAATGCCGACATGAAACAGGTTGGAGCCCCACATCAATTGCCGCCGCCGCAGCAGCTGGCTCGATCCGGTGCGCCAGGTATACTGCTCGCGATCGAACCGGAACAGGCTGCCGAACAGGAACACCGTCAGGCAGAGGTAGGGATACCAGCCGAACACGATTGAATTGAGCGTATGCATCGGCTTGCTCCTCACTGCAGGGATGTTGGCGCGGGACCCACCGCGCGCCTGGCGTGTCGAAGCTTTGCAATCAGGCCCTCATGGCCGCAGGCGCCTTGTCCCTGCGCGCCGGGGCCGAACCGCACCTCCTCCTCCTCCCATGCCGCATCGAGCGCCACGAGATCCATCGGATCAGTGTCCGGGGCCTTGAGCAATTCGTCCACGATATCGCGGCGTGGTGCTTCCGCCGGGATCGCCACCAGCGCGTCGAAGATCGCCTTGTAGCTCGACTGCCGCCGGCCGAGACGCTCGGCCAGCGCCGCGAATATGTGCGCGGTCTGCCCGAGAAGTTCGCGCGCCTCCGAGAGCGGCTGGGTCGACAGAAATTCGAGAAACAGCGGCACGTAATCGGGCAGTTCGTTCGCCGCGATGACAAGCCCGGCATTTTCATACATCGCTTTCAGATCGACCATGGCCTGGCCGCGGTCGCGACTTTCGCCATGGACATGCTCGAACAGATGCAAGGCCAGCGTCTTGCTGCGGTCGAACAACAGGCCGTAACGTTCCTGCAGATCGTAGACATCGCCGACCGCGATTTCCCCGATCAGCCCACCGACGGCCCCGCGGTTTGCCGCCGGCAGCAGCTTTTCAGCGTCGAGTACGGTCAGCAGATCCGGCGCGGCTTCGATCAGAGCCTCGGTCGGATAGCTCAGCAGCGCGGACAACACCTTGAACGTCTTCATCACACGACCTCCATCGGGGTCCTGGCCTTGCGCGGCGAGCCGAACAGGTTGGTCTCGCTCTCGCCGCCGGAACAGCCATTGCCGAAAGTAAAGCCGCAGGAACCGCGCATGTCGTAGGCGTCGGCGCCGACCTCGCGATGCGCGGTCGGAATGACAAAGCGGTCTTCATAATTGGCAATCGCCATGATCTGGTACATCTCGTCGATTTGCGCCGGCTCAAGGCCAACGCGCCTTGCGATCACGGCATCGACGACGCCGTCGATGGTTTTCGCCCGCATATAGGCGCGCATCGCCAGCATGCGTTCCAGCGCCAGCGTCACCGGCTTCTCGTCGCCCGCCGTCAACAGGTTGGCGAGATATTTCATGGGAATGCGCAGCGACTTGACGTCGGGCATTTCGCCCTCAAGCCCGATCTTGCCGGCGGACGCCGCCGAGGTGATCGGCGACAGCGGCGGCACGTACCAGACCATCGGCAGCGTGCGGTATTCCGGATGCAAGGGGAAAGCGACCTTCCATTCCATCGCCATCTTCCAGATCGGCGAGGTCTTGGCGGCCTCGAGCCAGGCATGCGGGATGCCCTGCCGTTCGGCTTCCGCGATCACGGCGGGATCGTTCGGGTTGAGGAATATGTCGAGCTGGGCCTGGTAGAGGTCCCGCTCGTCCGGCTTGCTCGCGGCTTCCGCGATCCGGTCGGCGTCGTAGAGCACCACGCCGAGATAGCGGATGCGTCCGACGCAGGTCTCCGAGCACACCGTCGGCTGGCCGGCCTCGATGCGCGGATAGCAGAAGATGCATTTTTCGGATTTGCCCGACGACCAGTTGTAGTAGATCTTCTTGTACGGGCAGCCGGAGACGCACATCCGCCAGCCGCGGCACTTGTCCTGATCGATCAGGACGATGCCGTCCTCCTCGCGCTTGTAGATGGCGCCGGACGGGCACGCCGCGACGCAGGCCGGGTTGAGGCAGTGCTCGCACAGCCGCGGCAGGTACATCATGAAGGTGTTTTCGAACTGGCCGTAGATGTCCTTCTGCACGCCTTCGAAATTCGCGTCCTTCGACCGCTTGGCGAACTCGCCACCGAGAATCTCTTCCCAGTTCGGACCCCACTCGATCTTCTCCATCCGTTCGCCCGAGATCAGCGAACGCGGACGGGCCGTCGGCATCGCGGTCATTTCCGGCGCCTGCTGCAGATGCTGATAGTCGAACGTGAACGGCTCGTAGTAGTCGTCGATTTCAGGCAGATCCGGATTGGCGAAAATATTGGCCAATACCCGCCACTTGCCGCCGATCCGCGGCTCGATCGAACCGTTGCGCTTGCGTTTCCAGCCGCCCTTCCAGCGCGCCTGGTTTTCCCAGTCCTTCGGGTAGCCGATGCCGGGCTTGGTTTCGACGTTGTTGAACCACGCATATTCCATGCCTTCGCGGCTGGTCCACACGTTCTTGCAGGTGACGCTGCAGGTGTGACACCCGATGCACTTGTCGAGGTTCAGCACCATTGCGATTTGAGCGCGGATTTTCATTCTGCGGCCTCCAGGCGGGGCGTGCCGGGTTGATCTGATGTCGGGGTATCCAGCCAATCGACCTTCGCCATCTTGCGGACGATGACGAATTCATCGCGGTTGGAACCAACCGTTCCGTAATAGTTGAAGCCGTAGGCCTGCTGGGCGTAGCCGCCGATCATGTGCGTTGGCTTGAGCACGACGCGGGTGACGGAGTTGTGGATGCCGCCGCGCTGGCCGGTCTGCTCGGAGCCCGGCACGTTCACGATCTTCTCCTGCGCATGATACATCATGCACGTGCCCTGCTTGACGCGCTGGGAGACCACCGCCCGCGCCACCAGCGCGCCGTTGGTGTTGAAGGCCTCGATCCAGTCGTTGTCGACGATGCCGGCGCCCTTGGCGTCGATCTCGCTGATCCAGACAATGGGCCCGCCGCGCGACAGCGTCAGCATCAGGAGATTGTCGGTGTAGGTGGAGTGAATGCCCCATTTCTGGTGCGGCGTGATGAAGTTCAACACCACCGAGGCATTGCCGTTCGGCTTGCGATCGATCACCGGCTTGACCGTCTTGGTGTCGATCGGCGGCCGGTAGACGCAGAACCCCTCGCCGAAGGCGCGCATCCACAGATGATCCTGGTAGAGCTGTTGACGGCCGGTCAGCGTGCGCCACGGGATCAGTTCGTGGACGTTGGTGTAACCGGCGTTGTAGCAGACCTTTTCGGACTCCAGCCCCGACCAGATCGGCGAGGAGATGATCTTGCGCGGCTGCGCGACCACATCGCGGAAGCGGATCTTCTCGTCCTCCTTGGGAATCGCCAGATGGGTGTGGTTTCGGCCGGTAAAGCCTTCCAGCGATGCCCAGGCCTTGACCGCGACTTCGCCGTTGGTCTCCGGCGCGAGACTCAGGATCACCTCGCAGGCGTCGATGGCGCTGTCGATGCGGGCGAGCCCCTTGGTGGCCCCCTCCTCGATCACGATGCCGTTGAGCTTCTTGAGCAGATCGACCTCATGGTCGGTGTTCCAGCTCATGCCCTTGCCGCCATTGCCGAGCTTGTTCATCAGCGGGCCGAGCGAGGTGAAGCGCTTGTAGAGGTTCGGATAGTCGCGCTCGACCACGGTGACCGCCGGCATGGTCTTGCCGGGGATCGGATCGATCTCGCCCTTCTTCCAGTCCTTCACATCGAAGGCTTGCGCGATCTCGCCCGGGCTGTCGTGCATGATCGGGGTGAGAACGACATCTTTCTCCGCACCGAGCACTTCCGGCGCTACTCGCGAGAAAGCTTCCGCGATACCCTTGTAGATGTCCCAGTCGCTGCGCGATTCCCAGACCGGATCGATCGCCGCCGACAGCGGATGGATGAATGGATGCATGTCCGAGGTGTTGAGATCGTCTTTCTCGTACCAGGTGGCGGTCGGCAGCACGATGTCGGAATACATGCAGGTCGTGGACATTCGGAAGTCGAGCGTCACCAGGAGGTCGAGTTTTCCTTCCGGCGCCTCGTCGTGCCATTTCACCTCGGCCGGCTTTTTCCTGCCGTGCTCGCCGAGGTCCTTGCCCATCACGCCGTGCTTGGTGCCGAGCAGATGTTTCAGGAAATATTCGTGGCCCTTGCCTGACGCGCCCAGAAGATTGGAGCGCCAGACGAACAGGTTGCGCGGCCAGTTCTTCGGGTTGTCGGGATCGTTGCACGACAGCTGCAGATCGCCCGACTTCAGCGCCTTGGCGACATAGTCCTTCGGCTCGAGGCCTGACGCCGCCGCGAGTTTGGCAACCTCGATCGGATTGGTCTGCAGCTGCGGCGCGGAAGGCAACCAGCCCATCCGCTCGGCGCGGACGTTGTAGTCGATCAACGCGCCACCCCACTCGCCGCTCGGGGCCGTCGGCGACAGGATCTCCTTGATGTCGAGCGTCTCGTAGCGCCACTGATCGGTGTGGGCGTAGAACGCCGAGGTCGAATTCATCTGCCGCGGCGGACGTCCCCAGTCCAGCGCAAAGGCAAGCGGCGTCCAGCCGGACTGCGGCCGCAGCTTCTCCTGTCCGACATAATGCGACCAGCCGCCGCCGGATTGTCCGACGCAACCGCACATCACCAGCATGTTGATGATGCCGCGGTAGTTCATGTCCATGTGGTACCAGTGGTTCAACCCCGCGCCGACGATGACCATCGAACGGCCGCCGGTCTTCTCGGCATTCACGGCGAATTCGCGCGCCACCGTGATGATCTGGTTGCGCGGCACGCCGCTGATTTTTTCCGCCCAGGCCGGCGTGTAGGGCTCGACGTCGTCGTAGCTCTTGCCGAGATGGTCGCCGCCGAAGCCGCGGTCGACGCCGTAATTGGCAACGAACAGATCATAGACGGAAGCCACCAGCGTCTCGCCGTCCTTGAGCGCGACGCGCTTGGCCGGCACCTTGCGCAGAAGCACATCCGGGTGGTCGGTTCCCTGGAAATGGTCGTGCTCGCGACTGCCGAAATACGGGAAAGCGACGTCGGCCAGCTCGTCCCTGATGTCGGCGAGCGAAAGCCGAAGTTTTGTCTCGCGGCTTTTGGACTCGCGCTCCTCCAGGTTCCACTTGCCTTTCTCGCCCCAGCGGAAACCGACGGAGCCGTTCGGGACCACGATCTGGCCCGTTGCCTCGTCATAGGCCACCGTCTTCCATTCGGGGTTATTGGCCTCGTCGAGGGAAGTGGCGAAATCCGAGGCGCGCACGAACCGCTCAGGAACGAGCCGGCCTTCGGATTTCACCAGGCGCACCAGAAATGGCATGTCCGTATACTGGCGCGTATAGTCGTTGAAATATCTGGTCTGACGATCGACGTGGAACTCCTTCAGAATGACATGGCCCATCGCCATCGCCAGCGCGGCGTCGGTACCCTGCTTCGGCGATACCCAGAGATCGGCGAATTTCGAGGCTTCCGAATAGTCCGGGCAGATCACGACGCTCTTGGCGCCCTTGTACCGAACCTCGGTATAGAAATGCGCATCGGGGGTCCGGGTCTGCGGGACATTCGACCCCCACAGGATCAGGAAGCCGGAATTGTACCAGTCGGCGCTTTCCGGCACGTCGGTCTGTTCGCCCCAGGTCTGCGGCGAGGCCGGCGGCAAGTCGCAGTACCAGTCGTAGAACGACATGCAGACGCCGCCGAGCAGCGACAGATAGCGCGCGCCTGCCGCGTAGCTGACCATCGACATCGCCGGGATCGGCGAGAACCCGAACACGCGGTCCGGCCCATAGGTCTTTGTGGTGTATGCGTTGGCCGAGGCGATCATCTCGTTGACCTCGGCCCAGCTGGCGCGCACGAAACCGCCGAGACCACGCTTCTGCACGTAAGACGCCCGTTTCTTCGGGTCCTCGACGATCGACTTCCATGCCGCCACCGGCGTCATCTGCACCCGCGCCTGGCGCCAGAGTTTCAGTAGTCGCGAGCGCACCAGCGGGTATTTCACCCGGTTGCCGGAATAGAGGTACCAGCTGTAGCTGGCGCCCCGCGCGCAGCCGCGCGGTTCGTGATTGGGCAGATCGGGGCGCGTGCGTGGATAATCGGTCTGCTGGGTTTCCCACGTGACGATGCCGCCCTTGACGTAGACCTTCCACGAGCACGAGCCCGTGCAGTTCACGCCGTGCGTCGACCGCACGATCTTGTCGTGCTGCCAGCGCTTGCGGTAGCCGTCCTCCCAGGAGCGGTCCTCGGTCGTCATCACGCCATGGCCGTCGGCGAACTCCGCCTTGGCGCGGGTGAAGAATGACAGCCTGTCCAGGAAATGACTCATCGTTGAACTCCTTATTGGGCGGGCTGGGCGGCGGGCGCGATCGGGCCGCGCCGCTCGACGTCATGAAGCAGGCCGCCCTTGCGGGTGTAGACAGCCCAGGTGATCACGATGCAGGTCACGTAGAAGATGAAGAATCCCCATAGTGCCGCCTGTACGCCGCCGGTGAGATCGATCGACGTTCCATAGGATTTCGGAATGAAGAACGCGCCGAAGGCGGCGATCGCCGACGTGAACCCGGTGATCGCCGCCGATTCCTTTTCGGCCTGGCGCAGCCGTGTCATGGCGTCGGCTGACGGCATCAGCCGTTCCATTTCCTTGCGCAGGATGTTCGGGATCATCTGGAACGTCGAGGCGTTGCCGACGCCGGTCGCGAAGAACAGCACCAGAAACATCGCGAAGAAGCCCCAGAATGCGCCCGGCTGGTCCTTGATGCCGAGGAAGTACAGAATCCCGAGCACGCCGACCATCATCAGGGCGAACACCCACAGCGTGACGCGCCCGCCGCCCCATTTGTCGGAAACCCACCCTGTCGCCGAGCGCGACAGCGCGCCGACCAAGGGTCCGATGAAGACGAATTGCAGCGCGTCGACGGTCGGAAATTGGGTCTTCGCCAGCAACGGGAAGCCCGCGGAGTAACCGATGAACGAACCGAAGGTGCCGGTATAGAGCCAGCACATGATCCAGTTGTGCTTGCGCTGGAAGATTACCGCCTGATCGGCGAACGATGCCTTGGCGGAAGCAATGTCGTTCATGCCGAACCAAGCGGCGAAGGCGCTCGCCGCGATGAACGGCACCCAGATGAAGCCCGCGTTTTGCAGCCATAGCGGCGCCTGCTGCGTTCCGCTCGCGACCATCGCCGGATCGCCACCGAACCAGCCGAACACGCCGGCGGTAATTACGATCGGAACGACGAACTGCACGACGCTGACCCCGAGATTGCCGAGGCCGGCGTTGAGCGCGAGCGCGTTACCCTTCTCCGCGCGCGGGAAGAAGAAGGAGATGTTGGCCATCGAGGAAGCAAAATTGCCGCCGCCGAAACCGCACAACAGCGCCAGCGCCAGGAACACCGGATAGGGTGTCGACGGCGTCTGCACGGCATACCCGATGCCGACAGCAGGGATCATCAGCGACCAGGTGGCAAGCGTGGTCCACAGCCGGCCGCCGAAGATCGGTACCATGAAGGAGTAGAAGATGCGCAGCACCGCGCCGGAGATGCCGGGCAGCGCCGCCAGCCAGAACAACTCGGCCGTGGTGAACTTGAAGCCCACCGACGGCAGTTTTGCCACCACCACCGACCAGACCTGCCAGATCGCGAACGACAAGAGCAGCGCAGGTATCGATAGCCAGAGATTGCGCCGCGCGATGGCGCGTCCGGAGGTTTCCCAGAAGGTCTTGTCCTCGGGACGCCAGTCGGTCAGCACGGCACCGGACAGAGCGCCGATATGCTCGGGCTTGTGAACTTCCTCCATCTCGGGGAGTTCAGGCAGTTTCTTCAGCGCCTCGCCGACGACGCCGCGCTCCATCTGCCGGATCGCGACGTGCATCCAGATCAGCGCGCCGCCGACCAGCAGGAACAGCAGCATGAAGCAGCTGGTCCAAAGCCCCGTCAGGTCGACCAGCGCGCCGAACGCGATCGGGAGCACGAAACCGCCGAGACCGCCGATCATGCCGACCAGCCCGCCGACGGCGCCGACATTATTCGGATAGTAGACTGGAATGTGCTTGTAGACGGCGGCCTTGCCGAGCGCCATGAAGAAGCCGAGCACGAACACGGTCACCGTGAACGGCACCATGCCCATTTCCAAATGGAAGCCGACGGTGCCACTGACCGTCTTCACCAGATAGTCGGTTGGCGGATAGGACAGAATGAAGGTGCAGACGACCGCGACCAGGAACGTCCAATACATCACGCGGCGGGCGCCGTAGCGATCCGAGAGATGGCCGCCATAAGCCCGGAACACGCTGGCGGGAAACGAGAACATCGCCGCCGTCATGCCGGCGGTCTCGATGTCGACGCGGTAGACGTTGATCAGATATTGCGGCAGCCACAGCGACAGTGCGACGAAGGCCCCGAACACGAAGAAATAATACAGCGCGAAGCGCCAGACCTGGACGTTCTTCAGCGGTTCGAGTTCGAGCCACGCGCTTTTCGGCTTCTCGTTTTTCTCGCGCCGGGCACGGACGACCGGATCCTCATCGGAGAAGAGCCAGAAGGTTATGCCCATCAGGCCGATGACCAGCGCCCAGACCTGGGCGACCGTCTGCCAGCCATAGGCAACCAGCACGAACGGCGCGAGGAATTTGGTCACGGCGGCGCCGACATTGCCGGCGCCGAAGATGCCGAGCGCGGTACCCTGTTTGCCTGTCGGGTAGAAGCGCGAGACGTAGGCGATGCCGACCGCGAACGAGCCGCCCGCGATGCCGACAAAGAGCGCCGCAACCAGGAATTCGGGATAGCTGTGCGCCCAGGTTAGCAGGTAAGTGGCGACCGCCGCTGAGAGCATGACCACGGTGTAGACCCGTCGCCCGCCATACTGGTCGGTCCAGATACCGAGCCCAAGGCGGATCAGCGATCCCGAGAGGATGGGGGTTCCGATCAGCAGGCCGAACTGGGTATCATTCAGCCCGAGTTCCTGTTTAATCCGGATGCCGATGATCGAGAAGATCGTCCAGACTGCAAAGCAGATCGTGAAAGAAATGGTCGAAAGCCAGAGTGCCCGGCCTTGATGTACGGTGCTTGAGCCTGCCGTGACCATGAGAATCCCCTAAAGAGAGTGCTTCGGGGAAGACAGATGACCGATTTCGACGGGATCGATTTGTGCTGGATCAAACGGAACACGGCGCGCGACGCATTATACGAAATATTGCGGTGCAAATTGACTGACATCTCACCTTTAATTGATATTAGTCGAAATTATATTTGACGAACATCAAACTAATTCCGTCCGACGGTAGAAATCAGGAGCAAGCTTGTTGCGTCCTCAAGAACTGGCCCAGTTAGAGGCCCTGCCGCTATTCTCCGAAATGACGGCGGAGAGCCTTGAGAGCCTGCTCGACGCAGCGCTGCTGCAGCAGTTCCCGACCGGCGTCGTCCTGGTCCGCGAGGGCGATCACGCCGATTTTCTGCATGTCCTTGTCGACGGCCTGGTCGAGATCTTTACCGAACAGGACGGCGGCGAATGGGGAATTTCCCTGATCAATCCGGTTTCGACCTTCATCCTCGCCGCCGTGGTCAGCGACCAGCCCTATCTGAACTCCGCGCGCACATTGGCCGATTCGCGCATCCTGCTGATTCCGGCGCAACGCGTCCGCGCCGTATTCGACCGTGACGTCGCCTTCGCGCGGATCGTGGCGCGCGAGCTTGCTTTCGCCTACCGGTCTGCGGTCAAGAAGCTGAAGGGCAACATGGCGCGCTCGAGCGTCGAGCGTCTTGCCAACTGGATCCTGACCGAGGCGCGCAAGGAGGCCGCCCAGGGAAATATCGTGGTCCCGTTCGACCGCGGCACGATGGCTTCGCACCTCGGAACCACCCGGGAGAATCTGTCGCGCAGCCTGGCGCTGTTGACCGAGCATGGCGTGCGCATCCGCGGCCGTGAGATCGTCATCGATAGCAAGGAACAGCTCGAAACCTTCGCGCGTCCGCAGCGATTTATCGACGATCCGACATCGTAGGTTTCGGCCAAGGACAACAGTCTAACTATTTGATCTTGCTGGCAGGAGTGGCAGGGCTCGAACCTGCGACCCCCGGTTTTGGAGACCAAGCCTAAGCGCGCACAAACAAGCACTTAGATGCGGCGCTGCTGTCAAACCGGCATGTGAAGATCAATGGGTTAGCTGGGTTTTGTCAAACCCATCGGGGGTGCGCCATGTGCGGACCGCCTGACCCGAAAATGCGAAGGGCCGCCTCGGCAAAAGGCAGCCCCGTATCGCAAAGTTCTTTCCACACCGAAGATTCTAGTCGAGCGGCCTCCGATTTTCAAGCGCGGAAGCTGCGCGGTCTCCTCTCTTTTTGCCACGCTGCCGCCTGCACGATCGCGGCGCTCACATTTGCGGGGTGTCCGCGATGAGCGCCGAAATGATTGGAATTGCCCTCAAGGGGCGCCGCAACCGACATGGATGGCTGGTTCGCTGCCCCTGTCTCAATCACGGCAAGGGTCGCGGCGATCGATCTCCCTCGTTATCTGTCACGGACGGTGACGATGGTCGGCTATTGCTATGCTGTTTCGCGGGCTGTCAGTTTGACGACATCCTCGACGAGCTTGCGCGCCGCGGCCTCGTAGATAGCGAGCGCCGACAGGAGCCGCGTGAGCGGCTGATCCGCGAGGCGCCGCACGTGCCAAACGCCGATGCTGTCACAATCTGGAAGGCGGCTCAGCCGCTGCCGCACCCGATTGTTGATGAGTATCTGAATCGGCGCGGCATTACCCTACGGCCGCCAACGCTGCGCTTCCGTATCGAACGGCCGGCATTAATCGCCGGAGTTCAAGGTCCGGACGGCAAGGTCATTGCAATCCAGCAGACCGCGCTGACCAGAAACGGCGAGAAGGCGTCATCGCAGCCACGAATGACGCTCGGAGGTTTGGGCGCAGGTGCCATAAGGCTCGGGGCGCCATCTAGGATAATGGGTTTAGCCGAGGGCACTGAGAGTGCGCTTTCGGCCATGCAGATGACCGGCATGACTGTTTGGGCATCACTTGGCGCACAACGGCTCGAAAAGGTGTGGCTGCCTCCCATGGTCGAGACAGTCCATCTCTTCGGCGACAATGACGACGCCGGACGGGAATCTGTGGAACGTGCGGCGCATTCGCATGTCAGCGAGGGGCGAGCTGTGGTGCCGCGTTTTCCGCCTGAACGATACGGCGATTACAACGATTTATTGATTTCAATTGCGGACAGAGACGGTCGCGACCTTCTGACTGCGGAGGACGCGGCATGAGAATTGTATCCGACGAAAAGATTGGAATTGCGCCTGACACCGTCGACCGCTTGCAGTGGCTCGATATGTCGGCATGGGACCACAAGGCGGTGCCGGAGCGCGAGTGGGCAATCCGGGACCGCGTTCCCCTTAAGCAAGCCGGCTTGTTCAGCGGTGAAGGGGGCACCGGCAAGAGCATCATCGAGTTGATGAAGAATGTCGCCCATGTCGCCGCGAAGGATTGGCTTGGCTCGATGCCTGAGCCGGGTCCGGCCGTCTATCTCGGCGCCGAGGACGACAAGGACGAAATCCATATCCGCCTCGCCGGCATAGCGAAGCATTATGACGTCTCGTTCAAAAAGCTGACCGAAGGCGGCCTGCACGTTCTCCCGCTGCTTGGCAAGGATGCAACGCTATGCGCCGTCACCAAAGGCGGAAAGGTCGAGGTCACTGCCCTCTATCGCCAAATCTACGAGACCGCGGGCGACATCAAGCCGAAGAACATCTCAATCGACACACTTTCTCGCGCCTTCGCTGGCAACGAAATTGACCGGGTGCAGGTTTACGCGTTCGCAATGCATATGCAGGCCCTAGCTATGGTGGCAGAGGGATCGGTCACGGTCCTCAGTCATCCCAGTCTCGCCGGCATCGCATCGGGCTCAGGAATATCCGGCTCGACCGCTTGGCATGGTGCCTTCCGCTTCCGGCAATTCCTCAGGGGGGTGAAGGCGAGCGACGGCGATGAGTCCGAGAGCGATCTGCGCCAGCTCGAGTTCAAAAAGAATCAGTATGGCCCGCTCGGCGAGAGCATGGTCCTCCGGTATCAGCACGGCCTTTTCTTGCCCGAGGCGGGAGTTTCCGATCTCGACAAGGCGGGGCGCACGGCCAAGGCGGAGGACGTGTTCATGGAACTGCTGCGCCGGTTTACGGCTGAGGGGCGCAATGTCAGCGAGAACAAGAACGCCCCGACCTATGCACCGACAAGGTTTGAGAAGGAGGACGAGGCTAAAAAATTCAGGCTCAAAAAGCCCAACCTGGAACAGGCCATGAGAGACCTCTTCAGGACCCAAAAGATTCGCGTCGAGCAATACGACAAACCCAGCCTCGGTCGCTACAGGGTCGCCGTATCAACTTGAGCTGCTGCCTATGCCTATCCCGCCAATGGGGAAGTAAGCACCCGGTGCTTACTCCCATAAGGGTAGGCAGGGAGTAAGTACGCACCTGGAGTAAGCACCTAAAAGTGCCAGTAAGCACCTAGTGGGCACCCTAGTAAGCACCTGAGTAAGCACCTCAAGAACAGAATAGGAATTAGATCATGCATCACGAAAACAGCGGGAACGCGCCCGCTCCGGATAACTTGGAGGCAAAGGCAAGGGCTGACGGATTCCGCGAATTGTACGGCTGGCTCGATCAACGTGACGTTCTGATCGTGAAGGCTGATCGGCAGGAGGCGCTCGTCGTCGTGCGACTGTCCCTGGCTGTCGAGATTGCCCAGACAACTAATCCCAAGGTGGAAGCATGAAAAAACCAAAGCCTAAAACCGAGAAGCCGAAAGCTGAAAAGCCGAAGGGCACTCCCAATGCCATCAACCTCAACCCTGATCCAAAAGGCGAATTAAAACTGGTGGGCGGCGGCAATTCGGATGATTGGAATTTAAGACTGGTCAACAACCTGGGCAGCGCACTGCCGATCAATCGTTCCGACCCGGAAGCCAGAAACAAGAGTGTTGCTGCCGTCTGTCAGGCAATGGTCGATCTCGCGCCGGCGGATCCTGTCGAGGGAATACTAATCGCCAACATCATGGCGGCCAGTGATGCATCGCTCGCTCTGTATCGGAAGGGCTGGCTGAACGTGCATGAGTATTTCGATGCAGGAGTGAAGTTTCTCGCTCTTGCCGACAAGGCAGCGCGGACGGTGGCACTGTTGACCGAGAGGCTCGATCATCACCGAGGGCGGGGCCAGCAACAGATCACCGTGAAGCACGTCACCACGAACAACGTCACTGCGGATCAGGCGATCATTGCCAGAGCGTCACCGCTGGTGGCGGTCGCGCCGTGTCTCCCGCTCTCCTGGAGGCTAGTTCTGTGATGCCTATGCCGATCCTCGACGAGGCAAGGCTGCCTGAGCCGGTTGGGGTGGGGAGGGTTGAGAAAACGAAATGAGCGACAACCCCATGCACCGTTGCAATGCCGCTCCCAGGTGCCGAGCGAAATCAAAGCGTACCGGGCTGCCCTGCCGATCGCCGGCGGTGAAAGGTAGTCGCGTTTGCCGGATGCATGGTGCCCGCGGCGGCGCACCGGAAGGGAAGCGCAACGGCAATTTCAAGCACGGTGGTCGAACGAAAGAAGTGATCGAGGCCGCTCGCTACATGCGGGAGCTGCTCCGCCTGGTGCGCGGGTTCGATTAAGAGCGCCCGAACTTCGCCTCGATGACGCGTTTCACCGTCTAAGGATGCCAGCGGCGCGGCTGCCCTGCCCTGTTTTGATGCCGCGCTCGTTCAACGCGTTGGCTAATCCTGTGACGGCCCGCGCTGCCCTTAGTGGAAGCGCCGTATCGTATTAGGAGGCTAAAATAGATGGCCCTCCCACTTGACCGCTTGCCCTTTCTCTGTACGGACAGTCTTAGGGGGTAAGACAATGGCAGGTAAAGCAAAACGGGTTGAGGCAGTCGCCTATATCCGTACCTCATCAGCCGCCAACGTCGGCACCGACAAGGACAGCGACAAACGGCAACGGGCGGCCATCGAGAGTTTTGCCAAGCGGGCGGGATTCGCCCTGGTCGGCGAGTTCAACGACGCAGCCGTGAGCGGCGCGGACCCGATCGAGACACGCCGCGGCTTTGCCGAGCTGCTCGACCGGATCGAGGACAACGGCGTCCGCACCGTCATCGTCGAGGATGCATCCCGGTTTGCCCGTGAGCTCGTGACACAGGAGCTAGGCATCCTGGCGCTGATCAAGCGCGGGGTCCGTGTTCTGACGGCGTCCGGGGACGATCTCACTGACAGCAGCGATCCGTCACGCGTGATGATGCGGCAGATCGCCGGCTCGTTCGCGCAATATGAAAAAACCCGGCTCGTTGCCAAGCTCCGCGCTGCTCGTGAGCGCAAGCGCCGAGCCGTCGGCAAATGCGAGGGGCGGAAGAACTGGGCAGAGGTTAATCCCGAACTGGTGAGCGCGGCGAAGCGGCTGCGCCGACGTTCGCCGAAAGGTCGTCACCGCTCGTTGCGCGATGTTGCTGACGAACTTGCCAAACTTGGGTTCGTCAATCAGCGTGGGGCCAAGTTCTCGGCGTCCTCGATTGCCTCGATGGTCCAGTAATTCGGCGGCCTACGAGGTGAGGACGCTCCATCCTCAGAAGCAGAATGTCTGCTTCTCTAATCGGCCATTCGGGGTCAAGCACTTTCAGACTATCCATCGATGCGGTGTCGATGTCACTCGCGGGCTCGTGCTTCTCTTCGGAATCGGCACTTGGGCCCTTCCATCATGGGATCCGAGGACGAGGTGGAACAATCTTTTGGACGACCTTGCCGTCAGTGTGACGGCAGGTCCAAGCAGACATACGAACTCACCTCATCCATCGTCCCGCGAGGGACATCTTTCCACTGCTGGGTGGAACTCTGGCTTTCTCCTATTGGGTTTGATCCTGAACGGGTTTCATGCTGCTGCCGCGGCCTGCTCCCGGGTCCACCGGAACTCGGTGCCGTCGACCCAGATGCGGTGCATGATCACGGCCAGCCGGCGAGCCAGGGCCACTATCGCCTTCTTCATCCCGCGGCGCCTGGCGATCTGCATGGCCCACGCCTTAAGCCATGACCATTTTTTTGAATGCATCATGCTCTGCGCTGCTTCGTAGAGCATGGTCCGCATCATCTCATCGCCACATCGCGATATTTCGCCGCTCCAATCCACCTCGCCCGATTGATACCTGGCGCTCGTCAGCCCAAACACCGCCCCGACTGACTTGGATTTGCGGAACCGAGCAGGTACATCGACGGTGGCGCGATAGGTCAGCGACACCACGGGGCCGACACCCGGGATCGTCATCAAACGCCGGCAAACCTCATCGTCTCGCACGATGGCCAACAAACGGCGATGTAGGATAACGATCTGTTCGCGGAGCGTCCGCCGAACGATGAGTAGCGGTTCGACCAGATCGGCTAGATCGGGCTGGTTCTCGACCAACTCCTGGATGCGAGCCTCGAACCTCACATTGCCAACCATCCCGACCTTGAGGCCGAAGTTACGCAAGGTGCCTCGTAGATCATTTTCGATTGCGATGGCCTTCGACTGCAATAGCTTGCGGTGGGTCAGCAGCATCCGCAATTTCTGACTGCGTAACGTCTTCACATGCACCGGACGGTAAAGACCCACCCGCATCATCTGGGCGATGCCGCGCGCATCGTTGCGGTCCGTCTTGTTGATCTGCGCCTTCAACACCGCTCGCATGTGCCGCGTCTCAACACAGACCACTGGTAAGCCTGCTTCAGCGAGAGCGCTGAACAGCCATTGCGACAGCGGTCCGGCTTCCAATCCAATCCGCTTGAAGCGGTAGGCTGGGTTCCCAAGAACCTTCAAAAGGGCTTCAGACTCGCTCGCTACCTTCACTTCCCTGAAGATCCGTCCCGTGTCATCCACAATGCAGATGCTGGTCTCCTTGACCGATACGTCCAATCCCGCAAAATGGTCCATGCTGCGCTTCTCCTTCTGATGCTTGAGGCCGTCCTAACAACGGACCTCGTTTCACCATCAGCCTGAAGCGCAGCACCCAAAATCTTCACCTATCCACAAGCTGGGCCGGCCGATTACCCCATCTTTGTGCCGATTTTGTTGCAAAAGTCGGTTGCATCCGATGGATGCCCGTCAGCCATTTCGCTAAGAGCAGCCGGCTTTGATCCGCCGGCCCTGACGCCCTCTACACAACTCCAACGTTACGCAAAGCACAATGCCTGAGTGGGTGGCGGTCGCGCGACCAGCGATGCGAGCCGCCGCAGGTTTTGAGCAATGGCAGCCAGAACAAACTCGTCCTGAGCGCCTCGTGGACCACGCAGTCGAAGTCGACCGAGCTTCAGGATGCGCTTCAAGTGCGCGAACCGCATCTCGATCTTCTTGCGCTCGTGTCGGGACTGCTCGAAGCCCTCGGTGCCAGCGAACGATCGGGCAACATCTCGGGCGTGCTCATGGATGTCGCGGGGGATCTTGCGCGATGGTTCCTTTGGGCAGCATTGCGGTTTGAGCGGACATACATCGCAGTCGAGCTTGCTGGCGCGATACAGAAGCGTCTTGCCCTCGTGCACGGTACCGCTCGTGCCAAGCCGCTTTCCGCCCGGGCAGTGGTAGACGTCGCCAGTCGGGTCATATCGGAAGTCGCTGCGCGAAAAGGTGCCATCATCCCGCTTCGATCGGTCGAACACAGGAATATGTGGCGCGATGCCTTTCTCCTCGACCAGCCAGTTCAGCATCGGAGCCGCTCCGTACGCGGTATCCCCGACAAGCCGCTTCGGCTTGAGACCAAAGCGCTCTTCGGTCCGTTCGATCATGGTCTTTGCTGCGCCGACCTCGGCCTGGCGAATGGCGCGGGATGCCTCGACATCAACGATCACCCCGAACTTCACATCGATGAGATAATTGTCGGAGTAAGCAAAGAATGCCGGTCCCTTGTGAGCCCCGGTCCACTGGGCAGCCGGATCGGATGGCGAGACGAACTTCGGGACAACCTCACTGGCGGCGCCCCATGCCGTATCATCAAGGGTCGCCAGATACTCCTTCACGGCGCGGCTGGACCGCGCCGGATCGCGATCCCTGCGCCAGTCCTGACCCGCGATCGAGCGCTGTTTGTTGGCGTCGGCCGCAATCAGGCTGGCATCGACTGCAAAGCCTTCGCCACCAACCAGACCGGCCGCGATACATGTCTCGACAACCCGCTCGAACACGCGACGAAAAACATCTCCCTCGCGGAAGCGCTCGTTGCGGGCCTGCGAGAACGCCGAATGATCCGGGATAACGTCCTCGATACCGAGCTTGCAGAACCAGCGATAGGCGAGGTTCACCTGCACTTCACGGCAGATCAGCCGCTCCGAACGGATCGCAAAGACATACCCCACGATTAGCATCCGGATCATCAGTTCCGGGTCGATCGACGGGCGACCGATGGACGAATAGTGGGCCGCGAGCTCGCCGCGAAGCCAGCTCAGATCGAGCGCAGCATCGATCTTCCGAACCAGATGATCTTCCGGAACCGCGTCAGCAAGATGAAACTCGTAGAACAGTTGACCTTGGTCACTCTTCAGATGGCCTATCATGGATCGACCTCGCCGCGATTCGCGTCAACACAACGGAATCACCGTTCGAGGCTTGCCTCAACCGACTTTTGCAACAAAATCTGCCATGAGCGGAAGTCATAACGCGCCTCTTGATGGCCGATTGACCTTGGTCAATGGTATCAAAGGCAGCCTCAACATGCCTGAATTGTGCGGGACATAGATCGAGCTTGTCCCGTTCACACCCCTGGGCGCGAGCCATAAACTAGGGATGGTTTAGTGTTCAAGCTGTGGCACTCCATTTGAAATTGCTATCGGCGCGGATGCAAATCATGCGTCAACAAGAAATCCAGGAAGCGCAGATGCTCCCGCACGAAGATGGGACGTAGATGCGCGAAGTCTGAGTATTTCGGCTCGGCCGCACCGAAGAAAGGCGAGCAGCCATCAGCGATGCCGCAGATGTCGGGAAAGGGATCGAGTAGCGTCGCCCCAGTGTGCTCGCTGACGGTACGCAGTTTGGCGTTTACTGGAGCATACAGAGCTTGCAACTCGGCCATAGGTATTGCCTCCTGAACGTTCGGAGCGATCCGAAAGCCAGCCATGCTGCGCGTCACCATCTGCCCGGGATCGAGCCGGTGGTGGATAGGCGTCCCGAGGACCAGATAGACCTTGGCTCCCTGAGCTCTGTAACAAGCGTACATAGTCTTCAAGATTGCTGTAGAAGACGTCGATGCCGTCCCTTGTGTTTGAGGGTAAACGCCGACCTTCCCGTTCGACCAGCATTCCGTCGTTCGAGGTAGGCTAGCCACGAGGCACCCAGCACCACCGATTGCACGTTCTCACGCTGTACCAGGTCGAATAAAATGCCGGGCAAGTTAGCGCAAGGCGCAAACTTGTCCTGCTGTATTACGCCGGGCACCGG
Organism: uncultured Alphaproteobacteria bacterium; assembly: GCA_963801875.1. Lineage (GTDB taxonomy): Bacteria > Pseudomonadota > Alphaproteobacteria > Rhizobiales > Xanthobacteraceae > Bradyrhizobium. The sequence continues at coordinate 504,646 of CAWDGT010000005.1, read as the reverse complement.
AGCGCATTTGCGGCCTGCCACGAAATAGGTGCTTGCCGCCAGCCGCCCATCGTCCGCGAGCTGCTGCACTCGGGGGCCGTATTGAAACAGCAGGCTGTCGCCGCCTAACGCAACCTTGTGCTCGCCGTGGCCCAGATGGGTCACCACAATGCCGCCGTCATCTAACACCTCCATGCCCTTGGTGGCCCTGAAGTCCGCATCGAGTTTTGCGTCAACGATCTTCCGAATGTCGATTCCGGGAAGGGCTGGGAAACGCTCGGGGAAACCACTTTTGATCCACACCGCCAGCCCACAAGCACCGAGCGCCGCCATGCAAGTAGCCACGATCTGGGTGACACGATGACGGTAGGCCCCAAAGCGAGCCGGATACTCGATAAAACGGTAGGTGGCCCAAGCAAGCAGGAAACTAGCGGCCACAAGTGCCGTGGCCATCAGGGGCGTCGGCGGTTTGCCCATGCGAATGACATAGGCATAAGAAATCAGTGGCCAATGCCACAGATAGAGCGGGTAGCTTATCAGTCCGACGAAGACGACGACACGGTTGGAGAGGACAATTCGGTTCACCGTCGCTTCGGGGCCGGCTAGGAGTATCGCCACGGTTCCCGCCACCGGCAGCAAAGCAAGCCAGCCCGGAAAGCGCATTTCTGGCGTGAACAGCGTGACCGATGTCATCAGGGCGGCTAAGCCCGCAAAGGAAATCCCGGACCGGCCATTAGGCGTAAGGGCAATCTCGCGCCGCCAGGCCAGCCACGCCCCGGCCAACAGTTCCCAGAACCGTGAAATTGGCAGGTAGAAATCATCCGAGATACTGGTGACGGAAAGCGCGATGTTAACCGCGAAGGAAGCTATGAACAGCGCAGCCAACAGTCGTCCGACTTGCCGCTTTAATCTTAAAGGCTATCCATAGCAGGGCCGGCCAGAGGATGTAGAACTGCTCCTCGATGCCCAAGGACCACAAATGCAAAAGCGGTTTTGAACTGGCGGCGCTGTCGAAATAGCCGCTTTCGCTCCATAGCACCATGTTGGAGAGGAAGCTTGCACCGAAAAACACATGCTTGCCCAGCTGCGCCAGCTCGGACGGCATTAGGGAGACTAAACCGTAAGCCAACACGGCGGCCAAGCAAACGGCAAGCGCAGGGAAGATGCGCCGGATGCGTCGCCCATAGAAGGTCGCAAAGGAGAAGCGGTGCTCAGCTATTTCAGTGAAAAGTATTTTCGAGATAAGAAAGCCGGAAATCACGAAGAATACATCTACGCCAACATAGCCGCCACTCACCCCTTTCGGAAAGGCGTGATAAAACACTACTGAAAGTACGGCGAAGGTCCGTAGCCCGTCGATGTCGGGGCGGTAATTGTCGATGGGGGGAGCGGTGCGAATTTGCGCGGGCACGCTTGCGGAAACATCTTCATTACGGTGGTGACGGCCTCCGTTGGAGCCTGACCGCTCTATAGAGCTTCGCTCCCGCAAACTCAGTTTGTAGCTCAATGATTGTGTCCATACCTGCGAACGACCGGTGCTACGGCCGCAACGACACCCTTAAGGGAAAAGCAAGTGCCTTGCTACCCTGGTGCGAAAGGTTATCCGACATCAGCTTGTGGCCATCGAGCGCGCATCGGGATCGGTGATGCGTCCTCTGCTGGATCGGTGCTCCACCCCAAGTTCTGCGCATACCTAACGCCCCCGCCAATGCCTAGCGCGACAGACCGCTCAAAGAGGCCGACTGCCTGCTCGTTGCTGTCCTTCGTAAATTGCCAAAATGCCGCTAAGCCTCGCAAATAATAATCGTACGCATCGAGACTCTTGATCAAAGCATATCGGGCCGCTGCTAGACTAGGGCCGACTTCCGATGTGGGTCCAACTCGGAAGTCGAACTGGCCGACGCCGACTTCCGGTTTACCCCTCAAAGATGGGGTAATCGGCCGGCCCAGCTTGTGGATAGGTGAAGATTTTGGGTGCTGCGCTTCAGGCTGATGGTGAAACGAGGTCCGTTGTTAGGACGGCCTCAAGCATCAGAAGGAGAAGCGCAGCATGGACCATTTTGCGGGATTGGACGTATCGGTCAAGGAGACCAGCATCTGCATTGTGGATGACACGGGACGGATCTTCAGGGAAGTGAAGGTAGCGAGCGAGTCTGAAGCCCTTTTGAAGGTTCTTGGGAACCCAGCCTACCGCTTCAAGCGGATTGGATTGGAAGCCGGACCGCTGTCGCAATGGCTGTTCAGCGCTCTCGCTGAAGCAGGCTTACCAGTGGTCTGTGTTGAGACGCGGCACATGCGAGCGGTGTTGAAGGCGCAGATCAACAAGACGGACCGCAACGATGCGCGCGGCATCGCCCAGATGATGCGGGTGGGTCTTTACCGTCCGGTGCATGTGAAGACGTTACGCAGTCAGAAATTGCGGATGCTGCTGACCCACCGCAAGCTATTGCAGTCGAAGGCCATCGCAATCGAAAATGATCTACGAGGCACCTTGCGTAACTTCGGCCTCAAGGTCGGGATGGTTGGCAATGTGAGGTTCGAGGCTCGCATCCAGGAGTTGGTCGAGAACCAGCCCGATCTAGCCGATCTGGTCGAACCGCTACTCATCGTTCGGCGGACGCTCCGCGAACAGATCGTTATCCTACATCGCCGTTTGTTGGCCATCGTGCGAGACGATGAGGTTTGCCGGCGTTTGATGACGATCCCGGGTGTCGGCCCCGTGGTGTCGCTGACCTATCGCGCCACCGTCGATGTACCTGCTCGGTTCCGCAAATCCAAGTCAGTCGGGGCGGTGTTTGGGCTGACGAGCGCCAGGTATCAATCGGGCGAGGTGGATTGGAGCGGCGAAATATCGCGATGTGGCGATGAGATGATGCGGACCATGCTCTACGAAGCAGCGCAGAGCATGATGCATTCAAAAAAATGGTCATGGCTTAAGGCGTGGGCCATGCAGATCGCCAGGCGCCGCGGGATGAAGAAGGCGATAGTGGCCCTGGCTCGCCGGCTGGCCGTGATCATGCACCGCATCTGGGTCGACGGCACCGAGTTCCGGTGGACCCGGGAGCAGGCCGCGGCAGCAGCATGAAACCCGTTCAGGATCAAACCCAATAGGAGAAAGCCAGAGTTCCACCCAGCAGTGGAAAGATGTCCCTCGCGGGACGATGGATGAGGTGAGTCCGTATGTCCGCTTGTTCCTGCCGTTCGATTGACGGCAAGGCCGACTCAAAGATTGTTCCGCCCCGTCCTCGGATCCCATGATGGAAGGGCCCTGGTGCCGATTCCGTAGAGAAGCGCGAGCCCGTGAGTGACATCGACACCGCATCGGTGGATAGTCTGAAAGTGCTTGACCCCAACCGGCCGATTAGAGAAGCAGACATCCGGCGGGCGGGTTGGCACGTCTGAAAAGTGCCAAACTCAGACGTGACGCCCGCCAGCGAGAACCGGCGATCAATGGTTTGGACATCGTCAAGCAGCCGAACGGCCGACTACTCGTTCGGGTGGACGCTGGAGCAAGATGCAAGTTCCGCCATACAAAAGGCGGGTGGCAAAGTGATCGGGCGTTCGCTCCATCCTTCACACCGACAATTTAATCGTGGCGAATGGTGAAGCTCGTTTTATTGGTGGCGCTAGTCTGCGTCGTTCCGATCTGCCCGTCCTCAGCGGAGGATGACAAGGTTTCTGTCGATATGATGGGAATAGGAGGCATGAGCTGCGCTCACTGGCAGTCTACTCAAGCACTTCGATTGGAGGGAACAATCTGGATTTATGGTTTCTGGACGGGGCTCAATTACGTTGCCGCAGCGAGCGGACAAACGGAGACAAAAATCGATACGGCAGCGGTAGTGGTCGAAGTCAAGAAAACATGCGCTCAGCGCCCGTCGCAGGTTTTGGCCAGTGCCGTGTGGACCGCATATATTGACCATAATAAATGATAGATGGCCGTCCTAAAGGCGAGAAGCGCCCCGCCGACGCAATAGGCCCAACCATCATCGGGAAGCAACATCGCCACCTGGAAAATCGGACAATTCCAGACGTCCTCAGCGGCAGCAGCGAGGTCCGCTTTGCCCCCAGGAACTGACATCGTCAGACCGGCCCGGTTGGTCCGGTCCGGTCGGGGCCAACGCACAACAGACGACATCACGCTTGCGGCGAGTTGTGGCGCAATAATCACACCCGAATGAAATCGCCTGGTTGATGCCTTGCCTGATCTCATCCAGCCACGGTTCCGCCCTTATTGCGCGTCGGGTTTAGGTTGGGGGCACGAGTTGGGATGCAACATGTCTTCCATCGATTGTGCCAAGAGCTCGTACGTCGCTATTAAAGCAAATCATATTCCTGACGCGTCCTCGGTCTCGGCCGCTCGTGTCCGGAACGTCATTCAATTGTTTGTCGCCTTTCTCGGGGCGGCGTCGCTTGCGGCCTGCGCTCAGTCATCCGTTGTCAGGAATTCCGAAGTTGTTAGCCCCAGTCGACAGGCGTCGCTGCTACACAATCGAACGGCATCACTCGTCACCAACCGGCGTGTCGCATCCGCGAACACAGCCTGGGTCAATTTCGGAAGTCGGCCCTCGTAATCGCCATGTCCGTCGTGGAGGCCGGTTAAACGTAAACTGGAACTTGAAGGCAAGGTCGAGTCAGGGCTCACCCTCTACGGATTGCGCCACACCGTTGCGGTGATCCTGCGCGAGATCGGCATGGATGAACGCACCATCGCGGACGCACTCGGTCAGAAGACGCTGGAAATGGCGAGACACTACGCCAAGGGCGCCGATCTCAAGCCGAAGATGCGCGGCGTTGTTCGATCGTTCGAGGACGAACTGAACAAACGAAAAACAAAAACTGTCAAACCGGCAGACTAAAAGTGTCAAACCTTGAAACTAACCAAAAATGGAAATCTAAAAATATGAATAGCATCAGCAACATGGCTGGCAGGAGTGGCAGTCCTAAACTTCTCTTTGTACCACAACGGGTGCGACACAAAACTGGGCTCCACAGACCTCTCGGAAAGCCCTGTGAACCCGAATGATTGTCGCACCCAACCTCCTCCAACTGCTCGCGCATCCGCCTAACCGGCAACCCCTCAAGCTGAGACCACGACCATGACACCACATCGACCCGTCTCCCCCCATGTCGAACCACCGGCCCGCGGAACGATTGATGCCCGAACCATCCGGCTCAATGCGCGCGGTGTCGGATCCACCCAGGCGGCGTTCGCCCAGGCCATCGGCGTTTCGGTCAAGACCCTGCGCAACTGGGAGCAGCGGCGCCGCGAGCCGACCGGTCCGGCTCGGGTGTTGCTGACGTTGCTCGAGCGCGACCCGTGGCTGGTGTTTGACGTGGCCAACGGTCAGCACCTAATTACGCCAGTGGCGCAATTACCGAGACAGGAAGTGCTGTTAAGAAAAGCTAATGTTGGAACGCCGCCAGCCTTGAATTACGGGCCGGTCTGATGGTGACCGTAATCGAACGCGCCAATATCGCCGCAGCGGGCTTGCTGGATTCGTTAAAACGGTCCGGCCCTCCCCAGACAGCCCCCGCTAAAGAAAAACGCATGGGCGGCGTTCCTATTGAATCTGAGAGGAGTCGAAATTGGCAGTTTGCTTGAATGACGCCCCTCTCATGGCGGCCTACGCCAAACTAAGAGAGCTTGTTGACGCGGACTATACTCCGCCAAGGGTCAAAGCGGCCTGCCTTGGCCTCAGCAAGTATCAATCGAAACTCTTCTGCGCCGTACCGCAGGGTATTTGGACAGAGGATGGGACCGAGCCTGTTGACGATGCCGGGACACTTGACGGAAAGGTTGGCGCCTCGAGCCTGTGTCTTGAGCCATCCAATTTCCTTCGTAAACTCCTCACCGCAATGCGCGCACTTGAATGGCCAAAAGTCCTTGTCCTCATACATGGCCTAGCCCCTCCTGCCGGGGCCGAGCATAGCTCCGAAAATGCCAGCCCGCCTAGGGAGGTTTCGGAGCGCGTCTCGATCAATTACGCCAATGGGCGCAAATTCAGATGAGTGAAAGATTTGAAGAGTTTTCGGAGGCCCTAAAACGGCGAGCGCCAGATAATACTGCGCGGAAACTGGCGCCTCTAAATTTTGTCACACCCTAAAGGGGCAACAGGAGCAGTAGCGAGCGTACCCAAATGATTTAGGACGAGCTGAGAGGAAATGATGAAAGCAAAAACCAGCCGAAAACCTAAGGCCAAGCAAAGCAAGCAGGACGATGAACTCTCGCTTTGGGGCACGTTTGAAACATTCGTGATCGACGGCGACCTGCTTTCGTTCACGGATCACGCCGGCATCAAGCTGCAGGGCGTGCCGTCGTCTCAGGTCTGGGACGTGTTTCGGGGCCATTACACGCGAGGCGGCAGGATCGACATTGAGAAGTTTGCAACGGACCTGGCGACTTGGGGGCCCATCGCGTCGCGGACCGTTGAGCTTCAACTGGAGCAAAAGCAGAATGCGGCCAATACCTAAATGGCTCACGACGCAAGTGCCGCAACTGGACATTTGCCATTTGCCTAGCCGCGGGGTGTACCGCCAAGGTGATACGGTCGTCGTCTCCTGGCGCGGGATCGTCTCGAGTGTCGATCTTGTCTCAACTGAGATGCACTTCGGCGGCCGGCGGGAATGGTTCGAATGCCCGGCCTGCGCCAAGCGTGCGCGCATTCTGTACGGACCGGATTTCGCCTGTCGATCGTGCCAGCGGCTTAACTATCCATCGACCCGGCAATGCTCGCGCGATCGAGCCATCACCCGGGCAGTGCTGCTGCGGCGAAGGTTAGGTGGCGATGGCAGCCTGTTGGAGCCATTCCCGCGCCGGCCGAAGGGAATGAAACGCAAGACATGGTCGCGGCTCTTTGCAAAGGCCCGTCGGGACGAACAGCGCGTCATCGCCGGGATGGCGGCGGCGGTAGCTCGTCTGTCGGCGCAATTAGGGTCGGAGTGAATAAGTGGCTGCTGAACAGATGATTGTATGCCAGACGTCTAGCTCGAAGCTGCTAGCAAATCTCTATCGCAGCGCCATTGGCGTAATTAGTACGAGAGAAATATCGAGGTACGGCTTGAGTGGCAGGTGGGCAGCATGTCTCCACCCCAGTCCCGAGACTCGAACCTGCGCGATCCAAAAGAGGCAACCATGCACCGCTGCAATGCCGCTCCCAGGTGCGGGGCTAAATCCAAGCGCACCGGACAGCCTTGCCGATCGCGGCTCGTTTCATTTCGTCCTGCTTCGCAAAGGGCCCAGGCAGGAACGCGCCGTTGACCAGTTCGATATAGATGCGGCCGTCCTGGGCGGCCTCGATCCCGTTGGCGATCTGCACCAGCGTGAGGGCGGCGGCGTCTATTCCACCCTCGACGTTCCTGGCAGCACCGCTACCTTTGCTTCAGGCATCAATGACGCCGGACAGATCGTTGGAGATTACTACAATTCTGCCGGTCTACATGGATTCCTCTATAGCAATGGCGTCTACACGACCATCGATGCCGTTGGAGTGCCTCAAACAAATGTTGGTGGTGGCACGTCCCCTTCGGGCATAAATGAGGCGGGACAGATCGTCGGGTATTATTCCGATCCCACTATTTGATTCTTTCAGCTGTACACCTTCCCTTCACGCCTCTATCAGCTCTTTGATTATTTCCGCATTGCAAGAAGAATCTGTTTGTGGACGCTCGACGAGCGCTGGGAGCCAAGATGAAATGCGATGCCTGCGGCGAGCGGCCCGAGCGATAATATCCGGCGAGATAGAGCGATGCGCCGGGGTTTGCAAACGGTTTTTGATGCCGTGTCCCGCGGGCTAGACACAGAAGGGCGCGGACAGGTTCGCGTACCGGTGGCGCGATAGCAAAAAGAGCGCGACTCGGGTAATGCTAGCGGGCATGGAACATCGAGGTATCGAATATACCGTTGTTCAAGGCGTAGAGCGCGGCACATGGTGTTGGACCGTGTCGTTGGGCAATAACATTTCCAAATCTGGTAAGACCGTCGGTAGATCGGAAGCGATGGCCAGAGCCACGCAGTTGATCAACAAAGCGCTTGCGGTAAGGAAGGTGAAGCTTATCCCTACCGAAAGCTCACTGAATAACGAGCCGTGACGTTGCGTAGCGAGGTCGGTTCGTGTCTTGGGATCAACGGTTCTACGATCCAGTTCACCGAGAAGCTGTCGCAATCGGTGACAGCAATAAAGTAGCCTCCCAAAAAGAGATCCCCAATTTTGTCAGGCCTAGAAAGGATTTTGGCTAGACGCATTTCGCTCGGACGCCAGCGGCGTAATTAATACACGGCAATAACGCGATGGTCGCCGTCCCACGCCCTTTAAGCCAGGCGATCCCCTTGGTGCGCGGGTAGATGATCGCGCCGAGCTGCGGAAATGTTGGAGATTGTCGGATCGTGATAACCGGCACTTGCCGAAATAGGCCGTTCAAACAGATTCAAACAGGGCTCTCAGTCTGGACCGACAGGATAATCCGTATTTCGTTCATATCCATGATGGCGGACATCTCATTTGTCAGCGCGCTAGCCCACGGGAATTACATTATAGCGATGGGAGTACTTCATCCGACGTACATCACTGATCAGCTCGCGTGGCTACACTGATAATCGGCGCAATAGACCCGGCCGCTCGGCTCACTGCTGGAATTCCAATTGCGGAGCCGGTGGAGGCTGCCCGCTGTTGCCGAAAGTCATCAGCTTGGCGCGAAATTTCTGATGTGCGACGAATTACTTTGACTGTGCAGAGTGCGTCGCTTCTTCATTGGTAGACAGCGCGGGAGCTACAAATGGGCACAATCATAGCTGGTCTTTTTATCGTTGCGAGCATCGGCATTTTAGTCGCTCACGCTATCGATGCCTTTCGGTCGGACTCGCATCCGAACGAACCGCGCTTCGCGGGGCCAAATCGCACCAGCGGACTTTCCTGAGTCACTAGTGGTCTGATTCATTCGGACGATTCCCAAATCGACCGAAGCAGTTCAAGCTCTCGGCATGAGAGCAGGAATTATCGTAAAGGTCACCCGGGCGGACCGCCATCGACTTGAGGCGATCGTCTCGGATCGCAGCGCGCCTCAGAAGCATGTGTGGCGGGCCAATATCATTCTTGCCACTGCCGACGGCTGTGGCACCGCCGAGATCATGCGCCGCTCGGGCAAATCCAAGCCCGTGGTGTGGAGATGGCAAGCCCGGTTCATGGCGGAAGGCGTCGAAGGGCTGACGCGCGACAAGACGCGCAAGCCCGGCAAACCACCGCTGCCGACCGGCACCGTGCAGAGAGTGGTCGACCTGGCGCTCGGGCCGCCGCCGGGAGAAACAACCCACTGGACCGGCCGGATGCTGGCGAAAGCCGCAGGGGTGAGCCTGCGTTCGGTGCAACGTATTCTCGAAGCCCACCAACTCGCGCCGCATCGCATCCGCACGTTCAAGCTGTCGAACGACCCGAAGTTCGCCGAGAAACTCAAAGACGTCGTCGGCCTCTATGTCGATCCTCCCGCCCATGCGGTCGTCCTCTCGGTCGACGAAAAGAGCCAAATTCAGGCGCTCGACCGCACCCAGCCAGGGTTGCCGATGAAGCCGGGCCGTGCCGGCACGATGACCCACGACTACAAACGTCACGGCACCACCACGCTGTTCGCTGCCCTCAACATCCTCGACGGCACCGTCATCGGCTGCAACATGCAGCGCCATCGCCACCAGGAGTTCATTCGCTTCCTCAACACGATCGAGGAGCAGGTCCCGGCAGGGAAAGTAATCCACGCCATCGTCGACAACTATGCGACCCACAAGCATCCGAAGGTACGCCAATGGCTGGCCCGGCATCCCCGCTGGACGTTCCACTTCACCCCGACCTCTGCATCCTGGCTCAATGCGGTCGAAGGCTTCTTCGCCAAGCTTACGCGCCGTCGCCTCAAGCGAGGCGTGTTCCGATCCGTCGTTGACCTGCAAGTCGCCATCAACCACTTCGTCGCCGAGACAAACGCCGATCCCAAACCCTTCGTATGGACCGCCGATCCAAAGCGCGTCCTCGCCGCTGTCAAACGCGGGAAACAAGCGTTAGAGTCGCTCCACTAGCGCGGGATCGGGCGCTTCTTTGGCAAGGGGATATGCCCCTTGATTTGATCACCAACGGACGCCTGCGCATTCGGTAATTGCCTTAGTATCGCCGTGGCAGCTCGCTGGAAAGCTGCTGCTGCTTGCTCTTCCGCACTTCGACGCTGATCAGTATTCGTCCGTGTCCCCATGTTGGACCTTGTCATATCAGGCGGGGTCGGCGGCAATTGCTGATCGGCTTCGACTGGCGGTGGCGGGGTAACAAAATAAGTGAAACACCCTGCCACGGCAGCGGCGACTAGAACGGCCGGAACTGCAAGTCGCAAGCTGGTCATTTCCTTCAGCCCCACCAGGCGAATAAAACGCTCAAAAACCACTTCATGCGTGCGTACCTCCCCAATCAACATTCGAACTAGATTACCGGTTGCCGGTCCGGTCAAGCTGGTGGGCGCCGCCCGTTGGGCCAATTTGGCAGAGAAGGCCGAGGAAAGCGCGCTGCCGGCGGCGTCGAAACGATCAAAAAGCGCAACCGCCAGCGTCTCACCGCGCGCGCAAGACGGCAGAGGCGGTAGATCTCGCCCAAATTCCCTCCGAGGTCTCCTGCCGGCTCCCCAAATTCGGCGGGTTTTCTATGTCGGCTCGACTCCGAGGAGAAGAGAGAGATAATTCGAAAGTGTTGCAGCGGCGCCCGTTCTCAAAAGGCCCCATTGTTGCCATAGTTGATTCTAGCCGATGCGACACTTGACCAGCGCACCGGCTAGGCTCGGCACACCTTCGGCGGGGGCTGTGTGCCGAGCCGCCGAAATCCTGCGTCTACGTTCACGTTTCGTAGACGGTCTGTTGCCGCTGGCCTGTGGATAGGCTTGTGCATAACTTTTGCATGAGAACGACGTGGGGCTTCGGTCCCGCGTCATCCGGGGCCCGCTTCGTGCCGGGCGGGCTACGGTGAGCGATACGCGTCAACCGCATGAGCAAGAAATACGCTGGCGCTAAACAAACCGAGAATTGCAGCAACTGCTTCAATCATTTTACGCACCCGGATTTCTCTTTACTGTTACGAGCCCGCCGGTTCACCCGGCGGGTTTTTCTTGGGCAATTAATTAGCGGGCACGGCAGAGCCTGCGCTGCGAACCAACCTATCCGCCTTTTTCAGAACGTAGGTATTTGCCGGCTGTTCTCTCGAAAAAAAGCTGATCACCATGAACGCCGCGCAAAATAGCAAGCCTAAGCTCAGGTGGGAGCCAGATCCTAGCTTTCAATATTACTGGCCACCCGGAATTTCTCAGGCGTACACGGTCCCTGCGTTCATAGCGGCGTACCGGACCCTTGGTTACAAACCTTGTCGCCACGGCAAGCCGCGTATCTCTCAAGAAAAGATCGTAATTTATGCGACAGCAGATGGTCTGGTACGGCATGCTGCGCGGCAACTCGGAGACGGTCGGTGGATCAGCAAGATGGGTTGGGAAGAGGATATAATACACAAAGCGCCGGAGTCGTTGATCAGCGCGGCCTACGGATTTCCCATCCAGTTCGTGCAGCGACGTCGGCCTGGATATTCACGTCTCCGATGTCTCCTTGACGACTTTCTCGATTTTATTTCGTGGAGATTTCGACTCTCAAATATCAGCTAGCTTATCGCCGACCTTGGATTCCTTGCGTTGAAATTTTCATGCTGTTGCGCACCTATCGAAATGTACGAGGGGTCGGGGAGGTACCAAACCGTAATGATCATCAACCCCATGCAAAGCGCCCACGACGCGTCTCGCTGCGAAGCCAAATCGAATAGATTGCGCTAGACTAGGTCTCGCTTAGTGCGATTAGATGACGGTCGTGAGAATACGGGGGGTAAGATGGCAATCGTGACATTTTTCGCGCCGGGCAACATGGCGACGTCACAAGTTTTCTTTGACAGCCTAATTGGCGCGACTTCAACGCAAATCACCTTTTCGGACGGATTCGACACCGAGATTTTCGGCGGAAGTTTCTCCTATGTCGGCAATTCTGTCTTTGGCATTTGGCAAACCTATGACGAGTTTGTTGGTTTGTCACTGGCTGTGGCAGTGACCGGCCTCAATGTTGACGCCCACGTTGCTGCTGCGCTCTTCGGCACGAATCAAATTCAAACGCTGAACCAAATATCATTCCAGGGAGACGATTCGATTATCGGTTCTCCTGGCAATGACGTCATCCTTGGATATGGCGGCAACGACCTCATTGACGGCGGCGGCGGTCACGACATCATCGTTTACCACGGCCCAACGAATCAATACACGTTCACGTCGCTCGGCGGGGGCACGCTTAGTGTGGTTGACGCCGTGGCGGGCCGCGACGGTGCTGAGACGCTGTCGCATATCGACTTTTTAGAGTTTACCGACAAAAACGTCATTGTCGCCAACGCGGATAACGCAAACATTGCGCGACTCTACAGTGCGGCTCTTGATCGTGCGCCGGACCTAAACGGTATGGCTGGATGGGAAGACATTTTCGGACACAACATTTCGGCTGCCGTCAAAGCGCAGGGCGTCTATGCCTCGCTCGCCCAAACCAATGACGGATTTGGGACATCCATTGCTGGCGGCTTTGCGCAGTCGGTCGAGTTCCAGAACCTCTATGGGACACTGACCGACGCTGGCTTCGTTACCCAGCTTTACCTGAATGTTCTCAACCGAACGCCCGACCCGACTGAGACAAATGCGTGGCTCAACCTGATGCATAACGGTGACGCGAACGGCACACATTTCACTCGCGACATGGTACTGGTTGGATTTGCTGAGAGCCCGGAGAATATCGCCAAGACGGCGGCCGACTGGTTGATCCAGATTTAAGCGGTGCGGTCGTCTGTCGCCGTGCCCTTGGCGGCTGGATAAAAGCCAGTAGCGGCCGCCCAGTAGAACTCCACCCGACGCACTGGCGAGCTATCGCCCAAAGTTGGTGACGGCGGGAATCGGAAAGGCGGCATATCGTGGGGGTGCTTGACGCCTCCACTTCTCCACCGAAGGAGCGATATGCCGTGTCTAAAGATAACATCATCAAGCTGATTCAGCCAGGAAACGTCGAGGATCAACTCACCGAAATCTTGCGCAATGGGGCGCGTTGCCTGCTTGCCCAGGCGGTAGAGGCCGAGGTTGCAGACTTTCTCGACAAGCATGCCGATTTGAAGACCGAGGACGGCCACCAGCGCGTCGTCCGCCACGGTCACCTGCCGGAGCGCGAGGTGATGACCGGTATCGGTCCGGTCGCCGTCCGCCAACCGCGTGTGCGCGACCGCGAGGCGGACGCCGCCGATCCCGGCCGCATCCGGTTCTCTCCGTCGATCCTGCCGCCCTACATGCGCCGGTCAAAGTCGATCGAGACGCTGCTGCCGATCCTATATCTGAAGGGGATCTCGACCGGCGACTTCTCCGAGGCGCTGGCGGCGCTGCTCGGCAAGGACGCTGCCGGGTTGTCGGCATCCGCCATCGGCCGCCTGAAGGACGGTTGGCTCGCCGAACACACCGCGTGGCAGAAGCGCGATCTGTCGGCGAAGCGCTACGTCTACATCTGGGCCGATGGCATCCATCTCCAGGCACGCCTCGAAGACGAAAAGCAGTGCATCCTGGTGCTGATCGGCGCGACGCCGGAAGGCCGCAAGGAACTGGTCGGCTTCACCGATGGCGCCCGCGAGAGCGCGCAGGACTGGCGCGATCTGCTGCTCGACCTGAAGCGGCGCGGGCTCGACGTGCCACCGCGGCTCGCCATCGCCGATGGCGCGCTCGGGTTCTGGAAGGCCGCCGGTGAGGTCTGGCCGAAAATACGCGAGCAGCGCTGCTGGGTGCACAAGACCGCGAACGTGATCGCCAAGTTGCCGAAGAGCCAGCAGCCGAAAGCCAAACGCGCGTTGCAGGAGATCTGGATGGCCGAAACCAAGGCCGCCGCCGAGCTGGCGTTCGACGCCTTCATCGAGAGCTACACGCCCAAATACGCGAAGGCGGCCGACTGCCTGAGCAAGGATCGGGACACGCTACTGGCGTTCTACGACTTCCCGGCCGAGCACTGGAAACACCTGCGGACTACCAATCCCATTGAAAGCACCTTCGCCACCGTGCGCCACCGCACGATCCGATCGAAGGGCTGTCTGTCCAACAGGACCGCGCTCGCAATGGTCTTCAAATTGCTCGAGGGTGCACAGAAAAGCTGGCGACGGCTCGACGGACACAACCAGTTGCCAAAACTCGTTCTCGGTGTGACATTCAACGACGGGATCGAGGTCATCGCCAAGCCGACCGACCGTCAACCCGCAACCGCCGCCGCCTGACCGGCCCGGCCGTCACCAAAAATTGGCGATAGCTCCGCACTGGCGGGAATGGACCACAAAGCATTTAGGCCGCCTCGGTGGGCGGCCTCTTTCATTGAGCCTCCTTAGAAGTCGTTCAAGAGCGGGTTTTCGACGCTCGCCCGCTTACCATACTTCTTCAGCAGATCGTTGAAGGCTTCGACCGCCAGGGCGTTGAGGGTGGTGTCCTGCTCGGCCGCCAATATTCGGATGGCGCGCCAGCCATCGGCGTTCACGCGCGTAATGATCGACTTGAACGCACCGGGATCGCGGGCCTTCTTTCTTGCGGGCTTCGGAGCGGTCGTCATTGGGGCCTCCACAAACAATCCAGATGGCGATAGTCATTCCACGATTCACGATCTCGTGAAATACCGCAGTGGTGATTGTGTGATTGCACAGATTGATGATAGCTTCCGGTAATCTCCCTTCTCGGAAGTATAAGGAACCAGTCTATGTCAACGTCGCTGACCATTCTGGAAGCCGCACCCCTCCCCGCTGCCCTCGGCCCGGACCTGACCGCGGCGGTCGATCTGGCCAAGGCCAAAAAGGCCGCCAGCACGCGCAAGGCCTACGGGACCGACTTCCGCCTGTTCAAGGCCTGGTGCGACGGCAAGGGCGTGTCGTCCCTTCCCGCCCGGCCGGAGACGGTGGCGGCCTTCCTGGCCGCTGAAGCCAGCCAAGGCACCAAGCCCTCAACCCTTGGCCGGCGCGTGGCAGCGATCCGATACGCGCACAAGCTGGCGCATCTCGAGGCGCCAACGGATTCGGAAGCGGTCAAGGCGACGCTGCGGGGCATCCGTCGCACGTTCGGCGGCGCCAAGGTCCGCAAGGCTCCCGCCATCGCCGCCAAGGTGCAGGCCATGGTGGCCCTCGCCCCGGATCGCCTGACAGGCCTGCGGGACCGTGCCCTGCTTCTGCTCGGCTTTGCTGGCGCATTCCGCCGCTCGGAGCTGGTGGCGCTGGATGTCGCCGACATCGAGGAGACTGAAACCGGCCTCCTCGTAACAATCCGGCGCAGCAAGACCGATCAGGAAGGCCAAGGCGTCACGATCGCCATTGCAAGGGGCACTGTCGCCTGCCCTGCCCGGGCCTTACGGGAATGGCTGGATGCGGCTGGCATCGAGACGGATGCCATCTTCCGCCCGATCAACAAGGCCGGCACGGTGGCGACGGAGCGCCTGACCTGTCGGTCCGTCGCCAACATCATCAAGACCTACGCAACGCTGGCGGGCTTTGACGCCGCCACCTTCTCCGGTCACTCGCTGCGGTCCGGGTTTCTCACGTCGGCGGCAGCCAAAGGCGCGTCGGTCTTCAAGATGATGGACGTGTCGCGTCACAAGTCGGTGGAGACGCTGCGCGGCTACGTCCGCGATGCTGAGCTGTTCAAGGACCATGCCGGCGCCGGACTGCTTTGAGAATGTTTTTTCAAGTCCGCTTTTGTGCGCATAACGGACTCAAGTCAGACATCGAGTAATGTCCGAAAGGTGCCAGAAACGGAAGTGAACCCATTCGGCCCCCACATGCTTCAGGACCACGGTCAGGTGGCGGAAGTGCCGATGGCGTTGCAAAAGCTTGTTCTTCGGGGGGCGATTGCCCGCATCACCAGGCGGTCTCTACGCTCGCGACAATTCTCAATGTTCCGTTCCGCTGTCCGGACAGAATCCGTTCAAGCATCTAGCCTGAGAAGCAAAAGCTTCGAATATAGCGACGGCCTCACCCACATTGCAGCAACGGCAACTATCGAGCGACGACTGGGTACGGAGATCAACAAGTTCAATCCAGAATAACAGCGCTTCGAAGGTGCTGGTCTCTGGCGTTTTGAACATGCGGATCTCGCAATTCGCGATTCGATCAAGAGAAACCATCCGCGCGCCATTAGCAGCCTCCGGAAGTTCGAGTAGCTTCCCGTAACCACGGGTAATTTTCAATTCTATAGACACGCAACTGCCTTCGCTAATCGAGGAAATCGGACCTTTGGTGAGGCGACGCCTTTTAGGCGACATGACGGCCCGGAGTCTTGCTATCGTGCGCCAATAATTTGTCTTTTGGCGCCGCGCGTGGCGTAAGACGGCTATCTATTGGACAAGAGGAAGCCTGATCCTAAACGATGCGCCGCCGTGATCACGATTTTCTGCCCTTATCAGTCCTTGGTGCGCCTCGATAATGGTACGCGCGATGGACAGACCCATACCCATGCCTCCCGCCTTGTTGGTGTAAAACGGTTCAAAGACCGTTTTTAATTTGTCTTTGGGAATGCCCGAGCCGCGATCAGACACGGATAGCTCGGCAAAGTTCTCGACGCGCGAAGTCCGAATGCTGACGATGCGATTTTCGCTCGGCGTGTCCTTCATCGCGTCGATGCCGTTCACAACAAGGTTCAGAATGACCTGTTGAAGTTGAATACGATCGCCGAGGATTGGAAGCACATCCTGCGCGATCCTACTAACCAGTTCGACCTTTCGTGCGCCGGCCACCGACGTAAGAAGTTCCACGGTGTCCCGAACAAGGTCGTTGAGGTCCAGATTTTTCAGCTCGAAGGGTGCCTTTATCACGAGGCTCCTTATCCTTCGGATGACTTCGCTGGCGCGTCGGTCATCATGCAAAATATCGTTCACAATATCCTTGAGTTCGACGATGGCGGGGAGTGCAGCGATGTCGGGGCTCTGAGATTTCAGGATGGCGTCCGCGGTTTCGGCGTTGGTCAGGATAGCGCCGAGCGGCTGGTTGATTTCGTGAGCGATAGACGCTGCGAGTTCGCCCATGGTCGTTAGCCGCGCCACGTGCGCAAGCTCCGCCTGCGCCGCCTGCAGCTCCTCGTTGGCGCGAACGCGTTCGCGCTCCGCGTCAATCAGGTCCGTGACATCCCGGTTAATGCCGACCATGCGCACGGGCCTGCCGTCCGCGTCTCGGATGATTTGCGCCACGCCGCGAATGATGCGGATAGCACCATCGGCTCGCTGCACCTTGAAGTCGGAAAGGTAATCGCGGTCGCCGCGAAGCGCCGCCTCGACGTCCGCCTTGGCTTGTTCGACGTCTTCCGGCACAATGCACTTCGACCAGGCGTCGAAAGCACCGCTGAATTCTTCCTTGCGAACGCCGTAAAGCCGGTACATCGAGTCGTCCCAAACCAGGCGATCTCGTTCGACGTCCCAATCCCAGATGCCGAGCGACGCGGCGTCGATAGCGAGCTTCAGCCGTTCTTCACTCAAACCCAGGCGGGCTTCGCTTTCCCTCAGCTCGCGCTCACGACTCTCCCGCGCCGCGACTTCTGCGACCAGATCGTCAAACGACGTCTTGAGCTTGGCCGCCATGGCGTTGAACGATTCCGCGAGGGCATCCAGCTCCTCCAATTTGGCGCCTGGCACCCGGACGCTCATGTCCCCGCCGGCCATCGTTCGCGTCGCGTGGGCCATGTGCCGGAGTGGCGCGGTCACCATGGACGCCAACACCGCGCCCAACACAAGAGCGAGCACTAGCGCCAGGGCCAGCACCATCGCGGAACGGCTGTTGGCCTTGCGTAAACCCGCCAGATAGAACGATTCAGGCATGGCCGTCATCAGGATCCAGTCATGGCCGGTGCCGTGATCGCGATACGCGGTCGCGTAGGTCAGCCACGTTTCCCGCGAGAGCGGCTTTGCCGTGACATGATCAAACTGGAACTCGGTCGCCCCTCCAGACAGCCCCGATGGTCCGGTGTGCTGTGCGAGAGCGGCAATGGCGTTCGCGACCACCGGATCGCCGGCGGAAGCGGACGAGGCGACCATCTTGCCGGTCACGTCTAGGATGATAGCTCGACCGTTGGTGCCGACGGCCTGACTTCGCAGCAGGGAGTCGAGAGTGTCTTCCGCTGGAGGCCCGCCGGCGGCGGCGGACGTGCGAGGTAATCGTTCAGTTGCAGGCGGATGTTCTCCGACATCGCTTGATGGAGCTTTGTCGCCAGCATCTGCGCATCGTCGTCTGCGGTCTGAAGCGCGACAATCGCCGTGGCGCCAACCATCACGAGCACCAGTGCGATGAACGGTGCGAAAATGAATATCCGGATTGGAAAGCGTTCCTGCACCGGGGTGATCTTTTCCGGCGCCTCGCTACGACCTGATTCCCAGATCCATTCGCTGCTCCCGATCGCACGTTCTCTGACGCGACCGGGGATATCCGCCCAGAACCATCCAAACCGTCTGGCCTGCGGAAGAGCAACCAGGAAGGCCACGGGCCCCATTATCCAGGTGATCGACGTCGTGAACAACAACGCCGCCGTGATTTTGTGGTACGAAATCCCCGAGGGGAACTGCTCCGAACACTCGTACCCCCACAACACGGGTTCCAGCGTCATGAACAAGACGGCGGCCGCCAGGTATCGCCACCACGTCCTGGCCATCCGAAAGTCGGGATTTTTGCCCAAGAGCTGGTGGGCAATCCAGAAACAGGCGGGATTGATGAAATATCCCGGCAGCCAGGCGAGCAGGAACTCCGGAGGGACGCCCTCAATCAAGTCTGACAACCCGTATGCGAAAGGAATGGTGATGAGCGCCGGGTAGCCCAGAAGGACGACGCTCAGCAGAACGGTCAGATCTTTCAACGACTCGAACGTCTGTGCGCCCGGGACAAGCACGATGAATGATCCGATGTAGCCGGTCGCGATGATCAGCACGAACGTCAGCGGCATGCTCAGGAACGCCTTCGTGTCCCACCTCTGCCGCGCACGGCCGAATCCCCAATGCTCCCCGATCCGGAACGTAAAGCCGCCAAATGCGCAGATGGCCAGGAAGAGGCCGACGACATAGCTGAACCGCCCCCACACCTCCAGCATCGGCAGGGGGATGCTACTGACGACCGCCTCAATCCAGGCGACGACGGCGGTCATGGTCGGATCACTGGGCATGGCGACGATTGCGCTGTGTTGTCGTACCAAGATGCAGCGAACGCGGCTCTCAGCCACGGCGCCACTCAGAACATCGAGAAAGTCCTGTCGCGTCATGCCTGAGCCTGACCTCTGGTGTTGGGTCAACCGCATCCATTCGTGAATTCCGCACTGCGACAATTATGTAAAATATCACAATCTGGGGAAGCTTCTATGCCCAGCCATGCGGCACCCTGGCGCTCTCCTCCGCGGGAGGTGAATGACTGCTGTGGGTCAAAAGCGGTCCCCGTGGCCGCCTTGGGCAGCGCGAAATCAGCACGCTGAGTCAGTGGTACAAAATGCTTTCGACCACTGCGGCAAGCGCCGCATCAATGGTCTCAAAGCGCTTTCCAACTAGGTCGGCGGGCGCAGGCTTAATCGTCCAAACGAAATAGCTGGGCCTGAGTTATGTAAGCGACTTCGTCACCCAATGGGGTCGACACCCACCAGAGATTGGAATTCCCATCCTGCTGCCGAATATGAACCTGTTCCATCACGCTCCGCTCTGTCCCGAGCGCATTTGTCTTACTTCGGTTGAACGTGAGGCGAGGAATGGTGATGCGCAATGCGCCATTCACCGTCGCGCTTCGTGACTAGCATAGTGAAGCGCGAAGGTCCCGGCACCGGCTGACCGTCCTTCATTCGTGTAAATTCATAAAACCCGGTAACGAGAACGGCATTGTCGCCGAGCACAATTGTTCGCCGTTCTCCGATGACATTCGTGTTGCCGCTGGGCGGGCCAAAATACTTCGTGATGGCCTCCATGCCCTCCGACATTACCGGGCTTACCGTCCCGAGCAGGATCGCATCTGGCGCGTAAAGTTTTACCAAAGCGTCGCGGTCATTCGAGCTATAGGTTGCGGACCACTTATCGACGAGCCCATTTGCGTCCTCTGCTGGGCCAGCGATGGCTCCCGATGCCGCTAGTAGAAGCGATACAAAGACAATTCTGGCTACCTTCATATTCGCCTCCTTTTTTCGAAGTGCTTCAGCAACCTTTCAGCACGATCGAGCAAATCCACAATGTTCCAGATCAAATGGTCAGTAGCCCTGATAGAATTGTTTCAACCGTCTGATTCCCAGTTATCGCGTAACCACCTCTGGTCGGTTAATTCAGAATCACGCGCTTAGGTCCGCTTCGGGTCAAACTCGGAAGTCGGCGCGCCAAATCGCGAGGTCTGCTTTGTCCTCAAAAGCCGACATTCGCGGCCTCGCTCCGAGGATACTTGACAGCGAATGTAGCGCCCAAGGCGCAAATCACTTATTTTAGTTCTGGCGCGGCTAGGCTGATCCCCGAAAACCGGAAGCACATCCGGCTGCCGCGCGTCCCTCATGTGCAGCGCAGGGTGCAAGCGCCGTGATCAGAGCCGAAGCAAATTGGCCAACCGATCCTCATGGATACATATTTCTTTTGAGGGCGTGTAATCAACTTGGCGAACTGAGGTTTAGTGACTTGTGGGATCGCAGCCCTTGGCCTCGCTATGCTCCCCGACCCGTGAAACCAACTCTACCCAGCAAAGGAAGCGATGAGTGGAAATGGGGTCATCGGCTGCTCGCAGAGAACGACCCGGAAGCCAAAGCTCGGTTGGCCGAAGCCGTTGGACTAGAGCCTGTCCTCAATTGGAGGATTCCCAAGGAGATTATCGCGTGATTTATAGGCGGTCAGCTGATTCGGAGCTGACAGATGCGCCGCTACGCCCTTCGGGACGATCAATGGGACAGGATCAAGGATATTTTGCCCGGACGTGAAGGGCATGTCGGGGTAACGGCCAAGGACAATCGGCTGTTTGTAGAGGCGGTGATCTACCGTTACCGGGCCGGCATCCCTTGGCGGGACCTGCCCGAGCGCTTTGGTGACCCGATCAAGATACATACGCGCTTCTCGCGCTGGGCCAAAAGCGGCGTGTGGAAGAAGTTGTTTGAGATGCTCGCCAGCGACGCCGACAACGAGTACGCGATGATCGACAGCACGATCGTGCGAGCGCATCAGCACAGTGCCGGCGCACAAAAAAAGACGGCGAAGACCAGGCGATCGGGCGCACGCGCAGGCGGGCTGAGCACCAAGATTCACGCGCTTGTCGATGCGTTAGGCAATCCGCTGGACTTCATCCTGACGCCGGGCGAAGCACACGATCTGCAAGGCGCCGACGCGCTGCTGCCCACTATGGAGGCCGAGACCCTGATCGCCGACAAGGCCTTCGACGCCGACGAGCGCGTGCTCGAGCCGTTGCTTGCCGGGGAAAGTCCATCGTGATCCCGCCCAAGAGCAACCGCAAGGTTCAACGCGACTTTGACCAAGAGCCTACAAGGCCCGCCACCTGATCGAGAACTTCTTCTGCAAGATCAAGCAATATCGTGCCATCGCCACCCGCTACGACAAGACCGCCCGAAATTTCCTCGCCGCAGTCCACCTCGTCGGCTGCGTCGTCTGGCTCAATTGATGACAGGCCCTAGTGAAAGCGACTAAATCAATGCACGACTTGCCTGGGGTTCGTATGAGCCAGGAGGAAGGCGCCGGCATTACGGTTCGCTTGGACTTAACGCAGGCTGACTGGAATCGGGCTATTTCACTATACGAGCCGGTGTACCAATCGCGAGTTGTTGGATGGAAGCGCCGACGAGAAATCCAGTCCGAAATTGCCGCACTCTGTGAAAGCGGGAAAGTGGTCAGCGCGTACCGGGGATATTACGGCGGCGAGTTGGTTACCGTTCCCCGCGATTGGTGGCGAACGGAGCATACCGATTCTCGATTTTCGATCGGTCGGATTTTGCCGCGCAGTCCATTTCAAGAGGCCCCCGACATCCAAGAGGCTGCATGGCTTTTCCTAAACCGTTCACAATTCGAGGAACACATATCGCCAGCGTCAGGCGAAGAACCGGTGACTGAATCCGAAGCGCAATCATTACAGGTAGACGAAAAGGCAATCGCCTTGGCACAGTGGCCACAAGGCGACGAGCCACATTTCCGAGCGATGAAAGAACTTATCAAGAAAGGTGAGGCGATGACTCCTGCTGACGCCGCCAGAATGCGGGTCAAGGCTGGAGGTGTGGGTGGCTCTGGTACCGATGAAAGCAAAGCGAAGCGACTCGCGCGTAAATATCCGCTTTGGAATCAACATCAGGCCGGCGAATAATCCCTTCCAGTTCCTCACAGTCCTTACAAATCCCTCTCAGTCTCTACCAATCCTTCGATTCCACCCAGCAAATCTTTATCATCATCGAACGCGACTACTCGCAACAACGCGGGCGCGTCACGAAGGTGAAGGGACTGGTCGATGACTGACAATCGAATTTTCTACAGCATCAATGAGGCGGCTAGCCAACCCACAGCCCGCGAGCAACGTCATCCCGTTCCGCAAAGCGCGGAGGCAATCATGAACGCGCTCGTCCAACCTTCCGAACACAAGCTGGCTTCCCTGTTCAGTGTGGAAATCGAGCAGGGATTGCTCGGTGCCATCCTAAACTCAAATGCCGTGTTCGATGGTGTCGAACCGCTGATTACGCCTGACGACTTCTACGAGCCGTTGCATGGCCAGTTGTACGAAACTTTCGCCAACGTTCGCCACGATGGCGGGTTAATCACGCTTCCGCTGGTCATCGCCGCTATGGGTGGTGACGGTGCGACTTTGATTGCCGAAGGCATGACAGCGCGGCAGTACGCCGCGAGGCTTGCGGCTGAAGCGGTTACGGTGCGTGAGGCGCCGGCTTATGCGCGGCAAATTCATGAGTTTTCCGATCGTCGCAAAGCCTTGGCGACGGCCGAAACGATCATTGCGGGCGTTTACGCAACCAGAATGCCGCAGTTATTGCGGGAGCCGGGATCGATTTGCTGGATCCGATAGCATCTAGAGCTATGGCCGGATCAAACCCTCAATTGTCACTTCGCGAAGCGCACGATCTATCCCTCCAGCGCATGCAGTACGGGATGCAGAACCCCGGCAAGCTTGCCGGCATCAGTTGGGGTTTGCGCGATCTGGATTTCAAGACCGGAGGCATGAAACGGGGTGAGATGTTTGTGTTAGCTGGCCGTCCTGGCATGGGCAAAACGGCGCTGGCGCTCTGTGTGGCCCGGGCGGCGGCGGAATTGGGCGAGCCCTCCCTGTTCTTCTCCCTGGAAATGGGAAGCATCAGTCTTGCCGATCGCAATCTGGCAGATGTGGCGTTCGATCGACACAATCCGATCCCCTACTACAGCATCGCCAACGGCACACTGTCGAACGCGCAGGCTCAGCGGGTCATTGAGGCTGGTCGAAAGCAACGCGACGTGCCGCTAACGATTGATCCGGCGCCTGGTCTCACGGTCTCTCAAATGGCAGCGCGCGCCCGGAAACATAAGCAGGCCCTTGAACGTCAGGGCAAACGCCTTGGCCCGGTGTTTGTCGATCATATGCATATCGTCAAGCCGTCGAACCGGTATTCAGGCGCGCGGGTCAATGAGGTCGGCGAGATTTCAGCCGCGCTGAAGAGTCTTGCGAAAGAATTGGACGTTCCGGTGATCGCCCTCGCCCAACTCTCCCGCGGACTGGAGAGCCGTGAGGATAAGCGTCCCACAACGGCCGATCTGCGCGATTCCGGCTCGATCGAGCAGGACGCGGACGCGATCATCTTCGTCTACCGCGAGGCCTACTATCTGGAACGGGCTACCGGTGGGACCGCAGAGCAAGAGCGGATTCGGATTGATCGCCTTCTCGATGTCAACGATCGGCTGGAAGCGATCGTCGCCAAGCAGCGCAACGGGCCAACAGGAACGATCAATTTGTTTTGCAACATCGCCTGCAATGCGGTCCGGGATGCGGAGGCGCGATCGTGAGCAGCCGGGGGTACATCCTGATCGCGCGCGGGCTTCTGGATGATCCCAGGTTCAAACCGCGCGGGCCATACAGCGATTTTGAGGCATGGTTCTGGCTGATTGAGTTTGCGGCGCACACGGTACACGACGTTGCGGTATCGAACGGGCGACATCGGGAAATCGTCCGTCTTGAGCCCGGTCAAATGACGCATTCGATCAGATTTCTGGCAAAGGCGTGGGGATGGCCAAACAAGCGGGTACAGCGTTTTTTGCGTGTCCTACGGTCTGATCTCTCAGTGACTACGCAAACGACTACGGGTCAAACCCTCATAACCCTCTGCAATTACGAAAAATATCAAAGGCCATTTGCGGAGACGACTACGCAATCGGATACGCAAACGACTACGCAAACGACTACAAAGAAGAAAGAATTAAAAGAAAAGAAAGACAATGCTCCCTCCGATCAGGCCTTCGATGAGTGGTATTCGGTCTATCCGCGGAAGAAGCAGCGTCTCGCTGCAAAGCGAGCCTTTGATAAGATCATCGCTGGCGGCCGGGTCGATCTTGCCACCCTGATCGAGAAAACCAAGGCCTTTGCCGCGGGCTGGACCAGCAGGCCGGAATCGGACCGCAAATTTATCCCATACCCGGCAAGCTGGCTGAACTCTGGCGGCTATGACGACGAACCAGACGTTCCGGGCCAGGCGTCGATCGCCCCTCCAGCCCGCGATCCCAAATCTTTTACGGACGATGATTGGGCCAAGCGGTTAGACCATCATCGATCCGGCAAGCCTTGGATGCCTGATCTCTGGGGCGCCGCCCCCGGTGAGCCAGGGTGCCTTGTGCCGGCGCATTTGCTTCTCAAACCGGTAAGGTCAAGCGAAGACGACTTCGTTGGGGCGGCATCTAGATGACCCGCGCCCTTCCCTTCACCCAGGCGGGCATCCGGCGAGCCATTTTGGCAGCCCAAAAGGCTGGGCTGTGCGTGGTTGGGATCAAGCCCGACGGAACCGTTTTGACGGGGGATAATCCTTCGGCGGTCATTTCAGGTGCCGGCTCTGGACGGCAGGATGATGATGGGCCGTCCAAATGGGCGGACGTTCAAGCATGAGCGCCCCGATGGAAACTGATCTTCCCTATTTGAGCCGCGAAAAAAACCGGCATGGTACCGAATGCCTGTTTGTGCGCCGACACGGCAAGCGAATCAGAAATCCGCGAGCGGGAGGGTACGCCGGCTTTCGCCCGGGCTTATAGCGATGCGCTGGATGCGCTCGAAAAACCGTTTGAGGCCACCGAGCGGGCGCGCAAGGAGGCCGCCAAGGCCGGAACTATGGGCTGGTTAGCGACCAGATATTTTGCCGAATGCGAGGAATACAAAAGCCTCTATGAGAAATCCCGCAAAGCGCGCCGGTCTTGCATCGAGGACTGCTTGCGGGAGCCGCTTAAACCTGGAAGCCAAGATCTGATCCGCAATTGCCCGGTCTCGCAGTTCGGCGCCGGCCACGTCAAGATGCTGCGCGATCGCAAGTCGAAGCAGCCGGGAGCCGCCAACAACCGGCGCAAGCATCTCTCAGCCATGTGCGCCTGGGCGGTCGATGAAAAACTGATGCCGACGAACTACGTTCGCGATGTCAAGATGGCCAAAAAGAAGGGTGGCGGATTCTATACCTGGACGGTCGAGGACGTGGCGCAGTTCTTGGAGCGCCACCCGATCGGGAGCATGGCGCGGCTGGCATTGGCGCTTTTGCTATTCACCGGATCCCGACGGCAGGACATGGTGACGTTCGGGCGCCAACACGTCAAAAATGGATGGCTGCGGTTCGTCCCCAAAAAAACGCTCTACAAGCGCAACACCCTGTCGCAGAAACCTTGGCTGCCGGAGCTGGACGCGATCGTAAGGTCGAGCGCCTGCGGCGAGCTGACCTTCCTCGTCAACAGCCACGGTAATGGTTTCACAGCGAACGGATTTGGCAACTGGTTCCGGGAACGGTGTGACGAGGCTGGCCTACCAAAATGCACGGCCCACGGGCTCCGCAAGGCTGGCGCGACCATAGCGGCAGAGAACGGTGCGACAGCTTCGCAGCTGATGGCCATCTTCGACTGGACCACGATCAGCCAGGCCGAGGTCTACACCAAGGCGGCGAGCCAGAAGCGCATGGCCGGCGAAGCGATGGGGCTACTCATCGAACGCCCCATGAACGAACTATTGTCGCACCGGAGTGTCGCACCTTTACAAGTATCTGATAAAAAATAGGAAATTTACAAGATGGCAGGAGTGGCAGGGCTCGAACCTGCGACCCCCGGTTTTGGAGTTCGCTTGATACTGTGCTGCCCCGTTTTGTTCTGTATCAAGAAGCCCCAGATTATTGGGAGTTTCTCGCTCTCATGACCTCGGTCGTGTCGAGCCATACCGCGCTGTGCTACCGAGTTCGGTAGCAAAATGGTAGCAGACTGTTCGCACTCCGTTCGGCCAAGATGCTGGCGGAGTCGGCAGCGATCAGATCATCCTTTTTCCAAAGGGGACCCGGCGGCAGGGGCACCCCGCCAGCAGAAGGGCGGTGTCCGTTGGACCAGAACTTGGCTGCTTTCGTTTATCTATAAAAAATCTGCCGAGACCCAATTTGTGAATGTCGCGAGCAGTGAGCCTGCCCTGCCCCGCTTCAATGCATGTCCGTTGCTAGGGGTAGAACAGACATGCCGCGCAAGCGGTGACACTTCCGCTTAGACCCAACTCGGACGTCGGCCTGACCGAAACGGGCCTCGGTCATTGACCTAGCGGTTCACATTCGAATCTCGCGGTCTGAACTATTAGGTGCAGCCCGTTTTGAGGAGGCTTCTATTGGCTTGCCGCAATCCGGCAATATGATACCCTGAAGCTCCAGTCGCAATAATAGTTGTGCGCCTCATTCGGCGGTTTTGCTGGAGACGATCCGAGCCATGGCTGAAATTCGGAATTTCAAACCCGGCAGGAACGGTGAGCCCCCGCGCGAGTCAATGCCTCGCCGTTTGGCTGCGATTGTCGCTGGCGATATAGCGGGCTACAGCCGCTTAATGGGAATCGATGAAGAAGGAACGCACAACCGCGTCAAGCGGATCGAGCGTGACCTTATAGAGCCCAGCATTGCCGAGCACCACGGAAGGCTGGTCAAGACCACCGGTGACGGCTTTATCGCGATGTTCGACAGTCCCGTCGAAGCCGTCCGGTGCAGTATCGTGATCCAGCAAAATTTAGTTGGTCGCAACGCAGCACTGCCGAAGCATTATTGGATCGAATATCGTATTGGCGTCAACCTTGGCGACGTTATCATCGAAACAGACGACATTTACGGTGATGGTGTCAACATTGCTTCGCGTCTTGAAGGTCTTGCCGATCCTGGCGACGTTTACATCTCGGGCGGCATTTACGAGCAGATAAAAAACAAACTGGTTTGCGGATATGAGTCGCTCGGAGATCGCAAAGTCAAGAACATCACCGATCCGGTGAGAGTTTACCGCGTGCTTGCGGATCCGGCGGCGTTTCAGAAGCACCGTAGGCGACGCGAGAAAATTCTAATTTTTTCGCTGAGCCTCACTTTGCTCGTCATCGCCAGTGGAGCGCTCTGGTACATGCTCTTGCAACCGTATGGTAAAGTCGGGAAGCAGGCGTCAGCCCCGGTTTCGCCTCCAGTGGAGATTCCGAACCGGCCCTCATTGCCGGCACCTGCCGTGAAACAAGCAGCGCCCTTACTTCCGCCTTCGCCTGCCCCAGTGCCTCCCACCCCGCAAACAGCGCCGCAAACTCAAGCCGCCCCTTCAGTAACTCCCGCTGTTAAACAAGCAACGCCGCTACCTCAAGCCGCTCCTTCGGCCACGCCCGCCCCACAGCCGGTGTCGGCGGTCCGAGAGCCCGAGATGAACCCAATTCGAGGCGGTAGTTTCATAATGGGGAGCAACGACGATGTAACAGAGAAGCCCACTCACCAGGTCACGATCAAGCCATTTGCGATCGGCAAGTACCCCACGACTGTCCGTGAGTGGAACGAATGCGCAGCCGCGAAGGCATGCGGTTTCGTGGCTACCGGCAAGGATGACGCGCCCATCACGAACGTGAGCTGGAGCGATGCCAAACAATTTGTCGCTTGGCTCGCGGGCGCGACGCGAAAGGCATACCGACTCCCGAGCGAAGCCGAATGGGAATATGCTGCGCGCGGAGGAACGCAAACAAAGTACTGGTGGGGCGACCAGTTTGAACCGGGCATGGCCAATTGCAAGAATTGCTCTGACGTCGCAGCCCCGGAGCAACCGGTCAAAGTCGGTAGCCTTAAGCCAAATCCGCTTGGACTGTATGATATGGGCGGCGGAGTCGATCAGTGGGTAGAGGATTGTTGGCACAAGAACTATCAGGGCGCGCCGTCGGACGGTTCGCCGTGGGTCGAGGGCGACTGCGTGTCGCATGTCATTCGGTCCGGGTCCTGGAAGAATGACGCGCGTTATGCGCGGTCGGCGAACCGCGACAGTTACGACACCAACGTTCGATATCCAACACACGGATTTCGGGTCGCTCTTTCTCCTTAAAACTTTCAGAGGAGCGTGTTCATGAGGATCGCTCGGCTTATCGTGCTATCGGCGGCACTGGCATCTTTTTCGTGCGCTGCCCACGCTCAAGGAAAGTCGTCGCCAAAGGACGCTGTTCTGTATTTCGTTTGGCCGCAGAACGGCACAACGATTAGAGGCGGGTTCTGGTGTCGGTTCGGTTTGCGGAACATGGGTGTCACCCACGCGGGTGACGATTTCCAGAATAGCGGCCATCATCATTTACTAATTGATGTGAATGAACCGCTCGATCTCAACGAGCCGATCCCACAAGACAAGTCCCATCTTCATTTCGGAGCGGGCCAAACCGAGGCTCGTCTCGAGCTGCCGCCCGGCAAACACACTCTCCAACTGGTGTTGGGCGATGCCAAGCACTATCCGTTCCACCCGCCGCTCGTTTCAGATAAGATTACTATCGTGGTCAAGTAGAATTGGTCTGGTTGCGGTTGCCATTTTTTTGGATTTGAACCGACCTACAAGTCTTGCGCATTTGTTCGGCTGCGCCTTCACCAGCCGTCGCATTAAATTCGAGCCGCCCCTGCCGACGCCGTCTAACGAGGTAGTGGCATTAGTACGCTCGTCGCAAAATGCTGGTAGCGGCTTGCACAGCAAGCCCCGGGCAATCCCCGGGGTTTATTTTTCAGAGCATGATGTCGGCTAATGGCACGAACCGGACCTCTAGCGATGTCCGTAGTTCGGTCGCTTTCGGGGGGAAAGCGGACATCGGTCGAAGGGGCCGATTTGGCAGCTTTTGACCCATGGGCGACATTTTTCCGCCTGTGGTAAGCTCCGTCATTCGAGCCGAGGCATTATCATGCGCCGCCGCGACTTCATCAGTGTCCTCTCCGGAACCGTCGCGGCATGGCCGCTGGCGGCAAGCGCGCAGCAGCCGGCGAACCCGGTGGTGGGATA
This sequence comes from uncultured Alphaproteobacteria bacterium, assembly GCA_963801875.1. Lineage (GTDB taxonomy): Bacteria > Pseudomonadota > Alphaproteobacteria > Rhizobiales > Xanthobacteraceae > Bradyrhizobium. The sequence goes on along the minus strand of CAWDGT010000005.1, from coordinate 475,146 downwards.
TCTCAGCAGCGGTACATCCGCTGGGTTTGCACCCTTCCTCAGGGCCTTTCAGCAGGGTCTGAGTGAAACGGGCTATGTCGAAGGTCGCAACGTCGCTTTTCAATACCGCTGGTCCGAGGGACAAGAGGATCGATTGGGCGAACTGGCCGCCGACCTCGTCAGTCGTCAGGTGGCGGTCATCGTCGCCACCGGCGGCTTGCATCCGGCGGTCGTCGCGAAGGCGGCAACTTCGACCATTCCGATCGTATTTACGGGCGGTAGTGATCCCGTGAAATATGGTCTCGTTGACAGCCTCGCTCGCCCAGGGGGAAATGCGACCGGCGCGATCAACTTCTCCCCCGTTGTGACTGCTAAGCGGCTGGAGCTGTTGCGCGAGTTGCTCCCCAAGCAGAGCATGATTGTCGTGCTCCTAAATCCCACCGACCCCAACAACGAAGCAGCTTTGAGGGAGGTTCAAGAGGCAGCCCGCGCTAAGGGACAAGCAATTCATGTCGTAAATGCTGCCAGCGAGCGCGAGTTCGACGCTGCCTTTGCCGAAGTCGTGCAACATCAAGCTTCCGCGCTATTTGTCCTTGCCGACCCTTTGTACACCAGTCAGCGTGCTCGACTGGTGGCACTCGCTGCAGAAAATGCGATCCCGGCCAGCTATCCGTTTCGTGATTTCCCGTTGGCAGGAGGTTTGATGAGTTACGGAGCTGACCTTCTTGACATCCATCGTCAGGCAGGCGTCTACACGGGCCGGATTCTCAGGGGTGTCAAACCCGCCGATCTGCCGGTCTTGCAGCCAACAAAATTTAATCTGGTCATCAATCGCAAGACCGCGAACTCGCTTGGACTGGAAATTCCGTCCAAGATTCTCGCACTGGCCGACGAGGTGATCGAATAGGCCCCGACTTCCGGGTTTGGCACCTTTGAGAGATGCCGGGCCTATCTGACGATGTCCGTTACCGGGGGAATACCGGAAGTCGGATTTAGTGGCCGTCAGGTCCGCTGTTGACCCATCTGAGACATCGGCTGTGCGCTGCGGCATTGGCTTTGAGGCCGATTTCTGCCCCTATGAAAGTACCCGCCAGAGCCGATAGGATGCCGTCTCCTTAGTTTAGGACAAGACATGCGACGGCGCGAATTCATCAAAGTGATTGGGGGCACGGCAATCATATGGCCCGCAATTGCCATGGCCCAACAGCCCGCGTTGCCAATAGTCGCTTTTGTCGGTGGTGGAACGTCCGATAGCGCCGCGAAATATTCGGCCGCATTCCGGAAAGGCCTCAGCGAATCCGGCTATGTCGAAGGCAAAAACGTGACGGTGGAATACCACTGGCTTGAGGGCCAATCCAGCGGCCTGCCCGGTTTGATGGCTGATCTTGTCCGCCGTCGTGTAACCGTGATCTTCACTGCCAATAACGTCGGGTCGCTGGCCGCCAAAGCGGCGACCTCGGACATCCCTATCGTGTTTGTGTTCGGTCTCGATCCGGTTCTCATGGGCCTTGTCTCGTCTATCAACCGGCCGGGTGGCAACGCCACCGGCGTATCGTTCCAGGTTAGCGCGCTGGAACCGAAGCGGTTCGAGCTAGTGCATAATCTCCTTCCTCAGGTGTCGTTGCTTGGTGTGCTGGTCAATCCGGACAATCCAAATGCCAAAACCCATGCGAGGGATCTGCAGGCGGCAGTGCCCGCTTCTGGGCTGCAACTGCTCATTTTGGAGGCCCGAAGCGGCGCGGACATTGACACGGCGTTCGCAACGCTTGTTCAGCAGCACGGAGGGGGACTGCTTGTCACCTCCGATGTTTTGTTCGACATTCAGCGCCATCAGCTTGTTGACTTGGCCGCCCGTAACACGATCCCTACGATGTACCCGTGGCGTGGTTTCGCGGACGCTGGTGGCTTGATGAGCTATGGCAACAGCCTGAGCGGTGCCATCCAACATGGCGGCCTCTACGTTGGTCGCATTCTCAAGGGCGACAAACCCGCCGATCTCCCGGTTTGGCAGCCGACCAAGTTCGAATTCGTGATCAACCTTAAAGCGGCAAAGGCCCTTGGTATTGCAATTCCCTCCACGTTGCTAACGTTTGCCGACGAGGTGATCGAGTGAGACGCCGCGAGTTCATCACGCTTTTTGGTGGCGCTGCGGCGACGTGGCCGCTCGCGGCCCGAGCGCAGCAACCGGCGAAGATGAAGCGGATCGCTGTCGTTTCCCCGGCGACTAAACCCAGTGAAATAAGCCCGAGCGGTAGAGCGTATTACCGCGCTTTTTTTGAGGAGCTAAGTGGCCTGGGCTACGTCGAGGGACAAAACCTCGGGGTCGAACGATACTCCGGAGAAGGGCAACCCGAACGCTATGCTGATCTGGCCCGCGAGGTCGTCAACACGCATCCCGACCTGATTTTAGCGGCAGGTGCGCATCTATCGTTAGACTTCAAGATGGCGACGACGACAATACCGATTGTGACGGTGATGTTCGATCCGGTTGCCCTCGGTCTTGTGGCAAGCATCGCGCGGCCGGGCGGCAACATCACAGGCGTTACTATCGCTGGAGGATTCGAAATAATTGGAAAACGTATGGGGTTGCTGGTCGAAGCAATGCCAAAACTATCCACCGTCGGGTATCTTGCATCGCGGCCATACTGGGAAGATAGCAGAGGTGCGGCAGCGCGAGAGGTCGCCAAACGAGCGGGAATCGTGTTGTCGCCTGCTATGCTGGGTTCCGCTTTTAACGAGGCAGAGTACCAGCGCGTCTTCACATCGATGGGACGAGATCGTGTGGATGCCTTCATGGTATCTGAAGAACCTGAACACGTCACCTATCGAACGACGATTGTCGAATTGGCGGCGAAAGGCCGGATTCCCACAATTTATCCGTTCCGCGAATTTGTGGAAGTTGGCGGACTGATGGCTTATTCGATCAACCAGGAGGACATGTATCGCCGCATCGCCAGCCTCATCGATACGATTCTTAAAGGTGCCAATCCGGGGGAAATCCCGTTTTACCAACCGACCAAATTCGATCTGAGCATCAATCTTAACACTGCAAAAGCGCTCGGGCTTGAAATGCCAGCGATGCTGCTCGGCCGCGCCGACGAGGTGATCGAATAAAGATGCTGTTTGCTGCGGTGCATGAGTCTGTTGTTGGCACAAAGCGGACCTGCCGGAATAGCCGCTGCATGTCCGTTATCGGGGGCAGAGCGGACCTCGGTGGAGCCCCCCTACTTCAGGATTTATGCAAAGCTCGGCATATAAATATCGACCAAAATATCGCCGAAGTATTTCCGTCTTTAAAAAATATAGGCATTTTTAAAAATATCGGCGGGTTTATGTAGGTGCTAAAATAGTGGTCCAAGCCACGTCGGCCCCACGTTCTGGACCATCAACCCCATGCGCCTGCCGCGATATGACGCCTCTCGGCTAAATGCAGCGCTCCGATGTACCGCTCGGTCAAAGCGATCTGGCCAGCGGTGCCGAGGGCCCGCCGTTCGTGGGAAGCGCACATGCAGAATGCATGGCGGCGCTGGTGCCGGCGCTCCTGCCGGAAAGTCCAATGGTCGATATCGGCATGGCGGCTACACCAAGGAAGCGATCTACTTAATCCGTGATCTAAACATGCTGGGAAAATTACTGAAGCGGCTTCCACGATGATCAACCCTCTGATGGCTAATCCCGCTATGACGCAAGAACACCAAAGGGCTGCACGAGCTTGACGAAAGCTTCGCCCGCATCCGCAATCCATTGCGCCGCTCGATTGAGTTCTAGGATCGGGCAAGGTTCGTCGGTGATTGTGAATTTACCACCCCGCGTCAGTATTTCGGTTCTATTGATCTGATCACCGACCATCTTCCATTTCGCATGAACAAACTTATTTCGGACGCTGTAGGCGTTTTTTAGCGTCTCAATCGTTTTCGTAAAGAGCTTCCATTGAGCCGTATCGCCAGCCCGAAAATGGCTCGCATAGGCAAGAATGATATCGCACTTCTGGTGGAACCCGACGTTAGCTGTAAGCGCGGCTACCCGATCAGGCTCATGAAGCATGGTCTCGGCCACGGCCCGTTCTAGAATGAGTTCGATCCACTCCCAATGAGCGCAAATAATACCAACCATTCGCATGTGTTCGTCAGGAAGCGAGGCAATGGGGCTCTGATATTTATCCATATGGGCAGTCTCCCTACAGCACAAAGGAACGTTACCACCGAACATCGGCAAATTGTCCGCGCTAGTTGCTCCGGCAAGGTGGAAGGAGCAAAAGAGCGGGAGAAAGAGGAGAAGGTGTTAGTTGAGGATTACCTCTGAAATCCAGAGGTGGTCTTACCGAAGACGTAAACCGCTGGCTTACCCAGTCGGTGCGGCCTGATCCGTTTGATTTCGCCACGTTCAACCGCTCGTCGGCGGGCCTCACGTAATTGGTGAAGTGACCAGCCGAGTTGATCCTTCAAGCCGTCCGCGATCCAGAACTGCGCATCTGGACGGTTGTTCGCCCTGAGCCAACAAACCAGCGCTAGGACATCTGGGTCTCTGACCAGCCGTTTCACCTCATCTTGCGGAAACCACGCGCCATAGAGTCCCAACGCGGTTCTCGCCGCGCTCGGTGTACTGCCAAACAGATTTGGCGGTATCCACCACCTCGGTGTCGGGCAGCGGCGGCAGATATTCCGCGTTGCGCGTTCGGGCAACGTCGAGCAGGGCGTCAAAGTCAACGCAGGAATGAGCCGACCGCATGCAGTGATAGAACAGTGAATTATTACGTTCGCCCTCAGCGACGATCTTGACCAGCGGCAAATCTGGCGAGAGCGGCGGTGACGCGATCTTGATGTTCCGCATGATCGGCAGGCGATCAAGATCATCCAACCCACCCTCAATAAACTGATAAGCGCCCTTAATCCCTCGCGATGGTGGTGCCGCTACGAAGCCGCTGCCAAGAAGGTCGATTGGTTTACCGGGTTCCAGCTTTCGGATGAGGCGATTTTCACCGTTATGACTATACCAACCTTGAAAATTGCCAGAACCGGAGCGCACGATCACCGGCGTCGGGCCGTACCGGTCGAGCGCGTCCGCCAGGACGCGTTCGTCGGGGGTGTCCACGTCAAGGATGGTCAGCCCATTGCGCCGACCGGGACAAAATCCCCAAGCATCGGCTCCTGCGAACTTTTGGGCCAGTTTGCTGCTGCCGGGGAGACCGATGCGCTGCCAGCCCCTGATCGCAGGCACCTTGCCGTCGGTGCTGACCCGAACTGGAAACGTCGCGATCCGGTGATCGGCGTATACGGGCTGCCAATCGCGGAATGATTGCGCTGGCAGCAGCACCCTCACGGCGCTGGCCTTAAACGCACTGGCGGGCTTACCCGGCGCAAGGAAAAGGGCTCCCAGCGGACGAAGCGGGGTCCGGTTCGGTCTTCTCGCACGGTCAGCGTCCGCCACGCCCAGAGCGGACCGCGCATGGATACGACATCGAAACCGTCGTGTCGCGCCACCAAAATGCTGTCGTCGTGATGTCCAAGTGCATGTAACGCGCGCGCCGCATCGCAGATCGGGCTGCGGCTCGCCTCCACGATGACCGTGCCGGTATACTCCATGCCGAACAGACCGGGAGTAGCCTTCGGCTTTAAGACGACTTCGATTATTTCCGGCGCACCGCCAGATGGCGTCGATATATTCGGCGGTGATGCGGGGATTGCGCGGCCTGCGTCAGATCGGGCATAAGAGCGCTGTTCTGCAACGCTAAATCTCTGATCTGCGCTCGGCCCGTCCAGTGAAGGTGGGCCGTCGCGTTTCATACGGCTTTGGCCTTCCCGGCCTCCGCAAGCATTCGCTCAATCGCCGGGATCACCGCGCTTTTCTTGCGCCCCATCGTGATCGTTGGAATGTCGCCACGCTTGGCTGCCTCATAGGAGGCATTTCGGCCAAGGTTGAAATAAATCCGTCCGGCGTCGGGGACGGACATGGTCTTGGTCGGATCATGCTTTGTCATCTTGATGGCTCTCTATTGGATTTAGACCCTCCCCTATCTATCCATGACGTGCTATGATGTCTTCCCGATAATAGGCATTTTTGAATTTCGTCGAGACAAATAAGGATCGTTCGTTTATGCCACGAAAGAGAGCAGCTGGTGGTGGCCGCAAGCCCCAAGGGGACATCGCCGGTAAATCAGCGGTGTTCGCCACGAGGATCACACCGGAGACGCGGCGATGGCTCGAAGCTCAAGCCAAAAAGGGTGACAAAAAGCGTAAATTCTCCCTATCGGAAGTGGCAGAGCGCGCCTTAAGGGGCGAAATGCATAGGGCCTCTGATGCGCAGCAGCACAATCGCGCATTAGCTCAAGGGATCGCACGTTTGGCGGAAAGCATTGAGCGGGATACCGGCAAAAGCTGGCTCCACGATCCCTTCACTGGTCAAGCGTTACGTTATGCAATTGAGGCATTGGTATTTCATTTTGCTCCGCCTCCGGAACAGGTTTCCACAGTCCCGCCAGCAGTTGCGGAAGCTTCTGGAAAGATGCTTCCAGAGATTGCCGCTAGATATCGCACTCCTGCGGGTCTTGGGCACATTGCGGCAACTCATTTAATTACCGAGATTGAACTCTCGGTACGTCCCCCAAGGATTAATGAGTGGAGCTTGCCGATAACATTCAATGCTTCGGCAGATGAACTTAAGCAGATCGGTAGCGGTCTTGGCTTGGTCAAAAAAGCGAAAGGGAAGCTGAAATGAAAGGACATCTTAAAGAGCGCAGCCCCGGCCATTGGGCGATCATCCTTGATGTCCCCGATCCACAGACCGGCAAGCGTCGGCGGAAATGGCACTCATTCAAGGGGACGAAACGAGCGGCGCAGATCGAGAGCGCCCGCCTGATCGCGGCCATTCAGGGTGGCAGCTATCTGGAGCCGAGCAAGATCACGGTTGCCAGCTTTCTGGAAAGCTGGATCGAACACGTGAGGTCTCAGGTCTCCCCTCGGTCGCACGAGCGGTACTGCGAACTGGCGCGGAAAAACATCGTGCCCTTGATCGGCGCGGTGCCGCTCACGAAGCTAAAACCGGCGCAGATATCGGCGGCGTACACCAAAGCGCTCGCGGAGGGCCGCAGGGACGGCACTGGCGGCCTATCCCCCCGAACTGTCACGCACATGCACCGAATTCTCAAGCAAGCCCTTGGGCAGGCAGTGCGTTGGGAACTGCTTACCCGCAACCCTGCCGATGCTGTCGATCCGCCCAAGGTCGATTGGATGCCGATGCAAACCTACGATATTCCCCAAACTGCGGAACTGATCGAGGCCGTACGAGGCACGTCCATGTTGATGCCCGCCCTGCTCGCGGTTTTGTGCGGATTGCGTCGTGGTGAAATTGCCGCCTTGCGCTGGCGTAGCGTTGACCTGACCACCGGTCAGATGTCGATTGTCGAGAGCGCCGAGCAGACCGCAACCGGTATCCGGTACAAATCCCCCAAGAGCGGCAGAGGACGCACCGTGGCGCTCTCGGCGACGATGGTCGAGGAATTGCGCGCCCACCGAGTAAAACGCGCCCTAGACCTTCTCAAACTCGGCATGGGCCTATCTGACGATGACTTCGTCGTCGGGCAAGCAGACGGCTCGGGGATGCAGCCAACCTTCATCACGCATCAATGGGTAAAGACCATCCGTGCCACGCCGCTTGCCCACCTGCGTTTTCACGATCTGCGTCACGCTCATGCGACCCACATGCTGGCATCGGGGGTACACCCGAAGGTCGCCAGCGAAAGGTTGGGCCACAGCAAGGTCGGGATCACGCTAGACCTGTATTCGCATGTGATGCCGGGGATGCAGGAAGATGCAGCGGCCCTTGTTGACGATGCGCTAAAAATCGCCATGCAAAAGCGAGCGCCGAAGACTATTCGGTAGCAAAGCGGTAGCAAAATCGAAAGTTGATTGATCGCTAGTTGGGTTAAGCCATTGATTTAGCTGGCAGGAGTGGCAGGGCTCGAACCTGCGACCCCCGGTTTTGGAGACCGGTGCTCTACCAATTGAGCTACACTCCTGCAGAGGACCTGCGTCGCCGCCGATCCGCGCCGTTTCAAGCATGGGCAACGCCCCGATTGCAAGGGCGAAGCGGTTAACCGGAAACGGCCTGTTCAAGTCCGGCATTCTGCGCCAGAATTCCGCCAAGCTCGGGGATACCAGACAAGAGCAAAGGGAGAGATTATGACCGCGCAAACCGCCGCCAAGCACCCCACGCCTCCGCAGACCCCGCCGCTCCCCCAGGCAAGGCCGGAATCGCTCGGGCTCTCCTCCATTCGGCTGCAACGGATGTCGGACGCCTTCAGGCGCGAGATCGACAGGGGAACCCTGCCGGGCGCGACCGTGCTCGTGGCCCGTCGCGGTCAGGTCGGCTGGTTCGAGGCGCTCGGCAAGCAGAGCCCGACCGCCGCCACGCCGATGGCGCACGATACGATCTTCCGTATCTTTTCCATGACAAAACCGATCGTCTCGATCGGGATCATGATGCTGGTCGAGCATGGCCATTTCCTGCTCAGCGACCCCGTCGCGAAATTCATCCCGGAATTCGCCAACCAGAAGGTCGGCGTCGAGAACCGCGGCAAGCTTGAGCTGGTGGCGTTGCAGCGGCCAATGACGGTTCAGGATCTGCTGCGACACACTTCGGGCATCACCTACGACCATACCGGCAACGGCCTGGTGCAGCAGCTCTATCAGCAATCGCCCCTGCGCAGCCGCAAGATCACCAACGCCGAACACGCGGCATTGGTCGCGAGCCTGCCCTTGAAGTGCCAGCCCGGCGCCGAGTGGAACTACAGCCGCTCCACAGACATTCTCGGCCGCATCATCGAAGTCGTGTCCGGGAAAACGCTGAGCGCATTCCTGACCGAGCGCATCCTCGCGCCGCTGCAGATGGCCGAGACCGCGTTTCACACCGGCGAGGAGAACGCCGGTCGCCTCGCCGAGCCATTCGCGACCGATCCCTGGACCGGCGACAAGGTCCAGCTCTTCAACATGCTGGAGAAGCCGGTGATGGAATCCGGCGGCGGCGGGCTGGTCTCGACCACCATGGACTATGCGCGGTTCAGCCAGATGCTGCTCAACGGCGGCACGCTCGACGGCGTCAGGATCATCGGCCGCAAGACGCTGGAGTTCATGGCGTCCGATCATCTCGGCCCCAACGTCAAGGTCGACTCTCCCCTGATGCCGGAGGGGCACGGCTTCGGTCTCGGCTTCGCGGTCCGCACCCATTCGGGCCTGGCGCCGTTTTCGGGCTCGCTTGGGCAGTTCTTCTGGAGCGGGATGGCCGGCACCTTCTTCTGGATCGATCCGGCCGAAGATCTGTTCGCCGTGTTCATGATGCAGGGCCCCGGCCAGCGCGCGTATATCCGTTCGATGCTGCGTGGTCTGGTGTATGCGGCGGTGGAGTGAACGACGCGCAAAGCTAACTGCGTCGTGCCGGCCTTGAGCCGGCACCCATAGCCATCGATTTAAGTTTTGCGAAAACTGGGTCACCAGGTTGGCATAGTCGCAGACGGCTGTGGTTATGGGTCCCGGCGTTCGCCGGGACGACGCGATGCACTCAACTGATCGTCGCCCCGCCGTCGATGACGATGGTCTGACCGGTCACGAACGTGCCGGCCGCCGAGCCGAGAAACACCGCGGCGCCCGCGATTTCATCGGGCTCGCCGATGCGCAACAGCGGCGAGCGCGCGGTGGACGCCTTCAGCGTCTCCGGATTTTCCCACAACGCCCGCGCAAAATCGGTCTTGATCAGGCCGGGCGCGATGCAGTTCACCCGGATATTGTGCTTGCCGTATTCGCAGGCGAGGTTGCGCGCGAGCTGCATGTCGGCGGCCTTCGAGATCGCGTAGGCGCCGAGCACGGTCGAGCCCTTCAAGCCGCCGATCGAGGAGATGATGGTGATGGAGCCTTGCTTGCGCCCGATCATCTGCGGCACCACCAGCGAGATCAGCCAGTGGTTGGCGACGATGTTGTTGTCCAGGATCTTGCGAAACTGGTCGTCGGAAATTCCCGCCTGCGGCCCGTAATAGGGATTCGACGCGGCGTTGCAGACCAGCGTGTCGATCGTGCCGAAGGCGCGGTTGGTCTCCTCGACGAGGTGCTTCAGGTCGTCCTTGGTCGAGATATTGGCGGCCACCGAGAGCGCGACCTGCTTGCCGGCCTTGTCGTTGATCGCCTTGGCCACCTCGTCGCAGACTTGCTGCTTGCGCGAGGAGATCACCACTTTGGCGCCATGCTCGGCCATGCGTTCGGCGATGGCGCGGCCGATGCCGCGCGAGGATCCGGTGATGACGGCGACTTTTCCCGACATGTCAAACAAGGTCATGGTTCTCTCCCAGATATGGTTCTTGATTTTCGCTTCCGAGCTAAGCAGCGTTCGCAGCCTCCGACAACCGCGCTTCAGGCGAGCTTGGTCTCCGGCACGACTTCCGGCCCGGCCGGCTGATGCATCGCCGCATGCCTGGCATCGGCGATCCAGGGCTGCTGGTTGACCATCGGAAGCCGCCAGCTGCTGTGACCGGAGCCCGCGAGATGGTCGAGCCGCGTCACCGAACAATTGTCGATGTCAAAGGCGAGGCCTTTTTCGGGTTGACCGCCGAGCGCAAGCCCGACCGCGGCCTTGATCGTTCCGCCATGGGCGACGGCGATGACGTCCCTGCCCGCCTGTTCGAGATTGATCCGGTCGATCGCCGCGCATACCCGGCGATAGAGATCCATGAAGCTCTCGCCGCCAGGAGCGGGTTGGTCGATATCGGCAAACCAGTGGCTGCCGATCGGCCGGCTGGCAAGGAATGCCGCGCGATTCATGCCCTGCCATTGCCCGAGGTGCTGTTCGGCAAAGGCGGCCTCGTGCGGCATCGACGCGGGTCTGGGAAATCCGGCGGCCCAGATCGCGTCGGCGGTTTGATGCGTGCGCTGCAGAGTGCTTGCGACCCACATCGCGCCGCGCGGCAGGATTTTGGCAACCGCCTCGAACACTTCACGGTCGCTGGTGTCGCAGGCGATGTCCTTCTGGCCGTAGATGTTGCCGCCGTCGCTCCGGACCGGCGCATGGCGCACCCACCACCACCGCGTCGCGACGACGCCCGATTTGCCTGGATTGGACATCGCAAAAACCCTTCAATACTGTTCGATGTGGCTGTACGTCAGAGAGCGAACTGTCTCAAGTGACTTCATCCGGAGACTTCGAATTCCGTGCGGCGGCATGCGCCGGGAAATGACAGGGAGAAACTCATGGGCCGCCTCGAGGGCAAATCCGTCATCATCACCGGCGCCGGCAGCGGCATCGGGCGCGCGGCATCGCTGTTGTTCACCAGAGAGGGCGCCAAACTGATCGCGGTCGACCGCGCCGAGGGCGTCAAGGATACGGTTGCGCAGGTACGCAAGGCCGGCGGCACGGCCGAAGCCGTGATGGCGGACGCCGGTTCGGAAAAGGACGTCATCGCCTTCATCGACAGGGCGGTCTCCGCCCACGGCCGGCTCGACGCGATCTGGGCCAATGCCGGCGTCAGCGGCGGGCTGGTGCCGCTGGCCGAGCAGACCGTGGAACAATGGCAGGAAATCCTGCGCATCAACCTGATCGGCCCGTTTCTCGCGATCAAGCATTCGATACCGCATATGATCAAACAGAAATACGGCGCGATCGTCTGCACCGCCTCGGTGGCGGGCCTCAAATCCGGCGCCAGCGGCCACCCCTATGCGGCGAGCAAGGCCGGCGTCATCAGCCTGGTGCAGACGACAGCCTATTCGCTGTCGGGCACCGGCGTGCGGATCAACGCGGTATGTCCTGGCCTGATCGAAACCGGAATGACAAAACCGATCTTCGACAACGCCAGGCAGCGCGGCACCGACGGCAAGATCGGCCAGCTCAATCCGCTGAAGCGCGCCGGGCAGCCGCACGAACTGGCGGCGATGGGACTGTTTCTCGCCAGCGACGATGCCTCCTACGTCAACGGCCAGGCGATCCCGGTCGACGGCGGGCTGACCGCCTCGATGCCCTATGCGGGAAAACCGATTTAGCGCTCTTGTCATTGCGCGGAGCCAACGGGTCGCGCGGATGCGCGCCCGATGACAGGCTCCGCGACGAAGCAATCCAGCTTCGCGCTGTTCGGGTGAAATGGATTGCTTCGCTTCGCTCGCAATAACGGTGCCCTGACGTGCGCTGTCGTTCCCGCGGCGCGGATTGCGTCCGAGGCATGGAAGCTCCTTGCCCTCTCCAACCAAGAGGGCGCAGGGAAAGCCGGGTGCCGATTGCACCCGTGGGTCCCGTGCAAAAAAAGCACGGGGGTAGGACCACAGGTTCAACCGGAAACACTCCGGCTTTCCCTGCGCGATGGTTTTAACGGTTTCCTTCGCGCTCTCCTCGGTGACCGGGCTTTCTTGCCACCGTCGCCCCTGAGAAGCTTGCTTCTCAAGAACTTGACGCCAGCGTCGGGGCGTCAGGACCACACGACTTCGCCGTCCGCAAACCGCCGCTCGTCCGCGCAGTGATTGCGCCCGGCGATCTACGTCCATCGCACCCCGCGCCCAACGTCCGTGACGACCGCGAAGCGCCCCTCTTGTGGGCGCGGGATAGTTTGGATCGATAAAGCTGTTTCTACCAAATCGGGAAGCGGAATATTTTTTCGCGAAGGGCTGGACAGCCAAATCACTGATTTGCCCGTCAGGCAGATCGCATGCGCAGGATGGGGTGAGTGAAACCCATCAACGTCGCGACGGAAATCGATGGGTATCGCTGCCGCTCGACCCATCCTACGAGATAGATATGGCTCAGCTTTTGACCCAGAACGGCCAGCCTCAAGACCTGCGCCTGACCTCACACCCGGCCTCTTAAAGTGTGCTAGCTTGAGCCGTTCGATGCCCGGATTTATCGGGGGGGTGGGGCAATGCGACGGCGCGAGTTCATCACGATGCTTGGTGGTGCTGCGGTGGCATGGCCGCTTGCGGCAACCGCGCAGCAGGCAGGGAGGCTTTATCGCATCGGTGTGCTGGAGACGACGTCGGCCGACCAGAACGCTGCCAATATGGACGCGCTCCGGCTCGGTATGAAGGTCCTCGGGTATATCGAGGGGCAGAACTTCATTATTGAATATCGTTCGGCCAACGGTCGAGGCGAACGTTTTCCGGAACTGGTGTCGGACTTGCTTCGCCTAAAGGTCGACGTGATTGTGACCCGGGGAACGCCAGCAGTGCTCGCCGCAAAGAATGCCACGACGTCAGTACCCATAGTCATGGCAGCAGTGGGCGAGCCACTCCTGGTAGTTCCGAATCTCGCGCATCCCGGCGGTAATATTACAGGATTGAGTGGTTTTGCCACGGACCTGGAGGCGAAACGGTTCGAGATACTTCATGAGTTAGTGCCCCATGCCGCGCGCATTGCCGGACTGTATAATATGGGCAACCCTCTCGTCCCTCCACAATGGAATGAACTACAGAGGGCCGCACAGATTCGGGGCGTGCAATCCCAACTGCTAGACGTGCGCAAATCCAGCGATATAGCGCCCGCCTTCGATACTGCAAGCCGGGAGCACACTGACGGGCTATTGGTGACGATAGATGCCCTTACCCAGCCGAACGGAAAGCTGATCGCTGAGCTAGCCTTGAAATATCGGATACCGACAATCTATGCATCCAGGGAATTCATCGAAGCGGGCGGATTAATCGCGTACGGACCACACTATCCCGACCTGTATCACCGCGCGGCTTCATACATTGACAAGATCTTCAAAGGCGAAAAGCCGGGCGATCTGCCAATTGAGCAGCCCGTAAAATTTGAACTCATAATCAACCTCAAGACCGCCAAGGCGCTGGGGCTCGACATTCCGGCGACAATGCTCGTCCGCGCCGACGAGGTGGTCGAATAGGTTTGGCTACTTCCGGTATTGGCACGAAACGAACCTCCCCAGATGTCCGCTGAATGGTCGCTATCGGGGGAAAGCCGACATGACGCGGGTAGGCCAATTCGGTCGAGTTTGACCCGATGCGGACAGAGAGTTGGGTCGCCGCCGTTGATCTAGATCAACTAGAAACCTTGCATTCGCCATTAAGGGGGGCACGGGATGCAGGTTTTGTGATCACATTAAATCGCGATTGGTCTGGTCGATCACTCGTTACTGTGGAGGTCATCACAATGAGATGCAGGTTGATTATCCTTACGTTCGCGATCTTAATTGTCCCAGCGTTCGCTAGTGAAGCGCTTGCCACGACGGTCGATATTCGCAGCATCACCTGTAGCGAATATCTCGCCATGCCGGCTGCACCGTCGAGCAAGTTCTCGGCTTGGATGACCGGCTGGTTTAGTTATCAAAGTCGGAGGACGTTTGTAGATTTTGACCTGCATCGGACAAATGTCACAAACGTAAGAGGGTGGTGCCAATCCAACCCGAGTGCCAGTGTGATGGTAGGCCTGGAAAAATCGATAGGCGTAACCGCGATGCCTAACGCTACGCTGGATTTTAACAAGATCACTTGCGGAACTTGGTTGGGGTACGGTCCAGAGGATCAAGATTTTGTAAGATATTTTATGAGCGGCTACTACAACGCGGCGGCAAGCAACAGTGTATTGGATTACGACCGCCTGCAGAGGAATTCCAGTGTGGTCGTCGCGTATTGCAAGAAGAATAAATCCCGCACTCTACCAACGGCCATTCAGAATAGAGCTAGCTAGGCTGAACCAGTTTTCAGCCGCTTACGAGCGACGGAGAGCGCCCTACGAATGCATACGAACTCGGCCATTAGCATGGCTTCTGCTAATGGCACGAACCGGACCTCCTGGCATGTCCACTCAATGGTCGCTATCGGGGGGAAAACAGACATTGGGTGGACTGCCCATTTCGGTAGCGATTGACCCGGAACGGACCTCGGCCGGCCGCCCAAGAACTGCACCTGATCTCACGCCGGCCTCCTAAGTGTGATAGTTTGAACCGCTCGATGCATGGTCCTAAATCTCGGGGGTGGCAATGCGACGGCGCGAGTTCATCACGCTATTCGGCAGCGCGGCGGCGTGGCCGCTCGCGGCCAATGCACAACAACCGGCAACGCCCGTGGTTGGGTTTCTGGGCATCGGCCTACGTTCAGCTTCCCTAACCCGGACAGAGGCTCTGCTACTGGGGTTGCAGGAGTTTGGATATGTTGATGGTAAGAACGTCCTGTTGGAATTCCGATTTGCGGAAAAGCCCGAACAGTTACACAAATTCGCAGTTGAGCTAGCGCAAAGTCGACCGGCGGTCATTGTAGCGAGCGGGAATGCTGCAACGGCTGCGGTGAAGTCAGTAACTTCCACAATTCCGATCATCTTTTCCGTTGCGGACGATCCTGTCGCGCTTGGGCTCGTTGCCAGTTTAAATCGGCCCGGCGGTCACATGACGGGTGTAAGTCTGATTTCGGGCGCTCTCAGCGGCAAGCGGCTTGATTTGTTGCACGAACTCGTTCCTACGGTCGCGATACTCCTCAATCCGAACAATCCGGCCGAGACGAACTTGAGAGATGCGCAGAAGAAGGGGCGCGAAATAGGTCTTCAAGTTCTCACGCTGACTGCTACCAATGAACCCGAAATTGAGGCCGCATTCGAAAAGCTTGTTCAGCAGCGTGCCGGCGCACTTCTTGTAAATGCTGATGCATTCTTTACGGGCAACAGAGATCGGATTACTGCGCTGGCGGCGCGCTCTCGGACACCGGCGATTTACGCATGGCGTGAATTCGCTGAAGCGGGTGGCCTGATGAGTTATGGCACTAGCCTTGCTGATAGCTACCGCCAAGTAGGCCTCTACGTCGGCAAGGTTCTCCGAGGGGTCAAGCCAGCCGAACTCCGGTGGTGCGCCCAACTCGGACTGAATTAGTCTTAAATCTCAAGACCTCGAAGTCGCTCGGCCTGGAGGTTTCTGCAAAATTGCTCGCTCTTGCGGACGCGGTGATCGAATGACGGCCGATGTCCGCATCTGGCAGCACATTTCGGACCTCACGCGATGTCCGACTTGAGTCCGCCATTGGATGAACAGCGGAAAACATTTGCTCGGAATGAGCCTTTCCGCTTCTGGACCCCAAAGCCGACATGGGTCGCTGAATAACGGCGCGCCGCGGAGACTCGGGCGGTTGTTGTCAGTAGCATCCTATGACACCATCTGAGTATCGAGTCGTTATGACTTCCAGAGGCCTATGCCCCGCCGGAAATATGCTTGGGAAAAGCTATCGGATGAGCAGTTGCTCCGGCAACGCCTCAGCAGTCTGAGGGTTACGGTCGAAGGCACCTGGCTCGAGGATTGTATCAGCACTCTTTATGAAGAGCTCGAAGAGCGGGGCATCCGGCTGCGGCCACATACATGGATATCGAGCGAATGGTTTAGTCCGGCAGATGTGCCCGGCATGGCCATCCCATTCTATCTCACCCATCCCCGCCTGATGAAGCTCGAGAAGAAAATGATGCTCGACGTCGAGGGCGGCACCTGGTCCGAATGCATGGCCATCCTGCGCCATGAGGCAGGTCATGCCATCCAGCACGGCTATCAGCTGCAGCGCCGCCGGCGTTGGCAACAGCTGTTCGGCCGGTCCTCAAAACACTACCCGCGCTACTACCGGCCCAATCCGGCCAGCCGGCAATATGTCCAGCATCTTCGGCTCTGGTACGCGCAGAGCCATCCGGACGAGGATTTCGCTGAAACCTTCGCGGTGTGGCTGCGGCCGCGTTCGAGCTGGCGGACGCGCTATGCCGGCTGGCCAGCGCTGAAGAAGCTCGAATATGTCGACGAACTAATGGAGGAAATCGCCGGGAAGCGGCCGCTAGTCACCACGCGGGAGCGTGTCGATCCGCTGCATGAACTCAGCCAGACAGTCGGCGACCACTATAAAAGGAAGCAGGCGTTCTACGCCTTCAGGCCACCGAAGACTTACGACCGCGACCTCTCCCGGCTGTTTTCCGCCGATCCACGGCATCGCCGGGGGCAGCCGGCTTCTGCATTCATCAGGCGGCACCGCGCCCACATCAGGCAGCTGGTTGCGCGGTGGACGGGCGAGAACCAACTTACGCTTGATGCTGTACTTGACGACATGATCTCGCGCTGCCGAGAACTTGATCTGCGCGCTGTCGGCTCCGATCGGAAGCTTGTGGCTGACTTCACCGTCCTGTTGACCGCCAAGACCATGCACGCGCTGTTTGGTCCTTCGCGGCGGAAATGGATCGCGCTATGAGACGCCTGCGCGTTCTGGTGCTCATGCATCCGGACTTCGTGCCCCCGGACTCCACCGACGGATACACTGCGCGGCAAATCAACGAATGGAAAACAGAATACGACGTCGTGAGCACCTTGCGTGCGGCCGGCCATGATGTTCGCCCGCTCGGTGCGCAGGAGGAAATCAAGCCGGTACGCGAGGAGATCGAAAGTTTCAAGCCGCACGTGGTGTTCACGTTGCTGGAGCAGTTTCACAACGAGCCCACTTATGACCAGCACGTCGCAAGCTATCTCGAACTGATGCAGATCCCGTATACCGGGTGTAACCCGCGTGGTCTGATCCTGGCGCGCGGCAAGGATCTGTCCAAGACGTTGGTGCACCATCGCCGGATCGCGGTGCCGGCCTTCGCCGTATTCCCGATGCACCGAAAGGTCAAACGCCCGGCGCGTCTTGCGCTGCCGTTGATCGTCAAGAGCCTGAACGAGGATGGATCCCGGGGTATCTCGCAGGCATCCGTGGTCGACACGGACGAGAAGCTCGCAGAGCGCGTCGCCTTCGTCCACGAGCGGATCGGAACCGCCGCGATCGCCGAGCAATATATCGAGGGACGTGAGCTTTATGTCGGCGTGCTCGGCAACAATCGGTTGCGAGTGTTGCCGGTTTGGGAATTGAAATTCGGCACCATGGGCGGCCAGGCCATAGCCACCGAGAAGGTCAAACACGATCCCGATTATCAGGAGCGGGTGGGAATTGTAGATGGGCCGGCCAAGAACCTTGCGCCGGAGGCACGCGCCCGCATTCAGCGAACAGCGAAACGCATCTACCGAACACTGGGGCTCGATGGATACGCGCGCATCGACTTTCGCCTCTCTGCCGACGGCACCCTGTATTTCATTGAAGCGAACCCCAATCCCGAAATCGCGAAGAGCCAGGAGTTCGCTACAGCGGCCCGGCATGACGGACTTGATTACCCGGGCCTCTTGCATCGCATTCTGGCGCTCGGAATAAGCCGGGCAAACGCCGGCGCATCCGTAGGCTGAACGGGTGCGGAAGAGAGATTCCCATCGCAACCGCCGCAAACACGGGGGAACCAGCATGACCATACAACCGGAATTCGCCACGGTTCAAACCAACGGCATTCGACTGCGGGTGGCGCTTGCCGGAAAGGGACCGCTGGTCGTGCTGGTGCACGGCTGGCCGGAGAGCTGGTACTCCTGGCGGCATCAGATCCCGGCCCTTGCTGAAGCGGGCTATCGCGTCGCCGCGCCTGATGTCCGTGGCTATGGCGGCAGCGACAAGCCAGCCGCGATCGAGGCCTATGCGATCAAGCAGATGTGCGCCGACATCGCGGGGCTCGTCGAAGGTCTCGGCGAGCGGCAGGCAATTCTGGTCGGCCACGATTGGGGAGCGCCCATTGTCTGGAACACTTCGCTGTTCTTTCCGCAAAGGGTTCGGGCGGTCGCCGGACTGAGCGTGCCCCATGCCGGAAGAGGCCCGGCCCCCCGCATCGAGCTGTTTCGAAACATCTACAAGGACCGCTTCTTCTATCAGCTCTATTTCCAAGAACCCGGTGTCGCGGAGGCCGAATTCGAGACCGACGTGCGCGCCTCCTTGCGGAAAATCTACTATTCGGCTTCGGGCGAAGGCAGGAAGGCGGCGCCAGGACCGGCCAAGCCGGCCGACGCGAAATACCTCGACGGTCTGGTGGACCCGAATCCGCTGCCGGATTGGCTCACGCCCGACGACCTCGACTATTACGCCGGGGAATTCGCAAGGAGTGGCTTTCGCGGACCGCTCAACCGCTACCGCACCTCCGAGCTCGACTTCGCCCAGCAGGCGGAGATTGCGGACCGCCGGATCGAGCAACCGGCGGCCTTTATCGCCGGCAGCCTTGATCCGGTTCTCGGCTTCCTCCCGGGGGTCGACCTGGTCGCGCGCATGCGCGAGCGCGTGACCGATCTGCGGCTCGTTCGAATTATCGACGGCGCCGGCCATTGGGTGCAGCAGGAGCGCCCCGCCGAGGTCAACGCGGCGCTATTGGAGTTTCTGGGAGGCTTGGCCTGATCGGGCGGGGCCGCGGCAGCGCGTCCCGGAGTGACGAGAAAAAAGAGCGCGTCTTCGCGAAACCCATCAACGTCGCGACCGGAAATCGATGGTTATCGCTGCCGCTGCACCCATCCTACGAGCTGTTTTTGATCCCGAAGCGGACACCACCATTGCAAGACGAGTCTGTAATCATGGGGGCGCGAAGCAGATCGGGGTACCTGCCTTGAAGTTGAAAGCCTGGACGTAAAAACCTTGGAGACACGAATGGCTGAGACAGCCGCCTACCCATATGCCACTTATCTGAACATCAAGTTCGATCCACTGACATTGATCGAACGTTACTTCGCTAGCGAAGACGGTCACCGATCAATGGTACAATCAGACCCTGTGCAAGGTGAATGAATCCGTTGTCCGCCTCGGCGTCATGCAAGGTGAATACCATTGGCACAAGCACGATAATGACGACGAGTTTTTCTTCGTTCTTAGCGGCCGTTTCATAATCGATCTTGAGGGACACTCAATCGAGTTGCTGCCCAATCAAGGTCTCACTGTGCCGAAGGGCGTGCTGCATCGCACGCGCGCGCCCGAAAGGAGCGTGATCTTGATGGTGGAGACCGCCGCAATCGTGCCAACTGGCGATGCCTGATCGAGGTAAAACGTCGAGCACTTATGAGAAATTGATCGCCCCCTGCCGACCAAAGCAAAAGGCGCGACACCCGGATGTCGCGCCTCTTTTTTATTTCGCGCCCGCCTTCTGCGCGTATTCCCAGGAATCCTTCGCGAGCGGCACCGTGCGTTTGGCGGACTCGATGGCCCTGGCGTTGGCCGCGGTGCCGTCGCGGATACGGCCGGCGATGCCCTGGGTGATGCCGGCGAGCCGGAACAAATTATAGGAAAAATACCAGTTGAGGTCGGGAACGGCGCTGCCGGTGGCGTTGCAATAGATCCTGGCCGCCTCGTCCATGCCCGGAATATTGAGCGCCTTCAGATCGGCGTTGGCGAGGCCGGGCATGGTCCATTGCATCAACAGATAGGTGAAATCCGCCATGGGGTCGCCGAGCGTCGACAGCTCCCAGTCCAGCACCGCCTGCACCCGCGGCTCGGTCGCGTGGAAGATCATGTTGTCGAGGCGGTAGTCGCCGTGCACGATCGAGACCCGCTCCTGGGTCGGCACCGTTTTCGGCAACCACTCGATCAACTTTTCGACTTCGGGAATGTGCTGGGTCTCCGAGGCGCGGTACTGCTTGGTCCAGCGATCGACCTGGCGGGCGAAATAATTTCCGGGCTTGCCGAAATCGCCGAGCCCGATGGCTTGCGGATCATAGGTGTGCAGTTTCGCCAGCGTCTCGATCTTGCTGGTGAAGATCTTCCATCGCGCATCCGGCGTCTGGCTCGGCAGCGTCGGATCCCAGAACACCCGGCCCTCTTCCATCGACATGATGTAGAAGGCAGCACCAATCACCGTATCGTCGGTGCACAGCGCGTAGGCTTTCGCGACCGGAAAACCCTGCTTGCCGAGCGCTGAAATGACGCGGAATTCGCGGTCGACCGCATGCGCCGACGGCAGCAGCTTTCCGAACGGCTTGCGGCGCATCACATAGGATCGCTTGGGCGTATCGAGCCGGTAGGTCGGGTTCGACTGGCCGCCCTTGAATTGCAGGACGGTCAGCGGCCCCGCATAGCCCTCGATGTGTTCGCCCATCCAGCCGTCGAGGCGCGCCTCATCGATCCGATGCCGCTCCTCGACGGGCCTGGTGCCCGAAAACTCCTCGTCTTTTCTGACGCCCTCGGCCACGATGACGCTCCCCTCAATTTTCCCAAGGGGAGCGCCATTTGCGGGCTCCCGTTAATGCGAAGTGGGAGCGTTTGCATACTTCCGAAGTTCAAGTCTGGCAATGGCGCGGTTATGGACCTCATCCGGCCCGTCGGCCAGCCGCATGGTGCGCATCGAGGCATAGTCCCGGGCGAGGCCGGCATCGTCGGAGACCCCGGCTCCGCCGAACGCCTGGATGGCGTTGTCGATGATCTTCAGCGCCATATTGGGCGCCGCCACCTTGATCATGGCGATCTCGAGCTGCGCGGTCTTGTTGCCGACCTTGTCCATCATGTCGGCGGCCTTCAGGCACAACAGCCGGTTCATCTCGATGTCGGTGCGGGCTTCCGCAATGCGCTGCTCCCAGATCGAGTATTCGATGATCTTTCGGCCGAAGGCGGTGCGCGACGACAGCCGCTTGACCATCTTCTCCAGCGCTTCCTCGGCCTTGCCGATGGTGCGCATGCAGTGATGGATGCGGCCGGGACCGAGACGGCCCTGCGCGATCTCAAAGCCCCTGCCCTCGCCGAGCAGGATATTGCTGGCGGGAACCCGGACGTTCTCCAGCAACACCTGCCCGTGGCCGTGCGGGGCGTCGTCGAAACCGAACACGGGGAGCATTTTTTCAACCTTGATGCCCTTGGTGTCGAGCGGCACCAGGATCTGCGACTGCTGCTGATGGCGCGGCGCCTTGGGATCGGTCTTGCCCATCACGATCGTGAGCTTGCAGCGGGGGTCGCCGACGCCCGACGACCACCATTTGCGGCCGTTGATGACGTAATGGTCGCCGTCCTTCTCGATGCGGGTCTCGATATTGGTGGCGTCCGACGACGCCACCGCGGGCTCGGTCATCAGGAAGGCGGAGCGGATCTCGCCGTTCATCAGCGGCTTCAGCCACTGCTTCTTGTGCTCCTTGGAGCCATAACGCATCAGCACTTCCATGTTGCCGGTATCCGGCGCGGAGCAATTGAACACCTCGGAGGCCCAGCTGATATGGCCCATCTCCTCGGCCAGCGGCGCGTATTCCAGATTGCTCAATCCCGCGCCGCGGAATTCATCGTCCTCATGCGAGGACGGCGGCATGAACATGTTCCAGAGGCCTTCGGCGCGGGCCTTCTTCTTCAAATCCTCCAGAATCGGGATCACCTTCCAGCGCTCGCCCGCAGCGTCCTGCTGCTTGTAGATCGGCACCGCCGGCCGGACATGCTTGGTCATGAACGACTGCACCCGGTTGAGCCATTCTTTCTGGCGGTCTGACATGTTGAAGTCCATGGCGCGTTCCTCACATTTTTGGGCGAAAAATTGTTGGCGGCACTGTCTCCCCGCCGCCCCTCGTCCGCAAGACCAATCTTGACCGCTGGCAGCAGCGGCAGCGACGAAGCCGGCCGGCCGGGGGATGCCCTGCGCCATCAGCGCATTGACATTCCCCGCTCTCAAACGATAGTTTCATACAAGTGTTTGAAACGCAACGCCCCCATTGCATAGGGCCCATGACATGGCGTCGGATCACACCAGGACGGCGATCCTCAACGCCGCCGAGCGGCTTTACGCCGATCGCGGCTTCGGCGACGTCACGCTGCGCGACATCGTGGCCGAAGCCGGCGTCAACCTCGCGGCGGTGAACTATCATTTCGGCTCCAAGGACGAATTGATCGCCGAACTGTTCGTCACCCGCAGCCTTGCCAGCAACCGCGAGCGGCTCAACGAATTGAGGCTGGCGGAAGAAGCCGGCGGCGAACGCGCCGATATCAGCGCCATCCTGCGCGCGCTGGTGGGGCCGACCTTGCGCGGCTGCCTCGGCCCCGACCGCGAGCGCTCCACCGCGGCGCGTTTCATGATCCGGGCCTCGATCGAATCGGTCTCCCCGATCCGCCGCATCAAGAACCGCGAAGTCGACCATTTGAGAAAGTTCGCCGCCGCGATGCGCCGCGCATTGCCCGACGTCAGCGAGGTCGATCTTTACTGGGGGCTGCATTTCGCGCTCGCGATGACGCACCAGACCATCCGCGACAGCGAGCGGCTGACAAAACTGTCAGAAGGAAAATGCGACCTCGACGACGTCGCCGGCATCATCGAGCGTGTAGTGGCGGTGTCGGCCAAGGCGCTGACGGGGGGCGCGGTGCCGGGCAAGGCGTCCGCCAGGCTGGCAGCGCGGGACGCGCGGTAACGGTCATTTTCCCGGCCTCGGGGCCCACAACCCGCGAGGTCCGCTGCACCTCTGACGACGAACACGGTCAGTCCGTCCCAGCATGTCCGAAAAGTGCCACAGGCGGCCATAGTCAAGTTTGGCTTTGTATCCCCAGGTGGAAGTCAATTTCTGTTGCCGCTATCGGCATGCCTTCACTTAAGATGACGA
This sequence comes from uncultured Alphaproteobacteria bacterium, assembly GCA_963801875.1. Lineage (GTDB taxonomy): Bacteria > Pseudomonadota > Alphaproteobacteria > Rhizobiales > Xanthobacteraceae > Bradyrhizobium. The sequence goes on along the minus strand of CAWDGT010000005.1, from coordinate 451,793 downwards.
TCGAGAAACTGGTGCAGGCGGTGATTGCATTGTCCGCCGCCGCGCCGTTGTACTCTACCCGGTGACCAAACAATATCGTTCCGGGCTGGAGGTGCGGGTAATAGAATCCGTGGTACGCGCCGGGATAGACAACGAGCTCGATTGGCGGCCCGTCGTTGCCCCAGCTGGCGACTTTATTGGTGCAGTCGGCCGCCGGCGTCCAATCGTCGAGGGCCCCGATGAAAATGAGCGTGGGTATCGCCGGACGCGCCATGGCCCGCTGACATGGAGGATTGAACGCAGCCGCCACCCGGAACCGCAAGTTGCTGCCTGGAGGGACAAACTGTTCGAACGAATTGGTCTCCGCTACAGAGAGGGTAACCCAAGCGCCCGCCGAGAAGCCGACCGCAGCCACACCGCGTGGATCGACGAAGGTTTGGCGAGCCAGAAAAACGAGAGCCCCGTAGGCATCCGGCCTGCGCATGAGGAACGTGGCAAACGCGCTTGATGTGCAGACGTGATCGATACCACGCGTAGCATAGCTGTCGACGAGCAGGATGACATAGCCCCAGGCGACAAGTTCATCGACCAACTCTTGCTTTGTCGTGTCATGCATCCCGGCACAGCCGTGCAGCACGATGACAGCAGGAAAAGGGCCTGCGCCATCGGGCTTGGCCAGATCACCCTGGATGCGGTCGCCTCGAATGAGCCCACCCGAAACGAGCCGTTGAGAGGCGCTTTCAAACTCCACGCGCTCCAGAGGTGTGGCCCATGCATCAGCCGTCAGCGCACATACGGCGCACCAAAGCATCAGCACTAACGCGGCTTGAAAAGTGACCGTTCCAGGCAACGGCGTCTCCCTTGAATGCCCGTCCGAAGTGGTCATGCGGCTGCGAAGCCTTCCAGTCTCAACGTCTGCGGCACGCTAGCTATGATGTTGTTCAAGTCTCCATTGCAATACGGCACGCTCGTGACTCAGCCTGAGCATACATTCGGTTGGGCCGGCTGAGGAGCGCGCTCCTGCGCGCGTTTCGAAGGATGAAGCCACCGAACTGGAAAATGCTCTAGACGATCCCCTGCCGCTTCAGCGCGTTGAGCCTTGCGTCGTCATAGCCAAGCTCGGACGTCAGCACCTCGCGCGTGTTCTCGCCGAGCAGCGGCGGCGCGCGATAATCCTTCACCGGGGTTCCGGAAAAGGTGATGGGGTTTCTGATCAGCGACAGCGAATGCTCGAAGGGATGGTCGACCTTGATCTGCATGCCGCGCGAGCGGACGTGCGGATCGGCGAACACCTGCGCGAAATCGTTGATGGGACCGGACGGCACGCCGGCCTTCTCCAGCTCTTCCAGCCAATGGGCCACCTTCTGCTTCAGGAAATGGCCGGCGAAGATCGCCATGATCTCCTTGCCGTGCACGACACGGTCGTTGTTCTTGATGTACCTGGGATCGGTCGCGAGCTCGGGCGCGCCCAGCACGGCACAGGTGCGCGCGAACTGGGCGTCGTTGCCGACCACCAGCATCAATTCGCCGTCGGTGCAGCGGAATACGCCGGCCGGCATGCCGCCATTGCCCCAGGTGCCGCGCCGTGGCGGCGTCTTGCCGCTGACAAGATAGATCTGGGCCCAATGCGACAGGGAGGCGATCACGGTGTCGAACAGGCAGACATCGATATACTGCCCCTCACCGCCACTGGCGTCGCGATGGTAGAGCGCCGAGAGAATCCCGATCGAGGTATTCATGCCGGTCATGTAGTCGACGATGGAGGGGCCGACCTTCATCGGACCGGCGCCGGGCTCGCCGTCCATGTGCCCGGTGACGCTCATCAACCCGCCCATCGCCTGCAAGATCGCGTCATAGCCGGCGCGGGACGCGTAGGGTCCGGTCTGGCCGAAGCCGGTCACCGAGCAATAGATGATGCCGGGGTTGACGGCCCTGATCGATTCGTAGTCGAGGCCGTAGCGCTTGAGATCGCCGACCTTGTAATTCTCCATCATGACGTCGCAGGATTTTGCCAGCTCGCGGATGATCTGCTGGCCTTGCGGCGTCGCGATATTGACCGTGACGGATTTCTTGTTGCGGTTGGCGCAGAGATAGAAGGAGTTGTTGTTGTTCTCTTTTCCCGCGGGATCGACCAGATAGGGCGGGCCGAAGGCGCGCGCGTCGTCGCCGCTATCGGGCCGTTCGATCTTGATCACCTCGGCGCCGAGGTCGGCCAGCATCTGCGCCGACAGCGGCCCCGCCAGCACGCGCGACAGATCGAGAATTTTGATGCCTGAAAGGGGCAAAGCGGACATGAACATTTCCTCCTGGACTCGCCGCCCCGTGGCGCGGGAACCAACCCGCCGGCGTTAAACGAAACTGCCGATACACCATTTTGCAAAAGCCGAGCACTGCGCAAACGGCATGACGCCATCCATCTGCGGCGCGGGCGCGCGGGCCTCGCGATGCCGGCGGTTTATCTCCGATGCGCGCCGAACACTGAAAATATTGGAGCGGGTGAAGGGAATCGAACCCTCGTATTCAGCTTGGAAGGCTGCTGCTCTACCATTGAGCTACACCCGCGCTTGAGGCGATCAACTATCACGCCAGTGCGGCGGTCTCAACCGCGATCGCGCCGGTTCGGCGCTTCGAAGGTCTTCGTTCCCTCATGCGTCGCGCCTGATGCGCCCCTTAACATGCGGCGATTCGCTGCCTATAGTGAGGTCTCCATCAACCATGAAAGGAGGTGATCCAGTGTCTTTTACCAAGCGCTGTCACCTCGCTGGGATCGCCCGCTAAGCTCTTGAGCTTCGCAAATGGGCGCTCCCTGCGCCTGGACCAGCGAGTACAAAAGTCGGGACGCGACGGGCGACATCCCGTCGCGTCTTTTTGTTGAACCTGGATTTTGTTGGACTTGGATTGTCTGGATTTCGGTTCGGCCGGAGCCTCGAGGCGGCGCGCGCATCGAGCCCGCCTTCGCCAGGGGGCTTCGGCGCGGCAGCCTTCGCTTGCTTCGCTACGAAAGAGTTTTCGGGCTTGCCGAGCCGTAGCTTGCGAAGCAAGCGAAGGCTGGTGGGGGAAGAAGGACTCGAACCTTCGAAGTCATAAGACGGCTGATTTACAGTCAGCTCCCTTTGCCACTCGGGACACTCCCCCGTTTAACAGCATCGGAACCTGGCCGCCGAAGCGGCGACAGCGAGCCCCAAAATGACGTTAATACCGTGAGCCGATGGCGGGCTCCCGGTTGGGCGCGTTTATGGGGGAAACGCCCCGGCAAAGTCAACCAAGGCGCGCCGCCGATGGGTGCGGCCGAAGGGCGTAAATTGCCATAATCCGGAACCCGTGACACAAGCTGGCCCATGAGCGATCGCGAGCGAAAGCCAGGGTTTCGGCGCGGCGGCGGCAAAGCCCCGGAGCGGGGCCGCGATCCCGGCCGCCGGCCGGCCTGGCGCGGCCGCGACGCCAGTCCTGACGGTCCGATCATTCTCTATGGCTGGCACACGGTGGCGGCGGCGCTGGCCAACCCGCAGCGCCACATTCGCAAGCTATGGCTTTCGGAAAACGCCGCGCGGCGGCTGGCGGAGGAGAACATCGCCATCCCCGTGACGCCGGAAATCGTGCGGCCTGCCCTGATCGACGCGCGCCTCGGCCCGGACGCCGTGCATCAGGGCCTGCTGGCGGAAGCCGATCCGCTGCCCTCGCCGGATATCGATGCGCTGCCCGAGCGCGGCATCGTGCTGGTGCTCGACCAGATCACCGATCCGCACAATGTCGGCGCGATCATGCGCTCGGCGGCGGCGTTCGCGGTCAAGGCCGTCGTCACCACCGCCCGCCACAGCCCGGAGGCGACCGGCGTGCTGGCGAAATCCGCCTCCGGCGCGCTGGAGCTGGTGCCGCTGCTCACGGTGCAGAACCTCGCGCGCGCGCTGAGCGCGATGAACGACCAGGGTTTTTTGACGGTCGGGCTCGACAGCCAGGGCGGCGAGAATCTCGGCGATGTCGCCCTGCGTCAGCCGCTGGCGCTGGTGCTCGGCGCCGAAGGCAAAGGTCTGCGGCAGCTGACGCGCGAGACTTGCGGCGTGGTGGCGCGGCTCGACCTGCCCGGCGAAATCAAGAGCCTCAACGTTTCGAACGCCGCGGTGCTGGCGCTTTATATCGGCGCCAGCAGGCTCGGCCTGATGGGCTAGTCTGGTCAGCTCAAAAAGCAGCGCCCGCTCGCGGGATGCGGGCGGGCGCTCGTGTCCTTGATTAAGCGCGGCGATCAGTAGTAGCGGCGCAGCACGTGATCGCCGTAGCCGTAGTGGTGACGGCGCGCTAAGTACGGGCGGTGGGGATAGGCGCCCCAGTCGCCTTCCTCATAGGTTGGATAAGGCGCAAACGCGCCGGGGCCGGTATAGGTCGGGCCCTGGTTGACGTAGTAGTACTGATGCCGCACCGGGGCGACATGATACTGCTCCACCGGGTCGGCCAGCCGGTCAAAGCCCCACCCGCCGCAACCGGTGTTGCAGCCTGAATAGGTATAGGCCGGGACGTAGGTCTGCGCGCAGGGGCTGACATAGGCCGTCCCGCACGGCGAGCACGAACCGCCGAACAGTCCGCCGCCACACGCCAGCGCCGGCGCGGCACTCGCGGTCACCACGGCGATTGCCGCTACCAATCCTGAAATCGTCTGACGCATTACTCTCTCCTGTGGACGTGTCTTCTAGTGTGGAAGCTTCCTGGGTTTTCGATGCTCAGGATCCTGCGAAGGGCCTGAAAAATCCTGCCCGGCGTCGCCGCCTCGCGGCGCGACGATGATCGGCGGCGGATAGAAGGGAATCTCGGGCTGCACCGGCTGCGGGGTGGATTGCGACGACCATGATTGATGATAACTCTCCGCGGGCTGCGGCAGCCTGCGGTTGGCGGGCGGCTCGATTTCGAGACGCCCGTAGCCCGGCCGGTGACCGAGGCTCGGATAATAGTGACCGACTTGCGGCGCAGGATCGACGATGCGGCCGCCATAGACCGTGGGGGTCACATGCACGCCCTTGCCGAGGCCCCAGTCGCCCTCGACGACGGCGTAGGATGCATCAACGCCGTTGATGATAATGGGCACGCCGGCACGGCCGGGAATGACGAGGACCGGACTGCTGTCGGCGAGCGCCGCGCAGGTCGTTCCGATTAGGATTGCCAGTGCCAACCCGGCGCGCATGGTTTGAGTTCCGATTACTCGGGATAACCTAACCGATTGCGTCCCCCCGGGGGTTAAGGCTGTGGGCCAAATTTGCCGGTAAGCCTAACGCGCAAGGGTTCGCGGCCGTTCAATTACATGAAATCGCTATATAAAATCGTTAACACGGCCACCCGCGGCGTCAGGCAAACACGGTCGCGATAACCGTCGCGGCGCCGATCGCCATTGTGATGACGCCGACCGCACCTTGCAGCCCGCTATTGGCAGAGGTCAGCCAGCGCGCGGAGACCGCGAGCGGCACCGCGATCACCGCCGACAGCGCGCCCATTCCGACCATCGAGCCGATCCCGAACAGCGCGACATAACCTAACCCGGCCGCGGCGCTGGAGGCCTGCGATGCCGCGAGCACCAGCAGCGCCGCCGAGCCGGCCATGCCGTGCATCAGTCCCACCAGCAGCGTGCGCCAGCGAAAGCCATGCGCGTGCGCGTGGGGCGCGTGGGCATGGGATACGGTTTCGCCGGCATGGCTGTGGGCGTGGATGTGCACCGTGCCGTCGCCGTGGCCGTGGCGGTGAAAATGCACGCGGTCGCGCCACAGCCGCCACAGCACATGCGCGCCGAGACCGATCAGCATGACGCCGACCGCGGTCTCGAGCGGCCGCGCCAGATGTTCCGGGAGCGCGTGACCGAGCAGAATGGCGGCGCCGGCAAAGGCGAACAAGGTCAGGGTATGGCCGAGCCCCCAGGTCAAGCCGTGCCGGACGATGTCCCCGACATCGGTGCGGCGCGCGGCGATGGAAGACACCGCCGCGACATGGTCGGCCTCCAGCGCGTGCTGCATGCCGAGCAGAAATCCCAGCCCCAGAATCCCGAACATGTGTCCCCTGCCCGTCTTCCCGAGCCTTATGACACCAGTTGCCGCGTGTGTCAGAGCAAAATTCGCGCCTGAATGCTCAGGCGACAAACGCCTAGCTCATCATCGGTGCTTACCGCCACCGCTTTTTTCTATTTCGGTCGTGCCACCGCCCGACGGACCCTTGTTGGCTCCGGCACTCGGTGGGGGGCTTACACCAACAATTGGATGGGTTCCTGTTTTCGTTCCCCCTGGCGGGCCTTTATTTGTTCCAGCGCTAGACGGTGGGTTAGCGCCACGACCTTTGGCGTGGAGGGCACCGCTGCACTTTCCGGAGCCGCATTCCGTGCAAGAGCTACCCCGCACAACACCAAACGTGACCGGGATCCGATGTAGTATCGTACGTGCCCGTCTTGCCGGCGTTTGGCCCAGAAGTAATCTTGCACGCGCCCCCTTCGGGCGGCGATGTGGGGCCGCTGAGGGCGCACGACTGTGATGGAGACAGGATCACCAGAACGAACGCCGCGAGAAGCAGAGGAAATAAAATACTTGCGCGAGGTGCCATCTTACGCTCCTGCTCTATCCGGTACTACCATCCGCCACCTAGCAAGTGCTGCACGAACGAACGCGGTTATTCTGCTTTGCGCCTTTAACTGTTGCAATTGGCGCTGTTGCATCTCGATCCTCCCGCTGGCCGATCGCGCTTCCGTGGCTCCGCGCCTAGGGCGGGCGATCTTCACAGGCATCGGTCCTTCAACCGTCACGGTCGCAAGATCGGCCATCGGATTGGTTCCCTTGCCATAATTATTAATCTAGCCCGCGTTGTTAATACTCCGTTAACCATCTCCGCGCACCATTCGTCGGTACCTTCTAGACACAGTGCACGAACTTCAGAACCGTCCCCTGCTTCGTCCCGGTGGCGGCTTCTGACTTTCTAGGCGTTGGAGTGAGAAGCATGTCAGTAGACGAGGTGCGGCCTGGGGTAGCTTTGCTTGGCGAATTCACCTTGGCGATTGTCGGCGCTTTCGCGATGGGCTTGCCGATGGCGGTAGCGATCATCTGGGTTTGCTCCTGACATCGGCATCGGAACAGCGGGTTTCGCAAGGGCAAATTTCCTGAAGTGTCGCGGTCGTGCGACTCGGCCTTCTGGACGTAATTTATTGCTTCGCCGCGTCGATGGCCCGCATGGCGATTCTCATGCCGCGAATATCTCGGGCGTCAGGCGCGCTTCCAGATGGCGAGCAGTCTGTGCAACTTGCGCGCCCCCGGCGGGTGGCCCGCCGCCCGCAGGAAGGCCGCAGAGTTGCGTTGGTGCGTTTTGCCGGGCTGGCTGTGGCAAGTGCCGGGCCGGCTGCCAAGGCGCACGGGTGACTCTCCTGCCGCTAGCCCCCCGGCGCGGCCCGTGGTACTGGGCCGTCACGCCCCCTGGGCCGCACCCTCGTCTGTGTACCCGGATGTGCACGCTGAAGCGAATGGCAGCGAACGCGGTGGCGGTAAGTATTTGTAGTTGCATGGTTTGCCGGTTTAGCTCAGCGGTAGAGCAGCGGTTTTGTAAACCGAAGGTCGGGAGTTCAATCCTCTCAACCGGCACCAGTAAAGGCCCATATTTATCGGCCTTCGATGGGGTTTGCGGCCTCGGCAAGGTCGGCATACAGCGAACAGAAGCGGCTACTGTCCGTATTTGACCCTCGTGTCCCAATTTGAATCTGCTAGTGTCGTGGTGTTCTGCCATCACGGGGGCGGCCATGCGGGCGCTTGAAGTATTGGCGATCTACCTCACGCCGTTCTTGATTTTTGGCGCGGCGATCAAGTTCTGGATGAAGCGACACGCCATCGATCTGCGCGATGCCCAAAGGCAGGCTGGCGGCGCGCCTCGCCGCAGGTTTCTCCTTGGAGCCTGGCGCACGGACGAGTAAGGCCGCCTCAGTTGGCGGCCTCTTCATTTTGAGAACATGCCGCTGGTCGTTTCCGGTGGATTAGAAAAGCCCCGCAGCCTATCTGTTCGAACGTCGCCAGGTGGCTGGCGCACTCCCGAACGCCTTCTTGAAGGCGCGGGAAAAAGCGGCTTCCGAACTGTAACCGACCAGGTCGGCAATTTGCGCAAGGGACGCGCTGGTATTGCGGAGCTTCTGGGTCGCGACCTGCATGCGCCAATTGGCAAGGTAGTGCATCGGCGGCATGTCAATCAAACTAATGAAGCGGTCGGCCAGCGCCGAACGCGACAGCCCGACCTCGCGGCTGAGGTCATCGACGTTCCAGGGCCGGGTGATGTCGCGGTGTAGCAGCGCCAGTGCCCGCGCAACATGGGGGTCGCGCAAACCGGCGAGCCAGCCCGTCTGCCCCTGCGGCAGCGCTTCAGCGTAGCGCCGCACGGCTTCAACGAACAACAGCTCCGACAACTTGGCCAGCACTGTCTCCGAACCCGGACGACCGGCGGCGACCTCCTCGGCCGCATATTGGAAGGTCGAGCGGATCCATTCCGCAGCTCCGCCCTGCTCGGCGTTGAGCTTCAGCAGCGACGGCAAGGTCGAGATCACCGGATTGTCTTCGGCGCAATCGCAGCCGAGGTACCCGCAGATCATCCGCGTGCGGCGGCCCTTGCCGCCGTGATGGATGGAGAACAGCCCGCCGTCCTTGGGCGGTTGGATAATATCGCGACCAGCTACTGGCGGAAGGGTCAGGTCGCTGCCTACCAGGTGCGGCTCATTGCGCGGCAACAGAACGACATCGCCGGCTTCAAGCACGAGGCCCTCTTCATCCTCGCCGTCGACCCGGATACGGAGTTCACCCTCGACGACGTAGTGATAAAGAATCATGTGCGATGCCGGCCCGAGAGCCGGCGCGCAGTGCTCCGGCCCGACGCGGGCGGCCATACACCATGGCGCGAAGAACTCGGCGTGCAGGAACACGCCGCCGGTCAAATGCGCCACTCTCAAAACGTCGGACAATGCATCCATACCGGCCTTCCTATCAGAAGCCGGTGTTTTGGTCATGTCTCAAGGCGCGCCGGTCATAGACCCTCGCCCGTCTGGCGACCTAAAGATCACTGCATCAGCCGATGGGTTTGTCTGTGCCATCGCGCCACCACGAAAGGAGACCGAAATGAACGTGATCAGCAATATCCCTGACAGCAGCGAACGGTACGCACGCTGCATTCAAACGTCCAAGCGGGTTCGTTGGGACATCGACAAGGATGTGATCCGGGGGCGTGACTTCGATACCGCCCACAAGTTTCTGCCCGACGGGCTTTCTCTGACGGATGCTTTCACGACCCTGTCGGCCGATGAAAAGCGGTTCGTCAGTCAGATCCAGGGCCGCACCTACGCCAATATCTTCGGTCTGGTCGAGCGCTTCATCAATGCCAAGGTGCTGGAACTGAGCGAGGATCACTGGTTCGGCGACCAGGTTGCGCTGGAGGCGCTGGTACGGTTCAGCGACGAGGAGTTGAAGCACCAGGCGCTGTTCCGCCTTGTCGACGCGATGATCGGCAATGTCTTGCCCGCCGGTTATCGTTTCGACGTCGATCACAACGCAGTCGCCCACGCTGTTCTCGGCAAGAGCACCTGGGCAGTGTTGGCACTGACGCTGGATATCGAGCTGTTCACCCAGTTGCACTATCGCCAGAGCATTGACTCCGATCCCCAGCTCTCCGAGCTGTTCAAGGACGTGTTCCTGTTTCACTGGAGGGAGGAAAGCCAGCACGCAATCCTCGACGAACTGGAGTTTGTGCGCCACGACGCCGGGCTGACGGCGGCGCAACGCGATTCCGCGGTCGACGAGTTCATCGAATTGGTCGCCGCGGTGGACGGCATCCTGCAGGCCCAGGCCAAGAACGACGGACGCTACTTCACGGCCAGTTGCGGCCGCGCGGTCCACGAGGCGGAGGCTCGCGCGGTCGAGGCCGCATTCCTCAAGGCCTACCGCTGGCAATACATCCATTCAGGCGCCCAGCACCCGCACTTCGGCAAGGTGCTCTCCAGCCTGATCACCGACAAGCAGGGCCAGCGAATCCAGCAGGCACTCGCGACGCTGCAATAATCCGGACCAGAAATCCGAAAACCAAACCCGAACAAAGGAGACCCATCATGGGTGCGCAAAAGAAGACTGTCGAACCCACCGTCGTCAACGGCATCAATGTCGACGACCTGTTTGCCCTGATCGACGGCGTCAGGCGCGAACCTGCAAAAGGCAACACGAACTGGCACGTCACCACGACCTGGCAGGGCCAGGCGCGGAGCCGCGCAGAAATCGAGAGTTATGAGATCGGCGGAGAAAAGGTGCCGCGCCCGTTCTCGATCGATATCGATGAGCCCCGCGAACTCGGCGGCTCGAACAGTTTCGCCAATCCGCAGGAGCATCTGATCGCGGCGCTCAACGCCTGCGTGATGGTGGGATATGTGGCGCAGTGCGCGGTGCGCGGAATCACCCTCGAAAGCCTGTCGATCGAGACCGACGGCAAGATCGATCTCCGCGGCTTCCTCGGCATCGATCCTGCCGTGCCGCCGGGCTACGAGAATCTTAACTACACCGTTCGTATCAAGGGCAGCGGCACAAAGGAGCAGTTCGCCGAAGTCCACCAGGCCGTGATGGCGACCTCGCCCAATTTCTACAATTTGTCGCGGGCCGTAGCGCTCAAACCGGCCCTGGTCATCGAGTGATCGCGAAATTACAGGAGCGAGGAGGCGGCGGCTGGCGAGCCGCTGCCTCGCTCCGATAGCGGGCTCAGGAAGTCGTGTAGATCACGGCCCAACCCAACACAGAGGAGCATCATCATGAAGTATCCGGTCGACATTCACGACAATGGCAAAGGCAGTTTCCCGGAACAGGAGCTCACTGAGGAACAGTTCTTTGAGCAATTCGCCGCGCTCGAGGACGGCCTTGCCGTTCTTCAAATTCACATGCGCGGCATGTCCGAAAACGCCAAACTCTTCGGCAGCCTCGTAAGGCAGATGCGGCGATCAATTTGCCCGGCGACTCGATCACCGAGATTAGACGCATGACCGGTGCCTGAATCACCGCCATCCGAAAGCGCGGTCACGCCGGCTCTATAGCCACGCGCACACCAGCATCAGGTTGGCCGCGCATGCCGCCAGCAGCGCGGCGGTCAGCGCGACATGCACTCGCCGGCCGGATGTTTTGAAGGTCGTTGCCATGACGACGAAAACATCCGGCGATTCTACCCCGGGAGTCCCGGGGATTATTTTTCGCCGGATTCAGGACTCGTTTACGACTTAGGGACTCCGGAACATCCGGCAGTCGGCGGCCGAAATGTTCACTTGGGCGTGAACCGCCCGCCGCCGGAAACCCTGCCCCGACACCGGCGTTAAGGTGTTTTCGCGGAACGATCCGATGCCCTACGCGCTGTTCTGCAATGACGCCAAGTTGAGCAAGGCCTATCCGACCGAGGCCGACGTCTGGAAGCAGGCCAGGCGAAGCGGGCTTGTGGTCGACGTCATGACCGGGGAAGAGAAGCCGACGCCGCGTCCGGTGCCGGACAACGACTATGAGATCAGGCCCTGCCGGCCGGATCCCCAGGAAGATCCGGCCAGGAACCGGGCCGACGCCGAACGCGAAGAGGAGCTGGAGTTTCAACTGAGTTCGTGAGGGATGCTCTCCTACCGTCATTCCCTGATGCGCCACTTGGCGCAGACTCGAGGATTCCCCGATGTGCAATTGCACATCTGAGGCTCTCGCGCGCCCTGGAATGACCGAACAAATCCCTACGGCGTCGCCACCGCCAGCGACGCCTGGTCGGTGACGAGCGTCACACAGGCCTTTTTGCGGTGCAGGCCCCTGATCGCGCCGGTGACCTTGAGCACCTTGCCGGCCGGACAGGAAGCGTCCACCACATAGGCGATCTCGTAGGGCGCCAGCACCAGCGGCTCGGATTTCAGGACGTTTTGGGCAAGGCACGGCAACGCGGCTGCGGAAAACACCAAAGCTACCAACAAGGCACGCATGTTCGCTGTCCACTAACCGGCGCGACCATAATAGCCGAATACGAGGGCAAGTTCCGCAGGTCGCCAAAATTATTTTTCGCGTGCCGGAAGCGGCCGCCGGCATGCCGCCTGGCCCGTCCAAAACCGAAGGTTCGCGCGACCGATCATTCGGGCGGTTCGTGGCTATGCTGTCCCGGCGAGGTTTGCAACCGGGTGAACAGGTCGCCCTTGATTGCTTCGACGAGAAAGACCGAGCCAGCGTCGGTGAGATGCACGATGTCGCTGGTGACGACGTCGTTTGCGGCGGGTCCGGCACGGGTCAGGCATCCCTGGGAGCTGCATAGCGCGTGCCAGGCCGAGATGAATTCGACCCCGGCGGCCCTGGCGAAAGCTTCCATTCGCGCATCGCCCTGCGGACCGGACACGCCCGTCGCGATCCGGTCGGGCATGCTGTGCGTGAGCCGGTAAGAGGTCACCATCGAATGAGGCAGCGTCCGTTTCCAGACCGGGACCGGCCCCAGAATGACAATCCGCGGAATGTTGAGGGCCTTCAGCCGCTTGATGGTTTCTGCGAGTTTGTCGAGATCATGGTAGCCGTCCCACATTCCATGGAGCATGACAATCTCCGGATGCGACGATTTGACAAAGCCGAACGCGATGTCACTGGCCGCATCGCATCTGGAGTTCGATCCGCCCGCCAGGATCGGCGCGCAGCCCGGTGCCGCGAAGCGCGCCAGACGAAACGGTACGGACTGTTGCGCCCTTCTCAAACCAGGCAGCAGCGTGGCCGCGGTGGAATCGCCCCACAGCAGCAACAGCGGTTTATCGCCCGGTTCGACGCAGCTTGAATTGAATTGGGCCCCGGGGTTCTCCAGAAAGCAATGATCGAGCAGTCCGACGTTGCTCTGCGGCGGAAACAGCGCGATGTCGCGAATTTCCTGGGGAAAGCGAAAGCCGAAACCACCGGCAGCGGTCGTTACGATCCCTGCCACGCCAACGGCCATCAATCCGAAAGAAAGTCGCGGCACCACATCAGGTCTTCGGCGGAGCGGCATTTCGACGAAGCGGTATGTCAACCACGCGAGAATGAACGCAACTATCAGCGCGATCCAGATCTCGATGAGGGTCGGTACCCCATGCCGGGTGATGCCAAGATAGGACAACAGCGGCCAGTGCCAGAGATAGAGCGGATAGCTGATCAATCCGATACCCACCATCGGCCGGTTGGACAACAAGAACCGGTTCACCGCCGAATTCGGAGAGACGATCAGCAGGACCGCGCCGAGCACCGGGGCCAGCGCCGGGATGCCCGGAAAAAGGCTGTCTGTGTTGAGCCCGAGCGCCGCGCCGATAATCGCCGCAAACCCGATGACGGCAAGCAGGTTGTCGCGTTGCGGAAAGCCTCGACGTTCGCGTTCGGGATGATCGACATAGTAGTTGGCAATCATGCCGCCGGCCAGCAACTCCCAGGCCCTCGATATCGGCGAGTAAAACGACCACTCCTTGTAGCCGAAGTAAATCATCAGGCTGACGCCGAATGAGACGGCCGCGATGGCGGCGATCCAAGGCCACCGCCGCCCCGATTGTGACAGCAGCCAGAGGACCGGCGGCCAGAAAATATAAAACTGCTCCTCGATGCCGAGCGACCAGAGGTGAAGCAGCGGATTCTCGGCCGCGTCGGGCGCAAAATAACCGGCCTGCGAGAGTTGAAACAGATTGGACACGAAGCCGATGCCAGCTGCGATGCTTTTGCCGAGCAGGGAAAAGCCGTCCGGGAGAAGAACAAACCAGCCGATCAGGTAGGTCACGGCCAAAACGACAATCAGCGCCGGGAATATTCGCCTGACACGGCGGGCGTAGAATTGCAGCGGCGAGAACGTGCCGGCCTTCAGTTCGGTAAGTATGATGCGGCTGATCAGGAAGCCGGAGATGACGAAGAAGACATCGACGCCGATGAAACCGCCGGGCACCAGCCGAAACTGCGCGTGATATCCGACTACCAGCAGGATAGAGATCGCCCGCAGACCGTCGATATCCGCGCGGTAAGCGTAACTCTCATTTTCATATCCGGGGGCCCCATCGGTAAAACCCTACAGGCCCGGCGAAATCAATCAATCCGGAGGCACGACAAAAAGGCCGGCGCGAAGCCGGCCTTCTCAACTCGTTCTACCCGAAACGGCGTCAGTAGCGCGCGGCGACCGGCCCACCCCAGCCGAAGCGGTAGTTCACGCCGACCTTGACGGTGTGCTCGTCGTCGCGGAAGCGGGCGCCGACGATCGGCGCGGGCCCGGTGGTAAAGGTGGTGGTGCCGAAATTGTAATACTGGTACTCGGCCTTGGCGGACCAGTTCGGCGCGAACATGTATTCGAGACCGGCGCCGACGGTGTAGCCGTCCTTTTGACTGCCATTGGTGGTGAAAGCTGCCGGCACGCCGGCGACGCTGACACCGAAATTATTGTTGTCGCGCCAGGCGAAGCCGCCCTTGCCGTAAAGCAGCGCCGGACCCCAGGTGTAGCCGACCCGGCCGGTGACCGAGCCCAGCTGGTTGTTGTTCGAGGTCACGCGGGTATTCCCCGGGAAAAGCACGCCACTGTTGTTGCTGTTGTTAGCTAGCCAGCTGTACTGGGCTTCGGCACCGACCACCCAGTTGCCGGCGAATTGATAGTCGAAGCCGCCCTGTACGCCGCCCAAAAACCGGCCGCCGCTTCCTTCCAGGCTGTTGTCGCCCGCGAACGCGCCGCCGAGGTGGCCACCGATATAAAAGCCGGTCCAGTTGTAGACTACTTGCGGCGCCGTATAAACGGGAGCCGCCTTGGTATAGGTGCGCGCAGGAATATCCGCCGCGAACGCAGGTGCCGCGAAGGCGATAAAAGCAGCTGCGCCAAGCAGAAATTTTTTCATAACTGGATCCCCGTTATCGACGTTGGGAACATCAAATCAAACAACATGGCCTCAATTTGGTTGCTTCGGGGCGATGCCGGAGCTGTGAATGGTCCCTGACTGTGGCGGCGCGGCAACAAGGGCATTTTGTTCCGTCGCGGCGCCGATTTTTTTGGCCCAGGATAGACATAAGTGGTTTGGGCCTATGGTTTTGCCAGCGCTGTCGGCCCTCAGGTTCAAGGCTCGCTGAAAAGTGATCAGGGTTCCCGCGGGGCCCCCGGGACGCCGGGAGGCAAGCAGCCGAAAAAAGAGGAGGATAAATGACCGCGGCCCAGATGGACGACTTTCCGCCGGCGCCGGACCGGCTGGTAACGCTTTCGAACTGGCGCACGGCGCCGTTTAGCGCCTGGGGCTTTCGCAACGTCCGCCAGCTTATCCCGACCGCCAACATCGCGGCCTCCGGCCATGCCGTGGCGCTTGAAACCTCGCTGGAAGAAATCGGACACATCGGCTTCAACGGCCATGACGGTAGCCCGACCACCGTAAACCGGGCGCTGCGCGCCACCCTGACCGACGCTTTTGTCGTGCTGAGGCGCGGGCGGATCGCGATGGAATGGTACGGCCAGGGCATGAATGCCACCGCGCCGCACATCATTTTCTCGGTCAGCAAGTCGATTTGCGGCGCGCTCGGCGGAATCCTGGCGGATCGCGGCCTGCTCGATCCGGATGACCGCGTCGTCGATTACATCCCCGAACTGGCTTCGTCGGTCTATGCCGGCTGCACGATCCGGCATTTATTGGATATGGCGGTCGGCATCGCCTTCAGCGAAGACTATGACGACCCCACCGGCGACGTGGCGCGTTACCGCCATGCCGCCGGCTGGGACCCGTTGCCGGCGGGCCAGGCGCCGATCGACTTGCGCGGCTTTCTCAGCCAGCAAAAGCCCGACGGGGCAAAGCACGGCGAGTTGTTTCACTATGTCTCGACCAATACCGACGTGCTCGGCTGGGTTTATGAGCGGGCCTGTGACCAACCCTATGCCGATATCGTTGGCGAGTATCTGTGGGCGCCGCTCGGCGCCGAGCGCGACGCCTATATCACCGTCGACGCCCGCCATGCGATGCGCGCCGCCGGCGGCGTCTGCGTGACCCCGCGCGACCTTGCCCGCTTCGGAGAGATGATCCGCCGGCGCGGCGTCGCAGGCGGCAATCAGATCGTGCCGGGGGCGTGGATCGACGACATCAATGAGTGCGGCGATCCCGAGGCATGGGCGCGTTCGGAATTCGCCGACATGTTCCCGCAGGCGAATTACCGCAGCCAATGGTACCGGATCGACCGCGCCAAGGGCGTGCTCTGCGCGCTCGGCATTCACGGCCAGTGGATTTACATCCACCCGGAGGCCGAGTTGGTGATTATCAGGATGGCGTCGGAAGCCGTCCCGCTCGATCTCGATCGCGTGCGCGGCTGGCGGCGCGGCTTCGATGCGATCGCGGAGTGTTTCTTGTGAGCCAGTGAGCAAGGCCGCGAACGCCTCACGACGCAGCTGAGGCGCTGGCCCTTCGGTCGCGCGACGGAACCACACATCTCCCAAAGCGTTTCCATGGCTGATCCCGCGGAGGCGCTGATGCAGACCAGGAAGCCGTCGGGACTGGTGAGCCGCTCGGGGCTGCTGAGACTGATCAGTCACGCAGCCATGGGGATCGCAATGGGTCTTGCGTTCGCGCTCATCCTGATCCTGATCGACCCGTCGGGCTTCGCGACCCTTGTCGAGCACGGGGGAAGCCAGGCAATCACGGTGTTTGCAGGCACTCTCGTGCTGACATTCGGAATCGGCGCGACCCTGACGGGCGCGGTCTTCATCATGACGGAGGACGACTGACCCCCGAAGCGGCAAGAACGAATGGCCCGCCGCCCGAAGACGGACCATTTTTCGCGGATAGTCTAGGTCATGCTGCCCGGCATGAAGCATCGGATCGTGATCTGATTGTCGAACTTGATCGGCCAGACCATCGTGCGGCCCGCCCGGTTAGGCTCGGTGATCACGGCGTCGTCGGGAACATCGACCCAATTATTCTCCAGGCGAACCCGATAGTGGCCATCCTTCGAGTCCCAGTCCGGATCGGCCACACTCTCCCCATCCGCCATCGAGCAACACAGACCTTTGCCGCTCGCGAGATGATCAAACCATGGTTTGAGCGGTGAATTGGCGTAGCGGCCATCAAGGTCGCGGGCTGCCACGCCGCCAATGAGGCAAGCAACTACCATACTAAGGGTCAGACCAAACACGATGCGTTTCATGTGCCACGCTCCTGAATGTCGAAACCAGCTCCTCCTGACTTAAAGCAATGTTCATGCCGCAATGCGCGTGTGCCCGGCGCGATGCGAATCGCGGCACTATGATAACCTCCTTCGAGCGATTTGGGGCGGCGGACATGCGCGATCGCGGCGCGTTCGATCGCGAATGGCCTTTGCCGCATCCGGCAACAGATCAAGTCCGCTCGGGAATGTTGGTTCCAACGCCTCCATCCGCCGATCATGATCGGCGGGACCGGCCAATATGAGCGGCCAACGCTACCGTGTCAGCCGCTGCAACTCCGGATATGGCGCATAGGCCGCGCCGGCGCAGATATCGGTGGAATTCTCGACGACACGGTCGAGCCGGCCATTGACATAGAGTATGGCGCGTTCGCGCGGCTCGCGATAACTGCCGTCGGATTCACGCGGGGTAAAGCGCACGCAGCTGACATAGCGCAGCCGCCCGCCGACGGTACGCTGTACCGGCTCGGCCACCGCAGCGTCATGCACGCCAACGGGATTGTTGAGATAGGTCTTCATGAACGCCAGCAATTCGGCGCGATGATTTTCGGGGAACGGCTGGTTGGCGGCGCCGCTATCGAGGGTGAAGACGGCATCTCTGCCGTCGTCGCTGCCCGCGCAGGCCGCGAGCGCCATCGGCAGCAGCAGCATCGCCACGCACTTCGCTGATATCCGCAAATGCAATCCGTTCAAAGATCTGAGCCAGCCCGGTTCTAGACCGTCCGCCAGCGAAATGGAATTCGCATCTCGGCTATCGAGCCCCCCGGGGACTTGATGGGAAATAGCACCAGCCCGCCACCATTGGGGAAGCAATGGCGCGGGCCGGCCTGAAATCCGCAGGGAGCGGCGGGGTAACGTGGACCGAAAACACTCCCGCGGCTCAGTTTCAGCCGCGCTTGGTGGCGGGGCCAGCGTGCTTGATCGAGACCTTCGAAGACTGGTGCGTCTTCAGCGCACCCATGTGCTCGTGGGCGCGATGATGGCGTGCATGCTGGTGATGGGCCATCTTGGCGTTGGCGTTCAGCTCGCTCGGTTTCACCTGCTTTGCCTGCTTCGCCTCGGCCTTGGTGACAGGCGCATTCGTCGTTTTGGCCGGACCTGCGGCAAGCGCCGGCGCGGCGAGCACGGATATTGCGAGCAGTGCGGCGGAAATGGTCTTCAACATGGTCGGTTCTCCTTGAGGGGATCACGGGGACCGGTCGAATGGCCGGGCTCGTCGATCATGGAGGCGAACCTAGCGGCCGCGTGCTGAACCCACCCTGAAGCGCGGCGACGGACTTCGTTCATCTCCATGACATCTTCGTCATGTTCCGTCATGTTCTGTCTCCCGCATGCTCTGGGCGAGCGGGCGGAGCCTGTTCAAGTAGGGATCATTGCCGGGGAATGTTCTGGACCTGCGGGTGTTCAAGGAGACAGGCAAGGGTGTAAGATTGCCGCACCGGGAACCGGGAGCGACGGATGAGCAGGTTTGCAATCAGGATTTTGACGCTGGCGATGTTTGCGATGACGCTGGTGGCGGTGCCACGGCTCACGCCGGCTTACGCCTCGGGTGACGAGAATCCGGCGCCGCAGGCGCCAGACTCCAAGAAGGAAAAGAAGAACAAGAATTCCGGCATCGCCGATCCCAGGTTCGTCGCCGGTTATCGCATGGCCTACGCCACGATTTACGATCGCAATGATTACACTCCCGCCATTGAGCAGTTGAAGGCACTCGGCCACGACGACAACGCCGCCGTCGCCAACCTGATCGGCTACTCCTATCGCAAGCTCGGCGACTACAAGGTCTCGCAGATCTGGTACGAGCGGGCGCTGAAGGCCGATCCCAACCACGTCAAGACCTGGCAGTATTACGGGTTGTGGCAGATCGAACAGGGCAACCGCGATTCCGCGCAATATCACCTGAGCCGAATCGCCGCTTTGGCCGGCACCGGCAGCGAGGAATACCGCTCGCTCGCCGCCGCGCTGGAAAAGCAGCCGGGCACCGGTCTCGTCTACTGATAATTCGTCAACAGGAGCGATGCATGAGCAAATCAGTGGTGATCAGGTTTTTGACGCTGGCAATGTTCGTGGTGGCACTGGCCGCCGCGCCCTTGGCTTACGCCGCGCCGGACAACGACGCGCCGCCGCCGCCCCCGACCAAGTCCAAGAAGAAGACCAGCGAAGTCAGCCCAGGCATCGAGGACACGGCTTTTGCCAAGGGTTATCGCGTGGCCTACGCCACGATTTATGACCGCAACGACTATGCTTCCGCCATCGCGCAACTCAAAGCGCTCGGCCACGATGACATCGCCGCGGTCGCCAACCTGATCGGCTACTCCTATCGCAAGCTCGGCGACTACAAGGTCTCGCAGATCTGGTACGAGCGCGCGCTGAAGGCCGATCCCAACCACGTCAAGACCTGGCAATATTACGGGCTGTGGCAGGTCGAACAGGGCAACCGTGATTCCGCGCAATATCACCTGAGCCGGATCGCCGCCCTGGCCGGCACCGGCAGCGAGGAATACCGCTCGCTCGCCGCCGCACTGGAAAAGCCGCCGGGCACCGGCCTCGTCTACTGATCCAGCCGAAGCTGACTAACCAGCGCGGGCTTGCGAACCGCGCCGGCTTTTTGTTGCCCCAGGCTTCACTTCATCAGCGCTTCCGCCTCGGCCCGGAACGCCTGACGCGAGGCGTCGCGCGAATAGAACATGTGGCCGCCCGGATAGACCACGAGCTTGACGCGCTCGGGCGTCGCGTAGGCCGGCAGTTGATCGAGCAGGATTTTCGAGCCGAAATACGGCGTGGCGAGATCGAACAGCCCGTGTCCCACCAGCACCTTCAGCTTGGGGTCGAGCGCGAGAATCTTTCGCAGTTCTGAAATCGATTCGGCGGGGTTGAGGCCGCGGCCGAAATTCCAGGCCTTCTCGACCGAGCCATTGAGCAATTCGTAAGACCCGTCCGGGCGCCAATTGAGCTTGCGCGTGGTGAGATCCACCGCGGCGCTGGTCAGTGGCGCGGCCAGGGGTTCGCCGGAGGGATCGCCGAAATGATAGAAACTCGAGTCCGGATCGGGATCGAGGCCCATCACCGAGGCGTCGTAGCGTCCCGTCACTCTGCCGTTCTTGCGGTCGAATTCGCGGCGAAATTCGCTGACGTCGAAGCGTCCGGCCAACCGTCGGCTCACCGCCTGATCGATCCCGGTCAAGGCAGCCACCTTGTCGGCAAGACGCGTGGTGGCCTCGGCGTCGGCCTCCCCTTTGAGGAGATCGGCCAGGAAATCGCCCCGCGCATAGCGCTCGACGTCGGCCAGGTCGGCACGGGTAATCGGGCCTTTCGCCTGCCGCGCCACTGCGGCCATCGACGGCAGGCTCCAGACATATTTTAGCAGGCTGGAGCCTGCAAATTCGCGGAAGTCGAGTACCGGTGAAACCAGGATGAGGCCCTTCACCCCGACGCCCTGCTGGAGCTGCAGGTTGCGGACCAGCTTCGGTCCGCGGATGCCGCCATAGCTTTCGCCGGCGACGAATTTGGGCGAGAGCAGACGGCCGGACTTTTCCAGCCAGCGGCGGATTGTCACCGCGATCGAGTTGACGTCGCCGTCGACCGAGAAGAACCTCTTGCGTACCTCATCGCCGGTCGCGACGAAGCGGCTGTAGCCGGTGCCGACTGGATCGATGAAGACGAGATCGGTGAAGTCGAGCCAGGTCTCGGCGTTGGGTTGCAGATCGGGCGACGCGGAGGAAGTCACCGTGTCGGCATTGATGGACAGTCGCCAGGGTCCGACCGCGCCGAACTGCAGATAGGCTGAGGCCGCGCCCGGGCCACCGTTGAAGAAGAAAGTCACCGGCCGGGTGCGCGCGTCGGCACCGTCAAGCTGATAGGCGGTGTAGACGATATCGGCTTGCGGCTCGCCCTTGTCGTCGAACAGGCGGATCGAGCCCGCCGTCGCCGTGAAGGCGAGCGTGCGTCCGGAAAGAGCCAGCGCTTGTTTGGTCGTGGAATCCGGCGGCAGGCGATGCTGTTCGGCGACGGCAGGCGAACCCGGGGTGGCGGCGCGTCCGCCCGGTCCGCCTGACTTCTGCCCTGAGGGCGCCGCCGTCGGGGGCTGCTGGGGCGGTTGCGGCGCATCCTCGGCGCGAGCGCCAGCCATCATGGTGAAGGCAACAAGCGCAATCGCGAAGCGCGCATGGCGCGGCGCAGCGAAACGGGTGGCCATATCTGTTCTTCTCCCTGCTTCCCGCAAATCCACCGGGCACGGCCGCATTCACCATACGGGCCGGGATTTCCCGGATAGAGGCAGGTTTGTGGCGCAAAACTGCGACAGGCTGGCATAGTTCGCAAGCGCAGACATTGCCGGCTTTTATTCAACTCATCGCACGATCCAGTGACATGCCCGGGACGACTAGCCAATCTCGACAAGAACCGCCAAGGTCGTATAGACGACCTTCGCGCATCCGATCCCCATCAGCGCCAATATGAGCCCGCAATCCCATGACCAACCCCGAGCGGTATGACCGGATCGCCTTCGTCGCGAGCGCTGGCGTCGAGGCCCAGCAGGCGCTGGCTCAGCTCACCGAGCTCTACGGCAATCGCGATCCCGCCGACGCCGATGTCGTGGTGGCGCTCGGCGGCGACGGGCTAATGCTGCAGACGCTGCATAAGCACATGCGTTCGGACAAACCGATCTACGGGATGCATCGCGGCACCGTCGGCTTCCTGATGAACGAATTCTCGTCGCAGAACCTGCACTCCCGCCTTGCGGCCGCGAAGGAATCCTTGATCCATCCACTCTTGATGCGCGCCACCGACGTGCATGGCGCGGTGCATCTTCATCACGCCATCAACGAAGTCGCGCTGTTTCGCCAGACCCATCAGGCGGCGCGCCTGCGAATTCTGATCGACGAGCGCCAACGCATGGCCGAGCTGATCGCCGATGGCATCCTGGTGGCAACGCCGGCGGGCTCAACCGCCTACAATCTTTCGGTGCAGGGGCCGATCATCCCGATCAATGCGCCGCTGCTGGCGCTGACCCCGATCAGCCCGTTTCGCCCGCGGCGCTGGCGCGGGGCGCTGCTCCCCAACACCGCCTATGTGGTCATCGAGGTGCTCGAGAGCGACAAGCGGCCGGTCGCGGCGGTGGCCGACCACGACGAGGCGCGCGACGTCCGCCGCGTCGAAGTGCTTTCCGACAAGACCATCTCGATGCGGATGCTGTTCGACCCCGGCCACAGCCTGGAAGAGCGCATTCTGAGCGAGCAATTCGGGTATTAATCCCCGCTTCCACCCTGCGCGGGTGAGAGCCGCAACCATTCGTTAACCGGCGCTGCGATATGGTTAACGCCGGGTATACCGTTTTCGGCGGCATGCCCTCAGGGCCCGGCCATGTTTCGCATCGATTTCAACAAGCTGCGGTTTCTTGTGTGTGATGACAATCCGCATATGCGCCGCATTTTGCGGACGCTGCTGCATTCCTTCGGCGCACGCGAAGTCTATGAGTCGGAAGACGGCGCGACAGCGCTGGAAATGTACACCCATTACGTCCCTGACATCGTCATCACCGACTGGTCGATGCCGATCTTCGACGGTCTCGAACTGGCGCAGATGATCCGACAGCCGGAATCGAAGGGCAATCCGTTCGCGCCGATCATCATGCTGACGGCCCATTCCGAGAAGCGGCGCGTCACGGTGGCGCGCGATGCCGGGGTTACCGAATTCCTCGCCAAGCCGATCTCGGCCAAGGGGCTTTACCAGCGTATTCTGAACGTGGTCGCCAATCCACGCCCGTTCATCAAGACCAAGACCTATTTCGGCCCGGACCGCCGGCGCAATACCAGCAATGCCTATATCGGCCCCGAGCGTCGGATCGGCGGCGAGGTAGAGGTCCTGCAGCAGCCCTCGCTGCTCGACAAGGCCCGCTCCACCATTTAGCGCCGGCGACCCAAGGAAACCATCATGGCGAAAGAAGACAAGTCCGGCGCGCTCGAGATCAAGACCTTCGCCGACCATCACGTGATCACGCAGCCCAATCCCTTGCGCAAGGTGTTGCGCCGCGCCGCCGAAAGGGAACGCGACGATCCCGTTGCGCGCGCGGAAAAGGCCCTTGCCGGTCTGTCAGGCGAATTCAGGAACTGGATGACGGTCGAAGCCGACCGGCTCTCGGCGGCCCACGCCGCCATTATCGCGGAGGGTTTTACGGATCACACCCGCGAAGAACTGTTTCGCGCCGCTCATGACATCAAGGGCGACGCGGCCACCTTCGGATATCCTTCCGCCGGCGTCGCCGCCGAAAGCCTCTGCCGGATCATCGAGCATGCGCCCGATCTGGGCCAGGTGCCGTCCAACCTGATCGCCCATCATATCAACGCTATCCAGGCGATCGTGCGCGCGCGCACCAAGCTGGATACCGTCATCACGGCCCATGAATTGAGCCGGCAGCTGCGTGATGTCGCGGACGAATTCCTCGCCCACGCCAACCGCGATCGTCCCGAGCACCTCGACGCCATCCTCGCGCCCAGCATCGTGCCGGCGGATTGAAACCTTTCAGCTCGTCGTCCCTGCGAACGCAGGGACCCATAACCCCAGAGGGCCGTTGTCGCATCGAGACGGTCCGAAGGTCACGACCACTTTTCGTAATTATTGACGACACGGCGAATGGGTCCCTGCGTTCGCAGGGACGACGTCTGAATTTGAGGATAGAGATTACGCCGCGATCAGCTCGTGCCCGATCGGCGCAACCGCCTCGTCGGCCGTCAGCTCGTCGCAGAACATGCGGGCCTCTTCCCGTGCCGACTCGGTAGCAAAGCGCCGCAACAGGATCAGGAGCGGTTCGGCGGCCTGCGGGTCGGTCTCGCAATGTGTCAATACGCGTTCGACCATCCGGCGCCGCAATCTGGCCGCGCCTCCGGGCGTGTCGACATATCCGGTTTCATGGCCAGCCTCGAGCGCCACCCGGAACGCGGCGAAGGTCGATTCCGGCAGCCCGGCACGCTTGAGCAGCGCCTGCAGACTGGCGCCGCCGCGGTCATGCAGCAGCGCGGAGACGCGGGCCTGCGGCAGATCGGACAATTCCGACAGCGCATGGTCGAACAGTTCGAGATTGCCCGACAACAAGGCGCGCAGGATCAGTCCGGCGGTGAGCTGGCCGGTGGCGCGCAGATGCCGCACCAGGCCGCGCATGTCGTCGCCGCGCGAGCGCGCGGCGATATTGACGGTGGAGCGGTCGCGCGACTCGCTCGCGATCCGACCTGCGCGGTCGGCGGAGAGCCAGTTGCGGGCGACCACGAATTGCGCCAGCGTGTCCGAGAGCTTGGCAACCAGCGCGACCCGCGTCGCGGCCGGCAAATCTTCCAGCACCAGCATCGATTCCCGGATCGCGGCGAGATGGCCGTGCCGCTCCACGATGCGATCCCATGAAAAGCCCGCAAGTTCCGCATCGGCATTTTCGATCAGCTCGAGCGCGGCCGCGGCGCTGCCGACTTCGGCGATTGCCGCGCAGACGGAAGCCGGCAGATTGAGGCGGCGGGCGATGGCGCACTGCATTTCGTCATTGCCGGTCGCGACGATGTCAACGAGATCGGCATCGATCAGAAGCGGGGAATGTTCGAGGACCGGGAGCGCTACCGAGGCTTGGTCGAGCGACAGCGCCTGCACAATGGCCGCGGGCGCTTCCGCGCTGCGGGCAAACACGTCGGCCATGGCCCGGCGAACCAGCGGGGAAGTATCGTCAAGCAGCATCAACAGCGCGCCTTCGGCGGCGGCGCGGTCGTCCGCGCTGAGATCGGAAATCAGCCAGGCCCGCGCCAACGATCGCGTTGCTTCCGCCCGCTCCCCTGCCGGAGCGGTCCTGACCCAACTGATGAACTGGCGAACGATCATTGCCCTGCCGGCTTACGCAACCTGAAACGACATCCGACGCGATGCCACCGTCATAGAAAATATACCACGACGCTTAACAAAGCGTTCACCATAAACGGCTGGTTTTGTTGACGCTTTGTTAAGGGTACAGGGCGCCGGCGGCATGTCCCCGCCATGCCTTGGCTAACAACGTGCCAACCGATAACAGCCGTTTCCAGGCGTCTGGCGTAGTGAAATAATCCGTACTGATTGACGTCGGACAGCCAGGGAGGGAGCCATGGATGCCAGCAAAACCGAAGTCATCGTCCAGGACCGCCGCCGCTTTTTCAGCACCGCAGCCGCCGGCGCGGCAGCCGTTCAGATCGGCCTGTTAACCTCAGTTGAGGCGCAGCCGGCCAAGCCGAAGCTGCCGGACATCAAGCGGGGAGCGCGCACCTCGTTCGGTCCTCTGAAGCAGATCGATGCCGGCGCCCTGAACGTCGGCTACGCCGAAGCCGGTCCGGCCAGCGGCCTGCCCGTCCTGCTTCTGCACGGCTGGCCCTACGACATTCACAGTTTTGTCGATGTTACGCCGCTGCTCGCATCCGCAGGCTATCGCGTGATCGTGCCGTACCTGCGCGGCTACGGCGCCACGCGATTTCTTTCCAACGGCACCGTCCGAAACGGCCAGCCGTCTGCCGTTGCATCGGACACGATCGCATTCATGGACGCGCTCAAGATCGACAAGGCAATTCTTGCGGGCTTCGACTGGGGAGCACGGACCGTCAACATCATCTCCGCCCTTTGGCCGGAGCGGACCAAGGCCACGGTGTCGGTGAGCGGCTACCTGATCGGCAGCCAGGAAGCCAACAAGATGCCTGCGCCGCCGAAAGCCGAGTTCGATTATTGGTACCAGTTCTATTTTGCCACAGAGCGCGGACGGCTCGGCTACGAGAAGTACCGGCGGGAGTTCGCCAGGCTCATCTGGCAGACCGCCTCGCCGAAGTGGCAGTTCGACGATGCCACGTTCGATCGCAGCGCGGCCGCCTTCGATAATCCGGATCATGTCTCCATCTCGATTCACAATTACCGTTGGCGGCTTGGTCTCGCGGAAGGCGAGGCGAAGTTCGATGCCCTGGAAAAGCGGCTTGCCGAATTTCCGGTCATCACCGTGCCAACTATCACCATGGAGGGCGACGCCAACGGCGCCCCGCATCCGGAGCCCAGCGCCTACGCCAAGAAGTTCGCGGGCAAATACGAGCACCGGTTGGTCAACGGAGGCATTGGGCACAACCTGCCTCAGGAGGCTCCCAACGAGTTTGCCCAGGCCGTCATCGACATCGCCAAGGCCTGACCGCGGGCAGCAACTGTCAAATGTCCGCCATTGGGGCACCGAAACGGACCTGCCCGGATGTCCGCTGAATGGTCGCTATCGGGGAAAGCGGACATGGTGCGGACCGCCCAATTCGGTCGAGATCGGCCCGCAGCAGGCATCGGCTGGAACAGATTTGTGGCCTTCGCATTGATACCGCGGAGGTTTCATGGCCCGCGTCTGGAACACACCCATTTTCGTGTTGGCCACAATATATTTTATTGTGGACGGGGTGTTTTCTTACGTCACGCAGCCGATAGTGATCTGGATTGCCAAAAAGGATCTATTCGAACGAGCGCGACGCTGGATCATCTCCTTGCGGCCTTATCCTTCGCTCGCACT
The DNA here is from genome assembly GCA_963801875.1 of uncultured Alphaproteobacteria bacterium. GTDB lineage: Bacteria > Pseudomonadota > Alphaproteobacteria > Rhizobiales > Xanthobacteraceae > Bradyrhizobium. The sequence continues at coordinate 425,150 of CAWDGT010000005.1, read as the reverse complement.
TTTCGCCGTGCCAGTGATTATCCTGGAGCCGGCAAAGCCCTTGGCGGGGTATCTTTTAGGGACCGGCCATTTTCTTGCTGGCGCCGTCACCTTTATCACGGCGGAGGTGTTGAAGCTCGCACTCGTTGAGCAGCTGTTTCTACTCAATCGAGAGAAGCTGCTGTCAATCCCGGTCTTCGCGTGGGGATATCAACATTGGCGTCATATGCTGGACCTCATCGAATCCTTGCCGTTTTGGGCGGCGTCTCGAAGACTGGCGGCCAATGCTGCATACCTCGTGCGGATGCGTTGGCTTCAATTTAAGAATGGGCAAGGATTCCGCGCGCTCCGCAACCGCCTTGGGAATTGACGACGACTTCAACGATACCGGCAAGCCGACCGCCCTGCACATTTACGGGTTCACGGCCCAGCTAGCTGAACCTGCCGTCGCGGTCGCTGAACAGATCGAGCCGCTGCGGCGCGCGGACACCGGGGATGTGCGTCAGCGTCGGATTCGCGGCCGAGGTTGCCGGCGCCGCCGGGGTCGCGCTTGCGACCGACGTCGGCGATGAAGAGTTGCCCCACAATTCGCGAACAGCCGGCGAAACCGGCTGAGCCCGATCGCCGGCCTGAAACAGCGAGCGGAAGATCGGGTCGGTCGGCGGCGAGGTGTTTGTCGCAGTCGATGCGGATGCCATCGTGACCGGCGTGACCGAGCGGACATCCGGGAAAGTCGACAGATAGGCCGCATGGTCGGTCGCGGGAGCGGTCGGGGCCGCGCTGGCGAGCGCGACGCTTGGCTGGATGTCGCCGACCGACGCCATGGCGGTGCGCGTCGCCTGTGAACTCGCGGCGCCCGCGTAACGCGAGCTCAGCACCGAATAGACTTCGGATACGCTGCGCGAACGCCCCGCATGGTCGAAGAAGATCGAACGGTTTGCCGCGGCGGCGTTGGGAAACAGCCGCGCGCCGGAGGCCTGCGGGTTATCCTCGGCGTTCAGGATCAGCTTGGCCGCGCCGCCGACCCCCATGAAATGCGCCATGTAAAGTTCGCCGTCGGTCGGGCGGCGGCCGATCTTGCCGGTGAGCTTGAAACTGTTGGACTGGGTCAGCACCGCCGCCATCGAGGAGGCGGCGGCGGGGTCGTCGCGCAGCTTCATGATCGCGGCTCGCGCGCCGGGATCTCTGACCGAGTAGCTGCCGGACGGAGATTTGGTGATGGCGGCGGCGTATTTGCCGTAGCCGAGCTGCGCGCCCGCTTCCTTGACCGTGCCGAGCCAAGTCTGGTCGATGAATTGAAAGAGCCCGCGCGCCGACGAGGTCGAGGCGCTCGCCGTCGGATTGAAATTGGATTCCATTTTCGCGGTGGCGAGCAGATACTCGAAACTGGTGCCGGTGGTGCTGGCGGCCTGCTTGATCGCGCCGGCGATCCGCACGCGCGATGGGTCGACCCCTGCCGTCGCCGTGGCGTTTGAAATGTCGACCGACATGTGTTGGTGCCCCGCTCCCCGCGAAACGACCGCCCGGCCTTACCGAGCACCCAAATGGCGCTCATGCCGCCCCTAAACTGCGGCGATTATGGTTAATGGAGGGTTAAAGGGGTTGCGGTCCAGTCCGAGGTCATTCCGGGATGGTCCGAAGGACCAGACCTCAGATGTGCAATCGCACTTCGGGGAATCTCGGGATTCCGGGTTCGCGCTTCGCGCACCCCGGAATGACAGTTTCACTTCCGATAAACCGCCTTCGGATCGAACACCTTGTCCGCATCCACGAACGACAATCGCGCCCCGCCCTCGGCTCCCGCCACCTTGCGGTAGAAGCACGAGCGGCGGCCGGTGTGGCATGCGGCACCTAGCTGCTCGACCCGAATCCAGACCGCGTCCTGATCGCAATCCAGGCGCATCTCGACCACGCGCTGGACGTGACCGGAGCTTTCGCCCTTTCGCCATAGCGAATTGCGCGAGCGGCTGAAGTACCAGGCTTCCCCCGAAGAGATGGTCCTGCGCAGGGCCTCGTCGTTCATGTGCGCGACCATCAACACCTCGCCTGTGCCAGCGTCGGTGGCGACGCAGGTGACAAGGCCGGAGGCGTCGAATTTGGGCTGGAACTTGAGCCCTTCCTCGATGTCGTTGATATCAGCCGGTGTAGACACAGTCAGCCCTCGCAAAATAGCCGAGGGCTCGCGCTACGACCCTCGCACCATGGACAGGAAACGAGCCTGCTCCGCCGGATTGTCGCGGAACATGCCGGTAAAGCGGCTGGTGAACGTGACCGCGCCATGCTTGGCGACGCCGCGCACCGACATGCATGTATGCTCTGCCTCGATCATCACTGCAACGCCGCGGGGTTTCAGCACCTCGTCGATGGCCGCCGCGATCTGGGCGGTTAGATGTTCCTGGGTCTGCAGGCGGCGGGCGAAGATGTCAGTCAGCCGCGCCAGCTTCGACAGCCCCACCACCCGCTCGACCGGCGTATAGCCGATATGCGCCCTGCCGTAGAACGGCATCATGTGATGTTCGCATTGCGAGGTAAATTCGATGCCGCGGATCAGCACGAAATCGTCATAGCCCGCGGTCTCGCCGAAGGTGCGGTTGAGCACCTCCGCCGGACACTGATGGTAGCCCTGATAAAGCTCGTCGAAGGCTTCGACCACCCGGCGCGGCGTATCCTGCAGACCCTCGCGGTCGGGGTTTTCACCGATATAGCCAAGCAGCGTCTGCACAGCTTGCTCGGCTTCGGCGCGTGACGGACGCGGCTGGTCTGCGCGTACGGCAACGGCGAGGAATTCCGAAGGATCAAGTTCCGCCGGACGCGCCTCGGCAATCTTGGCGTCGGAAGGCTTTACCTCGGAAGGCTTGCCCGGGCGGAGGGATTTGATCAATGCGTCCATGTCAACTCCGTTCGACCGGCCTCAAATGGACCGGAGTGTCACCGGCAGACGGGGCGGCATGCCGCCGGACGCCTGAGTCCCACAATGCTAACACCACGGCGGCCAAGTTGGTTTCGATTTCGCCACCGCCTTGCAACCGGCCGGACTGTATTTCCGCCATCGCCACCCGTATATAAGGCTGTCGCCCGCGGTCGCCAAGGGCGATCGCACCGGGGAGCCCGAGACCTCAAGCTTATGCTGAACGACATTTACAACAAGCGGATCATCGAATTAGCCGGCAATATACCCCGGCTCGGGCGGCTTCCCGCTCCCAACGCCAGCGCCACGGCGCATTCCAAGCTGTGCGGTTCGACCGTCAAGGTCGACCTCAAAATGGACGGGCCCGTGGTCACCGACTTTGCTCATGACGTGAAGGCCTGTGCACTCGGCCAGGCCTCGTCCTCGATCATGGCGCGCCACGTCGTCGGCTCGACGGCGGGCGAACTGCGTGAGCTGCGCGAGACCGTCCGCAAGATGTTGAAGGAAAACGGCAGCCCCCCGCAGGGCAAATGGGCCGATATCGCACTGCTCGAGCCGGTGCGCGATTACAAGGCCCGGCATGCCTCGACTATGCTGACCTTCGACGCCGTGGTTGACGCCATCGGCCAGATCGAGGCGAAGCAGCCGGCCGCCGCGCAGGGGTAGACCGCATTCGTCATTTCCGGGATGCACTTCGCGCGCCCCGAAATGACGAGTTTGTATTCTGAATTTTTCGCCGCTACTGCGGCTATTTGACAGGCGCCGTCACCCCGGTGCCGCCGGTCGGAACTATCGCCTCAGCCGTCTTGGTGGATTTGGCGGCCTGCGGATTCGTCTCGGCGTCGGCTGCACTGCTCACGAAACGATCCTGCACCGGCTTGGCCGCAAGCTCGGCCATCGGCGCGCCGGCGCTTACCGCCATCGGCAGCACCTCGGCAACGGCACTGGTGGTGGCGAGATTGGTCAGCCGCAATTCTTCCCGGGACAGCTCGTGAAGTTCTTCCCATGGCGGAACGTTCAGCGACAGCGACAACAGATCGCCGGCGCCGCCCATGTCGAATGTGTATTTGGCGAGACGCCCGATGTCCCGCTCCACGATCATCAGATCCTGCGCGGTATAGCTTGCGGCCTTGGCATCGTCGGCGCGGTCGCCCATCCAGATCTGATGCACCCTGACATGCGCGGTCTCCGGTACATAACGCGCCGTGCCCGACAGCAGCAGAAACACGCACATCGACTCGCAATAGGCTTCGGGATCAACGCTGGCCCGATCGCCCTGCGCGGTGTGGGTCTGGACGCTGATGCCGACCGTTGTCTGGATCCCGAGATTGCGCCAGCGGCGGCCGAGCGCGATGGAGTTGTTGACCGAACCGCCGCTGGAATCCAGCACGATGGTCGCACCGCCAAGCTGGCGCCCGCGCGCGAATTGATCGAATTCCGCGGGGCTGTCCGCGGTCACGATGCCGACCGCGCTGACCCAGCCGCGGCAATTCGGCTGGCAGGCGACCCAGCTGAACCGCATCGGCATTTTGCGCTCTTCGAGGGTGACGCCGGCGTACGCCGAACCGCCGCCGGACGTGGTGACGCCAGGCAATGCGAGGCAAAGGGCGGCGGCGCCGAGCAGCGCCCAACCGCGAAATCTGACCGACCCCAAGACCCTCAATTCGGTTCCTTCCCCGCTAGCCCCAAAAACCCACAATGGTCGAGCAGTGGCAATGGCCCCAGTTCAACGCCGACCGATTCTGGCGTGATCAAAAGGGTAGCCGTGGCGTCCTTCATCGTCCATAGAACCTTTGCTGCACCGCCACCCAAAGCATTGATATTTCGCAAACTGTGGCACAATTACTTGCGGTGAAGGGTTCCATGCCCGGGAACCGCGCAAACCTGCGCACATGATTGCAGCAAGCCGCCCATGAAGCATTCAACCTCACAGCATTGTGCGGACTGCGCCAGCGCCGCTCTGCGGCTGCCGCGCAACGCGGGACGCGCCATGATCTGGATTTACCGGCACACATTGTCGCCGCTGGTCGGTTACAACTGCCGCCATTTGCCGACCTGTTCGGTCTATGGCGACGAAGCGATCGAACGTTTTGGGCTATGGGGCGGCGGCTGGATGACGCTCGCCCGCCTGCTGCGCTGCCAGCCCTGGGGCACCTCGGGGATCGACAATGTGCCGCTGACAACCCCGCCGCGCGCGCGATGGTATCTGCCGTGGCGGTTCGGACGGTGGCGCGGCGTCAACGCACCTTAACAGTTCGCTGCAAGAGTTCGCTGCATCGCTTTCAGCCAAAACGCGCATTGCTGCCTTGCCCGGAACCGCGATGTCGCGGCGGCATTGATTCGATACCTTGGTTTCGAGGGCCCGATCCATGCGCTGGAAAATCAGCCACCGGGGTCACGATCCCCGCTACATCGATCTGCTGGCGGCGCTTGCACTTTTCATTGTGATCCTCGCCGCCTGCCGATTTTTCAGCGGCGCCACCGACAAGCCGAACAGCAGTTTTGTCGTCCCCAGCCAAAGCGTGCGATGGTGATCCCGCTCTAACGTGTAAACCAGAAACTTCGGAACTGACCGATGGCGGCCGGCGGACGCGGTGCCCGGGACCGTGGTGGTTTGGACGGCGGGGGCTCGGCCGACGGTGCTGATGACGTCGCGTCAATAGAATCATCGGAAGGCAGCTTGACCGACAGCAACAGGTTCGATTCATGCGATCGCCAGCGATAGCCGATTCCGAAATCCATCGGCTGAGCCCGCCGGAATAGCTCGGCATATCGCTCCTGATATCTTCCGGGAAATTCGGCGATCGGCCCGGCATAACGGCCGAACGGGAAGAAGCGCCATTTCCGGGGATTGTAGTAGGCCAGCGGAATGCCGGAATCGTCCTGAATGATCGTGGCGCTATTTCTGAGCAGAAAGTCGCGAACGGCGGTGAAGTTGCCGGAGTGCAACAGATAGGACGCGCTCTTGATCAGGCTATTGCCGGGCGCCAGCGTCTCGCAAAACTTCAGGAAGCCCGAGACCCTCACGCCGCCGTTGGAAAGATCGGTCGAGAAATAATACAGCGTCCGTGCCTCGCCATCGCTGCCAGCGAACACGATCCGCACGCCGCGCGTTGCATTCCTGCCGGGATTTTCGTTGGCGAAGTAAGCCGCCCCCTTGTCGTCAAGCGCGACCGGACCGGCCTCGCGGATGGTTTTGCCCGAGCGCGCCAGAAAAACATAGAGGATCGGCAAGGTGCCGCTGAGTTCTCCGGCCCGCAGATCGACCCTCATTTGCCTGGTAATGAAAAAGCTGAAACTGAGAATCGAGCCCATCGAGCGCTCGACATCGTAGAGAGCGGCGGCCACACCTGCGCGCGACAATCGCGTGAAATCGGGCACCGAACCGGGCGGCTCCAGCGCGCTCAGCACATAGGTCGTGGCCTTCGAGTAGAACGCGTCCGCATAGAGGAAGTCCGGACCGCTGAACATGTAGTACATCGTCGGCTTCGGCGCGGCCAGATTGGCGCTCGCCCAGACACGGATTTTCGAAAGCTGGCGCTGATCGAGCTGCGCGAAGGCCGCATCGAAAAATTTCGCGTGCCGCTGCCACGAAGGATCCTTTGTCAGCGGCGTCAGCGGTGAATCGGCCGATGGGGGCATGCCCGCCAGAAAGAGCGCGGTATCGTTGGCGGTGACGGTATTGGCGGCGCGCGCGGGCATCGCGACCGCGAGGAACATGGCTGCAGCGACGGCTGCAATTTTCCCGAGCTGAAACATCTTTATTCGCGGCCTGGAGATGAAGTTGCGGGCTCCCGTTCGGTCCGCTTGCGGAAAACGGCATAAATCAAAAGGCCCGAAATCATAATCACAGTACCAAAAAAAGACTGCAGCGGCCGCTCCGTCAAAAGATAGTACATCATGAAGGCCGTCATGAGCAGGAAAATCACCGGCGTTATCGGGTATCCCCAGGCGCGGTAGGGCCGCGGCGCATCCGGCTGCGTGATGCGCAGCTTGATGACGCCGAGCACGGTAGAGAACGAGCAGAACAACAGCGCGAACTGAATAAAATCCAGCACTGCCTCGAAACTGCGGGTGAACAGCATCAGGCTGGCGACCGCGAGCTGGAAAAAGATGGCATTGGCCGGCGCGCCCCGAGTTGATTTGCGGGCGAACATTTTTAGCACCGGGATGTCCTCCCCCATGGTCATCATCACGCGCGGGCCGATCCACATCATCGCGCTGATGGAAGACACCAGCCCGACACAGATCATGGCGCCGACGATGCGCCCGCCGATATCGCCGAAGATATAGCTGCCGGCGATGCGGGCAACGTCGAGTTGCCCCGACAGCCTGTCGACCGGCGTGGTGTGGAGAAACACCGCATTCAGCGCAACATACAGCACCAGCACGATCAGCGTGCCCGCCAGGAGCGCGCGCGGCAGGTTTTGCTGAGGCGTGCGCATCTCGCCGATGATGTAGGTCGCCGCGTTCCAGCCGGAGAATGAATACATCACGAACACAAGACCGATCGCGAACGGCGCGCTGGCGACGTGGGCGAGATCGGAAGCCGACGGCGCGAACGAGACCGGTTGCGGCGTGCCGATGACAAATCCCGCGATCAGGAAAGCGCTGATCAGCACCACCTTCAGAATGGTCGAGAGCAATTGAAAAGTGCTCGAGTGCCTGACGCCGGAAAGCTGCACGATCGACACCAGCCAGACCACGCCGATGGCCAGCGCCAGCGGTGGTGCGCCAGGCAGCACCGATTTGCCGTATTCCCCGAACGCCATCGCCGCCAGCGCCACGGGGGCCGCGAAACCGACCGTCGCCGACACCCAGCCCGCCAGAAAGCCGAAAGCCGGATGAAAGGCGCGGCTCAAGAAATTGTATTCGCCGCTCGAGCGCGGAAACATCGCGCCGAGTTCGCTGTAGGAAAACACGCCGCACAGCGCGACCATGCCGCCGACGGCCCATAGCAGCAGGATCGAAAAGCCCGAAGGAATGTCCTTGACCTGAAAACCGAGGCTGGTGAAGACGCCAACCCCAACCATGTCGGCGACCACGATGGCGGTCGCCACGACGACCGAAACGCTCGACCCCTCCCCGGGCAGCCGGCCGGGCCAAGCCGCGCTTCCCGTTTCTGATGCCGCCATGTCGGTCCATGCCTTGGGGCGCGAGCGTTACGCCCGCGGTTTTTCATCGTGCAGGCTGGCCGGTGTCAATTCAAGCAATGTTAACAATGATTTAAATCCTAGACCCTTTCGGTATCCAATTACCTTGGAGCGGCGCAGGACGCCTTCGGCATTGCGAAAAGAGCGCGGCCGTCCCACAATCAGGACACGATTTCGTGTTCTCTTTGGGCTTCCGGATGGGGATTTTTCCGGAGGCTTAACGTCACCTAAACGCCAGCGCGCTGACATACGCCGGTCACCGCTGGATATTGGGGTAATGGGTGGATGGCAGGGGCGGTATTCCAGACGCTTGAGCGCGCCGGCCGGGTGTTATCATCAGGCATTGCGGGTTATCGATGGCGCTGGATCGCCATTCTGGCGGCCTTCATCCCGCTGTCCTTTGTACTTGTGCAATGTGGGCAGGCGCCGAATGCTGGCACGCTCGCGGCCAATTCGCACGGTCCGGCCGGCGACAGCTTCGACGACCGGTTTCCGAAACCCCAGTTCAGGGATCGCTTTCCGACCGCGAGCGAGAGCCTTCAACCGCTTCGACCACGAACCGCGCAGGCCCAGCCCGCGCCGTACCGGGTTGCCTCGCTGGCGCCGACGGTGCCGTACCAGCGTCCGGCTAGAGACGATCAGACCACGCTGGTCAGCCTGAAATCCTCGGCATTTCCCTATCTCGGCAACAAACCGGGCACCGACGAGCCGTTCCTGAACATTTCCAAAGGCGATCGCCGCGGCCACCGCAGTTACGGCGGCCGGGTTTACTGGCAGGACGAGACCTACAACGACAACCGGGTCCTGATGCATGTCCCGGAGAATTTCGATATCCGAAAACCCGGCGTGATCGTCGTGTTCTTCCACGGCAACGGCGCAACGCTGGAGCGCGACGTGCGCGACCGCCAGCTGGTCCCGCAGCAGATTTCAGAATCCGGCGTGAACGCCGTGCTGTTGGCGCCTCAGCTCGCGGTCGATGCCGCCAATTCCAGCGCCGGCAAGTTCTGGCAGCCCGGCGCGCTCAAGCGCTTCGTGGCTGAATCAGCCGACCACCTCGCCCGCCTGTATGGCGATCCCGGCGCCGCCAGAGCCTTCGCCAACATGCCGGTCATTATCGTCGGCTACAGCGGCGGCTTCGTGCCGGCGGCCTGGAGCCTGGAAGTGGGCGGCCTCGGCAATCGCGTACGCGGCGTGTTCCTGCTCGATGCGGTCTATGGCGAATTGGACAAGTTCGCATCCTGGATCGAGAACAACCGATCCGGCTTTTTCGTCAGCGCCTATACCCGCTATACCAAGCGGCACGACCAGGAGCTGATTGAGATGCTGAAGGAAAAAGGCATCGCCATATCGGATGATATGGATCGGCCGCTGCGGCCGGGCAGCGTAGTATTCATCGAGACACCCGAGGGCGTCACGCATCGCGATTACGTCACCCGCGCCTGGACGGAAAATCCGGTCAAGGAAGTGCTTGTCAAGATGGCGGCGACGCCGGCGCTGACGAGGGTCGCGGCAGGCGCATCGTCGTCCGCCAGCCGATAACAGCGGTTTGAGCACGATCTCCGAGCAAACGCTTCGCGTTTGTCGCGAGGGAAGACCGGTTCCGCTTTTTCCGGATCTTGCTCTAGAATTTGGGTATCCGATCGGCGAACCCGTTGAAGCACTTCAGCCGCTCGTCTTCTTCCTTGGTGAAACGGCAATCCGCGACACCTTTCGCGGCAGGCGCCTTGGGATTTGGCTTGGGCGGGAAGATGGCATCGTAGCAGTCCAGGCGGCCTTTCGTTTCGTCGTCGATTTCAAGACAAGCCTGCAACTTCTCGGCAATCGATCGGGGTTTGGTTTTCGCCGCCGCGCTGTGCGGCTTCACCTGGACCAGCGGTTTTCCTCCGACGGTCGGCGGGACGCCGGCGGCCGGCGCGGCGCCCTGAGCAAGGGCTGCGCCGGAATACAGAACCAGTACGAGCGCGAGTATTGTTTTCATAATATTTTCTCACTTCACTTTCGTCTTCGCCCGCCGATGTACGGCAAAGCAAACTTCAAGTCGAGACGTGCGACGGCATCCGGATCGGAATTTCCGGGGCTAACTCGCCACGCGCCCAGCACTTTGTCGACGACTTGCTGCGCCGCCGAAGCCGCGACCTATGCCGGGGATGCAACGGCGCGTCGTTGTTTCGTCAGGATCACCATCATCAGCGCCAGCGCGACGAAGCCGACCGATACGTAGCCTGCGCCGTACAACAGCTCGCGCGCATACAACAGGCCGCCGATCGCCGAGCCAACCGCTTGGCCGATATAGAGCACCGACGTATTGAGCGACACCGACGCCGACGCAAGCGTCGGCGCAGCGGTGACCAGCCGTACCTGCTGCATCGAATTGGTCGAGGCAAAGCCCAGTCCCCAGATCGCGACCGAACAAGCCATCAACGGATAAATACCCGCGCCGAGCGCCCAGCCGGTAACGCCCGTCAGCATCAGGGCGTTAGACAATATCGAGGTCTTGTAGGCGCCCCAGGAATCGACGATGCGGGTCGCAATCGCAATTCCGATGAAGCCGAACACGCCATACAGCGCGAAGACCAGCGCGATCGCATCCGGTCCCGCATGCGTCAGCTTCGCCAGCAGCGGTCCCATGAACGTGAACACGACGAACTGTCCGGACATCTGCAGCATCGTGACCAGAAGCAGCAAGACGATGATCCGGCTGCGCCCCACGTCGGCCCATGTCTTGAGATCGACGGGCGAACCGACCAATCCTCGCGGCAGACGCCACGCCAGCAGAAGAAAACTGAAACAGCCGAGCAGGCCGATACTGCCGTAGACCGCGCGCCAGCCGTAACGGCTGGCGATGAAGGTGATCAGCGGCAGGCCGATCGCGGCCGCCAGCGACCATCCCAGGAAAATATAGGCAATGGTGCTGCCGCGCTTTTCCGGGGGCATGATGAGCGCGGCGGTGCCCGCGGCCTGCGGTGTATAAAGCGCGCCGACCGCCAGCATGACCAGGCGGATGACCAACAGACTGACGTAGTCGGGCGCAAACGCCGAGGCCGCATTGGTGAGCGCCAGTACAGCGAGCGTCGACGTGAGCAGGGTCCTGCGCTCGATCCGGCTGGTCAGCCATGCCGTCAGCGGCGAACCGATACATAGCATGATCGCGCCGAAGGTGATCAGCAATCCGGCGTCACGGATCGTGACATCAAGTCCCGATGACAATTCGCCTAGCATGCCCGCCGGCGCCAGCACGGAACAGCCGGTGACGATATTTCCGAGCATCAGGGCGGTGGGCGCGAAGCGGCGATGAACGTGGCCATCGGCGGCGGGATTTTTCATGCAAATGCATGTACGCCACACGGCGGCGGAATAAAAGGGCGAGACCGGATTATTCCAGGCGCTGTGCGGCTGTGTTGCGCCGCCGGTTTTCCTGGCGTTGCCGGATTGCAACGGCCGAATCCCCTGCTATACCGCTGCTTCCCGCTTACCTGCGCTCGTTCGCAGGAGTGAGCATTAGGAGATCAAGATGTCTGACGATGAGACGCCGAAGGGATTCAAGTACAGCCTGACCAATCTAAAACCGGTCGAATCCGGCAGGATCGCCCTCACCTTCCCCGACGGCGCAACACGCGAATTCCCGAAAAACACCACCGGCTTCGATATCGCCAAGGGCATCTCGCCGTCGCTCGCCAAGCGCACGGTGGCGATGGCGCTCGATGGCGCGGTCGCCGATCTCGCCGATCCGATCGAGCACGACGCCAAAATCGAATTCATCGCCCGCGACGACGCGCGCGCGCTCGAACTGATCCGGCATGACGCCGCCCATGTGCTGGCCGAAGCGGTGCAGGCGCTGTGGCCGGGCACCCAGGTCACGATCGGCCCGGTGATCGAGAACGGCTTCTATTACGATTTCTTCCGCAACGAGCCCTTCACCCCCGACGATTTCACCGCGATTGAAAAGAAGATGCGCGAGATCATCGCGCGCGACAAACCATTTACGAAAGAAATCTGGACACGCGAACAAGCCAGACAGGTGTTCCGCGACAACGGCGAGATGTTCAAGGTCGAACTGGTGGACGCTATTCCATCCGACCAGAGCATCAAGATCTACCGGCAGGGTGACTGGTTCGATCTGTGCCGCGGGCCGCACATGACGTCCACCGGCAAGGTCGGCAATGCCTTCAGGCTGATGAAGGTCGCCGGCGCCTATTGGCGTGGCGACAGCAACAATCCGATGCTGACGCGGATCTACGGCACGGCGTTTGCGAAACAGGAAGAGCTCGACGCATACCTCAAGCAGATCGAGGAAGCCGAGAAGCGCGACCATCGCAAGTTGGGGCGCGAACTCGATCTGTTTCACTTCCAGGAGGAAGGCCCCGGCGTGGTGTTCTGGCACGCCAAGGGCTGGACGCTGTTCCAGGCGCTGGTCGCCTATATGCGCCGCCGCTTGACGGGCGATTACAGCGAGGTCAACGCGCCGCAGATTCTCGACAAGTCGCTGTGGGAAACCTCCGGCCATTGGGACTGGTACCGCGAGAGCATGTTCGCCGCCCAATCCGCCGGCGACGAGGCCGAGGACAAGCGCTTGTTCGCATTGAAGCCGATGAACTGTCCCGGTCATGTCCAGATCTTCAAGCACGGCTTGAAGAGCTATCGCGATCTGCCGCTGCGGCTGGCCGAATTCGGCGTGGTGCATCGCTACGAGCCGTCTGGCGCGATGCACGGGCTGATGCGGGTGCGCGGCTTTACCCAGGACGACGCGCACGTGTTCTGCACGGAAGCGCAGCTCGCCGACGAGTGCCTCAAGATCAACGATCTGATTCTGTCGACCTATGCGGATTTCGGCTTTACGGGCGAACTCACGGTAAAACTCTCGACCCGGCCGGAGAAACGGGTCGGCACCGACGAGATGTGGGATCATGCCGAGCGCGTGATGGCCACCGTGCTCGCCGAGATCGAGGCGCGGGGCCACAACCAGGGCATCAAGACCGCGATCAATCCCGGCGAAGGCGCGTTCTACGGTCCGAAGTTCGAATACGTGTTGCGCGACGCCATCGGCCGCGACTGGCAGTGCGGCACCACGCAGGTTGACTTCAACCTGCCGGAGCGATTCGGCGCGTTCTACATCGATGCCGACGGCTCGAAGAAGGTGCCGGTCATGGTGCATCGCGCGATCTGCGGCTCGATGGAGCGCTATATCGGCATCCTAATCGAGCATTTTGCCGGCAATTTTCCGCTCTGGCTCGCTCCGATCCAGGCCGTCGTCACCACCATCACCTCGGAAGGCGACGAATACGCAAAAGTTGTCGCGGCGGCCGCGCGGCGCGCCGGCTTGCGCGTCGAGCTCGACCTGCGCAACGAAAAGATCAACTACAAAGTCCGCGAACATTCGCTGGCGAAAATCCCGGCGCTGCTGGTGGTTGGCAAGAAGGAAGCCGAGACGCACTCGGTTTCGATCCGGCGGCTCGGCAGCGAAGCACAACAGGTGTTGCCAACGGATGCAGCGATAGCCGCACTCGTCGACGAAGCCACACCGCCGGATGTGAAGCGGGCGCAGGCGATGGCATAACGGACGGGTCGGCGCGGCGCCGACATCCAAACAACATGTTGCGCGATAAAAAAATACAATCTAGAGTGTAATTATTGGCATGACCGTGCGCGCTTTTGGCGCGACGCTCATCAAATTTTATGAAGGCGTTGTTCGTTTGTGCGTGGAGACACCGCGATCATGAACGTCCAGATCGATATCGCGGGTAATGACGCGCAAGGCCGGGTGTTTCTCACCTGGACCCCGGTGCAGGCGACTGCAAAAATCGTCGATGGCACTGGCGCCGGGGCCGATGTCGTGTTGCGCAGTACCGGAACTGTCGGCGGGCTCGTCTTCGATACCGTCCGCTCCGATCAAGGCGCAGCGCGCCTCGAGCTCAGCCTGCCCGGCGATGGTCAGCCAGTTGCATTCTTTGTCGGTGGCGAATTTCAAAAACCCAGTTCGGCCTATGGCGACGCCGTGGTGCAGGCTACCGGAAAGGCCACGGGAGCCGTGCTCGGGTCAAAAGCTGTCATGGTCCGCATTCGCAAGAACGCGCAAACCTTGCCGGCGCCCGAGCGCGATCGAATTCCTGGCGGCACTCGGTGCCCTGAATGCCCGGGGTCAGGGCGCGTACCGGGATTTTCGCGAGATGCATGTCAATGCGACGACCCGTGAAATGCATGGCAATGTCGGGTTTCTGCCGTGGCACCGCGCCTACGTGCTCGATCTGGAGCGTGCCTTGCAGAGTTTCGATCCGACGGTGGCCGTACCCTATTGGCGTTTCGACCAGCCGGCGCCTAACCTGTTCACCGCCGATTTCATGGGCGCTTCAACCCTGCAAAACCCGGCGGTCGCATTCACACCGGGACATGCGCTCGAACAGTGGGTCACGGATGGGCAGCTGGGGATCACGCGCGGACCCGAATTCGGCATCAACGACCCGGCCAACGTGATCGACGAAATACAGACCCTCGGACTTGGCGACGACTATGCCGGGTTTTCCGACATGGAAGGAGATCCTCACGGCAACGCCCATACCAGCTTCTCGGGTCAAAGCCCGATCAGTTCCATTGGTACGGCCGTGCGCGATCCGCTGTTCTTCATGCTGCATGCCAATGTCGACCGGCTGTGGGCCAAGTGGCAGTGGGTCAAGCATCGGGCCGACCTGAGAAACCCCAATTCGTTCGCTCTGGCCTCGCCAAACCGAGTAGGGCACCGCCTCGGCGACACGATGTGGCCCTGGAACGGCGTTACCGGAAGTCCGCGCCCGTCGACCGCGCCCGGCGGGCCGTTTCCACCGACTGCCGCGACACCTGCCCCGGGGCAGACACCGAAAGTGGGGGACATGCTGGACCATTTGGCCATTATCGGCGGTGACCCGCTCGGCTATGCTTACGATGACGTGCCCTTCGAACTGCCGCCGACCGTGGTTGCCGGCGGACCATGACCGACCCATATAAAGCGTCGATGGACGGATGAACCCGATGGACGTCAAGGATTATCGCAAGGCCTATGAAGCCGAACTTGCCGCATCTGCGGCCGGCGCCAAAACCGGGACGTCCAACACTTTCGGCGCGGCCGCAGCCCCGCACGAGGCCGCGTGGCTCGCCGAGATCCAGCGCGTGCCGCTGGCCCGCGACGGTTTCGGCGACAAGATCCCGGCACTGATCGCGACGCTTGGCAACGGGGATGAATCCACGGTGGTCAGGCTCGCAGCACTGAGGGCGCTGCGCGCCGCGATGTTCCTGGGCGACCTGTTCGCGCCGTTCCGGGCGGACTTTCTCACCGCCTTGCGTCAGCTTGCGCAACAGGGGCCCGACCCGCAATTGTGCGAGGGCGCCCTGGCTGTGCTCGCGGCCGAAAAAGATCCGCTTGCCCAACAGCAATTGCGCCGCGGACTGCAGGAGCCGCAATCGGCGCTGGTGTCACCAGCCACGGCGTTGCAACTGCTCGGCTTCGACGACCACGCCAATCTTGCGGAGCTTGCGCTGGATGTCTTTCAAAAGACCGCGGACCTCATTACCAAGGAAGCGGCATTGCGGATACTCGCGACCGACGCAAAATCGCAGGATCTGTTTGCGCAACTGCTGCAGGACAAGACTCAACCGCGCAGTCTCCGCGCGCTGAGCGCCACAGGC
This sequence comes from uncultured Alphaproteobacteria bacterium, assembly GCA_963801875.1. Taxonomy (GTDB): domain Bacteria; phylum Pseudomonadota; class Alphaproteobacteria; order Rhizobiales; family Xanthobacteraceae; genus Bradyrhizobium. Next base: position 409,457 of record CAWDGT010000005.1, on the reverse strand, counting down.
CTGAACTTTCTCAATCCGCAGAAATTCGCCGATGTGGCGCGCAAGATCGTCATGGACAAGACCGATTTCGAGGATATCCGGGCGACCACGCTGGGAGCGCTGACGCATGGACCGCTGCACCATACCATTCAAGACGACAAGGGATTGCTCGACGAAATCAAGAACCTGAGCGTGCAATCCCCGCTGGACAATCTGCGCGCCGCCGCCGGACGGTTTTTGACCAAACCGTGAGAGGGGTCGGCGGTATGCGCGCGTTTTCCGACGTGGCATTCGCCGACATCATCGCCGAGGTGAATCGCTTGCGCGCCTCGCCGGACCAGCGAGACGCTCTCGCCGCACTGCTTGCCGAGCAATCGCCGCTCTATGCCGGCCGCAGCACCGGCGATGCCGAACGCCTGCGCAGCTACCTTCTGGCAAGCTTTGAATCGATGGGATTGCCGGCATCCGCCATGCCATTTGTCATCGAAGAACTGGAAAGCGGTCTCAATCCCTACGTGGTGGCGGCCGCCGCCAAAGCGCTGCGCGGCGCTCGCGACTTCCCTGACAGCGTCGCAGCGTTGCTGATAGCGGCGATCGACCGGATTCGAAGTTCGGACGATGCCGTCGACTTCGATTTCCGCGCCGACCGCGGGGCCGCGGACGCGCCCGTCACGGCCTTGATGGAGTTGTTTCGCACGCTGGCATGGCTCGGCTCCCGCGCCGGCGAAGCGGCGACGCCGCTTCGGGAAATGCTCGGCCAACAGCCTCCCTGTTTTTCCGCGGAGGTAAGAGGGGAGATCGAAACCGCGCTCGCTGCCGTGTCCGCCGGCAGCCCGCGGGTCCAGTCCCATTGCTGTGCGACGCAGCCCTCGCCGACCTCTTTCGCACCGAAGACGCTGCCTGGTTGCATCGACATCACGGCAACGGAATTGCAGGACCAGGATGGCACGGTGTTTACGTTTGCCGATTTCTTTCCCGGCCGGCCAAGCGTTCTGACTTTTTTCTATACCCGCTGCATGAATCCGAACAAGTGCTCGCTGACCATCACCAAACTCGCACGATTGCAGAGGTTGATCGACGCGGAAGGCTTGCAAGGCCGTTTCAATGTGGCGGCTATGACCTACGATCCCGGCTTCGATTTTCCCCGCCGCCTTCGCGGCTACGGCGCGGACCGCGCCATGTCGTTCGATGGCCGCAACCGGCTGCTCCGCACCACCGGTCCTTTCGCGCCATTCCAGCGCTGGCTCGATCTCGGCGTCGGCTATGGCTCGACCACCGTCAATCAGCATCGGCTCGACATTGCAATCCTTGACAGCACAGGCCGGCCTCACGCGGGTGTCGTCCGCCAGCAGTGGGATGAAGCTGACGCCCTCGCGGCCCTTAAGGCCCTGCCCTCAGGCCCTGTCTCGGTGCCGCACGGACAATAATCCGCGATCATAATCGCACTGCAGCGCGCTTAAGGTCTCGTGGCCGGCGGCATTGCATGCTATGCGACCCCCAACTTGTCCGGAGAAACACGCTAAGTGCCCGACGTCATCGACCTGTTGAAAACCCGCCGCTCCATCAAACCGCGCGAGATGAGCGGTCCCGGCCCCTCGCCTGCCGAACTCGAAACCATTCTGACCATCGGCGTCCGGGTGCCCGATCACGGCAAGCTTGCGCCGTGGCGTTTTATCATTTTCGAGGGCGATGCGCGGGCCCGCGCCGGCGAGGTCATCGCAAAGGTGTTCGCGCGGAAAAATCCGAACGCGCAGCCGGCGGAGATCGATGTCGAGAAGCGCCGGCTCACCGACGCCCCGCTGGTGATCGGCGTCGTCAGCTTCACAAGGCCGCATCCCAAAGTGCCGGCGTGGGAGCAGGAATTGTCAGCGGGCGCCAGCGCGATGAACATTGTCACCGCGGCGACCGCGCTCGGCTATGGCGCGTGCTGGCTGACCGGCTGGTTCGCGTTCGATCGCGACGTGCTCGACGGGCTGGGATTGAAGGCGGATGAAAAGCTGGCCGGCTTCATCCATATCGGCACGCCGTCGAAAGCAAGCGAAGACCGCCCGCGCCCGGCGCTGTCGGATATCGTGACGCGGTTTTGAAATAATTCCTCATCCCGAGTCGCGGCCTGTGGGCCGGTCGCGAAGGATGAGATCGCTAGTGCGCTACGACCTCAATCTCGCCATCGACGCCGTTGACGACGTTGAAGGGACGCTCGTAGACCTTGCCCTCGTTCTTGGCGATGGCGCGATATTCGCCTTCCGACAGCACGACGCGCGGGAATGCGCCGATCGATTCCTTGATCACGTCGCCGCCCGGCGTGATCACCGACCAGGCCGTATTCGCCAGGGCCTCGCCGCCCTTGTCGCTGACCAGCTTCAGCGTGATGACCGCGGCGCGATGGGTGACGATAACGTCGGTCAGCTTGCCGGCCTGAACCCGGATGTCCGAGCGCACCACCGAATTGGCGTCGCCGTAATTGGAAATGATGTAGTAGGTCCCCTCCGGCAGCAGCACGACATCGCTTGCGGCGACGTTCGGCACCAGCGGCGCGCGCTCGCCGACTTCGAACTGGCTGCCCTTGTAGATCGCGAACGAGATCTGGTTCTGCGGTATCTTGCTGGCGCCGACGCGGCCTTCGATGCGAAGGCCGCCGGCCGGCAGCAGGAAGGATTTCGCGATCGGTCTCGGCCTTCAGGGTCACCGCACGGACCGCGCCGACCAGTCCGAACGCGACATGGACCACATAGCTGCCCGGCGGCAGCACGATGTTGGGCGTGGCCCCGCGATCCTCGCGGATCAACTTGAACGTGCCGGTTTCGTCCGGCCGGTCGGAAAAGACCCGCCACACCAGTCCGCTGGTGATAACCGGCAGGTCTTTGCCGTAGCGCGCCGTCAACGCCAGCACCGCCTGGCCGGGCGCCGTCGCGCCCTGCGGCGCGACCACCGGCGGCACGGCAGCGACGGATGGTTGTGTCAGCGGCGCCGGCATGCTCGGAATCGACGCCGGCCCCGAGGGCGGGGCCAGATTCATCGCCGGCCCTGAAGGTTCCGGAACTGATGCCGGCGGCACCGGCGGCGGGCGATCGCTGAACATCTGGGCGGCAGCGGGGGAAGCGATCGCCGAGATCAGTAAGCCGGCAAGCGCAAACGCCGAAAGCAGGCGTCCGCCACGCCCGGATCGACCGATGCCGTTACCCCCTGAAGTCATGGGGCATGCTTTTCACCGAAAACGCGGCAAATTCAAGCCAGCATACCCACCTGAGCGGTGTCCCTTGGAACCGGCGGGACGGCCAGGGTGTTACTCCGGGAGCCGCGATCCCGTCACAATCGCTGCCTATCCCCACGCGAACGGGGCATAAACCATGCCTGTGGTACATTCTGGCAGGGCCAAGCTGTAGCGATTAGCTTTCGCTCCCAGGAGACATCCGTGCTGAATATTTTGATCGGACGCGGCCAGAACGCCTCTGATGGCCAGGACAAGGTGGGTCTAGGCACCATCAGGCGGCCGGTGATCGGGCTGGCGCTGGGCGGCGGCGCAGCGCGGGGGTTTGCCCATATCGGCATCGTCCGGACATTGATTGCCCACGGTATCGTCCCCAATGTCGTGGTAGGCACCTCGATCGGCGCGGTGGTCGGCGGCGCCTATGCCGCGGGGCATCTCGATACGCTCGAGGAATGGGCGCGCAGCCTGCAGCCGCGAAATATCCTCGGCTATCTCGATATCCGCCTCAACGGCTCGGGCCTGATCGGCGGCGAAAAGCTGGCCGCGCATCTCGAAGCCGTAATAGGCCAGATTCTGATCGAGGAATTGCCGCTGAAATTTGCGACCGTGGCCACGGAAGTCCGCACCGGCCATGAGATCTGGCTGACCCATGGCCGCATGGTCGATGCGATGCGCGCCTCCTATGCGCTGCCCGGGATATTTTCGCCGGTGCTTGTGGGCGATCGCTGGCTGGTCGACGGCGCGCTGGTGAACCCGGTCCCGGTGTCGGCGGCGCGTGCGTTGGGCGCGGAAATCGTGATCGCCGCCAACCTCTCGAGTGACGTCTTCACACACAGCACGACGGTCTACTCCCACGGCGCGGCAGCAGATGCGCCGGAGGCGGTGATCGAGCCGGTGCCGCCGAAAACCGGCTTCGGCAAGTTCTTTTCTCCCGAACGCACCATGAAGCGCGAGTTTTTTGGCAGCGGCGGACGGCCGGGCATTTCCTCTGTCATGGTCGATGCCTTCAACATCATGCAGGATCGCATCACCCGCGCGCGGCTCGCCGGCGATCCGCCCGACTTGTTGATCTCGCCCCGCGTCGGTAAAATCGGCATGTTCGATTTCCACCGCGCCGAAGATCTGATCGCGCATGGCGCGCGAGCCGCCGAGCGTGCCATCGATTCCATCCAGGAAGCGATCCACATTCTGGCGCCCGCTTCGGGCAAGCCGGGCACCACAGTCGACGAGGCCTCTTGATCGCCCCGGGCCTCAGGCAGTCTTGATGTAGTCCCGCAGCGCTTCCTGTTCCATCTCGTACTCCCGGACGCGCCACTTGACGATGTCGCCGATCGAAATCAGGCCGACAACCATGCCTTCCTCGACCACCGGCAAATGCCTGAATTTGCCCAACGTCATCATTTCCATGATCGCGGCGACCGTATCGTTCTGCCTGCAACTAACGACCTTGCGCGTCATGACCGCGTCGACCGGCTCATCAAGCACCCTGGCGCCCCGTTCACCCAGCACCCGCACGATGTCGCGCTCCGACAGGATGCCTTCGATGCGGCCTTTGCTCATCACCAATACGGCGCCGATCCTCCGTTCCGACAGAATCCTGATCGCAGCCGAAAGCTTGGCATCCGGCTCGACGCTCTCAATGTGATGGCCTTTGGAATCGAGAATTGCACGTACCGTCATTGTCGTCTCCCTGAAGCCGATCGCGCCCTTGAGCGAGCGCGGTCTTTGTTCCCTTGAGTTTTCAATCAACAGTTCGGCGCCGGTTTCGTTGCAGGCGCACTGGGCAAGCACGGGTACAAGCACGTTCGCGGGCTTATGCGTTGCCTCAATAACACCGACATGATGGATCAAACCACGCCGCGCCGCAAGCGACGATCAGCCGCTGTGCGATGCGTCGGAGGATGACGCATCCGCAGCATCGGCGGAGGTGTGCGCAATCGGATCGAACAGCGAAAATAACACCAGCCCGGCGAAGAAGCCGCCGATATGTGCCTGCCAGGCAACGCTGGCGCCGTCCGTGCCGGTTGCGATCGATCCGATGCCGAAGATGATGTTGACGCCGAACCAGACGCCAAGGAAACCCAGCACCCGCGGATTGCGCAGAGCGCGCATCAGCGAAAGCGCCGGCACCTTCGCTGCGGCATCGGCGTCGCCGCGGCTGAACGACAGGAAACTGCCCCGCACGAAGGCAAAGCGGATGGCGGCGGCCATGGTGCCGGACACCGAAGCCGATGCGCCGATCATCGGCGCGACCGCATGCTCATGGGTAATAAGATGCGCCAGCGCGCCCGCCGCCGCCGTCACCGCCATGAACAGGAAGAACCTGATAGCGCCGAACCGGCGCGCCAGCGCGCTGCCGAACGGCAACAGCCACAGCACGTTGAAACCGATATGGCTGAGATTGGCGTGCAGCAGCGAATAGGTCACGAAGGTCCAGACCTTGGCGCCGGCGCCGCCGGGAAAGGTGATCGCCAGCAGCGTTGAATCGTAACGCTTCGGAATGAATCCGAATACGTCGATGGTCCAGTTTTCCAGTTCCGACGGCAGCAGCACGCGCAGGTGAACGACCGCGAGCAGCAGGACATAGGCGGTCAGCGCCCCGGGCAGCGTCAGGACCGGTTCGCGCGGGGCATCCTGCGGCAATTCTGGCGGAGATTCCAAGGGCGATGACCTAAAGCGGGCGGCTCACGTGAGCGATTGCGCCCCATTAGGCGGCTTGGCCCTGCTGTGCAAGCGCGGGATCGTGGCGGGCCGCAACACGCCAAAGAAAAAGGGAGGACTCTGAGAAAGCCCTCCCTCGTTTGCGCCGGTCTTTCGCACCGGGGCCGGGCGGCATCCCCACCCCTCCCTGCGCGACGACCAGACTGTCTGATGCCGCCTGTGTAACAACCTCGCCGGAACCTGGAGGAAAACCGGCGAGGATCGAGTGCGCGGACACTAGCAGACGGGCGGCGATCCCCAACCTCATAGTTAACTTAACCTTAACGGCACAAAGCCGCCCTCCGCCGCGCCAAAACGCGCCTGCGGCATGGACGCTGCAAAGCCTGTCTTGCAAAACAATCAAGGGAACGGGCGTGCGCAAAAGCGGGACAGATCTGTCCCGCCGAGCCGGACGCCGGGGCAAGGTCATCATGAAGCATCCGTCGACCCGCGAGTTCTTCGCTTATTGGGACGAGAAGCGTGGCGGCGCACGTGCGCCGGATCGCAGCGAGATCGAGCCGGGCGCGGTGCGCGAACTGCTCGGCGACATCTTCGTGCTTTCTTATGACGCAACTTCAGGTCATCCGTTTCGCGTCGCCGGCACGCGCGTTTGCGCCCTGCTCGGCTGCGATCTGAAGGACCGGAGCTTTTCGGCGCTGTTTGCGCCGGACACGCGCCGTGAGATCGAGGACATCATTACGGTGGTATCGGAGGAAATGCTGGCCGCCGTCGCCGGCGTTACCGCGACATCCGAAGACGGCTCGCCGGCGCATCTGGAATTGCTGCTGTTGCCGTTCAATACCCGCGCGCACGCACCGATAAGCCTGACCGGATTGCTGGCGCCGTTCGACAACGATCATTCGCGACTGCGGGATTTCAGGCTGACCTCGTATCGCTATCTCGACCAGCCACCGCAAAAGCTCGTCCCCCGCGCCTTGCGGAAACTGGCGGTCGCGCGCGGCTTCATGGTCTATGAAGGGCTGAGCTAGGCGCGGCGGCGTCCTGCCGGATAACACAGCAAGCCCCGGCGCTTTGTGCGGCGAACTAGCCCCGGAGCCGCCGGGTCAAAGCGGCGACGAAACTGTCGGCGTCGGCCTCGTCATTATAGACATGAGGCGAGATCCGCATGCGGCGCAGACGCGCCGCGACGTAGATGTCCTCACTTGCAAGCCCCTCGATCAACCCTGCCGGCATCCCGTCCTTGAAGCCAAGGCTCAGGATATGCGGTGCGCGCAGCTGGCGGTCCGGCACGCCGACACCGATGCCACGCGCGCCTTCGGCGATCCGTTCCGTCAGCATGGCAAGACGTTGCACCACGGCCGCGGTGCCCCATTCGGCCATCATCTCCATCCCGATCGCGGCCATCTCCATCGAAATGAAATGGTCGCGCTCACCCATATCGAAGCGCCGCGCATTCGGGACGTAGCGAAGGTCGGCGAAGTAGACCTGATTTTCGGCGCGCACATCGAGGCGGCCGGAGGCTGTCTGCTCAAGCGGAACACCCCCCTGATGACGCCTGGAAATGTAGATAAACGCCCTGCCATAGAGACCGAGTAGCCATTTGTAGGTCGGAAAGATCACGAAATCCGGATCGAGACGCTGCACGTCCATCGCCAGCACGCCGGTGCTGTGGGTCGCATCGAGAAGAAAGATGGCGTCTTGCCTGCGCAGCGCTTCGGCTACTCTTTCGACGTCGATCAGCCCGCCGTCCGACCAGTGCACCGATGAGATCGATGCAAGGCCGACCGGCGGCGCGCCGGGTCGTTCGATTGTCGCAAGAATCGCCGATGTCCAGTCGCCGTCCTCCGGCTGCATTATTGTCTCGACGATAAAACCCTGCGCGCCAGCCCGCGTGTGCCATTCGAGCACCGGCGAGGAATGGTCGTTTTCCAGAACGATGATTTGGGCGCCGCGGGCGATCGTCAGCAGCTTCGCCGCCGTCGCAACCCCGTAACTGACCGAGGGTATCAGCGCGATGTCGGCCGGATCGGCATTGATCAAGCGCGCGGCGGCAGCCCGCGCACGCTCGTGCTGGCCGTTTGCGATGGCGGCGTCGAGTGTCCAGGGCGTGGCTTTGCGTCCGACCGCCGCGCGGCCGGCCTGCTGGGTTCGGAGCGGCAATGGGCCGTAGGAGGCAGCGTTCAGATAACAGATTTGGCGCGGCATCTCGAAGAGGTCGCGCTGCGAGGCAAGCATTTGGGTCTCTGTACTGGAAGCCTGCAAATCCAGGCCCTTGATCATTCCGCCAGTTCCGGCCACGGCACGATGGTCGATTTCACCGTCTGCATCGCCATCGCGTCCGCGACCGCGCGGCCGATGCCTTCCTCGGAAAACGGATACAGCGTCTGCATCTCGAGCCAGGGATATTTGTCGCGGGTGCGATAGAGCATATCGACGCCGAGCGGCAGATCGTTGCCGGTGAAACCCCACGACCCCAGCACGTTGAGGTCCTTGGTGCAGATGCGGTGCCATGAGGTCTGGATCGAGCCCGCATCGGTGAACTGGCCCATCTCGACATAGGTGCCGCCGTCGCGCAGCATTTCGATGCCTTCGGGGCCTGCGCTCGGATGTCCCGAGCAATCCATCACCAGATCGGCGCCGAAGCCGCCGACAATCTCGCGCACCGCCTTGATGCGTGCATCCGGCGTCGTGACCTCTTCAATGTTTACAGTCGCTTCCGCGCCGAACTTGCGCGCCAGCTTGAGCCGCGGTGCCTCCGGTGCGCCGACGCAAATCACGCGCCCCGCGCCCATCTCCTGCGCGGCGGCGACCGCCAGAATGCCGATCGGGCCGGAGCCCTGGATCACTACCGTGTCGCCCCAGGCGAAACCACCAGCACGCGACGCACGGTTGAAGGCGCGAATGCATGAGGTCAGCGGCTCCGACAGGGCACCGAGCCGCAACGACATGTCGTCGGGAAGTTTGTAGATCTTGGTGCCCGGCAGCATCTCGAGATCGACATAGACATATTCGGCCCAGCCGCCCCACAGATGCGGCGCCTTGTCGAAGCCGAGATAACGGCCGTAATAGACCGGGGTCAGGCACTTGTTGGCGCTTTCGGGATAGTGAACGCAGTAATAGCAACGACCGCACGGCATCAGCGGCGGAATCATCACCTTCGATCCCACCTTCAACGGTTTGCTCATGAAGTCTTCCTTGAATTCGGAGCCGACCTCGACGAGTACGCCGCCGATTTCGTGGCCGAGCGTGAACGGCCACGGCAGTTGCTTCGGCCAATGGCCTTTCAGGATATGAAGATCGGTGCCGCAGACGCCGCAGGCACCGACTTTGATCAGCGCCGCCTTCTTCGGAATTCTTGGCCACGGCACGCTGCGAATAACCGGCTGGGCGCCGGGGCCGTCATAGGTGCATACGCGGATCTGTTCCATGAGACTTCCTCCGGCCCTTCGGCGATGGTTGGTTTTGAGTTGCGTGGGCGGAGCGAAGCCTATGTGAACGAACTCGGGATGCCAATCGCGGCCGGCGTGGTCGAACCTGCCACAGCCTTGCGATGGCGTTGTCGGCCGGGGCCGCGATCGCGCCGCTGACACTACCCGCTCTTCGGTACCGCGTGCGGCATAATACGCGCGGCCTGCGGGCGCCGCTAACGGCTCGTTAACCCTGTCGGCCGTAGGGTCAGGTGACACCGAGATGCCGGTTGTCGGGTAACGAAGATGGCGTTAGCGCACAAAAAGTCGATACTTCCTGCCGCCGAAGAGCGCCGGCGCTTTCAGCGGGTGAAGGTTCATCTGCTCGGCCGCTATATGCTGCCCGACCGGCGCGAATACCCTTGCCAGATCATCAATATGTCCCCGGGGGGACTGGCCCTGCTGGCGCCCGGGATCGGCAATGTCGGCGACCGCGTGATCGCCTATCTCGACCATATCGGCCGGGTCGAGGGCAAGATCACCCGCATTATCGACAACGGCTTTGCCATGAGCGTGGGCGCGACCGCCCGCAAGCGCGACAAGCTCGCCGCGCAGCTGACCTGGCTCGCCAACCGCGACATTCTCAACCTGCCGGAAGACCGTCGCCACGACCGCATCATCCCGCGCAACCCGATTGCGCTGCTTACGCTTGAGGACGGCACCAAGATGACCTGCCGGATTATCGACATGTCGCTGTCCGGCGCCGCCATCGCCGCGGAAAACCGCCCGCCGCTGCGATCCCTGGTCATGCTCGGCAAGGTCCAGGCCCGGGTGGTGCGAAATCTGGAAGACGGCTTCGCGCTCGAGTTTGTGCACGAGCAGCTGGCCCAGACGCTCGAAGACAGCGTTACCGCGCGGTAAAGCCGCAATTCCCTTCTTTGCCGAAGCTCGAAGGCGGAATCCGCATTGCCGGATGCCGCTTTCGGCTGTTTGACGCGGGCACGGCTTAGGTTAACGCGCCCGGATTTACCGCGGCAAACCGCAGCACCGACCGGCTGCGAGATCTTAATTCGTAAAATTTGAATCAATTGCAGTTGTTTAAAATTCTAATCGAGTTTTATTCAAGTATAGATCGACTTTTCCGCAGCTTTTATCTGTATTCGCTTCAAATGTACTTGCCTTACTTAGCGACGGCGCAAAGCCTTTATGCCAAATGTGGTCCCAACAAAAAACGGGGGCTGCAATGTTTGGGTTCAGGGGAGCGGGAAAGGGATTGGCGGTTGTCGCCGTCCTGTTGGGATTGAATGCGCCGGCGAATGCCGGTGACGAACGGACTCTTTATGCCAGCCTTGGCGAGGTCACGCGCTCGCCGATCGGCTGGGTTGAATTCTGCGCCGAAAATCCCGGCGAATGCCGCGGCGACGCGTCGCAGCCGCGCGATATCGTGATGTCGCAGATGGCATGGCGGGATCTGCAGCGGGTCAACCGCTGGGTCAACGAGTCGGTCAAGCCGATGACCGACATGGACCATTGGGGCGTGATCGAGAAATGGTCGTTGCCGACGGACGGCTACGGCGACTGCGAGGACTACGTGTTGTTGAAGCGCAAGATGCTGACCGACGCCGGCTGGCCGCGCGAGGCGCTACTGATCACCGTCGTGCGCGACAAGAAAGGCGAAGGCCACGCGGTGCTGACCGTGAAGACCGACAAGGGCGAGTTCATCCTCGACAACCAGAACGAAAACGTCGTGGCCTGGACCGAGACCGGATACCGCTTCGTCAAGCGTCAATCGCAGAGCGATCCGAATGTGTGGATCTCGCTAGGCGACAGCCGCCCCGCGGTCGCCACCGCCAGCGCCCGCGATCACTAACGGCAACGAGATAACGGAGACACGCGACCCGGTCACATCCCCACCCCTCCTCGTCCCAGACCGGATCGCGCGCGGCCAGCCCTCCCCCAAGGGCTGGCCGCAACTTTTTGGCATGGTGCACAGCACAATGGTTCCCTCGCGGACCTTCGATTGCCGCAAGTGATGGCTGATTTGAGCTGGCCATGGTTTTTGCGGGTGAGCTTGTATAATGTATAATGTATCATGGCTCATGTCCTATTCCGATGCCCTAATACTGGTGCGAACGTCCAGCACTTGCTGGATGACACCCCATCGGAAGTCGAAAGGTCACATCATGAGTATGAGTCCGTTACCTGTCTGGCCTGCACGCGGCTGCATTTCGTCAATAGATTGACTGGAAAGCTCTTGGGCGAAAAGGCAAAGACGTGAATCTCGGGATGCTGATTTTTCGGACGGTGACGCTGTGCCGGCGCGGCGCATTCGCTCGTGCCGTGTGAAGATGAAACGTCAGGTTTGGTGCACCAAGGAAAACATTGCGCTTTGGAAACGCCGATTGCGGAAAGCGGGCGTGATCCTGCGCGATGAGGCCGACATAAAACGCCGCTTGGCGATCCGTGGAACGGGCTGCCGACAGCATAAAGCCACCGGAACCAAAGGTTTTGTAAGTCCCCCAAGGGCTGCCGCGACTTTTTGGCCCCGACATCCTGTTTTTTGGCTGGGCCTCGCACCTGCGATCATGGTAAAGCCCGGGAACTTTCACAACGGACTATGAGTCCCATGATCGAACTCACATCTCAGGATGCAAGGGCCGGTGGCGCCGCGCATATTGGCGCTCAGCCGATAGCGCTCGCAGCCGCTACACTGGTCGTCATCCTAATCGGCATCGGCGGAATCGCGCTGTGGCGCGCCTACACCGGCACGACCCCTGAACAAGACCGCGTCGTTGCTGTCCGCCAACTGCAGGCCAGGACGGCCCAAGCCTCCGAGCAGCTTGTCGAGAAGACCAAGGGTCTGGAAGCGACCCAGCAGGAATCGATCGACCAGCTGCAGGTGGTTCAGGACCAGTTGCAAACCGTGAAGCGCCTTCTTGCCGCCCAGCAGGCCGAGGCAAAGCGGCTCTCCGAGCAGGTCTCGGGTCTCACCCAGGCGATCGACGGTCTGCGGCAGTCTTTCGCTAGCGCCCAGGCTTCCGAAGCTCCGGGCGCTCCGTCCACCCGCAACAGGCCGATCCGAACGAGATCCCATGCGGTGAACAGCGCCCGTCGCAAGCCCGGCAAGTCGCGGGGCTGACCGGCAAATAGCCTGGTTTGCAAACGCCATCGTATCAGCCGTCACCGGGTAATCCCCCAGAAAATGGCTGACTGGAAGGTTTTCGCGCCTACTGTGAAATAGATCACATTTGATTTGGCATTCCCGGGGCAAGCTGCAATTCACCGGATGGCGCGAGCCAATTTCAATATCCGGCGTTTGCAAGGCCGTTAGCGTCATACTGCGCCGACGGCCTTGTTTTTTGCGCGGCACGATTTGCCCGCCCCTGGCCTATCCGGAAACATCGCCGCGATGCTCGCAGGCTGGTGATTTGCGTTTCGCAAGCATTGATTGCTGAATGCATATCTCTCAATCAGGCCCAGGAATCCATTATGAGTGTCGAACCCCTGCTAACCCCGGATGTCATCGGACTGACAAAAATTGCTCCGTTTTCGAGCCGCGGCTTCATGACCGCCTCCGCGGCCGTAACGGCAGGCTATACCCTGGCGGCGGGACCCGTCCGCGCCGACGTCATCAAGACCGATACCGACGGCCTCACCGCCGGCGATGCCAAGATCAAGGTAGCCGACGGCGAAATGCCCGGTTATTTCGCGCGTCCGAACGGCGTCAGCAATCCGCCGGTGGTGCTGGTCGCGATGGAAATTTTCGGCCTGCACGAATACATCAAGGACGTCACGCGGCGTCTCGCCAAACTCGGCGCGCTGGCCGTCGCGCCGGATTACTATTACCGCAAGGGCATCGATCTCACCAAGATTACGGATATTCCGCAACTGCTGCCGATCGTGAATTCCAAGCCGGACGCCGAGTTGCTTTCCGACCTTGACAGCACCGTGGCCTGGGCCACGTCGCAAGGCGGCGACACCGGCCGGCTCGGCATTATCGGGTTCTGTCGCGGCGGACGAACGGTGTGGGAATATGCCGCCCACAATGGCGCGCTCAAGGCGGGGGTCGCGTTTTACGGCCCGCCGCTCGATCCGCCGAACCCGCTCTGGCCGAAGAGCCCGACCCAGCTCGCCCCCGACATGAAGGCGCCGGTGCTGGGCCTCTACGGCGAGGCGGATGCCGGCATTCCCGTGGCAGCCGTCGAGGCGCTGAAAGCCGCGCTGGCCGCGGCCAACAAGCCCGCCGAGTTCAAGATCTATCCGGGCGCGCCGCACGGTTTCCACGCCGACGACCGCGCAAGCTACCGCAAGGAAGCCGCCGACGACGCCTGGAGCCAGATGCAGGCCTGGTTCAGGAAATACAAGGTGCTGGGCTGACCCACGCGACGGCGCGTATCGCTGGTTCCGCACCGGAACGATTTCCATCGGCCACAATTGAACCGGCATGGTTGCGACGCAGGAGGATGGTCCGGCCGTGCGCAAACTGATCGCCTTCGATGACGACACTTTCGACAAGCTGAAGCGGCTCGCGCGCGACCGGATGGCGACCATTCAGGAACTGGCGGATGAGGCGTTCGCTGATTTGCTCAGGAAGCACGGTGTGCCCCTCGACCTCAAGGACGCGCTCCGCAAGAGCGCTGCCCTTTCGGAGGCGCCGGGCAAAGACCGCGTCAGATCGAGCCGCTCAAGGAAGCCAAAAACCTGACGACCGCTGAAGCCGTCGGGATCCTTGCAGACTGCGCTCAGCCGACCCTCTTCAGGCCTCTTCCGTATCGCGCACCGTTGGCAACGTAGAATTTCGCATCCATTCCCAGTGCCGCAACCTGCTCGGGCTTTAGCGCCCGGATCACCCGCGCCGGCGCGCCGATGATCAGGGAGTGCTCGGGAAACTGCTTGCCCTCGGTGATCACAGCGCCGGCTCCGACGATGCTGCCGCGGCCGATCCTTGCGCCGTTCATGATGATCGAACCCATCCCAATCAGCGCGTCATCCTCGATCGTGCAGCCGTGCAGGATCGCGTTGTGGCCGACGGTGCAGCGCTTTCCGATCGTCAGCGGAAAGCCGATGTCGGTATGGCAGGTCGAGTTGTCCTGCACATTGGAGTTTTCGCCGATCTCGATCCATTCATTGTCGCCGCGCAACACCGCGCCAAACCACACGCTCGCTGAACTCAGCAGGCGCACCTTGCCGATCACCGTGGCGGTGTCGGCGATGAAGTATTTTCCGTCTCCGGGGAGTTCGGGCGCCTGCCCGTCAAGTTCGTAGATCGCCATGCGCCAAATCTCCGGTTCACGGAGACTTTGGCACAGCCTTATCGTTCAGGCCAGCAGTCCGGCGGCGCGCAGCGTCATCAGGAAGAATGTGCCGGACATCAGGCTCCAGAACCCGGCCAAAACCGTCGCCATCATGACGAATTCGAAGCGGCGGCGCTCGATCTGCGCACCCCGCAGCGTGTTTCGCATGATGATGAAGGGCGCCGCGAAAACCAGGAACGGGACGGCGACGAAAGTCTTCGGCGCCACGCCCTCCTGCAGCAGTCCAAAGCCCGCAGGGCGCTGCAGCAGTGCCTGATATCCGTTGGCCAGGGCGCCTGCCAACGCGAAGCCGATGCAAAGGGAGAACAGGGAATTCAACGCATCAGGCGACATTGCAAGGACTTCCGCTACGGAGGAATGCCCATGGCTTCGCAAAATCGGCCGGGTGCCGCCACAGCATCCTTAAAGAAAGGTTAACGGCGGCGGGAACCGCCGCCCCTCATGGCACATTCGAGCCGCGGGAAATCGTGCGGAAATGCCGTCCTGCATGGCATATTCGGCGGTGATTCGGCGTTAGCCCAGGAAATCCCTCTCACAATGCTTCGCTCATGACATTCGTCTCGATGGCCCAACGCGCCGCACGCGGTTCGCGCGCGCGTTCCCGCAGCCACATGGTTCCGGTCATGCTGGGGTGCGCGGCCGCCGCGGGCGCTCTTGCGCTGGTCGCCTATCTGCTGTGGCCGACCTGGGGACCGGATGCTTCAAGCGGTCCGGCGCGGTTGCCGGTCAGCATCGGAGCCACGCTTTTCAATGTGCCGACTGCGGCGATCCGGATGAAAATCCAGCGCCACTCCGGGCCGCAGGAGCGCATCGACCTCGCCTTCAACTCTCCTTCGCTTGAGCCTTCCGATGCGCCGAAGCCTCTCAGCGCGGATGCCGTTGAGGCGGCGGTACAGCCGATCGACCGGATCTTCCTGTCGATAGCGGCGCACCACGACACGCTGGCGCCTGATACACGTGTGCGCACCATCTATCCGCGCTACCTCGAGCAGGCCTCAACGCCCGGGCAGGATGGGCTGACGATGCGCGCGTTCCGGGAGGGCACGCCTTACAGCAACGAAGATCTGTTCTTTGCAAACTCGCCGAGCCTTACCGCGCGATGCACGCGCGACGCCGCGACGCCCGGAATGTGCCTGAGCGAGCGCCGCATCGACGGCGCCGATCTGACGTTTCGTTTTCCGCGCAACTGGCTCGCGCAATGGCGCGAGGTCGCCAATGCACTGGACCGATTGACGCTGCAATTGCGCGGGCCGGGCGGCTAGCAAAACACAAGACAATTTCGGGATTCCGGGTCTGGTGCCAACGCACCATCCCGGAATGACAAGACCTGGCTAGAGCCTCAGCCCTGCTCGACCAGGTCTTCCTCGAGGATCGCCATCTGGAACTGGAACGAACGGTCATCGTCTTCGTCATCGACGAACAGCACGCCGATGAATTCCTCGCCGATATAGACTTCGGCGGAATCGTCCTTCTTCGGCCGCGGCACCACGCGTATCCTGGGATTGCCGAACAGGCGCTTGAGATAGGCGTCGAGTTTCCTGACTTCCTGAACGTCCACAGCAGTCTCCAGTACGATTTGGGTTTCGGGAAGTTTTAGGACGAGGCGAAGCGCACCGCCAGCCTTACTTGCAGAAATCGTCCAGGCGATTCACGCGGTCTTGCGAACTCAAAGTCCGATCGCGTTGAGCATTTGATCCATGGTGCGCGACGGCTCGGCGCAGCCGGCCTCGCCGACGATCTTGGCTGGAACCCCCGCTACCGTGACGTTGTGCGGCACCGCCTTCACCACCACGGAACCCGCGGCGATGCGGGCGCAATAGCCGACCTCGATATTGCCGAGAATTTTCGCGCCCGCCCCGATCATTACGCCACGGCGGATCTTGGGATGGCGGTCCTCGTTCTCGTTGCCGGTGCCACCGAGTGTGACGCCGTGCAGGATCGAAACGTCGTCTTCGATCACGGCGGTCTCGCCGCACACGAAACCGGTGGCATGATCGAGGAAGATGCCGCGGCCGATTCTGGCGGCGGGGTTGATGTCGGTCTGGAATACCGCCGACGAGCGGCTCTGCAGATAATAGGCAAAATCCTTGCGGCCCTTTTGATAGAGCCAGTGCGCCAGACGGTGGGTCTGCAGCGCATGGAAGCCCTTGAAATAGAGCAGCGGATCGATGAAACGCGAGGTCGCGGGATCGCGGTCGTATACCGCCACCATATCGGCGCGGAAGGCATTGCCGAGATCCGGATCGTCGCGCAGCGCCTCGTCATAAGTCTGGCGAATCAGGTCGCCCGACAGCGCCGAATGATCGAGGCGATCGGCGAGGCGATGCACTACCGAATCCTCCAGCCGCTCGTGATGCAGCACTGTCGAATAGATGAAGGAGGCGAGCTCTGGCTCGCGGCGAACGATGTCTTCCGCCTCGGTGCGCACGCGATCCCAGATCGGATCGAGCGCCGCCAGTTTTGCACCCTGCGGATTGATCTGATGCATAGCCATGTGCAGCTCTCGCAAGTTCTGATTACGCATTATAGCACGAGGGACGGACTTCTGTCCCGCGCCTTTGGCAAAAGGTGAATGTCGGCTTTAGCTTGAATTCCACGCTAAAATATTGATGCGGCACACCTTCTTCGCACGACCGAAACCCACCCTCACTGAAGGGCGTCGGCTCAAAATGGTTGGAAATTTCAGGAAATCAAGCCGTCCGGGAATGGCCGTTACGGGTGCCGGGATAAAAAATCCAGCACGCCTGATTTGTAGACCTTGTCGCCCACCGCCCGCATGTGGTCGCGGTCGGGAATGTCGAGCACTTGCGAGCCCGGGATGATTTTTCCGAGTGAGGCCGCCGAGCCCGCGATTTCGTCCGAGGTGCCGACCGCGATCAGCACGGGCACGCCGATCCCGGCGGCTTCCTCTCTGGTCATCAAGCGCCGCGAACCGCGCAGGCAGGCCGCGAGCGCCCGGCGGTCGGAGCGGGTCTGGTCCGCGAAAGCGCGGAAGGCCCTTCCCACCGGATCGGTCACGTCATCGAGCGAGGACGCCTCCAGCGCCTGCGCGACGTTTTCGCCGGGACCACCGCCCTCGATCAGCCCAATCCCGATGCCGCCCAGAATCGCCGACCGCAGCCGATGCGGCTGGCGCAGCGAAAGCCAGGCCGTCATCCGTGATCCCAGCGAGTAGCCCATGATGTCGGCGCGCTCGATGTCAAGATGATCCATCAGCGCGCTGACATCGCCGGCCATGGTGCCGATGTGATACGCTTCGGAATCGTAAAGCTTGGCCGAATTGCCGTGGCCGCGATTGTCGAGCGCGATGACGCGGCGGCCGTACTTCTTCAGCTCTGAAACCCAGGCCGGATACACCCAGTTGACGTCCTTGTTCGAGGCAAAGCCGTGCACGAGAACGATCGGCTCGCCCTCGCCTTCGTCGAGGTAGGCAATTTCAACGGCGCCGTTGTGAAAACTCGGCATTGGCCATTCCATACATCTTGGGAAAAAACAGGCGGTTGAAGGCGGAAGCTAAGGCTAGCCGCTAACGCCGGCTATCGCCACAGCCGGGTGCGACGCCGCCACCATCTGCCTGCGCAGCCGCCGCGCCTTCTTGCGGGTCAGCCACGACAGGGTCAGGTGCTCGGTGGTGGCCTTGATCGACGACAGCAGACCGAACAGCGCGACCAGCGCGCCGAACACCCATAGCGTGAGATTGAAGGCGCCTGCCGCCAGCAGCAAGGCGCCGCGGCCCAGCACTTTCAGGATCGCACGGGTCTGGCCGCCCTTGGACTCCGCGAGCCGTGCGGCGCGTGCGACGTCCTTGGGGCCTTCGGCGATTCGCAGCGTGTCCATCGCGCCGCGGGTGCCGGACTTCTCGGCGACACGTCCGATGTCCTTGGCCAGCCGGACCAGCGCGCCGGCTTTTTCGGCATGGAAGGCGGCTCTGATCGCGGTGATGGTCTGCGCCGGCCGCATGACCGAGCCAGACACCACCGCGTTTTGCAGCATCGGCGTGTCGACGACCTCGCGCGCGGAGCGGCCGGCCCATTGCGTAAGCCCCTCACCCAGCCGGCCGACCTTGCGGGCATCCTTGACCAGCGTCAGACCGGCGCGCACCGGCACCATGCCACCGACGGAGACATAGGTCGCCGCGGTCACCGCAAGACCGGCGGTCGCGAGCCCCAGCACCAGCCGGTCGGTGTCCTCGCCCATGGCGAGGTGCTTGCTTTCGCGCACCACATCCCGGATGTCGCCGAACACGAACAGGTCGCCGGCGACCGTGCCCGACAGGCTCGCGACATCGTCGGCGTTTCCGGTCACCAGCCCGCTCGCGAAGCGTCTGGCAAAATGCGACGATGAATTCTCCTCGGTGACGGCATCACTCGCCCGCCGTGACAGTTCCTCGCTGACAGGAATGTTCCTCCCGCCAGCGAGTTCGACAAAGCTGCCGGCGAGATCAGCGTCGTTCGCGGCCAGCGCCGCCTCGATGTTCTGCTCGACCACAGCCTGGTTGTTCCGCAGAGCCGAATCGAGCTCGAGATCGGCGAGTTCGGCAGGGTCGTCCTGCGCGGCCAGGATGACGCCGGCGTCGCGCGCGTGCGGCCACAGCAGCGCGCACGCGACCGCGCACGCCGCCATGCCAGCCAGGGCCGAACCAATCCGCGACCGTTTCATCCAAAAAAACCCGGTGTTTCGCTGTCTTCCAAATGGTGTGCCGTTTTTAAGACACAACGGCCCCGACGAAAGAAGGGCTTCTCTGGGACGACAAGATTGTGTCGAATTTGCATGAGCAGATGAGCGGTCGGCGCACTGGGAATCAAGGCGACCCGCAAGTATGGTGCGCAGCATTCAAGCCTGCGTGGTGTTGATTGCGTCCAACTCCATCGCCACCCAAGGTGAATATCATGGCCGACCATGTCGTTCCGCACTTTCACAACGATGCCGGGGTTCCCGTCATCGAGATCGGCTCGCAGGAGTTCATGTGCGTGGGCGCCAATCCGCCTTTCGATCACCCGCACGTTTTCCTCGACCTCGGCAACGACAGCGAGATCATCTGCCCCTATTGCTCGACGCTTTATCGTTTCGCCGCCGACCTCAAGGCCGGCGAATCCCGGCCGCCCGAATGCGTCGTGAAGGATCGGGTCGCCTGACGGTTCCGTGGCCGCGTCACGCACCATCTTCGTCGCTGGTGCCGGGATCGGGGGACTGACAGCCTCGCTTGCGCTCGCGGCACAAGGTTTTCGCATCGTCATTCTGGAGAGAGCCGAGCACCTCGAGGAAATCGGCGCCGGCCTGCAGCTCTCGCCCAACGCCAGCCGCGTGCTGGTCGAGCTGGGATTGCAGCCCCGGCTCGCGGCACGCGCCGTCACCCCCGACGCCATCAGCCTGATGAGTTCGCGCAGCGGCGGTGAAGTGGCCCGCCTGCCGCTCGGCGAAGCCGCCACGCTGGCCGCCGGCGCACCCTATTGGGTGATGCATCGCGCCGATCTGCAAGCGGCGCTGCAGGCCCACGTCAACGACAACCCCAATATCGATTTGCGGCTCGGCTGCCAGTTCGAAGACGTCGCCCCCCACGCCAAGGGACTGACCGTGGTCCAGCGCAGCGGCATGACGCGCCAGCAGGAACTGGCGCTGGCGCTGGTCGGCGCCGACGGAATCTGGTCCACGGTCCGGCAGCATTTGTTTCCGCAAGCACAGCCGCAGTTCTCCGGGTTGATCGCCTGGCGCGGAACGCTCGAGGCCACGCAGCTGCCGCGCGAATATACCTCGCGCCGGGTCCAGCTCTGGATGGGCCCGAACGCGCATCTTGTCGCCTATCCGATCTCGGGCACGCGCCAGATCAACATCGTCGCGGTCGTGCCGGGCACCTGGAACAGGCCGGGCTGGAGCGCGCCCGGCGAAGGCAACGAACTCAGAAACGTGTTCTCGTCGCCGACCTGGCCGGGCCCCGCGCGGATGATGATCGGCGCCGTCGACGGCTGGCGGAAATTCGCGTTGTTCACGGTGCCCGATGGCGGCGAGTGGACCAGCGGCGCGGTCGCGCTGCTGGGGGATGCCGCCCACGCCATGCTGCCATTTGCCGCGCAAGGCGCGGGAATGGCGATCGAGGATGCGGCGGTGCTCGCCGGATGCCTCGCCGGGCTTGGCGAAAATCCGGACGACATCCCGGCCGCGCTGAAACGCTATGGCCGGCTGCGCCGCCCGCGCGTGGCGCGGGTTGCGCGCGCCGCCAGGCGGCAGGGACGAATCTATCACTTGGCGGGTCCCGCGGCTTTCGCGCGCGACCTCGCGATCCGGGCGATGGGCGCGCAACGCGTACTGGCGCGGCAGAACTGGATCTACGACTGGCGGGCGTGAGGCGCGTGGCATGTGGGGCTTGGTGTTCACGGCGGTCGCCGGGTTCGGCGTTCTTCACCTCGCCCCGCTTGCGGGGAGAGGTCGCGAGCATCTTGCGAGCGGGTGAGGGGGACTCTCGACAGGCTCGGACTTGCGGATAGTCCCCCTCACCCGGAGACTTCGCTGCGCTTCGTCTCCGACCTCTCCCCGCAAGCGGGGCGAGGTAAGGCAGCAGCGTCCTCCGCGAACACAGCTTCGCAATCTCGCCGCGCGTTTCGCGCGAGTTTTGCCAAGAACGTTCCGCCCGCTCCAAGGAGAGGGCGCAGGGAATGCCGGGCGTCCGATGCGCCCGATAGCCGCGTGTGCAATGAAGTGGTAAAACGCACACGCGTTAGTCAGGTCACACCGGAATCACCCGGCATTCCCCGCGCAATGGTTTTAACGGTTTCCTTCGCGCTCTCCTCGGTGACCGGCTTTCTTGCCACCGTCATCCCTGAGAAGCTTGCTTCTCAAGAACTTGACACCAGCGTCGGGGCGTCAGGACCACACGACTTCGCCGTCCGCCGCACGCGCCATTCGTCTTTGGCACGATCAGCGTCCACCGCATCCCCGCCCCAACGTTCGTGACGATGGCCAACGCCCCTCTTCCGGGACGGGATGGCTGACGATATAGCGCTGATTTGCGTTTCGGAAAAACAGAAATATTTTTCTTGAGGGGGCTGGACAGGCAAGTGACTGATTTGCCCGGCGGGCGCCGCCTCGGACGTCCGAGCGCAGCAAGTCTGCCGGCGCGAAGTCTGATCTTGACGATGCCGGAAGGGGTAATTGCAAGCTAACGAAGGCGGGGCCTACGTGAAGTTTACTCCCGCCTGATCGGCGCCACTGGACGAAGTCCGCTTTTGCTCGCATAGCGGACTCAACTCGGACATCGCGCCATGTCCGAAAAGTGCCAGGAAGGGACTCATGCACTGCAGCAAAAAGGATCTCTATTCGATCACCTCGTCGGCGCGGCCAAGAAGGGCCGGCGGAACGGTCAGGCCAAGCGCCTTCGCGATTTTGAGGTTGACCACAAATTCAAATTTTGTCGGTTGTTCGATTGGCAGATCACTTGGCTTGGTTCCCTTCAAAATCTTATCGACGTAGGTAGCCGCACGCTGAGCTAACTCATAAACGTCGGGTCCATAGCTCATCATAAATCCAGACTTTGCAAACTCATTGCTCCAGGAAACCGCAGGTAGTCGCTTGGCAATCGCAAGTTCCGCGATCTGTTTTCGGTTGCCGAAAAACATAGCGTCAGACAACACGAGGACAGCCCCTGCGTGCTCGTCGCTCATTGAGTTGAAGGCCTGGGCGAATTCGCTCGGTTTCGTTACGCTGATGGACCGCAGCTCCAATCCGCCTGCGCGAGCTGCCTCTTCCGTCTCTTTCAATTCTGGTCCCGAAACTGGATTGGCTGAATTCCAAAGTACCCCCAACCGTGTAATTCCGGGGACGGCCTCTTTGAGCAGTTCCACCCGTTTTCCGCTCGCTTCCGGTGCAAGAATAGTTTGTCCCGTGATGTTACCCCCGGGATGGGAAAGACTGGCCACCAGCCCGGACGATATTACTTCACCGCAACCAAAACATACAATCGGCGTCGATGTGGACGCGTGCCTAGCAGAAAGGGCTGCCAATACTCCGTGAGCAACGATTACATCGACCTTGGATGCAATCTCGGCTGCTAGACCCTGCAATCGGTCTTCTTTCCCCTCTGCCCACCGGTATTCGATATTCGTGTTCTGGTTCTCGACATATCCGAGTTCATTCAGCCCACGCCTGAAACGCTCGGTTCGGGGCTCCATGGAAGCCGGCGAAGCTGGAGAGATGAACCCGATCCGGAATATTCTCGTCTGTTGCGCCCTTGCAGCAAGCGGCCACGCTACCGCCGCACCGCCGATAAGCGTGATGAATTCGCGTCGCCCCATGGTCCGCTCCCCAAGATCGAACAAATATTCCAAAATTTGTGCGCGGAGGAAAGCCGGAACAGTCCGCAATTTCAGTTCAATGCAGCGCAACATGTGTTGGTCCAGCTTGGAAAAAGATTTCCGCTTCGGGTCTTGGCCGTGTAAAAACGCAGCGGCGAGCAAGTTGCGGAGAAGAGTATTTCCTCAGATGCCCCTTCTGGCTCTGGTGACCGCTTCGCAAATCGCTTCTGCGTCGGCCATGTCGTTCTTCTGCCGTTTGACATAGGGCTTTACGTAAGCCGGCGGCATCAATCGCACGGTATGGCCAAGTGTCTGCAACTCGCGCGACCAATGGTGAGACGAGGCGCAAGCCTCGATGCCGACCAAGCAGGGTGGCAGCTTCTCAAAGAATGTCAGCACGTGGCGACGTTTCAACTGGCGGCGGATGACCACCTGGCCGGCGGCATCAACGCCGTGCACCTGGAACACCGACTTGGCGATGTCGAGACCGATTGTCGTGATCGTCTGCATGGACCTGCTCCTCTAAATCGTGGGAGCCTCAACAGCGCCCACATCCATGGCACTCATGTGCCGGTGGAGGAGCCGTCCACAGCATCAGAACCGGACTCATGCACCGCAGCAAACTGCCCCTTGCTCGATCACGCGGATTTCCGAGCGCAGCAAGTCCGCCGACGCGAAGTCTGATCTAGATGATGCCGAAAGTGGAAATTGCGAGCCAGAGCGTTTTCAAGCGAAGTGGAAACCGGTTCGCGTCAAGGAAACGCGACAAATCTGGAATCCGGAAACCCCGTTTCGATTCTATCGAAACGGAAAAGGCCCTAGTAGACCGCGTTGCCGGAGCGAACCGGCGGCTGCCCGCCCCTGAGGTTTGGAGACGGCGCAACCGGCGCGGCCATTGCAGGCGCGGGCGCGGAGGCGTGACATTTGTTGCGCAGCCAGACTTCGTCGGCGAGCCTGGCTTGCCCGCGGACGGAGATGTAGTCGTTGCGATAGGCGAGTTCGGCCACCACAGGACCCGCGACGCCGGTGTCGGCCTTCGCCATCAGTCCCTGCAATTCCGCCTGGCGCGTGGCGAGGGACTTGCGTTCACTTTCCAGTTGCTTGCAATCGTACAGATCGTATTTGGCGGGATCGGCGAAGGCGGATGTCAGGCTGTCGCTCATGTCGGCGCAGCCGCCAAGCGCGGCACCGAGCACGAGCAGCGCCAGCGCGGTGGCGGCGCGCGGCAAAGGCCGGGACAAGGCAATGCGGGCGAACATTCGACCTTCGTAAACGGACAAGCTTGAGGTTGCGTAAAGCAGGCGCGGGTGACGGGATTGAGGCTTTGCTGTAAACAGCGCACTCACTTAAGCAAAGCCCACGCGTTTTCGCCGGCCCGGCCCAATTCCCTTGCTCCAGAAAACGCGCTAAGTACCTGATCTCGTGATACATAAGCGGACGTGGCGGAACTGGTAGACGCAAGGGACTTAAAATCCCTCGATGGCAACGTCGTGTGGGTTCGAGTCCCACCGCCCGCACCAATAGCCTGCCCAAGCCGCGCGCTTTAAGGCGGTTTGCACCAATGGTGCTTGGCTTGATGCAACTGATAAATGCAAGCGACGCGGGAAATCTCCCGACGTCAGCCGAGGCTCAGGCGATGAAAACGGCCGCGCAAGCCGAACGAGGGGACGTTGCCCGATCGCCGAAAGCCGCACTGCGCGTGGCCGTGGCGGGCCTGGGGGCGATCGGCCTCAAGGTCGCCGAGGCGCTCGATCGGGGAATACCGGGCTGCGTGCTGACGGCGGTTTCCGCCAACGACCGGAGCAAGGCGGCCAAACGCCTGTCGCATTTCGATTCCCCGCCGCCCGTCGTTCCGCTCGACGAGCTCGCGCCGCTCGCCGATATCGTCGTCGAATGCGCGCCGGCAAAACTGCTCCCGGCGATCGCCGAGCCGTTTCTCAAGGCCGGCAAGACGGTCATCGTGCTGAGCGCGGGCGCCATCCTCAGCCACGGGCACCTGGTCGACCTGGCGCGCCGATATGGCGGCCAGATTGTCGTCCCCACCGGCGCGCTGCTCGGCCTCGATGCCGTGACGGCGGCGGCCGAAGGAAAAATTCGCGCGGTGCGCATGGTCACCCGCAAGCCCGTGCGCGGTCTCGCCGGGGCGCCGTATCTCGCCGAACACAACATCCGCATCGAAGACATCAGCGAACCGCTGCGCGTTTTCAAGGGCACCGCGCGCGAAGCGGCGATCGGCTTTCCCGCCAATCTCAACGTGGCGGTCGCGCTGTCGCTTGCCGGAATCGGGCCGGATGACACCACCCTCGAGATCTGGGCCGATCCCTCGCTGACGCGGAACACGCACCGCATCGAGGTCGATTCCGATTCGGCGACGTTCATGATGTCGATCGAAAACGTGCCGAGCGACAATCCGCGAACCGGCCGCATCACCGCGTTGTCGGTGATCGCGTATTTGCGGAAGCTGAACGCGCCGCTGCGTGTGGGAACCTGATTTTTCCGTGAGTTGGCCTCGAAGATCGCCTCCATGACCCAGCTCTCGAAAATCACCATCGCCCCCGCTTTCACCTTCGACGCTCTCCTCGCCGGAGAGCCCGGCGCGCCGCTGGTGCTGTTGCTGCACGGCTTTGCCGAATTGATGCATTGCTGGCGCGCGCAGGTGACGGCGCTTGCGGACGCGGGTTATCGCGCCATCGCCCCGAGCCAGCGCGGCTATTCGCCGGGCGCGCGGCCGGATCCCGGCGATACCGCCAACTATCACATCGAGCGGTTGATGGATGACGCGATGGCGATTGTGAGGGCCGCAGGCCATGGCGAGGCGCGCTTTCATCTCGTCGGCCACGACTGGGGCGGCAGCATCGCTTGGGCGCTCGCCGATCGATATCCTGCGCGGGTGGCCTCGCTCACCGTGTTGTCGCGGCCGCACCCCAACGCCTTCAACCGCGCGCTGCTGGCGACCGACGCCGAACAGGCGCACCGCTCGCGGCACCACAAGGCGTTTCTGGAGCCCGATGCCGCCGACGTGGTGCTGGCCGACGACGCCCGATGGCTGCGCGAGCGGCTCGGCGCTGCCGGCGTTCCCGCCGCCGCGATCACACAGCACCTCGCCGTGCTCGGCAACAAAGCGGCGATGGAAGCGGCACTGGCCTGGTACCGCGCCCGCGGCGCGATCCGCGGCCCGCTCGGACCGATTTTGGTGCCCACGCTCTACATCTGGGGCGATGCCGACGACACCGTCGGCCGGATCGCCGCCGCGGGCACGGTCGATTTTGTCAGCGCGCCGTATCGCTTCGAGGTGCTTGCCGGCGTCGGCCATTTTGCCGCCGATCAGGCGCCCGATCGCGTCAGCGAGCTGCTGTTGCAACACATCGCAGCCTATCCGGCCTGAGCGATCAAACGCGGGGCGTAGCGTGTCAAGAGGGCTTCCGGCGCTCGACCGCGAACACCTCGACGGCGGCGGCGCGCCCGCGCAACTGCGTCGGTCCGAGCTCCTCAACCATGAGGTCGCTGCCGGCTTGCACGAGGCGGAGCAGATCACCCGATACCAGCAGCGGCCGACCGACCACCTTGCAATATTCCTGCAGCCTTGCCGCGACGTTCACGGTGTCCCCGAAATATGCGACCTGCCGGCGAGAGTCCCCGCACTCGCTGATCACCACGGGCCCGGCATGCAGGCCCGCGCGAAAGTTCGGCACCAGGCCGAACTCGCTGCGGTATCGATCCGCTTTCGCCGCGATCGCGTCCTGGATGGCGAAGAAGCAATCGAGGTAACGCCGCTCCGACATCCTTTTGGCGACCCGCCACGTCACGATTACCTCATCGCCGACGTAGGCGTGCACCTCGCCGCGATAGGCCAGGATCGCCTCGTCGATGTCGTAGAAAAAGCGCGTCAGAAGCTGGTGCATGCGCAACTCGCCCATCTGTTCCGCCAGCGACGTCGACCCAGCCAGATCGAGGAACAACAGTACGCGCTGTTCCCGCGTCGGCCGGCGATAGCGGCCGAGCATGACATTGAGGAGGACCTTGCTGCCGATCAGCCGGATCAATTCGGAAACGGTGCCGATGATGACGGACGCGACAAAGGCGACGGCGACGATCCGGGGGAAGTCGGACGTGAGCCAGCCGGCCTCGATGCGTTGGTCATAGAGCGCGGCCTGCAGGCCGATCGCCACCGTCACAACGACGATCGCCATGACCACGGCCTGCAGAGCAATCTCGATTACCAGCGGCCATCGTCGCAGCCATTCGATGCTGCGCGAGGTGAAATAGTGCTGGACCGCCCAGGCCGAGAGCGAAAGGCCCATGCCATGGACGGCGCTGCGCAGATAGTTCGCGACGCTGGCCTCGCTTGCGTCGTCGGCAAAGTAGCGGTAGGCGCAGCCGGCAATGAGACCGATCACGGCCAGAACGATCCAGGGTGTCAGGGAACGCCGCATCTTCCCTCCGCGTCAATTCGCCAAGCGCTAACGCGATAGTTTATCAGGCCTGTAAATTCAGCTTGTCCGATGTCAGCCGGCACAAAAGTCAACGGCGCCGAAGCAATAGCGGCGCCGTTGGCATGCAATTCAAGGCGGTGTCGGAATGGAGCGAGCCGGATGTTGGACTCACTTCCCTGCCCTCACTCCGACTTGTCGATATTCCAGAAGATCGGGGTGGCCGGACCATCGAGCACGCCGCCGAGTGATTTCCGCCACGCACTGGGCGCGAGATATTGCCCGAGCGGGATATAGATCACCTGATCATAGGCCTCCTTCTGGATGTCAGCGGCGATCTTCTTCTGCTCCTCCAGCGTACCCGAGCGCGCGTAGGCGTCCTTCAACTGTTCGATCTTGGCGTCTTCCGCCCAGCCGAACCAGCCGCCGTTCTTGCCCCTGCCGCCGATGGAGAAGTTGGCGATCGGGTTCACGACGTCGGCGCCGGCCCAGTTGGTGAAGAACATGTTCCAGCCGCCCTCCTTCGGCGGCTTCTGGCTGGCGCGGCGAGAGACCACGGTCTGCCAGTCGGTGGCCTGCACATCCACCTTGAAGCCGGCGTCGCGCAACAGCTGCGCCGCGACGATCGGCTGCGCCTTCAGCGTCACGACATCGCCGGGCGCCATCACCACCACGGGCGTGCCGTCATAGCCGGATTCGGCGAGCGCCTTTTTCGCAGCCGCCATGCCATTGCCTTTCACCAGCGTCTCCGAGCCCTCCTCGGTGGCCAGCGGCGTGCCGCAGACGAAGAATGCGCCGCAGAGCTTGTAATATTCCGAATTGCCGACCAGCGCGTCCAGCACGTCCTTCTGGTTCATCGCCAGCAGCGCGGCGCGGCGCACCTTGACGTTATCGAACGGCGGATAGAGGAAATTCATGCGCCCGAGCGTCTGGAAGCCTAGCTTGTTCAGGGTTTCGATCCTGATGTCCTTGTTGGCGGCCAGGACCGGCAACAGATCGAATGGCGGATTTTCCATGAAATCGATGTCGCCGGATTGCAGCGCGTTCACCGCGGTCTGCGCATCCGCCATCGTGATCCATTCGACCCGGTCGACCTTCACCACCTTGCCGCCGGCGGTCCAGCTCGCGGGCTCCTTGCGCGGCACATAGTCCTTGTTCTTCTCATAGACCGCCTTCACGCCAGGCTGGAATTCCGCCTGCACGAATTTGAAGGGGCCGGAGCCGATCTGTTCCTTGATCTGCTGGCCGGCGGGCGTCTCGGCCAGCCGCTTCGGCATCATGAACGGCACATAGGACGACGGCTTGCCGATCGAATCCAGCACCAGGCCGTAGGGCTCTTTCAGTTTTAGCGTAATCGTCTTGGCGTCGGTGGCCTCGACGCTGGCGGTAAAATCCATCAGCTTCTGGCCCATATTGTCATTCTTGCCCCAGCGCTTCAGCGAGGCCACGCAATCCTCCGCGGTGACCGGCGCGCCATCATGCCATTTCAGGCCGTCGCGCAGCGTGAAGGTGTAGGTCAGCTTGTCGTCGGAGACCTTCCAGTCCGCCATCTGCGGCTGGATCTTGAAACTGGAATCGGTCGCCAGCAGCGTGTCATAGACCATGTAGCCATGATCGCGTGTGATATAGGCGGTGGTGAAGCCGGGATCGATAATTCGCAGATCGGAATGCATCACCGCGGTGATGGTCCTGCCGGCGGCCACCGCCTGCGACGCGAGGCCGGCGACCAGCGCGAGTGCCGCAATGAGGGATGCGATCGTGGCGGGCTTCCAACGCGGGATTTGCAACATTCTGACTCTCCTGACGTGAAACTGGTCAAAACCCGATGATTTGCTGTGCATCAAGTACGTTATTTCGGCGCGCTAACATGCTGCAAATCTTCTGCTTTTTTGAGCCTTGCACCAAGCGAGTCGCGCGTCAATGAGGTTTTGGCGCGTGGCGCCACCCCAAATGCAAATGCGCCGCTGGCGCGCATGTTTCACTTTACAAATTCGCCGCCGGTCATTCTCGTACCTCCCATTGATGTCAGCCGTTGAAGCCAGCCCGCAACCCAAAGAGAAATCACATGAACCCGGCCAACCTTCCCTTCGATTCCGAAGCCATGCTGGCTGGACTGCGCACCTGGGTAGAATGCGAAAGCCCGACCTGGGACGCGCCCGCTGTCGAGCGCATGCTCGACATCGCCGCGCGCGACATGGCGATCATGGGGGCCTCGATCGAGCGCATCGCCGGCCGGCAGGGATTTGCCGGTTGCGTCCGCGCCCGGTTCCCGCATCCGAAACACGGCGAGCCCGGAATCCTGATCGCGGGCCATTTCGATACCGTTCACCCCGTCGGCACGCTCGAGAAATTGCCGTTCCGGCGCGAGGGCAACAAATGCTTTGGTCCCGGCATCTTCGACATGAAGGGCGGCAGTTACCTCGCGCTGGAAGCGATAAGGCAATTGGCGCGCGCAGCCTTCACGACGCCACTGCCGATCACCGTGCTGTTCACGCCGGACGAGGAAGTCGGCACCCCCTCCACCCGCGACATCATCGAGGCGGAGGCCGCGCGCAACAAATTCGTGCTGGTGCCCGAACCGGGCCGGGCCAATAACGGCGTCGTCACCGGGCGCTACGCCATCGCGCGCTTCAACCTCGAGGCAACCGGCAAACCGAGCCACGCCGGCGCCCTGCTGTCGGCGGGACGATCGGCCATCCGCGAGATGGCGCGCCAGATCATCGCCATCGACGGCATGACGACGGAAGACTGCACCTTCAGCGTTGGCGTCGTGCATGGCGGCCAATGGGTCAATTGCGTCGCCACCACCTGTTCAGGCGAAGCGCTGAGCATGGCCAAGCGCCAACCCGATCTCGATCGCGCCGTCGAGCGGATGCTGGCGCTGTCGGGCACCGCCAATGACGTGACGTTCAAGGTGACACGCGGCGTGACGCGGCCGGTATGGGAGCCCGACGCGGCTGCCATGGCGCTGTATGAGAAGGCGCGCGGTTTGGCCAAGGCGATGGGCTGTGAACTTCCCCATGCCAGCGCCGCTGGCGGTTCCGACGCCAATTTTACCGGCGCGATGGGAATCCCAACGCTCGATGGATTGGGCGTTCGCGGCGCCGATCCGCATACGCTGAACGAACATATCGAGGTCGACAGCCTGGCCGAGCGCGGCCGCCTGATGGCGGGATTGCTGGCGACGCTGGAGTGATCATCGTAGTCCCATCCCGGCGACGGGTTTGGTGTCCGATGGCACAGGATTTGCTAAAACTTGCATCGGAGCGGCAGAATGCGAGAGTGGCATCATGATGGATTTCTGCAGCGTTCCCCAAACTCGGTTGGTCGTCCCCGCGAAAGGGGCCCATAACCACAGCCGTCGATTGTTGCGCCAAAGCCGTCGAACAGCGCCTCCCGGAACGACGGCCACGGCGTATGGGTCCCTGCTTTCGCAGGGACGACAGCGTGAGTGCATCTGATGTTCGGATACCTGCTCCGCCGCGTGTTGGCCGCCATTCCCGTGATGGGCGTGGTGGCGCTGTTCGTGTTTCTGCTGCTGCGGCTGACGCCCGGCGATCCCGCCGCGATCCTGGCCGGCGACAACGCGACGCCCGAGCAGCTTGAGCGCATCCGTACCTCGCTCGGCCTGAACGAACCGCTCTATGAGCAATTTTTCACATGGATCGGCAAGCTCCTGCATGGCGATCTCGGGGTGTCCCTGATCTCGCATGTGCCGGTGCTGCAAATGATCGGCCAGCGCGTCGAGCCGTCGATCTCGATCGCGCTGTCCACCATCGTGCTTTCGATTCTGATCGCGGTGCCGCTCGGGGTGATCGCGGCATGGAAACACGGCACCTGGATCGACCGCTTCGTGATGGGATTGTCGGTGATCGGCTTCTCGGTCCCGGTATTCGTGATTGGTTACGTCCTGATCCAGATTTTCGCCATCGATCTGCGCTGGGTGCCGGTACAAGGCTTCAAGAGCATCACCGCGGGCCTCACGCCGTTCCTTGAGCGCCTCATCCTGCCGACCTGCACACTGTCCTTTATCTATGTCGCCCTGATCGCGCGGATGACCCGCGCATCGATGCTGGATGTGCTGGGCGAGGATTATGTGCGTACCGCGCGGGCCAAGGGCATCCGGGAGAGCGCGGTGCTGCTGCGCCACGCGCTGCGCAACGCCGCCGTACCCGTCATCACCGTGATCGGCACCGGATTCGCGCTGTTGATTTCAGGCGTTGTCGTCACCGAGAGCGTGTTCAACCTGCCCGGCGTCGGCCGCCTCACCGTCGATGCCGTGCTGGCGCGCGATTATCCTGTCATCCAGGCGATGATCCTTCTGACCTCGGGCATCTATGTCATGGTCAATCTTTTGATCGACATCGCCTACACCCTGCTCGATCCCAGAATCCGCTATTAAGGTCAGGTACTGATGGCGATCGAAACCCTCCCCGAACCCTCGATCCCGGTCACCGCGCCGTTCCGGCCAGGACTCGGCTTCCTCACGGCGACGCCGATCATTGCCGCCGCCACCATATGCCTTGCGCTGGTAATCGCCTCGGCGATCCTGGCGCCCTGGCTGTCGCCGCACGATCCCCTGATGCTGGCGCCGGCGCAGCGGCTGAAGCCGGCCAGCGCACAATTCCTGCTCGGCACCGACGGCTACGGCCGCGACGTGCTGTCGCGAATTCTCTATGGCGGGCGGATCTCGCTGCTGATCGGTCTGGGTGCTGCGGTATTCAGCGTCGGCATCGGGCTTCTGATCGGCCTTTTCTCCGGCTTCTTCAGATGGCTCGACGCGGTGATCATGCGGATCATGGACGGTCTGATGGCGATCCCGAGCATTCTGCTCGCCATCGCCGTGGTCTCGTTGTCGGGCGCCAGCCTGACGACGGTGCTGGTCGCCATCACCATTCCGCAAATTCCGATCGTGGCACGGCTGGTGCGCTCGGTGGTGCTGTCGGCGCGCGAGGAACCCTATGTAGAAGCCGCCATCTCGGTCGGCTCCAGCCTGCCCAAGATCATGTGGCGACATCTTTTGCCGAGCACGGTCGCGCCGCTGATCGTGCAAGGTACCTACATCTGTGCGTCCGCCATTCTCACCGAGGCGATCCTGTCGTTTCTCGGCGCCGGCATCAGCCCGGAGACCCCGACCTGGGGCAACATCATGGCGGAGGGCCGCGCCTATTTCCAGATCAAGCCGTCGCTGATCTTCTGGCCGGGGCTGTTACTGTCGACCGCGATCCTCAGCGTCAATCTGATCGGCGACGCCGCGCGCGACGCGCTCGACCCCCGCATGAAGCAGCGCGAGGGCGGCAAGTGATGGTGTCTCAACGTCATTGCGAGCGAAGCGAAGCAATCCACAACAGTGCCGCCATAAGAAAATTGGATTGCTTCGTCGCAAGTGCTCCTCGCAATGACGGTGGAAAGCGATGAGCATGAATAACGCCGTTCTCGACATCGACAATCTCGTCGTCAGCCTCGGCAAGAATCCTCGCAATGCGCGCGTCATCGACGGCGTCTCGCTGCAAGTGCGCGAGCGTGAAACCCTGTGCCTGGTCGGCGAAAGCGGATCGGGCAAATCGGTCACAGCGCTGAGCGTGATGGGACTATTGCACAAGGGCTCGCTGGCGCCGACCGGCGGCAGCATAAAACTGGTCGGCGAGGAACTTCTCGCCGCCAGCGACCGCCGGCTGCGGCAGTTGCGCGCCACCACCATGGCGATGATCTTCCAGGAGCCGATGACGGCGCTCAATCCGGTGGTGCCGGTTGGCCGCCAGATCGACGAGGTGCTGCGCGCCCATACCGATCTCGATGCGCGCACCCGGCGCAGGCGCATCCTCGACATGATGGATCAGGTGCGCCTGCCCGAGGTCGAACGCATTTTCGCCTCCTACCCCCACCGGCTGTCGGGCGGCCAGCGCCAGCGCATCATGATCGCGATGGCGCTGGTGCTGGAGCCGAAGCTTTTGATCGCCGATGAGCCGACCACGGCGCTCGATGTAACTACGCAAAAGCAAATCCTGACGCTGATCCGCGATCTGCAGCGCGATCACGGCACCGCCGTCCTCTTCATCACCCATGACATGGGCGTGGTCGCGGAGATCGCCGACCGCGTCGCGGTCATGCGTCAGGGGCGGCTGGTCGAAACCGGAACGCTACAGGCCATCCTGCGCACGCCCACGATGGAATACACCCGCAACCTGCTTTCGGCGGTGCCGAGCCTGGTGCCGCGCGCGGCGCGTGCCGACTCTACCGAGCCGGTGGTGCTGGAGACCAACGAACTCGGCAAGGTCTATCGCGAGCGCTCTTTCTTCGGCGGGTTGCGCGAAGTCACC
The DNA here is from genome assembly GCA_963801875.1 of uncultured Alphaproteobacteria bacterium. Lineage (GTDB taxonomy): Bacteria > Pseudomonadota > Alphaproteobacteria > Rhizobiales > Xanthobacteraceae > Bradyrhizobium. The sequence continues at coordinate 375,849 of CAWDGT010000005.1, read as the reverse complement.
GCGGCCCAGAACGTCACGCTGACGCTGCATAAGGGCCGCACCCTCGGCATTGTCGGCGAAAGCGGCTCCGGCAAGTCCACGGTGGCGCGCTGCATTGTCCGGCTGATCGATCCGACTTCCGGCGGCATTCGGCTCGCCGGGCGCGAAATCTCCGAACTGTCGCGCCAGCTGCTGCAGCCGCACCGCAAGCGCATCCAGATCATTTTCCAGGATCCCTATCGCTCGCTCAATCCGCGCATCACCGTCGGCGATACCATCGCCGAGGGCCCGATCAATTACGGCATGCCGCGCACGCAAGCGCTGGCAAAGGCCCGCGAACTGCTGGAACTGGTCGATCTGCCGCCCGACGCCATCTCGCGCTATCCGCACCAGTTCTCCGGCGGCCAGCGCCAGCGCATCGCCATTGCCCGGGCGCTGGCACTCGATCCCGACGTGCTGGTGGCAGATGAAGCCGTCTCCGCGCTTGACGTCTCGGTGCAGGCGCAGGTGCTGGAACTGCTCGACGAAATCCAGACCCGGCTCGGCATCGCGCTATTGTTCATCACCCACGATCTGCGGGTCGCCGCGCAAATTTGCGACGACGTCGCCGTGATGCAGCATGGCCGCATCGTCGAACAGGGACCCGCGGCGCAAATCCTGACCCATCCGCAAGTCGCCTATACCAGGCAACTGCTCGACGCCGCCCCGGGACGGGGGTGGGATTTTGCGAATTTCCGCCCGGTTGCGGCAGGCGTTGCAGCCACCGCATAGCTCGCCCGTCATTGCGAGCGCAGCGAAGCAATCCATGGCTCTCCCACAACAGGAAGGATGTATTGCTTCGTTGCTTCGTCGCTTGCGCTTCCAGCAGTGACGAGTCTAACGTCATGGGTGAACACGTGACCGAGAGAATTGATGGCCCGCATCGCCGTTGGCGGCTTCCTGCACGAAACCAACACCTTCGCGCCGACGAAGGCGGTTTATGCCGCGTTTGTGCAGGGTGGCGGCTGGCCGCCGATGTCGCAAGGCGCGAAACTGCTCGAGCAAATGCGCGATATCAATGTCGGCATGGCGGGTTTCGTGCCGGCGGCAGAAGCCGAAGGCTGGGAACTGGTGCCGACCATCTGGTGCGCGGCCAGTCCGTCGGCGCACGTCACGAAGGATGCCTATGAGCGCGTCGCCGGGGTCATGGTCGATGGCATCAGGGCCGCTGGCGCCATCGATGGCGTCTATCTCGACCTGCACGGAGCGATGGTGTCGGAACATCTCGACGACGGCGAAGGCGAAATCCTGGCCCGCGTCCGCAAGCTGATCGGCCGCGACCTGCCGCTCGTGGTCAGCCTCGACCTGCACGCCAATGTCACGCCCGAAATGGTTGAACAAGCGGATGCACTCATTGCCTACCGCACCTATCCGCATGTCGACATGGCCGACACCGGCCGCACAGCGGCAAGACACCTCGCGCTGCTGCTCGGGACCAGGCAGAAATTTGCAAAAGCACTCCGGCAATTGCCGTTCCTGATTCCGATCAGCTGGCAATGCACCGCCGACCAGCCCTGCAAAGGCATCTATCAGAAGCTCGCCGCGCTGGAGAGCGCCGCGGTGCCGACGCTGTCCTTCGCGCCGGGCTTTCCGGCAGCGGATTTTGTCCATTGCGGACCGAGCGTATTTGCCTATGGCCGGACCCAGGCCGACGCCGATGCTGCGGCGGACAGCATCGCCGCGCTGATCGAGAGCCATGAAAGCGATTTCGACGGCCGCATCTACACGCCCGACGAAGGCGTGCGCCACGCCATGGAACTGGCGGCGCGCGCGAACAAGCCGATCGTGATCGCCGACACCCAGGACAATCCCGGCGCCGGCGGCGATTCCGACACCACGGGCATGCTGCGCGCGCTGGTCCGTAACGGCGCCACCAGGGCCGCGATCGGCGTGATCGTCGATCCGGAGGCTGCAAGGGTCGCGCACGCGGCCGGTCCAGGCGCGACCATCAGGCTGGCGCTCGGGGGCAAGTCCGGAATTCCCGGCGACAGCCCGTTCGAGGAAATATTCGTGGTCGAGCAACTTTCCGACGGCAGGTTCATCGCGCCTGGACCCTATTTCGGAGGCGGCAGGATGAATCTCGGCCCGTCGGCAGCCTTGCGCATCGGCGATGTGCGCGTGGTCGTCGGCTCACGCAAGGCACAGCTCGCCGATCAGGCGATGTTCCGCCATGTCGGCATCGAGCCAACCGAGCAGGCTATCCTCGTCAACAAGAGTTCGGTGCACTTCCGCGCCGATTTCGAGCCGATCGCCGAGAAGCTCCTGATCTGCGCCGCGCCGGGCGCAATGCCCGCCGATACCGCCGCCCTGCCATGGACGCGGCTGCGACCGGGCATTCGCGTCAGGCCGAACGGTCCCGCCTTCGTTCCCGCGACCAAGTCACGTTCAACCTCTGCTGCAACTGGATAACAGACATGCCCAACATCGACCGCATCGACGGCTATGCCGACGAACTCACCGCGATCCGCCGGGACCTGCACGCGCATCCCGAAATCGGTTTCGAGGAAGTCCGCACCTCCGGGATCGTCGCCGACAAGCTGAAGCAATGGGGCATCGAGGTGCATCGCGGCCTCGGCGGCACCGGCGTGGTCGGCGTGCTCAAAGGCAAGGGCAGCGGGACAAAACGCATCGGCTTGCGCGCCGACATGGACGCGCTGCCGATGGAAGAGAACACCAATCTCAAATGGCGCTCGACCATCCCCGGCCGCTTCCACGGCTGCGGCCATGACGGCCATACCACCATGCTGCTCGGCACCGCGCGCTATCTCGCCGAGACCCGCAATTTCGACGGCACCGTGCATTTCATCTTCCAGCCGGCGGAAGAAGGCCTCGGCGGCGCGCGCGCCATGATCAAGGACGGGTTGTTCGAGAGATTTCCCTGCGACGAGGTCTACGGCCTGCACAATGCCCCCGACCTCAACCATGGCGAGGTTGCGATCCTTCCGGGCCCGGCGATGGCCGGCGCCGATTTCTTTGACATCACCATCCACGGCTATGGCGCGCATGGCGCGATGCCGGAGCGATCGAAGGACCCGATCGTGATCGCGATGACGCTTGGACAGGCGCTGCAGACCATCGTCAGCCGCAACGTCGATCCCCTGAAATCGGCCGTGCTGTCGATCACCCAGATCCACGCCGGCTCCGCCTACAACGTGATTCCCGGCGAAGCGAAACTCTGCGGTACCGTCCGCGCCTTTTCCGACGAGGTGCGCGCGATGATCCGCGAGCGGATGCGCGCGCTCTGCGCCGGCATCGCCAGCGCCTTCCACGTCGAAATCATCGCCGATATCCGCGACACCTTCAGCGTGCTGGTAAATCAGGAAGAGCAGTCCCGCGTGGTCGAGGCGGCGGCGCGCACGGTGGTCGACCCGGCGAAGGTCCTCACCAGGGCGCAGCCGAAGATGGGCAGCGAAGATTTTGCCGATATGATGCAGGCGGTGCCCGGCGCGTATTTCTGGGTCGGCCACGACGGCTCGGTACCGGTGCACAACCCCGGCTATGTCCTCGACGACAAGATACTGCCCATCGGCGCCAGCATGTTCGCGCGCATCATCGAAACCCGGCTTCCGGTAGGCGCCCATGCATAAACCGGCATCACAGGACACGGTGACGTCGCTGCACGATCTCGGCGCCGTCGACCTGATCGCGGGCTTTCGGGCCAAGCAATTCTCTCCGTCCGAAGTGCTGGAGGACGTGCTTTCGCATATCGCGGTATGGGAGCCGCACATCAAGGCGCTGTACGCCTTCGATCCCGATGGCGCGCGCGCCACCGCCCGGGCCTCGACCGAACGCTGGCGGAAAGGCGAGCCGACGGGTTCGCTCGATGGCGTGCCGGTAACCATCAAGGACAATATCGCCATCAAGGGCGTGCCGGTGCCGCTCGGCGCCGCCAGCGTCAAGCTCGTGCCTTCGCCGGTAGACGCGCCGCCGGTGGCGCGCCTGCGCGAGGCGGGCGCGGTGATCTTCTCCAAAACCACCATGCCGGATTACGGCATGCTGTCGTCGGGGCTGTCGAGTTTTCACCCCCTCACCCGCAATCCCTGGGATCTCAGCAAGAACCCCGGAGGCTCCAGCGCCGGGGCCGGCGCGGCTGGCGCCGCCGGCTACGGCCCGCTGCACCTCGGCACCGATATCGGCGGCTCGGTGCGGCTGCCGTCGTGCTGGTGCGGCCTGGTGGGCCTGAAGCCGAGCCTGGGGCGGATTCCGATCGACCCGCCCTATGTCGGCCGCGTCGCGGGTCCCATGACCCGCACCGTCGATGACGCCGCGTTGATGATGAGCGTGCTGTCGCGTCCCGACCGCCGCGACGGCATGAGCCTGCCGCCCGATAACATCAACTGGAAGGCCCTCGAAAAGCCCTTGCGCAAATTGCGCATCGGATTGATGCTCGACCTCGGCGTCGGCCAGGCGCTGGAGAAAGATGTGCGCGCGGTGGCCGTCAAGGCCGCGAAAGCGTTCGAGGCGGCCGGTGCCGTCATTACCGAGGTCGAGAGCGTGCTGACGCGCGAGATGCTCGACGGCCTCGACAATTTCTGGCGCGCGCGGATGTGGGACGATCTTTCCAGGCTCACCCCGAGCGAGCGCGCCAAGGCGCTGCCCTATATCTGCAAATGGGCGGAGCGCGGTGCGAAACTGTCAGGCGTCGACGTGATCAGGGGCTTTAATGCCACCATGGCGATCCGGGCTGCCGCGGCAAGACTGTTTGCCGAGATCGACTATGTGATCTCGCCGGTGTCTCCGGTGGTGAATTTCGCCGCCGAACTCGCCTCCCCCCTCAACGATCCCGCAAATCCGTTCGAGCACATCGCCTACACCGTGCCGTGGAATATGTCGGAAAATCCGGCGGTGTCGATCAATGGCGGCTTCAGCGCAAAAGGCTTTCCGATCGGGGTGCAGATCATCGGCCGTCGCTTCGACGACATCGGCGTACTCGCAATGGCGAAGGCGTTCGAGGGCCTGCGGGGCGCGCAACGGCCGTGGCCGAGCCCGCCGAAGAAGTAGAACGGCGCTGCGCGCACGATCGTCATGCGCGGGCCTGACCCGCGCATCCATCCGCTTCATGAAGATGGATTACCGGGTCAAGCCCGGCAATGACGAACGGAAATCAACAACAACAGCAGAGGAATCCCCCGATGGCGTATGAGACGATCAAATACGAGGTCGCCGAGCAAATTCTCACCATCACGCTGAACCGGCCCGACAAGCTCAACGCCTTCAACGGCGTCATGCAGCAGGAGATGATCGACGCCTTCGATGCCGCCGATAACGACGACGATATCCGGGCCATCATCGTCACCGGCGCTGGGCGCGGCTTCTGCGCAGGCGCCGACCTTTCCTCCGGCGCCGACACTTTCGATCGCGACGCCCGGCGCGGCCCGGTCAGGCGCCTCGCCAGCGGCAAGGTCGACTACAGCGATCCGCAGGTGCGCGACGGCGGCGGCCAGCTGACGCTGCGGATCTTCAAATGCCTGAAGCCCGTGATCGCGGCGGTGAACGGCCCCGCGGTCGGCATCGGCGTCACCATGCAGCTCGCGATGGACATTCGCATCGCCTCTGAGGCCGCGCGCTTCGGTTTTGTGTTTTCCCAGCGCGGCATCGTGCCGGAGGCGGCGTCGAGCTGGTTCCTGCCGCGCATCGTCGGCATCGCCCAGGCGCTGGAGTGGTGTTACACTGGCCGGGTGTTTGCGGCGCAGGAAGCGCTAACCGGCCGCCTCGTCTCAAGAGTGGTGCCACCGGACGACTTGCTGCCGACCGCGCGCGCCCTTGCAAAGGAGATCGCGGCAAAAACCGCGCCGGTGTCGTTGGCGCTGATCCGGCAGATGATGTGGCGCATGCTGGGCGCCGACGATCCGATGGAAGCCCACAAGGTCGACAGCCGCGGCATCTACGCCCGCGGCCGCTCGGCTGATGTCAAAGAAGGCGTGGTGTCGTTTCTGGAAAAGCGCCCGGCCATGTTCAAGGACAAGGTCTCGGCCGACATGCCCGACTATTTCCCGTGGTGGGACGAGCGGGCGTATGAGTGACTGCGAAGCAAGACACCATCCCGGAATGACGGCAACTCACCCCATCATCAGCGCCACCCGCCCGATGGCCTTGCGGTCGATCAGCAGCCGCATGGCGGGTGCGTAATCTTCGAGCGGCAGCCGGTGCGAGATGTGGGGGCGGATTTTACCGGTCTCCGCCCACTCCAATAATTTCTTGATCCGCACTTCCGCGAGATCAGGATTTCGCCTCACCGCCTCGCCGGCGCGGACGCCGAGCACGCTGGCGCCCTTGATCAGCAGAAGATTGGTGCGAGCAAGCCCGATGCCGCCGGTAAAGCCGATGACAAGCAGGCGCGCGCCCCAGGCGATGCAGCGCATGCTCTCCTCAAAAATCGCGCCGCCGACGGGATCGAACACCACATCGGCGCCACGGCCGTCGGTGATGCGTTTCACGACGTCGCGGAATGGCTCGCGCTGGTAAAGCACCAGATGGTCGGCGCCCTTCGCCCGCGCGACGTCAAGCTTTTCCTCGCTTGAGGCCGCCGCGATCACGGTGGCGCCCAAAAACTTGCCCATCTCGACCGCGGCTAAGCCCACGCCGCCGCTGGCGCCATGCACCAGCAGCACCTCGCCTGATTTGACATGGCCGCGGTCGATCAGCGCGTGATAGACCGTGCCGTGGGCGGCGAGAAATGTCGCGCCCTCGGCGTAGTCGAACGCCCGTGGCATCGGAATGGTCTGCGACGGAGCAACCACGGCCTCATCGGCATAGGCGCCGTGCCGCATCCTGACGATCACGCGCTCGCCGACCGCGACGCCGGCAACGCCATCGGCGATCTCGCTCACTTCACCGGCCGCCTCCACGCCCGGCGTGAATGGCAATTCCGGCTTGAGCTGATAGTCACCGGCCGCCATCAGGATGTCGGGAAAGTTGATTCCGGCGGCATGAATGGCCACCCGCAGCTCTCCCCGCTTCAGCGGCGCCGAGGCAAAGCTTTCGAGCCGCAGGCGCTCGGGCGGGCCGAGCTCGCGGCAGATAACCTTCTTCGGCATCAGGCCGCCCGCGCTTTAAGCCGCTGCAGCGCCTCGCGGATCAGCGGCATGCGATCATTGCCGAAATACATGTCGGCTTTGTCGATGAAGATGGTCGGCGAGCCGAAGCCGCCGCGCGCCATGACTTCGTCGGTATTGGCCTTGAGCTGATCCTTGATCGCCTGCTCGCCGATCCCTGCAAAGAATTTCATGGGATCGACGCCGACGCGCTTGCAGACCTCCGTCAGCACCGCATCCTGCGAGATATCCTTGTCCTCGCCCCAATAGACCTCGAACACCGCGCGCGCGAACGGCACCATGTCCTTGCCCAAGAAGATGCAGCCGCGCATCGCCTTGACGCTGTTGACCGGAAATACCGTCGGCCGCATTTTTATGGCGAGCCCGGCGGAGCGCGCCCAGTCCGCCATGTCCTTCTTCTGGTAAGCGAGCTTGGCCGGCACGGGGTGTTCGCGCGAGGCATAGACGCTGGGGTTGATGGTATTAAAAATGCCGCCGACCAGAATCGGCCGCCACGAAATCTCGACGCCGAATTCCTTCGCCAGCGGCTGGATGTTGTGGAAGGCGAGATAGGTCCAGGGACTGGAGCAGTCGAAGAAGAATTCGATCATGGCGTTTCCTTATGTTCTGAGTTCTCGATCCTAATCCTGAGGAGCGCGCTCTTCGCGCGCGTCTCGAAGGATGAGTGGCGCGGACTGGGCCTCATGGTTCGAGACGGCGCAAGCGCCTCCTCACCATGAGGGGAACCACCGTCACTTCCTCCCGGCCATCTCCTTCGCCTTCTGCCCGAACATGTTCTTGCGCGCCTCCTCGTCGAACGGCTCCTTTACGAATTTGCCGATCGCAAGACCCGCCTGCACCTGCGGCCGCGCGCGCACTTCGGCGTACCAGCGCTTGATGTTGGGATAATCGTCGAGCGTAAAGCCCTGCGCCTTGTGGGTCATGGTCCAGGGAAAGCAGGCAATGTCGGCGATCGAATAGTCGCCGGCGACATAGGCTGCGGTCTTGCCCAGCTGCGTATCGAGCACTTGATAGAGCCGCGCCGCCTCGTCGCGGTAGCGCTCGATGGCGTAGGGAATCTTCTCCGGCGCATAAAGCGCAAAATGTCCGTGCTGGCCGAGCATGGGGCCGAGGCCGCCCATTTGCCACATCACCCATTGAATGACGTTGGACCGTGCGCGCATGTCCTGCGGCAGGAAGCGGCCGGTCTTCTCGGCCAGATAGATCAAAATCGCGCCGGTCTCGAACACCGAAAACGGGCCGCCGCCGTCGGCCGGGGCGCGGTCCACGATCGCAGGGATTCGGTTGTTCGGGCTAACAGCCAGAAATTCCGGCTTGAACTGTTCACCGGCCCTGATGTTGACGGGGACGACGGTATAGGGAAGGCCGAGCTCTTCCAGCATGATCGAGATTTTCCAGCCATTCGGCGTCGGCGCGTAATAGAGGTCGATCATGGAAAGCCTTGTTGGGAACGTCCGTTCTTTCGAGCTTATCCTAGGACATGATTGATCCAAGGGAAATCGTCATGGCCCGGCCATGACGACTTTGGTTGTTCTGTACGTCAATCACGAGACATGGCAGATAGACCGTCCAATCAAGAAAGTCAGGGGATGCGCCCATGCTGTTTCCAACCACGATCGCAGGCTCCCTGCCGAAGCCGGAATGGCTGGCCGAGCCCAACACGCTATGGGCGCCCTGGAAATCAAAAGGCGAGGAACTGGCGCGCGCCAAGCGCGACGCCACGTTGCTGGCGCTCAAGCTGCAGGAAGACGCCGGCGTCGACATCGTGACCGAGGGCGAGCAGGCCCGCCAGCATTTCGTCCATGGCTTTCTCGAGCAGATCGAGGGCATCGACTTCGCCCACAAGGTCGAGATGGGAATCCGCAAAGACCGCTACAAGGCGATGGTGCCGCAGGTGGTGGCGCCCTTGCGGCTTACCGGCCGCGTCCACGCCGAGGAGGCCCGCGTCGCCCGCATCCACACCGCGCGCAAGCTGAAATTCACCCTGCCCGGCCCGATGACTATCATCGACACCATCGCCGACAAATATTACGGCGACCGCGTCAAGATGGCGTTCGCCTTCGCCGAACTGCTCAACGAGGAAGCGAGAGCCTTGCAGGCCGACGGCGTCGATGTCATCCAGTTCGACGAGCCCGCCTTCAACGTCTACATGGACGAGGTTTCCGACTGGGGTATCAAGGCGCTTGAGCGCGCCGCCGAGGGCCTGACCTGCGCCACCGCGGTCCATATCTGTTACGGCTATGGCATCAAGGCCAATACCGACTGGAAGCAGACGCTCGGAGCCGAGTGGCGGCAATACGAGAAGATTTTTCCGGCGATCGACAACAGTTCGATCCAGCAGGTCGCGATCGAATGCCGCAATTCGAAGGTGCCGCTGGACCTGCTCGCTCTCCTCAAGGGCAAGGTCGTGCAGGCCGGGGTGATCGACGTCGCCAGCGACACCGTGGAAACTGCCGAGGATGTGGCAAAGGTGATCGACGAGGTGTCGAAATTCGTGCCGAAGAGCAACATCGTCGCCACCACCAATTGCGGGATGGCGCCGATGCGCCGCGATATCGCGGAGGCCAAACTGATGGCGCTCGGCGCCGGCGCAAAACTGGCGCGGCAACGGTTGGGATGATGTCGGTCTCCCCGACACGGACTGTCGTGATCATGGCTGCGTCGCTGGCCGCGACAGCGCTGCCGGCGCGCGCCGATGGCCGCGCGGAGTTTGTGACCTGCCAGGCCATGATCGATCGCGCGGCGCAGGTGGCGCAGGCTACAACCTCGCCCGACGAGGCGGCGCTGGCGCGTTGCCGGCAGATCGTCCGCGACTGGACGCTGCGGGAGTCCCGGATGAGCGTCGACGAAAACGGCAAGCCGCTGCGCTAGCCTCCCCTACATCGCGCTTGGATGCAGCACCGGCCGGTAGCCCGCGGACAGCGTCCGTAGCGTCGAAGGCGGCGTCAACAGCATCGCAGCTTGCGGCGCGTCCGGCGCGCGGGCGTAGCCCGCGGGCGACCATAACCAGGCGCGCGCATGCACGATCAGAAAACTCTCGCTACCCTGGCCCACCATCACGCCATCGGGCAGCCTTTCCACCGGCATCGGCAGCGGATGCAGCCGCTTCGCCCGGCCATCGAGCCGTTCGCGGTGAAGCACGGCGTCGATATCGCGCGCCGAAACATTCGTAACGCCATTGCCCGCTTCCCACGTCGCGCGAAACCGGTTGGCGTCGTCGCGGCGACAGTAAAAGCAGGGACGATGCCCGGCCGCGAACGCTGTCGCCTCGTCGAGAAAGAACAACTCGGTCCAGCTCCGGCCGCCCATCACCTCGCGCCGCCGGCCCCTGAATTCGCAGACGCAGGTGAGCCACGCCTTGCTCGCCCAGCGCCGCGTCAGCGTTTTGGTGGCGGGATCGTGGATGATGCCGCGGTTGCCGGTGAACATCCCGCGATGCGGGGTGGCGATGATGTCGCCGGTGGGCGTGACGCGGTTTTGAAGCGGCATGGCTATCTCTGCTCCCTCTCCCCGCCTGCGGGGAGAGGGTTGGGGTGAGGGGGACTCACGGGGTTCAACCGGAATGATTGTCGACATTGTGGACCGGCATGATTCCCGGTCGCGGAGCCCCTCACGCTGCGGAGCGAACCGGGTGAAGAGCCCGCGGCGGTCGATCAGACCGATGTCCAGATCGCAGAAGCGCACGATGTGGTCGCCGGTCTCGCGCTCGGCGACGCCAACGAGTTCATCGACCAGCGCCTCACTGATGAAGACGAATTCGCCTTTCCATTTGATTGCGCCGGTGCTGCGGACGCGGCGGACCTGATGATCGGCGTCATACCAGGGGTCTTCCTCTTGAGGCGGCATGACGCGCAGAGACGGCGTGTAGACCTCGGCCGGCGGCCGTTGGTCGAGAGCTTCGTGCGGCCGTTCCTTGTTGTAATGCTCGCGGAACTTGTCAAAGCGGGCCTGCTGCTCGGGCGGGTTCGCCGCCGGCGGAGCCGAGGTCTGCGCCTTCAGCGTGCGATGCATGCGCTCGTGCCGGCCGTTCTCCTGCGGCGAGGCGGGATGGATGAAGTGCGGCGCGATGCCGAGCTTCAGCCACCAGGCCGACAGCTTGGTGATACCGCCAGCGCCACGCGAGCCGAACGGCGAGCCATTGTCGCAGCGGATCGCAGCGGGCAGCCCATACTCGCGAAAAGCCCTTTCAAAACAAGGCCGAACGCCCTCGATCGTGGGATCGACAATCCGCAGCTCGATCAGAAAACGGCTGTGACTGTCGGCCACCGTCAGTGGATCAATCCGCCGCTGATCCCGGGTGCGGAACCAGCCCTTGAAGTCGGTACTCCACTCATCGTTGGGGCCCCTGACCGGCGTGCAGGGCCGCCGCTGGTCGAGCGGGCGGCGGCGCCGCTTCACCGCCGCGACCAGGCCAGCACGCTTGAGAATGCCCCCGATCGTCGAAGCCGCAGGCCAGGCGGTATCAGGCGCCTCGCGCTCAAGTACCGCCAGAATCTTGCGCGGCCCCAGATACGGAAATCGCCGCCGCGCCGCGATCACCTTCTCAGCAATCGCACCATCCGTGGTTTGCCAACACTGCAGCGGCGCATGCGAGCGATCCATGAACCATGCCGAATCGCCGCTCTCCTTCCGCTTCCGCCATTCGTAAAACGTGTCTCGGCAAACCCCATAGCGGCGGCAAATCTCCGATATGCTCCAGTTCCCGCTCTCGTACTCAAAAAACATCCAAATACGTTCTTCCATCCGACCGGTCTCTCTAAATGGCATCGGCGGGCCCTCCCTCCGATGCATTCTGAAACCTGTCGGGGATCATCCCGGTCTAATCTGTCGGGAATCTATCCGGTCTGTACCCGGCATAGTCGGTTTCGCGGTGAGTTCCCCTCACCCGAATTGCTTCGCAATTCGACCTCTCCCCGCAAGCGGGGCGAGGTGCTGAAACCTCACCCCGCGCCGTCGCGGATCGGCGGCTGGTACGACAGCGCGGTGTCCCATGGAAAGTGAATCCAGGTATCCTGCGATACTTCCGTGATGAAAGTGTCGACCAGCGGGCGTCCCAGCGGCTTGGCGTAGACGGACGCAAAATGCGCGTCCGGCAATAAGTCGCGCACCAGCCGGGCGGTCTGGCCGGTATCGACGAGGTCATCGACGATCAACAGTCCCTTGCCGGTCCCGCCGCCGAGCTTTGCCACGTCGGCCGAAACACCCTTCAGAACCTTGAGCTCGCCGCGTTCAGTGTGGTCGTAGCTCGCGACGCAGACGGTATCGATGACGCGCACGCCAAGCTCGCGCGCGACGATCGCCGCCGGCACCAGCCCGCCGCGGGTGATCGCGATCACGGCATGAAACGGCCCGACTTCGTTGAGCCGCCAGGTCAGTGCCCTGCAATCCCTGTGAAACTGGTCCCACGAGACCGGGAAGGCCTTGCCCGCCCGCGCTAGCGCGCTCAGTTCCGGATGCTCCGCCATCGTCACTCCCTGCTTCTTCCGGATTGCGGCGCCGCAGCCGTCGCGGCGGCGGTGCCGCAATTATCGCTCAATCTGCAATCGCCGATCCGCTAGCGGACCGCGTTCAGTCCCGCCAGCATTTCCTTCACCGCGGTCATCGCGGCATTGAGCTTTTCGGGATCGCGCGAGCGAACCACGAGATTGGTGTTCGGCTTCTTATCTTCATCCTGAAACGGATAGCTGCCGATCATGGTGTCGGGATGGGCGTTGGCGATCTCGCGCAAGGGACCGCCGATGTCGCCTTCCCGCGCGTTCGCCCGCACCGAATCCGACAGCATCCGCACGCCGGATTTCAGCTTCGGTGAGATGATGTCCATCATCGCCTGCATGATCGACGGGATGCCGGCCATCACGATGACATTGCCGAGCTTGAAGCCGGGCGCGAGAATGGTCGCGCTCTGGATCAGTTCGGCGCCGTCAGGAATCCGCGCCATGCGCAACCGTGCCTCGTTCAGATCCTGCTCGGTCCAGCGTTCGCGGAACCGCGCCACCACCTCGGGGTGATGATCGATGCCTACGCCGAATGCCTTGGCGACGCTGTCGGCGGTGATGTCGTCATGGGTCGGCCCGATGCCGCCGGTGGTAAAGACATAGTCGTAGCGATGGCGCAGCGCGTCGAGTGCCGCGATGATCTCGGCCTCGTCGTCGGCGACGACGCGGACCTCCTTGAGGTCGATCCCGATATTGGTCAGGTATTCCGCGATAAAGCCGATGTTCTTGTCCTTGGTCCGCCCGGACAGGATCTCGTCCCCGATCACCAGAATTCCCGCGGTGACGATCTCGCTCATGACCTCTCCTCGCCCTGCATTGTCGTGACCTTGCGCATGCAAGGCATTGGAGTTACGGGGTTTTGCTGCCGAAATAAGCACCCGGCAGCCGTTTTTTCAGGCAGCATCACGACATCCATATCAAATGCTCTCCGGGAATGCATATCGCGCTGGCCCGAGCCTTGCTACCATCCCTTTAAGTCATGCGCCCCCCGGTATGGCTCGAAAAACAGTCGGGATATATGGCAGTTGCGTTCGATGAAATGAATGGGCCAGACGGCGATGTCCGGCCGGCCTACCGGGAACTCTCCCGCTGGCTGAATGAGACGCCACCGGACGCCCTGGAATATCGCCGTCAGGAAGCCGAGCTGCTGTTCCGGCGGATCGGCATCACCTTTGCCGTCTACGGCGACGCGGAGGCCCAGGAACGGCTGATTCCCTTCGATGTGATCCCGCGGATCATGTCGGCGAAGGAGTGGGTGATCCTCGAAAAAGGCCTTAAACAGCGCGTGCGCGCGCTCAACATGTTCCTGCGCGACATCTATCACGGCCGTGAGGTCCTGCGCGCCAATATCGTTCCCGACGACCTGATCTTCCAGAATCCGGTATTCCGGCCGGAGATGAATGGCCAGAACGTGCCGCACGATGTTTATGTCCACATCGCCGGCATCGACATTGTCCGCGTCAATCCGGAAAACTTCTTCGTGCTGGAGGACAATGCGCGCACGCCCTCGGGCGTGTCCTATATGCTGGAAAATCGCGAAATCATGATGCGGCTGTTTCCAGACCTGTTCGCCCGCCACCGCATCGCGCCTGTGGAAAGATACCCGGATGAGCTGCTTTCGGCGTTGCGCTCGGTGGCCCCGCTCAGCGGTTCGGCCGAGCCGACCGTGGCGCTGATGACGCCCGGCGTCTACAATTCCGCCTATTACGAGCATTCATTCCTCGCCGACAAGCTCGGCATCGAACTGGTCGAGGGCCGCGACCTCATCGTCAAGGACGATGAGGTGTTCATGCGCACCACCGAGGGCCTGAAGCGGGTCGATGTCATCTACCGCCGGGTCGACGACGACTTCCTCGATCCCCTCACCTTCCGCCCGGATTCGGCGCTCGGCGTGCCCGGGCTGATGTCGGCCTATGCGGCCGGCAACGTCACCTTGGCCAACGCGGTCGGCACCGGCATCGCCGACGACAAAGCGGTCTATTCCTACATGCCCGAGATCATGAAATTCTATCTCGGCGAAGAACCGATCCTGAAGAACGTGCCGACCTGGCGCTGCCGCGAGCCCAAGGACCTCGCTTACGTGCTCGACAACCTGAGCGAACTGGTGGTGAAGGAAGTGCACGGCTCCGGCGGCTACGGCATGCTGATCGGCCCGGCCGCGACCAAGGCGACCATCGAGGCATTTCGCGACAAATTGAAGCGCGAGCCCGAGGGCTTCATCGCCCAACCGACGCTGGCGCTGTCGACCTGCCCGACCTGTGTCGAATCCGGCCTCGCGCCGCGCCATGTCGACCTGAGGCCGTTCGTGCTGACCGGAAGCAACCACGTCACCATCGTGCCGGGCGGGCTGACGCGCGTGGCGCTGAAGGAGGGGTCGCTGGTGGTGAATTCGAGCCAGGGCGGCGGTACCAAGGACACCTGGATATTGGACGAATGACATGTTTCCACGAAGACCGTCTTCGCTGCTGATCCCTCTCCCTGACCCTCCCCCGCAAGGGGGGAGGGAAAAGAACTGAAGACCTCGCATGCTGTCGCGCACCGCCGAAAACCTGTACTGGCTTGCCCGCTATGTCGAACGCGCGGAATACCTCGCGCGCACCATCGAGGCGACGCTGCGCGTCACCGCACTGCCAAACACCTATATCGGCAAGACCAACGAGTGGGATTCGGCGCTGCTGACCGCAGGCGTCAGCGAAAGCTTTTATGAAATTTACCAGGAAGCCGACGAGCACAACGTCGTCGATTATCTGTCGTTCTCGCCGAGCAATCCGTCCTCGATCCGCAACTGCATCGAAAACGCGCGCCTCAACTCACGCTCGGTGCGAACCGCGCTGACCAGCGAGATGTGGGACACCATCAACTCGGCCTGGATCGATCTTCAGCAGGCCTGGGGCAAGGGCACCAAAACCCGCGAGGAACTGACGAAGTTCCTGCGCTTCGTGCTGGAAACCTCGCTGCGATTCGACGGCTCGGCCTACCGGACCATGCTGCGCAACGACGCCTACTGGTTCTCGCGGCTGGGCTTGCATCTGGAGCGCGCCGACAATACCGCCCGCATCCTCGACGTGAAGTACCACGTATTGCTGCCCGAGGAGGAGCATGTCGGCGGACCGCTCGATTACTATCAATGGACCTCGATCCTGCGCTCGGTCTCGGCGCTGACCGCCTACCACTGGGTCTACCGGGAAACCCTCAAGCCATGGCTGATCGCGGATCTGCTGATCCTCAACAATTCGCTGCCGCGCTCGCTGGCCAGCTGTTACGGCAATCTGGTGCGCAATCTCGACCAGATCGGTGTCGCCTATGGCCGCCAGGGCGCTGCCCAGCGTCATGCGCGCGGCGTCCGCAATCGCCTGGAACACAGCCATATGGACGATATCTTCCAGCATGGCGTGCATGAATTCATCCAGGAATTCATTGCGGATAACGCAAGGCTCGGCGAAATCATCGCCAGGCAATATCTGATTTGATGGAATCAGGATGAATGCAATGACAATTCTCTGAATCTCGAACCCCAGCTCCGCCCCGGTACCTCATGCGCCTGCGAATTGCCCATACCACCAGCTATCGCTACGAGCCGCCGGCCACCGGCGTCATACAAATCCTGCGGATGACGCCCGGCAGCCATGACGGGCAATACGTCGTCGAATGGCAGATCGACGTCTCCACCGATTCACGGCTCCAGGTGCATCAGGACGCGTTCGGCAATGTCACGCATGTGCTGACCGAGGGATCGATCGCCGATCTCACCATCAATGTCGAGGGCCTGATCGAGACCCACGACACCGGCGGGGTGCTCAGGGGTACCGACGAGCGGTTTCCGCCGAGCCTGTTCCTGCGCTCGACCTCGCTGACCGAAGTCAATCCGGCGATGGCGAATTTTGCGCGCGAGCTGCGCGCGGAATCCGAAGACGACGTGCTCGGATTTCTGCACGCGCTGATGATGCAGATCAACGAGCACATGACCTTCGACGAAGACCCGACCAACAGCGGCACCTCGGCGGTGGAAGCCTTCGGACTGAAGCGCGGGGTGTGCCAGGACTACGCGCATATCTTTATCGCCTGCGCCCGTTCCGGCGCCGTGCCGGCGCGCTTCGTCGCCGGGCATTTCCTGCGCTCCGACGGCATGGTCAATCAGCCGGCCGGCCACGCCTGGGCGGAGGCGTTCGTGCCTGACCTCGGCTGGGTCGGGTTTGATCCGGCCAACGGCATCTGCACCACCGAGTCCCATGCCCGAGTCGCCATGGGCCTCGACTATCTCGGCGCAGCCCCGGTGCGCGGCACCCGCTATGGCGGCGGCATGGAAACGCTGGCGGTCGCGGTCAGGGTCGAGCAGGCCGGCGGACGGCAGGGTCAGTCGCAGAGCCAGTCGTGAAGCCGCTCGTCATTCCGGGGCGCGCGTTAGCGCGAACCCGGAACGACGTATCAAGACTTCAATACTCGCAACTCCGGTAGTTCGACGCCTCGCAGGTCTGCGCCATCTCGCGGGCCTGCAAAATTTCCTCGGGCGTCATGGTCTGCGACACCTCGCGCAGTTCCGCTTTCGCCCTTGCGTCACCGCGCGCGGCGGCGCGGCTGAACCAGACGAAGGCGCGGGCCGGACTGCGCGCGACCCCCTGCCCCCTTCGGTACATCACCCCGAGCACGCTCTGGGCTTTCGCATTGCCCTCCGCCGCCATCGCCCGGAACACCTTGATCGCGGGCACGTAGTCGCCGCGGTTATAGGCCGCCATGCCGTCCTCCCAGGGACCTGCGAAAGCCACGGCGCTGCCCAGCATTTGCGCCGCCAGCATCAAGCCTGCCACCGTCATATGCTTTTTCATGCATCGCTCCGCCCTGGATTCGACGGATCGTTATCCAGCCGGCCCATATTTGCAAACGCCGCCGCAGAATCGGCGCGAACCGCGGCGGAAGCGTCCGAATGGGGTTGGAGCATTGGGCGAAATTGGCTAGTAATTCACGCCGGCTGATGCGTTCGGGGATCGGGAATGACCTATTGTTGCGGAGTGCTGGTGCGGGACGGCCTGGTCATGATCGCGGACACAAGGACCAATGCCGGCCTCGACAACGTCTCGACCTTCCGCAAGCTGCATATCTTCAGCAAGCCGGGCGAGCGCATCATGGCGATCGCCAGCGCCGGCAATCTTGCGATCAGCCAGTCGGTGCTGTCGACCCTGACCGAAGGGCTCGAGGACCCCCACACCGGCGAGACCGAAACGCTTCTGAATGCGCCGACCATGTTCCAGGCGGCACAGCGCATTGGCCGGGCGATCCGCAGCGTTCACGCCACCGAAGGCGTCGCGCTGCAGTCCGAGGACATCAATTTCGACGTCTCGTTCCTGTTCGGCGGCCAGATCAGGGGCTCGCGTATGCGGCTGTTCATGGTCTACCCGGCCGGCAATTTCATCGAATGCACCACCGATACGCCCTACCTGCAGATCGGCGAGCACAAATACGGCAAGCCGGTGCTCGACCGCGCCATGCACTACGACGTCGAATTGTACGAAGCGCTCAAGACCAGCCTGATCTCGATGGATTCGACGATGCGCTCCAATCTGGGCGTCGGCCTGCCGATCGATGTGCTGGTGGTGCGCAACGAGGTCTGCGACGCCGATCTCAACCATCGCATCGAGGCGGGCGAGCCGTATTTCCACGATCTGCGCTCGCGCTGGTCGGCGGCGCTGCGCGCGGCGCACCAGAATATTCCACGACCCCCCTACAAGACAGAAGCATAACCGAGAACGCGGAAAGGCGAGGCAACAATGACCGAAGCAGCAAACAAAATAGCGCTGGTGACCGGCGCCGGCACCGGCGTCGGACGCGCGGCTTCGCTGGCGCTGATGAAGGCCGGTTTCACCGTGGTGCTCGCCGGGCGGCGCCTCGAAAAGCTGCAGGAGACCCAGAAGCTCGGCGACAATGTCGGCAAGAGTTTTCCCGTTTCCGCCGACATGACCGATCCCGGGTCGATCGGCGCGCTGTTTGCGAAGGTGATGGAGCTCTACGGCCGGCTCGATGTGCTCTTCAACAATGCCGGCATGGGCGCGCCGCCGGTGCCGTTCGAGGATCTCGGTCTTGCGCAATGGCAGGCGGTGGTATCAACCAATCTCACCGCGCCGTTTCTGTGCACCCAGCATGCCTTCCGGATCATGAAGGACCAGATCCCGCGCGGCGGCCGTATCATCAATAACGGCTCGATCTCCGCGCACGCGCCGCGGCCGTTTTCCTCGGCCTACACCTCCACCAAACATGCCATCACCGGCCTTACCAAGGCGACCAACCTCGACGGCCGCGCCTACGACATCGCGGTCGGCCAGATCGACATCGGCAACGCCGCGACCCCGATGACCGATCGCATGGTCGATGGCGTATTGCAGCCCGACGGTCGCAAGATTCCGGAACCGCGCATGGACGCCAAGGCGGTCGGCGACGCCGTGGCCTACATGGCCACCCTGCCGCTCGACGCCAACGTGCTGTTCATGACGGTCATGGCCAGCAAAATGCCGTTCGTGGGACGGGGGTAACGCTCTATGCGCGCCGAGCCGGTTTGGGCCGGTCGCTGCCGACCTGCGGCGCGCTGGCTTTCGCAAGCTCGGAGGCTGTCGAGGCCGGGCGCCGGCCTTGTCCGAGAAACGGATGCAGCGGTTCGCGCGGGCTCGAACTGATGTCGTAGTTGAGGAACGACAAGAGCAGCTGGAATCCGATCAAAAAAGTCAGCGCCGCTATCATGATGGTTCCGGTCGGCACCAGCTGTTCCGGTGGCGCCGACCACCAGTGGTACAGCCCGAACGCAAGGCCAAAGCCGAACAGCGCGGCACCGGCGACAAGCTGAATTGACGCCAGCGAGAATTCGCGGAAAAAGTAACGATAGAGAATCCGCGAGAGCGTATTGCGCATATGTCCGGCGAGGAACGGCGCCAGCTGTTGCGAAATCCGCAAATTCGAGACTTCATCTCCGTACGACGCGTGCATTGGAAATTCGACCACCTTGGCGCGGATCAAGCCGAGATGAAACAGCAGGTCGGTCTCGAAGAAGAACCGTTTCGCGATGCGCTCACCGTCGAGCAATTCCGCAACGCGCGCATGGATTGCAAAGAAGCCGTTGGTCGGATCCATGATGGTCCAGTACCCGCTCGATAACTTGGCCATGAACGACAGCGCAAGATTGCCGAACAACCGGGCCGACGGCATCGATGCCGCGTTGGTGAGGAAGAAAAAGCGGTCGCCCTTTACGTAGTCGGCCCGCCCGCTGACGATCGGATGGATCAGCGCGGGCACCTGTGACGGGTCCATCTGGCCGTCGGCATCGATCTTCACAACGATGTCGGCGCCGCGCTCGATCGCGTAGCGCATCCCGGTCAGAAATGCACCGCCGACACCCTGGTTGGCATCGTGCATCAGGGCTACGACCCTCGGATCGGAACACCGGTTCGTAACGGATAAAGCGGTGCCCTCGGGGCAGGCGTCATCGACCACGACGACCAGGTCGATTTCGGGGCCGATCGCTTCGATGACCGGCAGGATCGTCGCTGCCGCGCGGTACGCCGGGATGACAACGCAATTCATGGATTCAATCCGCGGGCCCCACCCTTCAATAAGCGACTGGCGACGGGCGTCAGATGCGCCCCGGTGCAGGCCATCCCGCAGCTTTGCTGCGTTCCCCTAAATAATATCTTAAGTGGCAGCACTTAATCTGCCCGCTGCCGCTTTTTAGGCCCCGATTCAGCCGATTTCGATGTGCGGCGGCGGTATGTCGCCATTGAGCCCTTCATGGGCAGGATCCCGATGCAAGACCACGGCCTGTCCGATCGAAACCATCCGCGCGCGACCGCAACCACCGATCTGCGCCGGTTTTTCAGAGCTCTGGTGCCGGAAACCGGCGATCCGGAAAACGCGGAATTTTTGCGCGCCCTGCTTCTGCTCGGTGGCGTGCTGTTTACCCTGACGCTGCTGACCTATTTTTGCACCACCAGCTGGATATGGCCGTTTCCGCGTGACAAGGCCACGCTGGTTCTGGGGCGCGATTTCCTGAACTTGTGGATGTACGGACGCGCGGTCGGAGACGCCGATCCCGCCCGTTTCTATGACCTCGCGATCTACAATGGCGAACTCGCAAGGCTGCTCGGCCCCGGCTATCCCGGACAGAACTGGCCGAACCCGCCGACCGCTCTTATCGTGATGGCGCCGTTCGGCTTGCTCGCCTACTTCCCCGCCCTGATCGCGTGGTTTGCGACCGGCCTTCTCGCGTTCTACCTGGCAGGCCGCCGGGAGGTTTCCGACGCGCGCATCCTCGCGGTGGTTCTGGTATCACCGGCCGCGCTGCTTTGCTTGATCTCAGGCCAGAGCTCATTCCTCACGACTGCCGCGCTTCTCGCCATCTTCGCCTGGCTCGACAAGAGGCCTGTTATCGCCGGTCTCCTGATCGGACTGCTGACGGTAAAACCGCAACTTGGCGTATTGTTTCCGTTTATGCTGATTGCGTCGGGACGCTGGCGGGTTTTTTGCTGGGCCGCGGTCACCGCGCTGGCGCTGATCGCGATGAGCGTCGCGCTTGGCGGCGAGGTGAGCTGGCACGATTTCATCGTCAAGGCGCTTCCACTGCAACGTGAGGTGCTGGGGGATGCCGCGGGCACCGCCGTGCCGTTTCAGCCAACCGTGTTTATGAACGTGCGTGGGCTTGTGGGCAATCGCATCGGCGAAGCGATCCAGCTTGTCTTCGCGGTTGCCACCGTTGCCGCCGTAGTGGCAGCGTTCCGCTATCGTAGCCACAGCGATCCCCGGCTGTTGCTGGCATTGTTCTTCGCCTGCACCGTCTGCGCCTCGCCCTATATGGGCGCCTACGATCTGCTGCCGCTGACATTCGCGGCAGTAGCGCTGCTGGCGGACGGGAACCTCGATGCAAGGGGGCGACGGCTTGCCCAGCTTGTTTTCTGGACGCCGGCGCTGCAATTGCTGTTCGGAAATCTGCAAATTCCCGGACCGGGATTTATCGCGCCTGTCTTCGCAGCCTATCTGTTGCTGAAGCTGTTCGCGCCGACCACAAGCCGTGCCGGGCAAGACAACCGTCTCGCTGTGGTGGGCTGATTAGACAGGCGGCGGTCTTTCGATCGGACCGCCGGTTCGCATAACGCATTGCGCACCGGACACTACTGCCCTCATAATCCCCCGGCCTCGGGGGAATTATGCTTCAACTGCAATCTTTGTTCGGCATGTTCGCGTTGCTGGCGATCGCATGGGCATTTGGCGAAAGCCGCCGCGCGGTTTCGCTGCGTCAGGCCGCTATCGGTCTTTTCGCCACCCTCCTCACCGCCGTGGCGCTGATAAAACTGCCGTTCGTTGCCCACGGATTCGGTGTCATCAACGACGCCGTCGGGACCATCTCCGCGGCTTCGCGCGCGGGCACAGCCTTCGTGTTCGGCTATCTCGGCGGCGGCGCGCTGCCGTTCGACCTCAAGGTATCAGGCGCGGATTTTATTCTTGCGTTCCAGGCGCTCCCGGTGGTGCTGGTCATGAGCGTGCTCACCACGCTGTTGTTCTACTGGCGCATTCTGCCGCCGGTGGTGCGCGGCATGGCGTGGCTGCTGGAACGAACCCTCGGCGTCGGCGGCGCGGTTGGGCTATCCACCGCCGCCAATATCTTTCTCGGCATGGTGGAAGCACCCTTGTTCATCCGGCCCTATCTGGCGCAGTTGACGCGCAGCGAATTATTCCTTGTCATGACCGGCGGCATGGCAGGGATCGCCGGCACCGTGCTGGTGCTCTACGCCACGCTGCTGGCGCCTTTGATTCCCGATGCGGCTGCGCATTTTGTTATCGCCTCGGTGCTGGGGGCGCCGGCCGCGATCCTGGTCAGTCTGATCATGGTGCCGGAGACCAGCGACATCAGGACCGGCGGCGCGCTTGAAGACCCGGACATGCACGCCTCCTCCACCATGGATGCGATCGTCAAGGGCACCGTCGCCGGCCTCGAACTCCTGCTCAATATCGTCGCAATGCTGATCGTGCTGGTGGCACTGGTGTATCTCGCCAACGCCATCCTCGGGCTACTGCCTGATTTCGGTGGCGCGCGCATTTCGTTGCAGCGAATGCTCGGTTACGCCATGGCGCCGGTGTGCTGGCTGATGGGCCTGCCCTGGCCGCAGGCGACCATTGCGGGCAGCCTGATGGGCACCAAAACCGTGCTGAACGAGCTGATCGCCTATGTCGATTTGTCCAGGCTCGACGTCGATGCGCTCGATTCACGCTCAGGGTTAATCATGCTGTATGCGATGTGCGGCTTCGCCAATTTCGGCAGCCTCGGCATCATGATCGGCGGCCTCGGCACCATGGCGCCGCAGCGCCGCGACGAGATCAACTCGCTCGGCTTGAAATCGATCGTGTCGGGCACGCTGACGACCTGCCTGATGGGCGCGATCGTGGGCGTCCTGACATGAGGCGTCATTTCCGAAGCAAAAGCAGCGGCGCCAGCCTGCCGGTCACATAGTCCGACCCCTCCGCGGTGAGATGCGCGTGATCCCACGCCAAGGGAATGCCGCCGTCGATCGCGAGCGGGCATTGCCGCATGGGGCAGACCGCATCGACCACCGAGACGTAAGTAAACCTCTCATGTGCCGGCAATGCTGCGTTCATCGCCTGATCGAGCGAAAAGATATCCGGCAGCACCAGATCATCTGACCGCGCATCGACGCGCCGCAGATGCACGCGCATCAGCATCGACGGCAGCCTGGACCTGAACTGCACGGCGGGACCGAGCAGCACGACGCGAATGCCCAGCCCGTTGAGCTTCGAGATCGTTTGCCTGATGTCGGCGATCATACCGTCGAACCGCGGCGGACGGGCGTATTCCAGCCAGTCCGCCGAGAGGATGACAAGGTCGGGCTTGCGATTGCCGAAGAAAACGTCCATTTGCCCGGCAAGGCTGCGGCAAGACGCAGCGGCTTGCGCCACCGCATTGAATGTCGGCATGCATGCGGCTTGCGTCGCCTGAAGGATGTTCAGAGAATCGAGCCCGGCTAGCTTGTTCAGGCCGTGATAGTAATGCGCAGCCAGGCTGTCGCCCCAGAGCAGCACGTTGGTTTTGGCTGGCGCTAGCCTGAGGCACACATCGCTCAACTTATCCCCGGCGGGCACGAAACAACTGCCGAAACGATACAGCGGCTGATAATTGTAGGTGTTGTAGGCGTCCAGTTGCAGCGCGAGGCGGTCGGCATCCGAGAACGTCTGGCTCAAGACCATTCCGCCGGCGCTGCCGGCGAGCAGAACCGCGCTGCTGAGACCAGCGACACGAAACGCTGCGCGGCGCGTCGGCGCCAGCATGCCGCTGCGGAACGGCTGTTCGACAAATCGCCACGACAGATACGAGATGGTCACCGTCAGCGCGAACAGCCCAATTTTAAGCGTCGGCACGCCGATGCCGCTCCAGATGAACATCGCCGCGCCGATGCAGGGCGCAAGCGCGTTGAAGCCGGGAAAGCCCGGTCCCTGCCGCAGCGAGAATATCGGGATCGCGATCAACACCAGCGCGATGCCGCGCGCGATCTTTAGCGCCAGCGCGTTGCGAAGCAGCGGAAAGCCCGGGGTTGCAATCAGGCCGCCGACCAGGAATTCCCAGGCCCGCGGCGGGCTCATGAAAAAGGCGTTGGCCGAGCGATCTGTGCGCATCAGCCAGACCGAAAGCGCGAATGACGCCAGCGCCGGCACGCCAAGCGCAGCCGGCAGCATTATGCGGTGGCTGCGGAAATAGCGCAGCAGCGCCCACAGCATTAGCGGCAGCGCCAGATAAAACTGTTCCTCGACCGCGAGCGACCAGGTGTGCAACAGCGGCTTCTCGACCGCCGCGTGGTCGAAGTAGCCGGTCTGGAACCAGAAGAAGAAATTCGAGGTGAAGGTCACGACCGCGGCGGCGGAGCGGAAGAATTCCGCTCGCTCCCAGGTCAGGAGATAGCGCAACGACGGGATCGTCGTCAGCGCCACCATCGCGTACAGCGCCGGCAGCAGCCGGCGTATCCGGCGCTCGTAGAATTGCGCGAAGCAAAACCCGCCGTCCTGTACTTCCGACTGGATGATCCCGGTGATCAGGTAACCGGAGATGACGAAGAAGATATCGACACCGACAAAGCCGCCAAACACCGCCGGCGCTTCGAAATGGAAGGCGACCACCGCGAGCACGGCGATGGCGCGCAGCCAGTCGATATCTTCGCGATAGGCGCGCCTCACAATCGCAATGCCGCCTTTATCCAGGTGCACCGCGCGCACGCGTTGAGGCGCGCAAGCATCATGTCGCGAGTTCGACGGTCTTGAACTCCGCGGGCAGGATCACTTCCAAGAGTTCGACGTCATCCGAATAATCCATGATCAGGTGCCTGATCCGGGGCGGCTGGGTCCAGCTGCTCCCCTGTTTCATCAGGGTCTCGCCCTGCCCTTCCATGTAGGTTTTGACCCAGCCTTTGAGGACATAGACCATCTGAAAGTCGACGTCGTGGAAATGCAGTTTTGAAACCTCAGCCGGATCGCACGGCCCGATCAGGCGGATCACATGCGCCCGCGCCAGGCCCTGGCTCGCCTCGGCAATGCCGAGGTCGCGATATTTCGCATAGGCGCGCAAACCGTCGGCTTTGAAATCCTCGTCGCGGTGATGGCTGATGGCGATACGTTGCTTTGGGCGGGCGCGCCTGGCGGGGGCTGGCGCGCGCGCCTTGGTCTTGAGCTTTTTCCGCGCCGCGGATTTGGCGGCGGTTTTGCTGGCGGTCTTGCGCGCCGGCGATTTTTTCTGCGCGGCGCTACGGCTTGCTGCCCGCGATGTTGGCTTCTGCTTGGCCATCGACGTTCTCCCTTTCCACTGGACGGAGAGAGATTAGCACAGATCGCCGATGGTGGGTGCGCAAACGCGTGCCCTCGCGCCGGATGCAACGCCGCTGGGAATGGTGGGCATGCGTGGTCGGGCCGCATTCGCGCGACCCGTCGGCTTTTGACGGGCCTTACGAGGTGCGGATCAATGCAGCCGGAACACACCGTCGACAGCGCGCAGTTCGGCGGGCTTGATCAGCCTGGAATGCGCAACGGTGACCGCGTACAGCGGGCCTTCGAGTGTTTGCTGCCAGAAGGCGAGGAAATCCTTCAACGCTGGGAAATTCGGAAACAGATCGTAGTTCTGCCAGACGTAGGTTTGCAGCAGCGAGGGATGGTCCGGCATCCGATACAGGATTTCCGCCGTCGTCAGCCCGTAACCCAGCACCTGTTTCCGGAAGTCTTCGGAAACCCCAACCCGCGTGACCATGCCAAACCTCCATTGCTGGAGCGCATCTTCGAAGGTGGCCGCCGACCGGGAGCCACCCGGTGGAGATGCGCTCACATGAGAGAAATGTGACGCACGATACCAACGCATCACAAGCTTAAATGTTTAACGAACTGTTGATATTTCATGCGTTGGCAGCGACTTACCGCATCTGCTAACAGTCAGGCCGGCGCCGACCATCAGCGTTAACGATGCCTCCAGTTTTTGGCAGCCGTCATATTTGAGTGCCAATTTTTCTGCTAGAAGCCCTTGTTCCCGACGCAAACCTCGACTATGTCCTGTCCAGCCGCGCTGGCACTCGCTGGCGGGGACTGCCAATTTCCAGAAACTCTACAACATCTTCAGAAACTTAGGAGGACTGCATGAAATTCCGTCCGCTCCACGACCGCGTTGTGGTCAAGCGCATCGACGCCGAAGAAAAGACAGCTGGCGGCATCATCATTCCCGACAGCGCCAAGGAAAAGCCCTCGCAGGGCGAAATCACGGCGGTCGGTCCCGGCGGCCGCGACGAAGCCGGCAAGCTGATCCCGATCGATCTCAAGGTCGGCGACCGCGTGCTGTTCGGCAAATGGTCGGGCACCGAGGTCAAGCTCGACGGCCAGGAGCTCCTGATCATGAAGGAGAGCGACATCATGGGCGTTCTCACCGATCTGCCCGCCGCCAAGAAGAAGGCTGCCTAAGCGCCTTTCCCCCTTTCATAAATTTCAAGGAAGCAAAATATGTCAGCTAAAGAAGTCAAATTCGGCGTCGATGCCCGCGATCGCATGCTGCGCGGTGTCGACATTCTCAACAACGCGGTCAAGGTGACGCTCGGCCCCAAGGGCCGCAACGTCGTGCTCGACAAGTCGTTCGGCGCCCCCCGCGTCACCAAAGACGGCGTCACCGTCGCCAAGGAAATCGAGCTTGACGACAAGTTCGAGAACATGGGCGCCCAGATGGTGCGCGAAGTCGCCTCCAAGTCGGCGGACGCTGCCGGCGACGGCACCACGACGGCGACCGTGCTGGCGGCTGCGATCGTCCGTGAGGGCGCCAAGGCAGTTGCCGCCGGCATGAACCCGATGGATCTGAAGCGCGGTATCGATCTGGCTGTGGAAGCCGTGGTCGCCGACCTCGTCAAGAACTCCAAGAAGGTCACCTCGAACGATGAAATCGCCCAGGTCGGCACCATCTCCGCCAACGGCGACGCCGAAATCGGCAAGTTCCTCTCCGACGCCATGAAGAAGGTCGGCAACGAGGGCGTCATCACGGTTGAGGAAGCCAAGTCGCTCGAAACCGAACTCGAGGTCGTCGAGGGCATGCAGTTCGACCGCGGCTATATCTCGCCCTACTTCGTCACCAACGCCGACAAGATGCGCGTTGAATTCGATGATGCCTACATCCTGATCAACGAGAAAAAGCTCTCCAACCTCAACGAAATGCTTCCGCTGCTTGAAGCCGTGGTGCAAACCGGCAAGCCGCTGGTCATCGTTGCGGAAGACGTCGAAGGCGAAGCACTCGCTACGCTGGTCGTCAACCGTCTGCGTGGCGGCCTGAAGGTCGCAGCTGTCAAGGCTCCGGGCTTCGGCGATCGCCGCAAGGCCATGCTGCAGGACATCGCAGTTCTGACCGGCGGCCAGGCGATCTCGGAAGATCTCGGCATCAAGCTCGAGAACGTCACGCTCGCCATGCTTGGCCGCGCCAAGAAGGTGATGATCGACAAGGAGAACACCACCATCGTCAACGGCGCCGGCAAGAAAGCCGACATCGAGGCACGCGTGACGCAGATCAAGGCGCAGATCGAGGAAACCACCTCGGACTACGACCGCGAGAAGCTGCAGGAGCGTCTGGCCAAGCTCGCGGGCGGCGTCGCGGTGATCCGCGTCGGCGGCGCGACCGAAGTCGAGGTCAAGGAGCGCAAGGATCGCGTTGATGACGCGATGCATGCAACCCGTGCGGCGGTTGAGGAAGGTATCGTTCCGGGCGGCGGCGTCGCCCTGCTGCGTGCTTCCGAGCACCTCAAGGGAATTCGCACCAAGAACGACGACCAGAAGACCGGCGTCGAGATCGTGCGCAAGGCCCTGTCCTGGCCGGCGCGCCAGATCGCGATCAACGCGGGCGAGGACGGCTCCGTGATCGTCGGCAAGATCCTCGAAAAGGATCAGTACGCCTACGGCTTCGACTCGCAGACTGGCGAATACGTCAACCTGATCACCAAAGGCATCATCGACCCGACCAAGGTGGTTCGTGTAGCGATCCAGAACGCAGCCTCGGTTGCGGCGCTCTTGATCACCACCGAAGCCATGGTGGCCGAAGTGCCGAAGAAGAATGCCGGCGGCGCCGGCGGCATGCCCCCGGGCGGCGGCGGCATGGGCGGCATGGATTTCTGATCCATCCGTTCAAGCGGCTATCCAGCAATGCAAACCCCCGGCAGCGATGCCGGGGTTTTTGTTTATCGTCGCTCCAGGAGATCGTTCAGCAACTCGGTTCAGTCGATGCGCGCCACCACGGCGAGCCGCTTGATCCCCTGATTGCGGTAGGCGTTCAGGAAAGCGTTGTAGTCCCTGAACGAGACGCAGCCGTTGGAATCGCCGTTCGGGCCGAGCATGAAAGAATGCGCGAGCAGGCCGGATCGGCCGAAAATCGCGTCCTCGCCGCCGATCGGGTTCAGCCGCAACGCCGGCACCCCGTGAAACAGCGCCTCGCGAGGCGTCAGTTCGTAAATATGCGGCGGCGTAACACCGCGCATTCTGATATTTGCCGAGCGCGGATCGTCGAGCCTGTCGCCAAGACCGGAATGCGCTTCAAGTTTGGCGCCGTCGGGCAGGTAAACGGTATGCGCGGAGATATCGTATACGGCGGTCGAGCGATCGTAGGGCGCCGATCCGCCGAGCGCCGGATTCTGGATTTGCCCGATGCTGCCGGTAATGGCGCTGGTGTCCGCGGAGGCGAAGGACAACAGCCCGCGCGACGGCTGCTTGCCCCACAGCTTCTCAAAAACGGTCGGCTTCTCATTCGCGGCAATCGACATCACCGCCGCCTTGGCGCGCTGCGCCATATCGCGCACGGCAACGCCCGGAGATTTCGCCGGCCCCGCTTCGGCTGGATGCGACGGCGGCGCGATGGCGGCAAGCTGTGCCCGTGGCGGCGCCGGCGCGGTTTCCTTCGGCCTTGCGGCTTCAGCCAGCTTCGGCGCTTCGGGCTTCGGCTCGACGGCTTGCGGCGCCGCCGCTGCGAACCGGTCGTCGAACAAAAGCGACGGGCGTGGTGGGGCCGCCGCGGGCACGGAAGTCGGCGGCGCCAGTTCGGAAAAAGCGGCCACCACCCTGTCGGCGGGCAGCGGCGCGCGGCGCGCAACCGCCGCCGGCGGTCTCATCACCGGTGAATCGAAGTTGGCGTTGCCGAGGGTCGGATAGACACTGGCCGCAAAAACATTGGCGTAGACGGTCCAGGCGCAGCCCAGCACAAGGCAGGCCACGGCCGCACCGCCGAAAAAATTGTGAGCGATCGCTTTCCGGGATGTACGTCTTGCCTTGGAGGCCGCGAAATCAAAACACGCACTTGTACTAAAACTCATCCGCCCTGCATCCAGACTGGTCCCACCCCGTTCCCCTTCCAGGCCGCGTACGGAGATGTGCATTGCACCGGCACATTCGAACGGCGACCCGCGCATGATGATCAGCGGAAGTTCTCGCAGAGCATCTCGCAGAGGCGCAGAGCGTCATTAAGGCGACTTTTAGTTAAATGCGGATTAAGTGTGGGGCGGATGTGGGGCATGGTTAATGAAGCGATGACCCGTGAGGATGGGTTCCAGATAAGCCGGATTCCGTGGGGTTTCTTCAATAATTCAGATTCGGATACCAGTCGGTTCCGGCATGACGTCCAGAACAGTCCAGATCGGCGTCCAGTTCGGCGTGCGGCGTGGATCCTGCCGGGATCGGCCGAAGCACCATTCATCTCGCCGCCCCAGAAATGCCTGATTGCGACGCCGTTCGCGTCGCGCGAAGCCGCTGAACGCCGCGGGGCGCAGCCTCGCCGCTATTTCAATTCCGGCGGCGGGATGCGTTCGAGCACCTCGCCCTTCGGGTCCTGGAGCAGATCGATCGTGTAGGTCTCGATGGTGAGCGGCCCGCGCTGGCGCGTGAGCTCCGCGACCGGCTCGACCCGCGCGAAGGCGTCCTGCAGATATGGCCGGCCGCCGGGTCGCGCCTCATCGACATAGAGCAGCTTGCCGGACAACTGCGCCGCTGCGGGTTCGGGAATGTTGACCCAGCGGATTCGTTGCGTGGGCTGCGCCACGCAGGTGCCTTTCGGCAGATAGAAGGCAAGCCAGCCGGTGGTGCCGTAATCCGGCGCCAGCACGCACGCCGCGCCGACGCGAACGCGCACCGCCTCGATCTCGGAGGCCAGATCCCGCCAGCCGACGCCGACGCTGCGCACCGTGGCGTCACGGCGATAGCCTGTCAGCACGCCGGTGTTGGCCTGCACGATCAGCAGCACAAACATCAGGATGCCCACAGGCGAGGCCCAGCGCAGACAAAAATCGACGGTGCGCTGCTGATGCATCTCCCAGCGCGCGAGGTGGGCGGCGACTGCGGCGGCTACCGCAAAGGCGGGATAGACCGGCGCGAACCAGTTGGCCTCGACGCGGGCGTGCAGCGAATGCCAGGTGAAATACAGCGCGATGGTCCAGAACGTCGCATTGACCAGCATGCGCGCGGCGAATGCGCCGGCGTTGCGCCTGATAAGCGCGTAAAGCCCCATCGCGCCGAGAATCCATATCAACGGCGTCGCGAATGCGATCTGGGTCGGGATCAATTCGAGGATGAAGGTCGGGCGGAAATCCTCGATTCTGGCGCGGCCGATCTGCTTGATGAAGGAGACCCAGTGATGATCGGCATTCCAGAGCAGGACCGGCGAAAACAGCGCCAGTGCAACGAGGCCGCCAAGATAGGGCCACGGCGAGACCAGCCAGCGCCGCAGCTTCGGAACGCTCACCAGCCAGATCAGGATCGCCGGACCGAAAAACAGCGCGGTGTATTTGGACAGTAACGCCGCGCCGACAGCGGCGCCGACCGCGAGCCACCACGCGCCGCGCCCGGTCTCCAGTACCTTGGCGAGATAAAACAGCACGAAGCTCGACGCCACCAATAGCGGTGAATCCGGCGTGACGATCAGGGTGCCGACCGCCGCCATCAGGGTGACGTTGAGCAGGATCGTCGCGGTCGCCGCGACGCGCTGGCCGCCGAACAGGATGGCGGCGGCGCGATATAGAGCCCAACTCATCGGCAGCGCCAGCAATACCGACACCAGCCGCACCCCGAGCTCGGTGTCGCCGGCGATCATGGTCCCCAAGCGGATCACCACCGCAACCGCGGGCGGATGGTCGTAGTAGCCGCCTGCCAGATGCTTCGACCACATCCAGTAATAGGCTTCGTCGAAAGTCAGCGGCGTCCAGGCAGCGGCGACCAGCCGGAGCGCCACCAGCGCCAACACCGTCAGCGCCGTATTGCGGACGAGCCGTGCCTCGTTCGAACTCATCGCAGCTTCATCGCTTGCGCCAGACGAACAGCCCGGACATCGCGTAGTTCCAGACCACGCCCATCAGCGCGCCGGCAGCACCAGCTAGCCACCAGATCGGCTCCTGGTCGTAGACCGAGAACGCCACGCCGACATTGGCGAGCAGGCCGACGCTGCACACGAGATAGAACAGCAACAGCCCGCGCAGGATCGCAAAACCCTTCAGCCGCTGGTCGCGGTAGGTGAGAAAATTGTTCAGGATGAAATTGCTGGTCATCGCGCAAAACGCGGCAGAAGCCTGCGCTTGCGGAAACGGCAGATCGAAAGCCTCAAGTGTCGTGTAAAGCACGACGAAATGCACGAACAGGCCAATCGATCCCACCGTCGCAAACAGCAGGAAGCGCAGCGACACCACATCGCGGGTCAGCTTCGCCAGTACCAACCCCACGAAATCCAGCGCCACCATCGAATCCAGCTTGCTCTCGCCATGCAGTCGCGCGCCGAAGCTGTAGGGAATTTCCTTGACGCGCAGATCACCGCGCGCGGTGGCGACGATATCGAGCAGGATCTTGAAGCCTTGGGTCGAGAGCTGTGGCGCCAGTTGCTCGAAGCGATCGCGGCGGATCATGAAGAAGCCGCTCATGGGGTCGGCGATCTTGACCCGCAGCACGCGCTTTGCGATCCCGGTGGCGAGCGCGCTGGCGCCGGCACGCTGCTTGTTGAAACTGTCGGCGCTGCCGCCTTCGATGTAGCGGCTGCCGACAACGAGGTCCGCTTCCCCGGCCTGCAGCGGCGCCAGCATCTTCGGAAGCTGGGTCTCGTCGTGCTGCAGGTCGGCATCGATCACGGCCGCGCACGGCGCGCTCGATGCCAGAATGCCCTCGATGCAGGCGCCGGACAGGCCGCGCCGCCCGATTCGCCGGATGCAGCGAACGCGGCAATCCAGCCGCGCCAGGCCACGCACCACGTCCCAGGTGCCGTCGGGGGAATTGTCATCGACAAAGATGACCTCCCAGGCGACGCCTGCGAGCGCGGTCTCCAGCCGCCGCAACAGCGTGGTGACGTTGTCGCGCTCGTTGAAGGTGGGGACGATGACCGAAAGCTGAGGCGATGCCACGCCCTGCGGCGTGCTTTCGGGGCCCGTTCTGATGGCTTCATTCATGCCGCCAGCGTATATCCGATAGCCTCAGGGGAAGCCAAGGCGCAGTTCCGGAAACGCGGGTTCGAAAGGCTCAAAACGAGCCAAAACAGGCCCAAAAATGCCAACGACCACGAACAGAGGGCGCGCGTACATCCGGCGCAGCCAAACTATTCAGTGGTCGTCCCGGCGCCGGAGCGATGAAGCATCGACGTCGCCGTTGAATGCAAGATAGGAACGATCCGGGCCTTGCGCAAGGGGCCTTGCCATGGACATCAATCGCGGCTGTCGGCTAGCCTCCCGTTTGGCCATGCCGGAGGGACCGATGCCCAGGGAAAATAAAAACCAAAAATCACTGTTTGAAACGCTGGCCGACACCGTCAAGGCGGCAGCCGAATCGATTGCCCATCCCACCGAAGGAACGCCGATGGAGATGCCATTGAATGAATCGGGCTACGCGCTGACCCACCTGCAACCTTCGTCCAAACCGGCTGTCAGGCGGAAGGTCAAAAAGAAAAAGAAGAAGAGCGCAAAGAAGCCCTTGGGACGCGCATCCGCGAAGAAATCAAGACCGGTCATCGGCAAGAAGAAAATTGGCAAGTCAAGCAAAAAGCCCGGGAAAAAACCGTGATGGGGATCGCGAGGAAAAAGAAGGCGAAGTCGAAGCGCTAAATCAAATGGGCGCCACCGTCCTATGCGGCGGACGCACGGCTATCTTACTGCGGCAACTCCCTGATCACCGGCCCCCTGACGGCAGGCGGCGGGGCTACCGGCTGCTCCGTCTTTTGAGCCGGTTTTGGCGGCTTCCAAATTTGCCCGACCGGCACGTACACAAACGCGATCGCCAACACGACTACCGCGACGATGGCACCCAAAATCCCGGCTATTTTTTCCGAATTCATCTCCATGTGCCTGTCGCCCCTCACAAATCCATATCCCAGAAGAAAGCCCGCTTGCCTTTTCTCGCCTGACCGACCCCCTACTTCATCGCAGCCCTGTGCTTGATGAACGCAATCACGACATCCTTTTGCGCCGCTGCGATGGCGTTGTTGGCCGTCGTCATATGCGCCCCCGCATCGGCATCGGGAAATTGCAGCGACAGGTAATCGACCAGCGTTACCCGAAAATTCTGCCGTTCGGAAGGACACACGCTGGCGATCAGGGACGTGAAGTCCTGGCCCGACATGCCCCGGTTGCTGTCCCGCGAATATTCCCGCGCCAGACAATTCCAGTAGGAATCGCGTCCCGATACGGCCTGCCGGTGCGCGTCATCGACGTCGTCGGCCATGGCGACGGAAGCCGTCACCGCCATCACTGCCACCATCAGCGCCCGCATCCTGTTCTCCTTTCGCCATCCTAGCCTGAAATGGACGAACTCCGTAAGCTGGAGTATTCCGGCTGCACTGGAGCGCGAACCGCCTCCGGCGCCGCAAAAGGTTCCAAATTCGGGATGTCGACACATCAGCGCCGCGCAAGGAACAAGGCAGAACCGCGATTCCAGCGCAAACATGGCGGAGTCTGGACGTTTGATAACGGAGATTTGGGAATGTCGAACAAGGACCACAACAAGCCGGGCGGCAAGCCTGGGCAGCGCAACCGGAAGGCGGGCCGGAAGCCCGATCAACGGCAGAGCCCGAAGCCGGATCAGCAGGACACCAACGTGCAGATGGATGCGGCCGTTGCGTCAACCCCCACTCCCCCGATCGGCGCAGTCGCGGCGGCGGACACCCGCCCGGTTGACGCCGCAATCGCGCCAATTGACAACCCGGCGATCGACGCAGCGGTCGCGCCTGTCGACAGCTCTGCGGCCGGCGCAGCGATCGCGACGGCCCAGACCGCTGCGGTCAGCTTGCAAACCATCGCGACGGCCTATGGCGACTACACCAAGAAGT
Source organism: uncultured Alphaproteobacteria bacterium (assembly GCA_963801875.1). Lineage (GTDB taxonomy): Bacteria > Pseudomonadota > Alphaproteobacteria > Rhizobiales > Xanthobacteraceae > Bradyrhizobium. The sequence goes on along the minus strand of CAWDGT010000005.1, from coordinate 341,464 downwards.
CGTTCGAAGAGACCAAGTCCTTTGTCGAAAAACTCTCGGGCGTGCGGTCGCTCGACAAGGCCGTGGAGATTCAGACCGAATTCGCCAAGCAGGCCTACGAGACCTTCGTTGCGGAATTGCAGAAGATTCGCCAACTCTACGGCGAACTCGCCAAACAGACGCTCAAGCCTTTGCAGGGGCTTACGGGCAAGACGACCCGGGGCGCGCGCTAGGGGTCTCGCGGCCGCGGCGCGAAGCCGGGAACTGGCCCGATGCAGATGAGGTGGAAGAAAGAGGCTCCGGTTTTCCGGAGCCTTTTTTGCCCGGGCGATGGCGCCCGAAAGCATCAGGTCTCGAGAGCATCAAGACCGAAGCTTTCTTTCGCCCGGCCCGCGATCCACCAGGCTTGCCGCAGCCGCCCGGTAGCTCTAATCTTCGATGTCCTCACCCCGGAATATGCAAGAGAGACTGGCGCGTGACCAACGGTTCGCATCGCGGTTCAAAAAGCGTGGGCAACATCTACATCGGCGTCGGCGGCTGGACCTTCGCGCCGTGGCGCGGGGTGTTTTATCCGGAAAAGCTCGCGCAGGCGAAGGAGCTGGAATACGCGGCGTCGAAACTGACCTCGATCGAGATCAACGGCACCTATTATGGCTCGCAGAAGCCGGAAAGCTTCCGCAAATGGGCGCGTGAGGTCCCCGACGGGTTTGTGTTCTCGGTGAAGGGGCCACGCTTCGCCACCAACCGCCGGGTGCTGGCGGAGGCCGGCGACTCGATAAAACGGTTCTACGATTCCGGCGTGCTTGAGCTCGGCAACCGCCTGGGTCCGGTGCTCTGGCAGTTCGCGCCCACCAAGAAATTCGACGGAGCGGACTTCGGCAGGTTTCTCGAACTGCTACCGCGCAAGCTGGAAGGCCGCTTCCTGCGCCACGTGGTGGAAGTCCGGCACGACAGTTTCCGCGCGGCTGACTTCATCGCGCTGCTGCATAAATTCGAAACGCCGGTCGTGTTCGCCGAGCATGGCAAATATCCTGGGATCGCCGACGTCACCGGCGATTTCGTCTATGCCCGGCTGCAGAAGGGCAATGACGACATCAAGACCTGCTATCCACCGAAACAGCTCGACGCCTGGGCGAAGCGGCTGCAAATGTGGGCCGGCGGCGGCGAGCCCGACGACCTGCCGCGCGTCGATGCGACCAAGGCAAAGAAAGTCCCGCGCGACGTCTTCGCCTACGTGATCCATGAAGGCAAGGTGCGCGCGCCATCAGGTGCGATGGAATTGATCGCACGCGTAAAGTGATTCAATCGAGCTTGATGCCGATCTCGCGGCCCATGGCAAGTCGAAGCTAAGCGACGTGCTCCAAGATTTTGGCCATCTCCGCTGCCGTGAATGCGCGCAATGTCTGTCCGCGAACATTCCCCAATTTTAGTGTGTTCAACGCAAACGCGGTTCCCTTCACATCATCCGAAACCTCTGAGATGACGATCAAGTCGTATTGTCCTTGTGTCCAGACGGCTTCCTTGACATGCATCCCCATAGCCGCCCCGGCTTTCTTTGCGGCTTCCATTCGCTTGACAGTATCTTTGATGCTTTTGAGACCTTGGTCGGTGAAGTTGTACAGCGTGACGTAGGTGGTCATGGTGTTTCCTTCCAACGTGGAGAGCTGTTGTCCGAGACGCCGCCCTGCCTCCACACAAAGGCGCGCGCCAGCCGACCAGCCGACGACTTCGTGTTAATGACGCTCAGTCCATTTGCGCCAATGGGTCGGCTGAATGTCGATGTGTTTTTTGTTTGAAGCATCGACCCATTCGGCCCCGCTTTTGTGACACGGGTACGCTAGCGCGAGGATGATCCCATCATAGTCCATGACGCAGATTTCGAGGTCTCCGTCAGGCGGCGTGATTGAAGCGGGCAACCATTCTCCAGACAACGAATGAATTTGGGTCATGATCTGCACTCCCCAATAGACTGCGGGGACATTTGATCACAAGCACATGGTCCCAATAACGTATTGACTTAAGTCAATATGCGGGCGGTATTTTCTTGGGGGAGACCTCCTGACCGTCCCCGGCGGGGGCGGCATAGGTTCTCCGACCGCCGCGCGTTGACGCTGCCAAAACGAAAAAAATCCCGCGCGACGTCTTCGCCTGTGTGATTCACGAAGGCAAGGTGCGCGCTCCATCCGGGGCGATGGAAGCTGATCGCGCGCGTGAAGTGATTTAATCCAGCCTGATACCGATCTCGCGGATCAGGTTCGTCCAGTTCTGGTATTCGGACGCAACGAAAGCATCGAGCTTGGCGTCAGGCAGATCCCACATTTCGCCGCCGCTCTTCTCGAAGCGCTCCTTGAGGTCGGGCAACGAGGCGCGGATATCTGCCCGCAACCTTGCAATAACTTCCGGCGGGGTTTTTGCGGGCGCGAAGATACCGAGCCAGGAATTGACATTGAGGCCCGGCAGGCCGACCTCCGCCATGGTCGGCACATCGGGCGCCAGCGGACTACGCCTCGACGACAGCACAGCAATTCCCCTCGCCTGCCCCGACGTCACGTAGGGCAGACCCGCGGCGATCGAATTGAAGAACAGATCGACACGGCCCGCGAGCAGATCGGTGAACACCGGCGGCGAGCCCTTGTAGGGCACTTCCAGAAGCTGGACGCCCGCGGCCTTCATGAACGCCGCCGCCACCAGTTGCTGACCGGTTCCGACACCGGCGGTCGCGACCGAGATCGAGCCCGGACTGGCTTTCGCGACCGCGACGATGTCCTTGAGCTTCGTCTGCGGCATATCCTTGCGACCGACCATCACATAGCCGAACCTGTAGACCAGCGCGACCGGCACGAAATCCCTGAGCGGATCGTAAGCCAGCTTCGAATACAGCGCCGAGTTGAACGCCATGTTCGAAAGCCCGCCGACCAGCAAGGTATAGCCATCCGGCTCGCTCTGGGCGGCGGCTACGGTGCCCACGACGGTGCCCGCGCCGACCTTGTTCTCGACGAAGAAGGCTTGTCCCGTGCGCTTTGAAAGCGCGTCGGCGAGATACCGCCCGATCAGATCGTAGCTGCCGCCGGGACCGATCGGGACGACGATCTTCACGGGGCGGTCGGGATAGGCGGTCTGCGCCTGTGCCAGCGCACCCCCAAGCGCGAGCGGCGCGAGCGCGGCGGCGATCCATCCCAGCGTGCGGCAAAATCCGTTCATGTATCCCCCCGGGCGAGACCGGCCACCAACAGCCTCTCTTTCAGGGCCGACTATGCGACATGCCGCTCGCGGCGGCAACACTGCGCTACCCCCATGGAAATGAGCCCACGGCTGACATAGCCTAGAGCGGATGACACGATGAAAGCGCGGACGGTCGACATGGCACGCAAAACGAAAAAACTCTTCACCATCGGCTACGAACAGACGCCCGCCAGGGCCGTGCTCGACGAACTCGAACGCACCGGAGTGAAACTGCTGGTCGACGTGCGCGCGGTCGCCGCCTCCCGCCGCCCCGGCTTTTCCAAAAACCAGCTTGCCGCGGGGCTGGACGAGCGCGGCATTTCCTATTTGCATCTGCGCGGGCTCGGCACGCCGAAGGACGGCCGCGTCGCCGCGCGCAGCGGCAAGTTCGATGTGCTGCACAAGATATATGCAAAACACCTGAAAACGCCGCAGGCGAGGGAAGAACTCGACGAGCTGTCGGCGCTGGTCAAAAAATCCGGCCCGGTCTGCATTCTCTGTTACGAGCGCGATCACCGCGAGTGCCACCGGCAATGGATCGCCGAAATCATCGAGGAGCGCGACGGGATGAAGGTGGAGAACCTGGTAGCGCCCCAGGTTTGACAAGGCGTGATTCGCCAAAAAGCGAGCGAACCCGGCTGTTGCTGTTGGGTTCTGTACCTTCAAGCAAATGATCGGCAGGGGGAAACCAGGATGAAGACGGTACTAATCGCGATCTTTGCAACCGTGGCTTTGACTTCCGATGCACTGGCGCTAAAGGGCTGCGCTCCGGGAACGCCGACCAAGACTGCGATCGGTCCGAACCGTATACCGCTGGAAGTCTGCCTCGATGGCACGTGGAAGACTTGCTATCGCGACAGCCAGAGAATTGGCAATACGCCCGAGGCAGCCAGGCGCTTTTGCGACAGCCGGAATTTAGGCAGATGATTTCGAATTTTTTTCAGAAGAAGCATCGGCCCCTCGCCTTTTATTGCGCCGCGATAGCCCGAGCATCGCTATAACCCGTCATTCCGGGGCACGCCCAAGCAAGGACCCTGAATCTCGAGATTCCGGGTTCGCTCGCTTCGCTCGCCCCGGAATGACAGCGGGGATACACTGCCTCAATCGAGCGTGCGGCGGAAGCGCGTCACGGCGATGGTCATGGCCAGCAGCATCAATCCAAACAGGGCAATCGTATCGTATTCAAGATTGTGCAGCGTCGCGCCCTTCAGCATGATGGCGCGGACGATGCGCAGATAATGCGTCAGCGGCAGGCCTTCGCCGATATATTGCGCCCATACCGGCATGCCCGCGAACGGAAACATGAAGCCGGACAACAAGATGCTGGGCAGAAAGAACATCATCGACAGCTGCATCGCCTGCAGCTGGTTCTGCACGATGGTCGAAAACGTGTAACCGATCGAAAGATTGGTGGTGATGAACAGCGTCGAGAGCAGCGCCAGCATGATCAGGCTGCCCTGCACCGGCACCCCGAACAGCAGCACGCCGATGCCGATGATCAGCGAGGCCTGGATGAATCCGACCAGCACGTAAGGTACGATCTTGCCGAACATCACCTCGATCGGCTTGATCGGCATCGACAGCAGGTTTTCCATGGTGCCGCGCTCGATCTCGCGCGTCACCGACAGCGCGGTGAAGATCAGCATGGTCATGGTCAGGATGGTGCCGACCAGGCCGGGCACGATGTTCAGCCGCGACGACGCCGCCGGATTGTAACGCGCGTGGGTGCGGATCTCGAACGGCGGCGACGGCGGATCGCCGGTGAACAGATCGTGCTCCAGTGCGGTCTGCACCACGACGCCGAGCGCGCTCAGCGCCGAACCCGCCGCCACCGGATCGGTGGCGTCGGCCGCAACCAGCAGCGCCGGGTGATCGCCGCGCCGCACCGCGCGCTCGAAGCCGCGCGGGATTTCCACGCCGAACAGCACCTTGCCGGACAGCAAGAGACTGTCGAACTCCGCGACATCGTGCACTTCCCGGGTGAAGTGAAAATAGGCGGTATTTTCCAATGCCTTCAGGATCGAACGCGCGAGGTCGCTGTCTTCCTGCAGCAGCACCGCGGTCGGCAGGTTGCGCGGCGTGGTATTGATGGCGTAGCCGAACAGCATGAGCTGCATTACCGGGATCATCACGATCATGGCGAACGACACGCGGTCGCGCCTGAGCTGGATGAATTCCTTGACCAGCATCGCATAACTGCGCCGCCAGAAGCCGAACCGCGGCTCCGGGGTTTCGTCTCTCAGGCTGGGTGGATTCGTCACGCTCATTGGAAATTATCCTTTGAGCGGGTCATCAGTTCAATGAACACGTCCTCCAGCGACGGCGCGCCGTGCTGCCAGTGCAACGCCTTGTTCTCACGCCAGGGCGCGATGGTGGCCTCCAGCGCTGCCCTGTCGCGGCCGGAGACATGCAGGCTATTGCCGAACGGCGCCACCATGTCGACGCCGGGTTGGCCTGCGAGCTGGTCCTGCAGCGTATGGAGGTCGTCGCCGGTCACGGTCCAGGTCGACAGCGCCGATTTCGCGATCACCTCCTCCACGGTGCCATGTGCCAGCAGATAGCCATAGGCGATATAGGCGATCTCGTGACAGCGCTCGGCCTCGTCCATGTAATGGGTGGAAACCAGGACCGTCAGGCCTTCCGCCGCGAGCGTATGAATCTCGTTCCAGAAATCGCGCCGCGCCTTCGGGTCGACGCCCGCGGTTGGCTCGTCCAGCAGCAGCAATTGCGGATTGGGCAAGGTGCAGGCGCCGAGTGCAAGCCGCTGCTTCCAGCCGCCGGAGAGTTCGCCGGCCAGCTGCTCTTCGCGGCCGGTCAGCCCGAGCCGCCTGATCATGCCGCCCGCGGCGCCTCTTGCGTCGGACATGCCGTACAGCCTGGCGACGAATTCCAGGTTCTCGCGCACCGACAGATCCTGGTACAGGGAAAAGCGCTGCGTCATGTAGCCGACCTGGCGCTTGATTCTGTCGGCGTCGCGGCGGATGTCATAGCCGAGGCAACGGCCCTCGCCGCGATCGGGCGTCAAAAGACCGCAGAGCATGCGGATGGTGGTGGTCTTGCCGCTTCCGTTCGGGCCGAGGAAGCCGTAGATGGTGCCGCGCTTCACCTGCATGCTGAGGTCATGCACCACTTCGCGGCCGCCAAATGATTTCGACAGACCGTGAACGTCGATCGCGATGTCTGCAGCGGAAACAGGCAGCCCGGTCATCGCTTGTCCGCTACCGGAGTCTTGGGGTTGAGAAACACGCTGATCGGCTGGCCGACCCGAAGTGAGTCGGGCCGCGAGGGCCGTGCCTGGATCAGGTACACGAGCTTGTTGCGTTCATCGAGGCTGTAAATGACCGGCGGGGTGTATTCGGCCGCGGTCGAGATGAAATAGATCTTCGCGGTGAGATCTGCCGCGCAGTTGTCGCAAGCCACGCGCACCTCGTCGCCGATCGCAAGCTTCGGCAGATCCGGCTCCGGCACGTAGAACCGCAGCTTCATGTTGCCGGGCGGCATGATCGACAGCACCGGCCGCTGCGCCGGCACTGTCTCGCCCTCGCGGAAATAGATCTGCTGGACGGTGCCCTCGACCGGTGCAAAGCCGACCCGACGTGCCAGTCGGGTCTGCGAGGTGTTGACCCGGGCTTCCGCGACGCGCAGCGCGGAAACCGCGGCGTCGAGATTGGCCTGGGTCCCGGAGCCGGTCTTGCTCAAGGAGGCTGCGCGGTCATAGGTCTGCTGCGCGTTGGCCAGGGTAGCGTTGTTCTGATTGAGATCGGCGCGCTGCAGGTCGTCGTCCACCGAATAGAGCTGCATGCCGGGCTTGACCTCGTCGCCCTCGCGGACACCGAGTTTGGTCACGCGCCCGGATTCGTCGGGGCTGACGAAGATCATGTCGGCTTCGACCCAGCCCTGATAGCCGGGATCCCTGGGCGCATTGCAGCCGGCGAGCATTGCCGCCAGCGCAAGCGCCACCAGTGCTTCCAATCCTGTTCGCGACGAAGTCATGTCGTCCTCCGTTCGCCGAAAATCAGATCGAGATGGACGCGAAACATCTCGGTCGCGTCCAGCGGCGCATGCCGGCCAAACAGGCCCTGCCAGATCACCGCGATCAGGGCGGGCGCCACGACGATCTGCGGAAATTGCGCCAGGCCCTGCTGCCGGATTTCGCCGCGGCTGATGCCAAGTTCGATCAGCGCGCGCATGCCGGCCAGGCCGCGCGAAACCACCTCGCGGTAATAGAAGTCGGCGATCGCAGGAAACCTGGCGCCCTCGGCGACGATCAGGCGAACGATATCGCCGCGGCGCGTCGAGACAACTTCCTGTGCGAAGGTCTGGGCAAAACCCTCCAGCGCCGCGCGAACCGACCCGCCTGATGGCGGTGGCGCGGCGAGCCGGCCGATCAGCGGCACCAGCGCCGTCCGTATCAGTTCCTGAAACAGCGCCTCCTTGTCCTTGAAGTGCAGATAGATGGTGCCTTTGGCGACACCGGCGCGCCTGGCGACGTCATCGAGCCGTGTGGCGGCATAGCCGCGCGCAATGAATTCATCCATCGCCGCATCGATGATGGCCTGGCGCCGTTCCAGCGTGCGCTCCGCACGGCTGGATGGCGGCGTTGGGGCTGCGGCCGCGGCCTTCGGCAAGGCCGGCTGCGGCACCTTGGTGGACGCGGCCTTCGCGCCGCGCCGGCGAGCGGCCGGCCGCGACTCAGGCGAGGTTGGTGAGCTAGACATTGGATAAAAATGACTGACCGGTCAGTCATTGTCAACGGCCCCGGCCCGGCGGATCTTCACTTCGTCGTTATCTTGAGGCCACGGCCCGACGGCCGCCTCGGCCAGGACCCGTACGAGCCCGAACCCATCGGCACCCCTCGACCAAGCATCTCACCGGGCGATCGCTTGGGATTATTTGCTCTTCTCCCCATCCGCGCAGGGAAACGCCTCTTTGAGAGCCTCCAGCGCGAGCAGCCTGAACGATTTGTGGCGCGTTTCAGGATGAGCATCGAGGTATTTCACGACGACATCCATCTCTTGCACGACGGGAACTCGAGCGGGAATGCAGATCAGCGGATGAAGGCTGAGACCGTACACGACCCCAAAGCACCAGCCATACTGGAAGGAGCCACTCGACTGCGCCAGCTGCTTGGGGTCTTTCTTGCACTCGTGCAGCCAATAGTTTCCGCTGGTCTGGTCCTCCTGCGCCAGGACAGGGCCTGCCAGCGAAACCGCAAAAGCCAGCACGAATAGCGCGGCGATCCCTTTCATTCCAAATCTCCCCTGGCTCAAACGCCCGGACGTGTCGTCGTTCGCTTCAATCTCTCGCGATGAACATGCGCGAGGAAACGCAAGCGGACGCCCCTGGGTGTGGACGAACAACCCAAAAGCGTCCGCGATTTGCATCGAAGATGGCCCGGATGCTCCTCAGCCACAAGCCGCCTTCCAGTAAAATCTTCTGGTCGGCAGCGTCTTTGACCTGGATCAAACCGCGCAATTCGGATGGCGCGGTTTGTCATTACCTGATTGCAAGATTGACGAGTTCTTTAACCTCTCCCATCTGGTCCTGCACCAACCAGCGGGTCAGATCGCCGCTCGATACAACGGCAAGCACCCTGCCGTTGTCCACAACCGGCAAGTGCCGGAATCGCCGCTCGGTGATCAATTGCATCGCGTCGCCGACTGTCGTCGCCGGACCGATGCAATATGGGTCTTTCGTCATCACTTCGGACACCCTGGTGTTAACTGGATCAAGGCTTGCAGCCAACACTTTGTTCAGCGCATCCCGCTCCGTGAAAATGCCCGTCAGCCGGCCGCCATCCATGACCATCAGGGCGCCGATTTTGCCGGCGGTCATCAAACGCACACACTCGGTGATCGAGGCATCGGGCCCAACCGAGTGTATTGCCCTCTTTCCCTCGAATATCTCATTCAATGGCGTCTGACGCTTGTCGCGTGACCTCATGAAGTAAACGCCGGCGATAACGACGATCACGAATGCAATGAGCGCATACGCTTGTATCTGGCCCAAAAGCATCCCCAGCAGCTCTTCCTGGGTGGCAGCAGATGCCGCGGAAGAGAGCAGCGCGAGACAGATTCCGATACCTGACTTACAAAGAAGCTCTCTCATCTCCGTTGCTCCTCGCAGAAGATGAAGCGCGCATCGCGGATATTCCACGCCTTGGCGCCCGCCCCGATAAAGCTAAGCGCGAGCCCGTTGCTACAATGAAGAAGCCGCTCCCTGGCCGGACTCAAGCGCTACATGGACCGGGAGTGGAAGTCCGCCAGCAGGAGCACACTTACAAAGGCCAACACGGCGATCGCAGTGACTGAAAGCAAAATCGAATCAATGGGCATGATTGCCTCCTCAGACGCTTTTTACTCTTGGTTGGACCCCGGTCACACTGCATGACCCCGGACTCGCGTTGCACGCTGCTCGGTGATGCCTGTGAGCGCAATGATACGGATCAAAGGGTCAGTGGCCCTGATAGAATTGGCCCAGCCGCGACTCCCGGCACTTGTCCGCTTCGGCTTCGGCGCGCATGGCAAGGCCGACCAGATTGAAGTCGGCGCGGCGCCGGTTCGTCAGCCGCCGCGCTGCACAAATCATCGATGCCTCAAACCCGGCGTGCTGTCTTCAGCCGCTCGACGATGCTGCCCAGGATGCCCTTGGGCAGGAAGATGATGAAGACCACCAGCAGCACGCCGTAGACGAGATTGTCCCAGCCGACCGCCCTGGTGCCGAAGCCAATGCGCAGTACTTCCGCCAGCAGGATGGTGATGACGGCCCCGACCGTAGGCCCTAGCGACACATAGAGGCCACCGACGACGACGGCAAAAACCATCTGCAGGGATACCGAAATGCCGCTCACCGTGTCGGGCGAGATGAACATCTGGTACTGGCAATAGAGCGCGCCGGCGAGCGACGTCATCAGCGCCGAGATCACCGTGATCTTGAGTTTTTCCATTGTCACGTTGACGCCGGCCGCGGCCGCGGCGTCCTCATCCTCGGAGATCGCCTCGAGCGCATAGCGATCCATGCTGCCGTCGACCCAGCGCCAGATCAAAAGGCCGAGCCCCCAGATCCCGAGCGCAATCAGATACCAGGTCAGCTTGTCGTCGAATTGCAGCGCCAGCAGATGGCTGCCCTTGGTGCGGTCGGGCGTGTATCCCAGCGAGCCGCCGGTATAGTCGCGCGTCGCGGTGATGACCTGCAGGACGATTCCCGACAGCGCCAGCGTGACCAGCACGAAATAATGGCCGGTGATGCGGAAGCGGAAACACGGATACGCGACGATCACCGCGAGCACCGCGGCTGCGGCCATCGCGATGGGAATGCCGAGCCACGGCGACACACCGAGATGGTTCCACAAAAGCGCCGTCACATAGGCGCCGATGCCCATGAATCCGCCGTGACCCAGTGAAACCAGTTGGAAGCGGCCCATCATCGACCACGACGTATAGGCGAAGGACCAGATCAGGATCAGGATCAGGATGTGCAGATGGTAGGGTTCGCGATAGACGAACGGCAGCGCGATCAGCGCCGCGCCGGCAATCCAGGGCAGGAGTTGACGAGCGGTCACGAGCGCCTCGCCAGCAGTCCGGCAGGCCTGATAAACATCATGACGATGAAGAAGGCGAACGCCAGCACATAGCCCCACTCGAGATCGGAAAACAGTCCGCCGAGCGAAATGATTTCGGCGAATACAAACGCCGCCACGAAGCCGCCAACGAAATTTCCCAGCCCTCCCAGCACGCAAATCAGGAAGGTGATCGGTCCGAACGACAGGCCGACAAACGGATGGATGTCGTATTGCAGCACCAGCAGGCAGGACGCGAGGCCGGCGAGCGCGCCACCCAACGCCGAGGTGATGAGATAGATACGGCGCGTATCGACCCCCATCAACGCCATGATCCGACGATCCTGGGAGATGGCGCGGATCGCGGTGCCGATAAAGGTTTTCTTCATGAAGAAATAGACCAGCAGCATGCCGATCAGGGCTGCGGCGAAGGCCAGCAGGCGCGAATAGCTGAAATGCATCTCGCCCAATTTCAGCACCGGGAGCCTGATGCCGAGGTTGCGGAAGTCGATGCCGAACGCGACGGTGGCGAAGCTTTGCAGCACGAACAGCACGCCGCCGGTGGCGAGCAACTGGTTGATCGGCGGCGCCGAGAGCAGCGGCGCGATCACCAGCAAATGCAATAGCGCCCCAAGGGCAGCGACCAGCAGGATCGTGAGCGGCGCCGCCGCGTAATAGGGCAACCCGAAGTACTGAACCATATAATACATGCCGTACATACCGATCATGACAAGTTCGGCGTAGCAGATCCACGTCACATCAATGACGCCGAAGATCAGGTTCAACCCAAGCGCCAGCAGTGCCAGCACGCCGCCGAGCAGGATGCCGTTCACGACAGCTTCGAGCAGGTAGATGTCGAAAATATCCGTCATCGTTTCACCCAAACCCCAAAATCTTACACTCCAAGATAGGCTTGCCGGATCGTGTCGTTGGCCAGCATCTCGCTTGACCTGCCCGAGGCGCGGATCGTACCTGCCTCCAAGAGGTAGGCTCGATCAACCACGCGCAGGACCTGCTGGACGCTCTGCTCGACGATCAGCACGGTCAGGCCGCTGGTGCGGATTCGCTTTACCAGCTCGAAAACCTGCTGAACGACGACCGGCGCCAGCCCGGCAGAGGGTTCGTCGAGCAGGAGCAATTTCGGGTCGGACATCAGCGCGCGGCCGATGGCGCACATCTGCTGCTCGCCTCCCGACATGGTGCCGGCAAGCTGGTTGCGGCGTTCCTTCATGCGGGGAAAAAGATCGAACACAAACGCCAGCCGCTCGGCATAGCGGGCGCGCGCCTCCGGCATGAAGGCGCCCATCTTGAGGTTATCCGCCACCGTCAGACGTGGGAACAGCCGGCGGTTCTCCGGCACATGGGCGATGCCGAGACTGACGATGCGATGTTCCGGCGTTTTCAGGACGTCGACGCCCGCCATCGAAATCGCGCCCGCGCGAGGCCGGATCAGGCCGGAGATCACCCGCATCAGGGTGGTCTTGCCGGCGCCGTTGGGGCCAATGACGCCCACCGCCTCACCGGCCCTGACCTCGATGCTGATGCCGAACAGCGCCTGGAAGGTTCCGTAGCCCGCATCGACCGATTTCATCTCAAGCATGCGCGCGCTCCGTTAGATCATGATCCGAATTGAATCGGATCATGATCTCATCTCTTTGTTTGAGCATGATCCTTTCGGAAAACCGGCTCCCACTTTTCCGCATCATGCTCTAACGACGTGCTTCCGCCGCAGCGGCCTGGGTCGCATTGGCGTCGGTGCCGAGATAAACCTCGACCACCCGCGGGTCGCTCGATACCTCGCTTGGCAACCCTTCTGAAATCTTCTCGCCGTGATCCAGCACCATCACGCGATCAACCACGCGCATCAGCACACCCATGATGTGCTCGACCCAGACGATAGTGATGCCAAGCTCGTCGCGAATCTTGCGCAGCATGTCGGCCGCCTGGTCCATCTCGGTGTCATCGAGACCGCCCAGACTCTCGTCGGCCAAAAGCAGTTTCGGTGCGGTCGCCAGCGCCTTGGCAAGTTCCAGCTTCTTCAGGCCGGCCGCGCCCAAGCCGTCGACGCTGGCTGCGCGGTCGGTCGGCAGGCCGACCATGGCCAGCGCCCGCTCCGCTGCCTCCTCGGCCTTGGAGCGGCTGTGCCGGTCCTGCCCGAAGTAACCGGCCAGCGCCACGTTCTCGAACATCGTCAACCGGTGGAACGGCCGGGGAATCTGGAAGGTCCGGCCGATGCCGCGATTGATGATCCGGTGCGGCGGAAGACCCGAGATCTCGGCGCCGTCGAACTTGATCGAACCTGCCGACGGCGCGAACGTGCCGGAGAGCATGTTGAAGATCGTGCTCTTGCCCGAGCCGTTCGGGCCGATCAGGCCGAGAATCTCGCCCTGATCGACCCTGAACGACACCCTGTTGACGGCCGTGAAGCCGCCAAACCGCTTGACCAGGCCCGCGACTTCCAGCACGACGGTCCCTTCCGCTTGTCCAGGACCCGCCTATTTATAGCTATATGTCGTGCCCGCCGGCAGCGGCAGCACGGCCTCGCGTTGCGCCTGGCTCTTCGGCCACACCACATACGATTTGTCGTCGACGTACTGGATAACGACCGGGAACGAACGCTCGTTCTGGCCGGCCATTGGCGTGCCGTCGCCATAGAATTTGACGCCGAAGCCCAGCATGGTGCCGCCTTCGGCGATGTCGGTATCCAGCGCCGCCTTGCGCAACGCATCAGGATCGACGCCGCCGTATTTCTTGATGGCGCGGGGCAGTACGTCGGTCAGGAAGACGTAGGTGTTCGACGCGGCCATGCCGACATGTGCCGAGCGAATGGCGACGCCTGGCTTCAGCTTGTCGAACTCCTCGCCGACCGTCTTGATGATCGGCGGCAGTTTCGGATCCATGGTTTTCTGGTTGGCGAGCCAGATCGAGATCGGATCGGTGTTGAAGAAATAATTGACGTCATTGCCGAGACCTTCCTTCAGCTTCTCGTACACGCCGTAGCCCGCGCCATGGCCGACCAGGGCGCCGAATTTGAGCCCCTGTTCGCGGGCCTGGCGCAACAGCAGCGTGATGTCGGGGTTGTAACCGGTATGGAAGATCACGTCCGGCCGGGCCCGCTTCAATTTTGTCACCAGTGCGGATAGGTCTGGCGCAGTGGCCGAATAACCTTCCTTCAGCACCACGTTGAAGCCGGCCTTCTTGGCGCCGGCCTCGTTGCCCTTCGCCACGTCGACGCCGTAGGCTCCGTCCTCGTGGATGATGGCGACGCGCATGTCCTTCGGCTCCTTGCCGAACTTGGACTTGGCGTTCTGCGCGACGAAGTCCATCGTCATCAGGCCGAACTGATCGCCGCTCGCCTGCGGCCGAAATACATATTTGAAGTTCTTGTTCTCGAGTACCGCCGAGGAGATACAGGTGGTGATCCACATGAACTTTTTGAGCTGTTCGACACGGGCGGCCACCGGCACGCATTGGGCCGACGAGAAGAAGCCGAGCAGCATGTCGACCTTTTCCTGCTCGACCAGCCGAACCGCCTCGTTGATGGCGACATCGGGCTTGCTCTGGGCGTCCGCATAGACCGCCTCGACCTTGTAGCCTTCGACCCCGGTCTTGGCATACCGGTCGAGCATGATCTTGGCACCGGTATATTGCAGCTCCGACCCGCCGCCCGCCAGCGGGCCGGTCAGGTCGAAAATCACGCCGATCTTGATTTTCTTTTCCTGGGCCTGGGCGGAAACCGCCACGCCCAGCACCGCTACCGCGGCGATCAGCCCTGCGAGCAGGCGGGCAACACTACGCACCGGCATCGAAACCTCCCTTGCAAAATTATGCATTGCGTTTTTCGGTTCTTGTTGAGGGGCATCACACGGGGAGGGTCGACCGATGTCAAGCGCCTTGCGTCCTTCCCCCTCGTCAGTAGGACGAACGTCGCACCACCGGGTTGTCCGGGCATGCCGAAGAGCGCTGCGCGGGAATGTGATCGCCGGGCGTCGAAAAACGTTGAATCCGCTAGCTGTGAAACTTCAGGCCGTCGACGATCTTGTCGATCACCTTGCGCTCGGCGCGCATGGCAAGGCCGACCAGATTGAGATCGGCGCGGATCACCGCCCTCACCGCCTCCCGGTTGGCGGCATCGTGCGTGGTCCTGAACATGTCCTCGGTGTAGACGGCGGGCTTCACATTCCGCGCCAGCGCCCGCTCGAGTGCACGCGTCAGCGCCGGCCGGTCGGCGCCATAGATCAGGATCGGCTGACCGATCAGCGCCAGATATTGGGTGCCGGAACCGTCGGCGTAGGGCTCGCCGATGCATTCCGGAAACGCCGCCGCGATGCCGCCGGCCAGGAAACAAGCGACGTTCAGCTTCTGCCACGCTTCGAGGTCGGCACGGATCACGACCGCGATCTTGGTGTCGAATTGCATGATTGACTCCGTGCGACGGCGTCATTCCGGGAGGGTCCGGAGGACCGACCCGGAGTCAGAAGTTTGTTGGGCACGAGTGCGAGATCAGCCCCGCTGCGCATCCGCGAGCGCCTGCGGCGTGTCGATATCGAGGAACGCGCCATGGCCCTCGACCGGGACTTCCGCTACCGCCTCGCTGTGCCTGTTGATCAGATGGCGGGCGCCGATATCGCCGTCGAGCGTCATCAACTCGTTGAAGAAGCGTCGCGACCACAGCACAGGATTGCCCCGCCGGTTGTCGCTGACGGGCACCGCGATCAGATTGCCGCGGTCAGGCGCAAAGGCTTCGATCAGCCGGTCGATCAGATGCGCAGAGATCAGCGGCATATCGCCGAGGCAGATCACCGCGCCGTCGGCATTTTGAGGCACCGCCGCGATGCCGGCCTTGACGGAGCTGGCGAGACCCTCCGCGAAATCCGAATTGTGCACAAATTTCACTTTGAGGCCGTGCAACGCCTTCTCGACTTGCTCAGCCTGGTGGCCGGTGACGACAATCACACCTTGCGCTTTCGAGGCCAGCGCCTGCTCGGTCACGATCCGGACCAGCGGCTTGCCGCCGAGTTCGGCCAACAGCTTATTGGGACCGCCCATCCGGGTCGAGCGTCCCGCCGCGAGAATGATCGCAGCGACATTGTGGTTACTGTCGACGGCAAGAACTTCTCGCGCGGCTGAGGCCGCGTCACGATTTCCATCAATAGCCCGCCGACGCCCATGCCGGTGAGTTCGCTTCGCGTCACCTTGAGACCGGCCAACAGGCGCATCAGCACCCAATCAAACCCGTTCTCCACCGGAGAGCGCGCGCAGCCGGGCGCTCCCAGCACCGGCACACCGCCGGCATTGCCGATCAAGAGCAGGTTTCCGGGATCGACCGGCATGCCGAAATGCTCGATGGCCCCGCCGATGCCCGAGATCGCCGCCGGAATCACGTCACGCCGGTCGGCGATCGCCGACGCCCCGAATACGATCACCAGCTCCGCGCCGAGCCCGAGCAGCTCCTTGATCGCCGCCTTGAGCGCGGCCTCGTCATGCGGCACGCGGCGCTCGGCCACGATGGTGGCGCCGGCGGGAGCCAGCCGCTCCGCCGTCACCCGCAGCGTCTTCTCCACCACCTTCGGCGCCAGCCCCGGCAGCAAGGTCGAGACGATGCCGACGCGCTTGATGACGTAGGGCGCGATCCGCAGCGCCCCGCCGCTGGCGGCCAGCACCGCGGCATCGCGCAATTTCGCTTCAACCCCGAACGGAATGAGTTTTACGGTGGCGACCATCTCGCCTTCGACGACCGGCTTGAAAGCGGCAAGGGTGGCAAAGGTGATGGCTTCATCGACGCCGTTGATGCGGTCGACGCTGGCGCGGTCCACCACCAGCACGCCGGCTCTGGCCGCGAACAGATTGGCGCGACCGGTAAAGGCGCGCTCGACATTCACGCCATCGCCGGCCACGGCCCGCGCGATGCTGCCGGCGGCGACATCCTCGGAGACGTCGCCGTCTTCGAGCCGCACCACCACGATTTCCCTGACCCCGGCTCGGTCCAGCGCCTCGACCTCGGCGGGACCGATCGTGGTGCCTTTTTTCAGCACCAGAGATCCCTGACGCAGGGTGTGAACGGTGACGCCGCCAATCGCGTCCTTTGGACTGGCGGGGCCGAACTTCATGCCGCAGCCTCTTTGGCTTCGTTCGGCAAGCGCAGCTGCGCGGTGATCTCGGCCATGATCGCGACCGCGATCTCCGACGGCGAGATCGCCCCGATCGGCAAGCCGATCGGCGCGTGAATACGGGCGATGTCGCTCTCCCTTGCGCCTTGCGCCTTCAGGCGTTCGCCACGCCTGGCGTGGGTCTTTCGCGAGCCCAGCGCGCCGATATAGAAGCAGTCGCGCTGGAAAGCATGCAGCAGCGCCGGATCGTCGATCTTGGGATCGTGCGTCAGCGCCACGAAGGCGGTATAGTGATCGATATTGAGCGGCGGCAGCGCCACGTCAGGCCATTCGGCGATCAGCGGCACGTCGGGAAACCGCTCGGGGCTGGCAAAGGCGGTTCGCGGATCCACTACCGTGACGTCATAGTCCAGCGAGCGCGCCAGCGGCGCCAGCGCCTGGCTGATGTGAACTGCGCCGACGATGACGAGTTTTGCGGTCGGTGCATAGACATTGAGAAACAGCCTCTTGCCGCCGGCCTCGATCATGCCGCTCTTGCCCATGCGCAACTGTTTTGAAAGCTCGGCGCCCAAGGGATCGGCGGCAATATCCCTGGCTTTCACCAGCCGCTGCTCACCACTGGCGGTATCGGTGACCACTATCACCGGCCGCCGCGCGGCGCGCTCGACATTTACTTCGGTCAACGTCTGGAGCTTCACGATCAGCCGACTTTCTCGACAAACACCCGGATGGTGCCGCCGCAGGACAGGCCGACATTCCAGGCGGTCTCGTCGGCAACCCCGAATTCGAGCATTTTTGGTTTGCCGCTGGCGATCACGTCCAGCGCTTCGGTGACGACGGCGCCCTCGACGCAGCCACCCGAGACCGAGCCCAGAAACGTACCGTCATCGTTGATCACGAGGCTCGAGCCCGCCGGCCGCGGCGCCGAGCCCCAGGTCTCGACCACGGTGGCGAGCGCCACCCCGTGGCCGGCCTTCTGCCAGTCCTCGGCCGCCTTCAGAATATCGTCGTCGCGATTGAGCATGGGAGCCTCTTTTAAGCTGCAGATCTCGTCAGGCTGCGGTGATGCGACGACTCCGAGGAGAGTGCCGCTATCAGCCCCTCGACTGAACTCAAATTATGTACCGGGCGGAATTCGTCAACGTGCGGCAGCATCAATTTGATGCCCTGCGCCTTGGCCTCGAAGCCGCCATAGCGCAGCAGCGGATTGAGCCAGATCAGGCGGCGGCAGGAGCGGTGCAGCCGGTCCATCTCGAACGCCAGTCGGCTGTCCGCTTCGCGCTCCAGCCCGTCGGAGATCAGAAGCACGATCGCGCCCTGCCCGAGCACCCGCCGGCCCCACAATTTGTTGAAGGCATGCAGCGAGGCCGCAATCCGGGTGCCGCCGGCCCAGTCCTCCACCGTCGACGAGCAGCTCGCCAGCGCCTCGTCGGGATCGCGCGCCCGCAAGGACCGCGTCACATTGGTCAGCCGGGTGCCGAACAGGAATACCGACACCCGCTTGCGCGCATCGGTGATGGCATGGAGGAAATGCAGGAACAGCCGCGTATATTCGCTCATCGAGCCGGAGATATCGAGCAGCGCCACGATCGGCGTCGGCTTGTCGATCCGGCCGAGACGACGGATATCGACGATGTCGCCGCCGGTGCGCAAGGACCCGCGCAGGGTGCGGCGCATGTCGAGCCGCAAGCCGCGCGCGTCCGGCTGATAGCGGCGGGTGCGCAACTCGGCCTGGGGCAGTTTCATCTGCGCGATGGCGCGGGTGACTTCCGCGATTTCGGCAGCGCTCATCTGCGCGAAATCCTTCTTCTGCAGCACTTCCTTGTCGGACACCGAGAGCCTGAGCTCCTGCTCCTGGGCCTGCGGCGTCTCGCTGATGTGGGGCTGCGACAGCGCCTCCTGGACCCGGCGCGAGGCAGGCTTCGGCTTCTTCCTGGCATGATCCGGCAGCGGCACCGAATCCAGCATGTGCTTCCACTCCTCGGCGGCGCGGAAGAACAGGTCGAAGGCCTGCGCGAAGATCAGCGCGTGCTCGTGGCGCTTGACGAAGATCGCCTCCAGCGTGGTGAAGACATCGGCGCGATTGCCGATCTCGATCACCTGCAGCGCGTTCAAGGCATCGATCACCGCGCCGGGCCCGACCGGAATCCCGGCCGCCCGCAGCGCGCGGGCAAAGCCGATGACGTTCTCGGCCATTTGACCGGTCGGGGGGTTAAGGTGATCAATGGCCATCGGACAACCTACTCCCGTCATTCCGGGGCGTGCGAAGCACGAACCCGGAATCTCGCGCAACAACTCCAGATTCCGGGTTCGCTCGTTTTACTCGCGCCCCGGAATGACGAGGCAACATGCGAACTAATTCTCGCTGGTCGCCTCTTTCAAAACCTTCTGCAGCGTGTCGCCCTGCATCCGCGCGATGTCGTCCTGGTATTTCAGCAGCGCGCCGAGCGTGTCGCCGACCACCTGTGGCGTCAGCGAGCGGGCGTCGAGCTCGGTGAGCGCGGTGGCCCAGTCGATGGTCTCGGCGACACCCGGCGACTTGTAAAAATCCTGTTGGCGCAGCGCCTGCACGAAGCTGACCACCTGCTGCGACAATTTTGCGGAAATGCCGGGCACGCGCGATTTGACGATCGCAAGCTCGCGCTCGGCACTGGGGTAATCCACCCAGTGATAGAGACAGCGGCGCTTCAGCGCGTCGTGAATTTCGCGGGTGCGGTTCGAGGTGACGATGACGATCGGCGGTTGCGGCGCCTTGACGGTGCCGAGTTCGGGGATCGTGACCTGGAAGTCAGAGAGAATTTCCAGAAGGTACGCTTCGAACGCCTCGTCGGCGCGGTCGAGCTCGTCGATCAGGAGCACCGGGGCGCCGGCGACATCCGGTTCCAGCGCCTGCAACAGCGGCCGCTTGATCAGATAGCGTTCCGCGAAAATGTCCGACGATAACTGGTCGCGATCGGTCTCGCCGGCGGCTTCGGCGAGCCGGATCGCGATCATCTGCGCCGCGCTGTTCCACTCATAGACCGCGGAGGCGACGTCCAGCCCTTCATAGCACTGCAGCCGAATCAGCTTGCGCCCCAGTGCCGCCGACAGGACCTTGGCGATCTCGGTCTTGCCGACGCCGGCCTCGCCTTCCAGAAACAGCGGCCGGCCCATGCGCAGCGCCAGATACGTCACCGTGGCCAGCGAGCGCTCGGCGAGGTAGCCGCGCGAGGACAACAGCTCGAGCATGGCGTCGACGGACGTGGGCAGCGCCGATGCAATCATGGGAGAGCCAGCCTTGATGAGCCTGGAATTGGCAACGTCACGCTTTGCCGGTCGCGGCTTCGACGGCGCGGCGCGCCATTACCGCGATCAGATGCGCGCGATATTCGGCGCTGCCGTGCAGGTCGCTGTTCAGTCCCTCCGCGGGCACCGTCAAACCATCGAGCGCCTTGGGCGAGAAGCGCTTCTTCAAGGCTTCCTCGAACGCGGTGACGCGGAACACGCCTTCGGAGCCGGCGCCGGTAACGGCGACGCGTACGTCCGACGGACGCTTGGCCACGAACACGCCGACCAGCGCGTAGCGCGAGGCCTGATTGCGGAATTTGACATAAGCCGCCTTCTTCGGCACCGGGAACATCACCCTGGTGATGATCTCGTCGCTCTCCAGCGCCGTCGTGAACAGCCCCCGAAAGAACTCTTCGGCCTTCAGGCGGCGCTTGTTGGTAACGATGGTTGCGCCGAGCGCGACGCAGGCGGCGGGATAATCGGCGGTGGGGTCGTTGTTGGCGAGCGAGCCGCCAATGGTGCCCTTGTGGCGTACCGCGGGATCGCCGATCAGACCGGCCAGTTCGGCCAGCGCCGGGATCGCCTCGCCGACGATGGCCGAGGCCGCGACGCTGGCGTGGGTTGCGGTGGCGCCGATGACCAGTGAGCGGCCCTTCATCTCGATACCGTCGAGCCCCTCGATGTGGGAGAGGTCGACCAGATGCGGCGGGCTGGCGAGCCTTTGCTTCATGACCGGCAACAAGGTATGGCCGCCGGCGATTACCTTGGCGTCTTCATTCTTGACCAGGAGATTGGCGGCCTGCCGCACGGTCGCCGGACGATGATATTTGAATTCGTACATGAGGTATTCCTAATCGCCGTGCCGTGACGTTGTTCAAGCGAGATCGGAGTTCGCCATCGCCTTGGCGCCGGCCGCGATCGACTGAACGATGTTCTGGTAGCCGGTGCAGCGGCAGAGATTGCCTTCGAGTTCCTCGCGGATGGTGTGGTCACTGAGATCGTGTCCCTTGCGATGCACGAGATCGACCGCGGTCATGATCATGCCGGGCGTGCAGAAGCCGCATTGCAGGCCGTGATGCTCGCGGAACGCCTCCTGCATCGGATGCAGCGGCGCGCCGTCGGCGGCAAGCCCCTCGATGGTCCTGACCTCGTGCCCGTCGGCCATAACCGCGAGGGTGGTGCAGGATTTCACCGCCTTGCCGTCGAGATGCACGACGCAGGCGCCGCATTGCGAGGTGTCGCAGCCGACGTGCGTGCCGGTCAGCCGCAGATTCTCGCGCAAGAACTGCACCAGAAGCGTCCGGGGGTCGACATTGGCGTTGACGGGATTACCGTTCACAATCAGGGAAATCTTGGCCATTCAGCACTCTCTTCGCCTGCGCTGCTGCATTGCAGCGGCAGCACAGGCATTAAACTAAATTCATTGCAGGGCCATAATATGGGCCATCCCGGCAATGAGCAACCTCGCCTTGGCATAGCCTGATATGACCTGGCGGCACTAGCCTTTTCGGAAGATCAGCCCTGCACCGCCTTGGCGAAATTCGCAAAAAACTCATCGGCCAGTTTCTTGGCCGAACCATTGATCAGCCGCTGACCGAGCTGGGCCAGCTTGCCGCCGATCTGCGCCTCGACATCGTAGCTCAGCAGCGTGCCGCCGTCCTTGTCGGCCAGCGCCACTGTCGCGCCGCCCTTGGCGAAGCCGGCGACACCGCCCTCACCTTCGCCCGATATCTTGTAGCCATTGGGCGGATCGAGATCGCTCAGCGTCACGCGTCCCTTGAAGCGGGCCGACACCGGCCCGACCTTCATTTTGGCGACCGCGCGGAAACCGTTGTCCTCGGTCCTTTCCAGTTCCTCGCAGCCGGGGATGCAGGCCTTGAGCACTTCCGGATCGTTTAATTTGGCCCACACCGCCTCACGCGGCGCTGCAAGCTGAACTTCGCCGTTCATCGTCATGGCCATGGCTGCCTCCCGGATCACTCGTCTGTTGCCCCCAAGTAAAGCACGCCCGGCCCAAAAGCAAAGAGGACGGATGGAGGATGAGCGATGCATATTCGCAGCGCAGCAGACTTGCGCTGAAGCCTGGGGCCTGCGCTGAAGCTTTGGCATTGGCAGCGGCTGGCCGGGATGGTTAGGTCGCGCGCATCATGGATGCGCTGGCCAGGCCCGCGTATGACGAGGAAAAAACATGCCGATGATCAATGCCGACGGTTGCCTGATCAACGTAGCCGTCGAGGGCCGGGACGGCGGACCGACCCTGATGCTGTCGAATTCGCTGGGCTGCAGCTTGCAGATGTGGGCGCCGCAGATGAAGACGCTGACGCAGTTGTTTCGGGTGATCCGCTATGACCGGCGCGGCCATGGCAAATCCGGCGTGCCGCCCGGGCCCTATTCGATGGAGCGCTTCGGCCGCGATGTGCTGGCGATCCTGGACGACCTCAACATCGCGAAGGTGCACTGGCGCGGGCTGTCGATGGGAGGCATGGTCGGACAGTGGCTCGGCGCCAATGCCCCGGACCGGTTCGACAGGATCGTTCTTTCCAACACCGCCTGCTACTATCCGGATCCGACCAACTGGCAAAACCGCATCAAGGCGGTGAAGGAAAGCGGCATCGCGGCGGTCGCCGATACCGTTATCGCCAGCTGGCTGACGGCGGACTTCCGCGCGAACCTCAGGTCACGGCGAATATGAAGGCCATGCTGACCGCCTCGCCGGTGCAGGGCTATCTGGCCTGCTGCGAGGCGCTGAGCACGCTCGATCAGCGCGAACTTCTGCCTGACATCAAGAGCCCGACGCTCATTATCGCCGGGCGCCACGACATGGCGACACCGATCGCGGCAGGCGAGTTCATCCGCAGCCAGATTCCCGGCGCGGCGTTGACGATTCTCGACGCCGCGCATATTTCCAATGTCGAACAGCCGCACGCCTTCACGGACGCTGTGGTCGGCTTTCTGACACAACGCTAGGCCATCCACGTCATTGCGACCGAAGAATCCAGAATGCCGTCATTCCGGGATGGTGCGTTAGGAACTAGTGGTCTGATTCATTCGGACGATTCCCAAATCGACCGAAGCAGTTCAAGCTCTCGGCATGAGAGCAGGAATTATCGTAAAGGTCACCCGGGCGGACCGCCATCGACTTGAGGCGATCGTCTCGGATCGCAGCGCGCCTCAGAAGCATGTGTGGCGGGCCAATATCATTCTTGCCACTGCCGACGGCTGTGGCACCGCCGAGATCATGCGCCGCTCGGGCAAATCCAAGCCCGTGGTGTGGAGATGGCAAGCCCGGTTCATGGCGGAAGGCGTCGAAGGGCTGACGCGCGACAAGACGCGCAAGCCCGGCAAACCACCGCTGCCGACCGGCACCGTGCAGAGAGTGGTCGACCTGGCGCTCGGGCCGCCGCCGGGAGAAACAACCCACTGGACCGGCCGGATGCTGGCGAAAGCCGCAGGGGTGAGCCTGCGTTCGGTGCAACGTATTCTCGAAGCCCACCAACTCGCGCCGCATCGCATCCGCACGTTCAAGCTGTCGAACGACCCGAAGTTCGCCGAGAAACTCAAAGACGTCGTCGGCCTCTATGTCGATCCTCCCGCCCATGCGGTCGTCCTCTCGGTCGACGAAAAGAGCCAGATTCAGGCGCTCGACCGCACCCAGCCAGGGTTGCCGATGAAGCCGGGCCGTGCCGGCACGATGACCCACGACTACAAACGTCACGGCACCACCACGCTGTTCGCTGCCCTCAACATCCTCGACGGCACCGTCATCGGCTGCAACATGCAGCCGACGGCACCGTCATCGGCTGCAACATGCAGCGCCATCGCCACCAGGAGTTCATTCGCTTCCTCAACACGATCGAGGAGCAGGTCCCGGCAGGGAAAGTAATCCACGCCATCGTCGACAACTATGCGACCCACAAGCATCCGAAGGTACGCCAATGGCTGGCCCGGCATCCCCGCTGGACGTTCCACTTCACCCCGACCTCTGCATCCTGGCTCAATGCGGTCGAAGGCTTCTTCGCCAAGCTTACGCGCCGTCGCCTCAAGCGAGGCGTGTTCCGATCCGTCGTTGACCTGCAAGTCGCCATCAACCACTTCGTCGCCGAGACAAACGCCGATCCCAAACCCTTCGTATGGACCGCCGATCCAAAGCGCGTCCTCGCCGCTGTCAAACGCGGGAAACAAGCGTTAGAGTCGCTCCACTAGGACTGCTGAAGGGTAAGACCGTCCGACGCGGTGTCGCGTTCGGTCTCTGGCTGCGCCGGACGTTCGACCAGCAATACGATCGCGGTGCCGAGCAGCATCAACAGCTCAGTCGCATGCAGCTTGAGCGCCGCGGTCTCGCCGACCTGGGAGGCCATCACCATGCTGGCAAAGCTGATCACGCTGCCGATGGCCAGGGCCATGGCGAGGGCTTCGTCGCAGCCGCCGGTCCTGCGGATCGAGGCGCGGGTGATGAAGACCAGGAAGATGGCAAAGAATGCGACCACCGTGAACTTGCCGAGCGCCAGCAGCCAGGCGACGCGAACCGTGTTCATCGCCGCCAGTTGCAGATGATCGCTGATGAACAATCCGACCGCTATATTCGGCCGCTCATAGAGGCTGTGGATCGGCGATACCACGATCCTGAAGGCGACGATGGTCCAGGTCGGAATGAAATAGGCCGCGAGCAACGCGCCGTTGAATGAGCTGATCCGCCAGTTTGTGGACATTGTCGCTTCCCGCTCTTTCCGCAGGCCCCGAACGGGAGCGGCGGCTTTGCGGGCGAGCTAACGCGCTTAAACTGCGGCGGGCAATTTAAACCCTTTATTTACCTTAATCGGGGTGACGGCCGGACTCGCATACCTCCGGTCACTTGGCGCGATCGCGCTGTTACAGGTCATCGCGGCGAACGCCGGGAAGAGCATGTCAACGCGACGCCCCAAAAAGAAAAGTCCCGCCTTTCGGCGGGACCTTCCTGCGCTCACTTCAAGTCTGGGTCGGGGCTATCGGCCGCCCTTGCCCTGCTGCTTGGGGTTCTGGCCCTGACGGTTCGGATCCTGCTGCTGCTGCTGTCCAGGCTTCTGACCGCCGCCCTGCTGCTGGCCGGGCTTCTGACCCGAGTTCTGGTTCTGCTGGCCCGGATTCTGGTTCGGGTTCGACATAGGGATTCTCCCTTGCTGAACGTAACGTCCTTGTTGAACGTGACGAGGCAAAACAACCCGGAAATCGCCGATTGGTTTCAGGGGCTGGTCCGGTTCCGTCGCGATCGTCAGGTGACGACGGCTTGTCGCCACTGTGGCGGCCGGAACCCGGAAAACCCAAACAACCCCTGTACAAGCCGTGCAAGCCGCACGGGCCGCTGTTGCCGCACCGGGTTCCCGCTGTTAGAAAATGACACGACGCGTCCGGCTGCCGGGGCCTCGCCGCGACCTACAAAAGTGGGCATTTTGCTTCGGCAAACCGGATTCCAATTTGCCGGAAATATGCTTCCAAACAACGGCGGCGCATGGACTATTTCGCCCAGCAATTGATCAACGGCATCGTCCTCGGCTCGATCTATGGCCTGATCGCCATCGGCTACACCATGGTCTATGGCATCGTCGGCATGATCAATTTTGCGCATGGCGACATTTTCATGATCGGCGGCTTCATCGCGCTGATCGCGTTTTTGATCCTGGTTTCGTTCGGCCTCACCGTCGTTCCCGTGATCCTGCTGATCGTGCTTCTGGTATCGATGGCGATTACCGCGCTTTACGGCTGGACGGTGGAACGCATCGCCTACCGGCCGCTGCGGCACTCGTTCCGCCTGGCCCCGATGCTCTCGGCGATCGGCATGTCGTTCGTGCTGATCAACTACTCGCAGATTGCCCAGGGCGCGCGGGTCAAGCCGGTTCCGCCGATCATTACCGGCGGCTACACCCTGTTCGAACAGAATGGTTTCGTGGTGCGGCTATCCAATGTGCAGATCATCGTCGTCATCACAACGATCGTGCTGCTGGCGGTCTTCACCTGGCTGGTGGCGCGCACGCGGCTTGGCCGCGACATGCGCGCCTGCGAACAGGACCAGACTATGGCGGCGCTGCTCGGGGTCGATGTCGACCGCACCATCTCGATGACCTTCTTGATTGGCGCCGCGCTCGCCGCGGTCGCGGGCATGATGTACCTGCTGTATTACGGCCTAGTGGATTTCTTCATGGGCTTTGTCGCCGGCATCAAGGCGTTCACCGCCGCCGTGCTCGGCGGCATCGGCTCATTGCCCGGCGCAATGCTGGGCGGGCTTTTGATCGGTCTGATCGAGACGATGTGGTCGGCGTATTTCTCGGTCGAATACAAGGACGTCGCGGCGTTCTCGATCCTGATCATCGTGCTGATCTTCCTGCCCACCGGCCTGCTCGGCCGGCCCGAAGTTGAAAAAGTTTGACGGACGACGGCGTGACAGCACCCGCCCCCGGACCGATGCCCGCTTCGCGTGCGCCCGGCATCGCATTCATCTGCAAGAAAGCCCTGATCAGCGCATTGGTCGCGCTGGTGCTGTTCTCGCTGATGATCGGTATCCGCACCGAGGCCGGACCATCCGGGCAATTGATCTACTGGACCCGGTTCGGTGATCTCGCCGCCATGGTCGCCGCCGTGTTCGGCGGCAGCATCGTCGTCGAATTGCTGCGGCAGTGGTGGGGGCCGGTCGGCACCGTCATGGTGATTCCGCCCCCCGTGCAAAGCGCGCTTGCGGTCGCGCGTCGCGCGATCGCCCCGCTACTCCTGATTTTCACCTTCCTGGTGCCGGTAATTTTCTACGACCAGCGATACATCCTCGATCTCGGCATTCTCGTGCTGACCTATGTGATGCTGGGATGGGGGCTGAACGTAGTGGTCGGTCTCGCCGGGCTGCTCGACCTCGGTTATGTCGCGTTTTACGCCGTCGGTGCCTATTCCTACGCGCTGCTGGCGACCAATTTCGGGCTGTCGTTCTGGATCTGCCTGCCGCTGGCCGGCATCCTCGCCGCACTTTGGGGCGTGATGCTTGGCTTTCCGGTGCTGCGGTTGCGCGGCGACTATCTCGCCATCGTCACCCTGGCGTTCGGTGAAATCATCCGTCTCGTCATCATCAATTGGCAGAGCCTGACCGGCGGTCCGAACGGCGTCTCGGGAATCCCGCGACCGACCCTGTTCGGCATTCCTCTTACCCCGGGCGATGACGGCCTTGCCGCAAGGCTTGGCATCGAGTTTTCGCCGACCCATCGCATCGTGTTTCTGTTCTATTTGATCCTGGCGCTGGCGTTGCTCACCAACTGGGTGACGATCCGGCTCCGGCGCCTGCCGATCGGCCGCGCCTGGGAAGCGCTGCGCGAGGATGAGGTCGCCTGCCGCGCGCTCGGCATCAACACCACCACCACGAAACTGACGGCGTTCGCGACCGGCGCGATGTTCGGCGGATTTGCCGGCGCGTTCTTCGCGACCCGACAGGGATTCATCAGTCCGGAATCCTTCACCTTCCAGGAATCGGCGCTGGTGCTGGCGATCGTCGTGCTCGGCGGCATGGGTTCGCAGCTCGGCGTCGCGCTCGCCGCATTGGCCATGATCGGCGGCTTCGAGCTGTTTCGCGGGCTCGAGCAATATCGCATGCTGGTATTCGGGCTGGCGATGGTGCTGTTGATGATCTGGCGGCCGCGGGGACTGATCGGCCACCGCGCGCCGACGGTCTTCCTGCGGCATAGCCAGGAGATTTCTTCCGACCTCGTGAAAGAGGGGCACGGATGAGCGGGAAAACCACTATTCTCACCGTCGATCATCTGACGATGCGCTTCGGCGGCATCGTTGCCGTCAACGACCTGTCGTTCGACGCCGAGCGGCGCAAGATCACCGCGCTGATCGGACCGAACGGCGCCGGCAAGACCACAGTATTCAATTGCATCACTGGCTTCTACAGGCCGTCCAGCGGCAGCATGCGGCTGGCGCATGACGACGGTCGCAACATCCGGCTCGAGCGGCTGAACGATTTCCGGATCTCCAAGCAGGCCAAGGTCGCGCGCACCTTTCAGAACATCCGGCTGTTTCCCGGCATGACCGCGCTGGAAAACCTGATGGTGGCGCAGCACAATGCGCTGATGCTGGCCTCGGGCCTGACCTTTCTCGGGCTGATCGGCGCGCCGAGCTGGCGGTTGGCCGAAAAGCGCGCGATTGATCAGGCGACGCTCTGGCTCGACCGTATCGGACTGCTGGAGCGCGCCGACGATGCCGCCGGCAATCTGCCTTACGGCGATCAGCGCCGTCTCGAAATCGCGCGCGCGATGTGCACCGAACCGGCGTTGCTGTGTCTCGACGAGCCCGCCGCCGGACTGAACGCGCGCGAAAGCGCAAGCTTGAGCGAATTGCTGCTCTCGATCCGCGCCGACCACGGCGCCTCGATCCTGCTGATCGAGCATGACATGTCGGTGGTGATGGAGATTTCCGACCACGTCGTGGTGATGGATTACGGGGTGAAGATCGCCGAAGGATCGCCGCAGGACGTCCGCGACGACCCCAAGGTGATCGCGGCCTATCTCGGCGCCGACGAGGAAGAGGCCATCGCGGTGATGGAGAGCGGTACGTGACCGCGCCATCCGCGCCAATGCTTGTGATCCGCGGCCTTCGCGCCGCCTACGGCAAGATCGAGGCGCTGAAAGGCGTCGATCTCGACATTCACTCCGGCGAGATCGTCGCCCTGATCGGCGCCAACGGCGCCGGCAAGTCGACGCTGATGATGACGATCTTCGGCAAGCCGCGCGCCCGCGCCGGGCGGATCCTGTTCGACGGCCGCGATATCACTGGGGTGCCGACCCACGAGATCGCGCGACTGCGCATCGCGCAGGCGCCGGAAGGCCGCCGGATTTTCCCACGCATGAGCGTCGGCGAGAACCTGCAGATGGGCGCGGACGCCACCGACAGCGGCGACGCCGAGCGCGCCGCCGGGCTGGAACGTGTCTTTGCGCTGTTTCCGCGGCTCAAGGAGCGCATGACCCAGCGCGGCGGCACCCTGTCCGGCGGTGAGCAGCAGATGCTGGCGATCGGCCGCGCCTTGATGAGCCGCCCCCGCCTGTTGATGCTGGACGAACCCTCGCTGGGCCTGGCTCCGCTGATCGCGCGCCAGATTTTCGACGCAATCCGGACCCTCAACCGGCAGGACGGCCTCACCGTGCTGATCGTCGAGCAGAACGCCAATCACGCGTTGCGGCTGGCCCATCGCGGCTATGTCATGGTCAACGGCCTGATCACGCTTCAGGGAACCGGCGCCGAGCTGTTGCAGCGCCCGGAAATCCGCGCCGCCTATCTGGAAGGTGGAAGGCGGGGCTAGCGTTCGTCATTCCCGGGCGCGCGCCAGCGTGAACCCGCAACTCGTGCCAATAACTTCTGGATTCCGGGTCCGCTCGTTCCACTCGCGTCCCGGAATGACGATCCCAGACCAAAATTTGCCGATGACTTCACGGCAAAATCAGCCGACAATGGCCGCGATTTTCGACCCCGGCTTGCCCGGCACTTCCCGTAGCGATCTACCCGCGAGGACCTCTCATGAAATCACTCAAGCTCATCGGCCTGGCATTGGGCGCGTCGTTTGCACTTTCGACGGCGGCGCTGGCGCAGGACATCACCATCGCAGTGGCGGGCCCCATGACGGGCGGCGAATCCGCATTCGGCCGACAGATGAAGAACGGCGCCGAACAGGCGATTGCCGATCTCAACGCCGCCGGCGGTCTGCTCGGCAAGAAGCTGGCGCTGGACATCGAGGACGACGCTTGTGATCCCAAGCAGGCGAGATCGGTGGCGGAAAAGATCGCCAGCGCGAAAATCCCGTTCGTCGCCGGCCACTATTGCTCGTCATCGTCGATCCCGGCGTCCGAAGCCTATGCCGACGGCAACGTGCTGCAGATCACGCCGGCTTCCACCAATCCGCTGTACACGGAGCGCAAGCTGTGGAACGTCGCGCGCGTCTGCGGCCGCGACGATCAGCAGGGCCTGGTCGCGGCGCAATACATTGCGAAGAACTTCAAAGGCAAGAACGTCGCCATCCTCAACGACAAGACCACCTACGGCAAGGGCCTCGCCGACGAGACCAAGAAGGCGCTCAACAAGGCCGGCTTCACCGAAAAGATGTTCGAGTCCTACAACAAGGGCGACAAGGATTTTAACGCCATCGTGTCGCGCCTGAAGCGCGACAACATCGATCTCGTCTTTGTCGGCGGATATCATCAGGAATCCGGATTGATTCTGCGCCAGATGCGCGACCAGGGTCTCAAGACCGTGCTGATGGCGGGCGATGCGCTGGCCGACAAGGAGTACGCCTCGATCACCGGACCGGCCGGCGCAGGCACCCTGTTCACCTTCGGCCCCGACCCGCGCAACAAGCCGACCGCCAAGGCCATCGTCGAGAAGTTCAAGGCCAAGAACATCGATCCCGAAGGCTATACCCTTTACACCTACGCTGCGATCCAGGTCTGGTCGCAGGCGGCCAAGAAAGCCGGCACCACCGATCCGAAGAAGGTCATGGCCACGATCAAGGGTGGCGGCGCGTGGGATACAGTGATCGGCCCAATCCAAATCGACGCCAAGGGCGACATCAAGCAGATCGACTATGTCGTCTACAAATGGGACGACAAGGGCAACTATATCGAGATCAATCCGAAGGGATCGTGACCGCCGGTGATTTGATCGCGACAATGTTGAACGCCCCGGTTCGCCGGGGCGTTTTTGTTTGCGGCGCATCGATACGCGGCGCACGCGCCGCGGCACGGTTGACCGGAGCGCGGCAGTGCGGTCATCTGCGTC
Source organism: uncultured Alphaproteobacteria bacterium (assembly GCA_963801875.1). Classification (GTDB taxonomy): domain Bacteria; phylum Pseudomonadota; class Alphaproteobacteria; order Rhizobiales; family Xanthobacteraceae; genus Bradyrhizobium. Next base: position 310,549 of record CAWDGT010000005.1, on the reverse strand, counting down.
GCGCAGGGAACAGGCGATGAAAAATCTTCTTACCGATATATCGGGCGTCCGCGTCGGTCACGCCGATGACAAGGCGCTTGCCTCCGGCGTCACGGCGGTGATTTTCGACCGGCCGGCGGTGGCGGCGATCGACGTGCGCGGCGGCGGGCCCGGCACCCGCGAGGGCGCGCTGCTCGATCTTGCCAACACCGTGGAGCGGATCGACGCCATCGCGCTCGCAGGCGGCTCGGCATTCGGGCTCGATGCCGGCGGCGGAGTGCAGGCCTGGCTCGCCGAGCAGGGCCGCGGCTTTGTGGTGCGCGGCGCGCTAATACCGATCGTGCCCGGCGCGATCATGTTCGATCTCCTGAACGGCGGCGACAAGGCCTGGGGCCGCTTCGCACCCTACCGCGATCTCGGTTATGCCGCGGCGGCCGCGGCCGGTGAGACTTGCGCGCTCGGCAGCGCTGGCGCCGGGCTCGGCGCCACCACGGCGAATTTCAAGGGCGGATTAGGCTCGGCATCGGCGGCGACGCAGGCTGGCGTCCGGGTCGCAGCGCTTGCGGTGGTCAATGCGGTCGGCAGCGTCACGATCGGCGACGGCCCGTGGTTCTGGGCGGCGCCGTTTGAAATCGGCGGCGAATTTGGCGGCCGCGGATTGCCGCCGTCATTTACGCCGGACATGCTGGCGATGCGCATCAAGGGTGGCGCTGCCGCAACAGCCGTGGAGAACACCACGCTGGCTGTGGTCGTCACCGACGCCGAGCTGACAAAACCCCAGGCCCGGCGGCTCGCGATGATCGCGCAGACTGGGTTTGCGCGGGCGATCTATCCGGTGCACGCCCCGACGGACGGCGACGTGCTGTTCGCCGCCGCAACCGGCGAAAAGCCGGTCGATCCGCTGGCCGGCCTCACTGAACTCGGCATGGTCGCCGCCAATGTCGTGGCCCGCGCCATCACGCGCGGGGTCTATATGGCGGCCGCACTGCCCTTCCCCGGCGCGCTGCCGGCATGGAAGGATCGGTTTGGCTAGCTCGCGGCGATCGGTCTGCTAAACCCGTTTTCAGACGTTGAGCGAGAGCGAGGCGGTTGCTCCGGACGAAATCGCCTGCGCCTCGCGCTGAATCATCTGCTCGATCAAATTATAGGACGATGTCGCGCCAGAGGACGACGTCGCCGCCGGTGTGGTCATCGTCACCTTTGATCCGTCGGCATAGGTCTCCGACGTCGTGGTCGAGCCATCGCTGTTGGTGACCGCGGTCGAGGACGCGCCATTCAGCGCCTGCAGCAACGGATCAGAGTTCGACCCGCCGGCACCGGAGCCTGATCCGCTGGCGCCAGTGGCGCCGCCGGATCCGTCGGAATCGGCGACATGATGATGATGGTGATGGTGACCCTTGCCGCTCCCGAGCGCCGACGACATTTCGTCGGGGCTCACCGAGCCGTCGCCGTTCTTGTCCATCTTGCTGAACACGTCGTCGGCCTGCGCGATGTTGGTGCCGCCGGCACCGAGCGCGCTTTCAAATTCCGATTTGCTGATCAGGCCGTCGCCGTTGCTATCGAGCTGCGAGAACAGGTCCTTCAGCGCGTCCGACCGGCTGGTCGATGCCGGCGTGGTTGTTGCTGTCGATGACTGGCCTTGCGCCGCAAGCAGCGCGCTCATGGTGGCCGGCGACAGCTGCGAACATCCGATGGGGCCGGGAGCCGGAGCCGAACCTCCCGAAGGCGCGGAGCTGCTTGCGACGTCGAACGGGTTGGTCGGGCTCTGGCTGAGGCCGGTGGTTTGCGGAGACAACGATTTCGGCGTGGTCAGCGACTGGAAGGCGTCCAGCAGGGACGACGCGGCGCCAGGAGCAAACAGCATAGCGAGAACTCCGACAATGCCGCATGGCGCGGCCCTTACCTCACGCAAAGGATCAGCAAACGCCGTGCCATCGCGAAAACCCAATAAAATTCGGCTTTTCTTCACCAGGAAGGCTCGGTCGGCCCCGGCAATTGATGCCGCCAACGGCAGAATTTTCCGCCCCTGCTGCGCCGGTTTGCCCGCATTGCCCGCGGGGCTGGCGCGTGTTACGCGAAACCCGTTCGCACGCATCGAAACTGGCTTTCGGAAAAGCGCACATGTCCCAGCAATTCGTGTCCCGCCCCCTCGTTATCGCGCCGTCGATCCTGGCTTCCGATTTCGCCAGACTGGGGGAAGAGGTCCGCGCCGTCGATGCCGCGGGCGCCGACTGGATCCATCTCGACGTCATGGACGGGCATTTCGTCCCCAACATTTCCTACGGCCCCGACGTCATCAAGGCGATGCGCCCGCATACCAGGAAGGTATTCGATGCTCATCTGATGATCTCGCCCTGCGATCCCTATCTCGAGGCTTTTGCAAAAGCCGGCTGCGATCACATCACGGTGCATGCCGAGGCAGGTCCCCATCTGCATCGCTCGCTGCAGGCGATCCGCGGGCTCGGCAAGAAGGCCGGCGTCTCGCTCAATCCGGGCACGCCGATCTCTTCCATCGAATATGTGATCGACATGATCGATCTGGTGCTTGTCATGTCGGTCAACCCCGGCTTCGGCGGCCAGGCTTTTATTCCGTCCGCGCTCGGCAAGATCAGGGATCTGCGCGCGATGACGACGGGACGTCCGATCGACATCGAGGTCGATGGAGGCGTCGGCCCGGATGTCGCCGGTCAGCTTGCCGCCGCCGGAGCCAATGCCTTCGTCGCCGGCTCGGCGGTGTTCAAGGGCGGCACGATGGAAGCCTATAAGGCGAATATTTCCGCGATCCGCACTGCGGCGGCGCTGGCACGCGGGGAAGCGGTCTAGCGGCTCTGGTCATATGAAGCGCTGGCCAAGCGCGAGCACGACACCGAAAGCGCAGCATCATGGCCCTTGAAATCTTCACGTTGCGGGAGCGCCCCGATCTCCGGCCGCTGATTTTCGCTGCCGAACTGCAGTCGGTGTGGCCGGAATTCGCCAGGCACGATGCGGCAGCAGACCTGTATTATGGACCATCGATGCTGGATCGCTATCTCGACTATGCTTTCACCGCCATGATCGACGGCAAGGTCGTCGGCCGCGCATTCAGCGTGCCGTTTGCTTTCAACATCGATGGTCGCACCGAACTTCCCGATGGCGGCTGGGACCAGGTCATTCGCTGGGCCCATGATGACAAGATGATTGGACGGACGCCCACCGCCTTGAGCGCGCTTGAAATAAGCCTGCTGCCGGCAGCGCGAGGCGGCGGCAATTCGTTGGCGCTGCTGGGTGCGATGAGGGCCTGCGCCAAGGCACGGGGATTTGCCGAATTGTTCGCCCCGGTGCGGCCGAACCAGAAGCACCTGCAGCCACGCATGCCGATGCGCGATTACGTTGACAGCGTGCGCCCTGACGGCCTTCCGATCAACTCCTGGCTGCGCACTCACCTGCGTTTTGGCGGAAAGATCGTGAAAATCGCGCCCTATTCCATGACCATCGTAGGCAGGCTCGCGGACTGGTCGCTTTGGACGGGGATGCCATTTGATCGGTCAGGCGAAGTGCTGGTGGCGGGTGCGCTCGCGCCGGTGCTGGTTTCGCTCCAACAGGATTGTGCCGTTTACGTCGAGCCCAATGTCTGGGTCCGACACCTGGTATGACCATTATCCGGGGAACGGCGCTCGATCCTGCGCGCATGCAAAGCCTAGGGCCCTCATTTCATCCGGCTTCGCCACAGCGCCTTGCGGCGCATCCCGAGCTTCAGCACGCTCAGGGCCGCCAGTCTCGCCAACGCGCTATGCCGCGCGGGTCAATCCCGCTTCTAGTTCGGCGCGGCGCAACCCGAGCCGGACGCGAACCAGATCGAGGTGGGACTTGATGGAGAAGAACAGATCCGAGTGTTGCATCGGAATCGCGAGCAGGTGGATCACTCTGTCGACGCTCGCAAGGTCCGCTTCGAGCGCAGCGACTTCCGTGCATGCGATATTTTTGTGCAGGATCGCCTCGATGGCCCTGAGGCGGCGGTACATCGAGTGCAGGCGGTACTCCACCAACCATTTGTAGAGCCTGGGCGCATAGCTGAACAACGGAAGTATGATGGCAAACACCGTAACAAACACGGCCAGTGCCCGTTGAACATGGTTGGTGATCCAGAACGGCAAATAGCGGTTGAGGACCGAAGGACCGTTCTTGTAGAAATCGCGGGCGCTTTCAGCCATCGGATATTCCGGATCGGTCAGGGTCGGAAACTCGCCGGCCTGTTCAAACACCCCGGGCTTGCCGTGGGTTTCCACGATGGCCTGCGCCAGCAGATCGATCAAGGCGGGGTGGATGTCGTTCCGGACAAGCACGACATTACTGGCGGCGAGCAGGACCATATCGCTTGCCGGAACAATCTTCTCGAAATTGATCACTGCCCGCGGCAATACCAATTTCGTTAGAAACGGAAAAATCCGGACGAGGGCATCCGCCTCGGCAAAGCTCAGTGGCTTGACGCGGGGATTTATCAGCAAGCCATACAATACGGTCGAGTCCAGCGCGAACGGGAGAAACAGGACATCGATCTCGCCGTCGTTAAGGGCACTGGCCGCCGCCTGGGTCGACAGGCCGACAAACGTCGTGTTTTCAGAATTCACTCCGCTGGCCGCGAGGATCTTCTCGGTTATCGGCCGCTGGCCGCTGCCATGCGGCCCCAGCCCGACGCGCTTGCCCTTGATCTGCCTCAGATCGCCCAGCGTGTCGTTTCCTGTCGCTTTTGCAGGGTGACGATTCGGAGCAAAGTCATCCCGGTCTAGGCGCTCACCTCGTCTGCTTTCTTGTTGCCTGCATTTCCTTCCTCCTGTAGCGACGCCAGCTGCGGCGGCCGTACCACGGTCACGGTACAGGCCGCCTCGGCCGCCACCTTGGCGGAGACGCTGCCGAGCAGCGTGCGCTTGAGCGAATTCTGCCGCGCGCCAATCACGATGTGATCGACATGATTGGCTTCGGCGAATTCCAGTATCGCCGCCGCCGGATCGATGGCCTCCAGCACGTGCACGGTCAGCCGGCTTTCATCGAGCCTGAATGGCAGCGCCCAATGCCGCAGCGTGACCAGCCGGTCGACGTGCTTGTTGCGGCCCTCTTCATCGAGCGTCCGGTCGATGGTGACGCGGCCGAGCTTCAGCACGTTCAGGCACGCCAGCCTCGCCGACGGCAGGGTCGCCAGGATACGTTCGGTGGTGACCCGCAGCGCTTCGTTCAGCGCGGCCGACCCTTCCGTGATGTCGAGCGCGATCGCCACGATCGGGCCTGAGGCCAGTTGCGCGGCGAGATCGGCTTTGTCTCGCGGCTGCGTCACGCCGCGGTTGAAGCGGCGGCGCCAGACGGTGCGGAGGGGATCGCGATCCCGGCGCTCGGCCCGCGCGGTCAGTTTGATCTGGCCGGGATGGGCGAGTTCGAACGCGAGCTGCGATGCCGTGGGGTAGCGCCAGACCGGCTCGATCTCCAGGCACCGCAGCACGACTTCCTGCAGCCAGGGCGGATAGTCGGCCTTGAGTTTGCGCGGAGGGTATGGATCGCGCCACAGCCGCCGCCGCATGCCGCGCATGGTTTCGCTTTCGCCGAACGGCCGCACGCCTGTCGTGAAGAAGTACAACAGCACGCCCAGCGAAAACAGGTCGCTGCGCGGATCGTCGCGCACGCCAAGCAGCCGCTCGGGCGCCATATAGGGCGCGGTGCCATACGGCACCCTGAATTCTTCCTGCAGCAAATCCGGCAACTGGTTGTGATGCGACAGGCCAAAGTCGATCAGGACGGCCTCGCCGGAGGGGCGAAACATGATGCTGCTCGGCTTGATGTCGTGATGGATGACGTTCTGCCGATGCAGGTCGGCAAGGGCTAACGCGACCTTGCCGGCGATGGCGCCGGCCTCTTCGTAACCAAGCGGCAGATCACCAAGCCGGCTGTAGAGCGTTGCGCCCGGAATCGGTTCGATCACGACATAGGCCTGGCGGGCAAAATCGCCGGTGGCGTAACAGCGAGGCACGTGCGGTCCCGACAACCGCGGCAGGATCATCTGCTCCATCTCGAAACTGACGATGGCGGCGGGATCCTCGCCCTCGGAAACCCGCGGGATCTTCATCAACAGTGGCGCCGGGATGTCGGGGCGCGTCACGCTCCACAGCGTCGCCATGCCGCCGCTATGGACGCGTTCCCCGACGGTGAAGCTGTCGATGACGGCGCCGGGCTGAACCGAAAGCTTTGCCATCGCTCACCTCCCGACCAGGAGGCGATCGGCCAGCCAGTGCGGCAGGCCATTGTCGCGAATTCGCTGCGCGGCCGTCTCGACGTCATAGGGCACGCGGCAATAGGTGATCTGCTCGGTACCGGTGTCGTACATCGCAAATGCCGCGGCCCGGTCGCCATCGCGGGGCTGGCCCACCGAGCCGAGAACGGCGAGCCATTGCCGCCCCCGCAATAATTGCACCGGGACATCAGCGGTCGGGATAAAGCTCGTCATCTTCGCGGTCGAAGACATCGAATACAGCGCAGGCCGGTGGATATGGCCGCAGAATGCGGCGTGCGCTTCGGTGGCGATGATGCTGCGCGCCGCATCCGCCGCATTCTGGACATAGCGCCATCTTGGGGGATTGCTGGCCTCGGAATGCACGTAGAGGCGGTCATCGTCCCACAGTTCGAGCGGCAATTCTGCCAGAAAACGCCGCTGTGTCGCGCTCAGCCTGCCGCGGGTCCACTCAATCGCGGCCTGCGCCTCGGCATTCATGGATTCCGACGGGGTGCCGACGGCGTTGTCGTGGTTGCCTCGCACGGCCAGCGCGCCACCGTCGACGAGGCCCATCACGGTCTCAACGACCCATTCCGGATCGGCGCCATATCCGACGTAATCGCCGAGGCAGACGATCCGTTCGGCGCCGCGCGAGCGCGCATCATCGAGGCATGCGGCGAGCGCCTGCCGATTGGCATGGATGTCCGCAAAAACAGCCAGCAGCACGATCTCCTCCGCGCCGATCCTAACGGCCAGGCTTGTGCCCGATTTGATGGATATCAAACAACAGGGCGCCGGAGGTCCGCAATCACGCTGAAGGAGGGATTGACCTCAAGCGGCGGAACTAGCGCTTGCGCGGCGCTTCCAGGCCCTTGAGCAGCAGCGCCAGCAAAGCGTCGATCCGCGCCGGAAGCTGGGGATCGCTCCATTCCTCGGAATGGGCGGGGTGATGGAAGCGGCTGGTGGCCTCGAAAACCGTGCGCGCCGTGTCCTTGACGTCGGCGATCTGGAACGCGCCCTGCTTCACGCCGTCGGAGAGGATATGCGCGATCTGATCGATCAGACCGTCCTTGTGCGCCTTCACGACCTTGCACGCCTCTTGCGCCAGCGCCAGATAGGTCGCGAACATCTCGGGGTCGTCGCACACCTTCTTGTGCTTGATCGAAAACATCGTGCGCAGCCAGCGCTCGAGCCGGGCCGGGGCTGGCCCCGAACCTTCCGCAATCTTCAAAAGCGGCGCATTGACGCGGTCGAGCCAGCGCTTGGCCACCGCTTCGCGCAGCGAAGCCTTGCTCGGAAAATGACGGTAGACGCTGCCGTGGCTGACATCGAGCGCACGGGCGACATCCACCACGGTGGCCTTCGCGAGCCCGAAGCGGCGCAGCACGTCCTCGGTGACCTCGAGAATGCGCTCCGGGGTCAAAACCAATGTCTCGTTCATGCGTGCACCATCTGTTGCCAAGGCCTTCGCAAAGCGATCTGTCGGATTGTCATCGCGGTCCCCCTTAACGGGTCAGCCGCTCGGCCTGCGCGGCAAGATGACGGGCGACGCGGGCATTGAGCCAGCGCTGGAGTTGTGCGGTCAAATAAAGAAGTTCGATAGTCATGGGTAAGTCCTCTTCACGTCCCCGACTCGCGGCGGTCGGCCGGCGAGCCGGGTGACGCCAAGCTAACGGCGTCAGAGCCAATATAGGACATCTCGCTGACAGATTTCAATATCTGTCAGTCAATATTCCGTGATTGACGGCACCCAGCCACAGGGCCGGCGGAGGCGCCGCCCGCGCCAAGCCAGCGTTTGTCTCACCTGCCCTGCTCTGCTAAAGCGCGGCGTAAAAACAATCGGCCGGGAGTCGCACATGAATCCCCGCTCTGCTCGTCCGGAGTCATCGATGATCCCCCGCTACACCCGCCCGGAAATGGCCGCCATCTGGGAGGCCCAGACGCGCTTCAAAATCTGGTTCGAGATCGAGGCGCATGCGGCGGACGCGCAAGCGGAACTTGGCGTAATTCCGAAGGAAGCGGCGAAGGTTATTTGGGCCAAGGCCAGGGACGCAATCTTCGACGTCGCCCGGATCGACGAGATCGAGCGCGAAACCAAACACGACGTCATCGCCTTCACCACCCATCTGGCCGAGATCGTCGGCCCCGAGGCGCGCTTCGTGCACCAGGGCATGACCTCGTCCGACGTGCTCGACACCTGCCTCAACGTGCAGCTGACCCGCGCCGCGGACTTGCTGATCGACGACGTCGACAAGGTGCTGGCGGCGCTGAAAAAGCGCGCCTTCGAGCACAAGATGACGCCCACCATCGGCCGCTCCCACGGCATCCATGCCGAGCCCGTGACCTTCGGGCTGAAGCTCGCCTATGCTTATGCGGAATTCACCCGCGCCCGCGAGCGGCTCGTGACCGCCCGCAAGGAAGTCGCGACCTGCGCGATCTCGGGCGCGGTCGGCACCTTCGCGCAGATCGACCCGCGGGTGGAAGCGCATGTCGCCAAAGTCATGGGGCTGACACCAGAGCCGATCTCGACCCAGGTGATTCCGCGCGACCGTCACGCCATGTATTTTGCGACGCTTGGCGTGATCGCCTCCTCGGTCGAGCGGCTCGCCACCGAGGTCCGGCATCTGCAGCGCACCGAGGTGCTGGAGGCCGAAGAGTTCTTCTCCGAGGGCCAGAAGGGTTCTTCAGCGATGCCGCACAAGCGCAATCCGGTGCTGTCGGAAAATCTCACCGGCCTTTCCCGCATGGTGCGCGCCTATGTGACGCCGGCGATGGAGAATGTCGTATTGTGGCATGAGCGCGACATTTCGCATTCCTCCGCCGAGCGCATGATGGCGCCCGATGCCACGGTGACGCTGGATTTTGCCCTCAACCGCCTCGCGGGGCTGATCGACAAGCTCCTGATCTACCCCGCGAACATGCAGAAGAACATGGACCGGCTCGGCGGCCTCATCCACTCGCAGCGGCTTCTGATCGCGCTGACGCAGAAGGGCTGCAGCCGCGAGGACGCCTACAAGCTCGTGCAACGCAACGCGATGCCGGTGTGGCGCGGCGAAGGCGACTTCCAGGCGCTGCTGAAGCAGGACACCGAAGTGAAGAAATATCTCAGCGACGCCGAGATCTCACAACAGTTCGACCTCGGCTATCACTTCAAGCATGTCGACACGATCTTCAGGCGCGTGTTCGGCGAAAGCTGAGCTCAACGGCGGCGGCGGAAATACTCAGCGCCGTGTCTTGTCCAGTTTTTCCAGTTTGATCTCGGCGGTGCCGTGGTTATTCCGATAGAAGAAACCATAGATCCACGGCAGACTGACTACGGTGTCGTTGACGTAGAGAAATACTTCGCCGCTGCTTCGCGGTTCGAAGGTGGTGGTCCATGCCCCCTCCCTCTCCTCGAGCTGCAGCAGATGCTCCTCGAGCCCGGGGCCGCCGACGCGAAGAATGGTGGCGAACCAGTTCGACCACATCAGTCGCCGGTAGGGCGCGCCCGATAACTGAAGCCAGGCAGCCCGGTGGCGGTTGAAGCCATTGGGGTTTGTCTCGATTCCAGCGTCCTTCCAGGGCTCCCCGATCATCAGCCTGACGCGATAGGTCTCGCCCCGGGTCACCTTCATGCCGGTCGCATTGCACACGCTGGACGTCGTCATGATGACCGGCTTTGAGTTGCCTTGCAGCTGCGCCGCCAATTGCGCGCCATCTGTCGCGGCGGCGGTCACCTCGACGCCGCCCGTCCCCTTGCAGATCAGGCCGAGCGTGTTCGCCGTTCCGAACGCCAGCCACCCGAACAGCCAGAACATGATCGCCGTCGGGAATATCCAGTGCGTCAGCAGGTAAAATCCCGCCTTGTAGATCCCGAGCCTGCGCAAGCGATAGACTTTCGCGCGCCAACCCGAGAGGGTCTGGTAGCCGATCGGCGAATGCCAGGCCACGCGCGAGACGTCGCGGATTCTCTGTTGCAAACTCTTGCCCCAATACATGAGCGCCAGAATTGCGACCGCGCCGGCGAGCACAAAGCCCGGCGCATTGCGGAACGCGACGAACCACGGCTCCAGCGCTGCGGGCAGAAACGACGCCGCGGCATTGACGATCGGAATCACGAACCCGCCGACCGAGTGGCGGCCGACGTCAGGAAAGTAAATCACCAGGAACGGAATCGCGGCGACGAACAGCGTCGCAAACACCGTAAGGAAATAGATGACGCGCCTGAGCCAGATCCAGTTCCAGACGTCGTCCTGCACGTGAGACCGCGGCGGGCCGGGATCCACCGGATGCAGTGAATCGGCAATCGTTCCGGCCTTGTCGGTGAAACTGTAGGACCTGGGCATCACCACCGGCGCATAACGGTCGGTACCCATTGCGATCCGGTCGAAAACGGTCGCGTGAATGGTTGCCTGCGGCGCCGGCAGAACGGTCTGCGGCAGGCTCGGATGCAGGTCGGCGAGTATTTCAGTTTGCGGATCGGGCGTGTTCCACAACAGGCGCCAGATACGACGCGCGTCATCGAGAAACGATGGCTTGTAAGGCGGCGCGGTATAGGTTTCCAGGATATTGCGCGGCTTATAGCGATAATAACCGGCAAGGCCTTTGCGGGAATCGTTGAGCTTGTCGAACGGATTGATCTGGGGATCGATCAGCAACTGGCGCTGGGGGTTCAGGTACCTCAAGCCGTAGGCCTGCGCTCGGTCCAGCATCCAGTCGAACGTTACATAGGAAAGGCCATCCTGCGGGTAGCCGCCGCCGATGTCCGAATGCACACCGGTGCACCAGACCTGGCTGATGCGCTGGCGATCGATGGAGGGAAGTTGGCTGCGCAGATGCGGCGCGGGCTCGGCCGCCTGCGCGGCCGGGCTGCGCGGATCGTAATTGATGTCGAACAGCCACTCGGTCTTGCTGCGCCCTGCCACTGCCGCCGTGCCGCGCACATAGCGCTGGTCCCAGATCACAGGACTGAACGCCTGGCGTTCCTCTTCCAGCGCCAACGCGTGACACGCCTTGAGCACCTTCGCGCTCATGAACCGATCCGGCATCGACAATGGCCAGACCCAGTAGTCGATCGCCCGGGTCATTTCCTCGATCGGCCCGCCGTAGGCGGCCACCGTGTCCCAGATTCCGACGAACTGAATGCTTTCGATCTCAACCGGCGGCGGCGCGCTGACGGGCTGGCGCGAGAGCCTGCGCCATTGCCGGATCGCGAAGTCGCGAATGCCTCGCAGATCCACCCCGCCATAGGCGAGATATTTGAGGATGCCCCCGGTAAAGCGCCGGCGGTAAAGACGGTAGGCATCGGCCGCAAAGCGGGCGAGATCGGCCTCATTGTCATTGTACCGGACCAGCCCCTGACGCGCGATCATCCCCGCCACAATCCGGATCGTGAACGCGCCGCGACTGAAGCCGAAACAGTAGATGCGATCGCCCGGCTGATAGTTCCGGCAACAAAAACTGTAGATATCGATGACATTGCGCTTCAGGCCGAAGCCGAAGACGCCGCCAAGAATTGCGAAGAGCTTGAAAGAGGAAGTGCCGACACCGTCGTCGTAATAGGCGACCTGCCTCGTGGGATCGCTCAGGTCGAGGATTTGAGACAGGCGCCAGACGTTGGTCCGGAAAACTTTCGCCGAACTGTTGCCGGTCCCGTCGGACAGCAAAATAATGTTTTTCGGCAAGGATGCCTCCGCCCGGATGCCGTAAAATCACCAAGCTCGTCCCGAATTGCGGCTTTCGCAAGATACAATCAGTGCACGAACCGGGCCATTTCCTTGACAGGCCTGCGTTTCGCCCCGTGGCCTGCCCTTGCCGCGAATAACAACGGAATGGTAACCCACGATCGGCTAAGGTTATTTTCGTGTCAGCACCCCCGACGATTCTCGTATTCGATTCCGGCCTTGGCGGGCTCACGGTATTGCGTGAGGTCGTCAAGGCGCGGCCTGACGCGCATTATATTTATGTCGCGGATGACGCCTTCTTTCCCTACGGCCACCATGGCGAGGAACAGATCATCGCCCGGGTGGTGCCGATGATCGGCGAATTGATCGCCGCCCATAGCCCCGACCTGATCGTGATCGCCTGCAATACAATCTCGACCCTGGTGTTGTCGCATCTTCGCGAGGCATACAGGATGCCCTTTGTCGGGACCGTCCCAGCGATCAAGCCGGCCTGCACACGTTCCCGGACAAAGCGCGTCTCGGTGCTCGGCACCAAGGGTACCGTCAAGCGCGAATACACCAGGGCGCTGATCCGCGATTTCGCGCAAGGCTGCGACGTGACGCTGGTGGGCTCGGCGGATCTCGCCTCGCTGGCCGAAGCGGCGCTGCGCGGCGGCGAAATAAGCGATGCCGAGATATCGGCCGAAATCGCGCCGTGTTTTGTCGGGAACAGCCCGAGCGATCCAGCCCGCACCGACACCGTCGTGCTGGCCTGCACCCATTACCCGCTGCTGATGGACCGGCTGGTCAACCTTGCGCCGTGGCCGGTGGACTGGATTGATCCGGCGCCCGCGATAGCCCGGCGGGTTGCGGATTTGCTAGGGCCGGCCGGCAGCAAGGCCGATCACGCCGGCGCCGAAATTATCTTCACGTCGAGGCGATCGCACGCGCTGATCCCGACACTGATGCCGTTTTTCGGCGGTCGCATTCCGGCCTGAACAGGATATGGATATCGATCTTTTCGACATCCTGCCGCGCTGCTAGCTTTTCAAGCGGCCGCATTTCTCCCGGGACCTGCCCAAACGGAGCTTCTGTCTTGACACAAGCGATGCCTGCCCCCCTTAACCGTCTGCGCCAACAATGGCGGGAGGGACGCCCGACCTTTGGCGCGATTGCGACCATCCCCAGCATTCAGACCGTGCAGATCATGGCCCGGTCGGGGCTCGACTGGATCGTCGTCGACCTCGAGCACGGTCCGATCGACCTCGGCTCCGCGCACGGGATGATCATGGCGACGTCGGGCACGTCATGCGTACCGCTGGCGCGGATTGCCGCCAACTAGCCCTGGCTTGCGAAGGCGCCGATGGATATCGGCGCGCTCGGGATCAATTTCCCGATGATCTGCAGCCGTGGCGATGCCGAAAAAGCCGTGCGCAGCGTACGCTACCCGCCGCGCGGCGAACGGCTCTGGGGTCCGTTCCACGCGCCGTTTCGCTGGGGCGTCTCGATGCCAGACTATATGGCGACCGCGGATGATGACATGATCTGCATGATCACCATTGAGCATGTCGAAGCCGTCAACCGCATCGACGAGATCATGGCGACCCCCGGCGTCGACGTCGCCGTGATCGGCCCCGGCGACCTCGCGACCTCCATCAACAAGCGCGGTCGCGTCGATGACCCCGAAGTGCAGGCCCTGATGGCGCGCGCGGAAGCCGGCATCCTGAAGAGCGGCGTGCCGATCGGGGGCGTGGCGCGTACGGCCGAACAAGCCAATCAGATGATCGACCGGGGCCATCTGGCGCTGGCGCTCGGCTTCGACTGGTCGCTGTTCCAACGCGGCATCGCTTGTGCTTTCGAAGGGATCAGGCGCTGATATCCGCCGTCCCGTTGAATCAAGCCGCTGAAAATACTAGGATTTATCTAATGGATAAAAACGGGCAGCTCCCCTCGCCCACGCCTTAAATGCCGAACCATCTGCCGTCGGTTCGTGCTAGATGAGGGGCTGGCGGACCAGCATTCCAGTCCGCCGATTTGCTGTTACGGGAACTTGTGAAACGATGCGCGGTACGGTTCGAAAAATCTCAATGCCGCGCCGTCTCGTCGCCGACCTCATGCATGCGTCGATCCGCATCCCCTTTGTTTCGCTCTCGCGGCCGCTCGACCTCCGCCAGCTGTTAGAGGCCCGCGCGCTTGCCGCGCGACCACCCGGCTGGGCGGCGATTTTCGTCAAGGCGTTCGCGCTGGTGGCGAAGGAACAGCCGATCCTGCGCACGCTCTATGTCAAATGGCCATGGCCCGGCTTCTATGAGCTGCCGCGCAGCATCGCGATGGTCGCGATCGCCCGCGTCGAAGACGGCCAGGATTGCGTCCTGCCGCAGAGGGTCACGGCCGCCGACGAATTGCCATTGAGCGAAGTCGACGCGCAGATCCGGCGTGCGAAGGATGCGCCGATTAGCGAGGTGCCGGCCTTTCGCAAGATGTTGCGCGTGACGGGAATGCCGCTGCTGCTTCGCCGCTTGATGTGGCTGATCGGCCTCAATTTCGGACGCCAGCGCGCCAACTGGTTCGGCAGCTTCGGGGTCACCTCGGTTGCCGCCTACGGCGCGGGCGAACTGCATGCGCTCAGCCCGGGACCGTTCATCCTCAGCTATGGCGTGGTGGACCAGGACCGGACCGTCGATGTCGTGATCCGCTGGGATCACCGGATTACCGACGCGGCCCTGATCGCAAGGGCCCTGACCCGGCTGGAACAGGTGCTGAACGGCGAAATCGCGACTGAATTGCGCGGCCAAAGGCAGCAGCCGGAGCCAAAGGCGGTGCGGGCCGTGGCGACTTGAGGGCTTCTTGGCCGTCATTCCGGGGCGATGCGAAGCATCGAACCCGGAATCTCGAGATTCCGGGTTCGTCGCTACCGCGACGCCCCGGAATGACAACCTGAAATCCGGTCCCTTTTGATTGACAGGATGGGGGTTTCTGCCTAGAAACCGCCTGCTCGCGGGCCGGTTTCGGCCCGCGATGCGTTTCGCGACCCGTGGTCCGTTCCTTCAAGCTTGAGGGCTGGGCCTGTCGGCTCCGGGAAATTCCCGGCGCACAGGAGGGCGCGTTTCCTCAAAACTCAAACTTTGGAAAGAGGACGCGATGACAAAGCGCAGTGAGGCGAAATACAAGATCGATCGCCGCTTGGGCCAGAATATATGGGGCCGCCCGAAGAGCCCCGTGAACCGCAGGGAATACGGGCCCGGCCAGCACGGCCAGCGCCGCAAGGGAAAGCTCTCCGACTTCGGCGTGCAGCTGCGCGCCAAGCAGAAACTGAAGGGCTACTACGCCAACATTTCCGAACGCCAGTTCCACGGCATTTATGTCGAAGCCGGCCGGATGAAGGGCGATACCGGTGAAAACCTGATTGGCCTCTTGGAGCGCCGTCTCGACACTGTGGTCTATCGCGCCAAGTTCGTGGCCACCATGTTCGCCGCGCGCCAGTTCATCAATCACGGCCACGTCAAGGTGAACGGCCGCCGCGTCAACATCTCAAGCTACAAGCTGAAGGTCGGCGACGTGGTCGAGGTCAAGGAATCCTCCAAACAGCTCACCGTCGTGCTGGAAGCCAACCAGCTTGCCGAGCGCGACGTGCCTGACTTCCTCGAAGTCGATCACTCCAAAATGACGGCGAAGTTTGCCCGTATCCCCGCTCTCTCCGACGTGCCGTTCGCGGTGCAGATGGAGCCCCATCTGATCGTCGAATTCTATTCGCGCTGATTTTTATCAGTGGCGCTTGCTCAGGATCAAGGCCCCGGTTTTGCCGGGGCCTTTTTCTATGCTCAACTGTCGGTCGGTATCCTGGATGCAGCCCCGCCATGGCCTTGAACCGATGTGGAGGACAACATGCGCCTGAGCGACTGTCACAACTTTCATGATTTTCGCAAGCTGGCCCAACGACGACTGCCCGGTCCGATCTTCGATTACATCGACGGAGCGGCCGACGACGAGGTGACCTATCGCCAGAATACGGCGAGCTTCGAGCGCTGTGACCTGGTGCCCAACGTGCTGCGCGGCGTGGAAACCGTCGATATGTCGGTGACGGTCATGGGTCAGAAGCTCGCAATGCCGGTCTATTGTTCCCCCACCGCGTTGCAACGCCTGTTTCACCACAGGGGCGAGCGCGCCGTTGCAGCCGCGGCGGCGAAGTATGGCACGATGTTCGGCGTATCCTCGCTCGGCACGGTCAGCCTCGAGGAACTGCGCAAGGCGCACGATACGCCGCAGGTCTATCAATTCTATTATCACCGGGATCGCGGTCTCAACCGCGCCATGATGCAACGGGCGAAAGAAGCCGGCGTCGAGGTGATGATGCTGACGGTGGACAGCATCACGGGCGGCAACCGCGAGCGCGACCTGCGCACCGGGTTTTCCATTCCGTTCAGGCTGACGCTAGCCGGGATGTTCCAGTTCGCGATCAAGCCCATGTGGGGCATCAACTACGTCACGCATGAGCGCTTCAAATTGCCCCAGCTCGACCAGCACGTCGACATGGGCGGCGGGACCGTCTCGATCGGCAGGTATTTTACCGAAATGCTGGACCCATCCATGGACTGGAACGATGTGGCCGAAATGGTCCAGCTATGGAATGGGCAATTCTGCCTGAAGGGTATCATGTCGGTGGCGGATGCCCGGCGCGCCGTCGAAATTGGTTGCACGGGCATCGTGCTATCCAACCATGGTGGCCGGCAACTGGACGGTTCGCGCGCCGCGTTCGACCAGCTGGCGGAAATCGTGGATGCCGTGGGGGATCGAATCGATGTGATCATGGACGGCGGAATCCATCGCGGAACCCACGTATTGAAGGCGCTGTCGCTTGGAGCCAAGGCCGTTGGAGTTGGACGGTTTTATCTCTATCCCCTCGCGGCGGCGGGCGAGGCCGGCGTTGATCGGGCTCTTGGCCTGATGCGAGCGGAGATCGAGCGGGGAATGAAGCTGATGGGATGTACGGCGATCAATCAGCTTTCACGCGAAAATCTGCGGTTCAGATAATTGCTTTTTGTCCCCCGCCACGCTGCAAATGACGAGAACTCGCCATGACCTATACCCCTCCTCCGCGCGATCCCCGGGCGCCGACGGTGCGCATCAACCTGTTGTCGGACACCCAGACCCGCCCGACGCCTGGCATGCGCGAGGCGATCGCGCGGGCCGAGGTCGGCGACGAGCAGATCGGCGACGATCCGACCGTGAATGTGCTGTGCGAGCGCGTCGCCGACCTGCTCGGCAAGCAGGCAGCGGCGTTCATGCCTTCCGGCACCATGTGCAACGTCGCCGCGACGCTGGTGCACTGCCGGGCGGGCGACGAGATCCTGGCGCACGAGACCGCGCATATCATCGCCCGCGAAGGCGGCGCGCATGCGGCGCTGGGCGGATTCCAGATCACGCCGCTTGAGGGCGCCGATGGACAATTCTCGCCGGACACGCTTCGCAAGGCGCTTCACCCGCGCTCCCGCTACCAGCCGCCGCAGACGGTCGTCAGCGTCGAGCAGACCGCCAATATAGGCGGCGGCACGATCTGGAAGAAGGCCGCGCTCGATGAAGTCGTCAAAATCGCGAAGGCGAACGGGCTTGCCACCCACATGGACGGCGCGCGACTGTTGAACGCCACCGTCGCCACCGGAATCACCGCGCGCGACATGGCGCTGGGTTGGGATTCGGCCTGGATCGATTTCTCAAAAGGGCTCGGCGCGCCGGTCGGCGCCGCGATCGCGGGCTCCCGCGATTTCATCGACGAAGTCTGGCGCTGGAAACAAAGGCTTGGCGGCTCGATGCGCCAGGCCGGCATTTGCGCCGCGGCCTGCGTTTACGCGCTCGACCACCATGTCGACCGGCTGGCGGAGGATCACGCCAATGCACGCGCGCTGGCGCGCGGGCTGTCGCAGATCAAGGGTATGGAGGTGCAGGAGCCCGAAACCAATCTTGTTTTCTTCAAGCCCGACGGCGCGGGCATCAGCGGGAATGACGTGGTGAAGGCCCTGGGTCAGCGCGGCGTGCTGCTCGCCATGATGGACGGCCGGATCAGGGCCTGCACCCATCTCGATGTCACCGCCGGCATGATCGAGGAGACGGCCGGGCTGGTGCGGGAGATCGTGCGCGGGGCGTAGAAAGGCGATGAACGATCAGCCAGGTTTCCGCGCCGCGATCAGACTCCAGCGATGGAAAAATCTGATCGCCTCGCCGTCGAGCGCCAGTCCGATTCCGGCCGACACCCCGGCGGTAGCCAGCGCCAGCGCTACCACGCGCAGCGGCGGGACGCGCGAGGCGTCGTTGACGATGCCCATCCATTCCTCGAACTCGCGCGGCTTGTCCCAGGTGGTCCGGGATTCGAAGGCGAAGCCGGCCTGCCTGACCAGCGACGTCAATTCGGAGCCCGGCAACATCCGCACATGGGAGGGATCGCGCAGGACTTCGATGGCGTTCTGCAATTGAGCCTCAGCTGGTACTTCCGAGGAAATCACGTCGGCAATGACAAAATGGCCCCCTCGCCGCAGCACGCGAAAAATCTCCGACATCACGCGGCCGGGATGGTCGAAATGGTGCACCGACAGCCGCGTCACCACGGCGTCGAAAGCGCCGTTCGCAAACGGCAGTCCGGTGGCATTGCCTTCGAGGAAGCTGACATTGGTCAGCCCAGCCTCGCTGCAGCGCTGCTTTGCCTTCTTCAGCATCCGGGGCGTGAGATCGAACGCCACCACCTCGCGGGCGGTTTTCGCGATCGCCGCACTCAGGATGCCCGGGCCGCAGGCGACGTCGAGTACAGCGCCAAGCGCCGCTTCGCCAAGCGCCGTGACAAAACGTTGCGTCAAGCCAGCGTCGGTGATCGCGCTTGAGGTCGAAAATGTTTCCGCTTGCCGGGTGAATTCATCGCGCACGCGGTTGTCGTGGCTCAGCACGGTCTGCCCTCCGCAATCAATCCCTGAGCGCCTAATAGATCAGCGTCTTCAACTTCATTTGTAGCCGCCCGCCCTGCGACGGCGCCTGCGCCATGAACAAACATGTCGTCGCGCGGATGCTTCATGGATCATCTACTTCACCGCGGGCCGGGAGCGCAGCGGAGTTTAGCGGCTGGCTCAATCGGCACAAGGGCGACCGAATGCAACCATCGACTGCGCATGCAGCGCGGCGCTGTCGTCCGAGAAGCAGCAGAAGATCACCCGGCGGATCGCCGGCGCCGCAGCCAGCGCATCGACTGCCGTCGACACCGCAATCCGCGCCGCGCGATCGGCGGGGAAACGATAGATGCCGGTGGAGATAGCGGGAAAGGCGACCGAAGCAAGCCCGTGGCCCTGGCACAGCTCGATCGCACGGGCATAGCACGACGCCAGCGCTCCATCCTCGCCCTCGGTTCCGCCAGCCCAGACCGGACCGACGGCATGAATCACATGCCGTGCCGGAAGCCGATAGCCGCCGGTGATCTTGGCGCCGCCGGTCTCGCAGCCATGGAGCGTGCGGCACTCCGCCAGAAGCTCCGGCCCGGCCGCACGATGGATCGCTCCATCCACGCCGCCACCGCCGCGCAGGAAAGAGTTCGCGGCGTTGACGATGGCGTCAACGCGTAAGCTGGTGATATCGGCGACGATGACTTCGAGCCGCGCCGTGCCGATCTGGCGCGCGGCGAAGTTCAGGCGGAGGCCGCCGCGTTGACCGTAACGCCCTTGTCGGCAAACAGCTGCTGCAACTCGCCGGCCTGGAACATCTCACGAATGATGTCGCAACCGCCGACGAACTCGCCCTTGACGTAAAGCTGCGGGATGGTCGGCCAGTTGGAATAGGTCTTGATGCCGTTGCGCAGATCGGCCAACTCCAGGACATTGAGGCCCTTATAGCCGACCCCGACGTGATCGAGGATCTGCACCACCTGCCCGGAAAAGCCGCACTGCGGAAACTGCGGCGTTCCCTTCATGAACAGCACGACGTCGTTCGACTTCACTTCGTTGTCGATAAATTGCTCGATGCTCATATTCTCTTTCCTTCGGGGCATGGCCCCCTGCGGCATAGCCTCGCGGGCCGGAGCCCGTCTAACCCGATACTCTCATATATGTATCCCAAACCGTTGTGCATCCAAAGTAAAATGGCGGGGAGCTGACCTGCGTGGGGGGGCGGCTCCGGCCGGATATCCCCAGCCCCGGCCATGGCCGGGCGGATCAACATCGTTGCCTCCAGAGGCTTTTATCCCCGGCGGGAACCCCTATCTAGGACGGACTGTTCGTGGGGAACCCGGCGGCCAGAATCCCGTTCTTTTCCCAACCGGAGACACCAGTGACGAAACCAGCATCCGCTGCGGCCACGCTGGCCGCCCCTTGCCCGTCATTATTCTCCGATTCCGGCAGCCTCGCCCAGGATTTGGTGGAAGCCTATCTCGCCGTCCGGAACGAGACCGAGCACCGGGCCGCGCCGCTGACACCGGAGGATCAACTGATCCAGTCGATGCCGGACGCCAGCCCGGCTAAATGGCACCGCGCCCATACCACCTGGTTCTTCGAGCAATTCCTGCTCGGTGAGCACTGCAAGGGTTACAAGCCTTTTCACCCGGATTATGCGTACCTGTTCAACTCCTACTATGTCAGCGCAGGCCCGCGGCACGCCCGCCACCAGCGCGGCCACCTGACCCGTCCCGGCGCCGATGAGATCACCGCCTACCGCCGGCATGTCGACGCGGCGGTCGTAAAATTCTTTCACGAGGCCGGAGAAGCAACCCTGAAGGCGATCGCGCCGCTGGTGGACGTCGGTCTCAATCACGAGCAGCAGCATCAGGAATTGATGCTGACCGACATCCTGCACGCCTTCGCGCAGAATCCGGTTCCGCCGGCTTACGATCCGCAGTGGAAATTTCCGGCTTCGACCCGCAGCGGCGATGAATGGACCACGCTCAGCGAGGGCATCCACACCATCGGGCACGCCGGCGACGGCTTTCATTTCGACAATGAAAGGCCGGCCCACCGCGCGCTGGTCGGCCCGGTGCGGCTCAAGCGCAATCTCGTCACCAACGCCGAGTGGCTCGCCTTCATGCAGGACGGCGGCTATGCGACGCCGACGCTCTGGCTGATGGACGGTTTCGCCACGGCCGGCAACGAAGCATGGCAAGCGCCCGGCCACTGGCGTGAGGTCGACGGCGCGTGGCAAATCATGACCCTGGCCGGACTGCGGCCGGTCGATCCCGCCGCCCCGGTCTGCCATGTCAGCTACTACGAGGCGGATGCGTTCGCGCGCTGGAGCGGCAAGCACTTGCCGACCGAAATGGAATGGGAAGTCGCAGCCAGAGCCGGTCAGCTCAACGACGCCTTCGGGATCGTCTGGCAATGGACCCGCAGCGCCTATGCCGCCTACCCCGGCTACCGGGCGATCGATGGCGCGCTCGGCGAATACAACGGCAAGTTCATGGTCAACCAACTGGTGCTGCGCGGCTCCTCGCTTGCAACCCCGGACGGTCATAGCCGTATTACCTATCGCAACTTCTTTTATCCGCATCATCGCTGGCAATTCACGGGACTTCGCCTCGCCGACTACGCCACCTGATTTTTCAAATTCAAGCGCGCCGGAAAGCGCGTTCAGGAGACTGTCATGAATGTGCACGCCTCCGCTTTGGCCAAAGCACGTCGTTTCGACGAACAGACCTCGGCGTTTGCCGGCGATGTGCTCGATGATTTGTCGCAGCAGCCGAAGCGGCTGTCGCCAAAATATTTCTATGACGCTGCGGGGTCGGAGCTGTTCGAACAGATCACGCGGTTGCCTGAATATTATCCCACCCGCACCGAGCTTTCGATCCTGCGCGACCGCGGCGGGGCGATCGCGGCGATCCTGCCCAAGGGCGCCGCGCTCGTGGAGTTCGGCGCCGGCGCAACGACAAAGGCCCGGCTGCTGCTGAACGAGTGCGCCTTCAGCGCCTACGTCCCCGTGGATATTTCCGGCGAATTCCTCAAAGCGCAGGCCGACGCCTTGCGCCAGGATTTTCCGGGGCTTGACGTCTACCCGGTCGCGGCGGATTTCACCGCACCGTTCGACTTGCCCGAGGCCATCAAGGGGACGCCGAAGGTCGGATTCTTTCCAGGATCGACGCTAGGCAATTTCGAGCCGCATGAGGCCTGCGGCTTCCTGCGTAGCGCCCGCGACATTCTGGGTCAGGGCGCGCAGATGGTGATCGGCGTCGACCTCGAAAAGGACGAGCGCGTGCTGTACGACGCCTATAACGATTCAGCCGGCGTCACCGCGCGCTTCAATCTCAACGTGCTCCATCGCATCAACCGCGAGCTCGGCGGCAATTTCGATCTTTCCGCCTTCACCCATCGCGCAATCTATAATCGCGACCGCCACCGCATCGAGATGCACTTGATCAGCCGCAAGGCGCAGACCGTGCGCGTGCTCGGCCACAGTTTCTCATTCCGCGCCGGCGAAAGCATTCACACCGAGAACAGCTATAAATACAGTATCGGGCGTTTTGTCGCGCTGGCGCGCGGCTCGGGCTGGACGCCGCGGGAGTGCTGGACCGACACGGCCGGCATGTTCTCGGTTCACGCGCTGGTGGCCTCGGATTGAGGCTTTTCAGGCCGGTTGGCGCCCGACCTCAGCGACAGCGACTCCCACACCGCAACCATGATCATGATCGCCGATGTCAGCATCGACAGCATCAGCGGCGACAGCCCGCTGGCGAACCAGGCCAGGATCGCGAGCATGACGATGCCGGCGCCATGCGAGGGCTGAAGCCAGCCCCTGATCGAATGCTTGAACAGGATGGTTCCGATCAGAAACAGCAGCGGTCCGCCGATCGCGCTTAGCACCGTCTTCGGATCGGAATGATCCGCCGGATGCGTCAGCACCAGTTCATTGGCGACCGCCGAGATGATGATGCCGGCGACGATCGGCATATGCAGGTAGGTGTAGGCCAGCCGCGCCAGCCGCCCCGGCTCGCTGGATCTTGAAATCTGCTCGGAGCCGGCTTCGGCCCCCTTGTGGAAATAGATCCACCACATCGCGAGCGCGCCGATGAAGGCCGAGGCGAAGGCGCTCACGGTCTGGCGGGTCCAGGCCAGATCAGCAAAGGTGGCCCCGGTCACAACGATGGATTCGCCGAGCGCGATGATGATGAAGCCGGCACAGCGCTCGGCCATGTGACCGCCTTCGACGACCCAGTCCGAGACCTGCGACGCGCCATATTTCGGGATCCAGAACCGCACCGCCGGTGAGAGATATTCGATTGCCAGCGCCACCGCCCAGAGCACCAGCCGCGAATGGCCTTGCACAGAGCCGCCGGCGATCCAGAAGATCGCCGACATCGACAGCCAGGCCGTGATGCGGACCGCGTTCATGCGCGCCAGGATTCGGGAAGGCGGGGTCGAGACCCACAGAAAGACCGTCTTTCCGACCTGCATCGCCGCGTAGGCGATCGCGAACCACAATCCCCGGGATTCGAAGGCCATTGGGATAGAGGTCGAGAGTACGAGCCCGCCGAGCATCAGCAAAAACAGCAGTACCCGGACCGGCGTCGTTTCGGGATTGAGCCAGTTGGTGATCCAGGAGGTGTAAACCCACACCCACCAGACCGCCAGGAACAGCAGGGTCGTCTGCAAGGCGCCGAGCGGGGTGAAGCGGCCAAGCAGCGTGTGGGAAACCTGCGTGACCGCAAAAACGAACACCAGATCGAAAAACAGTTCGGCGTAGGTGACGCGGCTATGCTGGTTCGGCACAATGGGGCGAAACAGCGCGCCGCGTTCATTGTCCCCCGCCATGACAACCGTCCCCAGCCCCGGAACTAACCCTCCGGCACTCCGGTCTGCAGCGCTAGCGCATGCAGCACCCCGCCCATCTGGCCCTGCAGCGATTGATAGACGATCTGGTGCTGCTGGACGCGGGATTTGCCGCGGAACGACTCCGAGATCACGGTCGCCGCATAGTGATCGCCATCGCCGGCCAGATCACGGATCGTCACCTCGGCGTCGGGAATTGCCGCCTTGATCATCGATTCGATATCGTGGGCGTCCATCGGCATCCCGGTATTTCTCCAATCCGGCGTTTCAAATCGCGACAGGCCAGCGCCGCGGGTGCCCCATAACTTAGCGTGAACACCCTTCTACGTCACGCTCCGTCACCTATATTTATATCCGATCGTTGTAACACCGATGGACCCAATCGCCCGATCACTTCGGGCTGACCGAAATTAAGGGCTGACCATGAGACTCCCCGGTCCCGACCACCCGATCACCATCACCGCGAATCCGAAGCGCGTCCGCGTCTCCGCCGGCGGCGTCGTCATTGCCGACACCACCGATGCCCTGACGCTGAAGGAAGCGAGCTATCCGGCCGTGCAATATGTGCCGCGCAAGGACGCCAATCTGGCCTTGCTGGCGCGTACCGACCGGGTGACTCACTGCCCCTATAAGGGGGATGCGAATTATTTCAGTATCAAAGCCAACGGCAGAGCTATCGAAAACGCGACCTGGAGCTATGAGACGCCGTTCCCGGCGATGGCGGAGATCGCAAACCACCTGGCGTTCTATCCCGACAAGGTCACCATCGAGGAGGTGACCTGAAGCCGCCTATCCAGTCCGGCCGCTCACACCCTGAAGATGGTGAGCCCGAGAATCAACAGGACCAGGAAGATCACGACAAAGACATAGAACAGGAAGCGGGCGACGTCCGCCGATGCCGCCGATATCCCGGTGAAGCCGAGGACGCCGGCAACGATCGACACCAGCAAGAAGATCAGCGCCCATTTGAGAATTGTCATCGCCATACCTCCGTAAAATCGCTGGTCTAACATCGGACGATGGAACTGGTTCCCCTGAGGCAGCCGGAGACAGGCCATCTGCGATCTCTACCGGGCCCACCGTGATGGCGTGCCCGGATCGTATCGACCACGTTTGTGCTCACGGTTGCGTTCAGCTGGGCAGTGACCAGGGCGCTACGGATGATTCTGGGGGCAGCCCGCGTATTGTGAGCGGCGTCAGGCTGCGCTGCCGTTCATATAGGCGGGGAACCAACCCTCGAAGCCGGCCTTGAGCGAGGCGATCGACACCGGTGGCTCGCCGGCTATCGCAATCGTGCCGCCGCCGGTGGTGCCGATGCGAACGCAGGGCACGTCCGCGCCCTTCATCTTCGCCAGCACCCGGCCGGCCTCTTCCGCGCGCACCGTCACGACGTAGCGGGCCTGATCTTCGCCGAACCAGTACGCCTGCGGCACGATCGCTGCAGGCGCGGCCAGCAGCTGCGCGCCGATGCCACCGGCCATCGCCATCTCCGCCAGCGCGATCAAGAGGCCGCCGTCGGAGACATCGTGCACCGCAGTGGCAGTGCCGGCGTGGATCATGCCGCGCACCACGTCGCCGTTGCGCTTTTCGGCCGTGAGGTCGACCGGCGGCGGCGCGCCCTCTTCGCGGCCGCAGATGTCGCGCAAGTAAACCGATTGGCCAAGGCAGCCATGGGTTTCGCCGATCAGAAGGATCGCCTCGCCCTCGGCCTTGAACGAAAGTGTTGCCGATTTGGTGAAGTCATCGAGCAGGCCGACGCCGCCGATCGACGGCGTCGGCAGGATGCCGCGGCCGTTGGTCTCGTTGTAGAGCGAGACGTTGCCGGACACGACGGGGAAATCGAGCGCGCGGCAGGCGTCCGCGATGCCCTTCAGGCAGCCGACGAACTGGCCCATGATCTCCGGCCGCTCCGGATTGCCGAAATTGAGGTTGTCGGTGATGGCGAGCGGCCGGCCGCCGACCGCCGTGATATTGCGCCAGGCCTCGGCCACCGCCTGCATGCCGCCCTGATAAGGATCCGCCTCGCAATAGCGCGGCGTCACATCCACCGTCAGCGCCAGCCCCTTCGGCCCGTCCTGTACCCGCACCACGGCGGCGTCCCCGCCCGGACGCTGCACGGTGTTACCCAGAATGACGTGGTCGTATTGCTCCCAGACCCAGCGCCTGGAGCAAAGCTCCGGCGTTGCGATCAGTTTTTCCAGCGCCGCCGAGACGCCGATCGGTGCCTTGACGTCACGCGCATGGATCACCGGCAGCGACGGCGAGGCCACATGTGGACGATCGTACAGCGGCGCCTCGTCGCCCAATTCCTTGATCGGCAGGTCGGCCATGACGTCGCCGCCATGTTTCACGACAAAGCGCTTGCTCGGCGTGGTGTAGCCGACGACCGCAAAATCCAGGCCCCATTTGCGGAAAATCGCCTCGGCCTGCTTTTCCTTTTCGGGCTTCAGCACCATGAGCATGCGCTCCTGGCTCTCCGAGAGCATCATCTCGTAGGCGCTCATGCCGGGCTCGCGGGTCGGGACGTGATCGAGATCGAGGTCGACGCCGAGATCGCCCTTGGCGCCCATCTCCACCGCCGAGCAGGTCAGGCCCGCCGCGCCCATGTCCTGGATTGCGATCACGCAATCGGCCTGCATGATCTCGAGGCAGGCTTCCAGCAGCAGCTTTTCCGCGAAGGGATCGCCGACCTGCACCGTCGGGCGCTTCTCGGCGGAGTTGTCGTCGAATTCCGCCGACGCCATCGAGGCGCCGTGAATGCCGTCGCGGCCGGTCTTGGATCCCAAATAGACGATCGGCATGTTCACGCCCGACGCCGCCGCATAGAAAATCTTGTCGGTATCGGCGAGTCCGACCGCCATCGCGTTGACCAGGATGTTGCCGTCATAGCGGGTGTGGAAGCGCACCTGCCCGCCGACCGTCGGCACGCCGAAGGAATTGCCGTAGCCGCCGACGCCGGCAACCACGCCGGAGACGAGATGGCGCGTTTTGGGATGTTCCGGCGCGCCGAAACTCAGGGCATTGAGGCACGCGATCGGCCGCGCACCCATCGTGAACACATCGCGCAAAATGCCGCCGACGCCGGTGGTCGCGCCCTGATAGGGCTCGATGTAGCTCGGATGGTTGTGGCTCTCCATCTTGAACACCACCGCCTGGCCGTCGCCGATGTCGATGACGCCTGCGTTCTCGCCCGGCCCCTGGATCACCCAGGGCGCCTTGGTCGGCAACCCGCGCAGATGCAGCCGCGAGGATTTGTACGAGCAATGCTCGTTCCACATCGCCGAGAAAATCCCGAGTTCGGTCAAGCTCGGCACCCGCCCGATCAGCTTCAGGATGCGCTCATATTCGTCCGGCTTCAGCCCGTGGCTGGCGACGAGTTCGGGGGTGATTTGCGGTTGGTTCATGAGGCTCTTGAAGCGCGATTGAGGTCCCTTATTAGGGAGATCGGCAGGGCTGGAAAAGGCCTTTTATGGCGCAATTTCCCGCTGTCCATAGCTTTGCGCGCGCGAGGGGTTTGCACATCCGGTGTGGATCGGATTTAAGGACTCAAATCCCTCAAATGAAGGCCGAATTGCGTGGACGACCTGATCAAATCCGCATTCCACAACCGACCCGATCTGCACGTCGAAACCGAGGGCGAATTCAGGGGTTGGCG
Source organism: uncultured Alphaproteobacteria bacterium (assembly GCA_963801875.1). GTDB lineage: Bacteria > Pseudomonadota > Alphaproteobacteria > Rhizobiales > Xanthobacteraceae > Bradyrhizobium. The sequence continues at coordinate 283,258 of CAWDGT010000005.1, read as the reverse complement.
CACCTGGAGCCGCGACAATTTCGAGACGCATAATGGCCCGTTCTACCACCGGATGGAGGGCGACGGCCGCATCCGCTGCGCGTTCCGGGTGGCAAAGAAGCACCTCAATGGCGCCAACAACGTCCATGGCGGCTGCTTCATGTCGTTTGCCGATTACAGCCTGTTCGCCATTGCCGCACCCGTGCTGCAAGGGCCGGGGGTAACGGTGGCGTTCAGTTGCGAATTCCTCGATGCCGCGCGCGAAGGCGAACTGGTCGAGGGATCAGGTGAAATCACCCGCGCCGGCGGTTCGCTGATCTTCCTGCGCGGTCAATTGAGAGCCGGTGAGCGCACGGTGTTCACATTTTCCGGCACCATCAAACGCGTGAAACGGAAAACGCCAGCCGACGCGATGGTCGACTCCAGATAGGCCGCCGCTTCTTAGTTTTTGGTTTTATGCGCTATGGCAGCTTATGCCGCGCGCTCCAGATGCGCCACGAGGCCCGCGAACAGGCCGCGGCCGTCGGTGCAACCCATGATGTCCTCGACGTGGTTTTCCGGGTGCGGCATCATGCCGAGCACATTGCCGCGCTCGTTCACGATTCCAGCGATCGCATGCGCGGCGCCGTTGATGTTGGAGGGCTCGTCGACCACACCTTCCGGCGAGCAGTAGCGGTAGAGCACCCTGCCCTCGCCTTCAAGACATTTCAAAGTCTCTTCGTCGGCCTCGTAATTGCCCTCGCCATGGGCGACCGGCACGCGAATGACCTGCCCGGCATTATAGCCGCGCGTAAACGGCGTATCCGATCGTTCGACCCGCAGATGCACGTCGTGGCAGATGAATTTCAGCCGCACATTACGCATGAGCACGCCGGGCAGAAGTCCGGCTTCGCAGAGAATCTGAAAGCCGTTGCAGACGCCGAGTACCAGACCGCCATTTGCCGCAAACGTCCGCACCGCGTCCATGACAGGCGCGCGCGCGGCGATCGCGCCGCAGCGGAGGTAATCGCCGTAGGAAAATCCGCCGGGCACCACCACGAGGTCGGTGCCCTCAGGCAGCGAGGTCTCGGCATGCCAGACCATCGCGGGTTGATGGCCCGACGCCAGCCGCAGCGCGCGCGCCATGTCGCGCTCGCGATTGATTCCGGGAAAGACGAGAACGGCGGATTTCATCAGTAGCGCTTGCCTAGACTAGCTCAGAACCTCAACCCGGTAATTCTCGATCACCGTGTTGGCCAGGAGCTTGTCGGCGGCGTCTTTCAGCGCCGCCTCGGCCCTGGCCTTGTCGGAGCCTGCGATCTCGATGTCGAACACCTTGCCCTGGCGCACGCTGGCGACGCCGTCGACGCCGAGCGATTTCAGCGCCCCTTCGATGGCCTTGCCCTGCGGATCGAGGATGCCTGATTTCAGCGTAACGGTAACGCGCGCTTTCACGTTGGTCCTTTAGCTTTTCACCAGCACCGGACCGGAGCCCGCGGGCCGCTCGTTTTCCATCAGGATTCCCAGCCGTTTTGCCACTTCGGTATAGGCTTCCAGCAGGCCGCCGAGATCCCTGCGGAACCGGTCCTTGTCGAGCTTCTCGTTCGACTTGATGTCCCACAGCCGGCACGAATTGGGGGAAATCTCGTCGGCGACGATGATTCGCATCATCTCGTTCTCGAACAGGCGGCCGCATTCCATCTTGAAATCGACGAGGCGGATGCCGATGCCGAGAAACAGCCCGGTGAGGAAGTCGTTGACGCGGATCGCCAGCGCCATGATGTCGTCGATTTCCTGCGGCGTGGCCCAGCCGAACGCGGTGATATGCTCCTCGGAGACCATGGGATCGTTGAGCTGGTCGTTCTTGTAGTAAAATTCGATGATCGAGCGCGGCAGCTGGGTGCCTTCCTCGATTCCCAGGCGCTGTGACAGCGATCCCGCCGCCACATTCCGCACCACCACCTCCAGCGGCACGATCTCGACTTCGCGAATCAGCTGCTCGCGCATGTTGAGGCGGCGGATGAAGTGGGTGGGCACCCCGATGTCGTTGAGGTGCTGGAACAGGTACTCCGAAATCCTGTTGTTGAGGACGCCCTTGCCCTCGATTACCTGGTGTTTCTTGGCATTGAACGCGGTCGCATCGTCCTTGAAGTGCTGGATCAGGGTACCCGGCTCCGGTCCCTCGTAAAGGACCTTGGCCTTGCCTTCATAAATGCGGCGCCGGCGGCTCATTGGGATGTACCGTGTGTTGTTGAAATCCATGAATTTGGTGTGCTCCGGATGACCTAGGGATTGCGACCCACGACGGAGCTGCCGTGAAGGCCTGGGACGGGAAACAGAACGAGAACCGGGCCTGGGGTCAACCTATCCGATTGGCCTGCCCGGCACAATCGATCCGGCCGAGTTTTACCGCGCTGCCTGCGGCTTCGAAGCTGTTGTTTTAACCATTTGCTCCAGTTATCTAGGCACGCGAGGCGGCTGCCGCAACGAGGCCGCCGCCACCATTTCGGCATTGAGATCGGAACCCCGGAAAATGACCACATTCGACAAGCGCGAGGAAGGTTTCGAGAAGAAGTTCGCCCTCGACGAGGAACAGAAATTCAAGGCCGAGGCTCGCCGCAACCGGCTGCTCGGAATGTGGGCAGCGGCCAAGCTCGGCCTGTCGGGCGAGCCCGCCAATGCCTATGCCAGAGAAATCGTCGCGGCCGAATTCGGCGACGGCGGCGACGCCGACGTGATCCGCAAGGTGATCGGCGATCTCGGCGCCAAGGGCGTTACCGTCACGGAAACGCAGGTCCGCACCCAGATGGGCGAACTGATGGCTCAGGCCGTCGCACAGGTGAAGGCCGGGACGTAAGGACTACGTCATTCCGGGTCTGGTCCGAAGGACCAGACCCGGAATCTCGAGATTCCGGATCGCCGCTTCGCGCCGTCCGGAATGACGTTTCCGTTGCGCCGCGACGGCAACGTTATCCCTCCTTAAAACCGTATTCCGGCACGTTGCCGCTGGCGCCGTAATATTTGTACGGCAGGAATTTGCCCGACATCGTGATCTTGACCCGGTCGCCCTTGGGGTTGGGCAGCCGCTCCATCACCATGTCGAAATCGATCGCCGACATGATGCCGTCGCCGAATTCCTCCTCGATCAGCGCCTTCCAGGCCGGACCGTTGACCATCACCAGTTCGTAGAATCGGTAGATCAGGGGATCGGTCGGCGGCATCGGCGTCCCCTGTCCGCGCATCGGCACCTCGTTGAGCATCGCGATCTCGGATTTCGACAACCCGAACAGCTCGCCGGCATTGGCGGCTTGCGGCTTTGTCAGTTTCATCTGGCCGAGGATGGCGCCGACGATCAGCACCTCCGAATAGCCGCCGATCTTTTCGCAGATATGTTTCCAGCTCCAGCCCTTCTCGCGCTTGATGTCGAGCAGCTTTTCGGTGAGGTCTTCTCGTTTCATGTGTCGTCTTCCTATACTCGTCGTGCCCGTTTGCCCATCATGCAGGTTTTATGCCGCTTTGGCGGTTCCGCGCCATCGCCATGTGACAAGGGAAAGTCGTGCTCGCGCACATTGAGAACTCGCAGGCCGCGGCCAAAGCTGAAAAAACCGAGGCGCGCGGCCGCCGTGAAGTTCCCTGATTTATGGTTATGCACCCTGTTGAACTCTCATCCCCGCGAATTAATCCCCGGCCGCCGAATGAAATTGACGGAGCGGCCGCAGAGCATCGTGTCGAGACTTCTAGCGCCGCTCCATGAGACCGGATTCCAGCCGGTCGAGCTCTTTGGCAAGATCGTTCTCGACATTTGCGACCGGCATATTGATGACCCGGTAGCCGCGCGCTTCCAGCCACGCCTGCCGCGCAGCTCGGTCCCTGGCGATGACCTCTGTCTCATCCGGATTGATCAATTCGACCGCGAGGCGATGCACGAAGGAGACAAAATCCGGAATGTGGCGGCCGACCGGCGTCTGGCGCTTGAACTGGCCGGCGAAGCGGCGGTCGGTGGTCAAGGCCTGCCACAGGATGCGTTCGGCGTCGGTCGGATTGCGCCGCAGCAGCCGCGCCAGTCCGCGCACCGTGCCGCTTTCAGACGGCGATGCACCCTGCCCGTGCTCGGCGAGCAGTGCGCGCAGCCTGGTCGCCTGGTCGCCGTCGAGTACGCCGCCCTTGGCAGGACCCTTGCGTCCCTCCGCGATCGCCATTACCACGCCGTGCAGCGTATGCATGTCCTGCTTGGTCGGGTCCATGCGCGAGAAGATGTTGCGCAAATTGACCAGCATGGTCTCGCGCTTTTCCGCCGGGCGCAGGAATTCGACCTTGTCGAGTTCGCCCACCAGATTGTCGAAGAACGCTTGCATCTGGTGCTGCGAGGCGGGCTCGGAGCGCTCGGGCATCGCGAACGGCAATGCGCCTGCGGTGGAATGCTTGAACCATTCATAGCCGATCAGCAGCACTGCCTGCGCCAGATTGAGGGACGCAAAGCCGGGATTGACCGGAAAGGTGATGATGCGGTTGGCGAGCGCCACCTCCTCGTTCTGCAACCCGTAGCGTTCCCGGCCAAAGAGGATGCCGACCGTACCGCCACCTTCGATGCCAGCCGCGATCTGCCGCGCCGCCGCTTCCGGCGCCACCACCGGCTTGGCCTGGTCGTGGGCACGGGCGGTGGTTGCGAACAACAGCGTGCAGTCGGCGACCGCCTGCTCGACGGTGTCGAACAGTCCCACATGATCCAGGATATGATCGGCGCCGGCGGCGGCGCGCTGGGCGCTTGCGTTCGGCCAGCCGTCGCGCGGATTGACGATGCGCAACTTCGTCAGCCCAAAATTGCCCATCGCGCGCGCGGCCATGCCGATATTCTCGCCGAGCTGCGGCTCAACCAGGATCACGAGCGGCCCGGCGAGGTTCAGGCCTGATTTGGTCTTGTCGGTGCCCGAGCCGGACATCTCGCTTCACTTTCTGATTGAGGGGTCCTGAAGGTTCTGAATCAAGCTTTCGAAGAGCCTCATTCAACGCCTCAAACGCGACCGCTAGTCGATCGCCGGTCTAGCAGCATTTCTCAAGCAATATAATGGGGTTAGTGATGCTCTTTGACGCTCGCCCGGAACTTCAAATGCGGCTTGTGACGCGCACTTTGCACGCGGTGCGGGATTTCATATCGCATCAATCACAAACTCAACAAGGCTGAAAGGGCCGGGATTTGCCGGGTGCCCGAACGCGCGGTCGGCGCTCGTCGTCGGGCCGCCAGCGTGACCGCGGCAGCCACCGCCTCTGTCGTCACGCCGGCTGATAGCCGGCCGATCTCGTGTTCGGAATCGATGGCCGGTTCTGGATCGTTGCGTCATGCGAACGACAAGCAACGGACGGCATTTCGAGCCAAAAGATGGGCTGAAAGTGCATAGCGCCTTGGCTTTCGCCAGCGCGCCCGCGGTGCTATAGCGCGGATACATCACCCCATCCTCCCGAAACGCGCTATCCCAAAAAAGGCCCGATCTGCCATGGCAAAAATCAAGGTGACCAACCCCGTCGTCGAGCTCGATGGCGACGAGATGACCCGGATCATCTGGCAATACATCAAGGACAAACTGATCACCCCCTTCCTCGATATCAACCTGATGTATTTCGACCTTGGGATGGAATACCGCGACAAGACCAACGATCAAGTCACCGTGGACGCCGCCAACGCCATCAAGAAGGTCGGCGTCGGCGTCAAATGCGCCACCATCACCCCCGACGAAGCCCGGGTGAAGGAATTCGGCCTCAAGGAGATGTGGAAATCGCCGAACGGCACCATCCGCAACATCCTCGGCGGCGTCGTGTTTCGCGAGCCCATCATCTGCAAGAACGTGCCGCGGCTGGTGCCGGGCTGGACCAAGCCGATCATCATCGGTCGTCACGCTTTCGGCGACCAGTACCGCGCCACCGACTTCAAATTTCCGGGCAAGGGCACGCTGACGATGAAATTCGTCGGCGACGACGGCAAGGTGATCGAGCGCGAAGTCTACAAGTCCCCGAGCGCCGGCGTCGCGCTGGCGATGTATAATCTCGACGATTCCATCGCCGATTTCGCCCGCGCCTCGATGAACCAGGGCTTGGCCAAGGGCTATTCGGTCTATCTATCGACCAAGAACACCATCCTCAAGGTCTATGACGGACGCTTCAAGGACATCTTCCAGGAGATCTACGACAACGAATTCAAGCCCCAGTTCGACGCGAGAAAGATCACCTACGAACATCGGCTAATCGACGACATGGTCGCGGCCGCGATGAAGTGGTCGGGCGGTTATGTCTGGGCCTGCAAGAACTACGACGGCGACGTGCAGTCCGACACCATCGCGCAAGGGTACGGCTCGCTCGGCCTGATGACCTCGGTGCTGATGACCCCGGACGGCAAGACGGTCGAAGCCGAGGCCGCCCACGGCACGGTGACGCGCCATTACCGCGAGCATCAGAAGGGCAAGGAGACCTCGACCAACTCGATCGCCTCGATCTTCGCCTGGACCCGCGGGCTGTCGCATCGCGCCAAGCTCGACAACAATGCGGCGCTGGAAAAATTCGCGGCTACGCTGGAGAAGGTCTGCGTCGACACCGTCGAAGCCGGCTTCATGACCAAGGATCTCGCGCTCCTGGTCGGCGCCGACCAGCGCTGGCTGTCCACCACCGGATTCCTCGACAAGGTGGCAGAGAACCTGACCAGGGCGATGGCGGGATAAGCGCAGTCACGCGCTTATCACGTGAACGTTGGAACAGCATGATTGTGCAGGAGGTTTGACAAGCGTAGCCACGCTGCAGCTGTGGAAATGTTTGAAAGGCATGATTGTGCAGATCGTTCGACATATCGCATTCGCCCTGCTTCCGTTGTTTGGTGTCATCATGAGCGCAAGCGCCGCCGAGACGCCGGTTCCGGACGCCATCGCGGCGCCGGGAGAAACCATCGTGCTCACCGTGCATGCCGAAGGCGCGCAGGTTTACGAGTGCAAGGCCGGCGCCGACGGCAAGCTCGCCTGGGCATTCCGCGAACCTACCGCGACCTTGCTGGCCGACGGTAGAACCGTCGGCCGCCACTATGCCGGACCGAACTGGGAACACAGCGATGGCAGCGCCGTGGTCGGCAAAGCCGCCGCCAGCGTCCCGGGTACGACCGCGAACGATATTTCCTGGCTCAGGCTTGAGGTGATTTCCCGGCGCGGCAGCGGCATTCTTACCGGCGCCACGACGGTGCAGCGGGTCAACACCCAGGGCGGCAAGCTCGATGGGGCCTGCGACAAGGCCGGCGGCTTCCGCAGCGCGCCCTACTCCGCCGACTATATATTCCTGCGCAAGGGTTGAAGCGCCGCGCAAACGGCGCGACAATGATCGATCGAGCGAGGCTGGCCATGCTGTTCATGGTGATCGAACGCTTCAAGGACCGCGACCCCATCCCGGTCTACCGGCGCGTGCGTGATTCCGGCATCAAATTTCCCGAGGGGCTGAAATATGTCGGGAGCTGGATCGAGCCCAATTTCGACCGCTGCTTTCAGCTGATGGAATGCGATGATGCGCGGCTGCTGCAGGACTGGATCCTGAACTGTCAGGACCTGGGCCTGACCTTCGAGATCGTGCCTGTCGTGCCGAGCAAGGAAACGCGGGAAGTGGTCGCGCCGTTTCTGGATTCGAAATAGAATTGCGGCTTGCGGATTTGGCGCAAGATGCAGCCTTGTCCTATCCGACTACTTCTCCGCGGGCGGCTGGTCGTCGTGCACGGCCTGCTCGATTTCAGCCGCCGCGAGATCGCCCTTCTGCGCCTCCGCGGTATCCGCAATCCGGGCCTTGGCGGTCTTGTGGACATGCGCGGCAAGCGCCGGCATGCGTTCGATCAGCGCGTGGAAATCCTGGGCATCGAGCGCCAGCAGCCGGGTCTTGCGCGTCGCCGTCACCGTGCCGCTGCGCTTGGTACGGTGCAGAAGCGCGATTTCCCCGAAGAACGTTCCGTCGGCAAGCCGGACGCGCTGGTTCGGCAGCTCGATCTCGACCTCGCCGGCGGTGATGAAATACATCGAGGACGCGGCATCGCCGCGCCGCATCAGGATTTCGCCGGCTTCGATGGTCCGGGCCCGCAGCAGCCGCATGATATCGGCAATTTCAGTGGCACTGAGATGGGAGAACAGCGGCACCCGCGCCAGCATTCCCCAGGTCACGACGAAATCGCGCCGCCGGACCTCGTCGGCGAAGGCGGTGGAGATGATCGCCACCGGCAGCGCGATCATCGTCAGCCCGCCGATGATGGCGAACACCGACACCAGCTTGCCGAGCGGGGTGACCGGAACGACGTCGCCGTAGCCGACTGTGCCCAGAGTCACGATCGCCCACCACATCGCCTGCGGAATGGTGCCGAACTTGTCGGGCTGCACGTCGTGCTCGACGGCATAGAGCAGCGAGGCGAACACCAGCACCGCGCCTGCCAGAATCACCAGGCAGCCGACCAGCGTTCGTCGCTCGGCATGAAGCGCCGACAGCAGCGAGCGCATCGCCGGCGAATAACGCACCAGCTTGAAAAACGGCAGTACGCCGAGCAGCGCCAGCAAGGCGTGGTCACCGGCGACCAGCGCGACCGATGCGGGCAGGAAGGCGAGGAGATCGATGATGCCCAGAGTTGAGAACACGTATTCGAGCCGGTCCTGCGCCGGCGACAATTTCCGCGGCGAATGGCCGACCACGCTCCAGAGCCGGGCCGCGTATTCCAGCGCAAACACGATAACCGCGCCAACCTTGATGACGGTGAGCACGGTGCCGAAGCGCGCGTCATATTCCGGAACCGACGCCAGGATCATCGCCAGCACGTCGATAATAACGATGGAAACGATCAGCCGGACGAAGCGCGAGCCGACCGAGTTGGGCAGGTGATCGTGCTCGAGCAGTTCGTAGAGGCGATCCCGCAAATCGGGGTCGCTTAACCGCCTTCTGCGCGCCAGGATCGCCAAGGTCAGTGTCCCGATTTAGGAAGTTCGCTTGCCCCCCGCGGCGTCCCTCTGACGCGAACCTCTTAAATCAAAGGGACGCTGCAAATATAGACTCCGGCGCGGTTTTTGGAATTGAGGTGCCTCAAGGCCCGCGCGGTCGGCGGAATGGAATTTCAATCCGGCACTAGGCGCCAGCCATCGCTTTTTCGATCGCCGAGAGTGCCGCCTCGGCCTTGGCGCCATCGGGCCCGCCGGCCTGCGCCATGTCGGGCCGCCCGCCCCCGCCCTTGCCGCCGAGCACCTGGGAAGCGACGCGCGCCAGGTCGACCGCGTTATAGCGGGAGGTGAGGTCGCTGGTGACGCCGACGACGACGCCGGCCTTGCCGTCGCCGGTGACGCCGACGATAGCGACCACGCCGGAGCCGAGCTGCTTCTTGCCGTCGTCGACAAGGCTCTTGAGATCCCTGGGCTCGATGCCTTCGACCGCGCGCGCCATCAGCTTGACGTCGCCGACATGGCGCACGCCGTTGGCGCCCGCCGCAGCGCCGTGGGATGCGGAAGCGCCGCCGCCCATCGCCAGCTTCTTGCGCGCATCCGACAAATCGCGCTCCAGTTTCTTGCGCTCTTCCATCAGCGAGGCGATGCGCGCCGGCATGTCGTCGAGCGTGGTGCGCAGCTCGGTGGCCGCCGTCCTGGCCAGCGTCATGGTGTCGTTGGCGTGCTTGCGGGCATGGCGTCCGGTCAGTGCCTCGATGCGGCGAACGCCCGAGGCGACCGCGCCTTCGCCGGTCACCGAGATCAGGCCGATATCGCCGGTGCGGCGGACATGGGTGCCGCCGCACAACTCCACCGACCAGCCGAGCGCGTTGCTGCCATGATCGCGCGCGCCCCTGCCCATCGAGACCACGCGGACCTCGTCGCCGTATTTCTCGCCAAACAGCGCGCGCGCGCCGGCGTCGCGGGCGTCATCCACGGCCATCAGGCGCGTGGTTACCTCGTCATTCTCCAGCACCACGTCGTTGGCGATATCCTCGATGCGGGTGAGTTCGTCCGGCGTGATCGGCTTCGGATGCACAAAGTCGAAACGCAGCCGGTCCGGCGCCACCAGCGAGCCCCGCTGGGCGATGTGGTCGCCGAGCACCTGCCGCAAGGCTTCGTGCAGCAGATGTGTCGCGGAATGATTTCGCCGAATAGAAGAGCGACGCCGGTGGTCAACCTCTAGCGAAAGCGTAGTGCCGACTTCCAATTTACCCTCTTCGACCGTACCGAAATGGACGATCAGATCGCCGGCCTTCTTCTGGGTATCGGTGACGCGGAACCGCACGCCCTCGCCGGTCATCACACCGGTATCGCCAACTTGACCACCAGACTCAGCGTAGAATGGAGTTTGATTGAGCAGAACAGCGCCGCTTTCGCCCTTCTTAAGCGCCAATACTTGCTCTCCGTTCTGCGCCAATCCGAATACGATCCCTTCAGCGCTCTCTGTTTCATAACCAAGGAATTCAGTGGCTCCGTGCAATTCACGAGAGGTGAACCAGAATGCATCCGTCGCAGCTTCACCGGAGCCTTTCCAAGATAGGCGCGCCTTCGCGCGCTGTCGCTCCATCGCATCGGTGAATGAGGCGATATCGACGCCGATGCCGCGGTTGCGCAGCGCGTCCTGGGTAAGATCGAGCGGAAAGCCATAGGTGTCGTACAGCGTAAACGCGGTGTCGCCGTCGAACATGTCGCCCTTTTTCAGCGAACTGCTTTTTTCATCGAGGATCGACAGCCCCCGCTCCAGCGTCTTGCGGAATCGCGTCTCTTCCAGCCGCAAGGTTTCCTCGATCAGGTTCTCGGCGCGCACCAGCTCCGGATAGGCCTGGCCCATCTCGCGCACCAGCGCCCACACCAGGCGATACATCAGCGGGTCCCTGGCGCCGAGCAACTGCGCGTGGCGCATGGCGCGGCGCATGATCCGCCGCAGCACGTAGCCGCGCCCTTCGTTCGACGGCAATACGCCGTCAGCAATCAGGAACGACACTGCGCGCAGGTGGTCGGCGATGACGCGTAGCGACGCCTTCTGATCGCCTTGCGGATCGGCGCCGGTCAATTCGGCAATGGCGCGGATCAACGCTGCGAAAAGATCGATCTCGTAGCTGTCGTGCTTGCCCTGCAGCACCGCCGCGATGCGCTCCAGCCCCATGCCGGTATCGATCGAGGGCTTCGGCAGATTGTTGCGCGCGCCGCCCTCGAGCTGCTCGAACTGCATGAACACGAGATTCCAGATCTCGACGAAGCGGTCGCCATCTTGCTCGGGCGAACCCGGTGGACCACCCCAGATCTTGTCGCCGTGATCGTAGAATATTTCCGAACAGGGCCCGCAGGGGCCGGTGTCGCCCATCTGCCAGAAATTGTCGGAACCCGAGATGCGGATAATGCGCGACTCCGGCAGGCCCGCGATCTTCTTCCAGAGATTGAAGGCCTCGTCGTCGTCGACATAGACGGTCGCCGTCAATTTGTCCTTCGGCAGGCCGAATTCCCTGGTGACGAGATTCCAGGCAAGCTCGATGGCGCGATCCTTGAAATAGTCGCCGAACGAGAAGTTGCCCAGCATCTCGAAGAAGGTGTTGTGGCGGGTAGTGTATCCGACATTGTCGAGGTCGTTGTGCTTGCCGCCGGCACGCACGCATTTCTGCGAGGTGGTGGCGCGCTGATAGGAGCGCTTCTCGACCCCGGTAAAGACGTTCTTGAACTGCACCATGCCGGCATTGGTGAACATTAGCGTCGGGTCGTTGCGCGGCACCAGCGGCGACGACGGTACGATTTCGTGGCCGTTGTCGGCGAAGAACTTCAGAAAAGTCGACCTGATTTCGTTAACGCCGCTCATGTCAGTCCAATCGCAAAGCCATCGGGAATCGGCCCACAAAGAGGCCGTTGTCCCGCGCACCGCTTTTAGACAAGGGGGATGGCGGTGTCCAGAAAGTGTGCTTGGGATCAGGGGCTTGTCGCACCCGCGCAAGAGCCGTTGATAGATGCTGCGGCTGCGTTGACAGGCTTGGCGCGGCTGTGTTTTCCTCCTATCTGATTAAGGACAGTCACGTCGGGAGAGATCGGCTTAAGCGCCGGCGCCGAAGGAGCAACCGCCCCGGAAACTCTCAGGCAAACGGACCGCGTGACTTGCTAGCATCTGGAAAGAGACGCCGAAGGGGTTAAAGCCCGGACGTGTCCGCCGACGGGATAATACTCTCAGGCACAGCGACAGATGGGGCTTCGACGGGTTTTTCGAGGAATCCTCCTCGGGAAACCGCGAGGGCCCGATGATGCTTGCGCAGAACGACCAGTCCCCCCTGAAACGCACCCCCCTGCACGCGCTGCATGTGGCCAGCGGCGGCAAAATGGTGCCGTTCGCCGGCTATGAGATGCCGGTGCAATACGCGGCCGGCGTGCTCAGGGAACACCTGCATACCCGCGCGGGTGCCGGCCTGTTCGACGTCTCGCATATGGGCCAGATCGCGCTGCGCCCGAAATCCGGCAGGATAGAGGATGCGGCGCTGGCGCTGGAGCGGCTGGTACCGCAGGACATCCTTGGCGTGTCGCCGGGACGGCAGCGCTACGCCCAGTTCACCAATGACGCCGGCGGCATTCTCGACGACCTGATGGTGGCCAATTTCGGCAGCCATTTGTTCCTGGTGGTCAACGCCGCCTGCAAGGCGGAAGACGAGGCGCATCTGCGCGCCGGCCTGCAGGACGTCTGCGTGATCGAGCCGCTGGCCGACCGCGCGCTGATCGCGCTGCAGGGGCCGAAAGCCGAAGCGGTGCTGGCAGGGCTTTGTCCTGATGTTCCGGCGATGCGGTTCATGGACGCCGGTCCATACCGCCTCGACGGCATCGACTGCTTCGTCTCGCGCTCGGGCTATACCGGCGAGGACGGCTTTGAGATTTCGGCTCCGGCCGAACAGGCGGAACGACTTGCCCGGGCGCTGCTCGCGAACGCCGACGTGCTGCCGATCGGTCTGGGCGCGCGCGACAGCCTGCGGCTCGAGGCCGGGCTTTGCCTGTATGGCCATGACATCGAAGCGTCGACGACGCCGGTCGAGGGCGCGCTGGAATGGTCGATCCAGAAGAGCCGCCGCCATGGCGGGGCGCGCGCCGGCGGTTTTCCGGGCGCCGACAAAATTCTTGCTCAGCTTCAGGACGGCGCGCCGCGCCGCCGCGCCGGATTGAGGCCGCAAGGCCGTGCGCCGGTGCGCGAAGGCGCGCCGCTATTTTCGGACGCGGTTTCGACCGAGCAAATCGGTGCGGTCACCTCGGGCGGCTTCGGCCCCAGCCTCAACGCCCCGGTTGCGATGGGCTATCTGCCGTCGCCGCGCGCCGCCCTCGGTGGCACCGTGTTTGCCGAAGTGCGCGGCCAGCGATTGCCGCTACAGGTCGCTGCCATGCCCTTCGTTCCCAATCGCTACAAACGCTGAAGGAATTCCCATGACGACGACGACGCTGTTCACATCAGACCACGAATGGCTCCGTATCGAGGGCGACGTCGCCACCATCGGCGTCACCGACTATGCGCAGTCGCAGCTCGGCGATGTCGTGTTCGTCGAGCTGCCGAAGGTCGGCCGCAGCCTGAAGAAGGCCGAAGCCGCCGCGGTGGTCGAATCCGTCAAGGCGGCCTCCGACGTCTACGCGCCGATTTCGGGCGAGGTGCTCGAAGTGAACGAGGCGCTCGCCAATGAGCCGGCGCTGGTCAATTCCGATGCCGCCGGCAAGGCCTGGTTCTTCAAGATGAAGATATCAGACAAGCGCGAACTCGGCGGCCTGATGGATGAGGTCGCCTACAAGAAGCACACCGCCTGATCGCGAGGACACAAATGACCACGCACCGCAAACCTGCCGATGAAGCAGCAAGCACCTTCGTCCGCCGCCACATCGGCCCCTCGCCCGGCGACATATCGGCGATGCTGGAGACCGTGGGCGCCTCGAGCCTCGGCGCGCTGATGGCCGAAACCCTGCCGTCATCGATCCGGCAGACGGCGCCGCTCGATCTCGGCACTCCGCTCAGCGAAACCGACGCGCTCGCCCACATGCGCGAGCTGGCGTCACAAAACCGGATCTTCACCTCGCTGATCGGCCAGGGCTATTGCGGCACTGTCCTGCCGGCGGTGATCCAGCGCAACATTCTGGAGAATCCGGCCTGGTACACGGCCTATACGCCGTACCAGCCGGAGATCAGCCAGGGCCGGCTGGAAGCCTTGTTCAACTTCCAGACCATGATCTGCGATCTCACCGGCCTCGACGTCGCCAACGCCTCGCTGCTTGACGAGGCTACCGCGGCGGCCGAAGCGATGGCGCTCGCCGAGCGCGCCGCGCAGCTAAAGACAAAATCGTTCTTCGTCGATTCCGAGGTGCACCCGCAGACGCTGGCGGTGCTGCGCACCCGCGCCGAACCGCTGGGGTGGCATCTCGTCATCGGCGATCCCTTGAGCGATCTTGATAAAGCGGACGTTTTCGGCGCGCTGCTGCAATATCCGGGAACATCGGGCGCGGTGCGCGACCTCAGGGCCGCGATCGCTGCGCTGCGGGCGAAAGGCGCGCTGGCGATCGTTGCCGCCGATTTGCTGGCGCTGACGCTTTTGGCATCGCCCGGCGAACTCGGCGCCGATATCGCGATCGGATCGGCGCAGCGCTTCGGGGTGCCGATGGGTTATGGCGGACCGCACGCGGCCTATATGGCGGTGCGCGAGCCCCTCAAGCGCTCGCTACCCGGTCGCATTGTCGGCTTGTCGATCGATTCGCGCGGGCAGCCCGCTTATCGGCTGGCGCTGCAGACCCGCGAGCAGCATATTCGCCGCGAAAAGGCGACCTCCAACATCTGCACCGCGCAGGTGCTGCTGGCGGTGATCGCCTCGATGTATGCGGTCTATCACGGGCCGGAGGGCCTGACCCACATCGCGCGCAACGTGCATCGCCGCGCCGCCGTGCTGGCGGCGGGATTGCGCAAACTCGGCCTTGCGCCGCGGTCGGAAGCGTTTTTCGACACGGTCACGGTGGACGCCGGCGCAGGGCAAGACGACATCGTCGCCCGCGCCTTGGTCGAGAAAATCAACCTGCGGATCGCTAACGGTATGCTCGGCATCGCGGTGGACGAGACCACGACGCCTGCCGTGGTGGAGGCGGTGTGGCGCGCGTTCGGCGGCAAACTGGCCTACGCCGATATCGAGGCCGGCGCACGCGATACGCTGCCTTCCGAGCTGAAGCGCGCAAGCGCCTTCCTCACCCATCCCGTATTCCACGCCCACCGCTCGGAGACGGAACTCTTGCGCTACATGCGCAAGCTGGCCGACCGCGACCTCGCGCTCGACCGCGCCATGATCCCCTTGGGCTCCTGCACCATGAAGCTCAACGCCACCTCCGAGATGATCCCGCTGAGCTGGCCGGAATTCGGCGCGCTGCATCCGTTCGCGCCGCGCGAGCAGGCACAAGGCTATCACGCGCTGTTTGAGCGGCTGGAACGATGGCTGTGCGATATCACCGGCTATGACGCGATCTCGCTGCAGCCGAATTCCGGCGCGCAGGGCGAATATGCCGGGCTGTTGGCGATCCGCGGCTATCACGCCGCGCGCGGCGAGCCGCATCGCAAGGTATGCCTGATCCCCTCCTCCGCGCATGGCACCAATCCGGCTTCCGCCCATATGGCCGGCATGGAGGTCGTGGTGGTGGCCTGCGATATCAGGGGCGACGTCGACGTGAACGATATACGCGCCAAGGCGGCGCTGCATGCCAAAAACCTCGCCGCGGTCATGATCACCTATCCCTCCACCCACGGCGTGTTCGAGGAGCACATCCGTGAGATCTGCGACATCGTTCACGGCCATGGCGGGCAGGTCTATCTCGACGGCGCCAACCTGAATGCGCAGGTCGGGCTGTCGCGGCCCGGCGATTACGGCGCCGATGTCAGCCATCTCAACCTGCACAAGACCTTCTGCATCCCGCATGGCGGCGGCGGCCCCGGCATGGGGCCAATCGGCGTCAGGGCGCATCTTGCGCCGTTCCTGCCGGGCCATCCCGTGACCGATGGCGCTGGGAAAGGCGCGGTCGGTCCGGTGTCGGCCGCCCCCTTCGGCTCGGCGTCGATCCTGACGATTTCCTACATCTACATTCTGATGATGGGCGGCGAAGGCCTTACCCGGGCTACGGAAATCGCGATCCTGAATGCCAATTACATCGCAACCAAACTCGACCCGCATTTTCCGGTGCTGTACCGCAATGCCAAAGGCCGGGTCGCCCATGAATGCATCGTCGATCCCCGTCCCATGAAGGTGTCAGCCGGCGTCACCGTCGACGACATGGCCAAACGGCTGATCGATTACGGCTTCCATGCCCCGACCATGAGTTTCCCGGTACCGGGCACGCTAATGATCGAGCCGACCGAATCCGAGTCGAAAGCCGAGATCGATCGCTTCTGCGACGCCATGATCGCGATCCGGCGCGAGATCGCCGAGATCGAACAGGGCCGCTGGAAGGTCGAGGCCTCGCCGCTGCGGCATGCGCCGCACACTGTGCACGACATCGCCGACGACGCGTGGCAGCGGGCCTATAGCCGCGCCGAAGGCTGTTTCCCGGCCGGCACATCGCGATCGGACAAATACTGGTCGCCGGTGGGGCGCGTGGACAATGTTTACGGAGATCGCAATCTGGTTTGCTCGTGCCCGCCGGTTACTGACTACGCGCAGGCGGCGGAATAGCAGAATGCCACAATCATCGTGTCCCGGACGCGGTGCAGCGTCCTTCACGATGCACCGCAGAGCCGGGACTACACGAGACCGAGTGATGCCATGGGCCTCGGATCGGCAGCGTCCCGCCAACGCGGTGCGTAGCGTCCGGGCACAGGCGCGTCGGATGCTGTTTCAGAAATTCAATTCGCCAGCCAAATCGCGCCAGTCGGGGTTGAGCTTCTCGATCATCGCGATCTTCCAACCGCGGCGCCAGCGCTTTAAGGAGCGTTCTCTCGCACGCGCTTCAAGGATGGAATCGAATGCTTCAAAATAGACGAGTTGGTCCACACCGTATTTGCGTGCGAAACCAGGAACGAGCTTGGCCTTATGTTCCGACAGCCACCGCGCAAGATTGTTGGTGACGCCGACATACAGCGTCCCATTTCGTTTGCCTGCCAGTATGTAGACAAAGAACGGCACGTCCATTGTCTTTCAATGCCAAGCCGTGGGTCCCGGCTCTGCGGAGCAGCGCAAGGGCGCTGCACCGCGTCCGGGACACGAGTGGCGGTCACTCCTCCACCGGCTCCTCGCCTTCGGTGTCGCGCTCGGGGGAACCGGCGAGAATCTGTTCGGCGATCAGGCCGGAGTTCTGCCGGATCGAAGCTTCAATTTTCGCGGTCATGTCGGGATTGGCCTTGAGGAAGGCTTTCGAGTTCTCGCGGCCCTGGCCGAGCCGCTGGCTGTCATAGGAGAACCAGGCGCCGGACTTCTCGACAATGCCGGCCTTGACGCCGAGATCGAGAATTTCGCCCATCTTGGAGACGCCCTCGCCATACATGATGTCGAATTCGACCTGCTTGAACGGCGGCGCCAGCTTGTTCTTCACCACCTTGACGCGGGTCTGGTTGCCGACCACCTCGTCGCGCTCCTTGATCGCGCCGATGCGGCGGATATCGAGCCGGACGGAAGCGTAGAATTTCAGCGCGTTGCCGCCGGTGGTGGTTTCCGGCGAGCCGTACATCACGCCGATCTTCATCCGGATCTGGTTGATGAAGATCACCATGGTGTTGGATTTGTTGATCGAGGCGGTAAGCTTGCGCAGCGCCTGGCTCATCAGCCGGGCCTGCAGGCCGGGCAGCGCATCGCCCATCTCGCCTTCGAGCTCGGCACGCGGCACCAGGGCCGCCACCGAATTGATCACCAGCACGTCGACCGCCCCGGAGCGCACCAGGGTGTCGCAGATTTCCAGCGCCTGCTCGCCGGTGTCGGGCTGCGAGATCAGGAGTTCGTCGATGTTGACGCCGAGCTTTCGGGCATAGACCGGGTCGAGCGCGTGTTCGGCGTCGATGAAGGCGCAGATGCCGCCCTTCTTCTGGCCCTCGGCGACGGTGTGCAGCGCCAGCGTGGTTTTGCCCGAGGATTCCGGTCCGTAAATTTCCACCACCCGGCCGCGCGGCAGGCCGCCGACGCCGAGCGCGATGTCGAGCCCGAGCGAGCCCGAGGAAATGGTCTCGACGTCCATCGAGCGGTCGTTCTTGCCCAGTTTCATCACCGAGCCCTTGCCGAACTGGCGCTCGATCTGGGAGAGCGCGGCGGACAGGGCCTTGGTCTTGTCCATGGAGGATCCTTCGACGATACGCAGGGCAGTGGCGGACATAGGTCGTGCTCCTTATGGCGGGGATTCGCTAGCGGGACAAACGGGCGGCGGTAACGGTTCGAGCAGTTATTGAGTGGAACTTCGACTGATGGAACACCGTACCCTATTTGTTCTCAGTTCGCAATATGTTCTTTTTTGGCCTGACAAAAAAGACAAAAAATAAGGCCGCCTCAGTTGGCGGCCTCTTCTGGGCGAATGCCCCTTTTCACCTTTTGTTAACGCGACGGAAATTTGCTGCGCGGCGTCCGTGGAATTACGGAGCATCATCTTTATGGGTTTGCTCACAATTTAAGCGTATGTCGGTTTGATGACACCTCCCCACATCGCGCAGCGCCGCCGTGTATTGAAGGCCGGATCGATCCAGTTCGGCGGCGGCGCAATTGACTGCACCGTTCGCAACGTCTCTGAAACCGGCGCGGCGCTCGAAGTCGTAACTATCCCTGACCGCTTCTCGCTTGCAGTGCCGACGGACCAATTGAAGCGGCCATGCCGCATCATCTGGCGCAAACCGGGCCGAATCGGCGTGACCTTCGAATAGGGCCGCGGCGCTCAGGCCAGCAGCGCCGATTGATCCAGCAGGGTTTGGTAGCATTCGCAGGACATTCGCATCAGCGCGGGGCGGTCCAGTATCCTGATCACGCCGCGCGAATAGGTGATCGCGCCAGTGCCTTGCACCCTGCTTGCGACTTCCGTCACCGAGGTGCGCCTCACCCCCAGCATTTCGGCGAGAAATTCCTGCGTCAGATTGACGGTGTCGTTTGCCGCGCGATCCGCGCTTTGCAGCAGCCAGCGGCAGAATCGCGCCTCGATCGAGTGCAGCGCATTGCAGGCCGCGGTGACCCGCGCCTGCGACAGCAGCACCTCGTTGTAGCGGATGCAGAGATTGCGAATGGGATCGCTGGTTGCGGTCACGGTGCGGAAATGAGAGGCGGCGATTTTGCTGCAGGCTATCGGCATCTGCACAACGACGCGCACCAGCGACTTGTACAGACCAAGCCCGGCCATAGCGCCGACAACGCCTTCGCGGCCGACGGTCGCGGTCTCAATCGCCTTGCCGTCGCGCAACACCGCAAGCAGCGACAGCATGCCGTAATGCGGGAAGTAGATCTGGTCGACCTCGTCGCCCGCCTCGGCCAGCACGGTCCCCTGCGACAGGGGGACCGTTACCAGATGCGGTTGCAGCCGGTCGAAATGATCGCGCGGAAGCGATGCGAGAAGTTTGTTGTCCAAGGGGAGGCTGGCCTTAGGAACAGGTAGTTGCACTGCGATATCCCGCCCGGTCGGTCGGGCCGATTTACCGCAGGGGTGAAGGACGCTCCGAGAGGGCGATCCGCGGAAAGCTTGTTTATAGGGAGCGGGATGGGGTGTTGTCGGTCCGGTAGCCGTCATAGCGGTATTTCAGCCGGGAGCTGAATCGCGATCGCCCCCGGCAGCAAGCGTTATTGTGGATGGAAATCCATAGTCGGGAAACGGACGCAGCGATGGCTGGCGCGTCTTTCCGGCCTATCCGATTTCGCTGAGCAATCGATGCCTTTTGTCGGTCCTCGGCGCAACGGCGGTATCGCCCAAGAGCCGGTCGAATTCCTGCTTCGAGATCTCGTAGCATTCGCAGGCGCGTTGCCGCAGCGCCTCGTGATCGAGGATGATGACGTGGCCGCGCCGATATTCGATCAGCCCCGCCTTTTTCAGCGCGCCCATCACGTCGGTGACCGTGGTTCGCCGGACGCCGAGCATCATTCCCAGGAATTCCTGGGTGAGCAGGAAATCGCCGGAAGGCATCCGGTCGCGTGTCATGAGCAGCCACCGGCAGCAGCGCTGCTCGACCCGATGGAGGTGGGCGCAGGCGGCCGACTGCGCGACCTGGTTGAAGAACGCATGGGCATAGCGGAGCATCATCGATTTCAGCGTCGGATTTCGTTCGAGTTCCTCGCGGAAGATGCGCGCGTCCATCTGTAGTGCCGTCCCCGGAACCTGCACGTAGACCGACGACGGTGCATCGAGATCACCGAAACAAACCGGCAGTCCTACGAATCCTTCGCTGCCGATGGTGCCGACCTCCGCGCTGGCGCCATCGGCGGTCGTGATCACCAGCGATGCCACGCCGTTGACCGGGAAATACACGTGTTCGATCGGATGCGACGCCTCGTAGAGGCTTTTCTTATATTCGAACGCGACCTGCGAGAGGTGCGGCCGCAATCGCTCGTAATCCTTGTCCGACAACAGCGAGAGCAGCCGGTTCGTTCGTTTGTCGCGGTCTGGCATGGCCTGGCTTTTCGCGGTTGGTGACTGCCTCGAACGGTCCGATACCCGGCCGGGTCGGGCAGCCGCTGGCCGTCCCGGCCGGCATTTTGAACCGGGGTTTTCCCGTTTTCCAGCGGCGGGGCCGGGCGGCGTATCCATCGGCGCGTTTAAAAGAGCTGGCGGGATTGTATCGACCCTGCGTCCGATAGGCGACTCAATTCCCGTCCTGGCCCGGTGGCAGGGGGACTCGGATTGGCCGGCACCAGCGCTATATTGAGCCGGTCGTTAAGTGTAGCGGAGTTGCGACATGGCCTATCGCCCACGCGATCTGGCAGACCGGATGGCTGGTCGGCGGAAGCCGGACGACGGCTATCTGCGCGAGACCTTCACGCTGCCACGCGACCAGGCGCGGTCCAGGGCGCGCGACTTCCTCACCCGCTTTCCCAAGCAGGCCTATATGAGCTCGGTGGAAAGCTGGCGCGAGCTGCCCGGTGGCGACATCGAATTCACCATGCGGCGGCTGCCCAGCGCCGATTAGCGTTGCCCTGATGGAACTTTTCAGGGGGCGGATTCTCCCTTGTTTTCTTGCTCGCCAAGCAGCTTGCCGCTCGACCGATTGACGAAATGAAGCCGGCTGCAAGCCTTGCAGACCACGGTTTCATAGGTGCAGCGCGCATCGCCCGATGGGGGTTCGTCCGCCAGCCAATGCTGCACGTTCATGCCGGTCCGCGGACATTTGAAGATGACATTACCCATTCGCGTTTCGGATATGACGCATGCGGGACCTGCGCGTTGATCTCCGTCAATGTCGGAGCCGACGGGCTGTGCAAGCGAGCTTGCCGCCGGGCGTGGCGGCCGGCGCCCCACGAAAGCCCCGAACTGCTAAAAGTCCGGGGCTCAATGTCAACGTCGCAGCTTCCTCCGTGGGCGTTCGGCAATGACAGGATATTTCTAGAGCGGATCCGGGATGCCGCATTGAGCAGGATCAAAAGCGCGGCACGGGCCTGCGTTCTTTCGGGACCGGATCAGGACCGGGCATGCGCGGTTGTCGCGCAAGGATCAGCCGACGATTGCCGACCTTGATGGCGCGAAGCGAGCCGTCGTCGATCGAACGCAGAACTTCGGCTCGGCTCAGGCCGGTTATCGCGCAAAATTCAGCAATCGAGTATGTGGCGCGCGTCGCCGGGATAACGCGCTTTTCACGTGGACGGCGCGGTCTAGGTCCTGTGGACTCTAAGGATTCCCTTTTATCAGCAAATCAGATTCAAGGCTTCTTTTGGGGAGGCGGCCTTGGGTGTGATGGATCGTTTGGTTTTGAGCGACGTGGCTTGGGAGCGGATGGCGCCCCTGATTATAGGTCGGCCTGACCAGAAGGGCTCCACCGGGCGCGACAACCGGATGTTCGTGGAGGGCGTGCTTTGGATCGTGCGTACGGGCTCTCCCTGGCGTGATCTTCCGGAAGCGTTTGGCGATTGGAACAGCGTGTTCCGGCGCTTCAGCCGGTGGAGCATCAAGGGTGTCTGGTATCGAATGTTCGAGGCGATGTCCGATGATCCGGACTTCGAATATCTGATCATCGATTCCACCATCGTCCGAGCCCATCAGCATGCTGCCGGGGCTAAAAAAGGGGGTCTGAAGATCAAGCGATCGGCCGCTCGCGCGGCGGCCTGAGCACCAAAATACATATGGCCGTCCGAGGCCTGGGTTGTCCGGTGCGCTTCACGCTGACGGCAGGTCAGAAGGGCGATGCACCGCAAGCCGCCGCGTTGATCGAGGGGTTTCCTGCCGAGGTCGTCATGGCCGATACAGCCTATGACGCGGATCATCTGCGCCAAGCCATCGCCGCCAAGGGCGCGCTCGCCGTCATTCCCAACAACCCGTCACGGGCGCTCAAATATCCACTCGACAAACATCTCTATGCCCAGCGCCATCTCGTGGAGTGCTGCTTCTCAAAGCTCAAGCAGTTCAGGCGCGTCGCAACACGCTTCGAGAAAACCGCTCGGAACTATCAGGCCGTGGTCACCCTTGCCGCCATCATCCTATGGATGCGATAAGTGTCCACAGGACCTAGAGAGCATTTGGCAATTTCTCCGGGCCGATGCCGCGGTCAACGCCGTCCTTTGCCTCTTCGTCCGCCAGCAGTTTCAGCAGCATCTGGCGTTTGTCCGGATCGGACGTTTCGGCAAGCTGCTTTTGATAGAGCCTGATATTCCCCGTGTGGATAAAACTTTCCATTTTGCCTCTCCCGCTTCGCGAGGCAGTTACGGCTCACAGTCTGAGCTTTCGGAAAGCTTGTGTCCAGTAGCGGACATATCACAAATCAAAACAATCTGGGGTTGCGTGCGCTTTCGGCTCTCGGTCAACGCGCAGCCGGGAAAATCCGGACCAGCATCATGCGCGTGTGGCAACGGGGGCAGTGCGGGCGCTCGATCGCGATGAGCGGTGGGAACGACGACATCATACTCAGACCTGGAAGATGCGAGTACCACCGAACCCGCAGTCACCGGAAAATGTCTTATGGCGCTGGGCAGCAGATTTGCGGCTTGTGATCCGAATGATGACACGCCGGGCGGCGTTCGCCGGCCTCCCGATCAGCGCGTTTCCGTCCCGGTTTGCGTATTGCCGGTTTTGGTCCGCGGCTTCGCCGGCGCCGATGCCCTGGGCGTATCCCCGCTACGCACATTGCCCCACGGATCGGAAGACGTCTTGGCGTCCGGTATTTTTCTCAGCGATTCCTTATAGGCCTTGTCCCGCGCCGCCTCCGCTTCCTTCTCCTCGGGCGTTTTGGATTGCAGTTCCGGAAGCAAATTGAGGTTGGGGAGGGCCTGTGCGTAAGCCGGCCCGGTCAGCAGCACGACGATGGCGGCTAAGCGAAAAACCCTCATGGGATGCTCCCTGCATTTTCCCCGTGATATACCACCGCGCGGACCGCGGCGCCAAGCGCGGCCGGTTTGCGGCCTAGAAGCGGTCCGACTTGCAGGTTTTCGGCGATTGCATCCAATCGTCCCAGATCGGACCGCATTTGGTGCAGCCATTGAGGGCCAGACCGATGGCGACTGCGCTCAAAATCAATGCCCATCGCCTGAACATGGTCGACCCACTCCCCATGCCCCCATCATAGGGGCCCCCGATAGATATTTTCAAGCCGCGCAAGGCAAGGTTCCTTTCCGGCAAATGCCCACTAGAATGCGCGTCAACTCCAGTCTCGCGCGAGGAACAACCGTTCATGCAGCAGGAAACACCGGCAGCGGAATTCGATATCGAGGCGGCCCGCCGCGTCCTCGGCGACGTGTTCGCGCCCTGGGTGCAGGAGCTCGGGCTGTCGATCAGCGGGATCGAATGCGCCCCGCCGCCGGGCGCCGCGGCCGACTGGCAGCCGGGGGCGATCCTGCGCATGGCGTTCTCCGAACGGCTGTGCCGGCATGGAGGCATCGTCTGCGGCCAGGCGCTGATGGCGCTCGCCGACACCTCGATGGTGATCGCCATCCTTACGGCGAACCGCGGCTACCGACCGATGACGACCGTCGATCAGACCACGCATTTCATGCGCGCCGCCACCTCGTCCGATGTGCTGGCGGATGCGCGGGTGGTCCGCCTCGGGCGTACCATGAGCTTTGGCCGCGTGACCCTGTCGAGCGCCAGCGACAACAAGCCGGTGGCGATGGTCTCAAGCGCCTTTGCGATGCTGTGACGATGCCGTAGCCGGAGCGCTGCAGGGCGTCGCGTTCGAGGCGGCTTTCCGATGCGGCTACTTCTTGTCGCCCTGCTCGCCATAGCGACTGCGATAGAATTCCTCGATTTTTTGCAATTGTTCCTTGGTCATGCCCTCCTTGAGCCAGAGATGGCCGGGTTGGGTATAGACGAACTTTTCCATCAACTCGTTAGCCAGCGGTTCGCCGGCCACCCGCTTCATCTCGGGCAGGAATTCCATATAGAATGATTTTGCCACCTCGTAGATGCCGTGCCACCACGCATAGTCGGGGCCGGACATCGACGCGCCGTGGCGAGCACGACGGCCCTGATGATGCCAGAGCTCGTAGTAGATCCATTCGAGCTTCTCATCCATCGGCGCGGCGGTGAGCTTGTTGGCCTTGTACAGCTCGGCCATGATCGCGGCCGCCGGCTTGCCGAACTTGTCGTTGTAGAGCAAAACCAGATCGTCGAACTGCTGGTAGAAGCCGGACACCTGGCCGCTGGCGTGACACGCGCTGCAAACATCCTGCATCTTCTCGCGCCGCTGCTGCCAGGTCAGGATCTGCTGCACCTTGCGCGAGACGCCGTCCTTGCCTTTGATCTCGTCGCCGACGTTCGGCAAAGCAGCGCCCTCCGGCCGGTCCTCCTTGCTGAGATCATCAAACACGACCATGTTGAGCTTGGTGGAGACCGCCGGCCGCAGCGTCCAGCTGATGCGCTCGCCGACGTCGTGCGTCACACCCTGGGTCCGGGTCGCGCCCATATGGCAGGTCGCGCAGGACGGCGCTGCGGTATATTCCACGCCCGCCCGCCATGGGCTCTTGTCGATGTTGAGCCGCAGCTTGTTGACGTCCCACAGGATGCCGTGTTTCGATTCCTGGTAGACTTCCATCTGAGGGTGATCGGGCCCGAGGTGACACTTGCCGCAGGTCTGCGGCTCGCGCGCCTGCGCTTTCGAGAAGCGATGGCGGGTATGGCAGGCGCTGCAACTTCCGGCGCTGCCGTCCGGGTTGATCCGCCCGATCCCGGTATTGGGCCAGGTCGCCGGGTCGAACTTGCCATTCGGCAGAACCTTGACGGTCGAACCGTGGCACTGGAAGCAGCCGACTGCGACAGCCGGCGGACCGCCGAGGACCGAGCCCAGGAAATTGTCGAGCGAAGCCAGTATCTCGCCCGCCTTGGCGTGGTGGCTGCCCTTCTGCTGATCGACTTCCTTCTGGTGGCAACCGCCGCAGTCCTTCGGTGAAACGATCACGTGAATCGTGAAGCCGTTATGCTCGAACGCACCCGCATCGTTCCTGTTGGCCTTGTGGCAGTCGTAGCAGTTGATGCCTTTCTGACCGTGCGCGCTGTCGTGCCACTCCTCGGCCAGCGCCGGGTTCATCGGCTTGTGGCAGCCAAGACACTTCGTCCCTTCCGGGGAGCCCCAGGCGGCGCGCGCCGGCGTGCCTTTAACAGGTTGTTGCGCTAGCGCCGTGTCTGGAGCCCACAGGACTGTTGCGGCCAGGAGTGCGATCGTCGTCGAATAGAACGAAATAACCGAGCGCATCGCCTGACCCCCGCGGTGGCAATGGGCCAGCCTATTGATGGGCGGCCAAAGCGTGCATTGATCAGGATCAAGTCCGGTTCATTCTCCACAACGGAGATTTCGACCGTCATCCGGTTTCACAGTGCGCCGCCGCCGTCGCACGCCAAAGCGAAACCCGTTTGCACAACTCTGCATACGGGCGCCAGGTCTTCTCAGCCCTGTCCGTCGCCGAGGCCGTACTCCTGATAAACGGTCGCCGGATCAAGCTCAGGAAATAACCTGCACTTGGCCTGGGCCAAATGCAGGTTGACGCTTGCTGGCTCGGAACCAGCGGCCAACAGCTTCCTGATATCGTCCATATGCGTACGCGGCTGGTGTTTCTCCGGAAGCTGCTCCAGCGCGACCAGCGCCGTTGCCAATGCTTCCGTGACAACCCATTCATCGTGGCCCGTGACACCCTTTCTCGGCATTCCGACCATTCTCCCGTCTTTTCGATCCTCGTCTGGATCAGGGCCAAGAGCATATCAGGCGGCTTATTTCTGTTTCTTGGCGGGCTCCGCCGGCCGCGCGACGCCCCACGGATCATACTTTTCCTTGGGCTCCGGTATCCTTTCGAGCGCGGCCTTGTAGGCCTTTTCGTCGATTTGCGGCTTCTTCTGATCCGTCTTTTTTTCGTCGCCCTGATGCCGTTTGCCGCCCATCTGGGCGTGTGCGGGCGCCGCGATCAAGGCCAGCATCATCACCGCCACCGTGAAGGTCTTCATGGCCCCTGTCTCCCCGCCATGTGCCGGAACGGCAGTGTACGATAGCCCTTCCGCGGCCGGATATCAGCATTTGTTGATGGCCGAGGGTGTGCGATTGACGAAGGCCCTGCGTAATTCTAACCGGTACGGGATCAATAAAGTCAGCGGATGCCACGGATCATTGTTCATGCGGTGTTGATGGCCGGCTGGGCGCTTGTGCTGGCCGGCTGCGGCATGGCCGACAGCCGTTCGCCGGTGCCGGAGTTCATGCGCAACAAAGCCGTCGATCCGCCGCCGCCCGAGCCGCCGCCCGATGTCGGGCAACTGGTCCGCAAGAATCTGGATTCGGTGTTCGTCGCCGCATCAAACCCGCGCCAGGTGCGGGTCGCCCCGCCGCGCCACGCGCCCATTGGACCGGGCTGGACCGCGTGCGTCAGGGCCGAGCTCACCTCGGTGACGGGCGGACCGCTGGGCGTGGAGACCTATCGCATCACGATCAGCAATGGTGCGATCATCGACCGCCGGCGCGCCGAGGCCGACGACAACTGCGGCTCCGAGAGCTACGAGCCGATCTAGCCCGACCGATTCAGGCCGCGACGTTCAACCGCTTCTCGAATTCCTCAAATGCGGATATTGCGTCCGCCGCATACATCAGCGACGGACCGCCGCCCATGTAGACGGTCATGCCGAGGACCTCCTCCACTTCCTGGCGGGTGGCGCCGAGCCTGACCAAAGCCTCGGTGTGAAAGCCGATGCAGCCGTCGCAGCGGGTAGCGATGCCGATCGCGAGCGCGATCAGTTCCTTGGTCTTCTTGTCGAGCGCGCCGTCGCGCGACGCGGCCTGCGCCAGCGCCGAAAACGCCTTCATGGTGTCAGGAATGTCCTGGCGCAGTTTCCGCAAGTCGCCGGAGATACGTTTTGTAATTTCGGAATAATTCTTCTCCATTGGGGTCTCCCTACTTGCTTGACGTTGATTGCGACGGCTGTCGCAGCGCGATGTAGATGGCGGGGATGACGAGCACCGTCAGCAGCGTCGACGACGCCAGCCCGAACAGCAGCGAAATCGCCAGGCCCTGGAAAATCGGATCGAGCAGAATGGTCGCAGCACCGATCATGGCCGCGAGCGCGGTGAGCAGGATCGGCTTGAAGCGCACGGCGCCGGCTTCCAGCACCACCTCGCGCAGCGGTTTGCCCTGCCCGCCGCTGTGGCGGATGAAGTCGACCAGGAGGATCGAATTGCGCACGATGATGCCGGCGAGCGCGATGAAGCCGATCATCGAGGTCGCGGTGAACGGCGCGCCCAGGAGCCAGTGGCCGATCAGGATCCCGATCAGCGTCAGCGGGATCGGCGTCAGAATCACCAGCGGCAGCTTGAAACTGCGGAACTGCGCCACCACCAGCACATAGATGCCGAGGATCGCGGCGCCGAAGGCCGCGCCCATGTCGCGGAAGGTCACATAGGTGATCTCCCATTCGCCGTCCCACAACAGCGTCGGACGGGATTCGTCGGCCGGCTGGCCGTGCAGGCTGATGACGGGTTTCGGCAAGCTCCCCCAATCGTGGGCGTCGATGCGCTTTGCCACTTCAAGCATGCCGTAGAGCGGCGCCTCGAAGCGGCCGGCGAGTTCGGCCATCACCATGTCGGCAAAGCGGCCGTCGCGCCGGAAGATGGTCGGCGAGCCCTCCTCGACGGTCGCCTTGACGACCTGACCGAGTTCGACCACCGTCTTGCTGCCGGGCAGCGTGTTGGCGGGCACCGGCGTCGACGCCAGCGCCTCGGTCCAGGCCAGATCGCGCTTCGGCAGTTTGACCGCGATTTCGATCGGATTGCGGTCTTCGCCGCGATGGGAATAGCCGACCGATACGCCGCCGAACAGGGTCTGGATAGTGTCATAGACGTCGCGCTGTTCGACGCCGAAAAATTCCAGCCGGTCCTGGTCGATCGACAGCCGCAGCCGCGGCCGCTTCTCGCCGATGGAATCGTCGACATCAACGATGAACGGCACTTCGGCAAACACCTTCTTGAGCTCGCCGGTGACCGCCCGCCGCGTCGCCGCATCGGGTCCATAGATTTCAGCCAGCAAGGTCGCCAGCACCGGGGGTCCCGGCGGCACCTCGACCACCTTGATGCTGGTGCCCTTGGGGATGCTGACGGCCTTCAGCCGCTGGCGCAGATCGAGCGCGATGTCGTGGCTCGCCCGTTTGCGATTGCCCCGCGCGGCGAGGTTGACCTGCAATTCGCCCAGTTCGGGCCGTTCGCGCAAGTAATAATGACGCACGAGGCCGTTGAAATTGAACGGCGCTGGCGTGCCGGCATAGGACTGCACCGACGTGATCTCGGGCAATCCGCGCGCGATATCGGCGGCTGTGAACAGCACGCGTTCGGTATCCTCGAGGCTGGCGCCCTCGGGCAGGTCGACCACGACCGCGATTTCGGATTTGTTGTCGAACGGCAGCAATTTGACGGTGACGGATTTGGTCGCGAACAGCGTCATCGACAACAGCGTTGCGGCGCCGACGCCGATCAGGAAAATCCAGGACGCGCGCTTGCTGCGGACGATCGGGGTGGCAAAACGCCGGTAGAGGCGCCCGAGCACGCCTTCGTCATGCGCGGCGTGGGCGGCAACCGCGGCGCCCTCTTTCGGCGCCAGCCGCAGCATCAGCCAGGGCGCCACCACCATGGCGACGAAGAACGAAAACAGCATGGCCGCCGAGGCGTTGGCCGGGATCGGCGCCATATAGGGACCCATCAGCCCCGACACGAACAACATCGGCAGCAGCGCAGCAACCACCGTCAGCGTCGCCACGACCGTCGGATTGCCGACCTCGGCGACGGCCTCGATGGTGGCCTGCACGCGCGGCCGGCCGTCCTGCATCGCCCAATGGCGGGCAATGTTCTCCACCACGACGATGGCGTCGTCGACCAGGATGCCGATCGAAAAGATCAGCGCGAACAGGCTGACGCGGTTGATGGTGTAGCCCATCAAATTTGCGGCAAACAGTGTCAGCAGTATCGTGGTCGGGATCACGACCAGCGTGACCAGCGCCTCGCGCCAGCCGATCGCGATCGCGATCAGACCGACGATGGAGATCGTGGCCAGGCCGAGGTGAAACAAGAGTTCGTTGGCTTTCTCGTTGGCGGTCTCGCCATAGTCGCGGGTGACGGTGACCTCGACATCACCGGGAATAAGGCGCGACTTCAGCCCTTCGAGCCGGTGCGCTATATCTTCCGAGACGACCACCGCATTGGCGCCCGCCCGCTTGGCCAGCGCCAGGCTGACCGAGGGAACCCGCTGCCAGTTGCCCTTGCCGTCGCGCCCGTCGTTCCAGACGCGGTGCTCGGTGGTATTCGGTCCGATGACCACGGAGGCGACGTCCCTGACATAGACCGGCCGTCCGTCCCGGGTCGTAATCAGGAGCAGGCCGATATCGGGAATTCCTGACAAGGTCTGGCCGGCCGCGACACTGCGCACGATTCCGGCGTCGCGCACCTGTCCGGCAAGGAACGAACGATTGGCGTCCCTTGCCTTGGCGACGAGCTGTTGCAGCGTGACGCCGAACAAGGACAGCTTCTCCGGATCCGGCTCGACCCTTATCTGCTGGGCGGCGCCCCCGGAGATATAGGTCAGCCCGATGCTGTCGACCTTCGTCAATTCGGCGCGCAATTTGTCGGCGAGTTCGTAGAGATCCTTGTCCGACCAGCGATCGGCGGCCTCGGGTTTCGGCGATAGCGTGAGGACCGTGACAGCGACATCGTTGATGCCGCGCCCGACAATCAGGGGCTCGGTAATGCCGACCGGGATGCGGTCCAGATTGGCGCGGATCTTCTCATGAACGCGAAGGATCGCGTCGTCGGACCTGGTGCCGACCAGAAATCGCGCGGTCACCATCGCCCGATCGTCTTCGGTCTGGCTGTAGACGTGCTCCACCCCGTCGATGCCCTTGACGATGGCTTCCAACGGTTTGGTGACGAGCTCGACCGCGTCGGGTCCGCGCAGTCCGTCGGCGTTGACGCGGATATCGACCATGGGAACGCTGATCTGCGGCTCTTCCTCACGCGGGATGACGGCGACGGCGATCAGGCCGACGATCAGCGAGGCGAGCAGAAACAGCGGCGTCAGCGGCGAGCCAATGGTCGCCCGGGTGAGCCGCCCGGACAGACCGAGATTCACGGTTGCACCAGCAGGTCGCCGGCGCGGATGCCCGACAGAATTTCAAGGCCATCGGGAAGATCGGGACTGGGGCGATCGCGGCCACGTTGCACCGGCGCATCGATGGTTCGGTCCGCCTGACGAATATGGACGTAGTCGATCCCGAAACGCGTCGTCACGTAGTTCGACGGGATCACGAAGGCGGTCCGCGTCCCGCCCGATATCCAGACCCTGAGCCGGTCGCCGACGAAATACTCCCCTAGTCCCTCGACCGTGGCGTCCGCAATGACGCGGCCATCCTCGATCTGCGGATAAACCAGATCGATGACGCCGGATTTGGAACCCTGTTCGGCGAACTCGGCGCCATCGACGCGGATCTTGTCACCGGGCTTGAGCAGGCGGGCGTGGCGCTCCGGCACCCGCAGCCGCAGCTTGAAATCCTGCTGCGCGATCATCGCAACGGGGTCGCCGGGCAGCACCACGGAACCCACCGCCACCAGCTTTTTCAGGACACGTCCGCCTGATGGAGCAAGCACCTGCCCCTCATTGAGCTGCTGCTGGATCACCGCGCGCTCGGCGGTCCTCGCGCGCAATCCATTTTGGGCGACGTTGAGCGCGGTCCGCGCTTCGTCGAGCTTGATGCGAGGAAGCGTACCGCGCTCCACCAGTCCCTCGGTTCGGGTAAAATCGATCTGCGCCTGGTCCGACTGCGCCTGCAAAGCGTCGATCTGCGCATCCAGCGACTTCATCTGCAGCGCGAGCTTCTCGTCTCCGATCGCCGCGATCGCCTGACCGCTGGTGACCGGATCGCCTTCCCGGACGTTGAGCTGGACGATGATACCGCCAATCCGTCCGCGCGCCGGCACCACACTGATGCTCTCGACGGTCGCGAACACCGCCTTCTCGTCGGCGACGGTCCGCGGGGCAACGTTAAGCGTTTCCGCGTGGACGAACGGCATGCTCAGGACGAGCGCCGCCAAAGCCGCTATCGCTGTCAATCCACGCATCGGTGTGCTCGCAATCATGAATGGCCCGACGGGCGTTGAAGTTATCTTGTCGACGTTTCCTGCGCGGTCCTTGACCTGCCTCAAGGCATTGCCGCTCACGCCCGCATAGCCTTCTTTTGTGATGCCTTGCCGTGCGACGGCGTGCAGTACACGCGATAGAGCGCGGTCAGAATTTCGCGCGCGGGATCGCTGGCGATCGAATAGTAGATCGTCTGGGCATCCCGGCGGGCTGAAACCAGGCCATCCTTGCGGAGCAAAGCGAGATGCTGGGATACGGTGGAATCGCGAAGGCCGAGGAATTCGGCGAGGTCTCCGACCGAGCGCTCGCCGTCGATCAATTGACAGACGATCAGCAGCCGGTGGCGATTGGCCAGGGCTTTCAACAGCTCGCCGGCGCGGTCGGCCGCGGCCTCCATGACTTCGACATTCATTTTCATACTTGCGTATATACGATATTACGAATATATAGTCAACCACCGGACTGCGAAGAAAGGTTCCATTGGCGCTCGCATCGCTGAAACGGAGGTCAAGACAACGACATGAGTACGAGCCGACAGATCGTCTGTGGACATTGCGGGCAGATCAACCGGCTGCCCGCCGAACGCGCTCAGGGTGGCGCGCGCTGCGGATCCTGCCACCAGCCCATCTTCGGCGGGCATCCGATCGAGGTCGACGAAGAGGGCTTTGGTCGCCATGTCGCGCACAGCGACATCCCCGTCCTGGTCGATGTCTGGGCGCCGTGGTGCGGTCCCTGCCGCGCGATGGCGCCGATGTTCGAACGGGCCGCGAAGGCGCTGGAGCCGAAGGTTCGTCTGCTGAAACTCAACGCCGACACCGCTCCCTCCGTCTCTTCGCGGCTCGGGATCAGCGGCATCCCTACTCTGCTGTTGATGCAAAAAGGCCGCGAGGTTTCGCGGATTTCGGGCGCGATGGACACGCCAAAAATTGTCGCATGGACGATGGCCGGGCTTGCCCGGTCTTGATGATCTTCAACCCAGGCAAAGGAGTACGTCATGAATATAGATAAAGCAGTGTTGATGTTCGCAGGATTTGTGGTGCTGCTCGGCCTCGCGCTCGGCTATATGGTCAGTCCCTACTGGTATTTGCTGACGGCATTCGCCGGGCTCAATATGTTCCAGGCGGCGATCACCGGGTTCTGTCCCGCCGCGATCGTTTTCAGGAAGCTGGGCGTGCGAAGCGGCAACGCGTTTTCGTGATGGCACCGCGATCGCCATGATGGCGGACACTGGGCGACGCATCAAATCCCATGGGCGCTAATGGCATCTGGAAGTCGTTCGCCGCTGGCTTGTGCGGCAGCGCCGCTCACACCGGCCTGATGCTGCTGAAGTCCCGGATGGGTTGGCTGCCGTCGTTCCACCCCTACGAGGATTTGCAGCAAGCGCTGAGCCATCTCGTCGGCGGCTCGGTTGATCCGCTGGTGCCGTGGGCCTTGTCGTTCCTGAACGGCGCCGTCGTGCTCGGGTTCGTGTTTGGCCGCAGCTATCGCCTGCTGCCGGGCCGCAGCGGGGCGGCGAAAGGATTTGTCTTTGGCGTCCTCAGCTGGATTGCGATGGGCGTGCTGTTTTTTCCGATGCTGGGTCGAGGCCTGTTCGCCAGCGGCGCGGGGCTTGGCCTGCTCCCCGCTTTGTTCTCGCTCCTGATGCTGCTGAGCTACAGCATCATCATGGGCATTGCCTTTTCAGCGCTGAATGGGACGGGCGTGACGGCCTCCGAACGGTAAATGCAGGGTTAACATTACCGCTCAAATTGAATCCTCGCGCCAACGTTATTTTCCAACGTTTCCGCTAGCATTTTCCCGACAACGCGGCGGAAACGGCGGCGCTACGGGCGTGCGCCCCTCTCCCGCGAACGGGGAAACGGGGACGTGATCGAGATTGCTGATCGAGCTGCGATCGGTCGCGCATCGGTAAACGATGTCGCAGGCCCGCGCCCGCAGACGGCAGCGGCTTTGCCCGATGGCGGCGCGTTCGCGCCGCTGACGGCCGTGGCCGTGAGCCCGTGGCGGGTATTGGCCGAACGCGCGATCGAGCCGAACGGCTATTATCTGCCCGGCTGGGAGTTGGCCGTAAACGCGTCCGCGCGCGGCCGCACCGGCGTGTCCGCGCTGAGCGCGTGGAGCGATGCCGCGCCAGACGACGCGGCTCGGCTGATCGGCCTGATGCCGGTCATCCCGTTGTCGCGCGCCTGCAATATTCCGTTGCCTGCTTTGGTCAGCGCTCATCCCTACGGCACGCTCTGCACGCCGCTGCTCGATCGCGACAAGGCGCATGACGCCGCGGCGCGGCTGATGCGTGAGGCGCGCAAGGCCGGCGCCCATGCGCTGATCCTGCGCGAAATACCGCTGGACGGCGCGGCCATGAAGGCCTTCAACGAGGTGCTGCGGCAACAGGACTTGCGTCCGCGCGTGCTGCAATCGCACCTGCGCGCCTGCCTCGACGCGGCGCGCGATCCCGAAGATTTGCTGCGCGACGCGCTGGGGCCGAAAAAGCTGAAGGAGTTGCGTCGCCAACGCCAGCGGCTCGCCGAGCATGGCGCCATCCGTTTCGACGTCGCGCGCCAGCGCGAGGACGTCGCTGCCGCGCTGGAAATGTTCCTGCGTCTGGAAGCCAGCGGCTGGAAGGCGAGGCGCGGCACCGCGCTGATCCAGGACGACGGTGATGCCGGTTTTGTCAGGCGCGCCGCTCCGGCGCTCGCTGAAACGGGCCAGTGCGAGATCGTGACGCTGACCACCGGCGATACGCCGGTTGCGGCGGGAATCGTGCTCCGGCATCAGGATCGCGCCTTCTACTTCAAGCTCGGCGTCGACGAGCGTTTTGCAAGATTTTCACCGGGTGTGCAGCTGACACTCGATCTGACCCGGCATCTCTGCGCCGATCCCGCCATTGCGACGGCCAACTCGATGGCGAGCGCCGATCATCCGATGATCAATCCGATCTGGCGCGGGCGGTTTGCGATCGGCGACGTCCTGATTCCGCTGCGGCGGAACGATCCCGTGGTGCCGCTGATCCATGCGGCACTGACGCTGCGCCGGCTGGTTCGCGCAGTCGCACGCCGCGCGGTTGATGTGACCCGCGGCCATCAGGCCAATCGTCGCGGATGACATAGTGCGGGAAGCCCTCCAACCGTCCTCGATACCGCAACTGGATTTGCGTGCTAAAGATCGTCGCCTGAAAGTTCGGCGAGTTTCGCCAAATGCTGCAGCAGGCCCGTCTTCAACGGCTTGTTGCCGTGTATCGGGATTGACAGCCGTACGACGCTCCCACCCTTGCCATAAATATGATGGCTGCCACTGACGCGGAGCAGGGTCCAGCCGCGACGCTCGATTATCCGAGCGAAGTCGCGGCCGGACACCGATTTCATGCAGGCAATTCCAGCATCCGTTCGATGCCACCGGGCTCGGGCGGGGCGACTTCAATAGAAAGACACCCTTCGATCGCTTCATGAAGATTTCGCATGAGCTCGTCCATGCTGTCGCCTTGCGTGGCGCAACCGGGAATGGCGGGGACTTCGGCCCAAAAGCCCCCCTCCTCAGCCTCATGCACCACTATCTTGATCTTCATTGTCGATCTCCTGCCACATAGTCGCGCGTACGTCAGGCAAATTCAACCCTCGCCGGCGCGGCAGGCTACTCCGCCGCCTGCGCGTTCACCTCCGCCGAGACCTGGCGGATGGCGCGGGCGAGCTGCTCGGCCGGCTGCGCGCCGGATACCGCATATTTCTGCGCAAAGACAAACGTCGGCACCCCGGAGATGCCCTTGTCGGAGGCGTCCTTGGCCTGCGCCGAGATCAGCGCCACGTCTTCATCGGTTGAAAGACGCCGGCGCACATCGTCGGCATCGAGGCCGCAATCGGCGGCCGCCTGCACCAGCATGTCAACGTCGGTGAGATCGCCGCCGTCCCTGAAATACAATTCCATCAGCCGCTGCTTCATCTCGGCGGATTTGCCTTGTGCGTCAGCCCAGTGAATCAGGCGATGGCAGTCTGTCGTGTTGGGCTGCCGCCGCACCAGTTCGGGCCGGTAGGTGAGGCCTTCCTCGTTGGCCGCGGCAACGACGCGACCGGCGATGCCCTTATAGGCCTCGGGCGAGCCGAATTTCGCGGTGAGGTATTCGTCGCGGCCGATACCCTCGCGCGGCACCCAGGAATTGAGAAAGAACGGCCGCCAGTGGATCTCGACCGGCACGTCCGGCGTCAGCGCCAGCGCGTTCTCGATGCGGCGCTTGCCGATATAGCACCACGGACACACCACGTCGGAGACGATGTCGATCTGCAGCGGTTTCAGGGTGGTCATGGCCGCGTCCTCCCTTGGGAAGCCCGAGAGATAAGCCGCAATCCGCGCCCGGACAAGGGCGCTCGAGGCGGGACGCCTTGGCGAGGCCTTCGAAGCAATCCAGACGATGGCGGATGACGACTCTCTAGGAAGCGGCCTCAGCCGAAGCCCGGCGATCCCGGCCCTGACCGCCCCTGGGGCTCGCGAAAATCCCGAATTTCGCAGCAATCAGTTTGCCGCCTGCGGATTTTCCGCTGTGCCCATTCAGATGCTCGCCGTTCGAATACTTGCCGTTCAGCCTCACCCCGTCGGACTTGCCGTTCAGCTCTCGCTTTAGCTCTTTCTGGGCCTTAGCTGCCTGCTTTTCAGCTTTTTTGAGAGCTTTTCTCTCGGCCCTGGCCTTCAGGCGAAGTCGCTCGGCCCTCGCCTCGGCGCGCTTCTTCTTGCGCTTTTTCTCGCAAGCCGCGCATTTGCAGCCGATCGGCTTCAGGTAGGCCTTGAAGTAATCGGTGCCGTAGTCGTAGTTGATCTCTTCGCCCGGCGAGATGTTCTTGATGGCGCGGATCACCACCTTGCGCTTGCGCGGTTTGACGTCGGATTCCGCGTTCGGCTTGCAGGCGTGATTGATATAGCGGGCGATGTTCTCGCGCACCGAACCGTCGATGGTCCAGCGGCCGTTGAGCTCGAACAGGTACTTGTTCTCGATGGCGTCGTCCTTCTTCTTTCTTGAATCCAGGATCGGACCAAAATAGCGGACGATTTTGGCGCCCTTCTTGATCGGTTTGGTGGCGAAAAGGCCAAGCCCGGTGCGGGAACGACCAACGCGATACGGTTTATTCGACGAAATGGCAGGCATGATCGATGAGGGAACTTAACGCTGGTGAGACAGGATTCGCGGAGCCGTTGTTCTAGAACGATTCCGGACCAATGTCAGGCCCTTCACGCAGTTTGCCTGAAGCTTCCCCAAAACGCCCAAACAATTAGCAGCCCCTGTACATCCAAAGCGGTCGAACTGGCGCTGCGGCGCCGATTACCCTGCCGGCACCTGCCCGACCGCACGCTTCAGCATCGCGTCCAGCAGCGTTTCGGCGTTGGTGCCTTTTGGGAGCCGGCCCAGGATCTCGCTTAGGCGTCCGTCGAGCAGCAGCATGGTGAAGCCGTGCACCAGCGACCAGGCGCGCGCGATGTCGGCGGCCTGCACGAGCGACAGCGCGGCTTCGGAAATTTGCTCCTGACGGCTGGCGCCGATCGCGCCGGCAAGCCCCGCAAACGACGCCTTGGCGGCCTCACACAGCGAGGCCCGCCTCATGTCGAGCCGCTCGGTGCGGAACATCAGCCCGTACATGCCGGGATGCGCCTGCGCATAGGCGACATAGGCCTTGGCCCGCGCCAAGGCCTTCTCAAGGGGCGACGTGCCGGTGGCGCCCGCCGCCGCCATCGCCGCATTGAATTGGCGGTAGCCGATCGCCGCGAGTTCGCTGACGAGACCGGTGAGGTCGCCGAAATGGTGAGTTGGCGCGGCATGCGAGACGCCGGCCTCGCGCGCCACCGCGCGCAGCGTCAGTCCCGAAAGCCCCTCGCGCTCGAGCACCCTTTCCGCCGCCGCTAGCAGGGCGTCGCGCAGCGCCCCATGATGGTAGGGAGCGTCTGCGCCGGAAGCGGCGCGGCGCGGCGCGCGGCGTTTTCGAACCGGCCGCGCAAGCTCGCCTGCCGCGCGACGGACCCGGGCATTGCTGGATTTTCTTGCCATTGGTGCCTTATAGGTCACTATTTTGACACTGTAAAGATTGGCCTTGACCGAAGCCACCCGTATTTTTACGATGTAAAGATAATAGCAGGGAACGACCCCGCACCAATCTGGCGATACGGGTCGAACAACCTAACGCCGTTCCATGGCGAGCCGCTGGGAGCTAGATGTGCAATTGCCGTCCGTCACCGCCGCGTATCTGGCCATTCTCGCACTGCTCTATGCCGCGCTCGGTCTTCAGGTGGTGCGGCTGCGCAGAAGAAATCGGGCGGGTTTCGGCGACGGCGGCAGTAGCGAGCTTCGCAGCGCGATCCGCGCGCACGCGCACTTCGCGGAATACGTGCCTATCATCGCGCTGATGGCAGCGATGCTTGAGATCTCCGGTCTGCCGGCGATCAGCGTGAACGGATTGATGGGTGCGCTGCTGGTCGCGCGGCTGCTGCATCCGCTCGGCATGTACGCCGAGCCGCACACGCTGCGATTCCGGATTTGCCGGGTGGGAGGCATGACGATCACCGTCAGCGTGATGATCGCCTGCGCGGTGCTGATCCTGTGGCGGCTGTGGCTGCGCGCATAAAGACCTGCAAGCGACGCCCTAAGGCATTGAAAATAACAACCTATCGGCTGCCGCTCACTTTATGTTGACACTGTAAAGATTTCCTTGACCTTGCGGGCTTTCACCTCTATCCTCATCTTGACAGTGTAAAGATTGGCCCGATGAGGCTACCATGATGATTTTTCTGATCCTTGCCCCCTATGGCGCGTTCGCAGGCCTGATGCTTCTGACCTCGGCCACCGTGAGCCTGTTTGTGGCTACCGCGATCTGCCTGGCCGTGATCGCCTTCGACGCCTTTCGCGGCCGCTCGATCAAGGTGCTCGGCGCCGGCTCCGCCGTCCTGTTCGCCGCCTTGGGCGGCTACCTCATGCTTGTCGATTCCAGCCTGAGCGGCTCGGCCGTGAAACTGACCGTCGATGCCGGCATGCTGGCGATCTCGGTGGTTTCGCTCGCGATCCGCCGGCCGTTCACGCTGCAATATGCCCGCGAAATGGTGGATGCCGAGACCGCGCAACTGCCCGACTTCCTGAAGGCGAACTATATTATCACGGGGGCCTGGACCCTTGCCTTCGTGCTGATGGTGGCCAACCTGCTGTTGATCTATCTGCCTGGCCTGCCACTATGGTGTGGAATCGCGATCGCATTCGCCGCCCGCAACTCCGCCCTCTATTTCACCAAATGGTACCCGGAATACCAGCGGGCAAAGTTCGCAGCCCCTTCGGCGACCTGAAGTCGCGATCGGGATTCAACGACGGCCACGGGGAGATCGATGAAGGACGTATTCGCCAAACTCTTGACCGACTTCCTCTCCACCATCGTATTCTTGGTGCTGTACCTGACATCGGGCAGCGTGGTGCTGGCGACATCGGTCGCGATCGCAGGCTCGGTGGCCCAGGTCGTCTACAGCCGCATCAAGGGACAGCCGCTCAGCTTCATGACCTATGCCAGCCTGGCGCTGGTCATCGTGCTAGGCAGCGCGACGCTGCTGACCAGCGACCCCCGCTTCGTGCTGGCCAAACCCTCAATCGCGCATTTCGCGATCGGCGCGATCATGCTGAAGCGCGGCTGGATGCTGCGCTACTTGCCCCCGATCGTGACCGACACCATTCCCGAATACGTTACCATCGCCGGCTACGCCTGGGCAGCGCTGATGTTCGCGCTCGGCCTGGGCACCATCGCCGTGGCGCTGACAGGCGATCTCAGGCTGTGGACGATCTATGTGTCGGTGGTCGCGGTCGGGGCGAAGATTGTGGCCTTTGCCGTGCAATATGTCGCGTTTCGCATCCTCGTCACCAGCCGGATTCGTTCCGCCCGCGCCTGACCAAAGCGTTTTCGGGCGAAGTTGATAACGGTTCGCGTGAAGAAAACGCGTCAAAGCAAAAATGCCGCATACCACACACAAGACGATTGGGTTTGGACGGCGAGATGCGCTATACCGCCGCCGGAAGCCACCCCGAGATTCCAGAACCATTCCGGTTTTGCGAAAAACGTTGAGGAGACCCAGAGATGGCCGTGGACGGAAACTGGAACATCACCATGTCGACGCCGATGGGCGAGCGCAACGCGACGCTGACCCTGAAGAACGCCGGCGGCAAGCTGACGGGCACGCAGGGTGCTGAGGGGCAATCGACCGATATCTTCGAAGGCACCGCGAACGGCGACGACGTGGCCTGGAAGGTCTCGATCACCAACCCGATGCCGCTGACGCTGGCCTTCACCGGCAAGGTTTCCGGCGACAGCATGTCAGGCGAAATGGGCATCGGCCCGATGGGAAGCTTCCCGTTCAGGGGGACAAGGGCG
Organism: uncultured Alphaproteobacteria bacterium; assembly: GCA_963801875.1. Taxonomy (GTDB): domain Bacteria; phylum Pseudomonadota; class Alphaproteobacteria; order Rhizobiales; family Xanthobacteraceae; genus Bradyrhizobium. The sequence goes on along the minus strand of CAWDGT010000005.1, from coordinate 243,262 downwards.
TAGGCGAACGAGCCGCGCTGCGCCCCCTCTCCCCCGCCTGCGGGGTCGAGACGAGCGAAGCTCGCTCCTAAAGGGCTGGGGTGAGGGGCTGCCACACACTCAGACCTGCATCGGGGATAGCCCCCTCACCCGGACCGCTACGCGGTCCGACCTCTCCCCGCAAGCGGGGCGAGGTCAAGTGTCACCCCAGAATTCAATTCCTTGAAGAAATCATTGCCCTTGTCGTCGATGATGATGAAGGCCGGGAAATCCTCGACCTCGATGCGCCAGATCGCTTCCATGCCCAGTTCGGGATATTCCACCACCTCGACCTTCTTGATGCAGTGCTCGGCGAGGTTGGCCGCGGCCCCCCCGATCGATCCGAGGTAGAAACCGCCGTGCTTCTTGCAGGCCTCGCGCACCGCGACCGCGCGGTTGCCCTTGGCCACCATCACCATCGATCCGCCTGCGGCCTGGAACTGGTCGACGAAACTGTCCATCCGTCCCGCGGTGGTTGGGCCGAACGCGCCGGAGGCATAACCTTCAGGCGTCTTGGCAGGGCCGGCGTAATAGACCGGATGGTTCCTAAAGTAGTCCGGCAGCGGTTCTCCCCTCTCCAGCCGCTCGCGCAGTTTGGCGTGCGCCGAATCCCGCGCCACGATCATCGTGCCGGTCAGCGACAGCCGGGTCTTGATCGGATGCCTTGAGAGCGCTGCCAAGATGTTCTTCATCGGCTGGTTGAGATCGATATTGACAACCTCGCCGCCGAGCGCGTGCTCCAGCGTCGGCAGATATTGCGCCGGGTTGTGCTCGAGTTCCTCGAGATAGACGCCATCCCTGGTAATCTTGCCGAGCACCTGGCGGTCAGCCGAGCAGGACACGCCAAGGCCAATGGGCAGCGAGGCGCCATGGCGGGGCAAGCGGATCACCCGGACGTCATGACAAAAATATTTGCCGCCGAACTGTGCGCCGACGCCGAGCGACTGCGTCATTTTCAGGATTTGCTGCTCCATCTCGAGATCACGGAAGGCGTTGCCGTCGGCCGAGCCGTGGGTCGGCAGCGCGTCGAGATAGCGCGCGGAAGCCAGTTTCACCGTCTTCATGCAGAGTTCGGCCGAGGTGCCGCCGATCACGATCGCCAGATGATAGGGCGGGCACGCCGCGGTGCCGAGCGTCAGCACCTTCTCCTTCAAAAACGCCAGCAGGCGGTCTTTGGTCAAAACCGAGGGCGTCGCCTGGAACAGGAAACTCTTGTTGGCGGAGCCGCCGCCCTTTGCCATGAACATGAATTTGTAGGTGTCATCGCCTTCGGCGTAGATCTCGCATTGCGCCGGCATGTTGTTGGCGGTGTTCTTCTCCTCATACATCGACAGCGGCGCCACCTGCGAATAGCGCAGATTGCGGCGTAAGTAGGCGTCGCGCGCGCCCTCGCTCAGCGCCGCCTCGTCGTCGCCGTCGGTGAGCACGCGAAAACCCTTCTTGCCCATGATGATCGCGGTGCCGGTGTCCTGGCACATCGGCAGCACGCCGCCGGCGGCGATGTTGGCGTTCTTCAGAAAATCGAAGGCGACGAACTTGTCGTTGTCGCTGGCCTCGGGATCGTCGAGGATGCTGCGCAGCTGCTTCAGGTGCCCCGGTCGCAGATAGTGATTGATGTCGCCGAACGCGGCCTCGCTGAGCGCCCGCAGCGTCTCGCGCGACACCACCAGCATGTCCTTGCCCAGCACGTTTTCGACCCGCACGCCCTCGGTGGTGATCTTCCGGTACGGCGTGCTGTCGGCGCCGAGCGGAAACAGCGGCGTGTGCCTGTAGGGCGGAACGGGCTTTGGCGTCGGAATGGGGGTGGGGGCGTTCATGGTGAGGCTCGCGGGTTTAGAGGCCGGAAGCGTCCGCTTCGAGACGCCGCGCCGGCGGTTGAACCCTTCTAAGCATTTTTCGGACAAAAGGAAGTTTCCGGATACCTCGCGGGCGGTACTTCCTTCCTCACCCCTTCCCTTCCTGCTTTTCCGCATAGGCGTCCACCAGCGCGCGGATCATGCGCTGGTAGGGGACGCGGCGCTGGCGAGCGGCGCGCTTGAAAAACGCCACCGAGCGCTGCGACAGGCTCAGCGTCACCTTCACATTATCCTCGCGCAGCACCAGCCGGTCCGGCGGTGGCAGGAAATCCTCGATGATCCTGACGCGGCCGATCTCGCCCTTGCTGTATCTAACCGTTGGCTTTTTCATAGATCGCCCTTCCTTTCCGCCAGTAGCCCGCCCCGAAAATCCTTATCTTTCCGCTCCGCCACGTGAAGCGCACGGTCATGACCGCGCCCTCGACCCTGCCAAAACAGAAGTAGCGCTGCTCGTCGCCGCCATGATCGAGATCTTCAGCAATCACGCGCAATGGGTCCAGGAACGCGTGCTGGGCCAGTTCGAACCCGATTCCATGCTTGGCTCGATTGCCTCTGTCTTTCGCAGCGTCCCATTCGAAATCAGACATCGTCCCCCGGACCATCATGCTATATAAAGTATACCATACTTTTGTATGGCTGAGAAGCCTGTCCTGCGCGGCTGCGGGAATGGAACGCTCGGATGGTACCTCTCGCCTTGTGAGAAAGGAGTTAGCCCACCCTTGCGCTAATCGTTGGCGGACGCTTCAATGGCGCAAAGGGACATTCGCAAATGACGGCAAAACGACAATTCTACAGATCGACCATGCTCGCCGTCGCGATTGCGCTGCTGGCCGTATCCGCCCCCTCGCCCGCCCGCGCCGACCGCTGCGACGACATTGCAAACCACCTCAGGGACCAGATCGATGGCCTCAAGGTCGGCATCACGGCCGCCAACATCATCTATCTGTCGCACCCGGCGGCGAAGGAACTGTCACTCGGCTGCCGCGGCCGCAACTACTCCAACGAGCTCTACGCCAAGACCGATCGGAAACCCAAGCCGGAATTTCTTGATCTGGTCGGCAGGGCAACGGCCATCGTCTTTACCTTGCCCAAGGACGATGCCCTGACGGGCACTACGCGTTGCATCAAGCGGATGGGTTTCTTGCGCGGCGACAATATCAAGATGCGCTATCGCCGCCTCGACTTCGAATGCAGCCGCACCAAGACCGAGGCATCGATCGCGATCACACGCGGCACCAATGAGTGAGCAGGCGCTAGACAAGATTACCGAAATTCCGGACAAATCCGCACCTTTCTAAGGGATATTCGAGCTGCCCGTTTACCATGTGGCGGGATCGGCCGCGATGCCGCGCGGTTTGCAGTTCTGGATTCATGAAACATTCGGCTCCGGCCCGTCACAGTCGGGAAAACAAGAGCCAGGATGTTTCCGATGAGTATTTCAGGTGTGACGACGTCAACGCCGGTGAGCACTCCGGTCGCCAGCGCGCCTAAAGCGCCTGACGTGAAGGCTGACAATGGTGCCGACGAGGCGCGCGCGGCCGCATCCCAGCCGCCAGTGCTGGCCGCCCTGCCTCCGGGACAGGGAACGCGGATCGACCAGATCGCCTGAGGCGCACTGCGATCTCGCACCCTTACAAAACAACCGCCGCAAGTTTGCCGGAAAATGCCGCGATCATGGTGATTCCACCAAAAGTGGGAACAACACCGCATGATCGGCAAGCTGCTATTGCAGAACCTGATCTGGGTCGTCGCGATGGGCGCGCTGTTGTTTGTGCCCGCGGGTACCCTGCACTGGCCGGCGGCATGGGTGTTCCTGGGAACCATCGCGATCCTCGGCGTCTCCTGCGGTTTGTGGCTCGCCAGAACCGACCCGGCGTTGCTCGCCGAGCGGATGCACCCGATGATGCAAAGCGGTCAGCCCCTGGCCGACAAGATATTCATGCTGGCGTTCGGCCTTGTGGCGTTGAGCTGGTTTCTCGTCATCGGCTTCGATGAGCGCATGCGCGCGTCCCATGTCCCGACGGCACTGCAGGCGCTGGGACTGGCGATGCTGCTGGGCTCTGTTGGCTTCATCATGTGGGTAATGCACGAAAATTCATTCGCAGCGCCGGTGGTCAAGCTGCAGACCGAACGCGACCATCGCGTCGTCAGCACGGGTCCCTATGCCTGGGTGCGTCATCCCATGTACAGCGGCAGCGTTCTGTTCTTCGTCGGCGCGCCGCTGCTGTTGGGCTCGTGGTGGGGTGTCGGGATGTTGCCGCTGTTTACCGCACTTTTCGCCATTCGCACCCGGATAGAGGAACGCGCGCTGATCGCGGGTCTGCCGGGCTATGCTGACTATGCGGCGCGGGTGCGCTATCGTCTGCTGCCCGGGCTTTGGTGAGGATGGAGCGATCGATGCCCAACAGCAAGACCTATACCGGCGGCTGCCACTGCGGATTGGTGCGGTTCGAATGCACTACGGATCTCGCGATGGTGACCGCGTGCAACTGCTCGATCTGCACCAAGAAGGGGCTGCATTTTGCGTTCCTTTCGCCGAAGAGTTTTCAGCTACGCGCCGGCGAGGACAATCTGAAGGAATATCTGTTCAACAAGCACGCGATCCGGCATCAGTCCTGCAGCGACTGCGGCGTCGAGGTGTTCGCGCGCGGCAACAAGCCTGACGGCACCGAAGTGGTGGCGCTGAACGTCAGTTGCATCGACGGGATCGAGCTGGCGAAACTTGCGATGACGCCGATCGACGGGCGCAGCCGGTAGAGGTCCGCTGTCATTCCGGGGCGCCGCGCAGCGGCGAACCCGGAATCTCGATCCCATCGCTTCGAGATTCCGGGTCTGCGCCTAAACGGCGCATCCCGGAACGACCGAAAATGGGCCTACAGATCCAGCGCCTTGTAGTGGCGGAAGATGCCGTCCTCGTTGAAGGCAATGCGGCGGTCGCTGGCGAGATAGGACTTGATGTTTGATCTTGACGCGACGCGGTCGTGCAGGTCGACGAGGCCGGGAATCCGTCGCTCGAACGCCTTCATGCGCCGGGGAAAGGCGTAACGCAGCCCCGCCACGATCTGGAACAGCGAGAGATCGACATAGGTCAGCCTGCGGCCGGTGAGCCAGGCGCCGCCGCTATCCCCTAACAGCCGCTCGAAATAGCCAAGATATTTCGGCACCCGCTGCTTCCAGAATTCCTCGCTGCGCTTTTTCGCGGGCGCGCGCTGGTCCTCGTAATACAGCGTCGGCCCGAGCGGATGATGGCTGTCGTGAATCTCCAGCACCAGATCGGCGACGGTGAGCTGCAGCTGATGCAGCCACAGTTTTCCCGCTTCCGCCTTCGGCGCCAGACCATGGCGCGAGCCGAGATAGAGCAGGATGTTGGCGGTCTGCCCAATCACGAGCATTCCGGCCTTGAGAAACGGCGGCGCGAACGGCGGCGTGCTGCCGTTCCCCGCCATCATCCGCATCATCGCAGGCACCCCGCGGCCGCCGCGCGCGACATCGGCATAATCGGCGCCGGCCTCTTCCAGCGCAAGACGAACATATTCGCCGCGACCCTGAATGCCCGGCCAGTAATAGAGTTCGTAGCGCATGGCGGTCGATCCTCTTCGGTCATTCCAGATGGCCCGCAAGGACCAGACCTCAGACGCGCAATTGCGCATCGGGGAATCCTCAGATTCTGCGATGTGCAATAGCACATCGCAGCTCGATGCGGAGCTGTCATCGGGCCGCGCTTTGCGCGGACCCGTTGGCACGCCCCGGAATGACTTACGTCAGTTCACCGCAAAGCAGTATAGCAGGCCGTCGCCGCCGGTGCTCCGGAGGTCTGCTTGCGAGCAACCGCCGTCCGGCCCGCGCGAGGGGTGCGAGCTGTTCCAGAATTTCGACGCGTCATCGTCGCGCAGGCCGAGACGGTCGGAATATCCCAGCATCGCCGAACCCTGCGTGCTGCTCGTCCAGTTCCTGCAGGCGCGGTCGTCGCCCGCTGCGAACGCGGTGCCGTCCGCCTGCGATCCCGTCAGCACGTCGTGACGGTTCGGCTTGTCGCCGCGGCCGTTGATGACATCGCCGTTCTCGCTCAGCGCGGTCTGCTTGGTGAGATTGTTGGCGCCGTGCAGATCCGCTACATCCCTGGCGATCGCGACGCCTTTGGAATTCTGCCAGGGCCCCTTGCCGATACGGTCGCGCGCATTCACGGCGGGCGCCCCGTCAGCCGCCTGGCTCGAGAGATAGGCATGCCAGGTCCTTGCGCCGGCGCCTGCGGCCTGCGCCAGCGTCTGGCAATGATTGTCGGCGCCGGCGAGGCCGCCGAGGTTGCCGCCGTTACCGATGCCGGTGGAAGTCAGAAAGAAGGTGGTGTTGGCCGATTGCGCCGTGGCGGGCTGATCCGTGAGAACGACAAATGAAGCGGCCGCAATGAGGGCAAACCACGTACGCGAGAAGATATGAACAAGAGTTGACATCGAATCCTCCGGGTCGTTTTTATCCGCCAGATCATTAAGCGCCGGCTTGTCCGACATCAACACGTCGCGGGAGGCATTATTCCATTCCGCTAGGCAGAAACGAAAAGGCGCCGCGGAAGGAACCGCAGCGCCTTGCATCGTCATCGGTTTGCAGGCGATCAGGTCTGCTGGATCGCCGAAAGTTCCCAACTGGCGCCGCGCGGTCGCACGAAGGTCCACACTTCCGTGACTTCTTCCGGCTGCTCGCTGCCGGCGACCAGCCGGCCATTGGTGCGGTCGAGCGTCTTGTCGACCAGCGAATACCGCATCGCCACGCTGGCGTAGTCGGTATCGCCTTCGCGCCAGGCTTCGGCGAGGTCGCCCTGCAGCAGCTTGACGTCGGAAACCTTGTTAATGTCGTTGGTAGCCCTGTTCGCTTCGAGATCCTTGGTGAAATACGACACCATTTCCGGCGTCGCCAGCGTGTGCAGCCTGGCGACATCCTCGTTTGACCACGCCGCCTGAATCTCGCCGAGCAAGCGCTCGAAGGCTTCGTAGTCTGCGGGAAGAATCTCAAGCGGTGCACTGCCCGATCCCAGTCCGAAACCCGTTGCGGCGCTGCGGAAGCTCGATTGCGCGCCGGAACCCGTGGCGGGGCCGGCATAGGCCGCCGCTGTTTCGTGGCGGCGCTGCCACCATGACATCGCCAGCCGAACCACGATGACGATCAGGCCGACCTGCAGCAGCAGGCCGAAGATCGACGACAATCCGCCGAGCCCGCCGAACATTCCGCCGCCGAACAGCATGCCCAGGAGGCCGGCGCCTAGGAAGCCCGCGGCGAGGCCGCCAAGCATGCTTCCGCCGGGCCGATTGAAGAAGCCGCCGCCGGCGGGCGCGCCGACCCCGGCGCTGCCGGGCTGGGTGATGGTGCGGTTGAACGGTTGTGCCGTGCTGGGTGCGGTCGACGTGCTCGGCGGCGCGGAAAACGTCCGCGCGCCCCGCGAACCCGAACTCATGCCTCCGCCGACCCGCGCGTCGGCCGGCGAGATCGCCGATGCCAGAGGCACCGCCAGCGCTAGCAAGACGGCGATCGCCTGAACGATGCCGCAGGCGCGTTGCGTGAAGTTCATGTTGGTTTCCCTTAAAATCCCCGGCAGGGGGAAGCGCCCTTAAGATGGGCAGCATTGCCCAAAAGTGAAGCCACTATCGGTAACCGCGGCTGCGGCGCTCGGTCGCGGGTAGCTGCATTTCAGCATGAGTTTTGCGGCGGCCGGCCGTCTCCGGGGCTAACTCCGGCAGGCCGTGGACCGGCCCTATCAATCTCAGCTGCCCTGCGACGTCATGGTTTCCTTCACCGCCGCCACCAGCTGGCTGAGCGTGAAGGGCTTGGGCAGGAAGGCGAATTGCTGGTTCTCCGGCAGGCTCTTCTCGAAGGCATCTTCGGCATAGCCCGACACGAAGATGATCTTGAGGTCCGGATTGCGGCCGCGCATGGTCTTGAGCAAGGTCGGGCCGTCCATTTCCGGCATCACCACGTCGGAGACCACGAGATCGACGGCGCCGTTCTCTTGCTCCAGCGCCTCCAGCGCCTCGACACCGTTGGAGGCCTCGATCACGCTGTAGCCGCGCGAGCGCAGACCCCGCGCGTTCAGCGAGCGCAGCCCCTCCTCGTCCTCGACCAGAAGAATCGTGCCCTGCCCGGTGAGATCGGCCCGGGGCCTGGTCTGCGCCGGCGTTTCCCTGGGCGCGCCGCTGGCGGCGGCATCGGGCTGGACCTCCAGCTCGGGATGGTGCCGCGGCAGAAAGATGTGGAACGAGGTGCCGTGGTCGGCTTCGGAGTCCACATAGATGAACCCGCCCGTCTGCTTGACGATGCCATACACCGTCGACAGGCCGAGGCCGGTACCCTTGCCGACTTCCTTGGTCGAGAAGAACGGCTCGAAAATCTTGTCGACGATATCGGCGGGAATTCCGGTGCCGGTGTCGGATATGTCGATCCGCACATAATCCGCCAGCGGCATGCCCTTGTAGGCGAGATGCGCGGATTCCTGCGACGTCACATTGGCGGTTCGCACCGTCAGCTTGCCGCCTTCGGGCATCGCATCACGCGCGTTGACCGCCAGATTGACGATCACCTGTTCGAACTGCGACACGTCGACCTTCACCGGCCAGAGATCGCGACCGTGCACCAGATCGAGTTTCACCTTTTCGCCGATCAGCCGGCGCAGCAGCATGGTGAGATCGGACAGCGCATCGCCGAGATCGAGCACCTGCGGGCGCAGGGTCTGGCGGCGCGAGAACGCCAATAGCTGCCGCACCAGCGTCGCCGCGCGGGTGGCGTTCTGCTTGATCTGCATGATGTCCTGGAACGACGGATCGGTCGGCTTGTGCGCGTTCAGCAGGAAGTCGTTCGCCATCATGATGGCGGAGAGCACATTGTTGAAATCGTGCGCGATGCCGCCGGCGAGCTGGCCGACCATGTCCATCTTCTGCGACTGGTTGATCTGGTTCTCCAGCGCGCGACGCTCGGTGGTCTCCAGCATGTAGACGATGGCGGCCTCGGTCTCGCGTTCGTCTTCCTCGACCGCGGTCACAAAGAACTGGCCCCAGCGCTCCATGGCGCCGTCAAGCATCGCCTCCACCGGGGGGATATCGCCCTGCCCTTCCGCCGCCTGGTTGATGGCCGCGATTAGCAGGTTGCGATCCCGCGCGCTCACCGCGCGGAAGATCGACTTGCCGGCCGCGCCGTCCGGGCTCAGGCTTTGCGCCAGTTTCGCGAACCGGGCATTGGCGCGGACCACCGCGCCGCCGCGATCCACGGTCGCAATCGCCATCGGGGTGTGATCGAAGAAGCGCATGAAGCGCACTTCGGCGGCGCGCTGCGGGTCGGGACGCTCGTCCCGCGCGCGGCTGATCACCAGCGTGCGCGACGCGCCGGGGACGGCGTCCGCCCCGAATGCCAGCTTGTGATAGAGCCGTACCGGCATGGTCTTGCCGCCGCGCATGCGCAGGTCGATGTCGAACACCTCGGTTTTGACTTCGCCGGGCACCGGTGCAATCGAGGTCAGCAGCGCCGCACCATCGCCGGACACGATGTCGGTCAGCTTCAGGCCGCCCGACCCGATCTCGGCGAGGTCGTGATCCAGCCAGTTCGCCAGCGTGGCGTTGACATAAACGATGTCTCCGGCGGCATTGACCGAGAAGAAACCGCACGGCGCATGATCGAGATATTCGATCGCATGCTGCAGCTCCTGAAACACGTCCTCCTGGCGCTCGCGGTCGCGGGTGATGTCGGCAATCGACCACACTGCGTATTTCGCCTCGCGCTTGCCCCGGCCCAGCGGGCGGACCCGCATCCGCAGCCAGCGGCCATGGGCGCCGTCGGTACCAGCGATGCGGACCTCTTCCTGCTGCCGCTTGCCCTCGCGCGCCGCCTTGAGCAGGCGAAAGACCGCCTCCGACACATCGGGATTGCCGATGAACACCCGCTCCACCGGGCGCACGTCGAGCGCGGTTGCCGCCCCGGTGAGCGCGAGATAGGCGGTGTTGCAATAGACCACGTGGCCGCCGGGGTCGGTGACCGCCAGCCCGTCATAGGCCTGGTCGGCGATGCGGCTCTTGACCGGATCGTCGGCGGCACGGTCGGCGGAGCGGATAATTCCGGCGGCGAAGGCGAACAGGCTGAACAGCCCGACCATCGCCAGCATCGCCAGCAGCCCGAGGATATAGGGCTGCGCCTGGGCCCGGCCGATGGTCATGAGCGCGACCGCCGCCGCGACGATCCCGCCGGCCACCAGCAGCACCAGCACGATGCTGCCGCCGCGCCGCGCCGGCTCGTGGGCGGCGATCGGCTCTCGTGACGGATCGTTGTCAGGTACGGCGGTCATACCGGGGGATGCAGCCTGTCGACATGGATGCGGCGTATTTTCAACACCGGCTCGGCCCCTGAGTGCCTGAATCGCACCCGCAAGCGCAAGTCCGTACACCGGCTATTTTGCCAATAGCACGCATTTCCAGCCCTTTCGCAGGCGATTGTCGCCTGGATCAGACCCGCCGGCCGGACAGCCCGCGCCTCAGGCCCATCACGTAACCGATGACCTCGGCGACCGCGTGGTAATGCTCCACCGGTATTTCCTCGTCGATATCCACGGTCGCATAGAGCGCCCGCGCCAGCGGCACGTTTTCCACGATCGGGACGTCGTGGTTGCCGGCGACTTCCCTGATCTTGAGCGCGATCGTATCGACGCCCTTGGCTACGCAGACCGGCGCCGACATGCCGCGTTCGTAACTGAGCGCCACCGCGTAATGGGTCGGGTTGGTGATGATCACGGAGGCCTTCGGAACCGAGGCCATCATGCGCTTCCTCATGCGTGCCTGGCGCAACTGCCTGATCCGGGCCTTGATGTGCGGGTCGCCTTCGGTCTGCTTGAACTCCTCTTTCATGTCCTGCAGCGACATCTTCTGCCGCTCGAACCATTGCCGGTACTGGAACAGAAAGTCGGCGAGCGCGACCACCGCGAGCATCGCCACGACGGTGCCCATCAGATGCACCGTCAGGCCGGTGGTGGCGCCCAGAATCGCCGACGGGTCGAACCGGACCATCGATTCGAGGCGATGGCGCTCCGGCCACAGGATGGCGGTCATGACCGCGCCCAGCGCCACCACCTTGAAAAGACCCTTGCCGAAATTCGCCGCCGCCTGCTTGCCGAAGATCCGCTTGGCTCCGGCGGCCGGCGAGATCTTGCTGAACTTCGGTTTCAGCGATTCGGCCGACCACACCAGCCTGTGCTGCACCATGTTGCCGGCGATCGCCGCCAGCGCCAGCATCAAAAACGGCACGCCGAGCGCTGCAATGACAACGTATTCGAGCGACTGCGCCAGCGCCAGCAGGCCGGGTCCGTCGACGTGGACCATCCACGAATTGGCGATCAGGTTGCGAAGCGGCATCAGGATGCCGCCACCGACCGATCCGGAAAACGTCGACAGCACCAGGGTCCCGCCTGCAATCACGAACCAGGTGTTGATTTCCTGGCTCTTGGCGACATCGCCGCGGTCGTGGGCGTCATCCAGGCGTTTTTGCGTAGGGTCTTCTGTTTTGTCCGCTGCGTCGTTTTCGTCGGCCATCGTTCATAACTTTCCGTTGAGCGGTATCAGCTCGTGCATGACACCGCTGAAATAATCGAGGAACGTTCCCATCATTGCCGCGATGACGAGGGCGAAGATCAGGAAGCCCGCCAGAATCGACAGCGGCACGCCGACGAAATAGACCTGCATCTGCGGCATCAGCCGCGCCAGCACGCCAAGCCCGACGTTGAAGACCAGACCGAACACCAGGAACGGCGCCGAAAGCTGCATGCCGATCTTGAACGCGGCAGCGAAGGCCCGGGTCGCGAGCGACGCCACATCGCCGCTCGACATCGTCTCGCCGGGCGAAAAAATCGCGTAGCTGTCGTTGAGCGCGGCGATCACCAGGTGATGACTGTCGGTGGCAAACAGCAGCGTCAAGCCCAGCAGGGTGAGAAAATTTCCGACCAGCAGGCCCTGCTGGCCCTGGGTCGGATCGACCGCGGTGACGAAGCCGAGACCCATCTGCTGGGCGATCACCGATCCGGCGACCTGCAGCGCCGCGAGCGTCACCCGCGCGGTGGCGCCGAGCACGATGCCGATGACGATCTCGTGCACCATCAGAACCAGAAGCGCCGTCAGCGACTGCATGTCGACGTGATAGGCGGCGCGGTGCAATGGCAGAATGACCAGCGTCAGCAGCAGCGCGATCGCGAGCTTGATGCGAACCGGGATATTGGACTCACCCAACCCCGGCAACAGCATCACCATGGCGCCGATGCGGGCGAATACCAGCATGAAGGCTGCGGCGAGCGCGGGCAGCAGTGAAATATCGATGCGCATGATTCACGCCCGGTGCAGTGGATTTGACATTCGCATCAGCTTTTGCCGCGAGTCCTTGATGCGAATGTCGGAGCCCGGACAATAGTGCATCAACCGCCCATGATTCGCGACGATATCCGCATCATATGGCTGTGCAGCGAGTCCGCCATGAATGGCAGCGCCAGCAGCAGCGTAACGAAGATCGCGAGAATCTTCGGCACGAACACCAGCGTCTGTTCCTGGATCTGCGTCAGCGCCTGAAACAGTGACACCACGACGCCGACCACAAGACCGACGATCATCAGCGGCGACGACACCACGACGATGGTCCAGATCGCATCCCGCGCCACGTCGAGGGTTTCAGCACCGGTCATGACATGTGTTCCATTTCGCTTGGTTTAACTCGTCATTCCGGGGCGATGCGAAGCATCGAACCCGGAATCTCGAGAATCCGGATCTGGTCCTGACGGACCATCCCGGAATGACGGCACAAAATCTCAGATCGGCATCTTCATGATGTCTTCGTAGGACTGGATCACCCGGTCGCGCACCGACACCAGCGTCGAGACCGCGACATCGGTTTCCGCCACCGCCGTCACCACGTCCATCACATTGGCCTTGCCCGCCGCCATCGCGACAGTCTGCGCGTCGGACTTCTTGCCGGCGTCCAGCACGCCTCCGATCGCGTCCTTGAGCAGCGCCCCGAATGACGGGCCGCCGCCCGCGTCGGAACCCTTGCCGGCGCCGCCGGTGTCCAGGATGCGGGCCAGATTGGCGTAGGCATTTGCAGCGACTGTGGGTGAAGCCATGGTTTAATGTTTCCTGTTCAGGCCTTGAGGATGTCGAGCGTGCGCTGAATCATCCGGCGCGTGGCGCTGATGATGTTGAGGTTGGCCTCGTAGGATCGCTGCGCGTCGCGCATGTCGGTCATTTCGATCAGCGGATTGACGTTGGGATATTTGACATTGCCGGCGGCATCGGCCGCCGGATTGCCGGGATCGTGCTTGACGCGAAACGCCGACGGATCGGGCCGGACCCTGCCCAGCGTCACCACCTTCGCATCCAGCGTGCGGTCGAGTTCGGAGGAAAACGTCGGAACCTTGCGGCGATAGGGATTGCCGCCGGGCGTCGGCGCCGTGGAATCCGCGTTCGCGATGTTTTCCGAAATCACCCGGATCCGCCCCGCCTGCGCGCGCAGGCCCGAGGTCGCGATGCTCATCGAGCGGGTGAAGTCTCCTCCATCGTTTGCCATGATGTCGCTCCCTCAGGTCTTCCGGCCTCTAGCCCTTGCCGATCGCGGTCTTCAACAGATGCAGGCTCTTGCTGTAGAGCGTGGTCACCGCCGCGTAGTCCATCTGGTTGGCGGAAACCTTGAGCATTTCGTCTTCGAGATTGACGGCATTGCCGGCGGGCCTGGTCTGGAAACCTGCCTTGCGGTTCTGATCGAAGCTTTGTCCGCCACCGCCCGCTGCAGTGATATGCGAGGCGCTGGTGCGCATCATCGCCAGCGACCCCATCGATCCCGCGCTGGCGCCGCTCGAGTCGAATTTCGGCGCGACCAGATCGCGCGGCTTGAAATTGGGCGTGTCGGAGTTGGAGACGTTCTCGGACAGCACGCGCTGGCGCTCCTGATGCCACTGCATCTTGGTGCGCAGCACCGACAAGACCGGAAGATCGCTGATGGACATCGCCGCCGCTCCGCTTCCCCGCCTTGGGCACGACGCCCCCGGAGGTGGGCAGAATTTGCCGTGTGTATGGTTAACAGCGGGTTAAAGTCGCACCGCGGCGGACCGGACGACATCGCGGCGCGGATTGGCGGCCCAAGGATCAATTGTGCGCAATTTCGCCACGAAACCTGCGTTAACCGGCCAGATCATCGAAGCCGGAAGCCCAAGAAGTCGTTTTGGTCCAGCCGATTCATGGGTTATTAAGATACGGGTCGCGGGTCGTTAAGCCGCTGGGCGGCAGTTTCTGCCGCGGGGTGTTAAATGATTAAGGCCGATCTCAGGCTTTTTTCGCCGTCCGTTGCGTCGCTTTCGATCCGCGTGCGACGAACGAGAGACTGAAGAAAAACGCTATTCGCCGGGGACAAGCATGCAGGCACTGACATTTTTCTTCGCATTCGTGGCCGTCCTGGCGCTGATCGGGGTTGCCGCCTGGCTGGTTCGCCGATTCGCCGGCAACCGCCTTGGCGCCAATACCAATCGTGGGCGAATGCCGCGCCTGGCCGTGATCGATGCCGCCGCGGTGGACGGCCGCAGGCGGCTGGTGCTGGTGCGGCGCGACAACGTCGAACATCTGCTAATGATAGGCGGGCCGACCGATATCGTCGTGGAACCCAATATCGTGCGGGCGATGCCTGGACGCGATCAGATGCCGCAACGGCCCGGCCTCAGCGCGGGCGAACCGCCGCCCCGGGTATCGCCGCTGCCCGATGTGGGCCGGACCGATGGTGATGGGTCGAGGTCCGACATCTTCGAGCACACCGAGCCGCAAATGCCCGAGCCGCCGCCCCGGCCGGTCCGACCATCCTTTGCGGACGAAGTGCGCCGCCCAGCGCCGGCGCTGTCGGAGCGGCGCAGCGATCCACTGACAGGTTTTGCCCCGGAGCCGCTGGGCGGCCGTCCGGAACCCCGCCCCGAGCTGCGCGGCGAACCGATGCCGTCGCGCGTGACCTCGCGCAACGAACCCGTCATGCCCCGCCCGCCGCGGCCGAGTGAAGCACCGAAGGCGCCGCCCCCGGTTCGCGCACCGGAGCGTGCCGCCCCGCCCCCGCCCCCGCCGGCCCCTTCGATGTCGGCAGCCGACCAAAATCTCGCCGAGATGGCGCAACGGCTGGAAGCCGCCCTTCGCCGCCCGGCCGCCGATGCGGGCGAACCGCGAGTCGGCGCGCCGCCGGTGGCGCCCGAGCCGCCGCCAAGTCGCCCTGTGCCGCGCGGCGAGCAACCGGCCAACCCGCCGGCTGCCGCACCCTCACCGAAGAGCGGCTTTGAAAATCTCGAAGACGAGATGGCGTCGTTGCTGGGCCGTCCAAAGACCCCTTCGTGAGGCCGGCGGCCACCCCGCGTAGAGTTTTATTTCTTGTCATACTGATAACCGCCGGATCGCTGGCGGGTCCCGCGTTCGCGCAGGATATCAGCATCAATCTCGGCCAGGGCAATGGCGGCGTCACCGAGCGCGCGATCCAGCTGATCGCGCTGCTGACGGTGCTGTCGATCGCGCCGTCGATCCTGGTCATGATGACGTCGTTCACCCGGATCGTCGTCGTGCTGTCGCTGTTGCGCACCGCGCTGGGCACCGCAACCGCGCCGCCGAATTCCGTGATCATCGCGCTGGCGATGTTCCTGACCGCGTTCGTGATGGGACCTGTGCTGCAGAAATCCTATGACGACGGCATCAAACCCCTGGTCGCCAACCAGATCAGCGTCGAGGAGGCGCTGCAGCGCGCTTCGGTGCCGCTACGCGGCTTCATGCAGAAGAACGTCCGCGAAAAGGATCTGAAGCTGTTCATGGATATGTCGGGCGAGCCGCCGCCGGCCACCCCGGAAGAAATGTCGCTGCGGATTCTGGTGCCGGCGTTCATGATCTCGGAGCTGAAACGCGCTTTCGAGATCGGCTTCCTGCTGTTCCTGCCGTTCCTGATCATCGACCTCGTGGTCGCCTCCGTGCTGATGTCGATGGGCATGATGATGCTGCCGCCGGTGGTGGTGTCACTGCCGTTCAAGCTGATCTTCTTCGTGCTGGTCGACGGCTGGTCGCTGGTGGCCGGCAGCCTCGTGCAGAGTTACGGGGGATAGGCAGCGACGACCTGGGCCAATGCGTTACTGCACCGCCGCAACGTCGGGTCATTAAAATCCAGCGGGAATTAGTGCCATCGTTCCGGGTTATTCAGGGCAGCCAGGCTTCGCTCGGCCAAAACTTCGGCGGGAGGAGAGCTTCATGAACGACGCAACTTCGCAGACCGTCTATTTCTTCAATCGGCACCCGATCTCGTGCGAAATTATTCTGGCGAAGCTGCGCGCAGGCCGTGGCCATCTCGACGGACTGCGTCCGGAAGACTTGTTCCCGCATGACCAGGACCATTATGGCGGCGTTGCTGCCACAGACGAATTGGCGCATGCGGCGCGGATCGGAAATGGATCCCGGGTGGCGGATTTCTG
The DNA here is from genome assembly GCA_963801875.1 of uncultured Alphaproteobacteria bacterium. Lineage (GTDB taxonomy): Bacteria > Pseudomonadota > Alphaproteobacteria > Rhizobiales > Xanthobacteraceae > Bradyrhizobium. The sequence goes on along the minus strand of CAWDGT010000005.1, from coordinate 226,912 downwards.
TGCGGGTCTTGGCGGTACCGTGCGTTATCTTGCCCACAAATACGGGGCCAATGTCACGGGTATCGAATTGACCCCGGCGCGCGTTACGGGCGCGCAAGAGTTGACCAGGCGGGTCGGACTTCAGGAAACCGCCCGCGTGGTTGGCGGCAACGTTCTGGAGGTTCCGCTTGCGGACGTGAGTATGGACGCGGTTATCAGCCAGGAGGCATTTTGCCATGTGCCTCACCTGAAGAAAGCGCTGGACGAGGCTTTCCGGATCCTTGGCAAAGACGGCAGGCTGGCCTTCACGGACTGGATCGCCCATGAACCGCTCGCGCCTGATGATGCCCGGCTGATGTGGGACGGCATGGCCATTCAGCCCCTCCGTTCGATTCCGGATTACCGCGATCTGGTCGAGAGCAGCGGCTTCAGGGTGCTTTCAGCAACCGATTTGACCGATCAATGGGGGCCAATCCTCCGCGAGCGACTGGCGATGTATCAGCGGTTGCGCGAGGAAGCCCGGGAAGAAGGGACCCCGATGGGGCACGATGCTTTTCACAAATCCTACGTTCGATTTGTTGAACTTATTCAACGGCGCAAATTGGGAGGCGTCCGGATTGTCGCCGTGAAGTAGGCTTGCGAGCCGCGTGCGGCGAGTTCAGCCCGCGGCGGCCAGGCCGGCGGCAAGGCTGGGCTGCGCGAGCGTCAAGGCCATGCCGGTCTGTTCACATCGCAGCAGGATATGGGCGATCACGTCCTTTGCGATGCAGCCATGGTTGTCGATCAATTCGCGCTCTGCACTAGTCGCCTCGGCGACATATTTTCCCGGGCACGCTCCATAATATTCACAAGATCCGCAATGCGACGTCACTCTCAAGTCAATTTCAGCTTTTTGCCGGGCTCGATTTTCGCCGGCAAGAACATCGGCAAAATCCTGCTCGAACAGATTCCCGTACTTCGCTTCCGATCTGTAGTCTCCCATCACGCCCCAGGTACCACCGTCTACGTCTACGATAAAGACACACTCATGTTGCCCAAAATCGAAGTATTCGGCGGCAGCGCCTGCTATGCTCCTTTGAGCATAGACCATGTATTCCTCGATCGGATAGCAGCCTGGCGCGTTCGTTGAAACGAGCCAAGCGTCTACCAAGCACATATACGAGAGGAGAATCTCATCATAGGTGAGCGAGTGCGCCTGCATCTGCTGCGGATTGGCGCTTCTATAATAGGGAAGGAACCTGTGCGACATATTAAGCGTATCGAAGAATTTGAAGGTTTCGATCACAGAGTGCAGCGTATCCCGTGCAACGACCGTGATCGCGCCGAATGGAATGCGCCGGTCGATAAGAGTTTGCATGTTCTTGGTGACGGTCTCGACTCGCGACCTCCCTCGCGTATCGACGCGTTGTGAGCCATAGGGATCGAATGAGATGCCGAGGCCGGAAAAGAATTTGCCTTCTTTAAGGAAGGAAAGCATGTCCTCGGTTAACACAGTTAGATTTGTCTGCACCGTATTCGACACAGCAAAACTCGTGTCAAAAATCGCAGCCTGAGCAGCGGCAATTTCCCTGAAGAATCTTGGCCCGAAAAGGAAAGGTTCGCCGCCGTGCCAAATAAATTTGACAGCATCGACATTGTGCTCGACCGCATGCAACGAAATGTGTCGAAACATTTCCTGAATCTGACCTAGATTCATCCGATCCTTTTTGTGGAGGTCTTCGAATTCATAACAGTAACTGCATCTCAGATTGCAGTATTTCGAAAGTTTGACCACAAATTCTAGTTGTCTGGTTTTCCGACCTATGTCTGCCGATCGCGAATGATGGAGGTCAGCGCACTTGGGAGCGCGCTCGAAGACGGTCCGAAGGCCCGCCGGCCGGTCTTCGCCTGCTTCAAGCCCCGGGAGGCTCACTGGGACTTCAGCGTTTTCTGAACGTTACCGACCGGATTTATTGTTGAGGTGTGACCATTTGCGAAATGCTCGATCCACCCCGAATCGTGGTCAGCTTGGATCCGATTTAGTTTAACGACAGCAGCGGGTGAGACCGTACTGATAGTCTTGCTTCGTTGGGTTTGAATTGCGCCAAGAGTTGTGCCGGAAGAAGCCGGTACCTTTTGCCCGGGCGTCGCAGCAGGAGGTGCAATCGTCATCTTGGGGACGTTGTTTGAAGGCATCGTTGATTTTTGCAGTTGCGCTTCAGCCTCGCCGCCCGAGGCGCCTGCCAGCAAGAGCGCAGACAGTGTGCTAAGCGCGACTACTTTCTTATCCACCGATCGATTCCTCCCAATTGATTTAGTTGTCTGGATTGAAGAAATTTCACGCCTCGTCATTGGAAAAAACGTTTCGTCCTGACATGCCGTTTCACTTGGTTCGATTGACGGTACCTCGGAAATCGATGTCAACCGATATCGAAGAAAAGGTTGGGAGCCCGAACAACACGGGATCGTCCCGGAACAGACGCTCGAACGGAATAAATTGCCCGCCGACCGTACCGGCCGGCGTCCCGAAATAGGAGACGCGCTGCGTTGAAAGAATCATCGCGCGCCTTCGCGCAATATCGACGGCAACTACGTTCGCGCATGTTCCGTCCAATGCCCTCAATCCGGGGCATCGTTGGCCCTGAGCCGAAGCCACCGAAAGCAGCCCAACCGACGCTACCATCATTATGACGAGGCATTGCAACAATCGTCTTAGCCAGCTCATGAGCGACGCCCCTTCCAATTTTCTAAAACCGGCCATGGGCAGCCAATCCACCCGACCAGCCGGTATAATGAAGATTTGGCGGCACAAAAGCCTGCTGGCTCACAAACTGCAGGGCCGCGCCGAACTGTTCGAACAACACCGGCAGAAACGGACCGTCCTGCTGCACCACCCAGAAATGCGCCAGCCGGAAATCAACCTTCAAACTGTCGGTGAAGGCATAGGCGAGCGCCACGCCCGCGGATTGCTTGAGTTTGGCGGGTATGAACTGCTCCTGCACAATGTCGTAAGAATTCGCGTTCCTGTACAGCAGACTATAGTTCACCCCCGCTTTCAGCCGCTCCGTCACCATGTAGTTCGGCTGCGCGGACAGAATCAGTACGTTGCTGTTGGAATTCCTCAGTTCGGTGACGAGCGAGCCGAACACCGGGTCCACCACCTTGTCGCGCCCGAGATAGCTCCATGACAGGTTGCCTTCAAAGTTCCACCGGTCGTCGATGACGTAAACCGCAGCGCCATTGGCGACGAAGCGATTGCCCTTGCGGCCGATCGGAACGCCGTTCTGTAAAAGGTCGGTCTCCGCCATGAATGCAAACGTGCCGGAGGTCGTGAGGTTTTGCATCACGGTGGTGATGGTGCCGTTGGCGGTGAAGGTATCGCCGGGCTTGACACGCTGCATCGCGTCGAAGTTGCCTGTCGTAAGGTCGAGCGTCTCCCGTGTAAACGCGCCCATCCAGGCATAGCCCAATCCGAGAGACACCGCGGAATTGCTGTTGGGCGCGAATGTGACGCCGACCGTCGGGTTTACATTGAAGCCCATGCCATAGGCTCCGATCTCCACCAGGTCCGGATCCATTCGGGTAAAGCGCGTATTACCGGGCAAATAGGTGCTGCCGGTCGGCAAATTCAGTGCGACCCCGATAAAGGGCTGGAACACCTCCGGGCTCAGGAACGTCGCAGTCGTCGCAACTTGCGTGTCGACCAGCGTATTGAGCGAAGCCTCCTGGCCGACCGTATCGTGACGCGCAAAGGCAGACCCGGTCAACATCTTGGTCTCGATGCGAACCGCGTCGGCACGTTCATAGGTCAGACCCAGCGAAAGCGGCGCGTAAATTTGGCTACCCTTGCCGCGCTCCGGCGCGAATACGTTCGTTCCGCGCGTTCCCTGCCAGGTTGAAAAACGGAAATCCAGATCGGCGAAAGCCGAGAAAGTCTCATTGATATGATTTTGGGCCGTCGTCGCGACTGGCAGATCCGCTGCCTGCGCGACTCCACAGGCGCCAAATCCCGCCAAAATGCACAAACCGCGGAGTGTGCGTGCCCTCCTGCCAACGTCGCGCATTATTGCCCCGAAACCTGAATCTAGAAGCCCGATTTTTTGTTCTTCAGGCGCCGGATTCCCGGCAACCTAACACATCAAGCGAAAATGTCGCACCCTTTTGGAACAACAAGGACAAAGCAGTCCCCCAGCGAGTTCATCTGAAGGAATTACGGGGTTTTGGGCGGCGGCTGATTGAGCATAACTTTGGCGCCACTGGAGGTCATCGTGGCATTGCCGACTCCCCCGGGCGGCAGCGGTTGCGGACTGAGCATAACCTTGGAGGCGCCGGAGCTGACCGACCGATTGACGTTTCCCCCTGGTGGCAATGGCTGCGGACTAAGTGTGACCTTGGAGCCGGGCGGAAGCGGCTGCGGAGCGAGCTTTACCTTGGAGCCCGGCGGAAGCGGTTGTGGATTGAGCATTACCTTGGACCCGGGAGACCCGACCGACCCCGATTTGGCAGTCTTGCCGGAAACGATGATGATCGATCTTGCGCTGCCAGATTGCGTTGACGATTGCGCGAACACCAGTTTCGAGGCGGCCGGTCCGGGGTTTGTCGATGTTTCAGCCGACAACGGATGGGCCTGCCCGCCAGCAGCGATGACAAAATTTGCGGCGAAGACGACCGACGACAACGCACCCGCGAGTGAAAATGACTTCATGAAGCCTCCCCCTGTCGATGGATCAATACAACCTTCGATTTAATGGCCGCCGCATCAGCCGAACGGCTGATGGACGCAAACAATGTCGGCTCGATCGCCACCCATGGAAACCGATTACTGAGGGCTAAAACCCCGCCTTGGGCGAATAATTCCACCCTGAAAGCCCCCGCCTTTTGACCAAAATCCCGTTCACTTCCTTTGAGCGAACATCCTGCGCGCAAAATGCTGCAATCGCGTCGCGTTCTTGATGAACGGTAACAGGTATAGGCTGGTGATCGAGGTGTAGTCGCGGTGTTCACCGCCGGGAAGTCCCAGTATCAATTCTTCATCGCCGCGGGGGATATAGAGCGTACCCGCAAGCCAATCCCAGACCGAAAATATTCCGCCAAAGTTCTTGTCGACGTGCTCCGGCGAACAGCCGTGATGGATCTGGTGCAAGGTTGGGCAGATGAGAATACGGTCGAAAACCGGCCCGTAGGATAAGCGGACGTGCGAGTGCCGAAGGTGAACCCCCGCAAAATGAAACAAAAACAATATTGCATTGGTGCCAAGGATGGTCACGCCCTCTACCGATTCGTCGAAGACATAGGCAGATAGCCCCAAGACCGCCCCTGCCCCGGCTCCCATGAGTATCACATCGAGCGCCGCATCCACGGGATGGCGTCGGTACAGAGCCAGCGGATGCAGGACCTCGGCGGCGTGATGAACCTTGTGAAATTCCCATAGAAAACCAATTCGGTGCTGAAGATAGTGGGAGACGAAAAACGCAAGATCCGCGACGACTACCGCCGCTACCGTCACCCCGACATCCGCCCAAATCCCCCCGGGCAGCAATGGCGCCACAGGCACGCCAAAGAAAGTTATGAGCAGCGAAGCCGTCCCGAATGCGGTTGCGCTGGACGTGACAAGAAGCGGAGCGATAAACGCGCCATATAAAATGGTGTTGACCGTGAAATATCTAAAATCGAGCCGCGCGGACGGATGCGCGTAGACCTTGCCGGGAAAACAGAAACCCAGGAAACCCTTGAGACTTACATCTTCCTTGCCGTGTCGGCGAAGCCAATAGATGATGAACGCAATCGCCAAGGCCGACAGAACAAACAGCCAGTAGAGCTGACTTTCGGGTCCCATAATCTGGACGACGGAGTCCCATATTTTCTCAATGATCCCGTCCGTGTCGAACAATCTTTTTCGTTCCAACCAGCGCTACCCTTCAGGGTTAATACCCTTCGCAATATTCCTTTTCGTTTGAGATTATTGACCATGCCGCCAGACCGCTGGATCCAAGGCCGCGACATCTTTTTGTCCTTCCTCGAATCCAGCTTGGCAGTCTCAGTCGGCAGCAGCCGTCAGGCCACTAACCGTCTGGGCTGACCCCTTTCGCAATATTCCTGTTCTTATTGATATTATTGGCAATGCCGACAGTCCGCTGCGCGCCCAGGTTTGGCGAGCTGAATGTCTTAAATCCTTTTTGGTCGAAGGCGGGGCGGACGCCAACGGGCTGCGCGCCAGCCCCCTGGACGCCCAACTGTGCGGCATGGCTGCTCGCGAGCGTCAGTCCGAGTGCTGCGAACAAAGCAAAGGCAACCGCCAGCGGCGGTACGAACTTCCACGACCGCGACATTTCTTGTCCTTTCTCGAAGCCAAAATGCACGTTCAAGTCAGCAATATTGATCCGTAGAGGAAGCGGCCATGCCACTAACCGTCGGGGCTGACCCCTTTCGCAATATTCCTGTTCTTATTGATATTATTGGCAATGCCGACAGTCCGCTGCGCGCCCAGGTTTGGCGAGCTGAATGCCTTAAATCCTTTTTGGTCGAAGGCGGGGCGGACACCAACGGGCTGGACGCCAGCTGGCTGGACGCCCAACTGTGCGGCATGGCCGCTCACGAGCGTCAGTCCGAGTGCTGCGAACAAAGCAAAGGCAACCGCCAGCGGCGGTACGAACTTCCAAAACCGCGACATATTTTGTCCTTCCTCGAAGGTGGATTGGCAGTCTCAGGCGGCAGGAGCCATCAGGCCACTAACCGTCTGGGCTGATCCCTTTCGCAATATTTCTGTTCTTATTAAGATTATTGGCAATGCCGACCGTTCGCTGCGCGCCCAGGTTTGGCGAGCCGAATGCCTTAAATCCTTTTTGGTCGAAGGCGGGGCGGACGCCAACGGGCTGGACGCCAGTTGCCTGGACGCCCAGCTGCGCGGCATGGCCGCTCGCGAGCGTCAGTCCGAGCGCAGCGAACAAAGCAAAGGCAACCGCCAGCGGCGGTACGAACTTCCACGACCGCGACATTTTTTGTCCTTCCTTGAAGCTAGAATCGCACTCTCAGTCGGCAATACTGATCCGTCAAGGGACGTGATGAAATATGATGAAATATGTTTGCAGTCAGGGCATTCACTTTGGCCGCGAGAAAGCGACCCCGTTTCTGCTTTTGAACCCAAATGGACATAGGCATTGATCCGATAAACCTGCAATGTGCCCTCGCTCGCAATCGGGAGGACTGGATGAAGCTTCTCCGCCGCGAATTCCTGCATCTCGCAGCCGGGGCCGCCGTGCTGCCGGCCGCATCGCGCTTGGCCCGGGCGCAAGTCGCTCCGACGACGTCGCAGCCCGTGCGAGTTGCGACGGGGCTGCTTGCGACCTGGCAAAGCACCGCCTGGCTGGGAGCCGAGGCCGGCGTCTTCAAAAAACGGGGGATCGATATGACCCTGCCGGCCATCGCGGTCGGGGGTCCGGAGGCTGCGGCGGGGCTTATCCGCGGCGACTGGGAGTTCGCCCACACCGGAACCGTGCCGGTCGCGGAAGAAATCCTCAAAGGCCGGGACATCGTGATTCTGGCGACGCCGACGTCGGATTTCTCCAAATCCTTTGTCATGACCAGAAAGGAGATCACTCAACTTTCACAGCTCGAAGGAAAGAAGGTCGGCGTGCTGACCGAGACCGGGCAGACCAGCGTGGCAACCCGGATCACCGTCGAGAAAGCGGGCGCCGCCGCGACCTACCTGCCTTTGATTAAATTCGATCGAATCTATGCCGCGTTGGCAGCCGGGGAGATCGACGCCGGCGCACTGCCGATCGACCTGCGCTTTTCCGGCCAGGTTCAGCACGGCTGGAACGCGTTCCCGATAGATGCCTTCGACACACCCTCGATATTCGCGACGACCCGCAAGTTGATCGCCTCCAGGCGCGAGCTTGTGATGAATGTCATGCAGGGCTTCGTCGAGACGATCCATTTGTTCAAGACCCGGCCCGACATTGTCGTGCCGTTGCTGCAACGCTACGTGAAGATCGAAGATCGCAAGGTGGCAGAGGAATTGTACGCATTTCACGTGCCGGTATTTCAAAAGGTTCCGCGGCCGTCATTTCCGGGAATGCAGGCGTTGCGGGAGTTTCTTGCCGCGAAATACCCGGCTGCGCTGTCGCTGAAGGAATCCGACATTGCCGATTCATCATTCATCGATGAACTTGAGCGAAACGGTTTCATCGACCGGCTTTATGCGGCTGACGGCAAATAGATCCCGAAACGCCAATCCCGCGGGGAGACTGCTCGGCATTCTCTCCCTTCCCGCGAAGCGGAAAAATGCAGTAATCTGATTTTGACGCCGCAATGGACTTCGTTGGGGGCGTCCGCAATCCGGAGACCGCATCCATGCAGCAGCGATTCGACCGCGCGACCGAGGATCTCGGCAACGCGATCCATCTCGAACACATCAACGTACAGGTGCCCGACCAGCGGCTGGCCGCACTGTTTTATGTCGCCGGGCTCGGGCTGACCCGCGACCCATATCTGATGGTGTCCGACACCAATATGTGGGTCAACGTCGGCAGAAGCCAGTTTCATCTGCCGAGCGGCGAGGCGCAGGTGCTCCGGGGCCATACCGGGATCGTGATCCCCGGCCGCGAGGCCCTGCTCGACCGGCTCGCGTCCGTAGCCGGGAAGCTGCAAGGCACCGCATTCGCGTTCGGCGAGCACAACGACTATGTCGAGGCAACATGTCCCTGGGGCAATCGCGTGCGCTGCTATGAGCCGGATGCCGCGCGCTTCGGGCGCATCACGCTCGGCATCCCCTATGTCGAATTCGAGGTACCGGCCGGGACCGCGCAAGGCATCAGCGCCTTCTATCCCGAGATCATGGGGATCCAGGCCGAACTCGGCAACGGCGACGGTAAGGTCGCACGCGCGAAGATGGGCAAGGACCAGTATCTGCAATTCCGCGAGACCGATCGGCCGCAGCCGGACTATGACGGCCACCATGTGCAGATGTACATCACCAATTTCTCGGGTCCTTACCGCCTTCTGTCGGAGCGCGACCTGATCTCCAGCGAAGACAACCAATATCAATACCGCTTTCGCGACATCATTGATCCCGCGAGCGGTGAACACCTTTTCACGGTCGAGCACGAGGTGCGCAGCGCCACCCACCCGATGTACCTGCGGCCGCTGATCAATCGCAATCCGGCGCAGACCAACCGCACCTACGCGGCCGGCCACGACCAGTGGATCTGGGCGATGGAACCCGACCAGTATGACGGACGATAGAGCATGATCCGGAAAAGTGGGAACCGGTTTTCCCTCGCGACAAACGCGAAGCGTTTGCGCGGAGATCAAGCTCAAACAAAAAGATAGAGCGGGATGACGATTCGAAGAAAAGTCATCGCGGTCCAGCGGCGCGGAACATCGGACGTCGGTGCAGGACGCTGGCGTTTTGCGGTCGAATGGTTATTGACTGCTTTGGCAAAGCGGCCGCTGGGATCACCAACCGCATTGCTTTACTGAGGCGTGGCCCTCGAGGGTTCGTAGCTTTCCAGACACCCGATAAGGTAGGCCGTCCGATCCCTGGGCAGGATCTTCGCGGCGTCGGCCTTCTGACGGCATTCCAGTTGCTCGGCTTGCTTGGTACGGCGCTTTTCCGCCGTCAGCGGGGCCTGCCTGATCTTCCGCACTTTAGTGGGTGAGCCATCGGATTCGAACTGCAGCTCATACTTTTTGCCGCCATCGTCCATCGCCGAACAGGACACGCTGGAAACATGTCCCGTCGCGACGATTCCTAGTTGTTTGCATACTCCAGCCGATGGTTCGACGAACGGCACCGGCAGGCCGTCGACCTTCGGCCTGTCCTTGGAGTTCAGCAGCATCCGGTCGATCGACAGCTCGTATATATTGTCTTGTTCCCTCCGGCCGGTTTCACCCGAGAACGAGATAACGTGACTGGCGTCGGCTGGATCGTCGAGAACAACAGTAAAGTTGGCCCGGCCTTTCTCGCTGTGGAAATAGGCAATGGACCTGCAGGCGAAATCGCGTCCCGCGATTTTGAGCCTGCTGCACTTGCCTGACATCAGCGCGAACAGGTCAATGTCCACTTCCTGTCGTTTGGCCTCGTTCGACACGGGAATTACCGGCCGTCCCAACGCCTCCGAATCCCGTGCACGCTCCATGAGCCGGCCGTCACGGAACGGCTCGGCAAGGGACGGAGTTGCAAGGAAAATGATGGCAACGGCGAGGACCCGCCGGCAAAGCCGCATCGTCATGCTCGGTTGATAAGACATAGGATCGAAACAAACGCCCTGTAGCATCGATTGGATCATAGATTAGTTGAGATTTCCGGCAACCTTCATATCGTCGCGAGAAGGCCCCCGCGCGTCCGGGATACGACCCGCTAGCCTTTCACGTCGAACTGTTTGCGGAGGTGGTCGCCGATCTGCACGATCATCGCGACGCCTTCGGGATAGCCGGGTTTTGCAATCGTCGCCTTGTCGGCCATGGTGCGGAATTCCCAGGTTTCGCCGGCGCGCAGCACCGAGATGACGATGCCGTCCGGACAGTCGGGGGCGTGGACCTTGAGCTCGGCTCTTGCCATCGTGATGAGTTCGGCTTCGGTCCTGGCGGGCTTGCTCATGATGGCGGCCTCCTCCGGAAGGTTCATCGCCACAGGTTGCCGCCTCGGCGGGCGTCTGTCACGGCGATGGCAGCGCGTAGCCCGGCTACCTTGCCGCGTCAACCCGCTTCAATCCGACGATCGCCGGCAAGGAGCCGGTCGGGTACGGATCGACCTTCTGGCCTTCCGGCGGCATCGGCGCCCGCGCGGTGGCGTCCGGAAATCGCGTCTTCATATCGCGCAAGAAGCCGTCAAGCGTATCGACGCTGGCGGCCATCCTGGCGATCTCGGAGAATTCGGCGCCGCTGCCGCCGGCGGGCCTGCTCGCGGTCTCGAATGCGGCGCGGTCGGAGCCGCCGCTCATCAATGGTGCATATTTTTCGCGGAACCGCGCCAGGCCGATGGCATCCTCCGCCAGCGCATATCCGACCACCGCGCGGATCACGTCGCCCTTCTCCACCGGGTTCAGGGGTTTGAAGTCGCGCCAGCGGTCGGCGTAGTACAATTCGATCTGCTCGGAGGCCTCGCGCCAGCGTCGCGACGCCCAGTAGATGTCGGAGCGCAGCCGGATCGCCTCGCGGCCCGGGATGTTCGAGATGATGTCGAGTGCGAGGTCATGGCGTCCGACGTCGCTTTGCGCGCGGGCCTCAAGCAACAGCCGTTGCTGGCGCAATTCGCCCGAAAGGTCGCCCATGCGCGTGGTGCGGAGCGCCGATATGGCGCGATCGGGCTTGCGATTGGTCAGATAGACCATCGCCAGGCGCGCCGCGACCTGGGCGCGCGCCGCGCCCTCCAGCCTCTTGTCGACCTGATACTGCAAGAGTTCGCTGGCCTGATCCAGCAGGTCGACCGCGACCAGCCGATCCGCGAGCCGGCGGATCATTTCGTCGCCGCGCCGCCCGATCGGCGTCAATTCACGATATTCGTAGAACATTCCGAGCGCGTCGATCGGCGGAAGATCGTCGCCCTTGGGGCTGAGAAAGAGCTGCGCGAACAGCGCCGCCGCGGCGTCCTGGCACTGCCGGGAGGCGTCCGAATTGGGCTGCAGCTTGGTCGCCGTCCGTGCCGCCGCAAACGATTCGCCGTAGCGTCCGGTGTCGGAGTAGATCCGCACCAGCATTTGCTGCGTCCTCACCTCGATGCCGTCGCCGCGCCATGTCGCCGAAAGCGTTTCAAGTTCGCGCAGCGCGTCGGCCGGGTTGATTTCGTTGCGTTTCTGCCGCAACGCAATCTCGAGCAGCTTGGCTTCGGCCGCCGCGGGGCGGTCTGGGGAGTCTACGGCCTTGCCGTATTCATCGAGCGCGTCCTTGTCGAGGCCGAGCGCCTCGGCGAGCTGGCCCCGCAGCACCGAAATCGCGGGCTTTATCTCGGCGGGAACGCCGATGACATCCAGATCGCTGGAGCATTTCGCGGCTCCGGAAAAATCCTTGACCTCGAGCGAGGCGCGCATCGCATCCGATATTACAATGCGCTGAAGCTCGATCGGCAGCGAGGTGGTCGCGAATTCGACGTTCTTGAATTTCTCCCGCGCCTCCGCCCACCTCCCGAGGCGGGCATACGCCAGCGCCTTCCACATCTCGGAATCGTAGTTGGTTCCGATCGCCGTACTGGTGAGGTCTTTCAGCCCCTGCTCGGGGCGGCCCATCAGGCTGCTCGCGACCGAATGCACGATCAGCGCGACCGGATCCTCAAGACCCGGCTTGGCCTCGGCCAGCGCAAGATCGAGAACGCCCTTGGCTTCAGCGTACATTTCCCGCGACAGATAGAACCGCGCAAGATCGATCCTGGCCGGCATCCGCTGATCGGGCTCGACCGCCGCCGCGGCGGCGACAAGCTCGTCCTGCCGCGCGACGAAGTTATCGCTCGCGTTTTTGCGCCATTCCTCGACGTCGAAAATCGGCCGAGCCGCGCTCGGCGCGCGCTCCGCTCCGACCGCGGCCGATGACAGCGTCAGGCCGCCAGGCCGGCCCAGAATAATCTTGTCGGACGCGACCTCGGCGGTGACGTCGTCGGAGTTCGGGCGAATCGCCACGCCGTGGATCGATTCGAGCAGCGACAGCTCGACAAAGTCCTGCCGCCTGATGAAACCGCGAACCGGCGGTGGCGCCGTAACCACCATAATCGTATCGCCGGCGTCGGGATCGACGACCCGATGCAGAAGGCCTGGTCTGGCCAGCGGCACGGTGACATTGGCAAAGGCGGGATCGGCAATGCTGCGTATCGTCATCAGCGGCTGCGTTGGCGTCCGCATCGCGTCGGCAAATGTAAGGGTCCAGTTCGCGCCATGGTCGTCGCCCGTCAGCGAAGGCATTTGGGGGCGGTTGAGGCGGATGCGGATCGCCTGCCCCTGGTCCAGCGGCAGGCGGCTGACGTCGGCTATGACCGAGGCACCCTTGCGGCGGATCGGCTCGACATCGATCGGCTCTGCGGAATCGAATACCAGCCACACCGCATCGGCGCGACGAAACAATGCCGCCGGGGTGGCGACGGCAAAGGAAAACGTCACGTTCAGGCCGTCGCCAGTGCGCGTGGCGCCGGCCACGGCGGCGCCGTCGCCGGCCCCCGCTGCCGGCGGCGGCCTGGTTTCGGCCTGCGGTTCGGGCGCGGCGGCGGTCATCTTTTGCGGCATCTCCACTGCCGCGGCCGGCATCTCCTTAGCCGAAGGCTCGGGCTTGGCTGCCTCGGAGGCGGGTAATATTTTCGGTGCCGTTTCGGGTTTGATCTCGATGCTGGCGTCTTTGGCTGAAGTCTCCGACATCGGCGGCACGATCTCACCGGATTGCCGCGGCGCCGGATCTGCGGCCGCGGGCGTCTCGAACGCAGCCGGTGCGGCTGGCGTCGGAGCGGCTGGCGCCGGAGCATGCGAGGCCTCCGATGCCGGCGACGACAGCGCCGACGCTTTCTCGGCTTGCTGGAAGGCGACGTCGATCACGTAGTTTCTGTCCTCGCGGAAGGAGTGGACGTCGACATCGCCGATCAACGCCATTTCCACCGCGGTCGCGTCGCCCTCGATCTTTTGATTGATCGAGGCGATATTCGGAGGCGCCGCCTCCCTTGCGTCCGCCAGATCGAAGCTGACCACGGCGTTGAACTTGAGCGTGAGCTTCTTTTCGTTCAGCACGGACGAGACGCCGACGCCGTCGGGCACTTCAAACACGTAACGCACGAAGGTCGGTTGCACCGAGGTGCGCACGCGAATCGGCAATAGTTTCTTTGCCTCCGCTTCCAGGCGCTGCTGGCGCAATGCGCGCTCGGCGACACGCGCGCGCTCGGCGAGTTCCCGGATCACCTCGACGGGAAGGCTGGGCGGCGGACCGCTCCAGCTGTCAGGCAAGAGATCGACGAACACCCGTTCGCCGGCCGTCATGGTGTTGATGGTCGCCCTGCGCGCCAGTGACAGCCGGATCGCCGACCCGTCGGGATCGCGCCGCGCCGACCCGATATAATCGGGCACCGCGTCGGACAAACCATCGACCGGAATATCCACCGGCCGCTTGAACCGGATCACGATGATCGAGCCCGCGGCGGTCACTTCGGACGGAACATCCTCGGCGAGCTTGAGCACCAGCCGGGCGAAGCCATTGGCCGCGGTGAACGTGGCCTCGCCCTTGACCGGATCCGCCAAGCAGGCGCCGGAAAGCGTCAGACCGATCAGGACCAGCCCGGCGCCGAGGCAATGCCGGACCGTCCGCGCGCATGCGCGGCCTTGCGACCAAAGTCCAGCGGCAGCCGTTCGCGCCATTCCAGCACAGTCTTTCGGTTCAACGATTCTCGATTCCCGCCGGCACGCCCGCTCTCGCGCGCGGGCCGCCGCGCATTCGAATTTAGAATTGGTGATTTAAGGACTTGTTAACGCCAACTTATTGATTTCCCTCACCTTATGTGCGCGGTACGACCACACTGCGCGCCAATTGTTTTGCAGATGTTTTCGCGGCGAGTTACTGCCAGGGATTGGGCATGAAATCCGTTAAGGATCGCTTAACCACGCTGAGCAACCAAAGCGGCTAAGGTACGCTCGCTACTTGCGTCCTCCACATCGGAATGAGGGGCGGCGCGCCCTTCGGAGAAATGTTTTTCCGAGCCACAAATCCCGTCCGCTCATACAACCGGGCATTTCTTGGATTCGAGTTTTCGAGATAGGCAGGCATGCCCGCTTCATCGATGTGCCTTAGGGTTGCGTCGAGGATTGCTGATCCCAGCCCCTGGCCCTGAAAGCGCGGATCTACGGCCATAAAGAACAGATAGAAATGCTGTTCGCGCGGATGAGCCTTTTCCACTGCGTCACTCAATGCAGCCCCGCGCCCAAGCCGTCCCAATCCGCATACTTGCACGAACAGTGGCAGAAGCCTCAGCTGGGCGACGACCCCAACCGGAAATGCCGATAAGCCCGGCGGCAGCCATATTGCGCATGCCAGCCCGTCATCGCTCATCCACACTTCGCCCGCAGGTATCGCTCGCCCGCGCAAAAGACGAAAGAAAAAGGCGTCCAGCCCTACGCTGCGTTTTGGCCCTGATCGAGCCATCCAATCGAAAATGGGATCGTTAAGAAAAGCGGCCGTAAACAGGCGCGTGAGAGCGGCAGCGTCCTGCAACCTTGCACGCCTCGGACTGGCCGCAGCCCCAAGTCTTGACGAATCTTCTTCGTTCATCCGCGCATCGCTGACGCCAAGCCGAATGCGGTGGCATTAAGAAGCTTCGCACGTGGCTATCGAATCATCAACGCTGGCGTGAAACTGTAATTGCCGATGTCCGGTTCGGGTCAAACGGTCCTGACGGCCCCGAAGTCCAACTTCCGCTTTCCCTGACCTAACCGCTGAAATCGGTGAATTATTTCTTGTCGGCGCCCAGCTCGGGCAAAATCCAATGCTTATCGGCGATCTCGATGACGTTGGCGGGGTCGACGCTTTCCCACTTGATAGTCGCCGCGGTCAGCTTTGAAAACTTTACCATGACGGCTCGGTCAACGTTATCGTTTCCGCGCTTATCGCGCAGCGCGAGGTTGCCAATGAGCTGGACGCTCTTGATCTTCGGGAATTTGCTAAACGTGCCTTGTGCGATTTTTTTTGTTATCTCGCCAAAAGCCCGGACTGCGGTTGCTTTGCCAGCTGAGTAAGGCTCGAGCCGAAAAACGACGATCAAGTTTTTGTCCGGATAGCTCACAGTCGCAAAGGTTTGAGAACCGCGCTCGGAAACCACGCTCTTCGCAAATTCGACCGGGGAGGGTTCGGCAGCCCAGGCGCAGCGGGCGAGTACCATGGTTCCGATAAGTAGAAAGCGGGCAAACGTTTCCATCTCGGCTCCATATACTTTATCCGACCCCCGCTGCCGGCGCCCGCACCGGCGCCCGTCGGCCCCAAACTCAACATGACGCGCAATAAGTGGGCGCACCAGTAGGAAGCGAAGTAAGGGCTGTAATTCCTACACAACCGAACAGCTGCTCGCATAATTACAAAACCGCTGATCTGCCGCTGAGCTAAACCGGCTAAATCTAGTAAAATCAAATAATTGCGCTCGTGATTGGGATCATAACGTCATCATAAAATCTTTTTGGCTTTCGCTCGGAAGCGATATCGACTGTCAGCAAGAGTGTGCACCCTGCCGGCAGCGCCATCCGAGGACTCGTTAAATACCCTCGGCTCAGTTGGGCTTTTGCGTCAGCATCTTGCCTTCGATTTTGGGAAGATCAGCAGCCGAGGCCGATTGATCCGGCGCGGCGCGCCGGGCCAGTTCGACGGTCAGCCGCTCGGCCGCCTCCGTCTGCATCTGGCCGAGGATATCGGACATCTTCCGCGGGGCGATCTGCGAGGCGATCTGGATCAGCACCGGCATGTCGAGGCGGTCGAACACCTTGGCGGCGTCCTTCGGCTTCATGCCCTCATACATGGTGATGATGCCCTTGAAGCGTGCGGCATCGGCTTCGCTTTTCTGCTCGGTCGCCGTCGAGATCCGCGATTCGATGGCCTTCAGTTCCTCGACCCGCGATTCAATGCGCTTTTCGGCGGCCTTGAGCAGGCTCTCGCGAATGTCGATTTCCCGCGCCCGCGCCTCGAGCTCCTGCCGCCGCGACTGCAACCGCTCAAGGATCGCGCGCTCGGACGGCGACACCGGCTGGCTTTGATCGGGAAATACCACGCTGCCATTGGGCTTCTCGATTTCCGGGGCTGCGGCGGGTTTGGCGGCCTCCTCCTTGGGCTTTTCGTGAACCGAACCGGTGATGTCGGCAGGCTCGGTCCTGCCGGTCGGAAAGTTGAAGCTTTCCTGCGCCCAGGAGCGCTTGGTGGAGCCCGGCTGATAGTCGAATACATAGCCGCCATCGATCAGGAGGCCGGCGACTTTCAGCACGGCAAGGCCTGCGACCGCGATCAGCACCACCGGAATGACGCGAATGTCACGAAAGGACTTCATGCGGCGAGGCCGTCAGACCTTCTGCGGTCGGAAAACGCCTGAGCCGCCGCGGCCACCGCGTTGGCCGCCGATACCCTGGGAGCCTCGGGCTCCGCCGCGCTCGCAGGCCGCGCCGCGATCGCTATCCTTGACAGCCGCCGAAGCACATCGTCGCCTTGCACGAGTTGCTTCTTCAACTGCTGGGACATCTGCTCCGCCGCGGTCAGCTGGTTGCCGAGATTTTCATTGACGTCGCGTACGGTATGCTTGAGCCCGCCGATGGCGCGCTCGGCGATTTCGGTCGCCGTGATCAATTCGGCGATCGTCGCCTTCAGCGAATGTTCATCCGCCTTCAGGCGCTTCAGCCGACTGTTCAAAAGCATGCAATAGCCGATCGTGAGCATCAGCAATATCGCCACCAGAACTCTCGATCGCAATTCCGAATGAATAACTCATTGGGCCTCCATCGCCTTGGTTTGCTCATCGGCCTTCTCGAACATCGCGAAGGTGGTATTGGGCTTGCGCAGTTGCTTGGTGACGCGAATGGCGACGCGATCGCCGACCCTGCCCATCCGCCCTTCGGTCAGGGTTACGCTGCCGCAGCGCACCGCCACCAGCGCGTCGGCGCTCATTTCAAGCGGCAGGGTGTCGCCGACTTTCAGCTTCATCAGCTGCTTGAGCGGAATGTCGGCTTCGTAGAGCACGGCATCGACCGAAATCTGCGCCTGGGCGACTTCAGTCGCGAAGTGGCCTTCCCAGATCGGGTCGCGGCCGAATTTCTCGCCCATGAACATCTGCAGCAGCACCGGGCGGATCGGCTCGATGGTCGCGTAGGGCAGCAGCAGCTCGATATTGCCGCCGCGGTCCTCCATGTCGATATGCAGCCGCACCAGAATGGCGGCGTTGGCGGGCCGGCTGATGGCGGCGAAACGCGGATTGGTTTCCAGCCGGTCGATGCTGAAGGTCACCGGCGACAGCGGCCTGAAGGCCTGCTCGGCATCGGCCAGCACCACTTCGACCAGCCGTTTGACGAGATTGGTCTCGATCGTGGTGTAAGGGCGGCCTTCGATGCGCAGCGAAGTCTGGCCGCGCCGGCCGCCCAAGAGCACGTCGATCATCGAATAGATCAGGCTGGAATCAACCGTGGCGAGGCCGAAATTGTCCCACTCCTCGGCCTTGAACACGCTGAGCACCGCCGGCAGCGGTATCGAATTCATGTAGTCGCCGAACCGCACCGAGGTGATGCGGTCGAGCGAGACTTCGACGTTATCGGAGGTGAAGTTGCGCAAGGAGGTGGTCATCAGCCGCACCAGCCGGTCGAAAACGATTTCGAGCATCGGCAGACGCTCATAGGACACCATCGCCGAATCGATGATGGCGCGAATGCCGGAATTGTCGTCGAGGTTGACATCGCCGACGTTGAAACCGAGCAGATTGTCGATTTCTTCCTGCGACAGCACACGCTCGCCGCCGTTCTTGCCGCCGTCGGAGTCGCGGCTGCCGTCCTCGACCATGGCGGCCCATTGCAGCGCCATGGTGCCGGAGATTTCATTGGCCGCAGCCGAGGCCGCGGCCTGTGCCGGATCCTCGGAATCGAGCGAGGCTTCCCATTGGGCTGCGATTGCATCCTGGTCGACTGGATCGTTGCCCGCCATGTTTCTAGATCCGCTCCGTCACTGAACGACGATTTCCTTGAACAGCACAGCGCTGACCTGACTTGGCGCGACCGCGGCATTGACCCGCTTGGTCAGTTCTTCCTTCAGTCGAAACAGTCCGGCTGAGCCATTGATATCGCTCGGCCGCAGCTCGCGCAGATAGGTCTGAAAAATATCGGTGACGCGCGGCATCGACGGCTTGATCGCCTCGATCTGCTTCTCTTCCTTGACCTCGAGCACGAGCTTGACCTTGAGATACTGCACGCGCTCCCCGGGAGCGCCGACCAGATTGACCAGCATGTCCGGCACGTCGACAAACGCTGGCGGTTTCGCCGGCGGTGCCTCGGCATGCATTTCGTCGCCGTGAGAGCGGAAGAAAAGGAACCAGGTCGCGACGCCGCCGGAGACAATGACGAGCAGCCCGACCGCCGCGATGATCAGCTTGAGCTTGCTTTTGGGGGCTGCGACTTCCGCGGTTTCCGCGGCGCCTTCTTCCTGTTGTTCGTTGTCTGCCATCGCGCCCCGCCGGTCCGCTCTTCAGGGAATGACGCGATGCCGCCAGGGAGGCTTGTGACGCGATACAAAGGCCGCCGGCGCACACGCGCTCTGTTGGATGGAGACGCTAAGGTAACAATGGTTAATGGAACCTTTCTTTTGCCCTTCAACTAGGAAAAAGTTGCCGGGCAAACATGGTCAACAAGACCTTATTGCCGCCCTGGCGAGACCCGGGCCAGACAATTAACCCATTATAAAATTTAACTTTTCCAACTTGGCACGGCTTTCGCTCTGTCTCTTGGCGAACCGCGGCTTGGGAGAGCCTTGGCGGTTCGCAAAGGATCCACAAAACCGCCTGGGAGGGCGTTGGCTTTGCGGATCGTCGAAGGGGGAGAACCAGCGATGGAGAATGCGCTTCTCATCGGACTATCGCGGCAGATGGTGCTGGAACGGCAGATGGATGTCGTCGCCAACAACGTCGCGAACGTCAACACCAACGGCTACAAGGCGGACAAGTCGCTGTTTCAGGAATATCTGAAATCGGGCGCGCACGAGGATAACTTCGTGGGCGCGGACCGCGCGGTCAGCTACGTCCAGGACAGCGGCACCTTCAAGGACTTCACCCAGGGCCCCACCGAGCAGACCAAAAATCCGCTCGATGTCGCGGTCGACGGCCGCGGCTTCCTGGTGGTGCAGACGCCCGCCGGCGAGCGCTACACCCGTGACGGCGGCCTTGCGATCAACAATCAGGGCCAGCTGGTGACGGCGGCCGGCAATCCGGTGCTCGGCAACAGCGGCCCGATCGTGTTCCAGCCGACCGACCATGACGTCTCGATCGCCGCCGATGGCAATATCACCGTTATGGAAGGCATCAACCGCATCGATTCGGTGCGTGGCAAGCTGCGGCTGGTCAGTTTCGCGCAGGCGCAGGCGCTTCTGAAGGACGGCTCCAACCTGTATTCGGCCGACACCGGCGCCGCGCCGCAGCCCGACACCGCCTCGAAGGTGAAGCAGGGCTTTATCGAAAAATCCAACGTCAACTCGGTCGCGGAGATGAGCCGCATGATCGAGGTGACGCGCACCTACACGCAAATCGCGACCTTGCTGCAGCAGCAGAGCGACTTGCACAAAACCGCTATTCAGCAACTCGCCGACGTTCCGGCGTAAGGAAACTCAGCCATGCGCGCTCTCTATACCGCGGCGACTGGAATGGCGGCCCAGGAACTCAACGTCCAGGTGATCTCCAACAACATCGCGAACCTGCGCACCACCGGCTTCAAGAAGCAGCGCGCTGCGTTCCAGGACCTGATCTATGACCACGTGCGCCGGGTCGGCGCGCAGGCCTCGGATCAGGGCACCATCCTGCCCGTCGGCGTCGACATCGGCGGCGGCGTCAAGACCGTCGGCACGCCGCGGCTGATGACGCAGGGCACGCTGTCGGCGACCGGCAACGATCTCGATATCGCCATCCGCGGCGAAGGCTTCTTCAAGATCCAGATGCCCGACGGCACCTACACCTATACCCGCGACGGCTCGTTCCAGATGGATGCGCAGGGCCGCGTCGTCAACGCGCAGGGCAACCCGGTGCAGCCGACGATCACGATCCCGCAGAATTCCACCGGCATCACCATCAACGCCCAGGGTCAGCTTTCGGTGACATTGCCGGGATCGACCACACCGACCACCGTCGGGCAGATCGGGCTGACGCGGTTCATCAACAAGGCCGGCCTGCAGCCGATCGGCGACAACTTGTTCACGGAGACGCCGGCGTCGGGCGCGCCGCAGGACGGCATCGCCAACACCGACGGCTACGGCGACATGCAGCAAAGCAACCTCGAGCAGGCCAATGTCGAGGTGGTTTCCGAGATATCCGACCTGATCGCGGCGCAGCGCGCCTACGAGATGAACGCCAAGGTGATCAGCGCCGCCGACCAGATGCTGCAATCCGCCTCCGCGCTGTTCCGCTAAGGGAGCTGACGATGACGATACGCTCCATTCTGCTCGCCACCGCCCTGATCGCGGCATCGAGCACGGCCGCCTTGGCGCAAAGCGACGCAATCGCCGCCCCGGTGCTTCGCGCCAGCGTCGCCGTCTCCGGCGACGTGGTACGGATCGGCGACGTCATCGACAATGCCGGCACCGCGGCGCAAATCGCCATCTATCGCGCGCCGGACCTCGGCACGACAGGGATGCTGCCGACCGCGCAAGTGATCTCGACGCTGCGGGCGCACCAGGTGATCGGTGTCGATACCAGGGAACTCAAGGAAATTTCGGTGACGCGGCTGGCGCGCACGCTCGATGGCAAGGACATCGAACTTCAGGTCGCGCGCGCGCTGGAACACAAGAACGGCCTCGGCGAAGCCGCCAACCTCAGTCTGACCTTCGATCGCGACGTGCAGGATTTGAGGCTGGATGCCTCGAACAGCGGCGCGATGCAGGCGGTCGCGGCCAGGTTCGAGCCGCGTAACGGCCGCTTCGACGTCACTTTCGAGATCGCCAACGACAACGTCGCCACCCCGACGCGGCTGCGCTTCACCGGCACCGCGGTCGAGACCGTCGAGGCCGCGGTGCTGGCGCGCAGCGTCGAACGCAGCGAGGTGATAAAATCCTCCGACGTGGTGGTCGAGCGGCGCGCCAAAGCGGAGGTCGGCGGCGACGTCACCTCGCGCAATCACGCGGTCGGGATGCAGGCGCGGCGGCAGCTTCGCGCCGGCCAGGCGCTGAAAACAGCCGATCTGGCAAAACCCGATCTGGTGACGCGCGACCAGACCGTCACCCTGATCTATCAGGCCGCCGGCCTCTATCTCACCATTCGCGGCAAGGCGCTGGAGAGCGGCACCGAAGGCGACGTGGTCAGCATCCTCAATTTGCAATCCAAGCGCACGGTATCCGGCGTCGTGATCGGCCGCGGCCAGGTCGCGATCTCGGTCGCGACGCCGCGGGTTGCCGCCGCATCCGAAACAACCTCGTCGCTGCAGCCGGACGAAACGGCGTCCGCGGTTGCGGTCGCCGCCAGCAACCATTCGCCAGTCTCTCCAAAAGCCGAGTAATGTTCATGTCCAGGTCCGGTATCAAGGCGTTTTCAAGCGACGTGGACAGCGGTTCGCGTCAGGAAAACGCGCCAAATCGAAAATCCGGAGCCCCGTTTCGATGGCATCGAAACGGAAGAGGCGCTGGCCGTATCGTTCTCAGCGGCGCCATGCTGGCCATCGTCAGCGTCGCCAGCGGATGCTCCTCGATCGACCGGCTGTCGCAGATCGGCGAACAGCCGAAATTGAATGCGATCGAGAATCCGACGGCGCAGCCCGGCTACAAGCCGGTGCAGATGCCGATGCCGAAACCGGAAACGGTTTCCTACAACGCCAACTCGCTGTGGCGGAACGGCTCCAGAGCGTTCTTCAAGGACCAGCGCGCCGCGCGCATCGGCGACATTCTCACCGTGACCGTCAACATCACCGACAAGGCCAACATCGCCAACGAGACCCAGCGCAGCAGGACCGCCAAGGAAGATACCGGCGTTACTGACTTTGCCGGAAAACAGCTGCTGACCGGAAGCGCCGCGAAGGTGTTGGGAAGCCGGATGCTCACGGCAGACTCGAATTCATCGACCGACGGCAAGGGCTCGGTCAACCGCCAGGAAGCCCTGCAGACCAACGTCGCCGCCGTGGTCACGCAGATACTGCCGAACGGCAATCTCGTGGTCGAAGGCAAGCAGGAGATCCGCGTCAATTTCGAAATTCGCGAACTGATCGTCGCCGGCATCGTGCGGCCCGAGGACATCCAGAGCGACAACACCATCGATTCCTCAAAGATCGCGCAGGCCCGCATCGCCTATGGCGGCCGCGGCCAGCTTACCGACGTGCAACAGCCGCGCTACGGCCAGCAGGTGATGGACGTGCTGCTGCCGTTCTGACGCCGCGGGCATGATCCCGACCGGAAGGCGGAAACCGGCTTTTCGGAAAAGTTCATGCCCCAACAAGATAGCGAGCTCCCACATCTCGTCGCGATTTAAGCGCGATGCGATGTAATACGCGGCCTCCGTCAGCTCCCCTGACGGAGGTCGCGGTCGTTTTGCCGTGTGCATGGAAATGCAATAAAGACGCAGCGTTTCGATGGCGCGGCGAGACGGCACCGGCGCGAACCGGACCACCCGCGATGTCCGCTATTCGGCCGCCATCGGGGCAAGCCGGACATCGCGGGGAAAGCCCAAATATGCGAGAATGATCCAAAACGAACCTTACAGCTTTGGGCTGTCGCGGCTACAATTGTTGGAATACTCGTTCGGTTCGGGGGTTGGTGGGGCCATGAGACGTCGCGAGTTCATCACGCTTGTCGGTGGCGCTGCGGTGGCAGCGCCTGTCGGCGCACGGGCGCAACAGGCAGGAATGCCGGTGATCGGGTTTGTCAACGCCGCCTCGCCGCAAAGCTGGGCGCGACCCTTGTCGGCGTTTCTCAAAGGGCTGGGCGAGACCGGTTTTGTCGATGGCCAAAACGTCGCGATCGAGTATCGCTGGGCGGAAGGCAAAATCGATCGGCTGCCCGCGATGGCGGCCGATCTGGTTCAGCGTCGGGTAGCCGTGATTGCCGCGACCACCACTTCGGCAGCGCTCGCGGCAAAGGCGGCGACCGCAACCATTCCGATCGTGTTCGAAACGGCCGCCGATCCGGTCCAGCTCGGCCTCGTCTCCAGCCTGAGTTGGCCGGGCGGCAACCTCACGGGGGTGACACAACTGACCGTCGGGTTAGTGCCGAAGGAACTCGAATTGCTGCATGAGCTGGTCCCCGCGGCGCGCATCATGGCCATGCTCGTCAACCCGGCCGATGCCGCTCTTGCCGAGACCGAAACGAGGGAGACGCTGTCGGCGGCGCGCACCCTCGGGCTGGATCTCCATGTCCTGAAAGCCAGCACCGAACAGGAGTTCGATGCGGCCTTTGCAAACGTAGCCCAATTGCGTGCGGGCGGCCTCGTGATCGCCACCAGTGCCTTGTTCACGAGCCATAGCTCGCAACTCGCGGCGCTGGTGGCCCGCCACGCGGTGCCTGCGGTCTACAAGGGACGCGAGTTCGCCGCGGCCGGAGGTCTGATGAGCTATGGATCAGACATTACGGATTCATACCGCATCGCCGGCGTTTATACCGGCCGGATTCTCAAGGGCGACAAGCCCGCCGACCTGCCGGTCCAGCAGGCAACCAAGGTCGAGCTTATCATCAACCTGAAGACCGCCAAGGCGCTCGGCATCGACGTTCCCAACACTCTGGTCGGGCGCGCCGACGAGGTGATCGAATAGGGCGTGGCTACACTCATTTTTCCTGAATTCGACCCAGATACTCGACGATGTCCTGAATTCGGCTTTGGGTAATCGTACTGCATCACAAATTTCGTCGGCCGTATCTCATTTTGCTGCGGCAACAGGGACATCGCGGCAGAGTTCTGATGAGCGCGTTGATCAACCGCACGCGGACGGTAGCGATCGAGTTTGGAATGTGGCGTTCAGGCCGCAAGGGGGGATCCTCTGGGTCGATAACCTTCGGGTAAAGCAGGCGTCTGGAATGGCGTGGCGCGACGAGGTGCTGAGGGGGGAATCGTTTCCCGCTCGGAGATCAGGAATCCATAGGCCGCGATGCACATCGTGGCGTGATGATGGAAGCCGCGCCACCCGCGCCCTTCGAAGTGCCCAAGCCCGACTTCCTGCTTGAGCTCAAGATAGTCGCGCTCGATACGCCAGCGCAGCTTGGCGAAGTCGACGAGATCGCGGAAGCCGATATCGGGTGGCAGCGTCGACAGCCAATACTTGGTCGGCTCGGCGTCGCCCATAGGCCACTCGATCAGCAACCACTCCTGCGACAGCGATTCCGGCATCAGCTGGCTATGCCCAACCCGAACGCGCACGCGGGCGAAGCGCGATGACAGCCACTCGGCCGATCCCTCCCGCCACCGGATCGTTTGCCAGGCCTCTTTGGGCAGGTCACACGCCAGACGTTTGGCCGAGACCAGATCGGGTTCGTCGCGACGCCCCGTGTTGTTCAACGGTTTGCCTCTGCGCCTCGGTCCGGTGCCGGGCGGCCACACCAGGATTTTCGGCTGAATGCCGACGACATAGCTCACGCCCAACGCCGTCATGCCGGTGCGCAGCCGTGAGTCAGTTCCATAGGCCGCGTCCATCAATGCCACCCCGCGTGGCAGACCGGCCTCGCACGCCCAACGTATCTGCTCCAGCGCGATCTCGGGCTTGGTCTTAAAGCTGAGCTTACGCGGCACGCCTGCCTTGTTTCGGCGCGCCCTGTCCTTGATCCATTCCTTCGGTAGATAAAGCCGATAGGCCACCGGCAGGCTGGCGGAGTGGTTCGCGATCGACAGCGAGACGGCGACCTGACAATTGGCCTCTTTGCCGAGTTGTCCGCAATATTGATGCTGCACGCCTACCGAATGCTTTCCTTGTTTGGGGAAGCCCGTGTCATCGATGATCCACGCCTCGATCGGCCCCTGCCGTTCCATTGCAGGCAGCACCGCCTCCCGTACCTTGGCCAACACCCTCTCGTCCGACCAGGACGCGACACCGACAAAATGCAGCAACGACTGATGCTGCGCGGCCGTCCGCGCCGGAGCCGTCTTCGCGGCCATCGGCTCCACGCTCTTGCGCTCGCCCGGCAATATCAGGCCCGTGCAATAGTCGCGCAGGGGGCCAACCCGGTCCGCGTGCCCAAGCACACTCGCAAGCCCCGCCACATACGCCGCAAATCGTACTTCGGCCTTCTCTTCATTCTTCCGATTCATGTCAGCACCTCGCGCGCCAATCCTGAATCTCCTCAAATAGTTGATTCTCAAAGTCGAAGCGCGCGACCTTCTGACTCAGTACGGGTAACCTGTTCGGAATCGCAGGGAAGATCGAGCAAGGAGTTGATGGGCCTGGGTTCATACGCCTTTCTCTGCGAGCCCGGCGGAGGTCCTTGCCGGCATCCCCAAATCGGCATTTCCGGATTGCGGTGCGGCCTGGTCGCGCTTCGCCCGTCAACCGCCTCAGTGACGGCGTTTGGCAAAAACACCCCGTTGTTCTTTTTTGCAAGCCGCGTCAGGTCGGCGGGCCGGGCCTTGAGCTTGCCGCTCATCGGACCCGATCCCTTGCCATCGGCGCCGTGGCACTCCGCGCATCTCGACAAAAACTCGGCCCGCCCCTTGTCGGGATCCTGCGCCCAGGCCGATGCATTCGCGGCGATCACGATGAGGGCCGTTATCGAATATCTGGAGATAGCATGTCGCATCGGGCACAGCCTCGGCTTAGGTGCTGCAAGCGCGAGAACATCGTCCGCCGACCAGCAGCGTCCGCGCATCGCGGATGCCGGGCGGGCCCCCGATACTACACTCTCCGGAGATCAAGTGATGCCCTTACTTCGTCACCATGTGGCGGGTCGGCGTCACCGTGCTGACCGGTGCAGGCTCCGAGATCGAGAAGATCAGCCAGGTGTTCCAGCCGGACGGCCGGTTCGCGGCGTCGAACTCGCCATATCCCTTCAGGCCGAGAAACGCCTGACTGCTCCCGATCGGGAAGATATAGCCGATCTGCGGGCCGATACCGAGAACGCGCGAGCGGAAGCCGCCGAGAACGGCCGGCTGACCGAAGTCGTCGGTGACCTGCTGGTAGGCGTAGCCGACGAAGCCGACGAAGACCTGCTTTGACAGGAACTGCGACACGCCCCAGTCGAAATGGAAATCGACACCGCTCTGGCATTGCGTATCGGGATTCTTGAAGTTGTAGGTGAAGCCGCCGACGCCCGAGAATTCCGTGCCGGTGGCGGGGTTCAAATAGGTGTAGCCGGCGCCGAAGTCGATGGCGCCGTGACCGATGCCGATATTGGCCAGCCGGTTCGGATTGTAGTCACCGACCGGAATGTCGCCGGCGCTGTAAACCATGTAGTTGTTGACGCCGTTGTTCCACTTCAGCTTGATCGTCGGATAGAGATCTCCATAGGAAACCAGCGCGTCTTCAAGGAATCCCGTGCGCGTCAAGACGATCGGCCCCGCGGTCGCCGTCAGCGTGCCGGCGATATCAGCGGCGTTTCTGCCGTAGACGCCAGCGAGCGTCGCCGACAACTGGCCGCCGAACACCGGCGTAGCGAAGGTGTAGGTCGGTGCGACAAACATCAGATCGGCCTGGCCGCTCAAGGAAAGATTCAAGTTGATATTGACGGTCGGCGAAAATCTTCCGACCTGGAATTGTCGCGCCGCCGCGCCGCCCCCGACGCATTCACGTCGTATGGTAGTAGATGCGGCCACCGACCAACCCGGCGTGCCGGGAGTTGCAGCGAGGCTGCCGTACAATCCCGGCAGCCAGAACGAGATACCGCTTTCGTCGGCGCGCGCGACTTGAGAAGAGAGCGCGACAAGCAGAGCGGAGGCCAGACCAACGCTCAGGCGTCGCCGCGAAGAACTGGACTTCAACCCCGATTTGTCGCGTCGCATCGGCTGCACCTTCCAGGCTCGGTCATGGATCGTCCACTCAACGCCCCTATTGCGACGCGCGCTATTGCTTTAATGTCACACAATTTTACGGAATGAGCGCGCCAGTGCTGCTCAATTTCGGCCTCGCTTCACGTCGCCGACTCTCATTGGACATAGCATGTGGGCGCTGCGCGCCCTTTCTCACTTCACCGATTGAACGGCCGGCGGCTGCCATGTTCCCTTCAACGCCGAGTCTTCCGGCCAGTAGATGCGCATCACGATATAGGCGGGACCTGCGGGAGCCGGCAGCCAGTTCGCTTCCCCGTCCTTTCCGGGAGACTCCTTCTGGATGAACAGGGTGAGAGACCCGTCGGCGTTCTTCTTGAGTTCGGACAGCATCGGCGAGTTAACGAGATACCGATTGATCGGATTGCTGATCAGCAGTTGCGTCTTGCCGTCGTACATGGTCACCGACCAGAACGCTTTTGCAGGGGGCAGCTTGCCCGCGGGGAAAGTCAGGACGTAGCGATTGACGCCTGTATCGGGTTTCTTCCCCTCGCTGTCGGCGGCAAGCATCGGATAGAGCGCCTCGCTGGCGTCATTTCCATAGATTCCAGCCATCGCGGCAGCCGCGCGGCGCGCGAAGTCGCCCGAATACATTTTCCTGTCGCCGAATGCTGCGGTCGCCACCCGCCAGCCGTTTTTCGTTCTGCCGAGCGTGTCGATCCTGGTCTTGATCTTCTCCAGTCCGCTTTTGACGCCGGCTTCGAGTTCCGACTTCTGTTCCGGAGAAAGCTTGTCGACCGGAAATGGCTTGCCGGCTTCGACGCCGATTTTGGCGAAGCGGGCCCGCATCGGCGCCTCGACGGCGGCGACTCCCGTCGGCGGGCAAAACGCCAGCAGAAAGTTCAAATAGGCGAATGGGTCTTTCGCACCGAGCTCCTTGTCGATCTTCGGCCAGTCGATCGCAGGCGGAGCGGCCGGCGCCGGCTTTCCGAGGAATTTCGACAGAGGCACAGCGCGATATCCCGCCTGTATCTTCTTCACATTCTCGATATCGGCGGCATTGAACAACTGCGTGCGGATCAGGCCGAGCGAAAAATCGGTCTCGCTGCGGAATACCTTGCTGACGCCTTTCGGCTTGCCACCTTGCCAGCGCGGGCCGGCGACCATGGCGCATTGCGCGGCGTTGCCGGTCGTCCGGCTTCCCATGTACCCGTAATTGAACGTGTACATGTCGATGAGCTGCAGCGAAAAATAGCGCGACTTCTCGATATCGGGATTGCATATGATGATGGGCTCGGCACGCAGGTCCATGCCGATGAAGGAGTAAGGCGTGTCGCTGTTCGGCGTCACCACCGCGGTGTCCGCCGGCGTATAGACACGGGCGGTATTGTAGAGTTCGTTGAACGGCGCCTTGTATTGCGAGGCCGTCTTGTCGACGAACGACTCGTAATAGACACCGTAGTTCATGACCATCGGGAAGCCATAGATGAACGCCTCCTCGGCGATCTTCTGCGCCTCCCCCTTGGCGAGCTTGTCCCGAGCGACGCCGGGCGTGGCGCCCAGCATTCCGATCGCCGCTGCGACCAAAGCCAGCGATGCGGCCGACTTCACGGTTGCCATTGTCTTCATGAGCGTTTCACCTGTTGCTTCTCGAGACCTCGCACCCACTCGGGCGAAGCAGATGTCTCACTGCATGCACTTCCGCACGAACTGGACTCTTTCGAGCAGCCCGAGCCCCAGCGCTTCGGCCTGCTTGCGGCAGCCGCCGCGCTTGTCCAGCCGCAGCTCGACTTTCTGCAGCAGGCTCAGGCCGACATCGCCGGAGACCTGCGGCGTGGCGCCCTCCCCGGCCGAAGCTTTGCCGGCATCGGCGGACGGTCCGTCACCGGCCGCGCGTGCCGTGTCCTCGAGACGCTTGATATCCGTGGGAGAAAGTTTCGGCCGGTCGATATTCAGCGTGATCTTGTTCAGCTTGCCGGTGAACGTGAACGGCGTCGAGTAGTCGTTGTCGTCGACCGGCGTGCCGGTGTCCGACCCGATATCGAGCGCCTCGTCCCATTGCAGGATGAAGGGAAGCGTATGCTCCATCTTCTCGGTCGCGACAATGTTGCCATCGACCTTCAGCTCGCCGGTGCCACCCTTTCCGATGCCGCTGTAGTCGCCGAACAACATGGTCCCCGCGCCGAGACCGTCATATCTGAAGTCGAACTCGATCGCGTGCTTGCCGGGGATCAGCTCTGGCCCCTCCCAGCGCACCCGCTTGAGATCGACCAGGTTCCAGGTGAACACTGGCTTGTTCTTCAGGATGTAGAAGCCGTAGCCGCCGAACCGCCCGCCCTGCGTGATCAGCATGCCCTCGGCGCCGCCTTGCGGAATCTCGACGTCGGCCTTGAAATTATAGGAGGCGTTGAGCACGCCTGGTGCATCGCCGTTCGGCGTGCCCGTGATCGGCCGCGTCCAGGTGAAGGAAGTGCGCCCGGCGCTCAGGCTCGGCCGCGGCGTTACCAGCCGCCCCGCTACGGAAGAATCCAGCGGCAGCACCTGGTACTTCTGCGCTTCCTTCAGGAACAGATCCTGCATCTCCTTCAGCTTGGCGGGATACTTGGCCGCGACGTCTTCATACTGGGTCCAGTCGTTCTTGAGATCGTAAAGCTCCCAGGGATAATCGAACGGGTTCGGCAGCTTGATGCCGGCCGTGACCCACGGCGGACGCAACACCTTGGTGCTGGCGATCCAGCCGTCATTATAAATCGCGCGATCGGCGAACATCTCGAAGTACTGCGTCTTGTGCGTCGAGGGCGCGTTCGCGTTGTTCTTGTCGAAGGTGTACATCATGCTGACGCCCTCGATCGGGCTCTGCTTGATGCCGTCGACCATGGTCGGCTGCTTGATATGCGCCGCTTCCAGAATCGTCGGCACGATATCGATGACATGGTGGAACTGATTGCGGATTCCACCCTTGTCGGTAATCACCTTGGGCCATGAGATCGCCATGCCCTGGCGGGTGCCGCCGAAATGCGACACGATCTGCTTGGTCCAGGAGAACGGCGTATCGAACGCCCAGGCCCAGCCGATCGACATGTGGTTATAGGTGCGGTCGGTGCCCCAGACGTCGTAGAAATATTTCAGTTGCTCCTCGACGGAAGGGTTGGCCCCGTTGAACATCGCCACTTCATTCGGCGTGCCGTTGGGCTGGCCCTCGGCGCTGGTGCCGTTGTCGCCATTGATATAGATGATCAGGGTGTTGTCGAGCTTGCCGAGATCATCGATCGCCTGGATGACGCGGCCGATCTCGTTATCGGCGTAGGCGACGTAGGCCGCGAAAACTTCAACCTGTCGAAGGAACAGCTTCTTCTCGTCGGCGTTGAGCTGATCCCATTCCTTGATCAGGTCCTTCGGCCACGGCGTCAGTTTTGCATTCTGCGGGATGACGCCGAGCTTTTTCTGGTTTTCGAAAATCGTATCCCGCAGCTTGTTCCAGCCCTGATCGAACAGCTTCATGTCGCTGATCTTCTTGACCCACTCCGGCGTCGGGTGATGCGGCGCGTGGGTGGCGCCCGGCGCAAATTTGATCAGGAAGGGTGTTTCCGGCGACAGGGTATTGATGCGGTTGACGTAGTCGATCGCCTCATCCGCCATCGCCGTCATCAGGTTCCAGCCGGGCTTTCCGACATAGGGATAGATCGGCGTGGTGTTCTGGACGAGATTGCCCGGCTCCCACTGATTGGTGTCGCCACCCATGAAGCCATAGAAATATTCAAAGCCCATGCCGGTCGGCCATTGATCGAAGGGACCGGCCTGGCTCGCCTGGTATTCCGGGGTGTTGTGGTTCTTGCCGAACCAGGCGGTGTGGTAGCCGTTGTCCGTGAGAATCCGACCGATGGTGGCCTTGTCCTTGGTGATGATGCTGTCATAGCCGGGATAGCCCGTGGCCTGCTCGGCAACCACGCCGAATCCGGCCGAGTGATGGTTGCGGCCGGTGATCAGTGCGGCGCGCGTCGGCGAACACAGCGCGGTCGAATGGAAATTGGAGTAGCGCAGGCCGTCCCTCGCGATGCGGTCAAGCGCCGGTGTCGGGATCACGCCCCCAAATGTACTGGGCACGCCAAAGCCGGAATCGTCGGTGATGATCAAAAGCACGTTCGGCGCGCCCTTCGGCGGCACGATGCGCGCCGGCCAGTAAGGCTTTGACTTGGTCGCATCGCGCTCGATCTTGCCGCCGAATTTCTGCGGCGGCGCCGGAAGCTGGTCGCCGGGAATGGTCGTGGTGGCGCTGGGCGAACCGGGCACGCCGTTGACCTGTTGGGCTCCCGCCGAAACCGAAACCAGCAGCGACACGCTCAGCGCGGCCAAAACGATTTTGTTCGATTTCATGGTGAGTTCTCCCGGTCGCGCGACGGCGCTAACGGCTTCCCATTTCCTCAGCCGTGCGACTTGATCGAGATCAAGCATCAGGGGCGAATTCTCGGCGAGGCCCGGCGTTTGCCGGAAAAAAGACGGTGCAACAAAGGGAGATCGCCGTGGTCGGAGGAGCGGCCTGCGTTCCGCGTGCTGGTGAACGGCGCGTATGTCTGCCGCTAACGCCGACAATACAAATCAACTGTGACATATTTGTTCTGGACGCGCGAATGCGCGCGGGACATGATAAGTCGTCAGCTTGGAAAAGGGGCTACCATGTCACGTCGAACTATTATCATGCTCGCCGCATCCGCGGTCGTCGGCATTGCTTCCGTCGCGCTCGTCTCGGCCGACGCGCTTGCCGCCGACAAGAAGATCAGGCAGCCCGCGGCGGTAGCGGTCGTAACCCCCGCGCCTGTCTACGCGGCAACCGGCATCGACAATAACTACGGTCCGGTGGCCACCCGGATTCCGAAATGCTTCGACTCGGTCATCCTCTATCCCGTCCCGCCCTGCTACTAGGGGCATCCACGGCCTCGAGTTCGAAAACGCGGCGGCGATCGGCCAATGCTCCCTCTCCCCGCTTGCCGGGCGGAGGGGTGCAATGCACCACGTTGTGCGATTTCATGGTGAGATCCCCGGATACGGTCAATGGCTGCCTGACGGCGCGAAAGGCTAATCATTTCCCCCACCTGCCGCGATTTGATCGAGGTATCGCTGAGGATCAGGGATTCAAGGCCGGCAGTGCGTCACGCAATGGCTGATCGCTGATCATCATCAGGCCGGCAAAGGGCTGACTGAGCTCCAGAATGAGGAAGATCGCGGCCGTGGCCGAAAACGAGAATATGCAGAGCACGGCGATCGCCCGGGCGTTGCTTTCCGCGAAAAGACTGATGCTTGCAAAGATCAGCGTGAGCCAGCCGATCAGCACGATCAAAAAGGGGATGGGGATCGATCTGCCGGCGCTGGTGAACAGAAGCAGGCGTGTTTTCCCCAAATCGGTAATTGCATCGCTTGCCTTGGCCTGAAGAAAACGCTGCGCGTCCGTCTTCGGCGAGAGTTTGACAATCTCGCTGTAGAGCCGCATTCCGAGATCGGTCGCCTCGAACGTCGGCGCCTTCCGATCGCTGGAACTGTTCTCTGACCAGATGCGATCGGCCAGGACCCCGACCTCGCGTCGCATCAAGACGCGGATGCCGTCCGCCTCCGGCCCATACAGCTTCAACGTGCCGTCCAGCAGAATGATATTGGCGATCAACTGCTTGACCTGACTGTTCTCGGTCTCGAATCTTTCGTTGGCCGAAGCAATCAGCAGACCGAGCACCAGCGAGGCGAGCGTGGCGATCAGCGTGGTGCCCTGCCTCACGATATCCTTGGTATCTCCGCTGAGATGCCGGTCCGGCAATTTGTAGCGGATCAATAGACCGAGGAACGCGCCGCCAAAGATAAATGCGAAGGCGACCAGCGACGTCTGCAGGGGGTTCATGGTTTCATCGACCTCACGACCTCAAGTCAAATTGACCGATGACCTTCTAGGATGGTTCTATCGCGATGCAAAGCCTGTTGGCACTCTTGCGACCGCGCTGCCGCTTGACTCGATGGTGGACCAGCCGATGATATCAGCCAGTCTCAATTGATGATTGCCTGATCGCGTTCCAGCGATCTCGATACTGAAGGTCCCAGCCGTTGGCACGCAAGCGACGAAAATCCGGCGGCAAGGACGGATCGCGGAAGACGCCTGCCGAAAAACCTTCGCAGGTCGCGCCGGCGCCCCCTTCCCCGGATCGATCCACTTTCTCGCAACGCCGGATCTGGATCGCGGCGGCGGTCGCTGCCGTGATGATCGCCGCCGCCGTTTACGGCTTTCACGTCAGCAACAGGAGCGAGGCCGAGGCGCAAAACTCCGCCGCCACCTTTGTCGGCAGCGCGACCTGCGCCGGCTGCCACCAGGCCGAGGCGAAATTGTGGGACGCCTCGCAGCACAAGGCCGCGATGGCGCACGCAACTGACAAGACCGTGCTCGGCGATTTCAACGACGCCAGCTTCGATTATTACGGCGTGCATTCCCGCTTCTTCCGCCGGGGCGGCAAATTTCTCGTCGAGACCGACGGCCCCGACGGCAAGCTTGCCACCTTCGAGGTGAAATACACCTTCGGTGTCGATCCGCTGCAGCAATACCTGGTCGAATTCCCCGACGGGCGGCTGCAGGCGCTGGCGCTGTCCTGGGACGCCAGGCCGAAGGACAAGGGCGGCCAGCGCTGGTTTCACATTTATCCTGACGAGGAGATCAGGCACGACGACGTGCTGCACTGGACCAAATTGAACCAGAACTGGAATTTCATGTGCGCGGAGTGCCACTCCACGGGCTTGCGCAAGAATTACGACGCCAAGACCGATCGCTTCGCCACTACCTGGGCGGAGATCAGCGTGGGCTGCGAGACCTGCCACGGCCAGGGCTCGGCGCACGCCGCCTGGGCGCGCGATCGAAAAAGCTGGTGGCCGTTCGGCCGGCGCGAGGATCAAAGCAAGGGCCTGCGCGTCCGTTTCGACGAGCGCCGCGATGTCGCCTGGCCGATCGATCCGAACACGGCAACGGCGCGGCGCAGCGTCGCGCCATCGACGCTGCGCAAGGAGGTCGAGACCTGCGGGCTGTGCCACGCGCGGCGCGCCGCCTTCAGCGAGGACTGGCTGCCCGGCCAGTGGCTGTCGCAGACCCATGTGGTCGAGCCGATCGCGCGCAACACCTATTATGCCGACGGCCAGATCCGCGACGTCGAGGAGCCCTATAACTACACGCCGTTCAAACAAAGCCGGATGTTCGCATCAGGCGTCACCTGCAGCGATTGTCACGAGCCGCACAGCGCGAAACTCCGGCTTTCCGGCGAAGGCGTCTGCCTGCAATGCCATACGTCGCAGAAATACGCCGATGCCGGGCATCGCCACCATGCGGGTGTCGATCCGCCGCCCACCTGCATCTCCTGCCACATGCAGGCCCGCGCCTACATGGTCATCGATCCCAGGCACGATCACTCGTTCCGGGTGCCGCGGCCCGATCTTTCCAAGAAACTTGGCACACCGAACGCCTGCAACGGCTGTCACAGCGACAAGCCGGCGCAATGGGCGGCCGAGAGGATCGAACAATGGTTCGGCCCGCGGCGTGAAGGTTTTCAGAACTACGGCGCGGCCTTCCATGCCGCGCGCACCGACGCTGTCGACGCCGCCGCGCGGCTTGCAGCGGTTGCCGCCGACGGCAACGCGCCGGCGGTGGCGCGCGCCAGCGCGCTTTCGGAACTGGCCTCGCGCGCTTCGCCCGCAAACATCGCGCTCGCGCGATCAGGCCTTGCCGATCCCGATCCGATGGTGCGGATCGGCGCGCTCGACATGCTGGAAGACCTCCCGGCCAATCAGGTCTGGCCCTTTGTCGCGCCGCTGCTCGCCGATCCCGTGCGCGGCGTCCGCATCAGGGCGGTTTCGCTGCTCGCGGCGGTGCCGACCGCCAGCCAGCCCAAACCCGATCGCGCGCGCTTCGATTCCGCGGCAAGGGAGTTTGTCGCCGCGCAGCGCGCCAACGCCGAGCGGCCGGAAGCCCGCGCCACGCTTGGCAATTTTCTCGGCGCACGCGGCCAGGCCAGCGAGGCCGAGGCCGAATACAAGGCGGCGCTGAAACTCAGCCCGCAATACGCCACCGCCGCGATCAACCTGGCCGACCTCTACCGGCGGCTCGGCCGCGACCATGACGGCGAAGCCGCGCTGCGCACGGCGCTGGCGACCTCCCCGCGCGATGCCGCGCTCCATCACGCGCTCGGTCTCACGCTGACGCGATTGAAGCAGCCGGATGCCGCGCTCGCCGAATTTCGCGAAGCGGCCGCGCTCGAGCCCGGCAACGCGCGCTATCAATATGTCCTTGGCGTCGCGCTGCATTCGGCCGGCCGCGCCGGCGAGGCGATCGCGGGATTGAAGCAGGCGCTCGAGCGCCATCCGGCCGACCGCGATATCCTCTCCGCGCTGGTTAGCTTCAGCCGCGACGCCGGCGACGCGGCCGCGGCGCTGGCCTACGCCGAGCGGCTGGCGGCGATCAGTCCGGATGACCGCGGCCTTGCCGGGCTGATCGAACAGCTTCGACGCCAGACGACAAAGCCGAACTAGTGGAGCGACTCTAACGCTTGTTTCCCGCGTTTGACAGCGGCGAGGACGCGCTTTGGATCGGCGGTCCATACGAAGGGTTTGGGATCGGCGTTTGTCTCGGCGACGAAGTGGTTGATGGCGACTTGCAGGTCAACGACGGATCGGAACACGCCTCGCTTGAGGCGACGGCGCGTAAGCTTGGCGAAGAAGCCTTCGACCGCATTGAGCCAGGATGCAGAGGTCGGGGTGAAGTGGAACGTCCAGCGGGGATGCCGGGCCAGCCATTGGCGTACCTTCGGATGCTTGTGGGTCGCATAGTTGTCGACGATGGCGTGGATTACTTTCCCTGCCGGGACCTGCTCCTCGATCGTGTTGAGGAAGCGAATGAACTCCTGGTGGCGATGGCGCTGCATGTTGCAGCCGATGACGGTGCCGTCGAGGATGTTGAGGGCAGCGAACAGCGTGGTGGTGCCGTGACGTTTGTAGTCGTGGGTCATCGTGCCGGCACGGCCCGGCTTCATCGGCAACCCTGGCTGGGTGCGGTCGAGCGCCTGAATCTGGCTCTTTTCGTCGACCGAGAGGACGACCGCATGGGCGGGAGGATCGACATAGAGGCCGACGACGTCTTTGAGTTTCTCGGCGAACTTCGGGTCGTTCGACAGCTTGAACGTGCGGATGCGATGCGGCGCGAGTTGGTGGGCTTCGAGAATACGTTGCACCGAACGCAGGCTCACCCCTGCGGCTTTCGCCAGCATCCGGCCGGTCCAGTGGGTTGTTTCTCCCGGCGGCGGCCCGAGCGCCAGGTCGACCACTCTCTGCACGGTGCCGGTCGGCAGCGGTGGTTTGCCGGGCTTGCGCGTCTTGTCGCGCGTCAGCCCTTCGACGCCTTCCGCCATGAACCGGGCTTGCCATCTCCACACCACGGGCTTGGATTTGCCCGAGCGGCGCATGATCTCGGCGGTGCCACAGCCGTCGGCAGTGGCAAGAATGATATTGGCCCGCCACACATGCTTCTGAGGCGCGCTGCGATCCGAGACGATCGCCTCAAGTCGATGGCGGTCCGCCCGGGTGACCTTTACGATAATTCCTGCTCTCATGCCGAGAGCTTGAACTGCTTCGGTCGATTTGGGAATCGTCCGAATGAATCAGACCACTAGGGTGTGATCCGGTCGGATTGAATCACGATCGCACTTCTGATGGCCTCATGGTTCGAGACGCCCCGCTTCACGTGGCTCCTCATCATGAGGGTTAAGCTGGACCTCATCCTGAGGAGCCGCGAAGCGGCGTCTCGAAGGATGGGGTTCTTCCCGGACCCAATTGCGCTCCAGCGCCCTCGCCACCCCTTGACAGAGATCAAGGGGGCGCGGCGGCGGACGGCTCATAATAATGAGTAGAGAAGACCGGGATCATTTATCAAGGAGTGTTTTTCATGCGAATGACATCATGCGCGATCGCTGTGCTGGCGATGTTCGCCGCGGGCGGGGCCTCGGCACAATCCATCGATCTGACCGGCACTTATAAATGCATCGAACTCTGCCGGGGCGGCTATCCCGCCTTCATCACCCAGAACGGCCCCAATCTCAATCTGCTCAACGAGGCCGGCGAGCCTTCCCGGGCATGGCCGGACTGGTTTGCGCCGGCGACCCGCATCTGGGTCGATGCCCTGAACCAGGGCGCGGTCTATTCGCCCGACGGCATGATCATCCATTTCGACAACGGCACGATCTGGCAGCGCGATCTCGGCGAACCGCCGCCGCCGCCGGTTCGCGGGCGGAGGTGAGCAAAGGCTAGCTACGCGACCCGCCGCAGCGCAAAAGTCTTGCCATCTTCCGACGTGACATAGCCAAGCCGGGCCAGTGAGGCCAGTACCTCGCCGACCTTTTTTTCGGTGTTCTTGGTTCGCTTGAACTGAGCGGCAAGGCCCTTGGCATCGAGCGGTTGGCTGGCGGCCAAGGCCGCGAACACAGCGGCGGTCTGCTCCACCGCGCCTATTGGGAAGGACGGCTTCTGCTCCACGGCGGAGATGAGTTCGGCCACCACCTGCGCGCCTTCCTCTGACGCTGCCTGCTTGTCGACGCCCTTGGCGAAGCGCGGAATCTGGTAATCGGGCCGCAGCCAGCGCACCAGCCCGCGCTTTTCTTCCTCGGACCGCTCCTTGTTGAGCGCCACCAGCCGGGAGAGAATTTCGTCATCGGAAAGATCGGCAGGCCAGCCATAGGCTTCAGCCACCGCGACATCGAGCTTGTCGTGCAACTCCTTCATGATCAGAACCAGACCGTCGTTGAAAATGGTCCGGTCGTGCTCATCAAGGTCTTCCGGCTTCGTCCGGGCGCGCAGTTTTTCCAACACGTTGTAAAGCCCGGTCAGCGTCAGACCCGGATGGTCGGCTAATACACGTTTGCGGTGGGCATCGAGTTCTTCCGCGATCATGCGGATAGTTTGCTTCTGGATGTTGTTGGCGTCTGAGCTGCACCCGGTTCCGAAGACACCGAGTTAGGTGTTTTATGGAGCAGGAGGTGTGTGATGGAGAGACGGCAGTATACGCGGGAGTTCAAGCTTGAGGCGGTCCGGCTGATCAAGCAGCGCGGCGTTTCGTATGCGCAGGCGTCAAAAGACCTTGGAGTTCATCCGACACAGTTGCGCAATTGGGTGAAGCAGCTTGCGGACGATCCGCAACATGCATTCCCCGGCCACGGCCAGATGAAGCCGGAGCAGTTGGAGATTGCGCAGCTCAAGCGCGAGGTTGCCAGACTGAAGGCCGAGCGAGACATCCTAAAAAAAGCCGCGGCCTACTTCGCGAAGGAATTGACGTGAAGTTCGGTTTTATTGCGAAGCACCGGGGGATCTGGCCGGCGGAATGGTTATGCGGGGCGCTCGGTGTCTCGCGGGGTGGGTTTTATGCGTGGCTGACACGACCGCGCAGTCAGCGCAGCCGGAGCGATGAGGATGTCGGTGCGAAGGTTCGTGCCAGCTTCCTGGCGAGCGACCGAACCTACGGCGCCAGGCGGGTGTGGCACGATCTGCTCGCCGAAGGAGTATCGTGCGGGCTGCACCGGATTGAGCGATTGATGCGGCTGCAGGCTCTCAAAGCCCGTCCGCGACGGCGGCGCCTGCCGCCTGATCTGGGTGAGCGGCAGGCGACCGCCGTCGCTGCCAATGTGCTCGGCCGCAGCTTCGAAGCCCCCGCTCCCAACCGCAAATGGATTGCCGACTTTACCTATGTCTGGACCGCGGAGGGCTGGCTCTACGTGGCCGCCGTCGTCGATCTGTTCTCGCGCCGGGTGGTTGGTTGGTCGATGAACGCAGCGATGACGGCGCAGCTCGTCACCGATGCCCTGGTGATGGCGATCTGGCGACGGGGCAAACCGGATGCGCTGCTGCATCATTCCGATCGTGGCAGCCAATACACCAGTGAGCAGTTCCAGAGGCTGATGGCCGATCACGGCGTCGTCTGTTCGATGAGCCGTTCCGGCAACGTCTGGGACAATGCGGCGATGGAGAGCTTTTTCTCGTCGTTGAAGACCGAGCGAACTGCGCGCAGAATGTACCGAACAAGAGACGACGCCAAGGCCGATGTGTTCGATTATATTGAGCGCTTCTACAATCCGAAACGCCGGCACTCGACGATCGGATATTTGAGCCCTATGGAGTTCGAGCAGAAGGCGGGATTAGCTTAAGCGGGTGTCAACCGAACCGGGTGCAGCTCAGTCCGGGAAGGGAAAGGGATCGAAGCAGCGGGATTTAGAATAGCGCGGATCGTTACCCACCCCAAGCCATCCGCCCGCGCGAAGCGTCCAGACGACGTGAATGCGCGAAGAGAGAATGCCAAGGCTTGCTGCGTCATCACTTCCAATGGCAGTGAGCATGTTATCGGGAAGTATCGAAGCATCGAGAAATTGGAAAATTCGATGCTTCATAGTCTCAACAGTAGCAATGTATCGAGGCAAATTGGTTAGCGCGGGGCGCATTTCTTGGCGAGGCTTGCCAAAGAGCCACCAATCTCTGGCGTAGGCCTGAGAATCCTTGCTTCCTGACCGTGCAGCTTCTTCTTCGCGATCTGGCTTCACGGATGTCGAGACGTGTTGATAGACCTCGGGAAACTGTTTACGTACGTCGTCCAAACCGAGACCAAATAGGTCGATCACCATGACTCCGCGTGGCCGCGATGTGAGATCGCGGCCATTTCGGTACTCTCGAATGTGCTTTTCAAGCCCTTGCCGCGTCCCCAGACCGAGATGTTCCGCTTCCTGTCGGGTCACGATGAACCCGCTACCATGAAGCTTCACGCCCGGTGAACTGATGCCTTCGTTGGCGTCGAGCGCCTTGGCAGCGGTGACGTCAACGCCGATTGTTAGATCGGAATGGATTGATCCGCGCGATTCCTTGAACTCAATCTGCGGAGCATCGGTATCCAGCGCGGATTCCTTGACAACTTCGCGCAACGTTCCTTCTGTGGCACCCGCCTCTCCGACTGTCATTGCGATACGAACGGCGGCCGCATCATCGGTAGCTTTCGTCCATGGATGGTCGGGAATGGCCATCACCAGCGACATCGGCTTCTTTGCCTTGAGATGCCGCTCCATCACCCTGCGCTGAAAAACTTGCGAGATCGAGTTGGTCGTGATGAGTCCAAATCGGCGCAGCACGGTCCCTTTGCGGGTCAATAATTCGGCCGCGCGATCCCACCAGTACATGACGAAATCGGCGGACTCATTCATGTGTGAATGAACCGCCCACAATGTTTCAGCAAAAGCATCACCAAGGCGGGCGCGCAGAAAACTCGCGCCGATAAAGGGGGGTTTCCGACGATGAATTCAGCCGTGGGCCAATCCGGCCGTCGTGCGTTCGGATAGGTTTCCTTGCCATCGACGATTTTCGGGACCGGTTCGCCGTCCCATGTCAGCACGGCGTTCTTGACCTGAATGTTCTTGAACGCGCGCAGGATAGGCTCTTCCGGTGCCGCTCCCTTGGTGCGGAAATGCCACTGCAGATAGCCGATCCACAACACCAGTTCGGCGATCGCCGCTGCGCGCGGATTGATCTCGAGCCCGAGGAATTGGTGCGGATCGACGCTGTGCGAGCCGAGACCGCGCAGCGCTTCCTGGCCGCCGAGGTCAAGTAGCGCTTCCAGTACCTCGCCTTCCAGCCGCTTCATCAGTTCCAGCGAGACGTAGAGGAAGTTTCCGGTACCGCAGGCTGGATCGAGCACGCGCGTCTCGCAAAGCTTGTCATGAAACGCCTTGACCTCTGCCGCCGCGCCCTTGAGATCGCCTGAGGCACGTTTGGTTTCTGCCGTGGCCTGCACATTGCGCCAATCCTCGCGCAGCGGTTCGATGATGGTCGCCACCACAAGCCGCTCAACATAGGCCCGTGGTGTATAGTGCGCACCCAGCCGGTCACGTTCATCGGGATCAAGCGCCTGTTCTAGCAGCGTGCCGAAGATCGAGGGATCGACCTCCTTCCATGTGTAGCTGGCGGCCTGCCGCAATTCGCCGATTTCCTCGCGGCCAAGCGGCAGCGCCGCGCGGTTCCTGAAAAATTCGCCGTTGAATTTCTTTACCTTGGTCTTGAGCACATGTGCCCATGTGCCGAGGTCCATCGCTTCCCAGAGTTGGCCGACATCGTGGGTGAAGGCTTCCGGGTTCTTCTCGCATTCCTCCAGCACTTCCTTGAAGGATTTTTCCGGCAGCAGCCCGACGTCTTCGGCGAACATCGTGAACAGGCAGCGCATCAGGAACATCGCCACGTCCGGCGCTGGATAGTTCTTCTTCTCCAGCGCCAGCGAGACCTGCGCGAGGCGCTTGGCGATGTCCCGCGTAACCTTCGCCGAAGCCTGTGCCGGATCGAGCAACGCGGGATCGAGCCATATTTTGCGAAGGCGTTCGCGGACTTCCTCGTTGCGG
This sequence comes from uncultured Alphaproteobacteria bacterium, assembly GCA_963801875.1. Classification (GTDB taxonomy): domain Bacteria; phylum Pseudomonadota; class Alphaproteobacteria; order Rhizobiales; family Xanthobacteraceae; genus Bradyrhizobium. Next base: position 184,972 of record CAWDGT010000005.1, on the reverse strand, counting down.
AGGTCTTCAAGGTAGATGCGAAAGGTCTGACGGTCCGGGAACTGGGTGTAGTTCTTTCCCTGTCCGGAAAAATCCGCATAGACCTCGATACAATGCCCGACATCGCAGATGAGGATAAACGGCGGCCAGCCGTGCGATGTGGGCAGGGCACGCGCGTATTCTTCCGCCTGGCGCTTGGCGTTGAGCATCAGCACGTCCCAGGCGCGATCCGCGCCGCGTCGGCCGCGTGCATCTTCCGGGATGTCAGCAGTGAACAGGTCGTTCTGGCCGGCGACCTTCTTGACGCCCTTCAGGCGGCTCTGCTTGGCCTCAAGAACAAAACTGTTCTTCCTGTAGAGGTCGATCCGCCCCTGCGAGTCGCCTTCGTTCCCGTGCTTCCTCACGGCGCGTTCGAAGACATAGTCGTTATTTTCGTGGGTGGCATCGGCCGGATCGGGCGGCGGCAATCCCAGCAGAGCGATCAATTCGTTGAGGAACGAGACGTAGTTCGCCCGCTCCTGGCCGCCCTCGCGGCCCTGCCAGCGGCGAATAAAGGCTTCAACGGCTTCGCTGTTTTTGGCTTCCCCCATTGACGCAACCTAGCGGGAGGAAGGGCATGGGCACAACCCTATGAAGATCGATGCGTCTTGTCGCATTTCGGGGGTGGGGACGCGCCTGGCGGGCTACGGCTGGTGATTTAATGGGCCTGCTGATTTTGCCTGACGGGCAAATCAGTGAATTCCCTGTCCAGCCTCTTTCGAAAAAATATTTCTGTTTTTCCGAAACCCAAATCAGCGCTATATCCTCTCCGTCCCGTCCCACACAGAGGGGCGTTGCGCAACGTCACGAACGCGGAGCGGGATGCGGTGGACGCTGATGGCGCCAAAGACGATGGCGCGTGACGCGGACGGCGAAGTCGTGTGGTCCTGACGCCTCGACGCCGGCGTCAAGTTCTTGAGAAGCAAGCTTCTCAGGGGCGACGGTGACAAAAAAGCCCGATCACCGGGGAGAGCGCGGAGGAAACCGTTAAAACCATTGCGCGGGGAATGCCGGACTGCCTCCGCTGAACCTGTATGCTCGTGTGCGTTTCTTTTGTGCACGTTGCGCACGAGACCGCGGGTGCAGCGTGCACCCGGTATTCCCTGCGCCCTCTGACTGGAGGGCAACCAGCAAACCTCGGGCGCATCGCGCCGCGGGAATGCGAAGCTGCGTCTGGAAAATTCTGTCCGGGCTTCATCCTTCGAGACGCGGCGAAGACGCCGCTCCTCAGGATGAGGTCCACTGGCTCAGGATGAGGTCTCGAACCCTCATGGTGAGGAGCGCGGCGACGCCGCGCGTCTCGAACCACGAGGCCGTTGGATGCTCTTGGCTGTTTGAAAATCGAAACGGGAAATCTCAGTCGTCCCGGACAAGTGAGCGCAGCGAACGCGATCCGGGACCCATAACCACCGATGTCTGTTTTGCGCGAAGCTGGGGCCGCAGATCTGGCTACAACAAACATCGGTGGTTGATGGGGTGGACGGCTCCCTACGGCATCAGTGTGCCAGAATGAGGTTGTTGCAAATCTCAGACAAGGGAGCCGTCCGTGAACCAGATTATCCGAATTGGAATGGATACGTCGAAGCATTTTTTTCAGCTGCACGGGGTGGATGCTAGCGAGCAGGTGGTGTTGCGCAAGCGACTTGGGCGCAAGGCAATGCTTGATTTTTTTGCCAAGTTGCCGCCGACCGTGGTCGGGATGGAGGCCTGCGGCGCTGCGCATTACTGGGCACGCGTGCTGGGTGAACTCGGCCACCAGGTGAAGCTGATCGCGGCGCAACACGTGAAGCCCTATGTCAAGCGCAACAAGAACGACGGGCGGGATGCCGAGGGAACGTGTGAGGCGATGAGCCGGCCGACGATGCAGTTCGTGCCGGTAAAGACGGCGGAGCAGCAGGCGGCCCTGATGCTGGCCGGTATCCGCGAACAGCTGATCGCCCGGCGTACCCAGCTCGGCAATATGATCCGCGGCTATGCGGCGGAGTTCGGGATCACGACGGCCAAGGGTCTCGACAAGCTCGAGCCGCTATTGGCGCAGATCTCGCAAGACGAGAGCTTACCGGGACTGGCGCGCGAGCTGCTTGCGATGCAGCGGCACGAGTACGTGCAGTTACAGCTGGAGTTGAAGGTGATCGAGGCCAAGCTGAGGGTCTGGCATCGCAGCAATCCCGACAGCCGGCGGCTGGCGCAGATTCCGGGGATCGGGCCGATCGGCGCCACGGCGCTGGTGATGAAGACACCGGATCCGCGCGCCTTCGCCTCCGGCCGGCATTTTGCGGCCTGGCTCGGGCTGACCCCGAAAGACCATTCCACCGCGGGCAAGACCAGGCTCGGCAAGATCACCCGCGCCGGCGATGAGAGGCTGCGTAGCGTACTGGTGGCGGGAGCGACCGCGGTGATCCAGCAGGCGACGCACGGCCGGGGCCATCCATCACCTTGGCTGATGGCGCTGCTCAAGCGCAAGCCGCCAAAACTGGCGGCCGTGGCGCTTGCCAACAAGATCGCCCGCATCGCCTGGAAGCTGATGGCGACAGGCCAGAGTTACAACGCCGCGCGGATGCTTGGTGCATCGGCGCTCGCCGCCTAAGAGATCAGCCGATCGGTAAGCCCGTCTTACCGGCCGAGCCCGAGCTGCAAGAGGAGTAGATGGAAGGATCGATCGATCCAAGGTGCGAGACACTCCGTGGGACCCATTGGCCGAAGCCAGGTCGTGTGGTTGATTGGAACTCGCGTCGCGGAAACCATCTTGGCCAGCGGTCAAAACCAACCGCATCAACAGGCCGGACATATGGATGCAAGCGATCTGATCTGACCACAAAAACTCTTGTGCCACGGGGGCCGTCCACATATGGGTCCCGGCGTTCGCCGGGACGACGAGAGCGGGTTGTGTCCCACGGGCGCAAAAAACTTTGCGCACCGTGCAACTCACCCAAACGTCGCCGCCACGCTGCCCAGTCCCGCCAGCTCCATCACCACGCGGTCACCGGCCTTGAGCCAGATCGTCTTCACGAGACTGCCGGTCAGCACGATCTCGCCTGCGCGCAGGCCCCTGCCCTCGGCGGCGAGATGGTTGGCGAGCCATGCCAGCGCGTTGTGGGGGTGGCCGAGCACGTCGGCGCCGCTGCCCTGCCCGGCCTCGACGCCGTTGATCAGCGCGCGGCCGATCACCCCGAGCAGGTCGGGCGCTTGGGATCGCGGCACGGGATCGCCGAGCACGCAGCCGGCGGCGAAGAAATCGTCCGCGACAAGTGTGGGCGCGCCCAGGGTCTGCCACTCCGCATAGCGGTCGTCGACGATCTCGATCGCCGGCAGATAGCCCTCGATGGACTCCCCCACCCACTCGGCCGTGAACGGCTCCTCGGTCGGCAACAGGTCGCGCGCCAGCCGCACGGCGATTTCGCATTCGACGCCGACGCGAACGAAATCCGCCGCGCGCAGCGACACGCCGCTCGGGTAAACGCCTTTTGCGAAGACGCCGCCGCTGCAGGGATGGGGGATATCGAGATATCGCTGCATCACCGCGCTGGTGCAGCCGATCTTGTAGCCGACGCGGGCGCCGAGATCGGCCGCGAGCAGGCCGTGCAGCGCGTCCTGGACCAGGTAGCCCTCGGCTTCGCTGCGCGGCGCGATGTCCGCGGCAAGTGGCTCAAGCGGCGTGTGACCGCGGCGGGCGGCGGCGATGATTTCGGCGGCCGCGCTGGTCCTGTTCATGGGCAGCCTCCCGGGGTTGCCGATCATGCCGCGTTACGGCAAGGCGGCCAAGAGCTGGCCACCGGCGGCGCAGAGAATGACGACCAGCCATGGCGGTGTTCGCCACAAAAACAGCAGCAGGAAGGCGAACGCGGCCAGGCCAAAGTCGGCTTTGGTAGATATCGCCGAGGTCCAGACCGGGGTGTAGAAGGCCGCCAGCAACAGGCCCACCACAGCGGCGTTGACCCCGCGCAGCACGGCCTGGGCCGTTTGCCTGCGCCGCAGCGATTCCCAGAACGGGAGGATTCCGATCAACAGCAGGAACGACGGCAGGAAAATCGCGACCAGGCAAACCGCCGCGGTCTTCCAGCCGCCGATGATGGCGCCGAGATAGGCGGAAAACGTAAACAGCGGCCCCGGCACCGCCTGCGCCGCGCCATAGCCGGCCATGAAGGCGTCGTTGCTGATCCACCCCGAGGGCACCACTTCGGCCTGCAGCAGCGGCAGCACGACGTGGCCGCCGCCGAACACCAGCGAACCGACGCGGTAGAAGGTGTCGAACAGGCGGATATTCTGCTCGCCGGTCGCCGCCGCCAGAATCGGCAACCCCGCCAGCAGCGCGGCGAAGATCGAAAGCGCGATGGCGCCGCTCGCCCGGCTGGCCGACAGCTTCAGGCTCGCTGGCGCCATTGGCGCTTCCGCTCTCAGGAATGCCGCGCCGATCACGGCGCCGACGAGGATGGCGCCGATCTGTCCCCACGCAGACGGAATCGAAAGCGCGATCGCCAAAGCGAGCACCGCGAGGCTGGCGCGCGCGCGGTCGGGCGTCAGCGTCCGCGCCATGCCGAGGATGGCCAGCGCCACCACCGCCACCGCGGCGACCTTCAGCCCGTGCAGCCAGCCGCTCCCCAGCACATTGCCAGACGCGGAAAGCCCGTAGGCGAACAGCACCAGCGCCAGCGCCGATGGAAGGGTGAAGGCGGTCCAGGCGGCGAGCGCGCCGAGATAGCCCGCGCGCAACAGGCCGATCGAAATTCCGACCTGGCTGGAGGCCGGACCCGGCAGAAACTGGCACAGCGCGACCAGGTCGGCATAGCTCTGCTCGTCGAGCCATTTGCGGCGCTCGACGAACTCGTTGCGGAAATAGCCGAGATGGGCGACGGGGCCGCCGAACGAGGTCAGGCCGAGCTTCAGGAAGGCCGCGAACACTTCGCCGGCGCGGCCGTGGGGCGCTTCATCGCTCATGTTTTTTGAATCGACCGGCATCACAACGTACCCTCATCCTGAGGAGCGGCCACTTGGCCGCGTCTCGAAGGATGAGCGTGCATCGGGGCCTCATGGTTCGAGACGTGCGTGCCGCGCTCCTCACCACGAGGAGCGGAGGGTGTGCATCCTACTCGCCGCGAGAGTCCTATTCATCGGCGGCGGCTTCCGGAATACGATTTCACAACAACACGATACGGGTGCGCGCTGCGACGGTGCGCGAATCAGTTCATGCGTTACTTCACTCGTCGCGATAGACCTTCTCGCGCTTCTCGTGGCGCTCCTGCGCCTCCACCGAAAGCGTGGCGATGGGCCTGGCTTCCAGCCGCTTCAGCGAGATCGGCTCGCCGGTCTCCTCGCAATAGCCGTAGGTGTTGTCCTCGATGCGCTGCAGCGCCGCGTCGATCTTGGAGATCAGCTTGCGCTGGCGGTCGCGGGCGCGCAGTTCGATGGCGCGGTCGGTCTCGGAGGAAGCGCGGTCGGCGAGATCGGGATGATTGACGTTCTCCTCCTGCAGCGTCTGCAGCGTGATGCGCGATTCCCGCAGGATTTCGTCCTTCCATGCCAAAAGCTTGGCGCGAAAATAATCGCGCTGGCGCTCGTTCATGAAAGGCTCTTTTTCGGAGGGTCGGTAGTTCTTCAACTTTTCCAAGGCCAGCCCATCTTCGCGTGCAAGGCGGGCCGAAAGGGTCGGTCCGCGCGCGCCTTATATAGCGGTGTCATGTGACAGACAATATCGGCCGCGGCGTCGAAACTGTGCACTGCGGGAGTGTTCCGGCAGGAACCTGTGAACAAGGCTGGGCCTTTGGGCCCGTCCGCCCGTGCCTAGAACTGCCCGGCCTTGGCCAGTTCGACCTCGACCCGCAGCTCGATCTCGGACAGTACCGTGTCCAGGCCGGGGTCGCCGGAGGAGGATTTGAGGTTGGCGGCGGCGTCGCGCAGCCGGTTCACCGTGGAGGCATCGAAATTGCCGGACAACAGCCCGATCTTGAGGTCATCCAGCACGTCGAGCGCACCTTTGCCGCGCTGTACCGAGCGCTTGCGGCGCTCAGTCGGATCCTCGATTCCCTGCATCGCCAGCAGCGCGTCGATGTTGGCGGCGGCCTTGGGCGCGACCGGCGCGCGCGTCTCGGCGGCCGCAGCCGTGTCCGGCAGCGCAAAGCCGATCGAGGAGCTTCGCCTGGTGTTGGCCGCCGGAGACCCCAGGGTGGTGCCGTTCGGTCCGTAGATGCGCATCGTGTCATCCCGCAATGTGTGGCGGGAGCTTCGCGCTGTTATGGTTAATGGGACGTAAACGACCCGGCAAAATCTGCCGCAAGGAGGCAGTTTCGCCGCGGCACGGGCCCCGGTCCCGGTCCGGTCGCTCAAAATTTATTGAACAATATCAATGTATTAGAATGAGGATCGGGCGTGGCACCGATCTCGCATGGTTAACGCGGGATCGCCGTCATGGGAGTGGCGCCGGTCCAGGGGTGAAGACCTCAGTTGGGGAGCAGAGGATGCCAAGCGTCCATTCGGCACGACGATTCCAGGTGGCCTGCGCCGCGCTGCTGGCGCTGGCGCTGTCCGCATTGCCTGCGGGCGCCACCTCGAGGATCAAGGACCTCGCCAATATCGAAGGCGTGCGGCAGAACCAGCTGATCGGTTACGGCCTCGTGGTCGGCCTCAACGGCACCGGCGACACCCTCAACAACATCCCCTTCACCAAGCAATCGCTGCAGGCGATGCTGGAGCGGATGGGCGTCAATATCCGCGGCGCCACCATCCGCACCGGCAACGTCGCCGCCGTCATGGTCACCGGCAATCTGCCGCCGTTCGGCACCCAGGGCACGCGGATGGATGTCACGGTTTCCGCGCTCGGCGATTTCAAGAATCTGCAGGGCGGCACCCTGCTCGTCACCCCCCTGCTCGGCGCCGACGGCAATGTCTATGCGGTGGCGCAAGGCTCGGTCGCGATCTCCGGTTTCCAGGCCGAGGGCGAAGCCGCCAAGATCGTCCGCGGCGTGCCGACGGTCGGCCGCATCGCCAATGGCGCCATCATCGAGCGCGAGATCGAGTTCGCGCTCAATCGCCTGCCCAATGTGCGGCTGGCGCTGCGCAACGCCGATTTCACCACCGCCAAACGCATTGCCGCCGCCGTCAACGATTTTCTCGGCGTCAAGACTGCCGAGCCGATCGACCCCTCGACCGTGCAGCTCTCGATCCCCGCGGAATTCAAGGGCAACGTCGTCGCCTTCCTGACCGAGATCGAGCAGCTGCAGGTCGATCCGGACCTCGCCGCCAAGATCGTGATCGACGAACGCTCAGGGATCATCGTGATGGGCCGCGACGTCCGCGTCGCCACCGTTGCGGTCGCCCAGGGCAATCTCACCGTCACGATTTCCGAAAGTCCGCAGGTCAGCCAGCCCAATCCGCAGTCGCGCGGACGAACCGTGGTGACGCCGCGCACCAGCGTCGGGGTCACCGAGGACGGCAAGAAATTCGCGGTCGTCAAAGACGGCGTATCGCTGCAGCAGCTCGTCGACGGCCTCAACGGGCTCGGCATCGGCCCGCGCGACCTGATCGGCATCCTGCAGGCGATCAAGGCCGCGGGCGGGATCGAAGCCGACATCGAGGTGATGTGATGCAGTCCAGCCTGATCAACGCCGCCGGCAGCATCCCCGCCAGGGCCATGATGCCGCTGTTCAACGGCCGGCCCGATCCGCAGTTCGCCGAAGCCCTGAAGAAGGTATCGCCGCAGGCGCAGGCCAAGGCCAAGGCCACGGCGACCGATTTCGAGGCGATGTTTCTCAATTCGATGTTTTCGCAGATGACCAGCGGCATCAAGGGCGAAGGTCCGTTCGGCGACACGCCGGGCACCGGCGTATGGCGCTCGATGCTGACCGAACAATATTCGAAATCCTTCGCCAAGGCCGGCGGCGTCGGAATCTCCAACGACGTCTATCGCACCCTGATTCTGCAGCAAGCGGGCCGCGCCAGCCAGGCCTGAGGGAAACCGGATATGAACCAGCATCCACAGCGGCAACAGGCACCCGCGCCGATTCCCACGGCGGCGACGCCCGCGGATGCCCGCAAGCTTGCGGAGAACCTGATGGATGTCATGAGCGCCCTGCTCGGCGTCGTCGAGCGCGAAACCGAACTGGTGCGCGCCGGCAAGCTGCGCGAGGCGATGGCGTTCGAACCGAAGAAAGCGGACTTGTCCCGCCGCTACGTCAACGCGGTCGGGCAGCTGAAGACCAGCCAGAAATATCTGTCGCAAACTGCGCCGGAGCTTTTAACCACGCTGCATCGCCATCACGATGTGTTCCGCGCCATGCTGCAGATCAATCTCACGGTGCTCGCGACCGCGCACGCGGTGTCCGAAGGAATCATCCGCGGCGTCAACGTCGAGATGCAAAAGAAGAGCAAGCCCCAGACCTACACCGCGGTCGGGCAGCACACGGCGCCTAACCCGCGCCGCGCCGCCCCGATGTCGCTGAACCGTTCGCTCTGACCGGCGCCCGGCCTGGACGCGGCCGTCCATTAAAATTTGAATCAAAATGCCGCGCGCAAATGCACGCGGCATTGACCGACATTTCTAACATCTCATTGAGACGCCGTCGGCTAGATTGCGCTGGAGAAGGGTTGGGGTTTGAACTCGCGGGAGGCCAGGAGGCTGCCATGAGTATGGATTTCAGCGTCAGGCCGGTGGGGGCGCCGGCTGCTACACACGTTGCACAGCCCCTGAGCGAAGCGGCTGAAAAAGCGGTCGCGACCGAATTGCCGGCAAGCCAGAGCGTCACGGTAGCGGACGCCAGCGCGGGCGTGCGCAACGATTCGCAGAACCCGAGCGACTACATATCGCGTCAGGCGTTTATCGACCAGGCCGCGGCCTCGATCGTCTATCAGGTAGTCGATGACAGAACCAACGTCGTGGTCCAGCAATTTCCGGATGAAGCCGTCCTGCGCCGTCGCGCCTATTTCCACACGCTCGATTTGGCAAAGGGAGTGCCGCCGCGGCCTCTCGCCACCGATCGCAGGGCCTGAGCTGCCGGTCCCGTTACTGGCTCATCAGCGTATGGGCGGTCCGCTCACCGGTCGGATCGGCGTTTGTGATGACATCCTGCAGCTTGTTGGCTGCCATCAAAAGAGCCTGCGCTTGGATATCCCGCGGCGATGAGGTGCTGTTCGCGACGCGCGCATAGGCTTGAGCAGCGGCATTTGGCATTCATTACCTCAGCAACTCCTCTTCCCGCCTGATCAGCTTCCGGATTTCCTTCAGTGAATTGTAGAGAGAGCCGCTCAATATCAGCTTGCTTGCGGTTTCGATCGGCGTTCTGAAGCTCGGCACTGCCTCCAGCAGATCCTTGACGAAGCCCATGTATAGGTCCTGGTATTTCGGTATATCATTTTCCAGATACATCATCTGGGCGCAGAGATAGAGCCGCTTCACCGGCGTGTTCGCGGTCTCCGCGGTCAGGATGTCCTTCTCGCGCAGGATCGGCGCTTCGCCATCGATCAGAAACGACGTCCGCGTCTCCGAATTGGTGATGACGCTCTGACCGATGATGATCCGCTCGAACGGCTTTAGTTCAACCCTAAGCGCCATCGCTGCACTCCCATGCGCTCACCAGAGCAGCCATTGAAAAAAACGATTCCCCAAATACCGTCAATCGGCAGAGGAAACTACACACAAAATGGCATTCGCGGCAACCTGTGCCGCGCGGGTTCGCGCGCCGCCGAACCTGAGGACGGCGGCCAACAGCGCATCGAGATCACCGGTGTCTGTGCGGTGATTGACGATCGCCGCGCGTATCGCGAGCCGGCCGTCGAGCAGCGTGGTCGACGGCGCCGCGATCCCGGATTCCTGTATGTCCATGACGATATCGCCGTTGACCTGGTTGGCGTTATCAGCCCGGTAGCGGAAGCAGACGATATTGAGCTGCACCGGCGCCATCAGCTCCAGCCGCGGCTCCGCCAGGATCCGCGCTTCCAGATATCCGGCGAGCGCACAGCTGCGCGCGATCACCGCGCCCAGCTTCTCGGTCCCGTAGGTTTTCAGGGTGAACCAGGTCTTGAGCGCCCTGAAGCCGCGCGACAGATCGGGACCAAGCTCGCAAGGCCAGCGCGCGCCCGCGGCCAGCCCCCGGATTTCCCGGCGCAGATACGCCGCCGGCGCGGAAAAGGTGTCGCGATGCCGATCGCCGTCGCGGACGATCAGGAAGCCGGCATCATAAGGCACCTGCCCCCATTTGTGGAAATCAAGCGCGATCGAATCCGCGTTTGCAATTCCGGCCAGCCGCGGCGCGAGCGCCGGCGAGAGAACCCCAAGCGCGCCATAGGCGCCGTCGACGTGAAACCAGAGTCCTTCTTCGCGGCACAGCGCACCCAGCGCCCGCAGATCATCGATGGCGCCGATATCCACCGTCCCGGCCGAGCCGACGACGAGGAAAGGCCGCAAGCCGGCGCCGCGGTCCCGCGCGATCCGCGCGCGCAGCGCCGCCACGTCGATGCGGTGGGACCGATCGACCGCGATGCACCGCAACGCATCGCTGCCGAAGCCCGCAATCTCCATGGCCTTGGTGATGCATCCGTGCGCGGCTGTCGAGGTATAGGCGGTCAGCAACGCGCCGTCATCGCCGAGGCCGCGCTGGCGCACGCATTGCCCGAGCGTCGTCGTCCGCGCCACCAGCACCGCCATCAGATTGGCCATCGACGTGCCGGTGACGAAGATTCCGCTTGCCCCGCGCGGGAAGCCGAACATCTGACGCATCCATTCGACGATCTGACGTTCGACCTCGATCGGAATATGATCGCGTCCGCCGAGATTGGCATTGAGACCGGCCGCCAGCATTTCCGCCAGCATACCTACCGCGGTGCCGCCGCCATGCACCCATCCCATGAAACCCGGATGAACGTTGCCGGTCGCGTAGGGAACGATGAAATCGGCGAACTCCCGGTAGACATCGGCGAGATCGCAAGGCTCAAGCGGAAGCCCGGCCTGAAACCGCGCGCGGACTTCATCCGGGATCGGCTGCCAGACCGCACGATCCCTGATGTTGGCGGCGTAGTCGATCATGTCATCGAGCATGCGATGACCAAGCGCGCGGATGTCGTCCCAGTTTTTCGGATCGAGCGTCTCGCTCGATTCCGTTTGCAGCGGCGCTTCGCGCAACGCCCTCGTCACGCCGCGCGCTCCCGTCCCCGCCGGGCGCGGCCGTACAGCATCGCCGCGAACGCCTCGAAAATCTTGCGCATTTGCGGCGGCTTGTAGGGAAACAGCTCCGGCGAATCCATATTGTGCACGACGGCGGTATTGTCCGCCTCGAATATCAGCAATTCGCCGCGCTGGTTTTCCGCGCAGTCGATCGTGAAATAATCAAGAGCGATCCGCTCCGCCATGCCGGCCAGCGCGATCGCGTGGCGGCGCGCGAAACCGATGTCGAAGGTGCGCATGAAGGCTTCTTCTTCGCGACGCTTGGCGGCGCTGTCCGTCATTCCGGCGTTGAGATACCAGATATCCCAGCGATCGGCGATCGCCATGTGGCAGGCGTAGGGCCGCCCTTCGACAAAGACGACACGGTACTTGCGAAACAGGCCGTCTTCGCTGGCGTAGTCGACGAAACGCGAGACGAAAAATTCCTGCTCCGGCCATTCCGCAAGATATCGAGCGACCGCGGCGCCATTATCGAGCTTGGCGAGCCCGACGCCGGCATGCGAGCCGCGGGGCCGGACGATGACCGGAAACTGCAGTTCGGTCGCGATATCCGCAACCAAGAGAGTGGACCGCGCCACGTCGGATAACTGCGCACGCGTCACACATATTGTCGCCGGGATATCAAGTCCCTCGATCCCGTTGAGCAGACGATGCAGCTTGTCGCGATCCAGATTGCAGACAAAGCGCGGCGGATTCAGCATCGGCCGCGGCCAGCGCGCCGCGGCGCGGTCGATGATATCAAGCGCATCGCGGCATTCGCCGGAGTTGGAGGCGATTACGATCGCAACGTCATGGTCGGGCAGCGGTGATGGCAACTCGGCGCCGGGAATGACGTAGAGCGTCTGCAGCTCGATTCCGGACTCCTCCAGCAAGAACTCGATCGGCATGTTGCCGCCCATGTCGATTGCTGCGGCGAGCGCCAGCACGCGCAGCCCCGGCTGCGCTGTCGCGCATGGAGACCGATACAACCTGTGAAAGGCGAGCGCCTCGGCCTGGATCAAGAGGCCGGTCTGCTTTTCGCCGAGCAGCTGCGCGATCAGCGACAGATCCAGCGCCACGCCCGCTTCCGCCGTCCCGTCGGCCACCTGAGCCATCAAACTCCGCCACAAGGGATGCAGATCAACCCCGTCGAATGCCATCCTTGTGAGTTTGGCAAACCCGATGCGGTCCGCGGCCGCTGCATGAACGGGGCGGTTCGGCTCGTTCTTTTCAGCTACCATGCGCCCTCACCGGGATTATTCGTCAATCTGCAAGCCGAGCGTCAACTCGATCTGACGGCGAGGCGCGCCGCCACTATTCGACATGGCCGGATTTTCGGGTCGGCGCGACCACCACCAAATGCCGTCAGACGGTTATTGCCGGCCCCGCGGCGCGGGCACATCGTGGCCTTCCGTTTCAAAACGGTAGATCGGTTTGGTTAACGAGACCTTAACCGCCGAACACGCGGCCGTGCCTGCAACGAGGGCACTGACCACCTGACGAAGCGACGCGCGGTTGCCGTCAGACAACGAGATCGGCATAGGCCGTGTTGAGCACATTGGCGCCCGTTGCCGGATTCGTGACGACCGTCTTGATCTGCGCGTGACCGACCTTCTTCAGCAGAAATTTGCTGTCGCCGATCCTGAAGGAGTTGTCCTTGATCAGCACGTCCTGAAATTGAACCGGGCCATTGCCGCTCTGGTATTGCACCTTGGCGCGAAACCCCTGAACATTCGAGATCGTGAAAGAAAATTTCTCGCCGGTCGAATACACGCCCTTCCAGGTGCCGTCATACAGCGTGGGATCGACACGAACATAGGCCGTGTGCGACGGCGTCGGCGCCGTCAGATAGCTGTTGCCGAGAATGCTGAAAATGTCGGCCAAACGATACCCGGCTCAATCCGCGAGGCTGTTCATGCCCGCCCGCCCAAACCGGCCGCGATGTTGCGGTTGATCTCGATCAGTGGCTTGAAATGATCACGCTGCGGGCTGATCTGCAACGCGGCGGTATGGGACAGCACGAAGATGCCGAGATTTGCGATGTTCTGCCGCACGTCCAGTGGCTGCGGATTTTCGTCGCGCTGAGCTTCACTGAGGAAGATCGACCAAAGTTTGCGGTTGAACATCAGCGCCTCGGAGGCCTGTTCAAACGTCGCGTCGGCGTTGGTCATGACGGCTTGCAACTTGTTGGCCGCCATCAACAACGCCTGGGCTTCAATATCACGGGGGGACGCGGTGGTATTCGCAACGCGCGTGTAGGCCTGGGCCGCAGCACTAGACATTCGTCACCTCAGCAATCCCTCTTCCCGCCTGATAAGCTTCCGGATTTCCTCTAGAGAACTGTAAAGGGAGCTACTTAAAATTAACTTACTAACAGCTTCGATTTGCTTGCGGAATTTGCGGATCGCTCTTTCCGGGTCCATAACCAAACCCATCCCTTCGCGAAAAATCTCCTGCCACCAGCAATGGCGTTCGCGTCCGCCCGACAGGGGCCCGATCGACCGGCTTCGAGGAAGCTGCCCTTCGGCTTAAGGTTTCGCTAACCGTGTTTGCTAAGCAGCTGTTAACCACATTTTAAAAGCTTTCGTTCATATCTTCCTTTGGTTGAAAACAGGTAGCGCATCGGCGCGTAACAGGCCGCCTGCGATGCAGACTTAAGGAAGCATTCAAATGTCCGATATCGTCCTTACCGCGGCAGTCCGCCAGAATCTGCTCTCCTTGCAGGATACCGCTGCCCTGCTCTCGACCACGCAGACCCGCCTTGCCACCGGCAAGAAGGTCAACAGCGCGCTCGACAATCCGACCAACTTCTTCACCGCCGCCGGCCTCGACGCCCGCGCCAGCGACATCAGCAACCTGCTCGACAGCATCGGCAACGGCGTGCAGGTTCTGCAGGCGGCCGACACCGGCATCACCTCGCTGTCCAAGCTGGTCGATACCGCCAAGTCGATCGCCAACCAGGCGTTGCAGCAGCCGTCGGGTTACAGCACCAAATCCAGCGTCCAGTTCACCGGTACGGGCGCTCCCAGCGGGCCTGGCATAGCGACTTCCTCCGACCTCACGACCAGCAAGCTCAACGGCGGCGTTTTCACGTTCACAAATTCCGCCGGCACCGCGGTCACGATCACCGTCGGTACCGCGTCTTCGCCTTTCAATCCGGTGACCAAGACGGCAACGGTCCAGTCACTGGACCAATTCAACACCGCACTGGCGGTTGCTGGAGTGAACCTCTCAGCCGTGATTACCGGCCCCGACAGTCTGACCTTCACCTCGACCAATGACGGCGCGGGTCAGGTCATCACCGGGACCGCAGCTCCGGCCGCTCCCGTAACGCTCGACGCGATCAATATCAGCGCCAACGCCGCGGGCGGCGGTGCTGGCGGTGCGGTCGTTGCGGCGGTGCCCGACCCGGTGTCGCAAACCGCGCGTGCAACCCTCGTTGCCCAGTATAACCAGATCATCCAGCAGCTCACCACCACAGCGCAGGACGCGTCCTTCAACGGCATCAACCTGCTGGACGGCAACTCGCTGAAGATGATCTTCGACGAAACCGGCAAATCGACCCTGACGATCGCAGGCGTGACCTTCAATCCGGCCGGTCTCGGCCTGGCGCCGCTCACTACCGGCACCGACTTCACGGACAACGTCCTGACCGGCAAGGTCCTGACGGCGCTCAACACCGCCAGTATCACGCTGCGGTCGCAGGCCTCGGCTTTCGGCGCCAACCTGTCGATCGTGCAGATCCGCCAGGACTTCTCGAAGAAACTGATCAACGTACTACAGACCGGTTCGTCCAACCTGACGCTCGCCGACTCCAACGAGGAAGCGGCCAACAGCCAGGCGCTGTCGACCCGCCAGTCGATCGCGGTATCCGCGCTTGCGCTTGCCAACACGTCGCAGCAGAGCGTGCTTCAGCTGCTGCGCTGATTTCATCGACGCTGGTTGCAGCGACGATTCGGCCGGCACATCCGGATGGGAGCGTGTCGGACTGATACAGCGGAAACAAAAAACGGCGGGGCCGAGGCCCCGCCGTTCTGGATTGTCGAAGGTTTCGCCGCGATCAGCGCAGCAGCTGAAGAACGTTCTGCTGCGCCTGGTTGGCCAGCGCCAGCGCGGAGGTCGCAATCGACTGGCGGGTCGACAGCGCCTGGCTGTTGGCCGCTTCCTCGTTGGAATCGGCCAGCGTCAAGGCGGACGAGCCGGTCTGCAACACGTTGATGATGTTCTTGTTGAAGTCCTGGCGGATCTGCACGATCGACAGGTTGGCGCCGAAGGCCGAGGCCTGCGACCGCAGCGTGATGCTGGCGGTGTTGAGCTTCGTCAGCACGCTGTTGGTCGAATTGTTGTCGAGGAAGTCGACGCCGGCGTTGAGCGAAGCCAGGCCGAGACCGGCCGGATTGAAGGTCACGCCCGTGATCGTCGAGGTCGATTTGCCGGTCTCGTCGAACACCAGCTTCAGCGTATCGCCGTTCAGCAGGTTGATGCCGTTGAAGGAAGCATCCTGCGCCGTGGTGGTGATCTGCGTAAGGATCTGGTTGTACTGAGTAACCAGCGACGCGCGCGCGGCCTGCGATACCGGATCGGCGACTGGCGCGGTAGCGGCGCCGAACGTCGCGGTACCGGGAGTCGACCCAACAGTAACCGCTCCGACCGTGGACGAAGCGAAGTCGTTGGTCGTGGTGATGACGAGATGGTTGGTGCTGTCCAGGCTGGCTGTCAAATTGCCGGCCGCCAAAGCGGTGTTTAGCTGGTCAAGTGACTCGCTGGCCCCGATGGTGACGGTGACCGTCGGAAGCGACCCGTTCGCGGCGACAATAATGGTCTGACCCGCTTTAATAGTGGCGCCGTCAACCAGATTGGCCGCGGTGCCGCCGAGGGCTGCTGCCGAAGTGACTGTCGACCGGGTCGTATATCCCGTGGGCTGCTGCAGCACCTGGTTGGCGATCGACTTGGCGGTATCGACCAGCTTGGACAGCGAGGTGATGCCGGTGTTGGCGGCCTGCAGAACCTGGACGCCGTTACCGATGCTGTCGAGCAGGTTGCTGATGTCACTGGCGCGGGCGTCGAGGCCGGCGGCGGTGAAGAAGTTGGTCGGATTGTCGAGCGCGCTGTTGACCTTCTTGCCGGTGGCAAGACGGCCCTGGGTGGTCGCGAGCAGAGCAGCCGTATCCTGCAAGGAGAGCAGGTTCTGGCGGACTGCCGCCGTGAGGGTAATGTTGGACAAAGACATGTGAACGACCTTTCTGGTGTAACGCAACCGTCGGCCTTCTTGGCCGGACACGGGCGAACTCTAGGAATCATATGGTCAACAAAATATGAATTGGCCCGGGAGACGTCCCGAGTACCGGCCGGTTTCGAAAAATCATGGTAAAAAAGGAGTAAAGATTGTCCGGCGGGTTAAGCAAGCGTCAACAGCGCCGCGGCGCCGTGCCGGTCGACGCCGCAAAAAAACGGCGGGGCCGAAGCCCCGCCGTTCTGGTTTGTCGAAGGTTCGCCGGGATCAGCGCAGCAGCTGGAGAACGCTCTGCTGCGACTGGTTGGCGAGCGCCAGCGCGGAGGTCGCGATCGACTGCCGAGTCGCCAGCGCCTGGCTGTTGGCCGCTTCCTCGTTGGAGTCGGCGAGCGTCAGGTTGGCCGAACCGGTCTGCAGCACGTTGATCAGGTTCTTGTTGAAGTCCTGGCGGATCTGCACGATCGACAGGTTGGCGCCGAAGGCCGAGGCCTGGGACCGCAGCGTGGTGCTGGCGGTATTGAGCTTCGTCAGCACGGCGTTGGTCGAAGAGTTGTCGAGGAAGTCGGTGCCGGCGGTGAGCGCAGCCAGACCGAGACCGGCCGGGTTGAAAGTCACGCCGTTGATCGTCGAGGTCGATTTGCCGGTTTCGTCGAACACCAGCTTCAGCGTATCGCCGTTGAGCAGGTTGATGCCGTTGAAGGAAGCATCCTGCGCCGTGGTGGTGATCTGCGTAATAATCTGGTTGTACTGACTGACCAGCGACGCGCGCGTGGCCTGCGATACCGCGTCGGCGACTGGTGCGACAGCAGCTCCGAACGTCACAGTACCCGGAGTCGACCCCACGGAAACCGCACCGATCGTGGACGAAGCGAAGTCGTTGGTCGTGGTGAGGACGAGCTTGTTGGAGCTGTCCAGGCTGGCTGTCAGATTGCCGGCCGCCAAAGCGGTGTTCAGCTGGTCAAGTGACTCGCTGGCCCCGATGGTGACGGTGACCGTCGGAAGCGACCCGTTCGCGGCGACGATGATGGTCTGACCGGCTTTAATCGTGACGCCGTCAACCAGATTGGCCGAGGTGCCACCGAGGGCTATTGCCGAAGTAACGGTCGATTTGGCGGAGTAACCGACGGGCGCCTGCAGCACCTGGTTGGCGATCGACTTGGCGGTATCGACCAGCTTGGACAGCGAGGTGATGCCGGTGTTGGCAGCCTGCAGGACCTGCACGCCGTTGCCGATGCTGTCGAGCAGGTTGCTGATGTCGCTGGCGCGGGAATCGAGGCCGGCGGCGGTGAAGAAGTTGGTCGGATTGTCGAGCGCGCTGTTGACCTTCTTGCCGGTGGCAAGGCGGCCCTGCGTGGTCGCGAGCAGGTTGGCCGTGTCCTGCAGGGAGAGCAGGTTCTGGCGGACTGACGCGGAGAGGGTAATATTGGACAAGGACATAGGACAACCTTTCTGGCGTTACGCAACTGACGACCTTCTTGGCCGCATACCTGACCCTATGAAGCAAATGCTCAATGAAAACTAAATCTGCCCTGGCGGATGTCTCGGTCCCGGTCAGCTTCCAAACTCATGCTTTAGAAAGGGTCAAAACTCATGCTTTAGGAAGCGTAAAGGCCATGCGGAGTACTTGACGCGCGCGGCGCCGCGCCAGGCAAAGATCGCGACAAGGATGTGTCCCGCTTATCAAGCCGGCGGATAATATAGAGACGGCGGCCGACGGCATGGTGGTCTGGAATTGCTCAAACCCCGCCTGCGTGCACGCGCGCAGCGTACGGCAACGCCACCAACAGGCCGCACGCCTCGGGCTGCGGCGATTCAGCTCGAAAGCCGGCTGGAGCGCCCGAACTATCCGATCGGCAGGTACTTCACGAGCGTCAACTGCGAGAGCATCGACGTCGTTTGATACGACGCCTGCAATCTGGTCTGGAGCGCCAGAATTTCGGTCGCGACCTGATCGCTGGAGACGGTTTCGGTCTGATCGACCAAATTCTGCAGCGTGACCTGGGCCTGGCTCTGCCGCGCGGACACGTCTTTCATCGCGATCTGCGCGGTCGCCAGATCCGTCTCGATGTCCGCGACGCTCTGTTGTCTGCCCTGGGGCGTCAGGCTGGTCGCCACACGCTGGTTGAGGGCGCTCTCCAGCGCAGTCGCATTGGGACTCGCAGGCAATGTCGTGACGGCGGCGTAGGCCGCGACGGACTGCAGGGCGGAACGAATGGCTTGTTCGTTGGCGCGCACGCCATATTGAATAGTCGCGGTCTGATCGACCCGCGCGGTCGACGATGCGCGGGCCGGGCCGCTGCCGGCTTCGCCGGTGTACCAGGCCACCGTGTTCGCCGCGCCGCTGACCAGACTGGTCGCCGCATTCAACGGCGATCCCCCGACCCGAAGCGGCGGCTGGGTCGCGGTCGCCGTGGCGCCGAAGCCGAGCGAGCCGAACGCCGCAGCGTTCGAACTCGTGACGGAGAGGCTCGCGGCATTATCGGTATGCAGCGTGATCACGCCGCCGCTGACCGTCGAGGGGGTCGAGGTGCCGGTGATCTGGTCGATCTTGCTCAACAGCGTCTGGACGCTGTCGGTGACGTTGAGCTGGTTGCCAGTCGCGCCCGAGAGAACAAAGGTGAGGGGCGTGCCGTTGACAGTGATGGTGTCGCCGGCCGCGAAGTTCGTGCCGAGCGAATCCGTTCCCGCAGCGCCGGACAGCAGCGTTGCCCCGGTGATCGGCGCCGGGATCGCGGCCTTGTTGTTGACCACGCTTCCGGTGGCCATACCGTCCGTATTGAAAAAATTATCCGACGCCGCCATCGCCGAGGCGGCGACCAGCGAGGTGTTGGCGAGCGTACCGATCGCGGCATTGAGCGCGGCCTTCAGATTGGCAGCCGTCGCGGTGGACGTTGCGCCGATCGCGAAGCTTCCGGCCGGCGTCGGGGTCGAGCTCGAGGCAGTCAGTTGTATCGCTTCCGTCGTGCCGTCCGGCAGGTTGAAGGTGAAGGTGACCTGGTCGCCGTTGTTGGGATTGGTCGCGCCGAGATCGACCGAGACCGCCGGCGGCGAACCGCTCGGGCCGGTGACAACAGCGCCGGTCAGCGAGGACGCGACCGCATTGAGCTTGAAACCAAACGGCGAACCCGCGACGTCTTCGGCGACCGACACCGACGTAGGCGTGGGCGAAGACAGAACGAGCCGTCCGAGGCCGCTGGCGCCGAGATCAGCCTGGTTGCGTTCGGCGATCAGCTGTTTCAATCCGGCCAGAGCGCCTTTTCCATTGAGGATGTCGTCCGCCGACGCGACGGAGGGCGTGTCGATGGCGCTTCCCGAAAACAGGTAGCGATCGCCGGCCTGCGTATTGAGAATTTGCAGCATCGAGCTCAGCTGCAACACCGCGGTCTGCTGCCCGGTGGTCTGTCCGGAGCCGTTCACGGTCGCGCTGCCGGTGCTGGCCGCGGATTTCACCTGCGTTGCAATCTGGGCGAACGACTGCAACGCCGTGCTAGCGGTGTCGATCGTGGTGTTGATATTGGTGATCGTCGTCGTGAACGCGGACAGATTTGACAGCTGCGCGCGCGCGAAGATCGCAAACCCCTCGTTGACACCCATCCCCGAATAGACCGTCGACTTCTTGCCGCTCGCAAGCTGCGTCTGAAGGTCGTCGAGTTGATTCTTGAGATCCAGCACCGATAGCCCGATGAGAGAGCTGCCGAAACCTACGCCGTTGATTGCCATCTGGACCGCCCTACAACTGGATCTGCATCAAGGTCTGCATCATGCTCTGCACGACCGACATAATGTGAGCGTTGGCCGCGTAAGTGTTCTGCAGCGCGATCAGGCTTGACATTTCGGCATCGATGTTGACGCCGGAAGTGGAGTTGAATTTCTGCTGCAGCGTGTTGACCACGACATCCTGGCCTTGCGCGAGCTGTTGCGCTGATGTCGCCGCGTTCGACTGCAGGCCGAGGAATTGCTGCAGATAATTCGGTAGCGTCCCCTTGAGCGGCGACGTCCTCGAGCCGAGGCCGGTCTGCGGTGAGTAGGTAAACGACCCGGACGTCAGCTGCGAGTAGAGAAAATCCGAGCGCGTGGTGTCTCCGGCCGTCGTCAACGGCGAGGTGTTGTAGACGATGAACTTCGAGGGATCACCGACCAGCGCGGCATTGACGGTGATCCGCCCCGCGAATCCGGTCTGCTGCACTCCACGGCCGGTGATCACGCCGGTATAGAGTGTGCTGCCGTCGGTGAACACCGGCAATTGCAGATTACCGTTCGCCAGCGCCGACGTCGTGACCGTGGTCGATGCCGCATTGACGCTGAGCGCCCCGGCGCCATTGTCGAGAATCCGTAATGTCGAACCTGACGGATTGGAGAATTGAAGGTTGGTGTTGCCGACCGCCGCGGTCAGCTGCGAAACGATCGACGCCATGCCGCCCTGGAAATTGACGCCGATCACCTTGTCATTGGGACCGGCGGCCGTAATGGGCAGCGGCAGCGCGGTCGGATCATCCACGCGCACGATCGTGATCTGATGCGGCGTATTGGTTGCCGTGTCCGTGTAGGTCAGACTTATCGAATTTCCCGGCAGCACGTTCGACAGATCGACATCGAAGCCGGACTGGCTGCCCGACGTCACTGCCGTACCGGCTGTGGTGATGTCCGACAGCGAGCTCGACAGCGTCGCGGCGAGCTGATCGAGCTGGGTCTGCGCCTGCACCAGGGTGCTGTCTCGCAATTTCAGGTCGGCGCCGATGCGGCCTGACCCGATCGAGTTGGTCGCGATCAGATCGACGCTCGCCCCGTTCGCGAATGTCAGCGTCAGCGTGCCGGCCCCGGACAGCGCCGGGTTGCTGTTCCACAGGGAACTGGCGTTGAGCGTGCCTTGCCCGCTGAACGATAACAGGGAGGCCTGGTTGCCGACGAGCTGAAGGCCGGACGTCGTGTAGACCGTCGCCTGGTTGGCATTGTCCGTGACGACCCTGATGTCCATCAGCTTCGAGAGATCGTTGATGGCGTTGTCGCGCTGATCCATCAGGGTTGCGGCAGTGTTGTCGGTCGCAGGAAGGCTCTGCAGCTGCGAATTGAGCTGTGCAATCTGCGCCAGGTCGTTATTGGCCTGATTGACCGAAACCCCGATGTCCTGCTCCGCGTTGGAACGCAACGCCTGAATTCCCTGCGTCGTGGTATTCAATTCCTGCGCCAGCGATTGCGCCGTCGTCAGGGCCAGGGATCGGGCGGACGAGGCGCCCGAATTCGCCGACAGCGCCTGCAGCGCCGAGGTGAAATTGTTGTATGTCGTCTCGAGCGTTCCGGTGCCGCCCGGCGTCCCGTAGAGGCTTTGCAGCTGGCCCAGCACATTTGATATCTGGTCGGCGTAGGCGCCGCCGGACGTTTCGGTGCGCAATTGGGATTGCAGGTAGAGGTTGATCTGGCGATTCACGCCGATGGCACGGACGCTTGCTCCCGCATCCGCGCTGCTCCCCGCAACCTCGACCTGATCGAGGGTTCGGGTGACGTAGCCCGGGGTCTGCGAGTTGGCGACGTTCGATGATACGATCGACAGCGCGGCCTGGTTCGTGCTCAAACCCGCCATGATGGTCGAAAGGGCCGAACTTAAACTCATGATGGTTCCGCGCCTGAATTTACGTCACACTGCTACCGGGTGTGGTCACCGCAGCACGTTCAAGAGATCCTGAACCATGGTTTGCGCCGTGGTGATCACCTTGGTGTTGGCGGAGTAGGCCTGCTGGGTCACGATCAGCTTGGTGAATTCGTCGGCGATATCCGAGTTCGAATTTTCGACCGACGATCCGCTGATTGATCCCGTCGCACCGGCGATCGCCACGCCCGATTGATCGGTCGCGGCATAGGCGCCGCCGTCGAGGGCTTTCAGGTAGTTGGTGCCGTTGAAGTGAGACAGCGAGACCGCTGCGAGATCGAGATTCTGACCGTTGGAGAACGTTCCGACCACAAGCCCGCTGTTGCTGACGGCGACTGACTGCAGTTGTCCGGCGGCGAAGCCATCCTGTTGGACCTGATTGATGGTCGCGGTGCCGCCCGTGGTGGCGAATTGGGTGATGCCGCCCGCGCCGAAATTGAACGTGAGATTGCCGAGCGACTGGTTGTTGACCGCAACGTTCGAGAGGGTGATGCTCGATCCCGAGGGGGAGACCAGCGCGCCGTTGGCGCCAAAGACAAAGTTGGTCCCGGCGTTGATCCACGCGGTCTGTGTGCCCGTCGCGCTCGAGTTGGTCTGATAGAACAGGTTCCAGGTGTCGGTGTGCCCGGCGCCGAGCGCTGCGCTGTCCATCTTGGCCCACCGCAGTTGCAGATTGATCGGCGTTCCCGTGGCGTCGAAGGCGGTCACCGCGCCGCCGCTGATGGATTCGTTGGTGAAAACCGTATTGTCGCTGCCGATGACGACACCGGCACCCGCAGTACCACCGCCGCCGCGGGCCGCGTTCACAGTCAGGGGGAAGCCGAGCGCGCCGAATGCCGACGCGTTCGAGCTCGTGACCGTCAGGTTCGACGTTGTACCGGTGTGCAGCGTGATCGCGCCGCCGGCGACGGTCGATGGGTTCGCGGTACCGGTGATCGAATCGATCTTGGCCAGCAGCGTCGTGACGTTGTCGGTGACGTTGAGCTGGTTGCCGACTGCGCCGGCGGCGACGAATGTAACGATCGTGCCGTTGACGGTGATGGTGTCGCCGACGGCGAAATTCGACGTCAGCGAATTGGTGCCCGGGGCGCCGGACAAAGTTGTCGCGCCGGTGATGGGCGCCGGGACCGCAGCCTTGTTATTGACCGCGCTTCCCGAGACGGTGGCGTCGGTGAACGGCGTGGCCGGCGTGCCGACGACCTGCGGATTGAAGCCGGCGGTGAAGTCAGCCGGATTCAAACCGCCCAGCGCCGTTAACGTGCCGGCGGGGGCGATGGAGCTCCCCACTGTCGACGGCCTGGTTGGAAGGTTGGCGGCATATGTAATCTTGGTCGTCGCCTGCGCCGGAATGAAATTGTTCTGAAACTGCAGGACCTGGGGCACGTTTCCAATCGGGTTGCCGGTCTTCGGGTCGACGGACACGCCCAGCAAATAATATCCGGCGCCGTTGACGAGATTGCCGTTGGCATTGAGCTGGAAATCGCCGCGGCGCGTGTAGTCTGTCACCCCGTCGAACACGGGCACATTATCGGTAACGCCGATCGGCTTTTGGACGTTGAAAAAGCCCTCGCCGCTGATCGCCATGTTGGTCGCTACGGAAGTCGAGGAGACCGTGCCCTGGGTGGTGATCGAGGCTTGCGCGTGGGCGGTGACGCCGCCGGCCGCCTGCTTGTCAGGCGTCGTGCTCGCCGGGACGAGATCCTCGAAACTGGTGCCGATCCCCTTGTAGCCGACCGTCGAGGAGTTCGCGATGTTGCCGGAAATATTTTGGAGCGCGAATGACTGCGCCTGCAGACCTGAAACAGACGTGTTGAGTGCGTCGAAAATACCCATCACATTTTCTCCAACTTCGATCGGGCGGTCGACCGCTGATCTCAAAATGCTTGAGACGCCCGACCACAGCTGGAGAAAACCTCGCAATTCGCGTGCCAAGGTTTAAAAGACATATTTTTCAATGACTTAAAGAAAAAACCCCGGTCCGAAGACCGGGGCACAATTGCCGGGCGGGCAACAATTGCCGGACGCGAACGTAATCAGCTCGCCGACGGCGCCGCCGGATGAAACACCAGCGCAAAGCCGTCCATGCAGTAGCGCAGGCCGGTCGGCTTCGGCCCGTCGTCGAAGACGTGACCGAGATGGCCGCCGCAGCGGCGGCAGTGAATTTCGGTCCGCAGCATCCCAAACGCGCGGTCTTCGGTCTTGCCGACGGCGTTCTCGAGCGGCTGATAAAAACTCGGCCAGCCGGTGCCGCTTTCGAATTTGGTCTCCGAGGAGAACAGCGGCAGGTCGCAGCCGGCGCAGGCGAAGATGCCCTTGCGGTGCTCCTTGAGCAGCGGGCTCGAACCCGGGCGCTCGGTGCCTTGCTTGCGCAGGATGTCATATTGCTGCGGCGTCAGCTGCGCGCGCCATTCCGCATCGGTCTTCTCGATCTCGAATTTCTCGGCGGCCTGTGCCGGGGAAGCGCGCAGCCAGCGGAAGGCGGCGAGCCCAAGCAGACTGGCGACAGAGGCGAGCAGGATGCGGCGGTCAATCATAATGGTCTCCGTGCAGAGCGAGATACCGAATCGTTCGCTCTCAACTACGTGGCGCAGCCGCAGAAGTTACACCGATTGCGGAGGAAATTTCTCACTTTCTTGCGAGGCGAAGAGGTCAGGAAGCCCCCTCGCCATCGCCCGACCTTGCCGGCGCAGGCGGTCGCGGACGCGGCGGCGGGCGGCCCGGCGGCGGGCGCCGCGGCGGCGGTCTGGTTCCGGCCTGACGATTGGCTTCCGCCAAGCGGGCCTCGCGGATGCGCTCCTGGGCCTGCGCCCGTTCCCGATAGCGGGCGAGCCGGCCGGCCACGGCGGAACTTCCCCGCCCCCACAATCCGATGGCGTATCCGGCGACCCGGCCGGTCGCACCGCCCGCCCACACCAGTTCGAACGGCGAAAACAGCCGCCAGCGTTCATCGCCCCACAAAATGCTGCGGGCGATCAGCTGGCCGGCCATCGCCGTCGTGTTGATGCCATGGCGACCGAAGCCGCTGGCGACCCACAACCCCTTACGCAACTGGCCGATCTGCGGCATGCCGTGCACGGTTTGCCCGACCGCGCCGCTCCAGACCTCCGATATCTCGACCCGTCCGAGCCGGGGAAAGATCGTGCGTATCCTGCGCACAATGGCGGGCGCAAAACGCGCAGGGTTCACCGCCCAGGTGGTTTCCGGACTGGCCCACATCAGACGGTCGCCGTCCACGACCCGGAAATGATCGATGCCGTCGCTGTCGGTCACCGAACCCTGAAACGTTATCGCCTCGGCTAGGCGGTCGCCGAGCGGCGCCGTCATCGCTGCATAACGCCAGACCGGCAGCAGGGTTTCCGACAGCCGCCGCAACGGCGCCCCCAGATGGATATTGCCGGCGAGCACGATGTGCGAGGCCCGCAGCCGCGCCGACGGCGTGACGATGCGCTTGCGAATGCCCGATGGATCGATGCTGACGACCGGCGTGTCCTCGAAGATCCGCGCCCCCGCCCGCCGCGCCAGCGCGGCAAGGCCATGGACATATTTGCGGCCGTCGATCTGAAACGCTTTCGGATAATACACGCCGTGGAAATAATGATCGGTCTTCAGCTCGGCGCGCACGCGATCGACCTGCCAGCCCTCGACTTCCGTTGCAAAATCCTCGCCCAGCATCTGCAGCCGGCTGATCAATTGATCGCCGGCCTCGACATTGGAAACTTCCAGGGCGCCCTCGCTGAGCGCAATGCCGGGAATCAATTCTTCGGTCGCGGTGGCCCGAACATATTCGGCGCCTTCCATCGACAGCGCCCAGAGTTCGCGGGTGTCCTCGAAGCCGATGCGTGCGATCAGGTCGCCGATCGGAAGGCCGTAGCCCGGCATCACCGTGCCGAGTTGGTGGCCGGATGCGTTCCATCCGACTTGCCGGCCTTCGAGAACCGCAACGCTGGCGCCCAGCCGCGCGGCCTCCCGCGCCACCGTCAGCCCGGCAAGCCCGGCTCCGACCACGGCGATGTCGACATCCAGATCGAATGAAAGGCGCGGGCGCTCGTACAGCGCGGCCGCATCAGGTCCGTTGCTGGTGCTTGTCGTGATCTCGCTCATATCGTTTTCTTACGGACCGATCAGGCACTTGTCACCTTGTCCCAGGCTTCGACTTGTACATTAATCCAGGAGCCGGGAACGAATCGAGTTTGCGCCATGCGCCGTTTGATGCTGCTGCGTCACGCCAAGACCGAAAATGACGCGCCCTCAGGCCGCGATCAGGATCGTCGAACTCGACAACCGCGGCCGCAATGACGCCACAGAGATCGGCGGCTGGATCGGCCGGCATCCGCCTTTTTTTCCCGATCTGGTGCTGGTTTCGCACGCAGTCCGGGCGCATCAGACCTGGGAAATCGCCTGGGAGGCGATGAAAGAGCGGAGCCCAGAGCCGCAGGTTGAACTGGTGCCGGAACTCTACGGCGCCGACCCGGTGCAGCTGCTGCAGATTATCCGGGCCGCGTCGGAAGCCGATCCGCAGCGGCTGATGCTGGTCGGGCATAATCCCGGAATGCATGAGCTGGCGCTGGCGCTGGCGCTGGCCGGAAGCGGCGGGGAGCCCGCCGGGCGCAAGGCGCTCGCCGACAACCTGCCGACGTCCGGTCTTGCCGTATTCGACTTTGCGATCGACGACTGGGCCGACGCGGCATTCCGCCGCGGACGGCTGGTGCAGTTTGTCAGCCCAAAACTGTTGAAGCAGGCTTCAGACGATTGATGCGGACGCGCCACCCGCGTCGCCAAGCCGTCAAACTATGCTCGTACCCGGAATCATTGGTCCGCGAAACGGGCTTTGAGACGCTTTTGATGGACTTCGGACTTGCTCCAGACGAACGGCTTGGCGTCGGCGTTGTAAGCATCGACGAAGGCGTCGATGTGCTCTCTGAGCTGTTTGACCGAGGTGAAGGATTCGTCGCACAGAGACTGTTCTTGCAGAATCGAGAACCAGATCTCCACCTGATTCAGCCATGAGGCCCGGGTCGGCGTGAAGTGGAACGTCACGTTCGGATGCTGCTTGAGCCAACGGTCGTTCCCAGGTTTGTGGGTATTGAGGTTGTCGAGCACGACGTGGATGGCGGTGTCGGGCCAAGCGGCGACAATGTCGTTCATGAAGTCGAGGAACTCGATGCGCCGCCGCCGCTTCTTGTGAGCTGCCGTCACCTTGCCGGTGGCCACCTCGAAGGCGGCGAACAGCGTCGAGGTGCCGTTGCGCTTGTAATCGTGGCTATGACCGCCCAGCGCTCGGCCGTTCGGCATTTTCAGATAACCCTGTGCCCGCTCCAGCGCCTGGATCGAGGGCTTTTCATCGACGCAGATGACGATCGCGTTCTCCGGCGGGGCCATGTAGAGCCCAACCACGTCGGCCGCCTTGGCGGCGAACTCCGGATCGCTGCTCTCGCACCAGGATTTGCGCCCGGCGAGGTCGATCTTCTGGGCGCGCAGGAAGCGCCAGACATACTGCACATCGACATCGCCGAGCGCTGCGGCCAAGAGCGGCCCCGACCAGCGGGCATAGCCCTTGGGCTTCGGCTGATCCAACAACGCCAGAATGCGTTTGTCCGTTTCCGCCGTGTATTTTGGCTCGGCGCCTCGGTCGCCTGTTTCGTCGAGACCGCCAAACCGCTTTTCGGCATAGCGCACGCGCCACTTCGATGCCGTGCCAGTCGTGCAGCCAACGGCCCGCCCGATCGCCCGGCTCGCCATGCCCTCTGCCGCCAACAGCACGATGCGGGCGCGTTGCCGCAGCCGGTGCTCCGTCTTCGTCGAACGCGCCAAGCCCTCAAGCTCGGTGCGTTCCGCCGTCGTCAAAATAATAGCAGTCGCTTCAGGGATGCCAATCATGCACCCTTAAATCACAACTCATTCTTCACCGATAGTGGGTACTAGAGCATGATCCGGAAAAGTGGGAACCGGTTTTCCGAAAAGATCATGCTCAAACAAAAAGATAGACCGGGATGACGATTCGAAGAAAAATCATCCCGGTCTAGGCTGGTTAAAGACACGGAGGCGAGGCGCAGATGTTCAAATCCATTCTGGTCCCGATCGATCTGGCCGACACCGAGCTGGCGAAACCCGCGATCGCGACGGCGGCGACGCTGTCGCAGACCTACAGCGGCACGGTGCGCCTTCTCAACGTATTGCCGATGACGCCGGTGATGCTGGCGGAATATGTGCCCGCCGATTTCGACATCCAGCAGCGCCAGACCTCCGAAGAGGCGCTCGCCATCGTGGCGCGCGAATCCGGAATCGAGCCCTCCCGCGTCTCCAGCGTGGTGCGGCAGGGCGGCATCTATCACGAGATTCTCGAGGAGGCGGCTGCGATCAAGGCCGACCTGATCGTCATGACATCGCACCGGCCGGCGATGCGGACCTATTTTCTCGGCTCCAACGCCGGCCATGTGGTGCGCTACGCCAAATGCTCGGTGCTGGTGGTGCGGCACTAGGACATGATCCCGACTTGAAGCGCCGCGTTAACAGAAAGCGGCAACCCGATTTCGGAAAAGATCATGTCCGAACAAAAAGATAACCGACGATTTTGATTGATCCGGCAAAGCTGGATCAGAATCCGGATTAAGCCGCGCAGCCCTGCCCGTTCGGCGAAGCCCTTGGGGTTACATCAGACGATCTCGCGACCGTGCGACGATGGCCGTCGCATGTTTCAGACCGGCCACTCCGCGATAAACCCTTTGGCCTTGTACGGCTCGATTTTGTCCCATTCGGCGAGAACCCGGGTCCGGAAATCCGGATCGGTATGCCAGAGCGCGCGCGGCGTGTCGAAACTATCGACGGTGACCAGCATCTTCTCCACCTCCGGCCAGTAGCGCTGCAGCGTCATCGGATAGCGCCGCGCCGTCCAGGTATTGCCCAGGCAGATCACGCTGCGGATATTCTTGAGCCCAAGGACCGCATCGATGACGGGCAACGAGAACGCCACGTTTTCGCCGGTGTTGGCGGCACGGTGTTCCTCGAGGATTCGTTCCGGCGGGATGCCCTGTGCCACCATGGCGCTCTTGATGATCTCGCATTCGGAAAGCTCGGAGCCCGGCGTCACGCCGCCACTGACGATCGACCAGCGAAAATAGCCGCCACGCCAGAGCCGGCAGGCTTCCTCGACCCGCCACGCAACATCCTCGCGGGTGCCGAACATGAACAACAGATCGGCGGGTTTTATCGGCGTGCTGATCAGGTGCTTCGCGTTGATGTCGGCGATTTCTTGCTCGGTTGGCAGTCGGGTGCGCCGATCCTCCACAAGTCCGCCTCGCCTCGCCGCCGGAAAAGTCGTCGCTACGGTGCCGCGCGGCGGCGGCATCGCGAAGTCAAATTACATTACCGATGATTGCGGAGCCAAACTGCACGAGGTAGGCGCGGCGCTCCGCGCCATCCAGGACAGGCGCCCTACGGCAGCAACGCCTGCGGCAAGTGACCGAACGTGTAGGTCTGCGGCCGGTTGCGCAGGACAAAGCCCCCGATTTGCCAGGTAAACAGCGCGGCAAAACCGACCAGAAACAGCCCGCCCGCCCATTCACCCGTCGCGATGGCGCGAACCAGGAGCCCTGTGATCGCGATCGCAACCAGCGCCAGCAGCACGATGCCGGCAGCATAGGTTTTCGGCCCGATCCCGCCAATCAGCGCGGCCTTGCTGCCGGCCTGCCGCATCCGCGCATGCAACTGCGTGATGAAGGCGCGATAATCGGCGTCCTGCGGCGCCATCAATGCTACAGTCTGCCAGCTCGTCGAGAGGATGACGACGCGCTGAGCGGTTGCGGATTCGATATCGGCGCGAAATCGGCGCGACTGCATCGACACCGGCCGGTACGACAGCCGGATCGCCGCGACGTCGGCATAAGGCCAGACGCCGGACTTGCTGCCGGCCTGCCACGACAGGCCCTGGTCCGTCAGCTCGAATTGATGCGCCGAACCGATCAGCGAGGCCTTGTAGGCGTAGCGGGTGGCGGGCGCGCCGCCGGCTGATGTTGTCGGCTGGTCCTGCAGCGGTTTTGGCAATTCCATAAATCCCGGTCATGGCAGCGCATGATCCGCCAAGGCGTGAGCGATTTGGCGACAGGATCATGCGGGCTTCAGCAAACGAAAGCGTCGGCTTGCGCGCAGCGCCGGCTTTACCTTACAAGGGCAGCATGGCCGAGACGACCTATTTTCCGCGCCGCCTGATCCTGGCGGGCGCCATGATCGCGGGAGTGTTGCTGGCGCTCGCCGTGCACATGCTGGGCGCGCGCTACGAGCTCGACCTCGGCGGCCTGTGGCGATCCGATACCAGCGACTTCATGCCCGCTGGCGCGGCCGTGGCGTGGTGGCTGATCGCAACCGTGGGCTTCTCCGGCGGCTATTTCACCGCGACCCTGTTGGACAGCGCGGTCTCGGGACAGATTCCGCCGCGGATGCGCCAGTTCCTGATCGCGGTCGGCGTGCTGGTGCTGGCAGGCGCGGGCCAGGCGGCCTCCGCGCCCAGTCCGATCCCGACCATATCAGGCGTGCTCGCCGGTCTCGCGGCGCTTTGCCTCGGCGCCGTGATGGCGTTTTGCGGCGCGCATTTCGCGCTGCGCAAGGCGTAGCATTCGATCGTCCGACAACAGGCAGCCCTTGGGAACACAGCAGTGCGGCTGGCTCGCCGCCGGCACGCCGACACGTTCGATGGCGGATATGACGGCTAACCCTGAGATCACGAGCTTGTTCCCGGCGGAAGCGAAAACGCGGGGATGACACAGCGGAACATCGCAAGCGATGAAACCGTTGATGCCGGTCAATGCAGAGACGCTAATCTGCAGCATTGAGATATATGTACGGCGTGTGACAGCCGTGCCGATCCAGGGCTGTCAAGGACTGCACAACGCGATGTTTTTGTCCTATGGATCTTCGATGCCGAGCGATTGGCCGCCGCGTGTCCGTCAATCGAATTGCTTCCAACTCGTTGCCGCCCTGCCGGGAGGATGAATGCACGGACTGCTGACCGCGCTGGGGCGCGGCTTCAAGAGACGGATCGGCTGGAAACGGCTCGGAATCGCGGCGAGCCTCCTCATCATCGCCTTCGCGATGACGACCCTGGTCCGCACCCTCAAGGGGGTCGATACCGGCGTGATCCTGACTGCGCTGACGGAACTGCCGCCACACCACATCGCGCTCGCTGCCCTGTGCGTGACCGGCGCGTTCTGCACGCTGACGTTCTATGATTTCTTCGCGCTACGCACCATCGGCAGGAAACAGGTGCCCTACCGCATCGCGGCGTTGTCGAGCTTCACCAGCTATACGATCGGCCACAACATCGGCGCCACCGTGTTTACCGGCGGCGCGATCCGATTTCGGATCTATTCGGACTACGGCCTGAGCGCCATCGACGTTGCCAAGATCTGCTTTCTCTCTGGATTGACGTTCTGGCTCGGCAATCTGTTCGTGCTCGGGTTCGGCATGGCGTGGCACCCGTGGGCCGCCTCCGCGATGGACCTGCTGCCGCCGGCCATGAACCGGCTGGTCGCGCTCGGCTGCCTCGCCGGCATTGTCGCTTATTTCATCTGGCTGGCGCTGGGTGAGAATCGGCGCGAGCTCGGTCAGCACGGCTGGAAAGTGGTGTTGCCCTCGGCGCGCCTGACGCTGCTCCAGGTCCTGATCGGTGTGGTCGATCTCGGGTTCTGCGCGATGGCGATGTATCTGCTGATGCCGGCGCAGCCCGGCATCGATTTCATTTCGCTGGCGGTGGTGTTCATTCTGGCGACCCTGCTCGGCTTCGCCAGTCATGCTCCCGGCAGCCTTGGCGTGTTCGATGCCGCGATGCTGGTCGCGCTGCCGGAGTTCGGCAGGGAGCAATTGCTGGCCACGCTACTGGTGTTCCGGATCCTGTATTTCCTGATCCCCTTCTCCATCTCGATCAGCATCATGGGAACGCGCGAGCTCTGGCTCAACGTGGTCAAGCCCTGGCAGGAGCGCCGCAGGCTCAACGAACTGAACGAGACCCTCCCGGCCCCCGCCGCCGTGCCACAGCCGCTGGAGGGCCGGCAAGCGCAACCGGCCAAGCGCCGGCAGTCGCAGCGCTAGGCCCGCATGATCCGCCGCAGCATGCCCCGGGCGGAAGCGGCAACCGGTCCGCAGAAACCGCGGCAGCCTGGAATCTGCTGATTTTTAGACCATCTCTCTTATTTCCGCCCCAACCGTAACGTCAAACGCGTCATGGCCCGAATTCGCCTCCGTTCGATCGTCGCATGCGCGCTTTTGGCGGGAGCGCTGGCGGCACTGCCGACGCATTGGGCGGCAGCGCAAGACGCGCCGGCGGCAGCGCAGGGCGAGCCGGCGGCGGCCGAGACCGCGCCCGACAGCCCGTTGCAGATATCGTGGGAGGTCCGCAACCGGTTCCGGCTGTTCCGCGAAGAACGCGACTTCCTCCTTCATGCCGAAAGCGCCCGCGGCCGCAGCGTTCTCGCCTCCGAGCAGGCGCTGGAACTGCAGAGCGACGGCCGCGGCTGGGCACGCAATGTGGTGAACCGCCTCTGCATTGACCTGTCGGGCCGGGTCAGCGAGCCCTGCACCCGCGACAGCGTCAAGGAAAGCTACCTGACACCGGCGGATCATCCGGTCACCGTTCGGCTGACCGGGCCCATTCCGGTTGGCGCCACCTGCGCCTGGTCGTTCGACGATGGCGATGGCCCGCAAGTATCGACCCTCGATTGCGCCGAGCCGGTCAATTTGCGGGTGCGCTATGGCCGCACCACCGTTGCCAACGTCGACGTCTCCTCCGGGCCGGAGGCGCCGCAGCGGGTCACCGCCGAAATCATGGTGCGCGATATTTTCATCGCCGGCCTCGGCGACAGCATCGCATCGGGTGAAGGCAACCCGGACCGGCAAATCGCCCTTGCGGATGAGGGTTTTTGCTTCCGCAATTATCTCGGCACGGCCAGCGGCCAGTATTACCGTCCGAGCCGCGCCGGTTACAAGGGCGGACGTGCCTGCGAAGCGCCCGACTCGCTTCAGCTATGGCAACGCCAGGGCGCGCTGTGGTTTAATTCCGCCTGCCACCGGTCGCTGTACAGCTATCAAACCCGCACTGCGCTGGCGCTCGCGCTGCAATATCAGCACATCGCCGTCACCTATCTGCCGCTGGCCTGCACGGGAGCCACCATCCCCGAGGGATTGCTCGGCGCGCAGCGTGCGCGCGAATGCCCACCGACGAAATCCAACGCCGGCTGCCGGGGCACGGTCAACGCGCAGCTGGACGAATTGCGCGCCGCCGTTACTGCGGCGAAGCACCGGCAGCCCGACCGCAAGCTCGACCTGATCCTGTTGTCGATCGGTGCCAATGACATCAATTTTTCCGGACTGGTCGCCGACGTGATTGTGGATACTCCGACCGAGCGCGCGCTGTTCAGGCGCACCGGCGTGATGGGATCGGTCGATGATTCGCGCGCGGCGCTGGCGCGGGAGCTGCCGCAAAGCTTCGGCAGACTGCGAGAGGCGCTGAAGCCGCTGGTCGGCGGCGACCTGTCGCATGTGG
Organism: uncultured Alphaproteobacteria bacterium; assembly: GCA_963801875.1. Classification (GTDB taxonomy): domain Bacteria; phylum Pseudomonadota; class Alphaproteobacteria; order Rhizobiales; family Xanthobacteraceae; genus Bradyrhizobium. Next base: position 151,419 of record CAWDGT010000005.1, on the reverse strand, counting down.
TGTACGTATCCTATGCCAACCCGACGCTCGCCGGCGACGGCGCGCCCTGCCCCGGCGGACGCGCCGGCTTCGATATTCATCCTTCGTTCAACGCGGCGCCGGAACGGCTGGCCAGCGTATCGGACTACGTCGAGCGCGAGTTCCTTCCTCAGTTGAGGGCGCTCGCGCTCTGCCGATCGGGCGTGCTGTGCCGCGATCCCGCCGCCGATCGTATGACCCTAGTCGATGCCCATCAGGCCGCGTTCGCCGATCACGGATTCTGCGCCCGCGCGGAAACCGATCCGGAATTCGATCGGGAGTGTTTTTCTGCCAAGGGCGACAGCTTCGATCCCGACATCGTCACCGCGGCCAACCAGCCCATGCTCTGCGGCCGCAGCGCCGGCGAGTACCGCGCCTATCTGCCGCGCGCGCGCTGGATCCGCGACGCCAACGACAGTTACTTCGCGGCGATGACCTACCCGCAGGGGCTGCCAGCTTCGAGTCAGCCGGCCGATATCCATGACGCGACCTGGGGAATTCTTTCCGCCGTGTATGGCGGCGCCGTGCACCCCTCGGCCGAAGGCCACGCCGCGATGGCGGACGCAGCGCTGCCTGCCGTCGCCGCGCTGCTGCAGCTCAATGCCACCGTGCCCGAGGTGATCCAGGAGCCGGCGGCGCCCATCGCGCCTTCGTCCGAGGTGCGGTAAGGCCGGGCCGGAAGATCACTTCGGCAATTGCGGAGTTGCGCTCTTCTTCGCGGCAACGGGGGGCTTTGCCGCCACCGGCGGTTTCATCGCCGCGGCCTGCGCCGGCAGGTATTTTGCGATGATGGCGGGATCGAGTTGCGCCATCGAGGTATCCGGCAGCCGGTACCAGGTCTCGTTCTTGCCGAGCAGCGAAATGCCCCAATAGCCGCGCATCGTGAGCTCCTGGCCATCGGGGCTGACGCTCATCTTGGCTTTGTAGATCTTGCCATCGCGCGGATCGAGCACGTTGCCGCCCTCGTACTTCATTCCCTCGCGCTTCATATCCCTGATAAAGGATATTCCGACCACCGGCGCGTTCTTGCGATCGTCGGTGCATTTCGAGCAAATATCGTTGGAGGAATCCTCGCCGGGGAGCGGGAACGTCTTGGCGATCACGCCTTCGAAGATGCCATCGTGATCGAGCACGAGAAACCACGCCACGGGCTTGCCGTCCTCAACCTTCTGCCACAGCCCCGCGGCTGACGGCTCGGCGGGCTGCCCGACAGCCGGCCCGGCAGCCATGGCGGCCGATAACAGCACAAGACCGGTCATGAACGGGAACGCCAGTCGAAGTCTGGATATCGCAGTCCACATCATCACCACCTGACCAATCCATAAAATATTGGTCGCAGACTAAGGCCATTTCGCGGATGGTTCCAGTGCCGCAGTCGGATATCAGGGCTGCGGAGCGGCCGCATGCCCGCGCGGCACTGCGTCATCGGAACGCATCGAGGGGTCAGTCAGTTGACTCCGAGCTTCTTCTGCAGGCTCGACGACGACGTCGTGTACTGGAACACCAGCCGTTTGTCCGGATAGACATAACGGTACGCCTTCTGCGCCATCAGCGCGCCCTCATGGAAGCCGCACAGGATCAACTTCAGCTTGCCGGGATAGGTGTTGATGTCGCCGATGGCGAAGATTCCGGGCACGCTGGTCTCGAACGCCGAGGTCTCGACCGGCACCAGATCTTTCTCGAGCGCGATGCCCCAGTTCGCGACCGGCCCCAGCTTCATGGTCAGGCCGAAGAACGGCAGCATGGTATTGCAGGTGACCTTCGAAATGGTGTTGTCGTTGGCCTTGACGGTAGCGGCGGTGAGCAAACCGTTCTCGCCTTCAAGTGAGGTGACCTGGCCGATTTTCAGATCCATTTTCCCCGCGGCCACCAGCGCGCGCATCTGTTCGACGCTGTGCGGAGCCGCGCGGAAATCGTCACGCCGGTGCAGCAGCGTCACGCGCCTGGCGATCGGGTGCAGATTGAGCGTCCAGTCCAGCGCGGAGTCGCCGCCGCCGACAATCAGCAAATCCTTGTCCCGGAACTGCTCCATCTTGCGCACCGAATAAAACACCGAGCTGCCTTCATAGGCTTCGACCCCCGGCACCGGCGGGCGCTTCGGCTGGAATGAGCCGCCGCCGGCGGAGATTACAACCACCTTGCACTCGAAGACCTGGCCGGCATCGGTGCTGACGCGAAAACCGGGATTGCCGATCTTTTCGATCTTCTCCACCATTTCGTTGAGATGGAAGGTCGGGTTGAACGGCTTGATCTGCTCCATCAGCGCCTCGGTCAGGCCCTGGCCGGTGACGTAGGGGATGCCCGGAATGTCGTAAATCGGTTTTTCCGGATAGAGCTCGGCGCACTGGCCGCCGATCTTGTCGAGGATGTCGACAAGATGCACCTTCATATCGAGCAGGCCCAGTTCGAAGACGGCGAACAGTCCGCACGGGCCCGCGCCAATAATCAGCACATCGGTTTTGATCGCTTCGCTCATATCGTTTCTTTTCGGTTGGACCATGCCGGCAGCCGGCTTTTTGGCTGCGCCTGTCTAGCCAACGTCGCGGAGCGAGGAAAGCCATAAAATGGCGCAGGTGACGACACCAACCCCTTGCCGCCATTCGACAACTGCGCTGTAAGGGCATGAAACTACGGAGATCGTCGCCGTGAACGCACCTGCCCGTCTCAATTCAACGCCGCGCCTGGAGGATTTTCCCTACCGGCTGACCGACAATGTGCGCTATGCCGATCTGGACCCCAATCAGCACGTCAACAATGCGGTTTACGCCAGCTATTTCGAAACCGGCCGGGTCACCCTGATGAAGGACCGCAGTTACGGCCTGATGCCGGAGGGCTTGGCTTGGATCATGGTGCGGCTCGACATCCATTTCCGCGCCGAGCTGCGCTGGCCCGGCACGATCGAGACGGGACTCGGGGTTTCCAGATTCGGCCGGACATCGGTGACGTTCGATCAGGTGGTGTTTTCCGAAGGCCAATGCGTCGCCTCGGCGCAATCGGTCTCGGTGCTGATCGATGAGAGCACGCGCAAACCGGCGCCGCTGACATCCGAGATCGTCAGGAATTTTCAGCCCTGGCTGCGCCGCGGCGTGGAAATCGCGCAGCCGAAGATCTAGCGCACAATCCGGAAAAATGGGAACCGGTTTTCCCTCGGACAAACGCGAAGCGTTTGCTTGCAGGTCATGCTCAAGCCTGCCGCTCCGGCGTGGATACCACGAGACCATCGAGCTCGTCGCTCACCTTGATCTGGCAGGACAGCCGCGAATTCGGCCGCACGTCGAAGCCGAAATCCAGCATGTCCTCTTCCATTGGAGAGGGCGGGCCGACCTTCTCGCGCCAGGCTTCATCGACATAGACGTGACACGTCGCGCAGGCGCAGGCGCCGCCGCATTCGGCTTCGATGCCCGGAATGGCGTTGCGGATCGCCGCTTCCATCACGGTCGCGCCGTTCTCGACGTCAATAATGCGGGTTTCGCCGGTATGGTCGACAAAGCTGATCTTGGCCATGTTTGCTCGTGCTGCCGGATAAGGGGTCCGGGCAGTCCTATAACGGGTCGATCCGTTCGGCGCTAGTGCGGGGGATTTGACATTCGCATCGGCCTGCCAGCGGCGTCCTGCTTGCGCAATCAAATGCAGAAATCCGCTGGAATCCAGGATTTGCGGCGCTGCTTTGCCGCGGCGATCGGGATCAGGACCGGCGCAGGATCGCGTCGACCGCGGCGCGCGCCTGCGCGACGCAGTCAAGGAGCTCGGCAAGCGCCTCGCTGGGATCGCCGCCGTTGTGTAGCAGCGTTTCCAGGCGACCGGCGGCGTCGGCGACGCGGAACGCGCCAATCGCGCGTGCCGAACCCTTCAGCGTATGCGCCAGCGCACCCGCATTGGCGGGCAAGGCGCCGAGCGTGCCGATCAGGCCGACAGCCTGCGCCGAAAACATCGCCAGCACCTCGCGCTCGAGGCTGGCATCGCCCAGCGTCATGCGCTGGAGATGTTCGGTATCGATCGGACCGTCATCGGGAGCGAGCGGCGGCGATGGCATCCAGTCAATCCGTTCCACTTGCATGGCGATAACCCGACTGTCCCCGCGCTTGACCGATCCGGCGGCGAAGTTTGGTCAGCCAATCACGGAAAGGGTTAACGGAACGTTTTGTCTGTCCGCCGCAAGTTTGCCTTGTTTTCAGCAAAAAGTTGTCTCAATTCCCGAACCCAAACGAAAAATTCGAGGACTTGTAAGGTCTTACCGCGTCACGCTGTTAACGATGATTAAGATTGTATTAATCGCAGCCATTTCATTCGCACCGCCTAGCCAATAGGATGCTTCCCGATGGCAGCGGACAGCCGGCCGACGGCCGCGCTTTCGCGACGAGCGCAGGGCAGGACACCCGATTTCGAGCTTCGCGAGCGGCGCTCGCGCAAGACTGTTTCGGGATGCGTAAAAAGCAAAACGAGGGCTCAGACTGAACATGGCGAACAACCCCAAGAAGGTCAAAGACCCCACTGAAGTCGCGCTTTCTGCCATTCAGGAAGCCTTGAACATCAGCGATGTGTCTGCGGCCGACAATGAGCGAAGTTCAGTCCGCAGCGATGTGACGCCGACCAATTCACCTTCGACATCGGCTTACGACGAGAGCGCGTTCGACACCCGCCTGAGCGCCGAGCGGCCGATGTTTGAACCGATCGAGGAGCCGCGCCCGAGCCGCCGCGCCGCCAATGACGACCGCGAAACCATCGGTCAGATTCTGCAGGCCATTCAGAAGGGCCGCCCCGCCCGCAACGTCTATACCCTCGCCACGATTTTTGCCGGCGTCTGGATTCTCGGCGCGGCCCTGCTGTCGATCAGCTTCCTTCCCTCGCTGCAGGCGGCGATCGGTCAGGGCAGCGGCGGCACGCTGGTGCTGGCCGGCCTGGCGGCATTGTTCTTCGCACCGGTTTTGCTGTTCTATTTCCTGGCGAGCCTTGCCTGGCGCGGCCAGGAGCTTCGGATGATCGCGCAGTCGATGGCGCAGGTCGCGATCCGCTTTTCCGAGCCCGAGGGCGCCGCCAGCGACTCGATGGTGACCGTCGGCCAGGCGATCCGCCGCGAAGTCGCGGCCATGGGCGACGGCGTCGAACGCGCGATTGCGCGCGCCGGCGAACTCGAAACCCTGGTTGCCAACGAGGTCTCGGCGCTCGAGCGCGCCTATAGCGACAACGAGGTGCGCATCCGCGCGCTGTTGCAGGACATCGCCCATCAGCGCGACAACCTGGTCGGCCAGGCCGAGCAGGTCCGCAGCGCGATCTCCGGCGTGCAGATCGACCTGCGCCACGATATCGCGCTGATCTCGGACGCGATCGCCTCCCGCGTCGACGAGGTCGCCAAGAGCATCACCGGCGCGCTGGAAGAACGCGGCGCCCACATCACCACTGCGCTCAGCAACGCCGGCGACAACATGATCCTCGCGCTTGGCGAGCGCGGCGGCGACCTGCTCGACCGGCTCGAGGAAGCCAGCGCCGAGACCACGCGCGCCGTGCTCGACGCCAGCGAGCGCCTCACCACCAGCCTCAACTTCAAGACCGGGCATGTCCATGAAGAGTTCGTCGACCTGGCCGACCGCGTCCACGAGATGCTGAACGAGCGGATCGACCGCATCACTGGCGAATTCGAGCAGCGCTCCTCCACCATCGTCGACGGGATTTCCGACCGCACCGAACAGGTTCATGACTCGCTGAAGAATTCCAGCGACTCGCTGCTGCTCGAACTCGAACTGCGCAGCGGCGATCTGGTGAGCAAGATCGATGACGCCGGCAACCGCCTGGCGACCCAGATCCTCTCCTCCGGCGACAAGGCCAGCGAAGCGTTTGACGCGACCGTGAACTCGCTGGTGGCGAAGGTGGTCGGCCAGACCGAGTCCGCGCACGACACCCTGTCGTTGCAGTTGAGCGCGTTCGATGAACTGGTGAAGAACCAGGGCGGTGAACTCGCGGAGAAATTCGCGCGCGACAGCGGCACGCTCGGCGCGCTCATTACCCGCCATATCTCGGAATTCGACCGCACCGTCAAAACCTTCGGTGGCGAGATCGTCGATCGCATGGGCCAGCGCACCCAGGATATCGCGGAGACCCTGAAGACCTATGTCGACAGCTTCGATACCCGCCTGACCTCGAACGGCGGCGAGATCACCGCTTCGCTCGACCAGCGCCTCGTGCAATTCGAGACCACGCTGGGAACCAGCGTGGCCAATCTCGATACCTCACTCGACAGCAGGATCAAATCCTTCGACCAGACCATCGATGGCCGCCTCAAATCGCTCGAACAGAATTTCGATACGCGGGCAAAGTCGGTGACCGAAACCATCGACAACCGGCTTGGCACGCTGTCGTCGTCGCTGACCGAAGGCGCCGCGCAGGCGATCCACGCGATCGATTCGCGCCTCACCTTGCTGGCCTCCTCGCTCACCGACGGCACCGCGCAGGCGATTGAAGCGGTCGACCGACGCATTGCCAACGTGACCCAGACCGTCGATGGCCGCAGCGCCCAGCTGACCGACACCATCACGGCGCGGTTCCAGGAAATCCACCAGGGTATCGAAACCCGGGTCGGCGCTGTCGCCAGCGATATCGATACGCGCGTCGCGCAGTTCGAGGACCTCTTGGGTTCGCGGGTCGAAGCCGTGGCAGGCCGCATCGAGAGCAGCGGGCGTCAGGCCAGCGACGGCCTGATGGCGCGCGCCGAAGAACTGTCGGCAGGGATCAAGGCCCACGTCGAGGATGCCGAACGCTCGCTCACCAATCTCGTGGTCAACACCAGCGAGACCATTCAGACCGGCGCGCGTGCCGCGCAGCAGTCGCTGCTTTCGGTTTCTTCCGACGTCGGCGCCCAGCTGAAGCTGACCTCGGGGGAAGTCGAGCGCGCGCTGACCGCGGTCGGCGCCGGCGCCGCGAACTCGATCCTGACCAGCGCCCGCGATGCGCAATCGACCCTGGTGACCGCGTCCTCGGATGCCGCCAGCCAGATCAAGTCGCTGTCCGCCGACGTCGAGCGCACGCTCTCGGCCGCCGGCAACGCCACCGCGGCCTCGATCCTGTCGGGCGCGCGCGAGGTGCAGAGCACCCTCGTCACGGCGTCGTCGGATGCCGCCAACCACGTCAAGACGCTGGCGGTCGATATCGAACGGTCGCTGTCGATCGCCGGAACCTCCACCGCCGAATTGATCGTCGCCGGCGCGCGCGAGGTGCAGAACACGCTCGTCAACGCGTCAGCGGAAGCCGCCGGCCAGATCAAGACGATCTCCGCCGACATCGAGCGGTCGCTCAGCACGGTCACCGCCAATACCACGGACAATATTCAGACCAGCGCGCTCAATGCGCAGAGCGCTCTAGTAGCCGCGTCGAACGAAGTCAGTTCCAGGGTCAAGTCGACCTCGACGGAAATCGAACGCTCGGTTCTCGCCGCCAGCGGCGCGTTCGGCTCGACCATGACCGGCAAGACCGACGAAATCGTCAGCTACGTCCAGCAACAGACCGATCGTCTGTCGCAGATGATCGACGGCAAGCGCGGATCGCTGGTCGAGGCGATCGGCGCCAAGACCAGCCAGCTCACGGTCGATATCGACCGTGTCACCTCGGATGCCCTGAAATCGATCGAGACCCGGGGACAGAGCTTCTCGCACTCGATGCTGAACCACGGCTCCGACGTCGCGCGGACGATCACCTCCGCGGGCGAGCTCGCTACCGGCGCCGTCAGCAAGTCGCTGAAGGAACTGGAGCAGGCGTCGCGGGCGGCGATCGACCAGTCGCGTCAGGTCTCGGTTGCGGCGGTGACCGAGATGCAGGAAACCAGCAAGATACTGCGGACCGACACGGTCGCGCTGTTCGAGCGGCTGCGAGAAGGCAATATCCTGCTGCAGGAAGTTCTGACCGGCGCCCACGACAACCTCAATTCGCTCGAGCGCGCGCTGGTGACCCGCGTGGCCGATTTCGTCTCCGCCATGAACGATGTCACCTCGCGCAACGGGGTTGCGACCCAGACGCTGGAAGACCAGTTGGGTGTCTTCCACACCAAGACGTCGAAGGCGCTGCAGGATCTCGGCGCGCTTTCCGGCCAGTTCGAGCATCACGGCAAGGCCCTGGTCGAGGCCGCCGCCGTTGTCGAGCAAAGCAACCGCAACACCACCGCTTCCGTCGCCGAACGCAAGACGGCGCTCGAATCGCTGGTCACCACGATCGATCTGCGGACCGCCGACCTCGATCAGCGGCTGTCACGCTTTACCGGCCTGCTGGATGAATCGCTGGCGGCCGCCGAAGAGCGCGCACGCGATATCGCCCGCGTGGTGGCGGAAACCGCCGGCGCCGGTTCTGTCGCGATCAGCCGGCAGTTCGAGGCGGTTCGCTCCACGGCCGAAGAGGAGCGCCGGCTGACCGCCGAAGCCATGAACGAAATCTATCAGCAGAACACGCAGCAAGCCGATGCGATGTTCAAGCAGTCCGCGGAAAAGTTCGCCACCATGGTGGCGAGCATGAAGCAGATGGCCGCGGAAATGCACCACGAGCTCGAATCCACCCGTGGTGAACTTCGCCGCGGCGTGCTGGAAATGCCGCAGGAGGCCGCCGAAAGCACCGCGCAGATGCGCAAGGTGATCGTCGACCAGATCGAGGCATTGGCGGAGCTGAACCGGATCGTCGCCCATCACGGCCGCGGCCTCGACGTTGTGACCACCACCGGCCGCGCCGGCGCGCAACGCGACGAGGAGCTGGTCGCCGCCGGCGAGCAATCGCGCCCGGCGCAGCCACGCATGCGGGATGCCGGCAGCGCCTCGACCTTGCCGCCGCCGGATCTCGGCGGACCTGCGTCGCGCCGCACCGAAGCGCCGCCGGTCAGCCCCGCCAGTTCCGACCAGGGACGCGACGGATGGCTTTCCGACCTGTTGAGCCGCGCCGACACCGGCGGCAGCGGGCGCGACGTCCCGCGCGGCCGCCCCGCCCAGCAGGGCGCCAGTGCCAACCCGCTGGAGTCGCTGTCGCTCGACATCGGCCGGCTGATGGATCGCAATCTCGCCGCCGAGATGTGGGATCGCTATCAGCGCGGCGAGAGCAAGGCCTTTACAAAACGGCTCTACACCCCGGCCGGCCAGAAGGCGTTCGATGAGGTCGCCCGCAAGTATCGCGCCGACCGCGGCTTCAAGCAGACGGTCGACCGCTACATCACCGAGTTCGAGCGCCTGCTCGACGAGGTCGCGCGCGACGAGCGGGGCCCTGCGGTGCTGCGCAGCCACCTCACCTCGGAGACGGGCATGGTCTATACCCTGCTTGCGCACGCGGCGGGACGGCTGGGATAAGGTTTTGAGCTGATCGAAGAATAAAAAACGGAGGCAGCGATGCCTCCGTTTTTGTTCCGGTGAATATGGACAGATATTCCACCCACTTCGCGGGGGTCAGGACTACCATGCGTACTTTCTCCGCGAAGGCCTGCATTTCTAACCCTTACGCTACCATTCAGCGCAGGGTCAGCGATTGCTGTTCAACCGCGCCAAATGTTGTCGGCCGACTTGGCCTTTCATTTTGTATGCAAGGAAACGCCGCGCGGCGACCTCGAAAAAGCAATCGAACAGTTCTTGAGAGACGATCGTTTCAGGGTCCTGAATCTGGCTGCGCTCCAGCGACAACGCGAAGCTGATGCCTTCGAAACCAATGTCGTAGCGTTGGACCGCGATCAACGAATGGTCGAGTTCAGGTCGGTCCCTGGCGCGGACCAGAGATATTCCTTTGCTTTGTATTCTCGGCCGCCCACCAATCATTTGGCTTCATTGGAACGAGACATATTGGAATTTGTATCCGAACAGTTGAAATGCGAGAACCGGCAGGTTCAGCGGCACGACAACGGCGAAGAGCAAAAGGATTTCTTTAAATCCCAAGTGCGAAGGGTTCAGAATCTATTCGAGGAAGCCGATCGGATGAACGGCCGCTTCGTCTGTAGCGAACTCGCCCTCCCCTACGGCTTCTTCTTCTCGTTCGCCGCGGCAGCCGGTTTCGGCGGTGCCGCCGCCGCCGCGGGAGTCGGGCCCGGCCTGGCGGGTGGCGGTTCCGCCGCCGGCGCGCTGCTGTTGCCCGCGCCGAACAACAGCCGCGTCGGGTTGCGGTCGAGATTGTTCACGGCGCGGCTGATATCGGCCAGCGTGCGGCGGCCGTCGGTCATCAGGGCGCCCGAGCGCTTGTCGAAATCCTCCGCCAGCTCGCGGATCGATTTCACCGCCTGGAACAATTCGCCGCCCTCCTTGCCGCCGGCCAGCGTGTTGAGGCCGAGCATCAGGTTGTCGGCCTTGACCATCACGCCGTCGACTTTCAGCATGACGTTGTCGATCTTCTCGGCATTGCGCGCCAGCGACGAGGTGAAGGTCTCGAGGTTATGCAGCGAGTTCTTCACCGCCTCCTGATTGTCTGCGACCACCCGATTGATGTTCTGCAACGTGCCGCGGATCGCCTCGGTGACGTCCTGTAGCGCGTTCGGATCGGCCGTCAGCATGGGCACGCCGTCCTCATCCAGCGGAACCGGGGGCGCGGCCTCCTCGCCGCCTTTCAGCGATATCGCGGCGACGCCGGTCAGGCCCTGAAATTCGAGCCCGACCAGGGTGTCCTTGCGGATCGGGGCGTTGTGCTCGACCATGGCGAGTGCGACGACACGACGCGGGTTGTCCAGCTTCACGGACATCACCTCGCCCACCCGGATACCGTTGAAATTGACGCTGCCGCCGTTGCGCAGGCCGGTCGCCGGGCCTTCGAAGACAATGCGCAAGGGACTGCGCGCCTTGGTGGTGTGGAGAGACTGGAACCAGAGAACAAAACCGAACGCCGCGGCAATCACCGCCAGCGTGAACGATCCGATCAGGACGAAGTTCGCCCGCGTTTCCATCAACCCAACTCCGATACTGCTATCTCTTGTCTAAGCATGGTCGTTCCGTAAAAACCGGTATCCACTTTTGGGGATCACGCGCTAGGTCCTGTGGACACTTATCGCATCCATAGGATGATGGCGGCAAGGGTGACCACGGCCTGATAGTTCCGAGCGGTTTTCTCGAAGCGTGTTGCGACGCGCCTGAACTGCTTGAGCTTTGAGAAGCAGCACTCCACGAGATGGCGCTGGGCATAGAGATGTTTGTCGAGTGGATATTTGAGCGCCCGTGACGGGTTGTTGGGAATGACGGCGAGCGCGCCCTTGGCGGCGATGGCTTGGCGCAGATGATCCGCGTCATAGGCTGTATCGGCCATGACGACCTCGGCAGGAAACCCCTCGATCAACGCGGCGGCTTGCGGTGCATCGCCCTTCTGACCTGCCGTCAGCGTGAAGCGCACCGGACAACCCAGGCCTCGGACGGCCATATGTATTTTGGTGCTCAGGCCGCCGCGCGAGCGGCCGATCGCTTGATCTTCAGACCCCCTTTTTTAGCCCCGGCAGCATGCTGATGGGCTCGGACGATGGTGGAATCGATGATCAGATATTCGAAGTCCGGATCATCGGACATCGCCTCGAACATTCGATACCAGACACCCTTGATGCTCCACCGGCTGAAGCGCCGGAACACGCTGTTCCAATCGCCAAACGCTTCCGGAAGATCACGCCAGGGAGAGCCCGTACGCACGATCCAAAGCACGCCCTCCACGAACATCCGGTTGTCGCGCCCGGTGGAGCCCTTCTGGTCAGGCCGACCTATAATCAGGGGCGCCATCCGCTCCCAAGCCACGTCGCTCAAAACCAAACGATCCATCACACCCAAGGCCGCCTCCCCAAAAGAAGCCTTAAATCTGATTTGCTGATAAAAGGGAATCCTTAGAGTCCACAGGACCTAGCCCATCACCGCGCGGGCCCGCTTGCCGTGGAAATACGCCCTCAACCAGGGATGTTGCGAGGCCTGCATGTCGGCCATCGATCCTGCGGCGATGATCTTGCCGTTCCCCAAAACGGCGATCCGGTCGCAAGCAGTATAAAGGCTGTCCAGATCGTGGGTTACCATGAAAACGGTCAGGCCCAAAGTGCGCTGGAGGGTCCGGACCAGCTCGTCGAAGTCGCCGGCGCCGATCGGATCCAGCCCCGAAGTCGGCTCGTCGAGAAAGACCAGCTCGGGATCAAGCGCGAGCGCTCGCGCCAACGCCACGCGCTTGACCATGCCGCCGGAGAGTTCCGAGGGAAAGCGGTCAGCCACCTCGGGGCGCAAGCCGACCATGCCGAGCTTGGCCACCGTGATCTCATCGAGCAGCCGCTGGCTGACGTTGAGATATTCGCGCACCGGGAACTGGATGTTCTGCCGCACCGTGAGCGAGGAAAACAGCGCGCCTTGCTGGAACAGGATGCCCCAGCGCCGCTCGACCCCGCGCCGCTCCGCGGCGTTGGCGGCGTCGAGATCGATCCCGAATACCTCGATGCGCCCCGAGATCTTTGGGACGAGGCCAATGATGGTGCGCGTCAAGACCGACTTGCCGGCGCCGGAGGGTCCGACGAAGCCCAGGATCTCGCCGCGCTTGACGTCCAGATTGAGCCCGTCGAGGACCTTGGTCCGGCCGAACTGCACCGAGATGTCGCGAACCCGGATGATGGCGTTTTGCACTTCAGGCGCCATCATCACATTCCGATCGACGCGAAAAAGACCGCGAACACGCCATCCATCACAATGACGAAGAAAATTCCCTTCACCACCGAGGAGGTGGTGTGCTGGCCGAGCGATTCGGCACTGCCCTGCACCGCAAGCCCCTCGACGCAGGCGACGATCCCGATCACCGCCGCCATGACTGGCGCCTTGATGATGCCGACGGTGAAGTGATCGATCGAGATGGCGTCGCGCAGGCGAAGCAGGAACGCCTCGGGATCGACGCCGCCGTAAAGCCACGCCACCAGCCCGCCGCCATACAGCGCCGCGATGCCGCCGAGAAAGGCCAGGATCGGCAGCGCGATGATCAGCGCCAGCATCCGCGGCAGGATCAGAACCTCGATCGGGTCGAAGCCCATGGTGCGCAGCGCGTCGATCTCCTCGCGCATTTTCATCGAGCCCAGTTCGGCGGTGTAGGCGCTGCCGGAACGGCCCGCCACCATGATCGCCACCAGGAGCACGCCGATCTCACGCAGCACCAGGACGCCCAGCATGTCGACCACGAAGATATCCGCGCCAAATTTGCGGAAGTGAAAGATGCCCTGCTGGGAGATGATGCAGCCAATCAGAAAGGTGATCAGCACGACGATCGGCACCGCGCGCCAGCACACCTGCTCCAGATGATGCACGGTCGAGGTCAGGCGGAAGCCCCTGGGGTGAAGCATTACCCTGCCGATCGCGGCCAGCACCGCGCCGAGCATGTCGATCAGAGAGACGATGGTGCCGCCGATGCCGACCATGCTGCGGCCGACCTGATCCAACATCCCCGCAATCGTCACCGACGTGGTGTCGATAGCGGGGGCGGCCTTCACCCGGCGCACCTCGTCGACCAGGCTCGAATAATTGGCTGAAAGCCCGGCGATCTTTGCTTCCACGCCGCCCTGGGTCAGGCTGCGGCGAAGCCGCTCGATCAGCCAGGCCCCGAACGTGTCGAGTTTTGAAACCTGCGAAACGTCGATGAAGATGTTGGGGCGGCTTCCCGCCAGCTTTTCGGCGTCGGCAACGATCTGCTCCAGATCGGGCGCAAAGCGGGCGGTCCACGACCCCGCGGCGCACAGCGCAAGCCCGTTGCCGCGCGCAATCCGCTCCAGTGTCGGATCGCCGTTCACGTGGCCGCCTCCTGCGCCGATTCGCCGCTACCCATGGAAAAGGAAATATCCAACCCCCGCCGCCGCCTTGTAGAGCACGCCCCTAACCAGCCATAATTGATTGCGCCGGGCAAGCGGGCGGTTCAGAAATTGCCAGATTTTAAAATGACTTCCAGCCAACCCTCAATGCTGTCGGCGAGAATCGAGCGCTGGCCGATCGCGGGCGCCTTCACCATCAGCCGCGGCGCCAAGACCGAAGCGGTGACGGTCATGGCCGAAGTGAGCCGCGGCGGCCTGACCGGCCGCGGCGAATGCGTCCCCTATCCGCGCTATGGCGAGACCCCGGAAGCGACGCTGGCCGCCCTCCAGACCATGCGGGAACCCGTGCGGCGCGGGCTCGACCGGCAGGCCTTGCAGACCGCGATGCCTCCCGGCGCCGCCCGCAACGCGCTGGATTGCGCGCTCCTGGACCTCGAGGCCAAGGCCAGCGGCCAGCGGGTCTGGAACCTGCTCGGACGTCCCGCCCCGGTCGCCTGCATCACGGCCTATACGATCTCGCTTGGCTCGCCGGAGGCGATGGCGGCGGCCACCGCCAGGGCCGCGCACCGGTCACTGCTCAAGATCAAGCTTGGCGGCGACGGCGATGGCGCCAGGATTGCCGCGGTGCGCAAGGCCGCGCCCGATTCCGAACTGATCGTCGATGCCAACGAGGCATGGACAGCCGACAATCTCGAGCAAAACCTGGGGGCATGCGCGCAAGCCGGCGTCACCCTTGTCGAACAACCGCTTCCCGCCGGCCAGGACGAGGCGCTCAAGCGCATCCGCCGGCCGCTTGCCGTCTGCGCCGACGAAAGCGTGCATGACCTGAAATCGCTGGATGGGCTGCGGGATCGCTACGATGCCGTCAATATCAAGCTCGACAAGACCGGCGGGCTGACGGAGGCGCTTGTGATGGCGGATGCGGCGCAGGCGCTGGGATTCCAGATCATGATCGGCTGCATGGTCGCGACCTCGCTGGCGATGGCGCCGGCAATGCTGCTCGCGCAAGCGGCCCGCTTCGTCGATCTCGATGGTCCGCTATTGCTGGCGCGTGACCGCGAGGACGGGCTGCGCTACGACGGCAGCCTGGTCTATCCGCCCGAGGCCGCGCTGTGGGGATGATCCTTATCCCTCGCTTTTTGACGGGTTTTCTTCACGCGAACCGGTCTCCACTTCGCTCGAAAACACAATGCGGCGCCGCGCCGCCCACATCACCGCCGCGCCTGTCAGCGCCATCGCGGCCATGACGTAGTACACGCCCTGCCCGTGCCGGGCATAGACCGCGCCGGACAGGATCGAGGCGCTTGAGGTGATGATGCCGCTGCAGGCGGCGTAATAGCCCTGCCCGCGCGCCATCACGTTGACGGGCACATGGCGCAGCAGAAGTCCCATGGTGCCGACCTGGGTCAGCCCATAGGTCAGCCCGTGCGCGAGCTGGACCACCGACAGCACCGCCACCGAAGGCTCCTGCGCCGTGATCAGCCAGCGCGCGACCGCGCTCGCGCCCCCGATCACCACCAGCGCCGAAGGCTGCAGCGTAAAGCGCGGCGACAGCGCGAACACCACGATCTCGGCGAGCACTCCCAATACCCACAGCCCGGCGATCGTCATCCCGCCAAGGCCGGCGCCCTGCCAGGTGATGGAGGCGAAAGTGTAGTAGGCGGCGTGGCTGCCCTGGATCAGCGCCGCGCCCACGATGATGGCGAGAAAGCCGGGATCACGCAGCAGCGTGTTGGCGCGGTGCGGTAGCGCCGCGGCTGGCTTCGGATGGTCCAGCCCCTGCAAAGCAAGACCGGCGAGCGCGCCAAGACCCGCCACCGAGGCGATCACCCAGATCAGGTGCCGCGGCGCGACGACGTCGACCAGGAGCCCGCAGGCCAGTGCGCCGACGACGAAGGCCGCCGACCCCCATAGCCGCAGCGGCCCGTAATCAAGCCCGTAGCGCGCCACGCCGCGCAACGCATAGGCATCCGTCAACGGCACCATCGGCGTCCACACGCACGCCGTGGCGGCGTAGGCGAAAAACACCAGCAGCGCCCGATGCTGGGTGCCGACGATGCAAAATCCGAGCGCGGTGGCAAAGGCAGTCAGGATGATGGCCGCGCGCAGCGCCTGACGCCTTTCGGCAAGACCGGTCACGAGCGGCAGGATGGTGAACCGCGTCACCGAAGGAACCGCGGTGATGATCCCGATCCAGGAGGCGTCGATCCCGACCGCCTTCAGCCACACCGGGAAAAACGGCAGATGGGTGCCGATCAGGCCGAACAGCGTGCCGTAAAACAGCGCCAGCCTGCCGGCGAATCGCCTCGACGTCGGTTGAGATGCGATGG
This sequence comes from uncultured Alphaproteobacteria bacterium, assembly GCA_963801875.1. Lineage (GTDB taxonomy): Bacteria > Pseudomonadota > Alphaproteobacteria > Rhizobiales > Xanthobacteraceae > Bradyrhizobium. The sequence goes on along the minus strand of CAWDGT010000005.1, from coordinate 135,336 downwards.
GGATTTGTGATTCGGGCGGCATCAAACCAATTGCGATTCGGTCGATATCATGATGATCGTTAGCGTAACGCGCGGTGATTTGCGCGGAAGAGTTTGACATGGCTGACGAAGCATTCGCCCTATCGCCGATCTCCGCCCGCGCGATCCTGCCGAGCGAGCAGGACTATGAGGCGATCAGCCAGGCGTTCATGGAGACCTCGCGCGGCCGCTGGTTTCTCGGCGAATACGCCAGGCGCAACCGCAACGCCGACACCTGCATGGTGCTCGATGCGGTGGCCCGGATCGAGGAAACCCTTGCCGCGCAGAAACCAGCGGCTCCCGAAAGCGGGCTGCCGGAGGCGCTGGCGACGATCCGGCGTGCGGTCGATCAGGCCCGGGCAACCGCCGCCGCGGCCCTCGAAGGTCTCGCGCTGGAGGAAAATCTGGCGCCGGTCCGCAAGGGCGCCCGGATCATCAGGGAGATCGCCTGGCAGTGGCGGGAAATCGGGGCCGACAGCCGGATCTGCGACCTCCTGGATTCCCAGGTCGGCGCCATCGAAGACGCCTGTGGACAAATCACCTCCGCCAATGCCTCGGACGCATTGAGCGCCGCGTTCGATCTCATCAAGGCTGAAATCGCGGAGTTCGACGACAGCGGCAAGCCGTCCTCGCAAGGCCCTGAAGAGGCTGCCGCTTCGCCCTCTTCCGCCGCGCGCGATGAGGCGCCTGCCGCGGTGGCCGAAACGATACAGGCGGTGAGCACGGCGGGCGACGCGATCGACATGCCGGACGAAGCCGTTGCGGAAGATGCTGAGGCAACGCCTGAATCCGCTGACGCAAGAACCGAATCTGCCGACGCTTTCGACGAAGCGGTGCTGGACATGGTCGCGCAGGAGATGTCCGCACCTGATCCTGAGGATGACGTTGATCCCGAAACATATGAAATTCACGACACGACGTCACCGTCGGCCGAGCCCATCGCCGCCGCCGCGAGGCCTGAGGCAGCGACCGCGCCGGCGCAGCCGCCGGCAATTGAACCTTCGCTTGAACCTTCGCTTGAACCTTCGCTTGAACCTTCTGTTGAAGCTTCGCTCGGCTCGAGCTTGATCGCCAACGGTATCGTGCGAAGGCCGCGCGCATCGGACGCCGACCCGCTGGCGCCGATCCGGCGCATGAGCCAGGCCGAGAAGATCGCGTTCTTCTCCTGAACTTCCGCACTACGGCGCGACCGCGATATAGGGAATGCAGGCCACGATAACGGCAAGCTGGACCGCGTTGCTCAGCATGCCGCCCCAATGCAGCCGTCGCAGCCGGCGCGCGGCATCGGCATCGCCAGCATCTCTGTCACTAAGCCGGGCATCCATCTGTCGCAAAAACCAGCGGCGCGACGAGGCCGCGAAAGCCGCGATCAAGCCAATGCCAATGGCTAAACCCAGCCGACCAGTCACGGCAACGGCTATCGTCCCGATTGCACCGGCAACGGCCAACGTCAGGAAATAGCCATTGAACATGGTGCGCAACAGCAAGGCGACTTGTGGGATGTCCAGCTTCACCAGCAGAAAGGCGGGCGCCGCCAGCAGGAAATAAATCATCGGAAGCAGCAGAATGATGGTGGCGAACAGGGCGACGTTATCTGGCATCATCCGAACATCCTTCCTTTCCCTGCCGGACAAGGGTTTTCTGGCGGTACTCATAACCATATCCGCCTCGACCTGTCACCCACACCATTGGGCTTTGGTCGGATGCGATATCAAACTGCTCATACGAGGTGTTCAATACAAAATGAGGCTTCGGGACAAACTCGGACCTCGGGCCGTGACTGAGTTAGGTCCGTTCATCCCCTATGTCCGTTTGGTGCCCAACAACCGACATCAACTTGGGTGGGCAACCCTTCTGATCCGCCGTATAATAGTACTGAGGTTGGATTGCGGGCCATGGTGCAAGAGCGGCCAGTCCGGGTCGAGCGCAGGTTGTCGGCGATATTGGCCGCCGACGTGGCTGGCTATTCGCGGCTCATGCATAATGACGAAGAGGCTACGCACGCCAAACTGACCGCGCTCCTGGCGGACGGCTGTCAAGCCCGCGATTGCCGAACACGGCGGCCGCATCGTGAAGAACACCGGTGACGGGTTCTTGGCGGAGTTTCCGAGCGCGGTCGAAGCGGTTCGAGCTGCCATGCAGTTCCAGACCCGCATTGATGAACTTACAATCGGTGATGCGGAAGACAGGCGCATTGCTTTCCGTGTCGGCATCAATATCGGCGACGTAATTGTCGAGCCCCATGACATCTTTGGCGACGGCGTTAACATTGCGGCGCGGCTTGAGAGCATCGCAGAACCCGGTGGCATCTGCATCTCGTCTTCTGCCTACGATCACGTCCGAGGCAAGGTCGGGGTTGAGTTCGCCGATCTGGGCGAGCAGAACCTCAAGAATATCGCCCGCCCGGTCCGGGCCTATGCCATGGTCCGGGATGGGCTTGGCCCGGCGACAAAGGGCGGCAGCGCGACACCAAGCCCGCTTTCGGCGCCGCGTCTTGTCCATCGTGGTGCTGCCGTTCGCGAACATCGGCGGCGATCCCGAGCAAGACTACTTCGTCGATGGCGTGACCGAGAGCCTGACCACGGACCTGTCGCGCATCAGCGGCTCGTTCGTCATCGCCCGACAACACCGCGTTCACCTTCAAGGGCAAGGCCGTTGACGTGAAGCAAATCGGGCGCGAGTTGAACGTCCGCTACGTGCTTGAAGGTTCGGTGCAGCGCGGCGGCAACCGGCTTCGGGTGAACGTGCAGCTGATCGACGCCGAAACCGGCAATCACCTGTGGGCCGAGCGCTTCGACAAGCCCGTCGCCGACCTCTTCGATATGCAGGACGAAATCGTATCGCGGCTCGCCAATACGCTGAATGCGCAACTCATTGCGGCTCGAAGCGCGGCGAGCAGAGCGTTCGCCGCATCCCGACGCGATCGACTTGTATTTCCAAGGCGCCGCTTGGCTCAACAAGAGGTCGAACCCCCGAATACATGGCACAAGCGCGTGGCTTTTTTGAACGGGCCTTGGTGCTCGATCCCGGAAATGTTGAGGCGCTGGTCGGCACAGCGTTGGCTAATTTTGCGATTGGCACCAACTTGATGCCCGACGATCGGATCGAACGTCTCACCGCAGCCGAGGCGGCCGTCACAAAGGCGTTGTCCTTGGCACCGAACCATCCCATGGCTCATTTCGTCTTGGGCCTTGTGCAAACTTTTACGAACCGCGCGGCTCAAGGTATCGCCGAATGCGAGCGGGCGTTGGCGCTGGATCGGAATTTGGCCCTGGCGCACAGCAACATCGGGACTGCGAAGCTTTTTCTCGGTCGGAGCGGGGAAACCGAAGCCCATATGGACCAGGCGCTCCGCCTCTCTCCCCGCGATACCAATGTCTATATCTGGAGTTTGTTTGCAGGTCAGGCCAAATTTTGGCAGGGCGCCGACGCCGAAGCGCTTGTTTGGCTGCGCCGAAGCCTTCGAAGCCAACCGAAATTACCCCTTTGCGCATTTCGCTCTGGCGGCTGTCTTGACGCAGGTCGGTGAGCTGGATGAGGCACGGGCTATAGCGCAGGCGGGCCTTGCGCTCCACCCGAGTTTCAGTATCCGCCGCTATCGCACTAACACCCCAAGCAACCATCCCGTGTATCTCGCTGGACGCGAGCGCACCTATGAAGGCATGCGCATGGCCGGGGTGCCTGAGGGGTGATGTCCGCCTCGGGTCCATCCGTGTCGATTCAGGCCGCGTCGGTCATGTCCGGTGTTGCCCACAAAACGGCATCTGGGCGGTCATTGCGTTGTTCACTTTCGGGCCACAAGCTGCCGTAGTCAGCTCCACTTGCAGCCCAGATCGCGATCGGCTGCTGGCGATCAAGCAACGGTGGTTCTCATTGTGCGTAACGGGTGAAGACAAGGTCGCGCGCTTTGACCTGATTGTGGCAGGGGAAGCACGGTTTCATGAACGCCTCATCGGCAGGTTTGCCGTCCTGGAAGTGAGCGAACCCCCAACCGCCCGTTGCGGCGTACTTTTTTGTGTCCTTGACCATAAACTGAATGTTCGTTGGGGTGCCGGGTACGAAAGATTGGGCTTGGCCTCCGACGGCACGTGACCGTAATGCAGAGCGGCAATGATCGCGCCGTCTGGGAACGGGAGCTTCCCTTCGCGGTAGGCCTGGATCGCTAAATCATTGCCCAAGACGGCAGAAAAACTGTGGAAGTTGCCTTCCTCGTGGGCCACGGAGATTAGCCTCCAGTCTCGGTATCCAGGGGGAATATCGGTAACGAAGATCGGCGCGCTCTCTTGATTAGCTGCGGGCGCCGTCAAGGCGATAACCCCGGCCAGCGTTGCAACCCCAACCAATGCGAATGCGATCAGCTTCATTTGGTTTCTCCTTTCAACAGGATTACCATTTTGGGCTTTCCGACCGTTGCATTATACACGTGAGCGCTCCCATTTGACCGATTTCTTCACCTTCCATCCTCCTGGCGACGGTCGAGCAAAGCTGCTGCACGGCCAGTACCGAATAACAAATGAGTAGCAGCGAGAATCCTTGCCAAGGTCCGCTCCGGGTCAAAAACTGTCCTGACGGCCACGAAGTCCGACTTCCGCTTTACCCCCCGAAAGCGAACTCAAACATCGCACCATGTCCGAAAAGGTGCCGCCATAAGCGGAGCGCCGGGTGCCTGAAACGTGCAAACCACATCGCTGCATCGACAACATCCCGCTGGGTCAGGGTGATGCGACGTCCGCTGTGGGCGTTGACCAGGCAATGGACGGCGGCGCCGTCGCGCGCAGCGAGGACATCTCGGAAATAGGCCGCAGCCAGGCCGCGAGCGCCGGGCGCGTATTCGTTAGATCGCCCAAACCGCGCGCGCGCGCCACTTCCAGTGACACCGCGAGAAGCAAGTGAGCCATGCCGGGTTGCTGCTGCAGCAACGGTCGTTTCACCTCGGCCTCAAAAACATCCGCCAGACGCCCGGCACGGGCAACCTCATGGGCAAGCAAGCTCGGCGATCGCTCGTCCTCCGGCCGATTCATCTCGCGAATCCAGACGGCAATACCCTCGCAGAAACCGCGCGCGGTAGCTTCAAGCCGGCGGTAGGCCCAATCCGAATCTCGCAGTGGCTGATGAAAGCGCGGCTTGCCGTCGAGGTTGTCGAGATAAGAACAGATGAGCCGGCTATCCTCCATCCCGATCCCGGAGTCATCGATAAGGTAGGGGACGCGGCCGGAAATATTAATTCGATAATACGGGCTATCCACCGTGCGCGTTTTCGCCTCGATGATTTCGACGCGCTCGCTCAGCCCTTTTTCGAGGACCAGGATGCGAGCCAATCGCGCGTAGGGCGAAGTGTAGGTGATGTAGAGCTTCATTGCGGGCCCCTCCATACCTTGATGCTACCCGTCGCCTGCCCCGGTCATGGGGACTCATCCCAACGTGGAGATGAAACGACAAGGCTCACGCCCATCCCGAACTCACGTGTGGGCTTCTGATCGGTCTTGAACAATCGTTGTGCGGCCTCGACGTTCGTGGCGCAGCGCTCGAGCCAGCGAGCCACGACAAAATCAACCCGCGCGGCAAATCGCAGTTGAGCCGCTGCCAGCACAAGCCTCGCGTCCAAGCTCTGATCGGATGGTCTCTTGACGTCGTTGCGGGCGTTCATCTTGCCCTCCTGCCGGTTCGGCGGAGGGAGCGGCCCTGCGCCGAGAGTTACACTCTTGCTTTGCGGATCAGCCCGGCTTCGAGCTGAAAATTCGGACCCCGTGTCGTCACGGACATGCAGGACCAATCGGCCAGCCGAATAAGCGGCCGGACGCGGTCGGCAGTCTCTGCGATGTGTGTGCGTGCGTTGCGCATTACGTCCTCAAGAGTGCGGGCAATTTCACCCGCGACCAATGTCATGATCTAAGCGCAGAGAAAATTCGGCGCGTCAAATGTTTTATGTTCACGAGGTGCGGAATTTTTGCGTGCCAGCAATTTTCGAACGCCGGCGCGGCCGGCCGGGTTCGAAAATTTCAGGCTGTAGTTAGTTGGCGGAAATGGTCGTTTACTTCTACTTCGCCATGCGCTCCGGTCAGTTGATCAACCGTCCATACAGATCCGCATCGACATTGCCGCCGGACAGCACGATGACGACGTTCTTGCCGCCCGCATCGATGTGACCGGCCAGCAGCGCGGCAAGGCCGACCGCCCCGCCCGGCTCGACCACCAGTTTCAGCTCGCGAAACGCGAACCCGACCGCGGCGCCGACTTCGGTGTCGGATGCGGTGACGCCCCGCGTGAGCAGCCGGCTATTGATGGCGAAAGTGATTTCGCCGGGGATCGAGGCCATCAGCGCATCGCAGATGGTGCGGCCTTCGGCGCGATGCGGCTCGCGTTTGCCTGCGCGCAGCGAACGCGCATGGTCGTCAAAGCCTTCCGGTTCGGCCGACATGACCTCGGCTTGCGGATAGCGCGCCTTGATCGCGACAGCGACGCCTGCGACCAGGCCGCCGCCCGAAGCCGGTGCGACCACGATATCCGGCGTCATGCCGAGCGCGGCCATATCGTCCGCGATTTCCCGCCCCACGGTGCCCTGCCCCGCGATCACCAGCGGATCGTCGTAGGGCCGCACCAGGGTGGCGCCGCGCTTGCCGGCAATGTCGGCGGCGATCGCTTCCCGGTCCTCGCGATCGCGGTCGTACAGCACGATCTCGGCGCCATAGGCCCGGGTGCGCTCGCGCTTGGAGAGCGGCGCGTCGGATGGCATCACGATGGTCGCCTGCAGCTTCAGGATCTGCGCCGCCGCCGCCACCCCCTGGGCGTGGTTGCCCGACGAGAACGCGACCACACCGCCGCCCTGCGCTTGCAGCGGGATCGACGACATCCTGTTGAAGGCGCCGCGGAACTTGAACGATCCGGTCCGCTGCAGCATTTCAGGCTTGAGGAAAACCCGGCTTCCCACACGTTCGTCAAGCGCGGGCGAGGACAATAGCGGTGTGCGCACCGAAAACGGCGCAAGCACCCGCGCAGCCTCGGCGATATCGGCATAACCGACAGGAAGGGGTGGCGACGGTTCCGTCATCGGCGACTTGTATCGCGTACCCTGACAGCCGGGCAAGCCGCCCGGAGCATGATCCGAAAGAGCGGGAACCGGTCGCCGCTAATGCTCTAAAACTACTTCCGCTTCTCTAATCGGCCATTCGGGGTCAAGCACTTTCAGACTATCCACCTATGCGGTGTCGATGTCACTCGCGGGCTCGTGCTTCTCTTCGGAATCGGCACCTGGGCCCTTCCATCATGGGATCCGAGGACGAGGCGGAACAATCTTTTGGACGACCCCGCCGCATATGGCGAGCGCACGATGAATGACATGATGAACGAGCCAGAGGAGGTGCCCGTGCGGACGGGGTTATCGAATAACGACATGTCTCTTCTTGGCCGGTGGTTCGCACAATCTGAAGAGTGCCTATATTGTCATAGTCTCCAAAAATTCGCTGGATTGCTGATCCATCCGTATCATTGCAGACGCCAGTACGGTCCTTTTTATTGCAATTGGAGGCTTAGCGATGAGTCGTTTTTCCGCGGCGTTACTTGGCGCCGTTGCCGCTATCGTTACCACACAGATTGCGTCCGCTGCCGATCTACCGACCAAGGCGCCGGCTTACATAGCTCCAGCCGCAATCTATAATTGGACCGGATTCTCTGTTGGTGTACATGCAGGTGCCGGATGGGGGTCCAATGGTAACCAGTCAGCGACAGATCCCGCTGCGGGCCCTGTGTTTGGCGGGTTTGACCCCGTCAATTTCGGCAGTTCGGCAAAACTTGGCGCCGTCGGCGGCTTTCAGCTCGGTTACAACTGGCAGGTCGCCCCGACATGGCTGCTGGGAGTTGAAGGCGATTTCTCTTTTACATCGTTGAACAACTCGAATTCCAAGGCCCCATTAACGGCCGCCGTCGGTTTCGTCGTCCCAGGTTCGAAGTCTCTCTATGTCGGCTGACGTCAAATCGCTTTCAAATATTCGTGGCCGAGTTGGAGTAATTTGGGCCGGCAATCTACTTTATCTAACTGGCGGCGGGGCGTGGAAAAATACGGATTTCAGTTCTCGACTGGTTGCGCTTGCGCCATTCGTTTCGCAGACGAATTTTAACAACACGCAAGGCGGATGGGTTTTGGGCGGTGGTATCGACCATATGCTCACGGCCAACTGGATACTTGGTGCGGAATATCTCTACTACCAGTTCAGCACGCAAAGTGCAGGCGCGGTTTTTACCCCAGGTGGCACATTGCCGATCGCTTATACTTGGAAGGACAATGTGCAAGTCGTGCGTCGGCTCTCCTATAAATTCTAGTTTTTGGCGACGCCAAAATTTGACTTTATTTGAAATTTGGATGAGGCCGCCAGCTGGGCGGCCTTATTTTTTTGCTTTCTTGCGCGCCGATAAATCAGGGTCGCGTGGCTTCGCCCCTGAGTCTGCTTTTGGCACATCGCGCCATCAGGCGACGAAGCGCGGGGCCTCCGCCGCGAACGGCGCCGCATTGCTCGCGGGATCGACGCCGCCGACTTCGCTGATATTTTCGATGAAGGCCCGGGCCGACGCTTCCCAGGTATGTTCAGCGGCAAACTTAAGGCAGGCTTGCGGCAAAATCCGCAGCGCGGCCAGACACGCGCTTCGCAAATCCTCGTTCAACACGCCGACCGGCGCCGCGCCGATCACGTCGCGCGGTCCGGTCACGGGAAAGGCGGCGACCGGCAGGCCGCTGGCCAGCGCCTCCAGCAGCACGAGACCAAACGTGTCGGTCTTGCTCGGAAACACGAAGACGTCGGCGCCCGCATAGGCCTGCGCCAATGCCTCGCCTTGCCGCGCGCCGAGGAACACCGCTTGCGGGTATTTTAGCGCCAGGGAAGCTCGCGCCGGCCCGTCGCCGACGATCAGCTTGGTGCCGGGCAGATCAAGATCGAGAAACGCCTCGAGGTTCTTTTCGACCGCGACGCGGCCGACGCACAGGAACACCGGGCGCGGCAGGCCGAGATCGACTTCACGGGGATGAAATTGCCCGACGTCGACGCCGCGCGGCCACGGCACCACGTTGCGAAAGCCGCGGACGCGCAGCTCGTTTGCCAGCGCCGGCGTCGCCGCCATCACCGCCTGGCTCGGTCCGTGGAAGGCGCGCAGCGCCGTCCAAATCCACTTTTCAGGAATCGGCAGCCGGGCGGAAACGTATTCGGGAAAACGGGTGTGAAAGCTCGTGGTAAACGGCAATCGCCGTTTGCAGCAGTAACGCCGCGCCAGCAGTCCAATCGGACCTTCGGTGGCGATATGAATGCTGTCCGGCCGGGCATCGGCGATCAGGCGGGCGATTTTCGCCTGATACGGCAGCGCCACTCGCAAATCCCGGTAGCTCGGCAGCGCGAAGGTCCGGAACAATTCGGGCGTGAGAAAGCTGACCTCGACGCCAAGCGCTTTCGCCGCTTTCGCCATCATGGTCAGCGTGCGCACCACCCCGTTGACCTGCGGATGCCAGGCATCGGTCGCGACCAGAATGCGCATCAGGCGGCACGCGCCGCTGCAGGGGCAACCGCAACCGTCCGGCGCAGCGGATCACTCCAGGTGATGACTTCAAACCGGCCATCCTCGTGCTCGGCGAGCGCCGTGCAGCTTTCCACCCAGTCGCCGCAGTTCATATAACGCACGCCATGCTCATCGCGGATGGCGGCGCAATGGATGTGGCCGCAGATCACGCCGTCGGCGCCGTGACGCCGGGCCTCGGCGGCGAGCGTCTGCTCGAAGGCGCCGATATAGTTCACGGCGTTCTTGACCTTCAGCTTGGCCCATTGCGACAGCGACCAGTAGGGCACGCCGAACGCGCGGCGGAACATATTGACGAAGCGGTTCATCTGGATGGCAAAATCGTAGGCCTTGTCGCCGAGATGGGCGAGCCAGCGCGCGTTCTGCACCACGAGGTCGAAGATATCGCCATGGATCACGAGATAACGCCGCCCGTCGACACCGGTATGAACGGCGGTTTCCACCACGTCGATGCCGCCGAAATGGGTGCCGTAATAGTTTCTCAGGAATTCATCGTGATTGCCGGGGACATAGATGACCTTGGCGCCCTTGCGCGCCTTGCGAAGCATTTTCTGCACGAAGTCGTTATGCGACACCCCCCATCTGGAAAGCAGGCCGGAAAGGAACGTCTGTCGCGCTACGGAAAGGCCTAGAAACGGGCCCCAGTTAGCTAACAGCGAAGGCCCGAACATGCGCCCGACAACATAGCCTCCCATGTCGCCGAGCAATGACGCAGCGGTCCCAGAGGCGAAAGTCAAGGTCCAATCAAGTTTCCCCTGTGCCAGAAGCGATCCTGCGATGGTAACTGCGACCCCGCTTGGCAATGGAAACCCCAGTGCGGCAAGCAACAAAGTCGCACCGAAGGCTATGTATCCATATGTCAAAACCAGCGACAAAATGTTGTCGTTCAGGGTCGTCAACCATCCCGAAGAAGGAGGTGATTTCTGAATCTGAGCCGTATCAGCGATGGCGCGCTGAACACGCTGGGTGAACTCGATCCGCGAAAGCGATATGCCGTCGGCGAGATCCTTGAGCGTGCTTTTTGGATCTGTATCTGGAGAAAGCCGCAGGCGACTCACGAGTGTGATGAAGGCCACGTCATAATTTTCAGCCACGTAGCCAAGCGTCATCCAAGGGCGGATTCCGCTTGTGCCGGGAACTCCGGTCTGGGTTGCCGAGTGAAGCAGACGATAGGTGCCGAAGGTGCGAACGCCAAAAAATGCACCGGCGACCAAAGCAACGATGAGAATTGCTGAAGCAGCCCATCCCAGCCGCGAAAGCCGCCTTTCGGATCTCCTTTGGCCTCGACCGCCGCCCATGGAGTTTTGTCCTTCAGTTCAGAAGATCACAACCAGCCCGCTTACGGTAGGCGGCACTTGTCGTTCGATACGGCGCGCGTCCGGTCTGGAGTTGACGGAACAAAGCGGATTGAACCAAGGCGTTCCAAATCGAAGGTGTCAGGACATTCGCAGTTGTTGTGCAGTTTCCACTTTTCGATAACGCGACCACGCCCCCCGCCCCACTATCTGCGCCGCCACAGCCACCCCTGGGCGTCCGTGCCGTTGAATATCTTCCGCGGCCGTTTGGCTTGTTGACGCAGGTCAATACGAAGCCCTGACGATCGAAGCACATTTTCCGCAGCGTCACGATGGCTGTTGCGACTGGTCCCGACTAAGAGGGGTGGCCCGTGCTTGATACTCCGGAAAGATCGGCAAATGTCGCCTCGTCCGCTGTCGAAGAGGCAGAAAATCAGCCTGTCCCTGGCGCTGGAGGATCGAAGAAGCTGTTGAGCGGTAAACACCTTGTTCTGCTGGCAATCCTGCTCGCGGTCATCGTTGCCGTGGGTGCAGGTGCGTGGGTACTCTTTTTCAGCCCGGTCAATGTGCAGGTCTCGCAAGTTGAGCGCGATGTGGCCGTTCAGGTATTCGGCCTCGGCACCGTCGAGGCCCGCGTGACATCGAAGGTCGGATTCAAAGTATCCGGCGTGGTCGTCGAGCTTGGAGCGGATGTGGGTGATCGCGTAGCGAAGGGTGCGGTCCTCGCCCGTCTCGACGACCGCGAGCAAAGGGCACAGCTCGCCAGGGCGAAAGCGGCCATCGAGCAGACCGAAGCCAATCTTCAACGGGCAAAAGCCAGCGTCGAAAAGGCGAAAGCGACCTCCGCCAATGCCACGCGCATCAGCGAGCGCCAGCAAAGACTCGTTCAGACCAACTCCACCTCGGTCGAGGCGGCAGAAACCGCAAAGACGACGCAAGACGCAGCGCTCGCGGATCTGAATCTGGCGAACAGCGACGTGCTGGTGGCTCAGGCCAACATCGCCGACGCCAGGGCGCAGCAGCAGCAGCAATCGGCCACGCTGGACTTTCACACCCTCACGGCGCCTTACGACGCCATGGTGACCGCGCGACTCAAGGAACTCGGTTCGGCGCTTGGTGCGGGGGAGCCGGTGTTCACGCTGATCGATCCGAAATCGGTCTGGGTGCTCGCCTATATCGACGAGAGCAGAGCCGGCGAAATCCGCGTTGGGGACCCCGTCGAATTCGTCCTGCGATCCCTTCTTAGGCAGCGGTTGCAGGGACAGGTTGCCCGGATCGAACCTGAAAGCGATCGCGTCAATGAGGAGCGTCGGGTGGAGATCGCGTTCGACCGCATACCCGACAGCTTCAACCTCGGCGAACAGGCCGAGGTCTATATCCGGACGGTGCGGTTACCGCAGGCCCTGCTGGTCCCGGAAGCAGCGATCGAGGGGCTCGGCCAGGGTCGAGGAACGATCTGGACCGTCGAGGATGGGCGCCTGCAAAAGCGGGAAGTGACGCTCGGACATCGGCTGCTCGATGGCCGCTATGAGATTGCCGGCGGATTGCCGGACAACGCCCTCGCAGTCAAACAATTGCGCGGCGGGCTGCGCATCGGCCGCGCCGCCAAAATCGCCGCAGAGCCACGCAAATGAATCTGGCGTACCGGGACATCAAGCACAATCTGCTGCGCTTCGTCCTGACCAACTTCGGACTGAGCCTGCTTCTCGGCATCGTGATCGTGATCACCGGGGTCTATGGCGGCCTGATCGACGATGCGCTGAGGCAGGCTCGCGCGGCCGACGCCGATCTCTGGGTGGTGCAGGCCGGCACCAATGGACCCTTCGCCGAGTCATCGCGAATCCCTGGCGACACAAGGGAGCTGGTTGCCCGGGTCTACGGCGTGGAGCGCGCGGGAGCGGTCACCTACCAATCGATCCAGACCCAGCTGAACGGCAAACCGCTCCGTCTCTTCCTGATAGGCTTCGAGCATGACCGGCCCGGCGGTCCACGCAAAATCCTGGCGGGTCGCGAAATCCTGCGCAGTCACTATGAAATGATCGTCGACCGTTCCGCCGGACTCGCGCTTGGCCAGGAGGTCCCGCTGGGAACCCACGGCCACAAATTTACCGTCGTCGGCCTGATGAGGAATGAACTCACATCTTCCGGCGATCCCGTGGGCTACATTACCTTGCATGACGCACAAGAGCTGCAGTTCGAACTCTCTCCGTCGGCCGAACGACGTGAAGTCTCCCGAGGCGGACCATTACAATCGAACGACCAGATCAACGCAGTCATTACCAAGGTGTCGCCCTACGTTCCCCTCAGTGAGGTCGCCGCCGCACTGACGCGATGGAAGCACCTCACCACGCTTACTCAGCCGCAGCAGGAAAACCTGTTGAGCAAGGAGGTCATCGAGAAATCGCGCAAGCAGCAGCTCATGATCATGGTGCTGCTGATCATCGTATCTGCGGTCATCATCGCATTGATTGTCTACACGCTGACCATGGACAAGGTGCGCTCGATCGCCACGCTTAAATTCGTCGGCGCACCGGATCGGACCATTGTCGGCCTTATCGTCCAGCAGGCCCTATCAATGGGGATTTTCGGCTATTTTATCGGGCTGTCACTCGTACTTATCTTCAAACCTTACTTTCCACGGCGGCTCGTGCTGGACTTCGACAGCATCGCGGTCGTGTTCGTCGTCACCGTGGTGATCTGCCTTGCCGCCAGCACGCTCGGTATCCGGCTCGCGCTCAAGATAGACCCTGCAGAAGCGCTCGCGAGTTCGGGGTAGGGTGATGCCCAAGCCCGTCAAACCAGCGATCGTCCGCATCGAACATCTCTCCAAGTATTTCGGCGCGGGCACCGCTCGGGTCAATGCACTGGTGGACATCAACATGGAGGTCTATCCGGGCCAGGTCATCGGTCTGATGGGCCCGAGCGGTTCCGGCAAGACCACGCTACTCAACTGCATCGCCTGCATCTTGCAGCCGAGCAGCGGACGGATCACGCTCGACGGCGAAATGGTCTACGACGACCGCTGGCTCAAGGCGGATTTGCGTCGGCTGCGGCTCGACAAAATCGGCTTCATTTTCCAGTACCCCAATCTACTGCCGTTCCTCGACGCCACCGACAATGTCGCCGTGGTGCTGCAGCTTGCGGGGTTCAGTTCGGCTGCGGCCCTGGCACGTGCGGTCGAATTGCTGGACTACCTCGAAGTCGGCCACCGCAGGCATGCGGTGCCCGCACAGTTGTCCGGTGGCGAGGGACAGCGCGTCGCGATTGCCCGCGCGCTTGCCAACCGGCCACGCATCATTCTCGCCGATGAGCCGACCGCGCCGCTGGATTCGCAGCGCGCCAGAATAGTGATGGACCTGGTGCGCCGGATCGCCGTCGAACAAGACGCCGCAATCATTTGCGTCACGCATGACGAAATGATTCTCGATCGGTTCGATCACATCTTCCGGCTTCGCGACGGTCGGCTTGAGACCGAGGCCCCTGCTGGCCCTCATCTCGAAACTGCGACCGCCGGTTAGCGCCGCCCCATCGCTGATCCGCATGCGTGCGACGACCAGGCGAGCGTGCCTTTCGCGGCGTCCGTCGTGCCAATTCGCCGCAGGCGGCCGATTTCTGATTTTCAGAAATCATGCTTGCGGCCCGACCCAAATCAGCCGTATATCCCCGCTGTCCCGTCCCAACCGAGGGGCGGCTCGCGATCGTCACGGACGCGGGGCGGGATGCGGTGGACGCGGATGCGCCGATAACGAACGGTGTGGAAGCGGACGGCGAAGTCGTGTGGTCCTGACGCCCCGACGCTGGCGTCAAGTTCTTGAGAAGCAAGCTTCTCAGGGGCGACGGTGGCAAGAAAGCCCGGTCGCCGAGGAGAGCGCGAAGGAAACCGTTAAAACCATTGCGCGGGGAATGCCGGGCGATTTCCGGTGTGACCTGACTAACGCGTGTGCGTCTCTCACTATCATTGCACACGCGGCTATCGGGCGCATCGGGCGCCCGGCATTCCCTGCGCCCTCTCTTCGAAGAGGGCGGGAATTTGAAAGCAAACCTCGGGCAAATCATGCCGCGAGATCGTGAAGTCGTGCGTAGTAATCTCCCCTCCCTCCACGCGCTCTTGCGCGTGGCGGGGAGGGGTTGGGGTGGGGGGTCTATCAGCTTGCTCCTCTGGCAGCGAGTTTGCTGGTCACCCCCAACCCCTCCCCGCCGCTTCGCGGAGGGAGGGGCGCAATCGTTGCCGTCGCAATGGCAAGCCGTTTGGTGACAACTAATAAAACCGGTGGAAATGATGGATCGGTCCATGGCCGTGGCCGACGCCAAGACGATCGGCCGCCGCGATCGCGGCGCTGATCCAGGTCTTGGCGTTGCGCACGGCCGTTTCAAGCTCCTCGCCCTTGGCGAGGCCGGCCGCGATGGCCGAAGACAGCGAGCATCCGGTGCCGTGGGTGTTTTTGGTGGCGATGCGCGGCGTGGCCAGCGCGACGATGCCGCTGCCTGTGACGAAATAGTCGATGCTCTCGGAGCCCTGCCCGTGCCCGCCCTTGATCAGCACCGCGGGACAGCCCATCGCCAGCAGCCGCTTGCCCTGGCTCTCGATCGCGGCCGCGCTCGCCGCGACCGGCTCATCCAGAAGCGCGGCGGCCTCAGGGAGGTTCGGGGTGATCAGCGAGGCGCGCGGAATGAGTTTGGTTCGCAAGCCGGCAACGGCGTCCGCCGCCAGCAGCCGGTCCCCCGATGTCGCGACCATGACGGGATCGAGCACGATGTGCCGCGGCGACCAGCGTGCGAGCCCGGCGGCAATGGCATCGATGGTCGCAAGCTGCGCCACCATCCCGATCTTGACGGCCTTGACGTCGAGGTCGCCGAACACGGCATCCATTTGCGCGGTCACGAAATCCGAGGGCACCTGATGGATGGCGATGACGCCGCTGGTATTCTGCGCGGTCAGGGCCGTGATGACCGATGCGCCGTAGACGCCGAGCGCCGCAAAGGTCTTCAGGTCGGCCTGAATGCCGGCGCCGCCGGAGCAATCCGAGCCGGCGATGGTGAGCGCGATCGGCGTCGTCATCGCAGGGCTCGCACGGATTTCAGCTTTTGCGTCAGGGCCATGTCCTGTCCTAGGTCCTGTGGACACTTATCGCATCCATAGGATGATGGCGGCAAGGGTGACCACGGCCTGATAGTTCCGAGCGGTTTTCTCGAAGCGTGTTGCGACGCGCCTGAACTGCTTGAGCTTTGAGAAGCAGCACTCCACGAGATGGCGCTGGGCATAGAGATGTTTGTCGAGTGGATATTTGAGCGCCCGTGACGGGTTGTTGGGAATGACGGCGAGCGCGCCCTTGGCGGCGATGGCTTGGCGCAGATGATCCGCGTCATAGGCTGTATCGGCCATGACGACCTCGGCAGGAAACCCCTCGATCAACGCGGCGGCTTGCGGTGCATCGCCCTTCTGACCTGCCGTCAGCGTGAAGCGCACCGGACAACCCAGGCCTCGGACGGCCATATGTATTTTGGTGCTCAGGCCGCCGCGCGAGCGGCCGATCGCTTGATCTTCAGACCCCCTTTTTAGCCCCGGCAGCATGCTGATGGGCTCGGACGATGGTGGAATCGATGATCAGATATTCGAAGTCCGGATCATCGGACATCGCCTCGAACATTCGATACCAGACACCCTTGATGCTCCACCGGCTGAAGCGCCGGAACACGCTGTTCCAATCGCCAAACGCTTCCGGAAGATCACGCCAGGGAGAGCCCGTACGCACGATCCAAAGCACGCCCTCCACGAACATCCGGTTGTCGCGCCCGGTGGAGCCCTTCTGGTCAGGCCGACCTATAATCAGGGGCGCCATCCGCTCCCAAGCCACGTCGCTCAAAACCAAACGATCCATCACACCCAAGGCCGCCTCCCCAAAAGAAGCCTTGAATCTGATTTGCTGATAAAAGGGAATCCTTAGAGTCCACAGGACCTAGCGCGACGTGTTATTGCCAGCAAGTTCTTGCACGCTATATTGAACCCAACGTGATGGCTTCGGAGACGACAGCGATGGTTCCCTTCTTTGTCCAGATCAAGTGCAAACTCGGCCAGTCCTACACCGTCGCCAATGCGCTTGCGGAAGCCGAGATCGCCTCCGAGATCTATTCCACCGCCGGAGATTACGATCTCCTGGTCAAATTCTATGTCGATAAGGACACTGACATCGGGCATTTCATCAACGAGAAGGTGCAGGTCCTTCCCGGCATCCAGGACACCCACACCATCATCACCTTCAAGGCGTTCGGCACCGGCTAGGGCGGGGAAAGCGCGCCAATTCCCGGGGGGCACCATGAATCGACGACACCTTCTCCGCATGGCGGCGACATCAGCCACGGCACTGGGACTGCCGGCGCGCGCTTTCGCCGAGGCTCCGGGTCCCGGGCCGGTCATGAGCGCGCTCAGCACCTATATGAGCGCCGCCGGCGCCCGCGCCCTCCCCGCCGAAATCGCCGAGCAAGCCAAATACCATCTGCTTGATACGTTGGCATCGATGATCTCCGGATCGGAATTGGCGCCCGGCCAGGCGGCTTTGCGTTACATCCGCGAACGTGGCGCGAAGGGCGCTACCACGGTCGCGGGTGTCGCCCTGACGGCCGCCCCGATCGATGCCGCGCTTGCGAATGGCGTCATGGCGCATGCCGACGAAACCGACGACTCGCACAATGGCTCGCGTTCCCATCCGGGTTGCTCGGTGGTGCCGGCGGCACTGGCGGCCGGCGAGGAATTCGGCATTGACGGCGGCGTCCTGCTTCGCGCCGTGACGCTTGGCTACGACATCGGAACGCGTGTCGTCATGGCCATGGGCGGCGCCGCGTTCAGCTACGAAAGCAGCCTTGCTACGCACAGCATCGCGGGAACCTTCGGCGCCGCCGCGGCGGCAGCTTGTACCGCCGGCCTCGATGCCCGCCAGATGCGCTGGGCGCTCGACTATACCGCGCAGCAATCCTCGGGAATCATCGCATGGCGGCGCGACACCGACCACATCGAGAAGGCTTTCGTGTTTGCGGGCATGCCGGCGCGCAACGGCGTCACCTCGGCGCTCCTTGTGAAGTCGGGTTGGAACGGTGTTGACGATATTTTCTCGGGCGCGGACAATTTCTTCGCCGCCTATGCCCCGAAGGCGCAGCCCGACCGGCTCATCGAGAAGCTTGGCGAGCGTTACGAGATCGCGCAAACCGACATCAAGAAATGGACTGTCGGCTCGCCGATCCAGGGCCCGCTTGACGGGATCGAGGCGGCCCGCAACAAAAAGCCTTTCGAGGCCGATCAGGTGAAGCGCGTCACCGTGCGCCTTGCCCCTTCGGTCGCGACGGTGGTGGACAACCGCGATATCCCCGACATCTGCCTGCAGCACATGATCGCCGTCATGCTGCTCGACAAGACCGTTTCCTTCCGCGCCGCGCACGACAAGCCGCGCATGCAGGATCCGGCCGCGCTGCGCCAGCGCGCGAAGGTGAACCTGGCGCATGACCAGGAACTCGCCGCGTTCCTGCCGGTGCGCGTCGCCGTCGTCGAGATCGAGCTGACAGACGGGACCGTTCTTGCGGAGCGGGTTTCAGCCGTGCGCGGCACGCCGCGCAACCCGATGACGCGCGCGGAAGTGATTGCCAAGGCCCGAGATCTCGTTGCGCCGATCCTGGGACGCGAAAAGTCGGACCAACTGATCGAGACAGTGTTTGCGATCGAAACCGTAACGGACGTTCGCAGCTTGCGGCCGCTGCTTCAGCGCGGCTGAAGCATGATGGGTCGCACGAGGAGCGCGGCGCTTAAACCGGAGTACCGATCCTGCCCAAAATGACAGTTACCTTCGAACGCCTGAAAGCGTTCATTCATGAAGCGCTGACGAAGCTGAGCCTGCCGGATTCAGACGCCGTGACCGTCGCCGCATTGATGGCGGAAGCGGACCTGCGGGGATCGGATGGACACGGCGTGACCCGGCTGCCGCAATATGCCCGCCGCATCAAGGCAGGCGGCTTCAACGTTCGGCCGAACATCCACGTGGTGCGTGAGCAGGCCGGCACAGCCTTGTTGAACGGCGACAACGGCATGGGCCACCTCGTCATGAAGCGCGCGGCCGAGATCGCCATCGAAAAAGCGCGCACATGCGGCATCGGCTGGGTCAACGCGCAATTCAGCAACCATGCCGGCCCCGCGTCGCTCTACGCGACCATGCCGCTCGCGCACGACATGATCGGACTTTATTTCGCGGTCGGCAACGCCAACCATCTGCCGCCCTGGGGCGGCCTCGACATGCTGCTGTCGACCAATCCGATCCCGGCGGCTATTCCGGCCGGAGATGAAAAGCCCATCGTCCTCGACATGGCCACCACGGTTGCCGCCTACGGCAAAGTGAAGACAAAAGCGCTGCGCGGCGAGACCATGCCGGAGGGCTGGATGATCGATCGCGAGGGCAAGCCCTTGACCGATCCGAAACGCGCCGACGAAGGCATGCTGCTGCCGCTCGGCGGCATGGAGGCCGGCTACAAGGGCTATGGCCTTGCCATGATCATCGGCCTGCTCGCGGGCACGCTCGGAGGCGCTGCGATGGGCCGCGACGTGATCGACTTCAATCATGATGACTCCAGCGTCACCAACACCGGACAGGCGATCGCGGCCATCAACATCGCCGCCTTCGGCGACGTCGCCGCGTTCAAGGCGAGCGTCGACGTCCTGGTGCGTGATTTTCGCAACTCCAGCCGGATGCCCGGCGTGGACAGGATCTTTGTCCCCGGCGAGCATAGCCACCAGACAAGGGCGACGCGGACGCGCGATGGAATCCCGATTCCACCTGCGCTGATGCGTGGACTTAACCAGGTTGCCGATGAACTCGGGATTGCGAAGCTCGCATAGCCCGCCGGATTTCAGGCAGCGCGATCGGCCGCGAGCGTGCCGGCAAATTGCGGATAGGTCTCCGCCAGTTCGCGCGTAACGCGTCCGCGCAGCAACGCCAGCGTATCGGCGTCGGGCTCGGCCGTGGTCGGGACATCAGCCGGTTCGTCATAGTCAAATCCGGTATTGGCTCTCACGTCGGTGCTGGACACGCCGCGATGCACGCTTCTCAATCGGAAGCGTTTGCGCGCCTTGTCGAAATCAAACAGCGCCAGTCCCGTAAGCAGCGCATATGGCCCACCATTGCGCACGATGCCTTCGCTGGTGCCGGGCGCGCTGATGAAATCGACTTTTTCGACGAACACGCGCGGCGAATGTTCCTCGCGAAACAGGATGACCCGTGGCACGACATAATAAAGGAACGCTGAACCGAACGAACCCGGCCAGCGGATGCTGCTCTGCGGATAATCACCGGTGCCTACCAGATTGATATTGGCCTGGCCGTCGATCTGGCCGCCGCCCAGAAAAAAGGCGTCGACACGGCCCTGGGCCGCGCAATCAAACAACTCGACCGCGCCGTTGGTAAAAAAATTGTGCTCGCGCGAGCCGAGCACGATAATGCGCACCGGTGTCAGTCCGCGCGCCTCGTTGCGCGCGCGCAGCAGCATGGCGCCGGCCGCGGGGATCGGCGAGGAGGCGCCAACGGCGACCAGGCGCACGCCGGTGAGCAGGTCCGCAACCGTCGCGATCAGGATCTCGCGCGGCGTCGCGGATGCCATGCTCACGCCACCGCCTCGAGCCGCCGCGCCAAACCGTCCATATAGGCGGCAAAACCCTCAGCCGATCTGGCCATGCGCGCGTAGCGTGCGACTTCGGCGTCATCGGCCGGATATTCACCCCACAGTCCGAGCGGCCACGCGCCGCGCTGCACTACCGCGATGCCGGTGACATACAGCGCGGGCAGAATGCCGGCGGCGGAATTCTCGTCGCTCAGCAGCGACGTTTCGCTGATGCGCTCCACCGTGACCAGGGTCGTTTTCGCGGCATAGGCCATGGTGGCGAGTTCGGCCTGACGCCCGATCCGGACATTGCCAAAACGGTCCGCCTCGGGCGCATGGAACAGCGCCACATCCGGGTGTATCGCGGGAACGACGACGATCGGGTCACCCGGTGCAAACGGATTGTCGATGATTCTCCAGTCCGACCGGGCCTTCATCAGGTCGCTGCCAATGATGCCGCGAATCGGCTGAAATGGAACGCCCTTCTGGGCCGCGACGAGACCGGCCAGCAAGGCAGGACAGGTCGCATCCATCAGCCTGAACGCGCCGCTGCGCACCCCCTCGGAGAAGCGCGGCGCGCCCCCCGTCTCGCCCAGTGTCACCGCACTGGTTTCGATCGAGCCGACCAGACCTTCGCCGATCAGCATGTCGGCCTGGATGCCGCTGACGGGGACGCAGACCAAATGGAGATTTTTCGGACGCCTGGCGATGATGGCTGCCGTCGCCGCCATGGCGACGCCCGCATGATCGGTCGGAACAGCGAGCGACATGCCATCGCCTAGGCCTGCGACAAGCGTTTCAAGAGAAACGAATTCTGCCATGGCATCCTCCTGCAAGTGCTCCCGGGCTTTGCAGCCGATTATTCAGTTCGCGGGATTGCATCGACAGACTACCCCTAACTCACCGCGACATCTACCCGAGGGAACCGCAGAGTTTGACACTCACTCGCAAGGGAAAATCGCGGCTCGGGTCAGGACTTGTCGTCTCGTTTCGCCACCTTCTTCGGCCGCGGCGGTCCGTCTACCGGCGGCAGCGACTTGAGATATTCCGCGATTGCCGCACGATCCTCAGGACCGAGTTGCGAGGCATTCCTGATCACCCGCACCATCGATCCGCTGGCGCTGTCACCGTCGGGCAGCTCGCCGGTCTCGAGGAAATAGCCGATGTCCTTCTCGCTCCAGTCGGCAAGTCCCTTCTGGGTGATGTTCGGCACCCAGCCCTCGCCTTCCGGATTGGGCGCGCCCGCAAAGCGTTGCGCGGCGATAATGCCGCCGAGGAAATTTCTGGCACTGTGACACTCGGCGCAATGGCCGAGGCCGCCAACGAGATAGGCGCCGCGATTCCACCGCGCCGAACGCGCTGCGTCCGGCATGAAAGGCTTGCCGTCCATGAACAGCAATTTCCAGATCCCGATATTGCGCCTGGTGTTGAACGGAAACGGCACGTCGTGATCGCGCGCCTTGCCTAGCACAGGACTAAGCGTCTTGAGATAGGCAAAGAGGTCGCGGATGTCCTCGACTTTGGCGTGGGCGTAGGACGTGTAGGGAAAGGCCGGGAAATAATGATAGCCCGAAGGCGAAATCCCCTGCGTCACCGCGCGGACGAAGTCCGCCTCGGTCCACCGCCCGATGCCGTCGGCCGGATCGGGCGAGATATTCGGCGCGTAAAACGTCCCGAACGTGGACGGGATGGCGAGGCCGCCGCCGAGTTTCACGCGATCGGGCTGCCCGGGCACGGCATGGCAGGAGGAACATCCTCCGGCGTTGAATGTTGTCCGTCCGTTCGCGAGGTCTGGCGTATAGGCGGGTGCGGTGATCGCTAACATGATCGGGGTAGCCGTCAGCCACCAGAATATGCCGAACGCGGCAGCACCGACCAGAACAGTGCCAAGGAGAATTCGTCGCGGCATTCACCGACCCGTCACCATCCGCATCAATCCAGCGGCCAGTATGGCGCTAGTTCCAGCCATACGCTGCTTGAAAATTTGAGCTTGTTGAAGCCGGTTCCGGGAATATGGCCGGAATCCTGTTGTTTTGAGATTGAGACTGCAACTGCCACTTGGCGCCAACAGGGAGAGAGCCATGTCCAATACCAAGACCATGCTTGCGACGCTTGCGCTGGGCGTAACCATTGCGTTCGCCGGACCTGCCTTCGCCGAGAAGATGAAGGCGACGCTGGACGGCAAATCGGAAGTGCCCGCCAACACCAGCGCCGGCAAGGGCACCGCCGACATCGATTACGATGCCGCCACCAAGAAGCTGACCTGGAAGCTGACCTATTCGGGCCTCTCCGGCCCAGCGACGGCGGCCCACTTCCACGGCCCCGCGGAACCCGGCAAGAACGCCAGCGTCGCGGTCGCCATCCCGAATGCCGGCACCAGCCCGGTCGAGGGCAGCGCCACGCTGACCGACGCCCAGGCTGCCGACTTGGCGGCGGGCAAGTATTACGTCAACGTCCATACCGCAGCCAATCCGGGTGGCGAAATCCGCGGTCAGGTGACGAAGTAAGGGATCATTGACCTCTGGCTAGATCAAGCCCACCCAAAAGGGCCGGACGCCTCCAGCGTCCGGCCCTTTTCGTTCGGCCGGATACGATAACCCCCGCCGATGAGGGATCTGCCCACTCGCCAATAGCACATCGCTATTGTAGCCTGCGCATGTCAGCATCCGATTTCCTCGGAATACCGCCTTTTTTTACCAGATTTTCTTTCACCCGCCCGGGCAATACAAATTCGACATGACGCTAGCGGCACCTGCCATCATCGACATCCGTACCGCAGACAAGACGCCAGCCATTGCGAAGTGGCTGCGCGGAATAGGCGTTCGCCAGGTGCGGCTGGCCTGCGGCCTGGTGATGTTCTCCTACATATTTTCGCATTTCTTCAATCACGCCCTCGGCAATTTCTCCTACGACACCATGGAAGCGTGGCTTCGCTTTCACGTCTGGTGGTGGCGAATTCCGGTCGTCAATTTTACGCTCTATGCGGCCGCAACGATCCATTTCATGCTGGGGCTCTGGGCGCTCTATCAGCGCCGGCATTTCCGCTACACTTTGGTTGAAATCACCCAGCTGGTGTTCGGCCTTAGCATTCCGCTGTTGATCGCAAGCCATCTTGGCATCGTGCGGCTCGGCGGCCTGATGTTTGGGCGCGATCCGCCGATCTATGCGCCGCCCTTGCTGGCCTATTGGGTCGCCCGCCCGTACATGGTCGTCGTGCAGTTTCTTCTGCTGACGGTCGCCTGGACCCATGCCTGCATCGGCCTTTATTTCTGGTTGCGGCTAAAGCCGTTTTTCAAATGGGCCGCGCCGTTTTTGCTGGCCGTCGCTGTGCTGCTGCCGCCGCTGGCCATGACCGGCACCAACCGCGGAGCCCATGAAGTCACCGAGCGTGCGTTGCAGCCGCAATGGCGCGCCGATCACATCAAGGTGACGCCGCCGGCACAGCGCGCAGCGATCGAGGAAATTACGCTCTATTACTTTCCGATCCTCTATGGCGCGGCGATTGCTTTCGTATTTGTCGCGCGCGGCGTCCGCGCGCTGGTCGAGAGCCGCCGGGGATCAATCACGATATCCTACCCCGACCGCAAGGTGCGCGTGCCTAGGGGCCTGAGCATTCTCGAGGCGAGCCTGCGTTTCAACGTGCCGCATGCGAGCGTCTGCGGAGGCCGGGCGCGATGCTCGACCTGCCGCGTCCGCATCGTCAGCGATCGCAGCGCGCTGCCGCGCCCGTCCGGACGCGAAGCCTACGTGCTCGCGCGTGTCGGCGCCGCCGCCAACCCCTCGATCCGGCTTGCATGTCAGCTTCATCCCCAAAACGACGTCGCCGTAATTCCCGTGCTGCCGGCCAATGTCGGCGCCGACTTTGTCCGCAACCGGGGCCGCGTCAACATCGGCGAAGAGCGCCACATCGTCAGCATGTTCGTCGACATGCGCGGATCGACCAAAATGGCCGAGGCACGCCTGCCGTTCGACATCGTGTTCCTGATTAATCGTTTCCTGGAGGCCGCATCGCAGGCGGTAATCGACGCCGGCGGGCAACCCAACCAGTTCGTCGGCGACGGCCTGCTTGCATTGTTCGGCCTCGATGTCGATCCGGCGACCGCCTGCCGGCAGGCCCTGCGGGCCGCCTCCATGGTCGCTGCAAATGTCGAATACATGAATCACGAATTCGCCAGCGAATTGCAGCAGCCGATCCAGTTCGGCATCGGGATTCACGGCGGCGAAGTCATCATCGGCGATATCGGCTTCCGCGATCATACGGTATTCACCGCTCTCGGCGACGCCGTCAACGTCGCGGCCCGTCTTCAGGACATGACGAAGACGCTGAATTGCACGGTCGTCATCTCGGAGGAGGTCTGCAACAACGCGGGCATCGCACCTGACCGGCTTGCGCGAGCCGACGTGCCGATCGGCGGCCGCGATCAACCAATGACTGTCCGCACGGCAACTGACCCGACCCTGCTGGCGAGTCTGCTCGACGAGCAGGACAGATCAATCAGTGCGGAACGATTGAGCGCGCAGCTCTTGGTGTAGCCGGCGAATTTTCAGCCGGCGCAGCTCCGAGCACCCGCACCATCACTTGAGTTTGAGCCGATAGGTCTCGTGACAATCGTTGCACTTGGCCTGGATCGAGTCGTAGGCGACCTTCAGGCTGGCGACATCGTTGATCTTGCCCTTGACGTCCGCAATCGCTTTCGCTACCGGCGGCGTCTTCGAGTCGAAATCGGCCTTGTTCTGCCAGATCTTCTGCGACGCTCCGTAGGTCGCGTTTACCACGTCCTCCTTGGGATTGGTCGCAAAGACTTCGGCGATCGTGGGTACGCTTGCCTCGAGCTGCGCGATGGCCGCGTCGACCGCTTTCTGGTCGTAGGGGATCTCGCCCTTCGTCATTTTCAGAATCACGCCGTACATGCTCTTGGCCTGCGCCCGCATGAGATTGTCCTGTTTGACAGCGACATCCTGCTGCGCCATCACGGCGCCGACGCCGAGCAACAACGCTCCCACAACCACAACAGTCCGTATCATCGGCCAATTCTCCATCATCAGAGGCGATTCCAAACGACGCCGCGCACCAGCCTGGCGCGGACCGCAGCTTGTCTATCGGTAGGACTCCGGACGCGACGTTTTATTCCCGCGCGCAGCGGATGTCAGAGGCTGTGCCGGCGCTGATGCTCGCGGATCGCGACCCAGACCCGCTCCGGTGTTGCGGGCATATCGATGTGATCGATTTTGTATTCGCGCCACAGTCCCTCGATGATCGCGTTGACCACCGCCGGACAGGAACCGATCGCGCCGGCCTCGCCCGCGCCCTTGACGCCCAGCGGATTGGTCTTGCAGCGGACGTTATGGGTCTCGAACACGAATGACGGACCGTCGGCCGCGCGCGGCAGCGCGTAGTCCATGAACGTTCCGGTGACGAGCTGGCCGTCCTTCGGGTTGTAGACCGCCTGCTCCATCAAGGCCTGGCCGATCCCCTGCATCGCGCCGCCTTGGACCTGGCCGGCGAGCAGCAGCGGATTCAGCGTCACGCCGAAATCGTCGACAATGACATAGTTGACGATTTTGATGATGCCGGTGGCGGGGTCGATTTCGACCTCGGCAAGGTGGGTGCCGTTCGGATAGGTGCCGTCGGCGGCGGTGAAGGTGGCGCTCGCGTTCAGCTTCGAGGGGTCGACGCCCGGCCGCCTGGCGAGATCGGTAAAAGTGACCGAGCGATCGGTGCCGGCGATGCGCACGGTGCCGTCGCTGATTTCCAGATCGCCGCTGCTGGTCTCCAGCGCTTCGGCGGCGATTTCGCGCAACTTCTTGCCGAGCTCGCGAGTGGCCCGCTCCACGCTAACGCCGCCGGTCGGAATCGAGGCCGACCCCCCGGTGCCAAGGCCGGTGGCGATCTGATCGGTGTCGCCCTGAAGAATGTGGACACGCTCCGGCGCAAGCCCGAACTGCTCGGCAACCAGTTGCGCGTACGCGGTCTGGTGGCCCTGCCCGCTCGACTGGGTGCCGATCAGGATGGTGACGTCGCCATTGGGATCGAGTTGCACCTTGGCGGTTTCCTCGCCCATGGTGCCGCAGACCTCGACATAGGTCGAAAGCCCGATGCCGCGTACCAGACCCTTCTTCTTCGCCGCCTTGGCGCGCCTGGGAAATTCCTTCCAGTTCGCGATTTCCATGGCGCGCTTCATATGTGCGGCGAAGTCGCCGGAATCGTAGACCTTCCCGGTCGCGGTCTTGTAAGGCATCGCGCGCGGCGGGATGAAATTCCTGCGCCGGATCGCGTGCGGCGTCATCCCGAGCTTGCGCGCCGCCGCATCCACCAGCCGCTCCAGCACGTAGGCCGCCTCTGGCCGCCCGGCGCCGCGATAGGCATCGACCGGCACGGTATGGGTGAACACGGTTCGGACGCGGCAATGGAACGCCTGGATGTCGTAAAGCCCGGGCAGCATGCCGGCGCCGCCGTGGGGAATATAGGGCCCAAAGGTCGACAGGTAGGCGCCCATGTCGCCCATCAGGTCGACGTCCATGCCGAGGAACTTGCCGTCCTCGGCGAGTGCCATCCGCGCGGTGGTGACGTTGTCGCGCCCCTGCGCGTCGCCCATGAAGTGATCGGAGCGGTCGGCGGTCCACTTCACCGTTTTGCGCAGCTTGCGCGCGGCAATCGCGATCAGCGCATATTCGCGATAGGGAAACAGCTTGGTCCCGAAACCGCCGCCGACATCCGGGCAGATCACCCGCATCTTTTCCATCGGCATCTTCAGCACCATCCCGCACAGGATTTCGCGCAAGCGATGGCTGCCTTGGCTGCCGACCGTCAGCGTCAGATGGTCGCGCTTGGCGTCGTATTCGCAGACCGCCGCGCGGGTTTCCATGAAATTGGTGATGACGCGCGGATTGACGATGGATATTTCGGCGACCGCATGTGCTTTTGCGAACGCGGCCTCGGCGGCCTTCTTGTCGCCGACCGGCACGTCAAACAGCACGTTGCCGGGATGGTCAGGCCAGACCTGCGGCGCGCCGTTCTTGACCGCGTGCACAAGGCCGATCGCGGCCGGCAGCGGCGCCCAGTTGACCTCGATCGCCTCGAGCGCGTCGCGCGCCTGGGCGATCGTTTCAGCGACCACGAAGGCGACGGCGTCGCCGACATGGCGGACCTCGCCTTGGGCGAGGATCGGATAGGGCGGACCGGTGAACGGATCGACTTCAAGATTGAACAGGCAGGGCAGCGAACCGAGATCCCTGACGTCCTCGCCGGTCAGGATCAGGGCGACCCCGGGCAGGCCGCGGGCACCGGCCGCGTTGATGGTGAATTTGGCATGCGCATGCGGCGAACGCAGCACCAGCGCGTGCGATGCCGGCTGCGGCGCGTGGTCGTCGGTGTAGCGACCCTTGCCGCGAATGAGCGCATCGTCTTCCTTGCGCAGGACACTTTGACCAACGCCAAATTTGATGGGAGCCATCGTATCTCCGTTTCACTGTCGTAGTTTTTGCCATATTGCAGCGGATCGCTGACCAGCGCAAAGCATTTAGCTGCGCACGAGCGACCTCAGCCACCCCCTGCCGAATAGCAGCAGGATTGACCCAGCATAAACAAAAGTACCGACGACGATCAGCAGCAAGAGGGCTGACTCATCGCGAAGTGCGCTCAAATGCGCAAACTGCACCGCAGCAAATCTTGCGGCAAGCCACAGTGCCGCCCCGAGCACGGCGCCGGAGACCAAAAACTTCGCTAGCGATCGTGCCAGCGAGCGATCGAGGTCGAGGTAGCCTGCCCGCGCCGCAAAGCCGACCACCAGCAAAAGATTGATCCAGGCGCCGACCGCGGTCGCAAGCGCCAGACCCACCTGCGCCAGCGCGCCAACCAGCGCGATTTTCAGCGCGACGTTGACGGCGACACCGGTCAGCGCCGCCTTCACCGGCGTTGCAGTATCCTTGCGGGCGTAAAAGGTCGCGACCGCACTGCGGATCAGGACGAACGGGATCAGCCCGATCGCGTAGGCCGCAAGCGTAGCTCCGGCGGCGGCCGCATCAGCCTTCGAGAACGCGCCGCGCGCGAACATCGCCCGGGTGATGACGTCGGGAACCGTCAGGAACGCGGCCACGAACGGCACCGAAAACAATAGCGTAAAATCGAAAGCGCGCCGCTGCGCGACCAGCGCGCCGTCGTGATCGCTTGCGGTCAGCCGCCGCGACATTTCCGGCAGCAACACCGTGCCGATCGCAATGCCGATCACGCCGATCGGCAGCTGGTTGAGCCGGTCGGCATAATACAGCGCCGACAGCGCGCCCGCCGGCAGAAAGGTCGCGATGATGGTGTCGGCGAACAGCGCCACCTGCGTCCCCATCGAGCCTACAGTCGCAGGCCCGAGCGCGCGGAAGAATGCGCGGATATCCTCATCGAGCCTCGGCCGGGCGAATCGCGGCAGGCCGCCATGGCGGGCGAGATCACCCGCCAGCAGGAAATATTGCAGGAAGCCGGAAATCAAAACGCCCCAGGCGGCGGCGTGGCCGGCGCTGGGGAAAAATGCCACCAGCGCCAGCGTCATCATCATTGCCAGGTTCAGAAAGATCGATGCCGCCGCGGCGCTGGCGAAGCGCTGCATAACGTTGAGCATGCCGCCATAGAGCGTCACCAGGGTGATCAGCAGCAGATAGGGAAAGGTGATCCGCGTCAGTTCGATCGCCAGCCGCCGCTGCTCCGCGTCGTCGCTGAAGCCGGGCGCCAGCAGGCTCATCGCCTGCGGCATGAACAGCCAGGCAACCCCCAGCAGAATCAGCTGCGACAGGAACAGCAGGGTGAAGATGCGATCGGCAAACAATCGCGCCGGCGCCTCGCCGCGCTCGCCGTAGACGTGGGCGTAGGCCGGCACGAACGCTGCGTTGAAGGCGCCTTCGGCAAAAATCGCCCGGAAATGATTGGGCAGGCGAAACGCCACGAAAAACGCGTCCGCCGCCGGACCTGCGCCAAGGATCGCCGCAAGCATGATGTCGCGCGCGAATCCGGTCAGCCGCGAAAGGAGCGTGTAG
The DNA here is from genome assembly GCA_963801875.1 of uncultured Alphaproteobacteria bacterium. Lineage (GTDB taxonomy): Bacteria > Pseudomonadota > Alphaproteobacteria > Rhizobiales > Xanthobacteraceae > Bradyrhizobium. The sequence continues at coordinate 105,814 of CAWDGT010000005.1, read as the reverse complement.
CCGCCGACGGTGAAAATACGACCGAGCATGCGCCGCTTCTACAGCAAGCGGCGGCGCTTCAAAACGGCGAAATCGGGTTGATCACCGTTTGAACGCGATCCGGTACGAAACCTGGCGAACCTCATGCCGGCGGCCCACCCAAACCAGCCCGTGCCAGATGCCGCGACCTCTATCATTAACGGTGAAGTCGCGCGTTGGATCGCGCCGCAGATGCAATCGGTTCATCACCGCCTGTGACCTCGGATTGTCGGGTGCCGTGTAGCTGACAACCTCGCGCAGCCCCACGCGAACGAAGGCGTCGTGCAGCGCTGCGGCGGCGGCCTCCGTCGCGTAGCCTCGGCCCCAGGCGTTTCGCACCAGCCGCCAGCCGATCTCGAAATGCGGACCCAGCGGATGATCGATGCCGGAGGGCATGACACCCGCATAACCCAGGAACCCGCCGCCTCGGCTCTCGACAGCCCAGCGGCAGAACCCGAATCGCTGAAACGCCGCCACATAGCGATCGAGCTTTGCGTCGCTGATCGCCCGGCCGATCGGTCCACCGAGATCGCGCATCACCCCGGGGTGCGCATTCATCGCCGCGAGCGCCTCCCGGTCGGCCTCCCGCCAACAGCGTAGACGGGTGCGGGGCGTGTCGATCACCATCAAACCAAGCCTGGTTCAGGGATGCTGGACTTATCCGGTCTACCCCAACGATGCGGTGCCAGGAACGCCGACGGATCTGGCCGGGATGCTATCCCCGTCACGCCCCCAGTGCGCTGCGCACGGCCTTGATGATCCGTTCCTGAACCGGCTCGTCGAGATAGGCGTGCATCGGCAGGCTGATGACGTCGCGCGACAAGCGTTCGCTCGCCGGCAAGCCGCAGTCGGCGATCGGGAAATCCCGATAGGCGGTCTGATGATGCATCGATTTCGGGTAATAGATTGCGGTCGGAATGCCCTGCGCCTTCAGCGTGGCGGCAAAACCGTCGCGATCACAGCCTTTGGGCAGCCGGATGGTGTATTGCGCCCAGACCGAGGTGCAACCGCTGGCGAGGCGCGGAACGGTCACTACATTGCCGAGCCCTTGCGTATAACGCCCGGCGACCTTGTTGCGCGCGGCGATTTCGTCCTCGAAGATTTTCAGTTTCTCGATCAGGATCGCGGCCTGCACGGTGTCGAGCCGCCCCGTGAGCCCGAGACGGACATTGTCGTATTTGTCCAAACCCTGGCCGTGAACCCGGACGCTGCGCAGCGTTGCCGCGAGCTCGGCGTCGTCGGTGAAGATCGCGCCGCCGTCGCCGAAGCAGCCGAGCGGTTTTGCCGGAAAAAAGCTGGTCGCGGTCGCCAGCCCCAAGGTGCCGAGACGGCGGCCGTTGTAGCTTGCACCGAAAGCCTGGGCCGCGTCGTCGAGCACGAACAGGCCCTCGGCTGCCGCGATTTGACCGATGGTGTCATGGTCGGCGCTTTGCCCGAACAAATCGACCGGAATCACCGCGACAGGCTTGAGGCCGAGTCGCTTCGCAGTCGCGATCCCGCGTTTGAGCGAACCCGCTTCCATGTTGAAGGTCGCTTCATCGACATCGACGAACACCGGCACGGCCCCGGTCAGCGCCACCGCCTCGCCGGTCGCACAAAACGTAAAGGACGGACAGAGCACCGCATCGCCGCGGCCGACGCCCCTGGCCATCAGCACCATCAACAGCGCGTCGGTGCCGCTCGCACAGCTCACCACATGCCTGGCTCCGCTGAACGCTGCGAGCTCGGCCTCGAGCTGGGCCACTTCCGGCCCGTTGATGAACTGGCAATGGGCCAGCACGCGGGAAACCGCATCATCGACGGATTTGCCGAGCCGGCGGCGCTGCGCGGCGAGGTCAACGAAGGGGATGGGTTCGGGACGAAGTTGCTGGTTCATGGAGCCTTGCAGGAATTGAGAGCGGGACATCCGGGCGCGACTAGCCGACCACACGCCGCGGCCCCTGGCGCGCGGAAGAGGCCGGCTTCGCCGGCGTTTCCAGGCAGCGGGTCGCGATTTCAAGGCTGGCGACGCCCTCATCGCCAGTCACCGCCGGCATGGAGCCGGTGCGTACGGCGTGAAGGAACGCGATCAGTTCGGCGCGCAATGGCTCGTCGTGCCCGACCGGCAGGTGCCGCATCGAGTAGCTGCCGTCCGGCTTGAAGCCGAAACACTCGGTGACCTGACGGGTGAGAAGATCGCCCATCACATATTTGCCGCGGGTGGCGACGGTGACGTTGCGCGCCTTGAACGGCGTCAGCCAGTTGGTGTTGATATGGGCGAGCACGCCGGAGGCGGTGCGGAACTGCAGAAGCGCGATATCCTCGCGCTCGGCAACCGCGCTGGAGAGCTGCGGCTGCACCTCCACGATATCCGACTCCGTGAACCAGCGGATCAGGTCGATATCGTGCACGGCGAGGTCAATGACCACGCCGACGTTTGACATGCGCGGCGGAAACGGTCCGACGCGGGTGATCGCGATCGACAGTATGTCTTCGCCCGAGATCGCCTGCTTGATGGCGGCGACGGCCGGGTTGAACCGTTCGACATGACCCACCATCAGCGTCACGCCGGCGCGGTCGGCGGCGGCGACAATCTCCCGCCCCTCCTCGACCGAGGACGCGATCGGCTTTTCAACCATGATGTGGACGTCGCGCGCGATGCAGGCTAGCGCGATCTCGTGATGCAGGTGGGTCGGGGCGGCAATGGTGACGGCATCGACGCCTTCAGCGATCAGCTCGTCGAGGCCAGCGAAGGTGCGGCAGCCTGTCAGGTCCGTCGCGCGCGTCCGGTGCGCGGGCAGCGGATCGACCACCCCGACCAGCGTGATATCGGGCAAGCCGACGAGCACACGGGCGTGATTGCTGCCCATCACGCCGGCGCCGACGACGCCCACCCGAAGCCCGCGTTTCGCCTCGGCCTTCACGTCCGCTGCGGATCCTTTGGAACGCATATCATCAACCCCAGCCGTCTTGTGCCGCTAATATCCCGAGGATTCTCCTAGCACGTCGCCATACTCGTGGCGAATGCCGGCAAGCCAACCCGGACACGTTTTGATTCAAAAAATTACATCGTCCTGCCGCCCGTTTGGGCGCCGAACATGACCCGAATTGCCTCGATTCGAGGCCGAACGATCAGTCCGGCGCGCTAGACCGGGATGACTTTTCTTCGAATCGCCATCCCACTCCATCTTTTTGTTTGGGCATGATCGCCGCGCAAACGCTTCGCGCTTGTCCGAGGGAAAACCGGTTCCCACTTTTTCCGGATCATGCTTCAGCTGCGCTGGTAATCATCCTCGATGCGGATGATATCGTCCTCACCGAGATAGCTGCCGGTCTGAACCTCGATCAGCTCCAGCACAATCTTGCCAGGATTTTCCAGCCGGTGGACGGCGCCGATCGGGATGTAGATCGATTCGTTCTCATGCACGGTCTTGACCAGCTCGTTGACGGTCACCCGCGCCGTTCCGCGCACCACGATCCAGTGCTCGGAGCGATGGTGATGTTTCTGCAGCGACAGCCGGCCGCCCGGCTTGACGATGATGCGCTTGACCTGATGCCGGTCGCCGTTGTCGACCGACTGATAGGAACCCCAAGGGCGATGAACCTTGAGGTGTTCCTCGGTAACCTGAGGCGCAATCATCTTCAATTTCGCGACCAGCCGCTTCAGGCCGTTAGTATCCTTCTGACTTGACACCAGGACGGCGTCCTGCGTCGCTACCACCACGAGATCGTCGACGCCTTCCAGCGCCACCAGCGCCCTGTCGGTCGAAACATTGCAGTTGCGGGAATCCTCGAAAACGGCTGTGCCCTGCGCGGCATTACCGGCGCTGTCCTTGTTCGACAGTTCCCACACCGCATGCCAGGAGCCGACGTCGGACCAGCCGCACTTGACCGGCACCACGGCGGCGCGAGCGGTCTTTTCCATCACCGCGTAATCGATCGAGATTGCCTTTGCCGATCCGAATGCCCCCGCGTCCAGCGTGACAAATCCGAGATCGCGACCGGCCCTGGCAACGGAATCGGTGACAGCCTCGACACTTTCGGCATCGACGTTTTTGTATTCATCGAGCAGGACGGAGGCGCGAAACATGAAGTTGCCGCTGTTCCAGAGATAGCCGGCCTCGATATATTCAGCCGCCGTTTTTGGATCCGGCTTCTCGACGAATTTCGCGACGCTGCGGACCTCGCCGGAAATGACCTCGCCCGGGCTGATATAGCCGTATTCGGTTGCCGCGCGCTCGGGCCGGACGCCGAAGGTCACGATGCGCCCCGCGCTCGCCGCGACCAGGCCCTGGCGGCAGGCGGCGACAAAGGCGGGCGTATCGCGCACGACGTGATCGGCGGCCAGCGCCAGCAGCACGGCATCCCTGTCGCGCATCTGCGCGAACGCTGCGCCCGCCAATATCGCCGGGCCGGAATCCCGCCGCATCGGTTCCAACAGCACATCGGCCTCGAGCCCGATCTCGACCAGTTGCTCCAGCACCATGAAGCGATAGGCCTTGTTGGTGATGACGATCGGACGCTCGAACAGCGTGGTATCGGACACCCGCAGGATGGTGTTCTGGAACGTCGACCGCGCCCCGAACAGAGGCAGAAACTGCTTGGGGTGGACCTCGCGCGAAGCCGGCCACAGCCGCGTTCCGGCGCCGCCGCACATGATCAGGGGAATAATTCGTCCGTCCATCGGCGCCTCAAACCTTGTAGTGGTCGCGATACCACGCGACAAAATCGCGAATGCCATCCTCGATCAATGTCTGCGGCCTGAAGCCTGTGTCGCGCATCAGATCGCCGACATCGGCGAAGGTCTCCATCACGTCGCCGGGCTGCATCGGTAACATATCCTTTACCGCCGTGCGGCCCAACTCGTTTTCCAGAAGCGCCACCACATGCATCAGCTCTTCCGGGCGGTGATTGCCGACATTATAGATCCGCGCCGGCACACTCCCGCGGCTTGCGTCGCTTGCGGGAATGCGGTCCACCAGACGCAGTACTACACGGGTCACGTCGTCGATATGGGTGAAGTCGCGGCGCATCTTGCCATGGTTAAAAAGTTTGATCGGCGTGCCTTCAACAATCGATTTGGCAAACAGAAAAATCGCCATATCGGGCCGTCCCCATGGCCCATAGATGGTAAAAAACCTCAAGCCGGTGACTGGAAGACGATAAAGGTGGCTGTAGGAATGAGCCATCAGCTCGTTGGCTTTTTTCGTCGCGGCGTAGAGGCTGATGGGGCAATCGGTCCTGTCGTCGACCGAAAACGGCAACTTTGTGTTGGCGCCGTAAACCGACGACGACGACGCGTACACCAGATGACGGCATTCATGGTGCCGGCATCCTTCCAGAACATTGACAAAGCCCACGAGGTTGGCGTCGGCGTAAGCGTGGGGATGATCGATCGAATGGCGCACGCCGGCCTGGGCCGCAAGGTGGATCACCGCCGCAAACCGATGCTTTGCAAAAAGCTCGCCGGTCGACGGACGATCCGCAAGATCGATCTGCGCGAAACCGAACCGCGAATGCTCGCGCAGGATATTCAGCCGCGACTGCTTTAATGCCGGGTCATAGTAATGGTTGAGACTGTCCAGACCGACAACATGACGGCCCTCGGCCAGCAGCTGGCGGGCGACGTGAAAGCCGATAAAACCCGCCGCACCCGTGACCAAAATTGTCTGATCCGACATTGTATCCCCAAGGGCATCGGCTCCGCCGCGCCGGCCGCAGCCTCTTTACCTGCCGTATCGAGGGTGTCGCAATACCCAGTTGGGCGGCTATTGCCAGATTGGCTTTAAAACCATACCAAGGCGGCGAAGTTCGGCGCGCGGCGTCGAGTTGCACCGTTTTGACACCCTCTCAAACCTCACCAAGCGCGGGCGAGATGCGCCGGATTCTGCTGTCGACGATAAAAATACTGGTCTCCGCGGCGCTGCTCTATTTCGCGCTCCGCAAGGCCAATTTCGCCGACCTGGCGTCACGCATCAATATTGCGAGCCTAGGCTGGATCGGCCTGGCGATCGCCGTGGCCTTCCTGCAGATTTTTGTCGGCGTCCTGAGATGGCGCGAGGTCAGCGCCGAGTGCGGCGCGCCGCTCGGCACCATGCAGGCGATGCGCTTCAACATGATCGGGGCGTTCTTCAACCAGACGCTGCCATCCTCGATCGGGGGCGACGCGGTGCGACTCTGGCTGGTCGCGCGCGGCGGCGCCGGATGGCGGGCGGCGACCTACTCCATCTTTGTCGATCGCGCCATCGGCCTGATCGCGCTTGCGATTGTCATCGTCGCGAGCCTGCCCTGGAGCTATAGCCTGATCGGCGATCCGCACGGCCGCTCAGCGCTGCTGTTCGTCGATTTCGCCGCGCTCGCGGGTGGCGTGGGATTTCTCGTGCTTGGCAGGCTGCCCTGGCCCTGGCTGAGGCGCTGGTGGGGAACGCATCATCTCCACGCCTGCTCGGTGATCGCCAACCGCGTGATCTTCAGCCGTGCGCACGGACCAAAGATTGCGGTGCTGTCGCTGATTGTTCACGTTCTCGCGGTCGTGATCGCGTGGTGCGTGGTGCAATCGATCGCGGCACCGGTGCTGTTCGGTCAGGTCTTCCAGCTTATCCCACCGGTCATGCTGATCACGATGCTGCCGATTTCGATCGCGGGTTGGGGGGTGCGCGAAGCCACCATGGGACTGGCGTTCGGCTATGCCGGGCTGATGACGAATGAAGGCGTCAACGTTTCGCTGCTGTTCGGCGCGGTGACCTTCATCGTCGGCGCGTTCGGCGGGCTGGTCTGGATTTTCAGCGCCGAGAAGGCTGCGAAGGGTTTGGCGCCGATCGAGGTACCGGAGTAACGGCCGCATTGGATAGAATGACGATTTCCGAACCACTCCTGTCGATTCTTGCCGTCGTCGCCGCAGCCTTGCTTTCGGCCGGCATCACATGGGCGATCCAGCCCTGGCTGCTGCGCCACGCCCTTGCGCGGCCGAACGCCCGATCGTCGCATCGCGTTCCGACCCCCCAAGGTGCCGGCATCGCGGTGATTGCGGCTACGCTCCTGGTCGCGAGCGCCATCGCTGCTTATGCAGCGGCGACGCCTTTGAATATCCCGGTCGCGATATCGGCTGCGTCGCTGTTCATCGCCGTTGTGGGATTTGCCGACGACGTTAAATCCATCCCGGTACTACCGCGACTGATGCTGCAGGCGCTCGCCGTCGGCGCCATCCTTTTTACAGCGTCCGGCGACCTCCGGATCGTCCCGGCCTGTCCGCTCTGGATCGAGCGCGGCCTGCTTTTGCTCGCGGGCCTCTGGTTTGTGAATCTGGTCAACTTCATGGATGGGCTGGACTGGATGACTGTTGCCGAGGTCGTACCTATCACCGGTGCGATGATCATACTCGGAATGCTCGGTACGTTTCCGGTTCCGGCAACCATTGTCGCGGCGGCGCTGTGCGGCGCGATGGTCGGGTTCGCACCCTACAACCGCCCGGTGGCAAAAGTCTTTCTCGGAGATGTTGGCAGCCTGCCGATTGGGCTGCTGCTTGGCTGGTGTCTGCTGCAACTGGCCTATGAGCAGCAATTCGCCGCCGCATTGCTGCTGCCATTATATTATCTTGCGGACGCGACCGTGACGCTGTTGCGCCGGCTGATCAGGAGCGAGCCATTCTGGGCCGCACATCGTTCGCATTTTTATCAGCGCGCTACCGATAACGGCTTTACCGTGTTGCACGTGGTGAGCGAGGTGTTCGCGCTCAATATCGCTCTGGCGGTGCTGGCGATCGCCTCGACCAGGACGCAATCAGCCGCGATCCACGTCACGGCCATGATCATCGGCGGCTGTGGCGTGACGCTGACGATGTACCGCTTCTCACGGCCGCGCCCGGTGTAGGGCGATTCATCTGGCGTTCGCCGGGGCCTGGATCAAGGAAGAATAGGCGAAGCTGAACCGCCCTGCGATCGCGGCGGCCATCGCGAAAGGCCTGAACACGCAATCCCAGCTAGGCGGCGTTCGAACCGGGCTCGGGGACAGCATCCTTCAGCACGGCCCTGATCGTGGCCCGGTCGTCGTTGGCGATCGCCTGCTCCAGCGCCGCGATCCACTTCCGCAATGCCTGCATCGGCGGTTCGTTGGGCTTTGCCGCCATGATGCCGGCAACACCGATCTCGATGGTCGGCTCTTCGCTGGCGAACAGGATTTCATTGAGCCGTTCTCCCGGTCGCATTCCCGTGAAAACGATATCGATATCATGGCCGGGCTGCAGGCCGGAAAGCCGGATCATACGCTCGGCAAGATCGACGATCTTGACCGGCTGTCCCATGTTGAGGACGTAAACCGAAACGTCCGGTCGCACGTGGCGCCAGCGCGTGCGTGGCCGCCGTGATCACGAGATCGCAGGCCTCGCGGATCGTCATGAAATACCTGACCATATCGGGGTGCGTAACCGTCACCGGGCCGCCCGCCTCGATCTGGGCCTTGAATTTCGGCACCACCGAGCCGTTCGACGCCAGCACGTTGCCGAATCGCACGGAGATCAGCCGGATCCGCCGCTTGGCGCCCCGCTGAGACGCCAGATCGTGATCGAGCGCCTGGCAATACATCTCGGCAAACCGCTTGGTCAGTCCCAGCATCGAGACCGGCTCGATCGCCTTGTCGGTCGAGATCATCACCATCGCCTCGGCGCCGGCCGCGAGCGCCGCATCGGCGACATTGATCGATCCGAAAATGTTGGTCTTGACTCCTTCGCTCCAGTCGCGCTCGAGGATCGGCACATGCTTGAGGGCGGCGGCGTGAAACACGATGTCCGGCTTGAATTCATTCATCAGCCGCAGGATGCGTTCGCGATCGCGAATATCCGCGATCCGCCCCTCGATGGCAGCGCCGGTCTGATGCACCGCCAGCGCTTCGGTAACGGCATAGAGCGCCGGCTCGGAATTCTCTATCACCAGCAACCGGGCCGCGCCGAATGTCACGACACGGTCGCAAATCTCCGAACCGATCGAACCGCCACCGCCGGTGACGATGACCGCCTTGTTCTTCACCAGGGCTTCAAGCCGCGCGTAGTCGATGTTTTCGCTGGGGCGCAGCAGCAGGTCCTCGACGGCAACCGTCGTCAACCGCGGCGTCTCCCCGCTCTCCAGAGATGGCAGACGGCTGACAATCAGCCCCAGCCTGCGTGCGCGCATCAGAACGGCTTCGGGGCGCGCCTCGGGATCGAACGCCGACGGCGTCATGACCGCGCGGGCGATTGGCTTGTTGCGTCTGGCAAAATCGCCGATCACGTCCTCGATGTCGTCGATCCCGCCCAGCACCGGAATATTGCGAATCGTCTGGCCACGATCGGCGCTCGACGGCGACAACAGGCCGACTGGCCAAATGCGCTTGACGGCGCCGCTTTCAATTCCGCGCAGGAGAATTTCGGCGTCGGCGGCGCGGCCGATCAGCAAAGTCGGCGACGCATCTTCCGCACGCGCGTGATGACGTACGCGCGTATAGCGAAAATATCGATAGGCGAAGCGCAGCGCGCTCAGAAAGAACACCTCGAGAAACCAGTACAGCACGATGGTGATCTTGCCGAGGAAGAACGTGCCTTTGACGTTCGGCGCGACAAAGATGTAGTCCAGCACCAGCAACGCCACCGTCAGCACTGTCGCCGCGCGCAGGATATTCAGCGCGTCCGGTAACGAAATGAAGCGCCATTTGGTGGTGGTCAGATGAAAGACGTAACAAACGACGACGCTGAACGCGACGAAATACGGCAAGATGCGCAGCAAGAGCGGCAGCCGCTCGGTGAAAAGATCGCCCTCGAACCGCAGGTAGAAGCTGGCAAAGACCGCCAGCGTGGTCGCGAGCGCGTCGTGCGCTGCGATCAGCAGATTGCGCTGGGTCAGATTCGATAGACGCATCATTTCGCAGGCCGGTAGCAGGTAATGGCGCGGCTGAGCCGTTGCGGGGCCGCTGATAGCTCATCTCGCTCGCGCATGCCAGCCGTCATGATTTAGCAGAATTTCCCGTTCCCGCGGCCGCTTGGCGCGCACCTGTCCCCAGCACCATGCCGCCGGCGATGCCAACGCCCAGAACATACATCCACCCCTCATTGAAATCGAACAGATGAGAATTGAACAGCGAGGTGAAAATATTCTGCACTACGACCGTCAATCCGATCCAGGTGGCCAGTCCCTCGCCGCGAAACAGCAGCAGATGCACCAGCCACATCGCGTATAGCAGGGCGATGCCGACCGCACCCCACTGGATCGCAACGTTCAGGGTCTGGTTGTGCGGATTTCCGATGACATCGGCGGATGCGCCGGATTGGTTTATTGCGGCCTCCTCAAACAGCCCATGTATCGATCCGGTGCCGTGGCCGAAGATGGGGGCCGCAACAAAGAATCGCAACGATTTCTTCCAGTATTCCAGACGCAAGCCAGCGGACGTCGGGGCATTTTGCTCCTCGTACAATCGATAATCTCTCAAAAAGCTTTCGGTGGTCTGGCGCAAATGTGGCGACGTCGACCATGCCAACGCTGCAAATACGATCGTGACACAAAATATTGCGAGGATACTCCGCCATCTCAGGTGAAGCACTGCGAACACCGCCAACATGATCGGCAGCGTGACCAGCGCCGTCCGCGACACGACTACGAACATCATATTGACGACGAAACTTATGGAAATCGCAATGAGCAAGGCCGCCAGCCAAGTTCTTTTCTTCCGCAAGAGCATGATGGCGGGATAGGCGAGCACCACGGCGCATAGCGCGAATTCCTGGCTCTGGTCGATATAGTTCTTGACCGGAACGCCGTAATAGGTCCCTGACTTGAGTGCAAGCCGGGGATCGAACGCCACGATCCAGGACATCATCGTCAACAGTACGCAGGACACCAGGAAGGCAATCAACACTTGCACCCCGCGCGCGGAGCGTTCGAAATGATAAAGCAGGACCGGTAACATCAGCAGTCTTGCGGTCGGACCGACCGCGTAGAGCCGCGCCCCCCAAGGCGAATCCGACCATAGCATTCCGACGGCAGCGAGCGTGAAAAACGCAAGCGGCATGGCGCAGATCGGGCGCTTCAGCGATTGCAGGAAGGCCCTGAAATCAAGGAACGGCACCATCGAGACCAGCAATGCTGCCGCAAAAATCGCGACCAGCGTCGTCGACCAGGGCAACGAAACCGCAGTCAGGATAGCGAAGATATCAACCGCGGTCGCCCAGGCGGCTGGATCGCGCCACCGTCTCCACAACACTGCTCCCACCGATTCTCTTGCCGCCACGCTCACGCCTTGCCCCCGCGCGCGCGATTGACCAGCGATGTCGTACTGAAGCCGGGCAAGACCTCGACCAGCAGCACTTCGCCACCACCCGCCTCGACGATCTCGTGGCCGACGACCTGGTCGCGGGTATAATCCCCGCCCTTCACCAGCACGCTCGGCGTGATCTGCGCGATCAACATGATCGGTGTGTCTTCTTCGAAGATGGCGACCAGATCGACCGCCTCCAGCGCCGCCAGCACTTCGGCGCGCGCGCGCTCGTCCTGAACCGGACGCCCCTCGCCCTTCAGCCGCCTCACAGAGGCGTCACTGTTCAGGCCGACGATCAGGCGATCGCAGGCGCCCCGCGCCGCGGTCAGCACCTTGACGTGGCCGGGATGCAGAATATCGAAACAGCCGTTGGTGAATCCGACCCGCAAGCCATGCTTCCGCCAGTCCACAAGATGCGCCTCGAGATCGCCGCCCGCCGCGACAATCTTTTCTTCCGCCGCGAGGGATGCATGCGGCAGAATCTTCCGCCGCAATTCCGCTGATGTGACGCTGGCGGTGCCCTTCTTGCCGACCGCGACCGCGGCCGCCGCATTCGCCATCCGCAGCGCCGTCTCCCAATCGGCCCCCGCCGCAAGCGTCACCGCGAGCACCGCGGCGACGGTATCGCCCGCGCCGGAGACGTCGCGCACCCTGACCGGGTGCGCCGGTACATGGATGGCGCCGCCCCTGCGCGGCACCAGTGTCATGCCGTGCTCGCTTTGCGTCACCAGCATGGCCTCGCAGTCGGCAAGCTGCATCGCGTCCTGCGCGGCGTCCGCAATACTCTCTACGGTATCGGCGCGGCTGCGGGTCGCTTCGGCAAATTCCCTGCGATTGGGCGTCAGCAGCGTCGCGCCGCGATAAATGGCAAAGTTGGCGCTTTTGGGATCGACGATCACCCGCTTGCCGAGCTTGCGCGCGGCGTCGATGACGTTGCGGATCACCCGCGCGGTCAGCACGCCTTTGGCGTAGTCGGACAACAGCACGATGTCGGCGCGCGGCAACAGCGGCAAAATGGCGTCGATCAGGTTCTGCTCGATACCGGCTGCCGCCGGCTGTGCCAGTTCCCAGTCCGCGCGCAGCATGTGGGTGGAAAAGTGCTCGGAGACGAAGCGCACCTTTCGCGTGGTCGGTCGCGCGGATTCGCAGACCAGCACGCTTTCGATTCTGTTTTGCTGCGAAAGCTGAGCCCTTAGCTGCGCGCCGGCGGCGTCCTCGCCGATCAGGCCGACGAAGATGCAGCGTGCACCGAGCGAGGCGATGTTGCGCGCGACATTGCCAGCGCCGCCGATATTGGTTTCGGTACGCTGCACGGCAATCACGGGCGCGGGCGCTTCCGGCGAAATCCGCGACACCTCGCCATAGACGAATTCGTCGAGCATAAGGTCGCCGACGCAGAGCACGGTCTGGCTGGCAATCGCATGCGACAGGGCGTCAAAATCGAACATCGGAACCCGTTGTCTGTTTGCGGTCAGCGGAAACGATCGGCGCGATCGAGGAAGCCCTTGACGTAGGTCCCGACCGCCTGTTCCAGCGCGGTGAAGCCGCCATTGTAACCGGCGCGCTGCAGCCGATCGACGTCGCTTTGGGTGAAGTACTGGTAGCTGCCGCGGATCGACTCGGGCATATCGACATACTCGATATTCGGAACTGCGCCGAGCGCGCAATAGGCCGCGAGCATCATATCCTTGAAGCTGCGGGCCTTGCCGGTCCCGACGTTGAAGATGCCGTTGATCGAGGGCGTCGCCAGCAGCCACATCGTTACCCGCACTGCGTCGTCGACATAGATGAAATCGCGCCGCTGATCGCCGTCCGCGATCCCATCGCGATGCGACTTGAACAGCTGCACCGGCCGGCCCGCTTTGATATCGTCGAAGCGCCGCGCCAGCATGCTCATCATCGTGCCCTTGTGATACTCATTGGGACCGAACACGTTGAAGAATTTCAGCCCGGCCCATTGCGGCGGCAGCTTTTCGCCCCTGGCCGCGCGCTCGGCCACCGCCATATCGAACAGATGCTTGCTCCAGCCATATAAATTCATCGGCCGCAGCGCTTTCAGCGCTGCCAACGACGGGTCGTCGCAAAACCCCTGCGCGCCGTCGCCATAGGTCGAGGCCGACGAGGCGTAGATGAACGGCGTGGCATTGGCCGTGCACCAGTCGAGCAGCCGCATCGACAGGCGGAAATTGGTCTCGATCACGAGATCGCCGTCGGTCGCGGTGGTTTCCGAAATGGCCCCGAGATGAATGATGGCGTCCAGCCGGCGGCCCTTCAGCCAGTCCGGCAATTGCGCCGGCGGCACGATATCGGCGAGCTGGCGCTTGGCGAGATTGCGCCATTTGCCGTCGTGGCCGAGCAGGTCGCAAACGGCGACGTCGGCCCGGCCTGCGTCATTCAACGCAGCCACGACGTTCGATCCGATAAAACCGGCACCCCCGGTCACCAGCAGCATTCCACGCCCTGCCCTTTGTGGGATGCCAGCTTTGCCCCAGTCCCGCCCGGCAGGCAACTTGGGTCAACTGGCTTGGTGAAGAGGCTGCGCTCCGTTTGCCGGCTTTACCCCGCGGCGCAGAGCAGTTACCGACAGGCTCGAAATAAACCGCTGCGAAGTCCATAAAGAATGAATATAAATTCAGAATATTCGATCAAGGAGAACGCGGACGACACCCGCCCGCTTCTGATCGTTCCCTATATGTGGATCGGGGATTTCGTGCGCGGCCATACCGTGGTGCGCGTGCTGAAGCAGCGCTGGCCCAACCGGCCGATCGATCTCCTGACCACTTCCCTGTGCGCCCCGCTGGTCGACTACATGCCGGGCGTCCGCTCTGGCATCGTTTGGGACCTGCCGCGCAGCCGGCTTGCGCTGGCCAGACAATGGGAGCTGGCAGCGCAGCTAAGGGATCGCAACTACACCACCGCGCTGATCATGCCCCGCACCTGGAAATCGGCGATTGCACCGGCGCTCGCCGGTATCCCGGAACGGGTGGGCTTCGTCGGCGAGGCGAGATTCGGGCTAATCAACCGATGGCGCTGGGGCGAGAAGGCCCTGCCCCGCTTCATCGACAAAAACGCAGCACTGGCGTTGCCGGATGGGGCGCCGCTGCCGCCGGAATGGCCGGTGCCGCAGCTCCGCGTGCCCCGACAGGAAGTGAGCCGCTGGCGGCAAGCCGACGGGCTAGGCGCCGGAACCGCCGTGGCGCTGGCCCCGGGCTCGGCCGGATCGTCCAAGCGCTGGACCTATTACCCGGAGGCCGCGCGGCTATTGGCCGAACACGGGCTGGATATCTGGGTGGTCGGCGGCCCCGGCGAAAAGGCGCTGGCGGCGGAAATCGTGGCCGCGGGCGGCCCCCGGGTGCGCGATCTGACCGGGACAGACCTGCGCAACGGCATTCTGGCGATGGCGGCGGCCAATGTCGCGATTTCGAACGACTCCGGCTTGATGCATGTCGCCGCCGCGCTGGGGACGCCGACCATGGGCATTTTCGGCCCCACCAGCCCCTATCACTGGGCACCGCTGAATGGCCTTGCGGCAACGGTGCAGACCAAAACCGTGGTGCCGTGCCAGCCCTGCCACCGCCCGATCTGCACCAAGAACGACCATCGCTGCGTGCGGGACATTCCTGCATCCGACGTCGTGACAATTGCCGAGCGCGTGCTGGCGGAGGCCGTGACGCGTGCTGCGCATTGATAGCGCGCGCTTGCGCTGCCGCGGCGCGGTCATTACGACAGATACGAACCCGCAACCTTGACGGTGCGTCTTGAGCCAGGATTCCAACGACCCAATCGGAGCGCATTTAGCGCAATCGCTCGCCGCCCTTGAGCGGGCGACGCAGGACGCGGGGTTGCTCGCGGCCGCATGCCAAATCGCGGCTGTCATCATCGCGGCGCTGCGCTCGGCCAACAAGCTGCTGATCATCGGCAATGGCGGCAGCGCCGCCGACGCCCAGCATATCGCCGCCGAAATCGTCGGCCGCTACAAACGGGACCGGCCTGCTTACGCTGCGATCGCGCTGACCACCGACACCTCGGCGTTGACGGCGATCGCCAATGATTACGGCTTTGAACAGGTGTTCGCGCGACAGCTCGCAGGTCTCGGCCAGCGCGGTGACGTGCTGCTGGCGCTATCCACCTCCGGACGGTCGCCGAACATCCTTGCGGCGCTCCGCGGCGCGCGGGAACGCGGACTTGTCACCATCGGCTTTACCGGCAGCAAGGGCGATGCAATGGGTGCATTGTGCGATCATCTCCTGGTGGCGCCCAGCGACGACACCCCGGTGGTCCAGCAAATCCATCTCGCCATCGCCCACGGAATCTGCGACGAGATCGAGCAGGCCATGATGCGCGGGGCCGCGAAGAGATGAGCGGCGTCGATTTTGCAGGCGCCGAGCCCAGGCCCGCGGCCTTCCTCGACCGCGACGGCGTCATCAATCACGACGACGGCTATATGGGCACCCAGGAGCGGATTCGCTGGATGCCGAACGCGGCCAACGCGATCCGCCGGCTCAACGATGCCGGATATCTGGTGTTCTTCTTCACCAATCAATCCGGCGTGGCGCGCGGTTACTTTACCGAGCACGAGCTCAACACGCTGCACGACTGGATGCGCGCGGAACTCGCCGCGCAGGGCGCGCGCATCGACGACATCAGATATTGCCCGCATCATCCCGACGGATCGGTCGCCGGCTATCTCGAGGAGCACCTTTGGCGCAAGCCGAGCCCCGGCATGATCCTCGATCTGATGCAACGCTGGCCGGTGCGGCGCGAAGGCAGTTTTGTCATTGGCGACCGTGCGACCGACATCGAGGCGGCGCAAGCCGCTGGATTGCCGGGCTTTCTGTTCGCGGGCGGCGATCTCGATGCCTTCGTGGCGAAAGCGATCGCTCAGACGAGCCGGCGATAGACCTCGGCAATCCCGTTGGCTTCCACATCGAGACTGAATTTCTGGAGCACCCGCGCGCGTCCCCGCGCGCCCATCTCGGTGGCCGAAGCCGGATCGCGCATCAGGGGCTCCAGGGCGACGACAAGCGCATCGACATCGCCTGGTGGCGTCAGCACGCCGGTCACGCCATGCTCCACCACAAGCTCGGCCGCGCCCGCGCGTGACGCCACCAGCGCCGCTCCCGCCGACATCGCCTCGATCAGAGTGAGACCGAAACCTTCATTGCGCGAGGTGAAAGCGTAGATCGTCAACCGCTGGTACCAGCGCTGCACCTCCTCGATCGGAAGTTCGCCGGTGATGACGATACGCGATTGCAGGCCAGCTGCCTCGATCCGCTTTTTCAGACCGTTGGCGAACGCCATTTGCTCCGGCGCGATCGCGCCGACCACGACGGCGGTAAAGTCGGGATAGCGCGGCAGCAGCTCGCACATCGCGTCCACAAAGACGTCCGTGCCTTTTTGCGCGCGCACCCGGCCGAAGCAGCCGATGGCATGGCGGCCCAGCAATCCGGTCTGCGCGAACGCCGCGGCGCGATCGGAGGGCGGTGAATAGCGATCGGTATCGACCCCGTGTGGAATCACTGTCGCCTGGCGCTTGAGGAACGACGCCGAGATATCGTTGGTCGCGATGATCGCGTCCATTCGGTTGATCAGCCACCGCGTGATCCAGGTGTGGTGGCGCTGCGCCGCCGAGGTGAACACCAGTTCTAGCGGCCAGCCGAGCGACCGGAGCAGCACGCCTGCGATCATCTCGTTATTGCGCCGCGCATGCCAGATCAGGGGCTCGCGGCGCCGCCACAACTTCAAGAGGTCCGCGATACCCATGTTTGTGATGCCGTCGGGCGCATCGGGACCGAGCCATGCGGCACGAAACATGCTGGCGAGTTTCGGCGCCACCATGCGGTTGGTCGCGGTGACGCCGGAATAGCGCCTGTGCAGATTCGGCACGATCAGCTGCAGACTGTTAGCGGAATTGTTATCGATCGGCACGTCAGGCTCCGTTTTGCGCATTTCCTATACGCAACATTAAGCATAGTGGCCAGTTGGCTTGCGCCGAAACCCGTTCTTCACCGCGCCCCGGATAGCATCGCCCCGGTATTTGGCAGATGGGTGAGCTCATGACCGTGCTTGTCACTGGCGGCGCCGGCTACATTGGAAGCCACATGGTTCATGCGCTGGTGGAGGCCGGCGAAAGTGCCGTCGTGATCGACAACCTGTCCACCGGCTTTTCCGCGTTGCTGCCCGAAAGCGTTCCGCTGTTCATCGGCGATGCCGCGGACGAGAACCTTGTCGGGGGCGTGATCGCGGCCCACGGCGTGGAAAGCATCATTCATTTTGCGGGGTCGGTAGTGGTACCGGATTCAATGCGCGATCCGCTCGCCTATTATCGCAACAACACCATGACCACGCGCAGCCTCCTCAACGCGGCGGTGAAATCCGGCATCAACCGCTTCATCTTTTCGTCGACCGCGGCGGTGTACGGCAATCCGGATCAGATGCCGGTTCCCGAGCATGCACCGACGCGGCCACTGTCGCCTTACGGTTCATCCAAGCTGATGACCGAGATCATGTTGCATGACACGGCGTCCGCGCACGGCATGAACTATGTCGTGCTGCGCTATTTCAATGTCGCGGGCGCCGATCCGCAGGCGCGCATGGGACTGGCGACCGTCGGCGCGACCCATCTGCTGAAGATCGCGGTCGAGGCCGCCACCGGACAGCGCGCCAAGATCGACGTGTACGGAACCGACTATCCGACGCCGGACGGAAGCTGCATCCGGGATTTCATTCATGTCAGCGATCTTGCGCAGGCCCATCGCGCGGCACTGTCCTACCTGCGCGGCGGCGGCACCTCGGCGACGCTGAATTGCGGCTACGGCCGCGGCTACTCCGTGTTGGAGACCATCGAAGCCGTGCGGCGTGTTTCCGGGTGTAATTTTGCGGTTCAATATGCCCCGCGCAGGCCGGGCGATATCATGGCCATGATCGCGGACACCGGCCGTATCCGTTCGACGTTGGACTGGACGCCGCAATACGATGATCTCGAGACCATCGCCGCGCACGCGCTGGCCTGGGAAGAGAAACTGTTCTGCGAGCGCCACGGCGAGGCGCAGCGCGCGGCGACGGCCTAGAATTCTCGGCCGGCGCAAGCCCTGATTTGGCTTGAAAAACCATGCTATAGGGGGCAAGGAAACCTTTCGCAGCAGCCCCTGACGCGCGGGCGATACCTGCCCAGCGCCGTCAATGGAACGCGGATGACCGAATTTCCGAAGAAAATCACCGACGATCCCTATGGCGCCGCGATCCTGATTCGCCGCCTGATCGCGGAACAGGGAGCCGCCTACTGGCGCCGCTATCTGCTCGCCTTCGCGCTGATGGGGGTCTCGGCGGCCGCGACCGCGGGCTCGGCCTGGATCCTCGGCCAGGTTATCAACAAGGCCTATGTCGACAAGGATGTGCGCGGCATCGCGCTCCTGTCGGGGGTCACCGTCCTGATCTTCATCCTCAAGGGTGCGGCGACTTACGGTCACCAGGTGATCCTGTCGAAAATTTCCAACGCCATCCTCGCCAACAACCAGCGCCGGCTTTTCGGCAAGCTGATGAACGAAAGCGTCGCCTTCTTCTCGGAGCGGCATTCGTCGGAATTCCTGGCACGCCTGACATCGGGCGCCTACTCGGTCACGCAGGTACTCAATCTGCTGATCAATGCGCTCGGACGCGACCTCTTGCTGCTGATCGGGCTGGTCGCGGTGATGCTGATGCAGGATCCGTATATGGCGTTGCTTGGTTTTGCGGTGGCGCCGCCGGCGATGCTGGTGCTGCGCAAGCTGGTGAAGCGGATCAAGGGGCTGGCGCACAACCAGTTCACCGGCACCGCCGACATTCTCGAGACCATGCAGGAATTGCTGCAGGGCATTCGCACCGTCAAGGCGTTCACGCTCGAACAGACCATGCGCGAGCGGATCGACGCCAGTATCACGGCGGTCGAGCGCAACGCCAACAAGATGGCGCGGGTTTCCAACCGCTCCAGCCCGCTGATGGAAACCCTGGGCGGTTTCGCGGTCGCGGGCGGACTGATGTATGGCGGCTACAGCGTGGTCGCGACGGGCGCGACGCCGGGCCAGTTCTTTTCGTTCCTGACCGCGTTCCTGATGGCCTACGAGCCGGCCAAGCGCCTCGCGCGGCTCAACATCGAGCTCAACAGCAATTTGATCGGCGCGCGCAAGTTGCTGGAAATCGTCGACAGCCCGTCCAGCGAGCCGGTCGAGGACGACAAGCCGGCACTGCGGCTGACCGACGCACGGGTGGAATTGCGCGATGTCAGCTTCGCCTACCGTGCGAACGAGCCGGTGCTCAGTCGCATGAGCTTTGTCGCCGACCCCGGCAAGGTCACCGCGCTGGTCGGCCCCTCCGGTGGCGGCAAATCGACCGTGCTGGCGCTGCTGCTGCGGTTCTATGAGTTGAGCGAGGGCGAGATCCTGATCGACGGACAGTCGATTTCCGCGGTGTCGCGAACATCATTGCGCCAGCAGACCGCCTATGTCGGGCAGGACGTCTATCTGTTTCGCGACACCATCCGCGAGAACATCGCCTTCGGCAAGGTCGGCGCGACCGAAGCCGAGATCGTGGCGGCGGCGAAGGCGGCCTGCGCGCACGATTTCATCATGGGCTTTCCGCTCGGCTACGACACGCCGGTGGGCGAGCACGGCACGCAACTGTCGGGCGGACAGCGCCAGCGCGTCGCGGTTGCGCGCGCGCTGATAAAAAATGCACCGATCATCCTGCTCGATGAGGCGACCGCGGCGCTGGATTCGGAATCCGAACAGCAGGTGCAGGAAGCGATCGAACATCTCTGCCAGAACCGCACCACCATCGTCATCGCCCATCGCCTCCACACCATCATGCACGCCGACGCCATCCTGGTGGTCGAGGGCGGCGAGATCGTCGAGCGCGGCCGGCACGACGACCTGTTGCGCCGCGGCGGCCGCTATGCCTCGTTCTTCCGCATCCAGCATCGCGATGCCGGCCCCCTCACTCTGGCGCCGATCAGCGCAACCGCGTAAAGCTACGCCCTGTTTCCGTCCCCCAAACCCCACCGAGACCCCTTCATGAGCGCCACATCCTTTGTCATTGCCGCCCCGCCGCAAGCTTCGATCGCCGTCGCCGGCGAAACCAAATCGTTTCCGGTTCGCCGCATCTGGTGCGTCGGGCGCAATTATCTCGAGCACATCCGGGAGATGGGAAACGACGAGCGGGCGCCGCCGTTCTTCTTCGCCAAGCACGCCGACATGATCGAGCCTGACGGCGCCGTTATCCCCTACCCGCCGCTGACCAAGGATCTGCACCACGAAGTCGAACTGATCGTGGCGATGAAGAGCGGCGGCCTCAACATCGCGGCCGACAAGGCGCTCGATCACATCTACGGTTATGCCGTCGGCATCGACCTCACCCGCCGCGACCTGCAGCAGGCCGCGCGCAAGAAGGAACGGCCGTGGGAGATCGGCAAATCCTTCGACCATTCCGCGCCCTGCTCAGCCCTGCAGCCGGCCGCGAAGATCGGCCATCCCGCGAAGGGAAAAATCTGGCTCTCGGTCAACGGCACCGAACGGCAGAAAGGCGACCTCACCGAACTGATCTGGAGCGTGCCGGAAATCATCTGGCAGCTCTCCCAGCAGGTCGCGCTCGGCGCCGGCGATATCATCATGACGGGGACGCCGGCCGGCGTTGCGGCGCTCTCGCCCGCCGACAGGATCGAGTGCGGGGTCGACGGCATCGGCACCCTGAAGGTTTCGATCGGCAAGCCGGCGGCATAATCGGCTCTCCGCGCCCAAACAGGAAAACAGGGCTCCGAACCGCGTTCGGGGCCCATTTTTTGCGCCCGGATTTGCGCGCCCCTGCGCAAAACTACGGAGAAATTCGCAGTCCGTTAACCATACGTACATTAACAAGGGCGGACCGCCACAATCTGCGCGCTGGAGCCCCGCCCATGAGCCTCGACTGGAACGCCGTCCGCCTCGATTTGCTCGAAATCGACGAACCGACGCGGGTGAGCTTGCGCGAGATGCGGCCGTTTCTCGCAAAAACGCTGCCGGACGTCCTGGCGCGGTTCTACGGCAAGATCCGGCATTACGATCCCTCCTCCGGCATCTTCCGGGACGGCGCGATGCAGGAGGCCATTCAGATGCAGCTGCAGCACTGGGACCTGATCGCGGCCTGCGATTTCGGCCCGGCTTACGCCAGTTCGATCGCACGCTTTTGCGAATTCAACCAGCGCGCCGGCGTCGCGCCGCACTGGTATGTCGGCTGCCGCATGATGTTCGTCGCGGATCAGCTGATGAAGGCGCTCGAGGACGAAATTCAGATTCCGCGTTTCGGCCGGGCTGCCCAGGCCGCGCGCGACATGAAGGCGTCGATGCAAAACGCCATCGCCAGGGCCAACATGCTGGACACCGAAAATGTCGTTGCGTTCTATTTCGGTTCCAACCGTCAGATCCGCAAGGACGCTATCGCGCAAGCCAGCGACCGCTTCCGCGCCATCATCACCTCGCTGACGACGGCTTCCGGCGACCTGGAAGGCACCGCCCGCTCACTGAGCGACAACGCCGGCAACACCACGCGGCTCGCTACCGTGGTCGCCAACGCCTCGGCGGACGCCTCCAACAACGTACAGTCGGTGGCATCGGCGACCGAGGAACTCGCCGGTTCCGTGCGCGAAATTTCAACGCAGGTTCAGGAATCCAACCGCATCGCCGAAAGCGCGGTGAAGCAGGCCAATGAAACCGACGCGCGCATCAACGCGCTGTCGCAGGCCGCCAACCGGATCGGCGACGTGATCAAGCTGATCACCTCGGTCGCCGAGCAGACCAACCTGCTCGCGCTCAACGCCACTATCGAGGCGGCGCGCGCCGGCGAGGCCGGCCGCGGTTTCGCGGTGGTCGCGCAGGAAGTCAAGGCGCTCGCCAGTCAGACCGCCAAGGCCACCGACGAAATCGGCATCCAGATCGCGGGCATGCAGACTGCAACGCAGGAAGCGGTCGGCTCGATCAAGATGATCAGTTCGACCATCGGCAAGATTTCCGAGATTACCAGCGCGATCGCGGCGGCGATCGAGGAACAGGGCGCCGCCACCCAGGAAATTTCCGGCAACATCCAGCGTACGGCGTCGGGGACATCGCAGGTCGCCGACACCATCGCCGAGGTCAGCCAGGGCGCCAACCAGACCGGCGCGGCGTCGGGCCAGCTATTGTCGTCGGCGAAGCAATTGTCCGACTCGACCAGCAGCCTTCAGGTCGAAATCGACGGTTTCCTCAAATCGATTGCGGCGGCGGCTTAGGTACTTGCGGAAGACAAGCACGGCTCGGCGGACGGCCAGCTCAGCGGCCATCGCCTGCAGGCCCTTGAAGATCAGGCGCCGGGGATCTTTCAGGCCGGCCAGGCGCAGCCCGTCACGAATACTGCATCACCCCGTCATCGACCTTGCCGAAACGCAAGGTGACGATGTCGAGCGCGTAATTCTGATAGAGCCGCCATGGCCGTTTCGAGCCCTGCTTCGGCATTTTCGCCAGCGAGCGCTGCACATAGCCGGAGGAGAAGTCCAGCGAGGGCAATTCGGTGATGGTCGGATCGACATTGTGAGGCATGCATTTCTTGTAGCCATGCCGGTCCATGTAATTGATCAGGCGGCAGACATATTCGCAGGTCAGGTCGCATTTCAGCGTCCACGACGCATTGGTGTAGCCGAACGAAGACGCCAGGTTGGGCACATCCGAATACATCATGCCCTTGTAGTTCAGCGTTTTTGAAAAATCGACCGCGCGGCCGTCGACGGCAACCTCCATGCCGCCGAGTACCTGCAGAACAAGTCCGGTGGCGGTGACGATGATGTCGGCCTCGAGTTCGCTACCATCCTTCAGCCGGATGCCGTTCTTGGCGAAGGTGTCGATCTCCCTGGTCACCACGGAAGCGCGGTTTTCCTTGATGGCGTTGAAGAGGTCGCCATCGGGCACCAGACACAACCGCTGATCCCAGGGATTGTAGCGCGGCGTAAAATGGGTGGCGATGTCGTAGTCGGGACCGAGCGCCATCCTGACGCCGCCGAGGATCAGCTGCTTGACCCGCGCCGGCTTGCGCCGGCTGAGCTGGAAGAAATACATCCCCCACAGCACGTTGCGCCAGCGGATCAGATGATAGGCAAGTTTTTCCGGCAGGTTGCGCCGCAATTTATTGGCGACCGGATCCTGCGCCGGGCGCGACACCACATAGGTCGGCGAGCGCTGCAGCATGGTGACATGGGCGGCTTTCCTGGCCATCTCCGGCACCAGCGTCACCGCGGTGGCGCCCGAGCCGATCACCACCACGCGCTTGCCGGTATAGTCCATGTCCTCGGGCCATTTCTGCGGGTGCACGATGCGGCCCGCGAAATTTTCGCGGCCCGCAAATTCCGGCGTGTAGCCTTCCTCGTATTTGTAATAGCCGGAGCACATGAACAGGAAATTACAGGTGAAGCGCACGATCTCGATAGCGCCCTCGCCCTGAGGTCCGCGTTCGGCCTCCACGGTCCAGCGCGCGTCCTGCGACGACCATGACGCCCGCTTGACCCGATGATGAAAGCGGATTTTCCTGTCGATGCCGTTCTCGGCGGCGGTCTCGCGGACATAATTCAGGATCCGCGGCCCGTCGGCGATCGCCTTCGGTTCGGTCCATGGCTTGAACGAATAGCCCAGGGTGAACATGTCGCTGTCGGAACGGACGCCGGGATAGCGGAACAGATCCCAGGTGCCGCCGATGCAGTCGCGGCCCTCGAGAATGGCAAAACTCTTGCCCGGACATTTTTGCTGCAGATGATAGCCTGCGCCGATGCCGGACAGCCCGGCGCCGACGATCAGCACGTCGAAATGTTCTGATGCCATGGTGGTCTCCGAGGGCCGTCGGCCGCGTCAAATGGCGGCCGGTCCACCCATCTAGTCATACGCGGGCTTGACCCGCGTATTCATCCTCTTCGTTAGATGGATTGCCGGGTCAAGCCCGGCAATGACGAAATTTGAATCTCAATACCGGTAATGATCGGCCTTGAACGGGCCTTCCGGCTTGACGCCGATATATTCGGCCTGGTCGGGGCGCAGCGTCGTCAGCTTCACGCCGATCTTGGCGAGGTGCAGCCGCGCCACTTTCTCGTCGAGCGACTTCGGCAGCACGTAGACCTTCTTCTGGTATTTGCCGTTCTTGTTGTTGGCGAACAGCTCGATCTGCGCCAGCGTCTGGTTGGTGAAGGAGGCCGACATCACGAACGACGGATGGCCCATGGCGTTGCCGAGGTTCACCAGGCGGCCTTCCGACAACAGGATGATACGGTGCTTGTCGGGGAATTCGATCTCGTCGACCTGCGGCTTGATGTTGGTCCATTTCAAATTGCGCAGATGCGCGATCTGGATCTCGTTGTCGAAATGGCCGATGTTGCAGACGATGGCGCGGTCCTTCATCGCGCGCATGTGCTCGATGGTGATGATGTCCTTGTTGCCGGTAGCGGTAACGAAAATGTCGGCGCGGGCTGCGGCGTCTTCCATGGTAACGACTTCATAGCCTTCCATCGCCGCCTGCAGCGCGCAGATCGGATCGATCTCGGCGACCATGACGCGGCAGCCGGCCTGGCGCAACGAGGCCGCCGAGCCCTTGCCGACGTCACCGAAGCCCGCGACCATCGCCACCTTGCCTGACATCATCACGTCGGTGCCGCGGCGGATACCGTCGACCAGCGATTCGCGGCAGCCATAGAGATTGTCGAACTTCGACTTGGTGACGCTGTCGTTGACGTTGATCGCCGGAAACAGCAGCTTGCCTTCCTTCTCCATGTTGTAGAGCCGGTGCACGCCCGTCGTGGTCTCTTCCGAGACGCCCTTGATGTTCCTGGCGATCTCGGCGAACCAGCCTTTGGGCTTTTCCTTCAACAGCTTCTTGATCAGGGCGAAGAACACTTCCTCTTCCTCCGATCCCGGCTTGTCCAGAAACTTCACGTCGCCCTGCTCGGCGCGCAGGCCATGATGCACCAGCATGGTTGCGTCGCCGCCATCATCGAGAATCATGTTGGGCGTGCCGCCGCCGTGCCAGTCGAACAGTTTTGCGGTGTAGTCCCAGTATTCGCTGAGGCTTTCGCCCTTCACCGCGAACACGGGAATGCCGACGGCGGCGATCGCGGCGGCCGCATGGTCCTGCGTCGAATAGATGTTGCAGGAGACCCAGCGGATGTCGGCCCCGAGCGCCGCCAGCGTCTCGATCAGGACCGCGGTCTGGATCGTCATATGCAGGGAGCCCGCGATGCGCGCGCCCTTCAAAGGCTGCTGCGGGCCGTATTCCTCGCGCGTCGCCATCAGGCCGGGCATCTCGGTCTCGGCCAGCGAAATTTCCTTGCGGCCGAATTCGGCGAGCGAGATGTCCTTGACGATGTAATCGGTGAAGGCGGGCTTCTTGGCGGTGGCAGTCATGAGATGATTTTCCTGAGCGGATGAATTCTGACTTATCGGTACGAGACGAAACTGAAC
This sequence comes from uncultured Alphaproteobacteria bacterium, assembly GCA_963801875.1. Taxonomy (GTDB): domain Bacteria; phylum Pseudomonadota; class Alphaproteobacteria; order Rhizobiales; family Xanthobacteraceae; genus Bradyrhizobium. The sequence continues at coordinate 80,066 of CAWDGT010000005.1, read as the reverse complement.
GCATTATGACGCGGTCCGCTCCCTCGCTCCGCCGTTGCGGGGAGAGGGTTGGGGTGAGGGGCTACTATCCGCAAACACTGCAATAGCGATGGATGCGGTGCCTCCCCCTCACCCGCCGCGAAGAAGCGGCGACCTCTCCCCGTAGGCGGGGAGAGGTAAGCAAACTCACACCGCGCGTTTCAGCACTTCGGCGAGGTCGGTCTTCTCCCACGAGAAGCCGCCCTCATTGTCCGGCGTGCGGCCGAAATGACCGTAGGCCGAGGTCCGCGCGTAGATCGGCTTGTTGAGATCGAGATGCTTGCGGATGCCGCGGGGCGTCAGATCCATCGCCTCGGCCACGACCTTCTCGAGCTTTTCCTCGGGCACGTTACCGGTGCCGTGGGTATCGATATAGATCGACAGCGGCCGTGCGACGCCGATGGCGTAAGCGAGCTGCAACGTGCAGCGGCCGGCGAGGCCCGCGGCAACGATGTTCTTGGCGAGATAGCGCGCGGCATACGCCGCTGAACGATCCACCTTGGTGGGGTCCTTGCCGGAAAACGCGCCGCCGCCATGCGGCGCCGCGCCGCCATAGGTATCGACGATGATCTTGCGGCCGGTGAGACCGGTATCGCCGTCGGGACCGCCGATGAAGAATTTTCCGGTGGGATTGATGTGCCAGACGGTCTTGCCGTTGATCCAGTCCTTGGGCAGCGCCTCCCGCACATAGGGCTCGACGCGCTCGCGCACCTGGTTCGAGGTCATGTCCTCGACGAGATGCTGATGCGAAACCACGATCTCGCGCACGCCGACGGGCTTGCCGTTCTCGTATTGCACGGTGACCTGGCTCTTGGAGTCCGGGCCCAGCACCTTCTCCCGGCCGGAGTGACGCGCTTCCGCGATCAGCCGCAGCATCTTATGGGCATAGAAAATAGGCGCCGGCATCAGGTCCGGGGTTTCGTTGGTGGCGTAACCGAACATGATGCCCTGATCGCCCGCGCCTTCTTCCTTATTGGTGCCAGGCTGCAGCGCATCGACGCCCTGCGCGATATCGGCGGATTGCGGATGCAGCAGGATTTCGATGTCGCAGGTTTTCCAGTGGAAACCTTTCTGCTCGTAACCGATGTCCTTGATGGCGTCGCGCACCACGCTCTCGATCTGCTCGTTGGTGACGGATTTTGGGCCGCGGGTTTCGCCGGCGATAACCACCTTGTTGGTGGTGGCGAGCGTCTCGCAAGCCGCACGGATGGCCCAGGGATCGATACCTGCCTTGGGGCCTTCGCGGAAAAACAGATCGACGATCTCGTCGGAAATCCGGTCGCAAACCTTGTCCGGATGGCCTTCCGAAACCGACTCTGAGGTGAACAGATAAGACGCGCGCATCAACCAACCCCTTTTCCGCCTGATCCCGGCGGTCCTTGTCTGAATGTGTCCTGAAATGTCAGTCGCGACGGCGCGAAATGACGTAGGATTCGTCGTAGAACCAGAGGCCGTTATGCTTGCGCAGAACCTCTCTGGCGGCATCGAGATAACGGCCGCTCTGGGTCATTTCGGTCAACCGGTCGTCTTCGATCTGGGCGACATACACCGCCGCGTTCCATGCTGCAAAGGCCGTCGAGGTGCCGATCGAGCCGGTGACCTCATTTGCCAGCGCTTCCATATCATACCGGAAGATCGAACGGTTATCGGCATAGGCATTAAAGTTAAGGTCCCGCCCGGCCGATCCCAGCTCGTATTTCACCGCGCGCAATAGCTCATGACGGCTCACCGCGAAAGGATTTTCTCCGGGCCATACCGACTGGATGATCTCCATGCCCGGATCCTGTCCATGAGAGTGAATTCCGATCAAACGGCCCCCCGCACGCAGCGCCCGTGCCAGCGGCGCAATGATGCGTTTGGCGCGAAAATTGACCGAGGATTTGGCCCGGTAGGGCTGGGAGGCGATAATCAGGTCGAAATTGGCCTCGGAACGGCCGGCCCGGGGGATGATCTGGTCGAGCAGAAAGCGGTGGTCTTCCCGGTACAGCACGATCGCGACCGGCCGCTCATAGACCGGCATGCCCGAGCGTGGGCTGACATTGGCCCGCCAGTTCTGCTCCAGAAATGGGCCAAGTTCGGCGATCTGGGCCTCGAACTCGCCCGACGAGGCCCCCCGCAGCGGCACTTCGTGCCAGATCATGCCGGCAGCCGCCGCCGGCGAGGACGGCGTCAGCCAGGGTGCTTCGGCGTAATACATGTTGGTGAGGACAAAAACGGTCGCCGGATGCTCGAACAGCCGGTCCGGCACCTTGTCCAGCGTCAGCCGGACATCCTCGAGGCTGAGCTCCTTGCCGGCGATATAGAACGGCATATGGGGAAAACGGCCGTGCATCGAGCGCATCACCCGCGACAGCACGGTGCCGTCGCCGACGCCGGCATCAAATAGCCGTAGCGCGGGGGGGCGGGGATGGATGCTGGAAAGTTCCAGCGCCACCCGCTCGGCGATCACCCGCTTTTCGCTGCAGGTATGGACGAACAGCAGGTATTTCTGCCGATTCTCGAAGAACCGGAAATTGCCGCGGGGATCGCGCTTCTCGGGCGGGACCTCAAGGCCCCGCACTGGCGGCACCCCACCCGGCATCGATGCGGCGATATAGGCCTGGATGCGGTCGAGGGTGTCGATGGTGATGCGCTTGCCCTCGCGCAGCCGGTGCACCAGCTTGCCGTCGTTGACCGCCCGGCGCCCGAAGGTCGATTCAGCCATATCGGCCTGGCGGCAGAATTCGGAAATCTGGCTCAGGATTTGATCGTTTTTCATCGGGCTTGCCGGTTTGGGCCAGACTGGTGGGCAGCCGCGAATGGCGCGGATGTCCTACCATCATCTGCCCAACGGACGTAACCCCCTCATCACGAGGAGTACGCCTTTTGCGCGCGTCCCGAACCATGAGGCCCGACGGCCGTTATCCGTCGACCGCCTGCGGCGGCTCCTCAGGGTGAGGCGGAATATATCGCGGTCCGGCTCGCATTGCCTTGAACCGCAGAGCCCGCGGCGGCAACAAACCAAGCGCAGGCTAATCTGCTGCGTGGGGATTTCATGCACCGTCTGGTTCCGATGCTTGCGGTGCTCGCAGCCGCGCTGCGGTCAATGCTGGCGCGCATGCGCGCCGAGGTCGTCGCCAGGGCGAGTGGCAAGCGGGTACCGTGGCCGAATTCGTCGCTGCTCGGCGAGGTTTACCTGGTGGCACTAGTGAGCGAGCTTCACCTCTCCCCGCGAGGGTGAGGTGGAAGGCTGAGTGGAGCGAAGTCTCCGGGTGAGGGGGAACGATCGGCGGAATTGAAAAGGAGCCCCCTCACCCCGGCCAATGCTTCGCGTCAAGAGAGAAGAAACCTACTTCCCCCACACCTCGCCCGCGACATTGACCGCGAGCTTCAGCCTGGCCGACTGCATTTTAAGGCCAAGCTCGAAGGCGTGGCCTCTGACGGCCAGCTGCCAACCAGGCCAATGAGGTCCGCCGGCAAGGGCGACGAACACAAGCGCGGGCTTTCCGGGTCACGCCGGTGATCGGCAACGGCCGCCTAAGCGGATGTCAGGGCGCTGCCCAATCCGCCCAATGATGCACGCTCGGTCGCAAAAAGCCTGCACGACATCGGATTTGCCGTCTCGGAGGGCGTCGATCTCTACCGCGCCGCGATGCAGAAAATGACCCGCGACATCCTGCGCGAAGCGGCACGCGCGCAGGTGGCGCTGGTCTACTACGCCGGCCATGGCGTTCAGATCGACGGCCGCAACTATCTCGTGCCGGTCGATGTGCGGCTGCAGGCCCTACCAGTGTGACCGAAGCAATGATCGATATGGATACGATCCTGGCTGCTCTCGACGACCAGATCCGCACCAACATTCTGATCTTCGATGCCTGCCGCAACAACCCGCTCAGCCGCCGCTCGCCTCTGCGGCGCCGAGCCGCGCCATCGAGGCCGGATCGGGACTGGCGCCGCCAACGTGACTGGGTGCCGGTGCGATCTCAGGCGCGTGGTCGAATTCCTCCCCCGCTCGGCGCGGTTTATCTGGCCGAAAAATAGCGAGAGTGGCGGCTTCGTTCCCGCCCGATTTTGGCCCTGCGGGACCAATTCCCGTACAATTTGGTACCAGTTCAGTCTAGAACCCGAGACATCGATTGAAAGCGCTTGTGTTTTTTGCGAAACGCGACGGCGTGTTTGATCGCCTTCCCAGATCATAAGCTACCTTGACTCGATCCGAGGCTGTAATGAATCCCGCACGACCCATCCCCACGGCTTCAACCGAGCTTTCCAATCAGCGGAAGCGCGACCTGCTTGACCATTTCGAGGCCAACAGCGACGAGCTGGATCGCTGGCGCGAATTCAACGCCGCCTATCACGACGACGACCGCAAGTTCATGCGGTTCCTGATTCCGCCCGGCAAGCGGGTGCTGGAACTCGGCTGCGGCCGCGGAGATCTGCTGGCCGCGCTGGAGCCGTCCTACGGCGTCGGCATCGACTTCGGCGCCAAGGCAATCGACAAGGCGAAGGCCCGGTATCATCAGCTGCATTTCGTTCTCGGCGACGTCGAGGATCCGGCCACGATGGCCTCGATCGAGGGACCGTTCGATTACATCGTGATGGCCGACACCATCGGCATGTTCGAGGATATCGACGGTACCTTGCGTCTGGTCCAACAACTGTGCTCGCCATCGACCCGCATCATCATCGCCTATTATTCCCATCTGTGGGAGCCGATCCTGAAACTCGCCGAGGCGTTACGCCTGCGCAGCAAGCAGCCCAGGATCAATTATATCGCCACCGCCGACTTCCTGAACCTGATGGACCTCGCCGATTTCGAGGTGATCAGCCAGGAGCAACGACAATTGCTGCCACTGCGCTGGCTCGGGCTCGGCCCGTTCATCAACCGATTCATCGCGCCGCTGCCCGGCATCCGCCAGTTGTGCCTGCGAACCTACCTGGTCGGCCGACCGGTCCGCTTGTTTCCGAATCGGAAATTCTCCGCCAGCATTCTCATTCCCTGTCGCAACGAGAGAGGCAACATCGAAAACGCGATCCGGCGGATGCCGAAATTCGGCTCCGCCCAGGAGATTCTTTTCGTCGAAGGAAACTCCAGCGACGGCACGCTCGAGGAATGCGAGCGTGTGCGCGAGGCCTATCGCGACAGTTGGGATATCAAGGTCCTGAAACAGGATGGCAAGGGCAAGGGCGATGCGGTTCGCAAAGGCTTTGCCGCCGCGACCGGCGACGTGCTGATGATTCTGGATGCCGACCTCACCATGCCGCCGGAAGCACTGCCGAAATATCACGCGGTGATCGAGAGCGGGAAGGCCGAATTCGTCAACGGGACCCGGCTGGTCTACCCGATGGAAAACGAGGCCATGCGCCCCTTGAATTTCATCGCCAACCGTTGCTTTGCCTATCTGTTCAGCTATCTCGTCAATACGCGCCTGACTGACACGCTGTGCGGAACCAAGGTGCTGCTGCGCAAGGATTACGAGGTGCTGGCGCGGGAGCGCGCCTATTTCGGTAACTTCGATCCGTTCGGCGATTTCGATCTGATTTTCGGCGCCGCCAAACAGAACCTGAAAATCGTCGAGACACCGATCCACTACAAGGCGCGAACCTTCGGGGAGACCCAGATCTCGCGCTTTCGCGACGGCTGGCTGCTCTTGAAAATGGTCTGGTTCGCCTATCGCAAGCTCAAGGCGATTTGACCTCTGTCCGCTCGAGCATGCGGCTTCGCAGCATGCTCCGGGATTGACCGGGCCGGCCGCGCGACGAACCTACTTCCCCCACACCTCGCCCGCGACATCGACCGCGAGCTTCAGCTTGGCCCACTGCTCTTCCTCGGTGAGCAGGTTGCCCTCTTCCGTCGAGGCGAAGCCGCATTGCGGCGACACTGCGAGCTGATCCAGCGCCACGTATTTGGACGCTTCCTCCAGCCGCCGCTTGACGTCGTCCTTCTTCTCGAGCTGGCCGCTCTTCGACGTAATGACGCCTACCACCACGATCTTGTTGCCCTTCGGCAGATAGCGCAGCGGCTCGAAGCCGCCGGCGCGCTCGGAATCGTATTCGAGGAAATAACCGTCGTAATTGGCCCCGGCCAGCATGGTCTCCGCCACCGGCTCGTAGCCGCCCGACGAAATCCAGGTGGAGCGGAAATTGCCGCGGCAGACATGCGTGGTGATGGTCATGTCGACCGGCCGCTCGGCGATCGCATAGTTGATGATGCGCGCGTAGATTTCCTTCAGGCCGTCGGGGTTGTCGCCGCGCTCACGCGCTTTCTTCAATTCATCCTGCGAGCAGAGATAGGCCCACACCGTGTCGTCGAACTGCAGATAGCGACAGCCCGCGGCGTAGAAGGCCTTCACCGCCTTGCGGTAGGTCTTGGCGAGGTCCTCGAAGAACATGTCGAGATCGGGATAAACCTCTTTCGAGATCGACTTGCGGCCGCCACGGAAATGCAGCACCGCCGGCGACGGAATCGTCATCTTCGGCATCACATGCGCAATCTCGCACTGCTTTTTCAGGAATTTGAAATGGTCGAGCATCGGGTGGTTGTCGGGAAAATCGAGCTTGCCGATCACGCGCACCGCGTCATGCCGGGTCTCGACGCCGGCGAACTGGATGCCGGTGTCGGGGTGAAACAGTTCGCAGCCAGCCAGCCTGGCGAGAAAATCAAAATGCCACCAGGAACGGCGGAATTCGCCGTCGGTCGCGAGTCTCAAACCGATCGAGGCCTGCTTGTGCACGACCTTTTCGATTTCCATGTCCTCGACCTTGCGCAGTTCGTCGGCGGAAATCTCGCCCTTCTCCAGCCTGGCGCGCGCCTCCTTGATCTTGGGCGGGCGCAACAGGCTGCCGACTTCGTCGGCGCGGAATGGGGCTTTTGTTCTTTGCATGGTCCGAACTCCCGAGAATTCTAATGTGCCGCGGCGCCCGCGACGCTAAGAAAGCGTTCGAGCACCGCGGGATCGGCCTTCAGGGCGGCACTCGCCGCGTCATGGACGATCGCTCCGCGCTCCAATATCACAACGCGGTCGGCCAGCCCCAGAATCTTTTGCGCATTCTGCTCGACGATGATGGAGCAGATGCCGCCGGCGCGGGTAATCGCGCCAAGCGCCCGAAGCAGCTCCTCGACGATGATCGGGGCCAGCCCCTCGGTCGGCTCGTCCAGCAGCAACACTCTTGGATTGAGCGTGAGCGCGCGGCCGATCGCCAGCATCTGCTGCTCGCCCCCGGAAAGCTGGTTGCCGAAATTGTTGCGCCGTTCTTTAAGCCGCGGGAACATCTCGTAGACCCTTGCCACCGTCCACGGTCCCGGCTGCGCCACCGCGCTCATGTTTTCTTCCACCGTCAGCGAGCGGAAGATATTGCGTTCCTGCGGCACCCAGCCGATGCCCGCCCGCGCCCGCTGGTCCGGCCGCATCCCGGTGATATTCAGCCCGCCAAGCCCGATGGTCCCGCCGAAGCGGCGGGTGATTCCGACAATCGAATTGATCAGCGTGGTCTTGCCGGTGCCATTGCGGCCAAGCAATGCCAGCACCTGGCCTTCGGCAAGCCGCAGCGACATGTTGGGCAATACGACGGCCTCGCCGTAGCCGGCGCGCAGGTTCTCGATGCAAAGGAGATCAGACATCGGCGGCCTCGCCGAGATAGACCGCCTTGACTTTGGCGTCGCGCGCCACTTCATCCGGCGGCCCTTCGACGAGGAGCGCGCCGCTGACCAGCACCGAAATGCGGTCGGCGAACGAGAACACCAGATCCATGTCGTGCTCGATCAGGAGTACGGTGACGTCGCGCGGCAAGGCCGCCACGGCGGCGAGAATATCGTGGCGCTCGCTTTCGGGAACGCCGGCGGCAGGTTCGTCCAGCAGCAGCACCCGCGGCCTGGCGGCAATGGCGACCGCGATCTCGAGCAGGCGCTGCTTGCCATAGGGCAGTGTCGCGGTGAGATCGTTCATGACGTCGAATAGATGGAAGCGCGCCAGGTTTTCAGCGATCTCAGCGTTGACGTCATCGCGGGTGCCCATCCGGCGCCACCAGTCGCCGCCACGGCCGAGCCGCTCCGATACCGCGAGCCCAATGGTCTCGAGCGGCGTCAGATCGGCGTAAAGCTGGTTGATCTGGAAGGTGCGCGACAGCCCGCGCAACACCCGCGTATGCACGGGCATATCCGTGATGTCATTTCCTTCCAGCAGAATGCGGCCGCCATTGGGCTTGAGCACGCCGGTCAGGAGATTGATAACGGTGGTCTTGCCGGCGCCGTTCGGGCCGATCAAGGCGTGGCGGGCGCCCTGCTCGATCCGCAGCGAAAGGTCGCGCGTGACCTTGAGCCCGCCGAAGTGCTTTTCCAGCCCCCTGGTTTCCAGCGCTAAGGTCATGGCGCGTCGCCCTCGGGAACGACAACGATGGCCTTGCGGCCAGCGAACTGCCGGATGATCAGGTTCGGCGCCCACAGCACCCAGCGATGCATCCGCTGACGGCCGACCAGCACGATCACGACCAGCACAAGGCCGATCCAGAACTGCCAGTATTGCGGCGTGATCGTCGAAAACACTTCCTGCAGCATTCTGAACACCACCGCGCCGATCAATCCCCCGTAGAGATAGCCGGTGCCGCCGATCACCAAAACCAGCATCAGATCGGCCGAGCGCTCGAACGAGAATACGTCGAGCGAGGCCAGCGCCGTACTCTGGGTGAACAGCGCGCCTGATATGCCGGCATAGAACGCGGCGAGCGTGTAGATCGCGATCAGCCGCCTGTTGACGGGGATGCCGATGGCAGCGGCGCGCAGTGGATTGTTTCGGATGGCGCGCAGCGACAGGCCGAACGGCGAGTGCACGATCCGCCGCGCCAGCAGGAACAGCGCGAACAGCACGGCGAGGCAGTAGAAGAAGCCGACCTTGCCGAACATGTCGAAGGCAAACAGGCCCAAGATCGGCTGCATTTCGATGCCCTGCAGCCCGTCGGTGCCCCCGGTGATATCCGAAAAGCGCTCCGCCAGCGCCTCCAGCAATAGCGCAATCCCGAGCGTCACCATCAGGCGGGTCAGGTCGACGCCCCTTATGACCAGGAAGCTGGTGACAAAGCCGAGCGCCATGGCGACGAGGCCGGCCACGACCAGCGCGACCGCGGGCTCGGTGATGACGCCGCGCAGGGCCAGCAGGCCGGCGCAATAGGCGCCGACGCCGAAGAACGCGGCGTGGCCGAGCGAAACGATGCCGGCGTAGCCGAGGATCAGGTCGAGGGAAAGCGCGAACAGCGCCAGCCGCACGATATCCGTCATGATCAGGTAGCGGGAGGGAAACAGGAACGCGCAAGCGAGCGCGAGAATCCAGAACGCGATCTCGCTCCAGTGCCAGCGCGCGTGCGCTCTGGCGTGGTGTCCGACGTCGGCTTGCGCGCTCATGGCTGTTCTCAACGGGCGGCGGTGCGGCCGAACAGGCCGTTCGGGCGCCAGATCAGGATCACGATCATCATGGTGTAGATCACGAACGGCCCCATCTTCGGCACGTAGTATTTGCCGGCGACGTCGCCGATGCCGAGCAGTAGCGAGGCTAGAAACGGCCCGGTGATGCTGGAGGAGCCGCCGACGGTCACCACGATCAGGAAATAGATCATGAATTTCAGCGGAAAATACGGATCAAGTCCCAGGATCTCCGCGCTCAGGGCGCCGCCGAGACCGGCCAGGCCGCAGCCGAACGCAAACGTGAGCGCGAACACCTGCGGCACGTTGATGCCGAGACCGCTGGCGGCGCGCGGATCGTCCACCGCCGCCCGCAGCCGGCTGCCGAACCGGGTGCGCGCCAGCACCAGCTGCAGGCCTGCGGTCAGCAGGCCGCAGATCACGATGATCATCAGCCGGTAGCGGCCGATGCCGACGCCGAAGAAATCCATCTGGCCTTCGAGCGCGGCCGGAAGCTTGATGAAGATCCGCGACGATCCCATGATGTAGTCGACCGCCGCCACCGACATGAATACGAGGCCGACGCTGAACAGCACCTGATCGAGGTGGCTTCTCGCGTAGAGGTGGCGATAGAGCGAGCGTTCCAGCGCCGCGCCGATCAAGGCGCTCGCGACAAACGCCAGCGGCAGGCCGGCGAAAAACGGCCAGCCGGATTGATTGACCAGCACCGCGCAGACATAGCCGCCGGTCATGGCAAACGCGCCGTGGGCGAGGTTGACGAAGTTCATCAGCCCGAGCGTGACCGCAAGTCCGCAGGCCAGCACGAACAGCAGCATGCCATAGGCGACGCCGTCGAACAGGATGGTGAACAGCGTGGTCATGGAATGGCGACAAACCTTAGCCGGGAATCGTCATTCCGGGGCAGCGCGATAGCGCTGAACCCGGAATCTTGCGCAACAACGTCGAGATTCCGGGTTCGCCGGCTTCGCCAGCGCCCCGGAATGACCAGCGGTTATTTCTTCGTCTTGCCGGCGTCCTTGACGGCTTCAAATGTCTGGAATTCGACGTTGTAGAGTTCGCCGTCGACCTTCTCGACCTTGCGGATGTAGATGTTCTGCACGATGTCGCGTGTTTCCGGATCGATCGAGATCGGGCCGCGCGGACTCTCCCACTTCATGCCCTTCATGGCTTCGACCAGCGCGTCGCCGTCGGTCTTGCCGCCGGTCTTTTTCAAAGCCTCGTAGATCAGGTGAATGCCGTCATAGCCGCTCACCGCCATGAAACCCGGACGCGAGTTGAAGGCCTTCTTGTAGGCGGCGACGAATGCCTTGTTCATCGCGGACGGGTGAGCCGCGGAATAAAGATGCGCGGTGACGGTGCCGAGCGCCGCGTCGCCCATGCCGTTGAGGAGATCGTCATCCATCACGTCGCCGGGACCGATCACCTTGATGCCCGATTTGTCGAGCCCGCGCTCGGCATATTGCTTCATGAAGTTGCCGCCCTGGCCCGCCGGCACGAACACGAACATGGCGTCGGGCTTGGCATCTTTCATCCGCTGCAGGAACGGCGCGAAGTCGGGGTTGGCGAGCGGCACCTTGACCTCTTCGACGATCTGGCCGCCGCCGGCGGTGAAATGCTCCTTGAAGAAATTCAGCGCGTCGTTACCGGGGGCGTAGTCCGATGTCAGGGTGGCGACTTTCTTGATGCCGTTCTTGACCGCCCAGTCGCCGATGATGGTGGAGGATTGCGCCAGCGTGAAGCTGGTGCGCACGATATAGGGCGAACGCTCGGTAATGATCGAGGTGCCCGCCGCCATCACGATTTCCGGTACCTTCGCCTGCGTCGCCAGCGGCGCCGCCGCCAGTGCCGCGGGAGTAACGCCGAACCCGGCGATCAAGCTGACCTTGTCGTTGACGATCAGTTCCTGCGCGAGCCGCTTGGTGTTGTCGGGCACCGCGCCGTCGTCCTTAAGGATGATCTCGATCTTCTTGCCGGCGACGGTGTCGCCCTTCTGCTGCATATACAGCTTGACCGCGTTGTCGATCTGCTTGCCGGTCGACGCCTGACCGCCGGTCATCGGCAGGATCAGGCCGATCTTGACGGTCTCCTGCGCCTGGGCGGGCGCCAAAACCGGCGCCAAGGCAACCGCGCCTGCGACGGCAACGCAGGCGGCGGCCTGCGACAGCATTTTCGTGCGAATGAACATGAACGCTCTCCCCTGATCGGTATCGTGCCTCGAACCGAGTCCCCGGCCCTTGTCGTACCATAGCCCGAATTTTTCAGCCATGTACCGGCGCGGCATGACGGCTTATATCGGAGCGGCATGGCGTCTGAAGCCTGCGGCGATGTCAATCTCGACAATGGACGCGTGGCCATGACCGTGGGCGGCTTGCAGAATCGCCACTGACCCCTTCCTTGCCGGATCAAGCACCATCTGGTATTATGATACCTCTATTTCTGAATGAGCCAATTTAACCCATTTAAGGGTAGGCTCGCGCCCCGGGGATCGGCTGGAGGGCTATTCTAGCCAGTCCGGCCGTCCGACTTCCCGGTCACACCGCCGATGCCGATCCGTACTCGCCAGGAGGCCGGCCAGCCGGGACCGTCGGGGCTCGACGCCGTTCACTGAGCCGCGAGCTCACGCGTCAATCCATGAACACGACGGTCTTGCGGCCGTTGAGGATGACGCGGTCTTCCAGATGATGGCGTATCGCGCGCGCCAGCACGCGGCGCTCGATGTCGCGGCCCTTGCGGACAAGATCGTCGGGCGTATCGCGATGGCTGATGCGCTCGACGTCCTGGTCTATGATCGGACCTTCATCGAGTGCACTGGTGACGTAATGGGCGGTGGCGCCGATCAGTTTGACGCCGCGCTCGTGCGCCTGGTGGTAGGGCCGCGCGCCCTTGAAGCCCGGCAGAAACGAATGGTGGATGTTGATGCAGCGGCCCGACAGTTTCGCCGACATCTCGTCGGAGAGGATCTGCATATAGCGCGCGAGCACCACGAGGTCGGTTTTGGTCTGCCCGACCAGGTCCCAGATCGCAGTCTCCTGCTCAGGCCTGGTCTCCTTGGTCACCGGCAGATAGTGAAACGGAATCTCGCCGAGATCGAGACTGCTGTAGGTCTCGCGCGGATGATTGGAGATGATGGCGGTCGGAATCATCTCCAGTTCGCCGGTCCGCCAGCGATACAGGATATCGGCGAGGCAGTGATCGGATTTCGAGACCAAAAGCATCACCCGGCGGCGGGTGGCGCGGTCGCGCATCTGCCAGTCCATGCCGAAGCGTTCCGCAATCGCCGCGAACCCGGTTCGCAACGCCGCCAGATTGACCGCGAGATCGGCGGCATTGAACACCACCCGCATGAAGAAATGGCCGGTCTCGACGTCGTTGAATTGCTGGGCGTCGAGAATGTTCTGCCCATTATGGGCAAGAAAGGTGGAAACGGCCGAAACGATGCCGGGGCGATCCGGGCAGGACAGGGTCAAGACGTATTGATGATCGGGCATGGGGGGTTGATGACGATTTGGATGAAGGGAGACCCTGCTCTATCACCCGCGACGCCCTTGCGCCAATCCGGGGGGAACCGCCATGATGAACAAACAACAGATCGGCGTTACCTGGAGATCATGGCTGACAAACTGAACGGCTACCGCATCCTGATCCTGGAAACGCGCGAGGAGGCGCGGTTTTCCCGCCTGCTCGCAGAACAGGGCGCGGATGTTCTGCAATGTCCGATGTTCACCATCCACGACGCGCCGGATTCCGCGCCGATCGCGGCCTGGATTCGGCGTTTCATCGAAAAGCCCTGCGACGATCTGGTGCTGATGACCGGTGAAGGCCTGCGCCGCCTGATGAAGGTCGCGCGGCGCATCGACGTCGAGCAGGATTTCATCGCCGCGCTCGGCAGAGCGCGAAAATTCGCCCGCGGTCCAAAACCCGGCCGGGCGCTGCGCGAGATCGGGCTGGAGCCGCAGGTAACGACGGAGAAGCCGACGTCCGAAGGCATCGTCGAAATGCTCGCGCGCGTCGATCTCGGGGGCCATCGCGTCGGCTTGCAGCTCTATCCCGACAGGGACCACAGCGCGCTGGTCGGCGCCATCACGGCGCAAGGCGCCGAGGTCGATACCGTACTGCCTTACGTCTACGACGCGCAGGCCGCGGACGCCAATATCGTCACCGCGATCGACGAGCTGGCGAAAGGGCACATCGACGCCATCGCGCTGACCAGCTCGGGCCAGGTTCGCCGCCTGATCGAGGTGGCGCAGGCCCACAATTGCGAAGATCGCCTGCGCGACGGGCTAAGTCGCACGTCGATTGCTTCCGTGGGGCCCGTCGTCTCCGACGAGCTCAAATCGCACGGTCTGCGCACCGACATCTCACCCGCCAATGATACCTACTTCATGAAGCCGCTGATATCGGCGATGGCGGCAGCGCTCGGCAAGTCAGCACCGCGCAGCGCCGCAAGGTCTTCATGACTTGACGCGCGCGCTTGCGTGAACAAGATGCCACCAACCAGACAGGTCGGGTGGAAATGCCGCAACAACCCTTGTCCGAATTGCGCGTCGTGGAAATTGGTTCGGGCGACGCGCTCGGCTATTGCGGCAAGCTGTTCGCCGATTTCGGCGCTGAAATCATCAGGATCGAACCGCCGGGCGGCGATCCGGCGCGAAAGCTTGGGCCGCTGCTCGATGCCGGCAATGGACGCCGCGAGAGCGGATATTTCGCCTGGCTCAACACCAACAAACGCAGCATCACGGCGGATCTCGGCCGGCCCGCCGGCGTGGCAAAAGTGCGTGCGCTGCTGGCCAGCGCCGATCTCCTGCTCGATGCGCGGCATCCGACCGCCGTCAGGAGATCGCCGCTCTCGCACGAGGAACTCGGGCGGTCACAGCCCGGCCTCGCCGTCACGGCGATCTCGTGGTTCGGCGAGCACGGCCCCTATCGCGATTATGCGGTGACGGATTCGGTGTGCCGCAGCCTCGCAGGCCTGGTCAAACTTGTCGGCCCCATCGAGGGGCCGCCGGTGCTACCGCGCGACGGCCAGGTCGGCGTGGTCGCGGGACTGACCGCGTTCATCCCGACGCTGGCGGGGCTTTATGCCCGCGGCAACCAGGGCGCGCGGCGCTTCGCGGTCAGTGCGCATGAAGCGATGCTGCAGATCAGCGAGTTCGACACCGCGCTGGCGCTGGAGGCGGGATTCACCCGGCCGCGGATCGGCATCAACCGCTTCGGGCGCGGCTTTCCCGTCGGAAATTTCGCCACCAAGGAAGGCTGGCTCGGCATCACCGTGGTGACACCGGCGCAGTGGATTGCGTTCTGCAACATGATCGGCCTGCCCGAGCTTGGCCCCGATCCGCGCTATTCCGCCACCGCCGAGCGCTATCTGCATGCCGAGGAACTCAACGGCATCATCAAGCCGGTGCTGATGCACTGCACGGCGATGGAATGGTTCGAGAGGGGCATCGAACTGCGGCTGCCGCTCGCCATTGTTCCCGACATGGGCGAACTGCTGGCGCAGCCCGTCTATCGCGCGCGCGGCGCGTTCGCGAATGTCACAATCGGCGACGCCTCGTTCGACGCGCCGGTGCTGCCGCAGTATCTGACGCGCTCGCGGCCCTTGCCAAACGGCCGCGCGCCGCTTGCGGGCGAAGACAACGATGCCCCCCTGCCCGCGCATGCGCGTCTGGCAAGCCGCGCCGCCACCAGCGCTGAACCATTACCCCTGAAGGGGCTGCGCATCGTCGATCTCACCATGGGCTGGGCGGGCCCAACCGCGACCCGCCAGATGGGCGATCTCGGCGCCGACATCATCAAAGTCAAGTCCTGCCAGTATCCGGACTGGTTTCGCGGCACCGACCCGCGCGATCCCTATCACCCCGAGCGAACCTACGAGAAGACCTACTGGTTTCAGATGAACAACCGCAACAAGCGCGGGATCACGCTCGACCTTACCACTGAAATCGGGCTTGCGCTGCTGAAGCGGTTGATTGGAGATGCCGACGCCGTCATCGACAATTACGCCGCCGACGTGCTGCCGCGTCTCGGCCTCGATTCCGCTGTCATGCTGAAGATCAATCCCCGGCTGGTAGTGGTGACGATGCCGGCATTCGGCATGACCGGCGTATGGAGCGGCTGCCGCGCCTACGGCTCGACGCTGGAGCAAGCCTCAGGCCTGCCTTCGGTGACCGGGCGCGAGGGCGATCCGCCGACCATGGTTCACGCCGCCCTTGGCGATCCGATCGGTGGACTCAATGCCGCCGCGGCCCTGATGCTCGGCCTCGTGCACCGGAAAAACACCGGCGAAGGCCAGCATATCGACTTCAGCCAGGTGGAATGCATGCTGCCGCTGGTGGCGCCCTCGATCATCGAGCAATCCTCAACCGGCGCGTCCGGCCCCCGGATCGGCAACCGTCATCGGCTTCACGTGCCGCACGGTTGTTTTCCCTGCATCGGCGAGGACCAGTGGATTACGCTTGCGGTGCGCAGCGACCAGGAGTGGCAATCGCTGTGTCAGACCATACACCGCCTGGACCTCGCCGCCGATCCCCTGCTCGCATCAGCCGATGGGCGGCGCGCGGAGGAAGACCGCATCGAGGTGGCGGTCCGGCACTGGACTTCGGCCGTGCGGCCGGACCTCGCGATGGTGACGCTGCAGGCCGCGGGCATCCCGGCAGGCGTGGCGCGACTGCCGATGGACCTGCCCGGCGATCCGCATCTGGTGAAAACCGGCCATTGGCAATCGGTGGACCGCCCCTTCATGGGACCGCATCTGTTGCCGTCGGTCGCCTATCGCGAGGGCGACGCCGAATTGCCCTATGCGATCGAGCATCTTGCGCCAACGCTTGGCCAGCATAACGAGGAAATCTTGCGCGATCTGCTCGGGCTCAGCGCCCGCGAGATCGAAGCGCTGCGCGAGGCCGGCGCCATCGGCCATGTCGCGACCTCGAAAAAGAGCAAGGCCAAACGCGCAGCCGAGTGACGCGGCGTGAGGGAGACGCCGACTTACCGATTCAATTCCATCCCCATGCGCGGCAGCATTCGTCCGGGGATCGATTGGGAAGGAGCAAAGCCCGCATGGCAGGCGCCCATATGCTTGTAAAAAGCAGTTGCGCCGGGATCGGCCTCGATTGTCATCCGGACCGCGCCGAGACCTCGGGCCCTGGCCGTCGCCCACTCGAACAGCAACCGACCAACTCCTGATCCCAGCAGCGCGGGCTCAACAAAGAGCTTCAAGAGGTCCGCATCCCTGCCGGCGACCTTGATCTGCGCCAGCCCAACGACCGTCGAATCGTGCTCGGCCACTTGAAGATAAGTGTGTTGGAATTCGTCGGGACGCAGCGTCAATTCAGCCCGGCAAGCCGTCATGAATGCAGCGTCGTAACCCCAAACGGCCTTCGAGCGGACGCAGAGTTCGGTCAAGCCTGGGAGTTCGTCTTGCCGGGCGTCGCGGAACTGGATCACCAGGCCATTCTACCACAAGGCAAGGCCGTGGCTCCAGGACAGCAAACAATGGAATGACCGCGCTAGGCGTTCGCTATGGATACGGCAGCAGGGAGGAACTGGTGGACGCGGGAGCGCGCCATGTCTGCGCCACGCATCAAAAGCTGCTCGACCACACCGGTTAGGCCTTGTTTGTCGCCTCGCGGCGGAGTGACTACTCCGCCGCCTGTTTCGACTTGCTCAAATACGCCCGATAGGCCAGTCGAATGCCATCTTCCAGCGAAGTGCGCGCGCGCCAGCCCAGTTTGGCAAGCCGGCCGACGTCGAGCAATTTGCGCGGCGTGCCGTCCGGCCGCGAGGGGTCGAAGCTGATCGCGCCGGTATATCCGACGGCCTTGGCGACCACGCGCGCGAATTCGGCAATTGTGATGTCCGCGCGGATAGAACGGGTTGGTCTCTTTCTGCGGGACTTCCTGAACCAGGCCATACAGCTCTGAAGTGGACGCCTGATAGAACCGCGTCTCCTTTTCCATGCCGAGGATCCGGATCGCCTCCAATAGCCTGAGCACGCCGAGCGCGTCGGCGTTGGCGGTATATTCCGAGCTCTCGAAGCTGACGCCGACATGGCTTTGGGCTGCGAGGTTATAGATTTCGGTCGGCCGGATCTGCTGCATCAGCCGGATCAGGTTGGTCGAATCAGTCATGTCGCCGTCGTGCAGCAGGAACGGCACGTTGCCGGCGTGCGGATCCTCATAGAGATGATCGATGCGCGCGGTGTTGAACGAGGACGACCGCCGCTTCACGCCATGTACGGTGTAGCCGAGGCCGAGCAGAGACTCGGCGAGATAGGCGCCGTCCTGCCCGGTGACGCCGGTGAGGAGCGCCACGCGTCGTTTGGAATCCTGAATCGCCATTTTCACTCCGAAAAAACCGCCGGGGACTGCCGCACAAGCAGTTCAACGACGCCTAAAATCCAAAACACATTGCGCTGGATCAACCCGCGACTCTTCGCCCTGTGGGACATTGACCGGGTGGCTCAAACCCCTATCATGACCCTGTTCCCCCCAGCAAATTGAGCCATGAGACTTTTTTACTGATAACCACGCGGCCTGCGGGTCCTGGAACTTGGCTACAATCGTCGCGCCTAAGGGCCTTTGGATCACTGAAATCTAAGCCATTCCAGCGTCCGGACCCTCCGAAAGTCCTTAAAAAGCAAATCCCAGGGAGGAATGACATGCGAAAACTCATGATGGCTGCCGCCTTTGCACTGCCGATGTTCGGCACTGCGGCGATGGCGCAGGAAACCCTCAAAATCGGTTATATCGACCCGTTGTCAGGCGGCGGCGCCAGCGTCGGCGAAGTCGGCCTGAAGATATTCCAGTTTCTCGCCGACGAAGTGAACGCCAAGGGCGGCATCCAGGGCAAGAAGGTCGAGATCGTTCCGCTCGACAACAAGACCAATCCGCAGGAAAGCCTGATCCAGGCGCAGAAGGCGATCGACGCCGGGGTGCGCTATCTCACCCAGGGCAACGGCTCGTCGGTTGCCGGCGCGCTGACTGACTTCGTGACCAAGTACAACGAGCGCAATCCCGGCAAGGAAGTCCTGTATTTCAACTATGCCGCGGTCGATCCGGTCCTGACCAACGACAAGTGCAGCTTCTGGCATTTCCGCTGGGACGCGAACTCCGACATCAAGATGGAGGCGCTCACCAATTACATGAAGACAGTGCCGTCGATTAAGAACGTATATCTGATCAATCAGGATTATTCGTTCGGGGAATCGGTTCGATCCACCGCCAAGGCCATGCTGGCCGCCAAGCGGCCGGACATCAAGATCGTCGGCGACGAACTGCATCCGCTGCTGAAGATCACCGATTTCGCGCCCTACATCGCCAAGATCAAGGCATCCGGCGCCGACACCGTCGTGACCGGCAACTGGGGCCAGGATTTTGCGTTGCTGCTGAAGGCCTCCGCCGATGCCGGGCTGAAGGTGAATTGGTACACCTATTATGCCGGTGGCGCCGGTGGCCCGACCGCGATCAAGCAGGCCAACCTGAACCATCAGGTGTTCCAGATCAGCGAGGGCTACGCCAACATCGACAATGCCCCGTCACAAGCATTTGAGAAGGCGCTACGGGCGCGGTACTCGGACGTTCCGACGAACTTTTATCCGCGCGCCGTCAACGAAATGCGAATGTTCGCTCTGGCCGCGGAAAAGGCGAAGTCGCTCGATCCGGTAAAGGTCGCGGCCGCGCTCGAGGGCATGGAATTCGACGTGTATGACGGCGGAAAAGGCATGATGCGGAAGACCGATCATCAGTTCTTCCAGCCGATGTACATCGCCTCGTTCGGCGAGCTCAAGAATAACGAACCGTTCGACGAGGAAAAGACCGGGTGGGGCTGGAAGGGCGTCGGCAAGATTGACGCGCCGCAAACGGTCTTGCCCACCACCTGCAAAATGGACCGGCCCAGCTGATCCTTGCAGCGCACGTTCCATTCGCCCCGGCGCCGTCCGGGGCGAATGCTGCTCTCAACTCGGAGGCGTTGGGTCTTGCTTGAGCTGATCGTCATATCAACGCTCAACGGCGTCCTGTTCGGCATGTTGCTGTTTCTGATGGCGAGCGGCCTCACCGTTATCTTCAGCATGCTGGGGGTACTCAATTTCGCGCATGCGAGCTTCTACATGCTGGGCGCCTTCTTCGGTTTCCAGCTCAGCCGGTGGCTCGGGTTCTGGCCGGCGCTGTCGATCGCACCCTTGCTGGCCGGCGCGATCGGCGCCGGCGTCGAGCGCTACGGCCTGCGCCGCGTCCATAAGAACGGCCACGTCGCCGAATTGCTGTTCACCTTCGGCCTCGCCTTCGTGATCGAGGAGGTCGTGCAGATCATCTGGGGCAAAAGCCCGCTCGATTTCCGCGTCCCGGCGCTGCTCGATTTCCCGGCGTTTACGATCTTCTCCACCAATTATCCTGCCTACAAGATGTTCATGCTGCTGGTGTCAATCGTGATCTTCGTCGGGCTGTTGATCGTCCTGAAGAAGACGCGGATCGGCCTGATCGTCCAGGCCGCGCTGACCCATCCACACATGGTAGGCCATCTCGGTCATAACGTTGGGCGCATCTTCATGCTGGTGTTCGGGGTCGGTACCGCACTTGCCGCTGTCGCCGGCGTGATCGCGGGTCCCGCGCTGGTGACCCAGTCGAACATGGCCGGGTTGCTCGGCCCGATCCTGTTCGTGGTCGTCGTTGTCGGCGGACTGGGCTCGCTGCCCGGGGCCTTCGTCGCCTCATTGTTGATCGGCCTGGTCCAGACCTTCGCGGTCTCGATGAACGGCTCGCTGTCCGGGGCATTCGGTCCGCTCAGTCCCGCCTATGCCTCGACCTGGCTCTCCGATATCTGGGGCGTCACCATCGCGCAGATCGCGCCGATCATGCCCTACGTGCTGCTGGTGCTGATCCTGATCTTCCGTCCGATGGGCTTGCTTGGGACGCGCGACACATGAGCGAGATCACCGCAAGCGCAGCCCCACCGCTGCCGGCCGCTGCCGAAAAGCTCAAATTCTACGGCTTGTGGACGGCAGCCGCGATCGCGCTGCTGCTGCTGCCCAAAATCTTCGGTTCCGGCGGTTCGCTGACGACCTTCAGCCTGATCGGCATCTCCATCATCTTCTCGCTGTCCTACAACATCCTGCTTGGCCAGACCGGCATGCTGTCGTTCGGGCACGCGGTGTATTACGGCCTCGGCGGCTTCCTGGTGATTCACGCCATCAACATCATCGGCGCCAACAAGCTGCCGATCCCGTTGCCGATCATTCCCCTGATCGGCGGATTGACCGGATTGTTGTTCGCCGTCCTGCTCGGCTGGGTTTCGACCCAGCGCTCCGGCACGGCATTCGCCATGATCTCGCTCGGCGTTGCCGAACTGATCGCCTCCTCGGCGCTGATCCTGCGCACCTTTTTCGGCGGCGAAGCCGGCATTTCCGCCAACCGGACCAAGCTTTTGAAGCTGTTCGGCTGGAATTTCGGCCCGCAGATCCAGATCTATTACCTGGTCGCGGCATGGACGCTGATCGCCGTGATCGCGATGTACGCGCTGACCCGCACTCCGCTCGGGCGCATGTGCAACGCGGTGCGCGACAATCCCGAGCGCGTCCAGTTCGTCGGCTACAATCCGCACGTTGTCCGCTATCTGGCGTT
This sequence comes from uncultured Alphaproteobacteria bacterium, assembly GCA_963801875.1. Taxonomy (GTDB): domain Bacteria; phylum Pseudomonadota; class Alphaproteobacteria; order Rhizobiales; family Xanthobacteraceae; genus Bradyrhizobium. The sequence goes on along the minus strand of CAWDGT010000005.1, from coordinate 59,042 downwards.
CTGCTTTTCCGGATTCTTCGCAGGCATCGCTGGCGCGCTCGCGGCAATCAATTTCGAGATTGCCAACTCGGCCTATCTCGGCGCTGCACAATCGGGGACCGTGCTGTTCGCCACCTATATCGGCGGCATCGGCTTCTTCATCGGTCCGATCGTCGGCGCGATTTTCGTGACGTTTCTCTCGCTTGGCCTCAGCGACCTGACGCAGGTGTGGCAGCTCTATTTCGGACTGATCTTCATCGCAGTGGTGTTGTTTGCGCCGGGCGGCATCACCGGCCTCCTGATGATGCATCGCCCGCTCGTGAGGGCCGGGACATTGCCCAAGATGCTGCCGAGCTACCTGATCGCCCTGGTGCCGACGTTGGCGATGGTCGCAGGCCTCATCCTGTCGATTGAAATCATCGTGCATTACACCGTCAACTCCGGTGACGATTCCCACATCAGGGCATTCGGCGTCGGCTTCGATGCGGCGAGCCCGTATCTATGGGCGCTTGCCGTCATCCTGCTGATTGGCGGATTCCTGGTTGCGCGCAGGACCTGGACCTGGGTCGGTCACGCCTGGGACGACGCCACCAGCGTGGCGCGCGAAAAGGGAATTGCCGCATGAGCGCCGCGATCGAACTGCGCGAGGTCGAGAAGAGTTTCGGCGATGTCGCCATTATCAGAAATATCAGCCTGAGCGTGACGCAGGGCGAACGCCACGCGCTGATCGGCCCGAACGGCGCCGGCAAATCGACGACCTTCAACCTGATCAGCGGATACATGGCGCCGACGTCGGGCAGCGTGCTGCTCCGCGGCGAGGTCATTTCCGGCCTGCCGCCCTACCAGATCAACCGCCGCGGGCTGTCGCGCAGCTTCCAGGTCACCAACGTCTTTGCCAATATGAGCGTGTGGGAAAACCTGCGCTGCGCCGTACTATGGTCGACCGGCCAGCGCTACGCGTTCTGGAAAAACATCGACAACCTGCCTGACGTGCGCGACCGCACCGCGCAAATTCTTGCCGACATCAACCTGACGCCGCGGCGCGACGTGCCCGCGGGGCTTCTGACCTATGCCGAGCAGCGCGCGCTGGAGATCGGCATTACCGTCGCCGGCGGCGCCGATGTCATTCTGCTGGATGAGCCGACCGCGGGCATGAGCCGCGCCGAAACCGAACGCGCGGTCGCCTTGATCCGGCGCCTGACCGAAGGCCGCACGCTGCTGATCGTCGAACACGACATGAGCGTGGTGTTCGGCCTGGCCGACCGGATTTCGGTGCTGGTGTACGGCCAGATCATCGCCTCCGGCACACCGGAGGAGATTCGCGGCAATCCGAAAGTCCGGCAAGCCTATCTCGGCGAGGAAGCGGCATGATGCTGGAAGTCGGGGATCTGCACGCCTATTACGGCAAGAGCCATATTCTGCAGGGCGTCGATATGCATATCGACGCCGGCGAGGTCGTCAGCCTGCTTGGACGCAACGGCGTCGGACGCTCCACCACGGTCAAGGCGATCATGGGCGAGGTGCCGCCGCAGGGCTCGATCAAGTTCAAGGGCGGCGACATTGCGGGTTTACCGAGCTATCGGATCGCGCATCTGGGCTTGGGCTACGTTCCGGAGCATCGCGACATCTTCCCCGGCCTGACGGTGCGGCAAAACCTGATGCTTGGCATCAAGGATACCAGGCGGGCCGGCAAGTGGCGGCTCGAGGACATGCTGGAGATGTTTCCCAATCTCAAGGAGCGGGCCGATACCTCGGCTGGCGTACTGTCGGGCGGCGAGAAGCAGATGCTGACAATTTGCCGCACACTGATGGGCGACCCCGAACTCATCATGATCGACGAGCCGACCGAGGGGCTGGCTCCCCTGATCGTGCAACAGGTCGGCGACCTCATCGCCGAAATCGCCCAGCGCGGTGTCGCGATCCTGCTGGTGGAGCAGAAACTCTCGATCGCGATGCGGATATCGCACCGGGTCTACGTGATGGGCCACGGCCGCATCGTGTTCGAGGGCACGCCTGCCGAACTCAAGGCGGACGAGGCCGTGCGCAAGGAATGGCTGGAAGTCTAATACCAAAGTCGATTGATCTCGAAGCGATGTCGCCGAGGGGCGTGGCGCCGCGGCAACGGCCGTTTTGCGTGCTAATGTCAGGAACGGGTTGACCCGCCTCAAGGAACCGGCTTGATCTCGCTGATAACCAGCTGAAGAGTGCCAGAAGCGCCGCAAACGGAGGGAATGCGTGGAACACGCTTTGGAAGTGCGCGGGGTGTCACTGCGCTTCGGTGGCGTACGTGCGCTCACCGAAGTCAGTTTTGGCGTTAGCGACGGCGAACTGTTCTCGATCATCGGCCCCAACGGCGCCGGCAAGACCTCGATTATCAACTGCATCTCCGGCCGCTACCGGCCGACCGAAGGCCAACTGTTCTATCGCGGCCGCGACATCACCGCGCTCAATCCCAACGCGCGGCCCTCGCTCGGCATCGGCCGCACCTTCCAGAACCTCGCGCTGTTTCAGCACATGAGCGTGCTCGACAACATCATGGTCGGGCGGCATCATCTGTTGAAGAATAATTTCATCACGGGATCGCTGTACTGGCTGACCGGCGCGCGCCGCGAGGAACTCGAGCATCGCCGCAAGGTCGAGGAGATCATCGATTTCCTCGACCTGCAGTCGGTGCGCAAGGCCACCGCCGGTACCCTTCCCTACGGTCTGCGCAAGCGCGTCGAGCTCGCGCGCGCCATGGCGCTGGAGCCGCAACTGATTCTGCTCGACGAACCGATGGCCGGAATGAATTTCGAGGAAAAGGAGGACATGGCGCGCTACATCGTCGATCTCAACGAAGAGTTCGGCATGACCGTGATGATGATCGAGCACGACATGGGCGTGGTGATGGATATTTCCCACCGGGTCATGGTGCTGGATTTCGGCCGCAAGATCGCGGAAGGCGATCCGGCCGCGGTCCTGGCCGATCCCCATGTAAAGCGCGCCTATCTCGGCGAAGAGGACGAGGTCCTGGTCGATCCCGACGATACGCCGGCGCCCGCGGAGACAGCTGCATGATGGATTACGCCGGCCGCGTCGCACAGGCCGATACCTATCCCAAGCTGTTGCGCCTTAACGCCCGCGAGCATGGCAGCGAGATTGCACTGCGCGAAAAGGATTTTGGGCTCTGGAAGCTCTTCACCTGGAACGACTATCAAACCCGGGTGCACGACTTCGCGCTCGGCATGGTCGAACTCGGTCTCGGCCGCGGCGACGTCATCGGCATCATCGGCGATAACCGGCCGGACTGGGTGTCGGCGGAAATTGCCACCCATGCCATCGGCGCCATGAGCCTCGGTCTCTATCGCGACGTGCTGGACGAGGAAGCAGCCTATCTCCTGAGCTATGGCGAGGCCAAGCTGGTGTTCGCCGAGGACGAAGAGCAGGTCGACAAGCTGCTGACGCTGGCCGATCGCGTGCCCAACCTCAAGCACATCGTCTATTCCGATCCCCGCGGCATGCGCAAGTATGACGACCCTCGACTGATGGAAGCCAACAGGCTCGCCGCAATGGGGCGCGACCTCGCCGCGCGGGAGCCAGCGCTCTATGACGGGCTAGTGGACGCCACCCGCGGCGAGGACGTCGCGATCCTCTGCACCACGTCGGGGACCACGGCCAATCCGAAACTGGCGATGTTGGCCGCAGGGCGGGTGCTGCGGCATTGCGCGACTTACCTCGCGTTCGACCCCAAGGGACCGGATGACGAATACGTCTCGGTGCTGCCGCTGCCCTGGATCATGGAACAGGTCTACGTCCTCGGCAAAGGGCTGCTGTGCCGGATGAAGATCAACTTCGTCGAGCAGCCCGACACCATGATGAACGACTTCCGCGAGATCGCGCCGACTTTTGTTCTTTTCGCGCCGCGGGTGTGGGAATCGATCGCCGCGGATGTGCGTGCGGGCGTGATGGACGCCTCCCCGCTCAAGCAAAGCCTCTACGAGCTCGGCATGAGAACCGGGCTGACGGCGCTGGCGCGGGGCAAGCATTCGGCGATCGCGGATCTGCTGCTGTTTCGCGCCCTTCGCGACCGGCTCGGCTTCACGCGGCTGCGCTCGGCGGCGACCGGCGGCGCCGCGCTCGGTCCCGACACCTTCAAATTCTTTCAGGCCATGGGCGTGCCGCTGCGCACGCTGTACGGCCAGACCGAATTGCTCGGGGCCTACACGCTGCATCCGTTTGGCAAGGTCGACCCCGACACCACGGGCGTAGCGATGGCGGACAATATCGAGATCCGCGTCGAGAATCCGGATATCCATGGCGTCGGCGAGATCGTGGTGCGCCACCCCAACATGTACCTCGGCTACTACAAGAACCCGGAAGCCTCCGCTGCCGACATGAAAGACGGCTGGATGCATTCGGGTGATGCCGGATATTTCAATGACAACGGGCAGCTCGTGGTGATCGACCGCATCAAGGATCTTGCGGAAACCGCGCGCGGCGAACGGTTTTCGCCGCAATACATCGAGAACAAGCTGAAATTCTCGCCCTATATCGCCGAGACCGTGGTGCTGGGCGCCGGCCGCGACGCACTGGCGGCGATGATCTGCATCCGCTTCTCGATCATCTCCAAATGGGCGGAGAAGAACCGGATCTCCTTCACCACCTACACCGACCTCGCCTCGCGGCCGGAGGTCTACGCCCTGCTGCGCAAGGAGGTCGAGACCGTCAACGCCACGCTGCCGCCCGCGCAGCGCATCTCCCGTTTCCTGTTGCTCTACAAGGAGCTCGACGCCGACGACGGCGAACTCACCCGTACCCGCAAGGTCCGACGCAGCGTCATCAACGAAAAATACGCCACCATTATCGACGCGATTTATGGCGGCAAGCGCGAGATCCCCGTCGACACCGTGATCCGCTTCCAGGACGGCACTACCCAGCGCATCCGTACCACACTGCGGGTCGTCGACCTCGCACCCAACGCGCCGCTCGCGGAGGCCGCGGAATGAACCTGCATTTCCTGATCCAGCTTCTGGTCAACGGGCTCGTGGTCGGCACGCTCTATGGCGTGGTCGCGATGTCGTTCGTGCTGATCTACAAGGCCACGCAAGTCGTGAACTTCGCGCAGGGCGAATTGCTGCTGGTCGGCGCCTGGGTGTGCTGGGCGCTGCTCACCAAATACCAGGTGCCGTTCTGGATCGGCATGCCGCTGACGCTGGTCTTCATGTTCGTGTTCGGCATCGCGATCCAGATCGTGATCCTGCGGCCGATGATCGGCGAGCCGATCATTTCGGTGATCATGGTCACCATCGGGCTGTCGACGGTGTTTCAGGCCGCGCTGAAATGGATTTTCGGCGTCAATCCGCAGCCGTTCCCGCGGGTGTTCGAAAGCCAGTCCGTCAACCTGCTCGGCCTGCAGATTCAGACCGTCTATGTGATGAGTCTCGTGGTGTCGGTGGCGATGATGATCGGCATGGCCTGGTTCTTCCGGGCGTCGAAATACGGGCTTGCCATGCGCGCCACCGCCTTCAACCAGCAGGTGGCGCAGTCGCTCGGCATTTCCGTGAAAAGCGTGTTCGCGATGGCCTGGGCGATCTCGGCCACCGTCTCGGCGGTCGCGGGCGTTGTGGTGGCCGTGGTCAATGGCGTGTCGTCGGGCCTGTCGGCCTACGGCATCAAGGTGTTTCCGGCCGCGATCCTCGGCGGGCTCAACTCCATCGGCGGCGCGGTGCTCGGCGGAATCATCATCGGCCTGTTGGAAAACATCGCCCAATATGTCGATAGCGAGTACCTGCACTGGGGCAATCTCTATGAGATCGCACCCTTCTACGTGCTGATCATCATCCTGATGATAAAACCCTACGGCCTGTTCGGCACCCACGACATCGAGCGGATCTAGCAAATGGCAAGTCCGTCACTCATTCCGGCCGGCGACTTTCGCACCACCTACGCGGCCGACACCACGATCTTTCCGACCACCAGCAGTCGCAACGCGGCGATCATCGGCATTGTCCTGATCTGTTTTGCGCCGCTGGTGTTCACCGAATACTGGCTGAGCATCCTGATCCAGATCGGCATTTTTGCGATCGCCGCCCTCGGCCTGAACATACTGGTCGGCTTCACGGGGCAGATCTCGATTGGCCACGCCGCGTTCTTTCTATTCGGCGCCTTCACTTCAGCCTATATCTCGAACAACCTGCCGATCCCGGTGTTTTTCGCCATTCCCTTGGCGGGCGTGGCGACGGCGCTGGTCGGGCTGATCTTCGGCGTGCCGGCGGCGCGGCTAAAGGGACTCTATCTCGTCATCGCGACGCTGGCCGCGCAATACATCCTGCTCGATTTCTTCTCGCGCGCCGACTGGTTCTCGGGCGGCTCGGTGCCGGCCAGCGCCAATCCGTTCTCGATTCTGGGCTACACTTTCCGCGGCGACCGGCAATATTTCTACGTCGTGTTGGCCTATCTGGTGGTCAGCTACCTCCTGGTGACCAACCTGATGCGCACGCGCGACGGCCGCGCGCTGGTCGCGATCCGCGACCACTACCTCTCCGCCGAAATCATGGGCATCAACCTGACAAAATACCGCACGCTGTCGTTCGGACTCGCGGCGTTCTTTGCCGGCATCGCCGGGGCGCTTTATGCGCATTACCAGCTGGTGGTCTCGAACGAAGGTTTTGGCATCGAACGCTCGATCATCTTCCTGGCAATGATTATCATTGGCGGCACCGGATCGGTCATGGGCACGCTGATGGGCACCGCCTTTGTGGTGCTGTTGCCGGAATTGATGGAGTGGATCAGCCAGAGCTTGAAAGGCAGCGCGATCGACAAGGCCCTGTCGCTCAATACCAACATCACCTTCCTGCGCGAGATCACGATCGGCCTGATCATCATCGCGTTCCTGATGTTCGAGCCTGACGGCCTCGCGCATCGCTGGCGGCAGGTCAAGACTTACTGGAAACTCTACCCGTTTTCGCATTGAGGTTGGAACGGGACGGGCTACAATCGCACCCAACGAACCAAACGGAGGAAACGCATATGACCATGAAATCCCTATTGAGTACGGTCTCGCTCGCGCTGCTGCTCGGCGGCGCTGCGACGGCGGCGCAGGCCCAGATCGCCATCGGCCATCTCGCGGACTATTCCGGCGGCACCTCGGACGTCGGCACACCCTACGGGCAAGCCGTTGCGGACACCTTTGCCTGGGTCAACAAGAACGGCGGCGTCGGCGGCAAGCAACTCGCTGTCGACACCAACGATTACGGCTACCAGGTGCCACGCGCGATCGCGCTCTACAAGAAATGGTCAGGCGGCGACAAGGTCGCGGCGATCATGGGCTGGGGCACCGCGGATACCGAGGCGCTGACCGGTTTCGTGGCGCAGGACAAGATTCCGTATTTCTCCGCCTCCTACGCCGCGGCGCTGACCGACCCGGAAGGCACCAGCGGCAAGGCGAAACCTGCGCCCTACAATTTCTTCTACGGCCCGAGCTATTCCGACGCCATGCGGGCGCTGTTGATCTGGGCGGCCGACGACTGGAAGGCCAAGGGCAAGCCCGGCAAACCGAAATTCGTCCATATGGGCGCGAACCATCCGTATCCCAACGCACCGAAGGCGGCCGGCGAGGCGCTCGCCACCGAACTCGGCTTCGAAGTGTTGCCGCCGCTGGTGTTCGCCCTGACGCCCGGCGATTACAGCGCCCAGTGCCTGAGCCTCAAGAGCTCCGGCGCCAACTACGCCTATCTCGGCAATACCGCGGCCTCCAACATCTCGGTGCTGAAGGCGTGCAAGACTGCCGGTGTCGACGTGCAGTTTCTGGGTAACGTCTGGGGCATGGACGAGAACGCCGCCAAGACCGCCGCCGATGCCGCCAACGGCGTGATCTTCCCGCTACGGACCGCTGCGGCCTGGGGCGGCAACGCGCCGGGCATGAAGACCGTGATGGAAATTTCCAAGATGTCGGACCCATCAGGCAAGGTCTACCGTCCCGTCCATTACATCGCAGGCGTCTGCAGCGCGCTGTACATGAAGGAAGCCCTCGACTGGGCCGCCAAGAACGGCGGCGCGACCGGCGAGAACGTCGCGAAGGGCTTCTACCAGAAGAAGGATTGGGTACCGACCGGCATGGACGGCGTCTGCAATCCCTCGACCTGGACCGACAAGGACCATCGCGGCACGCTCAAGGTCGACATCTATCGCTCGAAAATCTCCGGCTCGACCGACGGCGATCTCAACGATCTCATGGCCAAGGGCACCATCAAGCTCGAGAAGGTCAAGACCGTCGAGCTGCCGCGCAAGCCGGAATGGCTTGGGTGGTAGATTACCTCACTCTCTGACCTCATGGCTGGGACAAGCCCGGCATGACGGTTTTAGCGGATAATGACCATCCACGCATGACCGAAACCACCGATACAATCCGCGCCGCGCCAGGCGCCGTCACCGCCGCCTCGCCGCTGCTCGGCGTGCGCAACATCGAGGTGGTCTATGACGACGTCATTCTGGTGCTGCGCGGCCTCAGCCTCGAGGTACCACAGGGCACGATCGTCGCACTGCTCGGCGCCAACGGCGCGGGCAAGTCGACGACGCTGAAAGCGATCTCCGGACTTCTCAAGACCGAAGACGGCGAAGTCACCCGCGGCGAAATCATCTTCAACGGCGAGCGCATCAACGGCATCGATCCCGACAAGATCGTCCGCCGCGGCATTGTTCAGGTGATGGAAGGCCGCCGCATCATTTCCGACATGACGTCGCTGGAAAATTTGCGGCTCGGCGCCTTCACCCGCAGCGACAACGAGGTCGGCGCCGACATCGAAATGGTCTACAATTATTTTCCGCGCCTGAAGGAGCGCACCGGACTTGCCGGTTATCTCTCCGGCGGCGAGCAGCAGATGCTCGCGATCGGCCGCGCGCTGATGGCGCGCCCGAAGATGATCCTGATGGACGAGCCGTCGATGGGCCTGTCGCCGCTCCTGGTCAAGGAAGTGTTCGGGATCATCAAGGAAATCAACCGCGATCTCGGCGTCACCATCCTCCTGGTGGAGCAGAACGCTCGCGCAGCGCTCTCGGTCGCGAGTCATGGCTACATCATGGAACAGGGCAAGGTGGTACTAGACGGCTCGGCCTCCGAGCTGCGCGACAATGAGGACGTCAAAGAATTCTATCTCGGCGGCGCCGGCGACCAGCGCAAGAGCTTCAAGAATTTGAAAAGCTTCAAGCGGCGGAAGCGGTGGCTGTGAGGGGCCCTTTCAACCTCTCTGCGGATGCGGGCAGAGGTAATCGCTGCGGTACAAGGCGAGACTTCGCATGACCGACCACTACGACGCCCTCGAAACCCGCAGCCCCGCCGCACGCGAGGCGGAACTGTTTTCGCGGCTGCCGGGCGTGCTGCGCAAGGCGATGGCGGCGACGGCCTATGCCGAGCGCCTCAGCGGCATTGATCCCGCCGATATCACCAGCCGGGCCGCGCTGGCGCGGTTGCCGGTGCTGCGCAAGGCCGACCTGCCGGCCCTGCACAAGGCCGCCCCGCCGTTCGGCGGCTTTGTCGCAGGCGCTCCTGGCTCGTTTGGGCGGCTGTTTACCTCGCCTGGTCCGATCTTCGAGCCCGAGCCTGACCATGCCGATCCCTGGCGCGGCGCGCGGGCCCTGTTCGCGGCGGGTTTTCGGCCGGGCGATGTGGTGCTGAACACCTTCAGCTATCATTTGACGCCCGGCGGCTTCATCTTCGATGCCTCAGCGCGGGCCCTCGGCTGCGCGGTGATTCCGGCCGGACCCGGCAATACCGACGCGCAGTTCGAGTTGATCGAGGCCTATCGTCCGATCGGTTACAGCGGCACCCCGGATTTCCTCAAAATCCTGCTGGACGCGGCTGTTAGCGCGGGCCGCGACGCCTCCTCGATCAGGCGCGCGCTGGTGTCCGGCGCCGCCTTTCCAAAATCGCTGCAGGACGAGATGAGATCGCGCGGCGTCGATGCCTACCAGGCCTTCGGCACCGCCGATCTCGGCCTGATCGCGTTTGAGACCCCTGCCCGCGAGGGCATGATCGTCAACGAGGATCTGATCCTGGAAATCGTGCGGCCCGGCACCGGCGACCCCGTCGCGGCAGGCGACGTCGGCGAGATCGTCGTCACCTCGCTTGACCCCGATCATCCCTGGATCCGGCTGGCGCTGGGCGACCTCACGGCCGCCCTGCCCGGAGCGAGTCCCTGCGGACGGACCAATATGCGCATCAAGGGCTGGATGGGCCGCGCCGACCAGACCACCAAGGTGAAGGGCATGTTCGTGCGGCCCGAGCAAATCGCCGAAATCGGCAAGCGTCACCCTGAGCTTGCACGGCTGCGTCTCGTCGTCACGCGCGACAACGAGCAAGATGTGATGACGCTGAAATGCGAATGCCGCGCACCTAGCGAATCGCTCCGAACCGCCATCGCCGCAACGCTGCGCACCGTGACGAAACTGGGCGGCGGCGTCGAACTAGTGGCGCCGCATAGCCTGCCGAATGACGGCAAGGTGATTGCAGACGAGCGGGGCTAGGCGTCTCAAAATCCAACTTGAATATGTCATTGAAAAAACGTGACTTTTGACCAATAGAATGGATTGCATGCTACTTTAAGTAGCTTATGAAATACGTTACAACTTTTTCATAAGCTCTTACAGCAAATTTGTGTCGCGAGAACGCTCGCCTTTGGTAACGGTCCATGGCAATCAAACCGTCCTCGCGCGCGGCGGCGAACAAGTGCATCCCTTGGCGCCCCTAAAGATCGGCAGAACTGGGTGCACTGAGCCTAGACGGCCATCAGTGAGCTGAACGGGGCGGGATGGAAGATGGGGTAGCCATATCATCCGGGCTGAACGATCCTTGGAGTTAGGCTCTCACCGTCTTGGTCTGGTCGGCTTCCGAAGTCGAACGCCAGGTCCACCACCATTCGCGTCGATGAACTCAACGCCGGGCCGAGAAGTTCGCTGCACGTTTTGCTTTTGTGCGCCGATAAACTCAAGGGCCGCGAGGTGAATAGCATGTTCGCATTGGAACAGGAAACGGCTGCAGGGCGCGAGCGAGCACGGGTCCAACCACTTCAATCATCGCAACGCGGCCGATTAAACTACGCACCGCGTCGCCGTGCGAATGCTGGAGCTGTTGCGCGTTGATGCGATTCCAAAGCTCGCACCCAAGAAGCCGGCTCGACACCAATTTCTCCTCGCAGAGCGCATCTGGTGGAAACCGATCTTCAGCCAACATATTCGTGAGCGCCATCGAGCTGTCGAGACAAAGATGCTAGCTCACGATCGAACTTAGGGTTCGCTGATCAATCGGATGACCTCACACGCTCCTTTATCCGACTTTCCAACTTGCCGACCTATCCCCTCGACCGGCTGAGTCGTTATGAGGCCCCGCTGTGGCGCCAGGCTTGTCAGATCCTGTTCACGCTGCGGTGTCTCAATCAGCGCAAGCCATGGAAGAGACCAAGGTTATGTTGACACCTCCCAAACCCCGGTCTGGAGCGGCGCGGCAACTTACGCCCGTCAGGCAACCGAGCACGGGGGCTGCCTGCCCGACTGCGTTCACGACGCGACGCGTTGCCACTGAAAGACCTATTGGACTGGTGTAGATGCTTTAGCCGCCATGTTTTGGAAAAATCTTTCAAGCCGACAAGTGATTTGCTTCAATCCGCGGCCACAATCCCGAAGCGGGGATTGCCGCGCGATCGGGTTACCTTCCCCGCCGATAAGGTTCAAACCATCATGCGTGAGCGAGCGGGCGATGGAGGGTAGACGACCCCCACGGACATTTGCCCAAGAAGAGCTGTCCTTTGGATTGAGGAAAGAGAGCGCCAGTGCTAAGCACCCGCGGCGCCGAGACGAGTTTTTCCAACCGGTTGTCGGCAACCAGGAATAGACGATGAAGTTGGGAAAACTCAGGATCGGATTGGAGACGCGCCTCTTCAGTGGAGCGATGACCGGTATTGGAAATTATTCTTTCCACCTGCTTCAAGCACTGATCAGAAATCACCCGGATCTGACGTATATCGGCTTTGGCTTGGGATCTTGGAGCATTTTGGACGACGACGCACTCCGGACGATAGAAGGCCAGCACGAAAAACACGCGACTGTCACACGGTCAAGCGGTGGCCGAACGAAGCGAGCCATCCGCTATTTGTCCCAAATTTCGGGGTTGGGCCTCGCTGAGGCGGTCTACCGCGCACAATTCTTACGAACGGTCAAAGATCAATCGCTCGATTTATTTCACGCATTCAATTATGTGCCGATGGCCGATCCGGGCGTCGCGACCTTGCCCGTCGTATATGACCTGTCGTTTGTACGTTTTCCGGAATTTCACCCGAAGGCACGCCTCCGCCGCCTGGAACGGTTGCCTTCGCTATTGAAGCGCTCACCTCGGGTTCAAACGATTTCCCAATTTAGCCGAAACGAAATCGCCAGTTTTTACGGCTATGACCCGCAGCGGATCTTCGTAGCGCCCCCAGCCGCAGCTGGCATTTTTCGGCCTCTGGGCTTGGAGATTACACGACGCGATCTTGTCCGCTTTGACGTTTTGCCGGGCAAGTATCTACTCGCTGTCGGGACGCTCGAACCGCGGAAAAATTTGCAGACGTTGGTGACCGCCTATGCTCGCATTCCGAGGGCTTCCCGCAATCGAGCGCCTCTGGTCATTGTCGGCGGCGCAGGCTGGGGGGAACTGAAGCTACCTTCCCAAACCACCGCGCTCGTTAGCGAGGGCAATCTCCGATTTCTCGGTTCAGTTACCAATCGTGAGCTCAGAAGCTTGTACGAAGGTGCGATGGCGTTGCTCTTCCCATCGATTTACGAAGGATTTGGGATGCCAGTGGTCGAAGCCATGGCGTGCGGCACAAACGTCGTACACAGTACGGACACATCAATGGACGAAATCAGCAACGGCCTGGCTATCCGGGTGGCGGCCACCGATGTGGATGCATGGTCGCAAGCCATCAATAGTCTGATCGCTCGGCGCGACGCTGACCGCGATGTCATCCGTCCCACGCTGATGGCCCAAGCGGCCACCTTTGATTGGAGCCGCAGCGCGGCGTTGGTCCGGCAAGCTTACGCGGAGTTGATGGACCGCAAATAGACGGCCGACCGCTTCCACGCGCGCGAGTGTCGCGGCGCGCTTCAGAAGCCCAAAAACCAAACCAACGGGGCATACCGCTCCACAATATTCGACCCGATACTTTTGCGAGTAACCCGTCTTACGGTCTTGGATAGCGCGCGCGGCTGCGTTGAGGTACCGACATCCACCCGTGACATTTTCATGTCCACTACTTTACGCGGCGGGCAAGAGTACAATGAATTCTTACCCAACAATAATCAGACATTTCAGTTAAGGGATAGATGACTGGGCCGGTGGCATAAGCGGGCGCATTTCCTAATGCTTCGGCGTCAACCTTACTGTGCTAAATCTGGAAACGGGTCTGTTAAACTGCTATACTGACAGCTTGCAAGAGATCACACGCCTCGGCTCTCGGTCGCGGATGGCGCGCTGAGAGTGCGAAACGGGCATTGGAGGCCTTTTAGGTGAAGAATTTCAACTATGAGCTTTCTGGAAAAAAAGTTTTTGTCACCGGCCATCGGGGCATGGTCGGATCAGCGATTGTTCGGCGTCTCGCGCAAGAGGGTTGCGCGATACTGACGGTCGCGCGAAGAGAGCTAGATCTCTCTCAGGAAGAGCCGACACTCCGCTGGTTCGAGGCCAACCGTCCAGACGTTGTTGTCAACGCGGCTGGCCGAGTGGGAGGAATTTCTGCAAACAGCAGTTATCCCGTTGAGTTTTTGTGTGACAACCTTGCGATCGAACTCAACGTGGTCCGAGCATGCCATGCTATCAATGTCGAGCGGCTGCTATTTCTCGGGTCGTCCTGTATCTATCCCAAGTTAGCTAACCAGCCGATTGGCGAAGACGAGCTGCTGACCGGCCCGCTCGAACCGACCAACGAGTGGTATGCGGTAGCAAAAATCGCCGGCATCAAGATGTGCCAGGCCTTTCGGCGCCAATACGGCGATGATTATATTTCAGCGATGCCGACCAACCTATATGGGCCCGGCGACAACTATCATCCTGAACACAGTCATGTTCCTGCAGCCCTGTTGCGTCGCTTCCATGAAGCTAAGATGGCCAACGCGCCGTTTGTCACCGTTTGGGGCACAGGAACGCCCTTGCGCGAATTTCTCAATGTCAACGATCTGGCGGACGCCTGCGTATTTCTCTTGAAGAAATATTCCGACGATCGGCCAATCAACATTGGCGCTGGCGTGGAAATTTCAATAGCGGATTTTGCTGCAGTTATTGCAGAGACTGTTGGATATAAAGGCAAGCTAGTTTTCGATACCAGCAAACCCGATGGAACCCCACGCAAGCTACTCGATAGTTCGCGCATTCTTTCAATGGGATGGAGCCCGGCCGCCTCATTCGAAGTCGGGCTCGCAGATACTTACCAGGACTTTCTTCAAGGCGGCGGTCGCCAAATTGCCGTCGAACGCACACACAGTAGCTAATTGCTCCCGCGGCGGGGCGCGATGTCTGATCCGCCGCGATGTCGTTGGCCCAGCCGTGTTCTCAGCGCGGCGCTTGTCGTCAAATGATCATCGCGGCCTCTGAGGTTTCGTTCTCGCTCGGGATCAACTCGATATAATTCCGGTGCAACGTTGTTGGCGATTTGTAGCTGTCGAATTTGACCCGAACTGCGTTCTGATAGCGGCCAACGCCTATGATTATTCCCTCTTTGCCAACTAAATTGGGGTTCCGTGCGATACCACGTTCGCTCATCCTGAAGCGTGCGCCGATCTTTGTTTGGCGATCCCCGGATGATACGTCGTCACTGCTATCAAGATCAGAATTATACCGAGAGGGGCTGCGTTTCACCGGTGTCTCATAAATTAACGATTTACAGCTGGCGTTACTATGCAGATCTGTTTAATGCAAGGTGGAAGCACGGCTGAAAGGTGTTGATGACGGTCAGGGTAAGTCCCCTGGAAGGAACGTCGGCGGCAACACCAAATCGTAGGGGCGAATGTCAATGGCCATGCTCATAGTTCCTCCCCGCAATGCGGCGAGGTTGGCGTCGTTGGTGCCGCGAGCCGGATAGGTGAACAGCGAATTAATAGATTAGAAACGCAATAATCCTTCGTTCGTTGTATGTTGGGCTCATTTTGAATAAATATGGACATTGTTTTGCGTTGGAGGGTCTCTTGTCCATTGTGCGCATTGCGTTTGTGCTCCTAAATCTATTGCTTCTCGCCAATTGCGCCGGCCAAGATCCGGCCAAATACGCCTTAGCAAAGCGGGATACTGCGGTACGGACGAGTTTTGACAAGCGCCATGTGGCGAAACGCGATGGTGGGATTTTTAGAGCTAGCTCAGACGGTCCTAAAATAGACATCGGGAAATCGGGGCGCGACGCCCCGTCTCCCTCGAGGGTGCATACTGACGAAAATCGTGAAACCCGCGACGCCGAGAAAGATGGCAAAGGGTTCGGCAGTCAGATGGTCCCAGCATCGATGACGGTCGATCGATCTACATATTCGTACCCAGCTCCCAGGGATGGATCATTCTTAGAAGGGGTCAAGAACGACAAAGAAAATCAGCTCCTCAAGCTGAAGACTAACATCTGCCGCGGCTGCTGAGACTTACACCCCCTAAAGCGAGATAAGAGCCACTGCTACGCTGAAATGAAAGGGGTAATCGCTCAGCGACCGCCCGGAGTTGCTTCGTCGTCCGTGCGGCCCGTCACCGCGGGATTAACCCGCCCGCCAAAATAAAGTCGTCGCCAGTTGCAATTGCTTGAGAACGACGTGTCCCCAGCCATCAATTGGCGGGCTTACTGTTTGTTACATGGCATAAGTTCCAGACCGCCCAATAATCGGCCTTGAGACCGCGCTCGGCGAGTTCGGCGACAAGCCCGCGCAAGGTGAAGTCCCTTGCTTTGGTGCGCTCCAGCAACCAGGCACGGTACTCGCCCGAAATTGCCTCTTGTGCCCGCTCATCTGCCCCGGAGCAATGCTGCCAGTCTCACGCAACCGCCGAATCCAGACAATTGCCGTAGGGCGCTGATGCTGATTCCGACGGTGCCCAACGACCGCTGGTCGCTCGACTTCGTGTCGGATCAGCTCATTGACTGCCGCCGCTTCCGCATCCTGACCATCGTCGATAGCTGCACCCGAGAAAGCCTGGCGCTGGTGGCCGACACTTCACTTTCCGGCGTCCGCCTGGCGCCAGCTTTCAGTGTTTTGACATTCGATGCCACTGAGTTCCAGTCGGAAAACGCCCTTAACATGAATAGCTCGCGTTCGGGTACCATCGAGCACGCGAAAGGCCCGGGAGAGCCAAATCAGGGCGCCAAAGGGGCGTTGGGACCGGTGTAACGGTAGCGAAAAGTGACAATTTCCTGAAGTGTGGCAGGATCGGCACAGCTTTAACGAATTGGAAATGCTCTTGTCCTTGTCGTTGTCTCTTTGATCGATAGCGCTTAGAACTTCTTCGAGTATGTTGCGTTGGAGAATTCCCGTGCTCTTCGGACGTATTATGTTTGTGTCTTTAAGTTTATTGGCGCTCGCCAATTGCGCTCGCCAAATCGACCCGGCCCAATACGCCTTGGTAGAGCGTGACATTTCCGCGCAGCCCATATCCAACAACCGTCAACTTGGAAAAATGGATGGTGATTACGACCGATTAACTAGTAATGCCATGCGGTACGTTCCAAAGGTGGACGTCGGGACACCGACCGCCGATATCGGGCTCTCGCGTAAGAATACTGCCGAAGAACGCATCATCCGTGACGCTGAGAAAGATGGCAAAGGGTTCGGCAGTCAGACGGTCGCAGCATCGATGACGATCGGTCGATTTTCGTACCCAGCCCCCAAGGATAGTTCGTTCTTAGAAGGGGTAAAGGACGATAAAGAAAATCAGCTTCTCAAGGTGAAGACTAACATCTGTCGGGGCTGCTGAAACTTACCCCCCACAGCGAGATAAGAGCCACCGCTACGTTGAAGAGAGGGGTGAGCGTCGGTCTTTCGTCCGGTATCTAAAGTTCTTCAAGGCAGAGAGCCCTCGAAATGCGAAACTGACGACCAGGGTAGCTGCAATGGGGAGCGAAATAGCCACGTTCCAGTGCTTCACTTCTTTATCTTTAAGCCCGAGCTCGGCTAGGCGGGGATCAATCGGTTTCTTAGTAAATCAGGCTTGGACTTCGCCTGACCTATTGCTTCGCGGCGGCGGGGGGATTCGCTTCAGGTTCTTCCGCCGGCGTTGCGCCTCGAAGTTCTGACGCGGCCGCGCAGTCGCCAGCCCAAAGCTTGGTCCCTCTGACTGTCCCTACGAACTTACAGCCCATCGGCGCCGGCGGCTTCACTTGCCGCGCCGGCTTGCCAGCCTTGGGTGTCTCGGTTTGAGCTAAGGCAAACGCCGAAAAGCAGATAATCGAGGCAAGGATCAGCAACGCTCGCATGGTCATTTCCCTTCTCCTTCGGGCCGGTCGATTCGTAGTTCTCCAAATTCTTCCGACCCTTTAGTGAGCGTACGCCGAAACCTGCGATTCAAATGATCCTCAGCTTACTAAAGCTAAGCCGCGCAGGGGCAAGGGCAATTGCTCTGACGCGTGCGGTGTCGACGATGAATTCGTCAAGTCCAGCCGGAATGTCCCGGCCATCGTTAGCGTAAGCTTGGGCAAGCTCGTCGGCCATCTCCGCCTTTGGTGTAAGTTCGCGGTGAAGCCCGGACAGATCAAGAGTAGTGTCGATTCCGCACCAAGTGATCTTCGGGAACCGCGTCGCCAACACAAAACTCGTAGAACAGTTGACCTTGGTCATTCTTCAGACGGCCCACATGGTATCACTGGTGCCTCGTACATAGCTTGAATCCTCCGGGGAAGGTTCCTATAGCGTAATCGGGGATTTTCGCCGGTAGAATATCCCGTGGAGACTCCATCAACCACACCGGTCAAGTCGTTGGAACCCATGGGAGTACTATCGTCTTGTATAAACCGTCTATAATCACCGGCCCAAGCCTCGAAGGGCGAACGTCAATGGTCAAGCTTACCTTGTCATCAGCTGTGCTTATCGGCGCGCTGGCTTCCTCCCCAAGTTACGCAATCACCTTGGCGAAATGTCGATCGTTTCCTTCTGTTCAAGAGCGACAGGATTGCTATGTAAGGAGGGCGCAGTCGGAGTTACCGACAAAACAAGAATCCGGCGCGGTGACTAACCGCGCGAGGTCTACGGAACCGGATCCTGTGGACGCGCTGACGCGCGAAAACGACCAGGTCAACGCAAAGCTAAAGGGTATCTGTCGCGGATGCTAGGACCCGCCACTTTCGTTAGGCTATATTCTACATACCAGCGGGCCTGCGCTGGACAGGCTTCTCCGAAGCGCGTCCAAGAGGTTGAGATCTATGAATACACATTCTCACGATCGGCCGGGAATCTGAGGATCGGCTAGCTGCGGTGGTCGTGTGGGTTTCATTTCGAGCCGCGCTGTTGATTTGCTTCTCGCGAACGCCGTTCGACGTCGGCGGCTTGTTCCTCGTAGCATTCGGCAAGAATTATCAGCATCTTGCGTGAATTGCGGTCACGGGTCTCTCTTGCAATCAGGCGAGCCTTTGCCGCACGTTCCCGAAGCTGTGTATGGCTTTCTTCCACGTAACGGCAACCATGGCTCGATTGTGGAGTTCCCAGAAAACCGGGATGTTCCACAGATTTCACTGTTCCATAGGGTTCCTTGCGTGAAAGGTGGAACTCGCAAGCCCGCGCGAGGCCCGGACGACGCCAATGCGAGCGTGCATGAGGGACTCACGATGCTCCGCCGCAGGATGATCATTGGGGACGCCACAGACTGAAGAGCTTTTGGATTTACGTCGATACAAGTCACCGCAGGCCAATCGCGATCACACAAGGCATTCCTACGATCCCGAGGCTGCGGAGCGCTGGGTCAAGGCGAACGGGGGGGTGTCGCTTGTCACTACGAGGTGTTGAGTGATAGATCTCAATGATTACCGTAAGAACCCGCATTGGTTAGGGCTACGGTTACTCGCAGGAACCGGTGCGTCGATCAAAAGTAATTCCCTTGGCATGCGAGATTTTTGATGCGGTTCCGATCCATAACCCTGCTGGTTACGATCTTATTTGGCGGTGCAGCCCCAGACTTGGCCCAAGGTCGCAACCAGATTAACACGATTCGAGAGCTTTTTACGGCCATCCATCGCTGCTGGACCCCGCCTTCCGCGGATCATCAGTTCGCGGAAATGGAAGTTACCGTGCGATTTTCCCTCAAATCGACGGGTGAACTTTTGGGCGAGCCGCGTATCACCTTTGTCACCCCGGGCGTGCCACAAGCCACCGCGAATGCGTATCGCGATTCCGTCGTGACTTCGCTTAATCATTGTTTGCCGCTTCCATTGAGCGCCGCGTTAGGCGGAGCGATAGCCGGAACCCCCCTGGCCATTCGGTTTATCGATCACCGCCAGAAATACCGACAGGCATTCCTGAATCCCGCACGTGGCGAAACTCGAGCATTTCCGTTCGGTCGGTGAGTAAGGTAACAGCCTTAGGGGCGAATCAACTGCCGGCGCGTTTTTAGCAACCTCGACAGATCTTGGTTTTCTGCGCAAGGTACTGATCTTCCTTATCATCCTTCGCTAATTGCTCTACGTAGGACAGCGGAGCCATTGAAACAGGTGACGGAGCGATCGACGACCGCACCGGTTCAACTGATGGCCGTGGCGTCTGCGCCAAAGACGACCGTGCCACGCCAACTGTTGACGTTAGGTCAGCAGATTGAACCGGGGCGATGGGTTTTGGAGTTTGTCTTCTTGCGAAGTGTGGATCCTGCGACAAAGCAGCCTGCGTTTTCGCAACACGCTGGGGCGGGATGAAGTCGCCTTGCGCAACACTTCCCTCTGCCAGTGCATATTGCGACAGATCGGGCTGGACTGCGCAATTGGCAAGCAGCAACAAACTTGAACAAATGAACCAAAGGCGCGCGATTTGCACGGGTATCTCCTACATCTTAGCCCGCAGTGAAGGTATTCGATATCGTCGACCCGGGCAACGAACAGAAATGATAGGCGCACGAATTTGTTAGCCTGTGCCGATCTTACTACACATCAGGAGCAACAAGACCGCAAAATTTGTCATGATAGTTATTTTGGGCCGCGGAGGCACCCGGTCCCCATAGTCTGTTGGCCCAAAGCCGACCAGCGCGCTTCGCCAAGCTATTTCTGCCTGCTCGGCTTTCGAAATCGAACGCCGAGACCACCCCCGTTTTCTTGGATAAATTTAATTCCTGCTTGCTCAAGCGCAGCCTCCATAGCGAGCATGGCGTCCTCGGAAACCTGCCGTCGCCCTCTGTCAAACTCGACAATTGTGGAAAGTCCTAATCCTGCATGTCGGGCGAGGGTCGACTGATTTATCTCCAATAGGGCTCGTGCAGCTCGAGACGGGCAGGGGTCATAAGATCAACAATTATTGTTGACAGGAAAACGGCGCTCGTCTATCAATAATTATTGTTGATAGTGATGCCCCGCCTGCCTCTTGGGGCCGAACAATGGTTAAAGCAAATTACAGGATAACCGATTGCCCTCGACCGCCGCTGTTTCGTCGGCGGTCTCGGATGCACCGAATTTTTGTCTAGTAGGCTTCCGAAGGCGAACGCCAGGTCCGCCGCCGTTCTCGTCGATGAAATCGACACCCGCCACTTGCAAAGCCCCCCGTATCTTTTCGTTTGTTTCACTTCGTCCGCCGAGGGGACCATCACCCGCTTCCAGCCGCTTTATTGTTGGAACTGAAACCTGCGCCGCTGCCGCTAGCTCCTCTTGCGACCACGCTAAAAGCGCGCGCGCTGCTTTTATTTGACGTATTGATACTTTTAGTATTGACGGATTTGCCATTATAATAGATACTTTTAGTATCGAACTGCAGTTCACGTGTTTCGTTTGAGGAGAATAGCAATGCCTAAGTCGCTTCGCGAATCAGTCCAAAGCATACACCGTCGTTCCTTCGTCGGCGGGTCAGATGCTCGGATCATTATGGGGGATGACGAGGCTGCGCTGCTCCGGCTGTGCCGGGAGAAGCGTGGTGAAGTCGAGCCTGAGGATCTTTCCGATAACCTAATAGTTCAGCTCGGGACCGTGACCGAGGACCTCAATCGGCGTTGGTATGAACGCAACACCGGCCAAACCATCAAGGACGTGCAGCGCAGGATGCAGCATCCGGTCCACAAGTGGATGGCCGCAACCCTCGACGGCCTGGTGGATCCCGGCGGTGCGGTGTTTGAGGCCAAGTTTATGCTGCCCTGGAATTTCTCGGAGGAAGCCGCCGCCGAGAAGCATATGGCGCAGCTGCAGCACAATATGTGGGTCACCGCGTCCCGGACGCGCCGTGCTTTCCATCATCACCGGTGGCGGCAAATGGGTGGAAATGACGATTTCGGCCGATCCGCTCTATCAACATCTTCTCCTGACTGCGGAACGAAAATTCTGGCGCTGCGTGGAGACTGGCGAGGCCCCTCACCTCTTCGGCATCGAACCGCCCCGGTTAAGGGTTGAAGCGATTAGAACCGTCGACATGAGCGGCTCGAACGCCTGGGCTGAGTTTGCCAACCTCTATCGGCTGACCCGGCCTGCAGCACTCGACCATGATCGCGCAAAGACCGAGCTGAGGGCATTGGTGCCAGGTGACGCCAAGGAAGCCTCAGGACACGGCCTGCGGGCAAAACGATCGAAATCCGGAGCAATCAGCTTTGAGGTGCTGACCGAGGAGACTAACCATGCAGCACTGCAGTACTAGTGTCGGAGCATTGGCGGCAGCCCTCGCCAAGGCACAGGCCGCAATCGCCAACCCCGAAAAATCCCTGACAGCGACGATCGTCTCGCCCTTCCCTCGCGAAGGAAGCCGAACATTTCGCTATGCGCCGCTGTCTTCCGGCCTTGATCTTGTTCGCAAGTGCCTGGGCCAGCACGAGATCGCAACCGTTCAGGCCACCGCAATCGACCGCGAAAGCGGTTTGATCAAGTTGACCACAACGCTCGTGCACGCCTCCGGCGAATGGGTTTCGTCAGATTGGCCGGTCTGCCCGGTCAGCGAAACGGCCGCACCCCATCGGCTAGGCGCCGCCCTCACCTATGCCCGCCGTTATGCTCTGTTCACTCTGGTTGGGATTGCCGGTGAGGACGATCTTGATGCGCCCGACCTCTCGTCAGCCGATGGCCCTTCCGTCTCACAAAATGGTCCCTTGAGGGAGGGCGCTGCCGGATCGCAACAGCTCGCGTTTTCGCAAGCGGCTGCCCCGCCTTTGCTGGCCTCGGAAAGGCGAGTCCGCTCGGAGAGGCCCGGGCCACCAGCATTGTCGCCTGAAGCCTCAGATAATCTTCGGCGAGCAACTGGTCACTGAGCTCGAACAGCTCAAAAACTCCGAGGCTCTCGCTGACTGGGCGCACCTGGCTCTCCCCCTCAAAAACCGGCTCTCACCGGCGGATGCCCAGGCGATCGAGGACGCCTTCGCTGCAAGGCTTAGCCAGCTGGGGGAATTTGGGTCGGCCGCACAGAAAGGTCAGGAGGCGAGTAGTCTTGGAGACCGGTCAATAGAGATCGACTGCGGCGAGCAAACGGTCACAGTCATCAGCAAACCAGTGCGTGAGCGCGACCGCGAACACCTGAAGTTTGTGGCGTCTCAGCCCTGTGTCCTCTGCGGCCGAACACCGTCGGATGCCCATCACCTCAAGTTTGCGGAGCAGCGGGCGATGGGGCGGAAGGTCAGCGACAGGTTCACCGTTCCAGTCTGTAGGCTGCACCATCGTGAACTCCACCGGCGTGGTAACGAGCCCGCCTGGTGGGAGAGCCAGGCGATCGAGCCTCTGAGCATCGCCGCAACGCTTTGGGACAAGACGCATGTGGTCGTGCCAGGTGCTGCAAACATCGCAGGCAATGGGCCTTCGGCGATCAACGGAAAACTCAAAGAACGCCATTTTGGTAACAGAGCCGGCGCTGCGGGCCGCAACCAATATGGCGAAACGAAGCCAATTCTTCACCCGGAGGCAGAATGACGTCTTTCCGGCAAATCGAGGCCAACCGCCGCAATGCGAAGCTCAGCACAGGACCGGTGACCGAAGAGGGCAAGAGGAGGTCGCGGCAAAATGCCGTTCGTCATGGGCTCACCGCGGAAACCGTAATCGACGCCCTGGAAGATGCCACGGATTACGCGGCTTTCGAGATGGCTGTCATTGCCGATTACGATGCGCAGTCGGCCGTCGAGAGAGAACTGGTTCTGAGACTGGCTAGTCTGCTATGGCGGCTGCGTCGCGCCACCGCGATCGAAAGCGGCCTGTTCAAGATTTAGGCTCGGCACCTGCTGCAATTCCGGCAACGACGCCAGGATCATCAAGCGCGCCAGAAGGTCATCGACAGCCTGTACCGAGACGCCGTCGCGACCGAAGAAACCATGCCGGAGAACGAGGACGAGCCCGCGAGCTTTAGAGATACTGGCTCACAATCGAACTCAGAGTTAGCTGATCGATCGGACGACCTCACGCGCTCCTTTATCCGACTTGCCAACTTGCCGACCTATCCCCTCGACCGGCTGAGTCGCTATGAGGCCACGTTGTGGCGCCAGGCTTGTCAGATCCTGTTCACGTTGCGGTATCTCAACCAGCGCAAGCCATGGGAGAGACCAAGGTAACCACCTCCCAAACTCAGCACTGGAGCGGCGTGGCGACTAACGCCTGAGGCCAGCCAAGTGCGGGGCTGCCTGCCACTGAAAGACCTATTGGACTGATGTAGATGCTTTAGCCGTTAGGTTTTCGGCAAATCTTTCAAACCGACAAGTGATTTGCTTCAATCCGCGCCCACAATCCCGATGCCGGGCTACCGCGCTATCGGGCTTACTTCGCGCCGCCAACTCAGTCAGCTCTCTTGTTGGATTCTGCAGCGGATCCGGTCGGTTAATACAAGGTTAGTGTTCCTGCAATTCATCCCACACCACGGACATCTCGAAGCCAAGGACAAGGCGGCAAAAGGAAAGCCGCGACGGCTGTCCGAGCTGACAGATGACTGACTGCGCATCGATTCGTTGTTTAGCGATCAATCCGAATGCTTAAATGATCTTAAAATGCAGTAGTTAATCGTCACTGTGTAATCAAATAAACCCCTCGAGGGGATCTCCATTTCTCGGCAAACTCGGCGTTTTAAGGGCTTCCTGGATTGCGAACGCGTTTCTCTTAGTTAACGACTGCTATCGGCAGCGCATAAAATGCCGGTTGCGTTTCGCACCGAATTTCAGACTTTTGCCTCTACGACTTCAAGTCAACGACAGACATCGCGACACAGAGCGCGGCTGCTCGTTAGGGGAGAAGTCAATGTGCGTTCTTTGTCAAGCGTTAGGTTTCAACTTACATACGGCGGCTGCCCCAGGCGCTGCCGGCGTTTCAACGTCGTCCAGCCTAGCAGCGTCCACCACATCGCAAGTTGCAGCTACGGGAAATCCTGACGTCGATGGGCTACTGTCCGGCTTTGCGTGGACCGGAAGCTTAACTTACAGCTTTCCAAATTCTGCCAGTGCCTATCCATCGGGATATGGCGACGGTGAGCCAACCGCAGGCTTTTCTCAGCTCTCTGTGACTGAGCAAAATCTCGTTAGCTCAATTATGAATCAGGTCACTCAACTCACAAATCTAACAATCACTTATGCTGGGACGGGCTCCGCGGATATTGAACTTGCCCACTCGTCCGATGCGAATCCGACGGCGTATGCTTATTACCCTGACGGCACCAGTGAGGGCGGAGACGTTTGGTTCGGCACCTCATACAACTACACACAGCCACGAACCGGTGATTATTCCACCTACGTTCACATTCATGAAATCGGCCATGCGCTCGGCCTCAAACACAGCTTCGTGGGCGGCGGAGTTGCAAACGAGAGCGTTCCGACCGCTCATGACTGTTTAGAATATACCGTCATGAGCTATCGCAGCTTTGCCAACGGCCCGACGGCTCTAAGCAACGGACAATACGATTTCCCGACCACCTTTATGATGGACGATATACTTGCGCTGCAAACGCTATATGGAGCCGACTACACATCAAACAGCGGTAATACGGTTTATAGCTGGAGTCCCATCACAGGACAGGAATTTATCAATGGTATTCCGCAAGCTCTTCCGGGCGCCAATCGCGTATTCATGACCATATGGGATGGCGGAGGAACCGACACTTATGACCTGTCGAACTATTCGACGGCTGTGAGTATCAACCTCAATCCCGGTGCTTATTCGATAACCTCAACCGCTCAGCTGGCACATCTCGGCAGTGGCACTAATGGCATTCTCGCGGACGGCAACGTCTTTAATGCCTACCTTTTTAATAATGATCCACGCTCGTATATCGAGAACGCGCTTGGCGGCAGCGGCAACGACACAATCATTGGCAACGCTGCAGACAACGTTCTCAACGGCGGGCCCGGAAACGACACGCTGGAGGGCGGCGGAGGACATGACACTCTGATAGGCGGATCAGGGAGCGATACATTCATTTTTGGCTCCCATGACGGAGTGGATACGATTGCTGATTTCCAGGCATCCGTCGGCGGTGACGAAGTCCTGCTGAGCGGAATCACGAGCGTCTCGTCATTTTCGGACGTTCTCGCCCACCTTTCACAAGTTGGTTCCAATGCGGTCCTGAATTTCGGAACGGGCGAAACGTTGACGCTTCAAAACGTCTCTGTCTCCCAGCTTACTGCGGCTGATTTCCAGTTCCAGGCAGCCGCTCCGCCAACATGGATTACAAATGTCGTTCTTGAAAACGGTGTAGAAACCGCCATCATCGATGATACTTACGCACATGCCACCATCACAGTTGCTCCGCCGAGCATATTTGTTACCACCACGGATGGCATGAACGGCGTCACAACTGCAGAAAGATTGCACTTTTCCGACGCTGTTATTGCATTCGACGTCAACGGGACCGCCGGCTTCGCATATCGGCTGTATCAGGCCGCGTTCGACCGCACTCCTGATGTCGCCGGCCTGAGCGTCAACGTTCATCTGTTGGATACCGTCTTAAATGATCAACAGGTGAGTGCCGCATTTGCCGCAAGCGCCGAGTTTCAAAGCAAGTATGGTCCAACCCAGACCAACGATCAGTTCATTACAGCGCTTTATTCCAACATCCTGGACCGCGCGCCTGATCCGGGTGGCTATGCGGGCTGGCTCAATTTCTTGAATACCGGACAATTGAGCCGCGGCAACGTACTGATTGGCTTTTCGGAAAGCGTAGAAAATCACAACGCCGTCGATCCTACGCTCGTCACCGGAATCGTGCTCGACCCGCATTATCTTTCCTGATTGGAGCAACGCGGCACAATCTACAACTACTTAACTTTCAGTGTGCTCATCCCGATCCCCATCACACGCGTGTCAGCGGACATCCCAAGTTGTGAAGGAGAAACCCCGTCCGGCGCGATAAAATTGATCTTGATCGTATCGTCCTTAATCAAGCTAGCCGGAATTGTCGCGCGTTTCTCGCTGACAACAATGTCACCTTCAAAGGTCCATTCAGCAACCTGTTGACCGTTTACGACGACCTTAATGGTTTGGTCGTGATGGTTGGGCGCAAGCAATGCTTGAGCATTGACGATAAGCTCATATGGCCCAGTACTGCCGGCGGGTAAACGAAGGGAGACTTCACCGTTCGCGCTTGCCCAGGTGCCCCACCCCTCTGCATCGCTCCATCCTGTCCGCGCATAGCGAAGTGCCCAGCCGCCTTTCTTGAAGCTCAATATTTCGCCCGGAAAGTACGTTCTGACACAACTCGCGTCCAGGATAAGAAATTCTGCGCTTTCGGTCTTTGGGCCGGGGCAATCCTTACCGACAGCCCGACGGATCAAAACGTAATCCGCGTCATTTTCGGGTGCGGCGCCAACCTGCCAGGCCCACGGCCGCTGCTCCATCGGGTAGCCGAAAGCCGAAACCGAGACGATGATGTTTGCGACCGGGCTCAAGGCTAGGTCCGACGAAACTGTATTGCCGGGACGAAGTTGGGGAAAAGCGAACGCAGCTGCGTTGTTGGCAAAAGAAAGAGCATCCAACAAAGGACGCATGTCAACGCCTCTATTCTGGAAGATCAAAACCGTGGCAACCGTCGCTATGACCGGAGCGGAATATTTCCAATCGATCCGCACTCGAAGCGGCCACGTTGCCGTGACAAGGCGAGCAACGTTAATCAAGCCGAGCGTCAAGATCAGAAACAGATGCTTCTTCACGGCGTAAATCGACCCTTCATTCGCAACCAATAAGGCGAGATATTGAAGGATGATGATTCCGACGGCTGAAATCATCGCAGACCCGACCACTGCATCGACATGAGCGCCTCCATTCCGTAGGTATCGCCACAGATTGACGCATCCGACGACGGCGCAAAAAATTACGGTGAGCACTATTGCTCTGTCCGATAGGCCGATTCCGATTGCGCCATCATTGCTTGCGACTGCACGCATGAAGCCCATCATGGGATGAAATTTAACGACCATCCCGGAGGCACCGACCATAAAGATCATTGAAAAAACCAATGCTGGAAAACGCTTTATCCGCCGTGAATCGACACAGAACAGAGCAAGCAACGCGGTGCCTGCACCGAGAATGTGTATCGCCGAAATCGGCTGGACCCACATCACCGCCGCTCCGAGTAAGGGAGTCAAAAAAGCAACAGCCCATGGTCTCTAAACGCAAGCCAATATAGGAAGCCAAAGACAGCAATGTCGCCGACGAGTTGCGCATAAAAGAAGTCGCTCGTCACCTCCCGCCCGACAAGAGAATTCGTCTTCGCGCAGACGGCGATCAACAAGGCCAGGATAATAGCCGCACCGACACCTCGGCCATCTTCGACGGGGCGCGCGGCAACGAAGTACGAAATGAAGGTAGCTGTGATCCCGACGAGCGTCATCGCCACCAGATCCGAACCCCCAATCCATCCGACAATTGCGGCAAGCCAGTGTGCGCCCGGTGGGTAATGCAGCATGACAGCCAGAGCTTGATTTCCCGGCCTAACGCCACCAAATCGACTGATTTCGTGAACCAAGGCATAGTGCAACGCTGCATCTCCGCTATTGAGATTGATTCTTTCGCCAAAGGTTATGAACAGTGCGGCCAAAAGTACGGCACTCACAGCTGTGACCGGCCCGTCGATATGTTTTGACATTTGTACCCCCCGTCCTGCTGGCGTTTCCCCGTATCAGATAGCCGGTCAAAACTCGACAGACTTCAGACCCACAATTTGCGCTCAGACCATTTTGGTCAGGCGTCAATTGAAAATCTGCGGCTAGCAGAAAGTCAAAAATAGCTATCGTTCAATGCGAACGCTCCTGTGCACGAACCCTCGAGCCCTTGCGGATCCCAGCGGGGATTTGCAAAGGTTTGCGACGGGTATTTTTTGACGGCAACGCACTTCCGTTCGCAAAAAGGGATTTGGTATGGCCGGCGATGCTTTCGAACGCTCAATTTGTGCCGGCCCCTACCATTAAACCGGACTGACGGCCTTTGGATTTGCGGGATGTCCGCGATGCCCTACCAACGCATAGCGTGGCGGCTCGAAGTGCTTTTCAGCGGTATACGGAGTCAAGAACTTGTCCCCGCATTCGTTCGCCTTAACGAAGAACGCGTTCACGCCGTGGAAGTCGCAGCCGACGAGTGCCAAACCTTTGTCCAGTCCAATCCGCTCTAGCGTCTTCAGACACGCCCCATAGCGGCTTGTGCCATCCCACATCGAATCAGGGTCATAAGGTACTTCCCACTCGATGTTAGGGGGGAAGGCTGCGTTGTATTCGATGCAGGAAACCCGCGCTGTGGAGCTAATCGCTCTCCAAATGTGAGAAGTATTGTAATCGACATCGACGGAGAGGAAATCAACTGGCGTATTGCCTGGCTAGAAAGGATCTCCTGAACATTGTCTCTGGCGACCATGGCTTCGATGATCTTCAGAGTTCCCATTTTTAAGAACGGGGCCATGTTCGATTTGGCGACCTCAATTGCCGCCGGGTTTGCGTCAATCCAAACGCCCGTCCATCCGCGCTCCAAAAGGGCGCGTGTGTTGCATTCCACGCCAGTTTCAATCCCTATCTCAACAAAAACACGGGATTGCTCACCGATACGGCTATAGATCTCCGCGATAATCGCATCTTCGTAATTCTGGGAATAAGCATGCGTGGTGGCCTGGACAACGTGCCTGTGATCGCGGGTTTGTTGCGAGAAGAGGATGTCTGCAGCAAGAAGTCTGGTTACCGCATGACTGGCGAGTAATTCGCTCCGTAGTGCACGGATTTCGGCGAGCGCTTCTCGGAGCGAAGGTTGCCCTTCTGCGGTTGCCATTTTCAAACCTTTTTCGGGACTCTCGAGTTGACCCAACGCTACCGCACTCTGCGGCCCGCTCAAATATGTTTGCCACCTGGCAGCAAGGGGCCTCGCACCTAACCGACCCAAAAGCCGCCTGGCTAAATTCATCATTTTTTGCCGCCGAATAATTCTTAGGGCCCGTTTCGTATCTGCTTCAAGTGCGCTATGGACCGCCGGACGTCCCGGCACGCCTCGCAAGCCAGCCTAGCATCGGTTGCGGCCGCCCAGACCGCGATCTTCGCCGAATTGTTCGGCTGCGCGCGCAGCCAAAATGGCCGGGTTTTCGTGTTCCGAGCGACGAAAACGCAATTATTTCGTCATTCGTCTTCTGGTTTTTCGCTGCTAGACCGACTAAAGCTGCTTTTGCTCGTAAACATTCGACGGGGTCCGGCGTAGCTGGGAATTTCGTAATGAAAGTAGTCATTCTTGCTGGTGGATTGGGTACGAGGCTTAGCGAGGAGACCACGGTCCGCCCTAAACCTATGGTTGAAATCGGCGGCCGACCAATCCTGTGGCACATCATGAAGATTTATAGTCACTACGGCTTCAATGATTTTATCATCTGCCTTGGCTATAAGGGTTACGTTATTAAGGAATATTTCGCCAATTACTTCCTGCACATGACCGACGTTACATTCCACTTGCCCGAAAACCGGATGGAAATCCATCGAGAAATGGCCGAGCCTTGGCGAGTGACGTTGGTCGATACAGGGGACGAGACCATGACTGGTGGCCGCCTCAAGCGTGTGCTGCCCTACGTTGGCTCCGAAGAGACCTTCGCCCTGACTTATGGAGACGGCGTCGCAAATCTGAATTTGTCAGCCGAGCTGGCCTTTCATAAATCGCATGGCAAGCAGGCAACGGTGACAGCGGTACGGCCCGCGAAGCGGTTTGGCGCGATCTCCATAGAAGGAGATCATGTCAAAAGTTTTCAGGAAAAACCGGCGGACGACGGTGGCTGGATCAACGGCGGCTTTTTTCTGCTGTCGCCAGAGGTTGGCAAACTAATTGCAGGTGATAACACGGTCTGGGAAGCGGAGCCGATGGAAACACTCGCCCAGACTGATCAGCTGCGGGCCTACGTGCATCACGGATTCTGGCACCCGATGGACACCATCCGAGACCGAACCTTTCTAGAGTCGCAATGGACCAGTGGGAAAGCCGAGTGGAGAGTTTGGTGATCGATCCAAACTTTTGGCGCGGCCGTCGGGTATTTCTGACTGGGCACACTGGCTTCAAGGGCGCATGGATGACGCTCCTGCTGCGTTCGTTCGGCGCCGAAGTTTATGGATATTCGCTTGAGCCCGAGAGCAAACACGGTTTGTTCAATGTGGCCGGCATCCAGTACGACATAAGCCATCGCATCGCAGATGTTCGCGACATCAACGCGTTGCGAAGCGCGCTCGAAAGCGCCAACCCGGATGTCGTCATTCATATGGCAGCTCAGGCGCTGGTCCGCCAATCCTATGCCGAACCGGTTGAAACCTACGCGACCAACGTGATGGGTACTGTGAACCTTCTTGAGGCAGCACGATTGCATCCGAATATCCAAGCGATTGTCGTCGTAACAAGCGACAAATGCTATGAGAATACGGGCTCATTGCGCGGATATCGCGAAACCGATCCAATGGGTGGCTATGATCCCTATAGCAGTAGCAAGGCCTGCGCTGAAATTGTGACCGCCGCATACCGACGCAGCTTCTTTACGGCCGATACCAGGACGCAAATCGCGACGGCACGCGCCGGCAACGTCATTGGCGGGGGCGACTGGTCCCGCGACCGCCTGGTGCCCGATTTGATGCGGTCCTTCATGGCCGGAGAGGTCGCTCGGATCCGAAACCCCGAAGCAGTGCGCCCGTGGCAACACGTTTTGGACCCGGTGATCGGCTATCTTGCGCTTGTTCAGCGTCTGGTTCAGAACGTACACGAATTTGCCGAAGGCTGGAATTTTGGCCCGCATGAAGACAGCGAAGTTCCCGTCTCGGTTCTGGTGCAGACGTTGGCAGAACGGTGGGGCGCGGACGCCCGCTGGGATCTCGATAACGCCGACCATCCGCATGAGGCAGCATATTTGAAATTGGACTGCGGCAAGGCTAGGACGCGCCTCGGATGGCGTCCCCTGATAAACTTTGATCGCGCCATGCAGCTGACCTCGGAGTGGTATCGCGCCTTTCATGATGGCGCGGATATGCGCACCGTAACGCTGGAACAGATTGCCGCAGTTCTGGGCCCGTTGATTGCACATCAGCGAGCTTCTTAGAGCTTTTAAAAGGAGACCGATGTGCTGGGTTCGACTCTAGAAATCAAATCCTGCGAGGTATGCGGCAACACAAACCTGCGTACTGCAATAGATCTCGGTTCTCATCCCATGTGCGACGACTTGGTGCCCATCGGAAATGACTATATTTGCAAGGAATATCCGATCGATATTTTGTATTGCGACGTCTGCCGTACCGCGCACCAGCGTTTTCAGATTCCGAAACGCGAATTATTTCCAAAGAGCTATCACTATCGGTCCCGCCATACCCTCGACGTTTTGAATGGAATGCAAGAGCTGGTTGCGGCGTGCGAAGTAACCCTTGGAAGTCTCGCATCGAAAACGGTTCTTGATATTGGCTGCAACGACGGAAGCCTACTTTCTTATTTTGCCGAAAAAGGCGCCAAGACTTTTGGGATCGAGCCCACGGGTGCCGCAGCCGATGCCGCCGAGCGTGGACATGTCGTCATCAACGAATTCTTTTCTGAGGAAGTTTCCGAGCAATTTGTGCACAGGCATAGGCGGCCAGACGTTATCACCTTTACCAACGTGTTCGCGCATATCGAAGACTTGAAAGGAGTGATCCGCGCCCTGAAGATCGCAGCGCACGAAGACACACTGATCGTGATCGAAAATCACTATCTCGGCGCTATCGTCGAGCGAAATCAGTTCGACACATTTTACCATGAGCATCCGCGCACCTATAGTCTCACTTCGTTCGTTCACATCGCCAAATCTCTCAGCATGAAAATTGTGTTAGCTGAGTTTCCAAAACGCTACGGTGGCAATATCCGCGTTTTTCTGAGCGCGAAACACGGCAGTACCGCCGCGCGCGAACGGCTCGCGGAGGTCGAGGCTGTAGAGAGCGGCTTTGGGGAAGGATTAAAGAAACTTGCCGAGAAAGTTACCGTTTGGCAGAAAAATAAATCCGCGCAGATCGCGGCCGAAGTCTCCAAGGCACGGTCCGCTCGCCGCCAAAGCGTTTCCCGGTCGCGCCGCGATTCCGGTGAAGATGCTCAATTTGTCGACGACTCAAGTTTCTGCCGCCTACGAGAAGCCTTCCTCGGCGAAGATCGGAAACTACATTCCAGGAACACAGATCCCAATCCGCTCGGATAATGACTTCTCGCCCGCCTCGATCGGCAGTGGCCCTGTTTTGAATCTGGCCTGGCATATAGGGGACGAAATAAAAGGCTACTTGCGGCAGCGCGGATACAACGGTCCGATCATCGATATTATCTCCCCGGATGATTTCCTGGAGCAAAAGTGAAATTTGCGATCTTTGGGTCTGGCTTCGGTCTCTATGGATATCTTCCGGCCCTGGTAACCGGCTGCAACCAGACTGTCTACTTACCGGAGCGGTATCGAGCTCTACTTGAGAAGCGCGAAGATGTTCGGCGCTTTGTCGATGCTGTGAAGTGGAGGCTCGATGAGAAAGCCGCGTTGGCGGAGGTTGACGCCGTAGTCATTTCAAAGCGCCCAGCGGATCAGGTCGACTGGATTCGCGAGTGCGCCAGCAAGCCGAATATCCGGGCTCTTCTACTCGAGAAGCCCTTGGCGCCGTCGCCCAAGGCGGCATCTGATGCGCTCGGCCTGCTGGAGATGTCGGGGAAAAAATATCGGATCGATTACAATTTTCGCTTTACGCCGTGGGCGCAGGCCCTGAAGCAGCACCTTCGATCTGCGGTACCGACTGGATATCTCAGTATCAATTGGCAGTTTCGCGCGCATCACTACGCATACGATCTCCGCAACTGGAAACGCTTTGTTTCCTCCGGCGGAGGGGCATTGCGCTTTTTCGGTATTCACCTGGTTGGGCTTTTGGCCGAGTTTGGATTTGACAACCTCGTCAGTTCGAGAGCTTCAGCGTCCGAGCCTGATGAATGCGAGATCTGGTCTGCGGTGTTCATCGGCCCAAACCTGCCAGAGTGCCGCGTTGAGGTGCGAAGCAATGCAGCAGGAACGCACTTTTCGGTTGACTGGACCCGTGATGATCGCGGAGTCGAGCGTCTGGTGGATCTAGATGACCCCTTCGGGGCCTGCGCTAATAATTCTGGATTTGACCGTCGCGTTGGTATTCTGACCGAGGTATGCAGAGAGCTGATCGACAGCCCAGCTCTAAGCTATACCTGGTATCGGCAATCGGTTAGGTTGTGGGACATGGCCGAGCGCTTATGCTAGCAAAGAATTGGCTGAATATCGATGGGCCGACCGATGCCCGAACCAAAATTGCCAGCCGTCGGATGTCATGAAGAAAATCTCGATCATTACGCCTTGCTACAACGAAGAGGCTAGCGTTGAAGAATGCGCCGAGACGATATCGCTTCTTTTCGCAAAGGAGCTGCCGACCTACGAACTGGAGCACATTTTTTGCGACAACGCTTCGACAGATCGAACGGTCGAGATTTTGAAAACTCGCGCGAAAGACAATCCTTCGCTGAAGATCATCGTTAACTCGCGAAACTTCGGCATTCTCAAAAATACATATAATGGAGTTCTCAGCGCAACCGGTGACGCTGTGCTGCTGTTTCTTCCGGTCGACCTTCAGGATCCTCCTGAGCTTATCCCGGAGTTTGTGCGTCACTGGGAGAACGGATACGAGATTGTCTACGGTCTGCGGGCCGAGCGCGAAGAGCCGTTCGTGATCCGCAGCGCGCGAAAGCTGTATTATCGGCTATTAAGTAGATTAACGTATGTCGATTACCCACCCGATGCGGGGGATTTTCAGCTCGTAGACCGCAAGGTTCACGAAGCGATGAAACGTATCGATGATGCGCAGCCGTTCATGCGTCTTATGACATTTGAATCAGGATTCAAATCAATTGGCATAAAATACAAATGGCGCGCCCGCAAGCACGGCAAATCGCGAAATCGACTGAGTCAGATGTTCGACCAGGGGCTGAACGGCATTATTAGCTTCAGCGGGGCACCGGTTCGTGCCGCATTGTTCGGCGGCTTTCTCATCTCAATAGCCAGTATTCTTTACTCGGTAGCGATACTGGTTCTTGCATTGTTGGGGAAGATACATTCGCCAGCAGGAATTCCAACTCTTATCGCCGCGTTGTTCTTTTTCGGCGGAGTGCAGATTTTTTTCATTGGCGTTCTGGGGGAATACATTATCGCGATATACAATCAGGTGCGGCGTAAACCCATGGTGGTCGAGCGCGAGCGCGTGAATTTTGATTGAACTTTATGGCAACACGTTAAAATATGAGGAAAAGACAATTCAAATGTCAGATCCGGTCCATTAGGTGGTACCAGCCGTCTGGAACTAGAGACGTGCTGAAGCGGCGTCGGCTTGCGCACTGAACTCAACATAAAGGGCCATTGTAGATTCGTTATGATGTCGGCAGCGCCTCGATCTGTACCGGCAAAAGACGCGGGTTTCGCCAACCCTGAACGCCATCAACCGTTACCTGAGGAGCTCCGCCTTCGAGTGATAAAATTGCCGGCCGCTCGATTTCCAGCATCCAACCGGCTGCCCGAAGGATTGCAAAAATACGGCCTTCGATCTCCCGAGCATGCGTCCCCACTACGACATAGGCTACTTTCTCGTTCAGCAGTGGCAGGCAATCTCCGATTAGATCGGCCTCGCTACCCTGGATATCAATGTGAAGTAGATCTATCCGAGAAAATGCCGACGACGCGTTTTTTAAGGAGATCATGGGCAATTGTTTGTATTTTCCCGTCAACTTGGCTCTTGCAATGTCCAAGATCGACGCGTCGAAGATCGGTTCAAGTCCCCAATTCTTACCCGCGTCCTCCTGAACCGGAAACAAGGCTTTGCCATCCTTGGCGGACGCAATGCCGTGATAGAGCGTGACCTGAGATTCTGTAAACCCATTGGTAGCGCAAGCCTCGCGGGCAAACTGAATGTGACCTTGATCGCCCTCTATGCCAATCAAATGTGGCTCGCGGGACGATCGGCGCGCAGCAATGCCAGTATTGTTTAGCCAGCATCCCCATCCGCAACCAAGTTCGATCACCGTGAACGACTTACCGGAGAGATCTACGGCTCTGAGCGCCGCTGCCCATTCAGCAATATCTGCATGCCAGTTTGCCGGAATTGGGATTGGCTCGACCTGACCGGCCTTACCTTGAAGAATTTCGGGAAAGAATTTCGTGTCAATTAGGACGCCCAGGAAATTGGTCAGATATTGGTTGTTGGGCTTCAAATCCGGAACGGCGTGCATTTTTATAACTTCTTGCGCATCGAAATTAGAATTGTAATGGAAAAAAGGACTCATATTTGGCTCAGCAGGTTCCATAAATTTCGATCGCGCATTTCGGTCGAAACGAAAACCGAGACAACTTCCTATGCTAAACTGGTTTATTCAACTGTTTTCTTACGTTATACGAATACTTGCTCTGACCATTCACATCGACGACTTGAGAACTTCATCACGGACGACTTCTTCCAAAGAAAAAACCGTCTAAAAATCCGCCTAAAGGCGGTTTATTTGTAGGATGTTGTGGCAGCGCTGCTTTTCAAAACCGGTGGCGGATTCGAGGGCGCGGTTGACGCGTCACTTAACAAATCGATCGCCGCCTGGATGAACGACGGCGCCAAAACGGCGTTCCCATAACCACTTACATGGTCGCCATCGAAGAAGAGCGGCTTGCTTCCTTGGAGTGCCTCGCACCGTTCGCTGGGACACAGCACCGGAAGAGGATCCCACACGTATATGTTCGGGAGCCTCTCGGCGATCTCTGCATATCCATCGATGACTGGCTGACGCAATTTTAGAATAAACTCTCGCTCGATTGTAAGCCCGTCCTTGCAGGCTGGATTGCCCTTATTAAACCAATCGCTACACCGAAAACTTGGCGAGCGAAATATAGGCTTCGGCGCTTCAAAAAGAATCTTCACCCCTCTTTCCGTAAGGGGGCGCAGCACTCTCACCGCGTTGTCGATCGCGATTGCGCGATCTCCTGCTCTCGTCGGGCCAAAAACTGAATCGAGCGCATATTCATCAGTGAACTGAAAAAATTGCTCTCCAAGTCGCGGAAGCCGCAAGGATGGCAAAAAGACGATATCGCCGGCTCTTGCTTCCGCCATCAGAACCGACATGCCATGCGCAACAGCCGACACGCAGGAAGGTTCATTATCCCGATCCAATTGCAGACTGAGGAAAGGACATCCGGCAGTCGTTATTAACGTCGATTCGATACCTGTTACGAGCGTGAATCTCTTAACAAGGTTGATATACGCGCCGGCGTGCGAGTCGCCCATGAAGAAAATCTTCTTGCCGCTCGCTGATGAATTGCTGCAGCCGCCCCTTTGATAAACGATCCCTACTCCTACCAAGGCCTCCCGTACAGTGCAACCTGACGTATCTGCGAAGACATTCCCAAAAAGTTCAGGCGCCCAATCGTCCCGGTTCTTCATTACCGTACTAAGCGATATCGCTCCTTTATTGGACTGAAGGTAATCGAATGAAAGCCAGCTTCCAAGCACTACAGTCAAGCCCAGCACAACCACGGAATACCGCGGCGCTCTATGCAATATGACTGATCGCCTAAACGGCAGCTCGACATAATAATACGAAACGATGGCAAGCATTAGAGAGATGACGAGTGCCGTTGCGCTTTGCAGAGCGCTTGAGAGGCCGAAAGTCCAGCGCGCTATTACAAAAACCGGCCAGTGCCAAAGATATAATGAATATGATATTGCTCCAAGGAATTTAACTGGCGGAGCTTGCAAAACAGCGAGCAACGACCCCTTCAAATCCTTGTTGAGCAGCGACCCTATCAAAAACGTCGTCGCAGCCGCAGCCCATACGTTGTTCATCCAGTCGTTCTGCGGTGCCAGTTTAATAAACATAGCCGCACCCAGAACCACCAGAGACGTCATGGCTGGCCACAAAGCTTCGCTAGCCGGCAGCTTGTCTCTCCACAAGGTCGAAGCCTGGAAACAGACGACCCCGGCCGAGAGCTGCCAAAATCGCGCATGGATCAGATAGAATGCTTGCAGTGGCGCGGCTTTCGTAAGATGCAGCCACACTACAAAGGAACAGGCCAGCGCAATCCCATAAGCAGAGAGCGAATGCAGCCTTCCTTTTTGCGACATCATCCACGGAAAGAACATTAGTGGAAAAAGAATATAAAACTGTTCTTCTATCCCCAACGACCAAGTATGCGCGAACGGATTGTAGTCCTTCACCGGAGAAAAATAATCAGTCCCCCTCGCAAGAACGATATTGCTGAGACCCCAAAAGGCCGCGCGGGCCGTTTCGTCTTGAGATTTGCTTAACCACGCATCGGGAATGAAAAGAAACGAAGCAACGCCAGTTGTTAGCAGGCATAAAACAAGTGCCGGAAGTATCCGAATGAATTGCCTTGCGTAGAAATCCAATAAAAAACTTATAGATGAACCGGTCGGTCGATTTGCGACCGAATAGCTGACTATGAAACCTGATATGACAAAGAATACATCAACGCCCAAGTAGCCGTTTGGCACGAACGTCTGATTGAGATGATACAGTAATACAGAGCAGATCGCGATTGCGCGCAACCCGTCAAGAAAATTCAGATATCTCATCCGGTCAGCCGCATCTTTGTTTTTTCCAGCCGACTTATAGCCTGACAAGAGAAAGTAGAGTGCGGCGAAAATACCACAGGCCAGCTCATTCTAGGCGATTTAAACCTCTTCCCATGGTTCCTTGCCTGAAATAACGAGATCCAGATTTGCGGGCGTCCAAAACGGCAGGCAATCCTGCGGCGTTACTTCTGGGAGCAGATCCTCGCCGATACCATCCTTGACAAAGAATGCATTGAACTTGAGCGAATGCACACCGACCAAGCGATAACCTTTCTTTTTGCCGAGCTTGACGAAGGCCGGCAGCGAGGCGCCACAGCGGTAGGGCTGCTTTGAAAAGTCGAGCTGGTAGTCCGGATTGTAGGACATTGTCACCGCCTTTTCCGGCCCCCAACTAGTGTTAACCTCGGCGATTACCACACGCGGACTGATCACGTCGAGTGCTTTCCAAATCCAGTAATCATTGCCGTCGAGGTCGAGTGACAGGAGATCGACCGAGCCGACGAAGCTGGCGACGAGTTCGTTGATGTTCTCGGCGGTGATCCAAGCGTTGACCAGCGTGGGTGGTGCAATGCAGGTGGTGCGGCATTTGCTGTAAAAATCGCGGCCATAGGCGATCAAGTTCGGATCGCCATCGAACAGCAGGCCGCGCCAGCCGTGGTTGATAATCAGGTTTGCTGCGTTGCATTCCGTCCCTGCGCCGGCGCAGATCTCGACCACTCTCCGGTTCGTTGTGCCGAGCAGCGAGAATATGTAAAGCAAGATGCCGTCCTCGCCGTTCTGCGAATGGCAACGAAATTCCACATCCGGAAATGTAGGTAGATCCTTCACGCGCCTGCGGACGAGATCCTCGTAATGCAGACGAAGCAAAACCTGAGTCACCTGACTGGCAGGACACATGGAGCTGGTGTCAGCCCGGATTGCGGCGATCTGTTCATGGATTTGTGCCAGCCCTATCCAACGCATGAGAGACGCTCTTGTTCTTTTAAGCATATGTTTCCCCTGAAAGCAGCCGTCCGCAAAGCCGGAGATGAGTCTAGGCTCGGGCAAGTCGGTGCTGGCGCAGGATATCGCGCTGCACGTTTTCAGCGCGCCCGTGTTTTGCCATCGATCTTAAGTCGCTGGAACAAGCGCCTTATGATGCTGGGTGGCTTATGCGATTGGAAATGCGTCATATACCGAACGAGGTAAGTCGAGTTCGTCTGGCGGAATTTCCACTCGTCACTGGACAAAAGAATGCGATCCACGTCTGCTATTCGTGCGCCGTGTTCAACTTGCGCTTTGAGATGAGCGAGGCCACCCTCATCGGCAGGCCGACCCATAACTCTAAAATAAGCATTATGCACGATTTCCGCCGCATCAGTCAGACTCTTTGTCTTTCTTGCCCGAACAACAAACAACCATGAGTGCAGCAAATCTGAGTAACAAACCTGCAAACCAACACGTCGCAGATATTCCGTCAGAAGCTCGGCGGTGAAGCCGGCAAGGTGATAGTCACCAATGTACGCCTGCGTCCCGTACATCAGGTGAATGACTTCTTCTGTCTTTTCGATAGATCGCCAGTCGGGGGACGCGAGAAATTCAAATAGGCCCAAAAGGCTTGGAACTCTAATCTCTATCGTACCCTCCTGCGCCAAAAGATCAGACCAGCGTTGCAATGTTAGTGAGGTTTTGTGCCGCTCTAAATGCTCCAGCACGTCTTGGGCCACGATCTCATGGAAATATCCATTCGGCAACATCGACAGGTCAGTAACGTCAGCAACAAGATCGGGAGAATGTTTCTCGTGCAGGTCAACGTTCAGGTACCCGGCCCTTAGATCATGGCCACAGCCAAGATTGAGCCGTTTTGGATATTCAATGTCTTTCATCATCCACACTCCTGATTGCTAATCTTTTAGTCGGTTTTGTTTCCAGGTATTCCACCGCATTCGATCGTGCCCCCGGATTAGCGCGGCAAGCCTTCGAATCTGGCACGGTTGTGACAAGGTAAGCTGCCGCAACACAGCCGCTTTGGGGCGGTTTAATTCTTTGGAAAAAATATGAGCCAACTCACTGCGCCAGCAATACGCCGGGACCGCGACAGAACGCGTAAGCCGCATTTTGGGAATACATGTCCAAAAGATGGGTCTTGTTTGGTGGGTGGATTACGCCCAGCACGTGACTTTAAGTCTAGCTCCTAAGTACTTGTCCGGGAACATCTTGAATCACGACTGGCTTTGTCTGCGCTCCCACCAGTTTGGCAGCCGCATTGACGATTGGGCTCAACGTATTCCTCCAAAGCAGCTTTTCTGTTTCAAACCGGACAAATTCGTTCCCATGGTCGAAATCGAACGAGGCTCTCATCGCAGCGGCAAATTCACGCCGGCTGTTGCCAACGCGAATCCCGGGCGCGCTTAGAAATTCCTCGTATCCACGGAACGCCCTTTCCGTTGCGACAATTGGCTTTCCGGACATCAGGGCCTCTGCCGTCTTTAAGTTCGATCCTCCGCCAATAGTGATCGGTAACAACATGATCGACGCATTAGCAATAAGGCAATCCAGGCCAAAATCCGAAACGCGGCCTACGAGGCACAGCCTATCTCGAAGCATATGCGGGAAGTCTGATTCCGCGACGTGAGGATGAAGATAATCGCACACACTACCCGCAACAACGACGCGCTCATTCGATCTAACCGTCGCGATGGACTCAATTACGAGATCACGAAAGCCGAGAAGGTTCGGCGGATGGGCGCTACCTACAAACAGCGCGTATTTGGCCTCAGGCTCGACGTCGTGATGAATGACATTCCGCAAATGACTCCGCTTCCGGTTCGACGCCCCATTCCCGGCCACTACAATTTGCGAAGCCGCCCACCTACCATAGGTTGCGGCGTCCTCTGCTGTCACCGTGCTGCAGCAGTCGGCTTCCTTGACAATCGCTTCTTCAATTGTTGTGATTCGCTCGATATATTCGGAAGTTCCCTCTATCTTTGCTTCTTTCAAGATCGAGCACTTCATAACGTGTTCGACATTGTACGAATTGAAGAGGATAGGAGCCTTCACAAGGCCTTCCCTTTTTAGTCGAATAGCGGCTTGTCCCAACCAGGGCTCCTCGATGACAACCAGATCGACCCTTTGCGGAAGCAGCGCCTTAAGTTTCGCGAATTCGCGGTCCCCTTCTGCCAAGGCGGCTCCAATTGAATAATCTCGAAGCTGCCATGCGTGAGGCCACGGGCCCGTCGCCAAGGCTTCAGAAACATCGATGCTTGGACGCTCAAGAGCATCAGGCCCGGCGAAGACCTCGATCGTGGTCACGTCGAACCCAAAATCTTGTAGTGCCTTATTCGTCTCACGGGCTCTGATCTGCCCACCCTGTCGCGCATTCCCTATTGGATACGGGATAAGGTGCAAAATAGTGTAGATCATGAGATCGCCAACAGCGTGCTCTTCACCGACGAAGAAGTGTCGTCCCAAGTTGGTATTACGACAGCCGGAATTTCCTCAGGATGTGGTCGTTTTGAGTGCCGCTTGATTTCAGCCATCCATTCCTCAGGCTTATCGGGATCAATAATCTTGGCCGCTCCAAGCCCAGCCTCGGGAACTGCCCCCCGATTTGACGTTATGACCGGTTTTCGGTGTTGAAGCGCTTCGATAACGGGAAGTCCCCAACCCTCATAAAGACTTGGAAAAACGAAAACGTGGCAGTTTT
Source organism: uncultured Alphaproteobacteria bacterium (assembly GCA_963801875.1). Taxonomy (GTDB): domain Bacteria; phylum Pseudomonadota; class Alphaproteobacteria; order Rhizobiales; family Xanthobacteraceae; genus Bradyrhizobium. Next base: position 17,217 of record CAWDGT010000005.1, on the reverse strand, counting down.
CGTAAAGCCAAGAAATACCCTCATCGGATAGCTCCTTGAACCAGAAGATGCGCTTCCCGAATAGAGGTGATCCCTCGAAGCGCTTCATCAAGTCTTCGGTTCCCCACCCGGGCATACCTCCTATTACAAGGTCAAGGTCGAAACTCTCATCGGTAGCGAGCTTCTCCCACAGGTCCAGTAAGAACCCGTAGTTTTTTCGAATCTCGAACGTCCCGATAGAGAGGGCGAAACGTCTACGCTTCAATCGCGATTTGAGTTCGGGGTCGCGGAATTCATCATCGCTCGGCGCAGCAGGTAGGTTAGCGCCAAGGCAGATCACAGATGTGCTCGGACATTTGCGCTGCTCTTGGGCGCAGAATTCTTTCAGATCGTTTTGCGTTGTTTTTGAGATGCAAAACATGTGATCGCAAAGATCGACCATGTGGAGAAAATAGTTCTTGAAATAATCCTTCGGTTGTCCGGCCAGGAATTGCGGCATCTTCGTCGGGATCAGATCATAAATTATCGATACAATCTTCATCCTAGACTGGGCCCGCAAAATACCAATGCGCCGGCAGTCGAGTACATCCCAACCCAGGCCACCGAGAAATAAAATGTCGTTAGGGCCAGGATGGACTACAAAATGGAACTCTATTTGAAAAGGCAAAGAAGGTGGCGGAGCCAAAGAAGGTGGCGCGACCGAAGCAGGTGGCGGAGCCAAAGGAGCATCAGGTACTCCGAAGATTACCTTGCGAAGGGCCTGATAAGCGTGGATCAAGCTCAATCTGATGTCGTCCCTCGCCCGACCAGGGACCAATCTGATACCGAGCCTTGCAATACTGCGAACCGCTTGCTTCCCGGATCCGACAACGCGCGCTCCCACCGTTGCTGCCCTAGCGTCTGACGCCGCGACAGGCAGCGTAGTAGGCAGCGCTACGGGCGGCACTACGGGCGGCGCAACAAAGCGGACCAATTTGATTGCTTGCTCGGGGTCGACTGCATACAAATTACCGTTGAAATAGATAACCGGGATAACATCTAAGCCGTCATCATCCAAAAGGCGGGCGGCAATCTCGCGCTCTGTTCGAACTATACCAACAGCGTTCTTCCCCATCCATGCAAAGGAGGTACTTATATCAACCAAGATTCTGGGCTGCAATGATGACTTCCCTTATCAGCAATGACGGATAGACTAAAAGCGCGAGAAGAGTACCGTTATCGCCGCTCAACTCAAGGAGAACCTTAATTGGTGGGTCGGACCGCGTAGCACACACACGTCGGATTCCAACCACTTTCCGGACAGCAAGTAACCGCCGGCTGAATCAGGGATTCTACGATCGAGGCGTCGTCACTCTGCCATTGGCGATTCCAGCCCGTTCGAAGTGGAGTATGACCTTGCCCCCAACTTTTATCCAGCGGTGAGTTCGCTCCTGGCGTTTGGATTGCCCTGTTGGGCGGTGGGAGCGACGGGAGCTGGCGCGGAGCCCTTGGCATAGCGCAGCGCCAGATCCCGGCGCGGATGGAAGGTGAAGGCGAACTCGGATGGTGTCTTCCAACCGAGCCGAGAATGCGGGCGTGAGCCGTTGTAGTCGGCCCGCCAGCATCCAAGAGCAACGCGAGCCTGTGCCAGCGAGGTGAACAGCGTTTCGTTCAACAATTCGTCCCGTAGCCGGCCGTTGAAGCTCTCGATGAAGGCGTTCTGCATGGGTTTGCCCGGCGCGATGTAATGCCATTCGACGCCGGCTTGGTCCGCCCATGTCAGGATGGCGTTACTGGTAAGCTCGCTGCCATTGTCGCTGACGATCATCTTCGGCTTGCCGCGCTCGATCATCAGCCGGTCCAGTTCCCGCGCCACGCGGACGCCGGAGAGCGAGGTGTCGGCCACCAGCGCCAGGCTTTCTCGGGTGCAGTCATCGACGATGGTCAGGATGCGGAAGCGGCGGCAGTCGGTGAGTTGGTCCGACACGAAGTCGAGCGACCAGCGGTCGTTGGGCGCCATCGGAACCAGCATCGGCGCCCTGGTTCCAATGGCCCGCTTGCGGCCGCCACGGCGGCGCACCGCTAGCTTCTCCTCCCGATAGAGCCGGAACAGCCTCTTGTGGTTGATTACGTAGCCCTCCCGCTTGAGCAGAACATGCAGGCGTCGGTAGCCGAAACGGCGGCGTTCCTGGGCGATCGCCTTCATGCGCTGCCGAAGGCCGGCATCATCCGCCCGGGTCGTCTGGTATCTCATGGTCATGCGGCAGCAGCCGATGGCTTTACACGCCCGCCGTTCGCTCATCCCGTGGGCATCCACCAGATGAGCGACAGCTTTCCGCTTCCCCGCGGGCGTCACCACTTCTTTCCCAGGAGATCCTTCAGCGCGGCATTGTCCAGCATGACGTCAGCCAGCAGCCGCTTCAGCTTCGTGTTCTCGTCCTCCAGCGACCGCAGCCGCTTGGCCTCAGAGACGTCCATCCCTCCGAATTTAGCCTTCCATTTGTAGATGCTGGCGTCGCTGACCCCATGCTTGCGGCAGAGATCGGCGACCGGAACCCCGGCCTCGTGCTCCTTCAAAATCCCGATGATCTGTTCTTCTGTAAACCGATTGCGCTTCATGCTCTGGTCCTCGTCTTGGGCCAGTGCGAACTTCAAACTGGATTAAGCCCAAGGGGCAAGGTCAAGTAGAAAGCAGCTTAACCCGTACATTTTTTCGGGGGGAGATCAGGGCCCGCGCGGTCGCCAACGTAATGTGACGATGGTAATGTTCCCAGGTCAGTCTATGCAGCTCTTTTCTTCGCCTTCTTGATAAGCTCGGGGACCAATGTCGGGTATCCTTACCCGGCACTACGCCAGCCCTGACATAGTCACACCGAAGTTGGATGTGAGATTTTCAGTCGGAAACAGCTGCAAAACCGCAATAGCGGTCGATCTTGCTCATGAGCTGATCCGAACTCTCGTCCCAACTGATCCATTGCGGGCCCTCCTGCAAGGTTCGCGGGCCGGAGCTCAAGAATGAGCGGATTGCTTCTGCTAATGACGAGGGGTCTGCCGGCCTGAAATATGTTGGAAAATCTCCCGCTATCTCCCGAAACGCAGGAATATCGCTGGCTATAAGCGGCTTGCCTCTCAGCATCGTCTCAACCAGTGGAAGTCCGAAGCCCTCCGCCAAGGAAGCAGCAATCACGGCGTCCGCCTCGTCGTAGCACTTCGCCAGCAATTCATCCGATGCATTCCGATAATACAGAAACGAACTATTGGTGGATCGAAGCTTCTCCATTTTGGACACGAGAGTTGATACCTTCCACCCTTCCCGGCCCACGAAGATCAACCGGATCTCGGGATGCGATGACCAAAGTTTCTCGAACGCTTCCAAGACCGTGCTGTGCCCCTTTCGAGGCTCGATTGTCCCGACCATCAAGAAGGTCCGGCCTTTGCTTCTAGCTTGGCTGGAGCTGAAAGTAGGGATGGGAAGCGAGTCTGCGCCCAAGTGAAAGAATTCGGTATGCGGCCGGCGTTCTCCCGGCATTTGCTCAAGCTGTAACCTTGTCGTTTCGGAAATCGCAAACAGCACATCGCTGTCCCGCATCGCCGACTTGAACCACGACCTGAACATCTCAACCGTCGCACTTGTGAAGAATTCGGGGTTTGTTATTGGCAGAATATCGTACACGCAGGTAAATACCTTGCCACCAAGGCCTCGAATGCGTGGAAACATAGCCTCGGCCCACTTGGGGTAGATGTCCCAGGAAGAATCCAGCATGAAAAAACAATCTCCGGCACGGAGCGAAACGTTCTGCTCACGTGAGTTCGAGTCCGGAAATCCCGGCACTGCCATTAGAACCAACTTTGCATCCGGCGTACGTTTAAGACAGACGGGTAGGGCATCGAAGGTGTACCTGGTGCTGTTACGCTGTAGCGCTGAGCTCAGCGATCGGACTGTCCTTTGAATCCCGGTGACGTTCGACATGTGATAAGTCGTGGTTACATCAATAAGCAAGCGCGGCTTTGGGCCTGGCTGTTCAATCGGGGGATCTTCAACGCTGAAGTCATCGAGGCTCAGCAACCTAGTTTGCTTCCAAGAAAGCCACGCATAGAAGGCATACAGTGTTGGCTGCAAGTCATCTCGTATGGTTGGAGCGTAGCGTCGAAGCAGGTGGGCGGCCGGTTTGCTCGCTTTTTTGGCGACGACGGCCGCAATACTCCAGAACGTCACGCGGTGCTTGTTCCTTCTCAAGGCCTGCGCTCCGGAATAACCTTGTGTCATGCTTCAGAAGCTCGAGTCATCAAAGTTCTCTTTGCTGTGCCAGAGTTGAACAGGGACAGCAAGGGGATTTGGGACATGGTCGGATGGTGGCCCCCACCCGCCGTGCGATGGCCTTAATACCCTGCTGGCGCATCCATATCCAATCTTTGGGCCGACGCCCCCTGAGACCTACACCCCGCCAAACTCGGCCTTTTCATTGGTAGATAGAAGAAACCGGGTGCAGGCCAAAAGAAGGTTTGTTAGATGGAGAAAACGCCAACCTCAACTTGCGAAAAGGAACGCCATGTATTCAGACAGCTCCGGCAAGTTCTGGGCTCTTATGAGGCATTGACCTAGCTATCCACGAACACGATGGACAGGTTGCCGATCAAATCGGACCTGTGGTGAGTCGCAAGATGAACGAGAAACAACGATATTTTCGATAGTGGCTATAAGCTGTTTGAGGACCGTTTCCGGGGATCGGAAGCCGCTATCAGGCAGCGCCTCGCCGTCTACCTTCCATTAATCGCTGGTGTCAGCCATACACTGGAGAACGGTCGCAAGGCGTTGGATCTTGGCTCGGGTCGTGGAGAATGGCTTGCCCTGATCTCCGAGCACGGTTGGAGTGGAACTGGCGTAGAGCCGAATAGCATAGCTGAAGCAGCCCAAGGTGTCGACGTCGAGATCGTAAAAGCAGACGCGCTTGATTATTTGCGTGAATGCGGTGACCGTTCATTCGGTCTCGTAACAGCGTTTCATGTCGTCGAGCATCTTGAAACCAACTATATGCTGCAAATGCTCAGAGAAATCCGAAGAGTCCTAACTCCCGGCGGTCTACTGATCCTGGAGACGCCAAATCCGGAAAATCTGACAGTAGGAACATGGTCATTCCATCTGGATCCCACGCATAATGTGCCTATCCCCCCTGTTCTTCTCCAGTATCACGCGGAGGTCGCCGGCTTTCCGGCACCTGAAATCGTTCGACTTAACGGAATCCATGTAGAGACAGCGATTTGGGCCCACTCTCGATGATCCTTTCTGTTCTATTTCGCTCGGGTCCCGACTACGCAATCGTTGCACGATCTCCGGGCGTCAACGATGACTCCCTAGCTGCTTTGATCAAGACATTTTGCTTTTCGCAATTCACAGCGTAATCCGGCTGACATTCAGACGCTGATCGAACTTACGAAGAGGTCCGATAAGGTCATCGACAGCCAATCGCGGCAATCAACGTTGAAAAACATCTCTTGATGCTTCAATCTGACACTGGATCAAAAAAAACGCGAATTGGCCGCTGTTTATAATAGCTCCTCCTGGAAGATATCAAAGCCGCTTCGGACACTCACATTGCGCCGGCAATTCCTTGCAGCCTAAAGCATAGCGTTGTGGTCGTCTTAGCTGAGATCCGAATGCGGCTGCGAAACCATCCGATGTCAAAAGCCTTAATTATCACGATTTTACGGTGCCTTCCTTCGCTTAAGCGTCCGCTAAGAAAGTTCGCAAAACTCAGGTGCCCTACCCGTACGTCTGGTCGATTGATGCGGATCCCCGCGCCTTAGCAGATTGGAAGACGGTCACCCGTTGGCTTTAATGAGAGAAAGTGTTTGATGAAGCTCTGGGTCGATGGCCAATCCCTGCAAACGACCAGTCGTCACCGAGGTATCGGTCGTTACGTTCGAGAACTCATTCGGGCGATTTCCGAAGGTGGCTTCGGATTTGAAGTATCCATTTCGTTTAACGCCGATATGTCAGGTGAGGCTATCGCGGCCCGGGACTATATTAAGCAGTGGATTAAGCCCGGCAATATTCACGTTTGGCAAGGCATTGCAGAGGCGGGTGAGGCAGATGATGGATATACTCAGCGGCGGCGCTTAAGCGAGATTGCTCTTGCGCATCACGTCACCTGTTTACAACCCGATATCGCGCTGTCAGCTGGCCCCTTCGAAGGCGCCGCTGACCTAGCTGTTCCTCTTTCTCCTAGGTCAATCCCAAATACATTCACAGCCTCGATATTTTATGATGCTATCCCGCGTATATACGCCAACGAATATCTCACAGATGCAATTCGCAAATCCTACTATTACCGACGGCTAGCCTTTTACAGGGATTTCGATCTGAACCTCTGCACCTCTGAGTATTCCAAGTCGGAAGTCGTAGAACTTTCCGGCAATAAGAGGTCCGTAAACATTTCGGCTGGAGTATCATCTAACTTCTCGCTTGTTGCTAAACGAAGGCAAGTCGAGACTCGTCATTTCCTAAATCGAAAACTATACTTAATGTTGGTTCACTCGATTGGCGCAAGAACGTGGGGGCCCTTGTCGAGGCATTCGCGATACTGCCCGACTTTCTGAAACAAGAGGTCAAGCTTGTCCTCGTTGGTGATTATTTGCCGGCCCAACTCGACCGGATCAGAGCTCGCTGGGATGAGCAACAGACTACCGTCGGCCAATTTCATATCGCTTGGGCATGTCTCCGACCGGGAACTGAGTTTCCCTCTACCAGTCAGCGGATCTGGTCGTGCAACCATCCTTGCTTGAGGGATTTGGTCTAACCGCGCTCGAAGCGATGAGTTGCGGAACACCAGTGATCGGATCTGCGACAGGAGCCCTCCCTGAAATCCTGGATCCAGATCTGTTATTCGATCCGACCAAGCCTCAACAAATAGCTGACCGGATAGTGCGGGCATTCTTGGATCCCGACCTTACTGCGCGCCACGTAGCAAATCGGCTTGCAGCGCGCACGACGGTTTAGCTGGAAAAACTCCGCAGAGCTTGCGACCAGAGCGATGTTAGAAGCAACGCGTAACGACAGCCGAGCAAAAGTATTTGCAGATCGTGCATGCGCTCGAAAACATACCTTGCAAAGACTGGAAGCAATTGTCGTTCCCACGGACTTGATCGTCGGCACGATGGCGCGCGCGGAGCCGGATCTGCCGAGCATCGAAACGTCTTCTGGTTGATGCCACATCCACCGTCCGCATTGATCACGGCACCGGCATACAACGTGTAACCAAGCAAATTGCACGAAATCTAGTTCGTAACAACAGTCAGTCGGATCTCCTTATTGTTTATTGCGACAGCAAGGATGGGTTTCTCTAAAGTAGACGCTGACCCCGACGGGATTACGTTCAAGAAGACCTCGGAAAAAGTGCGTTTACTGGGCGGTGATACCATTCTCATGCTTGATAGTTCATGGGAATTTCATCGTGAGCATCTGCCGATTTTGTTGTCAGCTCGTCAACGTGGCGCCGATGTCATATCGTGCCTATACGACCTAGTCCCCGCACGCCAAGAGGCGATGTGTCACCCGAGTATACCGCCGGTCTTCGTCGCGTGGCTCGAATCCGCACTGACCTATTCAACAGGTTTCGTCTGTATTTCTATGGCCGTGGCGGACGAACTTTATGCAATGCTTGAGGCTATTTGTTTTCCGCGAACTTTAAAGATTGGATTTTGGCATCTTGGCGCTGATTTCAGTGCGAGCACTCGACTAACCTCAAAGCCGCCCCCTCACCGAGAGCATTTTTCGTTTTTGATGGTCGGAACGGTCGAGCCGCGCAAAGGTCATCGCGTTGCAATTGACGCGTTCGAAATCCTTTGGAAGGAAGGTCTCGACGTCGATCTCATCGTAGTCGGAAAGCCCGGTTGGGAAAGCGATCAATTAATCAATCGACTCCAACTCCATCCAACCGCTGGTACGCGCCTCCGATGGTACCCGGACGCAAAAGATGATGAGTTGCAGCGCTATTATACCGAGTGCGATGCGCTTATTGCTGCTTCTTTCGTCGAAGGCTTTGGACTTCCACTTGTCGAAGCAATGCATTTTGGTAAGCCGGTGATTGCGAGCGACATACCTGTGTTCCGCGAAGTAACGCAAGATGGGAGTTTCGCTCATTTTTTTGAAGTTGGATCCTCGTTTGCCCTCGCCGCTGCTCTCCGCAATTTTATAACTGCAAGCGACGATGGAAATGAAACTCCTGTTAAGGACCTCCCCTGGTCAAGCTGGTCTACCAGTGCAACCCAACTGCAAAACGTTTTGGTCAAGGAAAATTGGTACCGGATTTACCAGCCGCGCTTATTTAAACCGTATGCATCGATTTTTGATCACGGGGCGACCTTCATGAAGGGTCCTTTGGACGTTGAAGGTCGACGCCATCATCTGACTCTAATAGAGGGGCCCGTCAATTTTAATCAGAAGCTCAGATACATTTTACGTGTGACCAATCTTTCCGAACAAGTATGGTCAAGCAGAAGCGACAAGGACGGCGCCTGGGGCGTGTTTTTGAGCTATCGATTACTAAATTCCGACGGTGGTGCAATAATTTCGGAGACCCCTCGCTTTGGCATTCCTTTTGTCATGATTCCCGGCGATAGCCACTACATGGCAATCGAAATTCCTCGAAGCGCTAGAGAGGACGCAACCGTCCTCGCAATCGAAATGCTTCAAGAAAATGTTTCTTGGTGGGGGAATCCCTTGCGACTTAACCTTCGAAATCAGGATGCTCACTGAGCTTCGCACATGTTTTGACTTGTTACTGCAAAATCCCTCCACACGCAGTTAGAGCCTGGGCAGATTATAGGGGTGCCGCGAGAGCCTGAGGCGCCGCGAAGACCACCGATCTCGCAGGGTGAGTACGGGGTCCTGGAAGTTGCAAGTGGCAAGTATCCGCGCGTTAACATAACAATCCAACATCACCATCCTGCCGAAGTTAGGTCAGTGAATTTCAGTGGCGCAACTTGACAAGCGGGATTAAAATAGAAATGGCGCGCAGGTCCTTATATCACTGCCTTGACCCGCACTTGTTGTGTTCGTGTCGATAATGCGATTACGACCCACGGGCAAGCCACCGTCGAACTGTGGAACTTTTACTGAAGGCGAAAAGTCGGCGATGACAAAAATCAAGACAAGAATAATGTGTTTTGTCGCGGCGGCCGCAATTGCCGCTTCGCCGGTGGCAGCTCAAAATGCGAAAGAGCTGAAGACCAAAAAAGGTAAATCCGTCGCTCTTGTGAACCTACTCAATGCGAAGCCGGATTGCAGTTCAAATGTGGCTCCCATCGCTATACCCCTCGTTCGGGAAAAGCCGGTCAACGGGATAGTCCAAATGACTATTCTTGTTGCTAACGTCGCCGCGTCGGGCAACTGTCCCGCTCGAAAAGTTCCGATGATCACTCTGATTTACACACCCAAGCCCGACTTCGTCGGCGGCGACGCGGTGACGATCGACATTGAAAATGGCAATCGAACAACTTCGTTGAGCTACAGCATTTTGGTCCAAAATCCCGGCGAAACTCTTTAGAATTGATTAGCACCCGATCATAATCCTGTTGGTCGATAAATAAGGCTTGAGTAGTGATCGCTCGCCCGCTAATCTTTGGCCATTGACAGCGTCCATGGCTTTGCATGAGAGCTGCGCATCGCCGCCAGCTTCATGCTCGCGCGGACCTCAAATGAATATCAGCTGCTCCGCGGATCGTCCTTCGCCACTCCGTCAGGAGGTCACAGAGTGTTTCATTGAAATCGTGACGAGGGGACCAACCCAGCATTGCTTTTGCTCTAGAAGCATCTCCATAAATTCTTGGAACTTCGACCGGACGGACACGCGTCGGATCCTGTTGAACGCTCACTTTCACTCCGGACATATTGATCAACTGGTTCAGAAGATCGAGAATGCGACGAGGTTTTCCGGAAGCAATGTTGAAAATTGAACCGGCTGGTATTTGATCAGAGCGAATCACCGCTTTGACATAAGCATCCGCTACGTCTCGCACATCCAGGAAATCCCGCTCAGAGTCTAGATTGCCTACCCGAATTATCGGAGGTTGCAAATCGAGTTCAATTCTAGCGATTTGCGCGGCAAAGCTTGGGAGAGCGAATTTTTCGGTTTGACCGGGTCCGACCTGATTGAAAGGTCTGAACCGAATGCTGCGCAAGCCAGAGCTTGTTAGGGAACCAATTGCGAGATCGGCAGCCGCCTTGGTGGCGGCATATTCATTGATGGGGTGAAGCACGATTTCTTCATGAAGAGGAAGGTGTTGGTTGGCACTTGAGCCATAGACCTCTCCAGATCCAGCAAAGAGCAAGACGCATTCAGGAACTCGCTGTAATATTGCCCGCGCGATGTTCATCGTTCCATATACATTAGTTGCCCAAGCAGCCTTGGGATCAGCACTAGCATCAAGAGGCGCAGAAACGCCCGCGAGATGCATCACCTGCGTCGGTTTGACTTGAGCAATAAGTCCGCTGACGGCCTCGGCGTCGGTAATATCCAAAGTATATTCTCGTGCACCCACGCTGGTTTCGGTTTGACGCCTGGTGCAAGCGAAAATCTCGGCATTCGGCGCGGCTTCGCGGAGGGCCCGGATGAAGTAGGGTGCAACGAAACCGGCGGCACCTGTCACAATTATTCGCATTGCTGCCCTTTTGCCATTTTGGTCTGAGTTGCATTCCATTTTGTTCTGAGTTGATTGTTTGTTTTTGGTAATGGGCAAATTTGCCGGCAATACGTTGATCTGCTGTCGCAGCGGCTACACCAGTGTTAGCCGCCCCACTTTACCTTGTCCATCCCTCGTCAAATTTCGCAATTGCAAACTTTGGATCCAGCCGAACTGCCTTGGATCAGTAGATTGCTAGTGCGTTGTTCTTAAGCAAAGGCTCTGAGGTCTTGCTTTCGGTAGGCCCACGGCATCAGGTGATCGATGTCGTTGTTTGGATGATCGTTGACGATCCTGGTGGGAACGTCCGTCAAATACCCGAGCAGATCGACACTCGTTCAGCTTACATGTCTCGATAAGTGAGGCAAGGTGGCCCAATGCTCGGCGGCGACCTCCGATCCTCTGAAGCGCGTCAGGCCTTTCCGGCGGCACGGCGTAGCGGATGGTCTCGCAAGTTTGATCTTCCGACTGATCAGCCCCAGTTTTGTCGCGGCCACGATTTAAGGGTGTCGACGAGAGGCTGACTTTTCTGCCGCCGGACGGCACGACGTTCGTCGGCGCCGCGGCCACGGATGTCTTCTCGGCGGCCTAGAGCGCGGCGATATAGCACTTCGCTGGTAATTGGCGACGGACCGGATGTGGCGAGCTCGTAGAAGTTACGCCGGACATTTGACAGGCAGAACGCCAGCCGGACGAGCCGCCCTCGGACAGCTTATTTTATCCGGCATAGCCATCGACCTGCAAAATTCCCTTGAAGCCCTCGTGCAGGCCAAGATGATGCATAGCGCCCCACGAGCGGCTAGTGCGTCTAGTGTGCGCGAGAGGCATCAAGCTTCGTCAGAACCGTGCCGCCGGCGTAAGCTCTAATCGCAGCTCTACGTTGATCTATGGCACGCCATAGCGCGTGAAGTCATCGCCGATGTTCGTCTGGATTGCCTTTGCCGCCGAGATATCGGCATCACCACCAGTTTTATCGCCCTTCTTGAGCTTGGCAAGCCCGCGTCCATAGAGGGCGCTCGCCAGCTTCGGCTCGAATCGCAGCGCAGAATTGTAATCGTCAATAGCCGTGTCGAATTGACCCATCTTCATGTAGGTCAGCCCACGCGAGTCATATGTCGCGGCATCGGTCGGCTCCGACTGAAGCGCCTCATTGCAGTCCTCCAGCGCCGCTTGCAAGTCACCGAGGATGGCGCGGGTCCAACAGCGTCCGTTCCGTACAGCTTTCGAATTGGGCTCAAGACGAATCGCCTCGTCATAGTCGCGGGCCGCGCGATCGTACTCGTTCTTTTTCTGATAGAATTCGGCACGATTGACGAAAGCCTTGACGTAGTTGGGATCGAGCCTAATCGCCTCATCAAGATCTTTGATCGCGAGGTCGTATTCGCCCTTCCTTAAGTGAACCACGCCACGGTTGTTGAAGGGCTTGGCATTATTTGGATTGAGCTTGATCGATTGATCGAAATCCCTAACGGCACGGTCGTAGTCCCCCTTTGCCGTATAGGCGTCGCCGCGATTGTTGTAGGCGATAGCCGCAGCCGGCGTATTTTCGCCCAAACCGATGATCACTGTGCAACCATCAATCTGGGGTTCAGGCGAGGTGCGATCGTGGCCGTTGCACAACGCAAGGTCCTCGAGAAGAGTATGCTTGGGCTTCGGGTTCTGCGCCGCCGCCGGTAACCCCAGCAACAGCAAGATGAGGATAGGCGTCGCGCCGTGGATGATGCCCCGCCTTGAACTAAATCCCATAACAAGCTTCCCAACACTGGGGTGCCGTCGCTATTTCTAGCGAGCAGACGCCGCGCGTCTGGATGTGGCGGTTTAACAAGCGCCTAGACCGAGAACTGTTTGCCTCTAAGAGACAGCCTTAGCACCCTTTGCAGATCTTGAGATTGAGCTTTTGATCGAGATCTTGCTCGCTCCGCTGCGTCGAGGGTGTTCCGAGCTTTTTGGCAGCCTCACTCTTTCCCTCTTCAATAAGGGTGGTAAATTTGACGGTTCCATTATCCGAAATTTCGACGTGTGGCGTGGTGCCTCGAATTCCCATGGTTGCGACGGGAGTGTTGACCTTCATCTCGCCCGTTTTCGCTACCTTGCCAGCAACAAAGGTGAACGTTCCTTTGCTTAGATTGAACAAGGTCGAGTTGGACTTCCCGTTCGGGTCGAACACGAACTCATCCAAAGTCATGCTGGCGTTGTTCGACAGATTAAACGAGGTGCCATCAGTAAAGTTAATGCTGACCCTGCCATCGGCTCCGGTCCGAACCACATCCCCCTGGTAGGCAAGATCACCGACTTTCGTCTGGGCGGCTTGACCCGACAGATTCGCCTGAACGACCGCGGCATTCACATGTTCAATCGTGACCGAACCCGCAGAGTCCACAACCTTTCCAATGGGGTTCAATGCGACATCCTGTACGGCGGGCCGGGCAGGATCGCTTTGCGCTTGAGCCGGTCCGGGCAAAGAACTGGCAGCAGCTAAAACGAAAGCTGTCAGCAATATTTTAATATGCATGCACATCATCCTCCTCCTCCTCCTCGAGAAGGTGTCTTATTCGTATTGAAGCCACAGCCAATACGGTTGTATCACTCGAACCTGGACTTAGGCCTCAGAAAATAACTATGCAATTAGTATGCAAATTTTATACCTATTATTATACCTATTTAGAAGACGAAATCAAGCTGGGGTCAACAGGCAATTCGAGCGATGCGGACTGCTCCCAATCTGACCCGACCGCAAGCAAGGGTGCGTCGACACACTGCATGACGCCGTATTGATCAATGACGAACAGCGGCCGGTAATTCCTGACATGCGCGTCCTCGACCATCGCCATGTGGCGGTTGTCGAGTGTGAGCCAGTGACCGTCCAGGCGCGCCGCAACAACGGCGTGATCCTCGCCACGAACGGTGTCATGCATGATCACGATCCGCAAGTCCTCGGGCGAGATGCCGGCCTGGCGCAATGCGACGAATTTTGCGATCGCGTAATCTTCGCAGTCACCGTTGCCGGTCGTGAACGTGACAAGCGGTGAACTCCACACGTCAATCTCGCCATATTGGGCCAGATCGCTCATCGGGTGGATTGCAAGGTTGATGGCGCGGTTGATCTCGCCGAGGCGCGCGCGCCCCTCGCGGGTTTTCGCGCTGTCCACAATAGCGAGAAACCGAAGGGCCGCCGGCGATACGCAGCGTTCCCGATCCCCGTCACATAGCACCAATTGCACCCGCTCCTCGTCAAGCTTGCGCTGGACGCCCAACCATTTCTCCCACAATCCGCCACCGGACAGGCGGAATGCAAATACCCCGAATGGCTCGGCGGATTTCCTAACTAGATCCGCAGTACCGGGGGAAAGCAGCGTCCCGGCGGCAAGGTCTGGCACATGACCAAATGAGATCATGCCCAAGGCCATCACGGCAACGCCCAACGCACGCGAGTAACTGAAAAGTCCCATCTTACGCCCCCTGTCCGGGCATCGACGAGGCTCATTGGCCATCTCGCGACCGGATCGTTTCGCAGGCGACGATAGGGGGCGGGACTTTTATGCTGCTTAATGCCGGCGGTCCCCGGGCCATAAAGTGCGAAACAGGCTGAAATCCGTCTCGCCATTTTATTGAAAATGGTACGGATGCCCATTTTTGGCAGCAGCCGTCGGCAGCGGAGAAAAGGACATCCGAGGGTTGTTCACCGCGCTATTTCCGTGGGATATGGTCAATTCCACCGGATATGGTCAATTCACCCGAACTGTTATCTAGTTCACAGTTTTCAACAGGAAATTGGTGCACTATTGCGCGCAAAAAGGCAGGAAAGAAGCTCATCAAAGTACATGCGCTTGATTCTTTCACGAGCACACTTACTCTTTGTTTGTCAATGACAATTGTATACTTAGATAATCTAATAAATACTTGCGTATTACCGGCGTTAAAGTGACCGGTTATCAATAGCGGTCCGTTCGACCGCAACTGGCCCGAGAGTTCCCTAAACCGCGAGATGGTTTCGCAATGCCTTTCCTAATGTTATAGGGGCCTACAACTCAAAAAATTATATAAGTATTAACGCTATTGCGGGGGTCCTTTGAATTATTCGGGCAAATTTGATTCTAAGCCGCCTGCTGACACCGATCTGTCCGGTGATGGCTCGGGTATGCATTTCCATGGGCATGTCAACACCGAGTCCTTTTCTTCTGCTGCTCCGAATACGTTTAACGTGCCCGACGCGAACGCCGCTGCCGAGATCATCGGCCATATTCAGACGGTGATCGGTTCCGGCACTCTCACGCGAGCCTCCGGCGTTGTTGTTCTGGTCAAGGTTGGCGATCCTGTTTGCCAGGGCGACGTAATCGAGACCGCGGTCGACGGCAGCGTCGGAATTCGCTTCATCGATTGCACCGCCTTCGACCTATCCGGCGGCGCGCGCATGGTGCTGGACGAATTCGTCTACGACCCGAATGGGACCTCGCATTCGGCTCTATTCGGTGTCACGCGTGGCACCTTCGCTTTCATTGTCGGCGAGGTCGCTAAGACCGGTTGCCTCAGGATCGACACGCCTGTTGGAAGCATTCGGGGCCGCGCTCGTGACCGGCGGGATCGGCATGCTGTCGCTCACCGCGCTGATCTTCTCCGTTATGAAGGAAGTCGAGGCCGCCGAATTTTCCTCGCAACCGTCCATTGTCGGATTCTTGGATGACGACATCATAAAACCCAAAGACCTAAAGCTCAACGGCGTAATCGAGCTCTTCATGAGGGATGGGCGACACTACACTCTTGATGATCCTGGACAAACAATCGTCATCAGCGGGAGTGGGTCCCTCAGCGTGGTTACGAATAGTGCCGCGCAAATGGCGGAGTTACATAATTTCCAGCAGGAGCGCGCTCGCCGCCTACGCGCTTGGGACTGTCACAGGGCCAACAAGCACAGGTGGAGGCGGATCGAGCACGCCACCTTCATTATTACTTTCGCCGCAGGGCGTCCAACCAATCAATTTTATTCAACCCGAGCTCCTACAACGCCGCACAATGCGCCGATCGTAACGACAGCGACACTGTCGGCGGTGGTGCTCACCAAGTTGCTGAGGTCATTATCGTACAGGCGCCGCTGCCGCCGCCTTCGCCGCCTTCGCTGACTGCCCCTGCGGGGTCGACCAGCATCGATACGGCGGTGTTTGACACCTTCGCCTCGACGGGCGGTACTTTCCTCGCCACTAATCCCAATAGCGGTACCACGCTGACCTACGGGATCAGTGGGGGGACAACTGGCGGCAACACGGTGCTCGGCGGGGCGACCTATGACGTATCGGATACCGACCTCTACGGCACACTGTTCCTGAACAGCTCAACCGGCGCCTATACCTACGTTCCGAACAGTGGCGCGATTAACGCGCTAACGGCGCCCACGACCGAAAACTTCATCATAACCGTTTCGGACGGCACGCTCTCCACTAATCAGACCTTCACCGTCACGCTCGATGGTGCGAACGATGCGCCGACCCTGGCGGCGGTGACAGGACCGACATACAACGACACGGCGGCACTTGATCACTTCAACGCCCTGACTGGGGTGCTCGTGGGGCCGACGTCGACCTTCCTGCCCAGACGCTGACCTACGGGATCGTCGGTGGGACCGCGGACGTTTCGCTCAGCGGCTACAACCAGTCGCTGGCGGGCACCTACGGCAAGCTGTACGTCAATAGCGCGACGGGTGCCTATACCTTTGTTCCGAACGATGCGGCGATCAATGGGTTGACGGCGCCCACGACCGAAAACTTCACTTTCACGGTCTCGGACGGTGCGCTTTCGACCAATCAGACCTTCACGGTCACGCTCAATGGCGTGAACGAGGCGCCGGTTGCAAACCCCGATGTTGGCGCGGTCAATGAAAACGCCACCCTGACGACAACCGCGCTGACCGGCGTGATCCAGGGCCTCGGCGCCGACACCGACGTGGACAATCTCACCACCTCGCTGCAGGTGAGCGGCGCGGTCGCCGGCACCGGTGCGGTGACGCAGGGCGCTGGGGTGGCGACATCGATCGCGGGCACCTATGGCCACCTGACGCTCAACGCTGATGGCAGCTACACCTACATCGCCGATCAGGCCGCGGCCGACGCGCTGGCCACCGGCGTCACCGCCAACGACGTGTTCACGTACACCGTCAAAGACCCCGGCGGCCTGGTCTCCAACGCCACCACGCTGACCATTACCGTGACCGGCACCGATGATGCGCCGGTTGCACACCCCGATGTCGGCGCGGTCAATGAAAACGCCACCCTGACGACAACCGCGCTGACCGGCGTGATCCAGGGCCTCGGCGCCGACACCGACGTGGACAATCTCACCACCTCGCTGCAGGTGAGCGGCGCCGTCGCCGGCACCGGTGCGGTGACGCAGGGCGCTGGGGTGGCGACATCGATCGCGGGCACCTATGGCCACCTGACGCTCAACGCTGATGGCAGCTACACCTACATCGCCGATCAGGCCGCGGCCGACGCGCTGGCCACCGGCGTCACCGCCAACGACGTGTTCACGTACACCGTCAAAGACCCCGGCGGCCTGGTCTCCAACGCCACCACGCTGACCATCACCATC
>CAWDGT010000004.1:0-586089 GCA_963801875.1 uncultured Alphaproteobacteria bacterium | reverse complement strand
CGCCGATGCCGTAGGCCGGATCGGTGAACCAGATCGAACCATCGGAAGCGACCACCGCATCGTTCGGCGAGTTCAGCTTCTTGCCATTATATTTGTCGGCAATGATGGTGATCGAGCCATCGAGTTCCTGTCCGCGTGACCCGACGGCCACTGTGTTCGCAGGTGATCAGGCGTCCCTCCCGGTCGATGGTGTTGCCGTTCGAGTTCATCCACGGCTGGCGGTACACGCTGAGGTGACCGTCATCCTCCGAAAAACGCATGATGCGGTTGTTGGGAATGTCGCTGAACAGTACGTAGCGGCCGGCCGGGAAGTAGACCGGTCCCTCGGCCCAGCGCATCCCGGTCGCGACGCGCTCAACCGCCATGGTGCCAGCGAAAGCCGGAAAATCCGCGGGTCCAAAAGAAACCTTGGGCTTAGCAGACTCCAGATGCGAATCCGGATAGCGGCTCCCTGGTAGCGGTCCCAAAGGCAGTGGGTCGGTATTCAGGGTTGGGGCGCCCGTTTGGCCGAATGGCGTGACGGTCGTCTGCGCGGAGGCCGCTGTCGTAGTCACGGCTGTTGCGGCAAGCGCCGCCGCTCCCTTGATTAGGTTGCGGCGATCGAGGGACTTCTTGCCGAGAAAGGTCAATGAAATTGTCATGGTTTCCTCCCAGAGTTTTTTGTTGGAATAATCATCTGCCCGCAATCCGGCATAAAGCGGCTCGGCCAAAACGACGCGGTTGAGCCGAAACGGACTGGGCCTAGTCCCCGGTCGGCGTGATCCTGAACTCAATCACCTCCGGCCGTCCGCGAAGGTACGACGTTCCGGCGCCCTCCGAGGAGCTTATGTCTGAGTTTGGCACTTTTCGGACATCGCGCCATGTCCGACTTGAGGTCCGTTATCTGCGACTGGGCAAACTCCATCGTGAAGCGGTCGGCACGAAGATCACGCCTGAATTGCTGGCGAAACAGCATCTCGACATCGGATTCGTCGTCAACCACGAGAATGAGAAGGCTCACGTGCCACCTCCTTTGCCTGTGGCCGTGGTGCGCGGAAGAGCGATCCTGACTTCGGTGAACTCGCCGGGTCGGGTATCTACTTCGATCGATCCGGCATGCTGCTTGACAACAATGTCGTAGCTCAACGAAAGACCAAGACCGGTTCCCTCGCCGGGTGGTTTCGTCGTGAAGAATGGATTGAATATTTTTTCCTTCACCTCCGGCGGAATGCCGCCACCGTTGTCGCGAATTCTAATCTCAACCCGGTCGCCGAGGTCTCTGGTTGCGGCAACCAGGGTCGGCTCGTAGCCATCCCTCATCTCCGCCTTGCGTTTCATTGCTGCGTAAAACCCGTTTGAAATCAGGTTGAGAATCACCCGGGTGATTTCCTGCGGAAACAGATCGACGCTGCCAGCAGTCTGATCAAAGTTCTTGTCCGTTCTGATTTCGAATTCTTTGCCCTCGGCCCGCGCACCGTGATAGGCGAGATTGAGGCTCTCCTCGACAAGCGAGTTGATATCAACCGCCCTGCGTTCGCCTGAACCTTCGCGTGAATGCAGCAGCATGTTCTTCACGATCGAGTCTGCGCGCTGGCCGTGCTGGACCACCTTTTCGAGATTTCCTTTCAACATATGCGTCAGCTCATCGGTATCTTCGCGCGTCTTCTTGTCAAGCGCGGCGGGCTTAAGCACATCATCGAGTTCGTCGACCAGTTCTGCGGATAGCGCCGAGAAATTGTTAATGAAATTGAGCGGATTTTTGATCTCATGAGCGATGCCGGCGGTGAGTTGGCCGAGCGAGGCGAGCTTCTCGGTCTGCACCAGACGAAGGAACTGGGTACCGATGATGCCGCCACTCTAAGCAACATAGGCTTCAATCTTTACTGGATCCGGCTGGAGTTCGATGCCGGGGTTGAAATGGTGGAGCGAGCCATTCAAGCGAACCCCAACTACGCGGGCGCATACAATCTGAGAGGAAATTTTCGGGTTTGGGATGGCGAGTCCGACACAGCGATCGCTGACTATGAAAAAACGATGCGCCTTAGTCCGCGCGACGCGTTCAACTACAATGCGATGAACGGGATCGGTCTTGCACATCATAATGCAGGAAGACATGCAGAAGCGGCCCTATGGACCGATAAAGCCGTTCGAGCATTTCCACCGGCTTTTTTCGTGGGTCTGCCTGTCGCCATCCTGTGCTACGTGGGAGCGGAAAGATTAGCAGACGCAAAGAAACTGATGGCAGAATGCCGACGTCTGCGCCCCTAGTGGCGCCGTTCCAACTACGTCGCCCCAGGCTGGGTGCGATCGCCCGAACTTAGAGCTAAACTTCTGGATGCGTGCATTCAGGCTGGACTGCCCGATTAGCGATATTTGAAGACAGTCAGAGCGCTCGGCATCGTGGTGCCTCCAACTCTTTTCGCCCCGGGGCGACGAGGTGATCGGATAAGGCCCTCGACTTCCGATATTGGCACGAAACGGACCTGCCGACCGAATTGAGCGATGTCCGTTGTTGGAGGCAGAGGGGAAAACATATGCTCGCATTGAGCTTTTCAGCTTTTGACCCTGGTGGTGAGCCATTTGTGCCTGCGCCGCCGTAAGATCTTCGGCGAGGTTCGCGTTGTGGCGAGCCATTTCCTGCGTCGCTTCGAGATGCTCGGCTAGTTCTGCATTGTCGCGGACCATTTGTGCCTGCCCCGTCTTGAGCTGATCGATCCCTTGCTCCACGTTTGCGAGTTCGCGCGCTATCATTTGGATCGACTGCGCCAGATCGGGAGCCATTGGAGCGGCTGTCGGAGCTACTGGAGACTGCGCGTTGGAGCGTGGTCTGAGCCTGAGATGATGGTTGCGGAAGTCCTACTTCTGTCTTGGCCGCCACGTCAGCGTTATATGGGGCCGGCTGTGCCGGCTGTTCCCTTTTCTCTATCGACACCGATGAGGTTGAAGTGGGCTCCGATGCGACTTGGCCGTGGTTTGACTGCCACGCAAAGGCGGCAACGCCGATGCACGCTAACGCTAGCAGACCCATGAGGCTCCGTAACACCAGCCTGCCACGCGATGACCCTCGGCCCGGCTCAGCAGAACGCGGTTGCTCGTTAGAAGGATGGCGCGCGGCATTTTTCTCCTTTTCTAACTTGAAAGCGGTCTCATCAAGCTGCACGAGCTGTCCATCTGCGTGCCCAATCTGACTTTGAGCTTGCGCGATCGCAGCGAGCGCGACATCACGTGAATGACTTTGTTGCGGGGTCGCCGTGATACTCATTTGGCGCTCCTTTTTCCGGTCCCAGTCACCCCAAAGAAGGGTGGCGGTCTGATCTCCACAGAGCCGATAAAGCGCTAAACACTCAGTGCAGATTTGACCAAAACATGGCGGTATGTCGCGTGCTATAACTTTTTGGAAGTTTTGGGGCCCTGGGCGCCAGGACGTTCCCCAAAATCCGACAAGAGGCATTGAGTAAAGAAACTATAATAGGGAGATGTGATGCAGCTCACATCCGCGCGGCGTAGCTCGCGCTAATCTATAATGGTGCGAACTCTTCCACGGTTTCAAACCGAACGGAGGTTTCCCCATGAAGCTTCTGATGATTTCTGCATTCGCGGCCATCGCTCTGCTCGCTGCCGCGACCACCATGCGGTCGGGCTCGCCCTCGACCGATGGTCCTGTCCAAACCGCCGGTATGGCATCGTTGCGAGAACTTCAAAGCGCTATCGATGTAAACAAGCTCCCGACCGAGGACGTTGACGACCAGTCATTGGTCTATTCGACCGGGACGAAGCACTAAACGAGGGGCCGCCTCACTTGGCGGCCTCCTTCATTCCGCGCGAAGTATGCAACGTCGCCTGTTGGCAAAGTGGTCGTCACCGTCCTCCCAATGAATGTCCGTTGTTGGGGGCAGAGGGGAAAACATATGCTCGCATTGAGGTTTTCAGCTTTTGACCCGTAGCCGACGTCGCAACTGCCGTTCACGCCACCCTAAAGGGCGAGCGATTTGAGAGTTGCACGATCTTCGCCAATTCAGCGGACGGGCGCCGGCTCTGCACATCGTTAAACGCGAATTTAGTGGCTGCTTCCGGCTTCCCGTAAATTCGATCAGAACGCCACCTGAGTTCGCATCGCAAACGCGTCGAATTTCGCCCCGGCATCGCCAATGTTGGTCGGGCTGATTTGCTTTGCGACGTTGCCGTGCAGGTAGTCGAACAGGAATCGAACGTTTCGATTGACATACCAGTTCAGGGCCGCGGTATAGACTGTCTGGTGCCCACCGGCGATGCCCGTCACCGTGCCAAGCTGATTGTTGAGGTCGATCGTGCTGACGCGGCCCGCAATCTCCCACGCACCCCAGCCACCGCCCGCCAGCGAGAACGGATGGTCCGGCACGACGCCGAGGTAGGCTGCCGCGGAAGGATTGTACTTGCGGGTCTCGCCGGTCAGGATGAAGCTCGCCTCTGCATAGCCGCCTTCGAACTTCAGGTTCGGCGCTCCGAACGGCGGGAGTCCGGTCATTGCATTGCGATCGACATTGAACCAGAAATATTCGCCCTGGAAAAACAGCGGCCCATACGTTCCGGCGGCCTCGACACTGTAGACCTGTGCGCCGGAAACGTTTGCCATCGCGCCGGTTGATATCAGGGCGGTCGGATCGATGCGCAATTCGGGACGGTCGCTCAAGGTCAGCGTTTGTGTGTTGGCCACGAGATTGTGCGGCGGCTTGATCAGGAATTCGGCGTCAGCGCCAAGGTGCAGCGAATAGTCCTTGCCGTTGACGACCTGCCCGGCGACGCGGGCGGCGGCGCCAAGCTGCTCGGTCGTGCCCGGCGGATTGACGCTGGAAGCCGAATGGATCGCGCCTGTGGTCGGACCCGTGACATAGCCGCCCGCCCAGAACACGTCGTTGAACCAGCGCGCGCCAAATGCCGAGCGGAAATCGTCGGCTGCAAAACTGCGCGCGATGGCGCCGGAGGAGGCGCGCTCCATGAAGGGGATATCGTTCGAGCTCATTGCCTCATCGAGAGTAATAGGCAGATCCATGATTCCGCCTTCGATGGCAAGTGTGCCGCCGAAGGGCTTGAACCCGGTATAGCTCAGATAGGCGTTCTCGACCCCAGATAGCGCGCCGCCCGGAAGGAATCCGACGGGCACGCCGCCAGCCGAGGCGGTGCTGGCAAAGCCGTCCGAAGAACCGCCGAAGTCGTAGATCAGCGCGTAATTCCAGTCGCCCAGGAATTTTCCCAGGACCCCGATGCGCGCGCGGCGCAAATTGACCCCGTCATCGAGCCGCTGCGGCACGGTGGCAGCAGTGTTGGGGTGGTAGTCGTAGCCGCCGCCATCGAAGTGGATGCGACTGGTCAGGGATATGCAGTTCTGCTGGTCAGCGGTACAGATGGTCGGCCGATTGTTCGGCATGGTCACCACGGCCTCAGACGGCATGGCCGCTCCGCTCGGTGGAACTGCCGCCTTCGCCGGAATGGCCGCGCTGGCATTGGCAACAGCAGCCTTGGCCTCTGCCTTGGCGCTCGCCGCAGCCTTGGCATTAGCGGCGCCCTGCTTTTCCAGCCGGTCCAGCTTCTGCTCGAGCAGACGCAGCTGCTGTTTCAAAAGCGCGATCTCCGCATCATTGCTGCCGGACTGCCCTGCGGCCGGTGATGCGGCCAGGGCCCCCATGCCTAACGCGCAGATGGCTGCCGCGGTGAATTTCGGTCTCATCATGGTGTCCCTCCTGATCAGCCAAGCTGCCCGCTCTCCGGGGAGCCGGATATTTTATTGATCGAGAGGGGCCGAGCACAGACGCCGGGCTGAGTTAACCACTACTCTTTCCTGGAATGACGAAATTGAGCAGCGGCTGATGCGCGCCTGCATGTCCGTTCGTGGCACAAAACGGACCCCCAGCGATGTCCGCGGTTCGGTCGCTAACGGGGGTAAAGCGGACGTTTGACGGTCGAATTCGGTCGAGAATGACCCGGAGCAGACTTGCGGCCGCTTTTCCTTAGGCAATCCGAGCGCTCGGTATCGCCTGTCGATCTCGTAAAACCATTAGCGGTAGAGCGATAAAGCCGCTGGCTAGGAGAAGCCAATCTTGTGGCACTTGCAGCAGGATGGCTGCACTTCCGCCAATCAGCGACCAGATAAAAGGAATGACAAAAAGCCAGCGCGGTACGGGGCGCACCGTCAACAGAAGCATTCCGAACGTGAAAATTGTCACCGGGCACGGCGTGACACCAAACATTGGTATCTCGGGATAACGGTGGCCGGTTGCTACGCCAATCAATGGATAAACAATCGCTGCATAGGCCGCGAACAGCGCACCTACCCAGGTCGCCAGGCCCGGTCGTAAGCCGAAACGCAGTCGAAAATGATACACGCCCACATAGATGAAATAGCAGCCCTGGACGACAAACAGTGCAGCAAAAAGATACGCGGCCTTGTTGATCATGGAGAAGAAAAGTCCGTGATAACCAACACCAGTCCACAGCCAGATCGCCGCCAAAATACTAGCGATAATACGGTCTGACCCCGGTTTTTCCCGAAACAGCAATGCAATCGAGATGCCGCCGAACAGATACGCTACGATCTGGATCGGCCAAATCGCATTATTGTAATTCACGAAACTCGCAAAGAATTGCTCGGGCGTAAAGGGCAGCATGTATCGGTTTCGATGTTTCGATTGCTACATAACCACTCTTGATGAGGGGGTAGTTTGATTTGGCGCAGAACCGAGCGGTTGTTAGAGACTGATCCCAAATTTTGCCAGAGCCCATGCGGTGGCGAGATATAGTACCACCGTAAGCAGACAGCTTGCACCTAAGCTCGACCAAAACCCTACGCCGGCTCGGAGCAGCGCAGGCAAGACCAGGAACATTGGGAGCGATGGCAGCACGTACCAAAAGGTCGATTGGGCATGATCAGCAATTCGCCCGATATCCCTGGTATCACGCCAGAGCCAAAGGATGCCTAACAAGGACACCAAAGGCAGTGAAACGACAAGCGCACCAAGAACCGGATTGCGCCTTGCCACTTCGGAAACGACCGCAATGATCAGCCCGGACAACAGGCATTTAACGATAAAATACGTCATGCGTGGCCTACCGTTTCCGCCAGAGTTGATGATCCCTTGATTTCCGATATTGGCACGAACCCGACCTCCGGCGGCGCCCTCAGTTCGGTCGCTAACGGGAGGAAAGCGGACACGGCGCGGACGGCCCATTTCCGTCGCGATTGACCTAAAACCCTCAAACATACCTATTCGACCCGCCCCTTATTTCTTCCCGAAGATGCATTTGAACCGTTAGAGTGCAACTCTGTTCCTTGGTGACGGGTATGCGACGGCGCGAGTTCATTAAGCTGGTTGGCGGTGCGGCGGCTTCGTTGCCGATTGCGGCAAACGCTCAGCAGCCAGACCGAGTGCGGCAGGTCGGCGTATTCGTCGGATTGGCGTCAAGCGCCGACGACCCGATTGCCCGTGAGACCGTTCGCCCGTTCAGCGAAGCCATGCAGGCAGTAGGATGGCTGGATGGAAAGAACATCCGCCTTCACTACCGCTTCGGAGGCGGCGATCCCGCCAAAATAAATGCGTCTGCCGCCGAGTTGGTGACACTCGCCCCTGAGGTGATCTACGCACAGGGTTTGCCGGCGACACGGGCCCTCTATCAGAGAACGCATACGATCCCTATCGTCTTCACGCAAGTTGCCGATCCGTTCGGCTTCGGCCTCGTGGACAGCGACGCGCATCCCGGCGGCAATGTCACCGGCTTCGTCGTCTGGGACCTTTCGATCGGCGGCAAGTGGACACAGTTGCTCCGGGAGGTCGCGCCTGAACTCACGCGCATCGGCGTCATCTACAATCCGGACACCGCGCCGTACGCACGCCCCTTGATAGCTTCGGCCAAAGCTGCTGCGGGAAGTGACGTGGCTGTGATCGAGTGTCCCGTCCGCGACGAAAACGAGATCGAAGCAGTGGCATCGTTGCTCGCGCGCGAGCCCCATGGCGGGGTTCTGGTCATACCCGAGCCGTTCACCAACGCACATCGCGACCAGATCATTGCCCAGTGCGCCCGCTTCAAACTACCGGCCCTTAATCCGGTTTCCGGTGCAGCGGGACGCGGGGCGTTGCTCTGCTACACGTACCTTTTCGATCCGATGATCCGCCAGCCCGTTGCTTACGTCGATCGAATCCTGAAAGGCGAGTCACCGGCTGACCTTCCGGTACAAGCGCCGACGAAATTCCAGTTGTCAATCAATCTCAAGACCGCCAAGGCACTCGGCCTAGATGTATCGCAGACGTTCCTCGCCCGCGCCGACGAAGTGATCGAATAAAGCTGCGATTTGCTGCGGTGCATGAGTCTCTTGTTGGCACATTTCGAACCTCCTGCGATGTCCGCAGTTCGGTCGCTAACGGGGGGAAAGCGGACATCGCGCCGACAGCCCAATTCGGTCGCGAATGACCCAACGCTATGTTAGCCCTGCTTGATTGTCTCTCCGGCTGCTGATTAAGTTATGCAGCCTATGAAGCGCCGGGAGGATTAGATGCTGCATCGCCGGGAGCTCTTGAAGGTTTCGATATTCGGGACCTTTGCGTCGATGATGAAGATGCCGCTGGCAGAGGCCCAATCGGAGGCGAAGGCTCGTACCCGGGTCGTGTTTCTCGGTACGAAGGGCGGCCCTCGCGTCGAGGTGGGTCGATCCAATCCAGCCAATTTGATCGAGATCAACGGTACTCGCATCGTGCTCGATTGCGGAATGGGCGTTAGCCACCAATTGGCGGCAGCTAAGGTGCCTTTGACTTCGGTGAAATACATCCTGATCAGCCATCATCATTCCGATCACAACCTTGAATATGGCAATCTCGTATACAACGCCTGGGCAACGGGCCTCTCGACGCCGATCCATTCGTTCGGCCCGAAAGGACTTCAGGAAATGACGAAGGCGTATTGGCAGCTCAACAAGTTCGACGTTGAGACGCGCATCGCTGATGAAGGACGCCCCGATCCTCGTCCACTTCTGGTGGCTAAGGACATCGAGGGCGATGGCGATGTTCTGAAGACAGACGATTTCATGATCACGGCCTTCCGCACACCGCACCCTCCGATCACTGACAATTTCGCCTACAAATTCACCACACCCGATGGCGTCATCGTGTTTTCGAGCGATACCGAATACAATCCGAAGCTCGCGGAGTTTGCGAAGGGAGCTGACGTGTTGGTGCACGAGGCCCTCTACGAGCCATTTGTGGATAAGCTCGTGGCACGTGTGAAGAATGGAGCCACGCTCGGCAAGCATTTGCTGGCGAGCCACACGACTGCGCAGGATGTCGGCAAGATTGCTGCGGCTGCCAGCGTGAAGCTGCTGGTCCTCAGTCATCTGGTGCCCGGCGATATCGATGTTACCGACGATCAATGGATCGCCGCCGTGCGGGAAAACTATTCGGGCAACGTCATCGTCGCAAAGGACCTGATGGAACTAACGTTACCACTAAAGTCGTAGCCAGTCGGGTCGGGCTATGTCGAGAGCATGGCGAGGCCAGGCGGTAATATCACGGGCTTCACACAGTTCGAATATAGCCTCGCTGGTAAGTGGCTCGATCTGCTGATGGAGATCGCGCCGCGCACCTCACGGGTCCAGGCATTGGCGCCCGCACGCGGGATGTGGAGCCCGCTCCGATCGATCCTTCCAACCTAGCTGACATGGCGCGCCGGATAACGTCGTTCGCGAGTTCTCCAAACGGAGGAATGATTGCGACGGTCGGAGGCATCGCCACGCACCGCGCGGCAATCATTGCCGCAGCCAGAAACAACCGCTTGCCGGCGATTTATCCCTATCGCTACTACGCCGCTGACGGCGGGCTCGTTTCCTATGGCCTCGATACGATCGACCAGTACCGTCGTGCCGCTGGCTATATCGATCGCATCCTCAAGGGGGAGAAACCGGCTAGCCTGCCGGTACAGGGGCCGACCAAATATGAACTGGCCATCAACCTCAAAACAGCTAAGACGATGGGGCTCTCCGTACCGCAATCGATCCTTGTTCGCGCCGACGTGGTGATCGAATAGACTGCTAAATTGCTGCTGTGCATGAGTCTCTTGTTGGCACTTTTCGGATATGTAGCGTCTGGCGGGCAATGTCCGCTTCTGGGGGTGAAGCAGACATGCCGTTCAGGCGGGCCGGCTTCCGTTTTTGACCCAACTGCGACATCTCAAAGCGGAATTGCTGCACTGCCGGTAGCCGCTATGCTGCGCCGGATGTCCGTAACTGGGGCGGAACAGCGGACAATAGGTGCGGGCTGGCGCTGAAGTGATAAAAATTAATAAATTCGAGTGGGTCATTGGCGTGTTCAGCTTTTAGTAACGATAACGGATATTTTGTAGCAAGGAGTGGTATGCGCGTCTGCTATTTCTCGTTTGCGCGGTGCTAGGCTTTATTGAACTAGCACTGATGACCTCAACACGAATTAATAAACCTTCGTTCCATAGGGAGATCACGATGGTAAAGGACTCCGCTAAATACGCGGCAGGTTTCACCGACCCTACTTTGACCTCGGGGTTGCAATTTGACGACCTTGTTGGGGCTGTCCGACTTGCTCACAGTGGGGCCGATGTTCCGCCAGCTAGTGTTAACTCCATCAGCAATGCCGATCAGTCCACCGATAATCCCGATCACTCCACCGGCAATCCCGATCACTTTGTTGGTATTGCCGATTTCTTCGCCAGCGACGATTTGGCCGACACCTCTGGCAGCAACGCCGATCACCCTGCCATTGATGATTCGGCTAGCGCTTCTGACGGCCTTCATTCAATCGGTCTGCAAAATCTGGATATATCGAACGCCGCCGATTTTTCCGATGTGTCGGCAACCAGCCAGGGCTCAATTGCAGTAACCCAATTTACAAGCTCTTACGGCAGCCAAAATAACGATCAGCTTTCAGCCGCATTTGACCGCATTGACAATTTTAATTTTGAGCACATTGGCAGTCTTACTAATGGTTTCGCCAACTCTGTAGTCGCTGACGCATTTAGCACGCCTTCAAGCCACCCTCTTGACTTGCCAGTGGCAAATCCGATTAGCCTTCCCGATGTCATCTCGGATGCCAAAGCTGGCGGAGCTGGTGGCCATGGAGGCGGTGGGGGCGGCGGCGGTGGCACGCCCGCGTCTTATACCACGAGCAGCGGAACAGGTGTTGACATCCATGTCACGTATGACAGTTCCGTTGGCAACGCGCCTGCTGGATTCACCTCAGTCGTACAGAAAGTCGCTGATTTCTTTGCAAATGCATTCCAGGATTTGAATCACATAACGATCCATATTGATGTCGGGTATGGTGAGGTTGATGGAATGCGTATGGGCATAGGGGCGCTCGGTGAAAGCGTAACCAACCTTCAGGACGTATCATATTCGAGCCTCGCGTCCGCATATTCAGCATCTGGTCTGAGCTTGGGGAGCAGCGTCCCGGCGGGTAACTTATATGTTTCATATGGTGAGGCGAAGGCACTCAATATTGCGATTACCAGTCCGCAAACAGTTGATGGGTACGTCGGATTTAGCAGCAAAAGCGGCATTTTCGACTACAATAACACCGATGGAGTTTCGAGCAATCAATATGATTTCTACGGCACCGTGGCGCATGAATTTTCAGAAGTCATGGGACGAATATTGTTGGTGGGCGGCACAATAAACAATGCGCCCGCTCATTCGGCCTTCGACTTTTTCCATTTCTCTAGCCTTGGCGTACAAGATTTCAAGGGTGACGGCGGCTATTTTTCAATTGATCAAGGCGCCACCAACCTTGCTTCTTTTAATAATCCATCGAATGGTGGTGATGCTGGGGACTGGGCCAACAGCGGCACCAGCAACAGCGGCGGTAGCGTTTATGATGCCTTCAATGCTTTCGGGACAACTGGTCACGTTGAGCCGATTTCCAATACGGATTTGTTGGCCCTTCAGGCGCTCGGCTATCAGCAGCACCTGTTGGTCTAAAAGACTGCGTTATAGGGACGGCTGGTAGAATGCTGGGCATGCTGCCTGATCAAAACACCTAATTGGAATTCGGAAAGACCGCGCATTGGCGGTCTTTCTGTTTGCGCCAATCATGTTGCAGTGCATCGAGTCCGGTTGTGATGCTGTGGACGGCTCCTCCACCGGCACATGAGTGCCATGGATGTGGGCGCTGTTGAGGCTCCCACAATTCAGAGGAGCAGGTCCATGCAGACGATCACGACAATCGGTCTCGACATCGCCAAGTCGGTGTTCCAGGTGCACGGCGTTGATGCCGCCGGCCAGGTGGTCATCCGCCGCCAGTTGAAACGTCGCCACGTGCTGACATTCTTTGAGAAGCTGCCACCCTGCTTGGTCGGCATCGAGGCTTGCGCCTCGTCTCACCATTGGTCGCGCGAGTTGCAGACACTTGGCCATACCGTGCGATTGATGCCGCCGGCTTACGTAAAGCCCTATGTCAAACGGCAGAAGAACGACATGGCCGACGCAGAAGCGATTTGCGAAGCGGTCACCAGAGCCAACATGCGGTTCGTGCCAACCAAGACGCCAGAGCAGCAGAGTTGTCTGATGCTTCATCGCACACGCCATCTATTCATCCGTCAGCAGACCGCGGTGATTAATTCGATCCGAGCGCATCTCGCCGAGTTCGGCATTGTCGCACCGGTCGGGCGCAAAGGGGTCACGGAATTGCTGCGTATTGTTGCCGACCCGAAGGACAAGCGGGTGCCGGAGGTTGCCCGTGCCTGCCTTGCCGCGCTCGGTACCCAGCTGCTCGCTCTCAAGGAGCAGATTTTGGAGTTCGATCGGATGATCCTGGTCTGGCATCGGTCCGACCAGACGAGTAAGCGCCTTCATTACATTCCTGGGGTCGGCCCGATGCTGGCGACTGCGCTGGTTGCGAGTGTTGCCGATCCCAGAACCTTCCGGTCCGGACGTAACTTCTCCGCCTGGATTGGGCTCGTTCCCAAACAGCACTCAAGTGGGGGCAAGGAGCGGCTCGGCAGCATCAGTAAACAGGGCGATCGCTATCTGCGGAGCCTGTTCGTGGCCGGAGCACTCGCCGTCATCCGCTATGCCAAGATCCATGGCACCGGGCATCGGCCTTGGCTCACGGCGTTGCTAGGTCGACGCCCGACAAAGGTCGCCGCGATCGCGCTTGCCAACAAGATTGCGCGGATGGCCTGGGCCATGATGGCCAAAGGTGAGCGATATAGAAATCCTGTCGCGCTAGCGCGGTGAACGAGATCGCGCCGGATAACCGGCGTGATGTGAAGGTTGGGAGGGCGAACAGCACGTAATGCAGAGCCGGTCGATCCGGCGATCAGGACAACCCACTTGTGCCATCGCATTGCTATCGAATGCGCGGTTTTGACCGGGACCTGATCCGCGGAGGGCATTATGGCCAGCGGTCATGTGAACCGCGCTTAAAGGCCGAACACATGGCTGCACCGACCAAGCCTGCGACGTGAAAAAAGTCCTTGCCAATCCGGAGCCGTCCACACATGGCACAAAGATGGGGTAATCGGCCGGCCCAGCTTGTGGATAGGTGAAGATTTTGGGTGCTGCGCTTCAGGCTGATGGTGAAACGAGGTCCGTTGTTAGGACGGCCTCAAGCATCAGAAGGAGAAGCGCAGCATGGACCATTTTGCGGGATTGGACGTATCGGTCAAGGAGACCAGCATCTGCATTGTGGATGACACGGGACGGATCTTCAGGGAAGTGAAGGTAGCGAGCGAGTCTGAAGCCCTTTTGAAGGTTCTTGGGAACCCAGCCTACCGCTTCAAGCGGATTGGATTGGAAGCCGGACCGCTGTCGCAATGGCTGTTCAGCGCTCTCGCTGAAGCAGGCTTACCAGTGGTCTGTGTTGAGACGCGGCACATGCGAGCGGTGTTGAAGGCGCAGATCAACAAGACGGACCGCAACGATGCGCGCGGCATCGCCCAGATGATGCGGGTGGGTCTTTACCGTCCGGTGCATGTGAAGACGTTACGCAGTCGGAAATTGCGGATGCTGCTGACCCACCGCAAGCTATTGCAGTCGAAGGCCATCGCAATCGAAAATGATCTACGAGGCACCTTGCGTAACTTCGGCCTCAAGGTCGGGATGGTTGGCAATGTGAGGTTCGAGGCTCGCATCCAGGAGTTGGTCGAGAACCAGCCCGATCTAGCCGATCTGGTCGAACCGCTACTCATCGTTCGGCGGACGCTCCGCGAACAGATCGTTATCCTACATCGCCGTTTGTTGGCCATCGTGCGAGACGATGAGGTTTGCCGGCGTTTGATGACGATCCCGGGTGTCGGCCCCGTGGTGTCGCTGACCTATCGCGCCACCGTCGATGTACCTGCTCGGTTCCGCAAATCCAAGTCAGTCGGGGCGGTGTTTGGGCTGACGAGCGCCAGGTATCAATCGGGCGAGGTGGATTGGAGCGGCGAAATATCGCGATGTGGCGATGAGATGATGCGGACCATGCTCTACGAAGCAGCGCAGAGCATGATGCATTCAAAAAAATGGTCATGGCTTAAGGCGTGGGCCATGCAGATCGCCAGGCGCCGCGGGATGAAGAAGGCGATAGTGGCCCTGGCTCGCCGGCTGGCCGTGATCATGCACCGCATCTGGGTCGACGGCACCGAGTTCCGGTGGACCCGGGAGCAGGCCGCGGCAGCAGCATGAAACCCGTTCAGGATCAAACCCAATAGGAGAAAGCCAGAGTTCCACCCAGCAGTGGAAAGATGTCCCTCGCGGGACGATGGATGAGGTGAGTCCGTATGTCCGCTTGTTCCTGCCGTTCGATTGACGGCAAGGCCGACTCAAAGATTGTTCCGCCCCGTCCTCGGATCCCATGATGGAAGGGCCCTGGTGCCGATTCCGTAGAGAAGCGCGAGCCCGTGAGTGACATCGACACCGCATCGGTGGATAGTCTGAAAGTGCTTGACCCCAACCGGCCGATTAGAGAAGCAGACATGGCGCGATGTCCGACTTGAGTCTGTTATGCGCACAAAAGCAGACGTTCGCTGACGCCTCGGGTTTTATGGGTTCACGGCCTAAGATGCACTTGAAGATTCTGTCGTCCTGGAAGCCGAGCCTGAGTCATGCCCGAAGCGGAATGACGACACCGCCACGCTTCATTTCTTCACATCGATCCGCCCACCAAGCCATCATGCGGACCCGTTCTTCCCAATAGTCGGCCCGGGCATAGGCCCGGCGCACGCTGTCGGCATCGACATGGGCCAGTTGACGCTCGATCGCGTCCGCGCTCCAGAGGCCGCTCTCGTTCAGCATCGAGGAGGCGGCCGATCGGAAGCCGTGGCCGGTCATTTGATCTTTGCTGAACCCGAGCCGGCGCAGCGCCGCGTTGATCGTGTTCTCGCTCATGCACCGTTGCTGCGAACGGATTGAAGGAAAGAGGAACCGGCCTCTTGAAATCCCGCGCAGCGGCCGCAAGTTCGCCAGCGCCTGCGGGGCAAGCGGCACGCGATGCGGCCGGCGCATTTTCATCTTTTCAGCGGCAATCGACCAGACGGCCGCATCCAGATCAAATTCGCTCCATTCCGCGGTCCGCAACTCGCCCGGCCGCACGAAGGTCAGGGCCATCAATTCAAGCGCCGCTCTGGTTTCCGGGGCTCCCTCATAGGTCGCGACTGCCCTCAACAGCCCGCCGAACGCCTTGGGTTCGATGATTGCTGCCCGGTGCTGGACCACGGGAGAGGCAATGGCGCCCCGCAGCGCGGCGGTCGGGTCGATATCGGCGCGGCCGGTTGCGACCGCAAAGCGAAACACCTGCCCGATGGTGGCTCGCAGCCGCTTGGCGCTTTCGAGCCTGCCCCGGGCCTCGACCGACTTGAGCACGCGGAGGATTTCGGGGGCGGTAATGTCTGCGATCGGCCGAACGCCGAGATCGGGGCGGGCCAGACTCAAAAGCCATTCGACCTTGGAGGTGGTGCGCTCAGCCCTAGCTTCACGGCGCTTCTTTTCCAGCAGTTCGTCGGCGATGGCGTCGAAGGTGTTCGCGGAAGCAGCCAGCTTCGACGCCTTGGTCAATCTCTTGGTCAGCGTCGGGTCTTGGCCGGCTGCCAGGAGCCGCCTCGCCTGATCGCGAGCTTCGCGGGCATCGCGCAAACCGGTCGTCGGGTAAACTCCGATCGCCAACGTCTTCTGGCGGCCGTTGTAGCGATACGCGAGACGCCATCGCTTCGCCCCGTCCGGCGTCACCCAAAGCTGAAGGCCACTTCCGTCAGAAAGCTTCGCGATCGTTCCGGAGGCTTTTGCAGCACGAATTGCGCGGTCAGTCAGCGCCATGTTGGTACATCTCCATTCCAGCCGGCAGTTACCAACGAATATACCAACATTTTGTCCCGGATACCAACAAGTCATCGCGGACCGCTTCGGACAATAATTTGTCAAAAGCCCCTGTGGTACATTGGTTTTCTGGATGGCTCGGGATGTTGCTGGACGGGAATGTGGTGCCGCAAACAGGATTCGAACCTGTGACCCCGTCATTACGAATGACGTGCTCTACCAGCTGAGCTATTGCGGCGGACCATCCGGCTTGCGTTCGGCAACGGCCTAAAAACGCATGCCCCTGATATCGGGCAGCGCCCGGCTTGGCAAGAAAAACGCTGCCCTGCGGTCACCCGAATCAGCCGCCCCAGCGCGCCAGGAAGCCGCGCCAGCCGCCGGCCTGGCCCTGCGCCGGAGCCGCCTGTTCGGCGAATTCATCGCTGGCCGGCTCGTCGTCGATTCCGGGGTCGTCGGGCGGCCGGACAATGGGAATCACCGCCGGAATGCTGGACGGGCTGGTTCTGGGGATGTCGTGCCGCTGCCGGAACAGCGGCGCGGCCGTCAGTTGCGGGGATTCGGATTGCGGGGGCGCCGGCGTCGCGGCGGGAACTGATTCAACGACCGGAACCGTCGCCGGAAAATCGGCCGGCAGATTATCCTGCGCCGCCGGGGGCGCCGTCTCCGCCAAGGGCTCGCGCGGCGGCTCGACGCGGCGCGGCGCCGACATTGCTTCGTTGAATTCCTTTGCCTCGAGCGCGGCGCTCTTGTCCGACGGCAATGCCGCGACCGGGGTCTGCCATTGAAAGGCATCCAGCCGCCCCGACACCGGCGACACCGGCCTCCATTTGTCGGAAACATAGCCGTCCGCGGTCCAGACCGGATCGTGCAGCGCGCGCACCGCGCGCAGGGTCCAGGCCCGCGCCCGGCCGCTGTCGCCATGCTCGGTGCGCTCGATTTCCGCCATCAGCATCGCCACCCGCTGGGTCGGCGCCGATATGAACGGCGCCAGAGCCTCTCGCGCGCGCGCGAACTCGGTGGCGTCGATGGCGGCGCGCGCCACCGCGAGCGCGCTCTCGATATGGCCCGGCGCTTTCGCCGCCAGCGTCTCGACCCGGACCAGCCGCTGGCGGGCGGAATCGCCGAGCTTGACGTGCGCGTAGGCGTCGGCGAGATCGGGGTGCGGATGCTTGAGCCACGCCGCCTCCACGATCCGCATCGCGCGCCGTACCTGATGGGCCTCGCTCTCATATTTGCTCGCCAACACCGCTGAAGGCACCAGGGTCGGCGCGAGCTTGACCGCTTCGCTCACGCTGTCGCGCGACAGATCGCGATCGACATTCTCCAGTTCCAGCGCGCGCGCCGTCAGCAGCACGCCGCGCTGACGCCGATACGCCGCCTTGTCGATCAGGCCGGATGAGAGATTGTTGTCGAGGATCGCGAGCGCGCCGCTCCAATCGCCCTTGGCGCAGCGGAATCCCAACACGGCGTGTGACGCCCAGGTCGAGCCAGGGGCGAGTTTCAGCGCTTCCTCCGCGATCATCACCGCGGAGACCGGATCGTCGGCGCGCTGCGCTTCGATGAACAGTCCGCGCAGGCCCAATAGCCGCGTGTCCTCGCGTTCGGCCATGGCGCGGAACGCACGTTGCGCGCCGGCGCGGTCGCCGTCGAGCTGCGCCGATTGCGCATGCAGCAATAGCGCCAGCGGATCGTTGCCGGCATGTTTGCGCGCGATATCCGCATGAGCACGCGCCGCACTCGCATCGCCGTGGCCGATCGCGAGCAGCCCGTGGGTTATGGCATGCCGGCCGCGCGCGTGACGCCGCTCGCGCCGGCTGCGCCGGATTTTTTCCGGCGTGCGCCAGAGCGCGCGCAGCACGCTCCACGCCAGCATGACGGCGACAATGGTGACGCCGAGCGCCAATGCGAATACCGGCAACGAGGTTTGGACGCGCCAGCCGCCCCACGACAGCACGACGTCGCCGGTCTGATCGGCCACCCACGCCGCGCCCGCGGCCGCGAGCGCGATCAACACTAGAAACAGAATGATACGATGCATCGAAATCCTATTGCGCCGGCCTGGCCAGCGCCGTCATGGCCTCGGCCGCGAATTGACGCGATGCGGCGAGCGCCGCGTCGCGGGCGTTGGCCTTGTCGATCCAGGCTTGCGCGGCGGCGCGCTCCGCCGGCGCCAGCGTATTCAATTCGCGCCTGGCCTCGTTGTAATCATTTCGCAGCGCCGCCGCGGTGACCCGCGCGACCACATTGCCGGGATCATTGCCGTGCGTGTCGGTGCGCTCGATGCGGACCAGTTTTGCCGCGCCCGCCTGCAGGCGATCGACCAGACTGGAGCCGGTGGTGGAATTCTCCCGCGCCGGCGGCGACAGTTTTGGGACCAGCGTCAGCAGTTCGCGGCAGAGAACCGCGGGGCTCGGCACGCCCGAGGCGGCAAAATCATCGAGCGGCTTCAGCGCATCCGGGCTGGCCGCCAGCGATTTCGCCGCGGCCAGCGCGGCCGGATAGGAATCGCCGGTGCGAACCTGGACGTCGAGCAAGGCTGCCGCCACGATACGGCGCAGCGGCGCATCATCTGCCGGCTTTGCGTTCCCCTGCGCGATCTCGGAGCCTTGCGCACGCATGGCGGCTTCGATGCCTGCGATGCGCTCGTTGATCGCGGAGAGGTCCGGCGGCGCGGCAGATCCGCCCGGCGCCGCTTTGAACTCATTTACCGCCACCTCCAGGTTTCCCAACTGCCCGCGCAGGCCGGAGAGTTCGCCGCGCAACGCGGCAAGAGATTTATCCAGCGCTTCAACCCGCGCGGCGGTCGCCGGATCTGCCGCCGAGGCCGCGGGCCTGGCGGTTTTGGACTCAAGGCCGGCGATGCGCGCGGCGAGATCATCGATGGCGGCGGTATTGACCGGGGGAGCCACCGGCGCCGCCGGCGGGACGGCCCCGCTTGGCCATCCCAGAAGCCAGGCCACACCGATCACGAGTGCGGCAGCGCCGGCGCCTGACGCCGCCGACATGATCGTGGAGGGAATCGCGGCCGGCCAAGGCCACTGGAACGATCGCCGGGGCTCTCCGCCCGAGCCGGTATTCTGGGCTGCGCCCGACACTTCCGTGGCTTCCAGGTCGATGGTCGGCGGCGCGCGTTTGGCGCGGCCCGAATCCGCCGACGATTCAATCTCTTCGGGCCTGTCCTCGACCATGCCTCGGGTTCCCCGTTTGCCGCCGCCGGCGGTTACCAGATTCGGTAAACTCTCTTAGCGCGATACCGGGCGCAAAGCACGGTCCAACGCCCCAAACAAGGCATTTTCATCCGGCGTGGCGGCCACCATGACCTGCGTGGCCCCGGCGTCGCGGACGACCGAGGCAACGCCATCGGAGATGCAGCATTGCGGGATCGCCAGGGCCGATATTTCGACGCCGGCGGCGCGTGCCGCCTCGAGGAATGCGCGCGCGCTGCGCCGCGAATAATGCAGCACCGCCTCGACCTGGCTGGCGGCGAAAGCGTCGCAGGTTTCCCGCGGCAGGCCGGAGACCGGCGACATCCGGTAGGTCGTCTGCGTGACGACGGTGAAACCGCGTTCGCCGAGTTCGCCGGCCAGATCCCGCGCCAGATCGGCGCCGGCAAGGTAGAGCAGCGGGCTCGCTTTCTTCAATTCCTTCGCCTTGGCGCTTGCGAGCACGAGATCGCGCAAGCGCGAGGCGTCGCCGTTCGCCGGAATCACCTTTTCGAACCCGGCGTGGCGCGCGGCCGACGCGGTATGTTCGCCCACGGCAAACAGCGGCAGCTTGAGCAGCCGGCTGCCTGTGAGGTGAGGTATCAGGCCGCGCACCGCGTTGGCGCTGGTGACGATAACCGCGCCGTAGCGCGCGTCGGCGTCATCGTGGAAAACGACCGGCTCGAACCGCAGCATCGGCGCCAGCAGCACCTCGAAACCCCTGGCGCGCAGGCTTGCAGCCGTGACCTCATCGTCGGGATGCGGGCGCGTGACGAGAACGGCCATGCTTCAGCCTCGCGCCAACCGGGATTCTGCATCAATAGACGATTGCACTTCGCGACCTCGCAATGCTACCCGAAGATACGCAAACGCTGCTTTGACCGCCAGCGCAAGGGCTCAAATTGGATAACGACACGCGAACGCTGGTTCTCGGGATCGAGACCACCTGCGATGAAACCGCGGCTGCTGTGGTCGAGCGCGCCAGCGACGGGTCGGGGCGAATATTGTCCAATATCGTACGCTCGCAGACCGAGGAACATGCCGCCTACGGCGGCGTGGTGCCGGAGATCGCCGCGCGCGCCCATGTCGAGGTGCTCGACGGCATCGTCGATAGCGCCATGAGGCAGGCGGGCGTCGGCTTTGCGCAGCTTTCGGCCGTCGCCGCCGCCGCCGGTCCGGGCCTGATCGGCGGTGTGATCGTCGGCCTCACCACCGCAAAGGCGATCGCGATGGTACACAATACGCCGCTGATCGCGGTGAACCATCTCGAGGCCCACGCGCTGACGCCGCGGCTGACCTGCGCGCTGGCGTTTCCCTATTGCCTGTTCCTCGCCTCCGGCGGTCACACCCAGATCGTCGCCGTCATCGGCGTCGGCAAATATGTGCGTCTGGGCACCACCGTCGACGATGCCATGGGAGAGGCCTTCGACAAGGTGGCAAAAATGCTCGGGCTGCCCTATCCGGGCGGCCCGGAAGTCGAGCGCGCCGCGCGCGACGGCGATCCCGCGCGCTTTGCATTTCCGCGGCCGATGCTCGGGCGCGCAGACGCCAATTTCTCGCTGTCGGGATTGAAGACCGCGCTGCGCAACGAGGTCTCCAGGCTCAGCCCTCTGGAGCCGCAGGACATCCGCGATCTCTGTGCCGGCTTTCAGGCGGCGGTGCTGGAATCGACGGCGGACCGGCTGAGCGTCGGCTTGAGATTGTTTCACGAGCGGTTCGGCGCGCCGCGTGCGCTGGTCGCCGCCGGCGGCGTCGCCGCCAATCAGGCGATCCGAAGCGCGCTGCAGGATGTCGCCGCGAAGGCGCAGACCACGCTGATCATCCCGCCGCCCGCGCTCTGCACCGATAACGGCGCGATGATCGCCTGGGCCGGCGCGGAACGGCTGGCGCTGGGATTGGTCGATGCGATGGACGCAGCGCCCCGCGCGCGCTGGCTGCTCGATGCCAATGCCACGGCGCCGACAGGTTTTGCCAACACACGTGCCGGCTTTTAGGGGCCATCGATGAACAAAGATTCGTGCCGCGCGCGCATCGTAACCTCTCCCCGCTTACGGGGAGAGGTCGGCGCGAAGCGCCGGGTGAGGGGGACTTACCGCGCGCTCGTTGTCTCCGGAATATGCGGACGCGGCCCCTCACCCCGACCCTCTCCCCGCAAGAGCGGGGAGAGGGAGAACAACTAGGGCGCGGCGATGCCGTCTTTCAACTCAGTCGCGGTGATCGGGGCCGGCGCATGGGGGACGGCGCTGGCAGGCGTCGCCGCGCGCGCCGGCCGCGACGTCACACTTTACGCGCGCGACGCCGCGGGCTCCGCACAGATTTCAGCCACGCGCAAAAACGCAAAATTGCCCGAACTGCGACTGGACGCAAACGTCCGCGTGACCAGCGACATCGCGCTCGCCGCCCGCGCCGACATCATCCTGATCGCGACGCCCGCGCAAAGTCTGCGCGCGGCCGCGGCCGCGCTTGCACCTCATCTCGGCAGTGGAAAGCCCGTGATCGCGACGGCAAAAGGCATCGAGCGCGGCACCCACAAATTCATGACCGAGGTAATCGCCGAATCCGCGCCCGACGCGCAGCCGGCGATTTTGTCGGGGCCAAGTTTTGCCGAGGACGTGGCGCGCGGCCTCCCCACCGCCGTAACGCTGGCGGCCAGAGATGAAGAGCTTGCGGTCGCCCTGGTGCGGGCGCTGGGATCGGCGACCTTCCGGCCCTATCACACCACGGATGTCCGCGGGGTCGAGATCGGCGGAGCCGCAAAGAACGTGCTGGCGATCGCGGCCGGCATCGTGATCGGCAGGAAACTCGGCGCCTCCGCGCAGGCAGCCCTGACCACGCGCGGCTTTTCCGAGCTGGTGCGGCTCGGGCGCGCCTGCGGCGCGCGCGGCGAAACCATGGCGGGACTGTCAGGGCTGGGCGATCTGATCCTGACCTGCTCCAGCCCGCAATCGCGCAACCTCGCACTCGGCATCGCGCTGGGGCGCGGCGAAGCCCGGCCCCGCGACAGGCTGGCCGAAGGCGAATTCACCGCGCCCGTGCTGGTCGAACTGGCGGCTTCGCAAAATGTCGATATGCCGGTATCAAATGCGGTGGCGGCGATCTTGCGCGGGGCTGTGACGATCGATGAGGCGATCGAAAGCCTGCTGACGCGCCCGTTCAAGGCGGAGGGATGACGATGGCGTACTGGCTGGTGAAATCGGAACCCTCGAGCTGGTCGTGGGATCAGCAGGTGGCAAAGGGCGCCAGGGGCGAAGCCTGGACCGGCGTGCGTAATTTCACGGCGCGGCAGAACCTGGTGAAGATGAAGAAAGGCGACCGCGCCTTCTTCTATCATTCCAACGAGGGCAAGGAGATCGTCGGCATCGCCGAAATCATCAAGGAGGCCTATCCCGATCCCAGCGACAAGACCGGAAAATTCGTCTGCGTCGATATCAGGGCGGACAAGCCGCTGAAGACGCCGGTGACGATGGCCGCGATCAAGGCCGACAAGCGCTTGGCCAGCATGGCGCTGGTGAAATATTCGCGGCTGTCGGTTCAGCCGGTCACGGCGGAGGAATGGAAGCTCGTCTGCAAGATGGGCGGGGTATAGCGCTTACTTTCCCTCTCCCCTTGTGGGAGAGGGTGGCTTCGCGAAGCGAAGACGGGTGAAGGGTCTCTATCCCGCGGATGCAAACCCCTCATCCGGCGGACTTTGTCCGCGCCACCTTCTCCCACAGGGGGAGAAGGGAAAGTAACCCGCCTTTACGCCGCAGCCGCGGTCACCACCTGGGCCAAAAGCGCCTCGCGCTTTGACTGCGAGCGGTAGCCCTTCATGGTCGCGGCGAAGCGCTCGAGGATGCCGTCCTCGAACGCGGTGACGATGGTGTCGTGGACATAGCTCTTGCGGCAGATTGCCGGCGTGTTCGACAGTTCATCTGCGGCGGCGCGGACGGCTTCCAGCACCTGCTTGCGGCGGCCGCGGGCGCTTGCGGCCGGCGAAATCCGCGACAGCGATTCCAGCACCACGGCCGATGCCATCAGGGTGCGAAAATCCTTCAGCGAAATCTTGATGCCGGCGATCTCGCGCAGGAAGGCATTGACCTGGGTGGTCGAGACGGCGCGGACGTTGCCGGAATTATCGCGGTACTGGAACATGCGCTTGCCCGGTACCTCGCTCAGGATGCCGATGGCGCGCACCAGCTTGGCCGCGTCGCATTCCTTGCGCACCGCCTTGCCGCCCTTGGCGGTGAATGTCAGCACGACGCTGTCGCCTTCCAGCGCGACATTGGACTTCAGCAGCGTGGTGGCGCCGCGGGTGCCGTTGAGCCGGGCATAGGATTCATTGCCCGGGCGGATCGCGGTGCGCGCGATCAGTTCGATCACGGCCGACAGCGCGAATTCGCGGGTTGGGGCGTCGCCCGACAGATGGGCCGAGACGTTGCGGCGGATCTTGGGAAGCGCCGCAACCAGCCGGGCCAGGCGATGAGCCTTGCGCTGTTCGCGGACCTTCTCCCAGTCGGAGTGATAGCGGTATTGCAGCCGGCCCGCGGCGTCGCGGCCGACGGCCTGCAGATGCGAGTTCGGATCGGGGGCGTAGCGGACCTCGGCATAGGCCGGGGGCACCGCCATCGAATGCAGCCGCTTGATGGTGCCGGTGTGGCGGATGGCCGTCCCGTTGGCGCGAACGAAGGAATAGCTTTTCCCCCGCTTGATGCGGCGGATGGTCAATTGGTTCTGATCGCCGAGCTTCAGGCCGAGCTCCTTGGCCAGGTTCTCGACACTCCCGGGGTGTCCGGGCGTCACGCTCACGAAGGTGTCGGCGGAAACGGGCCGCGCAGCCTCGAAATTCAGCTGATCCGTCATGATCTTAGACGCCTTGCTCCTGATATACCCTGCTAATGCCGGTTATTGATCTTTGGTTCCGGCAGGCGGCTCTCGCCCCGGGGAGGCCATTTAGGGGGTAATTGGCGCGAGCGCCAGCCCGGTCCTTGGGGATAGCGGTTTCTCATTACCGTTAGGTTGCCAGCTCGGGCTCCGCTGCGGCTTTTTGACCACCCCGAAACGCGAACGTGATGGCGGGCCGGAGGCCGGTCGACGCCTTCGTATCACCGGCACATTGATCCTGCGCATGGCGAGGGGCATGCCAAAGGTCTTATTTTCGTTCCGCTTGTCGACACCATCAGGCCCGACGCATACTCGTTTCCAACAATCAAGACGGCTTGCAGTGCGCGCGTTCACTGGCCGCAAGGGTGGAGAGTTGAGATGTCCGAGAAGATCTATGACGTGCCTGCGGATTGGGCCAAGCGCGCCTGGGTCGATCAGGCCAAGTACCAGCAGATGTATACGCGCTCGATCGGCGATCCCAACGGTTTCTGGGCCGAGCAGGCCGAGCGCATCGACTGGATGAAGCCCTTCACCAAGGTCGAGAATTCATCGTTCGCGCCCGGCAAGATTTCGATCAAATGGTTCGAGGACGGCGTCCTCAATGTCGCCTGGAACTGTATCGACCGACATCTCCACACCCGCGGCGACCAGACCGCCATCATCTGGGAGGGGGACAACCCCTCGGAGTCCAAGCACATCACCTACCGGCAGTTGCACGACGAGGTCTGCAAATTCGCCAACATCCTGCGTACCCGTAACGTCAAGAAGGGCGACCGCGTCACCATCTACCTTCCGATGATTCCGGAAGCCGCCTACGCCATGCTGGCCTGCGCGCGGATCGGCGCGATCCATTCGGTGGTGTTCGCCGGCTTTTCGCCTGACAGCCTCGCCCAGCGCATCACCGACTGCCGGTCCAAGATTGTCATCACCGCCGACGAAGGCCTGCGCGGCGGCAAGAAGGTGCCGCTGAAGTCCAACGTCGATGCCGCGATCGCCAAGGCCGGCGGCGTCGACTGGGTTGTCGTGGTCAGGCGCACCGGG
Organism: uncultured Alphaproteobacteria bacterium; assembly: GCA_963801875.1. Lineage (GTDB taxonomy): Bacteria > Pseudomonadota > Alphaproteobacteria > Rhizobiales > Xanthobacteraceae > Bradyrhizobium. The sequence continues at coordinate 560,727 of CAWDGT010000004.1, read as the reverse complement.
GCCGCCGTCGACATGAACCCCTCGCGCGACCTCTGGTATCACGAGGCCGCCGCAATGGTGACCACGGAATGTCCATGCGAGCACATGCACGCCGAGGATCCGCTGTTCATCCTCTATACCTCGGGCTCGACCGGCCAGCCCAAGGGCGTGCTGCACACCTCGGGCGGCTATCTGGTGTTCGCCGCGATGACGCATCAATACGTGTTCGACTATCACGACGGCGATATCTACTGGTGCACCGCCGATGTCGGCTGGGTCACCGGCCACAGCTACATTCTGTATGGGCCGCTCGCGAACGGCGCGACCACGCTGATGTTCGAGGGTGTGCCGAATTATCCTGATAATTCGCGGTTCTGGAACGTTATCGACAAGCACAAGGTCAACATTTTCTACACCGCGCCGACCGCGATTCGCGCGCTGATGCAGAGCGGCGATGAGCCGGTGAAGCGAACCTCGCGCAAGAGCCTTCGATTGCTCGGCAGCGTCGGCGAGCCGATCAATCCGGAAGCGTGGGAATGGTATCACCGCGTGGTCGGCGACGATCGCTGTCCGATCGTCGATACCTGGTGGCAGACCGAAACCGGCGGCATCCTGATCACGCCGCTGCCCGGCGCCACCAGGCTCAAACCGGGTTCGGCGACGCATCCGTTCTTCGGCGTGGTGCCCGAGATCGTCGATGCCGACGGCAAGGTGCTCACGGGCGAATGCCAGGGCAACCTCTGCATCGCCAAATCATGGCCGGGCCAGATGCGCACCGTCTATGGCGACCACGCCCGCTTCGAGCAGACCTATTTCTCGACCTACAAGGGCAAGTATTTTACCGGCGACGGCTGCCGCAGGGACGCCGACGGCTATTACTGGATCACCGGCCGCGTCGATGACGTCATCAACGTCTCCGGCCATCGCATGGGCACCGCCGAAGTCGAAAGTTCGCTGGTGGCACACGCAAAAGTCTCGGAGGCCGCCGTGGTCGGCTATCCCCACGACATCAAGGGCCAGGGCATCTACGCCTATGTGACGCTGATGGCCGGCACCGAGCCAACCGAGGAGCTGCGCAAGGAACTGGTGGCGTGGGTGCGCAAGGACATCGGCCCGATCGCGTCCCCCGACCAGATCCAGTTCGCGCCGGGTCTGCCGAAAACCCGCTCCGGCAAGATCATGCGCCGCATCCTGCGCAAGATCGCCGAGGACGAGCCGGGCAGCCTCGGCGACACCTCGACCCTGGCGGATCCCGCCGTGGTCGATGATCTGGTCGAACACCGCCAGAACAAGAAGGACGCGGCGGAGTAGTTTGATGCACCCGCAGTCGCTGACTTAACCTCGCCCCGCTTGCTGGGAGAGGTCGGCGCGTTAGCGCCAGGTGAGGGGGAGTCGCCGCGCACTCGAACTTCAGAATTTGCGGAAGCAGCCCCTCACCCCAGCCCTCTCCCCGCAAGAGCGGGGCGAGGGAGTAGGCTGCCGTCGCGGCGACCTCTTCGCACAACAATCAGTTCTGGCCCCCACCCCTCACGCAATTGTCAGGGGCAGGCGACCCCGCGCTGCCGTTTTTGGCGGAGTGTTGTTTTCCGGGCATTTACTTTGTTTCCAACATTTTCTTTCTATGGCCCCGTCGGAAGCCCGACGCAGGTTCGCGGAAACCCTCCGGTTAACGCGAACGGTAAAAAATGCGTGGGCAAACCGGTGGCAAAGCCTGCGTTTTTGCGGGATTTGCGTCGAATTTCACGCCCCCACGGGGGACCGAAGCGAAGCGGAGAAATTGATGTCGTTGAGGATTGCGGTGGCGCTGGCAGCCACCATCGGGGCGGGGGCGCTGATGTCGACGGCGGCCGAGGCGCGGCCGGACGTGGTCGGTTTCCGGGGCGATTATTCGCCGGGAACGATCGTGGTGAAGACCAATGAGCGAAGACTTTATTTGGTCGTCGATCAGGGGCACGCGGTCCGCTATCCCGTCGGCGTCGGCAAGGCCGGCAAGCAATGGGCAGGCGTCACCCAGATCGACGGCAAGTATCGCAATCCGGCGTGGTCGCCGCCGAGCGAAGTCAAGCACGACAAGCCGTCGATGCCGGACGTCATTCCCGGCGGCTCGCCGCGCAATCCGATGGGCGTCGCCGCGATGACGCTGGCCGGTGGCGAATACGCGATCCACGGCACCAACATGCCGGGTTCGGTCGGCGGTTTTGTCTCTTATGGCTGCATCCGCATGCTGAATGCCGACATCACTGATCTGTACCAGCGCGTTTCCGTCGGCACCCCCGTGGTGGTGTCGCGTTAGATGTGAGCTTTCAAAAATCCGAAGCGATGCCCTTGGTCTCCCAGTCGCCATAGCGGGTCGGTTCTGGGCCCTTCGGTCCCTGAAACTCCTTCGCGGCGGCCGGCCCGGCGTTTGCCTCGGCAGCCTGCCTGCGCGCTTCGGCCTCGGCGAGCGCGCGCCTGGCCGCCGGCGTAATCGGCTTGCGTTCCGGCGCGGCGGAAGGCAGCGCGGGAGCGTCGGACGTCTCGGGTTTTCCAGCCATGGAATAGCTCGCGCGATTTAGGACTTCGGCATACAGATGATACTGCGATCGCGAAATCGCTAGGGCGATTCTTATATTTGGCATATTCCCGTGCCAAAGGTCTGTTTCCCTCTGGTGGCAAGAATCGCTGTCCGATTCCCCGAGATGTTCCCGCTCCATGCCTCCTCAAAGATTCGCACTGCCATCCGAGGTGCCCGGTCTCGCGGCGCGGCGGATCGCGGCGGATATTCTCGACGGTGTGCTGCATAAGCAGCGCACCCTCGACGAGCAGCTCGACGGCGCCGCCGCCCATCCCGGATTGAAGACGCTGTCCGATCGCGACCGCGCCCTTATGCGGCGGCTGGTAGCGACGATTCTGCGCCGGCTGGGCACGCTGGGCCATGTGCTGTCGCGACTGCTCGATCGCGGTGTCCCGACCGACGCGCCGCGCGCGCAAAGTGCGCTTCTGATCGGCGCCGCGCAGATTCTCTGGATGGACGTGCCCGATCATGCCGCGGTCGATCTGTCGGTGCGGCTGGTGCAGTCTGACCGGCGCGCCGCGAAATATGCCGGGCTGGTCAACGCGGTGCTGCGCCGCTGCGCGCGCGAGGGGCAGCCGCTGATCGACGAGGTCAAGTCGCAGACGCTCGATATTCCCGCGTGGCTGTTGGCGCGATGGACCGCCCATTACGGCGCCGCCGTTGCCCGCGCCATCGCCGACGCGATCGGCCACGAGCCTTCGCTCGATATCACCGTGAAGTCCGATCCCGCGCAGTGGGCGACGCGCCTGCACGGCGAAACGCTGCCGACGGGAACCGTTCGCACGCTGCTGCAGGGTTCGGTGACCATGCTGCCGGGCTTCACCGAGGGCCAATGGTGGGTACAGGATGCCGCCGCCGCTCTGCCGGCGCGCTTGCTTGGCGACGTCGCCGGCAAATCCGTCGCCGATCTCTGCGCCGCGCCGGGGGGCAAGACAGCGCAGCTCGCACACGCCGGGGCGCGCGTCACCGCGGTCGACCGCTCGCCGGGCCGCATGGCGCGGCTGCGCGACAATCTTGTGCGGCTGGCGCTCGAGGCCGAGACCGTGGTCGCCGATGCCGCGGAATGGCAAGGGGCAAAAAGCGGCGAAGGCTTCGATGGCATCCTGATCGATGCGCCCTGCTCCTCGACCGGCACCATCCGCCGCCACCCCGACATCGCCTGGCTGCGTCAGGAAACCGACATCGGCGCGCTGATGGCGCTGCAGAAGCGCCTGCTGCAAAAGGCGGTCGCGCTGCTCAAGCCGGGCGGGACGCTGGTCTATTGTACCTGTTCGCTGGAACCGGAAGAGGGGGAGCAGGCCATAGCGGCCCTTCTCGCCGACGAGCCCGCGGTGCGCCGCGCGCCGATCGCGGCCGGCGAGGTCGCGGGCCTTACGGAAATCCTGACCGCGGAAGGCGATCTGCGCACCCTACCCTGCCACCTGCCGCATCCGGACCCCCGCTTGGGCGGGCTCGACGGCTTTTACGCCGCGCGGCTGGTTAAATCCTGATTTTGCACAGGTTTTCCGCCCCGATCAGCTGATTTGTCCGGTTTCAAGATGGTGTCTTGGCCGCGTTTCCGGATTAAAAGGATTCGCAAGCAGAATCCTCTCATCAAGGGCAGGCGTGTCGGTCGCTCAACGCAGACGCATCTCGACGCTGATCATGGCCCGCTTCGCGCGGAACATAATGGCGCGCGCAAGTGGTGGCTCGGTGGCACTGTCTGGGCTGTGGCCGGGCCGCACCGATCGCCTGATCATCGCCCCGCATGACCTGCGCACCGCCGATGCCACCCGCGCGGCTGAAATCTATGCCGGCCGCTTCGTGTTCGCCGGCAAGATCGTCACCTGTCACGGGCGCTCGATCTTCGATCTCGAGCCGCCGTCGGAGGACTGGGAGGTGGCGCTGCTCGGCTTCGGATGGCTGCGGCATCTGCGCGCGGCCGACACCGCGCTGACCCGCGCCAACGCCCGCTCGCTGGTCGACGACTGGATTTCGAATACGGCGCGCAAACGTCCGATCGGCCGCCGCCCCGACGTGCTGGCGCGTCGCGTCATCTCGTTGCTGTCGCAGGCGCCGTTGGTGCTGGGCGATACCGACGGCAAATTCTACCGGCGCTATTTGCGCGGGCTGACGCGCGAAATCCGCTATCTGCGCTACACGATACTGGACATCGACGGCATGTCGCGGCTGCAGGTGCTGATTGCGCTGTGCTATGCCTCGCTCTGCCTCGCCAACCAGGGCCGGCACATCCGCACCGCAACGCGCAAGTTGTCCGACGAACTGCAGCGGCAAATCCTCCCTGATGGCGGCCACATCTCGCGCAATCCCGGCGCGCTGATCGAATTATTGATCGACCTGCTGCCACTGCGGCAGACCTTCGCCGCCCGCAACATCGCGCCGCCGCCGGCGCTGTTGAACGCGATCGACCGCATGATGCCGATGCTGCGCTTCTTCCGCCACGGCGACGGCAGCTTCGCGCTGTTCAACGGCATGAGCAGCGCGCCATCCGATCTGCTAGCGACGCTGCTCGCCTATGACGATACCCATGGCGTGCCGATGGCGAGTATGCCGCACAGTGGTTTTCAACGGCTCGATGCCGGCGCGATGACCGTCATCATGGACACCGGCCCGCCGCCACCGCCGAGCGTCAGTCACGAAGCCCACGCAGGCTGCCTGTCGTTTGAATTGTCGTCGGGGCCGAGCCGGATCGTCATCAATTGCGGCACGCCCTCAACAAGCCGCGACAACTGGCGCCCCTTCGCGCGCAGCACTGCGGCGCATTCGACGCTGACCTATCACGATACGTCGTCCTGCCAGTTCGTCGAGCTATCAGCGATGAAGCGGCTGTTGCAGGGCGCCCCTATCGTCAGCGGCCCGGTCGAGGTGGAAAGCTATCGCGAGGTGGTCGGCAACGGCGTGCTGCTGACCACATCGCATGACGGCTACCTGGCGCAGTTCGGCGTCGTGCATCGCCGGGTCCTGATGATCGCCAATGACGGCTCCCGGCTCGACGGCGAGGACAGCGTGTCGCCGGCGCCGGGCGCCCGGATCAGGGGCAACGAGACCGACTACGCGGTGCGTTTTCATCTGCATCCGGCGGTAAAGGCGAGCCGGCTCAGCGACGCCCGCGGCGTGATGCTAGTGCTGCCGAACCGCGACGTCTGGACCTTCGAGGCGCTCGACGACAAGGTCGAGCTCGAAGACAGCGTGTTCCTGGCCGGAAACGACGGCCCTCGCCGTACCGCCCAGATCGTGATCCGTCAGGACTCACGCCACGCCCCCTCGATCCGCTGGAGCTTTGTGCGCTCGACGACGTCGGCCTCGGCGACCGTGGCCAAACGCAGCGCGCGCCGCGAACCGGAATTGCCGCTGTAGAAAAATGTCTCTCCAGATGTGGAGGCAGCCGTATCTGGCCGTTGTGAACGTCGTGGAAAGCTGCTAACCACCCGTCGCTCGCGCGACTGGCGACTTTGGATGGAGCACCATCGGGAAGCGCGGGAATTTCTGCCGCGCGCCTGGGCAAAAGCACCTTTAACAGAGGATTTTGCCCATGACCGACCATCCACGCCGCGTAGCCCGCGCCCTGTTGTCCGTTTCCGACAAAACCGGCCTGATCGAATTCGCCCGCGCGCTCGCCGGCCACGGCGTCGAGCTGGTCTCCACCGGCGGCACCGCCAGGGCGATCGCCGCTGCCGGATTGAAGGTCAGGGATGTTTCGGAGCTGACCGGTTTTCCGGAAATGATGGATGGGAGGGTCAAGACACTGCATCCCAAGGTGCATGGCGGGCTGCTCGCGATCCGCGACAACGCCGAACACGCGCAGGCGATGAAGAGCCACGGCATCGCGCCGATCGATCTTCTGGTGGTCAATCTCTATCCGTTCGAGGCCACAGTAGACAAAGGCGCCGGTTTCGAGGAGTGCATCGAGAACATCGATATCGGCGGCCCCGCGATGATCCGCGCCGCGGCGAAGAACCACGACGATGTCGCCGTCGTCATCGAAGCGCAGGATTATCAGGCCTTGCTCGACGAACTCGCCGCCAACGCGGGCGCGACCACGCTTTCGCTGCGCCAGCGTCTTGCCGCCAAAGCCTATGCCCGCACCGCCGCCTATGACGCCGCGATCTCGAACTGGTTTGCAGCTGTGCTCAGGACCGACGCACCGGATTATCGTGCCTTCGGCGGCAAACTGATCCAGGCGCTGCGCTACGGCGAGAACCCGCACCAGACGGCCGCGTTCTATCGCACGCCCGATCATCGCCCGGGCGTCGCCACCGCGCGTCAACTGCAGGGCAAGGAACTGTCGTACAATAATATCAACGATACCGACGCGGCCTATGAATGCATCGCCGAGTTCGACCCGGCGCGCACCGCGGCCTGCGTCATCGTCAAGCACGCCAATCCCTGCGGCGTCGCCGAGGGCGCCGATCTGGTCAGCGCCTACCGCAAGGCTTTCGCCTGCGACACCCAATCGCCGTATGGCGGCATTATCGCGGTCAATCGCACGCTCGATGCCGAGGCCGCGCGCGTCATCACTGAAATCCTGACCGAAGTCATCATAGCGCCAGATGCGACCGAGGAGGCCATTGCCATCATCGCCAAGCGGAGGAATTTGCGTCTCCTGCTCGCGGGCAGCCTGCCCGATCCGCGCGCGTCAGGTCTGACCGCAAAAACTGTGGCCGGCGGTTTGCTGGTGCAGAGCCGTGACAACGCCGTCGTCGATGACATCACGCTGAAGACGGTGACCAGGCGCGCTCCGACGGACGCGGAGCTGCGCGATCTCAAATTCGCATTCCGCGTCGCCAAGCATGTCAAGTCGAATACGATCGTCTACGCCAGGGATCTCGCCACTGTCGGCATCGGGGCAGGGCAGATGAGCCGGGTGGATTCCGCGCGGATCGCCGCGCGCAAGGCGCAGGACGCCTCCGCCGAAGCGAGGCTGCCTTTTCCGATGACCAAAGGCTCCGTGGTGGCGTCGGACGCGTTCTTCCCGTTTGCCGACGGACTATTAGTCGCAATCGAAGCCGGCGCCACCGCCGTGATTCAGCCCGGCGGTTCGATCCGCGACGATGAGGTGGTAAAGGCCGCCGACGACGCCGGGATCGCCATGGTGTTTACGGGTGTGAGGCATTTCCGGCATTGACCTCAGGTCCGGCGGCACCAGTTCGGAACCGTCGCATTTTCTGTCCATCACGCGGAGGCGTTTTGCCTTCGGCGGCGAAACCCATATAGCATTCCTCGCCATGACCACCTCGTGTATTAGCCAGTCCCCCGGCGGAAATCTGATGACCTTCTTTAAAGCGGAGCGGCGCCGGATATTTGCGGCCATCGTGCTCGCCGTCGCCTGTTGCGTGCCGGCCGCCGCGCAGAACCCGAGCCGCGGCGTCTACCTGCCGCCAGCCGCCGAGGCCGTTCATGCGGTTGTCGCCGAACACGGCATGGTGGTCGCGCAGGAGAAGAGGGCGGCGCGCATCGGCGCCGATGTGTTGCGGCGCGGCGGCAATGCGATCGATGCGGCGGTGGCGACCGGTTTCGCCATGGCCGTGACCTATCCGCGCGCGGGAAACATCGGCGGCGGCGGTTTTATGGTGATCCACTCAAGGGATCGCGGCGAGGACATCGCTATCGACTATCGCGAGACCGCGCCGGCTGCGACCACGCCCGATATTTTCCTCGGTGCCGATGGCAAGCCGGATATTGCAAAATCACGCGACACCGCGCTCAGCATCGGTGTCCCCGGCACGCCCGCGGGATTGGCACTGGCACTAGAAAAATACGGCTCGGGCAATTTCACCCTGGCTGATTTGCTGAAGCCGGCGATCGATCTGGCGCGTGACGGCATGGTCATCGCCGACGACATGGCCGACACCTTGCCCGAAATCCATCGGCGGCTGGCGCGCTGGCCGTCGTCGGCAAGGATATTCTCCCGCGCCGACGGTACTTCGCTGCGCGACGGCGATCGGCTGATTCAGAAAGATCTGGCGGTGACGCTTTCGGCGATTGCCGAACGGGGCGCGCGCGGATTTTACGAGGGGCCTGTCGCGGAGAAACTCGTGGCCGGAATTCGTGACGCCGGCGGCATCATGACGACGGATGACCTAAAATCCTATTCCGCCGTGCTTCGCGCGCCCGTGCGCGGCAGCTATCGCGGCTATGACATCGTCTCGATGCCGCAGCCCTCGTCCGGTGGCGTCGTGCTGCTGGAAATGCTGAATATCCTCGAAGGTTTTCCGATGCATGACATGCGGCAGGGCTCCGCGCCATCGCTGCACGTCATGATCGAAGCGATGAAGCGCGCCTATGCGGATCGCGCGCGTTACCTCGGCGATCCTGCCTTCGTCAGCGCACCGGTTGCGATCCTGACCTCAAAGGATTACGCGGCCAAGCAGCGCGCCAGCATCGATCTCGAGCGCGCGACGCCATGGACCGATGCGCTGTCGGCGACGCCGCCGCGCGAAGGCAGCAACACCACGCATTTTTCGGTGGTCGACAGCCGCGGCAATGCCGTCAGCAACACCTATACGCTGAATTTCCCCTATGGCGTCGGCCTGGTCGCCGAAGGCACCGGCGTGCTGCTCAACAACGAGCTCGACGATTTTACCGCGGCGCCGGGCGCGTCCAATGCCTTTGGCCTCGTGGGATTCGAGGCCAATCTGCCCGGCCCGGGCAAACGGCCGCTCTCGTCGATGTCGCCGACCATCGTGCTGAAAGACGGCAAGCCGGTCCTGGTGACCGGCTCGCCCGGCGGCAGCCGTATCATCTCCACGGTGCTGCAGGTGATCGTCAACGTGCTCGATTACGGGATGGATGTCGCGGCCGCGGTGGCCGCTCCGCGCCTGCATCACCAATGGCTGCCCGACGAAGTGCGGATCGAACACGGTTTTGCCGAGGACGCTCTGGCTGCGCTGCGGGCCAGGGGCCATCGCGTGATCGAGCCGATGGGGCAGACTTCGGCGAATTCGATCGCGGTAACCGCAAACGGATTGCTCGGCGCCCCCGATCCGCGTACCCGTGGCGCGGAGGCGGCGGGACAATAGGACCAGACAGGCACAATTGGCGCGTAACGCCGCGGGGAGGGACAATGACATCGCTCAAGGGCAAGACGCTGTTCGTATCCGGCGCCAGCCGCGGCATCGGGCTCGCGATCGCGTTGCGCGCGGCGCGCGACGGCGCCAATGTCGCGATCGCAGCGAAGACCGCCGAGCCGCACCCCAAGCTCAAGGGCACCATCTATACCGCCGCCGACGAGATCCGCGCCGCTGGCGGCAAGGCGTTGCCGATCCTCTGCGACATCCGCGAGGAAGCGCAGGTGATCGCGGCGATCGATAAAACCGTCGGCGAATTCGGTGGTATCGATATCTGCGTAAACAACGCCAGCGCCATCAGCCTGACCAATTCGCAGGCAACCGACATGAAGCGGTTCGACCTGATGATGGGTATCAACACCCGCGGCACCTTCATGGTGTCGAAATATTGTATCCCGCATCTGAAGAAGGCCGAAAACCCGCATATTCTGATGCTGTCTCCGCCGCTCGACATGAAGGCGAAATGGTTCGAGCATTCCACCGCCTATACCATGGCGAAGTTCGGCATGAGCATGTGTGTGCTCGGTCTGTCGGCGGAACTGAAGACCTCAGGCGTCGCGGTCAATGCGCTGTGGCCGCGCACCACCATCGCCACCGCCGCGGTCGGTAATCTTCTGGGCGGCGACGCCATGATGCGCGCCAGCCGCACGCCCGAGATCATGGGCGAGGCGGCCTATGTCATCTTCACAAAATCGTCGCGCGAGTTCACCGGGCAGTTCTGCATCGACGACAAGGTGCTCTATGCCAGCGGCGTGCGCGACTTCGAGCGTTACCGCGTCGATCCCAAGGTGACGCTGATGTCGGATTTCTTCGTGCCCGACGATGACGTGCCGCCGCCTGGCGTCAGCGTGATGGCGCTCCCTTCCGTTGGCGAGGCCCGGAAGTCGCGCTAAAGACACCTTGCACAATTGCTGACAGGGGCGCGGGGAGAAATTGGTGGTATCGCGAAAGCTTGTCGCAGGCGCGCTGATCGCGAGCGCGATCCTGGTCGCCATGGTGGCGGCGGCCGCCATCTTCAGGCCCGATTGGGCCATTCGGGTCGCGACCGGGTATGTAGCTCACAACGTCTGCTCGAAGAGCTTTGTCTCGGGGCTCGATCCGCAAACGGTATTTTCGGAGGCCACCGATCGGGCCGGTATCCGCTGGTTGAGGTGGGGTCTGAGGTATCATCTCGATCGCACCGGGCAAAGCGTCGATGCGTCACTGGCAGGGTCATTCGGCAGTCATGCCGTTTTTCACGAGGGGTTCGGCTGCGTGTTGCTGCACGGATCCAAACAGCCCTATCTGCTCAGAAGCGACATCGCCGCGTTGAAAACGCCGAAGAGCCCGCCGCTGCTCGGAGAAATCGCCGGTCCGACCGCGGTCGAGCCGGCCGATCCCGGCCTGAAGACCGCACTCGATCATGCTTTCGAGGAGCCGGCGGCGCCGCCGTTCCGCAGAACCAAGGCGGTCGTTGTGGTGCACGATGGCCGGGTAATCGCCGAACGCTATGCCGACGGCATCGGCGTCGATACGCAGCTACTCGGCTTCTCCATGACCAAGTCGGTGATCAACGCGTTGATCGGAATTCTGACCCAGCAAGGCGTGGTAACGCCGTCGTTTCCGGCGCCGATACCGGAATGGCGGGCGGCGTCCGACCCGCGCCACGAAATCGACGTCGAGCACCTGATGCGGATGACCACGGGTCTTGCACTCGATGAAACCAACAGCGGCTTCGATCCCTCAAGCCAGATGGTCTATTTGCACGACGACATGGCCGGATTCGCGGTGAAGGCAGCTCTCATTGCTCCGACGGGCAAGCGGTGGGCCTACTCCAGTCCGACCACCGAGTTGCTCGCGCGGATCATCCGCGACGCCGTCGGCGGTCCCGAGCAGACGCTGGCGTTCGCGTGGCGCGAGTTGTTCAACCCGCTGGGAATGCGCAACGTGACCCTGGAATTCGACGGTGTCGGCACCCTGCAGGGGTCAACCTATATGCTGGCGAGCGCGAGGGATTGGGCGCGATTTGGACTACTCTATCTGAATGACGGGGTGGTCGGCGGCCGGCGGATTCTGCAGGAGGACTGGGTGGATTTTTCAGCCTCCGCCACGCTCGATACCGACTATGGCGCCGGCTTCTGGACCAATCGCAGCGAGCACGAAAATGCGAGAGGACGCGTCAGGCTCGGGATTCCGCGCGACGCCTTTTTTGCCTCCGGCGATCTCGGCCAGCGCATCGTGATGATACGATCGCAGCATCTGGTGATCGTCCGTCTCGGCGACTTCGTCGATCCGACCGGCGATATTCGCGGGCTGGGACGTCTGGTCAGCGAAGTCATCGCAGCGACACAGCGGTGAAGCCGTCGCTAGCGGTCGGATTTCTTCTCCCTCTCCCGCTTGCCGGGGAGAGCTGGGGTGGGGGTGCCTCCGCAAAACGCGCTCGCCGAGTAGATAGGCCGTTTCCCCCACCCGCCGCGCTTCGCGCGTCGACCTCCCCCGCAAGCGGGAGAGGTGAAACTCTCACCGTCCCACCGAATACGGTCCGCCCTTCTCAAGCGCGCGCTGGTAGGCCGGGCGGGCGTGAGTGCGCTCCAGAAATGCCATCGCCCTGGGGTGACCCTGTTCAAGCCCGCCGCGCGCAGCCGCCGCTTCGAGCGGAAAGCTCATCTGGATATCGGCCGCGGTGAACGCATCGCCGGCGAACCATTGGCTTTTTCCCAGTTCGCTCTCCCAGAAAGCCATGTGCTGCTTGAGCTGAGGATTGACCAGCGTGGTCAGCGCCTGATTGGAAACCTTGCGCACCAGCGGGCGCAGCAACGCCGGCGCGCGCTTCGGCATCAGCGTGAACAACAGCTTCAGGAGCAGCGGCGGCATCGCCGAGCCTTCGGCATAATGCAGCCAATAGGTGTAGCGCAGCCGCTCCGGCGTCCTGGGCGGCGGGATCAGGCGGCCCTCGCCGTAGGTATCGATGATGTATTCGGCGATCGCACCGGACTCCGCGATGGTGTTGCCGTTGTCGGTGATAACTGGCGATTTTCCGAGCGGATGGATCGCGCGCAACTCTGCCGGCGCGTGCATATCTGGCTGACGCTGATAGAGGACGATCGCGTAGGGCACGTCCAGCTCTTCCAGCAACCACAGCACGCGCTGGGAGCGCGAGTTATTGAGATGATGGACGGTGAGCATAGCGGTTCCCCCGGCGATACGTCGCTTCTGTTCGGCGCTAGGTGGTGCCAGCAGGAGCTCGGAAAGTCGAGATGGCTGCGGTCTCTGATATTACCCGGATATTATTGACAATATAAATTTACCCGGGTAATATCGCCTTACCAATTGAGGGCACATTTCATGATTCCGGGATCGGCTTACTTCGCCTTCGATGGAGACCAGTGCATCGCCGCGGGCGATCTCGGTGACGTCGCCCGTGCGGCGAAGGCGACGCTTGAACGGCACAAGGATGCCGCGATCCTTGTCTTCGACGAGCGAGGCGGTCTGATCGACATCGACTTTCGCGGTTCGGTCGATGACGTCCTAGCCCGGCTGCTGGAGACACCTGTCGCGTCCGTCACGCCCCAGGACGCTGCAGCGCCCGCACCCCGCGGTCCCGGCCGGCCGAAGCTCGGCGTGGTCGCGCGCGAGGTCACGCTGTTGCCGCGGCACTGGGAATGGCTGGCGCAGCAATCGGGCGGCGCTTCGGTCGCGCTGCGCAGGCTGGTTGACGAGGCAAGGCGCGCCAACAAGGACAAGGACCGGATCAGACACGCGCAGGAAGCGACCTATCGCTTCATCGCGGCGATGGGGGAGAACAAGCCGCACTACGAAGAAGCGGCGCGCGCGCTGTTCGCAGGCGATGCCGGGCGTTTCGAGGCATGGACGGCGTCCTGGCCGGCGGACGTGCGCGATCACGCCCGCCGGCTCGCCGCGGCAGCGTTCGAGCCCGCGGCACCGCAGGAAGTCGACGGGTTGATCCGGCAAAGATGAACCGCTAGGCTGATTGGAATGATAAGGATCATATAAGAACTCGACATCAGGGAGATCGCCGTGAGCCCAACCGCCCCGCAATTCATGTTCGATTTTGGCAGCCCTAATGCGTTCCTCAGTCACGAGGCGATCCCGGCGATCGAAAAACGCACCGGCGTCAAGTTCGAATATGTGCCGATCCTGCTCGGCGGCATCTTCAAGGCCACCAACAACAAGTCACCGGCCGAATCGCTTGCCGGCATCAAGAACAAGCGCGAGTTTCACGCGCTGGAGACCGAGCGATTCATCAAGCGCTTTCACGTCAAGCCCTACATCTGGAATCCGTTCTTTCCGGTCAACACCCTCAATCTGATGCGCGCCGCGGTCGCCGCGCAAGCAGAGGGCGTATTCGAGAAATATGCCGACGCCGCGTTTCATCACATGTGGATCGAGCCGAAGAAGATGGACGACCCCGAGGTGGCGATGAAGGCATTGATCGCCTCCGGCATCGACGCCGCAAAACTGTTCGCGCATGCGCAGGCTCCCGACATCAAAGCAAAACTGATCGAGAACACGCAAAGTGCGGTCGAGCGCGGCGCGTTCGGATCGCCGACCTTCTTTGTCGGCAACGAAATGTTTTTCGGCAAGGAGCAGCTTCGCGAGGTCGAGGAACTGGTCGCGGGCAAATAGCCCGACCGTCATGGCGAGGCTACCCAATCGGTGGAGAACCCAAAATGCAAAAACGCAACGCAACCTGCGCCGTGATCGGCGCCGGCGACTATATCGGCGCGGAGATCGCGAAAAAATTCGCCGTCGAGGGGTTCACCATATTCGCCGGCCGGCGCGACGGCGCCAAGCTCGAGCCGCTGGTCAAGGAGATCGAGGCATCGGGCGGATCGATCGTGGCGCGCACGCTGGACGCGCGAAAGGAGGACGAGGTCGCGGCCTTCCTCAGTGACGCCGACAGGCACGCCCCGCTCGAAGTCTGCATCTTCAATGTCGGCGCCAACGTCAACTTCCCGATCCTCGAGACCACCGACCGCGTGTTCCGGAAAGTGTGGGAAATGGCGTGCTGGGCGGGCTTCCTTGCCGGACGCGAATCGGCGCGGCTGATGGTGCCCCGCGGCAAGGGCAACATCTTCTTTACCGGCGCGACCGCGAGCCTGCGCGGCGGCAGCGGCTTTGCCGCCTTCGCCAGCGCCAAATTCGGCCTTCGCGCGGTCGCGCAGGCGATGGCGCGCGAGCTGGGACCCAAGAACATCCACGTCGCCCATCTGATCATCGATTCCGGCGTCGACACCGCGTGGGTCCGCCAGCGCCGGGAGCAGCTCTGGGGCAAGGAAGCGCTTGATAATCCCGACTTGCTGATGCCACCGGCGTCGGTTGCGGCCTCCTACTGGCAGCTTTACCAGCAGCCGCGCAGCGCCTGGTCCTTTGAGCTGGAAATTCGCCCGTTCGGGGAAAAGTGGTAGCACTGCTCGTTTGTTCGTCATGGCTGGGCTTGACAGTGAATAAACCGGAGTCGAAGCAATGCGCATTCTCGTGGTCGGGGCGGGCGCCATCGGCGGATATTTCGGCGGCAGGCTGCTCGAAGCTGGCCGTGACGTCACCTTTCTGGTCCGTCCCCGGCGCGGCGCCGAGTTGGCTTCCGCCGGCCTCGTCATCAAGAGCCCGAACGGCGACGTGACGCTGAAAAATCCGCCGGCGGTGCAGGCCGACAAGCTGACCGAGAAATTCGACGTCGTGCTCTTGAGCTGCAAGGCGTTCGACCTCGAGGATGCGATCAAATCCTTCGCGCCGGCGGTGGGACAAGAGACCGCAATCGTCCCGATGCTCAACGGCATGCGGCATCTCGATATCCTCGACGCCAAATTCGGCCCCGAGCGCGTGCTCGGCGGCCTCTGCGCGATCGTGGTCACGCTCAATGACAAGCGCGAGGTGATTCAGCTGCAGCCGACGCAGTCGCTCGCATTCGGCGAACGCGACGGCAAGCTGTCGGAACGGGTACGCACCATCGCGGAGGTTTTCGCGAGCGGTAAACTCGGCTCGGTTGCGAGCGAACATATTATTCAGGACATGTGGGAGAAGTGGGTGTTCCTGGCTTCGGTGGCGGGCTCGACCTGCCTGATGCGTGGTCCGATCGGGTCTATACTGGCAGCCCCAGGCGGCAAGGATTTCCTCCTGGGCATCCTCGACGAATGCGGCGCGGTTGCTTCCGCCGAGGGTCATCCGCCCCGCGCGCCATCGCTGGAGCGTACCCGCGGCATGCTGACCGCCGTTGGATCGCAGACTACCGCATCGATGTTCCGCGACATCAGGGCGGGCGCAGCCGTCGAGGCCGATCATGTGATCGGCGATCTGCTCGCGCGCGGCGACGCCGCGAAGGTTCCGGTACCCAAACTGCGCACGGCCTACACGCATCTGAAGGTGTACGAAAAGCAGCGCGGATGAATACGCCGCTGGTCGTGCACCACTCAGCTTCGTCCGGCAAAGCGCGATCCGGGACGACGAGAACTTGTAAATGCGCCGATTTACAAATGTGCGAGATAGTGCGCGAGCGCGGTAATTTCCTCGTCGCTCAGGGGATAGGCGACATCGGTCATGGCCGACCCGGCGCCGCCGGATCGCACGCCCGATTTGTAGTCGTGCAACGCCTTGACCAGATATTCCTCGCGCTGGCCGGCGATGCGCGCGACGGCCTTTGTTCCGGCGTAGCTGTCGGTGTGGCATGACGCACAGCGCCGCCCCGAGGCAGCCTGCGCGCCCTTCTTCGACAGATCGGGATTGTCGTCGGGTGCGGAAGCTTTGGGCGGCGTCAGCGAGGCGAAGTAGGCGCCGAGCGAGCGGATATCTTCGTTGCCGATCTGTTCGGCGATCGGCTGCATCTGCTCGTTCTTGCGCGAACCGCCGCGAAAGAAAACCAGCTGCCACTGAATGAACTGATCGGGCTGGCCTGCGAGCGAGGGAATGTTCTCCATCTGCGAGATGCCGCCATCGCCGTGACATCCCGTGCACGGTTCGGCCTTTTCCTTGACCGCGGCGGCGTCGGCGGCGTGGGTCGGCGCGCTCGCGAGCGCCGATAATCCAAAGCCAATTCGTAACGCAATTGCGCATGTAGTCTTGACGACAGATCGACGGCGCATGACCGGCATTTCCATTTCAAAATCGTCATTCAAGAACGCAAAACTGCGGCCACTCGTTCCCGAGCGCCGCAGCCTGCAATTTCTCAGCAATTATTTCTTGCTGTAGCTGATGCGATAAATCGCACCGGCCCAGTCGTCGGCGACGAGGATCGAACCGTCCTTGGCCAGGATGATATCGGCCGGTCGGCCGAGATAACCCTGGTCGCCTTCGAGCCAGCCGGACGCGAACACTTCCTGCCTGGCGTTCTTGCCGTCCGGACCGACGATGACGCGCTTGATGCGTGCACCCTGATATTTATGCCGGTTCCACGAGCCGTGTTCGGCGATCAGGATGTTGTTCTTGTACTCGGCAGGGAATTGGTCGCCGGTATAGAACTTCATGCCGAGCGGAGCCACATGGGCGCCGAGCTTGAGCACCGGCGGGGTGAATTCCGAACATTTGTGACCCATGGCGAACTTCGGATCCGGCAGGTCGCCCTGGTGGCAATAGGGATAACCGAAGTGCTCGCCCGGCTTCGAGATCATGTTGAGCTTGTCGCTCGGAATGTCGTCGCTCATCCAGTCCCGCGCATTCTCGGTGAACCAGTATTTGCCGCTGCGCGGATCGACATCGCCGCCGACGCTGTTGCGGACGCCGAGCGCCACCAGTTCGGCGTTGCCGGTCTTGGGATCGACGCGGCGGATCTGCGACACGCTGGTCGGCGGAATCCCGATGTTGAAGGGAGGTCCGAACGGAATGTAGAACCAGCCATCCTTGTCCGCGGCCAGATATTTCCAGCCATGGGCGGCGTAGGACGGCATGTCGTCATAGACCACCTTGCCGGCGCCGAGATTGGCGAGATTGGCTTCGGCGTTCTCGTATTTGATCAGCTTGTCGGTCGCGATGACGTAGAGCGCACCGTCGCGGAAGGCGAGACCTGTGGGCATGTTCAGCCCCTTGAGGATGGTCTTGACCTCTTTCTTGCCGCCATTGTCGGTGATGGCGTAGACATTGCCGAGGCCGAACGAGCCCACGAACAGCGTGCCCTTGTCGCCCCAGGCCATCTGCCGCGCCGCCAGCACGCCCGGCGCGTAGACTTCGATCTTGAAGCCTGGCGGCAGCTTGATCTTCTTCATCATCGCGGCGAGTTCAGCTTCCGACGCGCCGGTCGGCGGACCCGACGGCGGCGCGAGGCCCTTTTGAGCTTCGGTTTCGTCACCGAGGAACCAGTCCTCCGGCGGATGGGTCCAGAATTCCTTGGTGCCGGACTGATAAGAGTGGAGAGGCTTCTGCTGCGCATTGGCCTGGCTGGCCCCCGCGACAACGACGATAGCTGCGAGCGCAAGAATGGATCGATTGAAAGCCGATTTCATCGCGTCACTCCCTGTGCAGCCAAACGGCTGCTTCTGTTTATTTATTTTGAACGCTTCGTGAGAGGTAGTTGCGGGTCTGCCTCGAGGTTGAACAGACCGGCAAATGCTACCACATCCGCTGCCACTGAGAAGCGTTTGCCACACGTCGGTATCAACGATTTTTGCGCCCGGTCACGTTGCGCTGCGGTATGTGGCAGGGATTGCCAAGTTCTCGCCATCAGCGGGCAAGCGTCACGCAGAGGGCATGGGTATTTTCGTTCCGGGCGGGACTAGCAACGATCGGCTCGCCGATTTCCTCGGAAAACGAAAAGCCCGCTTGTCAGCGGGCCTTTGTCAAACTTTGCCGTCTTGGAAAGTCTGGAGCGGGCGAAGGGGCTCGAACCCTCGACCCCGACCTTGGCAAGGTCGTGCTCTACCACTGAGCTACACCCGCATCCTTGGATTGGCGGCGATCGCTCGCCGGCAACGAGCAGAGCTATGCCAAATGCCGCCCCCGAATGCAACAGCCCGCGCGAGGGGTGGGAATTGGCCGAATGCCCGGCATAACCGGCGATCTCCAGGGCAAATCGGGCCAAAAACCTGCCGGCGGGGTTCCGGCGATTGCAAATTGAGGTCTCAAGCGCCAATTAGGGCGGGAGAGTGCTAGAGCCATCCCAGACATCAGGCGAGGATTCCCGTGACAATAGTCGAGCAGGGCAGCGGACCGGCGCCACAGGCGTCGGCCGATCTGATCAAGGAGACGACCACCCAGACGTTCGTCAAGGACGTCATCGAGGAGTCCAAGCGCCAGCCGGTGCTGATCGACTTCTGGGCGCCATGGTGCGGCCCCTGCCGGCAACTGACGCCGATCCTCGAGAAGGCGGTCCATGCCGCCAAGGGCAAGGTCAAGCTGGTCAAGATGAACATCGACGAGCATCCGGCCATACCGGGCCAGATGGGGATTCAGTCGATCCCGGCCGTGATCGCGTTCGTCAACGGCCAGCCCGCCGACGGCTTCATGGGCGCGGTTCCCGAAAGCCAGGTCACCGCCTTCATCAACAAGCTGACCGCGGGCATGCCGGGCGAGCCCAATATCGCGGAAATCCTCAAAGAGGCCGAAGCGGTTCTGGCCGAAGGCGATCCCGCCACGGCAGCGCAAATCTATGCCGAGGTGCTGGCGGCGGACGCCACCAATATCGCCGCGCTTGCGGGACTGGCAAAATGCTATGTGACGACCGGCGCCATGGAACAGGCCAAGCAGACGCTGGCCATGGTGCCCGAATCGAAACGTAACGACGCCGCCGTCAAGGCGGTGCAGGCATCGATCGATCTCGCCGAGCAGGCCAAGTCGCTCGGCCCGGTCACCGAGCTGGAACAGAAAGTCGCCGCAAACCCGCTCGATCATCAGGCGCGATTCGATCTTGCAACCGCGCTCAACGCCTCAGGCAAGCGCGGTGAGGCGACCCAGCAGTTGCTCGAGATCGTCAAGCGTGACCGCAAATGGAACGAGGACGGCGCGCGCAAGCAACTGGTGCAGTTCTTCGAGGCGTGGGGGCCGACGGATGAGGCCACCGTCGAGGGGCGAAAGCGGCTGTCGACAATCTTGTTCTCATAGCGCTCGCATTCCGCGAAAGCGGGCAATGGTTTTGCCGCGCAATCAAGTTTTCACAGATGGCGTGGACTTATCTGCGGTACAATGCGCGCCGAGTTGAAGCTCAGGGATTAGCACCGGGACCGCTTATGCCGATCAATGCCGAATATCGCGGGCCCGGCGACCTTCCCGAGGTAATCCCGGTGTTTCCGCTGCCCGGCGCGCTGCTACTGCCGCGCGGCCAGATGCCGCTCAATATCTTCGAGCCGCGCTATCTGGCGATGGTCGACGATTGCTTCCGCGACGGCCATCGGCTGATCGGGATGATCCAGCCGGACGTTTCCCATTCCCCGGACGAGGCCAGGCCGGCGCTGTTTCGCGTCGGTTGCGTCGGGCGCATTACCCAGCTCGCCGAGGCCGGCGACGGCCGCTACATCCTCGAACTCACCGGCATCGCGCGCTTCAAGGTGGTCGAGGAATTGACAGTGCTGACCCTGTATCGGCAATGCAGGGTAGATTACTTCCCCTACATCGATGATTTCACCGCGCGCAAGGGCGAGGAGGCGGTCGACCGCGAGGCCCTGCTCGCGGTGCTGACGGATTTCCTTAAGGCCAACGATCTCAAGGTGGACTGGGAGGGCGTCGAAAGCGCTCCCAACGAGGCCCTGGTCAACGCGCTGGCGATGATGTCGCCCTACGGACCGCCGGAAAAGCAGGCAATGCTGGAGGCGCCCGATCTGAAAACCCGCGCCGAAATTCTGATCGCGGTCACCGAGATGGATCTTGCCAAGAAGCGCACCAGCGGCGATCCGCCGTTGCAGTAGGCAATGCCCAGCTCATTCGATTACCTCGTTGGCGCTCGCCAGCAAAATCGGCGGGATGGTCAGGCCAATCGCCTTTGCGGTCTTGAGATTGATGACCAGTTCATAGTTGGTCGGCGCCTGCACCGGCAGGTCGGCCGGCTTCTCGCCCTTGAGAATGCGGTCGACATAGCCGGCCGCGCGTCGGAACTGGTCGACGAAATTGGGGGCGTAGGAGATTAATCCACCACTGGCGACGGCGAAGCGGTCGGTATAGACCGCAGGCAACTTGTGCCGCGCCGCCAGCGTGATGATCAACTCGCGATGAGTCGTGGCCGACGCGCTCCCCGTAACGACCAGACCGCCATTTGCGGAGCGTGCGAAGGCCGCGACGGCGCGCTCGATCTCGCCGGCGTCACGCACGTTGATCGGGCTCACCGCCATCCCCAGCGACGGCGCCATGGCCTGGATGGCACCGAACTGGGCGCTCCCGGCGGGATTGGCGGGATCGCGAAGCACCGCCGCTCGCGTCAACTGCGGCGCAATCTGTTTGAGCAGTTCCAGCCATTTCCCGCTCAAACTGTATTCGGAGAGCATAAAGCCGGTAGCGTTGCCTCCTGGCCGGGCAAGACTGTCAACGAGGCCTGCACCCACCGGATCGGAGACGAGCGTGAACACGATCGGGACGGAACGAGAGACCTGTTGGAGCGCGGTCACGCTCAGGGTGCCCGCGGCAAGGATGACGTCCGGCGCGAGCGTGACCAATTCCGAAGCGTATTTGCGAAAGGCGTCGGGATTGCCCGCGCCATAGCGATACTCGATCCGCACATTGCCGCCGATGGTCCAACCTGATTCCCCCAGCCCCTGAACGAACGCCCCGATGCTGTCCGCCGCTTCAGGATCTCCAGCGGCCCGATTGATCAGCGCCCCAATACGCCGCACGCGCTCACCCTGCTGCGCCCGCGCCACTCGCGGCCACGTCGCCGCCGCGCCACCGAGAAATGTGATGAATTCGCGCCGCTTCATATCCTCGCCCCTCCCGGCTCACGAGACCGCATCATATCGGCTCAAACGAGCACTTTGGTAGGGGTTCAAACCGGCGTCGACCGCCGGTTGGCCGGGCACGGCTAATGTCGCCGATGGGTCAGGGTCAATCGCAACCGGTCGCTGGCCGCCGGGCCGGATAAGAAGTCCGCAGTGGATCGATCGGAAATCGTCAGCCGACGGCCATGGCGCGATCGGTATGCTGCGAGCCGGTCAGCCGCATCAGCACGATCGTCGCCACCAGCACGGCGAGATAGATCACAAGCTGCATTTCGGTCGGCTGATCGGTGTAACCGATCAAGGTGTGCATGGTCCGGCCGGCGATGCTCGTCTCCGACAGCAGCCATCCGCTATCCCAGACCACGGTGTCGAGCAAACTGAGCCAGTTGGCGCGTTCGAGGAACGCCACCGCCTGCACCGCCATGCCGGCCGCAAGCAGAGTGATCAGAACAGTGGTGGTGGCGAACAGCGCCTTCGGCGGGATCCGCATCAGGCCAAAATAGGTCAGCAGGCAGACGGCGGCTCCGAGCGCCAGACCGATGACGCCGCCGGTCGCGAGGCTGATCGCCGACCCGCCGTCGGACGCGACGACGCCATACAAGAACAGCGCGACCTCGCTGCCTTCGCGCAGGACGGCGACGCCGACCACCACCGCCAGCGCCAGCAGCGACTTGGTGCCGTCGGCGACCGCTTGGCCGACCGCGCGCATTTCCCCGGCCATTTCCCGGCCGTGATGCGCCATCCAGACATTGTGCCAGGTCAGCATGATGACGGCGACGCAGAGGATCGCCGCGTTGAACAGTTCCTGTCCCATGCCCGCAAACAACTGCGACAATACGCCGGCGAACGCCGCGACGAGACAGGCCGCAAGCGCGCCCGCCAGCACCCCGCCGCCGATCCAGCGATTGCGGCGCGGCACCGCGCCGGTCACCGCGAGCACGATGCCGATGATCAGTCCGGCTTCGAATACCTCGCGGAACACGATGATGAGGGCAGCCAGCACGGGTATCGCCTATTGCACGGTCAGGGCGCCGCGCGCCTTTTCGTTGAAGTCGTCATAGAATTCGTAGCGTCCGGGTTTCAGCGCCCGCACATTGATGATGCCCTCGCTGTTGGCGGCAACCACCTTCTCGACCCGCAGCGACGTGCTCTCGAACTCCATGGCCTTGGCGTCGAGATTTTTGACTCGGAAGGTGATCGGTTTGTCGGCCGGGGCGCTGACCTGGCTCGGCTGAAACTGGCCCTTGGAATAGGTCAGGTGAACCTCGGTCGCCTGTTGTGCCAGTGACGGAGATGCCTGGAGCATCGCGACGGCGCAAAGCGCGGGCAGTACCAGTCTTGTCATCATCGGCACAACAGACACCTGTCATCCTTTCCGGTATCGGGAAAATATCAAAATTCCCAGGCGAATTTAAGTTTGGCGCGGTGGCGCTGGAACTCCGCCAGATTGAGCGAGACGGGATTGCCGACTTCGCGGCCCCAGACCTGGGTGTTCCAGGCCGCGGTCATGAACATTTTTGGCGTGAACCGAATATAGAGCGTCGGTCCCAGCATCACGGCATCGCCGGTGAAAGCTGTCAGCGTCGGGCTGTCGTAGTGACGCAGGTACCAGATTTCGCCGCCGAGCACCACGTTGGACATCAGCCGAAACGAAAGCGCCGCCGAGCCGCCGAACGTGGCTTCCCGCACCGTCTCATCCAGCGCGGTCCACGTGACCTCCGGCTCGTAGAGCAGGTTGAAGCCCGCATAGAGCCGGTTTCTCAGAAGCTCGACATCGGCATTGACGGTCGTTTCAAATTCGTAGTTGTGCACCCGCTCGCCGCTGGTCTCGTCGATCAGCCGCACGTTGGGTTCGAATGCGACCGTGACCGAAAGCGGATTACTCGAGGTGCGCTCGATGGCGAGATAGCGGAATTCGGCAAAGCCCCCGGCGAAGGCGCCCTGGTTGCGGCCATCGAGACCGGTCACGCCACCTATATTATGGGTCGATCCGAGCGCACCGAATTCGATCTGGATGAATTGCGACGGCGTGAACTCGAATTCGTACTTGGTCTCCGTCGCGGCGTAATGGCCGTCGCGTTTGCCGAACCGGCCTATAGTGTCGACGGTGAATTCCTTCTCGCCCTCCAGCCCGATGCCGGAGCCGGTGGTGAACCCGAAAATGTACTTGGTTTCGAGCTCGCGCCATGAGCTCGCGTCCTCGGCGCGCGCAGCGCCGCACCCCAAAAAAGAGAGACAGGCGGTCGCGTAGAGCGCAATGGTGTGACATCGTCCAGACATTATCGCCACTCGCTCCTCTTTCCGCGCCAGCCGCGGTTGGGATTCACGCCCTCAGCTAGCGTCCTGCCGCCGCATACGCAAAAAGACTCCCTCTAAACTAGAGCCATTCTAAGCCATTGCGATAGGTCAATAGCGAACAAACCGTCGCCGCGAGCGAGACCCCGCAGGTCGACAAACTGCTCCGGATCCGCCTCGCGATAAACCCGGTCTGCAGGTTTCCATCGGATATGCTACAGGAACGAAATGCCAAGCTGGAGACCACAGCATGAATTCCCCACCCGAACGCCTAGAAGGCACCGTCGATCCCAAATTGCTGGAGATTCTGGTCTGCCCGCTGACCAAGGGTCCGCTCGAGTTTGACGCGGCGAAGCAGGAATTGATCTCGCGTTCTGCAAAACTCGCCTATCCGATCCGCGACGGCATCCCGATCATGCTGCCGGAAGAAGCGCGGAAGATCGAGTGAGCGCTGCTTGCGCGGGGAGGGCGCCGGGCGTTACAGCGCCTCGCCCTTGAGCAGCCGCGGCACTTCGCCGGCAAGCCCCGCCGCCTGGCGGATAAACAGGCTCTTCAGCGGCGGCGCGCGATCGACCAGACCGAGCCCGATATCACGCACCGCGCGCAGCAATTTCGATTCATTCGAGAACAAGAGATTCAGCGAATTTGTGGCAAGCCCCATCGCCATGGTGTCGAATCGCCGCCAGCGCTGATAGCGCTCGAGCACGTCGGCCTGGCCGAGATCCATGCCGAGCCGCGCGGCGTCGACGACCACCTCGGCCAGCGCGGCGACATCCTTCAGGCCCATATTGAGGCCCTGTCCCGCGATCGGATGAATCACATGAGCGGCGTCGCCGACCAGCGCCAGCCGCTCGCCGATGAACGCGCGCGCCACGAAATAGCCGAGCGGAAACGCGCGCGGCCGGTCGAGCGCCTTGATCTCGCCGAGATGCAGGCCAAAGCGCTGCTCGAGTTCGCCGTGAAACTCTTCCTCGCTGAGAGTGACGATGCGCGCCGCCTCGGTGCGCTTCTCGGTCCATACCAGCGACGAGCGCTTTCCGGTCAGCGGCAGGATCGCGAACGGGCCGGCGGGCAGGAAATGTTCCTCGGCGCGGCCGTGATGCTCGCGCTCGTGGCCGACGGTGACGACAATGCCGGACTGGTCGTAATCCCAGCCATGGGTGGCGATGCCGGCGCGCTCGCGCAGCTTCGAGCGCGCGCCGTCAGCGGCCACCAGCAGGCTCGCCGCGATCGTGCTGCCGTCGGCCAGCGTCACATCGACGCCATCGGCGCGCGAGGCGAAGTCGGTCACCGCGGCGGCGCGAAGATCGATGCCCGCGGCCTCGGCGCACTGGACCAGCGCATCGATCAGATGGCGATTCTCAACCATATGCGCGAAGGGTTCGCCCGGCTCGACCTGGCCGGCAAAGGTCAGGAACACCGGACGGGTCGCATCCTGCAGCGCGGAATCGGTGATGACCATGTCGAGAATCGGCTGTGCGCCGGCTGCGACCTGATCCCACACCCCGATGGCATCGAACAGCCGGCGGCAGGCGGCGACGATGGCGGTCGCGCGCGGATCGCGGCTTGGCCTGGCCGCGAGCGCCGGATCGGCCACAATGACGGGAATATCGGCGCCAAGGCCCTGGCGCAGCGCCAGTGCGAGCGCCAGCCCTGCAAACGCGCCGCCGCCAATGACAATGCTTCGCTGTACCGACATGCCGTACCCTTGCTCAGGTCATGGACTATACTTGCTACATGGCTATAGCTGGGCGAAACAGGGCGGAGAAACAAGGGTGGCGTCCCGCCATCGTCATTCCAGGATGGTCCGAAGGACCAGACCTCAGATGCGCAGTTGCGCATCGGGGAATCTCGAGATTCCGGGTTCGCGCTTGCGCGCGCCCGGGAATGACAACATCCGAAAGCGATTCGATGTCCAAAGGCCTGATTGACCTGATTTCCATCCTCGACCTCGAACCGCTCGAGGTGAACCTGTTTCGCGGCAACAGCCCGAAGACGAGCTGGCAGCGGGTGTTCGGCGGACAGGTGATAGGACAGGCGATGGTGGCGGCGTGCCGCACCGTCGAGGGCCGGCTGCCGCATTCGCTGCACTGCTATTTCATCCTGCCTGGCGATCCCCAGATTCCGATCATCTACGAGGTCGAACGGCTGCGCGACGGCAAGAGCTATACGACCCGAAGGGTCACCGCGATCCAGCACGGCAACGCCATCTTCTCGATCATGGTGTCATTTCATGTCGACGAAGAAGCCGCCTTCGACCATCAGGACAAGATGCCCGACGTGCCGCCGCCGGAAAAGCTCACCGCCGAAGAAGTGGCAAAGCAGCCGATGTTCCGCGAGATGCCGGAATTCATCCGCCGCTATTACGAATCCGACCGCCCGATCGAGCTTCGCCCGGTCGAACTCGGCCGCTACTTCGGCCAGAAAATCGACGACGGCCGCATCCATGTCTGGATCCGCACCGCCTCGAAACTGTCCGACGATCCGGCGCTGCATATGTGCGCGCTGGCCTATGCCTCGGACTTCTCGCTTTTGGATGCGGCGATGGCGCGTTATGGCCGCACGCTGTTCGACAAGCGGATGATGCCAGCGAGCCTCGACCACGCGATGTGGTTTCACCGCCCGTTCCGCGCCGACGAATGGCTGCTTTATGCCCAGGACTCGCCGAGCGCGCAGGGTGGCCGCGGCCTGACGCGTGGCATGATCTTCAAGCAGGACGGCACGCTGGTGGCTTCAGTGGCGCAGGAGGGCTCGCTGCGCCAGCGCAAGTGAAACGCTGTCAAGCGTTGGCGAGCTCTTCCCGTTCGAGAAGCGCGAATTGCGAGACGTACCAATTGGTGTACCAGCGCAGCAGCCACGGAATCGGAATGATGAAAATGCAGCCGATCACGAACACGACCGTCCTCCACAGCACTTCCAATCCGGTGCCGTTGAACACCACCTCTCGCCGCGTCCCGCCGATGTTGCGGCAGATCCATCGCATCCACGCTGAAACGACCCAGGCCCAGCCGATGATGGTGATTAACGAGACGTACATCAGCAATTGCCAGCCGATGTAGGTGACCGCGCTGCCGTTGAAGGTGATTGGAAGCCGCTGCCCGTTTGAACTGAGATTGCCGGCGAGCCATCGTATCAATATCCAGGCCAGAAATGCCGAAACTGGAACGAGGATAAGCTCCAGCCGGTTGTCGTAGGCTTGCACATAGATCATCAGCCCTGTCGCGACGAATGCGTACCAGATGTCTCCGGGCTGGCCAGTGAAGGCGAGATTGGGCCGGCCCGGCACCGCTATTCGGGACGCGATCCAGCGATAGAAGCCGGTCCCGGTCCACGGCGCGGGGATCACGAAAAAATATCCGATCGCCAGCAGCAGGAAGCGCCCGAGCATGGCCCAAAGGGGCAGGTCGATCGAAAGTGGCGCGCCATTGCCACCGGCGCTCGCCACCGGACCGCCGGATTGCGGAATAGAAGGAGGCCCCGAACCACCAGACATCAGGCCGGGAATGTCCTCTGCCTTCTGCCAGCCACTCATCCCCTCGGTCCAGACCAGGGTCTGCGACGTCACCGTCCCCTTGGCGATGAGGCCGCGTAGCTGAGCTTCCGGATAAGGGCCTTGCTGCTGACCTTGGGTGGCAAAAAACCAGGATCGGTCGGCCATTTCATTGCCTCGGGCTTGTAGCGGGCGGGCGGGCCACAAGACCGCTGGCAGGAAAATCGGATTTTGCTGAAATATTCGGGCCCTTGGGCACGCTAGCGAACGAAGGCAATTTTGGGCAATGCTTTTTCAGTTGGGATTGCAATCTTTTTGTGCCATCTGCTTAAAAAGATGCCAGAGTTGCTGCGGCGCAAATCCAGGCGCGATCGACCGGAATTCGAGAGAAATGAAGGCCTGACATGAAGCTCGTTGTTGCCATTATCAAACCCTTCAAGCTGGACGAGGTGCGCCAGGCGCTCACCGCCATCGGCGTCCACGGCATGACGGTCACCGAAGTCAAGGGATACGGACGCCAGAAGGGCCATACCGAAATCTACCGCGGCGCCGAATATGTCGTGAATTTCCTGCCGAAGCTGAGAATCGAAATCGCGGTTTCGTCCGATCTCGCCGATCAGGCGGTCGACGTCATCACCTCGAGCGCGCGCACCGGCCAGATCGGCGACGGCAAGATATTCGTGACGCCGATCGACCACGCGTTGCGGATCCGCACCGGCGAGACCGACAGCGACGCGCTCTAAATTCTTCCATCGCATCCGGCAACGACGCCAGAAAATGCGATCCACCAAGTAACCGCTGGGGAATTATCACATGGGGGCACACTTGTGTCGTGCAGCGAAGCTGGCTGCGCCGATCTTCCTTGCCGCAATCTTGCCGTTCGCGACACCGGCCTTCGCCGAAACCTCCGAAATCAGCGCCGCCGACACGGCGTGGATGATCGTTGCGACGGCTCTGGTGCTGATGATGACCATACCGGGGCTAGCGCTGTTCTATTCCGGCATGGTGCGCAAGAAGAACGTGCTGGCGACGATGGCGCAAAGCCTCGCCGCCGTGGCCATTATTTCGATTCTGTGGGTGGCATTCGGTTATTCGCTGGCGTTCGTCGGCGATGGCCCCTGGCTCGGCACGCTCGACCGCTGGTTTCTCGCAGGAATGACCATGGACAGCGTCAATCCCGCGGCGAAGACGATTCCAGAAGCGCTGTTCATGCTCTACCAGATGACGTTTGCGATCATCACCGTGGCGCTGGTGGCGGGCTCGGTCGCCGACCGGATACGGTTCTCGGCCTATCTGATGTTTTCCATCGGCTGGTTCATGTTCGTCTACGTTCCGCTCGCGCACTGGGTCTGGGGCGGTGGCTTCCTCGGCACCGCGGGCGTGCTTGATTTTGCCGGCGGTCTTGTGGTGCATCTCTCGGCCGGCATGGGTGGCCTGGTTGCGGCGAAAGTGATGGGCCGGCGCCATGGCTACGGTACCGAAAATCTGTCGCCGTTCGATCTGTCGCTCGCCGTCATGGGCACCGGACTATTGTGGGTCGGCTGGTTCGGCTTCAACGGCGGATCGGCGCTGGGCGCGAACTCGCGCGCGGTCATGGCGATCACCGCGACCCATCTCGCCGCCTGTGCCGGCGCGCTGACCTGGGGCGCGGTCGAATGGACGATCCAGCGCAAGCCGTCGGTGCTGGGCATGATCACGGGCGCCGTGGCGGGGCTCGGCACCATCACGCCGGCTTCCGGATTCGTCGCGCCGTGGCATGGCATCGTCATCGGGATAGTCGCCGGCCTGGTATGTTTCTGGGCCTGTACCTGGCTGAAGCGCCGTTTCAACTATGACGATTTGCTTGATGTGTTCGGCGTCCATGGCATCGGCGGAATGACCGGAATTTTGCTGGCCGGGGTGTTTGCGACCGCTTCGATCGGCGGGACCTCCGGCCTGCTCGAGGGCAATCCGCGCCAGCTGGCGATCCAGCTCTACGGGGTCGCGGTCACCCTGGCCTGGTCCGGCGCCGCGACCTATGTGTTGCTGAAGCTGGTCAGTGCATTCGTGCCGATTCGTGTTTCCCAGCAGCAGGAGCTGGAAGGCCTCGATATTTCGCAGCATGGTGAAGCCCTGCAGTAAACTCACCATCCAAATACCGTTTTCCTGCCTTCGCGGTGAGCATAATTATGTTCGGAGTTTGTCTTGCCTGTGTTTTAGGCGGACATGATTAGACTTTAGGCGCGCCCAAATGGCGTGGGTTCGACCGATTCCCGCAAAGCCCGAAAAGGCGCGCGTTCATAGTCCGTTAGGGAATATGGCCGATCTGGCACGGCATTTGATTCTATGGGTCGTGGCTGTGCCCGCGTAGTGAACTTTCTCAGCGTGGTGAACCTCAGTCGAGAACGCCCGGTCGCGTCTGGACCGGGCCAAAGCGGGGATAGGACCCATGAAAATTGTTATGGCGATCATCAAGCCATTCAAGCTCGAAGAAGTCCGTGACGCCCTGACCGCCATTGGCGTTCACGGTCTAACGGTGACGGAAGTCAAGGGATATGGCCGGCAGAAGGGCCATACGGAAATTTATCGCGGGGCTGAATACGCGGTGAGCTTCCTGCCCAAGATCAAGATCGAGGTCGCTGTCGCCTCGGATCAGGTCGACAAGACCATCGACGCCATCACGTCGGCTGCAAAAACCGGACAGATCGGCGATGGCAAGATCTTCGTCATCAACCTCGACCATGCGGTTCGCATCCGCACCGGAGAGGCCGATGCCGCGGCACTCTGATTTCGCGCTCAACCTTATTCAATCAGGAGTAAATCAAATGACGTTCAAACGTCCCTATCGCGCGGGATTGGCGGCCCTTGCAGTCGGCCTGTTCGCCGCGACCGCTGCCTGTGCGGAGCCAACCGTCAACAAGGGCGACAACGCCTGGATGCTGACATCGACCGTGCTGGTGCTGTTGATGACGATCCCGGGCCTCGCGCTGTTCTATGGCGGCCTCGTCCGCTCCAAGAACATGCTCTCGGTGCTGGCGCAGGTGTTCTACACGGTCTGCATGGTCACCATCATCTGGGCGCTGTACGGCTACAGCCTCGCCTTCACCGGCGGTTCCGACTTCATCGGGGGCTTCTCGAAAGCCTTCCTGATGGGTGTGACGACGGATTCAAAGGCGGCGACATTCAGCGTCGACGCCAACATCTCCGAGCTCGTGTACGTCTGCTTCCAAATGACTTTCGCGGCGATCACCCCCGCACTCATCGTCGGCGCCTTCGCCGAACGCATGAAGTTCGCGGCGGTCGCGCTGTTCATCCCGCTCTGGGTGACGCTGATCTACTTCCCGATCGCGCACATGGTCTGGTACTGGGCCGGACCGGACGCGATCTCGGATGCGGTCAAGGCGCTTGCCGCGGCGGGAGATGCTGCGGCGAAGACTGCGGCGCAGGCCAAACTCGATGAAGTCAACGCCGATGCCGGCTGGGTCTTCAAGAAGGGCGCGATCGACTTTGCGGGCGGCACCGTGGTGCACATCAACGCCGGCATCGCCGGTCTCGTCGGCGCGCTCCTGATCGGCAAGCGAACTGGATACGGCAAGGACCTGATGTCTCCGCACTCGCTGACCATGACCATGATCGGCGCCTCGCTGCTCTGGGTCGGCTGGTTCGGCTTCAACGCCGGATCGAACCTCGAAGCCAATGGCGGCGCAGCGCTCGCCATGACCAACTCCTTCGAAGCAACCGCCGCGGCAGCGATGTCGTGGATGTTCGCGGAGTGGATCATCAAGGGCCATCCTTCGCTGCTCGGCGCATTGTCGGGCGCGGTGGCGGGACTGGTGGCGGTCACGCCCGCGGCCGGTTACTCCGGTCCGATGGGAGCCATCGTGCTCGGTCTCGTGGTCGGTGTGGTCTGCCTGTTCTTCTGCACCGTGATCAAGAACGCGCTCGGCTACGACGACTCCCTTGACGTGTTCGGCGTCCACTGCATCGGCGGAATCGTCGGCGCGCTCGGCACCGGCATCCTGGTGAATCCGGCGCTCGGCGGCGCCGGTATCATGGACTACACCACCGGCAAGATCGCCGACTACGACTTCGCGGCGCAGATGATCTCCCAGACCTGGGGCGTCTGCACCACGCTGGTGTGGTCGGGCGTCGGTTCGGCGATCCTCTACAAGGTCGTCGATGTCATCGTCGGCCTGCGTGCCACGGTCGAAGTGGAGCGCGAAGGC
The DNA here is from genome assembly GCA_963801875.1 of uncultured Alphaproteobacteria bacterium. Lineage (GTDB taxonomy): Bacteria > Pseudomonadota > Alphaproteobacteria > Rhizobiales > Xanthobacteraceae > Bradyrhizobium. The sequence goes on along the minus strand of CAWDGT010000004.1, from coordinate 529,291 downwards.
CTCGACATCACCGAGCACACCGAGCGCGCCTACAACATGTGAGTTCTCCCGGGGCGCGATCTCAGGGGGATCACGCCCAGAACTACGGTTTGGGCACATACCCGGCAATGCCCCGACCGTCGAGGGGCTCCAGCGCAAGCTGGAGCCCCTTTCTTTTTGCGCGGAGACCCACTGCATCTTCAGTGAGACTGGCTGGGACGGCCAGTTGACATTTTGCGCATGAATTCGTCACTGCTAGCCACGGGAACGCCTCTGAAAACCCGATGGTTAATCGCGTCTTAACCTCGCCGTATCTATGGTGGTTTGATCCGTTTCAGGGCCGGTCTCGAGGTGGGATCGGCTGCCCAACCGTGCTGGCGCCTTAACGTATGGCAATGACCGCTTCATCCCGCGCGCCGCAGGGCGCCGGCACCCAGGAAAGCGAGCGCTCGCCATTCGCACGGCTGACCGAACTGCTGGCCCCGTATCAACCTGGTAAGCCATTGATAACGCTATCATTAGGCGAGCCTCAGCACCCGGTTCCAGCGTTTGTCGGGCCGGTGCTCGCAAAACACATCGCCGAGTTCGGCCGCTATCCGATCGCCAGGGGCATCGAGCCGTTCCGGCGGGCGGCGGCGAATTGGCTCTCCACGAGGTTCGGGATGCCACGGGCGATCGATCCCGAGACCGAGCTTCTGGTGCTGAACGGCAGCCGCGAGGGGCTGTTTTTCGCAGCGCTCACCGCGGCGCGTTATGTCGGCGAGCGCAAGGGCAGGCCCGCGATCCTTATCCCCAATCCGTTCTATCCCGCTTACGCCGCCGGTGCGCGCGCCGCGGGCTGCGAGGCGATCTATCTGCCGACCACGCTCGCCAACGGATTCCTTCCCGATCTCGATGCGCTCGACGACGCCACGCTGGCGAGAACGGTTGCGATCTATATCGCCTCGCCCGCGAATCCGCAAGGCGCCGTGGCTACGCCGGAATATTTCAGCCGGCTGAAGAAACTCGCCGACCGCTTTGGCTTCATGATCCTGAGCGACGAATGCTATTCGGAAATCTACACCAAGAAAGCGCCCGGGAGCATGCTGGAATGCGCCGGGCCCGACTTCATCAATGTCGTCGCGTTTCAGTCGCTGTCAAAACGCTCGAACCTGCCCGGGATGCGCGTCGGCTTTGCCGCCGGCGACAGGAAATTCCTCGGCATGTTTCACGAGCTGCGCAATGTCGCGGCGCCCCAGGTGCCGGTGCCGCTACAGCATGTCGCGATCGCGGCCTACAGCGACGAGGCGCATGTCGAGGAGAACCGGCGGCTCTATCGGATAAAATTCGATCTCGCCGACCAGGTTCTCGGCAATCGCTATGGCTATGTCAGGCCCGCCGGCGGCTTCTGCGTCTGGCTCGATGTCTCCGAGCGCGGCGGCGACGAGGCGGCGACGGTGAAACTCTACAGGGACGGCGGCGTGCGCGTGGTGCCCGGAAGTTATCTGGCGCGCCAGCAACCCGACGGCAGCAATCCCGGTGCTGGCTACATTCGCCTGGCGCTGGTAGCGGACAGTGAAACAACAGCCGAGGCATTGCACCGGCTGGTCGAAATTCTGGATTAATCGCGAAGGCCCCATGAGCATGCCGGCGATCGAACGTGTCATTCCCCTGGTCGGCCAGTTGCCGGCGTCGGTCCGCGACGCCTTGGCGCGGCGCATGCGCGAACTCGCCGGACTTGGCCTGATCTCGCTGTCCGGCGTGGCGGCAGCGGCTCTGACGACATGGTCGGTGCAGGATCCCAGCCTCAGCCACGCGACATCGCGCGCGATCCGCAATATCGTCGGCTATCCCGGCGCGATCTTCGCCGATCTGCTGATGCAGATCCTCGGCCTCGGCGCGATCCTGCTGATCCTCCCCGTCGCGGTGTGGGGCTGGCGCATGCTGACCCATCGCACCTTCGACCGCCGGGCGTTGCGGATCGCCTGCTGGATTTTCTGCACGGTGATCTCGGCGGGCTTTGCCAGCTGCTGGCCCCATGGCGGCGCGTGGCCGCTGCCGACCGGGCTTGGCGGCGTCGTCGGCGACGCGCTGCTGCGCGCGCCCGCCGTCATATTCGGTCCGCCCGGCACGCTCTATCGCCTCGCGCTCGGGCTTATCCTTCTCACCGCCGCTCTGGCAACCTTCCTGATCGCGGCCGGCCTTGGTTCGCGCCCGCAGCCAGAGGAATTGACCCCGATCGAGGACGACGACGCGCCGTTCACAGAAGAAGACGATGGCTCGATCTCGCTGGGATGGGCGTTCCATGCCGCGATGAGCGCAAAGGCGCGGCTGTGGCGGTTGTTGATCCTGGCCTATCGCTCACTGGTGGCAAGCGCGCCATCGCCACGCACGGCGGCGTTCGAACGCCAGGAGCCGAGTCTTGGCGACCACGGCGCGCCGTCAATGGCCCCACGGGTCGACGACGATTTCGATGATGAGGACGAAGAGGAAGCGGCGCTCGCCCGCCCCCCGCGCAAGAAGGCCGCCACCCGTGCGCCGTCGCGCAAATCATCCGACAAGTTCGAATTTCCGCCGATTTCCGTGCTGACCGCGCCGAAGGCTTCTGATCGCCAGCCGCTCAGCAGGTCGGAACTCGATTCCAATTCGCGCGCGCTGGAAGGCGTGCTCGGCGATTTCGGCGTCCGCGGCGAAATCGTCAAGGCCCACCCCGGTCCGGTGGTGACGTTGTACGAGCTCGAGCCCGCGCCCGGCATCAAATCGTCGCGGGTCATCGGGCTGTCCGACGACATTGCCCGTTCGATGAGCGCGCTCTCGGCGCGCGTCGCGGTGGTTCCGGGACGCAACGCCATCGGCATCGAATTGCCGAACCCACATCGGGAAAAGGTCTATCTGCGCGAATTGCTGGCGGTGAGAGACTACAACGAATCGGTCGCAAAACTTCCGCTGTGTCTCGGCAAGAACATCGGCGGCGATTCCATAATCGTCGATCTCGCGCGCATGCCGCATCTGTTGATCGCCGGTACCACCGGTTCCGGCAAATCGGTCGCCATCAACACCATGATCCTCAGCCTGCTGTACCGGCTGCGTCCAGACCAGTGCCGCCTGATCATGGTCGATCCCAAGATGCTCGAGCTTTCCGTCTATGACGGCATTCCGCATCTGCTGACGCCTGTTGTGACCGACCCGAAGAAGGCTGTGGTCGCGCTGAAGTGGGCGGTGCGCGAGATGGAAGAGCGCTACAAGAGAATGTCCAAGCTCGGCGTACGCAACATCGATGGCTACAACGCGCGCCTGCTGGAAGCGAAATCCAGGGGCGAGGAATTGACGCGCACGGTGCATACCGGCTTCGACAAGGAAACCGGCAAGGCCGTCTATGAAAACGAGAAGCTCGATCTCGACCCGCTGCCCTACATCGTCCTTATCGTCGACGAGATGGCCGACCTGATGATGGTCGCCGGCAAGGACATCGAAGGCGCGGTGCAGCGCCTGGCGCAAATGGCGCGCGCCGCCGGCCTGCATGTGATTCTCGCCACGCAACGGCCGTCGGTCGACGTCATCACCGGCACCATCAAGGCGAATTTCCCCACGCGCATCTCGTTTCAGGTCACCTCGAAAATCGACAGTCGGACCATTTTGGGCGAAATGGGCGCCGAACAGCTGCTCGGACAGGGCGACATGCTCTATATGGCCGGCGGCGGCCGCATCAGTCGCGTGCACGGACCGTTCGTCTCGGACGAAGAGGTCGAGAAGGTGGTGCGCCATCTCAAGACGCAGGGCCAGCCGGAATATCTCGAAGCGGTCACCGCAGAAGAGCCCGTTGACGAAGACGGCGCGGTGTTCGATTCCACCATTATGGGCGGCGATGGCGGCGGCGACCTGTTCTCGCAGGCGGTGGCGATCGTCAAGCGCGACCGCAAGGCCTCCACGAGCTACATCCAGCGCCGGCTGCAGATCGGGTATAATCGCGCCGCCTCGCTGATGGAACGGATGGAGCTCGAGGGCATCGTCGGCCAGGCCAATCACGCCGGAAAACGCGAGATTCTGGTCGAGGAAGAAGAAAGCGGCTTTTGAAAAGGCTTGATCGGGCCAAAAGATGCCGAAGTTGGCGTCATAATCTCACGGAAAAACGATATCTCCTTTGGTCGAAACCACGATAAAATGGCCGAAAGCCTGACAGGACCACGCGTTGAATAGAAATCCCAGACTTGGAATGGTCGAACATTTCGCTGGCGCCGGCATGCGCATCGGATTGGCGTTGCTGATCGCCGTATCCATTGTCGGCGTCGCCGCACCGTCTTACGCGCAAACCGTTCCGGTTCCAAAACCCGCGCCAAAAGCCCGCGGCAGCGTCCAGATGAGTGCATCGGACCCGCAGAAAAGCCCGACGACGACGGGCGCCACTTCGGCTATCCCGCCGGATCCGGTGATTCCCGATCCGCGCCGCAATACTCCCGCCAATCTCTTTTCGACCTTCGATGCGAACCAAAAGGCGCAAGCCGCCAAGGTCAGCTCCTATCTGTCGTCGCTGCAGACGCTGGTCGGAAATTTCGTTCAGGTCGGACCCGACGGCAACAAGACGAAAGGCGATTTTTATATCCAGAAGCCCGGCAAGGTGCGCTTCGAATATGAGGCGCCGAGCCCGATCGATATTATCGCCGACGGATCGTCGGTCGCGGTGCGCGACCGCAAGCTCGCCACCCAGGACATCTATCCGCTGTCACAGACCCCGCTGCGCTACCTGCTGTCGGACCGCATCGATCTGCTGAAGGATACCAATGTCGTGAACGTGACCGCCGACGATGTCTTCGTCAGCGTCACCATCGAGGAGAAGCAGGCATTGATCGGCACCAGCCGCCTGATGCTGATGGTCGGCGCCAAGGACGGCCAGCTCAAGCAGTGGACGGTGACCGACCCGCAGGGCTATGACACCACGGTTGCAGTCTACAATCTTGATTCTTCCAGGAAGGTCGATCCCGGGCTGTTCAAGATCGACTTTACCAACTACCAGACACCGCCGGGCTAGAACCGATTTCCGGCCACGAGCACCGTCCTCAGTCCAGGGGGAGCGCGCTCTTGCGCGGTCTCCAAGGACGGCCGAACGATCAACCGCTCCTTCGAGAGACGATCAAGTGACCGCCCCCAGGATGAGGCGTGTCTTTCTGACCTTGCCCTGATACATCCACCCCATGCGCTTTTCCCTGACAACATGGAATATCAACTCGGTGCGCTTGCGCATCGATCTCGTCGCCAAATTCCTCAAGGCCGTGAGGCCCGACGTGTTGTGCCTGCAGGAAACCAAATGCGTCGATGACGCATTTCCGCGGAAGCGCTTCAGGCGCCTCGGCTATGAACACGTGGCGCTGAACGGGCAGAAGGGCTATCACGGCGTGGCCGTGGTCTCGAAACTGCCGTTCGAGGCCACCGACATCCGTACCTTCTGCGACAAGCTCGATTCGCGTCACATTTCGGTTTCATTCGGCGAGAAGGCGCAGCTGTCAAAGCCGCTGGTCGTGCATAATTTCTACGTTCCGGCCGGCGGCGATATTCCCGATCCCGCACTCAATCCGAAATTCGAGCACAAGCTCCAGTTCCTCGACGAGATGAAGGCCTGCGAACCCTTGCATCCGCGCGGCGACGACCGCCATATTCTGGTCGGCGATCTCAACGTCGCGCCGCATGAGAACGACGTGTGGTCGCACAAGCAATTATTGAAAGTGGTGTCGCACACCCCGATCGAATGCGAGAAGCTGCTGGCCGCGCAGGCGCATGGCGAATGGTTCGACGTCGCGCGCGAACGCATCCCGTTGTTGGAAAAAGCCTATACCTGGTGGAGTTATCGCGCGGCAGACTGGACGCTGGCCGATCGCGGCCGCAGGCTCGACCACATCTGGGTCTCGCGCGCGCTGAAAGACGCCGTCAGCGAATTCCGGATCACCCGCGATGCGCGCGGCTGGCAGCGGCCGTCCGATCACGTGCCGGTGACGGTGACGCTGGAAATGTGAGCCAGTTCGTCATTTCGGGGCGCGCGTCAGCGCGAACCCGGAATCGGGAGCCGATAATCCCTGGATTCCGGGTTTGTGCCTTGTGGCGCATCCCGGAATGACGAGTGATCCACTCAAATACTCAGCTTCGCTCCCGCCATCAGAATATCGCTGGCGATCTGGCTGGTGCGGTTGGCGAATTCATCGCGCAGCCGGCGCGCGGCGGCAGGATCGCTTTCCAGCACGCGCTGGAACAGGCTGCGCGACACCCGGATCACCGAGGAATGTTCCAGCGCGGTCGCGCTGGACGGCCGCTTCATCGCCACCACCAGCGCGAGTTCGCCGATCAGTGCGCCCGGTCCCGCGATGATTTCGGCGCCGCCATCCTCGATCCGGAACGCGCCGCGTTGAACGATGAATCCGGCATCGGCATCATCGCCCGCGCCGAACAAGAGGTCGCCGCGCGCGACGTCGCGTTGCTCGGACCCGATCGCCAGCATGCGCAGCGCAGTCGTTCCCAACAGGCGCAGTGTCGGGACGCGCTCGAGCAGGGCAACATCATCTTCGATCGACATGCAGGACCGGTGATCGGGGCGCGCTAATGAAACCAGTTAATACGAATCGCCGCCCGAATCGTATCATGGCACCAGCTTGTAGCCACCGGCTTCCGTCACCAGTATCTCGGGATTGGCCGCATCTTTCTCGATCTTCTGACGCAGCCGATAAATGTGGGTTTCCAGGGTGTGCGTGGTGACCCCCGAATTATAGCCCCAGACCTCCTGCAACAGCGTCTCGCGCGACACCGGCAGCTGGCCGGCGCGATACAGGAACCGCAGGATCGCGGTCTCCTTTTCGGTCAGCCGCACTTTCCTGGCGTTGGCGCCGGTCAACATCTTGGAGCCGGGCCGGAAGCTATAGGGACCGACGGAGAACACCGCGTCTTCGCTGGCTTCATGCTGGCGGAGCTGCGCCCGGATCCGCGCCAGCAGCACCGCAAAACGGAACGGTTTTGCCACGTAGTCGTTGGCGCCGGATTCGAGCCCCAGGATGGTGTCCGAATCGGTATCGTGTCCGGTAAGCATGATGATCGGCGCCTTGAAGCCGCCCTTGCGCAAGGAGCGCACGACTTCGCGCCCATCCGTGTCCGGCAGCCCGACATCCATCAGCACCAGGTCCGGGGAATTGGCCCTGGCGGCGCTGGCGCCCTTGGCGCCGGTATCGACGGCCGAGGCTTCAAACTCGTCGTGCAGCGACAATTGCTCCACCAGCGTATCGCGCAGATCGGTGTCGTCATCCACGATCAGGATCTTGCGGGCGTTGGCCATGGGTACAATCCTCTGGGGGGCGGCGGGTGCGAGCGAAGAGCGCCTTCCGCCGGGTCTCGGTTGATAAAGTCAGCTACGTCAGGTGTTAGTTTGTCTTGAGGTAAGGGACTGTTACCGATTCACAAGCCGGGGCGCACTCTATCTCAGAATTTGCGGGCATTTAGATGATTGTCGTGTGACGGGGGAAATAGCTTTTTTGCAGGCGGGCAGACCGCTTGGGGTTTGCGAACTTCATGGAAAGAAAAGCCAATTCAAAGACTTATGGGGCAACCTCGCGCAATCCGCCGTTTGCCATGATCCTGATTCGCGCCGCCGCCGGCAATCCGCGCCGGGGCTGGCTGACGGCCGGCGGGCAGACCGTGCCGGTCGCGCTGGGGCGCGGTGGCATCGCGGCCAACAAGCGCGAGGGCGATGGCAGCACCCCTCAAGGCACGTTCCGGCCGCGGCAATTATGGTGGCGGGTCGACCGCCACCCGCGTCCGCGGACCTTCCTGGCGGTTCGCGCCATCGGACCTGACGACGCCTGGTGCGAAGACCCCGCAAGCCGCCACTACAACCAGCCGGTTCGACTGGATCGGATGCGCGGCGGCGACCGGCTGAGGCGCGACGATCACCTCTATGATTTCATTGTCGAGATTGATCACAACAGCTCGCCGCGAATCAAGGGTCGCGGCAGCGCCGTATTCTTGCATCTGGCGCGCGACAATTTTCGGCCTACCGCGGGATGCGTTTCGATGACGAAATCGGCGATGTTGCGGTTGCTGCGGCGGCTGGGGCCGGAGACGAAGATCATGATTGGATGAGCGCCGTTCAGGGAAAGCAGGAAATGCCCGACAAGAATCAGATCGCGGAGGCGTCACGGATCCTGCACCATCATTGGCGCGCCGGCACCAAGCTCGCAGATCTTGAAACGCCGCTGCGACCGCGCGACCGCGCGGAGGCTTACGCGATCCAGGGAAGAATCGAAAGCTATTCGAACGGAAAACTGTTCGGATGGAAAATCGCAGCCACCAGCAACGCCGGGCAGAAGCACATCAATGTCGATGGCCCGATGGCCGGACGCATCCTGCCCGAGACGGTCATTCCGGATGGCGGCACCGCTTCGATGACCGGAAATGAAATGCGCGTCGCCGAGCCCGAATTCGCCTTTCGCATGGGCGCCGATTTGCCGCCGCGCTCATCCCCCTACGCCCTGCCCGAGGTTCTCGATGCGGTCGACACGCTTCATCCGGCGATCGAGATTCCGGATTCGCGGTTTAGGGATTTTGTAAGCGCCGGCGCGGAACAAATCATCGCGGACAACGCCTGTGCGCATCTTTTCGTGCTCGGGGCATCAGCAACGGTGGATTGGCGCGGGCTGAACCTCGTCGAGGAGAGGCCGGTCATTGCGCTGCGCGGAAAACAATACACCGGTCATGGCAAGAACGTGCTCGGCGATCCCCGGGTCGCCCTGGTATGGCTCGCCAACGAATTGCGCCAGCTTGGCGTGACCCTGAAAGCGGGCGAGGTCGTGACAACAGGCACCTGCCACCCGCCGCTGCCGATTCAGTCAGGCGATTTGTTCGCGGCCGATTTCGGCTCATTCGGCAGGGTCTCGGTCAGATTCAAGTAGGCACCATTCTTGTCCCGAAAATCGCCGAGCCGATGCGCACATGGGTGGCGCCGAACTGGATCGCGATCGCGAAGTCGGCGCTCATGCCCATCGACAGATTGTTCAGCCCGTTGCGCGCAGCGATCTTCGCGGTCAGCGCGAAATGCGGCGCCGGGGCATCCTTGACCGGCGGAATGCACATCAGGCCGGAAATCTGCAGCCGGTATTTGTCGCGGCAGGCGGCAATGAAGGCGTCGGCTTCGCCAGGTGCGACGCCCGCCTTCTGCGGCTCTTCGCCGGTATTGAGCTGGACGAACAATTGCGGCCGCCGTTTCTGCGAATCGATTTCCTTGGCTAACGCTTCGCAAATGCTCGGGCGGTCGACCGAATGAATGGCGTCGAACAGCGCCACGGCTTCCCTGGCCTTGTTGGATTGCAGCGGCCCGATCAAATGCAGGGATATTCCGGCGTAAGCCGACATTAACCCTGGCCACTTCGCCTTGGCTTCCTGCACGCGATTCTCGCCGAAAACGCGCTGCCCTGCCTCGATCACCGGCGCAATTGCATCAGCATCAAAGGTCTTGGACACTGCGATCAGCGTCACCGACGCGCGATCCCGGCGCGACTCCTTGCAGGCGCGCGCGATCTCCTGCTCCACCGAGGCAAGCCCGTTTGGTAAATGCCGGGTTATCGGCGATGAATTTTGCGGCGTCATATCATCTGTCGGTCATGAGTTTACGGGGGTCGTTCCAATTTTACCGAGTTCCAGAAAGGCTTCTTGAGCCCTTCCCTCTAGCTTGCATGTGGGGTCAGGGGACAACGATGTCACGCGTTAGTTTCAACCGCAAAAGAGTGAAACTCAAGCAGGTTCTCGGAATCCGCGCCCGGCTCGCATTGCTGGCGCTGATCCTGGTGGCCCCTCTGATGTTGGAGCGCGCCAGATCGCTCGAGGACGCCCGTGGCAAACAGATCGCGGTTGCCACCGCCGAATTCTCAAGTCTCGCAAAGCACAGCGCAGATGCCCAGCGTGAAGTTATCTCCTCGGTGGAGACGATGTTGAAATCGGCGGCCTATATCCGCGCCTCGGTCGGAGGTGTCGGCCGCAGTTGCGACATCCTGCGCGCCAGCCTGCCGGTCAATCTGCCGTGGATTCGCAGCCTGCTGATTGTCGGCAAAGACGGGCGCGTTCAATGTTCGACAAGCAACAAGTTCGTCGGTGTCGATCTCAGCGATCGGGCCTACCTTAAAAAGGCGCGCGAGAGCCGCGACTTTGTCTTCAGCGACTTTCTGTTCGCAAAACTTACCAACGAGCCGCTCATGGTGGCGGCCTATCCGGTATCGGCGATCAACGATGATGCGGATTCAGTCATTCTCGCCGCCGTCAATCTCGACTGGATGTCGAAGATCATGAGCAATCTCGGCGGTCGGCCCGGGGTTACGGCCGTGATGATCGATAGCGCCGGGACGGTGCTTGCGGCGCCACCCGATCAGGTCAGCATGATCGGCCGGCCGCTGGATACGCTGCCGCAGTTGTCGGCTATCGCCGAAGAGGCGTTGGGCTCGGACCAGCTGGATGGATCGCTTTCGTTCGTCGCTGCAGATGGATCGAAGCGCGCGGTGAGCTTTGCTCGCATTCCCGATACCGGATCGCGCCTGATCGTCAGCATCGATGAGGCCAAGGTGTCCGTCGCGATCAACCGCGAGATTCGCACCGCCTATGTGCAACTCGGTTTCGTCAGCCTGTTGGTGCTGCTCGGCGCCTTGATCGCCGCGGAGAAGCTCATCATCCGCCCGATCGAGATGATCGCCGCCATGGCGAAACGCTTTGGCGAGGGCGACTGGTCGGTGCGCGCGGCGCGCAAGGCGATGCCGGCGGAATTCGTCCCCCTGGCGCGCGCCTTCAACGCCATGGCGGCGCAGCTCGGCCAGCGCGAGCGCGAACTGGTCGCCACCAATGACCGCCTGACCGTGATCGCTTCGATCGACATGCTGTCGGGCCTTGCCAACCGGCGCGGTTTCCAGAGCCGGCTAGACTACGAATGGATGAAGACCCAGCAAAATGGCGGCGAGTTGTCGCTGCTGATGATCGACGTCGATCACTTCAAGCTGTTCAATGACACCTATGGCCATCCCGAAGGCGACGCCTGCCTCACCAGTCTCGGCGAAATCCTGGCCGGCATCGCCGCCGAGACCATGGGCTTTGCCGGACGCTATGGCGGCGAGGAATTTTGCCTGTTGCTCCCGAACACCGCCGCAGATCGGGCGATCGAGATCGGCGAGATGGTCCGCGTTGCGGTGCAGAGTCTCGCGATGCCGCATGCTACCTCCCTCTATCAGACCGTCACCGTCAGCGTCGGCGTCGCCTGCACGAGGCCTAACCACACCCAGCGGCCCGGCGACCTGATCGAAGCCGCCGACGCGGCGCTGTATGCCGCCAAGCACCGCGGCCGCAACGCCGTAGTCGAACACGGCTTTGTGCGGGAGACCGATGGCGGAACCGCGCTGGCGGGCTAGCCCGCGGCCAGTTTGCGATCGAGATCGTTCTCGGTCACGACCCTGTTGCGACCGTTTTTCTTGGCGAGATAGAGCGCGCGATCGCACCGGTCGATCAAATCCGCCATCGACTCGCCCAGCTGAAACTGACCAACGCCGATCGAAACCGTGATGTTGGGAAGCACCTCCCCCGTCGAGCGGCGGGTGATACTGCACTCCGCGATGGTGCGGCGAATACGCTCGGCAACATCGTAGCAGGTTGCGAGTTCGGCTCCGGGAAGCACGGCGATCAGTTCTTCCCCGCCGTATCGCGCCGGGAGATCGACTTCCCGAACGCGCTCGCGCAAGACCTTGGCCATCAATCGAAGCACTTGGTCGCCGACGCCGTGCCCGAAATCGTCGTTGAACATCTTGAAATGATCGATGTCGATCAGCAGGACGCTGAGCGGCTCATCTCTTTCCATCGCCGCGATCTGGGCGGTACGAAAGAATTCCTCGAGCGCGCGGCGGTTTGGCAGACCCGTGAGCGTGTCGGTCTTGGCGCGCTCCTCCGACTTGTTCAGGGAATCGCGGATCATATCCAGCTCACGCGTCTTCTCGACGAAGCTTGCCTCCAGCTTGGTTGCGCGCGCGGCGGCTTTCGCAAGCTCGTTGATCAAACTCTCCACCAGCAATCTTGGATCGACGCCGGCCTCGCTGCGGTCGGCCACGTCGCTGATGGCCCGCATCTGTGAGCGGTTATCCGAAATCGCGGTAGTCAGAAACTGCTTCGCGGAAGCCATAACCGAATAAAGCTGTTCCGAAACGTTGTTCGCAGCCTCGGCATCTGTCGAATGCGATCCGACATAGGTCGCGAACAGGTCGCGATTCGTCGTGGCGTCGAACTTTCGTTTGTTGCCGATCAGGATATCGATGGCCCGCTTGAGATCGGCCGGCGCGCCAAGGGAATACTTGAACCAGAGATGAAAGTTGTTCGGCGTCGGCGGAACGCGTTGTTGCGCCATGGAGCGCAGGGCTTTTTCCGCGACGGAGGTCGCGTATTCAAAATCAACCTCGTCAGGCGAGTCCGCTGTCACGACCTACCTATCTCTGTCTGGCGAACTGATCCGGGTTCGGCGGAAAAATGTCTCACAAAATTGTTAATCAGGCCCCAATCCGGGCGGCGCCAGCCGCACAACCAGCCCCTTGCGGGCCGTATGCCGGAAAGATCCCGCCCGACAGGCGAATTTGGACTTGCAGAATTTCCGCCGCTGCGGGGCGTTGACCCCCAAGCCGCTTTTGTGGCCTAGTCCGCCGTCCCCTGGACGGACGCGAATCCACGAAAAGCCCTTAAGATTCCATGACCTCCGAACGCTACAACGCACGCGAATCCGAGCCGCGCTGGCAACGCCAGTGGGACGAAAAGGCGATCTTCGCCTCCAAAAACGACGATCCGCGGCCGAAATATTACGTGCTCGAGATGTTCCCCTACCCCTCCGGGCGCATCCACATCGGCCATGTCCGCAACTATACGCTCGGCGACGTGCTGGCGCGTTTCATGCGGGCCAAGGGTTTCAACGTGCTGCACCCGATGGGTTGGGATGCGTTCGGGCTGCCGGCAGAAAACGCCGCGATCGAGCGCAAGGTCGCGCCAAAGGCGTGGACCTACGACAATATCGCGGCGATGAAAAAGCAGCTGCGGTCGATCGGGCTGTCGCTCGACTGGTCACGCGAATTCGCAACCTGCGACCCCGGCTACTACAAGCATCAGCAGAAGTTGTTCAACGATTTCCTTCGCGCAGGATTGGCCGAGCGCGAGAAGCGCAAGATCAATTGGGACCCGGTCGACATGACTGTGCTCGCCAACGAGCAGGTGATTGACGGCCGGGGCTGGCGCTCCGGCGCAGTTGTCGAGCAGCGCGAGATGAACCAGTGGGTCTTCAAGATCACGAAGTACTCACAAGAGCTATTGGACGCGCTCGATACGCTGGATCGCTGGCCCGACCGGGTGAAGGTGATGCAGCGCAACTGGATCGGCCGCAGCGAAGGCTTGCTGATCCGTTTTGCGCTGGATGCCGCGACCACGCCGGCAGGCGAGACCGAACTGAAGATCTTCACTACCCGGCATGACACGCTGTTCGGCGCCAAATTCTTGGCGATCGCGCCGGATCATCCGCTGGCGCAGGCCGCGGCTGCGAAAAATCCAAAACTCGCGGAATTCATCGCGGAGGCGAAGCGGCACGGCACCGCGCAGGAAATCATCGACACCCAGGAGAAGCAGGGTTTTGATACCGGCATCCGGGCGGTCCACCCGCTCGATGCGAACTGGAAACTGCCGGTCTATGTCGCCAATTTCGTGCTGATGGAATACGGCACCGGCGCGATCTTCGGCTGCCCGGCGCACGATCAGCGCGACCTCGATTTCGTCAACAAATATGGGCTCGGCAATACTCCGGTGGTCTGCCCCGAAGGCCAGGACCCCAAGACGTTCGTCATTTCCGACACCGCCTATGACGGCGACGGCCGCATGATCAATTCCCGCTTCCTCGATGGCATGACCATCGAGCGGGCCAAGGAAGAAGTGGCAAAGCGGCTGGAAACAGAGGTTCGCGGCAATGCGCCGGTCGGCGAGCGGCAGGTCAATTTCCGACTGCGCGACTGGGGCATCTCGCGCCAGCGCTACTGGGGCTGCCCGATCCCGGTGGTCCACTGCCCGAAATGCGACGTGGTGCCGGTACCCGACAAGGACCTGCCAGTGGTGCTGCCCGAGGATGTCAGCTTCGACAAGCCCGGCAACGCGCTCGACCATCATCCGACCTGGAAGCACGTCACCTGCCCGAAATGCGGGGCAAAGGCCACGCGCGAAACCGACACCATGGATACCTTCGTCGATTCGGCATGGTATTTCGCGCGCTTCACCGATCCCTGGAACGAGGCCGCTCCGACCACGCGCGCCGTAGTCGATCGGTTGATGCCGGTCGACCAGTATATCGGCGGCATTGAGCACGCGATTCTACACCTGCTCTACGCCCGTTTTTTCACCCGCGCGATGAAGGCCACCGGCCACATCGCGTTCGACGAGCCGTTTACCGGTCAGTATGCGCAGGGCATGGTCGTGCACGAAACCTACCGGAAGACGGATGGCGGCTGGGCTGCACCGGCCGAAGTGAAGATCGAGAACGACCCCAGTGGCCACCGCCACGCCGCCCTGATCGACACCGGCGAAGCAGTTACGATCGGTTCGATCGAAAAGATGTCGAAGTCGAAGCGCAACACCGTCGACCCCGACGACATCATTGCGACCTACGGCGCCGACGTCGCGCGCTGGTTCATGCTGTCGGACTCTCCGCCCGACCGCGACGTGATCTGGAGCGATGAGCGCGTCCAGGGCTCCTCGCGGTTCGTCCAGCGACTGTGGCGGCTGGTGAATGAATCGGCCGATATCGCCAAGACGACCCCTGCGGCGCGGCCGGTTTCGTTCGGACCTGAGGCGCTGGCGCTACGCAAGGCGGCCCACGGCGCGCTAGACAAGGTCTCCACCGGGATCGAGCGGATCCATTTCAATGTCTGTCTCGCCCATATCCGCGAATTCACCAACGCGCTGGGCGAGGTGCTGGCACGCGAGGGGACGCCGTCGCCGGACCTGGGGTGGGCGGTTGGCGAGGCCGCGGTCATCCTTGTTCAACTGTTCGCGCCGATGATGCCGCACCTGGCCGAGGAATGCTGGCAGGTGCTGGGGCAATCCGGCCTGGTTTCGGAGGCCAATTGGCCCAAAATCGAACGCGATTTGCTGGTTGAAGACACGGTGACGCTGGTGGTTCAGGTCAACGGCAAGAAACGGGGTGAGGTCACGGTGGCCCGCAATGCCCAGAATCCGGAAATTGAGGCTGCCGTTTTGGCGCTCGATGCGGTAAAACAAAACTTGGGCGGCCAAGCCGTCCGCAAGGTGATAATTGTTCCCATGAGGATCGTGAATGTCGTTGGCTAGGACCCGCATCGCCGCTCGGCTTTTGGCCGTGGCCGCCTTGGCGGCGCTGACGGCCGCCTGCTTTCAGCCGATGTATGCCGAACACACCGACGGCACGCCGGGCTTGCGGGAAAAGCTGATGGGTGTGGAACTGCCGCCCATCGACAAGCCCAACGCCTCGCGCGACGCGCGGCTCGGGGTGGAAATCCGCAACGCGCTGGCCTTCAAGCTCTACGGCAGCGCCACCGGCATGCCACCCACCCATCGGCTGGTGATCCGGTTCTCGACCAGCCGCTCGTCGCTGATCATCGATCCGAACACCGCGCTGCCCTCCAGCGAGAATTACGGCGTCGACGCGCAATATAATCTGATCGATATCGCTTCGAACAAATCGGTCATGACCGGCACCACCTTCTCCCGGGTGTCCTATGACATCCCGGGCCAGTTGCAGCGATTCGCGCGCGCCCGCGCCTACCGCGACGCCGAGGACCGCGCCGCCAATGAAATCGCGGAAAATATCCAGACCCGGCTGGCCTCGTTCTTCACCGCCGGCACCTGACATTCCCACGTCATTTCGGGGCGCGCGAAGCGCGAACCCGGAATCTCGCGCCATAACCTCCGGATTCATGCCCGTGGTCGCGCTTCGCGGAAAAGAAATCGACGCCTTTCTCGCCCGGCCCGATCCGGGTCGTCCCATCATCCTGCTCTATGGTCCCGATGCGGGTCTGGTGCGCGAACGCGCCGACGCGCTGCTGGCGTCCGCGGTCGACGACCCCAACGATCCGTTTTCGCTGGTAAAGCTGGATGGCGACCAGCTTTCAGCCGAGCCGTCGCGGCTGGTCGATGAAGCCATGACCATGCCGCTGTTCGGCGGCCGCCGCGCGATACGGGTTCGCGCCGGCTCCCGCAGTTTCGCCAGCGGCATCGATACGCTGGTCGATTCGCCGCTGAAGGATTGCCGCATCGTGATCGAGGCTGGCGAATTGCGGCCGGAATCGCCGCTGCGCAAGATCTGTGAGCGCGCCCGGACCGCGGTCGCCATCGGCTGTTATCCCGATGACGAAGGCAAGCTTGCGAGATTGATCGACGATGAATTACGGGTCTCGAATTTGCGCATCGCCCCGGACGCCCGCGCATCGCTGGTTGCGCTGCTCGGCGGCGACCGTCAGGCTTCGCGCAACGAGCTGAAGAAGCTTGCCCTGTATGCTCATGGCGGAGGCGAGGTTACGCTCGACGATATGATGGCGGTCGTGGCTGATGCTTCGGAGCTGAAGGTCGATCCGATCGTGGACGGCGCGTTTGCAGGGAAATCGGACCTGGTCGAGACCGAATTCGCCAAGGCCGTTGTCGCCGGTATCTATCCCGGGATGATTATTTCCGCAGCCCAACGCCAGGCGGCGTGGCTGCACAAATCAGCGCTCGCGGTCGCCGAGGGGACGCAGGTCACGACTTTGCTCGACAGCGGATTCCCTCGCCTGCATTATTCGCGAAGACCAAATGTCGAAGCCGCGCTGCGCAATTTCAGTGCTACACGGCTCGCCTCGATCATCGAGCAGCTCGCAATCTCGGCGCTCGAAATGCGCAAACAGGCTTCACTGGCCGCCGTGATCGCGCAGCGCACGCTGCTGTCGATCGCGGTGAATGCAAGGCGGCGGGGCTAAGTCTGAATTGATGCAACCGTCATTCCCCGCGCAAGCGCGTAGCGCTTGTCGCTGGGCGAGTGAAAACTAACCCTTCTTGACCAGCCTTCGCACAACTTCGTCGAGCTGATCGAGGCTGCTGTAGCGGATGTGAACGGTGCCGCCGTGATCGCGGTGATCGACATTGACCGTCAGACCAAGCGCGTCGCTGACCCGCTTCTCCAGCGCGAGTGTATCGGGATCTTTCACCTTGCCGCCGCGCGTTTTCTGCGGTTTGCGAACCGGCACGCCCTCGACATGTGCCAGCGCCTCTGCCTGTCGCACATTGAGACCTTCCTCGACAATGCGCTTGGCGCTGGCTGTCGGATCGGGCACCCCGATCAGCGCTCGCGCGTGGCCGGCTGACAGCTGGCCCAGGGCGATATAGGCCTGAACTTCGGCCGGTAATTTGGTCAGCCGCATCATGTTGGCGACGTGGCTGCGGCTCTTGCCGACGATCTTGGCGATCTCGTCCTGGCTGCGCTGGAATTCATTTGATAGCGCGTGATAGCCCTGCGCCTCTTCCATCGCGTTGAGATCCTCGCGCTGCACGTTTTCGATGATCGCAATCTCAAGCGCGTCGGAGTCGCTGACATCGACCGGCACGATCGGCACTTCGTGCAGGCCTGCGGTCTGTGCTGCCCGCCAGCGGCGCTCGCCGGCGATAATCTCATAGCGGTCCTGCACACCCTTGACCGGCCGCACCACGATCGGCTGGATCACGCCGTGCGCCTTGATGGAGTTGGCGAGTTCGCCGAGTTCGGCGTCGGGAAACTCGCGGCGCGGATTGCGCGGATTGGGTTTGAGGAATTCGATCGGCACCTTGCGTTGCGCGCGCGGCCGATCCAGATGCGCGGCTTCGCCGCCGACATCTCCGATCAGACTTGCAAGACCGCGGCCCAGTCGCGAACGCGCTTCGTCGGCCATCGCCAGCTCCCTTGGATTCAATTCGAACGCTCCTGTTTCACTTCTTCTTGCTGTCATTCCGGGGCGTGCAAGGCGCGAGCCCGAAAATCTCGACGTTTCCTTTCGCTCGATCGCATCGGGATCAATGCGTGCGCAGCTCGCGCTCGCGCTGGATCACTTCGGTCGCTAGCTTGAGATAGGCCTCGCTGCCGACGCATTTGAGATCATAAACCAGCACCGGCTTGCCGTAGGACGGCGCCTCGGAGATCCGCACATTGCGCGGGATCATGGTGTTGTAGACCTTGGCGCCCATGAACTGTCGGACATCGGCGACGACCTGGTTCGATAAATTATTGCGCGAGTCGAACATGGTCAGCACGATGCCGTGGATCGACAGGTTGGGATTGAGCGTGGTACGCACCTGCTCCACCGTCTGCAGCAATTGCGACAGGCCTTCGAGCGCGAAGAACTCACACTGCAGCGGCACCAGGATCGCATCCGAAGCCGCCATCGCGTTGACGGTGAGAAGGTTGAGCGACGGCGGACAGTCGATCAATACATAGGTGTAATCGGTGTCGGGCGTGGCGTTGGTATTCAGCGCCGCGATCGCATCGCGCAGGCGGAACGCGCGGTCGCGCGTCGATCCGAGTTCGAGTTCGAGGCCCGACAGATCCATGGTCGAGGGCGCGATATGGAGCCGCGGCACCGCGGTCGGTACCACCGACTCGCGCAACCGCGCTTCGCCGATCAGCACGTCATAGGTCGAGCAACTGCGGTTGCGGCGATCGATGCCAAGACCGGTGGAGGCGTTGCCCTGGGGATCGAGATCGACGATCAGCACCCGCTCGCCGATGGCCGCGAGCGCGGTGCCAAGATTGATCGCTGTGGTGGTCTTGCCGACACCACCCTTCTGGTTGGCGAGCGCCAGGATACGCGGATGGCCTGCCGGGCTTTGTGCCTTATCCTCTTGATAGGCTTGATCAATTTCGGTCATGCGCGGGTGCCATGGGCTGCAGCGGACGGGTTGCGCCGCTCGATTTGATCGAGCTCGACGATCCAGCCGTGTCCGCCGGAACGGCTCGAATGTAGATACGGCTTGATATTCCAATATTTAGTAGCTTCGGTCAATTCGACCTCTACATCTTGCCCCTTGAGAAACAGGGCTTTTGCACCCCGTCGCACCAATGGTTCCACAAATGCGATTAGTTGGTGTACCGGAGCCACCGCGCGGGCGGTGACGCAATCGACCCGGTCTGTGATTCTATCCACGCTATCCCCGATGTCAGCCAAGTGAACCGTGCCCCGCGAACCGGTCACGCGCAGCGCCTCGCGTAGAAAGGCCGCCTTCTTGGCATTGCGCTCGACCAAATGAACCATTGTGCCGGGTATATCCGCCAGGGCGCAGGCCAGCACCACGCCGGGAAAACCGCCCCCACTGCCGAGATCGACCCATATTTTCGCTGACGGAATCAGGGTCAAGAGCTGCAGCGAATCGGAGATATGCCGTGTCCACAGGTTTGGAATCGTCGACGGCGCGACAAGGTTGGTTTTCGCCTGCCATTCCCTGAGCAAATCGACATAGCGATCCAGCCGCATCTCTGTTTCACGTGAAACGGGCGTCAACGCTAGCGCCGTTGCTTTATCGGACTGCAGGATCCGCGATGCGGCCGGTTTAATTGGGGTGGCCATTTTGCAGGGCCTTGTTTCACGTGAAACAGTAGGCGGACGCCGCAGCCGGCTTCTTCCGCGCTTCTCGCCGAAGATAGGCGGCTAGGATGCCTAGCGCCGCGGGCGTCAAACCATCGAGTTCGACCCGCCTGCCCCACCGTTCGCGGCCGCGCAGCCTCCAGCTTCGAACGGGCTTCGTTGGAAAGCCCAGGCACGACGCTGTAATCGATGTCACCCAGGATCAGTCCCTCGTCTCGCCTGAAGGCATCGACATCGGCAATCTGGCGCTTGAGATAGACGTCGTATTTGGCGTCGATCTCAAGATGGACAGCGATAGCTGGGTCAATGGCCGACAACTCAGGCCAAATGACCCGCACCTCCGTCCAGCCGATTTCCGGATAGGCCAATAGCTCAAAGGCGGAGCGGCGCTGTCCGTCCTTGTTGAGCACCAGGCCGTGCCTGGCAGCTTCGTTCGGCGTCAGCGTCAACGACTTAGCGAGTGCCTTCGCACCATCGAGCGCAGCCATCTTGACGCCATGACGCAGCGCGCGTGCGCGTTCCACGCAGCCCAGAGCGATACCCTTGTCCGTGAGCCGCTGATCGGCATTGTCAGCCCGCAATGTCAGGCGGTACTCGGCCCGCGAGGTGAACATCCGGTACGGCTCGGTGATGCCGCGCGTGACGAGATCATCGATCATGACCCCGAGATAGCCGTCGGCGCGGTCGAACACGATCGCCTCGGCGCCACTGGCTGTTAGTGCCGCATTGAGGCCCGCAACGAGTCCCTGTGCCGCGGCCTCCTCATAGCCCGTGGTGCCATTGATCTGCCCGGCCAGGAACAATCCCCGCAGTCGTCTGGTCTGCAAGGTCGGATCGAGCTCACGGGGATCGACGTGATCGTATTCGATGGCATAGCCTGGACGAACCATCTGCGCGCGCCCAAGGCCGGGGATGGTGGCCAGTATAGCCAGCTGCACCTCTTCCGGCAGCGAGGTCGAAATGCCGTTGGGATAGACCGTCGAGTCGTCGAGCCCTTCCGGCTCCAGAAAAATCTGATGACCATCACGGTCGCCGAAGCGGACGATCTTGTCCTCGATCGACGGGCAATAGCGCGGCCCGATGCTGCTGATCTGGCCGGAATACATCGGCGAGCGGTGCACGTTGGCCCGGATCACCCCGTGGGTTGCCGGCGTGGTGCGGGTGATACCGCACTGGATCTGCGGTGCCGTGATGCGGTCGGTCATGACCGAAAACGGCTCCGGCGGATCGTCGCCCGGCTGCATCTCCACCGCCGACCAGTCGATGGTGGCGCCGTCGAGTCGCGGCGGCGTACCGGTCTTGAGCCGCCCCAGCGCAAAGCCGGCACGCTCGAATGACCTTGAGAGGCCCAGTGCCGGCGCTTCGCCAACGCGGCCTGCCGGCCAGCTCTTCTCTCCGAGGTGAATCAGCCCACGCAGGAAAGTCCCTGTCGTAATGACCACTGCCCCTGCAGACAACTCACGACCATCGACCAAGCGAACGCTGGTGATCCGATCACCAGTGACGACCAGGTCGTCCGCCTCCCCCTCGATTACACTGAGATTGGCGGTTTCGCCGATGGCGGCCTGCATCGCCGCCGCATAGAGCTTGCGGTCGGCCTGGGCGCGCGGTCCCCGCACCGCCGGACCCTTGCGGCGGTTGAGCATACGAAACTGGATACCGGCGGCATCGGCAACGCGGCCCATCAGCCCATCCAGCGCGTCGACCTCGCGGACCAGATGGCCCTTGCCAAGTCCCCCGATCGCGGGATTGCAGGACATCGCCCCGATGGTAGAAAACCTATGGGTTACCAGCGCCGTCCTGGCGCCCATGCGCGCAGACGCGCTCGCGGCTTCGCAGCCGGCGTGACCCCCGCCGATGACGATGACGTCAAATGATTCTTGCTGGGCGAACATGGCGGACTCTTATCGCGGGGCTGTAAAACCCGGAAGCGGTAAGTTTGTCGCCGAGCCGAGCCACGTTTCACGTGAAACACCCTCGCCCTATTCCGTCGTTTCACGTGAAACGTATCACCGCATGAAATGAATGAAGAACTATTACTTTCCTATACAAAATTCCCGGAAAATCACGTCCAGAATATCCTCGACGTCAACCCGGCCCAGCAGCCGGCCCAGCGAATAGGCCGCCATCCGCAGATCCTCGGCGGCGAGCTCCTCGCCCTCTCCCATCACCGCGATACTCCGCTGCAGCGACGCCGCCGTTTGCTGCAACAATTTCCGCTGCCGCTCGCGTCCGATCAGGGCACCGTCATCGGAGCCGAAAAAATCCTGCGCAAACCCGACCAGGCTGGCGATCAGCTCCCCGATCCCCTCGCCACGGCTCGCCGAGATCCTGAAATCTGCCGCGTCCCGCCCTTGCGGCCAGCCGGCGGTCGCAGGGTCCAGATCGATCTTGTTGCGCACCATCCATACCGGCGCTGCGCCTTGCTCCAGATCTTTCTCCTGCTGCGCGTCAACCAGCCACAGCACCAGATCGGCTTCCGCCGCGCGCGCCCTCGCCCGGCGCACGCCTTCCTGCTCGACGGGATCGTCGGTCTCGCGAATCCCGGCGGTGTCGATCACGGTCACGGGATAGCCGTCGAGATCGAGCTGCACCTCAATGACATCGCGCGTGGTGCCAGCATGCGGCGAGACAATTGCAACCTCGCGCCGCGCCAACGCATTCATCAGCGTCGACTTGCCAACGTTCGGCGGGCCCGCGATCGCAACCACCAACCCTTCGCGCAGGCGTTCACTGCGCCCCTGTGCCGCCAGCACTTCCTCGATCTCGCCCAGCAGTTTTTTGATCTTCGCCCTAGCCGGCGCGATCAGCTCGAGCGGTACATCCCCCTCGTCAGAGAAATCGATCCCGGCTTCAATCAGCGCGGAAGCCCCGATGATCTCTGCACGCCAGTCGCGTGCCTTGTCCCCGAGCAGGCCCTGCAACTGACGCAGCGCCTGGCGTCGTTGCCGGTCCGTGTCGGCACGAACGAGGTCGTCGAGACCCTCGGCCTCGGTGAGATCGAGCTTGCCATTCTCGAACGCGCGGCGGGTAAACTCGCCCGGCTCCGCCGCGCGCACGTCGGCGAAAGCTGAGAGCGCCGTCAACAGCGACGCCAGCACCGCGCGCCCGCCATGGACGTGAAATTCCGCGACATCTTCGCCGGTGGCACTCGCCGGTCCCGGAAACCACAGCACCACCGCATCGTCGATCGCCTGCTGATTCGAGTCCCGTAACAGGACGCGTGTTGCCAGCCGCGGCGCCGGCATCTTGCCCGCGAGCGAGCCAAGCACGGTCGCCGCCTGACGCCCGGAGACACGCACAATGGCAATCGCGCTCGGCGGGCGACCCGACGACAGCGCGAAGATGGTCTGCTCACGAGGATGCATCGCCTATTTGTCCCCGAGCCCCTTGAAAGGCAACGCAATCACCATCGGCCGGCACCCACGCGGCACGGCCAAAGGCATGGGACCGGGGTATCCAAAGTGCCATCTGGCCTTGGCATTTATGCCGCGGACAATCGCCGAACCGGCCTCCCGCTAACAGTTATTCCATAGTTATTTCAAGTGCTTGATAAATGGGCGGAAAACCCTCGGGACTATTTCAGGCCGCATTCCCCTGCAGCAAAGTCTGCCACAAAGACAAAGGGGCGCCCTTCGCGAGACGCCCCTCCAAAGCCGCCGAAACGACTCAGGTATTCATCGATTCGAAGAATTCCGCGTTGTTTTTGGTGTTGCGCAGCTTGTCGAGCAGGAAGTCGATCGCGTCCATGGTGCCCATCGGATTGAGAATCCGGCGCAGCACGTACATTTTCTTCAGCAGCTGCGGATCGGTGATCAACTCTTCCTTGCGGGTGCCGGAGCGCGAAATATCGATCGCCGGGAAGGTCCGCTTGTCCGAGACCTTGCGGTCCAGAATCAGCTCGGAATTACCGGTCCCCTTGAATTCCTCGAAAATCACTTCGTCCATGCGACTGCCGGTATCGACCAGCGCGGTAGCGATGATCGTGAGTGAGCCGCCCTCCTCGATGTTGCGCGCGGCGCCGAAGAATCGCTTGGGCCGCTGCAGCGCGTTGGCATCGACGCCGCCGGTCAGCACCTTGCCGGATGACGGCACCACGGTGTTGTAGGCGCGGCCCAGCCGCGTAATCGAATCCAGCAGAATCACTACGTCGCGGCCGTGCTCGACCAGCCGCTTGGCCTTCTCGATGACCATCTCCGCGACCTGGACGTGACGCACCGCGGGCTCGTCGAAGGTCGAGGAAACAACCTCGCCTTTCACCGAGCGCTGCATGTCCGTGACTTCCTCGGGGCGCTCATCGATCAAGAGCACGATCAGATAGCATTCGGGATGATTAGCCGTGATCGAGTGCGCGATGTTCTGCATCAGCACGGTCTTGCCGGTCCGCGGCGGCGCCACGATCAACGCGCGCTGGCCCTTGCCGATCGGAGCCACGATGTCGATAACCCTTGCAGAAAGGTCCTTTCTGGTGGGGTCCTCGAGCTCAAGCCGGAAGCGTTGGTCGGGAAACAGCGGCGTAAGATTGTCGAAATTGACCTTGTGCTTGGATTTCTCCGGGTCTTCAAAATTCAGCGTGTTGACCTTCAGCAGCGCGAAATATCGCTCGCCTTCTTTCGGGCTGCGAATATGGCCCTCGATGGTATCCCCGGTGCGAAGCCCGAAACGGCGGATCTGCGAGGGAGAAACATAAATATCGTCCGGTCCGGGCAGGTAGTTGGCGTCCGGCGAGCGTAAAAATCCAAAACCGTCGGAGAGAACCTCGACGACGCCTTCGCCGATAATGTCGGTTTCCTGGATTGCGAGTTGTTTGAGAATGGCAAACATCAGCTCCTGCTTGCGCATGGTGCTGGCGTTTTCGACCCCTTTTTCTTCCGCGAACGAGACGAGCTCGGCTGGCGTCTGGGCCTTGAGGTCTTGAAGTTTCATTTCCCGCATTGGGATGGTCCTGTGGAGTAACTGGGAGAAGAATTGCGAGGTGGCTTTATGGAAATGCGGACGCAAGATCAGGAAGGTCCGCAGGTCTGAGCAAGGAAAGCGCCGGAGAGGCTTCAAACCTGATGCGGCGGCCGGTTCAACGATAAAACCGGAACGCAACCACATCCGCCTGCGTGGGGTGGGATTTCCGCAATATAGAAAATCGGTCAGCCTTCCGCAAGCACGGCGGGTTCGAGGTCTGGACGGCAGCTGCGATCAGAACGGCTTTATGACCACGAGAATCACGATCCCGATCATCAAAAGAGTAGGTACCTCATTGATAATACGGTAGAATTTATGGCTTCTGGTATTGCGGTCGGCGGCGAAATCCTTAACCCACCTGGAAAAAAACCCGTGGACGCCAGACAGCAGTACGACCAGTAGAAGCTTGCCGTGGAACCAGCCTGCCGAAAAAAAATGCCCCGCCCAGGCGAGGTAAAGTCCCGCCAGCCAGGTCACGATCATCGCCGGGTTGATGATCGCTTTCAACAGTCGCCGTTCCATCACCTTGAACGTCTCGGACTGCTTCGATCCGACTTCCGCCTCGCAATGGTACACAAACAGCCGCGGCAGATAGAGCATGCCCGCCATCCACGCAATGACGGCGATTACATGCAGCGCCTTGATCCATTCGTACATCGGCGAAGCCCCACTGGTTGCTGATACGCGCTATGCAGCAATCCGTAATACCGGAACGTCCAAGCCAATCCAGATGTTGCTCGATGGACTCAGCGTCGAACGAAGACATATCCGCAAGCAGCCTTTTTCTAAAACAATAATTTTAAAATCTTAGGTTTGAGTCTAAGTAGCGGTGGATTGGGCCCGCGCAAGATTGTCCCGCGGTTGACCTGCGGTTGTTGATGTCCATCAACAGCATCCGCGGTACCTCGGCCGATCTGAATAAGGTGACTTGCTTCAAGCGCTTGCCCGGACTTGTAACCAGTCTATGAAGAGACAAGTCCACATAACCTCACTATCATTGCGACCGGCGAGTGGACTTATCCCTGTTCAGGGGCCTGTGAAGAAAAAGCCGGGTTATCCCTGATCGGTCGACCGGGGCATGATTCTCTCGGGTAAAGTCCACAGCGACTCACAGGTTACACAGGGGTCCACGTGCCCACGACCGGCAGCTATTTTCATCTTCACCTGGTTTCTGATTCGACTGGAGAAACCCTGATCACAGTGGCGCGCGCGGTGGCCGCGCAATACGCCAACGTGACCGCGGTCGAACACGTCTATCCGCTAGTGCGCAGCCAGAAGCAGCTCGACCGGGTGCTGAATGAAATCGAGGAGGCGCCCGGCATCGTGCTATTCACCTTGCTCGAGAAGGATCTGGTCGGCCGGCTGGAAGCCAAATGTCAGCAAATCAATATCCCGAGCCTTTCCATCATCGGCCCGGTCATGCAGCTGTTTCAGGCCTATCTCGGCGCCGCGACTACCGGACGGGTTGGAGCGCAGCACACCCTGAATGCGGAATACTTCAAGCGTATCGATGCGCTGAACTATACGATGATGCACGATGACGGCCAGCACGTCGAAGGACTGGAAGAGGCCGACGTGGTTCTGGTCGGCGTGTCCCGCACGTCGAAGACGCCGACCTCGATCTATCTCGCCAACCGCGGCATCCGCACCGCGAATGTTCCGCTGGTGCCGGGAATCCCAATTCCGCTCCAGCTGGAGGGGCTGACAAAACCTCTGGTGGTAAGCCTCCATGCCACCCCCGAACGCCTGATCCAAGTCCGGCAGAACCGACTGCTGAGCATGGGCGCCGATCGGGGCAACGACGATTATGTCGATCGCCAGGCTGTCGCGGATGAAGTCGCGTTCGCGCGACGCCTGAGCGCCAAATTCAATTGGGCGCAGCTCGATGTGACACGGCGATCGATCGAAGAGACCGCGGCCGCCGTGCTGAAATTGTTCACCGACAGGCAGCGGCAACGGCTCGCGGAATGACGCTCTGGCGCGGACAATTCCCGTTGATACTGGCGTCGCAAAGTCGCGCGCGGCAATCGCTGCTCGCCAATGCCGGCATCGACTTCGAAGCCGTTGCGGCCGAAATCGATGAGCGGGCCGTGCAGCAGGCTTCCGGCCTTTCAGCCCCTGGCGATATCGCGGCACTACTGGCGCGCGAGAAAGCACTGTGGGTGTCGTCGCGAAAGCGGGACCGCTTCGTGGTCGGTGCGGATCAGACGCTGGCGCTGGGAACTCGGCTTTTCTCCAAGCCTTCCGGCCGCGCGCAGGCGGCCGAGCAATTGCGCGCGCTTGCCGGCCAAAGCCATGAATTGCATTCCGGCGTTGCGGTAGCGCGCGATGGCAAGATATTGTTTTCGGATGTCTCGATCGCGCGCATGACCGTCCGGCAACTAACCGACGCCGAGATCAGGGTCTATCTCGATGAGGTGGGGCATGCCTTAACATCAAGCGTCGGCGCCTACCAGCTTGAGGGATTGGGTGTACATTTGTTCGAGCACATTGAAGGCGACCATTTCACCATTCTCGGCCTGCCGTTGTTACAACTGTTTGCGTTTCTGCGCAGCGAGCGGCTGCTCGGTATCTGAATCATTATGAAAAAATGGCGATATGAATGATAATTCTTGGGTTGACCGGCTCGATCGGGATGGGGAAATCAACTACCGCAAAGCTGTTCGCGGAAGCCGGCGTTCCCGTTTACGATGCGGACGCCACCGTTCACAGATTATACGAAGGCGAGGCGGCGCCTGCCATCGAGGCGGCGTTTCCGGGCACGACGGTAGACGGCAAGGTCGATCGCGCGCGCCTGTCGGCGCAAGTGCTGCATGACCCGGCGGCGATCAAGCGGCTGGAGGGGATCGTTCATCCAATGCTGGGCGCCTCCCGGCAAAAATTCCTGGACGACGCCGAGCGGTCCGGCGCACCCGTCGCGGTGGTCGATGTGCCGCTATTGTTCGAGACCGGTGGTGAGAAACGCGTCGACGCGGTGGTGGTGGTCACGACCTCGCCGGAAAATCAGCGTGAGCGAATCCTGGCGCGCGGTACCATGACACACGGAGCACTCGATGCCATCCTGGCGCGACAGCTGCCTGATGACGAAAAACGCAAACGCGCGGATTTCGTGGTGGATACCTCGCACGGGCTCGATCCCGTGCGCGCCCGAATCCGCGACATTCTGGCTGAGGCTGCTAAGATGCCGCGGCGGCGATCCTGATTCGCCTTTTTCCCGGTCCGTCATCCCATGCGCGAAATCGTTCTCGATACCGAAACCACGGGCCTTGATCCCTTGCGGGGCGACCGGCTGGTTGAAATCGGCTGCGTCGAGATCTTCAACCGCATGCCCACCGGGCAGACCTTTCACCGCCATCTCAATCCCGAGCGCGACATGCCGGCCGAAGCATTCGCCGTGCATGGTCTTTCCAGCGAATTCCTCGCCGGCAAGCCACTGTTCGCCCATGTGGTCGACGAATTTCTCGAGTTCATCGCCGACGCGCCGCTGGTCATCCACAACGCGTCGTTCGATATCGGCTTCATCAATGCCGAGCTCGACCGCATCAAGCGGCCGCCGATCGCGCGCGACCGGCTGGTCGACACGCTGCTGCTGGCGCGGCGCAAGCACCCGGGCGTGTCGAACAAACTCGACGATCTCTGCTCGCGCTACGCGATCGACAATTCCCGCCGCACCATGCACGGCGCATTGCTTGACGCCGAGCTCTTGGCCGAAATTTACATCGATCTGATCGGGGCCCGACAGTCGCAACTGATCCTGGCGACGGAGAGCCGCGATACGCGCGCCGGCGGATACGGCGAGATGCCGCGTCGCCAACGCGAGGTGCCGCTGGTGCCCCGGATTACCGAGGACGATCGCACGGCGCACCGGGCCTTTATCGCCACGCTGGGCGACAAGCCGATCTGGAACGATTTTCTCGGTGTGTAGCGGTTAGCTGGGTTTGACCTGCGCGGCCTGCGCGGCGGCCTGCCGTTCCAGGTTCTGGCGGTACAGGCCGACAAAATCCACGGGGTCCAGCATCAGCGGCGGGAAACCGCCGTCGCGCACCGAGGTCGCGATGATTTCGCGCGCAAACGGGAACAGCAGCCGCGGACATTCGATCATGACCAGTGGATGCAGGTTTTCCTTCGGTACGTTCACAATGCGGAATACGCCGGCATAGGCCAGGTCGAAGCTGAACATCACCTTGCCGCCGTTTTCAGCCTTGCCCTCGACCGAAAGCGTCACTTCGTATTCGTTTTCGGCGATATTATTGGCGCTGACGTTGATCTGGATGTTGATCGCCGGCTGCTGCGACTGTGGCGCCAGCGACGCCGGGGCGTTCGGATTCTCGAACGACAGGTCCTTGGTATACTGCGCCAGCACGTTCAGCTGGGGAGGAGGGGCCGCTTCGGGAGGCGCGCCGTTGCCGTTGGTCATGAAAAATCTCTCCTGGAGCGGTATCGAGCGAGCGGGAGGCGGTTTTTCGTCTGAATTCGCTCGTGAGAAGCTAAAATGCCGGTGTCGGGGCGAGTGGCTATCATAGCCCCGCCTCATTCCACAAGGACGACGCTTTGCGCTCGGCCCGCCAAGGTGCGGCTGCGGGGATCGGCCGGGACGGTAAATGCCGGATAATGGCACCCTCGGGGCACCCTAAATTGTTGAATACGCGCGATTTCCAGGCATGATCGGGGTTTCCCCTCGCTGCGAAAACGCGCTACAATTCAACGCTTGGCAAACTGGCGAGAGCACGGGTTTGGCCTGTTTCCGCCGGCATGGCCATTGATGGCAAAACCTGCCATTGGCCAGGCCAGGTTTAGTGCTTACATGCTGCAGACCCATTCATGATGTAATCTCCGCCGTTCCCTGAGGGAACGCTCGACCGCCAGACCCGTTGCCGGCGTGAGAACCAGAAAGCGAATGCGACGTGGATATTTACACTATCATCTTCCTCGCGCTGGCGGTCTTCATCTTCCTGCGCCTGCGTAATGTCCTCGGACAGCGCACCGGAAACGAGCGCCCGCCCTACGACCGGGCCGCGCGCAACGTGGTGCAGGGGGCGCAGGACAATAATGTGGTCCCGATGCCGGGTGCGGTGATCGACCAGGCGCCGCTGGCACCCACGGCGGAGGTGGCCCCGCCAACCGACCGCTGGAAAGATCTGACTGAACCGGGCACTCCGCTCGCTCATGGACTGGACGCCATTGCCGCGCAGGATTCCTCGTTCGATCCGCGACACTTTCTCTCGGGCGCGCGCAGCGCCTATGAGATGATCGTGCTGGCGTTCGCCAACGGTGATCGCCGTGCGCTGAAGGATCTGTTGTCGTCCGAGGTCTATGACAGTTTCGAGGGCGTGATCAGGGATCGCGAGAAGCACGAGCAGAAGACCGAAACGCGCTTCGTGTCGATCGACAAGGCCGAGCTGGTGGGGGCGGATACCCGGGACCGGGCAGCGCAGCTGACGGTTCGTTTCGTGTCGCAGATGATCTCGGTCACCCGCGACAAGGCCGGAACGATTGTCGACGGCAATCCGGATAAGGTCACCGATATTACCGATGTTTGGACATTCGCCCGCGACACTTCCTCACGCGATCCGAACTGGAAGCTGGTTGGCACGGGAAGCGCTCACTGACGCGCGGCGCTTGCGGCGATACGCCGCCGCGGTTGGTGTGATAGCCGTCACGCTGTCACTGGTTCCGTTTGCGGCGATTGCCACGCGTCCTGCGCATACCGCATACGGCGCGCGGACGCGTCCCCCAGTCGCTCGGCCCGTTCCATATCCACGTCTCGAGTGGCCGCTCGAGATCAGCGGCAGTCAATATGCCCCGGTGGCGTGGTCCGATGTCGCGGGCTGGAGCGAGGACGACCATCTGCAGGCCTACAAGGCGTTCCGCTTGAGCTGCAAGCCGATATCGGCGCAGCGAAAACCATCCACCGATTCCAAGGCCCTGGGCGTTTCGCTACGCGATCCCTGCCACGCGGCCCGAGCGGCCGACCTTGCAGATGGCGCCAAGGCCAAGGCTTTTTTCGAGGAACATTTTCTGCCCTTGCGCATCTCGCGGCTCGGAGAAGACCAGGGTTTCGTCACCGGCTATTACGAGCCGGTGATCGACGGCTCGCGGACGCAGACCGAGGTCTACACCGTGCCGCTTTATCGCCGTCCCTCCAATCTGTTTGTCCGCGGCTTCCAGCAGGACGCGCCCAGTCTGCCCAACAAGGGACAGGTGTTTCGCAAGATCGGACGCCGCAAGCTGGTGCCATATTACGATCGCGCCGAGATCGAGGACGGCGCGATCGCCGGCCGGGGCCTCGAAATCTGCTGGCTTAAAAATCAGACCGATCTGCTGTTCGCGCAGATCCAGGGTTCGGCGCGGATCCGTCTCGAGGGCGGCTCGACCATCCGCATCAATTACGACGCGCATAATGGCTATCCCTATACGGCGATCGGCCGCCTCCTGATCGATCGCGGCATTATCCCGAAAGACCAGATGTCGATGCAGAAGATCCGGGAATGGATGGAGCAGAACCCCGACGGCGCCAATGAATTGCGGCGGCAGAACCGCTCTTACGTGTTCTTCCGCGAGGTAGAGCTCTCCGACCAGGACGAAGCGGTCGGCGCGCAGGGCGTTCCGCTGACGCCGGGCCGCTCGATCGCGGTCGACAGCGCGCTGCACGTCTACGGTACGCCGTTCTTTATCGAAGGCGAGCTGCCGATCGCATCGGAGCAATCGAAGACACCGTTCCACCGCTTGATGATCGCGCAGGACACAGGATCTGCGATTGTGGGTCCCGCGCGCGCCGATCTCTATTTCGGCGCGGGCGCGGGCGCGGGAAGGGTGTCGGGCCGCCTCCGCCACAATATGCATTTTGTCATTCTGGTGCCGAAGAGTCTCGACCCGGCGGCGCGCGGTCGCAAGATGCCGCTGCCGGATCCGCGGCCGTCGGCGAAAATCGCAAAGCTGTTTCCGCAGGTTGACCCGCTGAAGGATCAACAAAAGGATCAAAAGAATGGCGCGAAGCCGGCCGCCAATTCCGCAACGCCCGACTCGAAAGACGCGGCCAAGGCCACCGGGGCCGCCAAGAGTGGGGCGGCGACGACCGCGCGACCGGCAACAGCCGTGGCGCAGGTTGCGACAGCGCAAGCCGCCGCCAAAGCCGTGCCGCTGCCGGAAGCCCGGCCCTACATCAAACCGGTCCGCGAGACGCATCGTCAACGTCGCTATCATCGTTATCGCTGGCGATGAGGCGTCCCGCGACCCCGATCCCGGAATTGCCGGCAGCCCCGCGCCGCAAACGCAGCCTGAGCGAAGAGGAGCGCGCGTTGTGGGAAAGCGTTGCCAAGCAAACAAAACCGCTGCGCAGGAAGGCTCGCGCCGCGAAGGCTGAGGTGGCCGAAGCGCCGGCGTCGCCAAAACCTGCGGCTGCAGCCCGGCCACTTCCAGCAACCGGCGATTCGCGTGCGCCGAAACCGGAGCCGCCGGCAGCCCCGCCGCTGGCGCCGATCGGGCGCCGCGAGCGTTCGCAATTGTCGCGCGGGCGTAAGGAAATCGATGCGCGGCTCGACCTCCACGGCATGACGCAGACGCGCGCCTATGGCGCGCTGTCAGGCTTCCTGCGGCGCGCCCACCATGACGGCCTGACCTTCGTGCTGGTCATCACCGGCAAGGGCCGAATGGGCGCTGAATCCGAGCGAGGCGTGCTGCGCCGCCAGGTGCCGCAATGGCTGAGCCTGCCGGAATTCCGCGCGCTGGTGGTCGGGTTTGAAGAAGCCCATGCCGGCCATGGCGGCGAGGGCGCGCTTTACGTGCGGATCAGGCGGGCGAAACTCTGAGACATCTCAGAACGGTCTCACGATCCCGACGCGCGGGACAAACGTAACGACCCAGCCGAGAATAGTGGTGCTTCGATCGTCCCCTGATATCGGAGGCACGCTTCGCGCCGCGGGCAAGGTTTTGACCGCATGCAATATCAGGAACATGCAGACCGCCCAGTTCGAAACCCACCGCGAATAGTCGAACACAATCGCGAACATCAAGAGATAGGCCACGCTCACCATCACGATCGCGGCGACGACGACGCGGCGATGCAGATCCTCCGTGAGCGACCGGATCGAACCGACAAGATACTTCCAAAGCGGGGTATGCAGCCAGATCAGCAGCACAAACACCGGAACGCCGAGAATGTTCAAGGGCATGCGATCCCAGGTGTCCCAGACCTCCTTGGAAAGCGGCTGGTACCAGATGTAACTGAAGCTCAGGAGATTGGTTCGGCCGGGGTCGGCCATGCGGCTCTGCAGATAGTGGACGAACTCAACCTCGGGCACCGCCATCGAGCCCCGGAATTGCGCGGCAAAGAACAACAGGCCGACACCCAGCGCCGCGGCGACGCCGACGCCTACATTTTGCCGGTTAAAACCCTGCACGAGGTAATAGCGCAGCATCACGATGACGGCGATGGTCGGCACATACATCAAGAGATGAATGTGGTGGATCAGGATCAGGATCATCGAGGCCAGCGCGGCGAGCATGACGAATACGACAGAGCGCGCTGGCACCAGCAGCAGGCAAATCGCCAGCGCGCAGCCGTAAATGTCGAAGTGCCCCAGCGTATGCATGAAGTTCTTCAGAAAGAACGGCGAGCCCGCCATGAACACGAACAGCGGCATATGCCGATCGTCGAAACCGAAAGTTCGCCGGAACAGCATTATGAAAAGACCAGTCGTGGTGAGCCAGACGGCGCCGGAGAGCGCGAACACCAGCCACACCGGCACTTTTGTGGAGAATAGCGAGACAATCGCGCCGATCAGCGCCCGCTTGGTGAAGCCGAAATGATAATTGACCAGCAGATGGATATAGGGGACGTAGGGCTCGCGCGTCAGCTTGTAGAGAAAAACCCCGACCAGGACGGCGACGTTGACGGCAAGCATCAGGCGCCAGGGGTTTTCCCGCAATCGCAGATTCAAATTCATTGTCGTCTCGGCCAAGCCAACGGGTCGCGCGAATGCGCGCCCGAAGATAAACTCCGCGCGAGCCGGGGCCCATAACCACCGGCTTGCGTGCTTGCAAAAGCTAAGGCCGCTATCTAGTTCGACGACGGCCGCTAGTAGTTATGGGTCCCGCTTTCGCAGGGACGACGATCCTAACCGTAAAAACTAAAGAATAAACCGGCTCAAATCCGCGTTCTTGGCGAGGTCGCCGACATGCTTCTGGACATAGGCGGCATCGATCTGGATTGTCTCGCCATGGCGGTCGGGGGCGGCGAAGGAAATCTCGTCGAGCACCCGCTCCATCACGGTCTGCAACCGCCGGGCGCCGATATTCTCCACCGTCGAGTTGACGGCGACCGCCACATCGGCAAGCGCGTCGATGGCGCCGTCGGTAATATCCAGCGTCACGCCCTCGGTCTTCATCAACGCAACATATTGCTTGATCAGGGATGCTTCCGGCTCGGTCAGGATGCGGCGCATGTCGTTGCGGCTCAGCGCATTCAGCTCGACCCGGATCGGCAGGCGGCCCTGCAATTCCGGCAGCAGGTCCGACGGCTTTGCAATGTGAAACGCGCCCGAGGCGATGAACAGGATATGGTCGGTCTTGACCGCGCCGTGCTTGGTCGAGACCGTGGTGCCTTCGATCAGGGGCAACAGGTCGCGCTGCACGCCTTCGCGCGAGACGTCGCCGCCGCCGCTGCGGCCTTCGCGCACGCAGATCTTGTCGATCTCGTCGAGGAACACGATGCCGTTATTCTCGACCGCGTTGATCGCTTCCTGCACCAGCTGATCGCTATCCAGAAGCTTGTCGGACTCCTCGTTGACGAGAAGCTCGTGGGAATCCTCGACCGTCAGGCGCCGGGTCTTGGTTCGGCCGCCCATCTTGCCGAAGATATCGCCGATCGAGATGGCGCCCATCTGCGCCCCCGGCATGCCTGGAATCTCGAACATCGGCATGCCGCTAGATGATTGCGTCTCGATCTCGATTTCCTTGGCGTTGAGTTCGCCGGCGCGCAGTTTCTTGCGGAACGAATCGCGCGTGGTGGCGCTGGAGTTGGGGCCGACCAGTGCATCGAGCACACGATCTTCGGCGGCGAGCTGGGCGCGGGCCTGCACGTCCTTGCGTTTGCGCTCTCTTACTTGCGCGATCGCGATTTCAACCAGATCGCGGATGATCTGCTCGACATCGCGGCCGACATAGCCGACCTCTGTGAATTTCGTGGCCTCGACCTTGATGAACGGCGCGCCGGCGAGCTTCGCCAGCCGCCGCGCGATCTCGGTCTTGCCGACGCCGGTCGGCCCGATCATCAGGATATTTTTCGGCAGCACCTCCTCGCGCAAGCTGCCGGTGAGCTGCAGCCGCCGCCAGCGGTTGCGCAGCGCGATGGAGACCGCACGCTTGGCGTCGGTCTGTCCGACGATGAAGCGGTCGAGTTCGGAAACGATTTCACGGGGGGAGAAGTCGGTCATGTGCGGTTCTGCATCATCAGGTCTGCGGACTTGTTTTCGGAAGCTTGCGCGTGAGCCCATAGGGCACGCTGTTCAGAATTCCAGCACGGAGCGGTCGCCAGCCGGCACTAAGCAGCAGCACGAACGCGCCGAGCGCCAAGATCGTCAACGGGGTTGTCACGTCGGAGAAGCCCGCCTGGCGGATCAGCGTCCAAAAAGCAATTCCGGCATAGGAAAGGCCGGACACCAGCATCGCGCGACGGTCGATCAGGACAGCCACAAAACTCAATGACAGAAACGCGACCATAATGGCGATTGCCGATCCGGGGCTGAGTTGCGAAGCGCCAGCCATCATTTCCTTGATGAGCGAGTGAACGATCAGCGGCGCGGCAAGAAGATGGAGCCAGAAGGCGATGTCGGTTCGCCGCGTCAATCGTTCCGGATCGGACATGTCGAAGCGCATCGCCAACGCAAAGATCGCAAGACCGCAGACGAGAATGACGGCATTATGCGCAACAGGCGATAACTGTGGAGCCAGTCCATAAACCAACCCGACGACGGTGCCTGTCAGCGCGCCGCAGCCCGCCGCAATGGTGATGGGGACCCGAAAACGCCAATAATGCGCGGCGGTCAGCAGCACGGTAAGGAATGCGGCGGCCGCCAGCATCGTCGGCTGTTCGCGATCGAGGCCGAGCAGGTTAACGGTCAGGCTCGGCGCATAATAGCTTGTCGGTCGAACCAGACCGGCTCCCAGAAACGTGCTGGCATCCATGAAAACCGCGACCGCGAACACGATGAGAAGGACAATGCTGGGTAACGCCATGCGCCGTCGCCGGGTAAAGAACTCGGCAAGCAGCCACGCAGTAACGGCGATGGCGATCCACATCCCAAGTTTGCCGCCGGATTGCTGCGCAAAGTAACCGATCGCGCCCAGGAACATGGCCAGGCCGATCGTAACGAAGATGTCGCTAAAGCCGCTGATGAAACGAAGCTGCTCGTCGTCGGGCGATGCGGGTACCTCAAGCGGCTCGCGAGCGCGTTCCAGCTCGCGCAGGCCTTGGGCCTGTTCTGCCGTGATGATGCCCTGCTCAACGCCTTTTGTCAGAATTTGACTTGCGATCATCGGTACCTGCTCTCCCAAGTCAAGTAAGCCCGATCATCGCTCTCGGCAAGCAGGCCGGCCGGATCGTTTCTTAAAGGATCGGCGGACCCGCTTGCCATAGCCGGATCGCCTCGAACGGGTGGATCAGCATGATGATGTTCAGGGTGAGATTATCGCGAATGTGGAGCCCCACCAAAATCTCGAACGAGAGCGCGAGCGCCACGGTCAGCGCCACCGGAAGCTTTCTCGCCAGCAGGAAGCCTGCGACCGTGAACAGCGTATCGGATACCGAGTTGACGATGCTGTCGCCAAAATAATCCAGTGATACCGTGCCGGCGCGATAGCGTTCGATGATCCAGTTGGAATTTTCCACGACCTCCCAGCCGCCCTCGATCAGCATGGCCACCATCAGGCGGCCGGGCCAGGGCAGCCGCGGCAGCAACAGCCGGGTCGCGGCATAGAACAGAAAGCCGTGGATGATGTGGGAGAAGGAATACCAATCGCTGATGTGCTGCGAATTCTCCGAGCTCTGCACCACGCCGTGCCAGAGCTTTACGTAACCGCAGGCGCAGATTGGCAGCCGGCCCATCGCGAACAGGATCGACGCCTGCAGGACGATGAGGCCGGCGGCGATCGCAACCCAATGCCATGTTGAAAGCCGGGTAGCGGTGGAAGCGTTGCGTTCAAGCGTCATGGGTTGGCATCATCAGCGGGGGCGGGGCTTCCAGGGCCATCGATCAGCTGCTCTGCAACGTCTCGATGGTCACGTTGCGGTTGGTATAGACGCAGATGTCGGCGGCGATATCGAGCGCGCGGCGCACGATGGTTTCGGCATCCTTGTCGGAATCGACCAACGCGCGCGCA
The DNA here is from genome assembly GCA_963801875.1 of uncultured Alphaproteobacteria bacterium. GTDB lineage: Bacteria > Pseudomonadota > Alphaproteobacteria > Rhizobiales > Xanthobacteraceae > Bradyrhizobium. The sequence goes on along the minus strand of CAWDGT010000004.1, from coordinate 492,368 downwards.
GCCGCCAGGGCATAATTGCCGCCGGAACCGATCGCCATCACGCCGGCTTCTGGCTCCAGCACGTCGCCGGTACCGGTCAGGACCAGCGACACATCCTTGTCGGCGACGATCATCATCGCCTCCAGCCGCCGCAGATAGCGGTCGGTGCGCCAGTCCTTGGCGAGTTCGACCGCGGCGCGGGTCAATTGCCCCGGATATTGCTCAAGCTTGCTTTCCAGGCGTTCAAACAGCGTGAAGGCGTCCGCGGTAGCGCCGGCAAAGCCGCCGATGACGTCGCCCTTGCCGAGTTTGCGGACCTTCTTGGCGTTGGATTTGATGACGGTCTGGCCGATCGAGACCTGGCCGTCGCCGCCGATCACCACCTTGCCTGCCTTGCGGACCGTCAAAATGGTGGTGCCGTGCCAGACCGGCGATTGGGGCTGTGATGCTTGCATGTTGTACCTCGCGTTCGGCCAGATTTAGGGGTTTGCGCGCCGGGTTACAATCGGCGCGGTTTGGCGGGATGGAATCCGGTCACCATAGGCCGAAGTTCAGTCTTGAGAGGGCTATGCCGCAGTAGCGAAGGCGGCTTGAGCCTGTTAAAAGGGCCGCGTTTTCGACCAGGGATAGGTCAACGGAAAGCACTTTTCATGCGCGTCGCCACCATCAAGCGCAAGACCAGGGAGACCGACATCGAGGTGACGGTTAACCTCGACGGCACAGGCGTATCCAACGTCGCGACCGGGATCGGCTTCTTCGACCATATGCTCGACCTTCTGGCCCGGCATTCGCGCATCGACATCGCGGTGAAGGCGGTCGGCGACCTTCATATCGACCACCACCACACCACCGAGGATGTCGGCATCGCGCTCGGACAGGCGGTGAAGCAGGCGCTTGGCAGCATGGCCGGCATCACCCGCTATGCCTCTACCCACATGCCGATGGACGAAACCCTGTCGCGGGTCGCGATCGACATTTCCGGCCGGCCGGTGCTGGTGTTCAAGGTGGAGTTTCCGCGCGACAAGGTCGGCGCCTTCGACACCGAACTGGTGCGCGAATGGTTTAACGCCTTTGCGATCAATGCCGGGGTGACTTTGCACGTCGAGACCCTATATGGCGAGAATAGCCATCATATCGCCGAATCCTGCTTCAAGGGTCTGGCTAGGGCGCTGCGCGCGGCGGTCGCGATCGATCCACGCGCCGCGGGCGAAGTGCCATCCACCAAGGGTCAGCTCGGCGGCTGATCTCTTGTTCTCGGCAGAGAGGTACGATGCCGGTTTATACGGTCCATGCACCAGTAACGCACAGCGCAGATTATCGCGCCACCGACCGCTTCGCTTTCGTTCGCGACGGGTTTCATGTCTGGGCGGCCCTTTTGGGCGTGGTGTGGCTTGCCTGGCATCGCCTGTGGCTGGCGCTGCTCGGCTGGATCCCGGTGATGGCCGCCATCGATGTCGGAATGGTGAAGCTCGGCACCGGCAGCGGGACGATCTTTGTCGTCGATGGATTGCTCGCGCTGCTTTTGGGATTCGAAGCGGCGAGCCTCAAGCGCTGGACCTTGTCGCGGCGCAACTGGCGTCAGCTTGACATCGTGGTGGCCGACGATGAGGAGATGGCCGAGCATCGTTTTTTCGATCGCTGGACCGCCAAGCAGCGTGCGCTCAGCAACGATCAGGCGGCGGTCGACCGCGGCGCGCCGCCGCCGACGCGCGATATTCCCGGCCAGCCGTTCTCAAAGCCGCCGCCGCTGCCTCGAAACGAGATCATCGGATTGTTTCCGGAACCGGGAGCGTCGCGTTGAGCGTAGCAATCATCGACTACGGCTCCGGCAACCTGCATTCGGCCGCCAAGGCGTTTGAGCGCGCGGCGCGGAGCATGGAAAACCCGCAAAAGATCGTGGTGACCCGCGATCCGGAAGTCGTGTTTCGCGCAGACCGTATCGTGCTGCCGGGCGTCGGTGCATTCGCCGATTGCCGCAGGGGGTTGGACGCGCTCGACGGCATGATCGAGGCGATGACGGAAGCCGTGCGTAACAAGGCGCGGCCGTTCTTCGGCATCTGCGTCGGCATGCAGCTGATGGCGACCCGCGGCAAGGAGCACGTCACCACCGACGGGTTCAACTGGATCGCCGGCGACGTCGAAAAGATTTCGCCGCGCCAGGAGAATTTGAAAATCCCGCATATGGGCTGGAATACGCTCGATTTGGTCCGCGAGCACGCGGTGTTGGAGCGCCTTACATTGGGGCCCAAAGGCCGGCACGCCTATTTTGTGCACTCCTTTCACCTCAACGCGACCAACGAGGCGGACGTGCTGGCGCGCGCCGATTACGGCGGGCCGGTGACGGCCATCGTCGGCAAGGACACCGCGATCGGTACCCAGTTTCACCCGGAGAAGAGCCAGCGTTTCGGGCTGGCCCTGATTTCGAATTTTCTGAAATGGAAGCCGTGAGTTTTCGCCAGGCGATCGCAGCAATCATCCTTTCCCCGCGAGAGCTTGTTGGCGGTGGGGAGGGGAGTTCACCCGCGTCTTTGCGAGAATGCGTTGCATGATCCTCTTTCCCGCCATCGACCTGAAGAATGGCCAGTGCGTGCGCCTCGAACAGGGCGACATGGCGCGCGCAACCGTGTTCAACCTCGACCCTTCGGCGCAGGCGCGCAGCTTCGCCGCGCAGGGCTTCGAATATCTCCATGTGGTCGATCTCGATGGCGCCTTTGCCGGCAAGCCGATGAACGCGGTTGCGGTCGATGCTATGCTGAAAGCGATCACCGTGCCGGTGCAGCTCGGCGGCGGCATCCGCGACCTGAAGACGGTTGAGGCCTGGCTGGCAAAAGGCATTGCGCGGGTGATCATCGGCACCGCGGCGGTGCGCGATCCCGGACTGGTAAAAGGTGCGGCGAAGGAATTCCCTGGCCGCGTCGTGGTCGGTCTCGACGCGCGGGATGGCAATGTCGCGGTCGAAGGCTGGGCGGAGACCTCGCAGGTGACCGCGCTCGAGATCGCGGAGCGTTTCGAGGATGCCGGCGTCGCTGCGATCATCTTCACCGATATCGCGCGCGACGGCCTGTTGAAGGGCCTCAATCTCGACGCCACCATCGAGCTCGCCGCGCGCGTCTCGATCCCGGTCATCGCCTCCGGCGGACTTGCTTCCATCGACGATGTGAGGGCGCTTTTGGCGCCGCGGGCAAACAAGCTGGCCGGAGCGATCGCGGGCCGCGCGCTTTATGACGGCCGCCTCGATCCCGCAGCCGCGCTGGCACTGATCCGCAAGGCGCGCGCCGCGGCCTAGGAGTATTTTGCAATGTTCAAGGTGCGCGTCATTCCCTGTCTCGACGTCAAGGACGGCCGGGTGGTCAAGGGCGTCAACTTCGTCGATCTGCGCGACGCCGGCGATCCCGTCGAAGCGGCGATCGCCTATGATGCCGCCGGCGCCGATGAGCTGTGTTTTCTCGATATCACCGCCACCCATGAAAATCGCGGCATCATGCTGGACGTGGTCCGGCGCACCGCGGAAGCCTGCTTCATGCCGCTGACGGTGGGCGGCGGGGTGCGCACCGTCGACGACATCAAGAACTCTGCTGAGATCCGGCGCCGACAAGGTGTCGATCAACAGCGCCGCCGTCAGCCGCCGCGAATTCGTCAAGGAAGCCGCTGAAAAATTCGGCGATCAGTGCATCGTGGTGGCGATCGACGCCAAGCGCGTCAAGCGGGGCGGCAGCTCGGACCGCTGGGAAATCTTCACCCATGGCGGGCGCAATTCCACCGGGATCGACGCGGTCGAATATGCCCAGGAAGTGGTCTCGCTCGGCGCCGGTGAAATCCTGCTGACCTCGATGGACCGCGACGGCACGAGGCAGGGTTTTGACATCCCGCTCACGAGCGCGATCGCCGACAGTGTGCAGGTCCCGGTGATCGCCTCCGGCGGCGTCGGCAATCTCGATCATCTTGTGGACGGCATCCGCGAGGGCCATGCGACCGCGGTGCTGGCGGCGTCGATCTTCCACTTCGGGGAATTCACCATACGCCAAGCCAAGGACCATATGGTGCGCGCCGGGCTGCCGGTGCGGCTCGATCCGTGACGACTCCCGGTCACAAAAGTGCTAAATGCCTTGAGTTGCGCTCCAACCTCGCGGGCGTGTGAGTTGAGATGATGCCGCGTTTCACGATCCACGATCTTGCCGCCACTATCGATGCCCGCGCGGCGTCGGGGGGAGAGGCGTCCTACACGCGCAAGCTGCTGGACAAGGGTCCGGAGCATTGTGCCAAGAAACTGGGCGAGGAGGCGGTGGAAACCGTTATCGCCGCGGTCGAGAACGATCGTAACCATCTGATCGCCGAAAGCGCGGACCTGCTGTTTCATTTGCTGGTGCTTTTGAAGTCGCGCGGGGTGAAGCTCGAGGAAGTCGAGGCTGCGCTGGCGCAGCGTACGGCCATGTCCGGACTGGAAGAGAAGGCGTCGCGCAAGCGCGACTAGGGCAAACCGGCGTTCGGGCAAGATCATGCCCCAACGTAAAATCTGAAGGCGGCGTCAATGGATATTCGGGCACCGGAGCAACAGTACAATCCCTACCGGATATTCTCCCGGGAGCAATGGGCGCGGCTGCGCGACGACACGCCGATGACGCTGGAGCCGGGCGAATTCGAGCGGTTACGCTCGTTGCACGACCGCCTCGACATGAAGGAGGTCGAGGAAATCTTCCTGCCGTTGTCCCGGCTGTTGTCGATCTATGTCGACGCGACGCTGCGGCTCTATCAGGCGCAACGCCAGTTCCTCGGCATCCGGGATCGCAAGGTGTCCTACATCATCGGCGTTGCCGGCTCGGTCGCGGTGGGCAAATCGACCACCGCCCGCGTGCTGCAGGCGCTGCTGGCGCGCTGGTCGCCGCGGCCGAAGGTCGATCTGGTCACCACCGACGGCTTCCTGTTTCCCAAGGCCGTGCTGGAACGGCGTGGCCTGATGCAGAAGAAGGGATTTCCCGAGAGCTACGATCTGCCGATGCTGCTGTCGTTCCTCAGCGACATCAAGGCGGGACGGCGCCCGGTGCGCGCGCCGGTCTATTCGCATTTGACCTACGACATCATTCCGAACGAATGGATCGAGATCGACCAGCCGGATATCCTGATCGTCGAAGGCGTCAACGTCCTGCAGACAGGCCGGCTTCCGCGCGATGGCAAGGCCGTTCCGGTTGTTTCGGATTTCTTCGACTTTTCCGTCTATATCGACGCCGACGAAGCGGTGCTGCGCGAATGGTTCATCAAGCGCTTCCTGGCGCTGCGAGACACCGCGTTCCAGGATCCCAAGTCGTATTTCCATCGCTATGCGCCGCTGTCCGACGAGGAAGCCACCGCCACGGCGCTGGCGATCTGGGAACGCACCAACCTCGCCAATCTCGAGGAAAACATCCTGCCGACGAGGCCGCGCGCGACGCTGATCCTGAAGAAGGGCGCTGATCACGTGGTGGAAACGGTGGCGCTGCGACGGCTTTAGGGCATCCCGGTCTGGTGCGCAGCCGCCTCAGGCGGCGACATGCCGCGAGGCGGCGAGGCCCGCCAGCGCGTCGGTGAGTTTTTCACGGTCGAGCGGCTTGATCAGGAAACCGTCCATCCCGGCCTCGAAACAGGCGTAGCGATCTTCCACCAGCGTATTGGCGGTGAGCGCGAGGATCGGCGTCCGGTGGCCGGGCTGGCCGGCCTCGTGCGCGCGGATCCGCTTGGTGGTCTCGATGCCGTCGAGCTGCGGCATCTGGATGTCCATCAGCACCAGGTCGTAGGGGGTTCCCGCGGACCTGGCGGCCAGCCAGGATTCGAGCGCCTCTTCGCCATTGGTGGTGATGACGGCGTGATGTCCCAATCGGGTCAACAGCGACCGCATCAGCAGCGCATTGATCTCATTGTCTTCGGCGACCAGAACCGAGAGCCCGCGCGACGGTACCGGTGTCTCGGGTCGGTTGGGCGCCTCGATCAGCGCCTCGACGGCAAGGTTCGGCGCGAGCACTTCCGGCGCCATCGACAGCCGCGCCGCGAGCGAGGCCGCGCGCAGCGGCTTTATCAGATAGCCGGTGAAAGCGGAGCAGGCGGCGGACGACAGTTGCAGCTCATGCCGCGCGGCCGGCGTGAACATGACGATCCGCTGCGTCGCGTAAGCGCGCGCCGCCTCACCCAGCAATTCGACCTCCGCGGCGCCGAAGGCGCGATCAATCAGGACGGCATGCCAGGGACGTTCGGGCAGCAAGGCCCGCGCCACCGCGATATCGGAGATCATGCAGGTCTGGCCGCCCCAGCGTTGCAGCCGCCGCGCCACCAGCGTTGCCTCGATGCTCTGCGGCGCCACCAGCATGATCGACTGGCCGGCCAGATCCGGCGCCGCGAACGCCTTTTGCCCGCTGCCCTTGTCGCCGGAGGCAACGAGCGGAATCGAAACCTCGAAGGTCGAGCCGACCCCTGGCTTGCTCTCCAGCGTGATGCGCCCGCCCATTCGCCTGACGATGCGCTCGGAGATGCTCAGGCCGAGGCCAGTGCCGCCATAGCTCCGCGCGATGCGTTCGTCGGCCTGCTCGAACTCGCGGAAAATCCGTATCTGCGCCTCGGGCGCGATGCCGATGCCGGTGTCGCGCACCAGAAAGCTGATCTCATTGGGCCAGATGCCGGGCTCGACGATCAGCGCCACCCCGCCAGTGGAGGTGAATTTGATGGCGTTGCCGGCGAGATTGAGCAGCACCTGCCGCAGCCGCGCCGCGTCGCCGACCACTTCGGCCGGCAACCGCTCGTCGACATAGGCGGCGATCTCGAGCTTTCGCGCCTGCGCGCGCGGCGCCAGCAGTTCGGTGATGTCCTCGATCAGCGCGGCCAGCTGGAACGGGCGCTGTTCGAGGTCGATCTTGCCGGCCTCGATCTTGGAGTAATCCAGCAGTTCCTCGATCAGCGACAGCAGCGCGTCGCCCGAGGTTTTCACCGCCCTGGCGTAGGTCATCTGCTCCGGCGTCAGCGGCGTATCCAAGAGCAGTGCGCTCATGCCGAGGATGCCGTTCAGCGGCGTGCGGATTTCATGGCTGGCCATCGCGAGGAAGCGCGACTTGGCGCGGTTGGCGGCGTCGGCCTGGTCGCGGGCGTCGGCCAGCGCACGCTCGGTCTCGGTGCGGTCGGTGACGTCACGGCCGACGCATTGCATCTCCGCCGGCGCGCCGGCATCCGATCGAACCAGGCCTTCGCGCCAGCCAATCCATCGCGGTCCCAGCGCGCTTTCGATCTTCTGGTCGTGAATGCGCGTGCCGCTCAACTCCAGCGCGGCGTCACCCTGCTCGAGCACATTGAAGGTGAAGGTGCTGCCGATCAGCGCGCTGCGCGGTTGCCCGGCCAGTTCGCAATAGGCGTCATTCACGAACGTGATGCGACCCTCGGCGTCGCGCAGCACGATCAGGTCGCCCTGCAATTCGAACAGGCTACGGGCGCGCTGCTCGGCCTCCTGCAATTCCCAATTGCGGTCGGCCAGCGTCTCGTTGTGGAGCGAGATCTTGCGAAGCTTCTTGTGCATCCAGCGCAGGCGCATGCTCAACGTGGCCAGCCCGACGCAGGCAAGCGCAAACAGGAAGCTGGCGCCGATCGCAAAGGCGTTGGGGTCATAGCCGGAATTTTCCGACCGGCTTCCGGAGATGAACCCATACGCGCCGCCGAAGGTGGCGGCGAAGATCATGAACGAGCGGACCGCAAAGACCAGCCACGGATAGCGTCGGGTGAAGCGGCGTATGCGTAATTTGATCCGGAAAAACCGTCCCATGCCGATGACCCCGACCGTTGTCTTGCCGCGCCCTGTCCCGGCGCCGACGATGAGGCTTTCGACCTTGCAAAGTGCTTGAGGCCGCGCGGCTGCGGGCAACCGGCATGAGATCAGGGTTAATGAAGGATTAAGAGCCTCGCGTTTTCAAAGCGCAGCCACCGAAAACTGTCTCAGACGCACATCCGCGATCCCGCGGCGCGAGGTGCCCGAGTCGTGCGTGAACCTTCGCCCCCGTGAGGGCGTGGGGAATGCCGGGTGCCAGCGCACCCGCAGCCGCGCGTGGTGTGTAGAAAGCACGCGCGTTAGTCACCACGAGCACGCCGAAACACCCGGCATTCCCGCACGCGAATGGTTTTAACGGTTTCCTCCGTGATCTCCCCGGCGATCGGGCTTTCTTGTCACCGTCATCGGCGAAATTGTTTTCGCCAACTTGACGCCGGCGTCGAGGCGTCAGGACCACACGACTTCGCCGTCCGCGAATAGCGCCGCTCGTCTTAAAGGCGCATTCGCGTCCACCGCATCCCGCCCCGCGTACGCGACGATCATGATACGCCCCTCTGTGGGGCGGGACGGCTGACGATATGAAGTGATTTGCATCGGACGGGAACGGAAATATTTTTGCAAATGGGGCTGGACAGGAGATTCAGTGATTTGCCCGTCAGGCTGGCTGACATGGCTATGTTCACGCCGCTCGCCTGAGGTCATCAGCAAGCGCGCGGTACGACAGGGCTTCGGCCAGATGCAGCCGGCTGATCTTGTCCGCGCCGTCGAGATCGGCGAGTGTGCGCGCGACGCGCAGCACGCGATGATAGCCGCGCGCCGACAGCCGCATGGTCTCGGAGGCCTCGCGCAGCAGTTTTGTTCCCTGCGCATCGGGCTGCGCGATGGTCTCCAGCACCGACGCCGGCGCTTCCGCATTGGTGCGGATGTCACGCAATCCGATCGCGGCGTAACGTGTGAGCTGAATGTCGCGCGCCGCGGCGACGCGCGCGGCGACTTCGGCCGAGCCTTCCGCCGATGGAGGCAGGATCAGATCGGAGGCAGCCACCGCGGGGACCTCGATGCGCAGATCGATGCGGTCCATCAGGGGACCGGAGATGCGCGCCTGATAATCGGATGTGCAGCGATCGATCCGTCCGCGCTTGCAGGAAAAACCGGGCTCATAGGCGTTGCCGCAGCGGCAGGGGTTCATCGCCGCCACCAGCATGAAGCGCGCCGGATAGGTGACGCGGTGATTGGCGCGGGAGACCGCGACCTCGCCGTTCTAAAAGGGCTGGCGCAGCGAATCCAGCACGCGCGGATCGAACTCCGGCAGTTCGTCGAGAAACAGCACGCCCTGATGCGCCAGCGAGATCTCGCCGGGCCTTGCGCGCATGCCGCCGCCGGTGAGCGCGGCCATGCTGGCCGAATGATGGGGGCTGCGGAACGGCCGTCGCGCCGTCAGCGCGCCGTCCCTGATTTCGCCGGCGACGGAGGCGATCATGGAGACTTCCAAAAGCTCGGACGGCGACAATGGCGGCAGGATCGAGGGCAGCCGTGCTGCCAGCATCGACTTGCCGGCGCCGGGCGAGCCGATCATCAAGATGTCGTGTACAAATAACCCAACTTCGAGTAGAGGTACTTCTCTTTGGGTTAACACGATGAAGCCTCGCGCCTATTCCTACCTCCGTATGTCGACCGATCTCCAGCTCAAAGGGGACAGCCGGCGGCGGCAACTTGAAGCGTCGGAGGCCTATGCGGAAGAGCACGGGCTGGAGCTGGCAGATGAAGCGCGGCTCGAAGATATCGGTATTTCCGCTTTCAAGGGCGCGAACGTCCGGGATGGAGCTCTGGGTCAATTTTTGACCGCCGTGAAGGCAGGTTCAGTCGAACGTGGGTCGTACCTTCTGGTCGAATCGCTGGACCGGCTCAGCCGAGAGGAAATTCTGCCGGCACACACGTTGTTCCTCAGTATCGTGCAAGCTGGGATCAATCTCGTCACGCTCGCCGACAAGCGGGTCTATCGGGCCAAGACCACGAACCTCGTCGACATGATCACCTCGCTAGTGATCATGGAGCGCGCTCACGAGGAATCCAAGACCAAGAGTATGCGAGTAGGCGCTGCTTGGAAGAACAAGCGCACAAAGGCAGCAGAAGGTCAGCCCATGACCGCCCGTTGCCCGGCATGGCTTCGATTATCGCCAGATGGTCGTTCATACGAGATTATTCCGGAACGGGTTGAAACCGTTCGCCAGATCTTTGCCGACTCGGCTTCGGGCCTGGGAATGTACTCGATTGCCACTCGGCTCAATAAGGCCGGGCTGCCTGCATTCGTGGGTAAAAACGGCTGGCATAGATCGTACCTTGCCAAGACTTTGGAGAACCGTGCCGTCCTCGGCGAGTTCCAGCCGCACGTCAAAGCAGACGGTAGGCGCGTCCCGGAGGGACCGCCCATCTCGGGTTACTTCCCAGCCATCGTCTCAGAGGAGTTGTTCTTCCGGGCGCAGCATTCGCGGTCGCAACGAAGGATAGGGGGCGCTGGTCGAAAGGGACCCGGCTACACGAACCTTTTCACTGGGTTGGCACGCTGCGCGTATTGCCACTCTACGATCGCATTCGAAAACAAGGGCTCAGGGACACGTGGTGGCACCTACCTCGTATGTGGGAATGCCCAACGGGGCCGGGGATGCGACGCCACGAGATGGCGGTATCAGGATTTTGAGGCTTCGTTTCTCGCGTTCGTTCAGGAACTCGACCTCGAAAGCATCATCAATGCAAATGAAGATGCGGGGAAGCGGAAGATGCTTGAGGACGCGGTGTCGGCCATTCGCGGAGAGCTATCATCCACCGCCGCGCTCATGGAACAGACCTACGCGGTCTTGAAGGCTGGCGGGCCGCCCGAGTTCGTTGCCGGTAAGCTCAACGAACTTACCGCAAAACAATCGGAGCTGACCAAGCATCTTGCGTCGAAGGAGGCGGAGCAGCGGGACTTCAGCGGCCGGACTTCACGCTTCTACACGAGCAGGGAAGAGATCAAGACGCTTGTGAAGGCGCTTCAGATGCCGCCATCGGATGAGCTGTACAAGCTCCGTGCTCAGATCGCTTCCCGGCTTAGAGTCTTGGTCGAGACGTTGTTGATCGCGCCGCGAGGGGTTCAGCCGGCCATGCAGCGTTCGATCGACCAGTTGCAAGAGATCGGGGGGGAAGGAGCAGATGATGTGATCGCTCACATGCAACGGCTCGCGGCCGAACCCGATCAATCCCGGCGCTATTTTGCTGTTGGATTCCGTGACGCGGCCGTTCGGGCCGTGGGATCCTCTCCGCTTCGAACAACAAATCGTGGCGGGGGAAAGCTCGATCGAAGGTGACGGTCAGACTTCAGGTAAGCAGAGGTCGATCGACATGCTCCAGCCGCCGGATCGACGAACTCGCATCCTCTAGTTCGGCTCTGGATTACGTACGTAGGAAGGCGGACTAGCTCCCTTGCCGGCCCCGTCCGTCTCTTAGTCCGGGCTGACCCCACATGTCCTTCCCTGGGACTTCAGTTTACTGCCGGCCTTCCTGGAAGGTCGGAGGGGTTGGATGGAGGTTGACCGTCGGCAATTATTGGTAGGTGCGATTTGCTCCGCCTTGACCGGGGCCGTCGGAGCAAAGGGCGTCAGCCCCGGCCCCGTTGAGCCTGACTTGTCGGGCTCCGAGGGATGGCATCCCCTGACACGATCCCTCCTCGAACGCGCCCAGTGGATCGGTCGGTGCCGTTGTGCTCCTGACAGAGCGACGGTCGAACGGACGATCCGGCAGTTCGCCCGCCGGTCGGGCTGGACCAAACCTCTTGTTATAAAATGGATGGACACCCTGACGGACGCGCACGACTACCTCAGCCGGTTCGGCCTCGACGCGCTCCTCGACATGGGAACGGCAAGTTTCTGGCGCCGGACAGCGCCTCCGGTGACACCTGACGAGCCCGCGTTCGACCGTGCGTTCGCAATCCGGATGTTGGCGAACGAACTCCTCGGCGTGGAAGGTCACGACCGAGCACTGATGGCTCCAAAATTGCTTGCGAAGTCCCAAGCGATGTCGGTGAACCTGTCGGACGAAGAAGTGTTCCGGGTGAGGGCCGTCACGTCACAGATTGGCTGGCTGGAAACATCCTTGGCGGAAGCCGCGGCGCAGGCCATTTCAAACATCGAACTGCTGCTGAGCACTGGAGCGTCCGAAGGCTCGGTGCCGATAGATAATCAATTGAAGATCTTCGAATCCTACGAGCATGGATTGCTGGCGTCTTGGGAGACGCCAGACGCGCTGATTTGTGCGGTCCAGATCTAAGCCACCTGACGATGGATTGACCATCGCGTTCAGCGATGTCCGCTATCGAGGGCAGAGCGGAAAACATATGCTCGCATTGAGGTTTTCAGCTTTTGACCCAGAACGGACATGCGGCCTGAAACTACCGAAGCCCCACCTTGTGCCAACCTTCTAAATATTTGGCCATTGAGGCTGGCGTATACGGGACGTTCTTCTCTATCCAAGCAATCGAAATGTCAGGCTGAAAGGTCTTAAGCCGCTCTAGTTCCGTACGCGCCTCATCGAGCCGGCCGGCTTGAGCCAAGGCGGATATAAGTAACCGCCGTGCTCCATTGAATGTAGGCCGGTATTGCAACACGCTAAGCGCGCTGTTAATCGCTTCGTCATACCGTCCAGCAAGATAGTGGGCCGCTGCCATTCCGCCATAAAATATTACCTGTTGTGGGTCGTGCGGGCTCATGCGGATTGCTGTCTGGGAGTGCGCGATGGATTTGTCCGATTGTCCATCGAATGACAGAGTCCAACCTAAATAGCCGTGAGCGGCAGCAAAATTTGGATTGAGATTGAGCGCTCGCTCAAAGTGGGCGATTGATTCATCGGTGCGCCGTTCGATGAATGAGACAAATCCAAGGGCGACATAGGCCCAGGGGTCGTTCCGATCGAGCTCGGCAGCTCGGGCGGCAAGCGCGGTGGCATCCTTCACCTGGGGCTCGATGTACCCAAGATAGCCAAGTAAGAGCATCGCAAACGCGAGCATGCTGTGTGCCGGCGCGTATTCGGGATGAAGTTTGACAGCGCGCCCAAGAATGGAAATTGCAGCTTCGCCATCGGTCTTGTTTAGCCTCCAAAAAAGGGAGGTGGCCTGCATCAACAAGTCCCAAGCACGCATATCATCCGGTGTCCGGCTGTGCGATCGGTCACTTTCCGCTTCCAAGAGACGCGGTTCGATGGCGGCGACAACGCTGTTAGTTATCTTGTCTTGCAGTGCAAATACGTCATTGCTATCGCCTTCATAGCGATCTGCCCAGATATGGTTACCCGTGGAAGCGTCGATAAGCTGCGCGGTTATGCGAACTCGTTCTCCCGATCTTCTTATGCTTCCCTCTAGCACGTAACGCACGCCCAACTCGCGGCCGACTTGCCTTATGTCGACTGTCTTGCCCTTGTAAACGAATGACGAATTACGCGCGATAACGAAAAACCAACGCAATTTCGAGAGGGCTGTGATGATGTCCTCGGAGACACCATCGACGAAGTATTCCTGCTCAACATCACCGCTCATATTGGCGAATGGCAGAACAGCTATAGATGGCTTGTCGGGAAGTGCCAGCGCCTGCTGCACCGGCTGCGTTGAAACACCACCCGGTTGTATCCGATATACTCTCACCGGCTTAGTGATGTTCTTTAGATGTTGTACCCCCAAATCTTCAAAGGTCACGTCGAGCTTGCCGGCGGCATCTTCCTGCGCTCGGGATGATATGCAGACCTCTCCGGGGAAAGACAACCCCTCCAGACGGGCTGCGATGTTCACAGCGTCGCCAAAGGTATCCCCTGCATCGCTGATGATATCTCCTTGATGGACGCCCACCCGGAATTCGATACGCTCCTTTTCCGGGACCAAACCATTGCGCTCGACCATGCCTCTCTGCACTTCAACGGCGCAGCGTACAGCGTCAACGACGCTCGCAAATTCCGCCAGCAGGCCGTCGCCCGTGGTCTTTACGATACGGCCTCCGAACTCGGTGATTTTCGGATCGATCAGTTCTCTTCTATGGGTCTTTAGCTTTGCGAGCGTGCCTTCTTCGTCGGCTTCCATGAGCCGAGAGTAGCCGGCCACATCCGCCGCAAGGATGGCCGCTAAACGTCGTTCTACGCGCTCCGTGGGCAAGCCAGAGCCTCCTGGGGACGAGAGACTACACGCCTGAAAAATTCTGAGAAGTCGGGTCCGCGCCTTTTTGAAGATTAGCCCCGAGCCAGAGAATGTCTGGATGTCCGTTTGTGGCACCAAACGGACCTCCAGCAATGTCCGCAGTTCGGTCGCTAACGGGGGTAGACCGGACATGGCCCGAAGGACCTGCACCGGTAGCAATTGACCCCAACCGGATATGGGCTATCAGCATTTGAGATCAGTTGTGCCATTTCTCACTCGCGGGCCGGTCGCAAAGTGCTAGGCTTACACGACCACAAAATCGTGTTTTAGGTACATGCAGCGACGCGAGTTCATCACGTTTATCAGCAGCACGGTGGCATGGCCGCTTGCAGCGCGTGCGCAGTCGTCGGCGGTGCCGCTGATCGGCATACTCATGAACCGCGCAGCCGACGACCCGGAAGGCCAGGCCCGGCTTGCATCATTCCAAAAGGGGCTGCAAGACGCTGGTTGGGAGGTCGGTCGCAACGTGCGGATCGAGACCCGCTGGGGCGCCGACGATGTCGAGCTTGAACGCAAATATGCCGCCGAACTGATCGCACTCTCGCCGCATATTGTGCTGGCAGGCGGAACCTTGGGCGTGACGGCCGTGCAGATTGCGAGCCGTACCGTGCCAATCGTATTTGCGGCGGTCACCGATCCCGTTGGCGCAGGCTTTGTCGACTCTCTTTCCCGACCGGGCGGTCAAGTCACCGGCTTCATGATCTATGAATACAGTCTGAGCATAAAGTGGTTGGAACTCCTGAAGCAGATTGCACCCAGCGTGACACGCGTGGCGGTACTGCGCGATGCTGCCAATCCGGCCGGAATTGCCATGTTCGGCGTCATCCAGTCCGCGGCGCAGTCGTCCGGGCTTCAGATCAGCCCCGTCGGTACGCAAAATGCCGACGAAGTTAGGCGCGCTGTTGCGGCCTTTGCTGGCTCTCCAAACGGTGGCCTGATTGTCACGCCGAGCGCGTCGGCGACTATTCATCGCAATCTGATCGTCACACTGGCGGCCCGGTTCAAGCTGCCGGCGGTCTACGGGCTTAGTTACATCGCCGCCGAGGGTGGCCTGGTCTCCTACGGGCCTGACCTTGTCGACCAGTTTCGACTTGCGGCGGGCTATGTGGATCGCATCCCGAAGGGAACAAAACCGGCTGACCTGCCGGTGCAAGCGCCGACAAAATACGAACTGGTCCTCAATCTCAAGACGGCCAAGAGCCTCGGCCTCATTATACCTCAGACGCTGCTCGCCCGTGCCGACGAGGTGATCGAATAGAGATGCTGTTTGCTGCAGTGCATGAGTCCGGTTGTGATGCTGTGGACGGCTCCTCCACCGGCACATGAGTGCCATGGATGTGGGCGCTGTTGAGGCTCCCACGATTTAGAGGAGCAGGTCCATGCAGACGATCACGACAATCGGTCTCGACATCGCCAAGTCGGTGTTCCAGGTGCACGGCGTTGATGCCGCCGGCCAGGTGGTCATCCGCCGCCAGTTGAAACGTCGCCACGTGCTGACATTCTTTGAGAAGCTGCCACCCTGCTTGGTCGGCATCGAGGCTTGCGCCTCGTCTCACCATTGGTCGCGCGAGTTGCAGACACTTGGCCATACCGTGCGATTGATGCCGCCGGCTTACGTAAAGCCCTATGTCAAACGGCAGAAGAACGACATGGCCGACGCAGAAGCGATTTGCGAAGCGGTCACCAGAGCCAACATGCGGTTCGTGCCAACCAAGACGCCAGAGCAGCAGAGTTGTCTGATGCTTCATCGCACACGCCATCTATTCATCCGTCAGCAGACCGCGGTGATTAATTCGATCCGAGCGCATCTCGCCGAGTTCGGCATTGTCGCACCGGTCGGGCGCAAAGGGGTCACGGAATTGCTGCGTATTGTTGCCGACCCGAAGGACAAGCGGGTGCCGGAGGTTGCCCGTGCCTGCCTTGCCGCGCTCGGTACCCAGCTGCTCGCTCTCAAGGAGCAGATTTTGGAGTTCGATCGGATGATCCTGGTCTGGCATCGGTCCGACCAGACGAGTAAGCGCCTTCATTACATTCCTGGGGTCGGCCCGATGCTGGCGACTGCGCTGGTTGCGAGTGTTGCCGATCCCAGAACCTTCCGGTCCGGACGTAACTTCTCCGCCTGGATTGGGCTCGTTCCCAAACAGCACTCAAGTGGGGGCAAGGAGCGGCTCGGCAGCATCAGTAAACAGGGCGATCGCTATCTGCGGAGCCTGTTCGTGGCCGGAGCACTCGCCGTCATCCGCTATGCCAAGATCCATGGCACCGGGCATCGGCCTTGGCTCACGGCGTTGCTAGGTCGACGCCCGACAAAGGTCGCCGCGATCGCGCTTGCCAACAAGATTGCGCGGATGGCCTGGGCCATGATGGCCAAAGGTGAGCGATATAGAAATCCTGTCGCGCTAGCGCGGTGAACGAGATCGCGCCGGATAACCGGCGTGATGTGAAGGTTGGGAGGGCGAACAGCACGTAATGCAGAGCCGGTCGATCCGGCGATCAGGACAACCCACTTGTGCCATCGCATTGCTATCGAATGCGCGGTTTTGACCGGGACCTGATCCGCGGAGGGCATTATGGCCAGCGGTCATGTGAACCGCGCTTAAAGGCCGAACACATGGCTGCACCGACCAAGCCTGCGACGTGAAAAAAGTCCTTGCCAATCCGGAGCCGTCCACACATGGCACTTTTCGGACATGGCGAGATGTCCGACATGAGTCTGCTTTCGGGGGTAAAGCGGAAATTGGATTTCGGGGCCGTCAGGTCCGCTTTTACCCAGGAACCAACATCGGATCCCATCATCGTGTTGGACGCTGTCCCGGCACCTTTTCGTTCGCTGTCCTGCGGGATTTGGTCGCTATCGGAGGGGATAGCTGACGTCGGCCGGTTAGCGTTAGGCTACACCTTCATCCCGATTATCGTTGGCTGCATGTCCACACGCAAAAGCCGCCAAGGTCTCCCTCGACGGCTCATGCCGTTGCGTTGCGTTTGCCTAGAGGTTTGCTGCGCCGAGCGGTGCCCGAAACGTAGTCTGAGCCTGCTAGCCACCGGACGCACAGCCATCATTGAATGAGGCAGTCGATGCGTTGCCAGCGTGTCGGGGCCAACGTATCCCCGATGATCTATCATGTGTCACCGGCGACGGTGCTAATCAAGCCAGCGTTGCTGTCCTAACGATGAAATGGCCGGTTAAACGTGCAGCATTTGCTCGAAGACGCGCCTGACGATCCAACGGGCACAACTCATAAACCCGTGGTCTGTCAGGCTTGCACTAGACTTCATTTTATCAACCGCTCGACCAGCAACCCGCTAGGTGAACGAGACAAGTAAGGTTGCTCGGTTGGCGGCCACTTTCGTTTCGTCGAAGCCGGGGCGCGAACTTGCAGAGCCGGGATGCGGCTACCACGTGCAGGATGCCACAGCGGCATCTCATGATCGAACATCGCACCACAAATATGCTCCGAACTGTCACGGCCCGGACCCGTCATTAACGAAGCGTTGACTAATTGGTGAAGATAATCGTTAAAGTTTCGATAATTCCAGAGGGCGCGCGATGTCGAAGTTTGCAGTTGGCGAGCAGGTCGATAATGCAGCCAACGACCATGAGGGCGGCACGGTCATCGCAGTGTTCCCAACAGTTGACGGCAAACTTAGATACGCTGTTGACACGGAAGGATATGGCGCGCTCCAGTTTTTTGCCGAGGAAAAACTAGTCGTTCACCCGCCAGGGACGCGAACGCACTGACGGCGCGCGTTGGTAAAGCTCCGGCGCTACTGCCAGTAGTCTTGACAGCGGCGGTTTGTATCGGGGTTCATATTTGGTCGGACAAAGCCGACTAGTTTACCGATCAGGATCCTTACCCACTCACCCTCACTTCGTTGGGGTGAGCGCCCTTCGGGCGACCTCAGGCTTTTCCAACTCGGACCGGTTTCCGGTCGGCAGTCTACCAGCTCGGCTGCCAGCGTGTGCGGAAACGGTTGAGTGATACACTTCGCCCTTTGCAGGCGAAGCGATCCGGAAATCGTGCGTATAACGGCTTCGGAAACATCGGATCAGAGGAACCACCGGATGGTGGTCGGGACCGGCAGTGCGGTGAGCCCCGTTTCCCCTCTGCTTATCTGCGCAAAGTTGGCGACACGACCGATCCGACGATCGTGCCTCCCTTCGACGGTTTAAAGCTTTCCCGTCTCTCGTCGGGCTTGGTTTAGCGACCGTGCCCGCTTTGGTCGTTCATTGCCAGGAACGCATCAGGTCAGGGTGACCCGGATGCTCCGACCGGTGTCTCAGGCCACCGGGGTTTCCGCAGTGCCTCACACCTAGGAGGTTACGGGACGCTGTCATGTCGCGTCGATACTGAGATGTTGGGATACTTACGAATAGTCGAGCGTCCCATTGGACTGCGACCATCGCGGGGGAGCTATGCACTAGACTAACTCGACGATCCGGACCTGAGCGTCCGGATTGGCCTCGATGTAGCGCTGCGTGGTTCGAAGGTTCGTGTGTCCGGCAAGCATCTGGACGTCCCGCAACGATCCTCCCACCGTCGAGATCTTCCTGGCGGTATTGGTGATGAAGGTGCGCCTTCCGGAGTGACTCGAACACCCGTCGAAGCCGACGTGCTGGTACCATCGCCAGAACAGGTTGACGACGGCTTGGGCTGACATCCCCCTCGACCTCTCGCTCTCGATCAAGAATGTGCTGTTCGGCGGGTAGACCGTTTTGAAGTACTCGGCCAGCGCGGTCCTGAGTTCTTCGTTCATCGGAATGACCCGGCCGGACTGACCCTTGCTCGCCTTGTTCTCCAGGAGGATGGCTTGGCCGATCTGGCCCCTCCCATCGGTGACCATCCTCCAGGTCAGGCTTGCTATCTCCTTGGCCCGGAGGCCTGCCTTGACCGAAAGCAGGAAGATGACCCGGTTCCTGGATGGCCAGCGGGTCTTGGCCAAGTAGCCCAAGACGGCATCGACCTGCCCCTTGCTCAACGTCTTCGCTTGCTTTGCTAAAGCCATCTGGCCCTCCAATCCCGTTATTTACGAGTTGCAGGACGCTGGACTGTAATCAGTCAGGAGTGGTCGTACATAGCCGACGGGAAATATTAGTTGGAAGCCCAATGGCTTGGATCAACTGATGATAGAAGGGTAATTCTATCATCAATTCATTTGGTAGAATCAGGCAAATGGCTTCGGTTGCCTTACTTCAACGAGGGGGCGCGAATCGTTCTGCCAGCGATGGAAGGACCGAATAGCATGACGCGGTATTTTTCAGACAATCGCCTTGCGGAGTTGCATGTAGGTCAGGACGCGATGCATGCTCAGCACGCAGATCTTCGGGAGAAATTTTTTTTGCGGTCGTACAAAACCAATCGCGGCGCAGAATTTGCCAAGCATGGCTTTTGCCGACGGCTTGGAACGCTCGTAAGGACAGTAGATTTGGTCTACGATCTTTTACCGCCGGAGAGGGAGGAGATTCCAGAGCGTGATGACGTCATCGACGCGACAATAGCGATACAAGCATTCACGATGAATGCGTTTGGATGTCTGGATAATATCGCTTGGATTTGGGTGCTGGAGAAAGATATCAAAAACAGCGACGGTACTGATCTCGATCCCAAAAAAGTGGGACTCGGCAAGAAAAAAATTCGTAACAAACTCACCAAGGAGTTCCGAGATTATTTGGACGAGAAGCAAAAGTGGTTTGGTAACCTCATCGACTTCCGGGACTCACTTGCGCATCGCATTCCCCTCTACATTCCGCCCTACGTGGTCCCAAAGGCGAACGTCGCGAAATACGAGGAGCTAGAGAAGGCCAAATGGGAGGAGCCTTCGCGGAGCAGTCCCGAGGAGTACGAGAAGGTTAAGACGAAACAATTGACGCTATGCCAATTCGTGCCCGGAATGATGCACTCAATTTACGAGGAGTTACCCCAAGTAGAATTTCATAGCCAGCTACTAAACGACTACGTCACAATTGACGAATATGGCCGAACCCTGCTCGAGGAATTGGATCGGTAACCCGACAATCCTGGGCTGGGCTATGTACAGTATCATGCACGTGATTAGGATCGGCGAGGTTTCATCCAACAACGGAGAACCTACATGCCAGTCCTCAAGTCACTCTCGTTCACCGCCCTTCCCAAGACCGGGAACGATCCGGTCCAGCAACGCCGGGCCAAGTTCATCACCAAGCTTGAGGAGCAGAAGCTGCTCCTGAAAGACCCCAACCACGTCCGGACCATCCAGCGATGGACCAAGGTCAACGGGGAAAGGCAGGCCACCACCAAACAACAGGCCGTCCGGCCCTGGTGGAAGACAGACCCGTCCGGCCAGGTCGTCATGTCCGTCAAGTTCGGGGCCAAGCCCATCGAGTTCGAGAAGGGCAAGGCCGGCATCGTGGTCCCGTCCAAGGACAAACTCCCGACAGTGATCGACACCCTGATCGCGGCAGTCCGTGCCGGGAGTCAGGCTGCCAAGTCCGGATCGATCGGCAAGGCTCGCAAGGCTGCTTGATCGTCAGGGCCGGGCGATGAGCGATCGTCGCCCGGTTGCCTCGTCAATCGAGTCCGCCATCATCAAGTCAGTGGTTACGGCTAATTCATGTCCGAGAAGTGCCGCCAGTAACGGACTTTCACTGCCCAAGCTTTTCAATCACCTTACGGCAAGGCGACGATCAAATCTTGATCATTTGCCGGCTAACTTGCGCCGACAGATGCCTACAATGTCCTCCAGCCTCGGCCATTTCCGGGTCAGAACCGGGCGCGCGCGAGGGCGATCGGTCGTCTACTTTTTGTCAAACTGCAAATAAACTCTAGCTGAGCATTTCTCGCCCGAAGTGGTGCAGGACTGCAAGCTCGCTGTTATGACGTGACCGGATTCTCGGCACGCATCTCCGCAAAGGTCTCCTTCGCCACTAGCAGCGCCTCGCGCACAAGAGGCGCGCCGACATAGCCGAGCAGGTGCAGAATCGCCTCGACGAGCTCGTCCTCGGTCCAGCCGTGGTTACACGCAAAGCGGATATGCAGTTTCAGCTCTGGGGTCCGCCCTGTTGCGGTGTCGGAGACGACGCAGATCAACGTCCTGGTCTTGAGGTCGAGCCCGGGCCTCGTCCACAGCGTGCCGAACACCGTCTCCTGCGTCAGCGCCGCAAATTTCTCCATGATCGGATCGGTGTAGAGCTGCTGATCTAGCTTGTCGGCGTAGGCCGCGCCCATGAGATTGCGGCGCATCGCGCGACCTTTGGCGCGCAAGGGGCTGTCGGTCATTGTGGCGTTCCTCCTGAGTTGAGTTTCCAAATTTCCGTTGGGATCTCGAACGGCGCGTCACGCCGGTTGAGATCGCAGCCGATCGTAACCGATCAATTGTCTCGGTCGAAACACAAAAGCGCCGATCGCGACCGTCGCGGCGACCATGATGTTCTCGTGCAAGACAATCCTACTAAGTCGCGTCAAGGTGGTCTCCATCTTTGTTTTCGAAAGCGCACGTGCTACCGGGCGGCGCGCGAGTCGAAGCATACGGATGCCGCAGTCTCTGCGACGCGCGCGATGTCCGCTCTACCCTCGACAGCAGACGTCGTCAGGCCGCACCGGCATGTCCGAAAAGTGCCACAAGCGGTCATTTCTCAGCAGGTCACTTAACTAGGCGGTGGCATCCGATGACGGTGAAGCGGGCGATCGCGGCGACCGCCTGACGCATTGCTGACGTAAAAAAACTGGCCGCAGGAGCCGGGCTGAACCAAAGTCTGTTGCGCGAGAGGAGAAAACTACCCTTCGCGTGGCGGCGGCTAGACCACCTCGGCGAGCGGTTTTCAATTGTAGAAGAACTAGGGCCGCTGCAGGATCGCGGACGCGGCGACGGCACCGCGGTTCGTCTGTCAGCCCCCGGGGCCGTCCCTCATGATGTAGCCCATCAGGTCGCCCACGTTGTGCTCCAAATCCCGGATGATGTCCTTGACGACGTCTCCGATCGAGATCACGCCCACGACCTTGCCCGCGTCCAGCACTGGCAGATGGCGAAAACCGCGCGCAGCCATCATTGCCATACAGCCTTCCAGCCGATCGTCCGGCTTGACCGTCACCGGGTTGCCCGTCATCACTTGGCCCACGGGCGTCTGCTTCGCATCGAGCCCGGGCAGCAGCACTTTGATGGCGCAGTCACCCTGGGTCACGATACCGACCAGCACGTCGTCGTCGATTGCCAGCACCGACC
Organism: uncultured Alphaproteobacteria bacterium; assembly: GCA_963801875.1. GTDB lineage: Bacteria > Pseudomonadota > Alphaproteobacteria > Rhizobiales > Xanthobacteraceae > Bradyrhizobium. Next base: position 470,208 of record CAWDGT010000004.1, on the reverse strand, counting down.
GGACCCGGTTTTCGCGCATCTGGCGCAGGGCTTCGACGACCATGTCGCCGGAACGAACATGGATCAGGGCGCCACGCTTCTGGGCCAGAGCGCTTTTTACTGTGCTCATCGATCTCCTCTCGTGGGCCCTGTCCTACCCCGTCTTGATGGCCCGCATTGAAGGTTAGTCAAAATATCTTGCCTTGTCAGCACCGCACCGATGTCGCCGGCGAAGCCTGCCACCGATCCCGACAGCGGGATTTTCACCGCTTCGATGGCGTAGCCCTGCAGCACCTTCACCACTTCCAGCTCGAAGCCGCTGCCCTTCCGTTTCGATGGATGTGCCACGTCTATTTCCCTCACCGAGGCAGCAGGTCTTGTTTCGGGATCGGGCTGTAACACCAACCCGTAAACCCAGTCAGGCGCCTCGGCAAAATGGAAGTAATCAAGCGGTTCGGCGACAAGGTATTCGCCCGCGACGTTTCTGCCTCCGTCGCCGGTGCTGACAGAAGGCGCCATGATCGCCTTGGTCAACAGGCGACCTGACAGCCCCGAAATGCGACTTCCGGTTTGCCCTGAAAGCGGACGTCACCTGCCAAACCAACCATGTCCGTTCGGTGCCAATACCGGAAGTCCCGAACCACAGACCCGTCAACCGGCCTGGCTCAGCCGCGCGTCGATCTCTTCGCGAAGCAATGTGAAGTCGATGGGCTTAGTCAGCAGCCCGGTCGCGCCGCCTTCTATCGCCTTCCGCCTGGTTTCGGGATCGCCGTAGGCGGTGATCATGATGATGGGAACGTCGGGTCGCATTTCCCTGACTTTTGGCAGCATCTCAAGCCCGGTCATGCCGGGCATATTGATGTCCGAGAGGATCAATATCAGGGTCTCCTCGATGGGGTCTGCGATGCGCGATAGAGCATCCGCGGCTGAACTGGCGAAGTTCATGACGAAGCGCTGCGCACGCAGGTCGCGCCGGAATTGCTGGCGGAACAGCGCTTCGACGTCAGGCTCGTCGTCTACCACAAGAACCAGAATGCTCACGTCTTACCTCGATCCACGCCTGACAAATTGCTCTTCCTCGGCAGGACGATAGTAAATTCTGTGAACTGCCCAGGTTCGGTCGCGACATCAATTCTGCCGCCGTGTTGCTTTACGATGATGTCGTGCGTCATCGAGAGCCCAAGGCCGGTTCCTTCCCCGGCTGGCTTCGTCGTGAAGAACGGGTTGAACATCTTTTCTCGCACTTCCACCGGGATGCCGGTACCGTTGTCGCGGATGCGAATTTCCACGGTACTTCCGAGGTTCTTCGTGGTGGCTCGGAGGGTTGGCTCAAAATCATGCTCTTTAACCTCGGTCTTACGTCTAGTCGCAGCATAGACGCCGTTCGCGATCAGATTGAGAAATGCCCGGGTGATCTCCTGCGGAAATAGTTCGATTATACCAGCGTCCGCATCGAAGTCGCGCTGCAGGGTAATATTGAACTCGCCTTTTTCTGCGCGCGCACCGTGATAGGCGAGATTGAGGCTCTCATCGAGAAGCGAATTGATATCCGCAGGCCGGTGTTCTCTGGAGCCTTCACGCGAATGCAGCAGCATGTTCTTGACGATGGAGTCGGCGCGCTTGCCGTGCAGGACCACCTTTTCTAGGTTGTCCTTCAGCATCCCCGTCAATTCGTCGACTTCTCCCCGGACGTTGTCGTCGAGCACGACCGCTTTGAGCACGTCATTCAGCTCGTCGGTCAATTCCGCCGACAGCGCCGAGAAGTTATTGACAAAGTTGAGCGGGTTCTTGATCTCGTGCGCGATGCCCGCGGTGAGTTGGCCGAGCGACGCGAGCTTCTCGGTTTGGATCAGGCGATCCTGCGCGGTGCGCAGATCGTGGAGTGATTCGGTCAGGTCGTCCGTGCGCTGGCGCAGCTCGTTGAGCAGCCGAACATTTTCAATAGCGATCACGGCCTGCTTGGTGAAGTTCTCGAGCAACGCGACCTGCTTCTCGGTGAACGGCTTCACTTCCTGACGGTAGATCATGATGAAGCCGAGAAGTTCGTCTTCCTTCAGCATCGGCACGACGATCATTGTTCGGGCCGCCGCCAGGTCAGCGATCCCGACGGCGAGTGGAGCGCCGGCGAGATATCCAGGGCTGGTTCGCACGTCGTCGATCTGAATGATGCGATGGGTTTCGATGATCTTTTCGAACGAAGGCGTGGCGTCCGGAGTGACCAGCATGCTTTTTCGGAGCGCCAGAAAGGCGGGCGGGACGTTGTAATCCGCAACCATGTCGAACTTGCTTCCGTCCCACAGGTTCATCACGCCGAACTGTGCGCCGCAAACGCGGGTCGCGTTCTCCAGCATCTTCTGGAAGACGGGCGTCAGCTCACCCGTCGAAGCGCTGATGACTTCGAGCACCTCCGAGGTAGCCGTCTGCTGTTCCAGTGATTCGGTCAGATCGCGGGTGCGCTCCTGCACCTCGTTGAACAGGCGCGTGTTTTCGATGGCGATCACGGCCTGATCGGCAAAGGTCCGGAGTAGTTGAACGTGGTGGGGAGCAAATGTACCTGGCGCAACGCGCGCGACGGAGATCATACCGATCGGCAGCCCCCCATTCATCAGAGGCACAAACAGCACGCTGCGATAGCCGCGCGCACGCGAAATCTCCAGTAATCTCTCATCTGCGAGCGCTTCGGTATCTGCGATCTGCGCTGGCTCTCCCCGCGCTGCGAGCACGAAGGCTGGAAGGACGGCCGTCGGTGCAGGGAAGGTAGACCTCAAAGCAGCATCAGCCGTCGGGCTGACCGGCGTGAAGGCGGCAAGATGCACCATGCCATCGATGAAGCGGGACACCGAAGTCGAGAAGCCGCCAAGAAGGCGGTTTGCGCTGGCCGCAATGGCCTCGAACACCGGCTGCACGTCGGACGGCGAGCTGGCGATGACCTTCAGGATGTCAGCCGTCGCCGTCTGCTGCGCGCGGGCGTCCTTCAGGTCTTTGCTCGGACCGGAGACCGAATGACGCTTAACTCGGATGGGCGTTGGTGCAATGCGGCGCTTGGTCTTGGTGGTCTTGCGGCCCTTTGCTGGCTTTGCGTTGCGGGCCTTCGCCCCGCTCGTCTTGCCGCCCGTTTTTGATGGCCGCGCCATTTCCGCCCCCAAGGGTCAACAAGCCATCTTATCGGGCCAAACCTTCATTCTGGAAGGGGGCGAACGAGCAAGAATCGTGCATGTCGACTGCCCCGGTGATGTCCGCTTCTCTAATCGGCCGGTTGGGGTCAAGCACTTTCAGACTATCCACCGATGCGGTGTCGATGTCACTCACGGGCTCGCGCTTCTCTACGGAATCGGCACCAGGGCCCTTCCATCATGGGATCCGAGGACGGGGCGGAACAATCTTTGAGTTGGCCTTGCCGTCAATCGAACGGCAGGAACAAGCGGACATACGGACTCACCTCATCCATCGTCCCGCGAGGGACATCTTTCCACTGCTGGGTGGAACTCTGGCTTTCTCCTATTGGGTTTGATCCTGAACGGGTTTCATGCTGCTGCCGCGGCCTGCTCCCGGGTCCACCGGAACTCGGTGCCGTCGACCCAGATGCGGTGCATGATCACGGCCAGCCGGCGAGCCAGGGCCACTATCGCCTTCTTCATCCCGCGGCGCCTGGCGATCTGCATGGCCCACGCCTTAAGCCATGACCATTTTTTTGAATGCATCATGCTCTGCGCTGCTTCGTAGAGCATGGTCCGCATCATCTCATCGCCACATCGCGATATTTCGCCGCTCCAATCCACCTCGCCCGATTGATACCTGGCGCTCGTCAGCCCAAACACCGCCCCGACTGACTTGGATTTGCGGAACCGAGCAGGTACATCGACGGTGGCGCGATAGGTCAGCGACACCACGGGGCCGACACCCGGGATCGTCATCAAACGCCGGCAAACCTCATCGTCTCGCACGATGGCCAACAAACGGCGATGTAGGATAACGATCTGTTCGCGGAGCGTCCGCCGAACGATGAGTAGCGGTTCGACCAGATCGGCTAGATCGGGCTGGTTCTCGACCAACTCCTGGATGCGAGCCTCGAACCTCACATTGCCAACCATCCCGACCTTGAGGCCGAAGTTACGCAAGGTGCCTCGTAGATCATTTTCGATTGCGATGGCCTTCGACTGCAATAGCTTGCGGTGGGTCAGCAGCATCCGCAATTTCTGACTGCGTAACGTCTTCACATGCACCGGACGGTAAAGACCCACCCGCATCATCTGGGCGATGCCGCGCGCATCGTTGCGGTCCGTCTTGTTGATCTGCGCCTTCAACACCGCTCGCATGTGCCGCGTCTCAACACAGACCACTGGTAAGCCTGCTTCAGCGAGAGCGCTGAACAGCCATTGCGACAGCGGTCCGGCTTCCAATCCAATCCGCTTGAAGCGGTAGGCTGGGTTCCCAAGAACCTTCAAAAGGGCTTCAGACTCGCTCGCTACCTTCACTTCCCTGAAGATCCGTCCCGTGTCATCCACAATGCAGATGCTGGTCTCCTTGACCGATACGTCCAATCCCGCAAAATGGTCCATGCTGCGCTTCTCCTTCTGATGCTTGAGGCCGTCCTAACAACGGACCTCGTTTCACCATCAGCCTGAAGCGCAGCACCCAAAATCTTCACCTATCCACAAGCTGGGCCGGCCGATTACCCCATCTTTGGGTCAAAAGCTGACCTGACGACCCCGAAATGCGACTTCCGCTATTCCCCCGAAAGCGGACTCAAGTCGGACATCGCGCCATGTCCGAAAAGTGCCGATAGGCGACATCATTCAATCACCTCGTCGGCGCGGGACAGTACCGACGACGGAATTGTCAGATCAAGTGCCTTGGCTGTTTTGAGATTGATCACCAATTCGTACTTGGTCGCCGCCTGCACTGGAAGATCGGCCGGCTTCTCGCCCTTGAGTATACGATCGACGTAGCCGGCCGCTTGCCGGTAAAAGTTGATTGGGTCAGCACCGTAAGAGATTAGACCACCGTCAGCGACGAAGAAGCGGAACGGGTAGATTGCCGGCATTCGATGCTGTGCTGCCAGTGAGATAATCAGGTTGCGATTATTAACTGTCAACGGAGCTGCCGCGCAGACCAAACCACAATTCGAACCGTGTGCAAATGCGGTGATTGTTCGCTCTATCTCTTTTGCATCTCGCCCACCGAGCGGGGTCAACTCCACTCCAAACGAGGGTGCCACAGACTGGATGGCAGCGAACTGACCAACATTAGAAGTTACGGTGGGGTCTCGAATGACCCCAACGCGTGTAACTCTGGGTGAAATTTCCTTCAGCAGTTCCAGCCATTTCGTACCGATGCCATATTCGAAATTTGGGAACCCAGTAATGTTGCCACCTGGCTTGGCTAGACTGTCGACAAAGCCGGCGGCGACCGGATCCGCTACCATTACAAATATGATCGGCATAGTGCGGGTCGCCTGCTGCAACGCGGCCACCGACGGAGTGGCGGTTGCAAAGACAACGTCAAGAGACATTGCGGCCAATTCCATGGCAGCTTTCCGACTGGAATCAGGGTCACCACCAGTCCAGCGATACTCAACTTGTAAATTGCGGTCGTTCCAACCCAATTGCTGAAATGCCTGAAGGAATGCCGCGATGCGTGCCTGACTTTCCGAATTGTCTTTGGCAAACGGCATTAGCACGCCAATTCGTCGCATACGTTCAGCCTGCTGCGCGTTAGCCACAAGCGGCAAAGCTGCGGTGATCGCCGTACCCGCTATGAACTCCCGCCGTCGCATGTGCCCTCCAAGGATCACGCCGAGCTCAAACAATCTAACACTTTGTCATAAGACTGTGTGAGCGGCAAAGCTGCATTTGTGGAGGCGGCGGCGAGCAAGGTCTGCTTAGGGTCAATCTCGACCGGACTATGCTGTCCGCGGCACTTCCGGTCTTCCCCAATGAACAGACAAGCTCGGGGACCGTCGGCATGTCTCAAAAGTGCCACAACCGGACTAGGCAACCCGCTCCAGCCGCTGATCGATCTCCCGGCGCAACAAGCTGAAATCGATCGGCTTGGGAAGCAAACCGGCTGCACCAAGTTCGGCCGCCCTCCTTTGTGTCGCTTCGTCCCCGTAGGCGGTGACCATGATCACGGGAACATTTGGACGTTCCGCCTTCACCACCGGAAGCATCTCAAGACCGGTCATGCCCGGCATGTTGATGTCGGACAGGATCAAGATCAGCGAAGGGTCAGGGATCGCTTTCACCTGCTCCAGAGCGGCCGGCGCAGACAAAGCAAACTCCATAACGAAACGCCCCGATTTCAAGTCCCGCCGAAACTGCTGGCGAAACATGCTTTCGACATCTGGTTCGTCATCAACAACGACGATGTACGTGCTCATCTTGTGCCCCGTTGAATGTTTTGCGCTCCCGTTGCTCGCGGTAGGGTGACGATAAATTCCGTGAATGCGCCGGGCTCAGTGTCAACGCGAATAGTGCCGCCATGCTGCTTGACGATGATGTCGTGGGTCATCGACAGACCAAGTCCCGTTCCTTCGCCCGCGGGCTTGGTTGTGAAGAACGGATTGAACATCTTCTCCTTCACCTCGGGCGGAATGCCCATGCCGTTGTCGCGGATGCGTATCTCAACTGAAGCGCCAAGATTTCTCGTCATGGCTGACAGGGTCGGCTCAAAGCTTGCCTCGCCGTTCTCGGTCTTGCGTTTGGTCGCGGCATAGAAGCCGTTCGAGATCAAGTTGAGCAGTGCGCGCGTGATCTCCTGTGGAAACAGCTCAGCCGAGCCCGCGCTCGCGTCAAATTCGCGTTGCAGCGTGATGTTGAAGCCAGACTTCTCGGCGCGCGCGCCGTGATAGGCCAGGTTGAGGCTTTCGTCGACCAGTCCGTTAATGTCAGCGGCGCGCAGCTCGCCCGAGCCTTCACGGGAATGCAAAAGCATGTTCTTGACGATGGAGTTGGCACGCTTGCCGTGTTGGACCACCTTTTCGAGATTGGACTTCAGCAGTCCGGTCAATTCGTCGGCCTCCTTGCGGAGTTCTTCCGCAAGCGCAGCTTGTTTCAGGAGGTCATTGAGTTCGTCGGTCAGCTCGACCGAAAGAGCGGAAAAGTTGTTCACAAAGTTCAGCGGGTTCTTGATCTCGTGCGCGATGCCTGCGGTGAGCTGGCCGAGCGAAGCCAGCTTTTCGGTTTGTACTAGGCGATCCTGCGCGGCGCGAAGATCGTCTAGCGATTGCGACAACTCGTTCGTTCGGTTGCGCAACTCCTTCAGCAGCCGCGTATTTTCGATGGCGATCACGGCCTGGTTGGTGAAATTGTCGACCAGCGCAACCTGCTTGTCGGTGAACGGGCGCACTTCCTGACGGAATATTGAAATTACGCCGAGGAACTCGTCCTCCTTCATCATCGGGACGACGACGATAGTGCGTGCACCTGCGACGTCTGCCATCGCCATCACGTTCGGGATGCCCGCCACATAGGCGGGGTTGGTCCTTAAATCGGCGACATGGACGAGTTTGTGAGTCTCTGAAGAACCGCCGCCATTGGCGTGTCTGGATGGGGATTGATCGGCGTGACCTGCCGCATGGTCGCGAACTCCAGCGGCACATTATGATCCGCAACAAGGTTGAATTGATTGCCATCCCACAGATTCATCGTACCGAAATTCGCACCGCAGACACGGGTCGCATTCTCGAGCATCTTTCTGAACACCGGTTCCAGTTCGCCCGGCGAAGAACTGATGACCTCCAATACCTCCGAGGTCGCCGTCTGCTGTTCCAGCGATTCCTCGAGATCCCTCGTTTTCGCCTGCACCTCCTCGAACAGCTCCACGTTCTTGATCGCAATCACCGCCTGATCAGCGAAGGTCTGCAACAGCTCCACGTCTTTTTCGGCAAAACCACCGGGTTCTTTGCGCGTGATGCTGATCCAGCCGATGACGCCGGTGTCATCTTTGAGCGGTACCAATAGCCGGCTCCGCCAGCCGCGCGCACGAGCCGAATCTCTCATGGCAGTATTCTGAAGCTCGGATTGTGCATCGACGATCAATGCAATCTCGCCGCGGAGAATTGGTGCGAATTGCGGTTCGGTGTCGGGTCGCATCGGAAACAAGGCTAGCAGCGTTGCGTCCGCTTCTGGACTTACTGGTGTAAACGATGCCAGCTCGACGATACCGCCGACATAGCGAACCACCGTGGTCGAGTGGCCGCCTATCAGCGCCTTTGAGCGCTCGGCGATGGCGCCGAACACCGGTTGAAGGTTCGATGGTGAGGACGCGATTACTTTCAGAACGTCCGATGTTGCGGTTTGTCGGGCGAGCGCTTCTCGGGTCTCGTTGAATAACCGAGTGTTCTCAATCGCGATCACCGCCTGGTCGGCAAAGCTCTGGACCAGCTCGACCTCGCGCTCACTAAACCCGCCGATTTCGTCGCGTGTCAGCGTGAATACCCCGATTCCTTGTCCTTCGCGCATAAGTGGAACGGCAAGAAACGATCTGAACCCCCTGACCTCCTGGAATCTTCGCAATTTTGTTTTTGAATTGATGAAGTCGGGAATATTGGCGACAGTTCCTGTTAACACTGACCGTCCCATATGTGAGTTATCGTTGAGCGGCACGGCGCTCTTCATAAACTCCCTGTCCACAGGCACGAGAGCTGCGACCCCTCGAAACATGAGCATGTCGCCCTCGCGGAGGGACAGCGCCGAAGTTCTCGCTCCGCACAAGTCGAGCGCTGAGCGCGCCAGGGTATCCATGACGGTATCGAGATCGAAGGTCGACCGACTGATCACCTTGAGCACGTCTGCGGTCGCGGTCTGCTGTTGGAGCGATTCCTGCAGGTCACGCGTCTTTGCCTGAACTTCGTTGAATAACCGCGCGTTCTTCATCGCGATTTCGGCCTGCACCGCGAAGCCTTGCAAAAGAAGAATTTGCCTGGCGCTGAACGGTCGCACCTCCTTACGATAAACACTGAGAACCCCGGTGAACGTTCCACGGTCGCGCAGCGGGATAGCGAGGTAAGTCCGGATGCCACCGAGCTCAACACTGGCTGTCGCCAGAGGTAGTTGCCGACGATAGGATTGTGTCGCGGCAAGGTCAGCGACATGACTGAAGGGCTTATCTTGTATGTCTCGACCAAAGGCTTCGACAAGTGAAAATGGCTGATCTGCAAGGAAGTCGCGGTATGGTTTCGGCACGTTCCTGGCTGCGACAGTGTGGGCCAGTTCGCCATCGACAATCCACAATCCACCGAATCGCGCATCACAAATTTGCAGCGCCTTGTCGACAATCGCATCAAATACCGGTCCGAGGTCACCCGGGGAGTTGTTGATCACCTGGAGCACGTCTGATGTGGCGGACTGCTGCGCCAGGGCTTCCCTCAATTCGCGCGCCAGCCTGCTGGCTCTTCCATTGTGCGACGTTTCGGAGCGGCCGCGCGCGGAGGCTGTGGGAGGCTTAGTCGGGAGGGGTCGAAGGGGACGTTTGGTCTTGCCGAGGCTGCGGCCCTTCGCCTTGCGCGCTTTCGCGGCGCTCCTCTTGCCGCCCTTTCTCGCTGGCCGTGCCATACCGCCCCCCGAGGGTGAACAAGGCAATCTTAGCCGGGAACCTTCATTTTGGAAGGGGCCGAGGGAGCCAGAGTTCGGCTCGACGAATGTCTGCTCCGGGTCAAAAGCTGACCTGACGGCCCCGAAGTGCCACTTCCGGTTCACCCCAAACAACGGACATGGCTAGACCGACCGGGTTGGTCCGGTTCGTGCCAATCGGCGACATCGATGCGCCATACGAGATCGACCCCCTGTCAGACAAAAAACAAGTCGCTGGCGTGCAGACTGTGGGGGTCGACACCTTGCAGCGTGATCGAATTGTTGTTGCAATCAATTATCGAACTCGCAGATCTCTCCAGCAATCAAAAGGCTCAGTGATGCCCGCAACTATCATCGACTCCACGATCTTCGGCAATATCTTCAGCACCGACGCCATGAAGGCGGTCTGGTCCGACGAGAACCGGACCCGGAAATATCTCGAAATCGAGGCTGCGCTTGCCCGCGTGCAGGCCCGCCTCGGCATCATCCCGCAGAATGCCGCCGACGAGATCATTGCCTCCTGTGACATCGAGAAGATCGACATGCAGAAGCTACGCGCCCAGACCGAGCGCATTGGCTATCCCGTTCTCGGCGTCGTGTCCCAGATCAACGCGCTATGCCGCGATCGACTCGGCGAATTTTGCCACTGGGGTGCCACCACGCAAGACATCACCGACACGACGACCGTGCTGCAGATCAAGGAGGCGCTGGTATTGGTGGAGGAGGACCTTGCGGCCCTTTCGGCTGCTTTGGCCAAACTCGCCCGACGTTACCGCGACACGCCGATGGTCGGACGCAGCAACCTGCAGCAGGCGGTACCGGTGACCTTCGGCTACAAGATGGCGGGCCTGCTGTCCGCCATCGAACGTCACCGCGAAAGATTGTCGCAGCTACGGCCGCGCGTCCTAATGGGTGAGTTCGCGGGCGCGGCCGGCACCCTCGCCTCGATCGAAACGGGCGCCATGGAGACCCAGGAAGGCTTGATGCGCGAGCTCGGTCTCGCCCAGCCTGTGATCGCCTGGCATACGATCCGCGACACGATTGCCGAAGTCGGCGCGTTTCTGGGGCTCGTCGGCGGCACGCTCGGCAAACTGTCGATGGATGTCAAACTGATGATGCAGACCGAAGTCGCGGAGGTCTATGAGCCCTTCGCACATGGGCGTGGCTCGTCCTCGACCATGCCGCAAAAGCGCAATCCGATCTCCTCCTGCTACATACATGCGGCGATCTCAGTGGTCCGACAACACGCCGCGGCCTTGATGGACGCAATGGTCGCCGATCACGAGCGCTCAACCGGACCGTGGGAGATCGAGTGGATCGTGTTGCCGGAGGCTTTCTGCCTGATCGCGGGGGCGCTGAGGCAGGCCCGCTTCGTGCTTGATGGACTTGAAGTCGACGAAAAGCAGATGCGCGCCAATCTGGCGATGACGAACGGGCTAGTGGTTTCGGAGGCCGTGATGATGGGCCTTGGGCGCCATCTGGGGCGCGAATACACGCATGATCTGGTCTACGATATCTGCCGAAATGCAGTGCGGCAGAAGAGGCCGCTCCTGGATCTCCTGCTGGAAAACAAGGAGATCGCGGCAGCAATGAGCCGCAGCGAACTCGAGGCGCTGTGCGATCCCGCGAACTATCTGGGTCAGGCCGGCGGCATGGTGGATCGCGTGCTGGCGCAGAGGTCTGGAGGGTGAAGAGACTGCAGTGTCTCCTTTCGAACAGGATGTCGACCTCTCTGAGTCCGGGTTGGATCAACAACGGTCCTGACGGCCCCGAAACGCGACTTCCGGTCCTCCACGAATAACGGACATCGCCAGACCGGCCCGATTGGTCCGGTTCGTGCCAATTGCTAACTCATGCACCGCAGCAAAAAGGGTCGGTGCCCGCGAGCACTGTCTATTCGGGCAACCCCGCCTTCCGAAGACCCTCAGTCACCAGCTGCGCGTTCGATTGCCCGCCCCAAGCGCTCCATCCAGATATTGTAAAGGCGGGATTGACCTCAAGCAGACGCGCCGCCGCCTCACGCGCCTCCGCGTCGCGTCCGAGATGGACGAAAGCGGACGCGAGACAGAGGTAAGCTAACGGATGGGAAGGGTTGTGACGCTGAGCTTTCCTTCCTGCGACGATGGCCTCGTCAAAGCGACGAAGCTCAACAAGGGCCATCCCCATCCCAGCAAACATCGCCGGGTCTATCGGGCTCATGCGAATGCCACGTTCAAAGCTCCGAACCGCTTCCTGCGGTAGCCCTGCAGCTCCATAGACCCAGCCTCTGCAGCCCCATGCGTCAAATGAATTGGGGTTAAGCGCGACCGCCCGGTCTGCCATTTCGAGTGCACTTTCACTATCGCGGACCACGTACGCCGAGATTAGGCTAGCCCTTGCTAACGTGCTCGGATCACCATCGTCTATGCGCAATGCCAGGCGAGAAAGCCGCACTGCTTCCTCGAGCTCGAATTGAGGATCGGTAGAATACCCAAAAACGAAGTTGTTCAGGTGAAAGACGCTTGCCAGAGAAGCGGCTCCGCCAAACCCGGGGTCCAGCTCCAAAGCGCGATGAGCCAGCCTTATCGCCTCGGCCAACCCTTCGCGGGTCGCTAGGCTAGACTGCTGAATGGCGCGGAGCCAACAATCATAGGCGGTGAGGTTCTCCGGTCGCCGCCGCGCAGCCATTGCGATTTCTGTTTGAATAATCTTTGGCTGAATAGCTGAGACAACGGCGACCGTCACTTCGTCCTGAAGCGCGAAAACGTCTGTCAGGTCGCGCTCGAACCGATCCGCCCAAATATGCGCGCCTGAAATCGCATCAACCAACTGTCCTGTGATACGAACTTTCCCCGCTGCCTTGCGCACCGACCCTTCGAGCACATAGCGCACACCCAGCTCGCGTCCGACCTGCTTCACGTTCACCGCCTTGCCCTTGTAGGTAAAGCTGGAATTGCGGGCGATCACGAACGCCAATTTGAACCGCGAAAGCGCGGTGATGATCTCCTCAACCATTCCGTCAGCGAAGTATTCCTGCTCGGGATCGCCGGACATGTTCTCAAACGGAAGTACGGCGATGGCGATGGAAGGCTTGTCGGGGAGCGCAAGAGCGCTCTCGGGCGCATTGCGCGGATTTGGGTCCGCAACTTCTCGCGTCTCCCGCACCTGTCCGACGAAACGGAAGCCCTTGCGCGGAAGCGTCTTGATAAGGCGCTGCTCCTCACCGGTATCGCCGATGGCAGCGCGGACAGCGTTCAGGCGGGTCGTAAGCGCAGCATCGGACACAATGCGACCATTCCAAACTGCGTTGATGAGCTCGTCCTTGCTGACGACGCGCTCCCTGTTTCGGATCAGGTATTCGAGCAGATCGAACACCTGTGGTGTAATGGAAACGACCTCTGCCCCGCGATGAAGTTCGCGCCGGTCGATGTCAAATGCGAATTCCTCGAAGCAATAGCGCAAGGGACATTCCCTCAGTTGCCATTCGGGCCGCTATAACCCGGGCTGAACGCGAAAGAATAAGCCGCCGGTAAGGAAAATGTAAGCCACGCGTTAAGCGTACCAGCGCGTGTGCTGACATCCTGGCGTGGTGAAACAGTCGAGCCAGGACGCATCCAAATGAGCACGAACCATGGGACCATTGAGCGGCGGCAGGTAACCACAAGGCGGCAAGTCTTCAGCCCGCTCGAGATATACTGGGCTGCATTTCAAGAGTGGCGCAAACGCACGAGGCTACAAGCCGATTTGATCGACCTAAGCGACCGCGAGCTGATGGATATCGGTATTTCGCGCGGCGAAATCGATTACGTCGTCTCGCACCGAGGCAGTGATCCGCGAGGCATCAGATCTGCTGAATGAACGTCCGTTGCCTGGCCATGTAGTGCCGGAAGGCCAGAGGCCGACTTCCGGTATGGGTCAAAAGCTGACCTGACCGCCCCTAAGTCGGACTTCCGCATTACCCCTGAAAGCGGACTCAAGTCGGACATCCCGCCATGTCCGTTTCGTGCCATGAAGAGACATGGCTCTTTACTCGATCACCTCGTCAGCGCGCGCTATGAGTGTGGATGGAACGTCTGCAAACCGGGTTCCATAACTTGACGCCGGGAGAAAATGTACTCAGGACCACAGGCTCTTCGAACGTCGCTGAACCAATATTTGCTATTCGCCGGGGATCTTGACGACCTTGATCTCAATCGCCGAAAAATAGGCCGCGAGATCCTCGATGTCCTTGTCGGACAAGGAAGGAGCGACCATCGACATCGCGTCATTCTTTCGTGCGCCAGATTTGAATGCCTGCAGCTGTGTAACGAGGTACGGCTCGGTTTGCCCGGCGATGTTCGGGGAATCGGGTGTCTTTGATAGACCGTCGAGGCCATGACAGGCTTGGCACATTAGCGCCTTTGCATGACCGGCCTTTACATCACCCGCCGCAGATACGCTCGCGCTGGCCGTGAGAACAAAGCCGGACGTGACCACGCAGGCCGCCAGCTTTGCCGCCTTCGAGTATGCAGAAATCACCTTTAACCCTCACGAACCTGGGCGATGGAAAATGTGATGGCCCCCTGTCACGGGGGCCATCACATAGATCAGGCGTTACTTGCCATCGTACCAGATACGATAGAGCGCCCCGACCAGATCGTCGGAGACGAGCAGCGAACCATCATGCAACTGCGCCACGTCAACCGGACGACCAAGATAATAGCCATTGTCGTCCCACCCTTCGGCGAACGGCTCGGATTTCCCTGCGGCGTGGCCATCATCCTTGAGGAAGGTCACCATCACCCGGGCGCCGACCGGCACGGTTCGATTCCACGAGCCGTGCTGTGTCGAGAAAATCGCACCCTGGTATTTCTTTGGAAACATGGTGCCGGTGTAGAACATGAGACCGAGATCCGCAGCATGGGCGACTTGTTCGACTTCCGGGAAGATCACGTTGGCCGGCGGCGTATCGGCCTTGTATTCGTTGGTGCGTGTATGACCGCCGCCATACCAGGGGAAGCCAAAATCCTGCCCCGGAGCGGTAATGCGGTTCATCTCGCCCGGGGGAATATCGTCGCCCATGCCGTCGACCTGATTGTCGTTGGTCCAGAGCGACTTATCCTTCGGATTGAAATCCATGCCGACGGGATTGCGCAGTCCGATGGCATAGACTTCGCGATTTTTGCCGTTACGGTCCATGCGGATGATCCCGCCAATGCCAAGTTTACGGTACGGTGTCGAATTTCTCCTTTGCAGGCACGTTGTAGGGCTGACCTAGCTGAATGTAGAGCTTGTTGTCCGGCCCGATCCGGCAGGTTCGCGCCGTGTGATTATAGCTCTCATCCGCCTTGGGAATCAGCTCGCCTTCCGGAACGACGGCGCCGGCGACAACATCCGCGCTTTCATAGAAGAACTCGGCCGCCGCATATTCCAGCACCCGGTTCTGCTCGGCGATGTACAGGAAGCCATCCTTCGAGAAACATACGCCGTTGGGTATCTTCTTCGGCAGCGTCGGCGCGAACTCCTTCACTTCGTCTCCCACACCGCCGCGCGCGCGGTCGGTCACCACCCAGACCTTCGACTTGCGCGTGCCCACAAAGGTCGCGACGCCCTGTGGACCGACCGCGATGTGGCGGGCGTCCGGCACTAGCGCGTACAGGGAAATGTGGAAGCCTGCCGGCAGCTTGATCTTGGCCAAATTCTGTTTGACCGTGATCCGCTTTCGCACCGGTCTGCGGCACCTCCGGCCAATCAGCCGTGCTGCCCGTCTGGTGCATCGCACCTAATGTTTCGAGTGTGCTCGGCGCCGGTGCCGCCGGCTGCGCAACGGCCGGCCAGGCGGCCAGCGTCAATAATGCCACCGTCGTCATAAAATGAAGCGTCATGGATATGCCTCCCTGGGATGCCCCCAATTCTAACGGCGATCTATCCGCTGTCGGGGAATAGCGCTATCAATGCGCCGGTTCGAATGTTGTCAATGGCAACTGCTAAAGGTGAGGGAGGTGATGGGGCGTCGCGTCCATTTTGTAGAAAGCCGCCCACAATTCTTCGATGTTTTTTGAAATGAGAGTTGTGGCGAATAAAAAGCTGACACCGAAATTGAATTAAACTGCCACCATAAGTTCACAATGCATTTGATGCCGCACTGCGGTCCAAGCCGGTAAGGACCAATACGGTCAAACGGGATTTCTAGTCGCTTTGAAACTCGGATTTGACTGCATTAATTCAGTTTCTAACGTACCTCTCTGCAGATCCAGGAGCGAGCCAGAACTTGCTCCTGGACCTAGCAGGTGTTCGCGAAGCTAATTATTTACGCACTGCGCAAGCGTACATATTGATTTCCATGCCAACAGATACTTCAACAATTTTTGGAGCTTTCCAGGTCATTTACGAACTCCGATTTTAGGGCACGATTGCCGCAGAAACATCAGGGTAAGGTAACCTCGAAAATAGTGCAAGCGGGGCTGGCCATAATGCCTTCCCCAGCGCTCATTTATTCAGCCTCAGCTCTACGGGCAATCGTTCTTTTTTGCGCTAGTCTGTCGGAGACTCTTCGCATGGAGTTTGACGGCTTTCATACTGCGCTTGAGAGTAGCGCTGATCAGCGTCCATGACTTACCGGCTGCCATCAAATCGAGAAGCCGCTTTTCCTCTTCCGATGTCCACCGCACCCTAGGCATTACACAGTCATTCTCTGTGCGTTTAGACCCCAGCTCTACAAGGAGGGTGCAACCTATTCAGTAAGGTAGACTCCCCAAGTACGCGAGCAAGCGTGAACTGCCCGCCTATGTCTCTTGTGGGTCAATCGCGTCGGTTTGACCATCAACCCGTCACTTCCGGTCCACCCCCATGAACGGACATCACCAGACCGACGCAACTCGTCCGGTTCGTGCCAAACGATCACCTCGGTTACTGTCTTGGGTTATTGGATTACCACCAAGCTTGGGCGAGCGCGATGAACGCGCTCGAGTTCGGGCAATAAGTTTCCCACACCGGACTGTTGGGATCGCGCCTCAAATCCACCGCACAGGCTTCCCAATACCCACAAGTCACACAGCGTCGTCTGATCTCGTCCAGCGTAGCGGCGTCGCAAAGGTCGGTCGAGCCGATATCGAGGCCCAGCATGGCCATCCGACACTCGAGCAACTCGTTGTTCTTGTCAGGTGTCGCACGTTTTCCGTTTAAGCTAGGATTGCCGATTTGCATCAAACCCTCCTGCGTTCTTGAGTGAAATTAGGCTAAAACCAGTTTTCAATCGTGCATTGACCTGAATCAAACAGACGCGCCACACTCAAAATCAGCGGGCAGATGTCCGCTTCTCTAATCGGCCGGTTGGGGTCAAGCACTTTCAGACTATCCACCGATGCGGTGTCGATGTCACTCACGGGCTCGCGCTTCTCTACGGAATCGGCACCAGGGCCCTTCCATCATGGGATCCGAGGACGGGGCGGAACAATCTTTGAGTCGGCCTTGCCGTCAATCGAACGGCAGGAACAAGCGGACATACGGACTCACCTCATCCATCGTCCCGCGAGGGACATCTTTCCACTGCTGGGTGGAACTCTGGCTTTCTCCTATTGGGTTTGATCCTGAACGGGTTTCATGCTGCTGCCGCGGCCTGCTCCCGGGTCCACCGGAACTCGGTGCCGTCGACCCAGATGCGGTGCATGATCACGGCCAGCCGGCGAGCCAGGGCCACTATCGCCTTCTTCATCCCGCGGCGCCTGGCGATCTGCATGGCCCACGCCTTAAGCCATGACCATTTTTTTGAATGCATCATGCTCTGCGCTGCTTCGTAGAGCATGGTCCGCATCATCTCATCGCCACATCGCGATATTTCGCCGCTCCAATCCACCTCGCCCGATTGATACCTGGCGCTCGTCAGCCCAAACACCGCCCCGACTGACTTGGATTTGCGGAACCGAGCAGGTACATCGACGGTGGCGCGATAGGTCAGCGACACCACGGGGCCGACACCCGGGATCGTCATCAAACGCCGGCAAACCTCATCGTCTCGCACGATGGCCAACAAACGGCGATGTAGGATAACGATCTGTTCGCGGAGCGTCCGCCGAACGATGAGTAGCGGTTCGACCAGATCGGCTAGATCGGGCTGGTTCTCGACCAACTCCTGGATGCGAGCCTCGAACCTCACATTGCCAACCATCCCGACCTTGAGGCCGAAGTTACGCAAGGTGCCTCGTAGATCATTTTCGATTGCGATGGCCTTCGACTGCAATAGCTTGCGGTGGGTCAGCAGCATCCGCAATTTCTGACTGCGTAACGTCTTCACATGCACCGGACGGTAAAGACCCACCCGCATCATCTGGGCGATGCCGCGCGCATCGTTGCGGTCCGTCTTGTTGATCTGCGCCTTCAACACCGCTCGCATGTGCCGCGTCTCAACACAGACCACTGGTAAGCCTGCTTCAGCGAGAGCGCTGAACAGCCATTGCGACAGCGGTCCGGCTTCCAATCCAATCCGCTTGAAGCGGTAGGCTGGGTTCCCAAGAACCTTCAAAAGGGCTTCAGACTCGCTCGCTACCTTCACTTCCCTGAAGATCCGTCCCGTGTCATCCACAATGCAGATGCTGGTCTCCTTGACCGATACGTCCAATCCCGCAAAATGGTCCATGCTGCGCTTCTCCTTCTGATGCTTGAGGCCGTCCTAACAACGGACCTCGTTTCACCATCAGCCTGAAGCGCAGCACCCAAAATCTTCACCTATCCACAAGCTGGGCCGGCCGATTACCCCATCTTTGGGTCAAAAGCTGAAAAGCTCAATGCGAGCATATGTTGTCCGCTGTTCATCCAATAGCGGACTCAAGTCGGACATCTCGCCATGTCCGAAAAGTGCCAATTCCGGACCTATCGAAATCTTGATTTGACCGGATTATCAGAGACGGACATCTATTAGATGTCGCTAATATATCGAATTGTAGCGATTCGTTTTAACCACAAAAAAGAAGGAAATGCGGATGTCCTACACTCGGCAACTCGCCGCGGCCATCGCCCTCGTCGGGCTCGTGTATTCGGTTCCGGCGGCGACGGCAGAAGTCAATAATGCGCCATCGAGCGAGCTAAAGATCGATGTACCTGTCCCCTTGAAGGCGTCAAAAGTCGTTTTCAATATGGACCATCTGGCCTTCGCAGGAGATCAGTCCATCGGACTAACTTACATGAAGTTGATGCTACAAAACTATAAAACGAAGCAGACCCCATTGCAGATCATTGCCGTCTTCCACGGTGCAGCAGGCTATATGTTGCTGAATGATGCCGCCTATAACAAGGCGCGTAGGGGGGACACGGGAAATCCTTACAAAGAGGCAATCGCTTCTCTTCAAAAGGAGGGAGTTGAATTTGAAGAATGCGGCCAAACCGCAAGAGTGAACGGGTGGGTAAATGCGGACCTTCTTCCTGATGTGAAGGTCAATACTGGCGCAAATTTACGTCTCGTGCAGCTTATGCAAGATGGATTTGTGTCGCTCCAGCCATAGGTTTGCACGAGCGTGTTACCGAGCGGCGGTCCCAAATAGCGCCGATCCGGTGTTATATGCGGGACCCCGCCGACCCCCCCTTTCTCGGGGGGCCGCCTCTTACCCTGCCGCGAGTGGCATTGGAGATCCGCTCCGGGTCAAAACCGGAAATACTCACCGCGAGTAGATGTTTTCCGCTTTACCCCTCAACGTTGCGAGACGCCGCGTAATACGTCGTTCGGCTGCCGAAGGCTGAACAGGAAGCCACGCCATGGCAGGCTGCGGAAGTACTGATGCTGGCCCGCGAAGGTAAGCAGAAGAAGCAATTGTTGTGGGAGTAGTGGATAGTGTTGAGATCACTATGCGTGGGATGATGCTTCCATGTGTTGTCGTAGCGCTAATCTTGTCGGGACGACTTCCAGCACTAGCTCAGTCTCTCAGCGGCGATCCAGTACCCGGGCGCTGGATTGCAGCACGGCTCTGCAGCTCATGCCATCAAGTCCAGCCGATAAGGGCTGGGAACCGGTTGAACTGTCCCAGGAAGAGCTCGCCGCCAGCATCCACTGCGGCCGACCCTATGCGCCGCAGTACGATGGTGGCCACAGGAAGACCGCCAATTTCATTCGCGCCGGCTTCCTCGCCGCCGACGTCGATCGCGGCTGCAGGCTGGAGGATGCTCGGGATCATGCGTTCGTTCGCCACCACGCGGCCCTGATCCACACCACGGCGTCGCACACTCCAGAGCACCACCGGTTCCGAATCATCTTTCTGCTCGCTGAGCCGGTGTTGTCGGCGCGCGACTGGGCCGACGCGCAGCTTGGTATTGCCCTGACGATGAGCAGCGACAAGTCTGTCAGCGACGGCGCGCGGATGTTCTTGGGCAACACCCGCGCCGTCCTCTACCAGATCGGCAGGACGGTCCCGCCGAAGGTCGTCGCTGACCTGATCGCGCGAGGCCGGGACGCGCGGGCCGCTCTGGCATCGGGCGGTGGTCTGCTGCCGGTCGATTCGGCCCGGCGCCTCGCCGGGCCCGAACTGATCAAGCTGGCATCGGGGGCGATGATCAGGATGGACGAGATCGGGCGGGGTGCGAAAGTTCATTGCCCTCACCATGACGACGGGGACCCGAGCGCCTTCGTGGTTCAATCCCAACGGCGGGGCGGCGGCATGGGCATCCACTGCATGGCTTGCAAGGCCACGTTCTGGTCGGGTGGTGCCGGGGACGACTACGATTTCTTGGGCTTTGACCGGTTGTTCGAGGAACGCCGAGCGAATCCGCGGGTCGAAGCGTCGGCAGAGGGCCTCGATCGGTTCTTCCCGCCAGAGCCGAAGTTTATCAGATATCAGGAAAGGTACTTGCCAGGGATCGTCTATGAGCCTGGCATCACCCTCATCAAGAGTGCGAAGGGCTCGGGGAAGACCCAGGTGTTGGTCTCACTCCTGGATGACATCCGGGCCGGCCGTTACAGGCGACGACTGAAGCGGAAGGATCGTCCCAAGTTGATCCTCCTTATCGGGCATCGGCAGGCGCTGCTGAGAGAAGCAGCCGCCAAGCTGGGCCTCCACTGCTATCTGGACCCACCCGAGGAGTCGGATGGGATGCGCACGCTCGCCGTCTGTCTGGACAGCCTGCCGAAGTATATCGATTTATATAGGGACAATGGGTATAGGCCCGTGCGAGGTCGTCCATCACCACGTCGACGTTGGAAGTGAAGTTGAAACCGCCTTCATTGATCCAGACGTCCACCACTCCCGGGTTCCGGACCCGGGACAGCTGCTGGTCGATGTCCGTGTGCGTATTCACGAACGAATAGAAGAACCCGAACACCCGGTCGACACGGCATTCGCCGTCGGGGAATGTGATGTCGATGCCGGTGCCGAGCGACGGCGAGCAGATCAGCACCTGCACGTTCAATATCTCGGTCTTGATGTCCTTGACGAACTGGATCTCCACGGCGTCTCGGGAGTTTTCACTGGTGATCTTACGTACCGAAACGTCAGCGCCACACTCGTTCAGGATCATCTTGTAGACGGTATCAACCAACTTCTTCGAGTTGCTGGTGACGAAGCAGCGCTGCCCCTTGCGGACCGTGTCGATGAGTTCCTGCTCCAGCGCCTTCTTGCCCTTGAAGAGCCGGAGCGTCCGCTTCATCTTGGGCACGACGGGCGCGTTGTAGACGATCCGGCAGCGTGTCTCCCAGTCGGCGGGCCGCATGGTGCGCATCGCGTGCGCGGTGACGAGGCCGAGGTCGGCATCCAGCCCGATGACCGCCTTGGCGTTCGCGACCTCGTACAGCAGGGCATCGAAGCAGCGCTCGATGCCGCGCCGCTGTTGAAGCGTATCGCTCAGCAGGTGGCCCAGGACCTGCTCCACCTCGTCGATGATGACTAGATCGAACGGCGGATCGCGCTTGAAGATCGGCCTCGTGCCGTCATAACGCTCCACGTACGGCTCGTTATATTTCGGCAGGCTGTCGAGACAGACGGCGAGCGTGCGCATCCCCTCCGACTCGGTAGGCTGGTCCAGATAACAATGCAGTCCAAGCTTGGCTGCCGCTTCCCGCAGCAGCGTCTGCCGATGGCCTATCAGGAGGATCGAATTCGGCCGGTCCTTCCGCTTGATGCCCTGCTTGTATCGGCCGGCCCGGATGTCATCCAGGAGCGAGACCAGCACCTGGGTCTTGCCGACGGAGGGCGAATCCGCGGGGGCGAGGAGCCGGCCAAAGAACGGCAAGCCCAATTCAAGCACGCGTTGCGCCATAGCTTCAGAATGGTTCTTCAGCCTGTTAGCATGGAGCTTGATCACGGCCCGCTCGGGGCCATGCATCCTGCCTTTGGCAGCAAGCCGGCCTTCGGCATGCTTCAAAGCTTCGTTGACCAGCGCGTTGATCGAAAGGAGTTGCGCGTGAGCGGCTTCGAGCTCTTCGTCCAGCTGACCAGATGGCCACGGGCTGTTCGTTTCGTCGTTCCCGTTCGTTTTCGCAGAAGGCTCGTCCTGCAGCGGCGAGTTCATATTCGGCGGCGCATTGCTCGCCGCGGAGAGAGGTTTCATTTTGACTTTCCCTTGCGTGGAAATCACGCTGGGAACACACTGAACCCTTCAAAGATTAGGCGAAATCCCCGTACCGGGTTACGCCTAGGCGATACCCTTAAGGAAGTTTCTCTTATTTCATGCTGCGCGGCAGACGTCTGATTTCTTTCTTCACATTCTTTATGCTGATCTTATCGTCGCTGATCCAGCGGAGAATAGTAGGAATCGGAGCAGCGTACTTCCGGGGGTGGATTTCTTTCATCTTCGCAACGATGAGCTCGCCGCTCCTGCTGGGATTTCGCCGAGCGCAAGACGTAAAGTCACGTCGAAGAGTCGCGTCGGATGGCCGGGCCCATTTTTTTGGTGCCCCACCTCTTCTCTCCAAGAGAAGTCGGTCGGCGAACAGTCCCATGATTGCGAACCAGGCCCGTAGGTTGCGATAGTCCGAACCCGCATGCTCGAATAACTGGATGATCGGCACGTTGAAAGGTGCCCGCTCGATTTCCGCAATGATTTCGCTGAATTCGATTGGTTCTAATCGTCGCTTCTCGTCGTCGGGAGGGAGGCGCATCTCTTTCAGAAAATCAAGCAGATAGGTTTTGTGGTTTGTAGCCATGCGTCGGTGAACTCCGCGGTTCAATTTAAGCGAGGCATCTTTCGGCACAATCCGCCGAATGTCGAGCGCCCTGCGAGGTCTTGCACCCGGCATGCACAACCGGGCGTACTTCCATCAGTACACGGACGACAACGTCGACCTCTGCGACCGCTGTCCTCGTTCACTTACGGGGCCAAGGTCAAACTGGACGAACTGAGCCGGATCATGGGGCTGCCCGAAAAGCCGGACGGGATGGACGGGTCACAGGTCGAGGCCTACTTCAACGCCGGCCGGATCCAGGAGGTCGCCGACTACTGCAGGTCGGACGTCGTCAGCACGTATCGACTGTGGCTTCGGCACGAGCTGTTTCGGGGGCGGCTGGATCAGGGCCAGTTCGAGTTCAGCGAGCGGTGCGTCGTTGGGGACACATAGGTGCAGAAGGCCTCGCGTTGCGATAACTAATTCCGCGATACCGGCTGTAAGTGTCTTTTTAACCTTAAGTGTCCTTGTCAATATGAAGTGGTGATCACGGCACATCGTGATTCAATTTGTCCGCGCTCTCGAGAAATTCGCCGACAAAACCGGAAAAACAAATTGGAAACCTTATCGATTCAGCGGCTGTCAATGCCGTGGCGCTATGCAGACCCCCGAGGGACTAAGACATTTCTATCGGGGGGTCAAAATGATGTTGATAACAATGCGCGTCGGCGAGGCCCTTCACTTCTGGGCGCTCACGCTCACGGCGGCTTACAGCGTTCTGGCGCTTGTCGGGTACCTCGGCACGGTCTATGCTAGCCCCATCGTCGACCAAACAATTCGCGCGCTGGTGCCAGCCATCGACGAGGACGCTCAAGAGAATCGCGTGGCTCTCATCCCGTTCATTCCCCGCCGCGCGAAGATGCTGGTAGAAGATCAAGCTCTCGACCGGGCAGCCTGACGAAAGCTCGACTGGCGGGCGGGGAGCGGCGACCTCGGCCTAACGTCACGAGCAAATGAAGCTGCTCTGTCGTCACAATGTGCGCTATGGTTGCCCACCTCTTTAGCGCCTCGATCTATACGCCTGCCTCTTCTTATGATGAGTTGCATGATGCGTCCGCCCACGCATACCGGCGTATGCCGGGCGCCAGCGCTTCTGAGAAGAACCCAGACCCGTCTCTTGCGCGGCCGATGATCGCGGGACGACGTTCACGGTCTTGACGGTGATCTTGTCCGGCGGAAGTTCATCTGCGGTGCCAACTAGCTTGTCGGCCTTGACGGCGAGAGGGGCGGAGCCCTCAGCGCTGAAGCCGTCAGCAAATTTGGTGGAGCCCTTACCGACGAACGGTGAGAGGGCTCTAATGCTTGCGAGAACCGCGATACCGACCAAGCAACAAAGCGAAAACCAAATCGTTCTTCGCATCTATAACGTCCGATGCGGACCAAGGGTAAAAATTGCGTCTCCGTGGGGACCGACTCTAGGTCACAAGGGAGGCCGACACCAGTTTGTTGCGGAGCATTCATTAAGGTTAATGCCCCTGAAGTAAGCTTAAGAACGCAAGCACGATCGGGCACCGCAGCTCGGAGCGATGTCGGCGTGCACCGTCCAGGCTATGGTCGAGGGCTCTTTGGCTGGACTGTACCAATGCCAGATCCACTATTGATCTGGCTCAGTTACGTCCACCAGCTTCGCTTCGATCGAGTCAGCGAACTGAGCGCTGCCGGCGAGCGACCCAGCGTAAGCAGCCAGAACAATCACAATGACGAATTGAACGATAGACATTTGACCCCGTCCCCTTCTTGATCTTGTTGATGGGAAACTGGCACGCGTCCATTACGGCGAGCTTAGCAAGCTTGGTTTTCATGTCCTTTAGCGAGTTGGTAAACGGCTTGATCATGCGGTCAGTTAACCCAACTTACTCACCCTCATTTCATTCGGGTGAGCGCCCTACGGGCGACCACAGGTCTTGATCAAACCGGATCGATTTCCGTTCGGAAACAGCCATGGCCAACTCCGCTGCCAACGTGTGCGGAAACGGTTGAGTGATACACTTCGCCCTTTGCAGGCGAAGCGATCCGGAAATCGTGCGTGTAACGGCCTCGGAAACATCGGATCAGAGGAACCACCAAACGTGGTCGGGACCGGCAGTGCGGTGAGCCCCGTTTCCCCTCTGCTTATCTGCGCAAAGTCGGTGACACGACCGATCCGACGATCGTGTCACCCTTCGACGGTTTAAAGTTTCCCGTCTCTCGTCGGGCTTGGTTTAGCGACCGTGCCCGCTTTGGTCGTTTATTGCCAGGAACGCATCAGGCCAGGGTGACCCAGATGCTCCGACCGGTGTCTCAGACCACCGGGGTTTCCGCAGTGCCTCACACCTAGGAGGTTACGGGACGCTGTCATGTCGCGTCGATACTGAGATGTTGGGATATTTACGAACGGGCACGGTCTTGAACCGCGAATCGAGACCGCGACCGTCGCGGGGGAGGGATGCGCTAGACCGGTCCACGACCCGAACTCGCCGTGGTCTGGCCACTGCACAACGTGGATGCGACTCAAGGAGATGATGACCTACGCGCTTGATGGAAAGCGGGAGGCCGGGCCATTCGCTAGCTGCAAAGCGTGAGCCTAACTTCACCATCCATCGGTGCGGTGCGCGCGGCCATGGCCACGATGACCGCCCAATTTGTATTGAAGAAGCGCATCGCCTCATCGGAGCTCATCGAAGGGAGCCTCACCGAAGCCACTTGCTTCTTATTGTCATCCCAGAATTCAAAGTACAGCGTTTCCGTGGAGGGTTCGTGTGTGGGAGTGCTCGCCAGGTCCAGTTTGTCAGGCACAAGATCATCCCTCGCTTCCGCCACCGGGGGGCGCATGATGTCTCCTTGAAAAGGTGTTGCAAGCGCGGCTTCGCAGCAACCTTAATGGGCAAGATTAACGAGCGAGTTTCGTTGCGATGTGACGCGTCACATAAACCTGTTTGACCGTTAAGTCTTACCGGTTTCGCAGTGTTAAAATTTGAAGCAGAATTTGTCCAAAGCGGGTCGAGTAACCTTTCAAAGTTAGGTTAAAACCTGACCCCGATTGCCCCATGTCCCGAGAAGATGGCAAGTGTGGCCGCATTGGAGGATGCGCGTGTTGAAGCTTTTACTTGTTTGTTTGTTTTTCGTCGCGCTGATCGGGCCCGTTGGAGCGCCGGCTTATGTCCCGCTCTTGTTGCTTGGGCGTTAATGAACCACTCATTTCACAGTGCTGACAAGGCCACCTACAGAAAGATCATACTGCTAGGTCTGCTGTGCTGTACCGTTGTTGTCGTGTTTTCATTCCGTGCGAAACCTCAGCCTGAAAATCACTACACGGTTTTGAAGGCCGACAAGCTCGTGCGCACAGCTGGCAAACCAATCCCGGCAAATTGACGCTGCCAATTATTTGAGCGGAGCAGTTGAATTATACGATCGTCTGACGGTTCTGTGTTGCGAGCGTCTACCACTTATACTAGCTCCACGACCCGAACCTGCGCCTCCGCGTTGGCCTCGATGTACCTCTGCGTGGTCCGGAGGTTCGTGTGTCCGGCCAGCATCTGCACGTCCCGCAAGCGACCCGCCCACCGTCGAGATCTTCCGGGCCGTATTGGTGATGAAAGTGCGCCTCCCGCTGTGACTCGAACAGCCGTCGAAGCCGACGTGCCGGTACCATCGCCAGAACAAGTTGACGATCGGCTTGCGGCGACATCCCCCTCGACCTCTCGCTCTCGATCAGGAATGTGCTGGTCGGCAGGCAGATCGTTTTGAAGTACTCGGCCAGGGCGGTCCTAAGCTCCTCGTTCATCGGAATGACCCGGCCGGACTGACCCTTGCTGGCCGTGTCCTCCAGGTAGGATGGCTTGGCCGATCTGGCCCCTGGCATCGGTGACCATCCTCCAGGTCAGGCTGGCTATCTCCTTGGCCCGGAGGCCGGCCTTGACCGACAGCAGGAAGATGACCCGGTTCCTGGTTGGCCAGCGGGTCTTGGCCAGGTAGCCGAGGACGGCATCGACCTGACCCTTGCTCAACGTCTTCGCTTGTTTCCCTAGTCCCATTTTGTCCTCCAAACCCGTTATTTATCGGGCTGCAGGACGCTGGACTGTAATCAGTCAGGAGGGGTCGTACATAGCCGACCGAAAATAATGGTTGGAAGCCCAACGGCTTGGATCGACTGATGATAGAATGGTAATTCTATCATCAGTTAAATGATACAAAAGAAGATGATCTTACACAACGCTCCAGATAATGCCGTCAATCATTGCGATGACCAAAATGGTCAGGACTACCGAGCCTAACATCAGATCCTAGGGCCTGTCATCAATTGAGCCAGATGATAGCAGCCGCGAGGTGGATTGCGGCGAGGAAATTTCTGGCGGTTTTGTCGTAGCGGGTGGCGATGGCGCGGTATTGCTTGAGCTTGCAGAAGAAATTCTCGATGAGGTGGCGGGCCTTGTAGGCGTCTTTGTCAAAATCGCGTTGAACCTTGCGGTTGCTCTTGGGCGGGATCACGATCGACTTTCCCCGTGCAAGCAACGGCTCGATCACCCGCTCGTCGGCATCGAAGGCCTTGTCTGCCAGCAAGGCCTCGGCCGCCATATCCGGCAGCAGCGCGTCGGCGCCTTGCAGATCATGGGCTTGGCCCGGCGTCAGGATGAAGTCCAGCGGATTGCCTAACGCATCGACAAGCGCATGAATTTTGGTGCTCAGCCCGCCTTTGCTGCGCCCGATCGCCTGGTCTTCGCCGTCTTTTTTTGTGCGCCGGCACTGTGCTGATGCGCTCGCACGATCGTGCTGTCGATCATGGCGTACTCATTATCCGCATCGCTCGCCAGCATCTCAAACAGCTTCTTCCACACGCCGCTTTTGGCCCAGCGCGAGAAGCGCGTATGTATCTTGATCGGGTCGCCAAAGCGCTCGGGCAAGTCCCGCCAAGGGATGCCGGCCCGGTAACGGTAGATCACCGCCTCTACAAACAGCCGATTGTCCTTGGCCGTTACCCCCACATGCCCTTCACGTCCGGGCAAAATATCCTTGATCCTGTCCCATTGATCGTCCCGAAGGGCGTAGCGGCGCATCTGTCAGCTCCGAATCAGCTGACCGCCTATGAATCACGCGATAATCTCCTTGGGAATCCTCCAATTGAGGACAGGCTCTAATGTTCCGCGGTACAATTAAGCAGGACAGCTCTTCATTCGGAACTTGGCGCACAATACCAAGCAGCGTCCCACCAGAAACAAAGTCGCGGGTCGCGCGGAAGCAACTGTAACTCAAATGCTAACCCGCCAAACGCAACATTCTCGCGCTAAGGCTGTGTACAGTGTCATGCACGTGATTAGGATCGGCGAGGTTTCATCCAACCATGGAGAACCTCAATGGCAGTCCTCAAGTCGCTCTCGTTCACCGCGCTCCCTAAGGCCGGCAACGATCCCGTCCAGCAACGCCGTGCCAAGTTCATCTCGAAGCTGGAGGAGCAGAAGCTGCTCCTGAAAGATCCCAACCACGTCCGGACCGTCCAGCGATGGACCAAGGTGGACGGTCAGAGGCAGGCCGTCACCAAGCAGCAGGCGGTTCGGCCCTGGTGGAAGACCGACCCGGCCGGACAGGTCGTGATGTCCATCAAGTTCGGAGCCAGGCCCATCGAGTTCGAGAAGGGCAAGGCCGGCATCGTCGTCCCGTCCAAGGACAAGCTGCCGGCGGTGATCGACACTCTGATATCGGCAGTCCGAGCCGGGGAGCTGGACGACCTGTTCAACCAGGCGGCCAAGACCGGGTCGATCGGGAAGGCGCGCAAGGCTGCTTGATAAATGGCCGGGCGATGAGAGATCGTCGCCCGGACCGCTTTCAGACCAAAATTTCCACCATTGCAATTAGCCCGGTAACGGCGGGACTGATGTCCGCTTTGCTGCGGATTGTGTTGCAAAACTCCGCTTGATTTCGATTTCGGCTCCTGATGTTGGATTTTGGGTGTTTCGTTGGGTGAGTTCTCCGTTTGTGTGATCTGTTGACGCTATCGACGCTTGACGGGGCCTTATGCGAGGCTGGCCTGTGCCAGAATTGGCGGGGTGTGGCAGAGAAGCCTGGCCAGCCGTCTCAGGTTTTGCGCAGTTGCTGTCAGTAGCACTTCGTCTCTGACGCCGCTCAAGCCTCGCAGCCGGAACCGGTCGAGCCGGAAAATGCGCTTCATGTGCGCAAATCGCATCTCGACCTTCTTGCGCTCACGGCGGGATTGCAGGAAGGCTTCCGTATCGGCCAAGGCACGGACACGATCTCGCACATCCTTGAGGTCGCGGGTGATTTTGCGCTCGTCGTCGACCACAAGAACCAACACGCTCACGTCTCACCTCGATCACCGCCTGAAAAATTGCTCTTCCTTGGCAGGACGATAATAAATTCCGTGAACTGCCCAGGTTTGGTTACAGCGTCAATTCTGCCGCCGTGTTGCTTCACGATGATGTCGTGCGTCATCGAGAGACCCAGGCCGGTTCCTTCACCGGCTGGCTTGGTCGTGAAGAATGGGTTGAACATCTTTTCCTGCACTTCGGCCGGGATGCCGGTGCCGTTGTCACGAATGCGAATTTCGACGGTGGATCCGAGGTTCTTCGTGGTGGCCCGGAGGGTTGGCTCAAAACCAGGTTCTTTATCCTCGGTCTTGCGCCTCGTCGCAGCATAGACGCCGTTCGCGATCAGGTTGAGAAACGCGCGGGTAATCTCCTGCGGAAATAGTTCGATTGTACCAGCGTTCGCATCGAAGTCGCGCTGCAGGGTGATATTGAACTCGCCTTTTTCTGCGCGTGCGCCGTGATAGGCGAGATTGAGACTTTCATCGAGAAGCGAATTGATATCCGCGGGTCGGTGCCCTCTCGAGCCTTCGCGCGAATGTAGCAGCATGTTCTTGACGATGGAGTCGGCGCGCCTCCCGTGGTGAACAACCTTTGCGAGATTGTCCTTCAGCAATCCGGTCAATTCATCGACTTCTCCCCGGACCTTACGGTCGAGCGCGACCGGTTTGAGCACGTCGTTCAACTCGCCGGTCAGCTCCGCCGACAACGCCGAGAAGTTATTGACAAAATTGAGCGGGTTCTTGATTTCGTGAGCGATGCCGGCGGTGAGCTGACCGAGGGACGCGAGCTTTTCGGTCTGGATCAGCCGGTCCTGTGCGGCACGGAGGTCGTCGAGAGATTTCGACAATTCACGGGTGCGTTGCTGCACCTTGTCGAACAGCTCCACGTTCTGGATCGCGATGACAGCCTGGTCGGCGAAGGTTTGCAACAACTGGACATGATGTTCAGTAAACGGACCAGGCTCTGCTCGCGTCGGGCCAATCATGCCGATCGGTTTCCCGTCGCGCAGTAGGGGCACGATAAGTGCACTGCGCCAGCCCCGCTCTCTCGCCAGTTCGCGCAGGCGTTCAGGTTCTTGCTCTGCGTCCATGACGCGATAGATCTCTCCCTTAGCGATCGCCTCGCCCCAGCTGAATGTCGATAGCGGCGCGGGAAAAGTGACTTGCAGTTTTGCATCCGCCTGCGGCGTGGTTGGCGTGAACGCCCGCAGATGCAACATGCCGTCGACCAATCTGAACACCGTAGTCGAAAGGGCGTCGACCAGCCGTTTCGACCGATCCGCGATGGCCTGGAAAACCGGCTGCACATTATCAGGCGAACTGGCGATCACCTTCAGAATGTCGGCGGTCGCGGTCTGTCGCTCCAGCGCCTCCTTGGTCTCGTTGAACAGCCGCGCGTTCTCGATCGCGATCACCGCCTGGTCGGCGAAAGTCCGCAGCAACTGGACGTAATGATCAGCAAGCATGCCCGTCTCGCGCCGCGTGCAGACGATGAAACCGATGAACGTGCCCTGGTTCATCAGCGGTGTGTAGGTCGCGCTGCGCCAACCGCGGGCACGGGCAAGCTTCCTGATTTGCTCATCGGCTGCATCGGAGTCTGCGATTTGCACCGTCTCTCCGTTCTCGACCAGACTGATGGCTGGCAGCTCGCTTCGATGCCGTGGGAACGCCGCCTTGAGCACTTCGTCGGATTCCGGATTGGTCGGGGTGAAGGCCGCCAGGTGATCGATGTCGTCGATGACGCGATGGACGGCAGTGGAAAACCCGCCGATCAGACGTTTGGCGCTGTGGGCGATGGCGTCGAACACCGGCTGCACGTCGGAGGGCGAGGAGGCGATCACCTTCAGGATGTCTGCGGTCGCGGTCTGGCGTTCTAGCGCCTCCTGCGTTTCATTGAATAGCCGGACGTTCTCGATCGCGATCACCGCCTGGTCGGCGAAGGTTTCGACGATTTCGATCTGCTTGGGTTCAAACGATCCCACAGCAAACCGGAACAGATTAATGACACCAAAGGTATGTCCATCGCGGACGAGAGGCACGCCAAGCGCTGCCCTGAACCCTATGAGCTTCTGCGCCTGGGGGCGGTTGAAGTTGGTGTTGGCGAGTACGTCCGGCATATGCACGGTACGACCGCCGATGATTGTCTGCCCGAATACTGAGCTCTGGTCCGGTTTTGTCGAGTACCCGGAGAAATGCTTGATCCATTCCGGTTTGCAGCCATAAGTGGCGGCGAGCCGGTAGCTGTCGCCGTCCTCGTACCGAATCGTGCCAATGTCGGCCTCGCACAGTCGACATGCAGATGTGAGCAAGGCGTCCAATACAGTCTGCAGGTCAAACGCCGAGCGGCTGATCGCCTTGAGCACGTCGGCGGTTGCAGTCTGCTGCTGCAACGCCTCAGAAAGATCGGC
This sequence comes from uncultured Alphaproteobacteria bacterium, assembly GCA_963801875.1. Classification (GTDB taxonomy): domain Bacteria; phylum Pseudomonadota; class Alphaproteobacteria; order Rhizobiales; family Xanthobacteraceae; genus Bradyrhizobium. The sequence continues at coordinate 438,852 of CAWDGT010000004.1, read as the reverse complement.
GGTCTTGGCCTGCACCTCCTCGAACAGTCGCGCGTTCTCGATCGCGATCACCGCCTGATCTGCAAAGCTGGAAGCAAGCTGGACCTGCTTATCGGTGAAAGCAATAGGATCACGATGAGCGGTGCAAAGCACACCGATCGTCTTTCCTTCCCGGATCATCGGTACGGCTATGAGGGCGTCATAGCCGTACTTTCGCGCAAAATCCCGGGTGCCCGGAGGACAATCGGGGTTGTTCTTAATTGGTGCGATCTGCAAAGCGCGGCCCGAAAGTAATGCGCTTCCGGGAAGCAGCCTATCATCCACTGGAAGTGGATAGTGCTCCGCCAATTTTTCAAATCCTGGCTCGCCCTTCAAGCCGACGATATGCAGCATGCCGTCGCGCACGAGGAATACGATAGCGAAACGCGTGCCGAACAACCGCAGAAGATTGTCGAGAACGGCCTCAAAAACGGGTCTCGGATCTGTGATGGATCCGCTTATAGATGTCAATATTTCGGCGGTCGCGGTCTGCTGTTGCAGGGAATCGCTTAGCTCGTTGAGTAGACGGGTATTCCAGATAGCGATGACGGCTTGCGCGGCAAAGTTGGTTATGAGGGCAACTTGATTATTTGTGAATGGGTCCACTTTTGATCGCGTCAAAGCTATGACGCCGATGCAATTTTTATCTCTTAGCAGCGGGACCCCAAGCAACGTGCGGTATCCGCCAAGGGCACGACCGCCATAGGTGTATTCGGGGTCGGCGAGCGCATCAGGAATATAGACCGTCTTGCCCTCAAGCGCCGTTCGCGCCACGAGCGTGTTTCGACCCGGCTTGATTGGATGTTCGCGCGCATACTGCTCGTATTCGGGCGAAAAACCGTTGTCTGCAGCAAGTCGATAGAACTCGCCGTCATACAGAAAGATTTGGACATTCTCGGCTTGGCACAATTTGCCCGCCGAGCGAACCAAAGTGGCGAGCACGGCTTGCAGGTCAAAGGTAGATTGACTGATAACCTTGAGCACCACCGAGGTTGCCGCCTGCTGCTCCAAAGCCTCGTCGCGCTCGCGGCTGAGCCGCGCGGCCTCCGTCTCCTCGCGGGCAGCGCGGGATTTGTTGGAGCGCGCGGCCTTTAGCGCATTCGGGCGCTCTGGCGCTGTCGCTTTTCGGCGTCTCGCCTTAGGTGGTTTGTGCCGCTTCATTGCGCCCCCGAGGCTCAAGAAAGGCATCGTATCGGCTCAAGTGGGCGTTCTGGAAGAGGCTTGGAGGGAAATTGTGCATTTGCTCAGTGAGGCAGGATCAATGTCGCTGATGGGTCAATCGCGTCGTTTTGACCCTCCGCACTACTTCCGGTCTACCCCGAACAACGGACATCGTGAGACCGCCCCGGCATGTCTCAAACGTGCCATTTCCGGACCTCAGCGGGAGCTGTAGCGATGCCCCGCTGGGCTGAACGGAGATCATTAGGCCGCGCCCCGGCATGTTCAACATGAAGACAACTTCGTTACGCAACGGCTATCCTTCGAAAGGTAGCCCCACATATTGCTCCGCTAGCGCGACCTGAGCCGCTGTCGAACTCTGCAGATAATCGAATTCGTTAAGCTTGACCCGTTTCGTGAAGTCGTCGTCATCCGGAAAGACGTGAAGCAGTTGCGTTAATTGCCAGGATAGCCGCTCGGCGTTCCAGACGCGGCGAAGAGCCGTTTCGGAATAGCGATCGAGATAGCGGCCGTCGCTCCTTTTGATCTTCGCGATAAGCGCGCGATGCAGGTAGAAGACGTCAGAAACCGCGAGGTTCAACCCCTTGGCGCCGGTCGGCGGGACGTTATGCGCGGCATCTCCGGCCAGGAACAGGCGGCCATAGCTCATCGGTTCGGCGACAAAGCTGCGCAACGGCGCAATCGATTTCTCGATTGACGGGCCGGTGACGATCCTGCGCGAAATGTCGGGCGGAAAACGACGCATCAGCTCCTCCCAGAACCGCTCGTCCGGCCATTCCTTCAGATCTGTCGCAAGATCGCACTGGATGTAATAGCGGCTGAGTATGGGGTTGCGCTGTGAGGCCAGCGCGAAGCCGCGGCTGTGCTGGGCATACATGATCTCGTCGAGCGGTGGCGTTTCGGACATGATGCCGAGCCATCCGAACGGATACGCGCGCTCGAAGGTCCGCAGCTGGTCTTTCGGAATGCTGTTGCGCGACACGCCGTGCTGGCCGTCGCAGCCGGCGACATAGTCGCATTCCAGGTTGTGCGCTGTGCCGTCTTTCTCGAAGCCGATCCAGGGCCTCTCGCAGTCGAGAGCGTGAAGCGTGACCTGCCGGACATCATCGATCACGCGACCGGCGTCGCGCGCCCGCACGCGATACAGCTCCTCGGTGATCGCCGTCTGGCCGAACGCCCACATCTGCTTGCCGGTATGTCGCTTGGTGTCGATCAGAAAAGGCCGGCGGTTCTCCCACGCGATCCAGCTGCCGTCATGGGCATGGCCCTCGCGCTCCATCCGTTCGCCGAGCCCTACATCGCGCAGCAGCTTCACGGTACCGTATTCGAGCACCCCGGCGCGGATGCGCTTGAGGACATGATCCCGCGGCTGCCGCTCGAGCACGACGCTGTCGATGTCATCGAGATGCAGCATGTGTGACAGCAGCATGCCGGCCGGTCCGCCGCCGACGATTGCGACTTGCGTGCGTTCCATGTCCCCCCGCCACGATTATGCGTTGCACCTAGAGAATACGTTAGCCGACATGAATGACATCGGCAAAGCGCTAGAAGCAAACTCATGCACGGCCGATCAGACCCTGTGTCCGGGTCAAAAACGGCGCCCCGAAACGCGACTTCCGGTCTACCCCGATCAACGGACATCTTCAGACCGGCCCGGTTGGTCCGGTTCGTGCCAACAACAGAAATGGCGGAGCTCTGCGTTCGCTAGGCAACTCGGCCGATTTATGAGGCAACAGAGCCTTCTAATAGGCCGCCGCAGCCGCGCCTTTTAGGCTACGTGATATTGATTCTGTTAGAATAATTGAACATGCCCCCGGACATCCCATAAACAGACCCAGACTGCAGCCCTCTTGAAAAGGGTGTTGCATGAAATCATCAGCCAGCGGTCGAAATTAGCGTTGTGAGAAAATCCTTTTTGACTGTGCAAGATGACGGTCGTTCTGTTCAGGCAGGACGCCCGATTTTAGTCGAGGCGTACCATGCTTCTGGTTTCGATAATCCTCAATAGGAGTTCTCGATGTCGAAGTTTGCAGTTGGCGAGATGGTCGATAATGCAGCCGACAACCACGAGGGGGGCCCGGTCATCGCCGTGTTTCCAACGGTTGACGGCAACTTCAGGTACGCCGTTGACATGGAAGGATACGGGGCACTCCAGTTTTTCGCCGAGGAAAAACTAGTCGTCCACCCGTCCTGCATGCGGGCGCACTGACGGGCGCGTTGATGATCCTGGGGCCTAAAGCCACCGCGCCACATCTCGACTCTACCAAAAGCGCCGTTTTTATCCTCTGCCAGCCACTTCCGGTCTACCCCTAACAGCGGACCTTGTCAGACCGGCCCGTTTGGTCCGTTCCGTGCCATGAGCGGTCATCCGTGCTGCTTACTGCGCGGTCAGCCCTCCGTCGACGACCATTGCCGATCCAGTCATGAAGCCCGCATCGTCGGACGCCAGAAACACAATGGCGAGCGCGATGTCCTCGGCTACGCCAAGCCTGCCAATCGGGTGCGCCTTCGTGACAGCATTGCGAATACGCTCAACATCGCTGGCGGCCTGCTTGGCCCGTGCCGCAAAGGTCTGCGCACCCATATCGGTCTCGATTGCGCCGGGATGGATCGAGTTGACCCGGATTTTCCACTCCTTGCCGGCAAAGGAGAGGGCCGCCGACTTGGTGAACAGCGTCACGCCACCCTTGGTCATCGAGTAAAGTGGGTCGGCTTTATCGCCGACGATGCCGGCGACCGACGAAACGTTCACGATGGCCGAGCCGTGCCGGCTCGACCTGCCGGTCTCGGCGAGCGCAGGAGCACACACCTTCGTGCCGAGCCAGACGCCCATCAAGTTGACGGCAACGAGGCGGTTCCACTCCTCCATGGTAGCGTCCATCAGGTCCTTACCTAAGAACATGCCGGCGTTGTTCACGAGAATGTCGAGCCTACCGAATTGTTTAGTTGCTTCAGCGACAGCAGCCGACCATGCGGGCTCCGATGTCACGTCAAGAGCGAGAACGTGAACCTTGCCCCCCGCGTTCGAGATTTCGCTGGCTGTCTGGCGTAGGCCATCGGCGAGCACGTCGCCGATGACGACCGTCGCCCCCGCCGCCGCCATCTTGCGCGCCGTTTCAGCGCCGATGCCGCGCGCGCCACCTGAGATCAATGCGACCTTTCCGTCCAAGCGGTTCATGTCGACCGTCCTCCCACTGCGTGCAAGCGTATCGAGATCACCTCAGGGGCGAGCGTCACCAACTCATTCTATCGGTTCAAATGCGTCTTCGGGAAGAAATAAGGGGCGGTCGAATAGATATGTTTGGTGGTTACCAATGTCCGGTGTGGGGGTCAAAAGCGGTCCTCCCGGTCCTGATCTGTCGGAAAATTGCAGGGCCTTGTTCCGGTAGCGGAACAAGGTTCGGAGGTCCGAATTGAATAGGCGGTTCAATTGCGTGGAGCTCCAAGCAATGAGCGATCAAGAACTGGCCGTTCAGGCCATCAGTGAAGCCCAGCAAATTCTTGAAGAATATCTCGAGCCAAGACATCACGACAACGAAGGACTTCTCGATAGGCTGGTGGAGGTACTTGAACGGCCCTCACTCCTTGTCGCCGTCGATCGCTTGCGCCGCGGCGTTTGACGATCAACCTCACGGAAATGTCTCGACCCTGGCCTTAACGGCCGACCGATAGCCCTTTGCCGAGTCTGGGAAGGCCACTGGTGAGTCCGGTTCGCCTGCGCTGTCCAGTGCCGGAAGAATTCGCCGCGCTGCTGGGCGACTCTGCGGGCTTGTTGGCGCTGGTTTGCAACGCTAGCCGGGCACTCGGGTCTGCCTCTGCTTCATGCGTGGCCACGAAACCATTTGGTGGCCGGACGAAGCCATTTTTGCGGCTGGGCGAAGACGTCCTGAAACCAAGATCTGATCCGCTGATCATCAACGCGATCAAACAACGGAGTTCGATCATGTGGAATTCGCAATTGGAACCTATTGTCATCAGCTAGGTTATTTTCCAATGATCAGTCCTCTAAACATCGCCATCTATGCATTTGGCGGATTCATGCTGTTCGCCCTCGCCATCGGGTTTTTCGCCGCGCCAGTTTGAATTGAGAAGGCGCGGACCTGAGCCCGTGACGCCCCCTGCACGACCGCGATGGTGTGATCAGATTCCAACACCCGCGGAAAATTAGCTCTTTCCTTATTCGGAACACAGTTGGGCCCATCGCCATTCGCACGACTACGGGAAGCTGTTCGGCGATTGAGGCATCAAATCACCGGAGTTGTTATGAGTATCATCCCGCTGGACGCTCAAAGACGGTGCGAACGGCGGTGGGCCGCTCGATTTTCCCGGCCGACGCAATCGGTCGCACCTCGAAAGCAGCCGCCGGAGAGGGGGAGCCAGCAGATCGCCGGGCCTGACAAGAGCAAAAGAAAAATCCCCGCCGGGGTTGAAGCGGCTGGCTTGAGATCTGTATCGGCGATGTGAGCGCGAGACCGAAGCCCTACCAGCCCCCCAGATTGCCTCCACACGACTCTAGGAAGCCCGCTGGTGAGTCCGGTTTCTGCGGGGTGTCTGTGTGTCGGCCGATCCGGGCCAACGCACGGTTCGCCAGCGCTGGGCGGCCCGCGGTGGGGTGCGGAATTGACTCGCTTTTCCACCGGCATAAGCGCTGATGAATTCAGCGCCATGGCAGACGTCCCAAAATACAAGTTCGTTGATAACATCCGGCCTCCCTGCTCTAAATGCGGCAGGCCGTTGATGCTGACTCGCATCGAACCGGAGAAACCCGGCTTTGATCTGCGCACCTACTATTGCGCGTCCTGCAAGGCCACCGAAACGATCATCGCGCCTCTCTGACCGACTGCCGCCACGCGAAGGTAGGGCCTGAGATGGAAGGCGCGGACCTGAACCGCGCCCTTTTCCTGTTACCGCCTTTCGCCGTCTTGCGTGAGCGGCAAGCCGCTGGCGGTTTCGCTCTGGCCGTTCGGCGCCGGCGCTTCAATACCAGCACATGTCAACCAACTTGTGCGAGATGTCGAATGCTCCTAGAAACTGACCTCATGGCCGACGAACCGAGAGACCTCCGTATTCCCGTCATGATGGCTGCGCCCGAAGTGGCTGCCATCGATGAATGGCGGCGCAACCAGAAAGACCTACCGAACCGCTCAGAGGCCATCCGCCGCCTGGTCGAGCTCGGGCTGAAATCGAAAGGCAAGTGAGAGTGATGCTAACGCCCACAGGCGGGGCTTTTGTTGCAAAATACCGGGACAATCCAAGAGCGATCGCCAAATATCTGAATGACGCCCTGTCGACCGGTGACCCAGTCCTCATTAAGAGGGCAATTGGAGCAATGGTGCGCGCTCAGGGCGTGACAAGGGTTTCGCAGAAGGTCGGAATGAGGCGCGAGGGTCTCTACAGATCGTTTAAGGGAGAATTGAGTCCTTCATTCGATGCGGTTTTGAAGGTGCTGGTAGCACTCGACGTACAGTTGACGGTGAAGCCGGCCACCGGCTCATAGAGATTTGGGGCTGAAGGCAAGGGGGAATGAGGGCGACTCGGACATTGCCGAACGGACTTCCCGTTCTGACCCCGCCCGGACATTGGCCCTAGCCCAACGGCACAAAAAAGCCCCGGACGATGCCGGGGCTTTGAGTTTGCTGGAGATTGAATGAAACTCAGTAGTGGGCGGCCACCGGTGCGCCGTAACCACCGAAGCGGTAGTTGATGCGCAGAGTGAGCATATCCACATCCTGGGTGATCCGATCGTTGAGGAATCGAGCACAGGTCCCTGCGCATGAGAAAGAGTTGTTGGAAGTGCCCATGAACAGGTGATCATATTCAATACCGGCGGACCAATTCGGCGCGAAGCCATACTCCCATCCAACACCCACGGCGCCACCCCAGCGGGTCGCGCTCACCGCGGCCAGTTCAACGCCACCGAGGGTACTGAGGATGCTAAAGCGGTTGTCTGTCACCGCCGCGCCGCCCTTGAAGTAAAACAGCGAGGCGTTCCATGCATAGCCGATCTGGCCGGTGAAAAGGCCGATGCCATCGGTTTTGGTGCGAGTAGAGAACGTTGGATCGAAGATGCTGACGCGCGTGTTGCCGAGATCCGCCCAGTCGCCCTGAGCTTCCAAGCCAAACACCCACTGGCTGGCTTGCCAGCGATAACCGAGCTGGCCGCCGATGAGGCCTCCGGATCGACTGCCGCAGCCCCCAACGAAGTCAAAACCAGTCGCATCAAAGAGATCCACACAGCTGTGGCTCTCGCCCCATCCGCCGTTGGCGCCGATATAGAAGCCCGACCAGTCATAGATCGGGGCGACGTAAGGCATCGGTGCGGCCTTAACCGGCATGTGCATGTCCGCGGCGAGCGCGGGAGCCGCCATGCCCAATGCAACCAAACCAACCGCACCCAGCAAGAACTTCTTCATCGTATTACCTCCGGCTGCGTCGCTTCTGACTCCGATCATGAAGCGACTGTTGAAGGCATTGTAGCCGCCTAAAACCTGAAATACCGTGCCATAAACGCAACACCCGGTTTTTAAACGATGGCGGGAAGATGGCAGCCGAAGCTGCGTCACGGCCGGCGCCCCGTCTTGGGTTGAGGCCTCCAGCGCTCGGACGGGGCGCCCTTGCACGGGTACTGGTTTGATTTTGGGTAAGCGAAAATGACCGCCCTCGCCCTGCGTACCATCGGAATTAAAGACTACGCCGTGATCGAGGATGGGCAGCCGATCGGCCGGATCAGGCTGGCGTCCGAGCGGCAAGGGGAAGTCTCGATGTGGAATTGCACCGTCCTCATTCCCGGCGTTCCCAATGGCAATGCCGGCACTCTTGAAGCGGCGAAGACCGCGTTCCGCCAAGCATGGGAAAAGAGAAAAGCGGAGGTTGGGCCCGAGCGATTGGCGCAGGCACTAGAAACGGCGCAAGCGGCAAGAGAGCGGCTGAAGGCGAACTGAAAATGCGTCATGCACCAAAACTCTGGACGCGCGAGGAAGAAGAAGAACTCCGAGCATTGATACTTGGTGGGACGAGCCCTGAGGCCATCGGGAAGAAGCTCGATCGCACGCCGAAGGCAATCCGGAACAAGGCGCAAGAGTTGAGGATTCCCCTGAAAAGAGTCTTGATTTCACCTCCGACTGCGAGCCAGGGCTAAAGGCGCGTCATTCGCGACTGAAATGGGTAGTCCACCCCATGTCTGCTTTCCCCCAAGTAGCGACGATTGAGCGGACATGCGAGGAGGTCCGGTTTGGCATAGCGAACCCAGTGCCGGTTGTGGCGCGAGTGGTGTGCGTCTGGACGCCACCTAAGGCAGGGAGGTAGGACGGCCTGAAGTGCCCCTTCCCGACTCTAGGAAGACCGCTGGTGAGTCCGGTTGCTGCGGGTTGTCATGTGCGGTTAGATCGGCGCCAGCGAAGGGCGCGCCACGCTGGTGCGGCCCAGGAATCGTTAAGCTGACCCGGGCCGGTAAATGTCAGAACCTTGCAAACCAGGATTTTTGTTTCATGGGCGATCAATCGAGATCCGAGCGTCCACCAGGGCCTGATCGTCACGCTCCGAGGGGGCGTATCTTCGTCCTGACGTTGCTAGCCGTCGCCTTAATCGTACCTTTGGGCGTTTACGAAACCATTCCTGTGAAGCAGCACAAAGCGACCGCATCACCACCACCAGATCCGGCTGCTCAGGCGATCCATGACCTGCAGGCGTCCCTGCAGCAAGCCGTCAGTCAACTGAGGGCGCTTCAGCAAACGGTCTCATCCGATCGGGCCGAGATTAAGCGGATGTCCGACGATGTCACGACGCTGACCGGTAAACTTGAAGCCCTGCAACAATCTTTCGCAAGCGCTCAGCAGGCTCCTGCAGTTCAGCCAACAGAGCCACCAAGGCAGAAGCGCGCAACAGCCCGATAGCCCTTTGACGGAAACACCCCACTAAGGGCCTGAGAGAGTCGCTGGTGCGGTTTGGTTGGCGGCCCGATCGACGCTCAGCGCAAGGCTTGCTAGGGCGGCCGGCGGGTGAGGCATCCGAATCTGGTATAAGTTCCAGATGCACCTCGATGCTACCCAGCCCCTATTGCCGATAGCTACCATGGCCGCGGGAGTGTTCCTGCTGGTTGCACCCCGCATCATGAGCTTCGCAGTGGCTGTCTACCTGATCTTCGTCGGCCTTCTCGGACTGAACGGGATCTATCACTTCCTCAAATAACGCCGGTGACGCGGGACCGAAGCCCCGCGTCGTTCTCAACCAGAAGTTATGCACAGCCTATTCACAGGCCAGCGGCAACAGACCGCCTACGAAACGTGAACGTAGACGCAGGATTTCGGCGGCTCGGCACACAGCCCCCGCCGAAGGGGTGCCGAGCCTAGCCGGTGCGCTGGTCAAGTGCCGCATCGGCTAGAATCAACTATGGCAACAATGGGGCCTTTTGAAAACGGGCGCTGCTGCAACACTTTGAATATCTTTCTCTTCGGAGTCGAGCCGACATAGAAAACCCGCCGACTTTGGGGAGCCGGCGGGAGACCGCGGTGCGAATTTGGGCGAGATCTACCGCCTCCGCCGTCTTGCGTGAGCGGCAAGGGCGCTGGCGGTTTGCCTTGCTGGTCTTTATCGTCATTGATTGTCACTACTCGCAGAGGTGGGGCTGAAGCCAAAACCTGAAGGCTAACGATGGGAACGAAGGGCGGTCCAGAAGACGTTCCGATTGCTTCGCACGGGCGAGCAAACCCCGGCCTGGTGCCCGCGACTCCAACAAAAGAAAAGAAAACTGCTGAAGAATTGGCGGCGATGATCCACCAAGACTTGAGCCAGATCGAGGGCTGTCCGAAGCGCGGTGTCAAGGTGACCGTCTACGGTCTCAGCCCATGGAATTCTCTTCTGACCTTTGGCGTCGACGCGGGTCCAGTCCCCAACAAGGACGATCTACAGGCGTTTTGTGCCGTCATCACAGAGCGGTTGAAACGGCTTTACGAGATTGAAGCCTAATCCAAACGGCTTTCGGGCGTCCGCTATTGCTTTCGCCTTCCGGTTGCGGAACACTCCCCGCGGTCTGAGGGAATCACTGATCTATTGCTCTGACTACAAGTGCAGCCATTCGACGGCGATCAGCGTCGACAGATGGGCCCGCCGACCAAGTTAGGCTATCCGACCTTGAGTTGCGGTTTACCTGTCAGGCTTGCGGCACAAGGGGCGCTGATATCAGACCGGACTTCAATTCGGGCAGGAAGCGGCCCGCGAGCGACGAAATGATCAATTTGCCTCTCGCTGTTCCGGCCGTTCTAGTCGCCGCTGCCGTGGCAGCGTGTTTCACATTTTTTGTCACCCCCCCCGCCAGTCGAAGCCGATCAGCAATTGCCGCCGACCGCGCCCGATATGACAGGTCCGAGAACGGGGACACCGGCGAATATTGATCAGCGTCCAAGCGCGGAAGAGCAAGCAACGGCAGCCTTCCAGCAAGCAGCCGCGGCGATCCTAAGGCGATTACCGGATGCACAGGCGTCAGCCGGTACTAATGTGCTACCGATCACTGGGCATATCCCCTTGCCGAAGAGGCGCCCGATCCCGCGCCCGTGATTTCATCACGCCGAAGTATTTGAGGGGTACCACAAGGGAGCAGGACGATGGATGGTACCGAAGTTCACGTTAATTTCGATGCGCCAGCTGTTCTTCGCAAATGGCCTTCACTCCACAATGCCCGTCGCACCGAGGGCACCAGCCCCTATATGCTCGTCGACGACACGCTCGATGAGTGCATACGGCAGTTCATCGCCAAGCCGGTCTCCGCGCGCCACTTGTACGAAATTCATACTTCCCCACAGCCCCCGTTAGTAAGTTCCGTATTGTCTGGAGAGCACATTATTGAACTCGCTCGGCTGCGAGATTTTCTCTGAGGGCCAAGCCCGCTCGAGCGGCTTTCGCACAATGACGCGCGGTTTTGCTGAAATTCTCGCACAAACTATTAGGCGGCCATTAAGCGAAAATGATGGGTGCTGTGCATAGCATAGCTTTCTAATTCCCCAACTCAGCAGAAGGTGGCATTTTCTGCGCAGGGTAGTTCAAGGCGCGAGTATCGCGATGACCCAAAGAGCGATCACTTTAGGGTTGTCGTTCCGGAGGTGTTAGCCGTCGCGTTCGGGATCATAATCTTGATCGGCACCGTCTATTTCACACACAAATACCCCGTCCACGCCGTTCAGGCGGAGGCCAATTACGCCGCCACCACCAGCCGCGGAAGCGCTGAGTTGTCAAACCCAGACTTGTTGCAGCTTTGGCGCGTTCACCTGTTGCTGCGATTGCGATAGACTTTGGGCGACGATCCGGCAGCCCTCTCGGGCGCGATCATCAACGAAAAGACGATTGCGGACTTTACGCGTGTGGTGGAGCAAACCGGGATTTTGGAGCGCAAACCCGCCGATGGCGCTGCAAAGGAATGACCATGCCCACCCTAACCCGCAACGCGTCAATGATCGGCCGGAGACCTGGCAGGTCCACTAGGCGCGGCGTTTAACCAGCCCGCTCAATATAAACTCGTTCATGACCTGTCCTCTTAGTCGAGTAGCCGACATGGTAGGAGGACAGGTAGCGAACACCGCAATGGAAAGCCTGATCCTGGTACCGACGCTCGGAGGCCCGACCATGTTTGCGCGCATCGGCGTATTGCGCGCGCTAAACCGCCACGTCGAGCGCGTGTTCAACCCGTCGCGCAAGGATCCGCATTGGGGCCGCCGCAAGCTGGTGCGCGACCGATGAACGGCCATCAATGCGCTATTTCCGGTTCCACAATTAACCTGCAGCGCCGACATTTAGCTTAACAACGGCCTTTGATTGCGGCTCGGCCCCGGAGAGTAAACACTCGAGCATGAGCGACAAAAACCACGATCGGGCGGTGAGATATCGGCGACTAGCTCTCGCTGAATCCGACAAGGCTAAGGTCGCGCTCCTGCAGAAGATCGCCGACGAAGCCGAGCGAGGAGTGCTATGCACGGTCGACCAAAAACGGCCGGTCCCTGAAGTCACGAGCGCCAAGCCTCTGAATTCAAGTTAACGGCGGCTTTCGCCTGGCAATCGCTAGCAATCATGTTCCAATTGGCGGCTTTGTTTTTAAGCTGACCATTGAACCTTTCGGCCAGCACCAGGACCTACATCCATACCGGGACGAGCATGACCCGGTCCCCCCAAACTTAAACCGCCGGCGAAATGCCGCGGGCGGTTCTTTGTGACCGGCGTCCAACTATGAGTGCCCAGATTATCAAAGCTTCAGTCTCGCTGGTAGCAGTCGCTACGTCGGCAGTATCACTTTTCGTGATCAGCTGGATCGGCCTGGCGCTGCTCGGATTTTAAGCCAGCTTAGCCTATGGTCTCGCTCTCAGCGCTGGACGCTGCCGGTTGCGTCAGCGGATCTCGCCCTTAAGTAGCCCGAATCGCAATCGCAGTTTGTTTTCATCGATGCGGCGGCGTCGAGAATTAGGCTCCTGACTTCCGCCTCGTCTCGGTCACTCACCCCAGACCCCGAGACGGGGCGGGATTCTTAAACCACTGAGCGACACGTCAGATCAGCGCGTTAAGGATTTTTTAGGAATCGGCATTACGGTCGGAGCCGCCGGTACTTGAACTGGGGGCTGATAGCATGTCTGAGCCTGATATATTAAGTCGCAAAATAGGTGAGCTGAAGGAGTGGCAAAGGGTAGCCTGGCGGCGGATTGCCGATCCGTTGGTCACACCGTTTGAACGCCGCGAAATTCGAAACCATATCAAACAGAGCGACGAGGAGTTGCGTTACTATTTGGGGATGATGTCCGAGCGGGTCCGTTTTCGGACTCGCGTAGTGGAAGAAGATGTCGGCGACAGCTTCGGGAAGCTCGCCTTTCGACTTCTTGCTTGCAATTAAAAAGTCGTCGACTTGGCCGGACTGCTCGCGCGGTCGTTCAGTCGTATTTTCTGCCCATGGCTGACCGTTTGGCGGCAACGACCCTGAGCAATGGCGGCGCTGCCGGCTGCGAAGGCTTTTTCCGCGGAGATACGCAGACATTTTCAAATCGCCGCTGCCCGCGATCTAACGGATGTGCGGAGGGCCAACGTACGCACGGGTGCTAAGCCGTGCGGCGCCATCGGTCACTGATCAGGCTCGCTTGCGACCGGGCCCGGCAATTCGCGCGGACAGCGGATATGTGTCCGCACTCGTGGCGTGCGACGCTTGAGGGTGCGCGCGGTCAGGTAAGGATCTTCCACGACGAGTAGACGAAGCCCCAAGGTGTCGAGCATCAACAGCAGACTGACCGGGCCGAACGGGGGGTTGGCATAGGTAATCACGCGAACGGCGCCGCGATCTTCAGTGGTGACGAGAGTCATGAGCTTCCTCCTTTAGCGGCCAGCCGTCGGCACCCTACCGCTCAGGGAGATCGACCAAACGCGCATCTCCCCGGGCAATCTTCTTCCCGGAACGCCGCGACCCAGGACTGCGCCCCATGGTCGCTCTCGCTAAAGCCCATCAGGACACCGATCCGTCGCGCGCCTGCTGCGCGCGCGCCGCGAGCGGCCACACGGCCGCCGCGCCGAGGAGCGATATGAACTCGCGTCGCCTCATTGCCCTCGCCCAAGCCCTAGCATCACGCTGAATCCGGCCTTGAACCTGACCGATTACAGCAGGGAAAGCCACCTTGTGTGGTCGGAATAGAGGCATGCCTCAGCGCGCACTTTGTCAGCCGAGCCCTGCGTCAACTGGGTCATGAGCCGAGGATCATCCCGGCGATCTACGTAAAGCCGTTCGTGAAGGGGCAAAAGAACGATTACAACGATGCCGAGGCAATTGCTGAAGCACCTGCGGCCTAACCTGCGTACCGTGCGCGAAAAGACACAGGACCAGCTCGATCTCCAGGCCTGCCATCGCGTTCGCTCTCGCCTTCGCGCAACGGCTGCCAACGCGGCCAAGCAGACGTGTCCTGGGCCAAGGGGAAAGTCGGCTCAGTTCGCCGCGGCTCTATTTCCCGGTTATCCCGATCATCGCGATGTTCGACCTGACTACTGCTAGGGCAGGTCGGCCGTTTTCGCGAGATCGAGCGCGACTAAGGCACATACGTTCTATTCTGTGGAATGGAAGTTGCAAGCCGACCCAGTATCAGACGCGCAGGAAAATCTTGCGACGATAAAGGAAGCTGGCGAGCAGTATCGCGAATACCAAGCCCAGCACACGCACGACGAAAATTCCCATGTTCGGCGTTATCACGCGATCGAGCATGGCGGCAAAATCCCCCCCGACGAAACGCGTCGCAAATAGCTCGAAGGTCGACACGGTACTGCCGGCGAAACGCATCGCGAATTGATCGGTGGTCACGTTATTGATGAAGTAAAGCGTGATGGCATTCGCGCCGAGCCAGATGAATGCCGTCGCCCAGCGGCGGAAGCCCCAGACATCAATGATCTGATGCCAGACGCCCAGCAGCATCAGGCTGTATCCGCCGGCGACCAGCACGAAGGACGAGGTCCAGAGCACCTTGACGATCGGGAATTGCAGTCCCCAGAGATATCCGGCGACGACGAGCGGGAGGCCGGCGGCGATCAGCAACAGCGATTTCTGCCTTCCCTGCAACCGCGGGTCCGTCAGAAGCAGACCGGCAAGCACGCCAAGCAGGCAGGTGCCGATGGCCGGCAGCGTGCTCAGGAGCCCTTCCGGATCACGGGTGATATCCCACTTCCACCCGGGCAGGTAATGCTCATCGATCCAGTTGGCTAGATTGGCGTCCGGCGCGAACGAGCCTGCGCCGATCCCCGGCACCGGCACGAACGTCATCAGCGCCCAATAGCCCACCAGCAGCATCACCAGCGCCACAACGAGCCCGCGCACGCGGAGATTCAGGAACAGAAGCGACGCGAACAGATAGCAGAGCGCGATCCGCTGCAGCACGCCGAGAAGGCGGATGTCGCTCCAGTGATGGCTGATGCCGCCGTAAAAGATCAGTCCCAGGCCATACAGGATCAGCGCGCGGCGGAACACCCGGAGATAGGCCCGCGTCTTTCCCTCACGTTCGACCAGCCGCGGCAGCGACAGCACGATCGCCACGCCGGTGATGAAGATGAACAGCGGGAAAATGAAATCGTAGAACCGGAAACCTTCCCACGCGACGTGGGTCATTTGCGTGTTGAGAAAGCTGCCCGCAGCACTCAGCACCGGCCCCTTGTGGCGCAAAATCCCGTCGAGCGACCAGACGACGGCGTCCGCGCCAAGTATCCAGAAGATGTTGAAGCCGCGCAGGGCATCAACCGAGACGACGCGCTGCGCCCGCGCTTCGAGGTGACGCATCAAATATTCCCGCGATCCGATCGGCCGGATCGAGCAGATTATCTGATGGAAAATGCGAAAGCGGTTGTTGACCTGCGTCAATCGACCGCGCTCCAGCGAAGCGCCCCGAAGAGCGGGCAAAAGGTCCGCCCGGACCGCGGCTATTGCGTTCTGCGGCGCGCCGCGATCTCGGTCGCCGCCAATGTGCAGCTCGCGGGCTCCTCCTGGACGCGAAAGTAGTTCCGACCGACGTAGGAATTGTCATAGTGCTGCCATGAGGTGGGCTGGCCCAGCGCCTGCACGCCAGCGAGCGTCACCGCAAAGACCGAGCTTTCCATGTCACGCTGCTGCAGGTCGAGGTTCTCCGGCAGCTTCGAGCTGGCATAGTCGACATAGGACACGAGGCGGATGCAGGACAAATCGCCTGCCGCCGCGATCGCCGCTTTCGCGGTCACCAGATGATCGGAATGGTCCCCAGGGTTGATGTGCGGATCGAGCTCGGCGACGTTGAGCTGCACCAATCGGGCCTGTCCACGCTCGTAGTCGATGATCGCACGCAGCGTTTCGACCAGATCGTTCCAGCCGTGATAGACGGTGCTGCCGTCGACCGCCGCCAGCGTGTCGTTGTCGCCGTCGGCGAGGCGCTTGAGCGACTGAAAGCCGGTATGAGCGTAGCCCGTGCCGAGCGGGCTGCCGTCCGGCACGCGCAGGAAATAGCTGACGGTATTCCGGTAGCTGACGCGGTAGATCGGGTGCCCGTTGAACGGCATGGCCGACACCGTGCCGCTGTCCGGCACCGCTTCGGTGTCCGCCATGAAACGTACCGCCTGCTCGGCGCCGTTGTCCCGTGCCAGATAGAGCGGTCGCTTGCGGTCACCCGTCCCGGTTCCGAGCCCGGCGTCGCCGGCGGTGACATGGATGAAAACGGTCTTGGCGGCGCCGCCGATCACGTCCTGGAAGGCGGACGGGTTCATGAACAGCTGCCAGTCGTCCTGATGGGCCGCAAAATAGAACGAAACCTTGTCGGGGCGTGCGCCCTCTGCTGCTAATACCGGCGCGGGGCCGAGGAGTGCAGCGGCAAGAAAGGCATTTGCAATCGCTCTAAACATTGGCATCGCTCGTCCTCCGCGAGTGGCAGTCAGGATATGGTGATCAACGTTGGCGAGTTCAACAAAGTCGTCGCAGCGCGTCTTGGCCAGGCCGCGACTAGTACCCACTATCGGTGAAGAATGAGTCGTGATTTCAAGGGTGCATGATTGGCATCCCTGAAGCGACTGCTATTATTTTGACGACGGCGGAACGCACCGAGCTTGAGGGCTTGGCGCGTTCGACGAAGACGGAGCACCGGCTGCGGCAACGCGCCCGCATCGTGCTGTTGGCGGCAGAGGGCATGGCGAGCTGGGCGATCGGGCGGGCCGTTGGCTGCACGACTGGCACGGCATCGAAGTGGCGCGTGCGCTATGCCGAAAAGCGGTTTGGCGGTCTCGACGAAACAGGCGACCGAGGCGCCGAGCCAAAATACACGGCGGAAACGGACAAACGCATTCTGGCGTTGTTGGATCAGCCGAAGCCCAAGGGCTATGCCCGCTGGTCGGGGCCGCTCTTGGCCGCAGCGCTCGGCGATGTCGATGTGCAGTATGTCTGGCGCTTCCTGCGCGCCCAGAAGATCGACCTCGCCGGGCGCAAATCCTGGTGCGAGAGCAGCGATCCGGAGTTCGCCGCCAAGGCGGCCGACGTGGTTGGGCTCTACATGGCCCCGCCGGAGAACGCGATCGTCATCTGCGTCGATGAAAAGCCCTCGATCCAGGCGCTGGAGCGGGCACAGGGTTATCTGAAAATGCCGAACGGCCGAGCGCTGGGCGGTCATAGCCACGATTACAAGCGCAACGGCACCTCGACGCTGTTCGCCGCCTTCGAGGTGGCCACCGGCAAGGTGACGGCAGCTCACAAGAAGCGGCGGCGGCGCATCGAGTTCCTCGACTTCATGAACGACATTGTCGCCGCTTGGCCCGACACCGCCATCCACGTCGTGCTCGACAACCTCAATACCCACAAACCTGGGAACGACCGTTGGCTCAAGCAGCATCCGAACGTGACGTTCCACTTCACGCCGACCCGGGCCTCATGGCTGAATCAGGTGGAGATCTGGTTCTCGATTCTGCAAGAACAGTCTCTGTGCGACGAATCCTTCACCTCGGTCAAACAGCTCAGAGAGCACATCGACGCCTTCGTCGATGCTTACAACGCCGACGCCAAGCCGTTCGTCTGGAGCAAGTCCGAAGTCCATCAAAAGCGTCTCAAAGCCCGTTTCGCGGACCAATGATTCCGGGTACTAGTCCGCCCCGGCGCCTTTGAGGATGCGTCCGGCATAGATGCCCACCAGTCGCAAGGCGTCATGCTGATCCGTGCCGTAACTGATAAGCCCTCCGGCGATGACGGGGCTGACCTCAACGTAGATGACAGGCAGGCGGTAGCGCGCCGCGAGTGCCACCAATTGTGTGGGAGAGACAATGCCGCCGAATAGCGCGTTTGATCCAACGACCATGCCGCCTGCGCCCTCGCGGATGCTAGTCTCGAACGCCGCCTCCAACTCCTCGCCCTGATTGCGCGCGTTCACGATCAGCAGATTAACGCCAAGCGAGTGCGCACCAGCCTGAAGCCCCCTTGTTTCAAGGTCGCTGATCGTTAACTCTGATGGATTGGTGAGAAAGGCAAACTTGGTCGCGGATGGCACCAACTCGCGAAGCAGCTCAAGCCGCTTACCTGCCAGCGCCGTATTGAGATTGTACACGCCGGTCATGTTGCCGCCGGGCTTGTTCAGGCTTGCGACGAAGCCGTTCTCGACCGGGTCGGAACCGATTGAAAAAACGATGGGAATGGATTGCGTCGCTGCTTTGGCTGCCTCAGTCTGAAGCGTGCTGGCTGTCACAATCAACGTGACCTTTTGGCCGACCAATTCCGCGATCAATCGCGCAAATGCTGGCGGGTTGAAGATTGGTATATCGAAATTCGAAGGACCGCAGTTGAAAAACCTATAGTTCAATTCTATGCAAGGTGCGTTCATAAATGTCCTGAGGGCGACGATGGTCCGGAAGCCGCGGATCAACGGGCGCTAGAATCTTAACTTGACCTGTAATAGTGGTGCTCGCGTTCTCGCGCCATTTTCTCCTGATGCGCTTTGAAATTTTTTATGCGCTGGCGCATTTCACTGCTCTGACATGGAACCGTCAAAAATCTCCTTACTCCAAACTCTAGCGGCGATGCTTTTTCGACCTTAGCGATGTCGCCGGCGCCTGGGCGTTGGCATCGAGCGATGTCGATGCCACTGGCGTCTCACTCCTCTTGGCCTCTTCGCGTCCGACTTCGCGGCGCGGCCACGCAAAATCGTCGGCGCGGCCGGGAGGCGGCGTCAGCGCTTCACCCTTGAGCAGCGTACGTGCGGCGAGCGCATCGACCGCGGCCGGTCGCGTTCCCGGCCCCCCGAGCAATTGATCGGTGCCGACCGAGGAGGCCACCAGCGGCAGGATTGGTCCTGCGAGAGGCCGCGGCGCAGGCTGACCGGGCACGGCATTGGCATCGGGCGTCGCAGGCTCGGTTGGCAGTGTGATCGGCGCCGAACGCGCGGCGAGCAGGCGCGTGATTTCGCGCTCGACATAGTGCGCGAGCTTGCGCGCGCCGGCCTTGGTGAAATACACGCCGTCGGAAGAGCGCAGCTGTCGGATCTGACCTTCGAAGTCCGGGCCCTTCTGCACGAAGCGGCCGGCCTCGTCGACAAATCCGTCCCAGACATCGACATAAGTGATGCCGGCCTTGCCGGCCACATCGCGATAGAGCGAATCCAGGAACAGCGTGTCGGCAGTCGCCTTGGGGCCATATACCACCGGCAGACCGACCCATAGCACCGGCACACCCTTGGACTTAAGCACGCCGATCATCTCTTCGATCTTTTTTTTGTAGAGCTCGACCCAGGGTTCCTCGCGAAACTCATAGAGGCCGTTCGGCGAGCGCGCGCTTTTCTCCGGTACTATGACCGGCGGCGCATCACTGTTGTCGGCGGCATCGTCCGGCGACAATTCGTAATCCGTCGCCTTGGTTGCGCCATCGGGCTTCGCAGCGGGTTTTGCGCTTGAAGGCTTGCCATCAGGTTTGGCCTTGGCGTCCTTCTTGTCGCTCTTCATGTCCGGCGATCTATTGTCGGATTTATCGCTCGCCGGCTCGCGGATCGCGACACGGTCATCGAGCCCGAGGATGACGACAATGGCGTCCGCTTTTTCGGTGGCGAGAATGCCTTTGGCGGCGGCGGCCCAATCGGCCGGACCGCCCTTCGGCTGATATTTGATCAGGCCGGAGACCGTCTTGTGTTTGCGGATCACGCCCATGTCAGGCTGTTCGGCATAGGCCTCTTCAAGACCATAGGCGAGCCAGTCCGCCATGGCGTCACCGAGCACAAGAACGTGGCGCTCGGGTACAGTGTTGCGTTTCTCGGGCGGCGGCGCCTTTGAAAAATCCTCGCGCACGGGCGGTAACGTTTGCCGCCCCTGCGGCGCGTGCTGCTGGAACGGCGCAAACGTGTCATTACCAAACCAGCCGCCACCGAACCCGCCGCCACCGCGTTGTGGCTGCGGCCGCTGCTGAAATCCGCCGAAATTGAAGAACTGCGCCGAGGTGGGTCCGACCATGCCGAGCACCATCCCCGCCGCGACGGCTAGCGCAATCAGCGGGCCGCTCTCGGTGAAGATGCACAGCTTTTTTAGTTTGCCTGGCATGCTCTTGGACCGCACAGACGCAGAACTTGCCTTGACGCAGACTAGCACTAAGGCTCTGTGAGGAGTCTCAGATTACCGTGAAGAGAAAACCCGAAGACCTGAACGGGCCTATTTAATTCTAGTCTCCGGGTTCTTGCGACGACTGTACTGGACTAAGCGGCCTTGCTCGGTGCAGCGACCTTGTTCGGTACAGGACCCGGGCTCGGCGGAGCGCCCGTCTTGATATTAATTGTCTTGGTGACCTTCACGGCCTTGGTGGGCTTCTTGATCTTGAGATGCAGCACGCCTTTGTCGAAATGTGCTTCGACGGCTCCATCTTCCGGCTCGAAAGGCAAGGACATCGATCGGTAGAATGAGCCGTAACTCCGCTCCTCTACATGCCAATCCTTTTCTTCTTTCGTGCTCTCCGCCTTTTTCTCACCGGAAATGACCAGCTGGTTGTCGTCCAGGCTGACGTTGATATCTTTCTCGTCCACACCAGGAAGTTCAGCTGTCACTTCGAAGGCATCATTTGTCTCCGCCACATTGATGGCAGGCACGCCAGCTCCAATGCCGGGAGAAGACGGTTTCTGATCGAAGGCACGAAATGCATTTGCCATTTCGCGCTGCATGAACCGGAATGGGTCCAGCTCTTGGCTCGCGGTCCACAATCTCGGAAGGGCCATCTGTTCTCTCCTTACGTCAGAAAAAAATACAGCAAAACATCTTGGGCTTTCCGACTCTGGCGGCCTTGATCTGCCGCAAAACGGCCGAATTATTTCCAGGCGGGAAAAGCCGGCTGTGACGCCATGCAGCGAAGAGCGCGTCAGCGAGGTTGACCCAATTAATGCGGGTTATCCCGGCTAAGGCGGCGGCTATTACCGCTACGGTGCTGCGGCAGTGGGAGCAGCCGCTGCGGTCGGCGCGTACGGTGCCTATGGCTACTACGGCAACAACGGCTGCTACTACGACAACTACGGCCAGTTGATCTGCCCGCAGCAATATCCGTATCAATACTGATACGAACGGGCGGCGGTGGGCTTCTGCCGCCGTCCTTACTGCGCAGGACGGAGACCGTTGTCCTGGGCATGGCATTTTCCTTGTGAAGTTGGTCTCGGATTTCGGTTTGCAAATAAAGTTTAGCGACGGCATTGGCGATCTATGCAGCTTCTGCTTTATATACGCGCAACGTCAGACTCAATTCAGGCAGCGCACGAAATACATCTAGTCGCAATCGGCAGCGCCTTTAGGCGTTTGGGGTCAATATCTGCACCGCACTGGACGCAGACACCGTAAGTACCTTCGGCGATACGCTTTAGCGCCCCTTGAATCTGACGGATTTCCTGAATTTCAGACTTTTTGATGCCCACGAGCGCATCCTGATTTTCAAGGTCCGTTGCCTGTTCCTCGGAATCAGCAGATAGGGGTTTGCGCAATTCGCTGTCGATCTCCGCAACGCGACCCGTCAGTTCGGAAAGGCGGGTCTTGAGTGCTTTCGCGATGTCCTCGTTCTTAGTCATTTCTAGCGGCGCCCTATAAATGAAGCGATATTCGAGACGAAGGCGTAGCCTAACGCCAACCGGCCATCTCGGCTATGACTCCGATAGCGACCAAATCGCGGGCATGCTGCCATTGACGCTAAGGCCCTTGGGGCTAATTCCATGGATGGGAGACCGGGGCGCGCAATCGTAAATCAAGCGGTAGTTCAATGTCCGCTTCTGTCCACATAGCGGACTCAAGTCAGACATCGCATGAGGTCCGTTTCGTGCCAAACCCGGAAGTCAGCAGCCTTATTCGATCACCTCGTCGGCGCGGGCGAGCAATGCCGGCGGAACTGTGAGGCCAATCGCCTTGGCGGTCTTGAGGTTGACCGCGGAGATCGGAAGGCTTGGTGCCTTTGAGGATCTTATCAACGTAGTCGCTACCGTTTCCTAAGACACAGGCCCACCGTGGGTAACGATGGGCACTTCGCCAAGTCCGGCATACCACCACTTGGGCAGAAGACGGACACCAAAGTCTCATCGTCGTTACAGGTCACCGCACGATCAACTTGGACGGCACGGAGGGCCATACCGGGATCACCTTTGTCGCCCTTCTCACCCTTGTCACCGGGTGCACCCTGCGGCCCCTGTGGTCCCTGAGCCCCTGTTTGACCTTGCGAACCCGCGACCCCTTGGATGCCTTGGGCGCCCTGTGGACCTGCAGGACCTTGGGGGCCAGGGTCTCCCTTGGGCCCGGGGTCTCGGCCACAGGCAGCGAGCGAGAGAGACATGCCAATGGCCAGCAATGGCAATAACTTCATGGGAACCTCCCTGACAAACGATCCTGCGATTGAGCACAATGCGTCGAGATGTTCTCCAGTTCCAGTTCGGACGTCAACGTGTGTCGAAAGCTCACGGGACAAGAGACCACTCAAGCAGTCATTCAATCATTTCGCGGCGCGGCGAGCAGCGTCGGAAAGGCCAAGGCCTTGCGGTCTCCGCATTGATGACCGGTTCGATTTGCGAGACTGGCCCGGCGCACTATCCTCGATCAAACAGCCCCGAATGTCTCCTTGGGGTCAATCGCGTCGATTCCGCGATGCACCCGAGGAGTCCGGTTCACCCCCGATATCGGACATGCAGCGACAGCGGGCCTCGTAGCGTTTCGGGGCCTTACTTTTGGGCAGGAACCATTGCAAATTTCGTGCTTAAATTCCCGGTGCCGATGATCTTCGATCCGCCGGACTCGCTTTATGGATTGGCCTGATTATCTCCGAGATCAAGCGGTCATGTATCGGCAACTTGCCGAGCAGGCAGACGACGCTGCCGTCAAGAACGAGATGCTTGAGTTGGCATCCGTCTGCGAGGATGTCGCCAATAACATCGAAGATAATCTGACGGGTGGGTAAGACGACCGACCCGTCATCCCAACAATTCGCGCCGCAGCAAGAAGCCGCCGCCGGGTTGAGAATATCGGCAACGGCTTCTCACTGTGAGCATGATACGCAGCCCGCAGCCCTATGCCAGGCCCCTGATTACATTGGAGCCGACAGCGACGTGGCATTAGCTTTGATCGGCGGAAGCTTTTTCAGCAGGATGTTCGACAGTGTGACAGCAAGTCCTCGAAGCTGCGCATTCTCCGCAAGCAGCGACAAAATTTCGTTCGTATTTTCATCGTCACATTTGTCCGCTCCAAGCCGCTCATTCTCTTTAAGCAGCGGCAGAAAGTCATCCATATAGTCATCACCCCGATGTGGCGTTTGATCGAGGCGGTCTCGCGCGTTACGCGGCGGGTATACAATCTCCATGGCTAATTCCCGAGTTAGAAATCGTCCTACCCTAGTGGGAACTAAGTCGGAGGGCGATTTTGCGACGAAAAAGGAACGAAATGTTGGACCGCCGGAGACGCTTGCGAGCGTGCGGGGTACATCCGCTCGCGCCGCCAGCAGTTTTGTCGTCGCTACAAACCGCCGCTGTCAAGACTACTGGCAGTAGCGCCGGAGCATCACTAACGCGCCGTCAGTGCGTTCGCGTCCCTGGCGGGTGAACGACTAGTTTTTCCTCGGCAAAAAACTGGAGCGCGCCATATCCTTCCATGTCAACGGCGTATCTAAAGTTGCCGTCAACTGTTGGAAACACTGCGATGACCGTGCCGCCTTCGTGGTCGTCGGCTGCATTATCGACCTGCTCGCCAATTGCGAATTTCGACATCGAAAACTCCCTTCGGAATTTAAGAAATTTTAATGATTATCCCCACCAATTCGTTAACGATTCGTTAATCCGGTGCGCTATCAACCGCAGAGGCGGTGCCAAGGCCGCGAGCCTCACCCATGCTGCGATTTGTCGTTCGAGGGTTTGGTGGCGGGCGGATCAGGTGGCTGTCAGCGGGCCGCTCATGCTCGCTGTTGAAAGTCGCCGCCAGATGCCGCTATGGAGCGCATAGCGGACTTAAGTCGGAGATCACGCCATGTCCGTTTTGTGCCAGCTCCGGAAGTCTCGTCTACTCTATATGGCTGCAAGTCAGCGCATCATTCCGGAAGGCCTGCTTTGCGGAGACCCTCAATATACAACTGAGAATGCGGCCACCGACCATAGCGTTCGACCCAAACAGAAATGCGGAAATTGGGCTCAAGTTCAAGCAGTCGGGCAACTGCCTCCTTGGCCTCTGCGCCGCGCCCTAAATGAGCCAAGGTTCCCGCAAGGACGCGATAAGTTGTCTTATAAGTCTGGTTCTTGCGGAGGGCTTTTTTGCACGCTGCCGCCGCCTCACTGAAGCGACCAAGACCCATGAAGGAAAGCCCCATGCCAGTAAAAGTCCAGTAAAGCATCGGGTCCAACGGAACTCCCGCTATACTTCGAACATGCGCGTCAAAAGCCAGTAGCTGCCAAGCAGGCTGATGAGCAAGGAAACTACGTAGACCAGCGATGCCGCTCTCACCGACTTGGCCCTGTCGGCGGCCATGAGCCGGTCGAGCGCAATGAGCGCCGGAACCACGATCGAGACGATCGCAGCCTGGCCGATCTCCACCCCGATATTGAAGGCTGCAAGTGCCGTCGCGACCGCGTTTGCCGGCAGTCCGATTTCCCGCAGCGCGCCGGCAAAACCGAAGCCGTGAATGAGCCCGAACGCAAAGGTCACGCGCCAGCGCCGGTCAATATCGCGCGAGAAGAAGTTTTCCACTGCGACGAACACGATCGAGGCCGCGATCGCAGGCTCGATGATGGCACTTGGAATGATGACGACGTCAAGCACGGCGAGCGAGAGCGTGATCGAGTGGGCAATCGTGAATGCTGTCACGATCTTGATCACAGGAACAAGCCGCCGCGCCCACAGCAACACGCCGACCAGAAAGGCGATGTGATCGTAACCCAGGAAGATGTGCTCGACGCCGGTGGCGAGATAGCTCCGCGCTGTGGAGAACAGCGAGGGCGCGGGCGCGGAGAGCGTTAGCGTCATATTGTTGGCGTCGAGCAGTGCCTGCGGCGCGTCTGCCCCCTCGCCGATCAACACGATCTGGCGAGCACTGGGATCCGTGGCGGTGAGCACCGTCGAACGATAGACGATATCGCCCGGAACATCGCGGCACGAAAAGGTGTTGCGAAATATGACGCCGTCGCTATCCGGCACAAGCGTCGCGAGGCCCGCCACGCAGGCGGTGCCGTCGCGGCTGGTCACGGCAACATGCGCGGTGACATAGTCGACAATTGGTGCCGCGGACCTAGCCACCAGCGCCGGATCGACCGAATCCCGGGCTGCATCGAAAACATGTGTGCCGGCCAACCGATCGGCATCGCTACCCTTGAGCGCCACCTCAACGGCAACGGCGCGTCCGGCACCCAAGATGACGCGCGCCGTCGAGAGATTGACTTGATGAGCTTGCACCGACACGGCTCCTCCAAGCGTGACCCCGGCGAGGAGGATGAAGCGGAGGAATGTCACGAGCCCGCTCCAACGGCCTTGAGCAGCTCGGTCAGACGTTTCACCTCGAACTCCGCAACGGTTACGACGGCACCATCCGGCGCGAGGCGGGCGTAGCGGTCGAGGCTGTCGGACGCCGCGCCAAACTCGAGCCGGGCCATAGGCGTCGAGCTGTCGCGCCCATAGAACAGCACGATCAGCGTCGGCAAGGTGAGGCCGTATTTGGTCAACTGCGCCGGATCGGCAGGCCCGACGCGGGTTTCGACCGCAGCGGTATCGAATGCACGGAGCGCAATATCGATGATGCTTGCTTGCGCGGGATCGGCAACATGGGCGCTGTTGTCCGCCGTGTGGGCGTGCTGCCCGGTATGCTTGAACCAATTTCCGGCGGCGTCACGTTCCAAACGGGAGAGCTTGCCGGCAAACACGATCTCTATCGCCCACACCTGCGCCATCGAAACCGGCACCAGCAGGCTTGTTCCGCGAATGGCGACGAGAGACTTCGGCTGGCGCGGCAACCGCCGCGCCATGTCGATTACCACCCGCCATTCCACGCCTACATGGCGGGCCATCAGATAGACCGTTGGAGCTCCCCCAAGCCTGACATAATGCGAGGTGTTCGCCGGATTCAAGCTGCCGAAATTGATCGTCGCCGCCACGCCGTCGCGGGTTTCGAGCACCGCAACATTGGCTGGGGGATCGAGCCCGAATTCAGCGAAGCTCCCGGCGGTGAGTTCACTCGGCAGTATCTCGCGCATCGGCTCGCTGACCTTCAAGAACCGAAGCGCGGTGTCGAGATGCGACGAAAGCTCGGCCGGCACCGCAGCTTGCGTGTCATCGATTGACCATCCGCCTGGCGCGCGATGGAACGCGACGACGTCTGGACCCGAGCCAACCTTCACGCGCTGGATTTCGGCTGGCTCGACGGTAAGGAGCCCCTTGGACGCGAAGGTCACCTTGCTGCGCAGCTCCGGCCATCCGCCGCTGACCACGAGCGCAACGAGTAGCGCCACCAGAAGAGCGGCCGCGACCGGTATCCCCCACCGAGCGGCATCGCGTGTGGCGTCCTTGGTCAACGCCGCCTCCACCACATCAGCACTCCCCAGAAAGCGGTGGTCAGGGGTAGCAGCACTTCCAGCACGATAAAGGTGTCGCGCATCTGCCGGCTGGTGAGCACGATTTCCGGCTGGTTGTAGGTCTGCGGCGCGAGGTTCGGCGTCGCCTCATCCTCGGCGAGCCAGCGCACCATCGCAACCGACAGTTCGCCATTCGAGACATACGGGAAATATTCGTTGGTGGCGAATTTGCTGGTGCCCGCGATCACAAGGCGAAAGCGCTTGTCCGGCGGCGCTCCCGGCCAAGCTCCTTCGAGCGCAACCACAAGGGCCCGAGCACCACGGTCGACATTCGGAGCCGCTTGTCCATCCGCCGCGGCTGTCAATCCGCCGGCGGCGGAGGGCGGCCTTTGATAGCTATCCTGGCTGCTCGCGGCAAGCACACTGGTGTATACGCCGTCCGGCGGCCGGACCACGTGGATCGGTCTCACCTGCGGAAACACCGTAAGCGCGAGACGCTTGGTGATTGGATGCGGCATGTAATAAGGAACAGCCACCTTGTCCGGATCGGTGCGGAAATGATTCAACGGATCGATGACGATGGCCGGTTCGGTCGATAGGCCGACCGCACCGAGCAGGTGGATTTCGAAATCCCGGTCGAGGGAAAACAGCGGATCAATCAGCAACAGCAGTCGACCGCCGCCTTGCAGATATTTGACCAGCAGGTCCGCTTCCCCGGGCGCGAATGCGGCGCGTGGACCTATCACAGCAACGACGGCGCAATTGGACGGAACCGAGTTGGTGGCTGACGTGATGATCCCACGCATATCGAAACCGATCTCGTTTAGCGCAAGCTGGAACCGGTCGAGTTGCTGCGGCTCGGCAATGAGCACGTCGCCGACGCCCGGCGTGTCGTGCCCCTTCAGCGTCTCGAGGTGACTGTAGTGAAAATGGGCCGGCGTCGGACGAAATGTTTCCCCATGCCCGGTGACGAAACAGATCGTCTCGGGACGCTCGCGAAGGACTCGCACTACGGCGTAGCCTAAACGAGCAGGATCAGTGGCGTTTTCGACCAGCACTTTGCGCTCACCCGCCTGCAGCACCACGGTGTTGTAGGAATGCACGCCTTGATCGCGCGCCAGCCCCGGCTCCTTGTCGAGATCGATGGCGCGAAACGCCAACAGCGGCTGGTCTCGCGCCGCGATCGCGATCAGATCCCTGACGGCAAGCGCGTTGGCATCGCCCGCATTGTAGAAGTAGGTCAACGACAGCGTCGCATGCAGATGATCGATAACGTCAGTAAGCTGTCTTGGAGGCGTATTGCGTCCTTCGCGGGTCACATCGAAATGCACATCGTGCCGGTACAATGCGACGTTGGCGGCAATCACGACGGCTACCGCGGCAAACGCGATAAGCGCGCTGGCCACCCAGGCTGACAGGCGCCGCCCGCTGCCACGCAGCGGAAGGCGGACCGCGAACGCAAACAGCGTCAGCAGCGTCAGCAACCAGGCCACCAACAAGAGAGCGTTCGACGCGTCGCGGGCAAAGCCGGCGAAACCCAACGCTCCGAATCCGAATGCGGCTACCACCAGCGCGGCAACGGCAATGTCGGATCGATCGAACCGTGGCATGTGTCACTTTCCCTACCGTCGCGCGAGCGCCCGCACCGTCAGTAGCAGCATCAGGAGCGTGGTGCTGAGGAAGAAGCCCACGTCGGAAAGGTAGATCGAGCCGACGGCGAATGGCCGGAAATGCACCGAGAGCGAAAGGTTGACGACCAGCGTGTCAGCCGGGCTCGGCAACAGCCAGCCGAAATTGTCGATGATCCAGAACAGCAGGAAGACGCTGAGCGATATCAACCCCGCGATCACCTGATTGGCGGTAAGCGCCGAGGCCAGGAGTCCCGCGCCGACCAGCGCCGAACCGAACAGAAACAAGCCAAAATAGCCGCTGTAGATCGGGCCAAAATCCGGATCGCCGAAAAATGCCAGCGCCGCCGCGTAGCAGCCCGATAGCAGCAGCATGACGACGATCAGGCTCATGCTGGCGACGAATTTCGCCAACACGATCGCGATCTCGGAGACGGGCGACGTGAGCAGCACTTCCAGGGTCCGCAGCTTACGTTCCTCGGCCAAAAGCCGCATGGTAATCAACGGCGTCGTCAGCATGAAAAGCACGAACATCTGGAAAAAGACATGCACCATGCTGGGCTGATGGCTGAGAAACAAGGTGAGCGTGAAGCTGTAGCCCATGATGAGAAGGAAAGCGGTCATCACCACATAGGCGATGGGGGAGGAAAACAGCGCCGTCTCTTCCTTGAGCAGCAAGACCACGAAGCCTCTCATGCTGCCGCCCTCGCCGGTCGCCGCGTGAGTTCAAGGAAAACGTATTCGAGATCCGGACGGCGTTCCGTCAGTTCGGAAACCGCTATGCCGGCCGCGATAAGCGCGACCACGATATCGGCGGCAACGGACGGCCGCCGCTCAGCATCGATCAAGTAATGCCCCGGTGCCGCACCGCCGTCGGGGTCGACAGCGATACTGCGCACGCCGGCGATGACCGTGACGGCGCCGCAGACAGCTTCCTCTGAAGCTGCTGCCGAAAGTCGCAGCGACATGCGCTCCGCCGTGTCCTTCATCGCATCGGCGGTTAAAAGCGCCCCGTCGAGAAGGATCATCACACGCGAAGCGATCTTTTCGATCTCGGGAAGGATATGCGACGCAAGCAACACGGTGTGCCGGCCGGCCAGTGAGCGAATCAGATCGCGGACGGCGATCACCTGATGCGGGTCCAGCCCGCTGGTCGGTTCGTCCAACACCAGAACTTTGGGATCGCCCAGCAGAGCCTGCGCGATCGAGACGCGCTGGCGGAAGCCGCGGGACAGCTTGCCCGTCAGCAGCTTCATCACGCGCGTCAAATCGAGCTGCTCCGCAGCGGCCTCCACGGCGCTTTTCGCCGCAGCGCCGCGCAACCCTTTGATGCTAGCCATGAAGCGCAGAAATTCGACCACCGTCATGTGGTCGTATAGCGGCGCATCTTCGGGCACATAGCTTAGCGTGCGGCGGACCGCGAGAGAATCGGTAACGACGTCATGGCCGTCTACTTCGATGCTCCCGGAAGTGGGCACAAGATAGCCCGTGAGCATGCGAAAGATCGTGCTCTTGCCTGAGCCGTTGGGCCCGAGCAGGCCGACGATTTCGCCCTGCTCGATAGCAAAAGAAACGTCGGTCACGGCGCGGCGCGGCCCGTACCACTTGGTTACATGCTGTGCCAGCACAACGGGAGACATCAAAACTCGCAAAAAAGCCACGGCCTGAAACAATCGCGCGGCATACGAACTCCCGGGCGCGAAGCCCGGGATTCCGACCCGCTCACGGCAGCCAACTTTGCTGCGCGGTCACTCGTAGAATTCGGGAGAGTGCTTGTGTGCTTTGAAGGTGTCGGGGTCGTGCGCGTAGATGATGTCGGCTCCCTCGACGTCGCGGATCCGCTTGACCCAGGCATACGCGTCGAGCATGCCGACCGGATCATAGACGCTACCGACGCTCGGCAAGATGTCCTTGTCGAGATTCTCCTGGAGATAGACGGCGTCGCTGGTGAGCACCACGGTGCCGGTCTTGGGCAGCCGCACTACCATGATCTGGCTTCCCGGGGTGTGCGACACGGATCGATGAATGTAGATGCTGTTGTCGCCGAACAGATCGAGGTCGCCGTCGAGCTCGATGGACTTATACTTGCTGGGCATGCCGCCGCCCACGCTATTCCGCAGCATGGAAAAATCATCGCTGATGAAGAAAGTGGCGTAGCCCGGTGCCGGCCAGAACGCGTTCCTGATCTCGTCGCGCTGGAATACGAACGTCGCGTCGAGGAACTTGCCGATGTTGCCAGCATGATCGACATGGAAGTGCCCGAGGACGACATACTTGATGTCGGAAGGCTTGACGTTGATCTTGCTGAGTTGGGCGTCAATGGCGATATCCGGCGAGCGGCCCGGATCGAGCGCCTTCACGAACGGTCCCCAGTAGTCGGGGTTGGTGATGATCTTGTCGTTGTTGCCGCAATCGAACAGCACGTCCCCTTTGGGATGCCGGATCAAGAAAAAGCCGACCGGAATCTGGACTTTGCCGCTGGCGCCGTTCTGAATAATGGATTTATCGAGATTCAGCGCTCCCGAGCTGAATACATACAGCTTCATTTGCTTAGGAGGCTCCGCCGCTATTGCACCGGCGGACATAAAAAACAGTCCTGCGGCCAGCGAGCCAAGGACTTTCGAGCAATTCACCCGCATGTCGTCCTCCCTGTTTTGATTCAATTATTTAGCGAACCGGGTCACACTTAGCACAAATTCCGTCAGCTGTGCAGGTCCCGAATGTTCACCCCACCCAAAAAAATGCGCATGGCCGATAGAGCTAATCTCCACGTTGTTCCTTGCTGCGCCGCCGCTGCCATTTGAACAAGTTGAAAGCGTTGTCAGGCTAACAAGCTTAGAATTGTCTCGGAATGTCCGATTTTGGGTCGTGTGGACGGCGCCATGCCAAGAATTTTCCAGTCCTCAATCACAATCTGAGCCTCTGCATTGTAGAAGATCCCCCGGTTGAGCCGCTCGTCACGAAGTTTGCCGTTTTATGTTAGGTCACGTCAGGCCGCCTCGAGCCGCTTTCCTGAGGCATCGAGCAGGCCTGCCGCGACCAGCGCCTCGCTAATACGCGCGATCTCCGGATCCCCAATCTTGACCAGCGGCGGCCGCACGACAGCGCGTGGCAGGCGGCCGAGGAGAACGAGCGCCTCCTTCATGCGGTTGTGCATGTCGACAAACGGATCGGCGTAGAACACGCTCGCCACCGGATGAATCCGATCGTTCAGCCGGCGCGCCTGGGCGAGGTCGTTGGCTGCGACCGCACGGAACAATCGGGCTTGCAGATCGGCAATCACGCTGCCGCTTCCCGACAGCAACCCGTTGCAGCCAAGCACAAGCGAACTCAGCAGCCAGGCACTGTTGGTTGACAGCACGTTGACCGGTCGGCTGCGCGATTGCAACGCCCTTACCTGCGCCTCGTGCTGCGGAACGCTCGGCGTCCAGTCCTTGACGGCGCGGATGGTGGGAATTTCGTCGAGCAGGCGGGTCAGCGTCGCTGCGGGGTAACCCTGCCCGGTCGCGAGCGGATATTGGAAGACGATCAGCGGCAGATCGGAGGCCAACGCGATCGCCTTGAAATGCGCAATCGCCATCTCCGCGCTCTGGCCGAGCGTGAAGAGCGCCGGCGGAAACACCAGAAGCGCTGAAGATCCCCCCGCCTGCGCCCGCTTAGCGATCCGCGCCGCCTCGAGGCTGCCATCCGCCCAGATCCCATGGATCAGCGGCAGCCGGTCGCCGACCTCCTCGCCTGCTATCTCCAGCACGCGGCTCTGCTCATCGGCCGTGCACGAGGCCACCTCGGTCGAATGTGCATTGATCGTAAGCGCCGACAAGCCCTCGACTGCCTCAACGTCCCGCAAATGGCTGCGGAAGCTCGGTTCGTCGATTGACAGATCGTCGTGGAACGGCAGCAGCACCGCCGGAATCACACCTTGAGGCACGAAATCGGGATCTCGGCTCATGTTCGTCTCCTTCAGCGTTTGTTCTTGTTCGCGATGACCGTTGGAATAGCCGCATGCCAGAGGGGAAACGGTCCTTTTCTGTTGCGCCCGCGGCGAGCGGCCAAGTTGCCGCCATGCCGCCGAGAAGCATGACGAAACTCGCGGCTAAGATTAGCACTTTGCGACCGGGCGGCGAATCGGAATCGGGCTTAAACGACGATCAGGCCTCAAGTCTGTTAAAAAGACCTGATCCAGCGAATGCTTGATTTCCGCGCTAACCCAACGAACGGAAATCGCGCGTTCGGCACGCCATGGCAGCAGCTCGCGCGATGCTGCCATGGACATCGTCGGCCCCCAATACCTTGTGCCGGAGCCACTGGGCCCGCCCTACCTTAAATCGTTCGTCCTCCGTCTACCGGCAGAACGACGCCGGTGAGAAACTCAAATTCGTCGCCACCCAGATAGACGCATGCATTCGCAACATCTCCGGGTTTGGCCATTCGACCGAGCGGAATCGTCGCGAGGAATTTGGCACGGTTTTCCGGCGTGTCCGGTACTCCCATAAAGGATTCCAGCAATGCGGTCTCGCCTATCACCGGCGCGATGCAATTTACGCGAATACCGTCTGGCGCTAGTTCGACTGCCATTGACTTTGACATCAGATTTACGGCGCCCTTGGTCGCGTTGTACCAAGTCAATCCAGGCCGAGGACGAAGACCTGCTGTCGAGCCGATGTTGATGATGCGACCACTCTTTTGTTTCCTCATCACCGGTACCACCGCATTGGTCATCAGGAAGATCGACTTTACGTTAATGGCAAATACCTTGTCGAACTCGGCTTCGCTCACTTCCAGCATCGGTTTGTTGCGGAAAGTCCATCCCGCGTTGTTGACGACAATGTCGAGCTTGCCGAACGTATCGACTGCCCGTTTCACCGCGGCGTCGATGTCGGATTGCTTCGTCACGTCGCCTGCGACCGCGACCGCGCGCGCCCCCGCGGCGTCCGCTATCTTCTGTGCACCATTGCCATTCAGATCGAGAATGACAACCTTTGCGCCCTCCCTTACGTAACTGAGTGCGATTTCGGCGCCAAATCCCGATGCTCCACCAGTGACAAGAGCCGCTTTTCCCTCAAGCCGCATGTCTGTTTCTCCTTATCCGTGCTTGACGACCAGTGTCTTCATCGCTGCTAGTTCGTAAAGGGCTTCGAAGCCTTTCTCGCGTCCGTGTCCGGACTTCTTCATGCCGCCAAAAGGAAGCTCGATGCCTCCGCCGGCACCATAACCGTTGATATACATCTGGCCGACACGGACCTTGCGGGCAACGCGCATGGCGCGCGATCCGTCGCCCGACCATACGCCAGCAACGAGCCCGAATTCCGTGCTGTTGGCGAGTTTGATTGCATCTGCCTCGTCGTCGAAAGGCATCGCCGCGAGAACCGGGCCGAATACCTCTTCCCGGGCCAGTTCCGAACTCGGAACGACGTTTTGATAGATCACAGGCGCCACATAGAATCCTTCGCTCGGCGCACCAGCAGCAATCGAGCCGCGGGCCAAAACCATCGCTCCCGACGCTTCTGCGCGCTTTAGCATGCCCTCGATTTCGGCTCTTTTGACCCGCGCTGATCACTGGGCCGAGGTCGAGATCCATTTCCGGCGTACCGGCTTGGATCTTCTCGAAACGAGTCTTTAGGTCGGCAAGGAAGCGATCCCAGATACGCCGCTCGACCAGCACACGCGAGCCGGCCGAACAGGTCTGGCCAGCGTTCTGGACAATCGCAGCTGCCACTGAATTAACCGCTGCGTCCATGTCAGCGTCTGCAAACACGATCTGGGGAGATTTGCCGCCCAATTCGAGTGTGCAACCGACATGGTTTTTAGCGGCGGCGGTCTGGACCAGCGTACCGACTTCCGGACTACCGGTAAAAGACAAAAAATCAATTTCGGGGTGGGCGGCGAGCGCGGCGCCCGCTTCCTCCCCAAGGCCGGGAACGACGTTGAGCGCACCTTCCGGAAATCCCGCTTCGACTGCAAGCTCTGCGATCCGCAGCGGCACCAGGCAGGCCTCCTCGGCCGGCTTGACCACTGTCGCATTGCCCATCGCAAGAGCCGGCGCCACTGTTCGGCCGAACATTTGACCCGGGTAGTTCCACGGAATGATATGTCCGGTCACACCGAGCGGTTCGTATAGTGTGGTGACAAGATAGCCGTCGAGAAATGGAATGGTGTCGCCGTGCACCTTGTCTGCGGCTGCGCCGTAATATTCAAAATAGCGAGCGACCGCGGTAACGTCGGCTTTGGCCTGTTTCATCGGCTTGCCGGTGTCTGCCGCTTCTAACTTGGCAAGTTCCCCGGCATTATCTTCGATCAGCCTGCCGAGCCGCGAGAGCAACCGGCCGCGCTCTGTTGCGGTCATGCGGCCCCACGCACCCTGCTCAAGAGAGCGGCGCGCCGACTTAACAGCGAGATCTACATCTTCGGCGTCGCCCGCCGCAATCGAGGCGATGACCTGGCCTGTGGCGGGGGCCAGCATCGCAAGAGTTCCTACCGGAATTCGAAGGTCGCCATGCGTTGTCGATGAAAACGCCTTTCGCGGGTGGAAGTTTGACGTTGATATTCATAGGAACTCTCCTTGCGTATTGTTCTGGTTGCGTGTCCTATCGGTAATTTCACCGGGACAGCGTGCATCACGACATGGCCGCGCGACAGCACGTAAACGTCGCGCCGCTCAGAAGGGCATCCTTGCGCTTGTCTCAGCTGCTCACACAGCTTTCGATCTCACCTCTCTCTATGGTCAGCGTCACGTCGGCGAAGGTGTTGAGAAGCTTCGGGTTCGACTCCGTTATGAGCAGCGTGATGTCCTTGTCCTGCGAGCGAAGCCGTCGGAGCGCTTCTGCATATCGCTGCGCCAGTACAGGAGCGAGGCCCTGGAACGGCTCATCGAGAATGACTAAGCGAGTTCCCAGCATCAGAGCCCGGCCCAGCGCCACCATCTTGCCCTGGCCCCCGGAGACCGATCCCGCCGGCCGCTTGGCAAGCTCTTTCAGCTCCGGCAGAACGGAATAGGCGCGATCCAGTCTACGCCGGGTCTCTTCAGGGCTTAGCTTAGCAACGCGGCCGGGAAGGAGGATGTTCTCCTCCACTGAGAAAGCGGAAAACAGGCGGCGGTCCTCGGGCGCATAACCGACCCCAAGCGATGGCCGACGATGTGGTGGAACGGGGCCAAGATCCTGGCCGCCCAAACGCACCGTGCCATTTGCTTCTGTGAAACCCATGATGGTGCGTACTGTCGTAGTCTTGCCAGCACCATTGCGGCCGATGAGAGCCGCGCTCGCACCGGCCTTCAAAGAGAAGCTGACATTGCGCAGCACAGGCGCGCCGGCTATCGCGACGTTGACGTTCTCGAAGCTTAGCATCAGCATCATATTCCGATCACCTGCTCGCGGACTTTCGGGTCGGCCAAGACCTCCGCAGGCGTACCAACTTTTTGAATCTTGCCCATGTTCCAGACTGCAACACGATTGGCATAGCGCTCTACCATGTCCATATCGTGCTCGACAAAAACCGAGGTCACCTTCTCCTTCGCGAGCGCCGTGGTCAGAATGTCCATAATGCCGAACTTCTCCGACGACGCGACGCCTGAGGTCGGCTCGTCCATGAGCAACAGCTTGGGCTTCAAGGCGAGGGCGAGAGCTATATCGACGAGCTTGCGCTGCCCTTCGGGTAATTCTCGCGCTTTGCGCTCCGCGTATTCCTTGACGCCCACGAGATCGAGCAGCCGCTCCATCTCCGGTCTCTCTGGCAGGCTCGAGAGAGCCTTGAGCCCCGATGGGTGACCCTTCAGCGAGGCGGCCGCGATCAGCATATTCTCTATCACGGTCTGATCAAGGAATAGTTGAGGAATCTGAAAGGCGCGGGCGATGCCGAGCTTGGTGATCGTACGCGGCAGCTGCGCGGTAATATCGCGGTCAAGAAAGCTCACACTACCTGCCTGGGGCCTGAGGTAACCCGTAGAGATATTGAGGAACGTCGTCTTGCCGGCGCCGTTGGGTCCGATGATGGCGAGATTCTCGCCCTCATGGACGTCGAGGTCGATTCCGTCGGCTGCGATGACCCCGCCGAAGCGGATCTTGATGCCTTTGGCCGAGAGCAGGACGTTGGCCATCAGTGACCTCCTTCCTTCGCACGATTGTCGCGCTGCCTGAGGCCTATCAGGCCGCTCGGCGCGTAGAGAATGATGACGATCAGCACTACGCCGAGAATGAGCTGCCACGCGTCTGCGAGCTGAGCGGCCGCATAGAAGCGGACGACCTCGAACATGGCAGCTCCCGCAAACGCACCGAAAGCATGCGCGCCGCCGCCGAGGATCGCGATGAACACGAACTCGCCCGACTTCGTCCAGTAGCCGAACTCCGGTGTGGCGATCTGCTGGATGATCGCCACCAGCGTGCCGCCAATACCACCGAGGAACGCGGAGATCACGTAGCCGACAAGAAGCACGCGGCGGGCCGACGTTCCGAGATATTCGAGACGCGTCTCGTTCGACTTGATTGCCCGCAGCATGTGTCCGAGAGGGCTGTCGAGGTAGCGCTGCACGCCAAAGAATGCCGCTACCGCGATTAGCAAGCTCACATAAAGAATAACGTATTGGAAGGTTTCCGGTGTGAAGGCCAATCCTAGCAAACCAGGACGCGCCACGCGAATACCGTCCGCACCGTTGGTGTAGTGGAACATCTTCTCCAGTAACGACCACAATACCATCGAGAAGGCCAGGTTAAGCATTCCGAAGAAGATTTCCCGGTAGCGCACCACAAACAGGCCTACGATGAGGCCAAAGACGGTGGACGATACGGCGCCGAGCACAAGATAGAGAACGATATCGCCGCCACCTACATACTTGCCCCAAAAGGCGGCTGCGTAGGCGCCTGTTGTGAAGAACATGGCGTGACCAAACGAAACCTGTCCCGCCTGCAGCAGCAAGATGATGCCCAGCACCACGATGCTTTTGGCGAGGATCAGTGCAAAGAGCGTGGCCCAGCTCGGCACGAATAGCGGCGCGACGGCGGCTACCAGGAAGAAGACGACCGCGGCCATCGTAATCGGCTTGATACCGCCGGCCATCAGATTTTCCTCACTTGCGTGGCACCGAACAGGCCGAACGGCCGCACCAGGAGCACAAGCACCATGAGCAGATAGGGCACCAGAACCTCGAACTCGGGCTGGATGTAGATGATAAAGGCACGCGCAAGCCCGATCATAAGTGCGGTAACGGCTGTGCCTTCGATTTGTCCGAGGCCAGCAGTCGCGGCGACGGCGAAGGAGAGCACAATCATGTCGGCGCCCATACCGGGAACAAGCGAGGTTGTCGGCAAGGCAAGCGCCCCACCAAGAGCCGCGAAGCTCGCTCCGATG
Organism: uncultured Alphaproteobacteria bacterium; assembly: GCA_963801875.1. Lineage (GTDB taxonomy): Bacteria > Pseudomonadota > Alphaproteobacteria > Rhizobiales > Xanthobacteraceae > Bradyrhizobium. Next base: position 401,213 of record CAWDGT010000004.1, on the reverse strand, counting down.
ATGAACGTGACGAAGTAAACCCGCTTGGCGTCGACGCCAATGGAGGTCGCGGCCTCACGATCTTCCGTCACAGCCATAATCACAGCGCCCGCAAGGGTACGACGCAGAAAATAGCGCAAGCCGATAAGCGTCAGCAGAGCCACGCATGGCAGTAGCAAGACCTGGTAGGACGTATAATTTACGCCAAACACTGAGATGTTGGGCAACAACTTCAACGGCTCGGCGGCAAAAATCGGCTGAACGCCCCAGATCAGGCGCTGCAGGTTGTCCATAATCATGAAAGCCGCAAAGGTGATCAGAAGCTGCAGGACATCGTCACGGCCGTACAGCGGCCGCAGTAGAAAGCGCTCGATGAGCCCGCCGCATACCACGCCGATAACAATGGATGCCGCCACCAGTGCGGGATATGTGAGCCACGGTGACAGGGGCGCGACAGCGAGGCTGAACGTGGCGGCTAGATAAGCCCCAAAGGCATAGAAAGAGCCGTGCGCCACGTTCACCACGCGCAGCACACCGAAGATAAGGCTGAGCCCAACCGAAACCAGGAACACCAATGCGGCGTAGCTGATCCCGTCGAGAACGGCCAGGATGGCGAGAGTCGAGTTCATCGGGGAGCCTTCAAGGCAAAGCCCGTCCCCCGGAGCAGGTCCGGAGGACGGCGATCACGGCGTCACTGCTTGAAGGTCGGCACTTCGATCTTGACGAATTCGGGCTTGAGCGTCTTGAGCCACTCTACCGACCGCATGCCCGGCGGAGTTGTGATCACCCGGGGGTCGAAGACCATCATGTTGTCGAGCACCTTGAAGTCATAGCCGGGTACGGCCTTGGTGATGCCAACAAGCTGGGCCTCTAGACCCTGGTTATCCTCGGGCCGCAGTGTGACGGGCCTGCCGAAGCCGGTTGCGAACTCGGTACCAACAGCCGCATCCACGACCTGCTCGTGCGTCGGCCAGTTGCCGCCATTCGCCTTGATTGCCTTATCGTAGGCCGCCTGCAGGGCCGAGAAGGCCTGGGCCATGTGATAGACCGGGTAAATCGGCCAAGACCCGGTCTTTGCCTTGAATGCCTCGTTGAAGGCCTTGAAAGCTGCATCATTCTTCTTCTCAGGATGCAGGAACCAGTGATCACCGCGGGCACCGACAATCAAGCCTTCGGGTAGATCCTTGCCCAGTCGCTGGATTGACGATTCTCCGATCGCGAGCACGAACGCGGACTGTTGCAGCAGCCCGCGCTGCCCGGCCTGGCGAACGAGCGTGTCGAGATCACCACCCCAGCTAGTGGTCAGTACCACATCGGGACGCAACGCCAGCAGGCGGGAAACCTCGGTGGAGTAGTCGGGGGCACCGAACTTGGGGAAGAGTTCTGCCACCACCTGCACGTCAGGTTTCATCGCCTTCAGCGCAGTTGAGAAAATTTCCCAGCTTTCGCGGCCCCAGGCGTAGTCCTGATTAACGACCGCGATGGTTTTAAAGTCCGGTTTCATCTTGAGGAGATAGACCAGAACGGCCAGCATCTCGGGTGTGCCGTTTGCCTGCGTGCGGAAATTGTAGCGGTACTTCTTTGTCTCGAGGATAGAAGCGGCACCACAGTCCCACATGAAGTTCATCACCTTCAAGTCTTCTGCAACCGGGACGAGCTGATTGCAGCTACCCGAGGAGATTGAGGCGAACGTCGCGTCGACCTTTTCGTCCTGTACCATGCGGCGGTAGTTGGAGACGAGAGCCTCGCCGCCGGCACCTTCGTCGACGAAGGACAGCTTCACCGGCACACCACCAATTCCACCCTTCTTGTTGATATCCTCTGCGATCATCTCCGCGGCGGCCTTTCCGGGCACGCCGAAGACGGAGGCCGGTCCCGACAGAAACGTCGTGATGCCGATCTTGAGTTCAGCGGGTTTGCCCTGCGCAAATACAGGGCCCGCCAGCATTGCCGTTGCAACGCCGGCCGCGAGCGCAGTCTTTAGAAATCGCATTGAAGTCCTCCCTAGGTTCTATCTCGACTTTGCATGCGGCCTAGGCGGCCGTCTTGAGCGATGCGCTACTGAGCTCAACCGCCTGGTACCGCGCCAAATACGGCGCCTTACCAGTGAACACCGCCGGTGAAGCAACGCAAGCGACTTCTCCGCCCGGCGTCTGGCAATTGATGTGCGCAACTCGGGGTGGCTGATCAAGCCGTCGACATCGTCTATTATGCCTCCAACGGATCATAAGTATTGCTGCTCTACCGGTTTGGACCATGCATTGATATTGATCAAAGGTGTGCGTCACCTATCGAATGATTTTCTCGGCGATATGGCCTTGGTCTACCAATGGTATAGCAGAGGCGTTTTTGTCGCGATTTGCTCGGCACGTTTGAGACTATCCCGCGATGTCTACTTTCAGGGGAAAAGCGGAAAACATCTGCTCCCAGTGAGTATTTCGCCTTTTGACCCAGAGATGGGGTAATCGGCCGGCCCAGCTTAGCTGAAGATTGTTGGGTGCTGCGCTTCAGGCTGATGGTGAAAACGAGGTCCGTGGTGACGGCCTCAAGCATCAGAAGGAGAAGCGCAGCATGGACCATTTTGCTGGATTGGACGTATCGGTCAAGGAGACCAGCATCTGCATTGTGGATGACGCGGGCAGGATCGTGAAGGAAGTGAAGGTAGCGAGCGAACCTGCAGCCCTGCTGAAGGTTCTGGCGAACCCCACCTACCGCTTCAAGCGGATCGGACTGGAAGCCGGGCCGTTATCGCAATGGCTGTTCAGCGCTCTCGCCGAAGTCGAGTTACCGGTGATCTGTGTCGAGACGCGGCACATGCAGGCGGTGCTGAAGGCGCAGATCAACAAGACCGACCGCAATGACGCGCGCGGCATCGCTCAGATGATCCGGGTGGGACTGTACCGTCCGGTGCATGTGAAGACGCTCCGCAGTCAGAAACTGCGAATGCTGCTGACCCATCGCAAGCTTCTGCAGTCGAAGGCCATCGCCATCGAGAACGATCTGCGAGGTACTTTGCGTAACTTCGGCCTCAAGGTCGGAATGGTTGGCAAGGTGAGGTTCGAGGCCCGCATCCAGGAGCTTGTCGAGAATATCCCCGACTTGGCGGCACTGGTGGAGCCGCTGCTCATCGTCCGGCGGGTGCTCCGTGAGCAGATTGTCATCCTGCACCGCCGCTTGCTGGCTATCGTCCGGGAGGATGAGGTATGCCGGCGCCTGATGACGACCCCGGGTGTCGGCCCCGTGGTGGCGCTGACCTATCGCGCCACCGTCGATGTGCCAGCCCGGTTCCGCAAATCCAAGTCAGTCGGGGCGGTGTTTGGGCTGACCTGCTCCAGGTATCAATCGGGCGAAATCGATTGGAGCGGCAAAATATCGCGCTGTGGCGATGAGATGATGCGGACGATGCTCTACGAAGCAGCTCAGAGCATGATGCATTCAAAAAAATGGTCCTGGCTCAAGGCGTGGGCCATGCAGATCGCCAGGCGCCGCGGGATGAAAAAGGCGATCGTGGCCCTGGCTCGCCGGCTGGCCGTGATCATGCACCGCATCTGGGTTGACGGCACAGAGTTCCGGTGGACCCGGGAGAAAGCCGCGACAGCAGCAGCATGAAACCCGTTCAGGATCAAACCCGATAGGAGAAAACTAGAGCTCCACCGAGCGGTGGAAAGATGTCCCTCGCGGGACGATGGATGAGGTGAGTTCGTATGTCCGCTTGGACCCGCCGTTCTTCAACGGCAAGGCCGACTAACAGATTGTTCCGCCTCGTCCTCGAATCCCATGATGGAAAGGCCCCGGTGCCGATTCCGAAGAGAAGCACGAGCCCGCGAGCGACATCGACACCGCATTGATGGATAGTCTGAAAGTGCTTGACCCCGAACGGCCGATTAGAGAAGCGGACATGCAGCAACTGCGGCGGCATGTCCGTTTGGTGCCAAAACCAGAAGTCACGGCGAAAGCCCAAGGAGATTAGGTTTTCCGTGCGCCTATTATTTTCCGTGCGCGTATTACATGCCCACCGCTACCTGCCGAAACGCCTTGAGGAAGATTGAAGAATCGATCGCCTACGCTAGCGAAATCAAGGTCTTCGATCTCATCGAACCCTCGATGACGCAATTCTCTAGACAATTCTTCCGGGTCAAAGTTACTGATCCATGGTTCTCCGCTCTCAGCTGTCCGGGCTGCAAAGCCGCTCAGGCTCGCACGGCGATCGGACGGATAGTTGTCCAAGGGTTCCAAATAATCGAACACAACTTCGGACGCAGGGACATCGGACACGAAATCAAGCGTGCCAAAAATCGCGTTGCGGCTCAGGTACATTACGACGCCCAGCCAAACGAAGATGGCAGGCTGGTTCTTCTGAAATCCCGCCGCAAGCAGACCATCTGCGATATTTTGTGTCTCAAAATCTGTGGGGGCGAATTTTAGCGACCCCGGAAATTGCAGCCCTGCCTGTTTAAAGCGACCACGCTTCCATGCTTGAGTTGCAGGGTGATCAACTTCGAATACGACCAAGCCCACGTAAGGATTGCGTAGGGCAAAGGTATCGAGACCAGCTCCGAGAAACACAGCCTGATGTACGCCGCGAAGTACGGCAGCCGAGAGCGCATCTTCCGCCAAGCGGCTGCGCGACGCTATAAAAAGTCGCATATTGCGTCTTGAGGGATCATTGGCAGCCTCGGTGACGATATCCCCGGCGTCGGCATCAAGAAGCGTAAAAGCGAATGGATCGGTAAAGATGCGGCCGCCTTCCAACACCTGATGAGCGGCTCGATGAGCCGCCGCCCCGCGCGCTGTTCGACTTGGTAAACCGTCTTGCACGACTGCTCCAGACCATCAAAGAACACAGCCGAATTATACTCCTGCATCGATATTAGCGGCTAGAGGCCTCGCAAGTCTCCTTTGGGTCAATCTCGACCGAATAGGGCTGTCCACGCCATGTCTGCTTTACCAACGTTAGCGACCGAACTGCGAACATCGTTGGAGGTCCGGTTCGGTAGAGTCGAGGATGGGCGCGGTAGCTTGGGCCATTCGGCAACGCTCCGTTTCCCATCCCCGCTCATCGAACCGGACGTGCCCGATTAAGGCATCCGGCTCTCCGACTGGTTTCACCGTGAGGCAGCCAGCGGGGCCGTTAGGGGCAGGCGTTCGAGACGCAGCAGACCGTGTTGTCCATAGACAACGTCGAGTGAGAACCGGTGTGTGCCACGCCCTGCCACTTTGTGCCGTCTGGCGAGGAAGTTGCGGACGCGCACATAAACGTATCGGTCAATGCCGCGGAATGCCGATCGGCGCGTCCCATGGCAGAAGTAGTTCGACCAGCCAAGCAGAGAGCTGTTCAGCGTGTCGCGCACTTCGGGCCATGGATCGTTGTTGCCAGGCACCAGCAGATTGCCAACCTTCGTCTTGAGCCGTTGCACGCTCTTCTTGGACGGGCTCGCGCTCAGATACCAATGACCGTTCGCTTTGTAACGGTGAGGTCCGAACGAGTAGCCGAGGAAGTCGAAGCGTTCTTGCCGAGCATTCTTCAGCGAGGTCTTGGCCTCGTTGAGTGTCAGCCCGAGCCGCGTCATCACCGCCATCGTCCACGCCAGGGCCTCGGCCGCACATACGACCCCGTCCGACTCCCGCCATGGCCGCCGCCTTCGCGACGTTGAGGCCGCTACCCTCGCCCTTGACGGGTCTCCCCCGATTACCCGAACCACCTTTCCGACGTGCCGTGCCCACTACCCCGGCGGATCGAGCGGGTGCGCGTGTCGATTGCTTCCCCGCTCATGCAGCCTTCCCCAAATGGCAGGAGGGTCGGCATCCGCATTGTCACTTTCGAGGCCTGCTCAGGCTTCACTCACGTTACGGCCCGCCGGATTGCTCAACCGCCTAAAGCGGCCTTTGTCACGAGGCTCCAGCCCTGCCGGTTACCCGACCGAACCGCTCGTCAGCTACCAGATCAATCGACAACTCTCTGGGTGGAATCTTCCTCCACTAGTGATCCGCGCCTTCGGGGCGCACGGCCAATCGCGGACGTGATCAGTCTCATTCGTTTCTTGGCCGGCACGCTTGCGGGTCCCTTTTAGTTAGAGGGGGTATTCTTTGATTTCCCCCTGGTTGTGGTACATACACCCGACCCGCAAGGGGAGTACGGCCAACTACTCGGTGCGCCCGTCACAGGAGTCCTCCGATGTCATCCCTCAAAGGTAAGACGCTGTTTATATCTCCGGCGCGAGCCGCGGCATTGGGCTTGCGATCGCACTGCGCGCTGCACGCGACGGGGCTAACGTCACCATCGCCGCGAAGACCGCGGAGCCGCATCCGAGGCTCGCGGGTACCATCTTTACCGCCGCCGACGAGGTGCGCGCGGTAGGCGGCAAGGCGCTGCCTGTCATCTGCGACATTCGCGATGAGGCCCAGGTGATCGCAGCAGTTGATAAGACCGTCGCCGAATTTGGCGGCATCGATATCTGCGTCAACAACGCCAGCGCCATTAGCCTAACCAACTCCCAAGCAACCGACATGAAGCGGTTCGATCTCATGATGGGCATCAACACCCGCGGCACTTTCATGGTGTCGAAATATTGTATCCCGCATCTGAAAAAGGCGGAAAACCCGCACATCCTAATGATGTCGCCGCCGCTCGACATGAAGGCAAAATGGTTCGAGCCCTTCACAGCCTATACTATGGCGAAGTTCGGCATGAGCATGTGTGTGCTTGGACTATCGGCCGAGCTGAAGAGTGCGGGCGTCGCCGTCAACGCGTTATGGCCGCGTACTGCAATCGCTACGGCGGCTATCTCGAATATCATAGGGGGCGACGCCTTGATGCGCTCGAACTCGATTTTTATCGGTTGACCCGCAGCCCGTGCCGACTCAATGGCGCGTATCAATCTCTGGAGGTCTTTGCCAGCGTTCGCCATAGTTGGTCAGAAACCGAAATAATGGGGAAATCCCACTTGAGTCTCCATGATCTCTCTCTGAGACAATAGCATATCAATAGGCAGGCGTCGCGGCCGGGTATAACCCCTCTTCCCCTCGATCACATCCCAGATTTTCGGAGGTCACGTTGACCTCGGTGAGATTGCCGTCGATGACGTCGAGGCCGAAGCACCACAATCGGAAAGCACCCTTCACGCCGGTCCGTGAAATTTACGAACCGACATTCAGAGCGATCTCGCGGACGTCGCCTGGACAGAAGCGGGGTGCGGCTCGCGCCGAGGCGGCACGCGGTCGCGTCGCGAGGGGAGGTCCGGGCACAGGACGAGCTTACCCTTAAGACCGCCCGCCTCGAGACGGCGGTGTGCCTCGGCGACCTCATCGAAGGAAATCCGCTCGGCCACGCTCGGCCGGATGGCTCCAGTTGCCAGCAGGCCGAACAGCCGCTCCAGGTCCTCCCGGAACCAGGCGGGATGTCTCGCCCGCATCAGATTGATCGAGTAGAAGCCGGCACGCTTGCCGCCAGGCAACCACCGCGAAAGATACAGGCGCGCTATCCACATCAACATGGTGCGCATGCGACGCTTTGCCTGCACGCCCGCCGAGTAGCCGTAGGCGCAGAGCAGGCCGCCGCGCCTGAGCGCCGCGAACGTGCGGCGATAGCCGTCCTCGCCGACGCCATCGAACACGACGTCGAACCCGTCAGGCAGAACGCGCGTGAAGTCTTCGTGCCGGTAGTCGATCGGCGTGCCACCGAGCTCGCGGACCAGCGCCGCGTGCTCGCCGCGCGCGGTGCCCCACAGCTCCACGCCGGCCAGCCTGCCGAGCACGAGCAGCGCCTGACCAACGGCGCCGGCGGCTCCATGCACGAGCACGCGCTGGCCTCGCCGCACCCGGGCCGCGCGGTGCAGGAGCTGGTAGGCGGTCGTCCAGCTCAAGATCACCGCGGCCGCCTCCGCCGGCTCGACGCCCGCCGGCACGCGCGTCAGGTCGCTGGTCCGGAGCGTGCGATAGGTGGCGTTCGACCCGACCACCGTCATATCGGCCACGCGGTCGCCGAGCTGAAAGCCGCGCACGTCCTCGCCAAGCTGATCGATTTCCCCGACCAAGCCATAGCCCATCACGAACGGCGGCCGGCGGCGCATCGTTTGCGGGTAGAGGTGTCGCCGGATCAACACGTCGGTGTATTCCACCCCGGAGGCGAGTACGCGGACCCGCACCTCGCCCCGGCCGGCCGTCGGCAGGGGAGCGTCGACCACCTCCAACCCGTCGGCATCGCCGAAGCGCCTGACTTGAATAACCCGGTTGCGCGGCTCGCTCATGGGCGCATTCAACTCATGATCCCGCGCACGGGCAGGAGAACGTTCCGCAGCCGCTTTGCCGACCGGCCCGCTCTCTCACCTGCATGCGCGGATGTCGCCCAATTCTTGCCCGGCGCGCGGAGGAGACGTCATTGAGGAAGATCAAAACGTCAACACTGCTTTCCCGATGCAACGGGGTTGCACGAGCTGACGGTCCAGGTCGAAACGCGGCCCGTTAAGGCTGTTTGGCCCGCTTCTTCTCGATCACATCCCAGATTTGCGCCGCGATGTCCGGTCCGCCGAGCCGGGCGATGGCGCGGATTCCGGTCGGCGAGGTGACGTTGATCTCGGTAAGATTGCCGTCGATGACGTCGATGCCGACGAACAATAGCCCGCGTTCGCGCAAAGCCGGCCCCAGCGCTTCGCAGATCTCGCGCTCGCGCGCCGTGAGGTCGGTGGCCTGCGCCGCACCGCCGCGCACCATGTTGGAGCGCAAATCGTCCGCGGCCGGCACGCGGTTGACGGCGCCGGCGAACTCGCCGTCGACCAGGATGATGCGCTTGTCGCCGTGCTTGACCTCGGCAATGAACCGCTGGGTCACCCAGGCTTCCTTGAACGTCACCGAAAACATGTCGAACAGCGAGCCGAAATTCATGTCCTGCGGCATCACGCGAAATACCGCGGCGCCGCCATGGCCGTGCAACGGTTTCATCACCACCGCGCCGTGCTGGTCGCGGAACGCGTTGATCTCGTCGAGGTCGCGCGAGATCAGCGTCGGCGGCATCAATTTCGGAAACTCCATCACGAAGATCTTTTCCGGCGCGTTGCGCACGCTGGCCGGATCGTTCACCACCAGTGTCCTCGGATGAATCCGCTCCAGAAAATGCGTCGAGGTGATATAGGCGAGATCGAACGGCGGGTCCTGCCGCAGCAGGATGACGTCGAAGCCCGAAAGCGGCGCGCGCCTGATCTCGCCCAGCGTAAAATGATCGCTCGTCTCGTCGCGCACGCTGAGGGCCTGCACGGGTGCCACCAGCTCATCGCCCTTCAGCGACAGCTTGTCGGGCGTGTAATAGGACAGCCCGTGGCCGCGCTTTTGCGCTTCCAGCAGCAGCGCGAAGGTTGAATTGCCGCGAATGTTGATGCGTTCGATGGGGTCCATCTGGACGGCGACGTTCAATTTCATCTTGGGGTCCGGTAGGTTGCTCTAAGGAAGGAGTTCTAGAGGATTTTCCAGTCGGTGGCTTCATCCTTCGAGACGCGCGCAAGGGCGCGCTCCTCAGGATGAGGTCTTGGACCCTCATGGAGAGGAGCGCGGCAGGCAGGCAAGTGTACGCAGCCCGCGTAAACTTGGCTGCGCGTCTCGAACCATGTGGCCTGCGGGATGCGTGATGATGATTCCTGTCATTCGGCAACGGCTCTAGGTGCTGGCGTCGAACGCCGCCAATAGATGGCGCGGCAGGCGCCGCGGCGCAATCAGCATGGCGTCGAAGCGGATTTCATATTCGGCATGCTCGGGATGCGCCATCAGCCAGGCTTGCGCGGCCTCGATGATGCGCGCCTGCTGGCGCGCCGTCACTGCATAGGCGGCGTCATCGAGGCTGGCGCGGGCCTTGACCTCGATAAAGGCGAGCAGATTGCGCCTGCGCGCCACGATGTCGATCTCGCCATAGGGCGTGCGAAAACGCTTTGCCAGGATGCGATAACCTTTTGCCATCAGAAAAGCGGCGGCGCGGCTCTCGGCGGACAGCCCGGTTCGAAACGCGGCGACGCGCGCCGGCGAGGCGAGTTTTGCGGGTTTGTCCGATGGCGCGGCGCCGTCACTCTTCGCCATGGTCACCCCTCGCCTCCCTGGCGAGCTCGAGCGCGCGGGCATAGATCTCGCGGCGCGGCCGCCCCGACAGCTCCACCGCGTGCGCCACCGCGTCCTTCACGCTGTCGCGCAAAAGCGAGGCGCGCAAGAGATCGTCCACCGCATCCTTGGCCATGGTTTGCGCGCCTGCCGGAGGCGGACCGATCACCAGCACGAATTCGCCGCGGGTCTCCATCGCGTCGGCTGTCAGCGCCAGTTCGGCGAGCGTCCCGCGCCTCACCTCTTCATGCATCTTTGTCAGTTCGCGGCAGATCGCGGCATCGCGGCCGCCCATGATCTGCGAGAGATCGCGCAGCGTCTCCTGCGCGCGGTTGCCGGATTCGAACATCACAAGCGTCGCGTCGATTCGCGAAAGCTCGGCAAGCCGCGCGCGGCGCGCGGTTTGTTTCGGCGGCAGAAACCCCTCGAAGAAAAACCGGTCGGTGGGCAGCGCCGCCACCGACAGCGCCGACAGTACCGAGGAAGCGCCCGGCAGCGCGATCACGGCAAAGCCGGCGGCGCAGACCTCGCGCACCAGCTTGTAACCGGGATCGGAAATCAGCGGCGTGCCGGCATCGGAGACCAGCGCGACCGAGCCGCCCTGCGCCAGCCTTTCCAGGATTTTTGGGCGCGCCGCCGCGGCGTTGTGCTCGTGGTAGGGTTTGAGTTGCGCCGTGATGGCGTAGCGCTCGGTCAGCCGGCGGGTGATGCGGGTATCCTCGCAGGCGATGATGTCGACCCCTGCCAGCGTTGCGAGCGCCCGCAAGGTGATGTCACCGAGATTGCCGATCGGGGTCGCCACCAGATGCAGGCCGGGAGCCGCCTTCGGCGCGGTCTGGACATGGCCGCCCACGAGGTATGTCCGAACCGAGGTTCCCGGCAGGCCTTCAGTTGTATTTATGGAAGCAGCTTTTGCGCGCATAATCCCAATCTAGAGGGAACACGGCGCTTGCGCCACGTGGTTTGCGCCGGGGATACCGCGCCATCGAGCGGCGAGGGAACCGGGGCCTGCGGTCCGGACCCGGCGCCATTGACCCTAATCCCTGCGTTTTGGTTAATGATTGTTTTGATTAACTATTCGCCGACACTATATCTGAATCCGCCCTCCTGATCGCCTGGGAGGTTGAAGTCCTGGCCGATTTCGGTCGGTCAAGAGAAGAGATGCGATGGTGGGGCCGCTCAAACCCAGAACTCCGCAGCCTTCGGGGGCGACCCGGCGGACGGCGGTTGGCTTGATCCTCGGCGCGCCCCTGCTTGGGGCCTGCGCCGGCATGCAGCAGAGCCTCGGCTCGTTCTCCAATCCGTTCGGTTCGCAGCCCGAGGCTGGCCCCTCCGGGCCAACGCAACAGCCACTCGCGGTCGGCACCGGCCAGGTCAAGGTCGGATTGCTGTTGCCGCTGTCGGCCGCCGGCAATGCCGGCGTCGCGGCGCAGTCGATGAAGAACGCCGCCGAGATGGCGCTGGCGGAATTCCAGAATCCCAATATCCAGCTACTGATCAAGGATGACGGCGGCAATCCGCAAGGCGCGAGCCAGGGAACGCAGCAGGCGCTCGACGAGGGCGCGGAGATCATTCTGGGTCCGTTGTTTGCGCTGTCGGTGCCGGCGACCGCGCAACTGGCGCGCGGGCGCGGCGTATCGGTCATCGCATTCTCGACCGATTCGAGCGTGGCGGGCCGCGGCGTCTATCTCCTGAGCTTCCTGCCGGAGTCCGACGTCAACCGGATTGTCGAATACTCGGCCAGCATCGGCAAACGATCCTTCGCGGCGCTGCTGCCGGAGAATGCCTACGGCAATGTGGTGGAGGCGACCTTCAAGCAGGCGGTGGGCCGCCGCGGCGGGCGCATTGTCGGGTTTGAAAAATACGGCGCCGACCGCGCGACGCCGGCGCGGACGGTCGCGCAGGCGCTCGGCACCGCGGACGCGCTTTTTATCGCCGATGACGGCGACTCGGTGGTGGCGGTGGCCGATGCGCTGACCGCGGCCGGAGCGAATCTTAAAAACATCCAATTGCTCGGCACCGGCCTGTGGGACAATCCGCGCGTTTACGCGAGCCCGGCGCTGCAGGGCGGCCTTTATGCCGCGCCGGATCCTTCGGGCTTTCGCAGCTTCTCGGCCCGCTACCGCGGCAAATTCGGTGCCGACCCGGTTCGCACCGCGACGCTGGCCTATGACGCAGTGGCGCTGGTGGCCGCACTGGCGAGAACGCAGGGGCCGCAGCGCTTTTCAACCGAGGTGCTGACCAATCCATCCGGCTTTGCCGGCATCGACGGCCTGTTCCGCTTTCGTCCCGACGGCACCAACGAGCGCGGCCTGGCAGTCATGCGGGTGGGCTCGGGCGGCAGCACGCTGGTCGCGGGTTCGCCGAAGAGTTTTGGCGCGTAATCTATGTCGTTCCCGCGAAAGCGGGAACCCATAACCACAGGACTGTGTTGTTGCGAAGAACGTCTGCCACCTCGTCTCAATCGAGGGCGCAACGCGGTATGGGTCCCTGCTTTCGCAGGGACGACGTGTTGGAGAATCTACGCGGCCAGATCCGCCACCACGGCATCAAGCACGGGAAATCCGGCCTGCGTGACCCGCAGCCGCCCGCTTTCATCGACGACGATGGCGCCTTGCTCGCGCAACAACGCGATCCGGCGCGGATCGAGCGCGCGACCCGATAACGCCGCATAGCGAGCGGGATCGATGCCCTCGGCGAGCCGCAATCCCATCAGCAGGAATTCATCGGCGCGCTCTTCGCTGTTGAGGCGATCGTCAGTGACGACGCCGTGGCCATTGGCCTCGACCCGCATCAGCCACGCCTCGGGGCGTTTTTCGGTTGATATCGCGTGCCTGACGCCATCGACATCCAGCCGTCCATGCGCGCCCGGACCGACGCCGGCATATTCCTCGCCGCGCCAGTAAACCAGATTATGCCGGCATTCTGCGCCTGCGCGCGCGTGATTGGAAATCTCGTAGGCCGGCAGGCCATGGCTGCCGCAGACCTCCTGCGTGACGTCGTACAGCGCGCGCGCGACCGCCTCGTCCGGCGTCTTCAGTTTGCCCGCGGCATGCAAGCCGAAGAACGGCGTGCCCTCCTCGATCGTCAGCTGATACAGCGACAGATGCTCGGCCGCTTCCGAGATCGCGAGTTTCAACTCCTCGGCCCACATCGCCGGCGTCTGATCGGGGCGGGCGTAGATCAGATCGAACGAGTAACGCTCGAACGCGGTGCGCGCGATCGCCACCGCATCCAGCGCTTCGCGCGCGGTATGCAGACGTCCCAGCGCCTTCAACGAGGCGTCGTCCAGCGCCTGCACCCCGAGCGAAACCCGGTTGACGCCGGCCGCGCGGTAGCCGGCAAAGCGCGTCGCCTCGACGCTGGTCGGGTTGGCCTCAAGGGTGACTTCCGCATCCGATGCCACGCGCCAGTGCTTGCCGATCGCGTCCAGAATGGCGCCTACGGTTTGGGGCCGCATCAATGACGGCGTGCCGCCGCCGAGAAAAATCGACGATACCTCGCGGCCCGGCGCGCGTGCGGCTGTGGTCTCGATCTCGCGGGCGAAGGCGCGCGCAAAACGCTGTTCGTCGACCGGCGCGTGCCGGACATGGCTGTTGAAATCGCAATAGGGACATTTCGACAGGCAAAACGGCCAGTGCACGTAGACGCCGAACGCTTCTTTTTTTTCCTCGGCGCTAGTCAAGGCATATCTCCGCCAGTTTTACAAATGCGCGGGCGCGATGCGACAGCCCGAGCCCGAGCGGCGGCAGGCCGTGCTTCTCGATGGAGGTCATTTCCCCGAAGGTGCGCGTGTAGCCGTCGGGCATGAACATTGGATCGTAGCCAAAGCCGGCGGTGCCGCGCGGCGGCCACACCAGCGTGCCCCGCGCGTGCGCCTCGACTTCCTCGAGGTGATCGTCGGGCCAGGCGACGCATAAGGCGGAAACGAACTGCGCCTTGCGCTGCGCAGGTTGCGTTGCGCAACGCTCCTGCAGCAGGCGTTCGATCCGGGCCATCGCCGCGTTGAAATCCCCGGTCGGGCCGGCCCAGCGCGCCGAGAGAATTCCGGGCGCGCCATCGAGCGCGTCGACCGCAAGGCCGGAATCGTCGGCGAAGGCCGGCAGTCGCGCCGATTTCGCCGCCGCGACCGCCTTGATGCGGGCATTGGCGCTGAACGTGTTGCCGGTCTCGTCGGGCTCGCCCAGGCCAAGCTCGCCCGCCGAGACCGCCTCGACGCCGTGCGGCGTCAGCAATTCCCGCATCTCGGCGAGCTTGCCGGGATTGTGGGTCGCGATCACGAGCTTGCCTTCGATTCGGCGGTGCATGGGCTCTCTAGTCTATGCCACAGCCATTTTTTGCAAGTCCACCAGCCGCGCAACGCCCTTTCGCGCCAGCGCCATCAGCGCCAGAAACTCGTCTTGCGAGAACGGGGTCTTTTCCGCGGTGCCCTGCACCTCGATGATGCGCCCGTCGCCGGTCATGACAAAATTGGCGTCGGTATCGGCCTCCGAATCCTCGGCGTAATCCAGGTCGAGCACCGCAGTGCCGTTATAGATGCCGCAGGAGATCGCGGCCACGTTGTCACGCAGCACGTTGGTCTTGATCATGTTGCGGGCCTTCATCCAGCCGATGCAGTCGGCAAGCGCGACCCAGGCGCCGGTGATCGAGGCGGTGCGGGTGCCGCCATCGGCCTGCAGCACGTCGCAGTCCACCGTAATCTGGCGCTCGCCGAGCGCTTCGAGGTCGATCGTCGCGCGTAAGCTGCGGCCGATCAGGCGCTGGATCTCGACGGTGCGGCCATTCTGCTTGCCCGCGGAAGCCTCGCGGCGGGTGCGCTCCAGCGTTGCCCGCGGCAGCATGCCATACTCGGCCGTGACCCAGCCGCGGCCCTGGCCCTTGAGCCACGGCGGCAGCCGTTCTTCCAGGGTGGCCGTGACCAGCACATGGGTGTCGCCGAATTTGACCATGCAGGAACCCTCGGCATATTTGACCACGCCGCGTTCCAGCGACACGGCGCGCAGTTCATCCGGCGCACGGCGGCTTGGGCGCATGGAGATCCTCCAACAATTCGGCAAAAAGGCCATAGCTCGCGGTGCTTGTAGGTGGGGGAAGGCGCAGCGGCAAGGCCTTTGGCGGCCTGCCGGAACCTATTGCCCGCTTGTAACCGGCCCGCGAGATGGACAGATTAGGACCAGGTGGAAGCGCGACCGGAAAAGTGGAATCGGTTTTTGCGTCGGAGCGCGCTTCAAATATTGGATGGCGCGTGATCTTATCGCCAAACGGCTCACGCTTTGGCGGATCATGCGCCGGGAGTATGTCCTGTGGCCCATCACGATCCTATCGGTCTGATTGCGCCGAATGCCGGGCTCGCCCAGCTCAACGAGCGCTCGCGCGACATCTTTCGTCAAATCGTGGAGAGTTATCTTGCGACCGGCGATCCCGTCGGCTCGCGCAACATTTCGCGCCTGATCGCGGTGCCGCTGTCGCCGGCCTCGGTGCGCAACGTGATGGCCGATCTCGAGCAGCTTGGCCTGATCTACGCGCCGCATACCTCGGCCGGCCGGCTGCCGACCGAATTCGGCCTGCGGTTCTTCGTCGACGCCTTGATGCAGGTCGGCGACCTCACCGAACCGGAGCGGCAGTCGATCCAGAGCCAGCTTGCTTCGGTCGGCAAGGCGCAGTCGGTCGAAGCCGCTCTCGGCGAGGCCCTGACGCGGCTGTCGGGCCTGACCCGGGCGGCGGCGGTGGTGCTGACGGCAAAATCCAATTCGCGCCTGAAGCATATCGAATTCGTGCGGCTGGAGCCGGAGCGGGCGCTGGCGGTGCTGGTCGGCGAGGACGGCCAGGTCGAGAACCGGGTGTTGACGCTGCCGCCCGGGGTGCCCTCTTCGGCGCTCACGGAGGCCACCAATTTTCTCAATTCGCGGATTCGCGGCAGAACGCTGGCCGAAGCCCGCCTCGAACTTGAAACCGCGTTGACGCAGGATCGCGCCGAACTCGACCAGCTGACGCAGAAGGTGATCGAAGCCGGGATAGCGGGCTGGTCCGGCGGTGAAAACGACGACCGGCAGTTGATCGTGCGCGGTCACGCCAATCTGCTGGAAGATTTGCACGCGCTGGAAGATCTGGAGCGCGTCCGGCTATTGTTCGACGATCTCGAGACCAAGCGCGGCGTCATCGATCTGTTGGGACGCGCGGAGCGCGCCGAAGGCGTGCGGATATTCATTGGATCGGAGAACAAGCTGTTTTCGCTGTCGGGCTCTTCCACGATCATCGCGCCCTACAGCGATGCGGCCGGTCATATTGTCGGCGTGCTCGGCGTGATCGGGCCGACGCGGCTTAACTATGCGAGGGTGATTCCGACGGTGGATTACGCCGCGCGGATTGTCAGCCGGATGCTGGGCGGATGACCCGGCGGATACGGGCCGGTCTCCGTCTTTTTTGACGCGCTTTTCTTCACTTGAACCGGCGCCCACTTGGCTTGAAAACGCCATCGCGCGCTTGATTTTCTGCGCCTAAAGCACGATATCGGCTCCCAGCATCCCCATTCATTCCAGCTTCCAGGCGATTTTTCGAGAGGACAGTCCATGACCGATCCCAACCGGCGGAACGATGAACCGGTGAACCCGGCGCAAGGACCGGAGCCCGTGGTATCCAAGCCGTACATCATGCCCGACGATCCGGAAAGCGGATCGGCGGAGGCGCTGGCGAAGGAAGCCGCGGAATCGCGCGACAAGATGCTGCGCACGCTGGCGGAAATGGAAAACCTGCGCAAGCGCACGGCGCGCGAGGTTGCCGATGCGCGAACCTACGGCATCTCCGGTTTCGCGCGCGACATTCTCGATATCGCCGACAATCTGCAGCGTGCGCTCGATGCGGTTCCGGCCGAGGCGAAGGCGGCCGCCGATCCCCGCCTCAAGGCGCTGATCGAGGGTGTCGAACTGACCGAGCGGTCGCTGCTCAACACGCTGGAGAAAAACGGCGTCAAGAAATTCGATCCGGAGGGCGAGAAATTCGATCCGAATTTTCAGCAGGCGATGTACGAAGTCCCCGACCCATCCGTCCCCGCTGGCACGGTGGTCCAGGTGGTGCAGGCCGGCTACACGATCGGCGATCGCGTGCTGCGGCCGGCGCTGGTCGCGGTTTCCAAAGGCGGCGCCAAGGCTGCCGCGGCCAACGGCAACGAGCCGAACAGCGCAGCGTAGAGCTAGACTAGCAACGGAGGTGCACACCCTCTCCCATTGGGAGAGGGTGGGGGCGAGGGTTACGGTCTCTCGTTGGTCCGGTACCCCCTCACCCGGTTTGCTGCGCAAACCGACCTCCCCGCTGGGGAGAGGTGTACCCAGGCCGCGGATCGGTGCCGATCTATCCGCGCGGCTGAATCCCGTCGCGCACGGCGCGGAAGCGTGGAAATGCCTTCGGCCAAAGGTCGCGCGGTGCGCTTCCGATGATGCGCAACGAGTTCTGGCCGCCAAATCGCAGCCATTGCACCACGGTGACGGCGGTATTGTCCTTGCCGCTGGTGGCATCGATCCGCGTTTCATAGCCGGGCTGGCCGTCGATGCGGATGGGTTCGGACATCGTGATCCGCGCGTCGCGCATGCCGGGAATCGTGGTCGCGGCCTGTTGCGCGAAACGGCCGCGATCATCGGGCTGCGCCGGCGCGGATCCGATCATGCCGATCACCATGAAGGGTGCGGCCTCGAAGCCGGTTGTTTCATCGCCGTCGGCGAGGATGAGGGCGCCGCCGGGCGCAAGCGTACGGACATTCCTGAAATCGCTGAGCTCGCGGATCTTGAACGGCATCAGTCCAAGCTGCTCCTCGACCGGAACTTCCTTGCGGACCACCGCCGAGGCAAACAACTGCCGCACGGCGTCGTCGGTATAGATTTTGCCGGCATTCTCGGGGACCTGCACGGCGACATAGCCGGAGAACGTGCCGCCCGGCAGGATCATCGAATAGCGCCGTACATTGCCCGTGGCATCCCTGGCGTTTTCCACGGTGTAGTAGGCAAGGCCGGCGGATGTCTCGATGCTCTCGGGCTTGATGCCCCCCGCGCCCGCCGGATTGGCCTTGAAGGCATTCATGACTTCGCCATAGGCCTCCGCCGGGAGCTCGGTCACCAATACTTTGACGCCGTGGTCCTCGGTTTCGAATCCGCCGAATGATTTTGCGCGGACGAGGCCGACCAGCGGCGTCATCCCGACCCGAACCCCCGGCGGGAAAACCGCGTCCGCGGCCGAGGCGGGGCAGGCGACGGCGGCGAGCAGGGCAAGCGCGGAGAAAAGTCGAATGGGCTTCATGAAAATTCTACTGGGTTGGTATTGAGGCCGTTCAATGGACGGCAGGCCGCCGCCCCTTGCCTGGGGCGCAAGTTTTAGTGTCCGCTTTTAACGGGTTTGAGGCCCTGGCAACAGGCCAAGCCGCGATTCCCCGCAAGCTGTCTCCGGCCGGGACCTGCGCTGTTCCTGTGCCACGGCCCGTCGGCAGGTGCGGCTGCGCGTCTCGCCCGGGCCCGGCCGGTCGGAAGCCGACACTATCTTTCACGGTTAAGGGTTTTCGTGGGCCAAGGTTGCGTCCCGGTCCTTGCAGGCCTGCACCCCCCTCCTATATGAGGCTCACCGTCGCAGTATCGCGAGCATTTGATCGTTTGGGGGTTTGGATTGGTGCGCCGTCAGGGCCCAGCCAGCCTGCCGCAAAAAGAAGGAAATGAGGACCATGGGAAAGGTCATTGGGATCGATCTCGGCACCACGAATTCGTGCGTCGCCGTAATGGATGGCAAGACGTCGAAAGTCATCGAGAACGCCGAGGGCATGCGCACGACGCCATCGATCGTCGCCTTTAGCGACGACGGCGAACGCCTCATCGGCCAGCCCGCCAAGCGCCAGGCGGTGACCAATCCCGAGCGAACCATCTTCGCGGTCAAGCGCCTGGTCGGCCGCCGCTATGACGACCCGATGGTCGAAAAAGACAAGAAGCTCGTCCCCTACAAGATCGTCAAGGCATCCAATGGTGATGCCTGGGTCGAGGCCGACGGCAAGACCTACTCGCCCTCGCAGGTCTCCGCCTTCATCCTGCAGAAGATGAAGGAGACCGCCGAAGCCCATCTCGGCCAGAAGGTCGAGCAGGCCGTCATCACCGTTCCCGCCTATTTCAACGACGCGCAACGTCAGGCCACCAAGGACGCCGGCAAGATCGCCGGCCTGGAAGTGCTACGCATCATCAACGAGCCGACCGCGGCCGCGCTGGCTTACGGTCTCGACAAGACGAAGGCCGGCACCATCGCGGTGTACGATCTCGGCGGCGGCACCTTCGACATCTCGATCCTCGAAATCGGGGACGGCGTGTTCGAGGTGAAGTCGACCAACGGCGATACCTTCCTCGGCGGCGAGGACTTCGACATGCGGCTGGTCAGCTATCTGGCCGACGAGTTCCAGAAGGAGCAGGGTATCAACCTGCGCAACGACAAGCTTGCCTTGCAGCGCCTGAAAGAGGCCGCCGAAAAGGCCAAGATTGAATTGTCCTCGACCACGCAGACCGAAATCAACTTGCCGTTCATCACGGCCGATCAATCCGGGCCGAAGCATCTGACCATGAAATTGACGCGCGCCAAGTTCGAGGCGCTGGTCGATGATCTCGTCCAGAAGACCATCGAGCCCTGCCGCAAGGCGCTGAAGGACGCCGGCCTCACCGCCGGCGAGGTCGGCGAAGTGGTGCTGGTCGGCGGCATGACCCGCATGCCGAAGGTCCAGGAAGTGGTGAAGCAGCTGTTCGGCAAGGAGCCGCACAAGGGCGTCAATCCCGACGAAGTCGTCGCCATTGGTGCTGCGATCCAGGCCGGCGTGCTGCAGGGCGACGTCAAGGACGTGCTGCTGCTCGACGTGACGCCGCTATCGCTCGGCATCGAGACGCTGGGCGGCGTGTTCACCCGAATCATCGATCGCAACACCACGATCCCGACCAAGAAGAGCCAGGTGTTCTCGACCGCCGAGGACAACCAGAACGCGGTCACGATCCGCGTCTTCCAGGGCGAGCGCGAAATGGCGGCCGACAACAAGGTTCTCGGCCAGTTCGATCTGATGGGCATCCCCCCCTCGCCTCGCGGCATGCCGCAAATCGAGGTGACCTTCGATATCGACGCCAACGGCATCGTCAACGTCTCGGCGAAGGACAAGGCGACCGGCAAGGAGCAGCAGATCCGGATCCAGGCCTCCGGCGGCCTGTCCGAAGCCGACATCCAGAAGATGGTGAAGGACGCCGAGGCCAATGCCGCCGAGGACAAGAAACGCCGGGCGGCGGTCGACGCCAAGAACCATGCCGACGCGCTGGTGCACTCCACCGAGAAGGCGCTGGCCGAGCACGGCGCCAAGGTGGAGGAGAGCGAGCGCCGCGCCATCGAGGACGCCGTCAGCGATTTGAAGGAAGCGCTGAAGGGCGACGACGCCGAGGCGATCACGGCCAAGACCAACACGCTGGCGCAGGCTTCCATGAAGCTCGGCGAGGCGATGTACAAACAGCAGGCCGAAAGCGATGCGGCCAAGGATGCCGCGAAGGACGATGTGGTCGACGCGGAGTTTACCGAAGTCGACGACGACAAGAACAACAAGAAGTCTGCTTAAACGGCTGGTACCATGGCCCTCATTCCGAAGAGCACGCAGGCCGCGTCTCGAAGAATGGGGGTCATTTTTCGTTAAGCCGGAGGCGGCATCCTTTGATGCGCATTCCTTCGGAATAACGACGAAACTTCGGGCGGATTTGACGGATGTCGACCAAGCGCTGCTACTACGAAACCCTTGAGGTCGACCGCAACGCGGACGAATCCAAACTCAAGGCGGCATTCCGCAAGCTGGCGATGAAATGGCACCCGGACAAGAATCCGGGCGACGCCGCCAGCGAAATACGCTTCAAGGAAATCAACGAAGCCTATGAGGTTCTGAAGGACGGCGACAAGCGCGCCGCCTATGACCGCTTCGGCCATGCGGCGTTCGAGCAGGGCGCCGGCAGCGGCGGCCCCGGCTTCGGCGCCGGCTTTGCCTCGTCATTTTCGGATATTTTTGAAGACCTGTTCGGCATGGCCGGGCAACGCGGACGCGGTGGCGGGCGCGAGCGCGGCGCCGACCTTCGCTACAATATGGAAATCACGCTGGAGGAAGCCTTCCTCGGCAAGACCGCCAAGATCGAGATTCCGGTTTCGGTGACCTGTGAGTCCTGTTCCGGTACCGGTGCCAAGGCCGGCACCAAGCCAAAGACCTGCTCGATGTGCGGCGGCGCGGGGCGGGTGCGGCAGGCGCAGGGTTTTTTCACGCTGGAGCGAACCTGCCCGGGCTGTCAGGGCCGCGGTCAGATGATCGAGGACCCCTGCCCCGCATGCGCGGGCTCAGGCCGGGTGACGCGCGAGCGAACCTTGTCGGTCAATATCCCGCAAGGGGTGGAGGACGGCACCCGGATCCGGCTGGCCGGCGAAGGCGAGGCCGGTGTTCGCGGTGGGCCGCCCGGCGATCTCTATATTTTCCTGGCGCTGGCCAGCCACGAGTTCTTCCAGCGCGACGGCGCCGACCTGCATTGCCGCGTGCCGATTTCGATGGTGACGGCGGCGCTCGGGGGCGAATTCGAGGTCCCGACCATCGACAAGGGCAAGACCAAGGTCAAAATCCCCTCGGGTACCCAGTCCGGCCGGCGCTTTCGCATCGCATCAAAGGGCATGCCTGTGCTCCGCTCGCGCCAGACCGGCGACATGTACGTCCAGGTTGTGGTCGAAACGCCGCAGAATCTCACCAAGAAGCAGCAGGAATTGCTGGCCGAGTTTGAAAAATTATCGTCCGGCGCAACCCAGCCCGAAGCGGCGGGTTTCTTCACTAAGGTCAAGGACTTCTTCGGTAACCGCGCCAATACGTAGCGCGCGTCCGGCTTGACCGTCTCGCCCGCGACCTATACGTCTTTATGACTATCTTCTGACATTGCCGCGGAAGCGGTCCCGCCTGGTAGCGACATGCCTCTGCAATCGTCCGTGCGTGCGTTGAAAAAGCCCCTTCGTCTCGACGATGAGGTTCGCTTTCTCCGTTCATGGATCGAGAAGCCGCTGCACATGGGCGCCGTGATGCCTTCGGGACGGCTGCTGGCGCGCACCATGGCGCAATATGTCGACATCAACTCCGCGGGGCCGGTGGTCGAACTTGGGCCTGGTACTGGCGCGATCACCAGCGCGTTAATCGAGCATGGCGTCGACCAGAAGCGTCTGGTGCTGGTCGAATACAATCCGGGCTTCTGCGCGCTGCTGCGCGACCGCTATCCGCACGCCAGGGTGGTGCAGGGTGACGCCTATACGTTGCGGGACTCGCTGCGCAATGCGCTGTACGCGCCGGCATCCGCCGTGGTGTCGGGCCTGCCGCTGGTGACAAAACCCATGCTGACCCGCCTCAAGCTGATCCGCGACGCCTTCGTCGCGCTCGCGCCGGGCGCGCCGTTCGTGCAGTTCACCTATTCGGTGGTGCCGCCGATTCCGAAATCGCTGCCGGGCGTGTCCACAGAAGCTTCCGAGCGCATCTGGATGAACCTTCCGCCGGCGCGCGTCTGGGTGTATCGCAAGCACTGAGCCGGCGCGCCGCTTGCGCGGCGGGTTCGTCGCAATGCGATTTCTGAAATTCAAATCATGTCCGCGCTGAAAATCCTCGTGGTCCCCGGCTCGCTGCGGTCAGGTTCGCTCAACGCGAGGCTGGCGGCGGCCGCGGCCTATGAATTCGCGCAGGCCGGCGTGGAAGTCACCCGCATTTCGCTCGGCGATTTTCCGCTGCCGATTTATGACGGCGACCTGCAGACCAGATCCGGTGTGCCGAAGCACGCGATCAATCTCAAGCGCATGATCGGCACCCATCATGGCGTGCTGATCGTGACGCCGGAATACAATTCCTCGGTGCCGCCTTTGGTCAAGAACACCATCGACTGGGTGAGCCGCGTGCAGGATGCGCAGGAGACCCGCGGCCAGGTGTTTCGCGAACGCGCCTTTGCGATCGCGGCGGCGTCGGAAAGCCGGCTCGGCGGCACGCGGTCGCTGGCGGCGCTGCGGCTGATTCTGACGGCCTGCCACGCCACGGTCATTCCCAACCAGCTCGCGCTGTCGTTCGCAGCCGACGCCTATGATGACATGGACAGACTGAAACATCGCTCCGACGTCGAGGCGCTCGACGCGCTGGTGCGGCAACTGATCGATGTTTCCCAACGCATGATGTGAGGTGACATGCAGCCATCCAGGATCGCTCCCCGCGACCGGCTGATTGTGGCGCTCGATTTGCCCGGCGTTGCCGCGGCGGAGGCGATGATCGCGCGGCTTGGAGACAGCGTGACATTCTACAAGATCGGCTATCAGCTCGGCTTTGCCGGAGGCCTGCCGCTGGTGCGAAAACTCGCCGACAGCGGCAAGAAGGTTTTCGTCGATCTCAAGCTGCACGACATCAGCAATACCGTGGCGCGCGGGGTCGAGAGCGTCGCCAAACTCGGCGCGACCTTCCTGACCGTGCACGCCTATCCGCAGACCATGAAGGCGGCGGTCGAGGCCAGCTCCGGATCGGGTTTGAAAATCCTCGCCGTCACCGTGTTGACCTCCTATGACGACGGCGATCTTCACGCCGCCGGCTATCGCCTCGGCGTGTCCGATCTGGTCGAGGCCCGTGCCCAGCAGGCGCAGGTGCTCGGTGTCGATGGCCTTGTCTGTTCGCCCGAGGAGGCGGCGGCCTTACACAAGATTGTCGGGCATCGGATGGTTCTCGTGACCCCGGGCGTTCGGCCCGCGGGGGCTGCTCACGGCGACCAGAAGCGCGTCATGACGCCGGGACACGCCATTTCAGCCGGCGCGGATTATCTGGTGGTCGGACGGCCGGTGACGGAAGCCGCCGATCCGAGAACCGCGGCGGATGCTATCCAGGCCGAAATCGCGCAGGCGCTGGCGTAACAGCAAAACCGGAGAGAAACGGCGATGGCAAAGGGCTACTGGGTTGCTCGCGTCGATGTGCACAACATGGACGGCTACAAGGAATACGTTGCGCAGAACGGCGCGGTGTTTGCCAAATACGGCGCCAAATTCCTGGTGCGCGGCGGCAAGCACGAGGCCAGGGAAGGCTCGTCGCGCTCGCGCAATGTTGTGCTGGAATTCAGGGATTATGAGACTGCGCTGGCCTGCTACAATTCGCCGGAATATACCCGCCTGGTGGCGATCCGCTCGCCGCATGCCGAGAGCGACCTCGTGATCATCGAAGGCTATGACGGGGCGCAGCCCTAAAACCGCAATCGGTTGCCGGAACAGCCCGCCCCGGCTATACGGCAAGGGCGAGGTTTGAAATATGTCCGAGATGCGCTTGATCGTTGCCGGGGCCGGCGGCCGGATGGGCCGCGCGCTGACGCGCGTGATTTCGGAAACCTCAGGCGCGGTTCTCGCCGGCGCGCTGGAAGCGCCCGGTTCTGACTTTTTGGGCAAGGATGCCGGCATGCTCGCGGGCCTGCCCGAGAACGGCGTCAAGCTGTCGGCGGACCTGTGGTCGCTGTCGGCCAATGCCGACGGCATTCTGGATTTCACCGTGCCGGCGGCGACCATTGCCAATGTCGCGATCGCGGCCGAGCGCGGCCTGGTTCATGTGATCGGCACCACCGGCCTGTCCGCCTCGGACGACGCCGTGATCAAGAGCGTCACCTCGCGCGCCATTGTCGTCAAATCAGGCAATATGAGTCTCGGCGTCAACCTGCTGGCGGCGCTGGTCAAGCGCGTGGCGCAATCGCTGGATGACAGCTTCGACATCGAGGTTCTGGAAATGCATCACCGGGCCAAGATCGACGCACCATCCGGCACGGCCATGATGCTCGGAGAGGCCGCCGCCGCGGGCCGCGGGATAGACCTCTACGCCCATTCGGCGCGCGGCCGCGACGGCCAGACCGGCGCGCGCCGTACCGGCGACATCGGCTTTGCGTCGTTGCGCGGCGGCAGCGTCACCGGCGATCACAGCGTGATTTTCGCAGGCCCGATGGAACGCATCGAACTGACTCACCGGGCCGAGGACCGCACCATGTTCGCGCAGGGCGCGGTCAAGGCCGCGCTGTGGGCGCGCCAGCAGAAGCCCGGATTTTATTCGATGGCCGACGTGCTCGGGCTCGGCGACTTCTAGAAATATCAGCGGAAATCAGGAAAATGAGCGACCGTCTTCTCGTGCTCCTGCGTCATGGCCAGAGCGAATGGAACCTGAAGAATCTCTTCACCGGCTGGAAGGATCCCGATCTCACCGAGCAGGGCATCACTGAAGCGAAGCAAGCCGGCCGCAAATTGAAGGCCCAAGCGCTGTCGTTCGATATCGCCTTTACCTCGGTGCTCAAACGCGCGCAGCACACGCTCGATCTGACGCTTGGCGAGCTCGGCCAGACCGGCATTCCCGTCCGCAAGCATCTCGCGCTCAACGAGCGCGACTATGGCGATCTGTCCGGCCTCAACAAGGATGACGCCCGCAAGAAATGGGGCGAGGAGCAGGTGCATGTCTGGCGGCGCTCCTACGACGTGCCGCCGCCCGGCGGCGAAAGCCTGAAGGATACCCTGGCGCGCACGCTGCCTTATTACGTTCAGGAAATCCTGCCTTGCGTACTGCGCGGCGAGCGCGCGCTGGTGGTGGCGCACGGCAATTCGCTGCGGGCGCTGATCATGGTGCTGGAA
This sequence comes from uncultured Alphaproteobacteria bacterium, assembly GCA_963801875.1. Lineage (GTDB taxonomy): Bacteria > Pseudomonadota > Alphaproteobacteria > Rhizobiales > Xanthobacteraceae > Bradyrhizobium. Next base: position 375,488 of record CAWDGT010000004.1, on the reverse strand, counting down.
AAGCTTTCGCCGGAAGGCATTCTGGCGCGCGAACTCGCCACCGGCGTTCCCATCATCTATCGGCTCAATGCCGACGCCACGGTCAAGTCAAAACTCGATCTGGCGGCGTAAGCGCTCTTCATCCCGGCCTAATGTATTCCCACCTGGCCGGCCTCCCAGCCGATCATCGCCTGCTTGCGGGTGATGCCCCAGTGATAGCCGGTCAGCGCGCCGCTCTTGCCGAGCGCGCGATGGCAGGGCACCACGAACGAGATCGGGTTCTTGCCGACCGCCGCGCCGACCGCGCGGGACGCCTTGGGGCTCTTGATCCTGGTCGCGATGTCGGAATAGCAGACCGCGCGGCCCATCGGGATTTTCAGCAGCGTCTCCCAAACACGCACCTCGAAGTCGGTGCCGATCAGGACCACGCGCAACGGCTGGTCCGCGCGCCAAAGCCGGGTGTCGAAGATGCGCTGCGCCAGCGCGGAGGTGCTGGCGCGGTCCTCGACATAGCTCGCCCGCGGCCAGCGCCGCTGCATGTCGGCTAGCGCGGCCTGTTCCTCGCCCGGATCGGCAAAGGCAAGGCCGGCGAGCCCGCGGCCGCTGGCGATCACGATGGCGGAGCCAAACGGCGAGGGATGAAATCCGTAAGCCAGCGTCATGCCGGCGCCGCCGTTCTTCCATTCGCCGGGCGACATCGCCTCATGGGTGACGAACAGATCGTGCAGCCGGCCCGGACCGGAAAGCCCGGAGTCGAGCGCGGCGTCGAGCACGCTGGCGGAATCGCGCAGCAAGCCCTTGGCGTGGTCGAGCGTCAGCGCCTGCATGAAGGCCTTCGGCGTCAGCCCGGCCCAGCGGCGAAACAAGTGGTGCAGCTCATCCGGCGTCACGGCCGCCGCATCCGCCATCGCTTCGATGGTCGGCTGGGTGCGCCAGTGCTCGGAGATGAAGGCGATGGCGCGCCGCACCAAATCATAGTCGCGCAGCGCGGCGTTCTGGGGGCCCGGTTTCGTGAGGCGGTGCTCATTCATGGCAAGGTTCATCATGGCCCTGATGTAGGACGAACGCGGCCCGCAAACCACCCGATTTCCGACAGCGCCTCACGCGAGCGGATTATAGGTCGGGCCGCGCCGGGCGGCCTGCAGCGCTGCCGTTAAGGCTTTGGCAAAACTCGCTTTTTCGTCCGGTCCCAGGAAGCTCGCCAGCGCGACGCGGCGGCCTTTCGAGACCAGATAAAGCCTTTCGATGCCATATTCCGCATGCGCCTTCTGATCGAGCCGCACCCACAGCGGATTGAGCACGAATTCCACCACATGGCCGCGATGGCTGACCCGGCGCAGACGCAGCTCGGATGCCGTCACGCGGATCTCCTCGCTCGCCCCGGCGCGGCGGAAATTAATCCGGAAGGCCCAGTAGATCGCCAGCACATCGAGGCCGAAAAAGCCCAGCACCGGCCACGCGCCCATCAGCAGACACACCAGGCCGGCGGCGAAACTGACCACGCTCACAAACGCCATCAGCGCCACAAAACCGGTGCGGTTCAGCGAGCGATGCGGCGTCAGCAGCGCCGAAAACAATTCCGGCGGCGCCAGGGGATCAAAATCATTGCCTGTGGTCATTGCGTGTCAGTATACCCGCATGATGGCGAAAATCACCCGCAGGCCGCGGGCCAAAACGAAGCTTCCGGTCTCCAGACGCATCAAAAAATCGCGCGATCGGCCCGCAGCCAGGCCGGGGCGAGCGCGCCCGGCAACCAAGAAGCCAAAACCCTGGACGGCGGCCGAGGTCATTGAGGCCTTCAGCCGTTTTCGCAAAGCCAATCCGGAGCCGAAGGGCGAGCTGGAACATTTCAATCCCTACACGCTGCTGGTCGCCGTGGTTTTGTCGGCGCAGGCCACCGACGCCGGCGTCAACAAGGCGACGCGCGCGCTGTTCGCCATTGCCGACACGCCGCAAAAAATGCTCGCGCTCGGCGAGGACAAGGTGCGCGACGCCATCAAGACCATCGGGCTCTACCGCAACAAGGCAAGGAACGTGATCGCGCTGTCGGAGAAGCTGATCGCTGAATTCGGCGGCGAGGTGCCGCGCACCCGCACTGAGCTTGAGTCACTGCCCGGGGCCGGCCGCAAGACCGCCAACGTGGTGCTCAACATGGCGTTCGGCCAGCACACCATGGCGGTCGACACCCATGTGTTTCGGGTCGGCAACCGCACCGGGCTGGCGCCGGGCAACACGCCGCTCGAGGTGGAGCTGGGGCTGGAGCGCGTGATCCCGCCCGAGTTCATGCTGCATGCGCATCACTGGCTGATCCTGCACGGCCGCTACACCTGTCTGGCGCGCAAGCCGCGCTGCGAGGTGTGCCTGATCAACGATCTCTGCCGCTGGCCCGAGAAGACGGTGTAGAGGGCCGATCCACTTGCTCTGTCCTCATCCTGAGGAGCCGCGCTTGCGCGGCGTCTCGAAGGATGTCCGCATCCGGGCCTCATGGTTCGAGACGCGCGAAGACGCGCTCCTCACCATGAGGAACTCATACCACCGGCATGCCGGTCTTTTGCCCCGGCTCGATCAGCTCGGGCCCTGGTCCGCTCAGCCGCTTGTGCATGTGAACCATGAAGGCCATGCCGAACAACGGCGTCGCCAGGTTGACGATCGGGATCGACACGAACGCCGCGATGATCAGCCCGGCGGTGAAGATGGTCGCCGCGTTGGCCCTGCGCATCGCCTTGGCTTCCGCAGGGCTGCGAAACCGCATCGCGGCGAGCTCGAAATATTCCCGCCCCAACAGCCACGCGGTCGCGATGAAGAACCCGATAAAGCCCACGCCGGCAAAGAACACAAACGGCAGCGCGATCAGGTAGACCAGGATGGTCAAGAGCGCGGTCTTGACGCCCTCGGTCATGGCAAGCCCGAACGGCAGCGCCATGCCCGGACGCTCCGCCGGATAATGTTCGAGCTCGACATGCTCGGCGACCTCGTCGACGAACACGCTCGCCACCAGCGAGGTGATCGCCGGCATCAGCAGCACCGCGCCGAACAGGACGCCGAGACCGGCGGCGATCGAGACAATCCATGCGAGAACACTGAGCGGCGTCTGAAAGCTCGGGCCCAGCATCGCCTCGGCCCAGCCTTCGCCTGACGTCGCAAACCAGCTCAACAGACGCTGCAGGCCGATCGCCAGCACCACGATCAGCACCAGTGCTAGGCCAATCGATCGCCACAGAATGGAGCGCATCGGCGGCGACAGGATCTGCGAAAGCGCCTTGACGGCGGCGTCCAGCATGGCGGTCTTATCCTGCTACGAAAACTCTCGCGAGAAGTAGACATGCCTGAAGGCTTCGGCAAGAGCCTGACCGGTTTCCATCAAGCATCCAGCGGCTTGCCGCGCACGTCAGGGCCGAAAGTCGCGATCGTGATAATCACGATGATCATCGCCGCCGTGATCAGGCCGAACACGCCGCCGACGCCGGCCTCGCGCAGCATATAGGCGACGATGAAGCCCGAGAACATCGCGCTGACCCGGCTCATCGAATAGACCAGCCCCGAGGCCCGCGCGCGGATCGAGGTCGGAAACACCTCGGTCTGATAGGCGTGATAGGCATAGGACATGGTCATGTTGGCCGCCGTCAGCAGCACCCCGCACAGGATCAAGAGCGCGGGCTGCGTCAATTGCGAAAATGCCATCCCGAACGCGATGATCGCCACGCAGGCGCCGCTGATGATCCATTTCCGCTCGAACCGGTCGGCAAAGCTTGCGGCCAATAGCGGCGCAATCGGGTAGGCGAAGGCGACGATGAAGGAATATTGCAGGCTTTTTGTCACCGTGACGCCCTTCTCGACCAGCAGCGTCGGCACCCAGTTGGCAAAACCATAGAAGCCGAAGGCCTGGCAGAAATTGAACACCATGAACAGCACGACCAGCGACAGGTAGGGCGGCCTGAACAGCTCCGCGTAGGCCACATTCCCCGCAGCGCGCGCGGGCGCCTTGTCGGCGTTTTTTCCTTGACGCGCCGGCGCGGTGCCGCCGGCGGATTCAAGCGTCGCGAGAATTTTGAAAGCCTCCTCGGTTCGGTCATGGCGCGCCAACCAGAGCGGACTTTCGGGCACGTACAGCCTCAAGATCCAGATCACCATGCTGGCGGCGGCGCCAATCAGCACCACCCAGCGCCAGCCATCGACCCCGTAAGGCGACAGCGGCACCAGCCACCACGACAGGAAGGCGACGACGGGGACCGCGATGAACATCACCGCCTGATTGACGGCGAAGGCGCGGCCGCGCATCCAGCTTGGCACCAGCTCGGTGATATAGGCATCGATGGTGATGATCTCGACACCGATGCCGATCCCGGCGATGAACCGCCACAACAGCACGCCGCCGGAGGTGTTCTGGCAGGCCATCGCCACCGAGGCCGCGGTGTAGCCGAGCAGCGCATAGGTAAAGATCGACCGCCGTCCGAACCTGTCGGCCAGAAAGCCCAGAAAGAAGGTGCCGACGAACAATCCGGCAAACGTAGCGGCGACGAAGGCGCCGATCCCTGAAAAGCCAAAGAAGGCCTGCGTCGTGGTGGTGAGCAAGCCGCTGCGGTTGAGCCCGGGCGCGATGTAGCCGGTAAGAAACAGGTCGTAGATTTCGAAGCAGCCGCCGAGCGACAGCAGGATCACAAGTCGCCACAGATAGGAGGAAGCCGGCTGGCTTTCGAGCCGTCGCGAGATCTCGTCAGGTCCACCGCGCGTGGCTGCAAGATCAAGTCCGGTGTCGATGCCGACTGCGCTCATGGTTTCCTCCCCTGTATTTTCATTATTTGCGCACGGGACGCATTGCTGCGTTGTCGGGCGCGCTTTTGGTCGTCGCTTGCCATGTGTATATTTAGCAGATAGCGCTCGGAAGCCTAATTTGTTCTACAATCCGAGGTTCGAGGGAACCGGGGAGACGCCCATGAGCACGCAGGACCTGCCGTTGACGGGGGTCAGGGTCGTCGAAATGACCCACATGGTGATGGGACCGACCTGCGGCATGATTCTGGCGCAGCTCGGCGCCGAGGTCATCAAGGTCGAACCGCCCGCCGGGGACAAGACCCGCAGCCTGGGGGGCATGGGAATCTCGTTCTTCCCGCTGTTCAACCGCGGCAAGCGCAGCGTCGTGCTCGATTTCGCAAAATCCGACGACCGCGACACCATGGATCGGCTGCTCGCCAGCGCCGACGTGTTCCTGGAGAATTTCCGCGACGGCCAATTGGAAAAACAGGGTCTCGGCGCGGACGAGCTGCGCCGCCGGCATCCGCATCTGATTGTCGCCGGGCACAAGGGTTTTCTGTCCGGTCCCTACGAGCATCGCCCGGCGCTGGACGAGGTCGTGCAGATGATGTCGGGGCTCGCTGCCATGACCGGGACGAGCGAAAAACCGCAGCGCGTCGGCTCATCGGCCAACGACATCATGGGCGGCATGTTCGGCGCCATCGCCATTCTCGCCGCGCTCTACCAGAAGCGCGGCGGCGCCAAGGAAACGAATAAGGCAACGAATAAGGCAGCGGACAAGGGTGCGGACATCCGCATCGGCCTGTTCGAAAACTGCCTGTTCCTGGTGGCCCAGCACATGGTCGAGTATGAGATGACCGGCAACAGACCGCGCTCGATGCCGGAGCGCGAACATGCCTGGCCGATCTACGATATTTTCGAGACCGCGGGCGGCGAACGCATTTTCATCGGCGTCGTCACCGAAGGCCACTGGCAGAGTTTTTGTAACGAATTCGGGTTGCAGGAATTTCTGGACGATTCTGCCCTGCGCACCACCACCGACCGGATTCTGGCGCGAAGCCGGATCATTCCGCGCGCCGCCGAGGTGATAAGAAACTGGAACACGGCCGATCTTTCCGCAACGCTCGACCGGCTGAACATCTGTTTCTCGCCGATCAACCGCCCGGAGGATCTGTTCGAAGATCCGCATGTGCTGCGCCCCGGCGGCCTCGTCAACAACACCAATGCCGATGGCAAGGCGTTTCGCGTCCCGGCGCTGCCGATCGAATGGAACGGGATGAGCATCGGCGAAGGCCTGAAAGTACCTGTTCTCGGCGCCGATACCTCGGCAGTCCGCGCCGAACTCGATAACCAGCAACTCTCCCCAACCGGCAAAACCGCTGCGAGGCTCGCATGACCCGAGTTCAAGACACCTATCCCGACGACCGCGTAAGCCTGCGCGAGGTGGGCCTGCGCGACGGCCTGCAACTGGTGAAGAAGTTTCCGTCGACCTCAGCGAAGCAGCGCTGGATCCGCGACGAGTATGGCGCGGGCGTGCGGCATTTCGAGGTCGGCTCGTTCCTGCCCGCGAAAACCTTTCCGCAATTCGCCGACGTGCGCGAAATCGTCAAGACGGTGGCGCAGTTGCCTCGCGCGCATGGCGTGGCGCTGGCGCTCAACGAACGCGGCGTCAATGAGGCGCTGGCCTCGGGGGTTGCCGAAATCGCCACCGTGGTCTCGGCCACCGAAGAACACAGCCAGGCCAACGCCAACCGGTCGCGCGCGCAGGCTATCGCCAACGTCAAGCGGCTTTGCGAGTTGCGCGACGCCAGCGCACACAAGCCGATCGTCAACGCCGCGATCTCGATGGCGCTGGGATGTTCGATCACGGGAGCCGTCGATCCCCGGGAAGTCATCAAACTGGTCGAAAAATGTCTGGAGGCCGGCGTCGATTTCGTCGCCGTCGCCGATACCGTCGGCTATGCCGGCCCGAAGCAGGTGGGCGAACTGACCAAAGCCGCCGTGAAACTATCCGGCGCAAAGCCGGTCTGCGTTCATCTGCACGATACCAGGGGCATGGGGATCGCGAACGCGTCCGCCGCGCTCGACGCCGGCGCGCGTATCCTGGATGGCTCGCTCGGCGGCCTCGGCGGCTGTCCGTTCGCGCCCGGCGCCACCGGCAATGTCGTGTTCGAGGACCTGGTGTTTCTCTGCGAAAGCAAGGGATTTGCCACCGGCATCGATATCGAGAAACTGATCGCGGTGCGCTCGATCCTGCGCTCGGAAATGCCCAATGAGACGCTCTATGGCGGGCTTGCCCGTGCCGGGCTGCCGGACCGGAAATCTGGCCTGGAACGTGCGGTGGCAGGCTAGCTTGCGCCCCGAGCCTCCCCGCTGGCTGGTTTGATTGTGATCAATGCCGGCCGGTGCCTATAAAAATGGTCGGCTTCCCGGCGTGGTCGGCTTCATCAAGAGGACACGCTTGAGGTTCCCGACCGTCCGCAGCGCCGGTCCGCGACGAAGACATGCGGTGCTTGGGTCATTCCGCGGTCCAAACCATCGACACCTCAATTGGGCGAGGACTGTAACCAAAGTCCGGTCGCTTACGAATAAACAAGACAGAGATCCATGGCAGCGAACGAGGCTGAGCTCAGGGCGTTGATGCGGGCGAGTCTCGCCGGCGACGCCGCTGCGCATCGTGCCTTGCTCAGTCGGCTAAGTGCCAACCTGCGTGCCTACTACAAGACCCGGCTTGCGCGGATCGGGCGCAGCGCCACGGAGGCGGAGGATTTGATGCAGGAGGCGCTGATGGCGATCCACACAAGGCGTCACACCTACAATCCGGCCGAGGCGCTGACGCCGTGGGTATATGCGATCGCGCGCTACAAGCTCATCGATCACCTGCGCCATACGCGTGCATCGATGACAGACCTGCCCATCGAGGACGCCGGAGAAATCATGGCGCAGGACGATTATGTCGGCACCGAAAGTGCCACCGATATGACGAGGCTACTGGGCGAACTGCCGGACAAGATGCGGCGGGCAATCCAGGCCGTTGGATGGCTTGAGCGTGGCCGAAGCAGCAAGCCAGTGTGGGATGTCGAAATCGGCCGTGAAGGTCAACGTGCATCGGGGTCTGAAGGCCTTGGTCGCCTTGATTGCCCGGGAGAAGCGTCTATGAAGACGGAAGACCTGATTTCCATGCTCAGCACCAATGTCGAGGTGATCGATCATCGACGGGTGGTGCGAAATATCGGCATGGCGGTCGTGGTGGGCGCCGCAGTGGCGGTCGCTACGGTGTTCTTTGTGCTTGGTCCGCGTGCGGACCTGACGACGGTGGGAAGCTTGATTCCTCCGCTCATGAAGGTGGCCTTTACATCCATCGTCCTCGTTCCGGCATCAATCTACCTGATCAGGCTTACCCGCCCGGGCGGCGAACGAAGATCGTCGGTCGCCCTGCTCGCATTGCCATTTATCGCCGTCATGCTCCTTGTCGCCGTTAGCCTCGGTTTCGCGCCGAACTCCCATTGGAAAGGGGCTGTTCTCAGCGATGAATGGCTGGAGTGCGTGATATCAATCCCACTCATCGCCGTCGTGCCGTTTTCCGTGATCATCTGGGCGGTACGCCAGATGGCGCCGACCGACCTTGCGCGCACCGGCGCACTTGCCGGTCTCGTCGCGGGCTGCCTGAGCGCAACGGGTTACGCCCTTCATTGCGCCGATGACTCGGTGCCTTTTTTTGCGCTGTGGTATGGCGGAACGATCGCCTTGTGCACCTATGCCGGCTGGAGGCTCGGGCCGAAGCTGCTGCGCTGGTAACCATATCGTGATTGCCGAGAAAGATTTCCAAGAGCTGTAACCGGCCAGCGTCCGGCTCCGAACTAATCAATGACAGCGCATATCAAGCGCTTTCGCCCAAACGCCGGAGAAACATCATGACCATGAAATTGATCTTTGCAGCCGCGCTCGTCGTCCCCTTCCTGACAGCGCCCGCGATGGCGCAGGACGCGTTGCGCGTCGACCAGCATGTGTACGTGGGCGGACCCAAATCGAGTATTCCCCACGCAACCAGACAAATCACCAGCGCGAGCGATGCCTTCGCGATGGCACCGAAAGCCGTGACGTCGCACCGTTACAGCGGCGGCCCGCAGACCGTCGTACCGCACTCCAATAATTGAGTTTGCGTGCTCCGGTGAAGATACAGGCATGAAATGTTGATGTCTTTGTCTTCCGTACGGACGCGCCAAGCGCGTCCGTACGTTGTCGGCACGCGACGGCGAAACGCCAGAGGCCGTAGCTGATGGATTACAGGAGAATCCGTAATGAACGCTGCTCTCAGCTTTTTTCACACGAAATTGGGGCTTGCGGTTTGCCTCCTTCTCGCGGCGCTCGGAGGCTATCTGCTCTGGACGCATACCGGTCACACCTTGACCGCGTTGCCTTACCTGTTTCTTCTGGCCTGCCCTCTCATGCATTTCGTCCACCACGGGCACAAGCATCACGGCGAGGAGGCCGATTAACCCAACTCCGATCTTGAACGGCGTTGGCGATTGCAACACGCGATGGCAAACTGAAACAAAACCGTCGATGATGAAGTCCGAAATCTATTCGAATGAGTTCGGCAAAGACCCAGCGGGTTTCTTACAGACGCGTCGTGCGCAGTCGCAACGCATTGCCGACCACGCTCACCGACGACAGCGCCATGGCCGCGGCAGCAATGATCGGCGACAGCAGAATTCCGAAACTGGGATAGAGGATACCGGCGGCAATCGGGATGCCGGCGGCATTGTAGATGAACGCAAAAAACAGGTTCTGCCGGATGTTGCTCATGGTCGCCTGCGACAGCCGGCGGGCGCGAACGATGCCGCCGAGATCGCCCTTCAGCAGGGTGACGCCCGCGCTCTCCATCGCGACGTCGGTGCCGGTGCCCATGGCGATGCCGACTTCGGCGGCGGCGAGCGCAGGGGCGTCGTTGACGCCGTCGCCGGCCATCGCGACGATCCGCCCGGCCTTCTGCAGCCTTGCGACGACGGCGCTCTTCTGATCCGGAAGCACTTCAGCTTCCACATCTGTGATCCCGAGCTTGCGCGCAACCGCGTTCGCGGTGGTCCGGTTGTCGCCGGTCAGCATGATAACCTTGATGCCATCAGCCGCCAGCGCCCGAAGGGCGTCCGGCGTCGAGGCCTTGACCGGGTCGGCGATCGCAAACAGCCCGGCGAGCTTGCCGTCGACCGCGATGTTGATGACGATGGCGCCGTCGCCGCGCAGACGCTCGCCTTGTTCGTTCAGCGGCCCGGTTTCGATCCCGCGCGATGTCAGAAAGCTCGAATTGCCGAGCAGAACGCTTTTGCCCCCGACCTTGCCGGCCGCGCCCTTGCCGGTCGGCGAGTCGAACTCTTCCACCTTGCCCGGATCGAGGTCACGTTCCGCGGCGGCCCGAACGATCGCATCGGCGAGCGGATGCTCGCTGGCGCGCTCGACGCTGGCTGCGAGAAGCAGGATTTCGTTCTCCTGAAATCCTGCCGCCGCAACGATGGCGACCACCTTCGGCTTGCCTTCGGTCAGCGTCCCCGTCTTGTCGACCACCAGCGTGTCGACCTTTTCCATCCGCTCCAGCGCTTCGGCGTTCTTGATCAATACGCCGACCTGGGCGCCGCGCCCGACGCCGACCATGATCGACATCGGCGTGGCGAGCCCGAGCGCGCAGGGACAGGCGATGATCAGCACGCTGACGGCCGCAACCAGCCCGAAGGCCATCCGGGGTTCCGGCCCGAACCAGGCCCAGGCGCCAAAAGCGATGACCGCAACGGCGATCACGACCGGTACGAACCAGCCGGCGACCTGATCGGCCAGCCGCTGAATCGGCGCGCGCGAGCGTTGCGCCTCCGCCACCATCTTGACGATCTGGGAAAGCAGCGTGTCGCGCCCGACCTTCTCCGCGCGCATCACAAAACCGCCGGATTGATTGAGCGTACCCGCGATCACCTTGCCACCCACTTCCTTGGTCACCGGCATGGATTCGCCGGTCACCAGGGATTCGTCGAGGGAGGAACGGCCTTCGAGAATGACGCCGTCCACTGGCACCTTTTCGCCCGGCCGGACGCGCAAGCGATCGCCAACCTGCAGGCTATCGATCTCGACCTCTTGGTCGGCGCCATCATCGCCGACGCGACGGGCGGTTTTCGGCGCCAGTTCAAGCAGCGCCTTGATCGCGCCGGACGTTGCCTCGCGCGCACGGAGTTCAAGCACCTGTCCCAGCAGGACAAGAACCGTGATGACAGCGGCGGCCTCGAAATAGACGGCGACCGCGCCGCCATGCCCGCGGAAGGTCGCCGGGAAGAACTGCGGCGCGACGGTGCCGATGAGGCTGTAGAGATAGGCCACTCCCGTGCCCATCGCGATCAGGGTGAACATATTGAGGTTGCGTGTGAGCAGCGATTGCCATCCGCGCACGAAGAACGGCCAGCCCGCCCAGAGCACCACGGGGGTGGCGAACACGAACTGGATCCAGTTCGACAGGGTCTGGTCGACCCAGCCGTGGCCGCCGACAATGTGGCCGCCCATCTCCAGAACGACCGCCGGCAGGGCGAGCGCAAGTCCCACCCAGAAGCGCCGCGTCATGTCCGTCAGTTCGGGATTGGGTGGGGTATTCAGGCTCGCCACCTCCGGCTCCAGCGCCATGCCGCAGATCGGGCAGCTGCCGGGACCGACCTGCCGGATTTGCGGATGCATCGGGCAGGTATAGATCGCGCCTTCCGGCGCGGCGGCCTTCGGCTTGCTGTTGTCGAGATGGCCCCGCGGATCGGCGGCGAATTTGGTCCGGCAGCCGGCCGAGCAGAAATGATAGGTATTGCCGAGGTAGTCGAACCGATGCTTGCTGGTTGCGGGATCGACGCTCATTCCGCAGACGGGGTCGCGCACATCAGCCTTGCCGCCGGCGGGATGGTCGTGATGACCATGCGAGGCGTGATCATGACCTCCGCCGCAACAGCCGGTTTTCGCCGGTGGCGCGGGAAGCCCGGCCGCCGTCCTGGACGAGCAGCCGCAGCCGGAGACTTTTGCAGCGCCGCCGGAGCCGGCGTGTTCGGCTTTGGTCATCGCGTTCTCCATCCGCCCTTGCAACCCATACCCAGTAGGGGTATATAGGCGCGATGCGAAAAGACATCAAGACATCCTGTCAGAAACGCCTGGGCCGGATCGAGGGCCAGGTTCGCGGCCTGTCAAAAATGGTCGACGAGGACCGCTATTGCATCGATATCGTGACCCAGATCTCGGCGGTGCGGGCCGCGCTCCGGCGCGTCGAGGAAGAAGTGCTCAGGGACCACGTCTCGCACTGCGTCGAACACGCGATCACAAGCGGCAACAAGGCCGATCAGCGGGAAAAGATAGCGGAACTGATGGCCGTGATCGGTCGATCTGACAGGTAAAGTGGACGAAACGCTCGTTGGCGCTTTGATATCGATCAACGCCGGGCAAATGGAATTCGATAGTATGGTGCCAACTTTCCTTAGCCGCAATTTTATGAGTGTTTAGGCCCGTGAAACGCCATTTCGCCATGCGCCGGTTGCTCGCGATCCTGCTGATCGCGGGCCTTACGCTGGTTCCGGTTTCCCGGCTGGCGATCGCGGCGACCTCCTCGCAGGCCCCTCAGCAGGCGATGGCAGAGGCGATGACGCTGTCCGAAATGTCGGCGTCGGATACATTGGCGGCAGACGACATGCCGTGCTGTCCGTCGAAGGCCCCGGCGGTGGCCGATTGCGACAAATGTGTCTTTATGGCGGGTTGCGGGTCGATGTGCTTTGCCGGCGTCTCGGCGGGCCTATCTCATCCGTTCCCGATTCTCTCCGATGCGATCGCGCTCCACCGCGACGATTCCCGGCCCGATGGCCTCGGCCATCCGCCGCCCGAACACCCACCTCGAACGCTGGTCTGAACGGCGCTACCGCGCCGTTTGCCGCCGCGCGGCAGGATCGCGCGGGATCGACGCATGCCGCCTTGCGGCACGACCATGACATCAGAGGATTTTCAAATGAAAACAATCAACATCTTCCGCGCCTTCCAGGCTGCGCTCATCGGCATCGCTGTGATCGGTTCCGCGCGCCTCGCGCTGGCCGACATCAAGGACTACGAATTCAAATTGGTCGAGCCGACCGTCACCGTGGGCAAGGACAAGCTTGTTACGGTCCGGCTCGTCAACAAGACCACCGGCAAGCCGGTGCCTGACGCCGTCATCTTCGCGACCCGTCTCGACATGGCGCCGGAAGGCATGCCGGAAATGGCCACCAGGATCGCGCTCGATCCCGGCAAAGCTGAGCCGGGGAACTATAAATTCAAGGCGACCTTCGGAATGGAAGGAAGCTGGCAGTTCTCGATTGGCGCGAAGGTGCAGGGCGAGACCGGCACGGTCGAGGGCAAGCTCGTCATCACGGCGCAAAAATGAAGCGCGCCGTCCTCGCGGGTGCCGCCATCGCCGCTGTGATAACGGCGGCAGGCGGCGGGTACATCGGTGTCCGCGGGCACCTTCATCCGACTGCTGCATCGAACGTGACACTGGTTTCGCCGGCGGCCGCGCAGGCCGGCGACGATCCGGTCTATTTTCAGGACCCGGACGGCCGCCCGCTCTACTCGTTGACGCCCACGAAGACGCCCGATGGCCGCGACTACCGCGCCGTGCCGGCCAGCGCGGATCTCAGCTTCGGCGAAGAACCGGCCGTCGCTCCCGCAGCCGCGGCGACGGCGGACCGCAAGATCAGGTTCTACCGCAACCCGATGGGGCTGCCCGACACCTCGTCGGTCCCGAAGAAGGATTCGATGGGGATGGACTACATCCCGGTCTACGAAGGCGAAGATGTCGATGACGGGTCGGTAAAGCTGTCACCCGGAAAGATCCAGCGGACCGGCGTCAAGTCCGAGCCCGCCGCGCCGCGCGTCATCCGCACGGCCATTCGAGCGCCGGGAACCATTCAGCTCGACGAACGCCGGGTTTCGGTCATCTCGATGAGATCGGAAAGCTGGGTTCAGAAAGTGACCAACGTCACGACGGGCACCAGAGTGACAAAAGGCCAGCCGCTGATGGAAATCTACAGCCCGTTGATATCAGCGGCTGCCGCCGAATACATCGCGACCATCAATTCCAGGACGACGGGCGGCTCGGTCGCCTATGGACGCGGCTCGCGTCAGCGGCTGATGAACCTCGACGTTCCCGACGCTGCGATATCAGCCATGGAAAGGAGCGGCGTGGTTCCAATCGTCATCGAATGGACGGCCCCGCGCGACGGCATCGTTCTCGAACGCAGCGCGATCGAAGGGATGCGCGCGCAGCCCGGCGACGTGCTGTTCCGGGTCGCGGACACATCCGTCGTCTGGGCGATGGTCGATGTCGCCGAGCGCGATCTTGGTGCGCTTGTCCCAGGTCAGTCCGTCATTGTCCGGGCGCGCGGCTTTGTTGGCCGCGAGTTCACCGGGAAGATCGACGTGATCTATCCGCAGGTGAACCGGGAGACCCGAACGGTCCGCGTCAGAGTTGAACTTGCGAACCCGGATTCGGCACTGCTGCCCGATATGTATGTCGACGCGGAGATCGATACCGGCGGCCCGCAGCCAGTACTCGCCGTTCCCGAAAGCGCGGTCCTCGACGCCGGCAGCCGGCAGGTTGTGTTCGTCGAAAAAGGCGAGGGCCGTTTTGAACCGCGCGACGTGAAACCTGGTCATCGCGGCGGCGGCTATGTCGAAATTCGCGAGGGCGTCACCGAAGGCGAGTCCGTCGTCGTCTCGGCCAACTTCCTGATCGATGCCGAAAGCAACTTGAAGGCAGCCCTCAACGGTTTCTCCGGCGCGGGAGCCAGGCAATGATCGCCCGTCTCATCGCCTGGTCGGCGCGCAATTTGCTGCTGGTGTTCTTCGGCGCCGGCTTCGCCGCGGCGGCCGGAATCTATGCGCTTGCGCATCTGCCACTCGACGCCATCCCGGATCTCTCCGACACCCAGGTGATCATCTATACGGAATATCCGGGACAGGCGCCGCAGGTGATCGAGGATCAGGTCACCTATCCGTTGACGACGGCAATGCTGACGGTGCCGCGGTCCAAGGTGGTGCGGGGATTCTCCTTCTTCGGGGTGTCGTTCGTCTACGTCATTTTCGAGGATGGCACCGACATCTACTGGGCCCGATCGCGGGTGCTGGAATTCCTTAACAGCGCAACGTCCCGGCTGCCGGCGGGCGTGGTGCCGACCATGGGTCCGGATGCCACCGGGGTCGGCTGGGTCTACCAGTACGCGGTAATATCCAGGGAGCTGAACCTTTCGGACACGCGCACCATCCAGGATTGGAACCTGAAATTCGCGCTGGCCAAGGCCGAAGGCGTGGCAGAGGTCGCAAGCGTCGGCGGCTTCGTCCGCCAGTACAACGTCATCCTCGATCCGCAGCGGATGCGTGACCTCGGCATCAGCATGCAGAAGATGCGCGATGCCATCCGCGCCAGCAACGCCGATGTCGGCGGCCGCACCGTCGAACTCTCCGAATTCGAATACGTCATTCGCGGCAAGGGCTACCTGAAGGGCATCAATGACCTTGGCAACATCGCACTCAAGACCAGCAACGGGACGCCGGTCCTGCTGCGCGATGTCGCGCGCGTCGAGCTTGGCCCGGACGAGCGGCGCGGCATTACCGAACTCGACGGCGAAGGCGAAGTCGCCAGCGGCATCGTGCTGCAGCGCTTCGGCGTCAATGCGCTCGATGTGATCGATAATGTGAAGAAACGTTTCAAGGAAATCGCCAGTAGCCTGCCGGGCTCGGTCGAAATCGTCCCGGTCTATGATCGCTCCAATCTGATCAATGCGGCGATCCAAACCCTCAAGCGCACGCTGCTGGAGGAAAGCTTTATCGTGGCGCTGGTCTGCATCGTCTTCCTGCTGCATTTCCGTAGTGCGCTGGTGGCGATCGTGATGCTGCCGGTCGGCATATTGATGGCGTTCGGCACCATGAAGCTGCTGGGGCTGGGGGCCAATATCATGAGCCTCGGCGGCATCGCCATTGCAATCGGCGCCATGATCGATGCCGCCATCGTCATGATCGAAAATGCCCACAAGCACCTTGAGCGGGCCGAACCGGGGAAATCGCGGATCGCTATTCTGATCGAGGCGGCCGCCGAGGTCGGGCCGGCGCTGTTTTTCAGTCTGCTGGTCATCACCGTCTCGTTCATGCCGATCTTCACGCTGGAATCGCAGGAAGGACGGCTGTTCAGCCCGCTGGCGTTCACCAAGACCTTTTCGATGGCGGCGGCGGCGCTACTGTCGGTTACGCTGGTGCCGGCGCTGATGGTGGTTTGCGTCCGCGGCCGGATCGTTCCGGAGCACAAAAATCCGATCAACCGCTTTCTGATCTGGATCTACCGGCCCGTCATTGCGGCCGTCATGCGCGCCAAGGTGCCGGTGATCCTCGTCTCCGTGGCCATTCTCGCGGTCACGATCTGGCCGGCGCGTCAGCTGGGAAGTGAGTTCATGCCGAGCCTGAACGAAGGCACGCTGCTTTACATGCCGACCACGCTGCCCGGCATATCCGTGACCAAGGCGGCTGAGCTGATCCAGACTCAGGACAGGATCATCCGGTCGTTTCCGGAGGTAACCTCCGTCTACGGCAAGGCGGGCCGCGCGACGACCGCGACCGATCCGGCACCGTCCGAGATGTTCGAGACGGTCATCAACCTCAAACCGAAGGAGCAATGGCGTCCAGGCCTGACGGTCGACGGCCTGATCGCGGAAATGGATAGGGCGCTGCAGTTTCCAGGCGTGTCCAACGCCTGGACCATGCCGATCAAGGCGCGCATCGACATGCTGTCGACGGGAATCCGGACGCCCGTTGGGGTCAAGGTGATCGGCACCGACCTCATCGAGATCGACAAGCTGGCGAAACAGATCGAGCAGGTCCTGAAAGCGGTGCCGGGGACGTCGTCGGCCTACGCCGAGCGCGGGATCGGCGGCTATTACCTCGACGTGACGCCGGACCGCGCGGCATTGGCGCGCTATGGCATCATGGTCCAGGACGTCCAGGACGTCATCGGCACGGCGCTTGGCGGCCAGACCGTGACCACCACCGTTGAAGGCCGCCAGCGCTTCAGCGTCAACATGCGTTATCCCCGCGACCTCAGGAGCAATCCACAGGCGATCGCCAATGATGTTCTGGTTCCCATGCCGAATGGCGGTGCAGTGCCACTGGGAGAGGTGGCGAAGGCGACCCCGGCGCGGGGCCCAACATCAATCCGCACCGAAAATGGGCAGCTCGCCACTTACATCTACGTCGACATCCGCGACCGCGATCTCGGCGGTTACGTCGCCGACGCGCAACGGGCGGTCCAGGCCGGAATCCGGTTTCCGCCCGGCTATTACGTCATGTGGAGCGGTCAGTACGAATATCTCGAACGCGCCGCGGCGCGCCTGAAAATCGTGGTGCCGGTCACGCTCCTGATCATCTTTCTGCTGCTGTATCTCAACTTCCGCACCATCACTGACACGATGATCGTCATGCTCTCGCTGCCATTCGCGCTGGTCGGAGGAATCTGGTTGATGTGGTGGCTCGGCTTCAATCTTTCGGTTGCCGTCGTCGTCGGCTTCATCGCGCTCGCGGGCGTTGCCGCCGAAACCGGCGTGGTGATGCTGATCTACCTCAACCATGCCCTGGCGGCGATCAAGGCCAGACGCGGCGCCGAAGGCCGCGAGCTGACCCGGCGCGATCTCTATGATGCCATCATGGAAGGCGCGGTCGAGCGGGTGCGCCCAAAAATGATGACGGTGGTAGCGATCATGGCGGGCCTGCTGCCGATCATGTGGAGTACCGGCACCGGTTCCGAAATCATGCAGCGGATCGCGGTGCCGATGATCGGCGGCATGATCTCGTCGACCCTGCTGACCTTGATCGTGATTCCCGCGATCTATGGACTGGTCAAAGGCTTTGGATCGAAAATTGAAGACCGTATCGGCCATCAGCCGCCATCGTCGCCGGCCAGGTCAATCGAGCGACCTCCAGTCGTTCCGGAACCTGCCGAATGATATCAGCGCCGCACACCGCGGCTGGATGAACATTCAGGAGCGCGCGATGGGCTTTTATAGCGACGTCATCCTGCCGAAGCTTTGCGATTTTGCGATGCGCAACAAGCAGCTCGTGCCTTTTCGCGAGCGTGTGATTGGCGCGGCGGAGGGCAGGGTGCTGGAGATCGGCGCCGGCTCGGGGCTGAACCTGCCGTTCTATCGCGCGCCGGCGCGGGAAATCCTGGCGCTTGAACCGGCGCGGCGGCTTGTGGCCATGGCTCAAAGCGCGTCACGTGGGGCCACCATGCCCGTCAGCTTCCTGGCGGCATCCGCCGAGGCCATTCCGCTCGATGAACATTGTATCGATACCATCGTCACCACCTGGACCATGTGCTCGATCCCGCAGGCGGCCACGGCGCTCGCGGAGATGCGGCGCGTGTTGCGGCCGGGCGGCAAGCTCCTGTTCGTCGAGCACGGCCTGGCGCCCGACGAGGGCGTGCGCCGGTGGCAAGATCGGTTGACGCCGGCCTGGCGCTGCATCAGCGGGGGCTGTCACCTCAACCGCCCGATCCGCTCGATGATCGAAGACGCCGGTTTCCGCATCGACCGGATCGAGACCGGCTATATGCCCGGACCGAAGCCGATGACGTTCATGTATGAAGGCAGCGCCCGGCCGAAGTGATGGTGCAGATGCGGGGCGGCTGATTGACGCGTTAGGCCGCGAATTCCGCCGTCCGCCCGCGCGGCTTGGCGCGGCGCTCCGCAACATATTCGACGAGCATAAAATGCTCCGACACGGTGATGCGCTCGACCAGTGCCGCGGCTTCTCCGGTCGACATCACTTGCTCAGCCGGAAGCGGCGCTTTCTGGTCAATCTCTTCAGGAACAAGCGGCGGCGCGATCGCTTCTGGAAACGGTCCGAATTCGCCCGCTACCTCCCGGAGCGGCTTTTGCTTGTCGGCCCAGTGCAGGGCCGTGTAGTCGAAGCCGTGCACGATGGTGGGTTTGACGATTTCGAAATAGGGCGAGATGTCGAAATCGCGCGGCATGTACAGCGAAGAATCGCGGATATGCAGGATTTCGCGCCGGGCCTGTCTGGAGCCCGCGCGCGTGATCTTGGGCAGGATCGGGTAGCGCACGGCGTCGAACGCCTGCGCGATCAGCGCCGAGCAGATGATCTTGGTGGGATCGCCCGAGCCGAACGCGATCATCCGTCGCCGCCAGCGCTGCGGGATCGGCAGTGGAATCAGAAAGCGCATCAAATCGAGGATGTTCTTGGTGTCGTAGCCGAAGCCGATCCGGTTGATGGCGTAGCGGCACACCGTGGTGCGGTCCTCGAACGACAGGCCGACGGGGCGGCACAGCCTGGTGTGATAGGGAAAATATTTCGACAGCGGCGCCGAGGTCACGCCTTCGCCGATATTGGCCTCGATCAAAACATGCGGCTCGCCGTCGGGCCCCTCCGCGCCGCCGATCGGTCCGACGAAGAGCGCGGCATGCGACCAGGTAGACTGCGTGAGATATTTGATGATGCCGGAAACCCGGTTGTTGCCTTCGACCAGCAGGACATCGCCGGGTTCAATAACGCCGCGCAAATGCTCGGGGTCGCTGGGCGTGAACGGCTCGTAGCCCGGGACTTCCTTCTGCAGGTAGCCCGCGATCAGCTTGCCGACGGTGTCGAGCATGACGCCCATGAATATCTTCCCCCAGCGGCCTTCTCACCGCTTTTTCTCTTTCCTTATCATGGTCGAAAGCTGTTGCAATTTAGTTCATGCACTGGATCGATCAATCATGATTGATTCACCATGATGGTTGCCGACGACGCCTGGATGCGGCAAGTTCGCTGGATGTTCCCATGCTTTTCAAAGTTCCGGAAACCATGACATGACAATGACGCGCCGCGATTTCCTGTCGGGGTCCGCGGGGCTTGTGGTGGCCCCGGTGCTTGGCGCCCGCGCGTCGGGCGCGCCGTTGCCGCGCGAGGCTGATATTGTCGTGATCGGCGCGGGTGCGGCCGGCATCGCCGCGGCGCGGCGCATCATGGCCGCGAACCGCCGGGTTATCGTGGTGGAGGCCGCAGGCCAGATCGGCGGTCGCTGTCTCACCGACACCACGACATTCGAGGTTCCGTTCGACCGCGGCGCGCGCTGGATGCACAATCCCGACGCCAATCCGATGATCAGATTGGCCCGCAGCGCCGGGCTCGACGTTTCCGCAGCACCGCTGGGACAGAAAATCCGCGTCGGCCGCCGCAATGCGCGCGCCGGAGAAACCGAGGAATTTCTTGCCGCCCTGGTGCGCGCCAACCGCGCCATTGACGAGGCTTCGCGCAAGGTCGATGGATCCTGCGCCTCGGTGCTCCCGAAGGACCTCGGCGAATGGGCCGGGGCGGCGGAATTCGTGCTCGGCGCCAACGCCACCGGCAAGGACCTGAAAGACGTCTCCGCGCTGGACAAGGCCCGCGCGCAGGAGCGCAATGCCGCGATCTCCTGCCGCCAGGGCTTGGGCGTCCTGGTCGCGAAGCTCGGCGAGCCGATCCCGCTGTCGCTGTCGACGCCCGCAAGCCGCATCGCCTGGAGCGGACGCGATGTCACGGTGGAGACACCTTCCGGCAAGATCGCCGCGCGCGCCGCCGTCATTACAGTGTCCAGCAACGTGCTGGCTGCGGGCAATATCAAATTCACGCCCGATATACCCAGGCGCCAGCTCGATGCCGCGGCAAGGTTGAGCCTCGGCAGCTACGATCGCATCGCACTGCAACTGCCGGGCAACCCGCTGGGGCTCGGGCACGACGATGTCACCATCGAGCAAAGCAGCTCGACGCGGACGGCGCTGCTGTTCGCCAACATGGGGGGATCGTCGCTGTGCGCGCTCGACGTCGCAGGCTCGTTCGGCCGCGATCTTTCGGCCCAGGGCGAGCGGGCGATGGTGGCCTTTGCGGTGGAATGGCTCACGAAACTGTTCGGCAGCGAAGCCGCGGCCTCGGTCAAGAAGTCGAGCGCGACCCGCTGGAATTCGTCGCCGTTCATACTCGGCGCGATGTCGGTGGCCGCGCCGGGCGCGCAGCCGTCGCGCAAAATCCTCACCGAGCCGATCGGCTGCATGTTCCTTGCGGGCGAGGCAACCCACGAAACGCTGTGGGGAACGGTTGACGGTGCCTGGGAGAGCGGCGAGCGCGCGGCGGAAGCGGCGCTGCGCCGGATCGGCGCGCTCAGGGCTGAGCCGGTGGCTGCGCCGGCACGCGCGACCAAACCGCGGCGGCGGGGAGCGCCGATCAATTGACGCGGATACGGCCGAAGGCGCTGATTTCGTGGTCGACCGGCAAGGACAGCGCGTTCTCGCTGCATGAGGTCAGGCGCGTCGGCGAAATCGATGTTGTCGGCGCAGTGACGACGGTGACCGAGACATTCGATCGGGTGTCGATCCACGGCGTACGGCAGGAGATCTTGCTGGCGCAGTGTGAGGCTGCCGGATTGCCGCCGCGCATCGTGCCGATTCCCTATCCCTGCCCGAACGAGATTTACGAAGCGCGAATGGGGGAAGCCGTCGCGCGCGCCGTGCGCGAAGGCATCGCTCACATCGTCTTTGGCGACCTGTTCCTCGCCGACATCCGGGCCTATCGCGAGCAAAAACTCGCCGGCACCGGCATTACCCCGCTGTTTCCGCTGTGGCAGCGGCCGACGCTCGCGCTGGCGCATGCGATGATTGCAAGCGGCATGCAGGCATATCTGGCAACCGTCGATCTGAAAAGATTGCCGGCGGAGTTTGCGGGCCGCAAATTCGACATGCAATTGCTGGCCGATCCGCCCGACGGCGTCGATCCCTGCGGTGAGAACGGCGAGTTTCATACCTGCGTGGTGGCGGGGCCGATGTTTTCGCGGCCGATTCCGGTGGCGCCCGGCGAACCCGTCGAGCGCGATGGCTATGCCTATTGCGATCTGGTGATGGCTGCTTGACGTCAATATCGCGATATGCGATATTTTTGGATGAAGCCGATTGTCTTCACTGCCACGAGCACTCGCCAATGGGCCAAGCTCTCGTCCGATGTGCGTCATCGGATCGATAGGCGGCTGACGGACTTTGCGACGACCGGGCACGGTGATGTGAAGCGTCTCAAAGGACGAGACGATATGCGGCTTCGCGTTGGCGACTGGCGTGTGATCTTTTACGAGGACCGGGGAGCGATCATAGTCGCAGCGGTGGGACATCGGCGGGAAATTTACGACTGAGAGGATGTCATGAGTGTTCGGTTTCAAAAGACGCCACGGGGCGAAGTCGCTATCCTTCCGAGAAAGGATTACGAGCTCCTGGTCGCCAAGGCGTCCGAAGCGGATGAGGATGCGGGCACCGCGCGTGTCGTCGCAAGAGCGCGCAAGGAAATTGCCGCCGGAGGTACATTACTGCCGAAAGACGTTGTCGATCGGATAGCCGACGGAGACAATCCGGTGCGTGTTCTGCGCGAATGGCGCGACATCACCCAGATGTATCTCTCCTTCAAGACAAATCTCAGCCAAAGCTATATATCGGATATTGAAAATGGCCGGCGCACGGGGACGGCGGCGGCACTCGGGCTCATCGCCAGCGTTCTGAAGGTGCCGCTTGATCTGCTTGTCCGGGAGGGCTGAGCGTCAACGCAGCACGCCGTCCAGCGCCGGCAGGCCGACGATTACGGCCGCCGCGATCAGGGCGTAGCAGATGGCGCGAAACAGTTTTTCGCTGGCGCGGCCGAACAGCCGGGCGCCGAACCAGACGCCGATGCCGTAGATCGGGCCGACCAGAAGCGAAAATCGTAACGCGTCCGCGGTGATGAGTCCGGTCAAGGCATAGCTCACCACGGAAAAGAAATCCGCAGCGCCGAAAAACAACAGGATATTGGCGCGGGCAATCGGGGAAGGAAGCGGCCGGCCGAGCCAATAGCCGACGATGGGCGGCCCGCCGGTCTGTGCGAGGCCGCTGCAAAAGCCGGACAGTCCGCCGATACCGACGGAAAGCGCGGGATGATCCTTCCCCCGGTAGCGCCAGCCCGACAGCAGCAGCAACAACAGGGCTAAAACGAAGCCGGAGATGATCCAGCGTGTGGTCACCGGATCGAGCCGGCTGAGGAAGAAGGTTCCGATCGGCACGCCGAACAGTGCGCCCGAAACCATGACCGCGGTTGCCTTGCGGTCGGCCTGGCTCCACGCATTCGGAACCAGCGGCGCGGCCGCGACGAAATCGATGATCAGCAGCAGTGCGGCGACGAGGCGCGGCGCCGCCAGGCTGCTTGCCAGCGGCATGAATATCAGCGCGGAGCCGAAGCCGGAAAATCCGCGTGCCGTTCCCGACACGAAAGCAACCGCGCAGATGGCGATGGCGGTGGTGACGCCGACATCGGCCGGGACGAGACCGGCGAGGCTCATGCGTGAAACCTCTGAAGCACGACGTTTTCCGAAAGCCGCTCCGCGCTTTTCGGCATCATGCCCGCAGCACGCCGCCGGTTTTCTTGTGGACTTCGGCCACGATCCTGGCGGCCACCACTTCGATCTCAGGGTCGGTCAGGGTTTTTTCGCGCGGCTGGATCGTCACCGCGATCGCGATCGACTTCTTGCCCTCATCGATGCCCTTGCCTTGATAGACGTCGAATACACTGACATCTGATATCAGCTTCTTGTCGACGCCCTGCGCCGCACGCACGATATCGCTCGCCTTGACGCTGCGATCGACGATAAACGCAAAATCGCGCGACACCGGCTGGAACGGCGACAGGTCGAGTACCGGCCTGGCACGGGTCGGCTTCTGTTTGGCGTCGGGAATGCGGTCGAGGATCACCTCGAAGGCGCTCATCGGGCCCTCGGCGCGCAGCGCTTCAAGCGCGCGCGGATGCAGCTCGCCGAAAAAGCCGAGCACGTTTTGCGAACCGATCTGGATGGTGCCTGAACGTCCCGGGTGCAACCAGCTCGCGCCGCCGGGCACAACCTGCAGCGCCTGCATCGGCGCGCCGGCGGCCGCCAGCACCGCGAAGGCATCGGCCTTGGCATCGAGCGCGTCGGCTGTCGCTGCGCCGGACCAGTGCCGCCCAATGCCCATGGATGACGCAAAGCCGTGGCGAACGCCTGACGCTGCGATCAGCTCATCCTTCGGCCGGTCGCCTTTGAACACCTGGCCTACTTCGAACAGCGCCACATCCGGAAAGCCGCGATCGCTATTGGCCTGGGCTGCGGCGACCAGACCCGGCAGCAGGCTCGGTCGCATGTCGGACAGATCCGACGCGATCGGGTTGGCGAGCGCAAGTTCGGGCTGGCCGCCGCCGAACAATTCGGCGGACGGTTTTGCGATGAACGACCATGTCACCGCCTCGACCATGCCACGCGCCGCCAGCGCGCGCGTGACGCGGCGGGTACGCAGTTGGATCGGAGTCAGGACGGACTTGCGCGGCGCGTCGCCGCGCTCGAACGGAGTCATCGGCACCTTGTCGACGCCGACGATGCGCACGATCTCCTCGACGATGTCGGCCTTGCCGTGCACGTCGGATCGCCACGACGGCACCGCGACTTTCACCACTGGGCCTGGGCCGGCGATCATGAAGCCGAGATGGCCGAGGATTCGTTTCATATCCGGAAGCGGCACGTCGATCCCGGCGAGGCGCTTGACTTCGCTCAGCGGAAAATCGATCACGCGATCGTCGCCGAAAGCACGGCCGACGACGATATTTTCCGACGGCGTGCCGCCGCACATTTCCATCACCAGCCGGGTCGCCATCTCCAGCCCGGGCAGCATGAAGGCCGGATCGACGCCGCGCTCGAAGCGATAGCGGGCGTCGGAATTGATGCCGAGCTTGCGGCCGGTCTGCGCAATGTTGATTTCGTTCCACAGCGCCGATTCGATCAGCACGTCGGTAGTTTGTTCCGAGCAGCCGGAGGCTTCGCCGCCCATAATGCCGGCGAGCGATTCGACGCCGTGATCGTCTGATATCACGCAGATGCCGGTGTCGAGGGTGTAGCTGCGGCCGTCGAGCGCCAGCAGGCTCTCGCCGTCGCGGGCGCGGCGCACCGTGAGATTGCCCTTTACCTTGGCCGCGTCGAACACATGCAGCGGCCGGGCGCGGTCGTAGGTCATGAAGTTGGTGATATCGACCAGCGCGTTGATCGGCCGCAGTCCGATCGAAGCAAGACGCTTTTGCAGCCATTCCGGTGAGGGGCCGTTGCTGACGCCGCGCACCAGTCGAAGGGCAAAACCCGGACACAGCGTGGCGTCCTCGACGGTTACTTTCACCGGACAGGGGAATTCGCCCTTGACGGGCTTTATCCCGGGGTCCTTGAACCTGCCCATGTCGGCCGCGGCGAGATCGCGGGCGATGCCATGCACGCCGGTGCAATCCTGCCGGTTCGGCGTCAGGTTGATTTCGAGCACGGGATCGCCGAGCCCGGCCCATTGCGCGTAAGCGGCGCCAACCGGCGCATCCGCCGGCAGCTCCATGATGCCGTGGTGGTCTTCGGAGATTTGCAACTCGGCCGCCGAGCATAGCATGCCGCGGCTCTCGACGCCGCGGATGGTGCCGATGCCGAGCGTGATGTTCTTGCCGGGAATGAAGGTGCCGGGGGCCGAAAATACGCTGACGAGGCCCGCCCGCGCGTTGGGCGCGCCGCAGACCACTTGCACCGGTGCGCCGCCGTTACCGGTGTCGACCATGCAGACCCGCAAACGATCCGCATTGGGGTGCTGCTCGGCCGAGATCACGCGTGCGATGGTGAACGGCGAAAGCAGCTTGGCCTTGTCGTCGATATTCTCGACCTCAAGCCCGATCATGGTGAGCTTGTCGGCAAGCTTTTCCAAGGGCTCGTCGGTCTCGAGATGTTCCTTCAGCCAGGAGAGCGTGAATTTCATGATGACTGCTTCTCTTGTCCCCTCCCCCGCTTGCGGGGGAGGGTAAGGGTGGGGGTTCTCGCCGCAACGGCAGTCGCAATCGTTTCCAGTACGCCTGTCCGATTTGTCATCACGTCGTGATTGCTGAAGCGGAGCACCTGAAACCCTTTTGCCTCAATCACCGCCGAGCGCCTGGCATCCACCCGTTCAGCTTGATCCGAAAAATGCTGTCCGCCATCAAGCTCGATCACCAGACGGACGGCGTGACAGACGAAATCGGCGACGTAGTTTGCGATCGGGACCTGGCGCCGGAATCCGGCGCCGTTAAGGCGGTGATCCCGCAGCTCCGACCAGAGGATGCGCTCGGCATCGGCGGAGTTCTTCCTGAGTGCGCGTGCGTTTGAACGCAATTTGGAAGATACTTTCCAAGTCAGGCTCTTTTGCTCAGCCATGGCGACCTCCGATGCGGACAGACCCCCACCCCAACCCTCCCCCGCAAGCGGGAGAGGGAGCGCAGTTCGTCGAGTGTATAGAGCAGGGCTCGCCCAGAAATCGGTCCATTCCCTCCCCCGCTTGCGGGGAAGGGCAAGGGTAGGGGCTCTTGCCGCAGCGGCGGTCTCGATGTGCCTCACGAGCTCAATCCTCCCGCCAAGGTCGGGACATCGAGCGGCTTGAACCCATAATGATTGAGCCAGCGCACGTCGTTTTCGAACAACTGGCGCAGATCCGACATGCCGTATTTCAGCATTGCGATGCGGTCGATGCCCATGCCCCAGGCAAAGCCCTGATAGACATCGGGATCGATGCCGCAGGCGCGCAGCACGTTCGGATGCACCATGCCGCAGCCCAGAATCTCCAGCCAGTCCTCGCCTTCGCCGAAGTGGATCTCGCCGTTGTCGCGGCGGCACTGGATGTCGACCTCGAGCGACGGCTCGGTGAACGGAAAGAACGACGGCCTGAACCTCATATTGATGTGATCGACCTCGAAGAACGCCTTGCAGAATTCGTGCAGGATCCATTTGAGATGGCCGAGATGCGAGCCCTTGTCGATGACGAGGCCCTCAACCTGGTGAAACTGCGGGGTGTGGGTGGCGTCGGAATCGATGCGATAGGTGCGGCCCGGGCAGATCACGCGGATCGGCGGCTTCTGCGTCAGCATCGTGCGCACCTGCACCGGCGAGGTGTGGGTGCGCAGCAGCTTGCGCGAGCCGTCTTCCCCAGGATTGAAGAAGAACGTGTCGTGCATCTCCCGCGCCGGATGACCTTCCGGGAAATTCAGCTTTGTAAAATTGTAATCGTCGGTCTCGATGTCCGGTCCTTCGGCGATCGCAAATCCCATGTCGGCGAAGATGACGTTGACCTCTTCGAAGACCTGGCTGAGCGGATGGATGCGGCCGGCTTCCGCGAGGGCCTCGCGCAGCGGCAGAGTGACGTCGACGGTCTCGGACGCAAGACGTGCGTCGAGCGCGGCGGACCTCAGGATGTCGCGGCGCGCCGATAGCGCCTGGGTGACGGCGTCCTTGGCAAGGTTGATAGCAGCCCCTTGCGTCTTGCGTTCGTCCGGCGACATCTTGCCGAGCGTCGACAGTAGCGCGGAGATCGAGCCCTTCTTGCCGAGCGCGGCGACCCGCACGGCTTCCAGCGCCGCCTCGTCGCCGGCAGCAGCGATCTGCCTGAGGATTTGGGATTCGAGTTGAGCAAGGTCGGTCATGGCAATCCCCTTTGACTAGGATGCTAAGCCGGTGCCCCTAGCCCGTCATACCCGGGTAGAAGTGCGAAGACGCGCTTCGTACTTCTACCCGGCCATGACGACTTCAACCGCTTCGCAGAAGCACCAACGGGGCGGCGGCTTACGCCGCCAGCGCGGCCTTGGCCTTCTCGGCGATCGCCTGGAACGCCGCCGGCTCGTGGATGGCGAGATCCGACAGTACCTTGCGGTCGACCGTGATGCCCGACCTGGAAAGGCCGTTGATGAAGACGCTGTAGGTCATGCCGAACGGGCGCACCGCGGCATTGAGGCGCTGGATCCACAGCGCGCGGAAGGTACGTTTCTTGCGCTTGCGGTCGCGGAAGGCATATTGCCCGGCCTTCTCGACCGCGGCCTTGGCGGTGCGGATGGTATTCTTGCGCCGGCCGCGGAAGCCCTTGGCGAGTTTGTAGACTTTCTTGTGCTTGGCGTGAGAGGTCACACCGCGTTTGACGCGAGACATGACGGGTCTCCTTCATGGGAAAATGGGTGACGGATCGCCGCGCGGGCGCGGCTCGGCTGTGATGGGCGGCGTGGCTGGCCTGCTCAGGCGTTCGGCAGGAAAAATTTCTTGATGTTATCGCCGTCGGTCTTGAACAGCACGCGCGTGCCGCGGAGCTGACGAATCTGCTTCTTCGTCCGCTTGATCATGCCGTGGCGCTTGCCGCGCTGGGCGGCCATCACTTTGCCGGTGGCCGTCACCTTGAAACGCTTTTTAGCGCCTGACTTGGTCTTCAGCTTGGGCATTTGGCTCTCCTGTTGCCGCGGAAAAAACGCGCCCAAAGGGGCGCTTTCGCGGCTAAAATGCTCGTTAGAGCGTTGAATATGCTAGGTTATTTCCTAATGAGACAACCCGCATGGACATCGACACGGCAGCCCTTGATCAGCCGGGCGATGAAGGTTGGGCTTATGGCAGAGCCAAACGGGATTGGCAACGCTGAACCGTGGACCCCCGCGATCCGACATATGGGCTCACGCGCGCTCCGCGGCGCGCCCAGGAACAGGAAGAAGAAAATGACCACCCGACCGATGGCCCGGTTTGCCGGCTTCAGAGACGCACGCGCCTTGCGATCGATATTTGCCGCGGCCGTTGTCGCCGCGCTGGCCGTCTCCGGTGCCGCCGACGCCAGGACGGCCCGCAGGATGGGCGGCGGCTATGACGGGATCTGGAGCGTCCTGATCATCACCCAGGCCGGCCATTGCGACCCCGCCTACAGCTATCCGTTCCGGATCTCGGGCGGCCGCATCTCGACCGCCGGCGCGGCAGACGTGTCGGGAAGCGTCGGCCGTGGCGGGGGCGTCGCGGTGAGGATTTCAGCCGGCGGATCGGTCGCGACCGGCAGCGGCAGGCTCGGCGGCAGCACCGGCGCCGGCCGCTGGAGCGCACGACTTTCCGGCGGAAACTGCAGCGGCCGCTGGCAGGCCACGCGGAGCTGATCATCCCTTAGAAGAAAATGGCCCGCCAGATCATCCGGCGGGCCATCTTGCAAGATTCACAAAGGCGCAAAATTCACAAACGCGGATCGGCCGATGCGAATCAGCGCGGCGCCAGTACCATCACCACCTGGCGGCCTTCGAAACGAGCGTCCTGCTCGACCTTGGCGAAATCGGCGACGTCGGCCTTGACCTTGTCCAAGAGCTTGGTGCCGATTTCCTGATGCGCCATTTCGCGGCCGCGGTAGCGCAGCGTAATCTTGACCTTGTCGCCTTCCTCGAAGAACCGCTGCATCGCGCGCATCTTCACGTCATAGTCGTGATCGTCGATCATCGGGCGCAGCTTGATCTCCTTGATTTCGACGACCTTCTGTTTCTTGCGGGCTTCCGCAGCTTTTTTCTGCGCCGAATATTTGAACTTCCCGTAGTCCATGATTTTGCAAACGGGAGGATTGGTATTGGGCGAAATCTCCACAAGGTCCATGCCGGCCTCGAGGGCCATCTTGACGGCGGCCGCCGTCTCGACCGTGCCGTGGTTCAGCCCGTTCTGGTCGATCAGCTGTACCTGTGCGTTGCGGATTTCATCGTTGGTGCGCGGCCCGTCTTTTGTGGCAGCGGGCGGGGCTCTGTTGGGACGGCGAATGGGTGGTTCTCCAAGGTTGTGAACGAAGGCAGTAGTTTGAAGGAATAAGGCGCAGCGGGCAAGCGAACTCGCAGGCCTGCGCGCCAAAAGCATCAAATGCGAGGCATTTTGGTCACGCCAAGACAACGCTGACCGGCACGGAACGTTCGGACCAGCCCAGATAGGGGGCGGGTGGGCGCTCGGCAAGCGCCGCGGCGGTCCTTTGGCCGGTATGGGAATCCGTTGACGGATCGGTCGTGCTCACTCAAACAGCAGCGAACCAGAGCAGCAATTCCATGACCAGTTCCTCCGCATCCGGGCAGTCGCCCATCTTCATCGAGATCGGCAAGGACGGCGCCGCGCGCAACATCGCGGTGCGCGCCCGCGCCGGCTCCGCGCCCGGGCTGTTCTGGCTGGGCGGCTTCAATTCGGACATGCAGGGCACCAAGGCACTGGCGCTGGACGCGTGGGCCGCCGGGCACGGCCGCGCCTGCGTCCGGTTCGATTATTCCGGCCATGGCGAATCCGGCGGCGCGCTCGTCGACGGCACCATCGGGCGCTGGCTGGAAGAGAGCGTCGCGGTGTTCGAGCGGTTCTGCGCCGGCCCGCAGATCGTGATCGGCTCGTCGATGGGCGGCTGGATGGCGCTGCTTTTGGCGCGCGAAATCGCAAGACGCGCAGGCCGCCGCGCCTCGCTGGCAGGTCTGGTGCTGATCGCGCCGGCGCCTGATTTCACCGAAGCACTGATGTGGAACGGCTTTTCACCCGAGATCCGCCGGGAGATCGAGACCAAAGGTGTGTGGCTGCGGCCATCGCAATATGGCGAGCCCTATCCGATCACCCGCGCTTTGATCGAGGAGGGCCGCAACCATCTGTTGCTCGGCAGCGCTATCGATGTCGGCTGCCCGGTTCGCATCCTGCAGGGCGCGCAGGATCCCGACGTGCCATGGCAGCATGCGTTCGCGCTGGCACATCGGCTGCCCAGCGATGATGTGGTACTGACCATGATCCAGGACGGCGACCACCGGCTGTCGCGGCCGCAGGACATCGCGCGGCTGATCGCCGCGGTGGAAGAGATCGGGTGACGCGACCGTCATCGTCCGCGTAAGCGGACGATCCAGTACGCCGTGATGCCTCGATTTATTTCATGCGCTCTGGAATACTGGATGCCCCGCTTTCGCGGGGCATGACGGCTACGACGGGAGAAACGCCATGAACATGTCAGCCATGCTTGGTGCTTTCTGCGAGGCGGTCGAGCAACGCAACGGGGCTGCATTCGCCGATCTGTTCACGCAGGATGGCGTCTATCACGACGTGTTCTACGGCGCGTTCGCCGGGCGCGAAAGAATAGCCGCCATGATCGACGACTGGTTCTATCGCACGGCAACCGATTTCCGCTGGGATATGCATGCGCCGGTCAGCGACGGCGAGACGCTTTATGCGCGCTACACCTTCAGCTATCGCTCGACCCTGCCGGAGGCCAAGGGGGCGCGCGCCATGTTCGAAGGCGTTGCCATCATGACGCTGCGCGACGGCAAGATTGCCAGCTATCACGAGGTTGCCAACACCGCGACCGGTTTTGTGGACATGCATTTCGCGCCCGAGCGCATTGCGAAAATTGCCGCCAGGCAAGGGGCCGAGCTGAAGGCGCGACCGGAGATGAAGCGGCATCTGGTCTAGTTACCCGTCATTCCGGGGCGACGCGAAGCGGCGAACCCGGAACCCCGAAGTTGTCTTGCGATGCTCATTACATCGAGATTCCAGGTCTGGTCCTTCGGACCATCCCGGAATGACGACTTACGGTTTGCGCACCACGTCGCGCTGGCTCGGATTGGCCATCGGCTTGCGCTGCGCCAGAGCTGCGACGGTAGATGTCCCGATCGCGCCCTGCTGGTCGTAGAGAAAACACTCGCCGATCGCGATGCCGTCGGCGGAGTGATGGTTCACCACCTCGAAGCCGATCCATTCTCTCACCGGCAGGCGGTGCAGGTATAGCGTGACGTCGCTGTTGATGTAGCCGAGGCCGTGGTCGCCGGCATTGGCGAAGGGGCTGGCGAAATCCGCCGCCGCCGCCACCCGCACGAACGGCGTCAGCGCCGCGCCCTCGACGAGGTCGCGCACTTCGCTCATCCACAGCCGCCGTGGACCGACAGTACCCATGGCGCCGGTTATCGGGCGGGTGGTCCATTTGCCGTACATGCCGAGCCGAGGATCTGTTGGAGCGGGAATGTCCGCGGGCAGAGGCACGTCCCAGTTCGGCGGCGACCACACCGTACCTTCGGGGTTTTCGGTTTTGCGCAGCAGCTGGCAGGAGGCGCGCGCCATGGCGACGCCGCCCGAGAGGAAATCGGCTTCCACCACCTTGATGCGCAGCCCGTCCCGGACCAGCCGCGTCTTGACTTCGATCGGCGAAAGGTTCGGCAGCCGGAACATGTCCACCGTCAGCCGCGCCGGCACGAAGTCGTCGGCGCCATGGCGCTGCTCGATCGTGAACGCCAACAGGCCGATGATGACACGGCCATGCAGCGAGTTCGGGTCCCACGGCCCGCGCGCGGCGTCGGTGGGGATGTAGGCGTCGCGGTCTTTGGTGAAAAATGGCTGATTTGTCATGGCGGCCGGACCATGACGGAATTTGCGGCGTTAAATCAAGGCCGCCCAATGCAGAGCGTCATGCGCAAGACCACTCCGTGCGGACGGTCTCGTCCGGTTCGGTGCTGATCGCGTTCGCCGCGCGCGCCGAAAATTCCTCGCGCCCGAGCAATTGCGACAGCGTCCATACCGCGGCGCCACGGACCAGCGGGCTGTTGTCGGTCACCAGCCGCTCTGCTTCGGCGGCGAGCGCGCCATCATTTGCGTTGCCGATCGCGATCAGCACGTTGCGAACAAAGCGGTCGCGGCCGATGCGCTTGACCGGCGATTTCGCGAATAATGCGCGAAACGCCGCGTCGTCGAGCCGCGCAAGTTCGGCCAGTCCGGGAGCGCGCAATTCATCGCGGGCGGCGAGTTTGGCTTCGCGCCCGGCTTGCGCGAACTTGTTCCACGGGCACACCGCGAGGCAATCGTCGCAGCCATAGATGCGGTTGCCGATGGCCTTGCGAAATTCCCGCGGGATCGGGTCCTTGCTCTCGATGGTGAGATAGGAGATGCAGCGCCTGGCATCGAGCTTGTAGGGCGAGGGGAACGCGGACGTCGGGCAGATATCGAGGCAGGCCTGGCACGAGCCGCAACGGTCGGTATCGGCATCGTCGCGCGGCAGGTCGGCCGTGGTGAAGATCGCGCCGAGAAACAGCCATGAGCCGAATTCGCGCGACACGAGGTTGGTGTGCTTGCCCTGCCAGCCCAGTCCCGCCGCCTGCGCCAGCGGCTTTTCCATGACCGCGGCGGTGTCGACGAACACCTTGACCTCTGAGCCTGAGGCAGCGACCAGCCACCGCGCCAGCGCCTTCAGCCGCTTCTTGATCACGTCGTGATAGTCGTCGCCCCGCGCATAGACCGAGATCGCGCCACGCGTCCGCTGCCCGAGAATGACGAGCGGATTTTCATCCGGCCCGTAATTGACGCCGAGCATGATCACCGAACGTACGCTCGCCCACAGCGCGCGCGGATCCATGCGGCGCTCGGGGCGAGCCGCGAGCCAGCCCATGTCGCCATGCGCGCCGGCGTCGAGGAAGTCGCGGAAATGCCGGCCTGCATCTGCCAGTACGGCCGGATCGGTAACGCCGACGCAATCGAAACCCAGCGCGCGCGCCTGGTGCGCGAGCGCGGCCCTGAGATCGGCGGGAGCGAGCTTGACGGCCGGGTTCAGAAGTCGAGATCCACATAGGTGCGCGATGCCGGCACGCCCGCCAGCCATTCGCTCAGCAATGGACGGAACGACGGGCGGGATTTCACCCGCGCGTACCACGCCTTTGCTGCGTCGTCCTCGACCCATGGCACGTCGCCCAGATAATCGATCGCCGAAAGATGAGCCGCGGCGGCGAGGTCCGCATAGGTCAGCCGGTCGCCGGCCAGAAAGTTCCGCGTCTGCGCCAGCCAGCCGATATAGGCCAGATGATAGCGCACATTTGCCTTCGCCGCGCGGATCACATCCGCCGCCGGCGCGCCGCCGCCGTTTTCCTCGCTGATGAAGCGCTTGTAGATACGCTCGGTGACCAGAGGATTGGAGGCCTCCTCGAAGAATTTTTCGTTGAACCACGCTATCAGCCGGCGCACCTCGATGCGCTCGCCCATCGCCGATGGCAGCAGCCGCCGCTCGCCCATCTCGGCGCCATGGGTTTCGTCGAGATATTCGGCGATAATGCCGGCGCCGGGAATCGCAGGACTGCCCGCCGATATCAGCACCGGCGTGGTGCCCGCGGGGTTGAGCGCCAGAAAGGCCTCGCGCCGTTCCCAGACCCGCTCTTCCACCAGCCGCACATCGAGGCCGTGTTCGCCCAGCGCCAGGCGGACGAAGCGCGACCGCGGACAAAACGAATGATGAAACAGTGTGAACATGAACCCTTGATCGTTTTGCGGTGCTTTAAGTATACCGCGGCCGCGCGTCAAACTACCTAAGCATACAAACGAGGCAACCTGTGTTTTCGCGTTTTTTGCGATTGCGGCAGGGTGGCGAATAGGCGAGAAGAACCCGGCTTTTCCGGTCGATACCAATCACAACGGACCAGATCATATGATGTCGGATGCATTGAGAGCGGTGATTCTCGGCGTTGTCGAGGGCGTGACGGAATTCCTGCCGGTTTCCTCGACGGGTCACCTGCTGCTGGCGGAACGGTTTTTCGATCTCGGCGAGGGCAATTTCTGGAAGAGTTTCGCGATCCTGATTCAGCTCGGCGCAATTCTTGCGATTGTCGCGCTTTATTTTTTCAAATTGTGGCGGATTGCGCTCGGCATGTTCTCCAATCCCGACGACCGGCGATTCGTCATCGGCCTAGTGGTGTCGTTCCTGCCGGCGGCCGTGATCGGCGCCGCCGCCGGCGGTTACATCAAGGCCTTTCTGTTCAATCCGTGGGTGGTGTGCTTTTCGCTGATCGTCGGCGGCGCGATCCTGCTGTGGGTCGATCAGCTTGACCTCGACCCGCACGAACACGACGCCACGACCTTCCCGCTGCCGACGTATCTCGCGATCGGTTTTGCGCAGTGCCTTGCGATGGTTCCCGGCGTGTCGCGGTCCGGCGCCACGATCGTCGGAGCGATGCTGCTCGGTGCCGACAGGCGCTCGGCGGCGGAATTTTCGTTCTTCCTGGCGATCCCGACCATGGTCGGCGCCTTCGCCTACGAATCCTACAAGAACCGTGCCGACATCAGCTTCGATCACATGGGGATCATCGCGATCGGATTTGTGGTGTCGTTCATCACCGCGATGATCGTGGTCAAGACATTCCTGACCTATGTCACCCGCCATGGCTTCACGCTGTTCGCGTGGTGGCGCGTTATCGTCGGCACGCTCGGCCTGGTCGCGCTGGCGATGGGAAGATAAGACTTCCAAGGTGTCGACCCCGCAAAAGCGGGGAGCCGACGGTGCTACGCGCTCTTGCGCTGAAACTGCCCGTGGGAGCGGAAGCGCCAGAGATATTGCGGGGCGATCGCCTCCAGCGAATCCGGCACGACTCCCAATCCTTCCAGGGTGAGGCCGGCGGCTTTCGCGGCGTCCGACACCACATTGTCGCTGCGCAGCAGCGCTACCTGGTCCGGCGTCAGTTTGAATGGTCCCGGCGCGAACTGCAGGAACAGGGCCTGCAACCTAGCCAGGCCAAACGGCAACGACACCAGCATGCGCTCGCGTTCGATGGTCGCCAGGATGAGTGCCATGATCTCACGCATGGTCAGCACTTCCGGGCCGCCGAGTTCGTAAGTCGCGCCTTGTCTTGTCTTGCCGTCCACGGCGTCGGCAACCGCGGTCGCGACGTCGCCGACATACACCGGCTGCAGTTTTGTCAGGCCGCCGCCGATCAGCGGCAGCACCGGCGACATCCGCGCCAGTGCCGCGAAACGGTTGGTGAACTGGTCCTCGGGGCCGAATACGACCGAAGGGCGCAGGATACTGGCCGAAGGGACCGCCGCCAGCACCGCCTTCTCGCCCGCGGCCTTGGCGCGGGCGTAACGCGAGGGCGAATTTTCGTCGGCGCCGATGGCCGAGACATGCACCATGGCGGCGCCGACGGCGGCGGCTGCCTTCGCCACTGTGCCTGCGCCCGCGCCCTGCACCGCCTCGAAGGTCTGCGCGCCGCTCTCGGCCAGAATGCCGACCAGATTGATGGCGGCGTGGGAGTCGCGCATCGCGGCCTCGACGGATGCCGGGTAGCGCAGATTGGCCTGCACGGCGTGGACCTGGCCGACCCTGCCAAGCGGCTGCAAATGGAAGGCCAGTTCGGGCCGCCGCACCGCCACCCGGATGCGGTAATCGCGCTTGGCGAGTGCGCGGACCACGTGGCGCCCCAGAAAGCCCGATCCCCCGAAAACCGTGACCAGCGTGTCCAGATTCGATGCCATGGCGTCAATTCCTAGGGTCAAATTCGATCGATCATGCGAGTATTTGGCGATTTCGCGATACGCCAACATGTCGGCGCTGTACAGCGCATTTGGATCACACTTCGCCAATTTGACAAGCGCGCGACCGATCCGTACTAACCGGCCCGGGCCCAGGTGGCGGAATTGGTAGACGCGCTGGCTTCAGGTGCCAGTGGCTTAACGGCCGTGAAGGTTCGAGTCCTTTCCTGGGCACCACTTATTTCCGGGATGCCCGCCCGTCGCCGTCCACCGCGCGCTCGCCTCTTTCGGGTTTGAGCGCTAGCTTGATCCGCAGCGATTCGACGAGGTTCTAGACATCATGACCGTACGCCTGCATCGCGGCGATCTGCCCGACCTCACCCGCTACAAGGATTCGGTGGCGATCGATACCGAGACCATGGGGCTGCATCCGCATCGCGACCGGCTCTGCCTGGTGCAGATGTCGAACGGCGACGGCAGCGCCGATGTCGTGCAGGTCCCCAAGGATCATACCGACGCGCCGAATCTGAAGGCGCTATTGGTCAATCCGAAGGTGACAAAGATCTTTCATTTTGCGCGGTTCGATCTCGCTGCGCTCTGCAACGTCTTCGGCGTGATGGCGCAGCCGGTGTACTGCACCAAGATCGCCTCGCGGCTTTCCCGCACCTATACCGATCGCCATGGTTTGAAGGATCTGGTGCGCGAGGTGCTCAACATCGATCTGTCGAAGCAGCAGCAGTCGAGCGACTGGGGCTCGCCAACCCTGAGCGAGGCGCAACTGGCCTATGCAGCCGCGGACGTGCTGCATCTGCATGGCTTGCGCGAACGGCTCGACGCCATGCTGGTGCGCGAGGGCCGTCTGGAGCTGGCGCAGGCCTGTTTCGAATTTCTGCCGACGCGGGCCAGGCTCGATCTGCAGGGCTGGGACACCGAGGACATTTTCGCGCATTCCTGAGCGCGGCAACGGCGTTTTGGCGCGGCGCTTGCCCCGTTTCGGTCATAGTCATAACGCGGTGTTCGGGCTGCAACGCTCGGCAAGGCGGGGTAGAATGACCGGCCATACCAGCGCTTTGGAGCAGCGGTGAATTCGGTTCAGAACCCAGCCTATCAAGCCGGAATGGAGGCGCGCTTCGCCATCGCGGCGCGCCACAGCCGGATGGTGCGGGTGCTGCGGGTCGCGGTCCCCGCCGCCGTGATCCTGGCGATGGGGGCCATCGTCGCTGTGTCGGTATTCAATCCGTTCCGGATGCTGTTGCCCAAGCTGCCGGTCGACATGGGAAACCTCGTGGTTTCCGGCACCAAGATCACGATGGAATCGCCGCATCTGGCCGGCTACACGCCCGATCAGCGGCCTTATGAAGTCTGGGCGAAGGCCGCGACCCAGGATGTGACCGATCCGGATCACGTCGATCTCAAGACGTTGCGGGCCAAGGTATTGATGGAGGATCACACCACCACCATCACCCTCGACGCCCGCAACGGGTTGATGGACACCAAGAATCAAATACTGGACCTGCACAAGGATATCTTCCTGCAGTCCTCCACCGGCTATGAAGCGCGGCTGTCGCGGGCGCTGGTCGACATAGGCAAGGGCACCGTGACCTCTGAAGAACATGTCGATGTCAAATTGCTCAATGGAACGCTTGCCGCCGACCGACTGCGGATTACCGGAGGCGGGGAGGTGGTGAGGTTCGAAGGCAACGTCGTGATGAATCTGGACAATCTGGGTACGTCCGACCAGCCTGAAAGCGCCCCGGCTGAGCCCGAGCCCGCACCTGTTCACCCCGCCAAGACGCGGTCTTCCTCCGCCAAGGCCGGCAACCCGAAATGATTCTGGAGATGATATTTCCCGTGTGCGGCACCTGGTTCAGGCGGATCGCGCATGTCGCCTGCACCGCCGCCTTTGCGCTCGCGGTGATCACCGCCGGTTCGGCCTATGCGCAAAGCGCGGTCACGGGCGTGCCCAATGCGATGCAGGGTTTTTCGCAGAACCGCGACCAACCGATCCAGATCGAAGCCGCCAGTCTCGAGATGCGCGACAAGAAGAAAGAAGCAACCTTTGCCGGCAACGTGAAGGTGGTGCAGGGCGACACCACCATGACGTCGAAGTCGCTGGTGGTGTTCTACGATTCGTCACCCGCCCCCGTTCCGGCGGCCAATTCCAAGGCCGCGAAATCGGCGCCGATGCAGTCGGCGACCCCCGGTCCCGGCGGCAGTTCGTCGATCCGCCGGCTGGAGGCGAGAGGCAGTGTGGTCGTCACCCAGAAGGATCAGGTCGTGACCGGGGAAACCGCGGTGTTCGACACCAAGACCAACATGATCACCATGCTCGGCGGGATCGTGCTGACCCAGGGCAAGAATGTGCTGCGCGGCGACCGGCTGATGGTGGACATGGCGACCGGGGTGTCACGGGTGGAATCCGACTCAGGGCGCGTGCAGGGGTTGTTTCAATCGTCCGGTGGGGGAACTCCGGCGATCCCGGGAATGCCGCCCCCGGCAGGGCCATCCGGGCCAGGCAGCTCAAATAAACCGAAATAATATCAATCACTTGTCTGCTATCCGAGGTCGGGAAGGTTGAGTCTCGCGGCGCGAACCTGTATCTACGCGAGGGCCCAGCGGTTTGGTCCGCGCCTCACATCGAGGCTGTTTCGCTGGGCAAGCGACATCCATTCCTTCATGTTGCGCGAGCGAATCGAGTAACCCGTGGCGGCTTGCGGGATCACCGTGAAAGGCTGAGCGAAGCGCGGATGGTGGATTTACTCGGCATGTTCCGGCGCCGCCCGGCGAAACGCAGTCCGCCGGGATTTGCGCGCGGGCGCGCGGATATCACCGCGCTCGGCGACAGCGTAGGCGGGATGCTGACCAGCCCGGTGCGCGATGCGCCGCCGATTGCCCGCGATGCGCCCTTGCTGAAACGGGAACCACCCAGAGCTGAAAAGCCAAAACCCCGCGCCAGGACCTATGGCGCCACCGCGCCGCGGCTGACGCCGCGGGCGGGCTACCTGGCTGTGCATAGTGTGGAAAAGAGTTTCGGCACCCGCCAGGTGGTGCGCGGCGTCAGCATCTATGTCCGCCGCGGCGAGGCCGTCGGTTTGCTGGGTCCGAACGGCGCCGGCAAGACCACCGTGTTTTACATGATCACCGGCCTGATCAAGGCGGATCGCGGCACCATCGAACTTGATGGCCACGACGTCACCAAGCTGCCGATGTATCAGCGCGCCCGGCTCGGCATCGGTTATCTGCCGCAGGAGGCTTCGATCTTTCGCGGCCTGACGGTGGAGCAGAATATCCGCGCGGTGCTCGAGGTGGTCGAACCCTCGAAGAAAAAACGCGAGGCCGAACTCAGTTCCCTGCTCGACGAATTCAATATCGCGCGGCTGCGAAAAACGCCGTCGATCGCGCTGTCGGGCGGCGAGCGGCGCCGCGTCGAGATCGCGCGCTCGCTTGCCACGCGCCCCAATTACATGCTGCTCGACGAACCCTTCGCCGGCATCGATCCGATCGCGGTGGGCGACATTCAGGATCTGGTCCGCCATCTCACCAACCGCGGCATCGGCGTGCTGATCACCGACCACAATGTGCGGGAAACGCTGGGGCTGACCGACCGCGCCTATATCGTCTATGCCGGCGAGATCCTGACCGAGGGAAATCCGGATGAGATCGTCAACAACCCGGATGTACGCCGCCTTTACCTTGGCGAGGAATTCCGCCTGTAGTCCAAATATGCCGTTCGTCAAGCCGTGTACATCGGCTTTGGACTAGTTTAAGCAAGAATCGGACCAACTTTTGGGATCGGCTCTTGCCTCCATGGCACTGACGCAGAGATTAGAGTTCCGCCAGTCGCAGTCGCTGGTGATGACGCCGCAGCTGATGCAGGCGATCAAGCTGCTGCAGCTGTCGAATCTCGACCTCTCCGCCTTCGTCGAGGAGGAACTGGAGCGAAATCCGCTGCTCGAGCGCGCCAGTGACGGCCCCGAGGCCCCGGTGGCGGGCGAGCCGATGCCGGAACGGGCTGAATTCTTGGAGTCGGAGGATTTTGGCGCCGCCTATGGCGACGACGCCGGCCCTGAACGTACCGAAATGGCCAATGGCTCCGCCTTGGATAGTTTCGAGCCGGGCCAGGAAGAATGGATGAATCGCGACCTCGGCAGCCGCGTCGAGATCGAGCAGACTCTCGACACCCCGCTGGACAACGTATTCTCCGAGGAGCCGGCGGAAGCCGCCGCGCGCACGGCGCAGGACGCGGCGCCGACCGCCTACACCGAATGGGGCGGCGGCGCCTCCAACGATGACAGCTACAACCTCGAAGCCTTCGTCGCCGCCGAGATCACGCTGGGCAGTCACCTCGCCGAGCAGCTGGCGGTGGCTTTCACCGGGCCGGCACAGCGCATGATCGGGCAATACCTGATCGATCTCGTGGACGAGGCCGGTTATGTGCCGCCCGATCTGGGCCAGGCCGCCGAGCGGCTCGGGGCTTCGCAAGCCGACGTCGCAGCCGTTCTCGCGGTGCTGCAGAAATTCGATCCGCCCGGCGTCTGCGCGCGATCCCTGAGCGAGTGCCTTGCGATCCAGCTGCGCGAACTCGACCGTTACGACCCGGCGATGCAGGCCCTGGTCGAGCATCTCGATCTCCTGGCGAAACGCGATATCGCTTCCTTGCGAAAATTCTGCGGTGTCGACGATGACGATATCACCGACATGATCGGTGAAATTCGCCGTCTCGATCCGAAGCCGGGTTTGAAATTCGGCTCCACGCGCACCCAGACCATGGTGCCGGATGTCTATGTACGGCCCGGGCCCGACGGCGGCTGGCATGTCGAACTCAACAGCGACACGTTGCCGCGCGTACTGGTCAATCAGACCTATTACACCGAACTGTCGAAGACGATCCGCAAGGACGGCGACAAATCCTACTTCACCGATTGCCTGCAGAACGCCACCTGGCTGGTGCGCGCGCTCGATCAGCGCGCCCGCACCATCCTCAAGGTCGCAACCGAGATCGTGCGCCAGCAGGATGGCTTCTTCACCCACGGCGTGGCGCATCTGCGGCCGCTCAATCTCAAGGCGGTGGCGGACGCCATCCAGATGCATGAATCGACGGTGTCGCGGGTGACTGCCAATAAATACATGGCAACCAATCGCGGCAGTTTCGAACTGAAATATTTCTTCACCGCTTCGATCGCGTCGGCCGACGGCGGCGAAGCCCATTCGGCGGAGGCGGTGCGTCACCACATCAAGCAGCTGATCGATTTGGAAGACCCCGCCGTGATCCTCTCGGACGACACGATTGTGGAACGATTGCGCGAATCGGGCATTGATATCGCCCGCCGAACGGTTGCGAAATACCGCGAGGCGATGCGAATCCCGTCCTCGGTGCAGCGCCGCCGCGACAAGCAAAGCATGCTCGGTAATGCACTCTCGGCGCCCGCCGCATCTTCCGACCGGTCCCGGGACACCCAGCCAGCCTGATTGCGGCCCGGCCAAATCGGGCTAGTACCCGGAATCATTGGTCCGCGAAACGGGCTTTGAGACGCTTTTGATGGACTTCGGACTTGCTCCAGACGAACGGCTTGGCGTCGGCGTTGTAAGCATCGACGAAGGCGTCGATGTGCTCTCTGAGCTGTTTGACCGAGGTGAAGGATTCGTCGCACAGAGACTGTTCTTGCAGAATCGAGAACCAGATCTCCACCTGATTCAGCCATGAGGCCCGGGTCGGCGTGAAGTGGAACGTCACGTTCGGATGCTGCTTGAGCCAACGGTCGTTCCCAGGTTTGTGGGTATTGAGGTTGTCGAGCACGACGTGGATGGCGGTGTCGGGCCAAGCGGCGACAATGTCGTTCATGAAGTCGAGGAACTCGATGCGCCGCCGCCGCTTCTTGTGAGCTGCCGTCACCTTGCCGGTGGCCACCTCGAAGGCGGCGAACAGCGTCGAGGTGCCGTTGCGCTTGTAATCGTGGCTATGACCGCCCAGCGCTCGGCCGTTCGGCATTTTCAGATAACCCTGTGCCCGCTCCAGCGCCTGGATCGAGGGCTTTTCATCGACGCAGATGACGATCGCGTTCTCCGGCGGGGCCATGTAGAGCCCAACCACGTCGGCCGCCTTGGCGGCGAACTCCGGATCGCTGCTCTCGCACCAGGATTTGCGCCCGGCGAGGTCGATCTTCTGGGCGCGCAGGAAGCGCCAGACATACTGCACATCGACATCGCCGAGCGCTGCGGCCAAGAGCGGCCCCGACCAGCGGGCATAGCCCTTGGGCTTCGGCTGATCCAACAACGCCAGAATGCGTTTGTCCGTTTCCGCCGTGTATTTTGGCTCGGCGCCTCGGTCGCCTGTTTCGTCGAGACCGCCAAACCGCTTTTCGGCATAGCGCACGCGCCACTTCGATGCCGTGCCAGTCGTGCAGCCAACGGCCCGCCCGATCGCCCGGCTCGCCATGCCCTCTGCCGCCAACAGCACGATGCGGGCGCGTTGCCGCAGCCGGTGCTCCGTCTTCGTCGAACGCGCCAAGCCCTCAAGCTCGGTGCGTTCCGCCGTCGTCAAAATAATAGCAGTCGCTTCAGGGATGCCAATCATGCACCCTTGAAATCACGACTCATTCTTCACCGATAGTGGGTACTAGTGTCGGCTGCCAGACCAATCGAGGCATCAAAATGACTCTCCGGATCTCGGGAAAAAGCATCAATGTCGGCGACGCTCTGCGCGGCCGCGTCAGCGAGCGCACCGACGAAGTGCTCCGCAAGTATTTCGATGGCAATTATTCCGGGCACATCACGCTGAGCAAGGACGGTTTCGGCTTCCGCACCGACTGCGCCCTGCATCTGGATTCCGGAATTACGCTCGAGGCCGATTCCAACGCCGCCGACGCTTACGCCAGCGCCGACCAGGCGCTGCTGATGATCGAAAAGCGCCTGCGCCGCTACAAGAGCCGGCTCAAGGATCGCTCGGCCCGCAAGGCCCACGCGGCTTCCGCGGCGCTCGCCGAGATGACCGCGCCGACGCTGGATGCGCCGAGCTACGTGATCGAGGCGCCGGCGGAAAGCGACGACGAGGTCACCGGCTACAACCCGGTCATCATTGCCGAGGCCACCACGTCGCTGAAGCGGCTCTCGGTCAGCGAAGCCGTAATGGAACTCGACCTGAGCGGCGCCGCCTGCATCGTGTTCCAGCATGGCTCGAGCGGCCGGGTGAACATCATTTACCGGCGGCCGGACGGCAATATCGGCTGGGTCGATCCGCCCGTGGTCAAGTCCGGGGGATAGGCCATAGCCGGCATTGACGCCCTTGGGGGCCCTCCCTATGGTCCGCCGCCCCAACTCAAGGGGGCATTGGAACAATATTGCGGGAGTTGGCACCGGTCTTGCGTTGGAGTAGAAGCCCCCCAACCAGGACCCGGGTGTAAGCCCGCCTCCCGCCTCATCTTCTTGACGCCGCCCCGCTAGAGCCTATTTCGCAACCTGACGGTTCAATTCACCTCGGAACGCCCCATGACGATTACCGATCTGGTCGCACCCGAGGCGATTCTCCCGGCGTTGAAGGTCAACAGCAAGAAGCAGGCGCTGCAGGAACTGGCGGCGCGGGCGTCCGACCTGACCGGGCAAAACGAACGCGCGATCTTCGAGGTCCTGCTGCAGCGGGAGAAGCTCGGAACCACCGCGGTCGGCTACGGCGTCGCCATCCCGCACGGCAAGCTTCCCAAACTGGAAAGGCTGTTCGGCCTGTTCGCGCGTCTGGAACGGCCGATCGATTTCGAGGCGATGGACGGCCAGCCGGTCGATCTGGTGTTCCTGCTGCTGGCGCCGGAAGGCGCGGGCGCCGATCACCTGAAGGCGCTGGCCCGGATCGCGCGGCTATTGCGCGATCAGGACGTCGCCAAGAAACTGCGCGCCTCGCGCGATGCGCAAGCGATTTATTCGGTGCTGGCGCTGCCGCCGGCGGCCGTGGCGTGAAGATCGCAGCGATCGAGGCCCGGCCCGGAGATCGCGGTTGGTCCGCGCTCCCGGCAATCCATCATTTTCTTGAAGATGTTTTTGAAGTGCGATGAATACGCGGGCCTGGCCCCGCGTATGACATCGTCATCAGGTCACGCCACGTTCAATTCACCGCGGCGCGTGCAGCGGCAGCAGGCCTGCGCTCAGTGACACCGGCAAAGCCTGCGTCAGTGAACGCTGACGGCCTGCAGTTCGTTGCTCCATGCATTCGCAATCGCGGCTTCGCGGCTGTCGGTCAGCATGATCGGGGTGCCGTCGGCGGCATGCAGCGCGAACAGCTTCAGGCCTGGCGCGATCCTCGGCGCCTGGGGAAACAGCCCCGGCACGTCCTCGGAACGGATCTGTTTCACATAGGCGATATGGCCCTCGCCCAAGCTCGCCAGCGACTCCGTGGAGACGCCGCCAGCTTCAAACACAACACCAGCTTCAGTCATGGTCTCGACTCCTCTGTCAGATTAAGCGGTCGAGTCCGCTACTCGTTCCATTATTCATGTTCATTGATAGCGATTGTCTTAACGATCTTCTCCGGCTCAGGCCGGGCCAAATCGATCGACAACAGCCCGTTTTTCAGGTCCGCGCCCAGCACCTGCATCCCCTCCGCCAGCACGAAGGTGCGCTGGAAGTGGCGCGCGGCGATGCCGCGATGGATGTATTGCCGGGCCTTGTCGTCATGCTGGCGGCCCCGGATCACGAGCTGGTTTTCCTCA
This sequence comes from uncultured Alphaproteobacteria bacterium, assembly GCA_963801875.1. Classification (GTDB taxonomy): domain Bacteria; phylum Pseudomonadota; class Alphaproteobacteria; order Rhizobiales; family Xanthobacteraceae; genus Bradyrhizobium. The sequence continues at coordinate 330,929 of CAWDGT010000004.1, read as the reverse complement.
ATGGTTACATCGAGTTGGTCGCGGGTAAAACCAGCCACCGCCAGCGTGATTCGCAAGCGTTCCGGCTGGCCGTTGCTGCGATCGCACCGCTCGATATTGTAGGGAGGATAACCGTCGGCGCCTTTGACGACGCGATCGAGCGCACGCTCGATTTCGTCGAATCCAAGCAGGAACGGACTGGATAACGAAGGAACACGAGTTATATTTTTACAAAGTCCTCTCGAAGCGACTTTGATATTCCAGGGCCCTTGCGGCGCCCATTTTGGCCGGCCGGCGGATTGCCGCCCGGTCAGAAGTCAATATGGGCATGATTTTGGCAGGGTTCAAGCACCTGCGGAACCTGCCGAATCCCCCCAAAAACGTCATTCCAGGGCGCGCGTCAGCGCGAACCCGGAAATGACGTGTCAGGTCGCGCGGGTCCTCAGAGCTCAATCCGCTGGCGGCCGTCGGCGGTAAAAAGATGCAGTTTCTCGCGCGGCGCGATCGCGGTGATTCGCTCGCCGATCGCGGGGGCGACCGCGCCCGGGATCCGCACGATCACCTCGCCCGGCGGCAATTCCCCGGGATTGGTGGCGACGCCCTGCGCCTCGTGCTGGCGGGTGCCGTAGACGAAGGTCTCGGCGCCGACGCGCTCGATCGCCTCCACCGTGAGGTCGAGCGCGACGCCGCCGGCGATCGTTTCGCTCGAAATCACAAAATCCTCGGGGCGGATTCCCAGGATGCCGGCGTCGCCCGCCGCGCGGTTTCGCGCGAGCTGCGATTTGATTTCGTCCGAGCGCAGCAGCAGCAGATTCATCGGCGGCGCGCCGATGAACGATGCGACAAAGGTCGTCGCCGGCTTCTGATAGATATCAAGCGGATTGCCGATCTGCTCGACCTGACCGCCATTCATCACCACCAGAATATCGGCGAGCGTCATCGCTTCCAGCTGGTCGTGGGTGACGTAGATCGCCGTCGTCTTCAATCGGCGCTGCAATTTCCGGATTTCGACGCGCATGGCGATTCTCAGCTTGGCGTCGAGGTTCGACAGCGGTTCGTCAAACAGAAACACCTTCGGTTGCCGCACGATGGCGCGGCCCATCGCGACCCGCTGGCGCTGGCCGCCGGAAAGCTGTCCCGGCTTGCGGTCCAGCATCGCCCCGATTTCGAGAATGCGCGCGGCTTCCTGGACGCGGGTCTCGATCTCGGGCTTGGGCATGTTGCGATTGCGCAGGCCGTAGGCCATGTTGTTGTAGACGCTCATATGCGGATAGAGCGCGTAATTCTGGAATACCATGGCGATGTCGCGCTCGGCCGGCTCGATCTGGTTGACGATGCGCCCGCCAATATCGATCTCGCCCGACGTGATGGTCTCGAGGCCGGCAACCATGCGCAGCAGCGTGGACTTGCCGCAGCCGGACGGGCCGACCAGCACGCAGAACTGGCCGTCGCCGACCTCCAGACCGATGCCCTTGATGGCCTCAAAGCCGCCCGGATAGGTCTTGCGGACGTCGCGGAGGGTTACGTTAGCCATCGCATCTTCACTTCTCTGTCTCGATCAGGCCCTTGACGAAAAGGCGTTGCATCAGCACGACGACCGCAACCGGAGGCAGCATGGCGAGCACGGCGGTCGCCATCGCCACCTCCCACTCGGTCAATGCGTCGTGCACGTCGATGATCTTCTTGATGCCGATGACGATGGTCTGCATGTCGTCGCGCGTCGTGATCAGCAGCGGCCATAGATACTGGTTCCAGCCGTAGATGAAGAGGATGACAAACAGCGCGGCGATGTTGGTCACCGAAAGCGGCAGCAGGGTATCCCAAAAGAACCGGATCGGGCCGGCGCCGTCGATCTTCGAGGCTTCCACCAGTTCCTTCGGCACGGTCATGAAGAACTGACGGAATAGCAGCGTCGCGGTCGCCGACGCGATCAAGGGCAGGATCAGCCCGGCGTAGGAATCCAGCATATGCAGGTCGCTGGTGATCTTGTAGGTCGGAAAAATGCGTACCTCCACCGGCAGCATCAGCGTGATGAAGATGGTCCAGAACGCCGTCATCCGGAACGGGAACGAGAAGAACACGATCGCATAGGCCGAGATGATCGAGATCGCGATCTTTCCCGCCGCGATGCCGAGCGCCATGATCAGGCTGTTGAGCATCATGCTCCCGACCGGTTCGCGCGTGGTCTTGCCGGTGCCGGAGACGATGGTGTTCCAGTAGGTCTCGATCCCATGCGACCCGGGGTAGAGCGGCATCTGGCCGTTGGCGATGACGGTGTTGTCGTGGGTCGAGGCGATGATCGCCAGATAGACCGGAAAGGCGACGATCACGACGCCGGCCAGCAGGATCAGATGGGGCAGCAGGTTTCCGAAGCGGCGATGCTCGACCATGGCTTTTAGTAGTGAACCTTCTTCTCGACATAGCGAAACTGGAACGCGGTCAATGCCACCACGATCACCATCAGGATCACCGACTGCGCCGCCGAACCGCCGAGATCGGTGCCGACCTTGCCGTCCTGAAAAACCTTGTAGACCAGGGTTTGCGTGGCGCCGTTTGGGCCGCCCCCGGTCGCGGTGTCGATAATACCGAGCGTGTTGAAGAACACGTAAGTGATGTTGATGACGATCAGGAAGAAGGTCGTCGGCGACAGCAGCGGAAAGACGATGGTCCAGAACCGCCGCATCGGCCTGGCGCCGTCGATCGCGGCAGCCTCTATCACGCTTTTCGGGATCGACTGCAGGCCGGCGAGAAAGAACAGGAAATTATAGCTGATCTGGTTCCAGACCGCGACGATGACGACGAGGATCATCGCATGGGTGCCGTTCAGCACCGGATTCCAGTCAATGCCGTTGCGCTGTAGCGCGCGCGCGATCATGCCGAGCCCGGGCTGGAACATGAAGATGAAGAGCACGCTGGCAACCGCCGGCGCCACCGCATAGGGAATGATGAGGAAGGTGCGGTAGATCTGCACGCCCCGCATGTGGCGGTTCGCCATCGCGGCGAGCAGCAGGCCGAGTGTGAGCGAGAAGAACGCCACCAGCGCCGAAAAAACAAAGGTGACGCCGATCGCCTGGTAGTATTCGGGGGTCTGCAGCAGATTGACGTAGTTCTCGAACCAGACAAACTCGGTGGAGAGCCCGAAGGCGTCCTGCACCAGGAATGATTGCTGCAGGGCCTGCACGGCGGGCCAGTAGAAAAAGATCAGGGAGACCGCAAGCTGCGGCAGGATCAGAAGATAGGGCAGCAGCTTGCCTGAGAAGATCGCCCGGTTTTCCATGAAGCCTCGCTTGATGGGCCGTGGCCGCGTTGCGCGCGGCCACGGCCCTAGCTTGCGTCACTTGACGGCGGTGCGCTCAAACTGCCGGAGCATCGCATTGCCGCGCGACACCGCGGTGTCGAGCGCGTCCTTCGCCGGTTTCTTGCCGGCGAGCGCCGCCTCGATCTCCTCGGCGAAGACGTCACGCAACTGCACCATGCCGCCGAACCGCAAGCCGCGCGAATTCTCGGTCGGCGGCTTGTTGGTCAATTCCTTCAGCGGGACTTCGAGGATCGGATTCTTTTCATAGAAGCCATCCGCCTTAGTCTTTTCGTAAGCCGCTTTGGTGATCGGCAGATAACCTGAAACCTGATGCAGGTTGGCCTGGCGATTGGTGTCCGACAGGAAGGTGAAGAATTTGGCGATGCCCTTGTATTCCTCGGGCGTCTTGCCGCCCATGACCCACAGCGAAGCGCCGCCGATGATGGAATTCTGCGGCGCGCCCTTCACGTCGGGGAAATACGGCATGGCCACTGCGGTGTAGGCGAACTTGGCGTTCGCCTTGACGTTCGGATAGAACGCCGAGGAGGTCATGAACATCGGACATTCGCCCGAAGTGAAGCGGCCTTCGCCGGTGTTGGTGCGCCCCGAATAATCGAAACTCTTGTCCTTTTGCAGCTCGACGAGGTTTTCGAGCAGTTTGGTTTCCAGCGGGGTGTTGAATTCGAGCACGGTGTCGAAGCCATCGAGCCCGTTGGCCTTGGTGCCGATCGGCACGTTATGCCAGGCGGAAAACTGCTCGATCAGACCCCAGGAACCCCAGGCCGAGGAGAAGCCGCAGGTCGGGTTTGTCGCATGCAGCTTCCTGGCGTCGGCGAACACCTCCGGCCAGGTCTTCGGCGGCGCGGCGATGTCGGCCTTCTTCAGGGCGTCGAGATTGATCCACATCACCATGCTCGACGAATTGAACGGAAACGACAGCATCTCGCCCTTCGAGGTCGAGTAATATCCGGTGATCGCCGGCAGATAGGATTTGGGATCGAACTTCTCGCCCTGCTCCTTCATCAGATCGGAAACTGGTTTGACCGCGCCCTTGGCCGCCATCATGGTCGCGGTCCCGACCTCGAACACCTGCATGATGCCGGGGGCATTGCCGGCCCGAAACGCCGCGATTCCGGCATTTAGGGTGTCGGCGTAACTGCCCTTGAAGGTCGGAACAATCTTGTAGTCGCCTTGCGAGGCGTTGAAATCGTTGGCGAGCTTGACCACGACGTCGTTGTTCGGGCCGGTCATCGCGTGCCACCACTGGATCTCGGTCACCGCGTGAGCGGGCGTTGCGAGCGCCAGCGCAACAGCCACTGTCGCCGCTGCGCCGAATTGTCGAAGTGCCATGGAATTCCTCCGGGTTGGGGCCGTCATCTTCGCTTTGCGCGATAACAGCGCCGGATGACGTGCAAATGACCGTATAAGCGAAAGGATGGTATTGGGGAAGCACGGGCCAAGGGAAGCGGAAATTAGGCTAACAGAGCATCTCCGTGTCCCGGATGCGGCGCAGCGTTCTTATGTTCCGCAGAGCCGGGACCTGGGCGGCCTCCGATCAGCAGCGAACCAAGCCGAAGAGCGGCACACTACGCAGCATCCGGGGGCCTGAAGGTTAGCGCTTCCGAGCGGGGCCGCAGACCACGCCGCTGGCGACCAGGGCATCGATCTCGCCTCTGGAATATCCAAACTCTCCGAGCACCTCGGTGGCATGCTGGCTGAATGTCGGCGGGACGCGGCGCAGGCCTGGCTGGCTGCGTTCCAGCCGGATCGGCGAGGCCACCCCCTTGTACCAGTCCTTTTCGACGACGTCGCCGCGATGGACGGCGTGCGCGCTGGTCAGCGCCTGATCGATCGACTGCACCGGTCCGGCCGGCAGGCCTGCGGCGAGCAGCCGGTCGCACAGCGGTTCGGCGTCGTGCTGGCTGAACACGGCGGCAAGCTCGGCGCGCAGCGCATCGCGGTTGGCGATGCGGTCCTTGTTGCGCGCAAAGCGCGGGTCGCCGGCGAGCTCGGGCTTGCCGATCTCCCTCGCCAGCTTGCGGAAGGTGCCGTCATTGCCCACGCCGATGAAAATGTTGTCGGTGCGGGTCGGGAAAATCGCGTAGGGCACGAGATTGGGATGCTCGTTGCCGGTGAGCTGCGGCGGCTTGCCGTGCATGAAATAATTCGCGGCATGTGGATGCATGATGGCAAGCCCGGTTTCATACAGCGTGGTTTCGAGAAACTGCCCGAGGCCCGATTTCTGCCGTTCCGCCAGCGCCATCAGAATGCCGATCGCGGCGTAAAGCCCGGTCGAGATGTCGACCAGGGGAACGCCGATCCGCATCGGCCCTGATTGCGGTGACCCGGTCGCGGCGATCATTCCGGTCATGGCCTGAATGATGGCGTCATAGCCGGGATTGCCGCCGCGCGGGCCGTCGGCGCCGAAGCCGGAAATCCGGCAGTGCACGAGCCTGGGAAATCTGGCGCGCAGCACCTCGTTACCGATGCCCCATTTGTCGAGCGTGCCCGGCTTGAAATTCTCGATCAGGACGTCGGCGCCCTCCAGCATCTTCATCAGCACGGCGCGCCCACCCTCGGAGGCGAGGTCGAGTCCGATCGAGCGCTTGTTGCGGTTGATGCCGACGAAATAGGCCGCATCCTCGCCATGGAACGGAGGTCCCCAGTCGCGCACCTCGTCGCCGGCCGGCGGCTCGACCTTGATCACATCGGCGCCGTGGTCTGCGAGGATTTGGGTGCAATAGGGTCCGCCGAGAACCCGCGTGAGGTCGATCACGTGCAATCCGGTCATCGCGCCGGGGGAAGTTTCAGTCGTCATGGGCGTTTTCTTGGGCGTTTTTTTGCGAAGTTCATGGGGCGTCGGAAGCATTAAGCATCAGAGGCGCTTCTTCGCAAATGCCCGGCCGGAGTGCGATTTGAGATATTTCTCGAATTCCAGCGCCTTGTATTTGTCCGGGAAGGCGCAGTACCAGACCAATTCCCACGGTCTGAATTTGGCGGTGTGTGTGGACTTGCCGGCATTATGTTCCGGCAGCCGCCGTTTCAAATCCGCGGTTGCGCCGACATATTCCTGTTCGGGGAAATTGATGCTGCGGATGATGTAGACGTACCACATGGCATCCACGCATAGCACACCATCACAAGGCGTCCTCCAGCCCGTCTTCGCCCTTCGGGCTACGCCGGGCACCACGCTTCGTCCTTCGGACATCACGTGGCTGCGCCACGCGAAGCCCGAAGGGCGAAGCGTGGTGGAGCCAGGCGGGATCGAACCGCCGACCTCTTGCATGCCATGCAAGCGCTCTCCCAGCTGAGCTATGGCCCCTTAAACTCTATCGTTTAAGCACGATCTCCGGGCAAACGCTTCGCGTCTGTCCCAAGGGAAAACCGGTTCCCACTTTTGTGGACCATGCTCCCCGCGCGCCTTGGGCGACGCACGGGGCACGCAAAACCCTGAACACAGTTCAGGGCCGATCTCAAGTCTCCTCGTCGCCGCCGACGTCGCCGATGATGTCGGTGACGTCCTCGTCGCCCTCTTCCTCGTCGGCGATGAAGGTGGAATCGTCATCGTCGTCGTCTTCGATGGTCTCGTCGATCTCGATGTCGTCTTCCGACTCGGGCACGACGGCCTTGACCTTGCCGGTATTCTCCTCGGCGTCGGCTTCCTCGAGCGGCACCAACTCTTCGGCCTCGACCGGCTCCGGCGCGGCTTCGGCCGCGGAGGCGGCGGCCGCGGCGCTGGCGCGGGCTGCGGCATCGGCGCGGGTTCGCGGCGGCGGGATCGGCGCAATCGGCACCACCTCGCCGGTGTAGGGTGAAATCACCGGGCTCTTGTTGAGGTCGTAAAATTTCTTACCCGTCGTCGGGCAAATACGTTTGGTTCCGAGATCGGATTTGGCCACGTGTGGAATCCTGGGAATTTCAGAAAAACGGTGCTTCACTTGGCTAGTTGCCGCGCTGCTGTCAATAGCGCTTTGCGGGGGATCGGTGCCTGCGTGACGCCGTGCGGCCCATGTGATACCTGCCGCCGGCACAGGTGCGGGGGATTTGACACGTGCACCGGTATCTCCGCGGACCGCCATCGCGAATGTCAAATCCAAAAACCGTACTGGAATCCTGTATTTGCTGGTGTCCCGCGGTTCCAGCATTCGCAACAGATTTCGCTGAAACGGGATGCGAATGTTAGGATTGGAACACCAGAGGACACAATCTTGACCCATTCAGAACGCCTTGCCGATCATCCCGCGCCGCTGGAGGCCCGTTCGAGCGGTCCGCTGACCGGAAAGGTCCGCGTTCCCGGCGACAAGTCGATTTCGCACCGTGCGCTGATTTTGGGCGCGCTGGCGGTCGGCCCAACCCGGGTTTCAGGCCTGCTGGAGGGCGAAGACGTTCTAAATACCGCCAAAGCGATGCGCGCGCTGGGCGCGGCGGTGGAACGGACCGGCGATTTCACCTGGTTGGTGCGGGGTGTCGGCGTGGCCGGGTTCGCCGAGCCCCAGGTTCCGCTTGATTTCGGCAATTCCGGCACCGGCTGCCGGCTGGTGATGGGAGCGGTGGCCGGCTGCCCGATAACGGTTGTTTTCGACGGCGATGTCTCGCTGCGCGGCCGGCCGATGCGGCGGGTGCTCGACCCCCTGGTATTGATGGGCGCGCAGTTAGGTGCCAGCGGGCAGGGCGGCCGGCTGCCGCTGACGCTCGTCGGCGCGCGCGATCCGCTGCCGATTCTCTACCGTACGCCGGTGGCCTCGGCCCAGATCAAGTCCGCGGTGCTGCTGGCGGGGCTGGCCGCGCCGGGCACCACCACCGTGGTCGAGACCGAGGCCAGCCGCGACCATACCGAACTGATGCTGGCGCATTTCGGGGCGCAGATTGTCTCGACGCGGGAAGGCAGTCACGGCCGCAAAATCGCGCTGGCAGGGCAGCCCGAATTGCATGGCGCCGATGTGGTGGTGCCGGCCGATCCCTCATCGGCGGCATTTCCGATCGTGGCGGCCCTGATCGTCGAAGGTTCCGACATCGTTCTGTCTGACGTCATGACCAATCCGCTGCGCACCGGCCTGTTCGCGACCCTGCGCGAAATGGGCGCGTCGATCGAGGAAACCGGGCTGCGCGGCGATGCCGGCGAGCCGATGGCGCAGTTGCGGGTGCGCGCCTCGAAACTGCGCGGCGTCGAGGTGCCGCCCGAACGCGCACCCTCGATGATCGACGAATATCTGGTGCTGGCGGTGGCCGCGTCGTTCGCGGAGGGCACCACCATCATGCGCGGCCTGCAGGAATTGCGGGTCAAGGAATCCGACCGGCTCGAAGCCACCGCCGCCATGCTGCGCGCCAACGGCGTCAACGTGGAGATCTCAGGCAACGACCTGATCGTCGAAGGCAGGGGCCATGTGCCGGGTGGCGGACTGGTCGCCACCCACATGGACCATCGCATCGCGATGTCGGCCCTGGTGATGGGCCTGGCCTCCGCCAAGCCGGTGAAGGTCGACGATACCGCCTTCATCGCCACCTCGTTTCCGGATTTCATCCCGATGATGCGCGGGCTTGGGGCGGAGTTTTCATGATCATCGCCATCGACGGACCGGCCGCCTCGGGCAAGGGCACGCTGGGCAAGCGGCTCGCCCACCATTACGGCTATCGCCACCTCGATACCGGGGTGATTTATCGCGCGGTGGCCAAGGCGCTCTTGGACGCCGGCGCCGATCTCACCGACGAGGCCCGCGCAGTCGCCGCCGCGCTGGAACTCGATCCCGAAAAGTTCGGCAATCCCGCGCTCAAGACGCAAGCCGTGGGCGATGCCGCCTCGCTGGTCTCGGCAATCCCAGGGGTGCGGGAGGTGCTGGTCAATTTTCAGCGGCAATTCGCAGCCGATCCGCCCGGTGCGGTGCTTGACGGCCGCGACATCGGCACCGTGATCTGCCCGGACGCCGATGTGAAGATCTTCGTCATCGCCGACCCCAGGGTCCGCGCCCGCCGGCGGACCCTGGAAGCCAGGGCCCGCGGCGAGGATGCCGACGAGGCCGCGGTATTGGCCGATATCCTCAAACGCGACGAACGCGACCAGAACCGGGCCACCGCGCCTTTAAAGGCGGCCGCAGATGCTTACTTGCTCGATAACTCGCATTTGGATATAGAAGGCGGCGTCCGGGCCGCCATCGACATTGTCGAGGCCGTCCGAGCGGGCCGGCAGCGGGTTTGAGCGCTTTTCAAACTAAAACCGCTGCCGTCAATGGAGGAAAGCCCGCTCCAGGCTTCGAGATCGATAAGCTCGTTTTAGGCCCCGGATAAAACCAATGTATCGAACGTGCAGGCATGCTGCCGGCCCGCTCTCGCGATATTTGCGAGGCGGTCGTTAGGGTTTGCGGACCCCTGACACTTCACGCCCGATACGCCCCTTAACCCGAATGGCCGGCGATACCCGCATCTGGAGAACAAATGGCTTCGACTGCTTCTTCCTATAATCCTTCCCGCGACGATTTTGCCGCGATGCTCGACGAGAGCTTTGCCGGCGGCAATCTGCAGGAAAGCTCCGTCATCAAGGGCATCGTTGTTGCGATCGAGAAGGACATGGCCGTCATCGACGTCGGCCTGAAGACCGAAGGCCGCGTGGCGTTGCGCGAATTCGCAGGACCCGGCAAGGAAAGCGAACTCAAGGTTGGCGACGAGGTCGAGGTGTTTCTCGACCGCATCGAAAATGCGCTCGGCGAGGCCGTGCTGTCGCGCGACAAGGCGCGCCGCGAGGAGAGCTGGGGCAAGCTCGAGAAGGCGTTCAACAACAACGAGAAGGTGCACGGCGTCATCTTCAATCAGGTCAAGGGCGGCTTCACTGTCGATCTCGACGGCGCGGTCGCATTCCTGCCGCGCTCGCAGGTCGATATCCGCCCGATCCGCGACGTCGCACCGCTGATGAACAATTCGCAGCCGTTCCAGATCCTCAAGATGGATCGCCGCCGCGGCAATATCGTGGTGTCGCGCCGCACGGTGCTGGAAGAGACCCGCGCCGAGCAGCGCCAGGAGCTGGTGCAGAATCTGGAAGAGGGCCAGGTCATCGACGGCGTGGTAAAGAACATCACCGATTACGGTGCGTTCGTCGATCTCGGCGGCATCGACGGCCTGCTGCACGTCACCGATATCGCCTGGAGGAGGGTCAATCACCCGACCGAGGTGCTGACTATCGGCCAGACCGTGAAGGTCAAGATCATCAAGATCAACCACGAGACCCACCGCATCTCGCTCGGCATGAAGCAGTTGCTGGACGATCCGTGGCAGGGCATCGAGGCGAAGTATCCGCTCAACGCGCGCTTCACCGGCCGCGTCACCAACATCACCGACTACGGCGCCTTTGTCGAACTGGAGCCGGGTATCGAAGGCCTGATTCACGTCTCGGAGATGTCGTGGACCAAGAAGAACATGCATCCCGGCAAGATCGTTTCGACCTCGCAGGAGGTCGAAGTGCAGGTTCTCGAGGTCGATTCGGTCAAGCGGCGGATTTCGCTCGGCCTCAAGCAGACCATGCGCAACCCCTGGGAAGTGTTCGTCGAAAAATTCCCGGTGGGATCGACGGTCGAGGGCGAGGTCAAGAACAAGACCGAGTTCGGCCTGTTCCTCGGGCTCGAGGGCGACGTCGACGGCATGGTCCATCTGTCCGATCTCGACTGGAAGCTTCCGGGCGAGCAGGTGATCGACAACTTCAAGAAGGGTGACATGGTCAAGGCCGTGGTGCTCGATGTCGATGTCGAAAAGGAGCGCATCTCGCTCGGCGTCAAGCAGCTCGAGGGCGATCCGTTCGCCGAGCCGGGCGACGTCAAGAAGGGCGCGGTCGTGACCTGCGAAGTGCTCGAGGTGAAGGAAAGCGGCATCGAGGTGAAGATCTCCGGTACCGATTTCACCACCTTCATCAAGCGGTCCGAACTGGCGCGCGAGCGCTCCGATCAGCGCGCCGAGCGTTTCGCCGTCGGCGAAAAGGTCGATGCGCGGGTGATCCAGTTCGACAAGAAGGCCCGCAAGGTGCAGGTCTCGATCAAGGCGCTCGAAGTCGCCGAAGAGAAGGAAGCCATCGCGCAGTACGGCTCCTCCGATTCGGGGGCGACGCTGGGCGACATTCTCGGCACCGCGCTCAAGCAGCGCACCGACAAGTAAGCCTCTCGCATCGCAATCAAGACGAGGCCCCGGTTTCCACCGGGGCCTTTTTTGTCCTGGGGAGCATGCACCGCGATGTTCTTTCCCTCTCCCCTTGTGGGAGAGGGTGGCACGGACGCGCGGAGCGCGTTCGTGACGGGTGAGGGGTCTGTCTCTGCGGATAGAGACCCCTCATCCGGCGCGGACAAGGTCCGCGCCACCTTCTCCCACAAGGGGAGAAGGAAGAAAGAAAGGGCCTTGTTTTCTTCATATTACATCGCAATTGATGTATTTGGGACAGTGCATATTGGTGCTGTGCGGATAACACCGTGCAAATGACCGTCTCTCGGGAGAACTTCGATGTCGCTTGATTCAGATGTGATCGTCGATCGCCGCAGGATCCGCCGCAAGCTGACGTTCTGGCGCGTGGCCGCCATACTGGTCGCGATCGCGGCGATCGTCACCGTCGGCGTGATCGTGACGCCGGGCGGGCGCAGCGCGTTCACGACATCGGGCTCGATCGCGCGCGTCCATATCGACGGCCTGATCCGCAGCGACAATGATCGCGTCGAGGCGCTGGAACGGCTGGAAAAATCGCGCGCCGCGGCGGTCGTCGTGCATATCAACTCGCCCGGCGGCACCACGGCCGGCTCCGAACAGCTTTACGACGCGCTGGTGCGCCTGAAGGCGAAGAAGCCGCTGGTCGTGGTCGTCGAGGGACTGGCCGCCTCGGGCGGCTACATCACCGCGATTGCGGCCGATCATATCGTCGGGCAACAGACCTCGCTGATCGGTTCGATCGGCGTGTTGTTTCAGTTTCCGAATTTTACCGATTTGCTGAAAACCGTGGGCGTCAAGGTTGAGGAAGTGAAGTCTTCACCGCTGAAGGCGGCCCCCAACGGCTATGAACCGACCAGTCCGGAAGCGCGCGCGGCGCTCGATTCGCTGGTCAAGGACTCCTATGCCTGGTTTCGCGGCCTTGTGAAGGCGCGGCGCGGCATGGACGACGCGCTGCTCGAAAAAGTCGCGGACGGACGGGTCTTCACCGGCCACCAGGCGGTCGATCTCAAGCTGATCGATCAGCTCGGCGACGAGAAAACCGCCGTTGCCTGGCTGGTCGCGCAGAAGGGCGTCAAGGCCGATCTGCCGGTGCGCGATTACAAGCTGTCGCCGCGGTTCGGCGACCTGACTTTTCTGCGAACGGCGGCCTCGATTACCCTCGACGCGCTCGGCCTGGGCCCGGTTGCACGGCAAATCGAGCAGGCCGGCGTTGCGCAGGCGGTCGATCGCCTCGGCCTCGATGGCATGCTGGCGTTGTGGCAACCCGCGGGCACCCATTGAACCGCATAAATCCGGTTTCCGTGCCCCTCCCGCATTGCGGGTGGTGTCACAATCCCCAATCCGGCCGTTTGTCACGCGTTTTCACGGCGTCCAAATTTGATTTAGCGTCTTGACAATTCAAGGTATTTTCACGGAAATGGATACCGCCGCATTCCCGGGTCCCAGTCTCGATGATCAAATCCGAACTCGTTCAGCGTATCGCCGAGCACAACCCGCATCTTTATCAGCGGGATGTCGAGAACATTGTGAACGCGATTCTCGATGAGATCGTCGCGGCGCTGGCGCGTGGCGACCGGGTCGAACTGCGCGGTTTTGGCGCGTTCTCGGTCAAGCACCGCCCGGCCCGCGCGGGGCGCAATCCGCGTACCGGCGCGCATGTACCGGTCGACCAGAAGAGCGTCCCGTTCTTCAAAACGGGCAAGGAAATGCGCGAGCGGCTGAACCGCGAGGGTGGAGCACCCGAGGCCGGCGCGTAAAGCGGTTCTTGATCGCGCGTCGTCTGGCCGCAGAACCGGCGCCTTTTCGGGCTGCGGAAGCCGATCTCTGGCAACGCGAGAGGGGTCATGCGCAAGTTTTTCACGGCTGTGGTGCTGATTCCGCTGGGCCTGATCTTTGTCGTGTTCGCGGTCGCCAACCGCCATTTGGTGACGGTATCGTTCGATCCGTTCAATTCGACCGATCCGTCGATCGCAATCACGCTGCCGCTGTTCGTCGTTATCATCGCGGTGGCGATCGCGGGCGTGCTGGCGGGCGGCTGTGCGACCTGGCTCCGGCAGCGCCACTGGCGGCGCGCGGCGCGGCAGCACGAGGCCGATGCACGGGCCGCGCGGGCGCAGCTGGCCGATCTGCGCGCGGCGCCCCCACGCTACGATCCGCAGCGCCTTCCCGCCCCGCAGCCGGGCGGCCTATATGGGGCGAGCGGGCGAGACAAGCAGGGCGCGACGTTGTAGAACGCGGCCGATCGCAACCGCTATTCGGCTCTCGTCGCCGCCCTAACCCCGTGTCTTGAAACATGTCCCTGATCGTCAAAATTTGCGGCCTGTCCACGCGCGAGACGCTCGACGTCGCGCTGGATGCCGGCGCGGATATGGTCGGGTTCGTGTTCTTTCCGCCCTCGCCCCGGCATCTCGGCCTGGCAATGGCGCGTGATCTGGGCAAGCAGGCAAGATGCCGCGCGCTAAAAGTTGCGCTCACGGTCGATGCCGACGACGTAACGCTCGCCAATATTGTCGAGGCGCTGCAACCCGATATCCTGCAACTGCACGGCAAGGAAGCCGCGGCGCGGCTGCGCGACATCAGGCAGAAATTCGGATTGCCTGTCATGAAAGCGATCGCGGTCGAGACCCCGGCCGATCTCGCATCATTGCCCGGCTACGCGGCGGTCGCCGACCGCATCCTGTTCGATGCCCGGGCGCCCAGGGAAGCCACCCGTCCCGGCGGTCTCGGCGCGGTGTTCGACTGGCATGTGCTGGAGAAGCTCGACCTCAAGCTGCCGTTCATGGTCTCCGGCGGCCTCACCGCCCAAAATGTCGCCGAAGCCGTTCACGTCACGCGCGCCGGCGGCGTCGATGTTTCCTCCGGCGTTGAGCGCACGCCCGGCGCCAAGGATCCCGAAATGATCCGATCTTTCATTCGCGCGGCGCGCGCAACAGAACTCGCCTCACCTCTCCCCGTTCACGGGGAGAGGTCGGATCGCTCTTGCGATCCGGGTGAGGGGGAGTCGCCGCGTTCACAACTCTCACCGAATTTGCCGCAAGAGCCCCTCACCCCAACCCTCTCCCCGCAAGAGCGGGGCGAGGGAGCAGAACAGGCGCGGCGCGCGCAACAGAAGAGCTGATGGTTCGATGAGTCTCGCCAGACCCAATTCCTTCCGCAGCGGTCCCGACGAGCGCGGGCATTTCGGCATCTTCGGCGGCCGCTTTGTCGCGGAAACGCTGATGCCGCTGATCCTCGACCTGGAAAAGGCCTACGCCGACGCCAAGGCCGATCCGGCGTTCACCGCGGAAATGAACGGCTACCTCAAGCATTATGTCGGCCGGCCGTCGCCCCTGTACTTCGCCGAGCGCCTGACCGGGCATCTCGGCGGCGCCAAAATCTATTTCAAGCGCGAGGAGCTCAACCACACCGGCTCGCACAAGGTCAACAACGTGCTCGGCCAGATCATGGTGGCGCGGCGCATGGGCAAGAAGCGTATCATCGCCGAGACTGGCGCCGGCCAGCATGGCGTCGCCACCGCGACGCTGTGCGCCCGCTTTGGGCTTGAATGCGTGGTCTATATGGGCGCCGTCGATGTTGAGCGGCAGCAGGCCAATGTCATCCGCATGGAGATGCTGGGCGCCACCGTGATCCCGGTACAGTCGGGCTCGCGAACGCTGAAAGACGCCATGAACGACGCGCTGCGCGACTGGGTCACCAATGTGCACAACACGTTCTACTGCATTGGCACCGTCGCCGGCCCGCATCCCTACCCGATGATGGTGCGCGACTTCCAGTCGGTGATCGGGATCGAGACCCGGGCGCAGATGCAGGAGGCCGAAGGCCGCCTGCCGGACTCGCTGATCGCCTGCATCGGCGGCGGCTCCAACGCGATGGGATTGTTTCATCCCTTCCTCGATGAGCCCTCTGTCGAGATCTTCGGGGTCGAGGCGGCGGGCCATGGGCTCACGCAGTTGCATGCGGCCTCGATCGCCGGCGGCCGGCCCGGCGTGCTGCACGGCAACCGCACCTATTTGCTGATGGACGATGACGGCCAGATCCAGGACGCGCATTCGATTTCGGCGGGGCTGGATTATCCCGGCATCGGGCCGGAGCATTCCTGGCTGCACGAAACCGGCCGGGTAACGTATCTGTCCGCCACCGATGACGAAGCGCTGGCGGCGTTCCAGTTGCTGTCGCGGCTGGAAGGCATCATCCCGGCGCTGGAGCCGGCGCACGCCATCGCCAAGGTGATGGAGCTCGCGCCGAAGCGGCCCAGAGATCACCTGATGGTAGTCAATCTCTCCGGTCGCGGCGACAAGGACATTCCGCAGGTGGCGGATATTTTGCGGAGGAAGAAGAAGTGACTTGCGAACGCAGCCGATCTCTCCCCGACGGGGAGAGGTATAACACAGCGATCGCCGCATCATGACCACTCGCATCGACGCACGCTTTGCCGAACTGAAGAAGCAGGGTCGTTCGGCCTTCATCACCTTCCTGATGGCCGGCGATCCCGATCCCACGACTTCGCTGGCCATCATCAAGGCACTGCCGAAGGCGGGCGCCGACATCATCGAGATCGGCATGCCCTTCACCGATCCGATGGCGGACGGGCCGGCCATTCAGGCGGCGGGATTGCGCGCGCTGAAAGCCGGCATGACCCTGAACAAGACGCTCGCGATGGTGCGCGAGTTTCGCCAAGGCGATAACGCCACGCCGCTGGTGCTGATGGGCTACTACAACCCGATCTACATCTACGGCGTCGACAGGTTTCTCGTCGACGCCAAATCCGCCGGCGTCGACGGCCTGATCATCGTCGACCTGCCGCCGGAGGAAGACACCGAACTGTGCCTGCCGGCGCTGCAGGCCGGGCTTAATTTCATCCGGCTGGCGACGCCGACCACGGATGACAGGCGGCTGCCCGCGGTGCTCGCCAATACCTCGGGTTTTGTCTATTACGTCTCTATCACCGGCATCACCGGCAGCGCCGGCGCCGATACCAAGGTCGTCGGCGAGGCGGTCGCCCGCATCAAGCGGCATACCAAACTGCCGGTATGTGTCGGCTTCGGCATCAGGACTCCGGAAGCCGCGCGCGCAATCGCGCAAAAAGCCGACGGCGCGGTGGTCGGCACGGCGCTGGTCGACGCCCTGCGCGGCAGCCTCGATGCGAAAGGGGCTGCAACCGCCAGAACGGTCGATGCCGTGGCCGATCTCGTGTCTTCGCTGGCGCAAGGCGTGCGGGGTGCGAAACAGGCTGCGGAATAAGCCACAATTGCGGTGGGGACAGGCGCCAGGCGGCGGCTTGTCGCGGGGTATCCCACCCGCCATATATTCAGGGCGCGATCAGCAAGCCTGGAATCCGGGTCCGATCGCGCCCTAGAATGAATATTGAAAAGCGATTCGATCGCTATTCGGAGCGGAACATGAATTGGCTCACCAACGTCGTCCGGCCGAAGATCCGCAACATCCTGCGCCGCGAGACGCCGGAGAATTTGTGGATCAAATGTCCCGATTCCGGGCAGCTTGTGTTCTACAAGGACGTCGAGGCCAACCAGTTCGTGATTCCCGGCTCGAACTACCACATGCGAATGGGCGCGGTGGCGCGGCTGAAATCGATCTTCGACAACGAGACCTGGTTCGACGTGGCGCTGCCCGAGGTGACCGCCGATCCCCTGAAATTCCGCGACGAACGCCGCTATGCCGACCGCATCAAGGATGCCCGCACCCGGACCGGGCTGAATGACGCCATCAAGGTGGGTTACGGCAAGCTGGAAGGCGCCGCGGCCGTGATCGCGGTGCAAGATTTCGATTTCATGGGCGGTTCGCTCGGCATGGCCGCCGGAGAAGCGATCGTGCGCGGGCTTGAGCTCGCACTGGAAAAGAAATCTCCGTTCATCGTGTTCGCGGCCTCGGGCGGCGCCCGCATGCAGGAAGGGATCTTATCACTGATGCAGATGCCGCGAACCACGGTCGGCGTGCAGATGCTGCGCGAGGCGAAACTGCCCTATATCGTGGTGCTGACCAATCCGACCACCGGCGGCGTCACCGCCTCCTATGCCATGCTCGGCGACGTGCAGATCGCCGAGCCCGGTGCGCTGATCGGCTTTGCCGGCGCGCGCGTGATCGAACAGACGATTCGCGAGAAATTGCCGGAAGGATTTCAACGCGCCGAATATCTGAAAGACCATGGCATGGTCGATATGGTGGTGCATCGCCACGATCTGCGCCCGACGCTGGCCCGCCTTTGCCGGCTGCTGACGAAATCGCCGGCGCCGGAAACCGCCTCCAGGCCCGCGGCTCAGGTCGCCATTCAGGCCCAGATCGCATCAGGTGCGGATGTGGCGCCGGCCGCGCCCCAGGCGTGAACGCAGCTGCGGCAAAGCGATCGCCGCCGCTCGGCGAATTGATCGCGCGGCTATCCGCCCTGCACCCGAGGCGTATCGATCTCGATCTCGAGCGGATGCGGCGGCTGCTGGAGCTGATCGATCATCCCGAACGCAAGTTGCCGCCGGTGATCCACGTCGCCGGCACCAATGGCAAGGGTTCGACCATCGCGTATCTGCGCGCGATTCTGGAAGCCGCCCACCTGCGCGTCCACGTCTATACCTCGCCCTACCTGGTGCGGATCAACGAATGCTTTCGCCTCGGCAGCACGGCCGGCGGCGCGCTGGTCGGCGATGACGAACTGCGCGCGGCGCTGGAACATTGCGAGCGGGCCAATGCGGACGCGCCGATCACCATTTTTGAAATCGAGACCGCGGCGGCATTTTGGCTGTTCGCGCGGCATCCGGCCGATGTCGTGCTGCTGGAAGTCGGCCTCGGCGGGCGGTTGGATGCTACCAATGTGGTCGACGCGCCGCTCGTGACCGTGATTGCGCCCATCAGCATGGATCACACCGAATTTCTTGGGCAAACGCTGATGACGATTGCCCGCGAAAAGGCCGGCATCATCAAGCGCGACGTGCCTGTGATCTCTGCGGAGCAGCCGCCCGAGGCGATTGCCGTGGTCGAGCAACAGGCCAGGCGCATGCACGCGCCGCTGCATTCGGCCGGGCAGGAGTGGCATGTCAATGTCGAGCGCGGAAGGCTGGTCTACCAGGACGATCGCGGCCTGATGGATCTGGCGGCGCCAAAATTGTTCGGCCGCCATCAGTTCGACAATGCCGGCCTCGCGATCGCGACGCTGCGCGCGCAAGACACTTTCAGGATCGATCCCGCAGCCTTCGAGGCCGGTATCGTCAATGCCGAATGGCCGGCACGGATGCAGCGCCTGGCGTCGGGGGCGCTGGTGGAGCAGGCGCCGCAAGGTTCCGAGATATGGCTCGACGGCGGGCACAATGCCGAGGGCGGGCGGGTCGCCGCGGCAGCACTCGGAGATCTCGAGGAGCGGGTTTCGCGTCCGCTCGTGGTCATCGTCGGCATGATGGCCAACAAGGATGCCGGCGCATTTCTCGCCAACTTCGCCGGCCTGACCCGCCACATCATCGCGGTGCGGATACCGGATCGCGACAATGCCATGCCGCCGGACCGGATGGCGGACGCCGCACGCACCCTCGGCATGCGGGTGGAGACGTCAGCCAGTGTCGAGGCGGCGTTGCGTTCGCTGGTGCGCCTCGCCTACGAAGTGCCGCCGCGCATATTGATCACGGGATCGCTGTATCTCGCGGGCCATGTGCTCGCGCGTAACGGCACACCGCCGGGGTAAGCGGCCGGGGCCACGGAAAACAAAACGGCCGGCGATGAGCCGGCCGCTCTCAGGATAGTTGTTAGGCGGATCGGGTCAGACCGCGGCCGTGATCCACTGCTGCAATTTTGCCTTCGGTGCGGCGCCGACCTGGCGCGAGGCCATCTCGCCGCCCTTGAAGATCATCAGGGTCGGGATTGACATCACGCCATATTTCGACGCCGTCTTCGGGCTCTCGTCGACGTTCAGCTTCACGATCTTGACCTTGTCACCCATCGCGCCGGAAATCTCGTCGAGCGCGGGTGCGATCATGCGGCACGGACCGCACCACTCGGCCCAGAAATCGACCACGACCGGGCCGGTCGCCTTGAGCACTTCGGCGTCGAAATCGGCGTCAGAAACCTTGCCAACGGCCATCGGAATACCTCGTTCAGTTCGGGAAGGGGCGGCTTTCGAAGAATCGCCGCCGGGATCATGCAAGCAACCTATGAACGGGGCGTTGCCGGGTCAAGCTTGGTCGTCCCGTGAGAGGACACCTGCCAGCTCCGCGTCCAGCGCAGGAGCAGAAATTTCCATCAATTCAGGCGTTTCGGTCCAGAGTAACGCGGCGCGGACCGGTAATTGGGGATAAAGCTTTCCGAGCACCGCGCGGTAGAGCGCGAGCTGGCGGACATAAATCCGGGGCGCTTCCGCCGCGGCATTCGGCGGGGCATGATTGGTCTTGTAGTCGACGATCAGGACCTCGTCGGGCGTCATCACCAGCCGGTCAATTTGCCCCGAAACCAGGGCGGGCGCCCGCCCCGGCCGTTCCAGTCGTCCGGCGATCGAGACCTCGACGCGGCTTCCGGCCGAAAATACCGGTGCAAATCGCGCATCCCCGATCAGGGCCAGCGTCTGCTCCGCCAGCGCCTCGCGGTCGCCGTCGGTCCAATCGCCGGCGTTGCGCGCGAGGTATTTTAATGCCGCGTCGCGGCGGCGCCCGGTCTCGAGCTCGGGGAGCGATTGCAGCAGCCGGTGCACCAGCGTGCCGCGCAAGAGAGACCGCGCGCGCAGTGCGAGCGATTCGCCGCTCCGGAAGCTTTTGCCCTCATCCGTGCCGGGATCGGACGGACGCAGCCGGCTGTCGTTGATTTGCTCCGGCGCAGCCGCCGTGCGCAGCCACTCCGGCAGCGATGGATGCGTGGTTGCCACAGCGTCGAGGGCGATGTCGGTCTCGGGCATTGCGTCTTCCGCTCGCCTGTAGCTTTTCACCACGCCATCGCCAGACGGAACCTCCTGGAAAACCAGGTCCGAATTCGCAAGGCCTCGCTTGACCAAATCGTACCAGGAATTCTCGCGGACGCTGTTCCTGTTGCCGGGCATGCAGCCGGCGACGATCAGTCGATCAGCCGCGCGCGTCATCGCGACATAGAGTAGGCGGCGATATTCGTGCTCGGTCTCCTCCAGCATGGCGTTGCGCGCGTCGGCCACGCAACGCGGATCGTCGGCCTTGCGTCCGGCCCAGACCATGACCTTGCCGCCGTTTGCCTGCGGCAAATGAATGAGGCGAAGGCGCTGGGTATCCGATGGCGACGTCGTGGTGTCGGCCATGATCACTACGGGGGCTTCAAGCCCTTTCGCACCATGCACCGTCATCACGCGGACCTCGTCGCGCGAGATTTCCATGTCGCGTTTTACCTCGGTGTCGGCGGCGCGCAGCCAGGCCATGAAACCCTGCAGCGAGGCCGGTGCCTTCTTCTCGTAGG
The DNA here is from genome assembly GCA_963801875.1 of uncultured Alphaproteobacteria bacterium. Taxonomy (GTDB): domain Bacteria; phylum Pseudomonadota; class Alphaproteobacteria; order Rhizobiales; family Xanthobacteraceae; genus Bradyrhizobium. The sequence goes on along the minus strand of CAWDGT010000004.1, from coordinate 310,075 downwards.
ACATCGCCAATTCGAGGAATTCGTCGAGCGCATCGTTCGCTTCGTGCCCAAGCCGGCGCAGGATGCGCGCGCGGCCGTCGTCCCCGCCGAGCAGCCAGGCATAGAAGGCAAACGGTGTTTCGGTTCGAAAGCGCCGCTCGCACTCGGCGAGCCGGTCCAGCGCACCCCTAAACCTGCCGCTTTCGGCAGCGTGAGCGGTCAGCGCGTCGCGCAGCGTTCCCTTGCGATTCCAGGCCAGCGTGAACAGCTCGTCCTCAGTGAGGTTGAACAACGGGCTCTTCAACGCGACGGCGAGTGCCAGATCGTCCTGCGGCAGCAACAGGGCGTCGGCGAGATTCATCAAGTCGATGATGCCGATGTGTTCGGTGAGTTTGAGCCGGTCGGCGCCGGCCACGGGAATGCCGGCGTGCTTCAGCGCCTGGATGACGGCGTCGAAAAGGTTGCCGCGGCGCCGCACCAGCACCAGCACGTCGCCATAGGTAAGGCGGCGACGATTGCTGAGGCGTCCGGTCATGGTGTCGCCGGCGACGAGCCGCCCGATCTCGCTCTGGATGCGTTTCGACAGTTTGACCTCGGCGCTCGTCACCGGCACGCCATCGAACGGCGCGCGCCAGCCCTCGATGTCCTGCTTCTCATCGGCGACCGAAAGCTCCCAGAGGTCGATCTGACTTGGACCGGCATCGGGCAGCGCTTCGTGCAGCGGATAGGCCTTTTCAGCGTGGATGCTGCGGTAGATTGCCTCGTCGCGAAACACATGGTCAACGGATTTGAGGATCGCCTGTCCCGACCGGAAGGAATAGGTGAACGGGATGGACTCGAATCTAAGCTCGGCATCCTCGAACTTCTTCTTCAACTCCCAGCGGCGTGCATCGAACTCCCGCGGTGCAGCTCCCTGAAACGAGAAAATCGACTGCTTCTCGTCGCCAACGGCGAACACGGTACGCATCGCGCCGTCACGCGCCCCCGCGCCGGCGGTGAATTCCGAGATGATATGCGCGATGATGTCCCATTGCCGGGGGCTGGTGTCCTGCGCCTCGTCGATCAGCACGTGATCGACGCCGCGATCGAGCTTGTAGTGCACCCAGCCGGACGCTCCACTTGCAAGCAGGGCCAGTGTCTTGTCGATCAGATCGTCATAGTCGAGCAGGCCGCGCTCGGTCTTTTCGCGCCGGTAGTTCGCCGCCGCCGCGATCGCAATATGCAGCAAGGCTTCGGTGCGGTCGCGCGTCGTGACGGCGCGGCGCCTTTCGATCAGCGGACCCAGCCGACTCGCCTCGGCCTCGAAGCGACTTCCGATTGCCGGATTGTCCCGAACGAAATTCTTCGTCAACACTGATTTGCGGGGAGTGCGATCGGCCTCAGTCAGGAAAACACCGAGATATTCATCGACCTGGGCCGCACCGGCGGCGGGCAGCGCCACACGTAACCGATCTGCGTTGTCGCGCTCGGTTTTGGCTCCGGTATCCAGCACGCGCCCGATTTCTTCCCAATGCGATCGCGGCAGGTTGGGGCCGTCGACGATCTCGCGCTCGACGTCTTCGATGCTGTCATTGGCAGTGACCCCCAGTAAGGCCGAAACCTGCGCGACGGCAGTCTCAGCGCTGCCGGCCGCGTCGGTCCAGGCCATGAAATGATCGCGGCTGAGGCATGCCTCGCGCACGACATCCTTGAAAGTAACGTCCGCTGCGTTCGCCATGGCGGCTAGCAGCGCGCGCCCGATCGCGCTGTCGGGTGCCCGCGAGGCATCGAGCATCACCGCGAGGCTGGCGCGCTCCATCATCTCGGTCTGGTCGCGGTCGTCGAGCACGGTGAAGCGAGCCGGTACGTTGGCTTCGAAGGGAAATTGCTGCAACAGGCGGGTGCATAGCGCGTGGATGGTTTGAACCTTCAGCCCGCCCGGCGTTTCCAGCGCGGAGGCGAACAGTTCGCGCGCCGATTTGCGCAGCTGCACCGTCGGGTGCGTGATACCGGCGTCGCGGATTGCGGCATCGAGCACGTCGTCGTCGAGGGTTACCCAGTGGCCGAGCGTCGTAAACAGGCGCTCGGCCATGTTGGCTGCTGCCGCCTTGGTGAAGGTGAGGCACAGAATCTTTTCCGGCGGCACGCCGGCGAGCATCAGACGGATCACGCGCTGCACCAGCACATGGGTCTTGCCGGAGCCGGCGTTGGCGGAAACGAACGCGGAAGACGCGGGATCTGATGCGCGTGCCTGCGTGGCGCGGACGGCGTCGGGAATGGTGCGCGGAGCCTTCACCACTCCTCCAGTGCAACGCCGCCGGCGGCGGACCATTCCTTGACCCGGGCGAGGTTGTCATAGTCGCCGTAGCGGGCGGTCCACATCGACAGGACTAGCGATCGATACGGCTCGTCAGGGTTCTCGAACCGGCGGATCAGCGCCTCGAGCTGCGCCCGCGCATAGTCGGCCGCTGAATCGGGCAGCTGCGGCGTGTCGTTTTGCTTGATCTTCAATTCGACCATCTTGTATTCGCCCGGCGGATTGTTGCCGCTCAATCTGACATAGGCGAGTTCTGCAACGGAGGCGCCCGCATCGATACCTGCGAAGCCTCCCTCGCGCAGTATCGCTGCCTCCAGCGTGAGCTGCGGCGATAACCCCATCCGCACCTGCTTTCCGGTCGGCGGTTGCCCGGTCTTGTAGTCGAGGATGGCGTAGCCGCCGTCGCGGCGGCGTTCGATCCGGTCGGCGCGTGCGGAGAGCGTAAATATTCTGGCATTGTCGAGGGGGATCTCGATTTCACCCCGGATCTCGGCGGCGATGGCCGCGATGCCGCCGCGGCGCGCGGCCTCCCATTCGGCGAACCAGCGCGCGATCCGCTGGAAGCGCGGCCACCACAGCGCGCGGGCCTCCGGCTTTTCCATCAGCGGCGCGAAATGCTTTTCGCCGATACGGCGCAACACGCCTGCCGCGTCGTCCGGCAGTGCATCGGCGTGTTCCTTGGTGAATTCACCAAGCGATTCGTGGATTGCAGAGCCGCGATCGGCCGCCGACAGCGGCATGTCGACGGGATCGAGCGAGTCGAGCTTGAGAATGTGACGGGCATAGATGGTGTAGGGATCGCGCAGCCAGTCCTCGATCGCGGTGACCGATAGCTTTGTCGGACGCGTCTCGCGCGGCGGCCTGGGCTGCGGCTGCTCGATCGGCTTGACCTCCGCGGGCTGGTCGATCGCGCCGGCGTAGCGAACATAGTCGTCGCCGGCCGTCTTCGCTGCCCTCCAGCGCTCTTCGCCCGCGACCGCTTCCAGCCGATGCAGGAAGCGCGAGGCGACTGCCGGAGCCCCGCCGACCTTGGCCGAATGGGTGAGGATCACCTCCTCATGGCCGAGCAGTTGCGCGAAGTCGTGCGCAGAAAGGCCTATTCGGCGCTCCGGAAGGTCGAGGCCGAGCTCGTGACGCATCGGCCGGCTCAGCCAGGGATCGACGCGCGGCGCCGGCGGCCACACGGTTTCGACGAGACCGCCCAGGATGACGCGGTCGGATTCCGTCAGCCGCGCCTCCAGTTGGCCGAAGATGTGGAGTTGCGCGCCGGGCTGCTCCCGCCGCCGCACCAGACGGTCAGCGAAGGCTGCCTGGAATACTTCGGCATAGTCGCCGGCCTCGACCATCAGGCCGATCTTCTCCTGCCGACCGAGCAAATCGTCGAAGGCGGACGCGAGCGCGAGCCCATCCGGCCCCTCGAACGCCGTGGCGACACCGTGCTCGTCGGCGGAGAGATTTATCAGCGTCTCGCGATGGCACTGCGCGAGTTCGGCGAAATCATGCGGTCTTGAGCCAGCAAGGCCTTCCAGCGGCGTCAGCGCTGTGCGGAGCGCTGCGATCAGCGATTGCGCCCGGTCGAGTTCGTGGTCTCCCAGCCGTGCACGCGGCTCGGCATGGTGCAGCGATGAGGTTTCGCCGCCGCGCAACTTGCGCAGTTCATCACGGAAGCCCGCGAAATCGGCGGCCAAGCCACGGCCGCCGGCCTGCGGTCGAGTGCCGCGCAGCAGCGAAAGCTCGAGCACTTCAACGCCGCGCTTCAACGCGTCATGTGTGCCGCCGAGCCGAAACATCGGATGCTTGAGCAATGCCAGCAGGATTGGCGGCTCCAATCCATTTGTCGCGGCCTCCGCCGCCAGCCGCGCAAAAATGCCGGCCGGCGTTTCCATCAGCGCGTCGCCGCCGGAATCGTTGAATGCGAGATTCCAGCGGCCGAGCGCGGCGATCACGCGCCGCGCCAGCGCACGGTCCGGCGTCACCAGCGCCGCCGATTTGTTGAGATGCCGCGCCTCGCGCATCGCCACCGCGATCGCGAGCGCCTCCATCTCCGGATTTGGGGCCTCGATCACGGCGAGCTTATTCATGCCGGTCGCGATCTGCGCCGCGATATCCAGCCGTTTCAAACGATCGTGCCACTCCGAGGTGGCGTTCGACGGCCGCATCGCCTCGGATGCCAGCACCTCGCGGCCGCCTTGTGCAGGCTTCCCGAGAATTTCGACATCGCCGCGCTTGATGCCGAAGCGCGACAGCAGCGCGTGCATCGCGAATTGCGGATGGTTGGGCGCGGGGGGCGTCGTGAACGCGCCTGTGGCGTCCCTGGCGCCGCCGATCAATTGCCAGGCATCGTCGTCAAGATCGGTATCGAGGCCCGGCAGCACCACCGCGCCGTGCGGCAGTCGGGCCACCGCTTGCAGAAATCTTGCCGTTGATGGCATCGATCCGGTCGAGCCCGCGGCGATCACGGGGCCATCGGATGGCTTTGTGAGGCGCTCGGCTTCGGCATCGATCAAAAGGTCGCGGCGCGCGGCGGGCTCGATCCTGTTGGTTTCGGCAAGAAAAGCCGGCCAGAACTCGCGAGCGATCTTCAGGAAATCCAGCGTGTGTTGCCAGTATTTGTCGAACTGGTCAGGCACGAGGCGATCAAGCGCGCTCCAGTCGACGCCGCGCGTCACCATGTCGTCGATCAGCCGCGCAAGGTCGCCGGCTAGTGTTAGCGTGGAGGCGGGGCCGCCGACCACCAGCGGCGACAGCACCGGCTGTTTGGCCCAGGCGGCGACAAGTCTGGCCAGCACCAAGCGGCGTTCGAGCTCGCCGAGTTTGGGCGGAACGTCCAACGGGACGATACCGCCAGGCTCGGAATCTTCCGAGAAGGCAAGCTCATCCTCATCGATGTCGCCGAGGGCGACGATGCGCGGCAGGATCGCCGCATCCTTACCGAGCACATCCAGGAAGATGCCATGCGCCAATCGCCCCGCGCGGCGGGTCGGAAGATAGAGCGTGGCCTGTGCCAGCCGCGCCGGATCGGAGCGCGCCTCGAAGCCATCGACCAGCCTGCCATCGACCAGCGCGGCAATGACGGTGCGCAAGAACGGCGCTGATAATGGAACGCTGAAAACGCGCATGGGCCTTCCTGATTCGCAGGTTAGGCGGCATCATGGCATGGGCGGCACCAAGGAGGGAGTCGAAGGGTCGGCACTGTCATTCCGGGGCGCGTCGAAGACGCGAATCCGGAATCTCGAGATTCCGGGTCTGCGCCTTACGGCGCGTCCCGGAATGACGGGAGGATCACGCGACGCTGGCGAGGAAGGCCGCTTCCGCCGCGCGCACCGCGTCGGGGGTTCCCACATGCATCCACACGCCGTCCAGCCTGAGGCCGAACAGCCGCTCCTGCGCGTTGGCGCGGTCGAACATTTTGGTCAGCGAAAATTCACCCGCGGGCGCATCGGCGAACAGGGATGGCGACATGATCGCAGCGCCTGCATAGACGAACGGAACCACCTGATGTTCCCTGCGCTTGCGCAGCGCGCCGTCGGGCAGCATCGCGTAGTCGCCGCGTCCGCCATAGCCGATGCTGCTGGTCGTCGGCGCCATCAACAGCAGGATATCCATGCGCGAGGGATCGAAGACCTCGCCGAGCCGCGCCAGATTGGGCCGCACGCCATCGATCCACAGGGTGTCGGCGTTGACAAGGAAGAACGGCGCGGGGCCGAGCAAAGGCAGCGCCTTGACGAGCCCGCCGCCGGTGCCCAACACCCGGTCGCGTTCATCAGAGATGATCACGCGCGGTCGCGCGCGGTCGGCGACGTGGTCGATGATCTGGTCGGGCAGATAGTGAACATTGACGACGGCTTCGCGGACGCCGGCGTCGCCGAGCTTGTCGAGCACGTGATCGAGCAGCGCGTGGCCCGCCACGCGCACCAGCGGCTTTGGCATCCGGTCCGTCAGCGGGCGCATGCGCACGCCAAGGCCGGCGGCGAGGACCATGGCTTTAGCGGGTTGGACGGACATTCTGGGAGATTTCCCGAACCGGCGTTGTCAGGCAGCGCCAATCATATCATGGTGATTCGCGGGGGCTACCGGTCGTTGATGCCATAGCCGCCCCGCATGACGGTTGTGCGACCGGCCCGGCCCGATCAGGCTTCCGCGGTCTGTGGCGCTCGCTTGCCCGTTTTTTTCTTCTTGTCGCCCGTTCTGATGAAATTGACGCCGATCTGGTCGCCGTTGACCCAGGCCAGTTCGCAGCGGCGATAGGCGAGCCCGGTGGACGACAGCAGCAGAAAGAATTCCTTGAGGTGCAGCCCCTCGACCGAGCCCTCGACACTGAGTTTCGCGCCGGTCTCCGAAATGTCTTCCATCGTGCATTCGCGCCGCCAGGTGCCGTCGATGCCCATCATATGCGCGGGGATGCCGCGTTCGAATGTAACGCGCTCTCCTTTGCGTCGTTCTGTCGCCATTGATCCGCTCCAGCCCTCAAAGCAGCCGCGCCCCGCACTTGGGGCAGGGTCCGCCGCAGCTTAGAGGCAGGTTGGCTAACAAGCGGTAAATCAGGGAACCGGCGCGGGGACGTTGAGCGAATACCACTCCCGGGCGCGCGCAAGCGCGGGGTGGGCCAGCGAACGGCCGAGATAGGTCCAGATTCGGGGCTGATGGCGCAGATATTGCGGCTTGCCGTCGCGCCGGTTGAGCCGCGCGAAGGTGCCGAGCAGCCGCGTGTTGCGCTGCGCCGACATGATGGCATAGAGCTCGGCGAAAGCGGCCGGATCGAAACTGTCGTCGGACGCACGCCGCGCCTTGATGTAGCGCGTCAGCAGCGCAATCTCGAGCTGCTCGGGCACGTCGATCCGCGCATCCTGCAACAGCGACGCCAGATCGTAGGCGGCCGGGCCCAGCACGGCGTCCTGGAAGTCGATGATGCCGACTTTTCCGATGCCGGAGCGTTCGCCAAGCCAGATCAGATTGGGGGAATGAAAGTCCCGCAGCACCCAGGTCCTGTCGGCGCCTGCGGGCTTGGTCAAGAGATCGCGCCACATCATGACGAATCCGGCGCGCATGTTGTCATCAGGCTCGGCGCCACGATCCGGCAGATACCATTCGAGCATCAGTCCGACCTCGACCAACAGCGCATCGGTGTCGAAGACCGGCATGGCGTAGCTGAGCTGCGGCGCCAACGGCAGAATTGCCGGCAGCGCTTCGCGGTGCAGCGCCGCCAACATGTCGGTCGCGACCTCGTAGCGCTCGACGACAGGCGCGGGCGGCTCGCCCTCGAAAAAGGCCGCGCTGCCGAAATCCTCGGTGATCAGGAATCCGGCGTCGAGGTCGGCGTGATAAATCGCAGGCGCCGAGAAGCCGCGCTCGCTCAAGGCCCTGGCGATGGCGACAAACGGTTTGACGTCCTCGGCCAGATGCACGGCGGCGCTGTACGACTTGCCGTCATAGATCGCCGGCCCATCGGGACGCTTGGGAGAGTTCATCAGGATGACAACGCCGTCGTCGCGAACCAGCCGCGCATAGGAGCGCGTCGACGCATCACCGGCCATGCGCTGGCGTCTTGCCTCCCCATAGCCTGCGCCGTCGAGAAACTGCCGCAGCGCTTTCAGCCGTGCGACTTGCGCGGCGGCCTTGCCGTAGCCGGTGATTTCAGCGGCGCGCGCGGTCGATCCCAGCGCCGGACGATGGCTCAGCGCGATGTCGATCCGGTCCTGGGGCAGCGCGGATGGTGCGCGCTCCGGCCATTCGATCAGCGTCACCGTGGCTTCCGGCAATGGCGACAGGCCGATCTCCTCCAGTTCCACGGCGTCGTTGACGCGGTAGAAATCCGCGTGCAGCAGCGGATAGGGTGGCAGATCGTAGGCCTGTACCAGCGTGAAGGTCGGGCTTGGAACCTCCAATGCATCGTCGCCGGCGAGATAGCGGATCATGGCGCGGGCGGCCGAGGTCTTCCCGGCGCCGAGGTCGCCGGAAAGGGTGATGACGTCGCCGGGTCCGATCAGCAGCGCAAGATCGGCCATCAGATGCGCGGTCGCCATCTCGTTGCTCAACGCCAGCGAGAATGTCGCGGGAACGGTCATTCCGCGGCGTTGCGATGCGCGGCCTGATCGACCGGAAAGTCACAGGTCACGGTGGTGCCTTTGCCGACGATCGAATCGACGCGCACCTTGCCTCCGTGCAGCTCGACAAAGGAGCGCACCAGCGACAGGCCGAGGCCGGCGCCACGGTGCCGCGAGCCATGGGAGTGACTTTCGAACCAGTCGAACACCTTGTCCTTGACGTCAGGGGGAATGCCCGGGCCGCAATCGGTCACGGTGAAGACGACGTTGTGCTCGGTTCGCCTGGCGCTCAAGCCGATGGTGGCGTCCTGAGGCGAGAAACCGACGGCATTCGCCAGCAGATTATACAAGACCTGCACCACGCGGCGTTCGTCGCCGACAAAGCTTCCGATGCTGGGATCGACATCGACCTTGAGCTGGATGCGGTCGGTTGCGAGCCGGTCCTGGATGCCTTCGGCAGCGGCCTGGATAGTCTTGCGGATGTCGATCGAACCGAGATTGAGCGACATCGCGCCGGCGTCGATGGTCGCAAGATCGAGGATGTTGTTGATAATCGCCAGCAGCGCGTTGGTCGAGGCGGTGATGTAGCCGAGATACTCGGCCTGCTTCGGCATCAGCGGGCCGGTGACGGGGTCGCTGAGGAAGTGGGCAAAGCCGATGATGGTGGTCAGCGGCGAGCGTAATTCGTAGGACACGTGGTGGACGAAATCGACCTTCATCTGGTCGGCGGTCTCCAGCGCCTCGTTGCGTTCGCGCAGCGCGCGCTCGACGTTTTCGGTATCGGTGATGTCCTGGAATGTCAGCATGGTGGCGCCGTCGGGCAGCGGCATGGTCATGCAGTCCAGCACGCTGCCATCCTTGCGCTCCAGCTTCAGCGGCACCTCGACCCGGTTCTCGATCGCGGTAACGGCTTCGCGGATGGTCCGCCACGTATCGGCGTCGTCGAACAGCGGTCTGCACCAGCCTTCTACGGTTTCGATGTGCGGCTGTTCGCGCAGCGCCTCCGGCGACAGCTTCCACATCTTCGCGAAGGCCGGATTGAACAATTGCGCGCGGCCATTGCTGCCGAATACCGCGACCGCTTCGGCGAGATTATCGAGCGTTTCACGCTGGACCCGGATCAGGCCGTCGAACCGCCGGGCGAGATCGAGGCTTTCGGTGACGTCGTCGAACAAATAGGTGACGCCGCCTTCCGGATTTGGCGTGGTAACGACGCTGACGGCGCGGCCATCGGGCAGATACCAGGTATCCTTGGCCGGCTCGACCGCGCGATAGGCCTCATGCAGCTTGGCCTTCCAGGCCCGGAAATCCGGTTGTTCCGGAACTTTGCGCGCGGCGCGCAACCGGTCGAGCACGCTCGAATCGTCGGGGTTGCCGTCCAGAAATGTGCGATCAAGGTCCCACAGGCGGCGATAGGAATCGTTGTAAAACGCCAGCCGCCTCTGGCCGTCGAATACGGCGACGCCCGAGGACAGCTGATCGAGGGTGCGCCGGTGCGCCTCCGCCATCCGCACCAGCGCCGCGCGCAGCGCGGTGGCCTCGCTGGCGTCGATGGCGATGCCGGCGCTTCCGCCGCTGAGGTTCAGCGCATGCACGTCGTAGACCCGGCGCTCGCCGCCGACCACGATCGGCAGCCGGGCAGCGAAGGCCGAGCCATCGTTGAGCGCCCGGTTGACGTCGTCGCGCTGGTCGCTTTCGAGCAGTTCGAGGTTGCGATGGATTGCGTCCGCAACGCCCTTGGCCTCGGTGGCCCGGGCGTAGGCGGCATTGGCATAGCGAAGCTGGCCTTGCGCGCTCTTGGCCCAGATCGGCCACGGCGCGGCGGCCGCGAAGTCACGCAGCAACTCGGTTTCCTCCAGCAGCGCCTTGTAGCGCAGATTCGCTTCCGCCAGTTCCCGCCGCACGCCGCCGAGTTCGCGAATTCGTACAATGGCCTGGCCGCCGATGGCGCGGCCCATGGCTTCGATCGAGCGGCCGTTCGACGTCGTCAGGTTGAGCAGAAAGCCTTCGCCGGCCTCGCGGAGCGCGTCGACCGCATGATCCATCTGTCGCGCGGGCTCCGGCGGCAGCCAGCTTCCGAAGGCAAGGATGCGCTGCGGCTGGTAGTTCTGCGATTCCGTCGGCATCAGCATCGAGGTGTCGCCACTGATTTCGGGACGATTGTCGCCGGCCGCCCACGAAATCAGGATCTGAGGCTCGGCGAACAACAATGCGCGGAAACGGTCGGCCTGGACCTGCAGTCCGGCGATGTCGGTGCGCAGCCGCGCCTCGCTTCTTGCCGCGCGGAGGCGGGTGCGCATCAGGAGAATCGCGGCGACCACCGAAAAGCCGAGCGGCGCCAGCGCGGTGGTCAGCACGGCGAATTCCTGGCGATTGAGGTCGAGCAAGGCCGAGATTGTATCCAAAAGCGGCAGATCGCCGGCATAGGCCGGTGCGATCGAGCTGAATATCGCGGTGGCAAGTACGATCGGGCCGTTGCGTGCCAGTGATGTGCACGACAGCAAGGTCCGACGCATCGTGACGACCACGCCCGACATGTTTGCCCCAATCCACACGACTTTACGCCCGGCGTGATCCCCCCACCGTGCGCGAATCAAAAGACAATATCCCCAAGGGGAGTCGGCGGGTAAGAGTTCAGACCGTGAACGCGAATTCCGGCGCACAAATATGGGGTATTAAACTTTATCGGCGCAATTCTTCTGAAAATGAATCGGCTCTTTACTCGAATCAGCGGCCCGTCGAACCGAAACCGCCGCCGCCGCGCTCGGTCGCGGAGAGCGAGACCGCGGGAACCAGTTCCGCCCTGACCACGGCCGCGATCACCATCTGCGCGATGCGCTCGCCGCGATGGATCGCAAACGGCACGTCGCCATGGTTGACCAGGAGCACGCCAATCTCGCCGCGATAATCCGCGTCAACGGTGCCCGGCGCATTCAGCACGGTAACGCCGTGCGTCGATGCGAGGCCGGAGCGCGGCCGGACCTGCGCCTCATAGCCCGCAGGCAGCGCGATCGTCAGCCCGGTTGGGACCAGCGCGCGCTGTCCGGGGACAAGAATCAGCGGAGAATCCGCCGGCACCGCGGCCAGCAGGTCGAGGCCGGCGGCGTGGGCGCTCTGATAGGCCGGCAGTGCCAGGCCTTCGCCGTGGGGCAATTGCCGGATATCGACTTTGACGGCGTTGCTCACGATCGTTTCTCCACCGTGCCGGCGATCCGCGCCACCAGCGTGGTGGCGACTTCTTCCTTGGTCATCACCGGCCAGGAGTCGACGCTGATTTTTGCGCCATCGCGGGTCAGCAGATGAACCGTGTTGCGGTCGCCGCCCATCACGCCTGACGCCGGCGAGACGTCATTGGCGACCATCCAGTCGCAGCCCTTGCGCGCGAGTTTGGCTTTGGCGTTGTCGATCAGATGCTCGGTCTCGGCGGCAAAGCCGATCACCAGCGGCGGCCGCCCGTCCTTCAGCCTTGAAATCGTGGCCAGGATGTCGGGGTTTTCGACGAGCTGCAGCGGCGGCATGCCCGCCGCGGTCTTCTTCAGTTTCTGCTCGCCTTCATGGGCGACGCGCCAGTCGGCGACGGCGGCCGCGAAGACCGCGATATCGGCCGGAAGCGCGGCTTCTGCCTGGTGCAGCATTTCGCGCGCGGATTCCACATGCTTCACGGTAACGCCGGGGGGATCGTCGAGATCGACCGGTCCCGAGATCAAGGTGACGTCGGCGCCGGCGGCCTGCGCCGCGGCGGCGATCGCGAAACCCTGCTTGCCGGAGGAGCGGTTGGCAATGTAGCGCACCGGGTCGATCGGCTCGTGGGTGGGACCCGCGGTAATCAGAACGCGTTTTCCCGCAAGCGGGCGCGGCTGGGGAGTACGCAGAAAGTGCTCGGCAGCGGCGGCGATCTCCAGCGGCTCCGCCATACGGCCGACGCCGGCCTCGCCGGCTTCGGCCATTTCGCCGGCATTGGGTCCGACCATGGTGACGCCATCGCGCGCCAGCTGCGCGGCATTGCGGCGGGTAGCGGCATTGTTCCACATCAGAGGATTCATCGCCGGCGCCAGCAGGATCGGTCGGTTGGCCGCGAGCAGAATGGCGCTGGCGAGATCGTCGGCATGACCGCTGGCCATCTTCGCCATCAGGTCCGCGGTCGCCGGCGCCACCACGATCAGATCGCACTCGCGCGCCAGACGGATATGGCCGGCGTCGAACTCGCTCTCGGGATCGAACAGGTCGGTGTAGGCGCGCTCGTTCGACAATGCGCTGGCAGCAAGCGGCGTGACGAATTGCTGCGCGGCCCTGGTCAGCACGCAGCGGACGCGGATGTGGCGCTCCTTGAGCCGACGGATCAGGTCCAGCGCCTTGTAGGCGGCAATGCCACCGCCGATGATCAGGGTGACGCGGGCCTGATCCGTCGCATGGGCGGGGCGGGCAGCGCGGGAGGGGGCCTCCGCAGACGGCAAAGCGGCTTGCGACGGTGTTGAGGGGAACTGGAAGGGTCGGCCCTCGATGGTCTCGCGCAGGATCACCCGGACTTCCTCCTCCACGGAGCGGCCATTTGCGGCCGAGCGCAGCCGCAGATAGGTCTTAAGGGCCTCGTCGATCTTTCGGATGGTCAGGCTGGCCATGGGTTGGTCCGGGGTGTGATAGCAATGCTATCACATTATGCATGCATTGCAATCAAAGCTGTCGGACTGCAAACAGGATCGCGATAAAGGTCGCGGCGATGATCCAGAGCGCCAGCGTGCGCCAGCGGCTCTTGCGGCCCTCGGTCCGGCCCATCGCCGCGATCGTCTCCGGCGACAGCGTCAGGCCTTCCCGGGTCATGGTCTCCAGCTGCTCCAGCACCGCCACCGACCGTGCCGCGATCGCCGGCAGGCCCGTCAGCACGCGGCCAAGCTCGCCTGCGCCGGACATCGCGCCCTCAATGCGGCCGACCGGGCCGAGGTTGCGCTCGATCCATTCGCGAACCACGGGATCGGCGACCTTCCAGATGTCGAGTTTGGGGTCGAAGCTGCGCGCGACGCCCTCGACCACCACCATGGTCTTTTGCAGCAGGATCAGCTCGGGCCGGGTCCGCATGTCGAACAGGCCGGTGACCTCGAGCAGGAGCGTCAACAGCTTCGCCATCGAGATTTCCTCGGCGGTGCGGTTGTGGATCGGCTCGCCGATGGCGCGGATCGCCTGCGCGAAATTCTCGACCGAGTGATGCCCCGGCACATAGCCGGCCTCGAAATGCACTTCGGCGACGCGGCGATAGTCGCGGGTGATGAAGCCCAGGAGAATTTCAGCGAGAAAGCGCCGCTCCTTCAGCCCGAGCCGGCCCATGATGCCGAAGTCAACGGCAACAAGCCGGCCGGTCTCGTCGAGGAACAGATTGCCCGGGTGCATGTCGGCATGAAAGAAGCCGTCGCGCAGCGCATGGCGCAGGAAACTCTGGATCACCTTGCGCCCGAGGCCGGGCAGGTCGACTTCCGATTGCTCAAGCCGCGCGTGATCGCTGAGTGCAATGCCGTCGATCCATTCCATGGTCAGGACATTATGCGTGGTGCGGTCCCAGTCGACGGTGGGTACGCGAAAATCCGGATCGTCCCGGGTGTTCTCCGCCATTTCGGACAGCGCTGCTGCCTCCAGCCGCAGGTCCATTTCCATCGCCACCGAGCGCGACATCGTATTGATGACCTCGACCAGCCGCAGCCGCCGCGCTTCCGCCGAATGGGCTTCGGCATTGCGGGCGACAAAGAAAAAATCGGCGAGGTCGCGGCGGAAGCGCGCAGCCACGTTGGGCCTCAGCACCTTGACCGCCACCGCTTTGCGCACGCCATCCCGCTCGGTCTCCCCGCGATGCACCTGCGCGATCGAGGCGGCGGCGACCGCGGGGCCGAAGCTCGCAAACGCCTGCGCCAGCGGGCGTTCCAGCGACTGGGCGATGACCGCTTCAGCCTCGCCTTGCGAAAACGGCGGCAGCCGGTCCTGCAGGCTTTCCAGGTCGCGCGCCATCATCACGCCGACCACGTCGGGCCGCGTGGCGAGAAACTGTCCGAGCTTGAGATAGGCCGGTCCGAGTCGGGTCAGCGCGCGCGACAGCCGCGGACCGGATTTGGCACCGGGGCGCTCGATCAATCGCGCCAGCCGAAGCGCAAGTTGCCCGGGCGGCGGCACCAGGCTCGGATCGACCACGCCGAACACGCCTTCGCGCGCGAACACGAAACCGGCGCGGGCGAGCCGCGCGATGTGGGTCAATGCGGAGATCACAAACGCCAGCCCGAATGCAACGCCACGATGCCGCCCGAAAGGCTCTGCCAGGTGACGCGGGAAAAGCCGGCGGCACGGATCATCTCGGCAAATGCGCTTGGCTTGGGAAATTTCCGGATCGATTCCACGAGGTAGCGATAGGATTCGGCGTCGCCGGTCACCGCGCGGCCGAGCGGCGGAATCACCTTGAACGAAAACAGATCGTAAATCCGGTCGAGCCCGGGCACGTCGACGGTGGAGAATTCCAGGCACAGCAACCGGCCGCCGGGCTTCAGCACGCGAAACGCCTCGCTGAGTGCGAGATCGATCCGCGGCACGTTGCGGATACCGAACGCGATGGTGTAGGCGTCGAAACCGCGGTCAGGGAAAGCCAGCGCCTCGGCATTGCCCTCCACGAACGACACCCGGTCGTCGAGATGCCGCGCCGCCGCGCGCTCGCGGCCGACGCCGAGCATGTCGGAATTGATGTCGCATACGGTGGCACGGAAACCGGCGCCCGCGGCTTGCGCGGCGCGGAACGCGATGTCGCCGGTGCCGCCGGCAACGTCGAGCAGCGCAAACGGCGTATCGCCGCGCGGCGGGTTGAGCGCGTTGATCATCAGGTCTTTCCAGACCCGATGCAGGCATGCCGACATCAGGTCGTTCATCAGGTCATAGCGCTGGGCCACGCTGTGAAACACGTCGTTCACCAACGTCTGCTTGTCGCTCAAGGGCACGTCCCTGAAGCCGAAATGCGTGGTTTCGCCCGGCCGATCCATCTATTTACGTCCTCAAACTGGCAACGGCTGGACCATAGCGCGCCCGCCGCAATGTCGCTATCACGTCAACACCACAAGGTGAACGCTGATCCATGCCTGAATTACCCGAAGTCGAGACCGTCCGCCGCGGCCTGCAGCCGGTCATGGAGGGGTCCAGGATTGTGAAAGCGGAAGTCAGGCGCAAAGACCTGCGTTTCCCGTTCCAGCGCGATTTCGTCGCGCGGCTTACGGGCCAGACCGTGAGCGGTCTTGGCCGTCGCGCCAAATACCTGCTCGCGGACCTCGCCTCCGGCGATGTGCTCTTGATGCATCTGGGCATGTCGGGCTCGTTCCGCGTCGTCAAGGATGCTAACGCGAGTGCGCCGGGCAAATTCCACCATCCGCGGGCCAAGGATGGCGCCCATGACCATGTGGTGTTCCACATGTCGTCAGGCGCATCCGTCGTGTTCAACGATCCGCGCCGCTTCGGCTACATGAAGATCATTGCCCGCAAGGCGATCGACGAGGAGCCCCTGCTCAGCGGTCTCGGGCCCGAGCCGCTCGGCAACGAATTCGATGCCGCGCTGCTGGCGCGCGCCTGCGCCGACAAGAAGACCAGCCTGAAGGCGGCGCTGCTCGACCAGCGCGTGGTGGCGGGGCTTGGCAATATCTATGTCTGCGAGGCACTGTATCGCGCGCATCTGTCGCCGCGAAGATCTGCCGCGACGCTGGCAACCAAAAAGGGTGAGCCCACCGATCATGCGACGCGGCTGGTTGCCGCGATTCACGCGGTGCTCAACCAGGCCATCGAGGCCGGCGGCTCGTCGCTGCGCGATCATCGCCAGACCTCCGGCGAGCTCGGCTATTTCCAGCATTCGTTCAGGGTTTACGACCGCGAGGGTGAGAAATGCCAGACCGCCGGTTGCGGCGGCATCGTGCGGCGATTTACGCAAAACGGGCGCTCGACCTTCTGGTGTCCGAAGTGCCAGAAGTGATACCCGGCGCGGACAATCGAAGCTAGGATGGGCGGCGTGCCCGACCGGGTGCATGGCGCATTGATGAAAGCCGATGGACACTCCAACCCTTCTGACTCGACGGCTGATATTGAGGCCGCTTGCGCTCTCCGACGCACCGGCGATCCAGCGCCACTTCAATAATTGGAACATCATCAGCAACCTGGCCTCGGTTGTACCCTGGCCATATCCCGATGATGGCGCGGAAACCTTCATCAGGCTGCAGCTGGAAAAAATCGGCGCGGGTGAGGAAATCTATCAATGGGTCCTGGCTCTGCAGTCCGGCGACGGCCAGGCGATCGGAAACATTCATTTTCGCCCCCGGGCGGACAGTCCAAAGGGCAATCGCGGATTTTGGCTCGCGGAGCCCTATTGGAACAGAGGACTGATGACCGAAGCCATCGCATCCGTGAACGACTTTGCCTTCCAAACGCTCGGAATCGAGAGCTTCCACGTCTGCAACGCGGCTTCCAATGCGGCCTCACGGCGGGTCAAGCAAAAGACCGGCGCCGAGTTTGTCGGCTATGTCGAGATTCCGCATCACAATGGTCAGACGAAATCGGAAAAATGGAGAGTGACCCGCGAAAGCTGGCTCGGCCGAAGCTCAACCAATTCGGTTTGACGGCATCAGATACCCGCTAAATTCCAGGAAAAGGCCCGGCACAACGCCGGGCGTCGTTTCATGCCAAGCGTCCTCTCGACACGCTCATAATAGTTCAGTGCAGACGTACAGGCTGTGTGCCGAGACTGCAACCGACAACAGAATGCCGCAGAGGAAGCCGATCGTAGCGAAGAGAAGCGTCGCTGCTGCGGGATGCCGTCCAGCACCGGAAGAAATAGTTGCTTAAGATAGTCATTTTGTTTTCCTTCCGGCGGTCATGAGAGAGGAATGATCTGGTTCCTCGGCGCGCGTGTGCCATGGCCGAATGGTGGCAACCAGTCACGGATGGCGAAGAGCGGACCGATCATCGACCACATCGCCGAGAGTGTGACGCCGACGTCCAGGCTGCGCGACAGCGTTGCGGCGATGGCCGGCGAAAAACCGGCGGCGAGGAGAGTAAACGTGCAGAGGGCTGCGATCCGCGCCAGCGCGGCGATGTTCTGCTTGGTCACATATTTCTTCATCGAGGTATCCCTGGTGATAGAAAATCGAATGCGAACTGGCGCCTGGCGACGCGGTTTGCGCCGCCAAAACAGAGCGTCAAAGCCAGGGCCGTGTTCGTTATCCTGCGAAATACGGGATGCCGACCTGTGCCGCCAGTTCAGGAACTGAATTGGGCCCGATACAGAATCTGAACTAGATAATCCCGCTGTCCGGCCATAGGCTTTCCGCGATATTTCCTGCGGAGGACACCATGACCACAGACAGCTACCAGCAGTTCTGTCCGGTCGCGATGGCGGCGGAGATCCTGTGCACGCGCTGGACGATCATTCTGCTCCGCGAGATGTTTGCCGGCTCGACGCGCTTCAATGAATTGCGTCGCGGCGTTCCGCGAATGTCGCCGGCGCTGCTCTCGCGGCGTCTGAAGGAGCTTGAAATGGCCGGCATTGTTGCCCGCACGGCGTCGGGCGCCGATACCGGCGTGTTCGAATATCAATTAACGGAGTCCGGACGCGAACTCGGGCCTCTCGTGGAGGCCTTCGGAATTTGGGGTCAGCGCCGGATCGAGACGAGCGTATCGCTCGCGCAACTCGATGTGGATCTTCTGATGTGGGATATGCGACGAAATCTGAACACCACACCAATGCCGGCGCGCCGCAGCGTGGTGGAGTTCGTCTATCCCGAGCTAACGGCTGCACAGCGGCGCTGGTGGCTGATCGTCGATCCCGAGGCAAGCGTCGATCTGTGCAAGATCGATCCCGGATTCGACGTCGACCTCTACGTGTCCGTGGACCTGCGAAGCATGACTGCCATCTGGCTGGGACTGGACACCGTGCGCGGTGCCGTTTCGAACCGGCGGATGGTATTGACGGGAAGCCGGCGACTCGCGTCTTCCATGCAGACCTGGCTGGGCCTCAGTCCGTTTGCGAAGGAACCGAAGCTCGCAAGCTAATGGCATCGATGACGCAGTACAGTCTGTGAACTGGACCGCTATTGCAGATGTCCGGTATTTGCTCGATTTCGTCATCAACGAACGGAGCAAATCATGGACTGCGTTGGAAGCTGTTTTTGCGGCGCTGTTAAAATCGAGGTCACAGGCTCACCCGAGGCGATGGGCTATTGTCACTGTAATTCCTGCCGTTCCTGGTCGGGAGGTCCAGTCAATGCGTTCAGCCTGTGGAAATCAGACGCGGTGCAGATCAAATCCGGGGCCGAGCACGTCGCGACGTACCAGAGGACACCATTCAGCCGGCGGACGTATTGCAAACTGTGCGGTGGGCACCTGATGAACGGCCATCAACCCGTCGGACTTATCGACGTGTTCGCCGCGACAATCCCGACGCTGAAGTTCGTCCCGGCCGTTCACGTCAATTATGCGGAGACGGTCCTGCCGATGAAGGACGGACTACCCAAGCTGAAAGACTTTCCAGCCGAGTTGGGCGGCTCTGGCGTATTGCTGCCGGAATGACGGCGGACTGATCAAACGGCGGATCGCAGAATGCCTTCGCGGGTTGCGTCCACTTGACCTCGGACCAAATGCCGGGAAGATCGGCCGCGGTACACAATTTCCTGCGATGATATAGAGGTGATGCAACACCATGACCGGTAACTGGCGGGAACGCGCGGGCACGGTTTTCCAATGTCAGAAGCAGCCGGCATCCGGCAGCCGCGGCATGGTGGTCAGTAATCACCCGCTGGCCTCGGCCGCCGGCGCGGAGATGCTGGCCGCCGGCGGCAACGCCATCGATGCGGCGATCGCGACCCTGTTTACGCTGACCGTGGTCGAGCCGATGATGGTCGGGATCGTCGGCGGCGGTATGGCGCATATCCGGCTGGCCGACGGCAGCCACCGCTTCATCGACGGCCAGAGCACCGTTCCGCTTGCGGTGAAGCCGGACACCTATCGGTCGAAGCCGGGCTCGGCCCATGATGTATTCGACACCGTCGACGATGAAAATCTAAGCGGTCCGAAGGCGGTGGCGGTGCCCGGCTCGCTCAAGGCCTGGTGCGAGACGCTGCAACGGTTCGGGACGCTGCCGCTCGCCGATGTCATGGCGCCTGTGATCAAGCATGCCGCGCGCGGCTTTGCGGCGACGCCTTATTTGCACGAATGCATCGTCGATGGCGCGGCTGAGATGCTGAAGGACAAGCCGATCTCGGCGATCTATCTGCCGAAACGGAACGCCGCTGAAGGCCGGCGACCGCGTCGTGCAATCGGAATATGCCGAGACGCTCAGCTATATATCGCGCCACGGCGAGGCGGCGCTGTATCACGGTCCGCTCGGCGACATGCTCGTGGACTACATGAAGGCCCGTGGAGGTTTTGTCAGTCGCGACGACCTGACGTCCTACCGGACGGTCGAGCGCCCGCCGATCCGCGCGGACTATCGCGGCTGGCAAATTCTCGGTCCGCCGCCGCCGGCGGCCTCTGGCGTGCACATCGCGCAGATGCTGAATATTCTCGAGGGCTATGACATCGCCGGAAAAGGGTTCGGCACTTCAGAGACGATCCATCTTCTGGCCGAAGTGCTGAAGATCGCCTTTGCCGACCGCGCCGCCGCCAGCGGCGATCCGGAATTTATCAATGTTCCGGTGGAAAGGCTGACTTCCAAGGACTATGCGCGGGAGCGTCGTGGCGCCATCGATTCCGGACGCGCGCAAAAATGGAGCGCGGGCGTGACGCAGCTCGAAAGCGCGCACACCACGCATCTGACGGCTGCGGATGCGATGGGGAACGTGGTCGCGACCACGCAGACCATCAACAACCTGTTTGGCGCGAAGTTCCTGATTCCGGGACTCGGTACCGTGCCGAACAATTACATGAATCTCTACGATCCCCGCCCCGGCCATGCGCTTCCGGTCTATTTCCTCACGCAGATCACGCGCACCACGGATGCCTTCGCATCCGTCGATCCGCCTGCGGCATTCACGCCATTGGCCTTGAGAAAATCGCGCAACGTGTCGGGCGGCACCAGCACCGCCTGCGCCGCCGGTGTGGCGTTCGCCGGTCCGGCGACAACGATGGGCTTCAACAGCGCGATGCCGGCGAAATTGCCGTCGCCATCGAGCGCCGCCGCGCCGGAAAAGCCGAGCGCCGGTGGCGGCGACAGCACGAGATCGCCGCCACCGCCGATCTGGGCCGCGGTGGCCTTGACGTTGCTCACGACTGCACCGCCGCCCTGGTTTTGCGGATCGGCAATGCCGGTCAGCTCGACGACGGATTTCGCAGCCCCATTGGTCAGGCCGAGCGGCTTCAGCCCGCGCGCGCCGTAAATGCGCAGCAGCGCGAGATCGTGGTCCTTGTCCTCGGCAATGCGATCGGCATTGCCGAAGCCCGCGATCGCGATCGCGAGGCAGCCGTCGGTGATCTCGCGGTCGGCGACGATGGCGCCGTCCTCGCTGACGACAATGCCGGTGCCATATTCGACGGTCTTGCGCGGCGGCGGCCCCGTGCCCGTCGGGAACGGATTGAACGCGCTCGACATCGCGATCACCGCCGGCTCCACCGTGCCTTCGGTGGCCTGATCGTAGAGAATGGTGAGGATGCGGACCTCGTCGCCCTTGAATGCGCCGCGCAGGTAGAATTTCTTCAGGCCCTGCATGCCCGACAGCACGAAGAAATCCGGCTTGACCACGGCGTATTCGACCTTGCGGCCGGCGGGTTCCTTCTTTTCCTGCTCGGCGAGTTTCGCAGTGCTGGGGTTGGCCTGCTTGCGCCGCGAAAGCTGGATCTGGATGGTGCCGGTGGAGGAACTCCATTTGGCGCCGTTGGCGTCGCTGGATTGCTGCGGCGCCAGCTTTGTCGGCACGCCAAGCCGGGCGCCGGTGCCGGCTTCGGTTATGATTTTCCAGCCGACATCTTCCTGCCGCTGCCTTGCGGTTTCGGCAAGCACGCCGCGCTCCTGCGAATTGAGCACCCCGGTCGGCTTGCCGCCCCGGTCCTTCTGAAACTCCTTGATGGCCGCGACCATGCGCTCGCTGACTTCGCCCGATATGGCGCCATTATATTGGCCGACCCAGGCCAGATCCGACTGGATCGCTAGGCGCTCGGCCTGCGCCATCGCGTTGGCAGTATCGGCCGGGGTCTGCAAAGCGGGGCGGATCGGAACGGTCGCGACGGTTTTTGGCCTGGCGCCCACGGTGGACGGCGCCGTCATCTGCGCATGTGCGCAAGCTCCCGCGGCCACCAACATCAATGTTGCCGTCAGCATCGATCTCATGAAAAGTCCCGGGGTCATTGACGAACCGCCAATTAATCACATCTGCTTGGTCGGCAACAGGGATGCGATGGTTCAAGAAACAATGGCCCGACCGGGGCTGCAGCGCGTGATACAATGATGCCGGATGAGATAAGGGTTTGGCCGCGTCATGCTGAGTGCCGATGAGCTCGAACGATACGCCCGCCATATTGTGCTGCGCGAGGTCGGCGGCCCCGGCCAGGCCGCATTGAAGGAAGCCTCCGTGCTGGTGATCGGCGCAGGCGGCCTCGGCGCGCCCGCGCTGATGTATCTTGCCGCCGCCGGCGTCGGCGCGCTCGGCGTGGTCGATGACGACATCGTGTCGCTGTCCAATCTGCAGCGTCAGATCATTCACGCCACCCCCGATATCGGCCGGCGCAAGGCCGACACCGCCGCAGAGCGAATTTATGCGCTCAATCCCCATGTCAGGTTTGCGGCGCACGCCACGCGGCTTCATGCCGGCAACGCGATGGAGCTGATCGGCGGCTACGACCTGGTGCTCGACGGATCCGACAATTTCGAAACCCGCTATCTGGTTTCCGACGCCTGTTTCCTCGCCGGAAGGCCGCTGATCACGGCGGCGCTCGGCATGTTCGACGGATCACTGACCACGATTCGCGCGCATGAGAAAAACGCTGACGGCCAGTTCAATCCGACCTATCGCTGCCTGTTTCCCGAACCGCCGCCGCCGGGCACGGTGCCGGCCTGCGCCGAGGCAGGCGTGATGGGCGCGCTTGCGGGCGTGCTGGGATCGATGATGGCGCTGGAGGCGATCCGCGAAATCGTCGGCTTCGGCGAGGGCCTGGTCGGGCGATTGCTGATGGTGGACGCGCGCGCGATGCGGTTCGAGACGCTGCGCTATGCACGCGATCCCCTGAATCCGCTCAACGGCGATGCGCTTGTCATCACCGATCTGAGCGGGCACCGGTAGGCACTGCTGCTGCATCTGGCGTCATTCCGGGGCGATGCAAAGCATCGAACTATGATGTGCGATTGCACATCGGAGAATCTCGAGATTCCGGATCTGGTGCTAACGCACCATCCCGGAATGACGACTGCAGCCTACAGCATGCTCGGCAGCACGCGGTCCGGTGGCTTGTGATTGTCGAGGAAGGTTCTGATGTTGATAATCACCTTCTCGCCCATCTCGACGCGGCCTTCGATGGTCGCCGAGCCCATATGCGGCAGCAGCGTCGCCTTGCCGGCCTTGGCCAGCCGCACCAGCTTCGGATTGACCGCGGGTTCGTTCTCGTAGACATCGAGGCCGGCGCCGCCGATCTCGCCGGCTTCGATCAGCTTGACCAGCGTGTCCTCGTCGATCACCTCGCCGCGCGCGGTGTTGACGATATAGGCGTCCTTGCGGATCAGCTTCAGCCGCCGCGCCGACAGCAGATGGAACGTTGCCGGGGTATGCGGACAATTCACCGAGATGATGTCCATCCGCGCCAGCATCTGGTCGAGGCTTTCCCAATAGGTCGCGCCCAGTTCGTCGGCGATGCGCGGCGCGACGGGGCGGCGGTTGTGGTAATGGATCTGCAGGCCGAAGGCCCGCGCGCGCCGCGCCACGGCCTGGCCGATGCGGCCCATGCCGATGATGCCGAGCCGCTTTCCCCCGATGCGATGGCCAAGCATCCAGGTCGGCGACCAGCCGGGCCAGCTCTTGCCCTCGGTGAGGATGGAAGCGCCTTCGATCAGCCGGCGCGGCACCGCGAGAATCAGCGCCATGGTCATGTCGGCGGTGTCTTCGGTCAGAACCTTGGGCGTGTTGGTTACCGTGATACCGCGCGCATGCGCGGCGATGACATCGATATTGTCGACGCCGTTGCCGAAATTGGCGATCAGCCGCAGCTTGCAGTCGGGCTGCTTGAGAAGCTCTTCGGTGATCTCGTCGGTGACGGTGGGGACCAGGACATCGGCCGAGCGGACCGCTTCGGCGATCTGCTCCGGCGTCAGCGGCGTATCATCGAGATTGAGCCGGGCGTCGAACAGCTCGCGCATGCGGGTCTCGATCGAGTCCGGCAGCTTGCGCGTGACGACAACGAGAGGTTTTTTCTTAACCGACATTTCCTGCTCTCGTAAGGTCGTTCAGACCTCATTAACCCGGTTGTTCGACACTGCCGCTACCGCGCAGTCCCGGCGTTTGCCTTGGGTTTTCTTGGGTTTTCTTGGGTTCCCCGATATTTACCCTTGGACCTCCCGAGGAAAAATTCGGGTTCGTCTTGTTTCCTTACCGTTCTGCCCTCTCTAGCAGAAGGCCGGGCCAAGACAAGAACCCCGGCAAGGACCCCGGGGAACCAAAAGCCGAGGGGCAATCGGGGCGGGGTACAGGAGGTCAGGGGCGTTGGTGGGTATTTCACCTCGAAGAAGAAGAATTTGAGTTGGGTAATCTCGGCGGGAGACGAGTTGATGGCGTTGAGGCGTTTTTGTTCTGTGGTTGTGCTGGCGGGCAGTTTGCTGGGCGCGTCGGTCAGTTCGGGGTTTTCGGCAAAGGATGCCGCCGTCACGACAAGCGGTTTGCCCGTGCCGCGCTATGTCAGCCTCAAATCCGATCATGTGAACGTCCGGGCCGGACCGACCAAGGACAACGACGTCGCCTGGGTTTACACTCGTTCCGGCCTGCCGGTTGAAATCACCGCCGAATTCGAGAACTGGCGTCGGGTCCGCGATTCCGAAGGCGCCGAGGGCTGGGTCTATCACGCGCTGCTGTCGGGCCGCCGCACCGCCGTCATCACCATGAAGAGCAAGGACGAACTCGCGCCGCTTTATGATCGCGCCGATCAAACCGGCGCGGTCACCGCCCGCCTGCAGGCCGGGGTCGTGGCGCAGGTCAAGCACTGCGCGGCCGGCTGGTGCCGCGTCACCGGCAACGGCTTCGATGGCTGGATCCAGCAGCAGCGGCTGTGGGGCGTCTACGCCGACGAGAAGGTGGAGTGACGCGCAGCGTCATTCCGGGGCGCGTCGCAGACGCGAACCCGGAATCTCGAGGTTCCGGGTTCGCTGCTGCGCATCGCCCCGGAACGACAATTAGATGATTAGCTTGGTAGGGGCTCAGCGCTTCTTGCGCAGCCGCACGACCATGTCGACCCGGGCGATCTCGTAGCCTTCGGGCACTTCAGGCATCTTCTGCAGCACCAGATGCGGGTCCGGAATGTCGACCAGTTCATGGTTGTTTTCGAGATAGAAGTGATGATGCGCCGACACGTTGGTGTCGAAATAGGTCTTGGTGCCGTCGACGCTGACCTGGCGCAGCAGGCCCGCATCGGTCAGCTGGTTGAGTGTGTTGTAGACGGTGGCCAGCGACACCGGAACCTTGGCCAGGGTGGCTTCCTCGTAGAGCATTTCCGCGGTGAGATGGCGCGCGCCCTTGCCGAACAGGAGCCAGCCCAGAGCCATGCGCTGACGGGTGGGACGCAGGCCTGCGGCCTGCAGCATTTCATTGACATCGTGCCAGGGGCAACCGGTCAACGCCGGTTGGCGCCCCGCATTGCGGGTCGCGGGATCGACGGCGTCGTCACTCAAAATCGAAGCGTCGTAGCTCATTTCCACGTCAGGCACCGCGCTCTAAAATTCAGCACTATCGCCGTGCAATATAAGAAGGAAATTTGTCAGATGCAAGTTTTTCGCAACTAGCGCCGGCCCGGGCCTCAAAGGAACCCGGGGGCGGAACACGGCGATTTGCTCCGCCGGGGTGCTTTGCCGCCTGCGGGGCCTATGATAGAGAGCGCGCGGACTTGGCTTATGCGATTTCCGCGGAGGCGAGCGCCGGTTGCCGCACGCGGGCATGGTGACCTGCGGCGTCAGCGCCAATTGACTATAATTGACGCGCTTTCCCTGCGAAACAGGTCCATTTCGTTCGAAAACGCCCCATCTGGGATTTGAAAGAGGCTGGCACCATGCTGGATCGACGCAGCGGCTACGAATACGAAGATCTGCTGGCGTGCGGCCGCGGTGAGATGTTTGGCCCCGGCAATGCGCAATTGCCTCTGCCTCCGATGCTGATGTTCGATCGCATCACCGAAATTTCCGAAACCGGCGGGGAATACGGCAAGGGCATCGTTCGCGCCGAACTCGATGTGACGCCGGATCTCTGGTTCTTCGGCTGCCATTTCAAGGGCGATCCCGTCATGCCCGGCTGTCTCGGCCTCGATGCGCTATGGCAGATGGTCGGGTTTTATCTCGGCTGGACCGGCGGCGAGGGACGCGGCCGGGCGCTCGGCCTCGGCGAATTGAAGTTCTCCGGACAGGTGATGCCAAACGTCCGCAAGATTGTGTACAATATCGATATCAAGCGCGTGATGCGCCTAAAGCTCTGGCTGGGCATCGCCGACGGCTGGCTTTCCGCCGACGGCGAGATTATCTATCGCGCGAAGGATCTGAGGGTAGGGCTTTTGAAGCAGGGTGCCGCATTGCAGCCGGTAGCGTAAATTACCTGCTCCCCAATGAGGCGGCTTCAGGTTTGACGGCGGCCATCACACAGATACGCAACGACAGGGCGAGGCGATCATGAGGCGGGTTGTCATCACGGGGATGGGCATTGTCTCATCGATCGGTAACAACACCCAGGAAGTGCTGGCGAGCCTCCATGAGGCGAAGTCCGGAATCACGCGCGCGGACAAATATGCCGAACTCGGTTTCCGCTCCCAGGTGCAGGGCGCCCCGACGCTCGATCCGGCCGGCGTCGTCGACCGCCGGGCGATGCGCTTCCTCGGCGAAGGCGCGGCGTGGAATCATGTTGCGATGGAGCAGGCCATCCGGGATTCCGGCCTTGAGCCCACGGAGGTTTCCAATATCCGCACCGGCATCATCATGGGCTCCGGCGGCCCGTCGGCGCGCACCATTGTGGAAGCCGCCGATATCACCCGCACCAAGGGACCGAAACGGGTCGGACCGTTCGCGGTGCCGAAGGCGATGTCGTCGACGGCGTCGGCGACGCTCGCCACCTGGTTCAAGATCAAGGGCGTGAACTATTCGATCTCGTCGGCCTGCGCCACGTCGAACCACTGCATCGGCAACGCCTACGAGACCATTCAGATCGGCAAGCAGGATATTATCTTCGCCGGCGGCTGCGAGGAGCTCGACTGGACGCTGTCGGTGCTGTTCGACGCGATGGGCGCGATGTCCTCGAAATACAACGATACGCCGGCGACCGCCTCGCGCCCCTACGACGTCAGCCGTGACGGTTTTGTGATCGCCGGCGGCGCCGGCGTGGTGGTGCTGGAAGAGCTTGAGCACGCCAGGGCGCGGGGTGCGAAGATCTACGGCGAAATCGTCGGCTACGGCGCCACCTCCGACGGCCACGACATGGTAGCTCCGTCAGGCGAGGGCGCGGAGCGCTGCATGAGAATGGCGATGGCGACGGTGGATACCAGGATCGACTACATCAACCCGCACGCCACCTCGACGCCGGCCGGCGATCCGCCGGAAATCGAGGCGATCCGCAAGGTGTTCGGGACCGGCGACAAGTGCCCGCCGATTTCCGCGACCAAGGCGCTCACCGGCCACTCGCTCGGCGCCACCGGCGTGCAGGAGGCGATCTATTCGCTCCTGATGATGCAAAACGGCTTCATCTGCGAAAGCGCCAACATCAGCGAACTCGATCCTGTGTTTGCCGACATGCCGATCGTGCGCAAGCGCATCGACAACGTCAAGCTCGGAACCGTGCTTTCGAATTCCTTCGGCTTCGGCGGCACCAACGCCACGCTGGTGTTCAAGCGGATGGATGCTTGAGGTATGGCTAGCTGAATTCGAATTCACCGTCATGGCTGGGCATAGTAGTCTGCCTGGCGCAGACCACGTATACTTGTCTGCGCTCCCGGCCATCCACGTCCTGATCCCCGGAAGCTGCTGAAAGACGTGGATGCCCGGACAGGCCCGGGCATGACGAAAAGAAGAGAGCGACGCGCACGATGCAGGATCTGATGAAGGGCAAGCGCGGGTTGATCATGGGTGTCGCCAATGATCATTCGATTGCCTGGGGCGTTGCCAAGGCGCTCGCGGCGCAGGGCGCCGAACTGGCCTTTACCTATCAGGGCGAGGCACTGGGTAAACGGGTCAAGCCGCTGGCAGAGTCGCTCGGGGCTCCCCTGGTTCTGCCCTGCGACGTCGAGGACCTCGCCAGCGTCGATACGGTTTTCGAAACGCTGCGCGAGAAATGGGGACATCTGGATTTTCTGGTCCACGCCATCGCGTTCTCAGACAAGAGCGAGCTGAAGGGCCGCTATGCCGACACCAGCCGCGAGAATTTTTCGCGCACCATGCTGATTTCGTGCTTCTCGTTCACCGAGCTTGCCAAGCGCGCGGCCGAACTGATGCCCGCCACCGGCGGCGCGATGGTCACGCTGACCTTCGGGGGCTCGACCCGGGTGATGCCCAACTATAACGTGATGGGCGTTGCCAAGGCGGCGCTGGAAGCCTCCGTGCGCTACCTGGCGGCCGACTTCGGTTCGCGACGTGTCCGCGTCAACGCGATCTCGGCGGGTCCGGTGCGCACGCTCGCGGGTTCCGGCATCGGCGAGGCCCGCGCAATGTTCGCGTTCCAGCAGAAGCACTCGCCGCTTGGCCGCGGCGTGACGCTGGATGAACTGGGCGGCTCGGCATTGTATTTGCTGTCCGAGCTGTCGGGCGGCGTCACCGGCGAAATCCACTATGTGGATTCCGGCTACAACATCATCTCGATGCCGCGGCCGGAAGCGCTGAAGGACATGACGGACTGATTTTTTGCCGCACTCACCCCGCCGCGATGCCGCTCGCGCGCTGGAACGCCGGCCGCGCCGCGCAGGCGTCGATGTAGCGGTCGAATGACGGCCGCGCCGGCACCATCTTGAACAGCCGCACCGCGAAATTCAGCCCCGATCCGATCATAATATCCGCGGCCGAAAAGGTCCCGCCGAGAATCCACGGCCCCTTTGCCAAGGCGGCGTCGAGCACGTCGAATACCCGTTGCGCGTCGCCCCAGCCCGCGGCGACCGGATTCATCTCGATCTTGGTCGCGAGCTGCACCATGGCGGGCTCGATGCAGCCGGGCACGAAAAACAGCCAGTAGAGGTATTTCGCGCGCATGGGGTCGCCGACGGGCGGCGCAAGTTTGGCCTGCGGATAGCGCTCGGCGACATAGGCGCAGATCGCGGCGGCTTCGGCGAGGGTGGCCTCGCCGTCCCGCAGCGCCGGCACCTTGCCCATTGGGTTGATGGCTAGATATTCCGGCGTCTTTTGCGCGCCCTTGCTGATGTCTGTCAGCACGCGCTCGTAAGGCTGCCCGGTTTCTTCCATCAGCCAGAGCGCGGAGAAGGACCGCGAGCGCGGCGACCAATACAGTTTCATCATCTGTCAGCCTCCTCTTTCTTCCACCGATAATACTTCATCACAAACCCGGTCATCGGCTCGACCGCTTCCTTTTCAAAGACAAAACCCTCGCGTTCATACCAGCGCCACGCCTTTTCATTCTCGCGCACGCAACGCAGCGAGATTTCATCCGGCAGGTGCTGGCGGCTGAAGGCCAGCAGCCTGCGGCCAAGATTCCGGCCCTGATATTCCGGCGCGACGAACAGCTGGTCGAGATAGAGTTTCGGCAGATGCAACGCCAGCATCGCCGCGAGCGCCCCGTCATCATCGGCGACAAACAGGCTCCAGCCCTTCTCGACCTCGAGCGGGATGCGCGCGCGCAAATTCGCCAGCAGGAAATTGCTGGCGTCTTCGATTCCGGTGGAGGCCCAGCTGTTCATCCAGACGCGGGCGATCTCGTCATATTCCTCGGTCCGGGCGGGACGGATCGTGGGCGACGCCATCGAACGGGATCCTTCGGCAGCGAGCTGCCCGGTGTTGAACGGGGGAAAAACCCCGCGATCATATCGCGGGGGCCTATTCAGCTTCAATCGACAGCGGAAATCCGCCGCCGGCGTGCCCTGCGGCAGTTTCCGCCGGCGGGGCGGATCAGGCGAGGTCGAAGCGGTCCAGGTTCATCACCTTGGTCCATGCCTTGACGAAGTCTTTCGCAAACTTCTCCTTGGCGTCCGCGCTTCCATAGACTTCCGCGACGGCGCGGAGCTGGGAGTGCGATCCGAAGATAAGGTCGACACGGGTGCCGGTCCATTTCACCGCCTTCGTCTTGCGGTCGCGGCCCTCGTACTCGCCGTCGGAGCCGGCTGGCTGCCACTCCGTGCTCATGTCAAGGAGGTTGACGAAGAAGTCGTTCGTCAGCGTTCCCGGCTTCCTGGTGAAGACGCCGTGCTTCGAGTTGCCGGCATTGGCGCCAAGCACGCGCAGGCCGCCGACCAGCACCGTCATCTCGGGTGCTGTCAGCGTCAGCAGTTGCGCCCGATCCACCAGCGTCTCCTCCGGCATCATGAACTGCTTCTTGCCGCTGATATAGTTTCGGAAGCCGTCAGCGCGGGGCTCGAGCGGCGCGAAGGAGGCGACGTCGGTCTGCTCTCGCGACGCGTCCATGCGGCCGGGCGTGAACGGAACCGTTACCGCCAGACCGGCATCCTTCGCCGCCTTTTCGATCGCGGCGCTGCCGCCGAGAACGATCAGGTCGGCGAGCGACACCTTCTTGCCGAACTCCTTCTGGATCGCTTCGAGCTTCGAAAGGACCTTTGCCAACGCAGGCGGATTGTTCACGTCCCAATCCTTCTGCGGGCTCAGGCGAATGCGCGCACCGTTGGCGCCGCCGCGCTTGTCGGAGCCGCGGAACGTGGAGGCCGACGCCCAGGCGGT
This sequence comes from uncultured Alphaproteobacteria bacterium, assembly GCA_963801875.1. GTDB lineage: Bacteria > Pseudomonadota > Alphaproteobacteria > Rhizobiales > Xanthobacteraceae > Bradyrhizobium. Next base: position 279,708 of record CAWDGT010000004.1, on the reverse strand, counting down.
CGAGACGAGCTGGGAAACGGACAGGCCGGAAGCGAGGATTTTCGCCTTCAGAGCCGCAATGTCCTGCTCCCCGATCAGCGGATGATCCACGGCGGGGATCGGGTCCTGCCAGATCAGCGTTTCCTTCGGCACGAGCTTGCCGCGATAGCGCCCGATCGGCCCCATGTCGCGGTGCGTGAGCTTGAACCAGGCGCGGGCGAAAGCATCTGCGAACTGGTCCGGGTGCTCATAGAAGCGCCGCGAGATCTTCTCGTAGGCGGGGTCGAAGCGCAAGGAAAGGTCGGTGGTCAGCATGGTCGGAATATGCTTCTTCGACTTGTCATACGCGTCGGGGATCGTGGCCTCGGCGCCTTTCGCTTTCCACTGCTTTGCGCCGGCCGGGCTCTTCGTCAGCTCCCATTCGTACTTGAACAGGTTCTCGAAGAAATGGTTGCTCCATTTCGTCGGTGTCTGCGACCAGGTCACTTCCGGCCCACCGGTGATGGTGTCGGCGCCGATGCCGGTGCCATACTTGCTCTTCCAGCCGAGGCCCTGGTCCTCGAGCGCCGCGGCTTCCGGCTCGACGCCAATCAGCGATGGATCGCCGGCACCGTGGGTCTTGCCGAAAGTGTGACCGCCGGCGATCAGCGCCACGGTCTCTTCGTCGTTCATGGCCATGCGGAAAAACGTCTCGCGGATGTCCTTCGCTGCAGCAACCGGATCCGGATTGCCGTTCGGGCCTTCCGGATTGACGTAGATCAGGCCCATCTGCACCGCGCCGAGTGGTTCCGCTAGCTGACGTTCGCCGCTGTAGCGTTCGTCGCCCAGCCACTTGGCCTCGGGACCCCAATAGAGCTCATCGGGCTCCCACACATCGGCGCGGCCGCCGCCAAAGCCGAACGTCTTGAAGTCCATCGATTCGAGGGCGACGTTGCCGGCGAGAATCATAAGGTCGGCCCAGGAAATTTTGCGGCCATACTTCTGCTTGATAGGCCACAGCAGGCGGCGCGCCTTGTCGAGGTTCGTGTTATCCGGCCAACTGTTGAGCGGCGCGAAGCGCTGCTGACCGGCGCCGGCGCCGCCGCGACCGTCGGTGATGCGGTACGTACCGGCGCTATGCCACGCCATGCGGATGAACAGTCCGCCATAGTGACCGAAGTCGGCTGGCCACCACTCCTGCGATTCCGTCATCAGGGCGCGCAGGTCCTTGATCACGGCGTCAAGGTCGAGGCTCTCGAATTCCTTGGCATAGTCGAACGTTTTGCCCATCGGATCGGCGGCGGGCGCGTTCGTATGGAGCACGCCGATATCAAGGTGCTCTGGCCACCAGTCGCGGTTCCTGTATCCGCGGGCGCCGCTGGTGAGCGGGCACTTGCCGGCGCCATTGTCAGTCTTTGCGTCCATGGTTTTCTCCGATCGTGTACTGTATTTTCTTCGAGTTATTGGAGCGTTTAACCTGCGGGAAATCCGTCGACGAATTGACCTGGAACAACCACGTCAGCCCGGATCCACAGGTTACTCGGCGCCCTGATGAAATTCGCTGGGACCCTACCTTGGAAGATATCCAACATCAGGTCCAGTCGAATTGTCTTGAGCTCTCGATCAGTTCATCTTATCCGAATGATCACGCTTCGACAGCTTCGTTATCTCTCGGCACTGGCCAAATACGGCCATTTCGGCCGCGCCAGCCCGGCCGCGCCATCGGACTTGTGTTCCGCCGTACCTCGCCGGGCAAGGCGGATTTTACGGCGCTTGGCGAGATAGTGATTCAGAAGTCTCGATATGCCGGTGAAGACAGCCAGCAAGAAGCACGCCGATGGCCAGGGCAAGCAGCCGAACAACAAACAGCCTAACAAAAAGGGCGGCTGAAAAGCCGCCCTTCGTTTTTTTGATGCTTGCGAGACTTACTCGCCGGCGGCTTCGCGCGGCGGAGCCTCGGCCTTCTGCTTGGCCTCGAGGTCCTCGCCGGTCACCTGATCGACCGCCTTCATCGACAAACGCGTCTTGCCGCGATCGTCGAAGCCGAGCAGCTTGACCTTGACCTTGTCGCCTTCCTTGACGACGTCGGAGGTCTTCTGCACGCGATTGGCCGCGAGCTGGCTGATGTGGACGAGGCCGTCCTTGGCGCCGAAGAAGTTCACGAACGCGCCGAACTCCATCACCTTGACCACCGTGCCGTCATAGATCTGGCCGAGCTCCGGATCGGAGGCGATCGACTTGATCCACTTGATCGCGGCCTTGATCGATTCGCCGTCGGCGGAGGCGACCTTCACGGTGCCGTCGTCGTCGATGTTGACCTTGGCGCCGGTCTTCTCGACGATTTCGCGGATCACCTTGCCGCCGGTGCCGATCACTTCGCGGATCTTGTCGGTCGGGATCTTGAAGGTCTCGATGCGCGGCGCGTATTCGCCGAGCTCGGCACGCGCGGCGGTGAGCGCCTTCGACATTTCGCCGAGGATATGGATGCGCCCTTCCTTGGCCTGGCCGAGCGCGACCTTCATGATCTCCTCGGTAATGCCGGCGATCTTGATGTCCATCTGCAGCGAGGTGATGCCTGCCTCGGTGCCGGCCACCTTGAAGTCCATATCGCCGAGATGATCCTCATCGCCGAGGATGTCGGAGAGTACGGCAAAGCGCGAACCTTCCAGAATGAGGCCCATCGCGATGCCCGCCGTCGGCCGCTTCAGCGGAACGCCCGCATCCATCAGCGCCAGCGAGGCGCCGCAGACCGACGCCATCGACGACGATCCGTTCGAACTCGGTGATCTCGGAGACGACGCGCACCGTGTAGGGGAACTCGTGATGCGGCGGCAGCACCGGGTGGATCGCGCGCCAGGCCAGCTTGCCGTGGCCGATTTCACGCCGCTTGGTGCCGCCCATCCGTCCGGTTTCACCGACCGAGTAGGGAGGGAAGTTGTAGTGCAGCAGGAACTGCTCCTTGTAGGTACCCGACAGCGCGTCGATGTACTGCTCGTCCTCGCCGGTGCCCAGCGTGGTCACCACCATCGCCTGGGTCTCGCCGCGGGTGAACAGCGCCGAGCCGTGGGCGCGGGGCAGCACGCCGACTTCCGCGATGATCTGGCGCACGGTCCTGGAATCGCGGCCGTCGATGCGTTTGCCGGTGTCGAGAATGTTCCAGCGGACGATCTTGGCTTCCAGTTCCTTGAACACGGCGGCGATGCGCAGTTTGTCGTATTTCGGTTCCTGGCCTTCCGGGAAGTAATGCGCCATCACCTTTTCCTTGGCCTTGCCGACCGCTGCGTAGCGGTCCTGCTTGACCGGGATGGCATAGGCCGCGCGCAGATCTGTCTCGATCAGCCCGAGGATTTCCTTTTCCAGCACGCTCTCGTCGACGATCTTGACGTCGCGGGGCTCCTTGGCGGCCTTTTCGGCAAGCTCGATGATTGCGTTGACCACCGGCTGGAAATGCCGGTGTCCGAACATCACGGCGCCGAGCATGATGTCTTCGTTGAGCTCCTTGGCTTCCGATTCCACCATCAGCACGGCGTCGGCGGTGCCGGCGACGACGAGGTCGAGCTGGGTTTCCACCATTTCGTCGAGCGTGGGGTTGAGCACGTATTCGTCATTGATGAAGCCGACGCGTGCGGCGCCGATCGGGCCCTTGAAGGGCGCGCCGGAGATCGTCAGCGCCGCAGATGCAGCCACCAGCGCCAGAATGTCGGGATCGTTCTCCATGTCATGCGACAGCACGGTGACGATGACCTGGGTCTCGTTGCGCCAGCCGTCGACGAACAGGGGGCGGATCGGGCGGTCGATCAAACGGGAAACCAGCGTTTCCTTTTCGGTGGGCCGGCCTTCGCGCTTGAAGTAGCCGCCGGGAATGCGGCCGGCGGCGTAGGTCTTTTCGATGTAGTCGACGGTCAGCGGCAGGAAGTCGACGCCCTCGCGGGGCTGCTTGGCGGCGACGACGGTCGCGAGCACGACAGTCTCGCCGTAGGTGGCGAGCACAGCGCCGTCGGCCTGACGGGCGATTTTCCCGGTTTCAAGCCGGAGGGGACGTCCACCCCAATCGATCTCGACAGAATGAATATTGAACATTGCATGCGTCTTTCATTGTTTCACAAAAGCACGGACGCCGAAACGAAAAGACCATGCGCAAGATTGCGAGACGCTGATCGCGAAAGTCTCGCGGTCTCAGCATCCGGCGATCCTGCCATGGTCTTCATGTTTCGAATGGCGTCCATCCTTCCGATGGTACGGGCGTCTTACCCGTTATCGCCCAACTGCCGGATTGCGGCTGGACACGCCGCGCGGGTTCTTCAAAGGCCCGCGCGCCTGGAAGCATGACCTGATCGGAAAACCGGAACGCCACTTTTCCGGATCATGCGAAAACGCGCGCGATACGGCGCGCGCGAATTGTGCTCAACGGCGAATGTTATGCTTTTCGAGCAGCGCCTTGTAACGCGTCTCGTCCTTCCTCTTGATGTAATCGAGGAGCGAACGGCGCGTCGCGACCATTTTCAAAAGCCCGCGGCGCGAATGGTTGTCCTTCACGTGGGATTTGAAATGCCCGGTGAGGTTGTTGATGCGTTCCGACAGGATCGCGACCTGAACCTCGGGCGAGCCGGTGTCGCCGGCCTTGTTGGCATTCGTCTTGATGACTTCCGCTTTACGTTCGGCGGTAATCGACATCGTCAAACACTTTCGTTGTTGCGAGCCGAACTGGCAGTCAGTCCGGTCAGGTTGAACACGCGCTTGGGGATGAGTTCGCCATTGCCAATTTTGGCGAGGGCCAGAAGCCGGCCTGCCACCGTGACATAGACTGTGCCGCTACAATTGGGCGCATCCCGTCCGCGCAACAAAACGGCCTGGCCCCGATGGAGCCTTGCCGCATCCGCCCGTGTGACGGCCAGTGCCGGGATGTCGTCCAGCGCGGTCTCAACGGGCAAAAGCGCGTCGGCGAGGCTGCCCTCGCCAGACGCGGCTCTATCGCACAAAGCCTCCAGCTGTTCCAGCGGAATCATGTCGGCCTCGCCGAACGGGCCGACCAGCGTCCGCCGCAGCGCGCAGATATGGCCGTAGCAGCCGAGAAGCCGCCCGATATCGCGGGCGAGCGCCCGCACATAGGTTCCCTTGCCGCACTCGGCCTCGAACACGGAATGGCTGCTATCTGTTTGTTCTATAAGGGCTAAATGGTGAATCTCGACCGGCCGGGGCTTCAGCTCGACGGTCTCCCCGTCGCGCGCCAGATCATAGGCCCGCTCGCCCCCGACCTTGATGGCCGAATATTGCGGCGGGATCTGCTCGATCAGGCCGGTAAAGCTGGGCAGCAGCTCGGAAATCGCCTCCGCCGACGGCCTCACTTCGCTGGTTTTGACGACCCGGCCCTCGATATCGTCGGTATCGCGTTCCTCACCCCAACACACCGTGAACCGGTAGCGCTTGCGGCCGTCCATGACGAAGGGAACCGTCTTGGTGGCTTCCCCAAGCGCGATCGGCAAGCCGCCGGAGGCGAGCGGATCGAGCGTGCCAGCGTGGCCGGCGCGCTTGGCCTGGAACAGCCGTTTCACCACCGCGACCGCATGGGTCGAGGTCATGCCGATCGGCTTGTCGAGCACAATCCAGCCATGGACGTCGCGCTTGTCGCGCCGGGGCTGGTTGTGCTGCCGCGGCTGTTTGCCGCCGCGCGCACGATCGGCGTCGAGATCCGCGTCCGAAGAAATATTTTTGTCGGCGCCGTCCGAATCACCGATCCGGGGCTCGATCAGGCTATTTGCGGTGCTCGTGATCATCAGGTCACTCTTCCGATTCTTGCGAATCCGGCGCCAGGTCTCTTTGCACCGCAGGTGTTCGCAGTAATTTCTCTATTCGTTCCGCCTCGTCGAATCGTTCGTCGACACGGAAGCGAACATCAGGCGCAAATTTTAGGTTAACGCGCCGCGCGATCTCGCCGCGCAGGAACTTCCTGTTGCGCTCCAGCGCAGCGATCACAACGGCGGTATCGCGCCCGCCGAGCGGGATCACATAGATCGTCGCGAGCTTCAGGTCCGGCGACATCCGCACCTCGGGCACGGTAATGATATGGCCCTCGAGTTCGGCGTCGTGCACGCTGCCCTGCGACAGGATATCAGCGATCGCATGACGCACGGTTTCGCCGACCCGCAATTGACGTTGCGAGCCGCCCGGCGCGGTGTCCTTTTTGTGGTGACGAGGCATTGTCGTCTCTCAAAATCGTCATGCCCGCGCCTGTCGCGGGCATTCACGTCTTTCTTGCTGAATCAGGTGAGACGTGGATGGCCGGGACAAGTCCGGCCATGACGCCGCATTTTCAATCAGGAAATCTGCACTCTCATGAGGCTTGGACTCACAGCGAGCGCTGGATCGTCTCCACGCGATAACACTCGATGACGTCGCCGGCACGCATGTCGCCGTAATTCTCGAACGCCATGCCGCATTCCTGCCCCGAAGCCACTTCCCTCACTTCGTCCTTGAAGCGTTTCAGGGTCGAGAGCTTGCCTTCGTGCACCACGACGTTGTCGCGAATCAGGCGGACATTGGCGCCGCGTTCGACGGTGCCGTCGGTGACGCGGCAGCCCGCGACCTTGCCGACCTTGGAAATGTTGAACACTTCCAGGATCAGGGCGTTGCCCAGCATGGTCTCGCGCAGCGTCGGCGCCAGCAGGCCGGACATTGCCTTCTTCACGTCATCCACGAGGTCGTAGATGATGTTGTAGTAGCGGATTTCGATGCCGTTGCGCTTGGCGGCGGCGGCGGCTTCCTTGTGGGCGCGGACGTTGAAGCCGATGATGGCGGCGCTAAAGCCTTCCGCCAGCGTGACGTCGGATTCCGAGATGCCGCCGACCCCCGCATGCAGGATGCGGGCGGCGACTTCCTCGGTGCCGAGCTTTTCCAGTGAGCCCAGGATCGCTTCCAGCGAGCCCTGCACGTCGGCCTTGACGATCAGCGGGAAATCCTTGCGGCCCGAGGTCTTGAGCTGCGACATCATCTGCTCGAGCGAGCCGCGCATGCCGGAAATCGAGGCAGCGGCGTTTTCGCGCTTCTGGTGGGCGCGGTAGCTGGTGACCTCGCGGGCGCGGGCCTCGTTCTCGACCACGGCGAGACGGTCGCCGGCTTCCGGCGGGCCGTTGAAGCCGAGCACTTCGACCGGGACGGATGGTCCGGCCTCGTCGATGGTCGCGCCCTGATCGTTGATGAGGGCGCGGACGCGGCCCATCTCGGCGCCGGCGACGATGATGTCGCCGACCTTCAACGTGCCGCGCTGAACCAGCACGGTCGCGACCGGACCGCGGCCGCGATCGAGCTTGGCTTCGATCACGGTGCCTTCGGCGGGCCGCGCCGCGTTGGTCTTGAGGTCGAGCAATTCGGCCTGCAGCGCGATCATCTCCAGGAGCTTGTCGAGATTGGTCTTGTTCTTGGCGGAAACCTCGACGTCGACGACGTCCCCGCCCAGCGATTCGACCTGGACCTCGTGCTGCAGCAGTTCGGTGCGCACGCGCTCCGGTTTGGCGTCGGGCTTGTCGATCTTGTTGATCGCGACGATCATCGGGACCTTCGCCGCCTTGGCGTGATGAATCGCCTCGATGGTCTGCGGCATGACGCCATCGTCCGCTGCGACCACGAGGATCACGATGTCGGTCACCTTGGCGCCGCGGGCGCGCATCGCGGTGAACGCGGCGTGGCCTGGGGTGTCGATGAAGGTGATCTTCTTGCCGCTTTCCGGCGAGGTCACCTGATAGGCACCGATGTGCTGGGTGATGCCGCCGGCTTCGCCGGACACCACATTGGCGTGGCGAAGCGCATCGAGCAGCGAGGTCTTGCCGTGATCGACGTGGCCCATCACGGTCACCACGGGCGAACGCGGCTCGGTGTCGGTGGAGTCGTCGACAGTGTCGAACAGGCCTTCCTCGACGTCGGACGCGGCCACGCGCTTGACGGTGTGGCCCATTTCCTCGGCGATCAGCTGCGCGGTGTCGGCGTCGATCACGTCGGTGATCTTGTGCATCGCGCCCTGCTTCATCAACAGCCGGATGACGTCGACCGCGCGCTCGGACATGCGGTTGGCGAGCTCCTGGATATTGATGGCTTCCGGGATGATCACCTCGCGAACCAGCTTTTCCTTCGGCTCGTTCGACTGATGCCCCTTCAGGCGCTGGGTGCGGCGGCGGAACGACGCGATCGAGCGCTCGCGCACGTCATCGGCATTGAGCGCGGTGACCAGCGTCAGGCGTCCGCGCTGCTTCGCCGGCGCCGGTTTGGCGGTAGTCTTCGGGGGAGCCGCGGGACGCACAACGCCGCCGGGGCCGCGACGGACCTGGCGCGGACCTTCATCCTCGTCGGTGATGTCGGCGGCGATACCGGGCGCGCGTGCGGCGGGCAGCGCGGCGCGGGCCGCGGCCGCGGTCCTGGCCTCGGCTTCGCCGAAGCGCTTCCTGGCCTCAAGTTCGGCCTTGCGTTTGGCCTCCTCGTCCTGCCGGTGGCGTTCTTCCTCAGCCTTGCGGCGAGCTTCGGCGGCTTCGCGCTCGGCCTGCTCGATGCCTTCCTTGCTGTTGCGGCGCCTGGCTTCCTCTTCCGCCAGGCGCCGTTCCTCGCCGTCGCGGACCTTTGCGTCGGCGAGCGCGCTGGCGCGGGCCGAGCGCTCATCCTCGGTAAGAGTTGGCAAAACCAAGCCCGACGAGCGGCGTGCCGTCGCCGGCGGCGGCGCGGGACGGGTGAGCGGCGCCTTGGCCGTCGTGGCCTTGGCGGCAACCGGCTCGGGCGCATGCGTCTCTGTCGCGGGAGCATCGCCGGCGATGCGGCGCTTGCCGCGCTTTTCCACCACGACCTGCTTGGTGCGGCCATGGCTGAAGCTCTGTTTCACGGTGCCCGTCTCGACGCGCGGCTTGAGCGTCAAGGTCTTGCTCGGGACACTCAGTTTCCTGTCGCCAGGCGTTTTATCAACCATTCAGCAGTCCCAATCTTGTTGCGTCGTGCGTGTTCGCACAGTCTGTATCGGCGAATTCTTGGCCACATTGCCGGCTGTATTGTCGTCGTCCGCCATCCGGTATCGGACCAGGATATGGCTGCGCGACAGGAACGTCTTGCTCGCCGGGCCCGCGAGCAGCGCAGCATGTACCACATTTGACCGGCCCAGTGCCAAATCCAATTGATCCGAGGTCAGCGCCGTGACGACCGGAAATGGGTTCGATTCAGAGTTAATCCCGGCATTTTGCCTGAAGACGGCATCCAATTTCCGGATTCCGTCCGCCGCCGCGTCCGAGGCGTGGATCAGGGCTTTGACCGGATTTTGGGCCTGCCGCTGCTTGAGGGCGTCCTCGACCTTGCTGAAGCCGGACACCACCTGGCCCCCCTTGGCGGCCATTGCGAGCGCGTCGATCGCGCCGCGCGCCAGCAATGCTTCGGTGTCGGCCGCGAGCGTCGGTGCAACCTTGACCTCGCGTTTGAAGCCTTTGCTGAACTGGTTACGCCTGGCGGCTTCCGCAACCGCCTGACGCGAGGCTGAAACCCACAGGCCGCGGCCCGGAAGCTTGCGTTTCAGATCCGGGACCACCTCGCCAGAGGGAGCCACCACAAAGCGGATCAGTTCATCGATCGGCCGCACCTGCCGCGTGACCGCGCACATCCGCACGGTCGCGGACCTGTCGGTCCGCGGTCCGTTGTCAAGATCGGGGTCGGCGAAAGCAAGCATGCGTGTGACATCGCTCCTAACATCTGCGCGTTACGGTCGCGCAGCACCGGTATCCACCCTCGATCAGGTCCGCGGGCAGGCCTTTGCGGAACACGCCCCTCAGACCGGCTGATCTTCGGTGGCCTCGGCCTCCTCGGTGTTCTTGACGAGATCGGCCTCGGTGATCCAGCCGGCGATGACGCGCGCCTGCATGATCAAGCCCTCGGCGTCCTCGCGCGAGATTTCGTTGGGGTCGAGAATGCCGGGATGCTTGGTCGGCTCGCCGCCTTCCTTGCGCTCAGTCCAGCCGACCAAATCGTCGGTGGCGCAACCGGCCAGATCCTCGACGGTCTTGATTTCGTTCTCGCCGAATTTGACCAGCATTTTCGAGGTCACCCCGGGCACCGTCTTCAAAGCGTCATCCACACCGAGTTCGTTGCGTTTGTTTTCAAGCTCGCTTTCGAGCTGTTCCAGATATTCGCGGGCCCGGCTCTGCAGTTCGTTGGCGGTTTCGTCGTCGAAGCCTTCGATGCCGGCCAGTTCCTTGACGTCGACCAGCGCCAGTTCCTCCACCGAGGTGAAGCCTTCCGACGCCAGCAATTGCCCGACCACCTCGTCGACGTTCAGCGCTTCCATGAACACCCGGGTGGAGTTCTCGAAATCGGCCTGGCGGCGCTCGGATTCCTCCTGTTCGGTCAGAATGTCGATGTCCCAGCCGGTTAGCTGCGAGGCGAGACGCACGTTCTGGCCGCGGCGGCCGATCGCCAGCGACAGCTGGTTATTGGTGTCGGGCACCACGACTTCGATCCGCTCGCGGTCCTCGTCGATCACGACCTTGGCGACTTCGGCGGGCGCCAGCGCGTTGACGACGAAGGTCGCGATGTCGGGCGACCACGGAATGATGTCGATCTTTTCGCCCTGCAATTCATTGACCACGGCCTGCACGCGCGAGCCGCGCATGCCGACGCAGGCGCCGACCGGATCGACCGATGAATCCCGGGAAATCACGCCAATCTTCGCGCGCGAGCCGGGATCGCGGGCCACCGCCTTGATCTCGACGATGCCGTCATAAATTTCCGGCACTTCCTGCGCGAACAGTTTCGCCATGAATTGCGGATGGGTGCGGGAGAGGAAAATCTGGGGCCCACGGGTCTCACGCCGCACGTCGAAAATATAGGCGCGGACGCGGTCGCCGTTCCGGAACACCTCGCGCGGCAGCATCTCGTCGCGGCGGATAATGGCCTCGCCGCGGCCCAGATCGACGATGACGCTGCCGTATTCGACGCGCTTGACGATGCCGTTGACGATATCGCCGATGCGGTCCTTGAATTCCTGATACTGCCGGTCGCGCTCGGCCTCGCGCACCTTCTGCACGATCACCTGCTTGGCGGATTGCGCGGCGATGCGGCCATATTCCAGCGGCGGCAGGGTGTCGGCAATTGTGTCGCCAATCTGCGCTCCCGGGTTGGCGCGGCGGGCGTCTTCCAGTGAAATCTGGTTCGAGGAATTCTCGACCTGTTCGACCACCAGCATGTGGCGCGACAGCCGCAGCTCGCCCTTCTTGGCGTCGATTTCGGCGTGAACGTCGGTCTCGCTGCCGTAGCGCGCCCGCGCCGCCTTGGCGATGGCGTCTTCCATCGCCGCGATCACGATGCCGCGGTCGATCGATTTTTCGCGGGCAACCGCGTCTGCGATCTGCAGCAGTTCGAGTTTATTGGCGCTGACAGCTGCCATGGCTTTAGTCTCCTTCAGTGGGATCGATTTCGCCTCTTCGCAGTCTTTCCGCGGCGAGACGCTGTTCCTTGGTGTTGTTCGGGGCGTTCTTGCGAACGCTCGCTGGCTTCAGTTTCGGCTTCGGTTTGTTGCTTTTCGCAGGGTCGCTTTTCCTGGCATGCGGCGGCGGTGGCGGCTCGAGCCCGAGATTCTGGCGCAGCTCGCGCGCCGCGGCCTTGCCGCGCCGCATCGATTCCGCAATCAGCTCGTCGGTCAGAACCAGCCTGGCGTCGGCGATATCCTCCATGACCAGCATGACGTCGGCATCTTCGCCCGCGCGGATGTCATCGCGATGTAAATGCACGGCATCGCCTTCGACGCCACCGAGCGTGCCCCGGAACCGCTTGCGGCCCTGATGGGCGAGCGCCATCTCGATCTTCACGAGATGACCGGCATAGCGTTTGAAATCGGAGCGGCGAACCAGCGGCCGGTCGATCCCGGGCGAGGAAATCTCCAGCCGATAGGCCCGGTCGATCGGATCGGCGACATCGAGCACCGGCGATAGCGCCCGCGAGATCGCCTCGCAATCGTCGATCTGCATCGTTCCGTCGGGCCGTTCCGCCATGATCTGGACCGTGCAGCCGAGTTCCCCCGAAATCTTGATCCGCACCAGCCGGTAGCCCATTCCCTGCAATACCGGACCTGCGACCGCCGATACCCGCGCCGCCATGCCCGGCTCGACCACCAGGCGCGGCTCGGCAAGTAGATCGGTATCTACGGAACCAGTCGTTGGATCGGTCATATCCAGGGTCAAAGACGGTCTAACTTGCGTTGGGTTGAGCGTGGTCCGGCTGATCGATCTGCCCGAACCAGCCCGGCGTCGCAGGCGCCGGCTCGTTCAGCTAATAAAAAAGAGCGGGTCCCGAGGGGCCCACTCTCAATACGCGATCGTATGAGAACCATAAGTTGCGGTTGATATAGCGGTTTTTCCCCGGCCCGGCAAGGCCCGCGAGGCCGCAAAGCATGATTTTGCGGCCCTCAGGTCGGGGTTTCAAACCTAACCCTTCCTTCACCAAGCCAACCTAGATTGCCCCGAATGCCGTCGGTGCGCAGGGTTTGAGTGCGTTTCATGACAGTCGCTACCTCACTGATCCCCGGGCTCGACGAGATCATCAGAAATGGCGACCCCAAACGCCGCGCCGAGGCCGCGCGCCGGATCACCGAGCTGTATCTGCGGGGGGCCGCCAGTCTCCGCCCCGATCACGTCGAGCTGTTTGACGGGATCTTGATCGATCTCGTTCCGCACACCGAAATTCCCGCGCGCGCCGATCTGGCCGAACGGCTGTCGGTGCTGGGCAATGCGCCACGCGCGCTGGTCGGGCAACTCGCGAGCGAGGACGAAATATTGATCGCGGGCCCGCTGCTGCGCCGATCCCCCGTGATCGATCCGCAGGTGCTGCTCGAAATCGCGCGCATCAAGGGCCAGCGCCATCTGCTGGCGATGTCGGAGCGACCGACGCTTTCTCCCGATCTCACCGACGTCATCGTGCGCCGTGGCGACCGCGAGGTGGTCAGGCGCGCCGCCGGCAATGCGGGGGCCGAGTTTTCGCACGCCGGATATTCGGCGCTGATCAAGCGCGCCAGCCAGGACGGCGTCCTGACGCTCACGGTGGGCCAGCGCGACGATCTCTCCGGGCCCCAGTTGAAGGATCTGCTGGCAGGATCGATCGACGCCGTCCGCCGTCGCCTGTTTGACGCGGTCAAGCCCGGCAGACAGGCCGCCATCAAGCAGGCGATGGACGAGATCTCCGGCGTAGCCGAGGCCGTCGAGAGCCGTCGCGACTTCGTGCCGGCGCAGCGCGCGATCCTCGCGCTGCACAAGGCCGATCAGCTGAATGAAATCGCGCTGCTCGGCTTTGCCAAAGCCTACAAATACGAGGAATCAATTGCCGCGCTCTCCGCGATGTCGGGGGTGAAGATTGCAACGCTCGAGCGTCTGATCGCGGGAGATCGCCACGACCCGATCCTGATCGTCGGCAAGACGATCGGTCTTGAATGGGCGACCGTGCGCGCGCTGATCCTGCTCCGCCTCGGTCCGAGCCGGGTGGCGGCTCCAGCGGATATCGAGAGCGCTCGCGTGAATTTCACGCGCCTGATGCCCTCGACCGCGGAACGGGTGGTGAGCTTCTGGCGGACCCGCCAATCGCTGTGATTGCAACCCGCTGACACCGTGGCGAAGCGACAGCAACGGGCCGTGATTGCCCGTAAATGACGGTGGTGGGTTAGCCCACCCGCACAAATCTCAAATAAGCCGCCTGGCGTCCTTCGCGCTCGGCCTTGGCGCCGTAGCGCGTCATGGTGTAATCGGCCCACGGCAGCTTCCAGTCACAGGCGCGCTCTGCGGTCCAGACGAAATCGGACGAGCGCGCAACATGCGCCAACGTCCACGCGCAATAGTCGTCGATATCGCTGACGAAACGAAACTCGCCATCCGGTTTCAGGACGCGCGCCATTGCGGCAACGGTCGCATCCTGCACGAAGCGCCGCTTCCAGTGCCGCCGCTTCGGCCACGGATCGGGATGGATCAGATCGATCCGCCCAAGCGAGCGCGGCGGCGCCCATGCCAGCAATTCGGCGGCGTCGCCGGCGAACAGCCTGATATTGCCGATGTTGTGGGCTTCGATCCTGGTCAGGATCTTGGCCATGCCGTTGACATAGGGCTCGCAGCCGATGAAGCCGGTATCGGGAAGGGCGCGCGCTTCCGCGGTCAGGTGCTCGCCGCCACCGAAGCCGATTTCGAGCCTGACTTCACCGGCCGGCGGATCGAACAGGCCGGCGAGATCGGACGGGCTGGGTTGAGCAATGTCCAGCGCAAGCCGCGGCAGCAGGTGCTCGATCAGATCGGCCTGGTGCGAACGGAGCTTGTGGCCCTTGCGCCGCCCAAAGAACGAACCGCGCGGGTGAGCGGTGACGCCATCGCCAGACCGCGCATTGCAATTGCCGGGATCGCTCTTTGCGACGCTCATCGCAGCGTCTGATACAGCCGATGCAACAGCCGCGCCCGCGGCTCGATCGACGAGATGTACATCTGCTCGTAATGGGTATGGGCGCCCTTTCCGTCGACGCCGAGGCCGTCGAGGGTTGCGGTATGCGGCGCGGTGAAATTGCCGTCGGAGCCGCCGCCGGTCGAGGTGTCGACCAGCTCAAAGCCGATTTCGGCGGCGAGCGTTCTGGCGTGTTCGTAAAGGGCCGCGCCGGCATTGCCCTTCTCGTAAGGCGGACGATTCAATCCGCCGGTCACCTTGACGCTGACGCCTTCGCCGCGCGATTTCAAATGGAGGATTTTGCTGACCAGCTCGTCGGCATCCACGAGCGAGGGAACGCGCATGTCGACCTCGGCATAGGCCTCCTCCGCAATGACGTTCGGTTTGCTGCCGCCCCTGACCACGCCGACATTGACGGTCACCCCGCGCTTCAGGTCGTTCATGGCCTCCAGCGTCTGAATGATATTGGCAAGTTCGCGAATCGCGCTGCGGCCGTCCTCGGGACGCGTGCCGGCATGCGCCGGGACGCCTTTAACAAAAATCTCGAAGCGCGCGACACCTTTGCGTCCGGTTACGATTTTCCCGCCGTCGCGGGCAGGCTCGGTCACCAGCACATATTTCGCCTTGCGTCCCTCCGCCTCGATCAGCGCGCGCGAGGTCGGGCTGCCGATCTCCTCGTCCGAGACGTAGAGCTGGGTCACGCCCAGCGGCGAACGCTCCGGCATAGCGCATAGTTGCCGGAACGCATGGTAGGCGAGATAGGCGCCGCCCTTCATGTCGTAGATGCCGGGGCCGAAGGCGCTGTCGCCCGCGATCCGAAACGGCAGACGCTCGATGAAACCCAGGGGATGCACGGTATCGAGATGGCTGAGAACAAGGATTCCGGGCCGATCCTGGCCCCATGACGAACGCGCCACGAGATGATCGCCGCAACCGGAATGTCCGGCAACTCGCTCGATGTTGGCAGGCAGATCGCGATAGCCCTCCGCGACCATATCCGCCAGTCTGTTGACCTGCTCGGGGGCTTCGGTCGGCGTTTCAATTTCAACCCAGCGGCGGATGCCGTCGAGGACGGTTTTGGAATCGAAGGGGTTGGCTGTGGTCGGCATCGGATTCAATTATCGTCATTCCGGGGCGCGCGCCAGCGCGAACCCGGAATCTCCTCGCCGGATTATCTCCGGATTCCGGGTTCGCTCGATTTACGAGCGGCGGGGAATGACGACCGAGCGAGTTCAGCGCTTGTCGGGTCCTTCGCGCGCGGCGATCTGCTCGACCATTTCGACAATACTGCGCCGGAGCTTGGCGTCGGTTATGCGCGTAAACGCCCGGGTCAGCGCCAGGCCCTCGGAGGTCGCCAGGAAATCCGAAACGTAAGCCGGCGAGGTGCCCTCGGTGAAGCCTTCCGCGCCGGCGGTGCCGCTGGGCCCTCCCTCGAACAGAAATGATACCGGCACCTGGAGAATTTCGGAGATCTGCTGGATGCGGCTTGCTCCGACCCGGTTGGTGCCCTTCTCGTATTTCTGAACCTGCTGGAAGGTAAGTCCCAGCGCTTCGCCAAGCTTCTCCTGGCTCATACCCAGCATGATGCGGCGCATGCGCACGCGACTGCCGACATATTTGTCAACAGGGTTGGGCGCTTTGGTCGACATTCCAACACTCCTCGGGATACGCCGTAAGGGATGAGGCACGACGAAATTATGCCTCATGCGCCAAAACCGTCAAATCCTGCTCGGAAGCCTCGGGCCGGAGAATTGCAGACAATTTGAGCAATGAACTGACGTGATCTTTTCTCGACTGGCGGGTCAGCATGCGAATTGCACGGTCGATCTGTCAACTGGTGGTTCTGGGGTCGCGGGCATTTCTGCCGGTAACCAAAACCAAACATCAATGTGCAGGCGTCAGGAAATCTGCTTCGAAGCGCGCCGGCGGATGACGAAAAGCAGGGCAGCAGCGACCATGATCGCAACGGGAATGTCGCCGGCGCGTGCGTAAATGGTCGGTGCAATCGCGGCTGGCAGGCTGGAGTCCAGCACGCCTTCGACGCCGAGGCCGAGCCGTGCGACAACTCTTCCCAACGGGTCGATCACCGCGGAAATGCCCGTGTTTGCGGCACGAACCACCGGGAGGCCTTGCTCGATCGCGCGCAGGCGGGCCTGTTGCAGATGCTGGTAGGGACCGGTCGAGATTCCAAACCAGCCATCATTGGTGAGGTTGACGATCCAGCCTGGACGGTCGTCGCGCGTTGCAACGTCACCGGGAAAGATTGCTTCATAACAGATCAAAGGTAGCACGCGCGGGGCATTGGGCACCTCCATCGGGCGCCGCCGCGTGCCCGGAATGAATCCGCCCTGAACCTTGGTGAGTTGCGCAAAGCCGAGCCTTTCCATCCAGTCCTGGAACGGCAGATATTCGCCGAACGGCACCAGGTGCAGCTTGTCGTAAACCGACAGCACGCTGCCGTCGTGGTCGATGACGTAGATCGAATTGTAGGCGCGCGTGATTCTTGTGCCGGGCGGCAGATCCGGCGCACGCACCGAACCGGTGATCAGCACCGTGCCCTTGGGCAACAGCTCGGCGATCTCTGCCATCGCATCGGCTTCGCGCGTCAGGAAAAACGGGAACGCCGATTCCGGCCAGATCAGGATGCTGGCGTCGCGCACCCCGGTGGATTGCGGGCCCGAGGCGCGATCGGAGAGCGTCAGATATTTTTGCATAACTTCCGGCTTGGCGGCATAATTGAATTTGACGTCCTGTTGCAGGTTGGGCTGCATGATCCGCAGCTTCACCTTTGCGACCGTCGTGGTCGGCTGCAGGTTCAAGCGAACCACGCCGAAAATGCCCATGGCGACGAGCAGCGCCAGCGCCATGAGAGGCGCGACCCACGGTCTTCGAGCGGGTGAACTCTCGTCGATCAGCACGGCCGGGCTTGCGAAGATCGCGACGCTGGCAAAGGTCATGCCCCACAGGCCGATCAGCGACGCGGTCTGCGCCAGCGCCAGCGGCTCTGATAGCGCGTAGCCGAACGCATTCCACGGAAAACCCGTCAGCACCTGGCCGCGCAGCCATTCGCTCAGCGTCAGGCTCACGGCAAGTGCGATCACCCGCGAAGCGTCGGCGGTCCAGATCAGGCGCGCCAGCGCAAAACCTGCCGCGGTGAACAGCGCGAGATAGGCCGGCAGGCCCAGCACGGCGAATGGCATTAGCCATGCGAAAGTGGATGCATCGACCAGGAACGCGTAGCCGATCCAGTACAATCCCGGCACGAAATAGCCGAGACCGAACCACCAGCCGGCCATCGCTGCCGCCGGCACGCCGCGCAGCCGTCCGGCGCCGGCGCCGTCTATCAGCCAGACCATGACCGGAAAGGTCAAAAACAGCACGGGCCAGGCATTGAACGGCGCTATTGCCAACGCCGACAGCGCACCCGCGACGAGTGCGATGGCGGCGCGCTTCCAGCCCCAGGACAGGATGATCGCAACAGCGAGCGTGCGGAATTTATCTGATGGGTTCACTGCGAACCGACTCCATCGCCGGGGGTCGGGCTCGCATTGTCATTGGCCTGGGCGTGGCCTGCCTCCGGCGGCGCCTCGCGGCGACGGTTTTCGCGCGCCGCGCGCGCCACGGTGCGTTCCTTGCGCGTGGCGATGCGCAGGCGCTTGACGCGCCGCGGGTCGGCATCGAGCACCTCGATTTCGAAATTGCCGGGACCCGAAATCACTTCGCCGCGCACCGGCAGGCGGCCGACATGGGTCACGAGATAGCCGCCGAGTGTCTCGACCTCTTCTCCGGCTTCGCCGGTGACGAAATCCTCGCCGATCACGGAGCGGACGTCGTCAAGGCGTGCGCGCGCGTCGGCTATGAAGGAATTATCCGCTTGGCGCACGATCGCCGGCGGCTCGTCGCTGTCATGCTCGTCGTCGATCTCGCCGACGATCTGCTCGACGATGTCCTCGATCGACACCAGTCCGTCGGTGCCGCCATATTCGTCCACCACCAGTGCGAGATGGATGCGCGAGGCCTGCATTTGCGCCAGGAGATCGATCGCCCGCATCGACGGCGGCACAAAGAGCAGCTTTCGGATGATGTTGGCCTGCGAAAGCGGTAGCGCGAGATCGACCGCACGCAGATCGATGCCGGCGGGGAACGGCTTCTTGCGCCTGGCCTTGGCTTTGCCGGTATCGGACAGCCGCGCTCTCACGGTCATGAATGCCAGCAAATCGCGGATGTGGACGATCCCTTCGGGATCGTCGAGGGTTTCGTTGTAGACCACCAGGCGCGAATGCGCCGCGCTTTCGAAAAGGCTCATCAATTCGCCGAGCGGAATATCGCGCTTGACCGCGATGATGTCGGCGCGATGAATCATGACGTCGGCGATGCGCCGTTCATGCAGGCCGAGGATGTTGCGCAGCATGGTGCGCTCGATTGCGGAAAATCCCACCTCGTCCGGCGTAGAGGCATCGAGCACGACCTGCAGATCGTCGCGGACCGACCCCGGCTTCCATCCGAACAGCGTGCGGATCGCCCACGTCAGCCAGTTGTCGGCGGCGGGGCGCGCGACTTCGCCTTCCTGCACCACGGCCGGCAGGTTGCGCGTGATGCGCGGATTGTCGTGGGTCGGTTCGGAGTCCACCATCTCAGTCCATCCGCTCCCGATCCGCATACGGATCGGGAATGCCGAGTTGCGCCAGAATTTCCTGCTCGAGGGCTTCCATGGCCTCAGCGTCGTCGTCTTCTTCGTGATCGTAGCCGATCAAGTGCAGGAAACCATGGACCGCCAGGTGGCTGAGATGATGATCGAACGGCTTTTGCTCGTCATCGGCCTCCTTTCGCGCCGTTTCATAGGCGATCGCAATGTCGCCGAGCATGCGCGGCGCCTCGTCCGGTCCAACGGCGCCGGTCGGCGGCAAGGCCGGAAACGACAGCACGTTGGTCGGCTTGTCGATGCCGCGCCAGTTGCTGTTGAGCGTGCGGATTCCGGCGTCGTCGGTCAGCATGACCGCGAGCTCGGCTTCGCCGATATCGGCGTCGATAACCTCGGCGGCGGTCGCGATGGCGCGATGAATCGCGGCTTCGGCGTCGGGTTCGCTCCGCCAGCCGTCGGCGACGACGATAACCTCAGTGATGGGAAGGGCAAATTGCGCCATCGGTCCGGAATTTCTTTTGCGCTCCGAAATCGCTTCCGGCGCGCGCCTGGCGGCAGATTTTGACATCAAGGCTTGCGGGTCGCCGGCCGCTGCGGCAATCCCTCATAGGCGGCGACGATCCGTGCCACCAGTTCATGGCGGATGACGTCTTCGGCCGTAAATCTCACTTGCGCAATGCCCTCGACGCCATCGAGCAATTTGGCGGCCTCGGCAAGACCCGAGGTCTGGCCGTTTGGCAGATCGACCTGGGAGGGATCGCCAGTGATGATCATGCGGCTGTTCTCGCCAAGCCGCGTCAGAAACATCTTCATCTGCATCGAGGTGGTGTTTTGCGCTTCGTCCAGAATGATGACGGCGTTGGTAAGGGTGCGGCCGCGCATGAAGGCGAGCGGCGCGATCTCGATTTCGCCGGCTTGCAGCGCGCGCTCCACGATCCGGGAATCCATCAGGTCGTACAGCGCGTCGTAGATCGGCCGCAGGTAGGGGTCGACTTTCTCGCGCAGGTCGCCGGGCAGGAAACCGAGCCGCTCGCCGGCCTCGACCGCGGGCCGCGACAGGATAATGCGATCGACTTCCTTGCGTTCGAACAATTGCGCGGCATGCGCCACCGCGAGCCAGGTCTTGCCGGTGCCGGCCGGACCCATGCCGAACACCAGTTCATGGCGCTTGAGCGCGCGGATATAGGAGTCCTGGGCGGCGGTGCGCGCGCGCACCGGGCGCTTGCGCAAATTGATGGTTTCGAACGACGATTTGGCGGTCTTGGCGTCGAATTCGAACAGCGAGCCTTGCGCGATCACGGCGCGGATCGCGCCTTCGACATCGCCCTGCGCCAGATCGTGGCCCTGGACCGCTTGCGCATACAGCGTCTCCATCACGCGCCGCGCGGCGTCGCAGCCGTCGCGCGATCCGGCGATGGTGATGTGATTGCCGCGGGAATCGACCACCACGCCGAGCCGGCGCTCGATCAGCGCCAGGTTTTGTCCGTAGGGTCCGACCAGCGCCGAGGCGCCTCGATTGTCATCGAAATCGATGACGACCTGCGTTTCGGGCGGAATTTGCATGTCGCGGTCAAGTTTGCGGCTGGGAGCAAGCGAAGGCGAATCCGATGCGCTTTTTGGCAAGGGTTCAGGCTCCCGTGGTCATTTGCGAAGGGGTCACTTGAAGAGGTGGCGCGGGCCGCGCATGAGAATGGGCAGCGAGCCGGCCGAGCAGGCTGTAGCGCTCGAGGCTTTCGATTCTGACCGGCAATACCTGCCCGATGATTTCGGGCGAGGCCATCACATGCGCCGGCTGCAGATAGGCGGTGCGGCCGACGATCTGGCCGGGATTGCGCGCCAGGCGCTCGAACAGCACGTCGACCGTGCGGCCGATCATCGCCTTATTGAAGGCCGATTGCTGACTGTCGATCAATTCCTGGAGCCGCTCCAATCGCCCGTCCACTTCAACCGCTGACACCGTCTCGCGCATGTCCGCCGCCGGCGTCCCCGGCCGTGGCGAAAACTTGAACGAATAGGCGCCAGCGTATCCGATTTGCATGGCAAGCGCGAGGGTGGCCGAGAAATCTTCCTCGGTCTCGCCGGGGAAGCCGACGATAAAATCCGATGAAAAAGCAATATCTTGGCGCGCGGCGCGAAAACGGTCGATGACGGCCCGGTAATCGTCGACGGTGTGCCTGCGGTTCATGGCACCGAGAATCCGGTCGGAACCGGATTGTACCGGAAGATGCACGAACGGCATCAGCGCCGGCACATCGCGGTGCGCCGCGATCAACGCGTCGTCGACGTCGCGGGGATGGCTGGTCGAGTAGCGCAGGCGGGCGATGCCGGGAATTTCCGCAAGGCGATGCAGCAAGGCGCCGAGCGGCCAGATCCGCCCGTCCGGCCCTTCGCCGTGATAGGCGTTGACGTTCTGTCCGATCAGGGTGATTTCGCGCACGCCGTTGTCGGCGAGCCGGAGCACCTCGTCGACAATCCTTGCGACCGGGCGCGAAACCTCGGTGCCGCGCGTATAGGGCACCACGCAGAACGTGCAGAATTTATCGCAGCCCTCCTGCACGGTAACGAAAGACGAGATGCCGCGCGCGCGGATCGCATCCGCACTTGGCGGCGGCAGAAACCCGAACTTGTCCTCGACCGGAAATTCGGTCTCCAGCGCGCGGCCATGGCGCCTCGCCTGCGCCAGCAGTTGCGGCAGATGGTGATAGCTCTGCGGGCCGACCACGACATCGACCACCGGCGCGCGGCGGATGATCTCCTGGCCTTCGGCCTGCGCGACGCAGCCGGCCACCGCGATATTCATGTGGCGGCCATTGCGCGCGGCTTCGTCCTTCACGACGCGCAGCCGTCCGAGTTCCGAGTAGACCTTCTCGGAGGCCTTTTCGCGGATGTGACAGGTGTTGAGGATCACCAGATCCGCATCATCCACGCTTGCGGTCTCGACAAAGCCTTCGCCCGCCAGCGTGTCCACCATGCGTTGCGCATCGTAGACGTTCATCTGACAGCCATATGACTTGATATGCAGCTTGCGCGGCGGGCTCATGGAACCTGAATGCATGCGAGAGACGGCGCCATCGCGGCGCGAGGGCTCAGATATAGGCTAAACGGGCGAAAATCCAGCGTCTGGCATCGTCATTCCGGGGCGATCCGCCAGCATCGAACCCGGAATCTCGAGATTCCGGGTCTGGTGCTAACGCACCATCCCGGAATGACCAGGTGCGATAGTCAGCTTGGCGCGGCCGAAGCTTCAATCAGCGCAATCAAGTTAGGCAATTGCCGCATGTCGTCGAACGTCATGACGGCGCCGGCGGCGCGCAGGGTATCGCGGTAACCGGGCCGGCAATGGCTGCCGCCGTGAAAGCCGAGCACGGTCATCCCGGCGGCGATTGCGCCTGATATGCCGGGCACGCTGTCCTCGATGACAAGGCATCGCGCAGGGGATGCCTGCATCTGTCCGGCGGCGAACAGGAACAGGTCGGGCGCGGGCTTGCAGCGCTGGACCTGGGTGGCGGAGAAGATGTTCGGCGCGAGCAGATCGAACAGGCCCGCGCAAGTGAGGCCATGACGAATCTTCTCGGGCGTGCCGCTCGAGGCCACGCATTTCGGCAGACCGATCGCGGCGATCGTCTCGCCGGCGTATGAAATCGCCCGCAGATCGCCCGCATAAAACCTCAGCGTGGCCTGCTTGACCTGTGATTCGAAGTCGTCGGGAAGTTTACGACCGATCTCGGGTTCGATTGTTTGGCGGGCTTCGTGGTCCGATACGCCGAGAAATCGATCGAGCACCTGATCGGCCGTGATCGGATAGCCGTGGCGCGTCAACATCTCCGCATGCGCGCGGCAGGAAATGACCTCGCTGTCGACCAGCACGCCGTCGCAGTCGAAAATGACGAGATCGAGGTTCTGATCTTCTGTCTGACGCGATTTCGCCACGCGAACTCAGGATTTGTCGTCCAGCGGGATGCAATACAATTCCAGCCGGTGATCGACCAGCTTGTAGCCGAGCTTGCGGGCGATTTCGGCCTGCAGCTTCTCGATTTCCTCGTTGGTGAATTCGATCACCTTGCCGTCGCGCAGATTGATCAGATGGTCATGATGCGTTTCGCGCATCTGCTCGTAGCGGGCGCGGCCCTCGCGGAAATCGTGGCGTTCGATGATGCCGGCATCCTCGAACAATTTTACGGTCCGATACACCGTCGAGATCGAGATCTTGTCGTCGACCGCGACGCAGCGGCGATACAGCTCCTCGACGTCGGGATGATCCGCCGCCTCCGCCAGCACGCGCGCGATGACGCGGCGCTGTTCGGTCATGCGCATGCCGGTGGCGGCGCAGCGGGCTTCGATGCCGGTGGTCTTGAGCGCGGGCGTGGATTTCAGTGCGGTCATGGGTTCTTGCCTTGGGTAACAGCGCCTAACCGCCGAAGCCTATCCGCGGGGCCTGACGGCGAGGCCGTGAGCGGTTTGGTTGGGAAATCATGCACCGCCTGATGGTTCAGCACTTTGATCCGGCGCAAACCGGATCCCACTTTTGTTGATCGCATTTCGCGCCTGTTGTGCCACCGCGCGGCTGTCACGACAAGTCGCGGCGCATCAGAAGGGCGTTCAATTGTTCGCCCCCGGGCTGCCGGTAATAGCGCTCCCGGCGCCCGGCGACGGAAAATCCGGCGCGCTGGTAAAGCCGCCGGGCCGACTGATTATTTTCCTCGACCTCGAGGAATACGGTGCGCACGCCGCGGCCGGCGAGGTGGCCGAGATGCGTCAGCAGCAGATTTCCGGACAGGCCGCGGCCGCGATGGCTGGCGGCAACCGCGATCGACAGGATTTCGGCCTCGTCGCCCGCCAGCCGCGACACCGCAAAACCGATTGTTTTCCGCCCCATTCTCAGGCGGTGCACCAGCGTATTGCGCTCGGTCAGCATCGCCTCGAATTCGGCCTCGCCCCAGCCGCGGTGAAACGAAGCACTATGCAATTGCGCGAGACGCGCCGCATCGCGCAGGGTAGCAGGTTCGACCACCGCCGCCCCGCCGCTCCACCATTCGGAGAGCCAGGTCATCATGGCGGGGAAGGCTGCGAGGCTTGCTGCAGCGGGTCCTTCGGAAGTTTGGCATCGGGCGCGCGCAGATAAAAGGGGCGGGCCGGCGCGGTATCCGGGCTGACGGCTGCCCCCAGCCATGCCACCCAGGCAATGTCAGGCGCCGGTTGCGCATCGACCTTGAAGGGCGGCGGCGCATCCGCGGGCCAGCGCTCCCCAAGAATTCCGGCGGCATTGCCGACCAGGCAAGGCGCGCCAAACCGCGAGGCGCCGAGCGCGTCCTCGATCGGCGCGACGCGTGGCCCGACCAGCGAACTGCCGTCACCGCTGACCACCTGAAAATACACCTGGCCATGCCGTGCATCGATGGCGGAGATGACCGGCTGTCCGGCGTTCTGGCTGACAACCGGCGCGGCATAGGCCGTCAGCGTGGTTACTCCGACCACCGGCTTGTTGGCGGCCAATGCGATGCCGCGCGCGGCGGAAAGTCCGACCCGCAAGCCGGTGAAGCTGCCCGGACCGGCGGTGACCGCGATACGGTCGAGGCCTGCGAAGGCGA
Organism: uncultured Alphaproteobacteria bacterium; assembly: GCA_963801875.1. Lineage (GTDB taxonomy): Bacteria > Pseudomonadota > Alphaproteobacteria > Rhizobiales > Xanthobacteraceae > Bradyrhizobium. The sequence continues at coordinate 255,096 of CAWDGT010000004.1, read as the reverse complement.
TGCCGGCCTGCTTGATGACGCCTGCAATCAGCGGCATCAGGGCTTCGGCGTGGCCGCGCTTCATGGCCAGCGATTCCCGCGCCATCAGTCTGCCGGCATCGGTGTCGAGCACGCAGGCGGCGCAGGCATCAAGCGCGGTGTCGATGGCGAGGATTAGCATGGGGGATGTATAGCAGACCCACTATCGTCAGGTCACATTTCGTGACGACGGGTTCTTACCCTCCCCCTCCAGGGGCGGGTGAACGGGTCCGCATCCAATCACATCGGCCGGACTTCGACCACGTCAGGCACAAAATGCTTCAACAGGTTCTGGATGCCATGCTGCAGCGTCGCGGTGGATGACGGGCAGCCCGCACAGGAGCCCTTCATGTTGAGATAGACGATGCCGTCCTTGAAGCCGCGGAACGTGATGTCGCCGCCGTCGCCGGCGACCGCCGGGCGCACCCTGGTTTCGATCAGATCCTTGATCATCTCGACCGTCTCGGCGTCGGCCTTGTCGAAGAACTCGCCATCCTCGTCGGCGGCCTCGTCACTTGCGGCGCTGCCGTCGGCCAGGAGCGGCGCACCGGACATATAGTGCTCCATGATGGCGCCGAGGATCGCCGGCTTCAGATGCTGCCAGTCGCCGTCCGCCTTGGTCACCGTGACGAAGTCGGAGCCGTAAAACACGCTGGTGACGCCGGGCACGCCGAACAGCTTCTCGGCGAGCGGCGAGCGCGCGGCGGCGTCGCGGCTGGTAAATTCCATAGTGCCGCCGTCGAGCACGGCGCGGCCGGGAATGAATTTCAGGGTGGCGGGATTGGGTGTGGCTTCGGTCTGGATGAACATGGTTTTCTCCGGCGTCGCCGGTTCAAGGCCGGCGCGTAAGGCTCCTTAGCAGATGGCGTCGGCAAACGCACGGTCAAGGGGGCGGGATAGCTCCCATGCCCGTCCTCCCGCGCGCGCGGGGGATGACAACCCTTATGACAAGGCGTCGATATCCCGGTCGCTCAAATCGCCCGAGATGATGGTGACCGGAATCGGGAACGAGCCGACCGTCTCGGCCATCGTGGTGATGATCGGACCGGGGCCTTCCGGTCCGGGGTTCGCCGCCAGCACCAGCATCGCGATATCGACGTCCTTGTCGATGACGTCGAGGATCTGCTCGGTCGGGTCGCCCTCGCGGATCACGCGTTCCGGGGTGATCGCGGCGATGCCGTTGGCGCGGCCGGCCGCGCGATCGAGCGCGGCATTGGCTTCCTCCAGCGCCTCGGCGCGCATGACTTCGGCGACCCCGAGCCATTGCTGGTTCCGGTCCTCGGTCTCGATGACGCGCAGCATCACCACGCCGCCGCCGACCCGCATCGCCCAGCGGCTGGCGTAGTAGACCGCGCGGTCCCATTCCGCGGTGTCGTCAACGATAACCAGACATTTCGGCTTGTGACCCGTCTCGTAGCTTCGTCGCTGGGTGGTCATGCAGGTCCCGCTGTCGCCAGGCAGGCCCCATGCTGCCACGGCGCGGCCATCCCAGACAAGCGGCCGTGCGCCGTTCCTGATTCCGCGGCGATGCAATCTCACCCTGCCCTGGAGGGGGAGGGTGAACACCGTTACGGCTTGGGGAGGGTGAATACCGTCAGCGTTTGCGGACGAAACCGACGATGTCTTTCGTCGCCTTCATGGTTTCGGCGGCGATGGCGCGGGCGCGGTCGGCGCCGTCGATCAATATCGCGTCGACATGGCCGGGGTCTGCGACCAGCCGTTTCATCTCGGAGGCGATCGGCGATAGTTTTGCGACGCAAAGTTCCACCAGCGAATTCTTGAAGCTCGAAAATTGCCCGCCGCCGAATTCGCCGAGCACGTCTGACTTGGTGCGGCCCGACAGCGCGGCAAAGATCCCGACCAGATTGTCGGCTTCGGGGCGGGTTTCCAGTCCCTTTTCCTCCGACGGCAGCGGTTCCGGATCGGTCTTGGCCTTGCGGATCTTCTGCGCGATGGTGTCGGCATCGTCGGTCAGATTGATCCGCGAATTATCCGATGAATCCGATTTCGACATCTTCCTGGTGCCGTCGCGCAAGCTCATCACCCGCGTCGCCGGACCCGTGATCAGCGGCTCGGGCTGCGGGAAAAACAATCCATCATGGTGCCCGTGGCTGCGGATCGAATCGGAAAAGTCATTGTTGAATTTTTGCGCGATGTCGCGCGACAGTTCGAGGTGCTGCTTCTGGTCCTCGCCGACCGGCACATGGGTGGCGCGGTAGAGCAGGATGTCGGCCGCCATCAACACCGGATAGTCGTAGAGGCCGACCGAGGCGGCTTCGCGGTCCTTGCCGGCCTTTTCCTTGAACTGGGTCATGCGGTTGAGCCAGCCGACCCGCGCCACGCAATTGAAGATCCAGGCCAGTTCCGCGTGCCCGGACACCTGGCTCTGGTTGAAGACGATATGTTTTTTGGGATCGATGCCCGAAGCAATGAAGGCCGCGGTCACTTCGCGGGTATTGCGGGCGAGTTCGGCAGGTCCGCCCCACACCTCCACCGGCTGCGTCAGCGCATGCATGTCGACGACGCAATACAGACAGTTGTGCGTCTCCTGCAATTTTACAAAATTGACGATCGCGCCGAGGTAATTGCCGAGGTGCAGATTGCCCGTCGGCTGGACGCCCGAAAAAACCCGTTCAACGAATGCCATGGTCAGCGTACCTGTCTTGCGCCAATGCCAATACGCGCGCCGTCCCATGCCAATGGGCGCGGCGCGCCGTCCAATGCCACGCGGGCCTCAGTCGCGCAAGTCGGAGGCTGCGGTTTGTCTCACCGCGTTAACCGCTTCACCCCAACGGATGACGTCGAACAGGGCCAGCAGCCCGCCGTAAATCGCGATCGCGCCTGCTATCAGCAACAGCAGAGTTGCGGCCTGCACCAGACCGTGGGCGTTCGCGCCCGGCGCCGGCAGCAGCCCCGCCATCAGCCACAACAGCCCGCCCATGGCAGAAGCCGCCGCGACGATGCGCGGCAGCCGCCGGCGCGCCGCCGCATCGATCGAGAATCCGAAGCTCACCGCACCGCGCCGGATCAGCGCGAGCGCGCCGCTCCAGGCTCCAATCGCGATGCTGGCCGCGATGCCGGCGGGGCCGAAGATCTGGCCGAGCACCACGGACAGAACCAGCGCGACCGCAAACCCCTTGAGCGTCGCCACCAGCGGGGTGAGCGTATCGTCGCGCGCGAAGAACGCCGGCGACAGCGCCTTGAACAGCACGTGGGCGGGCAGGCCAAGCGCAAGCCATCTCAGCGCCTGCGCGGTCGCAGCAGAGTCGGATGCGGTGAAGACGCCGTGTTCGAACAGCATGCGAACGACGGGCTCGCTCAGTATCGCCAGTCCCAGCGTCGCCGGCACCGCCAGCCCGACCGCGAGTTCGAGCCCGCGCGACTGCGCGTGGGCGAGCGCGGTCGCGTCGCCGCCGCGCAAGGCGCGCGTCAATTCCGGCACCAGCACCGCGCCCATGGCGACGCCGACAATCCCGAGCGGCAGCTCGATCAGGCGGTTGGCGAAATACAGCCACGACACCGCCGCGGGCGACGTTGACGCGATCACCGCGCCGGCGACGACAAGCAATTGCGGCGAGGCGCTGGCGATCATGCCGGGAACAGCCTTGCCCAGGAAACCGCGCATTGGGGCGTCGAAGGCGATGCGCAGCGGCGAGGCGATGGGCCCGCCGCCGCCGCGCCACAGCAGCATCGACAATTGCAGCAGCCCGGCGATGCCGACGGTCGCCGCGATTGCCTGCGCGGCGAAGGCCGCCTCCTGTCGCCAGCCGAGCAGCGCGATCATGACCGCGATCAGCGCGGTGTTGAACAGAAGCGGCGAGAACGCCGTCAGCGCGAAGCGGCCTTGCGCGTTCAACAGCGCCATCATGACGGTGACGGGGCCGGCGAAGGCGAGATAGGGCAGCATCAACCGGGCATTCTCGACGGCAAGCCTCAAGGTCGGATGCCCGGCGAACCCCGGCGCGAGCGCTGATATGACCAACGGCATCAAAAGGCCGATCAAGGCCGCCGCCACGATCAGCGCCGCGCTGACGGTGCCGAGCACGCGGCCGGCGAAGGCTGCGGCCGCCACAGCGCCCTCAGTCTCGCGCACACGCAGCCAGGCCGGCACCAGCGCCGCGTTCAGCGCGCCTTCCGCGAGCAGCCTTCGCACCACATTGACGAGCTGAAACGCCACCAGGAACGCGTCCGCGACCGGGCCCGCGCCGAGCAGCGCCGCGAGCATGGAGTCGCGGGCGAATCCGAGCAATCGCGAGGCCAGCGTTCCCGAAGACACGGTGAGGAAAGAACGGATCATGCGGGGCTTGTATAGCGTGTTTCCAACGTTCGGGAGCATATCGGTATCAACTCGTAACCTCATCCTGAGGAGGCCACGAAGTGGCCGTCTCGAAGGATGGCCACAGACGACCGTGCAAGCTGCCATGCTTCGAGACGCTCGCGTTGCTCGCTCCTCAGCATGAGGTTCGAGACGCCCGGCTTCGCGGTGCTCTGCCGCGCTCCTCAGGATGAGGTCTTGGACCCTCATGGTGACGAGCGCGGCCACGCCGCGCGTCTCGAACCATGAACTGATCGTTTTCATTGTATCGATCCACTCGGAGGTGTGGCTTGCTGGCACTAGCTTGATCGTGATAGGCCCCCGCAATCGCCGCGACAGGACCGATCAATGACTTCAGCGAAATACGACGTGCTCGGGATCGGCAATGCGATTTTCGATGTTCTGGTGCAGACCGACGAGAGCTTTCTTGGCCGCCACGGCATGACCAAGGGCGGCATGGCGCTGATCGACGAGGCCCGCGCCACGGCGATCTACCGCGATATGGGCCCGGCGACCGAGATGTCCGGCGGCTCGGCGGCCAACACCATTGTCGGGATCGCCAATCTCGGCGGCCGCGCCGCCTATGTCGGCAAGGTCAGGGACGACCAGATCGGGCGGCTTTACAGCCATGACATCCGCGCCGCCGGGGTCGCCTTCGAGACCCGGCCCGCGAAGGATGGTCCCGCGACGGGGTGTTCCTACATTCTGGTGACGCCGGACGGCGAGCGCACCATGAACACTTTTCTCGGCGCGGCGCAGGAGCTTGGCCCCTCCGATATCGACGCCGCCGAGGTCGCGGGCGCCAGCGTCGTCTATCTCGAAGGCTATCTCTGGGACCCCAGAAACGCCAAGGATGCTTTTGTGAAGGCGTCCACCATCGCGCATGATGCGGGCCGCCAGGTCGCGCTGACGCTGTCGGATTCGTTCTGCGTCGACCGCTATCGCGGCGAGTTTCTCGAGCTGATGCGAAACAACACGGTCGATCTGGTGTTCGCCAATGAGGCCGAGCTGCATTCGCTGTACCAGACCGCGGATTTCGACACCGCACTGAAGCAATTGCGCAGCGACGTCAATCTCGGCGTCGTCACCCGCAGCGAGAAGGGTTGCGTGGTGGCATCGACCGACGGCCTCATTGCGGTGCCGGCGTTTCCGATCGACAACATGGTCGATACCACAGGCGCCGGCGATCTCTTTGCCGCCGGATTCCTGTTCGGGCTGGTGCGCGGCGCCGGCCATCAGGATGCCGGACGGCTGGGCGCGCTTGCCGCGGCCGAAGTGATCCAGCACATCGGCGCGCGGCCGCAAGTGTCGCTGAAGGAATTGGCGAAGACAAACGGGTTGCCGGTGTAGCCGTCGATTGACGGCCAGTGGCGCGCGCCTTTGCGAAAACCCTGCCGTGTGGATTTCACATCGACTAATTGTTCTTCGAAAAAATCTTCATCCAAACGCCGGAACTCAATAGTTCGACTTGTTCGAACTCCAATTCCGTGTTCGATCATCAAATCAGCCAGACTAGCGCCATCGAGAAGGACAACACGCTGCGAAAGATGCTTCACGAAGTCGCGCGCCTGAACGCTGAAAGTGGAGGTGGTGACAAAAACTCCCTTGCTCGCGCCGAGCCCGACAAGGCTGCCCACAAAAGCTTGCACATCCGGTCGACCGACCGCATTCCCGGCCGCGTAGCGCTTGGCTTGAACGTAGACGCGATCGAGTCCCAGCCGATCTTCATTGATCACGCCATCAACGCCGCCGTCACCAGATCGGCCAAGCTGGGCGGCGGCATTCTTGTGTGATCCGCCATACCCCATGGCGACGAGGAGGTCGACGATCAATTGTTCGAAGAAAGCCGGACTGTTCTTCGCGATCCTGTCTAGGAGATCGGCGCGAAGGGTGCCTTCAAGAGTTTGGTAGGCTGCCTCAATCTGCTCTTCAGGCGTTGTCGTCGCGGCGCCGTTCGAACCCGCCTCAGAGGTAGTCTCGGCCGTGCTGGATGTTGTATTACCCTCATTTCGATAGAACTCTCGGAACTCGGGTTGCCTCATCAGCAAGGAAACATCAATCCGAGTTGGCTTCTCAGCGAGCAACCTCTTGCCCGCTTCAGTAGCGGAAAACCGTCCGCGTCCCGGTGAGCTGAGGAATCCCGCCTTGGTCAAGTAGAATTTGGCCCAGTGGATACGGTTGTGCAGAACGCGTTGGCGCCCGCTTGGCAAAAGCTTCTGCCTCTCCTCCTCGGTCAGGCCGAGCCTGTCCGCGAGGAGATCAACGACATCGGCGACCCGCTGCTCTCCCTCGCTGGCAAGTTGAAGCACCGGCAACATCAGGGTTTGGTAATCAGGGATCGCCATGGTCACTGGATCTCAGTTGAAAGACATTCACCGTTGTAAGTCACCATGCGCGCAATTCAAAGTTCGCCAAATACTCTCGCTTTGGCGATGCTGCGGATGGGCGTGCAAGCCCCTCTCGGGCGGTTCGACCGCTCGTGTTAAACTCGCCCCATGAACGACGGCTCTGGCGTGGTCGCAGGCCCTAGGGTTGGCTTCGCAAGCAGCCAAGCTTGCGTCACAACGGCAGGCAGTTCAATGAGAAGGGCGCCCGACGGGCCAGATTTGGTGTGATTTGGGCTATCGAGTCCCATAGGAAAAAATATTCTCGTTTCTCTCCGACCTAGAGCCTGTCCTCAATTGGAGGATTCCCAAGGAGATTATCGCGTGATTCATAGGCGGTCAGCTGATTCGGAGCTGACAGATGCGCCGCTACGCCCTTCGGGACGATCAATGGGACAGGATCAAGGATATTTTGCCCGGACGTGAAGGGCATGTGGGGGTAACGGCCAAGGACAATCGGCTGTTTGTAGAGGCGGTGATCTACCGTTACCGGGCCGGCATCCCTTGGCGGGACTTGCCCGAGCGCTTTGGCGACCCGATCAAGATACATACGCGCTTCTCGCGCTGGGCCAAAAGCGGCGTGTGGAAGAAGCTGTTTGAGATGCTGGCGAGCGATGCGGATAATGAGTACGCCATGATCGACAGCACGATCGTGCGAGCGCATCAGCACAGTGCCGGCGCACAAAAAAAGACGGCGAAGACCAGGCGATCGGGCGCAGCAAAGGCGGGCTGAGCACCAAGATTCATGCGCTTGTCGATGCGTTAGGCAATCCGCTGGACTTCATCCTGACGCCGGGCCAAGCCCATGATCTGCAAGGCGCCGACGCGCTGCTGCCGGATATGGCGGCCGAGGCCTTGCTGGCAGACAAGGCCTTCGATGCCGACGAGCGGGTGATCGAGCCGTTGCTTGCACGGGGAAAGTCGATCGTGATCCCGCCCAAGAGCAACCGCAAGGTTCAACGCGATTTTGACAAAGACGCCTACAAGGCCCGCCACCTCATCGAGAATTTCTTCTGCAAGCTCAAGCAATACCGCGCCATCGCCACCCGCTACGACAAAACCGCCAGAAATTTCCTCGCCGCAATCCACCTCGCGGCTGCTATCATCTGGCTCAATTGATGACAGGCCCTAAATCACCTGCATATCCACCGCCGTCCTGTCCCACAGAGGGGCGTATCCGGATCGTCAGAGACGCGGGGCGGGATGCGGTGGACGCGGCAGCGTCAGGCGTGAAGCGGGATGGCAGGGCGGGCTCGCAAGGAGTCCGTGAGCGATCCAACGGCGCGCTGACGTACGGCGCCTTGCCCGGCGAAGCCTCCTGGCGAATTCGGGCCTGGCCCGGCGAAGCCTGCTGGCGAAGACGGGCCTTGCCCCGGCGAAGCCTCCTGGCGAAGACGGGTTGCTGCGTACGGCGAAGTCGTGTGGTCCTGACGCCTCAAAGGTGGCGTCAAGCCTCGCGGAGGCGAAGCCGGCCCAACCGGGCGTCGGGCCAGCCATCATCCGCGGGGCGACGGTGAGGTCGGATTGCCTCGGCGATGCAAGCATCGCCCGGAGCAATCCGGGTGAGGGGGTCTCACCGCGAGTTCAGTCGCCGAAAAACGGTTCCTTCAACCGTCATGCCGCTTCTGTCAGAGGCCGCGCGCGTTCGATCCGTTTGCGTTGACGCGGCGAATGCATCGCTTCCCACAGATCGCTTCGCCGCTGCACATTGAGCCAGAAATCCGGGCTGTTACCGAACACGCGGGCGAGAATGAGCGCTGTCGCCGCGGTCACATTACGGCGATCGTTGCACAGCTCATTGACGTGCTTGCGCTGCACACCCATGGCTTCAGCCAGCGCGCCTTGCGTCAGGCCGATCGGCTTCATGAATTCCTCGACCAGAATTTCGCCAATCGTCGCCGGCTTGCGTTTTGTCATCAACATGGTTTTGCCTAACACATAGCTGTGATCGTCCAGATATAAGTCCTTCGCTTCACGTCCGCTTGCAAGTCCGCGCGGTCGCCGACGCGGCCTGACGGAAGCTCCGATGATCGCGATGACAACAAATTTGCGCCCGACGGGCAAATCACTCGCGCTCTCCTGCATCCCCCTGTCCAGCCCCTACCGCAAAAATATTTCTGTTTTTCCGAAACCCAAATCAGCGCTATATTGCGGCCATCCCGTCCCGAAAGAGGGGCGTTGGCCATCGTCACGAACGTTGGGACGGGATGCGGTGGACGCTGATGGTGCCAAAGACGAGAGCGCTCGATGCGTACGGCGAAGTCGTGTGGTCCTGACGCCTCGACGCTGGCGTCAAGCTTCGTGGGAGATACCTGCGAGGCGACGGTGACAAGAAAGCCCGATCGCCGGGGAGATCACGAAGTAAGCCGTAAAACCATTGCGCAGGGAATGTCGGAGTGCCTCCGCTGAACCTGTATGCTCGTGTGCGCTTCCTTCTCCTTTTTGCACACGAGACCGCGGGTGCAGCGCGCATCCGGCATTCCCCGCGCCCTCTGATTCCTGGGCGTGAAACTTTCGGGCAAACCTCGGGTGGATCAAGCCGCGAGAACGCGAAGGTGTGCTGTTTGGAAACCTGAACCCTCTTGCGTCGTCCCTGCGAACGCAGGGACCCATACGCCGTGCCCTCGATGTTGTAGGCGGTGTTAACGGCTTGTTGAACCACTGTGCCACTGTCTCAGACGACCGGGGTTGATGGGGTGGACGGCTCCCTACGGCATCAGTGTGCCAGAATGAGGTTGTTGCAAATCTCAGACAAGGGAGCCGTCCGTGAACCAGATTATCCGAATTGGAATGGATACGTCGAAGCATTTTTTTCAGCTGCACGGGGTGGATGCTAGCGAGCAGGTGGTGTTGCGCAAGCGACTTGGGCGCAAGGCAATGCTTGATTTTTTTGCCAAGTTGCCGCCGACCGTGGTCGGGATGGAGGCCTGCGGCGCTGCGCATTACTGGGCACGCGTGCTGGGTGAACTCGGCCACCAGGTGAAGCTGATCGCGGCGCAACACGTGAAGCCCTATGTCAAGCGCAACAAGAACGACGGGCGGGATGCCGAGGGAACGTGTGAGGCGATGAGCCGGCCGACGATGCAGTTCGTGCCGGTAAAGACGGCGGAGCAGCAGGCGGCCCTGATGCTGGCCGGTATCCGCGAACAGCTGATCGCCCGGCGTACCCAGCTCGGCAATATGATCCGCGGCTATGCGGCGGAGTTCGGGATCACGACGGCCAAGGGTCTCGACAAGCTCGAGCCGCTATTGGCGCAGATCTCGCAAGACGAGAGCTTACCGGGACTGGCGCGCGAGCTGCTTGCGATGCAGCGGCACGAGTACGTGCAGTTACAGCTGGAGTTGAAGGTGATCGAGGCCAAGCTGAGGGTCTGGCATCGCAGCAATCCCGACAGCCGGCGGCTGGCGCAGATTCCGGGGATCGGGCCGATCGGCGCCACGGCGCTGGTGATGAAGACACCGGATCCGCGCGCCTTCGCCTCCGGCCGGCATTTTGCGGCCTGGCTCGGGCTGACCCCGAAAGACCATTCCACCGCGGGCAAGACCAGGCTCGGCAAGATCACCCGCGCCGGCGATGAGAGGCTGCGTAGCGTACTGGTGGCGGGAGCGACCGCGGTGATCCAGCAGGCGACGCACGGCCGGGGCCATCCATCACCTTGGCTGATGGCGCTGCTCAAGCGCAAGCCGCCAAAACTGGCGGCCGTGGCGCTTGCCAACAAGATCGCCCGCATCGCCTGGAAGCTGATGGCGACAGGCCAGAGTTACAACGCCGCGCGGATGCTTGGTGCATCGGCGCTCGCCGCCTAAGAGATCAGCCGATCGGTAAGCCCGTCTTACCGGCCGAGCCCGAGCTGCAAGAGGAGTAGATGGAAGGATCGATCGATCCAAGGTGCGAGACACTCCGTGGGACCCATTGGCCGAAGCCAGGTCGTGTGGTTGATTGGAACTCGCGTCGCGGAAACCATCTTGGCCAGCGGTCAAAACCAACCGCATCAACAGGCCGGACATATGGATGCAAGCGATCTGATCTGACCACAAAAACTCTTGTGCCACGGGGGCCGTCCACATATGGGTCCCGGCGTTCGCAGGGACGACGAGAGGACGACCCCCTTCGCCGCCTTCAATCCGGGCTTCGCCTGAGTGAGAAGGTCTTGAAAGATCGTGATATACATCATATGATATACATATCTAAATATGATATCATGGAGCCAAAAATGCAGGTTTCCAAATGGGGTAACAGCCTCGCCGTTCGATTGCCCAAGGCATTGGTCGACGAACTTGGACTTGCTCCCGGTGACGAGTTGAAGGTGGTCGAAGCCTCGAAGCGGCGGATTGCGGTCGAGAAGGCCGACAAACGCGCCGAGTTTCTGAAGCAGATGGAGCAATTCCACTGGCCTGCTCCCGCGGACTACAGGTTCGACCGTGACGAGGCCAACGAGCGGTGACGCCGTTTTTCGACACCAACATTCTCGTCTATGCCTTTCTCGACGTCGCCAAGCGCGAACGCGCGCTGGATTTGATCGCCTCCGGCGGGGTCATCAGCGCGCAGGTGCTGAACGAGTTCACCAATGTTGCGCGACGCAAACGCGAGCGCGACTGGGCAGAGATCGAGCGAGCGGTGTCGGTCATTCGCGCCCGTTTCCCGGATGTCATGCCGCTGACCGCGGACACCCACGCTTCCGCGCTCGGTCTCGCGCGCGACCACGGCCTCGCGTTTTACGATGCGCTGATCGTCGCCTCCGCGATCGAGGGGCAATGCGACATCCTCTACAGTGAGGACATGCAGCATCGCCGCGGCATCGGCGGGCTTTCCATCGTCAATCCGTTTCTCGAAACCGCCCCGTGAACGTGATCTCCCCTCCCTCCACGCGCCCTTGCGCGTGGTGGGGAGCTACCATTACCGTTGCAATGGCGGGCTGTTTGGAAAGTTGAACCCTCTTGCGTCGTCCCTGCGTTCGCAGGGACGACGTTGAGTCACGCCGTCTTCGCCGCCTTCAATCCGAGCTTCGCCTCGACCGCCTCGCGCATCAGGAACTTCTGGATCTTGCCGGTCACCGTCATCGGAAATTCGTCGACGAATTCGACATAGCGCGGGATCTTGTTGTGCGCGATCTGGCCCTGGCAGAAGGCGCGGACCTCCTCTGGTGTCAGCGTCTCGCCGGGGCGCGTCCTGATCCAGGCGCAGAGTTCCTCGCCATAGCGATCGTCGGCGACGCCGAAAATCTGGACATCCTGAATCTTGGGGTGGCGATAGAGAAATTCCTCGATCTCGCGCGGGTAGAGGTTCTCGCCGCCGCGGATCACCATGTCCTTGATGCGGCCGACGATGTTGCAATAGCCCTCGGCGTCGATCACGGCGATATCGCCGGTGTGCATCCAGCCGCTGGCGTCGAGCACGTCGGCGGTCTTTTCGGGCTCGTCCCAATAGCCGAGCATGACGCTGTAGCCGCGGGTGCAGAGTTCGCCGCGTTGGCCGCGCGGCACCACGCGGCCCTCGAGATCGACCACCTTGACCTCGACACGGGGATGAATCCGCCCGACCGTCGACACCCGGCGCTCCTCGGGATCGTCGGTCGCGCTCTGAAAGCTGACCGGGCTGGTTTCGGTCATGCCATAGGCGATCGTGACCTCGCGCATGTTCATCTGCTCGTTGACGCGCCGCATCACCTCGATCGGGCAGGGCGCGCCGGCCATGATGCCGGTGCGCAACGACGTCAGGTCGAACTTGGCAAATTCGGGATGGTCGAGTTCGGCGATGAACATGGTGGGCACGCCGTAAAGCGTCGTGCACTTTTCCCGCGCGATGGTCTGCAGCGTCACCAGGGGATCGAAGCCCTCGCCGGGATAGACCATGGTCGCGCCCGAGGTAACGGCGGCGAGATTGCCCATCACCATGCCAAAGCAGTGATAGAGCGGAACCGGAATGCAGATGCGGTCCTGCTCGCTCAGGCGCATCGCTCGTCCGACGAAATAGCCGTTGTTGAGAATGTTATGATGCGTCAGCGTGACGCCCTTGGGCGATCCGGTGGTGCCGCTGGTGAACTGGATATTGACGGCATCGTCGAACTGCAATGTTTCGGCAAGGGTCGTGAGCACAGTTCGATGGCGCTCCCCGCCCATGCGCGCGACCTCCTCGAACGGAATCGTGCCCGGCGCGTGCGGGCCGCCGACCTGGATCACGCTGCGCAGTTGCGGCAGCCGGGCGGCGTGCAGATCGCCCGGCGCGGCTTTGGCGAGCTCGGGCAGCAGCGTGTTCAGCATCTCCATGTAGTTGGAGGTCTTGAACGCGGTGGCGGTGACGATCGCGGCGCAGCCGACTTTTGCCAATGCGAATTCGAGTTCGCTGAGGCGGTAGGCGGGATTGATGGTGACGAGAATGAGTCCGGCCTTGGCGGCGGCAAATTGCGTCAGCGTCCATTCCGGCCGGTTCAGCGACCAGACCCCGATCCGCGCGCCGGGCTCGAGGCCGAGCGCGAGAAAGCCCGCGGCCAGCGCGTCGACGCGCCCGGTCAATTCCTGCCATGTCCACCTGACGCCATGGCTTGGCGAAACCAGCGCCTCGCGATTGCCCCAGCGTCGTGCCGCCGAATCGAGGCTGCGCCCGATGGTGTCGCCGAGCAGCGGCGCGTCCGCAATGCCGCAGACATAGCTGGCGGTGGTTTCGGTCAAGGTGGCTCTCCATGCGTCGAGGGGCGTAACAGGGAATGGGAAGTATCACGACCACCGGCGTTTGCGGCAACCCCCCTCCCTACCCTCCCCTGGAGGGGGAGGGTAGACGCGCGTGCAACGCGCGGCGGGGTGGGGTGACGGTCTGTCAGATCGAACAGTGCCCGGGTTGAGAGATCACCCCACCCCGTCTCGCATCTTGCTTCGCGCGATGCGAGCCGACCCTCCCCCTCCAGGGGAGGGTAAGAGTCGAGCGCCCTCACGCCGCCTTCTGCGCCGCGTCGAGCCCGGCATAGACGCCGCGCTCGAAGCCCGCGAAGGCTTCCAGGCATTTGCCGTCCGCGAACGGCAGCACCTGCATCAGGATCACGCCGGTGACGTCGCGCGCGGGATCGATCCAGAAATAGGTGTTGGCGAGCCCCGCCCAGAACAGACCGCCGGGACTGCGTCCCTCCGGCGTCTTGGCGGTGTTGATCAGGAAACTCAGCCCCCACTTCTTGGCCATGCCGGGGAAGAGGTCGACATCGTTGGTATAGGCCGGCAGCGCCGAGATCATCTTGGTCTGGTTGAGTTCGCCGATGTGGTTCTGGCCCATCATCGCAACCGTCTCGGCTTTAAGCACCTGGTTGCCGTTGCCGCGGCCCTTGTTGAGGATCATCTGGGTGAATTTGATGTAATCGCCCGCGGTGCCGTAGAGGCCGCCGCCACCCATGTGGAATTCCGGATCCTGCTCGAGCTCGAACGGGATCGACGCCAGCGATCCATCGGGCCCGCGGGCATGCATGTCGACCAGGCGCTTGCGTTGCGCGTCGCCGATCTTGAAGGCGGTGTCGGTCATGCCGAGCGGCGTGAGCAGATGGTCGCGCAGATAAGCATCGAGCCGTTTGCCGCTGACGGCCTCGACCGCCTTGCCGACGAAATCGATATTGATGCCGTATTCCCAGCGGGTGCCGGGATCGGACGCCAGCGGAATTTTCAGCGCATCGTTCTTGCAGCTGGTAATCCCGGGCAGCCCGGTCTTCTCCAGGTACTTCACCATCTCGCCGTTCCACAGATCGTAGCAGAAGCCGGCGGTGTGGGTCATGAGATGGCGCAGCGTGATCGGCTTCTTCGCGGGCCGCAGCTTCGGCGCGCCCTTGGCATCGAAGCCTTCCAGCACTTGCGGGGTGGCGAGATCGGGCAGCACCTTTTCGATCGGGGCCTCGAACGAGAGCTTGCCTTGCTCGACCAGCTGCATGGCCGCCGCCGCCGTGATCGCCTTGGTCATCGAGGCGATCCAGAACACGCTGTCGGCGGTCATGGCGTCGTCCTTGGACAGGTCGCGTTTGCCGTAGGCGCCCTGGTAGATCACCTCGTTGCTGTTGGCGGCGATCGCGACCACGCCGGGAATTTCTTTTGCCTCGGTCTTCTGGCGCAGGACTTGATCGATCTGAGCTTTGCCTTGCATGGGTCTCCTCCCGTTATTTTTGAAGTGGCTAATTTTCCTCCCGGTTGCGACTGGCCGCAAGCATGGGTGCGGCACGAGGGCGCAGCGGTCGCGATCTCGTGATCGTGGCCGGGCGGATAGAGGCTGAACTGTGACATTTGCCATAATTTCCAGTGGATTGGCCTGCTTCATCCAGTGACCTCCCGGCCCATCGGCGATATCTTTCTGTTGCCGAGCCCGGAACCAATTTCGTAGTAAGGCGTTCAGATCGCAGCACAAACCGTGCTTTTGGTTGAATATTTTGATAAAATGATTGCGGCCTGCGATGCCGCGAGGGGGCAGTGATGATTTCGACCTGGAGCGAATGGAAACTGTATCCCCGGGCCGGGCGCGGCGAAAACATCGAAGCGCCGATCACCCCGGGCATTTACGAAGTTCGTTATGCGGCGACGGGTGCACTGCACTCGTTCGGCGCGGTCGACAATGTCGCCCAGGCGCTCTCGCTGTTGCCGGTCGGTTCCAAATCCTGGTTCGGGCGGCGCGAGCCTGCAGCCATGCCCGACCTCGAATATCGCACCTGCGCGACTTCCACCAAGGCGGACGCCAAGGCCGCGGCTGAGCGCATGATCGGCCGCCGCGAAATCTATATGAGCGGCGCGGCCTGATTTGAAATTGTCATTCCGGGGCGATGCAAAGCATCGAACCCGGAATCTCGAGATTCCCCGATGCGCAATTGCGCATCCGAGGTCTGGTCCTTCGGACCATCCCGGAATGACGAGTATCGGTGCCTCTGGAATTTGCAGCCCTCAAGATTGCTTGAAGCAGCCGCGCTTTTGCGGCCGGTGCATTGCAGTCGGTTTCGGCCTATACTTGGACTAATACCCAAAAAATCCCAGGAGTAACGCCATGACCCCGACCGCTGCCGCACGCGCCCCGCAAGCCTCAACGCCATCGCTGCGCGACCGTCTGAAGGATCCGTCGCTGCTGCGCGACCGCTGCTACATCGACGGCGCCTGGGTCGGCACGCCGGTCAATCCCGTGACCAATCCTGTCAACGGCGTCGAACTTGCGAAGGTGCCGAGAATGAGCACCGCGGAAGCGACCCAGGCGGTGGAAGCCGCCGAGCGCGCGTTTCCGGCCTGGGCCAGGCTCACCGCCAAGCAGCGCTCCAATATCTTGCGCAAATGGTTCGACCTGATCATCGCCAACCGCGAAGATCTGGCGCTGATCCTGACCTCGGAGCAGGGCAAGCCGCTGGCGGAGGCGCTCGGCGAAGTCGACATCGGCGGCGCCTATGTCGAGTTTTTCGCCGAAGAGGCGCGGCGGGTCTATGGCGAAACCATTCCAACGCAGCGTCCGGACGCGCGGCTACTGGCGATCCGCCAGCCGATCGGCGTCTGCGGCGCGATCACGCCATGGAATTTTCCCTGTTCGATGATCACCCGGAAGGTGTCGCCGGCGCTGGCCGCCGGCTGCACCGTGGTCCTGAAACCCGCCAACGAGACGCCGCTGACCGCATTGGCGCTGGTGGCGCTGGCCGAGAAGGCCGGCGTGCCCAAAGGCGTGTTCAACATTCTCACCGGCAACTCGTCGGCGATCGGCAAGGTCTTGTGCGAACACCCCGCGGTGCGTTTCGTGGGCTTCACCGGCTCGACCGAGGTCGGAAAGATCCTGTACCAGCAGTCCGCGGTCGGGGTGAAGAAGCTCGGGCTCGAGCTCGGCGGCAATGCGCCGTTCGTGGTGTTCGACGATGCCGATATCGACGCGGCGGTCGATGGTGCCATGGTCTCGAAATACCGCAACATGGGCCAGACCTGCGTCTGCGCCAACCGCATCTACGCCCAGGACGGGATCTACGACCAGTTCGTCGAAAAACTCTCGAAGAAAGTCGCGGCGATGAAGATCGGCGACGGCATCGAAGCCGGCGTGACACAGGGCCCGCTGATCAACATGGCCGCGGTCGACAAGGTCGAAAAGCATATCGCCGATGCGGTCAAGCACGGCGCCAGGATCGTCACCGGCGGCAAACGCCATTCGCTCGGCGGCACATTCTTCGAGCCGACCGTGCTGTCCAACGTCGCGCCCGGGGCGCTGGTGTCGCAGGAAGAAACCTTCGGGCCCTTGGCGCCGGTATTCCGTTTCAAGGACGAGGCCGACGTGATCGCGATGTGCAACAATTCGCCGTTCGGGCTCGCCTCCTATTTCTATTCGCGCGATCTCGGCCGGGTCTGGCGGGTCGCCGAGGCGCTGGAGTCCGGCATGGTCGGCGTCAACACCGGATTGATCACCACCGAGGTCGCACCGTTCGGCGGGGTCAAGGAGTCGGGCCTCGGCCGCGAGGGCTCGCATCACGGCATGGAAGAATATGTCGAGATCAAATATGTGATGATGGCGGGTATTTGAGGCGCTTTACTTGGGGCGCGCGAACGCATCGGCACTATTTAATCGATGAAGCTGGTTGCCGCGTCCTGCCGCACAAGCCATCGGACACCGCCCGCAGAACCTCTGCGGGTTCAGAGGTGCCTGAACGACTGCGCCAGGCGACATAGCCGTCTTGAGCTGCACCCGGTTCCGAAGACACCGAGTTAGGTGTTTTATGGAGCAGGAGGTGTGTGATGGAGAGACGGCAGTATACGCGAGAGTTCAAGCTTGAGGCGGTCCGGTTGATCAGGGAGCGCGGCGTTTCGTATGCGCAGGCGTCAAAAGACCTTGGAGTTCATCCGACCCAGTTGCGCAATTGGGTGAAGCAGCTTGCGGACGACCCGCGGCATGCATTCCCCGGCCACGGTCAGATGAAGCCGGAGCAGTTGGAGATCGCGCAGCTCAAGCGCGAGGTCGCCAGACTGAAGGCCGAACGGGATATCCTAAAAAAAGCCGCGGCCTACTTCGCGAAGGAATCGGCGTGAAGTTCGCCTTCATCGCGAAGCACCGGGGGATCTGGCCGGCGGAATGGTTGTGCGGGGCGCTCGGTGTCTCGCGGGGTGGGTTTTATGCGTGGCTGACACGACCGCGCAGTCAGCGCAGCCGGAGCGATGAGGATGTCGGTGCGAAGGTTCGTGCCAGCTTCCTGGCGAGCGACCGAACCTACGGCGCCAGGCGGGTGTGGCACGATCTGCTCGCCGAAGGAGTATCGTGCGGGCTGCACCGGATTGAGCGATTGATGCGGCTGCAGGCTCTCAGAGCCCGTCCGCGACGGCGGCGCCTGCCGCCTGATCTGGGTGAGCGGCAGGCGACCGCCGTCGCTGCCAATATGCTCGGCCGCAGCTTCGACGCCCCCGCTCCCAACCGCAAATGGATTGCCGACTTTACCTATGTCTGGACCGCGGAGGGCTGGCTCTACGTGGCCGCCGTCGTCGATCTGTTCTCGCGCCGGGTGGTTGGTTGGTCGATGAACGCAGCGATGACGGCGCAGCTCGTCACCGATGCCCTGGTGATGGCGATCTGGCGACGGGGCAAACCGGATGCGCTGCTGCATCATTCCGATCGTGGCAGCCAATACACCAGTGAGCAGTTCCAGAGGCTGATGGCCGATCACGGCGTCGTCTGTTCGATGAGCCGTTCCGGCAACGTCTGGGACAATGCGGCGATGGAGAGCTTCTTCTCGTCGTTGAAGACCGAGCGGACTGCGCGCAGAATGTACCGAACGAGAGACGACGCCAGGGCCGACGTGTTCGATTATATTGAACGCTTCTACAATCCGAAACGCCGGCACTCGACGATCGGATATTTGAGCCCTATGGAGTTCGAGCAGAAGGCGGGATTAGCTTAAGCGGGTGCCAACCGAACCGGGTGCAGCTCATCTGGGCGAACCAGCACCGCACCATCGGTCTCCACGCCATAGGCGTCATGCCAATTGCCGTCGGGATCGATGAGGTCCTGGCCAATGGCAAAACCGATCAGCGGCGGCCAGGACGGCTCAATCCGCTGCGCGGCCTGACGCCAGGCGCCGACATCGCGGCCGGCTAGCAGCACGAAGTGCGGGCCGAACAGATCCACAGTTGAGAGTTGTTCACCGCCGCGCCGCAGCCAAACATGGGGGGCGCGGCTGCCGGGCCGGGCGGAGGGCACATATTCGGTGACGGGATCGACGACCTCCACGGGCGGCGTGCCATCCGGGATGACCGCCATCGACTGATAACAGATACCGTAGATCAGTCCTTGTTCGTTGAGGAATTCCCGCCGCGGCAGTACGGCGCTGCTCTGGCGCGTCGTGCGCCCCATGGACATGGCGTTGGCCAAGGCTGCCCGCGTGATGGTCTCGGCGAGAGGCTGGCGCTCGGCGTGGTAGCTATCCAGAAGCGCGTCGTCCGCTTGGCCGCGGAGTACCGCGGCCATCTTCCACGCCAGATTGTGGACGTCCTGAACGCCCGTGTTGAGACCGAAGCCGCCTGTCGGCGGCATTTCATGGGCGGCGTCTCCGGCCAGGAAAACTGCGCCGTCGCGATAGCGGTCGGCGACAATGGCGGAAGCTTCCCAGGGACTGACGCCCAGCACCGTGACCTGCAAATCCGGTATGCCAACGGCTTGCCGGATCAGCGCCGTGCAACGCTCCGGCGTGAAATCACCGGGCTTGTAGCCGTACTGGCTCAGGCTATGGATCAGGAAGCCCCAGCGGTCGGTGCCATTGATGGTCAGGAATGTGCCACGCAGGTCGGGTTGCTCGACAAAATAGAGCGCGGCCGGACGATGTTCGGTCCATTGCCGGAGGTCGGCATTGAACAGGATGTTGACACTGTCGTAGACTTTTTCTTCTCCGACCATTCGCACGCCGAGCGCACGGCGCACGCGGCTTTGTGCGCCCTCCGCGGCAATGAGATAGCGCGCGGAGAATGGCGTCTCCTCGCCAGTCACCCGGTCTGTGAGCGTACCCGCGACGGAGCCGTTTTTCTGACTGAAGGATGTCAGCTCGGTATTGAAACGCAGCTCGCCGGGTCCGGCGGCTTCCGCGAAGCGACGGATCACCGGTTCAAGATCGTCCTGGGCGCAGAGGCAATTGGTCGTGGGCGTCACTGCCATGTTCTTCGGCGTGGCGCGGCCAGGCACTCGGCGCTCGATCTCCCTGCCGGCGAGAGTCTCGGTCCAGACGATCAGCCCGAGGCGTCCCGCTGACAGCCCTGCTGCCCGAATCGCTGCTTCGATGCCGCACTGGCGATACATTTCCATCGTACGGGCATTGATGCCACGCGATTTCGGCACAATCGCAGTGCTCGGGTGGCGCTCCACGAGCAGTGAGCGCACGCCATGCTTCGAGAGGAGCAGTGAGGCCGTCAGGCCTACCGGGCCACCACCGGCGATGAGAACAGGGATGTCGAGCATCTTCTCCTCGTGGTCCACTCCGGCCTCGCATCACGGGCAATATCTCGGTCAATCCTATAACATTCAGGCTGGCGCGGGTATCGATGCGGCTTTGGCTCCAGCCTTGTCACAGAGAACGACGAAACTGCCATGACTACTAGTTGAGGCCACCCATGAACAGGCGCAGCGGCGGCCTGCGGGCCACTGGTGTTGCCGTGGATGACAAGAACCGCATTGTCGCGGTCGGGCGCGAGGAGGCCCAACGTCCGGTAGGCGATGGTCGCGGCAGGCATGACGATCCCGCTTTGCAGCCGAAAATCGCTGGTAGCAAAGGTTTTCTCGTAACGGCAAAACCGCAAAACCACCGTGAAATCCACGCCGCCGTTTTGCAAGCCCGAGCCGGGATCGAAACGGATTGACTCAGGTCAAACCGGGTCGCCACATATCACGTATTTTTTCCGTCGATGTCCATTCGGGCCGAGCGTGTCGTCCGTGTCATCGCGCGGCCGATGCAACCGAAGCAACCATGCTGAACCCGACCCGCCTCGCTCCCGACGAGAAGCTGCTGCTCTCTCGATTCTGGCAAAGCGCTTCCGGATATTGGCGGGGTCCGGGGGCGTGGCGGGCATGGCTTTTGGGGGCCGTGCTGATCGCCACCGTGATCCTGCAATTGCTGACGCAGTACGCGCTGAACTACTGGAATCGCGACTTCTTCAACGCGGTCGGGCTTAAGGACGGCGCCGAACTCTGGATCCAGGCGTTGCGATTTGTGCCGCTGGCCGCGGCCAGTCTCGCGCTCACGGTGTTCTCGGTCTGGGGCCGCATGACCATGCAACGCATCTGGCGGGCCTGGCTCAGCAATCACCTTTATGACTACTGGCTGAAAGACGATCGCTATGTCCGGCTCGGGTTCGTGACCGGAGACTACGAGGCCCCTGAATTCCGCATCGCCGAGGACGCCAGGGTCGCCACCGATCTGCCGGTCGATCTCGTGCTCGGGCTGTTGCAGTCGCTGCTCAACGCCGTGACCTTCATCGGAATTCTCTGGTCGGTGGGAGACAGCCTGCCCATTAACATCAGCGGTTTTGCCCTGACCATTCCCGGATATCTCGTTATCGCGGTGATCGTCTATTCCATCCTGCTTTCCGCCGCGATCGTCCTGATCGCCCGCCATCTCACTCGCGTAATGGAGGAAAACAAACGGACTGAGGCCGAATTGAGGTCGCTGGGCACGCATCTGCGCGAGAGCGGCGAGGGGATCGCGGTTCCGGACCGCAAGGGGAACGCGCGCCAAGTTATCGGCGCGGCATTGAAGGGGGTAATCGCGATTTGGCGGATCTATATGTGGCAGCTGATGCGAATGACGGTGGTCACCTATTCGAGCCTCTTGATCACCCCGGTGGTCGGACTGCTGCTGTGCATCCCGAAATATCTCGACGACACGATGACGCTTGGGGAAGTGGTTCAGGCGTCGGCCGCGTTCGTCGTTGTGCAAGGCGCGTTCAGCTGGTTCACCGACAATTATGCCAAGCTCGCGGAGTGGGCATCCTCAGCCAACCGCGTCGCCTCGCTGCTGCTGGCGCTGGATGAGGTCGATCGGACAAACCACGACGCGGCATGAAGGACGCGGCGGTTGCCGGGACGACTCGCGTAGCGCTACCTGCCATCCCCGCCGAACGCGCCGTGACGGCCGACTCCGGACGCAAAACGCGTCGCGCCGGACAGCGTCTCGCCGGACGCGATGACCTCAAGCCCGCCGCGCATCTCGTCGGCAATCGCCTCTTCCTCTGACAGGTCCCACTGCCGCAACGCCGACAGCCGGTCGGCGCGCAGGCAGGTTTGGGGGAAGCGCGCGATCTCTTTCGCCAGCGCGATCGCATGCGCGCGGGTTTCGCCTTTGGGCACGAGGCGGTTGGCAAGGCCCATCCGCAACGCCTCGGCGCCGCCGACGGGGCGCCCGGTGAGAATGAGATCGATCGCCTGGGAATGACCGATCAGCCGCGGCAGCCGGATGGTGCCGAGATCGATCAACGGCACG
The DNA here is from genome assembly GCA_963801875.1 of uncultured Alphaproteobacteria bacterium. Lineage (GTDB taxonomy): Bacteria > Pseudomonadota > Alphaproteobacteria > Rhizobiales > Xanthobacteraceae > Bradyrhizobium. Next base: position 232,954 of record CAWDGT010000004.1, on the reverse strand, counting down.
CCGAAGCGGCGGCAGAAGATGCCGAAAGTGGCGTCCTCGGCGACGACGCGCATGTCCGCCCACAGCGCCAGTTCCATGCCGCCGGCCACCGCGAAGCCTTCCACCGCCGCGATCACGGGTTTTGAAAGGCGCAGCCGGCTCGGTCCCATCGGCGCAATCGACTGATGACCGCCGATCTCGCGTTTCTTGTTGGGATCGCCAGACGCCACCGCCTTGAGGTCGGCGCCGGCGCAGAAATAGCCGCCGGTGCCGGTGAACACCGCGACCGACGCCCCGGCGTCGGCGTCGAAGCCCAGGAACGCATCGAACAGGATTCGCGCCGTCGCGCCATCGACGGCGTTGCGGCAATGCGGACGGTTGATGGAGACGATGGTCACCGGTCCATCGCGTTCGACAAGCACGGTGTTAGTCTCGGTCATGTCTGCGCTCCCTATGTTTCCTTGTTCGTCATTCCGGGATAGTGCGAAGCCCAGACCTCAGATGTGCAATTGCACATCGGGGAATCCTTGGACTCCGGGTTCGATGCTTCGCATCGCCCCGGAATGACGAAGTCAAATTGTGAGCTCATGCCCGGTGATGCGGCGATAGGCCTCGAGATAGCGTTTGCTGGTGGCCTCGACGACGGCGGCAGGCAAGGCGGGCGCGGGCGCCTCGCCGTTCCAGCGGCCGGCGCGGCGCTCCGCGTCGAGATAATCGCGCAACGGCTGCTTGTCGAAACTCGGCTGCGGCCGGCCGGGCTCATAGGCATCCGCCGCCCAGAACCGCGAGCTGTCGGGGGTCATCACCTCGTCGATCAGGATGATGCGGCCATCCTTGTCCCGGCCGAATTCGAATTTGGTGTCGGCGATGATGATGCCCTGGTCGCGGCTGAGCGTTTCGCCGAGCGTATAGACCGCGCGCGTCATGCTCTCCAGCGTGTACGCCACCTCCTCGCCGAGGATCTCCCGCATGCGGGAGATCGTGATGTTCTCATCGTGGCCGGTCTCGGCCTTGGTTGCAGGGCTGAAGATCGCCGGCTCCAGTTTCGCGCTCTCCACCAGGCCGGCGGGAAGCTTCTCGCCTGCCAGCGTGCCATGTTGCGCGTATTCCTTCCACGCCGAGCCCGAGAGATAGCCCCGGATCACGCATTCGATCGGAAACACGCTCGTGCGCCGGCACAGCATCGCGCGGCCGGCGAGCGAGGCGCGATGTTCCCTTAGCGCAGGCACTTCGCTGATGATCTCGTCCGCATCGGCGCTGATCATGTGATGATGCACCACGCCCTCGAGCTCGTTGAACCACCATGCGCTGATCTGGGTCAGCACCGCGCCCTTCATTGGGATGGTCTCGGCCATCACGATGTCGAAGGCCGAGATGCGGTCGGTGGTCAGGAGCAGCACCCGGTCGCGACCTGCGTCGTAGATATCGCGGACCTTGCCGCGCCCGATCCGCGGCAGGGGCAGGTCGCTGGCGAGCATGGTGGTCATGGGCAAACTTTCAAAAGCGCATCGTCTCACGCCGGCGCGAGGGTGATGATAAATAAGGGAAAACGCTCACTCCGGCAGCGGAATGAACTCGTGCTCGTTGGGGACGGGCGCGAAGCGGCCGCTCTTCCAGTCTGCCTTGGCCTGCTCGATCCGCTCTTTACTGGAAGAAACAAAATTCCACCAGATATGACGCGGACCTTCCAGCGCATCGCCGCCGAGAAACATCATTCGCGTGGGTTTTATCGTTTTTACCGTGATGCGGTCGCCGGGACGGAAGATCAGAAGCCGCGGCCCCTCGAAGCGATCGCCGGATATTTCGACTTCGCCGTCGACCAGATAGATGGCGCGCTCTTCATGATCGGGGTCGAGCGGCACGCTGGCTCCCTGCTGCGCCGTGACCTCGGTATAGAACCAAGGGGACACCATCGCGACCGGGGACGATATGCCGAAGGAACTGCCTGAGATCACGCGCGCGGTGAAATCGCGCTCGGATATCATCGGCAGGTCGCCCGCGGCGTAATGCTGGAACGACGGCGCGATCTCTTCCGATCCGGCCGGCAGCGCGATCCAGCTCTGCAACCCCAGCATTTTCTGCCCGCGCTGGCGCTGCAGGTCCGGGGTGCGCTCGGAATGGGCGATGCCGCGGCCCGCCGTCATCAGGTTCATCGCGCCGGGCTCAATCTCCCGGATATTGCCTTCGCTGTCGCGGTGCATGATCGAGCCGTCGAACAGATAGGTGACGGTGGCAAGCCCGATATGCGGGTGCGGCCGTACGTCCATGCCCTTGCCGGACATGAACTGTACCGGCCCGAAATGGTCGAAGAAGATGAAGGGGCCGACCATCTGGCGCTTGCCATGCGGCAGCGCGCGCCGCACCTCGAATCCGTCGCCGAGATCGCGGGTGCGCGGCACGATCACCAGTTCCAGCGCGTCGCAGGATTTGACGTCGCCGAGCACGGGATCCTTGTCGGGTAGCCAGCTCATGGGGAGCTCCTTAATTTTTGCGGCAACTATATCACATTGTCGTCGCTTGCGCTCTGCGCAATGGTGGAGCTAAGCACTCAGGAAACGCGAGGAAGGAACATCGATGCTACCTCCGCTCAAGCCCGGCGTGACACTTCCCAGGCATGAGGGTCCCGTCATGGAGACGGAACGCCTGAAGTTGCGGCCATGGCGTAGCGCCGACATCGTGGCCAATACGGCGATGCTCGCCGACCCCGCCTCGGGGCGCTTCATCACCGCGGATGGAAAAGCTGTGACCGACTCGTGGATAGGCTGGCGCAACGCCGCGATTCTGGCCGGGCACTGGGTCCTGCACGGCGTCGGTATGTTCGTGGTCGAGGAAAGACGGACTGGAAAATACGTCGGACGGGTGGGGCCGTGGTTCCCACCGGGCTGGCCGGGCTTTGAAGTCGGCTGGGGTATTGCAAGGGAGTTTCGCGGCAAGGGTTACGCGCTGGAGGCAGCGCGGGCGGCGATCGACTGGTCGTTCGCGACCTTCGATATCGATGAAATCATCCATGTCATCGACCGCGAAAACACCGCCTCGCAGGCGGTGGCGCGGCGACTCGGCGCTGAAAAAGGGCGCGAGTTCGACCTGTTCGGCCATGTCGCCGATGTCTGGGTAACCCGGCGGGATACGTGGGCAGTTCGACCGCGGGCTTAAGGGTTAGCCGTGCCCTACCGCCGTCCCAGCTGCGTCGCTTTCTCGACGCGATCGAACCGCTCCAGCGACAGGATCGCGTCGGCGAATTTATCGGCACGATCCTGCAGCACCGGACGCGCGAGGGTGAGGAATTTCTGCACCATAGCCTGCGCGTCCGGGAACGAATTCGGCTCGCCGGAGGGGTCGGCATAGAGCCGCTCATGCACGCCGTCGTCGGTGGTGATGCTGACGCGCGCGCCGAACGGATGACTGCGGCCGGTCTCGAGGCGATCGTCCTGCACCACGTCGAACTTGTCGGCCAACGCGTCGACCGCCGCGTCGCCGAGCCGCTCGTAATCGTCCCAGCCGAAGCGGCCCTGATCGAGCGCCACCGCGCCGGTGAAGAACATCGAGAACTGCCCGCCGACGACAGAGGTCGGATGCCGCTTGGTGGCGGCGTCGCCGGTAAGCGTGATGCCGTTGCGATGCAGACCGATCTCGACGCGCCTGATCTGGTCCGGCGTCAGATTGTGGTCCCGGCGCATCGCAATCAGCGCATCCAGTGCGGCGTGGGTATAGCGGCAGCTCGGATATGGTTTCACGCCGATCTTCAAGGTCTCGTAGATTTCGCCGAGGCCGGCCACCGCCTTGTCCGGATGGGGGTCGTCGCTGTAGCCGACCAAAAGACCATGCTTGCCCTCGACCGATTCGGTCGCGCCGATGAAATCGTTGCGCGCCAGGGTCGCGGCGATCACGCCGTTCATCGCCGCCGCCCCGACCTGGTAGCGCTTGTTCCAGGCGCCGTTGACGAGGAACTGCAGCGAACCCGCGGCCTGGCTGCCGGAGACCCCGAACGCGGCGATGATCTGCTCTCTGGAGAGCCCGAACAGCTTCGCGGCGGCGGCCGCCGCGCCATAGGTTCCGGCGGTGGCGGTCGGATGAAAGCCGCGCGCATAATGCGAGGTGGGGTCGAGCGCGTTGCCGAGACGGCAGCAGACCTCATAGCCGGCCACGATCGCGGTGAGCACGTCGCGGCCGGAAGCGCCGACCAGTTCGCCGACCGCGAACGCGGCGGGCACCACCGGCGCGCTCGCATGCAGCGAGGAATCCGCATGGGTGTCGTCGAAATCGAGGGAGTGACCGAGCACGCCGTTCAGCAAGGCCGCCACAGCGGGTGTCCAGGTCTTGGCATCGCCGAACACGGTGGATTCGCCGCGGGCGTCGAGCGCGAGCGCTTCCAGCATTTTCAGGAGCGACGGCGTGGATTCCGCGTCGCGCCGCGCCCGGATCGCGCTGCCGAGAAAATCCAGCGTCAGCACCTTGGCGCGCTCCAGCACTTCGCGCGGGATGGCCTCGAATTTCAGGTCCGCGACATAGGCGGCGAGCGTTGCGGTTTCATGGGCCATGGCGTTGCCTCTTGCTATGGGCCGTCATTGCGAGCCAACGGGTCGGCGCGCGGAGCGCGCCCGATGACGGGCTCCGCGAAGCAATCCATCTTCGGATTCAGCGCAGGCAATGGATTGCTTCGTCGCTGACGCTTCTCGCAATGACGGGGAGATATCCCCGGGCGTTTGGTACGGCTGTCGCGGCGTGCCGTCAACATCAGCTACGGCGGGTGAGCCCCTTATCTTCTCGAGAGACTGGACGGCGGCACGGCGCGAAGACGCGCCTTCGCCCAGCCTGCGACATTTGATATGCGTCAATGACGCTGAGCTTTAGCCGCAGTTTACGCGAGCGGGGCATGGTTGCCCTGAAGCCGGGCGCAAGCCGCAACGACCAGGCGTATGCTTGAGCGAAAATCATGAGCTTCTACACCGAGACTTATACCGCTCCACCGTCGGCACTGCTGTATATGCTGAGGGCGTTTCGGCCGTCATCCGGCTGGAGAGCCGATCACGGCTTTCCGGACCTGAACCTCATCTGGCGTGGTATCGTATCGAGCCTGAGGCGATAAGCTTTCTTCAACGCATAAGCGGGGTGCAGGATGGCCGCTCAAATGAGCTGCTTTTCCTGCTTGTTCCGCACGTCACCGGGTTTCGTTTGCTGATGGCGACGCTCACCCATCCGTTGTGGCCACTGCCAATCTGGCGCGCACTGCAGGTGCGCAACCGATTGTCCATACATCGCCATGTCAAAGTGGGCGATACAGCCGACCTTGTGACCGGGGTGACGGCGTGGCGCGTACTCGAAAAGGGGATCGAGGTCGACCTTCGGACGCGGCTGCAACAGGGGGATGATTGCGCATGGGAAAGCGTAGTGACCTTCTATTACCGGGGACGTTTCGGTTTGCCAACCGAGCGGGGCGCCGCTCTTGGCGCCGCACCGGTGTCGCCCGTTCTCGACAACTCCTCCGCGACGGCTGAACGCTGGCGAATCGACGGCACTGGCCGCTGGCACTTCTGCGCCCTCACGGGCGACTACAACGGAATCCATCAGTGGGATCTGTACGCGCGTCGCTTCGGATTTGAAGCGGCGTTTCCGCACCCACAGAGGGTTGCGGCGCAGTGCCTCGGGCGCCTTGGTTCATCAGGTTCCGCGCCTCGGCAACTCGATCTATGGATAAAAGGGCCGGTCTATTTTGGCAGAGAGGTCGCCCTGCGCCAGTTGTCGCTCGAAAATGACCGACAGGATTTCGCCTTGTGGATCACAGGCGGCGAGCGGCCGGCTCTGGTTGGAAGCTTATACCCGCTTGAAGCTTAAGCCTGCTGGAAACGGACGGTAATGGAGAGCAGGCCCCACAATTCGAGGCCAACCATCACACGTCCACGTTGGCGCTGAGCGAATTGTCCTGGATGAATTCGCGGCGCGGCTCGACCACGTCGCCCATCAGCTTGGTGAAGATGTCATCGGCCTCGTCGACCTCCTTGATCTTCACCTGCAAGAGCGAACGCTCGTTGGTGTCGAGCGTGGTCTCCCAGAGCTGACTCGGGTTCATTTCGCCGAGGCCTTTGTAACGCTGCAGCTTCACGCCCTCGCGGCCGGCGTCGGTCACCGCCTCGAACAGGGCAACCGGGCCGTGGATCGCGGTCTCCTTGTCTTTGCGGCGCAACACGCCCGGCTTCGGATAGGCTTCCTGCAGCTTAGCCGCGTAATCGTCGAGCTTGCGGGCGTCGGCGGAGCCGAGCAGCGCGTCGTCGATGATGGCGATATCCTTGACGCCGCGCACGGTGCGCTCGAAGAAGAAGCCCTCGCCCTCGGTAAAGCGCCCGGTCCAGCCGCGCTCGACCTCATCGGCCAGCGCATCGAGCCTTCGCGCAATATAGCCCGCCGCGGCGTTGGCGGTGGCGACATCACCGGTGATTTTTGGGCTGAGCACGCCGGCAATCGCGGCCTGCTCGATTACCTTGCGGTTATAGCGGCTGTGCAGATTGTGCAGCGTGCCGCGGATGATCCTGGCATCCTCCACCAGCGCCTGCAGGTCGCGGCCCTTGCGGTCCTCGCCGGATGCCATCTTGAATACGCAGTCTTCGAGCCCGGTCCCGATCAGGTAATCTTCCAGCGCGCGCTCGTCCTTCAGGTATTGCTCGGATTTGCCGCGTGTAACCTTATAGAGCGGCGGTTGCGCGATATAGAGGTAGCCGCTATCGATCAGCGACGGCATCTGGCGGAAGAAGAATGTCAGCAACAGGGTGCGGATATGCGCGCCGTCGACGTCGGCGTCGGTCATCAGAATGATCTTGTGATAGCGCAGCTTCGAGAGGTCGAAATCGTCGCGGCCGATGCCGGTGCCCAACGCCGTAATCAGCGTGCCGATCTGCTCGGAGCCCAGCATCTTGTCGAAGCGCGCGCGCTCGACGTTCAAAATCTTGCCGCGCAGCGGCAGCACCGCCTGGAATTCGCGGTTGCGGCCCATCTTGGCGCTGCCGCCGGCGGAATCACCCTCGACGATGAACAGTTCGGATTTGCCGGGGTCTTTTTCCTGGCAGTCGGCGAGCTTGCCGGGCAGGGAGGCGTAATCCAGCGCGCCCTTGCGCCGCGTCAGCTCGCGCGCCTTGCGCGCGGCCTCGCGGGCGGCGGCGGCCTCGACCACCTTGCCGACGATGATCTTGGCTTCGCTCGGATGTTCCTCGAACCACGCGGCAAGCGCCTCATTGATGACGTTCTCGACCACCGGACGCACTTCCGAGGACACCAGCTTGTCCTTGGTCTGCGACGAGAATTTCGGATCGGGCACTTTCACCGACAGCACCGCGGTCAGGCCCTCGCGGCAATCGTCGCCGGTGAGCGAGATCTTTTCGCGCTTGGCGATGGCGTCGGCGTAGCCGTTGACCTGGCGCGTCAGCGCGCCGCGAAAGCCTGCGAGATGGGTGCCGCCGTCGCGCTGCGGAATGTTGTTGGTGAAGCACAGCACATTCTCGTGGTAGCTGTCGTTCCACCACAGCGCCGCCTCGACGCCGATGCCGTTCAATTCGGCATGGATCATGATCGGCGAGGGCACCATCGGCTTTTTGTTGCGGTCGAGATATTTCACGAACTCCTCGACGCCGCCGTCGTAGCGCATCGCCTCGCGCTTCTCGACCGCGTGGCGCATGTCGGAAAGCACGATATTGACGCCGGAATTCAGGAACGCGAGCTCGCGCAACCGGTGTTCGAGGGTGGCGAAGTCGTATTCGACATTGGTGAAGGTTTCGGTGGAGGCGAGAAACGTCACCTCGGTGCCGCGCTTGCCATGGGCATCGCCAACCACCTTGAGTGGCGCCACGACGTCGCCATGGGCGAATTCGACGAAATGCTCCTTGCCGTCGCGCCAGACCTTCAGCCGCAGCTTGCTCGACAGCGCATTGACGACGGAGACGCCGACGCCGTGCAGGCCGCCCGACACCTTGTAGGAATTCTGGTCGAATTTTCCTCCCGCATGCAGCTGGGTCATGATGACCTCGGCCGCGGAAACGCCCTCGCCCTTGTGCAGGTCGACGGGAATGCCCCGGCCGTCGTCGCGCACGGTGACGGAACCGTCGGCGTTGAGCACGACCTCCACCGCGGTGGCATAGCCGGCGAGTGCTTCATCGATGGCGTTATCGACAACCTCGTAGACCATGTGATGCAGGCCCGAGCCGTCATCGGTGTCGCCGATATACATGCCCGGCCGCTTGCGCACGGCGTCGAGGCCCTTCAAAACCCGGATCGACTCCGCGCCGTATTCGAGGGGAATGGAATGCTCGGTGTCGGCAGTCGTTTGCCGGGCAGGTTCGGTCATGTGAGGCCTTCGAGGATGTCTTCGAATCAGCGGCGCAAAACAGGCACTGATGAGTTTATTTCTGCCATGAAAGGCGCCATGCGCCTAGCGTAAAGTCTCGGTCAACAAGCTCTTGAATAGATGGGATTTTTCGCATGTTTTTCAAGGCGTCCGGAAGCCGATTCGGAGGCTCGGCAAAAGCGCGATTCGGGCAAAGGTTCTTCGTGCCCGAGATCCCCGATCCCCGGGCCTGCGGCGGCCGGTTGAGGCGGCGGGGTTCAGCCGAAAATGGCAGACCGCGGGAGAACTGCTAGAGGTGTGGGCGCAGTTCGGCCTCTTCGCCGGCGGAGCCTCTCCTTGCATCGCCCGGCCTGTGCGCGTCGGCTGACGCATTCGCGCCGTTGGCGCCATCATGGATTGGCCTGACTTGTCACAGCTCCCAGATCGATACCGGCCGGATATCGACGGCCTCCGGGCCATCGCGGTGATCCTGGTGATGAACTTTCATGCCTTCCCGCAGGCGCTGCCGGGCGGCTTCATCGGCGTCGATATCTTCTTCGTCATTTCCGGCCTTCTGATCACCGGCATCATCGCGCGCGAACTGGAGCAGCAGCGCTTCAGTCTGGTCGCCTTCTATAACAGGCGGATCAGGCGGATTTTTCCGGCCCTCATCGTCGTGCTCGCCGCAACGCTCGTGCTGGGCTGGCTGTGGATGCTGCCTTTGGCCTATGCGCAGTTGAGCAGCGATGTTTTTGCCAGCGCGGCGTTTTTCGCCAATATCGCCTCGTTGTTGCAGTCCGGCTATTTCGACATCGAGTCAGGCAAGAAGCCGCTGCTGCATATCTGGTCGCTCGGTATCGAGGAACAGTTTTATTTGTTCTGGCCCTTGATCCTGATGCTGGTGGCGCGGCTGCGCCTCAGCATTTTCGCGGCAGCGTCGCTGATCGCGCTTGCGTCCTTCGTGCTCAACGTGACGCTGATCGAATCAAACCCCATCGCGACCTTCTACCTGCCCTTCACCCGGGCCTGGGAACTGCTGGCCGGCGCCGCATTGGCCTGCGGCTGGAGTCAGATCAGCCAGACCAGCCGAGCCAGCAACTGGCGCGCCGCCGCCGGGGTCCTGTTGATCGCGGCGGCCGCCGGCATGCTCAATACCAAGAGTGCCTTTCCGGGCTGGTGGGCGGTGTTGCCGGTCGCCGGCAGTGCGCTGCTGCTGTCTGCGCCCAAGGCGTTGTTCTGCCGGACTTTGCTGGCCAGCCGGCCGATGGTCTGGATCGGCTTAATCAGCTACCCGCTTTATCTCTGGCATTGGCCGCTATTGGTATTTTTCGCCATCATCAAGTTCGCGCCGCTGACGCTGCTGGAACGTGAATTGATCGTCGGCTTGAGCTTTGCGCTGGCTTGGATCACCTACCGATTTGTCGAAACCGCGTTTCGATTCGGCCGGCCGAGCACGTTCAAGCTTGCCGGCCTGTGCGCTGCGATGGTGCTGATCGCGGCGGCGGGCGGCGTTGTAGTTCAAGGACGCGGATTCGATTTTCGGCTGCCGCCGGAAATCCGCGCGATGGCCGATGTGCCGGAGCAATCGGCGCAATGGCGGGCTCACGAATGCCTGCTCGATCTCAGTCATGAGATGTCGTTCGCCGACGGCTGCGTCGACCGGAATCGCCGGCCGCTGGTTCTGGTCTGGGGGGATTCGACCGCGGGCGCGCTGATGCCCGGTCTGCGCAAGGCGCAGGAAACCCGCGGCTTCGGCGTCGCCCAGTTCACCTCCAGTTCCTGTATTCCGGCGCTCAACACCGACGTGGCCGGCGAACCCCACTGCCGCGCGATCAACGACAAGGTCCTGTCGCTCGCCCGGCGGCTCAAGCCCGATGTGGTGTTGCTGCACGGGACCTGGGGCAGATATCTCGACGGCGTCGCCGAGACGGTGGCAACGCTGAAGAGAGACACCAACGCGCGCATTATCGTGCTCGGTTCGGTGCCGTGGTGGAAAAGCGGGCTGCCGAACGAGGTGCTGCGCTATCCGTACTGAGTCAGAAGGTCGCGCGCTTCGACTTTGAGAATCAACTATTTGAGGAGATTCAGGATTGGCGCGCGAGGTGCTGACATGAATCGGAAGAATGAAGAGAAGGCCGAAGTACGATTTGCGGCGTATGTGGCGGGGCTTGCGAGTGTGCTTGGGCACGCGGACCGGGTTGGCCCCCTGCGCGACTATTGCACGGGCCTGATATTGCCGGGCGAGCGCAAGAGCGTGGAGCCGATGGCCGCGAAGACGGCTCCGGCGCGGACGGCCGCGCAGCATCAGTCGTTGCTGCATTTTGTCGGTGTCGCGTCCTGGTCGGACGAGAGGGTGTTGGCCAAGGTACGGGAGGCGGTGCTGCCTGCAATGGAACGGCAGGGGCCGATCGAGGCGTGGATCATCGATGACACGGGCTTCCCCAAACAAGGAAAGCATTCGGTAGGCGTGCAGCATCAATATTGCGGACAACTCGGCAAAGAGGCCAATTGTCAGGTCGCCGTCTCGCTGTCGATCGCGAACCACTCCGCCAGCCTGCCGGTGGCCTATCGGCTTTATCTACCGAAGGAATGGATCAAGGACAGGGCGCGCCGAAACAAGGCAGGCGTGCCGCGTAAGCTCAGCTTTAAGACCAAGCCCGAGATCGCGCTGGAGCAGATACGTTGGGCGTGCGAGGCCGGTCTGCCACGCGGGGTGGCATTGATGGACGCGGCCTATGGAACTGACTCACGGCTGCGCACCGGCATGACGGCGTTGGGCGTGAGCTATGTCGTCGGCATTCAGCCGAAAATCCTGGTGTGGCCGCCCGGCACCGGACCGAGGCGCAGAGGCAAACCGTTGAACAACACGGGGCGTCGCGACGAACCCGATCTGGTCTCGGCCAAACGTCTGGCGTGTGACCTGCCCAAAGAGGCCTGGCAAACGATCCGGTGGCGGGAGGGATCGGCCGAGTGGCTGTCATCGCGCTTCGCCCGCGTGCGCGTTCGGGTTGGGCATAGCCAGCTGATGCCGGAATCGCTGTCGCAGGAGTGGTTGCTGATCGAGTGGCCTATGGGCGACGCCGAGCCGACCAAGTATTGGCTGTCGACGCTGCCACCCGATATCGGCTTCCGCGATCTCGTCGACTTCGCCAAGCTGCGCTGGCGTATCGAGCGCGACTATCTTGAGCTCAAGCAGGAAGTCGGGCTTGGGCACTTCGAAGGGCGCGGGTGGCGCGGCTTCCATCATCACGCCACGATGTGCATCGCGGCCTATGGATTCCTGATCTCCGAGCGGGAAACGATTCCCCCCTCAGCACCTCGTCGCGCCACGCCATTCCAGACGCCTGCTTTACCCGAAGGTTATCGACCCAGAGGATCCCCCCTTGCGGCCTGAACGCCACATTCCAAACTCGATCGCTACCGTCCGCGTGCGGTTGATCAACGCGCTCATCAGAACTCTGCCGCGATGTCCCTGTTGCCGCAGCAAAATGAGATACGGCCGACGAAATTTGTGATGCAGTACGACTATTTCATGCTGCATCATCGCCTGATTCCGGAGCGATCCAGCCGCGCCGAACCAGATGGGACCGGTGCGACGTTACGCGAGAAGCTGGCACCGCTCGGGGCTGAATTCATTTCCGTGTGGGACGTCATGTGCAACGCGGACGGCTGCCTGACCCGTGTCGGCGACGCGGCCGGGGACATTACCGCCAGCGATCAGGTGCACCTGACCGAAAAGGCATCGGTGTTTTTGATCCGGTCCATCATCGACGAAGTGCTTGGCGGACGACCCTCGCAATCGCCGAACGCGCAGCAATGATGTCGCCGCTCAGCCTTGGCGGGTGATCTGACCGGCATCGACGCCGAAAATCTCGCCTGACGCGCCGATGTCGGTGAATGCCGCGGGGTCGGCGCCGGTCATCCAGACCTGCGCGCCGAGCTTTGCCAGCTCGATGAACAGCGCGGTGCGCCTTTCGGGGTCGAGATGCGCCACCACCTCGTCGAGCAGGAGTAGCGGCGTGATGCCGGTCATTTCGGCGACCAGATTGGCGTGCGCCAGCACCAGCCCGATCAGAAGCGCCTTCTGCTCGCCGGTAGAGGCGTCGCGGGCGGGCATGTTCTTCGGCGCGTACAGCACCTGCAGGTCGGTGAGATGCGGACCGTCCAGCGTGCGGCCTGCCGCGGCGTCGCGCGCGCGGCCGTCGCGCAAAATCTGCCGGTAACGGTCCTCCACTGCGGTGGCGGGTTCGGTGTCGAGCGCGTTTTCCATCCAGCCGTCGAGCATGATGCGGGCGGACGGAAATACCGATGTTTCACCGCGCTCCCGCAGCATCGCGGCGAGTTTTGCCGCGGTCTGGCCGCGCATCGCGGCCACCGCGACCGCGAGTTCGGCGGTTTCGCGCTCGATCGCGTCACACCAATGGTCATCGTAATTGCGCACCTCCAAAAGCCGGTTGCGCGAACGCAGGGAGCGGTCGAGCGCCGCCACCCGGCTGGAATGCCCGCTGTCGATCGCCAGCACCAGGCGGTCGAAAAACCGCCGCCGCTCCGATGCCGCGCCCAAAAACAGCCCGTCCATCGAAGGCGTCAGCCACACCATGCGCAGGTGATCGCCGAACGCCGTTGCCGAACTCACCGCTTCGCGGTCGATCCGGCAGCGCCGGCTGGTGGCGGGCCCTTCACTGCCCGGCGCGTCGATGCCGGTGCCGAGCGTTGCCAGCCCGAGCGCGCCCTCGACCTCGGCGGACACCGCCCACGAGCCGTCGCCCTGATTGTCGGCGACATCCTCGAGCGTCGCGCGACGCAGGCCGCGGCCCGGGGACAGGAACGAGATCGCCTCGATGCAGTTGGTCTTGCCGGCACCGTTCGGGCCAACCAGCACGACGACATCGCCGCGCGTCTCAACGCTCGCCGCGCGGTAGTTGCGGAAGTGTGTCAGCGTCAGGCGTTGGATGCGGGGAGCGGTCATGGTGTGGGAGAAGTATCGATCTTTCTTCCCCTCTCCCCTTGTGGGAGAGGGTGGCGCCGAACGAAGTTCGGCGACGGGTGAGGGGTTCTTACGGCTCGGCGAGCTTTGCGAAAATGTCCTCCAAAACGGCGGCAGGCTGTTGCAACACGTCATTGTTCCAGTAGCGCGCGATTCGAAAGCCTTGTGCGATCAGGGTAGCGTCTCTCGCTGTGTCGCGCTCGGACTCTGCGTGCTGACTACCATCGATTTCGATGATGAATCTCTTCTCAAAGCAGACGAAATCGAGAATGAGGCTTTGAAACGGGACTTGGCGACGAAACTTGAAGAGTACAAGGCGTCTGTCGCGGAGCAATCGCCACATGGCGGATTCGGCGTCAGTCGGCTCGCGGCGCATTTTCTTGGCGAAAGTGCGGATGCGCTTGGCGGTCGGCCGATGGTGCGGCGTCTGCGACGCGAACCCCTCACCCGTCGCCTCACTTCGTGAGGCGCCACCCTCGCCCACAGGGGGAGAGGGAAGATTCGGATGCGGCCTGCGGGGAATTGTTATACCCGCATCGGCATCAGCACGTAGAGCGCGCCTTTGGAATCCTTGTCCTGCACCAGCGTCGGCGAGCCGGGATCGGCCAGTCGCAGCACGGCGACCTCGCCCTCGATCTGCGCCGCGATATCGAGCAGGTAGCGCGAGTTGAATCCGATATCGAGCGGGTCGGAGGCATATTCGACCTCGAGCTCTTCGGTGGCGCTGCCGGAATCCGGGTTGGTCACCGACAGCACCAGCTTGCCCGGCGACAACGCCAGTTTCACCGCGCGACCGCGCTCGCTCGAGATCGTCGAGACGCGGTCGACCGCGGCCTCGAAATCCTTCTTGTCGACGATGAGCTCCTTGTCGTTGTTTTGCGGGATGACGCGGCCGTAGTCGGGAAACGTGCCGTCGATCAGTTTCGAGGTCAGTACCACATTGCCGATGGTAAAGCGGATCTTGCCTTGCGATAGTTCGATTCTGACCTCGGCCTCGTTGTCCTCGATCAGGCGCTGCACCTCGCCGACGGTTTTACGCGGCACGATCACGCCGGGCATGCCGGCTGCGCCCTTCGGCAAAGGCAGATCGATCTGGGCCAGCCGATGGCCGTCGGTCGCGACCGCGCGCAAGGTGGCGGCCTTGGCGCTGCCGGCCGTGTGCAGATAGATGCCGTTGAGATAGTAGCGGGTTTCCTCGGTCGAGATCGCGAACTGGGTGCGGTCGATCAGCCGTTTCATGTCGGGGGCGGCGAGTGCAAACGAATGCGTCATGTCGCCGGCGGCCAGATCGGGAAAATCGTTTTCCGGCAGCGTCTGCAGCGTGAAGCGCGAGCGGCCGGCGCGGATCGCCAGCACCGAGCGGTCGCCGTCGCCTTCCAGCACGATCTGCGCGCCGTCGGGCAGTTTGCGCACGATGTCGTAAAACATATGCGCCGGCACGGTGGTCGAACCGCCGGTTGCGGTTTCCGCGGCAAGCGTTTCCGTTACCTCGAGGTCAAGGTCGGTGGCCTTCAGCGACAGCCGGGCGTTTTCGGCGCGGACCAGCACGTTGCCGAGGATCGGAATGGTGTTGCGGCGCTCGACCACGCGATGGACGTGGCCCAGCGACTTCAGCAGTTGCGCGCGTTCGACGGTGACCTTCATTGCAATACCCGCCTGATCCTAAGATGGAAAAGCCGGGCGGCCCTAAAGGCGCGCCGCGGCATTTGAGACCCGAAAAGTCTGATCCGATCTGGATTTGACCAAACCCGCGGGGGGACCGCAAGGTGGCGCGGATGGCCCTCAAGCGCAAGGGATGCGTGATGGCGTTCCCCACGTTTTGCGGGAAGCAAATGGAGCGATGGTGGCGCAGCCCGCTTTCCCTCCCCCTTGCGAGGGGAGGGGTGAGCTACCCGTGCTGGACGGGTCAATAGCCACATCCCCGGCCCGCTTGAGTGCGAGCTCTGTTCGCGTCGACCCCGCGACCGGGCGGGGAGCAAACGCGGCGCTCACTCCTGCAATTGGCGCTTTAGCGATTCGACCTCTTCGGAGAGCGAGGCATCCTTGGTGACCAGGGCCTCGATCTTGCGCACGGCGTGCAGGACCGTGGTGTGGTCGCGGCCCCCGAACCGGCGGCCGATTTCGGGCAGCGAGCGCAGTGTCAGCGTCTTCGCCAGATACATCGCGACCTGGCGCGGGCGGACCACATTGGCGGTGCGCCGCGACGACAACAGGTCGGAGCGGCTGACATTGTATTGCCGCGCCACCACCCGTTGGATGTCCTCGATCTTGATGCGCTTGGGTTCCTGCGGACGGATCAGGTCGCGCACCTCGCGCTCGGCCATTTCCAGCGTCACCGGCTGGGCGTTGAGCTTGCTGTGCGCCAGCAGGCGATTGATGGCGCCCTCGAGGTCGCGGCCATTATGGGTGATGGTACGCGCGAGATAATCCAGAACCGGCGCCGGCACGTCGAAGCTCGCGTGATGCGCGCGCGCGGAGGCGACCCGCGACTTCAGGATACCGAGCCGCAATTCTTCGCCGAGAGATCCCATTTCGACCACCAGGCCGCCGGCGAGGCGCGAGCGCACGCGGTCGTCGAGGCTCTCCAGGTCGGAAGGCGGACGATCGGCTGCGATCACCACCTGGCGGCCGGCATCGATCAGCGCATTCAGGGTGTGACAGAATTCAGCCTGGGTCGATTTGCCCTGCAGGAACTGCAGGTCGTCGATCACAAGCACGTCGATGCCGCGCAACGCTTCCTTGAACGCCAGCGCGGTCTGGGTTTTCAGCGCCGCGACGAAGCCGTACATGAATTTCTCGGCGGTCAGGTAGAGCACCTTGCGTTCGCTGCCGGAGTTGCCGGCCCAGGTCACCGCCTGCAGCAGATGGGTTTTGCCAAGTCCGACGCCGGCATGGATGTACAGCGGATTGAACATCACGCTGTCGCCGCGTCGCCCCTCCGCGACCTGACGCGCCGCGGCATGCGCCAGCGTATTTGACCGGCCGATGACGAAACTTCCGAAGGTCAGGCGTGGATCGAGCGGCGAGCCGCCGAGCGCGTCATGGCTGGCGGATACCGGCGCGATCGCGGTGGCGCGCAGCTCGGGCGCAGGACGGCCGTCGGACCGTTCGGCGCGGCGCGGGTCGAGCGGGGCGGCTGCCTCCTTGGCGGGCGCCGCGCACCGCATCGCGGTGCGCACGGTGAGATCGATACGGTGTACTTCCGGCATCTCGGCCTGCCAGCAGGTAAGAACGCGTTCGGCATAATGCGCCTGAATCCAGCTCTTGAGAAACCGCGTCGGAACCGAAAGGTGGACGCTTTCCTGCTGCACGCTTTCGAGGTCCATCCGCGCAAACCAGCTGGTATAGACATCCTCTCCCACACTCGAGCGCAACCGACCCTTCACGCGTGACCAGCGATCCTGTTCCGTATTTGTCATTGCCTGAAAACTTTTCCGAAAGAGAAATGTTGTCTGCGAAATCGCCATGCAGGGTTCCTGCCACGGCGCGACCTCAAGCGAGGCTTCGTCTGCAGCCATAGACCCGCCGTTCAGCGAAAACGCCGCGGTCAGATCATCGGCTGGAAGAGAAGCGTTCGCGAGGTCAGGGCGTACTCGGCGGCCCGTCAGGAGTTTGCGCGGGGGGCGGTGTACAGGCGACGTCTAAGGCTTCCAATAAGGCATCGTTTGAAAAGGGCACTTGATCGAATACCACGCTGATTCCGTAAAGCATGCAGCCTCCCCCTCTCGCCGCGATTTCCCACGGCAAGTTGTCATCTCGCGTCTGCTTCAAATTCAGTCGACCACGTCCGAACATCCAAATCGTTCAGTCGACGCCGTCGTTTCAACCTGCCCACTTTGCTTCGCCTTCGGCACGTTTTTCGGCTGATCAGTGCGTATCTCTCTTGTTCGAAGCGAACGAGACACGAATGTCCCGCTTGAGAAATTTCGACACAGAACCACACTCCTCACATTACTATGAGGTTGAACCCGACAATCGCTTGGAAAGCGTCGCCAACGCGCACACCGCCGCCGATTTGCACGTCCGCCCCGTTTCCTAAACCGCGCTGGTCTCAAGAACCGTGGGCGTCGCGAACGCTATAACAGATACAGCATGCCTTATTTCCCGCAACGGAAATGATTCGACGTGAGAGCCGGGGTAATCGTCTTCGCGTTCGCGAAATCAGGCAGCGGGTTTTGCGGACCGTGGCAAGAGCTTGAATCTGCGCAGAGATTCAAAACGCCAAACCAGTGTGACATTTCTGACAGCCGCCCAAATTAAATTCATAAATTGTTAAAGTTGAAGTAAGGCGAAAGCGAATTTTCGAACAACACTTCGCCACTATGCCGATAAGTGACTATGCACGCGCGTTTTTTTTTGCTCGTCGGAACAGGGTAACCCTGCCGCGCTTTTCGATGCGCTCGCGCGACGGGTGTTGCTATTTCCGAGGCTTGGGCAATTAAACCGGCGGCATCGTTTTCGTCGCGACCATCGTGAACTTCGTAAGTCCGCCTTCGTACATAGGCCAGTAAAATAATGGCGCGCAAAGGTTTCGCCTGCCGCTGCAGATGGTGCAGGGCGCGTTGTCAAAAGAAAAAAGCCCGGCACTGCCGGGCTTTTTGACGAATTACTTTTTCGTTCAGTTCATTTGGCCAGCTTGGCGATTTGGTGCGCGAGCCGCGAAACTTTCCGGCTCGCATTATTCCTGTGAATGATATTGCGCTGCGCTGCCTGCATCAGTTCCGGCTCGGCGCGCGCCATCGCCTTCAGTGCTGCATCGCGGTCGCCGCTCTTGATCGCCTCTTCGACGATGCGGACCGCGCCGCGCATCTGGGTGCGCCGCGATTTGTTGATAATGGTGCGGCGGGCAATCTTGCGCGTCGCCTTCTTGGCGGAAGTGGTATTGGCCATTTTCTCAAATATCCTTCGGCGGTGACCGATCGCTAAGTGGTCGGGCTTAAGCGCGCCGGCCGTCCAAACGCGTGATCGAGGCTCTCGTGTTTCCGGATGTCCCTGACAAGGCCATTCTCTGCAAGCAAAATGCTCAGATGACGGCGCCGCTCAAAGAACTGCGGCGGCGGGATTGCGCCCGCCGCCATTGGCGCCCTTATAGAGGGCACACCCTACAGCGTCAACGCCTTCCGGGTTCCCCCGGAAATTCGAAGGCCGGCCGGAAAAGCTGATAAGGTGCTGATGAGGTTGAATTTCCCCTGCCACCCCGGTAATGGCTGACGACGTTTCCGGGCGCGAGAGATGTAAGGTGACGCATGATCCGCGGTTTCTTTCGACTTGTGGGGCTATTGCTGCTGGCGGGCGGATTTATCTTCATGGTCTATGACGGCGCGCGCTGGGTCGCCGATCAGACCTTGCGCTTCACCCGGTTCGGTCAATTCTGGAACGATATCCACCAATCCAGCCAGCAGGCGTTCCGGGCCTGGGTGGAGAGCAATGCGCCCTGGCTCTGGAACAGCATCGTCAAGGTGATCCTGGATCAGCCGGTTTTTGCCGTCATGGGCGTGGCGGGTATTCTGCTGATGCTGGTGTTCCGGCCTCGCAAGCCGCTGATCGGCTATTCGCGAAGCTGACCGCCCTGGCGGCGTTGCCGGGTTTGTGTTGAGCCGTTTCGGTAACGGGGCTGCCGCAAGCCGCGTAAAAGACCTATGTTAACGTCGACGCTTTGCTGCCCCTGAGTTCGAGCCCATCCGCCGGGAGGTAACCCATGTTGTTCATGCGCAAAACCACTGCACTGCCGAGCGCAGCCGAGGCGCTGCCCGGCCGTGCCCAACCGATCCCCACCGCCAGGAGCCATTTCGTGAACGGCCATCAGCTGCAGCCGCCCTATCCGCAAGGCCTGGAGCAGGCGGTGTTCGGGCTCGGCTGCTTCTGGGGCGCGGAGCGCAAGTTCTGGGAACTCGGCGATGGCATCTATATCACCGCCGTGGGCTACGCCGGCGGTCATACCAAAAACCCGACTTATGAGGAGGTTTGTTCGGGCCGCACCGGCCATACCGAAGCGGTGCTGGTGGTGTTCGATCCCGGGAAGATCGCCTACGAGCAGCTGCTGAAGACGTTCTGGGAAAGTCATAACCCGACCCAGGGCATGCGTCAGGGCAATGACGTCGGCACCCAGTATCGATCGGCGATCTACACCTGCAGTGATGCGCAACGCAAAGCCGCGGATGCGTCGAAGGCGGCCTACCAGAAGGCGCTGGCGGCCAAGGGCCTCGGCGCCATCACCACCGAGGTGGCGCCGTCAGGCGAATTCTATTTTGCCGAGGACTATCATCAGCAATATCTGGCCAAGAATCCGGCCGGCTATTGTGGACTTGGCGGCACTGGGGTGTCGTGTCCGGTCGGCGCCGGCGTCAGCGCCTGATCGGCCCCTATCCTGAGCGCCTGGCATGATAGGGAAGGCCGGCTTTGCGGCCTTCCATAGCGCGCTCAAAAAAACGTTTTATTAACCATAACCGGTACAAGACTTGTGCTGTCTCGCTACGAGGGATGGGCACAGGTGCGGATTGCGCGCGCGTTTCGATTGCCGATCATTGCCGCCATGGCTGCGTTCGCTCTGTCGGGCTGCATGCACGCGACCGGTCCGGTCGTGGGGGTGCAGCCGCAAAGCGATCTTGATTCCATGGCTTACGATCAGGCCTATCGTCCTGCACCGGCGCCATCCGGAGTCGCGGATTCCGGCGGGGCCACGCTGCGCAATGCGTTGGCCGCGACGCCGCGCCGCGCTTACGCTGCAGCTCCTGCCTATGCGGCCGCGCCGATGCCGGCGGCCTCTGAGAGCGCCGCCTACAAGCTCGATGCCGGCGACCGACTGCGGGTCGTGGTCTACGGCCAGGAGGGTCTCACCAACACCTATGCGATCGATGCCGGCGGCGCCATCACCATGCCGCTGATCGGCGCGGTCGCCGCGCGCGGACAGACGCCGGCGGGCCTTGCTGCGGCAATTACCGCCAAACTGCGCAACGGCTACATCCGCGATCCCTCGGTGGCGGTGGAGATCGAATTCCTACCGGCCGTTCTTCATCCTGGGCGAAGTCGCCGCCCCCGGCCAATATCCATACGTCCCCAACATGAGCGTCGAGAGCGCGGTGGCGATTGCCGGCGGCTTCTCGCCGCGCGCCCGGCGCGACCGCGTCACGCTGAGCCACACCGACAATTCCGGTTCGATGCGCGCGGTGGTGCCGCTCGGCACCGCGCTCGGTCCCGGCGATACCGTTCTCGTCGGCGAACGCTGGTTCTGACCAAGCACTTCGTCATTCCCCGCGCAAGCGCGCAGCGCCTGCCGCTGAGGGCGTCGCGGAGCGACGAACCCGGATCTCCTTCCGACAACAACTGGATTTTGGGTCCACGCTGCCGCGTGTCCCGGAATGGCGTCCAGAAATCGCTTCTTCGGATGGTTGGCGAAGAAGCCATGCCGCGCGATCAGGCTTCTACTGCCACATCCAGTTGTGACCCCAGTCGCCCTTCCAGCCGGCCAGCCTGCCCTTGCGGAATTGCAGATAGAGCCGGTCGTGGTGATTGAACAATCCGCTGCCGCCGACATTGCGAATTGCCAGATAGATTTCGTCGCCCGGCCGGCCGCTGATGTAACTGAGCGGCTCGCCGAGCGCGCGCGAGACATCGGCCACTTCCATCCCGAACGCCAGCGGCGCATGGTTCGACAAGCTCGCGGTGAAGGGTTGACGCGGAACAAACGGGGGCGCCGGTTGCTGCGCGCAGGCAGGCGCGGACCCGAAAGCGGCGATCAGCAGAAACGCGGCATATGCAGGCCTCCTCATGACCGGACCACCTTTTCCCTGGGCGCGCTGGGCGGGAGGTTATCGAGGAACGGCAGCACGGCGTCGATAAAGGCCTGCGGCTGGTCGATGTTGACGGCGTGCCCGGCCGCCGGGATCACGACCTTTCTCGCGCCGGGAATTTTCGCCGCCATGTAATCCGAGGCGGCAAGAAATGGCGCATCGTCGGCGCCGACCACCACCAGCGACGGCACCTTGATGTCGGGCAGGGATTCGATCACGCGGGCATCGCGCTGGGTCAGCATGCCGCGCGCGGCGCGCGCCAGGCCGGAGGCGTCGCGATGGCTCACATCAGAGCGTTCGCGGCTGGCCGATTTCAACACCTCAAGGCCCTCGCGCTCGAAGCGGCCGCCGGTGTCATGCGCGCGCTTGTTCCAGGCGTCGCGGGCGTCGTCCTTCTTGAAGCCCGGCCCGGTGTCGATGATCAGGAGCGCGCGCACGCGTTCGGGATGGGCGCGATGGAATGCGAGCGACATGTAACCCCCAAGCGAAAGCCCGCCGACGATGGCGCGCTCAGCGCCGGCCGCATCGAGCAGCGCGGCCATGTCCGCGACCGTCAGCGCCTCGCTATAGGCTGCGGGATCGTCGGGGTAGTCGGACCGGCCATGGCCGCGCATGTCCCACAACACAAGGGTGTGATGTTTCGACAGCGCCACGATCTGGCCCTGCCACATGGCCGATGTCGACGAGTAGCCGTGGGTCAGCAACAGCACCGGGCCGCTGCCATGGACCTCGTAATGGATTTTGACCCCGTCCCGATCGATTTTTGGCATTGCGATTTCCCGGCGCCTTCCCGAAAGTGTCTTGTCGCACGTTATTCTAGCGCGATCCAACGCCCGAGGGGAATTGCCTGGCCCACCGGAGACTGCGCCACCTCAAAATATCTGCCAACCCAGCCGCGGCATCGCACGCGGGCAACCCGGGAGATACATAAATGAAACGACCGCTTCTCTTTGCCCTCGCCTTGCTCAGCATGGTTGCCGCGGGGAAGGCGTGGGCGAGCTGCACGCTTCCCGCCGATGCACAGACCGGCAAATCGGCGTCCAGCCAGTGCAGGGCCTGCCACGTTTTCGAGGCCGACAAGCCGTCGCGGCTGACCGGACCGAACCTGCACGAAATATACGGATCGACGGCGGGCGCCAGATCCGATTTCGCCAAATATTCCGAGGGCATGATCGGCGCTCACGACAGGAATCTCGCCTGGAACGACGACACCCTGTTCAACTATATGGGCGATCCCAAGGCCTTCCTCGACAAGGTCAACGCCAGGGAAGTGAACCACACCATGTTGTTTCAATTGAGCGATGTGCAGAAGCGCAAGGACGTGATCGCCTTTCTCAAGGCGATCAAGGGAAAGCCTGAGTGCAACTAGGTAGCGTCGCGGGCCGGGGACGATTTCCGGGAGCGGCGCAGGAGGCTGCCCACGTCAGGACGGAATCGCTGCACTGCGAAGCTGTGTTGTGCAATGCTCTCAGTCGGCTCCGGTGGGCGGGTGTCGGCTCGAAATCTATTGACAGAAACGCAGCGGTTCGTTGAACTGATCGCGTGCAGGAGGCACGACGCTAAATCAGAACGTGCCGCCGGCGACAACAGCTGGTCCTGAAATAACTAGTCCTGAAACGGCTGGTTCTGAAATTCAGACGGAAGAATTCGCCGCGCGTTGAGTCATTTGCCGACTTAATGAGGTGCGATTGTCTGGTGAGCACCGAGCGTCTTATTCCAGACCGATTGAGTGCAACGGCACATCGATCCAGGTTCCTTGCTTAGGCTGGCTGCTTCATAAGGTTGCTGAAAATCAACCACTGTCAGGAGGGGATGCCATGGTTAAATTCAAAGTAAATAATGACGCGCGAGCATTCGATGGCGATCCATCGATGCCGCTTCTCTGGTACCTGCGTGACGAACTGCAGTTGACCGGAACCAAGTATGGATGCGGCACGGGCGCCTGCGGCGCATGCACCGTGCACGTCGATGGCAACCCGATCCGTTCCTGTTCGGTCGCGATGTCGGCGCTCAATGGCGTCGCCGTCGTCACGATCGAAGGCCTTGACCGCGATGGCAACCACCCGGTCCAGAAGGCATGGCGGGAACTCAGCGTGCCGCAATGCGGCTATTGCCAGGCCGGCCAGATCATGTCGGCGGCGGCGCTCTTGGCCAGCAACAAGAAACCATCCGACGAACAGATCCGCGAGGCGATGGACGGCAACATCTGCCGGTGTGGCTGCTATCACCGCATCATCGCCGCCGTTAGACTTACAGCGAATGGAGTCTGACAATGACCTACATAGCAAAAACCCAAGGTGCCTTCGAGAATGTGAGCCGCCGTGGACTACTCAAGGGTGTCGTCGCGAGCGGCAGTTTTGTATTCGCCACCCGCCTGATGCAGGGTACGGCGCGGGCCTATGAAACCGGCGCGGCTGCCATGCACGGCGGCGTCGTTTCCGATCCGCACGTCTTCATCGCGATCGATAGCAGCGGGATCGTCAGCATCGTCACTCACCGCTCGGAAATGGGCACTGGCATTCGAACCAGTCTGCCGATGGTGTTGGCCGACGAACTGGAGGCCGACTGGAACAAGGTCCGGATCGTCCAGGCGCCTGGCGACGAGATCAAATACGGCAACCAGGATACCGACGGATCGCGCAGCACGAGGCACTTCATTCAGCCCATGCGCGCCTGCGGCGCGACCATGCGCCTGATGCTCGAAATGGCTGCGGCGGCGCAATGGAAGGTGCCGCTCGACAAGGTCGAGGCCAAGAACAATCAGGTCGTGCACAAGGACTCGGGCAAGAAGCTTGGCTACGGCGAGCTCGCCGCCGCGGCTTCGGCTCTGCCGACCCCTGCGATCGAGCAGGTCAAGCTGAAGGATCCCAAGGACTTTCGTTATATCGGCAAGGGCGACGTCAAGATTACGGACCTTCACGACATCACGGTCGGGAAGGCGCGCTATGGCCAGGACGTGATGTTACCCGGAATGAAGTACGCGGTCGTCGCCCGCCCGCCGGTCGTCGGTGGAAAGGTCGCAAAATATGACGCCAGTGCGACTCTGAAAGTTCCGGGCGTTCTCAAGGTGGTCGAGATCGACCCGCCGCCGGCGGGACCGCCGCTTTACCATCCGGTGGGCGGGATCGCCGTGATCGCCGACAACACCTGGGCTGCGATCAAGGGCCGGGAGGCGCTCAAGATCGACTGGAACGATGGGCCGAACGGCACTTTCGATTCCGCTTCGCACTACGCGACGCTGGCGGAGGCGTCGAAAGAACCGGGCAAGACCTACCGGAACGTCGGCGACGTCGAGTCCGGGCTCAAATCGGCGGCCAAGGTGATCACCGCCGAATATTACGTGCCGCATCTTGCCCATGCCACGATGGAGCCGCCGGCCGCCACGGCGAGCTACGCCGACGGCAAGTGCGAGGTCTGGGCGCCCACCCAGTCGCCCCAGGCGGCGCATGATTATGTCGTCAAGCGCCTCGGGCTGAAGAACGAGGACGTCAAGGTCAACGTCACGCTCGTCGGCGGCGGCTTCGGCCGCAAGTCCAAGTGCGACTTCGTCGTCGAAGCCGCGGTATTGTCAAAGGCGATGGGCGCGCCGGTCAAGGTGGTGTGGACCCGCGACGACGACCTTCACCATGACTACTATCACGCCTCCGGCTACGAGCGTCTCGACGCCGGGCTCGACGCCAACAGCAAGGTTGTTGCGTGGCGACACCGGGCGCACTCTGAAAGCTTCATGACGACCTTCGCCGTCGGCGTTGATCGCATGGATCTGTTCCCTCTCGGCTTTGGCGCCAGCGACACGCCGTTCAATGTCCCGAACCTGCGGATCGAGTTGGGCAAAGCCGAGGCGCATACGCGTATTGGCTGGTTCCGGTCGGTCTACAACGTCCAGCACGCCTTCGCGATTCAATCCTTCGTCGCGGAACTCGCGCATGCGGCGGGCAAGGACCCCAAGGACTACCTGCTCGAGTTGATCGGTCCAGACCGCATCATCGATGTCGCAAGCCAGACAACCGACAAGTTCTGGAACTATGGCGAGCCGGTGAGCGAATTCCCGATCAACACCGCGCGTCTGCGTAATGTGATCGAGGTTGCGGCGAAGGAGGCTGATTGGGGGCGCAAGCTGCCGCCCGGCCATGGGCTAGGCATCGCCGGCCACCGATCGTTTGTAAGCTATGTTGCGTCGGTGGTCGAAGTGGCCGTGGATAGCAAGGGAAAGATCACCATACCGCGCGTCGACACTGCGATCGATTGCGGCTTTGCGGTCAATCCCGAACGCATTCGCGCTCAGTGCGAAGGCGCCGCCGTGATGGGGACAAGCCTTGCCCTCTATGGCGAACTCACCTTCAAGAATGGCAGGGTTCAGCAAACCACCCTCGACGACTTCAGGCTGGCCCGCGCCACCGATGCGCCGCTCGATACCCGTGTCCATATCATCAAGCACGGGCTCGACGCGCATCCGACGGGAGTTGGCGAACCGGGGCTTGCTCCGTTCGCGCCGGCGTTGATGAATGCGATCTTCGCCGCGACCGGCAAGCGTATCCGCCGCCTGCCGATCGGTGACCAGTTGAAGGCGTAATCTGATCTGCCAGTGATTTTATCCCCTCTCCGCAGCGGAGAGGGGATATTTTTTTGCCGAAGAAGGCGGACGGGCTCGCAGAACCGGCCGGCATCACCGAGGCCGCAGGTTCGCGCGGACCCGTCGGCTCGTAACGACCGAGCGAGGCTCAGCCCGGCGCGCCAACATTGATTCAATTTGCGCGCTCCACGATACCCCGGCGTTAACAATGCCCCTTAATCCCAAAGGAATGCCTTGTCGGGCAGACTGGGCTGTCGGCCGCGCCAGCCAGTCAACGAGGATCCATGACATCCCCAGCCCACCAAGCATCATCCAGACGCCGCCTGCTGCTGGCATCGGACCGCAGCGATCAGAGCAGCGAGCTGGCCGGCATCCTGCAATCCGTTGGCGAGGTCGACACCATCCCGACGTCGGATATTCCCGACGCTCCGCCCGGTCATTTCTCCGGGATTGTGGTCGATATCAATCTGAGGTCGCCAGAGAGCGTGCAGCTGGTTCGCAGCAAATTGCGCGCCGAAGCCTACCGCTCGGTGCCGCGGCTGTTCGTTCTCGCCGACGCCCTTCATCATGGGTCGATGCAGGCCTGGGCCCTGGGTGCGACCGATACGATATCGCGGCCGTTCGATGCCGATGCCATTCTGCAGCGCATCCGTGCCGCGTTCCCTGACAGCAGCGGCTTCGACGCGACCGACAGCGGCAAGGCCTTGAACCGGGGCGTCGCGGCCGCACAGGCGGTGATGGTCAAGATATTCGAGAAGCTTCCGGAGGGGACGCCGTTGCATTTCAACGACATCCTCGAAGCCGAATACAAGATTCTCAAGGCCATCAAGCAAACCTCGTTGCGCGAATGGCTGGCGATGGTCGGCCGCCACCACACCGAGAGTTATCGCCACTGCCTGTTTGTCACCGGTTTCGCGATTGCGTTCGGGCAGCATCTCGGTATGCGCGAGGACGACCAGCGGCGTCTGGCCCGCGCTGCCATCCTGCACGATGTCGGCAAGGCGTTCGTCCCGGTCGCGATCCTGGACAAGCCCGACAAGCTCACCGACGAGGAAATGCGGGTGGTGCGTATGCATCCCCGTCTGGGCTACGACGCGCTTGCGGCCCAGGGTGGCTTTCCGCCTGAGATGCTGGACGTGGTCCTGCACCATCACGAAATGCTTGACGGAACGGGATATCCCAATGACCTGCGCGGCGCCCAGATCAGCGACATTGTGCGCGTGATAACGATCGTCGATATCCACTCGGCGCTGGTTGAGAAGCGCGCCTACCGGCTGCCGTTTACGCACGCCAGGGCGTATGCGCTGATGGAGGATATGGGCGGCAAGCTCGACCAGCATCTGCTGCAGGCTTTCCGCCCGGTGGCGCTCGGATCTTATTGATCGGCTGGCGCGTCATCGCGCCTGCGCCGGCGATATGAACCCGTCGTCGATTACCCCAGCATCTTCCGCAATTCCGCTTTCGCCACCTTCTCCAGCGTCGAGCGCGGCATCTCGTCGACGAAGCGGATTTCGCGCGGCACCTTGAAATCCGCCAGCGAATTGCGGCAGGCGGTCATGACGGCGTCGTGCAGATCCTTCGGCGCGCGGTCGACGCCGGCGGCCGGGATGATGAAGACCACCGGCCACTCGTCGAGCATCGGGTGCTTCTTCGCAACCACGGCCGCCTCGCGCACCCCGGGCACCACCGCGATCACCTGTTCGATCTCGGAGGCCGCGACGTTCTCGCCGCCGACCTTCAGCATGTCCTTGGCGCGGTCGCCGAATCTTATGAAGCCGTTGTCCAGCAGCGTCACGCGATCGCCGGTGATGAAATAGCCATGCTCGTCGAAACTCTCCCGGGTGGCTTTCTCGTTGTGCAGATACTCCCTGAACAGCGACAGCCCGGGAATGCCCTTGATCAGGAGATTGCCAGTTCCGCCGACCGCGGTCGGCGCGCCGTCATCTTCGGTCACCCGGATGGAATACTCGGCCGCCGCGCGGCCGATCGACATCGGCGTATTGGGCTGATCGACCTCGCCGGCGATGCCGTGGGTGATGGTCTCGGTCATCCCCCACCAGCCGATGATCTTGATGCCGAAGGCGGCGAAAGCCGGCGGTTCGCACACCGCCGTGCCCCACAGCCGGAATTTGTGCCGCTTCGGGATTTCGTGCTCGAGCAGCGCCTTCATGCAAAATGGAATCGTCGAGGTCCAGGTGCAGCCGTGCTGCAGCGCGACGTCCCAGAACCGGCTGGCGGAAAACCGCGGCTGGATCACGCAAGTTGCGCCCACCCACAGGCTCGCCAGCATGGAATAGGCGAGAGCGTTGGTGTGAAACAGCGGCAAATAGGTCTGATGCACGTCGGTTTGATGCAAATCCTCATGCGAGGCGTTGACCTTGGCGCCCCACAGTGCATTGGCGTGGGTCCACAGCACCGCCTTCGGGCGCGACGTGGTGCCGGAGGTATATTGCACGCTGCATGGTGCGAGCGGATCGGTGGCGCGGCGCGGCCGGTCGGCGCTGTCGGCGAACAGTGCTTCGAAACTGTCGGAAGCCTGCGGGAGCGCGCCTTGCGCGGGTGCCGCGCCGGCATCGTGAGAGATCACCGCCAGCCAGCGCAGGTTCTTGCAATGCGCCGAGACCATTTCGGCATAGCAAGGCTGCGTTATGGCGGCGACCGCGCCGCAATGGCCGGCAAAATATTCCATCTCCGCCGGTGCCGAGCGGGTGTTGGTGGTCACCGCAATGGCGCCGAGTTCGACGCAGGCGAACCACGCCAGCATGGCCTCGATGCAATTGTCCAGATGGATCAGCACGAACTCGCCCGGCCTGACGCCGCGCGCGGCGAGCCCCGCGGCCAGTGCGCCGACGCGTTCGTGAAATTCGCCGTAAGCCCAAATCCGCGCCGGCGCATCGAAGGGCGCCCAGATCAGGAATGGATGATCGCGGCGCGTCTCGGCGCGCATCCGCAGCAGCCACGGCACGTCCATCCCGGCGAACGGTCCGACGATACCCGGTGCCTTAGCATTCGACATTTATCCTCCCGCGCAGCCTTGCCGACGGCTCTTGTCGCTTTCTTGGGCGTAGTTCTGCCATTGGGCGGCGCGGGGCGCAAATCCGAAAATCTGGCGCAGCCGTCTCGTTCGTCATTGCGAGCCTTATGCTCCCCGCGATGACGGGCAGGGCTCTACGCCCCTCCTCATACGACGAAATCTCGATCAGGCTGCCGTCGGGGTCGCGGCAATAGACCGACCGCAGCACGCCGCGGGCGCCCTGTCGTGGTCCGGCTTCCTCGATCGCCACGCCGCAGGCCTTGAGATGCGCGACCACCTCGTCCGGCGTACTCGAGGTGAGGAAGCACAGATCGTCGCTGCCCGCGGATTCATGGTCGGCGGTGAACCAGTCGACCTTGTCGCCATCGACCGGTCGCACGTTTATTTTCTGGTTGCCGAACATCAGCGAGGTCCGGGGGGTCTTGCCCTGGCCCGGGTCGAACACCCTGACTTCCATGCCGAGGATCTTTCGGTACCATTCGGCCGAGCGCGCCACATCGGAGACGTTGATCACGACATGGTCGAGCGAACTGACTTTGACTGGCATTTACCCATCCTTTGGTCGCGATTAAATCGATGGCCGGGTCGTCTACGAGCGGCGCAACTGCCGCTGAGCGGCAGCATTTAGTTCCGAGTGTGGAGTTCGAGAAGCCAATTGCGAAAGCCAAGAAAAGACAAACGACGCTTTAACCCTCTCTCAAGGAGCTGGCACAGAATTTGTAATTGAACCAACCAACTTCTTGATCGGATATGCCGCCGCAATGACGATGGGCACCATTAATGTCCACGACAACAGCCAGGAATGTAGCAATACCATACCAAATGATGGGTCGCCGACGATTGCAACCCGGTTCTAGCCCGCGACAGTAACAGGTCTGCCAGAGCGTTCTAGAACGGAATTGCAGGTCCGAGCGGCGAAAAGGCCGAACTGGATACGAAAGCTCCCGTTATCCCGCACGTTCGCGATGCGACGTTGAATAGTCCTCGATCATTACAAAAACTCAGGTGCCGTCCCACCGCGGACAGATAATCGCGTCAGTGGTCCCACGATCGGATCGCTGACCAGGGATTTAAATTCTTTGCCAAGGTTTGCAATCGCGTTCTAGACGCAAACTCCGCGTCGCGTTACTCGGTCCCAAGTTTAAAGATAACCGAAGAGGGACGAGACATGGGTCGACCTAACAGCGCCCTTACCAAGGGAGACGAGCAGATACCGTTGCTCGAATTGACGGTCGACGGCCTTCTCGCACGAGCGGTCGAGGAACAGGGCAACGACATCGCGCTAATCGTTCCCCACCAGAACATCAGATGGTCGTACGCCGACTTGGCGCGCGCAGTAGACGACCTCGCGGGAAGCCTTTTGGCTCTCGGGCTAAAAAAGGGTGATCGCGTCGCACTTTGCTCCCCGAGCCGATATGAGTGGATAGTCACGCAGTTCGCCACCGCAAGGGTTGGTCTAATTCTGGTCTGCATCAATCCAGCGTTTCGAGCAGCCGAACTAGAATTCGCTCTCAATAAGACGCGTTCCAAAGTTCTCATCATCGCGCCGCGCTTCAAGACCAGCGATTATATAGAGATCTTGCGGACGCTCGCGCCCGAATTGAACCAGCAGACCAGCGACAAGTTGGATCTGCAGTGTCTCCCGCACTTGCGCTCCGTCATCAAGTTTGGCTGCGAACGGGTGTCGGGTATGCTGAACTACGAGGATCTGCTGAGGATCCCGAAGTCGGTCGAGCAAGTAGGGGCCGCAAGCAAAAGCCTCTCCCCGGACGATCCAATTAACATTCAGTTCACGAGCGGAACGACCGGACTTCCTAAAGGAGCGACTCTGTCGCATAGGAATATCGTCAACAACGCGTACTTTAACGCGCGGCGAATGAATTTTTCATCTCGAGACAGACTTTGCATACCAGTGCCACTGTTCCATACGTTCGGAATGGTAATGGGCGTGTTGGCGTGCGTCAGCCATTCGGCGTCGATGGTATTACCAAGCGAAGGGTTTGACGCGGGTGAGGTGCTGAGGGCGATCGAAGCGGAGCGTTGCACGGCGTTGCATGGTGTTCCGACGATGTTCATCGCGGAAATGGACCACCCTACATTCAAGCGGCGTGACCTATCTAGCCTTCGAACCGGAATCGTTGCGGGTGCGCCTTGTCCTATCGAGATGATGAAACGCCTGATCAATTACATGGGGTTGGCCGAAATAACGATTGCGTACGGCATGACGGAGACCAGTCCGATCTCGTTTCAGACCTGCATAGACGATAGCTTGGAACGGCGCGTCGCCACGGTCGGCCGCGTTCATCCCCACGTCGAGGTGAAAGTCGTCGATGAAAGCGGCGCCATCGTAAAGCTCGACGAACATGGACAGGTCTGCGTGCGTGGTTACTCGGTTATGCTGGGATACTGGGATGAACCCGAAAAGACCGCGGACGCCGTCAAAGACGGTTGGATGCATACCGGAGACCTCGGGGTACTCGACGACGCGGGTTATCTGCAGATCGTTGGGAGAATCAAGGATATGGTCATTCGGGGCGGAGAAAACCTGTTCCCGCGCGAGATTCGAGGAGTACTTGTTTCGTCATCCTGACGTCGCAGATGTCCAAGTCTTCGGAGTTCCTGACAAGAAGTACGGTGAGGAGCTCTGCGCGTGGATCGTTAGAAAACCCGGTTGCGAGACGATCGAGGAGGAGATCCGCCGGTTTTGCCAAGGGGCAGATTTCCCATCAAAAGATTCCGCGCTACATGCGTTTCGTCGATGCCTTCCCGATCACTGCGTCTGGCAAGGCAAGGAAGAGCGAGATGAGGAAGGCGATGATAGAGGAGCTCGGCTTGATCGAGGTTTCCTAGATGCATTGCGCCGAGATGCCGCGACTTGCCAAGTTCTCGTCCGATGACAACTTCAGGCCCGGAGTCTCGTCGTCAGGTCGGCGATTGCCTCCAGCCGGATCTGAAACAGCGAGTTTGATCCCGCAGTGTGATCCGCCAGTGGCCAAGCAAGCCGACTGTTTTGAGGTAGTCGCGGAAGCGGAACCTCGAAATCTTTGTCATAGGGTGCAATCTCATTCAATACGAAGGTGTCCAAGCTCGGTACCCTGGCCATCGAGCGTAGAACAGAAATCAGCGAAGCGATTCGGCATTCCAAGCGCAGTCTCGCCTCGAATGAACCGTTTCGGCTGACTGGGCTTTACACAGCAAGGTCTCAATTCGCAGCGGGCGACTCTCAAGAGCGGTAGAAACGAGCCAGACAATGACCAAGGCGGCATGGTACTTCGACTTCATTTCCCCGTTCTCCTACCTTCAGCTCGGTAGGTTTCAGGATCTGCCGCCGGATCTCGAGATCGCGCTCAAGCCGGTCGTGTTTTCCGCTCTGCTTAATCACTGGGGACATATGGGGCCAGCGGAGATTCCGCCCAAGCGGCAGTTTGTCTATCGTTTTTTCAGATGGCAGGCGAACCAGCGCGGGATGCCATTCACGATGCCTCCAGTTCACCCATTCAATCCTCTGCCTCCACTTAGGCTGGCGCTACTCGGCGGCTCGACTCCCGATGTCGTTCGCGGAATTTTTAACTTCATCTACGGTGAGGGGCGAAACCTGGAGGATGAAGCGTCGATAACCGGACTGGGAGCATCGTTTGGCATTCCCGACGCATACAAACGGATATCGGAGTCGCGCATCAAGGAACAACTGAAAGCCAATACCGACGAAGCGATTGCCGCTGGTGTATTCGGCGTTCCAAGCTTCGTCGCTGACGGAAACCTTTTTTGGGGCGACGACGCAACCAACATGTTCCTCAACTATCTCCACGATCCTTCACTTTTCGAGGACAGCGAGATGCTGCGGATTTCGAGCTTGCCGATGGGGATATCGAGGCCACGTTAACCGGCTTGGCTGACTGATCGGAACGCCGAGAGCGAAGTTGGTCTGCAGCGAGCTGTCCTCCGAGGCATCTACAAGAGACCCAAGCAGGGCACGTGCGCGCTGCTGGGAAATTGAGCGCAGCAAATGTGGTGATGCCCCTACGGATGGTGATGCTCCCACAGACGGTCAGGCAACGAGCGCCACTCGACGATCCACGTGTTCCGTGTCGTTAAAAGTCTGGGATTTGAAAATGATAGATCTTTATACAGCTCCTACGCCGAATGGCTGGAAGGCCACCGTCGTTTTGGAAGAGCTTGGGCTCGAATATTGCGTGCATCCGGTCGATCTTTCCGCTGGCGAACAGCGTCACGAGGACTTTTTGGCCCTCAACCCGAACGGTCGGATACCTGTTATCGTTGATCGTGAAGGCGGCCGATCGCGTGTAATTTTCGAGTCAGGCGCGATCCTGTTGTATCTCGCCGAGAAAACCGGGAGGCTGATGCCTTCCGATGTGGACGGAAAATACGAAGTCATTCAGTGGCTGATGTTTCAAGTAGGCGGAATCGGTCCGATGCAGGGCCAAGCGACGGCCTTCGAGCGCTACATCGGTGAGGATGTTCCGCTGGCGCGGACCCGGTACAAGAACGAGACGCGGCGGCTCTACGAAGTACTGAACTTGCGTCTTGAGGACAGGCCCTATCTGGCCGGAGAATACAGCATCGCTGATATCGCGAATTTTTGCTGGGTCAGAACGCACAGGTGGGCTCGGATTCCCGTCGATGGTTTGGATCATCTGCAAGCCTGGATCGAGAGGATCTCTAAAAGACCGGCTGTCGAGCGTGGGGTATTGATTCCCCCGCCCGCCGGCTCCGCAGAAAAGCAAGTCCGATTGGGTGCCAATATGACGACCCGTTAGCGGCGATCAACTGTCCAATCTGGCGAAGTTAGGTCCTGGCCGAGATTTCAATTTCCGGCCACTTGCCGAGACAAACGGAGAACTGGCGCCTTCGACCGACAGGTTGACTGGCTAAGAGGTCTCTTTCGTCGGCGAATTCCAGGCGTGGCAAGGGAAAAGGATCGGCTCACGCCGTCTCTTCAGCCCGGGAGGTATCTATTTGCTGTCTTTGCCTCGGTAAAAGGCGCTTCGCCTTGCGGCCCTCGGTCGGGACGTTGCCGCGATGAGGTCGTCCCACCTGCAATTCCGTACAAGAGGGCCAACGGGGAAGATGCTATGCTGAAGGTGGGAGAGAAACGTAATTTGGCCGCCTGTCCGCACGGGGAAATGGCGTTGGGCAATTCGCGATATCCCGTTAGAACCTGTTGGCGCGCTCCGAACGTGCCGGACGCTGTGATGTTTCATGCCCAGTACGATCGCGATTTCATCCCCCATTCACACGACGCGGCGACAATTTTGATTGTCACGGACGGCGTCGTGGATATCGGTGTCGATCATCGGAAATATCGCGCTCACCAGGGGCAGATGGTCGTGGTGGGCGCCAACCAAATCCACTCGGCACATCTGGTCGGTTCCGACGGCTGGACGATGCGGACTCTCCATCTGCCCACTTCGCAGATGCGCAACGTCCTAGGTGGTGAGCTCTCCAAATTACATTTTACAAGACCAGTTCAGCCGGCCTCGCGCATCGTGTCGACGTTTTTGGATCTGCATTGCTGTACCGAGTTGATGAACACTTCATGCGGCGATCTTCAGGGGTTCGTTAAGGATCTTTATAGGAACATTGATACCTTCGGACCGAAGGATGATCGAGAAAGTGACTTGGACCACCGTGTAGTGAGAGCGAAAGACATTATCACTGAATTCGTCTCGGAGAACATTCAGATGACTGAGATCGCCGAGGAGGTAGGATTCTCAGTCTTTTCATTCATCAGGCAGTTTGCGAAGGCTTTCGGCCTTTCGCCCTGCGCCTGGCGGACGCAGGCCCGTGCAAACGAGGCCGCCAAATTGCTTAGAGAGGGAAAGCAAGCTGCGGAAGCCGCCGCCCTAAGCGGGTTCTCCGACCAATCTCATATGGCGCGTACTTTCAAAAAGGTCTTCGGCATCACACCTGGACAATATTGCACAATGCATATGAACACACTGCGCGTTGGCACGCGTGGTCCGCGTTACAACTCATGACGTAACATCGGCCCCTTGTCCTATGTGCCGACGCGGTTTAGCCGCAATCCGCTTCGTAGGGCTGAGATCATAACGAAAAGGGTGCACTGGCGGCGCCATACCCCCGCGACGATCCAAGCTGGTTTGATCGGGGCTCGGCGCTCGCTGCACTGGCGCACCGACTGCGACGTTGAACGCCCGCTGCAATTCCGAAATCCGGGTCTCGAACTGCAAGATCGTTCAAGACCCGGCCTCTCGCACGTCATAAATGAGCAGGCATCGTGTTTCTATACCCGTCAGAAAACCCAAGGCGGACCTTAAATGATCCAGATCAACGGTATGGCTCACGTGAATTTAACGGTGACAAGTTTTCCGGCTGCCGTTGAATTCTATGGGCAACTCCTGCCATTCCTCGGTCTCCAAAAAGTGCACGAAAGCGATAAATTTGTGTACTGGGTTGGCGGAAGGACCGGGATGGGAATCCAACCATGCGATCCCACCTATGAGACCGAAAATTTCCAGCAAGCCCGCGTAGGTCTTCATCACCTATGTTTTCGAGCGAGGGAGCGCAAAGACGTCGATCTGACAGCCGCGTTCTTGCGCGACATAGGCGCCCACATCGTGCGCGGCCCTCAAACCGGCGATTGGGCCACCGGCTACTATTACGTTTTGTTCGAGGATCCCGACAAGATCCGCCTGGAAATCTGTCATGTTCCCGGCGAGGGCGTTTTGGCCAAGGACGCGAAGTTCAACCCTGGATCAGATTACTGAGAAAGGTCCCATCATCGTCGGGGGCGTCGCGGCGACACGACACGGTTTCCAGTTAGCGTCATGCAAAAAGCGGCCTCGGTTGCCGTCGTCGAGCCGTCGCCGCCGACCTTCTTCTGGACTAAAGACGAAATGACATCAGGAGTACTTTGCGGCTGCCGGGGGCCGACTTCTGCGCCGGGTCATTTGATCAATGCGATCGCGTCCCGGAAGTGCGGATGTTCCGCGGTCTCTAGCCATTCGAAGACGACCATCTCGGTGGTGACGATTTTCGCCCCGTGGCGCTCCATGCGACGGATCGCCGTTTCTTTGCTTTCCAGATGACGCGAACCGAGTGCGTCACGGACAACATAGACCTTACGTCCCGTCTCGAGCAGGCCCAGGACAGTCTGCTGTACGCAAACGTGGGCCTCGCAACCGGCGACGACGATGTTGGCCGCTGGGATTGCTTCAACAAAGCCGGGTTCACAGACGGCGTCGAACGTCATCTTGTGGAACAGCCGGCCCGATCCAATGGGGAGGACGTCGACCGTCGGGCCTAGGCCTTTGGCGTTCTTTTCGGTGAACACGATCGGAACATCGACAAGAGGTGCCATCTCGATCAAACGTTTGGCGTTTGCCACGGTGGTCGCGCCCTGACCGATCGCAGGCACCAAACGGGATTGGAAGTCGGCGACCAAGAGCAGCGATTTCTTTGGATTTATGGTGAGCATGAATCAGTCTTGGCCCAACTGTCGGACTTTGTCGTGAACGTAGAATCCAGGTCCGGGCGTGAATCGGACACGGGGCGCGACACATTTGAGCATACGAGCCAGAAAATTCAGCACCCGCGCGTGCGCCGCTGGCCGCTGCACGCTTTGTTTGTTACAACGCCGGCCATTGTCAATTCAACAGCGAACCGGACTTCAGAACCGGGGCAAAAGGGAGAAACCGCATGGCCTCACGTCGTACCGCGATTGGCCTGATCGCTCTGGGCATCTCGGCAATCGCGTCGGTCGGGGGCGCCTCCGCGCTGGACTATCCGACGCGGCCGGTTCGCTTCGTGGTTGGATACCCTCCGGGCGGCGCGACCGATATTCTGGCGCGGCTGATCGGCCAAAGGCTGTCGGAGAAACTCGGCCAGCAATTCGTGATCGAGAACAAACCCGGCGCCGGCAACAACATCGGCACCGAGGCGGTGATCAATGCGGAGCCGGACGGCTATACGATATTGCTGGTCAATCCCGCCAACTACATCAACGCCTTGCTCTACACGAACCTGAAATTCAATTTCATTCGCGACATCGCGCCGGTCGCGTCGTTCAATCGCGTGCCCAATGTCATGACGGTCAACAACGACGTGCCGGCGAAGACGGTCGCCGAGTTCATCGCCTATGCCAAGGCCAATCCGGGCAAGGTCAACATGGCGTCCTCGGGCAACGGCACCTCGGTGCATCTGTCCGGCGAGATGTTCATGGCGATGTCGGGCGTCAAGATGCAGCACGTGCCCTACCGCGGCGCGGCGCCCGCGATCACCGACATGCTCGGCGGCCAGGTCCAGGTGATCTTCGACAACATGCCCTCGATCATCCAGCATATCCGCTCCGGTTCCCTGCGTGCGCTGGCGGTGACGACGGCGGTGCGGTCGCCGCAACTGCCCGACGTGCCGACCGTTGCCGAGACCGTACCCGGCTTTGAGGCGAGCGCGTTGTTCGGCGTGGGCGCCCCGAAGAAGACGCCGCCGGAGATCGTCGAAAAGCTGAACAGGGAGATCAACGCGGTGCTGGCCGAACCTGTTATCAAAGAACGCCTGATCGATCTGGGCGGCGAACCCTTGATCAGTACGTCGGAAGCGTTCGGCAAGATGATCGCGGCCGAAACCGAAAAGTGGGAGAAGGTCGTCAAGGCCGCCGGCGCGCACGTGGAATAAGACGGCCGCGGACCCTTGCCGGGCAGGCGTCGTTTTACGCCGCCGCGGATCCCGTCGGCTCGCCCGCGATGGCGCGATCGATGGCATCGATCAACGCCTGGGTTTCGACGAATTTGAGCCGTGCTCGCTCGGCCTTGTCGCGGTCGAACGGCGCGGCAAGCGTCTTTGCGAAGCCGTCGCGGTCATCGGCCATGCGCTCGCGCGCCTTTTTCAGCGTCTCAAGTCGCTCGCTCATGTCGGTTTCCCTTTCTGTTGGTCGCGCTTTGTCTCTGATGGCGCGAAAAAGTACCCTCGCATCGGCAGGCGGCGGGAACAGGGGTGACAACGGACCGGAGGTCACTGGCGCACCCGACACGATTCGAACGTGTGACCTTTGCCTTCGGAGGGCAACGCTCTATCCAGCTGAGCTACGGGTGCGTTGCGGTTCATTTAGCCGATTGGCTTGCCATGAGCAATGTCCCTGAAGGGGCTGGGGAGAGGTAGGAGCAGGGCCCCGAACGCGAAGGTCACACGTTCGAATCGTGTCGGGTGCGTCAGAAAGTTCACTGCCTTGCGCCAACGAATTCAGCGGCGGCCGTTCGGCGCGCACTACCATGGACGCGTTATCCCTAGAGAACCGGCCTCAGCACGGGGGATGCTGAGGCCGTTATTCATCGGACACCATGGGGATGGCATCCGGCAGTGCATAGGCAAGTTACCTGGGCCGCAATGGTTCCAGCGCGATTTACCGGCAGGGCCGTGGCCCCTCGGGCCTGTTGTCACTTAGCCATACGCCAGCCGAACAGCACGACAGCGGCACCGACCGCTGCTGCAATGACCGATGTCACCATCCCGCCACCGAGCGCAAGCAGCAGGCCGATGTGATAGCCAACGAACGCACCGGCAACACCGACCAACGCGCTCGTGATGATGCCGCGGGTCGATCCGGAGAATTGACGGGCAAGCCACGACGGTCCGGCAAGCCGGTCGAACAAGAAGCCGGCGATGACGCCGATTGCTGTGACCAGAAGAAACGTTACGCCCGGGTCTGTGACTTGCATGATTCAGGCCGCCTTGAGTGGCTTTGATTTGAACGTTGCGATTCCGCCACTATCAATGGCGGGGCGAGATCTGAAGTTCCATCAGCGCCATTCTTTGCAACGTTGCCGGGTCTCGCTCGCCTTCCTTGGCAGTGCGAAGGATGGTTTCAGCTATGGATTGCACATGTGCGGAACTAACCGGGTCGGGCAGCGACGCAACCGCGGCGTCCAGAGCATTTCTCATGATGCTTATCGTTTCAGGCGGAAAGGATACGTTCGAAAAGTCTTTCATCTTGGCTCGATCTTGATCGAATTATTGAAGCCGACGTCGCCGGGCACAGCGGTGTCGAACAGTTCCGCCAGGCCAAGAAGATGTGGCGGCAATTGGGCGGGATTCCCTGCCAGCGTGGCACATAGCCTTTCGCCGATCTCGGTGCAGATGGCATCGCTATGGACGCGGTCGATTTGAACGCCGTTTGCATCTTGGCTGGTCATGAAGAATCCGTTTGCTGGAATTCAACCTGCCAGACCAATTCCCAGAAGGGGAATTGGTTCATTGGGGATGACCCAGAAGCCCCAAATAAAATGCCCGCCCAATGCCGGGGCTCGGAGGACGTTGGGCTGGAGCGGCCACTCCGACCGAAATCGGCCGGTACGGCCCGGCGTTGGGCGCGATCGGCGCCGGCGACCGGCCAACCCGCCGCCAGCTCCAGGGCGATTGTCCCGCCGGAGGCAGCCTGTAAACTGACCCTTGGAGAAACCGCGCGGGATTGCCGCCATCAGGGAGATCGTTCATGCGTCCGCTCGAATTCGGCTGGTACCTGCCCACGCACGGCGACACCACCGCCTATGGCGTGCCCGAGGCCCAGCTGCCGGGCTCGCCCGAATTGTGCGAGCGCGTGGTGCGGGCCGCGGAGAAAGCCGGCTTCGAATATCTGCTGATCCCGGTGGGTTCGACCTGCTGGGAGGCGTGGATCACGGGCGCGTTCATGGCGGCGCGTTCCTCCACGATAAAGCCGCTGATCGCTGCCCGGCCTGGCTACATCAATCCGGTGCTGCTGGCGAAGATGATCTCGACCTTCGACCAGATGTCGGGCGGACGCATCTCGATCAACCTGATCGCGGGCCAGAACGAAAGCGAGGTCATGGCTGAGGGCGTGCGCTACGCCAAGGAAGAGCGCTACGCGCTGATGGAGGAGGAGGTCTCCATCCTCAAGGCGCTGTGGACCAGCCGCGGCCCGCTGAATTTCCAGGGTAAATTCCGTACCCTGTCCGGCGCGCATATCAGGCCACGGCCGCTGCAACAGCCGTTTCCGAGATTCTATCTCGGCGGCGGCTCGCGGCCTGCCTGGGAAATGTCCGCAAAACATTCCGACGTGCATCTGTTCTGGGGCGATCTGCCGGAGCGGATCGCCGACAACATCGCCGAGATCAGGCAGATGGCGCAAGCGCACGGCCGCGAAAGCGCCATTGGCTTCGGCATGCGCCTGCAGGTGATCTGCCGCGAGGACGAAAAGGACGCGTGGGAGGCTGCCGACATCCTGGTGCGCGACGCGACCGAGCGGCAGAAGCAGGAGATCAAGACGCTCTACAGCAAATCGGCGGCCAACCAGAGGGTGCAGCAACTTGCCCGCGAATATGGCGATCTGCTGCTGCCGCATCTGTGGACCGGCATTACCCGCGTCCGGCCGGGCGCCGGGATCGCCGTGGTCGGAAACCCGGCGCAGTGCGCTGATACGCTGCAGCAATTCATCGACGCCGGCTGCCATTCGTTCTGCCTGTCCGGCTATCTGCACGACGAGGAGGCCGAGCGTTTCGGCCGGCTGGTCCGCCCGATCCTCGCCGCAAACAATCGCGGCCGGCTGGCGGCGTGACGCGAGGGCGGATGGGCGAACGCCGGCAGATGATTAAGGCGCGGCGCGGCGCTAGGCGACGGCCGAGGTTTCCTCGCGGCGGGCAGCGAACAATTTCTTCACTTCCGCACCGGGTTTCGCGGCGCTGAACAGGTAGCCCTGCATCTCAGTGCAGCCCAGCGCGCGCAGCATTTGTTTTTGCTCTGAGGTCTCGACGCCTTCCGCGGTTGTCGTCATGTTGCGCGCGGCGGCGATGTTCACCACCGCCTGCACGATGGTGGAAGAGCCGTCGATTTCCGCGATGTCGCTGACAAAGCAGCGGTCGATCTTGATCTTGTCGAATGGGAAGCGCTTCAGATAGCTCAGCGAGGAATAACCGGTGCCGAAATCGTCCAGCGCGATCCGGATACCGATGGCGCGGAGCTGATGCAGGATGGCGAGCGCCGTCTCGTCGTCGTCGATCAGCACCGCCTCGGTGATTTCGAGCTCCAGCCGGTTAGCCGGAAGTCCGCTAGCCCCCAGCGCGCTGGCGATTTTCAGGGCCAGTGTCGGGCTTTTAAGCTGAACCGGCGAGACGTTGACCGCGAGCCGGACATGATCGGGCCAGCTCGCCGCCTCGGCGCAGGCCGTTCGCAGCACCCATTCGCCGAGCTCGATGATCAGGCCGGTGTCTTCCGCGACCGGGACGAAGTCGGCGGGCGAGATCATGCCGCGTTCGGGATGGCGCCAGCGCAAGAGGGCTTCGCAGCCGGTGACCTCGTCATTCCCAAGATCGACAAGCGGCTGGTAGTGGATCTCGAAGCTGCCGTCCGCCAGTGCCTGGCGCATATCGCGCTCCAGCGTAAGCCTTGCCTTGGCGCGGGCGTCCATCGCCGGCTCGAAGAAACGATAGGTTCGGCGACCGCCGGCCTTGGCGCCGTACATCGCCAGATCGGCGTTCTTGATGAGCTGATCGAGATCGGTGCCGTCCTGCGGCGCTATCGCGATGCCGATGCTGGCGTCGGACGAGAGCCGGTGGCCGAGGCATGCATAGGGTTGCCGGATCGCCTCATGTATCCGGGTCACGAAGTCCACGACGTCGTCGGCGTTCCCGACGCCGGTCTGGATCACCGCAAATTCGTCGCCGCCGAGTCGCGCGACAAGATCGGTCTCCCTGATGCAGCCCTTGAGGCGGGTAGCCACCGCCTTCAGCAGCTCATCGCCGACATGATGTCCGAGCGAGTCGTTGATGCCCTTGAATTCGTCGACGTCGATATAAAGCAACGCGAACTGCTCGCCCCGGCCGGTTCGCTGCAGCTCGCGTTCGACCCGCTCGCGGAACAGCACGCGGTTCGGCAGATCGGTCAGCGCGTCGTAATGCGCGAGGTGCGCGATCTTCTCGTTGGCGCGCCGGCGCTCGGTGACGTCGTCGACGACATTGATGATATATCTGATTTCACCGGCCTGATCCGGAATCCCGATACGCCGTGAAGTGTTGAAGCGCTTGCCCAACCCCTGGCTTTCCCACAGGTGCTCATCCCGGAACAGGCCGGCGGCGGACTGCAGACTCTTGTCGTCATCGGCGGTGACGAGATCGGCTGCCGGCTTCGGAAACAGATCGAAAGACGTCTTGCCGACGATAGCATCGCGCGACATCCCGAATTGAGTTT
Source organism: uncultured Alphaproteobacteria bacterium (assembly GCA_963801875.1). Classification (GTDB taxonomy): domain Bacteria; phylum Pseudomonadota; class Alphaproteobacteria; order Rhizobiales; family Xanthobacteraceae; genus Bradyrhizobium. Next base: position 191,107 of record CAWDGT010000004.1, on the reverse strand, counting down.
CGGCCACCCGATTGACCAGAACGTACCGGCGATCGCGCACGTCTTTCACGGTGATCTGCGACGGTATGTGATCGATGATCTGCCGCAGGAAGGCAAAATTGCGGTCGCGTTCCTGTTCGAGGTTGCGGCGCTCCGTTATATCCTCGATGGTCGCGACCCATCCGCCCTGCGCCAGGGGCTTGTTGATGATATGAACCCAACGTCCGTCCGCGGACTTCATGATGCTGTGCGTGATTTTTCCCTGCGCGACGTTGCGCAGGATGTTCGAGCAGAATTCATCGATGTCCCCGTCGAAGGATCCCGTCTCCTTGCGATGCCGGATCAGGTCGTAAAAGTAGCAGCCCGGCTTTGCGACATCGGTCGACAGATTATACATGTCGATATAGCGCTGGTTGCAGATCACGACGTGTGCGGAGGCGTCATACAGCACCAGGCCCTGCGTCATGTTGTTCAAGGCGGTGTCGAGCCGGTGCTTTTCCGATTCCAGCCGCTGCTGCGCTTCCTGGTTTTGCCGGGTTATTTGCCGGACGATCACGAACAGGATGAAGGCGATTACCAGCGTGGCCAGGGTAGCGACAGCGACCAGGAATCTGGTTTGCGTGCGCCAGTCGGAAAGCGCGGCCGCAACCTTCATGGTCGCGACAACCACGATCGGGAACTGGCTCAGCTCGGTCGCCGACGCGAGCCGGTCTTCATGATCGACGGGACTTTCCAGCCGCAGGGTCTGAAGGCCGCCCGAGGCCAGAACCTTGTTCAGCAGCGGCGCGGTCTTGAATTTCTTACCAATCAGCGAATCGATATGAGGATGCCGCGCCAGCATCGTTCCATCGCGGTGTAACAGGGAAATCGCCGCGTCCTTTCCGAGCACGACGGAGGCGAAGAATTTTTCGAAATTGACGGGGTCGATGCGCTGCGACATCACGCCGAGAAATACCCCGTCGGGGCCGCTCAGGCGATGGGCGATCACCGTGGTCCAGCCGCCGGTAAAAATACTGCGAGCCGGTTCGGCCAGGACCGGCGTTGAGTGGGGGTCTGATTTGAAGGATTTGAAATAGGCCCGCTCGGCGATGCCGGCGTCGGGTACCGGCCATGGCCCCGACGAATTGATCAGCGTCCCCTCTGAATCGAAGATGTTGACGTCGCCGATATAGGAAAGGGCGCTTACCCTGGATTTCAGCGAAAGGTGCGCGTCGAAAGTCGACATCCGGCTCTTGAAGATCTCGGGCGAGGTCATCCCGGAAAATTGCATCTGGGCGATCAGGTTGGTACTTATGATCTCGCAATCCTCGAACAGCTGGTCGAAGTGCCGGCTGAGCAGCCGCACGGTATTTTCCAGCTCGCGCTCGCTGTTGCTGAGCGCGCGCTCGCGGAATTCGCTGACCATGGCCGCGGTGCCGATCATGATGCCCGCGACCAGCAAAACGCCGCTCAGCACCAGCCAGAGCACCGGACCTCGCCGGATCGACGCAGGCGTTTGCTGCGGCCCGATTGCCGCGCTCCGCGGCGTCGCAAGCGCGCCCCACAGATTGAAAAGAGATTTTTGCATTCCCCCTGCTCTCCGGGGATATGCTTACGACGCACATGTGGCATACCGGTTAGGAAATCCGGTTACTTAAGGCTTAATTGCGTGTCCGGCCCGGAGGTTATGGAAAAAGCGCGGGCAGTTTATGGCAGTCTGGGGAGGCCCCGGGAGTTCCATCCCGGGCGGCGTTCGATATCGGCAGCCGGCATGATAGATAACCTCGATCAGTCGCGATCGAGCTGTGGAATTGTCAGGAGAGGCGAGGAGCAATGGCCAAGATTTCCGGCTCCCCGGATTCCGGGGTCGCGGGCGCGGGCAAAGCCTGGCCGGTGTTTCGCTCGCTGAATTCGTACCGGCTTCAATTCCTGACCCACGACCTGTTCGCAGGATTGACGCTTGCCGCGATCGCTATTCCCGAGCAGATGGCAACCGCCCGGCTTGGCGGGTTTGCCCCGCAGATCGGCTTTTTCGCTTTTCTGGCAGGCTCGCTGGCGTTTGCCGCGTTCGGGAGCAATCGCTTGCTGTCGTGCGGCGCGGATTCGACCATCGCGCCGATCTTTGCCGGAGTTCTGGCCGTGCTGGCTGCCGCCGGCTCGCCGGAATACACGGCGCTGGGCGCGGCGCTGGCGCTGATGGTCGGACTTTTGGTTCTCGCCGCCGGAATTTTCCGCCTCGGCTGGGTCGCGGACCTGCTTTCGATACCCGTGACGACAGGCTTTCTTGCCGGCATTTCGGCGCACATCATCATTTCGCAATTGCCTCTTGTCCTCGCACTGCCCGCTCCAGGCGGTCCGGTCCTGCAGCGGCTGGCTATCCTCACCACGCATCTGAACGAAGCCAACCCGTTGACGCTTGCGATCGGCCTCGGCGTGCTGGCAATGACCGCAGTGTCCGAACGAATCGACGCGCGAATTCCCGGCGCGTTGATCGGTCTCGCGCTGGCGAGCGCGGCGGTGCTGCTGCTCGGGCTCGAGAGCCGGGGCGTCACCGTTCTCGGTGCGGTCTCCGCGGCGGTGCCGGCGTTTGCGGTTCCGGAAATCTCGGCCGGCCGCGTGGCGAGCCTGGTGTCGCTCAGCCTCATCATCGCTGTCGTCGTCATGGTGCAGACGGCGGCGACGACGCGATCCTTTCCATCCAGCCCCGATGAGCCTCCCGACGTCGATCGCGACTTCATCGGCGTCGGCGTCGGCAGCATCCTGTCGGGACTGATCGGCGCGTTTCCGGTCAACGCCAGCCCGCCGCGCACCGCGGTTGTTTGCGAGACCGGCGGACGCTCCCAGCTCGCCGGCCTCGCCGCCGCGGCAATCGTAGTCGTATTGCTTTCATTCGGCGCCTCGCTGCTCGGTCGAATACCGAACGCGGCGCTTGCAGGCGTGCTGCTGTTCGTCGCGTTTCGGATCGTCAGGGTCGGTCAGATCGTCGCGATTTGCCGGCAGTCGGTGGGTGAATTTTTTCTGATCGTCGCGACGTCGGCGGCGATCATCGTGCTGCCGATCGAACAGGGTGTCGGAATCGGGATTGCGCTCTCACTCCTGCACGGCATCTGGAGCACGACGCGCGCCCGGGTGCTGCTGTTCGAACGCGTGCCGGGAACCTCGATCTGGTGGCCGTCGAGCCCGAATTTCCCCGGCGAGCGGGAGCCGGGGATCATTGTCGCGGGTTTTCAGGCGCCGTTGTCGTTTCTCAACGCCTATCACTTCCGGCGCGAAATCCTGGACGCCTTGCAATCCCGGACGCCGGAAGCGCGGCTGTTGGTCCTGGAGGCGACGGGCATTGTCGAGATCGACTTTACCGCGGCGCAGATATTGCGCGATCTCATTCGCAAATGTCACGCCGATGGCGTCGATTTCGCCATCGCGCGCCTTGAGTTCGATCCGCGCCGAAGCTGCGATGGCGCGGTTTGGCATCAACGAGCTGTTGGGTCCGGATCGTTCCTTCCGCAGCGTCGAGGAGGCCGTCCGGGCGCTTGCCACGAAGGTCCGGCCCGAAAACTCCCCTGACTGAACCGCCATGCCGGAAAAAGGTGAGGGGCTGGACCGTGGAAGTGTTGTGGCCGGCCAAGGTTCCCGCGGCGCAAAAATCGGCGGGATTGATCAAGGTCAAAGCGGTCGCGCCGAGGCGCGGGCATCGTTATTTCATGCCGTTTTACAGATTTCACGTTTGCGATCCCGTCAACCGCATCGATGGCCATGACCATGGCGGCGCGGCGCTCGCAGATGATATCGATGCCATGCTGTACGCCGCCGGCATCATTCAAAGGCTGGTCCAGGAGCAGCCTGGTGTTCCCAGAAACTGGGCAATCGAGGTCAGCAGGGACTCGCGCTGGACCGGCGTTCTGTCGTTCGAGGCTGGCCTGAAGGTCATGCTGCGACCGCATTGGGCCTGCGACCAGCCAAGCCAAGCGCATCAGGGCTGGGGGTAAGGCTTACGCGGGAACGATCTCCTTGCCGATCGGCCAAAGGGCGAGACCTGCAAGTTTGACGTGCGCCCAGGCGAAGGGAATGCCGACAATTGTCACCGCCAGAATAAGCGCGGTGACGATATGCGCGAGCGCCAGCCACCAGCCCGCCAGCACCAGCCAGATCAAATTGCCGATCAGGCCGAGCGGCCCGGTGCCGATATCGGGGCGGCCCGTGAGGTTTTCGCGAGGCACCGCCTTCTGGCCGAACGGCAGTAACGTATAGGCGGCGATCGTGAACGCGGCCTTTGCCCAGGGCAGGCCGATAATGGTGATGGCCATGATGATGGCGGCGACCACCCAGCCGAATGCCATCCACAGACCGCCGAACAGAATCCAGAGGATATTGAGCAATATCGAAACAGGGGGCATGCGGTTTCCTTCGAAGCTCGGGTGATGGGCTTCAGGGAGACTTCAAGTGGAAGGGCGCGGCGGATTTCGCAACCGGCCCACGACGCCGGTCGGAAAGAAATAGACACTGGCGATGAACAATAGCCCAAGCCACAGCAGCCAGCGGTCGGGATGCAACAGCCCGGGAAGCAACGGCAGGCCCGCGTCGGCGGCGGCATTGGAGGCGGCCCCCATCAGCGCCTGCAGATAGTTCTGCGCCAGAATGAAGATGGTGGCGCCGATGATCGCGCCGTAGATCGTGCCCATGCCGCCGATCACCACCATCAGCAAAATATCGAGCATGATGGAAAAACTCAGCGAGGTGTCCGGTCCGGCGTAACGCAGCCACAGCGCGTTCAGCATGCCGGCACAGGCGGCGACGAGAGCTGCGAGGCAGTTGGCATAGGTCAGGTGAAACACGGTGCGGAAGCCGAGCGCCTCGGCGCGGAAACGGTTCTCGCGGATCGCCTGCAGCACGCGGCCGAACGGCGAGTTCACTACTCGCAGCAGCAAGAGGATCATCGCCGCCGAGGCGATGAAGATGAAGTAATAGGTCAGCACGCGGCCGTTGAGTTCGAAGCCGAGGGTAGCCTTGGAAATCAGCACCGTGCCCGGCCGCAGCAATTCCGGAAGTTGAAAGCTGCGGCCATCCTCGCCGCCGGTGAGCCATGACAGTTGCGAGGCCAGAACCTGGAAGGCGGAAGCCACCGCCAGCGTGATCATCGCGAAGAATATCGCCGCGACCCGGAGCGAGAACAGGCCGATCGCGAGCGCCAGCAGGATCGCCAGCGGCAGGCCGGTGACGACGCCGGTCGCGACCGCGGCCCAGTTCGGTCCCATCGAATAAAGCGCGATCGCGATCGAATAGCTGCCGATGCCGTAGAACATCGTGTGCGCGAACGACACCGAGCCGGTATAGCCGAGCAAGAGGTCGTAGGACGCCACCAATGCCGCGAAGATGCAGATCTTGGTGGCGACGTTCATCGCCTTGGCGCCGGGAAAGAGCAGCGGGGTCACGGCGAGCGCCGCGATGATGACGACAAGCAGAATGGTGAGAGCGCGGCTGCGCGGCGGATCGCCTGAAAGGATCATCATCGGCAAACCTTCATCGACTTGTCACCGCATACAGCCCGCGCGGGCGCCACATCAGGATCGCGACCATCAGGAGAATATTGGAAACCAGCGCCAGTTTCGGCAGCAGAAAGCCGCCGTAATTGGCCACCATCGCGACCAGCAGCGCGCCGATGAAGCAGCCACCGATCGAGCCAAGGCCGCCAATGATCACCACGATGAAAATCAAAACCGTGAGATCGTTGCCCATCGAGGCGTGCACCTGCTCGCGGTACAGCGCCCACATCACGCCGCCGAGGCCGGCGAGGCCGGAGCCGACCATGAATACGCCGAGGAACAGCCGCCTGATGCGGTAGCCGAGCGCTTCCACCATCTCGCGGTTTTCAACCCCGGCGCGGATCAGAAGCCCGATCTTGGTCCGGTTCAGCACCAGTTGAATGCCGGCGAAGACGACAAGGCCGACCAGCATCGCCAGCAGGCGGTATTTCGCGATTGCGATATCGCCGATGATGAACGAGCCGCGCAGCGATGTCGGCAGCGGCAGCGGAATGATCTGCGGCCCCCACAGCGCATACAGCGCCTGTTCGGCGACGATCAAGCCGCCTGTCGTCATCAGGATCTGCTTGAGGTGCTGGCCGTACACGGGGAGAATCAGCACCCGCTCGACCACAAGTCCAAGTGCGCCGGAGACCGCCATCGACAGCACCGCGGCGGGCGCCAGCACCGCCAGATTGGTCAGCAGCGAGTTGGCCTGCACGTAAGCCGCGAGCGGCAGCAGGACCAGCGTCGCAACATAAGCGCCGACCGCAATGAAGGCGCCGTGACCAAAATTGAGCACGTCCATCAGTCCGAACACCAGGGTCAGTCCGGACGCCATGATGAAGATCATCATGCCCATGGCGAGGCTCGCGACCGTCAGCGTCACCCAGGAACTGCCCGATCCGACCAGCGGCAACATGGCGAGCGCGACAATCGCCGGCAACAACACCGGCAGAAGATTCCGCTTCGGTTTGGGCAGCGCGTCCGTTGCGGCGAGATCGGTCATTGATGCGCCTCCAGACTCAAGCCCAGCAGACGTTCCTGCAGCGCAACGTCGGCGGCCAGCGCCGCCATCTCGCCGCGATGGACGATCTTGCCGTTATCCATCACCAGAACCTTGTCGCCGAGCTCGCGTGCGGCATGGAAATTCTGTTCGACCAGCAAAATCGTCGCGCCGCGGCGCTTGATCTCGGCCAGGCACTCGATCAGTGCCGCCACGATCACGGGTGCCAGACCCTTGGTCGGCTCGTCAATCAGCAATAGCTTGCGCGGCTCGACGATGGCGCGGGCAATGGAAAGCATCTGCTTCTGTCCGCCTGACAGGGAGCCCGCGCGCGACAGCCAGAAGCGCCTGAGCGCGGGGAAGAATCCGAAAATCCATTCGAGTTCTGGCATCGTCGAGCGGGCCGTCCCGCGCCGCCAGCACCAGGTTTTCCTTCACCGTCAGATCCGAGAACACCGCCATGCTCTCCGGGACATAGCCGACGCCGAGCCGGGCGATATCCGGGGTTGCGCTGCTCTCTATGCGTTGGCCCCCCAGCGAGATCTGGCCGGCCGAGGCCTGCCACAGCCCCATGATGGTTCGCAGCGTCGAGGTCTTGCCGGCGCCGTTGCGGCCGAGCAGCATCGTGGTCTGGCCCTCGGCCACGCCGAAATCGATGCCCTGCAGAATGTGATAGCGCCCGACATGGGTATGGACGCCGGCGAGGTTCAAAAGGTCGGTCATGCCGCGCTCTTTCCGGGCGCGATGCCGAGATAGGCCTCCTGCACGATCGGCGAGGCGATCACTTCGGCCGGTTTGCCGTCGGCAACGAGTTGCCCGTTATGCAACACGATGATGCGGTCGGCCAGCGTACGCACCACATCCATCTTGTGCTCGACCAGAAGGATGATCTTGCTGGGGTCGTTCTTGAGCTGCGCGATCAGGTTGAGGACAACCGGCACCTCATCGATGCTCATGCCGGCGGTAGGCTCGTCGAACATGAAAACATCGGGTTCGAGCGCCATCATCAGCGCGACTTCGAGCTTGCGCTGATCGCCGTGCGACAGTGCGGTCGCCGCGACGGCTCTACGGCCGCCCAGCGCGACCTTGTCGAGAATGGCGTCGGCGCGCGCGATCAGGTCCTTGCGTGTCATCCACGGCCGCAGCATGTCGTAATGCACGCCGCTTTCGGATTGCACGGCGAGCCGGACGTTCTCCTCAACGCTGAGGTTCGGGAACAAGTTGGTGAGCTGGAAGGCGCGGCCGAGGCCCGCGCGGGTGCGCAGCGGCGCGGAGAGCCGAGTGATATCTTCGCCATCCAGCAGAATGCTGCCTTCGCTGGGGCGCAATTGTCCGGAGATCAGATTGAAATAGGTGGTCTTGCCGGCGCCGTTGGGGCCGACAATGGCGGTCAGTTCACCCGGACGAAACGTGCAGCTGATATGGTTGACCGCGACATGCCCGCCGAAGCGAATGGTCAGATCGCGGGTTTCGAGGCTGTGGGTCATCAGGCCGCCATCGTAGGTCTCTTGTCGATCGCCGGCATTGCGGCGGTTCTCGCTTGTCATGCGCGGACTTGATCCGCGCATCCATCTCGCTTCGAAAAATTTGCCGTCTGGAAGCGAGATGGATTGCCGGGTCAGGCCCGGCAATGACGGATCAAACCGCAATGCGCAGGTCGGCTATCATCCTCACCGCTTGTTCCTGATCGGGATGTTCATGTCCTCGATCTTGAGCTCGCGCACCGGCTCCAGCACGGCCCAGGCGACGTTCGGATCGACCTTGACCCGGAAGGCATACATGCTCTGCAGCGCCTGATGGTCCTCTTTCCGGAAGATCATCTTGCCCTTCGGCGTGTCGAACTCCATGCCTTCCATCGCGGCGATCAGCTTCTCGGTGTCGGTGGATTTTGCCTTGCCGACGGCGGTCGCCACGGCCATAGCAGCGGCAAACCCGCCGGCGGTGAAGAAGTCCGGCGGCGCGTTGAAGCGCTTCTGGTGCTCGGCGACCAGCCAGTCGTTCACCGGGTTCTTCGGGATGTCGTAATAGTAATAGGTCGCGCCTTCCATGCCGGGCAGCCGCTTGTAGGCGGCAAGCGCCGGCAGAATATTGCCGCCGGTCGAAAGTTCGATGCCGTAGCGCTTCGGATCCATGTCCTGCAGTTTGGTCAAGGGATCGCCGCCGCCGGCCCAGATCACCCAGATGATCTTGCGTCCGGGTTTGTCCTTCAGCGCGTCGAACAGGCGCTGGCCGGCCGCGGTAAAGTCGGTGGTGGTGGTCGGCACATATTCCTCGGCCGCCAGCGTGGCGCCGGTTTTCGCCAGCGCTTCCTTGAAGGCGGCGACGCCGTCGCGGCCGAACGCATAGTCTTGCGCCAGAGTCGCGATGGTGACGCCTTGCTTGCCGATCGCCACCGCGTTCGAGATCGCGTCCTGCGAGGAGTTGCGACCGGTGCGGAAGATGTAGCGGTTCCACTTCTCGCCGGTAATCTGGTCCGCGACCGCCGGTTCGACGATCAGGATCTTCTTGTTTTCCTCGGCGACCGGAAGGTCGGCGAGCGCGGCTGCCGAGAATGTCGTGCCGATGGCGATATCGACCTTGTCGTCCTGATAGGCCTCGGCCAGCGCCGCCTTGGACAGGTCCGGCTTGTTCTGGTCGTCCTTGGTAATGATAACGATCTTGCGGCCGTCCAGGGTCATGGTGCCCTTGGTGGCATATTCAAGTCCCATGCGCAGGCCGGTCTCGGTCTGTTTCGCATAGGCTTCCAGGGGGCCGGTCTTGCCATAGATCAAGGCGATCTTCAGATCGTCGGCCTGCGCGGCGGCGCCCCCGATCAGGCCAAGCATGGCGGTGGCGAGAATGAGTTTCAATCGCACGGCAGTTCCTCCTATTGTAGAATTTCCACTGTCACAGCGATTTACACAGCTGGACGGACATTGCAATTCGATGTTCGGGGCTGCGGGCGATTTCGGCGAAGTCTCGCGCTTTCGAAAATATACGCTTCGATGGCCTGTCCCCCATTGAACCAATCCCGCGCAGGGATAGCGTTGAAAACCGGCCGGAAAGGCCAATGCGGCGGAAGTCCGTGTCCATCAGGGAAAGAACCATGAAGAAACTGCCGCTTAACTGCGGGGTATGCGGCATTGCATCGTGCAATGAATGCCGGTTTTCAGAAAGGCAATCTCGGCCCTGCCGTCGAAAGGCCCGAGCGCCGATGTCAGCAGCTTGGTCCCAAAGCCGGCTTGCCCGATCTCCCCGACCGGGGGACCTTCGGTCTCGTCCCAGGTAATGCTGAGGCGATCGTCCGACACCGACCATGACACCTGCAACAGTCCGCGCGGAGAGGAAAACGCACCGTATTTCCCGGCATTGGTGGCAAGCTCGTGAAATATCAGCGCGAGGCTCACCGCCAGTTTGGCGGGAAGAAACAGCGGATTGCCGTTCAGGGTGAACCGGACGTGTCCGTACGGGCCGAGTTCGGAGAGCAGGAGATCCTTGATGTCGCAGCCGCTGCCGTCGACCCTTGCGATCAGGTCGTCGGTCGCCGACAACGCCTGCAGCCTGTGGTCGATGCTGGCCCAGATCTTCGGCTGATCGTGCAGCACCTGGTGCAGCACCGCGTGAATGGTCGACAATTTGTTTTTCAGTCGGTGCTCAAGCTCGTCGACCACGAGCTTGCGATACGCCTCTTCCCTGATCAGGCGTTTTGAGATCTCCCGCTGCTGCGCGGCGATCGACCGGTAGTGCTCGATGCCCCATACCGTGACGGCGCACCCGACGAAGTAGATAACCAGAAGCGCCACTCTCGCGGACTCGACCGAGGTGTCGCCGAAATGGAGGGACATGCCGAGCGTGCCTCCAACGAGGGCCGTCGCAATTCCAATCCGGACGCCGCCGAACGCGGTGGCAAGGAAAACCGCCGGAAAGTAGGGCGTGAAGAAAACATCGGGCCGGATCAAGGAGAGGGACCACCGCGCGGCGGTCGACAGGACGAGGCAGGATGCTGCAAATCCCGTGCTGAAAAGCGGCGAGGGTTGGGATATTCCCTGCCAGCCTCGCCGGAATTCGTCAATCAGTCTCGCCATGGGTCACGTCCGCCGATCACCTAGTCCGGAAAATGGAAGCAGGCCTGGAGGTACATACGCGGTCTGACGCCGCAGGCATAGCTTGCGTTAGATAGGCAGGGCAGGGATATACTAAAGCCGGTATCGCTCAAAAATGAGGAGAACCACATGGGACGGCTCAGCGGCAAGGTCGCCGTCATTACCGGCGCGACCAGCGGCATCGGTCTGCGCACCGCGGAAGTTTTCGTCGCGGAAGGCGCGAAAATCGTCACCGCCGGACGCCGCGGGCCGGAGGGCGAGGCACTGGCCAAAAAGCTCGGCGCCGCCTGCATCTTCCGCCGTACCGACGTCACGGTCGAGGACGAGATGCGCGCGCTGATCGGCGAGGCGGTCGAGAAATTCGGCCGCATCGATTGCCTGTTCAACAACGCCGGCGGCCCGGCGCAGACCGGCGGCATCGAGAGCCTTGAGGTCGCGCGCTTCGATGCCGCGATGGCCACGCTGGTGCGCAGCGTGATGCTCGGCATGAAGCACGCCGCGCCGCATATGCGTCGCCAGGGTTCGGGCAGCATCATCAACAATGGCAGCATCGCCGGAAGGCTCGCCGGCTTTTCCTCGTCGGTAGTCTATGGCGCGGCCAAGGCCGCCGTCATTCACCTCACCAAATGCGTGGCGATGGAGCTTGGCGAGTCCGGCATCCGCGTCAACTCGATTTCGCCCGGCGCGATCGCCACCGGCATTTTCGGCAAGGCACTTGGCCTTTCGGTTGAGGCGGCGGAGAAAACGCCCGACGTGATGCGCGAGGTCTACAAGACCGCGCAGCCGATACCGCGTGCCGGCCTGCCGGAGGACATCGCCTACGCCGCGGTGTTTCTCGCCAGCGACGAGTCCACTTTCATCAACGGCCACGATCTGGTGGTGGACGGCGCCATTACCGGCGGCCGCAACTGGACGCAGCAGCAGCAGGGCTACGTCGCGCTGCGCAAGGCGTTCGATCAGGGCAAGGGGTAACAGGGCCGGCGGCATGAACGCGAGGCTCGAACGGAAGCTGCGATTGCTGGGCATCGTCGCCGTTGCCAGTGTAATCGGTGCGGTCGCTTTTGTTCTTGCACTGGGTTACACCTCTCTTTCCGAGATAGCAGTGGGAATCTGCTACGGGCTGCTTATCAGTGTCGCAATCGGGGGCATCGAGCTTTTTGTTCTGCAAGGTCCGATGCGCGCGTGGCTCGGCAGCCTTTCGTTTACAGCCGGTCTGGTGGTACGAAGCGCGATCTACGCGGCGATTATCGTCCCCACCCAGTTTTTCCAGCTGGGTTCGATGATTGCCGGGCAGTTGCCCGCCCCCTCCGCGAAGGGCTTCTGGATCGCCGTCATCTACTCCGTTGCCTTCTCCATTGCCATGAATCTGGCTCTCGCAATTATCAACATCATCGGGCGACGCGCCTTCCTGAACTTCATCATCGGGAGATATCATACGCCGGTTGAGGAAAATCGCTTCGTGCTGTTCGTCGACATCGCGGGATCGACGGGGCTGGCCGAGCGGCTCGGTGGCGTCGGCATCCACCGGCTTCTCGATCGTACGTTCCGCCTCCTCACGCTTTCGGTTGTGGACTACCGCGGCGAGGTCCTCAATTATGTCGGCGATGAGGTGATCGTTACCTGGCCGGAACGCGGCGGCGCGACCGATTTCCGTCCGCTGCGCTGCTTCATGGCGATGCGCGATGAGTTGGCGCGCGCTTCGAGCCAACTGGAACGCGAGTTCGGCGTCGTGCCGCGGATTCGCGGAAGCCTGCATTTCGGGCCGGTGATCGTCGGCGAGATCGGCGACATCAAGCGCGCCATCGTTTTCAACGGCGACGTAATGAATACCGCAGCAAGGCTTGAAGAGCTCAGCCGGAATGTGGATGGCGGCTTTCTGGCGTCCCGCGCGGCGATGGAACGGTTCGGCTCGGCGCCGCCGTTTGCGGTTCGCGATCTCGGCCGGATGCCGATTCGCGGCCGCGCTGACGGCATCGACGTCGTCGGCGTCGACGCGCCGGCCTTGGTCTGACCTGGCCCGATCCGCCTACGCCACCGGCTTCAGCGTCACGCGCAACCCGTCGCGCGGCTTCGGGATCGGCCACATCTGCCAGTCCGGCGCATAGCCGGGTTCCAGCGAGACCTCGAGGTTCTGCAGGAAATGCCGGGCGAAGCATTTTGCCTGCATATAGGCGAAGTGCAGCCCCAGGCACATATGCGCGCCGCCGCCGAACGGCACCCAGGCGAAGCGATGGCGGGTGCGCTGGGCCTCGTCGGTGAAGCGCATCGGATCGAAGGTCTCTGGATCGGGCCAGATGTCGGGCATATGGTGGGTGAACAGCGGGTTGACGCCGACCATGGTGCCCGCCGGGATCGCATAGCCCTTGAACACCAAATCGCGGATGGCGCGGCGCGGGATCGAGGGCACCGGCGGCTTCATCCGCATCGCCTCCTTGAACGCCATGTCGGTAAGCGCCATGGCTTCGAGATGATCGAAGGTCGTAGGTTCGTCGGCCGCGATGCCCAGCGCCATGACTTCGTCGCGCAGTCTGGTTTGCCATTGCGGATGGGCGGCAAGCGCGGCCACGAAGGAAGTCAGCGACGAGGTCAGCGTGTCGTGCGCGGCCATCATCAGAAAACTCATGTGGTCGACGATATCCTGCGTCGAGAGCAGCGCGCCATCCTCATGGGTCGCATGACACAACTGCGAGAACAGGTCTTCGCCGCCGCCGTTGGCGCGGCGGATCGGTATCTGTTCCGAGAAATAGGCGACGATGCGTTTGCGGCCCCGGACGCCGCGCGCCATTTTGGTGCCGGGCAGCGGTTTGCGGATCACGGAGATCGAGGCGGCCACCATGTCGACGAAGGCGCGGGTGATCTCCTCGACCTCGGGGCCGATGCCGGCGCCGAGAAAGGAAGTTGCGGCAAGATCGAGGGTGAGCTGCTTCATCGCCGGATAGAACAGCATCGGTCCCGGATGGGTCTTCCATTGCCTGACCCGCGCAGCGATCCCGGTATCGAGCTCGGCAAGATAGGATTTCATCGGCCCGGATTTGAAGGCGACCGACAGCGCGCGCCGGTGCAGGCGATGCTCGTCGAAATCGAGCAGCATCAATCCGCGCGGAAACAGCAGGCCGAGAATCCGCCCCCAGCCGAGTGTCGAGGAGAACTGCTTGGGCTGGTCGAACAGCACGAGTTCATTGGCCTCGGGCCCGAGCAGGACCAGACTGGTTTCGCCAAACAGGTGGCTGCGATAGACCAGCCCGTATTTGGCGGACGCCCGCTCGGTCTGTCCCTGGGGATCGGCGAGCACCTCGAGCGTCTTGCCGATCAGCGGCCAGCCCTCGTCGCCGGGAATGTGCGTCAGCGAATTGCGCCTTGGCGGCGTCAGGGCCATCGCGGGAGAGGCCACACTTTGCATCGACATGGCAGTTGCTCCGTTGGTCCCTGGCATCGGCCGGAACGATGCCATTAAATAGCCGGTCGCCGAGGCCGGTGCAAAGCCTCCCTGCGCGGTGCGGCAAGATTTAGGCCGACCGATGAGGCGCGACAATGCCGCGCGTCATGGTAGGCTCCGGTAAACCGATATCGATCGGACCGCTCGCCGGCCGGCAATTTCCATCTCGCGGGGGCTTATATCAGAAATAAATTTTGACCGCTGGTGTTGCGTTATTGAAGCACATACGGAAGTCATATGAAACGGCGTGAATTTATTGCAGGGCTCGGCGCGGCAGTCGCCTTGCCGCTTGTTGCGCGCGCGCAGCAACCGGCGAAGATGAAGCGCATCGCCATCGTTCACCCGAACATTGATGTGACCGATCTCAGCATCACCAGCGAGCATCTGGGTTACCGGACGTTGTTCGAGGAGTTGCGCCGCCGCGGCTACAGCGAGGGACGCAATCTCGTGGTGGAGCGGTACTCCGCCGCCGGACAAACCGACCGCTATGCCGATCTGGCGCGGGAGGTCGTGCGCACCAATCCGGACCTGGTGCTTGCGATAGCAAATCCCGTGGTCCTGGGCTTCATGCAGGCGACAACGAAAATCCCGCTCGTTGCCGTCGCCGGCAACATGGCCGCCTCGGGAATTGTACCAAGCCTTGCGCAGCCCGGTGGAAACATCACGGGCATCAGTACGGATGTCGGAGGAAACGAGATATGGGGAAAGCGGCTTGGTCTGCTACATGAAGCTGCGCCAAAATCGTCGAACGCCCGCTTCCTTACCTTGCGATCTTCCTGGGAAAAGGTTCAGAGCGAAGCAGTTCGAAAGGAAGCCAGCCAGTTGGGAATTTCGCTGGAGGGGGCGTTGCTGGACGGCGCCATCGACGAGCCGCAAATTCGACGCGTGTTCACCGCGATGGAGCGGGATCGCGTGGATGCGCTCATGGTGATCGATGACGCCGCCTTGTTTCCTCATCGCCAGCTCATTGTCGAATTGGCCGCCAAAGGCCGGATACCGGCGATTTACGCGCACAGCATTTTCGTCGAACCCGGCGGACTGATGACCTATTCGTTCGATCTGGCGGAAATGTACCGCCATGCCGCCGGGCAAATTGACGGGATTCTCAGGGGCGGGAAGCCCGGAGATATTCCTGTGTTCCAGGCCGCCCGCTACGAGCTCATCGTCAACCTCAAGACCGCGAAGGCGCTCGGCCTCGAAATTCCGCCGACGCTGCTCGCCCGCGCCGACGAGGTGATCGAGTGAGGCGGCGGATCTTCATCAGGGGGCTTGGCTGCATCAGTCTATGGCCACTTGTTGCGCACGCCCAACCCGTGAAACTGCCGACCATCGGATTTTTGGGTGCGACCTCGCCCGATGTTGCGGGCCATTGGGTCGGAGCATTCGTAAGTCGGCTCAAGGAACTAGGTTGGATCGAGGGGCGTACGGTCGCCATCGAATATCGCTGGGCAGAGGCGGATGCCGAGCACTATGATGAGATCGGGGCTGAGTTCGTCAGGCTCAAGGTCGACGTGATCGTTACCTGGGCATCCGCACCGGTCCTCGCAGCAAAGCATGCGACAACGCTTATCCCCATCGTGTTTGCCGCGCAGATGGATCCGGTCGGCGTCGGTGTTGTTGCGAGTTTGGCACGACCGGGCGGCAACGTGACCGGCATGTCGATCCAGCAGACCGATACCGCCGGCAAGCGCATTGAACTGTTGCGCGAGGTTGCTCCCAACCTCAGCCGGCTGGCGATTTTGGCCAATGCCGGTTCCCCCGGCGCCATGCTGGAGATGCGCGAGGTTCAGACGACGGCTCGTTCGCTCGGCCTCGAAGTCACGCTAATTGAAATTCGCCAGGCCGCTGAGATCCCTTCCGCTGTCGGGACACTCAAAGACCGGGCGGACGCACTTTACGTCGCGACCGACCCGCTTATTTACAGCAACCGCATTCGGATCAACGCCTTGGCAGTCGATCAGCGATTACCGACAATTTATGGAAGCCGGGAGTATGTTGATGCGGGAGCGCTGATGTCCTATGGGCCCAACTGGGCAGAATTATTCCGGCACGCCGCGGAACAAGTCGACAAGATTCTACGGGGGACCAAGCCGGCCGACATCCCGGTCGAGCAGCCAACCAAATTCGACCTGGTCATTAATCTCAAGACCGCTAAAGCGTTAGGCCTCGAAATTCCGCCGACGCTGCTCGCCCTCGCCGACGAGGTGATCGAGTGATGAGCTGGGCGCAGGCTCACCGTCGCGCGAATGTTTCGAATAAATCCCAAGGGTGCTAGATTCCGCAGGAGACTTCGACATCTGCCAACTCCGGTGTGACCAGGGAGGGGATCGATGACCGACAGCGCGATGTATCATGAGGGGAACCGCCGGCTGCAGGATCAGTTCGACAGCCGCCGGATTTCCGACCGTCTGGAAACCTTTACCCGCACACAGTTCACGCCGGACGACCGGGCATTTATCGAGAGCGCGCCGTATTTCTTCCTTGCCACGGCAGACGCCAGGGGAAGGCCAGACTGCTCTTTCAAGGGCGGCATGCCGGGCTTCGTGGCGATCACCGGGCCGTCCGAGCTGGCCTTTCCCGACTATGACGGCAACGGCATGTTCAAGAGCCTGGGCAACATCCTGGTCAATGTCGAGGTCGGCATGCTGTTCATTGCGCTGCATGGCAAGCCGCAGCGCCTGCGCGTCAACGGCGCGGCAACGGTCAGTCGCGAGGATCCTCTGCTCGCCCGGACCGTCGGCGCGCAGCTTATCGTCCGTGTCGCCGCCCGATCGATCTTTCCGAATTGTCCGCGCTACATCCCGGCCATGCAGTTGACCGATCCCTCGATCTACGCGCCGCGGCCGGGTTGCGATCCGCCTGAGCCCGCGTGGAAGGACTTTGCCGATTTCAGGGATTGCGTCCACCCGCGCCAGCCCACCTTTAAGGGCTGACGCTTGCCGGCACGGCTTGCCGCGCCTGATGCCTCACGCCTTCCGCTTCGCGGCTTCCTTCTGCAAGTCCGGCGCGTTGATGGTGGGGATCGCGACGCGCCCGGGGCCGGTCAGCGGCAGGGCGGCGGCGGCCTTGTCGTTTTCCATGATCTTGGCCATCACGGCTTGCCCTGCACGCTCGAACACCGCGCGGTTCTCGATCACGAATTTCTGCGACTTGCGAAGGCCGTCGATATAGCCGTTGATTTCCGGCACCACATAGCGCGCCACCATGTCCCAGCTGCGGCGGGTGTTTTCCGGATTGGCCCAGTCGTGCACGAAGCCGATGATGGTGCCGACGCCGCCACTGACCTCCATCAGGTTCTTGATGATTTTGACGAGATCGTCCGGCGTCCCGATGGCGGACGCCGCACCCTCGCCGCCGGCGGTCTTTTCCACGGCGTCCTCGGGCGAGGTGAAGGGCTGCAGGCCGGGCCGCTGCAGGGTGCGAACATTATATTCATTG
Organism: uncultured Alphaproteobacteria bacterium; assembly: GCA_963801875.1. Taxonomy (GTDB): domain Bacteria; phylum Pseudomonadota; class Alphaproteobacteria; order Rhizobiales; family Xanthobacteraceae; genus Bradyrhizobium. The sequence goes on along the minus strand of CAWDGT010000004.1, from coordinate 173,668 downwards.
TGCCAGCGCATCAGTCCCGCGCCGGCCTCGCGCCGCGCCTGTTCGCGGCTCTCGGCGATGTGCCAGGTGAGCAGCACGCGCCAGTTCGCGCGGCTCACGGTGGTGCCATGCTTCTTCGCGGCGTCCTCGGCAAACCCCCATTGCGTCGGCAACGCCATCAGGCCCTGTGTCGACATCGAGCCGAGCGAAATGATGCCGATGCCGTATTTGCCGGCCAGCGTCATGCCCGACGGCGAGATCTGCGAGGCCACCACGAACGGCATGTCTTCCTGCACCGGCAGGATCTGCAGCGCGGCGTCGTTCAGAGTGAACCAGTCGCTTTTCGCGGTGACGCGCTCGCCCTTGAACAGCCGGCGAATGATCGCGATCGCCTCGTCCTGGCGGTCGCGCTGTGTCATCGGATCGATACCGAGCGTGTGCGCATCGGAGGCGAGCGCGCCCGGTCCGGAGCCGAAGATGGCGCGGCCTCCCGTCATGTGGTCGAGCTGCACCATGCGTTGGGCGACGTTGAAGGGATGGTGATAGGGCAGCGAGACCACGCCGGTGCCGAGCATGATGCGCTTGGTGCGCTCGCCAGCGGCGGCCAGGAACATTTCCGGCGAGGCGATGGTTTCCCAGCCCGAGGAATGATGTTCGCCGCACCAGAATTCATCGTAGCCGAGCGCGTCGAGCTGCTCGACCAGGTCGAGATCCCGGCGGAATTGCAGCATCGGATGCTCGCCGATCGGATGATGCGGGGCGAGGAAGGCACCGAATTTGAGGCGGGCCATGGGTTTTCTCTCCGGACTTTTGTTTCCTAGGCTGCTTGGCCCCAAACTACGGGGTGCGGCGGACCAAGGCAATCGCGCAGAGGCGTTCTCCAGGCATGGTTGTCGTGCGGGGTTATGTGACATACCGTCGCCCGGAATTCCCCGCCTCGTCACCCCCCTACCGAAATGGACAGCCCATGAACCGTGTTCTCGCCCATACCGGCGCCCGATATCCGATTGTTCAGGCCCCGATGGGCTGGATCGCGCGCACCCAGCTCGCATCGGCGGTTTCGCGCGCGGGCGGCCTCGGCATCATCGAGACGTCGTCGGGTGAAACCGAAGCCTGTCAGGATGAGATCAACAGGATGAAGGCGCTGAACCTGCCGTTCGGCGTCAATCTGCCGATCCGGTTCCTGCGCGACGATGCGATGCTGAAATTCGTCTGCAACTCCGGCGTCAAATTCGTTACCACCTCCGCGGGCAGTCCGGCGAAATTCATCGCGCCGCTGAAAGCTGCCGGCATCATTGTCTATCACGCGGTGCCGACCGTGGAGACCGCATTGAAATGCGTCGAGGCCGGCGTCGACGGTCTGGTGGTGGAGGGCGCCGAGGGCGGCGGCTTCAAGAATCCCGAGGAAGTCTCGACGCTGGTGCTGTTGCAGGGCATCCGCGCGCGCACCGGGGTGCCGATGATCGCCGCCGGCGGCATCTGCGATGGCCGCGGCATGGCGGCGGCGTTTGCGCTCGGCGCCGAGGGCATCCAGATGGGCACGCGTTTTGTCAGCTGCACCGAGAGTCCGGTGCACGCCAACTACAAGACCGCGATCGTGGATGCGAAGGAGACCGGCACCCTGGTGCTGAACAAGAAATCGACGCCCTGCATCCGCGCGTTGAAGTCGGAACGCAGCAAGGCGATCCATGACGAGGGCCTGATGGCGCCGGATGCGCTGAAGGGCATTCGCGACCTCTATTTCGGCGCCGACATGGAGGCCGCGCCGGCGCTCGCCGGGCAATCGGCCGGCCTGATCGACGCCGTGAAGCCGGCGAAGGAGATCATCGAGGAAACCGTGGCGCAATTTTTCGCCATCACCGGCCGGCTCGGCGGGCTGGCGGCGACGACGACGTTCGGGTGAGCTTTTCTTCGTCGTTCCGGCGAGCGCCGGGACAGGCAATTTAACGCGAGTGATTTGCCCGTCGGGCTGTTTTGCGAGCCCCCTGTCCAGTCCCGTTCGCAAAAATATTTCGCTTCGCCGTTTGGTAGAAACAGCTTTATGGATTCCGCCGTCCTGTCCCGTAGGAGGGGCGTTGCGCAACGTCATCAACGTGGGGCGGGATGCGGTGGACGCAAGCGGCGCCTTGGACGAGGGCGCTTTGTTGCGGACGGAGAAGTCGTGTGGTCCTGACGCCCCGATGCTGGCGTCAAGTTGCGCGGAAGTGTCCGCGCGGCGACGGTGGCAAGAAAGCCGGTCGCCGAGGAGAGCGCGAAGGAAACCGTTAAAACCATTGCGCGGGGAATGCCGGGTGATTCCGGTGTGACCTGACTAACGCGTGTGCATTTCTGCGTTCCACCATCGCACACGCGGCTATCGGGCGCATCGGGCGCCCGGCATTCCCTGCGCCCTCTGATCGGAGGGTCAAGGAAATTTTTGGCAAACCTCGGGCAAATCATGCCGCGAGATCGCGAAGCTGTGTCCTGCGCTCCCCTCCCTCCACGCGCTCTTGCGCGTGGTGGGGAGGAGTTGGGGGTGGGGGGTCTGTCAGCGGTACAGACCGGATAGATTCCCGACAGATTAGACCGGGATGATCCCCGACAGGTTTCAGAATGCATCGGAGGGAGGGCCCGCCGATGCCATTTAGAGAGACCGGTCGGATGGAAGAACGTATTTGGATGTTTTTTGAGTACGAGAGCGGGAACTGGAGCATATCGGAGATTTGCCGCCGCTATGGGGTTTGCCGAGACACGTTTTACGAATGGCGGAAGCGGAAGGAGAGCGGCGATTCGGCATGGTTCATGGATCGCTCGCATGCGCCGCTGCAGTGTTGGCAAACCACGGATGGTGCGATTGCTGAGAAGGTGATCGCGGCGCGGCGGCGATTTCCGTATCTGGGGCCGCGCAAGATTTTGGCGGTACTTGAGCGCGAGGCGCCTGATACCGCCTGGCCTGCGGCTTCGACGATCGGGGGCATTCTCAAGCGTGCTGGCCTGGTCGCGGCGGTGAAGCGGCGCCGCCGCCCGCTCGACCAGCGGCGGCCCTGCACGCCGGTCAGGGGCCCCAACGATGAGTGGAGTACCGACTTCAAGGGCTGGTTCCGCACCCGGGATCAGCGGCGGATTGATCCACTGACGGTGGCCGACAGTCACAGCCGTTTTCTGATCGAGCTGCGGATTGTCGATCCCACGATCGAGGGCGTTCGGCCTTGTTTTGAAAGGGCTTTTCGCGAGTATGGGCTGCCCGCTGCGATCCGCTGCGACAATGGCTCGCCGTTCGGCTCGCGTGGCGCTGGCGGTATCACCAAGCTGTCGGCCTGGTGGCTGAAGCTCGGCATCGCGCCGCACTTCATCCATCCCGCCTCGCCGCAGGAGAACGGCCGGCACGAGCGCATGCATCGCACGCTGAAGGCGCAGACCTCGGCTCCGCCGGCGGCGAACCCGCCCGAGCAGCAGGCCCGCTTTGACAAGTTCCGCGAGCATTACAACAAGGAACGGCCGCACGAAGCTCTCGACCAACGGCCGCCGGCCGAGGTCTACACGCCGTCTCTGCGCGTCATGCCGCCTCAAGAGGAAGACCCCTGGTATGACGCCGATCATCAGGTCCGCCGCGTCCGCAGCACCGGCGCAATCAAATGGAAAGGCGAATTCGTCTTCATCAGTGAGGCGCTGGTCGATGAACTCGTTGGCGTCGCCGAGCGCGAGACCGGCGACCACATCGTGCGCTTCTGCGATCTGGACATCGGTCTGATCGACCGCCGCGGGCTCTTCACCCGGTTCGCTCCGCAGCGTGAGGGGCTCCGCGACCCGGGTGAAAAGCCCAGTCAACCCAAACTGTCGGGAATCATGCCGGTCCACAATGTCGACAATCATTCCGGTTGAACCGCTGAGGCACCCCCCACCCCCGACCCCTCCCCACCGCTTCGCGGGTGGAGGGGAGTCGCCGTTCCGTCGCGATGGCGGCGATAGCGCTGGCTCCCTACGACACCACTTGCGCCGCCATGGCCACATTTCGGTCATGGATGCGTCGCGCGGCAACACGAAGGCCACAGCAGGACGGAAATCCTGGGGATTGACAGCACACGGTCCTTTTATTTTGCAGTGCAGCAACTATTTGTTCCAAGCGGCGTTAAGAAGTCTCTCGCCAAGGAGCTGCCGGTGTCACTCGCCAAAAATGTTGAATTCCTACGACGTCTGCCAAAGCTGAACGGAATCAACGGCTTTGGGCATTATGGCCGAAACCTGCGACCGGGACTCCGCAGTCCCCTGGTTGAAACCCGCGGATTCGGGTCCAATCCGGGCGCGCTGAGGATGTTTTCCTTCGTGCCAGGCAGCCTGCAGCAACCGCCCGCGCTGGTGGTGGTTCTCCATGGCTGCGGCCAGACCGCCGCCGGCTACGATCTCGGCGCCGGCTGGTCCACGCTGGCGAAGCACTACGGTTTCGCGTTGCTGATGCCCGAGCAGCAGCCCTCGAACAACGCGAACGGATGCTTCAACTGGTTCAATCCGGAAGACACCGCGCGCGACCGCGGCGAGGCCTGCTCGATCCGGCAGATGATCGCGCGGATGGTCGGCGATGTCGGCATCGACCAGCAGCGCGTGTTCGTCACCGGGCTTTCCGCCGGCGGCGCCATGACGTCGGTGATGCTCGCAACCTATCCCGAGGTGTTCGCGGGCGGCGCTGTTATCGCGGGGCTGCCGTTCGGCGTGGCCAGCAATGTCCGGGAAGCGTTGAACGGAATGTTCCAGTCGTCCTCCCGCCCGGCCGGCGAATTGGGAGATCTGGTGCGCAACGCCTCAAATCATAAAGGCCCCTGGCCGAAACTCTCGGTGTGGCACGGCAGCGCCGATCGCACGGTTAACCCCGCCAACGCCAACGAGATCGTCAAGCAATGGCTCGACGTCCATCAGCTTCCGTCCGCGCCGATGTCGGAGGGCATTGTCGACGGCCATCCGCGGCAGGTCTGGTGGAACGCCGACGGCGAAACCATGGTTGAATCCTACACCATCACCGACATGGCTCACGGTACCCCGCTCGGGACGGCCGAAAACGACGAGCAATATGGCGCGCAAGGAGCGTTCCTGATCGAGGCGGGAATCTCGTCGTCCTATCACATCGCAAATTTCTTCGGCCTGACCGAATGGATTCGCAAGTCCAGGGAAGTTGCAAAGGCGGCTTCTGTAGCGGCCGCGATGCCGGCGGCGAAGATCATTCCGATGGTCTCGCCGGTGCCGGTGCCGATGCCGGATCTCACCAAGGTGCTCTGGCCGCTGACGACGCTCAATCGCCCTCCCGAGCCGCCGCGTCAGCCCAGGCGTCGCGCGATCGACGTCGGCGCCGTTATCACGCGCGCGCTCACGGCGGCCGGCCTCATGAAATAGGCGCCGTCTCGGCGATCAGTTCGATCGGCGTCACCGTGACCTCGCCGCCGGCGACCTGCCGCGTCTTTTCGGTATAGTGCTTGAAGAAATCGCGGCTCTGCAAAGTCTTGACCGCCTGATCGTCGGCGGCGGCGGCGAAATGAAAGTAGCTGGCGTCGTCGCGATTCTTCATGACGCGGTAGCCGATCCTGCCCTTCAGGTCGGGATCGCTGTTCAGCGCGGCGATGAACCGGGCGACTTCGCGGTGCCATTCTTCCGTGGTGCCGTTGGCGAACTGATATTTGATCATGAAATGCTTCATCGAGGGGCTCCCTGACGTTCGCGCGCTGACAGCTCGGCACCCCGCAATCTGGCGCCGGCAGGAGCGGTAATGCAAGTATGGACAAAATTGATACTATGGACTTTCCTGCCGCTGCCCGTAGCCTGCGGCGGCAGAGCAACGCATCGTCAGAGGTGATGCCATGGCGAACGCAAAATCGGCACCTGGCTGCGGCTGCCCGGTCGCGACATTCCAGAAAATGATCGGCGGCAAATACAAGCTGCGGATCGTCTGGGATCTGCAGCATGGCCCGAAGCGGTATGGCGAAATCCGCAGCGGCCTGCTGCGCGGCGCAAGCGGCGCCGCGGAAATCGCGCCGCGCGTGCTCTCGCGCGAATTGAAGGCGCTGACCGAGAGCGGCCTGATCGACCGCAGGGATTACGGCGTCGTCCCGCCCAGGGTCGAGTACCGCCTGACCCGCAAGGGCAGGAGTTTTGTCCCGGTCATTTCAGCGATTCGCAACTGGGGCGCGCGCCATCTCGCGCAAGCCGATGCGGTCGCGATGGATGCGGCCGAATAGAGGGTGTTGCGCGTTACATCGCGCCGGTGAGAAACGGATTGGTCATCCGTTCCTGGCCGATGCTCGATCCGGGGCCATGGCCGCAGATGAAGCCGACATCGTCGCCGAGCGGCAGCAGTTTTTCCGTAATCGACCTGATCAGCGTGGCGTGATTGCCGCCGGGAATGTCGCTGCGCCCGACTGAGCCGCTGAACAGCACGTCGCCGACATGCGCAAAGCGCATTTCCCTGTTGAGGAACACCACGCTGCCCGGCGAATGGCCGGGGCAATGCAGGATGTCGAAGGTCAATTCGCCGACCGAGACCTGATCGCCCTCATCGAGCCAGCGGTCCGGCGCAAAATCGCGCACGCCTGACATGCCGAACCGGGCGCCGCTCGTCACCACATTGTCGAGCAGGAACTTGTCGGCGATGTGCGGACCTTCGATCTCAACCTTCAGCGCATCGCGCAGTTCGGCGGCGCCGCCGACATGGTCGATATGGCCGTGGGTCAGCCAGATTCTGTCCACGGTGACGTTTGTCTGCTTGATCGCTTGCAGAATTCTCGGCACGTCGCCGCCGGGATCGATCACGGCGGCCTTCTTGGTGGCTTCGCACCAGATCAAGGTGCAGTTCTGCTCGAACAGCGTCACCGGAATGATGACGGCGCCGGCTTTCGCCCTGGTCTCGGTTTGCTGGGTCATGCCGGCACAATGCCGATTTTTCGCTGGGAGCCAAGTGGAAATTGCGTGATTTCGAATGCCGCGCCATTCCCGCAACGCGTTCTCACGGCAGCGAATTTGCACGAGCCGGGGCGCGAGATCCCAAATGATTTCAGAAGGCCCCGGAATCGGCTAGGCTCCTGCCGCAATGGAACCGCAAGCCCAAAAGGTCAATCTCGTGCCGCCGCCGGACCGCCGCCAATCGGAGACGGCGCTGGCGATCGCACGCGGCACCGCGCGGCTGTTGCGCTCGCTGGGATTTTCCTGCGTCAGCGAATTGCCGCTGCCATCGGGGCGGCGCGCCGATCTGGTGGCGCTGAACGAGCGTGGCGATATCTGGATCGTCGAGATCAAATCATCGATCGAGGATCTGCGCGCCGACCAGAAATGGCAGGACTACCGGATGCATTGCGACCGGCTGTTCTTTGCCTTCACACAGGACCTGCCCTGCGAGATTTTCCCCGAGCAAACCGGCTTGATTTTCGCCGACGCCTATGGCGCGCATCTGCATTGCGAGGCGCCGGAGCACCGGCTGCCGGCGCCGACCCGCAAATTGATGACGGTGCGATTTGCGCTGGCCGCGGCGCAGCGGATCAACCGGCTGATCGATCCGCAAGGCCACAGCGAGTTTTAGCCAAATCTATCCGACAATATCTATCGCGGCGCGCGCTTGGCCAGGATGCGCTGCAGGGTGCGGCGATGCATGTTCAGCCGTCGCGCGGTTTCGGAGACGTTGCGGTTGCACATCTCGTAGATGCGCTGGATGTGCTCCCAGCGCACGCGATCGGCCGACATCGGATTGCTCGGCGGCTCGGACTTTTCGGTGCCGCTGGCGAGCAGGGCCGCGACCACATCGTCGGCGTCGGCGGGTTTCGACAGATAATCCACCGCGCCCATCTTCACCGCGGTGACGGCGGTGGCGATATTTCCATAGCCGGTCAGTACGATGGCGCGTGCGTCCGGCCGCTTGCGCTTCAGCGCCGACACCACATCAAGGCCATTGCCGTCGCCGAGCCGCAAATCCACCACCGCGAAGGCCGGCGCCGCCTTGGTAATCTGCGCCAGGCCATCGCTGACGCTGTCGCAGGATGTCACGGTGAAGCCGCGGGTCTCCATGGCGCGCGACAGGCGCTCCAGAAACGGCTTGTCGTCCTCCACGATCAGGAGCGAGCGATCGGCGTGCAGTTCGGCGATGGCATTCACGGTCTGTATCCTTGTGTCGGACTTCCCATCATATGGCGTGGCACCGCGGCGCTGCCAAGGCCGCACAAAGTCGACCCGTCGCAAAGGCCGGCGGCAGCCCTAAGGTGCCGGTTCGGCCGAATTTTCGCCGGCCTCGAAGCGGCGGCGGGGCCAGGCAATCTGAACCACGGCGCCGTGGTCCGGAAAGATCCGGTTGGAGAAGGAGACCTTGGCGCCGGTGCGCTCGAGCAGGGTGCGGGCGATAAAGACCCCGAGACCGAGGCCGTGGTACCCGCCTTGGACTTCGTCGGGGCCGCGCCGCCGCGACAGATAGGGTTCGCCGATCCGCTTGATGATATCGGGGGCGAAGCCCGGGCCGTCGTCGGAAATGACGATCTCGACGGTTTCGGTGTTCCACCACGCATTGACCTCCACCGTCGCCCGCGCGAAATCCACGGCGTTCTCCAGGATGTTGCCGACGCCATAGAGGATCGCCGGATTGCGGGTGCCGACCGGCTCACGGGCGCCCGCGACCGCGATCCGGACCTTGATCGTGACGCCGAAATCGCGATGCGGCGCCACGATTTCCTCGATCAGCGTCGACAGCTTCATGTGATCGAACGGCGCGCCGGTTGCCGACAGTTGCGTGATCTTGGCCAGGATATCGCGGCAGCGCTGGGCCTGTTCCCGCAAGGTCCTGATGTCGCCGGCGAGCTGGCTGTTATCCTGCAGGCCCTTCTCCAGCTCGCGCGAAATCAGGAAGATCGTCGAGAGCGGGGTGCCGAGTTCATGGGCGGCCGCGGCTGCAAGGCCGTCGAGTTGGGTGAGATGCTGTTCGCGGGTCAAAACCAGTTCCGTCGCGGCCAGCGCGTCCGAAAGCTTGCGCGCCTCCTCGGTGACCTGAAACGCATAGAGACTGGTGACCCCGATCGCGAGCACGATCGAGAGCCAGACGCCGAACAGGTAGATCGGCGGCAGCACCAGGGGTTCGTCTGCATCCCACGGCAGCGGCAGATGGAAGAACACCAGCATCGAGGCACAGGCGACCGCGAGCGCGCCCAGCGCGATCGTCAGCCGCACCGGCAGCGCCGTTGCCGAAATCAGAACCGGGGCAAGAAACAGAAACGAAAATGGATTTTGCAGGCCGCCGGTGAAAAACAACAGTCCGGCCAGTTCGACGATGTTCAAGGCGAGCAGCGCCGCCGCGTAGACCGGCTCCAGCCGCTGCATCGGGTTGAAAGCGGTCTGCAGCACCAGGTTGAGCAGGGCGGACAGGCCGACGATGGTGACGCAGGGGGTGACCGGAACGTCGAATTCGAGGCCCTGCACCACGATGAAAATGGCGGCCAGCTGTCCGAGCGCCGCCAGCCAGCGCAGCCGCAGGATCGTGTCCAGTCGAACATGGCGGCGCGGATGTCGAAAATCGGGGACGGCAATGTCGGTCATATCGGGACTTTAGCCGCGCAAGGTCATGACCACAAATTGACCGCTCCGGCGTTGCGCCGGGCAGGCCAAAGTCTTGCGCTTGCCGCCGCAATAGCCCAATGAACGGCCCGCATGATGAATTACAGTTCAGCCCCGTCCCCATTGCCCGCAACCGATCCGGCAGGAGCGGCGATCGAGGTCGTGCGCCTGGTAAAACTCTACAAGACCACCCGTGCCGTCGACGACGTGTCGTTTCGCATCGCGCGCGGCAGCGTCACCGGACTGCTCGGCGGCAACGGCGCCGGCAAAACCACGACGATTGCCATGATCATGGGGCTGGTGCTGCCGACGTCGGGGCGGATCGAGGTGCTGGGCTGTTCGATGCCCGACCAGAGCGCCGAGGTGCTCGGCCGGATGAATTTCGAAAGCCCCTATGTCGACATGCCGTCGCGGCTCACGGTACGGCAGAATCTCACAATATTCGGCAGGCTCTACGCCGTGGAGAATCTGCACGAGCGCATCGAGAAACTCGCCGCCGACCTCGATCTCGGCGAATTTCTCGACCGCGCCAACGGCAAACTTTCCGCCGGGCAGAAGACCCGCGTGGCGCTGGCCAAGGCGCTGATCAACCAGCCCGAGCTGCTGCTGCTGGACGAACCGACGGCCTCGCTCGACCCCGATACCGCCGACTGGATCAGGCGGCATCTGGAAACCTATCGCAGGACCCATGGCGCGACCATTCTGCTGGCATCGCACAACATGCTCGAAGTGGAGCGGCTGTGCGACCGCGTCATCATCATGAAGCGCGGCCGCATCGAGGATGATGACAGCCCGAACAACATCATGGTCCGCTACAACCGGGCGACGCTCGAGGAAGTATTTCTCGATGTCGCGCGCGGCCGCGTTCAGGAGGCGACGCCGTGAGCAAACTCGCCCTCGGTCTGGATATCGCGCCGCACCGCATCAACGCGATGATCCTGCGCTACTGGTATCTCCTGATGTCGTCGTGGCCGCGTCTGCTGGAATTGCTGTATTGGCCGGCGCTGCAGATCATCACTTGGGGCTTCCTGCAGACCTACATCGCGCAGAATGCAGGGTTTTTCGCCCGCGCCGGCGGCACACTGATCGGCGCGGTGATCCTGTGGGACATTCTGTTTCGCGGCCAGCTCGGCTTTTCGATCTCGTTTCTGGAGGAGATGTGGGCGCGCAATCTCGGCAACCTGATGATGAGCCCGCTGAAACCGATCGAGTTTCTGATCTCGCTGATGGTCATGAGCCTGATCCGGCTCGCGATCGGCGTCATTCCGATGACGCTGCTGGCGATGTTCCTGTTCCATTTCAATTTTTATGGCATCGGGCTGCCGCTGATCGCCTTCTTCTGCAATCTGATTTTCACCAGCTGGTCGGTGGGGATCTTCGTGTCGGGGCTGGTGCTGCGCAACGGCCTGGGTGCCGAAAGCATTGTCTGGACGCTGATGTTCGGCCTGATGCCGCTGGCCTGCATTTACTACCCGGTAACGGTGCTACCGAATTGGCTGCAATATGTCGCCTGGACCCTGCCCCCGACCTATGTGTTCGAGGGCATGCGGACGCTGCTGATCGAGCATGTGTTTCGGGCTGACCTGATGGTGTCGGCGCTGGCGATCAACGCCGTGCTGCTGATGGCGTCATTTGCGACGTTTTTAGCGCTTTTGCGCAGCGCCCGCCGGCATGGCTCGCTGATCCAGGGCGGCGAATAAGGCCGACTTATCCCACGGATTTTGACGATCTTCGGCTTGTACGACAGCTAGATATGCCGATCTGTGCATTGACGCTTTGTTACGCATTCGGCACTATGCTGCGATGCAAAATGGGGATTGAGGGTTAAATGCCGATTGGTGAATTTGGCGGCGCACCGCCCCTGGTGGCCGAAGGCAGTCCGGCGCTCACGACGCCGATGTACTGGATGTACGAAATGGTGCACGCCTCGCTCAATCCGGCGCGCGCCGTAACTGATGCGACGAAAATCCTGTTTCAGAACCCGCTCAATCCGCTGTCGCACACCGAGTTCGGCAAGTCCGTCGCCGCCGGCTGCGAATTGTTCGAGCGGACCACGCGCCGCTACGGCAAACCCGAATGGGGCATCAGCGACACCGAGATCAACGGCGTACGCACCCCGATCGAAATCCGCGTCGTTTGGGAAAAGCCGTTCTGCCGCATGCTGTATTTTGATCGCAAGCTGACGCGCGCGTTGCGCGCGCCGCAGCCGCGGGTGCTGATCGTGGCGCCAATGTCCGGCCACTACGCGACGCTGTTGCGCGGCACGGTCGAGGCCTTCCTGCCGACCCATGAGGTCTACATCACCGACTGGTCAGATGCCCGGATGGTGCCTTTGACCGAGGGTCGTTTCGACCTCGACGATTATGTCGATTACGTCATCGAGATGCTGCACGTGCTCGGCGGCAACATGCATGTAATCGCGGTGTGCCAGCCGTCGGTGCCGGTGGTGGCGGCGGTTTCGATCATGGAAGCCGAGCGCGACCCCTTTGTTCCGCTGTCGATGACGCTGATGGGCGGTCCGATCGATACCCGCCGCAATCCGACGGCGGTCAACGATCTCGCCGCCCAGCGCGGCATCGAATGGTTCCGCAACCATGTCATCACCAAGGTGCCGTTTCCGCATCCAGGGGTGATGCGCGACGTCTATCCGGGCTTTCTGCAGCTGAACGGCTTCATTAGCATGAATTTCGACCGCCACATGGACGCGCACAAGAACCTTTTCAAGGATCTGGTGAAGGGCGATGGCGATCTGGTCGACAAGCACCGCGATTTCTATGACGAATATCTCGCGGTCATGGATCTCACCGCCGAGTATTATCTGCAGACGGTCGACACGGTGTTCGTCAAGCACGCGCTGCCGAAGGGTGAAATGACCCATCGCGGCAAGAAGGTTGACCCCTCGAAGATCACGCGCGTCGCGCTGATGACGGTGGAAGGTGAGCAAGACGACATTTCCGGTCTCGGGCAGACCGAAGCCACCCATGCGCTGTGCAGTTCCATTCCCGCCCACCGCCGGGTGCATTACGTGCAAAAGGGCGTCGGACACTACGGCGTCTTCAACGGCTCGCGCTTCAAATCGGAAATCGTGCCACGCATCTCCGATTTCATCATGTCGTCGGCGAACGCGAAGCCCAAATTGGTCGCGGCGGCGGAATAAACGCCGTTTTGCTGAGCCGACATCCGATTGACGATGCGAGATCGTGATATCGGTGTCGATTTGGGGGGTGGGTAACCCCCTGAATTGGATCATAGAAACCCCGATTCGGGGCGCCTTGAAGGAATGAGTATGAACTCAGTCTTTGAGAGCGCTCCGGAGGCGCATTTTCAGCCGAAAATTTTTGTACCAGCCCCTTCCTATAGAAGGGATGAGCCGGTCAGCCCCTGTATATTGGGCAAATGATTTGTTTTTGCGCCGAGCGATTTCACTGGCGGCGGATATGGCAGAATCCGGGCGAACTCCTGATCCCCGGAATCGCAGACATGGCCACTCGCGCCCTCCTTTATCGGCGGCCTTACGAGCCCTCGACTCTTCTGGTCAAGCACGGCTCGCAGATCTACTCCGTCCGGCTGCGCCGGCACCGGCGCGCGCGGCGCTACACCTTGCGAATTCATCCAAGCGACCGCGAAGCGATCCTGACCATGCCGCCGCGCGGCACGATTGCCGACGCCAAGGATTTCGCGCAGCGTCACGGCGGCTGGATCGCTGCGCGCCTCGGGCGCTTACCGAAGGCGGCGCCGTTTCTGCCGGGCACCGTGGTGCCGCTGCGCGGCGTCGCGCACAAGATCGTGCATCGCGCCGGCGTCCGCGGCACGGTGTGGACGGAAACGCGCGACAGCGGCGAGCGGATTCTGTGCGTGGCGGGTGCGGCCGAGCATATCGAGCGCCGGATCCACGATTACATGAAGCGCGAAGTGCGGCGCGACCTGCACAAGGCGGCGCAGGCATACGCGCAGGCGCTTGGCGTCAAGGTGAAGCGGCTGTCGATCCGCGACCAGTCGAGCCGCTGGGGGTCGTGCACCTCGGCGGGTTCACTGTCGTTCTCGTGGCGGCTGATCCTCGCCCCGCCCTATGTGCTGGACTATCTCGCCGCGCACGAGGTCGCGCATCTCGTCGAGATGAACCACTCGGCGCGGTTCTGGAGGGTGGTCGCCAGGGCCTGCGGCCATGTCGAACGCGCCAAGGCCTGGCTCGACACCTGCGGCAACGATCTGCACCGCTACGGCGTGCAGGACTGACGCGCGATATAGGCTGTTCAGATTCGGCTATATCCGTGCCTGGACGGCCACCCGCAGGGTTTACTCGATGATTTCGTCCGCTCGGCCGAGCAGCGAGTTCGGAACGGCGATACCGAGTGCCTTGGCGGTCTTGAGATTGAGGATCAGCTCAACTTTCGTCGCCTGCTGCACCGGCAGGTCGGAAGGTTTTTCGCCCTTGAGGATGCGGCCGGTGTAGGTGCCGACCTGGCGATACGCATCGGCAAGACTGGTTCCATAGCTTATGAGGCCTCCGGCCGCGGCGAACTCGTGGAACTCGTAGATCGCCGGAACTCTTCGAGCGAGCGTCAACTCGCCGAGCTGGCGGCTCCGGCTCGTGAAGAACGGATCGGCGCCAATGATCAGCGCGTCTGCCCGAAGTCGGGCCAGAGCTGCAAAGACTGCATCAAAATCGCGGTCGCTTGCCGCATGCAGAACATGGAGTTGGAGCCCGAGCACGCGGGCCGCCGCCTGCACGTCTCGCGCTATGGCATTAGCAGCAGGAGTGGTCGGGTTCACAAGCAGGGCCACGACGGTTGCGGTCGGGATCAGCTCACGAAGCAGCTCCAGCCGCTTCGGTCCTATTTCCACATCCAGAATGCTTACACCTGTAAGATTGCCGCCAGGCCGGCTCAGGCTGGTGACAAGACCAAATGCGAGCGGGTCGAACCCTACCGCGAAGACGATCGGGATCGTCGAGGTTGCCGCCTTTAGCGTTTTGATCGGAGGGCCGTTCGAGACGATCACGGCCACTCGACGGCCAACGAGGTCGGCTGCCAACATGGGCAATCGGTCGTAGTGGTTGTCCGCCCAGCTATATTCGATCGTGACGTTTTGACCTTCGATATAGCCGGCCTCTTGCAAGCCCCGACGGAACGCCACCAATATGGTTTCATTCTCTCCGGGTCCCCTGCTGTTAAGGAATCCAACCACCGGCAATGCTGGCTGCTGCGCTTGCGCGGCAAGCGGCCGCGCCGCTGCAGCGCCGAGGAGAAACGTCATGAACTGGCGGCGCTTCAATGCTATGCCTCAAATGTTGTGGCTGCAACGTAACACTATTTCAGCGGAGACGTCTGGCAGAAAACTCTCGACCAGCGCGGCACTTTGGCAGGCTGCGGTGAGAATGTGCGCTTGGCTGATGCCGGGGATGAGTCCAGCAGCAAATGGCGGCGTCTGACCGCGATGTCGGCGTTGCTCCGGACGGCAGACATCAACCGGTTGCGTCTTGAAATTAAATAGCGCGCGTCACAAGGCCTGAAACTCGCCCTTCGCCCAGAATTCGCGCAGCTTGAACTTTTGAATCTTGCCTGATCCGGTTAGCGGAAAAGTATCGACCAGGAACCAGTGCCTTGGTGTCTTGTGATGGGCAAGCGAGGCGCGCATGTAGGCCGACAATTCCTCCTTGTCGATGACAGCGCCGGGCGCGGGGCGGATGAAGGCGGCGACCTCTTCGCCCCAT
This sequence comes from uncultured Alphaproteobacteria bacterium, assembly GCA_963801875.1. Classification (GTDB taxonomy): domain Bacteria; phylum Pseudomonadota; class Alphaproteobacteria; order Rhizobiales; family Xanthobacteraceae; genus Bradyrhizobium. The sequence goes on along the minus strand of CAWDGT010000004.1, from coordinate 158,430 downwards.
TTTTCGTGCGGCACGCCGACCACCGCGACCTCGCCAACCTTGGGATGCCGGAACAATAACTCTTCGAGCTCGCGCGGATAGATGTTCTCGCCGCCGCGGATGATCATGTCCTTCAGCCGGCCCTCGACCGTGCAGTAGCCGCGCGCGTCCATCGCGCACAGATCGCCGGTATGCAGCCAGCCGCCGGAATCGATCGCGGCCGCGGTTGCGTCGGGCATTTCGAAATAGCCGAGCATGACGTGATAGCCGCGCGTGCAGAACTCGCCGATTTCGCCGATCGCGGCCGTTTGCCCGGTGTCGGGGTTGATGATCTTGGTTTCCATGTTAGGCAGCGGCAAGCCGATGGTGCCGGCCTTGTCGTCGATCGTATCGGTCGTCATGGTCATCGCCGCCACCGGCGAGCATTCGGTCTGCCCGAACACGATGGTGAAGGGCGCGCCCAGCTTCTGCTCGAACAAGGTGACGAGCGCGGCCGGCACGGTCGATCCGCCCGAACAGATCGCCTTGACCGAGGAAAGATCGGTCGAGGCGAAGGAGGGATGCTCCAGCATCGCCACCAGCATGGTCGGCACGGCGACCATGGCGTTGCCGCGGTAGGTTTCGAACAGCTCGAGCACGAGGCCGGGTTCGAACGCCTCCAGCAGCACCTGGGTCGCGGCCTTCGACACCGCGCCAAGCACGCAGCAGACGCAGCCGCCGGTGTGGAACAGCGGCATCGTCGTGATGAATACGTCGCCCGGGTCGATCCCCATGCGCTCGGCAGTATCGGCGCCGTTGGTGGCGAGGCCGCGATGATGCAGCAGCGCGCCTTTCGGAAAGCCTGTTGTGCCCGAGGTGTACTGGATCATCACGGGATCGGTCGGCTTGACATCGGGCAGCGCGATGCGGCCGTCGTCGCCGGCGGTTATGAAGGCCGGCCAGTCGTCGAAGCAGACGATCTCCCGAAGTTCCGGGCAGCGCGGAAGAACCTCGCGCACCGTCGCCAGCATCGGATTGCCGCGGAAGGAATTGACGACGAACACGCCGGCCGAACGGGATTGCTTCAACACATATTCGACCTCCTTGGCTCTGAAACCGGGATTGACGGTGACCAGAACGATGCCCGCCAGCCCCGAACCGAACTCGAGCATGACCCATTCGGGCAGGTTCTGCGCCCAGACGGCGATCCGCTCGCCCGGCTTGAAGCGACGGAGCAGGGCGCGCGCCGTGCGTTGCGCCTCGGCGTAGAGTTCGGAATAGGTCCACTGGCGGCGCAGTGCCGGATCGGGAACGCCGGCAATCAGCGCGATCCGGTCGGGCGCCGAGCTTGCGGCCTGCTCGAGTAATTGGCCAAGCGTGATGTCGCGCACGGCGGGAGCCGCCGGTCCCGCGATGTAGGATTCCGTCAAAGCCATCGACCCCTCCCCAGGCTGGCCTTCGCCGGCGTCTAACGCCGGCGCCAGCGCCTGATCCAACCATGACATCAGGCGCTTGTCATTGCAGCCCTATGGCGCAGGAATGGATGGCCCTTGCAGCGGCCACAGCATCCGCCGCGCGATTATCGCTTGCCCGCATTGACCTATGGCAGGTCCTCGAAGGGACTGCGCGCGAGCGAAATCTACCGCCCGAACAGCCTCTGCATCAGCCAGCCGTCCAGTCCGCTCGCCGCTTCGGGGCGGACTGAGGTTCGCGTCGCCGCCGGTCTGCCGGTCATGCCGCTTACAGCCAACGGCGCCGGCGACGCGGATGTTGCGGGTGCGGCGGGCGCGCTAACCTGCGAAGCGGCCTGCATCAGGTGCGAGAACAAGCCGCCGGATTGCGAAACCGGCAAGGCCGCGACGGCGACGCCCTGATGCGCCGCTTTCATGAAGCGGGTCCAGACTTCCACCGGCAGGCCGCCACCAGTGGCCTTCCTGGTCGGCGAATTGTCGTCATTGCCGAGCCAGACGCCGGTGACGAGCTTGGCGGTGTAGCCGATGAACCAGGCGTCGCGGAAATCCTGGCTGGTGCCGGTTTTGCCGGCAGCCATCCAGCCTGGAATCTCCGCTTTGCGCGCGGTGCCGCTCAGCAGCGTCTCCTGCATCATGGTGTTCATGGCAGCGACATGGCGCGGCTCGATCACCTGGCCGAGCTGGTCGGGCTGCCGCGCATAAAGCACCTTGCCCTCGCTGGTGCGGATCCTGGTCACGACATGCGGGGAGACGCCGAGGCCGCCATTGGCGAACGGCGCATAGGCGCCGACCAGTTCGGTGAGCGAGACCTCCGAGGTGCCGAGCGCGATCGTGGGGTTGGCGTCAAGCTTCGATGAAATGCCGAGCCGATGCGCGGTGCGCACCACGTTCTTGGCCCCGACTTCCAGTCCCAGCCGTACGGCAACCGTATTGAGCGACATCGCCAGCGCCTGCGTCAATGTCACCGCGCCGAAATATTCGTGGCCATAATTCTCCGGCTTCCATCCCTTGACGTCGAGCGGCGCATCCTGGCGGATCGTCTCCGGCGTAAGACCCGCCTCGATCGCGGTGAGATAGACAAACGGCTTGAACGCCGAACCCGGCTGGCGCTTGGCGGTCAACGCGCGGTTGTACTGGCTTTCGGCATAATTGCGTCCGCCGACCATGGCGCGCACCGCGCCATCGGGCGTCATCGCCACCAGCGCGCCCTGGCTGACATTGAATTTGACGCTTTTAGCCGCGAGTTCGTCGATCACGGCGGCCTCCGCGACGCTCTGCAGTCTGGGATCGATCGTGGTTTCGACCACGATGTTCTGGTCGATCTGGCCGACGAGATCGTCGAGCACCTCGCCGATCCAGTCCGCCACATAGTTGATGGTTCCGGCGCCCGCCGCCTTCACATTGTAGGAGGGATGCCCGATCGAGGCCTGCGCCTGCGCTTGCGTGATGAATTTGGCGTCGGCCATCGCGGCGAGCACGGTCTGGGCGCGCTTCTCGGCGCCCTCCGGATTGCGGTTCGGCGCCAGCCGCGACGGCGACTTCACCAGGCCCGCGAGCATCGCCGCCTCCGCCAGCGTGACGTTCCTGGCGGGCTTTCCGAAATAGCGTTGGGCCGCGGCCTCCACGCCATAGGCGCCGGAGCCGAAATAGACCCGGTTGAGATAGAGTTCGAGAATCTCGGATTTGGAATGCTTGCGCTCCAGCCACAGCGCGAGTTCGACCTCCTGCAATTTCCGCCGCAGCGTGCGCTCCTGCGTCAGAAACAGATTCTTGGCAAGCTGCTGGGTCAGTGTCGAGCCGCCCTGCGAGACGCCGCGATGCAGCACATTGGCGACGGCGGCGCGCGCGATTCCCAGGGGATCGACGCCGTGATGCGAATAGAACCGGCGGTCCTCAATGGCGATGAAGGCCTTCGGCAAATAGGGCGGCAAATCCTTCAGCGAGACATTGGCGCCGGCCAATTCGCCGCGGGTCGCCAGTACGCTGCCGTCGAGGCCTGTGATCTCGATGGTCGGCGGCCGCTTCGGAATTTCCAGCGCCTGGATCGCCGGCAGATGCGCGCCGACCCAGACGATGACGCCGACCAGCGCGATTGCCGCCCACAGGCCAAGCACCGTACCCCAGTAGAACAGGCGCAGGATGCCGCCGCGCGCCCGGCCCCTGGATTTGCGCTTGCGGCTCGCCCGGGCAGCGCGCCGCTTTTGCACGGGCGGCTCATCCTCGTCGTCGGGATCGGGAGGCTTGCGTTTCGGAGATGGTTTCTTCGGCTTGTCGTCCTCGGCGGTCGGAACGCGATCCTGCGGACCGAGCCGCAATTCCGCCAGCGAAGCGGCGAGCCCGAATTGCGGCTCCCGGCGACCGCCGCTCTTTTTTCGTCCCCACGCCATACGCGAACGCTCACGCCACCCGATGCGGCAGAGTAGCTGGCGGGGTTTAAAGTCGCGTTAAGCGATGATTAAGACTGACGCTCCGGTGGGGTCGCAAGTACCTTAAAAATCGGGAATTCAGGCACTCTTAACCCTACTTTCTGCGTCATCCTCCACATCGGATCGAGCAGATCATTGCCGCAGGTCACGCCGATGACGAACTTACGCCAACCAGAGCAGAATCAAGGCCACCGAGGCGGGCGCTGCCTTGGACGTACAGAATCCTGCGGCTGACGGTAGCCGCGCCATAGACACCAGCGACGATAACGCAAAGCAGAAAGAACGTCTTGAGCTGGAACCCGAAGGCCGGCACGCTCTGCACCAATCCCCAGACCAGGCCCGCGGCGAGGAAGCCGTTATAGAGCCCCTGGTTGGCGGCAAGCACCGCGGAATCGGCGACCTTCTCGGGCGAGTTACGAAAGGCCTTCAGACCCATCGGCCTGGTCCAGAGAAACATCTCCAGAACCAGAAAATAGACGTGCAGCGCGGCGACCAGCGCCACCAAACCGTTGGCGATCCAGATCATGCGGCGTTCCCCTGAACCCGACAACGAAAGCGCTTCGAGACTGTCATTGCGAGCGCAGCGAAGCAATCCAGAATGTTGCGGGGCGGGTAATGGCTTGCTCGTGGCAATGACAATTGGCCCGACGGGCCATCACGCTTGAAGCGGGCGCGATCACGCCGCCGGCTGCGTCACGGTTTCTTCGTTGGCGAGCAGGTGAATCAGCGCGCTCTTGATCGCGGCCTGTCGGGTCGGCGCGCTGATCTGGGCGCCGAGCAGATCGGTGACGTAAAAGACGTCGCGGGCGCGCTCGCCGAAGGTCGCGACATGGGCGGAGGCGATGTTGAGGTTGAGCTTCGATATCGCGGTGGTGAGTTCGTACAACAGCCCCGGCCGGTCGAGGCCGGACACTTCGATCACGGTGTAGCGGTCCGACCACTGATTGTTGATAATGACTTCCGGCTCGACCACAAACGGGCGCGCCTTGCCGCGTGCCGCGGCGCGCCGCGCCACCACTTCTGGCAGCCGCAGTTTGCCTTCGAGCACGTCCTCGATCATTTCGCCGATCCGCGTCGCACGCCGTCCCTCGTCCTCGTCGCGGTCGTATTCCCGCTTGATGGCGATGGTGTCGAGCGCGCGCCCGTCGGTGGTGGTGTAGATCTGCGCGTCGACGATGTTGGCGCCGGCCGAGGCGCAGGCGCCGGCGATGATCGACAACAACCAGGGATGGTCGGTGGCTAGGATGGTCAGTTCGGTGACGGCGCGCGCCTCGTCGAAGCCGACGTTGATCGCCAGCTTGTGGCCGGCCTGTTCGCTGGCGCGCAGGAAGCGGGCATGGCGGAGCTTATGCGCCAGGTCGACCTTGAGCCAGTACGCCGGATAGTGCCGCGCGATATAGGCGTTGAGCTCCTGCTCCGGCCACTCCGTGAACGCCGCGCGAAATTCCGCCTGCGCCACCGCGATGCGCTGGGCGCGGTTGACCTCCGAGAAACCGCCGGTCAGCACCGGCTCGGTTTCGTAATACAGCGTGCGTAACAGTTGCGCCTTCCAGCCGTTCCAAACGCCGGGACCGACACCCCTGATATCGGCTGTGGTCAGGATCGTCAGCAGCTTCATCTGTTCGACCGATTGCACCACCGCCGCGAAATTCTCGATCGTCTTGCGGTCGGAGAGGTCGCGCGACTGCGCCACCGTGGACATCACCAGATGCTGCTCGATCAGCCATGCCACCAGTTCGGTGTCGGCGGCATTGAACCCAAGTCGTGGGCACAGCCGCCGCGCCACCCTGGCGCCGGCGATCGAGTGATCCTCGGGACGGCCCTTGGCGATGTCGTGCAGCAGCGTGGTGATATAGATCACCGCGCGGTGTTCGGGGCGGATCTTGCGGAACAGGTCGCTGGCGACGGTGAACTCGTCGTTGCCGCCGCGCTCGATATCCTGCAGGAAACCGACGCAGCGCAACAGATGCTCGTCCACCGTGTAGTGGTGGTACATGTTGAACTGCATCATCGACACGATCCTGCCGAAGGCACGGATGAATTGGCCGAGCACGCCGGTCTCGTTCATGCGCCGCAGCACGATTTCCGCGTCGTTCGAGGTCAGGATTTCCATGAATAGCCGGTTGGCTTCCGGACTGCCGCGCAGCTGCGTGTTGATGAGCTTCAGCGACCGCGTCACCGTGCGCATGGCGTCGGGGTGAAAGGCGAGATTGTTTTTCTGGGCGAGGCGGAAGATCCGGATCAGGTTGACCGGGTCATGCTTGAAGATATCGGGCGCCGCGAGATTGATGCGGTTGTTGTCGACGATGAAATCGTCGCTGTCGGGCACCCGCCGCCGGTTCAGGTTCGGCCTCAAGCGCGCCATCATGCGGCTCAGCACCGGCGCCGGCTTGGCCTGCTGATCTTCCAGCTTGGCGCACAGGATCGCGGTGAGATCGCCGACGTCCTTGGCGACCAGGAAATAGTGCTTCATGAAGCGTTCGACATCCTGCATGCCGGGATGCGAGGTGTATCCGAGCCGGATCGCGATCTCGCGCTGCATGTCGAACGACAGCCGCTCCTCGGCTCTCCCCGAGAAGAAATGGATATTGCAGCGCACCGACCACAGAAAATCGGCGCAGCGGCGGAAGGTGCGGTATTCCCGCGCGTCGAACACGCCGCGTTCCAGCAGTTCGTCGGTCTCGCGTACGCGGTAGACATATTTCGCGATCCAGAACAGCGTATGCAGGTCGCGCAGGCCGCCCTTGCCGTCCTTGACGTTGGGTTCAACCAAGTAGCGCGACTGGCCGGCGCGGCGGTGGCGCTCCTCGCGTTCGGCAAGCTTGGCGGTGACGAATTCGGCCGCGGTGCCTTGCACGACTTCCTTGTCGAACCGTGCCACCAGCTCGTCGTAGAGCGGCTGGTCCCCGGTCAGGAATCTGGTCTCGAGGATCGCGGTGCGGATGGTCATGTCGCCGCGGGCCTGCCGGATCGATTCGTCGACCGAACGGGTGGCGTGGCCGACCTTCAGGCCCATGTCCCACAGGCAATACAGAATGGCTTCGGCGACCTGCTCGCCCCAGGCGGTTTGCTTGTAGGGCAGGATGAACAACAGATCGATATCGGATTCCGGCGCCATCAATCCGCGGCCATAACCGCCGGTGGCGGCCACCGCCATGCGCTCGGCGCCGGAAGGGATCGGCGAGCGATAGAGATGGCGCGTGGCGGCCGAGAACAGGATGCGGATGATCTCGTCCTGCACGAAACACAGCCGCTCGGCGCAGCGCCGCCCATGACGATCCTTCAACAGCACCGCCTGCGCGATCGCGCGCGCCGCGATCATCTCGGCCTTCAGCAGCTGGGCGGTGGCGGCGCGAAACACATCCTCGCGTCCGCCATGCTGTTCGGCGAGCGCGTCGACCGCGGCGCTGATCCGCGCGCTATCGAAACGATCGTCAGCTTCCGGCCGGCTCTCGGTCACCACGCTGTCCATGACGTCAGCAAATATCGGACGGCGCCGACGCTGTCACGGGACATTGTGAGATAGCGGCAGTTCCACGCTCACTTTCGCTCCCTGCCGGCAACGCGATTGGGGCCGCAGCGCAGGGGGGCACGTATTTCCCGCAGCGACATCCAATCAACTCATTGAAACAAATGGATGTTTTCAGATCAGTCGAATCGAGGCGACAGGTTGCGAGGTGACATCGGCGCTGTCTTTCATTAAATCCGAAAGCCAACTGCATTCGGGAGAGAAAAATGGATGCCGCCCAACTCCGCGCTACCCAGGCCCCTATCAAGGAGCGCTATAAATCTGATCCCGGGGCCGCGATGATCACGCTGACCGCCAGGGGTTCGCTCGAGAACGAGGGTATCGCCTGCAAGGTCGAGACAGGCCGGGCTCTCGCGGTGGCCGGCCTGCATCCGGCCTCCGGCGGCTCCGGTCTCGAATTGTGCTCCGGCGACATGCTGCTCGAAGCGCTCGCCGCCTGCGCCGGCGTGACCCTGAAATCGGTATCGACGGCGATCGAGGTGCCACTGCGGTCGGGAAATGTGACCGCCGAGGGCGATCTTGATTTCCGCGGCACGCTCGGCGTCGACAAGGAGGCGCCGGTCGGTTTCGCCGAAATTCGTCTTCGCTTTGACGTCGATACCGATGCGCCGCAGGAAAAGCTCGATCTGCTGTTGAAGCTCACCGAGCGCTATTGCGTGGTCTATCAGACCATCAAGCACGGCCCCAAGGTTTCGGTGACGATGCAGCGGGTGTGAGCGACGATTTCACCCTCCAGGGGAGGGTAAGAAAACACAATCATGCCTCCCGACCTCGCCTTCATCCTGATACTGGCGCTGCGCATGGCGGTGACGGCGGCGTTCGTGGTGTCGGCCTCCGTGATCACCGAGCGCGCCGGGCCGGTGATCGGTGCGCTGGTCGCGACATTGCCGGTGTCGGCGGGGCCCTCTTACGTGTTCCTCGCGCTCGATCACGATGCGGCGTTCATCGCCGAGGGTGCGCTGACGAGCCTGCCGATCAACGCCGCGACGATCTGGCTCGCTTTGACCTATGTGGTGCTGGCGCAGCGCCGCAATGCGCTGGAAAGTAGTGGCGGTGCCGTCGCGGTATGGCTCGTGCTGGCGGCGCTGACGCGCAACGTGCACTGGACGCTCGCCGGCGGCGTCATCGCCAATGCCATTACGTTTGCGATCTGCCTGCCGCTGCTGCGGCGTTACCGAAACGTCAGGATGCCGCTGGTCACGCGCCGCTGGTACGATATCCCGCTGCGCGCGGCGCTGGTAGCGACCCTGGTGGCAACCGTCGTCACGTTGTCGGACTGGGTCGGTCCCGGCATGAGCGGCCTTATCGCATTGTTTCCGGTCGTGTTCACCAGCATGATGCTGATCCTGCACCCGCGCATTGGCGGGCCGCCGACCGCGGCCGTGATCGCCAACAGCGGGTGGGGCCTGATGGGACTGGGCGTTGCGATTGTGGTGCTGCATGTCGCGGCACTGTGGTTTGGCTCGGCGATCGGCCTCAGCCTTGCGCTTCTGACCTGCGTGAGCTGGAATTTGGGATTGTGGTGGAACGGGCGCAGGAAACTGGCGCGGTGAATGTTAAGTCGTCATTCCGGGTTCGATGCGCGCATCGCCCCGGAACGACGGCTTCAATTACCCCTTCGGCAGTTTTGCCTTCAGCGCATATAGCGCCTCCAGCGCTTCGCGCGGCGACATCTCGTCCGGATGCAGCGCCTTCACGGCTTCGATCAGCTGCTCCGCCTCACTGGGCGGCACCACCTCGGTTGCCGCGCGCGAGGGCACCGCGAACAGCGGCAGGTCGTCGGCCAGCGCGCGCGCGGTCTGGCCGCGGTCCTGCGCCTCGAGTTTTGCCAGCACCGCTTTGGCGCGGGCGATGACAGGCTGAGGCAGGCCCGCCAGCCTTGCCACCTGAATGCCATAGGAGCGGTCCGCCGAGCCCGGCAGCACCTCGTGCAGGAACACCACGTCGCCCTGCCATTCCTTGACCCGCACCGTGGCGTTGAACAGCCGCGGCAGTTTTGCCGACAGCGCGGTGAGTTCATGATAGTGGGTGGCGAACAGCGCCCGGCAACGGTTGGTCTCATGCAGATGCTCGATCGCCGCCCAGGCGATCGACAACCCGTCGAAGGTCGCGGTGCCCCGGCCGATTTCGTCGAGGATCACCAGCGACCGTTCGCTGGCCTGATTGAGGATGACGGCGGTTTCCACCATCTCCACCATGAAGGTGGAGCGGCCGCGCGCCAGATCGTCGGCGGCGCCGACGCGCGAGAACAGCCGGTCGACGATGCCGATCCGGGCGCGCGCCGCCGGCACGAAGCTGCCGATCTGCGCCATCAGCGCGATCAGCGCGTTCTGGCGCAGGAAGGTCGATTTGCCGGCCATGTTCGGGCCGGTGATCAGCCAGATTTGTCCGGAGGTTTGCGCGGGCCCCGGCGAAAGATCGCAGGCATTGGCGATGAACGGCTGGCCGCCGCGCTTCAAGGCCTGCTCGACCACCGGATGCCGGCCGCCCTCGATCGCGAAGCCGAGCGAGCTGTCGACCTCGGGCCGCACATAATTGTCGTCGACCGCGAGTTTTGCCAGCGCGATCGCGACGTCGAGCATCGCGAAGGCATGCGCGGCGGCGCGCAGGTCCTCGCTTGCGGCCATCACGTCAGCGCAAAGCCGCTCGAAAATTTCCAGCTCCAGCCCGAGCGCGCGGTCACCGGCGTTGGCGATCTTGGCTTCGATCTCGCCCAGTTCCGATGTGGTGAAGCGGGTCTGGCCCGCCAGGGTCTGGCGATGGATGAAGGTCGCGTTCAGCGGCGGCGCCATCAGCTTGTCGCCATGCTGGGCCGTGACCTCGACGAAATAGCCGAGCACGTTGTTGTGGCGGATCTTCAGGCCCTTCACGCCCGACTCGTCGGCATAGCGCGCCTGCATCGAGGCCACCACCAAGCGTGAGGCATCGCGCAGACGGCGGGTCTCATCCAGCGCCGGTTCGTAGCCTTCCCTGACGAAACCGCCATCGCGTTTGATCGATGGCAGTTGGTCGGCGAGCGCGCGCTCGAATTCGCGTGCCAGCTCCCGTGGCGGGCGGCGCAGCGCCTCCATCACGGCGGCGATTTCCTGCGGCGGATTTTCAAGCCGGGAAAGCCGCGCCAGCGCCTGGTCGGCGGCGAGGATGCCGTCGCGGAGCCCTGCGAGATCGCGTGGGCCGCCGCGGCCCACCGACAATCGCGCCAGCGCGCGCGACATATCGGGCGCCGCGCGCAGCGCGGCGCGGAGTTCGTCGCGCGCCGCGCTATCGGCAACGAAAGCCGCGATCGCGTCCAGCCGCCGCGCAATCGCGGCGCTGTCGGTGAGCGGCGCCGCCAGTCGCTGGGCCAGCAGGCGCGATCCGGCCGCGGTGGCGGTGCGGTCGATGGCGTCCAGCAGCGATCCGCGCCGTTCGCCGGAAAGCGTCCGCGTCAGTTCCAGATTGGCGCGGGTGGCTGGGTCGATCGCCATGGTGGTGCCGGCCGCTTCGCGCGACGGCGGCGCCAGCGGCGGACGCTTTCCCACCTGGGTGCGGTCGATATAGGTGACGGCGGCGGCCGCGGCGGTGGCCTCCAGCCGCGACATCGCGCTGAGCCCATCCATGGTGGCGACCGAAAAATAATCGCACAGCCGCCGCTCTGATGTGGCGCTGTCGAAGTAGTCGCGGGTCAGCGGCGTCACCGCCGGCAGTTCGCGCAACAGCGGGCCCAGATCGGCATCGCCGTACAACGCGTCGGTAACGATCGCCTCGTTCGGATCGATACGCGACAGCGTCGCGGCGAGTTCGCCGGTCGAGCATTCGGTGACGATGAATTCGGCGGTGGAAATGTCGATCCAGGCCAGCCCGATGCGGTCGCCGCCGCTAGAGGCCCGCGCGCGGGCGATCGCCAGCAGATAATTATTGGCCCTCGCGTCCAGCAACGTATCTTCGGTGAGCGTGCCCGGCGTCACCAGCCGCACCACGTCGCGACGCACCACGCTCTTGTTGCCGCGGGCGCGGGCCGCGGCCGGATCCTCCGTCTGCTCACAGACCGCGACGCGATGGCCCTGCGCGATCAGGCGGTGCAGATAGTCGTCGGAGCGCTCCACCGGCACGCCGCACATCGGGATGTCCATGCCCTGATGCTTGCCGCGTTTTGTCAATACGATGCCGAGTGCCTTCGAAGCTATCTCGGCATCCTCGAAGAACAGCTCGTAGAAATCGCCCATCCGGTAGAACAACAGCAGGCCGGGATGGGCGGCCTTGATTTCGAGGTATTGTTCCATCATCGGCGTAACGCGCGGCACGACCTCGGCCGGCTGCGCGACGTCCGATGGCTGGGGAAAAGTTTGCTGGATCGTCATTGGCTGGGCAAACTACAAAATTTTAGCCCGCGATCCTATCGGTTTGCCGCCGCAATGCGCGTTTTCCACCCTTGCGAACGCATTCGCGCGCCACCTCGCCGCGTTGGGCATAGCGGACCTCGCGCCAAAGCACCGCTTGGGGTGAAAGCCCTCAATTGACCTGCCGCGACGGCGCTCCTAAAACTCGCCATCAATTCGAGCCGTTCAGCGCAGAAATGCGGCATTCAGGGAGAGGTTCAATGGGCGATGTATTTGTTTGCGATGCCGTGAGAACCCCGATCGGCCGTTTTGGCGGGTCGCTCGCCAAGGTGCGGGCCGACGACCTGGCGGCCGCCCCGATCAAGGCCCTGATGGCGCGGCATCCCAGGCTCGACTGGTCCGCGCTGGATGAGGTCTATTTCGGCTGCGCCAACCAGGCCGGGGAGGACAACCGCAACGTGGCGCGGATGGCGCTGCTGCTGGCGGGCCTGCCGGAGACGGTTCCCGGCCTCACGCTCAATCGTCTCTGCGCCTCGGGGCTGGACGCGGTCGGTGCGGCCGGCCGCGCGATCCGTGCCGGCGAGATCGAGTTCGCGATTGCCGGCGGCGTCGAGTTCGATGACGCGGGCGCCGTTCGTGATGGGCAAGGCGCCGGAGGCGTTTTCGCGCTCGGCGGAAATCTACGACACCACCATCGGCTGGCGCTTCATCAATCCCTTGATGAAGGCGCAATATGGCGTCGACGCGATGCCCGAGACCGGCGAGAACGTCGCCGAGGAATTCCAGGTCTCGCGCGCCGATCAGGACGCGTTCGCGATCCGCTCGCAGCAGCGCGCGGGCCAGGCCATCGCCTCCGGCTATTTCGCCGAGGAGATCACCGCGGTCTCGGTACCGGGCGGCAAGGCCGGGCCGATCTCCGTGGACAAGGACGAGCATCCTCGCCCCGAGACCACGCTCGAAGGCCTGACAAAACTGAAGCCGATCGTGCGCAATCCCGGCACGGTGACGGCCGGCAATGCGTCGGGCGTCAATGACGGTGCGGCGGCGATGATTCTCGGCCTCGGAAGCGGCGGTCAGGAAGCACGGCCTGACGCCGCGGGCGCGGATTCTCGGCCTTGCCTCGGCCGCGGTGCCGCCGCGCATCATGGGCATCGGTCCGGTGCCGGCGACCCGCAAGCTGATGGAACGGCTGGGCCTGAAAATCGGCGATTTCGATTTGATCGAGCTCAACGAGGCCTTTGCCAGCCAGGGCATCGCCTGCCTGCGTCAGCTCGGCGTCAAGGACGATGCCGATTTCGTCAACCCGCATGGCGGCGCCATCGCGCTCGGTCATCCCCTCGGCATGAGCGGCGCGCGGCTGGCGATGACCGCGGTGCACGGCATGGAGAAGCGCGGGGGAAAACGCGCGCTGGCGACCATGTGCGTGGGCGTCGGGCAGGGCGTGGCGATGGCGATCGAGAAGCTGAACTGACGGCGGCTACCGAAGCATAGAGAGTTCCGAGGCATCCAGCTTCTGTCATTCCGGGATGGTGCGTAGCACCAGACCCGGAACCTCGAGATTCCGGGTTCGATGCTTCGCATCGCCCCGGAATGACGGCTTCCCGGGAGTGCAGAATGATCATCGAGCGTCAGCAGGATGTCACAGTTGCGGCGACATCCGTGATGGAAAAGACTTCCGACCCGCGGCTGCGGGAGATCATGGTGTCCCTCGTCAGGCACCTTCATGGCTTCATCCGCGACGTTCGACTGACCGAAGCGGAATTCCGCGAAGCCACCGCCATTCTGGCCGAGTTGGGTAAACTCTCGACCGATACACACAACGAAATAGTACTGATGGCCGGCTCGCTCGGCGTCTCCTCGCTGGTATGCCTTCTGAACAATGGCGATCAGGGCAATGCCGAAACGGCGCAATCGTTGCTCGGGCCTTTTTGGCGGTTGCACTCTCCCCGGGTCGAGAATGGAGGGTCCATCGTCCGGTCCGATACGCCGGGCGCGCCGCTCTTCGTCAACGCGCGCGTGGTGGACAAGGCCGGTAATCCGATCGCCGACGCAGAAGCCGATGTTTGGCATGCCTCGCCGGTCGGTCTTTACGAAAATCAGGACCCCGAACAGGCGGAAATGAATCTGCGCGGGAAGTTCACAACCGATGCCAGCGGATGCTTCCGGTTTCGCTCGGTGATGATGACCGGTTATCCGATTCCAACGGACGGCGTGGTCGGCCGTCTGTTGGCGTTACAGAACAGGCATCCCTATCGACCGGCTCATCTCCACGCGCTGATCTTCAAGCCGGGTTTCAAGGTTCTGATTTCCCAGGTCTACGATCCCGCCGATCCGCACATCGACACCGACGTGCAGTTTGGCGTGACCCGGGCGCTGATCGGCAATTTCGTGCGCCACGAGGAGCCCCATCCGACCGAACCCGATGTCAGTACGCCCTGGCATTCCCTCGACTACGTCTACAAAATGGAAGCAGGCGATGCCGTGCTTCCACGCCCGCCCATCAAGTAACGGAGCGGCCGGGGGTTGGTCGCCGCGGCAGGCGAAAATGGCCCGGAGGATTCATCCACGGAAGCCGGATCTGCCCATGACATTCCCTACCGGCATAAGCATTTTCCGGCATGACCCAGGGCTTTTACTCATGCCAGAACGTGATAGCTGTTAGAAGGGGCGGACGGTGGCGGAGCCGAAGTCGAACCGCCAGAATGGAAAAGTCCAATCACCGGGTCAAACTCCAATGCAAACCGCAATCCCCTGTCTTTTCATGCGCGGCGGCACCTCGCGCGGACCATTCTTCAACGCCTCCGACCTGCCCGCCGACATCCCGACTCGCGATAAGGTGCTGCTGGCGGTGATGGGCTCGCCCGACAAGCGCCAGATCGACGGACTTGGCGGCGCGCATCCGCTCACCAGCAAGGTCGGCATCGTCTCCAGGGGCTCCCGGCCCGGGGTCGATCTCGATTTCCTGTTCGCGCAGCTGCAGCCGGACAAAGACACCGTCGATACCACACCCAACTGCGGCAACATGCTCGCCGCGGTGGTGCCGTTCGCGCTCGAGACCGGACTCGTCAAGCCGCGTGGCGACGCCACCACGCTGCGGGTGCTGACGCTGAATACCGACATGCAGTGCGATATCACCGTGCAGACCCCGAGCGGCCATGTCGAATATGAGGGCGCCGCCCGCATCGACGGCGCGCCGGGCACGTCGGCGCCGATCAAGATCAACTTCCTCGATACCGCGGGCTCGGTCGCGCCGGGACTGCTGCCGACCGACCATGTCCGCGACGTGATCGACGGCATCACCGTAACCTGCATCGACAACGGCATGCCGCTGGTGATCTTCACGGCCGCCGATGTCGGCCGCACCGGCTATGAGAGCGTCGATCAGTTGAACGCCGATACCGAGTTGAAAGCGAGGATCGAGCGGCTGCGCATCGCCTGCGGCCACGCAATGCAGCTTGGCGATGTGACGGGCAAGAATTATCCGAAGATGACGCTGATCGCTGCCCCTCGCGCCGGGGGCGCGATCAGCACGCGCAGCTTCATCCCGCATGTCTGCCACGACGCCATCGGCGTGCTGGCGGCGGTGACCGTTGCCACCGCCTGCGTGCTCGACGGCTCGACCACGCAAGGCATCGCGATAGTGCCGGGTCAGAATGTGAAGACCATCTCGGTCGAACATCCGACCGGCGAATTCAGCGTGGAGATCGAGGTCGATCCTGCCAACCCGCAAAGCGTGACCCGCGCCGCGCTGTTGCGCACCGCGCGGCTCCTGATGCGCGGCGAGGTGATGGTGCCCGCCTCGGTCTGGGCCGGACACCGGGCCGCCGATCGCCGCGTGTCCCCTGAACCCCGTCGCGCCCGGCAAGGATAGAATCGATGATCATCGACGTTCACGGCCACTACACCACCGCGCCGAAAGCGCTCGAGGACTGGCGCAATCGCCAGATCGCCGGCATCAAGGACCCTTCGGCCGCGCCCAGGGCCAGCGAACTGAAGATCAGCGACGACGAACTGCGCGAAAGCATCGTCGCCAACCAGCTCAAGAAGATGCAGGAGCGCGGCAGCGACCTCACCATCTTCAGTCCGCGCGCCAGCTTCATGGCGCACCACATCGGCGACTTCAAGGTGTCGTCGAGCTGGGCCGCGATCTGCAACGAGCTGTGCTGGCGCGTCAGCCGGCTGTTTCCCGATCATTTCATCGGCGCGGCTATGCTGCCGCAGTCGCCGGGTGTCGATCCCAGGACCTGCATTCCCGAGATGGAGAAATGCGTCAAGGAGTATGGTTTTGTCGGCATCAACCTGAACCCTGACCCCTCGGGTGGGCACTGGACCTCGCCGCCGCTGTCGGACCGGCACTGGTACCCGATCTACGAGAAGATGGTGGAACTCGACATTCCCGCCATGATCCACGTCTCCACCAGCTGCAACGCCTGCTTCCACACCACGGGCGCGCATTATCTGAACGCCGACACCACGGCCTTCATGCAATGCCTGACCTCGGAGCTGTTCAAGGACTTCCCGACTCTGAAATTCCTGATCCCGCACGGCGGCGGCGCGGTGCCGTATCACTGGGGCCGCTTCCGGGGTCTGGCGCAGGAGCTGAAGAAGCCGCTGCTGAAGGAGCATCTGCTGCACAACATCTTCTTCGACACCTGCGTTTATCACCAACCTGGCATCGACCTGCTAACCAAGGTCATCCCGGTGGATAACATCCTGTTCGCCAGCGAGATGATCGGCGCGGTGAAGGGGATCGACCCTGAAACCGGTTTCCCCTACGACGACACCAAACGTTATATCGAGGCCTCGACGATTCTCAGCGCGCAGGACAAGAAAAAAGTATACGAGCACAACGCGCGGCGCGTATTCCCGCGCCTTGACGCGGCCCTGAAAGCGAAAGGCAAGTGACATGAGCGGCCCGATTAACGATCTCGGCGTCGTCAGGCGCAACATCGTCCGCGCTGAAAAGGCGGCGGTGAAAAAACTGTCGGGCTTCGGCGTCGCCACGATCCACGAGGCGATGGGCCGGGTCGGCCTGATGCAGCCCTATATGCGGCCGATCTACGCGGGCGCCGAGGCGTGTGGAACCGCGGTCACCGTGCTGTTGCAGCCCGGCGACAACTGGATGATGCATGTGGTGGCCGAGCAGTTGCAGCCGGGCGACGTGGTGGTCGCGGCCTGCACCGCCGAGAACACCGATGGTTTCTTCGGCGATCTGCTGGCGACCAGTTTTCGCGCCCGCGGCGCTGGCGGTCTCGTCATCGACGGTGGCGTGCGCGACGTGAAGGATCTGACCGAGATGCAATTCCCGGTGTTTTCCAGGGCGATCAGCGCCAAGGGCACGGTGAAGGCAACTTTGGGCTCGGTGAACATTCCGGTGGTCTGCGCCGGCGCGCTGGTGCATCCGGGGGACGTGGTGATTGCCGACGCCGACGGCGTCGTCGTGGTTCCCGCAAGCCTCGCCCGACAGGTGGCGGATGCGGCGGAGGCGCGCGAGGCGAACGAAGGCGACAAGCGGGCCAAGCTTGCGGCCGGTGTGCTGGGACTGGACATGTACCAGATGCGCGAGCCGCTCGCGAAGGCCGGCCTCAGATACATCGATTGACCGCCATGTCCGTTGCATCAAATCGTTGGCATGTCGGCCTCGTCGGCTATGGCGAGGTCGGCCGTATTCTCGCCGAAGACCTGCGGCAGCAGGAGGTGGCCGTCAGCGCCCATGACGTCAAGCTCGGCGGCGATCAGGCCGGGCCGTTGCGGGATCATGCGGCGGCATTCGGCGTTAGGCTGGTGTCTTCGCACGCCGATCTCGCCGCGCAAGCCGACCTCATCGTCTCTGCCGTGACGGCGAGCCAGGCCGTGCCGGTAGCGGCGGCGTGCGCGCCGGCGGTGAAACAGGGAGCCTGGTTTCTCGACTTCAATTCAGCCTCGCCAGGCGCAAAGCGGCGCGCGGCTGTCCTGATCGACGGCGCCGGCGGACGCTACGTCGAAGGCGCGGTCATGACATCGGTCCCGCCGTACCGCATCAAGGTTCCCTTGCTGCTGGGCGGCGGCGGCGCGCGGGAGCTTGCGCCGCTTCTGGTCGAACTCGGCTTCAATGCCAGCGTCGCGAGCGAAGAGCTTGGCGTCGCCTCGGCGGTCAAGATGTGCCGCAGCGTCATGATCAAGGGCCTGGAGGCCACCGTGATCGAATGTTTCACCACGGCGCGTGCCTACGGCGTCGAGGACGCGGTGCTGGCTTCGCTGGCGGAGACTTATCCAGGCATCGACTGGGAAAAGCAGGGCGCCTATTTTTTCCAGCGCGTCATCGAACATGGCCGGCGCCGCAGCGAAGAGGTGCGCGAGGTGGCGGAGACCGTGCGCGAGGTCGGTCTCACGCCGTGGCAGGCGGAAGGAACCGCCGAACGCCAGGCCTGGGTCGCCGACCTCGCCGACGAGGGCCTGTTCGGCCCTAAAGGCACCAGGGAATTTGCCCGAAGCCCCGACTGGCGCACCGAGGCGGACCGGATTCTCGCCAGGCTAAAGAGCAGGCAATGAGAGACACAGTGATGGAAATCCAGGAGACCCAATTTCTCAAGACATCTGGCTGGCTGGACTGGTATGCCGGCCCCTCAAAACCCCGCTTCAAGGTGCCTGATGGCGCGGTGGACGCCCATTGCCATGTGTTCGGGCCGGGCGCCGAGTTTCCCTATGCGCCGGAACGCAAGTACACGCCCTGCGACGCGTCCAGGCGGCAACTCTATGCGCTGCGCGATCACCTCGGCTTTGCCCGCAACGTGGTGGTGCAGGCCACCTGCCACGGCGCCGACAACCGCGCGATGGTCGACGCGCTTACCCATTCCGGCGGCAAGGCGCGCGGCGTCGCAACCGTCAGGCGCAGCATTGGCGATGCCGAGCTTCGGGCGATGCATGGTGCCGGCGTGCGCGGCGTACGCTTCAACTTCGTCAAACGCCTGGTCGATTTTACGCCCAAGGAGGAGTTGATCGAGATTGCCGGCCGTGTCGCGAAGCTGGGCTGGCACGTCGTGATCTACTTCGAAGCGGTGGATCTGCCCGAACTGTGGGATTTCTTTACCGCGCTGCCGACCACGATCGTGGTCGACCATATGGGCCGGCCCGATGTCAGCAAGCCCCTCGATGGCCCCGAATTCGAACTGTTCGTGAAGTTCATGCGCGATCACGACAATGTCTGGTCCAAGGTCAGTTGCCCGGAGCGGCTGTCGGTCGCGGGCCCGCCCGCGCTGAACGGCGAGCGGAACGCCTATCGCGATGTCATTCCATTCGCTAGGCGCATCGTCGAGACCTTCCCCGATCGCGTGCTCTGGGGCACCGACTGGCCGCATCCCAATCTGAAGAACCACATGCCCGACGACGGCCTGCTGGTCGATTTCATTCCGCACATTGCGATCACGCCCGAGCTGCAGCGCAAACTGCTGGTCGACAATCCGATGCGGCTGTACTGGCCCGAGCAGCACTCCTGAGGAGATGACCCATGCCACTCGACAAACCCTACACCGACGTCCCCGGCACCACGGTCTTCGACGCCGACATGTCGCGCCAGGGCTATCATCTGAACCAGTTCTGCATGTCGCTGATGAAGGCGGAGAACCGCACGCGCTTCAAGGCCAATGAGCGCGCCTATCTCGATGAATGGCCGATGAGCGAGGAGCAGAAGCAGGCTGTGCTCGCGCGCGACCTTAATCGCTGCATCGCGCTCGGCGGCAACATCTATTTCCTCGCCAAGATCGGAGCGACCGACGGCAAGAGCTTTCAGCAGATGGCCGGAAGCATGACCGGGATGAGCGAAGAGGAATACCGGAAAATGATGGTCGGCGGCGGCCGCCCCATCGAAGGTAACCGCTACACTGGGGAGAAGAAGTGATGGCCCGTATTTCCGCGAGCGTCTACACCTCGCACGTGCCGGCCGTCGGCGCCGCGCTCGACCTTGGCAAGACCGCAGAGCCGTATTGGCAGCCGGTCTTCAAGGGCTACGAATTCTCCAGGCAGTGGCTGAAGGACCAGAAGCCGGACGTCATTTTCCTGGTCTACAACGATCACGCCAACGCGTTCAGCCTCGATATCATCCCGACCTTCGCGATCGGCACGGCGCCGGAATTCGCGGTGGCCGACGAGGGCTGGGGCCCGCGCCCGGTGCCCAGGGTGATCGGCCATCCGAAGCTGGCCGGGCACATCGCCCAGTCGGTAATCCAGGACGATTTCGATCTGACCATCGTCAACAAAATGGACGTCGACCACGGCCTCACCGTGCCGCTGAGCCTGATGTGCGGCCAGCCGCAGGCCTGGCCATGCCCGGTGATCCCGTTTGCCGTCAATGTCGTGCAATATCCGGTGCCTTCGGGCCGGCGCTGCTACATGCTCGGCAAGGCGATCCGAAAGGCCATCGAATCCTACGACGAGCCGCTCAACGTGCAGATCTGGGGCACCGGCGGCATGAGCCACCAGTTGCAGGGGCCGCGCGCCGGGCTGATCAACAAGGCGTGGGACAAGGCCTTCCTTGATCGCCTGATCGCCGATCCCGAGGGGCTTTCAGCCATGCCGCATATCGACTATGTGCGCGAGGCCGGCAGCGAGGGCATTGAACTCGTGATGTGGCTGATCGCCCGCGGCGCCATGAACGATGTCAATGGCGGCAAGCCACCAACGGTGCGGCACCGCTTCTACCATGTGCCGGCCAGCAACACCGCGGTCGGCCATCTGATTCTGGAGAACAACTGACGTGGGCGGGACGATCAAAGTCGCGCTCGCCGGCGCCGGCGCGTTCGGCATCAGACATCTGGACGGCATCGCGAACATCGACGGCGTCGAGGTGGTGTCGCTGGTCGGCCGCAGGCTCGAGCCGACGAAAGAAGTCGCCGCCAAATATGGAATCGCGCACGTCTCAACCGACCTCGCAGACAGCCTCGCGCTCGTCGAGGTCGATGCGGTGATCCTGTGCACGCCCACCCAGATGCACGCGGCGCAATCGATCGCCTGCCTGAAGGCCGGCAAGCATGTGCAGGTCGAGATCCCGCTCGCCGATTCCCTGTCCGACGCGCAGGCCGTCGCCGATTTACAGAAGAAAACCGGGCTGGTCGCGATGTGCGGCCATACCCGCCGCTTCAATCCCAGCCATCAATGGGTGCGCAAGAAGATCGTCGCCGGCGAGTTCAACATCCAGCAGATGGATGTGCAGACCTTCTTCTTCCGCCGCACCAACATGAACGCGCTGGGCCAGCCGCGCAGCTGGACCGACCATTTGCTGTGGCACCACGCCGCGCACACGGTGGACCTGTTCACCTACCAGGCGCGTTCGGGAATCGTGAAGGCCAACGCGGTCCAGGGGCCGATTCACCCGACGCTCGGGATCGCGATGGACATGTCGATCCAGCTCAAGGCCGCCAATGGCGCGATCTGCACGCTCAGTCTCTCCTTCAACAATGACGGCCCGCTCGGGACCTTCTTCCGCTATATCGGCGACACCGGCACCTACCTCGCGCGCTATGACGACCTTTTCAACGGCAAGGACGAGAAGATCGACGTTTCCGGGGTCGACGTGTCGATGAACGGGATCGAGCTGCAGGATCGCGAGTTCTTCGCCGCAATTCGCGAGGGCCGCGAGCCGAACGCGAGCGTGGCCCAGGTGCTGCCGTGCTACCAGGTGCTGCAGCGGCTGGAGCAACAGCTCGCCGATTGAAGCGGGGCGCCGCGGCGCCTTCACGCCTTCAGCTTCAGCTTCAGCTTGCCCAGGAAATCGCGTTTTCCAAGCGGTGCGCCCTTGTGGCGGAGAATGTCGTAGGCCGTGGTGGCGTGGAAATAGAAGTTCGGCAGCGAGAACGACATCAGGAAGCCTTCTACCGTGAACGGTAGCGCGCGGTCGCCGAGCTTGAAGGTGACGTCGCGGCCGACCAGCGCGTCGACCGCCTCCGGCGTCAGAGCCGAGAGTTCATTGCGCGCTTCCGTCACCAGTGCCTGCAATGCGGCATAGTCGAGGTCCGGCTTGCCCGATGGCGGGACGAACACGCCGTTCCTGGCCGCCTCCATCGCGCCGCGCGAATGATGTGCGACCGAGACGATCTGGAAACGGAAAGGCAGCATGTCGGGTGCTAGCCGCGTCTCGACGATTTCGGCGGGATCGACGCCCTTGTCGCGGAAATGCGCGAGGCACTTCTCAAGGCTGGCGCCGACGGCGCCGAGAATCTGCAGGTAATTGGCGACGGTCGCGTCGTAGAGCGAAAAGGCCATGGGTGGGTGTCCAATCGTTTTGCGTGGTTCATTGCCGGCGCTACAGTTCCCGGAATCTTTACCGATTGCAATCGGGAGGGCCATTCGAACGTCGCCCAGGTACTGCAGGGTCTCGCGCGAAGGTGACGGTCGAGGAGTCGCAGCCGGGAATTTCGCCTCTACTCGATCACCGCATGCTCCGGCGCGATCTGCTGCCTGCGCAGCGCGGCCTTGGTCGAGCCGATCATGATCGCCAGGGGGATCGCGCACAGCGTGAAGATCATCACCATCTGGTAGTCCTGCGAAAACGCGATGATTTGCGCCTGCACGCCGATCATCACGTCAGCCATGGCACGGCCGGCGTTGGTGCTCATGTCGATCATGCCGCGCACATCGGGCATCTGCATGGCGTGATTGAACGGCGTGACGTGTTCGTTCAATATCGCGTAGGTCCGCCGCGACCCTTCTGTCAGCTGCGCGATGACGATGGATATCCCGATCGAGCTGGCGACGTTTCGCATCAGGGTCAGCATCGAGGTGCCGTCGGTGCGCAGCTGGTTGGGAAGCGTCAGGAACGCTACCGTGCTTAGCGGCACGAACACCAGGCCAAAGCCGAATCCCTGCGCGATCGTGACGACGACGATTGTCTGCACATCGGTCTGGTCGGTCCAGCCGGTCATGTAGAACAGCGAAAGGCAGGTCAGGCTGAGACCGCAGATGATCAGCGTGCGGGCCTCGATGTATCGCATCATCCGGCCGACCAGCATCATGGCGACGAAGGTGCCGCAGCCGCGGCTCGCCAGCAGCAGTCCCGCGGTGATGATCGGATAGCCGATCACGTTCTGCAGGTAGGGCGACGACAGCGCCATGGTCGAGAACAGCACCAGGCCCATGACCGCCATGAACACGCAGCCGCCGACGAAATTCTTGTCCTTGAAGATCGCAAACTGGATAAACGGCGACGCGGTCGTGAACGAATGGGCGAAAAAATAATAAAAGCCGACGGCCGAGACGATGAACTCGGCGATGATTTCGCCGGACTCCGTCCAGCCGAGCTGTTCGCCGCGGTCGAGCGCGATCTGCAGGGCGCCGATGCCAACCGCCAGCGCCGCGAATCCGAACCAGTCGAAGCGCAGCTCGCGGTTTTTCCGGGTCTCGTCCATAAAGACGAGCAGGCCGAGCACGGTGAAGATGCCGAACGGCAGGTTGACGAAGAACACCCAATGCCAGGAATAGGTCTCGGTCAGCCAGGCGCCCAGCGACGGCCCCATGATCGGGCCCATCATCACGCCCATGCCCCAGATCGACATCGCCTTGGCGCGCTCGTGCAGGGCGTAGGAATCCAGCATCACCGCCTGCGACAGCGGCACCAGCGCCGCGCCGAACATGCCCTGCAGCAGGCGGAACAGCACCATCTGGTTGATGTCCTGGGCCAGCCCGCACAGCACGGATGCGACCGTAAAGCCACCCGAGCACAGGATGAAGATGCGCTTGCGCCCGAAACGGTTGGCGATCCAGCCCACCGGCGCGGTCATGATCGCGGCGGCGACGATATAGGAAGTCAGTACCCAGTTGATCTGGTCCTGCGAGGCCGACAGCGAGCCCTGCATGTAGGGCAGCGCGACATTGGCGATGGTGGTATCCAGCGCCTGCATGATGGTCGCGGTCATGGCGCAGATCGTCACCATGTTCCGGCGCAGGCCGGGAGCGGCGATGGGCGCTGCGGCCGAAGTCGACATGTCCGGTTAATCCTTTGCGGCTTCCGCCGACGAAAAGCCGAGCAGGGCCGCGAGCGAACGGCGATGGCCGGTGTCGATCGAGGTGTAGGCGCTCATGCCGGCTTTCAGCTTCTGCACATATTTGTCATTGCTGTCGAAATAGATCCGCACCGGCACGCGCTGCACCACCTTGACGAAATTGCCGGTGGCGTTCTGCGGCGGCAGGATCGCGAATTGCGCGCCGGTGCCGGGGCTGAGTGAACCGACCGTGCCCCTGAAGAGATGATCGGGGAAGGCGTCGACGTCGATGATGACGGATTGTCCGACCGCGACATAGGTGAAGTCGGATTCCTTCGGGTTGGCGTCGACCCAGGGCCTGGAAGTATCGATGATGCTGAACACCGGCGCACCGGCCATGACGAAACGCCCCAGTTGAATCTGTTCGACCTGGGTAGCGACGCCCTCCATCGGCGCGCGCACCGTTGTCAAATCGAGGTTGCGCTGGGCGTCGTCGAGCGCGGCCTTGGCCTGCATGTAGGCCGGGAACTGCTCGAGCGGCAGCTCGGGATTGCCGAGCAGCTGGTTGAGCGCGGTCGACCTTTGCTGCTTGACGAGCTGGAGCTGGGCCTGCGCGGTGACCATCGCGGTGGCGCTGTTGTCGAGATCGAGCTGCGAGCCGAAATTGTTCTTGACCAGCGCGGTCTTGCGATCGACGTCGCGCTGTTTGAGCGCGATGCCGGCATTCACGATCTCGATCGTCTGGTCATACAGCTTGACGTTGGCGACGAAATTGTCGTGGCTGCTCCTGGCGTCGGCCAGCTTGGCGCTTGCCTGAGTCACCGCGAGCTGGAACGGCACCGGATCGATCTGGAACAGGATATCGCCGGTCGAGACCCGCTGGCCTTCCTTCACGGCGACACTGATGATCTTGCCGGGGACGTCGGGGGTGATCAGAACCTTCTGCGCGCCTACATAGGCGTCGTCGGTGGTCACGTAACGCCCGCCATTGAGATAGAAGGTCAGGCCGGCGATCAGTGCTACCAGCGGCAGCACCACGAGCAACAGCGCCCGGCGATAACGCCGCATGCCCGCCATCAACCGGCGGCGCGGCTCCGCGGCAATTTTTATCCTTGGCGTCGCCGGGCTGCCCTTCTGGTCGGGCGGAAACTTCAGGATCGGATCAGCCATAGCGCTGCTCCTTGCTTGGCGGTTCCACCGGCGAATTCTGTATCGCTTTCCGCACGTTTTCCTTGATCGCCTCCAGTTGGGCGAGCAGGCGGTAGGCGTCGGCGGGATTGATGCCCTCCAGCGCGGTCGCCGTCAGCTCGGAACGCAGCCCGCCGAGCTTGCCGAGCAGTGGCCGCGCGGCCTTGCGCAGATAGAGCCGGTTGACCCGGCGGTCGGTCAGGTCGCCGCGGCGTTCGATCCAGCCGTTGTCGCAGAGACGATCGATCAGCCGCGTCAGCGTAATCGGCTGCATTTCCATCTGCTCGGCGAGTTCCGACTGCTTCAGGCCCTCGGTGCGTTCCACCTTGGCCAGCACCGCCCATTGCGCGCGGGTGATGCCGTAGCGTGCCGCCTGCTTGTCGGCATAGGCGCGCACCAGGCGCTGCAATTCGCCGAGCGTAAACAGGAAGTTCATATCCACGGAACCGCGGGGCATCGGGTGGTCTCCATGAGCTTTGGATATAATAAGCTAGCTTATGAATATCACATGGCAAGTTAAAAGAAGGCAGGTCCGCTGGCAGCACATGGCTTGAATCCGGAAATCGCGGCCAGGATTTCGAAAACAGGGTCAAAGTGCTGTAAAATGCTGCGGTGCAGATTTTTGGGCTCCGGATTAGACGGACCGGGCCCGCCGCGTTACATGATCGTCTGGATGACCCTGGCAAAACCGACATTCCCGGCGCCCGACCACGACCACGACCGCTGCACCGCGGACGCGATCGATCATGCCGAACGGGTGTGCAAGCAAAGGTCGCAGAAATTCACCCCGATCCGGCGTCAGGTGCTGCGGGCGCTGTTGTCCAGCCATCGCCCGCTCGGCGCCTATGAAGTGATCGACGAGCTTGCGAAATCGATGCCGCGGCCGGCGCCGATCACGGTGTATCGCGCCCTCGATTTTCTGATGGATAACGGCCTCGTCCACCGCATCGAAAGCCGCAACGCCTATCTCGCCTGCGCGCATGACCATGACACGGCGGCGATGGTGGCGTTCCTGATCTGCGATGTCTGCGGTTCGGTCGGCGAAATTCCGGCGATTCCCGGGGCGCAAAGCCTCAACGCCGCCGCGCGCGCATCAGGGTTTGCGCCGAAATTGTCCGTGGTCGAGATCACCGGCATCTGCGCGCACTGCCAGAATAGAGGGGCATGATCTTTTTCCGAAAACCGGAAGTCCACTTTTCGGGATCATGCCCATAACAACACGGTGACAAGCCGGCCGCGAGGAAACATGTCGTCAAATCAGGTGAATCCATCGGCCGGGCGCCCGCTCAGCCCCGGCGCGGTCGCCCTGATGCTGATGCTTTGCCTGAGCTGGGGCTTTAATCAGATCGCGGTCAAGCTGGCCCTCCCCGACATTCCGCCGATGCTGCAGGCGTTGATCCGCTCCGCGGGCGCGTTGCCGGTGCTGCTCCTGATCGCGCGTCTGCGCGGCGTGAAAATCTTCGTTGCCGACGGCACGCTTGGCGCTGGCCTGTTCGCGGGCGTGATCTTCGGCGTCGAATTCGTGCTGATCTACCGCGGCCTGCTGCTGACATCGGCGTCGCGCGCGGTGGTATTTCTCTACACCGCCCCGTTCTTCGTGGCGCTCGGCTCCTATCAGTTTCTCGGCGAGCGGCTGCGCGCCTCGCAATGGGGCGGGCTTGCCTTGTGCTTCCTCGGCGTCGCGCTCGCGATCGGCGTGCCGCAGGCCGACGTCGACGCCAACGTGCTGCTGGGCGACCTCTTGATCGTCGGCGGCGGCGCGATGTGGGCGGCTACCACGCTGCTCATTAAGTCCACCGCGCTGCTGCGGGCCCCGCCCGAAAAAGGCATGGGCTATCAGGTCGCGATTTCGATCCCAATTCTGGCCCTTGCGGCCTGGGTTTCGGGCGAAACCATCACCCGGGTTCCCGGCCCGCTGGCGCTGTCGCTGATGGCCTATCAGGCGATTTGGGTGGTCGGATTGACGTTTTTGCTGTGGTTCATGCTGGTCAAAACCTATTCGGCGAGCAAATTGTCGGCATTTACCTTTATCACCCCTTTGTTTGGCGTGGTGGCTAGCTATTTCATTATGCATGACACCCTGACGGTGGCGTTCGGCGCCGCGGCGCTACTTGTTATTGCAGGGGTTTACCTCGTAAACCGGCCCGATCCGGCGATTCCGGTGGCCATTGATCCATTGCTGAATGTCACCAAAACCTGATATTCGAGACGCCATGAACAAGCCCGAAAAACCCCCGCAGAACGACGTCGCCGGCCCCAGCGCCCGGCACAAAACCACCCAAGTCATGGTCGGCAACGTCGCCGTCGGCGGGGGCGCGCCGATCGTGGTGCAGTCGATGACCAATACCGACACCGCCGATGTCGCGGGCACCGTGGAGCAGGTCGCCGCCCTTTCGCGCGCCGGTTCCGAGCTGGTGCGGATCACGGTCGACCGCGATGAGGCCGCAGCCGCGGTGCCGCATATCCGCGACGAGCTTCGCAGGCGCGGCATCACCACGCCCTTGATCGGCGACTTCCATTATATCGGCCACAAGCTGCTGGCCGAGTATCCGGCCTGCGCCGAGGCGCTCGACAAATACCGCATCAACCCCGGCAATGTCGGCTTCAAGAACAAGCGCGATACGCAATTCGCCGACATCATCGAGATCGCGAACAAGAACAACAAGCCGGTGCGGATCGGCGCCAATTGGGGCTCGCTCGATCAGGAACTGCTGACAAAACTGATGGAGGACAACGCCAAGTCATCCGAGCCGCTCGATGCGCGCGCGGTGACGCGCGAGGCGATGGTGCAGTCGGCATTGTTGTCGGCGGCGCGCGCCGAAGAACTTGGCATGCCCAGGAACAAGATGATCCTGTCGGCGAAAGTTTCCGCCGTGCAGGACCTGATCGCGGTCTACAAGGTTCTGGCCGCGCGCTCGAATTACGCGATCCATCTCGGCTTGACCGAAGCCGGCATGGGATCGAAAGGCATCGTCGCCTCTTCCGCCGCGCTCGGCATTCTGTTGCAGGACGGCATCGGCGACACCATCCGGATTTCGCTGACGCCCGAGCCCGGCGGCGATCGCACGATCGAGGTGCAGGTCGCCCAGGAACTGCTGCAGACCATGGGCTTCCGCACCTTCGTGCCGCTGGTTGCGGCATGCCCGGGCTGCGGCCGTACCACCTCGACCACCTTCCAGGAACTCGCGCGCTCGATCCAGGACTTCATCCGCGACGAAATGCCGAGCTGGAAGACGCGCTATCCCGGCGTGGAGGAACTCAACGTCGCGATCATGGGCTGCATCGTCAACGGCCCCGGCGAATCCAAGCATGCCGACATCGGCATCTCGCTGCCCGGCACCGGTGAGACCCCGGCGGCGCCGGTATTTGTCGACGGCAAGAAATTCCGTACCCTGCGCGGTCCCAACATCGCCGGCGAATTCAAGGCGATGGTGATCGACTATATCGACCAGCGCTACGGCGCGGGGGCCAAGCCGACGGCGGCGGAGTAATTTTCTCCATTGTCTGGAAGCTTAGCCCGGATGGAGCGACAGCGAAGATCCGGGGTTCGCTCGCAAGTCGTCAGGCTATTCCCGGATCGCGCTTTGATCCATCGGGGCTGGAAGGGTCATAGACGTCGCCCCAGTCGGGATCGGCGGGCTCCGTTAGATCGGCTCCCGGCAGGATAAATGTAGTGTCCTTCAATGCGCCGAACAGTGGATGACGCTCGCCCGGACGAATTTTCTTGCTCCGCGAAGGTTTCAGCTTCTTGCCCAAACGGCTGCTCTTACCCATGAGCTCCCCCGTGCTCGTGATGCGATTGTAGCCAAGATCAGTCTAGCAAAATCGGGAGCTTTTTCGCAAGTTGATCAGCCGGTCGTGAGTTGCGCGGAGTTTATCCTCGAGCAGGCCGTAGGCGTGACCCGGGGACCGATCCGGGTTACGATTGACCGGAAATAACAAGCCGTCGGAGGAAACGATGTCGTCACTCGCCAGCAAGCACGGACCCCGCTATCGGCACACCCCCGACAGCACCGAGCCCTATGAGACCATCGGGGTGGAAAAGCTGACCCCGATCATCGGCGCGGAGATTTCAGGCGTCGATATCGGCAGGCTGGTCTCGGACGAGTCACGCTCGAACCGCCAGATGGATGAGATCCACCGCGCGCTGGCCGAAAACCTCGTGATCTTCTTCCGCGACCAGCACATCACCCCGCAGCAGCATCTCGCCTTCGGGCGCAAATTCGGCGAGCTGCACATCCATCCCGCAGCACCCCATGAGGGCGACGATCCGGCGCTGATGAAGATCTATGCCGACAAGGATTCACCGCGCGCCAACGGCGAGGGCTGGCATTCGGACGTGTCCTGCGACGTCGAGCCGCCGATGGGCTCGATTCTGCATATTAAACAGTGCCCGCCGAGTGGCGGCGATACGCTGTTCGCCAATATGTATGCGGCCTATGAATCGCTGTCGGAGCGGATGAAGACCTATCTCGATGGGCTCACCGCGCTGCATGACGGCGAGCCGATCTATCGCGGGCTCTACGCCAATTACGGCGTCGCCGACCGGCCCGCTTATCCGCGCGCCGAGCATCCGGTGGTGCGCACCCATCCGGTGACCGGCAAGAAGGCGCTTTACGTCAACAGCGGCTTTACGCGTCACATTATCGGAATCCCGGGCGATGAGAGTGCCGCGATACTGAAATATCTTTACCGGCACGCGGAAAATCCGCTGTTCCAGTGCCGCTTCCGCTGGAGCGAGCACGCCATTGCGTTCTGGGACAACCGCTGCGCCCAGCACCGCGCGTTGTGGGACTACTGGCCGCACACCCGCGCCGGCACGCGCGTGACCGTGAAGGGCGAACGGCCGGTGTGAGCGAAGATGCGCAGGGTGGGTTACGCTTCGCCAACCCACCCTACAAGAAGAGACCAAACCAACCTCGAGAGGACGCAAATGCTCCGCGCAGAGGACAACAAATTCCTGACCGAAAGCGGCGCCGGCACCGGCATGGGCGAACTGCTGCGGCGCTTCTGGTTGCCGGTCCTGCTGTCGGAGGAATTACCGGAAGCCGACGGGCCACCGAAAAAGATCGTGGTGATGGGCGAGGAGCTGCTCGCCTTCCGCGATTCGCGCGGCCGGGTCGGCGTCATCGATCAATATTGTCCGCATCGCGGCGCCAATCTCTGGCTCGGTCGCGTTGAAGAATGCGGCATCCGCTGCGTCTATCACGGCTGGAAATTCGACACTGACGGCCACTGCGTCGACATGCCGACCTCCTATCCCGATCTCAACGCCAGGGACCTGATCCGGATCAAATCCTATCCGGTGCGCGAATGGGGCGACATGATCTGGGCCTATATGGGCCCGGCGGGGGAAGTTCCGGAATTGCCTGAGCTGGAAATGGCGCTGGTGCCGGCCTCGCACCGCTACGTCTCCAAGAAGTGGCAGGACTGCAACTGGGTGCAGGCGCTGGAAGGCTCGATCGACACCGCGCATTTCACCTTCGCGCATCTGGCCTTCGACAAGGAAGAGAACGAGATCCTCGACATCAAGAAGCATTTTGTGAACCCGCTGGCGCGCATGAGCACCGATCACATGCGCTGGATCGCCGAGGACCCGCGTCCGGTGATAAAAATCAATCCGCATGATGCGGGGCTGACGATCGCCGGCGGCCGGCTCACCGGCGGCGACAGTATCTACTGGCGCATCGCCCAGTTCCTGATGCCGGTGCATTCCTACGCGCCGAGCGCGATGCCGGGCGAGAGTATCTTCGGCCAGAGTTTTATTCCGGTGACCGACACCAATTGCTGGATCTACACCTATGCCTGGAATCCGGAGCGCCCGCTGACGCAAGCAGAGCGCAACGCCTATCGCAACGGCAATGGCGTGATCTCCGAGGTCGACGACAATTATTTGCCGCTGCGCAACAAGGGCAATGACTATCTGATCGACCGCAAGCTGCAGAAGACCAAGAGCTACACCGGCATCAAGGGCGTGTCCGAGCAGGATGCCGCGGTGCAGGACAGCCAGGGCCCGATCGCCGACCGCACCCGCGAGCATCTGGGACCGACCGATCTCGGCATCCTGCATTTCCGCAAACTGGTGATGGAGGCTGCGCGCGCGCTGCAGCAGGGCCACGCGCCCGCGCAGCTTGCGCATCAGGACCGCTACGCCGTGCGCTCCGGCGCCTGCGTGATGCAGCGGGAAAAGGATCTGCCCGCAGTAATGCTCGAGCGCTTCGGGGACGAGACCGGGTTTGTCGGGCGGCCACGTATCGCGGCGGCGGAGTAGGAATGTCCCCCGCGTCGCGGTGACGACGGAAGAGACAGGTGCCGTTATTCCTTCAGATCGTAGCGGTACGACTTCGAGACGATCTGCCAGCCGTCTTTCAGCTTCATCACCACCAGATAGTCGGTGAAATAGCGCGGCGGCAATTGGCAGCGCACCTTGATGAAGGCGGTGGAATTGTCCGAGCGGTCGATGGTCACAATGAAATCCTCGCGCGGTTTGCCCTCGGCCTTGGCGGAGGGCCGCTTCCGCACCCAGCCCATCCAGTCCGGCACGGTGAGGACTTTCAATTCGCCCTTTTCCACCCAGCGCAGGTCGGCGGAAGGATGGAAAATCGCGCCCAGCTTGTCGGCGTCGCCTTCATACAGCGCGTCGAAATAGTGCTGGACCACGGCTTCGACGGTGGAACGGTCGTGACTCATGGTTTGGTGCTCCCTGTTTCGTCATTCCGGGGCGAGGCCAACGGGTCCGCGCAAAGCGCGGCCCGATGACAGGCTCCGCCTTGAACCCGGAATCTCGCGCAATAACTTCTGCATTCCGGGTTCGTGCGCGTCGCGCACGCCCCGGAATGACGATTGGCGTCATCACATCAAAAACACGCCCTTGCCGTCGACCTGCCTATCGAACAGCTTATAGGCTTCCTCGGCCTGGTCGAGGGTCCAGCGATGGGTGAACAGCCTGTCGACGTCGATACCGCGCTCGACCGAGAACCGCGCGCAGTCGGCCTGAATGATGTTGGAGAACGTCCATGACGCCACGAGCGTCAGTTGCCGGCGCAACAGATGCGGTGAGACGTCGATGTGGACGTCACCGCCCTCGCCGACGAAGCACATCGTGCCCCACACTTTGGTCGAGCGGATCGCATTCAGCCGCGCGTCCGGGTTGCTTGAGGTATCCAGCGTCAGATCCGCGTAGCGGCCGTGGGTGAGCTCCTTGATCGCGGCCACCGGATCGTTCGAGCCGGGATTGACGACGTAATCGGCGCCGAACGCCTTCGAGCGCTCCAGCCGCTGCGGGCTGATGTCGAGCGCGATCACCTTGGCGCCCATTGCCTTGGCGTATTGCGTAGCCGCCAATCCCACCGGCCCCTGGCCGAAAATGGCGATGGTGTCGTTGCCGGAAAGGTTCATGCGGCGCAGCGCGCTGTAGGCGGTGCCGGAACCGCAGGCGATCGCCGCTCCCGCCGAGAATGACAGTTCGTCCGGCAGCGGCACCAGCGTGTTGGCGGGCACCTTCAGATATTGCGCGTGGCCGCCATGGGCGTTGTTGCCGTAGACCTTGACCGGCACCTCCTGGCAGAGCTGTTGCCATCCGGACCGGCAATGGCTGCACTGGGTGCAGCCCTGATAATGATGCACCATGACGCGCTGGCCGATGTGGGCCTCCTTCGCATCGACGGCGCTGCCGAGCGCGACCACGACGCCGCAGGGTTCGTGTCCCGCAATGACGGGCCCCTCCCGCATCGGAATGCCGGTTGGCTGCACCTGGCCTTTCGGGCGGCGATACTGGTGCAGGTCGCTGCCGCACATGCCGGACGCCTTCATCTCGATCACCACGTCATGGGGCTCCGGAGTGGGATCCGGAAATGACATCAACTCCAGTCCGCGTTCGCCCGTGAACACAACGCCGCGCATCGCTTCCTCCGCCTGGTTTTGCCTGTGGGTACGATTTTGGACGCAAAAATCCCGATTGGCAAAGGGCGAACCGGCAGCAGGGCCCTAGGTCTAGATCGCGCTCGCCGCGATATTGACCATAAGCGCGAGCAGCGCCGTGTTGAAGACAAACGAGATGACGCCGTGCGCGGTGGCGGTGCGGCGGATGGTCTTGTCGGTGATGCCGACGTCGGAGACCTGTGCGGTCATGCCGATCACCAACGAGAAATAGACGAAGTCCCAATAGTCGGCGTGATCGTGCCGGTCGCCGCTGGGGAACTGCAAGCCGCCGGGCTTGGCGCCGCGATAATAATCATGGGCGTAGTGCAGGGCAAAGGTGGTGTGCACCGCGGCCCAGGACAGCGCGATTGTTACGGTCGCCAGCGCCAGTTGCGGGGCGCTGCGGTGCGATGCGCCGAGTTCCAACACAATCGCGGCGATGCTGGCGAAGGCGCCGAGCGCGGTCACCAGCAGGATCAGAAAGCGACCGTCGTCCTGCAGCGCCGCGTTGCGCTTGATATGCGCAAGACCGCAGCGAAACATCATGACATAGGCGAGCACCAGATAGAAGGTCACGAAAATGTCCCAGCCTATCAGGAGGCGGGTCACCAGCCGCAGCGAGCCCGGCAGGAGAAAGAACGCCACGACACCGATCAGGATCGAAACGAAGGTGCGCGGCCGGGCATAGACCACCCGCGCCGGCCGCGACATGTTCCGGAAGCGGAGCAGAACGGGATCGTCGACTTGCTTGTCCGTCATCGGCGCCTTCAATTCCTGCGTTCGGCGACAAATCGCGCGGCGGCGCGCAGCACCTCGCCCCTCTTTCCGAAAATCGAGAGCGCGGAATCCGCGCGCGCCAGCAGGTCGCGGACGCGCCGCTTGGCTCCATCGATCCCGAGCTGGGTGACAAAAGTAGTCTTGCCGAGCGCCGCGTCCTGCCCGGTCTGCTTGCCAAGCGCAGCGGCGTCGCCCTCGACGTCGAGCAGATCGTCGGCGATCTGGAAGGCTTCGCCGAGCGCGCGGCCGTAGTCGTCGAGCGCCTGATATTCCTGTCGTGAGGATTGGCCGAGGATGGCGCCGGCGATGCAGCCATAGCGCAACAGGGCGCCGGTCTTCATCTGCTGCAGGCGGGCGACGTCGACCGGCTCGCGGTCGCCGAACCGCCCCTCGCCGGCGAGATCCAGCATCTGGCCCCCGACCATGCCGCCAATTCCCGATGCGCGCGCCAGCGCTCGCGTCAGCAAAAGGCGCACGACCGGGTCCTTGTGAATCTCGTCGCGGGTGACGATGTCGAAGGCGAGCGTCAACAGCCCGTCGCCGGCCAGGATCGCGGTGGCATCGTCGGTCTTCTTGTGCAGCGTGGGCCGGCCGCGGCGCAGATCGCTGTTGTCCATCGCCGGCAGATCGTCATGGATCAGCGAATAGCAGTGGATGCATTCCAGCGCCGCGCCGGCCAGCAGCGCGGCCTCGCGCGGCACACCGAACACCGCCGAGCTCTCGACCACCAGAAACGGCCGCAGCCGCTTTCCCCCGCCGAGGCTCGAATAGCGCATCGCGTCCATCAGCCGTTTCGGCCGCGCGATTTCGTCGGGCAAGAGCCCGTCCGACAGCAGCTTCCCAAGCAGGGCTTCGGTGTCCTCCGCGGTCTGGTCCAGTCGTTTCGCAAAATCTGACGGTGCGGTGCCGGTCGTCATCAAAAACAGCTCCCAATCGAGTTGGCCGGCACAATCGGTTATGACACAGGCTTCGTCAATTCCGGGGGACAGGGCTGGCGGCGCCTTAAAACCGCTGGAAAAGCTGGGGCGTATCAGGAAGATATGGCGATACCGGCGGTTTACCGCCCGGCCTGCCGCCTTTAACCAGAAGCGCCGAATTTGCGCGTTGCCCGAAATTTGCTGCTGATCTTGCTGGCCGCGCTGTTGCTGCCATATTTGCTGGCGCCGCTGTATCGCGCCGGCCATCCGGTCTCGACGCTGATGGCCTGGCGCTGGCTGCGAGGTGCGCCGGTGTCGCGGCAATGGATCAATTTCGGTGCGATCTCGCCGTTTTTGCCGCGCTCGGTGGTGGCGGCCGAGGATGCGAAATTCTGCAGCCATCACGGCATCGACTGGGACGCCTTGCGCGATGTCATCGACGACGCGGAGGATGGCGAAGTCACCCGTGGCGGTTCGACCATCACCCAGCAGGTGGCGAAGAACCTGTTCCTGTGGCCGGGCCGCAGCGTGGTCCGCAAGGCGCTGGAGTTTCCGCTCGCGCTATGGATCGATCTGGTGTTGCCGAAGCAGCGGATTCTCGAAATCTATCTCAACATTGCCGAACTCGGCCCAGGCGGCCAGTTCGGCGCCGAAGCAGGCTCTGCTTACGCTTTCGGCCGTCCGGCATCGGCGCTGGCGCCGCGCGAAGCGGCCTTGCTGGCGGCGATCCTGCCCAATCCTATCAGGCGCAGCGCCCGCAATCCCGGCCCCGGGGTGCGCCGTTTGGCCGGAATTTATATGGTCCGGGCGCAGGCTATCGGCGCGCAGCGATGCTGGCGCGAAAATCGCGCTTTTTGAGCCGGTTTTGGACGATTTTGGCGGCAAGCCACCCTAGCTTTGCGCTGGCCCATCCACTATAAGCGCGGCCTTATCGGCATTCAGCTCGCGCCAAAACGCTTCAGCCGTCCACGTTCGGACGATGCCTTACCACAACACCCCCTAGAGGACACCGACATGGCCGTTCCCAGAAGAAAAACATCGCCCTCGCGGCGTGGCATGCGCCGCTCGGCAGATGCGCTGAAGAAGCCGACCTACGCCGAGGACAAGGATTCCGGCGAACTGCGCCGTCCGCACCATCTCGATCTGAAGACCGGCATGTACAAGGGCCGTCAGGTTCTGAAGGCCAAGAAGGAATCCTGACGCCGGCGGAAGAGGCGGGTAGCCGTGGTTGGCGGGATCTGCCTGAATTCGGCCAACGAGTGAGATAAGACGGTATCCGGCGGCGAACCTTTTCAGGGTTTCACCCGGGAACGCCCCGGTTCTCTTGCTTGAAAAGAAGGCCCTCGCCGATGTCCATGGTCGGTTTTCCGCTTCTTCTGATTCCGCTCGCGATCTACAACATCATCGTCTTCCTGATGCCCGGCGTCACGCTCGCCGAGCCGCTTCTGACGCTGACGCTGATGTCCGGCGCCGAATGGCCGTTGACGCTGAGCGATATTCTGTTGGCGCTCGCCGTGCTGCTGTTGCTGCTGGAGGTCGTCAAGGGCGCGCGTCCCGGCGCGAAATACCTCACCGATCATCTGCTGTCGCTGATCGTGTTCGGTGCGGCGGCCGCCGAATTCCTGTTGTGGCCGAAGTTTGGCACGTCGACCTTCTTCCTGCTGGCAATGCTGGCGCTGGTGGATTTCCTGTCGGGCATTGCGTTGCGCGCGCGACGGGGATCGGTGACGGCAGCCGCGGCGGCGTCCAGGCGAAACGCCCCGACATCCGCCCCCGCGCCTGAACCCCGATTTGACCCACCGCCGGCTGGTGCGACCGCCTCCGTCGCCGAACCCGTGCTGGATAGCGCTGAGCCGAGGATGGTGCATGCGGAGGTCGCGCCGGAGAGACCATCGCCGGAGGTGGTGTCCCCGGAATTGCAGCCTCGCGAAGGCTCATCGCCGTCGCCGGACGCGCCGTCCCGCTGACTTCTTGACCTGGACTTACTTGACCTGGACTTAAATGACTCGTCGGGCCCGGAGGCCGCCGCCCGGGGCCTCGTGCCAGCGCGCTCCGTAGGCGGCCTTTGCATCGGCCGGCGTTGCCCGCCGCAGGCTCCGGGTCTGCGGAGCGTGCTCAGCGGTGGCGATCAGTTGCGTGACAAAATCAGCCCGTGACATCTGCCGGCCCGGCACGCGCGACCGGTGAACGGTCGGCCCCATCGGCACCAGCGCAACACAGGCGGGCCTTTCGTCCGTCCGGACGCCGTCATCTGCCGTCTGCTCTGGTCGATCGATGCTTGACATCGTAAATCGAAATCCGGCTGAACTGTCACGTTTTGGGACGTTGCGCCCCTTGTGACTTCATCCTCGCAAGGGCCATGCCGGTTATCGCCACCTTGTTCCCGGCGACTGAAAAACGTGGTTTCCCGATTATTTATGAAATTTGCCTTAGGTTTGCCGGCAGGGGACGCCCTATTCTGAGGGCCGGGAATCACCCGGCAGTGTCCTGAAACGAGGCGACCGTGACATCCGCTCTTCCGAAAGCTTCGACCATTTTGGCTTCGCTCGGCCAGGCGGCCTTCGTCTGGGACCTCGCAACCGACACGATCACCTGGAGCGAGCGTGCGAGTGCAGTGTTTTCGGAGATCCCGGCGTACGCGCTTCAAAGCGGCGCGGAGTTCTCCAAGCTGATCGAGCCGGTGCGCTCGATCCGGTCGGACGCGCTGGATCATGCGCCGCCCGCGCATGGTGGCGAAGGCGCGCCCTA
This sequence comes from uncultured Alphaproteobacteria bacterium, assembly GCA_963801875.1. Classification (GTDB taxonomy): domain Bacteria; phylum Pseudomonadota; class Alphaproteobacteria; order Rhizobiales; family Xanthobacteraceae; genus Bradyrhizobium. Next base: position 121,225 of record CAWDGT010000004.1, on the reverse strand, counting down.
CCGGATCGAATATGGCGTGCGGACCTCGACCTCCGAGCCCGTGCTCTGGATTGAGGAAACCGGCTGCTGGTTCGCCGGTCCCGACGGCCGGCCGCTGCGCGCCCAGGGCATTGTCCGCATCAATAACGAACGTCACGCCCGCGACGAGCAGCTCATGAAGTTGTCGCGGCACGACCCGCTGACCGGCGAGCTCAATCGGACCCACCTGATGGCGTCACTGGCGGAGGCCATCGAGGAAGCGGTGCGCTTGCGCACATCCTGCGCCTTCATGCTGATCGGCATCGATCATCTGGCGCGTATCAACGACGCATTCGGCTTTGATGTCGCGGACGCGGTGTTATCGGAAGTGGCCGGGCGAATTCGTTTGCGCCTGCGCGGCGGCGACGTGCTCGGCCGGTTCTCCGGCAACAAGTTCGGGCTGATCCTGAAGAACTGCTCCGTCGACGACATGAACATCGCCGCCGAGCGGTTTCTCGCCGGCATTCGCGACGAGGTGGTGCCGACCAACTCCGGACCGGTCTCCGTCACCGTGTCGATCGGCGCGGTCAGCGTGCCGCGCTACGCGCGCAACGCCAACGAGGCCATCAACCGCGCCCATGAAACGCTGGATGGCGCCAAACGGCGCCGCGCCGGGTCGTTCTCGCTGTGGCGCCCGAATGTCGAGCGCGACGCCCAGCGCCGCGTCAATATCCGCGTTACCGACGAGATCGTCACCGCGCTCAACGAGCGCAGGATCGTGATGGCGTTCGAGCCGGTGGTGGAGGCGCGTTCGCGCAATTCAGCGTTCTACGAGTGCCTGATCCGGATGGAGCAGAATGACGGGCAGGTGCTGCTGGCGCCCGACATCGTTCCGGTGGCGGAGAAGCTCGGCCTGATCCGGCTGGTCGACCACCGCGTGCTCGAACTGGTGGTGACGGAACTGGCGGCCTCGCCGAACGTGCAGCTCAGTCTCAACATCTCGCCCGATACCACGATGGACCCGGACTGGTGGGCTTCCATCGAATTGCTGATGCGCGCGCATCCCGGCGTTGCCGAACGGCTGATCGTCGAAATCACCGAAACCGTCGCGATCCAGGACATCGACGATCTGCGCGACTTCGTCACGCGGCTGAAGAAATTCGGGAGCCGGATCGCGATCGACGATTTCGGCGCCGGCTACACCTCGTTCCGCAACCTGCGCAAGCTCGGCGTCGATATCGTGAAGATCGATGGCGCCTTTGTGCAGAACATCGCGCGCTCGGCCGATGACCGCGCCTTCGTGCAGACGCTGATCGATCTGGCGCGTCGGCTCGGAATCAAGACGGTCGCCGAATGGGTCCAGGACGAGGAATCCGCATCGATACTGCGCGACTGGGGTTGTGACTACATCCAGGGGCGGCTGATCGGGCTCGCATCCTCGGAGCGGCCATGGGACCGGCGGGGCGAGACGGCGCTGCCGGCGGCGGGGTAGCTGTCGTCCCTGCGAAAGCAGGGACCCATAACCACAAGCTTTAGTTGTTGCGCGAAAGCCGTCGCACAGCGTCACTCAAAGCGGGCGCCGCGGCGTATGGGTCCCTGCTTTCGCAGGGACGACGCTTCATTGTTTTTCGCAGCGGCGGCGACAGAAGATCACTCTTCCTTTTTCGGCTCTTTCGACATGCGCTCGAGGCGCTCCTGCATGTCCTTCATCTGGCGGCGCAGATCGTCGATGTTGTCTTCTTCCGCTGCAGGCTCCGGCACCTTGTCCGGTTCAGTGGCAGAGGCACTTCCTGCGCGCGGCGGCACGAACGGCTTGAACATCGCGAAGGTCTGCTGAAATAATTCCATGTTGCGGCGAACGTGCTCTTCGAGCGGCGCGAACGGCGTGCCGCTGAAGGTGTTGGTCAGCTGCTTGCGGAATTTTTCCTGCTCGCGCGTCAGCGTGTCGATCGACTGTTCGAGATATTTCGGCACCACCATCTGCATGCTGTCGCCGTAGAACCGGATAAGCTGGCGCAGGAAGGTGGTTGGCAGCAGGTTCTGGCCGGCCTTGTTTTCCTGTTCGAAGATGATCTGCGCCAGCACCGAACGGGTGATATCGTCGCCGGTCTTGGCGTCATAGACGAGAAAATCCTCGCCATCCTTCACCATCGCCGCGAGGTCCTCAAGCGTCACATAGGTGCTGGTACCGGTATTATAGAGCCGCCGGTTCGCGTATTTCTTGATCGTGGTGGGTTGGTCAGATTTCGCCATGGGCTCACACATGCACACCGAGGACGGGAACCCGACGGCATCGCCGGGGGGTTGACGAGGAACGCATTGCAGCAAAGGTAAGCATTTTCAATGAGATTAGGCTACCGTTTTGTGCGGCACGGTCAATTCCAAAGCATAGGGACTGCTCAGGAAACTGCCAAGAGCGTCATTTTGAATGCGGCGCGGCGTAATTTTGCCCCTGGCCGATTGACATGCCTCAACTCCGTTAACAGGATGAGGTGAGAGACTGGCCCGCCAATCCGGCACCCGCCATTACAAGACCCTCAAGCCCAGGAGATGTTCATGTCAGACGATGTCGTCATCGTCAGCGCCGCTCGCACCGCGGTCGGAAGTTTCAACGGTGCGTTCGCCACCACGCCCGCCCACGATCTCGGCGCCGTTGCGATCAAGGCCGCGCTGGAGCGGGCGGGTATCGAGCCGGGCCGTGTTTCCGAGGTGATCATGGGGCAGATCCTGACCGCGGCGCAGGGCCAGAATCCGGCCCGTCAGGCCTCGATCGCTGCCGGCATCCCGGTGGAAAGCCCGGCCTGGGGCGTCAATCAACTATGCGGCTCCGGCCTGCGCACGGTGGCGCTGGGCTATCAGGCGCTGCTCAACGGCGATTCCGAGATCGTCGTCGCCGGTGGCCAGGAATCCATGAGCATGGCCCCGCACGCCCAATATCTGCGCGGCGGCGTCAAGATGGGCAGCTTTGAGCTCGTCGACACCATGATTAAGGACGGGTTGTGGGACGCCTTCAACGGCTACCACATGGGCAACACCGCCGAAAACGTCGCCCGGCAGTACCAGATCACGCGTTCGCAGCAGGACGAGTTCGCGGTCGCCTCGCAGAACAAGGCCGAGGCCGCGCAGAAGGCGGGCAAGTTCAAGGACGAGATCGTTCCCGTCACCATCAAGTCCCGCAAGGGCGACATTATCGTCGATACCGACGAATATCCACGCCACGGCGCAACCCTGGATGCGATGGCCAAACTCAGACCGGCCTTCGAAAAGGACGGCACCGTGACCGCCGGGAGCGCCTCGGGCATCAATGACGGTGCCGCCGCGGTGGTGCTGATGACCGCCAAGCAGGCCGCCAAAGAAGGCAGGAAGGTGCTGGGGCGTATCGTTTCGTGGGGCCAGGCCGGCGTCGATCCCAAGATCATGGGCACCGGGCCGATCCCGGCCTCGCGTGCCGCGCTGAAGAAGGCCGGCTGGAACATCGGCGATCTCGACCTGATCGAGGCCAATGAAGCCTTCGCGGCGCAGGCCTGCGCGGTCAACAAGGACCTCGGCTGGGACACCTCCAAGGTCAACGTCAATGGCGGCGCGATCGCCATCGGCCACCCGGTCGGCGCCTCCGGCGCCCGCGTGCTGGTGACGTTGCTGCACGAAATGCAGAAGCGCGACGCCAAGAAGGGCCTTGCCACGTTGTGCATCGGCGGCGGCATGGGCATCGCCATGTGCATTGCACGCGACTAGACCAGCGGCGGCGGATGCGTTGAGTGATGAAACGATCAGCTCGCAACCGCACGGCGTAACGCCGACAGAAACGCCCGGCACGGCGCATGATCCGCCAAAGTGTGAGCGGTTTGGCGGATCATGCGCCCTTATTATTTGGAGCGCGATCGGACGCAAAACCGGTAGCCCACTTTTGCTGATCGCGCTCTGCCGGGCGTTTTGTTCTTGATGTTCGTCAAACCTCCCGTTTTATTCGAGGCTACACAAAAACCGCAGTTTAAAAATCGCCAAGGGAAGGATTCGATATGGCACGTGTTGCATTGGTAACGGGGGGAACGCGGGGCATTGGCGCTTCGATCAGCAAGGCGCTGAAAGCCGCCGGATACAAGGTCGCCGCCAGCTATGCGGGCAACGATGCGGCGGCTGAAAAATTCAAGGCCGACACCGGCATCCCCGTCTACAAATGGGACGTCAGTTCGTTCGACGCCTGCGCCGCCGGCATCAAGAAGGTCGAGGCCGACCTCGGCCCGGTCGACGTGCTCGTCAACAATGCTGGCATCACCAAAGATGGTGCGTTCCACAAGATGACGCTCGAGCAGTGGAGCGCGGTCATCAACACCAATCTCGGCTCGCTGTTCAATATGACCCGCCATGTGATCGAGGGTATGCGCGCTCGCAAGTTCGGCCGCGTCATCAACATCTCCTCGATTAACGGCCAGAAAGGGCAGTTCGGCCAGGTGAACTATTCGGCGGCGAAGGCCGGCGACATCGGCTTCACCAAGGCCTTGGCGCTGGAGAACGCCAAGGGCGGCATCACGGTGAACGCGATCTGCCCCGGCTATATCAACACCGAGATGGTGCAGGCGGTGCCGAAGGAGGTGCTGGAGAAAAGCATCCTGCCGCTGATCCCGGTGGGTCGCCTCGGCGAGCCCGACGAAATCGCCCGCGCCGTGGTATTCCTCGCCGCCGACGAGGCCGGCGCCATCACCGGCTCGACGCTCTCGATCAATGGCGGGCAATATATGGTGTGATTGCTTTCCTCGTCATTGCGAGGAGCGCTAGCGACGAAGCAATCCATTTCCGTTATTGGACAGGATGGATTGCTTCGCTTCGCTCGCAGTGACGGCCACATGACCCCCCGCACCGCCACCATGATCGGACTGACCGCGATCCTGATGTGGTCGCTGCTGGCGGCGCTGACGGTGGCGACCGGGAGGGTTCCGGTTTTTCAGCTGGCGGCGATGACGTTCGCGATCGGCGCGCTGGTCGGAGCCCTGACCTGGATCGGGCGGCGGGATGCGCCGAGCGCGTTACGGCAACGGTCTGTCGCCTGGATCGTCGGGGTCGGCGGTCTGTTCGGCTATCATGCCCTTTATTTCCTGGCGCTGCGCTTTGCGCCTCCGGCCGAAGCCGGGCTGCTAAACTATCTCTGGCCGCTGTTGATCGTGCTGTTTTCGTCGCTGCTGCCCGGCGAGCGGCTGGCGCCGCACCACATCATCGGCGCCCTGCTCGGACTTGCCGGCACGGTGCTGCTGTTTGTCGGCAAGGGCGCTAATGGTTTCGAACCTGGCCAACTGCCCGGATTGCTCGCGGCGTTCGTCGCAGCCTTTGTGTGGGCGGTCTATTCGGTCATGTCACGCAAGCTCAAATCGGTGCCGACGGATGCGGTGGCGGGCTTTTGTCTGGCGACCGCGCTGCTCGCCGCGGTCGTGCACGGGCTGGTCGAGGTCACGGTCTGGCCCGATAGTCTGGCGCAATGGCTGGCGATCACGGCGCTCGGCGTTGGCCCGGTCGGCGCGGCGTTCTACGCCTGGGATATCGGCATGAAGCGCGGCGATATCCGCGTGCTCGGGGCCGCGTCCTACGCGACGCCGCTGCTCTCGACGGCATTTCTGATTCTGGCGGGGTTTGCCAGGCCGAGCGCGAATATCGCGATTGCCGCCGTGCTGATCGCCGGCGGCGGCCTGATCGCGGCAAAGGACATGTTCCGGATGCGCTGAACTAGCCGGCAGGCGACCAATCCGGCTGCGCCAATTCGAAGCTGGCAAATTCGAATCCGGGCGCCACGGTGCAGCCGACCAGCATCCAGTCGCCGGTGGTCTCCGCGGTCTGCCAGGCCTGCGCCGGCACGATCGCCTGCGGCCGTTCGCCCGCACCGACGTCGGGGCCGAGCCTGACGGTGTGTGACGCGCAGCCGTCATGGGCAATCCGCAGGATCAGCGCGTGGCCTGCGTAATAATGCCAGATTTCCGCGGCGTCGATGCGATGCCAATGCGAGGGCGCGCCGCGCGCTAGCAGGAAATAGATCGCGGTCGAGATGGCGCGACCTTGGGCGTCGGCGCGCTTGTCGCGAAACGTCTCGCGATAATAGCCGCCTTCGGGATGTGGCCTCAGTTCGAGGCCCGCGATGATGTCGGCCGCGGTCGGCATTCGATGTCAGGACTTGTTTTTGCGTTCGCGCAATTCGGCGAATACCTCAGTGGCGCTCCTGCCCTTCATCCGCACACTGGCCGCGACCGACGGCTCGTCGGCGCGCAGGAACACATTGGCCTTCTTCTCTTCTCCAAGCAGGGCGGGAACCGTTGGCTTGTCGGCTGCGCGCAGCCGCGTCACTTGCTCGGCGCGCGCCTGCAGCGCGGCATTGTCCGGTTCGACGGTGAGGGCGAACTTGATGTTGGCGGCGGTATATTCGTGACCGCAATAGAGCTTGAAATCGTCGGGCAGCGCCCGCAGCTTCAGGAGCGAGTCCCACATCATCGGATAATTGCCTTCGAACACCCGCCCGCAGCCGATTGAAAACAGCGTGTCGGCGGCGAACAGCGCCTTGTCGCTGTCGAAGACATAGCTGACATGGTCGAGGGTATGGCCCGGGGTTTCCAGCACCCGCGCCAGCAGACTCCCGATCTTCACGACGTCGCCTTGGCCGACGCGCAGGTCGACATGGGCGATCTTGGCCGACTTGTCATGGGGGGCGACCACGCGGCAGTTGTATTTCTGCTTCAGCTCGGCGACGCCGCCAACATGATCGTGGTGGTGATGGGTGATGAGAATATCGGTCAACGTCCAGCCCTCGCGCTCCAGCGCCTTGATGATGGGGGCCGCTTCCGGCGCGTCGATCGAGGCGGTCGTCCCGGTGGCGGGATCGTGGATCAGGTAGCCGAAATTGTCGGTAAGGCAGGGGAACAGGCGAATTTCGGCGGCCATGATATCTCCGCGATTAGCTGAGCAGGGAACGGCACTACCGCCCCATATAGCCACGAAATATGGCGTTAACGCTTCAGTGGCAATGCAATTTTCCGCGCCCCGAGCGCCGCGGCGGCGTGTTACATTGGCGTCATGACCCTCGATGTCATCGACCTCCGCGACTTCTATTCACGACGCCTTGGCATCGTGGCGCGGCGGCTGATCAATCGCGGCATTCATGCGCGCTGGCCGGACGCGCAGGGCCAGCGCGTGCTCGGCCTCGGCTATCCCACCCCCTATCTCGGCCTGTTTCGCGAGGACTCAGAGCGCTGTATCGCCTTCATGCCGGTGGCGCAGGGCGTTTTGAAATGGCCGACCTCACGGCCGACGCTGGCAACCCTGGTCGATGAATTTTCGCTGCCGCTGCCGGATGCTGCCGTCGACCGCATCCTTCTGGTTCACGCGCTGGAAATGTCCGACGATCCGGAAGGGCTGTTGCGGGAGGTCTGGCGGGTGCTGGCGCCCTCGGGGCGCATGATGGTTGTAGTTCCGAACCGGCGCGGGGTCTGGACCCGCACCGACAACACGCCGTTCGGTCACGGCCGGCCATATTCGCGGTCGCAGATCACGCAATTGCTGCGGCAGACCTGGTTCACGCCGACGGCGTGGGGCGAGGCCCTGTTCATGCCGCCGGTTGCGGGCGGCTGGTTCCTGCGTTCGGCGATCGCGTGGGAGCGCGTCGGCGCGACGCTGTCGCTGCCGTTCGCCGGCGTTCATATCGTGGAAGCCACCAAGCAGGTCTACCGCGCGATCCCGGCGCACCGCGAACGCACCCGGCTGATCCCGGCGCTGGAGCCGGTGCTGGTGCCGTCGTCGCTGCAGCGGCGGGATGCTGGCTAGACTAGTACTTCCGCATGTCGTCCGGCGTTCGCGGGGGCAACTCGAGGGAGACGCCTCGCTGCTTACTCGTTGCCGGGATTGAAATCGTCGCCCGGCGTCACCGGGGCGGCCATGCCCTCGGGACGCGGGCCGCCGTGCGGCCGGCGGCGTCGCCGCGGGAAGCGCTCGCCGCCGCCGGAGCCCTCGAACCCGCCCTGGCCGCCGCCGATCTGCGGCTGCGGTCCAGTGATGAATGACGGCAGCCGGTCGACGCTGACGCTATCCGGAATGACCGGCTGCGGCTGGGGCTGCGGTTGGAACTGCGGCTGCGGACGATGCTCGCGGGGTGGATGCTGGTCGCGCGGCTGGTAGGGCTGGCCCTCGCGCTGGTGGTCGCGCGGATTGTTGTCGCGCGGCACGAACGGCTGCGGCTGCACCGGGACGAAGCCGGGCTCCTGTCCGAAATTCGAAAAGCTCTCGCTCTCGTCGTCGCCGTCTTCCGAGGCCATTTCGTTCTCGGTGCGCGGCTGCGGCTGGTTCTGGCGGAACTGCTCCTGGGCTGCGGCGATCAGGCGGAAATAATGCTCGGCGTGCTGATAGTAATTCTCGGCGGCGACCGGATCGCCGGAAGAACGTGCGTCGCGCGCCAGCTGCACGTATTTTTCCGCGACGTGGGACGCGGTGCCGCGGATCTTGATGTCGGGTCCGTTGGACTCGAACACCCGGGTCATCGGGTTCTGGCCGCGCCCTCGGTTGCCATCATTCCTGTTATTGTTGTTCCGGTTGCGCATCCGCTTGTTTTGGTTCTGACCGTTTCTCATGTCTTGCCTTTATTCCAGCCCTGAAGTTATCAGCCTTGAGTCATTGGCCTTGAGTTATTGACCCTGGATTGTCATCGTCATTGCCGCTGCGCCCGAAGCGGCACGCCGCAGGCGCACCGAATCGCAGTGCAACTCAAATCCACACAGATTTCGCCGTACGCCGCGGTCAACAAGGACGCGCTCCCCAACAGCAGCTGCTAAAGCTGGCTGCATCAAGTCATTCCGCCTGCCAAAACAAGCACAGGTTTCTCGCGTGAGTTTTCAAGCGCAATATCAGGCTTTCGTTCGCTTTGCGGTCGGAAGCGGCGCAGCTCTCTAAAGCCATCGCGCTCGATTGGACCAGCGTTTTGGAACCTTTCACTCGGGGCGGGCTCTCGCTTCGAGAACTCCGGCCTCCACCCGTAATATCTACGGGGCCAGCAACCCTGCACCGATGTTGTGAATGGAACGTAGTCGCTCCCGCGGAATATTCCAAGTAGTTTTTTTGTCCTCCAATAGGGCTTTATCGGGGCAATTTTCGGCCCGTCACGGCGCGCTGGATGCCCGCCAGATCGGCCTTGGGAGGCTCATCCGGCATTAACCCTGCTGCCGTCATCAATCCCTGGATATCAGCGCTTTGGCCGTGCCCGGCTTCCACCACGAGTGCGCCGCCGGGTCCAAGCAGCTTTGCCGCCTGCGGAATGAGCGCGCGATAGGCGTCAAGTCCGTCCACGCCACCGTCCAGCGCGCGATGCGGATCGTGATCGCGGACCTCGGTTGCGAGGGTGGCGATATCCGCCGAGCGGATATAAGGGGGATTCGATACGATCAGGTCGAATGGAGCCGATAGCGCCGCCGCATAGTCGCAGGCGACGAAAGCTGCGCGGTCTGTTAACTCAAAATATGCGGCGTTGGTGCTTGCCGTTCGCAGGGCCTGCTCGCTGATGTCGGTGCCGACCCCATAGGCCTCAGGCAATTCGGACAACAGCGCCAACAAAATCGCGCCCGAGCCGGTACCAATGTCGGCAAGACGCAACCGGCGATCCGAACTGGACACGCCGCGCGACATTTCCAGCGTCAGCTCGACCACCGTTTCGGTGTCGGGCCTCGGCACCAGCGTCGCGGCGGAGAGTTGCAGCGGCAGTCCCCAGAACTCCTTGCGGCCGAGAAGGCGTGCAACCGGCTCGCCCGCAAGGCGGCGGCGCGCGAAGTCCTCAAGACGTGTCAATTCATCTGGCATCAGCAGCCGGCCCGCCGCCGCGACCACGCCGGTGAGGTCGAGGCCCAGCGCCGCGCCAACCAGGATTCGGGCGTCGAGTTCCGCCGTTTCGATCGCACCGGTCCGAAACCGCGTCGTCAGCGCGCGCCGCGCTGTTTCGATCGTTTGTCCCGCGAAAGTCACGCGACATCCGCCATCATGCCGCGGCGCCCTGGGCGGCGAGCTGCGCCGCCTGATGCTCCGTGGTCAGCGCATCGACCAGTTCGCCCAGGGCCTCGCCCGCCATCACCTGCGGCAGCTTATAGAGCGTGAGGTTGATGCGGTGATCGGTGACGCGGCCTTGCGGGAAATTATAGGTGCGGATGCGCTCGGAGCGGTCGCCGGACCCGACCTTCTCGCGACGGTCCGCCGAACGCACCGCGTCGATGCGCTGGCGCTCGGCGTCGTAGATTCGCGAGCGCAGGATGTTCATCGCCGAGGCGCGGTTCTTATGCTGCGAACGGCTGTCCTGCATGTTGACCACGATGCCGGTGGGAATATGGGTGATGCGGATCGCGGATTCGGTCTTGTTGACGTGCTGGCCGCCGGCGCCCTGCGAGCGCATGGTCTCGATGCGCAAGTCGTCGCTCTTGATGTCGACATCGACCTCCTCGACCTCCGGCAGCACGGCGACCGTCGCCGCCGAGGTGTGAATGCGCCCCTGGGTCTCGGTGTCGGGCACCCGCTGCACCCGGTGCACGCCGGATTCGAATTTCAGCCTGGCGAACGCGCCGCGGCCGTTCACCTCGGCGATAATTTCCTTGAAGCCGCCCATGGTACCTTCGCTGGCGGAGATCACCTCGACCTTCCAGCCCTGCAAACTCGCAAAACGCTCATACATCCGGAACAGGTCGCCGGCGAACAGCGCCGCCTCGTCGCCGCCGGTACCGGCGCGGATTTCCAGCACGACGTTGCGCTCGTCCATGGCGTCCTTGGGCAACAGCGCCACCCGGATCTGCTTCGCCAGCTCGAGGCTGCGGGCGACAAGCGTTTCGCGCTCGGCCTCCGCCATGCCGCGCATCTCGGGTTCGGTCGAGGGATCCGATATCAGCGCCTCGGTATCGGCAATCTCCTTGTTGACGGCGCGGTAGGCCTTCACCGCGCCGATCAGCGGATTGAGCTCGGCCAATTCGCGCGTGATCCGCACGTAGTTTTCGGAGTTCACCTGGCCAAGCACCTGTGCCTCGAGGGAAGCGTGGTGCGCCAGCAGGATATCGAGTTTGGCTTCAGGAAGCATGGACATGAGTTAAGTCTCGAATTACGCGCGCATTCAGCAAAAGTGGATACCGGTTTTGCGAAAAGAATGCGCGCCAACTATATAATGCTCGATGCGAACGGAGCGATGTTCAACAACGGTCTCGCTACAACTGCAGTCCCTCGGACTCGGCGAATTCGGTCAGCCTCTGCCGGATCGATACGCTGCCGGACGGGGCGTCGAGCAGCGGCGTCATCACAGCTTCGGCTTTCCTGGCGTCGAGGTCGAGGATCATCGCCTTGACCGGGCCGTGCGCGGTGGCCGAGAGCGACAGCGAGCGGTAACCCAACGCGATCAGCGCCAGCGCGCCGATCGGTTTTGACGCCATCTCGCCGCACAGCGAAGCGGATTTCTTCGCGGCATTGGCCTTGTGCACGATCTCGCGCAATGCCCGCAGGATCGGGGCGGACATGGTATCGAACCGTTCCGACACCTTGGCATTGCCGCGATCGACCGCAAACAGGAACTGAAACAGGTCGTTGGACCCGACCGAGACGAAATCGACCTTCTTCAGGAGTTCGTCGAGCTGATAGAGCAGCGCCGGCACTTCCACCATGGTGCCGACATCGATGCGCTCCGGCAGTGCGTGGCCGTGCTGACGCAGATAAGTCAGTTCGCGTTCGACAATCGCCTTGGCGGAATCGAATTCGGCGACTTCGGTAATCATCGGAAACATGATGCGCAGCGCGCGGCCGCCGCCGGCGCGCAGCAGCGCGCGGATCTGGCCGCGCAGCAGCCCGGGCCGGTCAAGCCCGAGCCGGATCGCGCGCCAGCCGAGCGCGGGATTTTCCTCGATCACGGTTTCCATGTAGGGCAGCGCCTTGTCGCCGCCGATATCGAGGGTGCGGAACGTCACCGGCTTCGGGCCTGCGGCGTCCAGCACCGCGCGGTACAGCGTCAGCTGGTCGCTGGTGCGCGGCAGGCTCTGGCCGACCATGAATTGCAATTCGGTGCGGAACAGGCCGATGCCGGCGCTGCCGGTGTCGTCGATATGCGGCAGGTCGATGGTCAGGCCGGCGTTGATCATCAGCTCGATATGCTGGCCGTCCCTGGTCACGCAGGGCTTGTCGCGCAGCGCCGAATACTGCGCCTGCCGCCGGGCGCGAAACCGCACCCGCTCGGCATAGGCCGATTCGATCTCGGCCGAGGGCCGCACGTAAATCTCGCCCGAGGTGCCGTCGACGATGATGGCGTCGCCGGGATCGGCAATGCCCGGCGCGTTCGGCACTTCGCCGACCGCGGGGATGCCGAGCGCGCGCGCCACGATCGAGACGTGGGAATTGGCGGTGCCTTCCTCCAGCACCAGCCCGCGCAGTCTTTTCCTGTCGTAGTCGAGCAGCGCCGCGGGCCCCATCGCGCGTGCGATCAGGATGGCGTTGTCGGGCAATTGTTCTCGCGACGGCGCGTGATCCTGTCCCACCAGCTGCCGCATCAGGCGATGGCCGAGATCTTCGAGGTCATGCAGGCGATCGCGCAAATACGGATCGGTCGAACGCAGCATCCGCGCGCGGGTGTCGGACTGCACGCGCTCGACCGCGGCCTCCGCGGTGAGGCCGGTGGCGACCGCTTCGTGCAGTCGGTGCGACCAGCCGTGATCGTTGGCGAACATGCGGTAGGCCTCCAGCACGTCGCGATGCTCGCCGCCTTCGGCGACATCGCCGCGCTCAAGCATGCGGTCGAGGTCGGCGCGCAGTTTCGCCAGCGCCGTATCCAGCCGCTTGATCTCCTTGGGCAGATCCTCGGCGATGTAATTGGTGATGACGACGCGGGGCTCGTGCAGCACCACATGGCCGAGCGCGATGCCGTCGGACAGGATGGCGCCGGTCTTGCGCAGGGAATGCCGTGCGGCCGGCTCGGCGCCGGGCTGCGCCAGCGCCGACAATTCGCCCGAGGCGATCATCTCCGCCAGCACCATCGCGGTGGTCTGCAGCGCCTCGACCTCTTCCTCGACATAGGTGCGCTTGGCGCGATTCTGCACCACCAGCACGCCGAGCGTATTGCCGGCGCGTAGGATCGGAACACCGAGGAACGAGTGGTAGATTTCTTCGCCGGTTTCCGGGCGGAACGAGAACGCCGGATGGTTCTGCGCGTCGCTCAGGTTGAGCGGCGTCGCCTCGCTGGCGACCAGGCCGACCAGGCCCTCATGCGCGCTCAGGACGGTTCTGTGAACCGCGTCGCGGTTGAGGCCTTCGGTGGCGTAGAGCTCCAGCGTGTTGTCGACACGCAACACATAGGTCGAGCAGACCTCGGCCACCATATTGGCCGCGATCAGCACCACGATCTTGTCCAGTCGTTCCTGGGCCGAGACCTGCTCCGCCATGGTTTCGCGGAGCCGTCTCAGCAAGACGCGGGGGCCTCCCGACGCGCTCCGCATGAACCAAAATCCTCCTCCGCAAAGCCAGCCCGCCGGGTGGCCGGTAGCTGGCGTTAAACTCCAGAAAAACAACAGTTCTATTCATTCGACGCCGCCGCGAGCCCTTCAACACCGGCCGAATCAGGATCGCCAAAACTGTGACACAGTTTGCGGCAGCCAACCCATCAGGCCGTATAGCGAATTGAGGCTTGTTTTGCCAAGCAAAACGCCTGCCAGCGGGCATAACGGCTCCGGCGGCCCAATGCTGCGGATGCTAAGCGCATGATTGGCCAAGGCGTGAGCGGTTTGGCGACAAGATCCTGTGCAAAACATAAATTGCCGGACCGCAACCACGCCCTGACGGAAAATTCTTCTAAGCCTGGTCCAGCCCATAGAGCGTGTGCAGCGTGCGCACCGCAAGTTCCGTATAGGCAGCGTCGATCAGCACCGAAAATTTGATCTCGGAGGTGGTGATGGCGCGGATGTTGATATTGCGCGCGGCAAGCGCCGCAAACGCCTTGGCGGCCACGCCGGCATGGCTGCGCATGCCGCTGCCGATGACCGAGACCTTCGCGACATCGGTGGCGCTGTCGAGCCGCGCGTAACCGATCTTGCTTTTGGCCGAGGTGATGGTCGCGCGGGCGCGAGCATAATCCGAGGCAGGCACGGTGAAGGTGAGGTCAGTGGTGACGCCGTCCTCCGAGACATTCTGCACGATCATGTCGACGTTGATGTTGGCTTCCGCCAGCGGCCCGAAGATCGCGGCAGCCACCCCCGGCTTGTCCTGGATCTGGCGGACGGAAATCTGGGCCTCGTCCTTGGAAAAGGCGATGCCGGTAACGACGTGGCTTTCCATGATTTCCTCCTCGCTGCAGATCAGCGTGCCCGGCGGCGTGCCGCGGGGGTCGATATCCTCAGGCTTGTCGAAACTGGAGCGGACGAACACCGGCATGTTGTGGATCATGCCGAGTTCCACCGAGCGGACCTGCAGCACCTTGGCGCCCTGGGAGGCCAGTTCCAGCATGTCTTCGAACGCAATCTTGTCGAGCCTTCGCGCCTTCGGCACCACGCGCGGGTCGGTGGTGTAGACGCCGTCGACGTCGGTATAGATGTCGCAGCGCTCGGCGTGAATGGCCGCCGCGATCGCCACCGCCGAGGTATCCGAACCGCCGCGCCCGAGCGTGGTGATTCGGCCCGTTTGCGGGTTGATGCCCTGGAACCCGGCGACCACGGCGACCTCCTTGCGCTCCCTGAAGCGGTTGATCAGCTCGGAGCCATCGATCTCCAGAATTCGCGCAGAAGCGTGGGCGTCGCTGGTCCGAATCGGTATCTGCCAGCCCTGCCATGAGCGGGCCTGGATGCCGAGCGCCTGCAGCACGATCGCCAACAGCCCGGCCGTGACCTGTTCGCCGGAGGCCACCACGGCGTCATATTCGCGCGCATCATGCATCGGGGATGCCTCACGGCACCATTCGACGAGCTCGTTGGTTCTGCCGGCCATCGCGGATACCACCACGGCGACGTCATGGCCGGCGTCGACCTCGCGCTTCACATGCCGCGCGACGTTACGGATACGGTCGATATTGGCGACGGATGTGCCGCCGAATTTCATCACGAGGCGGCCCATGACGACTGGTGCATTCCCTGAACGGTTAAGTAATGTGACCCGCGCGGAAACAGAGGCGCCCGGGCCAAAAGGCGCGTATACATAGCGGCGCGGTTGCCGGCAAGCAACCGGGTTCCGGCAATTGCCGGAAACAGCTGCGGGACACAGTGGCAATCGGGTAATTGAGGCCAGCGTATGGGGCGTTATATCGACGATATTCTGCAGCCCGGCGAGAAGGTGCTGTATTCGACCAACGCGCACTGGATATTCTATCTGCCCGCGATCGCGGCCTGGATCCTGGCTGTGGTCCTCCTCGTGCTGTCGCGGGCAACCGTCACCGAAGGCATTATCCTGCTCTGCCTGGCGGCTTCGGCGGTTGTGGCGATCGCCGCGCTGTACTGGACCGCGAAGGCCTGGTTCCATCGCTGGACCACCGAGACCGACGTGACCAACATGCGCGTCGTCCACAAGACCGGATTCATCAAGCGCCGCACCTTCGAGATAAGCCTCGACAAGGTCGAGAGCGTCGACGTCAATCAGAGCATTCTCGGTCGCATCCTGAACTACGGCAGCGTTACGGTGCGGGGCGTCGGCGAGGGCGCCGAGACGATCGACATGATCGCCTCTCCCCTCGAGTTCCGCAATAACATCACCGCGCGATAGGGGCGGCACGCAATCCATGTCCATGCAGCAAAATTCTCCTGCGAATCCTTCCGGCGGCATCGCGACCACGGTCGATCCCGCCGAGATCGCGAAATTTTCAAAACTGTCCGATGAATGGTGGGATCCCAAGGGCAAGATGGCCCCGCTGCACAAGATCAACCCGCTGCGGCTGACCTATATCCGCGACACCGCCTGCCGCAAGTTCGAGCGCAACGTCAAAAGCCTGAATTGCCTGTCCGGCCTGCGTATCCTCGATATCGGCTGCGGCGCCGGGCTGTTGTGCGAGCCGTTCACCCGGCTCGGTGCCCAGGTGATCGGTGTCGATCCATCCGCTACCAACATCGCCGCCGCCCGGCTGCATGCCGACAAGGGGCACCTGTCGATCGACTATCGCTGCACCACCGTCGAGCAAATGGACGTGCGCGAACGCTTCGACATCGTGCTGGCAATGGAGGTCGTCGAACATGTCAGCGATATCGGCATGTTCCTCAATCGCTGCGCCGCGATGCTGAAGCCGGGCGGGCTGATGCTGATCTCGACCCTGAACCGCAACTGGAAGAGCTTTGCGCTCGCCATCGTCGGCGCCGAATATATCCTGCGCTGGCTGCCGCGCGGCACCCATCAATGGGACAAGTTCGTCACCCCGGACGAGCTTGCGCATCATCTTCACAACAACAAGCTCGCCATCACCGAACAGACCGGCGTGGTCTACTCACCGCTAGCCGACCGCTGGAGCCTCTCTTCCGACATGGACGTGAACTACATGGTGGTGGCGGAGGGGATGTAGTTCTTCACCTCTCCCCGCTTGCGGGGAGAGGTCGGATTGCGAAGCAATCCGGGTGAGGGGGAGTCACCGCGAGTCCGAATTTGTGGAAAGTCCCCGTCACCCCAACCCTCTCCCCGCAAGCGGGGAGAGGGAGCAGACCGCAATCCTGTCATGACACGGCTCCGGTTGACCGTGTCAGCCGCGCGCGGCAGGGTGGCTGCAATTGCCACCCCCCAACTGAATCCCCCCGACATGTTCACCATCGCCACGCTCTGGATTCCCTTCACCGTCACGGCTGCGCTGGGGCAGGTCGCGCGCAATGCGATGCAGCGGCAGCTGACCGGACCGCTCGGCACGTGGGGCGCGACCAATATCCGCTTCCTGTTCGGTTTTCCGTTCTCGCTGATTTTCTTCGCCGTTGTTCTGGTTGCGACCGGAGACCATGTGCCATGGCCGACCGCCGCGTTCTGGCCGTGGCTGCTGCTCGGCGCGCTCAGCCAGATCCTCGCCACCGGGCTGATGCTGCTGGCCATGAACGACCGTTCGTTCGTGGTGACGACCGCGTATCTGAAGACCGAAGCGCCCCAGACCGCGATCTACGGCTTCGTCTTTCTCGGCGATCATCTCTCCGTGTTGAAGGTGGTCGCAATCCTGCTCGCGACCGTCGGCGTGGTCATCACCGCGCTGCGGCCCGGCGGCGGAAAAAGCTTTGCAGAATCGAAGCCGACCATCATCGGCCTGGCGGCAGCCGCGGCGTTCGCGTTTTCCGCGAACGGGTTCCGCGGTGCCATCATCACGGTGTCGGGGGTGTCGTTCGTGACCGCCGCTTCTTACACGCTGGTGCTCGGGTTGTTCGTACAGACGCTGGTGCTGACGATCTATCTTTTGCTGCGCGCGCCCGACGTGCTCCGGAAAATCCTCGGGCTGTGGAAGCCGTCGATGTTCGCGGGCTTCATGGGCGCGTTCGCCTCGCAGTTCTGGTTCCTGGCGTTCGCGCTGACCGCCGCCGCCAATGTGCGCACGCTGGCGCTGGTCGAGGTGCTGTTCGCGCAAGCCGTAGCGTACTACTCGTTCAAGCAGCCGGTGTCGGGCCGCGAACTTTCCGGCATCGTGCTGATCGTGATCGGCGTGGCGCTATTGGTTTCGGTTTAGTCAGCGCTTAAATGCGATCAATACCGCGCCCGCGGCGATCAACGCGATGCCGAGCCAGCCGTTGAGCGAGGGCCGCTCGCCGAGAAAGGCCACGCCGAACAGCGCCACCAGCACCACGCTCAATTTGTCGATCGGCGCCACCAGCGTCGCCGGCCCGAGCTTGAGCGCGCGAAAATAGCACAGCCACGAGGCGCCAGTGCCGAGCCCGGAAAGCACCAGGAATATCCAGCTCTTTTGCGAGATCGGCCCGGGGTTGCTGAACTGGCCGGTCGCGAACAGGATCAGCGCAAAACTGATCAGCACGATGACGGTGCGGATGAAGGTGGCGAGGTCGGGATTGATGTCCTCGACGCCGACTTTCGCGAATATCGCGGTCAGCGCGGCGAACACCGCCGACAGCACCGCCCAGATTTGCCAAGATGAGAGCGCTTCGGGATTCATGAGGGGCCTTTAGAGGGAAATCAGCCGTCATTCCGGGGCGCGCAGAGCGCGAACCTCAAATGTGCAATTGCACATCGGGGAATCTCGAGATTCCGGGTCTGGTCCTTCGGACCATCCCGGAATGACCGCCGCGCGTCAGTTGCGGTCGTCCGGCAGCACCGGCAGCGGCGTCACTTCGACGCCTTCCTCGATCAGGGAGCGCGCCTCATCCGGTGAGGCCTCGCCGTAGATCGGGCGATGCTCGATATCGCCGTAGTGCATTTTGCGGGCTTCGTTGGGAAAGCGTTCGCCGACATTGTCGGCGGTCTTCACGATATGGTCGCGCAACTCCTTGAGCTTGGCGCGCAGCTCGCGCTCCTGCGCCATCAGGAGCGGCGTCGACGCTGGCGCTGCCGCTGCCACCTCGGTTGTCGCGGCGGGGGCCGATGCCGCGCTGTCGCGCGCCTTCTTGCTCACGATTTGCGGAGCCATGATGGCGCGCTCGACCTTGGCCGAACCGCAAACCGGACAGCTCACCAGCTTGCGCTTTTCCTGGGCTTCGTAGGCCGTCGAGCTTTGAAACCAGCTTTCGAACGCGTGGCCGTGGTCGCAGCGGAGCGTGTATCGGATCATGCCGATCCCCGCACCAGGTGCAGATGTTCGGGGCCGGCCTTGGGATCGGCAACGCTGAAGCGGCGGCCGTGCTGCAGCGACGGCACCGCCTTGCGCGCGGTCTCGACCCTGGCGGGATCGATTTTCGCCATGAAGACGCCGGGCTCGACGCCGCCCTCGGCGAGCACCTCGCCCCAGGGCGCGATGATCAGCGAGTGTCCATAGGTCTCGCGCTTGTTCTCGTGCATGCCGGCTTGCGCGGCGGCGAACACGAAGCAGCCATTCTCGATGGCGCGGGCGCGCAGCAGCGTGTGCCAATGCGCTTCGCCGGTCTTTCGAGTGAAGGCGGAGGGCACGGTCAGGAACGATGCGCCGCCTTCGGCGAGCGCGCGGTACAGCGCCGGGAAACGCAAATCGTAGCAGATCGTCAGGCCGATACGGCCCCAGGGCAGGTCGGCGAGCACGGCGGTTTCGCCCGGCTGATAGTTGGCGGATTCGCGATAGCTCTCGCCGCCGGGCAGATCGATGTCGAACATGTGGATCTTGTCGTAGCTTGCGATCACGACGCCATCCGGCCCGATCAAGAAGGCGCGGTTGACGGCCCGCTCAGGCGTTGCGCGCAGCGCCAGCGAGCCGATATGGAGATGGATCTTCAGTTCCGCGGCGAGCGCGCGATAGGTCTTCAGCGAAAGATCGTCCGCCTCCGCCGCGAGATGCTCGAACAGCGCCTTGCGGTTAAGCTGCATCATGTTGCTGACCTCGGGGGTCTGCACATAGTCGGCGCCCTCCGCCGCGGCCTGCCGGATCAGTTTTGTTCCCTGTTCCAGACTTGGCCCGGGCAACAGCCCGGTGCGCATCTGCACCATGGCGGCCGTGAAGGTAGGATCAGCGCTCATGAATTGGCCTTTTCGCCGGCCAGCAGGGAATCAAGCTTGCCCGCGCGGTCCAGTGCGTAAAGTTCTTCGCATCCGCCGACATGGGTCTGGCCGATGAAAATCTGCGGAAAGGTCGTGCCCGCGCCGGCGCGGTCCCACATTTGCTGGCGAAGCGTCGGGTCGATGGCGACATCGTGCTCGGTGAACGCGGCTTTTTTTCGCGTCAGCAGCGATTTGGCGGCGCCGCAATAGCCGCAACCCGGGCGGGTGTAGATTTCGATGGCAGCGGTCATGTCGCGCTCGGTTCGTGGCAAGAATGCCTGACTATATGGGGGCTTTATGGGTGTCCACAACCCGGGCGAACACCAGCACGTCGACTTGCGCCGCCTTGGCGCGCAGCAGCGCTCGCGCGCAGGCGTCGACAGTGGCGCCGGAGGTCAGGACATCGTCGACCAGGACCACGCGGCGGCCCTGGATCTCGAACTGCCTTTGGGCCGCGACTTTGAACGCCCCCTGCACGTTGGTTGCCCGCTGCGACCGGGACAGGCCGATCTGCTGCTGGGTCGGACGGACGCGGCGCAGCGCTTCCGATACCACTTTCACGCCGGTCTGCCGCTCGATGACCCGCGCCAGCGCGCCGGACTGGTTGTAGCGGCGGCTCCAGCCGCGCCGCCAGTGCAGCGGCACCGGAACCAGTGCATCGGCCTCCTCCAGCAGCTCGCAGCCGGCCCGCGCCATCCAGCGGCCCATGGCAGGGGCGAGATCGGTGCGGTCCTGGTATTTCAGCGCATGCACCAGCGTCCGCGCGACGTCGTCGTAGCGCACCGCGGCGCGGGCGCGTTGATAGGCCGGCGGATCGGCGATGGCTTCCATCGACAGCAGCCCGGGACCGGGATCGTAGACAAAGGGAATGCCGAGCCTCGGACAAAACGGCGGTGCAATGAACGACAGTTTCGCCCAGCATCCGGCGCAGACGCCTTCGCCGTCGACCGGTTCGCGGCAGGCGACGCACAGCGTCGGCAGCGCGATGTCGAGCATAAGCCGCGCGGCATGGCGCCACGCGCTGCGACAGGTGTTCAGCGCGCCGCGCAGATGGCCGGAGATGAAACGCGACGGTGATGCCTCGGCGTCCATGCGCGAAAGGCTAACGCCGGGCTGCGCCGCGCTCAAGGGTGCTGGATTGCCACATCGCGCGAATCAGCGTGGTAGCTCGCGGGATATCTTACCCCCGCGCCACGCGCTGGCGCGAGCCCGGCCGGTAGGCAAGCCGGGCGTGGCCGGGGCAATAGGGCAGACCTTCAACCGGCATATTGCCGCAGAAACAGAAATCCGCGGAGCCCGGAGTGCTGATCGGCCAGCGGCAGCTTTGCTCGCTCAATTCCAGCAACGAGCAGCAATGCCCATTGTGGATCGGCGCGTCGTCGGCCGCAGGCTGCGGCTCGGCGTATAAGGCCTGGAGCATCTGATACTGGAGCCTTGGCACCGATCCCCGGCGGCGTCGCTTCGCGGCCTCCTTTCGCGTCGGACGCGGCGCATCGCCGTCTTTTTCGCGGGTCAGATTGAGGCGGGAGAGCTTGCCGATGACGGCGTTGCGGCTGACCCCGATATCGCCGGCAATTTCGCGGCAGGTCAGCCCGGCTGCAAAGCGGCTTTTCAGGAGTTCGACGCGTTCGTCGGTCCAGGTGGGTTGGTTGCCGGGCATGTTGATGGTCCCAAGTTACGAGCGATCACTCCGAATCCCGTTTGGCCTCTCTGTCGCCCGAACCGCCGCGCGCCGAGTTCCCTTCATGGCGTCTTGCCGTTGTCGCGGATCGCAAGCAGCCCGTCCTTGATGGCCAGCCGAATGCCTTCCTCGATCAAGGTTCTTGCGACGCCGGGAACGCTGGTGCCGTGGGTGCCCTGTCTCACCAGTTTTTCGAGATAGGTGATGGTCGAGAGCGCCAACGTAATCGGAACACGGTCGGTTTCGGCTTTTTCTGTGGCCATGCCAAAAAGCTAGCCTTTAACGGGTGTACTGAAAAGTATCTTTTTAGAGTCTATTTAGATTCGTTAAGAATTGAGGCCCGGCTTCGGATTTGCGAGGCAGTTCCCACGACGACGCCAGGGAGCGCCGGATTGCCAGCCATCGGGGGATCGGCGTACCAAACCGGCATGGTCCCGAGCCCGAATACCGTGCCAAATCTGTTCGATCGCGCATTGCTGCGGAGGCGGCAGGACCGCGCGCTGCGGGGCGGGCCCGCCACATTCCTGCTCGAGCGCGTCGCCGAGGACATGGGAGAGCGGTTGCATGCGGTGCTGCGGGAATTCAAAAACGCGGCCGATATAGGCACCCCGGGCGATCAAGTTCGCAGCGTGCTGATCGGCCGCGTCGGTCAATTCGCGCGGATCGATCTGCCGGAGACCGAATCCGAGCCGCTGCCGCTATTGCCGGAGCAGCTCGATCTCGCGATTTCCGGTCTCGCCTTTCAATTCGTCAACGATCTGCCCGGCGTGCTGGCGCAGATCCGCCGCGCGCTACGGGCCGACGGACTGCTGCTGGCGGCGATGATCGGCGGCGATACGCTGACCGAGCTCAGGCAATCCTTCGCGGCGGCGGAAGCCGAGCTTGAGGGCGGCGTCTCGCCGCGCGTCGCGCCATCAGCCGATCTGCGCGATGTCGGTAGCCTGTTGCAGCGGGCTGGTTTTGCGTTGCCGGTCACCGACGTTGACCGCATCGTGGTGCGCTATGACAGCGCGTTCGCGCTGATGGCCGATCTCAGGCGCATGGGTGCCACCAATATTCTGGTCGAACGGCGGCGGGCGCCGACCCGCCGCGCCACCATGCTGCGGATGGCGCAGATCTACCGCGACCGCTTTGCCGACGCGGACGGCCGCATCCGCGCCACCTTCGACGTGATCTGGCTGTCGGGCTGGGCGCCGCATGAGAGCCAGCAGAAACCGCTGCAACCGGGCTCGGCGAAGGCGAGCCTGGCGGACGCGGTGAGGGGGACGAAGCGCGAATGACGGTGTTCGCTCGTCATTGCCGGGCTCGACCTGGCAATCCATCTCCCTCGCATGTGAATCTTTTTGAAGATTGATGGATGCGCGGGTCAAGCCCGCGCATGACAACGGTGGGTGTTGCGAGGACGCATCACATCAGCAAGTCGATCAGATGCGCGATCAACGGAATGTCGGCCGGCGGCATCGGGTAGTCGCGCAGCTTGTTGGCGCGGACCCAGGCGAGCTGCTGCCCCTCGCGCGCGATCACCTCGCCGTCCCAGCGCCGGCAGATGTAGAGCGGCATCAACAGATGGAAATCATCGTAGGCGTGGCTGGCAAAGGTGAGCGGCGCGAGGCAGGCTTCCTGCACGCGGATGCCGATTTCTTCGTGCAGTTCGCGGATCAGCGTCGCTTCCGGACGCTCGCCCGGCTCGATTTTGCCGCCGGGAAATTCCCACAGTCCCGCGAGCGTCTTGCCCACCGGCCGCTGCGCGATCAGCACGCGCTTGTCGGCGTCGACCAGCGCGCAGGCGACCACGAGGGTGACGTTGATATGAGCCATGCGCCAGATGCTTTGGGGGGAGCGGCCTCGATGAGGTCTCGAACCATTCAGAAGGATTTTATTAACTGTATTCCACCCGTAATTCTACGATCGCGATAAGCCATATTTAATCCGCCTCCCCTAGGTTTTACCGGATTTAACCCGGCACAGGCATCACCACCATGCGCAACACGCTTCGTTTGATTGGCCGTTTCCGAAAGGACCAGCGTGGCAATGTCGCGCTGATCTTTGCGATCGCCTGCGTGCCGCTAATATCGGCGATTGGTTGCGCGATCGATTACACCCGGGCGACCCAAATTCAAAGCAAACTGCAGGCTGCGATCGATGCCGCCAGCGTCGGATCGATCGCGAAGACATCACCGGGGTTCATCGCCGCCGGCGCGATGACCGGGAGCGGAGCGATTCCGGTCGGCGTGACCGACGCCACCAATATCTTCACCGGCAATATGTCGGGGGTAACCGGCTATACCCTTAACAGCATGACCCCGACGGTGACCAAGACCGGCATAAAAATTACCTCGAACGTTACGTTCTCCGCCGATGTCCCGACGATGTTTCTCGGCGTGATGGGCAAGAGCAAGATGACCGTCCAAGGCAGCTCAACATCGACCGTCTCTCTGCCGCCTTATCTCGATTTTTATCTGACGCTGGATGTTTCAGGGTCGATGGGCCTGCCGTCGACAACGGCCGAAGCCGTGCGGATGCAGGCGGTCAACCCGGATAACTTCAGGCAGTATCCGACCGGCTGTACCTTGGCCTGCCATTTTTCGCCGCAAAACAGCGCGTGCACTGATGCCGGGACCCAGGGATACCCGACGAACAACTACTGTCTGGGCTATTCGATCTCGCGCGTCAGCCAGAGCGGATACGCCGGTCTTCTCACCACAACTACCGTAAATACGACTTTTCCCAAGGGCAAGAAGCTGTCATCTACAATGGTGTCCGGCCTGCCCAACTCGCTGTATACGGCGCTGCCGCCTGTTGCAAACTGCCCGACCGACGGCACCGATGCCTGCATCCAGCTGCGCCTCGACGCGGTCGGCTATGCCGTGAACCAATTGTTCATTACCGCGAACGCCGACGCGAAGGTAACCAATCAATTCCGGATCGGGCTCTACCCCTTCATCCGCAATCTCAATGCGGGTTATTTTCCGCTGACCTCATCTATCAATGGTAATCCTGCGACGCCCGGCACCATCAACTACGCCGCCGCAAACCTCGCCTCGCTGCTTGATACCAATATGGATGCAAATCTTGGCTCGGGTGGCACGCATATCGACAATGCGCTCCACAGCCTGAACACCGTGATTACCAGCGTCGGCGACGGCAGCGCCTCGAACAACACGCAGCCTTTTGTCTTCCTCATCACTGATGGCGCACAAGACAACCAAGTCAAAGGCGTTCCCAACGGCAGCTGGTCCGGCAGCAACCACGCCACCGTGCTAAATGACCCCGTCAACTCCTTCCCCACCGCCTGCGCGGACCTCAAGACCCGCGGCATCATCATTTCCGTGCTTTATATTCCCTACCAGCAGATCAGTCCGGTGAACACGACTTTCGCTGGTAACGAAGACACCTATGCCAACAACAACATCGCGAATATTCCGGCCAGTCTTCAAGGCTGCGCGTCGCCCAACTTCTTTTTCACCGCCAACTCGCCCGCGGACATCACTGCCGCCCTGAAAGCCATGTTCAACCAGGCGCTGGTAACGGCGCATATTACGAACTAGCGGCGGAGCAAAAGGCACCAGCCGGACGTATCGTTCACGACCGGTAGTCGCCGTTGATCGCGATGTATTCCCGGGTGAGGTCGCAGGTCAGCACGCGGTCGCGGCCTTTGCCGAGGCCGAGCGCGATCCTGATCTGGATCTTCGGGTTCTTCATCGCCCTCGAGACTTCCGCCTCATCATAGGAAGTATCGCGCGCGCCCCTTCTGGCGACGCGGACGCCGTTGAAGGAGATCGAGAGCCTGTCGCGGTTGGCGGGCTCGCCGGCCTTGCCGACCGCCATCACCACGCGGCCCCAATTGGCGTCCTCACCGGCGATCGCGGTCTTCACCAGCGGCGAATTCGCCACCGAGATGGCGATTCTGCGCGCCGACTTCTTCGACGTCGCGCCCTCGACGATGATCTCGACCAGCTTGCGCGCGCCTTCGCCGTCGCGGGCCACCTGCTCGGCGAGATCGGCGAGCACGGCGTGGAAGGCTTTGGCGAATTGCTTCAGGCGCGGGTCGCTGGCGCGATTGATTTTCGGCGCGCCGTTGGCCGCGGCGGCGCCGGTGGCGAAGGCGAGCAGCGTATCCGACGTCGACGTATCGCCATCGATGGTGACGGCATTGAAAGTATCCTCGACGCCGCTTCTCAGGAGCGATTGCAGCGCGCCGGCCGCGATCGGCGCGTCGGTGAACACGAAAGCCAGCATGGTGGCCATGTCGGGCATGATCATCCCGGCGCCCTTGGCCATGCCATTGATCGTGACCCTGGTCTTGCCGAGTTTCACGGTCGCGGTTGCGACCTTCGGAAAGGTGTCGGTGGTCATGATGGCTTTCGCAGCATTAATCCATTCGCCCGGCGCGGCGCGCTCCGCCAGCGTGGCGAGCACGCCGTTGAATTTGCTGGCATCGAGCGGTTCGCCGATCACGCCGGTGGAGGCGAGAAACACCTCATGGGGGCTGCAGCCGAGAGCTTTGGCGGCGATCGATGCCGTCAGCGTAGTGGCCTGCCGCCCGGTCTTGCCGGTGAAAGCGTTGGCATTGCCGGAATTCACCACCAGCGCCCGGGCAACCCCCGCCTTGGAAGATTTGCCGCGGGCAAGTTTGGCGCGGCACCATTCCACCGGCGCGGAAGGGCATTTCGATTGGGTGAAGACGCCGGCGACCGCCGTTCCCTTGTCCATCACCGCCAACAGCACGTCGGTGCGGCCCTTGTAGCGGATACCCGCGGCGGCCGTGGCGAGCTTGACGCCCGCGATCGCGGGCATGTCGGGAACGTGGGTCGGGGCGTTAGGCGAGACAGCTATGGACATGGGCCAATTTCCGAAGAACGACACGATGAAAAGGATCGTCTTGACCGGATTTACTCCGGCCATCCACGTCTCATCTCGCGGAAGGAGATTTCAAGACGTAGATGGCCGGGACAAGCCCGGCCATGACGTCTGTAAATACTATCGGCTTTGCGGAAGTGACAGCGAATTCTTACTTCTTCGCCGGGGCCATCTTGGAATCGGCTGGCTTGGCGGCGTCCGGCTTGGCCTCAGGTTTCGCCGTTGCGTCGGCCTGGTCCATGCGCTCGACCTTGGCGGCTTCGCGCAGCTTCGCCACGTAGTCGGCCTGCGCCTTGCGCGTCACATAGGTCTCGATCTGGCTCTTGACCTGCTCGAAATCGGGCGCCTTGCGGTTGCGTTTTTCCTCGACCTTGATGATGTGCCAACCGAACTGCGACTTCACGGGGTCGGAGATCTTGCCCGGTTCGAGCGCAAAGGCGACGGTGGAGAATTCCGGCACCATCTGCTCCTTGGTGAAGAAACCGAGGTCGCCGCCGTCGGATGCGCCGGGATCCTTGGATTTCTTCTTGGCGAGTTCGGCGAAATCGGCGCCCTTCTTGAGCTCTTCGGCGACCGCCTTGGCCTCGTCCTCGGTCTCGACCAGGATATGCCGGGCGTGAACTTCCTGCTCGCCGGCGATCTGCTTGGAGGCGTCCGCATAGACCTTCTTCATGGCCTCGTCGGTCGTGGCCGCCTTGCCTTCGGTCGCCAGCAGGCTGTCCATCAAAAGCCGGTTGCGCGTGAACGCCAGCCGCTTTTTGAAATCCTCGTTATTTTCGACTTTCTTGTCCTCGGCGGCCTTGGCGACGATCTTCATGTCGATCAGGAACGACAGGACGTTGTCCTTCTTGGTCGCCGGATCCATCTGCGCGAGGCTGGGGCCGAGCTCCTCCTCGGCCAGCGCAAGGTCGCTTTGGCGGATCTCCGAGCCGTTAACCTTGGCGAGCACCGGGTTGGCGTCTTCGGCCCGTACCGGGAGGCCGGCAAGCAGGACCATGGTGAGACAGCCCGTCACGGCAGCGGAGGCGAGGCCAAGGCGCCGGCCGGTTTTCGTTTCCGGGAACGAAGTGGTCATGGAAAATCCTTGTTCAAAGCCGCGGGCTGTTCGGGGTGGCGGGACACTCGCCCAATCATCGGGCCTTGGCAACGCGAAAAGTCGGTCAAAATGATGAAATCCCTGACAGGTTCGCGCCGTTGACAAGCCTCTGCCCCAGCCATATCTCTGCCAAACCGGGTCAATGGCGATAGTGCTTATTTGGCGGCGCTTTTGGCCGTTGAACCTCGGATTGCTGAATTCCCACTCATTTGGCGGATGCTCCGGATCGGGGCCGTTGCCGCGATGCGTCACGATGAGTTGATAGTCAACTGGGTGGATAACGTCACGGCAGCTTTGCCGAACCGCAACAACAGGAATTTGGCATGATCGGCGCGCTCGCCCGCAAGCTTTTCGGTTCCGCCAATGACCGGCGGATCAAGGGATATCAGCCCCGCGTCGACGCCATCAATGTCCTCGAGCCCGAGATCGCGGCACTTTCGGACGAAGCGCTGAAGGCGCGCACAGCGGAATTCCGCAAACAGCTCGCCGATGGCAAGACCCTGGACGACATTCTGGTTCCGGCCTTCGCTACCGTGCGCGAGGCGGCCAAGCGCACGCTCGGCCAGCGGCATTTCGACGTGCAGCTGATCGGCGGCATGGTGCTGCACGAAGGCGACATCGCCGAGATGAAGACCGGCGAAGGCAAGACGCTGGTCGCAACGCTCGCGGTCTACCTCAACGCGCTGGCCGGCAAGGGCGTCCACGTCGTTACCGTCAACGACTATCTCGCCCGGCGCGACTCCGAATGGATGGGGCAGATCTACAACTTCCTCGGCCTCAGCGTCGGCGTGATCGTCCATGGCCTGGACGATTCGGAGCGCAAGGAAGCCTATGGGCGCGACATCACCTACGGCACCAATAACGAATACGGCTTCGACTATCTGCGCGACAACATGAAGTACCGGCTCGAGGACATGGTCCAGCGCGGCCACTTCTACGCCATCGTCGACGAAGTCGACTCGATCCTGATCGACGAGGCGCGCACGCCGCTGATCATCTCCGGCCCGCTCGATGACCGTTCGGAATTCTACAACACCATCGATACCTTCTTCCCGCAGCTCGACAAGAGCGACTACGATGTCGACGAGAAGCAGCGTACGGTGACGCTGACCGAAGCCGGCATGGAGAAGATCGAGACCCTGCTGCGCGACGCCGGCCAGCTCAAGGGCGATTCACTCTACGACGTCGAGAACGTGTCGGTGGTTCACCACATCAATCAGGCGCTGCGGGCGCACTCGCTGTTCCAGCGCGACAAGGACTACATCGTCCGCGACGGCGAGGTCATCATCATCGACGAATTCACCGGCCGCATGATGCCGGGTCGGCGCTATTCCGAGGGCCTGCACCAGGCGCTGGAGGCCAAAGAGCATCAGCCGGTGCAGCCGGAAAACCAGACACTGGCCTCGATCACGTTCCAGAACTATTTCCGGATGTATGCGAAGCTCGCCGGCATGACCGGCACGGCCGCGACCGAAGCCGACGAACTGTTCGACATCTACAAGCTGGAGGTCGTGGAAATCCCGACCAACGTGGCGGTGGCGCGGCTCGACGAGGACGACGAGGTCTACCGCACCCAGACCGAAAAATACGCCGCGATCCTGGCCGAGGTGGAGCGCGCCAATGCCCGGCTGCAGCCGGTGCTGGTCGGCACCGCCTCGATCGAAAAATCCGAGGTGCTGGCCGACTATTTGAAAAGCCACGGCTACAAGCAGATCGATTTCGGCAACGAAAATGCGATGGAGAAGCTTTACGCCGCGGCGCGCGCCGGCAAGCCGGCAAAGCTGTTTGCGGTGCTGAACGCGCGCTTCCACGAGCAGGAAGCCTACATCGTCGCCGAAGCCGGCGTGCCCGGCGCGATCACGATCGCGACCAACATGGCCGGCCGCGGCACCGACATCAAGCTCGGCGGCTCGCTGGAAATGCGGATCATGCACGAGACCGCCGACATCACCGACGAGGCCGAGAAGGCCGCGAAAATCGAGCGCATCAAGGCCGACGTCGAGCGCTTCCGCGACATCGTGCTGAAATCCGAAGATACTGTCGAGGTCGAGCCGGCCAAGGGCGCAAAGCCGGCGAGGACCGTGACCCGGCCCGGCGGGCTCTACATCATCGGATCCGAACGCCACGAATCGCGGCGCATCGACAACCAGCTGCGCGGCCGGTCCGGCCGCCAGGGCGATCCTGGGCGATCGAAATTCTTCCTGTCGCTGGAAGACGATCTGATGCGGATCTTCGGGTCCGACCGGCTCGACACCATGTTGACGCGGCTTGGCCTGAAAGAGGGCGAGGCCATCATCCATCCCTGGATCAACAAGGCGCTGGAGAAGGCGCAACAGAAGGTCGAGGCCCGCAACTTCGACATCCGCAAGAATCTGTTGAAGTTCGACAACGTCCAGAACGACCAGCGCAAGGTGATTTTCGACCAGCGCGTCGATCTGATGAAGGACGAAAGCGTCGCCGAGACGGTCGCCGACATGCGCCGCGCCTTCGTCGAGGATGTCGTCACCAAGCATGTGCCCGAACATGCCTATGCCGAGCAGTGGGACGTCGCCGGCCTCAAGGAAGAATTGAAGCGCGTGCTCGACATCGATCTGCCGGTCGACCAATGGGCCAAGGAAGAGGGCATCGCCGACGAGGAGCTGCTGTCGCGCATCGAGCAACGCGTCGACGAGCACATGGCGGCCAAGGTGGCGCAATGGGGCCCCGACGTGATGCGTTACGTCGAGAAGACCATCCTGCTGCAGACGCTGGATCATCTGTGGCGCGAGCATCTGGTGATGCTCGATCACCTGCGTCAGGTGATCGGCCTGCGCGGCTACGGCCAGCGCGATCCGCTGCAGGAGTACAAGTCGGAAGCGTTCAGCCTGTTCGAGGCGATGATCGCGCACCTGCGCGAGGCAGTAACGGCGCAATTGATGCGCGTCGAAATCGTGCCGCCGGAAGACCAGCAGCCGGTATTGCCACCGATGGAGGCGCACAAGTTCGATCCGAACACCGGTGAGGACGAGCTGGCGTTCGCCGGCGCCTCCCTGGTGCCCGCGGCCACCGCCAATCGCGATCCCAAGAATCCGGCGAGCTGGGGCAAGGTCGGCCGCAACGAGGATTGCCCCTGCGGCTCAGGCAAGAAATACAAGCACTGTCACGGCAAATATGCGTGATGCTTCCTTCACCCTCCCCCTCAAGGCGAGGGTAAGGGGCCTACTTCACCGCTGAGAAGCGGCTCTCGAACGAGTTTGCCGACATGATCGGCTGCGATCCGGCGACGAGGCCGTCTTTCGCCGGCGGCGCGGCCGCCGCCGGGGGATCGGCGGAAAGTGAGGGTTTCAGCGGCGGGCGGGCGGCCGCCTGCCTGGTTTCCGCAGCCTTGGTTTCCGCAGCCTTGGGTGCCGCGGCCTTCGGGGCCGCGCCTTCCGGTCGCGACGGCGTTTCGTTCCGCTTGGCCTCGATGATCCTCGGTTTCGCCGGGGTTGGTTGCGCCGTGACGGTGGTGTCCGCGGTGGCGCCGAAGCCTACCTTGCGGGCCAGGCTGCTAAAGAACCCCTCGTCGGACTGGGCGCTCGGCGCCGCCGATGCCACGCGCGTCGAGGGCGCCGGCGCCGGGGCCATAGAGGCCATCAGCGGCTCTTGCGGGGAGGTCACGGGGCCGCGCGGCGGATTGACGGTCGAGGGGATGGTGCCGGGCGCGCGGGAAAGGGCTACCAGCGAAAGGCCCTGGCCGTAGCCGCCTTCCGAAAGGCCGGTAGAGCCATCGGGCAGCTTGGAGGCGAATATCCGGTTCATGCCGCCGTCGATGCCGGTGTTCATGCGGGCGACCGGCGTTCCCTTTGCCACCAGCCTGGCGATCTCGACGTGATCTTGCTGCTGTTTTTCGCGCACGGCGTCGGCGACTTCATCCGGGATGACATAGGCAGGGCATTTGGCCGACGCCTCGAATACCGGGTCCCGCTTGGCGTCCGGCGGCTTGACGGCGTCGAACACGTATTTCTTCTCGCAGAAATCGACCTTCGGCTCCTGCCGCGTCACCTCGAAATGATCGTAGCCTTCCTTGATCATCTTCCAGAACGGCATGTTCGGATTGTTGCGATGCTTGGCCATGTTCAACGGCGTCATCCTGAACGGATAGGCCTGCAGCTGGAACGATTTCTGGCCGCCGAAAAACGACTCCCGCCCCAGGGAATAGATTTCCGCGATCTGCTCATCGGTCATCGCATAGCAGCCGCGCGAGGAGCAGTCGCCATGCACCATCAGCTGCGAGCCGCTGTGTCCCAGCGCCTTGTCGTAGGCATTGGGGTAGCCGGTGTTGAATGAAAGGTAATAGGCCGACTGTGGATTCATCTGCGCCGGCGAAATGGCATAGAAGCCTTCAGGGGCCTGACGATCGCCTTCGCGGACCTTGGGCCCGAGGTCTCCCGACCAGCGGCAAATCGGATAGGTCTTCAGCAGCGCGAAGCGGCCGGAGCGATCCTGCTTCCAGACCTCGAGTTCGGCTTCCTGCTTGAATAGGCGGACCAGGATCGGCGATTGCAGATCCATGTCCTTCTCGGTCATCTCGGCGATCAGCTTCGGCGGTACCGGCTGGTTGGCCTTGGCGTTGCTGGCGAGCGAAATTTCGTCGCTGTTGCAGCCGGCCAGCAGCGCGCCGGCCGCGAGCGCGGCCGAAGTGATGAGCGCGCGAAGCAGCGAGCGATGAATCAATGCAAAGCTCCACACCCAACGGGCAATTTTCGCACCCCAATCATAGCGTCCATGCCCTGAAGCCATTGAATAAAATACTAGCCTTTGGCCCCCCCGCTCGCAAGCCGATGCGGACATGGCGGCGGGTTCCACCCCAGGCATGGTCAACAGAGCTTAAATATCGGTGTCTGGGCCTAATTGGGGCCAAAATGGCGAATTCTTGAAAAAGTCGGGCTTTATCCCGGCGGCCACGGGGCGGCCATCTGCAAAAAGCGGCCTCAGACCAGTTTCCGGCCGATATCCAGGAACTTCTGGCGCCGCAGCCTGCGGATCGAATCGGGATCGAGATTGCGCAGATCGTCCATCGCCTGCGCGATGGCGTCGCCGGTGGCCGCGATCATGGTCTGGGGGTCGCGATGCGCGCCGCCGGCCGGCTCCTTCAAAATGGCATCGATCACGCCAAAACGCAGCATGTCCTGTGCCGTGATCTTCATGCTGGTCGCGGCTTCCTGAGCCTTGGTGCCGTCGCGCCACAGGATCGAGGATGCCGCCTCCGGCGAGATCACACTGTAGATGGCGTGCTCGAACATCAGCACGCGGTTCGCCGTGGTGATGGCGATGGCGCCGCCCGACATGCCTTCGCCGGTGATGATCGAGACGTTGGGCACGCCGAGCGACAGGCAGGCATCGGTGGAGCGGGCAATTGCTTCCGCCTGTCCGCGTTCCTCGGCGCCGATGCCGGGATAGGCGCCGGCGGAATCGACGATCGACAGCACGGGTATGCCGAATCGATCGGCCATTTCCATCAGCCGGACCGCCTTGCGGTAGCCCTCTGGACGCGCCATGCCGAAATTATGCTTGATGCGGGATTCGGTGGTGGCGCCCTTTTCCTGGCCGATCACGCAGATGCTCTCGCCGCGGAAGCGGCCGAACCCGCCCATCAGCGCCTCGTCCTCGCCGAACTTGCGGTCGCCCGCAAGCGGTGTGAATTCGGATATCAGCGCGCTGATGAAATCGGTGAAGTGCGGGCGCTGCGGATGGCGCGCCACCAGCGTCTTCTGCCACGGCGTCAGATTGGCGTAGAGATCGCTCAGCGCCTCGGTTGCCTTGTCCTCGATTCGCGCAATCTCGTCGCCGATGTCGCTGCCAGTCGCCGCCAGCGCGCGCAATTCGTCGACCTTGGCTTCGAGTTCGGCTACGGGCTTTTCGAAATCGAGGTAAGAGCGCATGTGATCCGGCATCAAATCAGTATAGGGGCGAACGCGCCGGGGGGCGAAGCGGTTCAGTGCGCGCGAATAAGGCGTGTATCTTCAATTGTTTAGCGTGCAACCGGAGGTGAGGTCAGACCCGTCTTGCTGATTGCACGCCAAGCTGGTCGCGGGCATGAGATGGCTGTTTCGGTCGCGTCGGCGCCGAAGTCAAGGCGGCAGTGGGGGCTCTATTTCTCAGCCAGCGGATGCAGGTCGCGCACCAGGCTCTTCAGGCGCTCCTCGACGACATGGGTGTAGATCTGCGTTGTCGAAATGTCGGTGTGGCCGAGCAGCGTCTGCACGATGCGCAGGTCGGCGCCGTTGTGCAGCAGATGACTGGCGAAGGCGTGACGCAGCACATGCGGGCTGACCAGCCGCGGCGCCAGACCGGCGGACGACGCCAGTTCCTTCAGGTCACGCGCGAAATGCTGCCGGGTCAGATGTCCACTCTCGCCGAACGAGGGAAACAGCCATTTCGAGATCGCCGCGCTTTTCTTCTTCTCCGATTTAAGCGCTTCTATCGCCGCGAGATAATCGGCCATTGCCTGGCGTGAAGCCTCGTTCAGCGGCACCAGGCGTTCCTTGTCGCCCTTGCCGCGGACCACAATCATGCGGGCGTCGCGCCGCGACGCCGAGCGCGGCAACGCCACCAGCTCCGACACCCGCAGGCCGGTGGCATAGAGCACTTCCAGCAGGCAATAAAGCCGCATCGCGCGAAGCCGCTGCGGCGCAGAGGTTTCCGGCGCGTCCGTCAGCGCCTTCGCGCGCGTCAGCAGGCGATCGACATCCGATATCGACAGCACCTTCGGCAGGCCACGGCCGCGCTTTGGCCCGGACAGGATCGCGGCCGGATCGTCGCTGCGAATGCGCTCGTTCATCAGGAAACGAAACAAATGCCGCATGGCCGACAGCCGGCGCGCCACGCTCGACGATTTGAAGCCGCGCGCGTCGAGATCGGCGAGGTAATCCCGCAACGCCTGGGTTTCGGCGCCGGCAAAGCCCTGGCCCCTGCCGGCGAGAAAGTCCGAAAAATCGGTCAGGTCGCGGCGATAGGCATCGAGCGTGTTGCGGCCTGCGCCCTGTTCCGCCGCGAGCATGTCGAGGAAGAGATTTACGAGTTTGGCGTCGGAGATCCTGGAGCGCATTCTAAGGACCCTAGCAGCTATTTCTTGAGAAACCTGTCTGCCGGAATGGTAACGGTCATTTCCCGTGTTTTCGGGTTCACGAAATTCGCCAGCGCGAAAATCACGCCATAGATGATTCCGCCGATCACGGCGACGACTGTCAGAAAGCGGAACAGGCTGGGCATGAGCGAGCCTCAGGCGGCGAATTAACCATTGAATGGGGCCCGACTACCAACATGTTAGCCCTTCGGTTGCAAGTCTCTCTGGCAACGGTATCGGCGGGGGTAGTATAGGTGGCGCGGAACGCGGCATTCGCGGCGATTGAGCAGATTCGATGCCTGAGACAGTCTCACCGGCCAAGACCACCGCATCCCGGGACGCCGAGATATCTGCGGCGCTGGGGACGCGTTCGATTGTACTGGTGGGCATGATGGGCGTCGGCAAATCCACCATCGGACGACGGCTGTCGGCGCGGCTGCGGCTGCCGTTTTTTGATGCCGATACCGAGATCGAGGCGGCGGCCGGCATGTCGATACCGGACATTTTCGAAACCCATGGCGAGCCGCATTTCAGGGATGGCGAGGCGCGGGTGATCGCGCGGCTGCTCGACGGCGGACCGGCCGTGCTCGCCACCGGCGGCGGCGCATTCATGCGCGAGGATACCCGCGGCCGCATTCACGAAAAGGCGGTTTCGATCTGGCTCAAGGCCGATGCCGACATCATCATGCGCAGGGTAAAGCGCCGCGCCGACCGTCCGCTGCTGCAGACCGCCGATCCCGCCGCCACCGTCGGGCGGCTGATCGAGGAGCGCGAACCGGTTTATCAGCGCGCCGACATCACGATCTGGTCGCGCGACGTGCCGCACGAAAAGATCGTCGATGAATGCATCGATGCGCTGCACGCCCGGCTGTGCGGTGTGCGGGCCGAAGCCAGCTCCGGCAAACTGGGCGCCACGCCATGACCGCGCCGCTAAAGCACGCCGATTCCGTTACCGTCGATGTCGCGCTCGGTGAGCGCGCCTACGACATAGTGATCGGACGCGACGTGCTGCAGTCGCTGGGCGCCCGTGTCGCCGCGTTGCGGCCCGGCGCACGCACCGCCATCGTCACCGACCGCAACGTCGCAAAGCATTGGCTCGGCAAGACCGAGGCCTCGCTGGCCGAGGCCGGCATTGCGGCTTCGCGCATCGTCGTCGATGAAGGCGAGGGCTCGAAAACCTATGCCGGGATCGAGCAGGTCAGCGAAGCGCTGATATCGGCGAAGATCGAGCGCAACGATCTGGTGGTCGCGCTCGGCGGCGGCGTGGTCGGCGACCTCGCCGGCTTCGCGGCCGCGATCCTGCGCCGCGGCGTCGATTTCGTGCAGGTGCCGACATCGCTGCTGGCGCAGGTCGACTCCTCGGTCGGTGGCAAGACCGGGATCAATTCGCCGCAGGGAAAAAACCTGCTCGGCGCATTTCACCAGCCGGTCCTCGTGATCGCCGATACCACCGTGCTCGACACGCTGCCGCCGCGCCAGTTCCGCGCCGGCTATGCCGAAGTCGCCAAATACGGCGTGCTCGGCGACGAAGCCTTCTTCGCCTGGCTGGAGGCCAGCCATGCCGATATCTTCGCCGGGGGGGCTGCGCGCGAACACGCGATCGCCACCTCCTGCCGCGCCAAAGCCGCCATCGTGGCGCGCGACGAGCGGGAAACCGGCGAGCGCGCGTTGCTCAATCTCGGCCATACCTTCGGCCATGCGCTGGAGGCCGCGACCGGTTTTTCCGACCGGCTGTTCCATGGCGAGGGCGTTTCCGTCGGCATGGTGCTGGCGGCGGAATTGTCCGCAGAACTGGGAATGATCCCCGAATCCGACGCCACGCGCGTCAAGCGTCACCTTGCTGAAGTGGGGTTGCCGACCCATTTGCAGGACATCGCGGGATTTGCCCAGGAAGGGCTGGCGGACGCCGATGCGCTGATGGCGCTGATGGCGCAGGACAAGAAGGTCAAGCGCGGCCGGCTTACCTTTATCCTGCTGGAGGCGGTCGGCCGCGCCGTCATTGCTCCCGACGTCGAGCCGTCGCGGGTTCGCGATTTTCTGAAGGCCAGGCTGGCGCGCAAAACCTAGAGCACGTTTTTCGAAAAGATGATGCCGCAACGTAAGATGAAGTGAATATTTCGTCATGGACTGGCTTACATTCTCCATTGTCATTGCCTGTCTTCTCTTCTCCGCGTTCTTCTCGGCCAGCGAAACCGCGCTGACCGGCGCATCGCGCGCCAGCATGCTGCGGCTTTCGAAGCAGGGCAATCGCGAAGCCGGCGTTGTCTCCAGCCTGTTTGTCATGCGCGAGCGGATGATCGGCGCGCTGCTGCTCGGCAACAACATCGCCAATATCGGCGCCTCGGCGTTGGCGACCGGCATCTTCACCGGCTGGTTCGGCGAAGTCGGCGTGCTCTACGCCACCGGCGTGATGACGGTATTGGTCGTGATCTTTGCCGAGGTGTTGCCGAAGACCATCGCCATCAACGCGCCGGACCGCGTGTCGCTTCTGGTCGCGCGTCCGATGAAGCTGATGGTGTATGTGCTGGGGCCGCTGCTCACCGTGATCGAAGCGATTGTCCGCGCGCTGATGACTGTTCTGGGAATCAAGATCGGCCACAACCAGCCGATCCTGTCACCGACCGAACGTTTGCGCGGCGCCGTCGATCTGCTTCATCATGAGGGCAAGGTCGAGAAGCAGGACCGCGACATGTTCGGCGGGCTGCTGGATCTGCGCGAATTGGAGGTCTCCGACGTGATGGTTCATCGCACCGAAATGGTGATGATCAACGCGGACCTGCCGCCGGAGGAACTGGTGCGCGAGATGCTGGCGACCGAATACACGCGAATTCCGCTGTGGCGGGACAAGCCGGAAAATATCATCGGCGTGCTGCACGCCAAGGATCTGCTGCGCGCGATTCGCGCCGCCGAGGGCGATACATCCAAGATCGACGTTTCGACCATCGCGCTGCCGCCGTGGTTCGTGCCGGAGATGCGGTCCGTTTCCGAACAACTCAAGGCGTTCCGCCGTCGCAAGACCCACTTTGCGCTCGTTGTCGACGAGTATGGTGAAGTCGAGGGCATGGTGACGCTGGAGGACATTCTGGAAGAAATCGTCGGCGATATTTCCGACGAGCACGATGTGGTGGTGGCCGGCGTCCGCGCGCAGCCGGATGGCTCGGTGGTGGTCGACGGCTCCGTGCCGATCCGCGATCTCAACCGCGCGATGGACTGGCATCTTCCGGACGAAGAGGCGACCACGGTTGCCGGCCTCGTGATCCACGAGGCGCGCTCGATCCCGGAGCGCGGCCAGAGTTTTACATTCCACGGCTTTCGCTTCCGCGTGCTGCGCCGCGAGCGCAACCGAATCACCGCGTTGCGGATCGTGGCGGTGCCGCGCGAGACCGAGGTCGAGGCGAAGAAGCCGAGGCGGGCGGGCACGTCGTTTTAGCTTCGGCGCAGGTAATTCAGCGCCTCGGCGAGCAAGTTCTCCGGCGTAGCCGCTGACGTATCCAGAATAAGCCGGGCGTCGGTCCAGTCTTGGTATTCCGCCCGCCGTGCCAGCACCCGCGCCCAGGTGACCTCGGGCATGCCCTCGATATTGCGCACCCGCGCCTCGATCCGCCGGCGGTGCACCGTCTGATCCGCGCAGACGCATTCGATGATCTTCAGATTGGCCCGATGCCTGGCGGCCAGGCCTCGCCATGCGGAGCGCGGCGCCTCGACCGGGTTGACCGCGTCGACAATGACGGAATGTCCAAGCTGCAGATTCTCGCCCGCCAGCGTTATCGCGACGTCATAGGCCGCGACGCCGGTCTGGTCCCTCGCAAGGCCGTTTCGCCACATCGCCGCCTCGATCGGATCGACCGAGAACACCGGCATTGACAGGGCTCGGGAAAGGCCATCCGCCAGCGTGCTTTTCCCGGAACCGGGAAGGCCGGACAAGACGATGAGAACTTGCGATGTCATCGGCCCCGCTCAAAATGCCATGTGGCAGGGCCTAACCCGTGCCGGCCGCTTCCCCCGGAGCCTGCGCTCTTATCGCCAGCGCGTGCACCGAGCCGGCCAGTTCCGCCGCCAGCGTCGCATTAATCATGCGGTGGCGCTCGACCCGGCTCTTCCCTTGGAAGGCCGGCGATACAATATAGACCCTGAAGTGGGTCTCGCCCCCCGGCCGGTGGCCGGCATGGCCCTCGTGCAGATGCGATTCGTCGGTGACGTCGAGGCTTTTCGGCGTGAAAGCTTCGCGCAACTTATTTGTGATAGTGTCCTTGGTGCTCATGGCGGCGGCAATACGACCGTGACCGCTTTTCGTCAATGGCGGGATCGAGAGAGAAGTATTCGCAATGTCAAGACTTGAAGCTTTTTGCATTGCGTTGTCATAGTCAGCCATGCCGATTGATTCATCAAAATTCTTCGACTCCATCCGCATCAAGCCCAACAAGCTGAGCGCGAAGCAGCAGGCGCAGGCGCGCGAAGCGTCCGCCACGTGCGAATGGCCGGACTGCAAGAACAAGGGGCCGCATCGCGCCCCCAAGGGCCGGGCCAACGACAAGGAATACTGGCACTTCTGTCTCAGCCATGTCCGCGAATACAACCAGTCCTACAATTTCTTCTCCGGGATGAATGCGGATGCGGTTGCGCGCTATCAGAAGGATGCGCTGACCGGTCACCGTCCGACCTGGAAGATGGGCGCCAATACCAGCGCCAAGAAGGGCAAGGGCAGCGCCCAGGCCGACCTCGAAGGCGCCTCCGACCCGTTCAGCATGTTCAGCGAGCTCAACGGCCGCGGCCGCTGGCGGCCGGGTCCGGGGGGCGCCGCCGGCGAGACCAAGGTCGAAACGCGGAAGATTTTCAACGCCGAGCGCAAGGCGCTGCAGGTGATGGGGCTTGGCACGGACGCGACGCTGGAAACCGTGAAGGCGAAATACAAGGCGCTGGTGAAGCAGCACCATCCCGACGCCAATGGCGGCGACCGCTCCACCGAGGATCGCCTGATCGAGATCATCAAGGCGTATAATTATCTCAAGACCGTGGTGCGCGGCGCGAGCTGACGTGGCAATTCCTTATACACCCGGCATCGGGCCGATATAGGCGGAGCTTGGCCGTATCAGCCGGCCGCCCCGCTGCTGCTCGCGGGCGTGCGCGGTCCATCCGGCGACGCGGGCCACCGCGAAGACCGGCGTAAAGGCTTGCCGCGGGATTTTTAGCGCGTCGAGCAAGATAGCGGTGAAGAACTCCACATTGGTATCGAGCGGACGGTCCGGTTTTTCCCGCCGCAACGCTTCGCGAATATAGGCCTCGACTTCGCCCGCGAACGGAAGATCGGTGCCGCCGCCGGCGAGCCGCGCGATCGCGCCTTTCAGCACGTCCGCGCGCGGATCGCGGACGCGATAGATACGATGGCCAAAACCCATCAGCCGTTCGCCGCGATTGAGCGCGCTGTCGACCCACGGCCTGATGCGCGCGCGGCTGCCGATGGCATCGAGCATTTCCAGTACCGGCTCCGGCGCGCCGCCGTGCAGCGGTCCGGTCAGCGCGCAATATCCCGCCGTCACCGAGGCGAACAGGTCGGCCTGCGTCGAGGCCACGACGCGCGTGGTGAAGGTCGATGCATTCATGCCGTGATCGCACACCGTCACGAAATAGGCGTCGAGCGCCGCCACCTCGCGCGCGTCGGGTTTGCGGTTGAGCATCATCGACAGCGTATCGGCGGCATGGCTGATGGTTGGATCGGGCGCGACGGGATCGCTGCCCTTCGCGCGTTGCACCAGCGCGCCGGCGATCACCGGAAATGCGCCGACGATGGTGGCTTCATGCTGCAATCCGGGCTCCGCGCGCAATTCGGCGATGGCGGCCCGGAACCCGTCGACGATAGACAGGCCGCGCGTAATGCCCAGCAAGTCCGGCAACCGGGCAAAGGCGCGTTCGCGGGCCGCGCCCAGGGCGGCGCGCACGGCGGCCTCCGTCGCAGGCTGACCGGTTCCGCCGCTCCACAGCCGGGCGGTTACACCCTCGAAGCCGGTTCTCTGCGCGAGGTCACCGACCCGCTCGCCGGCGATGATCAGTTCGCCGCGCTCGCCATCGACATGGCTGAGCACGGTTTCGGCAGCGGGAACGCCGTCCAGCCCGATCGGGGTTTTGGAAAGTTGCATGTTCATCGCCGGTCTCCTTTGAGGCTTTCAAAGGTCGACCCTCTCGACAGATTGATCAATCTCGATTATGTAAATCAATATGAAAAAATCCGTAGCCCTCTACCTCACCGCCCGTGAGGCCTCGGCCGAGCTCGCGATCTCACCCGCCACGCTCTACGCCTATGTCAGTCGGGGATTGATCCGTTCCGAACCATCCTCGGATTCGCGGAGCCATCGCTACCGGGCGGAGGATGTCCGCGGCCTCAAGGAGCGCCGCGCGCCGTCGCCGGAGCCGCGCGGCCTCAGGAGTTTCGACGCCGATTTGCCGGTGATGGATTCGGCGATCGCGACCATCACGGAGGACGGCCCGATCTACCGCGGCGTCAATTGCTTGGATCTCGCCGAAACAGACACGCTCGAACACGCCGCGACGTTGCTGTGGGACGTGGCCGGCGTCGATCCGTTCGCGGAAGACAATTGTCCGCATGTATCCGGCGAGATGCGCAGCGTTGCCGAGGCCGCGCGCGACGCCGCGCCGATCGACCGCACGATCGCCGTGCTGGCGCTGGCCGCGAGCGCCGATCCGCGCGCCTTCACCCGCGCCCCGGACGGACGCGCGATGGTTGGCGGCCGCATCCTGCGGCT
Source organism: uncultured Alphaproteobacteria bacterium (assembly GCA_963801875.1). GTDB lineage: Bacteria > Pseudomonadota > Alphaproteobacteria > Rhizobiales > Xanthobacteraceae > Bradyrhizobium. Next base: position 80,207 of record CAWDGT010000004.1, on the reverse strand, counting down.
GGTGGTGGCGACCATGTTGAACCGCGGATCATCGGCGAAACCACTTCATCTCCAGATCGCCAGGGCCTGGGCGCCGGATAACAAGCATGCTCCCGATTTGATCCGCCGCGCACTGGTGCTGCTCGCCGAACATGAGCTGAACGCCTCCGCCTTCACGGTACGCTGCGCGGCCTCGACGGGACTGAATCTTTATGATTCGATCATTGCCGGATTGGTGGCGCTTAAAGGCCCGAAACACGGCGGCGCCGGCGTATTGGCGGCGCAATTTGTCAAGGCACTGGCCGATCGCGATGTCGCTCCGGTCATCCGGGAGCGGGTTGCGCTGGGCGAGCGCTTTGCAGGCTTCGGTCACGGCGTCTACAAGCACGGCGATCCGCGCGCGCGATCGTTGCTCGGCGCACTGGCGCGCGCGGGCGCGGCGGAAAAGCTTACGCGGGAAATTCCGGAGCGAATCGCGGAGGCGACCGGCGAGTTTGTCAATATCGACTACGCGCTGGCGGTGCTGGTGCATACGCTGGGCCTGCCCGCCGGCAACGAACTGGTGCTGTTCGCGATGGCGCGCACCGTTGGATGGATCGCGCACGCCAGCGAACAATTGCGGCATGGCCGATTGATTCGGCCCCGCGCGCGCTATATCGGCCCGGCGCCGGGGCGCATTCTGGCCTCTGGCAGGCCATGAGCATTTGCAATTCGCCAACTGCGGAACGCTGCGATCATCGCCGCATAACCGTGCGATGAGGCGCTACCGAGCAGGCCGATGACCCGCGTGGGCTGCCGAAATCCTATCGAAAATCCCTTCGAATCTTCTCCGCCGTCGGCTCGATCATGCCGACGCCATGCCGGCGGCGGATCGTCCAGGTGGCCAGTCCGACGACCAACGCGGCGCCGATCACGACCAGCATCCAGTAATACCTGGCGATCCCGGTATGGGACGGCAGGCCGGCATATTCGTGCAACAGGGATACCGCCAGCACACCGGGCAGCACATGCGCCGGCGCCCACAGCAGGATCGCGGGAAGGTTGACCGCGTAAAAGCCCAGCGGCGGCATGCCCAGCGCGCCCGCCGTGATCGGCACGAAGGCCCGGATCGGCGGCACGAAGCGCGCGAAGAATACCGCCAGCGCGCCCCAGCGGTGAAAGAACGTTTCGCTCTGCACGACCACGCGCGGATAGTTCGTCATCGGCCAGGCGCTGAGGATTTCACGCTGGGCGCGGTGTCCGATCCAGAACGCCGAACCATCGCCGAGCAATGCACCGGCAATCGCGGCCGCCAGCACCCATTCAAGCCGCAGCTCGCCGCCGGGAATCAGCGCGCTCAGCGCAAGGATGATGGTCGAGCCCGGAATCACCGAGCCCACGACCGGAACAGCCTCCAGAAGCGCGGCAAGGAACACCGTCAGATAGGCAAGCCACACATTTGCCGAGACGAACGCAATCAATGGATCGATGAATGAAGTCACAAAATTCCCGTGTTGGCATTGTCCTGAGTCGGGGGGCAGACCTAACATAACTCATGATCGGGGTGGAAAGTGCCGTTGCAGCCCGGCTTTCGGCCGCTGGCGAAATCAGCCGGGCGAAAGTTCGCCGTGATTCGCAGGGCAGCCTTCCAAAAACCGGGGCCAGCACCTATCTAGATGATAACGCAACGGAACTTTGATCGGGCCGCGGGCTTCTGCCAGCCGTTGCTCTCTGCTAGGTTCCGCCAAGCACCCATCCGCAGCCATTTCGCAAATCTGGTTTCGGGAGCGCCCGGGACCTCGGAGGATTGATGACGACCGCCGCCATGACCAAAATGCAGGAACCCGCCGGTTTGCCGGACATGAAGGTGTCGGTACGGCAGGTATTCGGTATCGACAGTGACCTCGAGGTTCCGGCCTATTCCGAAGTCGATCCGCATGTGCCGGACGTCGATTCGGATTACCGCTTCGATCGCGCCACCACGCTCGCCATTCTCGCCGGCTTTGCGAAAAACCGCCGCGTCATGGTCACCGGCTATCACGGCACCGGCAAGTCGACCCATATCGAGCAGGTCGCAGCACGGCTGAATTGGCCGTGCGTGCGGGTCAATCTCGACAGCCACATCAGCCGCATCGATCTGGTGGGCAAGGATTCCATCGTGGTGCGCGACGGCATGCAGGTCACCGAATTCCGCGACGGCATTCTGCCCTGGGCCCTGCAGCACAATATCGCGCTGGTGTTTGACGAATACGACGCGGGCCGGCCCGACGTGATGTTCGTGATCCAGCGCGTGCTGGAGGTTTCCGGCCGCCTGACGCTGCTCGACCAGAACAAGGTGATCAAGCCGCATCCGGCGTTCCGGCTGTTCTCGACCGCCAACACGGTGGGCCTGGGCGATACCTCCGGGCTCTATCACGGCACCCAGCAGATCAACCAGGGCCAGATGGACCGCTGGTCGATCGTCACCACGCTGAACTATCTCGCCCATGACGAGGAAGTCGAGATTGTGCTCGCCAAGGCGCATCACTACCGCACGAGCGAGGGCCGCGACATCGTCAACAAGATGGTGCGGCTTGCCGACCTCACCCGCAACGCCTTCGCCAACGGCGATCTGTCGACGGTGATGAGCCCGCGCACGGTGATTACCTGGGCGGAGAACGCCGAGATTTTCAGCGACATCGGCTTTGCGTTCCGCGTCACCTTCCTCAACAAGTGCGACGAACTGGAACGGCCGCTGGTGGCTGAATTCTATCAGCGCTGCTTCAATGTCGAGCTCGCGGAGTCTTCCGTGAACGTGGCGATGAGCTGATGCGATGCCGGCGATATCCGTCGAGCGCACGATTGGAAAGACCAAGCGCGCGGTTCTCGGCGGGCTCATTCGCTACAACGACGAAAAGATGGGGAAGCAGAAATATCGTCGCTTCGCCATCTCGCTGCGTGACAAAGGGGCGATCGTCGGCGGAATTGTCGGCGAGGTCTGGACGACCGTGCTGTTCATCCAGTTCTTCTGGATCGAGGAACGGTTTCGCGGCAAGGGGCACGGAACGAAGCTGATCGAAAAGATCGAGGAGGAGGCGCGGCGGTTTGGCGCGGTGCGATCCTATCTCGACACCATGAGCGTGCAGGCGCCGGATTTCTACCGGGCGTGCGGCTATGAAGCGTTCGGCGCCCTCGACGGCTATCCCGGCGGCGTGACGCGTCACTGGTTTACCAAGGCGCTGTAAGGACTGCTGATGACTTCCAACACCAAATTCCGCACCGGATCCAAGGAAGCGCCGACCGAGCCGTTCAAGCGCGCGGTCACCGCCTGCCTGCGCGCGATCGCGAAGAAGCCGGAGCTTGAAGTGACCTTCGCGGCCGAGCGGCCGGGCCTGGCGCCGGGCAAGGTGAGGCTGCCGGAGCCGGCGCGCAAGATGACAAGGCGGGATGCGGCCATCGTGCGCGGCCACGCCGATTCGATCGCGCTGAAACTTGCCTGCCACGATCCCAAAGTGCACCGCAAGCTGATGCCCGGCAATCCGCAGGCGCGCGGCGTGTTCGAGGCCGTCGAGCAGGCGCGGGTGGAAGCGCTCGGCTCGCGGCGCATGGCGGGGGTGGCCAAGAATCTCACCGCGATGCTCGACGATCATTTCCATCGCGGCAAGTTCGACGAGATCACCGACCGCGCCGACGCGCCATTGTCCGACGCGCTGGCGATGCTGGTGCGCGAGCGCCTGACCGGGCTCGCGCCGCCGGCTGCCGCCCGCAAGATGGTCGACCTGTGGCGGCCGGTGCTGGAAGACAAGATCGGCGCGCGGCTCGACCGGCTCGATCGGCTCGCCGAGGATCAGGCGAAGTTCGGCGACGCGGTGCACGATCTGTTGAGCGCGCTCGAACTCGGCGACGAGCGCAACGCCGAGGCCGACGAGGACGAGAACCAGGACGACAACCGCGACGGCGAGAACGACCAGTCCGGTGCGGAAGGTTCGCCCGACGGCGACGCCGCGCAGGAAATGAGCGCCGACCAGGCACAGGCCACCGACGAAATGTCGGAAAGCGCGATGGAAAGCGCGCAGGCCTCCACCAGCGACACCTTCGACGACGGCGAACTCGGCGACGACGAGACGCCGGGTGAGGCGACACGGCCGAATTCGCGCCACGCCAACGAGCCGCGCGGGCCGGAGTATCACGCTTTCGCGCCGAAATTCGACGAGGTGATCGCGGCCGAGGATCTTTGCGACCACGACGAGCTGGAGCGGTTGCGCAGCTATCTCGACAAGCAGCTCGCGCATCTGCAGGGCATCGTGGCGCGGCTCGCAAACCGGTTGCAGCGTCGTCTGATGGCGCAGCAGAACCGCGCCTGGGAGTTCGATCTCGAGGAAGGCGTGCTGGATCCGGCGCGGCTGTCGCGCGTGGTCACCGATCCCTATCACCCGCTGTCGTTCATGAACGAGAAGGAGGCGACCTTCCGCGACACCGTGGTGACGCTGCTGTTGGACAATTCCGGCTCGATGCGCGGACGCCCGATCACGGTCGCAGCGACCTGCGCGGATATCCTGGCGCGGACACTGGAGCGCTGCGGCGTCAAGGTGGAAATCCTCGGCTTCACCACGCGGGCGTGGAAGGGCGGTCAGTCGCGCGAGGCGTGGCTTGCCGCCGGCAAGCCGCCCAATCCCGGGCGGCTTAACGACCTCCGCCACATCATCTACAAATCCGCCGACGCGCCGTGGCGGCGCGCACGGAAGAATTTGGGATTGATGATGCGCGAGGGCCTGCTCAAGGAAAACATCGACGGCGAGGCGCTGGACTGGGCGCACAAGCGGCTCTTGGGCCGCGCCGAGCAGCGCAAGATCCTGATGATGATCTCCGACGGCGCGCCGGTCGACGACTCCACTTTGTCGGTCAATCCCGGCAACTATCTGGAGCGTCATCTGCGCCATATCATCGAGGAGATCGAGACCCGTTCGCCGGTCGAACTGATTGCGATCGGCATCGGCCACGACGTCACGCGTTACTATCGCCGCGCGGTCACCATCGTCGATGCCGAAGAACTCGGCGGCGCCATCACCGAAAAGCTCGCCGAACTCTTCAGCGAGACCCACGGGATTGCGCCCGCCAGGACCGCTCAGCGGCGCCGTCTGCATTCTTGAGAGTATGCGCGCACCCGTCAGCCGCCGCCGCTTCCTGAGGGCCACGGCGGGGTGGCTTTCGACGATCGCGCTGCCCGGGATGGCGCGGGCGCAGCTTGCGACCCAGCCACGGCCGAAGCCTGTTTCCCCTGACGAAAGTTCGGTCGCCGCGCCGGTCTCGATCGAGGTCAAGGCCCGGCCGCTGCCGTCGTTCGACACCCGCGATCATCAGCAGGTGCGTTTCGGGAAGCTCGAATATCGCAGCGGGCTGATCCTGACCTCGCGGTTTCGCGGCTTCGGGGGGCTGTCGGGACTGCGGCTGGATGCCAAAGGCGAGCGCTTCATCGCCATCAGCGACAAGGGAAGCTGGTTCACCGGCCGCATCCTCTATCAGGGCCGCGAGATGAGCGGGCTCGACGACGTCGAGGCGGCGCCGATGCTGGGGCCGGACGGCCGTCCGATCACCGCGCGCGGCTGGTTCGATTCCGAGTTGATCGCGCTCGACGGCCCCCTGGTTTACATCGGCCTCGAACGCGTCAACCAGCTCTTGCGTTTCGATTTCAGCAAGGGGTTTACCCGCGCGCGCGGCGAAGTGGTGCCGCTGCCGCCGGCGGCGAAGAAGCTGCCTTTCAACAAAGGACTGGAAGCGCTGGTCATGGTGCCGAGGGGCCAGCCGCTGGCGGGAACGCTGATCGCGATCTCCGAGCGCGGCCTCGATGCGCATGGTAACCTGATTGCGTTTCTGGTCGGGGGGCCGACGCCGGGGCAGTTCAGCGTTCGCCGCCCCGAAAGTTTCGACGTCAGCGACGCGGTGCTATTGCCCTCGGGCGAGCTTTTGGTGCTGGAGCGAAAATTTTCGCTGCTCGCCGGTGTCGGCATCCGAATCCGGCGCATTGCGTTGAAATCGGTGGCGCCGGGAGCCGTCGTGGACGGGCCCTCGATCTTCGAGGCCGATCTCGGCAACGAAATCGACAACATGGAGGGTATCGATGCCCACGTCACGCCCGAGGGTGACACCGTGCTGACCATGGTCTCCGACGACAATTTCTCGATGATCCAGCGCACCCTGCTGCTGCAGTTCACGCTGGTGGAGTGAATTCCCGCGCGTTCGAAATTCGACCTCTCCCGACAGGAGAGATATAGAACGCGCAGCCGATATCCTTCCTCCGATCCGGATACCCCGACATGAGCGTCCTGTTCTCTCCGATAAAGCTGCGCGGCCTCGAACTTCCCAACCGCATCATGGTGGCGCCGATGTGCCAGTATTCGGCCCGAAACGGCGAGGCCAATGACTGGCATTTCACGCATATCAACACGCTCGCGCTGTCGGGCGCGGCGATGTTCTGCATCGAGGCCACCGCGGTGGAGGCGATCGGCCGCATCACGCCGGGCTGTCTCGGCCTGTGGAACGACGCCACCGAGGCGGCGCTGAAGCCGATTTTGGCGTCGGTGCGCAAGCATTCGAAAACCGCGGTCGTGATGCAGCTCGCCCATGCCGGCCGCAAGGCGTCCAGTCATGTGCCGTGGGACGGCGGCCAGTTGATCCCGATTTCCGCAGGCGGCTGGCAGGCGGAGGGACCCTCCGCGGTGCCGCACAAGGAGGGCGAGGCTCCGCCACGCGCGTTCGACTCAGCGGGGCTGGCGCGGGTGCGCGACGCTTTCATTGCCGCGGCGAAACGTGCCGAGCGGCTCGGCCTTGACGGCCTCGAGCTGCACTGCGCCCACGGCTTTCTCCTGCACCAGTTCCTGTCGCCGATCGCCAACAAGCGCAGCGATCGATATGGCGGTTCCCTGCAAAACCGCATGCGTTATCCGCTGGAAGTGTTCGACGCGATCCGCGCGGCTTTCCCGGCGGACAAGCCGGTTGGCATCAAGGTGTCGGCGACCGACTGGGTCGAGGGCGGCTGGGATCTCGCGCAGACCATTGAATTTGCCCACGAGCTGAAGAAACGCGGCGTCGACTGGATCGACGAGTCTTCCGGCGGGGTGTCGCCGCTGCAGAAAATTCCGCTTTCGCCCGGCTATCAGGTGCCGTTCGCGGAGGCGATCAGGCAGGCAACCGGCGTCACCACGATGGCGGTCGGCCTGATCACGCAACCGCGGCAGGCCGAGGACATCGTCGCGTCAGGGAAGGCCGACATGGTCACGTTGGCGCGCGGAATGCTCTACGATCCGCGCTGGGGCTGGCACGCCGCGGCCGAACTTGGCGGCCGGGTCGACGCCCCGCCGGCCTATTGGCGCGCGCCGCCGCACGAGCTGAAGGATCTGTTCGGGGCAACAAGGTTCGGGACGAGGTGAGGTTGCAAGCTCTGGCAGTTGGTTTTCCTGCTTCGCCGAGCGATCTCAACTAGCCCGATCACACCCTTTGCGGCGGCTTGTGCTTGTGAATGCTCAACTGTGCATGGACACCCGGATGATCGAGACCGCCCCCGGTGAGCCAGGCGTCGGTGCTCCTCGTGGCCCATTCGATCAGTTCGCCCGTCCGGGAAAAATCATACGGCGAACCAACCAGAGGACATAACGGCGGCACCACAAAATAGTCGATGCCGGGATCGAGCCCCTGCAATTCGTTCATCAGTTGCCGCGCGATCAGCAAGGTCAACGCATGCAGCGCGTTTGCGGCCACCCCTACCGGCGGCTTCTCGAGGGCACAGGCGTAACCGGTAGGAAGAACGATCAGGCGCCGCGCACCACGCGCGACCGCCACCGTGACCGGCGTGTTGCTCGATACAGCCCCATCGGCAAGATAGAGATCGTTGAAATGCACCGGTGCGAAAGCTGCGGGTATTGCGGCGCTCGCAATGATGGCTTGCGCGGCCGAACCTTCCGACAGCACGCGGTACCGCCCGACAAAATATCGGTCGCAACGATATGCACGGGGACTTTCGCATCCTCCAGATTGCGGTAGGTGAGATGCCGATCGACGAGTTGACGCAGCCCATCCGACGGGATGAGAAAATCCCGGCGATACAAAAAGCCCATGATGGTCCGCCACGACATCGGGAACACCTCGCTCCGGCGCAATCCGCGCCAGATCGCTTCCAGTTGCTGGATCCCTTCGATCGTCGGGTTGCCCGCGTAGTAGGCGCCGTTCAGTGCGCCGACGCTCGAGCCGACCACCATATCCGCGGCGATGCCGCGTCGCGCCAGCGCATGAAGCATGCCGACGTGAATGGCGCCAAAACTGCCGCCGCCGGCAAAGACAAACGCGGTTTTCGATCGAACGTCGCCAGTCATCGCTAATTCCGAAAACACCCAATCAGGCGTGGCCGCCGCCGCGGTATTGCCCGCTCAGCGCATCGTCTCCTGCTCCATCGCGCGCGCGGCCTGAAGGCTGGCGAGATCGCGATAGATCGAGGCGACCGCGAGCACGCGACCGTTGCTTTTGTACTTCAGGAGGCAATCCCTGGCGGCGATGTCGCCGTCGATGTCGATTTCGTCCCACTTCTCGGCGTGACCGACATAATTGATCGGCACATCGTAGTGCTGGCTCCAGAAAAACGGTACCGCGTCGAAGATCTCGCGCTGTCCCAGCATATTGCGCGCGGCGGTCTGGCCTTGCCGTTCCGCCACCACCCAATGCTCGACCCTGATGTTTTCCCGGGAATGCGGGTCGGGCCAGCGCGCGATATCGCCCGAAGCATAGATTCCGGCGATGCTGGTTTCCAAGAATTCATTCACCGCGACACCGCGGTCGAGCTTGAGGCCGGCGTGTTCGGCGAGCGCCAGACGCGGCCGCACGCCCACGCCGACAACGACAACGTCGCCCTCCAGCACGCCGCCGCTCTTGAGCGTCGCGCGCTTGCCGTCGATCGCGACCACGGTGTCCCCGAGGTGGAAGATCACGCCGTGCTCTTCATGCAATGCGCGCACGAAATCGCCCATTTCCGGCCCAAGTACGCGCTCCATCGGCCGCTGTTCCGGCGCCACCACGTGGACCTCGATGCCGCGCGCGCGCAGCGCCGCCGCAGCCTCGAGGCCGATAAAGCTGGCGCCGATCACGATCGCGCGGCGCGCGCCGTCGACGGAGGCAATAATCGCCCGGCAATCCGCAAGCGAGCGCAGCGTGTGGACGTGCGGCTGATCGGCACCGGGGATTGGCAGCCGCACCGGCTCGGCCCCTGTCGCCAACAGCAGCCGGTCGTAGGCGATGGTGCCGCCACCGGCAATGACGACATTGCGCGCTCTGGTATCGATCGAGGCAACACTGCTCTTGAGCCGAAGATCGATGCTGGCCTCCGCGTAGAAGTTTTCCGGGCGCAGCGGCAGCCAATCCTCCGGCGCGCTGCCGGCGAGGTAGTCCTTGGACAGATTCGGCCGGTCGACCGGCGGAGCGGCATCATCGCTGAGCATGACGATGCTGCCGCGAAACTCCTGCCGCCGGAGCATCTCGGCCGCCGCAAATCCAGCCGCGCCCCCGCCGACGATCACGATCTTGCCGGGCGCATCGACAGGTCCCCTGGTCCGCGGCTTCGGCTGTTCACGCTTTTGCCGGACAAAGAGCCGATCGCCCTCATGCTCGACCTGCCAGACCGCGAGCGGGGTCAGCGCCGGCGCACGGGTGGCTTCCCCGGTGCGCAAATCGAAACACGCGTGATGCCAGGGGCAGCGAATGCTGTCGCCGACCACGAGTCCCTCCGCGAGCGGGCCGTGATAGTGGCTGCAATGCGCGTCGATCGCGAAGATCTCGGGCCCGGAGCGCACCAGCAAAACAGCCTGTTCGCCGACGTGCCCGAGCAAGGTCTCGCCGGTAAAGTCGCTCAATGTGACGCCTTGCGCGAGATCTGGCCCAGCGGGCGGGGCTTGCTCTTCAGCCATATTGCATCCTCCCTCGTGCCGGCAGTCGACCGGCCGCACTTTACATCAAGTCGCCATACCCAGGAATTCCTGGCGGGTCAGCGCGTTGTCGCGGAAGCAGCCCAGCATTCGGCTGGTGACCAGGTCCGTGCCGGGCTTGTGGACGCCACGGGTGGTCATGCAATGGTGCGTCGCCTTGATGATCACGCCCACGCCCTGCGGCTTGAGCACATCGTTGATGGTGTTGGCGATTTGCGCCGTCATCTTCTCCTGGATCTGCAGGCGCCTGGCATAGACGTCCACAACCCGGGCCAGCTTGGAGATGCCGACCACGCGGCCGCTTGGAATATAGGCCACCCAGGCCCGGCCGATGATCGGCGCCATGTGGTGCTCGCAATGGCTTTCGAAGCGGATGTCGCGCAGCACGATCATTTCGTCATAGCCTTCGATCTCCTCGAAGGTCTTTTCGAGGATTTCAACGGGGTCCTGACCGTAGCCGGAGAAAAACTCCTCGAACGAGCGGGTCACGCGAGCCGGGGTCTCGATCAGGCCGTCACGCTCCGGATTTTCACCAGTCCATCGGATAATCGTTCGCACCGCGGCCTCGACTTCGGCCCGGCTGGGTTTTTGGACTTCGGGATGCGGCGGTCTGGCCAGGTCGAGCGGGTGTACATTTGAAATCACAGGCATGATCCTCCATAGCGGACGCCGAAACGGCGCCCGTTGCACTATTGCGGAGCCTATTAGATGGTCTTTGGAGCGAAAGGTTCCGGGTTTTTCGTCGGCCAGGCAGCGCGAGGAGATGAGCCCGCCATTTGAGGTCGCGACCACCTGCTCTCCGTCGAGCGCGTCGCCGCCTTTTTGACGTTCTTCGACCATAACCGTAGTTGGGGGACGGGTCAGGAGGGGTGGCGAATGCTCGGTTCAACCGGAATGATTGTCGACATTGTGGACCGGCATGATTCCCGACAGTTTGGGTTGACTGGGCTTTTCACCCGGGTCGCGGAGCCCCTCACGCTGCGGAGCGAACCGGGTGAAGAGCCCGCGGCGGTCGATCAGACCGATGTCCAGATCGCAGAAGCGCACGATGTGGTCGCCGGTCTCGCGCTCGGCGACGCCAACGAGTTCATCGACCAGCGCCTCACTGATGAAGACGAATTCGCCTTTCCATTTGATTGCGCCGGTGCTGCGGACGCGGCGGACCTGATGATCGGCGTCATACCAGGGGTCTTCCTCTTGAGGCGGCATGACGCGCAGAGACGGCGTGTAGACCTCGGCCGGCGGCCGTTGGTCGAGAGCTTCGTGCGGCCGTTCCTTGTTGTAATGCTCGCGGAACTTGTCAAAGCGGGCCTGCTGCTCGGGCGGGTTCGCCGCCGGCGGAGCCGAGGTCTGCGCCTTCAGCGTGCGATGCATGCGCTCGTGCCGGCCGTTCTCCTGCGGCGAGGCGGGATGGATGAAGTGCGGCGCGATGCCGAGCTTCAGCCACCAGGCCGACAGCTTGGTGATACCGCCAGCGCCACGCGAGCCGAACGGCGAGCCATTGTCGCAGCGGATCGCAGCGGGCAGCCCATACTCGCGAAAAGCCCTTTCAAAACAAGGCCGAACGCCCTCGATCGTGGGATCGACAATCCGCAGCTCGATCAGAAAACGGCTGTGACTGTCGGCCACCGTCAGTGGATCAATCCGCCGCTGATCCCGGGTGCGGAACCAGCCCTTGAAGTCGGTACTCCACTCATCGTTGGGGCCCCTGACCGGCGTGCAGGGCCGCCGCTGGTCGAGCGGGCGGCGGCGCCGCTTCACCGCCGCGACCAGGCCAGCACGCTTGAGAATGCCCCCGATCGTCGAAGCCGCAGGCCAGGCGGTATCAGGCGCCTCGCGCTCAAGTACCGCCAGAATCTTGCGCGGCCCCAGATACGGAAATCGCCGCCGCGCCGCGATCACCTTCTCAGCAATCGCACCATCCGTGGTTTGCCAACACTGCAGCGGCGCATGCGAGCGATCCATGAACCATGCCGAATCGCCGCTCTCCTTCCGCTTCCGCCATTCGTAAAACGTGTCTCGGCAAACCCCATAGCGGCGGCAAATCTCCGATATGCTCCAGTTCCCGCTCTCGTACTCAAAAAACATCCAAATACGTTCTTCCATCCGACCGGTCTCTCTAAATGGCATCGGCGGGCCCTCCCTCCGATGCATTCTGAAACCTGTCGGGGATCATCCCGGTCTAATCTGTCGGGAATCTATCCGGTCTGTACCCTCAAGATGACGAGGGCGACTCTGCTGCGGCGAAGGACGACCGCGGCATGCAAGTAGCGTCGAAACTCATGTCGCGGCAGAAACTGCGGCGCGGTCTACTCGCGGTTGGTGCGATATGTGCGCTCGCCTGCGGTGCCGCACACGCCCAGAATCTCGATCAGGGCAAATCGGCCGCCAGGCTGTTTGCGGATGGTTGCACGGCATGTCATCGCAGCGCGCGCGGCCTTGCCAAGGGACGCTTCAGTCTCACGCTTTTCCTGTTTCTGCAAAAGCACTACGCGAGCAATTCGAGCTCGGCCTGGGAGCTCACTTCCTACCTGGAGTCAGTCGATAGTGCGCAGCGCGGCCGCTCGCGAGCCACCGCGGCGAAGCCGTCCCCTGCTGCCAGTCGCGCATCACGGTCCCCGATGCGTCCGCCCCTGCCGGTGCCGGGGCGTTAGGTCGCAGAAGCGCATGATCGATGCGCCGCCGGTTGCCCTGAGACCGCTTTTTGACCGTTGGCGCGCGCCAAGGCCGGACTTCCCCAAAGCTTAGGGCCAAAGCAGACCTTGCGCCCCCGTGGCGGCCTGAGCCAAAATGCTGCATTGCTGTGGCACCCCTTTCATTGAGCGCCGAATTTTCAAAATCCAGCGGGAATTATTGCAGAAGTTTCGGGTTCTCGAACGCAGCCAGGCTTCGCTCCACTGTCATGACAGCGGTTCGTTTAGCGAGGATCAAGGAGCAGAAGGTGAAACGGCGCGAGTTCATCACATTTCTCGGCGGCACGGCGGCCGCCTGGCCGCTTGCCGCGCGCGCGCAGCAATCGTCGCTGCCGGTGGTCGGGTTCATGAACAGCGGCACCGCCAATGGCGGCAAGGAGCTGCGGGCGGCTTTCAGCAAAGGTGCAAGCGAGGCAGGCTATATCGAGGGCCAGAACGTCACGATCGAATACCATTGGGGAGAGGGGCATGATGATCGGCTTCAAGCGCTGGCGGCCGATCTGGTGCGCCGGCGGGTAAGCGTGATTGCAGCCACCGGCACTCCCGCCGCCCTCGCGGCCAAAGCCGCCACTACGACCGTTCCGATCGTCTTCGAAACCGCCGGCGACCCGATTAAACTCGGCCTTGTCGCCAGCCTGAGCAGGCCGGGTGGCAACATCACCGGCGTAAGTCAGTTGAGCTCCGAGTTGGTATCGAAACGGCTGGGGTTGCTGCACGATTTGATACCGACCGCCACCACGGTCGGCTTTTTTGTGAACCCATTGGATCCGAGAACCGAGTCTCAAACGAAGGACACGGAGGAAGCGGCGCGCGCGCTCGGATTGAAAATCCATGTTCTGGACGCCAGCACTGAGGCAGAGATCATTTCAGCCTTTGCGACGTTGGCCGAGCTCCGGCCGGGAGCGCTGCTGGTCGGTACAGGCGAGTTGTTTCGCAGAAAGCCCGAATTGATCCCATCCCTGGCCGCAAAGCAGGGGATACCGGCGATTTATCAGTATCGCGAATACGCGGTGGCGGGTGGTCTGATCAGCTATGGAACGAGCATTACGGATGCCTATCGTCTCGCCGGCGTCTACACCGGTCGCGTTCTCAAGGGCGAGAAGCCCGCCGACCTGCCGGCGCTGCGACCGACCAAGTTTGAATTGGTGATCAATCTCGAGACCGCCAAGACGCTTGGCTTGACCATCCCGCCCGGCGTTCTCGCGATCGCCGACGAGGTGATTGAGTGAACCGACCTGCTTCAGCCGACCGCCGCACGAAAGATGCGCATATAATTGTCGCCCGCGATCTTTCCGGCTTCTTGCGGCGAAAAGCCGCCACGCAGCATCGCTGCGACGAGCTGCACCCAGAGCGAGTAGTCCTGCACGCTGCCGGGGGCGACCTGCTGGTCAGTGCCGATGCAGACGTGCTCCACGCCGACGACGTCGACCATTTCTTTCAGGCCGTCGACATATTTTTCGAGGCTCGGGAAGAAGTGCCAGATGCCGATCGCGCCGCCGGTCTCGGCGATTGCGCGGGCGTGATCGCGGCTGATCTGCCGTGCCGTCAGCGGGGTCGGACCCATCGCCGCGGATCCGGAAAGCGCCGTGTGTGACAGCAGCAGCGGCTTGGTAGCGACTTTGACCGCCGCCTTCACCGTGTCCTCGGTCGCATGCGCGACATCGCAGACAAATCCGAGCCGATGGCAGGCGCGGATCACCTCGGCACCGAACGGGGTGAGCCCCTGATGCGTGACGACGCCGGTCTGGAAGTCGCCGATGTCGTTGGGCGTGTAGTGCACGAGCTGAACATGCCTGACGCCGCGCTGATGCGCCTGCTCCAGCCGCTCGAGCTTCCCTTCCAGGAAGTCCAACCCTTCCACGTCACCCACGATCGCGGGTTCGCCCTTGGCGTGCGCGGCCTCGAGATCGGCTGCCGAAAGCGCGCGGCGCAGGCCGTGGTGGGCTACCATCTCGTCCACCCAATCGAGGCGCCCAATATGGTACTTGTAGAGCTGGCCGGGCTCCGGCGTGCGCAACGCGGCGAGCACCCCGGCCGGATTCCTGCCGAGGATGGGACCATCCGGCACGTCGGCGAGGCACGCGACCGCCAGCGATCCCGCGCGCATGCCGTTTGCGAGACTATCATTGGGCGGCGCCTGAGACGTAATTCCGCTCGTTCCGCCATGGGTATGGACGTCGACCGAGATGGACTTGCGCAGCACCTCGAGCGCGGCGGAGGCGGTCTCGGCGGTCTGGGCGGCGGCGGTCGAACCGCGCGGCCCCACGCCGCCGCCGAGCATCGCGCCAACCGAGGACAACACCGTACTCCACATCCACTGCCGGCGCGTGAGCCCGTGATGGTGGCAGATACCGTGACCGTGACCGCAGCAATCCATACCGTCCTCCCGAGCTTGGGCCGCCGCCTTGGCCGCCACGCTTCACGCATCGATTGAACCTCAGGGCGAGCCCCGGTTCAAGCCTGTCAATCCCGACGCGCTTGCGGCGCTGTGACGGGTGACCCGTTTTTTGTTTCCTCCGCCATCATCATTTGCGGGCGGCGACGAAATATCATGGCATCAACGGGGTTTGACCAAACTGGGACGGGCTGGTTGTTCTCCGCCGCATACCTTACGCTGCCCTCAATCTGGCCCGGTGGCGGCGGACCCGGCCTTCAAAAAAACAGCCATGGAGGAGATTGTCATGACCACACGGCGTCATTTTGTGAAAGGCGGCACTGCGGCCGTCGCCACCGGCATCGTGTTCTGCAGCTGCGGCCTTTTGCACAGCGCGCACGCGCAAGGGGTGTCGCGGCAAAAGCTGCCGGTGATGGTCGGCGGAAAACGCGTCAAGACCATCGATGTTCACGCCCATTGCGTCATCCCTGACGCCAGCAAGCTGCTCGGCGCCGCGCCGCCTTCTCCGGTCAGGGGCGCAAGCGAGGCGGTCATCGAGATCGACAAGCGGCTCGCCGCCATGGACGGGCAGGCGGTCGACATCGAGGTGCTGTCGATCAATCCCAACTGGTACGGCCGTGACCGCGATCTGGCCGGCCAGATTGTCAAAATCCAGAACGAGAAGCTGGCCGAACTCTGCGCATCGAAGCCCGACCGCTTTGCCGCCTTCGCCTCGCTCACCTTGCAGGCGCCCGATCTGGCGGTAGGGGAACTCGAGACCGCGGTCAGGAAGCAGGGATTGAAGGGGGCCGCGATCGGCGGCAATGTCGGCGGCGAGCCGTTCTCCAATCCCAAATTCTATCCCGTCTGGGCGAAGGCGGAAGAACTCGGCGTGCCCCTGTTCATTCATCCGCAGGGCGTTCCCGAACTCAACAAGCAGCTTGCCGGTAACGGCTGGCTCACCAACGCGATCGGCTTTCCCTTGGAGACCACAATCGCGCTCTCCCACCTGATCTTCGAGGGGACGTTCGATCGCTTTCCGAAGCTGAAAGTGATTGCCGCCCATGGTGGCGGCTTCCTGCCCTCCTACGCCGATCGTTCCGACCATGCCTGTCTGGTCAATCCCAAAGGTTGCAGCGCGGACATCAAGCTTGCGAAAACGCCGACCGAATATCTCAAGCAGATCTATTTCGATTCGCTGGTGTTCACGCCCGAGGCGCTGCGCCATCTGGCGGCTCAGGTCGGCGTCGGCCAGCTCGTGCTGGGCAGCGATTATCCCTTCCCCTGGCAGCTTGCGCCGGTCGACCACATCTTCGCCTCCGCATCCCTGAGCGACGACGAGAGGGCCGACATCCTCGGCCGCACCGCGGCAAAGCTGCTCAATTTCGAGACGTAGACAACCGCGCATAACCGGTCCTCACATCCCGAACACGGCCACGGCGCGGATCGGGGATGCCGTGCCGTCGCGCCACTTCATCGGCAGGCCGATGAAGGTGAAGGGGCCCTGGCCGAGCAGCGCTTCCAGATTGCACAGGCTCTCGATGTGGGTGATGTCGAGATCAAAGCAGGCCTTGTGAACCAGCAAGTTCACCTTGCCGTCGGGCGCGGGGCGCATCGAGTCGATGCCGAAATGCACGACGCCCTGGCCGGCCAGCCATTCGGTGGCGGCGACATTCACGCCGCAATTGTCGCTGGCATATTCCTTGCGCGGAAACGTGCGGGCGTGATGGCCGGTGCAGAGCAGAACGGTGCCGCCCTTCGGCACCGGGTGACCGCATTGCTTCACCGCGGCCTCGAGATCGGCGGGCGTGATCTCGTCGCGCGGTGCGATGTGGCGCAGATCGATGCAGATGCCGGGCACGATGCAGTTCGCAAGCGGATATTCGCCGATCGGCTGGCCGCGTTTGTCGAAGTGCCGGGGCGCGTCGATGTGGGTGCCGGCATGGTCGGGCATCGAGATGAACATCGAGGAAAGCCCGTGCACGTTGCCGGACGCGACGAAGGACTCCTCATGCGTCGTCCAGACGCCCTGGATCACAGGGGGATGGCCGGGATAGGTCGGGGTCTTGTGATAGAGCTCACGGCTGAGGTCGACGATCTTCACGATGGCACTCCAGGGAATGAGCAGAGCGGCATTTCAGGCCTTTTTCGCCATCTGGGCGATCGCATGCATTGCTGCGATATAGCCGTAAGGTCCCAGTCCGCAGATCACGCCCGCAGCCGCCGAGGATATCTTGGAATGCCGGTGATGCTCGTCGCGCGCATGGATATTGGAAATATGTACTTCAAGCACAACGCCCTCGAACGCCTTGATCGCGTCGAGGATGGCGATCGAGGTGAAGGAATAGCCGGCGGGATTGATGATGATGGCGTCGGCGGTCTGCCTTGCCGACTGGATCCAGTCGACCAACTCGCCTTCATGGTTGGACTGGTGAAAGGAAAGCTCGAGCCCGAGGCTCTTGGCGTGGTGTTCGCAGCTCTCCCGCACCTGCGACAACGTCGTCGTTCCGTAGATATGCGGCTCCCGCACCCCCAACAGATTGAGGTTGGGGCCGTTCAGGATCATCAGTCGTTTCATGGCGTGTTCCTCTCCAGGTGAGTGCCGAACCGTTTGGCGAAGGCCGGCAATGAAAACCGGTATCCGGGGACCTCAAGGCACGCCGCTTTTACCAGTTTTTCACCAGCCCGCGAATTTGTCGGCGGCCGTTTACGGGTCGTGTGCCGGCCTGGGCTCATGATTGACGCCTGAACCAATCGGGGATGAGCGATGCCCGCGAGCCCTGCTGCGATGGCAGCTCTTGACAGTATCCACTCCCGCGCCCTCTGCGACGAGATCGGCGAGCGGCTTCGCGGTGTCCTTGACCACGACGCTTCGGAAATTCCGTCACACCTGCGCCGGCTGGTCGACCGGCTGGCCGAGCTGGAGCGCGTGGCCGCGCCTTCGATCGTGCCTGAGATCGGCGACATGCATGCCGGCATTCCCGCCGCGGGGCGCGCCGCTCAGGAGCGAAACAGCGCGAAGTAGATCACATACAGCCAGCCCAGAATGCCGTGGATGATGGCCCACAGGATCGAGTGGTTGGCGGTATAGGATATCGCGATCGCCAGCGCCGAGCCGAAACCGACGCCGTATTTTGCGCCCTCGACGCGAACTCCGTAGTAGCGATTTCCTGCCATGTTTTTTTATCCTCGGTTGCCGGGATGGTGCGCGGGTGAATTGCAGAACCAAACCCGGCTCAAGCTAGTCTAGAGCATTTTCCAGTTCGGTGGCTTCATCCTTCGAGACGCGCGCAAGTGCGCGCTCCTCAGGATGAGGTCTTGGACCCTCATGGTGAGCAACCATTAGGATTGGAGGCAGTATTTTGTCCATGGGGTGCCACGAGCAAGGAGCGCGGCAACGCCGCGCGTCTCGAACCACGAGGCCATGGGATACGGCCGGTTGATTCTACTCAAGCGGAATGCGATCTAGCCCGAGCCTACCCCTTCTTCGTCAGCTTGACGTATGAGCCCGAGGGATGCATTTCCAGCCAGCCGTCGGCGACCGCCATATGCACCGCCGCGCCGTATTCGCCGGCGTTGCCGCCCGCCTCCTGGAAGGCGTGGTTGATCGCGCCGACCGAGATCCGGCCCTCCTCGTCGGCCTCGATCCCGCCCACGATTTCCAAGAGCTTCGCCATCGCGGCTTCCGGCGTCGCGAACGGGCGGCTCTCCCTGGATGTCATGGTCGGCACTCCCGAGAAATTGCGGCCCATGCAACATAGACGAAAAAACCCCGCCGTCGTCGACGGGGTCAAGTTCGGGAGAGCGACACGAGATCACAATCGCGTCGCCGAACGGATGATGCCACGATTCGCCTCCTGAAAAAACGCGCGGCTCTGTTGATGATGAGGAATTCCGGATTGACTTTCCCGGTGCTTTGAAGAATTGCGCAAATGATTTGCGTGGCAGATCGCCGGCGCGACCATGCGCGGTGATTTGTCTTCAGATTCGATTTTCAAACAGCTTGTCGTTTCTCCCCTCCCCCCGCGAAGCGGTGGGGTCGAGACGAGCGAAGCTCGCTCTTAGGGGTCGGGGGTGGGGGCCTATCCGCAGGAACTGCTGCTTCAATGTATGCCGCGCCGCCCCCCCACCCCCGACCCCTCCCCACCACGCGCGTTGCGCGTGGTGGGGAGGGGAGATCGACATTGCACGCCTTCGCGATCTCGCCGCGCATGTCGCGCGAGTTTTGCCCTGAAATTCCCGCCCTCGAAGAACAGAGGGCGCAGGGAAAGCCGGGCGCGCGCTACACCCGCGGTCTCGTGTGCAAGTGCGCAAAAAAACGCACACGAGCATACAGGTCCAGCGGAGGCACTCCGGCTTTCCCTGCGCGATGGTTTACGGCTTATATCGCGCTCTCCTCGGTGACCGGGCTTTCTTGCCACCGTCGCCCCCGGGAAGCTTGCTTCCCGGGAACTTGACGCCAGCGTCGGGGCGTCGGGACCACACGACTTCGCCGTCCGCCTCACGCGCCGTTCGTTATCGGCGCATCCGCGTCCACCGCATCCCACCGCGCGTTCGTGACGATCGCGAGCCGCCCCTCCTAAGGGACGGGACGGTGAGGGATATAAAAGTGATTTGGGTCCGGCGCGAAGTGGAAAATTTTTTGAAACGGGGCTGGACAGACCCGTCGTCAAACGGACTGACTGATTTGCCCGTCAGGCAATGGCGTTGCTACATCATCCACAGCATCCCGCCCCCACTGGGCGGTCCGTTGATGGCCGAAGCGGACAAATAGCGCGAATGATGTTTCTATTGGTCGAATTCTATCAGTGTCGCTGACCTTTTGATCCACCTCATTGCATATAGCGAGCAAATGATGCCTGGCTAAACAAAAAATATGCAGTCAATCGAGGGAATTGTCCGATTGAATCTGGACATCAAGTGCATCACGAGAGGAAAATCTTGTGGTCGAGGCGCGCGTCGAGCGGAGGCTTGCCGCCATTCTGGCGGCCGACGTTGCTGGCTACAGTCGGCTGATGGGTATTGACGAAGAGGGAACTCTTCAACAACTGAAAGCACACCGCAGGGAATTGGTCGATCCCAAGATCACCGAACACCGCGGCCATATCGTCAAGACCACTGGCGACGGGATGCTGGTTGAATTTGTCAGCGTCGTAGACGCCGTGCGTTGCGCCGTCGAAATTGAGCGCAGCATGATCGAGCGCAATGCCGAGGTGGTACCCGAAAGCCGCATACAGTTCCGCATTGGAATCAATGTTGGCGATATCATCAGCGACGACAACGATATTTTCGGCGACGGTGTCAACGTGGCGGCGCGTCTGGAGGCGCTCGCGGACCCCGGCGGCATCATGGTTTCTAGAGTCGTGCATGATCAGGTGCGCGACAAGCTTGCCTTTGGTTTCGAGGACATGGGCGAGCAAATGGTCAAGAACATTGCACGCCCGGTTGGCGTCCATCGCATACAGCTGGCAGACGTTGTACTGCCGACCGTTGCAAAAAGTGCTGCAGTCGACGCAAGGCCGGGATCTGCTGGCTCAGACCGGCCGTCGATCGCCGTTTTGCCATTCGCGAATATGAGCGGCGATCCGGAGCAGGAATATTTCGCCGACGGTATCGCCGAAGACATCATAACGGGGCTGTCGAAATTACACTGGGTTTTCGTTATCGCGCGCAATTCGTCGTTCACCTACAAGGGAAAAGCGGTTGACGTGAAACGCGTGGCCCGCGAACTGGGCGTGCGCTATGTGCTGGAGGGCAGCGTGCGCAAGGGAGGCAACCGTGTGCGCATCACCGCGCAACTCATCGATGCCGCGACCAGCAACCATATCTGGGCCGATCGATACGACGGCGACCTGACCGATGTTTTTGCTTTGCAGGACGAGATTACGGAAAAGGCCGTGGCTGCGATCGAGCCAAAACTCCTGGAGGCAGAGGGCATCCGCTCGCAAAATCGCTCACCAGAGGATCTTGGCGCTTGGGATATGATGATTTAGGCGAACTCCCTGTTCTGGCGTTTAACAAAGGCCGAAACTGAAGCGGCAACTAATATTCTTAGGCAGGCCGTCGAGCGTTATCCCAACTACGGGCCGGCGCACAGTATTTTGGCCTTTGTCCTCATGATTTCAGGCTATCTCGGCTGGAGCGTCATGGAACGGCAGTTGCAGGAAGCGGCACGCCTTGCCGCTCGGGCGGCCCAACTCGACGACAGCGATCCATGGGCGCACCTCGCGCTCGGATTTGTGGGGTTCGTGCGGCGGCAGACCACCGTTGCGGCGGCCGAATTCCGGCACGCTCTCGAACTCAATCCCAACTTCGCCGCCGCCCACGGCTACCTCGGTTGGACGCTCGCATTCGACGGCCAAGCGGACGAAGCGACGCAACATCTGGAAGAAGCAATTCGCATGAGCCCGCACGACCCGCAGAACGCGATCTTTAACACGGGTCTTGCCGTCACCCATTATCTTACGGAGCGTTACGCGAAAGCGGTCGAATACAGCAACAAATCGCTGCAACAGCGTTCGGCATTCACCGCAGGTCATCGGATTCACGTTGCGAGCTTGGCGCAGAACGGACAAATCGATGAAGCGCGCGAAGCGCTCGCTTGCTTAAAGGAAATGCACCCCGGTCTCTCGATTGCCTGGATCGAAAAGAACGTTCCTTACACATCGGGGCCAATGGCCAAATTCGTCGAGGGCATGCGCAAGGCCGGCCTGCGATAAATTTAACTATCGTGGAGAGGAACCTAAAATGGCAGGAATGCGATCTGGGCTTGTTATATTAACGGCGCTGCTGCTGTCAGGTTCTGTCACCGTTGCACAGCAGGCGGGCAAGCCCTGCGCCAGCGATATCAAGGGACTTTGCGCTGGCATTCAGCGCGGCGATGGCCGGATCAAGGCCTGCATAAAATTGCATTTGACCGATCTGTCGCCAACCTGCGAGGACCGCTTGCTCACGGTGGCGGTGACCGGAAAGGTGTGCAAGACCGATGTTACGAACCTGTGTGCCGGTATTGTGCCAGGCACCGGCGGCATCAGAGCCTGCATAAAATCCCGCATGGCAGAGGTGAGCGATCCTTGCAAAGATGCGATGTCCCAGGCCGCGGCGGGCAGGAAATTCTTGGCAGGCGGGGCTCTTTAGAGATTATTGTCCGCGAGCACGGGCCATCCGCCGGAAGTCAAAGCCAGTATTGATGGCCACTCAATAGTGAATTTACGCCCGCGGTCTGAGATGAAAGATACTCATCCCAGACATCAAACCCTGGTGCCCGGCATGTCGCACGCTCCTTTGACCATACGAAGCATCACCGCTCGCGCCATTGTCCTCAAGCTCAAGCGGCCAGTCGTGGCTCGCATCGCCACACTGTCCGAGTGGCCTGTCATCCTGATCGATCTGCAGACCGAGCAAGGGATCACGGGCCGTAGCTACCTCGAGCCCTACATCGTGAAGTCCATGCGTTACCTCGTGCCTGCCTTGCACGACCTAGGTGACATGCTCAAAGGGCGCCGGCTCGCTCCGGTCGAGCTGTTCGACGCAGCGCGCAAGTCACTGCATTTTGTCGGCTACGAAGGCTTGTCGATGATCGCCGCATCTGGCCTCGACATGGCTGCGTGGGATGCGCTGGCCAAGGCGGCGAACCAGCCGCTCTGCGTGCTGCTCGGCGGCACGGTTGGTCCCGTGAAGTCCTACAACAGCAATGGTCTGTGGTTGAAATCACCGGAGGCCGTTGCCACCGAAGCGATCGAATTGCGCTATGAGGGCGGATTCACAGGTCTGAAGCTCAGGCTCGGGCGCGAACGTATTGCCGATGATCTTGCGACGCTGGATGCTGTACGGAAAGCCGTTGGCGACGACATTCATCTGATGGTCGATTTCAATCAGGGGCTAACCCTGGCCGAGGCGCTTCAGCGCTGCCACATGATCGACGACCACGGGCTGGCCTGGATCGAGGAACCGATCGTCTACGACAATCTCGACGGCTGTGCCCGGCTCGCGGCCGAACTGAAGACGCCGCTGCAGATCGGCGAGAACTTTTACGGTCCGCGCGAGATGCACAAGGCCCTTCAGCGCGAGGCATGCGACCTTGTCATGCCTGATTTTATGCGCATTGGCGGCGTCACCGGGTGGATGCGGGCTGCGGCCATTGCGGGTTCGGCGGGCATCCCCATGTCCACGCATCTCTATCCAGAGGTGGCCGCGCACGTTATGCGAGTTACCGAGACGGCGCACTGGCTCGAATGGCAGGATTGGGCCGATCCAATCTTGCAGCAGCCGTACGCGATCAAAGACGGGCACCTGCATATTCCGGACGTGCCAGGCGTTGGCATTGAATGGAACGAGGATGCGGTTGAGGCACACCGGATTTAGACAAGGGCCAATGTCGGTTCTCGGCATGCTGGAGAAGATAGCGAGGCCAAAAAAACAGCCGGGTCTTTCGACCCGGCCATCCAAAACTCTAAAACCGCTAACCCAACCTAACGAAAGCCTCAGCCCGCCTTCTTCTCCAGCGCGGCCTTCGCCGCCTTCTTCACAAACGCCACCTTCGGCATCTTCTTCTCGATCGCCTTCTTCAGCTCCAGCGCCTTCGGCGACAACTCGGCCGCCTTGGCCTTGATCAGGAACGCATCCAGGCCGCCGCGATGATCGACTGATTTGATGGCGTTGGTAGAAACGCGCAGGCGCACGTTGCGGCCGAGCGCATCGGAAATGAAGGTGACGTTGCACAGGTTCGGCAGGAACCGGCGCTTGGTCTTGATATTGGAGTGGCTCACCGTGTGGCCCACTTGCGGGCCCTTGGCCGTCAGTTCGCAGCGCCGCGACATCTTACAAAATCCTCTGCCATCCCCGGCCTTTTTGGTCCATCGGGGTTCAAAATCACGTCCATCCAGGGAGCCGCGGACGTATAGGGGCAGACCAGGTGGGCGTCAAGGTTTTGAGGGCGCCAGGGGCGGTTTCGCGGGCGCTCCGCGGGGTCTCCGGCCCATCATATAAACGGCGCATTCGCCGCCGACATCAGAGGTTTCCGCGCTTGAACCCCCCGCGCCTTGGCGGGGATTTGCTCAAAAAGCGCGCCGATCCGTTGCTTGTCGGGTATTTTCGCTTAAATGACAACTTGCACGCGCGTATTTGAGGACCGCCCCCAGGTGAACACTTCCAGCATGATTTCGCCCCGGCGGGCATCGGCGGCGCTGCGCGTGGTGGGCGGCCTGTTCGCGCTTGCGTGCGTGCTGTGGGCGCCGCACGCCGCCTTCGCCCAAGGCAGGCTGGAGGCACAATATGAGGCGACGCTGGCCGGCATCCCCGTCGGCAAGGGCGCCTGGACCATCGATATCTCCGACGATACGTTTTCCGCCACCGCCTCCGGCGGCACCTCGGGCATCCTGAAGGCGCTCGCCGGCGGCTCCGGCACCGGCGCCGCCCAGGGCCGTGTCGTCGCCGGCGCGCCGGTGGCGACGAGTTATTCCGCCACCACCACGACGTCGAAAAAATCCGAAGCCAGCCACATCCTGCTCGCGAACGGCAATGTCAGGGAGTTCGGCATCGAGCCGGTGCCGCCGGTCGATGCCGACCGGATTCCGGTCACTGAGGCGCATCGCCGCGGCGTCTACGATCCGATGACGGGATCGATGCTGCGGGCACCCGGCACATCCGATCCGCTCAGCCCCGAGACCTGCCGCACCGGCGCCGGGATCTTCGACGGCCGCATGCGCTACGATCTCAAGCTCGACTTCAAGCGCATGGAAACCGTGCGGGCCGAGAAGGGCTATCGCGGCCCGGCGGTGGTCTGCGCGATCTATTTCACGCCGGTCGCCGGCTACATTCCCGATCGCCCGGTGATCAAATATCTCGCCGCCCAGCGCAACATCGAAATCGCCTTCGTTCCGATCGCGGGAACCCGCGTGCTGGTGCCATTCCGGATGACGATCCCGACGCCGTTTGGGCTGGCCATGCTGGAGGCCACCCAGTTCATCACCACGGCGTCGCCCCCGCGGGTCGCGAAGACGAATTGAGGAGAATGCCGGGCTGCCTCATCCCTTCTCCCTTTGTGGGAGAAGGTGGCATGGACGCAGTCCATGCCGGATGAGGGGTCTCCATCCGCGGAGACAAACCCCTCACCCGTCTTCGCTTCGCGAAGACACCCTCTCCCACAGGGGGAGAGGGGAAGTGGGAGCCGGATTCCTGTTGACTCTTGCCGGCTTCTGATTCGACTCGCCGCGCTCGTCCGGTTAAGGATTTCGCGGCCAAACCGGTGGCTTGTCGGGCCGCGGCAAACTTGATCTAGTGCCGCCATGCGGCGTGGGCGCGAGATGTTGCGGTGAACGGATCAGGAGAGCACAGGAGTCACCGATTCGGGCGCGATTCGTTCCGGACTCGTTCCGGAGCTTAAGCCGCGGCCTTCAAGACGTCGCATTGTGACACAACTACAGAACACCGCGCCCAACGCCAGCGACGCAGAAACCCAATAGAACATGGCCTTTTCGTCAACACCGTCCAGCTTCGCCAACGGACGGGCTCCCGGCGCCGGCGTCACCGCGGTGCTGGGGCCGACCAACACCGGCAAGACCCATCTTGCGATCGAACGGATGCTCGCGCATTCCTCGGGCGTGATCGGCCTGCCGCTGCGGCTTCTGGCGCGCGAGGTCTACAACAAGATGGTCGACCGCGCCGGCGTCGATTCCGTCGCGCTCATCACCGGCGAGGAGAAGATAAAACCGCCAAAGCCGCGGTTCTGGGTCTCCACCGTCGAAGCCATGCCGCGCGATCTCGACGTGTCGTTTCTCGCGGTCGATGAAATCCAGATCGCGGCCGATCTCGAGCGCGGCCACGTCTTCACCGATCGCATCCTGCACCGGCGCGGCCGCGATGAGACGCTGCTCTTGGGCGCGGCCACCATGCGCCCGATCATCGAGCGGCTGTTGCCTGGCGCCAGCATCGTCACGCGGCCGCGGCTGTCGCAGCTCGAATTCGCCGGCGACCGCAAGATCACCCGGCAGCCGCGGCGCACCGCGATCGTGGCGTTTTCGGCGGACGAGGTTTACGCCATCGCCGAACTGATCCGCCGCCAGCATGGCGGCGCCGCTGTGGTGCTGGGCTCGCTGTCGCCCCGCACCAGAAATGCGCAAGTTGCGATGTTCCAGTCGGGCGACGTCGATTATCTCGTCGCGACCGATGCGGTCGGCATGGGGCTCAACCTCGACGTCGATCACGTCGCCTTCGCCTCCGACCGCAAATATGACGGCTATCAGTTCCGCAGGCTCAATCCGTCCGAATTCGCCCAGATCGCCGGACGCGCCGGACGCGCCACCCGCAACGGCACCTTCGGCACGACGGGGCGCTGCGCGCCGTTCGAGCCGGAACTGGTCAATGCGTTGCAGAATCACGCTTTCGACAGCGTGAAAGTGCTGCAATGGCGCAATTCGACGCTGGATTTTTCCTCGCTCGGCGCGCTGCAGGTGTCGCTGGCGCTGTCGCCTGGCCACGACGCGCTGACCCGCGCCCCGATCGCCGAGGACCTGCGCGTGCTCGATCACGCCGCGCGCGATGGCGATGTGCGGGAGATGGCGCATGGCGCCGCAGCCGTGGAACGGCTGTGGGACGCCTGCCAGATTCCGGATTACCGCAAGATCGCGCCGGCCGCGCATGCCGAGCTGGTGACGACTTTGTTCGGGTTCCTGATGCAAAAGGGCCGGATTCCCGATGCCTGGTTCGCGGCCCAGGTCGATCAGGCCGATCGCATCGACGGCGATATCGACACCCTGTCGGGCCGGATCGCGCAAATCCGCACCTGGACCTTTGTCGCCAATCGGCCGGACTGGCTGGCCGATCCCGAACATTGGCAGGGGATCACCCGCGAGGTCGAAAATAAATTGTCCGATGCGCTGCATCAACGGCTCACGGAGCGTTTCGTTGATCGCCGTACCAGTGTATTGATGCGCCGCCTGCGGGAAAACACCATGTTGAATACGGAAATCGGCAAGACCGGCGAAGTGACCGTCGAAGGCCATGTGATCGGCCGGCTCGACGGATTCACCTTTGCGCCCGACGCGGCGGAGGCCGGCTCCGACGCCAAGGCGCTGCAGGCGACCGCGCTGAAGGCACTGGCCGGCGAAATCGACGCGCGCGCCGAGAAACTGGCCGCCGCCCCCGACGATCAGTTCGTGCTGACCAAAGACGGCACCATCCGCTGGACCGGCGATGCGGTGGCGAAACTGGTGGCGGCCGAGGATGCGCTGCATCCGCGGCTGCGCATCATTTCCGACGAGCGCCTGTCGGGCGCGCCGCGCGAGGCGGTGCAGGCGCGGCTCGATCTGTGGCTGAAGACCCATATCGAGAAGCTGCTGGGACCCTTGTTCGACCTCGCCAAGGCCGAGGACATCACGGGAATCGCGCGCGGCATCGCGTTTCAGCTGATCGAAGCGCTCGGCGTGCTGGAACGCGCCAAGATCGCGGCCGAGATGAAGGATCTCGATCAGCCGTCGCGCGCGAGCTTGCGCAAATACGGCGTCCGCTTCGGCGCCTATCACATCTATCTTCCGGCGCTGCTCAAGCCCGCGGCGCGGGCGCTGGCCTCGCTATTGTGGGCCGAGAAGCAGGACCATGTCGACATGTCGGCTCTGTCGGGGGCGCAGCACCTGGCGGGATCAGGCCGCACCTCGTTCCCGGTCGACAAAGAGCTTCACCGCGATGCCTACCGCGTGCTCGGTTATCGGCAATGCGGCGAACGCGCGGTACGGGTCGATATTCTGGAACGGCTCGCCGATCTGATCCGCCCGGCGCTGTCCTGGCGCGAAACCTCGCCGGGCGAGAAGCCCGCCGGCGCGTTCGACGGCCGCGGTTTTGTCGTCACGCAGGCGATGACCTCGCTGACGGGGTCGGCGGGGGAGGATTTCGCCTCGATCTTGCGCGCGCTGGGCTATCGCATGGAGCGGCGCGCGCCGCTGCCGCCGAAACCGGCCCCGATCGAAGCGCCCGGGGCGGAGACAGCGCCCGCAGCGGAGACAGCGCCCGCGGAGGAGACAGCGCCGGCGACGGAGACAGCGCCGGCGGCGGAGGCAGTGCCGGCCGAAGCCGTCACGGAAACGTCACCAGAAGCCGCTTCCGAAGTCGTGGCGGAAAACGTCGCGGCGGAAGCGGTTGTAGGGGAGACCCCGGTTACGGCCGGGAGCGGCGCTGCCGAGGCGGTCTCCGACGTTTCGCCGGTTTCCGAAGATGTCGTATCGGAATCGTTGGCGTCGAAGCTGCTGGCCGTCGCCTTTGCGCCAGCCAACGAAGCGGAGCCGCCGGCTCTCGTCGAAGCCCATCCCGCGCCGGCGGTGCTGATCGAAGCCGCGGCGGCCGAAGCGCCGCAGGATCAGGCCGCTGGCGATGTTGCGCCAGTGGAAGCTGACGCGCCCGCCGCGGCCGCACCAGATGCCGCGCCCGAGATGGTCGAGGTCTGGCGGCCCGGGGGCCGGTCGGACGAGCGCCGGCCGCGTCACGATCGCAACCGTCATCGTCACCATGACCGCCCCGTGGAAGGCGCGCCGCCTGTCGCCGCAGCCGCAGGCGAGGCCACCGAGCCCGCCAAAGGCGAGCGGCACCGGCGCGGGCGGCGCGAGCGTCGCAGCGAATTCCGCAAGCCGCGCCCCGATGCGCCGACCGAGGCGGTCACGGCGGCGCCCGCTGACGGCGCTCCGGTTCGCGAACCGCGCGAGGAGCGGGCGCATCAGCCGCGCGAGCGCTTTGCCGGCAAGCGTGGTGATAACGACAAGGGCAGGGACAAGGGCAAATTTGCCGGCGGGCGCGATAAAGGCGGGCGCGACAAGGGCGGACGCGATCGCGACAAAGCCGGCCGGGAGAGCGGGCCCTCGCACCGGCCCTATGCGACCAGCGCGGCCCCGCGCGAGCGCGAGCGCCCGGTCGATCCCAATTCACCGTTCGCCAAGCTGGCGGCGCTGAAAGAGCAGCTCACCGCCGGCCGCAAGGACGGCTAGGCTTTATCTTTTGACGCGTTTTCCTGGCGCGAACTGGAGCCCGCTTCGCTTGAAAACGCCTTGGGTGTCGCTTGGAGCGCCAGCGTCTCGATAAATGGTTGTGGCACGCGCGCGTGGTGAAGGCGCGCACCAGCGCGGTCGCTCTGGTCGAGGCCGGCCATGTCCGCGTTAATGGCGTGCGCGAGACGGCGCCCGGTCACGCGGTGAAGGCGGGCGACGTGCTGACGATCGGGTTAGATCGCAGCGTGCGCGTGCTCAAGGTCGTCGGATTCGCGCCGCGCCGGGGCGATGCGTCGGCCGCGCGCGGACTGTATGACGATTTGCAGGACCGCCTGGAATAACTATCTCTGGCAAGGCGCAAGGCCGGCCGCAGGACCGCTCAAAAACGCCGCGCGGAAGCATTCCGCTTCTCTTGCGGGTTGGGGGTTCCTGGGCTACGCAACCCACTCAAAATTGACCCGTTTCGGAGCCTTGGATGACTTACGTCGTCACTGAAGCCTGCATCAAATGCAAATATACCGACTGCGTCGAGGTCTGTCCGGTGGACTGCTTCTACGAGGGCGACAACATGCTGGTCATCCATCCGGACGAATGCATCGATTGCGGCGTATGCGAGCCTGAATGCCCCGCCGACGCCATCAAGCCGGACACCGAGCCCGGGCTGGAGAAGTGGCTCGAGGTCAATACCGAATACGCCAAGAGCTGGCCGAACATCACCCAGAAGAAAGAATCGCCGCCCGACGCCAAGGATTACGAGGGCCAGGAAGGCAAATTCGAGAAATATTTCTCGCCAAAGCCCGGGAGCGGCGACTGACCGAAAGCTAGATTCGGCTTAACCCTAATCCCCGTCAGATCGCCAAAATCGCCCCGTGGCACCCCGCACGGGGCGTAAATCATTGATTTTTGCGGAAAATGTGCTATATTGGGTCATTATTAGCCGAACCCGTCAGCCCCGCTTAGGCCCCTATGGGTTCCCGTGCAAATCATCCAACAGGGGCGTGGCAGTTCCGCGCGCAGGCTGTGTCACAGAAAACGCGTAAAAAGAGTGCTTCCAAGGTCTCGAAAAAAGCCGCTGCGGCCAGCCGTAGCGCAACCAGGAGCCGTGCCCGGACTTCCTCCAGGGGGAGCCGGTCAGCCAGCAAGGCCTCGGCTGCCAAATCCTCAAAAAACAAAAGAAGCGCAATGCCAAACAAGACTGCCAAAACCGCCGCGAAAGCGACGGGTTCGAAGGCCACTGCCTCAAAGGTCGCTCGCAAAACTGCCGCGAAAACCACCGCCAAGTCTGCTGCCGGCAGGGCTGCCCACAAGCCTGCCCACAAGCCTGCCGCCAAGCCGGCCGCGCACAAGCCCGCCGCCGCCAAGCCGGCTGCAAAGTCTGCCTCTGTCGCGCCGCGGGTCGAGGAGCCGAAGAAGGCTTTGACCCAGCGTCAGGGCTTCAAGACCAACGAATTCGTCGTCTATCCTGCGCACGGCGTCGGCCAGATTCTGGCCATCGAGGACCAGGAGATCGCCGGCGCCAAGCTCGAGCTGTTCGTGATCAATTTCATGAAGGACAAGATGACGCTGCGGGTGCCGACCGCGAAGGTCGCCAATGTCGGCATGCGCAAGCTGTCGGAGCCGGCGCTGGTCAAGCGCGCGCTGGAAACCCTGAAGGGCCGCGCCCGCGTCAAGCGCACGATGTGGTCGCGCCGGGCCCAGGAATACGAGGCCAAGATCAACTCCGGAGATATCGTGGCGATCGCCGAAGTGGTCCGCGATCTCTATCGCTCGGAATCGCAGCCCGAACAGTCCTACAGCGAACGTCAGCTCTATGAAGCCGCCCTCGACCGCCTGTCGCGTGAAATCGCGGTCGTGCAGCACGTGACGGAAACCGAGGCGGTCAAGGAAATCGAAGGCCAGCTCGCCAAGAGCCCGCGCCGCGGCGCCAAGACGGAAGCCGAGGTCGAGGCCGATGTCGACGCCGAAGGCGACGACGCCACAGTGGCGGATGAGGCGGCGTAAGCAGCTTCGCTGGTTCTCAACAATCAGAAGCCCGGTCGAGAGACCGGGCTTTTTGTTTTGCCTGTCATTCCGGGGCGGCGTGCAACGCCGAACTACGATGTGCAATTGCACATCGGAGAACCTCGAGATCCCGGGTTCGCTTCGCGTCCCGGGATGACGGCTTCGCCGTCAATCCGCCACGACCTTGACGAGGTCGCGCACCTTGACCTGGGCATGGGCGTCCAGCCCGTTCAGGATACGAAAGCGCTCCGCCGGGCGGTCGAGGCCAGCCATGCGGTGTGACAGCGATTCCACGGTATCGCCGGGCTGCACGGTGATGACCTTGATCCGCAGCGGACGCGCGGCCTGGATCTCCTCAAGCGTCAGGCGCCGGAAGGAATTGACGGTTTCGCGCGCGTTGCGCTCGCTCTCGGTGTTCTTCTGCCGGGTGGCGAAAATGAAGCGGTAGACGTCGCTGCCGAAACGCAGCGCATAGATCTTGAATTGCCATTGATCGCCGTGCGCGCTCGCCGCCGCCGCCGGGAAGCCGTTGATCATCATATCCTCGGTCGAGGCCTTGTCGACATTCTCCATCCAGCCGGAATTGAGATAGTCGCCGAGCGACTGTTCCGCCGGCACGCGCACGACATCGAAGCGCATCGCCTGCGTGCCGCCCTCGCGCACCCCGATCACGGCCTGCGCGGTATTGTCCAGCGTGAAGTTATCGGGCGCGGCGAAGGTGAAGCCGAGCTTGGGATGCAGGAAGCGGCGGCCGCGAACGAATCCCTCGCTCGGATCCTCGCCATAGACGATGTTGTCGATCGCGGAGAGATAGGTCTCGTGATCGCGTTCGCCGCCCTCCGGCGACACGTATTGCCGCGCGGTTTTTTGTGCATTCTGGATGCGCTCCGGCGTTGCCGGGTGCGACGACAGAAAGTCCTGCGCGCGCGGATCGATCGAGGTCTTGCCCGCCTTCATCTCAGCATTGCGCTCCATCGAGGTCAGGAAACGCGCCGCGCCGTAGGGGTCGAAATGGGCGCGCGCGGAAATGCCGACGCCGATGCCGTCGGCCTCGAACTCCTGGGCGCGCGAGAAGCTCGCCATCGTCAGCTTGGTTTTCGCCAGCGCCAGCGCCGTGAGATCGGGGTCATTGCCCATGTCGGTGACGACGCGGGTGACGACCGCGGCCTGGCGCGCCTGGTCCTCGCGGATCGATGCATGTTTGGCCAGCACATGCGCCATCTCGTGGCTCAGCACCGAGGACAGTTCGGACGTGTCGCTCGCCAGCGCGATCAGGCCGCGTGTGACGTAGAGCTGGCCAGTTGGCAGCGCGAATGCGTTCACCGCGCCTGAATTGAGGATTGTCACCTTGTAGGCCTGATCGGGACGATCCGACGCGGCCACCAGCCGTTCGACCGTTTTGGTAATCAGCCCTTCCAGCTTCGGATCGTCATAGGCGCCGCCATAGGAGGCGAGAATGCGTTCATGCTCGCGCTCGGTGGCTGGCGTCTGGGCGACCGATTTGGGCTTGACGACGCCCGCCGCGGGGGACGCGGTTTGAAACCGGTTCATGTCGCCGCAGGCCGCGAGCGCCAGGGCCGCCGACAGCAGCACAGGCGCAACCCAAAGGCTGCGGCTCATCCTTCCCTCACGCTGTCCCGCCAACCCCACCACTTCAACTACTCGTTCTGGTCCGGCGAGCTAGTTCCCGCCAAGTACTTCAATCTGCCCGACATGGAGCACTTCAATTCGCGGCCCGCCCCGCGCCTCGACCCAGCCGCGGACGCGAATCCGTCGATTTTCGAGGGACTTAAGAACAATTCCAGCCGCCTCGAAAGTGGGTAGCATGCGCCTTGAAATAGTCGCGGCAAAGTCCCGTGTCCAGTTCCGTCCGAAGTTCAGATAAGTCGTTGCCCCGGCCTGCCGGACCGACAAGACCCTGCCCTCGACCACCGTAAAACGCCCGATCCCGGCCAAAATATCGCCCGAACTTTCCGCGTTTTTTATGGCCGTGGGATCGGCCCAGGTTCCCTGTTTTGCCTGGCGGGCCGCTTCTTCCGCCGCCGTCAGGACCGCGGCGCAGTCCCTGTCGGTCACATCAGCCGAGACCAGCGCCTCGCCCCGTGCCACGAGTTCGGCCTGCACCGGAGTTTCGGAGGAAACCAGATACACGAAGGCGGGCTGGCGGCCGTAACGGTCGGGCGTATCATCTACTCCGCGCAAGGTCACCTCGCGCCCGGCGATGATCGCCGATAGCGCCGAGGCCGCCCTCTTCTCCGCGACCGGCTCGATCCCGGCGAGGCGGACCTCGCGGCCGTCCTGAAGGCGAAAGCTGCGCGCATCGATGACCGCGGCGACGCGACCCTCGCCCTGCGGCTCGAACGAGCACCCCGCCGCGATCGTTGGGCTGGCAGCGATAACCGGCAAGAGATCCAACGCCAGACCCAACGCCGCGACCACCGCGAGCCCGCCGCAACGGGCCGTCGTTTTGATTTTCCGTTTCATGGCGCCGCGCCGCGTCCGGTCCAATTCCTGTATGCTGGGTCAGCCATGACGAAGGGGAAGCCGATGGAAGTCAACGGTATCGCGCATGTTATTCTCACCGCGTCGAATTTCGAGCGCTCCCGCGAATTCTACCGCAAGCTGCTGCCGTATCTCGGCCTGCGGCCGATGATCGACAGCGATGAACTCTTC
Source organism: uncultured Alphaproteobacteria bacterium (assembly GCA_963801875.1). Classification (GTDB taxonomy): domain Bacteria; phylum Pseudomonadota; class Alphaproteobacteria; order Rhizobiales; family Xanthobacteraceae; genus Bradyrhizobium. The sequence continues at coordinate 46,594 of CAWDGT010000004.1, read as the reverse complement.
TACTGCGTCGGCGGACGCACCGCGTTCGGGATCCGCAAGCCCGCGCCCGAACACGCCGGCGCCGCCTTCGAGCAAAGCCGCGTCGGCCTGCATCATCTCTGCTTCCGCGCCCGCGAGCGCGTCGACGTCGACGAGCTGCACGGCTTCCTCTGTTCGTTCGATGTCAAGATCATCCGCGCGCCGCGCGAGGATCAGTGGGCGCCCGGCTATTATTCGCTGCTGTTCGAGGATCCCGACGGCATCAGACTGGAGTTCAACCACGTGCCGGGAAAGGGACTTCTGGCGTGAGGCGGGAATGCGAATTCACGCGCCCCCGCGCTGGAGAAGCCGGTCATTCCGCTTTGCGGAAAATGCGCTGACTGCAACGCGCGCGCATGACTGCCGCCTCCGGCCCGCGGGTTGCCGCAGTGCACCGCATGCGGCATGATCGCGGCAACTGAAATATAAGCCGCGGAAGTAATGCGGCATGTCGGCAGGGAGGCTTTCAATGAAGCGGGTTCTTTCCGGCGTATTCGCGTCGGTGCTGGCGCTTTCTGCCAGCGCCGTCTTCGCACAGACAAAACCTCCCCTGAAACTCGGCGGCATCCTCGATATGTCCGGCAACGAGGCGTTCCAGTCGCTGGAATTGTCGCGCTGCCCGCTGGTGAAGAAGTGACGAAGTCACGCAGTCATTCCGGGGCGATGCGAAGCATCGAACCCGGAATCTCGAGATTCCCCGATGCGCAATTGCGCATCTGAGATCTGGTGCTGGCGCACCATCCCGGAATGACGGGAGACAACTAACAACAACGAAAGCACCGCCTCATGAACAACGACATCGTCCTGCAAAAACTCGATCGCGGCCTGCTCACGATCACCATGAACCGTCCCGACCGGCGCAACGCGCTCAATCCGGACATGACGCGGGGTCTGGTCGAGGCGGCGCGGCGCGCGGCTGAGGACCATGAGGTCCGCGCCGTGCTGCTTAGGGGCGCGGGCGGCACCTTCTGCGTCGGCGGCGACGTCAAATCGATGGCGGAGGGGCGGGCGCCATTGCCGTTCGAAGCCAAGATGGCCAATCTCAGGCGCGGCATGGAGGTCTCCCGCATTCTCCACGAAATGCCGAAGCCTGTCGTGGCGCAGGTCGACGGCGCGGCCGCCGGCGCCGGGCTTTCGATCGCGCTTTCCTGCGACCTCCGCGTCGCCTCTGCGTCGGTCAAGATAACCACCGCGTTCGCCAAGGTCGGCCTGTCGGGCGACTACGGCGGCACCTATTTCCTGACCCATCTGCTCGGCAGCGCCAGGGCGCGCGAGCTCTATCTGATGTCGCCGGTATTGACGGCGCAGGAGGCGCTGGCGCTCGGCATGGTGACGAAGGTCGTGGCCGACGCCGAGGTGGAAGCGGCGGCGCATGAGCTGGCGATGTCGCTGGCGCAGGGGCCGTCGGTGACGCTGGGCTACATCAAGCGCAACATCAACAACGCCGAGCATTTGTCGCTGGAAGCCTGCTTCGACGCCGAGGCGATCCATCACTCGCGCTCCGGCGAGACCGCCGACCACAAGGAAGCTGCAAAGGCGTTCGTCGAGAAGCGCAAGCCCGCCTTTCAGGGACATTGAGATGGCTAGCTACCTGCGGCTGCGGCAAATCTGTCTGGTGGCGCCGCGTCTCGAGCCTGTCATCTCCGACATCGCCGGCATCATGGGGTTGAGCGTCTGCTACCGCGACGGCAACGTCGCCAAATACGGTCTGGAGAATGCGCTGCTGCCGGTCGATACCGTCCTGCTGGAGGTGGTGGCGCCGACCAAACCCGGCACCGCGGCGGAACGCTTTCTCGACAAGACCGGCGGCCGCGGCGGTTACATGGCGATCTTCTGTTGTGACGATCCCGACCGGCGCGGAAAGCACGCCGAGAAGATGGGCGTGCGCGTCGCCAACGTCATCGATCATGCGCCCTATCATGGCGTGCAGCTTCATCCGCGCGACTGCCGCGCCGCCTTCATCGAATTCAACCACACCGACGGCAGCGACGATATTCTCGGCCCCTATCCGCCGGCAGGTCCCGACTGGCAGAAATCGATCCACAAGAACGTGACGCAGGCCTTGACCGGCGTGGAGATGCAAAGTCCGGAGCCGCAAGGGTTGGCCGAGCACTGGGGCAGGATCATCGAGATTCCCGTCAGCAAAAATCAAGCCGGTGAACCCGAACTGAAGCTGCCTAATGCCGGCTTCCGCTTTGTCAAAGGCGCGAGCGATCTGATGAGCGGGTTGACGTTCAAGGTGGCCAACGCCGCACCCGTGCTCGCTGCCGCGAAGGCGAAGGGACATGCGGTGACGGGCGATTCCTTCGATCTTGGGGGGGTCACCTTTCGGCTTGTGGCGTGATTCGCGCGATCGTTCTTACCGTCATTGCGAGGAGCGAAGCGACGAAGCAATCTATTCTTGTTTAGTGCAAAGATGGATTGCTTCGCGGAGCCTGTCATCGGGCGCGCATTCGCGCGACCCGTTGGCTCGCAATGACGGTCTCAAGCACCCGGCGCTAAACAACAATAAAGGGATCGTCCCGCATGCCGCATCCGCTCGACACGTTCTTCGCGCCCGACAGTATCGCGCTGATCGGCGCGTCGCGCGATCTGGAGAAAATTCCGGGCCGGCTGTTGTCGATGCTGCGCAAGAACGAATTTCCGGGCAAGATCTATCCGATCAATCCCGATTACGGCGATATCGACGGGTTGAAATGCTATCCCACCATCGCCAATGTCGGGCAGCCGATCGACCTTGCCATTGTCATCATTCCCGCCCGCGTGGTGCTTGGCGCGCTCGAGCAATGCGCCGCCGCCGGGGTGAAGCACGCGGTGATCATCTCGTCGGGGTTTGCCGAGGAAGGCGGCGACAGCGCCGCGATGCAGGACGCCATCGTGGCGCTGGCGAAACGGACGGGATTGCGGATTTCCGGTCCCAACGCAGAAGGATTTTACAGCCAGGCCCAGCGCGTCGCCGCCACCTTCAGCCCGACCGTCGACGTTAAGCCGAATGAGCCGCAACTGGTCGCGACCAGGCGGCGAATCGGCATTGTCGCGCAAAGCGGCGGCATCGGCTTTGCGATCTACCATCGCGCCAAAGCGATCGGTGTCGCGCTCTCCTACGTCATCAGCGCCGGCAACGAATGCGACCTCGGCGCCGGCGAATTTTTCGAATATATGGTGCAGGATCCCTCGACCGACGTGATCCTGCTGTTCATCGAGGGCATCAGGGACGTCGACAAGTTCCTTACCGCCGCCCGTCGCGCCGCGGAGGTTGGAAAACCCGTCATCGTGACGAAAGTTGGCCGCTCCGGCGCCGGCGAGCGCGCGGCCACCTCGCATACCGCGAGCATGGCCGGCTGGTCGGCGGCCTATGACGCGGTATTCGCAAGGTATGGATTCATCGTCTCCAACGATCTCGATGAGGCCGTCACCATTGCAGGGGTCCTGACCACCAGCCCGATACCGAAGGGCGACCGCGTCGCCGTGCTAACGGTGTCGGGCGGCGGTGGCATCTGGGGCGCGGATACGGTTTCGATGCAGGGCCTGCAGGTGCCGGAATTGTCTGAAACGATCCAGACGGAAATCGGCAAGCTGATGCCGTCCTACGGCTCGGCGCGCAACCCGATCGACGTCACCGCACAAGGCGCGCACGCCGGCGGCCTGCAGAAGAGCATCGATCTGCTCGACGCATCAGCCGAAGTCGATGCCATTCTGGTGGTGCTGTCGCTGTCGAGCGACACCAGGATGCCGTTCAAGCAGGCGGAACTGAAGCCGGTCATATCGGCGCAGAACAAGCCGATCGTGTTCTATTCCTACACGCTGCCATCGCAGTTTGCGCGCAGCGAACTCGCAGCCTCGGGCGCGGTGGTGCTGTCGGGGCTGACCCATGTCGGCGTCGCCCTGCGGCGGATCGTCGACTATTCGAGGTTCAAGCTGGCGCCGCCGCCAAATAGCGGCGCGCTGGCATCGCGTGATCTTTCGGCGCATCTGAAATCCGCAGGGATGTCTGAATTCGACAGCAAGTCGCTGCTTCGCGAGGCCGGCATCGCGTTACCGGAGGAAGTGCTGGTGACGGAAAAGAGCGCGCTGGATTCGGCGATCGCCCGAACGGGCTTTCCGCTGGTCATGAAGATCCAGTCGCCCGATATCGGACACAAGAGCGAAATCGGCGGGGTCCGCATCAATATCGCGACCAAGGGCGAGGTATTCCTGGCCTTCGAGGCGCTGCTGGAAAACGCGCGGCGGCACCGGCCGGATGCGCAGATCCAGGGCGTTCTGGTCGGCCCGATGGCGAAAAAGGGCGTCGAGATCATCATCGGCACCATGTGCGACGCCACGTTCGGCCCCATGGTCATGGTCGGTTTTGGCGGTATCACGACGGAATTATTCAGGGATGTCGTGTATCGCCCCGCGCCTGTCGGCGTGGCGGAAGCCGCTAGCATGCTGGCCGAGCTCAAGGCCGCGCCGCTGCTCGACGGATTTCGAGGCGCGGCACAGGCGGACGTGCCGTCGCTGTGCGAATTAATCGAGAAAGTATCGTTGCTGGCGGCGCGACACAGTCGGCAAATATCCGAAATCGAGATCAATCCGGTGCTGGTGCACGGCGAAGGGCAGGGCGTCACTATCGTGGATGTGCTGGTGGTGCCGAAAAATAACTGACGTCGCTGGTGCCTTTCCCCTCTCCCCTTGTGGGAGAGGGTGGATGCGATGCAAAGCATCGCAGACGGGTGAGGGGTTCTCTCCGCGGATAGAGACCCCTCATCCGGCGCTTCGCGCCACCTTCTCCCACAAGGGAGAAGGGAAGGGAGTTCACCGCCCCTTGAAGTTGGCGACGCGGCGCTCGGCGGTGGCCTTGACGCCTTCCTTGAAATCTTCGGTCGCGCGCAGCTTGTTCTGCTCGATCAGTTCGTGGTTGGTGGCGGCCAGCACGCGGTCGGCGAGGCCGGCGCGCATGGTGGCGCGAGTCGAAATCAAGCCGAGCGGCGAGCACTCGGCGATTTCATTGGCGAGCTTCATGGCCTCACTGCGCACCTGGTTCTGCGGCACGCAGACATTGGCAAGGCCCATCCGGGTGGCTTCCTCGCCGGTGACCCGGCGGCTGGTGTAGAAAATCAATTCCGCATTGTTCTTGCCAACCAGTTCGGGAAGCGTTGCCGTCAGCCCGAAGCCGGGATGAAAGCCGAGTTTTGTGAAGTTGGCTGCGAATCGCGCCTCCGGGCAAGTGACGCGGAAATCCGCCGATACCGCCAACCCCAACCCGCCGCCGATGGCGGCGCCATGAACGGCGGCGACGATCGGCTTCTTGTTGCGGAAAATCCGCACCGCCTGGACATAGAGATGGTTGATCGGCAGGTTCGACGCCGGATCGGTTTTCGCGCGCTCCTCGGCCTGCTGCCGCGCCGGATCGCCGAAATTGGCGCCGGCGCAGAACGCCTTGCCTTCCGCGGCCAGCACTGAGGCGCGGATCTCGATATCGCGGTCGAATTCCTCCAGCGCGTCCGCGATCTGGTTGATCAGCGAGACGTCGAAGAAGTTCAGGGGCGGCTTGCGAATTTCGATGAGGCCGACATGGCCGTGCTTCTCGACGCCGATATCCGTGAATTTGCTCATGGTGGTCCCCGATTGATTTTGAATTAGCGCAGGCCGAGCCCGCGCGCGATGATTCCGCGCAGTACCTCGGTGGTGCCGCCCTGAATCGTGAGCTTGGGCGCGACCTTCATGGCGTAGGGCAATACCGTGTCGAGAATTTCGTGGTTGCTGGCGTCCGGCTCGACGAAGGCTGCGAGATCGCGCACCCGCTGCGGCAACGCCTGTTCCCAGATGGTGCCGATGTCCTTGACGATGGAGGCCTCGACCACCGGCTCCTTGCCGGCGTGCAGCATGCCGGCGACCGACACTGACATCCGGCGCATGGTGTGCAGCTGCGCCACCAGCCGCCCGATGCCCTCGGCGCCGCGGGTGTCGGGCTTCTCGCCGAGCGCGCGAACCAGTTCGGTCAGCACATAATAGGTTTCCAGAAAGCGTTCCGGCCCGCTGCGCTCATAGGCGAGCTCCGAGGTCGCCTGTTTCCAGGCGCCGTCGATCTCACCGAGCGCGTGATCGGCAGGGACGAAGGCGTCCGTGAATACCACCTCGTTGAATTCGGCTTTGCCGGTGAGTTGCCCGATCGGGTTGACCTTGATGCCCGGCGTCTTCATGTCGACGAGGAATTGCGTCAGCCCGTGCCGGCGATTTTCCTTGGTCGACGGCGAGGTGCGGAAGATCGCCAGCATGTAATTGGCGACCTGCGCCGACGAGGTCCATATCTTGGTGCCGTTGATCAGAAAGCCGCCGTCGGTCGGCGTCGCCTTGGTCTTCGCGGCGAACAGGTCCGAGCCGGAATTGGGCTCGCTCATGCCGATCGAGAAGCACACTTCGCCGCGGCAGATGCGCGGCAGGATGTCCATCTTGATATGCTCGGGGGCATATTTCAGCAGCACCGGACCGCTCTGCCGGTCGGCCACGAAAAAACGCCGTGTCGGCGCATTGGCAACGCGCATTTCCTCGGTCACCACATAGCGCTCGAGAAACGAGCGCTCATGGCCGCCATATTTCTTCGGCCAGGTCATGCCGATCCAGCCGCGTTCGCCGACCCGTTTGGAAAAGCCGGGAACGTCGTTGTCGCCGCCCTGCGGCGAGTGCGGATCGAAGGTGCCCTTTGCGATCTCCTCGGCGAGAAAGGCGCGGACTTCCTTGCGCAGCTTTTCGCACTCTTCGGGCAAGCGGATCGGATCGAAACGGAGGGCTGCGGTCATGTCGGATCTCGTCTTTCCTTAAAATGTCAGCGCGAGGCGACCAGCGGCCACAATTCGTCGGCGCCGCGCGCTGCGACGCGCTTGCCCAGTTCCACCGCCCAGTGACTTTCGTGGCCGAAATCGTCGCGCCAGGCCAGCGCGCGCATGGTGTAGCGATGCAGGATGTGCTCGAGCGTATAGCCGATCGCGCCATGAACCTGATGGGCGATCGCCGCGCCCTTTTCGGCGGCTTCCGCGCAGCGGATTTTTGCCGAGGCCGCTTCCAGAAAAACCGCGTCGTCGAATCGGGCCGCGTTGGCGATGGTGTCCGCCGCCGAACTCGCCGCCGTCATGGCGGCGGCGGTCTCACCGGCGAGACGCGCCAGATTGTGCTGCACCGCCTGGAATTTCGAGATCTTCTTCTCGAAGGCGACGCGCTCATTGGAATAGCGCACGCTGATGTCGAGCATCGATTCCATGGCGCCCGCGATTTGCAGGCTGCGCGCCACCGCGCCCATCAGCATCAGCGAGGTCTGATCGAAGTTTTTTGGCGCCGGCTTGACGGCGAGCGGCGCGACGTTGTTGAACGTCACGGTATCGCTGCCGTCGCTGGCCAGATTGAGGCCGGGCTCGACCCGGCACTTGGCCGCTTCCACCAGCGCGATCGAAAGACCGCCTGCGCCGTGCGCCAGCACCGCGATATGCTTTGCGTCTTTTGCGAAGGGTACGCCGCGCGCGCGGCCGGACAAGGTGCCGTCGGCATTGAGCGCGATGCGGTCTTTCGGGCTTGCCGGCGCCACCGTCATCTCGCCCGGCGGCGAGGCGATCCTGGCTTGCGCCAGCAGCCAGCCCGCCAGCATGGTTTCCGCAAGCGGCACCGCGATGGCAAAACGCCCGGCCGCGCTCAGCACGCCAAATCCTTCGGCGAGGCTGGCGCCGGAGCCGCTGCAGTCCTCGGCCACCCAGGCCAGCGGCAAGCCGGCTTCCGTCAGCGCCTGCCACAGCGGCGCTTTCCAGCCGCCTTTCTTGTCGCGGTTGATGGTTTGCGCGTCGGCGAGATCGGAAAATATCCTTTCCGCGGTCTCGGCGACAATGTTCTCACTCTCCGCCACGGCATTTCCCTGTTTTTCGACCGGCACACGGCCCGCTTGCGCGATTTTGCCCAAGCATCGGGTGCGGTCTTTTCTTGCACCGCATGATGAGGAAAAGCCACCGCCATGACAAGCGCTGATGTCCGCGAGGTGCCCTGCAACGGCGACATGAAGCGATCGCCGCCGCCAAAGGCATTAATTCCGCGCAACGGAGTTTTGCCGATTTGCAGGCGTTTCGCCGCGCGATATGCTAGATCGCCGCCAGCGGCGGGTTAGCCGAAAATCAAAAAGAGGAAATGCGGATGTCCGGGGACGGTTTGTGCGCGATTGTAACGGGCTCGGCGTCAGGCCTGGGGGCCGCGACCGCGGCCATTCTGGCGAAAGGCGGGGCGCGCATCGTCGTCAACTATTCCTCCAGCCACAAGGAAGCCGAGCAGACCGCCGATCTCTGCCGCGCGGCGGGCGGCGAAGTGGTCGTGGTCCAGGGCGATGTATCGCGCGACGAGGATTGCAGGAAGATCGTCGCGGCCGCGGCCCCCTGGGGACGCCTCGACGCGCTGATCAACAATGCCGGCACCACCAAGCACATGGCGCACGGCAATCTCGACGGACTGTCGGCGGAGGATTTTCAGCGGCTGTACGGCGTCAACACCATCGGCCCGTTCCAGATGGTGCGCGCCGCGCGGACCCTGCTGGAAGCCGGCGCGAAGGCGGCGGGCCGCGCGTCGGCGGTCGTCAACGTATCATCGGTCGCGGGCATCAGCGGCATCGGTTCCTCGATTGCCTATGCCGCAAGCAAGGGCGCGCTGAACACCATCACTTTTTCGCTGGCGCGTGCGCTGGCGCCGTTGATCCGCGTCAACACCGTTTGCCCCGGCTACATGGACACACCCTGGTTCACCAAAGGCCGCGGCGAGGACGCCGCCAGGCAGGTGCGCGATAATGTGATCGCGAAAGTGCCGCTCAAGCGGGCCTCGACCGCGCAGGATGTCGCCGAACTGGTGTGCTTCCTTGCGACACCGCGATCGAGCAACATGACCGGCGAAGTGATCCGGATGGATGCCGGCGCGCATTTGGTTACGTGAAATCTCGAGATTCCGGGTTCGCGTTTTCGACGCGCCCCGGAATGACGGCTGCCGTCATTTCGCGCCGGGATCGGAAATCACGCGGCTCGCCACCAGCCGGTTCCAGATGAACAGTACCACCAGCGCGCCGATCGTCGCTGTGATATAGCCGGCGCCCTCGCCCGGCTCGTAGTGGCCGATGAACTGGCCGATCGCTGTCGCCAGAAAAGCACCAGCGATGCCGAGCACGGTGGTCAGGATGAATCCACTGGGATTGTTCGGGCCCGGTGAAAGCAGCCTGGCGATTATCCCCGCGATGAAGCCGACGATAATTATGTGTATCATCGCTGTCGTCCTTCTCTTACAGAGAGCAGAGTTCAAAAAGCCGCTGCCGGCCGCAATCAAATCCGGCCCGATAATTCACTTTCGGTCGGCAGCCGCCCGTCCGGCGTCAGATGGTTGATGACATCGGGCAAATGCTGGCTGAGGCCGGCGAGCAGCGCCTCGCGCGACAGTCCGCTTTGCGCCGAAAGCGCATTGAGCTGATCGGCGCCGAGGGCGCGGCCGAGATCATCGGGCGAAATCTGCTTGTTCGGGCCCGTGCCCACCCATGAATTGGCGGCCTCGCTTTGACCGTTCTGCTGGAATTGCTTGAGCAGGTCGCCGAGCCCGCCGCTGATCACGCTGCCTGCCGCGCCGCCCGCGAGCAGGCCGCCCAATCCGCCCTTGAGGACGTCGCCAAGGCCGCCGCCGATACCGCCGCCCGCTGCATTGCCCGGCGCCGGCGCCGGGCTCGGCTGGTTGCCGCTGAAATGCTTGACCGCCTTCCAGGCGAGCAGCCCGAGGATCGCCATGGTCAAGGGCGACATTCCGCCGCCGGTTTGCGCGCCTGGATTGCTCGGGCCGCGCGGGCCGTTCTGCATCCCGTTGAGTACATCGAGTAAACCCATTGTCCTCGTCTCCCGAATGCCAGCCCGCACAAAACATAACCGCGCGCCATGACCGTTACAAGGCGCGGCCGCGCCGGCGCCGCAGCAGGTCCGGTCGCAAAATCGGTGCTTGCGCGCCAGCCGCTGCCTTGAAAACGCAAAGTTCAGGGATAATTTTGGATGAAGCGGCAACGCGCATCGACCGCGGCCGTGCCGGGAGGAAAGATATGAAACGAATTCATGCAGCTTCTGCCATCGTCGCCTTCGTTCTCGGCGGCGCGGCTGGGATGGCGCCGGCAAGCGCCGCGCCGCCGACGGTGACGCCATCGCCGGGATATGACGCGAGGTTGCAGGAGCAGCGCGCCGCGCGGGCCTATCATGCGCCGGCTTATGAACCGTGGGTGCGTTATCACCGGCGGGCGCACCGCGACCACGTTCGGCGGATCCACGACGGCGCGCACTAAGATGGGATGACTTTTCTTCGACGGCGCCCGCCGCGTCGGCGTCGCCTCGGTGCATAATCCGAAATCACCTTACCGGAAGTTCCGGGGCGATGGTGATCACCGAATGACGATCTAACCTCGCTTCGCCTTGCCTGGAGAGGAAGTGAACAGCTTCTTCAGTTCCTTGATGCTTTCGGACAGCCGCGGCCATTCGCAGGAGAATGAATTCCGCGCGCAATTCGCGGCCTTGATGCGCGACCTCAAATCGCTCGCCGCCTGCGCCTTGTTGGGTGCCTCTACCGGCAGCGGCACCCTTTCACTCCTCAAGGAGGCCTGCTGCAGCAATTGCTGTTTCGCCGTGAACGCGGCGGCGATGCGGCTCTGCCGCTCGCGGTCGAGGAAAACGGTATATTGCTCGTCGATCTTCTTCTGTTCTTCCGGCGTCGGGTTCGGGCCTGCGATATCGAAGCTGCGGTTCTGCATGAAATCGAAATAGGTGTAGCCGCCGCCGGGCTTGCGGCGGCCGGCGAATTTCGCGTTGCATTCGATTAGCTGCGACGATCTCTCTTCCCGGGTCGCCGCCTTCTCGGCCTTGTCGGCGCATGCCTCAAAATCGGCCGGCGCGCGACTCCACCACTGCGCCCGCGCGCGCAAGGGCGTCAGCACAACGCAGCCGGCGATGGCGGCAATCAGCAGACAGGATGGGCGCGATGGAATCACGGGCGTTTTTTCCAGCGACAGGCTTTCAGGCACGTTCTCATGACATGATTTGCGCCGATTGTCGCCATTTTGTGCCGGCTTGTCACCCCCTGAACGGAACCCGGTTTCGCGCGCTGGTTGTAATTTTATTTCTGGCCCGTGACGGGCGGAACACACCCAGCGTCAGACCACCCGGTTCCGGACTCATGCACCGCAGCAAATCGGACGCTGCCGGAACTTCAGCCCTTCACCTTGCACGTGACGGGGCCGTTATCGAGCATCAACTGGTTGCCGCCCGCATCGGTCACGATCTGCCCGCTGTAGATGCCCTTCGCCTTGTCGAGTTGCGCCGAGATGACGACTCGCACCCGTGTCTTCTCCACCTCATCCATGGCGACCAATAGCAGATTGCCGTCGCGAAAGCTGAAGCGCGTGACCTTGGAGGCATAGTCAAACTCGATCGGCGGCAAGCCGCCGAGCTTTTTCGGCACCTCGAAGGTGAGCTCCTGGTCCTGGGGATAGGTGCAGGTGATCGATTTCGCGACTGCTGCGGTCGCGTGAAGGGCCGATAGCAAGGTGAGACAGACGATCGCGATGCGTTTCATGGCAGAACTCCGGGCGCGAGATACCCGCATCTGTCGCACCTGACTGACGATGGGTTCAGGTGGACCCGCCGGGAGCCTGGAAGCGAATGCGCAAAAACGCAAGATTGACCCTCAACCAGCCACCGTCTAATCGACAGTGCCCGGTTATTCGATCACCTCGTCGGCGCGCAATGCCAAGGAAGAGGGAATTGGTAGGCCTAAACGTTCCGCGCTTTTCGAGTTGATGATTAGGTCAAGCTTTGAAGCTTGATATATAGGTACGTCGCCGACTTTTCTGCCCCGCAGCAATTCGTCGACGCAGTCGGCTGCACGACGCCAGAGATTGCGAATGTCGATCGCATAGGCGATGAGCCCTCCCTCCTGTACGAAATCGCGATATGGAAACATTGTCGGAAGGCGAAGCTCGTTTGTGAGCGCCACGACGTCTCGGCGATAGGTGTAGTTCGGTGCAGCATCACCGACAATGACCGCGTCTGCCTTGTCCGAATTCATTTGATTGAGCACACGTCTATATTCGGGAGGCTGGACCGGGTCATCGAGAGGAGGACCAACAATAGTGACTCCGATTTCACGTCCCGCACGCGAGAGGTTTTGCCCCTGAGGTCCGTCCCACGAAGCTCTAATCGTCAGGAAACCCACGCGGGACACTGACGGGATCAATTCGCGCAAGATCGCCAGACGCTTTCCCCAGAGTTCAAGACCAGCATCGACACTGACGCCGGTGACGTTGCTATCCGGTCTGGACAGGCTGGTTGTCAGGCCGTACGCGATGGGATCAGCCGTGATACCTACAATCGGGATGGTTGAAGTCGTTGCTTTCAATGCGCGAACGAACGGAGATGTATTGGCAACAATCACCTCGGGATTGCTCTTTACAATCTCGGCGGACATTTCCGCGAAGTGATCGGTGTGGCCGTCCGCCGAAAAGCGAATGATTTCGAGATCGCGTCCCTCAAGATAACCCAGTTTTGCGAGTTCTTCGAAGAACGTGTTCACCAGTGGATTGTCGCCATCAATCCGCAAATCCCTTACAGGACTCGACGCGTGCGCAATTGCGATACGCCTCTTGCGAACGTTCTGGCCAAGAACCGGCTCGGGCAGTACTCCCGCTAATAAGAGACTAGCAACGAACTCCCGCCGTCTCATTCCACAACCTCGTCGGCGCGAGCGAGTAACGGCGGGGTAGGACTGCGCGGCTCAAACGATGCTCGGCCCTGCTTGTTGGCCGATAAACTTGCAAAGAATTCCCGCCGTCGCATGTGTCATGCCCCCACCCATGGGAATGAAAAGACTAGCACCTTGCGACGGAGCAATTAAGGCGTTGCTTGCTTCTGAAGACTGGCGATCAGGCCCGTGCTCTGATATTTTTCGTTGAAGCCGCCGCGTCCGGCCGCATGGCGCTTGCGGGAAGGCGGCCGCTGGCTTCGCGGGCGGCGAAAGCGTGGGATTCGGAAAGAGGCAGCCGGCAATGGTTCTGGTATTTTGTCGTCATGGCGGTGTCGCGGCGCTTCTCGCTGGCGTGGCGGCCGAAGTGCTGCTCTGGCTGTCTGGCGTCATCGTGCTGCAGCCGATCATGATCGTGCTTGGCGCGCTGCTGTTTTATCTGACCGAATACGGCATGCACCGCTTCGCCTTTCACGCGGCCCCGCTGTCATGGCCGCTGGCGCGCCGGCTGCAGCATCGCCTGCATTACGACCACCATGTCGAGCCGGGCCGGCTGGATCTGTTGTTCCTGCCGATCTGGTTTCTGGTTCCGAATCTGGCCATCGCCGCCGCGCTGTTCGCGCTCGCGTTCGGAACAGCCGCCGCGCCTTCGGCGCTGCTCGGGATGATGCTTGCGATCCTGCATTATGAATGGGTGCATTACGTCGCGCATATTCCTTACCAGCCGCGGACGAAGGCAGGCCGCTGGATCAAGCAATACCATTTGCGCCATCATTTCATCAGCGAGAAGCACTGGTTCGGCGTCAGCAACCCCACGCTCGACGGCGTGTTCGGCACCTTCCGCGGGCCCGCCGCCGGCGAAAAAAGCGCCACCACCCGCGACCTCAATTCCTGAGGGAGGCTGGCGGTGGCGCGCGCGCTCTGGTATTTAGCCCCCAGGCACCCGCGCAGCCAGGCGGGTTCTCCGGTCCCGTAGCTCAGCCGGATAGAGCGACGGTTTCCTAAACCGTAGGTCGCATGTTCGAGTCATGCCGGGATCGCCAGTTTTTGCGAGGATTCAAAAGTGCGAGCAAGCGCGTGGAGGATCTGCCGATGATTACCGCCATTGTCCGTTTCAGGCTGCCCGCAACCATCGATGCCGCAAAAGCGGCCGAGCTGTTCCAGGGTTCGGCGCCGAAGTACCGCGGCCTCGATGGCCTCATTCGCAAATATTACCTGTTTGATGCCGAAAGCCGCACCGGCGGCGGCTGCTATCTGTGGGAGAGCCGCGAGGCCGCCGAGCGCGTCTACAATGCCGAATGGCGCAAGATGATCACCGAGCGCTACGGTACCGCGCCCGAGATCAGTTATTTCGAGACGCCGGTTGTGGTCGACAACGCGATCGGCAAGACCATTCTCGACGCGGCCGAGTAGAGCTGTCGCCGCACATCATGGCCCAGCCAAACCAGGGTCCGCAGACGGCCGGCGCACCGGTGACCACCGTTCGGCTGCAGAATATTGCCCAGTCCTACGGGCAATCCGCGGCACTGATGGCGGCGGTGGAGGTCGGGCTGTTCACGGCGATCAGCAAGGGCGCCGGGACCTACGAGGAAGTCGCCGCGGCGCTGGACATCCATCCGACCAATGCCGAGCGGCTGATGGTGATGCTGTGCGCCTCAGGCTTGCTGGAGAAGACGCAAGCGCGCCACCACAACGCCGCGGATGTCGAGCGCTTCCTGGTCGAGGGCAGCCCCGGCTATATGGGGCCGTGGATCACGTTTACCAAACCGCAATGGAACGAGTGGGGACGGCTGAGCGAGCATATCCGCACCAAAGCGCTGAAGGTGATGGGCGGAATCGAGACCTTCACGGTGGCGGACGCGAGGCGCTACCACAATGCGACTTACTCGATCGGCATGGGCGCAGGCCGCCGCTTCGTGCGGCAGGTCGACCTTGGGGGCCGCAAGCGCATCATGGACATCGGCGGCGGCTCCGGCGCCTATTGTATCGCCGCCGCGAAGGAGCATGCCGGGATTCGCGCCGTGGTGCTGGATCTGCCTGTCGTGTGCGAGGTGACGCGCGAGTTCATCGCCGAGAACGGCCTCGCCGGCCGTGTCGAGGCTCAACCCTGCAACTTCACGCACGATCCATTCCCGACCGACTGCGACGTCGCGATCATGGCTTCCAACCTGCCGATGTACAGCCGCGAGATGATCGCTCGCGTCGTCAGGAAAGCTCACGACGCGCTGCTGCCCGGCGGCGAGATGCATCTGATCGGCGAGACCACCAATAACGAGCGCACCGGGCCATGGGGACCGGCCTATTGGGGCCTCGGCCAGGCGATCTCTGATTCGCTTGGGCTTGCCCATTCCGAGGCTGACGTGATCGGCTACTTCCGGGCGGCGGGCTTTGCCGATGTGCGCGTGCATGAATTCATCGCGGGCTCGCTCAGCCGTATCGTCGGCACCAAGGCGAAGTGACGGATCGCGGCGGCGGTCCCGGCGTATCGCCCGACATAACAATCGCAAACATCGAACAAGGGGATCGTCAATGCCTGCCAGCCCAGTCCTGTGGAACCTCGACGAACGCGGCGTCGCAACGGTCACGTTGAACCGTCCGGAGGTCAACAATGCCTATGACGCCGGCCTTATCAATGGCGTGCTCGCGGCAATGGATGAGCTGGGCAGGCAACCGTTGCTTCGGGTCGTGGTCCTCAGGGGCAACGGCAAGCACTTTCAGGCCGGCGCCGACCTGAAATGGATCAATGGCGTGCGGCCGAAATCGGCTGCCGAGAACGAGGCGGTGTCGCAGGCCACCTACGAGGCCGTGCAGCGGCTGAATCTTTTGCCGATCCCGACCGTGGCGCTCGTTCAGGGCGGCTGCTTCGGCGGCGGCACCGGCGTGATTTCCGCCTGCGACGTGGTGATCGCGGCCGACAATGCGGTGTTCTCGATCACGGAAGTGCGATGGGGGCTGACGGCTGCGATCATCATTCCGCAACTCTGCGACGCCATCGGCGTCCGCCAGGTTCGCCGCTATGCGCTGACCGGCGAGCGTTTTGGCGCGCAGGACGCCCGCCGCATCGGTCTGGTACACGAGGTGGTGCCGCTGGCCGATCTGGAAAGCGCCGGCGCCAAAGTCGTCGAGCAATTGCTGGCCAATGGCCCGGAGGCTCTGGCCGAAACCAAGGCGCTGGCGATGGAAAGCTCGTTCGGCGGCATGAAGGTAGAGGACGCTGCTTATGCGCGCCTCGTGCGGATGCACGCGGCCAGGCGCCGGACAGGGGAGGCCTCCGAAGGCCTTGCCTCGTTCGCGGAAAAGCGCGCGGCGAATTGGGGAACGAGCAAGACCTGAAGCCGGAGATGCGTCAGCCATACGGGTGAGGGGGGAGGCCGCTCAGCAGCCCCGGCAGATGCCGCGCATGCTCCTGTAGACCGCGTCGTCTTCTTCCCGCATTTGTCTCAGCGATTCCAGCTTCGAGGGGTCGACGCTGGGCTCGGGCTTGCGCTTGGCGGCGAGCGCAAGCTCCTGGCGCTGATAGCAGGCCTCCCGTTCGGACTTCGCCTGGATGAAGCGGCATTGCTCCACCGCCGCCAAGGCGGGAGCCGCGCCGATCATCACGCCAAGCATGACGGATACTGGTAAGTTCAACGCGGTGGCTCCTTCACCGGCTTTCTCAATTCCACATCACTGCAAACATCGGCGGGTCAGCCCGCCTGTGCAACGCCATAGATCTTGTCACGCAGCCGCCGCATCCCGGCCAGCCATCGCTCGGGGTTGGAGGCTTTGCGCTGCATGTATTCATGTACCTGCGGATGCGACAATATCAGAAAGCGCTCGGCTTCCATCGCCTCGATCACGATACGGGCCACTTCAGGAGGCTGCATCACGCCGTCGACCCGCGCGGCGCTCGGGCCCGATGTCGTCATGCCGGTCCGCACCGATTGCGGACAAAGCACGGAAACGCGGATGCCGCGGTCGCCATATTGAATGGCGAGATGCTCGGCCAGCGCCACCGCGGCGTGCTTGGTGACCCCGTACGGCATCGAGTTCAGCGAAGCCAGCAGGCCTGCCGCCGAAGTGGTGTTCAGGAGATAACCGGAGCCTCGCGCCAGCATGCCGGGCACCAGCGCCCGCGCGGCGAAGACGTGGCTCATGACATGCACCCGCCAGCTCACGTCCCAGTCGGCATCGTCAGCGGTCTCCTGTCCCTTGCGCGACAGGCCGGCGTTGGAAAAGAACACGTCGACCGGCCCATATTTGGCCTCCGCCGCCGCGATCAGCGCCTTGATGTCGGCTTCCTGGCCGACATCGGCAGTTACCGCCAGCGCGTCGATGTCACCGGCGACCCTCGCAAGGCGGTCGCGCGATGACTTGAGGTCGGCGACCACCACGCCGCGCGCGCCCGCTTCGGCGAAGGCGCGGGCGACCGCCTCGCCGATCCCGCTCGCCGCTCCCGTCACCACACAGACTTTGTCATTGACGCGCATGATGCGGTATCCTTCCCGATGATGGTCTATTTGAATTGAAGCATTGGTGCGATCTCCCGGCAACGGCGGTGCGCTCCCTCTCCCGCTTGCGGGGGAGGGTTGGGGTGGGGGTGCCGGCCAGGTAAAAGATATCGCGAGGATAGAGTTTCCCCCACCCGCCGCGCTCTATCGAACGCCATAGCCGAAGCTTCGCTTCGGCGTTCTTATCTAATGTCGGCCGCCGCAGGCGGCCTATGCTCCCCCGCAAGCGGGAGAGGTGGGACCGAGCATGCGGGACCGCTGTCGCGCAAATCCAGGACGTTCAGCCCCGATACAGCCCCTTGTCGCGCGCCTGGCGGATCGCGAGACCCGCCAGCATTTCGGCCGCCACAATGGAACCATCTCATCAAGCCGGCGTTCTCCGATCGTCCCGCCATGCCGCGAGTTCATGGCGTGCTGGTGCGTGAGGGTGCATGTCGAAACTCAATATCGGGATTGCCGCCATCGTTCTGGTGACGGTGCTGTCGGCCGCCGGTTATGCCGTTGCGAGAGGTGGCGGCGGCCACGGCGGAGGCGGTCACGGTGGCGGCCATGGCGGTGGCGGACATGGCGGTGGCGCGCATTTCGGTGGCGGCGGCCACGCGCATTTCGGTGGTCATGCACATTTCGGCGGTGGCGGAGGTCACTTCGGGGGCAGATCGTTTGCGCGACCGGGCTTCAGCAGCCGCGCTTTCGCCGTCCACAATGTGAGAGGCAATGCGTTGAGCTCCCGTGCATTTGCCCGAACGATGCGCAACGCGGGCGCGCTGCGCAACCCCGGCATTCGCGCTCGGCTTGCGGCGGGCGCGGCGATCGGAGGATTGGCAGGATTGCACGTCGGCCGCGGATGGTGGCAGCACGGCAACGGCGGATACGGATGGGTCGGCCCGCTGTTCTGGCCGTTCGCTTATTTTGACATCTACGACTATGCGATCTGGGGCAACGGCGTCGGCGCCTCGTTCTGGGGCTACGGCTATGATGACATCTACGCCGGCATATTTTCACCCTACCGCTACGATGACCTGACTTTCTATCTGCCGGCACGCACCTCGCCCGCAACCGGCATCCCTGATGCAGCGCCCGACTGGTGGACGCAAATGTGCGGTGAGGACGGCCGCGATATTGCCGGCCTGCCGATTGACCAGATTCAGGCGGCCATTGAGCCGACCGAGACGCAGCGTGCCGCACTCGACGACCTCGCCAACGCGTCGGTCACCGCGGCGCAGAGCGTCAAGGCAGCCTGCCCGACAAGAATTTCGCTGACGGCGCCGGCCCGGCTGGCATCCATGCAGCAACGCATCGAGGCAATGATCGCGGCGGTGGCGACGGTGCAGCCACCGCTGGATAAATTCTACGGCCTCCTGAACGATGAGCAGAAGGCGCGGCTCAATGCACTGGCCGAGGACCAGCGCAGGAGCACCAGCGCAAGGAGGCGCAACATGCCGCTGGCTCAGGGCTGCGCGGCGCAAGCTGGCGGGATGCAATGGCCGGCGGCAGAGATCGATGCGAGGCTGCGCCCGACCGACGCGCAACGTGCGAGCCTGGTCGCGCTCCAGGACGCCAGCGCCAAAGCGGCCGACATGCTCAAGACCTCTTGCCAGGCTGACGATGCGGTCACGCCACCGGTGCGGCTTGCGGCCGTCGGCAAACGGCTCGACACCATGTTGCAAGCGGTCAAGGCGGTGCGTTCGGCGCTTGACGATTTCTACGCAACCTTGAACGACGAGCAGAAAGCCCAGTTCGAGGCGATCGGGCCGCAGCGAACCGCCGCCGACACGTTGCAAAGGCGCGGACGCAGGTACGGCTTCTGATCGATTCAACCCCGGTACAGCCCCTTGTCGCGCGCCTGGCGGATCGCGAGGGCCGCCATCAAGTCGAGCATCGGCGTGGATAGCCCCGCGGCCCTGGCAAACGCCGCCGGCGCGCGCACCAGCGTATCGATCTCCATCGCGCGGCCGAGCTCGTAGTCCTGCAGAATCGACGGCTTGTGGTCGGGCGCGGGACCGCTGCGGGTGACGCGCTTGACGCCGGGAAAGCAGCTTTGGGCGATGCCGTTGGCCTCATCGAGCAGGCGAGGGATGACATCCTGCAGCGCCGGGTCGTCCCTTACGGCTCTCGCGGTTTGCCCGGTCAGCAGGCACAGCACCGACATCGACATGTTGGTCAGGAGTTTCGACCAGATCGTCTCCCTGATCTTCGCTACGGGTTGCGATGCAATTGAAGCGCCTTCAAGCGCAGCCCGCAGCCGTCCGATGCGCTCACTGTTCCGGTCGTCGCATTCGCCGACCAGCAGCATGTTCCGCTCGGGGGAGAGGTTCGCGACAATGCCCGGCGCCATGACCTCGTTCGACGAAAAGATCACGCCGCCGATGATCCGGTCCCTGGAAACGGCCGACCGCAATGCGCCGCCGGGATCGAGAAAGCCGAGGCCCGGCGGCGGTGGATGATCTGAGGGCAGCCCGATGTCGTACCACCAGGGAATGCCGTTCTGGGCGAACACGACGCCAGTGTCGTCGCCCAGCAGCGGCGGCAGCCCGGTCACGAGGCTGCCGACGCCGGTCGCCTTCAGCGTTGAGATGACAAAATCCTGCGGACCGAGCGCCGCCGGGTCGTCGGATGCCTTCACTCGCACCGGGAATTCGGCATCCCCCACCCGCAGCGTCAGGCCTCTTGCCCTGACCGCAGCGAGATGCGGTCCGCGCATCACGCAGGAGACGTCATGTCCTGCCAGCGCGAGCCGCACCGCGAAATGGCTGCCGACGGCACCTGCGCCGAAAATGCATATCCGCATGGGGGTGGGTTTCCTGTCAGGAGGCGAGACGACCGGGAGCGTAGTTTCCACAGGCTTGCCCGGCAGCGCAACAGGTCGTGCGATCAGTGTGATTGCAAAACCTGAGCGCGAACGGGCGCTTGCCCTATCACTTAGATTGCGGCAGGCTATGTAAAACATGAAGACTTTAAGTCCACAAGGTTGACGTCTGTCGGGCCTGGGATCGCCAAAACTTGGGGGTGTCAACGTGGAGTACTTCAGTTCGCTTGCGTCGAATTTATTGATCGAATTTCGATTGCTGCCGCTGCTTACGCAATACGCAATCGCGATTTTGATTGTCTCTGGTGTCTTCGTCCATTTGTTCTCTTACAACGCAAGGACGGCACATGACGCCCCGTCAATCTTCACTACTGGCGGCATCTTCTTCACCTTTATTGGTATAGCTGAAGGCCTTTTCAGCTTTGATGTCGCCAAAATAGAAGAAAGCGTCCCCCTCCTTCTTGCAGGGCTTAAAACAGCCTTCTTGGCTTCGGTGTGAGCTGCACCCGGTTCCGAAGACACCGAGTTAGGTGTTTTATGGAGCAGGAGGTGTGTGATGGAGAGACGGCAGTATACGCGGGAGTTCAAGCTTGAGGCGGTCCGGCTGATCAAGCAGCGCGGCGTTTCGTATGCGCAGGCGTCAAAAGACCTTGGAGTTCATCCGACACAGTTGCGCAATTGGGTGAAGCAGCTTGCGGACGATCCGCAACATGCATTCCCCGGCCACGGCCAGATGAAGCCGGAGCAGTTGGAGATTGCGCAGCTCAAGCGCGAGGTTGCCAGACTGAAGGCCGAGCGAGACATCCTAAAAAAAGCCGCGGCCTACTTCGCGAAGGAATTGACGTGAAGTTCGGTTTTATTGCGAAGCACCGGGGGATCTGGCCGGCGGAATGGTTATGCGGGGCGCTCGGTGTCTCGCGGGGTGGGTTTTATGCGTGGCTGACACGACCGCGCAGTCAGCGCAGCCGGAGCGATGAGGATGTCGGTGCGAAGGTTCGTGCCAGCTTCCTGGCGAGCGACCGAACCTACGGCGCCAGGCGGGTGTGGCACGATCTGCTCGCCGAAGGAGTATCGTGCGGGCTGCACCGGATTGAGCGATTGATGCGGCTGCAGGCTCTCAAAGCCCGTCCGCGACGGCGGCGCCTGCCGCCTGATCTGGGTGAGCGGCAGGCGACCGCCGTCGCTGCCAATGTGCTCGGCCGCAGCTTCGAAGCCCCCGCTCCCAACCGCAAATGGATTGCCGACTTTACCTATGTCTGGACCGCGGAGGGCTGGCTCTACGTGGCCGCCGTCGTCGATCTGTTCTCGCGCCGGGTGGTTGGTTGGTCGATGAACGCAGCGATGACGGCGCAGCTCGTCACCGATGCCCTGGTGATGGCGATCTGGCGACGGGGCAAACCGGATGCGCTGCTGCATCATTCCGATCGTGGCAGCCAATACACCAGTGAGCAGTTCCAGAGGCTGATGGCCGATCACGGCGTCGTCTGTTCGATGAGCCGTTCCGGCAACGTCTGGGACAATGCGGCGATGGAGAGCTTTTTCTCGTCGTTGAAGACCGAGCGAACTGCGCGCAGAATGTACCGAACAAGAGACGACGCCAAGGCCGATGTGTTCGATTATATTGAGCGCTTCTACAATCCGAAACGCCGGCACTCGACGATCGGATATTTGAGCCCTATGGAGTTCGAGCAGAAGGCGGGATTAGCTTAAGCGGGTGCCAACCGAACCGGGTGCAGCTCAATCCGAGCGCAGATATATGATGACCTATATCAGACCTTTAAGGACGAACTTCCGTCCTGGCATGCAGTCCTTACCCGTGATCTGTCGATCCGGTTCGAAGAACCTAGCGTGCAATTCGATACGGGCCTATCGGTCATCAAGCCTGACTTCATGAAAATTCTAAATAGCTTCTTTCCGCGGTACGCCAAGGTACTTAGCGCATCGAAATTTAAGGAGGAGATTGAGGAGGTAAGGATTGAAGGCCATACGTCCAGTATTTGGAAGGGCCTCAATCCCGAGATGGCGTACTACGAAAATATGCGACTCTCTCAGGAGAGAACCCGTGCGGTTTTGCAGTACGTTTTTGGATTGAATGATGCTCGCGAGCAACTTGCGTGGCTGGTCCCAAGGATGACCGCAAATGGCCTGTCATCATCACGGTGAGTGTTTGTTGCCGGAAGGGAAGATTACAATGCGTCTCAGCGCGTCGAGTTTCGCATCAGGACCAAGGCAGACGACCGTTTGGAAGAGATTTTAGGGGCGATCTCCAAATGAAGCTCCCGGATTTCACAGAAGATATGGGGCTTCGTGCGCTGTTACAGTCAATGGGAGCCAGCCCGAGAGCCTATGTCGCGCCTGCGTCAAGCGGGCAACTAACCAGCGAAGAGATAGATCGACTAGCTCGCGAGGGGATCGAAATCCCGCTGGATGAGGTGCGAGTTCTTGAAGACGGGACGCTCGCATATAAAAATCAGCGAGTTGTTCTCTACATTCGGGATCAAAAGCAGTATCACCGTTCCAAGGATGACGCGCTTCCCAAGTTTCACGTGTCAAACTGCGATAAGCTCCGGGAAATGCGAGCCAACAATCGATATGATCGGTACGTAGTCTCCACCCGAGAAACGGGTCGATTCCAGATAAATCGCCGTCTATTCAACGCAACGCAGTATAAGCAGAGCGAAGAACGTCTCTCCGTCTGCCAGTTTTGCCTTTCCTTGTTGGACTGGAAACAATTTAAGCGGGCTCGGAAAAACACCTTAACCAAGCGCGAAGTGGTCTCGAATTTTTCGTTAAAGGAATATTTTGATGAGTATGGTCGCGCGCTATTTTCACAACTCCCCAATGCATACCGATGAAACTGCGCCGCTTAATGACTACACGTCTGACTTCAGGATTATTGCGGATCGCCTAAAGGCTGCTCGCAAATTTAAGTGTGATAATTGCGGAGTCGATCTGAGCAAATTCAGGCGCTATCTGCATGCCCACCACAAAAACGGCCTGCAATATGATAACACTGAAAGCAACATTGCAATTTTGTGTGTCGAGGACCACGCGCGTCAATATGCTCATCCGCACGTCCAACAAACAGATGCGTACAAAGAATTCATCGCTCTTCGTGCGTCAGGGAAAATAGCTTAGTCCAAAATATTTTCAGCGTAGCTAAAATCCCCCACCCGGGGCATGATGCCGCTCACCATCCGGGAAACCGCTCCTTGCCCCCACGCACCATCGAAGAGCCCGCACGCCAGATTCCCCTCTACGGCGAGTATGAAGTCGCCGTCCTCGGCGGCGGGCCCGCGGGCATCGCGGCCGCCGTCGCTGCGGCGCGCGCGGGACGGCGGACGCTGCTGATCGAGCGTTACGGATTTCTCGGCGGCATGGGCACGGCGGCGGGGGTGACGAATTTTTGCGGGCTGCATGCCAATGTTTTTGGCGAGATGCATCGGGTGGTGCAGGGCATCGCCTCCGATCTGCTCGGGCGCATCGATCGTCTCGGCGGGCTCAACACGCCGCATCTGATTTTTGGGAAAATCCTGGCGCAGGCCTATGATACCGCGGCCTACAAGATCGCCGCCGACGATCTCCTGGCTGCCCACAAGGTCGATATTCTCTTCCACGCGCTCGGCGCTGGCGTGGTGATGCATGACGATGTCAGCATCAACGCGCTTGTGGTCGAGACCAAGGCCGGCCGCCAGGCGGTGCGATCGGGCATCTTCATCGATTGCTCCGGCGACGGCGATCTCGCGGCCTGGGCCGGGGCGCGCTATGAGATCGGCGACAACAAGGGCAGCATGCTCTACCCCTCGATGATGTTCCGCCTCAACGGCATCGATCCCGACAAGGCTGGGGAGGCCTGGCGAACGATTCCCGCGCTGATGGAGCAGGCGGAAGCCGCCGGCACCCATCATTTCCCGCGCAAGGCCGCGATCGTGCGGCCGCAGCGCTCACAGATCGAATGGCGGGTGAACTTCACGCAACTCGCGCGCGCGGACGGCACCGCGATCAACGGGCTCGAGCCCGACGATCTCACGCGCGGCGAGATCGAGGGCCGCCGCCAGGCGGTCGCCGCCTTCAACTTCCTGCGCACCGTGCCGGGATTTGAAAATTCCTATATCGTCGACCTGCCGCCGCAGCTCGGCATCCGCGAAACCCGCCGTGTGATCGGCGGCTACATGCTCTCGGGCGAGGACGTGCTCGGCTGCGCCTCCTTCGACGATAGCATCGGCGTCAATGGCTGGCCGATGGAATCCCATGTCGCGGGCGACGTGATCTTCAAGTTCCCGCCGATCCCAGGGTCGCGCGGGTTCAATGAATTGCCGTATCGCATGCTTGTTCCCGCTGGCATCGACAACCTGCTGGTGGCCGGGCGCTGCGCCTCGATGACCCATGACGGCCAGTCGGCGGCGCGCGTCTCCGGCGCCTGTTTTGCGATGGGCGAGGCCGCTGGCACCGCGGCGGCACTGGCGCTTGATGGCAACGCGATTCCGCGCGACATCGCGGTTGAAAAGCTGCAACGACAGTTGCAGCAACAGGGCGCGTTTATCGGAGGGGACCAGGACGTGCCTGAAGGGCTGTAAACCAATAGAGTGTAGGGCGGGTTAGTCGTACTGCATCACAAATTTCGTCGGCCGTATCTCATTTTGCTGCGGCAACAGGGACATCGCGGCAGAGTTCTGATGAGCGCGTTGATCAACCGCACGCGGACGGTAGCGATCGAGTTTGGAATGTGGCGTTCAGGCCGCAAGGGGGGATCCTCTGGGTCGATAACCTTCGGGTAAAGCAGGCGTCTGGAATGGCGTGGCGCGACGAGGTGCTGAGGGGGGAATCGTTTCCCGCTCGGAGATCAGGAATCCATAGGCCGCGATGCACATCGTGGCGTGATGATGGAAGCCGCGCCACCCGCGCCCTTCGAAGTGCCCAAGCCCGACTTCCTGCTTGAGCTCAAGATAGTCGCGCTCGATACGCCAGCGCAGCTTGGCGAAGTCGACGAGATCGCGGAAGCCGATATCGGGTGGCAGCGTCGACAGCCAATACTTGGTCGGCTCGGCGTCGCCCATAGGCCACTCGATCAGCAACCACTCCTGCGACAGCGATTCCGGCATCAGCTGGCTATGCCCAACCCGAACGCGCACGCGGGCGAAGCGCGATGACAGCCACTCGGCCGATCCCTCCCGCCACCGGATCGTTTGCCAGGCCTCTTTGGGCAGGTCACACGCCAGACGTTTGGCCGAGACCAGATCGGGTTCGTCGCGACGCCCCGTGTTGTTCAACGGTTTGCCTCTGCGCCTCGGTCCGGTGCCGGGCGGCCACACCAGGATTTTCGGCTGAATGCCGACGACATAGCTCACGCCCAACGCCGTCATGCCGGTGCGCAGCCGTGAGTCAGTTCCATAGGCCGCGTCCATCAATGCCACCCCGCGTGGCAGACCGGCCTCGCACGCCCAACGTATCTGCTCCAGCGCGATCTCGGGCTTGGTCTTAAAGCTGAGCTTACGCGGCACGCCTGCCTTGTTTCGGCGCGCCCTGTCCTTGATCCATTCCTTCGGTAGATAAAGCCGATAGGCCACCGGCAGGCTGGCGGAGTGGTTCGCGATCGACAGCGAGACGGCGACCTGACAATTGGCCTCTTTGCCGAGTTGTCCGCAATATTGATGCTGCACGCCTACCGAATGCTTTCCTTGTTTGGGGAAGCCCGTGTCATCGATGATCCACGCCTCGATCGGCCCCTGCCGTTCCATTGCAGGCAGCACCGCCTCCCGTACCTTGGCCAACACCCTCTCGTCCGACCAGGACGCGACACCGACAAAATGCAGCAACGACTGATGCTGCGCGGCCGTCCGCGCCGGAGCCGTCTTCGCGGCCATCGGCTCCACGCTCTTGCGCTCGCCCGGCAATATCAGGCCCGTGCAATAGTCGCGCAGGGGGCCAACCCGGTCCGCGTGCCCAAGCACACTCGCAAGCCCCGCCACATACGCCGCAAATCGTACTTCGGCCTTCTCTTCATTCTTCCGATTCATGTCAGCACCTCGCGCGCCAATCCTGAATCTCCTCAAATAGTTGATTCTCAAAGTCGAAGCGCGCGACCTTCTGACTCAGTACGGTTAGCGTAGCGTAACCCGCCACTCTCGGCGCCGAAGCGCGGCGGGTTACGCCTTCGGCTAACCCGCCTGCAGGCTGTAAGCCAGTGAATTCGAAATCGTGTCGTGCGCTCAGAATCGCCTCTCCCCCTGTGGGAGAGGTCGGATCGCATCGGTAGATGCGATCCGGGTGAGGGGTTTTTTTCCAACGAGAGACCGTAACCCCTCACCCCAACCCTCTCCCACAAGGGGAGAGGGGGCTCAGCGCCGTTGCCGAAACATCGAACCCATGCTTCAAACGCGGTGTATGAAACTCTGGAACAATAAAAACGGAGAGAATTTGATAATGGGATTTGCGCGACTGATACTGGCGGGCTTGCTGGTCGTCGCGGCGAGCGGGATCGCGCGGGCCGAGGATGTGCTGAAGGCCAGGATCGGCGTGCTGCGGCTGTCATCGTCGGCGCCGGTGTTCATCGCGCAGGACGAGGGCTATTTCCGCGACGCCGGGCTCGATATCGAGCTGAAATTTTTCGACGCCGCGCAACCGATAGCGGTCGCCACCGCCTCGGGCGACGTCGATTTCGGCATCACGGCGTTCACCGCCGGTCTGTACAATCTCGCCGGCAAGGGCACGCTGAAGGTGATCGGCGGCATGAGTCGCGAAAAGGCCGGCTATCCGCTGATCGGCTATTTCGCCAGCAATAATGCCTATGCCGCCGGCCTCAAGACGCCCCGGGATCTGGCCGGCAAGCGCGTCGCGATGACCCAGACCGGCTCCAGCTTTCATTATTCGCTCGGCCTGCTCGCCGACAAATACGGCTTCCGGCTCGCTGAGGTGAAAGTGCTGCCGCTGCAGTCGCTGTCGAACGCCGCCGCCGCGCTGAAGGGCGAGACCGTCGATGCCGCGCTGCTGCCCGCCTCGACCGCGCGCAAGCTGATCGACGATGGCGGGGCGAAACTATTGGGCTGGGTCGGCGACGAGACGCCGTGGCAACTGGGCGCGGTGTTCGCCTCGCCCAAGACAATGGCCGACAGACCGCTGGTGACAAAACTTCTTGGTGCGCTTGTTCGGGCCGATCGCGAATATCACGACGTCATCCTGGCCAGTGTTGCCGGCGGCAAGGCGCCGATCAACGACAGGACAAAGCCGTTGCTGGAGATCATCGCGAAATACACCAGCCTGCCGATCGAGCAGGTGGTCGGCAACTGCGCCTATATCGACCCCGACGGCAAGCTTGACGTCAAGAATATCGGCAACCAGATCGAATGGCTGCAGGCGCAGGGATTTGTCGACAAGGGCTTCGGTGCCGGCGACGTCGCCAAGGAATATGTGAAAGCGGATTGATGGAACCGGCGCACGTCCCGACTCACGGGGCTTCATCCTTCGAGACGCATCGCTTCGCGATGCTCCTCAGGATGAGGTCTCAAACCTCATGGTGAGGAGCGCGAAGCGCGTCTCGAACCATGAGGCCACCGGCGCATGGCTACGATCCGAGACGACTGGTAGACTTTTTGCATGGACCTGATTGCCGACCATATCAGTCACTGCTTTGGCGCGCTCGAGGTGCTCGACGACGTCTCGTTCACGGTTGGCGCCGGCGAGGTGGTCGCGATCGTCGGACCCTCCGGCTGCGGCAAGAGCACGCTGCTGCAGGTCCTGGGCGGGCTGCTGCAGCCGAGCGCCGGCGCCGCCCAATGGCGCGGCGCGCCGCCGCCGGATAGCCGCAACCCGCTCACCTTCGTATTCCAGGATTTCGCGCTGCTGCCGTGGTGCACGGTGGAAGGCAATGTGGAATTTCCGCTGCTGCACGCCGGCCTCGCCTCGAGCGAGCGCCGCGCGATCGTCGAGGACGCGCTGCGCCGCACCGGCCTGTCGGATTTTCGCGGCACATATCCAAAACAATTGTCCGGCGGCATGCGCCAGCGCGTCGGCATCGCGCGCGCGCTCGCGGTGCGCCCCGCGATTCTCTTGATGGACGAGCCGCTGTCGGCGCTGGATTCGCAGACCCGCGAACTGCTGATGGAGGATTTCATCCGGCTGCTCGCCGATGGCTCGATGGGCGCGGTTTACGTCACCCACAATCTCGAGGAAGCGGTTCGTCTGGCGGATCGCATTGTCGTGCTGTCGCGGCGGCCGGGACGCGTCCGCGCGGTCGTTGCCATCCCGATGACGCGCGGCGAACGCGGCGACGTCGCGGCCGGCGAAAAACTGCTCGCGCTGCAGAGCGAGTTGTGGTCGCTGATCCGAAAAGAGGCGATCGACGCCGAGCGCGAGGTCCTGCATGCTTGACCGCGCGGAAACAGGCATGCCGAACCCGGATCCGGCTTTCCCGCCGGCCGATCTCACAGGCGCGCCGCGGCAGGTCTCATTTCGCGGCGCGGGCTTCGCGCCGAAAGCGGGCCGCTATTCTGGCTGGATTGCGCTCGCGCTGGTGATAGGGCTTTGGCAGCTCGCCGGCAGCGCCGGCTGGGTCAATCCGCTGTTCCTGCCGACGCCGGTTGCGATCGCGCGCGCCATCTGGCAGCTCGCGATGTCGGGCGCGCTTTGGCGCCATTTGTCGGTTTCGATCATGCGGATCGTAACGGGATGACTGCTCGGAACGCTCGCCGGCATCATCGTCGGCTTTGCGATCGGGCTCTCCAGCCTCGCGCGCGGGGTCGGCATCACCTTCATCTCGGCGCTGTTTCCGATTCCGAAAATCGCGCTGCTGCCGCTCTTGATCCTCTGGCTCGGGATCGGCGAAGAGCCGAAGATCGCCACCATCGCGCTCGGGGTATTTTTTTCCACCGCGATTTCAGTCTATAGCGGCGTCGATGCGGTGCCGCGCAACCTGATCCGGATGGCGCAAAGTTTCAACGTGCCGTTTTACGCGATCGTGCGCCGGGTGATCTGGCCCGGCGCGCTGCCGTCGATCCTGGCCGGCTTCCGCATCACCGCCTCGGTCGCGCTGCTTCTGGTGGTGAGCGCGGAGATGATCGGCGCCGAATTCGGCATCGGCGCCTTCGTGTTGCAGGCCGGCAATCTGATGCAGACCGATCAGCTGCTCGCGGGCGTCGTCATCCTGTCGCTGTTCGGCCTTGCGGTCGGCAAGCTGATCAACCGCCTCGAGACGCGGCTCTTGCACTGGCGGTAAATTCGTCGTCCCGGCCTTGAGCCGGGACCCATAATCACAGGTCATTGTTGCCTTGCAACGCTGGAGCGACCATCCAGTGCAACAACGAACGTCTGTGGTTGATGGGGTGGACGGCTCCCTACGGCATCAGTGTGCCAGAATGAGGTTGTTGCAAATCTCAGACAAGGGAGCCGTCCGTGAACCAGATTATCCGAATTGGAATGGATACGTCGAAGCATTTTTTTCAGCTGCACGGGGTGGATGCTAGCGAGCAGGTGGTGTTGCGCAAGCGACTTGGGCGCAAGGCAATGCTTGATTTTTTTGCCAAGTTGCCGCCGACCGTGGTCGGGATGGAGGCCTGCGGCGCTGCGCATTACTGGGCACGCGTGCTGGGTGAACTCGGCCACCAGGTGAAGCTGATCGCGGCGCAACACGTGAAGCCCTATGTCAAGCGCAACAAGAACGACGGGCGGGATGCCGAGGGAACGTGTGAGGCGATGAGCCGGCCGACGATGCAGTTCGTGCCGGTAAAGACGGCGGAGCAGCAGGCGGCCCTGATGCTGGCCGGTATCCGCGAACAGCTGATCGCCCGGCGTACCCAGCTCGGCAATATGATCCGCGGCTATGCGGCGGAGTTCGGGATCACGACGGCCAAGGGTCTCGACAAGCTCGAGCCGCTATTGGCGCAGATCTCGCAAGACGAGAGCTTACCGGGACTGGCGCGCGAGCTGCTTGCGATGCAGCGGCACGAGTACGTGCAGTTACAGCTGGAGTTGAAGGTGATCGAGGCCAAGCTGAGGGTCTGGCATCGCAGCAATCCCGACAGCCGGCGGCTGGCGCAGATTCCGGGGATCGGGCCGATCGGCGCCACGGCGCTGGTGATGAAGACACCGGATCCGCGCGCCTTCGCCTCCGGCCGGCATTTTGCGGCCTGGCTCGGGCTGACCCCGAAAGACCATTCCACCGCGGGCAAGACCAGGCTCGGCAAGATCACCCGCGCCGGCGATGAGAGGCTGCGTAGCGTACTGGTGGCGGGAGCGACCGCGGTGATCCAGCAGGCGACGCACGGCCGGGGCCATCCATCACCTTGGCTGATGGCGCTGCTCAAGCGCAAGCCGCCAAAACTGGCGGCCGTGGCGCTTGCCAACAAGATCGCCCGCATCGCCTGGAAGCTGATGGCGACAGGCCAGAGTTACAACGCCGCGCGGATGCTTGGTGCATCGGCGCTCGCCGCCTAAGAGATCAGTCGATCGGTAAGCCCGTCTTACCGGCCGAGCCCGAGCTGCAAGAGGAGTAGATGGAAGGATCGATCGATCCAAGGTGCGAGACACTCCGTGGGACCCATTGGCCGAAGCCAGGTCGTGTGGTTGATTGGAACTCGCGTCGCGGAAACCATCTTGGCCAGCGGTCAAAACCAACCGCATCAACAGGCCGGACATATGGATGCAAGCGATCTGATCTGACCACAAAAACTCTTGTGCCACGGGGGCCGTCCACATATGGGTCCCGGCGTTCGCAGGGACGACGATAGAGGAGATACGTTATCTCACGCGTTGCCGCGATCTTCCCGGAACAGGTCGAGCTTCTGCTGCACCGGCCGGTCGGAGAAACTGAACACTACCGAATCCTGTTCCGCCTCGTGGGTGACCCATTGCCAGCTCGGCGCCACGAACAGGTCGCGCGGGCCCCACTCGAAGCTTTGCTCGCCGATCCGCGTGCGCCCGCGGCCCTCGATCGCCGCGAATACCGTGGCGTCGGTGGAACGATAGCGCGCGGTCTTGAATCCCTTCGGCAGCAACTGGATGAAGGTGCCGATGGTCGGCATCGCGAAGTCGCCGGTCTCGGGATTGGAGAATTTCAGTTTCAGCCCGTGGCAGGCGTCCCATTCGTTGCGTGTCTTGGCCTGCTCCAGCGCCTCGCGCGTATAGGAGTAAGGATAGTTGAAGATCGGCGAGGTCTTCGATTTGCGCTTTTCATCGACTGGCAGCAGGTTGTGGCCGTAACGCGCAAAACTGTCGCCGGCGGGCCGCGTGATCTTCTGCTGGTCTTCGTTCGAGCCTTCGGCAAAGGACGCGTCGAAGAACTGCACCATCGGAATATCGAGCCCGTCGAGCCAGAACATCGGCTCGGAAGTTTCGTTGGCATGGTCGTGCCAGGTCATCGACGGCGTAATGACAAAATCGCCGGGCGCCATCGCGGTGCGCTCGCCATCGACCGCGGTGGTCGCGCCCTTGCCCTCGAGCACGAAACGCAGCGCCGACTGGCTGTGCCGGTGCGCCGGCGCGATGTCGCCGGGGATCACCATCTGCACGCCGGCAAACAGCGAGGTGGTGATTTTCGACTGCCCGCGCAACCCGGGATTTTCCAGCACCAGCACCCGCCGCTCGGCTTCCTTGGCCGTGATCAGCCTGCCGGCTTCGGTCATGTAGTCGCGGATGGCGTCGAATTTCCACAGATGCGGCCGGCAGGCGCTCTTCGGCTCCGGCGTGATCAGGTCGCCCATCACGTTCCACAATGCGGAGAGATTTTCGCCGTCGATCTTCTTGTAGAACGCCTCGCGTTCCGGCGTCTTCTGTACGGCTTCCATGGCGAGCCTCCCGTCGTTCTTGTTGCTTCGCTAGATTGACAGCATACTTACAATATGGCTAGCGTCAATAACGGACAAGCCAAAAGCCGGCCAGAAAATTCGAGGGAGGCCCCACATGAAGCTGCACGGCTATTTCCGCAGCAGCGCGTCCTACCGGGTCAGAATCGCGTTGAACCTGAAGGGCTTGAGCGCTGACCACCTGTCGCACCATCTGCGCAAGGGCGAGCAGCGCGACCCCGCTTATCTCGCGATCAACCCGCAAGGACTGGTTCCGACGCTGCAGGACCAGGACGCGGTCATCACCCAGTCGCTCGCCATCATTGAATGGCTGGAGGAAACCCACCCCCAGCCGCCGCTGCTTCCGAAGGATCCGCTGCGCCGCGCCCGTATCCGCGCCTTTGCGCAAGTGCTGGCCTGCGACACCCACCCGGTGCAGAATCTGAAAGTGCTGGCGCGGTTGCGGCAGCTCGGCATCCTCGAGGAAAAGGTGACGGAGTGGGCGGCCTGGGCCAACCGCGAGGGCCTTTCGGCCTGCGAAGCCCTGATCGGAAACGAGCCCGGTCCGTTCTGCTTCGGCGAAGCCCCGACCATCGCCGACCTCTGCCTGGTGCCGCAGCTTGCCAATGCGCGGCGGTTCGGGGTCGATGTCGCCGCCTTTCCGCGCCTGCTAGGGGCCGAGACGGCTGCGAAAAACCTTGCGGCGTTCGCGGACGCCGCGCCGGAGTGCCAGCCCGATGCGGAATAAGTCCCCGCCCGTGACCATGGATGCGGTCTACAGCAAGCCCGGCTATCTGTTTCGCCGGATGCAGCAGATCGCGGTCGCGATCTTCATGGAGGAGTGCAGGGCCTGCGACCTGACGCCGGTGCAGTTTGCCGCCCTGGTCGCGATCCATACCCACCCCGCCATCGATGCGACGCGGCTCTCCGCCGTGATCGCTTTCGACCGCTCGACGCTGGGCAATGTGATCGAGCGGCTGGAGAGCAAGGAATATATCGAGCGCAAGCCCGCAGCCGAAGACAAGCGGGTAAAGCTGCTTTACCTGACCAGGTCAGGCGCGGCGCTGTTGCGCGATATCATGCCCTCGGTCGATCGCGCGCAGGCGCGAATGCTGCAGCCGCTGAAGCCCGCCGACCGCAAGACGCTGCTGGCGCTGTTGACGCAGCTGGTCGATCTCAACAATGAGGCGTCG
The DNA here is from genome assembly GCA_963801875.1 of uncultured Alphaproteobacteria bacterium. Lineage (GTDB taxonomy): Bacteria > Pseudomonadota > Alphaproteobacteria > Rhizobiales > Xanthobacteraceae > Bradyrhizobium. The sequence goes on along the minus strand of CAWDGT010000004.1, from coordinate 13,560 downwards.
CGGGTGCCGCTGCGCGCCGAAGACGCGCTCGAACATCTCGGGAAATCGGGCTGATGGGTTCAGCGGACGCATCAGTTGTCCTGATCGCGGGCGGGGGCATCGGCGGCCTCGCCGCCGCGCTTGGTCTCGCGCAAAAGGGCATTGCCTCGATCCTGCTGGAAAAGGCCTCGGCGCTTGGCGAGATCGGCGCCGGCATTCAGCTCGGGCCCAACGCCTTCCACGCCTTCGACTATCTCGGCGTCGGGGAAGCCGCACGCGGCATGGCGGTCTATATCGATCAGCTGCGGCTGATGGATGCGCTCTCAGCCGAAGAGATCACCCATGTCGATCTGCGCGATGCCTTCCGCTCGCGGTTCGGCAATCCCTATGCCGTGGTGCATCGCGGCGATCTGCACGGCGTGTTCCTCCGGGCTTGCCAGGCCCACCACCTGATCGAGCTGCGCGTGAGCAGCGAGGTGATTGATTATGACCAGGACGGCTCGTCGGTGACGGCGCGGCTTGCCTCCGGCGAGCGCGTGACCGGGCGGCTTTTGATCGGCGCCGATGGGCTTTGGTCGAACATCCGAAAACAGGTTGCCGCCGACGGGCCGCCACGGGTCTCCGGTCACACCACCTATCGTTCGGTGATTCCGCTCCGTGAGATGCCGGAGGATCTGCGCTGGAATGCGGCGACGCTGTGGGCGGGCCCGAAATGCCACATCGTGCACTATCCGCTGTCGGACTGGAAAGTGTTCAACCTGGTCGTCACCTGTCACAACGACGCGCCGGAGCCGGTCGCGGGCAAGCCGGTATCCGAAGCCGAGGTCCTGCGGGGCTTTCGCCACGTGCATGAGCGCGCGCAAGACATCATCCGCCACGGCAAGAACTGGAAACTCTGGGTATTGTGCGACCGCGATCCGACCGAGCGCTGGGTCGATGGCCGCGTCGCGCTGCTCGGCGATGCCGCGCACCCGATGCTGCAATATTTCGCGCAAGGCGCCTGCCAGGCGATGGAGGACGCGGTGTGCCTGTCGCATATGCTGGGGGCCTATCCGTATGACTACGTCGCCGCGCTTGAGCGTTATCGCGCGCAGCGCTTTCCGCGCACCGCGAAGGTGCAGCTGTTGTCCCGCGCCATCGGCGAGCACATCTATCATCCCGCGGGCGAACACGCCCGCATCCGCAACGCCATCATGCGCGCGAAGAGTTCTGAAGATTACTACCGCGATCTCGCCTGGCTCTATGGCGGGACGGGATTGGCGGGGTAAGTCCAAATACTGCGTCGCCGCACCCCGTCGGGGATCAGATGCGCAGCATCCGGCCTGGGCGACCTCATCGCGGGGCCCCGCCTTGGCGCGGCGGCAGTGAGGCCTGGTAGCGCGCCATGAAGGCCGGCGACATGGCGCGCAGTCGCGCGTCGTCGATCCGGCCCGAACGGGTGATGTAGCTATAGGCAAAATCCATCAGGCCAAGCCTCATATGCTCGGGAAATTTCTCGTACCAGTCGGCGCTGGTGCGCGCCGCCGTCACCAGCTTTTTCACGACCGGCTTGCGCGCGGTCTGGTAGCGATCGAGGCCCGCGGCAATATCGCTCTCCGTCTCCAGCGCCCTGGCAAGCGCGATCGCGTCCTCGATCGCAAGCCGCGTCCCCGAGCCGATCGAGAAATGCGCCGAGTGCAGCGCGTCTCCGATCAGCACCATATTTCTGAACGACCAGTGCTGATTCCAAATCCACGGGAAATCGCGCCACACCGATTTATTCGACAGCAGCGGATGGCCGTCGAGCGTGGCAGCGAATATCTGCTCGCAGATGGCCTGCGATTGCTCGATCGTCTTGTCGGCAAAGCCGTAACGCTGCCACGTCGCGGGGTCGCATTCGACCAGGAACGTGCTCATGGCAGGCGAATATCGATAGTGATGCGCGTTGAAGGCGCCGAGTTCGGTTTTCACGAAGGTCTGCGACAGCGTCTCGAACCGCTTTGTGGTGCCGTACCAGGCGAATTTATTCGCCGAATAAGATAGCGAGGTGCCGAAATCGGTCTCAAAACTGCGGCGCACCAGCGAATTCAGGCCATCGGCCCCCACGATCAGGTCGTAACCGAACAACTGGTCCACGGAGGAGACCGGCGCGTCGTATCGCAGCGCGACGCCAACCGAGGCTGCGCGCTCTTGCAGAATCCTCAGCAGATCGAGCCGGCCGATCGAGGAGAAGCCGACGCCGTCGATCTCGACGCTTTCGCCGCGCAGGTTGAGCGTGATGTTGCTCCAGCTTTCCATCCGGGGCGCGAGGGCCTCGACCGTGTCGGGGTCGTCGGCGCGCAGAAATTCAAGCGCCTGTTCGGAGAACACCACGCCAAAGCCCCAGGTGGCGCCGGCCGGATTCTGCTCGAACAGATCGACGTTGGCCTGCGGGTGGCGTTTTTTCCAGAGATAGCTGAAATAGAGGCCTCCGGGGCCTCCGCCGATCACCGCAATACGCACGGTCTTTCCCCCGATGGTCCCGCGTACGGAGAATCCGCAATTTCAAATCCGTCCTTTACTGCGTGTGCCGATAAACTCCAAGAGCAGCGCCTGGCCGGCGTTCGCTTTGTACCGCATTACTGGTTCGTCATCCTGTCGCCAGCTCCGCGAGCAGTGCAGCCGCAGCCTTTATGTCGGCGGCGTCCAACCCCTCGGTAAACCAGCCAAAAACCGGCGCGAGCAGATCGCGGGCCTCCGCGCGTCGCCCCTGTCGCGCCCGAAGTCCGGCGAGCACCGTTGCGGCTCTGAGTTCCCAGAACTTTGCGTCCTGCTTCTGTGCGCTGGAGATCGCCGCCGCCAGGCACAGTTCTGCTTCGCTGGTCCGCGCCTCGGGCAAGGCGAGCAGCATCTCGGCTTTCAGACGAAGCGTTTCAGGTTCGTACCAGATTTCGCCCGTGCTCGAAGTCGCGTCGAGCGCGGACTCGAAAATGGCGAGCGCTCCCTCGATATCGCCGGCTGCCGCTTTGGCTCGCCCGACGATTGACATTCGTATGGGCAAGTGGAATCGGCGCGACGGAACGGACTTCAGGGTTTCCAGGGCCGCCTCCGCCTGCCGGACACCGGCCTCGACATCACCTCGTACCACACGGACAAAACCCTGCATCAGATCGGCCGCATTGTGGTAGGCAGCCAACGAGTATTTCTCGGAGAGCGAAATACATGTGTCCAGATACGGCTCGGCTTTTTCCGGCCGGTTCAGGATGATGTCGTACTCGGCGCGGAACTGACAAGTATGGGCGACGCTGGGCTTGTGTCCAACGCGCTCGCTCAACTCCAGGGCTTTTGCGCTTTCCGCCTCCGCCTGATCGAGATGCCCCAGCATCGTCAGAATAAAAGCGCGGTTGCTGAGCGCGCAGCATCCGGGGTCATGGGCGCCATACATCAGCGCGAGGTTATGATGGAGGTCGAACCGGTAGTTGTTCAGCAACTGCTCGATATGGCCGAGCGCCTCATGCGGCAGGCCTTCCGCCATCATCTGAGTGCAGCCCGCATGGTTGGCCTGAACCACGTGTTCAGGATCGCTGGCCTGCTTGAGGAGGTCGAAGATTTCCCGGTAAAGTTCGTGGGCCCGAGCGTGCTGGCCGCTGCTGTGCGCCCCTAACCACAGGCCCCAGAGAGCCGGGAATAGTTCCGCCGGACGCTTCAGTCTTTCCGCGACGACGCGCGCCGCCTCATAAACCCGATTCGCCTGCGGACTTTCCCAACCGTGCAGAGTCATCTGCAGGGGCCCCTCAATCACCAGAAGAGCGAGTTCCCACTCATCCTGCTCGTTGCGGGCGGGCAACGTTGCAACGAGCTTCTTGGCCTCGTCGACGTGGCCGAGCGCCTCGGCATGGGCCATTCTCGCCATTGCCCGTTCGGCAGCCTGACGCCAGTACGCGAGCGCACGGTCGACTACGTTCGCTTCCGTATAGTGGCGCGCCAACAGTTCGGGCTCGGTTTCGACAACTTCGGGGAACCGGGTTGTGAGCACTTCGGCGATACGTTGGTGCAGCTCGCGCTTCTTCGCCTTCAAGACCGACTGATAAGCCGCGTCACGAATTAGCGCATGCTTGAAGATGTAGCGCGACTGTGGTGGTACGCCGCGCTGCCCCAGCAGATCGGATTGGACCAACCGTCCGAGATCCGCCAGCAGCGTCGTCTGAGATACCGGCGATACCGCTTCAATCAGCTCGTAGGAAAATTCCCTGCCGATGATCGATGCCGTGAGCACCACATCTTTGGCCGACCCGAGGCGATCCAGACGCGCGATCAGAGAGTTCTGCAACGTAGACGGAATGGTGAACTCTCGAATTGATTGTCGCAAAACGTAACGGTCGCCGAGATCTTCCAGATCGCCGGATTCCAAAATCGATCGCGTGATCTCCTCGATATATAGCGGGACACCCTGCGACTTGGCGGCGATCTGCTCGGCAATCGCCCCGGGCAACGTCTTGCCGCCAGCCGCCTTGTGAATGAGGTCGACCACCTGGCTTCGTCCCAAGAGGTTCAGCTTCAGCACCGTCGCGTGACCGAGATCCAGCCAGGGCGGTGCGAACTCTGGCCGATAGGTAACAATAATCATCACCGGGAGATCGGCCACCCTACGAATGACCCTGTTCATCAGCTCGAGCGAGGTTGGATCGATCCAGTGCGCATCCTCGAAAACAAAAAGCACTGGACCCCGGTTCGAAAGCAGGACCAATTGCTCCTCCAATATCTCCATGGTCCTTTGCTTCTGGACTAGCTCGTTAATCTGCAGGGGCGGATAGCGCTCTCCGAATGGGATCGACAACAGAGTTGCCAAGAGCGGGGCAGCGTCGTTTCTTATTTCCGCGGAGCCCTGCAAAATGCCTTCCAGTTTGTCGAGCTTTCGGGCTCCGGTATCTGTTCGGACGATGCCCGGTGCCCATTCGAGCTGCTTGATAAAGGGATAAAAGGGGCTGTTCACATGAAAGGGAGATCCAAGATATTTCAGGTATGTAATTGAGGGATCGCCGAGATGTCCCCGGAATGCTTCCGTCATGCGCGACTTGCCGAAGCCTGCAGGTGCGGACAGGAGAATGAGCTGGCCCTCGCCATCCTTCGCGTAGTCCCAGCGGCGCTGCAGCAGGCTGATCTCTTCGGCGCGACCGACCAAAGGGGTCAGGCCCTTCGCGGTCCTGCTATCGAAGCGTCCTTGAGTCCCGCTTTCACCGGTGACGCGCCACAGCCTCGTCGGACCGGAAATTCCCTTGAATTCGTGCGGCCCGAGGTCCTCGTAGTCGAACGCAGCGCCGGCAAGATTGTGGGTTAAGTCCCCGACCGCCATGGTGTCGGGAGACGTCGCGGCCTGGATCCTTGCGGCCAGGTTCAATGTATCGCCGACGGCGACGCGTTCCTGCGCCGCTCCCTCGCCGATCAACTCGCCGACTACCACCAAACCTGTGGCGATGCCGATCCTAACCTGAAGACGCACTGCCACCGGCAGCCGCATCGCCGCCACCGCGTCAAGTAGCGCAAGCCCGGCGCGGACTGCCCGCTCTGCGTCATCCTCGTGCGCTTCCGGATAGCCGAAATAGACCAGCGCTCCATCGCCCATATACTTGGCAATCGAACCGCCGAATGCACTGACGGCGCTGACACAGGCCTTTTGAAACGCGCCGAGGACACTGCTCAGATCTTCGGGATCGAGCCGAGCAGAGATCGCCGTAGAGCCGACGAGATCGCAGAACATAACGGTCAATTGACGACGCTCGCCCGTATCCCTGGCTGGGGCGGGGCGTGCAGGACTCACGTCTTCCGACGTCATGTCGGCATCGTCCAGATTCTGAATCGCCTTCAGGATTCGCTTTCTTGGTCCTAAGGGCAGGCCAATCTTTTCAAGATCGGTCTCGGTCAGCTCAGGCAGAATGTCAGCGTCAATTTCGCTGTCGCGAAACGCACCTTCGTACTGTCCGAGCCCAAGGCCACGTAACCAAGCCCCGACATCCATGGCGGCTCCCAAAGGTCCGAGTGGATGATGGTCCCTAAGAAACCGTGAGTCCAGCGGCACGTCGAGTCGGGCCCGGAGAATTACACCCTGATCATCCGCTTGCCGCGATTCTCGCCGGCTAATAATCCGATCAGCGCCTTCGGCGTATTTTCCAGGCCGTTGATGACGTCCTCCTGAACCCTGAGCTTCCCGGAAGAGACCCACGACTGCAGATCGGAAAGGGCCTCAGCGCGCTGATCCATGAAGTCCATCACGATGAAGCCCTGCATGATCAGGCGTTTCACCACGATCAGGCCGGGCACGCCGCGAGGCCCATGTGCCGACGGCGCGCCGTCATATTGCGAGATCGCGCCGCAGCAGGCGATGCGGCCGCGATTGTTCATTTGCGCAAGACAGGCTTCCAGGATGTCACCGCCGACATTGTCGAAGTAGACGTCGATGCCTTTGGGCGCCGCCGCCCGCAACGCCTTGAAAAGCGCACCGTCCTTGTAATCGACCGCGGCGTCGAAGCCGAGTTCGGACGTCAGCCAGTTGCACTTGTCCTTGCCGCCGGCAATGCCGACGACGCGGCATCCCTTGATCTTGGCGATCTGGCCGACGATCGATCCGACCGAACCGGCGGCGGCCGAGACCACGACGGTCTCGCCGGCCTTCGGCTCGCCGATGTCGAGCAGGCCGAAATAGGCGGTGAGGCCGGCGATGCCGTACACGCTGAGCAGATGCGTCATCGGCTCGACCTTCGGCATTTTGGTGAGATGCTTCGCCGGGACAACCGCGTAATCCTGCCAGCCGGTATCACCGAACACGATGTCGCCCGGCGCAAGTCCTGGCGCTTTTGACGACACGACTTCGGCGATGCCACCGCCGGCCATCACGGTGTTGGGCTCGACCGCCGCGCGATAGGTCGCACCGTGCATCCAGGCACGGTTGGCGGCATCGAGCGAAATATAGCGCACCCGCAGCAAGGCCTCGCCGTCTTTCGGCTCCGGGATGGCGGCTTTGGACATTTTGAAATGCTCAGGTCCGAGTTTCCCGCTCGGCTTCTCCACCAGCAAAACCTGGCGATTGACGGTGTCGTTCATCGCATTTCCTCTCCAGATGGCTTTTGATGCAGATGACCGCGTACGCGGCGTCGGCTCCACACCTTGTGCGCTACGCGCGACGCTAATGTGCGGGCGTGCGTTTCACAACGGGAACATTGCCGCAAACCTACCGATGTTTGAAGCCTGATTATACAGCGGACGCTGCGGTCAGAAAAAATGCAGATCCTGCGCGCGGCCCCCGCCGGCGACAACCGCGTATTCGATCGCCAGGAACAATCCGCCGGCGACGTATATCTTTCGATCCCGCGACGCGGCGAGCCTTTGGCTGACGCCGACGGCGTCCTCGATCGTGGCGGCGATCTCAACACTTGCCTGCGGATTGGCCTTGCGCGCCGCCGCGGCGATGCTTTCCGCCTCAGTGCCCTTGTGGTGCGCCGCCGTGCAGACGATGGTGTCAAAGGACGGCGCCAGCGCGCCGACGATCTCGCCGGCGTTCTTGTCGAGCGAGACGCCGGCGACGAGAAGCCATCCCTCCCGCGCCATAAATCGCCTTGAGGCTGGCGAGCGACTGCCGGATGGCGTCGGGGGTGTGGCCGACATCGATCACAGTAAGTGGATCTTGCCGGATCACCTCAAGGCGGCCGGGCCAGCGGGTGTCGCGCAGGCCTGACCGCACCGCGGCTTCTGATCGCGGCAGCAGCCGTTCCGGGCCGCGTGCGGTGCAGCCAGAGCAGGAACAGGGTGACGGCGATGGCGGCATTGTTGAACTGAAACGCGCCGAGCAAGCGCATTTCGAGTGAACGGAATTCGTAAGCCCCGAACCGGAAATCAAGGCGCTGCCGCGAGGCGGCGGCGGATTCGCCGGTGATCGCGATCTGGTCGCGGATGAATATCGAAGTGATTCCGCGATAGCGATGATACTCGAGGAGATGCGGCCGCAGGCGTCGGCAATTCTCGCCGTAGACGATGGTGCCACCTGTTGCACAGGCGTCGCTCTTGTCGGACGCAATCAATTCCAGGGAATTGCCGAGCAGTTCGACATGCTCGTAATCGACCGAGGCCACGCCAACGGCGAGCGCGCCGGCCAGACGCACGGGATCGTAGCGGCCGCCGATGCCGGCCTCGAACACGGCGAATTCGCAATTGCTGTTCCTGGAAATGCAGGCAGGCCAACGCGAACATCGCCTCGAACGCGCCGAATTTCTCAGCCCGCCGCTGCGCGATTTCGCCGATGGTCGGCTTTCGATCCGCGCCACCAGCGGCGCCAGTTCGTCATCGCCGGCAGGGACGCCATCGACCTGAAACCGCTCGTTGACGCGATACAAATGCGGCGAGGTGAACAGGCCGGTTCGCAGGCCGTAGGCGCGGGCGATGCCGGCGCAGAACGCCGCCGTAGAGCCCTTGCCGTTGGAACCGGTCACAGCAACCGAAATGCGCTGCAGTCTGGCCCGATCTACCGCAAGCGCGTCGAGCAGCTCGGCCATTCGCGCGAGGCACACGCCGTCGCCGTATTTCGGAAGATCAAACACCTAACAATCCCATCGCCGAAAATGTGTGATGCCAGATCTTCAGGATCAGATCGGCTCGATTTGATTGCTCCAGCAGCCGAATCGATGGATTGGCGTTCACCTCGATAATCCGTATCGGTTCCGGCTCGCCTTCGATGTCCGTGAAAATGTCCACGGCGGCGAGGCGTAGCCCGAGGGCGTGAACGGCCTTCCTCGCGACGGTGAATACGGCGGGGGAATGAGGGGCTTCGAGCACCATCGTTCCCCCCGCACTCAGATTCATCCGCCCGGGAATGTCCCAGCGCACGCCGCTCGGCAGCACGGCGTCGAGCGAAGCGTCACGATCCTCAGTGAGGGAAACCGGCGAAAGCCCGCGGGATCGCAAGGCCGTCGTTGTGCGCGATCAGGAGATCGCGGATCGATCTGCTGCCGTCGCCCGACACGAAGGGCGGATATTTCCTGCGCGCAGTAGACGATCTCGTCGTCGAGAAGGAAAATCCGGTATTCGATCCCGGAAACGACAGGCTGGATCAGGATCGAGTCGTGGTATTGCGAAACCTCGGCGATATATCGCAGCAGCGGAGCCTTCGCCGTGAACGGGTTGCGCGAAATCGCCGCGCGAACCGAGCAGGGGTTTGACGAAGGCCGTTCCGCCCAGTGTTCTCAAATATTCGAGCGCGTCTTCGCGCTCATGCCCCGCGGGGCGATGGGCACGATGCCGGTCATGCAGGAAGAAATATTGGCCGCCCAGCGTGGCCGCGCCGGCGCGCTCAAGAATCCGGCTGGTGAAATATTTGTCCGAGGCCAGCGTCGAGGCGGTGGCGTTGTTTTGCGGATAGGATGAACATCGCCCGGCGCCGAAACAAATGCTTTTGGTTGGCGAAGCGACGCTGAAGACAAGTCCGGTTCCGCCGTCGAGGTCGTGAAACATCAGGCCGAATTCCGAACAGGCATATTCCGCATAGACCGACTGGTCCGGATAGAAGCCCGGCTTTCCCGCTCGAAATTCCCACAAGTCTCGCATGCAATATCCGGCGGTCTGGCATTCCTGTCTGGTCCCTTATCTCTAACGAATTTTTCGATCGCGCGCGGCAATTAACTGCCGGATCGCGCCTCATTTCGGCAAGTTAATTGCGTGCCGGGGCCTTGCGAGCGGGGCGCGCGGCAAACCAATTCGCAAAATAAATCGACCGCTATTTCGAGCCCTCAATTGCGCATCAACGCCGGTTGACTATCTCCGATATTGGCGTAGGTGAAACGCAAATCCTCAATCGTTGCAGGGGTCTTTAGCCTCCTTCGGGGCCAGACAACTCGTTCGTTCTACTGCAGGCCAATCGGAAAAATCAAAACACATGAGCGCATTCCATCGCGAGAAAGTTCTTTCTGTCCGGCACTGGACCGACACGCTTTTCAGCTTCACCGCCACCCGCAATTCCGGCTTTCGATTTCTCAACGGGCAGTTCGCCATGATCGGGCTTGAGGTCGATGGCCGTCCGCTGATGCGCGCCTACAGCATGGCGAGCGCCAATCATGAGGAATCGCTGGAATTCTTCAGCATCAAGGTCGCCGACGGGCCGCTGACCTCGCGGCTTCAGCAGATCAGGGAAGGCGATACCATCCTGGTCGGGCGCAAGGCGACCGGCACGCTGATATGCCGACAATCTGATCCCGGGAAAGCGCCTGCTGCTGCTGTCGACCGGAACGGGCCTGGCGCCGTTCGCCAGCCTGATCAAGGATCCCGAAGTGTATGAGCGGTTTGAAACCATCGTTCTCGTGCACGGGTGCCGGCAGGTCTCCGAACTGGCCTATGGCGAGGAGCTGGTGGCGAAGTTGCAGGACGACGATTTGTTCGGGCCGCTCCTGACCGGCAAGCTCGTGTATTATCCGACCGTCACCCGCGAGCCGTTCCGAAACCGCGGCCGCATCACCGACCTGATCGCCTCCGGGCAGTTGTTCGACGATATCGGCCAGCCGCCGCTCGATATCGATACCGACCGCATCATGATGTGCGGCAGCCCAGGCATGCTCGAAGAACTGCGCGAGATGTTCGAGGCACGCGGTTTCGCCGAAGGCAGCAACAGCGAGCGCGGTCATTTTGTGATCGAGAAGGCGTTCGTGGAGCGCTGATCTAAGTCGTCGTCCCGGCCTTGAGCTGGGACGACGATGAGGAGATTTCCGGGTTTGCGTCATCGACACTCCCCGGATGACGAATCCCACAACCAATGTTGATGATGCGATCGGCTTGGCGGCTGCTATAACGACAGCCCGAAGTCGCGCCGCATTCGCCGGCGCGCCGAATGCGGGGGCGAAGAAAGACGTTGTCCGTATCCAACCATGCCGGTCCCGCCAGGACGGCCTTTGTATTCGCGGGCGGGGGCAGCTTTGGCGCGATTCAGGTGGGCATGATGCATTCGCTCGCCGCCCATGGAATTTCCGCCGATATGGTGGTCGGCTCCAGCGTCGGCGCCCTCAACGGCGCCTATTATGCCGGCGATCCCACGCTGAAGGGCGTTCTGCAACTGGAGACCATCTGGCGCGGATTGCAGCGGCACGATGTTTTCCCGGTCACCTGGCGGACGCTATTGGGATTTCTCTGGCGCCGCGATTTCCTGATTCCGCACGACGGAATTCAGAAACTGATCGACGATCATCTGCCCTATCGCGACCTGCAGGATGCCAAGGTGCCCGTTCATATCGTCACCACCGATATCGTTTCGGGCGACAGTATCGTGTTGTCGGAAGGCTCGGCCGCCCAGGCGATCATCGCCTCGACCGCGATCCCCGGCGCATTCGCGCCGATCCGCTACAAGGAGCTGTATCTGGCCGACGGCGCGATCTCCTCTAACACGCCGATCAGGGTTGCGGTCGCCAAGGGCGCGCGGCGCCTGATCATTTTGCCGACGGGCTACGCCTGCGCAACGAACAAGCCTCCGGTCGGCGCAGTCGCAAATGCGTTGCATGCGCTGACGCTCCTGATCGCGCGCCAATTGGTGGGCGAACTGGAAGATCTCGCTCCCGGCATCGAATACTTGCGTGGTGCCGCCGCTGTGTCCGCTGGTGGGATCGCCCTACGACTTCACGCGAACCTCGGATCATATAGAGCGTGCCATCGCCAGCACCGACGCATGGCTGGCGAAAAATGGCCTGGAGCAGAGCGGAATTCCCGAGGAGATGCGCCCGCACAGTCACTGAGCGGCTGAAGTGCGGATCGAGCTGCGGTGCACTGCAAAAAGCAGATGATGCGCGACATCGCAGGACGGATTATCCACCGGGGGATTCGGTAGCCTTGAGGCAACCCGCCCGATATCGTGTACAGCATGTTTTGCCGGCTGGATTGGGCTGCGACGTAACAATAAAAGAATAATACTGCAGAATCTGCCTGAGGGGCCCCATGCAAACGCTAATGCTTCCGTTCTCGCCGCGCTACATCGTTCTGACGATCTGCGCCGTCGTCACGGCCTTGCTTCTCGGCATCGGGCTTGCGGACCACAGGGTATTCGACGTGGTCCTGATTCCGACGCTCATTTTCGGGGGCCTGACCGCTCTCGGCATTCGCGATCTGCTTCAGCCAAATCACGCGGTATTGCGGAATTATCCGATCTCCGCGCATCTGCGCTTCCTGCTGGAAGAGATCCGGCCGGAGATGCGGCAATACTTCTTCGAAAGCGAGAAGGACGGCATGCCGTTTTCCCGCGACACCCGCGCGGTCATCTACCAGCGTGCGAAGATGGTGCTCGACAAGCGGCCGTTCGGCACCCAGGAGGATGTCTACCGCGATGGCTATGAGTGGATGCACCATTCGGTGGCGCCGAAGCCGCGTGCCGGCGAGCAATTTCGCGTCGTCATCGGCGGCCCGGATTGCACCAAGCCGTATTCGGCGTCGGTCTTCAATATCTCGGCGATGAGTTTCGGCGCGCTCAGTCCCAACGCGGTACGCGCGCTGAACGCCGGCGCCAAGAAGGGCGGCTTCGCCCATGACACCGGCGAGGGCGGCGTCAGTCCCTATCACCGCGAGAACGGCGGCGACATTATCTGGGAAATCGGTTCAGGATATTTCGGTTGTCGCAACCGCGACGGCTCGTTCAATCCGGAAGAATTCGCCCGCGTCGCCTCCGACGATCAGATCAAGATGGTCGAGCTCAAGATCAGCCAGGGCGCCAAGCCCGGCCATGGCGGGGTGCTGCCGGCAGCCAAGGTGTCCGAGGAGATTTCCAGGATCAGGGGCGTCGCCATGGGCGAGGACTGCATCTCGCCGGCGAGCCACCGGGCGTTTTCGACGCCGCTGGAAATGATGGCGTTCATCGCCGAGATGCGGCGGCTGTCCGGCGGCAAGCCCGCCGGATTCAAGCTTTGCATCGGCCATCGCTGGGAATTTCTGGCGATCTGCAAGGCGATGCTGCAGACCGGAATCTATCCGGATTTCATCGTGGTCGACGGCAAGGAAGGCGGCACCGGCGCAGCACCCCTGGAATTCATGGACCATTTGGGCATGCCGATGCGCGAGGGCGTCAATTTCGTTCATAATGCGCTTGTCGGCATCAATGCGCGCGGCCGCATCCGCATCGGCGCCGCCGGAAAGATCGCCACCGCCTTCGACATGGCGCGTGCCATGGCGATCGGCGCCGACTGGTGCAATTCGGCCCGCGGCTTCATGTTTTCGCTGGGCTGCATCCAGTCGCTGAGTTGCCACACCGACCGCTGCCCGACCGGGGTGACCACGCAGGATCCTTCGCGCAATCGCGCGCTGGTGGTGCCGCACAAGATCGAACGGGTCTACAACTATCATCACGCCACCCTGCATGCGCTGGCCGAGCTTCTCGCCGCCGCCGGGCTCGAACATCCGCAGCAGATCAGGCCTATTCATTTCTCGCAGCGGACGTCCACGACCGAGGTGCGCACATTCGCGCAACTCTATCCGTCGCTTCGACCGGGCGAACTGATCGACGGCACCAGCGATTCGCGCTTTCGCGATGCCTGGGCGCTGGCGCGGGCGGACTCGTTCCAGGCGGCGGGGTGAAGCTCGGCGCATCGTTTTGCCGGCGAAGGGGGAAGCAAT
>CAWDGT010000003.1:0-707176 GCA_963801875.1 uncultured Alphaproteobacteria bacterium | reverse complement strand
TAAAGCGGTAATCGGGGCCTTGACCCGGTCGGAGGTAAAGAGAAAATCTTCCAGGTAGCCGACCAGGTTGCGCGGTTTGCCGTTGATCGTGATCGTATCCCGCCCCTGCCCGACGTTATCCAGCACCGAGAGGTTTTCATCCAGCTGCGAGCGCAGCTGGTCGAAATAAGCCACCTCCAGGTTGGTGCCATGGCGCACCTCGCCCTCCAGCGGGGCCAGTTCGCCCATCAGCACCCGCAGCAGGGTGGTCTTGCCCGAGCCGTTCGGCCCGATGATCCCAACCTTGTCGCCGCGCCGGATGGTGATCGAAAAATCGCGGATGATCTCGCGCTCGCCGAAGGCATAACGGATCTTCTCGGCCTCGATCACCAGGTGTCCCGAGCGGCGTTCCTCCTGGATCTGCATGCGCACCTTGCCGGGCTGCTCGCGCCGCTCCTGGCGGATTTCGCGCAGGCGTTTGAGCGCGCGCACCCGGCCCTCGTTGCGCGTCCGCCGGGCTTCGATCCCTTTGCGGATCCACTGCTCTTCCTGGGCCAGCTTCTTATCGAAGAGCGCGTTCTGTTCCTGCTCGGCGCTCAGCATGCCCTCTTTGCGCTGCAAGAAGGTGGCGTAGCTGCAGTTCCAATCAAAGAGGTGCCCGCGGTCCAGCTCGACGATCCGCGTGGCCAGCTTTTGCAGGAAGACCCGGTCGTGGGTGACAAACAGCAGCGTCCCGCCCCAGCGCGCCAGGAAATCCTCCAGCCAGCTGATCGCCTCGATATCCAGGTGGTTGGTGGGCTCGTCCAGCAGGAGCAGGTCGGGGCTGCGCACCAGCCCGCGCCCCAGCAGCACGCGCCGCTTCATCCCCGCCGAAAGCACCTCGAAGCGCGCCTGGGGATCGAGCTGCATGCGCGAGATCACCTGGTCGACCTGCAGCTGCTGCTGCCAGTGATCTTCACCGGCTGCGCCGGCGTTTTCCAGCCCCGAAGCGACGATCTCATAGACCGAGCCGTGCAGTCCCTCCGGCACTTCCTGGGGCAGATAGGCCGAGCGCAGGTTCTGCTGCCTGGACAGGCTGCCGCTGTCCGGCTCCAGGTCGCCGTTGACCAGCTTCAACAGGGTGGATTTTCCCATCCCGTTGCGCCCCAACAGCCCGACCATCTCGCCCCGTTCGATCTGTAAATCGACCTTCTCCAGCAGGAGCGGCCCGCCAAAACCCAGGCTGACCTCCTGCAAGCTGATAAATGCCATATCGATCTATTCCTCGTTTACTCGTTGACCCTGCCGTCCGGTGGGATGCGATCCACCAAAACACAAAAAGCTGACACCGCTTTGGCGCACCCGGAGGCGCGCTTCAGCCTGTCAGCTTTAGAGTGCCCCCAGAGGGATTCGAATCCTCGTTTTGGCCTTGAAAGGGCCGCGTCCTGGGCCTCTAGACGATGGGGGCGCGGCTCGTATTCTACCACCGCCTTATCCGCAGGTCAAGCTTCTGTGACCCGTTCGCGTAAAAGAAATTCGCGCGCCACCCCGTATTCCTCCTCGATCTGCGGGAGCAGTTCACGCATGCCCTCCAGATGGCCAGAACGGCCCATCAACTCCGCTTCGACGCACATCTTGGATAACTTCATTGCACCCAGACTCCCGCTGCTGCCCTTCAAGGTGTGGGCAGCCTGACGAATCGCCACCGTATCGCCATCTGCTACCGCCTTGCGCATCTCCCCCATCAGTACGGCGAAATCTTCCAGGAATAAATCGATCAACTCGGTCAGGAAATCCGGCTCGCCTTCGGCCTGCAGCTCGCGAAGGCCGTATAAAACATTCCGATCCAACGGATCACGGGTATCTACCCTGCCCGACTGGGGCCTGGTCAACGACTTCGACCGGCTCCTGGTAAGTCAGGATCTTGCGCCTAAGTTGTCGATGGTAACCGGTTTGCTGATATAATCGTCCATCCCGGCGGACAGGCAGGCCTCACGATCCCCCTGCAAGGCATTGGCGGTCATCGCCACAATCGGAATATGCCGTCCAGCGCTCCAGGATGCGGATCTTCTCCACCGCCTCAAACCCATCCATCACCGGCATCTGGCAGTCCATCAGAATCAGGCTGTAGCGCTCTGGATGGAGCGAATAACTTCCAGCGCGCGCGTCCATTCCCTACCAGTTCGACGCGGTACCCCAACCGTTCCAGCTGCGCCATCGCCAGGCGCTGGTTGGCCGGATTATCCTCTGCCAGCAGGACATGCGCCCATCCGTCTTTCTCCCCGTTTGGTGATCCCATGGGTCCGGCACCTGCGTTTTGAGTCATCCGCACTGGCAAAAAGATCGACAATCGCATCAAACAGGCTGGATTGTTTGACCGGACGGTAAAGCCAGCCGATCGATCCGACTGGATGAAGTCTTCCAGGTTGCTTCGTTTTTCCAAAGAAGACAGGAAAATCGTGCGAACATCCGCAAGCCCGGTTTGTCGTCCAGATACTGCGCAGCTCGACCCAATTTGCCCGGCCTCATCCATCCCCCAGATTAATAAGTGGTAGGGCTCTTCCTGACAGAACGGTCAAGCATTTCAAAGGCCTCGATTGCCGCTCGCGCAGAATCGGCGCGCATATGCCAGGATTTCAGATAAGATGCCATGAAACGCCGCTGGGTAGGATCGAAATCAACGACCAGGCGCGCAGGTGCCGAACAGGGACCCGGGATCAGGCGGGGCCCAACATCCGTAGATGGACTGCCCGTGAACTGCACTGAACCAGAAGGTGGAACCGACATTTTCCTCGCTGAAAACGCCAATTTCGCCGCCCATCATCTCCACCAGGCGTTTTCAAATCGCCAGGCCAAGCCCGGTCCCGCCATATTTGCGGGTCGTACTGCCATCCGCCTGGGTAAACGGTTGGAAAAGCCGCCGCCGGGCCACCTCTGAAAGGCCAATCCCGCTGTCGTTCACTTTACCAAAGTCTGCTGCTATCTCCTTCTTGATTAACCCGACCCGAATAACCACTTCTCCACGGGGGGTAAATTTCACCGCATTGCCAACCAGGTTCACCAAAATCTGTCGAAAACGAGCCGGATCGCCGATCAAATAGCGCGGAATTTCTGGGGCGACATAGCTCAAAATCGAGGTGCCTTTGGAATGGGCGGCCTGGATGAACATATCCACCACCCCTTCCACCACCGGCAGCATCTCAAACTCAACCACTTCAAGCGAAATCCGCCCAGCCTCGATCTTTGAGAAGTCCAGAATGTCATTGACAATTCCCAAAAGCGATTTACCCGATTCCTGGATAATGTGCGTAAACTCATCCTGCTGGCCGTTGAGCTGCGTGTCCAACAGCAGCTCCGTCATCCCAATGACAGCGTTGAGAGGTGTGCGGATCTCATGGCTCATCGTGGCCAGGAACTCAGATTTGAGCCGCGAGGCCTCCAGGGCCTGGTCGCGCGCCTCGGAAAGTTCCCTGCTCTTCTGGGCAATCTCCTGGTTGTACAGCTGCAGGCGATGGGTGTAGCGGAAACGCTCGATCTCGCCCCCAATCCACTGCGCCATCAAGCGCACAAATTCTTTTCGGCGATGGTAAAGCCATGCTGGCGCTGCTTTTGGCTGGTAAAATCAACACCCCGTATACTTCTTTGTCGACCATAACCGGGGTGCCCAGGATGGATTCGACGTGGTAGTTCAAGTAAGCCGGGAGACCTGCCAGATCGGTTTCACCCACATGCTCTACCCCGATCGGTTCATTGGCGCGTAAAATCTCCCGCGTAAACGTATGGCTGAAAGGCTCCATCACCGAGCCGGGCATTCCCATGGAGAGACCATTTTCCGGATAGACATGTTCGATGATCAGGGTTTCATCCTCAATGCGATTGAGAGATGCCAATTCCATATCAAACGTGCGGCTGCCCATCGTTAACAAATTGGAAATTTTTTGCTCGAATGACAGATGCTGCGACGAAGTGATGTCATACAGACCGCGATTGCACAGCTCTTGGGCGAAGGCCGACGACCCATTTTGGACCGGCGCGGCGCTCGCCGGTTCGCAAGAGATGTCGGGAGCATCTCCGGGGCGAGCGGCAGCTCCTGGCGCAAAGCGGCCATTCCAAACGCCTGCTGCGTCATGCGGACGTGCTACGAGATTGCAATGATCTCAAGCTCTTGACCGGATGTACCTGCTACATCCCCAACACCTTTGCCCATCAGCAGCCTTGCCACCGGGGATACGAAGG
The DNA here is from genome assembly GCA_963801875.1 of uncultured Alphaproteobacteria bacterium. Classification (GTDB taxonomy): domain Bacteria; phylum Pseudomonadota; class Alphaproteobacteria; order Rhizobiales; family Xanthobacteraceae; genus Bradyrhizobium. The sequence goes on along the minus strand of CAWDGT010000003.1, from coordinate 702,982 downwards.
AAATTGAACCGGCCTTGGGATCCGCTTCGTCCTCTCCCACGAGACGATATTTCTGTACGCGTCCATCGTCGCGCTTGAAGGTCACCGTGCAGCCAAAGGCAACCGTGTCCGTTGACGTGGGATGGGGGATGACCTGCGCCGTCCGAACTCTCGCCGCAAAGTAGCGCGCATCCCGCAAGGGGGTTGCCGCTTGCCGTCGTCGTTCATTTACGTCTTCGATCTTCTGCGCCGCCTCGTACGCCTCGCGAGCCTGGTGGAGTTGAGATTCCAGAGCCTTTAATCCCGCTTCCGTAACAAGGTTAGGATGAGGTGAAACCGGGCGGTCAGGTAGCAGCGTCTCCGACGCAGTTTCGGCACTGTCTTCCTTGGTAAAGGCAACGCTCAATTCAAACTCCCTCGAAGTGAGATATGCCAAGCGGCTTCGTTAGCGCCACCCCAGGGCGGGAGCGACGTGGGTCAGAATCGCTTCGATCACATGGGTGTTGTAGGCCACACCCAATTGGTTGGGCACGGTCAGTAGCAGCGTGTCGGCCTCGGTGATTGCTTCGTCTTTCCTGAGCTGGTCGATCAGGACATCCGGCTCGGCGGCATAGCTGCGGCCGAAGATCGCCCTCGTCCTCTCGTCGATGAATCCGATCTGGTCATCATTTTCGCCTCCGCGCCCAAAATAGGCGCGATCGCGATCGTCCATCAGCGCGAAGATGCTGCGGCTGACCGAGACCCGCGGCTCGCGAGCATGGCCTGCCTCCTTCCAGGCAGCACGGTAGGCCCGGATCTGGGCGGCCTGCTGCAGATGGAAAGCCTCGCCTGTCTCGTCGTTCTTGAGTGTCGAACTCTGCAGGTTCATCCCGAGTTTTGCCGCCCAGATCGCCGTGGAGTTCGAGCCGGCGCCCCACCAAATCCGGTCGCGCAGGCCATCGGAATGAGGTTCCAGGCGCAGCAGCCCGGGTGGATTTGGAAACATCGGTCTTGGATTCGGTTGGGCGAAGCCCTCACCGCGCAGCAGGTCGTAAAAGACCTCGGCATGACGCCGCCCCATGTCGGCGTCGCTCTCGCCCTCGGCCGGTTGATAACCGAAATATCGCCAGCCATCGATCACCTGCTCGGGCGACCCTCTGCTGAGGCCTAGCTGCAGCCGCTGGCCGGCGATCAGATCGGCGGCCCCGGCATCCTCGGCCATGTAGAACGGGTTCTCATAGCGCATGTCGATCACCGCCGTCCCGATCTCGATGCGACTGGTCTTAGCGCCGACGGCCGCCAGGAGCGGGAAAGGCGAGGCAAGCTGGCGGGCGAAGTGATGGACTCGAAAATAGGCCCCGTCGGCGCCCAATTCCTCGGCGGCAACGGCGAGTTCGATGGATTGCAAGAGCGTATCCGCGGCCGAGCGGGTTTGCGATTGCGACGAGGGCGTCCAATGCCCGAATGAGAGGAAGCCGATCTTCTTCATCTGGGCAATCTATTGCTAGCCGGGTTGGTTTGCGACCGCCGATGTGCTCTCCTGAGTCCGACGGGAACGCGTAGCAAATTATTCTCCGTTAATGCGCTCCCGAGTTTGCGGGGCAAAGCTCGTCGACACCCACTATTCCTAGAAGCGAGAAGTTAGACCGGGTGTGATGCCAGGATTGGAGTCTAGCATCCCGCAATAAGTCCAACTAAAAAGGAACGTGTTTTGGCGAGGAAGGCGGCGAGACCCGCACCATCGCCGTTCGATTGTCGACTTTTTTGCAATGTATCTGCCAACAACCGAAGTCGCTTCCTGCCACGTTCATCAGTGCTTGGTCTGATTCATTTGCGCGAACCGAGCAGCCAACGACGTTCCCAAGACAGCGGCAATATCTTTGCGCAAGATTTCCGCACGCGAAAAAACATCGTCCAGCACAGCTGTATCATGCGACCCGTCTGTAGGCTCGGCACAGCATCGTTCGCGCAGCTCAGCGGCTTCAATCACAAGAGTGGCATATTTCGCAGGAAGCTTGCGGCCGGTGATAGACGCGAGCGCGATGCAATTGGCCGCAATCTCAATGAGTTCAGCATAATCGGTTTCCATATTCATTTTGCGCTCCACGCATGGTTACACCGCTGCTTGCCGCTGGTTCCTATTGTTTCCGCTATTCTGACGCGATCGTCCGCAACCGCTTGCCGGGCAGCATTTATTTTCCCAGTCCCCGACAATCCAGCCCGACGGTATCTACTACGCGGGCGGGAACGCGTTCCATATAGCATCATGTTAGCCAAGCCTTTGGTCCAGCCAGCTTCTCACCGCCGTTTCTAACCCTAGTCCCAGCACAATGTCGCGCTATCTGGGCGCGTGATCGGAGAATTTAATCTATTTGTGTGCAATCCGCTGGCTATCACTCACGCTCTTTGGCCTCACATTCTTCGACCCGCTTCGCGGCGGCGACGGAAATGTCGGTGAGAATGTCACGGCAAGCGCTGTCAATGGCCCGCCTGACTTGCAAATCTCTCGTTACCCGCGCCGCCAGTCCGCCAAGGCCCGTGCGAAAGAGGCCGACGAGTTCGTCAATGAACTCCTCAAATTCGCTCGTCAACATCAACTGGCCTTCGCGCTCAGCAACTCGCAGTAAGATCAATCGTGTCTTGGCTCTTGCAAATTCCGATTGCGCCTCAGATCGCGCCGACCGTCGCGCAGGATCGCGCAACCATTTTAGATAGGCGAGCCGAGCGGCGTCCTGATCGAATTTGCCATCAGGCCGCTTGGAAATCACGCCATCCGTCGCGAGTTTGGTGACATAGACCCGGCTTACGCCAAGATGCTCAGCCAATCCCGTCGCTGAAACCACTTCGCTTTCCATGTCTAAAATCCGCAACGAAACCGCGTTTTTACGCGAGCAAAATATCCTGAGTTTTTGGGGCGACGAGCCGCCGCATTGGTTTAAAGCGCTTGAAAGGTACCTTTTTTCTAATCGTACAAGTCCCTGCTATCTGTGATCTGTATTTGCCAATTGTTGTTCGTCTCCATGCGTTGGACTCCATGAGTTACTGCAACTGCCGATGTTAGTAACGAGCGATATCTCTTCGACACATTGGTCATCGTAGTAAGTTACCAAGCTGGCATGTAATTGCAGCGAGATCAGATTGCACGGCGTTGCTGCGTGAAATTAATTGGAAAGGCCATATCACGCACGTTCGTTCAACCAGGAAACACAATCGACGCCATCGCGCCCAACGGCGGCGTAGCGGCGTCCCCGTCATGCTCGGCGGCTCCTGGGTATTCGCGAAACCACCGCCGCGGAAGGCGAGACCTGCGCGCTGACCGTGGTCGGCGTCCATCGCCTGCCGAAGGCGAGTGGTGCCCTGGAGCCCGGCGCGGTCGCGTTCTGGGACAACTCGGCGCATAACGTCGGCGCCACCGGCAGCGGCAAATATGCGGTCGGCGTCGTAATCGAACACGCCGGGAGCTCCGATGCTACGGCATTGGTGCGGCTCGACGGCGTCGCGACGGCGGCGGTCGCGGGCGGTTAACAAGGCTAGGAAGGTCTGTATCCGCGGGGACAGAGGTTCGGCGCGCGCAGAATTCCTGATAGGCGAACGCGGCCAACGGCAAGCATCGGCCTCCCGGCGCGCAGCAGTGTCATTCGCGGGTCAAGGCAAGGGCAAGGGCCGCACAGATCCAGGAGGCTCGAGTTGGTCCTCTGGCGGTCCTATGGCTGGTTCGGAGGGGGTCGGGACGGCAGAAGATCAGGCCTTAAGTACTTGATTTACTTGGTGAGCGCGGAGGGACTCGAACCCTCGACCCCATGATTAAAAGTCACGTGCTCTACCACCTGAGCTACGCGCTCACTTAGCCCGGCTGTGTAGGGGGCGCCTTGGTGCGGGTCAATAGCACGGCCAACTGCAAGCGGGCCGCTGGGAGAACCCGGATTTCACAAGGCGCCGCCGCCCGTTATCGCACGTTCTCTAGGCGGCCGGCGGCTTACGAAAATCCGTTCCCGATCAACTGGCTTCCGGATGAATCTCCGACGCCACCGGCTGCGAGGTGCCAACCACCGTCGGCATCGCGACCGGCCGCAGGCCGATCAGCTCCGCGGTCCGGATGCCGGTATTGCGCCAGAACGCGAACGCGTTGAGCCGCGAGTTTTCCAGGATCGCGATCGCGACCGCCGACAGGAACGGCAGGCTCTCCAGCACCAGCACGGCTGCGAACACATAGATTTCGCGGACTTCCTTGAAACTGTTGGTGACCACAAGCACGGCGGCGCCGACCAGCAGCAGCACGCCGATGACGGCTTCCCAGAACGCCTGGAATTCGACCGACATCAGCGAAAATCCGCCCTTGGACGTACGCGCGAAGGCGAGATGTTCGGTGATCAGCCCGTTCGCCACCGCGCGCGACACCGTCCATTGCACGGACATCGCGGTGACCATCGCGCCCAGCATCTGTCCCCATTTCACCGGCACGCGCAGCCGGTACAGCACCATGAAATGCACCAGCGAGACCACGAACGAGGCGATGATCGGCAAAGTGAGGATCTTGTCGGGAATGGCGATGTCGGCGAAGGCGACAATCGGCACCCAGATCAGATTGAGGATGGCGACCAGCACGCCGAGACTTTCGGCACCCAGCCAGTTCAGCCAGCCCAGCGCGAATTCGCGCCGCTGGTCGGGGCTAAGCCGGCTCGCGCCGGGAAGGAAACGCCGCCAGTGCTTCTTGACGATCTGGAATCCGCCATAGGCCCAGCGGTGGCGCTGCTTCTTGAAGGCCTCATAGGTGTCCGGCAACAGGCCGTGGCCGTAGCGGTGGTTGGTGTAATGCGTCAGCCAGCCGTGCTCGATGATCGCCAGTCCGAGATCGGTATCCTCGCAGATGGTATCGCCGGCCCAGCCGCCGGCCATGTCCATCGCCGCGCGCCGGATCAGGCACATGGTGCCGTGAACGATGATGGCGTTGGCCTCGTTGCGCTGGACCATGCCGATATCGAAGAACCCGGCATATTCGCCGTTCATGATGTAGTGCATCAGCGAGCGGTCGCCGTCGCGATGGTCCTGCGGCGCCTGCACCAGGCCGACGCGGGGATCGGCGAAAACCGGCACCAGATCCTTCAGCCAGTCGGGCTCCACGACATAGTCGGCGTCGATGATGCCGATGATCTCGGCATCGACAGCCGTGCGCTCCATGGCGATGCGCAGGGCGCCGGCCTTGAAACCTTCGACCTTCTCGGCGTTGATGAACTTGAAACGCTCGCCGAGCGCGCGGCAGTGATCCTGGATCGGCTGCCAGAACGCCGGATCGGGCGTGTTGTTGATGATCACCACGCATTCGAAATTCGGATAATCCAGCCGCGAGACCGCATCGAGCGTCTGCTTGAGCATCTCGGGCGGCTCGAAATAGGCCGGCACATGGATCGAGACCTTGGGGAAGGTCACGCTGTCGCCGATGGTGGCCGGCGCCACCGGCGCACCCTTCGCGATCAGCCGGCGCGGTCTCGGGCCGAAGGCGACGGCGGCGATTTCCTCGATCCGCGCCATCGCGATCAGCACCAGCGGAACCAGCAGGATCAGTCCCAGCGTCAAGGCGAAGGCCGAGCCGAAAACGAAGTAATGGCCGGCCCAGTAAGCGAACACGGTCGCAGCCCAGGCGCCGACGCCGTTCGCCGCCGCCGACAGCATCAGCGCCTGCATCACGGTGGGCTGGGCAAGCCTGAGGATCGGCAGCGACATCAGGATGCCGACGAGAACCGCGATGGTGGCGAGTTTCCAGTAGTCCGGGTTTACGATCGGCCCGGTCCAGGCGAATTTCGGCTCGCGTGCGGCATTCAGGATGCCCCAATAGGGACCGACGCCGCCCTCGAAGAACTTCCAGGGCTGATCGATCGCCTCAACGATGTTGTATTCCATGCCGATCGCTTCGGCGCGGGTGACGAAGTTGCGCAGCACCGCGGCCTGCTCGAACGGGCCGGGCTCGGCGTTCCTCAAATTGTATCCGGCGCTCGGCCAGCCGAATTCGGCGATCACGATCCGCTTGCCGGGGAACTGGTCGCGCAGCAGCTGATACATCGAAACCGCCTGGTCCACCGCCTGCTTGTCGGTGAAGTTTTCCCAGTAGGGCAGGACGTGTGCGGCGATGAAATCGACGGAGTAGCCAAGCTGCGGATTGTCGCGCCAGATGTTCCAGATTTCGCCGGTCGTGACCGGGACGTTGACGGACTTCTTTACCCGCTTGATAAGCTCGATAAGGTCGTCGACCTTTTGCTCGCCGCGATAGACCGTCTCGTTGCCGACCACGACGCCGATCACATTGCTGTTGTGCCTGGCGAGACTGATGGCGGCGTCGATCTCGCGCTCGTTGCGGTCGACGTTCTTGTCGATCCAGGCGCCGACCGTGACCTTGAGTCCGAATTCGGCGGCGATCGGCGGCACCAGTTCGACGCCGCCGGTCGAGGAGTAAAGCCGGATCGCCCGCGTCAGCGGCGCCAGCTTTTTCATGTCGGCGCGGATTTTTTCGACGCTGGGAATGTTGTCGACGTCGGGATGGCCGGTTCCCTCGAACGGCGCATAGGAGACGCTCGGCAGAACACCCGTGAAGTCGGGCGCCTGCTGCTTATCCCGGAGCGCACCCCACATCGCAGCGTGAACGGCGGTCACACACAGCAGAACAGCGACGACGGCACGCATCGCGACTAAACCATACGGGGCCAATATGGCAGGGAAACGGATCCGTCCCCGAGATCCGACCAAGTCAGCGGCAAATCGAGCATATCTCTGCCACGCGATTTAACAACTCTTATGACGCCATGGCGTTTTGAGGGCGCGAACACCGAAAACCGCCAAAATTTCGCGATCGTTCCGCCGGCCTTCCCGGTTATTTGGCCGGCGCCGGCACTGCTCCGGGGGCCGCGGGAGCTGTGGCGGCGGGGGCCGGCGCGGCGCTGCCGGCGGTCGCCGGCGCGGCGGGAGTGGCGGCCGCGGCCGCCTGCGGTTGCGCCGAAGGATTGACCCAGCAGGCGTGAACGCGGCTGTTAAGGGTATCGGCCACCTTGGGATCGATCTGCCCGCCAAATCGGGTCAGGCAGCGAAAGGTCGCCTGGACGTGGCCGCCGGGGCAACCGAAACGGTCGTAGAGATCGAGATGGCGCAAGGCGGTATCGATGTCGTCGAGCCACATCAGGCGCACCACGCGGCGGCCAAACCAGACGCATTCCGGGTTTCCGGCCGGGCCATTGATGGCCTGCGCCGCCTCGACGAATTCGTCGGTCCTGCGCTGATTGTCCTTGGCCGCGTCCACCGGCTGGGCCGCATTTGCCCCCGCCGGCTTGCCGGACTGGTCCTGGGCCCGACTGTCGCCGCTCTGGGCGAAAGCGCTTCCGATGCCGATCAGCAGTGCGAGCGCGGGGACGGCGAGGTGGCGCAAAACCGCATTCTGAAGCCGTGGCAACCGTCGACGCATAAATTCCCCGATTTGTTCCTGATCGCGCCCAGCATGGCAGGCGGGCCACGAGTTGATGCCGTTCAAATAGGTCCCCAATGCGGCGGAGACGCCTGGCGGAATCCCATGACGGACATTTCGGATTTTGTCCAGCAAAGTCACAACTTTATCGCGTTGTGGTAAAGCCGGCGGGCGCCGGAGCCTCGATTGCGCCTAACCTGCTCTTGGCAGATGGCCAGTGACCGGCTAATCGACGGTCCTCGCCCGGAGGATGGAACCGATTTCTCTTCGTACGCCGCTGGCGCTTCTCCTCATATCCCTTGTTGCGATTGCCGCGGTGTGGTGGTGGCTGGCCACGCCGGTCACGCTGGCGCGCGCGCCGATCGATCCCGACGCCAAGCTCCAGTGCGTGTCCTATGCGCCGTTTCGCGACAGCCAGACGCCACTGTCGCCGACCACGCACATCGGCCCGGAGCAAATCGCGCAGGATCTGGCGCAGCTCGCCAAAATATCCGATTGCGTGCGCACCTATTCGATCGAAAACGGTCTCGACCAGGTCCCCGGGCTGGCGGCCAAAGCGGGGCTGAAGGTCATTCAGGGAATTTGGCTCGGCGGCAACCGGCTCAAGAACCTGGTGCAGATTTCGACCGTGGTGGGCCTGACCAAGGAATACCCCGGCGTCATTACATCCGTGGTCGTCGGCAACGAGGTGCTGCTGCGCGGGGAGATGACCACGGCCGACCTCGCCGCGACCATCCGCTCGGTCAAGTCGCAGGTTGCCGTTCCCGTCACCTATGCCGATGTCTGGGAATATTGGCTGCGCAACCGGGAGGTCTATGAAGCGGTCGACTTTGTCACGATCCATATTCTTCCCTATTGGGAAGACTTCCCGATCCGCGCGAAATATGCCGCCGCCCATGTCGACGCCATTCGCAGGCGAATGGCGGTGGCGTTTCCCGGCAAGGAGATCCTGGTCGGCGAAACCGGCTGGCCGAGCCAGGGGCGGATGCGCGAAGCGGCGTTGCCGTCGCGCACCAACCAGGCCCGCGTTGTCTCGGAAATCCTCGATCTGGCGAAGCGGGAAAATTTTCGTGTCAATCTGATCGAGGCCTACGACCAGCCATGGAAACGCCAGCTCGAGGGCACGGTCGGGGGCTATTGGGGGCTGTTCGATTCAGTGCACCGCGCGGTGAAATACCCGCCCGGCATCGCCATCAGCAACTATCCATTCTGGAAGCTGCAGATGGGATGCGGGATGGCGTTGAGCATTTTCGTTTTCGGCGCGGCCTGGCTGACCCTGCGCCGCCGGCCCTGGAGGCCACGGCTGGCGTCCTGGATCGCGGTCGGGTTGTCGGCGACCACGGCAGGGATCCTGCTCGGGGTTGCCGCCGACAAGATGTTCTATGAAAGCTACGGGGTCGGCGGCTGGCTTGGATGGGGCGCGCTGCTGACCGCCGCCATCGCCTCGCCCATGCTGTGCGCCAACGCCTTGATGTCCGGGCTGTCACTGCCGACATTTCTGGAACTGCTGGGGCCCCGCGCCGGCAGAACCCGCGCGGCGCTGACCATCATCCTGGGAGCGGCGCTGGCGGTAACCGTATTGATCGGCTCCGAGACCGCGCTCGGCTTCGTGTTCGACCCGCGCTACAAGGACTTTCCGTTTGCCGCCTTGACCATGGCGGTGGTTCCATTTTCGACCCTGATGCTGCTCAATCGCCCGCAGCAAGGCGTGCGCCCGATCGCCGAGGGTGTATTTGCCGGCCTGCTGGCCGGGGCGGCGCTCTACACGGTGTTCAATGAAGGCTCGGACAACTGGCAATCGCTGTGGACATGCGCGGTCTATTTCCTGCTCGCCGTCACGCTGTGGCAGGCGCGGGCCGCGCAAATCCCAGAATAAGCAGGCCGATCGCGAGACCGGACAGCGCGACATTGTAAAGCACGATGCCAAATCCCGCAGCGATCAATCCGCCGGTGAGCAAAACGATCGACGGCCGGATGACGTGAAGCGTGGCGATAATGAGCGCAACCACACCGAACGCCGAATTTCGAAACAGATAGGTCACCAGAATCCGGGTCTTGCACAGCATGGTCGGCAAGCCGGCATCGCATGCCAGCGCGACCGTCGAGAACTCGATCGCGAGATAGCGCAAATAAAGCGCGTAGCCGACGGTCAGGAAGCCGACCACCAGCAGCCATTGGACCTGGTAGGGGGTAAGCCGAAACGGAGTTTTTTTCACGCGAGCATTTTCCCGGCCAGGTGGAGTTTATCTTTCTGTTTGAGCGTGATCTCCGCGCAAACGCTTCGCGCTTGTCGCGAGGGAAAACCGGTTACCGCTTTTCCGGATCATGCTCCAAGCGCAAACCGGTACCCGCTTTTGCGCGACAGGCGCAAGGCGAATATGGTCGGGAAGGGGGGCGGGACAACCCGAACTAGCCGCGAGGCCCGCGGTTTCACAAAAAGACATCAGAATACGGCCCCAAGGCATTGCAATTGTGAGTGTTATTGGGCGAGCGCTATCGCCTGCCAAAGAGTGACGACAGGGTGGACACGGAGTCCGGTTTCTTGGCGGGCTCGAAACTGACACCCCGTCTCGGAACGCTTCGTCTGTTGGCGGAAGGCCTGGCGGCGGCAGGCTTTGCAGCTGCCGCCGGCTCGTCGGTCGTCATGGCGAGGCGTTGACCGTCGAACACCGATGTCTCGCATGTTCGCTCGTTTTCGATCAAGGCGGCGCAGATTTTCGCCGCCGCCGCCGCGTCGCTGATTGGACCGGCGACCAGCCTGAGCTGTATGCCGAGGCCGTTCCTGCCTTCCTTGATCACGATGATCGGCTGCAACGTCGCCAGTGTCGCGTTCGACCTCGATTTCAGAAGCCCGCGCCACAGCGCGCGCAAGCCCGCAAGCGAATTCGCGCCGCCAACATCGACGCCAAAGTCGGTCCGCCGTACTGCGACGCCAGAGGACGCCGCTTGCGGCGCATCCGATCCCGCCTCGTCAGCGGGTGACGCGTACGCAACGACCTCCGGCATTGGCGCCGCGACGACGGCTTTCGCGGGTTTTTCGGGTTCGATCAGTTTTGCGGCTGCCGCATCGGGTGGCGCCATCAGCGATTTCACGGCCACGAGCGAGGTGGCCGGCGTCGCCGCCGGCGCATTCGACCCGCCCTTTTCCACAGGTGAGATCGTCGCCGGGTCCTGTGCCGCGGCGGTTGCCTCTACCGGCGGCTTCTCGGCTGTCTTCGCGGCCGGTTTCACCGCCGTCGTGGCCACGGCGGACACCACCGGGGTCGGGGCCGGATTCTGTGCCGCCGACTGCGGCTCGGATGTCGGCGGAGAAGTGGGGGTGGCCGGCGGCGATGCCGCGGTCGCGCTTTGCCTGGCAATCGCCCCGATCACCGAATCCAGGCCCTGTTCCAGCACGGTGACGCGGGTGTAAAGCCGGTCGCGATCGCCGTTGAGCGTGTCGACGGCGGATGCCAGCCGTCGGGCCTCGCTCTGGCTTTCCCGGGCGACAGACCGGACTTGCTGGAGATCGGCGGCCGCGACCTGCTCGCGGCGCAACGCCATCGAGGACTGGCTGGCGAGTACGGCGAGGATGACGGCACCGACCGCGCCAGCACCCCATGACCCGATCCGCCACAGCGCTCGCCGGTCGAGAACATCCTCGTCGGCCAAAAATCCGCTCAGCAGGCCGCCGGTATCCTCGGTGTCGAAGCGGCCAGCCAGATGGTCGGTATCCCTTGCCATACGACGCTGGCCCCCCCGGTGGCCCCGCCCGAATCACGCGGCGAACATTAACAGGAAATGCGCCTCGATCTTAAAACCGCCGACTTTTCCCCGGTGTCCCCGGCGCGAATCGGGTTTCCGTTCCCGGCGAAAACGCTTTATGACGGCGGCGGCGCAACGTCGGTCGCTATGACAGGGATTAGGGATGACCATTCGATCCAGCCTGACCGTCGTACTTGCGGCCGGTGAGGGCACGCGCATGCGCTCCTCGGCGCCCAAGGTCCTGCATCCCCTGGCCGGCCAATCGCTGCTGGCGCATGTGCTTTTGGCGGCCCCAAAGGGCGCCGGCGCCGCGCTCGCCGTGGTCATCGGCCCCGACCACGGGGCGCTCGAGGAAGAGATCAAACGTCTGCGTCCGGACGCAGCCACGTTCATCCAGCGCGAGCGTCGCGGCACCGCGCATGCGGTGTTAGCTGCCCGCGACGCCATGGCCCGCGGCGCCGATGATCTGCTCGTTGTGTTCGGCGACACCCCGCTGATTTCGGCCGCGACCATCGCGCGTCTGCGCGCGCCGCTCAGGAAGGGCGCAGCTCTTGCCGTGCTCGGCTTTCGTGCCGCCGATCCCGCCGGCTACGGCCGGCTACTGGTCGAGAACGGTCAATTGGTGGCGATCCGCGAGCATGTCGACGCCAGCGCCGCAGAACGCGAGATCAGGCTTTGCAACGCCGGCGTGATGGCGTTCGATGGCCGCCGGGCGCTGGAAATTATCGAAAAAATCGGTAATGCCAACAGCAAGGCCGAGTACTATCTGGTCGATGCGGTTGCCATCGTTCGCCAACTCGGGCTGGAGGCCGTCGTGATCGAAACCAGCGAGGATGAAGTGCGCGGCATCAACACCAAGGCCCAGCTCGCCGAAGCCGAGCAAGTCATGCAGGCGCGGCTGCGCAAGGCGGCGCTGGAGGCCGGCGTGACCATGATCGCGCCCGATACGGTCTACCTCGCCGCCGATACGACCTTCGGCAGCGATGTCACCATCGAACCGTTTGTGGTGATCGGTCCCGGCGTTTCCATTGCCGACGGCGCGGTGATCCATTCCTTTTCCCATATCGTGCAGGCATCGATCGGCAAGAATGCATCCGTCGGTCCCTATGCGCGGTTGCGGCCGGGGACCATGCTCGGCGAGGGCGCTAAAATCGGCAATTTCGTCGAGACCAAGGCCGCGACGCTGGAGGCCGGCGCCAAGGTCAATCACCTCAGCTATATCGGCGACGCCCATATCGGCGAGGGCGCCAACATCGGCGCCGGAACCATCACCTGCAACTATGATGGCTTTGGCAAGCACCGCACCACGATCGGGGCAGGCGCCTTCGTCGGCACCAATACATCGCTGGTGGCGCCGGTGAAGATCGGCAGCGGCGCCTATATCGGTTCGGGATCGGTGATCACCCGCGATGTCCCCGACGATGCGTTGGCCGTGGAGCGCGGCGAGCAGAACAACCGCGAGGGCGGGGCAACGCGATTTCGCGAGATGAAAACGGGCGGCAAAACGCCGAAGGGCGGCTAACGCAGGCGTCGTTAAGGTTTCGGCTTAACGCTGTCTCAATCCGCAATAATTATTGAGTACCGGACGATCGGCGATTCTCGTTAAGAGAAGCCTGCGCGGTTTTGGAGAGCATTCGGCGATCTGGAGATATTGATCCGTATGTGCGGCATTGTCGGCATTCTCGGGCGCGGTCCGGTCGCGGAGCAATTGGTGGATTCGCTCAAGCGCCTGGAATATCGCGGCTACAACTCCGCAGGCGTGGCCACGCTGGAAGGGGACCATCTCGAGCGCCGTCGCGCCGAAGGCAAACTCAAAAATCTCGAAACGCGATTGAAGGCCGAGCCGCTCGCCGGCCATACCGGTATCGGACACACCCGGTGGGCCACCCACGGCAAGCCGACCGAGAACAACGCCCATCCGCACGCAACCGATCGCGTCGCGGTGGTTCACAACGGCATCATCGAGAATTTCCGCGAACTGCGGCAAATGCTGGAAAAGCAGGGCGCGAAATTCTCCAGCGACACCGACACCGAGGTCGTGGTTCACCTGGTCAATTCCTATTTGCTCAAGGGGATGTCGCCGCAGGACGCAGTGAAAGCGTCGCTGCCGCAGTTGCGCGGCGCGTTCGCGCTGGCGTTCGTGTTCAAGGGCCATGGAAACCTGATGATCGGCGCGCGCAAGGGCTCGCCGCTGGCGATCGGCCATGGCGAGGGCGAGATGTATCTGGGCTCGGATGCGATCGCGCTCGCACCCTTTACCGACACCATCAGCTATCTCGAAGATGGCGACTGGGTGGTCCTGACCCGCGAGGCCGGCGTGATTTACGACGCGCATGGCGCGGCGGTGAAGCGCGAGGTGCTGAAATCCGGTGCATCGTCGTTTCTGGTCGACAAGGCGAATTATCGCCACTTCATGGCCAAGGAAATCCACGAGCAGCCCGAGGTGGTCGGCCACACGCTGGCGCGCTATGTCGATATGGCGACCGAGCGCGTGGCGCTGCCAGTAAAGCTGCCGTTTGACTTCAAGGACATCCAGCGCATATCGATCGTCGCCTGCGGCACCGCGAGCTATGCGGGTTACGTCGCCAAATACTGGTTCGAACGCCTCGGCCGCGTGCCGGTCGAGCTCGATGTGGCCTCCGAGTTCCGTTATCGCGAGGCGCCCTTGCGCAAGGGCGATCTGGCGATCTTCATTTCGCAATCCGGCGAGACCGCCGATACGCTGGCCGCGCTGCGCTATGCCAAGGCACAGGGCGTGCACACACTTTCCGTGGTCAACGTGGCGGGCTCGACCATTGCGCGGGAAAGCGAGACCGTGCTGCCGACGCTGGCGGGACCTGAAATCGGCGTCGCCTCGACCAAGGCATTCACCTGTCAGCTGATGGTGCTGGCGGCGATTGCGGTCGCGGCGGGCAAGGCGCGCGGTGAATTGTCCGATGCCGACGAGACAAAACTCGTCCATGGCCTGGTGGAAATTCCGCGTCTGATGGCGGCGGCGCTTGCGACCGAGCCGCAGATCGAGAAGCTGGCCCGCGAGATCGCGAAATCGAGGGACGTGCTCTATCTCGGCCGCGGCACCAGTTATCCGCTGGCGCTGGAAGGCGCGCTGAAACTCAAGGAAATTTCCTATATCCACGCCGAGGGCTACGCCGCCGGCGAGCTCAAGCACGGGCCGATCGCGCTGATCGACGAGAGCATGCCGGTGGTCGTGATCGCGCCGCACGACAAGGTGTTCGAAAAGACCGTCTCCAACATGCAGGAGGTCGCCGCCCGCGGCGGCAACATCATCCTGATGACGGATGCCAGGGGGGCGGCGGAGGCAACCGTGGAGTCGCTGGTCACGATCGTGCTGCCGGACATGGCCGCAACCTTCACGCCGATGGTTTATGCCATTCCGGTGCAACTGCTCGCCTATCATACCGCCGTGATCATGGGCACCGACGTCGACCAACCGCGCAATCTCGCGAAATCGGTGACCGTCGAATAGACCAACCTCTCGGTTGCTTAGTCACTTGAGGTCTTCAAAAATCTGCTAGAAGACCCTAGCTGACATCGTAGGATGGCCGCTTCGACCGACCTGGAACTCCAATGAACCGCAACGACGATCTGCCTCCGACCGTGCCCCCGGCCGAAATCCCGCCGGAAGTCCACAGCGGCTTTATGGCCCGATTCCGCAACTATTTTCTGACCGGGCTGATTGTCGCCGGCCCGATCGCCATCACCTTCTATCTGACTTGGTGGTTCGTGACCTGGGTCGACGGTCTGGTGCGGCCGTTCGTGCCCGTTGCCTATCGGCCGGAAACCTATTTGCCGTTCGGGCTGCCGGGCTCCGGGCTGATCGTCGCCGTGATCGCGCTGACGCTGCTGGGCTTCCTCACCGCCAACCTGATCGGGCGGACGCTGGTCGATCTCGGCGAGAAGCTGCTGGGGCGGATGCCGGTGGTGCGCGCGGTCTATCGCGGCCTGAAGCAGGTGTTCGAGACGCTGTTCTCAGGCTCCGGATCGAGCTTTCGCCGGGTCGGCCTGGTTGAATTCCCTTCGCCCGGCATGTGGTCGATCGTGCTGATCTCGCAGGCGCCGAGCGTGGAGATCGCCAACAGCCTTCCCGGACCGGAAGAACAGATTTCGGTGTTTCTGCCATGCGCGCCGAACCCAACCACCGGTTTCTTCTTCTATGTGCCGAAGAGCAAAATCATCGAGGTCGACATGACCGCCGAGGACGCCGCCACCCTGATCATGTCCTGCGGCGTGGTGCAGCCCGGCTCCGACCCGCAGAAGAAGATTGCCGCCTTGGCCGGAATGGCCAACGCCGCACGGCTTGCGAATGCGGCCTCACTGCAGCCGGAGCCGGCGAAGGTGGATTGACGGCTTTCGCACTGTCATTACGAGCCAACGGGTCGCGCGACTGCGCACCCGATGACAGGCTCCGCGAAGTAATCCATTCTTCTTTCCGCGGTGGCTGATCGTTTTTCCCTCCCCCCTGCGCAGCGGCGGGGAGGGATCAAGGGTGGGGGTGCCTCCTCAAACACCGGCGCCTGTCGAAACACCCCCCGACCCCTCCCCACTACGCGCGATGCGCGCGGAGGGAGGGGAAAAGAGCGCTTCGCATCGCCGCGGAATGACGATCAGTTACCCCGCCCCGATCAGCGGGATCGCCTCGTCCCGCTCGAACAAATAGAGCAGGCAGCGCAACGCCTCACCGCGTTCCCCCTTCAGTTTCGGATTGTCCTTCATGATGCGAAGCGCCTCGTCGCGCGCCTGGGTGATGAGCTGGGCATGCACGTCGCTTCGTGCGACGCGGTAGCCGGGCAGGCCGCTCTGCCTGACGCCGAGCACGTCGCCTTCGCCGCGCAGTTTAAGGTCTTCCTCGGCGATCCGGAACCCGTCAGTGGTTTCCCGGATCACTTTCAGCCGTGCACCGGACATCTCGCCCAGGGGCTCCTGATAGAGCAACAGGCAGGTGGATGCTTCCGAGCCACGGCCGATCCGGCCGCGCAACTGATGCAGTTGTGCTAGGCCAAAGCGCTCGGCGTTCTCGATCACCATGATGGTGGCGGCGGGAACATCGACGCCGACCTCGACCACGGTGGTCGCCACCAGCAGGCCGATCTCGCGCGCGGCGAACTGCGCCATCACGCGATCCTTCTCCGTTCCGCGCATCTGGCCATGTACGAGGCCGACGCGATCGCCGAAGCGCTTTTGCAGGCTCTCGAACCGCTCGGTCGCATTGGTGAGATGCAGGGTACCCTCGGCTTCGGATTCCTCGACCAGCGGGCAGATCCAGTAGACAAGCTTGCCGGCATCAAGCGCGCGGCCGATGGCATCGATGACTTCGCCGAGACGGCTGTTCGGCACCGCGCGGGTATCGATCGACTGCCGTCCCGCCGGCTTTTCGCGCAATTCGGAGACATCCATGTCGCCGAAATAGGTCAGCACCAGCGTGCGCGGGATCGGGGTTGCGCTCAGCACCAGCACATCGACGGCTTCGCCCTTGGCGGTCAGCGCCAGCCGTTCGCGCACACCAAAACGGTGCTGCTCGTCGACCACGGCAAGCGCCAGCGCCTTGAACACAACGTCATCCTGGATCAGCGCGTGGGTGCCGACCAGGAAATCGATCTCTCCGGCCGCCAGCCGCTCCAAGATCTCGCGCCGCTCCTTGCCCTTTTCACGGCCGGTGAGGATCGCGACCCGGAGGCCTGCGCGCTCGGCCAGCGGCGTGATGGTCTTGATGTGCTGGCGGGCGAGGATTTCGGTCGGCGCCATCAGCGCGGCCTGCCTGCCCACTTCGGTGACGGCTGCGGCCGCCAGCAGCGCCACCACGGTCTTGCCCGATCCGACGTCACCCTGCAGCAGCCGCAACATGCGGACCGGCTGGCGCAGATCCTCCGATATCGCCGCGGAAGCCGCGCGCTGCGAAGCCGTCAGCGAATAGGGCAGCGCGTCGATGATTTTGTTGCGCAGATGGCCGTCGCCGGCGTGGCGTTCGCCGGCGGGCCGCCGCAACTGCGCGCGCACCAGCGCCAGCGCCAGTTGACCGGCCAGCAGTTCGTCGAAGGCGAGGCGAGACCAGAATGGACCGTCGGGCAGGATATCGGTCAGCTCGAGCGGTACATGCACGCGGTGCAGCGCTTCGGCAATATCAGGAAATTTGCAACGGCGGATGACTTCAGGACTGATCCATTCGGGAAGATCGGGAAGTTTTTGCAGCGCCTGCGCCACCGCGCGCCTCACCGAGCCCAGCGCCAGGCCTTCGGTGAGGGGATAAACGGGGTCGATGCCCGACAGCTTTAAAAATCCAGCTTCATCCACGACGCGGTCGGGATGGGCGATCTGCAGAGTGCCGTCATAGATCTGCGCGGTGCCGGAAACGTAACGCTTTGAGCCGACCGGCAGCAGTTTCTCGACATAGCCCGGAGGGCTGCGGAAATAGGTCAGCACCACATCGCCGGTTTCGTCGCTGGCATAAACCAGATGCGGCGCGCGCGGGTTGCGCGCTGGCGTCGGACGATGCCGGTCGACGGTCACTTCCAGGGTGACGACGGTTCCGGGCACGACATCGCGGATTTTCGGCCGTGCCCGGCGATCGATCACGCTCGCCGGCAGATGCAGCAAGAGATCGACGATGCGCGGGGTCTCGTCGCGGCCGAGTAGATAGCGGAACAGCCGGTCCTGCTTCGGCCCGACGCCGGCGAGGCTGGTGAGCGGCGCAAACAGCGGATTGAGCAGAGCAGGGCGCATGAGGAAAGCCTAAGACCGTCCCGCTCGTCATGCCCGGCTTTATGCCGGGCATCCACGGCTTTTTTGCGGGCCGATTTTGAAGTCAGGACATGAATGGCCGCAACAAGGCCCGCCATGCCTACTGTGAACCAACAATGTCGTATTTGGCGGAGAGAAAAGGCTGACATTCGCCGATACCGACGTTATATCAACCCCGCCCGGCACGTCCGGGCTTTCTGCGTTTGCATTGGAATTGGAAAAATGACGGGATCGACACGATCGAGCGGCGGACTGGACGACCGCCGCAAGCGGCTGTTGTTTCGCTGCTGGCATCGTGGCACCCGCGAGATGGATCTCATTCTCGGCCGGTTTGCCGATGCCGAGATCGCCGGTCTCTCGGAGAGCGAATTGGCTCAATTTGAGCATCTGATGGACGTGCCCGACCCCGATCTCTATGCCGCGCTGACCGGCAACATGCCACCGGCGCCCGACTATGCGGGCGGCATATTCGACCGCATCAAGGCGTTCAGATCGGCGGATCGCGAAGCATGAAGCAGCCCGTACGATCGCCCGCCGAAATGCTCGCTCCCGGCCGCGCGCTGACCTTTGCCAATGTCGCCGAAGGCGCCGAAGGTCTGGTGGTCTCCGATCTCGCGCGGGCGGTGGCGGCGCGACCGAAACCTCCGGCGGTCAGCCTCGCCGTGGTCTGCCGCGACGGGGCGCGGATGCAGCAACTGGCCCGCGCGCTGGAATTCTTCGCACCCGATTTGCCGGTGCTGCAGTTTCCGGCGTGGGACTGCCAGCCCTACGACCGGGTATCGCCGCATGGCGGTATCCTGGCGCAGCGGCTGACCACGTTGGCGCGGCTGTCGCGGCTTGCCGGCAGCGACAAGCCGCTGATCGTGCTCACCACCGTCAACGCCATCGTGCAGCGGGTGCCCGCGCGCGAAGCCATTGCGGCGCAGGCGCTGTCGGTGGCGCCAGGTCATGTCGTGCCGATGCAATCCATCGTGTCCTGGCTGGAGCATAACGGTTACAACCGCTCCTCGACGGTGCGCGAACCCGGCGAATACGCGGTGCGCGGCGGCATCCTCGATCTCTTCCCGGCCGGGCTCGATCAACCCGTCCGTTTCGATTTTTTCGGCGACAGCCTGGAATCGATCCGTTCCTTCGACGCCGAAACCCAGCGCACGCATCTGGACATGCGCTCGCTCGACCTGGTTCCGATCTCCGAATTTCAGTTGGTGACCGAGACCATCCGCCGCTTCCGCATGGGCTATGTCGCCGCCTTCGGCGCGCCGGAGCGCGACGACCCCCTGTACGAGGCGGTCAGCGAAGGCCGCCGCCATCCCGGCATGGAACATTGGCTGCCGCTGTTCTCCGAGCGGATGGATACGCTGTTCGACTATCTCGACGGCGCGCCGGTTGCGATCGAGCCGCAAAGCGAGGACGCCACGCGCGAACGCTTCAGGCAGATATCAGACTATTACGACGCGCGGCGCGAGGCGCTCGAGCATCCCGGTGGCGGCGCGATCTACAAACCGTTGCCGCCCGACCGGCTCTATCTGACCGAAGATGAATGGACCAGGCGTCTGGATCAGGCCGCGCTGGCGCGGCTGACCCCGTTCGCGGTGCCTGAAGGCACCGCCGATGTGGTCGACGCCGGCGCGCGGGCCGGACGCAATTTTGCGCCGGAGCGCACCGACGCTTCCATCAACGTCTTCGAAGCCGTCGTCACGCATGTGCAGACGTTGCAGGCGAGCCGCAAGAAGGTGGTGATCGCGCTGTGGAGCGAGGGCTCGCGCGACCGCATGGGCAGCATGCTGCGCGATCACAAGCTTGAGCATCTCACCAGTGTCAACACCTGGCGCACGGTGCAGGCGACGCCGCGCAACGAGGCGATGCTGGCGGTGGTGGGCATGGAGTCCGGGTTCGAGACTGACCAGGTTGCCGTCATCAGCGAGCAGGACATTCTCGGCGACCGGCTGGTGCGGCCGCGCAAGGCCAGCCGCAAGCTCGACAACTTTATCTCGGAAGTAACCAGCCTCGCGAGCGGCGATCTGGTGGTCCATGTTGAGCACGGCATCGGCCGTTTTGTCGGTTTGCAGACGCTCGAAGTGGCCGGCGCGCCGCACGACTGTCTCGAGCTGCATTATGCGGCAGAAACAAAGCTGTTCCTGCCGGTCGAGAATATCGAGCTGTTGTCGCGCTACGGCTCCGACCACGCCAATGTCGAGCTTGATCGGCTCGGCGGCAGCGGCTGGCAGGCGCGAAAAGCAAAACTCAGGAATCGCATCCGGGAAATCGCGGGCGAACTGATCAAAATCGCCGCCGAGCGGCATCTGCATGAAGCGCCGAAGATGCCGGTGCAGCCGCATCTTTACGACGAGTTCTGCGCGCGCTTTCCCTATGAGGAAACCGAAGACCAACTCGGTGCGATCAATGCGACGCTAAAAGACCTCGAAAGCGGCCGGCCGATGGATCGGCTGATCTGCGGCGACGTCGGCTTCGGCAAGACCGAGGTGGCGCTGCGCGCGGCCTTCGCGGTCGCGCTCGACGGCAAACAGGTCGCCGTTGTCGTTCCCACCACGCTTCTGGCGCGCCAGCATACCAGGACATTTTTGGAGCGGTTCCGGGGCTTTCCGGTCAACGTCGCGCAGGCCTCGCGCCTGGTCGCGCCGAAGCAACTGACGCAGGTGAAGAAAGGCATCGCCGACGGCTCGGTCGACATCGCGGTCGGCACTCACGCACTACTCGGCAAATCCATCAAATTCAGGGATCTCGGGCTGCTGATCGTCGACGAGGAGCAGCATTTCGGCGTCAGCCACAAGGAGCGGCTGAAGCAGCTGCGCGCCGAGGTGCATGTGCTGACCTTGAGCGCAACCCCAATTCCGCGCACGCTGCAGCTGGCGCTGACGGGGGTGCGCGATCTCTCCATCATCGCCTCGCCGCCGGTCGATCGGCTGGCGATCCGCACTTTCGTGGCGCCGCACGATCCCCTGATGATCCGCGAGGCGCTGTTGCGCGAGCGCTATCGCGGCGGACAGGCCTTTTACGTGGTGCCGCGGATCGAGGACCTGGCAGGCGTAAAGGATTTTCTCGACAAGAACGTGCCGGAGATGAAGGTGGCGGTCGCGCATGGCCAGATGGTGCCGACCGCGATCGAGGACATCATGTCGGCCTTCTATGACGGCAAGTACGATATCCTGCTGTCGACCACTATCATCGAGTCCGGCCTCGATATTCCGACCGCCAATACGCTGATCGTGCACCGCGCCGATATGTTCGGGCTGGCGCAGCTCTATCAGTTGCGGGGCCGGGTGGGGCGCTCGAAGCTGCGGGCCTACTCGCTGTTCACGCTGCCGGCGCAGCAGAAGATTACGGCGCAAGCCGAGCGCCGGCTGAAGGTGCTGCAGTCGCTGGAAACGCTGGGCGCCGGATTCCAGCTGGCCTCGCACGATCTCGATATCCGCGGCGCCGGCAATTTGCTCGGCGAGGAACAGTCCGGCCATATCAAGGAAGTCGGTTTTGAGCTCTACCAGTCGATGCTGGAGGAGGCGATCCTCAACCTCAAGGCCGGCGTGGTTGAACCCGCGGCCGATCGCTGGTCGCCGCAGATCACCGTCGGCATGCCCGTGCTGATCCCGGAGGACTACGTTGACGATCTCGCGGTGCGGCTGTCGCTGTACCGGCGGCTGGCCGATCTCGACAACGACGACGAGATCGACAATTTCGCCGCCGAATTGCGCGACCGCTTTGGCGTGCTGCCGGACGAGGTGCGCTATCTCTTCAAGATCGCCGCGATCAAGGGCTATTGTCGCCGCGCCAATGTCGAGAAGGTCGATGCCGGGCCGAAGGGCGCGGTCATCAGCTTCCGCGACAACAAGTTCGCGCAGCCGGACCGGCTGGTCTATTTCATCCGCCAGCACGGCCAGGCGGCGCGGGTGCGGCCGGACATGAAGGTGGTGTTCTTCCAGCAATGGGAGACGCCGGAGGAACGCCTGCTGGGCACGACCGAAATCCTGCGCCAGCTCGCCAGCCTCGCCGAGGATCGCAAGGCAGCGTAACCGGCGATCTTGCGCGAAACCTCCGGGCTCACGATGCGGCGCGGCGGGATTCGTCGTAGAGCCGCACCAACAGCGACGTTGCCGAATCCGATGGCAGCAGGGTCGCAAGCGTCACAACCGGCTCCGACCGCATGTCGCGTTTGCCGTGGCTGGTGTGCCGCATCACACTGGAAAGCCGCCTTGCGATCATATGGGCGGTGCGCAAATCGGTTTCGGCGAACACCACGATTACCGACGCGTCGTCTTGAGCTGCGCCGAAATCTATTTGCCGCATCAAACGGCTGAGAATCCGCGCGCCGTCGAGTTGCGCGCGCGGATGACCTGCATCGAAGGCAAAACGCGCCACCGACAAACCACCGCCGCGCGACACCGTTTGATAAACCGCGGTGGCGAAATCGCGGTTGAATGCCGCGGGCCTCAGCAGACCGGTTCTGGGATCGAGCAGGCCGCCGGCGTCGATCGACCGCAGCGTGCGCCCCAAATGGGCCTCGAAGGCGTGCTGGCGGATCAGCGGCAAGGCGTTGGCGGCCACGCGCGCAGGCTCGCCAGTTATGATTTCGAGATTGGGCAGATCGTAGGCCGGCGCCAACGCATCCGACGTCACCACCACAGGCAGATTGCGGAAGCGCGCATCCTCGGCCAGCACGGTCAGGAACGCGTCTTCCACGCGCGCGCTAAAACCTTCGCCGAGCACGATGCCGTCGATGTCGCGCGTATTGAGATGTTTCGCCGCCGCTTCGATGGAGAGCGCGCCGACGACGCCCATGCGCTCGCCGAGCGCCACCGAGAGCGAGGGATAGGCGGCGCCACGGCCGATCAAGAGCACGGTGGCGTCGCGCGCGGGATCGGTATGGTCAAGTATTTCGTGCGCGGCCGGGTCGCCGTCAAGCCGGCGCATCGCGGTTGAGTGCAGCGTCCGCACCCGCAGCGCGGCGCGCAACCGCGCCATCAGCCGATCGAAATTGCCGCCGCGCTGCGAGAACGGAATGGCGTTTTCGGGTAGCGATGTCGTGGGATCGACCGCGATCAGCGGCAGATAGGGTTTTGTTGCGGCGATTGTTTTCGCAAGCGCGTTGAGGCGGGGCTCAACGGCTTCCGACAACGCGACCAGAACCGCGGCGGGCGCCAGTTGCTCGACCGCGCGTGACGCGTTGGCCCAGTTCGCGTCGATGACCGGAAACAGCCTGGCGTCGTCGAGCGCGCCTGCGAACGACGGCCGCTCGGCGGTCGATACGACAATGATCGGGCCATGCTGGGACATCTAAAAACTCGGATCGACGCAATCGATTGCGCGTGGGATCCTAGTTTGCCGGTCTTAATGCCGTGTCAACGACGGGATGCAACTCGGCCTGGACCGGGCTTGCCCGATCCCGAAAGGCTTCCACCATCAGCGGGTTAAGACCGAGTTCGCCGAGCGCCTCGCGGGCGCGGGCATTGTCCTGGGCGCGTCCGGCAAGGCGATGGCCGCTCAAACGGTCGGGCAGCGCTGTCAGCAACGCGCCCTGGCCCAGACGCGTCGCCCATTGCTGCAGATCCTGCGACAGGAACCGGTATCCGCCGACCGCCATGATCCCCGAAGGCGGCGCGGTAATACAGATCGCGCCGGTCGAACCATCAATCCGCGCCGCATAATCGGTGTCGACAAAATCGCGGGGCGGATGCGCCGTCAGCGTGTCGCCGGGCGGCGGCGGGTCATAGGCCTGTACCGCAACATTCGGTCCCCGCAAGGCCAACGTTCCCTTCGGCGTGAGAAAAACTTCGCCGGCGATCGACGAGCCGGGAATCTCGCGCGGGGCGCCATGCGGTCCCGGCAGGATGGGTGCCGGCGCACCGTCGGCCAATCGGCGGGCGCAGAACAGGCCGGCTTCGCCGAACAGATAGACATCCGTCAGCGTGGCCTGTTCCACGGCCCAGGCCGGACTCGATGCGACCTGCTCCGGCGCGCGCCAAACACCGATCACATTGCGCAGCGACGGCAGGCGCGAGGCCATATCGATCTCGGCCAAACGCAACGCCAGTTGCGCCGGCGCGATCAGCGTTGTGCAGGAATGTTCGTTGATCTGTCGCTCCAGCACGTCGCCGTCGAACGGATGATGCAGCGCCAATGCCCCGCCCGATAGCAGCCAGACCACAAGCGATGAGGTGAGGCCCGCAAATGACGACGGCGCCAATGCCGACATGACCGTTGAGCCCTGCGGCAGATCGCTTTCGAGCGACAATGCGAGGCCGCCGGCGATCAGATTGAGGTGCGTCCGCGGTACCGGACGAAAACCCTCGGCCGTTACGTCGAACGAAATTATCGCTGCCTTGCGGCCATCCTGCGTGACGGCGCGTGTCGCGACCGATCGAACTTCGAGAGCGCGATCGAGCGACGCCATGCCTTCCGGCAGGCCGTCGCCGAAGCCGCAGACATGGCGGATCGAAAACGCCTCGGCCGCGGCGTTCATCGCGAGGTCGGCATGACTGACGCCATCGATCTTGCCTGAGGTCACGATCGCGCGCGCGCCGGTGCGATTGAGCGCGACCGTCAATTCCGCCTGCCGCCAGAGCAGCGGAAGAAGCGCAACAACCAGCCCGGCGCGATGCGCGGCAAGGACCGTCAATATGAATTCGACGGTATTGGGCAGCTGGATCGCGATAACAGAATTGTTCGGCAATCCCGCTTCGATGAAATGCGCCGCCAGCGCAGAGATCGCGCGATCGGCCTCAGTGAAGGTCAGACGCTTTGACGGTTGACCCGTGACGCGCGGCTTGTCGAGGGGATCGAGTAGCGCCAGCGCGTCCGGTTTTCGCGCCAGAATCCGTCGAAACAGTCCGTCGAGCGTTGGCGAGGCATTGTTCGGGATCACAGGATCACTTCGCTGGTTGGTCCGGCCTTTGCCACCATGTTTCCGGGAGATATCCCGTCAACGCGGTGGCCTGCGGCCGTTCTATCCGATTCCAGCGTGCAATCCATTGCTCTCCGACGTTAAACAGCGGAATAGCGTAGAAACCCGACATCAGGGTCCGGTCCAGCGCCCGCACCGCCGAGACGAAAGCCGGATGTTCGCGTGCCTCCAGCATTGCCGCGATCATCGCGTCGATGGCGGGGTCCCTGGCGCCCATGTAGTTTCGCGTGCCCTGAATGTCGGCGGACTCGCTGCCCCAATAGAACGACTGCTCGTTGCCGGGCGACAGCGACTGATCCCATCGGTTCTGGATCATGTCGAAATCGAAGCCGAGCCGTCGCTGATCGAACTGAACGGCGTCGACCGCGCGCACCGAGGCCTCGATGCCGGCGCGCTTCAGATCGCGCATATAGGCCAGTGCGATCCGCTCCTGATCGCGCGTCGTCACCAGAATTTCGAAGGTGAGGGGCGCTTTGGTCGAACGCTGCCGTAACACCTTGCCGTCGAGATCGTAGCCGGCTTCGGACAACAGCGTCAGCGCGCCGCGCAGCGCCGTGCGATCTCGCCCCGACCCGTCGCTGACCGGAAGACGGTAACTGCCGTCGAGAATATCGGCCGGCATATGCGACGCGAACGGCTGCAGGAGTTCGCGCTCGCGCGCATCGGCGGGGCGGCCGTACGCCGACAGCTCGGATCCGGCGAAGAAGCTTGCCGAGCGTCCATAGAGCCCAAAGAAATAATTGTGGTTGATCCATTCGAAATCGAACAGCAGCGTCAATGCCCGGCGCACGCGGATATCGGAAAACACCTGACGCCTCGTGTTGAACACCAGAAATTCGGATGGCTGCGGCATCCCGGTCTTGATGGCATCGCGGATCACCTCGCCGTTGCGGGCCGCCGGAAAGTCGTAACCGTCGTGCCAGCGCAGCGGTTCGGTTTCGACGCGAAAATCGTAGAGGCCGCGCTTGAACGCCTCGAAATGGCCGTTGGCCTCGCGGTAGAAATCGAGCCTGATCTCGTCGAAATTCCACAGACCGCGATTCACCGGCAGGTCGCGGCCCCAATAGTCGGGGTTGCGCGTCAATGTCACGCTGGCACCCGGCCTCACCGCGCTGACGCGGTAGGGACCAGAACCAACAGGGGGCGTCATGGTGGTTCCCTCGAACGTCGCGGCATCGACGGCATGCCTGGGCAGTACCGGCATCAGACCGAGGATCAGCGGAAGTTCGCGGTCATTGGCGCCGCCAAAATCGAACCGCACCGTGCGGGGATCGATGGCCTCGGCCTTTACGACTTTGGAATAATACTGGCGATGGTTGGGACGCCCGTGATCGCGCAGCAAGGTCCACGAAAACAGCACGTCTTCGGCGGTCACCGGTTGGCCGTCGGAGAAACGCGCTTTGGGATCAAGGTGAAAGGTGACGTAACTCCGGGCGTCGTCGGTCTCCACGCTCTTGGCGAGCAGGCCATAGAGCGTGAAAGCCTCGTCATTGCCGCGCGCCATCAGGTTTTCGACTACAAATCCCCTGATTTGCTGGACGGCGAGGCCCCTGACGATCAGGGGGTTGAGGCTGTCGAAGGTCCCGAGGATACCCTGAACCAGTCGGCCACCTCTCGGCGCATCTGACCGGGCGTAGGGCATGTGGGTAAAATCGGCCGGCAGCGCGGGCGCACCGTGCATGGCGATGCCGTAGCTCTCATCTGCCGACACCTTGCCGGCGTCCATCGCCAGCGGGGTGCCGAAAGCGAGGACTCCGCAAACCAACGCTTGAGCGCAACTGGCCATTGAAACCCGCAATACAGCACGCCGATTTGATTCGGCATTGCTCACAGGCAAGTTTTACCATAGGCGCCCGGCATCAGGCCGCGACATCGGCCAACGGCTCCTGTCGGCATTGATCTTTTCGTCCGCCACTGTATGAAGACGTGCAATTGACCAAGGCGGCAGGGCCCGTCACGTATCCGCCTCAATTCGCAAGGAGACAGCCGCCCGAGCGGCCAGGTGTCCGTATCCACAGCGTTTTTCGGGTGCCCCCCGTTCAGAAAGGGTTTTCCGCAATGAATTTCCGTATCTTGGCCGCGTCGGTCTGGCCGCGTGGGCGGGTCTTCGCCTTGCTGGCAGCGACCGCGCTGACCGCCACTTTGCTGACCCCCCACGTCCACGCCCAGCAGCCAGCTCCGGCACCTGGCGCGCCGAAGGCCAAAGCCGCGCCGAAGGCGGCCCCGAAGGCTGCTCCGGCGCCCGCACCGACCGCTCAACAGGCGCCGCCGGCCAATGGCGCTCCTGCGGCTGGTGGCCAGCCCCAGGACCAGCAGGTTCAGCTGATCTATGCGCCCTGGACCAAATTCTGCCTGAAGGGCCAGGATGCCAACGCCAAGCAGGTTTGCTTTACCGGCAAGGATGGCCGCATCGAGTCCGGCCAGCCCGTCATCGCCGCCGTGATCATCGAGCCCGAAGGCGAGCCGAAGAAAATCCTGCGCGTCACGCTGCCGCTCGGTATGCAATTGGTTCACGGGACCCGCGTCATCGTCGACAACAACCCGCCGCAGCAGAGCCCCTATGTGATCTGCTTCGCCAACGGCTGCATGTCGGACTACGAGGTGACCCCGGAACTGCTCGCCAACATGAAGAAGGGGCAGAACCTGGTGGTGCAGGCCATCAATTCCAACGGCGCGCCGCTTACGCTGCCCTTGCCGCTCGCGGAATTCGCCAAGGCCTATGACGGTCCCCCGACCGACCCGAAGGTGTTCGAGGAAACCCAGAAGAAGCTGCAGGAAGAGTTGCAGAAACGCGCCGAGGAAGCCCGCAAGAAGCTTGAGGCCAATCAACCCGCCGGCGGCGCCGCACCGGCCAACCCGGCTGCGAAGTAAGACGCAGAGCCGTTCTATCGATCGACAAAGAGGGCGCCCTGATCGGGCGCCTTTTTTATTGAGTGGATTGCTGCAGCTAATTCAGCGACGGGTTGCGCGGGCGATAGCCGCCCGATTTATCCTTGACGAAAATCTCGGCGACCTGCGAATGGCGGATCGGCTCGCCGGAATCGTCGGGCAACAGGTTTTGCTCGGAAACGTAGGCGACATATTCCGATTCTGAATTCTCGGCGAGCAGGTGATAGAACGGCTGATCCTTGTGAGGCCGGACGCCCTCGGGGATCGACAACCACCATTCCTCGGTATTGTTGAATTCCGGATCGATATCAAAAATCACGCCCCGAAACGAAAAGATCCGGTGACGGACGATTTGTCCGATCTGAAATTTGGCGGTCCGCGCTTTTATCATCTCTCGTCGAATAGACCATGATTGTGGCCGATGCTAGAGGCAAAGCTGCGAATTAACCCTTGCGGTGGCTGCTCTGCCCAGGGTTCCGATCGGCGCCAATAACGATGGGAAGGACGCGGACCGGCCGGCTGGTCTTCCCCTGAAATGACAATTCCAGGCGAAACGGAGTCACTTGACCCGCCGCGTCGGCCGCCACGAAGGCGCCAGACCCTCGCGCATGGCCAGGCGACGAAGCGGTCCCGATGCGCCGATCAGGTGCAGGCCAGCCGCGCGCAGCGATTGGATCGGCAACAGATCGCTGAGCAGGGAGCGGTTGGCGACGTCGATCGCGAAGGTTCGGCTCAGGACATCGGCACGCCGCGCCGAATCGTAGCGTTGCGCGACCAGCGGCGAGCCGGGGTCTTCGCCTGACGCCATCGCTTGCCCCACGATGTCGGCGATATCGGCGGCGTCGCGCAATCCCATGTTCAGGCCCTGGGCGCCGATTGGCGGCAGCACATGCGCGGCCTCGCCAACCAGCGCGATGCGATGTCGCGCGAATTGCCGGGGCTGCTCGATCGCAAGCGGAAACAGATGGCGTCCCGGCTCGACAGCAAGACGGCCGAGGATGGAATGCGATTGCGCTTCGGCGGCCTCCGACAGTTCGTCGTCGCCCATCGCCATCAGCCGTTCGGCTTCCCGGGGCGAGGCGACCCACACCACGCTGGAGCGGTCGCCGGGCAAGGGCACAAATACGCACGGACCTTGCGGGGTATGAAACTCGGTCGAGATATTTCGATGTGGCCGGGAATGACGGACGTTGAAGGTCAGGGCTGCCTGATCGAGGCCGCGTCGGCTGACCTCGATGCCGGCGGCCTCGCGGCACAGCGATTGCCGACCGTCGGCGCCCGCGACGAGGCGCGCGGACAGCGATTTGCCCTGAGCGGTGCGAATGACCACATCCGCGTCTTGCGGGCTGACGGTATCGGCCTCATCGTCGAACCGCGTCAGTTGCGAAATTTCGCCGGCGCGTTCTTCGAGCGCGGCAATCAGCAGACGGTTTTCGATGTTGAAGCCAAATTCGTCGAGACCGATTTCATTGGCCGAAAACCGGACCTCGGGCGCGCGGATCAGGCGGCCGGTATCGTCGACGAGGCGCATCGTCTGCAACGCCGCCGCGTTGGCCCTGCAGCGCGGCCAGACATCCAGCGCTTGCAGGAAATCGACCGAGCCGCCCAACAGCGCCGTGGTGCGATTGTCGGCATAGGGCGCGCGGCGGGCGATCAGCACCGTATTCGCGCCGGCCTGTGCCAGTGCGATCGCCGCCGCAAGTCCGGCGGGCCCGCCGCCGATCACGGCGACGTCGTATGTTTTCGACGCATCGTTCATATCGGGACAATTGATGTTCCCGGCGTCATTTTCAAGCCCGCATCGGCGCTGTGCCGTTTCCGCCGCGTGCGCGGCGGAACGCCGCAACCGCTTATGTGCAAATCGAGACGATTCCTGATAGCACTGCCGGGTAAATGGACCGGATTAACCAGCAGGATTCCTCGTCGATATCGCCGGGAAAGCGGGCCGCCGCATTCGCCGTGCATATCTTCACGGCGGCCGGGGCCGGCATCGCCCTGATCGCGCTGCTCGAGGCTGTGCGCGAGCACTGGGCGGTGATGTTTGCCTGGCTTGGAATCACACTGGTCGTGGACGCGCTCGACGGCCCGATCGCGCGGCGGCTCGATGTCATGCGCGTGCTGCCGAACTGGTCGGGCGATGTGCTCGACCTCGTGGTCGATTTCGTCACTTACGTTTTTGTACCGGCCTATGCCATCACAGCAAGCGGCCTGCTGCTGCCCATGACGGCGCCGCTCCTGGGCGGGGGCATCGCCGTCTCAGGCGCGCTCTATTTCGCAGATCGCCGCATGAAGAGCCCGGATAATCATTTTCGCGGATTTCCGGGGCTGTGGAATGTCGCGGCATTCTATCTGTTCCTGCTGCATCCGCCGCCGGCGGTCTCGAGCCTTGGGGTTGTCGTTTTGATCGTATCAACCTTTGTCCCATTCCACGTCATCCATCCGATGCGCGTGGTGCGCCTGCGCTGGCTCACGCTGTCGCTGATCGCCGTCTGGGCGGTGCTTGCGGTCGCCACGGTGGCAAACGATTTTGATGTGGGCGCGCCGGTCAAAATCGCACTTTGCGCAATCGCCGCCTATGTCGTGGCGAGCGATGCCGCGATCCGGCTCCTGAGATCGCTCAAGCCATGATCGCGTTGCTGACGAGCCCTGAAGCGTGGGCGGCGCTGCTGACGCTGACGGCGCTGGAGATCGTTCTCGGCATCGACAATGTTATTTTCCTGTCGGTAATCGTCTCGCGCATCCCGCCGGCGCGGGCGAAACGCGCGCGGCAAATCGGACTGGCGCTGGCGCTGGTGTTCCGCCTCCTCTTGCTCACCCTGCTGGTGTGGCTGATCGGCCTGACCGAGGACGTCCTGTCGTTACGGGGCATGGACTTTTCCTGGCGCGACATCATCCTGATCGGCGGCGGGCTGTTCCTGATCGCAAAGGCGACCCACGAAATCCACGCCGAGGTGGAAGCGCGCGACGAAGCCGGCGACGGCGCCCCGGGGGGCGGCGCGTTCTTCTGGGTGATCATTCAGATTATCGTCATCGATATGGTTTTCTCGCTGGATTCCATTATCACCGCGATCGGCATGGCGCAGGATCTCGAAATCATGATCGCCGCCGTCGTCATCGCCTGCCTCATCATGTACCTGTCGTCAGGTCCGGTCGCGAGATTCGTGGCGGAGCATCCGACCACCAAAATGCTGGCGCTGGCGTTTCTGGTGCTGATCGGCGTCGCGCTGGTCGCCGACGGATTCAAATTTCATATCCCGCGCGGCTACATCTACTTCGCCATCCTGTTTTCGGCGGCGGTCGAGTTCTTTAACGTGCTGGCCAGGCGCAATCGCAAAAAGCCCGGCAGCTAGGACTGCGCGTGTTCTGCGCGGACAGGTCTTCGCAATCTGCGCAGACCAGACGCGGCCATTGAGTTGACAATGTAGCCTTGATGGTTTTCGGTTGGTTGAGAAATGCCGAGGAGAATCTGAGATGCCGACCAAGGCCGTGCGCGTGCACAAGGTAGGGGGCCCGGAAAGCCTGGTATATGAGGCCGTGGATGTGCCCGCACCCGGACCCGGCGAGGTTCGCATCCGTCAGCATGCCGTCGGCCTGAACTTCATCGACGTGTACTACCGCACCGGTCTCTACAAGGCGCCGGGACTGCCATTCATCGCCGGCAATGAGGCGGCCGGCGAAGTTCTGTCGGTCGGGTCAGGCGTAACCAATTTTCACCCTGGCGACCGCGTCGCCTATTATTTCAATCTCGGCGGCTATGCCAGCGAACGGAATATCCCCGCAGAGAAACTGGTCAAACTGCCCGACCATATCACCTATGAGCAGGGCGCGGTCCTGATGCTGAAGGGGCTGACGGTGTGGTACCTGCTGCACAAGACCTTCAAGGTCGAGCCGCATCATCGGGTGCTGGTTCATGCCGCCGCCGGGGGAATCGGCTTGCTGGCGTGCCAGTGGGCGCGGGCGCTTGGCGCCCATGTCATCGGCACCGTCGGTTCCAAGGCGAAGGCCGACCTCGCGCTCGCAAATGGCTGCGATCACGTCATCCTCTACAATGACGAGGATTTCGTGGCGCGCGTCAAGCAGATCAGCCGCAACGAGCTTTGCGACGTCGTCTATGACGGCGTCGGCAAGACCACATTTCCGGGCTCGCTGTCCTGCCTCAAGCCGCGCGGAATGTTCGTGAGTTTCGGCAACGCCTCGGGTCCGGTGCCGCCGTTCTCGATTGCCGAACTCAACAATCACGGTTCGCTGTTTGCAACCCGGCCGAAACTCAACGACTACATCGGCAAACGCTCCGAATTACTTGAAGGCGCCGACACGCTGTTTGCCGCCGTCATCAACGGCAAGCTGCACGTGCAAATCAACCACGCCTATGCGCTGAAGGATGCGGCAAAGGCCCATATCGACCTGGAAAGCCGCCTCACCACAGGCGCGTCGATCTTGAAGCCGTAATTGCAAATCGTCATTCCGGGGCGATGCCAACGGGTCCGCGCAGAGCGCCGCCCGATGACAGGCTCCGCAACGAGCCAGGAATGACCACGGCTCCGAATTCACGCCACCCGCCGCGCCGCGCCCATCCTGGTCAGGATTGTGTCCAGCGCATCGATCATCGCGGCGATCTCCTCGCGGGTAACGTTGAGCGAGGGCATGAAGCGCAGCGTATCGGGCCGCGGCGCATTCAGCAGCACGCCGTCTTGAAACGCCTGGGCGATGATCGCGGCGGCGATCGGGTGTTTCAGGTCGAGCGCCAGCAAAAGTCCGCGGCCGCGGACTTCGCCAAGACCGTGGCGCGCGGACATCCGCTGCAGTTCGCTTTCCAGATAGAGCCCGGTCTCCGTCACCGATTTCAGGAAACCCGGATCCCCGACCTTCAGCAGCACGGCGAGCCCGGCCGCGCACATCAACGGATTGCCGTTGAACGTGCCGCCCTGATCGCCGTGCTCGAAGCAGGAAGCCGCCTGCGTCGCGAGCAAAGCGGCCAGCGGAACGCCGCCGCCGATGCCTTTTCCGAGCGTCATGATGTCGGGCTCGATGTCGGCGTGCTCGTAGTGGAACAGCTTTCCGGTGCGACCCATGCCGGTCTGGATCTCGTCCACGATCAGCAACAGTCCATGCGCGTTGGTCAGGTCGCGCAACTCGCGCAGGAATTCATCCGTGGCGGGCCAGACCCCGGCTTCGCCCTGGATTGGCTCCAGCATCACGGCGATGGTTTTGCCCGTGATGAGGCGCTCAACGGAGGCGATATCGTTCAGTTGCGCCTTCGGAAAGCCTGCAACCTTCGGCTCGAACAGCGGTTCAAATGCCTTCTTGCCCGAGGCCGACATCGTCGCGAGCGTCCGGCCGTGAAAGCCGCCGTCGAAGGTGATGATCTCGTAGGCGCCATTGCGATGCAGCGCGCCGTATTTTCGCGCGAGCTTGATGGCGCCTTCGTTGGCCTCCGCGCCGGAATTGGCGAAGAACACCTGGTCGAAGCAGCTGCGGTCGACCAGCAGCTTCGCCAGCGCAAGGCTTTGCGCGTTGTAATAGGCCGGGCTCGGCGTCAGAAGCAGTTTTGCCTGTGCCGCCAATGCCTCCGCAATCTCGGGCGGCGAGTGGCCGAGGCAATTGACCGCCCAGCCCTGGATGAAGTCGAGATAGCGCTTGCCGCTGTCATCCCACAGGAATGAGCCTTCGCCGCGGACGACCACAGCCGGCGGGCGCGAGGTGATTTCCATCAATGCGTCGAACGGATGCGTGGCGATGTTCACGTCAAAAACTCCCTGCGGTTGAACGGAAAAGGCTGCCAAAACGCAAGAAGGCCGCACTTTTGAGGGTGCGGCCTTCTCGAAAACTTTGCTGATCTGGTTGTTCAGCGTTGTCGTCGGACACGGCGCGACCCTTCATCGTCGTTGGTACGACGACGGCTGACGGCGCGGAGTTGGGTCCGGTTGAAAATCATGACGCCGCCATACAACCGAACGGCCAGCGAAGTCAAGCGTGTCAGAAGCCGGCGACGCTGCCATGCAGGTCGTATTCGTCGGCGCGTTCGATCCTGGCGGTGACGATCTCGCCTACCTTCAGGGGACGGCGGCTCGAGAGATAGACCGCGCCGTCGATGTCAGGCGCATCCGCCTTGGAGCGGCCCTTCGAAACGGTCGGACCGACTTCGTCGACGATGACCTGCTGCCGGGTGCCGACCTTGCGCTTCAGCCGGCGCGCGGAAATCTTCTGCTGCCGCGCCATCAGCGCGTTCCAGCGCTCCTGCTTGATCTCCTCGGCCACGGCGTCTGGAAGCGCGTTCGACAGGGCGCCCGCGACCGGCTCGTATTTGAAGCAGCCGACCCGATCAATCTCGGCTTCTTCAAGCCAGTCGAGCAGGTACGCAAAATCGGAATCGGTTTCGCCGGGAAAGCCGACAATGAAGGTCGATCGCAAGGTCAGCTCCGGGCATTCCTCGCGCCACTTCCTGATCCGCGCCAGCGTCTTTTCTTGCGCCGCCGGACGCTTCATGGCCCTGAGGATTTCCGGGCTCGCGTGTTGGAAGGGAATGTCGAGATAGGGCAGGACTTTGCCCTCCGTCATTAATCCGATGACTTCATCGACATGCGGGTAGGGGTAGACATATTGCAGCCGCACCCAGGCGCCGAATTCGCCGAGTTCCCTTGCCAGATCAAAAAACCTGGCGCGGACCTCACGATCCCGCCACGGGCTCGCGACAAATTTCACATCGACGCCGTAGGCTGAGGTATCCTGCGAGATGACCAGCAATTCCTTGACCCCGGCGGCTACCAGCTTCTCCGCCTCGCGCAGCACCTCCCCCGCCGGACGCGACACCAGGTCGCCGCGCAGTTTCGGGATGATGCAGAAACTGCAGCGGTTGTTGCAGCCTTCGGAAATCTTCAGGTAAGCGTAGTGCCGCGGCGTCAGCTTGATGCCCTGCGGCGGCACCAGGTCGAGATGCGGATTATGCACCGGCGGCAGCGCGCGGTGCACGGCGTCAAGCACGCTCTCATATTGCTGCGGCCCCGTGATCGACAGCACGCCGGGATATTCAGCCTCGATCTGCTCGGGTTCCGCGCCCATGCAGCCGGTAACGATGACCTTGCCGTTCTCGGCCATGGCCTGGCCGATCGCGCCGAGCGATTCCTGTTTGGCGCTGTCGAGAAAGCCACAGGTATTGACGATCACCAGGTCGGCGCCGTCATGCTTGCGCGCCAATTCATAGCCTTCGGCGCGCAGCCGCGTGATGATGCGCTCGGAATCCACCAGCGCCTTGGGGCATCCCAGCGAAACAAAGCTGACTTTGGGCGTGGCGGCCTGTTGCATGCTTGATCTGTCCGATTGTGGGCAGGAGCTAGTCCCAATCGCCCCCAATTACAAGGCTTTGAGCGGGCTTGCGGCGTGCTATGCATAATTTGCCGGAATGCGAGTGACCGATGGGCGCCGAGTCGTCTCCTAAAATCGTCATTGTCGACGAAAGCCCGATCCGCGCCGCGATCCTCGAGGAGGGGCTGCGGGAGGCGGGTTTTACCGGCGTGGTCCATATCAGCGAGATGCAGAGCTTGCTGACCCGGATCTACGCGCTCGATCCCGACGTCATCCTGATCGATCTGGAAAACCCCAGCCGCGACGTCCTGGAACAGATGTTCCAGGTCAGCCGCGCTGTACGCCGGCCGATCGCGATGTTCGTCGATCAGAGCGACTCCGCCTCGATCCAGGCTTCGGTCGATGCCGGCGTGTCAGCCTATATCGTCGACGGGCTGAAGAAGGAGCGCATCAAGCCGATCCTCGATCTGTGCATATCCCGCTTCAATGCATTTTCGAAACTGCAGGATGAACTCGACCGCACCAAATCCGCGCTGGAAGACCGCAAGGTGATCGACCGCGCCAAGGGAATCCTGATGAAGCTGAAAGGCATGACCGAAGACGAGGCCTATGTATTGCTGCGTTCGACGGCGATGCGCGAGAAAAAGAAGATCGGCGAGATCGCACAGTCGATCCTGACTGCGTCGGAGCTGCTGAAATGACCAGCCCGCTTCAGATAGGCTTCATTCCGCTGGTCGATGCCGCGGCGCTGATCGTGGCCGTCGACAAGGGATTTGCCGCGGCGGAAGGGCTCGATGTCACGCTGGTGCGGGAAGTGTCATGGTCGAATGTCCGCGACAAGCTCAATATCGGCCTGTTCGACGCCGCGCATCTGCTGGCGCCGGTCGCGATCGCCTCCAGCCTCGGACTCGGGCATGTCAAGGTGCCGATCGCGGCACCTTTCAATCTCGGCCTCAATGGCAACGCCATCACGGTGTCGCCGGCGCTGCACGCGGCGATCATGGCGGAAATCGACGGCGACCGTTTCGACCCGATGGTGACCGCGCTGGCGCTGTCCCGGGTGGTTGCGGCGCGGCGCAGGAGCGGCGCGGAACCTCTCACCTTCGGCATGACCTTTCCGTTCTCGACCCATAATTACCAGCTGCGGTTCTGGATGGCGGCGGGCGGCGTGGATCCCGACGAGGACGTTCGGCTGGTGGTGCTGCCGCCGCCCTATATGGTAGACAGCCTGCGCAGTGGTCAGGTCGATGCATTCTGTGTCGGCGCGCCTTGGAATTCCGTCGCGGTCGATATCGGCGTTGGCCACATCCTGCATTTCGTCTCCGATATTCTGGTGCGCGCCGCCGAGAAGGTACTCGCCGTCAGGCAGAACTGGTCGGAGAAGAATCCGCAGGTTGTTGCTGCACTGATCCGGGCCGCGTTCCGCGCCGCCGAATTCATCGACCAGCCGCAAAATCGCGCCGAGGCGGCATACATCCTGGCGCAGCCGGAGCGGCTCGGCGTCGATGCCGACGTCATCCAGCGGACGCTCGATGGCCGCCTCAGGATTTCACCCGACGGGACCACGCGCGAAAGCAGCCGGTATCTGCTGGTGGGGCGAGAGGCTGCGCGGCCCGATCCCCTGCAAGCCGCATGGCTCTACGCACAGATGGTGCGCTGGGGGCAGACATCCTTTAGCCCGGAGGCGCTCCAGACCGCAAAGGCGGTGTTCCAACCGGACCTTTACGACTCGGCGCTGGGACGCGTGGGGAAGACCGCCGGTGCGCCCGACATGATTGGCGCTTTCGCGGGTCCGGTATTCGATGCCGACGATATCAGCGGCCATCTGGCGGCGTTCGCGATCAAACACCGCAAATCCTGACCCGAGGCTGATGGGGCAATATTGGGCAGCCGTCCCGACAGGCTATTTTTTAGGCTGCCTGCTCGAAATTCGCAGCGGCACCAGGGGCTGGAGTTCAGTACTCCTAGTGTGATTCATTGAATTAACTGGATATTTTGTGCACGCTCGCGTGGCACGCAACTTGAATGTTGCAGTGCAGCCAGTCGTCGCCGATGCCCGCTGGCTTACGTCCAAGATGGATTTCCGCAGCAACGAGGCTGGTCGGACCGCTTGTTGGGAATTGAAGCGGCTTCAAAGCCGAGTCGATTTCCGAGCGGTCACATTCCCGGTCCCGTTGAGGCCACGGTCGTGGCAGCAGGAGCTTCGTCGCACGCCATGAAAATCGAAACGCTCGCAGTCGACTTTACCGACGAGCAGAAGCGCTATCTCGAGGGTTTTGCCACTGGCCTGCAAATCAGCAAGGTCGGGCGCGGCTTCGGAGAAACCGCCGCCGGCAAGACCAGCGCCGATCCGATTGGACCCGATGCGGCGCACATCAAGGCGCAGGACAGGGTCATCGCGGCAGGCAAGAGGCTTGCGGACCAGGAAAAATTCAAACGCGAACAACATCCGTTCGATGCTTATCCGCGCCTGAAGGAGCAGGCGCGAAACAACGCGCCGCCGTCGCCGGCGGATAATTTTCGCTGGCGCTATTACGGCCTGTTTTATGTTGCGCCGGCACAGGATTCCTACATGTGCCGGCTTCGAATTCCGAACGGCATCCTCAAGCACTGGCAATTGTCTGGAATGGCTGACCTCGCCGAACGCCTGTGCGGACCGTATTGCCATGTCACCACCCGCGCCAATCTGCAGGTCCGCGAAATCCCGCCGAAGCACGCGATTGCCTTGATCGAAGGCATTCAGGATCTCGGGCTTTGCTCGCGCGGCTCCGGCGCCGACAATATCCGCAATGTCACGGGCACGCCGACCGCCGGGATCGATCCGCAGGAACTGCTCGACACCCGCGAATACGCGCGCGAATGGCACTATCACATTCTCAACGACCGCTCGCTGACCGGACTGCCGCGCAAGTTCAACGTCGCGTTCGACGGTGTCGGAAAAATCGCGGTGCTCGAAGACACCAATGACATCGCCTTCGCAGCAGTCGAGGTGAAGGACGGTTTCGACGTCGAACCGGGCATCTGGTTTCGCCTTGGGATTGGCGGCATTACCGGCCACAAGGATTTTGCCAGAGAGACCGGCATGATCGTCAGGCCAGCTGACGCCACTGAGGTCGCCGACGCCATTGTCCGGGTATTCATCGAACTCGGCGATCGCACCAACCGGCTCAAGGCGCGGTTGAAATATGTCGTCGACGGCATGGGCATGGAAAAATTCCTCGTGCTGGTCGAGGAAAAGCTCGGTCACGCCCTGACCCGCGTGCCGCCCGAGGCCTTCGCGCCGTGCCCGGCCTTCGACCGCATGGCGCATATCGGCGTGCACAAGCAGAAACAGGCGAGCCTGAACTGGATCGGGGTGGCGGTGCCGCTTGGCAAGGTGACCTGCGAACAGATGCGCGGGCTGGCAAAGATCGCCCGCGGTCTCGGCGACGGCGATATCCGCCTCACGGTCTGGCAGAATCTATTGATTTCAGGCGTGCGCGACGAGAATGTGGGGTTGGCCGTTGCCGCCATCGAAGCGATTGGACTGGCGGTCACGGCGTCACAAATCCGCGCCGGACTGATCGCCTGCACCGGCAACGCCGGCTGCAAGTTCGCGGCTTCTGACACCAAGCGCCACGCCGCCGCGATCGGCGATTGGTGCGAGCCGCGGGTGCCGGTCGACACACCGCTCAATATCCATCTCACGGGCTGCCATCATTCATGCGCGCAGCACTACATCAGCGATATCGGGCTGATCGCCGCCAAAGTGCCGGTCGGCGAGACCGACGACACCGTCGAGGGCTATCATTTGTTCGCCGGCGGCGGGTTCGGACCGAATGCCGATATCGGGCAGGAGATCTACCACGACCTCAAGGCCGAAGACGCGCCGAAGACGGTCGAAAGATTGTTGAAGGCCTATTTGGCCCACCGATTGTCTTCGGAAGAAACGTTCCTGACGTTTGCGCGCCGCCACGACGGCGAAACGCTGCGCAAACTCGCCGACGCTGAGGTTTCCGCATGAACCAGATGACACCTCCGCCGAAGATGGAAATCATTCCTTCCAGCGCACCGTTTTCTGAGGCGCAGCGCTCCTGGCTGAACGGCTTTTTTGCCGGGCTGCTGTCGACCGACGGCCCGGCGCCGCTTTCGGCGGAGCAGGGCGCCGCTGTCTTGCAAGGTCCCGCCGGCGATGGCGACGACGGCGAAGCGCCCTGGCATGACCAGACCGTGCCAATTGCGGAGCGCATGAAGCTTGCGCAAGGCCGACCCTTGCGCCGGCGCATGATGGCGGCGATGGCGCAGCAGGACTGCGGCCAGTGCGGCTATAACTGCAACGACTATTCGGAGGCGATCGCCAGCAAGGCGGAGGCGCGTCTCAATCTTTGCGTCCCCGGCGGCAAGGAAACCGCCCGGATACTGAAGGTGCTGCACGAGGAACTGGAGAAAGCCCCGGCGGCCACGCCAAGCCCAGCGCTCGCGCCGGTCACGACTACGCCGGCGATTAGGGCGGAGCCCGGCCGCTCGCGCGACAATCCGGTCGCGGCGACATTCGTGTCGCGCCGCCTGCTGAACAAGAAGGGATCGGAAAAGGAAACCTGGCACGTCGATTTCGACCTCAGCGGCTGCGGCCTCGACTATGTCGCCGGCAACTCCTTCGGAATCTTCGCCCGCAACGATCTCGGCCATGTCGATCAAATCATTGCCCTGCTCGGCGCGCTGCATACCACCGAAGTGAGGGGCAAGACACTGCGCGAGGTATTGACATCGCATGTGTCGCTGGCACCCGCGCCGGACTCGCTGTTCGAGCTGATCTCGTTCATCACCGGCGGCGCGCAGCGCGAAAAAGCGCGCGCGCTGGCGCAGGGCGAGGACCCCGACGGC
Source organism: uncultured Alphaproteobacteria bacterium (assembly GCA_963801875.1). GTDB lineage: Bacteria > Pseudomonadota > Alphaproteobacteria > Rhizobiales > Xanthobacteraceae > Bradyrhizobium. The sequence continues at coordinate 663,107 of CAWDGT010000003.1, read as the reverse complement.
GATGCCGCGACGCTTGACGTGATGGCGGCGCTGCAAAAATTCTCCGGCGTGCGTCCGCATCCCGAAGCCTTCATCGAAGCGCTGGAGCCGCTGCAGCCGCGGCTCTATTCGATCTCGTCGTCGCACAACGCCACCCCCGGCAAACTGTCGCTGACGGTCGATTGCGTGCGCTACATGGTCGGCAAGCGCAAGCGCTTGGGGTTAGCCTCGACATTCCTGGCTGAACGCATCCAGCCGGGCGACGCGGTACAGGTCTATGTCCAGAAGGCCCATGGCTTCGCGCTGCCTGGGGATCCCAGGACGCCGATCATCATGATCGGGCCGGGCACCGGCATAGCCCCGTTCCGCGCGTTCCTGCTTGACCGCAAGGCGACCGGCGCGGCCGGCAAGAACTGGCTGTTCTTCGGTCATCAGCGCAGCGATTGCGATTTCTTCTATTCCGACGAGTTGAACACCATGAAGACGTCAGGCCTGCTGACGCGGATGTCGCTGGCTTGGTCGCGCGACGGCGACAAGAAATTCTACGTGCAGGATCGCATGCGCGAAGTCGGCCGCGAATTATGGACGTGGCTGGCGGAGGGCGCGAACGTTTACGTCTGCGGCGACGCCAAGCGAATGGCGAAAGATGTCGAACGCGCGCTGGTCGACATCGTCGCGCAGTTCGGCGCGCGCAGCACCGACGAGGCGGTGCTGTTCGTCGGGGAACTCAAGAAGAAGGGACGGTTCCAGCAAGACGTGTATTGAGGGAGCCGGAACCGGTTCCAATCAGCTTCAATGCTTGACGAATAAAATTCTCGTCCAACTCCACCGCAGAGAATTTTTAACTCCGATCGGCGCCCGCCGAAGCGTCGGTATTGCTATTTCCAGGGTCGGCTTGCATCCAGCCGCGAACGGCATTCCATTGCCACCGATGCTGCGTTGGAAATCGACCATGCGCGAACTATCGGCGGAAGCCCGCCTGCACCTCTACGCGCGTTCGCTGTCGCGGCGAACCGGAACGGGGTTTCATGCTGCTGCCCTGTACGGCGCCTTCGCGTTCATCGCGGCCGTGGTATTCGGCACCCTCTCGGTACACCCGTTCTAAGATTGCAGACACTGTAGGGTAGGCAAAGACGCGCGGCACCATACCCCCAACGCTCACGCTTGGCCTACCCTACGATTTTTGCGATTCAGTTCACCTTGAACGGCGCCACCGCGATCCCGGCGTCCCTCAACGCCTGGCGGACGCCGCGGGCGATATCGACCGCGCCAGGCGTATCGCCGTGGATGCACACGGTGTCGGTGCGCATTTTGATCACCTTGCCAGTGACTGAAACCACCGCGCCGTCCTGCACCATCCGCACCACGCGCTGCGCGATCGCTTTGGCATCGTGCAGCACCGCGCCGGGCTTCTTGCGTGACACCAGCGAACCATCGTCCTCATAGGCGCGGTCGGCGAACACTTCATGGACCATCGGCAGGTTGGCGGCTTCGCCGGCCTGCACCAGCTTCGAATTGGCGAGCACCACAAAGACCAGGTTGGGGTCAACCGCCTTGATGGCGGAGGCGATGGCCTTTGCCGTCATGTCGTCGTCGCAGGCGACGTTCGACAGCGCGCCATGGGCCTTGACGTGGGTGACCTTGTGGCCGGCCGCGGTCGCGATCGCCTGCAACGCGCCGATCTGATAGGCGACGAGGTTTTCGATCTCGGAGGCCTTCATGCCCGGAACCGGCCGGCGCCCGAAGCCGTGCAGATCGCGGTAGCCGGGATGGGCGCCAACGCTGACGCCGCGCGCCTTCGCCAACTCCACGGTTCTGCGCATGATGTCGGCATCGCCGGCGTGAAAACCGCAGGCTACGTTGACCGAGGTGGCGAGTTCGATCATGGCGGCGTCATTGCCCATTTCCCACGGGCCAAAACTTTCGCCGAGATCGCAATTGAGATCGATGGTCGTCATGTTTCTGTCCCCTTGCGCGAGTGGAACTCTGATTGGTCTCTTCAGTCAGTCCGGCGTCAACACCTCTGCCGACGGAGTTTGCCATGTTCGCGCATCGACGGCGCTGACCGCGCTGCCAGCGACGTTAGCATCATGCAGCGCCTCGATGTTGAGATCAAAGCTTTCGATCGGACGCAGCCGGTCAGGCAGGGCGCGCAGCAATTGCGCGAATTTCCGCGCCTCCGTTTGCGCTTCCGCCATGCTGACCGCTTTGAACCGAAACCCCTTGCCTGCCGGTATTTGCGCGAACCTCCCGAGATCGGCCGAGATCACGGTCGCGATCTTGGGATAGCCGCCGCTGGTGCCGCGGTCCGGCATCAGCACGATGGGCGCGCCGTTGCCGGGCACCTGGATGCTGCCATCAACGGTGCCATCGGAAACGATGTTATGCCCGTGCAGATGTCTTATCACGGGGCCTTCGAGCCGGTAGCCCATGCGATCGGAGGTCGCCGATATCTTCCATTCGTTGTCCAGAAAGAAAGCTTTGGCGTCCGCGCCAAATTCATCGTCCTGCGGGCCCAGCACCAGACGGATCGGTCCCTCCGCGGGAGGGGGAAGATCGATCCGGCGCTCGGCCGCGCCGCTCGCCGCACGCGTCTGCAATTCGTCATCCGCCTGCAGCGGGCGCGGATAGGGGCTGCCGAGGCCGGCTCGCGCGTTCACCGCCAGGCTGCCGAAGACCAGCTCGCCCGCAATCCCGCCCTCGATCGCGAGGTAACTGAACGAACCGCCGCGCGCAAAACCCAGCGTCAGGGTCTCGCCATCCGCCAGCGTCATCGACGTATCCGGTGCAACCGCGCGCCACGAGATATCAGCATTGCGTGATGCTCCCGCGAGCCCGACGCGCACCGCGCCTTCGCGGGCTGTGAACGCGGCGCCGAACGGGCCGATTTCAATGGCAGCGGCGAAGGGCGCGTTTCCGACCAGGGTGTTCGCGGCCGCAAGCGCAAGCCGGTCCATGGCGCCGCCCGGCGTCAGGCCATAGCGCTGGGCGCCGTGGCGGCCGCCGTCCTGCACGGAACTCGCCGGCCCCATCGTTGAGATGACGAGCTTGCTCATGACGCGATCAGTTCGGCGACGATCTCGCCAGCTTCCGCGGCGCGGTCCTGCTCCGCGAAAGTCCTGGCGTCGACCGGGGAAAACGTCACGCGGTCGCCGGGCTCCAGCAGAAAGGTCGGGTCGCGATGCAACTGGTAGGTTCGGACCGCGGTCCGTCCCAACAGATGCCAGCCGCTTGGGCCGGCCAGACATTGAATGCCGGCCTGCACGCCGCCGATCGAGATGGTGCCGGCCGGCGTCAATAGCCGCGGATTGTGTCGCCGCGGCATATGCAGGAATTTGTCGAGGCCGCTGAGATAGGACCAACCCGGTGTAAAGCCGATCATGGCGACCCGGTAGTCGCCGGCGACATGCCGCGCCACGATGTCGTCGGGGGTGGTTTTGAGCGTATTGGCGACGTCCGCGAGGTCGATGCCGTGCTCGCCGCCATAGGCCACGGGAATGCGCCAGCGCCGCGTCCTTGCCGTCGGCGGAACCGGCCGTTTTGCGAGCGTGACCAGCGTTGCTCCCAGGGTATCGAAATCGATCAGCACGGGATCGTAGTGCACCAGCAGGGACCGATAGGTCGGCACGGTCTCGGTCACGCCGGCGACGGGCGCATTCGCCAGGATGCGATCGAGCGCCAGCACCCGCTGGTTTGCGGCGTCATCGATATTGCGGCTGAATTCGACCGTGATGGCGCTGTCGCCACTGGGCAGAATACGGGGCGGGGAGAGCGGCGCGGCCATGGCCTCATGAACTCTTGGATCATGTGTTTTTCGCTCAATATGTCGCGCTTGTCACGCTGCGATCGACGCGGCGCCCTTGACGCGATGCCTGCGTCCCGCAAGATGCGCCGGCCGATCATTCCCTGTACCGGAGTTCCGTATTCGATGTCCCTGACTTCAGAAGCGATCAAGACCCTTTCCGGCGTGTCCACCGCCACCATCACTACGGTTCTCGTTAACAAGGGCCTGAGGAACGTCTGGATGCGGGGCTCGCGCCCGCTGCGGCCGGGGCAGAAGCGGCTGGTCGGGCCGGCCTTTACGCTGCGCTTCGTGCCGGCGCGGGAGGATCTGGCCACGCCGGCATCATGGGCGTCGCCGATTTCGACCCGGACCGCGATCGAGGCCATGCCGGAAGGCTGCATTGCTGTGGTCGATGCCATGGGCGTCACCGATGCCGGCATCTTTGGCGATATTCTCTGCGCCCGCATGGTCAAGCGCGGGGTCGCCGCGCTGGTCACCGACGGCGTCGTGCGCGATCTCGAGGGCGTGCTCGGCACCGGCCTGCCGGTGTGGTGTGACGGCTACGCCGCGCCGCCTTCGGTCGCAGGCCTGACCTTCGTCGGCTGGGGCGAGCCGATCGGGTGCGGCGGCGTGGCGATCTTCCCGAACGACGTCATCGTCGCCGACCAGGATGGCGCGGTGGTAATCCCGCAGGCGTTTGTCGATCTCATCCTGACCGAAGGCGCCGAGCAGGAGCGAATGGAAGCCTGGATCGTCGAGCAGGTGAACGCCGGCGCGGTGCTGCCGGGTCTCTATCCCATGAATGCCGAGACCAAGGCGCGCTACGCGGCGTCGAAGAAGTAATCAGGACGCCGCAACACGGCGTCCGTCATAGCAGGAGGAACCCCATGGACATCCATCTCGCCGGTTCCCGGCCGACCCGCCGCGCGCCGAAGGAGTATTTCACCGGCACGGTCTGGCAGGATCCGATCATCGCGACCCACATGCCTGCACGCCTGGTCGCAAACCGGGTGGCGTTCGAGCCGGGGGCCCGAACCGCGTGGCATACCCATCCGCTGGGCCAGACACTCTACGTCGTCTCGGGGGTGGGGCGGGTTCAGACCAAAGGCGGCCCGGTGCGCGAGATACGCCCGGGCGACGTTGTCTGGATTCCGCCCGGCGAAAAGCACTGGCATGGCGGCGCCCCGACCACCGGCATGGTCCACATCGCGATGCAGGAATCGCTGGATGGAGACCACGTGACATGGATGGAGCAGGTGACCGACGCCGAATATGCCGCAGCGGTCGGATAGCTATGTCCGGCGACTGTGGAGAGCCTAGTCGAAGATACCCGGCGGAACAGCTAGGTCTCGCCGCCGTCCTTGCGGGCCGATTTCGCCGCTGCGCCGCGTCCGGCCATTTCAGCTCTGAGCGCCTCAAATCGCCGCTGCGCCTCGCTCTCGCGATCGTCCACGAACTTGACGGCGGCATCCCCCGACATTGGCCCGCTGGCAACCGGGTTGGAATTCTCGCCGATGGTCTCATCGACGTAATAATCGCCACTGTCCTCGCGGCGGACCGTCCATTTGAAACGGATCGCTGCCATCGGTCCGGGCCCGACCCTGTAATAACCGTCCGCGGCGCTCCGCTCCGGGGCGAGCGGCGTGCCTTCAATCGTCGGCTTTTCCGGCCCGCGATGGGATTCGGGGTGATCGAGGATGCTGGCGATGGCCGCCAGTGCATTGTCGGTGGGATCGCTCTGGCTCAAAATTCAGCCCTCCAGATATCGCGCGGTCAGCCGCAAAATGGGGTCCCCTGCTGACGCCGATACCGATTCCTGGCCCGCGAATGCGGCTGAGTTTTGTCGGCTACGCGCAAATGGGCGGCAATTTGCTCTTCCAGGGACGCTCCTGCTCGAGTTGGGCCGCCAGGCGGAATAGCGTGGCCTCGTCGCCGAAGCGCGCGGAGAACATCATGCCGAGCGGCAATCCGGCCCGATTCCAGGCCAGCGGCACCGACATCGAGGGCTGGCCAGACATGTTGAACATGGCGGTCGCGGGCATATAGCGCCGCAGAACCGGCGCGATATGCGACAGATCCTGCGCCATGGTGTTGAGTTCGCCAATGCGCAAGGGAGGTGAGCAAAGCGTCGGGCACAGGAACACATCGCAGGCCCCGAAAAACGTCGCCAGCGCGCGTGAAATCTGGAACGCACTGAACTGTGCGGCCACGTAGTCGGTCGCGGTCGCCTTTTGTGCGTTGTGGGCGCTTGCAAGCGTCAAGATCTCGAAATCGCGGTCCGTCATCGCCCGGCCAAATCGTTGCTCGGCAAACCGCACGTTCAGCGCTGTGTTGGCGGCCACGATCGTCGACATCACCGCCGCCGGATCGGCGGCGAGGCGAGGCGCGCGCTCCTCGACATGGTGGCCGAGTGCGGCCAACAGGGCCGCGATCTCCCGCGTCGCTGCCGCGATTTCGGGATCGATGGCGTCGCCATAGGGGGACTTGTCGGTAAAGGCGATACGCAAGCGGCCGGGATCGCGTCCGACCTCCTCGAGGTACGCCCGCTCCGGCGGCGGCGCGACGTACGGGCTTGAAGGTTCAGGTCCGTGGATCGCGTCCAGCATCGCTGCGCTGTCGCGCACGCTGATGCTCACGACATGACCGCAGGAAAAGCCGCCCCAGCCTTCGCCGCGATCCGGACCGATCGGCGTTCGCGCGCGGGTCGGTTTCAATCCGAATACGCCGGAGGCGGAAGCCGGAATGCGGATCGAACCGCCGCCGTCGCTGGCGTGGGAAACCGGAAGGATGCGCGCGGCGACGGCAGCGCCCGCCCCGCCGGACGAGCCGCCCGACGAGTGCGCCAGATTCCAGGGATTTCGGGTTGGACCGAACAGGCGGGACTCGGTGGTCGGCATCAGGCCGAATTCCGGACTTGAACTCTTTCCGAAGATCGTCACGCCGGTATTGAGGAAGCGCTGGGCGAGGGTGCCGGTATGATCGGCGACATCGTCCACGTAGGCGCTCGCGCCGAAGGTCGTGCGCGTACCCTTCAGAATATCCAGATCCTTCAACAGAAACGGCACGCCGGCGAAGGGGCCATCCGGAAGCCCCTTGTCGATTTGCCGCGCGGCATAATCGTAGTGCTTCACCACCACCGCGTTGATATCCGGATCGACCTTGGCGGTGCGGGCGATCGCCTCGTCCAGCAACTCTTTGGGACTGACCTGTTTTTTCCGAACCAGCTCGGCCAGACCCATCCCGTCGTAGCTGCCGTATTCCCTGAAGGCCATATGGATACTCGCGGTGCTGAAGCACGAAACCGGTCAAGTCATCGGCGGAATCAGCCTAGCACGTCCTGATTGATGACATTCTGCCTGATGGGTTCGCCGTCGAGCGCGCTCAGGATATTGCGCGCGGTTTGCTCGCTCATCCGATCGACCGCTTCCCGCGTAACCCCCGCCACGTGCGGGGCCATAATGACATTGGGAAGCGCAAACAGCTGATGGCCCGACGGCGGCGGTTCCTGCTCGAAAACATCGAGGCCGGCGCCGGCGAGCCTGCCCGATACCAGCGCGTCATGCAGCGCCGCCTCGTCGACAATCCCGCCGCGCGCGGTGTTGATCAGATAGGCCGTGGGTTTCATGCGCCCCAACCGCGCCGCATTGAACATCCCGACTGTCTCGGGCGTCTTCGGGCAGTGAACGCTGACGAAATCGGCGCGAGGCAGCGCCGCATCGAGATCACTGACCGGTTCGCAGCCCGCCGCCTTGATCTCTGCGGCAGACTTGTAGGGATCGTAGATCAGGACGTTCATTTCCATGGCGAGGCAGCGCTTGGCGGTGCGGGTGCCGATGCGGCCGAAGCCGACAATAAGAACCGTCTTGCCGAACAGATCGTAGGGCAGCTTGCCCAGACGGTGACCCCAATTGCCATCCTTGACGATGGAATGCATTTCCGCGGCGCGCTTGGCCAGCGTCAGCATCATGAACATCGCCTGCTCCGCGACCGACGGAGAATTGGCGGTGCCCGCCACCATCAGCGGGATATTGCGGCGGCTTAAGGCGGGGACATCGACGGCGTCGTAACCGACGCCGATCCGGGTCACTACCTTCATGTCCCTTGAAGCCTCGAGCTCAGGTTCGCCGAAACGGGTGCCGCCGAGGGCTACGCCATGAACCGGCGCCTGCGCCCTGAGCATGGTCTCGAAATCCTTGGCGGAAATCATATTGGGGAATTCGACGATCTCGATGTCGTCCCGCTCCCTCAACAACGCCCGTCCTGGCTGCGACATCGATTCAGTGACAAAAATTTTCTTCTTGTTGGACGCCATTCCCTGTTCCCTGCCCAGCCCCTCGGCATTTTCTTGTTGCGCGGCCGTCAAATGACGACGCCGGTGCCCTCGTTTAGCAGGTGCATGTTGTTGAGGTCCACCGCCAATCGAAGCGGCTGGCCGTCGCGAGCGCCGGCGTTGGGATTGACCCGCCCGCAAATCTGGGCACCCTCGAGCGTGAAATAGATCAGCGTCTCCATGCCCATCGGTTCGGTGACATCCAGCACGGCGTCGAAGGCCTCCACGCCCGGCTCGGGGTGCATCCTGGCTTCGGTGATATGCTCCGGCCGTATCCCCAGTAACATTTTCTCGTTACGCGGCACCTTCTGATAGCGTGCCGCGCGAGCCGGCGGCAGCGGGAAGGCGATACGGTCGGTCAACCGGATGTTCAGCTTGCCGCCGACGTCCTCCAGCCGGCAGGGCACGAAATTCATCGCCGGAGAGCCGATGAAGCCCGCGACAAACCGCGTCGCCGGGTTGTGATAGAGATCATTGGGTGTGCCGATCTGCTCGATGCGGCCGTGGTTCATGACCACAACGCGGTCGGCAAGCGTCATCGCCTCGACCTGATCGTGGGTGACGTAAACCGTCGTGGTGCGAACTTTCTGATGCACCTTCTTGATCTCGATCCGCATCTGCACCCGAAGCTTGGCATCGAGGTTGGAGAGCGGTTCGTCGAACAGAAAGACCTTGGGGTTGCGGACGATGGCGCGGCCCATCGCCACGCGCTGGCGCTGGCCGCCCGACAATTGCTTCGGCTTGCGGTCGACCAGTTCGACGATATCCAGCATGCGCGCGGCTTCGGTAACCCTGCTATTGATCTCGGCTTTGGGAAAGTGCTTGAGCCGCAGCCCGAACGACATGTTTTCCGCGACGGTCATATGCGGATAGAGCGCGTAATTCTGGAACACCATCGCGATGTCGCGGTCCTTGGGCGGCACGTCGTTGACGATGTCGCCCCCGATCATGATGTCGCCGTCGGTGATATCCTCTAGCCCCGCGATCATCCGAAGCGTGGTCGATTTTCCGCAGCCCGACGGTCCCACCAGCACGACAAACTCATGGTCGGCGATGTCGAGATCGATGCCGCGCACCGCCTCGACCTCATCGTAACGCTTGATAACTTTACGCAACGTAACGTCGGCCATGAGCATCAACCCTTTGTGGCGCCGGCGGTCAGGCCGGCGATGTAGTAGTCCATCAGGAACGCATAAATGATGAGCGGCGGCGCGGCGCCGAGCAGGGCGCCGGTCATGATCTGTCCCCAGTTGAAGACGTCACCCTTGATCAGGGAGGTGATGATGCCAACCGGCAGCACCAGTTGATCGGTCGAGGTCGTGAACACCAGCGGATAGAGAAATTGCGCCCATGACACGGTGAAGGCGAAGATGGTCGCGGCGATCAGGCCGGGCATGGCGACGGGAATGAAGATGCGCGTCAGGGTCTGGAACCAGGACGCGCCGTCGATGATGGCGGCCTCGTCAAGTTCCTTGGGGATCGAGGCGAAATAGCCGATCATGATCCAGGTGCAGAACGGCACGGTCAGCGTCGGATAGACGATCAGCAGCACGTACCAGCGGTTGATCAGCTGGATGCCGGTCAAGTCGCCGAACACCGCGAACATCTTGAACAGCGGCAGGAACAAAAGCGTGTCGGGGATCAGGTAGGTGAGAAACACCCCGGTCGCCAGCGTCGCCGAACCCCAGAACCGCATCCGTGCCAGGGCAAAAGCGGCGGGCACGCTGATCAGCATCGTGATGGTTACCACGAAGACCGAAACGAAAGCGGAGTTCCGGAAGAACGTAAGGTACTGGTTCGATGTCAGCAGTTCAATGTAGTTCGAAAGCGTCGGATGAAACACCCACCACGGATTGGTCTCCGCCGAGATCTCGGCGCTGGTCTTGAGCGAGGTGATCAGCATGTAGAACGGCGGCAGCAGCGAGAAGATCGCAAACAGCGCGAGAAAAAAGTACGACCATCGCAGGGCCCAGGTGCGATCCCGGCTCATGCTGCCATATTTGACCACACGGGTTGGCGAAGCCTTGTCCATCACCACGGTGCTTGTCATCAGGCTTCATTCCCGCGCTTGTTGATGTCGCGCAGGATGAAGACTGCCGCGATCGCAAGAATCGGAAACATGAACAGCGAAACGCTGGCGCCGAGCGGAATATCGCTGCCTTCGATACCGACCCGGAAGGCCCAGGTTGCAAAAATATGGGTATGGTCGAGCGGACCGCCAAAGGTGAGGATGCGTACGATATCGAAGTTGGCGAAGGTGACGATCAGCGAAAACAGCGTCGTGATCGCAATGATGTTGCGCATCATCGGCAGGGTCACGTACCAGATGCGCTGCCACCAACTGGCGCCGTCGATGGCCGCGGCTTCATAGAGCTGTTCGGGTACCGATTTGAGCGCGGCCAGATACATGATCATGAAAAACGGCGCGCCGAACCAGATATTGACCAGAATGACCGAGAAGCGGGCCCAGTCGGGGTCGCCGAGCCAGGAAATCGGCCCAATGCCAAAAAACGAAAGGGTGTAATTGAATGCGCTGTACGATGGATCGAACAGCCAGAGCCATGCCAGCGTGCTCATCGCCGGTGGAATGACCCAGGGCACCAGGAGCATGCCGCGCCACTTGCGCTGACCCTTGGCCGGAATGTTGTGAACGAAGTGCGCGACGATGAAACCGATCAGCGCTTTGAACACGACCGCAGTGATCGCGAAAATGCACGATTGTTTTACGACCATCCAGAAGGTTTCGCGCTTGAACAGGAATGAAAAATTGTCGAGGCCGACGAAGCGCTGCATCGACTTGTTCAGCGTTGCCAGATGCAGGGAGTAGAACGCTGGATAGATAACCAGGATTGCGATGAGAAGGATCAGCGGCAGCGTCATCAGAAACGCCGCGGTCGATTTCCGCTTCATTGCAATCCGCAAACTGGAGCGTTTGCGTAACCCCCGAGCGCCGGCCACGCGGTTCGGCTGAAATGCTACATCAACCATGATGAACCTTCCTCGCGAGTTTCATTTTAGAGGCTCCGGATTTCCGATGAAGAACCCGGCATCACGCCGGGCTCCTGGTCGCGTCGACCCAACTGGGTGATTGCGGATGCTCGCCGCAACGGCCACGCAACCAGTCTGCGCGCCATTGCGGCGAAATGCTTCATCAGCTCCGCATGTAGCCTTCGCACTCGCCTTCCGCCCAGGCCAGCGTCTTTTCCATTGCTTCGCCCTGATAATATCTCAGGCACATCTTCGTCAGGATGGCCTGCGCGTAGATCTGCTGAGCGATCTTCGGAGGCGCCGGCGCCGCGGCGATCGACAAGGTCTGGTGATTGTATGGATTCGGATAGTGATAGAGTGTCCCCTTCGGCGGTTTTTCTTCCGCCCAGACCTTTAAGGTCGTGAGCTTCTCGAAGGCCGGCAGGTCATAGCCGCCACTCGCCACCACCAGTTTCTCGACCGAAGCCGGTTGCGACAGATGCGTCAGCAGGCTCTTGGCCGCCTCTTTGTTCTTGGAGAAATTCCAGACGGTCCAGAAATATGGGAGGAACGGCGCAAAGCGGCCCTTCTGACCCACCGGGAAGCCATGAGTCCAGCATTGCTCCGCGACCTCTGGTGCATCGCGCTTGGCTACCGCCCAGGCGCTGGGCGGATTCATGATCAGTGCGCCCTTGCCGGAAACTAGCCACTTGTTGTTACTGGCGTCGTCCCAGGCCGCTACATCCGGCGGCAGGAACGGGATCAATTTCTTGTAGAATTCGAGAGCCTGACGCACTCCGTCGGTCTTGACCGTAAGGTTACCCTTCGCATCGACGAGATGACCGCCGAACGACTGGAAGATTGCGCCGGCGGTATCGACCGAGTCGCTCGTCACGCCAAGTCCGATACCGAAGGGAAAGCCGCCCTTGTGGCAGGCCTCGGCCGCTTTCAGGAACGTGTCCATCGTCCAGTTGTCCGCTTTGGGCGGGCTGCCGGCCGGATACATCTCCTGCACGTCGATATTGGCGTACTTTTTCATCAGATCGATGCGGGTGCAGGGACCCTTGATCTGGCTGCCGACACAGGCGGGAACGCCGAGCCACTTGCCATTCAGCTGGCCGAGATACCGCACCGTGCCGTTCACTTGGCCGTTCTGTTTGATCAGCGGCTCCATGATGTCGTTCATCGGCTCGAGCTCTTCAGCGTGGGCATGGGGCCACCATGTCGGCATCGCTAGAATGTCGTGGCCGGACTTCGCCTGGCCTTCTGAGGCGATCGTCAGCGTGTTCTTGCTACCCTGGCTCGTGATGTAGTCGATCGAAACCTCGACCTTCTCCTTCTCGGCCCACTCATTGACGAGTTCGGTAGAGGCCTTGTTGGCGCCAGGCACCCAGTGATCCCAGAAGCCCATCGTGAGCTTGCCGGCGGCGTACGCGCCTCGCACATAAGGTGCAGTGATCAACGCTGCCGATGAGAGCGCGGTAGCAGCAACGAATTGCCGACGAGAAAGCTTCTTCCGTGACATGGCGTTCCCTCCCTGGTGAGCGGTAAGCTTGGAAATCCCGTTGTCGTTTTTTCTTCGCCGCCAGGCTCGCCGAAAATGGCACAGCGGGGCTTGCGGAGATCTCGTTGTCGACAATCAGAGCAGAATTGCCGACGTCTGTCGAGAAATCAGCTGGTGCACGGCCCTAGAACTAACGTTGTGCTCAAACTGGCGGCAGCAACAGTTCCGCTATCGCAATCGGTGCCGGGAGTTCGCGATATTGCGGTGCACACATCGATGTCTGGCACCAATGGAATGGTGTGCGATAGCGCCGCAGTCCGACTTCAGTTTCGTCTAACCGGTTCGTACGGCAAGGCTTTCTCGATCACAGCGAAGCCGGCGGGACGGTAGACTTGCGCGGTATGAAAACGATAATGTCCGGATACGGCGGGATGCCTGCCGTCCTCCTGAACTCAGCCTGTAAGTCGACATCGACCATGGAGACCAAAAAATGATCAGCCCGGCATCGGCAGCGAGCGCGCAGGTGAGATTGTGCTTCGCGCTCGGGGCATTTGTCGTCATGCTTCTCGGCGCGCCTTCGGCGGTAGATGCGCAAATGGTTCAAGGCGTTCAGCAGGGAGCGAAGGCCGGGAACAAGGCCGCCGGACCCGTGGGAGGCGTGTTGGGCGGCGCGATCGGCGGTGTGGTCGGGGTGTTCACCGGCGTGCTTGGTGTGGGTAAAAACGGACAAACAGCGCCGCCAGCAAGCGAGTCGAAGCAGGCCGGTTCGGCGAAAGCCGCCAAGCCGGCCAAAGCCGGAAAAGCGGTCAAGCAGGAGGTGCTAACCCAGGAGGGCGAGCCGCAGCTGACCGCCGAGCAGATCGTCGCCAGCAGCGATGCTAATATCGACCGGATCAAGGCCGAACTCAACCTCACGCCCGAGCAGGAGAAGAACTGGACCGCGTTCAACAGCGCGATGCACTATCTCGGCCACAATGGCGCCGACCGTCTCAACCTGCGAATTGCGCGCGCCAAGCGCGACCCGCCCGACGACATCATCGAGCAGATGCGCAACGAAGCCCAGTTTCTCAATGACCGCGCAGTCGATCAGCGCAACGTCGCCGATGCCGCCGAGCCGTTGTTCGCAAGCCTCAACGACAAGCAAAAGGCGATCTTCATTGAGGAAATGGTCCGCCTCAGCCACGAGCGGGGTCTCGACTAGCGCGCTTTCGGCGAAAGCCTGTCCCGCATTTGATGCGAGCCGCCGCGAATAACCGGGCACGCGCGCCCTGGGGTAGGTTTGAAAGCGCGGTACCCGGCTATCCAGCCGCAATGGGGCGGCCCTTCAATTCCTCATTCAAAATGGGAGAAAAGCGGACGGTTCCACGCCCCGGAGATGGCTTACTCGTGACCTTGTCGGGAACTCGCCACGGACCCTGCCAAATCAATCGTCCCCGCCAGCCGTTAGCTGGCCGACATCGCAAGCAGGATCACGACGAGGAAGCCTTAGGTCTTGGGAAAATTCAGTTCCACACCGACGCCGTCGGGATCATAAAGGAAGAATTGCGTATCGCCCGTGCGCGGCACGATACTCTCGCGGAATTTCACGTTCCTGGATTGCAGGCGCTTGCGCACGCCTTCGACGTCGGTCGCGGCAAAGGCGATATGGTCGAGGCGGCCGGTGTCTTCGTATTTCCTCTCGGTGCCGCGCACCACGATGCCTTCGCGCGGTTTGCGTGTACCCATCAGGTGCACGGTGGCAGTGCCCCCGGAGTAGAGCCAGTAGCCGGGGAAGTCGAGCGGCGGCCGCTCGCCGTTTTCCAGCCCGAGCACATCGCAATAGAAGTCCTTGGTGCGCTCCAGATCCGAGGGTTCGATGGTATAGTGTTGCAGTCCGCCGAGCGGCATGGGCTTTCTCCCTAGACGAAAGTGAGATCGGTATCGACGCCCAGCATCCAGGCGCCGACGGTTTCAAAATGCCTGAGCTGACCCTGCAGCTGCTGGGTCACGGTGTGGATGTCGCGGAAACGGCGTTCCAGCGGGTGGTCTTCGAAGATCGCGGTGGCGCCGGCGGCATTGTAGGCGAAGTCGACCGCCTCGCGCGCCTTGTGGATGGCATGGGTCGCGGCCATGCGGATGTTGATGCGCTGCGCCACCGTGATGGTGGCGCCGGCGGTGAGGGACTTCCAGGTGTCGGCCATTGACTGCAGCACGTAGCCGCGCGCGGCACGGAGATTGACTTCGGCCTGGGCAAGGTTCGACTGCACGACAGCATTGTCGCGCAGCGCACTCCTGGTCCCGCGCGGTACCTTGTTGCGCGCCAGGTCGATGAAGCTGTCAAGCGCGCTGCGGGCGATGCCGCAGGCGACGCCCGCAAAGCCCACCTGGTAGCAGGTGCCGGCGCCCATCCGGTAGAGCGGGCCGCTTTCGCGGCACTCCCGGTCGAATTCGCGGGTGATCGAATGATCCGACCGAACGAAGAAGTCGTTCAGCGCAAACTGGTCGCTGGCCGTGCCGCGCAGGCCGACCGTGTTCCAGATGTCGGTCCATTGTACGTCCTCGCAGCGCACCAGCATGGTGCGCTCCAGCTGGACGCCATTGGCGTCGAGCCTCGGCGAGCCGTCGGCCTGGTGGATCGGGCAATGGGCGCCGAGCCAGGTTGCGTGGCGACCGCCGGAAGCGAAGGCCCACACGCCCGTGACCTTGTAGCCACCCTCGCACTCAATCGCCCTGACCTTGGGCCCGGGACCCCAAGCGAGCACCGCGCGCGGATCGTTGCCGAAGATCGCTTTCGCCACCGGCAGATCGAGATAGGCCGCCGACATGGCGCAGCCGCCGGCCTGGCTCAGACACCAGGCAGTCGAAGCGTCGGCGCGCGCAATGGTCTCGATCACATGAAAGAAGGTGAGGGGATCGGTCTCGATCCCGTTCGAGGAGCGTGGCAACAGCAGGCGGAACAGCCCCGCCTCGTGAAGCTTGTCGAGCAAGGCCGGCGGCAGCCGGCGCGTGTTCTCGATCTCGCCGGAGGCGGCCGCGACTGCCGCGCGGACCGCCTCGGCGCGCGAGATCACGTTCTGGTCGCCCGCAAGGTCGGCAGAACTGGCAATCAGCGTGTCCAAGGCAATCCTCGTTGAAGCGATGTCACGGAATAGATCAAGCGATGCCCGCGGCCAGTTCCTTGTCGATCTGCTCGATCGACTTGCCCTTGGTCTCGATCCCGAGGAAATAATACACCGCCCCGGCCATCAGGAACCAGCAGCCGAGATAAACAAACGCGGTAGGAATCTGCGGCAAGGGTACATCAGGCTTGAGATAATTGCCCGAGCCGACGATCAGGGCGAGGCCGACCGGTCCGATGATCTTGCCGATGCCGCCGAAGCCGTAGGCCGAGCCCATGCCCGAGGTTCTGAGGTGTGACGGCCAGACTTCCGCCGCATAGGGCCCGACGATAGCGAAGCCGCCATCGGCGAAGAAAAAGGTCAAGGCCAGCAGCAGCCAGAACGCCGAGACACCCATGAACATCACATCGTAATTGTAGCCCGCCACGATGGTCATGATCCCCGCGCCGAAGCCCAGCAGGCCGCCGGCATTGCGCCGCCCCATCAACTCCGAGAAGAACGAGAACGACAGCCGTCCGATAAAGCCGAACACCGAAAGCAGGATCATCATCTTGGCGGCTTCTTGCGGCGTCACCTTCAACAGCAGCACGAACAGCGACGGTGCCCACAGCGTGAGGCCGTAGACGCCGGTCTGTGCGCCGGCATTGCCGAGCCAGGAAACGATCAGGCTGCGCGGATATTTGAAAAGATCGAGCCACATGCTCTTGACGATCGGCCCGGCGTCGGCGGCCGTCGGCAACGGCAGCGTGGACGGATCCATCTGCAGCGCCCAGGCAAGCGACTTGCGTGCTTCCTCGTATCGGCCCTGGCGGCAGAGCCAGCGCGGCGATTCAGGTACCCAAAGCCGGACCAGTAGAACGAGCAGCGCAGGCAGCACGCCGACCGCGAACAACAACCGCCATTGGCCGCTGCCGACCAAAGCGCCCATGACAGCGCCGAGGCCGACACCGAGCGGGATGACACAGGTTACGATGCCGCCGACCCAGCCGCGCTTGGAGGAGGGCATGAATTCCTGCACCAGCGGCAGGTCCACGCAATAGAGCCCGCCCACGCCAAGGCCCACGAAGAAGCGCATGACCGTGAGATAGATCCAGCCATTGTCCGGCGTGAAATACAAAAGGCCGGTCGCGATGGAGAAGTTCAGCACGGTGCCGATGAAGACCTTGCGGCGACCGATGCGGTCGGCGAGCCAGCCCCAGGCGTAGGCACCCATGATGGCGCCGATGCCAGAACTCATCAGCACGGTGGCCGATTGGCCGAAGGTGAGTTTCCACGGCCCGATCAGGAAGGCGAGCACAAAGCCGATCAGGAAGTAATCGAAGAATTCCAGCGCGTCGCCGATGATGGCTGCGGTGAGGATCTTGATCTGGTTGCCGGTCAGAACTCGTGCGCCGATCGAGTATCTCGAACATGACGTTTTCCCCGTGGCGCATGTTCGTTTCATTGAGCGGGCGTCGCGCCTGCGCACCGCCATGAACGAAATGCTACGCTGTCGGCGGAGCGAACGGAAGAGTGGAAACCACCGTTTGCCAAACCGCCTTGGGAATGGCGTCCCCGCAGATTGCACATATCGTCCGTTTCGCCTGCTCCCCTCAGCGCGTGATTCTTGCAACGCAATAGCGCTTACGACGGCGTGGCGGGAGCGCCTTGAGCACCGGTTCGCTTTGGCCGGCGGTGCCAGGTCCATGCGGTCGCGATGATTGTATCGAGGTCCGAATGCGACAGCTCGCAGCCGAGCCGCGTTTTGGCCCGTCCGGGCGCGGCCCAGAGCGCGGCCGGATCGCCGGGGCGCCGAGGTTCCATTCGGACCGGCACGGTTTTGCCCGTGATGCGCTCGATCGCCGCAACGATGGCCCGGACGGAATAACCGCGACCGGTGCCGAGGTTGAGCGTGTCCGAAGCGCCGCCGGCGAGCAATTCGCGCAGGGCCCGGACGTGGGCATCGGCAAGGTCAGTGACGTGAATGTAGTCCCGCACGGCGGTGCCGTCGGGGGTCGGATAGTCGGTGCCCAAAATATCCAGATGCGACAGTTCGCCCGCCGCCGCCATCAGGGCGCGCGGAATGAGATGCGGTTCCGGGTCGTGATCCTCACCGGTTTCGCAGCCGGGATCGGCGCCCGAGGCGTTGAAATAGCGCAACACGATCGAGCGCATGCCATAGGCCACTTCAAAATCCCGAAGCATGCCTTCGACGATCATCTTGGTGCGTCCGTAGGGGCTGATCGGAGCATACGGCATGTCTTCCGTAACCGGCATCGCGGGCGGCACACCGTAAACGGTGCAACTGCTCGAAAACACCACGCTGTCGATTGCCGCCGCACGCGCGGCTTCGAACAGCACGAGCGATCCGGCGACATTGTTGTCGTAGTAACTGGCGGGATCCATGACGGACTCGCCAACATAGGCAATCGCCGCGCAATGCAGGATCGCGGCAGGACGGTGCCGGCGCATCACCTCGTCCAGCCGCCCACGATCCCGGATATCGCCGTGTTCGAACGGGCCCCATTTGACGACTTCACGATGACCGCGGCCAAGGTTGTCGTAGGTTACGGGAACGAGGCCCGCGGCTGCGAGCGCCTTGCAACTGTGGCTACCCACATAGCCGGCGCCGCCGGTAACAAGCACGCAGGTCATGCGCCAGTTCCTCTATCGATCGACATCGCGTCCGGGCCGGTCAAGCCGAAGCACGAAGAACTTGATCGAAATATGCGATGCACCGCTGCAACCCCTGTTCCAGCGCGATCGTTGGCTTCCAGTCAAGCAGCCGCGTGGCCAGCGAAATATCAGGGCAGCGTTGCATGGGGTCGTCCACAGGTAAGGGTTTGGTCAGCAGCGGCGAGCGCGATCCCGTCAGCTCGATGATCTTGGTCGCGAGCGCGCGAATGGAAATTTCCACCGGATTGCCGAGATTGACGGGTCCGGTTACGTCATCGGAAGTCCTCATCAGTCGAACGAAACCCTCGATCATATCATCAACGTAGCAGAACGCGCGGGTCTGGCTGCCGTCGCCGTAGATCGCGATCGGCTCGTTGCGAAGCGCCTGAACCACGAAATTGGAGACGACCCGGCCGTCATCGATGTGCATGCGCGGCCCGTAGGTATTGAAGATCCGGGCAACGCGAATACGCAGATTGTGCTGGCGGCGATAGTCAAAGAACAGGGTCTCGGCGCAGCGCTTGCCTCCGTCGTAACACGCCCGCGGTCCAATGGGGTTGACATGGCCGCGATAATCCTCGGTCTGGGGGTGGACCGTCGGGTCACCGTACACCTCGCTGGTCGACGCCTGAAAAATCCGCGCTCCGAGGCGTTTGGCAAGTCCCAGCATATTGATCGCGCCGTGCACGCTGGTCTTCGTGGTCTGCACCGGATCATGTTGATAGTGGTTCGGGGAGGCGGGGCAGGCCAGATTGTAGATTTCGTCGACTTCGACGTAGAGCGGAAACGTCACGTCGTGACGCATGAATTCAAAGCGCTTGTTGTCGAAAAGATTGAAGATGTTGTCGCGCGTGCCCGTGAAAAAATTGTCGACGCATAACACGTCGTGGCCATCCGCCAGCAGGCGCTCGCACAGATGAGAGCCGAGGAAGCCGGCTCCGCCAGTGACCAATATCCGCTTTCTGTTATTCAAAACCAGCCCCTCAATCGTGATATTTGTTGTAATCCACCGGCGCACGCCGCTATCCCGTCACGCTCCGTCGCAAGATGCCGCTCGCCGCGAGACGGACCAGACGGACAAAGGAATATTTTGGCTCGCCTGCGTGGCGCGCGGCGCGCGAATAGGGATAACCGTACTGACGGAATCCGGCCCAGGCACGCAATCCCCGCAGGAAGCGTCCGTTTTCTGGGAGGCTGCGCAGGACGTCGGCGACCTGACGGTCCATGACTCAGAAATCGCCGCTGTCGACCGGCACGTCAATAGCGGCCATGCGCTGCCAAACCCGATAGAAGATGCGATAACAAGCACGTTTGAAAAGGTTCTCCTTGCGCTTGCCGCGCACACCGTAGACCACTTCGAATCCCTCGCACCACTTTTCCAGCATCGCGAGCAGAACCTCGGGCGGGTCCTGCAGATCGGCATCCATGATCGCCACCGCGTCGCCGAACGCATGGTCGATACCTGCCGATACCGCCGCCTGGTGACCGAAGTTTCTCGAAAATCGGATCAGCTTGACCCGAGAATCGCGTTTGCGGATGTCGCGGAGAATGGAGGAAGTTCCGTCGCTGCTTCCGTCGTCCACATAGATGAATTCGAAATTGAAGTTCTGCGACGCACCCAAGTACCGCTCCAACGCGGTGTGTGTTGAAGCGATCACCTCGGATTCGTTAAAGCAGGGGGCGACTACCGATACAGTCTTGTTCAAATCCTGGCCTCCAACACCCGCGGCGCTCAACCGCCCGAGATCGTGCGGCGTTCGGTTTGTAGCCGCGGCCGAAAATGCCTCGGCTTGTGCAGCCGACCTATAACACCTCGCTATAGTGGCAAGCGAAACGCTGCGCTGATCGCGTCACTGGCAGCCCAGACGGAGACCGTGTGCATCCGCTTGATCTGCCGGGAAAAGGGAAACGATCGAATTTATTTAGGGTTTTGCGCTAGCCTCGGCCCACAAGAGGTCATCGAGGCGGAAGCGCATGGAAGAGCGTCGAAAACACCCACGAACCGAGATCAACCAGCCTGCCTATGTGTCGTCCGGCGGTTCGGTCATGAGCTGCATGGTCCGGAATATCTCGGTTGAGGGCGCGGCTATCGATGTTGATAACCCGTCCTTCGTACCCCCGCACTTTCGCCTGGTGATCGCCAAGAACTCCACTGTCTATGAATGCAGGATTGCCTGGATCCAGCGCAACCGGATCGGGGTCACGTTCGTCGCAGCGCCGCAAGGCTGCGTCACCCCCACGACGAGCGATAAAGGCTAGCGCTTCAAGAGCGATCTGATCTTCTGGTCGATTTCCTCGAACGACATTGCGCCTTTGAGCTTTTCGCCATTGACGAAGAAGGTCGGCGTCGCATCGACCTTCAACGTCTCGAAGGCGAATGTCTGGTCGGCCTTGAGCTTGTCGAGCAGGGCCTGATCTTTCTCGCAGGCCGCGACGTCGGGTTCGGTCAGGCCGGCCTGCTTGCCGATCAGCTGGAGCGTATCCTTGGTCCGCTCCATCAGCTGCCCCTGCTGCTTGAACAGCAGGTCGACGGTCGCGAAAAATTTGCCGGCATCATCGCCGGCAACGCAGCGCGCCAGCATCGAGGCCGCAGCAGCCTTGATGTCGAGCGGGAATTCGCGAAACACGAAGCGCACCTTTCCGGTGTCGATGTATTTTGACTTCAGCATCGGGAAAACGTTTTGCTCGAATGCGGCGCAATGCGGGCAGGTCATCGACGCATATTCGACGATGGTCACCGAAGCTCTTGCCGGCCCGAGCGCCATGTCGGGCAGCGACAGCGGCTTTGCCACAAGCGCAGCCACCGAGTCCTGCGCCTGGGCCTCGCCAATCAGATGCTGAGGAACGAGGGCGGCAAACCCCGTCAGCGACAGGGCGGTTGCGAAGGTGCGGCGGGTAAGGGGCAAACCGGCAGCTCCCAAAGCGACATGGGTATGCGCTCAAAAACGAAGCCGTCCGCTATCTTGAAATGACCACTCTGGCAATGGCGGGCCGTTAGGGCTCACCACGCGAACGATTGTTGCCCGAACGAAGTGCCGGCCCTCTAAAGCGTCCGGCCCGCTGGAGGGTGCAAAGTGAGACAGTAGGAATCGGCTAGACCCAGCCGGCGCTCAGGTCAATGCCGAACGACATCAGGCAGAACGATGCAACCAACCCGACACAGCAAAACAGTACGATTGTCTTGGGCGACTGACCGTCGGCGCGCCCTGCCGGAACGGAATGCATCGAAGCGATAGAAATGGTCGTCATAGCAACCCCCCGTGTTGGCCCTGAAATGCATCGGGCCACCACCTTGTAGGCGCAAAACGTTTATCGGCCGTTGCTGCGCATTGTTAATTAAGTCGTAACAATGCCCGAGGGGTTTTCCCCCGGAGGCGGGTCTGGCGGCCGTCCGAAATCAGGCCCTCGATGTGCCGAGTACGGTGGCGATGGTCGAGGCCGTCATGGCCGCCCGATCGGACGCGCGCTGCGCTTTTAGCCGCTCCATGGCCCGCTCTTCGATCAAAAGATCGATAAACGCCAGCCGGCTGCTTTCGTCGACCGCTTCCGCCAGCAATTGCCGGTAGCGATGGAAGTCGAATCCCGCGTTCTGCTTACTCATCTCAGCCCCCGCGCACGCGCGCTCCAGGGGCCAAAGTGTTTCCCGACCTGCGAACGAGCGCAAGCGCCTGGCGCGAGGTGTACACAGGCAAACAGGTTCGGCGATGGCGTCGCTGGCAATCGACTGGATGACCAGAGGTGAGGTGACCTATTTGGGCTGATCGGACTTAGGCCTGACGGATTCCTGGGCGCGCGCGGCGGCCCAGGCATCGTATTCGGGCGTACCGCGCCGCGGCGGCACGCCGGCAGGCTCGCCGCCCATCCACTGCGGCAGGTCGGCCAGCCGTTCGCCCGCGGTTTGCCCGGCGCAAGCCGACAGCGAAACGCCGGCAAGGCACAGGAACATCCACTTCAGTCTCGCAGAGCAACGATTCATCGCGGGGTGATGCCACCGCAATGAGGCTATCGCTGTGCGTAATCATGGCGGGGATACGGTGGGGTCACGGAGTGTCAAGTTAGTCGAAGACGATTTTTTAAGCCCTTGATGGTGTTATTAAAAGGCCGCACCGCCGCGCGGCCGAATAGCCGGGCGCCGCCTTTAACCTACCCCAGAGTGCGACCGCTCGGCTATTTGCCTATAACCGGTCTCGACCATTTCGACACAGGGAATCTGATCGGGCCGCGATTTTAGCAAATCAGCCGCTCCGCTTTATCGCAGCCACATTTCCGTCCCGCAGCGCCTTACGGAGGGGCGCTGCGCGGCAGTCGGTGATCCCTGCGGCGGGCCTATTCGCGGTGCCCGAAATAATTCGATCGTGGTAGGGTCGAGATTGAACGGTCGCCACCTTTGAGACATCCGCCCCCTGGTTAGACTCGGCCTGAAGGGCGAAGGAGAAGTCAGATGCGATTTTTCGTGGCCGCGCTAATCGTTCTGTCCGTCCTTTATTTTTGGGACAGGGACTACAACAACGGCAAACTTCTGGATGGGCTGGACAGCATGCGACAAGCCATTTCCCACAGCATGTTTCATTGAGCTAAACCACGGCACGCGGCCGCCGTGAACTCTTTACCGTGCCTCATGCCGCTTCGATAAATGCTGGCAGCGCCCGTTCGACCATCGCATCGGATGCCGTCAGGCTGATGCGGAAATAATCCGGCGCATTCATCAGGCTACCGGGCAGGACAAAGACATCACGGTCCGCGAGCGCGTTCCATTGTCTCTGCGGATCGCTATCCGCCCATTTGCTCCACAGGTAAAACGTGCCTTCCGGTGCAAGAACTGAATATCCAGCCCTCGACAGTACCTCCATAAACCGGTCTCGCCGCCGCACCAGAGCCGCTTGGTCGATCGAGAGCTTGTCAAGGTCTGGCACCGCGTATTGCATCACGGCATTGGGAAAACACCAGCCCAGCGCCATCTGGGCGGAAAACATGACATTCCGAAGAGCATGCCGGTCCGCAGTCGGCATCAAGGGCGACATTGCGAGATAACCGAGCCGCTGTCCCGGTGCGAGCAGTACCTTGCCATAACTGTAGGAGATAAGTGTCCACGGATAGAGCGCCGCCGGGCTCGTGAAACCACGCTTGTCGAAACGCAACTGTCGATAAGGCTCATCCGACAGGAGAAAGATTCGATGGCCAATTCTCGCCGAGGCGCGCTCAAGCAGATCAGCCAAAGCCTCAAGTGACGCACGACTGTAGATACGTCCGGTCGGATTGTGGGGCGTGTTGACGATCACGAGACGCGTCTTGGTTCCGATGGCTGCGTCAATCGCTCCAAGATCGAGGTCAAAGGTGGGCGCCTGCAGCTTGACCTTCCGCGGCACCGCGTTGGCGGCCAGCAGCATCGGCTCATAGCAGAACCACGCTGGTTCCGAATAGACAACCTCGTCGCCAGCGTCGACCACAAGCCGAAATGCGACCATGATGGCGGCGAATGCCCCGGCGGTCAGTGCTATGTCGCTCGGTTCGAATCTGAGGTCTAGCTCGCGACTGAGCCGTTCGGCAATAAAGGACCGGGCGTCGTGCTCGCTGGTCTTATAGGCGAACCAGTTCTTGTCATGTGGGATTGCCCGCTCTCGAATCGCGGTGACGATGCCTTCGAGTGGCATCTCGTGCGGGTTGCCGAAAGTGAAGTCACATATGCCAGGCTCAAACCTCCGATCGGCGTAGCGTGAACCGAAATAGAAGTTCCGCACCACCTCGAACGCCGCGTCAGTCGCGATCATTCGAGCTGAAATAGCCGACATATGTTACCCCATTGGCTTAAGTGAGGACAGCTAGGGTTTGAGCTGCGCGCCTGGCGTAGAGCGTGAAATCGCAAGCTCTTCCTCATTCATGTCCGCCGATACATCGGCGAAAAGAGGCGTGCTCAAATAACGTTCGCCGGTGTCGGGAAGCATGCAGAGAATGTTTGCTCCTTTCTCCGCCTCGGCTGCAATCTTGAGGGCGCCGGCAAAGGTCGCGCCGGAGGTAATGCCGACGAAGATACCCTCTTTGGTGGCGAGGTCCTTGCTGCAGCGAATGGCATCGGGGCCGGAGATCGGTAGGATGCGATCGATGACCTTCATTGCTACGGCATCGTCGGTGAGCTTGGGGATAAAATCAGGCGTCCAGCCTTGCATCGGATGCGGCTTGAAGGTCGGATGCGGTGCCGCCGGAGTACCGTCCGAGTTCCGCGACTGAGCTATACCGCTGTTCAACAGCTGCGCATCGTCGGGCTCGCAAACGATAATCTTCGTGTCGGGACGCTCCTTGGCGAGCACCCGTCCGACGCCCTTCAGGGTTCCGCCGGTTCCATAGCCCGTAACCCAGTAATCCAGCCTTTCTCCGGAGAAATCGTCGAGTATCTCACGCGCTGTTGTGCGCGAGTGGACATCGGGATTGGCTTCATTCTCGAACTGCCGGGTCATGAACCAGCCATGCGCCTTGGCGAGCTCGATCGTCTTATTGATCATGCCTACAGCGCGTTCGGCGGCAGGCGTCACGATAACCTTCGCGCCCAGGAACCGCATAAGCTTACGCCGCTCGACACTAAATGGCTCTGCCATGGTGATCACAAGGGGGTATCCCTTGGCTGCGCAAACCATGGCAAGACCAATTCCGGTGTTTCCGCTGGTCGCCTCGACCACCGTCTGGCCAGGCTTCAGCTCTCCCGACTTTTCCGCCGCCTCGATTACCCCGAGAGCCAATCGGTCTTTCACTGACCCTAGCGGGTTGAAGGCCTCGATCTTCACGAACAGGTTCACGCCCTGTGGCGCCAAACGATTGATCCTCACCACCGGCGTGTTGCCGACTGTTTCGACGATATTTTGGTATCTCCGCCCCATGCTTCCTCTCCAACATTGCGCTGTTCGCGACCGGGATTGCTGCGCGTCCAGTCGGTACGACCGGCATTGTGCCGAAGCTACCCGGGTTCAGCCGTTCCGGCAATCGGCGATGCCAAGTGCAATTGCCGCGGCGTCACCTCCGCCGCGTTTCGAAACGTTTTGTCCGATGGTTCAGGGATTTGATGCAGGTCACACTACCTCACTTAGGACGCTCGTCTTGCGCGCAAGGGCCAGCTCTCAGGGCGTACCCGACATCACCCGCCCGCTCGGATTGATCGTAAGGGGGCAACTAGCCCATTCTCGGACATTGTACCTAGCGGAAGAGCCGTCCCCTGTGCTTTGATAGAGTTAGATAATTTCAATCGATCAGGGGGCTTTTTTGCCCAGCGAACGGGTACAGCGACGACTGGCGGCCGTGCTGGCGGCGGATGTCGCGGGCTATAGCCGGTTGATGGGTCGCGACGAGGAGCACACACTCGCGCAGCTAAAGACCTTTCGAAAAACGGTTCTCGACCCCGGCATCGCCAGGCACACCGGCCGCATCGTCAAAACCACGGGCGACGGCATGCTGGTCGAGTTCGCCAGTGCAGTCGATGCAGCGCGCTGTGCGGTGGAAATCCAGCGCGAAATGGCTAAACAAAACTCCGGCGTGTCGCGAGAAGTCAGGATCGAATTCCGGATCGGAATTCACGTCGGCGACATAATCCTCGACGACAACGATATTTTCGGCGATGGCGTCAACATTGCAGCGCGTCTTGAGGGAATCGCCGAGCCCGGCGGCGTCTGCATCTCCGACGATGCATACAGGCAAATTCGCGGCAAGGTCGACGTCGGCTTCGATGACATCGGCCTCCAGACTTTAAAGAATATCGCGGAACCGATGCGCGCCTGGCACATGCGGTTTGAAAGCGAGGCCGCTCCCGCGATCCGAGCAAGCTCGTCTTCGATACAGGTTCAAGATCTGACGCTACCCGACAAGCCGTCCATCGTCGTCCTGCCGTTCGACAACATGTCCGCTGAGCCGGGTCAGGACTACCTGGCCGATGGAGTCGTCGAGGCAATCACCGCCGCGCTATCGTGTATCCGCTCTTTTTTCGTCATCGCGCGCAGTTCGGCGTTCACCTATAAGGGCCGCACGACAAATGCACGCGACATCGGCAAAGAGTTGGGCGTTGCCTATTTGCTCGAGGGTAGCGTGCAGAAAGCCGGCAATCGCCTCCGCATCATCGTTCAGCTGATCGAGACCGAGGGCGGTGCACACGTCTGGAGTTCGCGCTTTGACGGTGCAATCGACGAGTTCTTTGATCTCGAAGATCGAATAACGGAGCAGGTGGCAGGCGCTTTACAACCTTCTATTCGCATTGCCGAGATTGAGCGATCACGAGGCAAACGGCCGCAAGACCTGGGCAGCTACGACTATACCATGAGGGCAATGCCTCATGTCTGGGCGCTTGAGAAGGAAGAAAGCGTCAAAGCGCTCGCGCTTCTTGAAAAAGCGCTCGCGATTGATCCCGATTACCCCCTGGCCTTGTCGCTTGCCGGTTGGTGCCACGCCCAGCGCTCGGTCTACAATTGGGCGGATGACATCGCGGCGAGTCAGGCAATGGCGCGTTCGCTCGCAGAGCGGGCCGCAGAGATGAGCGGCGGCGATCCTGTTATTCTGGCGGTACTGGGCGCAGTGCATACTTTTGTACGCAACCATGGAACCGCGCGTTTGTTGCTTGAGCGCGCCGTCGCAATCGATCCCAATGCCGCATGGGCCTGGAGTCGCCTCGGTTGGCTCGAGAACTATGCTGATCAACCTCAAAAGGCGATCGAAAATTTCGAGCGCGCGCTGCGCCTGAGCCCGATCGATCCAATGAACTTCAACAACTATGTAGGTATAGGTTCGGCGCATGAAGTAGCGCAAGAATACGATAAGGCCGCGGCGTTCTACCGACGCGCCCTCGAGGAACGGCCAAACGCCAGTTGGATATACCGCAATTTAACATCGTCTTTGTCAGGAGCCGGCCGGATCGAAGAGGCCAAACAGGCCTTTGCGGAGATGCTGCGTCACTATCCCGATCTGACGGTTTCAAAATTCAAACAGGCAATGGTTTTTTCAGGCGCCACTATGGATCGCATGGCAGAAAATCTCCGGAAGCTCGGCTTGCCGGACTGATTAGCGATGCAGGCACGAATATATACGCACGAGATCGCGCCCCTCTGCCGGGATCGCGCGGACAGCTTTGGCATTCGCCGTCGCCGTGGCGCAGGACAACCAGAAATAATTTCCGGCGGGATCGATAACCAGCCGGTTCGGCATGAAGTTCGCAACAATTACAGACAAGTATGGCGTCGTCGAGAACCAGGACAGCCGGTTCAAACTGGCAGCGATTCGCTCGGACGAAACGAAATGCGGATCACCGAGCGCCGGATCGGCTGTATCACCCATCGCAAGAGCCGCGACCGCGGTCCGGTACTGTCTCCACGCCGCGACGAATTTTCCTGTCTCGACCACATGCACCAGCGTCAAAAGAACAAACGCTGCCGCGAGCGGCCGGGCGCCCCGGTCCCGCGCCAACGTCATCGTCCGTCCCAGGCGCGGTAACGGAAAGGCGAGCCGGCCATCCCCGGACAAGGCGCCGAGGGCCGCCAGTGCGCCCAATAACGGTGTGACGATCACCAGCGCCGTTCGAAGATAATACCGGCTGCTCGCATGTATCGTTTCGTCAAACCGCAGCCAAAATACCGTGAGCGCTGCTATCACGATGAGCGCGGCATAGAGATACGCCCTGTCTGGCGCTAGCCGCGAAAGCCCCAGCAAGATAACACCGTACGCGGTCAGCGTCGCGAACAACAGCACGACGACGCTCACCTGAAAGATGGTGAGATCGAAGAAATGCAGCGCAGCCCTCATCAGCACATCGGCATAATATTCGTCGGGCGGAATCACGATCTTGGCGGCGGCCGACAGCGCCAAGATGACAACCATGACTGCAGCCGTGCGCAGAAAGGAGGCGTCGCGCATGCCGCGCAGCGCCAGTGCCGCAACGATGGCGAACACCAAGACCAGCGCCCCTTCATGCGTGAAAGCGAGCATGAGCAACATCGCGAAAACGGCAGCCGTCCCGGCCGCTGTCCGTTTCGCATAATGGCAGACGGCGAGAGTCGGCCAGAATATCGCATGCGCCAGCCACATCTCGGTCGGAAAGCCGAAGATCAGCGGGCAGAGCAGGGCCGTCGAACAACAGGCGTAGACGAAGATGATATGGCCGCGCGAGCGGTCGGCGGCCAACGTACCGATCAGCCCGGCAAGCGGGGCGAGATAGAAAAGCAGCCCATAGACGACGATTCCGCCGCCCGGGTTCCCGCTCAGCCCGACATAGATTTCGGCCGGCAGCAGACTTAGGAAAAGGACCGACATGCGGCCGGAGATATTGTGCCAGTGGAACGCCCAGACGTCCTGCACCGCGACCGCATAAGAAAACATCGCGCCGTCCGCGTAAAGCTCCAGCTCATAGCGCAGCGCGAGTGCGACGAAGGCGACCGACCAGCAAAGACCAACTCCGATCACCAGGGCGCGCAAGATGTCGGCGTCGGAGCGGATGGTGGGCCACGACATGCTGCCGACGTCTCCTCTTGCCGCGGGCGGGGCGCCGCTGGCGGTCAGAAGCTTTGCGAAAGCCCCCGGCGTTGCCGCAACCTGTTCGAGCATGCCTCGCAAGCCCGATCGACGCAGCACTTCGCGCCTCTTTTGTCGCCTAGGATTGATTGGCCAGCAAGGCCGTCAGGCGATCAAAGCGGTGTCCGGAACGCACTGCCTTGGCGAGCATATAGCGACGATTGTCGGCATTGATTGGCGCCTCGAGCGGCATCCGGCCGGCAATTTCAATGCCGGCGCTTGTGAGACCGTCGAGCTTGGCCGGATTGTTGGTGAGCAGCACGATCCGTGTGCAGCTCAGCATCCGGAGCATGCGTGCCGCGACGCCGTAATCGCGCTCATCGTCATCGAAGCCGAGTGTGGTGTTGGCGTCGAAGGTGTCGAGGCCGTCGTCCTGCAACTGATACGTCCGCATCTTGTTGGCAAGACCAAGCCCGCGGCCCTCCTGCGCCAGATACAGAATGACGCCGCCGCCGAGGCCTTCGAGCCGCGTCAGAGCGAGCCGAAGCTGGTCACCGCAGTCACAGCGCCGTGAACCGAATACGTCGCCGGTCAGGCAGGCGGAATGCAGCCGGACCGGAACGGCTTCGGCAAAATCAGGTTTGCCGACAATGATGGCGACCGGACTGCCGCCCAGTGCGTCGCGGAACACGACAAAGCGGGTGGGCGTGTCCGAGTTGAGCGGAACCGAGGCTTCGCTTGCCACAATCAGCGAGCAAATTGCATCCTCGGCAAAACGGGCCACCGCATCCGCCTCAAGCCTGACGATGTTCTGCTCGCACCGCACGGCGTTGCCAGCCACATCCGCCGCCAGCACCGCCGGCAGACCTTGCGATATCTTGACGAGTTGAATGGCGGCGGCGGCCGCGAGGCTCGCCGGCGCGGCCGCTGGAACGCGCTCGGCGGTTGCGTCGGTAACGAGTCCGAGGATCGTATTGGCGTCGTCACTCGGCGAGAGCGGCAATGCCATCGGCGTTGATGCATCAAGGCCTAGCGCGCGCGCGCGCCGCCCTGTGACAATGAGCCGGGGCACGACTGGTCCGCAAAGCGTGATGAATTCCGCAAGCCGCTGCCCGTCGAGACCTTCGACCGGCATTGCGAGCACCGCTTCGCCCGTTGCGGTGATGAGAACGGGCCGTCGCCCCTGGAATTCGCCAAGACCCCGGCTGACGCTGGTGTGCCCCCGGCTGCCGAATAAAGCCGAACTTGCGGCCGTCTGCACTTTACTCATTCTGCGACTTTCTATCCTTATGGCCGTAATCGTAGAACACCGCGCGCCCTGCATCATTCCGGTCGCAATTAAATGATTTATGTGGCAGGATGAAACTTAGTCGTATTGTCAACGCAACCGCACAGTGATTTTGAATTCCGCGTGCCGATAAGCAAGTTCCCCTTGAGCAAATCTGCGTCTTCCGATCCGTGGGAAGACTTTAGCGATGTGTTCCGTAGCGGGCAGCATCCGCTTCCGCAAGCCTGGGCTGATGTGTTCGGTCCGCTGCGAAAGGGCACGGTGGACGATCTCATGATTGTCGGCCAGATCGGGCAGTCACTTGATGGCCGTATCGCGACAGAATCCGGGCATTCCAAATACATTAACGGGCCGGCGGGACTGATGCATCTGCACCGGCTGCGCGCGCTGGTGGACGCCGTCGTCGTTGGCGTCGGCACCGCCATCGCCGACGATCCGCAATTGACTGTGCGGAAGGTCGCCGGGCCTCAGCCGGCGCGCGTTGTTATCGATCCGAAGGGCCGGCTTGGCGCCGGCGCCAGGATGTTTGCCGATAACGGTGCCCGGCGCCTGCTGGTCACCGCGCAAGGCGCCCGCTGTGCGTCGCCGTCCGGCGTGGAAATTGTCGGCTTGCCCACGGTTGAGGGGCAACTCGCCCCATCGGCTATCCTCGCCGCACTCGCCGCTTGCGGCATGCGCCGCATCCTGATCGAAGGCGGCGCCAACACGGTGTCAC
The DNA here is from genome assembly GCA_963801875.1 of uncultured Alphaproteobacteria bacterium. Classification (GTDB taxonomy): domain Bacteria; phylum Pseudomonadota; class Alphaproteobacteria; order Rhizobiales; family Xanthobacteraceae; genus Bradyrhizobium. The sequence goes on along the minus strand of CAWDGT010000003.1, from coordinate 632,314 downwards.
GCTTTCTTGCCGCCGGATGTCTCGATCGCCTGCACGTGATGGTCGCACCGATCATCCTGGGGGCCGGGGGCCCTGGCCTGATCGTGCCACCGCTTGAACGTGCCGATCAGGCACTGCGTATGCCCATACGTGTGCATAAAATTGAGGACGATGTGCTATTCGACTGCGATCTGTCGGCTCAGCGCGTAGTACTCGGTGCGGCGAAGAAATCGACGTGACCCACGCGGAGTGAGGAACATCCGGCGGCAACGGCGGCGCGGCGGCGCATGAGCCAGGCCGCGGTGTCGGCGAGCGACAGCGTGCCCATATCATGCGCGGCGCTTGCCCATCCGACCAGTATTTCGGCTTGCATGTCACGATCGTCTGGCCCCATCACCCAGTCGGAAGCGCCGTGTATCACCGAATAGCCGAGTGCTTCGAAGCGCGCGATGGCGAAGGCGGCCGCCACAGGGCCGAGCGCCGGCCCGAAGCCCTTGTCCATGCGCTGATGCGCGTTCACCGCCGCGGCGATCGCCGCATCGAATGGGTCGGGAGGAGTGAACCCGGTCCGCCCGTCATAGCTCAGCGCCGCGTAAAGCGGGATCGCGCGCGCGGCAACTGCGACCGCGAGCCGGTCCAGCCAGCTATCGGAGACCAGATCGAGCAAGGCCGACGTCGCGACCAGATCGGTTGCCCCGTCGAGCGCGGCTTCGAGATCGCGATTGAGATCGAGCGGGATGGCGGTTATCGCGGTATCCTCGGTTAGCGGCGAGGAAGCGGCCCGCGCCAGCAGATCGGGATCGTGGTCGATCAGTTTCCAGTTCTGCCGCGCGGGCAGATGCGGGCTCAGCGCGCGCAAGGTCGAGCCGGTGCCGCAGGCGAGATCGACGACTCGCACCGCGGAACGCGATTTGAAAGAAGCGGCGACCGCGCCGAAAACCGTCGGATTGCGCGCGCGCAAGTCGTAGGGCTCGCGCAGCGTTAGCCAATCGGCGGAAAACCCGCTCACGTCAGCGTCTCCACCGCGCGCGCAAAGATCTCCGCGGAATGCCGCCATGCCGGGAGCCGCGGTGCCGCTGCGCGCGCGGCACCAGCCAGATCTCGCCGCAAATCGGCATCGCCGATGACGCGGCGCATCGCCTGCGCCAGTGCGGGAATATCGCCGGGGTCGACCAGCAGGCCGGCGTTCCGCGGCACCGTTTCCGGTATCGCGCCTGCGCTGGTGCCGATAACGGGCAGGCCGTGCGCGACAGCCTCGGCATAGGCCATGCCGTAGCCCTCGAAATGGGATGCGAGGACGAATGCGTCGGCTTCCGCGTAGAGTGCCGCGAGACGCTGCGGCGATACCGCCCCGAGCACGGCAATTCGTTTTCCGAGCGAGTGGCGCGCGATATCGGCGTCAAGCCGCGCGGCGGCATTCCGGTCTCGCGTGCGGTCGCCGGCAATCGTCAGCCGCCATGACAGATCGGTGAGTGTTGCCAGCGCTGCGATCAGCACGTCGAAACCCTTGCGAGGCACGACCGCGCCGACCGACAGCAGCCGCATGACGCCGCCCTCGCTGCCTTGCGTCAACGGCACTCGATCGCTGCCCGGCCGCACGACGGTAATGTGGCCGGCCGGCACGTCGTAGTCCGAAGCCACCAGCCGTGCCGTGGCCGCGCTGGTGACGACCACGCCTTGCACGGCTGCGAGCGCCGCGCGCTCACTTGCGCGTAACGCGTCGGCTTGCTCCACCGACAGTCCCCATTCCAGCGCGAGCGGATGATGCACCAGCGCCAGCAAGGGATTGCGGCCGGCAAGCTGTGACGCGGTTTCGGGCAAAACGCCGAGCGCCAAGCCGTCGACAACGATACTGCGGCCAGCGGGCGTCGCCAGCAACTGCGTTCGCGCGCTTATGCGCGTCGCTTCGTCGGGCCAGGGAAAGCCTTCGCCGAGATTGAGGAAATCGATTTGCCAGCCGAGATGGCCGAGTTCGGCAATCATGCGCTGGTCATAGACATAACCGCCGGTCGGGGTCGCAAGATCCCCCGGCACGGCGAACACGAAACGCCTCACCACAAATCCGCCTCGTACCAGGCGCGCGCGACATGCGACTCGGAGAGGGTGACGCGTATCGCCTTGAGCTCGCGACCGCTGCGGCCGAACTCGCCGGCGCGGGCTTCCTTGGCCAGACCATCGAAAATGTGCTTCGTGAGAAATTCGGTGGTCGTGTTACTGTCCTTGAATGCGGGCACGTCGTCGAGGTTGCGATAGTTCAGCGTCGCCAACACGGCCTTGAGCGCGCTATGCGCGCGGCCGATGTCGATGACGATACCGTTGCTATCGAGCGTCTCGGCGATGAAGGCCGCATCGATGACGAAGGTCGCGCCGTGCAGCGCCTGCGCTGGCCCGAACACGGCGCCGCGGAACGAATGGGCGATCATGATATGGTCGCGAACTTCAACAGCGAACAAGGGACCTCCTCAAGGATAAGTAATGGGCTGGCAGAGAGTGCCGCTCTTGGTATCAAGAATATCAGGTAGCCGTCGCGCCAAATCTCGAAATGCAACCGGCGGCGCCAGCAGTGCGTCGAGCCGCGCGTCGGCCAGCAGGGCGAGCGCCGCGGCAAGCCGACGGCCATGGGTCCAGCGAAGCCGGTGCGACGGCGCGATCCGTCCAACCTGGCTCGAGACCAGTCGCAGCCGGCGGCTATGGAAGGCGCCGCCGAGTGGTGCCGTCACCGGCGCGTCGCCGTACCAGCTCATTTCAAGCACGGTTGCCTCCTCGCCGGCGAGCGCAAGCGCCGTGCCAAGCCCGGCCACACTGCCGCTGCAGTGAACCACGAGATCGCAGTCTCCCCTTGCCGTGCCGGGCCGTGCAAAGCTAACACCAAGGACTTGCGCCAATTCCGCGCGTGCCGGGTTGATATCGACGAGCGTCACATCCGCGCCGGGAAGTTGCCCGCACAAATACGCAACCAAAGAGCCGACTACGCCGGCCCCGACAATGGCGATGCGGTCGGCTGGGCCAGGCGCCGCATCCCAGACCGCGTTGAGCGCCGTTTCCATATTGGCGGCCAGCACCGCACGTTGCGGCGGCAGATTTTCCGGCAGCACCACTGCGGCGCTCGCCGGGATGTTGAAGAAATTCTGGTGCGGGTGAAGCGTGAAGACCGTGCGCCCGCGCAGGGCTTGCGGCCCGCTTTCGATCCGGCCAACGTTGGCATAGCCGTATTTCACCGGAAACGGAAAATTACCGGCCATGAAGGGCGCGCGCATGCGTTCGAATTCACTCTCCGGCACGCGCCCGGCAAGCACGAGCGCCTCGGTGCCACGGCTGACCGCGCCGTAAAGCGCCCGCACGCGCACCTCGCCCGCTCCGGGCGGTGCGAGCGCTTCCTGGCGGATGTCGGCCTGTCCGGGCCCGCTGTACCAGAGTGCCTCGGCAACTTCGTCGGTCCGCCTGATCGCCACTTTACTTTAACCCCGGATTGGACTTTGGGACGGTTCGCGGTGTTATATCATCAAGTTTGCACTGTCCGCCGAGGGATTAGAAGTCGTAACCGCGTGTTAGAGCGTTCCCCACTGCAAGACATGGTGGCCGACGCCGCCGGAAATGATATTTTCGGCCGGCGCGCGCTGTTTGCTGTCCTGTTTGCCGCCACCATGGCCGGATCCCTGGCGCTCGCCGCGCTGGCGCTGACGCCGGGTGGCTTCGGCATCATCGACATGACGCTGCTGGCGCTGTTTACGGTCACGCTGCCCTGGATGGTGGCTGGATTCTGGAACGCCGTGATCGGGTTTCTAATCATGCGTTTTTCCGCCGATCCGATTGCGGCGGCAATGCCGCCGGCGGCGCGTATCCGCGGCGACGAACCGGTGACCGCGTCGATCGCGATCCTGTTGTGCATCCGCAACGAGTTGCCAGAGCGAATGATTCGCAATCTCGAGCCCATGCTGGCGGGCCTCGACGCCGCCGGTTGCGGGGACCGCTTCAATCTCTACGTCCTCAGCGACAGCAGCGACGCTGACATTGCGAGCAACGAGGAGGCGTGCTTCGCGGCGTTGACCGCGCGCTGGCGCGATCGGGTCGCGATCACCTACCGGCGTCGTGCGGTCAACACTGGCTACAAGGCCGGTAACGTCCGTGAATTTTGCGAACGCTGGGGCGGCAAACACGATTTCGCCGTGACGCTCGACGCCGACAGTTTCATGACCGCCGACGCCGTTCTCCGCCTCGTCCGTATCATGCAGGCGAATCCCAGGCTCGGCATTCTTCAGGGATTGATCGTAGGCCTTCCGTCTACCAGCGCCTTCGCGCGCGTCTTTCAGTTCGGGATGCGACTTGGCATGCGGTCTTACACCATCGGCAGCGCCTGGTGGCAGGGGGATTGTGGGCCCTATTGGGGCCACAACGCGGTATTGCGGCTTGAGCCATTCATCGCCAATTGCGCCCTGCCGGTTCTGTCCGGGAACGGAACGGAAGATCGCCATATCCTCAGCCACGATCAGATCGAAGCGGTTCTGATGCGCGCCTCCGGCTTCGAAGTCCGCGTGTTGCCGCAAGAGGATCTGGGCTGGGAGGAAAATCCGCCAACTCTGCTCGAATTCATCCGCCGTGATCTGCGCTGGTGCCAGGGCAACATGCAGTATTGGCGTTTTCTCTCGCTTCCGGGCCTCAAGCCGGTGAGCCGCTATCAGCTGGCGCTGGCTATCCTGATGTTCATCGGCTCCCCGGCCTGGATCGGGCTGCTCGTTCTCGGCACGCTCGCCGTTGCATTCTCCAATACGCCCGCCAGCTTCATACGCGCCGACGCCGGGATGGCGCTGTGCGTGTGCGTGCTGGTGATGTGGTTCTCGCCGAAGATCGCGAGCGCTATTGACATTTTGCTGCAGCCGAAGCTTCGCCGTGCGTTCGGCGGCGCCGGATTATTCATCGTGAATTACGCCATCGAAACCGTGTATTCGATCGTGCTTTGTCCGATCCTCTGGTTCGGCCATACGATCTTCCTCACCGGCCTTTTGTTCGGCCGCGAAATTGGTTGGATCGGACAGACCCGCGACGATCACGCGGTGCCATTCACGCTGGCGCTGCACAATTTGTGGCCGCATACGCTGCTCGGATGCGCCGCGCTCGGCCTCTTGGTGGTCACACAACCGGCGGCTATTCCCTATGCACTGTTTCTCGCCGGCGGCCCGGCTTTGGCGATCCCGTTTGCGATGATGACGGCATGGCCGCTACTCGGCACTCTTGCCGCCCGGGTCGGCATCGGTCGGCTGCCCGAGGAGACCGCGAGGCCAGCGGTGCTGCTGGCCTTGGCGCTGCCCGCAATCGAGCCGGCGGCGCCAACGCCGCGGCCGAGTTCGGTCTGAGGCGGTGTTCGAAGGCTTCAGGACTATGCGAGGCATTATCCGGTCGCTTCGCATCTATTACGGTGACAGGTCGCGGGCGGCGGCGATGGACCGGCTCTATACCGGATTCGTTCGGCGCGGCGATCTGGTATTCGATATCGGCGCCCATGTCGGCGACCGCGTGGCCTCATTCCGCCGGCTTGGCGCGCGGATCGTCGCGGTCGAGCCGCAGCCCGCCATGGTCAGGGTGCTCAAGCTGTTCTACGGGCGCAGTGCCGATGTCGCGATCGAGGTGGCGGCGGTCGGCCGCGGAGTTGGCACCACCTGCATGATGATCAACGTCGATAACCCCACGGTTTCGACGGCGTCACACGAATTCCTGAACGCCGCGCGCGATGCCCCCGGCTGGAAAACGCTGCGCTGGATCAAATCGGTACCGGTGCGGGTGACGACGCTGGATGAGCTGATCGGCAAGCACGGCGCACCTTCCTTCATCAAGATCGACGTCGAAGGGTTCGAGGAAGAGGCGCTGCTGGGACTCACCCGCGCGGTCAAGGCGCTCTCGTTTGAGTTCACGACCATTCAGCGCAATGTCGCGCTCGCCTGCATCGAGCGCTGCATCGCCCTGGGTTATGCGCGGTTCAACGCCGCGCTCGGCGAGAGCCAGACTTTTGTGAACGAAGATTGGGTCGGCGGCGAACAGATCGCCCGCTGGCTGACCGGGCTGCCGCACGCGGCCAATTCCGGGGACATCTATGCCGCTCGCGCCTGACCACGAGCAGCGGATGCGGCGACGCCTGCGCCTCGCCGTCGCCGCGCTGATTGCCGCGGGCTACGGTCTGACGCTACTGATCTTTTATCCCGGCATCATGACCTATGACGCAAAATTCGTCCACGAGGACATCGGCAAGGGCGTACTCGGCGACTGGCAATCCCCCGTTATGACCGTGCTGTGGGGCACCATCGACCCGGTCGCGCCCGGCGCGGGCAGCATGTTTCTGCTGATCGCGAGCTCTTACTGGCTCGGCTTTGGCCTGCTGGCATTCGCGCTCGCGCGCCGCGCGACCCGGCTTTCGTTGTTGCTGCCGCTGCTGGCGCTGCTGCCGCCGGCCTTTGTCTTTGTCGGGATCATCTGGCGCGATGTGCTGTTCGCGACCACCTGGGTGCTCGCCGCCGCTATCGCCTTCGCTGCTGCCGAACGCGACGCGCGCCTTCGCGTGCCGGCGCAAGCGCTGGCCCTCGCGCTGTGCGCCTTCGGCGTCTTGCTGCGTCCCAATTCACTGATCGCCGCGCCGATCCTCGCCGCTTACCTCGCATGGCCGACGCAAATGTCCTTCAAACGCACGGCGATCGCGTTCATCCCGGTCATGGCGGGATTTTTTGTGCTGGTGCAGGTGGTCTATTACGGCGCGCTCGGCGCGACCCGGCAGCATCCGTTGCAGTCGATCATGGTGTTCGACCTCGGCGGCATCAGCCACTTCGCCAAACAGAACCAGTTTCCGGTCAACTGGAGCGAGTCCGAGACGGCGCTGCTCCTGAACCGTTGCTACCAGCCGACCCAGTGGGACATCTATTGGCAACTCGAGCCCTGCGATTTCGTGATGCGCAAAATCGAACGAGAGAAGGGCCTGTTCGGCACGCCTGTTATCGCCGAAGCCTGGGCGCATGCGGTCATGCGCCACCCGGTGGCCTATCTTGGGCATCGCGCGGCCTTCATGTGGAATTTCCTCGGCGCCAACAACCTCACAATGTGGGTCGCCGACGTCGAACACCCGACCGAGACGGTGTTTCCGGATCGGCCGGCCTTCGTCGCGCTGCTCTCCTTGCATGACATGCTCAAGCCGACGCCGCTGTTCCGGACCGGCGCGTGGCTGCTGGTTTGCATCATGGTGTGCGGATTCGCCTGGCGGCAACGTGAGACGCCCGAGGGTGCGTTTGCCCTCGGCGTTTGCGGATCGGCCGCCGTCTATGTGCTCACCTTCTTTGCCGTCGGCGTCGCGTCGGACTTCCGTTACGGCTATTGGGCCGTTCTTGCGGGGATCATCGGGGGCGTCATCGCCGCGCGGGACCGTCCCAAACCCCACATGCCGATAAATTATACCTCGGCGCGCCGGAGCGGGTCGTGAGCGGGCGAGCCCGACCTATTTGCTCGCCGCCGGCGGCCCTGAGGAAGGCGCCGTCCAGGCCTTGTAGTCGGCTTCCGAGACCTTCGGCAGTTTCTTCAGGAACGCGACGATCGACCAGAGCTCATCATCCTTGGCGCCGGCCTGCGCGAAGCTTGGCATGCCGGTCATGTTGATGCCGTTTTTTACCACCCAAAACAGCTGCGCCGGCGAGAGTTCATCGACGACGTCCTTCAAATCGGGTGGATCAGGATGCAGTCCTTCAGAGAATTTGGCCCAATTGACACCCGGCGCGCCATGGCAGTTGACGCAGCCATGTTCGGCGTACTCTTTGGCGCCGGCTTGCACGCTGGCGGGGTCGTTGATGGAGGCTGGAGGCTGGTCAGTCGCATGGCGATCGATCGACGCCGTGCGCACCCGGGTCAACGCCCAGGTGACAATGGCGGGGTCTTCGGCGGTGCCAGCGACACTGTAAAAGCCCCCGAAAAAGAATACCGCTGCGCCGATACCGACAATGATCGCCAGAGCGCCAATCACCCCAAGGATACGCATGCGAGCCTCCAATGCGTTCGTCTGCCAGGCAATACGAGGGAAATAATACATCAGGTATGAAATAATGCATCAGCAATGGGGTTGGGTACGTGACGATATCGTGACCATGATCTGGCCGGGGCGTCCTGTCCCGGCTACCATCTTCTGCGACGAGGCTTGATGAATCGTGCGAGAGCGGGCCGCGCGCCAAAGCAAGTCAAGGTGATCGCAGCAGCAGGGCAGGGTCATCGATAAGCATGTCATCCGGCGCATCCATTTTGCTCAACCGTCTTATGCCGACCGAGACAACCTTACGGGATAGGGTGGCACTTTGCTGCATCGCAACGCTTCACGTGGCCGCGCTGATCATGATGGCGGCGACCGAAATCGATCTGGTCGCCAAGGCCGCATTCCTGCTTGTTTGGGCCCTGCTCAATTTTTTCTGGCTTGCCCTGATTCGCCGTCCAGCCGTTGCGGCCCTGATATCGCTCGAACTCGTCGTCGCGCTGACGCTGTTCTCGCGGTTCAAGTACGACAAGCTTTGGATGACTGTCGACTTCGTCGACCTCATGATCATCGACAGGGATACGTCAGCATTCCTGCTGACAGCCTTTCCCGCGCTCCGCGGATGGATCGTGCTCGCGGCAGCCGGCACCGCCGCGTTGCTGATTGCCGCCTGGCGGCTGGACCCGTACCGCGTGCGGGCACGCACGGGCCTTATTGGCAGCTTGCTATGCATGAGTGCCCTTGTCGGGCTGTCGCTGTCGTTCCCGACCGATCTGCACGAGGATTTCATCGGCGAGAACTATGTCTCGAAATTCGCGCGCACCGGCGTCGAGGCAATCCACGAATTTTCCTCACACGGATATTTGGAGGCGGATGCGAGCGTAGCCGAAAATCCGATAGCCGCGCCGGCTGCCTGTCATCCGCCGCACAAACTCCCGCACATTATCCTGTTGCATGATGAATCAAGCTTCGACATTACGGCTGCGCCCGGAATAAAAGTGCCGCCCGGCTATCGTCGTTATTTCCAGTCGCGGGACGGAAAAGCGCGCAAGCTTGTCGTGGAGGGCATCGGCGGGCCAAGCTGGTTCACCGAATACAACGTGCTCACTGGCCTGTCGGCCCGCTCTTACGGTCGTTTCGCCACATCCGTTACACGGATCGCCGCCGGCCGTGTCAGTCGTGGACTGCCGCACTCATTGAGCCGCTGCGGATATAAGACCTTCAGCCTCTATCCGTTCTATGGCGCATTTCTGCGTTCGCGCGCTTTCCAGACGACGGCCGGCATCGGAAATTATCTGGACATGTTTGACCTCGGTACGCGTGACTTCGAGGCTGACAGTTTTTATTTCGATCGAGCCATCAACGTTATTGAGCGCGAGCGCGGCAATGGGCCGCTCTTCCTTTACGTTTACAATGTGGCCAATCATTTTCCCTGGAACACACGTCTGCGTCCCGAGCTTACTCCAAATTGGCGTGATCTCGGCAATGCCCCGGACATTGATGAATACATTCGTCGTCAGGGGATGACAGCGCATGACTACCAGCGCCTCCTTGAGCAGTTGGCGCAGCAATTCCCGGCTGATTCGTTTCTGATCGTGCGCTACGGCGATCATCAGCCGCAGTTCGGTCCTCGCATCATCGATCCGTCGCTCGGCGGGGAGGCGCTTGCGCACCATCTGGAAGCGTCGGATCCGCGCTATCTGACCACCTACTATGCGATCGATACGGTAAATTTCACGCCGGCCGATCTATCCTCGGCGCTCGACAGGCTCGATGCGGCCTACCTGCCATTGATCATACAGGAGGCAGCAGGAGTGCCGCTCGGTTCGAGTTTTTCAGAACAGAAGAAGATACTGCAACGCTGCTATGGCCTGTTCTACCGCTGCGCGGGGGGTGCGGAAGCCCGGCGTTTCAATCGGCTCCTGATCGAAGCCGGCTCCGTGAGAGGGCTTTAGGCCGCACCTGTATCAGAACAAGATCGCGCTTTCTGCAGACTCGGGTTTCGCTTCGAGACGCCGCCAAGGCCGTTTCGTTTAACGAATTGTTAACCATGCTGTTGTCTGCTGATTAAGGGGCACAGCAGGTATTGTGGTGTGGAGTACCGCGCAATGGGACGCATATCGTCTCACGCTCCGATTTCCAGTTCGTCGCGCCGCCGTCTGGCGCGGTGGCTGGTCGGCTTGCCCATTAGGGTTGTAGAGCGGGACCTGATCCTGGAAACCCTCGCTCATACTCACGGGAATAGAACCGCATCGGCGCGTCTGCTTGGCGTCTCAATAAGGACGCTGCGAAACCGGATCACCGAGTATTCCGCAGAGGGTCGGACCCCAACGAACCAACCGGTGGCCGCGCCACCGTCTTCCGCAATCCCGAAAGATAAGGCAGCGGCCATGCCTGCTGCGCTCGCCAGCATGCGCCCGGTCGCGGCGTTGGATTGCGGCTCGTAGTCGCGCATCACGGTCGCTTCGGTTGCGATAAGGCAGCGAGCGCGGGGTTCAACCGCGCTTATCGGGCCACTGCGCATTTGCTGCAGTTCACAAAAACGAAATTGTGAAATCGATCACAATGGAAAGGCTCGCCCACTCCTATTGTCCGCGCAATCTCTCGAACAGGAGCGACGGCAATGGCAGGTACACAATGGACCAGCAAGAGGCGCGCGCTCGTTATCTCAACGTTTGCGCTCGCTTTCGCGGCTTTTCTCAGGGTGGCGGCACCGCAACTGGTGCCGACGGCGGAGCTGCTGGGTAGTAACTGGCAATGCACCAAGACGGCGTTCGTGCTGACGACGTGCACCCAGCTTCAACCCTTCACCGGGACGGCCCAGAACCCCCACGACGAAGTTGAAGTAACATCTCGGAACTAGCGGTCCCGAGGGGTAAGCGTGATGCGGGCGCGCGACGGGCCGAATGCGGCATCCGCACCGCGCCGGAATCGCGCGCCAGGCTCATGCCCGACGCAAGGAAGCCTACGAGGCGGTGTATCCTGAAACAAAACCGGTGGTGCAAAGGGCAGTCGTTATGGGACGCGGCAGGCCAAGTCGATTAAGGTGGCAAAGTTTGTCACCCGGTCGAGGTCGGCCCCGAGCCGTCTGCCAACATCCCGGAAGCGACGTTCGACCCGGAGGTAGTGTGCGTCCGCGACCTCGCATGTGAGATAGTGGCGTAAAGGAGTTCGGCCGGTTAAACTTACGGTGCCCCTGGGCAATCGTGTCCTCTCAGCCAGAGGCCCTCAGGGAGGGACCGTCATGGAGAAACGCGTGGACGTCAGAAGCGCGGCTTTACGTCGCCCACGACCAGCGGAAGCCAACGATCGTCGTCTGGGGAACCACCGTTATCTTTCAACATGGTGGGGGGCACCACTAAACTCTCCGAACGAAGCGAACCAGCTTAATTCATTGTACTGGCGGAAGGGGTGGGATTCGAACCCACGGTACCCTTGCAGGCACGCCGGTTTTCAAGACCGGTGCCTTAAACCACTCGGCCACCCTTCCAAACCAGTAATTTCAATCGCTTAGCGCACGGCATTTCCGAACGCAATGCGAACGCGGACCAATTTGGACCCAAGGTTGCTCACTTGGGATTTCGGAACGCCATCGGCTCGCAATAGAGTATGCTGCAGGTCCACGCCTTGGCGGTGAATCGATTGATGATGATCGAGGTTCCCGTTCCCGTTCCTGCAACGGAATAGAGGCCACCGCTGGCACCGCTGAGCGCGCCCGCAATCACGATGGCTAGCGCGAGGATAATAAGTCGATCCATTGTCGCCTCTTTCAACGGTTGAGAAACAGCCGGACGTCGACGTCGGTATCGGGGCGGCGGTCTCCTCGGACGCGATTGCCGAACAGATGGATGGCTGGAACGCCAGGGGCCGGCTCGATCCAGTCTGCGAGAATTTCGGCCAGTGCGCGCAATCCGACGTTCAGCGGGAAATCTCCTTGGACCGACCTTCGGACCCAGACTAGACAAAACCCGTTAATACAGGACGATACGGAAGCCCCAGCGCGCGTGATGGAAGTACCCTAAATTGCGAACTCAGCGGCACGAAACCGCACAAGCCGATATCTGCGCCCCGAGGTATTTCCAGACCGGGTCCCTGAACCACGCTGGTCGCCCTTCCATTCAATAAAACCAATAGCTTAACTCTTGCAGTCGGGTCAAATTGGCACCGGGACATACGAACCGCCGCGAGCCCTTCGATTTTCACGGGACTTAATGCGGCATCTTACGGCAACGGTTCGGCCGAATCGTTGCCGAACTGCTGCGAACTCCGAACCATTGGACGCATGCCTCAAGTGGTAGGGTTGGCCCGCGTCTCGGAAAAGTGAAGGTCCGCAGCCGCAACGATTGATTCACCACCTCGGCGCTCTCCCCATTTCCGCCGTGTTCCGGCTGCGGTATGTTGATACGTTGATACAGAAGTGGGCTGTATGGGGCGTATAACCGGCGGGTGCTAAAGTAGGCACGCGATCGCTGGGATGGTAATTGGGGCTAATGGGGATTCGACGGTCATATCCGATTGCGCGGGCAGCGCGAGGCGCGGCGGCCGTGGCGGCATGCCTCGTTCTGGCCAACTGTGCCTCATCGGGCAAGTTCGCCAGCCGGGTCGATCCCAAATACGGCGTTTCCTCAAGTCCCCGCGTGGTCGCATTTGGAGAACCGGTGCCGAAGGGCGGGGGCACTTACCGCGTCGGCAAGCCATATACTGTGGCGGGGCGCGTCTACGTGCCCGAGGAAGACGTCAATTATCGCGAGGAGGGGCTGGCCTCCTGGTACGGCGATGATTTCCACGGCCGGCAGACCGCCAACGGCGAAGTGTTCGATATGGCCTCGCTGACCGCCGCCCATCCGACACTGCCGATGCCGTGCTATGCCCGGGTGACCAATCTCTCTAACGGCAAATCGCTGATCGTCCGGGTCAACGACCGCGGGCCTTACCATGGCAACCGGCTCATCGATGTCTCGAATAAAGCCGCCGAACTTCTTGAATTCAAGGGCAATGGTGTAGCGCGCGTTAGAGTGGAATATGTCGGCCGCGCCCCGCTCGAAGGCTCCGACGACCGGCAATTGATGGCGACCTTGCGCACCGGTGTGCCGGCGCCATCGCCGTCTCTGGTCCGGGTGGCGTCTGCCCGTTCCTTTGTCCCGGAAATTCCGTCGAACGCCCGCCCGATCCGCGGCGAGGTACCGATGCCGGAGGGGCGGCCCTATAGCCTCGGCCATACGTCGGCGGATCTCGTCTCGATGTCAGCGACGTCGGAACTCTCCGCCCGCAGCCGTTCGGGCGGCCGTATCCTCGAAAATCCGCGCGCCGTCTCCTACGAAGACGACGATCGCTATGCGCAACGCGTCAGTCCTGTCTCCGCCTATGCGCCGGTCGATCCACGCGGGCCCAGCGAACTATTGGCCGGGCGCGGGCTTTATTGAGCCGCGGAGCGATCGGGCCGTCGCATTCACTTTGAGAAAATCAATCAAGGCCGTGTTGACCTCTTAGGCGCGCTGCTGCCGGAGTCAGAGGCCGGCGGCGTCGATGATCGGCTTCTGTGTCAGGTTCGGAAGAACCTCTCCATGTTCGCCACGTGCTCCGCGCGCCGATCCCGTGGGTAATCAACCGGATCCCTTCGGCCCCGCGGTATCGGCCAAAACCTGTGTTGTTTGCGGCACTTGCAACTGTTAGAACGCCGACCTCAAGGCCTCACCAATGATGACAGCCGAACGATCACCCTCCCGCAAATCCCGCGCCGCGACAGGATACTCCTGGCGCATCCTGATCGCGACCGTGGTCGCGGCGGCGGTCGGGTGGGGCGGCCTGGTGTATGCGGCCAATAACAGCGTGCAGGGTGCCAAGAAGGAGGAGGGCGGTTTCGATGGCGACGCACCGACCGCGATCCTGATTGAAGCCTCCAGCGGCAGCGTGCTGTTCGAGAAGAACGCCGACGAGCTGCGGGCGCCGTCCAGCATGATGAAGCTGATGACCGCCGAAGTGGTGTTCCACGCCATCAGGCAGGGCGAGATCAAGTTGACCGACGAATATCACGTCAGCGAAACCGCATGGCGCAAGGGCGGCGCGCCCTCGGGTGGCTCGACCATGTTCGCGGCCATTCACAGCAAGATACCCGTCGACGATCTCCTGCACGGCGCCATCATTCAGAGCGGCAATGATGCCTGCATTGTGCTGGCGGAAGGTATCGCCGGCAATGAACGCGCTTTTGCCGAGATGATGACCAGACGCGCCCGCGAACTCGGAATGACGCAATCGACCTTTGCCAATTCCAATGGCCTGCCCGATCCCGGCAACAAGATGACGGTGCGGGAACTCGCAAAGCTCGCGCGCTACGTGATCCATACCTATCCCGAATTCTACAAATTGTTTGGCGAGAAGGAATTCACCTGGAACAAGATCCGGCAGCAGAACCGCAATCCGCTGCTGAACTCGCTGGAGGGTGCCGACGGACTGAAGACCGGATATACCAAGGAAGGCGGCTACGGCATGGTCGGCTCGGCCGTGCAAAACGGCATACGGCTGATCGTTGTCATCAATGGTCTCGACGATCCCGACGATCGTGCGTCCGAAGCCAAAAAAATGCTCGAATGGGGGTTTCGCAATTTCGAGGCGCGAACGCTGTTCGCGGCAAAGCAGCCGGTCGGCTACGCCAAGGTATTTGGCGGCGACAGCCGTTCGGTCAAGCTTTCGAGCCCCGAACCGATCAAGGTGATGGTACAGAAAAACGGCGCCGACAAATTGATCGCGCGCGTGGTTTATAACGGGCCGGTGCGCGCACCGATCGAGGCCGGTCAGCAGGTCGGAATCGTCAGGATTTGGCGCGGCGCCAAAGTCGCCTCGGAGGCGCCGGTCTATGCGGCGGAACCGGTGGGAAAGGGATCGATTATGCGGCGGGCGATCGATGGGGCGAGCGAGCTCGTCATCGGTATGTTTCGCCTGGGCGCCGAGAAACTCTGAGATGGCCGAGACAGCGGTCAAAAGAGTTCCCGGGCGCGGACAATTCATCACCTTTGAGGGTGGCGAGGGTTCCGGCAAATCCACGCAGATCAAGACGCTGGCGGAACGTCTGAACGCCGCCAAAGTGCGCGCCATTGTCACCCGCGAGCCCGGTGGCTCGGCGGGCGCCGAAATCGTCAGGCATCTCGTGCTGTCGGGCATGGGCAAGCTGTTGGGCCCGGAGGCGGAAACGCTGTTGTTTGCGGCCGCGCGCGACGACCATGTGCGGTCCGTGATCCAGCCGGCGCTCAATCAGGGAATATGGGTGCTGTGCGACCGCTTTTCGGATTCGACGCGGGTCTACCAGGGCAGTCTGGGGAAGGTCGCGCCTGCGGTCCTCAACGCGATGGAGCGGGTCACCATCGGCGATCTCAAGCCGGATCTCACCATCATTCTCGATGTCCCGGTCGAGGTCGGCATGAAGCGCGCGGCCGCACGCCGCGGCAGCGATGCACCCGACAGGTTCGAGGCGGAAGACTTAAAGTTTCACCAGGAATTGCGCGAGGCGTATCGGCAGATCGCCGCTGATAATCCGCGACGATGCGTGCTGATCGACGCCAATGCCGACGCCGCCACGGTTGCTGGCAATGTATGGGCCGCCTTGCGTGACCGTTTCTTTGCGCCCAGCGCCGGCAACGCGGCCAGTTCCGCATGAGCGCCCGTCAGGTCGAGCCGCAGATATCAACCGTTCATCCGCGCGAAACCTCGGCGCTGTTCGGGCATCGCGATGCCGAGCTGTCATTGTTGAATGCCTACCGCAGCGGGCGTATTCCGCATGCATGGCTGATCGGGGGGGCGGCGGGAATAGGCAAGGCGACGCTGGCCTATCGCATGGCGCGGTTTGTGCTCGCCCATCGCAATCCGCTTGCCTCCGAAGTGCAACAGGCCGAGACGCTGAGGGTTGATCCGTCCAATCCGGTCGCCCGCCATGTTGCCGCGGGCGCCCATGGCGGGCTGCTGACGCTGGAACGCACCCTCAACGACAAGGGCGTGATGCGTACCGTGATTACGGTTGACGAGACCCGGGAGACGATTTCGTTTTTCGGCTCGACCGCGGCTGTGGAGGGCTGGCGCGTCTGCATCGTCGATACCGTCGATGAGCTCAACCCGAACGCCGCCAATGCCCTGCTCAAGGTGCTCGAGGAGCCGCCGCGACAATCGCTCTTTCTTCTCGTCAGTCATGCGCCCGCGCGGGTGCTGCCGACGATTCTGTCTCGCTGCCGGAAATTGCTGCTGCGACCGCTCGCCACCGGCGACGTCATCCGCGCCGCGGCGGAAGCCGCAAGTCTCGCGACCGACGACCCCGCGCTGGCCGAGGCCGCTGAAGCGGCGGAGGGCAGCGTCGCACGCGCGCTGACGCTGCTTGGCGGCGATGCCCTGAAACTTCAGCAGCGGACCGCGGCGCTGCTGGCTACCCTGCCGCAGGTCGATCCGCGCGAACTTCATGCCCTCGGCGATGCACTCGGCGGCAGCGACCGGGCAGCTCTTGCAGCCTTCATCGACAGCGTCGATCGCTGGGTGAGCGAACGCCTGCATACCGACGATGCCAATGCCAATGTGAACCTTCCCCGCCTTGCACGGCTTGCGGAGGTGTGGGAAAAGATCAACCGCGCCGCGCGCGACACCGCAGAATACAATCTTGAACGGAAACCTCTGGTTTTCTCGGTGTTCGGGCTGCTTGCCGAGGCGACGCGGTAGCCGTTTCACAGGCGGGCATTCGCAACATTCTTGTTTGAGCGATAAGGAATTTGTGGTGGCGACGCCTGGGAAAAAGACCGTCAAAAAGCGAAACGCGAAGAAAGCCCGCAAGTCGCGTAGCGTCGTCAGCAAGAGCACAGTGCTGAAAAAGCGCGCGAAGAGGAAGCGTGCGGCGAAGAAAGTCAAGAAGCCAGCAAAGAAAACGGCAGCTGCGAAGAAAACCCCCAAGAAGTCGTCAAAAAACTTCGCAAAGAAAACGCAGGCGAATAGACCCAGCGCGACGCCGAGCAAGCCACGCATCGCCCCAACGACGCCGCCGGCTGGCAAACGCGCAAGAGCCGGCGCCACGACTTCTCGGGTCACAGAACCTTCGGCCTCTCCGGAAAGAAAATCGTTCTACATCACGACCGCTATCGCCTACCCGAACGGGGTGCCGCATATCGGTCACGCCTATGAGGCGATCGCGACCGACGCGCTGGCGCGATTTCAGCGGCTCGACGGCAAGGATGTGTTCTTTCTCACCGGCACCGACGAGCACGGCCTGAAGATGGTTCAGACCGCGGAAGCCGAAAAGCTGCCGACCCTGGAAGTCGCGACGCGTAACGCCGCACGGTTCAAGGAGATGGACGAGCGTCTCAACGTATCGTTCGACCGCTTCATCCGGACCACAGAAGAGCAACATCATCGCTCCAGCCGGGAAATCTGGAAGCGGATGGCCGCCAGCGGCGACATCTATCTCGACAGCTATTCCGGCTGGTACTCGGTGCGCGACGAAGCCTATTACGCCGCGGACGAAACCGTGCTCGACGCCGACAATGTCCGTGTCGGGCCGCAAGGCTCGCCGGTCGAATGGGTGGAGGAGAAGAGCTATTTCTTCAAATTGTCCGCCTATCAGGACAAGTTGCTCAAGCTGTACGAGACGCAGCCGGATTTCATCGGTCCCGACTCGCGCAAGAACGAGGTTGTCAGCTTCGTCAAGAGCGGACTGAGGGACCTGTCGATTTCGCGCACCACCTTCGACTGGGGCGTCAGGGTCCCCGGCGATCCCGAACATGTCATGTATGTCTGGGTCGACGCGCTCACCAACTACATCACCGGCGTCGGATTTCCTGATGAGGGCGACTCGAACTGGCGCTATTGGCCAACCGACGTTCATATCATCGGCAAGGACATCATCCGCTTTCATGCGGTGTACTGGCCGGCTTTCTTGATGTCGGCGGGCATCGCTTTGCCAAAGCGCGTCTATGCCCACGGCTTCCTGTTCAACCGGGGTGAGAAGATGTCGAAATCGGTCGGTAATGTCGTCGACCCCTTCAATCTCGCCGACCAGTACGGCGTCGACCAGATGCGCTACTTCTTCCTGCGCGAGGTGCCCTTCGGACAGGACGGCAGCTACAATCACGAAGCCATTGTCGCGCGCATCAATGCCGATCTCGCCAACGATCTCGGCAATCTGGCGCAGCGCTCGCTGTCGATGATCGCGAAACAGTGTGCGGGCGTACTGCCTGCGCCGGGCGAATTCAGCGACAGCGACAGGGCGATCCTGGCACAGGCCGATGGCATGATTGGCCTGGCGCGGACCGCGATGGCGACCCAGCAGATTCATCAGGCGCTCAACGCGGTCTGGGCCGTGGTGGCGGAAGCCAACCGCTATTTTGCGGGCGAGGCGCCATGGGCGCTGGCGAAGACCGATCCACCACGTCAACGCACCGTGCTGTACGTGACCGCCGAAGTCGTCAGGCAGATCGCCATTCTGGCGCAACCGGCGATGCCGGGCGCCTCGGCCAAGCTGCTGGATAGTCTCGGCATACCCGATGGCGCGCGCGATTTCGCGGCGCTGGGCGGCACCAAGCGCATCAGGCCGGGCACGGTATTGCCCGCACCGGTGCCGGTATTTCCGCGTTACGTCGAACCCGCGGCCTGAACGGGTCACGCCGATGCTGGTCGACAGCCACTGCCATCTCGATTTTCCGGAGTTTGCCGATGATCTCGATGGCATCGTGGCGCGCGCTGCGGCCGCGGGTATCGGCCGCATCGTCACCATTTCGACGAGGATGAGGCGGCTCGGTGCATTGCTCGAGATATCGGAGCGATTTCCCAGCGTCTATTGCTCGGTCGGCACCCATCCGCATCACGCCGATGAAGAAGACGGCATTCCCGCCGCCGAACTGATCGAACTGACGGGCCATCCCAAGGTCGTGGCGCTGGGCGAAGCTGGGCTGGATTATTTTTATCAGCACGGCTCACGGCAAGCACAGGAGCGCGGCTTTCGGGCGCATATCGCGGCTGCACGCGCCACCGGCCTGCCGCTGGTGATTCATGCCCGCGACGCGGATGAGGACTGCGGCCGCATCCTTGAAGAGGAGACGGCAAAGGGATCGTTTCGCGCCGTGTTGCATTGCTACACCGGCGGGCGGGAGCTGGCGATGAAGGCGATTTCCCTGGGGCTGTCGATTTCCTTCACGGGGATTCTGACCTTCAAGAAATCGCAGAGTTTGCGCGATCTCGCGGCCGAGCTTCCCGCCGATCGCATCATGGTCGAGACCGACGCGCCCTATCTGGCGCCCGGCAAGTTTCGCGGCAAGCGCAACGAGCCGTCCTATGTGGGCGAAATCGCCAGGGTGCTGGCGGAAGCCCGCGGGGTTTCGTTGGAACAGATTTCGCGTCAGACCACGGAGAATTTCTTCCGTCTGTTCAGCAAAGTGCCGTCGGCGGAAGCGATGACATGACGCTGAGCCTGACGATTCTCGGCTGCGGATCCTCTGCCGGCGTTCCGCGTCCCGCCCTCGGCTGGGGCGCCTGCGATCCCAATAACCCGAAAAACCGCCGCCGCCGCTGCTCGCTGCTCGTCGAGCGGGCTTCCGATCGCGGAACAACGCGGGTCCTGATCGACACCTCGCCCGATCTGCGCGAGCAATTGATCGACGCCCATGTGGACCATCTCGACGCGGTGTTTCTGACCCATGAACACGCCGATCAGACCCACGGGATCGACGATCTCCGCTCCGTCGTGATGCATATGCGCCGGCGCATTCCGGTGTATCTCAACAGGTCGACCGCGGGCGATATCCTGACGCGGTTTTCATATTGCTTCGTTTCCCCGCCGGGCAGCGACTATCCACCGATCCTTGACCGCCACAGCGTCGAAGCCGGCGAAACCCACAACATCGAAGGAAAGGGAGGTTCGGTCTCGCTCTCGGCCTTCATCATGCAACACGGCAATATTCCGGCGCTTGGTTACCGGATCGCCGACGCCGCCTATACGCCTGATGTCAGCGACATCCCGCCCGAGAGCTGGCCTCATCTCGAAAATCTCGATCTCTGGATCATCGACGGGTTGCGCTATGCCGCGCATCCCAGCCATTTCAGCGTCAACGACGCGCTGTCATGGATCGACCGCTTCAAGCCGCGCCGCGCCATCATCACAAACATGCATTCCGACCTCGATTACGAGGTGCTGCGCCAGAGCCTGCCGCCAAACGTCGTCCCCGCGCATGACGGAATGCGGCTGATGGTGGAGCGAGCAGACTGACGCGCGGCCGCGCTAACAGCATTTATCGGTTGGCACTTCGAAATTGCCATACCGCCGCGGCCGCAGACAAAACCGCCAACAGTGCGTAGGTCGTGGTGTAGCCAATCTCGACGATGCCGACCAATCCAAAAAACGCGCCGGCGGCCAGGCCGACGTCGGTCCACGTCGCGTAGGATGCGAGCGCGGCGATGCGATCCGTCGACTTCTGGGCCGCCAGAACCGGCCCGACGGTGGCCAGCACCGCGCGGGCGAAAATCACGATAATCGTTCCGGAATAGACATGCCCGCTGGCGATGACGGCGAAGCCGGCGGCGATTACCAGGCTACAAGGCAGCAGTAATCGCTGAGCGCCCAAACGGTCGGTTACCGGGCCGCTGGAAAGCGCCAGCACGATGACAACCAGACGCTGAAATGCCAACAGCAGTGCTGCACCAATGATCGCAGACGTGACCGGCATGAACTCGGCGAGCAGCACCGAGACGGTCGCACCGAGGACGCCGTCGGCGCCAAACGACAGGACAAAGAACAAGGCGTTCAGGGGCGTCAAGATCCAGCGCCGCGCAGCTCGTGGATCGCCAGGGGCGGCGCGCAGTGGCGGCAAAAAAAATGAGAGCGGGATCGCGGTCAAGCCGAGCAGGCCGTAGAGCACGAACATCCGATGCGGGCCGATGACGATGCAAAGCGGTCCAACCGCGAGCAGCGCGGCGAGGGAGCCAAGGTTACTGACCGCGCGGGCGACGCCGATCCGCATGCCGGCGCGTTTTCCGTCACCAAAGGCATAGGCCGTCATGGTCAGGTTGATGATGCCCCATGCGGCCCCCCAGGTCATGCGCGCGATAAAGAGCAACACGAAGCCGCTCAGCAGGCCGTAGGCAAGCGTCGAGATCGCGGCCGCCGCGCACGCCGTGGCGGTCAGCACATTGGTGCCATAGGTCCGCGCCAGCGGCGCGACCCATCCATAGCCGAGAATGCGAACCACGCGATTGACCGACAGCAGCGCCGACCGTGACCGCATCGAAGCCAAACGACAGCGCATAAAGTGGCAGCACAACGTAGATGACGGTATCGCCGAACCAGACGAGGCCCAGGCACGCCGCGACGATGATGGTGTTCCTATAACCCTCCGGTCGGTGGTCTCGCTCTTGGTCCGTCACCGTTGGGTTCTCATGCGGAAGGGCTTCGCGACAGCAACGTCAGTCCTGAACGAAGGCCCTATGGCTTCGTCGCTCTCCGCAATGATGAGGCTGGCGTCTCAGGCCGAAATCGCCTTGGCCGAATCCACCTGATTGCGCAGCATGAATTTCTGGATCTTGCCGGTCGAGGTCTTGGGAATCGGCCCGAACACCACGGACTTCGGCGTCTTGAACCCCGGCATCTGGGCGCGGCAAAACGCGATGATCTCGGCTTCGGTCGCGCTGGTGTTGTCCTTCAATTCGATGAAGGCGCAGGGCACCTCGCCCCACTTCGAATCGGGTTTTGCAACCACGGCGGCGAACAGCACCGCCGGGTGCTTGTGCAGCACGTCTTCGACTTCGATCGAGGAAATATTTTCGCCGCCGGAAATAATGATGTCCTTGGAGCGATCCTTGATGATGACATAGCCGTGCTGATCGACCACGCCGAGATCGCCGGTGTGGAACCAGCCGCCGGCGAAGGACTTCTCTGGTTGCTTTCTCGTTCCTGAGATAGCCCTTCATCACGATATTGCCGCGGAACATCACTTCGCCGATGGTCTCGCCGTCGCGCGGCACGGGCCGCATGGTTTCGGGATTGATCACGGTGACGGCTTCCTGCAGCGGGTAGGGCACGCCCTGCCGGCGCTTCAGTTGCGCGCGTTGATCGGCCGGCAATTCGTCCCAGCCCGGCTGCTCCGCGCACACCGACGCCGGGCCATAAACTTCCGTCAGGCCGTAGACATGCGTCAGCTTGATCCCGATGCTTTCGGCGCCTTCCAGCACGGCCACCGGAGGTGCCGCGCCCGCGATCAATCCGACCACCGGCCGCGCCGCCTTGGCTTTCGGCGCATCCAGGGCGTTGATCAGGGTGTTGTAGACGATCGGCGCGCCGGCCATGTGGGTGACGCCGTGTTTTTTGATCAACTCGAAGATTTTGGTGGGTTCGACCTTGCGCAGGCAGACGTTGACGCCAGCGGATGCCGCGATGGTCCATGGAAAACACCAGCCGTTGCAATGGAACATCGGCAGCGTCCAGAGATAGACCGGATGCTGGCCGAGTTGGCCTGCGAGGATGTTGCTGACCGCGTTAAGGTAGGCGCCGCGGTGGTGGGTCACCACGCCCTTCGGATTGCCCGTGGTTCCCGAAGTGTAGCTGAGCGCGATGGCGTCCCACTCGTCCGGCGGCAGCCGCGGGGCGAAACTTTCATCGCCTTGCGACAGCGCGTCCTCGTACTCGACCTCGCCGATCCGCTTGCCGCCGGCGAAAGCCGCATCGTCGACGTCGATAACGAGTGGCCTTGGACCCTTCATCAGGGTCAGCGCCTCCGATATTACGCCGGAAAATTCCGGATCGACCAGGATGATTTTGGCGCCACCGTGATCGAGCTGGAACGCGATCGAGGCGGTATCGAGCCGGATGTTGAGCGCGTTGAGCACCGCGCCTGCCATCGGCACCGCAAAATGGATTTCGTTCATCGCCGGGGTATTCGGCAGCATCGCCGCCACCGTATCGCCTTCGCCGATGTTTCGGCGCGCGAGGTAAGCGGCAAAACGCCGGCAGCGCGCATAGGTCTGCGACCAGGTGAAGACGCGGCCCTCATAGACGGCGCTGACCTGGTCGGGATAGACGGCGGCGCTGCGGGCGAGAAAACTCAACGGCGTCAGCGGCACGTAGTTGGCGGGCGTCTTGTCCAATCCGATATTGTACTGGCTCTGTTTCCCACTCATCGGCCACCTCCAATTGCGCGAACCGTTACAGGAATCCGATCGATATCCACGGGAATATCGCCACCACGATCAGGCCCAACAGGAGCGCCAGCAGATAGCCCCAGATTGGCTTGATCCCCTCGGCGGGGTCGACGCGCCCGATGGCGCAGGCGGCATAATAGCCCACTCCGAACGGCGGCGCGAACAATCCGATGCCCATGGCCAGGATAATGATCATCGCATAATGGACTTCGTGCACGCCGACCGCCCGCGCGATTGGGAACAGCAGCGGGCCGAACAGCACGATCGCCGGAATGCCCTCCAATACGCTGCCCAGCACCGTGAAGGCCACGATCGATACCGCGATGAAGGCCGCCGAGCCGCCGGGCAGGCCGGTCATCGCGGAGGCCAGCGCGCGCGAAAAGCCCGACTGCGTCAACCCCCAGGCCATGCCGGTGGCGGTGCCGATGATCAGGAGGATCGCACCCGAAAGGCAGGCGGTCTCTACCAGCATCGGCCCCAGCCGCCGCCAGTCGAAGCGGCGATAGACCAGAAGACCGACGACAAGACCATAGACGATGCCGATGGTGGACACTTCGGTCGCGGTGGCGACGCCCTCGACCACGGCGGCGCGGATCACGAACGGCAGCGCCAGCGCGGGCAGGGCGACGACGAAGGTCCTGACGACCTCACCGCCATTGGCGCGCTTGACGTGGCTGAGGTCCTCGTTGCGGTAGCGCCACCACACCAGCGCCGACAGCGTAATGGCCAGCACCACGCCTGGCAGCAGGCCACCGGTAAACAGCGCCGCAATCGAAACGCCGGTCACCGAACCGATGGTAATCAGCACTAGACTTGGCGGAATGGTTTCGGTCTGCGCGCCGGTGGCAGCTAACAGCGCCACCAGATCGCCCGGCCTGGCGCCGCGCGCCTTCATTTCCGGAAACAGCACCGGCGCCACGGCAGCCATGTCGGCTGCCTTCGAGCCCGAGATGCCCGAGACCAGATACATCGCGCCGACCAGCACGTAATGCAGACCGCCTCTGATATGGCCGAGCAGGCTTGCCAGAAACGCCACCATGGCGCGCGCCATGCCGGTCATTTCGATCAAGAGGCCGAGAAACACGAACAGCGGCACCGACAGCAGGATCAGGTGGCTCATGCCTTCGTCCATGCGGCCGACCAGCACGATCAGCGGCGTCCGCGTCGTCAGCGCGAGATATCCGTAGATCGCAAGCCCGAAGCCGAAGGCGATGGGCACGCCGGTGAAGACGCAGAAGCCGGCCACGCCGACAAAGAAGATGATCAGGTTGATATTGCCGAGCGGACGAAGCCATGGCTGCGCCAGCCAGAAAACCGCAATCACCAGCGCAACCGAAAGCACCGCGCCCGCAACGACCCCTGCATCGCCGGCGCGCGCCAGCCGCAAGAATGCAAACAGCGCCATCAGGCCAACGCCGACCGGCAGCGCCGCGGCGCGCCAGATATTGGCAATCTGCAGCGCCGGCGTCGTGATAAAACTTTCTTCGTAGGCGTATTCGCAGGCCGGCCAGGCGATCAGCAGCAGAAACGCCAGCGCGGCCGAGGTGGCGACCACGTCGAGATAGGCGCGCATCGCCGGCCCGGCGCTGGCGACGACGGCGGTCATGCGCATATGCTCGGAACGGCGAAACGCCACCGCCGCGCCCAGCATCGCAAGCCACAGGAAAAGGATCGATGCCAGTTCGTCCGACCAGATCAGTGGGCGATGCAGGCCGTAACGCGCCACCACGCCAGCAAACAGGATGACGATCTCGGCGACGACCAGCAGCGCCGCCGGAATCTCCACCAGCATCCCAAGTGAAGCCTCACACGATGCCGCCAGCGAGCGCCGGCGAGGGGACATCGCCTCGCCGGCCGGCGCACTTGAGCCTTCGGCGTGAGCCATGACGGTCCCCTGGCGACGGCGCTACGACAGTTTGCCGACGGACTTCTCCAGCAACGCCCAGGCCTGGTCGCCGTATTTTCCCTTCCACTCGGCATAGAAGCCGGCGGAGCGCAGTTTCTCGCGGAATGGCGCGGTATCCGGCTGGTTGAAGGTCAATCCTTTGCCAGCCAGTTCCTGCTGCAGGCCGGCATTGAGCTTGGCAACGTCCTCTCGCTCCTTGACGCCGGCTGCATTGATGTTCCTGGCGACAATGGCGCGCACATCGTCGGGCAGTTTTTCCCAGGCGCGGCGGTTGGCAAGAAACCAGAATCCGTCCCACATATGGTTGGTCAGCGAGCAGAATTTCTGTACTTCGTAGAGCTTTGCGGTCGAGATGATGGCCAGCGGATTTTCCTGGCCCTCGACGATCTTGGTCTGCAGCGCGGAATAGACTTCGTTGAAATTGATCGATGCCGGTGCTGTATCGAAGGCCTTGAACATCGAGGTCCATAGCGGCGATACGGGAACGCGGATCTTGAAACCCTTGAAATCGTCGGGACCGTTGATCGGTTTGGTCGATGACGTCGTTTCCCGGAATCCGTTGTCCCAGATCTTGTCCATCACGACGAGATTGGCCTTGATGATTTCGCCACGAATATAGGCGCCGAGTTCGCCGTCCATCGCCTTCCAGACCGTGTCGTAATTGGGAAAAGCGAAGCCGATGCCGCTGATCGACGCGGCCGGAACCAGCGTGGCAAGGATCAGGCCCGACAGCGTAAAGAATTCAATGCCGCCGGAGCGGATCTGGCTCAGCATGTCGGTATCGGAACCGAGTTGATTGTTGGGGAAAATCTGCAGGTCAAAGCGGCCATTGGTCTCGGTCTTGATCGCCGCCGCCATTTCCTTAGCGCGGGCGTTCATGGGATGGCCGTCGGGAAGATTGTTGGCATATTTGTAGGTAAATTCCGCCTGCTGCGCACGCGCGACAAACGGCGCGCCGATGCCGCCCAGAGCCGCCGTGGCGGCCGATGCCTTGAGTAGCGCGCGTCGTGAAAATCTCATCTGGTTATCTCCCTGATTTTTGTGGCGGCTGCAATATCGGGACACGCAGAGGAGCGACGCACAAAAGGCCGTACTCCGCCAATCTAATTTGGAGCGAATTTTATCTAACTGATTGATATACCTATGTAACCTAATGTTCCATAATATACCTTATGCGAATCCGCTATACTTGAGGTATCAACGCCCTCGAAAGCGCGGCTTGCGCCGGCCGAGGAATGCGGCGACGCCCTCCCTGTGATCTTCGGTGAGGCTCGCCAGCGCGAACTGATCGACGTCCATGTGGCTGGCGAGGTCGTCGAGCGCGTGCGCCAGGCGGTTGACGGTCAGCTTAGTCATGGCGACCGACAGCGGCGGCTGCGCCGCGATTTTTCCGGCAAGCACCATGGCGGCGTCGAAGGCTCCGCCGGGATCGGCCACCTCCTCCACCAGGCCCCACTGATGGGCTTCTGCCGCCGTGATGCGCTGGTCGGCCAGGATCACCGCCTGCTTGGTTCGGGCCGGTCCGATCAGGTGCAGCATGCGCGGAACGCTTTGCCAGCTCATGTTCATGCCGAGACCGATCTCGGGGACCCGCAGATGGGCGTTGCGGCCCATGACGCGAAAGTCCAGCGCCACCGCCAGCGCCACGCCGCCGCCGATACAAAAGCCCTCAATGGCGCCAATGGTGATCTGCTCCATCTCGTGCCAGGCTTGGGTGAGCCGCGGTCCCAGCTTCAGGTGGCGGCGCAACGCGCCGATATCCATGGTCCGGCGCAACCGGCCTTCGGCGTCTTTCAGGTCGAAGCCTGCGGTGAACGCCTTGGCGCCGCCGGCGAGCACCACGGCCGAGGTTTCGCCGTCATCCTCGAAACTGCGCGCGGCATCGGTGAGTTGGCGCATCGCCTCCGGCGACAGCGCGTTGATGCCGTCGCCGCGGTCGAAGCGCACCACCGCGATACGACCCTCCGGCCCGAGGCCTTTTTCGATGGTTACAAAATCCGCCACACTCACACTCCCTGCCGGTTATTTCTTGAACGATAGCTTACAAATGTCCGGTGCGTTCGCGCGCGGGTTTGCCTCCCGGCACCGGAAAGCGGATCGTGGTCCCGACCGTGATCCAGTTGGCATTTTCGCCCGTGATGTTACGACCATAGATGAGATCGACCGAGAAGATCTCGTTGGGCCGGTAACGCACGCCGGTTTGAAATCGCGGCCGGACGACGCTTGGGATATCGGCCGCGCCAGCTTGTCCGAATGCCTCGATCGTCCATTGCAGCACTTCGGTGAATTTCCAGTCGAAACCGAGGCCGTAAGTCAGGTAATGCCGGTCGACCGTTCGGTCCCACAGCCAGCCGCCATTGATGTTGATCCGCATGGTTTCGGAGAGCCGGAAGGTCGCGGGAACTACGGCGAATGCGGTGAGGTTTTCACCGGTCAGCGCGTCGAACTGGCCGCCCGCATAAAATGAAAGGCCCCATTTTCCGATCCCCGTCGGAACCAGGTTGGTCTTCGCCTTCGGCGCGATGGTGGTGTTCCAGCCGCCGTCGCTGCGCGACCGGTTGGTCAGGAGGCTCAATTCTACTGGCCTGAAGATATCCACCACGCAGGAGGGGTTGGCCACCGCCGAAAAATCGGTGTTGCTGGCGGTCGAGATCCAGCTTTCGACCTTGCAGGATCCGGTTTCGGAAATATCGGCGGCGTCCACCGCATAGGCGCCGTTGGCCGCCTGCGCACCGTTCGGCGCCGCCAGCGGCAGTGAAATCGCCATCACCGCAGCCAATGCCGTCCATTTTGACCCGTGCCCCATATGCAAAGGCTAGCAGAGTCGACACCTCGACATCTGCAGAATAATGCGATTATCCTGCCGATATGACCGATCACCATGACCACGACCACGACCATTCGGATTTGTCCGAGACCGAGCTGCGCGTGCGCGCGCTCGAGACGATTTTAACCGAAAAGGGCTATGTCGAGCCGGCCGCGCTCGATGCCATCATCCAGGCTTACGAAACGAAGATAGGCCCGCACAATGGCGCGCTGGTCGTCGCCAAAGCATGGTCCGATCCGACTTTCAAGCAAGCCCTGCTGGCTGACGCCACCAAAGCCGTGAGTACGCTCGGTCATGTCAGTCGGG
The DNA here is from genome assembly GCA_963801875.1 of uncultured Alphaproteobacteria bacterium. Classification (GTDB taxonomy): domain Bacteria; phylum Pseudomonadota; class Alphaproteobacteria; order Rhizobiales; family Xanthobacteraceae; genus Bradyrhizobium. The sequence continues at coordinate 604,156 of CAWDGT010000003.1, read as the reverse complement.
TCGGCGATCATCTGGTCGCTGTCGAGAACACACAGCTGCGCCACAACATGGTCGTGTGCACGCTTTGCTCCTGCTATCCCTGGGAAATGCTGGGACTTCCTCCCGTCTGGTATAAGGCCGCGCCCTACCGTTCCCGCGCCGTAAAGGACCCGCGCGGCGTACTCGCCGACTTCGGCGTCAGCTTGCCGAAGGAGACCGAGATCCGCGTGTGGGACTCGACCGCGGAGACGCGTTTCCTGGTGTTGCCGATGCGTCCCGCCGGTACCGAGGGTTGGAGCGAGGAGCAGCTTGCTGAACTAGTCACGCGCGACTCGATGATCGGCACCGGATTTCCCAAGACGCCAGGCGCGGCTTCATGAACGGCGTGCACGACATGGGCGGCATGGATGGCTTCGGCACGGTCGAGCCCGAACCAAATGAGCCGGTTTTTCATGCGGAATGGGAAGCGCGCGTGATGGCGATGGTGCGTGCGATGGGTGCTGCAGGCGCATACAACATCGATGCCTCGCGCTTCTATCAGGAGACGTTGCCGCCTCTCATTTATCTCGGCAGTTCATATTACCAGAGATGGCTGCTCGGGCTCGAAGCCGTACTGGTTGACAAAGGCTACATAGCCGCTGGCGAAATCGCCGCCGGCCACGCGACGGAACCGGCGAAACCGCTGAAGCGCGGTAAGTTCACGCTCAATGACGTTGAGCGCATCATGGTTCGCGGCAAATTCGGCCGCACGGCGCCGGCGGCTGCGAAATTCAGGGCCGGAGACTGCGTGCGCGCGATCAACTTCCATCCGGTAACGCATACCCGCCTGCCCCGATATGTGCGGGGTCATGTCGGAATAGTTGAACGTGACCACGGCTGCCAGGTGTTTCCCGATAGCGACGCGATAGACGCCGGCGAAAACCCGCAATGGCTCTATACCGTCGTATTCGAAGGCACGGAGCTGTGGGGCCGGGATGCGGATCCGACGCTAAAGGTCTCGATCGACGCGTTCGAACCATACCTTGAGCCGGCATGATGGATCTCGCCACAGCACACCATGCAACCAGCGCGGTGCCGGGCATTCCCCGCGATGCCGAAGGGCCGGTTTTTCGCGAACCATGGGAAGCGCAGGCGTTTGCGATGGCTTTGGCCTTGCACGAACGCGGCGTATTTACCTGGCCGGAATGGGCAGCAGCCCTCGCCTCCGAAATCAAACATGCGCAAGCCGCGGGCGATCCCGACACCGGCGAAACCTACTACCGGCACTGGCTCGCGACGCTGGAAAGGCTGGTTGCCGAGAAAGGCGTGGCCTCCCGCGAAACCCTCTTCCGCTATCGCGATGCCTGGGACCACGCCGCCGACCGCACGCCGCACGGCTCGCCGATCGAATTGCGGCCGGAGGATTTTGCAGGTTAGGCCGCGCCCGCCGCATATTCCCGCCAGCCCTTGGCGCGCAGCGCGCAGGCCGGGCATTCGCCGCAGCCATAACCCCACTCGTGCCGAGCGCCGCGCTCACCGAGATAGCAGGTGTGGGAGTGTTCGCGGACCAGGTCGACCAGCCCTGCCCCGCCGAGTTCGTTCGCGAGCTTCCAGGTGCCGGCCTTGTCCAGCCACATCAGCGGCGTGTGCAATTCGAACTTCCTGCTCATGCCGAGATTGAGCGCAACCTGCAGCGCCCTGATGGTCTCGTCGCGGCAATCCGGATAGCCGGAATAATCGGTCTCGCACATCCCGCCGATGATGTGATTGATGCCGCGCCGATAGGCCAACGCGGCCGCGAACGTGAGAAACACCAGATTGCGTCCGGGCACGAAGGTGTTGGGCAGGCCGTCCGCTCCAATCGCGATGGCGACATCGCGCGTCAGCGCGGTATCGGAGATCTCGGCCAATGTCGGAATCGCCAGGGTATGGCTCTCGCCGAGTTTTTCCGCCCAATCGGCGCGGAGCGATCGCATGCCATCGAGCAGGCGGTCGCGGCATTCGAGTTCAATGGCATGACGCTGGCCGTAATCGAAGCCGAGCATTTCGACACGCGCGAAATGCTGCAGCGCCCACGCCAGGCACGTCGTGGAATCCTGTCCGCCGGAGAACAGCACCAGCGCGGTTTCGTGCAAGTGATCGCTCATGGGGGTGCCCTTAGCACTCCTCCGCGCGCAGGCCAACCGGTGGAAAGTGTGACCCGCCCGACGCGTTTTGCTGGGATCGCCGCGCGTCTTGCGGCATATAAGTCCGATCTTTCCTGGACCCGGTGCACGATGACCCCTTCCCGCGATATTTCACGCCTGCTCGAAATCATGGCGATGCTGCGAACGCCCGGCACCGGCTGCCCGTGGGACCTCGAACAGGATTTTGCGACCATTGCACCCTATACCATCGAGGAGGCCTATGAAGTCGCCGACGCCATCGCGCGCGGCGATCTCGACGATCTCAGGGACGAACTCGGCGATCTCCTGCTGCAGGTGGTGTTTCATGCTCGCATGGCCGAAGAACGGAACGCATTCGCGTTCGGCGATGTGGTCGAGGCGATCACGCGCAAGATGATCCGAAGGCATCCGCATGTCTTCGCCGACAGGGATGGAAAATTGACGCCGTCGGACGTTAAGGGCGCGTGGGAGCGCATCAAGGCTGAAGAGAAGGCCGAACTCGCAGCGCGGCGTCCAGTTGAGGATGCGCCGCGCAAATCGCTGTTGTCGGGCGTCAAACCCGGGCAACCGGCGTTGACGCGCGCCATGGAATTGCAGCGCAAGGCCTCACAGGTCGGCTTCGACTGGAACGATCCGCGCGCGGTGCTGCACAAGATTCGCGAGGAAGCCGACGAGATCGAAATAGCACTCGATCACGGCGACACGGCAGGACTGGCGGAAGAAACCGGCGATCTCCTGTTCGCGCTGGTCAATCTGGCGCGTCATGTCGGCGCCGATCCGGAATCGGCGCTGCGCGGCACCAACGCGAAATTTGAACGCCGTTTTGCCTATATCGAGCGCGCACTTGCGGCGCAGGGGCGTTCGCTCGAAGCCGCGTCGCTCGCCGAGATGGACGCGTTGTGGAATGAGGCGAAGGGCGAAGAGTAAAAAATCTTTCAGCGCGCCGTGCCCGCGCACGACGCGGATTTTTCACATCGCGTGCGGCACGGCGTCGAATCTGGCGACCACGATGGCGCGCTTGGTTTCATCGACCCGCACCGTCATGTCGAACCGGCCGTCGTGAAATTCCTTGTTGAGGATTTCCGAATTGCGATGCAGCCAGCTGATGCCGGCGCCGTCGGCGGCGTCGATCGACAGGTCCAGCGTCATCCGCGTTGCCGCCAGCCGGTCCTCGATCGCGGCGAGCAGCGCGCCGATCCCCTCCCCGGTTTCGGCGGAAACCAGGAAACAGGGGCGCTCCGGGGAACGGCGGGCGGCGATATTTCGCAGGTTTTCGCGCGCGTCGGAATCAAAACGGTCGATCTTGTTCCAGACTTCGAGAATGCGTGCGCCCGCCTGCGGATCGATGCCGAGCTGGCGCAGCACCGTATCGACATCGCGCTGCTGCGCATCGGCGTCTTCATGCGAGATGTCGCGGACGTGGAGAATGACATCAGCCTCCAGCACTTCCTCAAGCGTCGCCCGAAACGCCGCGACCAGCTGCGTTGGCAGGCTGGAGATGAAGCCGACGGTGTCCGACAGCATCGCCTTGCCGCCATGCGGCAGGTTGAGCGCGCGCAACGTCGGATCCAGCGTTGCGAACAGCATGTCGGCGGCCTGGACGTCGGCGCGGGTCAGGCGATTGAACAGCGTCGATTTTCCGGCATTGGTATAGCCAACCAGCGCCACCACGCGGTACGGCACCCGCTGCCGGCCTGCGCGATGCAGCCGCCGCGTCGCCTGAACTTTCCTGATCTCGTTCTCGAGGCGCGTGATGCGCTCGCCGATCAGGCGGCGGTCGGCCTCGATCTGGGTTTCGCCGGGGCCGCCCATGAAGCCGAAGCCGCCGCGCTGGCGCTCCAGATGGGTCCATGACCGCACCAGGCGCGAGCGCTGATAATTCAGATGCGCCAGTTCGACCTGCAGCGCGCCTTCCCTCGTCTTGGCGCGGCGGCCAAAGATTTCGAGGATAAGCCCGGTACGGTCGAGAACCTTGGTGTTCCAGGCCTTCTCGAGGTTGCGCTGCTGGATCGGCGACAGCGCGCAATCCATCACCACCAGTTCGATGTCGTGCCCGGTAATAAGCCCGACGATTTCCTCGACCTTGCCCTTGCCGAGATAGGTCGCGGGCCTGATTTGCGCGACCGGCGCGACCAGCGCGTCAGCGATTGAAAGATCGATGGCGCGCGCCAGCCCGACGGCTTCCTCGAGCCGCGCCCCGGTATTGCGTATGGCATCATGCTCCGTCTGCGCCTGGGAATCGCCGCGGCGCATGCGCAGATAAGGGCCGATGACGATCACCCGCCCGGTTGCTTTAACCCCTGCCGGCCGCGGACGGTCGGCGCCCCCTTGCGGATGTCGGGGTTCCAATCAGATCACTCTCAAGCCGGAGCATCCTCGCCGCCTTCGAACAACTGGATCGGAGCGCCGGGCATGATGGTCGAGATCGCGTGCTTGTAGACAAGCTGCGAATGACCGTCGCGCCGCAGCAGCAGGCAGAAATTGTCGAACCAGGTGACAATCCCCTGCAGCTTCACTCCATTGACCAGAAAGATTGTCAGTGGCGTTTTGGTTTTACGAACGTGATTAAGGAAGGTGTCCTGTAGGTTTTGTGCGCGGTCTGCCGCCATTGTTTTTGTCCCGCCGTCTTGTTGGCTTCTTCTTTATTGAACCGATGGCTCTTGCTTCGGAGCGTCGCCGGTTGCCTGCCTCCCCCGAGATCCCCCTCCGGGAAGCGCGACGGCATGATTAGAAGGCAGGCGCGGTTTTTAGGCAAGCCGGTTCGCGCCCCGGCCGTCCCGGAAAAGCCCGGAAAGGCAGCCTATTTCTCAAGCAAATGCATGAATATGTCGACAGCTTCGGCTTAGCCGACCCCAAGCGCCTTGAGTTTGCGATGCAGGGCCGAGCGCTCCATGCCGACGAATTCCGCTGTGCGAGAGATGTTGCCTGAGAACCGGCTGATCTGTGCGATCAGGTAGTCGCGTTCGAACACTTCCCGCGCCTCGCGGAGCGGCAGGCCCATGATATGCTCGCCATTGTTGCTGGTTGGCATCGCCGGCACCATCGAGCCGACGTCCTGCGGCAGCATATCGGCGGTGATGATCACTTCCGGACCGCCGCCCGCCAGGATCATGACGCGCTCGACATTGTTGCGAAGCTGCCGGACATTTCCAGGCCAGATATGCGACTGCAATACCGCCATCGCATCCTGGCCGATCTGGCGTTTCGGCAAACCGGTAGCGATCGAGATCTGATCCATGAAATAATCGATCAGTTCGGGAATGTCCTCGCGGCGCTCCGACAGTGGTGGCACGCGAATTGGCACCACCGACAGTCGATGATAGAGATCCTCGCGGAATTGGCCTTCCGCGATCTCCTCTTCCAGATTACGCGCGGTCGACGAAATGATGCGAACGTCGACATTGACCTTGGTGGTGCCGCCCGCACGCTGGAACGTCTGATCCACAAGCACTCGCAGGATCTTGTTCTGGGTTTCGCGCGGCATGTCGCCGATTTCATCGATGAACAGGCTGCCGCCATGGGCTTCTTCCAGCGCACCGGCCTTGCGTTGATGCTCGCCATTGGATTGCTCGACACCGAACAGCTCGACCTCCATGCGTTCCGGCGTGATCGCCGCGGCGTTGATGACGACGAAGGGTCCTTCGGCGCGGCCCGAGGCATTATGCAGCGTGCGCGCCGCCAATTCCTTGCCCGAGCCGGACGGGCCGACGATCAGGATACGGCTGTTGGCTTTGGCGGCCCGCTCGATGGTCTGGCGGAGTTGATTCATGCAGGCGGAACGTCCGGTCAGCACGCTCGCCGCCGGGGCAAGTTGCTTGAGTTCCTTCACTTCGCGCTTCAGGCGCGAGGTCTCCAGCGCCCGCGTCGCCACCAGGATCAGCCGGTCGGACTTGAACGGCTTCTCGATGAAATCGTAGGCGCCGCGCTTGATGGCCGCGACCGCGGTTTCGATATTGCCGTGGCCGGAGATCATCACAACCGGCAGATCGGCATGGTCGCGCTTGATCTGTTCCAGCAACTGCAGCCCGTCGAGCTTGCTGCCCTGCAGCCAGATGTCGAGAAACACCAGATGCGGGCGGCGATTGGCGATTTCCGCCAGCGCCGAGTTGCTGTCGCGCGCGGTCCGCGTGGTAAAACCCTCGTCGTCGAGAATGCCGGCAACCAGGTCCCGAATATCTGCTTCGTCATCGACAATCAGAATGTCACTTGCCATGGGTCACGCCCTGTCTCAGTTGCCGGTTGCGGCTTCGATTTTTGCTTCATTGTTGGTCGCGTCTGCCAGCCCGCTGGTTTCGGATGCCGGTTGTTTTGTTTCGGCCTGCGCCTTCGCTTCGGCCTTCGGCGCATGGCCCGATATGGCAAAGCGCAACCGCATCCAGGCCCCGCGCTGGCCCGGACGGATGTCCGCCGCATCATTGAGTTCGATTCGGCCGCCGTGGTCTTCCAGGACGCGGCCGACGATCGCCAACCCAAGGCCGGTGCCCTTTTCGCGCGTCGTTACGTAGGGTTCGAGCAGCCGCGCCCGGCTCACCTTGGGCAAGCCTATTCCGTTGTCGATGACATCGATCACGATGTCGTCGTTTTCGCGCGCTGCGATGACATCAATGCGACCCTTGCCAAGCTGCTCCGGTGGTACGGCGTCGATGGCCTCCGTCGCGTTCTTGATGATGTTGGTCAGCGCCTGCGAAATCAGCCGCCGGTCGAACTGCGCCCGCATCGGCTCTTCCCTGATCTCGGCTGCGATATCGATATCGGGATGTCCAACCCGCATCAGGAACACGGCCTGCCGCACGGTGTCGGCGACGTCCTCGCCTTCGATCACCGGTTTCGGCATCCGCGCGAAGCGCGAGAATTCATCGACCATCCGCCTGATATCATCGACCTGCCGCACGATCGTATCGGTGCACTGCTCGAAAACCGCCTTGTCCTCGGTGATTACCTTGCCGAATTTCCGGCGGATACGCTCGGCCGAAAGTTGGATCGGGGTCAGCGGGTTCTTGATTTCGTGGGCGATGCGGCGCGCGACATCGGCCCATGCCGAGGTGCGCTGCGCGGAAACCAGTTCGGTAATGTCGTCAAGCGTAATGATGTAGCTGTCGCGCGAGTGGCTGGTCTGCTCGGCGCTGACACGAACCGAGAGATTGCGCTCATGACCGTCGCGGTTGATCGTTACCTGGCCCTGCACCAGCCGCTGCGTACCCTCGCGGGCGGTTTTCATCATGTCGTCGAGTTCGGGCAGCACATCCGACAGCGGATGGTCCAGCGTTTCCGATTCCGCGTGGCCGATCAGTTTTTCGGCGGAGCGATTGAGAATCCCAATGCTGCCGGAGGCATCGACGCCGATGATGCCGGCGCTGGCCGAGGACAACACCGCCTCGATAAAACGCCGGCGGCTGTCGATCAGGTCGCTCGCGCTTACCAATTCGTCGCGCTGGGTGCGCAACTCCTGCGTCATCTTGTTGAAGGTCTCGCCGAGTTGCGCGAGATCGCCCTCCGACTTGTGCACGGGCACCTGGACGTGCAGGTCGCCGGTCGAAACGAGATTGGCGGCGCCCATCAGCCGCCGGATCGGGACGACCAGCCAGTTGGCGAAATTCAGTCCGATGAGAACGGAGGCCGTCAGGATGGTCAATGCGATCACCGCGAACATCAGGGCGAAATTCACCTGAATGCCGAGGCGGCGCGATTCCAGCTCGGCATATTCGGCAACTCCAGTTTCGGTCTGGCTGAGTTGGGCGACCACGCCGGGATCGAGCGGACGCGCCACGTATAGGAAGGTCTCGTTGAAGGCGCGGAGCCGGATCACCGCCGCAACGTAGTTTTCTTCGGGGATTACCGAGATCTCGGGCTCGGTCTCGTTGACATTGCCCAGGAGTTCCGACGGCGGCGGCGCGAAGGTCAGCTGAATGCCGGTTTCCGCCTTCTCCAAAATATTGCGGTCCTTGTCGATCAGCATCGCGCTCGGCAGATTGCGCGCGGCCGCGCTTGCCGTCAGCAGCTCGCGAAACGTTCTGCGATCCTGGTCGTACAATGGCCGGGCATGGGCGATATCGTTGGCCATTCCCAGAATGTCGCCGCTGATAAGCTGCGCGTGTTCGTTGGTATAGGCGCGGGCAATGCTCAGCGAATTCTGAATCACCGCGCGCATCGGGCCTGAAAACAGCCGGTCGAGGCCACGATCGATGGTCACATTGGCGACGATCGCCACCAGCACCATCGGCAACACGGCTATCACGGAAAACAGGCTGACGATCTGGATGTGCAGCCTCGCCGCCGCCCTGCCGCGCCGGCGGGCCTGGACTACCTGCCAGACTTCGCGGACGATGATGCCGAGAAGTACAAGGATGGTTGCCGCATTGATCAGAAGGAAGGAGTTGACAACTGCGGGTGTCAGTTCAATTCGGGTGAGGCCGGTGAGCACCACGAAGGTGAGGAAGGTCGATAGCAGCGCGAGGCCAACCGCAAACGGCGCCAACCACCTCCGCAGGGAGGACCCCTTGGATTCGGCGAAGGACGGACTGAACGATGCGGCCGAGGTGTCTGCGCTGGTCATTCCGGCAAGGGGTAAGCTGAAAGCCTTTCCGTCCGCCGGCATGATGCCGGCAGCGGACCTGATGCATTCATATCACAATGTTGCCGAATTGCGACAATTCCGCGGCGTGTCAAATCCGCATTTTTCGCCGCAAAGCCGTTAATTACCGCTCCGATAGACTTGAATGTCCAGATCGCGAATCTTCTTGCGCAGGGTATTGCGGTTGAGGCCCAGCAAGTCGGCGGCCCGGATTTGATTGCCCCTGGTCGCCGCCAGCGCGGCGGTGAGCAGCGGCACCTCGATTTCCTTGAGAATCCGGTGATAAAGGCCCGGCGGTGGCACGCCGTTGGGGAAGCCCGAGAAATGCGACGAGAGATAGGCTTCCACCGCGCCGCCGAGATTGTCGCCACCGTGGTGAACGCTGCCGCCCGACGCCACGGCCGGCGGCGCCAGTTCGCCGTCAATGACCGAGCCGGTGATGACGTCCTGCGGATACAACGCCGCAAGCCGGCGCGCGAGGTTTTCGAGTTCGCGCACATTGCCCGGCCAGCGGTGCTGTTTCATGCGCTCCAGCGCCAGCGCATCGAGCTTCTTCGGCGGCAGGCCGTCCTTCTCGGCCAGCGCGAAGAAATGCCGGATCAGATCGGGCAAATCCTCGATCCGCTCGCGCAACGGAGGCAACCGCAACGGCACTACGTTGAGGCGGAAGAACAGATCCTCGCGGAACAGGCCCTGCTGAATCAGGATGCGCAGATCCTTGTTGCTGGCAGCAACGATGCGCACGTCGGTCTTGATCGGAGTACGGCCGCCAACGGTGGTGTATTCGCCCTGCTGAAGCACCCGCAACAGGCGGGTTTGCGCCTCCATCGGCATATCGCCGATTTCGTCGAGAAACAGCGTGCCGCCTTCGGCCTGCTCAAACCGGCCGGAAGCGCGGGTGTTGGCGCCGGTGAACGCGCCGCGCTCATGGCCGAAAAGTTCGGACTCGATGAGATCGCGCGGGATCGCCGCCATGTTGACGGCGACGAACGGCCCGTTGCGCCGCTTGCCGTAGTCGTGCAGCGCGCGCGCTACCAGTTCCTTGCCGGTGCCGGATTCGCCGGAGATCATTACCGTAAGGTCGGTCTGCATCAGCCGCGCCAGCACCCGGTAGATCTCCTGCATCGCGGGCGAGCGGCCCACCAGCGGAATCGAATCGAACTCGGATTCGTCAACCTGGCTGGACACCCGCTCCTTCGGCTCGGCCAGCGCCCGGCCGACAATGGCGATCAGCTCCTTGAGGTCGAACGGCTTGGGCAGATACTCATACGCGCCACGCTCGGAGGCGCGGATCGCGGTCATGAAGGTGTTCTGCGCGCTCATCACGATGACGGGAAGATTCGGCCGCATCTTCTTGATCCGCGGCAGCAGATCGAACGCGTTCTCGTCCGGCATCACCACGTCGGTGATCACCAGATCGCCCTCGCCCTGGCTGACCCAGCGCCACAGCGTCGCCGCGTTGCCCGTCAGCCGCACCTCATAACCGGCGCGCGAAAGAGCCTGGTTCAGAACCGTGCGGATCGCCGTGTCGTCGTCGGCGACAAGTATGCTACCTGCGGGCATTGTTATTCCTCATCTTGCGTCTTGTGAGGCATGCAACGACGTCCCCGAAACGTCCTCGCGATTGCTTTGATCAAATTGCTTGGCCGCATTGAACATGGGCAGCAGCACCCGGAAGGTGGTTTTTCGCGGCTGCGATTCGCATTCGATGATGCCGCCGTGATCGCCGACGATCTTGGCCACCAGCGCCAGACCGAGCCCGCTACCGGTCGGCTTGGTCGTGACGAAGGGATCGAACAGGTTGGGCAGCAGGTCCTCCGGCACGCCGGGGCCGTTGTCCTTGACGCAAAATTCAAGCGGCAGCGACACCCGCGATTTCTTTCCCGGCACTGAGAGACGAACGCCAGGACGGAACGCGGTGGTGAGCTGAATCTCTGCGTCGCTGCCGAGATCGGCCACCGCCTCGGCCGCGTTCTTCACCAGATTCAGAAACACCTGAATCAGCTGATCCTGATTGGCCAGCACCGGCGGCAGCGACGGATCGTAGTCCTCGGCGAAGCGGATATTGCGGGCAAAGCCGGATTGCGCGAGCCGCTTGACGTGATCGAGGACCGCATGAATGTTGACCGGACCGCGTGCCACCGGCCGGTCATCGCCGAACACTTCCATGCGATCGACCAGAGTGACGATACGGTCCGCCTCGTCGCAGATCAGCCGGGTCAGCATGCGATCTTCCAACGAGGCGGCCTGCTCAAGCAGCTGCGCAGCACCGCGGATGCCGGACAGCGGGTTCTTGATTTCGTGCGCCAGCATCGCGGCCAGCGCGATCACCGAGCGCGCGGCACTTCGATGCGTCAGCTGCCGGTCCATCTTGTCGGCGATGGTGCGCTCCTGCAGCATCACGACGATATGGCCGGGCCGCTCGGTAACCGGCGCGACATGGAGATCCACAAGGCGATCGCCGCCGATCCGCGGCGTGCCCAGATCGACCTTGTACTCGTTGACCGGCGAGCCGCTGGAGCGCACCTGATCGATCAGCGCCAGCAGCGGAGAGCCGAACGGCACAAGTTCCTTGAGCGACTGGCGTTGCAGGAATTGGGTCGAAATCTCGAAAAACGATTCCGCGGCCATATTAGCGTCGACGATCCTGCCGTCGGGCGCGACCAGCAGCACCGGGTTGGGCAAGGCATTCAGGATGGCCTCGCCATCCGAAGGTACCGGCCTGCGATGTTCTGCGGCTGGAGTCATGCAGCAGCGCTCCATGCAAAGTCGTCAAACGCATCCTGAAGGGATCGATGCACCCGGTTCGGATCGTCCGATGTCAGAATCCTCTTGCGCCAGGCCTTGAGCGTCGTCGCGGGCGCACGGCTGCATCGGCCGGCAATCTCCAGCGCCCAGCCGAGATGCTTGCGCGCGTGACGCAACCCGACGCGCAGTCCATAGTGACTGCAAACTTCATCATAGAGCGCGCGGATATAGCCGAGCTGCTCGGCGAGCGACGGCGGAGCTTCGACGATGCCGGTTTCGAGGCGGCGCCCGATCTGGCCTGGCAACCAGGGCTGGCCCTGCGCGCCGCGGCCGATCATGACGGCGTCGGCATTCGACATTTCAAGTGCGGAAACCGCCTGCTCGTACGATGTGATATCGCCGTTGACGACGAGCGGAATACCAATCACATCCCTGACGGCGCGCACCGCGCCCCAATCGGCATCGCCTTTGTAGAACTGACAACGCGTGCGGCCATGCACCGAAATCATTTGCACACCCGCGGCCTCCGCGCGGCGAGCCAATTCCGGCGCGTTGAGCGAACGCTCGTCCCAGCCGAGCCGCATCTTTAACGTCACCGGCACTTTCACCGCCGATATCGTCGCCTCGATCAGCCTCAGCGCGTGGTCGAGGTCGCGCATCAAAGCCGAACCGGACTGGCCGCCGGTCACGTGGCGCGCGGGACAGCCCATATTGATATCGATGATTTCGGCGCCGGCGGCTTCAGCGATCCGCGCGCCTTCCGCCATCCAGATGGTCTGGCAGCCCGCGAGTTGGACCACATGCGGGCCAATTCCGGTCGCCTCGCATCGCAGCCGCGACATTGGCCGACCATTGACGAGATCATCGCTTGCCGTCATCTCGGAAACGACGAGTCCAGCGCCAAGCGCAGCGCTCAGACGTCGAAAAGGCGCATCCGTGACGCCCGACATGGGCGCGAGAAGGACCCGGTTGGCGAGCCTAATGTCGCCTATTCTCAATGGCTTAAGGTGTGGGCATTCCGAGCCGGTCACGGACTTCTCATTTTCTGGCAGACGTCTTCCTGGACCCACTAAAGGTTACTTTGGCACAAATCTTGTGCAGTCAAGGTTCATGCCTACACTTTAGACAGTTCTTGCAATCTTGCAAGTGCACTGCACCAAAATTTGCTTTTCCCGCATCGATCGGGAATCGCTCTGTTTTCGTTCTCAGAGCGTGATAAGGGCTGTGCGGCCTTCATCAATCCCTTGATCTCCAATTGAGTCAGATGTCGAAACCCGAGCGGACTGCAGCCATCCTTGTCGCAGCCGGACGCGGCCTTCGTGCCGGCTCGGGAGGCCCCAAACAGTATCGCTCGATCGGCGGGCGGACCGTGATTTTTCGGGCGATGGAGCCGTTTTGTCGCCATCCACAGGTTTTTGCGGTGCAGCCGGTCGTAAATCCCGACGACACGGCAATTTTCCATGACGCCGTCAGCGAGTTGCGCCACGAGCCCCCCGCCAAGGGCGGCGCGACGCGCCAGGCCTCGGTGCATGCCGGACTTGAGGCGCTCGCCAGCCACAAGCCTGACGTTGTCCTCATCCACGACGCCGCGCGGCCATTCGTCTCGGCGGCGCTGATTTCGCGCGCGATCGACGCCGCCAGCCGCACTGGCGCGGCCATCCCCGCGATTCCGGTCACCGATACCATCAAGCTGATCGACGGAAGCGGAAACGTCGAAGCCACACCGGAACGAGCCCGCCTGCGAATTGCTCAAACGCCGCAGGCATTCCGGTTCGATGTAATTCTCGACGCCCATCGCCGCGCCGCGCGCGAGGGCCGCAACGATTTCACCGACGACGCCGCGCTCGCCGAATGGGCGGGATTGACGGTGGCGACCTTTGAAGGCGATCCTGCGAACATGAAACTTACGACCCCGGAAGATTTTATCCGCGAAGAGGCCCGCCTCGGCGCCATGCTCGGCGATATCAGAACCGGAACCGGTTACGACGTTCACGCTTTCGGCGACGGCGATCACGTCATGATCTGCGGCATCCGCGTGCCGCACAGCCGCGGCTTCCTCGCGCATTCCGACGGCGACGTCGCACTCCACGCGCTGGTCGACGCCATCCTCGGTGCGCTCGCCGACGGCGATATCGGTTCGCATTTTCCGCCGAGCGACATCAAATGGAAGGGCGCGGCGTCTGACAAATTTCTGAAATACGCGGTCGATCGGGTGACCGCGCGCGGTGGCCGGATCGCCAATCTGGAAGTGACCCTGATCTGCGAGCGGCCGAAAATCGGTCCCCTGCGCGACACCATGCGCGCGCGCATCGCCGAGATCGCAGGGGTGAATATCTCGCGCGTCGCGGTAAAAGCGACTACCAGCGAGCGGCTTGGATTCACTGGCCGCGAGGAAGGCATCGCCGCCACGGCAAGTGCCACCATCCGCCTGCCCTGGAGCGACTGACATGAGCGGCAGCGACGCTCGCGCCCTCTCCCGCTCGCTGCTCGACCTTTGCCGGATGCGCAAGCTGACCATTGCGACCGCGGAGTCCTGCACCGGTGGCTTGGTGGCCGGCGCGCTCACTGATATTCCAGGCTCATCCGACGTCATCGACCGCGGTTTTGTCACTTATTCAAACGATGCCAAACGTGCGATGCTCGGCGTCAAGCCAGTGACGCTTTCGACCTTCGGGGCGGTCAGCAAGGAGACCGCGACCGCGATGGCGGTCGGCGCGCTGGAGCGAGCCGGCGTCGACCTTGCCGTCTCCATCACCGGCATTGCCGGTCCGGGCGGTGCGACCCCGGGCAAGCCGGTCGGTCTCGTGCATCTTGCGGTCGCCGCCCGCGACGGCAGAATTCTGCATCGCGAATGCCGCTTCGGCGCAATCGGCCGCAGCGCGGTGCGCCAGCGCTCCGTCGTCGAGGCCCTGCGCATGCTGATGGAACTGGCGCGCGGACCGCAGGCGCCCGTCAAGCCCCGCCGCGAAACCCCTAGCCGGTTGCATCCGCGCAAGGCGCGTTCCCCGCGGCGCAGCGCCGTCAAAAGGCGGCGACCGCCGCGCGCATAATCAGCTCCGGCTTGCAATTCCCGGTCTTCCGTAAATCATATCCGCGCGCTTTTCGAACGCTGCCGCGAAGCGCTGGAACGCGGTATCGAACATGGTTCCCATCAGCATCGCCAGCATCCGGCTCTTGAATTCGTAAGCAAGGTAAAACCCGACATCGCAGGCGCTGTCCGACGTCGCTTCGAACGTCCAGCGGTTCTCGAGGTTGCTGAACGGCCCCCGCAGGTATTCGACGAGAATCCTGAGGTTGGAACGATCCAGCGTCACCCTCGTGGTGAAGGCTTCGCGCACCAGCTTGAACGATACCGTCATATCGCAGATCACAATCTCGGTGCCGTCGGGCTTTGGCGTGCGCTGGCTTACTTTCATCGAACTGCAAAGCGGCACGAATTCGGGATAACGCTCGACGTCGGCGACCAGATCAAACATCTGCGGCGCGCTGTGGTTGACCCGGCGCCTTGAGTTGAATTTTGGCATTGCCTAGTGTCCCGGCTCTAACATTCGCATCCCGTTGCAGCTAACACTATTGCGAATGTTAGAGTCGAAGGGACACTAGCAAATATTAAGTTCCAGTACGGCTTTGGATTTGACATTCGCTCGACAACTCGCGGAAACACGGGAGCGAATGTCAAATCCACCGCACTGGTCGCTCAGCCGGATATTGCAGCGCGCGCCGCCCGCAGCCTGGCGAAATCGTCGCCGGCGTGATGCGAGGAGCGGGTCAGCGGGCTCGCCGACACCATCAGGAAGCCCTTGGTATAGGCAACCTTCTCGTAACCAGCGAATTCATCGGGCGGCACATATCGCATCACGGCGTGATGCTTGCGGGTAGGCTGCAGGTACTGCCCGATGGTGAGAAAATCCACGTCCGCCGAACGCAGATCGTCCATCACCTGCAACACTTCGTGACGCTCCTCGCCAAGGCCGACCATGATGCCGGACTTGGTGAAGATGGTGGGGTCGATTTCCTTGACCCGCTGCAACAGCCGGATTGAATGGAAGTAGCGCGCGCCCGGCCGGACGCTGAGATAGCGCGCCGGCACCGTTTCCAGATTGTGGTTGAACACATCAGGCTTTGCCGCCACCACGACCTCGAGGGCGCCGTCCTTGCGCAGGAAATCCGGTGTCAGGATTTCGATCGAGGTGGCCGGGCAGCGCGCGCGGATGGCGCGGATGGTCTTTGCGAAATGCTCGGCGCCGCCATCGGCGAGATCGTCGCGGTCCACCGAGGTGACCACGATATGGGCGAGCCCGAGCTTGAAGGTGGCTTCGGCGACGTGTTCCGGCTCATCGGCGTCGAGGGCGCCCGGCATGCCGGTCTTGACGTTGCAGAAGGCGCAGGCGCGGGTGCAGGTGTCGCCCATGATCATGAAGGTGGCGTGCTTCTTGTCCCAGCACTCGCCGATGTTCGGGCAGCCCGCCTCCTCGCACACCGTGACAAGGCCGTTTTCCTTGACGATGGCGCGGGTATCGGCATAGCCGCGCGTGGTCGGGGCGCGCACCCGGATCCAGTCCGGTTTCGGCGGCGACAACGCGTCGGGCCGGTTCACCTTTTCGGGGTGACGCGGGCGCAGCGGCGTGGCTGAAACGGTATCGACGACAACGACCATGGAATGTCCGTATCCCTTCGAGGCTTAGCTAATCCGCTTGAAGGGGAATCGCAACCGCCCGGCTTGCCCGCACGCATCCTTTAGCATATTGCCATCCCCGACGCATTTTCGTCCTCCCGGCCAGATCTTGAATGGCTCAAAGCCGCATTCCATCGACGCGAGCCCCAGCCAAACCGGGCAAGCCGCTGAAACGCGCCTTCTTCGCCCGCAGCGTGCATGAGGCCGCGCCCGACCTGATCGGCGCGACGCTGCTGGTAAACGGGGTCGGCGGCATCATCGTCGAGGTCGAGGCCTATCATCACACCGAACCGGCCGCCCATTCCTTCCGCGGGCCGACGCCGCGCAACCGGGTGATGTTCGGTCCAGCAGGCTTTGCCTATGTCTATCGCTCCTATGGCATCCACTGGTGCGTCAATTTCGTCTGCGAAAAAGAGGGTTCGGCCAGCGCGGTGCTGATCCGCGCGCTTGAGCCGACCCATGGCGTCCCCTTGATGCGCCGCCGCCGGCGATTGCATGACGAGCGAGCGTTGTGCTCGGGCCCGGGCAAGCTGACGGAGGCGCTTGGCATCACGCAAGCGCATAACGGCCTGCCGCTCGATGCCCCGCCGATCGCGCTGTATGCACAGCATGGCAAGATTGAAGTCGCGACCGGCGCACGGATCGGCATTACCAAAGCTGTCGATTTGCCCTGGCGATATGGATTGAAGGGCTCGAAATTCCTCAGCAAGCCGTTTTGATCGGAGCATGAGAGCGTCGCATGACGTCCAGATACACATCCGCATTCCCGCGGCGCGATACGCCCGGGTTGTGCATGAACCTTCCGCCCAGGAGGGCGTGGGGAATGCCGGGTGCCAGCGCACCCGCAGCCGCGCGTGGTGTGTAGAAGGCACGCGCGTTAGTCACCACGAGCACGCCGGAACACCCGGCATTCCCGCACGCGAATGGTTTTAACGGTTTCCTCCGTGATCTCCCCGGCGATCGGGCTTTCTTGTCACCGTCACCCCGCGGATACCTCCGCGAAGCTTGACGCCAGCGTCGAGACGTCAGGACCACACGACTTCGCCGTCCGCAAGAAAAGCGCCCTCGTCTTTGGCGCCACTTGCGTCCACCGCATCCCGCCCGCGTTTCGCGACGATCATGATACGCCCCTCTGTGGGGCGGGATGGCTGACGATATGGAGTGATTTGGCCCAGACGGGAACGAAAATATTTTTGCAAATGGGGCTGGACACGCATGTTGCCAAATTGCCCGACGGGCAAATCAGGGAAACTACCTTTGTCGCCGTCAATGACCGAACGAATTTTCCCGAGATGAGTTTTCGGCTCTGAGAATGTTTACGACTACCGACCTGAAAGTTGCGGCGGTAACGCCGGCATGATCCGTGCGGCAACCCATGCCAACGTCGGCCGGCCGAACGCGCTGGCCAGTCCAACGATCAGGGCCGCCACGCCGAGATTCCAGATCAGGATCATGATCGTCGCGTCGAGATTATGGATAAGCGAAAGCGCAAACGACGTCATCGCCGCGATC
This sequence comes from uncultured Alphaproteobacteria bacterium, assembly GCA_963801875.1. GTDB lineage: Bacteria > Pseudomonadota > Alphaproteobacteria > Rhizobiales > Xanthobacteraceae > Bradyrhizobium. Next base: position 586,527 of record CAWDGT010000003.1, on the reverse strand, counting down.
GCCAGCCCCCCTGCAGTGCTTACGGCGGTCGGCCGTAGCAGGGCCGCGTGGCGAAGCATGATCAGCATCGCGATCGAGAGGGGTACACTCGTCAGCAGCATGGTGGCAAAGCATCGAACCGCTTCACCCATGCGCACGCCGCCAGGACTCATGACGACCCAGTCCGTCAGGCATCCGTAACCAATTGTCGAGACCCACACGGCAAGCGCGGGGGTCGGCAGCAAAAGCCACCAACGCGAACTGTCCGGCAGGCTCAACTTGAACGAAGCCAGCGCCGCCAGAACGGCTGTGGCGAACGCCCCAATCATACTCATGACAAACACCGGCTGCTGTAATCGCATCGAAATATCCGGTCGCACCCCGTGAGCAATGCAAAGCAGCCCCAGCACGCCCACTGCAAGCGCAAGCCAAAGGGTGGCACGCAGCGATGGCGGATGCAGACGCCGGATCGGAGTTGCTGAATCGACGAGCGCATCAATGAGGTCGGATGTTCTCCTCATGACGGTTCGCCTTTCAACAGTTGACGCAAGTTCTTGATAGCGCGATGGGTTGCAACTTTCAGCGCCGCAATGGATCGGCCACTGGCCTTTGACGCCTCCTTAAGGGACATCTCGTTGAGCTTCAGCATTCTGATCGCTTCGCGTTGATCTGGCGGCAATTTGTCGATTGCGCCAACCAACGTAATCTCTGCCGATATATGATCAAGGTTCGCTGGAACCTCGGCGAAGGTTTCATGTTGGGGGGATAATTCGATTTCCCGAGCCTTTTGACGGGTATGACGACGCAGCCGGTCGATGATGCGGCGATTGGCGATAGCGACCAGCCACGGGCCGAACGGCCGCTTTGGATCGTAGGTATTCCTGACGGCATGGACGGTCAGCAGCACATCCTGAACGACATCTTCCGCGTCGGCCGGCCGGCTGAAGCACCTGCCGGCTATCGATCGGACATATGGCTCAATTTCTTTGAGCAATGACCGATAGGCGTCGCGGTCACCATCCTGCGCCCTCGCCATCAGTATCGACCAGTCCAACTGGCCGCCGGTCCGCTTTTCGTCCGAAGTGGTCGAGGTGACAAGCGTCAACCTTGGCGCATTGGGATATGGAGGATTTTCCTTGCCGCAACTCGGCATTTCATCTGCCTGTCTTCGAAACCCTGACAGTAACGGCCGTCAGCAAACCGCTTTCGGCAGTTGAATACACCTCCCGCATTCGCAGCGATAGAAAAGAATATTTTTCGGGCACGCTAACCTTTTTCGATGTGCCGTCGAACTTCGGCATGTGAGTTCCGCAATGGGACACAACAGGAGAGGAAGACACATGAACCGCCGTATGCTCGCCATCTCGACTTTGACGACTGCCGTTGGCCTTGCGCTTGCGATGCAGGCTCCCGTCGTTCGCGCCCAGGGCATGAAAAATCCGCCCCAGGTCGTGAAGGACAACATGGAACGCATGGGCAAGAACAAGCTCGAAAAGTGCTACGGCATCAGCGCGGTTGCCAAAAACGACTGCGCGGAAGGTGCGCATTCCTGTGTCGGCCAGGCGACCCAGGCACGCGATCCGAAGTCGTTCGTGCTTCTGCCGGCAGGCGACTGCGGCAAGATCCAGGGCGGCAAGACCACCGCGAGCTAAGGACAGCGAAGCTGATGCATGCCCCGAACATCAGCGAAGCCAGCCTGATCCCGGCGAAGGCCGGGATCGGGCTGCGTTTTCAGCATCACCAGGTCGTGCTCGACACTCGTCCGGACGTGGCATGGATGGAGGTTCATACCGAGAATTACATGGGCGGCGGGACGCCACTGCGCTACCTCGACGCCATCAGGCGTGACACCCCGATCTCGCTGCATGGCGTCGGGCTCTCGCTTGGCAGCGCCGAAGGCATTGATCCGGCGCATCTCGAGCGCATCCGAAAGGTCGCCGAGCGGATTGAGCCCGGCCTGATGTCCGAACATATCGCCTGGAATGTCGTTGGTGGAACCTATCTGGCCGATCTGCTACCGCTGCCGATGACGGAGGAAGCGCTTGAGGTGGTCTGCCGCCACGTCGACCAGACGCAGAGCTATCTGGGGCGGCGCATCCTTGTCGAAAACCCGTCGACCTACATCGCCTTCGGCAATTCGATCATCCCGGAATGGGAGTTCATGACGGCTGTGGCAGGCCGTACCGGCTGTGGTATCCTGTGTGACGTCAACAATATCTGCGTCAGCGCCCATAACCACGGCTGGGACGCCTCGGCCTATATCGCCGCCTTGCCGACCGAAGCCGTCGGCGAAATCCATTTGGCTGGGCACAGCATCAAGGCGCTCGCTGACGCAAGCACGCTCCGCATAGACGATCACGGCTCCCGCGTCAGCGAGGAAGTCTGGTCGCTCTACCAGGAAGCGATTGCGCGCTTCGGTGCTGTCCCCACCCTGATCGAGTGGGATAACGACGTGCCGCCGCTGGATGTCCTGCTACGGGAAGCCGACCACGCTGCGGGCTTCATCGCCGGCGCCGAAGGAGCTCGTCATGCCGACGCTGCTTGAAATGCAGACCGCGATGCAGGCAAGCCTTATTCACCGGGACAACGTGGCGGTTTCTGCGATGCTCGCCGGGCACATAACCGCCGACAGGCTGGACATCTATCGCAATACGTTCATCCACACCTTAACCAAGGCGCTTCGGCTCTCCTTTCCCGTGACAGAACGCCTGGTCGGCGAGGAATTCTTCGAAGGCACCGCTCAATTCTTCATTGCCGATCATCCGCCGGGGGAAGCGTGGCTCGACCGGTTTGGCGTCGAGTTTCCCGACTTTCTGCGATCTTTTTCGCAGGCGAAGTCGATCGTCTATCTGGGCGATGTCGCCGAGTTGGAATGGGCGGTGAACAGCGCGCTCAACGCGGCTGACGTGGCGCCGCTTGATGTCGCTGCGCTCGGAGCGGTCAAGCCCGAGGATCAGGGCCGAATATGGTTCGTTGCCCGCCCATCGCTCAGCCTTCTTCGGCTTGCATATCCGGCAGATGCGATCTGGCGGGCGGTTCTGGCGGGCGATGATGAAGCCCTCGGGAAAGTCGATATCGAGTCCGGACCCGTCAATCTGTTGGTCGAGCGCCGCGAAACCCTCATCGAGGTGAAGCGTCTCGATCTACAGTCGTGGCTTTTCTTATCGAAGCTTTGCGCGGGGCAACCGATCGAAGCGGTTCTCGACACTGCCGGCGATTTCGACCGCTCGGTAGCGCTCGCGGAGCATCTGGCGCTCGGACGCTTTTGCCGGTTCGACCTTGCTCCGGGAATTTTTGGGTCTATCGATCAAGGGATGATGACATGACCAGCGACGTGACCGCAAATCGTCCATCTGCGCTCGTCACTGGAATGCTCGGAAGCATCCGGGCGGTGCTTGACGGTGTTTCGTATACCTGGCTCGCCCTGCCACTGCGGTTTGCGGTTGCGACCGTGTTCTGGAACTCCGCGATGGCGAAACTAGCCAACTGGGATACGACGCTGGCGCTATTCTCCGACGAATATCAGTTGCCGCTGCTGCCCCCGGAAATCGCCGCCTATGCGGCGACAACGGTCGAACTGACGACGCCGGTTCTGCTGGTGCTGGGCCTGCTGACGAGGCCGGCTGCCTTCGTCCTGCTCGGAATGACCGCCGTCATTGAAATCTTCGTTTACCCGCAGGCCTGGCCGACCCACATCCAGTGGGCAGCGATGCTTCTCGTTCTGCTTTGCCGTGGCGCGGGCGCGCTGTCGATTGATCATCTGCTCAGGCGCTGGTTAGACCGGTAGTTCGGGCGCCGATGGCGCCGCGCAGGTCGCGCCTATTTCCCGAGCTGCACGAAGCGCAATTTGCTAAATCCGACGCTCGGGAAAACGAACTCCCGCCGCGTTATCTGATGGAAGTTGAACAAACTCTCCTTTGCGCGCAAGTTACATTTTGTGCCAGAACCCCGGCAGGAGAACCTTATGAGACCAAGCTCGCTCGCTCGATTGATCTCCGCGATGGGGATAGCCCTGTCGATGGTGGGCGCGGCATCCGCCGCCGATGTGCGCGTGATGATCTCGGCCGGCTTTCACGGGGCTTATTCCGAGCTCGGTCCGGCTTTCGAGCGCGCGAGCGGTCACCATCTGGTCACGACGCGCGGTCCGTCGATGGGTGACTCTCCGGAATCCATTCCGGCCCGGCTCGCTCGCGGCGAAGCCGCGGATGTCGTGATCCTCGATGGAGGGGCTGCCGACGAACTCGGCAAGCGAGGATTGGTGCGCGCCGACAGCAAGATCGATCTCGCCCGTTCGCTGATCGGCATGGTTGTGCGCGCGGGGGCGGCAAAGCCGAACATTGGCAGCGTCGAGGCATTGCGGAGCACGCTACTGGCGGCGAAGTCGATCGCCTATTCGGACAGCGGCAGCGGCACCTATCTGTCGACCACATTATTCCCCAGGCTGGGCATCGCAGGCGAACTCGCGGGCAAGAGCCGAAGGGTGCGCGGCCCTCCTTCCGGCGAGCCGGTGGCCGCGGTTGTCGCGCGTGGCGAGGCGGAGATCGGCTTCCAGCAGGTCGCCGAGCTGATCCATGTGCCCGGAATTACCTTCGTCGGCACGATTCCGGCCGAGGTCCAGCCAACGATTTTCTTCGCCGCTGCGCTCACCGCTAATGCGCAGCAGCCCGAGGCGGCGAGTGCCCTGATACGCTTCCTCGCGTCTCCAGAGGCGGCGCCAGTGATCACCAGGGCCGGGCTGACGCCACTTTCGGGGCGATAGCCTAGACCGATTGATGACAGACGGCCTCGATCCGGTTGCCGTCGGGATCCCGGAGGAACGCGGCATAATAGGACGCGTGGTAGCTGCCGCGCACGCCGGGCGGGCCGTCGTCGCTGCCGCCGGCCGCGATGCCCGCATCCCAGAAGGCATCGATCTGCGTGCGCCACTTCGCCTTGAAGCACCAGTGGCGGCCAAAGGCCTCTTCGGGTTTTGGCCCCTTGCGGATCGAGATGTAGACCCGATCCGGGTAAGCCGGCCGCGATCGCTCGCCATATCCCAGCCAGTCGTCGCGGCGGCCGACCTTGACCACGCCAAGCACCTTCATGATCGCATCGTAGAAGTGCTCGGCGGCTGCAATATCTGAGACGGTGATGGAAACGTGATCGAGCATCATGATTCCGTTGACGTGCGTTCCGCCGCGTATTCCTTGGCCTCATGGTTCGAGACGGCGCAAGGGCGCCTCCTCACCATGAGGGTCCGAGACCTCATCCTGAAGGAGGCCGCAACGCGGCCGTCTCGAAGGATGAAGCCACCGAACCGGACGATACTTTACGCGGCGTTTTTCAATCGCTCCAGCGCCTCAAGGATTTTTGCCTTCCGCGCCATCGCGGCGTCGCGCTTCTCTTTTTCCTCTTCGACGATTTCTTCCGGCGCGTTGGCGACGAATTTCTCGTTGCCGAGTTTGGCGTCGACGCGCTTGATGTCGGCTTCGGCCTTCGCCAGTTCCTTGTCGAGCCGGGCCTGCTCGGCCGAGAAATCGATCACGCCCTTGAGCGGCAGAGCCGCGACCTCTCCGCGCACCAACAACTGCACCGCGCCTTCGGGCGCCGCATCGGCGAAGGAAATGTCCGACAGCCTCGCCATCCGTCTAATGACGTCGTTCCAGCGCTGCGCGCGCCCTCTCGTTTCCGCCGACGCTCCTGAAAGCACTAGCGGCGTCAGCGTCGCCGGCGGAAGGTTCATCTCGGCGCGCACCGAGCGGATCGCGGTGACGAGATCGACCACCCAGCCGATCTCGGCCTCGGCGGCAGGATCGCTGAAATCGGTGGGCTCGGAAGCGGCCAGGATCACGGACGCCAGTCGCGGATCAGTATCCACGCCCGACGCAATCAAAGTCAGTTGCTCGTCGGTAATAGCGCTCACCTCGCGCGACCAGGGCGCCAACACCAGCAGGCCGTCGCGTTTTGCCGTCACCCCCCATAACTCTTCGGTTATAAAGGGCATGAAAGGATGCAGTAATTTGAGGATTTCGTCGCGCGCCCACGCCACCATGGCGCGGGTCTCGGCCTTGGCCTCGCCCTCGGCGCCCAGCAGCACCGGTTTTGCCAATTCGAGATACCAGTCGCAATAGACGTTCCAGACGAAACGATAGATCGCGCCGGCGGCGTCGTTGAAGCGGTAGGCTTCGATGGCTTCGGTCACCTCGCGCGTGGCGCGCGCGGTCTCGTGCGCGATCCAGCGGTTCAGCGTCTCCCTCGCCTTGGTCGAATCGAAAGCCGGCGGCAGCGCGCAGGCATTCATCTCGGCGAAGCGGCAGGCGTTCCACAGCTTGGTCGCGAAATTGCGGTAACCCTCGACGCGGCTCTCGGCGAGCTTGATGTCGCGGCCCTGCGCGGCCATCGCGGCAAGCGTGAAGCGCAGCGCGTCGGCGCCGTAATCGTCGATCAAATGCAGGGGATCGATGACGTTGCCTTTCGACTTCGACATCTTGGAGCCCTTCTCGTCGCGAACCAGCGCATGGATGTAGACGACAGGGAACGGAACGTCCTTCATGAAATGCAGACCCATCATCATCATCCGGGCGACCCAGAAGAAGATGATGTCGAAACCGGTGACCAGCACGTCGGTCGGAAAATAGCGCTTCACGTCGGTGTCGTGGTCGGGCCAGCCGAGCGTCGAGAATGGCCACAGCGCCGAGGAGAACCAGGTGTCGAGCACGTCCTCGTCGCGGGTGATGAAGCCCGCGCGCTTGTTGCGGTCGAGCGCCATCTCGCGTCCCTGCTCCGGGGTGATGACCTCCTGCTCGACGTAATAGCCGAGCGCGTTGCCAACCGCCTCCTCTTCGGTTTCGGCAACGAACACCTTGCCATCCGGCCCGTACCACGCCGGAATCTGGTGACCCCACCAGAGCTGGCGCGAGATGCACCAGGGCTGGATATTTTCCATCCACTCGAAATAGGTTTTTTCCCAGTTCTTCGGCACGAACCTCGTCGCGCCCGAGCGCACCGCCGCGATCGCCGGCTGCGCCAGGGTCTTGGCGTCGACGTACCACTGGTCGGTCAGATAGGGCTCGATGACGGCGCCGGATCGATCGCCATGCGGCACCATGTGCGTGTTCGGCTCGGTCCGCTCCAGGAAGCCGAAATCCTCCAGCCGCGCCAGGATCTGCTTGCGCGCCGCGAAACGGTCGAGGCCGTGCAATTCCTCCGCAAGCTGCAAGGCGCCTTCCGGCAACCCGCGCAGGTAGTCCTCGTTGCCGGCGAGCACGAGCGCGCCTTCCTGATCGAGCACGCTGATCTGCGGCAGGTTGTGGCGGCGCCCGACCTCAAAATCGTTGAAGTCGTGCGCCGGGGTCACCTTCACCGCGCCCGAGCCCTTTTCGGGGTCGGAATATTCGTCGGCGACAACGGGAATCCTCCGCCCGACCAGCGGCAGGATCACATGCTTGCCGACCAGATGCGTGTAACGCTCGTCGTCCGGATGCACCGCGACCGCGCTGTCGCCTAGCATCGTCTCCGGCCGCGTAGTGGCAACCACGATAAAGCTCGCGGGATCGTCGGGGCTGAAGGTCTTGCCTTGCAGCGGATAGCGCAGATACCACAGGCTGCCCTTGACCTCGACCTGCTGCACCTCGAGGTCGGAAATCGCCGTCAGCAGCGCCGGATCCCAGTTCACCAGCCGCTTGTCCTTGTAGATCAGCCCCGCGCGATGCAGCTCGACGAACACCTTAATCACCGCGCGCGACAGGCCTTCATCCATCGTGAAGCGTTCGCGCGACCAGTCGCAGGACGCGCCAAGGCGTTTCAGCTGATTGATGATGACGCCGCCGCTTTCGTCCTTCCATTGCCAGACGCGCTCGAGGAATCTGGCGCGGCCGAGATCGCGACGGCTGGGCTGCTGCCGCTCCATCAATTGCCGCTCGACCACCATCTGGGTCGCGATCCCGGCGTGATCGGTGCCGGGCTGCCACAGCACGTCGCGGCCGCGCATCCGCTCGAAGCGGCAAAGAATGTCCTGCAAGGTATTGTTAAGCGCGTGCCCCATGTGCAGCGAGCCCGTCACGTTCGGCGGCGGGATCACGATGGTGAACGGCCTTGCGTCGCGGCGCTCCGGGCGCCCGGCTGAAAACGCGCGGCTGTCCTCCCAGATGAGGGACATGCGGTCTTCGATATCGGCTGGCTGGTAGTTCTTCTCGATCATGGCGGTGCAATCATGGACATTTGCGCTAGAAAGCCGCACGCGCGCGCCAAGTCAACACGGCGAGGCCAAAAGCCAAGGATAAAGCCCGATGTAGTGGCTGAATCAGGGCCGACAGCCGGCCCGGGGGCCGGTCCGGTTCATCGCCCGCCGCGCGAAACCCGCTCGATTTCCGCCTTGACGATCCGCTCTACCAGTCCCGGCAGATTGTCGTCGAGCCAGGATTTCAGCATCGGCCGCAGCATTTCCTTGACCAGATCTTCCAGCGTCCGCGCGTTGTTGCTGAGCACGGTGTGAGCAAGCGTATTGAACGCGGATTCGACCGCCGACACCGTCGAACGCGACAATATCTGCTGCGGCGGAGCGCTGCTTTCCAGCGGCGGCGGCTCGAACGCGTGCTGCCGATGCAGCGCCCTGGCGCCGGCGGTTTCCGTAAATTCGAGATCGCCATCGTCCGGTTCGACCTTGTGGAACGAAGGCTGTGGCGGCTCCGGCGCCGGGACCGCCATGTCATCGGTGAGCTCGAACACCTCGCCGTCAGGCAACGGCGGCCGTATTTCCTCCGGAGTGGTCGCTTCATCCAGGCCGTTCAGCAACGCATCGATGTCGTCCTGGTTGTTGGGCACCACCGGTGCCGGCGCAGGGGCGGCAGGAGGTGGCGACGCGGGCCTGGCCGGCGGCGGCGCTGGCCTCGCGGCAGCCGCCTGCGCGGCGGGAATCGCCGAGGGAGGAATGTCGTTCATGACGGGCGCCTTGGCCGCTCGCGCCGTGGCGGCTGGTTTCTCCGGCTTGGCGGGGGCTGCCGCGGCGGCGGGATTTTCGGCGGCCGGCGGCTTGGCTTCATCGTCGGCGATGATGCGCCGGATCGACGCCAAAATCTCCTCCATCGAGGGCTCTTGGACCTTTGCAGGCTGCGTCATCTCCGACTCCACATCATCAACGCCCTCGCATGCGTTTTACACCAAGCCAGAGAGGATTTGCCGGTTCCGGATATGCAGGCCGGGATTTTCATCGCACAAGCCTGACTTGTCCCCAGATCAAGCGCCGCTCGGCACGCCGGGTGGGTCCCGCCCCTGCCAGGCAGCGTAGCGCTGCCGCCCAGGAACGCCTGATCCGGCGCGAATCGCTCTGCTGCCTCCAGCAAAGGTATGTCACGGCAACAATTGATTGCAAGCAACGCGCTGTGCCCGCTGTGACAAACGGCGACGGTCCGGCCGGTCAGCGGCCGTCGGGCGTGCGAACGCCGAACCAGCTGTCACGCACCTGCTGATAATGCACGCTCGGATCGTAGACGGTGGTCGCGAGATTGAGCACCTGCGGCGACAGCCGTCCCACCGCGGTCAAGACGGCATACGAGGCGACCACGCGATCATGCTGCGCGGTAACGAGCGCAACGCGCGCGTTGACCAGCGCCTGCTGGGCGTTCAGCACGTCGAGCGTGGTGCGCTGTCCGGCCTTGGCCTCTTCCCGCACGCCATTGAGCGCGATCTCGGATGCCGTCACCTGCGCTTGCGCCGATGCTACCTGCGCCTTGCCCGCCACCAGCTGGCCCCATGCGGTCACGGTATTGGCGCGGGTCTGGTCACGGACCTGTTCGAGGTTGAGGCGCTGCTGCGCCAGGTTTTCCTTCGACTGGCGGATCAGCGAGTATTCGCCGCCGCCATTGTAAATCGGGACCGCGAGCTGCGCGATCGCGGAAGCGCCGAATGACCGGAAGATGGTCATGGTCTGTTCGTAGGACTGCTGCACCGAGGCCTGCAAAGTGACCGTCGGCAACAACGCGCCTTCGTTCACCTTGACCTGAAGAAAATTGACGTCGATGCCGAACATGGCGGCCGTCACGTTCGGATTTTCGATCAGGCTGAGCTCGACCGCGCCGGGCAGCGTACCCGGCAAAAAGCGATCGACCGGGGAGCCCGGCGCGAGCTGCTGCGGTTCATTACCGACGATGCGGCGGAAATTCGCCCGCGTCGTCGTCAGCGTTGCTTCGGCGGCCAAAAGCTGCGTATTGCCGGCTGCAAGCTGCGCCTCTGACTGCGCGACGTCGGTGCGCGTCACCTCGCCTACGTTGAATCGATCGCGGGTCTGCTTCAGCGTCTGTTCGAGAACGCGGACGTTGCTTTTCTGCACCTCGACGATGGCGGAGTCGCGCAGGTAATCCATGTAGATCGTGGCGGCCGCGAGCAGCACGGTCTGCTCGAGCACGCGCAGGGCTTCGCGCGCGCCCGAGACCTGGCTCTCGGCCGCGCGGGTCTTGTTGGCGGTCTGCTGGCCGTTGAAAAGCGTCTGCGACACGGTCAGACCCGCGCTGCGCGGTGCGTTGGCGCCGTGGATTTCGGTCCTGACGATCGCGGTCGGTGAGCCGCCCGCAGTGGTGTTGACGTCCGTGTACTGGTAGCCGGCGGTGGCGGTGAGCGCGACCTTCGGCCGATAGCCAGAAAGCGCCTGCGGCACGTTTTCGTCGGTGGAGCGCACCAGGGCGCGCTGGGCGTTGAGCTGCGGATTGGTCTGATAGGCGCGCACCAGCGCAGCCTCAATGGTATCGGCCAGGGCAGCCGACGGGCCCATATACGCCATCAGCAGGACCGCCGTCGCAGCGGCGGTAACCGACTTCACCCCACGCATCCCCAGTAATCCATCCATACGTTTCGCAGGTTCGGGCCCACTTGAACCGGCTTACCGCTTCACTTCGAGTCAGTATTCCGCTGCCACCTTATTCCGCGCGCAAGGGGGACGGAACCCCGTGCAAGCCCAAGGCGGTCGAAACTCTTGACGTGCAGCATCCGGGCCACACTTATGATTTAGAACGGGATTTCAGGGGCCGCGGAGGGTCTAGAAAACGAACGCGGGGAGCCGTTCAAGGCCTGGCAAAACCGGCACCGACGCGTCGAAAAGCGCCCGGTGCCCGAAATCACCATGGCAGCGCGTCACGATCAGGGCCCGCGAGGGCCTGGTCATGGCGAAAACCCCAACCAGCCGGCCGCCGTCCCTGAGCTGTCCATAAAGCCGGTCCGGGGTGATCTCGGTCGCGCCATCCAGCACGATGACGTCGTAGGGTGCGTTCGCCGGGTCCCCGTCGGCCGCAGCCGCGGCCTGGAAGGTCACGTTGGCGAGACCGAGCTGAGCCAGGACTTCCCTCGCCTTCGCCGCCTGCGCCGGGTCGGATTCGGTCGCAATCACCTGTCCCGCCAGCCGGGCAACGACGGCGGCCATATACCCGGTCGCGCCGCCCGCCACCAAAACCTTGTCGGTGTCCTTGATCTCGGCGGCCTGCAGCATCCTCGCCGTGACCACTGGCTTGATCAGGAAGCGCTTTGCGGATGCCGCTTCGCTGACATCGAGATCGAGATCCAGATAGGCCAGCGGGCGCTGGTTCTCGGGGACAAAGGCCTCGCGCGGCACGGCCAGCATGGCGTCGATAATTCTGAGATCGGTGACATCGCTGGGGCGCACCTGGCCATCGACCATTCTCTGGCGCGCGGTCACAAAACCGGACATTGGCGGACCCTGGAAGTGGCGCGGGCGTTACCCGCGGGGAAGGAGTTTTAGGCCGCGTCATCTCTGGTACAAACTCCGCCAAAACGCAACGCCGATTGCGCAGGGCAAGCCAGCGAACAGCACTCCCCTCGGAACGCGTCCGGTTCGCAAATTCGCGGCTATTCGATCGTCACTGCAAGCCGCCCGATCAGCCTTGCCACCTCGTCCAGGCGCGCGGAATCGCCGGCCGCGACGGCTTGCGCAAGCCGGATCAGGCATTCGTCGTCGCTCATCTCGGATACGGGTTTCTGGCTCGGAACGATCGAGGGCACCGGCCTTGCGCGATCGGTCTGGATGTCTGGCATCGAATCACCTCTGGCGGAATCCGGACGTGCTCGAGCCTTGTCGGGGAATGAGACTTTTTTGGCGCTCGGCTGCTGGCGCTGGCACAACTGGGGCGTAGGCCGTCGATGCGCGCCCAGTCGTCAGCGGCAACAAATTCCTCTGGCGCAACGAGTTCCCCTGCCCTTTGGATGCCGCCTGGACGCGGGATATTTCGTCCTTTGCAAGCCTCGGGGGCTTTGTTATACGCTGCCGCGTGCGAACACGGTTTTCGCCTATTCCTCGGTAGCTCAGCGGTAGAGCATTCGACTGTTAATCGAATGGTCGCTGGTTCGAATCCAGCCCGGGGAGCCAAACATTAACAAAACCAAACACTCAGCAGTAGGTATTTTGAGCTTTGTACCCAAATTTCGCGTGAGTACAATCTGGGTACAGCATCTTGAGGTAGTATAGGCGTCGCCCATCTACATTGCGCGATTGTCACTTCCAAGGGTCCCAAACTCGGTCGAACGATTTGCAATGAGGCTTTCGATGTGGGCGTCGATCTCGCTGGCTATCCAGACGGCTCGGTGCTCACCCATCCGCACACGTTGATAGGCAATATGCACGACGACGACTGGAAAGACGCGGAAGCGGCTTTAGAAAAGGCTCGCAAATTGCCCAGCGGAGCCGAGCGCATCCAGGCACTCAAAGACGCTGCGAAGCTTCGTTTTGCCGCTGACAGATAGCGCCAAAAGAAGGAGCAATGCAATCCTGGCCACTCAAGCAGGTTCTCCTTCATCGGCTCGGATGACGCGTAGTTCCCTACCGACGACGAAAGCCCCGGCATTGCCGGGGCTTCGCTTCAAGCTTGGGGGAGATCAGTACTTCGCGACCACCGGGCCACCGAACTGGTAGGCAGCGCCCACGCGTACGCTGTCGATGTCGAGATGGTTCCAGTTGGCTCGCCATCCGCAACCTGCGCAGGCCGCAGTCCCGTTGGCAAGGACGGCCGGCACAATGCCCGTCGCGCCGTCGAACCCGTAGTGAAGGTATTCGAGGCGAACCAACCAGTGAGGCGCAATTCGCCATTCCCCGCCGACGCCGGCGACCCAGCCAGCCTTGTCCTGCGAGAACGCAACGGCCGACGTGCCAAAACAGGTGGTGGCAGCAGCACCCGGGCATCCGAATCCGAACAGGCTCGCCGGATTCGTCGAGGGCGTGAACACGGCAGAGTAGTTGGTACGCGTAAAGGCCACGCCGCCGGTCGCATCATGGCAACCCTCGGCGAAGATAAACGCGCCAGCCGGAGTGGTGAAGTCCCAGCACTTGTGGCTCGATCCCCAACCACCGTTAGCGCCGATGTAGAAGCCGCTCCAGTCGTACATCGCGACCATCACCGGGGGCGGTGCTTTGCTGTAGGGTCGCCAGCGAGATCAGCGGCAGAAGCGGAAGTCGCCATTGCAACAACAGCAACCGTACCCAGCAAAAATTTCTTCATTTTAGTTTCCATTTCTCGTTTGATCTATCCGATCGGAGCGAGTCAAATTCGGCCCCAACGAGGCAACAATTTATTCGATTCAACGAGGAATACTGTCGCCCAAACGCAACACGCGGCGGTTCGAGACTTGAGTTTGGATGCTGGCGGAACCCGAGCAGGTCTGTCAGGAGCGACCGCTCATCAAAGGTACATAGACCGCTGCCGACACAGTGCAATTGCTGCTCGAACACTGCGTGCACGTGTCGCAAAAAAACCGCCAAATGTGATTTTTCTTACATTTCGCCGCTGCTCGGGCGGACTACATTTTCGTCGGGCATCAAGACTTCGGTAACCAAACCGGCCTCGATCGCCCGATCGATACAATTTGAGTGATCCGCTCAATCCGGAAACAGAACAGTTTTGAGACCCTGCGCTCTCGAACCCGGAGAGCGCGCGATGAGCGAAGTTGAATACGACCGATTGCTGGAGGCCGTCAAAATGGCGATCGAGCCCGCGCCGCAGGAGGACCTTTTGGCCCAACCCGACCTGTTTGACGAGCCGCCGAAGGCCGCCAACGACAACCAGACGACCTGGCCGCTTGTCCCATTTCCCGACGGCTGGTACGCCGCCTGCTGAGCAGGCGCGCCGTCTCCTTCGCTTCCTCAAATAATCAGCGCAAGACATTGATTATGTTGATGGAGGCCACGACCAGAATTGAACTGGTGTACACGGTTTTGCAGACCGTTGCGTAACCACTCCGCCACGTGGCCCCATGGGGCCGAACTCATATACGGCCTGTCAGGGATAGGCAACCAAGAGCCTGATCAGGCTCGGCGGTTCGGTGCTAGTACCCACTATCGGTGAAGAATGAGTCGTGATTCAAGGGTGCATGATTGGCATCCCTGAAGCGACTGCTATTATTTTGACGACGGCGGAACGCACCGAGCTTGAGGGCTTGGCGCGTTCGACGAAGACGGAGCACCGGCTGCGGCAACGCGCCCGCATCGTGCTGTTGGCGGCAGAGGGCATGGCGAGCCGGGCGATCGGGCGGGCCGTTGGCTGCACGACTGGCACGGCATCGAAGTGGCGCGTGCGCTATGCCGAAAAGCGGTTTGGCGGTCTCGACGAAACAGGCGACCGAGGCGCCGAGCCAAAATACACGGCGGAAACGGACAAACGCATTCTGGCGTTGTTGGATCAGCCGAAGCCCAAGGGCTATGCCCGCTGGTCGGGGCCGCTCTTGGCCGCAGCGCTCGGCGATGTCGATGTGCAGTATGTCTGGCGCTTCCTGCGCGCCCAGAAGATCGACCTCGCCGGGCGCAAATCCTGGTGCGAGAGCAGCGATCCGGAGTTCGCCGCCAAGGCGGCCGACGTGGTTGGGCTCTACATGGCCCCGCCGGAGAACGCGATCGTCATCTGCGTCGATGAAAAGCCCTCGATCCAGGCGCTGGAGCGGGCACAGGGTTATCTGAAAATGCCGAACGGCCGAGCGCTGGGCGGTCATAGCCACGATTACAAGCGCAACGGCACCTCGACGCTGTTCGCCGCCTTCGAGGTGGCCACCGGCAAGGTGACGGCAGCTCACAAGAAGCGGCGGCGGCGCATCGAGTTCCTCGACTTCATGAACGACATTGTCGCCGCTTGGCCCGACACCGCCATCCACGTCGTGCTCGACAACCTCAATACCCACAAACCTGGGAACGACCGTTGGCTCAAGCAGCATCCGAACGTGACGTTCCACTTCACGCCGACCCGGGCCTCATGGCTGAATCAGGTGGAGATCTGGTTCTCGATTCTGCAAGAACAGTCTCTGTGCGACGAATCCTTCACCTCGGTCAAACAGCTCAGAGAGCACATCGACGCCTTCGTCGATGCTTACAACGCCGACGCCAAGCCGTTCGTCTGGAGCAAGTCCGAAGTCCATCAAAAGCGTCTCAAAGCCCGTTTCGCGGACCAATGATTCCGGGTACTAGGCAGGTTCGAAAGTCACGCCAAGGCGCTTGTCTTTAACCCAGACCACGCGGCATGGACGTTTGGCGACACTCCCGGAGATCACGAGATTGAATTCGGCGGGAATACCCACCGGACTTGCGACCTCAAGCGCGGCGCCGGTCGCCGAAATGTTCCGGACGACGCAATCAATGGTGCTTCCGCTGAACTCGATGGTGCCGGCCTTCAATGTACGCTGTCGAGGCGCCGCCCGGTTATTCTCCAGACTTCGGAGCTCTTCGGATTTTGGCTGCCCGTCTACGTTTGATGATTGCTGAGCGACCAGTTTCTCGGCGTGCCGCGATGCGATCGCGATGTCCTCTTCGGTGAGCCCGGCCCTGATCCTCGCCCACGCGATCTTGAACCGAAGCTGGCAGTCCTTGAAATTGATCCCGGGTCCGCGGTCGCTAGCCGCCGACGGCTGTCCGTAGACATTGCAGCCCCACCACCAATGCGGATCGCCCGGCGGTTTCATGATCCTGCCGATCGGTAGACCGCGCCAAATCACCTCGTAATCGTCTTCCTGCCGCTTCCCGTCGATGACGGTCAGACGCAACGCGACGGATTCCGAATCGTCGGTCATCACCTGATGTGCCTTCAACAGATCTCGTGCCCCGGTTCGGGCGAAGCGGATCCCGGCTCTACCTCTCAATCAAGTTAGCGCAGATTGCCTGAACTTGTCTGTGAGAGAATATACACAAGCAATTGAGGCAGGGCTCGTTCCTGCAGCAAACCGGCTTCCATGCCGGAAAATTCTCACCGGTCGGCGGGCTGTCATCAGGCGCGTTTGCGGCGGCGGTAATCGCGCTTGGGCTTCGGCCTGGGTGCAAGTTCCGGCAACGCGCGCTGCGCCTCGCGGTATTTTTCGAGCATCCGCTCGAAACTTGCGTGCAGCGTCTCGGCGATATCGGGCCTCTTTTCGAGGGCGGAGAGCAGCATCGCCGCCGCCTCGATGGTGGCGAGGCCGTCGCGGCGAGGCTCGCGGCGCAGTTTTCCGTAGCGCGACGGATGGCTGGGGCCGAGAATGACGCGCTGGCATTTCAGCATCCACGCATTGCGCCACCACAGCGCCTTGGCCTGGCTCCAGGTGCCGTCAAGCAGCACGACGCCCTCGATATCCCTCAGGATGGCGCGCTGATTTTCCTCGATCTCGCCCTTGCGGTTGATGGCGACGATATCGCTGGAAGTTACGAGATCGGCGACTTTCGCCGATCCGAGATAGAGCACCGCCCAGCGGCTGGGATCCCCGACCGGCCGCCCCAGCGCCTTGGAAAGGCTCGGCCACGACAATCCGATCCTAACGACCGCATCCCTGAAATGCAGGGCGGTCAGCCGCGCCGTGCCGAGCGCCCTGTCCTGCTCCTGCGGATGCTGCAGGATCAACAGCGAAATCTTGCTGTCGATCGGCGTGATGCTGTCGCAGATGCACAAAGGCTGCGGCTTTTGGCAGCGCGGACAGTCCGGTATCGCCTGCGCTGCGGCGGCGCCGGCCTCTAGTTCGGATGGTTTTGACATGCGCCCGCTATACGCGCTGCGGCGGGGCGCTTCAACAACGCAAGTTCGATCCGCAAGACTATTCCGCGGGTGCGGCGACGGCGGCCGGCTCGGATCGTCGCCGCAGCCGGTCGATCAGCAGGTAGATCACGGGCGTCGTGTACAAGGTCAGGATCTGCGAGACCAACAAGCCGCCGATAATGGTGATGCCGAGCGGCCGGCGCAGTTCGGTGCCGGGGCCGGTGGCGATCACCAGCGGGATCCCCGCGAACATCGCCGCCATCGTGGTCATCAGGATGGGGCGGAATTGGGCGCTGCAGGCCTCGAAAATGGCGTCCGCCGACGACAATCCGCGGTGGCGCTCGGCGTCCAGCGCGAAGTCGACCATCATGATCCCGTTCTTCTTGACGATGCCGATCAAGAGGATGATTCCGATAAAGGCGATCACGGTCAGCGGCGTGTTGGTCACTTGCAGCGCCAACAGCGCGCCCAGACCTGCCGACGGCAGGGTTGAAATGATGGTCAGGGGATGGGCGAGGCTCTCGTAGAGCACGCCCAGCACGATATACATCGCCACCAGCGCGCCGAGGATCAAGAGCGGCATGTGCGCGCTGGTCTTGTTGAAGTCGCCGGCATTGCCGTCAAAGCTGCCGCGAATGCCCTCGGGCATATGCATTTCCTCGACCGCACGCTGGATATTCGTCGTGGCGATCTGCAGCGGCACGTCCGGCATCAGATTGAACGATACCGTGGTGGAGGGAATTGACTGCGAGTGAAACACGGCAAGCGGCGACAGGCCGCGCTGGATGCGGACCACCGTCGACAGCGGCACTTGCGCGCCGCCCGCGCCGGCGACGTAGATATGTTCGAGGTTGGAGGGATCGCTCTGGAATTTCGGGTCGATCTCCAGCACCACCATATACTGGTTGCGCTGGGTGTAGATGAATGAAATCTGCCGTTGCGAGAACGCGTTGTTCAGCGCGTTGTCGATGTCCTGCACGCGGACGCCCAGGCTGGACGCCTTTTGCCGGTCGATCGTCAGCGCCAGCTGCAGCCCGCCGGGATCGCGGTCGCTGGTGACGTCGGTGATGCCTTCGACCGTCTCCATCCGTTTCTGGACGATTGGCGCCCATTTCTGCAGCAGATCGAGATCGGTGCTCGACAGCGTGTATTGATAGTCGGCTTCGCTCGGCCGCCCACCGGTGCGGAC
Source organism: uncultured Alphaproteobacteria bacterium (assembly GCA_963801875.1). Lineage (GTDB taxonomy): Bacteria > Pseudomonadota > Alphaproteobacteria > Rhizobiales > Xanthobacteraceae > Bradyrhizobium. The sequence continues at coordinate 568,401 of CAWDGT010000003.1, read as the reverse complement.
ATCCTGCGCCGCGAACATGAACAGGCGGATGCCCGCCACGCGATAGAGATTCTTGCGCAGGCGGTCGATCACCAGCGCCGTGGTCAGACCGTCCCGTTCGGCTGATGGTTTGAGGCTGATGAACATGATGCCGCGATTGGACCCGCCGCCGAACGGCCCGCCGGCTCCGCTCAGGATCGACCCGACGCCCGCCACCGCCGGATCGGCCATCACGATATCGGCGAGCTGCTGCTGCAGCCCGAGCATCGACTGGAACGAGATGTCGGCGGAGGCCCGCGTCGCGCCGATCACGAAGCCGGAGTTGTCGACCGGGAAATATCCCTTCGGGGTCTTGATATAGAGCGTCACCGTCAGCGCGATGGTCGCGAAGAACACCATGAGCGTCAGCAGCGGGAAATCCAGCACGATCTGCAGCGTGCGCGCATAGAACGCCACCATACGCGCCAGCGTGCCTTCGACGGCGCGGTCGAACCAGGTCGCGTTGGCGGAGGTGGCGCCCTTGATGTAATGGGCGCAGATCATCGGCGTGATCGTGAGCGACACCACGGTGGAAACCACGATGGCGAAGGTCAGGGTCACCGAAAATTCCCGCAACAGCCGGCCAACGATGCCGTCCATGAAAATCAGCGGCGTGAAGGCGGCGATCAGTGACAGGCTGATCGACAGCACCGTAAAACCGATCTGCCTGGCCCCTTCCAGCGCCGCCTGATAGGGCCGCATGCCGTGTTCGAGATTGCGGTACATGTTCTCGATCATGACGATGGCGTCGTCGACCACGAAGCCGACGGAGATGGCGAGCGCCATCAGCGACAGGTTGTCGATCGAGAACCCGGCAAGCCACATGCCGGCGCAGGTCCCGGCCAGCGCCAGCGGCACCGAGACGCCGGCCGCGATCGTCGGCGTGATCCGGCGCAGGAACGCGAACACCACCGCCATGACGAGAAAGACCGTCGCCAGCAGGGTCAACTGCATGTCCCGGACGCTGGCGCGGATGGTACCGGTGCGATCGACCAGGGTGGAAATCACGACGCCGCCGGGAATCCACTGCTTCAGTTCGGGGATCAGCGCGCGCACGCGATCGACGGTCTCGATGACGTTGGCGTCGCCCTGCTTGGTGATCTGAATCAGCACCGCCGGCTGCTTGTTGAACCAGGCGATCGAGCGGCTGTTGCGGACGGAATCCTCGACCTCGGCGACGTCGGAGAGCCTGACGAAATTGCCGTTCGAACTCTTGATCAGGATGTCGCGGAATTCGGCCGCGGTCCGCATCTGCCTGTTGGTCGACAGGGTTTCGCTCTGACGGCTGCCATTGAAGATGCCGACCGGTCCCAGCGGATTGGCGTTGATGATCGCGAGCCTGATATCGTCGGTCGCGATCCCCGCGTTCGACAGCGCCACCGGGTTGAGCGCGATGCGGACCGCGGGCTGGTCGGCGCCGCTGACGGTGACCTCGCCGACGCCGGGCACCTGCGAGATGCGCTGCGCGATCACGGTATCGGCGACGTCGTACATCGCGCTTGTTGAAATCGTCTTCGACGTCAGCGCCAGCACGAATACCGGCGCCGCCGCCGTATTGGCTTTCTTGAAACGCGGCAAGCTCGGCAGGTCGCTCGGCAGATCGGCGAGCGAAGCGTTGATCGCGGCCTGCACGTCGCGCGCGGCGCGGTCGATGTTACGGCCGATTGAAAATTGCAGCTGGATGCTGGTCGCGCCAAGCCCGCTCGTCGAGGTGATCTGGTCGATGCCGGCGATTTCGCCGAGCCGCCGCTCCAGCGGCGCGGCAACGGTTGCCGCCATCACGGAGGGATCGGCGCCCGGACGATTCGCATATACCCTGATCGAGGGAAAGTCGACATTGGGAACCGCGGCGACCGGCAGGAACTCGTAAGCCACCGCCCCGACCAGAAACAGGCCGATCGCCAGCAGCGTGGTGCCGACCGGCCTGCGGATGAACGGCTCCGAGATCGATGCCATTACTGCATCCCCTCGGTGGCTCCCGCGACCGGCGGTGCTGGCAGCCCCTCGCCGACCGGCGGCACCGCCTTTTCGATGCTGCGATTGATGCGGTCGAGCGCGAGATAGATCACCGGCGTCGTATAGAGCGTCAGCAGCTGGCTCAACAGCAGGCCGCCAATGATGGAGATGCCGAGCGGAAACCGCAGCTCGGCGCCGGTGCCGCTTTCCACCGCCAGCGGCAGCGCGCCGAACAGGGCCGCCAGCGTCGTCATCATGATCGGGCGGAACCGCAACAGGCAGGCCTGCACGATCGCGTCGTTCGCCGACATGCCCTGGTGCCGCTCCGCCTCCAGCGCGAAGTCGATCATCATGATGGCGTTCTTCTTGACGATGCCCATCAACAGAATGATGCCGATCAGGCCGATCACGCTGAGGTCCTGGCCGAACAGCATCAGCGCCAGTATGGCGCCGACGCCGGCCGATGGCAGCGTCGAGAGAATCGTGATGGGATGGATGTAGCTCTCATAGAGTACCCCGAGCACGATGTAGATGGTGACGAGTGCGGCCAGGATCAGCCATGGTTGACCGGCCAGCGATTTCGAGAACTCCGCCGCGTCGCCGGCGTAGACACCGACGATGCTGCCGGGCATGCCGATCCGGGTTTCGATTGATTTGACGGCCTCCACGGCGTCGCCGAGCGCCGCGCCAGGCGCCAGATTGAAGCTGAGCGACACCGCCGGAAATTGCGCCTGGTGCGAAATCGCCAGCGGTGCGGTGGTGCGCGTCAGCGTCGCGACCGCCGAGAGCGGTACCTGGGCGCCGAGCGCGCCAGGCAGATAGAGTTTTGAGAGGATCGAGGGGTCGCGCTGATACATCGGCAGTGCTTCCAGCACGACGCGGTACTGGTTGGCCTGCCCGTAGATGGTCGAAATCTGCCGCTGCGCGAACGCGTCATTCAAGGTGTCGGTCACCCCCTGCAGGCTGACTCCGAGCTGACCGGCGCGCTGGCGATTGATGTCGAGCGCCGCGCGCAGGCCGCCGTCCTGGGCTTCCGAGGAGACGTCGCGGAACAGCGGGTCGCGGCGCAGTTCGGCGACCAGCCGATTGGCCCAAAGCCCGACCTGTACGGAATTGGTGCCGGTCAGCGTGTACTGATATTGCGAGCGGCTCGACTGGGTCGAGATCTGCACATCCTGCACCGGCTGAAAATAGATCGTCATGCCCGGGATCGACGCCGTCCGCTGCTTCAGGCGCGCGACCACGACGGAAACATCGTCACGCCGCTCGCCGCGCGGCTTCAGCGTCATCACCAGGCGGCCGACATTGGTGGTCGGGTTGACCGAACCCGCGCCGATCACGGAGACGACGCCTGTCACGTCGGGATCGGTCTTGATCATGTCGGCGGCCTCGGTCTGGCGCTTTTGCATCTCGGCAAAGGATACATCCGGACCGGCCTCGGTCACCGCCGTGATCGAAGCGGTGTCCTGCAACGGCAGGAAGCCTTTCGGCGCCACGACATACAGAATCAGGGTCGCTACCAGCGTCACCAAGGTGACCAGCATCGTCGCGCGCTGGCGCTCCAGCACCCACAACAGCGTGCGGTGATAGAAATCGACCATGCGATCGATAAAACGGCTGGTCGCAGCCAGGCCCGGGACCGCGATCTCCTCGCCGGCGTGCTTCAGGAGTTGCGAGCACATCATCGGCGTCAGCGTCAGCGACACGATCGCCGACGTCACCACCGCGATGGTCAGTGTCAGCGCGAATTCGCGGAACATGCGCCCGACCAGTCCCGACATGAACAACAGCGGGATAAAAACGGCGATCAGCGACACCGTCAGCGAAATCACGGTGAAGCCGATTTCGCTGGCGCCCCTGAGCGAGGCCTCCATCGCGGATTCGCCGTTCTCCATGTGGCGGACGATGTTTTCGATCATCACGATGGCGTCGTCGACCACGAAACCGGTTCCGATCGTCAACGCCATCAGCGATAGATTGTCGAGGCTGAATCCCGAAAAATACATGATGCCGAAAGAGGTGATGAGCGACAGCGGCAGCGCCACGCCGGCGATCAGCGTCGCCCGCAGCGAGCGCAGGAACAAAAGCACCACAAGGGTGACCAGCACCACGCTCAGAACCAGTGTGAATTGCACGTCATGGACGGAAGCGCGGATGGTGACGGTGCGGTCGCTGACCACGGTCAGGTTCACGCCGGCCGGTATCGCGCGCTGCAGTTTCGGGATCTCCGCGCGAATCTGGCGGACGACTTCGATGACGTTGGCGCCGGGTTGCCGCTGGATGTCGATGATGACGGCCGGCGTGCCCTGGTACCAGCCGCCGGTACGATCGTTCTCCAGCCCGTCGACGATGACGGCGACGTCGCCGATGGTGACCGGCGCGCCATTGCGGTAGGCGATGATGATGGGCTTGTAGGCATCGGCCGCCGCGATCTGGTCGTTGGCGGCAATCGTATAGGACTGTTGCGCGCCGTCGAGCGAGCCCTTGGGTCCGGAGACATTCGCGCCGGCGATCGTGTTGCGCAGATCTTCCATCGCGATGCCATAGGCGGCCAGCCGCGCCAGATCGGCCTGCACCCGCACCGCCGGCTTCAGGCCGCCGAGCACTGAGACGCGCCCCACCCCGGAAATCTGGCTGAGACGTTGCCCGAGGATGGTGTCGGCGAGATCGCTCATGGCACGCAGCGAAATCGTCTGCGATGTCAGCGCCAGCGTCAAAACCGGCGCGTCGGCCGGGTTCACCTTGGCGTAGGTCGGCGGATACGGCAGGGTTCGCGGCAGCACTCCCGCGGCCGCGTTGATGGCGGCCTGCACATCCTGGGTGGCGCCGTCGATATCGCGGTTGAGATCGAACTGCAGCGAAATCTGGCTGACGCCAAACGAACTCGTCGACTGCATCGACGACAGCGCCGGAATCTGCCCGAGCTGACGCTCCAGCGGCGCCGTGATCAGCGAGGCGATCACGCCGGGACTGGCGCCGGGCAGTTGGGTCGTCACCTGTACCGTCGGGAAATCGACCTGCGGCAGCGCCGATACCGGCAGCGCCCAATAGCCCAGGGCACCGCCGATCAAGAGCGCGATCCCCAACAGCGAGGTCGCAATCGGCCGGCGAATGAACGGTTCAGAGACGCTCATGGCTGCGCGCTCATGGCTGCGATGTCATTCAAGCTGGTAATTCCGGGTCATGGCGGCGATTTCGCGCCGCTGCCCGACTGCGCGTCTCCCTGCGCCGGTCCGGTCTGCGCCTTTTGATCCCCCTCGCCTTGTCCACGCTCGCCCTTCTTGCCGCCCTTGCCCTGACCATCCTTGCCCTGCGGACCCCGGCTGCCCTTCTTGCGCGGCGCGAGATCGGCTGTCGGCGTCTGCTCGTCCTTGCCGATGATGACCTTGGCGCCGTCAGACAGGTTGGCAAAGCCGGTTGTCACCACGCGATCGGAGGGTGACAATCCGCTCGCGATCACGGCATCGGTTTCGTTCTGCTGCGTCACCACAACCGGTTTGGCGGTTGCGACGTCGCCGTCGCCGATGACGTAGCTGAACGTTCCCGCAGGACCGCGCTGCACGGCCGAGGTCGGTATCACCAACGCCTGCGACAGCGTGTCGACCTTGAGCCGCACATTGACGAATTGCCCGGGCCATAGCTGAAAATTGGCGTTGGGAAATTCCGCCTTGAGCTTGAGCGTTCCGGTGGTGGGATCAACCTGGTTATCGATGCCCTTCAGCGTGCCGCTGTCGATGACCGTAACCCCGTCATTGCCGAACACGTCGACCGTCAGCACGCCTTTGGCGGACGCCGCATTGACCCGGACGATCTGCTGCTGCGGAAGGCTGAACTGCACCGCGATTGGCTGCAACTGGGTGATGATGACAAGGCCGGTAACATCTGACGCGTGGATGATGTTGCCCTGATCGACCTGGCGCAGGCCGGCGCGGCCCGACAATGGCGCGATGATCTTGGTGTAGCCCAGCGTCGCCTGCGCGTTGTCGATCTGTGCCTGATCGGCGTTCACCAGCGCCTCCTGCTGGGCGACGACGGCGCGTTGGGTATCGTACTGCTGCTTCGAGCCGGCGTTGGTGGCGGAAAGTTGCTGATAGCGTGCCAGGTCCAGGCGTTGATTTGCAAGCTGGGCTTCATCCTGCGCCTTCTTGGCGACGGCCTGATCGTATTGCGCCTTGTAGATCACAGGATCGATCTCGCCGAGCACGTCGCCCTTCTTGACGTCCTGCCCTTCGGTGAAATTGACCGCGATCAGCTTGCCGTCGACCTGGGCGCGGACAAGCACGTTGTTCAGCGCGCGGACCGCGCCGACGCCGTCGAGATAAACCGGTACGTCCTGGATGCGCGGTGTCGCCGCCAGCACAGGCACCGGCAGATCGGGACGCGCCCGATTTGCTGTCTGTTTCTGCTGCAGCGCGGTCCAGGCGAGATAACCGAGGCCGCCGAGGATCAGCAGCGTAACCGCAATCGAAACGGTGCGGCGGCGCGCGCTCGAAGCGATGCGGACGACGCGGTCGCCAGCCGCCTTGGCGGTCTCATTCAAATCCGGCTTAAAGAGCATCTACCCGTCTCTCCATCCTCGGCTCCCAGCCGCCCCCCAGCGCCTGGTACAGGCTGACGATCGCGAGCAATCGCGCAAGCTGCGCCTGCCACAGCGTGTCTTCCGCCTGAAACAGCGTCACTTGGGTGTTTAGCACAGTTACGATGTCCGCGGTCCCGGCCCGAAGCTGCTGCTCGGACAATTGAAAGGCCCGCCGCGAGGCCGCCACCACCTCGCGCTGCAGGCGCAGCTTCGCGGTGGTCTCCTTGATCGAAACCAGCGCGTTGTCGACATCGGCAAATGCCGAGACCACGGTCTTGCGGTAGGTCTGCAGCAATTCATCCTGCTTGGCCTTGTTGAATTGAAAATTGCCGAGGATTTTTCCGCCATCAAAAATCGGCTGCGTCAGGCTGCCGACCATGCTGAAGAACGCCGCATGGGGCTGGAACAGCGACACCAGCGCCGAACTTTGATAGCCGCCCTGTCCGGTCAACTGGATGCTGGGGAAGAACTGCGCGCGGGCGCTGCCGACATTGGCGGTGGCGGAGGCGAGCTGCGCTTCCTGGCGCCTGATATCCGGTCGCTGCGTCAACAGCTCCGACGGCAGGCCTGGGGTGACTCGCGGCGACGAAATCGCATTGAGCGAGCCGCCGGTGATGCGCACGCTTTCCGGCGGCCGCGCCACCAGCGTCGCCAGCGCGAAGGTATTTTGCGCCAGCGTCTGCCGCAGCGGCGGCACCGATGCCTTTTGATTGCCGAGAACGGCTTCCTGTTGCGCGACGTCGAGGTCGGTTCCGGTGCCGGCCTTGAACCGCTGCTTGATCGCCTCGAGGACGCGCGTCGCACTGGCGATATTGCGCTCGGCGGTGCGAAGCCGGTCCTGCGAGGCCAGCACCTGGAAATAGGCATTGGCGACGGCGGTCAGCGTCGTGAGCGCCACCACGTCGCGATCGAAACGATTGGCGATCGCGGTCTCCTCCGCCGCCTGCGCGGCGTCGCGGTTCTGGCCCCAGAAGTCGAGCTGGTAGCTGGCGCTGAGCGAGGCGGAATAGTTGACCACCTCGCGCCCGCCATTGCTCAATCCGCTGGCACTCGAGCCCGAGGTGCGGGAGTAGGTCTCCGAACCCGAGCCGCTGACGCTCGGCAGCAGCGCCGCGCCCGCGATGCGTGCCTGGGCATCGGCCTGCATGAAGCGCGCAACGGCCGCGGCGATGTCCAGGTTGACCTTCTGGGCTTCCTGCATCAGGTCAGTCAGTTCCGCCGAGCGGAATCCGCGCCACCAGTCCAGCGTCGGCGGGGCGTCCGCGCTCGTCAACCTCGCAGCCTTGTAGCCGTCGGGAATGTCGAGCGCGGGATCGGGCACATCCTGGGTCAGAATGCAGCCGGCGGAGCTGGCGACCATGCAAAGCGCCGCAAGCCATCGCGTCGCACGACACAGGCAAGGGATCGCAGCAGGCAGGCGCTCTTTGGCGACACCCGGGGATCCCTGGCTCACGTCAGCCCTCCGCCCGGCAAAATGCGGGGCATCTGACGCTGCGAGAACCGCCGGACCGATTCGCGGATGACGCTTGTGGGGGCTGGCTGGACGTGTTCACCGCTGTGATTCTTCTCTTGGGAACCCGTTTTCCATACTAGCGGGGCGATCACGGCGCGGACAGTCCTGTTCGGCCCTCTATACCCGCAATGCCCTTGAATTGAGAGCGCGGCCAGGCGGCCAGAATCTCTGGGTTTTCCATATTTCATATGGCTTTTCTGCCGATCGACGCGATGCGCGCGATGCAGCAGTCTTACCAAGATTTCATATGGTTTTCGGCCGTTCGAGGATTCAAGGTCACACTTCCGCGCGCCGCTGGCGTTGCTGAAACTTCCGCAGTTGCATGAGCTTTGCGGTCACGGCCGGCGCCGGCGCTTTGCGTGTAAGGCAGCGGCAACAACTGGCGTGCAACCGCGGGAGGTCTGTTCGCGCAGGCCTCGCCACCTGTTGTCGCCGTCATACCTGCAGATGCTTCGCCGCCGCCTGACCAAAGCGGCACTACACGTGTTCTTCGCGCGGCCGCTCGTCACCTCACAAATTGTCGCGGCGATTCACTGGGAGCGCTGCGGCTCCGGCGCAAGGCAGCGCGGCTCGCGCCACGTCCGCATGCCGCAGCCGCGAACGCCAATACCGGCTTGGCGAACGGCGAACACCACGATTATACTGGTGCGGCGTTATCTGCCGTCGAGCGGGAGCCGGGTCGCGGAAAAGCGCTTTGGTCCGGTGCAGCCGGATCTGAGGAAATCGGCCCACGCGAAGCTCGGACAGAGAGCCGCGTCAGTTGATGGGCCGGTAAATGTCTGCCTTGATTTCCGTAAATCCCGACAATGTCGAGTCGGTGCTTTCCGATTTGCCTCGCCTGGTCCGGTTGGCGTTTGGATTCGGGTCCAGGCTGCGGCGCGGCACACTCGACGTAACGCTTCCCGATGGCCGCACCCTGCGGCTGGGCGGCATCGAGCCGGGCCCGGCCGCGGCCATGAACCTCTACAATTACGGCTTTGCATCGCGGCTCCTCAACGGCGGCGACATCGGAATAGCCGAGGCCTACCTGCACGGCGAGTGGGACACGCCCGATCTGACGCAGTTTCTCTATCTCTTCTGCGTCAACCATGACCTGATCCAGGCGATGCTCGGCGACAAGCCGCTGATGCGCTTCGCCCAGATCGCCCGGCACTGGTTCAACCGCAATACCAGACGGCAGGCACGCCGCAATATCTACGCGCATTACGACATTGGCAATGCGTTCTATTCGGCATGGCTCGATCCCGGCATGACCTATTCCTCGGCGTTGTTTGAGGATGACACCCCCGATCTGCCGGCCGCACAAAACAACAAATACCGCAGACTGGCCGAAGCGATCGATCTGCGACCCGGCCAGCGATTGCTGGAGATCGGATGCGGATGGGGCGGCTTTGCCGAATATGTCGCCAAGACCTGGGGCGTAACGGTGGTCGGGCTCACCATCAGCAGGGAGCAGCGCGACTTTGCGCAAGCGCGCATCCGCAATGCCGGCCTTGCCGACAAGGTCGAGATAAGGCTGCAGGACTATCGCGACGAGCGCGACCGCTATGACCGGATCGCGTCGATCGAAATGATCGAGGCGGTCGGCGAGCAGTTCTGGCCAAAATATTTTTCGCAGCTGCGCGACCGGCTACTGCCGGGCGGACTGGCCGGCATTCAGGCCATCACCATTCAGGACAGGCTGTTCCAGACCTACCGCCGCGAAGTCGATTTCATCCAGCGTTACGTTTTTCCGGGCGGGATGCTGCCCTCGCCGCAGGTGCTGAAATCGCTGGGCGAGCGGTTCGGCGTCCCCGTCATCCGCGAACGCATTTTCGGGCAAGATTATGCCAAGACTTCTCGCGATCTGGCGAAGCAATTTCCGCGCCGCCTGGCCGAACCTGATGCCATCGGGTTTCGACGACCGCTTTCGCCGGTTGTGGGAATACTACCTTGCTTATTGCGAGGCGGGATTCCTGTCCGGAAATATCGATGTCCGCCAGGTGGTGTTCGCGAAATCAGGCTGACCGCACGCGCGTTCGTCAAATCCGCTTCGCGCCTCGTCGGCTTGTGCGCCCCGCGGCGGTCCATTAGGGTCGCCGGGCGATTGAGCAAACCGGCAATTTCCGCATATGACAATCAACAACGACGTCGTCGAAGCGATCGGCAACACGCCGCTCATCAAGCTGAAGCGGGCTTCCGAACTGACCGGCTGCACCATCCTCGGCAAGGCCGAGTTCATGAACCCCGGACAATCGGTGAAGGATCGCGCCGGCAAATGGATGATCCTCGAGGCCGAAAAGCGTGGCGAGCTGAAGCCGGGCGGCCTGGTGCTCGAAGCGACCGCGGGCAATACCGGAATCGGACTCGCGGTGGTGGCGAGCGCGCGCGGGTATCGGACATTGATCCTGATCCCGAAAACGCAGAGCCAGGAAAAGAAAGATATGCTGCGGCTGTGCGGCGCCGAATTGATCGAAGTGCCGGCGCTGCCCTACTCCAACCCCAACAATTATCAGCATGTCGCAAAAAGGCTGGCCGACCAACTGCGCAAGCAGGAGCCGAACGGCGTGCTGTTCGCCGACCAATGGAACAATCTCGATAACGCCAAGGCGCACTACGATTCGACCGGCCCGGAAATCTGGCAGCAGACCGGCGGCAGGCTCGACGGCTTCATCTGCTCGGTCGGCACCGGCGGCACGCTCGCCGGCACCAGCCGGGCCCTGAAGGAAAAGAACAAGGGCGTCGTCATCGCCTGCGCCGATCCGCATGGCTTCGCGATGTATGAACTGTTCAAGCACGGCGTGGCCAAATCGACGCCGGGCAATTCGATCACCGAAGGCATCGGACTGGGCCGCGTCACGCCCGTGATCAAGACCGCAGAGGTCGACGACGCGTTCCTGATTTCGGACGAGGAAGCCGTGACCGTGATCTACGAATTGCTGGAGCACGAGGGCCTGTGCCTCGGCGGTTCCACCGGCATCAATGTCGCCGGCGCCATCCGCCTCGCCCAACAACTCGGTCCCGGCAAGACCATCGTCACCATCCTCTGCGACTCCGGCAACCGCTATCAGTCGAAGCTGTTCAATCCGGAATTCATGCGCTCGAAGAATCTGCCGGTGCCGCAATGGATGGAGAAGCGCAGCAAAATCGACTTGCCGTTCGAGAAGGTGTGAGCGCCGAAAATGCGAATAGCGTTTAACGAGTAGCGACTGGAATCGCTATTCGTTATCGCAATATCTGGCTGAGGAACAGCTTGGTCCGCGCGTGCTGCGGGTTGGCGAAGAAATTGGCCGGCGTGTCCGATTCGATGATCTGGCCGGCGTCCATGAAGACGATGCGGTTGGCCACTTCCCTGGCAAATCCCATTTCGTGGGTAACGACCAGCATGGTCATGCCTTCCCTGGCAAGGTCGACCATGGTGTCGAGCACTTCCTTGACCATTTCGGGATCCAGCGCGGAGGTTGGCTCGTCGAACAGCATGACCTTCGGGTTCATGGTCAGCGCGCGCGCGATAGCGACCCGCTGCTGCTGGCCGCCGGACATCTGGCCGGGATATTTGCTGGCCTGATGCGGGATTTTCACCCGCTCCAGATATTTCATCGCGGCCGCTTCGGCATCCTTTTTCGGAATATTGCGGACCCAGATCGGAGCCAGCGTGCAGTTCTCCAGCACCGTCAGATGCGGAAACAGATTGAAACTCTGGAACACCATGCCGACTTCGCGCCGCACTTCGTCGACCCGCTGCAAATTTGGCCCCAGTTCGATGCCGTCGACGACGATCTCGCCTTCCTGGAATTCCTCCAGCGCGTTGATGCAGCGGATCAGCGTCGATTTACCCGAGCCGGACGGACCGCAGATCACAATGCGTTCGCTTTTTCCGACATCGAGGTTGATGTCGCGCAGCACATGAAAATCGCCGTACCACTTGTTGAGGCCGGAAATGTTGACGATGGAGTTGTCGGTCATGGACATCTTTCTCAACTACGCCGGTGTGCGTTCAGCCGGTGTTCGACGAACAGTGAATAGCGCGACATTCCGAAACAGAAGGTGAAGTAGATGATTCCGGTGAAGGCAAAGCCGGTGAACAGCGTCGTTGGCGTCGACCAGACCGGATCGGAAAACGAGGCCCGCAAGCTCCCGAGCAGATCGAACAGCGCGACGATCGACACCAACGAGGTGTCCTTGAACAGCGCGATGAAGCTGTTGACGAGGCCGGGAATGACGTGGCGCAGCGCCTGCGGCATCACGATCAGCGCCGTGGTCTTCGACCAGGACAGGCCGAGCGCGCTGGCCGCCTCGCCCTGCCCGCGCGGGATCGCCTGCAGACCACCCCGGATGACCTCGGCCTGATAGGCCCCGGCGAACAGCGCGATGCCAATCAGCGCCCGCATCAGTCCATCGATGGTGAAGCCGGCGGGCACGAACAGCGGCAGCATGTAGGTCGCAAAGAACAACACCGTGATCAACGGCACCCCGCGCCAGAATTCGATGAAGGCAATCGAGAATACCCGGATCAATGGAATGGTCGAACGCCGTCCCAGCGCGAGGGCGATGCCGACCGGCATCGACGTGACGATGCCGGTCACCGACACCACCAGAGTCACCAGCAGGCCTCCCCACAACCGTGTGTCGACCACCGCAAACCCGCCACGGTCAAGGCCCATGACCGCGATGACGATGCCGATGCCCGCGAACACCGCAAGGCTGGCGATCAGCGGGCGCCAGCCGGCGCGTGTGCCGCCATTCAGCAGGAACAATGCGATCGAAACAGCGCCGGCGGTAGCCGCGAAGTCGGCCCATACCGGCTGGTGAGAGGCCTGGATCTGATCGCGAAGCCAGGTCAGCGGCCAGATCAGCCAGGAAATCGCCGAACCGATCAGGACGACGAGCTTTCCCAGCAGAACCAACAGCGGTCCGATGATCGCGGCTGCCTCCCCCGCCTTTGCCGTTGCCCGCCCCGCGCCAACAATGCTGTCCGCCAGACCGGACAGAAGCCCGGCGGTCCAGCTGACGCCGAAACCTTCGAGACCCCCGCCATGCAGCAGAAAGAACGCGACGACGGGAAGCACCAGGAAAAACAGGCCGGCGTTGAGGCCCTTGGCCGGCAGCCGCGGAATCAACAAGGGCAACAGCAGGATCGCAGCGAGGGCAAAGGTCAGGTTGACCCGCCAGCGCTCTGCCTCCGGATAAAATCCGTAGATGAACTGGCTGAGCTTGGCCTGCACGAAAGGCCAGCATGCGCCAACCGGGTGTCCGACATTCTCGGCAAGGCATGCGTTACGGTCGGTGCCGCGCCAGACCGCATCGACCAGCAGGAATTTCACCGCCGGCACCACGATGAACCACAGCAACAGCGCGCTCACGATCGTAAGCAGGATGTTGGTCGGCGAATTGAACAGCCGGGTGCGCAGGACGCCGACAAAGCCGGTGGTCTTGACCGGCGCGGTGCGCTCGGGAACGAGGTCCTTGCGGACGAAGGCGTTTGCCGTGATGTCGCTCATCCCATGCTCCGGCCGATCCGCCAACCGTAAAAACTCATGATCGCGCTCGTCACCAGCGAGATCAGCAGATAGACGCCCATGGTGATGCCGATGATCTCGATCGCCTGCCCGGTCTGGCTAAGCGTGGTTCCCGCAAAAACCGAGACCAGGTCGGGATAGCCGATCGCCACCGCGAGCGAGGAGTTCTTGGTCAAATTGAGATACTGATTGGTGAGCGGCGGCAGGATCACGCGCATCGCCTGCGGTATCACGATCAGCCGCAGCACCGAGCCCCGGTGCAGCCCCAGCGATGAACCGGCTTCCATCTGCCCCGTATGCACCGACAGGATGCCGGCGCGCACGATCTCGGCGATGAAAGCGGCAGTATAGGTCGACAGCGCCACCGTCAGCGCGACGAACTCCGGAATGACGCGCGAGCCGCCGGCAAAATTGAAGCCTTTGAGTTCAGGCACTTCAAACGTCACCGGCGCGCCAAAGATCAGCACGGAGGCGAGCGGCAGGCCGATCAGGAGACCGAGCACATAGGGCCAGACCCTGATCACCTTGCCGCTTTCGAACAATTGCCGGCGCGCATGGCGCCACAATGCGATCGCGGCCACGATCGCGACAAAAACGGCAACCATGAATGGCTCGAAGCCGGGCTCGCCGATGGGCTTCGGAATCACCAGGCCGCGATTACTGAGAAAGAAGCTGCCGAACAGCGAAACACTCTGACGCGGGTTCGGCAGCGCCGCGAGCACGGCGAGATACCAGAACAGGATCTGGAACAAGGGCGGCAGGTTGCGGATCAGTTCGACATAGCCGCCGGCAATGCGCGACAACAGCCAGTTCGGCGACAGCCGGCCCAGCGCCACCGTGAATCCGATCACGGTGGCAAAGAAAACGCCGATGGCTGAAACCAACAGCGTGTTGAGCAGACCCACAAGGAACACGCGGGTGTAAGTGTCGGATCCGCTATAGGGGATCAGGTTCTGGCTGACGTCAAAACCCGCCGTGTTCTTCAGAAACCCGAAACCGGAGGTGATCCGCTGCGCCTCCAGATTGGCGCGGGCGTTGGCGACGATCTCGTAGCCGATCCAGACCAGCGCGGCGACGAACACGATCTGGAAGGCAAAGCCGCTCCAGCCCGCGCGGCCGCCCAGCGTCCGCTTCAGCCGGAAGGCAAACAGCGACGGTGGTGCTCGGGGCTCGATGCTCATCGCCGCGGCCTTGGGCCTGCGATCAGCGGATCGGCGGCGCGTACTGGATTCCGCCCTTGTTCCAGAGCTGATTTAGTCCGCGGGCGATCCCGAGCTTGGAGCCGGCGCCGACGTTTCGGTCGAAAGATTTGCCGTAATTGCCGACCGCCTTGACGATCCGCGACACCCAATCCTTGGTGAGGCCGAGCTGTTCGCCGAGATTGCCATCGGTGCCGAATACGCGCTTGAGCTCCGGCTTGTCCGATTTCGCCATGTCGTCGACGTTCTTCTGGGTAATGCCGAGCTCTTCGGCGTCAAGCATTGCAAACAGCGTCCACTTGACGAGATCGAACCATTGATCGTCGCCATGGCGCACCATCGGGCCAAGCGGCTCTTTCGAGATCACTTCCGGAAGCACGGCGTGATCGGCCGGGTTTGCAAGCTTCAGGCGCTCGGCATAGAGCTGCGACACGTCCGAGGTGAAGACGTCACAGCGTCCGGATTCATAGGCCTTGACGGTCTCGTCCGCGGTACCGAATGCGATCACCTCGTACTTCATGTTGTTGCTCTTGAAGTAGTCGGCGAGATTCTGCTCGGTGGTGGTGCCGGTCTGCACGCAAACCGATGCGCTGTTCAGCTCCAGCGCGGAATTCACTTTAAGGGACTTCTTCACCAGAAAACCCTGGCCGTCGTAATAGGTCACCCCGGTGAAATTGGCGCCGAGTGAGGTGTCGCGCGATAGCGTCCAGGTCGTGTTGCGCGACAGCACGTCGATTTCGCCGGACTGCAGGGCCGTGAAGCGGTCCTTGGCCGACAGCGGCACGAACTTGACCTTGGTGGGATCATTGAAGACGGCAGCGGCTATCGCGCGGCAGACATCGACGTCGAGCCCGGTCCAGTTGCCCTTGTCGTCGGGCGACGAAAAGCCCGGCAGGCCCTGGCTAACGCCGCAGGAGACCATGCCCCGGTCCTTGACCGTCTTGAGCGTTTGCGCAGTAGCGGCCTGGGCCGAGAAACCGGCGGCAAGAGCGAGAGTGAAAACCAGAGATACGCGTTTCATGGCAAAGCCTTTCAAGGGTCGTCCGGGAACGTTTACTTATCGTCTCGTCGCGTATGTCGATGGGCCTACCCCATGATCCCCGCTGCGATCGCCAGCCCCGCAGGCAATTTGGCGTGCAGTCCACTCGAGCGATGGATCGACGGCCGCGGCAAGCCCCTCAACGAGCGCGACTGAATAGCTGGCGCGCATCACAGAACGACTGGGGAGCCGGGTCAAGGGGTTGACGGCCGTCTTCTGTGTCCTGTTATTAGCCCAGCCCAACCCGAACCCGCCGCCCGGCGGGCTGCAAGGGGGCATCGAGGTTGTGGCAAAGGTCTCTTGGTGGCGGCGGACAAATGAACTCTTCAGGGGATGACCGGGGACCAAAGTCGCCAAGGGCAGAAACCACGCTGGTAACCGCGGGACGCGACACCAAGGCGCAGAAGGGGTTCGTCAATCCCCCAGTCGTCCACGGCTCCACGGTGCTTTATCCGACCGCCGCCGATCTGCATGCCCATCGCGGCGAGTTCCAGTATGGCCGCCGCGGAACCCCGACCACCAGGGCGCTGCAACAGGCGCTGATGGCGCTCGAAGGCCCGCAATGCGCGGGCGTTGGCCTGGCGCCCTCGGGCCTGTCGGCGATCGCCACCACCCTTTTGGCGGTGCTGAAAGCCGGCGATCATCTGCTGGTCTGCGACAATGCCTACCGCCCCACGCGAAATTTCTGCAACGGGCTGCTGGCCCGCTATGGCGTCGAGACCGGCTATTTCGATCCCTTGATCGGCGCCGGGATCGCCGGATTGTTCAAGCCGAACACCAGAGCGGTGCTGGTCGAAGCGCCGGGCTCGCAGTCGTTCGAAATGCCCGACATTCCCGCGATCGCCCCAGTCGCGCATGCGCGCGGCGCGCTGGTGATCGACGACAATACCTGGGCGACGCCGCTGTATCATCGCTCGCTGGAGCAAGGCGTCGACATCAGCATGCAGGCGGCGACCAAATATATCGGCGGCCATTCCGACATCATGTTCGGCACGATTTCAGCCAATGCCAGGGCCTGGCCCCTGGTTGCCGAGGCGATCCAGCTGCTTGGCGTCTGCGCCGGGCCGGATGATGTGTTCCTTGCGATACGCGGTTTGCGCACGCTCGGGGTGCGGCTCGCCCAGCACCATAGATCCGGGCTGGAGATGGCGCGATGGCTGGCGACCCGGCCTGAGGTTGTCAGGGTGTTGCACCCTGCGCTCGAAAGCGATCCGGGCCATGCGATCTGGAAACGGGATTTTACCGGCGCATCCGGGCTGTTCAGTATCGTTCTAAAGCCGGCGCCGCAAAAATCCGTCGATGCATTGCTCGACACCGTTGAATTATTCGGCATGGGCTATTCATGGGGCGGCTTCGAGAGCCTTGTCATTCCATTCGACTGCGCAAGCTATCGCACCGCTACCAAATGGGCGCCGGACGGCCCGACCTTGCGGCTCCACATCGGGCTCGAACATGTCGAGGATCTCAAGGCCGACCTTGCACGCGGGTTTGAGGCGTTCAACGCCGCCTAGACCGGGATGACGTTAGGTCGCCGTCTCGTTCGATCACCGCGCAGGCGCGCGCCGGCAAGTACGTCCCCTCCTTAATGCCAACCCTCACTCACGCCGAGACGCCTCGATGAATCCGGACGTTGTAAATCAACGGACGCAGCGCAACCAGAGATTTTGAGAAGCATCCTCCTTCCCGCGATAACACTCCGTTCACCATGAGGACAAATCCCTCCGATCTGCAAGCCGGCTTATACCTTTACCGCTTAGTCATGCGTGAAGGAGAGGCTGGCACCGCATGCGGTTCAGCCGTGGTGGCGTAAAAGCAGATAGTAAAGCGTATGTATACCGCACGTATTGTCGTCCTGATCATCGCTCTCGGTGCCGGCGGCATTGCCGCCTACCTTGCCAGCGGGTTTGACAAGAGGCCGGCCGAGCCGGTTGTGCAACTTCAGACTGTGGACGTTCTTGTTGCCAGGTCCGACATCGGCCTCGGCCAGACCGTCACGCCTGAAGACATGCAGTGGCAGAGCTGGCCGGCCGCGACCGCAAGCAACACTTTCATTCGCCGCAACGAGCGGCCGGATGCAACGACCCAGGTCGCCGGCTCGATCGCGCGCGCCCCCTTTATCGCGGGCGAGCCGATCCGGGAGCCGAAACTGGTCAAGGCCAACGGCTCGGGCTTCATGGCGGCGATCCTGCCCACCGGCATGCGCGCCATCTCGACCGAAATCTCGCCCGAGACCGGCGCCGGCGGCTTCATCCTGCCGAACGACCGGGTCGATGTCATTCTTTCCAAGCGCGAGAAGAATGCCGACCGCCCGAGCGCCCCGGACGTCGTCAATTCGGAAATCATCCTGCCGAATGTTCGCGTTCTCGCGATCGACCAGGCGCCGAAGGAAAAAGACGGCCAGAACGCCGTCGTCGGCAAGACCGTTACGCTGGAGCTGAGACCCGAGCAGGCCGAGACACTGGCGCGCGCGCGCCAGACCGGCACGCTGGCGCTGGCGCTGCGCAGCATCGCCGATGTCAACATGGTCGAGAACAGACCCGACGATCAGGCCAAGCGGGGCTCAAGCGTCAACGTGGTTCGCTACGGTATCCAAAGTTCGACGACGACACAGAAGTGACAACGACACAGAAGTGAGGATGCCGAAATGAAGTGCAGGGGAAATAACCTGTTGATGCGGACCGTCCTGCTCCGCGCCCTGGCGTTTTCGGCCGTCGCCGCGCTGACGCTTTATCCGGCCCTGGCGCCCGTGGTGGCGAGCGAGGCCAAGGTACGCTTTCTTGCGCTCGGTATTGGCAAATCCATGATCGTCGACTTGCCGCGCGACATCAAGGATGTGCTGGTCGCCGATCCCAAGATCGCAAACGCCGTCGTTCGTTCCGCGCAGCGCGCCTACATCATCGGCTCGGCGGTCGGCCAGACCAATGTCGTTTTCTTCGATGCCGAGGGCCAGCAGATCGCGGCCTATGACATCGCGGTCAAGCGCGACCTCAACGGTGTGCGCGCCGCGCTGAAGCAAACCCTGCCCTATGCCGGAATTCAGGTCGAAGGCGTCGGCGAGGGTGTGATGCTGACCGGCTCGGTATCGAGCCCGGTCGAGGCTCAGCAAGCGGGCGATCTCGCCGCGCGGCTGGTCGGCGGCGCCGACAAGGTCGTCAACTCGATCGCCGTCCGCGGCCGCGATCAGGTGATGCTGAAGGTCACGGTCGCGGAAGTGCGGCGGGACATCGTCAAACAGATGGGCGTCGATCTCAGCGCCAGCATGAATTACGGCACCGCAGTCGTGAACTTCAACAACACCAATCCGTTCACCGCAAACAATGCGCCGCTCGTCCCTGGCAACAACCTGACCGCGGCGGCCTTGAACAAAGCCGGTCTGCCGTCGGTCACCGCTACCTTACGCGCGATGGAGAGCGCGGGCGTGGTGCGGACGCTGGCGGAGCCAAATCTGACGGCAATCTCCGGCGAGTCGGCGACATTTATTTCAGGCGGCGAATTTCCGATTCCGACCGGCGTAACCTGCCAAACGACGACAGCGGGCGCTATCGGACAATGCGTCCAGACGGTCAGTTTCAAGAAATTCGGCATCTCGCTCAACTTCACGCCGGTGGTGCTGACCGAGGGACGGATCAGCCTGCGGGTGATGACCGAGGTGTCGGAAGTCTCGGCCGAAAACGCTCTGACCGGCGGTGCCGGTGGAACGACGATTCCCTCGATCAAGACCCGTCGCGCCGAGACCACGCTGGAAGTTCCGTCCGGCGGCTCGATCGCGATGGCTGGCCTTATCCAGGAGCAAACCAAGCAGGCCATCAACGGCATGCCCGGCCTGGACTCTCTGCCGATTTTTGGAGCGCTCTTCCGCAGTCAGGACTTCGTCAACAACCAGACCGAGCTGATGGTCATCGTCACGCCCTATATCGTTCGCGCGGTTGCCCAGAAAGAGTTGTCGCGTCCCGACGACGGGTTTGCGCCCGCGTCGGATTCGCAGTCGACACTGCTGGCTCAAATCACCCGGATCTACGGCCTTCCCGGCCACGCGGAATCCGTTGCGAGCTATCCGGGCAACTTTGGCTTCATCATTGACTGAAACGGAGCTGCCCGGCCAATGCGTGAGGACAAAACGATGACAAACAGTACACCCGTCGATCGGCTTCGAATCCCGCGCCTGCTCGGCGCACTGATTGGCCTTTCAACCGCGTTGGGCGCCTGCACCTATACCGGCGCAGAGGTCGTGACGGCGAGCGTCCCCGACGATTACCGTCTGCGTCATCCGATTGCGATCGAGGAAGCCAACCGCTCGATGGTGATTTTCGTCGGTCGTGGACGCGGCGGCCTGTCCAATTCACAACGCGCCGACGTCCTGGGACTGGCGCAGATCTGGGTTCGCGAAGGAACCGGCGCAATCGTCGCCGACGTACCGGTCAACACCCCGAACGCGCAGGCGGCGGCGTCGTCATTCCGGGAAATCAGGGCGCTGCTTGCGGCAGGCGGCGTGCCTCCGCGCGGAATTACCTTGCACCACTACCATCCCGACGACGACCGAACGCTCGCGACCATCCGGCTGAGCTATCCAAGGATTGCGGCAGTCGCCGGTCCCTGCGGTCTGTGGCCGCAGGATCTCGGTCCCTCGATCCTGAACAACGACTATTCCGAAAACCGGCATTATTACAATTTCGGTTGCGCCTATCAGCGCAACATGGCGGCGATGATCGACAATCCGTCGGACCTCGTGCAGCCGCGGCCTGAAACCCCCGCCTACACCATGCGGCGCACGGAGGGTTTCGAGAAATATCGCAAGGGCAACGCGACCGCGACCAATTATCCCGAGGCCGACAAGGCCAAACTCAGCGATACAGGCAAATGATCAGCTACTCGCGTCAAGATCCCGAAGGGCAGCCGGACGCCACACCGCCGCACGGAGACGATTACATCGCGCCGGCGCCGCGCGTGTCGGTGCAGGCCTTTTGCGCGACCGTAGAAACCGCGGCCGCCGTTCAGGCGGCGGCCGAAGATCGCCGCCTCGGCAAGGCCCATCTCACCACTAAACTGGGCGGCATTGCGGCCGCCATCGAAACCTATCACACCCAGCCTACTCCGAACGTGATTATCCTGGAAACCGAAGGCGGCAGCGACATCCTTGCCGGCCTCGATGAGCTCTCGACCGTTTGCGACGCCGGAAGCCGCGTCGTCGTGATCGGCAGTGACGACGATGTCGCGCCCTATCGCGAGCTGGTGCGTCGCGGCGTCAGCGACTACGTCATTGGGCCGGTCGACGCCCTTGATGTGGTGCGCGCGATCTGCGGCCTGTTCTCGGCGTCGGAGCCGGTAGCCGTCGGCCGCATGATCGCCATCGTCGGCGCAAAGGGCGGCGTCGGCGCATCCACCGTCGCGCACAATGTCGCTTGGGCAATCGCGCGCGATCTGGCGCTGGATTCCGTCGTCATCGATCTCGACCTCGCCTTCGGCACCGCCAGTCTCAACTACAACAAGGATCCGGTGCAGGAAATCGCCAACGCGGTGTTTTCGCCCGATCGACCCGATACCGCATTCATTGAGCGCCTGCTGGCGAAATGCAACGACCACCTCAGCCTGCTGGCGGCACCGGCCACGCTCGAGCGAGTCTACGACCTCGGCGAACAAGCTTTCGATGCGATCTTTGATACGTTACGCCTGACCACGCCCTGCATCGTGCTGGACGTGCCACACCAATGGTCGGGATGGGCCAGGCGGGCGCTGATCGGCGCGGATGATATCCTGATCGTTGCCGAGCCGGACCTGGCCAACATGCGCAATACCAAGAACATATTGACTATGCTCAAGGCGGCGCGGCCAAACGACCGGTCGCCGCTGTATTGTCTCAACCAGGTCGGCATGCCGAAGCGCCCGGAAATCAGCGTGCGCGAATTTGCCAAGGCCATCGAGAGCCCGCCGGTCGCGGCCATTCCATGCGATTCGCGATTGTTCGGCACGGCGGCCAATAACGGCCACATGATCGCCGAACTCTCCGCCAATCACCGCACCTCCAAGATGCTCTTGCAGATCGCGCGACAACTGACCGGCCGCGGCGAGGCCAAAAAGCCGAACGGTTCGTTCCTGTCGCCCATTATCAGAAAGTTGCGGGCGGGCTAAGCCCCGGCGTGGCGTGCCGCGGCGTTTCGTGGGCGTAACGGACCAGCGATGACCGAACCTGGTGCCCGCCGAGTGTCAATCGTGGCGTCCGGCAGCCGGCACCTTGTCCGCCTCCGCATGGGCATTCTTTTTCCGCGATAATAATCGCCTCAGAGAAGCGACATCGGCCGCTGCCGCCTCGGCCGGTCGATCGGCCGTCACAATGCCTTCAGCCTCGGCCAAACGGCCCTGCAGACCGACCACCAGGGCCAGATTTTGCCGCACGCGCGGATCCGCATCGGCCCGGCTGTTCGCGCGGCGCAAAGTCGCTTCCGCTTTTGGCAGATCTTTCGAAAGGACGTAGGACAGGCCGAGATTGGACAGCACGGAGGGTTCTTCTGGCACGATTTTCAGCGCGCTCGCATAATACTGCTGCGCCTCGTCGTGTCGGCCGAGTTGATCGAGTACTGTTCCCTGAGCCGAGAGGATCCGCCAATCGGGATCGTCGGGGGTATGGGCGCGGCCGAGAACGTCGAACGCCTGCTGGAAATTGCCATTGTCCGCCAGCGCCCGCCCATAACCGGCAAGCAGCGCCTTGTCGCCGGGGTGAGCGATCGTGGCCTGTTCGAGCACCGCGACCGCCTGGGACCGCTGCCCCGCGTCCCGCAGCGCCTTGCCGTATTGTAACGCCGCATCGGCGTCCTTGGGATTGGCGCGAAAGCGATCGCGATAAGAGTCCACCTCGCGCTTGGGGTCGGCGGCGCGGCTTGCCTCGGTCTTCTCACCCAGCGACCCTGTGATATCCGAAATATCCGACGAGCCCGCAGTCATGCAGCTGCAAAGCCCCAACATCAAAATCGCGGACGAAGCCGCGGATGTGAGAAGTCTCGCGAAGCGATATTGCTGGAGCAGCGGCTGGAGCATGTACTTTGACCAATGGTCGGCGACCGGCCAAAAT
Organism: uncultured Alphaproteobacteria bacterium; assembly: GCA_963801875.1. Lineage (GTDB taxonomy): Bacteria > Pseudomonadota > Alphaproteobacteria > Rhizobiales > Xanthobacteraceae > Bradyrhizobium. The sequence continues at coordinate 545,536 of CAWDGT010000003.1, read as the reverse complement.
GCTCACATATTAACCCTAAATTACCGTTAAACAGGCGGTGTGCCCCGATTGGCAGTCACGGGGTCACCCGAGCAAATTCATTGATGTCGACCTCGCGCCTGCGAACCAAGAAAGGCTAGCCGGCCTCGATATTTGAAGGGGGCTTTCGACCTAATCGACAAATTGAGCGCCGAATTCACAACCGATCCGCCATGCCAGCTTGCATTGGCGTGGCCGGCCTTCGGACAAAATGATGGTGAACTCGGCGGGAACGTCGAGATATTCCGCGATTACCTTCACGCCGCCATCAGACACGTCCGTGATCGTACAGTCCCGCGGCAACGAGCCGGTCCCGAACTGGATTTTCGCGAGCTTTCTGCACAGGCGACGCTCGCTTCTACGCCAATTCACCAACATGTTCATCCTTCGCCTTTTTCAATAATGCTTCATCCGGCACCACTGTCGCTTTTACAGAGAAACTATTGGAATCTGCTTAGCGGGACCTCTCGCAATCTATCTGTTCCCTTGGAGTTCTCTTTACCGAATTCCTCGGATCCATAATTCGAAATGCCGTGCATGGCAGCGGCCGCCTGAGTTTCAATCGCCAGCTTTTTCGGAGTGCGCGAGCAGGATGGTTTACTTAGGCCGAGCTGTCCGCTCCCTGCGCCTGCCGACCCGTCCTCACTGTCGGCGCAAGGCTGACGCGGACAACTGTGGCGGTGACGCCGCATTTTCGCACCCCTCCCCCTGAATAAAAGGATTGATCCACTGCCATTTGCCGATAGCCTGATCTTTCGACTCGAGTTCGAAAAGCGGACGATCATGGGAAGTCTGGTTCTTCTCGACCTGATGGGCGGCGTGGCGCTGCTGCTGTGGGGCCTGCATATGGTCCACAGCGGAATTCTGCGCGCGTTCGGTCCCGATCTCCGACGGCTTCTGGCGAAAGCCCTGAATAACCGTTTCACCGCGTTTGCGGCGGGTATCGCCCTGACAGCCCTGTTGCAAAGCAGCACCGCAACCGCCCTGATCACGAGTTCCTTCACGGCGGAGGGGCTCGTCGCTCTGGTCCCGGCGCTTGCGATCATGCTCGGCGCCAATGTCGGCACCACGCTGATCGTTCAAATCCTGTCGTTCAATCTCGCCGCCGCCGCTCCCGTTCTCTTCATTCTCGGCCTCGTCGCGTTCCGCAGCGGCGCGCGCTCGCGGATCAAGGACATCGGCCGCGTCTCGATCGGTCTCGGCCTGATGCTGCTAGCGCTGCATATTCTGCTCGACACGCTGGTGCCGGCGGAAAACGCGCCTGGCGTGCGCGTGTTCATGAACGCCATTACCGGCGATCCTGTTCTCTGCATCATCATCGGTGCCGTCGTCACCTGGCCGGTGCATTCAAGCGTGGCCAGCGTTCTCCTCGTGATGTCGCTGGCTTACGCGCATTTCATTTCGCCCTCGGCGTCGCTCGCGCTGGTGCTTGGCGCCAATCTCGGCAGCGCGATCAATCCGGTGTTCGAAGGCGCGCGCCGTGACAACCCCGCAAGTTACCGGCTTCCGCTCGGCAATCTGATCAACCGGCTGGCCGGCGTGCTGCTGGTCGCACCATTCCTGCGTCCGATCACCGAAGTCTTGCAGGCCTGGCAACCCGACCTCGCCAAGCTCACGGCCGAATTTCACATCGCGTTCAATGTGGCGACGGCGATCATTTTCATCGGGCTCCTCGACGGCATGGCCGTGCTGCTAAAGAAGATACTCCCGGATCGGGTCCGGGAGACCGACCCGTCGCGTCCCCGCTATCTTGACGAGAGCGCGCTTGAAACCCTATCGCTGGCGCTGGCAGACGCGGCGCGCGAAACCCTGCACATGGGCGATCACGTCGAGGTGATGCTGCGCAAGGTTATGGCCGCGATCATGACCAACGACCGCGCACTTGTCGATCAGGTCTCCCAAATGGACAATAGCGTCGACAGTCTCGACGAGGCAATCAAGCTCTATGTCACGAAACTCACGCGCGGCAGCCTCGACGAGCGCGAGGGACGGCGGGCAATGGAGATCGTTTCCTTCGCCATCAACCTCGAGCACATGGGCGATATCATCGACAAGAATCTGAGCGAACTCGCGACCAAAAAAATCAAGCGCAGGTTCCAGTTTTCACCGGAAGGCGCGGAAGAACTGACGGCATTTCACAAGCGAACGACGGACTCGCTTCGGGTCGCGTTCGGCGTCTTCATGTCGGGCGATGTCAACGAGGCTCGCAAGCTTCTCGCGGAGAAGGCGCTGCTGCGCAACGCCGAGCTTGCCGCCACCGAACGGCATCTCGACCGTCTGCGCGAGGGCCGGCCCGAGAGCCTCGAGACGACCTCGCTGCATCTCGACGTGCTGCGCGATCTGCGGCGAATTCACTCACACATCTGTTCGGTGGCCTATCCCGTGCTCGACGCCGCCGGAGAATTGCCGGCCCGGCAGAACGCTGAAAGCGAGGTGGCGCTGCCCCCCGCAACGGCCACGTACCCCCTTGCCACGGTAGCGGAGATCAGTTGCCCGCCGAGGCCTGCCGGCCGTTGACGATGATGAAATACAGGTTGCGAACGTAAACCACGAGCCCGAGCGCCTGGCCTGCGATGAAGACCGGGTCGCGGCGATACAGCGCGTAGACCAGCAGCAATGCGCCGCCGCCGATCGAGAAGAACCAGAATGCCACCGGGATCACGCTTCTGCGCGCGCGTTCGGAAGCGATCCACTGCACCACGAAGCGCATGGTGAAAAACGCCTGCGCCACGAATCCCAGAACGACCCAGCCATCGAACTTGATGACGAAGACGTCGTGCAGGTAGCCGGCGAGGCCGTTGAACAGGTCGGTCATGGCGTCACCTCGGTCGCAACAGGTGTCGGCTTCTTGCGGCGAATCAGCCACCACACGCCGGCGAGATCCATGATTCCGATCCATAGCCGATCGAAGAAGCCGTAATTGGACACGCCGGACCGGCGCGGCCGGTCGATCACGTTGACATAGGCGATCTCGTAGCCCTCGCGGCGCACCAGCGCCGGCAGGAAGCGATGCAGTCCGTCGAAATAAGGCATCATCAGGAACACCTCGCGCCGGAATGCTTTCAGGCCGCAGCCGGTATCGCGGGTGCCGTCACGCAGAATGGCGCTCCGCACGCCGTTGGCGATGCGCGACTGGATCTTCTTGAAGCCGGTGTCTTTGCGGCCGACTCTCTGCCCGGCGGCAAGGCCGACGCGCCCACCGCCATTTTCGATTGCCGCAATCAAGTCCGGCAGGAACGCGGGATCGTTTTGGCCGTCGCCGTCGAGCGTCGCCACGATGGCGCCGCGCGCGGCCCGCACGCCGCTGCGCACCGCCGCCGACTGGCCCGACGATGCCGCGTGACGGATCTGGCGCAGATTGCCGCGCTGCTTCATCTCGGCCGCAAGCCGCTCGGCGGTCGCATCGGTCGAGCCGTCATTGACGTAGATGATTTCGCAAGTCCAGCGGCCGTCGAGGGCGGCGGCGATTTCCGCGATCAGCGGACTTATATTCTCGGCCTCGTTGCGCACGGGGACGACAATGGAAACGGCCACCGCTGCTGTGTCAGAACAAGGCAAATCAGCACTCACCGTTTAGGTTGGCCCGCCGCCGGCGAGGCGCTCGATCCGGCGGTTGCAGCGTCCGCTTCTTATGGGGCTGACGGGCTGCGGGCAACCCTTTTGACACGCCACGAAGTGCTCCGGAGAGGCGCAATTTCACCCTCGCGACCGATAGCGAACACGAGCCGGCGCGCGGCGAACCAGTACCGAACAGCCATGGCCCCGATCACACCGATTAATGCCCCCGCAACCACGTCGCTGGGATGATGTGCCAACAGCACCAGGCGGCTGATGCCGATCAGGAGCGCATACACGATCATCGCCGCCCGCGCCCGCGGCCAGACCACGGCGACCGCGAAAGCCAGCGCGAAGCCGGTGATGGCGTGAGCCGATGGAAAACTGGCATAGGCTTCGGTTCCGGCAAACGGCGCGAAGTTGAAGGGGTCGGCTTTGCCCCCGACAAATGGCCGACCTCGCCCGGCGATCCATTTTATCGTCTCGCCGGCAAGCAGCGGCACCAGCAAGGCGAAAAACAAGAACTGCAGGCGCAAGCCAAAGCTGAGCAATTGGGCTCGCGAGGTGCCCCGCACTGCCGCTGAACCAAGCGCAACGATCAGTAACATTGCCGCCAAGGCCAACAGCACATAGGCGTCCTTGCCGAACTCGGTCAGAAGGCGGACCGGCCAGAGACTCGCCGTGCCGCGCGGCGGCATCAGGCCGATCTCTCGCGCATCGAGCCCGCACATGAGAACGAGGATAGCCGCGCCGGCCATCGCCGTTATCAGCAGCGTGTGGCGCGCCAGTCTGCGCGCCGCTTCGGCGCGTCGGGAGTGCGACGGCGCGCGCACCAGTTGGACGAACGACAACCGCACCAGGGTGAGAAGACTTGCCAAATAGCTCTGGAATGAACCGATGCCAACGTGTGCGGGCATCTTACTCCGTGCCTTCGGAGCGGTAGATCGCTATCGAAATCGCTTTTCCTTGCGAGATATTATAGCCGTCGATGCGGGTGGCGACGTTGTAACGCAACCCGATGGCTTCGGCGCGCTGGGCGAAGCCGCGTTCCGAGCGCTGCTCCACCAGCGCGAAGCGGCAACTGCCCTGCCCCAGGAAATCCGCCGCACCTGATCCATCCGTGAGCAGCGTCGAGGTGTCGGTCATGAATACCAGGCTGGGCTCGTGAAAGCCGGCGGCTGCGGCTTTCGGCCCGACGCAAACCACATTGCGCAGCGCGCGCGCGATCTCGGCGCTTGGAAACAGCGGCGTCAGCGCCGGCACCACGACGCCATAAATCGCCACCGTCAGAAACATCGCCGCGGCCACGGCGTTCAACAGCGAGCGCTCGGCGTGATTGCCGTCGTAGAGCCACCAGGCAAACAGCCCGAAGATAAGCGCCGCCGCCACGAACGGCCATGCCAGAAACACCGGCTGGCGCGTCAGCGTGATCGCGCCGACCACGGCAATGACCGAAGCCAGCGCCGGAATGATGAACCACCAGGCGGCACCGCGTCTCAGCCACGATCGCGACAGCACCCGCCGCTCCAGCGCGCCGACCGTCAGTATGGCGATCGCGGGATAGAGCGGCAGCACGTAATGCGGCAGTTTGGTCAGCACCAGTTCGAACACGATCCAGGAAGGCACCAGCCACGCCAGCAGAAACTGCGCGCCGGGCTCGCGCCGCGCCCGCCAGACCGCCGGTGCCGCCATTCCCGCCAGCGCCGCACCCGGCCAGAACGTCACCCAGAACAGCAGAAGATAAAGTCCGGGCGGTGCGCCGTGGGATTCCTGCGCGGCCAGCTTGCTCAACATATCGCCGCCGATCGAATCCACAAAAAACACATCGCCGGCGCGCCAGAAGATCGCGACGAACCATGGCAGCACCAGTACCAGCATCCACATCAGGCCCCATACCGGACGCAGGCGCCAAAGCCATGCGGCCGACCGGTCGAGGATAACGAGCGTGCCGATCGTCAACGCGACGAACATCAGGATCAGCGGCCCCTTGAGCAGGATGCCGCCGGCGAGCGCCGTCCAGAAGATCAGAGGCCACGACCATGGCGGATGAACGGGATCCTCGCCGCGCTGCCAGGACATATAGACCCGCGCCAGCGCGCCCATCGCCGCGACGACCGTAAGCAGCAGCATGGCATCGGTCTTGGCGAGTCGTGCTTCGGCGCCGAGCAATACCGAACTGCACAGGATCAGGCCGGCGAATATCGCGCCGCGCCGGGTCACGAATGCCAGCGCGGTCCAGTAGGTCAGCAGTACCGCGCCGATCGCGCCGAGCAGCGACGGCGCGCGGTACAACCAGATCCGAATCTGGGCGCGCGGCAGGCCCAGCGCCGTAGCGGTTTCGACTGCGGCCGCCTGCAGCCAGTACACGCCGACCGGCTTTTTGTAGCGCACGTCATCCTGGAAGCGGATGTCGACGAAATCAGAGGTTTCGACCATCTGTTTGGTCGCCTGCGCAAACCGCGCTTCGTCGCGATCGATCGGCGGGATGTTGAAAAATCCGGGCAGAAACAGCAGCAAACCGCACAGAATCAGGAATGCGATGGCGCGGACATGGCTGCCGGTGACAAAATCGACCACGCCGACAAGCCTGCTGCCCGGATTCACCCGGTTCTTCGGCTCGCGCGGCTCTCCAAATCGGGGGCGGGCATAGGTCTCGACCATCGGTTCCGCATACGCCGAAACCACTATTCCCACAACCGGTTAGCGGACTTCTACTGAATTCTGATCACAACTGTGTCCGCAGTGCCCGTGGCGTCGATCACGGTCAGTCTGGCAAAGCCCGGACCGGGCGGATCAACCAGCCGCTGGCGCCGGCCGTCGATTTCACCCACCGACACCCCATTCACCAGCATGGTCATGGGAAGCACGCCGCCAGCGACCTTGACGGGCATCGCGGAGGGCTGCCCGCCACCCGAGCCGGCGACGTCGATCCGCGATCCATTCAGTGGAAACTGGATGTGCGGCGCCAGCTCGCCGCCGGTGCGAACAAGTTCCCCCACCGGACGAAACCGGCGCAGGGGCAATGGAAGCCTGGCATTGCTCGCCACCAGCGCCCCCTTTGGCGGCTTCGGCAGCGGTACCGGCAGTTTTCCCGTCCGGGCGAAGGCATCGAACAGGATCGGCGCTGCGGCGGTACGGCCGGTCAGACCGGGTGCCGGCGCGCCGTCGGGGCGTCCGACCCAGACCCCGATGGTCATGCGGCCATCGAATCCGACCGACCAGGCGTCGCGGTAGCCGTAGCTGGTGCCGGTCTTGAACGCGATCCGGTTATGCGGAGCATTTTCGGGCGGCGGCGTGCCCATCAGCACGTTGCCGACCTGCCAGGCGGCGACCTCTTCCATCAGTCGCTGGGAATCGCGCGGTGCGTCGCCGGCGATCTCGCGCAGCGGCCGCGTATTTCCAAGCCGGGCAAGCCCGCAATAGAGCTGGACTAGGTCCTGCAGCGTGACGCCGACGCCGCCGAGACCCATCGCCAGGCCCGGCGCCTCGTCTTTCGGCAGCACCAGACCGACTCCCGCCTGCTTCAACCGCGACGACAGGCGGCTTGCGCCGACGCGGTCAAGCAGGGCAATCGCCGGCACGTTCAAGGATAGCTGCAGCGCCTTGCGCACCGGCAGCGTTCCCTGAAAGGTCATGTCGAAATTTTCGGGCGCATAGCTGCCGAAGCGGATCGGCCGGTCATCGATCAGGCTTTCCGGATGAACGAAGCCATCCTCGAAGGCGAGGCCGTAGATGAACGGCTTCAGCGTCGATCCCGGCGAGCGCACGGCGCGGGTCATGTCGACCTGCCCCGCGCGCCGATCATCGAAATAATCGGGCGAGCCGACCCGCGCCAGCACCTCGCCGCTGGCGTTGTCCACCGCGACGATGCCGACGGAAATATTCGGACCCAGTGTGATCGCGCGGTCGCGCGCCAGCGCTTCGAGAACCTTCTGCAGGCTCGCATCCAGCGTCAGCCTGATAACCTCGGCGTCTTTCACGGTCGCGATCGCCTGATCGGCGGAATGCGGTGCGAGAATCGGCATCGGCTTGCGCAATCGAGGCACCGGCGCGGCCTTGGCCTGAACCGCATCCTGTTCCGGCACCAGACCCTCTTCGACCATGCGGTCGAGCACGCGGTCGCGCGCCGCGCGCGCGGCATCGGGATAGCGATCGAGCCTTCGGGTTTCAGGCGACTGCGGCAACGCCACCAGCAGCGCCGCTTCCGCGAGCGTCAATCGCTTCGGCTCCTTGCCGAAATAGGCGATCGAGGCGGCCCGAATGCCCTCGAGATTGCCGCCATATGGTGCCATCGTCAGATACAGATCGAGAATCTGGTCTTTTGTCAGTTGCCGCTCGATTTCGAGCGCACGAACCATTTGCCGCAGCTTTGCATGAACCGATCGCGCCCGCCGCGGCTCCAGCAGGCGCGCCAGTTGCATGGTGACGGTGGAGCCGCCGGACACGATGTGGCCCCGGGTGACCAGTTGAAGCGCGGCGCGACCCAGCGCGAGCGGATCGACGCCGGCATGGGTGCGGAAGCGCCGGTCTTCATAAGCCAGCAGCAATTTGAGATAGCGGGGATCGACGCCGGCTCTCGCGTCGACCGGCAGCCGCCAGCGGCCGTCGGCCATCGCATAGGCGCGCAACAGCCTGCCATTGCGGTCGACGATCGTGGTGGAGACCTGGCGGGCCTGCGCCAGCGGCAAAGGTCCGAGCGAGACCACCCAGGCGACGAACAAACCGGCAATGGCGATGATCGAGATGGCGATGCCCGTAACGACCCGACGCGCGCGTTGCCTGCCATCGCCGTCATGGCCGGACTTGACCCGGCCATCCACGTCATGCTCTTCCGCGGCAACAAAATTCGTGGATGCCCGGGGCGTCTGCGCGAAGACGCGCTTCGCGCTTTTGCCCGGGCATGAAGAAGAAAGTTGCTCGTGCCTTTCCTTGCTCATTTCGCCGGGCGCACCTCGACTGATCCGGTGCCGGTTCGGCCATAGCGCGAGGGGTTGTACATGTCCTCGACATAGGCCTGCGGCAATACATATTTGCCCGGCGACACCGCGCGAACCACATAGGCCACCGTGAAAACCGCCTTGTCGTCGGCGGCGCGGTCGATGGCGGCGGTGAAGCGATCGTCGCGGAATTCGGTATTTTCCGGCTCCTCGCCATCCTCGATCCAGTCAAGCGTGCCGGTGTCGCCGGACGAGACCAGATGCGGATTGTCGATCTCGAGGCCAGCCGGGAGATAATCCGACACCATGATGTGACCGAATTCCGGCTTGGCCTCGGTGACCCTCAGCACCACCGCGAAGCGATCGTTCTGTTTGGCCTTCGACACGTCGGCCGGCTTGCCGTCGAGCGTGAAATAGCTGCGCTCGATCTTGAAGCCGTTCGACGCCGCGGGCTCCGGCGTGATCGGCGCGCCGCTGACCGAGACCACCGCCTGCACCGGCGCCTCGCCGGTGTTGGTGATCTTGATCGGCTTGCCTGCCATCACATCGGCGTTGTAGCTGCGATAAAGCGCGGTCTTGACGGCTGCGCCATCGAGATCGAGGCTCATCGTCTCCTTCGAAAGCGCCCGCGACGCCAGCACCAGCCAGGCGTTTTCCTGGGTCGAGGTGTAAGGCGTCAGCCCGCGCGCCACCTCGACGCGGGCGACAGCCTGCGTCAACGTCGCCCGCGGCGCGTTGCCTTCGCTCGCCAGGGAAACCAGCGCCGCGGCATCGCGCAGAGCGCTGCCGTAATCGAGGCGGCCGAACTCCAGCACCGGCTTTGGCGCGAGGCTTTCCAGCGCCGCGGCATAGACCCGCTCTGCCCTGCTCCTGTCGCCGACCAGCGCCAGCGCCGCCGCCAGCTGCGACTTTGCGATCGGGGTCGCCAGATTGTTCAGCTTGGTGTCGGCGAGGTAGCGGAGATCCCCGATCGGGGCGGCGCCATTGCGGGCGAGCACGTAGAGCCCGTATGCGAGGTCGCGTCCGCCATCCTTTTCAGGCTCGTTGGCGTTCACGACCGAATTGCGGATGCGATCGAGCGCGCTTCGAAACAGCAGATCCGGCACCGCAAATCCCTTTTCGCGGGCGCGGGTCAGGAAATCGGTGACATAGGCGTCGAGCCAGGCGTCGTCGCCGCCGGCCGACCACAGCCCGAAGGACCCGTTCGAGCCTTGCCGCGCCAGCAGCCGGTCGATGGCATCCTTGATGCGCTGATCGACCTCGGTATCGACGGCAAGATGCGCGCCCGCCGCGAGATCGTTGACGTAAAGCAGCGGCATGGCCCGGCTGGTGATCTGTTCCGAACAGCCATGGGGATAGCGGTCCAGCGCCTTCAGGATGGTCGCGGCATCGAGCGCCGTTGACATGCTGACCGATAGCGAGACGCCGCCGGTGCCGGACACCAGATCCGAGAACATATCCGAGGTCAGGGTCAGGCTCTCGCCCTTGGCGAGCGTCCGGATCGAGCGGCGCGCGAGGATCTGCGTCGCCGCCTTGACATCGAGCGTATAATGCCGCGCCAGCGTCAGCCCGTTCGGCCCCTTGATATCGACGTCGATCTGCGCGGTACCGGCGCCGCCGGCATCGAGCGCCAGCGCCATCGAGGTGCGCGCTTTGGCTGCGAGCTTTACCGTCGTGGCCGGATTGCCGGTGACCTTCACGGGGCCCGCCGTCTTGACGTCGATGGTGTAGTCCCCCGACGCACCCTCGACATTGTCCAGATCAAAACTCATGGTGCCCTTGTCGCCGTTGAGCAGGAAGCGCGGCAGCGTCGCCGTCAGCACCACGGGATCGCGCACCGTGACATCCGTCGTGGCGCGCCCAAGCTTTGTGGCGGTCCAGGCCACCGCCATCACCCGCGCGGTGCCGGCGAATTCCGGAATCTCGAAAGCGATCTCGGCCGAACCGTCGGCGGCGACCGTCACAATGCCGGAATACAACGCCAACGGCTTTTGCGTCGGCGGGCTGCCCTGCAGCTCTGCACCGGCAGAATTGCCGCCGGTCTTGAGCTGGCCGCGGGTGCCCTGCATGCCATCGATCAACTGCCCATAGAGATCGCGGATTTCCGACGTCAGGCGGCGCTGGCCGAGATAGTAATCATCCGGTGCCGGCGGCTTGTAATTGGTCAAATTGAGAATGCCGACATCGATCGCGGCGACAACGATTTTTGCGTCTTCGCCTGGATTTAGTCCGCCGAGTTTGACCGGCAGCTTCAGCGTGGTGTTCGGACGCACCAGCGACGGAGGCGACAAATTCACCTGGAGCATGCGGCTCTTCTTGTCGATGCCGAACCATTTTAGGCCGATGGCGCGGCCCGGCATCCGAAGTGCCGCCGCATCGAGCGGCCGGCGCAGCGTCGCCACCACATAGGCGCCGGTGCCCCAATCCTTGCCGACGGGTATCCTGACCTGGGCGGTGCCTTGCTTGACGTCGGCGGTTTGCGTGGTCAGCAGCCGATCGCCCAGCACGTTGACGGTCAGCTTGCCGGCCGAGCGGGCATTGACCGAGACCACCATGGTGTCGCCGGACTGGTATTCCGGCTTGTCGATCGAGGTTTCCAGAAGGTCCGGCGTGTCGGCGCTGCCGTCGGAATACCAGCCCACATCGAACTGCACCGACGTCAAGGGACCATCGGCCTCGGTCGATTTGACGTCGAGGCGATAGCGGCCCGGCTGCGGCGACAGCGTGATCCGCGACGGCTTGTCGGCGGCAATACTCAGCTCGCCGTCGGCGACGCGGCTGGTCGACTTGACCGGCTCATATTCCCAGGACGAACTCTGCCGGTACCATTGATAGCGGGATTCGATCTTCAAGAGTTCGTAGCGCAGCCCGTCGCGCGCCAGCGGCTTGCCGTCGGGAGCGACGAACACCACGTCGAACCCGGCCTTGTCGCCTTCGGCAACGCTTTTGTCGCCGAACAGCGGCTTGACGCCGATCATCGCCGCGCCCGGCGCCACCGGCAGCACCAGTTTGCGCTCGACCGCGCGGCCCCCGGCTTCCGCCATGCGGATGAAGATCTGGGCTTCCTGCGGACGCGTCGATGACGGCGGCTTGGCGAGACTGACCGGGAACGTGGCTGCGCCATTGGCGTCGGCTTCGGGCAGACCTTCGATCGGGGTGCGCTCGTTGCTGGTGGTCTCCTCGTCGGCGACGCCGAACTGGTAGCCGCCATAGCCTGGCCGCTCCGGAGCCGGCGCGACCAGCATGTCGCCTTCAAGCTGCAGGCCGGAGGCCGGCGCGCCATAGAGGAAATGGCCGTCGACCCTGAGTTCAACGGGAGCGTCAGCCTTTATCAGCCTGTCCTTGGCGGACAGGTCGAATTCGATGCGTTCGGGGACGTAATCCTCGACCATGAAGGTGGTTTCGCCCACGGGCGAGCCCTTGGGATCGGTAAATGCCCGAACCCGCCAGGTCCCGGTCGGGACGGCCGAATTGAGTGGCACCGCCATGCTGCGACCGCCCGCGCCCTGATCGGGAAGCAACGCGCGGCGGAATTCGACGCCGTCGGGGCGCTCGATCACCAGCGTCAGCGGCCCGCCGGTCACGGCATTGCCCTGGCCGTCGCGCAACAGCGCGGTGAGGTAGACGGTTTCGTTGGAGCGATAGACGCCGCGCTCGGCGTAGACGAACGCATCGGCGCCGGCGGGCACCGCCCGCCCGGAAACGCCGCGATCCGACAGATCGAATGCGCTGGTCTTCAGGCTGAGGAATGCGTAGTCGGCCTTCTCGCCTGATACCGTCAGCATCGCCGGCGACAGGCCGCCCTCGCCGCGCGCCAGCCCCGCCTCGAACAGGACGTGACCGGTATCGTCGGTCTTGCGGGTGGCGAGAATTTCGTTGTTGCGCGCGACCAGCCGTACCTCGGCCTTCCCGACCGCTTCCGTCGAGGCCAGCGAATTGACGAAGGCGTGGATGCCGTCATTGCCCGAAAACGCTGACACGCCGAGGTCGGAAACGATGAACCACTGCGTCGCCAGCGAGGAATCGTCGTCGCTGCCCGGGGTCTTGGCGGCTGCCGTCATGACATAGACGCCCGGCGACAGATCGCCCAGCGCCTGATCGACCGGAAACGCGGTCGTGACGTCCTGGTTGAGCGTGGTCGCGGTGGCGAGTTCGCCCGACCAGACCTTGACGCCGCGCTCGTCACCGAGACTGGAAAGCTCATACCGGCTCAGCGCGCGCTGGAAATCGCTGTCGATCACGGTGCTGATCAGATTGCGGTCGCCGATCCTGAACACGTTGACCGATACCGCTGGAGTGTTGACGCTGACCAGGGGAATGCCGCGCTGGCCGGTGCGCGGCAGCACATAGGCGCGTCCGGTAAAGCGCACGAACGGCTTGCGGTCGCGCACATAGATGTTGAGTTCGGCCGATTTAGGCAGGGTTTCCTTGACGGTGGACGGCAGCCCGGCCCGCAGATTGACGTTATAGCGCTCGCCGTGCTTCAGCCCGTCGACGCAAAGCTGCTTGCCTTCCGACGTCAGCGCCGGCTTGTCGTTGCCCGCCAGCGCCAGGAACGGCGCAAAATCGGTACGTTTGGCCAGCTCCTCGGAGAACTGGAAGCAGGCGCGCGGCGAGGCCGAGTCGGAATCGACGGTATAGTCCAGCAGCCGGAAGCCGTGCTCGTCGCGCAATTTCTCGTAACTGCCGCGCACCTCGGCGACCTCGCGCAGATCGAGCGAGAGCCGCAAGCTATCCAGCGCCGGCCGCCACAGCTTGCGCTCGGACATCGCCCGCCCGAGGACCGCAAGCGCGTCCGCCTCCTCGCTCGCGTTGCCGGCGCGCTGATAGGCGATGTATGCCGCGGTCGAGGCGCGCTCCAAAAGGAAGGTCTGCTCGCTGGAATTCTTCGGCGAGATCTGGAAAATGGCGCGGGCGAGCTTCAGCCAGTTGCCGCTATCCTCGGGCGCGGTGGCGGCGATTTGGCCGAAGATCTGCAGGCCGGCGCGGAAATCGCCACGTTTGAAGGCGGCGTCGGCGTCGGTTTTAAGGGTCGCGTTGGTTTTGCCGACCGGACCTGCCTCGCTCTTGATCTGGGCCTCGAGCTTGATCGCCGAATCGGCGAGATCGTCCCGTTTGAAGGCCTTGTCCGCCGCCTGCGCCGTGACCAGGCCAAGCGCCAGGGTTGCGCAAAGTGCTGCGGCGCGAATCAAACCAATCATGGGGAGCTCCCTGGCGCGGGCGTATGCCGCGCATCTGACAAAAGCGCGCTAAAAGGTGACGGACTCATGGCGGCGGAACAGAGGTGCGAAAAAGTCGCATGCAACATTTGTCGTAAGCCAAGCCCTTTGGCTGTGCCGGCTGCGGCGCAGCATCCCGTTAGGGCAGACCGGACGCAATGGTCCGCCCCTAGCTTTGTCGCCGGGCCTTAGAAAACGGTTCGGAGCGGGCTTGGCGCCTAAGCGGATTTTTCATATTGGCAATGGTATACAGGCGCCAACGGTCCCATAGCTCAACTGGATAGAGTAACGGATTTCTACTCCGTGGGTTGCAGGTTCGAATCCTGCTGGGATCGCCAATGCCCGCCGGGTCCATTCGATGGGTTACGGTTTATACCGACGACATGGGTAACACGCGTGATCGCTTGCGTCGTCAGCGGCTCAGCTCGCCGTCGGCGCGCCGCGAATTTCCAAAGCGATGCCGCCCGCTAATCCTCACCGGCACGTGAACTGATTTCCTGGAATCGGTTCCGACAAAACCAGTTTCTTCGTTTCCGAAGCCATTTTTGGGAGGCCGCGAAAACGGCCGGAAACGAATACCAGCCAGGATTGGCGTCAATTGATCAACAATGGAGTTCGATCATGTCAGCATTGCTCACCTTGATCTATCGCGAGTATTGCAGGGCACGTCTCGCCGAGATGCAATGGCATCGCCGGGCTGCCTGATACTTGGGGGCGCTGGCGCCAGCAGGAAATCTGCCGGCCGATGAATTGTCACGGAGCCTTTTTTCATCGTTGATATTGGAGCGGCGCAATGGACCGCGAACAGAACAAAACCGATCCCGCCGGTTTAGCCGACATTTGGCGATACGCGGAACAACGGCGCGCAGAAGACGTCCGTGCATGGCTCGGCGCCTTCCTTGAGGAGCGGCGGCGCGTCAAAGCCTCCAAAACGGAGGACCCCTATCCCCAGGGCAATCCGATCTTCAGGTAAAGCCGCAGCTACCTTGGTGGCCTTAGCCCACCCGCTGCCGTCCAGCCCGTTTTCGTTGACTTCAAGGGGTCCTCGACCAGCAGCATCTTCCGGACCTGTTCGCACCCGGGACACGCGAAGGTTCCCCTTGGGCCTTGCTCGATCCGCGCCAGCATCATGCGGCCCTGACACTTGGGGCAGCGAGGTCGTTCAATCCGAAGTAGCGACGGATCGGAATGATTATAGGCTTGAGGCAAGCGATGCACCCTGTGCAAAGGCGGGAGCATGCAGCACTCTCAGTCACCGATGAATGCCGGGTATCGCTGCGGTGATGAAACCCAGTAGATTCCCGTTATGTCCGGAAGTCGACATAAAAATTAAACAAAGGGCAGTAGTCCCCGGGTTGTTCCCTGATGTCAGCTTGTTGCGGCCATCGACGGTCTTTTTTGTTGCGCCGCACCAGATGCGAGTTCCCTTCCGGATTTGAGAAAATGTTTCGGCCGGGGGAAAATAGTTACCACGCCCAGTTCCGCCCGCGCGTTGTCGTGGGCTATGGCTATTTACAAGCTGCTACAAAACACCGCGTTCGAGCCGAAGGACATTGAACGTCTGGTGATGGCTTACGAACAGACTTTGCGTGCGCTACGCCTGAAGGATCGTAGCGACCCTCTCACGCAGCTTGTCGCCGAAAAGATCGTTGCGGTTGGCCGGTTGGGGATTGAAGACCCCGCGGAGATTTCCAAGCTGGCGCTTAGAGAGCTGGAAGGCCGATAGCGCCGCCCCTTCCGCGCTGTCCCCAGGCGTCAGATTGTAGCTCCCGTTGATCCAGAACAATGCAAGCTGCCAAGGGAGAGCGGACAAATACAGAGATCGACCAGCACAGAGCATGCTCACGCGCTCCCTGGCGAGAACGTATTGGCGTATTCTCAAAAAAGGAGGCGGCGACCATGCACCTGGCAAAAATTCTGTCTTTATCGCTCTTTCTTGCGGCGTCGGGCGCCATGGCAGGTCCGGCAGAGGACGCAAACGGGCTCGTGGACAAGTGGTCGGCAACCTATAGCTCCAACGACCGCGATGCGCTGGTAAAGCTCTACGCGCCCGACGCGATCCTGCTCGGTACGGTAAGCCCCGTCATGTCGGAAGGAACGGAGGCCATCACGAAATATTTTGGCCCGCCCAGCGGCAACACCAATGTCATCGGAGAACGGCGAACGATCGTGCTCGGCGACAATGCCGTTCTTGTTACGGGGTTTTATGAATTTACACGAATGAAGGATGGTCAGCCGGTGCCGGGACCTTCGCGCTTTACCATGCTCCTGACGAAGCGCGATGGAGATTGGCGCATTGCACACCACCACTCCTCGCCGCACGTTCCACCCAAGTAGCGGGACGATCGTCTCCGCCAGTCTTTAACGCCGGTCCGTTATCGGAGGCCCCGGGCTGGTCCTATCACGGTCGAGCCGCTTAGCGGGGTTCGGTATAGCTGAGGGCCGAGGTCCCTTATTCGCGGCGCGCCGTTTACAGAGATGCCTCTACGAGGCCGGAGTTTCTGCCGGAGGTACGCGGCACGCCGACGCACTGGATTATCCAGCTGATTGAGATAGGCCAGCCAAATCGTCAGGAGGTCGTCGCGGGGCCGACGACGCCCAGGCCGGTGTTTTTTGGGATCGTCAGGTCGAGTCCCCATGGGCGCCAGGTTAAACCATGGATGGTTTATGGCAGGTAAACAGGCCCGATCCGGTTCACACCAGATGCCATGATCGCGTTGCACCACCGGCTCATCCTCCGAGCCAATTGAGTCGGTCCAAGTGATTGATATGCGAGGCGATGTCCGTTCCGCTGGGAGCCGGCTCACTGTGCCGGGATGACGTTACAGTTCGTGCGCCCCGACATCAGGCAGTCCTGCATCTTGCTGGTCGCGGTCAGCTCGTGGGCAAGCCACAGCCCCACCACCAGCAGGATAACTGCGATCGCCAGTCCGGCGATCGCGCCACGCCGGTTTCCGCCTTGTTCGGGCTCGGTCATTGGTATGGAAGTCCGGAAAACCATTGGTGTGAAATATAACGCGGTCCCGGCCTGCTGTTACCACTCATCCGCGCCAAAAAATAACCGCAGGGTTCACCCCTATCGCCCTTATTTTGATGGCTTCCCGCCGCGCGCGGATGTACACCGCTCCCGTTCACGCAGGCGCCAAGTTCCTGACCTAACGTGTCAGCGCAGCCGGTCACCTCACACCAGACAAGAAAGCGACAAGGCCCGTTCAATGAGTGGATTCAAGGAACCTAGCTTCGCGGACCGCCAGAAGGCGGCGCAGGAAGCAAGGAAGAACATTCTGGACAAGTTTCGCAGCCAGCCGGGCGCCGACGATCCCACGGTGGCGCGGCGCCGGGCCGAGCGCGAGGCGCAGGCCGCCGAGCGCGCCAAGGCCAAGCTGACGCGTGAGGCCGCCAAGGCCGAGCAGAAACTTCGCGACGCCGAGGCCGCGGTGCAGGCCGCTGCCCAGCTCGCGCGTGAAAAGGAAGAGGCCACCGCAAGAGAGGCCGCACTTGAGGGCGAACGCAAGGCCGCGCGCGACGCGCGCTATGCGGCGCGCAAGAAGCGAAAATAGCCAACTGTTTGCAGGCGGGTTGCGCCCGGGCGTCACAGGCCCGCCCGCAATCGGGCGAGCCTGCGCGGTAGAAAGGCGCGATCTTTATTTCTTCATGCCGTCGTCTTTCTTCATACCGTCATCTTTCTTCATGCCGTCGTCTTTCGTCATGCCGTCCTTGGACATCGTGTCTTTCTTCATGGTGTCCTTGGACATGGAATCCTTCTTCATGCCGTCGTCCTTGCCCATCTTGTCCTGGGCGAAGACGGCGGGCGCGAGTGCCAGGCTGAGCGAAACAACGGCGGCCGAAAGTCCGAGTGCGAGGCGGGTGCTAATGGTCATCTGTGGTCATCCCTTGAACGGTTTTGAAAGCGACTGATGCCGCTATGTTCAGGACGGCCCCGCGAGCGGGTTTGTTACCAGCCGCCGGAAAATTTTCTTGCGAAGGGCTTTTTGACGCCGCCATGAAGCCCGGGCCTCACGGGTTCGAGCCGGCCCGGCGCCTCCTCACCATGAGGGTCTAACGCGCCCGCTTCTTCGCATTGAGCGCCGCCGCGACGCGGCTGACCGGCGCGCGCCCGATCAGCCGGCCGATGTCGTTACTGGCCGCCACCAGTTTTGCCATATCGACCCCGGTCGCGATCCCCATACCCTCCAGCATGTAGACCACGTCCTCGGTGGCGACGTTGCCGGTGGCGCCGGGAGCAAAGGGGCAGCCGCCGAGACCGCCGGCGGCGGAATCGATCACGCGGCAGCCCTCCTCCATTCCCGCATATAAATTGGCGAGCGCCTGGCCGTAGGTGTCGTGAAAATGCATCGCGAGATGGGCGATCGGCACGCTGCCGGCAACCGCGCGCAACAGGGCTTTGGCCTTCAGCGGCGTGCCGACGCCGATGGTGTCGCCGAGCGAGACTTCGTAGCAGCCGAGTTCCCACAGCATGTCCGCGACATTGGCGACGGCGTATGGCTTCACCTCGCCGTCAAAGGGACAGCCGAGCACGCAGGAGATATAGCCACGCACCTTGATGCCATCAGCCATGGCGCGCGCCACCACCGGCTTGAAGCGCTCAATGGATTCGGCGACCGAGCAATTGATATTGGTGCGCGAAAACCCTTCCGACGCCGAGGCAAACACCGCGATCACTTTGGCGCCGGCCGCGCGCGCGGCCTCAAAACCCTTTTCGTTGGGGACCAGCACATGGAATTCGCTGCCGGGATGATGGTTGACGCCGCGCAGCACGGCATCCGAATTCACCATCTGCGGGATCGCCTTCGGTGACACAAAGGCCCCGACCTCGATGGTGTGCAGCCCGGCTTCCACCAGCGCCTCGATGAAGGCAATGCGGTCGGCGACGCCGACCGGGGTTTTTTCGTTTTGCAGCCCGTCGCGCGGGCCGACCTCGACGATGCGCACGGTATCGCTCATGCTGGTCTCACGAAGCTTGAGGCTCGACCTCGGCGAGTTCGACGCCTGCCTGCACGATATCGCCGACCTTGCATTTAATCAGTTTCAGCACGCCCGCGAACGGCGCGCGCAAGGTCTGCTCCATCTTCATCACTTCGAGCGTGAGGATCGGGGCGCCCTTCTCCAGTGTCGCGCCGACTTCAGCCAAAAGAGCGACGACGGTGCCCGGCAGCGGCGCCACAATCTTGTCCTCCCCGACCTGCTCCTCAGTCTCACCGCCGAACGGATCGACCCAGTGCAGGTCGAAACGCCCGTTACGCGTGCGCAGATACAGTTCATGGCCTTCCACGACCGCCACGACGTGGGATTTCATGCCATGGAGGGTGAGATCGAAACCGCCAGCAGCATTTGGGGCGTATGTGAAGGCCATTTCGCGCTCGCCGACCGACAGCATCGCAGGACCCTTGCCATAGTGCAGGCTGATCTCCTGTTCGGCGCCCTGCCCGTGACGGAAGCTGAAGAGCCGCTGCCGGCGGCCGACCGGCATCCAGCCCGCTATGCGCCAAGGCGAGTGCGCCTCGGTTCGCGCGGCTTTCGCTTCTTCGCCGAGAATGGCGGCAACGGCCGCGGCAAGCTCGAGATCGTGAGGCGCCGGAGGGGCCGGCGTCAGGTGTTTCAATTCGCGCTCGATGAAGCCGGTGTCGATGGTGTTGGCGCGCACGGCCGGATGGGTGACCAGCGCCGACAAGAACGGAATGTTGGTGACGATGCCGCGAACATCGGTCTGCACGAGGCCGCGATGGAGCCGCTCGATCGCCTGGTCGCGGGTCGGCGCCCACGCGATCACCTTGGCCAGCATGGCGTCGTAATGCGGCGAGACGGTATCGCCCTCGCGGTAGCCGGCATCGATGCGCAGGCCGTCCGCCGCCTCCGGCATGCGCCAGGTCCGGATCCTGCCAACCGACGGCATGAAATTCTTGTGCGGATTTTCCGCGTAGACCCGCGCCTCGATGGCGTGACCGTTCAGTCTGATCTGATCCTGCGCCAAGGGAAGCTTTTCGCCGAAGGCGACGCGCAGCTGCCATTCCACCAGATCGATCCCGGTAATCAGTTCGGTCACGGGATGCTCGACCTGCAGCCTCGTATTCATTTCAATAAAGAACACGTCCTTGCCGTCGGAAACAAACTCGATGGTGCCGGCGCCGACATAGTCGACCGCGGCGGCCGCCTTGCGCGCGGCGGCGCAGACCGCCTCGCGCTGCTTGGCGTCAAGCGTCGGCGACGGCGCTTCCTCGATCACCTTCTGGTGCCGCCGTTGCAAGGTGCACTCGCGCTCGAACAACGACAGCAGATTGCCGTGGCTGTCGCCGATGACCTGCACTTCGATATGGCGCGGGTTTTGGACGAACTTCTCGATCAGCATCTGATCGTCGCCGAAGGCGGCCTTCGCCTCGCGTTTGGCGCTGACGATGGCGGCCGCAAGCTCGCCGGCCGAGCGCACGATGCGCATGCCACGACCACCGCCGCCGGCGGAGGCCTTGACCAGGACCGGAAAGCCTATTCTGTCGGCGGCTTTTGCCAGTGTCGCCTCGTCCTGGGCTTCACCGTGATAGCCCGGCACCAGCGGCACGCCGGCCTGCTCCATCAGCATTTTTGAGCCCGACTTCGAACCCATCAGCCTGATCATGGCCGCGGTCGGGCCGACGAATACCAGACCCGCGTCAAGGCAGGCTTGCGCGAATTCCGCGCTCTCGGACAGAAAGCCGTAGCCGGGATGCACGGCTTCAGCGCCGCTCTTGCGCGCCGCTTCGATTGCGCGCTCGATGTTGAGATAGCTGTCGCGCGCCCGCGCCGGCCCGAGCAGCACCGCCTCGTCGGCCGTGGCGACATGCATCGCGTCGCGGTCAGCCTCGGAATACACCGCGACCGTGCGCAGGCCCATACCCCTTGCGGTGCGGATCACGCGGGCTGCGATCTCGCCGCGATTGGCGATCAGCAACGTGCGAAACCGCCGGTACTGTTGGGGGCGATCCATCATCACATCCTGAACAGGCCAAAACGCGTGGGCTCGATCGGCGCATTCGCGGCCGCCGAAAGGCCGAGGCCGAGCACCAGCCTGGTATCGGCGGGATCGATCACGCCGTCATCCCACAGCCGGGCGGTGGCGTAGTAGGGATTGCCCTGGGCCTCGAATTGCGCCTTCGTCGGCGCCCGAAACTCGTTTTCCTCCTCGATCGACCAGCTATCGCCCTTCGCCTCGATATTGTCTCGCCGCAACTGGCTCAGCACCATCGCCGCCTGCTCGCCGCCCATCACCGAGATCCTGGCGTTGGGCCACATCCAGAGGAAACGCGGGCTATAGGCGCGCCCGCACATCCCGTAATTGCCAGCGCCATAAGAGCCGCCGATCACGACGGTGAATTTCGGCACGCCCGCGGTCGCCACCGCCGTCACCAGCTTGGCGCCATCGCGCGCGATGCCGCCGGCTTCGTATTTCCTGCCGACCATGAAACCAGTGATGTTCTGGAGGAACACCAGCGGAACATTGCGCTGGCAGCACAGCTCGATGAAATGCGCGCCCTTCAGCGAACTCTCGCTGAACAGGATTCCGTTGTTGGCGATAATGCCGACCGGATAGCCCCAGATATGGGCGAAACCGCAGATCAAGGTCTGGCCGTACAATTTCTTGAAATCGTCGAACTCGGAGCCGTCGACCACGCGTGCGATGATGTCACGCACGTCGTACGGCTTGCGACCGTCGGCGGGAACCACGCCATAAATCTCCTCACGCGCAAAAAGCGGCTCGCGCGGCTCGCGCATGTTGAGAACAGCGCGCGTCGGCGGCCTCAGCGTGGCGACGATGCGCCGCGCAATGCCGATCGCATGGCTGTCGTTCTGCGCATAGTGATCGGTGACGCCGGATTGCCGCGAATGCACGTCGGCGCCGCCCAGTTCTTCCGCGGTGACCACCTCGCCCGTGGCCGCCTTCACCAGCGGCGGTCCACCGAGAAAAATCGTGCCGTGGTTGCGCACGATGATGCTTTCGTCCGACATCGCCGGCACATAGGCGCCGCCCGCAGTGCACGACCCCATCACGATAGCTATCTGCGGAATGCCCTGCGCCGACATCTGCGCCTGATTGTAGAAGATGCGGCCGAAATGCCGTTCGTCGGGAAAAATCTCATCCTGCTGCGGGAGGAACGCACCGCCGGAATCGACCATGTAGACGCAGGGAAGATTGTTCTGCCGCGCAATATCCTGGGCACGAAGATGCTTTTTCACGGTCATCGGATAATAAGTGCCGCCCTTGATGGTCGCGTCATTGGCGACGACCATGCATTCGCGCCCGGATATCCGCCCGACGCCGGTGACGATGCTGGCCGAATGCACATCGCCGCCATAGAGGCCGTGCGCCGCCAGCGGCGACAGTTCGAGAAACGCCGTACCGGGATCGATCAGAAGATCGACGCGCTGGCGCGCGAGCATCTTGCCGCGCGAGGTATGCCTGATGCGCGACGCCTCGCCGCCGCCGCCGGCAACAGAGTTGAGTTTTTGCCGGAGTTCTGCGACCAGCGCGCGCATCGCCTCGGCGTTGCCGGCAAAATCGGAAGAGCTGGGATCGGTGGTGGAATGAAGCGGCATGGCCTTCAGCAGTCTATTGTGCGCCGCAATTTGCGCATCGGGGCTGGCGTCATGGTGTCATTGCGCCGCTGCCTTAGGCAACCCAGAACTTTCGGATCCGTCAGGGAAGCCGGCAAAAGTCTCCGGCGATCGCGACCCTAGGTCCTGTGGACACTTATCGCATCCATAGGATGATGGCGGCAAGGGTGACCACGGCCTGATAGTTCCGAGCGGTTTTCTCGAAGCGTGTTGCGACGCGCCTGAACTGCTTGAGCTTTGAGAAGCAGCACTCCACGAGATGGCGCTGGGCATAGAGATGTTTGTCGAGTGGATATTTGAGCGCCCGTGACGGGTTGTTGGGAATGACGGCGAGCGCGCCCTTGGCGGCGATGGCTTGGCGCAGATGATCCGCGTCATAGGCTGTATCGGCCATGACGACCTCGGCAGGAAACCCCTCGATCAACGCGGCGGCTTGCGGTGCATCGCCCTTCTGACCTGCCGTCAGCGTGAAGCGCACCGGACAACCCAGGCCTCGGACGGCCATATGTATTTTGGTGCTCAGGCCGCCGCGCGAGCGGCCGATCGCTTGATCTTCAGACCCCCTTTTTTAGCCCCGGCAGCATGCTGATGGGCTCGGACGATGGTGGAATCGATGATCAGATATTCGAAGTCCGGATCATCGGACATCGCCTCGAACATTCGATACCAGACACCCTTGATGCTCCACCGGCTGAAGCGCCGGAACACGCTGTTCCAATCGCCAAACGCTTCCGGAAGATCACGCCAGGGAGAGCCCGTACGCACGATCCAAAGCACGCCCTCCACGAACATCCGGTTGTCGCGCCCGGTGGAGCCCTTCTGGTCAGGCCGACCTATAATCAGGGGCGCCATCCGCTCCCAAGCCACGTCGCTCAAAACCAAACGATCCATCACACCCAAGGCCGCCTCCCCAAAAGAAGCCTTGAATTCTGATTTGCTGATAAAAGGGAATCCTTAGAGTCCACAGGACCTAGTGGGTCCAGGGCTCGCCGCGCCGGAATGCAAAATTGTCGGCATAGGCGGCTTGCCGGCGTGCCGGGTCCTTCGGCTCGATGACCTGATAGGGGATGCCCTCGCGCTCGCAATAGGCCACCGCCTCTTCTTTGGTGTGGAAGCGAATGGTGAGTTGCTGCTTCATGTCACCGGATGAGGTCCAGCCCATCAAGGGCTCGACCGCGCGTGGCTGCTCCGGCTCGTAATCGAGCTGCCATTCCTTGGTCTTTGCGGTCCCCGATTGCATCGCGTTTTTGGCGGGCTTAAAGATGCGTGCGGTCATGGATGATCGGGCCCCGTGAGAAATACGGCGTTGAAGCGCGTAGTGGAAACGGCAAGGATAGTATAGAGACACCTTTCAGGAATTTGATCGGTGATTCCCAACCCTGACGCTACATTTTCGCGACCGGTATAGTCATTATGCCGCGCTGTGACAATCTTCGCCGTTTGCACGGCTGACCCCCGCTATCCCTGCTGCTCGACCCCTCTCGAAAGCATCACTTCGAAACGGCACCCATGAAAATCAACGCCACCCTCCCCGAAAAAGGTCGCGATCTCCGCCTCGACCTGTTTCGCGGGGTCGCCAACTGGGCGATTTTTCTTGACCATATTCCCGACAATGTCGTGAACTGGATCACCACGCGAAACTATGGCTTCAGCGACGCCGCGGATCTCTTTGTTTTCATTTCGGGGTATACCGCGTCCTTCGTCTATGCCCGGATGATGCTTGAACGCGGCTTCATCGTCGGAGCCACCCGCCTGACCAAGCGTGTCTGGCAGCTTTACGTCGCCCATATCATTCTGTTCGTCATCTACATTGCCTCGATCAGCTATCTCGCGCTGCGGTTCGGCGATTCCGAGATCATCAACGAGTTCAATGTCGCAGGCCTGGTCGACAATGCGACCGAGACGCTGCGCCAGGGGCTGATCCTCAGATTCAAGCCGGTCAACCTCGACGTGCTTCCGCTCTACATCGTCCTGATGGGGTTATTTCCGCCGGTACTGTGGCTCATGCTGCGTCAACCCGGCTGGACGATGCTGGCATCCATCGTGCTGTGGCTCTCCGCGCGGCAGTTCGGCTGGAATTTCACGGCCTATCCCGCGGGCGCCTGGTACTTCAACCCGTTCTGCTGGCAGGTGTTGTTCGTGTTCGGCTCCTGGTGCGCGCTCGGCGGCAACAAGAAATCGGGGTGGATTCTCGATAAGCCGGTCACGATTTGTGCCTGCTTCGCCTATCTCATCCTTGCGCTGGTCATGACGATGGCGGGTCGGTTTCCGGATTTCGGCGCGCTATTCCCGCACTGGCTCTATTCAACCTTCAACCCCAACGACAAGACCGATCTTGCGCCCTATCGCTTCCTGCACTTCGTGGTGATCACGATCCTGGTTATGCGGTTCGTCCCGAAAGATTGGAAGGGCCTGGAATGGAAGGGTTTCGATCCGCTCATCGTCTGCGGTCAGCAGTCGCTCGCGGTGTTCTGCGTCGGCGTCTTTCTGTCCTTTGTCGGGCATTTCGAACTGATGATGAGTTCGGGCTCGCTGTTTGCGCAGATCTTCGTCAGCGTGGCCGGCATCACGATCATGACCGTGGTCGCCTACTACATCTCCTGGTCGAAGCGGCAGGACAAGCCGCTGCCCAAGGCAGCGCCGGCCAAGGCCGGCTAGTTCCTGCCTGAGGCCGACGTCGCTGCGAGGCACTCAGACGTTCGCCTCCTAGCCGCGGGGCCCGGTAACCAGCCTGCCTTTCGATGAGAACCCGCCCCACTCGGCAGACCAGTCGAAACCATCCTGGCTGCGCGCTCCCTGTAGCGCGAACGCGGCGCCCTGGGGATCCCGGCATCGGGCGATCCAGCCACCTCCCGGCAATTTAAGCGGGCCCTTGAAGACCTGGCCGCCAGCGGTCTTGACGCGCTCCGCGGCCGCGTCGATATCGTCGATATTGAAATAATAAAGCCAGAATGGAACCGGATCCTCCGGACGTTTGCTGAACATGCCGCCGATCGTCTGCCCATCGGTGGAGAACAACTGATACGTGTCGGTGAGACCGATGTCCGCGCCCGCCTTTTGCCAGCCAAAAAGCTCGCCGTAGAAAGCAAACGCCTTCTCCCAATCGGCGGCGAACAACTCATGCCAGCTCACGGGCCCCGGTTTGCCCAGATCGGCGGGCTGCTGTTGGTCGAATTTCAGACCCTCAACCAACCCAAGCGTCGCCGTTTGCGGGTCAGCGACGACCGAAATGCGGCCGATATTGCTGTCGGTCGGAGGGACGTACACGGCTCCGCCGAGGCGCTTGATCCGGTCGGCGGTGGCGTCCGTGTCTTTGACGCTGACATAGCCCATCCACCTCGGCGTCGCGCCCATTTTCCTTGCGTCCTCCGGCAGGTCCATGAGTCCGGCTACCGGGGCCCCTTCAGAGGTAAGCAGGGTGTAGGCCAGATCTGATGTCGACGCGTCCTGCGCGCCCCATCCCACGACGGTGGTGTAGAAGGCCCTGGCGCCCGCCGGGTCAGTCGTTATCAGCTCGTACCAGACGAAGCGTCCATGATGATCGACCATGCCGGTTTCTCCGCCCGTGCCTGTGCATCCCTGGTCCAGCACCAAGGGTCGGCATACTGATTGCTGATTGCGGGCTTCGATGCAATTTATGAATTATTTGATCGAGGGCGACGAGACGTTGACTTGATTCGGCGGCGCTTCCCGTTTGGCGCGCGCCGTAGCGGTCCGATAGCAGCGATAATGCACTATGGTTCCGCTTACCGGCGCCGGAGCCGTTCATGAACGGGTCGTTCATAAACGTGAATCCGGCAAAATCGCTGCGCCGCACGTTACTTCACTGTGCGTAACCAGTCTTGCATGGTGCACCTCTGGAGCGTAGACTTCGCGAGCGGGACTCTAGACATCGTTTTACAGGTATGGAGGAATGCTAGTATGCCAAAGGTGAAGCAATCTTCGAAACGAAAGCGCGTGACAAAATCCGTACCGGTGCTAGGGGCCGCCGGTTTGACCTTTTCACTAGTGGGGGGTGCGTCCGCGGCGGCAGTGCCGACACAGGACGTGCCGCAGACGCCGAACATCGCGCCGAGTCACGCAATCACGCTTGGTGAAGAGGAAATCGCCGACGTCAGCCTGGCGACATTCTACGTCTTCGACAAGGAGAACGCCGGATCGCTCCGGGGCTTGGTCCAAGAAGCCCGTGGCTGCGGTGGATGCAGAGGCTGCGGTGGATGCAGAGGCTGCAGAGGCTGCAGAGCCTGCAGAGGTTGCGGTGGATGCGGCTGCGGCGGAGGTTGCTGTTTGTCGTGGGGGGCTTGCCGCCTCTGCTAGACCGAACCGCTTTCCGATTACGTTGACAAACGCAGGTCGTTATGGCCGGGCTCGACAAAGTCGACCCGGCCAAGCCATGTCTTGTTTGCGGTGTAATCCGCGGGCAGGCTTGCGCATGGACGGCCAAGTGGGTCTCCAGCCTTATCAAGAAATGCTCGCGCGCGAGCTGGACGAGGAAATTCCGGTGGTCGGAGAATACGCCTTGCGCCGGCGAACCGAAATGGTGGGCAAGGTGCGCGTGCTGACGTCATGAAGGCCGATCGCAAAAACAGAGTTGCGAGACACGCCCGCAAAGAAGTTGCGCAATTCGCGCCGAATTTCACGGTCTATGTGTTGCCGCCCGACGTCGTATGCCTCTATTCCGAGGACCGGAAGTTCTTCCTGCACGGCGAGCTTTATTGCGCGCTTGCCACCGCCATAGCAAAGGGTGGAAAAAGCCTTCCCGAACTCGCTCGCGATCTGGGGCGGGATTTTCCGTCCGATAAGATTGAAGAGGCCCTCAAGAGGCTGATTGAGCGCCGCTATATCGTCCCGGCATCGCCCGCTGCCGCCGGCGCGGCGGCCGGCTACTGGGCGAGCCTTGGCCTGCCGCCTGGAATCGCGGAGCAAAATCTCGGAAATTGTCGGGTGGACGTTGAATCGATCGACGTGCAGGGTGCGGCTGCGTTCGGCGCCGCGCTGAGCAAGCTCGGCGTTCGCGTGGTCGAGCGCTCCCCCGACCTGACGGTCACGCTGGTCAACGACTATCTGGAACGACAACTGGCCGAATTGAACCGGCGGCGGGTGTCGGATCATACGCCCTGGCTGCTCGTGCAACCTTCCGGTGCCTTTCCCCTGGTCGGACCGGTGTTCAGCCCGGGCAAAAGCGCCTGCTGGACCTGCCTTTTCGATCGCATGATACGAAATCGGGAGGTCAAAGGGTTTCTCGACCGCGGGCCGGCGCGCGCTGTCGTCGTTTCACCGCTCGCCCGCAACACGCTCGGGCAAGGCGCAATCCAGTTCGCTGCCCTCGAAGTTGCCAAGGCGATCGCTACCGGCTTTCGCACCGAGTTGAACGATCACATCATCAGTCAGGATTTGCTGGGCGCCAGTATCGTCAAGCATTACGTTGCGGCCCGCCCGCAATGTCCGACATGCGGCCAAAAGAAGCTGCGGGACCCGCGCCGAGCGCCGGTACCAATCGAGCTCGGCGCCGGTGCCAAGCTGGTTATGACCAGTGGGGGATACCGGACCGTGTCCTCACGGGCCACGGTGGCGCGCTTTCGAAAGCATGTGAGCCCTCTCACCGGCGTGGTCACGCGGCTCGAGCGGATCGAGGCCGATTTGCCCCTCAACACCAACTTCTATGCCGCTCACAATTTCTCGGCGCCGGCCCAGAGCGTCAACGAGCTCAGGGCGGGACTGACCGGTGGCAGCTTCGGCAAGGGCTCTACTGCCGAGCAGGCTGAGGCCAGCGCGCTGATGGAGGCGATCGAGCGTTATTCGGGAATCTTTCAAAGCGACGAAATCAGGTTGACGCGGCGGTTCACGGATTTTGCGCCGGGCGATGCCATTCCTCCCAACGACGTCTTGCTGTTTAGCGACGCGCAATCCCGGCCGGAGCAGACGGGGGAAGAGGATTCACACGAGACACAAATGGCCCCGCCCTTCGATCCATCGGCCAGGATCGAATGGTCGCCGGTCTGGTCCCTGCGCGACGGACGCTTCAAATATATTCCGACCAGCCTGTTGTATTTTTTCTACAGCGGCCCCGCCGCATTCCATGCGGATTCCAACGGTTGCGCGGCAGGCAACACGCTCGAGGAAGCCATCGTCCAGGGATTCCTCGAGCTGGTGGAGCGGGATGCCTACGCGATCTGGTGGTACAACCGGCTGCGGCGGGCGGAAGTGGACCTAGGCCATTTCAACAACTCCTACGTCCGCGATCTGCAAGCCCAGCTTGCCGAAACCGGACGCAGGCTATGGGTGCTCGACGTCACCAGCGATCTCGGCATTCCAACCTATGTGGCGATATTGCACTGGATGCAAAACGGACTTGAAAATATCGAATTCGGCTCCGGTGCGCATTTCGATCCCCGCATTGCCATGCTGCGTACGTTGACGGAGCTGAACCAGTTCCTCTCAATCGGCCTGATGGGAGGTGGAACCGGCGAAAAATCGAGCCTCGACGGCGTCACTCCATTGCGCCTGGCGGACTATCCCTACCTGACGCCGAATGGCACGGTGCAACCAAGCTCCGGCTGGACGGCCGGCCCTCTCGACAATACACGCCAGCAAGTAGATGCCTGCGTCGATATCGCACGGCAGGCGGGCCTCGATTTTCTCGTTCTCAATCAGACGCGTCCCGATGTCGAGGTGCCCGTGGTCCGGGTGATCGTTCCCGGCCTGCGGCACTTCTATCGCCGCTTCGGACCGGGCCGGCTTTACGATGTTCCGGTCAAGCTCGGATTGCTGGATCGGCCGCTCCCGGAAAGCAAACTTACGCCCTTCCTTCCGCACTCGTGAAGGGGTCATCCGGCTTGCGCGCTCCCCAAAAAAAGAACAAGCGGCGGATCGCACCATCAGTCATTTCCGCACGGCTGAGCGCTCACATCACGCTCGAAGCGCGCGTGGACGGAACTGTCCTGGCCAGCTTCAACGGCCATTCGGACAGCCTGGGAAAGTTCAGCGCTGCGGCGGTGAACCGCGCGCAGGAGCTGCACACGGGTCTGCCGCTCGCCTCGTTTGCGCCGCGGCGCCGCGAAGTCGAGAAGGAAATCGATCTGCTGGTCCACCGATTGGCGCGGCGCGGTCTTCTGGAATATCGCCTCGGGCATGACGACAAGGACCAGGTCATCATCGAACCGCAGGTTCCCGATTATTGGCCGCAAACGCCAAAGCTCGGCGATGCCGAAAAGATCGTTCTCTCACGCTTTGCCTATTTGCGCCGGCGTGGCAATGAGATGGTGCTGGAATCGCCACGCGCTGGCGCGTTGTTCAAACTTTGCGATCCAGACATCGCGGCCGCCATCGCCGCGCTGTCGACGCCGCAAAAAATCGGCCGGTTGCGGCGGCAGAACGGCTTTCCGGGGCTTGAGCTTCTTGCCTTGCTGGTGGGCTGCCAGATTCTTTTCAAGGTTGACGCGGCCGGCGGCGATGGCCTCCGGCCGGCGGAAGGCGACGACCACCTGGTTCTCTGGGACTTTCACGATCTTCTGTTCCATACCCACAGCACGGAAGGTCGGCAAGCCAACCCGCTGGGCGGGCTTTATCCCCACGCCGGCGCCATCGCGCCGCTTCCCGCCGTACGCCCGCGCTGGCCTGGAAAGAAAATCGACCTGGGCAAATTTTCGGCCGCGCCTTCTGCGACAGTCTCGCCGTTCGTAGATCTGCTGCATCGACGGCATTCGACGCGCGACTTCGACGACCGGCAGCCGATCACCCTCGCCGAGCTTTCACGGTTTCTCGACAGCGTTGCGCGTGTCCGGTCGAGATGGAAAAGCGGACCCGATTTTGACGACGGCGGTCCCGATATCGAGTATGCCGCAAGGCCGTATCCGTCGGGAGGCAGCGCTTACGAACTCGAACTCTATCTGGCCGTCGCCTATTGCGAAGGACTTGCACGCGGATTCTATCATTATGACGCCGGCGGCCATGCGCTGCTGCCGATCGCCGTCCACGCGCAGGAACTCGACGCGCTGTTGGCGGGTGCCGAATTTGCAATGGGCGCGCCCGCCCCACCCCAGATCCTGGTGACCATCGCGGCGCGCTTTGGCCGGGTTTCGTGGAAGTACAGCTCCGTCGCCTACTCGCTCGTCCTGAAGGATGTCGGCGTATTGATCCAGTCGCTTTATTTGATGGCGACGGATATGGGGCTGGCGGGATGTGCGATCGGAACCAACAATATCGATCTGTTCGCGAAGATGACCGGAATCGAATTCCACATCGAGGGGCCCGTCGGTCAATTTGCGCTCGGCCGCGGCGGAAGCTGGCGGCCCTCTGATTAGCTTGCGTCGTTTCCCTGAGGGGCAGCCCAGGACCAACCTAGCGATCGCTAACGCCCTCTCCGTGTGATTTTTGTAACCCTTGGCTTTGTTTTCAAGAGGAGCGACATTAGCGTGGCCAATACCGGGTCGGCGCTGCGCTGCATCTGGGCGGTTACTTCGACCAATCCAAGAACGTACGCATCAGCGGTCCAGTCTGCCGTGCACGCCCGATCCAGGAGGGCGACGGTGTATTCGATGGTTAACGGACGTGCCGGTGGTGGAGGCACAAACTTTCCGGGCGAACTTTCCGTGATGAGGTTTCCGTCAAACACTTCGGCGAAAGCGTTTACCCCGTCGAGATACCCCTGAAGGAACGTCTCGAACATTAGGCCTTGGGCAGCTAAAGCCCTGTCACCCGATCGGTAGGCAAGCCAATCGGCGCAACTCAGGCTTGCCGCGTGAACTGGGTTAGCTGCTGTGAGCAGGACCGTTGCGAGCATTGCCAGATGCTTTTTCATGGCCTGTTCTCGCCGTGACGGGTAGGCCGAAGCGTTGTCGAATGGCTGTTTAGCCGGCTCGCCCCAAGGCGTTCCCTGCTCGGCGGAGGCTGTACGAGTTGTCTCGCGTGTTTTTACTACATTAATAAACGTCCGGTTGCAAACTTGGGAGCTACCGCCGCGTCTCCTGCGCCTTGGCGATATCTGCATCGGTCGGGCCAGCACGTATCCCCGGAAGGTAGCGTCTCAAGGAAAAAGCACGGCCCCGCTCGAAAAGAGAAATTGGGAGATCAGCGGAGCCGTGCGTGCCATGAAGCGGCAGTTTGAAGAAGCGAGGCCCGACAGGGGAAGAGAGTGCGGGGTCCCGCACATCGCACCGGAACGGCGATCGTCAGGAGGCCGCCGCTCGGCAAAATGCTAACTCAAGCTTGATGCGCGAAATAGCGGGCCGCATTGATCTCCCTCAAACGGGAGCGGAAGCGCGTTCACCCACCTTGACCACGGGATGCTCCCGGGTTCGCCCGGGAGCATCCGTTTCTATTGTCGGATTGGTTTGGTCGGGGCGGTTTAAATCCGAACCAACGAACTGCAATACCCGCAACTGATTGACGTTTTCCCGCGTCTGCCGGCTGCCAAAAGACAACGTTACCAGCGACGCCAACCGCGATGCCAGCCGCCGTAATAATGAGGACCGCCGTAGTAGACGTATCTGGGCGCGTAAACGCGCCTGTAGACGTAGCCGCCGTAATATTCGGGATAATAACCTCCATAATACGCAGGATAGTATCCGCCGTAATATCCGGGATAATAACCACCGTAGTAACCATACCCCGGTCCATACCCGTAGGCGCTCGACGCAATACCAGCGATCAAGGCACCCGCAACCAAGCCGCCGACGATGCCGGGGCCGTAGCCATAATAACGCGCATGAGCGGGAGAAGGCGAAGCTACGGCGACCATGGCGAGCGCAGCGGCCGTGACAAGAACCAGTGCTGGTTTCCTCATCGGAGTTTCCTCCTTAACCAATTTGGCAGGCTTCCTGCTCCCTGAACGCATTTGAGCGATTTTCATGCGATGGGGCGTTGACGCAGATCAATGACGCGCCGAACACTTGGCCGATTTTCGCAAGACCGCCGAACACAGTCGTGTCAGAAACATCTAGCCTGCAACGCGAACCGCGGGTTTCGCCGCGAGCACCACCCTGCGGTCGTGGATCATATTCTCCAGTCTGTGGGCGATCACATTCAATGTCGCCGCATCCACCGCACTCTCATCGTCACTTTCGGTCTTGGTCCGTTCGGCTTTTAGAATGTCGTCGATCTCATCCTCGATGCCCGAAAGCTCGGCCTCTGTCCCGACGCTTCGTATGCGGCGCGCCAGCGCGTAGAGTGAATCCAGGGGGCCTTCTATGGTTTCCGGCTGCCCTATGCCCAGGAATTTCCATCCCGCTGCAAGCACGGACGCGATCCCGCCCAGCAACATTGGGCCCAAATAAATGTAGTTGCTGTATTTATCGATAAAGCTCTGCTGCGTTCCGTTATAGAAGGCTGCTGCTCCAGGATGTATGGGAAGGTACGCATCGGCGTCGGTGCTGGGAGCGGCAATCTCCGCAAAGATGGGTTGCTCGCCCAGCAAATCCCTGCGCACGCTCATGAGCTTCTCAGTCAGGTCCGTTACCTGGTCAGCGCTGCTTTTTTTATGCGCAACCAGATACACTGAAGTCCTCAGGGTCGTTACATCATCATCCGGAACCGGCGGAAACCCCCGCAATGTGCCCTTGGGCACGTCGAAGCTTTCATAGGCGTGGTCAGCTTCTGCAATTGCCGCCGCAGAATCGATCGGGATCAACACCGGCGACATTTTCGGCCCTTGCGGAAAAAAGCCTTTTACGGCTGACAGGTATTTTTGCGTCAACGGAGTCACGACAAGCAAGGCACTGACCTCTTTTGCGTCAACTGCGCGCCGGACTTCCGGCAGGGCGATATCCTTGAACACGACCTTGCCGCGAACGAGGTCGTATTGCTTGGTCAAAACGTCAACAATCCTGGAGTTTGCATTTCCGCCGACCACGCCCACCTTACGTCCGCGCAGCTTGTCCATGTCGTCGATGGACGAGCCAGGCGGCGCGATCATAAGCACGACCACGTGACTGAAGAGGATCACGGTTTGTGCATCTGACAGGTCGCCGACGTCGCTGCGAACCACAGCGAGATCCACTTTACCCGCCGCAAACTGTTCGGCGGCGTCACGGGCCGTCCCGGCATCAATAACCTTGAGTCGCACCGACGCATTGGTCGAGGCGAGCCGGCTCGCAATGGCCGACATTGCCTTGGCTCCCTCACCGTCAACAGAGCCGACAGCTACGGTCAATGTCGCCGGACGAGCATAATATCGATAGGCAAGGAAACTTGCGCCTGTCAGCAATAAAACCACGCCAACAAGCGAAACGGATCGAAGCCAGAACGGCATTTTGATGGACATCGTGAACTCTGCTCCATTCGGCAAAAATTAATCGCAGGTTTTCTTTCCGCTCCGCCCGCACGAGCCTGCTGTGAACGGCAGCTTCAACGACCAATGTCCTAGGTTCACACCGGGTATATCTCAGTGTCATTCCCGGGACCTAAGGAAACAATCGGGAAAACCGTTGCGGTAGAGTCAACGCATTTTTCTTACTGACGTTGATGAGGATCAAGGATGCCACAGAATGGGTCCGGCAAGGTGCATTTCCTCAGAAACGAAGATTATTATGGAGCAAATCACCCTGAAACGAACCTTTCTGGCTGCTGCCGTTGTTGCGTTCGGAGTTACCGGTTCCATTGACTGGACACAAATCGACGGTTTTTCATTTTCCGTTGAAAGCGCGCAAGCCCGGGTCGGACGGCCGCTGACACCCGTAAGCGTCGCCGGCGTCGCACGTCGAACGACACGGCGAGCGGTAGTAGGCGGGGCGGCCGTAGGAGCGGTGGTGGTAGCGCCGGCTTGCGTCCGCGTGTACGTGAACGGAGCGTATGTCTGCCGCTGACAGGTAGCTTTCAGGCGTCGATCGACCATCATCTCGCGGAGTGCCAACGCGCCGCCGGCGTAATCGCCCGGTGGCGCTCTGGTCTGGACCGACGAAATCCAATCGCCGGAAAATCATACCCCGCCTTGGCAGCTTGATCTATCTCAACGCACCTTCCGATTTAAGCGATCTGCTGACCACGTTCTCGGTTAACGCCGCCCCAACATATTCTCAGGAGATGTAAAGCTAACAGGAGGCGATCATGACCACGCTGGTTCCAAACACGTCGGCTGCATCGGCCCAACAGTCGAATATCTGGTGGCTCTTCCTGCTTCAGGGCATCGCGGGGATACTCCTGGGTCTTATGCTCCTGACTTATCCCGGCGCGACGGTCGTCGTTCTCGTTACCTTCCTTGGATTCTATTGGCTGTTCACGGGCGTAATGGCGCTGGTTCGCGTCTTCGTGGATCGCTCCGTGCCGTGGATATGGTCTCTCCTCATCGGCATCGTCGGCATCCTCGCCGGGCTTGTTGTCCTGCGTCATCCGCTTCTCGCCGCGCTGACCGTGCCGACCACGATCGTGATCATCCTTGGCGTGCAAGGGCTGATTATGGGCGTGCTCGACATGATCGGCGGATTCCAGGGCGGTGGCGCCCGGTCATTCCTGCTCGGCATCATCAACATCGTGATCGGGGCAATGTTGCTGGGA
This sequence comes from uncultured Alphaproteobacteria bacterium, assembly GCA_963801875.1. Taxonomy (GTDB): domain Bacteria; phylum Pseudomonadota; class Alphaproteobacteria; order Rhizobiales; family Xanthobacteraceae; genus Bradyrhizobium. Next base: position 510,714 of record CAWDGT010000003.1, on the reverse strand, counting down.
TCGCCATTGATCGCAGCACTTTCGCTTCCGCTCGTCTTCGGTGTATTGCTGCTGATCCAGGGCATTGGGCTTGTCATCCTGGCATTCCGCGTCCGCGCCGCATAAACGTCCGGCCGAGATGATTCAACGCGCTTTCTGAAAATCCATGCGTCGGTCGTACGGGACGACGACCGACGAGCCGTTCTGAAATTTCACGCTGCCCGAGTCACACCTTCGCCGCCGGGAAAGCACCCTTCTCCGCAGCCGCGCCACGCCGTTACCCGACCCGTGGCGTCCAATTAATTGCCCGCTTCAATCTGCGCCACTGCGATATGAAGAAACTCATCCATCCTTCGAGCGATCTGCTGCTCCGAGATGCCCCTTGATGCGAGATCTTTTGATACCTTGTGCAAGGTGTCGTCGCTGTTTTGGCTCTCCAGATTCGCGGTCACGAGTTCATTCGCGTAGGCAGTGGCCGCATCTCCCGTCAGCCCGAGCTGCACCGCGGCCCAGTTTCCCAGCATCTTGTTGCACCTTGCGGTCGCCTTGAATCTCAACTCTTCATCGTGGATGAATTTGGCCTCGAAACCCTGTTCGCGTTTGTCGAAGGTCGTCATGGTAGTGATCCCGATTGCATGTGATCCACCATTTGCATCGTCAAGCACATACAAACAATTCGCATCAGGCCCTTGACGCAGGTCAATATCTGCCATCCGAAGTCCGGCTTTACTGCGTAGACTGCCTGACCAAGCTTCCCGAGATTCCCGATCGGGCCAAGCAGGAACAGTTTGGGCGTCATTCTGTTCGAGGCCCACGACGAAGGAGGGGCCATAGCCGCGCGCCGGTCAGCGCCGTCATAGATCGGGAGTTTCGGTAATGTCTTCCGCAGGGCAGAAAGTTGTTCTAGCCTGATCCCTCCGCGCTCTGGGGTTACGACGATGCAATTGCGCGTACGAAGATTTGCCCACGTCCTGGAACGCATCGGGCTTGCGATGGCGGGAGCGTCAAGCGGGTTGTTTGTTGGCTCCTATGTGGGGTCCAGCATCGCGGCGCTCACTTCTCAGGGTTTTTTGGTGGTCATGATGATCGGTGGCGCAGTAGGGTTCTACCTGGGAATTGATACTCCGCCTCTGGCTTTTCACGAGGCAAGTGCTGAGTCGTCAAAAAGCGGTTCCGGAAGGATCGATACTGCAGAATTTCTCAGCGCCGTCGGCACATTTCTCGCTACGTTGTCGGCCTTTGTGTCGGTCGGCGTGATTGTGCTTCGTGAAGATCCGCATAGGTTCTGGACCATCATAATAATGCTGGGATGGGTCGTTGGTGTGATCATGCAAATCACTGCCGGAACAATTGCACGCACGCGTACTTGATATTGCAGCGTTATATACCGTCGCCAATGCCGGTAATGACCTACTGATGCAACCTGCGTGGCCCGGAGTGTGCGTCGCACAATAAATTAGACGGTCAATTCACTACATTTGGTGTTTCGGTCACATCGATGTGACCTATATTAGGAGGTGCCGGGCTATCGTGTTTCGGCGTGCCTCGGGGGCGAACATGAAACGTGGAATTGCCATTCTGCTCTCGCTTACCGCGCTGATCACGGTTGGGTACTTTACCGTGAGCAAATGGGCGATCCGTCACGAGACGCTGACGTTCAACGATCCGGCGCGCAGCAACCGCCCGGTCGCGGTGGATATCGCCGTGCGGCGCGACAAGGAGCTGCAGGCCAATGCCGGCATGATCACGCTGCCGGTGGCGATCCTCAACCATGGCAACACCGTCAAATTCACCGAGTATTCCTTTCTCGCCAACCTGTTCGCCGCCCGCGGCTATATCGCAATCAGCATCCAGCATGATCTGCCGACCGACCCACCGATGGTGACGAAAGTCGGCGAGCTCTATGTCGGCCGCCAGCCGCAATACCTGCGCGGCGTTGCCAACATCATGTTTGCGACCGAGGAGATGAAGAAGGTGCAGCCGAACGCGGATTATGACCATCTGACCGTGGTGGGACATTCCGCCGGCGCCGACATCTCGATGTACTTCGCCAAGTTGCATCCCGAACTGACCAAGAAAGTCGTGACGCTCGACAATCTGCGCGTGCCGTTTATCACCGACGGCAGGTTCAAGATCCTGTCGTTCCGCTCGAAGGATCCCGTATTCAAGACCGATCCCGGCGTCATTCCACCTGAGGCGGTCCGCGAGAAGTCTGGCATCGAGGTCATACAAACCGGCTTCCAGCATAACGACATGCGCGATACCGGTCCGGACGAGGCCAAGGCATCGATCCAGGGCATGCTCGACAAGTTTATCGACGACGACAGCCCGCTCAGGCCAGTGGAGACAAAAGCGATACCGGAGCTGACCGATCCGGGACCGGTTACGCCCTTTGTACCGGACGCATCGACGCCCGAGGCGAACAAGCGCACCAGTTCGATGTTGTCCGCAACAGTGGCCGCGCCGCGATAGCTGAAGCCATGTGTCAAAAGCCGCCAGGAGCGCAGCCCGTGAATCGGGGTCGAGCGGCCTGGTGCGCGGGCATCCTGCGGCGCCAGACAAGCGCGACTGCTTAAGTCGCGACTACTGCAGTGTCCTGATCAAAAGCTCTTCGAACGTATCCCTGTTCGCCGGTTTGGCGACGCCCCGCAACGCGAATTGCACTTCTGCCGCATTGACGGCACGGTGTTTGCGTTTCGGCATGACTTCCCAGCACCATGTCCCGGCTGGCTCGGCGCCAGGCGCATCGAGCGCGACGCCCGGTTTTTGACGTGACCACCTCTCCGCTTCCGCAAGCCAGAGATTCTTGCTGTCCGGCTCGACCTCGGCGAGCTGACGGCATAGCGCAGCACGCGCATTAAACTCCAGAAGGCCTGTCATTTGATCCTCCCTGTCACGAGAGAACGAGTTTTTCCTTTAACCCTTTGATGCTCCAACCGCCTCGACCTGCATCAAATACTTCGCGGCCCACGGCAGGGTGTCCAGACACCGTGCGCGTTAGCAGCCCCGGCAGATATTATTGATCTTGGCGTCCAAACGGGCATTTTCCGCGGCGAGCGGGTCGGCAGGCGGCGCCGAAGGCGCTGGTGCTGCGGCGGGTTTGCTACGGCTGATTGGCGGCGCGGCCTTGTCGTAACAAGCGAGGCGCTCGCTGGCTTTTTTAATCGACTGACAATCGCTGGTCTGAGCGATCGCCGGTCCGCACAACACGCAGGCGACCAACAGGGCGACAGATTTCATCACTATTATCCCCAGAAAAATTCCCAAATGCATGCTGCGCGATCTGCACCCGGGAGCTGTTGATCCACTCAAGCCCGGATCGAGGTGGCTTGAATGCCAACGCGGATGAGTGGCTTGTTTGACCCGGCCTACCGAAGTCCAAGCAGCGAGCGGCGGTAGCCGTTGCTGCGGGCTTCCTCCCGACACACGAAGCTCCCGGTATTGCCTTGCCCGTAGCGACTTTGCCGCTTGAAGTAATACATCCCTTTCCGAAAATCGAGCCAGACCACCGTGTCTGCAGGGCAATGCCGTTGCGCCTGTGCTTCATAGCGAAATGGACTTAACGGCGTGGCGACCGCGTGGGTCGTGCCGCCTGCGACGATCAACGCGGTCAGGAGCCAGACAGTGCGCATGAGGGAATTCTGCATCGAGAATGCCGCTTTAACCGAACCGCCGAAGGCCGAAGGGTGCCTGCCAACCTGTTGCTCACCGATTGTAACACGATAGACCAACCAAAAATCCTTATCGCCGGAATCTTGGCTGAATTCGCCTGAGATAGTCGACCAATATGAGAACGCGGCCTCGTAGGAAGGCTTTCGCCCGTTTAACGGCGTCTCGCGCTGAAAATGCGACGGACGATCATCATTGCGGCGATGAATGCTGACAATGCGGCCGGATCGATCGATAAATGGAAGTTGTTCAAAAAACTGAGGCTGAGCATGTGGGATTCCCCTCTCCCGTTCTTAATGGTGCTTCCCAAGAGACCCCCCGTCTAACCGCCAGCTAGTGCCTACCGCCGCTGTTTTTCCCGTCCGATGGGCCTTCATGGACCCCCGCAGTAGCTGGAGAACTTACGCCGATAATCGGATGTGTTCCTGTGGGTCCCTTGTCCGTTCCAGCATTGGAGGGTGGATTGGGGCCAGCGCCACGTACTGTGGTTGTTGGTCCCTGACGTGCTACCAATCCGCCCGTGGTCGTGTGGCCGTCCGGATATGTACAGGTTCTGGTCATGCAGGTGCGCATTTGTTTGCTAACCGCGTCATAACACTGATGGCTTACGTCTGTACAAGTTGGGCTGCCCGCTGCTGATTGCGCTGGGGTCCTAGGTGCCGCCAAGGTTATCGTTGCGGAAAACTCGGCGGCAACGATGGCCGCAATCAAGAAAATGGTTCGACCCATTGATTCCTCCGGTTGGTCGCCCGCCAATAGCGCTCGTCATTCTGAGGAGCGATCATATGCTTTCGCGCGAATAGACGAGTAGGCCGCGAATATCCATCGCGCGCATTTCACCCAGCGTTATTTCTTGCTGCGATTCAGGGGGAAGCCTTGTCGGAGGTCTTTTTGATCGTGAACTCATTAAAGTGAACTTTTCCCGTTTTCTTCGCGCTCAGCGAGCCGTCCGCCTTTTGCGGCGTATAGGTATGTTCAATTTTTCCATAGTTAAGGCTGATATCGCCCTTCGGACCGTCGCCCGAGACCTGGCCACCGCCACCGCCACCTTTGCCGCCGGCAAGCGCTTGGCCTGAAGCGGCTACCGTCAAAACCATTACGGCTATTATTGCTTCGTACAATGCGCGCATGGCCCTTCCTTTTGGTTGTCGCCCCGAAAACTAAAATCTAGCACCTCACCTGAAGAAATCTAGAACTCGGACTGCAAAGGATTGGTCAGGAACGCTGCCGGATCAGGGCATTTTCGAAGCACCGCGAGCGCGGTCTCAATTCTGAATTCAAAGTAGGCCACCGATCGGACTGTCCCTGCGATCCCACCGCGCGTATTTTGCAGCGTGCCACGCCGCGTCCTGACGCCATTCCTCGAAGTCATCATCGCTGCGCTTCGGCAAATACTCTCGCCATGCCGCTTCGAACGCCGCGCGCTCCGGAGCGCACTTGGAATACTCAACGGCTCCCACTCAGGTGCTGAAGTTGGCCGTAACGGCGAGCACTAGCAGCGCTGCGGTGGTCAGCTTCAACACCGCGACTTTTGCCAAGGTTGATCCGCCGCCGCCAGTGGTGCCGCCGGGGGATCGGCATCAGCGGGGCTGAAGCGATTTCGGGCCCTCTGGTTGAATCGGCGTCGGCGCCCATGCGGTGGCGTCGATCCGCCGGCATATGACAGCCCGCAAACGCCGGACTCACCAGCGGCCTCCCTGGAGTCGTGAGAGAGGCGGTCGGTCGCATAAATACAGATTGTTGGCGGCTTCTCACCCTTCCAAAATCGAAAGAGCGAAAATGCGGCGTGATCGGCCGCCGGAATCTCCCACGCTGGCCAATTTCGATCCGCCCGAGACTGCAATGGAAGAAAGATCTATTCTGCAAGATCCTGGTCTGTCCAATCCGCCGGAATTGCGGCCGCAACTCGCTCGCGGCCATGAGGAGGGACCTTGTCATACTCGACCACGAGGTGCGGCTGACCGGAGCTATGCTTTTCGTCGACCATGATGGTCGCGTCGGTGCTGTACTGCGGAACGTAGAGATCGATCCGCTTCAGATTGTACTTGGCCATTTTTCCTCCTGCCTAAAAAATTTCTCGAGCCTTCCCAATGGCGATTTCTGGGAAGATTGACAGCGAAAAAAGCCAGCTAAGTTCTTGATTTTATTGGTCGGGGCAGCTGGATTCGAACCAACGACCTGCAGTACCCAAAACTGCCGCGCTACCAGGCTGCGCTATACCCCGATTATCTGGGAAACGATGTCGATACACGCTCGGAGCCCGACCAGCAAGGCGGCCGGTGGCCCGTTTTCAGCGGCCATTGAAGAGCGGATGCCCGACGCGGTCTCCGGGCTGGATGCCGTATTTTAATGCGGTCCCCGCGATCACCTCCAGCACCCCCTTCGCCGGCCCCCCCGACGAAATGATCCTGGTCGACAGCGGCTCGGTGTTTTCAGCAATGCGCAGGATCCGGCCGTCGGCCCGGATGAAGATCATGTCGAGCGAGATGTAGGTGTTCTTCATCCACATCGACACCTCCTGGGATGGCGAGAAATCGAACAGCATGCCCTTCCCGTCCGGCAATTCCTTGCGGTACATCAGGCCGGTGGTCTTCTCTTCTTCGGTGGTTGCCATTTCGACCGAGAACACCTGCACGCCTGACCTGGTGACGATCTCGAGCGGCTCAACGCTCGCCGCCCGCGCGCCGGCGCCCGCGAATATGCAAAGCGCGGCCACGATCGCGATGAATAGACACAGCCGCCCGCGCAAGCGACGCGGATCAGTAACTCGATTGCAATTCATGGAGGATGCTTACCCCGGCTGGGACGGATTCTTGCCGGGGCGACCCTAGCCCGATGATCGTGGCAAATACCAGACCGGCGGCACCGCCCTGCGATGCCGTTTTCGGCATTTGGTCGTGGTTTACGCCCGCGGGCGCGGAGGTTCGCGTCCGATCAGTGCGACGACAGTCCGGGCGATCCGTTTTCCGGCTGGATTTCGGCGGCCATCATGCCCTTGGAGCCGGGCCCGTACCGCACCAGCACGTACTGGCCAGGGCGCAGCTCGGTCATCCCGAAGCGGCGCAGGGTTTCCATGTGCACGAAGATATCCGGCGTCCCCTCGCCACAGGTCAGGAAACCGAAACCGCGCAGGCGATTGAACCATTTGACCTGCGCCCGCTCCAGACCGCTGGTCGGCGTGACGCTGACATGGGTCCGCGCCGGCAGCATCTGCGCCGGGTGGATCGCGGTGGATTCGTCCATCGAGAGGATGCGGAAGGCCTGGTAGCCCTTGGCGCGCTGCACACATTCGCACACCAGCCGGGCACCTTCGTAGGCGGTTTGATAGCCGTCGCGCCTAAGCACGGTGACGTGCAAAAGCACATCCGGCCAGCCATTGTCGGGAACGATGAAGCCGTAGCCCTTTGATGCATCGAACCATTTGATCACGCCCGAGATTTCGACGAGGTTGGCGGCGCTATCGCCCAGGCCCGAAAGCGCATCGATCGCCGGATCGCGCTCGGCGCCGCCCGAAAATTCCGCAGGACCAACCGTGCTCGGTACGGTCCCGCCTGGCGGCCCCCCGAGCTTCTTGGACTCAAATCCGTCCGACCCCATGACCCCGGACCCCACAAATCATCTGCGGCCCGTCATCTGAAGCGACGGCACCGGGAACCCGCGCCCATCCATGATGATCCATGAAGACGCCACGCGAATCTCTCGAATCAAAAGATAACACTCCCGCTTGCGGCGCATAGCTAAAAAACAAATTTGCCGTAAACTATGAACAGCCTTGCACAGCCGCGAATCAAACGGGCGTCAGTTGCCCACGAATGGCCTCAGCGCCTCCCCGATGTCGTACCTGATGACGAGATCGGCGATGTCGTCCTGATCGGTGGGCTCGTTGTTGATGATCACCAGCCTGGCGCCGCAATTCTTGGCCATCAGCGGGAAACCGGCGGCCGGCCAGACCACCAGCGAGGATCCGATCGCAACAAACAGGTCGCAGTGCTGGGCAAGTTCGGTGGCGCGGCGCATCGCGTCTTCCGGCATCGCCTGCCCGAACGAAATGGTGGCGGTCTTGACCGGCTCGTCGCAGACCGTGCAGTCCGGCGCGCCACCAATGGTTTCGAAGCTCCGCTTGACCCACCCCAGGTCGTAAGCCCGGCCGCAGCCGATGCAGCGCGCGTAAGTGGTATTGCCGTGAAGCTCGACGACGTGTTCCGCAGCAAATCCCGATACCTGATGCAAATTGTCGATGTTTTGGGTGACGATCGCGGGAATCTTGCCAGCCTTGTAGAGCGAGGCGAGCGCGCGATGCCCGCGTCCCGGTCGCGCCGCCGCGAAGGTCGCCTCCATCGCAAAACGCCGTCGCCACGCCTCGGCCCTTGCTTCGGGGCTGGCGACAAATTCGTCGAAAGGGATCGGGCGGTTGCGGGTCCACAATCCCCCCGGCGAGCGGAAATCGGGAATTCCGGATTCGGTTGAAATGCCCGCGCCGGTAAAGGGAACGATGTTGGACGCTTCCGCGATCATGTCGCCAAGCTTTTCCACGCCGCTGCGAAGATCTGATGCGATCATGGGACCTGTCCGAGGGTTTGGCCATGCCGAATATAGCACGGCCGCTCGGATTGCGACCTCTATGCGTCAGGATTATCGCAGACGCCGGCGGCAGGCGCCGTCTTCAGGCCGCCCTTACGATCGGCTCCCTGGCCTCGCCGCTGCTCTCGTCGTGCCCTTTGATCTCGCGGCGACCTTATCCACAGGGAATGCCGGTGTTTTTTCGATTTTCTCTGATCTCTGTGTGCATCACAATCCTGCAACGTCTGCTCCCAATTCGCGCCTCAATCGCTGCCGCCAATAGTCGCAGGACAGAATCAAAAGGGATGGGCATGACCGAACCGCGGGACGGCGCCGCTCTGGAGCGGGAAGAAATCGCAATCCGGGTCGCAAACTTCAAAGCCACCCAGCAAAAATTCGAACGCGAGCGCGACGAGTTTTTCGTGACGACGCTGCGTAATGCGCGACGCCCGGAGCGCCCGCCGTTCCGGTCCTTGAGCGATCATTGAGCGACCAAGGAAAAGCCCGGCAACGATGCGCCGGGCTTTCGGGTTATCGGCTACCAGTAGTGATGGTGCCAGTGGCGGTGCCGATAATACGGTCCGCCATAGTAGGCGTATGGCCCGTAATAGGCCGGCCCGTAGTAGCGGGGGCCATAATATCCGTAATAGCCATAGCCCGGCCCGTAATAATAGGGGCCGTACGCGCTGGCGACGGCTCCGGCGGCGAGTGCGCCCGCAGCCCAAGCCGAAGGCCAGGCCGGGGCCGATGCCCCGCGCTTCAGCCGGCGCCGGCGCGGTTACCGCCATCGCTCCAACCGCGGCAACCGTCGCCAAGACAGCTAACGTTTTCTTCATGCGCATCTCCTCCATTGCATACGCAAGTAATAACGCAGACGGCTTTTATTGGTTGCAACGGAACCGGATTTTCCTTTGCGGCCTCAGTGTCTTGATAACCGATCAATGATGTCGGGCGTGATCGCCGGGCGTTGAAGACGAGGCGCATAAAAAAGAAAAGAGCGGCTCGTGGGAGCCGCTCTTTTGGTTCCGTTGTGGCGCGATTTACTGGCCGCAGGGATGTCGCAGGCCGTCGTAGCCAAGATAGGTTCCGGACGCAGGGTCGTAGGACCGGTAGCGCTGCGCACAATAGGCCGGATCCACCGCGCTCGAGACCACGTAGCCTGGATCGTAGTAATCGTCGTAGGCATAGTCGTCATAGTAATAGGGATCGTAGTAGCCGTAACCCAAGGCGCTACCGGCCGCCAAGCCGGCGGCGAAGCCGAAGCCTCGGCCAAAGCGCCGATCGTGATCGCGATCGACGCGAACGCCGCCTTGCGTGAGCTGGCCACTGCGGCCCACGAAGTTGCCGCTTCTGACCGTTGGACCATTGCTGAAGGCCGGTCCGGCCCGACCGGCGCCGATGCTCGCTTGAGCGCCACGGAACGCGCTACCACCATTCACGCTGGCTCCAGCGCTGACTGGCGCTCCCCCGCCGCCGCCACGCATGCCGCCGTGCTCGGCGGCGAGCGCAGGCGCTGCAATTGCCAAGGTGAGAGACAGCGCGGATGCGCCCAGGATACCGATTTTCGACATGGCTCTTCTCCAGAACAAAGATATGGGCCAGAACATCAGCGATGGCTGATCGTTCCGATATTTTTCGGGATCATTCCGATTTTGTGATTGCGCAGAGCGCACCGGCTTCGCGCGTTCCATATTTGGGAACACGGAACACACAAACCCGGTTCTGCCAAAGCGGAGCGAAAAATCCGGGCCTCACGCAAACGCGGTGGCCGACCGGCTCTGTCGCTGGGACGGATCACGACACGCTTCTCGTGGCCCCGGAGAGCGCTTCCGCTACCTGCCCGATTGAGGGTTTGACCCTGCCCCCGCCTGCCATTTGCTGCTATTGAACCTTCCGAAACCGGAACCAATCTCTTCGATACCCAAGGGAGCCAGGAAACATGCGTTATCTCCACACCATGCTGCGCGTGCGCAATCTCGATGCCGCGCTGAAATTCTACCGCGATGCGCTGGGATTGAAGGAAGTCCGCCGCGTTGACAACGACAAGGGCAAGTTCACGCTGGTGTTTCTGTGCGCGCCCGAGGACGAAGGCCTGTTCAAGGCGGCCCCCAAGAACCGCGGCGCGCCGCTGGTCGAGCTCACCTATAACTGGGACGAAGAGAAATACGGCGAGGACCGCTATTTTGGCCACCTCGCCTACGAGGTCGACGACATCTACGCGACCTGCGACCGACTGATGAAGATGGGCGTCACCATCAACCGTCCGCCGCGGGACGGCAACATGGCGTTCGTCCGCTCGCCCGATCTGCACTCGATCGAGCTGCTGCAGAAGGGCGATCCGAAGCCGCCGGCGGAGCCGTGGACCTCGATGCCGAACACCGGCCACTGGTAAGACATTGGCGGGGAGCCGCATCCTAAATCTTCACGGTCGGTGAACCTTTTGCCCTCAGATTCGACTTAGGATTCGAGGCGCCAGATGAGTCAGGCCCAGCACTACAAATTCCAGGCCGACCAGGCCAATCGCCTGGCCCGCCAGGTCACGGATGCCGAGGTGCGCGAGCGGCTCCTGGAAATGGCCGGCGAGTACAGCCGCTATGCCGAGCTGATGGAAGCCCGCGAAAGACCGCCCGAACAGGTCCAGGACTGACCTTTGGGCGCCAGTGGTACGAAGTTCCTTTCGTTCGCTGGAACATGACCCCCGCTTTCGCGTTCTTGAATTCATCTAGGAATTCAAGGAGACGAACGTGGGACGAGGAATTCTGCTCTGGCTGCTGGGCGTGCCGATTCCGGTGATTATTCTGCTGTGGCTGCTGTTCGGCCACTGACATCGGACGGCCGGCAGTTCGCGCGAAATCAGGCTCCGCACGCTGGCGGAGCCTTTTTTCGCAAGGCGCCGCTGTTGAAATCTGGACACGGCGCGCGCTTTCTTGCTCTTTTTCCGATATGACCCGCAAAGCCGCGGACCATCGGGAGGCGTAAAAATCGTGCCGGACAACAATCAGGGTCAGCTCACGATTTGGGGCCGGGCCAATTCGGTCAATGTTCAGAAAGTACTGTGGTGCCTGCGCGAACTCGATCTCGCCTTCGAGCGCATCGACGCCGGCATGGCGTTCGGCAGAAACCGCGATCCCGATTATCTCGCGATGAATCCCAACGGACGGGTACCGACCTTGCGAGACGGTGATTTCGTGCTCTGGGAATCCAATTCCATCATGCGTTATTTGGTCCTCGCTTATGGCAAGGGATCGCCGATCTATCCCGAGGCGCCGAAACGGCGCGCCGGCGTCGACCGCTGGCTGGACTGGACGCTTTCGACGCTGCAGCCGGTGGATCGTCCGGTGTTCTGGGCGCTGGTGCGAACCCCGGCCGAACAGCGCGACATGGCCGCGATCCAGAAGGATGCCGATGCCGAGGCGGTGCAATGGCGCATCATCGACAATCAGCTGGCGACGCGGCGCTTTATCGAGGGCGACGATTTCACGCTGGCCGATATCGCGCTCGGCGCCTATGCAAGGCGCTGGTTCGGAGTCGAAGGCGTCGTCAAACCACCCCTCGCCCATCTTGAGCGCTGGTTCGCCCAGTTCGCCGGCCGGCCGGGATTCAAGCAATTCATCGCGCCGCCGATGTCGTGAGACGACGCTGCGAATCCGATGACTAAAACCCCGACCGCTCGAACAGCACGATGCCAATGATCGCCGCAAGCGTGATCGCCGTCACCAAAAGACGCGCGGTCCAGTTCATGCCGCGGCTCACCCACCACAACAGCGCGCAACTCATCACGACGGGAACGATGATATCGAGATCCAATGGCTTGCACCGCGCTCAGCGCCAGCCGCCGGGGCTGGAGCTACCTTGCGCGGCGTCTGACCGCCTAGCGGCTCAGCCAGCGCCGAGGAGGTTGTCAGCAGCGCAATGAGGAGCGCAAGGAGGGTGTTCCGCATCCCGCCTTTTAGCGCGGGCAACCTGGCTTTGCTACCTGACGGGCTTGACGCCAGCCGATCTTCCGCGGCGCCAGACCACTGTCAATCGACCCAAAACCGATTTTTTCCGGCGGCTTGCCCGGCTGCGCAAACGCCACTATACGTTCGCCGGCCGCAGCCTTCAACAAGTCCGGCCCCGGCACGGCGCCAGCGCGGCCACCAAGCGTTGATTTGCCGGAACTTCGTGACTATGCGAAACGGCCATGCGGCGACCGGGTCGGTCGCTGCGGGGCAGGCGCTTTCGCTCCCTTCGTCTATCGGTTAGGACGCCACCCTTTCACGGTGGAGAGAGCGGTTCGATTCCGCTAGGGAGCGCCAGCCCTCGTGCTTGCCGTTTGGGATCTTCGCCATTGGCGGCAGTGTGAGGCAATCCTATATCGCCGCTTGAATGGCGTAGCAGTGGATGCAAATCCCGTCCGCTTTTGGCTACTTCAGTGCCTGCTTCCGCCTCCCCCTTGGTGATTACCGCTTTCCATGACCGGGTGATTGTTGCCGCCTCCCATGCTCGATTGATTGTTTCCGGCTCCCATCACGGGGTGGTTTATGCTGACCACGCCTTTCGGCGGCGGGTTATTACCCGTCTTTACTCCCGCTTGGCCGGAGGCCACCGTTCCAGTACTGACGCCGGTTTTCCCGCCACCAGAGGCCGCGCGCGGAGGCGAATAGGTTGTGTTGTAGCACTTGCCGTTCTCGTTGCAGTCGACTGTGTGACAGTGGCTTCCATGGCAGAAACCGCAGGTTGTCGTTCCCGCCGAGTATCCGCCCTCTTTACAAAGAGATTGCGCTGTCTCTTGGGAAACTGGCTGAACCTTACCGGCCACAGCTTCGGATGCAAACAGACCGACCGTGGCGAATGCTGCAATGATCAAGTAGCTACGCATCTTGAGCCCTCCAGCCTAACGCGAAGTTTAAGCCCTCCATTCTCACGTGAAGTTAGCATAAGGGCAAAAGGCGTCAATAAATGCCAGAATCCGGCGAGCTATGATTTCTCACAAAGGTGCGGCGGATGCGGGCAATTGAAAGTATGTGCGCCGAGGGCGACTAAGTTTCAGACGGATATCCCGATTGATATCGGCTGCGTGCGACGGGCTCACCGAACCAGCCGGTTGCGAAGCGGCCACCAGGGAACTATGCGAGCCGGCAGAAATTGATAACCGCGACCACACCCCACCCAAAGCCGCGCCAATGATCGACGACCTCTGGTACAAGAACGGCGTTTTCTATTGTCTCTCCGTCGGCACCTATATGGATGCCAACGGCGACGGCGTCGGCGATTTCAAGGGCCTGTTGCGCCGGCTGGATTAGCCCGCCAGTGCCGGCAAGGGCATGGTGTTTCCCGGGGTGCAAAAATCCACCTCGACGCACGACAGGCAAGCCAATTCCTGGTACTTCCATGCTTCTATGATTTTCAGCCCGATCTCAACACCTCGAACCCGCTCGTGCAGGCCGAGATCCTCAAGATCATGGGTTTCTGGATTCAGCAGGGCGTGTCCGGCTTCCGCATGGACGCGGTGCCGTTGCCGCATTCAAAATCATTCTCCCGGTTGCCTTGGGAGCAACGTTGAAACCGACCGCGGGTTCAGAAACGGTCCGCCCGCCGCTTCGGAACTTTTTTCCAAACGTCGCATTGAGGCTAAAGTCTCGCCGGAGTACCCGGCCAGGAGTATTAGCGATGGCAACTCAAATCGTGATGAACCAGCGCGGCCACAGCCGATACAATTTCGACGCCAAGGAAGCCAAGGCGCTTGCCAGGGCTGAGAGACGCTTCAAAGAGCTCACAGGCATGGGCTTTACGGCGGCGGTCCGTACCGCGCCCGGAGAGGTCGCTCTCATCCGGAAGTTCGACCCGGCCGCGGAAGAAACCCTGTTTATTCCCCGTCTTGTCGGCGGCTAGCCGCGGTGGCCATGTTCGCGCAGCCGCGTCGCGCGAAAGCTTTCCTCAGCGATGCTCGTCAACATTGCAGCCGCTGGGCGAAAGCTCTCCGCGACTGGTTTCAGGAGGCCCAGCGTGAACGCGAGGCCCGGGGACGCAAGCTCCTGACGGAATGGCTGTCGCCCGAGCAATGGGCGCAATACGAGGCGTACGGTTTTTTCGATGTGACCGGCAGCGATACCGGAAGACGATACCGCATCCGTCATGGCACCGTTGCGAACGTCTATGAGGTCGACGATGCCGGCCAAACGCGCGCGGGCTGGTGCTTTGTTCCCAATGGCAATCTTGTGGCAGGTGACGTCGTGCTGGCTCAAAAGATTGCCCTTGAAACCGACGAGCGTGGCGCCTTGGCGGTCGCAAATAATCTTGAAACCAGGTCGGAGCCTTAGCGTCGGGCTGGCGGAAAGTCGGACTCGGAGCCGGGCCGTCGAAACGAATTACGAGTGCTCGTGAGGTGGTGAACCGCTGGCTCTATGCCGCGTGAGCGGCGACGGACGACCTTCGATCAATGGTGGCGTCGGCCCCAATGGATGGCCGCCCAAACGCGCTCGTGAAGATAGTACCAAAGGATTTTGGTTGCGATCTCGAGGGCGGCAATCGAACCCGCGATCGCAATCCTGCCCGTCATGAGCCAGCTGATCGCGAACGTGTCGAGCGTTCCCAGGGTCCGCCAACTGATGGCTTTCAGAACCGACCTTGCGTGTGTCTCTGCTCCGCGGAACGAATGCACCCGATATGCCTCCCTGCCTGGCAATCACAGAACCTATCACGCGGACGCACCGTGCCGGCTTGCTTTCCGAATTCACCGATGGAGATGGCCCGCGATTGCGCGCAATCGAGAGACTTCCCAAACTCATTGATTTGACTGATTAATCGCTCACCGAAAACGCCGACATTCGTGGCCCGGTTCCATTGGAAAGTCGATGGAGATATTTGGATTCGATCGGCGTCGAGCTGCGCTGCATGAAAGCGCGGCTGAAGAATATCTGGCAGGGGGATGTCGATCACCTTTCGCAGCGGAACCCAGGGCCGGCAGATAGCCCGCCTGCGGCTTTGCGCTCTCGCCCGGCATGTTTCGAGCTGTGGTTGACGGAGAAAAATGGCATATTTGCCATCCTGATGAACCTCCTCGCATCCCTTCCGACCGTCATCGGAACCGCGGCGGTGGCACCTGCGCTGCTCATGTTATGGCTGGTGATAGCCGCCGGCGAGCGTCCTGGTCCGCCGGCCAAGGTCTGGTCCGCGTTTTTCCTGGGCGCCGCCAGCATTTCGCTGCTGGGCGTGGCGCGGGCGCCGTTCGCCTCGATCCTCGCAGCCCCCGAGAACCCCTGGGTCGCGCAGGTCCTGCATTCGGTATTCGGGGTCGCCCTTCCCGAGGAAACCGTCAAGATTCTGGTGATCGTCGCCGTTTCAGCCCGGCGCCGGCCTTTTGCAGACCCGATGGACACGGTGATCTACGGCGCGGCGGCGGGGCTCGGTTTTGCCGCTTATGAAAACCTGGCCTATCTCGTACAGCATTCGGAGATGTGGCGTTCGCTGGCGGCGTTGCGCAGCGTTCTGACGGTGCCGTTCCACGGCGCGCTCGGCATCATCGCCGGCGCCTACCTTGCGATCGCGCGGTCCGGCAACGCGCTCGGCGCCCACCGGTATCACCGCGACCGCGCGCGGATCTCAAGCCGCATTCTGATCCTGTTGGGGCCCATGGCGCTGCACGCGGGCTTTGATTTCCCGCTGTTGGCGCTACAGCAGAACCCCGACATCGATGGGTCCACCAGGTTGATGCTGGGAGCGGGGAGCGTGCTGATCGGGTTCAGCGCCATCGCATTTGCCGCACGCCTGGTGCGGCGGGTTGGCCGCCACCACGCACCCCGCACTGAAATCGGCCGCGACCGGCTGAGCCAGTTGCGGCGGATGTGGGCGCTGCTGGTGGTTGGCGGCGGCGCCGGATTTATCGGCCTGATCTTCGTGCTGACATCGGTCCACCACTGGCTGGTCAATCCCGAACGCAACATGGCGCTGGTGCTCGTTCCGATCGGCCTTACCTCAATCCTGATCGGCAGCGCGCTGCTGGTGGTGACCACGGCGGTTTATGTTCTGGGTCGCAATCGGATCCGCGGCAACGCCTCCGGCTTTTCGTCAGCGCCGGGTCGCGGTTAGGGCGGCACTGTTTCGCAGCGCGAACAAATTTGACCCCGCAGCGCCGGCGCAAGCTATATTGCGAGCGTCAATCAGGGCGTCATTCAACCTTGCCAGCACCGGGAGTTTTACAATGACCCTTCCCCAGGACGTCGCCAAGCTGCAATCCGAAATGAGCGCTGCGGTACGCGAGCATTGGAAGGCCTTCTTGATCGAGGGCATCGTGCTCGCTGTTCTGGGGCTCGCGGCGATGATCGCGCCGCTGATAGCAAGCCTCGCCTTCACGATTTTCCTGGGCTGGATGTTTCTAATTAGTGGCGCCGCAGGGCTGGCGATGACGTTGTGGGCCCGGCAAATGCCGGGTTTCTGGTGGTCGCTGATCTCGGCCATCCTCGCCGTCGGCGCGGGCATCATTCTGCTGACGAGGCCGGCACAGGGCGTACTCACCCTCACGATCGTGATTGGCGCCTATTTCCTGGCTGAAGGTGTCGCCACCATCATGTATGCGCTGGAGCATCGCCGCGAATTGTCCGAGCGCTGGAGCTGGATGCTGTTCTCCGGCGTCTTGGACATTCTGATTGCCGCCATGATCATCACCGGGCTTCCGGGTTCGGCGGAATGGGCGATCGGCCTTTTGGTCGGCATCAATCTGCTGTTCGGCGGCGCTTCCCTGATCGGCGTGGCGCTCGCCGCGCGCAAGGGCTGATCCTTGAAGCTCAGCAGCCGCGGCAAATGCTCCTGATCTTGCGGTCGAGGGCGGCGTTTTCCTTGCTCAGCGGATCGTTCGGATTGCTCAGGTTCTTCTCCGGCGGCACCTGATCGGCGCGCGGCTGGCGGTGGCCGACCGGAGCTTCGCGGCCGGGTTGCGACTGACTTGCCGCGCCCGATCCGGCGCCGCCTCCGGTCTGCGCCATCGCAGGCAGCGCGGCAATCAGGACAAGTAGCGCCATGGTCGCGATCAATTCGGTCGCGATCGATCTTGCCGTGAACATCTTTCGCATCTTGCCTCTCCCATCATCTCAGAGAACCCGAGCCTATCGCGCCCGCTCGGGGATCTCGATCGCTGCGCAATTGCGGCGCCCCTGGGCGGCGCAGTCCTGGACCTTTCGTATATCGGCCATGGTGCCAAGCAACCAGACTCCCGCCGCCACCAGCACGACAAAAAAACCAAGCATCACCGCATTCTCGACGTTGCGATTGCCCTGGTCCTCCGGCGGCTCCGGCGCTGCCTCTCCTGCGTCTGTCATCGCTCAATCATGGCTTCGGCGGATAGAGATGAACGTCGCCGCAATAGTCTGCAACACGATAGCGCGTTTCCCCCCCCGGTTCACGCTCCCGGGGAAAAGAATCTTCCTGCGAAGGAGAATCGGCGCGCGACAGATAATTCGGGCCGACCGGCGACTTGCCGTGACCGCCGGGAATATCAAGCACATAATCCGGCTGGCATAGTCCGGAGACCCGCCCCCGCAGGCTGCGCATCAGTTGCTGCCCCTGTTCCAGGCTCGTGCGCAGATGCGCCGTTCCGGGCGCGAGATCGCCGTGATGCAGGTAATAGGGCTTTATGCGGCATTCGACGAAGGCACGCATCAGCGCCTCCAGCGCCGCGGCATTGTCATTGACGCCGCGCAGCAGCACCGACTGGCTGACCATGGGAATGCCGGCGTCGACGATAGCGGCGCAGGCGGCGCGGGCCTTGCCGGTCAATTCCCGGGCATGATTGGCGTGCAACGCAACCCAGGTCGTCGCGCCCTTGACCCGGAGTGCTGCGATCATCTCGCCGCCGATGCGGGCGGGGTCGGCGACGGGCGCGCGGGTATGTATCCGGATGATCCTGACATGACCGATGCCGGCAAGATCCGCCATGACCTCGGTGAGCCGCCGCGGCGACAGCATCAGGGGATCGCCGCCGGTCAGGATCACTTCCCAGACCTCCGGATGGGCGCGGATATAGTCGATCGCTGCGTCATACGCGGCCTGCGAGAGCGCGGTCGCCTTGCCGGGCCCGACCATTTCGCGGCGAAAACAGAAACGGCAATACACCGCGCAGACATGAACCAGCTTGAACAACACCCGGTCGGGATAGCGATGCACGATGCCGGCAACCGGCGAATGCACGTGATCGCCGATCGGATCGGCATTCTCGCCTGGCCCGGCCACCAATTCCTCGGCGCCTGGAATGAACTGCCGCGCAATCGGGTCGTCGGGATCGCCGGGGTCGATCAGCGCGGCAATGTCCGATGTCACCGCGATTGCATAGCGCGCCGCGACCTTTTCCAGATCGGAAAGTGCTGCCGCCGGCGCAAGGCCGCGAGCGACCAGCTCGGCGGGCTCGCACAACGTGGTCGCTGGCTGAGAACTGATCTTGCTCATGTGTCACCTGCAGGGGGCGTCCACACCACCTGATCGATCCGCAGCGCGCCGCTCGCCAGCATAACCAGCCGGTCAAAGCCGAGCGCAACCCCGCTTGCTTCGGGCATCACGGCGACTGCGTCGAGAAAATCCTCGTCAATCGGATAGCGCTCGCCATAGCGGCGGTGCTTTTCATCCATGGCCAGCGCAAAGCGGTGGCGCTGTTCATCCGCGTCGGTCAATTCGCCAAATCCGTTCGCTAGCTCGATGCCGCAGGCATAAACTTCAAAACGCTCGGCGACGCGCGGGTCGGACGGTTTTGCGCGCGCCAGCGCCGCTTCGACTACCGGGTATTCGAACAATACCGTCAAACGCCCCTGCCCCAGATTCGGTTCGACATGCTCGACCATGACCTTGCTGAAGATGTCCGACCAAGTGTCGTCATCGCTGATCCGCACCCGCGACCCTGCGGCCGCCGCCAGCGCATCGCGGTCGCCTTGGCCGTCCGCGATGGTGCCGGGCAGATCGATCCCGGCAAAGCGCTCGAACGCCGCCGCCACGGTCAACAGTTCCGGTTCGGCAAAAGGATCAGCAATCCTGCCGCGAAAGGAAAATCGGCCGACGCCGGTTGCCTGCGCGGCGTGGGCGACGATGACGATGCTGTCGGCCATCACGGCGTCGTAGCTTGCATTGGCGCGGTACCATTCCAGCATGGTGAACTCGGGCAGATGCAGATCGCCGCGCTCGCGGTCGCGAAACACCCGCGCAAATTCGAAGATCATGGCTTCGCCCGCCGCCAGAAGTTTCTTGCAGGCGAATTCCGGCGAGGTCCTCAGGTACCGCGTCGCGCGGGCGCCATCGGCCCCGCTAAGTTCCGTGCGAGGCGCATGCAGGTGGGTCTCATTGCCCGGGGAAACCTGCAAAATTCCGGTTTCCACCTCGACAAAACCCTGTTCGTCGAACCATCCCCGCACTGCCCGGGTAATGGCGCCACGTGCCGCCAAAAATGGCCTGACGTCGGCGTGCCGCTCAGGCGTCCACCACGGCGACGGTACGACAGGTTCGCCAGCGGGTTTTTCCGTCATCTGGTCCATTTGCGTGGTTGCGTCATGTGATCCGAACCTCCGGCGCCGCTTCGGTGACTAACCGTGAACCAGGAATCAAGCAATGTTTGAGCACGGATTACGGCAGGCATGGATGGCGCTGTTGCTTGCCCTCGCAGCGGTGGCGCCGGCCAATGCCGATGGCCCAGCTGCCGGTTTCAAGCTGGACCGGCAGGCCAAGGTTTTCAAATCCCCCGACCGGACGCTGCGGCTGGAGCAGTATGCCAAGGAGCAGGAGGACGGAGGTCTCGTCTTCCAATTCTGGACCTTCGACAGAAATCATCGGCATGCTTTCCTATTGAATCCCGGTGAGGAGGGCGATGATCAGACGGGTTACGCGGCTGGATTCCGATTTAGCCCGGACAGCCAGTGGCTGGTGCGAATGCAAAAACTGGGATCCGGCTCTCAGACGCTGTTTTTGTATCGCAGGAACGGGTATCAATTCTCACCGGCGACCAAAAAACCCCTTGGTGATCTGGCCTGGGATTATTTCTTCACCACGCCGACTTCAAAGGGGATGCATCGGGACCCCGAGAACCCGTATGGGCTCGATCACGCATTTGTGGCGCTGGTCAAGGGAATGGAGGAAAATTATGCCTGGATGGGGCAGCATTGGTCCGACAGCCGCTATGTCGTGATCAGCCTGTCGTTTGACATGCAGGGGGAAGACGACAAAACGGCCCCATGGATCGAAGACTGGCACTGCGTCTATGACCTCAAGACCGGGGCATTTTCCGTGCCTCCCGACTTCGCCGAGAAAAACACCCAAGTCGGTCAAATATCCTGAGCCTAAATGAGGTTGACCGGCAAAGGCTGGTCATTTGCGGCCATCGGCCAGCCGCCCGCGGCGGGGCGCAAAACGCTGGCATCCAGCGGCAAAATCAGTATGTTGCGCCCCGAAACCGCTTCGCTGGCCTCAAGGACGCCCATGTCCTGATCGGTCCCGGGCCAGAAGATCAGGAAAAACAGCTTTGAAAGTCATCGCCAGTTCTATTCGCAAGGGCAACGTCATCGAGCAAGACGGCAAGCTCTACGTGGTTCTGACCGCCGAGAACATCCATCCCGGCAAGGGAACTCCGGTCAGCCAGATCGAAATGCGCCGCATCAGCGACGGGGTGAAGATCTCCGAGCGCTACAAGACCACCGACCAGGTGGAAAAGGCGACCATCGAGGACCACAACTTCAATTATCTCTACGAAGATGCCGACGGCTTCCACTTCATGAACGCCGACACCTACGATCAGGTCCAGGTACCGAAGGATATCGTCGGCTCGTCCGCGCCCTATTTGCAGGAGAACATGACCGTCAAGCTTTCGCTTCACGGCAGCCTTCCGGTGGCATTGCAGATGCCGCAGCGCGCGACGCTGGAAGTCGTGGAGACCGAGCCGGTCACCAAGGGCCAGACCGCTTCCTCATCCTACAAGCCCGCCATCCTTTCCAACGGGGTTCGCACCAACGTGCCGCCGCATATCGGCACCGGGACGCGAATCGTGGTGATGACCGAAGATGGCTCTTACGTCGAGCGCGCCAAGGATTAGACTACGGGGCACGCTTTGGCGCCCGGGGGGCGACGCATTGGGTAATAAAGCTGTCCGGTTCGTCGCTACTCTGCTGGCATCCGTCTCCTTGCTGATCGCCGGCACCGCGGCCCTTACCGCCGACGAATTCAACACAGCGGCGATTTCGGTCGTCCGCGTCGAATGGCGCGCCGCGCTCGACCAGCTCCGGTCCGAGATCAACACCCGGCCCGGCGTGGCGTCCGCGTTTTCGTTCCCCCGCCGCTACCGGCTGCCCGCATTCGACCCGCGCTCGATGCCGGCGCTGGTGCAACTGAACGCGGTGACCTCGCCGATCTTCACGGGTATCGGGCGCAGTCCGGTGCCGGTGCTGCTGCCGTTCGACACGGCGGCATTTCTTGACGCGGGGCCGAACGGCGCGCCGGCTAGCCTCTCGCCGTCACGCTATCAGGCTGACTTCCGTCCCGTCGACCTGTTCGATGCCGGCCCGGCCGGCTACGACGCCGTATTTTCGCTTGAGCCCGGCACCGGCGACGGCATGCCGCACCGAACCTTTGCCAAACCTGTCGAGGTTCAAATCACCGGCTCGCTCCTGGTCTACAACATCAGCGATCCCCTCGGCGGCAGGGGTGAGCCGGTCAAGGCACTCGTGGCGCAATTTCCCGACCTGCGCCGTTTCATCCGGGAAGGTTATGTGCGCTACGCCTTCACGCGCTTCGGCGTTCCCTATGTGGTATCGATCCAGTGTCTCGACAGCACCCCCCGCGCGCGGCGGCTGGCCTGCCGCGAGGCCTACCCCGTCGCCGAGCGTTTCCTCAAGGCGCTGCACGTCGCCGGCGGCCAGCCCTCGCGGCCGCGAATGGATATCGCCGCCGGGGTGGCCGAGCGCCCGGCGAGACAGTCGCCCGATTTCACCTATCGCCCGAGCGGCGACATCATTGTCAACAGCGGCTATCGCAAGCAGGCTGGTCATGCCGATCTCACCGCCTATTCGCAGATCCGGTTTCCGCTGGAACGAACTCCGGCTTTCATCCACTCGCAATCCTTCCGAAACCGCAGGTCCGGCGACAGGCCAATCGACGAGTTCGCTGGCGGAAACACCAGCTATCCCTGGCGAGACAATTTTTGCGAGGCCCGCAGTTTTTCCGTCGGACAATGCGCCAGCGGCTTTGGCCATCAGGGCCAGGATATCCGCCCGGCACCGTGTCCGCCGCGCAGCGACGCCGAGGCCGGCGACTGCGACCCCAGGCGACAGCCGGTCGTCGCCGCCCGCGACGGCGTTGTCATCCGCTCGCCGAAGCAGCAGGCGGCAACGCTGCAGATCAATACCCGCAACGAACACATCCGCTTTCGCTACATGCATATGAATCCGGCCGCGATGGATGCCGATGGCGTACTGAACGGGCGCAGCGTGCAGGAATCCGAGACCATAGGCGTGGTCTCGAATTACCTCGACCACCCCAACGGCACCAGCCGCCATTTGCATTTCGATGTGCAGGTGTTCACGCGTGACGGCTGGCTCTGGGTCAATCCCTACGCCACGCTGATCTCGGCCTATGAGCGTTTGATCCGCGGACGGGGACGCGAGATCGGTGCCGTTGCCTCGCCTGCCGTCGCCCACGCCCTGCCGCAGGACGTCATGCGCCCTAACACCGGTGAAGACGGCGAGGACTGAACGCTGCCACGGCAGTCTTTTGCCGCGCCGGGGCGACCGGCCCAGCTCACGTTCCGGCGCGGATTGTCCAAAATTGCCGCAGAGCTGCAGCAGGATGGCCAGTTCCTGGGGCGAAACGGCTTTTGCCACGCCCCCCGCCGCGCTGCTAGCTAGACTGCCCCGATGAAACAGCCTGATTCTCTGCACACACCGACGCGCCGCGCCTTGCTGCGATCCGGGTTCGCGGCCGGGGCTCTGCTCGCGCACCCCCTCGCCGCGCTTGCCGCTGCGCCGCCCGGCTTCGATCAATGGCGCGACGGCTTTCGCGCGCGGGCGCTGGCCAAGGGCATCTCGGACGCGACCTATACCAGGGTGATGGGACGCATCGAGCCCGACATGACCGTGTTCAGGCAGATGCAGAAGCAGCCCGAATTCAACGAGCAGATCTGGCAATACATCAATCGCCGCGTCTCGGACTGGCGCATCATCGCCGGCAAGGAAGCGCTCAAGCGGAACGAAGCGCTGTTTGCACGGATCGAACAGGATTACGGCGTGGAGCGCGGCACGCTGCTCGCGCTGTGGGGCGTCGAATCCGCCTTCGGCGATCCCCTGGTTCAGCAGAACCATATGCGCCCGGTATTTCCGTCGCTCGCAGCGCTCGCCTGGAACGAGCCGCGCCGCCGCGCCTATTGGGAAACCGAACTGATCAACGCGCTCAGAATCGTCGATCGCGGCTGGTCCACGCCGGAGGAGATGCGGGGATCGTGGGCCGGCGCGATGGGACACACGCAGTGGATGCCCGAAGTCTGGCTCAATGTCGGCATCGACTACGATCATGACGGGCGGGTGTCGCCGTTCGGCAAGCCCGACGACGCGCTGGGTTCCACCGCGCGCTATCTGGTCAATCGCGGCAAGTATCACCGCGGCGAGCACTGGGGCTATGAGGTCCGCGCGCCCGGCGGCTCCTCCAGCGGCAGCCGCACCTACGCCGCCTGGGCCAGCGCCGGCGTGGCGCGCGCCGACGGCCAGCCGTTCCCGCAACCAAGCGCGTCCGCGCAGATGTGGGTGCCGGTCGCGGGCGGACCGGCGTTCCTGCTGGGGCCGAATTTCTACGCGGTGCGCAGCTATAACCCTTCGATGAATTATGCGCTGGCGATCTGCCATCTCGGCGACCGCATTCTGGGCGCCCCGCCCTTCATTCAGCCGTTCCCGGGCTCGGAGCGCGCGCTGACCTTGGCCGAGGTGCAGGAAATGCAGGTCCGGCTGACAAAAGCCGGTTTTGATACCGGCGGCACCGACGGCCGCGTCGGCAACGACACCATGAAGGCGATCAAGGATTATCAAGTCAAGATGGGCCTGTTGCCGGCGGACGGCTACGGCGGGCTGAAGGTATTGGCGAGGCTGAGGCAGGGTGGCTAGCTGCACAGGCGCCGGTTGATGTAATTGCAAGTCGCGGAATCCCGTGCAAACCTACCTCTTGATTCCGGGCTCGAGGCTTCGCCTCGTCCCGGAATGACGAAATCACCGTATCACCGCCGGCCCCTGATCGGGCACGGCGACGTCGAGCACGCGCAACTGCACGCGCTCGGTGCCCTGCCAGCGGTCGACCGCGAGCGATCCCGCGACATGCAGCGGCTGGCCGCGATGCTGGATCAGCGCGTTACCGAGCTTCTGGCCGATCGAACGAAACGCGATGCCGTTGACGATGGCACCGTCGCCGGATTTGAACCGCACGCGCAGATGCGCCTGGCCCACTTCATCGGCATAGACCAGCTGATGCGACGGCAGCGCGATCACAGGCTCGGGATTGCCTGACCCGAAGGGGCCGGCGCGGTTGAGGGTCGCGGCCAGTTCCGGCGTCACCGCGCGCGCGCTGACGGCGCCGTCAATGAAGAGTTCGTTGACATGGCGCGAGGCCGCCACGTCAGCGGCAAGCGCGCACTCCATATAGGCGCGGAAATCCGCCAGTCGCTCCTTGCGGAGCGTCACGCCCGCGGCCATGGCGTGACCGCCGCCCTTCAGCAGCACGCCGTCTTTCACCGCCTGCCGCACCGCCTTGCCGAGATCGACGCCGCCGATCGAGCGGCCCGAACCGGTGCCGATGCCACCCGGTTCCAGCGCGATGGCAAAGGCGGGCCGCGAAAATTTTTCCTTCAGGCGCGAGGCGACCAGCCCGACCACGCCGGGATGCCAGCCCTCCGAGGCCGTGACGATCACCGACCCTCTGTCTTCAAGACCGATCGAAGCCAGCGCCTCGGCTTCCGCCTGCGCTTCCGCCGACTGTTCGATGACGCGGCGTTCGGTATTGAGCCGGTCGAGTTCGGCGGCGATCCGCGCCGCCTCGGAGACGTCGGGTTCCAGGAGCAGCCGTACGCCGAGATCGGCACGCCCGATCCGGCCGCCGGCGTTGATGCGCGGCCCCAGCATGAAGCCGAGATGCCAGGCCTCGGGCGGGCCGTTCAGCCGCGACACGTCCATCAGCGCGGTATGGCCGACATGATCGCGCCGGCGCATCGCGATCAGGCCTTTGGCGACGAAGGCTCTATTCAACCCGATCAGCGGCGCGACGTCGGCGACGGTGCCGAGCGCGACGTGATGCAGCATGCCCAGGAGATCCGGTTCCGGCATTTCGCCGGTCCAGAATCCCCGCGCGCGCAGCTCGCGATTGACCGCGACCAGGGTGACCAGCACGAGGCCGACGGCGGCGAGATGGCCGAGGCCGGAGAGGTCATCCAGCCGGTTCGGATTGACCAGCGCGTCGACTAAAGGCAATTCGTCGCCGCATTGATGATGATCGATGACGACGACCGACATCCCGAGCCGCCGCGCCTCCGCAAGCGGCTCCAGGCTGGTGCTGCCGCAATCCACCGTTACCAGCAGGGTGGCGCCCTTTTCCGCCAGCATGCGGATGGCTTCGACATTGGGGCCGTAGCCTTCGAAAATCCGGTCGGGAATATGAATTAGCGGGTCGAGCCCGCAATGGCGCAAATGCCAGGCCAAGAGCGCCGCGGAAGTGGCGCCGTCGACATCGTAGTCGCCGAAGATCGCGACTTTCTCGCCGCGCGTGGCCGCGTCCGCGATACGTTTCGCAGCGGCTTCCATCTGGGTCACGGTGTAGGGATCGGGCATCAATTTGCGGATGGTTGGATCGAGAAAGTCCTCGACTTCGTCAATCTCGACATCGCGCCCCGCCAGCACCCGCGCCAGCATCTCCGGCAATTGATAGCGCTGCGCGATCGCGAGCGCCCGCGCCGCGCCGCGGGCATCGAGCCGGTCGCGCCACAGCTTTCCGGTCAGGGAATGCGACACACCGAGAAACGCCAGGGGCGCTTCGACAGGCAGTGCGGTTGCGGGAAGCGTCATGATGCCTTCAGTAGACAGGAAAGACGGTCGCAGGATCAATGATTCGCGCGCGACGGTCGCGACTTATGCCCGTGATCCCCGCGCCGCGGCTGCGCATCGTGTAGCCCGCACGAAGGCGGCGATGCGTGGATCCGGTATCCCGGAGATCGGGGAGTTTGTCCTTTCAGCTGTGCACGGCACGAACCAGGACAAATGCAGATACAAATCCGTGATCCCGCCGCGCGATGCGCCCGGGTTGTGCAAGAACCTTCCGCCCAAGGAGGGCGTGGGGAATGCCGGGTGCCAGCGCACCCGCAGCCGCGCGTGTAGTGTAGTAAACACGCGCGTTAGTCACCACGAGTACGCCGAAACACCCGGCATTCCCGCACGCAACAGTTTTAACGGTTTCCTTCGTGATCTCCCCGGCGATCGGGCTTTCTTGTCACCGTCATCCCTGCGAAGCTTGCTTCTCAAGAACTTGACGCCAGCGTCGAGGCGTCAGGACCACACGACTTCGCCGTCCGCCTCAAGCGCCCTCGTCTTTGGCGCTATCAGCGTCCACCGCATCCCGCCCCGCGTACGCGACGATCATGATACGCCCCTCTCTCGGGGCGGGACGACTGACGATATGAAGTGATTTGCGTCAGACGGGAACGAAAATATTTTTGCAAAATGGGCTGGACGCGCAAAATCAAAAGCGCTGCGCTGATTTGCCCGCCGGGCTGATTTCGATTGCTATTACGTGCACCGGCGTTTGCTTCTGGGTCAAAGGCTATGTGCCGGTCACTTCCGGTCTACCCCCAACTCCGGACATGTCGCTGCACCGCAGTAACTGACGCCATGTGCCAGAAGGCGACATTCAGTTAAGTCACCTCTCAGCGCAGAGGCCGCGTCCCTTCGCCATTATTGCAGAACGTCCAAAATGGTCAGCGGTCGCTCCGGCTCTACGTCGGAGCGGTTCCACCAGCCGCCGCCGAGCGCCTGGAACAGCGCGACCGTGTCGGCATAGCGCGCCGCCCGCGCCTGGACCAGGCTCAGCAAGGCCTGCTGATAAGTCTGTTGTGCGTTGAACAGCAGGACGTAGTTGATATCGCCGAGCTCAAGACGATGCCGGGTGATGTCAAGGCTCTTGGCCGCTGCCCGTTCGGATGCCGCTGCTTTTTGCACGGCAACTGCGTCGGCTTGAATTGCGCGCAGCGAATCGGCGACGTTCTGGAACGCCGTGATCACAGTACTGCGATACTGCGCGGCCGCCTGGTCGTAGGCCGCCTTCGCGGCGAGCTCGCGATGCAGCAGCGTGCCGCCGTGAAAGATCGGCTGCGCGGCGGCGCCCGCGACGCTCCAGAACCCCGTCCCCGGTGTGAAAAGCTGGTCCACGGCAAGCGCCGTGCTGCCTGCGACCGCGTTCAATGTGATGTTCGGCAGCCGATTGGCGATGGCGACGCCGATCTGCGCGCTGGCGGCCTGGAGATTGGCTTCTGCCGCGCGGATGTCGGGCCGCTGCTCGACCAACTGCGACGGCAGGCTGACTGGCAAGTCGCGCGGCAGCCGCAGCTCAGAGAGCACGAATTGCTGCGGCAGCTGCTGGCTTGGAAAACCGCCGGTGAGCGCGGCGAGCAGGTTGCGCTGTTGCGCCAGTTGCTTGCGCAGCGGCGGCAGCGTCTGCTCCGCCTGCGCCAATGCCGCTTCCTGTGCCACCACATCGGCGTCGGCAACGGCGCCAAGCCCGCGCTGACGCCGCAACAGGTCGAGTATGTCGCGCTCGATCTTGATGATGCTCTGCGTCGCCGCTATCTGTCCACGCAACGAGGCTTCCTGGACCGCCGCGCCGGCGAGATTGGAGGTGAGCGTCAAGTAAGTCGCTTCCAGCGCGAAGCGCTGCGAGTCGGCCTGTGCCGCGAGGGCCTCAATCGAGCGGCGAATGCCGCCGAACACGTCGGGCGAGTAAGAGATGTTAAGCTGCGTGGTGAAGAGATTGAAGGCCGGCATGTCGGACCCGACATCGGACGGGGTGCCGATCGCAGGCAGCTGCCGAATGCCGCTGACATTGGCATCGACCGCCGGCAGCAACGCACCCTGTTGCGCGTAAACGTTCTCCCGCGCGACGCGAAGCGCCGCCTGCGCTCCTTGCAGATCAGGATTGGCGGCGAGCGCCTTGTCGACCAGCGCGTTCAGCGCGCGCGAGTGAAACAGCGCCCACCATTGGCCCGGCAGGTCGCGCGCCGGCTCGAACCGTTGGGCGGCGCCGGAGCGCGTGTCGGCCGCAGCAGTCGCGCGTCCGAGCGGCTCCGGCGTGTAGCCGGATACATCAGGCGGAGGCGGTGTCACGAAGTCCGGACCGACCGCGCAGCCGGCAAGGGTCAGCGCAAGCGCAATGCCAACCGTGGCTCTGCTCCAACGTCGCGTCCCGTGCGTGCAGCCGCTGGTGATCATGCACTCGCCCCCTATCCGTCAGCTCTGGCTGATCGCGGCGTCGCGCGAAACAGCGGCGCGCCGCTCGGCGCGGCGCTCAATCACGAAGTACAGCGTCGGAATGATAAAGAGGGTCAGTAACGTCGCCGGGATCAGGCCGCCGGCGACAACGGTCGCGAGGCTGCGCTGCACGTCGCTACCGACGCCGGTGGCGAGCGCCGCCGGCAGCATGCCGGCGGTCGCGACCGCTGCCGTCATCAACACTGGGCGCAGCCGCTCGCTCGCGCCCGTCAGCACCGCGTCAGCAAGCGGCAACCCCTGCTCGCGGACGCGGTTGAGATTCGCGACCATGATAACGCCGTTCATGACGGCGACCCCGAATAACGCAATGAAGCCGATGCCGGAGGCGACGTTCAGCGTGGTGCCCGTGAGGTGCAGCGCCAGCAGTCCGCCAAGCGTCGCCAAGGGCACGACACCGATTACCAGCAGCACCTGTCGCAATGCTCCAAATTCGGCGTAGAGCAGCACCATCATCGCACCAAGTACCATGCCGAGGATCAGGCGGAAGTGCGCTTCGGCGCGCTGCTCACCTTCGAACTGGCCGCCCCACGCGATGCGATATTTTTCCTTGTCGAACGAGACCTTTTGCGCGATGGCGCGGCTCAGCTCCTTGACCAGCGCGACCGGATCGCGGTCGTTGTAATTGAACTTTACGAGCAAATAGCGGTGGTCCATCTCGCGATTGATCATGCTCTCGCCGGTCTGGAATGCGATGTCTGCGACCTGCGACAACGGTATCAGCGCGCCGTCGCTGGAGGTGAGCACGAGGCTCCGGATCGCCTCCGGGCTGCTCCGCGCGTCGGGCGAGAAGCGCACCGTAACGTCGTAGTGGCGTTCGCCAATAAACACCTGACTCACCGCGGCGCCGCCGATTCCGGTGCTGATCAGGTTGGCGACGTCGCCGACATTGATGCCGAAGCGCGCCACGGCCTGCCGATTCACCCGGATCGATATCTGCGGGAGCGGTGTGTATTGATCGATCGCCGCGTCGCTGACGCCGGGCGTATTGCTCAGGATACCGATGATGTCCCTGCCGATCCGCCGCAGCTCGCCGAAATCATCGCCGAACACCTTGACCGCAAGCGAAGAGTGCGGGTCGAACACCTTGTCGAGCACGCTGTCGATGATCGGCTGGCTGACCGCGATCTCGAAGCCCGGCTCCTGGTCGAGTCGCGCCTTGACGCGGCGGGTCAGCTCCTGCTTGGTCTCGCCGGCGGGCCACGCATTATAGTCGTGCAACCCGATCGCCGCTTCCATGTGCGAGGGCGTCCACGGATCGGTGCCATCGTCGTTGCGGCCGGTATGGCTGACCACATACGACACCTCGGGGAATCCGTTCACGATGCGCCTGAGGTCGGCGACCATGTCGGTCGCCTTCCGTAGCGAAATTCCTGGCGGCAGCTCGGCATGCAGCCAGAGCGCGCCCTCGTCGAGTTCAGGCAGGAATTCCCGCCACACCGTCGCGCCAAGTATCCCGATCGCAATCGCCGCGGTTGCGCTTAGGGCGTAGACAATCCGCGGACGACCCAGCGAACCCTGCAGCGTGACGAGGTAGCGCCGCTCGATGCGGTGCAGCACCTTATTGTGAAATGGCCGTCGCGGCCGGCGATAGGCGAGATAGGCGAGGCCAGGCACGACCAGCAGAGCGAATGCCAGCGCACCGAACTGGGCGTAACCGACCGCGTAGGCCAATGGATAGAACAGCTTGGCCTCGATCCGCTGCAAGGCAAACAGGGGCAGGTAAGTCGTGATGATCACCGCGGTGGCAAAGAATATCGGTCGCGCCACCTGCCGCGCCGCATCGCGCACGTCGGCTTCGGCAAGCGGCTGGTCCGGCCTTGCCTCACGGCGCCGCAGGATCGCCTCGACCATCACGATCGAACCGTCAACGATGATGCCGAAGTCGATTGCGCCTAGCGACAGCAGGTTCGCCGAGACGTGGGTGTGGCGCATCAGGATGAAGGCAACGACCATCGCGAACGGGATCGTAACCCCGACGATGACGGCGCTGCGCGGGCTGCCGAGAAACAGGATCAGGAGCACCAGCACCAGCGAGATGCCGCCGAGGACTGTGGTCGCGACCTTTTGGACTGTGGCATCGACCAGCTCCGAGCGGTCGAGATAAGGCACGATCTGCACGTCGTCGGCCTTCAGCCGCGCGTTGAGGTCGTCGATCCTGGCGTGCACTCCCTTGAGAACGCGCGACGGATTTTCGCCGCGCAGCAGCAACACGGTACCCTCGACGACATCATTCATGCCGTCCTTGCCGACAATGCCGTGGCGTTCCTGGTTGGCGAGCTTCAGCTTGCCGAGATCGCGCACGAAGGTCGGCGTGCCATTGTGCTGGGCGACGACGATGTTGCCGAGGTCGTCGAGGGTCTGGACCAGACCGATGCCGCGGATGACGTAGCCGAGCTCTCCGCGGGTAAGCACGCTGCCACCAGCGCTGGCACTGTTGGCCGAAATCGCGTCGGTGACGTTCTTCAGCGACAGGTTGAAGCGGACCAGCTGTTGCGGGTCGAGCTCGAGCTGGAACTGGGTGGTGACGCCACCGAAGCTGGAGACGTCGGCGACCCCCGGCACCTGCTTGATGGCGGGAATCACGGTCCACTGCTCGATCTCAGAAAGTTCGCGCAAGTTTTTGGTATCGGATTGGAGGATGTAGTAGAGGATTTGCCCGGTCGGCGACGACAGCGGATCGAGGCCGGGCGTAAGCCCTGGCGGCAGGGTCACGCCCTCGATCCGCTCCATGATCCGTTGCCGCGACCAGTAGTCTTCGATGCCGTCGCGAAACACCAGCGAGATCAGCGACAGGCCGAACGTGCTGCGCGAGCGCATCATGGCGAGCCCAGGCGTGCCATTGAGCTCGCGCTCGAGCGGAATGGTGACCTGCTGCTCGACCTCCTCGGCTGCGAGGCCCGGCGCTGGCGTCACAAGCTGCGAGGCCGTGTCGGCGACATCCGGGTAGGCCTCGACCGGCAACCGGGTCCAGCAATAGGCGCCGTAGATCGCAAAGATGATGCAGATCATCACCACGACGAGGCGCTTCTCAAGAGCGAGCACAACGAGGCGATCAATCACCGAACAGCACTCCGCCCTTGACCACGATGCGATCCTCGGCCTTGACGCCGCTCGCGATGAACGCCTGCTCGCCTTGCTGGAATGCAATGTCGACGGTGCGCGCCTCGAAGCGCCATGGCGCCGTCTCGACATAGACCTGCGTCGCGTCGTCTTTCAGCACCAGCGCGCTGGTCGGCGCGATCGCGAATCTCCGCGGCTCAGCGTGAAAGGTCGTGGTCGCGAACATTCCCGGCCGCAATCGGCCGTCTGGGTTGTCGAACGCGATGCGGACCCTGGTGCGGCGAGTGTCGGTGTCGAGCACGTCGCTGACGAATAGCACCGTGCCGTGCAACACCATATCAGGGTAGGCGACAAGGCGGACATCGACCGGCTGTCCCTTCGCAACCAGCGCGATGTCCTTCTCGGGAACGCTCGCGGTGACCCAGACGTTCGAGAGGTCGGCGATCGTCATCAGGGCCTGCGTCGAGTCGTTCCAGTATTGGCCGGGCGCGACGCCGAGATCGGTGACGCTGCCATCCATCGGTGCGACCACGGTCACCGTGCGCGACTTGTTGGGCGTTCCGGGATCGATGCCGATCTGCTTCAGGCGCGAGGTGGCGCGCTGGTCCTCGGCCTCGGCGGTCACGTAGTCGGTCTCGGCCTGCTGCAAGTCCTTCTCGGCGGCGCCGCCGATCTTCGACAGGCCGCGCTGGCGGTCCTGGTTCTTCAGCGCCAGCGCCAGCAGCGCCTTGGCGCGATCGTAGTCCGAGTAAGCCGCGGCGAGATCAGGCGAGTCGATTACGAACAGTGGCTGGCCGGCCTTGACCTGTTCACCAAGCGTGACCTTCAGCTGCGTCACGCGGCCGGCGAGCGGCGGCGCCACCTTGATCAAGTGGGCCGGATCGGCTTCGACGACGGCCGGCAGCGCCAGGTCGCGCGGAACCTCGCGTGCGATCACCGGTGCGACGATAAGCTTGCCGCGCAGTGGCGATCCCTCGGGCACCGCGATGGTGTTGTCTGAACGAACCAGCGGCACCGCTTTCGCCGGCGTCTCGGGATGTCCGGCGGGGCCGCCGAGGAAACGATAGACTACGACCGCCGCGAGCAGCACCGCCACGAGCGAGGCCAGGCCCTTCGCTCGCGGTGGTCGCGTGCCCGCGCGATCGCGGTCGGTGTGTTCCGTCGCTCCCGGAAGGGGCGGATCGCCCGCACCAGCGGTCTTGGTATGGGAATCGACGAGCATGTGATTTCTCGTCCGAATGGATTTGGGAAGCATACGCAAACGAGGTCGTTTGACGCGATGCCTGGCTTGACAGTCTTGGGAAGGGCCTTGAGGCAGCGAACGCCGCCAGGCGCGACCCGCTTTAGGCGGCGGGTGGTGGTGCGCGGGCCTGGAATGACGCCTGCGACGCGGTCGCAGGGGCCATTTCGGTGTACGGCTCCAGCGTGACTAAGTCGATCGCCACCGGCAACGGGAGCTCCGGCGCGGCCGACGGCGCTGATGTCGCGCTCAACTGGATCAGCGCGCAGGTCGGGCAATCAGAACCGGCAAGCCCGTTGTGGTTGGGGTCTTGCGGCGCCGTGTCGTTCGACTGTGACGTTTGAACGGCGGAGGTGAGCGCGGCCGACGGCGCATGCACGTGGCCGAATGTCAACACCAGCTGCAGCGCCACCGCGATCAGCGCAAGGCGTGCACCAAACTGCTTGTTTGTTCGGAACCAGCGCATCAACCGCGTGTAAATCCGTTGTGAGCGGCGCCTCCGGCGCGAGCGTGTCTAACTTGGTCAGGCTTTGCGCGTCCTGTCAATGTCCACCGCCCCGGCCATCCGCGGCACCTCCTCGTTCGAGTCGCCTTTGGGACCTTCGAATAATAGCTATGAGAGAGAATGTGGATGTTTCTCAGCATGTCGGTATTGGGTCTTGGCCGTGTAAAAGGGCGGTGACGCTCGCAGCAGTTTCTGTGCGTTACTCGATCACCGTATCGGCAATGGCCAAGATCGCGTCGGGGATAGTTAGACCAATCGCCTTTGCGGTTTTGAGATTGACGGCCAGCTCGAACTTCGCGGCTTGCTCCAGGGGCAAGTCGGCAGGATTTGTACCTTTGAAGATTCTGTCCACGTAGTATGCGGCGCGCCGATACATAGCAGGAAGGTCCTCTCCGTATGACATCAGGCCTCCAGCCTGTGCCCATCCTTTCTCTTGAAACATGCTCGGCAGCCGCTCGCCTACGGCGAAGTCGGTGATCTCTCTTCGCTGCTGCATTGTCACGGCATCCTGCAAGACCAGGAGCGCGTCGGGACGTTCCTGGGCAAGCACGGCAAAGGCAGCAGCAAAGTCCTGCGGACCTCGCACCTCGCGGGATTGAAGGGTCAGTCCAAGCGTGCGGGCGGCAGCTTCCGTCTCTTTCCAGCCGAACACGATCGCGGTGTTGCCAGGGTTCCAAAGAGCTGCAACGCGCGACAACCCTGGCACTACTTTCTTAAGTATTTGGAGGCGCTTCGCGCTGCTTTCGGCAGTCAATTGCGCTCCTCCGGTCAGATTGCCGCCGGGGTGTGCGAGGCTGGCAATCAAACCGGTCTTCAGGGGATCAATAGCGTTCGGGTGTACGATAGGAATTGTTGTGGTCGCGTTTTTGACAGCAAGGGCTGCAGGGGTCGTGACCACGACGATGATGTCGACGTTCAGCCGGACCATCTCTGCCGCAAAATCCTTAAATCGCTCGGCGTCGCCTTTTGCGTAGCGCCGTTCAACGACTAGGTTTTGGCCCTCCACATATCCGTAGTCCCGCAGGCCCTTGAACAGCTCGTCATAAAAAACCTCGTGTCCGTGGGCTATAAACCCCAACCGCCAGATTTTGCCCGATCGTTGCTGCCCGCGCGCGGGAAGCGACACTATCGCCGCCGCTCCGCCCAAGAAAGCGATGAATGCGCGTCGCCTCATGCGGGGTTCCTCCGAACCCGAGGAAGACCTTGTAGCGTCAGCCTAGCACACCATGCGGTCCGCGATGCCGTTAAAATCCTTCGCCACGATGTCCCAGTCGCCCTTCGACTCGAAATCGTATTTCTGCAGGGGTCCGTATTCGGTCGGGCGCGCAACGAAGGCGGTCTTCAATCCCAGTTTCTGGGCCGCCTTGAGGTCGTGGTTGTGCGCGGCCACCATCATCACCTGCTCCGGCGGCAGGCAGAGCAGGCGCGCGGCGCCGAGATAGGTTTCGGGGTCGGGCTTGTAATGTTCGAACAGTTCCGCGGACAATATCAGGTCCCAGGGCAGCCCCGCGCGCTTGGCCATGTTGGTCAAGAGCGCGACATTGCCGTTGGAGAGCGGGCCGATAATGTATTTTGTCTTCAGCCGTGTCAGCCCGGAGACGCTGTCCGGCCACGGGTTGAGCCGGTGCCAGCCCATGGTGAGGTAATGCAGGTCGGCGTCGGTCAATCCTTTAATCGAAAACTGCGCGACCAGCTTTTCCAGCGACTGCCGGTGCAGTCTGTCCAGGATCATGTAGCCGCGTTCGGGGTGCTTGCGCACCTCGTCCATCGACGCCGCATAGACGGCGCGCCAGCCATCGACCAGAGCGGTCCAGTCGGCCTTGATGCCGCGTGTCTCCGCCCATTTGGTGAAATCCGCGATCAGGCTTGAGCGCCAGTCGACCACGGTGCCGAAAACATCGAACACCAGCGCCTTGACCGCGGAAATATCGGACATGTTCGCTCCCGGTTCGCTTGTACCGTCATTTCGGGATGGTCAGAAGGACCAGACCCGGAATCTCGAGATTCCGGGCTCACGTTTCGCGCGCCCCGGAATGACGGTGGCCCTCAATCGAGGAAAAATTTTTCGAGCTGGCGATGCTCGGCCTTGATATAACGCACGGTGCCGGTGACCGAGCGCATCACCACGGTCTCGGTCTCGATGACATCCTTGCGAAACTTGACGCCCGACAGCAGCGAACCGGTGGTCACTCCGGTCGCGGAAAACAGGCAGTCGCCCCTCACCATGTCCTCGATGCCGTAGACCATGCGCGGGTCGGTGACGCCCATCTTGCGGGCGCGCTCGCGCCGCTCCTCGGTATCGAGGATCAGCCGGCATTGCATCTGGCCGCCGATGCAGCGCAGCGCCGCCGCCGCCAGCACGCCCTCGGGCGCGCCGCCGGTGCCGATATACATATCGATCCCGGTATTCTCCGGATCGGCGCAGTGAATGACACCGGCGACATCGCCATCGGTGATGAGACGGACCGCCGCGCCCGTGCCGCGCACGCTGGCAATGATATCGGAGTGCCGCGGACGATCGAGCACCAGCACCGTGATCGCGGAAGCGTCGACGCCCTTGGCCTTGGCGAGGCGCCGAACATTGTCGGCAGGCGCTGCATCAAGCTCTACCACGCCTTTGGCAAAGCCCGGACCGACGGCGATCTTCTGCATATAGACGTCGGGCGCATGGAGCAGCGTGCCGCCATCCGCCATCGCCATGGTCGCGATCGCGCCGGGCATATTCTTGGCGCACAGCGTGGTGCCCTCAAGCGGGTCGACGGCGATATCGACCTCCGGGCCGACGTTCATTCCGACCTTCTCGCCGATAAACAGCATCGGCGCTTCGTCGCGCTCACCCTCGCCGATCACGACCGTGCCTTCGATCGGCAGCTTGTTGAGCTCACGGCGCATCGCGTCGACGGCGGCCTGGTCGGCGGCCTTCTCGTTACCGTGGCCGCGCAGCCGCGCTGCCGAAACCGCCGCGCGCTCCGTCACCCGCACGATTTCGAGCGTGAGAATGCGTTCCAGCATTAGCTGCGGCGGAACGGAAATATGGGTCGACATCGGCGCACTCCCTAAAACTTTACGGCGGATCTTTCGGCCCGCAACCAATCGGCTCGCGCATGGTCCGTTCGGATCACGTGCTAGTTTTTCTCGATCCGGATCACCTGCGGCCGGCCAGAGATCACCTTGTCGCGCTGCACCGCCTGCAGCGCGCGGTATACCGCGTCCTCGCTGGTTGCATAGGTAATCAGAATGACAGGCACCGGCGAAGCTTTCCTCGTCGCGCCGCTCGCGTCAACGCCGTCGGGATGGCGCTGCACGATCGATTCGATGGAAATCTTCTGTTCGGCAAGCCTTGTGGCGATGGCCGCGGCCGTGCCGGCCAGATCGCGCGCCATCAGGCGGATGTAATAGCCACCCTCGTGACGCTCCATCGGCGCCTTCTTGATGGCGCGCAACTTCGCCACCGGGCGTCCGAACGGCATGGCGCGGATGCCGCGGGCGATATCGGCGATGTCGGCAACCACCGCCGACGCGGTCGCCGCTCCACCCGCGCCCGGACCGACCAGCGTGATCGGCGGGATGCCGGCGCCATCGATGGTCACCGCATTGGTGACGCCCATTACCTGCGCGATCGAGGATGATTTCGGCACCATGGTCGGATGCACGCGCTGCTCGATGCCTTTGGCGGTCCTGACCGCGACCCCGAGCAGTTTGACGCGAAAACCGAGTTCTTCCGCCGCGCGCAAATCTTCCGGCTTGATCGAAGAAATGCCTTCGACATAGACAGCGCTTTGCGCGACCTTGGTGCCGAATGCGAGGCTGGCAAGGATGGCAAGCTTCTGCGCGGTGTCGTGGCCGTCGACGTCGAATGACGGATTGGCCTCGGCGTAACCGAGGCGCTGCGCGTCCTTCAGGCATTCGGCGAATGACAACCCTTCCTGTTCCATCCGGGTCAGGATGTAATTGCAGGTGCCGTTCAGGATGCCGTAGATGCGGTTGACGCCGGTGCCGGCAAGCCCTTCGCGCAAGGTCTTGACCACGGGAATCGCCGCGCCGATCGCCGCCTCGAAATTCAGCGCGCCGCCATGCTTCTCGGCCAATTTCGCCAGCCGCAATCCGTGCTTGGCGATCAGCGCCTTGTTGGCGGTCACCACCGATTTGCCGGACCTCAGCGCCGCCTCGATCGCCGACAGCGCGGGCCCGCCGGACCCGCCCATCAATTCGACAAAGCAATCGATGCCGGGATCGCTGGCCAGCGCCAGCGGATTCCTGGCCCAGGCGATGCCGCGCAGATCGAGACCGCGCTTCTTCACCTTCGAACGCGCGGTGACGGCGACGACGCGCACGCCGCGCCCGCAGCGCGCCGACAAAGTACGGCCCTGCTGCTCGATGAGACGGACCACTTCGGCACCAACAGTGCCGAGCCCCGCTATGCCCACTTTCAGGGGTGCGACCATGACGAGAAAACCTGCCGGAGAAAGATTAAAGCTTATTACTAGGCATGATCTGATCCGAAAACCGGATTCCACTTTTCGGGATCATGCCTATCGCCGGTTGGCGAGAGGAACCACGTTGTGCAATGTTTCGATGCCGCTTTCAAGGAAGCGGCGCACGCCGCGGGCGGCCTGGCGGATACGCTGCTCGTTTTCCACCATGGCGATGCGGACATAGCCCTCGCCGTGCTCGCCGAAAGCAACCCCCGGCGACACCACGACGCCGGATTTCTCGACCATCAGGGTCGCGAACTGCATGCTGCCGACACCGCGGAATACCGCGGGCAGCGGCGCCCACGCGAACATCGAGGCTTCCGGCGGCGGAATCTCCCACCCCGCCCGGCCGAATGATTCCACCAGCGCGTCCCGGCGCTTGCGGTAGGTGTCGCGCATCTCGCGGATGCAATCATCCGGACCGTTCAGCGCAGCGGTCGCCGCGACCTGGATCGGCGTGAACGCGCCGTAATCGAGGTAGGATTTCACCCGCGCAAGGGCGGCGATGATCCGGTCGTTGCCGACCGCGAATCCCATGCGCCAGCCGGCCATCGAAAACGTCTTCGACATCGAGGTGAATTCCACCGTCACGTCAATCGCGCCGGGAATCTGCAGCACCGAGGGCGGCGGGT
This sequence comes from uncultured Alphaproteobacteria bacterium, assembly GCA_963801875.1. Classification (GTDB taxonomy): domain Bacteria; phylum Pseudomonadota; class Alphaproteobacteria; order Rhizobiales; family Xanthobacteraceae; genus Bradyrhizobium. Next base: position 472,087 of record CAWDGT010000003.1, on the reverse strand, counting down.
TGTTGTCATCGAAATAGACTTCCGCGTAGGCCAGATCCGACAGGATGAAAATCTCGTGCTTCTTCGCGAACGCCACCAGATCCCGGTAGAAATCGAGGCTCGCGACATAGGCGGTCGGATTGGAGGGATAGCAGACGACGATCGCCAGCGGCTTGGGGATCGAATGGATGATCGCGCGCTCGACCGCCTCGAAGAATTGCGGCGTCGGCTCCGACGGCACCGAGCGGATCACGCCGCCAGCCATCAGAAATCCAAAGGCGTGAATCGGGTAGCTCGGGTTCGGGCACAGCACCACGTCGCCGGGCGCGGTGATCGCCTGCGCCACATTGGCAAAGCCCTCCTTCGAGCCCAGCGTCGCAACGATCTGGGTCTCCGGATTGAGCTTCACGCCGAAACGCCTGTCGTAGTAGGCGGCCTGCGCCTTGCGCAGGCCGGTAATTCCGCGCGAGGCGGAGTAGCGATCGGTCCGCGGCTTGCCCAGCGTTTCCTTCAGTTTTTCGATGACATGGGGCGGCGTCGGCAGATCCGGATTGCCCATGCCGAGATCGATGATGTCGGCGCCGGCATTCCGCGCCGCCGCCTTGGCCCGGTTGACCTGCTCAAACACATAGGGCGGCAAACGGCGGATGCGGTAAAATTCTTCCATGGGACCTCGCTCCGGCAACCGGCAGGGCAGAGTCGCCGGCATCCCTTGCTGAAGCCGAATTCGGCTTCATCCAGAAATCGTTCCAAATCAATGATTTAGCGCGAGTTCATGGGAAAACGGTGTCTTCGCCCTGATTTGCGGTTGAATTGGGGTTCTTTTACCACGGCCGCCCGGCGGCGCTAGCCGTTTGGGTGCGATCAGTTCACTTCGCGGCGGCATCCTTGGCGGCGGCCGCCGATGCCTGGCGGTCCCGCGCGGCCGCGAGCTCCGCCGCGATCTTGGCCTGCTCCGCCGGCGGCATCGCCGCCTCGTCGCGATCGGGCGGCAAATCATGAACCGGAAGGTAGGCGCCCGCTTCCTTTGGTCGCGGGGGCGCGTCGGCCGGCGTGCCGACCAGCGGCAAATCCGCGATCGATGTCGAGCAGCCGCCGAGCGCGAGCGCCGAAGCGAGCAGCACTCCCAAGGCCAATGTCCGTTTTTTCAGATGCGCCGACACCCGTTCGGAATTCCCCACTGTCGGCTTTCCAGCCGCCCAACGCCTATTTCATCAGCTTTCCAGCCAGCGTTCAAACCATTGTCGTCCGAAACGATTAAGTCCTGACCAACAAATCCCACCGCTGAGGCTTCAATGTGACGGAACTAAGATACCCTGTCGCAGTGCAACACGCCAGATACCGGGATTAACCGCGAAGTTGCCAGCGTTGATCGGTTGCGGTGACGAACTTGAAATGAATCTATAGTGTCCGGATATGAGCGACGTTTCGACTGAAACCCAGGTTGTGAAAAAGTTCGACCCCGAAGCCTTCGCGATCAACCTCGCACGGGCCATGGAGACCAGCGGCCAGGCGCTCGCAGCCTTTCTGAAGCCGCGCGAGAACGGCGACCCCAAGGACAAGCCACCCAGCGAAATCACCGAGGTGGTCAAGACGTTCAGTGCGGTAGCCGAATATTGGCTGTCGGACAACGACCGGTCGGCGAACCTGCAGACGAAGATCGCCAAGGCCTATCTCGATCTGTGGGGCTCGTCGATGCGCCGACTTGCCGGCGAACAGGCGCCGCCGGCGATCGAGCCGTCACCGCGCGACAAGCGCTTTGCCGACCCCGAGTGGAGATCGAACCAGTTCTTCGATTTCGTGATGCAACTCTATCTGCTCACCACGGAGTGGGCGCACGATTTGGTGCGCAACGCCGACGGGCTCGACCCGCACACCCGCAAGAAGGCCGAATTCTACGTGCAGCAGATCAGCAACGCGCTGGCGCCGTCGAATTTCGTCCTCACCAATCCCGAAGTGTTGCGCGAGACGCTGGCCTCCAGCGGCGACAATCTGGTGCGCGGCATGAAGATGCTGGCGGAGGACATCGAGGCCGGGCGCGGCACGCTGCGCATCCGCCAGTCCGACCCTTCCAACCTCGTCGTCGGCGTCAACATGGCGACGACGCCCGGCAAGGTGATCTACCAGAACGAGTTGATGCAGCTGATCCAGTACGAGCCTGCGACGGAGACCGTGCTGCGCACGCCGCTCCTGATCGTGCCGCCCTGGATCAACAAGTTCTACATCCTCGACCTCAAGCCGGAAAAATCCTTCATCAAGTGGTGCGTCGACCAGGGCATCACGGTGTTCGTGATTTCCTGGGTCAACCCGGACAAGAGCCTGGGAGCGAAGACCTGGGAAAACTACATGAAGGAAGGCCCGCTGGCAGCGGTCGATGTTATCGAGCGCGTCACCGGGGAAATGAAGGTCCACACCATGGGCTATTGCGTCGGCGGCACGCTGCTCGCCACCACGCTGGCCTGGCTTGCCGAAAAACGCCGGGTGCGCGTGACCTCGGCGACGTTCCTGGCGGCGCAGGTCGACTTCACCCATGCTGGCGACCTCCTGGTGTTCGTCGACGAAGACCAGATCTCGGCGCTGGAGCGCGACATGCTGCAATCGGGCATCCTCGAAGGCAGCAAGATGGCGATGGCCTTCAACATGCTGCGCTCGAACGACCTGATCTGGTCTTATGTCGTCAGCAATTACCTGAAGGGACAACCTCCCTCTTCATTCGATCTGCTGCACTGGAATTCGGATGCGACGCGGATGCCGGCGGCGAACCATTCCTATTACCTGCGCAACTGCTATCTGGAAAACCGGCTGTCAGCCGGCAACATGGTGCTGGACAACACGCTGCTCGATCTGTCGAAGGTGAAGGTGCCGATCTACAATCTGGCGACGCGCGAGGATCACATCGCGCCGGCGAACTCGGTGCTTTACGGCTCGCAGTTTTTCGGCGGGCCGGTGAAATATGTGCTGTCCGGATCCGGACATATCGCCGGCGTGGTCAACCCGCCGTCGGCGGGCAAGTACCAGTTCTGGACCAACGACAATATCAAGGACGTGACGCTCGCGGACTGGCTCAAGGGCGCGCAGGAACACAAGGGCTCGTGGTGGCCCGACTGGCGCCAATGGCTTGAAACTATCGACGCCGAACACGTGCCCGCGCGCGCGGTCGGCACGGACGCGCTGCCGCCGATCGAAGACGCGCCCGGCAGTTACGTGCGGGTCCGCGCGTAGCGCAACGCCGCGCGCTCAGTTATAACCGGCCGTCCCGGCGGGACGAGAACACATATTGAGGGGGAAACTTATGACGCGCGAATTGTTCTGGCTGACGCTGACGGTCATTCTGACGGGGCTGCTGTGGGTCCCCTACATCCTCAATCGCATTCAGGTTCGCGGCCTGACCGGTGCGATGGCCAATCCGACGCGCAACGACAAGCCGCACGCGGAATGGGCCAGCCGCCTGATGTTCGCGCACGACAACGCGGTCGAGAACCTCGTCCTCTTCGCGGCGCTGGTGCTGATCCTGGCGCAGCTCGACTATTCCACCAAATGGACGGCGCTCGCCTGCGCGGTGTATTTCTGGGCCCGCGTCGCGCATGTGATCGTCTATACCATGGGCGTGCCGGTGTTTCGCACGCTTTCCTTCGCCGTCGGATTCGCCGCGCAGGCGGTGCTGGCGCTGGCGATCTTCAAGATACTCTGAGAACCGAGGCGGGTCAGAGGCTCTTCCGGGCCACGACGAACAGCATCTCGGCCCATTCGTTGTCAAAGCCTCTGACTTCGCCGGTGTCGATCGATAAAGAGCTCCAGCCGCCGGCGCTGGAATAAGTGGCGCGCAGCCATTCCGGCGACGGGTAATTGTAGTAGCGATTGAGCGCATCCCGCCCGTCGGTCTCTCCCGCCTTGAAGCTGGCGTAGAAATGGCCGCCGGGCTTCAGCGCGCGCCATATCCGCGCCAGCACCTGAGGAAGCTCGGGCCTCGGCACGTGAAGCAGGCACGCGTTGGCCCAAACGCCGTCATAGGCTTCGACCTCGTCGAGGTCATGGAAGAGCAACGTCTCGACCGGGCGACCGAGACGGCGCGATGCCTCATCGGCCATTTCCGGCGATCCATCGGTGGGCCGGGCATCGAAGCCGCCGGCCAGCATGACAGCTGAATCGTCGCCGGCGCCGCAGCCGAGTTCGAGGATTTTTCCCCCGACCGGCAGCAGCTCGAGAAAGCGAGCCAGCCGCGCATGCCTGGTTTTCTCGCGCTCGGCATAGGCCTGCGCGTTGCCGCTGTAGAAGCGCAGCGTCTGCTCGTCCGCCGCACCTTCGCCGCCCATCGGTGAGCCCTTACCGGTCAAGCGAAGCGTCAAGCATCGGCCAAGCCCAGCATCAACCGCATGTTCTGCACCGCCGCACCCGAGGCGCCCTTGCCCAAATTGTCGAGCCGCGCAACCAGCACCGCCTGCGGATATTTGGGGCTCGCAAAGACATAGAGCTCGAGATTATTGGTCTCGTTCAGCGCCTCGGGTTCGATGCGTCCGGCCTTCGTGGCGGCGCTGTCGAGCGGCATGACCGAAACATAGGTGCTGCCGGCGTAACGCCTTGTCAAAGCGGCATGGAGTTCCGCACCACCGGGCTTGCCCGGAAGCGTGTCGAGATGCAAAGGCACCGACACCAGCATGCCCTGCCGGTAGTCGCCGACCGAAGGAACAAAGATCGGTCGCCGCGTGAGGTGCGAGTAGAGCTGCGTCTCCGGCAAATGCTTGTGCTCAAAGCCCAGGCCATAGAGTTCAAAGGCCGGTGCGGTGTCGCCTTCGAAACGATCGATCATCGACTTGCCGCCGCCGGAATAGCCGCTCACCGCATTGATGGTGACGGGATAATCCGCCGGCACCAGGCCGGCGTCCACCAGCGGCCGCAGCAGCGCCACCGCGCCGGTCGGATAGCAGCCGGGGTTCGATACCTTCCGCGCGGCTCGGATCTTGTCGGCCTGATCGGCGGCGAGTTCCGGAAAACCATAGGTCCAGTCGGCGGCGACGCGAAACGCCGTCGAGGCGTCCAGCACCTTGGGCGCTGACGCTCCCATGCCGTCGATCAGCGCCACGGTCTCGCGCGCGGCGTCATCCGGCAAACAGAGGATGACGAGATCGACCTCCTCCATCAGCGCGCGCTTGGCCTGTGCATCCTTGCGCTTGTCCTCGGCGATGCTCCTGAGCACGACGTCGTTCTGCAGGCTAAGGCGCTCGCGAATGCCGAGGCCCGTGGTTCCGGCCGCGCCGTCGACGAACACGGTGGGCCGCTTGGAGGCGCCACTGGTCAGGGATTGGCCTTTCGGCTGCTTGGTGGCGGAGATGATCATGGCGTGTTCCTTCAATCCGCGACTACGCTGACAGGCGTGGAAGATTTGTAGTCCAACTGCGGCCGCAGTGCGATCATCTGATTTCCGACCGCCTGTGCGGCTTCGCCGCGCTGCCGCATCAATGCGTCGGCGATCGCGAGATGATCGGCATCGGATTTGTGCTGGTTGAGCTTGAAGCTGCCTTCGACCTCTTCCACCGACATCACAAGACCCATGATCGCCTTCTTCAGCATATCGAGACGTCCGGCCGTCACCTTCGCAACCGTCCAGGGCGGTTTCGGCTCAAGCCAGCTTTCGAACCTGGCGCTGAGCGCGTCCAGATGCGAGCCGAGTTCGGAATCGGACAGCATCCGCACCGGCCCGCTGAGATGCACGGCCTGGTAAAGCCAGGTCGGCACCTGATCGGGCGAGACGTACCAATCGGGCGAAACATAGGCATCCGCGCCCGTCACCGCCATCAGCCATGACGATTTGCCGTCGGCCAGTTTTGCCAGCGGATTGCCGCGCGCGACGTGAAACGCGGCGTGCGGCGTGCCGTCATCGGCATAGACGAGATAAAACGGCAGCGACGATGCAATCGGCTTGCCGCCATCCCAGGCGCAGACCGTGCCGAATCCGCGCGCTTGCGCAAATGCCAGGCTGGCGGCACGGTCGGGCTTGAACATCGGAGGCGTATACATCTCAAACTCCTGCTTGACGTAGGAGCCGCCGGATCAGACCGCGTTTGATGTAAGGGAGAGGCCGCGGAGAGGATCCGGCGGCAGGGGCATCAGATATCTTGGACGCAGACGTCCGCCCGTACCGCTGTTGCGCGGCGGCGGCGGCGGACGATGAAAATGGTCGCGGCGTTGATCATGGGCGCGGCTATAAGGCCGCGCCCGGTTTTCGTCAAGGCGTCCACGGTCATTCCCGGTCTGGTCCAAAGGACCGGACCCGAATCCAGACGTTGTCGGCGAGTTTTTCGGGGTTCGCGCTCGCGCGCGTCCCGGAATGACAGCGCATGTCAGATCGTCGGATTCCACGGTGCCGGGATCACCCGGTAACCGCCGCCGTCCTTCACGACGTTGCCGAGGCCGGGGAACGGATAATGGAAGCCCTGCATCTGCAGCTTCTCGGCAACCACCATGTCGTAGACCCGGCGACGGGTCTTCTCCGCCATATCCGCATCCTGGTCGAAGAACGCGTGCCAGCCTGGATTGGTCGCAAACGGATTCGGATTGTTGGTCACGTCGGACTGGATATAGACCTTGCCCGATCCCGACGACAGCACGTAGGAGGTATGGCCGGGAGTATGACCGATGGTGTCGACCGCGAGCAGGCCCGGCGCAACCTCCTTGCCCCACTCATAGGGCGTCACTTTTTTCTTGAGGCCCGCGTCGAAGACATTGCGGTTGTTCTTGAACAGGCCCTGCATGCGTCCGGCGGGCGCCCGGCTCATCTCGCCGTCGTCCATCCAGAATTTCCACTCGGTCGCGGGCACCAGCACTTCGGCGTTCGGGAACGCCGGCGTGCCGTCAGCCGCCAACAGCCCGTTCACATGGTCGCCATGGAAATGCGAGATCACCACCATGTCGACCGCCTTGGGATCGTAGCCGGCAGCGGCCATGTTCTCCAGGAACATTCCGTTGGCGCCCTTGCTGTTGACCCTGGCGACCGGACCATTGCCGGTATCGATCACGACCAGCTTGCCACCGGTATTGATCACCAGCGGCGCGAAGTAGATCGTGAAGATGTCACGCGGTAGAAACGCCTTCTCAAGCGCGGCGTTGACCTCGTCCTTCTTCGCATTGGTGATAAATGAATCTTCCAGCGGGAAGGTATTTCGGCCATCGGAAACCACCGTGACCTGGATATCGCCGACCTTGTAGCGATAATAACTCGGCGCCTGCTTTTGCGCCACCGGCGCCGCCGCCCTGACCGGCATGGACGGAAGTAGCGGCGTAGCCGCGATCGCGGCGGCTCCGGCGAGTGCGTGACGTCGTGTCAGTTCCATGCTGATGTCCTCCCAGTGAGACGATGAATTTCGACGCGGTTTTTACCGCTTGTTTGCTTTTGGCTCAGCCACTATTAGCAGCGTTTTTGCTCCGGCGCGACCGCAAGGATGCGGCTGCAACGGAAGGCATCTCTTGGAGTTAACACCCCATCCCTGGCATATTCCGGGCGGCTTCAAACCGCGCGCCAGACCCATTCGGCAATTTGCGCAATCACGTCGCCGAACAGCAGCAGCGCCGCCGACCAGACCAGCGCCGATACGAAATTGGCCACCTGAAAGCGCCAATACGGCATCTCGAATATCCCGGCAGCCAGCGGCACCGAGGCCCGCAGCGGTCCGAAAAATCTCCCGATGAAAATGCTCGGCACGCCCCAGTCTTTCACAAAGGCCTCGCCGCGCGGCAGGATCTCCGGGTACCGCGACAGCGGCCACATCTGCGCGACATGTTCCTTGTACCTGAATCCGAACCAGTAGGAGACCCAGTCGCCAAGCGCCGCACCCATCCCGCCGGCAATCCAGACCGGCCAGAAGCTGATGCCGGTGACGCCGATCAACGCGCCGATCGCCACCAGCGCCCCCCAGGCCGGGACCAGCAGCGAAATAAAGGCAAGCGATTCACCAAACGCCAGCACCAGAACGATCGGTGCGGCCCAGGCCTGATGATCGCGCACGAAGTCGGCCAGGGCGCGCGCAAAATCTTCCATTAAAAACGCCCTTCCCCGGCGATTGCCCTGTCTAACCCTTTTTACGGGCCCAATGCCTAAGAACAGGTAAGCCAGCCCCTTGCGCTACATCAAGTCACAAAGGTGGGGACGGTGCGTGAGTTCAGGACTCGGCGTATAGCTATCAACCACACCAAGTCGAGGAGAAATCGATGATCGGATCGCTGATGATGTGCGTAAGCGTTGTGGTATTGCTGTTCGGGATGTTGGCCGGCATCGTGATGGGAATCCAGCAGGATTTCATGCTGGCGCCGGCCCACGCCCATCTCAACCTGATCGGCGGCGTGCTTTTGTTCGTGTTTGGACTGTATTACCAGCTTGTTCCCGCGGCAGGAACGACTGTCCTGGCGAAGGTGCAGGGCTGGCTGCATATCACAGGCGCGATCCTGTTTCCTGCCGGCGTCGCCATCGTACTCGTGAAGGGCCCCTCACTCATAGCCGCGCCGATTGTGGGGTCGCTGATTGTGACCGCGGCGATGGCATTGTTTGCGGTGATCGTGTTTAGGACTGCACAGGCCTGAGACCGAAGGCCATCGCCTTCCCACCCTCCGTCACTTTTTAAGCTCATCCGTGGCATAGTCAGGGGAACCGATTCGCTGCGCTGAAGTCGCTGGACCTGCCGCGCGCAACACATGAAGGCCGATGCCAAAACCATTGAAATCAATCGCTAAAGCCAAAACATCCAACGACCTGTTCGGAGCCTCGGAACCGAAAGGCCGCAGCCCGCTCAAGGTCGCATCGCGCGCCAGCAGCGCCGAGGCCGGCTACACCGCGCGGGATATCGAAGTGCTGGAAGGCCTGGAGCCGGTCCGGCGCCGGCCGGGCATGTATATCGGCGGCACCGACGAAAAGGCGCTGCACCATCTGTTCGCCGAAGTCATTGACAATTCCATGGATGAGGCCCTGGCGGGCCATGCCACCTTCATCGAGGTAGAATTGGGCGCCGACGGATTTTTGACCGTCACCGACAATGGCCGTGGCATTCCGGTCGATCCGCATCCGAAATTCCCGAAAAAATCCGCGCTCGAAGTCATCATGTGCACACTGCATTCCGGCGGCAAATTCGACTCCAAGGTCTACGAGACCTCGGGCGGGCTGCACGGCGTCGGCGTGTCCGTGGTGAACGCGCTGTCCGCGCGGCTCGAGGTCGAGGTCGCCCGCGGCCAAAAACTCTATCGCATGGCGTTCGAGCGCGGCCATCCCAAGGGCAGGCTTGAAGAACTCGGCAAGATCAACAACCGGCGCGGCACCAAAATTCGCTTCCGGCCCGACCCCGACATTTTCGGCGCCAGGGCCACCTTCAAGCCGCAGCGCCTGTTCAAGATGGCGCGCTCCAAGGCGTATCTGTTCGGCGGCGTCGAGATCCGTTGGCGCTGCGACCCCGCGCTGCTCAAGGGGCTTGACGATGTGCCCGCCGAGGACAGTTTTCACTTCCCGGGCGGGCTGAAGGATTTCCTCGGCGCGGCGATCCATAACGATACCCTGGTACACCCCGATATTTTCTCCGGCAAATCCGGACGCGTCGGCGCTCACGGTACCTGCGAATGGGCTGTCGCGTGGACCGCGGACGCCGACGGTTTTCTCTCCTCCTATTGCAACACCGTGCCGACCCAGGATGGCGGCACCCACAAGTCCGGCATGCGCAGCGCGCTGCTGCGAGGCCTGAAGGATCACGCCGAGCGTGTCGGCCAGGGCAAGCGCGCCGCCATCATCGTCTCGGAAGACGTCATGGTGGGCGCCGCCGTGATGCTCAGCGTGTTTGTGCGCGAGCCGGAATTCCAGGGCCAGACCAAGGACCGCCTCGCCACAGCCGAGGCGCAGCGCATTGTCGAGCAGGCCATCAAGGACCCGTTCGACCACTGGCTATCCGGCAATCCGCTGCAGGCCAACAGGCTCCTGGATTTCGTCATCGAGCGCGCCGATGAGCGGCTGCGCCGCCGCGCCGAAAAGGAGATTTCCCGCAAAACCGCGGTGAAGAAACTGCGCCTGCCCGGCAAGCTTACCGACTGCGCCAACACCGCCGCCGAAGGCAGTGAGCTGTTCATCGTCGAGGGCGACTCGGCCGGCGGTAGCGCCAAGCAGGCGCGCGACCGCAAGACCCAGGCCATTCTCCCCCTGCGAGGCAAGATCCTCAACGTCGCCTCCGCGACCAAGGACAAGCTGACGGCCAACGCGCAGCTCGCCGACCTGATGCAGGCGATCGGCTGCGGCACGCTCGCGCAATATCGCGAGGAGGATTTGCGCTACGCGCGCATCATCATCATGACCGATGCCGACGTCGACGGCGCGCATATCGCCTCGCTCCTGATCACGTTCTTCTACCGGCAGATGCCGCGGCTGATCGATGAGGGCCATCTCTATCTCGCGGTGCCGCCGCTCTACCGCCTCACCCATGGCGCGAAGACGGTGTACGCCCGCGACGACGCCCACAAGGATCAGCTGTTGAAGAGTGAATTCAACGCCAACGCCAAGGTCGATGTCGGCCGCTTCAAGGGCCTTGGCGAAATGATGCCGGCGCAGCTGAAGGAAACCACGATGGACCCGGCCAGGCGCACCCTGCTGCGCGTGGTGCTGCTGGCGGATGATCGCGAGGGCACCGCCGATTCCGTCGAGCGCCTGATGGGCACCAAAGCCGAAGCGCGCTTCGCCTTCATTTCCGACAAGGCCGAATTCGCCAGCGAGGATTTGCTGGACGTCTAGGCCGGGCCAGGGTCCTCCGGGACCAGGGTCGTGGAGGGCCATTTCTGTCGTCCGCGGGCCATTTGAGGCGGTTATCGACGTTTTTGCCGATTTTTCCGCGGGTGTGCCCCTCCCGCAACAGCATTTTGAGCGGGAGCGGCTATAGTTGCCATACTGGATTTCGGGAATCGTGCATTTGCACTCCCTCACGCGATCAGGTCCGAACGCTTCAATACTGGGGAATTGAACATGAAAAAATTAGTACTCGCTCTTTCCGCGGTCGCGGCGTTCTCCGCCCCGGCTCTTGCAGCCGACATGGCAGCCAAGGCGCCCCCGATGAGGGCAGCCCCGGTGGCTTATGCTCCGTCATGGACCGGCTTCTGGGTCTCGGGCGGTTTCGGCTATGGCCTGTATGACATCGATCGCTCTGTGGTCTCTTCGACCCTCCCGCTCACCGTCTTCGACACCGGCCATGACAATGCCGGCCGCGGCTGGCTCGGCAAGGTTGGCGTCGGTGCTGACTATCAGTTCGCTGGACCGTTCGGAAACTGGGTGGTTGGCATCTTCGGGGACGCCCAATGGACCGGCATCAAAGGCAATTCCAGCTTCACTTGCCCCGGCGGCTGCTCTGGCCCCAACGGTTTCAACGGTTCGCAGAAGCTCGATTCGACTTGGGCCGTAGGTGGCCGTATCGGCTATGTCGCGCTGCCGGGCCTCCTGACCTATTGGAACGGTGGTTGGACTGAGGCCCACTTCAGCGGCGTGAACTACTTTGACGCCAGCGGATTATTGCCGACTCCGGTTGTTTCACTGGGCAGCCGCACTCCTGGCGGCTGGTTCCTTGGCGGTGGCACCGAATATGCAGTTACTCAGCTGCCTGGTCTGTTCTGGAAGAGCGAGTATCGCTTCGCCGACTACGGCACCCAGACTAACGGACAGATTTGTACGGTGGAGGCCGGCTCGGGTTGCGGTGGCGTCGGTTTTATCCACTCCATCGATCGCAGCCATCCTTACGTGCAGACCATCACGACCGAACTGGTCTACCGCTTCAATTGGGGTGGACCGGTGGTCGCGAAGTACTGATCTTCTGATCAACGTTTCATCGCTCAAAAGCCCCGGCATTGTCCGGGGCTTTTTCGTGCCTTGGCCAATGATGGTTCTGGTCCCCCAGCCCTTGTCCTCGGCAAGCAAGCGCGCCACTCTGGCGACCTTGCGCGTTGGACGCGCGGCCAACGCGAGCGAGGAAATCCCATGCACAAATTGCTGCTGATCACAGGCCTTCTGGGGCTCGCCATTGGCCTGCTCTGGATCGGTCAGGGCACCGGCGCGATTAACTGGCCGCCATCGAGCTTCATGATCAAACAGCTCCAGTGGGCCGGCTATGGCGCAGCACTGGCCGCGTTCGGCCTGGTCCTGATCTGGCAGAGCAAGCGCTAGGGAGTCGTTTTTTCCCTTGCGTCGCGCGAGGATTCATCAGGGAAATCCAGCATGAAAAACGGACTGTTCGATCTCAGCGGCAAGGTAGCCATCGTCACCGGCGGCAACGGCGGCATTGGCCTTGGCATGGCGCGGGGATTGGCCGACGCCGGCGCCGATATCGCCGTCGTCGGACGCAATGAAACGAAGTCGATCGCGGCGGTCAGCGAGCTCAAGGCGCGCGGCGTCAAGGCAATATCCGTCACCGCTGATGTCACCGACAAGGGCGCCGTCGCCGCCATGGTCGAGCGAACAGTGCGCGAGCTCGCCCGGATCGATATTCTCGTCAACAACGCCGGCATCAATATTCGAAAAGCCCCGCAGGCGCTCGATCTTGAGGAATGGGACAGCGTGATCAGGACCAATCTCACCAGCGCGTTTCTGTGCTCGCAGGCGGTCCACCCGGTCATGAAAGCCGCGGGCGGCGGCAAGATCATCAACATCGGCTCGATGATGTCGATCTTCGGCGCCAGCTTCGCGCCGGCCTACGCCGCGAGCAAGGGCGGCATCGTGCAGTTCACGCGCTCCTGCGCGGTCGCCTGGGCGGCTGATAACATTCAGGCCAACGCGGTATTGCCGGGCTGGATCGACACCGACCTGACCCGGCGTGCGCGCGAGCAGATCGATGGCCTCCATGACCGAGTACTGGCGCGGACGCCGGCGGCGCGCTGGGGTACGGCGGCCGATTTCGCGGGGATTGCGGTGTTTCTCGCATCGCCCGCGTCGGACTTCGTCACGGGGTCAGCGATTCCCGTGGATGGCGGCTTTTCGGTCATGGGATAGACGCTGGCGGCGTTTCTTTCGCGTCCCGCGACGCCGAAGATTCCATCGCTGAGCGTATCGAAATGGGCTTTTGAAAACATCGCCTTCCTGTTTGCTTCAGCGGCATTTGTGCGAAAACATTAAGCTTTTTCAACGCTTCCCGCGCCTTTCCATTGACTTTGGCCAATTCCTCCCTATGTTGCGGCGTGATGCGGCCCGGTATCGAAACGCGATATCTTGATTAAGCCGCCTGTCTGCGTATCCGAAAATCCCGTGCAAATCTTCGTGCCGTTCCGGGGTTGAGCGCGACAGTTATTTCCGGGATTCCAAGCGGCGGTTTCTACCAGAGGCTCAATGTCTTTTTCCAATCTCGGCTTGTCCGACAAGGTGCTCGCCGCTGTCGCGGCCACCGGTTACACCACCCCTACCCCCATTCAGGAACAGGCGATTCCCCATGTTCTGGCCCGCCGGGACGTTCTCGGCATCGCCCAGACTGGCACCGGCAAGACCGCTGCCTTCGTCCTTCCGATGCTCACCATGCTGGAAAAGGGCCGCGCCCGGGCTCGAATGCCCCGCACCCTGATTGTTGAGCCAACACGCGAACTCGCCGCCCAGGTCAAGGAACAGTTCGATAAATACGGCGCGGGACAGAAACTCAACGTCGCGCTGCTGATCGGCGGCGTTTCGTTCGGCGACCAGGACACCAAGCTGACGCGCGGCGTCGACGTCCTGATCGCAACCCCCGGCCGCCTGCTCGACCACACCGAACGCGGCGGGCTGTTGCTCACCGGCGTCGAACTGCTGGTCATCGATGAGGCCGACCGCATGCTCGACATGGGCTTTATCCCCGACATCGAACGCATCTGCAAGATGATCCCGTTTACGCGGCAGACGCTGTTCTTCACGGCGACGATGCCCCCCGAAATCGCCCGCATCACCGAAACCTTCCTGCACAATCCCGCGAAGATCGAGGTTTCCAGGCCGGCGACGACGGCCGCGGGCGTGGCCCAGTTTCAGATCGCGGTGGGGCGCGAGCCGCACGAAAAGCGCGAGACGCTGCGCCACCTGCTGCACGACGCCAAGGACCTCCAGAACGCGATCATCTTCTGCAACCGCAAGCGCGAGGTGGCGCTGCTCTACAAATCGCTGCAGAAGCACGGCTTCAGCGTCGGCGCCCTGCACGGCGACATGGATCAGTCGGCGCGCACCGCCGCGCTCGATCAATTCCGCAGGGGTGAGATTCCGCTGCTGGTGGCGTCCGACGTCGCGGCCCGCGGCCTCGACATTCCCACCACCAGCCATGTCTTCAATTTCGACGTCCCGCATCATGCCGACGACTACGTCCACCGCATCGGCCGCACCGGGCGCGCGGGCCGCGCCGGCACCGCGATCTCCATTGTCACACCGCTCGATCAAAAATCCATGGTCGCGATCGAAAAACTGATCGGACAGTCTATCCCTCGCGTCGACAGCGGCGTCGCGATCCGGGCGGTCGACGGTCCGGCAGCGCCGTCCAGCGGCGAAACCGAACGGCCACGCCAGTCGCGCGGACGAGAAGGCTCGCGCGACGGTGCGAAAGAAAGTTCACGCGAAGGCCCGCGCGGCGGCCGCAAGCCGCGCAGGGAACGCGAGCCCCGGCGCCCCGGCCGCAGCCCCGGCCCGCAGCCGCAGCCATCCGCCGCGGCATTCACCCCGCCGGTTGCTCCTCCGGCCTCGCGCACGCCCTCGATCGGTCGCACCGTGGCGCCACAGGCCCCGCGCGATCCCGCATCGGAGTCCGCCGACCACTCGCATCTGCCGGCCTTCCTGTTGCGACCGGTGCGCGCCCGCGTCTGAGCGCCATCTCGCAACCGCGAAGGCCCGAAGGAACCCGTTTACCGGTCGTTCATTCTCCTGAACTAGCTTGTCCGCGATAATTTTAATTATTACTGCGGCACGGCGGGCGGCGCTGCCCAGGATTGGGGACATGTTCGGTGGTCAAAGTGCTTGACGAACACGAACGCACTATGGCCTTCGCCGAAGTCGCGCTGGGCCAGATCAAATCGCTCCGGCAAACTGCTGTCCCCCGCAATTATGAAATCTGGTACGTCTACGCGACCGGATACAATCCACCGCTCAACAAGATCATCAACGAGACGCTGGCACGCAACGGCAGGCTGACCGAGGCCGATCTGGAGCAGATCTACGAAACCTATCTTTCGCAGATCAAGACCACCGATCGCATCGACAAGGTCGGCTCGCGCGTGATCCGCGAAATCGACGACGTGATGACGCTGATCAACGAGGCGCTCGGCATGTCGGCGAGCTACGACGCCAGCCTGTCCGGCGCGGCCGAACAGCTTTCAATCGCCCGCGCGCCCGACCAGATCGAAGCCATCGTCGAATCGCTGATCAAATCCACCCGCGAGATGCGCGATACCAACAAGGCGCTTGAGGAACGGCTGTCGCTGTCGAAAAGCGAGATCAGTACTCTCCAGCATAGCCTGGAAGCAATCAGGGCCGAGAGCCTGACCGATCCGCTCACCGGGCTTGGCAACCGCAAATATTTCGACCGTTCGATCGACGCGGCGGTCCAGAGTGCGCTCGCCAATGGCGAGCCGCTCACGCTGCTGATGTTCGACATCGACCACTTCAAATCGTTCAACGATTCCTATGGCCACCTCACCGGCGATCAGGTGCTGCGGCTGGTCGGCATGTCGCTGAAGCAGAACATCAAGGGTCAGGACATCACCGCGCGCTATGGCGGCGAGGAATTCGCGGTGGTGCTGCCCAACACCGCGCTGCGCCAGGCGCTGACGGTCGCCGATCATATCCGCCGCGCCGTGATGGCGAAGGAATTGAAGAAGAAATCCACCGGCGAAATCCTCGGCCGTGTCACCATCTCGGTCGGCGTTTCCATGCTGAAGCCGGGCGACGACACCGACGCGCTGATCGAGCGCGCCGATGCCTGCCTCTATGCCGCCAAGCGCAACGGCCGCAACCGCGTCATCTGCGAAGTCGATCCGGAATACGCCGCCGAGACCCAAAGTCAGGTCGCCTGAAGCGAAAACATCACCTAGCGCGAACGCGGGGACCCATACGCCGTGTACTCACGTTCGGCAGAGTGCCAGATGCCTTCTGCACCAATCAACGTCGGTGGCTATGGGTCCCGGCTCGCGCTCGCGATGCTCGCTTGGCCGGAACGACGCGTGCTGTTGTTTTCTTCTTGGCTACAGGTTTCTTCTTAGCCGCGGTTTTCTTCGCCGCCTTGCGCGCTTTCGGGCGCTTGCGCAAGCCAGCGCGCTGCGCCGCCGCCAATGCCGCCCTCGCCCAGCCGGTCAGTTGCTCCGGATCGTCATACAGCCGCTCCGGCAGCTGCCAGTACGAGCCGACCGTGACGCTCCTGGCCCTGGTTTGATACTGAAACGGCTTTGAGCCTTCCGCCTCGAACCGCGAAATGGTCTGATCGTCGGCGCGCAAGTAAAGACCGCCGCGGAGCGCGAGCGCGAAGTTGGTGCCGTCAGCGGAAATGCCGAAGCCCGAGAACATTCGGCGGATGGTGACGGGGCCGAAATCCGCAAACAGATCGATCAGGAAATCGCGGTCCATTCTGACGCTCACGTCCCAGCAGGTCCGCGCCGAAAACTAGCCGTCCGCCTTGGCGGCGGTCAGTTGCACCGACTCGCCGCAGCCGCAGGCGCCGGTCTGGTTCGGGTTGTTGAAGATGAACTGCGCCGACATCTTGTCGACCTTGTAGTCCATCTCGGTGCCCAGCAGGAACAGCACGGCCTTGGGATCGACCAGGATCTTCACGCCCTTGTCCTCGACGACCTCGTCGGTGGGGCGGATATCGTGAGCATATTCGACCGTATAGGATTGCCCGGCGCAGCCGCCGTTCTTGATCCCGACCCGCAAGCCGACGATCTCGGAATCGGCGCGCTTTGTGAGTTCGGCAATCCGTTGCGCAGCGGCTTCGGTCAGCTTCATCACCTGCGGGCGGGGCCGCGGCTTCGGCTTGGATGCGGGTGTTGGTGAAGCGGGTGTCATATTTGTCATGTGGTCGATCCCAGCGGCATATCAATGCCGGTTATTTCCCGTGAACAGCTTAAATCCAATTGCACTAACGATTCACCACATGTTGAGGACGAGGCGCGCCTCGTCGGTCATCCGGTCCGGCGTCCATGCCGGGTCCCAGACCAGATTGACATTGACGATGCCGACACCGGGAACGCTGGCGACCGCGTTCTCAACCATCTGCGGCAACTCGCCTGCCGCCGGACAGTTCGGTGTCGTCAGCGTCATCACGACGTCCACGGTGCGGTCGTCCTTGATGTCGACCTTGTAGATCAGGCCGAGCTCGTAAATGTCGGCCGGAATTTCCGGATCGAACACGGTTTTCAGCGCGGCGACGATTTCGCCGCCGAGACGTTCGGTCTCCTCCGGCGGCAGTGCCGAATGCGTTTCCATGTTGCTGGTCTTGACTTCGGCCGTGTCGGTCATGAAAACAATTCCCGCGCCTTGATCAGCGCCTGTGCCAGATGGTCGACTTCTTCACGGGTATTATACATGCCGAACGAGGCGCGGCACGTCGCCGTGACGTTGAACCGCTCTAAAAGCGGCATCACGCAATGGGTGCCGGCGCGCACCGCGATCCCCTGCCTGTCGATCACGGTCGCGATATCGTGGGGATGGGCGCCCTTCATCTCGAACGAGATCAGCGGTCCCTTAGCCCGCGCGGTGCCGATCAGGCGCAGCGAATTGATTTCGCGCAAGCGCCCTTCGGCGTAGGTCAGAAGGTCGTGCTCGTGCGCGGCGATGCGCTCCTTGCCGATCGAATTGACGTAGTCGATCGCGGCGCCAAGCCCGACCGCCTCGACGATCGCCGGCGTTCCCGCCTCGAATTTGTGTGGCGGATCGCCATAGGTAACCCAGTCCTTCGCGACCTCGCGGATCATCTCGCCGCCGCCGTTGTAGGGCCGCATCGCCACCAGGTGCTCGTGCTTGGCATAGAGCACGCCGATGCCGGTCGGGCCATATAGCTTGTGGCCGGTGAAGACGTAGAAATCGCAGCCGATGTCTTGCACGTCGATCGCCAGATGAACGGCGGCCTGGCTGCCGTCAACCAGCACCGGAATGCCGCGGGCGTGCGCGATCTTCACCACATCCTTGACCGGCACGATGGTGCCTAGCGCATTCGACATCTGGGTGATCGCGACCAGTTTGGTGCGTGGCGTCAGCGCCTTTTCGAATTCCTCGATCAGGAAATTGCCTTCGTCATCGACGTCGACCCACTTGATGACCGCGCCATGACGCTCCCGGAGGAAATGCCAGGGCACGATGTTGGAATGGTGCTCCATGATCGAGAGCACGATCTCGTCGCCGTCCCCGACGTTCGGCTCGCCCCACGACGACGCCACGAGGTTGATCGCCTCGGTGGCGTTGCGGGTAAAGACGATCTCTTCGGTACGCGCCGCGTTGATGAATTTCGCGACCTTGGCGCGGCCGCCCTCATAGGCCTCGGTCGCCGCATTGGCGAGGTAATGCAGCCCGCGATGCACGTTGGCGTATTCGGTCTTGTAAGCGAGGTTCATGCGCTCAAGCACCGCGTTCGGCTTCTGCGCC
The DNA here is from genome assembly GCA_963801875.1 of uncultured Alphaproteobacteria bacterium. Lineage (GTDB taxonomy): Bacteria > Pseudomonadota > Alphaproteobacteria > Rhizobiales > Xanthobacteraceae > Bradyrhizobium. The sequence continues at coordinate 453,540 of CAWDGT010000003.1, read as the reverse complement.
GAGGCGGCGTTGTCGAGATAGACCAGCGGCTTGCCGTAGACCATGAGCGACAGCGCGGGGAAATCTTGCCGCACCCGCGCCACGTCATATGAGCCATTCAGGACTGCCGGATGCATGGTCATCCCCGTGCCGCCAGCCAGCGCTGCGCCGCCGATATCGCGAGCTCGCGCAGGGCGTCATTGGCGATCGACTCGATGGCTTCCCCGACAAACGCCTGGATCAGCAGCGCCTGCGCCTCCTTCTCGGAAAGGCCGCGCGCCCGCAGGTAGAACAGCAGGCTTTCGTCGAGCGCGCCGGCGGTGGCACCGTGACCGCAGGTGACGTCGTCGGCGAAAATCTCCAGTTCGGGCTTGTTGTCGGCTTCCGCCTCGTCGGACAACAACAGCGCCCGCGTCATCATCTTGGCGTCAGTCTTCTGCGCGTGGGGGCGAACGATGATGCGGCCCTGGAACACCGAATGGCCGCGGTCGTCGACCACGGCGCGGAAGACCTCACGGCTGGTGCAGCGCGGCACCGCGTGATCCAGAAACAGCGTGGTGTCGGCATGCTGGCGGCCGTTGAGCAGGTTGACGCCGTTGGTCTCGACCTTTGCGCCCTCGCCCGCGAATGCGATCACCGCCTGATAACGGCTGACGCTCGACCCGCTGGTCATGCCGAAGGTGTTGAAATGGGCGTTGGCGCCCAGCGTCACCTGGTGCGAGGAAATGTTGAAGGCCTCGCGGCCGTCCTCGACCAGACGCACATGGTCAAGCCGTGCGTCGCGGCCGATTGAGACGACCAATGCGTCATGGACCTGATAGGGCCCGGCGCCATTGGCGGCAATGTAGCTTTCCACCAGCGTCGCGCTCGCGGCCTGGCCGAGTTTCAGCGACGAGCGCGTGAACATCGCCGAAGGCGTTCCGCCGCCGGCGATATGGACGATATGCAGGGGCTGCGTCAGCATGGCGCCGTCGGCGATCTCGATCACCAGACCGTCCGCCATCATGGCGCTGTTCAGCGCCACCATGGAATCGGCATTGTCGGGCGCGAACAGTTGCGCCTGCGGTTTGGCCTCGCCCGCCTCGAGCACCTCGCGCAAACTGCGGATCAGAAGTCCTTTTTCAGGGTTGCCCATCTCCGACAGTTGTGGCGCGAAAACCCCGTCCACCAGCACCAGCCGTCGCACCGCGTCGATGGCGTGCAGCTTCAGTGCCGCGGCTGCGCGCGTCAGCGCCGCCGCATCCGGCGCGGCTGCCGGCGGCAACACCTCGCGCATCAGCACGCGCAGGTCGGTGTATTTCCAGTCCTCGATCCGCCGGTGCGGCAGGCCGACGCGCTCGTAAGCCTCGAACGCCTGCCGCCTGAGTTCAGCGACGTTGCCGGCGCCCGGCAACCGGTCCCGCGCGACGGCGAAAGCATCGCTCAGCGCGCGTCCGGTTTCTGTTTTGGCCAGTACCACGTTCATTACAACATCCGCCTGGACATCAGGCCGCGTCTTCGAACTGCGCGTAGCCGGAAGCCTCGAGCTGAAGCGCCAGTTCCTTGTCGCCGCTCTTCACCACGCGGCCTTTCGACATTACGTGCACGAAGTCAGGCACGATGTAGTTCAGCAGCCGCTGATAATGCGTAATCACCACCATGGCGCGATCCGGCGAGCGCAGCGCATTGACCCCGTCGGCGGCGACGCGCAGCGCGTCGATGTCGAGACCGGAATCCATCTCGTCGAGGATGCACAGGCTCGGCTCGAACAGCGCCATCTGCAGGATCTCGTTGCGCTTCTTCTCGCCGCCGGAGAAGCCGACATTGACGCCGCGACGCAGCATGTCCTGCGGGATGTTGAGGCTGGCCGCGACGCTGCGTACTTTCTTCAGAAAGTCCGGCGTGGAGAACTCGCTTTCGCCACGCGCCTTGCGCTGGGCGTTCAGTGCTGTGCGCAGGAAAGTCATGGTGGCGACACCCGGAATTTCCACCGGATACTGGAACGCGAGGAACACGCCCTTGGCGGCGCGCTCGTCGGGCGCCATTTCCAGCAGGTTCTCGCCGTTGAACAGGATCTCGCCAGCGGTGACTTCGTAGCCCGGCTTGCCGGCGATGACGTGGGAGAGCGTCGACTTGCCGGAGCCGTTCGGCCCCATGATGGCGTGCACCTCGCCCTTGTTCACCGTGAGCGAAAGCCCGTGGAGTATCTCACGCTCCTCGACACGGACCTGCAGATTTTTGACTTCCAGTAGCGCCATTGCATATTTTCCGTTCTTTCCTCGCCCCTCGGGAGCGCCAGAGGCGTGTCTCGAAGGGACGTGGCCGACAACCTTCCGTTCCCATCCTTCGGACGACCGCTGCGCGACCTCCTCAGGATGAGGGTTTATCCGACCGAACCTTCCAGCGAGATCGAAATCAGCTTCTGCGCCTCGACCGCGAATTCCATCGGCAGTTGCTGCAGCACGTCCTTGACGAAGCCGTTGACCACGAGGCCGACGGCTTCCTCCTGGCTCAGCCCGCGCTGCACGCAATAGAACAACACGTCCTCGGAAATCTTCGAGGTGGTCGCTTCGTGCTCGAACAGGGCAGAGGAATTCTTGGCCTCGATATAGGGCACGGTGTGGGCGCCGCACTTGTCGCCGATCAGGAGAGAATCGCAGGCCGTGAAATTGCGCGCGCCGGTGGCTTTCCGATGCGCGGTAACGAGGCCACGATAGGTGTTTTGCGAGACGCCTGCGGCGATGCCCTTGGAGATGATGCGACTGGTGGTGTTCCTGCCGAGATGGATCATCTTGGTGCCGGAATCGACCTGCTGGTGACCGTTAGAGATCGCGATCGAATAGAACTCGCCGCGCGAATTGTCGCCGCGCAGAATGCAGCTCGGATATTTCCAGGTGATCGCCGAGCCGGTCTCGACCTGGGTCCAGGAAATCTTCGAATTGTTGCCGCGACAGTCGCCACGCTTGGTGACGAAATTGTAGATGCCGCCCAGCCCTTCCGAATTGCCGGGATACCAGTTCTGCACCGTCGAATATTTGATCTCGGCGTCATCGAGCGTCACAAGTTCGACCACTGCGGCGTGCAACTGGCTCTCGTCGCGCTGCGGCGCGGTGCAGCCTTCGAGGTAGCTGACGTAAGAGCCCTTGTCGGCGATGATCAGGGTGCGCTCGAACTGGCCGGTGTTGCGCTCGTTGATGCGGAAATAGGTCGACAGCTCCATCGGGCAGCGCACGCCCGGCGGCACGTAGACGAACGAGCCGTCGGAGAAGACCGCCGAATTCAGGGTGGCAAAATAATTGTCCGACGTCGGCACCACGGTGCCGAGATACTTCTTCACGAGATCGGGGTGCTCGCGGATCGCCTCGGAGATCGGCATGAAGATAACGCCGGCCTGCTTCAGTTCCTTCTGGAACGTGGTCGCCACCGACACCGAATCGAATACCGCATCGACCGCGATGCGCCGTTCGCCCTCGGGTCGCACCACGCCTTCCAGCATCTCGACTTCGCGCAGGGGAATGCCGAGCTTCTCGTAGGTCTTCAGGATTTCCGGGTCGACCTCGTCGAGCGAGCCGATCTCTTTCTTCTTCGGCGCCGAGTAATAATACAGGTCCTGGTAATCGATCCTGGGATAGTTGACGCGCGCCCATTTCGGCTCGGTCATGGTCAGCCAGCGGCGATACGCCTCCAGCCGCCACTCCAGCATCCAGGCGGGCTCGTTCTTTTTCGCGGAAATGAAGCGGACAGTATCTTCCGAAAGCCCCTTTGGGGCCTTGTCGGAACTCGATGACAGTCTCAAATCCATATCGATATTGATCGACGTCGATCCGCCTGACGCGATCGACCGTCTCTTGTACCGCCGCCATTCCATCCTCCGCTCGCGGTTTCAAGGACCGCGGTGGATCATTCCGCACGACTATTACGATGTTTCCTGGAGGAAATCACCTGCTTAGAACCGTTCAAGCAGTGTTTCGTCGCTCTTCCTTAAGTAGGGTACCGACGAGCTTTCGCCAAGCCTCCAGACAGCGATCAATCTCCTCTTCGGAGGTAGACCAGCCCAGACTGAGCCGCACCGCTCCTTTCGCGCGTTCGGGGCCTGCTCCCATCGCCTCCAGCACGTGCGATGGTTGCACCTTCCCAGAAGAGCACGCGGAGCCTGAAGATACCGCGAGCCCCTCGAGGTCGAAGCCGATCACCGCGGTCTCCGCCTTCAGGCCGGGAACCGTGAACAGGGTGGTATTTGGCAACCGCGGAACGTCATCCGAGAACACGATGATGCCGGGGGTCTGCCGCAGGCCGGTTTCGAGCCGATTCCGTAAGCTTTCGAGGCGAATGGCGTCGCTTTCCAATGCGCCCGTGGCGGCCCTCACCACCGCTCCAAAACCCGCAATTCCCGCAATATTCTCGGTTCCCGCCCGGTGGCCCCGTTCCTGACCCCCGCCGCGCAGCAACGGTTCAAGCCCGCTCAGCCCCTCCGCCAGAACCAGGGCGCCCACGCCCTTGGGGCCGCCGATCTTGTGCGCCGACAGCGTCACCAGATCGGCATTTAACATATTGATATCAATTGGTATTTTTCCGAATGCCTGGATCGCATCGACATGCAGCAGGCCGCCCGCGGCATGGATGATTTCGCCGGCCGCCGAGACAGGTTGCAGCGCGCCGGTTTCGTTGTTGGCGAGCATGATCGACACCAGCGCGGGGAGGCCGCCCTCAAGTGTTGCGCGCAGACCGTCCAGATCCACCAGGCCGGAACGCGTTACGCCGACGGTCGCGATCGCGTGGGCGGGAAACCGTCCGCCCGCAAGCACTGACGCGTGCTCGATCGCCGAGACAACCAGCCTTTGAACCGGAAACGTGGAGGCGCGCCGCAGCCCCGGCGTCAGCGCCAGTGCATTGGCCTCGGTCCCCCCCGACGTAAAGACGACGTCCCGCGACTGCGCGCCGACGGCCCCTGCGATCGCTGCCCTTGCCTCCTCGACCAATCGGCGGGCCTGGCGGCCTTCGGCGTGGACCGACGAGGGATTGCCAGGCAGCGCCCACGCCGCAGCCATGGCTTCCCGGGCCTCGCGGCGAAGCGGGGTGGTCGCATTCCAGTCGAGATAAACCCGGTCAGGCATAGAGTATCATGACACCTTAATATCCGCGGCCGTTACGCCAGACGCGGCAACTCCGCCTTGTCCGGCCTTATGGCAATTGGCGATCCCTGCCTCCGCCGACAATGTAAGCGCTAACACTTCGAACGCATTGCCGGACGCTCAAGATGCTTGCTTTTTGCCCCTTGCCTCATGCTAGAACGCGGCCTCCAGTTCACCCGGCGCCGTTTGCGCATCGCCCAACGACGCCCGATCACCCCTTATCTTTGCGAGGCTTTGTCTGCCGAAGAGCCAGACAGACCAGCACAAAGTCGGTTGATTTTGCCAAGGACCATCAATGCCTGAAGTCATTTTCACCGGCCCCGCAGGCCGCCTTGAGGGCCGCTATCATCCAGCGAAGCAGAAAAACGCGCCGATTGCGATGGTGCTGCACCCGCATCCGCAGTTTCACGGCACGATAAATCATCAGATCATCTACCAATGCTACTATGCCTTCGCGCACCGCGGATTTTCGGTGCTGCGCTTCAATTTCCGCGGCGTCGGCCGCAGCCAGGGATCGTTCGATCACGGCACCGGCGAGCTCTCCGATGCCGCGTCCGCACTCGATTGGGCGCAGACCATCAATCCCGAGGCACGTGCCTGCTGGGTCGCGGGCTTTTCGTTCGGCGCCTGGATCGGCATGCAGCTGTTGATGCGCCGGCCCGAGGTCGAGGGTTTTATCTCGATCGCGCCGCCCGCCAATCTCTACGACTTCTCGTTCCTCGCGCCCTGCCCATCCTCGGGACTGATCGTGCATGGCGAAAAGGATGCCGTGGTGCCGCCCAAGGACGTCAACACGCTGGTGGAGAAACTCAAGACCCAGAAGGGCATCGTGATCGACCAGCAGATCATCCCCGGCGCGAACCATTTCTTCGACGGCAAGCTGCAGCCGCTGATGGAGACGGTGACCGGCTATCTCGACATGCGGCTCGCCAACGTTCGCTGACAAGGCGTTTTCACGCGAAGTGCACGTCGGTAGAGAAAACCTCGCCAAAACCGCCGTTGCTCACGGCCTCGCGATCACCCCGCCGGTCATGGGGATCGGGACGCCCGTGGTGGCGGGATAGCTGAGCGGCAGGCCTTTCAGGCCCCGCGCCGCCAGAAACCCGAAGGCCTGGGCCTCAATGGCGTCGGCCGACCAGCCCAGCACATCGGCGGCCTCGACCGTGGCAGGCATCAGCCGCTCGCGCAGCATCCGCAACAGCGTGAGATTGCGGGCGCCGCCGCCGACAACGATCCAGCTCTTTGGTTCCTTCGGCAACAGCGGGACGATCCGGGCGATGGCTTCCGCCGTAAAGGCCGTCAGTGTCGCCGCGCCGTCGGCGGCCGACATCTTGTGCAACTCGAGCGAGGCGAAATCGTTGCGATCCAGCGATTTCGGTGGCGGCAGCGCAAAGAACGGATGCTCCAGCGCCCGGATCACCCATGCTACGTCCACAGCGCCTTGCGCGGCGGTGCGGCCTTCGCAATCGAACGGTCGACCCATGGTGCGGACCATGTAGTCATCGAGCAGCGCGTTGCCTGGCCCGGTATCGCAGGCGATCAGGATATCGGCACCATCGATATAGGTGATGTTGGCGACGCCGCCGATATTGAGCACGACGATCGGCCCTTCGCGATCGAGCGACTGGGCCAGCGCACGGTGATAGACCGGCACAAAGGGCGCGCCCTGCCCGCCGGCGGCGACATCGGCCGCGCGGAAATCATGCATCACCGGGATATGGATGGCCCTGGCGAGGGCGGTGGCGTCACCGATCTGCACGGTCATTTTCTGCGCCGGCCGATGCAGCACGGTCTGGCCATGAAAGCCGACGATATCGACGTCCTCGCGCAAGATGTGGTTCTGCGTGGTGAAGGCGGCGACCGCCTCGGCATGCGCCACAGTAACCGTGCGCTCGGCCTCGCGCAGGATGCCCGGCCGGGCATCGCGCTGCGGCAGGTTGACCGCTTCGGTCAGCGCCTGGCGCAGCAGGCTGCGCTCTTGATCGGTATAAGGCCGGTAGCCGGACGGTCCGAACGCCTGCACCCGCTTACCGTCGGTTTCGATCAAGGCGACGTCGACCCCGTCGAGCGAGGTGCCACTCATCAGACCGATTGCCGTCAACATCGTCGTCATGGTGCCTTCGCGAGCCCCTGCCCTTGACACCTAGTGCGGTCGATTTGAAGTTCCTGCGGCTTTGCGGCAACCTCCTTCAGGAACTTCAAATCGATAAACCGCACTAGAATCATTAGTTTGCTAGTGCCTCTTCGCTTCTGAAGTTCGTACCGGGCCTGCAGCGATGTATGACGAACTTCAGAAGCGGGCACTAGCTTGTGTCAAACAAGCACATCTTATAATGCCACAGCGCGTCGGGCGGCGGCAGCCTATTCCGCTATGGTTCCCCAACTCGTTAAGAATAGCGTGAAAAAGTAAGAATGATCAAAGTCGCACACAAATGACCGTTTTTAAATCTGATTTTCTCAATATCCTGCAGGAACGCGGCTTCATCCACCAGTGTTCCGATTTCGAAGGCCTCGACGCGCTGGCTGCGAAGGGGCAGGCCACGGCCTATGTCGGCTATGACTGCACGGCGCCGTCGCTGCACATCGGCAACTACCTCACCATGATGATGCTGTACTGGCTGCAGCAGAGCGGCAACAAGCCGATCACTCTGATGGGCGGCGGCACCACCATGGTGGGCGATCCCTCCGGCAAGGACGAATCGCGCGCGTTGCGCAGCGTCGCGGAGATCGAAGCCAACAAGGCCAGCATCCGTGGCGTGTTCGCCAAGGTGCTGCGCTACGGCTCCGGCCCTGACGACGCCGTGATGCTCGACAACGCCGAATGGCTGACCAGGCTCAACTGGATCGAGATGTTGCGCGACATCGGCCGGCATTTCTCGGTCAACCGCATGCTGACCATGGACTCGGTGCGGCTGCGCCTCGAGCGCGAGCAGGAGATGAGCTTCATCGAATTCAACTACATGGTCTGCCAGGCCTACGATTTCGTTGAACTGTCACGGCGCGTCGGCTGCCGGTTGCAGATGGGCGGGTCGGACCAGTGGGGCAACATCGTCAACGGCGTCGACCTCGGCCGCCGCATGGCAACGCCGCAACTGTTCGCCCTGACGACGCCGCTGCTCACGACCGCGTCGGGCGAAAAGATGGGCAAGACCGCGCAGGGCGCGGTCTGGCTCAACGCCGACGAATTCAGTCCCTATGATTTCTGGCAATACTGGCGAAACGTCGAGGACGCAGATGTCGTCAAGTTCCTCAAGCTGTTCACGATCCTGCCGATGAGCGAGATCGGGCGGCTCGCGGCGCTGCGCGGTGCCGAGGTCAACGAAGCCAAGAAGGTGCTGGCGACGGAAGCGACGGCCCTGCTGCACGGTCGCCATGCGGCCAGCGCCGCATCCGAGACCGCGCGGCAAACCTTCGAGGAAGGCACGATCGCCGAAAACCTGCCGACGGTAGGAATTTCGCGCGGTGAGCTCGAAGGTGAGCTCGGTGTCCTCACTGCTTTTGTCAAAGCCGGCCTCGTCGCCTCGAATGGCGAGGCGCGGCGCCAGATCAAGGGCGGCGGTCTGCGCGTCAACGACCTCGCCGTTACCGACGAGAAGATGATCCTGACGCCGAAGGACCTCACGCCGGAAGGCGTGATCAAACTGTCGCTTGGCAAAAAACGCCACGTCCTGCTCAAGCCTGCATAGGCGCATTCGCCCAGGACCACTGCTCTTTAATAGTTGCGCGTATTCTATTCGCAAAACCGGTGCCACCCCCGGATCGCGTCCGAGGGCATGCTTTTGCGGAATGCGCGCGTGCAGCGAAAAAACGTCCCTTGATGGCCATGGATCAAAATGCGCCGCGCGAAAATACGGAGACAAAGCCGCTGAAACCGGCGCGCGTGGCGCTCAACGTGCTGGCTCTGTGTTTCACGCTGTCGGTGCTCGGCCGCGGGCTCGGCGAGAGTTTTACCGTATTCCTGAAGCCGATCTCGGAGAATTTTGGCTGGGACCGCGCCCAGGTAGTCTCGGTCTATTCGATCACGGCGCTCGCCGGCGGCCTCGCGGCGCCGCTGATCGGCCGGCTGTTCGATCGCTCCGGGCCGCGCAACGTCTATTCGCTTGGGCTAGTGTTGCTCGGCGGCGCGTTTCTGGCCGCCGCCCATGCGGAGCATCTCTGGCAATTCCAGTTGAGCCTCGGGCTCTGCGTGGGTCTCGGCATCGCCCTCATCGGCAATGTTCCGAATTCGATCCTGCTCGGCCGCTGGTTCGGCCCGCGACTGCCGACCGCGATGGCGGTGGTTTATTCCGCCGCCGGCGCCGGCGTGCTGATCCTGCTGCCGGCCTCACAGCTCCTGATCGAACATGTCGGCTGGCGCGGCGCCTATCAGATTTTCGGCATCACAGCGCTGGTGCTGCTGGTGCCGCTGTTGCTGTTGCCGTGGCGGCGGTTCTCCACCGGCTCGCCGCATCTGGCCAGGAGTGTGGCGGCCGACCTCGCCAGTGAAGGCTGGACGCTGCTGAGCGCGATGCGCCATCACGCGTTCTGGGCGCTGTTTTCGACCTTCTTTTTCACCGCCATCGGCATGTATGCGATCGCGCCGCAGATCGTGGCCTATCTGATCGACGCCGGCTTCCCGCCCCGGCAGGCGGCGACCGCCTGGGGCTTTAGCGGCATCGTGCTGCTGTTCGGCATGCTCGGCGTCAGCTGGCTCGACGGCATTATCGGCCGCAGGCCGTCGGTGCTGCTCAGCTATGCGATTTCCATCGTCGGCATCGTCATGCTGTGGCTGCTGCAATGGTATCCGAACTTCTGGCTGCTGACCGGCTTCGTCGTGTGTTTCGGCAGCATGATCGGCTCGCGTGGCCCGCTGCTCACCGCAACCGCCATGAAGATCTTTCGCGGGGAACGGGTCGGAACCATCTATGGCACGATTTCGATTGGCAGCGGGCTCGGCTCGGCGTTCGGCTCCTGGGCCGGCGGCCTGATCCGTGACTGGAGCCACAGCTATAATCCGCTGATTGCGTTTTCGCTGGTCAGCGTAGTCCTGGGCATGATCCCGTTTCTGGTGGTGCCGGCGCTTCGGCGCTGACCTTTGGCAGAGTGTATCGTCCGGAAGATTTGAAAAGCGCGGCCCGCCCTTGTTGCGCCGGGTATGCGATTGTCGAATACTGGCCGCGCTGCGACCCCGACAGAAGGGAGCGCCGTGCCGACTATCGCTGACGACGCGGCGCTGCGATGCACCAACGGATGACAGGGCTAACGCCCATGGAGGAAGACTGATGTTATTCTACCGAGGCATGACCTGCGAGAACGTGACGATCAAGGGCGACAAGGGAACCCCGATTACCGCTTATGTGGCTAAGCCGTCTGGTCCGGGCCCCTTTCCCGGCGTCGTGCTTGTCCACCATCTCCCCGGCTGGAGCGAGTTCTACATTGAGACGACGCGTCGGTTCGCCCATCACGGCTATCTCGCGATCTGCGCCAACCTCTATGAGCGCGCGGGCGAGGGCAACCCGGACGACGTCGCTGCCAAAGTGCGCGCCGACGGCGGCATTGCCGACGCCCAGATGGTCGGCGATACCGAGGCCGCCGTGAAGTGGATGCGCGCGCAGTCCAATCACAACGGCAAGGTCGGCATTTTCGGCTCCTGTTCCGGTGGCCGGCACGCCTTCATCTATGCCTGCCAGAGGAAGGACGTCGACGCCTGCGCCGAGCTCTGGGGCGGCCGCGTGGTGATGGGCAAGGAGGAGCTCAATGCCAAGACGCCCGTCGCGCCGATCGACATGACCAAGGACCTCTGCTGCCCGCTGATCGGCATATTCGGCAACGACGACCGCGCGCCGAGCCCGGAGCAGGTGACTCAGCACGAGGCCGAGCTCAAGAAGCACGGCAAGGCGCACGAGTTCCACCGCTACGACGGCGCCGGCCACGGCATCTTCTATTGGCACCGGCCACTTTACCGGCCCGAGCAGGCCATGGACGGCTGGAGCAAGGTGTTCGCCTTCTTCGGCAAGCATCTGGCGAAGTAGGAGGGTGCGGAGATGTGCACATCCATTATCGAGATCGCGCGTGCAGAAGGCATGGCCAAGCGCGGAGACGAATGGTTCCCGCTCTCGCTGGCCGTGGTTGCCTATGACCACGCGCGCCACGCGCCGCTGGGCGACGTCATCACGCTCGACTTCATCAACACAGGCCTCGAACCCGGGGCGCGGGCCGGGATTGAGCTGACGCTGGCGAGCGCCAGAGAGCTGCGCGCCGCTCTCGACCGGGCGATAGCCGCCGCCGAGTTCGAGGAGGCGGAAGTCAGGGGCAAAGGCGCCGTGCCCCGCCTCGTTCGGGCAGCCTCACACGCAAGGTGAGCCGGGCGCGTATCGTATCGTTATCGGGAGGCGAAGGCGGACACGCGGCGGGCGACCGATTTCGGCAGCTTTTTTCACCCGAAGCGGACCTTGGGGGGCAAAGCCGTCGAATGCTATACACAGGGACGGTCAGACCGTTGCCCTCGGAGATAGAATGCGCCGGCGTCAGTTTTTGTGTTTGTGGGGGCGCGACGAGAGCCAAGGCCATGCGGCTGAGGCTCGGGGTAGACACTCGCCATGACCGAAACGACGACCGTGACCGTGCTGTTCACCGATGTCGTCGGCTCCACCCGCCTTCGCCAGCACCAGGGTGAGACGGCCGCTCATGGGATCATGAGCGAGCACAACGAGATCGTGCGCAGGCAAATCGGGGAGCACGCCGGTCAAGAAGTCAAGACAGCCGGCGACAGCTTCATGGTGGCATTCGACTCGGCGCGCAAGGGCGTCGAGTGCGCTGTCAGCGTCCAGCGCGCGCTCCACGACTACAACCGCCGACATCCGGCCCACCCGGTGAAAGTTCGCATCGGGCTGCACACCGGCGAGGCGATCCGTGCCGGAAACGACCTTTTCGGAACCAGCGTCGATGCCGCCGCCCGCATCATGGCCAAAGCCGGCGGCGAGCAGATCCTGGTATCGGATGTCCTGAAATCCATCCTCGGTTCTGCCAAGGATCTCGGTTTCAAGGATCACAAGCGCGTCCAGCTGAAGGGATTTCCGGAGCGGTGGCGGCTGTGGGAGGTGACCTGGCGCTCGGAAGCCGAGACTGTTGCCGCTGAAGCCGGCGCGGCCGGCCTGCCTTCCGGTACCGGCCGCACGCCATACGTCGGAAGGTCGGAGGAACGTGCTCTGTTGCGCCAGACAGTGAGCCGCGCCGTGGCCGGCAGCGGAGGCGTTGCGCTCATCGCCGGCGAGGCGGGACTTGGAAAGACGCGGCTGGTCGAGGAGATCGCCGCCGAGGCGAAGGCATCCGGCATGTTCGTGGTCCGGGGGCAGTGTTACGACATGGAGGGCGCGCTGCCCTACATCCCCTTCGTGGAGGCGATCGAGTACGGACTGACCGTCACGACCCAGGACGCTTTCCGGTCGGCGATGGGCGATGCGGGCCCCGAGATCGCGCGCTTCGTTCCCAAAGTGCGGGTCGCCTATCCGGACTTGCCGCCGCCGCTGGCGCTGCCCTCCGACCAGGCACGTCACTACATGTTCGAGAGCGTATGCGACTTCTTCGGACGCGCAGCCGCGATCCAGCCGATGCTGATCGTGCTGGAAGACCTGCACTGGGCCGACGAATCGACGACGCAACTGCTCGAGAGCGTGGCGCGGCGCGTCGGGCGGGCGCCGCTGCTGGTGATCGGAACCTATCGCGACGTCGATCTGCATCCCGGGCACCCGTTCATGCGGGGCATCGAACACCTCTCGCGTCTGCAGACGGTCTCGCGCATCACGCTGAAGAGGCTGAGCGCGATCGAGGTCGCAAGCATGCTGCGTGCCTTGTCGGGGCAGGAGCCTCCCGAACGGCTGGCGCAAGTGATCTATTCGGAGACCGAAGGCGTCCCCTTCTTCGTGGAGGAGGTCTATCGGCATCTGGCCGAAGAGCATCGTCTGACCGACGCGGCCGGCAAATGGCTGCCGCAGGTCGAGATCGGCGAGGTTGAGGTGCCTGAGACGATCCGGCTCGTCCTCGGACGCCGCATCGACCGCATCGGCGAAACCGCGCAACGCATCCTGACCATCGCAGCCTGTATCGGGCGGACCTTCACGTTCGAGTTCCTCGCCGAGCTTGCCGAGGAAGCAGAGGACGATCTGCTCGATGCCCTGGACGAGGCCGAGCGGGCGCGGCTGCTGGTGGCCCAGGAGGGCCGGCAACCTCGCTTTGTCTTTGCTCACGAGCAGATCCGTCAGACCCTTCTCGGCCGGATGTCGTTCGTGCGCCGGCAGCGCCTGCATCGTCGTGTCGCCGACACCCTTGAGCGGATTCACGCCGGTCACCTCAATGAACATGTCAGCGACCTTGCCTACCACCTCGCGCAGGCGGGCGCGCGTGAGCGGGCGGCGGAGTACCTGCATCAGGCAGGTACTTCAGCTGCCGCGCGCCTTGCGACGCCGGAGGCTCTGGCTTTTTTCGCCCGGGCCGCCGAGCTCGCCGGCCCGGGACCTGCGCGGCGCGCCGCGTTGCGAACGCGGGGCGAGCTGTTGCTCGGCTTATTCCGGGGCCGCGAGGCGACCGTCGACCTGGAGCTTGCGATGCGCGAGGCGGCAGAACAGGGCGCGACGGCCGAGGAGATGGAAGCGCTGCTGCGGCTCGGGCGCGCCCACTACGTGGTTGGGCTCGATTATCGCCCCGCTATTGCACAGTCGCTGCAGGCCCTTGAGCGGGCTCGCCAGCTTGCCGTCCAGCTTGGCGACCAACGCGGCGAAGCCCGGGCGCTGATCCCGACACATCGTCATGTCGACTTCGACCCTGGGTATTGGGCGCAGGCGACCGACAACGCCAATCGGGCGCTCGCGATCGCCCGTGAACTGGCCGACGAGGACCTGGAAGTGGATGCCTTGCGGGCCGCGCACCGGATGGGAACGGTTACCGCCCGCCGCGACGGCATCGAGCGGATTGCGACGGCGCTGGAGCGGCGTGGCGACCTGATCGCGCTCAACGAGCATTTGTTCGAACTCGATGTGGACCTACTGGGGCGCCGCTCAATTCACGGACTGCGTCGCCTGCTGCGATCGAGCCACGGCGCTTGCCAGCCGGCTCGGCATACCGCCCGTTCAGTACGGCACCATCAAATCGTTCGCCCTCGTCGATCTCGGTCGCTTCGACGAAGCATGGCAGGCGCTGGAACAGGAAGTTGCGGACGACGAGCATCCGTTCGGCCAGGCCTTCCAGCACCTCGGGCGGATATTCTGGCACGCCGCCGCAGGCGACTTCGAGCGCGTCATTCGCGATGTCCCGCGCCTCCGGGCCGATGCCGCCAAATTGCAGCGCACCTGGATGATTCCCTGGGCCGATGAACTGCTGGCCTCGGCGATTGTTACCAGCGCGGCCGACAGCCCGGGCGAGGCGGGCCAGCACGCAACGGTGGAGCCCGCCCGCAGCCATCTCCCCGGTGAGTCGCTTGTCGCGGCACAGCTTCTCGCCGGAAATGCCGAGATGGCGCTCGCTGAATGTGAACGCCGCCTGCCACAGCTCAAAGGGGAAGGCCGGATCCGCGCCTATTGGATCTTCGAAGAGTTGAGGATTAGAGCGCTGCTCGCCTTCAGCCGTCCCCAGGACACCTGCAGCGCGGTCGAGTCTGCGCTTTCTGTCATAGCGCCGCTTGGCTGGCGAACGCTCGCCTGGCGGCTGCAAGCCTCGCGGGTAACCGCATTGGACCAACTTGGTGACGAGCGCGCGGCGGCGGAGCGCCGGACCGCAGTCGAGTTGCTGACGTCAGTTGCGGCCACTTTGCGCGACACATCTGTGCGCAGCCGTTTCCTTTCCCAGCGCGCCGCGGCCAGTTTACTTGAGTGAAGGATTACGAAAATGAAAAGTTTTGAGTTGCGGGAGGGAGTACCGGAGGACGTCGGGATGGACCCCGCCCGGATCCGCCGGTTGCGCGACCTCGTCGGCGGATGGGTGAAGAGCGGCGACCACCCGAGCGTGGTAGTGCTTGTGGCGCGCCGCGGCGGGATCGTGCTGCACGAGGCCTTTGGCGTGCTTCGCCACGGAGACACCACGCCGACATTAAAGCGTGACTCCATCTTTCCGGTCTCATCCTGCACAAAGCCGATTACTGCTGCCGCCGTAATGTGCCTCGTGGAAGACGGCCTAATCGGCTTGAACCGACCGTTCATCGAATACGTCCCAGAGCTCGATGTACGTGGCGTGGAATGGCTGGCAGAAGCCCGGGTCGCCGACTTATTGTGCCACACCGCAGGCTTCGACGATCTAGAGCTGGGAGCTTTCATCGCAGCGGCCGCCCAGCGCGCGCCGGAATTGCCCCCGCCTGCATCCGGGCAGCATCCGGCACTGAACAAGAGGATACGCCTCGCTGCTGGCGCTCCATTGACGCGCCGCCCCGGCACCGCGATGATCTATTCGAATTTCGGCTACCTGCTGTTGGGTGACATCGTTCGTCGCGTCAGCGGTCAACCGTTCTGGCAGTTCGTCCGATCGCGGATTTTTGAACCACTCGGGATGCAGGACAGCCACTTCGTGCTTCCGCCCGCCTTGCGCGAGCGGCGCGTGTATCGCGCGCCGGGAATGCCTGCGACAGAACCAAATCCCATGTATGCGGGGATCGATTCTCCCGAGCTAGACGAACTTGATTTGGGACACACGGGCCTTGCGTCGACGGCCCGGGACCTCGCGGTGTTCCTCCAGATGCTCGTCGAACGAGGCGCGCACGGAGGTCGGCAGATCCTCAGCCCCGCGAGTGTCGCTGCCATGGTTCGTCATCAGGTCAGCAGTTCAATTCCGTGGGTCATGCCCCGGATCAACCCGACGACCGGCAAGCGGATGGAGTTCGAGTTCCACGGCGGAGGCTACGGCTACGGATTGTTCATTTTTGGGCCGGGTGATCGATGGAAGCCCAACGGCGCACTCGCCTCGCTATCCGCTTTTGGTCACGCCGGCTATCCGAGCTGCCAAATATGGGCGGATCCCGAACGCGAAGTTGTCGGCATCTACCTCAGCGTGTCGCCCAGGCTGCACCGGGACTTTCCGGTCGGGAATCAAGACCTGTTCCAGAACGCCGTCTACGGCGCGATTATTGACTGAGGAAAAATCCGAGTCGTTGGCGATGACGTTATCGATGCCTCATAGGGTTGGCAGAAGACGTGACGCTCGCCCCCGCCTGCTCGAATCACGTATCCAGACGACTAGTATCGTCGTGTTTTCGTAGCGATGGTTCAGAACCGCGCCTTATCGGAGATTGAACGGACGCGGCGCAATCATCGTCTCCAATCATGGCGATGAAAGAACGAAGCGCACCTTAGCAGTAGACCGAATTGGTTCGATGCTCGACCATGCCGGGGTTCCTCGATCCGAGAATCATAAATGTCACTTGCTGAGTACGCTTCCCGACCCTTCCCGGTCTTTGCCAGACTGGCCGCGATGCTTCGCAATATCCCGGCAGCGCATTTCGTATTTGCCGGATTTGCGGCGCTGCGGCGCAGCGACAAAGGGAGCGGCGCATTCATAGTAAGGTTGCTTGGCGAAGCTCCCGATGTTACCGGCAACGCGGTTGATCGCCATGTCGCTATTTTCAAATCGTCTGGCGACAACGCAGTTGCAGCTCCGAATGCGCACGACCAATCCGAACGAGAACGACTCATTCGCCGCCGTTGGACCGAGACCGGTAGCAAGATGTGGAATCCGGATGTTCGCGGCGCCGGCCATGCTGCCTTGAACATTCAAGGATGCGCCGGATTGCTGGCGGGCAAGCCGGGTGAGCCTCGATATGACAAGCTCGAATTCAAACTGATCGGAGGCCGCATGGTTTGCGAAGGCGTCGTCGTCGATCTGCCAGAGCGTCGGAGATAGTATGAAACAGCGGGCCGGTCCGCAAATCAGTTGTTCGGCGGAAATTCGACCGGGTTGTTTTGCTTGCCGGTGCCGAATTCGAAGATCTTCCTGAGCACGCCCGGCGCCATCGCCGAAATCGGATTGACGCGAAGCACCGGCTGTCCCGGCGTGCCGACGACCTCGTAGGTCACCCCGATCAGCCCCTCATTGCTGCCGCCGCCCAGGAACAGGCCGACGATCGGAATCTGGCCGAACATGTTGTTCAGCCCGTACATGGGAACGAAGGTGCCGCTCATGCGCACCTGATTGCCGGCATAATCGATATTGCCCTCGATGGTCGCGCCGACCGTCGGGCCTTTCACGACACCCTCGCGGATCGTGAGCTGGCCGTTTTGCCGGGTAAATTCCGCGCGCAATCGCGAGAAGGAAACGCCGTTCTGAACTCCACTCGGCCCGCCCGCGGCCACCCGATCGAGCGCACCCTCCCCCTTGACCGAGAAATCGCGGACGCTGACCAGCCCCTCTTTCGCTGATGGATCGACGGTCGGAGGATCCATCGCCATTTGCAGCTGGCCGCCGATCATCTTGGAATAGGTGTCGGTGAAGCGGAAGAATGCGCCGGCGTCACCGGTTTCGAGATAGATCACGTCGCGCCCCTGGCTGCGGCCGCGTAAATCTCCTGTCAGCGGGGTGTCCCGTCCGAGCTTGCCGCCAAGCGCGAAGTTTCGGATCACGCCGTTGCGCCTTGACAGCTTGCAGTCGACGCTGCGCAGCGCCTCGCCGAAATAGCCGGCGACCGTGCCGAGCTTCAGGTCCATATCGAAATCGATGCTGCTGGTTTTGCTCTTGGCGTCGGACTCCTTGCCCGAAATCGCCGATTTGAGGAAGCCGCGGCCGTCGAACACATCGCCGCGCATCGTTACTTTCAAGACGCCATCGGGGCCACGCTCGGCCTTCAGCGAGGTCCTGTCGCCTTCGGACGGCGCATAGGTCGGGAAGTTCGCGTTCAACAGGTCGCGGTTCTGATCGACCTCAAGCGATCCCTTGATCGACACCCCGCCGCCGTCGATCACGATATCCTCGAAGCGGGTCGATTGCGGCTTCTGTACCACGTTGAAAACGGCGCGGCTCGACTTGCCCGGCAACTTGAGCCAGCCCGGCAGGATATTGTCGAGCTTCAGGGCGGTGAGGTCGGCTTCGACGCCCATGCGGCTGTCCGCCGCTCCGATCTTGCCGGTGAGCTTGATTGGAAGGGCGCCGCTGACGGCGGGGCCGAGATCCAGTCCGAGTCGGGCGCGGCTTGTATCATCGAGCGTCGCCTGCAATTTGATATCCGCATCGGCATCAGCCGGCTTGCGGTAATCCAGCGAAGCAGGTTGCCCGTTGATCTTGACGTCGCCCTTGACCTGATAGCCGCCATTGTTGGCGATGACTTTCAGGGTGCTGGCTTCGAGCTTTTGATTCATCACCAGTTTATCGGCGGCGAATCCCCCGAGGTCGGCCGTAATGGCGTAGGTGGTGTCGGCCTTGGTCAGTTCGCGCTTGATCGGCAGGCCGAGCGTGACCACGGCTGACATCGTCCCCTTGCTCGAATTGGGATCGATCAAGGTGCCGGAAAATTCGCTGAGGCGGTCGGAGGCGAGGATTTCGGCCGCCGCCGGCACCGAACCGTCGATGCGGAATCTGACCTTGGCCGGTGCGGGCTTCGGCGCCATATCCGGCACCTCGAACACGATATCGTTGAGGTTGAGTTTGCGCCCCGCCGGCGTATCGGACACCGCCTGCCCGATCGTCACGGTCGCGGTGCGGCCCGTGACATGCGCCTTCAAATCGGCGTCGCGCACCGACGGCAGTTCGTCCACCGGGTGCAATGTCACGCCTGAGGCGGTGATGTTGACGGCGAGACCGTCATCCGGGATCGGCGGCCCACGCCGCGAAAGGTTATGAACCGGCGAATTGACGCCAACCTCAATGCGCTGAAGCGAGCCGCGTTCGATCCGCTCAATGACCCATTCGCGAACCTCCGGAACGATCAGCGTCGGCCACATCCGCTTGAGCGCGGACGCCGACATCGGCGTTCCGGCGAAACCGAGCATCAGACGCGGCTCTCCGGAATAGTCGATACTGCCGGTTCCGGCGATGCCGATCTCGCCGTTGCTGATGTCGGCCTGGGTGAGCAGCACCCGCCGCCTGTCGGTGTCGAAGCGCAGGCCGATGGCGATGCGATTAAAGATCAGCGGTGGTTGATCGGCGTCGATTTCGGCGAGCACAATGGTGCCGCCGGAAAAGCCTAGCTGCCAGTCGGTTATGCTGTCATTGGGCGGCTCGAGATGGGCCAGCAGCGTGATCCGGTTGGCGCCGGAAATGATCTTGAAAGGCGCCACCAGCACGCGCCGTCCGGAATCCCATTCGACGTTCACTTCGGCCGAATCGATCGCCATCGGATAATCGGGCGTGTCGCTGTCGATGACGTTTCCCGCGCCTGCGGTGATTTTGCCGCGGAAATAGGTTGGCAGGCCATCGCGGCCCAGTTCACCCTTCAGTTCGCCAGTGAGCGGCAAGTCCGCGCTATAGGTCAGATCCTTCAGCCGCAACGCCAGCAGGATATTCGCCGTGGGTACCTTGTCGGCGCGAATATCCACCGAGCGCACGCCGTTGGCGGGAGGACCGATCACCACCCGAAGCGACCAGGCATGGCTGCCGTCTTCGCCCAAGCTCAGCGCGACCCCGCCGCCGCTCGGCCGGCGAAGACTCAAGGAGATGTTTTCGAAAGTCCATTTGTTGCCGCGCTGCTGATCGTCGATGATCAGGCTTCCGTTCTTCAAGCCGATCTCGTTGAGGTTTTGTCCGTCGAGTCCGGTCAGGCTCAGGCTGTCGAGCCAATCGAGGCCGGCGAGCAGTCCGCTTTGCGTGCTATCGGGAGCGCTCGCTGCCGCGGCAGATGAAGATGGAGCGGCGGCTCCTCGCGGCGGCGCGCCGGGGATTTGCCGCGGAAATGTGGGGGCAATGCCCGCCTGTTTTTTTGAAGCCACGCCGGTGGCAAGCGGCTTGGCGTTGTCGCCGGCGGAAACCGTCACATAGCCATCCGGCGTGATGCGCACCGCGAGTTCGGCATCCACCAGATTGAGGCTTTCGGCGCGTAGCCGTCCCATCAATAGCGCGGTGCCCGACAGTTTCACCTCGGCCTTCGGCGCGCTCGCCACGATCGCACGGTCGCGATCCCGGACGACGATGTCGCGGATGCGCACGGCGATGCGTATCCTGCCGGCACGCTCGATTTGCGTGCCGCCCATCTCGACCGTGTTGCCATGGCCGATATTTTCCTCGATCGCCGCGGCCAGCCATGGCGTCGCCATTTCAAGATTGATCGGGCCGGCGCCAAGCCGCCACCACAGTCCGCCGAAGCACCCGGCGAAGATCACCATCAAGGCGGCGATCACGACCGCAAGGCGCTTTACCCAGCGTTCGCCGGCCAGCCATCGCCGCAGCGCTCCGAGTTTATCGCCTAGCCGATGCAGGCCGGAGTTCGACCTGGACAACAGCCGGCGCGCGCGATAACCGGCCGCCTCGTCATGGTCCTGATCCCAATCGGCATCATCCCACTGCGAGGGCTGGACGTCAGCACGCGGATTCGACCCCTTGGGCGACGTATTCCTTGCCATTGCCTCTCGGTGCTGGCGCTGATTGCGAGATTGATCGCCGCCAAGGCCTCGCCCGTCGACACGTAACGGGCGCTTCTGTGCCGGCATCGCCGCCAATCCTCGATTAATGCTGTTACTCGTCATCCGGCCCAGCAAACGCAGTCAACGGGCGGATGGGTGGTGCGTCGAATTCCTTGTAACCATACTCCGGGGCCATCAGACTTGCCCAGCGGCCGGCCTGATTCCAGTTCGCCAGGACAAGACCCGCAATCCCCATGGTTGATCCACCGAAAGCGACGAAAGGAAGGCGTATGCCCAAGAAAACGCGTAAGAAATCCCCCAAGACGGCCTCTCGCAAGGTGGCCGGCGCCCGATCGGTGAGGTCGCCCAAGACGCTACGAACGAAAACGGCGAGCAAGTCGGGCAAGACCACAACCCAGAAAACCGGGAAAGCTGTCGCCGGAGCATCGCATAAGGCCCCCTCAAAACCGTTAAAACCGGGCCCGGCGCGATCGAAGCGGGCGGCAGCAAAGCCCGGAGCTGGAAAACCGGCTGTCGGCAAACGGGCGGATGCAAAGACAGACCCAAAAACCGCTCGTCCGTCCGCTTTGACCGCGGGTGCAAAGGCGCCCGCTTTCCGTCTGCCGCGCGACGGCGGCGGCATCGTCTCCCTGTCCGACTATTCGGGCAAGAACCTCGTGCTGTTCTTCTATCCACGCGCGGACACGCCGGGCTGCACCAGGGAAGCCATCGACTTCACCAGGCTTTCGGGCGCGTTTGCTGAAATCCGGACCGCGCTGCTCGGCGTTTCGGCCGACCCGCCAAGGGCGCAGGAAGCCTTTCGCGACAAACACCAGCTCGCCACTCCCCTGGTTTCGGACGAGCAGCATTCGATGCTGGAAGCCTACGGCGCCTGGGGCGAAAAATCCATGTACGGCAGGACCTTCCAGGGCGTTCTTCGCACCACGGTACTGATCGGCACCGATGGCCGGATTCTGAAGATCTGGCGCCATGTGAAGGTCGACGGCCACGCCGACGACGTGCTTGCCGCCGTCCGGGCGTTATAATTCGAGCTGTTCCATTCGCTAAAAATTAACCATGAGAAGGTCAAATCACCCCCGCAAAGTTAGCCGTACGGAACTCGTCTCCGACCGGCGCGGGAGTGCCGATGTCGTACCGTTCCGGTCATTATTCCGAGTACCCCCAGCACCATCCGCATGACCATGGCAGGCCATCCCCTCGCCGTCCGGCGGCGAGCCACGCCGCGGCCCCCGCGGCGCAGAGACAAGATGGCTATACGCTGGTTCACGCCGGCAAGCAGGTCCGGTTCGGACCGGTGGCGTTCTGGATCGTGGTCGGCACGGTGACCGTGCTCGGCATGTGGTCGGCCGCGACCGCGACCTATTTTGCGTTCCGCGACGACGTCCTCACCCGGCTGATCGCGCGTCAGGCGGAGATGCAATACGCCTACGAGGACCGCATCGCCGAACTGCGCGCCAAGGTCGATCGCACCACCAGCCGCCAGTTGCTCGACCAGGAGCAGTTCGATCAGAAACTCGACCAGATCATGCGGCGCCAGACCACGCTGGAATCGCGCGCCACCGCGCTTGGCGCCATTCCGGATATGTCGGTCACCGGATCGATCAGAATGCCATCGCGGGGAGCCGCGCCGGGCGATGCGGGTTCGTCCGGCACGCCGAAACCGTCGCCGATCAGCGATACCGTGATTTTCGTGGCGCCTCCGGATCGTGAGGCGCGGCTGGAATCGCGAGCTCCCATCGTCCCCGCCGTTCAACCGAACCAGTTTGCCAAAGTCCGGGGCGTCGATAACGTTCTCGTTCGCCTGCAGGCCTCGCTCGACAAGGTCGAGAGCCGCCAGATCGCGGCGCTGGGCGCGGTCGAAGACGGCATGGAATCCCGCGTGCGCCGAATGCGCGGCGTCTTCAGCGATCTCGGCCTCGATATGACGCAACTGGAAGCGGCGACGCCGCGCATGGCCATGGGTGGTCCCTATGTCCCGGTCAAACTCTCAACCGACGCCGGCGCCTTCGAGCGCCAGCTCTACCGGATCAACATCACCCGCGCCCAGGTGGAGCGTCTCAACCGGACGCTTGCGCTGGTGCCGTACCGCAAGCCCGTGGTCGGCGAAGTCGAATTCACTTCCGGTTTCGGCGTCCGCAGCGATCCCTTCCTCGGCCGCCCGGCCATGCATACCGGTCTCGATTTTCGCGCGGCGACCGGCGATCCGGTGCGCGCGACCGCGAACGGAAAAGTGGTGTCATCGGGGTGGAGCGGCGGCTACGGCCGGATGGTGGAAGTCGACCATGGCAACGGCCTGTCGACCCGCTACGGCCACCTGTCGGAGATCAACGTCAGGGTCGGGGATCACGTCAAGATCGGACAGGTGATCGGCGCCGTCGGCTCAACCGGCCGCTCGACCGGCCCACATCTGCACTACGAAACCCGGATCGACGGCGAAGCGGTCGATCCGCAGAAATTTTTGCGCGCCGGCGTGCGGCTGAGCGCGGGCTAGGACTCTGCTGTCACCGCGCACCGCTACAATGGCCGCTGCGCTGGACCGGGATGACTTTTCTTCGAATCGTCATCCCGCTCTGTCTTCTTATTTCAGCATGACCTCCGCGCAAAGGCTTCGCGTTTGTCGCGAGGGGAAACCGGTTCCCGCTTTTTCCGGATCATGCGCTAGTGACCGACCTCGCCGGTGATGACGTCGCCGAACAACTGCCAGCTTTCGCCGTTGAATTTCATCAGCTGCATCTGCTCGATCGGGAAGAAGTCGTTCGGGCCGGTGTTGATCCGGATGCCGGGCAACAGCACCTCGCTGGAAAAATTCTTCAGATTGGCGGCCTGCTTCATCACATTCTCCCGCGTGAGGTCGTCGCCGCACTGCTTGAGAACCTGAACCATGGTCTGCGCCACGGCATAACCATAGATATTGTTGGAGTTGGTCTTGTCGCCGTCCGGATAATACTTGTCCATGAAGGCCCGCCACGTCTTCACGCCCGTATCGTCCTTCCACGCCGGATCGGTCGGATCTTTCAGATAGGCGGTGGAGATGATGTCCTTGGCATTTTCCAGACCCGCCGGCTTCAGCACGGAGGCCACCGACGTCGAGACGTTCGCCAGGAAGAATATCGGCTTCCAGCCGAGTTCGCCGACCTTGCGGATGGCCTGCGCGGCGCCCTTTGGCGCCGCCCACGTCATGAAAATGTCGGCGCCGGAATCGTGCAGCGCGACGATCTGCGAGTCGATGGTGGGGTCGCTGACCTCATAGGATTTGTCGGCAATGATCATGCCGGCCTTGCTGCCGAGCCCGTCGCGCACGCCCTTGACCTGATCCCGGCCGGCGTCGTCGTTCTGCCAGAACACCGCGATCTTGCCTTTCGGAAAGTGCTCCAGAATGTATTTGGCGTAGATGCGGCCCTCGCTCTGGTAGTTGGGCTGCCAGCCGATGGTCCAGGGAAAATCCTTCGGATCGCCCCATTTGGTCGCGCCGGTGGCGACGAACAGCTGCGGCACTTTCTTGGCGTTCATGTATTTCTGGATCGCCGAATTGGACGGCGTTCCCAGCGGCTGGAAGATCAAAAGCACCTCGTCGCTCTCCACCAGCTTGCGCGCCTGCTCGATCGCTTTCGGCGGGCTGTAGGCGTCGTCGTAGCTGATGAACTTGATCTTGCGGCCGTTGATGCCGCCCTCCGCGTTGATCTTGTCGAAATAAGCCGCTTCCGTCTTGCCGATCACGCCATAGGAGGAGGCCGGCCCGCTATAGGGCATGATATTGCCGATCCTGATCTCGGTATCGCTGGCGCCGGTATCGTATTTCTTCTGCGCATTCGCGGCGGCAGCACTCACTGCGGCGGCGACAAACACCGCAAGGGCAACAAAACTTCTCGTATAAGCCGGCATTGTCCTCTCCCCTTGGCAATTTATTTTGCGCAAGTCTCGCAAGTCAGGCGGGCGCTTGCAAGCATCGGTTTATTCCGCGGGGCGAAACAGTATTGTTGCGCAGCGCCAATTATGATTGATGCATGGCAGCACTCGTCACCCGAAAGGCTCGCGGTTTGGAATTGAACAGCCGAATTGGTCCCCGAAATCCCGTAATCGCCAATGCGGGCTATCGCCTCGCGCGCCGGCTCGGCGAGGCATACATGGCGCGCACTGGTTTCCATCGGATCGGCAGCGAATTCGCGGACCGGACCATCGCATCGATCAGCGAGCGATTGCAGCGCGGCGAGATCGTTTACATCGCGGGCCTTGCGACGTCGGGCATGCACAACACCGGCATTGCGCTGATCGAGGTCACCCAGGACGGCGGCCCCCGCATCATCGTCAATAACGAGGAAGAGCGCTTTTCCGGCAACAAGCACACGACCGAGTATCCGCAGGCTTCGATCGACGCCATGGTCGAGACGCTGCGCCAGAGGGGGCGCAGTGCCGGCGATATCGCCGCCTTCGTCACCACCTGGGATTATCCGGTTCTGCTCGCGACCATGCTGCGAACGCTGCTGGAGGAGGCGCCCGGCAGTTTCAGGCTGCTGACCAAGCCGATTGCTCCGGCCGTCGATCTCCGCCGCATGGACCAGATGCGGCGCACCCCGAGGATTCTCGCCAGGCAGCTCGGCATGTCAGAAAACGTGCCGTTGATCTGCATGCCGCACCACGATAACCATGCCTGGTTTTCGTTCGCGGCCTCGCCCTTCGCCGACGGCGACGAGCCCGTCGCCATCGCCGTCATCGACGGCACCGGCGATCAGGGGTCGATCTCGCTCTACGTTGCGCAGGACGGCGACATGCGCCAGCTTTACTGCAATGACAGCGTGTTCGACTCGCTCGGCTGTTTCTACAGCGTGATCTCGTCGACGCAAGGCGGCTGGACCTGGCTGTCGAGCGAAGGCCGCTACATGGGCGCCGTCGCCTGGGGCGACATGAACCGCGCCAGCAATCCCTACTACATCAGGCTGAAAGAGGTTCTGCAGTTCGGCGCGGGCGGAGAGATCAAGCTCAACCGCGCGATGGCCAATTGGTGCTGCGATCCCTATGACAACCCCTACCATGCGCCGCTGATCGAGATTCTCGGCCAGCCCCTGAAACCCGAGCAACTCTGGAATCCCGACGCGGTATTGCGGGTCGAGGACATCCATCACCGGCCCGATACAAAAGATCGCCTCGACAAGGCGGCGGCGACGCAACTGGTGTTCGAGGATGCGATGATCCATGTCGTGGATCATCTGTTGCGCTCAACCGGCGCGAGCCGGCTGGTGCTCACCGGCGGCGTGGCGCTGAACGCGCTCGGCAACATGCGCCTGCTCGAGCATTTCGACGAGGTGTGGTTCGCAAACGCCCAGCAACGCAAGGCCCGCCTGCACCTCTGGGTGCCGCCGACGCCCGGCGATCCCGGCGTCACCATCGGCGCGGCCTGGCTGCTTTCGCATCTCGCCGGTGCGCCGCGCGGCGCGCCGATGACCCATGCCTTCTATTGCGGCCTGCCGCCGACCCAAAAGGATATCCAAAAGGCGCTCGAGGCCGACGACATCGCCTCGGAGCGTATCGGCGATATCTCGACCCCCGAAGGTCGCGACGCCGTCGCCGAACTGATGGCGTTCATGGTCGCGCAAAACGGCGTCATCGCGCTGTATCAGGGCGCGGCCGAGACCGGCCCGCGCGCGCTCGGCCACCGCTCGATCCTTGCCAACCCTTGCGACCCGCAAACGCGCGAGCGGCTCAACGAACGCGTCAAATACCGCGAGGCGATCCGGCCCCTGGCACCGATGGCGACGCTGGAGGCAGCGAAGCAATATTTCGAACTGCTCGAGGGCGCGTCCGACGCCGATTACAACGCCTACAACTACATGGTGCTGACCGCGCAATCGAAGCCGCCCGCGCGCGACAAAATTCCTGCCGTGATTCATGCCGACGGCACCGGGCGGATCCAGATCGTGCGGGAGCAAGACGATCCCCTCACCTACGCCTACTTGAAGGCGCTCGGTCGCCGTATCGGCGTCGAAATATCGGTCAATACCTCCTTCAACGTCGCAGGCCCGATCGCGCAGACCCCGCAACAGGCGATCGATACGCTGCGGCGTTCCAAGGGGCTCGACGTGGTGCTGATGGTGGCTGATGACGGCGCGGTCACCGCGGCATGGCACGGGGGGATGCGCGACAGCGGCCGGTTTACGGGGTGGTTCTCGGAATGGAAGACCGCGGAGCGACGGCTCGAGGTGAATCCACCAATGGCCTAATTACAGATCTGGCGCCATTCGTAATGGCCGGTCGCGGGGTTTAGAACCTGACGGGACGAACAACTCGAAGTGCCGATCGGAGGCAGGACCGGAGCCTGGATCGGCGCAATCGAGGGCGGAACAATGCCGCAGACCGTCCTAGCGCAAATCGGCGGTAGATCAACGGAACTGCTGCACAGCGGCTGGACCTCGCCGTCAACGCAACGACAAACACAGGATGCGTCGGCATTCCCCGCCAGAAGAACGGTGAAAGCGAGACCGAGGAAAAGTCGCATCGCGCTGCCTCCCGGGATCGGACTCCCTGATCCGGCGGATTTGCCGGTTACTTAATCGCCAGCCGCGGCCGGCGATGCACTGCCGCGACGCTACTTCGCCTTACCGGGCTTGGCGCGCGACACGATCTCGATCATTTTTCCTTCATCGTCGTCGGGCGCATGGGCTTTCGCCCGCGCATAGGCCTGCACCGCGGCGCGCCCCACCAGGGGAGCATCGGCCAGCAGGCTCTCGGCCAAGGCGACGGCGTACGCCGCATCCTTGTGCCGCAGCGCGGCGGTAAACGTCGCGCCGGAAAAATTACGCGTCGCCATCCGCCTGGAATGACGGATCACCTGCGGACTCGCCGCCACGCCGGTCTCGATCGCCTCCAGCACCAGCTTCATGTCAAGGCCGGCCTGCTCGGCGATCGCCAAGCCCTCCGCGATCCCTGCGATCTGGATCGCGCCCATCAGATTGTTGATCAGCTTGTAGACCGTGCCGCTGCCGACCGCGCCAAAATGCCGGATCGCGCTAGAGAGCGGCACAAGATATGGCCGCGCCTTCTCGAGATCGGCGGGCTCGGCACCGACCAGCAGGGTCAATTTCCCGCTTGCGGCGGCGTCCGGCAGACCGGTAACCGGACTGTCGATGTAAACCAGACCGCGCCCGCGAAGTTCGCGCGCCAGATCGAGCGCGTGCCGGTGCGACACCGTAGAGCATTCGATCGCCAGCGCTCCGGTTTCGGCGGTCGAGGCCGCGCCGTCCTTGCCGAGCCACACCGCGCGCGAGGCCTCGTCGTCGGCGACCATGGTCACGATCGCGTCGGCGCCATCGGCCGCCTTTGCCGGCGAAGCGGCCCAGCGCACGCCGCGCCCGATCAAATCTTCCGCCTTGGCCTTGCTGCGATTCCAGACGGCGACCTCAAAACCGGCGTCGAGATAGCGGCCGGCCATGCCGTGGCCCATCCGTCCGAGGCCGATGAAGGCAACTTTTGTCATTGGTCAGTCCACATCCTCGACCGCGCCCGGCGATGCTCCGAATGCGCGCTGCGCCAGCGTCGCCGCCATGAATTCATCGAGGTCGCCGTCGAGCACGCCCGAGGTGTCCGAGGTCTGCACGCCGGTGCGGAGGTCCTTCACCATCTGATAGGGCTGCAGCACGTAGGAGCGGATCTGATGGCCCCAGCCGATTTCGGTCTTGGCGGCCTGGTCGGCGGCGGCCTGCTCTTCGCGCTTTTTCAATTCGATCTCATAGAGCCGCGCCCGCAACATGTCCCACGCCTGCGCCTTGTTCTTGTGCTGCGAACGGCCGGCCTGACAGACCACCGCGACCCCGGTCGGAATGTGGGTGAGCCGGACCGCGGATTCGGTCTTGTTGACGTGCTGGCCGCCGGCGCCGCCCGAACGCATGGTGTCGGTGCGCACGTCACTCTCCTTGATGTCGATCTTGATGCTGTCGTCAACCACGGGAAAGACGGCGACGCTGGAGAAGGAGGTGTGCCGACGCGCATTGGAATCGAACGGCGAGATCCGCACCAGCCGGTGCACGCCGCCTTCGGTCTTGAGCCAGCCATAGGCGTTGTGACCGCTGATCTGGATGGTGGCGGACTTGATGCCGGCTTCCTCACCCTGTGTCTCTTCCAGATACTCGACCTTGAAGCCGTGCTTCTCGGCCCAGCGCGTGTACATGCGCAGCAGCATCTCGGCCCAGTCCTGGCTTTCGGTGCCGCCGGCGCCGGCATGAACCTCGAGATAGGAATCGAAACGGTCGGCCTCGCCCGACAGCAGGGCCTCCAGCTCGCGGCGGGCGACTTCCTTCTTCAGGCCCTTCAACGCGGTCTCGGCCTCGGTGACGACGCCGGAATCGTTCTCGGCTTCGCCGAGCTCGATCATCCCGATATTGTCCTCGAGTTCGCGCTCGACCTTGCCGATGCCGTTGAGCGCGTTCTCCAGCGAGGTCCGCTCCTGCATCAGCTTCTGCGCCTTCTGGGGATCGTTCCAGAGGTTGGGATCTTCGGCGAGCTTGTTCAGTTCGGCCAGACGCGCCGTGGATGCATCGACGTCAAAGATGCCTCCTCAGCAGCCCTACCGACTGCTTGATCTCTTCAACTAAACGTTCGACTTCGGCGCGCATGGGCTCTCTGATCTGCGGGACAACCCGCCATCGGTCATTCGTCTTGACGCGCTTTCCTGCGCGAACCGGTATCCGCTTCGCGCGAAAACACTCTGACGGTGCGATGGATGTAGCGGCGGGCGCCGTAAAGCGCAATCGGCTTGCGTTCTATTCGCTAGGTGTGGGTTTTGGGGCAAAGCGGACATCAACCAGCAGAAAATCTCCGCTGAATCGGTCGAAAATGACCCCGTAGCCGACGTTTCCCCGTGTCTACCGTGCTGGTCGATAGCCGATCCCTGTGATTTGCTGGCCAAGGCCGAACCATCTGGCGGGGTGAAGGAAATGGAGCGACGCAAGTTCATGCAGTTGGCTGGCGCCGCTGCGATAGCTTGGCCGCTGCCCGCGTTGGCTCAGAAGGCCGCGGGCTTGCCGCTTGTAGCGGTGTTGCTCCCCTCGCCGGAGGATAGGGCGGTCAAATTTGTCGCCGCTCTTCGGGATGGTCTTAAACAAGCGGGACTTGTCGAAGGCACCCACTACGTCCTCGCGGTACGTTTCGCCAACGGCGACATGTCACAGCTGCCAAAACTTGCAAAAGAACTCGATGCGTTGGGTCCCAGGGTGTTTGTGACCGGAGCCAACGCAACTCCTGTAGTTCACCAGCAAGCACCAAACACGCCTTTGGTCTTTACCGGAGTTGCAGTTGATGTCCTCGCGCTCGGTTGGGCAGACAGTTATGCAAGACCCGGCGGCATCATGACTGGCAACGTTCAGAACGCTGTCGGTGGGGAAGAGGCCATCACCACAAAACGCATCGGTCTTTTCAAGGAGTTGATGCCGAACCTGACCCGGCTCGGAATGATCGGCTTTGCAAACGGCGGCGGCGGCCTTCTAGCAAACCTCGAACACAATGGATTGCGAAAAGCTTCCTCGCACCTTGGTTTTGAGGTTTTGCGGTATGATCTTCAAGGGCTTAGGCTGGATGGTCTCGACGATGCCGTCTCGGCGGGGCTGCGCGATGACGTTAGCGCATTCTACATTTCGGGTGGTTTTGTCGTCCTCGGCCACATCCCCCAGGTTGTGGCATCTGTTGCAAAGTCGGGCAGGCCAATCTGCGGCGTCTACCCCGAGTTCGCGCGGGCCGGATGTTTGATGTCATATTCCGTCGATCTGGAGTATGGCTTTCGGCTCACCGGCACCCAAGTCGCAAAAATCCTTGAAGGGACGAAGCCGGGCGACTTGCCGATCCAACAGGCGGACAAGTTCTCGCTGGTGGTCAACCTAAAGACCGCAAAGGCGCTTGGAGTGACCGTGCCGGACAAGTTACTCACGATAGCTGACGAGTTGATCGAATAGCTTTACGACTTGCGCAACGCATATGTCGTCTAATGGCGCCCCTCGCCGACATATTGCGCCGCCGCACGGTCTCGATCGCTTTGTGAGCAAAGCGGACATCATGTCACGCCGCCAATTTATGGGTACACGGCCTAGTAAAGCCCGCCGGTGCCGGGGCGCATGATGGAGCGGTCGACGTCCGGCGTCACCATGAGCGAGCGACCGTCGGCGTCGGCCACGCCGATCACGGAATAATTATCCGGTGGCGCGGTGCCGGGCTTGAAGGCCTCCAGGATCACCCCGCCGGTCTCGCCTGGACCGGCACGCATGCCGGTCTTGGACACGACCCGGATCAGCTTGATGCCGGCCGGGACCTTGAACGGGATCGCGGGCTTGTCGGCAAGCGCGAGCTTCAGGAAGTCTCGCGCAATCGGCGCGGCCAGATGACCGCCGGTGGCGCCGCGGCCGAGGTTGCGCGGCTTGTCGTAGCCCATGTAGATGCCGACCACGATATCGGGCGAGAAGCCGATGAACCAGGCGTCCTTTTCGTCATTGGTGGTGCCGGTCTTGCCGGCGATCGGCTTGCCGACTTCCTTCACCACCGTTGCCGTGCCGGCCTGCACCACGCCTTCCATCATCGAGGTGATCTGGTAGGCGGTCATCGAATCCAGCACCTGCTCCCGGCGATCGACAAGCTGGGGCTCGGGCTGATTTTTCCAGCCGCCGGGCGCGTCGCAGCCGCGGCATTCGCGCTGGTCATGCTTGAAGATGGTGTGGCCGTAACGGTCCTGGATGCGGTCGATCAGGGTGGGCTTCACGCGACGGCCGCCGTTGGCGATCATCGAATAGGCCGTCACCATCCGCATCACGGTGGTCTCGCCGGCGCCCAGCGCATAGGACAGGTAATTCGGCAGTTCGTCATAGACGCCGAAGCGCTTGGCATATTCGCCGATCAGAGGCATGCCGATGTCCTGCGCCAGCCGCACCGTTACCGTGTTGAGCGACAGCCGCAGCGCGTTACGCAGCGTCGTCGGCCCCTTGTATTTGCCGGCCGCGTAGTTCTCCGGACGCCAGACGCCGGCGCCCTGCCCCATGTCGATCTCGATCGGCGCATCGACCACGACGGTCGACGGCGTATATCCGTTGTCGAGCGCCGAAGAGTACACGATCGGCTTGAACGACGAGCCCGGCTGCCGATAGGCCTGCGTCGCGCGATTGAACTGGCTCTGGTCGAACGAGAATCCGCCGACCATCGCCAGCACGCGCCCGGTCCAGGGATCCATCACCACCATCGCGCCGGAAACTTCCGGCAACTGCCGCAACCGGTACTGGCCTTCGACCGGATTGCCGTCCTTTATCAGGGGGTCGGCGTAGATCACGTCACCCGGCGAAAGCACCTGCGATACCGCGCTCGGCGTCTTGAACCGCGTCGGCCCGGTTGCCGCCTTGGCCCATTTGACGCCCTCAAGCGTGATGATTCCGGTATGGCGTTCCTTTGTAACGGCGCCGCCCAGTTCACGGCCGGGCTGGAAACCAATTCGCGCCGACTGATCGCTGGTCTCCAGCACCACGGCCATTCGCCATGGCGATATGTCCGAGAGCGATTTGACGTCGGCAAGCTTCACGCCCCAATCGCCGGCTATGTCGATCTTGCCGAGCGCGCCGCGCCAGCCCTGCTGCTCGTCATAGGTGACGAGGCCGGCCGCCATGGTCTTGCGCGCCATCACCTGAACCTTCGGATCGAGCGTGGTGCGTACCGACAGGCCGCCTTCATAGAGTTTCTTTTCGCCGTAGCGCTCGAACACATCGCGGCGGACTTCCTCGGCAAAATATTCGCCGG
This sequence comes from uncultured Alphaproteobacteria bacterium, assembly GCA_963801875.1. Taxonomy (GTDB): domain Bacteria; phylum Pseudomonadota; class Alphaproteobacteria; order Rhizobiales; family Xanthobacteraceae; genus Bradyrhizobium. The sequence continues at coordinate 421,172 of CAWDGT010000003.1, read as the reverse complement.
CGAAAATATGCGCGGCATTGGTCCGGCTGGTGACTGTCAGCGGATCCTTGCGGGCCTTGTCGGCGTCGGCCTGCTTGATCCAGCCGTTCTCCAGAAGACGGTCGACCACATAGTTGCGGCGTTCGATCGCGCGGTCGCGGTTGCGGACCGGATGCAGTGCCGCCGGCGCCTTCGGCAGCGCGGCCAGATAGGCCGCTTCCGCCACCGTGAGCTCGTTCACCGATTTGTCGAAATAGACCAGCGACGCTGCGGCGACGCCGTACGCGCCGAGGCCAAGATAGATTTCATTGAGATAGAGTTCGAGGATCTTGTCCTTGGAATAGGCGCGCTCGATCCGCATCGCCAGCAAGGCTTCCTTGATCTTGCGGGTGAACGACACTTCGTTGGTCAGAAGAAAGTTCTTCGCGACCTGCTGGGTGATCGTGGAGGCGCCCTGCGGGCGTCGGTTGGAGCCGTAATTCTGTGCATAGAGCACCGCCGCGCGCGCCATGCCGGCGAAGTCGATACCGCCATGCTCGTAGAAATTCTTGTCCTCGGCCGCCAGGAAGGCGTTGATGACCAGTTTTGGCACCGCCTGGATCGGCAGATACAGGCGGCGTTCCTTGGAATATTCGCCGAGCAGCGCGCCGTCCGCCGCATGGACGCGCGTCATCACGGGCGGCTCATAATCCTGAAGCTGCGAATAGTCCGGCAGATCCCTGGAAAAATGCCAGATCAGTCCCGCCGTGGCGGCGACGCCCACCAGAAACACAACGGTTCCGGCGGCGAACAGGAAACCCAAGAACCGCACCAGCAAGCGCATTACCGAATATCCGTTTCAGCCCGCACGCCGCAACGCCCGGCGTTTTCCTCTGCGCAAACCCGGATCGTGGAACAATCCGCGCTCCGCGTCCGCGCATAATACGCTGGCCGGAGGGCAATTTTGATCGATTCCCAGGACCACGCGGCCGTTTTTTTATAGGGCCGCCGCTGTGGCCAAACTAGGGCTTCCACCAATTACGGGTTCCCTTTCAGTTCGCCGGCTCCGGCCGTTGCCAGCCGTTTGGCAAAGAAGGCGTCGATGGCCTGCGCCATCGATCCGACGGTCCGGGCGCGCCAGCTATCCGATACCAGATGTTCGAGGTCGCCCTTGTTCGAGACATAGCCGAGTTCGACCAGCACCGAGGGTATGTCCGGCGCCTTCAGCACCCTAAAGCCGGCGGACTTCAGCGGATGCTTGTGCATCCGCACCGTGCGCTTCATCTCGCCCATCAACAGACGTGCGAAGCGGTTTGAAAATGCGCGAGTTTCACGTTGCGCCAGATCGATCAGGATGTCGGCGACCTCGGTCGGCTCTTCGGTCAGGTTAACCCCGCCGATGGCGTCGGCCTTGTTTTCCGTCTCCGCCAGCCTTTCGGCCTCGGCGTCGGAGGCGCGGTCGGACAGCGTGTAGATCGTGGCACCCTGGGCATCGCCTTCGCCGCGCGGCAATGCATCGGCATGGATCGAGACAAACAGCGCCGCCGATTGATTGCGGGCTATCCTGACACGGTCCGCGAGCGGGATGAAGGTATCGTCGGTACGAGTCATGACGACACGGTATTTGCCGCTTTTCTCGATGCGATCGCGCAATGCCAGGCCAAATCCCAGGACGAGTTCCTTTTCGTTGGGGCCACCGGCCTGCGTACCATTGTCGATGCCGCCGTGACCAGGGTCGATTACCACGACGGGCCGCAAATCCGCTGGTGCATCAGGCTTGGACACCGCCGGCGCTTCCGCCGGCGCCGCGGCGATAGCGGGCTCGGCGATGGCGGGCCTCAGCTGCGGCCGGCTTTCGGCCGCCAGCGATTGAACGAAGCCAGTGCGGTCGACTTCTTCGAGCTCGAGCACCAGCCGCGGCGGCTGGCCGTTGGCCGCTTCCAGCACATAGGAGTTTGCGATCCGGGCCGGGCCGGTCAGGTCGAACACGATCCGCGAACCGCCCGGCATCACCAGGCCAAAGCGGAACGCCTTGATCAGCCCGCGTCCGGCAGTGCCCGTCCCCGCTGGCAGCCGAAAGCTGACCTGGGGAATGTCCACCACCACCCGGTACGGATCGGCCAGCGCAAAGGCGCGAAACCGGATGGTCTTGTCGAGATCTAGAACGAAGCGGGTTTGCTTGGCGTCGCCGGCCAGTCGGGCGTCGGAGGCGATGGGGAAATTCGATGCCGCAATCGGGGTAGAGGATTGATCTTCTGCCGCGCTTGCGGCGGTCGCATGCGAGCACAGTAATGCTGCAGCGCACAGGAGCGCGCATCCCAGCAAAACACCATGATTTGCGCGGCTCGCCAACGAATCCGTGCCTCCGAGCAGCCCTCTTTACCCCAATAGAACCACAGGGTTAAGTGGAACCTAACACACTTTCGGTGAAAAAGGCCGGGTGTTCCCGCGCTGCGACGCTTCCCTTGCACGCGGGCCCCAATCCACGTATGTACAAAAGGCTGATAGCTAAATCTCCCGGTTGTGTCGCGTTCAGCCTCCCGGTGCAGCGCCGGAACCTCCGAACTCAGGGGATTCCAGCGTCTTTCCGATCCCTCCACAGCCAGCGCAGCGCGCGGCTGACAAGGAGTGGCGGTTTCGAGCCCGAGCGGCGTCCGGTCCCAGGTTACCATCTTGTTCCAGGGACGGTTTCGACACGGCATAACCGATTATCCGGACCCAAGGGCCCGATATGCGACCAGCCGGCGAGCGCTTTGGCGCCGCGTCGGGCTTTCAGCGACAGACAAGGCGGCGACTTTTGCCGCAACGTGTTCAGACGGGCCGACGCTTGATGCGCCAGACTGTATTGCCGACCAAGATCAACGGAAGAACTGCGCCGACGCGGAGCGAAAGCTCCGCGCGTCGTTTGGTTTCGTCCGGATCCGGTTCGGACCGGCGCCCCGGGTTGCGTTTTGGCCTTCCCCTCACCCCCGAATCAGGTGGACCGTCGCGTCACCCGGCGGCGCGATACGCGCTTGCTGTGATACGCGCCCGCCGCCGTCAAGAGTTCCAAAATGCCCAACAAAATGTTGATCGATGCTACCCACCCGGAAGAGACCCGGGTCGTTGTGGTCCGCGGCAATCGCGTCGAAGAGTTTGATTTCGAAACCGCGCAGCGCAAGCAACTGCGCGGCAACATCTACCTCGCCAAGGTCACGCGCGTGGAGCCGTCACTGCAGGCGGCCTTCATCGAATATGGTGGCAACCGCCACGGCTTTCTCGCCTTCAGCGAAATCCACCCCGATTATTATCAAATTCCGGTTGCAGATCGCCAGGCGCTGATCGAGGCGGACGAACGCGCCCATCGCGAGGCCGAGGAGGAGACCGAAAACCGCTCCAACCGCCGCCGCCCGCGTCACCGCAATTCGCGCCGCCGCGGCAACGGCGAGCGCGTCCAGAGCGACATCGTCGAGAACGCAGGCGCCGAACCGTCGCAGACCGCTCAGCCGCAAGAGGGCCAGCAACCGCTGAAAGCCCCGCACGCCGAAAGCGATCACGCCCACGAGGTCGAGCATCACCTTGCCGATGCCGGGCATCGCGAGCATGACGATCATGACCACGACCATCATGAGCACGCTCACGACGAGCACGATCATGCCGATGACCGGGGCACCGAGACTCACGCGAGCGAGACGCTGGCGGCGGTGACGCTGCCAGATACGGCCGCCGTCGAGGCCGCGGTGGCAGAAGCCCACGAAGAACATACCCATGACGAGCGTAGCCGGGAGGAGAACGCGGAAGAAAACGCCGCCCATGCCGACGACGCACGACAGGCCGAACATGGTGGCGGCGAGCCTGCCGCATCAGGCCATGAGGCCGCCCCGCACGGCGACGAAAGTCACGACGATGAAGACGAGGGCGATGACGCCGAGGAAGCCGAGGAAGATGTCGTCGAATCCGTCGGCGGCGACGACGTCCTGGAAGAAGTGCCGGAGCGGGCCTTCCGCCCGCGCCGTCAGTACAAGATCCAGGAAGTCATCAAGCGCCGTCAGGTTATGCTGGTGCAGGTCGTCAAGGAGGAACGCGGCAACAAGGGCGCCGCGCTGACGACTTACCTGTCGCTGGCCGGCCGCTATGCGGTATTGATGCCCAACACCGCGCGCGGCGGCGGCATCAGCCGCAAGATCACCTCGGCGCAGGATCGCTCGCGGCTGAAGGACGTGGTGCAGGACCTCGATGTGCCCGAGGGCATGGGCATCATCCTGCGCACCGCCGGCGCTTCCCGGACCAAGCCGGAGATCAAGCGCGACTTCGAATATCTGATCCGCATGTGGGAAACCGTGCGCGACATGACCCTGAAGTCGCAGGCGCCTACCCTGGTCTACGAGGAAGGCTCGCTGATCAAGCGGTCGCTGCGCGATCTCTACAACAAGGAAATCGACGAAATCCTGGTCGCCGGCGAGGCCGGCTATCAGGAGGCCCGCGATTTCATGAAGATGCTGATGCCGTCGAACGTACGCGCGGTGAAACAGTATCGCGACGGCCAGCCGCTGTTCTCGCGGATGGGCGTCGAGAGCCAGCTGGATGCGATGTTCTCGCCGACCGTGCAATTGCGCTCCGGCGGCTACATCGTCATCAACCAGACCGAGGCGCTGGTCTCGATCGACGTCAATTCCGGGCGGTCGACCCGCGAACACCACATCGAGGATACCGCGCTCAAGACCAACCTCGAGGCATCAGAGGAAGTCGCAAGGCAGCTGCGCCTGCGCGATCTCGCCGGCCTGATCGTCATCGACTTCATCGATATGGACGAGAAGCGCAACAACCGCTCGGTCGAACGCAAACTCAGCGATTGCCTGCGGCAGGACCGCGCGCGAATCCAGGTCGGGCGCATTTCGCATTTCGGCCTGCTCGAAATGTCGCGCCAGCGCATTCGTGCCAGCGTGCTGGAGAGTTCGACGGAACCCTGCCCGCAATGCGGCGGCAGCGGCCATGTGCGGTCGGTATCCTCGGTGGCGTTGCAGTTGCTGCGCGGGCTCGAAGAAATCTTGATGAAGGGCGCGACCCACAATCTCGTGGTGCGCACCCGGACCGATGTCGCGCTCTACGTCCTCAACCACAAGCGCGGCCATCTGCGCGATCTCGAAAGCAGCTTCAAGGTGACGCTTGCGGTAATCGCCGACCCGACCGTGAGCGGCCAGCAGTCGTTCGTCATCGATCGCGGCGAACAGGTGCACACGCTGGAGGCCGCCAAGGCGCTGCTGGCCGCGCAGGTTGCGGCTTACCCTGCGCACGTCGAAGAAGCCTTCGACGAGGAAGAGCCATTCGACATCGAAGTTGAATCGGAAGTGGAAACCGAGGAGACCGAAGGTCTGACCGACGGTGCCCCGGCAGGTGAAGAGAGCAACGGCGAGCCCGATGCCGACGGCCACAAGCGCAAGCGGCGGCGGCGGCGGCGCGGCCGGCCCGGCGAAGCGCGCGAAGGCGGCCCCGTGCGCGACGAAAATCCTGCGCCTCGCATGGCCTCGGTCCCGCTCGAGGTCTCGGAAGGCATTGGCGACGACAGCGAATCCGACGAGGACGAATCCGACGAGCAGCCCGGAATGGTTCGCACCGATCAGGCGGCAGGCGGCGAGCGGCGCCCCCGCCGTCGCGGACGTCGCGGCGGACGCCGCCGACGCGGCGGGCCGGAGGATGGTCTGGCCGGATCGATCACGGACGAACTTGGACCGAGGTCCGATCCGGAAGCGACCAGCGCGGTTGCTGATTTTGATGGAGGTCCGTCCGAACCATACCTGCCGGTTGTTCAGCTCGAACCCATCGCGCCGCCGCCCGAGCAGCAACATGCGGATCGCGGTCAGCCGGAGCCGGTTCGCGCGCCCGCCGTGGCCGAGACCGCTCAGGAGGCCGAACGGGCCGCGCGCCGGCGTTCAACCGTGCGCGAAAAGGTGAGCTTCCTGGTCGATGCCCAGCCCGCTGCCGCAGCGCCGGTCAGTCACGGCCAGCCCGAGCCATCGGCGGCCCCCGCCCCGGCCGAGCCCGCTTCCGAAGCAACAAATGACAGCCAGCCGCGCCGCGCGGGATGGTGGTCACGGCGCTTCGGCAACGGCGAATAGGAAGCCGGTCGATGAAAACCAACAAGCCGCCCGGCAAAACCGGGCGGTTTTTGACTTTGCTGAAAATCGAATTGGGCGTGCCGGCGGCGTTGCCCGACGCGGTCAGGAAGATGATCGAACCTGCCAAAATCTGAGCAAGCGGTGCGCGTTCTCAGGTGTAAGTCTGGCGAACTGGCTTCTCGCAGCGGCTAACTCGCGCGGCCCCATCGAACCACTCGCAAAGCGGCTTTCCAGAACCGCGTGTACGGTCTCCCAGCCAAGGCCGGCTGCCTTGCAAGGAACGAGAACGCCGTCGTGGCGAAGGCTTTGCATCAGCGGACGAACGACCTCGATCGCGGATTGCGATAACTCGGCAAGCCCGGCCACCGTCTCCTCGTATTTTCGCTGTCGGGCGAACCCCAACAAGGTCGCTTCATTGAATTCGCCTCTTTCCTTTAGCAGCGACACGAAGCGTTTGGCCGCGGCAAAGTCGCGGACCTTGGACATCTCGCGATCCACTCCCGTCGCGACGTCCGCGATTGCACTCCGGATTTCCTCAAAAATGTGAGCCGGCGCGCGTGACAGCAGCCGCGACCGGACCGCTTCTGTTGCGTTGCCCAACAGCCGGTTGCGAAGTTCCGGCGGCAAATCGACCCGAATGCCGGTTTCAACGGCAAGTTCAGGATCGGCTTCAGCCTGCGCTACAACAATTGCAAAGCCTTCCGCGGAAAGGCGCGCACCCGGATTATTGATGACCCGCCGACTAACGCTGGGATAGCGGCGGGCCAATAGCGCGTCGGTGACGACTTCCAATAGCCACCAGCGGCCCGAAATTGCCAAAAGGTGCGGCTCGCCCTTCGTCGCCGCGATTTCGACCAGATCGGCCGTGCCCAGACGCGGAGATTCCTTCAAAACGGGTCCGGCGATCGTGATCTCGTCGTTCCCGGCAAGGAGGCGGATGACATTGGACGGCGCCTGGGGAACAGGCGCCAGTTGAACGCTCATTTCGGCAAGCGCGATGCGGGCACTGACGTCGGCGATCGTCCGAAGCTCGATCGTCTTCACAAGGCGCTCAAGCACCTCGCCAAACAGCTCGATTTGCTCGCTGTTGAAGCTGCCGGCGGACGACAGGAATAGATCCGTGACGCGCTTGACCGTGGCTAGGGGTTTATCCGCTGAACCGGTATTTATCGCCGCTTCGACTTCGTCGACAATCGCTAAAGCTGCAGCTGGCATCGCTCATCCTGAGCGCTCTGGAGTGCTGTTCTAGGCCCATTGTCGCTTTATATGGAATAACTGAACGTTCCGTAAAACCGCCCTGGCTCAAGGACCATCGTGGGCGATGGGAACAGCTCCCGGAAGTGAACTCCTGACCGCATGTCGATGATTCCACGCCCGAACTAGCCGGTCGTGACGGCGGTCTCCATGTCCGACGGATCGATCTGCTTATTGAGGTTGGCGTGCAGCTTGTCGTGATCGAGTTCGCCCTCCCAGGCGGAGACCACAACGCATGCAACGCCGTTGCCGCAAAGGTTGGTAAGAGCGCGGCATTCGCTCATGAACTTGTCGATCCCCAGAACAACGGCCATGCCGGGCACCAGGCGCGGATCGACGACGGCCAGCGTCGCCGCAAGCGTGATGAATCCCGCGCCGGTGACGCCGGAGGCTCCCTTCGAGGTCAGCATCGCGACCACCAGGATGGTGATCTGCTGGCCGAGGGTCAGGTCGAAACCGAGCGCCTGCGCGATGAACAGCGTTGCGAGCGTCATGTAGATATTCGTGCCGTCGAGATTGAACGAATATCCGGTCGGCACCACCAGGCCCACCACCGACTTGGAGCAGCCGAGCCGTTCCAGCTTTTCCATCAGGGACGGAAGCGCGCTTTCCGAAGACGAGGTGCCGAGCACGACCAGTAACTCATCCCTGATGTAGCTAAGGAACTTGAAGATCGAGAAGCCGACGATCCGCGCGATGATGCCCAGCACCACGAACACGAATAGCGCGGCCGTGAGATAGAAAGTCGCGATGAGGCCGATCAGATTCAGGATGGCGCCGGTGCCGAACTTGCCGATCGTGAAGGCCATGGCTCCGAACGCGCCGATCGGCGCGACCTTCATGACGATGGAAATAACGCCGAAAACCCCCTGCGCCGCCTCATCGACAAACGCGCGCAGGTTTTTGCCGCGCTCGCCGAGGCTCATCACGGCAAAGCCGAACAGAATTGAAAACAGCAGGACCTGCAGGATCTCGCCGGTCGCAAAGGCGCCGACGACCGTATCGGGAATGATGTGCAGGAAGAAATCGACACTCTTTTGGGACTCGGCCTGCTTGGCGTAGCCGGCTACCGCCTGCGCATTGGCCATGGAGCTGCCGAAGCCCGCGCCCGGACGCGCCAGATTTCCAACGAGCAGCCCGATGACGAGCGCGAAGGTCGAGACGATCTCGAAATAGACCAACGCCTTGACACCGATGCGGCCAACCTTTTTGGCATCCTGGATATGCGCTATGCCGGAAACCACCGTGCAGAAGATGATCGGCGCAATCACCATCTTGATCAGCTTGATGAAGCCGTCGCCGAGCGCCTTGATCCAGTCATTGGTCGCCAGATTGGGCCATAGCCAGCCCACGATGGCGCCGAGCACGATCCCGATCAGGACCTGAACATAAAGCACTCGGTACCAGGGTTTTGCCGCAGGCGCCGGGGCCGCGGTTGCGATCGTCGCCAACATGACCTTGCTCCCCACTGACGATAAGTCGCGAACCCGTCCGCCGCATTCGCGGGCAGCCGTCCCACCCTTACAGCCAAGATCAATTGGTTCATCGGAGTCAATGACGCAGGACACGGCGTCCGGCAATTCTATCGGCGGCCACCTAGCCAGCGCGCGATCCGCGCAACGGCCTCGCGCATGTCCTCGGCCGAACGCGCGTAGGAGAAACGGATGAACCGATGGCCATGGATCGGATCGAAGTCGATGCCGGGGGTGGCGGCGACATGCGCCTGTTCCAGCATTTGCCTGGCGAACTCGAAACTGTCCGGGCTGAACGCCGAGACGTCGGCGTAAAGGTAGAACGCGCCGTCGGCGGGCAGGAACTTGGCAAGACCGGCGCGCGGCAGGCCATCGATCAGAATGCGGCGGTTCTCCTGGTAGCCGCGCTTTACCTCTTCCATCTCCGCGCGGCCCTCGAACGCGGACTCGGCGGCAATCTGCGACAGCGTCGGCACCGAGATCGCGAGGTTCTGCTGCAGCCGCTCGATCGGCCGGACCAGCGGCTCGGGCGCCACCATCCAGCCGACCCGCCAGCCGGTCATGCAGAAATATTTCGAAAACGAATTGATGATGAGCGCATGCGGCGAGAGCTCCGCGGCTGTCACCGCGGGAAACGCATAATCGAGCCCATGGTAAATCTCGTCGGAAATGAAACGAATGCCGGCGTCTTCCGCGGCCGCAATCAGGCTGGCGAGCGCCTCCCTCGACATCATCGTGCCCGTGGGATTGGCCGGGCTGCCGACCAGCACGCCCCTCAGCGGCGTCTTGCGATGGACGGCGAGCAAGGCCTCGCCGGTCAGCGCATGCCGGGTTTCGCCCGATGTCTCGATCAGCACCGGCTCGCAGCCAAGCGCGGTGAGAATGTGGCGATAGGGTGGATAACCGGGCACCGTGACCGCCACCCGGTCGCCGGGATCGAACATGGCGAGAAAGCCTAAGATGAAGGCACCCGACGAGCCCGTCGTGACCACGATCCGCCCGGGATCTACGGCGCAGCCGTAGGTCTCGCGGTAGTGCTCGGCGATGCGCTCGCGCAGCGACGGGATGCCAAGCGCGGAGGTATAGTCGATCCTCGCCCCATCGAGTGCCGCGTGCGCGGCCGATATCGCCGCCTTCGGCGCCGGCGCCCAGGGTTGCCCGACTTCCATGTGAATGACATGGCCGCCGGCCGCTTCGATGCGCGCCGCCGCCGCCATCACGTCCATCACCATGAACGGCGGAACATCGCTTCGCCCCGACGCCGCTAACAGGCCCTTCGCGCGGTCTCTCAATGTCGCTTCAAGCATAGATATCTGCTATTTGATCCCGTGCCCCAGACTAGCCGCATTCGGCGGTTTGTTAGGGCATATCTCGTATCCGACCCGCCGCCAATCGTTTAAAGACTGCGCAATGCTGCTCCGGATAGACCTACGCAAGAAAGCCTCGAAACTGACCGCGCTCACAACCGCGGTCGCGCTTGCTGTTGCGCCGATATCACCGGCGTTCGCCCAGCAGGAGAAGGGCCCGCCGACGCTTCGGGACACCGAGGCCGAGCAGTTGCTGCGCGATTATACCCGGCCGATCCTGCGCACCGCGGGCCTGGAAAAGCAGAATATCCAGGTCGTGATCATCAACGAGAGCGTCTTCAACGCCTTCGTCGCGGATGGCCGCCGCATATTCGTCAATTACGGCGCGCTGATGCAGTCCGAGACCCCGAACCAACTCATCGGCGTGCTGGCGCATGAGACCGGCCATCTCGCCGGCGGCCATCTCGCCAAGATGCGCCAGCAGATGGCGCAGGCACAGACCCAGATGATCATCGCGATGCTGCTGGGCGCCGGCGCGATGGTGGCGGGCGCCAGAAGCGGCAGCAGCAATAGCGGTCTGTCCAATGTCGGCGTGGCCGCGATCGCCGGTCCGCAGGAAATGATCCGCCGCAACCTGATCGCATATGTGCGTCAGCAGGAGGAGAACGCCGACCGTGCGGGGGTGAAATTTCTGACCGCCACCGGCCAATCCGCCAGGGGCATGTACGAAACCTTCAAGCGGTTCAGCAATGACAGCCTGTTCGCCGCGCACGGCGCCGATCCCTACTTGCAGTCGCATCCGATGCCCACCGAGCGCGTCGCGGCGCTCGAGGAATTGGCGCGTTCAAGCCCTTATTGGGACAAAAAGGACGACCCGGCCCTGCAATTTCGCCACGATATGGTGCGGGCCAAGATCTCGGCCTTCATGGAACGCCAGGACACCGTCTATCGGCGCTATCCGATGTCCAACGAAAGCATGCCCGCGCGCTACGCGCACGCGATCACCACCTACCTGCATGGTGATTTGCGCTCGGCGCTCACCCAGATCGATGGCCTGATCCAGGCGCAGCCCAACAACCCCTATTTTTATGAATTGCGCGGTCAGGCGCTGCTGGAAGGCGGCAAGCCCGCCGAGGCCATCGCCCCCCTGCGCAAGGCTGTAGCGCTCTCCAACAACGCCCCGCTCATCGAGATGTTACTTGGGCAGGCGCTCGTGGGAACCGATAATAAGGCCTATACCGAGGAAGCGATTGCGATTCTGCGTGGGGCGGTGGCCCGCGAGACCGAGGCGCCGCTCGGCTATATGCAGCTCGCAATGGCCTATGGCCGAAAGGGAGATTTCGCACAGGCCGACCTGGCGTCGGCGCAGGCCGCCTATCTTCGCGGCGACAACAAGACCGCGCGCGAACTCGCCGCGCGCGCCAAAACCCGTTTCGCCGTCGGCACGCCCGGGTGGGTCAAGGCCGACGACATCGTCACCGCAAAGCCGCCGCAAAAGAGCAACTAGAAATAAATTGAGCCCGCGTACCAAGCTTAAAGGGCCGGCTTTCACCAAGAGGATTTTGCCAATGCCTTCGTTCCGCCTGCTCGCGCCCGCCCTGCTCATGCTCGCCCTCTGCGGCATGCCGCCGGCCGCTTCGGCGCAGAGTTTTTCCGACAGCCAGCGCGGCGATATCGAGACCATCGTCCGGAATTATCTGATCGCGCATCCCGAAGTGCTGGAAGAGGCGATGGCCGAACTCAGCAAACGCCAGGCCGCCGCCGAGACCGAGAAGCACGAAGCCAGCGTCGCCACCAACGCAGAGACGATTTTCAATTCGCCGCGCGGCGTTCTGCTCGGCAACAAGGACGGCGATGTCACTTTCGTCGAGTTCTTCGATTACAATTGCGGCTATTGCAAACGCGCCATGGCCGACATGCTCGATCTGATGAAGACCGATCCCAAACTGAAGGTTGTGCTGAAGGAATTCCCAGTGTTGAGCCAGGGTTCGGTCGAGGCCGCGCAGGTCGCGGTCGCCGTCCGCATGCAGGATCCTACCGGCAAGAAGTATCTTGATTTTCACCAGCGGCTGCTCGGCGGCCGTGGCCCGGCGGACAAGGCGCGCGCGCTGGCGGCCGCCAAGGAGGCCGGACTCGATACCGGCCGAATCGAGAAGGATCTCGCCAGCCCGGAAGTGCGCGCCACGATCGAGGAGAACTTCAAGCTCGCCGAGGCGATGGGCATGAACGGTACGCCGAGCTACGTGATCGGCAAGCAGGTGGTGATCGGCGCCGTCGGGCTCGACAGCCTCAAGGAAAAAATCGGTCTCGCCCGTTGCGGCAAGGCGACCTGCTGAGAATAACGATCAGGCATCGCTGCAGACGTGAATCGAAAGGCCGGGGACAGCCGGCCTTTTTATTGACCAATTTTCTGCGGCCAGGCAGTTCACCTCGCATTCACAAAACAAACCCGGTGGAACCGCCGGCATCGTGGAACATCACTCCCCTGCTTTCGTTGTCGGCGCGGGCAATGCAAACATGTGAGGAGATATTCAATGACTAACCGCTTTATGATGTCGGTGGCCGCCGTGGCGCTGATCGCGGGAACCAGCTTCGCCAGCGCGCAGGGAACCATGGGCCGCGAAGGATCGTCGGCGGGTTCCACTGCCCAGCAGAGCGCGCCGTCTGCTGGAACTTCTGGCCGCGAGGCGGCGGAGCCGACCAAGCCGTCGTCGGGCATGAAGTCCACCCAGTCCGAACAGAAGTCGCCGACCGCCGGCAAGAACGAGCGTGCCGAGGACAATCTGCAAGGCCAGAAGTCGAAGAACATGAGCTCGGATAACGACCGCACCAAGGGCGGCAAGGAGATGAAGGCCGAGGGTCGTGAGGATCGCAACGGCATGAAGGCCGAAGGCCGCGAGGACCGCAACGGCAACTTGAAGGCGGAAACCAGGGGCACGGAGACCAGGTCCCAGACCACCACCGGTCAAGCCGGCGCCGGCGCCAAGCTCTCGACGGAGCAGCGTACCAAGATCACCAGCGTGATCCGCGAGCAGCACGTTGCGCCGGTCAACAACGTCAACTTCTCGATCTCGGTCGGCACGCGTGTTCCCCGCGAGGTGTCGTTCCATCCGCTCCCGGCGCAAATCGTGACGATCTATCCGGAGTGGCGCGGCTATGAGTTCTTCCTGGTCCGCGACCAGATCGTGGTGGTGGATCCGCGCACGCTCGAGATCGTGGCGGTACTGGAAGCCTAAATCCGGGTCGACAACAACGACAACAGGGTTCGGGGCGGGCAGAGATGCCCGCCCCTTTTTCTTGCGGCCCGAAACCTCCCGATCCCAAGGGGGAATTGGCCGGCAGCCGAGCCTCCTTTAACATTGGTTAACGTGCTGTTTCAGCAGGTTCCGTGCAGCTTTTTACGAAACGGGTGAGGCATTTGAGCAATGTCAGCTGCGGCCTAAAGGCTTCCCCTTCGGCCTGTTGTTACCTATAACCCCCGCCACCTGCCGCGACATTGCCGGGATTTGAATGGCCAAGAGTGCTGCCGAGACGATTTACGTGCTCAACGGCCCGAACCTCAATTTGCTGGGGACCCGCGAGCCCGAGACCTACGGCCGCGCGACGCTTGCCGACGTCGAGAAACTTTGCGCACAGACCGCGGCGCAATTCGGCCTGAGCGCCGATTGCAGGCAGTCCAATCGCGAAGGCGAACTGATCGATTTCATCCACGAGGCGCATGCCAAGAAGGCGGCCGGAATTGTCATCAATGCCGCCGGCTATTCGCACACCTCGATCGCGCTGCATGATGCGCTTGTGGCGGTGAAAATTCCCACCGTCGAGGTGCACATCAGCAACATCCACGCCCGCGAGAATTTCCGTCATCATTCCTTCACCGCGCGCGCCGCTTTCGCAACGCTTTGCGGCTTCGGCATCGACGGATACAGGCTCGCGATCAATGGCCTTGCCGCCAGGATCGGCGCCAAGGCAAAAGCCTGATATATCCGCCCGTCACAAAGAGAAAGTTCCGGATCAAGATCATGGCGCGCCAGCCTGACGACAAGACAGCCGCAAAATCAGGGAGCAATGACAGCGCGCTTATCCGCGAACTCGCATTGCTGCTTGACGAGACCAATCTCACCGAGATCGAGATCGAGCGCGCCGGCCTGCGGGTGCGGGTCGCGCGCAACAGCAGCGTGTCGGCATCAATGCCGCCAAGCCATCAACCCGCCGCGCCCTCGTCCGCCGCCGCCGCCGCGCCGGCTGATGTCGCCGATGTAAAGCATCCGGGCGTGGTGCCCTCGCCGATGGTCGGCACCGCCTATTGGGCGTCCGAGCCCGGCGCCAAGCCATTCGTCGAAGTCGGCACCAAGGTATCGGTCGGGCAGACGCTTCTGATCATCGAAGCGATGAAGACGATGAACCAGATTCCATCCCCGCGCGCGGGCACCGTGACGCAGATCCTCGTCGAGGACGGCCAGCCGGTCGAATTCGGCGAGCCGCTGGTGATTATTGAATAGAGGCGGATGGCGAGGAGCGAATGGCGAATAGTTTTCGCTGCCGCCATTTCCTCCTCGCCGTTCGCTCCTCGCTACCTGGGACAACATGTTCGACAAGATCCTGATAGCCAATCGCGGCGAGATCGCCCTGCGCATCCTGCGCGCGTGCAAGGAACTCGGCATCGCCACTGTCGCGGTGCATTCCACCGCCGATGCCGACGCCATGCATGTGCGTCTCGCCGACGAGAGCGTCTGCATCGGCCCGCCGCCATCGAAGGACAGCTATCTCAACGTACCGGCGCTGCTCGCGGCCTGCGAGATCACCGGCGTCGACGCGGTGCATCCCGGCTACGGCTTTCTGTCGGAAAACGCCCGCTTCGCCGAAATCCTCGCCGATCACAATTTGCATTTCATCGGTCCGAAGGCCGAACACATCCGCCTGATGGGCGACAAGATCGAGGCGAAGAGGACCGCGAAGAAGCTCGGCATTCCCGTGGTGCCGGGCTCCGAGGGCGGCGTCGGTCCCGACGACGACGCGATGGCGATCGCGCAGAAAATCGGCTTTCCGGTGCTGGTCAAGGCGGCTTCCGGCGGCGGCGGACGCGGCATGAAGGTGGCGCAGACCGCCGACGACTTGATGCTGGCGCTGTCGACCGCCTCCAATGAAGCCCGATCGGCGTTTGGCGACGCCTCGGTCTATCTGGAAAAATACCTGCAGAAGCCGCGGCACATCGAAATCCAGGTGCTCGGCGATGGCCGCGGCGGCGCGATCCATCTCGGCGAGCGCGATTGCTCGCTGCAGCGGCGCCATCAGAAGGTCTGGGAGGAAGGCCCCTCGCCCGCGCTCGATGCCGCCGCGCGCAAGAAAATCGGCGCCACCTGCGCCAAGGCGATGCAGCAAATTAAGTATCTCGGCGTCGGCACCGTCGAATTCCTCTACGAGGACGGCGAATTCTATTTCATCGAGATGAACACCCGCATCCAGGTCGAACATCCCGTCACCGAGATGATCACCGATATCGACCTCGTGCTGGAGCAGATCCGCATCGCCGCCGGCGGCGATCTGCCGGTGACGCAGGATGAAGTTGTCATCAACGGCCACTCCATCGAATGCCGCGTCAATGCCGAGAACCCCGTCACCTTCCGGCCCTCGCCCGGCAAGATCCTGCAATACCACCCGCCCGGCGGCCTCGGCGTGCGGATCGACTCCGCCGTCTATCAGGGCTACGTCATCCCGCCTTATTATGACTCGCTGGTCGGCAAGCTGATCGTCCATGGCAAGACCCGCGGCGAGTGCCTGATGCGGCTGCGCCGGGCGCTGGACGAAATGGTGGTGGAAGGCATCGAGACCACGCTGCCGCTGTTCCGGGCGCTGGTCCGGGAACCCGCCATTATCGACGGCGACTATCACATCCACTGGCTCGAACAGTATCTGGCCGGCCAGCCCGCCAGTTGAAACCGGCCCGCCCCGCGGCAAAGCCCGCACTTGCGGCCGCGCGCTAGCCGCGGCCGTCTCCATCCTGCTATCCTGCCGCGGATGACTTCACGCGACTCCGCCTCGTTCGAGATCACGCCCGAAGTGCTGCTGCGCGCCTATGCCTGCGGCATCTTCCCGATGGCCGAAAGCGCCGACGATCCGACCCTGTTCTGGGTGGAACCCGAAATGCGCGGCGTGATTCCGCTCGACGGCTTTCGCGTCGCCTCGCGGCTTGCGCGCACGGTGCGCTCGGACGCCTTCACCGTCACCGTCAACACCGCTTTCAAGGCCGTCATATCCGGCTGTGCCGCACCGCAAGCCGGCCGCGACGACACCTGGATCAACAAGCGCATCCGCGATCTCTACCTCGGGCTGCACGACCTCGGACATTGCCACAGCGTCGAAGTCTGGGAGAATGACGACCTGGTCGGCGGACTCTACGGCGTCAGTCTCGGCCGTGCCTTCTTCGGCGAGAGCATGTTTCACCGCGCCCGCGACGCCTCCAAGGTGGCGCTGGTGCATCTGGTGGCGCGGCTGATCGCCGGAGGGTTCGAACTGCTCGACACGCAATATGTGACCGAGCACCTGCGCGGCTTCGGCGCGGTGGAAATTTCGCGGCGGCGCTATACGGCGCTGCTCGACCGCGCGATCAAGGGCGAGGCGGATTTTTACAGGTTGCCGGTCGATCCTCCGCTCAGCGGCGCGCGGGCGCTTCAGATCATCGCGGCGCGCGGTTAGGCCTGCTATCTGAAGATCCCGAACAGGCCGCCGGACGGCGGTGGCGGTGGCTGAGGCGGCGGCGGCTGCTGGAACTGCGGCTGCGGTGGCGGCGATGAACGCTGGACCTGCTTCGGCGGCGCACGCTTCTGCACCGGCGGCGGCGGGGCCGGTTTCGGCGTCTCGACGGGGGCTGCGGTCACCACGGTCGTATCGGGGGCTTTGCAGTCCGTCAGCCAGATGTCGTAGATCGGGTGCTCGACACCGTGCAGGCCGGGGCTCGCCGCGTACATCCAGCCGGAAAAAATCCGCTTCACCTCGCCCTGCAGCGTGATCTCGTCGACCTCGACAAAGGCGTCGGTGTTGGCGGCCTCCGTCGCCGGACGGGTATAGCAGGCGTCGGTCTTGACCCGCAGCGCGCCGAACTGGACGGTCTCGCCGATATCCTCGTCGAAATTGATGATGCGCCCAGTGATCTTGTCGAGCCCCGAAAAACTCGCCTTCTTGTTGACGATCTTCTGCGCCGGCGGCTCGGTCACCACCTCGTCGCCCGGCTGCAATGTGGCCGGCGATTGCGGCACGCCCTTGGGCCCGCGCTGACCCGGGGGCAATGCCGGAGCGCCGGGTGGCGCCACCGCGACGCCCTGGTTGGGCTGGGGCGGCGCCACCGCGATGCCCGGCGGGACATTCTGCGGAATGACTGAGGTGCCGGGCGGCGGCGCCAGAGGCTGTGACTGCACCGACCCCGGCGGCGGCGCGCCCTGCCCTGGCAGCGGCCGGTTGGGTGTCGGCAGCACGCGGCCCTGCGGCAATGCCGGCACCTCCTCCTCGTCGTCGGGCTGCTGGTTGCCGCGGGGAATGTTGCCGGGCGGGCGCGGCACGGGATCGGAAAAGATATTGCCGATCTGCGCGCGCGCGGGCGGCGCAAGCGAAATCGCTGTGGCGGCAAGCAGGGCCGCAAAACCTGTCAGGGCAATGGTTCGAAACATCTCACGGCTTTAACAGGCGAATCGGGCTCACGACACAGGACCGACTTGTCCGCCGCTCGCAGGGCACCGGTTAACACGGCTAATACGGCGGGGAAAGGGCGGGTTCTCCCTGCCCCGGACCACTGGTCAGGCCGCGCCGCGGATGAAATAGTCGCACCCCATCAAAGTTCGTGCGTCCCCGCCGAACCACCGGAAATCCGGGACAACCGGGCAAGCCAAGAGGAAATGCCTGACATGGCCGATCGCATTCGTCTGGACGGCAAGGTCGCCGTGGTTACCGGCGCGGCCGGCGTAATCGGAACCGCGGCCATCCGGCTTCTGGCCGATCGCGGCGCGCGCATCGTTGCCGTCGACCGCAGGGAAAACGACCTGCAAACCGCGATCAGGGATTTGCCGGCCACGGCACAGGCGCTGGCGATTACCGCCGACGTCAGCGACGAGGGCGAGGTCGCCGACTATGTCGGCGCGGCGGTCGAAAAATTCGGCGCCATCGACGTTTTCTACAACAACGCCGGTATCGAGGGCGACGTCGCGCCGATCACAAAATACTCGCTGGAGACGTTTCGCCGGGTGATCGATGTCAACGTGGTCGGCGTGTTTCTGGGAATGAAGCATGTGCTGCCGGTGATGCTGAAGCAGAACAGCGGCAGCATCATCAACACCGCATCGATCGCCGGCCTGATCGGCTCCCCCGACATCGCAGTCTACAGTGCCAGCAAGCATGCGGTGATCGGGCTCACCAGGAGCGCCGCGCTGGAATGCGCAGGCAGCGGGGTGCGCGTGAACTGCGTCTGCCCCGGCCTGATCGACAGTCGGATGCTGAGCGCGATCATCGAAGGCCGCAATCCCGGCAATGCGCCGGTTCCCAATGAGCGGATCGTGGAGCGGATTCCGGCGCGCCGGCTCGGACATGCTTCCGAGGTCGCCTCCGTGGTGGCGTTCCTCGCCTCCGACGAGGCCAGCTATGTCTCGGGCTCCGCCTACACCGTCGACGGCGCGCGGACCGCAGGCTAACAATTCCCACCGCAACAGGTCTTCTCATCATGCCCGTGACTCTCGATCCCGACGCCGCCGCCGTATTCAAGGCGTTTCAGGAAGCCGGCCGCCCGCCCTATGAGACGCTTTCACCGGCGGAAGCGCGCGAGTTCTATCTGATGGGTCGCGTCGTCACCAATCCGGAGCCGCCCGAACTGAAATCGGTGGCGCCGCTTTCGATCCCCTCGCCTGCCGGATCGATCCCGGCGCGCGTCTACACGCCGGTAACGCTGAGGAGCGCCGGCGGGCTTGCGCCATGCCTGGTGTTCTTCCACGGCGGTGGCTGGGTGATCGGCGATCTGGATTCCCACGACGTGGTATGCCGCAAGCTGGCCCACGAAGGTCAGCTTCTGGTTATTTCCGTCGACTACCGGCTCGCGCCCGAGCACAAATTTCCCGCCGCCGTCGATGACGCCATCACGGCGACGAAATGGATCGCGGACAACACCAGATCGCTTGGCATCGACGCCGAGCGCCTGACGGTCGGCGGCGACAGTGCCGGCGGCAATCTCGCCACGGTGGTGGCGATATCGGCGCGCGACGGCAACGGCCCTGCGATATCGGGCCAGGTGCTGATCTATCCGGCGATCGATTTTGCGATGACGCATCCCTCGCACAGCGAGCCCGAAACCAGCATCCTGCTGACGCATTCGGTGATCAAATGGTTTCGCGATCACTATCTCAACGGCGCCGCCGACGTTCACGACTGGCGGGCATCGCCGGCCCGCGCCGGCACGCTGATCGGCCTGCCGCCGGCCTATGTGCTGACCGTAGGCGCCGATCCCCTGCGCGACGAAGGCGACGAATACGCCCGCAGCCTGAAGGAAGCCGGCGTCCCCGTAACCTACCGGCATTTTTCCGGTCAGTTCCACGGCTTCTTCACCATGGGCAAGCTGCTGCAGCAGGCCAATGTCGCGGCCGGCGAAATCGGCGCCTGGCTGAGGGCGCTGAACTAGGGTCGCGTCAAATTCGCCCTTCGGGTTGCACAAACCGTAATGACCGGCACATCCAGCCTAAGACCATTGCGAACGCCGCGCGCGAACATAGCCTCGACCATCAATGAATCAGCGCATACTGCACGATATAAACGGCCGCACCACCCAGATAACCAATCAGCGCCAATCCGCTGATCCGCTTAACATACCAGAAGAAGTGAATTTGTTCGAGACCCATCGCGGCAACGCCCGCCGCCGACCCTATGATCAGAATTGAGCCGCCAGTTCCAGCGCAATAGGCGACGAATTGCCAGAGGAAGCTGTCGGTCGGATATTGCGCAACATTGTACATGCCCATGGATGCCGCCACGAGCGGCACGTTGTCCACGATCGCGCTCAAGAGGCCCAGCAAGATGACAATAGCATCTTGACGACCGACATGCTGAGCGAGCCAGTTTGCCAGTGTTGCCAGGATGTGCGTGTGCTCCAAAGTGGCTACCGCCAAAAGAATGCCGATAAAAAAGACGATCGACGCCATGTCAATCTGCTTGAGTGCGTGAGCCAAAGTTAGCGGCTTCCTTTCATCCGGCTCCTTGGCGCGATGCAGCAATTCACCGGCCGCCCAGAGAATGCCGAGCGCGAAAAGTATTCCCATAAACGGTGGCAGGTGCGTGATGGTTTTGAAGGCTGGGACTGCGATCAACAGACCCACCCCCAAATAGAACATCAGATTGCGCTCGAACAGAATTGTCCGGCGGGGCGCGCTTTCATGACTACGCGGCGGGACAATTTCCTTTCCCTTGAGAAGGTAGCTTACGACAGCGAGCGGAAGCAGCAGATTGACCAGCGAGGGTAAGAACACTCCCTTGATGATGGACAGCGGCGTAATCTGACCGCCGATCCAGAGCATGGTGGTTGTGACGTCGCCGATCGGTGACCAGGCGCCACCGGCGTTCGCGGCGATCACAATCATGGCGGCAAAAAATAACCGGTCTGTTTGCCTGCCTGATAGCTTCTTCATCAGAGAAATAATGACAATCGTCGTAGTCAAATTGTCGAGCACGGCACTCAGAAAGAAGGTTACAAGGCAGATAATCCACATGAGAGTGACTTGCTTCTTCGTGCGGATCTGCGACGTGATGACCTCGAAACCGTTGTGCGCGTCTATCACTTCGACAATCGTCATGGCTCCGATTAAGAAGAATACAATCCGAGCGGTAATGGCTACGCTGTCGTTGAGCTGTTGTTCGACAAGCGCGTGATCGCCGCCGAGCGTGGCGTACACCGTCCAAAGCAATCCGGCCCCGAGCAAGGCCGACGCGCCCTTGTTGATCCTGATCGGATGCTCCAGCGCGATGGCGGCGTAGGCGACAATGAAAATGACGACAATTGCGCCGAGCAATATCCGCCCCTCAATGTTTTTGTTGTGTGATGAGACAAACACATGATGTCATTGGTCGATATCTCGATGTTTGTTAGTAAGACAATTTGCCACACGATCCTTGATGACGAGCACAATGATCGCGTCTGTTCGATCGAAAACGGGTGCTCGCATGCTGTTTGCGGCAAAAAAAGCCCGGCTTGCGATGTGGAAACACAAGCCGGGCCGAGGTTCGAAACCTCGAATGAAGTGCCTGAACATATCCCGGCCATTGACGATTGCCTAGGCTGCCAGATGGGCTTGCCGTCGCTGCTGCCGCCTGGTTTGAGCGCGCGAAGGGCGTCCGTCTTTAGTCTAATGTTACTGCTAAACAGCCGTAATCCGTACCTTCCGGGTTCAAGCGGGGGCATAAAGCTGAGCATTCTGGGTTGATGCTTAGTCACGACCGTTCCAAACTAACGAGCAATAAAAAAAGCCATTATAAAATCGGGAAACATCGCAGGGAGGAGAACCATGAAAGTGCGTCCAGACACGCTAGCAACTCGTCGCGCCGTTTTAGGCGGCGCCACCGTCGCCGGGGCAGCTATCATCAGTGCGCCCTATATCCGCAATGCCGAAGCCGCCGAAACGACCACCTGGAAGGTTCAGACTTCCTGGCCGGCCGGCGTCGGCCTCAACACATTCAAGACCTGGGCCGCAACGATCAAGGAGAAGACCGGCGGCGAACTCGAGTTCAAGCCGTTCGCCGCCAAGGAAGTGGTCGGCGACTTCGAGCTGCTGGACGGCGTCAAGAACGGCGTGCTTGAGGCGATGAACTCCTTCACACTCTATTGGGCAGGCAAAGTGCCGGCGACGGCGTTCCTGTCGTCATACCTGATGGGTCTGCGCTATCCCCATGAATGGGACGTGTTCTTCTACTCGAAGGATGGCCTGAAGATGGCGCGCGACGTGTTCGCCAAGCAGAACATCATGTATGTCGGACGCATCCATCACGGCCCGAACATCATCCATTCCAAGAAGCCGATCCGTTCGATCGAGGATTTCAAGGATCTCAAGCTGCGCGTTCCCGGCGGCATGATCGCCGAGGGCTTCGCGGCGGTCGGCGCCAAGACCACGCTGCTGCCCGGCGGTGAGGTGTTCTCGGCGCTGGAAAAAGGCACGATCGAGGCAGCCGATTATACCGGCCCGGCGGTCAACTGGGATCTGGGATTCCAGCAGGTCAGCAAATACATCTGGATGGGACCGGTCGGACTCGAATCCATCTATCAGCCGGTCGACCTGATGGACTTCTGCGTCGGCATGAACCACTGGAACAAGCTGTCGCCAAAGATGAAGGCCTGGCTCGAACTCGAGATCGAGGCCTACTCGGCGCTGCATCACGGGGCGATCCAGAAGGCCGACATGGAAACCTGGCCGAAGTTCATCCAGGCCGGAACCGAGATCAACCGGCTGCCGGTTTCGGATCTCGAAAAATTCCAGCGCGCCGCCGTGCCGATCTGGTTCAAATGGGCCAACAAGGACAAGGACGCCGCGCGGATCTTCAAGGCACAGCTCGAGGTGATGGAATCGCCGACCTTCGGCTACGTCACGCCCGACATGTACAAGGGCCAGAAGATCGATCTCTGAGGCTGCGAGCGGCGGCGGCGCGTAGCTTGCGCCGCCGCTCGTCTCGCCGCGGGAGCAGCGTGGGGCGCTGCCCCTTATAAGTTAACTTGAAGTCGGATACGTCCGCCATCCGCTGCGGTCGTGGGGAATTCCGGGGAAACTGATGCCGAGCCTTCCGTTTGTGCTGCCTCACTGGCTTTACTGGGGCACGCTCGTCGTCTTTCCGCTCATCGCCATGTATTTCGTCCAGCGCGAGCTTCGGCGCGGCGTACCCAGGGGCCCGTCGCTCTTCATCGCCTACTTGTTCTGGCTCTGCTCGGGTTTCATGGGCCTGCATCGTTTGTACCTGAGGAATAACTGGGGCTTCGTCTTCATTCCGCTCTTCCTCCTTATCCTCCACACCACGGATGTCATTCGCGACCGGCGCGAGGATGTTTCGCGCACGCGCGCCGCGGTCGGCGCCGCCGTCTCCGAACTCGACCACGCGAAGATTCCGCCCGGCGTGACCGCGACGCCGCAGATGCAGGAGCGTCTGTCCAAGGCCGAGGCCGCGACACCGAGGGTCAAATCGGATTTCGAAGAAGCGGAAGCCGACCTGACCCGCTGGCATGGCTACTCACGCTGGCTCGCGATTTTGATGGCGGCGATGCTGGTCGGCGACGCTATCCTGCTGCCCGGCCTTGTTCGCAAGCAGAATATCCGCGAGGCCGAGGAGCGCGCAAACGCGCCGCCCGAGATCTTGCCTCCGGACGTCGCGCAAATCGGCACCCACGAGGATCCGACGCTCGGATTGCACACGCAATTCACCGACGCGATCGAACGAGTGAACATTCGCGTCGGCGAATACGTCGCCTATTGGGCTGTCATCTCGGTGTTCGGCTATTACTACGAGGTGATTGCGCGCTTTGCGTTCAACTCGCCCACCAACTGGCTGCATGAAAGCATGTTCCTGATGTACGGAATGCAATACATGCTTGCGGGCGCCTACGCCTATCAGTGCGACCAGCATGTGCGCGTCGACGTGTTCTACGTGAAGTTTTCGACACGCGGCAAGGCTATCGCCGACATCATCACGTCGGTGTTCTTCTTCATTTTCGTATTCACGTTGTTTTTCACGAGCTGGCGCTTCGCCATGGACTCGTTCAATCCGGGCGGCACCGGCGAAGTCTCCTTCACCGAATGGGGCGTGCAATACTGGCCGGTGAAGCTGATGATGCCGATCGGCGCCGCGCTGCTGGCTCTGCAGGGCCTTTCTAAGCTCATCAAAGACATCGTCATCCTGCAGCGTGGGAGAGCCTGAGCCATGGGTTTCGAAATCGATATCGCATGGCTGACACTATTGCTGTTTGGGTCGCTGGGGGTGTTGCTGGCGCTTGGCCTGCCGATGGCATTCTGTACCGGCAGCCTCGCGGTGGTGTTCCTTTTTCTGTTCGGAAATTCGGCGATCCTGAATATGATGCCGTCGCGCATCTTCCCGTTCATGACCGATTACCAGCTTTCCGCCGTGCCACTGTTCATCTTCATGGCGGCGATGCTGGAGAAAGCCGGCATCATCGAGGAACTGTTCGACGCCGTTTACAAATGGCTTGGCTCGGTAAAGGGCGGGCTTGCCGCCGCGACCGTGCTTGCCTGCACGGCGCTCGCCGCGATGGTCGGGGTGGTCGGCGCGACCGAAGTCACCATGGGCATGATCGCGCTGCCCGCCATGCTCAAGCGCGGCTATGACCAGAAACTCGCCTGCGGTTCACTGCTGGCCGGCGGAACGCTCGGAATTCTGATTCCGCCGTCAGTGATGGCGATTGTCTATGCGGTGGTCGCGCAGCAGTCGCTCGGCGAATTGCTGGTCGGCTCGATCTTTCCGGGCTTCCTTCTCTCGGGGCTTTACATTTCGTACATTTTGATCCGCTGCTACATCAACCCGAGCCTGGGACCCGCCTTGCCGCCTGAAGAGCGGGTCAGCACGCGGGAGAAATTCAGACTGCTCAAAAACACCATCGCGCCGCTGCTGCTGATCGTGCTGGTACTCGGCGTGATCTTCGTCGGCATCGCGACGCCGGTCGAGGCGGCCGGCATCGGTACTTTCGGCGCGCTGTTCGTGTCCGCGCTGCACCGCCGGCTCAGCTGGCTGGCCGTGCAGGAGGCCGCGATCGCGACGCTGAAAGCGACCGCGATGGTGATGTGGATTTTCTTCGGCGCAACGATGTTCGTTGGCTTCTTCATCGTGAAGGGCGGACAAACCTTCGTGGCAAACACGATTCTGGGCACCGGATTGCCGCCTTACGGCATTCTGATGCTGATGATGGTGATCCTGTTTGTGCTGGGAATGTTTATCGACTGGGTCGGCATTCTGTTGCTCACCGTGCCGATTTTCCTGCCGATCATGAAGAGCCTCGAATGGGGCGGTCTGTTCGGGCTGCCTGGCGTGCGGACCGAGGATGTGCCGCTCTGGTACGGCGTCATATTCATGGTCAACATGCAGATGGCGTTTCTCTCCCCACCATTCGGCTATTCGCTGTTCTACCTGAAGAGCGTCGCGCCGCCGGAGATCACCATGGCGACGATCTTCCGCGCGGCGGTGAATTTCATGGCGCTGCAATGGCTTGGCGTCGGGCTCTGTATTCTGTTCCCGGCGATCGTCACCTGGCTGCCGAGCATTCTCTACGCGCGGTAGTGACGTCAGGCTGCCGCAGGTCCCGATTGTCGGCTCAGAAATAGCGCCACCACACATAGGCATGACAGATCGCCACCGAGACGATCATCATCGGAAAGGCATAAAGCGTATAGGTGATGAAACTGAACGGCACCCCATTACGGTCTCCGATGCCGGCGACCGTCAGATTGGCCGACGCGCCGATCAGGGTGCCGTTGCCGCCCAGGCACGCCCCGAGCGACAGGCACCACCACAACGGCTGAATGTGATCGGCGCCGCCGAAAGCCGGCGCCATGTTCTTGATCAGCGGGATCATGGTGGCGACGAATGGAATGTTGTCGACAATCGCCGACAACACAGCCGATGACCACAGGATGGCGTAGCCGGCATGCGCCATATCGCCACCGGTGGCGGCGACCAGTTTGTTGGCAAGCAGATTGAGCAGGCCACCGACATCAACGCCGTGCACCACCACGAAAAGGCCGATGAAGAAGAAGATGGTGATCCATTCCACGTCGCCGAAGGTCTGGTGAATATTGTGCGCGGCTTTCTCGGTGTGATGAGCCCAGTTGTCGAGCAACATCAGCACGGCGGCGCCGAGCATGGCGATGGTGGCTGGCTCCAGATGTAGCGGGCGCGCCAGCACGAAGACGACCATAACCAACGTCAGAATCATCAGCGATTGCTTGAGTAGCCTCCAGTCGAGGATTGAGTCGGCTGGATTCATCGCCATTACCCGGGCTTCGGCGTCGTGCGATGCCTTGAGATCCTTGCCCCAAATGAAATGAATGATAGCCGCCTGCACCACCATGACGATCACGATCACCGGCGTCAGGTGAAAGACGAAATCGTTGAAGGTGAGACCGACTTGCGAACCTATCAGGATATTAGGCGGATCGCCGATCAGGGTCGCGGTGCCACCGATATTGGACGCGAAGATTTCCGCGAACAAATAGGGATAGGCCGGCACTTTCAATGTGGTGCAGATCGCGAGCGTGACAGGAACGATCAACAGCACCGTGGTGACGTTGTCGAGAAAGGCGGAGAGCACCGCGGTGGTAATTTGCAGGATGAACAGAATGCCGGCGGGATGCGCCTTAGCCGCCTTCGCCGACCATATCGCGAGGTACTGGAACATGCCGGAGCGGCGCGAGATCGACACCAGAATCATCATGCCGGTGAGCAGGCCGATGGTATTCCAGTCGATGCCCTTGATTGCCTCGTCCTGGTCGAGCACGCCTACCAGGATCATCACGCCGGCGCCGACCAGCGCCACGATGGAGCGGTTGACCTTCTCCGACATAATGGTGGCGTAGGTGATGGCCAAGACGCAGGTGGACACCCACATCGGATTAAGGCCGAAATAGACGTGAGACGCCGCCTGAGCGGTCATTGCCGAGATCCCCCAGTTCACGGGCCTCGGTGGCCCCATCGGCACCGGCTGCACCCTTCCGCAAGAAAGCGTCGGGGAAGCCTGGCGCCGAGTCAATACCGCGGATGTCGCGAGCTAGGCGGAGCCGCGACGGATCAACCACGCTTACGTATGTGTGCGTGGAAATATCGGCCTCTATCGAGATCGCCAAGCACCCTGCTTTCGTGCGGGCTCATTCTAGTGATCAGCAGCATCGTCGCCCGCCGGCCAGAAGGTCCGGATTCCCGACGTCGCGGTGTTCTTGGTCGTCGGCATCCCGATCGGCCCGGCTGATTTCGGAAAGGCTAAGGCTACCCCGCGCGCGCGGCGCGCCGCAGCGATTGCGGCGGCTGGCCGAAGGCGCGGATGAAGGCGCGGCGCATCCGCTCCGGATCGCGAAAGCCGGTCGCTTCCGCGACGCGCTCGATCGCTTCGCTCGAGGATTGCACGCGTTGCCGCGCCACCTCGATTCTAAGGCGCTCCACCGCCTTCGACGGTGAGGTCCCGGTCTCCGCAATGAACGCGCGCGCAAAATGCCGCGAACTCATGCCGGCCTGCTCGGCGAGGTTCTCGACCGTCAGCGGCGCATCGAGATGCTCGCGCGCCCAGCTCAAGAGCGGCCCGAAGCGGCCCGAGGGTGCCTTCAATTCCAATAGCGAGGAGAACTGCGACTGGCCGCCGCTGCGGCGATGATAGAGCACGAGCTGGCGCGCGGTCTTCTGCGCGATCTCCTCGCCGTAATCCTCCGCGACAAGCGCCAGCGCCAGATCGATACCGGCGGTGATTCCCGCCGAGCTCCAGATGTTGCCGTCGCGGACGAAGATGCGGTCGGGCTCCCATTTCACCTGGGGAAAGATCGAAAGAAACTGCCGGGTGCGTTGCCAATGCGTAGTGGCGCGGCGGCCATCGAGCAGGCCCGCCTCGGCCAGCATATAGGCGCCGGAGCACACGCTGGCGACGCGGACGCCGCGTTTCGTCACGGCCCGCACGAACGCCAGCGTCTTGTCGCATGTCGCCGCGGCGTCCACCCCCTCGCCGCCGGCCACGATCAGAGTGCTGATTGAGCCCGCGGCCTTTAGGCCGCGCGCGAGCATTTCGACACCCGACGAGCTCTTCACCGGACCCGGCGTCGCCGCCAGCACCCTGATTGATGGCGGCTGGCCGGCAAAGCGCGCGCCGATTTCAAATACCGAAATCGGGCCGGCGGCATCCAGCAACTGGAAATCGGGAAATACGAGAACGCCGATCATGCGCTAATGTCCTGAAATGAGGGAAATATGGCATTTCGGACAGAAGAGCATCATGCCAGGATACAAAGGTCAAGCGCCGGATCGACCTCGGTCGTCATGCCCGGACTTGATCCGGGCATCCATCATTCTTCGAGAGAATCCTTGCGAAGATGCTGGATTGCCGGGTCAAGCCCGGCAATGACGCGGGAGACTGCCGGCCGTACGCCTTACGAACATCGAAAGGTCCCTCATGTCCGCACCCCTTCAGATCGGTCTCGTGATATTCCCCAGGGTCACCCAGCTCGACCTCACCGGCCCGGTACAGGTGTTTTCCAGCGTGCCCGGCGCCACGGTGCATCTGATCTGGAAACGGATCGAGCCGGTGTTAAGCGATTCCGTGCTGACGCTGACGCCGACCATCACGTTTGCCGATTGTCCGCAGCTCGACGTGATCTGCGTGCCCGGCGGCGTCGGCACCGACGACATGGTCAATGACGAGGAGATGCTGGACTTCCTGCGCCGGCAGGCGGCAGGCGCCAAATACATCACCTCGGTCTGCACGGGATCGCTGGTGCTCGGCGCGGCTGGCCTGCTCAAAGGCTACCGCGCGGCGACGCACTGGACGGCGATGGACTTTCTCGGCGAATTCGGCGCGACGCCAAGCAAGACCCGGGTCTGCGTCGACCGCAACCGTGTCACCGGCGGCGGGGTGACCGCGGGGATTGATTTCGCGCTGACGCTGGTCTCGATCATGGTCGACCGGCGGACCGCGGAAGCGATCCAGCTCAGGCTCGAATACAATCCGGCGCCCCCCTTCAATGCCGGCTCGCCCGACACCGCGCCGCCCGAAATTCTGGCGTTGATGAAAGAGAGGATCGCGCCCGCGCAGGCGCGGCGCAGCGAGGCGATCCATCGCGCCGCCGCGCGGCTGACATGACGCCGATCGGCTACAACTCCATTGAAAGAAAAAGGCCGCCCGGTTTCCCAGACGGCCTTTCCTGTCCTACGGCAGCTCCACATTGACGGGCGATTTCAGAACCTCATCGCCGGGGGCCTATCTCCCAGCCAACATCCTGATCGGCAGCCGCTGCACTTCGGGACAGTCGCGAACTGTTGCCCGAACCGACGCGATGGTTTCCCACCTCCGTAAGATGGCCCATTGAGCCACGTCGCCATCGCCTCGACAATGACGCGGCGGCAAATGTCCCCGCTGATCCCGTTATTCACAGACGCGGCCTATGTCGTCATTCCAGGGCGCGCTTTAGCGCGAACCTCAGATGTGCAATTGCACATCGGGGAATCCTTCGGATTCCGGGTCTGCGCCAAGGGGCGCATGCCGGAATGACAATAAAATGAAGCTCAGTTTCCAGGCGTCCAGGGCTGGTAATCGCCGGTGGCCGCGGGCCGGCGGCCGCTCGCCAGCGTCGAGCCCGACGGACGGTAGGCCAAGGGGGTCCCCGTCAGATTGGGGATGTGCGGCTTTTCCCATTCGCGCGGCGTATAGGTCTCTTCGGTCGGCGCGAGGTCGACGGTGTGATGCAGCCAGCCATGCCATGACGGCGGCACGCGGGAGGCCTCGGCAAGTCCGTTATAGACCACCCAGCGCCGCTCGAAGCCAAGCGTCGGATCGATCTTGCGCCCCTTGGTGCGGAAATAGCGGTTGCCCTCCTCGTCCACACCCACCAGCTCGCCGAACCGCCAGGTCCACAATTGCGTGCCGAAGGTCTGGCCATTCCACCACGTGAAGATCTTGAGCAGAAACTGTTTCATGCGCTGGGCCAGTTCGAGGACGATTGGAGGCTCTGATGCCACCGGCAGGGCGGATTGTCCAGCAAAGTCCGGCCTTGCAGCCCATCGGCCGGGAGATGGGAGCCAGCAGCTTTTGGCGGTGAGCGTCGTGGAATCGGCGCAATCGGTTCATGCCGCGTACAGTTCCGATCTGACAGGCTGAAGCCGCGCACAATCGGTGCGAGGCTCGGGAACGTCCGCCCTGTGAAGGGGTTGGGCTGTGTCCCGCAGAGGAGCCAACAATGATCAGTCTTAAGGTATTGAGTAGCGCTGCCGCATTGGCCCTGGTTTTGCCGATGGCGGCGCCGACCGCAAGCTTTGCCCAGGGTCCGAATGTCCGGGGCGCCGGCGGCGGCGCGGCTGGTGTTGCTCGCGCAGCCGGCCCGGCGCCCGCCATGCGTTTTAGCGGTGGCGGTGGCGGCGGCGCGCCGGTGGCGCGTTTTAGCGGCGGCGGCGGCGGAGTTTATCGTGGCGGCTACGGCGGCGGCTATCGCCACGGTGGCGGCGGCTTCATCCCCGGCGCGGTCGCAGGCGCCGTGATCGGCGGCGCGATCGCCTCGCAGAGCTACGGCTATTACAGTGGACCGGGCTATTATGCACCGGGCTATTACGACGACCAGTACAACGATGACGGCGCGGTTGCGGTTGCGCCGGCTCCTGTCGGCGACGACGCGGTCGCCTACTGCATGCAGACCTACCGTTCCTACGATCCGGCGTCGGGAACCTATCTGGGCTATGACGGTCTGCGGCACCCCTGCCCGTAACCGCGTTCGGTCTTTTTCAAGATTTCAGAAACGGCGCACTCAGGTGCGCCGTTCTCTTTTGTCGTCAGGTCCGTCCCCTCCGGCGGGCGCCGTGACCCGGCTCGCGCGCGCCGCTATCGAGCCGCCGGTCTGGCCTGCGAGACTTTTTCCAGATTTTGCAGTGCATCCCTGTAGTTCGGTTGAATCTCGATGGCGCGGCGATATTCCGCGATTGCATCGTCGGTCCGGCCCTGCCCGGACAACACGAGGCCGAGCCCGTTGTGCGCAGTTGCGTTCTTCGGATCAAGTTCGATGGCGCGATGATATTCCGCGGCGGCGTCATCGGCCTTGCCCTGATGATAAAGGGCCGTGCCGAGGTTGGCGTGAGGGTTGGCGTATTTCGGATCCAGCTCGATGGCGCGGCGATATTCCGCGATCGCCTCAGCGGCCTTGCCCTGACGGGACAGAGCGAGACCCAGATTGTTGTGCGGCGTTGCGTATTTCGGATCAATCTCGCCGGCGCGGCGATATTCCGCGATCGCGTCATCGATCTGACCCCGATCGGACAACACGGAGCCCAGACCATTGTGCGCCGACGCGTTCTTCGGATCCAGCTCGATGGCGCGATGATATTCCGCAATGGCGTCATCAGCCTTGCCCTGACGAAGCAGGGCCGCGCCGAGGCCGGCATGGGGATTGGCATATTTCGGATCCAGCTCGATGGCGTGGCGATATTCCGCGATCGCCTCATCGGCCTTGCCCTCACGGAACAAAGCGAGACCCAGATTGTTGTGCGGCGTTGCGTATCTCGGATCAAGCTCGATGGCGCGGCGATATTCCGTCATCGCGTCATCGGTCTTGCCCTGCTCGTACAACACGAGGCCCACCCCGTTATGCGCTGTCGCGTTCTTCGGATCCAGCTCGACGGCGCGATGATATTCCGCGGCGGCCTCATCGATCTTGCCCTGACGATAAAGCGCCGTGCCGAGGTTGGCATGGGGATTGACGTATTTCGGATTGAGCTCGATGGCGCGGCGATATTCCGCGATCGCCTCATCGACCTTGCCCTCGCGGGACAAAGCGAGACCCAGATTGTTGTGCGGCAGCGGGTACTTGCGGTCGAGCTCGATGGCATGGCGATATTTCGCGATGGCGTCATCCTGCTGGCCGTTCGGCCCGGCCTTTTCGCTCAAAACGTTGCCCCAATTGTTGAAGGCCACGCTCGATTTCGGGTCCAGCGCGATGACACGCTGATATTGCGCAATCGCCTCGTCGGGCCTGCCCAAAAGCTGCAGGGTGCGGCCGAGGCTGACATGCGGCGCCGGATTGCTCCAGTTCAGGCTGACCGCTGTCCGCAGCACTTTCTCCGACGCGGCATAATTTTTCTGGTCATAGAAATAATCTCCCTTCAGCATATACGCCCACTGCACATTGACGTCGCTCTCCTTCAGGCGGGCGATGATGTCATCGGCTTTCTCCACCGCTTGCTCCGGGTGGTCGTTATACAAGGCGATCGCGCCGACATAGGGCTGTATCCTTTCGGTAACGAATTGCGCCGCATTGGCGAGCAGACCATCCGGATTATCGGAATCGTATCCGCTGCTGAAGACCTGCTGTCCGTCCACGCGCAGGCGCAGCGCCAGTTTGTCGCGAAAAAGAAATTCGCCGGAGATCCTGTGACCGCTGCCGTAATGCAACACGCTGCGGATCGAGGAGACCAGCGCATTGAGCGAAAGATCGATTTTCGGCACGACGAAATCCGGCAGTTCGTCGCTCGGCGCAATGCTCAGGGCGTCCATCAGCTTGCTCGCCCGGTTGACGCTGGCGTAATGCTTGACCGCATCGAGCAGGCGATGGCTTGCCACTTCCGGCGTATAGCCGTTGTCGGAGAGCGTCTTCGGCACCGAGATCGGCTCGATCGTGACGACGTCGCGCGCGAGGTCCTGCGCGACGAGAACGCAGATCACGACCCAGATGACGATCCAGCTCAGGGCGACGACGTTGCCGATGGAAGCGGCTCTCGCGATCCAGCCGCCGGCGAATTGCAAATTCGTCTTTAATTCCAGCCAAATCGAAGATTGTTCTGCCACGGCTCAACTTTCGTTAGTTGTCCTGCATGCCCCTGTGGAACCATAGCACCCCGCGGCGAGCGGCATAAGCCGGATTCAACGTCTGCGTGCCGGCGGCGGGCGCGCCGAAATCGTTAACCGCCGCGCCGCTCGGGCGCCGCCCACGCGGTCAGGATCGGATCGCCAGCGCGACGCCTGCAAGCGTGAACAGCAGCGCGGCGATCTGGCCCAGGCCGAGCGGCTCGTGCAGCGTGATCGCGGAGGCGACCACGCCGATCACGGGCACCGCCATGGTGCCGATCGCGGCCACCGAGGCCGGCAGCCGGGCAAGGGCTGCGAACCAGCAGACATAGCCGACGCAGAACTGGATCACCGTGCAGTAGAAGATCAGGATCCAGCCGAGGCTGGACAGCTTGCCGACGTCGGCGTGCTCGAAGCCTAGGCCGGCGATGGCGACCGGAAGGCTGCCGAGCCCGATCTGCCAGGCCGCGGCCGAGAACGGCGGCAGATTGAGCGGATATTTCTTGGTCAGCACCGTGCCGATGGCAAAACCGATGGAGCCGCCAAGCGCCATCAGCATGCCCGGCAGCTTTTCCAGGCTCGCGGCAAATCCATTACCGCCCATGATGGCGGCCAACCCTGCAAACGCCATGAGCAGCGAAATCACCCTCAACAGGTTCGGCCGCTCGCCGAGAACCGGCCAGGCCAGCAGCGAGGCCCAGATCGGCAGGGTATAGGCGATCAGCACGGCTTCGCTGGCCGGCAGCCAGAGCAGCGCCAGGCCCATCAGCGACATCCAGGCGGCAACATTGAAGAACGCCGCCACCAAGAGCCGCGGCCAGATCTGGCGCGGCACATGCAGGCTTTGCCGAAATGCCAGCGCCAATAGCGCCAGCAGGCCCGCCCCGATCACGCCCGGCACCCCACGCATGGTGAAAGGCGGCAATTGGCTCAGCAGATATTTGTTGATCGGCCAGTTGATGCCCCAGCCGATCGAGGTGATGGCGAGGAACATCAGGCCCGCGGGTGCGATTCGACTTCGCGCGCCCGTCGGTTGGGAAATGGTCATGTCGGAGAACTTCTCGGCCGCCAGAGAGGTGGGGAATCGGCGGCAGCTTGCCGGTTATCGGCGCCTGAGGCCATCGGCGGCGTGGCATGCCAGCCCGGACCTTGCCAGCCTCCCCTGAGTCTCGCTGACGCAACCCCTCCGGGACAATAAATAGTTGCCCTGTGAACAGCGGGGCGAAGCCGAAATTGGTGCGAGCGAAACAATTTTTTTCGCTTGGGAATCCCTGAGGACTCACTGATACTTGGCCCCACTGCGGGACGCCCGGTACCCCCTGTTTTTCCCGCTTTTCCACCATATTTAGTATTTGATTCAGGAACTCGTACTAGTCCTTGACGGGCGCAATGGAGTTGTCCTAGCTTTCTTCCTGTTCGGCGCGAGTGTGTTTGGGTCCCGCCGGTCACTCCCAGATGGGTTCCAAAAATGACCACTCCGCCGGCCGGTCGAGGCAGCGGTGATGGGCTTTTTTGTCCCGAATTCGGGGGGATTTCGGAGCGCTAAAAACGGGCCGGAACCGGCTCAAGTGACGGGTTGGGGCGTTGAAAGCATGACCTGGAGGAACCGGCGTTCCGTCCAGGACATGGTCGAACAGAAACAGGGCCGGGTCCACCGGTAGAGCTTGCGAATTAACAATTCGCTCAAGGAACAACACCCGGCGCGCCGCGGCGGCGGTCCGGTCAAAAAAACAACGGGGCACGAAAATGCGAATCGAACGGCGCAACACCACTGAAGGCCAGTCACCCTACGCAGGAATTGATTTCAGATTGACGACATCTGAGATCCGAAATCCTGACGGCTCGGTGGTATTTCGCCTCGAAAACGTCGAGGTGCCGGAATTCTGGTCGCAGGTCGCCTCCGACGTGCTGGCGCAGAAGTATTTCCGTAAAGCGGGCGTCGCCGCGCGGCTGAAGAAGGTCGAGGAAGAGACCGTGCCGTCCTGGCTGTGGCGCTCGGTGCCGGACACCGAGGCGCTGGCCGACCTGCCGGAGTCCCAGCGCTATGTCAGCGAACTCTCGGCCAAGCAGGTGTTCGATCGGCTGGCCGGCTGCTGGACCTATTGGGGCTGGAAGGGCGGCTACTTCAGCTCTGAAGAAGACGCCCGCTCCTTCTCCGACGAGCTGCGCTACATGCTGGCCAAGCAGATGGTGGCGCCGAATTCGCCGCAATGGTTCAACACCGGCCTGCACTGGGCCTACGGCGTCGATGGCCCCGGCCAGGGTCATTATTACGTCGACTGGAAGACCGGCAAGCTGACGAAATCGAAATCGGCCTACGAGCATCCGCAGCCGCACGCCTGCTTCATCCAGGGCATCGAGGACGACCTCGTCAACGAGGGCGGCATCATGGACCTCTGGGTGCGCGAGGCCCGCCTGTTCAAATACGGCTCCGGCACCGGCTCGAACTTCTCCCGCCTGCGCGGCGAAGGCGAAAAGCTGTCGGGCGGCGGCCGCTCGTCCGGCCTGATGAGCTTCCTCAAGATCGGCGACCGCGCCGCGGGCGCGATCAAGTCCGGCGGCACCACCCGCCGCGCCGCCAAGATGGTGGTGGTCGATGCCGACCACCCCGACATCGAGACCTATATCGACTGGAAGGTGAAGGAGGAGCAGAAGGTCGCCGCTCTCGTGACCGGCTCGAAACTCAACCAGCGCCACCTCAAGGCGGTGCTGAAGGCCTGCGTCAACTGCGGAGGCTCGGGTGACGACTGCTTCGACCCCGAAAAGAACCCTGCACTCCGCCGCGAGATAAAGCTCGCCCGCCGCGCCATGGTCACCGACGGCATGATCAAGCGCGTCATCCAGTTCGCGCGGCAAGGCTACAAGGACATCGATTTTCCCGTCTACGACACCGACTGGGATTCGGAAGCCTACCTCACGGTATCCGGCCAGAACTCCAACAATTCGGTCTCGCTGAAGGACGATTTTCTGCGCGCGGTGGAGACCGACGGCGACTGGAATCTGATCGGCCGCACCAGCAAGAAGATCACAAAAACCCTTAAAGCCCGCGACCTCTGGGAGAAGATCGGCCACGCCGCCTGGGCCTCGGCCGATCCCGGCCTGCACTTCAACACCACCATGAACGACTGGCACACCTGCAAGGCCTCGGGCGAGATCCGCGCCTCCAATCCCTGCTCGGAATACATGTTCCTGGACGATACCGCCTGCAACCTGGCGTCCGCCAACCTCATCACCTTCTACACCCCCGGCGGGTCAGCCCCCACCCATCCCTCCCCCGCGAGCGGGGGAGGGTTAGGGAGGGGGCGCTTCGACGTCGACGCCTATGAGCATCTGTGCCGGCTGTGGACCGTCGTG
Source organism: uncultured Alphaproteobacteria bacterium (assembly GCA_963801875.1). Taxonomy (GTDB): domain Bacteria; phylum Pseudomonadota; class Alphaproteobacteria; order Rhizobiales; family Xanthobacteraceae; genus Bradyrhizobium. The sequence goes on along the minus strand of CAWDGT010000003.1, from coordinate 385,204 downwards.
CTCGAAATCTCCGTGATGATGGCGCAGTTTCCATCGAAGGCGATCGCGGAACTGTCCTACGAATTCCGCACCCTCGGCCTCGGCTTTGCCAATATCGGCGGATTGCTGATGACCATGGGCCTGTCCTACAACTCCAAGGAAGGCCGCGCGCTGTGCGGCGCGCTCTCGGCCATCATGACCGGCGTGGCCTACGCCACCTCGGCGGAGATGGCGAAAGAGCTCGGCCCCTTCCCCGGCTACAAGAAGAACGCCGCGCACATGCTGCGGGTGATCCGCAACCACCGCCGCGCCGCCCACGGCGAATCCCGCGGCTATGAGGCGCTGGCCGTTAGTCCCGTGCCGCTGGATTACGCCAGCGTGCCGCAGACCGATATCGTCGAGCGCGCCAAGGCCGCCTGGGACCGGGCGCTGGAAACCGGCGAAGTCAACGGCTACCGCAATGCGCAGGTCACCGTGGTGGCGCCGACCGGCACCATTGGCCTGGTGATGGATTGCGACACCACAGGCATCGAGCCCGACTTCGCGCTAGTGAAATTCAAGAAACTCGCCGGCGGCGGCTACTGGAAGATCATCAACCGCGCCGTGCCGGAGGCGCTGCGCGCGCTCGGCTATCGCGAAAGCGATATCGCGGAGATCGAGGCCTATGCCGTCGGCCACGGCTCGCTCTCCAACGCGCCGGCGATCAACATTTCCACCCTGAAAGCCAAGGGTTTTACGGACGAAGCTCTCGCAAAGGTTGAGGCGGCGTTGCCGACCGCCTTCGACATCAAATTCGCCTTCAACAAATGGACCTTTGGCGAGGATTTTCTGCGCGATACGCTCAAGATCGAGCCGGAGGCGATCGCTGCACCTTCCTTTGATCTCCTCAGTGCGGTCGGATTTTCAAAGCGCGAGATCGAGGCGGCGAATGTGCACATCTGCGGCGCCATGACGGTGGAAGGCGCGCCGCATCTGAAGGCCGAGCATTACAGCGTGTTCGACTGCGCCAACCCCTGCGGCAAGATCGGCAAGCGGTATCTGTCCGTGGAAAGTCACATCCGCATGATGGCGGCCTCGCAGCCGTTCATCTCGGGCGCGATCAGTAAAACCATCAACATGCCCAACGACGCCACGGTGGAGGATTGCAAGTCCGCCTATCTTCTCTCCTGGAAGCTCGCGCTGAAGGCCAACGCGCTCTACCGCGACGGCTCGAAACTGTCGCAACCCCTCAACTCGCAGCTCATCAGCGACGAGGACGAGGAGGACGACGCGATCGAGGCCTTCCTGGACAAGCCGATGGCCGCGCGCACCGCCGCGTTATCGGAGAAAGTGGTGGAGCGGCTGGTCGAGCGCATCGTGGTGATGCGCGAGCGCGAGCGGATGCCTGACCGCCGCAAGGGCTACACGCAGAAGGCCGTGGTCGGCGGGCATAAAGTGTACTTGCGAACCGGCGAATATGACGACGGCCGGATCGGCGAGATCTTTATCGACATGCACAAGGAAGGCGCCGCACTTCGCTCCTTCATCAACAACTTTGCGATCGCCGTCTCGCTCGGCCTGCAATACGGCGTGCCGCTGGAGGAATATGTCGACGCCTTCACCTTCACCCGCTTCGAGCCGGCCGGCCCGGTGCAGGGCAACGACAGCATCAAATATGCGACCTCGATCCTCGACTATGTATTCCGCGAGCTCGCGGTCAGCTACATGGGCCGGTTCGATCTGGCCCATGTCGACCCCTCCGAATCCAACTTCGACGCCATCGGCAAGGGCGTCGAGGAAGGCCGCGCGCCGGACGCACCCAACAACAAGTATCTGTCGAAGGGCCTGACGAGATCGCGCACCGACAATCTCGTGGTCATGCGCGGCAGCGACACACGCGGTGCTTCCGTTCCCTCCCCCGAGGGTCAGGGAGGGGGGTCCAACATCACGTCTCTCTCCTCGCACGGCCCCACGGCCCGCGCCACTGATGCGGTGGAAGGCGCGGTCGCACTGAAGCAGGAAACCCAGCACGACCTGTCGCCGACCGAGAAGCTGGAAGCGCTGCAATGGAGCAAGGCGGGTGCCGCGGCCGCCAGCGCGCCGTCAAAGGCCGAACGCCGGGCGGAAGCCAAGGCCAAAGGCTACGAAGGCGAGATGTGCGGCGAATGCGGGCATTTCTCGCTGGTGCGCAACGGCACCTGCATGAAGTGCGATACGTGCGGAAGCACGACGGGGTGTTCGTGAGGATTCGCTGACCGTCATGCCCGGGCTCGACCCGGGCATCCACTACAAAGGGGCGGCCGGAATGGCCGCCCCTTTTACATCGAGAGCAAGACCGATGGGACAGGCCAAGCATAAGCGACAGGCCCACGCGGCAATCTTGGCTGCTCATTCGGGTTGCATTTATTGTGCGGCGACGAATGTGGCGACAACGATCGAGCACATGCCGCCCATCTCGGTGTTCGAAGGCAGGCAACGCCCCAAGGGATTTGAGTTTCCCGCGTGCGGGCCTTGCAACAACGGCACAAGTCACTCAGACCTTGTCGCCGCGCTGCTGGCTAGGATTTGGCCCGACGCCAATTCTGAAATTCAAAAGAAGGACGTAAGAAAGCTACTCCGCGCGGTCGCAAACAACATCCCTCAACTCTTGCACGAAATGAACATCGGTCGTGCTGGCGAGAAGCTTGCAAGAAAGCAACATAATCTTCCGATTGATGCTCATCCGATGCGAGCAAACGGACCAATATTAACTCATCATATTCACACCTTCGCCGCGAAATTTGGATTCGCCTTGCACCACGAGGTCAATGGCGAACCGCTCCCTGCCACTGGCGGCGTTCAGGTCATGTGGTTTTCGAATGTTCAAGCCTTGAATGACCAAATTCCGCAAATGCTCGTTGACGTGCTCCCAATCCCTTCAACCCTGCAGCAAGGGGCAAAGAGCGTAGCCGAACAATTCAAGTATTCATTTGCAACGGCTGAGCGCGATCATCTTTTGTACCTCGCGTCGTTCAACAAATCTTTTGCGGTTGCTGGCATCACGGCCATGGACCGTACGCTGTACCTGGAAAAGCACAGTGATCGACTTCCGGTCTTTAAGCCGGGAGATTTTATCGACAGGCAATGAGGCTCCAAGCTCGGTTCCTCCGAGATAGAAGCGCTTACCCTGCTCGCGAGGGAAGTCATAAAAAGCATTCTATACCCGCCTCATTTCCTTCCTTGGTAAGCACAGGTGGCGACAAAGCCACCGCATAACCTACCACAAGACACCCTATTGGAGATGGTTCAACCTTCCGGATCGGCAAATCGTTCGCGCCAACTCGGTCCTGCTACAATGGCGATTCCTCGCTACGTCCCGCGCTTCTCCCCAACGAGATTCTGCTAGAAGGCGCAAGACCTTCGGTCGAACATCAATCTTGATGTCGGCGGATTCAATTTCCAGAAACACATCTTGCTCGCGCATCTGTTCAAAAACAACTGGAGTAGCCCGAACGAGCTCTAGGTCCTGTGGACTCTAAGGATTCCCTTTTATCAGCAAATCAGATTCAAGGCTTCTTTTGGGGAGGCGGCCTTGGGTGTGATGGATCGTTTGGTTTTGAGCGACGTGGCTTGGGAGCGGATGGCGCCCCTGATTATAGGTCGGCCTGACCAGAAGGGCTCCACCGGGCGCGACAACCGGATGTTCGTGGAGGGCGTGCTTTGGATCGTGCGTACGGGCTCTCCCTGGCGTGATCTTCCGGAAGCGTTTGGCGATTGGAACAGCGTGTTCCGGCGCTTCAGCCGGTGGAGCATCAAGGGTGTCTGGTATCGAATGTTCGAGGCGATGTCCGATGATCCGGACTTCGAATATCTGATCATCGATTCCACCATCGTCCGAGCCCATCAGCATGCTGCCGGGGCTAAAAAAGGGGGTCTGAAGATCAAGCGATCGGCCGCTCGCGCGGCGGCCTGAGCACCAAAATACATATGGCCGTCCGAGGCCTGGGTTGTCCGGTGCGCTTCACGCTGACGGCAGGTCAGAAGGGCGATGCACCGCAAGCCGCCGCGTTGATCGAGGGGTTTCCTGCCGAGGTCGTCATGGCCGATACAGCCTATGACGCGGATCATCTGCGCCAAGCCATCGCCGCCAAGGGCGCGCTCGCCGTCATTCCCAACAACCCGTCACGGGCGCTCAAATATCCACTCGACAAACATCTCTATGCCCAGCGCCATCTCGTGGAGTGCTGCTTCTCAAAGCTCAAGCAGTTCAGGCGCGTCGCAACACGCTTCGAGAAAACCGCTCGGAACTATCAGGCCGTGGTCACCCTTGCCGCCATCATCCTATGGATGCGATAAGTGTCCACAGGACCTAAAGGCAGTTGGTAATAATTCCGCCATATGTCGTCAGTTACAACTAGACGTATTGGGTTCCTGACCTCAGAATCCGGTTCAGGATCTTGCCAAGTGAACTGGAGCACGTCATTCTTGAAGAACATCACTCCCCCAACGCGCAATGTTGGAGTGACGCCGTTTACACTTACCACCGCGTTGCTTGGTATTTTGCTCGTTTCATCGTGGTTCCGTCTGGCTTGCTAATGCGCCCCTTGCACTCAAGAGCAACCCAGTCCCCCGCTGTCGTCAGGCCGACCAAATCAGGGCGCGAGCGTCCCGTCAGGACGGGATTGAGCTGAGGTCGAAAGACGTCCAGATGGAGCATCCAGGGCACGCTCAGAAGTCTAGCGGCGAAGAGTTTGCAAACAGTGAGACCGAGAAAGTAGTTGATAGCTCCCTTCTCGCTCGGATCAAGGGTCCGCGCCGCGGTTGTTCGTTTCAAACGCGAGCCCCAGCGATTTTCTTCCAAGGCCATGCGGACCAACGACCAGCGGAAAAGTGCTTCGTACAACGATGCCTGGCCATGTTGGAATACGTACTGACGATTTGGGCGCCCCACTGTCAGTGCCGACCAAAGAAGCTCGTCCCAAGTTGTTTGCAAAGTCTGAAGCCCGTTTATTACGGATACGGTGGACGGAAAGCCCGCCGAGCGATATTCGATTGCCAGACCCATGGCGACTATGCCCCGCGAATTGAAATGAACTTGAAAAATCGAACGCCAAGGCTCGTCGCTTAGCACGTAGTCGGATTAGCGAGAGCGTCAATCGCTTATTTGTATCTTTTCTATTTTTGCAAACCGTTCGATAGCCGCATTCGAATGAAGGTAGGATGTGCCACGGCCACTTTTACTAACGACGATCGTGTGATTTTCCGTTGGCGTAACTTCGAATCCTAAGGTCGTAGCCTCCTTTAAAACCTTTAGTGAATATTCGCTGGTAATCTCGCCGGCGTTAGTTGTTTGTATTCTTTTCAGCCATTCGGTTTCTTTTTTCAGTTCCCCTTGTTTTTGTTCTATTTCGGCTTCTGAAATGAGACGGCTTATGATCGTACCGAGATATGATCTATCCTCATTTAACACGAAAAATGCGCTTTCAAATTCATCGACCCATTTCTGTCCAAAGACTGAAAGCATTTCTGCCAATGGCGCAATTTCGGAATCATATCTCGTCAATGCTCTCCAGCGATCCTTCCTTGCTTGATCCTGTTGGTCCGACATTTTGGTGACTTGTTTAAATTCCGGAACGGCTGTCTAGAACAGTTTCGCCGACATCACATAGTACGTGGGATGAGTGGAGCGTCGCGATACCCATCAATTGCCATTCATGGGTCGATGGGGTTCGCAACGGGGTCTCCCTCCGGTGTGGACCGCCTTGTTGGGTTGGGTTGATTGCGCTGTAACAGCCCTTATGGACGTCCATAAGCACAGTACACAGACTGAACGGTTAGAGGTCGTCGAGACGGGCCGGCGGCGGCGCTGGTCCGACGACGAGAAGCTTCGGATCGTGTTGGAGAGTTTGGATACGCCGCGTGCGATATCATCGACAGCGAGGCGCCATGGCATTTCGCGGTCATTGCTGATGACGTGGCGGCGCGCCTTTCGCCCCGAGCCCATGGGCCCTGACATACAGCAGACTGGCTTCGTGCGGGCGATGGTTGCTACTGCCGAGACAATGGCAGCGGAACCCGGCGCGCGCGCGAGCGGCCGCATGGTGATCGAGATCGGGAAGGACCGTCGCGTCATCGTCGACGCCGGTGTCGATGCGGCCGCGCTGGCGCGGGTGCTTGCCATTCTGGAGCGGCGATGATCCCGGTCGCGGCAGGTGTGCGGATCTGGATTGCCAGCGGCCACACCGACATGAGGAAAGGTATGAATGGCTTGGCGTTGCTGGTGCAGGAGGGCCTTGGCCGCGATCCGTTCGCGGGCGACGTGTTCGTGTTCCGCGGTCGCGCCGGTTCGTTAATTAAAGCCCTGTGGCATGACGGGATCGGACTGTCGCTCTACGCCAAGCGGCTGGACCGTGGACGGTTTGTCTGGCCGGCGACGGTGGATGGCGTGGTGGCGCTGAGCGCGGCACAGATGAGTTATCTGTTGGAAGCGATCGATTGGAGAAATCCGCAACACACATGGCGACCGCAGAGCGCGGGATAGGCATAAAAAAAGTTCTGAGGTAGAGAAAAAAGTCGACGCAAATCGCTGTTTTTGTGATTCCATCAGCTTCATGAAAGCTGGTGTTGAAGCCCTGCCAGACGACGTCGAAGCGCTAAAGGCGGCCTTGATCGTCGCACGCGCGGAGGCTGCGGCTGCCCGAGCTCAACAATCCGATGACCAGGCGCTGATCGCTCATCTGAAGCTGCAGATCGAGAAGCTGAACCGCGACCGCTATGGCCCACGCTCGGAGCGCACCGCGCGGCTACTGGATCAGCTCGAATTGACGCTGGAGGAACTGGAGACCGCGGCGACCGAGGACGAACTTGCCGCAGAAATGGCGGCGGCCAAAACCACGAAGGTGGCGTCGTTCACGCGCAAGCGGCCGTCCCGCAAACCGTTCCCGGCTCATCTGCCCCGCGAACGCCTGATCGTGCCGGGACCCGTTGCCTGCAGCTGTTGCGGCGGATCGCGGCTGTCCAGGCTTGGCGAGGACATCACCGAGACACTGCAGGTTATCCCGAAGTCCTGGAAGGTGATCCAGCATGTCCGGGAGAAGTTCAGTTGCCGGGACTGCGAGAAGATCAGTCAGGCGCCAGCGCCCTTCCACGTGATCGCGCGGGGCTGGGCCGGACCGAGCCTGCTGGCGATGGTGCTGTTCGAGAAGTTTGGCCAGCATCAGCCGCTCAACCGGCAGGCCGAGCGAAAAGCCGGCGGTGATCTCGCCGCTGGCGCTGGAAGCGGTCCGCCGGATTGACGCTCTGTTCGAGATCGAGCGGGCGATCAACGGTCAAAGCCCCGAAAGGCGCAAGGCGGTCCGACAGGAACTCAGCGCGCCGCTGGTTGCCGATCTGGAGGCCTGGATGCGTGAGCAGCGCGCCAAACTCTCGCGCGGCAACGATGTCGCCAAGGCCATGGACTACATGCTCAAGCGCTGGATCGCGTTCACGCGCTTCCTCGACGATGGCCGCATCTGCCTGTCGAACAATGCCGCTGAGCGCGGTGTGCGCGGTATCGCCCTGGGGAGAAAATCCTGGTTGTTCTGCGGCTCCGACCGTGGCGGCGAGCGGGCCGCGGTGATGTACAGCCTGATCGTCACGGCCAAGATGAACGATATTGATCCGCAGGCTTGGCTCGCCGACGTTCTCGCTCGCATCGCCGAGCATCCGGTTCAAAGGCTCGACGAGCTGCTGCCGTGGAATTGGCACACGTCCAGCGCGCAGGCCAGTCAGGCCGCCTGACCATGGCCGGAATCAGCTACGTCTTCACTATCAGCCGTGTCGCCGAAATCTGCCATCAGTTCGGTGGCAGCGCCTCGGAAATCTCCTGCGCCTCGCTTGCATCGGCGAAGACCTCCTCGCGGATCACGCGCATCGTCACCTGATGAAGGTAGGCTTGCAGAGCTTGGTCAAGTTCGGAAAACTCGGGCCACAGGACTTGGTCGAGAAACCGCTTCGGCGCCCTGATCATGACCGTGTTGCGCCGCTGCCGATAATACCGGTAGGGCTTCATGCCATAGCGTCGGCACAGTGCAAGAAACAAATGGCGCGACCATTGATCAGGCATCGAGAACTGCATCTCAATCGACGGATCCTGCCGGCTGAGTTCGCCTAGACGCGCCCGGACACGTTCCAGCGCGGCCTCAGCAGCGAGCCGTTCGCCGGCCGTCCCGGCCCCAGCGAACAGGGCCTCGATCTTCCGTAACTTCTCGCGCAACTGGGATTCGGTCGACATCGGTAGTCTCAGGCTTTGTCCTGAGTGAAACCCAACATCCGCATTGCGCGCGGTCAACCGACCACCGTCGATATCCACGTCATTCATTAGCCACGTGGGGTCAAAACACCGCTATCGTCCAAATCCAAAAAAGCAGACTCTGGTCGACCTTCCGCGCCGCCATAAGCCGCGCGAGTGAACTCGCCGCGGTACTGACCGGATGCTAACGCAACGGGGTCAACCCCATCCTACGAACTACCTGCGTTCTTCGGCGGCCGTAAAAAACTTCGTCCCGTCGAAAAACCGGTTCGGTCGGTTGAACACGGAAATGAACGTCGCTCCATTGGGCGCATGCGCGATATGGATGTTGCCGCCCGGTCGCCACACGAAGTCGCCGGCGCCGCAAGCCCCCTCCGCGTCTTCCAGCGATCCCTCCAGCATGTAGGTCTGTTCCAGCGCCGTGTGCTCGTGCAACGGCACCACCGCGCCGGGCGCCATTTTGAACAGGATGGTCGAGCGCCCTTCGTCGTCCTGGTAGAGGATCTTCATTTCTATTCCCGGAAACTCCGTTCGCTGCCAGGGCATCGACGACGCCGCGACGACAGTCGAGCGAAGTTCGGGCGGATTGACGGGCACAGGCTTGTTCATGGCTGCTTCTCCGGAAGTATGGCTCGATCCGGCAGCGTATTCCGGATCGCGCAAAACGCAATCCGGGGGCTGGCCCTTAATCAGGAAGGGTGGCGATTCGAAGTCCGTGTTCAGTAGCGCTTGACGCCGGCGATGCGATTTCCGCGATGCGGCCGTACCGGCATATACGGTCCCGACGCGTCGCCGAGCGTCACCTGCGCGGCCATCGAACGCGAAAATCCGCGGCCATCGTTCGAATAGATGGAGAAGCTCGGGTCCCGGGATGCGGCCGCGGCGGGCTCGAAGGTCTGTGCCGAGGCGGGCGTCGCAAGGAGCGCGGAAAGAACGAGCGTCGCGCTCAAAAATTTGAAGCTGGTCATGCGATCCTCCTGTCACCGGCGCGCAACCCACGCGCGCGCCGTCCATTGAAATGACTGACAGGTAGGCGTTGGCATTCCCCTCGCGCAGGGGTGGCACAATCACGCTTCGGCGATCCGCCTGTGATGTCACACAGGATCAGCCCGTAGGGCGGATTGGAGCCGACCCCGTCCGCCGTAGCTCAACGAGCGAAGGCGGAAGGCGTAATCCGCCATCGCGACGGATATAACGACGGATCAATGATCCGCCCTACGGGCTAAGGATCAAGCCGGCGCGTTTGAACCGGAAGAGACATAGCAGGGGTCGGAGCGTGGTGCTAGAACATGCGCGGGGGTCCAAGTCTCAGGGAGACGCCGCCATGTCAATTTATGTTCTGCGCGGTCGATATAGCTCGGAATCGCTGAAAGGCATGATCGCAAGCCCCGAAGATCGCGAGGCCGCGATTGCCAAGGTCGTGGAAAAAGCCGGCGGTAAGCTGCTTTCGTATTATCTGACGTTCGGGGATGATGATTGGCTGGTGATAATTGATTGTCCGAACAACGAAGTCGCGTTGTCCATAGCGATCGTCGGAGCAGCAGGCGGTAGCAACACCAACACAAAAACCACCGTTGCAATGACATCAAAGCAGGCGATGGCTGCCTTCAAGGCTGCCGGTGAGTTAGCGAAATCGTTCAAGAGCGCAGGACGCTAACCGGAATGTCACACTGAAGGGCGGAAGCCGTCATCCGCCATCCCGACGGGAATGGTGGCGGATCAATGATCCGCCCTGCGGGCTCAATCAGGACGGCTGGCGATTCGAGCCGGTAGGGATTAGCGCTGCGTAATCCGCCGTTCATGGAAAGATAAAGCGGCGGGTTACGCCGGAGCCTGTCATCGGGCCGCGCGTTGCGCGGACCGTTGGGCTAACCAGCCCAATGAGCTGACCGGACTCATTGCCAGGGGCATAGCCGCAGATCGTCGCAGCCAATAGGCGCCATCATCTCAAAGCGCGTACCGGCGCGTTTGAACCGGAAGAGACCGGAGCGTGGTGCTATTAGAACATGCGCCGGGGGCCAAGGTCTTCGACGACGCGGTCGAATGGGTTCTGGATGGCGACGGCCCCAGCGCCAGATACGGGGCGAACGAAAATGTCGTGCACGAGCCCGAGTTTCCCAAGCGCCAGAATAATGAGGCCATTGATGTCGATCTCGTACCAGGCGTGCGAAAGATAGGCGTCTCGCGGAAACCGATGATGGTTGTTGTGCAGCCCTTCACCGAAGGTGAGGATCGTGGTCACCAACTCGTTGGTCGTGCCATCATTGGTCTCATAGCGACGGTAACCGTAGCGACCGTCGCTATGGCAGACCGAGTTGACCAGCGAGGTGGCCATGGTCATGACGTAGCTGCGGAACAGGCCGGAGAACAAGACGCAGCCGATCATCGCGTGCACGCCGCCAAGCGCGTAGCCGATGGCGCCCGGAATGATTACCGCCGACATCGCGTACCAGTACCAGCGTGTCCTGGTGAAAAACATGGCGATCGGGTCGGCCAGAATATCCCTGGCGTAGTATTCGGCATCGGTGGTCTCCTGGTCCCAGACCCAGCCGCCATGCGCATGCATCATCCCCTTGACGAAGCTGACATGGCGGTTGCCGGCGCCGTCATAGTAAGGGCTGTGGACATCGCCGGGCTTGTCGGAGTGAAGATGGTGCCGGCGATGGTTGGAGACCCATTTGAGCACCGAGCCTTGCACCGCCATCGTGGCGATCGCGGCGAATAACGTCCGCATGACCGGACCGCAGCGGAAGCTGCGGTGGACGAAGTAGCGGTGCATGAAGCCGATGCCGACCGTGCTCAGCGCGAACGTGCCGACGAAGACCGAAATCTCCACCCAGCCGATGCCTTGCGTGAATGCCCAGACCAGCGCCGCGATCGAGCCTGCGATCATGATGCCGAACGCGACATAGGAATCGCGAAACTTGGCGTCTACCACCGGGCCTTCAAAAAGCACTCCCGGTGGCATTTTCCGGTCCGCACCTTCTTCCGACACCACGCCCTGACTTGCGGTCATTTTAGCTGATCAACTCATGGAAAATTAACTCTTCTGCGGCGCACCGTACAGCCGCTGGTTGTTTCGAGCAAGGACTCAATCGGCCGCGGGAGCGCTGAGGGCGGATTGGAGCCGACCCCGTCCGCCGTAGCTCCACGAGCGACCCGTCCGCCGTAGCTCGAAGAGCGAAGGTGGAAGGCGGAAGGCGTAATCCGCCATCGCGATCGCGTATAACGGCGGATCAATGATCCGCCCTGCGGGCTAGTGTCGATCGGTGGCCAAGACGATCGGCGGCCATTCGTCGATGGGTTTGCGAGCGCTCTGGTCGACGGCGACGCTGGTCGCCTGGGGCGAAGCCGGTGTGGCCGCCTGGGGCGCCGGATCGGTCGTCGCGGCGGTGGCGGCAACAACCTGGTCTTGGGCGCTGGCCTCATGATTCCAGTCGCACGCAGCGGCCGGATAGGTGGCAAGAGCAGCAAAAGATGCGACAACAAGAAGCTTCTTCATGGCCAGGCTCCTTTTGATATCCCTCACTCTACCACGCCGGGGACGGCCCCGAACGGCCCACCGTGATCACGAAACCGTAAACTCGCCCGGCGGGATTGGCCCATGGGGTAAGCGGCAGCCTGGGCCGGAATGCGGCGTTACCGGTCGCATCACCCCCACCGGAGTTGTGGGTGGCTTCGTCATGCCAAGGCTGCCGAATCCCTTATAGCAGAACTGATAAGATGAGGGACAGCGTAGGGCGGATTAGCGTCAGCGTAATCCGCCACTGTCGGATGCAGAAGGCGGATTACGCTCCGCTAATCCGCCCTACGACCTGTGGTGCTACGGTCTGTGGTGCCCGACGGGCAAATCAAAAGACGTCCCGCGCCTGCTGCCTGTCCAGAGCCATCTGCAAAAATATTTCTGTTTTTCCGAAACCCAAATCAGCGCTATATCGTCGCCATCCCGTCCCGCTACGAGGGGGCGTTGGCCATCGTCACGAACGTTGGGTCGTGATGCGGTGGACGCGGCAGCGCTCTTGACGAATGGCGCCTGATGCGGACGGCGAAGTCGTGTGGTCCTGACGCCCCGACGCTGGCGTCAAGTTCGTGGAAGACAAATCCAGGGATGACGGTGGCAAGAAAGCCCGGTCGCCGAGGAGAGCTCGAAGGAAACCGTTAAAACCATTGCGCGGGGAATGCCGGGTGATTCCGGTGTGACCTGACGAACGCGTGTGCGCTCTACCACTACATTGCACACGCGGCCATCGGGCGCATCGGCCGCCCGGCATTCCCTGCGCCCTCTGTATGGAGGGCGGGAAGTTGAAAGCAAACCTCGGGCAAATCATGCCGCGAGAACGCGAAGTCGTGGCTCCCCTCCTCCCACGCGCCTTGCGCGTGGTGGGGAGGGGTTGGGGGTGGGGGGCGGTGCCGCATACATTGAAGCAGCGGTTCCTGCTGACAGACCCCCCACCCCCAACCCCTAAGAGCGAGCTTCGCTCGTCTCGACCCCACCGCTTCGCGGGAGGAGGGGACGACCGCATTGGCGCGATCGATGATGCACCCCACACCGCTATCTCTTCGGCTCCCAGCGATAAGCCCTGGCGCAGGCGCCGCCCATCAGCATGGCGCGCTCGGTGTCGGAGAGCCGGCTGGTGGTGCGGAACGGCTCGACGCCCTGCGCGTAATTGACGACGGCGAACGCGCGGGTCCAGTCGGTGCCCCACAGGCAGCGATCGAAACCCCAGGCGTCGAACAGGCGCGCCAGCGGATCCCAGATATCGGGATAAGGATACGGCTCGCGCGACAGCGTGCAGGCGCCGCTGACCTTGATCACCGCGTTCTTGCGGCTGGCGAGTGCCAGCACCTTCGGCAAGTTCGCCCAAGGCTCTGGCGGCGCCGGCGGGGTGCGCGGCTGCAAAATGCCGAGATGGTCGATGATGAATCGCGTGTCGGGGTGGCGATCGATCAGGGCCGTGCCCGCCTCCAGATTGTCCCAGCACAACAAATTGACCGGAAAATCGTAACGCACGGCCGCCCGCGCAATCCGGTCGAGGCCGGGATCATCGGCCGCGCGCTTGTTCTCCTTCGTCAGCATGATACGGATCCCGACGGCGCCTGGCGTCTTCTTCCAGTCGGCGACGACATCGGCGACGTCGGGGTTATCGGGGTCGACCGGCTTGACGATGGCGATGCGACCGGGATGGGCGCGCTGCACTTCCACGGCATAGCTGGCGTCGTAGCGGTACATCGAAAAGGCCGAGATGAAGATCGCGCCGTCGACGCCGACCTTGTCCATCGCCGCCACCATCTCGTCGCCGGTGACGTGAGCGGGCCAGTTCGGCACCGTGGCCCAGGGGCGCTTCGGCGTGTTCGCTTCATAGGCATGGACCTGGGAATCGATAATCGTCATCGGGCGGCTCCTCTCGTGCGAGCGGAGTTTGGACATTGCAGAAGGCCGGTGTCCAGAGGGCAAAGCCGCCTTCGCCGACGCGCGGCGCGGGCCGAACCGCTTTGCGCCCGCCGGGCAAATCAGCAGCAGCTCATGCGCTCCGGATGTCTAGCCCCGCGTGCTGAAAACGTTTCTGTTTTTCCGAAATCAAATCAGCTTATATCAGGTGGACGCGGCAGCGCGCCGCAGAGTCTGCCTGAAGTCTCTTGGCTGTTTGAAAATCGAATCCGACCATCTCCGTCGTCCCGGCCAAGTGAAGCGCGAGCCGGGACCCATATGTGGACGGCCCCCGTGGCACAAGAGTTTTTGTGGTCAGATCAGATCGCTTGCATCCATATGTCCGGCCTGTTGATGCGGTTGGTTTTGACCGCTGGCCAAGATGGTTTCCGCGACGCGAGTTCCAATCAACCACACGACCTGGCTTCGGCCAATGGGTCCCACGGAGTGTCTCGCACCTTGGATCGATCGATCCTTCCATCTACTCCTCTTGCAGCTCGGGCTCGGCCGGTAAGACGGGCTTACCGATCGGCTGATCTCTTAGGCGGCGAGCGCCGATGCACCAAGCATCCGCGCGGCGTTGTAACTCTGGCCTGTCGCCATCAGCTTCCAGGCGATGCGGGCGATCTTGTTGGCAAGCGCCACGGCCGCCAGTTTTGGCGGCTTGCGCTTGAGCAGCGCCATCAGCCAAGGTGATGGATGGCCCCGGCCGTGCGTCGCCTGCTGGATCACCGCGGTCGCTCCCGCCACCAGTACGCTACGCAGCCTCTCATCGCCGGCGCGGGTGATCTTGCCGAGCCTGGTCTTGCCCGCGGTGGAATGGTCTTTCGGGGTCAGCCCGAGCCAGGCCGCAAAATGCCGGCCGGAGGCGAAGGCGCGCGGATCCGGTGTCTTCATCACCAGCGCCGTGGCGCCGATCGGCCCGATCCCCGGAATCTGCGCCAGCCGCCGGCTGTCGGGATTGCTGCGATGCCAGACCCTCAGCTTGGCCTCGATCACCTTCAACTCCAGCTGTAACTGCACGTACTCGTGCCGCTGCATCGCAAGCAGCTCGCGCGCCAGTCCCGGTAAGCTCTCGTCTTGCGAGATCTGCGCCAATAGCGGCTCGAGCTTGTCGAGACCCTTGGCCGTCGTGATCCCGAACTCCGCCGCATAGCCGCGGATCATATTGCCGAGCTGGGTACGCCGGGCGATCAGCTGTTCGCGGATACCGGCCAGCATCAGGGCCGCCTGCTGCTCCGCCGTCTTTACCGGCACGAACTGCATCGTCGGCCGGCTCATCGCCTCACACGTTCCCTCGGCATCCCGCCCGTCGTTCTTGTTGCGCTTGACATAGGGCTTCACGTGTTGCGCCGCGATCAGCTTCACCTGGTGGCCGAGTTCACCCAGCACGCGTGCCCAGTAATGCGCAGCGCCGCAGGCCTCCATCCCGACCACGGTCGGCGGCAACTTGGCAAAAAAATCAAGCATTGCCTTGCGCCCAAGTCGCTTGCGCAACACCACCTGCTCGCTAGCATCCACCCCGTGCAGCTGAAAAAAATGCTTCGACGTATCCATTCCAATTCGGATAATCTGGTTCACGGACGGCTCCCTTGTCTGAGATTTGCAACAACCTCATTCTGGCACACTGATGCCGTAGGGAGCCGTCCACCCCATCAACCACCAATGCTTAATTTGCGCGAAGCCGGGGCCGCAGCGCTGACTACAACTGGCATCAGTGGTTATGGGTCCCTGCTTTCGCAGGGACGACATTGAGAGAGACGCGTCATCCGCCGTCGCGAGAAGACGCGGATAGCGCCCTGCTCTATCCGCCTCAGCTATGATGCGGGCCCCGCATGATCTTCATGGCGTCCTCGATGTGGCGCCACTCGCGGGCTTCCTCAGTCTCGCCCTTGCTCTCGCAGGCGACCGCGTTCTGCGCGGCTTGCGCGATCGCCGCAAACCCGTGCTTCTCGATCATCTGCCGCGCGATGGTGTAAATCTGCGTCTCGGATACCATGTTCGCTCTCCCTGATATTCCCGCCCCGCCTCTGCCGGTGCGCCGCGACCTTTCCAAATCTTAATCGAACCGGATCGTTCGCAGCTTTCACCAATAAGTACGCTCTTCCACCAAAAGCGGGAGGGCTGCTCAAAGGGATTTTTTGCTGGATAAACCGGGTTCCCTGCCCTCCGTAACTTCCCTTAAGCAATCGAACCGAATTTTCCGCCCGGCCCGGCGGCGCTAGCTTCGTTTTCCGAGAGGCGAGTTAGAACATGACCCAGCTTTTTTCCATTGCTCCAGCATCGACCGCGTCCTGATCGATCCGCGCGGCGCGGCCATCGGCGACCTCACCGAGGCCCGCGAGCACGCCGACGCCGTCATCGCGCGCTGGTGATGGCGCCGGGCGCGGAAGACTGGCGCGGCTGGGTCCTGCATGTCAGCGACGATCTCGGCGAGGAGATCTTCGAAGTTCCCTTCGCCTCCGTGGTCGGCAGGTTGCATTAAGAGGATGCCATGTTGGTCGCGCTGCTCATATCGACGCCGTTCTGCCAGCGCTTCACTGCCATCCTGACGCGGTGGAACCGGCTGTTCGAGATTGTCCGCGATCCCTATCGGCCCGAACTGCATTACATGCGCGGGCCCGGCCCAAAGTGGCACGCGAAGCATCCAGACCGCAACCGCTAGCGCCGTGCTTCGATGCGGCTACTGGACGACGTCGAGCTTGACGTTGGCAACGCCCCTTCCAACCATTCCCAGCGTCTGGGCCGCGGAATAGGAGACGTCGACAACCCGTCCGGGAACGTAGGGACCGCGGTCGTTGACGCGAACCGTCACGGACCGGCCGGTCGCGACATCAGTCACGCGCAAGCGGGTGCCGAATGGCAGGGTCGGATGGGCGGCGGTCAATTCGTTGCCATCGAATTTTTCGCCGCTCGCGGTGCGGCTTCCCTCGCTGTAGAAGCTGGCAAGTCCCTGCGAAGCCGTCTGCGTCACGGCCGCGCTCTTGCGGGGCGCGAACGGGGTATGCCTCGTGGCGGCTATGCGCGCAGGCATCAGGAATGATGTCGTTCGCTCGCGTTGCGGCGAGGCCTGCCGGCTGGCAAGCAGACCGGAATTTTTGCTGACAACCGAGGACTGCGCGCACGCCGCAAGCAAGGCGGCAGCGAGGCTTGCGGCCAACAGCCGGCCGGCGTTCCGGACAGCTACGACCGATATCAAAGCCGCGTCGGGGTGGCGGCCTGCTTCAGTCCCGACGCACGAAACTCCGGCGCAGCCAACGCAAGCCATGAAGCAAGCCATGTTGCTTCCCCACTCTGTGCCCCCCAGCTCCAGATCGGGCTGGCGACAAGAGCGGAATTCAATCAGGGCGGATCCGTGACCGACGAGACTTTTGCACCGCATCAACCACGTGATTTCATTCGGGTGTGGCCATCGCGCCACAGGCCGTTTGCGCGATGCGATCGGTGTACCTCCCCGTTAGGATTCGACCCCCTTCGACCATTAAAGCGGCATGGAACCGCCCCAATAAGTCCGCAAATGCGACCGCCAATGAAGGAACCGGCGCGTTAGTCAGTGAGTTGCGTAAAATGAGTGGAATAAAACATCAGGATATCAAATCGATATCCGCCGAACAGCTTTGGTCCTTCGAGGAGTCGGCCGCCTCCGATCAAGCAGAAATCTGCAACATTCGCCGGTAACCTCAGCGCCCAGCTGCAAAAATCCCGGCAGCTGAATGAATATTGCGACCGGGCTGTCGCCGAGATCCGCGCTTCGCTTGCGCGCAGCCAGAGCGAGGGCCATTGAGGCCTGTGATCGCCGCGCTCAGGCCACATCGGCCCGGGCGGTCTCCGTCTCCGCTGCGGCGAGCGCGTCGAGATCGACGAGTTGCGGATCGTCGGGACTGATATCGCCATCGGAGCGTCCGCTGCCGTGAACGTGCATCAGGGTCTGCACCCGCCGGGCATTCAGGAAGTCGACATGCTGATGCCGCAGCGCGAGCGGCAGCAATTTTTTTGGCAGTCCGACCAGCGCGAACGCCGGAACCCGGCGCGTCTCGCCGCCTTCGCGCCAAAGCAGCGGATTGAGCGTGTAGATCGATTGCCGCTCGATCTCCGGCGGCGGCGGTTGCTCCGGCTCGGGCGCCGCGCGCAACGCGGTGTTGATGTTGCCCGCGCGCGTGCGCACCGCATCCGACCGCAGCTCCCAGCAGATCAGGTCGGCGGCGGCGAGAACCTCGCGGCGCACCGCATCCACGCTGGCGGCGAACCTGGTCGCTTCCGGCATCGACGCCGGGCTTTTGGTAACGGCGTCCACCAGCGCGGCGGCGCCGGCGCCAAATCCCGGGGCGGCCTGCTCGATCGCCGCGGCCATCGCCTCGATCGCGTCCGCCGCCGCGTCGCGGTCGCGCTGCGCTCTGGCGTCCGCCAGCGCGCGCTCGGTCGAGGCGATCTGCTCGTCGAATTCCGCCAATTCGGCGCGCAGGGTTTTGGCGCGCTCCTCGACGGCGCGCATGTTGGCCTCGGCCCGATCAAGCCTGGCATTGGCGGCGCCGGCCACCGCCAGCCGCTCGGCCGCGGCACGCTTTTCCCCAAGTTCCGCCTCGGCGATGCCAAGCCGGTCGGCCAGCTTCTGCCGCGCCGCCTGCCTGTCCCTGAGCGCACCCTCAAAGCGCTCGACCGGGCCGAGCTCACGCTTGAAAAATGCCATGGCAATGCCCCCCGCGAATAGCGAGCCGGCCCCGAATCAGCCGGCAGACCCATTACACGGGAAAACTAGTCGAAAACTTGGATAACATTGCGGCTTGCGGCTTGCGTCCGGCGCGTGAGGGCACCGTATGCGGCGCCTTGTGGCGCACGGCGACGCCCTGGCCTGTCTCAATCGCGCTTGGTCGTGGGGGGTCGGCCCTGCTGAAGGCGGAGTCTTGCCGCCCTCATGCGCTCGATCTCTTCGTCAAGAACCTTGGTTTTCTCTTCGAGCTGCGCGATCTTCGAGCCGTTTGACGCGTCATTGCTGCGCAGCTTTTCGATCACCTTGCCGACCGAGAGTTTATTTATTTCAGCCATCGTAAAACCCCTCCGCCTGACAAAGCCTGCCCGCCTGCAACCTCAGACCGTTTTGATCTTGCTCGAATTGATATAGCTCAAGACCGCTTGTTATTTTCAGCCCCCCATTGCTGCGCTGACGGCGATCAGGGAGCTGCGCCTTCGACCGCAAAAATGCGAAATTTTGCGTATTTTTCCCCGATCTTCTGCGCGTCTAAATAGGCCGGAGAAGTATACGCCGCTTGCGCTTTCTCCATATTTTCAAAAACAGACAGAACGATGCGCGATTTTGGCGGGTCACCAGCTATCGCCAGCGTATTGCTACTCGACGCGAGCTTTTTCTGGCCGCTGGCGGCAAGCGCCTTGTTGGCGAGTGAAAGGTATTCATTGGCGTAACCGCCCTCGTCGACGACATCGATCTCCGAGACGACGTAAGCGGGCGGCGCAGCCTGCGCATGAAGTTCATGGACCGCGGCCGCGCCAAGTCCAAACCCGGCGAGCATTGCCAAACCTAATTTAACAAGCGTCTTCATTGGCTCCTCCCTAAATATCGACGGACAAACATCATACGTCGACGATTATTATACGTCGGCGATTATTCGCCGCAACCGGCGGCAGCGGCCGCGCCGAGGCGGCTCTGAGGGCATCCGTAAACCCGTGCGGCGCAGCGCCCCACCGGACGAGCCATCTTCGGCCTTATTCGGCGGCGATCTTGTTTGAAGCGGTCACGTAGCCGTCACGAGCCTGCGGCAGCTTCCAGCCGAGGAGCCGGCTCGCGACCTGGTTGCGCAAGACTTGTGCCGTGCCGCCGCCAATCGTGAACATGCGAGCGTCACGCATGATCCGCTCCATCGGATTGTTGCGCGAATAGCCTCGCGCGCCAAAGATCTGCAAGGCATCACTCGTCACCTTGATCGCCATCTCGGATGCGAAGATCTTTGCCTGGGCGGCAAGCAGCGGATCCGGAAAGGGGGTCGCGCTGGCGGCTGCGCTGCGAATGGACAGGCGGGCGGCGTTCAGCTGCACTGACATATCTGCCAGCATCCATTGCAACCCCTGGAATTCGGCAATCGGACGACCGAACTGCTGGCGCGATTTCGAAAACGCCAGAGCCTCCTCGAAGGCACCCTGCGCCAGGCCAAGGGCAACCGTCGCGGCGCCAACGCGCTGACTGTTGTAAGCGTTCATCAGTTCGGCGAAGCCGCGCTTCCAGCCACCCGGGGGCATAAGAACCATGTCGATGGGCACTTCGGCATCGTCGAGGATGATCTCGGTCTCCGGAATGCCGCGCAACCCCATCGTAGGCTCACGCTTTCCGACGCGCAGCCCCTTCCCCTCAGCCGGGGCGTCCGGGTCGCGCACGATGATGAAGCCGCCGATACCCTCCGCATCGCCGCGCTCATTGAACACGCGGGCAAAGACAAGGTGAAGCCGGGAAACGCCGCCTCCGGTAATCCAATGCTTCTTACCGTTCAGTACATAACCCGAACCGCGTTTGTCCGCGCGCGTCGTCATCTCGGTGGCGGCTGACCCCGCCTCCGGTTCGGTAATGCAGATCGCGGGCTTGTCGCCCGAGAGAACGATCTCGGCGGCAAGCTTCTTTTGTTTCTCGCTGCCGTAGTGCATGACGGCCGAGATGGCGCCCATATTGGCTTCGACCGCGATCCGGCCTGTGACGCCGCAGACGCGCGCCATTTCTTCTACGATCAGGCTCGCATCCAGGAAGCTGCCACCGGCGCCGCCGTACTCCTTGGGGATCGTATAGCCCATCAGACCAGCTGAAGTGAGTGCTCGGACGTTATCCCAGGGATATGCTTCGCTTCTATCCGTTTCGGCCGCGCGTGCCTTGATCGAACCCTCGGCGATCTCGCGCGCCAGCCCTTGAAGCTTCTTTTGCTCCGGAGCCAGGTCAAATAGCATTCTTCCGTCCTCCATGGTCCTTCCCCACCTTGACCTCGGTGGATTAATCCACACAAGCGAATAAACCTCATAAACACCACTTCATGCAGCCCGGAGTTTGGCCAAAACGCCGGGCACAAAATGGGAACTCCCGTCGGTTACCAAATGGTTTTCGGATAGCCTCCGATTTCGGAGACATGGTTCACCGAGTTCTCACAACTTATTGCTAAACTGGAATAATGAGGACGAAAGCAGCACTGATACCTGTACCAACACGCGACGCATCCAGGGCATAATCATGTCAGATCAGATCGAATGGGATTTCGCGAGCGACGACGACGCAAAAGCGGAGATCGGCGCGGCAGTCAGGTATCTGCTGAAGGATGCGGTCGGCAGCAGGCACGGCGATATTGTTCGGGAGATCGTTGAGATCGTTCGCAATGTCGCGAGCGGACAGCTGCCACCTCAGCATCCGTATCCCCTGGACGTTCGCGCGGCGAAGCAACCGCTCATGAGCGGCATTACCTATAAGTCCTACGTCATCGACGCCTACCGGCGCGATATAGATAGATGGCGCGCGACAATCCGCAGATTGGACGGCAAGAAAATTCGGGTTGCCGTCCCGCCCTCGGTGGTCGGCGAAACCACAACCTCAGCCGATGCGCTTACCGCCGAGAAGGCGGTCAGGCTTGCAAAAAAAGAGATCGATAGCGGCGGGCTGATTTAATCTGGAAAGCCTGCCGGCAGGCGCACCCTCTCCCGGTCGGAGACCAAAGTTTACGCCTGGATCTCTCCTTCCCGCCTTCGAGCGCATCGGCTTCATGGCAGGCCGCAGTCGACCATGATCACGGCACTACGCGCTTTTACCATGTGTTTGCATTTTACGGTGCAGGCTAGCGCCTCCTGAACTTTCGGCATTAACCCGATGACGAAACGACAGAGTTCGGATGGGTTCCTGCGCCGCTATCAGGCCGGCGAGCACGAAGCCGTGTGGGCGGAGATGATGGTACTGGGCGCCGAAATACGCGAGCCGCCCTATTTCAAGGACGCACGCGCCGTCGCTGCCGAAACCATGCGTCGGGCTCGGCACAATGTTGAACTCCTGATCCGGCGTCTCGATCAGCTGCAGTATCGCTTCGAGATACCGAAGCCGCCGGCCCGGCAGTTCGTCTTGCCGTCGATCGACCAGAGGATCGCGAAGATGCGGCGCGAGCAGACCAAGCTTTCGCCGACCGGGCTTGATCAGCTCGAAGGCATGATGCGCCGACAAGACGCGGAACGCCAGGCGAAGGCGGCGCGCCAGGCCGAGGAGGAAGCGAAGAGGCGCGCCATCACCGACCACCTGACCGACAAGAGCGTCTTCAGCGCGATCGACCAGCGCTTCGTCAGGCGCATCCCCGGAATGGAGAAGAAAGGTTTTTTCCTGCCGCTCTCCTTGCGCGCCTGGATCGAGGAGGTCGGTCAGGTCTGTCTGATCGGCGCCCATCCAACGCTCAGCTTTTTCGAGGGCGCAGGCTTTCCCGGCATCTATACCGACCCCTTCATGATGCTGCCTGACCCTTACGAACTGCAGGGATGGCTGGAAGAGGCGAAAGAATCAAACGAGATCCCCAGTCTCGACACCGTGCTCGGATGGACCGCGGAGGCGAAGTCCAGACTTGCCGTTGCCAACGAGCAGCTCGACTTCGGTTATGCCATCACGCTGCCCAATCCCGCCGCCGATGCACCGCTCAAGGGCGAGGGACACGGCGTGACCTTTGTGGAATACCTTCGCATCGCCTTTCGCTGGGGTGGCTTTCCTGGCTGGGAGCAGCAAGAGAAGCGGCCGGAAGGAGAACTCAAATTCCTCACCGATGGCCTTCTGCCGATCTGAGCCGCCAAAATTCATCCACAATTCTCTTTACGAAATCATTCCGTTTCAGGAAAGGAGAGCCTCCCATGCCGATCAAGCACGCGATCTTCGCCGGTTCGATCGCCGCCATGGCTACGCTGACGGCGCCGGCGCTGGCCAGACATTCCGATGCCCCGAAGACCAGCGAACAACCGACGTCATCGCCGTGCAGCGCCTTACAGCGGATGGCCGATGGGACATGGACACAGCTCCCGTGTCAGGAACTGGGCTCCCCAAAACAAACACCGCGAAATTCCGCGACGCAAAGTTCACGACAGCAAACGCGCTGAGCACCCGCGGCCAGGTGGAAGCTCAGAGATCATCGAGATCAGGAGGATCGAACCAGTTCGTCAGCGACAGGCCGCCGTCGACCACGATCGCAGCTCCCGTGACGTAGGCCGACACCCGGTTCGACAGCACCGCCAGCGCCATCGGTGCGAGGTCTTCAGCCTGGCCGAGGCGGCCGAGCGGGATGTGTCTCGCGAGCGACGGATCGGCGACGAAACCGCCCGCGGCGATGGCGCCGGGCACCAGCGCATTGACCCGGATTCCATAGCGGCCGAAGGTCTTCGCCAGTTCCCTGACCAGCATGGTGAGCGCTGCTTTCGCCGTCGAGTAATGCGGCAGGTTGCGCGGCGTGGCTGAATGCAGCGAGGTCAGGAACAGGAACGAACCGGGTTCCTTGGCCGCGATGAGCTTTCGCGCGAGTTCGCGTGCGAGGTGAAAGCCGGCGTCGACGTTGACCGCGCGCATCTGCTCCCAGGTCTGGGTGCTGACGGCCAAAGCATGATCGGCCTCGCGCCGTGGCGGTGACGCGCTGTGAACGAAGTGCGTCACCCGCCCGACGGCGGATTGTGCGTCGGCCAGCAACGCATCGCAAACGTCGCGATCAGAGAGGTCGCCGACGAATGGAACCGCCAGCTCCGGCCGGGGCGAGGCTTCGACCGCCGCGGCGACCGTGGCGGGATTGATGTCGGCGAACACGGTTCGCACGCCTTCGCCGACCAGAGCTTGCGCGATCGCGCGTCCAATGCCGTTTCCCGCGCCGGTGACCAGGGCGGCTTCGCGCGCAGGATCGAATGGTGTATTCAGCAGGCTCATGTTATCAAGAACTCCCAGCGATATCTGCGCAATCATGGACTACAGTCCCCTACTCGGGCATCATATCCATATGTCATTGACCCCGATAATTATCGCAGCCCTCGCCGTCATCTGGCTGGCTGAACGTAGCGTCGAGCACCTTAAATTGGCTATCGCCGCGCTGTGCTTTAGCGCCGCGGTGCTGTTGTTCGTCGTTACCGATCTTGAAAGAGCGATTCTGCTGTCATCTATCCTCGCAGCCGCAATCGTCGGAGCGTCCAGTATCAAATACAATCATAGCGGGCTCAAACTCATTGTAACAGATCTACCATTGGCGTTTGCCGGAACAGTTCCCTTTTTTGTAGTGCAGTATCCGCTCGCGGTAATAGCTGCTCTCGCCGGAGGCATCGCCCTCATTCTGGCCGCAGCCGCGGCTCTTCTCTACGTGCGCGGGCCGCCAGTTTCCCTGGAGCTGCACTTTTTCTTGTTTGGCGTTGCGTGTATTGGTCTGGCAGCGGCATATCGGGCGAGCGGCGGGGCTGCTTCCTTCCAGCGAATAGCGGCTCTGCGGCGGTGTTTTCTTTCGACCTTCATCGCCTCCCTTCTCGATCCGCTTTCCTGGCGGCAGTTCGGCGATCTCACTCTGAGCGATATAGCTCAACACCCGTTGCCGCTGATGGCGGCCGTACCAGCGCGCAGCCTCGACTATCCCGACATTATCGTCATCCAGCACGAGTCGATCTTCGATCCGCGCATATTCGGGCTTCCGGTTGAACCCATTGTCGAAGCATTTCTGTCACCGGCGAATGGTCTGCATGGAAGTCTCAACGTCGATATTTTCGGCGGAGGATCGTGGCAATCCGAATTTAGCCTGCTAACTGGCCTTTCAAGCGCGAGCTTCGGATCAAACGCCTATTTTCTTTTTAAGCGAGGCGTCGGCCGGTTCCACAACAGTCTGCCAAATACGCTGACTGCGCTTGGATATAGAACAATGCTCACTTCGAGCTGCCGTCGCGACTTTCTCAACTACGATGCATTTTACCGTTCGATCGGAATCAACGAACGTATTTTCACTGATGATTTTCATCCGCCCTTCGATATCAATCGATTTGAGACGACGAATTCCGATGCAGTATTTTTGGACGCAGCACTCGGCGCTCACATGAAGAAGATTGCCGGCGATGCGGCACCTCGCTTTCTATATGCGCTAACCAACTTCAATCACGGCCCACACAACCGAAGACTGGTTACACCCGGACAATTTGACAGCGAGCGCGCCTTTGCTACGGCAAGCCTCCCCGATGCTTATTACGCCGAGTACTACGCGCGACTCGCGGAGACGGCCGCGACCTGGAGCAGGCTCAAGTCCGAGCTTTCCTCCCGCTTTCCCGAACGTCCGACACTGATTATCCACTACGGAGATCATCAGCCCGTAATGACGCGGCGGATCGAGGGAAAACTCAAGCTGCGCATAGACGCAAGGCGCCAGTTCCGCACGTTCTATGCCATGGAAACCCTAAATGACTGCTCCGGTCGACTTGCTCTCGGGCGTGGTCCAGACCTGGATATTGCCTTTCTCGGAACAGTGGCCTTGCAGCAGGCCGGGCTGCCGCTTGATGCGATCTTTGCCACGCGCGCGAGCCTGCTTGAGCATTGCGGCGCAGCGTATTTCGCATCGTCCTCGGAACGGAAACGCCGCTTCCACCGTACACTTGTCGATCTAGGCATGATCGACGTGGCGCCCACTCTGCGATATCAACACTAACGTTCACGGCTCCGAGACGAAAGCCGTCAAGGTCACCCGACAATTACCAAGAGTGCCACGTTCCTCGATTATTCTTATCGAGCGAATGCTGTAACCCCTGCGTCCTTGTTCAATTCCGATAATCCAGAAATTATTGCCGGACAAAACGGTCAATTTTGAACAGATGTTCAACCAGAAGCGTCGTTGCGGCGAGGCCGGATTTGACCCTATCCGACATTTCGCGGTCGCGCGCATCAGAATTCTCTTTTTAACGGGAACCTCTTCCCTTCAAGACCATCTAGGTGAGCAGTACGCGAGCATGCGGACGGACCCGTTGGCACGTCGGACGATTGCCGAGCCAGTTCAGCGCGTACGCGCTCGGGACGGCAATAAACCATCATCCCAGGAGGCTACCAATGGCACAAACTCTTTCGACTTCTATCACAAGGCGAGGCGTGGTCGTCGCAGGGCTGGCGCTGGTCGCCGCCCCAATGGCTTTGGCGGGGGCGGATAACGCCTACGCGCAGGCCAAGCAGACCACCCCCGAGAAAAGTCTTTACGAGCGGCTGGGCGGCGTCTTCGCCATCGCGGCGGTGGTGGATCATTTCAGCGACGCCGTCGTGAAGAACCCCATCGTCGGCCAGAAGTCCAAGAACCCGCAACTGCGGGAATGGCACACCAAGAACCTGGGAAGGCTGCCCGGCCTTAAATTCATGCGAACGCTGTGGGTCTGCAACATTTCGGGTGGGCCGTTCCAGTACACCGCCACCAAGCCCGGCACAACGTCGCTCGGCCTTGAGGAGGCCCACCGGAATCTCCGGATTTCGCCCGCAGAATTTGATGAGGTTGCAGCCGAACTCGGACGGACCCTGGACTTCTTCAAGGTGCCGAAGCCCGAGAAGGGCCAGGTGCTGGCAGCCTTCGCCGCCCACAAAGGCGAAGTCACCGCCGGCTACACCGCGGCCAAGCGCGGCTGAAGCATCCTGTTGCCGTTCTGGACAATGCCGCCCAGCTTTGGCTGGGCGGAGAGCGCTAGCTCCATGCTGACGAATGCACCTGATCGCGAGAACCAATTTCGCGGTACGTCATTATCATGCTGCACACACCGGGTGACAACCGGCCACAACGGGGAAGATGGAGGCAGTGCTATTTTGCCGGTTTCTGCCTGCGGCATCAACGCATCGGTACGCGCTAACATCTAACCTGTTCCCGTCGTGTGTAACCCAAAATCTGCAGCCGTTGCCGCGCGTTAACGTCCCTGGAAGACCGGCTTTCTGCGCTCATTGAACGCCAGCACCCCTTCCCGGCGGTCTTCGGTGGAGACCAGGCGATTGTATGCCTCGATCTCGAACGCCAGGCCGTCCCACAATGACATCTGCATGCCGCAATGAATGGCTTGCTTGGCCTGACGTACGGCGACCGGCCCGTTGGCCGCAACGCGTTGGGCGATTGCAATCGTGGTCTGAAGGAGCTCTGCGGATTCTACTACCCGATTGACAAGCCCCCAAGCTTCCGCCTCAGCGGCGGTAAAGGGAAGGCCCGAAATGATAAGCTCCTTCGCCCTGCGCTCGCCAACAGCCCGGGCCAAATTCTGGGTACCACCCGCTCCCGGCATGATTCCAAGCGTGACCTCGGTCAACGCAAAGCGCGCATGGGTGGCGGCATAGACGAAATCCGAGGCCGCCGCGATCTCGCAGCCACCGCCATAGGCTGCGCCATTGACGGCAGCCAGCAGCGGGATTGGGCATCCCAGCATCGCGCGCACCATTCGTTCGAAGATCAGGTGCTGCGATCGCCAGCTTTCATCGGTCATCCCGTTGCGCTCCTTGAGATCTCCGCCGGCGCAGAACGCCTTGTTGCCGCTGCCGGTGACGATCACAACCCGCAGCTCTTCCAGGTCGATCGAGAGCGTTTCGAACAACTCCACGAGATCCAGTCCCATGCGCGTATTCAATGCGTTGGACACCTCGGGCCGGTTGAGCGTGACAAGCAGTATGTGATTGTCCGCCCTCGAAACGACAATTGTCTCAAAATCGCCGCGCATCCAATTCTCCCCTCCGGCAGGTCTGTATCAAGCCTCATATTCTGTCGGAGTCCGGCTGGAGGCAACCGCTCAAAGAAGGTTTGGAGCAGGATGCTATGTACGGATCGCCCCCGCGATGCCGGCGTCATTTGCCCGGCGGGCCGTTGTGCTGACTGCGACACGATTTTAGTGCAATTCAACCCAGTCTATTGAGAGTATTTCTTATCGTCGTGAATATCCCGCCGATATCCTTGCGTATCGAATCAAGCGTCGAGAAATGTTCAAAAACCTGGGCAATTCTCCCATCGATCTCATGCTTGCTCTTGGAGAGCGCCTCCACGCGTGAATCAAGCTTTTCATCGCGGCTCAATTCGATCTCATCCAGCGTCCTGGTGATATGATCGCGACTGGCATGCACCTCGCCGATCAAGGCCTCGATGCCGAATACCGGTGCCTGCAGGGGTACAAGTTCGGTCTGCGACCTGGCCAGTTCATCCTTGAACTGGTTCAGCCTCCCCAATGAATCCTGCAATGTTCTGAGACGCAAACGAGACTGTATGATAAATTCGTTCAGCGCATTCAGACGATCGGCGAGGCTGCTGCCGTTTGAATCTGTCTCGACCTCCGCAAATGAGCGCTCCAGCCGCGCCTGGCGTTCACGGAGTTCTTCAAATTCCAGCCGGATCGCATTCAGAATATTGAAAGACTCGTCGAGGCGCGCAACCTTCTGCTCGATCTCGAGCTTGCCCATCGAGAGCGCTTCCACGCGCGAGTTCAGCTTTTCGGCGCCGCTCGATTCGAATTCATCGAGGGTAATATTCAACTGATCGCGACGTATGCGCAATTCATCGATCAGGGCGTTGATCCCTGCTTCCGGCGCCCGCAGGGGTACAAGCTCGGCCTGGGATTTGCCCATTTCCTCCTTAAACCGGTTCAACGTCGCCATCGTATCCTGCAGCACTTTTAGCCGTGTCAGAATTAGTGATACGTCCTGATCCAGTTCCTTCAAACGAACAGCAAGATTGTTTTTGCCATCGTCGACCTCCAATTCCGTCAGCGACCTCTCAAGCAGGCGCTGACGGTCCCTGAGTTCACCAAATACAGGTTCGATGGCCCGCCGTTTTTCGGCAACTCCGCCAATCATCTCTCGAAGTGCCTGTTGGCGGCGCCGGATGTCGTCCACCCGAGCCTGCATATCGACGGCTTCGTACTGGCCCTGCTGGGAAGTGGCCCTTTGCTCGGTATCGGCAAGCTTTTTCCGGAGTGATGAGATCGCTTCCTCGGGGTTGCTGTCGAAGAGATTCTGGACAGCCGTATCGAAATTGTTCTGCGATACATGCCCGATCACGGTATCTCGCCGGATTCCGTTGAAGCGAGCGCGCAATAATCTGAGGTCTTTGTCCTGGCGTGCAAGCCTGTAGGCTTGCCAGATTGCCGACCCGATCAGCGATAATGCCGCCAATGCCATGACGCCGGCCGCGAGCCTCTGCGGCACGGGTAAGGCAGAGAGCTGACCAGGGTCAAGGCCGAGGGTCTCCTTTGCAAAGAATGCTGAGGCACCCAACAGCAGCATCCAGGCAAACAAGCGAAGCCACATTTGGATTCCCCCAAATTGTCTCTTCCGACAACCCGCCCGGATTTATAATGCAAGACCGGCACGTAAAGAGAGAAATTTGGTTCTGTGCCGCGGCAATTCTGTCGGGTTTTACCGGTTCGGCGCGACAACCTGTGCCTGTAGTCAGCGTGATTTGCGCTATATTGGCTGGTGATTGAGGCGCCATTGCCCGACGGGCGGTGTGATTTGGCTGTCCGTGGCAAATGCATCGCGCATGAATGCGCCTTGCCGCTCGCGGTCCCGTGAAGCTGCTTCTTTCCCTTGAAGGGCATGAAACAATTCACGGCGGAGACGAAGCCATTTTCCCCGACCGAAGAAAATGCCCGGAAACAGGCGCCTGATATCCAGACGCCCGCTCAGCAATGAGCCAGCGCGAAAATCATTTTCGGAGAGCACCGGGGCTAAGTGGCGTTTGGATTCCAAGCAATTTTGAGCCCGGCGGGCCGCTGGAATATAGTTCCGGCGGCCTTTTTCATCGCCTGGACCGCCGGGGCCGCGAGGGCGGATGACGATTCAAAAAAAGTCGTCCCGGTCTAGTGCCGCTTGAAATACTGCACCTCGCGCTCGTGCTTTTCCGCAGCCGCCCGCGACCTGAAAGTACCGAGATTGCGCCGCTTGCCTGTCTTCGGATTCACCTTGCGGGAATAGAGCCGGTACTGGCCCGATGACAATTTGCGGATCATGGCACAAGCACCCCTTTCAACATATTTGCCGCGTCAATCGCGATTGCCCGGCTCGCGTTCCCGAGCTTTCAATTATTTTCTAGTTCCGCGCCTTCAGCGACATCATGAACGCGACGATCTCGTCGATCTGGTAGTCCGCCAGGCGCGGGTTCGGCATCGCCTCGTGCGGACCCATGCTGCGGTGGTTCGAACCGAGAAATTCCCTCAACGACGCTTCTGTCAGCAACGGCCGCTGCGCCAGCACGGCGAAGCTCGGCCCGGGCGGCACAAGAACCGGGAGTTCGTCGCGTTGCTGCGTCACGACGTGACAGGCGCCGCAGACGCGGCTGGCGAATTTTCGCCCGGCCGCGATCTGCTCGTCATTGGGCGCCGCGGCCCGCGCAAGCGAGGCGAGACCGGACAGCAGCGCCACCCCGACGATTGCGAACCGGCGGATTGTCATAAGGAATGCCCTTCCTGCTAGCTTGCGCGGACAGGCCAACGCGATCACGCCCGCTTATTGCTTTGGCGGCGCAAACGACTGGTCACTGAAGGGCTGCTCGCTCGGCATCCGCATTAAGATAAAGCCACGTCCCATCGACTTGTGGCACGCGTTGCAGCCATCCGTGAGTTCACCGACCGCCTTTGCGAACCGCCTGCCATCCCTCGCCTCGATCGCCGCGGAAATGGAATCGACAGGCTTTTTCATCGTCGTGACATTGGTCACGGGAATGCCCTCATAAAGCACCGCGGCCTCCAGCAGACCGGCCTTGAGCAGAACAAGTTCGTACGTCGCGAGTTCCCAATTCCGGGCCTTGCCCGCGAACCACAGCTTGATGTGCCGCGACTGCACCGCGTTCATGATATCGCCGAGCCGGGGAACGTACTGCTCGCTGGTCGTTGCATTCAAATTGGACTGGGCGATGGCTGATGGCGTTAATGAGCAAACCATCAGCAGGGCAATGGTATATCCGCGCAATTTCATTCGAAGCTCCAAGCGTGCCGTTTCCGCCGGTCGTGTAGCACGGCCCCGCCATGGCTTTATTGATGTCCCTCAAGGCGCGTTGCGTCCCTAGAAGCAAAGATTGGTGACAAAATTCCCGCGCTTGTCCTTGATCGCGTAAGGACATTCAATTCGCTTCAGCGCCCGCTTGGCGTCTTCGTCTCCGAGCGCCGCGGCCCGCTCGTAATAGGCCTTGGCGGCGGCGGAATCCCTCGGCCCGCCGCGGCCTTCCTGCGCGAACGCGCCCATCCGCTCCAGCGCGCCGGCGTGATTTTGCGCCGCCGCCTTCTCGAACAGGTTGCGCGCGCCGACATCGTCCTTGGTCCCGCCGGTGCCCTCAGCCATCATCAAACCAAGCTGGTACTGCGCTTCCGCATTGGTCTCGGCGGCCTTGGCCAATAGTTGCCGCGCGCGTGCGGGATCCAACGACGCATCGCCGCCGCCGAGCGCGGCGAGATTGCTGACGCCGCGCGGATTGCCGGCTTCGGCGGCGCGCTCGAACAGTTTTCGGGCCTGCGCCTCGTCCCTGGCAACGCCGGAGCCTGTTCCGTAGAGCACACCGAGTTCGACCATCGCCGTGGTCGAGCCACTGTCGGCCGCCTTGCGCCAGGCGCCGATCGCTTCCGGCATTTGCCGGTTGGCGACATAGGCGCGGCCGAGCTGATAAAGCGCGCGGCGCGACGAGCGCGCCGCAATGCTGCAATATTTGACCGCTGTCGCGATATCGGAAGGCGCGACGTCATGCGTACCCTTGACATCAGCCGGCTTGTCCGGATCAGCGGGATCAGCGGCCAGCCGGTCGCACAGCACGAGATCGGCCGACTGCGCCTTTAGCTGACATGGATTGGCCAGGCATCCCGCCGCGATCGCCATCGCCGAAAAGGCGATGCGGCCCTTCGCAGCCGACGCACGCGCGTGAGGTCGCTTCGTCATGACGCACACCTGATGCAGCAGGTTAGCTTCGAAGGAAGGGAGGATTCAAGGCTCCGGTCCGGACTCACGCAGCACCGGGGCGACCTCCGGCGAGGCGAGATATGGTCCCTTAAAACGCATTGATCCGCCAAAGCGGCTTTCGCTTTGGCGGGTCAGGTTGCGGCCGCCCCGGGCTGTATGGCGCTCAGCTCTAGGCCGCGGCCGCCTTGGCGGAGGTCGGCACGGAAGCGATCGTTTTCAGGATCTGGGAAGCGATCTGGTAGGGGTCGCCTTGTGAGTTCGGGCGGCGGTCTTCCAGATAGCCCTTGTAGCCGTTGTTGGCGAAGCTGTGGGGAACGCGGATCGATGCGCCGCGATCCGCGATACCGTAGCTGAAGGTATCGATCGACGCCGTCTCGTGCTTGCCGGTCAGACGCATGTGGTTGTCAGGACCGTAAACCGCGATGTGATCGGCGCGGTTGTTCCTGAACGCTTCCATCAGCTTCTCGAAATATTCCTTGCCGCCGACTTCACGCATATAGGTGGTGGAGAAGTTGGCGTGCATGCCGGAGCCGTTCCAGTCGGTGTCGCCGAGCGGTTTGCAATGAAATTCGATATCGACGCCGTACTTCTCGGTGAGGCGCAGCATCAGATAGCGGGCCATCCACATCTCGTCAGCGGCCTTCCTGGAGCCCTTGCCGAAAATCTGGAATTCCCACTGGCCCTTCGCCACTTCGGCATTGATGCCTTCGTGGTTGATGCCGGCTGCGAGGCAGAGGTCGAGATGCTCTTCCACCATCTTACGCGCGATGTCGCCGACATTCTTGTAACCGACGCCGGTGTAATACGGCCCCTGCGGCGCAGGATAGCCGCTGGAGGGAAAGCCGAGCGGGCGGCCGTCCTTGTAAAAGAAGTATTCCTGCTCATAGCCAAACCACGCGCCCTCGTCATCGAGAATGGTGGCGCGCTTGTTCGAGAGATGCGGGGTCTTGCCATCGGGCATCATGACTTCGCACATCACCAGCGCGCCATTGGTGCGCGCGCCGTCCGGATAGATGGCCACCGGCTTGAGCACACAATCGGAATTATGGCCTTCCGCCTGCAGGGTCGAGCTTCCGTCGAAGCCCCACAGCGGAAGCTGGTCCAGCGTCGGAAATGCAGCGAATTCCTTGATCTGCGTCTTGCCGCGCAAATTCGGTGTCGGCGTATATCCGTCGAGCCAGATATACTCGAGCTTGTACTTGGTCATTGAGCCTCTCATAAGTTGACGATGCGAAGGGCGGGAAACCGAAGCCTATCGGTCACCACAAGCGTACCCGGCCACCATCGGCCAGCTCTTACCAAGCAATTAAAGTGCCAAAAATCGCTGCACTGCACGGGTTCGCCCAAGGGTGGAATCGGTCGCTGCAGATTGGATTTGGGGTGCGGCAAAGACGCGCGGGGGCACGCGTCCGGCGGGCGCAAGGATGGCCAGAGTCAGGCCCAAACCACGCCTGCTTCTGCAGCACCTCGCGATTTCCTTGAACGTGCCGATTAAAGCCACGGCAGTTGCCGGCAACGTTACTGCGGAACGCGGGAGGCTCCCGCAACCCTGGCGCCGGCCCACGCGTTAGCCCGCCAATGGTTGCTTTCCAGGACGCAAGCTCGGAAATGCCTAGAAATTATACAGAAGATGATTTGGTTTTGATCAGGTTGCACGAGCGGAGTGCAGTGACGATATCGGATTCGGTAACCAATCGAGAACGAGTCGGGCGCAGCATGGTTGATGTGCATCAACCCGTCGGGAACGAACCCGACGCACCATAAGCCATGGGCATCGACACAAAGAGAGAGACGATAAGATGAATACGGATCACGGGTCAGCCAAGATCTACCAATTCCCTGCCGGGGGCCGGGCGGCTCTCGGCGGACGTCGCTACGAGGAGACCAAAACCGCCACGGATTTTGCCACCTCGGGCGCGGACCAAGCTGCGTGTAGCGACAGCTGGTATCACGAAGCGGCAATCCAGGAGTCCAAGCCGGCATGGGAGCGCTGATGCCAGCCACAAGCCCGATGCCGGTATGTTGCCGGTCTTCGCTTCGATATAGAACGGGATGAAAGGGTCGGGACGATAACGTTCCGGCCCATTTTCTTTAGTCCAGCTCACAGGCCGTCACCGGCCGCCCGGCGTGCTTGACCGTGGTGCCAGTCCTGGTGATTTTCAACGTGACGCCGCCACCCGAATAGCGCGCGCCGGACAGGCCAAGGCGCCTCGCAAGCGTCACCGCCTTGCCGTCGATCTGCAGATGGGCGCGCTTGTCATATTCGAAAAATCCGACGATGAATTGAGTGCCGTCGGCGCAGCGATAGTTCTGGAAGGTCTGCGCCAGCGCGGGCGGCGAGCCGACCGCTGCGACAAACAACATCGGACCGAAAATTGAACGCGTTAGCCGATTCATATTGCTGCCCCCCAAATCGCCAGTATAGACCAGACCAAAGCGGGCGATACGCCCCGTCGGCCATTTCAGCGCCGTAGTGGATGTCCTAGGCTTAATCGATGTCAGATCCGCCTGCTCGTCACCTCAATCTCGCCGGCGCCAGCAATTTCCGCGACCTCGGCGGTTATCCCGGAAAGGATGGCCGCACGGTCCGGTGGCGGCGGATCTTCCGCTCCAATCATCTGGGCCATGTCACCAAAACCGATATTGAGATTCTTCGGGGCCTGGGCTTGAAGAGCGCTTTCGATTTTCGCGGCACCGAGGAGCGCGCGGCCGCGATCTGCGGTGTTGCCGGGATCGCGGTTCATTCGCTGCCGATCGAGCCGACCGTCGTTGCGGCGCTGCGCGCGCGGCTTGCCTGGGGCGTGGCACTGTCATCGGCGGACGCGCTGGATGTCATGCGCGATTCCTACCGCAATTATGTGCGCTACAGCACGCCAAGCTTTCGGGCGCTGTTCGCTCACCTGCTCGAGGACCGCGCGCCGCTGGTGATCCATTGCACCGCCGGCAAGGATCGCACCGGTTTCGCATGTGCGCTGATCCTGCACGCGCTTGGCGTGCCCAACGAAGTGATCGCCGAGGATTACCTGCTCACCAACCGCTTCTACCGTCGCGATCCCTCCGCCTCCAGGGACCTTCCAGATGAAGTCAGCCAGGTGCTGGGGTCGGTGCAAGCTTCCTTCCTCGCCGCAGGGTTCGAGGCCATCCGCGCCGATTACGGCGATCTCGAAAGCTATTTCACCTGCGGGCTGGGGCTCGGTGCGGCCGAGCGCGCCGGACTGGAGGCGCGCTATCTGGGGTCCTGAATTTCCCTGCGGCCGAGACCGCGGGATAAAATTACGCCGCCGCTTCCATTTCAGCGTCGAGGTCGGAGATAACGTCCTCAAATGCCGAAATCGCCTGCTGAACGGCGGCGATCTGCATTAATTCCCAGTCGCTGACCGGGCCGTTGCGATTTTGCAGTGCGACAATCAGGTCCCGCCGCTGCTCCTTGAGCTGAACGAGCGGCAAACCATGGTCGGGCAGATCTCTCATCATGTGTTCCAGTCCCTGAATTGGACGAGGATCGACGTATAGCGCGACCGTTCTGCAATCGGCTTACGGAACTGCGACAAATTTTAGCTAATAGCGTCGGGATTTTCGAATGCGCCGTCCTACGCCACCACCGGCGGCGCCTTGGCAATTGCCTCACACAGCGCTTGCGCAACGCGACGGGTGCTCCAGTCGCTTTGGTGAAGCTTATCCGGGTCGGTCGGGTCATGCATTCGATCCAGCCCTATGTTGTCATGCACGTGCCAATGCCGCATTAGCGCCCAGCGCCGGAACAGGTTGACCATTGCTTTCTCGGCCGCGCTCGATATCAGCGACACCATGCGCGCGGAAGCTTCAGCCTTGACGTCGAGAAGCATCGCTGTCGTGTATTGCGGGTCGATTAGCACGACATCCATTGGCTTGCCGCGCAGCCGGTCCAGGCCTTCGGCGATTTTCGCGGCGACGTCATCAAGATTATAGTTGTGAAAAACTGCATTGGTGCCGACCTGCCAGATCACCAGCGACGGTTTTTCGGCGAAAATATCGCTATCGAAGCGCGCCAGTTCCTCAATCGCCTCTTCGCCGCCCTTGCCCCTGTTGAGCACATCGATCGTCAGATTGGGAAACCGTTCTTCCGCAAACTTGAATCGCAGATACATCTCCAGCCGGTGGGGATAAGGCACGACGTCTCCCCTGCCCGCCGTCGATGACGATCCCATCGCCACGATTCTGACCGGCTTCTTGCCCACCAGTGCCTTCGTGAGATTTGGAAGGGGATAGCGGAAACTGACGAATTCGGCAGGGTTATCGCCGTCGGGAGGAGTGTCAGTCATATGAACTGTCCGTTCTCGAGAACCATCTGACGCTTGAACGCGTATTTGGGCGCAGAATTCCACGCCATTGCAAACGAATTTAGCATGGCGGTAGTGTGGGCTCCCTCACCTCTGGCCGGGAGACTTGATCATGGACGCAAAAGTCATTGTCGTGACCGGTGCCTCGGGCGCACTCGGCAGGGTGGTCGCGGAAGCAGCACTGGCACGGGGGGCGCGCGTGGCGGGTGTGGATCATGCGGTTTCCCAAATCCCCACGACGGCGAACCGGATCGAACTTGGCGGCGTCGACCTTTCGGATGCGGCGCAGGCCAAGAAAGCCATCGACGCGGTTGCGGCGCATTTCGGCAGGTGTGACGCGCTCATCAATATCGCCGGAGGCTTTGCCTTCGAGACGGTCGCCGATGGCGACCCGAAAACCTGGCAGCGCATGTATGCCCTCAACGTGCTCACCGCGCTGAATGCGTCGCGCGCGGCGATCGGGTATCTGTCGGCTCACGGCGCGGGACGCATCGTCAATGTCGGCGCGATGGGCGCGCTGCAGGCGGGCGCCGGCATGGGGGCCTACGCCGCGTCCAAGGCCGGCGTGCACCGGCTCACCGAAGCACTCGCCGCCGAATGGAAGGGCAAGATCACCGTCAACGCCGTGTTGCCCTCGACCATCGACACCCCGGCCAATCGCGCCAGCATGCCCCGGGCGGATTTCGGAAAATGGGTAACGCCGCAAGAACTGGCTGAGGTGATCCTGTTTCTCGCCAGCGACGCCGCCAGCGCCGTCACCGGCGCGCTGCTGCCGGTGAGCGGGCGGGTGTAGGGGTTTAGCCCTCAAGCCTCCGCCAGCTTCTTGAGAACCGCGCTGAAGCGGATACTGCGCTTGCCGGCGAGCGCGGTGGCTTCCGCGACCGCTCCCTCGTCCGTATAGGTGCCGGAAAAGCCGATGCCGACCTCGTAGCCGCCGAACAGAGGCCGCTCGCCCTGGCTCGGCGTATGCTCGTGATTGACGAGTTCGCCCTTCCACCTGCCGTTCGCGCTCGTGTAGGAGCCGATATAGTCGAAGAAGGCATCGCCGCCGCGGATCCGGCCGTCATGCAGCACCATGACGCCGGTGTTGCCGCCGTCGATGCCGTCAAGCATCCGAATGTGGATCGAATAGAGCCCGTTGCCGATGCCGTCCGTTCCGGCCGAAAGTACGGGAGGCGCGGCCGCTTCGCTGATGGGCGTCATCACCGAGTTGAAGGCGACACCGGGCAATTGCGTCGTTCCGCCTTCAAAAAAATATTGTTCGCCCTGCCGCCGGCCTCGGAGCGAGAGCGTGATCTTGTCGGTCTTGAACAAAGGCTGGAATTTCGGATCCTCGTTGTGGCGCAAACTCGATATGTCGACCAATATCTCGCCATCATCGGACTCCCGGTAGGTGCCGATGAACGCGAACGCCGAATTGCCGCCCATCATCTTGCCGTCATAGACATACAGGACGCCGCGGCGCGAGCCGTGCACCGTATGCATCTCGACCTTGTAAAGTCCCTGCCGCATTAGCGCTCGCACCCACAATCCCAGCGGGTAACCTACGGTCTTCGCCTGCCCGCCACAACATCGGACCGGGCGGGCGCCCTCCGCCCTGCCCGCCATCAAATCCCGGGTCTGCGCAATCGGCGATCCGGGCTAAACTGGAGCTATTGAGTTGCGCATGCGACACCGGAGCTCCCTTGGAAACCGCGCTATATCTGCCCGTCAAACGCTTCCTCGAAAACCTCGGCTTCTCGGTCAAGGGTGAGGTCGGCGGCTGCGACCTCGTGGCGCTCAGCAGCGGGGATCCGCCGATCGTCGTGATCGGCGAATTGAAGCTCTCCTTCAACCTTGAACTGGTCCTGCAGGCGGTCGACCGCGCCGGCGCCTGCGACGAGGTCTGGCTTGCCGCGAAAATGTCGGTGCGCGGCAAGGGACGCGAGAGCGACGCGCGCTATCGCAATCTCTGCCGCCGGCTTGGCTTTGGCATGCTCGCGGTCACTAGCACCGGCGATGTCGAGGTGATCGTCAAGCCGCCCACGACCAGTGCGCGCCGCGATCCGAAGAAGCGCTCCCGTCTCGTCGCCGAGCATCGGCGACGCAAGGGCGACCCGGCGCTGGGCGGCAGCACGCGCGCCCCGATCATGACGGCCTATCGCCAGCAGGCGCTGGCCTGCGCGGCGGCCCTGTCGCGCGGCCCGCGGCGCGTGCGTGACCTCAAGCCGGAACTTCCCGACGCCGGGAAAATTCTGCTGCATAATGTCTATGGCTGGTTCGATCGCGCCGAGCGCGGCGTCTATGCCCTGACCGATGCCGGACATGCCGCACTGAAACGCTGGCCGCAGCAGCCGGTTAATTTTGCCGGCACAGGCGATGCAGTCCCGTGATGACCGGGAAAAGGGGGGCACTATGATCCTGGCGACCGGCAACGTGACGGCCCCCAAAGAATCCCTCGACAAAGTCCTCGGACGGAGTCTCGAACCTGATGCTCGTCGCTCGCCACACCGACTGGAAAGCCCTTGAATCCGTCAGCGCATGGCTGGATTGCTGCGTCAATCTCATATTGCAATGCAACATGAGGGTTCCTACGTATTCTGGATCAGACGAGAGGCCCCGATGAGCGAAGATTGGAATACCAAATATGGACTGCGGCGCGTCCGGCGCGATCCGCCGACGCTGGATGAAGCGATTTTCGCCGCTATCGGCATTACCGACGACCAGGAAGCTCAGGCCGAAATCGCCGCTTCGCTGATGGGGCTGCCGATCGAATTGGTAACTGCCGAAGTGAAGAAGGCCGGCCGCACCGCGGCGCGGTCTTCCACCCGGGTAATCGCCGGCGAGCAAGGCGCGCAGCGCTCGGTCGTGGTCGAGCGCCGGGTTATCAGGAAATTCGGCAACGACAAGCGTACCGGCACCTAGCTAACGCCTTCGGCGCGAGGCGCCGCTTTGACAGCAATTCGCCGGGTCCTCGATCCCGCGAATTGTGTTTACACGCGCTGTTGCTCAGGCGGTCCGGCCCCAGCCATACATTCGCAGAACAAGCTTCCAGTATGCGCGGTTGAAGCTGATCATCGCGCGCGCCGCATCGGCCGGCGTCGCGAACGCGTGTCTTGCAACTTCGGGCTGCGGTTGCTGCGTTAGATCGATGTTTCCGGTGGATTCGCCCTGACGGAAGGTCAGATGGGCGCCGAACTTGCTGGCGAGCGCCCGCATCGCCTGGTTCTGCGCGCCGGTCGTGATCCGCAAGGAGCGGCAGCCCTTCCGTCCCGCTTCCGCGATCAGCTTCCTGAACAGGATGCTGCCGACGCCCTGCCGCCTTGCGGACGCCTCCACGCTAAAAGCAACCTCCGGCAATGCGTCAGGGGACTGATCGGGCGGATGCAGTTCCGCCGCGCCGCGCACCACGCCTTCCTCGATATAGGCGATGATCATGGTGCCATCGTCGGCGCATTTGGCGGCATAGCGTTCGATGAAACTGTCATCCATAAAGCCGTTGAAGCGGTCATGGCGGCTTTCGGGATCGAGCCGCAAAAGATGATCGCGCAACAGCGGCAATTCCTCCTGCTGACGCAACGTCCGGACGTAGCCCCTGGCAAGGGTCGAGCGGGTGATGTCTTCGTGATGCACTTCATAACTCCTCTTGGATGGCCCTTGAGGAGGCGTCGAATCCCTAGATCCCTGATATTGTGCATCGCAACATTAAATTCAAGACCAGTTCCCGCCTCAAATAACGGCAGGATGTCGCGCCCGAATGATTAATGAAATCGAACACCCGCGTTCATACCAGTACCATCTGCGTCTGGATCACCACCGCCACCAGTTTGCCATCCTCGGTCTCCAGCCGCGTCTGCCAGACCTGGGTACGACGCCCGCGATGAACGGGCGTCGCGGTCGCGATCAGCGTCGCTCCCTCCTTCGCACCGCCAACGAAATTGGTCTTGCTCTCGATCGTTGTGGTCCCCTTCGCATCGTCAGGCAAATTGATCACGGTCGCCGCGGCGCCGACCGAATCCGCAAACGCCATGATCGCGCCGCCGTGAATGATGTGGCCGAGGGTGCAGAGATCCGGCCGAACCGGCATCCGCGCCACCACGCGATCCTTGTCGGCTGCGGTGAATGTCACGCCCTTCAATTCAGCAAATGGCATCTTCATCGAATTGACTTTTTCGAGCGGCGTCATGAACGGTAACCTCCCGTGTCTATCGGTCGCGTCCTTCCGGTGGTCCGATGGACCAGACCTCAGATGTACAATTGCACATCGGGGAACCTCGAGATTCCCTGTTCGCGCTCCGCGCGCGCCCGAATGACGGTTTATTTTCATCCAAGTTTTGGAACGATGGACTACCGCGTCAAGCCCGGCAATGGCGTTCGGGGTAGCCGCCGTGACAAGTGACCTCTAATTCGCCATATCATCCGCCATGCGCCACTTCCCTCCCCGCCGGATCGTGTGTCTCACCGAGGAAACCGTCGAGACGCTGTACCTGCTCGGCGAACAGAACCGGATCGTCGGCGTCTCCGGCTACGCGGTACGGCCGCCGCGGGTCAGGCGCGAAAAGCCGCGGGTGTCGGCGTTCATCTCGGCCGACATTCCAAAGATCCTGGCGCTGGAGCCGGATCTCGTTCTCGCCTTCTCGGATTTGCAGGCGGACATCGTGGCCGATTTGGTCCGGTCAGGCGTCGCGATCCATGTCTTCAACCAGCGCGACGTCGCTGGGATTCTGGTGATGATCCGCACCCTCGGCGCGCTGATCGGCGCGGCCGAACGCGCCGATCAACTCGCCGCCGGCTTTGAGGCCCGCCTCGAGAAAATCGCATCGACGCCACGGCCATCGGGACGCCCAAGAGTTCTATTTCGAGGAATGGGACGATCCCCTGATCAGCGGCATCGGCTGGGTCTCCGAGTTGATCGAGATCGCCGGCGGCGAAGACATCCTGCCAGACTTGCGGTTTCAGCAGGCCGCGAAAGATCGGATCATCTTGCCGGATGTCGTGCGCGCCGCCGCGCCCGATGTGATCCTGGCGTCGTGGTGCGGCAAGAAAGTCGTGCCGGACAAGATCAGACAGCGGCCGGGCTGGAGCGAAATTCCTGCCATCCGCAACGGCCGCATTGTCGAGATCAAGTCGCCGCTGATCCTGCAACCCGGACCTGCGGCGCTGACTGATGGGCTGGACGCGATCGTCGCCGCGCTGTGGCCGGAATTGGCGCTGGACTCGTCGCAGTGAACTCTCCGCCGTCATTGCGAGGAAGCGACGAAGCAATCCATCGTCCCTTGTATAGCCATGGATTGCTTCGCTTCGCTCGCAATGACGAGCAGAAGCCGTGTACCGGGCGGGGCGCGATCTGCCTTACTTACCCTACCACTGCCACCCCGCACCATTCGGCGATGAACAGCGCGGTCGCCTTGGTCGACTTGCGTAACGAATCCAGATCGACATATTCGTTAAAACCGTGCATCGCCGCGCCACTGGCGCCGAAGCACAGGCTCGGAATATTGTAGTTCAGGCCATAGAACCGCGTATCCGTTAGCGCGGTAAACACCAGATCCTGCACCGTGCCGCCATAGACCGCCTGATAGGCCGTGCCAAAGGCGGCTTCCACTTCCGCTGAGTTTTTCAGTTCATAGCCTTCCGAGAGAAACCCCGACCATTCCACCTCGGGCGGATTGTTGGAGAGGAAGCGGTGATCGCGCGCGGCCGCCGAGACATGGCCTAGAATTTCGGCCTGGCAGTCGGCGACTGACCAGCCCGGCAGGATCGCGATCCGGCAATCGACGTTGCACCACGCCGGCACGCTGGAGGCCCAGTCGCCGCCCTCGATGATGCCGGGATTGAAGTTGATCGGATGCGTTACCGCCTTGAAATGGCGATCGCTTTTGGCGCGCTCGTTCCATTCGGCCTCGAGCTTTTCGAGCGACTGAATCAGATGGTAGGCCGCCGTGATCGCGTTGGAGCCACTGCCGGCCTCGAACACATGCACGGGATGACCGCGCACTTTCAGGCGAAACCAGATCACGCCGACTTGCGAGCGCACCATCTTGCCGGATGTCGGCTCGGGAATGAAACAGGCGTCGGCGCGATAACCGCGTTGCAAGGTCGAGAGCGCGCCGACGCCCGTGCTTTCCTCCTCGATCACGGATTGAAAGTGAATTCGCCCGGTCGGCTTGAAGCCCGCGGCCCTGATCGCATCCAGCGCATAAAGCGCGCCGATGGTGCCGGACTTCATGTCACAGGCGCCGCGGCCATACAGCCTGCCGTCCTTCACCACCGGCGAAAACGGCGGCGTCTCCCACATCTCGAGCGGTCCGGTCGGCACCACGTCACAATGGCCCTGCAGGATCAGCGACTTTCCGGCATTGGTCGAGGGGCGGTAAGTGCCGACCACGGTGCGCGCTTTGGAAAAATCATGTTCGATCGGGCCGAAGCCGCGCAGATCCTTCAAGTCGTTGACATCGATATGCCAGTCGTCGACCTCGTAGCCGCGCTGCCGCAGCAGATCGCCGATCATGTCCTGGCACGGCCCCTCCGCGCCGCGGGTCGAGGGAATCGCGACAAAATCCCTGGTGGTCGCGAGCTGCGCGTCAAAACCGGCGTCGACGGCGTCGACGATTTTTCGCTTCGTGTCGCTTGCATTCAATTGCATCAGCGTTCCCTTGGCCGACCGCTTCGAGAAATTCCCCGGAGCCGATCAAACCATACTCTAGCAGGATTTGCAGGCGTTTTTGATCGCTATGAGAATCGCCGCCGCGCCAATACACTGCGCGGTGAAATTTTCACGCCCCATGGAGACACGGATGCCCGGCAACCGCAATATTCTCTATCTCATCATCGGCGCGCTGGTCGTCGCGGTAAGCGTGCTCGGCTACAATCTTTACCAGACCAAGAAGGAGCCGGAAGGCCTGCAGATCAACGTCGGTCCGAACGGGCTGAAGATCCAAAGCAAGTGAAGCGGGCCGCTCCGCCGAGTATGACAGTCTCGCACATCAGACGTTTTTCGTTGGTGCTGCCCGGCGCTCTGGCGCTGGCCGTATCAGCAACATCTGCCATGGCAGAACAGGTGTCGCGCGAGCAGGACATCGTCAATTTGCGGCTCGGGCAGCGCATCCAGGTAGATGACGGATCGTGCCCCGCCGGCCAGATCAAGGAAGTCTCCGGCGCCCGGATGACCGCGAGCGGAGTCCTCGCGACGCGGCAATGCGTGCCGCGGCTTGGGCTCAGGAAAAGATAGTTGCGCCTCGATCACAGCCTCGCGCGAAACGAGACTGGTCCCTCGCAGGCGAGCAGTCGCCCCCGGCCGTCGCGCAGTGATCCAGGATCTTGGGCCGTGAGGCTAGTCCGCCGGCTCGAACATGCATTGCAGCGTCGGTTTTGCAATCTTCGTGAAGGTTGCACCGATCTCGGATTGTTTCGATGCCGGCACCCACTCGGTCTCGATGGTGGGCACGCCGGTTTCGCTGATGCCGCGCAGCAGCGCTTCGCGCAGGTCGCTGTCATCGACGGCCGCGGCGGCATGATCGTGCAGGCAGCCGCAGACGGATTCGGGGTGCGCCCAGCGTCCCACCATATGGGGGGCGCATAGCCGAACGAATTCGCCACGCGGATCTGGAAGTCTCTGCATCGGACGGAATTGAACCTGCTGGATTTGCGCCTGCTGTATTTGCGCCTGCTGGGCCGCAGTCTGTGAGGTCTGTGCCTGCGCCGAACCGGCCAGGACCGACCAAGTGACAATCGCTGCGGCACTGATAGGAAGATGCATGATGGCCTTACCGGCAACTTACCTGGGTCACAACTCAGCTCCGCCTCAGCGGGCCGCGACAACGACAGCCGACGGAACCAGGGGAACGATCGGTGGGCCGTCATAGGCGAAAGTGCCGACGCCCGGCAAACCGCTATCGGGCGAACCGGCGATCGACGGTCCAGCTATCACAAAGGCCATGGCAAGGATGAAGCCGAGAATCCGCATTTGACTGTCTCCAGATGTCGCCGCCAGCGTTGCCCGCTGTTCTTGTGGCGGCCTTGATAACCATGCGGCGTTTCCAGAGTTCTGCGCCGAAAGGAAAAATGGTTTCGTGGCGCCGGAGATTTGTTTCATCGCTCGCCGGTCGACGAAACAGGTTTAGAAAAATACCAATGATTTCAGTCGGATGAAGTAGTCGTCCAGTGGCCTAGAGGTGGTCGTGCATTGGCCTGCCCCGGCCGCCCCCGTCAGGCGTGGCCGCAACTTCTTGCGGTGGATAACTCCTCGTTTCGGTGGAGAACTCCTCGAATTGGGGCGCCGCGGCTGAACCGGCGCACCGATCTGGCCAACTCAATATGACGGCGGTGCAACCTTTCCAGGCAGTCGCGCGTTGTGATCCGGCTTCAATAGGGGATTTCAGCAGGGGATTTTAGTCGTGGGCAATGGCAACATCGATGTTGGCAATAAAACCCCGACCCGCAAACCCGGCCAGCCGATCGTCGAGAGTTCGGCGGGGACCGGAGGCTCCTCCGAGTTGCGGACCGGCG
Organism: uncultured Alphaproteobacteria bacterium; assembly: GCA_963801875.1. Lineage (GTDB taxonomy): Bacteria > Pseudomonadota > Alphaproteobacteria > Rhizobiales > Xanthobacteraceae > Bradyrhizobium. The sequence continues at coordinate 340,850 of CAWDGT010000003.1, read as the reverse complement.
AACCAACTCCGCTGAAGAAAGAACGGCCGAGAATCTGCGCCGCAATGGCGCAGCAATGCGGTGACAGCGGCCGCGGCAACCAATCGGCGCCGCAAAAATTCCTGCAACTGGTGGGCTACCGCGACCCCAATGCCCGGCACGAACCGTGGGTCCGCCCGCGCCCTGCCCCGCTGAAGCGCTAATCAGCGACCCTTACTGAATGAATTCGCCACATTTCTGGACCGCGGCGTCGCCTGCCCCCCAGGGCATGATCGGCACCGAGGAGGTCGAATTCTTGGGCGAACCTTCGATCAGGCGGTCTGAATAGACCATATAGACCAGCACATTCCGCTTGGCGTCGCAGCCGCGCACGATCTGCATCTTCTTGAAGAACAGCGAGCGCCGCTGCCTGAACATATCCTCGCCCTGCTCCATCTTGCCCTTGAAACGGATCGGACCGATCTGACGGCATGCCAGCGAAATATCCGAGACCTCCTCCGCTACCCCGAGCCAGCCCTTAACTCCGCCTCTTTCGGGCACCGTGAAATGACAGGCCACGCCCTCGACCTCGGGATCGTCGACGCCGTAGGTCGCGAGCTTGTCGTTGGGCGTGAGCCACTTGAACACGGTCGAACGGCGGAAGATCAGGTCCGGCTCATCGGCGGCGAATGCCGGCGTACCGAGCGCCAAGACCAGCGCCAGCAAAGCCAGAGGTCTCCACCTCGTGTCACACAGCTTCAGGGCTTTGCGTGTCATGCCTATCTCCGTTGGCGCTTTCACCCATGTAGGCGTCGGGTTGCCCCGCAGGAAGGCCGCCGGTAACGGGCTCTGTGGGCCCGTTTAACCTAGTGTGAGGCTTTTTTGCTACGCTTGGGACGAAAACCGCAGGCTATTGCAACCCCTGTGCTGGCTTATCTCGTCTGCAACGCTAAATATCGATCGGCTAGGGATTCGAGGATGATAGTGTGCGCGTACTGAGAACTCCCGTTGCCGGACGGCTGTGGCGAATTGCGGTTCTGACCGCAGCCGGCGCGCTCGGAAGCGCCGCTCGGGCGGAAGCGGCGCTGTATTACTGGTCGGATTCCGATCCCGGATATTATCGGCCCGCGCCGATCGTACCACAGCGGCGGCAGATGCTTCGGCATCATCAGGCCAAGAAGACCGAGGTGCCGGAGAAGCAATCGGCCAAGCCCGAGGGACCGCTGATCATCGCGATCTCGATCGACAAGCAAAATCTGAAAATCTACGACGCCAACGGATTCTTCGCGGAGGCCCCGGTTTCCACTGGCATGAAGGGCCATCCGACGCCGACGGGCGTCTTCAGCGTCATTCAAAAACACAAGCTGCACCATTCCAACATCTATAGCGGCGCGCCGATGCCCTATATGCAGCGGATCACCTGGTCGGGCGTGGCCATTCATGCCGGCGTACTTCCCGGCTATCCGGCGTCACACGGCTGCATCCGCATGCCGATGGCCTTTGCCATCAAGATGTGGAACTGGACCAAGATGGGCGCGCGCGTAGTCGTCACCCCCGGCGAGATGAAGCCGAGCAGCTTTTCGCATCCGCTCCTGGTCACCCAGAAAGTCGCGCCGCAGCCGACCGTCGCCGAGCCGCAGACGGATACGCCTGCAGCGACCAAGTCCGATAAGGACTCCGACGCCGGTACCCCGATCAAGCCCGCGATGACGCAGGCGCGCCTCGAGCTGAGGTCAACCGTCGGACACGCCGACGACGCAAGACCGGCCATGGGCGCGCCATCACCGCCCGAACAAACCCATACTGCTGACGCCAGCAGCAAAATGTCTGCAACCCAATCCGCGGTCACGATGAGCGATGCAGCGCCATCCGGTAGCAACGCCCCGTCGCGCGAGGAGCCCCTAACCGAAACCGCGACCGAAGGGGCGGAAAACGCGACCGTCGGAGTCAGGCCTGCCGAGACCGGCACAACGAGCGAAGCCGAAAACAAACCGGATGAAACTGTGGTCGCCGCCCAACCAAGTGCCGACGCCGTAAGGTCGTCCGAGGTGTCGGCAAGCGCGACGGCCGAAGAAAAGGCCGGCGAGAAAAATCCCGAAGCGAAGGCGAACGAGGTCAAGGCCGAGGCGCCGAAACCGGAAGTGCCCGGATCGGGCGAAAAGTCGGGCGACAAGCCTGACGGTTCGGTCAAGGCGATGACGGAAATCGGTGCAGGCGTTCCCGACGTGAAAAAGGATCAGAACTCGCTTGCCCGACACCTCGAAGCCCGCGCCGGCAAGGGCGACGGCACCAAAGCGCGCTGGCCAAATTTCCGTATTCATCAGCCGCAAGGATTCAAAGCTCTACGTGCGGCAGAATTTCGCGCCGCTGTTCGACGCACCCGTAACGATTGCGTCGAGCGACCGGCCGCTGGGAACGCACGTGTTTACCGCGCAGATCGACAAGGATGACGCCAATCTCGTGCACTGGTCAGCGGTCTCGCTCCCGGTGGCGGTGAGGTACGCCGAGCGGCGTGACGAGGACGGACGCGCCTCGCGCAGGCGGAACGCCGCCCGGGCTTCGACCGAGGTGAAGGCATTGCCGGTGCCGGACAGCCCCACCGGAGCGCTGGATCGCCTTACCATCCCCGCGGATGCCATGGCGCGAATTACCGGTGCGCTTTCAACCGGCAGCTCGATCATCGTTTCCGATCAGGGCATCGGCGCCGGCGAAACCGGCGAAGGAACGGATTTCATCGTTTCGCTGCGCTAGAGCATGATCCGGAAAAGTGGGAACCGGTCTTCCGAAAAGATCATGCTCAAACAAAACGATAGAGCGGGATGACGATCCGAAGAAAAGTCATCCCGGTCTAGCGCAGCGGTTCGCTTTGCTCCGGAGGCTGCGCTAAAAGACCGCCGGCATGAACCAGCTTTCCAACCCGGCCTCCAGTGCCGCGCCGCCAGTCGACCTGGCCAACGACGCCTACGACCGGCTGACCCTGCTTGGCTGGCGAGGCGGACTGGTGGCGACCGCAGCCTGCCTCGCGGCATCGTTCTTTCTGTTCGGCTACGCGCTGATCTACTGGCGCAACGCCGATATGGATTTCATGGTGATTTACAACGCGCTTGCCCTCAACGACGGCAAGCCGCAGCTGTTCTTCGATCACACCGCCTACATCACCATCCTGGCGGTGAAGCTGTGGTATCAGCTGCTGCACGCGCTCGGACTGCTTGACGCATGGTCGTTATCGGCGATTCCGCCGGCCGCCGACGCACCGGCATTCTCTGCCGCCATGACCAGCGCCGTTCGCGCCGGACGTCTTCTGGCCTTTTTGCTCGCGACCGGTTGCGTGCTGATTTTCGCAGGCCTTGTTCGTCTCATCCTGCGCGACTGGCGCGTCGCGATGTTCGCGACCCTTGCATTCGCGTTCTCCGGCGGCGTCGCCGTGCATTCGCGAATCTTGCGCAGCGAGCTGGTCGCCGCGTGCCCCGTCATCTTCGCGCTCATCATCCTGATCGTGGCCGGACGCCGCGCCTGGATTGCGCGTCCGCTGGCGCTGGCGGCGGCGGCGGGATTGTGCGTGCTCGGTCTCGAAAACAAGGTGCAAGCGATTTTTCTGATCGGCGCGCTGCCGCTAGTGGTCATGCCATTTGGAGGCGCCGCAAGCGCAAGCGTCGCATTCTGGCGCAATACCCCAATGGGTTGGCTGGCCGCTGTCATCGCCGCCATCGCGGCGATATCTGCGGCATGGGCGGCATCGCCGCTGATTGCGGCAGGTTTTGACCGCGCCTTGCTTGATGCCGCGCACTTCCACCCGCTGTTGCTGGGCCGTTTCGGCATCTATCAGGCAGCGCTGGCGGTCCTGATCGGCGGGTGCATGCTCGCCTTTGCCGTGATCTGGCGCGTCAGCGCGGCCGAGACGCTGGCGTCGATGTTCGCGATTGCCGCCGGTGCCTCGATTGCATTGCTCGCGCTCAACCTCGAATACAACACCGGCAATATCATAGCCGTGGTCAATCCGCTGGAAAAGATGCTGACCTTTGCGGATGCAACCACCACCAATGTCGCAAACGGATCTAGTCCGGCGGCAATTGCGCTGCTGCTGCTTGACGGGGTCGCGTCGGTGCTTGCACGCTATAGCTTCGTGCTGCATTCCTCACCGCGCCCGACGGTGTTTCTGACCTGGCTGATCGTCCCCGGCATTTTCTATGCGTGGCGGCGCGGCGAGAGGCAGGCCGCGATCCAGGCGCTGATGCTGCTGCTGGCCGCGATCGGGATCGACGCCCTCGGCGTGCGGCGCGGGCTGAAATCCGAGTATTTCATCTTTACAGATCCGCTGATTATCCTTGCCGGTGCAATCCTGCTCGATTCCTTGCCCGATCTGCGCTTTGGCAAATGGACCTATTCGGTCGCCGCCGTCCTGTTCGGACTGCATGTCGCTGTCGGTCAGGCCGAGCCGATAAAATATGCCTTCATGCGCAGGGGTCCGGAGCCGATATGCGAGTGGAGCGGGTATTACATGCCGCTGCTGCCGCTGCCCTGGTGCAGCGCTCCGCCGAACCGGCCATAACGGCTTGTTGAGAAGCGGCCGCTTGCTTGTTGGGCTATCGTGACCGATCCGGATAACAAAGGGGGCGCCATGATCGACCGCAGAACAGTTCTCACGGCGGCGCTGGCTGGGGTCGCCAGCCCCGCCTCGACAGGGACGGCTCTCGCACAGGCCGCGATGAGTCGGATCACCGCCTATGCTTTCTCCTTTCCTGCCCTTGCCGGCGGCGATATCCGGTTGGCCGAATACGCCGGCCGTCCGCTGCTGATCGTCAATACGGCCTCCCTGTGCGGCTTCACGCCGCAATATGCCGGATTGCAGGAATTGTGGACCGAGTTCCATGATCGGGGCCTGATGATTATCGGGATACCCTCGAACGATTTTGGCGGGCAGGAACCGGGCGGCGCTACCGAAATCGCCGAAACCGCGCAGCACCAGTATGGGGTGACCTTTCCGATCGCGGCAAAAGCCGTGGTGAAGGGCCCGAATGCGCATCCTTTCTACAAATGGGCCGCTGATGCGCGGCCGAAGGATGTTCCGCGCTGGAATTTCCACAAATATCTGATCGGCCGCGACGGCTACATAGCGGAAGCATTTTCCGAGACCGTCGAACCGTCGGACACGCGCGTCAAAACCGCCATTGCCCGGGCGCTCGCGGAGACCTGACGCGCGCGCCAGCGGGGGAATTAACCGCTTCGGCCGACAAATCGGCCAGCGGCGATATAAGCCGTTGCCGTGGCGGCGCAGGTCCAACTAGGCTAGTATCACAAGGGGCGGAAAAATCCGCGCGGACGATGGCAACCGCCAGGCCCGGGCACGGGATCAGCTAAGGGAAAAAGAAGATGCGTATTGCGGCAGGATTGATCTTTGCAGGCGCGGTTTCGCTATGTGCATCAGGCCTTGCCTGGTCGCAAACCCCTGCTCCCAAAGGCGCGACGGTTCCGCAGGCCCCACCGGCCCCCGCCAAAGCCGCTTGCGCCAATCCCAACGCGCTTGGCATCGCCCGCGTCGTTGAAATCGACACCACAGGCGGTCCAGGATTTGGTTTCGAGCACTTCAAGCAACTGGATTTCCTGCGCGACCATGAAGTGGTGCTGACGTTCGACGATGGTCCGTGGCCGCTCAATACGCCCTCGGTGCTGAAGACGCTGGCGGAAGAATGCACGACGGGCATTTTCTTTCCAATTGGCAAGCACTCGACCTACTATCCGGAAATCCTGAAGCAGGTGGCCGCGGCCGGTCACACCATTGGATCGCATACCTGGTCGCACGCGACCCTCACCAACAAGAAACTGAACGAAGATCAGCGCAAGGAAGAGATCGAAAAGGGTTTTAGCGCGGTGAAGTGGGCCTTGGGCACATCGCCCTCGCCGTTCTTCCGCTTCCCGGCGCTGCAGCATCCGCCGGAAATGGTGACCTATCTCGGCACCAGAAACATCGCGATGTTCTCGTGCGACCTCGACTCCTTCGATTTCAAGGCGCGCAACCCGAAGCAGGTGATCGACGTGACGATGAGGAAGCTCGACAAGCTCGGCAAGGGCATCATCCTGCTGCACGATTTCCACAAATATACGGCGGAAGCGCTGCCCGAGCTGATGCAAAGGCTGAAGGCCGGCGGCTACAAGGTCGTCAAGATGGTTGCCAAGGCTCCGGTGCAGACTATTGCGCAGTATGATGACGAAGTCCTCAAGGACGCCAAACTGCCGACGGTGAGTTCGCGGCCGGTTTCCAGCGTGGTGCAGACCATTTCGGAATAAAATAACATCCGCCGCGCGCGATGCCGGGTCTGTGCATTGAGGGCTATGTCATCGTGTCGGCGGACGGCATGCTGGCGAACGCTGCTCACGTGATGCCGGACGAATTGAAATTCGAGGGCGACAAGCAGTTCTTCACTGCCGCCCTCGATCGCGCCGACCTGATCGTGCATGGCCGGCATTCCTATGAGGACCAGCCGAACTCGGCGCGGCGCAGACGAATCATCGTGACCCGGAGGATCGGCGCGATTGCGCCGGATCCGTCCAATCCGAAAGCCACGCTCTGGAATCCCGCCGGAGCCTCGTTCGAGGCTGCCGGCGATTTCGCCGGCGTGCGTGCCGGCCGCGTTGCGATTATCGGCGGGCCCGACGTGTTCGCAATGTTTATGGACCGCTACGACACGTTCTGGCTTTCGCTGGCCCCGCGGGTGCGGCTGCCGGGCGGCGAACCCTGTTTCCCCGGCGTACCCGAGCGATCACCGCAGCAGATTCTCGCGGCGCATGGCCTCAGGGCCGGTGAACCACAGCTCCTTGATCGCGCCGATGAAGTCAGCGTTAGCCCGTGGCGGCGGGTGGATCAGACATCGCCATAAACGGGCTCCGCCGTCCGCGGCGTCCTTCCATAGCCCGCGATCATGAACAGCGCGCCGATGATCGAGAGGCTCTTCAGGGCGTCCACCAGGGTCTTGGCATTTTCCGGAGGAGATTGATTCCAGAAATCGTTGAAATAGAAAATTGTCGCAGCCACGAAGAAAATCAGAAGAATTGCAAAGAACCGCGCCCCGAAATTCAATGCAATCATCAATCCGCTGACGACCTCGAAGGATCCGGTCGCAATGGCGAGGATCTGCGGCGTCGACATTCCCGTCATCGTTTCCAACTGGGAGGCATAGGGCGCAAGCAGGGAGGGAATGACAATTTTGGCGGAGATAAACTCCGCTGTGGCCTGAACCGCGAAGAGCTTCGTCGCGCCCGAATAGATAAACAACACCGCGAACAAAACTCGCCCGAAAGTAATAAACGCTGGCATGGTCGGCCTCACTGGATGCTGCAAATGCGGGTTCGGGATCGGCGGAGCGATTATGGGCGCTCCGTCCCGGCTTTTCAAACAGTCAAATCAACTCCGGAAACGACGTTCGCAACTGGAACCCGATCGATTTTTCCTAGCCAAACAAGGTCGGTTGCTGGCGTCCGGCGCGCTCCTGGGCTTCAACGGCGGCAACGGCGGTCATATTGAGAACGCCGCGTGCGGTCACCGACTTGGTCAGAATATGCGCCGGGCGCGCCGGGCCGATCAGAATCGGCCCGACCGGAAGGGCATCGGCCAGCGCCTTGATCATCTGATAGGCGACGTTGGCCGTATCAAGGTTCGGCATGATCAGGATGTTGGCCTCCCCTTCCAGTTTGGAGTGCGGCAGGATCAGCCTCCTCGCGGCTTCCGAGAGCGCGGTATCGCCCTGCATTTCACCGTCCGCCTCGAGTTCCGGGTGGCTCTGCTTCAGAAGCGCGGTGGCGCGGCGCATTTTTCGCGAGGAGTCGGTATCATAACTGCCGAAGTCGGAATGCGACACGAATGCGATTTTGGGCTTGAGATTGAACCGCTGGACATGAAGCGCTGCCAGCGCCGCCATCTCCGCAAGCTCCTCGGCGCTCGGGTTTGGCCGCACTTGGGTATCGGCGATGAAATAGGCGCCCTTACTGGTGATCATCAAGGCGAGTGCAGCGAAATCGCTGACGCCCGGAAGAAAGCCGACGATCTCGCGCACGTGGCGCAGATGGCTCATATAGCGGCCGTCGACGCCGCAGATCATGGCGTCGGCTTCGCCCCGGATCACCGCAAGCGCCGCGATCACCGTGGCGTTGGTGCGTACCATCGTGCGTGCGGCATCGGGTGTGACGCCGTGTCGGCCAGCGACGTCGATGTAGGACTGAACATAAGACCGATAGCGCGGATCGTCCTCGGGATTGATCAGATCGAAATCCTGGCCGGCCTTGATGGCGAGACCGAACCTCTTGATGCGGGCTTCGACCACCGAGGGACGCCCGACCAGTATCGGCCGTGCCAGCTTCTCCTCGAGCACCACTTGCGTCGCATGCAGGACGCGCTCGTCCTCGCCCTCCGCATAGATCACGCGGACCGGCTGGGTCTTGGCCTTGGCGAACATCGGTTTCATGACAAGGCCGGAGCGGAACGCGAAGCGTTCGAGCTGGGCGGAATAGTCCTCGAAATTCCTGATCGGCCGGGTGGCGACGCCTGAATCCATTGCCGCCCTGGCCACCGCAGGCGCGATACGCAGGATCAGCCGCGGGTCGAACGGGCTTGGAATCAGCGAGCCCGGGCCGAAACCCTGCGCTTCCCCGCTGTCGAAACCGGACGCAACCGCCGGCGGATCGCGCGCGAGCTGCGCGATCGCATCGACCGCGGCCTTCTTCATTTCCTCGTTGATCGCGGTAGCGCCGACGTCGAGCGCACCGCGAAAGATGAAGGGAAAGCACAGGACATTGTTGACCTGGTTGGGAAAGTCGCTTCGCCCGGTGCAGATCATCGCATCGGGACGTGCCTTCCGCGCTTCATCCGGCATGATTTCCGGGTTCGGGTTGGCCAGCGCCATCACCAGCGGCTTGTCAGCCATCGCCTTGACCATGTCCGGCGTCAGCACATTGGGCGCCGAAAGCCCGAGGAAGATATCGGCGCCGCCGATCACTTCGCCAAGCTTGCGTTTGTTGGTCTTCTGGGCATAGACCGACTTCCAGCGATCCATCAGCGTTGTGCGTCCCTCATGCACCACGCCGTCGATATCGCAGACCCAGATATTCTTGCGCTGCGCGCCCATGGAGACCAGAAGATTGAGACAGGCGATCGCCGCGGCTCCGGCGCCGGAGGCGACGATCTTGACGTCTTCCAGTTTTTTGCCGTTCAGCAGCAGCGCATTGGTGATCGCGGCGCCGACGATGATGGCGGTCCCATGCTGATCGTCGTGGAATACCGGGATCTTCATGCGCGCCTTGAGCTGCGCCTCGATCTCGAAACACTCCGGCCCCTTGATGTCCTCGAGATTGATGCCGCCGAACGTCGGCTCCAGCGCGGCCACGGTCTCGACCACGCGCTCGATGGTGTCAGCGGCGATCTCAATGTCGAATACGTCGATGCCGGCGAACTTCTTGAACAGAACCGCCTTGCCCTCCATGACCGGCTTCGATGCCAGCGGTCCGATATTACCGAGGCCGAGCACCGCGGTGCCGTTGGAGACCACCGCAACGAGGTTGGCGCGGATCGTCAGCGAAGCCGCCTGGGCGGGATCGGCCGATATCGCCATGCAGGCGGCTGCCACACCCGGCGAATAAGCGAGCGCAAGGTCGCGCTGGTTGGCGAGCGGCTTGATGGCCTGAATCTCAAGCTTTCCAGGCCGGGGCAGCCGGTGATACGCGAGCGCCGCGGACTGCAGATCTTCAGAATGGGACGGCATGCATTTCCCCCGCGGCTTCCTCGGCCCCGAATTCAGGGCTTCGGTTGCCGGTCGTCAGATTTGCGGCAGATTGAGCCGGATGTGAAGCTCGCGCAACTGCTTCGGGGTGACCTCCGAAGGCGCATTGATCATGAGGTCTTCGGCGCGCTGATTCATCGGGAACAGCACCACCTCGCGCAGATTCTCCTCGCCGCACAGCAACATGACAATTCGGTCAATACCGGGTGCGATGCCGCCATGCGGCGGCGCGCCGAGCGAAAGCGCGCGCAGCATGCCGCCGAACTTTGCCTCCAGCACGTCCTCCGGATAGCCTGCGATGCCGAACGCCTTCTTCATCACGTCGGGGCGATGATTACGGATCGCGCCGGACGACAATTCGATTCCGTTGCAGACGATATCGTATTGGATCGCCTTGAGACCAAGCAGCGTATCCTGATCGTTGGCGTCAAGCGCGAGAAACGCGTCCGCCTCCATGTTGGGCATCGAGAACGGGTTGTGGGAAAAATCGATCTTCTTTTCCTCCTCGTTCCATTCGAACATTGGAAAATCGACGATCCAGCAGAACTCGAAGCGGTCCTTCCGGATGAGGTTGAGGTCTTCGCCGATTTTGGTGCGCGCCGGGCCGGCAAACTTTACGAAGCTAGCCGGGTCGCCGGCGACGAAAAAGACGGCGTCGCCAGCTTTCAGCGCAAGCTGCTGACGCATTTGCTCGGTGCGTTCCGGTCCGACGTTGTTGGCCACCGGGCCACGGCCGCTGACAATACCGTTCTCTTCAGCAAAGAAAATGTAGCCGAGGCCCGGCTGACCCTCGCCTTGCGCCCATGAATTCATCCGGTCGCAGAATGCGCGCGAGCCACCTCCCGGCGCCGGAATGGCCCACACCGCCGACTTCGGGCTGGTCTCCAGAATACGCGCAAACACCTTGAAGCCGGATCCGCGGAAGATCTCCGAGACATCCGCCATCTCGATCGGATTGCGCAGATCGGGCTTGTCGCTGCCATATTTCCTGAGCGCTTCAGCATAGGGGATAAGCGGAAATTTCGGCGTCACCGCCTTGCCGCCTGCAAATTCCTCGAACACCCCTCGCATGACCGGTTCAACCGCGTTGAACACATCCTCTTGCGTCACGAAACTCATCTCGACGTCGAGCTGGTAGAACTCGCCGGGCGAACGGTCGGCGCGCGCGTCCTCGTCGCGGAAGCACGGCGCGATCTGGAAATAGCGGTCGAAGCCCGCGATCATGGTGAGCTGCTTGAACTGTTGCGGCGCCTGCGGCAGCGCGTAGAACTTGCCCGGATGCAGTCGCGACGGCACCAGGAAGTCGCGCGCGCCTTCCGGCGAGGATGCCGTCAGGATCGGGGTCTGGAATTCGAAGAAACCCTGCTCCTTCATTCGCTTGCGGATCGAATCGATGATCTGCCCGCGCTTGATGATATTCTGATGCAGCCGCTCGCGGCGAAGGTCGAGGAAACGGTATTTAAGCCTTATATCCTCGGGATATTCCTGCTCGCCGAACACCGGCAGCGGCAGTTCGCCGGCCGGCCCCAGCACCTCGATTTCATTGACGTAAATCTCGATCGCGCCGGTCGGCAAATCGGGGTTTTCGGTGCCGGCGGGACGCCGCCGCACCTTGCCGTCGATCCGCACCACCCATTCCGAGCGCAGCTTTTCGGCGTGCTTGAACGCCGGCGAATCCGGGTCGGCCACGCATTGCGTCAGCCCGTAATGGTCGCGCAGATCAATGAACAGCACCCCGCCATGGTCGCGAATGCGATGGCACCAGCCCGACAATCGAACCGTCTCGCCGATGTGGCTATCGCGGAGCGCGCCGCAAGTGTGGGACCGGTAGCGATGCATGGATGTCCTGGATACAGAGATGTCGGAGGATCGAATCGGGTGCCGGAGGCCGCCCTGCGAAGAGGTTGAGGGTTTACCCGAGGCTGTCAGGCGCGGCAACCGAATGCACCGCCAAAACCGGTTTCCCAGCGCCACACCGCAAACCCGGAAAAGTGATGGAAAAACAAAGGGCCCCGAACCTGTGGGCCCGCAAAGCGATTGTCTATTTCCGAGCGATCCCTATCTTGAAGCGGATGACGGTCCACTTCCCCTTCGAAAATACCTACGCGGCGCTGCCGGCGAACTTCTTCGCCCGGGTCGCACCGACCCCGGTCACCTCGCCACGGCTGATCAAGCTGAACCGGCGGCTTGCGGTCCAGCTTGGCCTCGATCCCGATCGGCTCGATAGCCCTGATGGTTCCGAGATCCTCGCGGGGAAACGGATTCCGGACGGCGCCGACCCGATCGCGATGGCCTATGCCGGCCACCAGTTTGGTCATTTCGTGCCGCAGCTCGGCGACGGCCGTGCCATCCTGCTCGGCGAGGTGATCGACGCCGACGGCGTCCGCCGCGACATTCAGCTCAAGGGGTCGGGCCCGACGCCATTTTCGCGCCGGGGCGACGGCCGCGCGGCGCTCGGTCCGGTGCTGCGCGAATACATCGTCAGCGAGGCAATGGCGGCGCTGGGAATTCCGACCACGCGATCGCTCGCCGCCGTCCTGACCGGCGAGAGCGTGTTGCGCGAAACGCCATTGCCTGGGGCGGTCCTCACCCGCGTCGCATCCAGTCACATCAGGGTCGGCACCTTCCAGTATTTCGCCGCGCGCGGCGATACCGAAGGCGTGCGGCAGCTGGCCGATCACGTCATCGCCAGGCATTATCCGCAGGCTGCAAATGCCGACCGCCCCTATCATGCGCTGCTCGAAGGCGTGATCGCGCGCCAGGCCGATCTGGTCGCGCGCTGGCTGCTGGTCGGTTTCATCCATGGCGTCATGAACACCGACAACACCTCGATATCAGGCGAGACCATCGATTACGGTCCATGCGCTTTCATGGACCATTACGACCCGGCCATGGTGTTCTCTTCGATCGACGAACTCGGCCGCTATGCCTACGCCAACCAGCCGCGGATCGCGCTCTGGAACCTGACCCGGCTTGCGGAGTGCCTGTTGCCGCTATTGTCCGACGAACAGGACAAGGCGATAGCGGAGGCGCAAGCGGCGCTCGGCGAGTTCGCGGAGAGGTTCAACACAGCCTATCAGGCCGGGCTGCGGGGAAAGCTCGGGCTGTTCACGGCGCGCGATGGCGACCCGGCGCTCGCGCAAGACCTGCTGGACGCCATGGCGAGGAACCAGGCCGACTTTACGCTCACCTTCAGGCGATTGAGCGATGCCGCGCTTGATCCCGCTGGCGATCCCGCCGTCCGGCAATTGTTCGCCGAACCCACAGCCTATGATGATTGGGCGCTGCGCTGGCGGCAGCGGACCGGCGAGGAGCCGCAGGATCCCGCCGCGCGGCGGATGGCGATGCGATCGGTCAATCCGGCCTTCATACCAAGGAACCATCGGGTAGAGGCGGTGATCGAGGCCGCCGTGAACCGCGACGACTTTGCCCTGTTCGAGGAGCTTCTCGCGGTGCTGTCGAAGCCGTACGAGGACCTGCCGGCCTATGCCGGCTATGCGGAGCCGCCTGAACCGCACCAGCGCGTGCATCAGACGTTTTGCGGGACGTGAATCGTTAACCCTGCGCCCAACTTTCAGGTCCCGCGGTTGCCGCCCGCCGCCGGGAGTTAAGAAACGGTCAATGGCTTCCTTACAAATCTAGCGGTTTGTTGGGGGGATTGCCGCGGTGGACGCATTGGTTTTTGAATTCATGGGGATGGCGATGATCGCACTGTGCATCGTCGTGCTGGCCGTTCCCTCCTCCCGGCGACCATCCGCCGGGCGCATCAGCGACATCTGACCGATCACATTTCTGGAAACAGATATCGGCGACATCACCGTCGGGCGCGTCGTGACCGACTGAATCGATGCGCAAAGTTCCCGCCGGGCTGAAATGCAAGGCCCGAATTTCTCCCAAGACCCTTGACATATCAACGCTTTCGGCAGAACGCCCTCTTAAGAAGCGTTATGGACTGTTCATGGATCTGATTGCTACCACTTCGGAACTCGCCGCCGCTTGCGCCCGCCTCGCCAAGCACCCGGTTATCACCGTCGATACGGAATTCCTGCGCGAGACGACCTATTATCCCCTGCTCTGCGTCGTGCAGATGGCGAGCGCCGAGGAAGCGGTCGTGATCGACACGCTGGCCGCAGGCATCGACCTGAAGCCGTTCTTCGAGCTGATGGCCGACGAGAAGGTGCTGAAGGTTTTCCACGCCGCCCGTCAGGATATCGAAATCGTCTGGCATCAGGCCGGGATCGTTCCGCACCCGATCTTCGACACCCAGGTCGCGGCCATGGTACTCGGCTATGGCGATTCCATCGCCTATGACCAGCTGGTCGAACGCATCGCCGGGCATCGGCCGGACAAGACCCATCGTTTCACCGACTGGTCGCGCCGGCCGCTGACCGAAGAACAGACGCATTACGCCGTCTCCGACGTCACCCATTTGCGCGACGTGTTCGCGGCGCTGGACGCCGACCTCAGGAAACGCGGGCGCAGCGACTGGGTGAGCGAGGAAATGGAGGTCCTGACAAGCCCAAGGACCTACGACTTCCACCCCGAACGCGCGTGGGAGCGGCTGAAGACGCGGGTGCGCAAGCCGAAGGAACTTGCGGTGCTGATGGAAGTCGCGGCATGGCGCGAACAGGAGGCGCAGAGCCGCGACGTTCCGCGCAGCCGCGTACTCAAGGACGATGCGGTCGGCGACATCGCGACGCATGCGCCGACCAGCCTCGAACGGCTGGCGAATTTGCGCTCGTTGCCGAAGGGATTTGACCGCTCGAAATGGGGCGCCGATATCGTGGCCGCCGTGCAGCGCGGCCTCGCGCGCGATCCCGCCAGCCTGCCGAAAATCGAAAAGCCGCGCGGCAATTCAAATGGCGCAGCGATTGTCGAACTCCTGAAAGTTTTGCTGCGGATGACCTCGGAGCGTCACGCCGTCGCCAGCAAGATAATCGCAACTGTCGGCGATCTCGAAGATATCGCGGCTGACGATAACGCCGACGTGGCCGCGCTGCGCGGCTGGCGCCGCGAGCTGTTCGGTGAAGCGGCGCTGTCGCTGAAGCACGGCCGGCTCGCGCTTGCGATCGAAAAGGGCCGCGTGGTCAGGGTCGATCGGAACTAGCGGAATTGCAATCGCGCCGCCTGAACGATTTGCAAAGCGAAGGTTGCCGCAAGACATCGAGCTCCGGTCATACCGCGATCTTGCCGCTTGCGCCGATAAGGTTATCGCTACCCAATATTCCTGCGAAGTTACCGATCACTTTGACGACCGCGAGTTTATATGTATCCGCGTCTCCGACGTCGGTGCGCCGGCAGGCCACGGCGTCGCTGACGATCTGATAGCGATGGCTGCGATGAAACCCGTCGACAACGGTCGACAGAACGGTTTCATCCAGCGAAAACCCCATCAGAACGCAGCGAGTATTTCTCAGATTCGACATGTATTCGGCGAACCGCGTCGAACTGTAGGCCGATGGCAGCGGGTGCTCGAAGGTGAGCTCCCCCGGCCGCGGTTTAAACTCCGCAATCCAGTTCGTCAGGTTCGACGCCGGATTGAACCATGCGGCCTGGGCGATCCGCTTCAAATGCATCACCGGCCAAAGGTTGTCGCGCCACAACGTCATCAATTCGAGGCAGCGCGACGTGATCGCGTCCGCGTCCGATATCACGTGGCTGCGACCTTCGGTGAGATACTCGGTCTGAAGATCGGCGCAGACGAGGATCGGCGGATCGTCATGGAGGGAAGCTATCATCTTTCTGCCCGAAATCATGTTCCAACCAAAGCCGGCGCGCGAAGCGGAGATGTCACGGCGCGCCGCGATGAGATATCGAGAATCCCCGGCCTGTCCCAGTCCCCCTCCGGCCTGATGATCACGTAGGGGTCGCTATCGAGCGTGATGGCATCGGGGCCCGGCTCGAGATCAAGCACCATCTCGGTATAGGAAAAATCGGAGAAAGTGATCTTTCGGTTATGACCGAGCGGCTTGGCGCCGAAATGCGACCAGAAGTTCACCAGCCGGTCTTGCGCGTGGCCATAGACCTTCTTGAATCCCTTGCGCTTGAGGTATTCGAAGCTTGCCTGCACGAGCTTGAATGATATGCGTGACCGCCGGAACTGATGGCGGACGGCAAGACGTTCAAGCTTTGCAAACTCGCCGAAAAATCGCACGCGAAGGCAGGCCGCGGGTTCGCTGCCAATAAAGCCGATGAAGTGAGCCGCGACCAGATCGTTGCCGTCGAATTCCTCCTCGATCGGGCAATCCTGCTCGGCGAGATAGACGGCGGCGCGAATCGCGGTGACCAGCATCAGATCGTTTGGATCGCGGGCGATGCGGATGGAAATCGCGCGCGGGTCCTGTCTGGGCGGGGGCTTAGTGCCATGCATCTGCGATACTCCCTACTGAAACATGTGATGCCGGCATACTCGTAAGACGGCGATGCCATGGCCGCTCGTAGCGCCAGAGGTCGGGCTGGGAACTCGGTATCGGTCTGAAGCCTATTGCGATCAGCAAATCGCGGCCCGCCATTGTCGCTGGCTGCGCGAAATAATCGGCATTGATAAATCGCTGCCTTCTCAAATATGCCGCGACGTTCGCCAGTCCGACAACGGCGCGCCCGTGGCACACGAGAGCCCAAACATAGATAGCCGATACGTCTTCATCGCCGCGCGCCAAAAACTCGCGGCCTGGATTCTTCAGATCGATGCCGTCGATCAAGAGCGCATCATGCCCTCGGTCATTGAGATAGAGGAACGCTATTCCGCCCAGCAGGCCTCCCGCCCGTTCAAAGGCAAAGATCAACTCCGGATCGCCGCGCAGGAATTGAGCGAGGCCTGCTTCCGAGACGCTGACCCCTGGAATCTCCCGCCGGGCGATGGCCACCAGATCGTGCAAATGCCCATACGTCGCCGGCCTGACCGTGACCGCGGAGGTCGGCGAAAGCTCATCCAACTCGTGCCGGGCGGCCAAATCCCTACTTCCTCGAAACATTTTCTGCATTTAAGGTCCCATCCGTGTAACGATTATCATACCTGACGGGGATAACGGGTATGCGGCAAGCTTTGCATCGGGGTGCTGCGCCAATGCAGCGCAAAAAGGCTGAAGAAACCCTCAACGCGTCATGGGAAGATTTACACGCATTTCTCCTATGTACGCGGCATCAGAGCTTCAGGAACGCGGCAGACGTGCTGGGATTGACCGGTACAACCCTGATGCGGAAGATCGACAGGCTCGAGGAAGAGCTAGGGTTCAAACTCTTCTTGCGCGACCAATCGGGCTTGTCGCTGAGCGACGAGGGACGGGCCTTGCTGTTCGATGTCGAGCAGATGGAACGTCTCAGCTTCAACGTCTTCCGTCGGGCGTCGATGTCGACCGACATACACGGTTCGGTGCGTGTCGCCATGACCGAGGGACCTGGTATCTCCTGGGTGCTTCCCAGGCTGATCGATTTCCAGAAAACCTACCGCAAGATTATGGTCGATCTTCGTTGCGCGATGGAGCAGGCCGACGTATCGCGCCTGGAGGCCGATATTTCGATCCAGTTCGCCCGACCGACAAACCCGGACCTCATTGTCGCGAAGCTCGGCAGGCTTCATATCTACACGTTTGCGTCGGAGGGATATCGCGACGCCTATGGGCTGCCAAAATCCCTCTCGGATCTCCGGAATCACCGCATCGTCAAGCAACACGGCGCGCAGCTAGACGAGACCGGCTACGCCCGAATTCTGGGATTGCAATCGCTGGAAGGGATCGTCGGCATATCGACGAATTCCAGTGTCGCGGTTCTCTACGCAATCGAGCGAGGTGCCGGGATCGGATTTCTGCCGACATCGGTCATGGCGCTCGGCGCGCCTCTGGTGGCAATCGATCTCGGGATCAATTATCATATGGATTTGTGGCTTACCTACCACAAGGAGTTTCGTAATTCTGACCGACACAAGATCGTAATTGACTGGCTCAAGAAGATATTCGATCCCAAGGCCTATCCTTGCTTCGGGGATGAGTTCATCCATCCGAATGATCTCGTACCCCTGATGAAGGAGCAACGACGCAACTTCGGCCTTCTGGGATACGCGGCCGCCGGGCTGGCCTAGGGATGCGGATCGATCGAGACGCGACGTCAATGCGCGCCGGCTACCACTTCAATTCGACGCCGAGCGTTCCCTGATGCGACTGCATCGCGGCGCGGAACTTGCCGTCATAGTTGAGGTAGAGCCGCGCCGCATTGCTCAGGCTGAGCGAGGCGGACGCGCCGGCATCCGCACCGTACCGGCTTTCGCCGATGCCCTGCACGGTGATGCTCTGGGCGCCGAGGCTGACCGTGACCGAGCTGAAATTCTGCGCGACATTGTCGACGAACTTACCGTGGGCGGACAGATCGAGAATCTTTCGATCGAAGATCCAGTAATGCCCAACCTCCGCGCCGAGCAGGATCCGCGAACGCTCAACCGTCGCCCCGGTCGCCGTCAATGGATCGAGACCGCCGATCTCCTGCAGCGATCCAGTCGTGGCGCGCACATATTCGAGCGCGGCTTTCGGCACGATACGGCTCTGGTCGATGTTCCAGTAGTAACTGAGTTCGGTCAGCGCGCCGTCGATCTCGGCGTTATAGCCGGCACTGGCGGTGCCGAATCCGGTGTCTCTGCTCGAATTGATTTTCCCGAAGCCATGGACCAGCGCGACAGCCCAGGTCCAGGGCCCCTTGTCGACGGATGCGTTGAAGCCGAGCTGGGTAAGATCGAGGGTCGCCGACTGCAACGCCAGCGGAACGTCGATCGCGGTGCGGCTTTGGTCAACCGAAAAGCCGACATTGACGCCAGGCGCTACGCGCGCTCCTAACCCTGCGACGCCGCCCCAGGTCTGACGGCGGTCTCCAACGAAAAAGCCCAGTGGACCGGTCGTGGCCGAGATTCCGTAGGCCTCGGCCCAGGTCCGGTATGGCGGGGCGTCCGTCGCTTCGGAGGCGCCGCCGCCGCCGGGATTATATCGCAGCGCGCCGCGAAATCCGGATGATGCCTGGTTTCCAAGCCGCTCCAGGAAATTACTGCCGAGATCTGTCACGGTCGAACCGGCCGACACGCCGGAATTGACCTCGCCAGGCGTTGGCGCGGGCGCGGGCGGCGGCGGCACGAAGGCGATCTGCGCCTGAGCCAAGGGCGACTGGGCCGCAACCGCCGGGATAACGACGAAAACGATTGCGATGGCCCTGGCAAGCCCGTCGCTCATCCCGGTCTGCTTTGCTCGCGAAGGCCGCGATGAGCCGCACATCCGTGTCATCCCAAAAGGAGCGTCAACTCGACAAAACTGCGGAAATCCCATCGGCCCTCGCGGATTTGCCCTCAGTTCGACGGGAGCGTCAATCGGTCATGGCCCCGGGCAAGGGGCGATTGCCGAACATTGTTGTTCGATTGCCACAGGTCGCGAGGGCGATCCCGTCGCTGCTTCGATTTCTTCAGCCATGCCAGAGGCTTGCTAACGCGCAAATTTCGTGTTGCAATATCCGGTACAATCGGATTTAGGCCGATCGACTGTGCGTTTCGCGACCAAGAAATTGAGCAGACATCCGAAAAGCCCGCTTGTGGCGTGGCACGCAAAGAGCGTGGCCGCGTCTTTTTTACGTCTAGACCAGGAGACAGGCGATGCAAAAAGGCACCGTCAAGTGGTTCAACCCGACAAAGGGTTATGGCTTCATCAAGCCGATGGTCGGCGATAAGGACGTGTTCGTCCATATCTCCGCGGTCGAGCGCGCTGGGCTCTCAACCCTCAATGAGAATCAGGTTATTGAATATGACCTTGTGGAAAATCGCGGCAAGACATCCGCGGAAAATCTAAAGGTCACTTAAGCTTCGTCACGATCCGCGCAAGCAATCCTGATGCACCCCCGGCCTTCGCCGGGGGATTTTATTTTCCCGGGCCTTCCGGAGAAATCAAAGTGCCGCCGGAACCGGCGCCGCCCGCCGTCTTGCAGAGTGCGCCCTCCAGCCGGACTTGACCGCCGGCGACCAGCCACAGCGCTGCAGGGTAGATGCGGTGTTCGACCTCGAGGATCCGCTCGGCCAGCGTCGCCGGCGTGTCGTCATCGCGAACCGCGACCGCCCCCTGCATCAGGATCGGACCGGCGTCGGTTTCCGGAATGACAAAATGGACGGTCGCGCCCGAAATCTTCACGCCGGCGCGCAGCGCCTGGCCTTGCGGATCGAGGCCGGGAAACGACGGCAGCAGCGAGGGGTGAATATTGAGCATGCGGCCGTACCAGCGTTGCACGAATGCGGTCGTGAGCAGTCGCATGAAGCCGCCAAGGCAGATCAGGTCGATCTTGTGCTGGTCCAGCGCCGACTGCAGAACCGTCTCGAATGCCGCTCGATCCTTGCCGAACGGCTCGCTTTCGATGGTAAGCGTCGCAACTCCGCGTGCCCTCGCCTTTTCGAGGCCACCGGCATCGGCCCGGTTGGAAATGACGACCGCGATTTCGGCCGGGAAGTCCTTGGCTGCCGCGGCCTCGATCAATGCGGCCATGTTCGAACCACGCCCTGAAATCAGGATTGCGACCCGGCGCTTCATGCCCTCACCATGTGAGATCGATCTCACCATGTGAGATCGAGATGACCGTTGTAAACCACGCGGTGTTCACCCGAAGCCGGGATCACTTCGCCTAGCAGCACCACGCTCTCGCCGCCCTCGGCGAGGACCTCGGTGACCTCTTCGATGGCATCGGGCGCCACGATGGCGACCATGCCAATGCCGCAGTTGAAGGCGCGCAACAGTTCGAGTTCGGCGATCCCGCCCTGCTCTGCCAGCCACTTGAACACCGGCAGCACGGGAAGGCGCGCGAGGTCGATGCCGACGCCGAGATGCTTTGGCAGCACGCGTGGAATATTGTCGGTGAACCCGCCGCCGGTGATGTGGGCAAGGCCCTTGACCGCGCCGGTATCGCGAATCGCGCGCAGGCATGATCTGACGTAGAGCCGCGTCGGCGTCAGCAGCGCGCCGCCAAGCGTCATGACCGGCGAAAACGGCGCCGGCACCTCGAAACCGAGACCCGAGGCTTCGACGATCCTGCGGACCAGCGAAAACCCGTTGGAGTGAACGCCTGATGAGGCCAGCCCGAGCACGGCGTCGCCCTCGGCGATATCGGATCGCGGCAACAGCGTGCCGCGCTCGGCGGCACCGACCGCAAAGCCTGCGAGATCGTAGTCGCCGTCCCTGTAGAGGCCGGGCATTTCGGCGGTTTCGCCACCGATCAGCGCGCAGCCTGATTCGCGGCAACCTTCGGCAATGCCGGCGACGATGGCGGCGGTGGCCTCCGGATCGAGTTTGCCGCAGGCGAAATAATCGAGAAAGAACAGCGGTTCGGCGCCCTGCACGACAAGGTCGTTGACCGACATCGCTACCAGGTCGATGCCGATGCCGCCATGCAGGCCGGTCTCGATCGCAATCTTGACCTTGGTGCCGACGCCGTCGGTGGCTGCGACCAGAACCGGGTCCCTGAAGCCCGCGGCCTTGAGGTCGAATAACCCGCCGAACCCGCCGATTTCGGCGTCCGCCCCGGCGCGGGCCGTGGCGCGAACCATCGGCTTGATGAGATTGACCAAGCGGTTGCCCGCATCGATATCGACGCCCGAATCGGCGTAGGTAAGCCCGTTTTTACGGTCGATCATGGCCTATTCCAGCTGATGGCGGCTGGTTACGTCGGATTCCGCTCATGTGCAATGGCTCGCAAGCGGCACGCGCATATACTATGTAGACAGGTACCGGTTCGGGCGACAAAGGGCCGTATCTTTCGCAAAATCAGGCCGGTAGCCGGGAAGCGCCGTGTGAGCATTCCAAACATCATCACCCTGGGGCGCATCCTGCTGGTGCCGTTCATCGTCTGGGCGATAGCCTCCAGCCAGATGGAAGTCGCTTTTGCGATCTTCATCGTCGCCGGCGTCAGCGACGCGGTCGACGGCTTCCTCGCCAAACGCTTCAACATGGCGAGCGAATTGGGCGCCTTGCTCGATCCGCTGGCTGACAAGGCGCTTTTGGTCTCGATCTACGTGGCGCTGGGAATCTGGGGCGCGGTGCCGCGCTGGATCGTCATCCTCGTGGTCTCGCGCGACATCATGATCGTGGCGGCCGTCATTGTGTCATGGTTGTTCGGCAAGCCGATCCCGATGAAGCCGCTGATGGTATCGAAGCTCAATACGGTGGCGCAGGTAGCCTTCGCCGCCCTGGTGCTTGCCGCGCTTGGCTTCGGCTTCAACTCGGCGCCGTATGATCTGATCCTGATGGGCTTTGTCACGGTCTTTACTTTGGTTTCCGTATCGCTCTATCTCGTGGAGTGGGTGCGGCACATGAGCACGATCGAAGCCGCATAAAGCATGCGCCGGCCGGGCCCGGCATGGAGTCATCGAGTGCCAGGCCGCGTTCAGCCCCGTCAGCTTGCATTTGCGCTGCCGCACGCGGAGAGCCTGACCCGCGACAATTTCCTCGAAGGCCCGGCCAACACCGCGGGGCTGGCACTGGTCCAGAGCTGGCCCGAATGGCCCAGCCGGATCATGCTGCTGGTAGGACCGGAAGGCTCCGGCAAGAGCCATCTCGCCGCGATCTGGGCCGAGCAATCGGGCGCCCGCTCGATATCGGCCCATGCGCTGACCGCGGCCTCGGTGCCGGGGGCGCTGGTGACCGGGGCGCTGGTGGTGGAAGATCTGAATGCGCCGGACTTCGATGAGCGGGCGCTGTTTCATCTAATGAATTTGGCGCGGGAGGATGGGGCTTTCGCTCTGATCACCGCGCGTCTGCCGCCATCGACGTTTCAAATCGAGCTGCGCGATCTGCGCTCGCGTCTGCGCGCCGTGCCCACGGTAGCGCTATTGCCGCCTGATGATCAGCTGCTTCGCGCGCTGATCATCAAGTTTTGCACCGACCGTCAAATGGCCGCCGATGAGAGCGTGGTGGGCTACCTCGCCACCAGGATCGAGCGGTCCTATGCGGCCGCAAGGCGGGCCGTCGAGCTGCTCGACACCGAAGCCTTGCGGCAGGGCCGTCCGGTCACCCGGGCGCTGGCGGCTGAATTGCTGCGGGACGCCTGACGGCCGCTGCCGGTCCGCGTCTTGACGGCGTCTTCGGCAGGAACATCAATGTCATTGAAACGTCATCGCGCTAAAACATGTTTGCAGCAACGGCACCCGGAATCGCGGCGGCGCCTGCTTGAGATGGATTGAAACTTCATGGAATCCGTGCAAGCCATTGTAACTAAAGAAAAAGAATCGGATGTCGGTGCCGGTCCAACGATCGTCCACAGCCCCGAGCGCTTTATCAATCGCGAGCTTTCCTGGCTGCATTTCAATCGCCGGGTGCTGGAAGAATTTGTCAATCCAGGCCACCCCGCGCTTGAGCGGGTGCGATTTCTGTCGATTTCCGCCAATAACCTTGATGAGTTCTTCATGGTCCGGGTCGCCGGCATCAAGGCCCAGGTGCGAGAGGGCATTGCCGAGCGCAGTCCCGATGGGCTGACCCCCTCCGAGCAGCTTGTCCTGATCAACGAGACGGTTTCGAAACTCGCCAACGACCAGCAGGCGATCTGGCGTGATCTGCGCGCCATCCTGGCCGATGTCGGCATCGTTCTGGTCGATGGCCGCGATGTCACCAAGGCCGAGCGGACCTGGATCGAGGATCACTTCCTGCACAACATCTTCCCGCTGCTTACGCCGCTTGCGATCGATCCGGCCCATCCCTTCCCGTTCATCCCGAGCCTCGGATTTACCGTCGCCTTGCATCTGGCGCGCGTCTCCGACGGCAAGCCGATGAACGCGCTCATTCGCATGCCCGGCAAGATCGATCGCTTCATCCGGATGCCCGCGGGCAAGGATAGCGCGGTACGGTTGATCACGCTGGAGCAGGCCACCGGCCTGTTCATCGGACGGCTGTTCCCCGGCTATACCGTCAAGGGCCAGGGCGCATTCCGTATCATCAGGGATTCCGAGCTTGAAATCGAGGAAGAGGCGGAGGACCTGGTTCGGCTGTTCGAGACCGCGCTGAAGCGGCGGCGGCGGGGATCGGTGATCCGGCTCGAAATCGAGGCCAAGATGCCGGAAGAACTGCGAGCCTTCGTGCAGCGCGCGCTTTCCACCTCCGACGACGAGGTCCTGCTGGTCGACGGCGTGCTGGCGATGAACGAACTGTCGCAACTGACCCGGCTCGACCGGCCCGATCTCGAATTCGTGCCCTATGTACCCCGCCATCCCGAACGCGTGCGCGATCACGGCGGCGATATCTTCGCCGCTATCCGGCAAAAGGATCTGATCGTTCATCACCCCTATGAATCCTTCGACGTCGTGGTGCAGTTCCTGCAACAGGCCGCCCGCGACCCCGATGTCGTCGCCATCAAGCAGACGCTCTATCGCACCTCGAACAACTCGCCGATCGTGCGCGCGCTGGCGGAGGCCGCGGAGGCCGGAAAGTCGGTGACGGCGCTGATCGAACTCAAGGCGCGGTTCGACGAGGAAGCCAATATCCGCTGGGCCCGCGACCTTGAACGCGCCGGCGTGCAGGTGGTGTACGGATTTCTCGAACTGAAAACCCACGCCAAGCTGTCGCTGATCGTGCGCCGCGAGGGCGCCAGCCTCACGACCTACGTCCATACCGGCACCGGAAACTATCATCCCGTGACCGCGCGCATCTACACCGACCTGTCCTATTTCACCTCCGATCCGATCATCGGACGCGACGCCGCGCGGGTATTCAACTACATCACCGGCTATGCGGAGCCGAGCGACATCGAGAAGATGGCGGTATCACCGCTCACCTTGCGCAAACGAATCATCGAACATATCCGCGGCGAGACCAGCCATGCCCGTCACGGCAGGCCGGCCGCGATCTGGATGAAAATGAATTCGCTGGTCGATCCCGATATCATCGACGCCCTGTATGAAGCGTCGCAGGCCGGCGTATCGATCGAGCTGGTGGTACGCGGCATTTGCTGCCTGCGGCCGGGCATATCCGGACTCTCGGAGAATATCCGCGTCAAATCGATCATCGGCCGTTTCCTCGAACATGGCCGAATCTATTGCTTCGGAATGGGACACGGCCTGCCGGGCGCAAAAGCTGCTGTGTATATCTCGTCCGCCGACATGATGCCGCGCAACCTCGACCGGCGTGTCGAACTGCTCTGCCCGCTGCAAAATCCTACGGTGCATCAGCAGGTTCTCGAACAGATCATGGTGGCGAATCTGAAGGACACCGAGCAAAGCTGGCAATTGTTGCCGGATGGGTCGTCAACGCGTATGAAGGCCGCGAAGGGCGAGGAGCCCTTCAACCTGCATAATTACTTCATGACGAATCCGAGTTTGTCAGGCCGTGGAAAGTCGCTCAAGGAATCTTCGCCGCGCCGCCTCACGCGCCGCACCGAGCGTCATCAGTCGCCATAAGGGGTCCAAACAGTGAAGCGGCCGCGCAAGCGCGCATCCAGCGTCGCGGTCATCGACATCGGCTCGAATTCGGTGCGTCTGGTCGTCTATGAAGCGATGGCGCGCAGCCTGATCACGATCTTCAACGAGAAGACGCTTTGCGGTCTCGGCCGCGAGGTTCAGACTACGGGCCTGCTGCCGCCGGACGCCGTCGCGAAGGCCCTGACGTCGTTACGGCGTTTTCGCGCGCTGTGCAGGGTGATGAAGGTCGGCCGCGTGCATGCGATCGCCACCGCCGCCTGCCGCGACGCCACCAACGGCCCCGATTTCATCACCAAGGCCGAGCGCATCTGCGGCGTCAGAATCGAAATCCTGTCGGGCCCGCGCGAAGCGAAATTGTCGGCGCTCGGCGTCGTGTCGGGCATTCACAAGCCGGACGGCATCGTCGGCGATCTCGGCGGCGGTTCGCTGGAACTGATCGATGTGCGCGGCAACCGGATTCGCAGCGGCGTCACGCTCCCGCTCGGCAGCCTGGCGCTGCAGGATTTGTCGCATAAATCGCTGAAGCGCGCCGAGCGTATCGTCAAGGCCGAACTCTTCGGCGCGGCCCAGCTCACGGCCGGCCGCGGCCGCACCTTCTACGCGGTTGGGGGAACATGGCGGGCGCTGGCGCGCATCCACATCATCCAGAGCGAATACCCGCTGGGGGTCATGCACGGCTATTCGATACCGGCACAGGACGCGCTCGATTTCGCGCGGCGCCTGCGCCGTCTCGTATCGGCGAACATGCTGGCCAATATCGAAGTCGTCGCCGATGCCCGCCGGCCGCTGCTGGCCTATGCGGCGCTGGTTCTCGAATACATCATCCGGGTCGCAAAGCCGAAGACCATCGTGTTTTCGACCTTCGGCGTGCGCGAAGGACTGCTCTACGCCAGACTGCCGCAGGCCGAGCGCGCCAGGGACGGGCTGATCTGCGCCGCGCAGTCTCTGAATGAGCTGTTGTCGCGATCGGCGCGCCATGCCGAGGAATTGATTGAATGGACCGATCGTCTGGTGCGGGTCGTGAAGTTGCGGGAGACCGACGAGGATCGCCGCCTGCGCCATGCCGCCTGCCTGCTGTCGGACATCGGCTGGCGGGTGCATCCCGACCATCGGGGCGAGGAAACGCTCAATCTCATCACCAACGGCAATTTCGGCTCGATCAGCCACCAGGGCCGGGCATTTGTCGCGCTGTCGGTGTTCTACCGCTATGCCGGCTTGAGCGAACAGAATGAACCGCCGGTGATCATTCAGGAGCTGGTACCGCCGGCGATGCTCGAGCGCGCCCGCCTGCTCGGCGCCGCGTTCCGCGTCGCCCACCTGATATCGGCGGCGCGGCCGGGGGTATTGCCGGCGACCCACTTTCGAAGCCAGGGCCGCAAGCTGATGCTGGTGTTCGAACACAAGATGGTCGATCTGGTCGCCGACCGCGTCGGCAGCCGTTTCAAGCAGCTGGCGCGGCTGGTCGGCCGCTCCGGGTCGATCGTGAGGCGCTAGACCCTCGTCATCCCGCTCTCTATCTCTTGTTTGAGCAGGTTGTCCGCGCAAACGCTTCGCGTTTGTCGCGAGGGAAAACCGGATCCCACTTTTTCGGATCATGCCTTAGCCGGTTCGGCGTTCCGCCAGACGGCTTATGGCCAGTCGAGCGGCCGAGCCGCCTCGACGGCATCCGGCAGCGCCAGATGTTCGAGCTGCGCCAGCCGGCGCTTGCGCCAGATCGAACCCACGACCAGAACTCCGATCGCGCCGAGAATCGAGGAGATGTACTCGACCAGATCCGCATCCAGGCTGAAGTGCGGCGACACGCCGAAGATCGCCGAGGTCGCGTCGAGGTTGAGCGCGATCTGGCCGTCGAGCAGCCGCTGCAGGAAGGGATGGACCGCCGGATCGGTTTCGATCACGTCGCCCGCGATCCAGCCGAGCAGCGTTGCACCCAGCCAGATCAGGATCGGAAAGCGGTCGAGCACCATCATGATCAAGGCAGCGCCTGCGATGATCATCGGGATGCTGACGGCGAGACCGAGGATCAACAGCGAAAGCTGTCCGTTGGCCGCGGCGGCGACCGCGATCACGTTGTCCAGGCTCATGACGATGTCGGCGATCACGACAATCCGGATGGCATGCCAGAGACTGCTGCCCGCGGTGACGTCCTCGCCTTCGTCTTCCGGAACCAGAAGCTTGGCTGCAATTACGAACAGCGCAATCCCGCCGACCAGCTTCAGATAGGGCAGCACCATCAGCTTCGCGACGACGCCGGTGAATGCGATCAGCAATACCACCGCGATGCCGGCGCCGATCACCATGCCCCACAGCCGCTGCCGGGGCGCAAGGCCACGGCAGGCCATCGCGATGACCAGCGCATTGTCGCCGGACAACAGCACGTTGATCCAGATGATCTTGCCGACCGCCAGCCAGAACGCCGGCGTTTGCATGTCGGTTTGAACCTGCGTGAAAAACGCACCGAGATTTGCGGGATCAATGATCTGCAACAGCCAGTTCACAGCTTAACCCCCTTGGCGCCCGGCTGCCCCCCGCGGCTATCCCCGACCAGATTGCGCGCCCCTGTCGGTGTCAATCAACCGACGATTTCATTGCCCGAGAAAAACTGGGCGATCTCGATGGCCGCCGTCTCCGGGGCATCGGAACCATGCACCGAGTTTTCCCCGATCGACTTCGCATGCAGCTTGCGGATGGTACCGTCGGCCGCCTTGGAAGGATCGGTCGCGCCCATGACCTCGCGGTGCTTGATGACGGCGTTTTCGCCTTCGAGAACCTGAACCACGACCGGACCGGAAATCATGAAATCCACCAGCTCGCCGAAAAACGGACGCGCCTTGTGGACGGCGTAGAAGGTTTCGGCCTGCCCGCGGGTCATGCGAATGCGCTTCTGGGCGACGATGCGAAGTCCCGCCTTCTCGATCAGCGCGTTGATCGCGCCGGTCAGATTGCGCGCGGTCGCGTCCGGCTTGATAATCGAAAAGGTGCGTTCAATCGCCATGATTTCGTCCTTGCAAAGCTGATGGGAGTGGCCGGGCTTATATCGGCGCCGTCGGCGCACGGCAAGCGATCCGGCGAAGTGCGCGCGCCAGCCGGCAGATCGGGCTGCTGAATTACAACAATTTCACGAACATGAACCCTCTCTGAAACGAGCGTCCCGGTTTCGTTCAGCTTCTCAGAGCTAGGCTCCATCGACCGAACGCCTCCACTGCTACTCCAGGGGCGCTACCGGGCAGCACCGATGGCGCCAGCGGCGCCGAACCCGAGGAGACGACCTATGTTACGCAAATTCTCGCTTGTTGCAGTTGCCGCAGCTTCGCTTGCAGCGGCCGCGTTGGCGCCGACCTCCGCCTCCGCCTGGGGCGGTCACGGTTGGCACGGTGGATGGCACGGAGGCTGGGGCGGTCCCCGCTTCTACGTCGCCGGCCCCGCCTATTACGGCTACGGCGGCTGCTATGTGCGGCGATTGGTCCCGACGCCGTGGGGACCGCGCTGGCGGCTGGTTAACCGCTGCTATTGAGCGCAACCGCCCGATCCCGATGTCAAAAGCCCCGGCGCTGTCGTGCCGGGGCTTTTTCACGCAAGTTCGAGCGAATGGAACCGGCGATGCGTTCATGCAATTTTTACTAGAAAGGCATGCATTCCTTCGCCATGGGGAAACAATTAGCCTGCCAATGACTTGGTACGGCGTCAATTCATCGACAGCAGGCGGAACTCGTCATGAACGGCCGAATCAACGACAGCGGCGAACTGATCGATCGCAAGACCAGCCGGTCGATCTGCGACGCCGTGGGTGAACGGCTGCAGCAGAGCCTGCGCCCGGAGGCTTTGCGCCTCTCTCCCCGCCTCCAGCATCTGATGGATGAATTGCGCAGGCGCGCCAGCGAGCGGCGGCGGTCGAACTAGGACGCGGCTTCACGCCAGGCCGCCGAGAGGGACTTGACTGATATCGGCCGCACCTCATCGAAGGGCAGCGGCGCAAAATCCCATGCAAACATGAAGCGGGCGGCGGAGCCGCGGGATGCGATATTTGGTGCATAAACGGGGTTGCGTTTGGCGGCGGCTCCGGTGACAACGCCGCATGCTTTCAATCACCGACATCTCGGTCCGGATTGCCGGACGGCTCCTCATCGATCAAAGCTCCGCGCAGATCGCGCCCGGCGCCCGCGTCGGCTTCGTCGGCCGCAACGGTGTAGGCAAATCGACCCTGTTCAGCGCCATCCGCGGCGAATTGGCGACCGAAACCGGCACCATCACCGTCCCGCCGCGCTGGCGGATCGGCAGTCTTGCACAGGAGGCCCCGAACGGGCCGGAAAGCCTGATTGCAATCGTGCTCAAGGCGGACCTTGAGCGCGATGCCCTGCTGCGGGAAGCCGACGTCGCCCATGACCCGCACCGGATCGCGGAGATCCAGACCAGGCTCGTCGACATCGACGCCCATTCGGCGCCCGCCCGCGCCGCGGCGATCCTTGACGGCCTCGGATTTTCGACGGCGGATCAGGCGCGGTCGTGTTCGGAATTTTCCGGCGGCTGGCGGATGCGCGTCGCGCTGGCCGCGACGCTGTTTGCTGCGCCCGATCTGTTGCTGCTGGACGAGCCGACCAACTATCTCGATCTCGAAGGCACGCTGTGGCTCGAAGATTATCTGGCGAACTATCCGCGCACCGTGATCGTCATCAGCCATGATCGCGACCTGCTGGATACCTCGGTCGACCAGATCCTGCACCTCGATCGCGGCAAGCTCACGCTCTACAAGGGAACCTACTCGTCGTTCGAGGAACAGCGCGCCACCCGCGAAATGCTCGATGCCAAGCACGCCAAGCGCCAGGCCGACGAGCGCAAGCGGCTGCAGGCCTTCGTGGATCGCTTCAAGGCCAAGGCCTCGAAGGCCCGTCAGGCCCAGTCCCGCGTCAAGATGCTGGAAAGGATGAAGCCCGTCACCGCGCTGGTGACGCAGGATGTGCAGGAGATTTCATTTCCGGTACCCGAGAAGATGCTGTCGCCGCCGATTATCGCGGTCGATAACGTTTCGGTCGGCTACGATCCGAAAAAGCCGGTGCTGAATCACGTCACCTTGCGCATCGACACCGACGACCGCATCGCCTTGCTCGGCTCCAACGGCAACGGCAAGTCGACGCTGGTCAAGCTGCTGGCCAACAAGCTGGCGCCGTTCTCCGGTCACGTCACCCGCGCGGAGAAACTCTCGGTCGGATATTTCGCCCAGCACCAGGTCGACGAACTCAATCTCGACGCTTCGCCCTACGATCACGTCCGCGGGCTGATGCCGGACGCCCCGGAAACCAGGGTGCGCGGGCGCACCGGCGCGATCGGCTTTTCGGGCAAGGCCGGCGACACCCTGGTCAAAAACCTCTCGGGCGGCGAAAAAGCGCGGTTGCTGCTCGGACTTGCGACTTTCTTCGGCCCCAACATGATCATCCTCGACGAGCCGACCAACCATCTGGATATCGACAGCCGCGCCGCGCTTGTCGAGGCGATCAACGAATATCCTGGCGCGGTCATCATGGTCTCGCATGATCGCTATCTGATCGAGGCCTGCGCCGATCAATTATGGGTGGTGGCCGATCGTGCCGTGACCAACTACGGCGGCGACCTCGACGATTACAGGCGCATGGTGTTGTCGGCGCGCGGCATGCGCACCAACGCGCGCGACCGCGGCGGCAATGAGCGTGACAGCAGCCGCGACAAGGCTGCGCGCAACAGAAACGAAAAGCGCGTACCGCTGAAGCAGAAGATTTCAGAAGCCGAGGCCGAGATCGCGCGCATCAACGGCATCATCGCCAAGATCGATAGCGCGCTGGCGCTGCCGGATCTGTTCAAGCGCGACCCCAAGCAGGCCGCGCAACTCAGCAAGGCGCGGGCCGGGGCCGAGAGCGCGTTGCAGCGGGCCGAGGAAGCGTGGCTGGCGGCAAACTCACAATATGACGAGGCCGCCGGCTGAGCCGGTTCACCAAAAGAGCAGAATCAGAACCGATGAGGCTCCGGAGCGAGCGGAAACGATCATGTCGCCGCCGGTTTCTTCTTCGCCGCCGGCTTTACCGTCTTCGGCGGCGCCACCGGCTCCGGCCCGCGCTCGATCGAGCTCAGGCGTCCGGACGTGAAAGTGTAGATTCCGGCGCGCTGCCCCTGCGAATAGGTGATGACCGCCACCCGGTCGCCGCGCGCATTGCTGGAGAGATTGACACTGGTAGGCGCGCCAATGCCGCGCACGACATCGCATTCGGTATGACCAAGCGCCACCACTCCCGATGTCGAAGGAGCCGCCGCGGCCGCGGCGGCGCCGTCGGTCGCCGCATTGGCATCGGCAGGAGCGCCGGTAGGCGTCATTCCCGAGCAAAATCCTTCGGCGCTGACCAGATCCTCGGCCGTGACCGGCTTGTTGGGCGTGAGCGGCGGCGTATCAATCGAAATGCTTCTGATGAACAGCCTGCCGGGGCGCGAGAACCATTCCGCATCTCGCGACACAAGATCGGCCGCGCCCGAGCAGCCCGCCATGACGGGCGCAAGGAAAAGCAACGCCAAAAGTCGTTTTCGATTGATGCTGTTGTCTCGCACGATGAACTGAATTCCCACCCCGGCCCAATAAGCGCCTGTCCCAACACCACTTTGCGGCACGACCGTGGCTGTATGCAAGCACGCGCACCGAAACCGCAGATTATCATTAATCGCCCGATATCGCTATTCCCGCCGTTGCCACCGGCCCCGCTCGTCAGCCTGCCAATAGGTGACCTCGAACCCGCGCGCCTTGCAATCCATCCAGGCGCCCCGGGCGGCAGCGAGTGCCTCGTCGTCGTCGCCGTTAAAAACCAGAACCATCCGTTGATAGGCATTGGAGTCCGCGGGCAGAGCGGCGTTGTCGATCAGAAACCTGACATTGGCTCGATTCGGGTTGCCTTCTTCCACCGCCAGCACGATCGGCTGGTCCTGGGCGTCGCCGGCGCGCCAGGTGGCGTGCGGCAGGAACGAATCGTCGCGATAGGTCCACAAATGCGCGTCGAGCGCGTCCGCGCGTTCCTGCGATGTCGACTGCACGACCACCCGCCAGCCGCGTTCCAGCGATTTCTCGAGCAACGGCGGCAAGACGCTTTCGAGCGACATGTTCTGCAGGTGGTAAAACAGAACTTCCGTCATCGCTTTGCTTCGTAATACTCCGCGACCAGCCGTTCGAGCAGGCGAACGCCATAGCCCGAACTCCAGCTCTGATTGATCTCGGATTTCGGCGCGCCCATCGCCGTTCCGGCGATATCGAGGTGCGCCCACGGGGTGTCGTCGACGAAACGCTGCAGAAACTGCGCGGCGGTAATCGACCCGCCGTGGCGGGAACCGGCGTTTTTCATGTCCGCGAACTGCGAGTCGATCTGCTTGTCGTATTCAGGGCCGAGCGGCATGCGCCAGACCCGTTCCCCCGTCGCAAGCCCGACCTTGGTCAAGCGTCCGGCCAATTCATCGTTGTTGGAGAACAGTCCGGCGTATTCGGTGCCGAGCGCCACCATGATCGCACCGGTCAGCGTCGCCAGGTCGACCATGAATTTCGGCTTGAACTTCTTCGCCACGTACCAGAGCACATCGGCGAGCACCAGCCGGCCTTCGGCGTCGGTGTTGATGATCTCGATGGTCTGGCCGGACATTGAGGTTACGATGTCGCCGGGGCGCTGGGCGTTGCCATCGGGCATGTTCTCGACAAGGCCGATGGCGCCGACCACGTTGAGCTTCGCCTTGCGCGCCGCCAGCGCGTGCATCAAACCGACGACGCAGGCGGCGCCGCCCATGTCGCCCTTCATGTCTTCCATGCTTCCCGCCGGCTTAATCGAAATGCCGCCGGTATCGAAACAGACGCCCTTGCCGACAAAAGCAACCGGCGCATCGCCGCGCTTGCCACCGTTCCAGCGCATGATCACGGTGCGGCCGGGCCGCGTCGAACCCTGGGCGACGCCGAGCAGCGCCCCCATGCCAAGTTTCGTCATGGCCTTGACGTCGAGAATCTCGACGTCGACGCCGAGCTTGCGCAGCTGGCTCGCGCGGCGGGCGAACTCCTCGGGGAACAGCACATTGGGCGGCTCGTTGACGAGGTCGCGCGCGGCGACGACGCCGTCGACGATATGGGCGCTCGGCGCAAACGCCTTGCGCGCCGCGCTCACATCGCCGACCGCGAGCGAAATATCGGCGCGCAATGCGGCGTCCTCGCCATCCTTCTTTTTGGTCTTGTAGCGGTCGAATTTATAGGCGCGCAGCCGCACGCCCGATGCGACCGCCGCCGCCTGATCGGGCTTCATGGCCCCACCAGGCAATTCCGCAATAATCGTCACGGCGTCGCGACCGCGAAGTTTGCCGGCGGCCGCGCCGCCAAGTTTGAGAAAATCATGCTCCTTGATGTCCGACAGCTTGCCGGCGCCAACCACGATCAGGCGCGAGGCCTTGAGACCCTCCGGCGCCAGTATATCCAGCGTCGACCCGCTCTTGCCCCTGAACTTGTTGGTGTCAGCGGCGCGGGCGACCAGATTGGCCGACGCGCCCAGCGCCTTGCGGGTCGCCGCGCCGACCTTCAGGCTATCGTCGCAGAAAATCACCAGAATGCCGCGCCGGGCGGCGGAAAACGGGACGAATCCGACCTTGACGGCGTCGGGCATAGGTAAATCCTCCAAAAATCGGGGCTGTCGCTGGTCGGGAAACCGCCGGGCGGGCTCGGAATGTTCGCTTCGGCTGCAATTCACGTCCGTCAAGCGCATGGTCCTGGCCACTATGACCTGTCAGCGGTTGCGCTGCCAAGCGTCACAGTGGCCGCAGGGCCACATAGCACGATTAATTAACCTTATCTTCAGGGTGCCATGGCGCAGCCATTTTGTTGACGGATCAAAGGGATGGTAGTGAGAAAGTGAGCCGATTGGGACAGATGGCGGCGCGACCAGGGGGATCCCGATTTCGGGATTGGTCGTGAGCCGCAGTTCCAACTCGCAAGGTGAGATCGTGCGGTGGCGATGGGGTCGATCGACAGGTATATTTTTCGCACGACGCTCGCGTCGTTTGCGCTGGTTC
Source organism: uncultured Alphaproteobacteria bacterium (assembly GCA_963801875.1). GTDB lineage: Bacteria > Pseudomonadota > Alphaproteobacteria > Rhizobiales > Xanthobacteraceae > Bradyrhizobium. Next base: position 306,668 of record CAWDGT010000003.1, on the reverse strand, counting down.
TGGTCAGCCTGACAGGGGTGATCTGGATTACGCAGGCGTTGCGCGGCATTGACCTGATGACCAGCCAGGGTCAGACCATCGTCACCTTCCTGGGGATCACCAGCCTGGTGATCCCGGCGCTGGTGCTTATCATCTCGCCGATCGCGTTGATGATCGCGATCTCGCATACGCTGAACAAGCTCGCGACCGATTCGGAGATTATCGTGATGAATGCGGCCGGCTTCTCGCCGTACCGGCTGTTCCGTCCGTTCCTGTATGCCACCTGCGTGGTGGCGATCATGGTTGCCTTTATCGCCGCCTATCTCGCCCCCGACGGCATGCGCCGCATCAAGCAATGGGACGCCGAGATCACGGCGGATGTGCTCGCCAACATCCTGCAGGCAGGACGCTTCGCCCAGCTCGACAAGAACCTGACCATCCGCATCAGAGAGCGGCAGCCGGGTGGCGTGCTGGTCGGCATCTTTGTCGATGACCGCCGCGATCCGAAGGAACGCGTCACCATAATCGCAGACCATGGAACGGTTCTGAAAAACGACAGCGGTTCGTTTCTGATTCTCGAGGACGGAAATCTTGAACGCTTCGAAGCCGATAAGCGCGATCCAGCGCTGGTGGCATTCGGCCGCTACGCATTCGACATGTCGAAATTCTCGAATCAAGGCCGCGACACCACATTGGGTATTCGCGAACGCTACGTCTGGGAATTGCTCGCGCCGTCCGGCGACGACCCGGTTTACCAGCAGTTACCCGGACAGTTCCGCGCCGAATTGCACGACCGTTTCATGTCGCCAATCTATCCGTTTGCATTCGCGGCGCTCACCTTTGCCTTTCTCGGCGCACCGCGCACCACGCGTCAGAGCCGCAATTTTTCGATCGGCAGCTCCATCCTTGCCGTGTTCGGGCTGCGCATAGCGGGCTTCGCCTGCTCCGTGATGGCGGTGAAATCACCGTTCGCTCCGGTCGTTCAATACCTGATGCTGCTGGTAGCCATCGGCGCGAGTTTGTGGATCATCATTGGCGGCATCGTCCTGGAACCGCCGGCGGCCCTGATTGAAGCGATCAGCAACGCGAACGCGCGTCTTTTGCGCCTGTTTGGGCGGCCCGTCACAACATGAGCATGATGACCAACACGCTCGGACGATATTTTGCCAGCCGCTTCGTGATCTCGGCGCTGGGCGTGTTTGCCAGCATCTTCGTGCTGCTGGTGCTGGTCGATTACATCGAAATGGTCAGGAAGACGTCGGGGCTGGTTTCGGCATCCGCCGTCGCGGTTGCCGAGACATCGCTGTTCCGCGTGCCGCAACTGCTCGAAAAGATGATGCCGTTCTGCATCCTGATCGGGGCGATGACCTGCTATCTCGCGCTATCGCGGCGGTTGGAACTCGTGGTTGCGCGCGCAGCCGGCGTTTCCGCCTGGCAGTTCATCGCGCCCGCGCTGGCAAGCGCAATCGTGCTCGGGATCCTGGCAACCACCGCCTACAACCCGATGTCCGCCAACTTGCGCGAAATCTCCAAGCGGATGGAGGCGGAACTGTTCGGCTCGGCTCCCGGCGGCGGTATCCAGGACGCTTCCGGCTTCTGGCTCAATCAGATCAACAGCGATGGCCAGGTCATTATCAACGCGGCGCGCAGCGAGCAGCAGGGCGTCCGGCTGACCGGGCTCACCTTGTTCAAATTCGATGCCGACAACCAGTTCAAGGAGCGTATCGAGGCCCGCGAAGCAACGCTTGAGGAGGGCCGCTGGCTGTTCAAATCCGTCCGGCGCTACTCCCTCGACCGACCTCCAGTCGATCAGGAAAGTTTCATCCTGACGACCAGCCTGACACCGGCCCAGGTCCGCAATAGCTTCTCCACGCCCGAGACTGTGTCTTTTTGGCAACTCCCGACGTATATCCGGTCCTCGGAAAGCTCGGGATTTGCGACCGCGGGTTACCGGCTGCAGTACCACAAGCTCATCGCACAGCCGTTTTTGCTGGCCGCAATGGTGATGCTGGCCGCGGCCGTCTCGTTGCGGTTCTTCCGTTTTGGCGGCGTGCAGAAGATGGTTTTAAGTGGCGTGGGAGCAGGCTTTCTGCTCTATGTTTTGTCGAAAGTAACTGAAGATCTGAGCAAGGCTGAGCTGATGCATCCGATCGCTTCGGCGTGGCTGCCCGTGTTCGTGGGCGGCCTCACCGGCTTTTTGGCCTTGCTGTACCAGGAGGACGGGTAGTGGCCGTTGTCGCCGCCCGCCAGAGATGGTCGCCTGCGTTCGGGCGGCGCACTGCCGTGCGCCGTTATCGTACCCGTTTGGCCGCAGTCAGCGGATCCGTTCTTGCCCTGGTTTTGGGGTTCGTTCTGGCCGGCGCGCTCGGCATGGCGACGACGACGACCGCCTCGGCGCAAGGCTTTACCTACAACGCCCCGCCCGCCCGGACGGTACCGGTCCGCCCCGCCAACGACGGACAGATGCTCGTCCAGGCCGTCGAGGTCGATTACGACTACAACAATTCACGGGTGTCGGCGGTCGGCAACGTGCAAATGTTCTTCAACGGCACTAGCGTCGAGGCCGACAAGGTCATCTACGATCAGAAGACCAAGCGGCTGCACGCCGAAGGCAACATCCGCATGACCGATGCGGAAGGCAAAATCACCTACGCCAATATCATGGATTTGAGCGACGACTACCGCGACGGGTTCGTCGATTCGTTGCGCGTCGACACCGCCGACGCGACGCGGATGGCTGCGACGCGCGCCGACCGTTCAAGCGGCAACTACACCGTGTTCGAAAACGGTGTTTATACCGCCTGCGCACCCTGTAAGGACGACCCCAAGAAGCCGCCACTGTGGCAGATCAAGGGCGCGCGCATCATTCACGACCAGACCGAAAAGATGCTGTATTTCGAGAACGCACAGCTGGAGTTCTTCGGCGTACCGATGGCGTATATTCCGTATTTCTCGACGCCCGATCCCACCGTGAAGCGCAAGACCGGGTTCTTGATGCCGGCTTTCTCCTCGGCCTCGACCTATGGATACGCCGTCGAAACCCCGTTCTACTGGGCCATCGCTCCCGATTACGACGCGACCTTCAGCCCGCGCTTCACGACCAGGCAGGGCGTGCTGTTCCAGGGCGAATTCCGCCAGCGCCTGCTGAACGGATCGTATCAGATCCGCGCCTATGGCATCGACCAGCTCGACCCGGGAGCCTTTGCCGGCCAGCCCGGCGACCGCCAGTTCCGCGGCGGCGTCGAAACCAAGGGCCAGTTCGCGCTGAACGACAAGTGGGTATGGGGCTGGGACGGCGTTCTGCTCTCGGACTACTATTTCATGTCGGACTACCGGCTGGCCCAATACAGGGATCCGCTCGGATCATTTCTGAGCCTGCCGACGGAAGCCATTTCCCAGCTTTACCTGACCGGCGTCGGCAATCGCAGCTACTTCGACGCGCGCACGATCTATTATCTCAGCTTTTCGGGATTCCAGGAGAAGGTTCCCGTCATTCACCCGGTCGTCGATTATTCGAACGTTCTCAACAGCCCGATCTTCGGCGGAGAGGTCAGCTACAAGACGAATTTCACCAGCCTGACGCGGGATACCGCCGCCTTCGACCCGATCACGACGGTGGCAAACACCCAGAGCCTTTGCACGACGGCGTCCGCCGATCCGCTGGCGCGGTTGCCGACGCAATGCCTGCTTCGCGGCATGCCGGGCACCTACACGCGGGCGACGGGTGAGGCACAGTGGCGGCGCTCGTTCACCGATTCCGCGGGCGAAATCTGGACGCCGTTTGCGAGCATCCGCGCCGATGCGCTCGCTGCCTCGATCTCGAACCAGCCCGGCGTTTCGAACTTCCTGCCGGTCGGCGACACGCAGGCCGTGCGGCTGATGCCCACGGTCGGTCTCGAATATCGCTATCCCTTCATCAACGCTCAGCCCTGGGGCACCACGACGATCGAGCCGATCGCACAGGTCATCATTCGCCCCAATGAAACCTATGCGGGCAAGCTTCCCAACGAAGACGCGCAGAGCATGGTGTTCGACGCCAGCAATCTGTTCAGCGTCGACAAATTCTCCGGCTATGACCGCGTCGAAGGCGGCGGCCGCGCCAATGTCGGCGTGCAGGCGACAACGCAATTCGACCGTGGCGGCTCGGTCAATATGCTGTTCGGGCAATCCTATCAGCTGTTCGGCATGAATTCATTCGCGGTGGCGGACGCGACCAATACCGGCGTCGATTCCGGCTTGCAGAATGCGCGTTCCGATTACGTCGCCCGCGTCAATTATTCGCCCAACAGAACCTATACCTTCAGCGTGCGCACGCGCATGGACGAAGCGACGCTGAATATCAATCGCTTCGAGGCAGAAGGCCGCGCCGCCTTCGACCGCTGGTCGGTCAGCATGATGTACGGCAATTATGCCCAGCAACCGGATCTGGGATATCTGACTCGCCGCGAAGGGTTGCTCGGCAGCGCCTCGGTCAAGGTGGCGGCGAACTGGGTGGTGACGGGAAGCGCCCGATGGGATCTTGAAGCCAACAAGGTCAACCAGTACATCGTTGGCGCGGGCTATGTGGACGATTGCTTCGTGCTGGCGGCCAACTATGTCACGTCCTACAGCTACTCCGCGGGCACCACGCCGCCCGTGCTCAGTCACGCCTTCATGCTGCAGATCGGCCTGCGGACCCTTGCCAACACGGCGGCGGCTGGCAGCGGCGGGGCTATCCAGTAGAACCGGTGTCGACACGCTGCCGCAGAACGGACTCCCTGCGCGTCGTGGCTCCAATTCGAATCGTTGATATAGCGAATATGATCATAGCGACCACATTCTCTCATCGCCTTTCGCCTCTCATCCTGGGCTGTGCCGCGGGGCTGGTCCTGTTGGGTTGCGCTTCGCCGCTGCGTGCGCAAACCGTCGCCGTCATGGTCAACGGCGAACCCATCACCAATTACGACATCGAACAGCGCAGCAAGCTGATCTTCCTGACGACCCACAAGCCTGCCGACCGCCAGCAGGTGATCAACGAGTTGATCGATGAAAAGGTGAAGATCAAGGAAGCCAAGAAGTTCGGCGTCGACCCTACCGCTTCCGATATCGATCAGTCCTATGCGGGGATGAGTTCGCGGATGCGGATCACGCCGGAGCAACTGACCAAATCGCTCGAAAGCCAGGGCATTCGGCCCGAGACGCTGAAGGCCCGTATCAAGGCCGAGATGGTCTGGACCAGCCTGGTCCGCGGCCGATTCAAGGAGAGCCTTCAGGTCGGCGAGAAGGACGTCGCCGCCGCCGTCCAGGTCAGCAGCGGCGACGAGAAGCAGCAGGCCGATGCCTTCGAATACAAGATGCAGCCGATCGTCCTGATTGTCCCGCGAGGCTCCGCACCCTCCGCCATCGAAGCAAGACAAAAGGAGGCCGAAGCGCTGCGCGGCCGCGTGCAGACTTGCGCCGAGGCGAACGCCTTGTTCAAGTCGATGCAAAATGCCGCAATACGCGAGATCGTGGTCAAGACCTCGGCCGACATCCCACCGGTTCTTCGCGACCTGCTCGACAAGACTCCGGTCGGCCATCTAACCCCGCCCGAGGTGACAAAACAGGGTGTGGAGATGGTTGCGCTGTGCGCAAGGAATCCGACCACCATCGACACGCCGAAGAAGAGGGAAATCCGCGACAAGATGTATGCCGAGAAATACGAGGCGAAGTCGAATGCGTACCTGCAGGAAGTCCGCAAAGCCGCGATGATCGAATATCGTTGACGCATGGCAAAGCCCCTCGCGCTGACCTCTGGCGAACCCGCGGGCATCGGGCCCGATATCACCATCCTGGCGTGGCTGCGCCGCAATGAGCTGAAGCTTCCGGCATTCTACCTGGTCGGCGATTGCGACTTCCTCGCTCGCCGCGCGAAGGCTCTCGGGCTCGACGTCAGGGTGGCCGGCGTTCGCGCCGAGAATGCACTCGCTACGTTCGCGGATGCATTGCCCGTGGTCGCCACCGGGCATGCCGCGACTGCGCAGCCTGGCCGGCCGGACCATACCAGCGCCGATGCGGTCATCGCCTCGATTCGCCAGTCGGTCGGCGACGTCGTCGCCGGGCGGGCCGGTGCAGTCATCACCAATCCGATAGCCAAGAGCGTTCTCTATCGCGCCGGCTTCCGGCATCCCGGCCACACCGAGTTTCTCGCCGAACTGGCGGCGACCGGGGGCAATGCACCGCAGCCTGTGATGATGCTGTGGTCCCCTGCCCTCGTCGTCGTGCCCGTGACCATCCATCTTTCGCTGCGTGAGGCGATCAGCCAGCTGTCGAGCGAGTTGATCGTCACGACGGCCCGCATCGTGGTCGCTGGTTTAAAAGCCCGCTTCAGCCTCGCACATCCGCGGCTTGCGGTATCCGGCCTCAATCCCCACGCCGGCGAAGATGGCGCGCTCGGCGCCGAGGACCGGACCATCGTGGCGCCCGCCGTCGAAATCCTGCGCGGAGAGGGCATCGATGTCCGGGGACCGCTGCCGGCGGACACCATGTTCCATGACGCCGCGCGCAAAACCTATGACTGCGCGATCTGCATGTATCACGATCAGGCGCTGATCCCGGTGAAGACGCTGGCTTTCGACGACGCCGTCAATGTCACGCTGGGATTGCCGTTCATCCGCACATCGCCGGACCATGGCACGGCCTTTGACATTGCCGGCACCGGGGCGGCCAATCCGTCGAGTCTGGTCGCGGCATTGCGCCTGGCCGCCCGCATGGCGGCAACGCGGCCGGCATGAGCGCGATCGACGACCTTCCGCCGCTTCGCGAGGTCATTCGCCAGCATGCCCTTTCGGCCCGCAAATCGCTCGGCCAGAATTTTTTGCTGGACCTCAACCTTACCGCGCGGATCGCGCGCGCCGCGGGTCCGCTCGAAGATGCCGTCATCATCGAGATCGGGCCCGGGCCCGGCGGACTGACGCGCGCGTTGCTGGCGATGGGCGCCCGGCGCGTCATCGCCGTGGAGCGCGACGAGCGCGCGCTCCCGGCCCTCGAAGAGATTTCGAGGCGATATCCCGGCCGGCTGGAAATAATCTGCGCCGACGCGCAGCATTTCGACCCGCGCCCGCTGCTCGGGGCTACCCGCGCCAAAATCGTCGCCAACCTGCCCTACAACATTGCGACCGCGCTTCTGGTCGACTGGCTTTCGATCGAACCGTGGCCGCCTTGGTACGAGATGATGGTGCTGATGTTCCAGCGCGAGGTGGCCGAGCGTATCGTCGCGCGTGAGAATGACGAGGCCTATGGACGGCTGGCCGTGCTTGCCAACTGGCGCACGGAGACAAAAATCCTGTTCGATATTTCTCCGGCCGCCTTCGTTCCGCAACCCAAGGTCACCTCGTCCGTGGTGCGACTGGTGCCCCGCAGCACGCCGGAGGCGTGCGACCGCAGGGCGCTCGAACAGGTTGCGGCGGCGGCCTTCGGCCAGCGGCGAAAAATGCTGCGGCAGAGCCTCAAATCGCTGGCGGTCGACCCTGCCCGGCTGGCTGGGGCGGCGCATGTCGATTTGACGCGGCGCGCCGAGACCATTCCGGTCAGCGGCTTTGTTGCCATGGCCCGTGAATTGACCGATATACGAAACGTAAAATTGAACGTGCCTTAGGGAGAGAAATGCCATGGCGCTGATGCGACGCCAGTCATTGGTCAAATTCGATGCGCCACTGTGTGAAACCATCGTCGAGACGCCCAGGCCGGTGGCCAGGGAAGTCCTGGTCCGCATCGAGCGGTGCGGACTATGCCATTCCGACCTGCATATCCAGGACGGCTACGCCGACCTCGGCGGCGGCAAGCGACTTGATACCACCCGCGGCATGACGCTGCCGTTCACGCTGGGACACGAGATCGCCGGGATCGTCGAGGAAGTCGGGCCCGAGGTTTCGAAGGACCTGATCGGCAGCAAGAAGGCGGTATTCCCGTGGATCGGCTGCGGCCAGTGCCGCGACTGCGCCAATGGCGACGAGAATCTCTGTGTCAAACAGCGTTTTCTCGGCGTCGCCATCGACGGTGGCTTCGCCAGCCATGTGCTGGTGCCGGATGCAAAATACCTGCTGGACTACGATCCGCTGCCGGTCAACCAGGCCGCGACCCTGATGTGCTCCGGCGTGACCGCCTATGGCGCGCTGAAGCGCCTGGTCGACCGGCCGCGGCAGCGCAATCTGCTGCTGATCGGTCTCGGCGGCGTCGGCATGATGGGACTGGCTTTCGCGCAAGCCATGTTCAGGCAGAAAATCTCCGTCGCGGATTTGAGCCCGGCTGCACGCGAGGCGGCGCTGAAGAACGGCGCAGATGTCGCCTACGATCCCTCGGAAGCCGACGTGGTCAAACGGATCGTCAGGGAAACCGAGGGCGGGTTCGACGAGATCGTCGATTTTGCCGGCAACGAGAAATCGATGGCCTTTGCGGTCGGCGTGGTCGCGCGCGGCGGCAAGATCGTGGTCTCCGGACTGATGGGAGGCAATTTCAGCCTGCCCATGGTACAATGGATCTACAAGCGCATGACGATCGAGGGCTTCATGGTCGGAACGCTCGCCGAGGGGCATGAGTTGATGGCGCTGGCGCGCGCCGGCAAGATCAGGCCGACGCCCATGAAAGAAGAGCCAATGGACGACGTCCAGAAATGGATCGACGAGTTGCGTGCCGGAAAGGTCGTGGGACGCGTCGTGCTCAAGAACTGAGGCAAGGCATCTCCATGCCTCGCCAACAGAGGCGGAGTGCCGAGCAAGTCGCGATCGAACAGGGAGAATACTGATGGATTGGTGGAATCGTCCTATTCTGGCCGCCCTGGCGGCGGTATCGCTTGGCTTGGCCGCGCCGCCGGCTCTGGCACAGAAGCAATACAGTCCCGGCGCCACCGACAGCGAAATCAAGATCGGGACTACCACGCCCTATAGCGGGCCCGCATCGGCCTATTCGGCCGGCGCCGTCTCCGCCACCGCCTATTTCGCGATGATCAACGACCAGGGCGGTGTGAACGGCCGCAAGATCAATTTCATCAGCCTTGACGACGCCTACAGCCCGCCCAAGACGGTGGAGCAGATCAGACGCTTGATCGAAAGCGACGAGGTGCTGTTTCTGGTCAATCCCGTGGGCACCGCCACCAATATGGCCGTGGTCAAGTACATCAATCAGAAGCAGGTACCGCATCTATTTATCGGCACCGGCGCGACGGTCTTCAACGACCCCGAGCATTTTCCGTGGACGATGAGCTGGACACCGCACTATGCGTCGGAAGGCGAGATCTACGCCAAATATATTCTGTCGGTGAAACCCGACGCCAAGATCGGTATTCTGGCGCAGAACGACGATCTCGGCCGCGATTATCTCCTGGGCTTCAGGCGCGGACTTGGCGACAAGGCGTCGACGATGATCGTGTCGACGCAGGCCTACAACACCACCGACCCGACCGTCGATTCCCAGGTGGTTTCGCTGAAGGCTTCGGGCGCGGACGTATTTTTCATCGTCACGATCCCCAAATTCTCCGCGCAAGCCATTCGCAAGGCCTATGACATCGACTGGCATCCGCAGGAAATCGTGGTCAGCATCGGCTCGTCGATTGCCGGCGCGATCAAGCCGGCCGGATTTGACGCGGCAAAGGGCATCATCTCGGCGGCCTATCAAAAGGACCCGGCCGACCCGCAGTGGAAAGACGATCCGGCGATGCAAGCCTGGAACGTATGGATGGACAAGTACAACCCGCGCATCAGCAAGAGCGACTACTACGCACCCTATGGCTACAACATCGGTTACGCGGTGGTGCAGTTGCTCAAGCAGTGCGGCGACAACCTTACCCGCGAAAATATCATGAAGCAGGCGTCCCATCTGGACATGGAACTGCCATTGTTGCTGCCCGGGATCCGTTTGAAGACCACCCCGTCCGATCTGCGCCCAATCAAGCAGATGCGGTTGGTGCGCTTCGACGGATCGCGCTACGTGCTGTTCAGCGACGTGCTCGCGAGCGACTAGGATACGGCCATTTTTCGGCCCGGTCGAACCCGGTTTGCCGCAACAAAATGCGGTTTTGAAATTGCAGGTAAACCGCGCTGCAAACCAGGGCGCCGCTTTTTCGCGGCGCCCCGGCCCTCATATTTCTGGCGTTGCTAGACCCCCCTCGGATGTGAAAGCGAGCCCGAAATAAGCCCCATGCTGTCCGGAATTGCGGCGCATTACGACCCAAGTTTTTGTGGAGATTTGGAGCGTGAAGTGTTGCGTAACACCATCGGAGGCGCAGATGGCAAACCGAACCGCGAAATTCGTGTCAGCAATCTTCGCCAGCGTTCTGGCCGGCGCCCCTCTCGCAACCCTGTCGCACAACGCCGCGCGCGCGGCGGACGATTGTCTTGCCGCTCCGAAGGACGAAACGCCTGAGGGCGGCCATTGGTACTACCGCATCGACCATGCCAGCAAACGCCAATGCTGGTATCTGCGAGAGGAAGGCGAGAAGCTGTCCCAAGGCGCCGCGCCGAATTCCTCCCGCTCCGCAAAGCCAGTCTCGCCGAAACCAGTGAGCCCTATGCAGCGTTCGATCGCCGACGCTCACGCCGAACTGCCCGCGCAGACCACAATCGAACAGCCGAGGCGCAATGATGCGCTGATTCCGGCTGTGCCTGCGGGCGCGGCGATCACGGAAAATAACGTAGGCACGGAGGCGCCGGGCGCGGCAGCACAGCACTCCGTCATCGCTTGGCGCTGGCCCGACCCCTCCAGCACTTGGCGCTTGCCCGATCCCCCCAGCGCAGATGTCTCGGCCGCTCCGACGCCAAACAGCGCCAGTCCGGTGACAAGCGTCAGCCCACCCTCGCGCACCCAGCCGCCGCTTGCGGCCGGCCAGTTGGCGACGGCCGATCTGTCATCGGAGACCCCGACCTATTCCGTACGAGTGGAGCTGGCCATGCTCTTGGGAGCGCTGGCGCTCGCAGGCTTTGCCGGAAGCGCCATTTTCAAATTGGTGAGCCGACGGCGCCCTCGACGGGCCAAGGTTCGTCGCGGCGCGATCTGGGAACGCAAGGCCGGCAATAGCATCCAGCTGTCGGCTCACCCGAGAGCGAAAGTGGTTCCGCGCCGGACCGTATTCGCCCGCGATCTTGATCAATCCAGTGACGTAGACAGGATCGAGGAATTCCTCTTGCAACTATCCAAACAAGGCCGATTCTGACGGCTCGCTATTTCTCGAGCTGCCGCTGCAGCGCACGCACGAACGTCGTCAAGCCTGTGCGGCGCTCGCGCTTCAGCCGTTCGGCCTTCAGGATCGACTGCACTTCGGCAAACGCTTTATCGATGTCGTGATTGATCACGATGTAATCGTATTCCGCCCAATGGCTCATTTCGTGGCTGGCGCGGCTCATCCGTCCGTGGATCACGTCATCGGAATCCTGGGCGCGAGAGTGCAGGCGTTTTTCCAGATCGGCGACGGACGGCGGCAGGATGAACACACTGACGACGTCGGCCCGCGCCTTTTCCCGCAACTGCTGGGTGCCCTGCCAGTCGATGTCGAACAGCACGTCCTGTCCCGCCGACAGCGCGGCCTCGACCGGCGCCCGCGGCGTGCCATAGCGATTTTCGAACACGATGGCCCATTCCAGCAAGTCGCCTCGCTTCGCCATCTGTTCGAATTTTGTCCTGTCGATGAAGTGATAGTCGCGGCCGTCAACTTCGCCGGGCCGCATCGGCCGCGTGGTCGCCGACACCGACATCTTCAGGCCGGGCGTCCGCTCGATCAGGAGCCGCGACAGCGTGGTCTTTCCCGCGCCCGACGGCGACGACAGCACGAACATCAGCCCGCGCCGCTCAACCCCGTCGAAGCCGTGACCGATTTCCGTCATGCATCACTCCAGATTCTGAACCTGTTCGCGGAACTGCTCGACCACGTTCTTCATCTCCAGCCCGGTGTTGGTCAGTTCGAGATCGTTCGACTTGGAGCAACAGGTATTGACCTCGCGGTTGAACTCCTGCGCCAGGAAATCGAGCCGCCGTCCGATCGGGCCGCCCTTGCCGATCATCTCGCGCGCCTGCGAGATATGCGAGGCGATGCGATCGAGTTCTTCGCGAATGTCGGCCTTTGCCGCGATCATGATGGCTTCCTGATTGAGCCGGTCGGGATCGAAGCGATCGGAGGACTCGAGCAATGCCGCGACCTGCTCGGCGAGCCGGGCCTTGATCGCCTCGGGCTTGCGACCGGGAGCCGCCTCGGCCTTCTTCGCCAGGCGCTCGATCTCATCCATTCGCTGGCTGAGGATTTGCCCGAGTGTCACGCCCTCGCGCCGGCGCATCTCGACGAGGTCCCGTAGCGCCAGCTCGAACGCTGCCATGGCGGCGGCCTTCACGGCCTTGTCCTCGGCCTCGTTGCTCTCCGGTTCGACAAGTTCGATGACGCCCTTGATCGCCAGCAGACCGTCGATGCTCGGCGCCACCGCATCGATCTTGCCGGCGAGCAAACCGGCCACCTTTACAATCGAGGCCAGCACTTCTTCATTGATCCGGATCGTCGACGCCGCGCCTGTGCGCTTGACGTTCAAATTGGCGTACACGGTGCCCCGCGACAGCATCTCGCCGGCGCGCTTCTTGGCGAAGGCTTCGAGGTCGTCCCATCCGGGCGGCAGCCGCATCCGCAGGTCGAAGCCCTTGGCGTTTACCGACTTCAGTTCCCATTCGAACGCGTATGGACCGCTGGCGGCGTGGCTTCGGGCGAAGCCGGTCATGCTCGACAACGCCATCGCGTGAATTTCTCCGGCAGTTACGGGTGTGAGATTCGCAAGAAAAGTACGGCGTGACCTTAGCGCGTATTCCGAAAAAGTGGATACCGGTTTTGCGTATAGAATACCCGCAAGTTACCGGTCAGGAGCGCTTTAAGGCAAAGTGGAGTTCGGCTACCGGCGTGATCAAGCGCTACTCCTCAACCACCGCCGGCGGCGCCGGCGGGTGCGCCGCCCCCTGCCGGGCTGCGGGCGCCACGCGAGCGGGCTTTTTCGCCGGGACCGGCCTGGTCGTCGCCGCGGTCGGGTTGGCGTCGGCCGGCGCGCTCGCCGCGGCCGGCGTAGGATCGTCAGCCGGTTCCACCGTGTCGTTCTGAATCTGCTTCTCCAGGGTGCGCAGCCTGGCGACGTTCTTCTGGTGCTGGTCGTAAGTGTCGCTGAAGGCGTGACCACCGGTACCATCAGCCACGAAGAACAGATCGCGGGTACGCGCCGGATTGGCAGCCGCTTCCAGCGAGGCGCGGCCGGGATTGGCGATCGGCCCGGGTGGAAGGCCGTCGACCACATAGGTGTTGTAAGGCGACGGCTGCTGGATTTCGCTGCGCTTGATCGGCCGCCCGAGCGTTCCCTTGCCGCCGACCAACCCGTAGATGATGGTCGGGTCCGACTGCAGTTTCATTTTCTGCCGCAAGCGATTGACGAATACCGCGGCGACACGGCTGCGTTCGTCCGGTTTGCCGGTTTCCTTCTCGACGATCGAGGCCAGCGTGACCAGTTGCTCCGGCGTCTTGATCGGCAGGTCCGGACTGTGGCGCTCCCAGATTTCCGCAAGCGTCCGTTTCTGCGCCTGCTGCATGCGCGCAATAGCCTGCTCGCGGGTGGTGCCGCGCGGGAATTTGTAGGTTTCCGGCAGCAACGTGCCCTCGCGCGGCATTTCACGGACCGAGCCCACAAAGATGTCATTGTCCGAAAGTCGGCCCACGATCTGTTCCGAGGTCAGGCCTTCGGGAATCGTCACGGCGTGCTGGACCACCTTGCCTTCGACCATGGTGCCGATGACATCGCGCAGACTGGCATTCTTCTGGAAGGCGTATTCGCCGGGCTTGAGCTCCGAGCGCGCTTTCAGCGCGAACACGCTGCCGATGAACGCCCAGCGATTGTTGTCGATCACGCCTTCACGTTGCAGTATGTCGGCAATGTCGGTCATGCCCGCGCGCGCCGGAATGTTGACAATCCTGTCAGCCTGCAACGGGCCGGGAGCCTCGATCTTCTGTCTGCCGTAGATGTACGCGCCGCCGACGCCGATCATCAGGATCAGCACGAAGGTGATGACGGCGTTGCCGACCACGACGAACGGATTGCGGGCGCGCTCGGATCGTTTTGGCGGCGGCGGAACCTGCTCGGGTTCCAGCGCGGCGCGCGGGCTTCGTGGCGAAATGGGCGGCCTCTCACTCATCGATGCAACCTGAATCCCGTCGGTTCAATGGTGGCTCGCGAAGCCGCCGCGAGCGGCCTGTAGTCTACGCCCATATCTAGGATTTATCATCGAATACGGCGAAACAGTGGACTCTTCATAAATGACGCGTCAGCTGGTCACGCGCTGCACGATCACGGAAGCATTGGTGCCTCCGAAACCGAACGAATTCGACAGCGCGACATTGATCTCGCGTTTACGCGGCACCAGCGGCACGAGATCGATCGCCGTTTCCACCGATGGGTGTTCGAGATTGATCGTCGGCGGGGCGATGTTATCGCGAATCGCCAGGATGCTGAAGATCGTCTCGACCGCTCCCGCGGCGCCCAGCAGATGCCCGGTTGACGATTTGGTTGACGACATCGATACCCTGGAAGCCGCGTTGCCCAGCAACCGCTCGACCGCACCGAGCTCGATTTCGTCGCCGACCTGTGTCGAGGTTCCGTGGGCATTGATGTAGTCGAAATCGGAAGCGCTGAGCCCGGCACGTTTCATGGCGGCGCTCATGCTGCGGAATGCGCCATCGCCGTCGGGCGAGGGAGAGGTGATATGATAGGCGTCGCCCGATAACCCGTAGCCGGTCACCTCCGCGTAGATCCTCGCGCCGCGCGTTTTCGCGTGCTCGAATTCCTCAAGTACCAGGATGCCTGCGCCTTCCCCCATCACGAAACCGTCGCGATTTTTGTCGTAGGGACGCGAGGCCTTTTCCGGAGTTTCATTGAAGCCGGTAGACAGCGCACGCGACGCGCAAAATCCCGCCATTGACAGCCGGCAAATTGGGGATTCCGTCCCGCCCGCCACCATGACATCGGCGTCGCCGAGCGCGATCAGCCGGCTGGCATCGCCGATCGCATGCGCGCCGGTCGAACACGCCGTCACCACGGCATGGTTGGGGCCCTTGAGCCCGTGCTCGATCGAGACATAGCCCGACGCAAGGTTGATCAGGCGCCCGGGAATGAAGAATGGCGATACCTTGCGCGGGCCGCGCTCCTTGAGCAGCAGCGCCGTATCGGCGATGCCGGACAGGCCGCCGATCCCGGAGCCGATCATTGTGCCGGTGGCACAACGGTCCTGCTCCGTGGCAGGGTGCCAATTGGCGTCGTCGAGCGCCTGGCGCGCCGCGCACATCGCGAAAATGATGAAATCGTCGACCTTGCGCTGATCCTTCGGCTCCATCCACTGGTCGGGGTTGAAGGTGCCGTTGCTGCCATCGCCGCGCGGAACCACGCAGGCGATCCGGCTGGTCAGATCGGAGACATCGAAGGTATCGATCTTTTTGGCCCCGCTCTCGCTGTTGAGGATGCGCTTCCAGGTCGGTTCGACGCCACAGCCGAGGGGCGACACCATGCCGAGGCCCGTGACGACAACCCGCCTCATGTCCAGCACTCCAGCCCAGAATTCGCAGCCCACAACAAGAAACCGGTGGACCGCGCGACCACGGCCCGTCCGGCTTCGTCATGCACCGCGCGGGGCGTCAGCTTTTTGCGTTTTTTTCGAGAAATTTTGTGGCGTCGCCCACGGTCAAAATCGTCTCCGCGGCATCGTCGGGAATCTCGCAACCGAATTCTTCTTCAAACGCCATCACGAGCTCGACGGTATCGAGGCTGTCGGCGCCGAGGTCGTCAATGAAGCTCGCGTTGTCGACCACTTTTTCGGGTTCAACACCAAGGTGTTCGACCACGATCTTCTTCACTCGCTCGCCAATCTCACTCATCGTTCAACCCCGTGCTTGTTCCCACTAGACCCGTCCCCAAGACGATACGAGCCATCCTGGTCATTAAACTTTCCTTCGCAATCGCGCATAGTCTTGATTTGGCCTTGTCATGACCGACAAAGGCCCGGCGAACGACGCAGGCTCCGCACCGCCAATATACAGGGTTTCAAAATCCTGCAAGGCGTTCTTTGCCCATCCTTTGGTGGTTCGGTTATCATACTTCCCAAGCCTTGACTATAAGCCTCAATCGGCCTTCGGAAACGGCCTTTCGTGCCCGCCGTCGCGACGGGTAACCGGCTCAAAACATGGCCATTCCACCATTGACGTGAATCGTCTGCCCGGTGACATAGGCCGCTTCGTTCGAGGCGAGATACACCACCGCCGCGGCGATTTCTTCGGGCGTTCCCAGTCGCGCTGCAGGAACCTTCGAAAGGATGGTTTCGCGCTGCTTGTCGTTCAGCGCATCCGTCATCGGCGTCTTGATGAATCCCGGGGCGATGCAGTTGGCGGTGACGTTGCGCTTGGCGTATTCCCCGCCCAGCGTCTTGATCATGCCGATCAGTCCGGCCTTCGAGGCGGTGTAATTGCCCTGGCCCGGATTGCCGGTGACGCCAACGATCGAGGTGATCGCAATGATGCGGCCGAAACGTTTGCGCATCATCAGCTTCGTCGCGGCCCGCGCGAGACGGAAAGTCGCGGTCAGGTTGACCTTGATGACCTCGTCCCAGTCTTCATCGCGCAATTGCACGAACAAATTGTCCCGGGTGATGCCGGCATTGGCGACGAGAATATCGACATGGCCCATGGCCTGCTCTGCCGCCGGTACCAGCGCCTCTACCTCGGCGGCGTCGGAAAGATTGCAAGGCAGCACGTGAACCCGCTCGCCGAGCTTGCCGGCGAGCGCGTCCAGCACCTCGCGCCGCGTCCCGGATATTGCCACCGTCGCGCCCTGGGCATGCAGTGCTTGAGCGATTGCGCTACCGATGCCGCCGGTCGCGCCGGTGACGAGCGCCGTTCTGCCAGTCAGATCGAACATCATGTCCCCCTCGCTCAGGCCGATCGCGCGGTGGCGAGCGCGTCTTTCGCCGATGCGATGTCATTCGGGCCGCCGACCGAAATGCCGACGGCGCCCTCGGCGATGCGCTTGACCAGTCCGCTTAGCACTTTGCCGGCGCCGATTTCGAAAAACCTGACGACACCGTGGCTCGCCATGTAAGCCACCGATTCGCGCCAGCGCACGGTTCCCGTGACCTGCTCGATCAGCCGTCGCCGGATTTCGTCCGGATCGGTGATCGGCGCGGCCAGCACATTCGACACCAAGGGCGAAACTGGCGCTCTGATGGTGACACCGGCAAGCGCTTTCGCCATCACGTCGGCCGCGGGCTGCATCAGCCGGCAATGGAACGGCGCCGACACCGGCAGCAGCATGGCGCGCCGGGCGCCCCTGGCCTTGGCGATCTCGAGCGCGCGCTCGACCGCGGCCTTGTCGCCGGAAACCACAACCTGCCCGCCGCCATTGTCATTGGCGGCCTGGCAGACCTGACCCTGCGCGGCCTCATCGGCCACAGCCACCGCGGTATCGTAATCGAGACCGAGCAAAGCGGCCATCGCGCCGACGCCCACCGGCACCGCCTTCTGCATGGCAAGGCCACGGGCGCGCAACAGGCGCGCGGTGTCGGAGATGCTGAGACTGCCGGCGGCGGCGAGCGCGGAATATTCGCCAAGCGAATGTCCGGCAACGAACGCGGCGTCCCGGGCTACCGAGAAACCGGCCTCGGTCTCCAGCACGCGCAGGGTCGCCAGCGAGACGGCCATCAACGCCGGCTGGGCATTCTCGGTGAGCTGCAGGGTCTCGGCCGGGCCGTCCCAGATAATGCCGGTGAGCTTCTCCCCGAGCGCCGCATCGACCTCGTCGAAAACCGCGCGCGCGACCGGAAAAGCCTCCGCAAGGGTCTTGCCCATGCCGACCGCCTGGGAACCTTGCCCCGGAAAAGTGAATGCTGCCGTCATCAATACCCCTAAAATACCCCTGGAATGCCTTTGGCGTCTGGAAATGTCTAAAGTCGGGCCGAAAGACACTGCGGAAGACTGTTGTGTCAAGCCGTCCTGCGGTTCCCGGGCCTGCGGCGCGGTGCGTCAATTGCGTCGCTTTTTCTTGCCATTCCAATCAAAATCCGTATAACCCGCGCCATCCGTGGATCCCGGCCGGGAGCTGAACGGACGGTCTCAGCAATTTCACCTTTCAGGCGATGTTGATGTGGCAGGGCCAGTCGGTCCGTCGTCCCGTGCTTCCGCCTTCTGAGCTAATCCGAGTCCTTTCCAGAGGTCTCGAAGGGCTTGCCGCCGGGAACCGCGCCAACACTAGGAAAGGACACCCATGCCTCTTTATGAGCATGTTTTTCTCGCTCGTCAGGATGCGAGCACCCAGCAGGTCGAAGAACTGACCACCCAGATGACCGGCATCGTCGAGGGTCTCGGCGGCAAGGTCGTCAAGATGGAAAACTGGGGCGTACGTTCCCTCACCTACCGGATGAACAAGAATCGCAAGGCCCATTTCGTGCTGCTTAACATCGACGGCCCTTCGACCGCCGTCGCCGAGGTCGAGCGGCAGGAGCGGATCAGCGAAGACGTGATCCGCTATCTCACCGTTCGCGTCGAAGAGCACGAGGAAGGCCCCTCGGCGATGATGCGGAAAGCGGATCGCGACCGCGACCGTGACGACCGTGGCGGCGGTTTCCGTGGCGACCGTGATGGCGGCTTCCGTGGCGATCGCGACGGCGGTGGTTACCGCGGCGACCGTGGTCCGCGCCGTCCGCGCGACGACGACGCAGCGATTGAGGAGTAGGAATCATGGCTGAAGCTGGTGCACGCCGTCCGTTTTTCCGCCGCCGCAAGACCTGCCCGTTCACGGGTCCGAATGCGCCGAAAATCGACTACAAGGATTCCAAGCTGTTGATGCGTTACGTCTCCGAGCGCGGCAAGATCGTGCCGAGCCGCATCACCGCCGTCTCCGCCAAGAAGCAGCGTGAGCTCGCGCGCGCCATCAAGCGCTCGCGTTTCCTCGGTCTGCTGCCCTACGTTATTCGTTAAAGACAGCCTCGGGCCGCGGCGTTCTCGCCACGGTTCGAGAAATCTTCATAAGGCTTCCGAGTCGTCCGGTCGCCGATGGTTGGGGTTCCAACAGAACCTCTAACCGCTCGAAAGGAGCGGGACAGCTGATGATCGCTACTCTGCTCATTGCCCTTGCGGCCGGCTGTGCGTCGGCCCTGATGTTCGCCTCGATCGTCTCGGGCGCGCTGATCTCGCTATTGCTGTTCTATCTGGCGCCGCTCCCCTTGATGGTGGCGGCGCTCGGCTGGGGCCCGCTCAGCGCCACCATCGGCGGCATCGCGGCTGCCAGCGGTCTCGGCGCGATCTTCGGCCTTCCCTATTGCATCGCCTTTGCCCTCACGGTCGCACTGCCGGCCTGGTGGCTCGGGCATCTCGCCCTTCTCGGGCGGCCGATGATCAACGGCGTCTCGTCTGGCAATGGTGCCTCGGCGGTTGCGGCTGGTCTGGAATGGTATCCGGTCGGCCGCATCCTGCTCTGGATATCAGGCTTTGCCGCACTGACCACGATGGCCGCCCTGCTCACGCTTGGCGCTGACGCCGCCACCATTATCGGCGCGCTGCGGCGGGGCTTGCTGCGGATCATCGGCGCGCGCGCGGCGTCGGCCGGCGAGACCGAACAATGGGTCGATGCGCTCGTGACGATCGCGCCGGCCGCCGCCGCGCTCGTCGCCATGATGACGCTGACGCTCAACCTCTGGCTCGCCGCAAGGATTACGGCGACCTCGGGACGGCTGCACCGCCCCTGGCCCGATCTCAAGAGCGCGTCACTGCCGGCGATGACGCTGGCGGCATTGTGCGCGGCGATCGCGTTCTGCTTTACCGGCGGCCTGCTTGCGATGCTGGCGCAGATCGCCACCGCGGCCCTGATGATGGCTTACGCGCTGATCGGCTTCGCGGTGCTGCATACATTGACGCTGGCGCTGAGAAGCCGCGCGCTCTGGCTCGGCTGCACGTACCTCATCGTAACGGTGTTCGGCTGGCCTGCTCTGGCGATGGTGGCTCTCGGGCTTGCCGACGCTGTTTTCGGTCTTCGCCAGCGCTACCTGCAGGGGAGGCCGCCGCCACTCCCCGCCTCCTGAGCTCTCATCGTCAGCCCATGCCTCAAACCTAATTACCAAGGAGAACGAATATGGAAGTCATCTTGCTGGAACGCGTCGCCAAACTCGGCCACATGGGCGAGGTGGTCCGCGTCAGGGACGGATTTGCCCGCAATTTTCTGTTGAAGCGCGGCAAGGCGCTGCGCGCCACCGCAGATAATCGCGCGAAGTTCGAGGGCATGAAGGCCGATCTGGAGGCCCGTAACCTCAAGGCCAAGGGCGAAGCAACCAAGGTTGCGGAGAAGATCGACGGCCGCAACGTCGTCGTGCTGCGCCAGGCCTCCGAATCCGGTCAGTTGTTCGGGTCGGTGACGGTTCGCGACATCATCGCGTCGTTTGAGGCCGATAAGGTCACCATTAGCCGCAGCCAGGTCATGTTGGACGCGCCGATCAAGACCATCGGCAAGCACACCATCGCCATCGCCGTGCATCCGGAAGTCGAGGTCGGCGTCACGGTGACGGTCGCGCGCAGCGCCGATGAGGCCGAACGTATCAATCGCGGCGAGGACATCTCAACCCGTCAGGAAGATCAGGACGCGGCCGCCGAAGCGATTGCCGCCGCCGGCGAATTCTTCGATCCCGAAGCCCGCCCCGACGTCGTGGAGCCGCAGCGGGAAGCGGCTGCGGAAAAGTAACGCAGGCCTTTCGTTTGGATCGAGCCGAACCAGCTCAAGCCCGGCCCATCAGGCCGGGCTTGGGATTGTTGCCAGCACCTTTTGCCAGCGCATGGCAGGCCAGTGCGGACCTGCAGGCAGAAATGAGGTTTGCTCGACGCGCTATTGCGAGATTGGCGGTGCGGGCGGTCCCGCGGGAGCTACCGGGGGCGGTACAGAGGCCGTCACCGCCGGGGGCGCGGGCTGCGTCGGCGACGCCGTGGACAGCCCGGAAGCCGCAGACTCTGGCATCTCGCCGGAAACGGTCGCGGAGACCGGCGGCGCGGGGGTGACGGGGGGGACCGGGTCGGCCTGCAGCGCGGGGGGCTGGCTGCCGCCCGTCTCTTTTGGAGCCTCGATCTTGGCGGATTCGGCATTACCCTCACCCGACCGCGTCGAGCCCTCGGGTTTGGGACCCTCGACCTTGGCGGTTTCACTCTTGGGTGTATCCTCTTTCCCTGTCTCACTTTTTGCAGGCTCTTCGTTGCCAGCGTCGGTCTTGACGGCCTCGGTCTTGGGCGGCTCTTCGCTACCCGGCTTGCCCTGCTTGCTCAGCCTTTGCTTGGCGGACAATTTGCGGCCATCGGGGCCGCGCTCGCTCGCTGCCTGGGCTGGACCCTGACCTTCCACGGGGAGCGCCTCTCCCGGCCGCGCCGAGCGCCTGGCATTGCGGCCGTGAAGTCCATCGGCATCCGGCTTTCCGGCCTCTCGCGGCCCAGCCTCGGGCTTGGCTGCGTCCTGCGGCGGCGCGGCGGGACGCAGCCTGCGGCCAAACCGGTCGAGCTGCTCGGGCGCGCCGCCGGGCCTGGCTTCCGATTTTTCATCCCTGGCCGGCTTGGGCTGGCCCCCGACAAAGCGGGTATCGGCGGCCCCGTTGGAGACCAGGAAGCCGGCCAGCAGCGAGGCCATCTCGGGACTGGTGGTGTAGTGCTGTCGCAGAAAGCCCTGGAGGGAACCGGCCGGCACGGTCCTCAACAGACCCCGCGGGCCCTTATGGCAGGCGGTGCAAGTACCCGCGAAAATCTGGGAGGGGCTCTTGCCGGCCTCAAGATTTTGCGCCTGCGCCGGGTCCGCAGCGAAACAGCCGATCAGAAGCGTCACCGTCGCTAGACTGAGCGCTCGGCCCAACATTCCAGACTCTCCCGATGCGGATATCGCTTCCGGCGTCCCCCCAAAACGGGCGCTGGAAGCGGTCACCTTTTAGCCGATTATCCCGCGAATGGAAGCGCACTTATGACGCAACTGCGTGAACGCAATATTCTGGAATATCCGCTTTGTGTACAACGCACTAGCGCGCAGGTTCCATCCACCCTATGATCAGCGCGAGCACGTGGGAACTAATCTGTCCCCTCTGCGTCGAGTGTGACAGCCGGTAGATTAGCTTCTGCGGATCGCCCAGTTCGGTGGTTTCGATGGACCGTTTGTTGCGCTATTTCCTGCAGCAATTCATTCGCCGCGGCGCGATGACATTTACGACAGCGAGCGGGGCAAAATTCAGCTGCGGCGACGGTACCGGCGAGCCCGTAGCCGTCCGATTCCTGACCACCGATGCTGAACGCAGGGTTCTGCTCAACCCCGAACTTGCGCTCGGCGAAGTTTACATGGAAGGGACGTTCGTCGTCGAGAATGGCTCGATTGCGGATGTGCTGGCGATCCTGATGGGCCAGCCGGAAATATTGCCACGCAATGCCAAGCTGCAGTGGTGGCTGCGCTATCTGGTCAGGCATATCAGACAGTTCAATCCGCGCGACCGTTCGAAAGACAATGTCGCGCGCCATTACGATCTCGACGGCCGGTTATATTCGCTCTTCCTCGATGCCGACAAGCAATACAGCTGCGCCTATTTCGAAACCTCGGACGCAACGCTTGACGATGCCCAGCTCGCCAAGAAGCGCCATCTCGCAGCGAAGCTGTTGATCGGACGCGGCGATCGGGTGCTCGACATCGGCTCCGGCTGGGGAGGGCTTAGCCTGTATCTGGCCGAGATGGCCGGCGCCAACGTCACCGGCGTCACGCTATCGACCGAACAGTTTCAGGTGTCGAATGCCCTCGCCGCCGAGAAAAATCTGGCGCAGTCGGCGAGATTTTTCCTCGAGGACTATCGCGACATTACCGGACAGTTCGACCGTATCGTGTCGGTCGGCATGTTCGAACATGTCGGCGTCGACTTCTACGAAACCTATTTCAGGCGCTGCGCCGAGCTTCTCGCCGACGACGGCGTGATGATGCTGCACTCGATCGGCCGTTCGGAGGGACCGGACGCCACCAATCCCTGGATTGCGAAATACATATTCCCGGGCGGCTACATTCCGGCGCTTTCCGAAGTGATCCCCGCGATCGAGCGCGCAGGGCTTCTGGTGTGCGACATCGAAATTCTGCGGCTGCATTACGCGGAAACCCTCAAAGCCTGGCGCGAGCGTTTCATGGCGCGGCGGGAGGAGGCGGTGCAGCTCTATGACGAACGCTTCGCGCGGATGTGGGAATTCTACCTGGCCTGCTCGGAGATGTCGTTCCGCAAGCAGGACATGATGAATTTCCAGATCCAGCTCACCAAACGCCAGGGCGTGGTGCCGATGACGCGCGATTACATCGGACGCGAGGAAGCGAGACTGCGCGGGATCGAGCGCGGCCAGCGGCCGCGACTGCAGATTGCCGGCGAATAGGCCGATCGCGTTTTCGGGTGAATCGGAACCGAAAAAGGCCCTAGTTTCGCAGCCTGAAATCCGAGCCGAAATAAGGATATGGCGATACCGGGCGCGCAAGCTGGGCGCGCAGCGCAACCAGGACGGATGGCTCGCAGGGCAGGCTGCGGAATTCCGGACGAGAGACGTTTTCCATGGTGTCGACCAGCAGCGACAGCCACATTCTTTCGCCCTCTCCCGATCGCCATGTCTGAAGCTGTTGGCCCATCGTTCGCCCTTGCCTAAACCGGCATCCACCAAACCCTGCCGTTACCAATCCGGAAATATTCAATCCGTTCCCGATCACCATGCCGTAAAGAAAATGCGTCAGATGTGATCTGTTTCACTAAGGGTCTGCCCGGCCTGGCATAAACCTCCAAAATGGCCCAGAAAACCTACCAGCCGTCGTTCGATCCGAAGGCCGACATCGGCATCGACTACGCCCTGATCGCGGCCGGCGTCGGAGCTGCCCTGATCGCGCTGATCTATCTCATTCTGATCTGATTGAGGCCTGAGATCGCGGCTCGGGAAGCTCCCCGCCTTGGGATGAGTGTGCCCAGCCGGGATTAAGGTTCAGGCCGCGCGCCCCGACTCTTGCAGTCTTTTAGCCGGGATGGCGGCGGCCGGACGGCCCCCGGAAACCCGTCAAGCGCCAATCCGCCACATCGACGGGAATCCCCGCGTGCATTGTGTGAATCGGGCATAAGGCATGATGGCGCTTCCGCTGTCCCCGGGACAGGCGCTTTATCGCCGCCCAGCCCGGAAAACCCAATATCGACCAAATCCGAAGCATATTCCAAATCATGGCCTCAACTGATTCGAACGTCCTGAAGCTCGCCCCCGATGTGGGAACTCCGGCCTATCGGAGCGCGCCGCACAATATCGAGGCGGAACAGGCCCTCCTCGGCGCCATTCTGGTCAATAACGACGCCTTCTACCGGGTGTCGGATTTTCTGGAGCCGAGACACTTCTTCGAGCCTATCCATCAGACGATCTACGAGACTGCGGGCAGCCTGATCAGGATGGGCAAGATCGCAACCCCGGTCACGCTGAAGACCTTCGTGCCGGCGGAAACCGATATCGGCGGCATGACGGTTGGCCAATACCTCGCCCGCCTCGCCGCCGAAGCGACCACCATCATCAACGCCCATGACTACGGGCGCACGATCTACGAACTGGCGCTGCGCCGCGATCTGATCCGGATCGGCGAGGACATGGTCAATGTCGCCTTCGACGCGCCGGTGGATTTTGCGCCGCGGGCGCAGATCGAGGACGCCGAGCGCCGGCTGTACGAACTGGCGGAGTCCGGCCGCTACGACGGCGGATTCCAGCGCTTCGCGCAGGCGCTCACCGTCGCCGTCGATATGGCGGCCAGAGCGTTCCAGCGCGACGGCAAGTTGTCGGGCATTGCGACCGGCCTGCGCGACCTCGACATCAAGATGGGCGGCCTGCAGCCGTCCGATCTCGTCATCGTCGCCGGGCGCCCGGGCATGGGCAAGACCGCGCTCGCCACCAACATCGCCTACAACGTGGCCAAAGCCCATCGCGCCGAGGTTCAGGCCGACGGCACCATGAAATCCGTCAATGGCGGCATCGTCGGCTTCTTCTCCTGCGAAATGTCCGCCGAGCAGCTTGCCACGCGTATTCTCGCCGAGCAGACCAGCATCGCGTCGAGCACGATCCGCCGCGGCGGCATCAGCGAAACCGACTTCGAGAAAATCCGCGACTACTCCATCGAATTGCAGTCGCTGCCGCTTTACGTCGACGAAACCGGCGGTCTTTCGATTTCGCAGCTCACCGCGCGGGCGCGCCGCCTGAAGCGTCAGAAGGGTCTCGACCTCCTCGTGGTTGACTACATCCAGCTGCTGCAGGGTTCGGGCAAGCGAGGTAACGACAACCGCGTGCAGGAAGTCACGGAAATTACCACCAGCCTGAAGGCGCTCGCCAAGGAACTGAACGTTCCCATCATCGCGCTGTCGCAATTGTCGCGCCAGGTGGAAAGCCGCGACGACAAGCGCCCGCAACTGTCCGACTTGCGCGAATCTGGCTCGATCGAACAGGACGCCGACGTGGTGATCTTCGTGTTCCGCGAGGAATACTACCTCGCGAACAAGGAACCGCGGGTGGGAACGCCGGAATACGAAAAATGGCAGCTCGACATGTCGCTGGTGCATGGCAAGGCCGAAATCATCATCGGCAAGCAGCGTCACGGCCCCACCGGCACGGTCGAATTGCAGTTTGAGGGCCAGTTCACACGGTTCAGCGATCTGACCGTCGACAGCCACCTGCCGGAACGAACCTACTGACACGGCCTGCACGGTTGAACGGCAGCGGGGCTCCGCGTAAACTGCGGCATGAACATCGTCTCCGATCCCAAGTCGATTGATCCCAAGTCGATTGCTGGCGGCAGCGTGCTCTCGGCTGAAGCGAACCGGGCGGCCGCGCTGGCGCCGGCCGCCGGTGTGCTCACCGTCGACCTCGACGCCATCGTCGCGAACTGGCGCAAGCTGGAGAAGACCGCCGTGCCGGCGGAATGTGCCGGCGTGATCAAGGCCGACGCCTATGGCTGCGGGGTCGATCCGGTCGCCCGCGCGCTCTCCGGCGCCGGCTGCAAGACGTTTTTCGTCGCCACGCTGGATGAGGCGCGCGCCGCGCGCGCCGCGGTGCCGGAGGCTTCGATCTATGTGCTCGACGGCTTCTTCCAGAATACCGGCGAGGCCTTCGCTGGGATCGACGCCAGGCCCGTGATCGGCGACCTCTACGAGCTCGCCGAATGGGACGTGTTCTGCCGCCACTCGGGCTGGGCCGGCGGCGCCGCCATCCATATCGACACCGGCATGAACCGGCTCGGCCTCACGTTGACCGAGGCGCAAGGCATCATCCCCAGGATCACCGCCGGCGATCACGGCATCACGCTTGTGATGAGCCACCTCGCCTGCGCCGAGACGCTCAATCATCCGCTCAATGCCAGGCAGCTCGCGACGTTCCGCGAGATCGCGAGCCTGTTTTCCGGCGTGCCGGCATCGCTGTCGAATTCCTCCGGCATTTTCCTTGGTCCTCATTTCCTGTTCGACCTGGTGCGGCCGGGGGCTGCGCTGTACGGCGTCAATCCGACGCCGGAGGCTGACAATCCGATGCAGCCGGTCGTTGACCTGAAGGCCCGCATCTTGCAGATCCGCAATGTCGAGAAGGGCGAAAGCGTCGGCTATGGCGGGACCTGGACCGCGCGGCGGCCGACCAGACTGGCGATCGTCTCCGCCGGCTATGCCGACGGCTATTTTCGCGCCGGCGGCAGCAACGACGGCACCCGCGGGGCCGAGGTGGTGGTCGCGGGCAAGCGCTGCCCGGTGGCGGGCCGCGTTTCGATGGACCTGATGGCCGTCGACGTCACCGACCTGCCGCCCAACGCGGCGCGGCGCGGCCACATGGCAACGCTGATCGGCGAGGGCATCACGGTGGACGAACTCGCGCACCATTTCGGCACCATCGGCTATGAAGTGCTGACCAGTCTCGGTCCGCGCTATGCGCGGATCTACAAGGGCGGCGCGGTCATGGTTGCGCCCGCCTCCACGGCATCGACCTGACGTCCTTAGTCGGGCATGAAAATCGCAACCTTCAACATCAACAATATCAACCGCCGGCTGCCCAACCTGCTGCGATGGCTGCATCAGGCAAAACCCGACATCGTTTCGCTGCAGGAGCTGAAATCGGCCGACGATGATTTTCCGGCCACCGCGATCGGCAAGGCCGGCTATGGCGCGGTCTGGCGCGGGCAAAAGACCTGGAACGGCGTCGCCATCCTGGCGCGCAACTCCGACCCGGTGTTGATCAGAAACGCCCTGCCCGGCGACCGCGACGACCGCGAGGCGCGTTACATCGAAGCCGCCGTCAACGGCATCATCGTGTCGAGCATCTACCTGCCCAACGGCAATCCGCAGCCCGGACCGAAATTCGACTACAAGCTCGAATGGTTCAGGCGGCTCAAATCGCACGCCGCGAAATTCCTGAAACAGGATTTTCCGGTGGTGCTGGCGGGCGACTACAACGTCGCGCCCACCGGGCTGGATATTTATCCGACAAAGTCGTGGGACAAGGACGCGCTGATCCAGCCGAAGAGCCGCGCCGCGTTCAAATCGCTGGTGGCGCAAGGCTGGTGCGACGCGATCCGGACGCTGCATCCCCAAAAGCCGATGTTCACCTTCTGGGACTACAAGCGAAACCGCTGGCCGCGCGACGCCGGCTTGCGGCTCGATCACCTCCTGCTGAGTCCGGCCCTCGCGCCGCGTTTGATAGAAGCCGGCGTCGACCGCAAGGTGCGAGGCGAGGAAGGCGCCAGCGACCATGCGCCGGTGTGGGTGATGCTGAAGTAGCATGCGAACATCGGTTTCTCGGCAATGGTAGTGAGCTCCGATTCTTCGGATTCGAATTTCAAACAGCGCCGTTGCTCTTACCTCGCCCCGCTTGCGGGGAGAGGTCGCGAGCATCTTGCGAGCGGGTGAGGGGGACTCTCGACACGCTCGGACTCGCGGATAGTCCCCCTCACCCGGAGACTTCGCTATCGCTTCGTCTCCGACCTCTCCCCGCAAGCGGGGCGAGGTAAGGCAGCAGCGTCCTCTGCAAACACAACAGCGCGATCTCGCCGCGGATTTCGCGCGAGTTTTGCTTTGAAATTCCCGCTCTCTCCCATCAGAGGGCGCAGGGAATGCCGGGCGCCCGATGCGCCCGATAACCGCGTGTGCAGAGATAGTGGTAGAACGCACACGCGCTGGTCAGGTCACACCGGAATCACCCGGCATTCCCCGCGCAATGGTTTTAACGGTTTCCTCCGCGCTCTCCTCGGCGACCGGGCTTTCTTGCCACCGTCCTCAGCGCTCCCTAGCGCGAACTTGACGCCAGCGTCGGGGCGTCAGGACCACACGGCTTCGCCGTCCGCCTCAGGCGCCATCGTCAGAGGCACCATCAGCGTCCACCGCATTCCGCCCCACGTTGATGACGTGCGCAACGCCCCTCTGTCGGGACGGAACGGCGGGGATATAGACTGATTTGGGATTTCGGAAAAACAGAAATATTTTTGCGAACAGGGCTGGACAGCCCAAATCAGCCTGATCCGCCTCGATAAATTTCGTTTTACGCGCAATCGGCGTAGCGCGGATGTAGCCAACGGCAAGCGCGTGTCGATCGGCTCGACGCGCGGAACCCAGCTCCGCTTCACGCGGCCGTGCGTCGGACATCTTTGATTGTGACGTCGCCGGCCTTGTTTTCGTGCCCGGCCCCAATTTTGATCTCGATATGACAACCGAGCGCGGTCAGAAAGCGCATCAATCGTTCGAGGGAAACTTCGGTGAATTTTCCTCGCAGGATTTTCGACAATTCGGGCTGAGTGGTTCCAATCCGCCGTGCGGCGGCACGTTGCGTCAATCCGAGAGACGCGATTTCTTTGTCCAGCCGAAGGACCAGCTCAGCTTTCAGAAAATGCTCTTCGGCATCGGGGAATCCGAGCTGCAGCCACACGTTTCGCGTCGGGTTCTTGGCCGCAGGTGTCTTTGTCATCGCTGTCCTTCCTTTTCCTTGATCAGATCTTTCAGGCGTTTTTCGACC
This sequence comes from uncultured Alphaproteobacteria bacterium, assembly GCA_963801875.1. Lineage (GTDB taxonomy): Bacteria > Pseudomonadota > Alphaproteobacteria > Rhizobiales > Xanthobacteraceae > Bradyrhizobium. The sequence continues at coordinate 277,660 of CAWDGT010000003.1, read as the reverse complement.
AGGTCGATTTCTGCCTTGGGCGTCGCGATGCCCTTCTTTGATTTCTTCTGGAACGCGTGAAGCACGTAGACTGCGTCGGCGTAGCGCACCGTGTAAACCGCCCGGTAGGCGTTGCTCGGACAAAGAGCCCATCGCGGACCTGACCGTTCAATCTTGGCCAGTCTACGGAATCACACGGGCAAGGGCGTGCAGCGCACCAATCCGGCGCGGTGGCGCTTAACCACGTCGGTCACCGAATAGCCATTCGTTCCCGATTAGGTTGACTCCGGGACGCCGAAGTCACTTTTGCCGACTCGGCCAAAAGGCTCGAAACACGGCTTCAAAGCCGAGACCGCATTACCAACAACCAGAAACGCGGGACTTTTTCGGCCACGTTTTTTCTGGCGTGTCTTGCGGCGATGGAATTGGAAGGGGTAGCCTTGGAGGAGATTTAACCAAGGGGCTTTAACAGGTGAATGGCAACAAGCCCCAAAATGAATGCAGCGAGCCAGAAAACGCCCGCATACCCCCTCCAATTATAACCGATCGCAATAATCAGGCAGACGAGGCAAGCAAAGGACACAAGCCACCCAGCCCATTTCGACGGTGGCTCCGAGGATTTAATGAACCGCTCACTGTCGTAACGCTGCTGTTGTTTGTAGCTACCGGCGGCTTGGTCTGGGAAACCCGCGGGCTCGTTCAAGACGCCAGACATTCCTCCGAACGTCAGTTGCGTGCTTATGTTCTGCCAACGTCGCGCGGCCAAATTGATGACTTCGGAGTCGAAAAACCAATCAAGGCCACTCTCGAATTTAAAAATTCTGGCCAAACCCCGGCTTACAAAGTCCGCATCAAAACACTTATTACGGCTGGCACTTTCCCGCTCCCCAAAAACTTGCCCCCAGAACCGATTGCACCAGAAGTCCGATTCACCTTGGGACCTGGAACGCTGTACATGGTCGTCGGCCACATGGGCAGTACGCTCAATCTCGCTCAACTGAATCAGATCAAGGTCGGAAGCGCCGCCGTCTATGTTCTCGGAACGATTGATTATTGGGACGCCTTCGATCACCACTGGTGCTCTCGATTCCAATATTTCATGGGCGGAAACCAAGCCGCCGCGACCGTTCCAAACGGCACTTTGACCGAATATCCCGAAGGCAACGACGAGGATTGCTAAGGTTTGCCGCGCGCTCAGTTTTCTGTCGCAAACCAATCTTTAATCAGCTATAGAACAAAATAGGAACGACAACAAAACTGATTTAGCTTCTCCATGGCCAAATCCGCCCTCTCCTTCGTCTGCCAGAACTGCGGCGCGGCGTTTAACCGCTGGCAGGGCAAGTGCGAATCCTGCGGCGAATGGAACACGCTGGTCGAGGAGGCCGGCGCCACCACGATGCCGGTCTCGATCCGCTCAAAGCGCAAGGGCCGGCTGTTCGCGCTGGAGACGCTCACCGGCAAGAGCCATGAGGCGCCCCGCCTGCCTTCCGGCATGGCCGAGCTCGATCGCGTCACCGGCGGCGGTTTTGTGCGAGGTTCGGTGCTGCTGGTCGGCGGCGATCCCGGCATCGGCAAGTCGACGCTGCTGACGCAGGCGACCTCCCTGATGGCGCGGGCCGGCCACCGCGCGGTCTACATTTCAGGCGAAGAGGCGGTGGCGCAGGTGCGGCTGCGCGCCGAGCGCCTCGGCCTTGGCGACGTGCCGGTGCAGCTCGCGGCGGAAACATCAGTCGAGGACATCGTCTCCACCTTGTCCGAAGGCCCGGTGCCGCGCCTGATCGTGATCGATTCGATCCAGACCATGTGGACCGACACAGTGGAGTCCGCGCCGGGCACGGTGACGCAGGTGCGCGCCTCGGCGCAGGCGCTGATCAGATTCGCCAAAAAATCCGGCGCCGCCATCATCCTGGTCGGCCATGTGACAAAGGACGGCCAGATCGCGGGACCGCGCGTGGTCGAGCACATGGTGGACGCGGTGCTGTCGTTCGAGGGCGAAGGCTCGCAGCAATTCCGCATCCTGCGCGCGGTGAAGAACCGGTTCGGGCCCACCGATGAGATCGGCGTGTTCGAGATGACGGGTCTCGGCCTGCGCGAGGTCTCCAATCCCTCCGAGCTGTTTTTGTCCGAACGCGATCTCGGCAGTCCGGGCACGGCGGTTTTCGCCGGGATCGAGGGCACTCGCCCGGTGCTGGTGGAACTGCAGGCGCTGGTGGCGCCGACCTCGCTCGGCACGCCGCGCCGCGCGGTGGTGGGCTGGGATCCGAGCCGGCTGTCGATGGTGCTGGCGGTGCTGGAGGCCCATTGCGGGGTCAAACTGTCCGGCCATGACGTCTATTTGAACGTCGCGGGGGGCCTGCGCATCCAGGAACCCGCGGCCGACCTTGCGGCGGCCGCCGCGCTGGTGTCGTCGCTGGTCAATGCGCCCTTGCCGACGGACGCGGTGTATTTCGGCGAGATTTCCTTGTCCGGCGCGGTGCGGCCGGTGGCGCAGACCTCGGCGCGCCTGAAGGAAGCGGCGAAACTCGGCTTCGGCCGCGCGGTGCTCCCGGAATCGGCCCGCGGCGAGGTCGGCGGCGACGCCGGCCTTGTCCTCAATACCGTTGGCGGATTGACCGGTCTGGTCGCCGATATCGCCGCGCGCGGCGCGCCCAGAGGAAACCGGGAGGGCGCGGAAATGGAGAAAAATGCCACACCTGCGAGATTCCGGCGTCAGGAGGGCTAGCCGGACGTGACCTTGCCCGTCGGCGCCGCTATACAACCCGCGCGTAAGGCCGGCTGGCGGATTTCCGGCCTTGCGGGAGCGGCGATATGCCCCTCACCTAGGACGGCACCGACACGCCGATTCGCGGTTTTGAACCTTGATGCGGACCTGACTAGCCGATGCCGATAACGATACTTGATCTCGTCCTGCTCGCCGTGATGCTCGTTTCCGGCCTGCTCGCGATGGTACGCGGCTTCATGCGCGAGATCCTGTCGATCGCGGCCTGGGGCGCGGCGGCGCTGGTCACGCTCTATGCCTTCGGAAAGCTGCTGCCGACCGCCAAGACCTATTTCAACAACGACACCGTCGCGGCCGTGGTCGTGGTGGCCGGTGTGTTCGTCGGCACCCTGATCGTGGTCTCCATCGTTACGGTGCGGATTTCCGACATGATCCTGGATTCCCGGATTGGGGCGCTGGATCGCACCCTCGGGTTCCTGTTCGGGCTGGCGAGGGGTCTGCTGATCGTAGTGGTAGCCTATCAATTCTTCATCTGGCTGGTTCCGGACAAGCAGCGGCCCGATTGGGTCACGGGTGCGAAGTCCCGGGTGGTGCTGCAGGGAACCGGCGATTGGTTAATGTCGCTCTTGCCCGACGACCCCGAGAACACCATCTTGAAGAGATTCAAGAAAATTAAACCGGAAGATGAGCAGACTGAGACCGAGCCGGCGGCGCCGGGCGCCGGTGATGGCTACAGCAAGCCGGCCCGCGACGGCCTGAAGAAGCTGATCGAGAAACCCGCGGTACGTTGAGATCAGGCCAAAAGAGAGGCGCGATGGACTGCAAACAGAGCCCTTCCGATGACGCCGCCCAATACGAACTAGATCTCGGCCCGATCGATCTGGAAGATTCCGACCTCGAAGGCGATACGCTGCGCGAGGAATGCGGCGTGTTCGGCATCTTCGGCCACCCCGAGGCCGCGGCCATCACCGCCCTCGGGCTTCACGCCCTGCAGCATCGCGGCCAGGAGGCCGCAGGCATCGTCTCCTTCGACGGCAGCAGGTTTCACAGCGAGCGGCGGCTCGGTCTCGTCGGCGACACCTTTTCCCGCCGCGAGGTGATCGAGCGGTTGCCGGGCACCTCGGCAATCGGCCATGTGCGCTATTCCACGACCGGCGAGACCATCCTGCGCAACGTGCAGCCTTTGTTCGCCGAACTCAACGCCGGCGGCTTTGCGGTCGGCCACAACGGCAATCTCACCAACGGGCTGACCCTGCGCCGCGAGCTCGTGCGCAACGGCGCCATGATGCAGTCCACCACCGACACCGAAGTCATCCTGCACCTGGTGGCGCAGTCGAGGCGCAACCGCTTCATCGACCGCTTCATCGAGGCGCTGCGCGCGATCGAAGGCGCCTATTCGCTGGTGTCGCTGACCAACAAGAAGCTGATCGGGGCCCGCGATCCGCTCGGCATCCGGCCGCTGGTGCTGGGTGAACTCGACGGCTGCCCGATTCTGGCGTCGGAGACCTGCGCGCTCGACATCATCGGCGCGAAATACGTCCGCGACGTCAACCCGGGCGAGGTCATCGTGTTCGACGAGCGCGGGGCGCAAAGCCACAAGCCGTTTCCGCCGATGCCGCCGCGGCCCTGCATCTTCGAATATATCTACTTCTCGCGGCCGGATTCGATCGTCGGCGGCCGCTCGGTCTACGACGTGCGCAAGGCCATGGGCGCCGAACTTGCCCGCGAGAGCCATGTCGAGGCCGACGTCGTGGTGCCGGTGCCGGATTCCGGCGTGCCGGCGGCGATCGGCTATTCCAGGGAATCCGGCCTGCCGTTCGAACTCGGCATCATCCGAAATCACTATGTCGGCCGCACCTTCATTCAGCCGACCCAAAGCGTGCGCGAACTCGGCGTGCGCATGAAGCATTCCGCCAACCGCGCGGCGATCGAGGGCAAGCGGATCGTGCTGATCGACGATTCACTGGTGCGCGGCACCACCTCCAAGAAGATCGTGAAGATGATGCGCGACGCCGGCGCGCGCGAGGTGCATTTCCGCATCGCCTCGCCCCCGATCACCCATCCCGATTATTACGGCATCGATACGCCCGATCGCGCCGGCCTGCTGGCGGCGACTCATAACCTCGAGGAGATGCGCCAGTTGATCGGCGCCGACACGCTGGCGTTCCTTTCGGTCGACGGCATCTACCGCGCCATGGGCGAGCCCGGCCGCGATCCCGCCCATCCCCGATTCACCGATCACTGCTTTACCGGCGACTATCCCACCCCGCTCACCGACATGGCGCAGGCCGAGCCGCAGCCGCGGCAATTGTCGCTGCTGGCGGAAGCGAGCTAGCTGCAACCATGGTGTGTCGTCCCTGCGAAAGCAGGGACCCATAGCCACCGGCCTTCGTTGCTTGAAAAAATAGACACGACTACCTCCTCCCATCACAGCTTTCCCGGCGTATGGGCCCCTGCTTTCGCAGGGACGACGTTGAAGAGAATTACTTGAATGCCCCTTCCCCTCGCCGCCCGCATCGCTCTCGTCACCGGCGCTTCGCGCGGCATCGGCTACGCCACGGCGCTCGCGCTGGCGAAAGCCGGCGCGCATGTCGTGGCGGTGGCGCGGACGCAAGCCGGCCTGGAGGAACTCGACGACGAGATCCGCGGGGCGGGCGGAGCCGCCACCCTCGTGCCGCTCAACCTCAGCGATTTCGACGGCATCGCCCGGTTGGGAGCGGCCCTGCACGAGCGTCACGGCAAGCTCGACATTCTCGTCGGCAATGCCGCGGTCGCCGGTCCCTCCTCGCCGCTCGGGCATATCGACTTGAAGCCGTGGAACGAGGTGATGGCGGTCAATGTCACCGCCAACTTCCAGCTGATCCGTCGCATGGAGCCGCTCCTGAGGAAATCCGACGCCGGGCGCGCGGTGTTCGTCACCTCGGCGGCCGCGAGTAGCGCCAGCGCCTATCTTGCTCCCTACGCGGCCTCGAAAGCCGCATTGGAGACGCTGGCGCGGGCCTGGGCGCAGGAAACAGCAAGCACGCCGATCCGCGTCAATCTGTTCGACCCCGGCCCGATCCGGACCCGGATGCGCGCGTCAGTGTTTCCCGGCGAAGACCCGCTGACGCTGGATACGCCGGATCAGGCCGCCGAATTCATCGTGCCGATGTGCGCGGCTGACTGGACCGAGACCGGCAAGCTGTTCGAGTACAAGACGCGCCGTCTGCTCAGCTTCAGGCCGCCGGCGCCCGATTGACTCCCGAACTTTCGCGCTATTCACTGACCGTCAAGCGGGAAAACCCGCACGCAAAAAATCAAGGGAGGCTGCCATGACGCCGATGCAAAATCGCGGACATCACTCACGTGCCGCCGCGCGGTTTTCCAGAACCGTTTCGATCCTCATCGCATCCGCCGTATTGACCGCCGCCTCGGCGCTGCCACGCGCCGCGCATGCGGGCGACATTCCGACTTTCGCGGTCGAGCCATCCTGGCCGAAGCCGCTGCCCAACAACTGGATCCTCGGCCAGGTCGGCGGCATCACGGTCGACTGGCAGGGGCACATCTGGGTCATTCACCGGCCGCGCTCGCTGACCGAAGACGAGAAGGGCGCATCGCTGACGCCGCCGCGTTCGAAATGCTGCGTTTCGGCGCCGCCGGTGCTGGAATTCGACACCGACGGCAATCTGTTGCGCTCCTGGGGCGGACCGGGCGAAGGCTATGAATGGGTCGGGCGCGAGCACGGCATCGAGGTCGACGAAAAAGGTTTTGTCTGGATCGGCGGCAACGCCGACAACGACAACGCGCTGCTGAAATTCACCCTCGACGGCAAGTTCGTGATGCAGATCGGCAAGATCGCGCCGAGCAAGGGAAGCAACGACACCACGCAGCTCGGCAAGCCCGCGGAAACCGCGATCGACAAGGAAGCCAACGAACTCTACGTCGCCGACGGCTACGGCAACCGCCGCGTCATCGTGTTCGACGCCACCACAGGCGCCTACAAGCGGCACTGGGGGGCTTATGGCCATACCCCCGATGACGCCAAGCTGCCGCCTTACGATCCGAAGGCGCCGGCGCCGCAGCAGTTCGGCAATCCCGTGCATTGCGTCAAGATCGCCAATGATGGCCTCGTCTATGTGTGCGACCGCACCCAAAACCGCATCCAGGTGTTCAGGAAGGACGGCACGTTTGTGAAGGAGTGGTTCTTCGAGAAGAACACGCTCGGCAACGGCGCGGTGTGGGATATCGCGATCTGGCCGGATCCGAAGCAGACCTGGCTGTTGAGCGCCGATGGCGAGAACAACGAAATCCGGGTGCTGAGGCGCGAGGACGGCACCGTGGTCGGCAGCTTCGGGCGCAGCGGCCGCAACGCCGGGCAATTTCACTGGATACACGCCATGGCAGTGGATGCCAAAGGCAACGTCTATACCGCCGAGGTCGATAACGGAAAGCGGATTCAGAAATTCAGGCTGACCTCGGACGCGCTGCGCTGATTCCATCGAGTTCGAACCGGACCCGGCGTTCCCGTTTTGTTTGAGCATTGATCTGACGCATTGCCGGGCGACGCCAGAAGGACTATCGGGGAGCGCAGATCGTCTGTTCGATCAAGGCCCTGGGTGAGCTCCGAAGAAAGCCACCACGGCATTCAACATTTGGAGGATTTTCCATGAAGACCACACGCGCGTGGCGCTACGCCGCGCTTATCGCATGCGCCGGACTGGGGCTGACGCCGGCGCTGGCGCAGGACAAGACCGCCAAGATCGCCGTGCTCAACGACATGTCGAGCCTGTATGCCGACATCGGCGGCCCCAATTCGGTGGTGGCGGTGAAGATGGCGGTGCAGGATTCCGGCCTCATTGCCAAGGGCTGGAAGATCGACGTCTTGAGCGGCGATCACCAGAACAAGCCGGATGTCGGCGTCAACATGGCGCGGCAATGGATCGATGTCGACAAGGTCGATGCGATCCTCGATACGCCGACTTCGAGCGTCGCGCTCGCCGTCTCCAACCTGGTGAAGGACAAGAATTCGATCCTGATCAATTCGGGTGGCGCCAGCGCCGACATTACCGGCAAGGCCTGCACGCCGAACACGCTATCGGTGACCTACGATACCTACATGCTCGCCAATGGCACCGGCAAGGCGCTGACCAAGGCCGGCGGCGACAGCTGGTTCTTCCTGACAGCCGATTACGCCTTCGGTTACGCGCTGGAGCGCGACACCTCCGCGGTCGTCACCGCCAATGGCGGCAAGGTGCTGGGTGGGGTAAGACACCCGCTCAATACCTCGGACTTCTCCTCGTTCCTGCTGCAGGCGCAGGCCTCGAAAGCCAAAGTAGTCGGGCTCGCCAACGCCGGCGGCGACACCACCAACGCCATCAAGCAGGCAGCCGAGTTCGGCATCGTCGCGGGCGGCCAGAAGCTCGCCGCGCTGTTGCTGTTCATCAATGACGTAAACTCGCTGGGCCTGAAGACCGCGCAGGGCCTTACCTTCACCGAATCCTTCTACTGGGACATGAACGACCAGACCCGCGCCTGGTCGAAGAAGTTTGCGGCGCAGACCAAGGCCGGCTCGATGCCGTCGATGACGCAGGCCGGGCTCTATTCCGGCGTGCTGCATTACCTCAAGACGCTGGAGGCGATGGGCGGCAATCCGCATGACGGCGCCAAGGTCGTCGCCAAGATGAAGGAATTGCCGACCGACGACCCCCTGTTCGGCAAGGGCACCATCCGCGCCGACGGCCGCAAGATGCTTCCGGCCTATTTATTCGAGGTCAAGAAGCCCGAGGAATCGAAATATCCCTGGGATTACTACAAGCTGATCGCGACCATCCCGGCGGAGGAAGCCGCACGGCCGCTCAGCGAAAGCGAGTGTCCGCTGGTCAAGAAATAGCTGCAACGCGCGACCGGCCGGACTTGCACGTCGCAAGGTCCGGCCGGCAGCAAGCCGAAGTGACAGGGGCTGCTCGAACGCGCCAAAAAATGGGCATTGTGCCGCCACGATCTTGCCCACAAGCCCCCGATCTATGGCCGCCATGGATGCCCGCATTTTCCCCATGCTGCCGGCGCTGCTGTTCGCAACGTGCCTGTGCGCCCGCGCTGAAACATTCGACGACCGCTGGCTTACCCGCATCAAGCCGCCGCCGTACGGCGGCGTCGCCACGGAGTTTGATGACACCATCGCGGCTGACGGCAAACGGCTGCATCCCCATCGCGACCTCGTCTGTGCGCACATGCTTGAGCAGCTTGGCCAGCGGCTTCGCGTGACCAACCTCGCCAACGGAAAATCCGTGGTCTGCACGGTGGCGGATAAGGGACCGAACCGCAGGTTTTGGCCGCGCCGCGAAGTCGATCTGACGCCGCCCGCATCCAAGGCAATCGGCTGCGACGGCATGTGCAGCGTCAGTCTGGAGCGCGTGGCGGAATAGAAGGCCGCGCCCGATTGCTAGCGAACCCGCGCGATCGTGAACGTGCGGGCCGCGATCACCATCGCCACAACCAGCAGCGTTGCCGCCAGCAGAAACGGCGCGCCCGGCAATTTCAGCGGCGCCTGCGCGCCGATGAAGTAGGCGAATGTCAGCGTGAACAGAAACGGCCCCACCAGCTGGGACATGCTTTGCACGCTGGACGTCGCCCCCTGCAACTGGCCCTGCTGGTCCGGCGCGACCAGCTGCGTCATCAGCGCCTGGGTCGCCGCACCCGCAACACCCCACAACGCCATCACGGGAATGCCGATCCAGAACAAAGGTCCGCTTGGCGCCGCGCCGTAAATCAGAAAGCCGGCGGCGCCGCAGCCAAGTCCCAGCAACAGCGCGCGGCGCTCGCCGAGGCGCCTGACGATCGGTCCGATCGCAGCACCCTGCACCGCCATCGAGCAAACACCGACCATGGCCAGCGTGAGACCGACCGTCGTCGCGTTCCAGCCGTAGCGATAGCTGGCGTAGAGCACAAACGTGCTCGGCAGCACCACGTGCGCGACCTGGGCCAGGAAATTCACCACCGACAAGCCTGCGAGAACCCGCTCGGAGCGCAGCAGGCGCAGCGCGCCAATCGGATTTGCGCTTTTCCAACGGAACGGCGAGCGGCGCTGGAGCGGCAGCGACTCCGGCAGGATCACCAGACCATAAAGCGTGTTGGCGAAGCTCAGGGCCGCCGCGACCCAGAACGGCAGCCGCGGATCCATGCCGCCGAGCAGCCCCCCGATCGCCGGTCCGAGAATGAATCCGGCGCCGAAGGCCACGCCGATTTTGCCGAACATCGCCGCGCGCTGTTCCGCAGGCGTCACATCCGCGATGTAGGCATAGGCGGTGGAGACACTCGCCGAGGTGATGCCCGAGATCACCCGGCCGATGAACAGCCAGATCAGCGACGGCGCCAGCGCCATCAGGACGTAGTCCAGCGCGAGGCCGAAATTCGACAACAGCACCACCGGCCGCCGGCCGAACCGGTCGGACAGGCCGCCGAGGATCGGAGAAAAGACGAACTGCATCAGCGCCCAAGCGGTGCCGAACAGCCCGAAAATCCGCGCCGCGCTGGCGGTATCATTATCGACAAAGCTCTCGACCAGCTTGGGCAGGATCGGCAGCACCAGGCCGAGCGCGAGCATGTCCAAGAGGATCGTGACGAAGATGAAGGCCACCGCCGCGCCGCGCGCCGGGGCGGTTCGTTGCGGTGTTTTTGCGGGCGCTTCGACAACGCTCTCGGAAGCCCCTTCGCTCACGATGGCCGCCTGCGCTTGTGTGCGAACGGGTTGGCCTTTTCGCGCAAGCTGATCCGCACCGGCGTGCCCGGCAGCTCGAAGAATTCACGCAAGGAGTTGACGAGATAGCGCAGATAGGATTGCGGCACGGCGTCGGCGCGCGAGCAGAACAGGATGAAACTCGGCGGCCGCGCCTTGGCCTGGGTGATATAATTCAGCTTCAGCCGCCGGCCCGACACCGCGGGCGGCGGGTTGGCGTCGACCGCCTGCTCGAACCAGCGATTGAGCGAAGCGGTCGGCACCCGCCGGTTCCATACCGCATAGGCCTGTTCGATCGCGCTCATCAGCCGGTCGATGCCCTCGCCCATCAAGCCGGATACTGCGACGATCGGCATGCCCTTGACCTGCGGCAACAGATGATCGGCGTCGGTGCGCAGCGCCGAAATCAGATTGGACTGCCGCGCCATCAAGTCCCACTTGTTGACCGCGATCACCAGTGCCCGGCCCTCGCGCTCGATCAGGTCGGCGATACGCAGGTCCTGTTCCTCGAACTTGTTCTGGGCGTCCATCATCAGCACCACAACCTCGGCGAAGCGGATGGCGCGCAGCGCGTCCGCCACCGAGAGTTTTTCGAGCTTTTCCTCGATCCGCGAACGCCGCCGCAGGCCCGCGGTATCGAACACGCGAAAATCCCGGCCCTGCCAGTGGACCTCGACGGAAATGGAATCGCGCGTGGTGCCGGCCTCGGTACTGGTCAGCAGGCGCTCCTCGCCGAGCAGGCGATTGATCAGCGTGGACTTGCCGGCATTGGGACGACCGACAATGGCCACGCGGATCGGACGCTTTGCGATCTCCTCATCGGATTCAATGACATCGTCATCGTCGAATTCTTCGCCCGCGTCGACGGGCTCGGGCATCAATTCGCGCAGGGCGTCGTAGAGGTCGCTGAGGCCTTCGCCATGTTCGGCCGAGATCTGGATCGGTTCGCCCAGGCCCAGCGCGTAGGCTTCCATCGCGCCGGCATCGCCCTGCTTGCCCTCACTTTTGTTGGCGACCAGCACCACCGGCTTGTTGGCCCGGCGCGCGAAATCGGCAAAGGCGCGATCGTTCGGCGTGAGACCGGCGCGCGCGTCGACGACGAACATCAGGGCATCGGCAAGCCCGATCGCAACCTCGGTCTGTTCCTGCATCCGCGCGGTCAGCGAGCCCCTGGCGCCCTCGTCGAGGCCGGCGGTATCGATCAGGGTGAATTCGAGATCGCCCAGACGCCCCTCGCCTTCCCTGCGGTCGCGGGTGACGCCGGGTTCGTCGTCAACCAGCGCCAGCTTCTGCCCGACCAGCCGGTTGAACAGCGTCGATTTTCCGACATTGGGCCGGCCGATGATGGCAATCGTGAACGACATCAGCGATCCCTGCGCTCCTTTTCGAGCGCGTGTCAATGAGATGAGAAACGCGAAAATCAGCGCGTGAAGGTGCCGCTCGGCAGTGGCGCCGGGAATGGCGCCGTGGATTGCTGCGGCGATTGCGACGCAGGCGCCGGTTGCGCGGCCGTTTGATCGGGTGGCGGCGCGGTGGTGCGCTTGCGGACGATTTTCTTGGGCTTCGGTGCCGGCGGTGCCGCCGCTGTGCTGCCTTCTTCCTCCTGCGCGGCGTCGGGAGCCGCGGCAGGCTCGGTGCTGGCGGTGGCCGGCGGCTTGCTCTTGCCCTTGGTTTTGCCAGCGTGCTTTGACTTCGACTCCTCAGGCGGCGGCGCCGCGGCGGCGGCGGCCTGGGCTGCCTGCTGGTCGATCTGCTCCTGCCGGGAGCCCTTGTACAATTCCTTCGGCACGCCCTGCTCGAGGCCCGGCACGCCGTCGGGGAAAACCGGCTTGCGTTCGCCCGGCAGCTTTTTCTTGGTGTCGAGAAAATCGAGCAAATCGGTCGGATCCCAGTTGTACAGGCTGGAGCAGCCGGCCAGCGCGCTCGACAGCGCGATGAGGACGGTAGCTGCGATCAGACGTTGCGAGCGGCGCATGGTCGATTTCTCACTCAACTCGTTTTCTGCCGTCAGCTCTTGGCGACCGGCGGAAGCAACGCCTGCAGTGCCTCGGCACGCGAGCGCAGGCTCGGCGGGGTCTCACCGTCACTGGCAATCAGATCCAGCCACTTCCGCGCCGCCGCGGTGTCGCCGCCGTGCCAGGCCGACAATGCAAGCAGTTCGCGCGCGGTATGGCGAAAGGTCGCTTCCGGTCCGGTGGAGGGCTCAAGGCGCGCAAGCATGCCCGGATAGCTCGATGTTGCCAGCAGCAATCCGGCGCCGCGGACCCTGGCAAGATCCTGCTGCTCCGCACCGACGCTGCGATCGGCCGATATATCGTCGTACATTTTCGCCGCACCTTGCGGATCGCGGCGTGCGACCTCGGCCGCCGCGCGCATCCGCGCCAGCATGCGATAGCCCGATGGCGCTTTCGCCGCCAGCTCGTTAAAGGCCGCCTCCGCCTCGGCATGCTTGTTTGCTTCCGAGAGTTCGACGGCCTTGTCGAAGGCGCTACCCGCCTCGGCCGCCTTCTTGGCCTCCAGATACTGGTAACCGCGCCAGCCGCCCACGGCGGCGATGATCAATAGCGCCCCGGCGACGATGTAGATCGAATACTGGTCCCATAGCTTTTTAAGCTGGTCGCGACGGACGTCCTCGTCGACTTCGTCAAATAATTCAGACACTTAAAGCTATCCCATCCCCGATGAACCGAGCCGAACCCGCCGACCTGCCACCGCTCCGGTCCCCACATGGTGGCGGCGATACCCTAGCGATATGGCGGTGGCAAGGCAAAGCCAGCAGGATCAAAGCGTTACCATGGTCAGGTCAAAAGAACAGCCTCTGCGGCGAGCGACGCAGGCGCTGTCGCAAGGCAGCAGCAGTAACCAATTATTAACGATGTCGGGTTTCTGCTTGGCCAAATACCTTGCCGGTCCGATTCGCAACGCAACTCACGGTCATGCGCAGTTATCCGGTCAGTAGCGACATCGCCTTAGACCGATGTGCTGGACCAGACAGGCGCCACGGTCCCCGCGCTGCGAACGCTCATGCTGCCATCATCAACGATGGCTGCAACGACACGGTCTTTTGGGAAGTTTGCCATGGCTGCAGTCCTGTCGACGCTTCAACACTTACGAAGCCCCGCTCACGGTGAAACAGCGTCCCTCGTTGGAGGTCCACGACCCGCAGAGCGGCCCGTGGATTTTGACTTTGATCGATCCCGCGAGTCGCGGCGCCGCCATCGCATAGTCGTAAGCGCCCGGCATTTGGCTGCCTTCTTCGCTGATCACAGCGATTATAGCCGAAGCCTTCACTGAGGCGACGCCAAGGGCGGCTTCGTGAACCGAGCCGCCTCAAGGCGGACATTGATTTCTGCGCACCTTTGCAGGAGTGATCGGGCTCATTCGGCGGGCGCGCCGACCGCCGACGACGGAAGGCGATTTGGAATGTGCAGAAACGCCGCGCAAATGATTGCAGCAACCAGACACAGCAAGGCGAGCCCATAAAGTCCACCAGCGTAGCTGCCGGTCAGGTCCTTCATGACACCGACATACCAGGGTCCGAAGAAGCCGCCGAGATTGCCGAGCGAGTTGATCCAGGCAATGCCTGCCGCCAATCCGGCGCCACTGAGAAACATCGGCGGCATGGCGAAGAACGGACCCTTGGAACCGTAGAAACCCATCGTCGCCATCGACATTCCCACCAGCGCCCACCAGGTCCCCATCGTCATGCCGGCAATGACCAGGCCGACCGTCGAGAGGACGCAAGCGATGAACAGATTCCAGCGCCGCTCGTTCATGCGATCGGAAATGCGTCCCCACACCACCATGGCGATACCGCCGCAAATATAGGGGATCATGGTGAGCCAGCCGACCGTCATGTTGCTGTAGTTGCCGAGCGACTTGATCATTTGCGGAACAAAGATCAGCATGCCCAGGCTGGCGGTGACGATGCCGATATAGTTCAACGCCAGCAGCAGCACCTTGGGATTATAGAGTGCTTCCCACAGCGTGAATTTGCGCACCGACTCGGTAGCGTGGCGCTCGGCGGCGATCGTGTTGACGAGCCAGTTGCGTTCTTCCGCGGTCAGGAATTTGGCCTGGGCAGGTCGATCCGTGAGCACGAAGAGCGTAAGCACTCCGATCAGCACCGTCGGGATCGCCTCGGCGATGTACATCACTTGCCAGCCCTTGAGGCCGTACAAGCCATCGAGGCCGAGTAGCGCCGTCGATATCGGTGCGCCGAGCGCGACTGCGACCGGCAGACCGACCAGGAAGCCTGACACGATGCGAGCGTGATGACGGCTCGGGAACCAGTAGGTGAAGTAGAGGATGATGCCAGGAAAGAAACCGGCCTCGGCGACGCCCAGCAGGAAACGCACGATCCCGAAGCTGGTCGAGCTCGTCACCAGGGCAGTGAGGCCCGCCAGGATTCCCCAGGTGATCATGATCCGGGCGATCCATATCCTGGCGCCGATCTTTTCCAGGATCACGTTGCTGGGCACCTCGAAGATGAAATAACCCCAGTAGAACATGCCGACGGCAAACCCGAAGGTGCCGGCTGACATCCCGATGTCGCCGCGCATGGTGAGGCCCGCGAAGCTCACATTGATCCGATCGATATAGGCGAGCACATAAGACAAGACCGCAAACGGCAGCAGCCGCAGATACACCTTGCGCATGGTCGATCGTTCGAGCGTACGGTCCATTGATTCCTCCCCCGGGGATTTTATGGCCTGCCGAGTTTATGCTGTTTTTGAAATTGAGGAGTCAGAAAGGCTCTCTTCAACTCAATTATTATCGGGACGGTGCGGTGCAAAACATAGGACAGGTTCACTGTCGCATCGGCCTCACGCCGCCTCACGTTTCACCCGCAGCGATGCCCGTTACCAATCCAATGTAGCTGCGGTATCTGGCATTTTCACTTCGCCAGCGGCTTCGCGACCTCGCGGGCGCATTCGATGAAAAGTTGCGCGACCGGGCTGAGTGTACGGTTCTTCAGGGTGACGATGCCGTTTGCAAGGCGGGCTACCGGCAATTCAACGGGCAAAGCCTTGATCTCCGGGCGCGGGTTAGGAAATCTGATTGCGGAAGCCGGGAAAATGGTGACAAAGCGCCCGGTCGCCAACAGACTGATCCGCACCTGGGGGGAATCGGTGATCACCGTCGTGCGGGGATAATCGAGCCCGCTGGCGCGAAAGGCTTCCCTCGCCACCGACCCTATCCAGCTTCCCGGCGGTGGTAGCACCCAGGATTCGTTCGCCAACTCGGCAAGCGCGATCCTGCGCCGCCGCGCCCACGGACTCTGCGCACCCGCCGCGACGACACACGAGTCATCAAAGAGAAATTCGAAATCCAGTCGCTCGTCTGCAACCAGGCCGAATCTCCATACCATCAAGAGATCGACGTTACGCTGGCTCAATTCCTGGTGCAGTGCCTCCACATATCCGGTCATGACGTGGAACGCGATGCGCGGATATCGCCGCGAGAGCCGATCGATGAGGGTCGAGGCAAGGCTCGCCGCCAGCAAGGGGGTGCAGCCGATCCGTACTTCGCCCGCCGCTGGGTCAGCGAGAAACTCAATGTTCTTCGCCGCCTGGCGCAGGTCATCGAACACAGCTACGCCGCCATCGAGCAAGGCGCGACCGTACGCGGTCGGCTCGACACCCTGAGGGCTACGGTCCAGCAGCCGCACGCCAATGGTACGCCGCGATTGACCTGGAGATGGCGGGTTGGGTCGTGTTGAGGAGCGCGGCCGCCTTGCTCATGCTGCCGGCTTGCGCGACAGCCATCAGGACACGGAGGTCGTGCAGTTTCATCCGCAATCCGATGTGATCGCTCAATGGCATTCAGGCGCCCATTGCAAGACTGGTATACCTACATCAAAATATAGCATTATATCTGGATAGCGACATCCCGTATCTTGGCCGTGCGTATCAACCTCAAAAACCGGAGAAGGACGCGACGATGCCATCGCGCCGTCAGTTCTTGCATCAGGTAGCGGGTGCCGCCACGCTGCCGGCCCTGTCGCGCTTCGCCTGGGCGCAAACCTATCCGTCACGGCCGGTGCGTATCATCGTCGGCTTTGCCGCCGGCGGCCCCAACGACATCCTCGCGCGTCTGATCGGTCAGTGGTTGTCGGAGCGGCTCGGCCAGCCATTCGTCATCGAGAACCGGCCGGGTGCCGGCAGCAATATCGCCACCGAGGCGGTCGTGCGCGCAGTTCCGGACGGTTACACGCTGCTCCTGGTCGGTACGCCGGACGCGATCAATGCGACGCTTTACGACAACCTCAATTTCAATTTCATTCGCGACATCGCGCCCGTCGCGGGCCTCATCCGCGGTGCCCTCGTCATGGTGGTCCATCCCTCGGTACCGGCCAATACACTTCCCGAGTTCATCGACTATGCCAAGGCGAACCCGGGCAAGCTCTCCTACGGGTCGGGCGGCGTCGGCGGGATCACCCACATCACCGCCGAGCTATTCAAGCAAGAGGCCGGCGGCCTCGACATTTTGCACGTGCCCTATCGCGGCGTGGCGCCCGCGCTCACCGATCTACTCGGCGGGCGGGTGCAGGTCCTCTTTACTAACCTCGCCCTATTGATCGGGTATATCGGGACGGGCAAGCTGCGCGCGCTCGCAATAACTACGGCGACGCGCTCGCACGCGCTGCCGCGCATCCCGACCATAGGCGAGTTCGTCCCTGGCTATGAGGCAAGCTCGGTCTTCGGTCTCGGAGCGCCCAGGAACACGCCGGCCAAGATCATCGACAAGCTCAACAAGGAGATCAACGCCGCACTCGCCGATCCCGAGTTCAAGGCGCGGCTTGCCGACCTGGATGGCACCGCGCTTGGCGGCTCGCCCGCCGATTTCGGCAAGCTCATCGCCGACGAAACCGAGAAGTGGGGCAAAGTGATCCGGCTGGCCAATATCAAGCCGGAATGAGGCTAGTCGCCGCCGCGGCTCAGACGCCAACAATCCGTAAACTTACGCCAAAGGCGAACGCCAATATTCCGTTCCGCAGATAAATAGAGAGAGCCCCAATGCAGCCGACAAAGGACGCAAGTCGAAACTATGAGGTTGAACGTCGCTTGCGCTACGCCGCCCGGCCGGGCTTCCACATCGCCGAGTTACAGATAAGCCCGACGCAAACAGTCCCCTGGCATTACCACAGCGAAGTGCAGGATACATTTTACGTCATAAGCGGCACGATACGTATTTTCACCCGTGAGCCTGAAGAGGAGGTGTGCCTGACGGCGGGCCAAACCTACACCGTTCGTCCGCGACGTCCTCATCTTGTCGCCAATGCGGGGGACATCTCAGCCGTGTTCCTGGTTTTGCAGGGGATTGGCAATCACGATTTCGTTGCGCTCGCCTGACCGCGCGCGGCGGCCTCTTGGTCAGACGGCGGCGATCGTCTGCACTTCGACCAGGAAGGCTTCTTTGACCAGCCGGTCGACCATGAGAAGCGTATTCGGCGGATACCTGCCGTCCGGAAACATCCTGGGAAATTCGCGCAACCGAAACTGCATGAACTTGGGGATGTCCTGCGAATGGACAAGGTATGTCGTGAACTGAACGACGTTGGCCCAGGTTGCTCCGGCTGATTTCAGTGCCGCCTCGATATTGCGAAAGACTTGCGCCGTCTGAACGTCGAATTCGCCCTCGCCGATGACATTGCCTGCGGCGTCGCCCGACAGCATCCCCGCGACAAACAGCAATTCGTTCGCCCTTACACGCGTCACATGGGAGTACTGCCCCATGGGAGGGCCAAGCCCCTCGGGATTGTAGATGTTGATTTCTGCCGACATCGCCTTTCCTCTCTGCGGGCTAAACTGGTTTGCAGCACCGAGACTCGAGACGCCTCGGAGCTTACGATTGCGCCGCCGCCCAGGCCTCGCGGAGCTGCCGCTTCAAGACCTTGCCATTGGCGTTGCGCGGCAGCGGCTCCGCCGTCAGATCGATCGTCTCCGGCACCTTGTAGTCCGAGAGCCGCTCGGCGCACCAGGCGCGCAACGCGCCCTCGCTGACGCCGCTGTCGCGAATCACGATCACGGCATGCACGCGCTCGCCCAGCACCGGGCAAGGCTTTGCAATGATGGCGCTCTCGACGACGCCGGGATGGCCCGCGAGCACGGATTCGACCTCGGCGGAATAGATTTTGAGGCCACCGCGGTTGATCATGTCCTTCTGGCGGTCGAACACGCGCACGAAATTTTCGGCGTCGATCGAACCGAGATCGCCCGAATGCCAGAAACCTCCCGTAAAACCTTGCGCCGTCGCCTCCGGATTGTTCCAGTAACCCCTGATGACCGAACCCGAGCGAATCCAGATCTCGCCGATCTCGCCGCACGGCAGCTCGCGGCCTGCCGCATCCACCACGACGATTTCAGCGCCCGGGCACGGCAAGCCGACGCTGTCGATATGCGCGGCCGTCAATTCCGGCGGCATGATGGTGGAAGGCGACGTTGTCTCGGTCGAACCGTAGGCGTTGATCAGCTTAAGACCGGGAACCTTGACGGCCAGTTTTTCGATTGTCGCGATCGGCATCGGCGCGCCGCCATACCCTCCGATCCGCCACGCGCCGAGATCGTAACTGTCAAAATCCGCCTGCAGCAGGCAGAGATTATACATCGCCGGCACCATCACGGTCTGGGTCACGCGTTCGCGCGCGGCGATTTTCAGATATTCCGCCGCCTTGAATTCGGCGACGATGATCAGCGTTCCCGCGCAGCGCGCCATGCTCATGATGTTGGCGACCACGCCGGTCACATGCGCAAGCGGGACCGCCGCGATCGACCGATCCCTTGAGGTCAACTCCATGCAGGCCTGATAGATCATCGCCGAGTGAATGACATTGCAATGCGCGAGCATCGCCCCTTTGGGCCGTCCGGTGGTGCCTGACGTGTAGAGGATCATCGCCGTGTCTTCTTCGCCGACATCGGCCGGCGCCGGCAGAGAGCCGGACTCGACCAGGGCGGAGAATTGCGACGCGCCGGCATCGTCGTCGACGGCGATGCGATGCGCCAGGTCGGGAACGTCGCGCGCATCGGGCAGCCGGCCGGCGAGTTCGGCCTCGTGGATCAGGAGCCTCGCGCCGCAATCAGCGAGCACATAGGCGATTTCGGGCTTTTGCTGCCGGGTGCCAAGCAGCACCGTGACCAGGCCGAGATGGGCCGCGCCAAACATCGCCAGCACAAATTCGATGCGGTTGCCGAGCAGCAGCGCGATGCGATCGCCGCGTTGCAGGCCCATCTTCCGCAAGCCCGCAGCGACAGCAGCGGATTGCTGCGCGACTTCACGCCATGTCATCCGCCGGGCGCCGCAGACCAGCGCCTCGCCGTTCGGGTTTGTTGCCGCCGCAGCCGATACCATCGCCCAGATGCTGCTGGGCCGCTCGCAAAACGCCGGCACCACGCGATCGCCAAAGCGCGCCTCAAGCCGCATGGCCGGAATGGAATAATGCGACCAGTCCATCGCCGCCTCGTCTTTTGCCTATACTCCGAAGACGGGAATGCCGATCACGACGGGATGGAACGCGAAGGCCAGCGCCAGATAGGCGACGATCCCGACCGCCACCGCGATCAGGTCGTTGCCCCATCCGCCGACCGGGATCGGCGGGCCACCGGCATCGGCGCGGCGTTTGAGCGAGATGCGGTCGAACACCGCCCAGCCCAGGAACGCGCCGAACAGGATGATTCCACCGAGATCGCCGTTGGAGATGAGATGCGCCGCCGCCCACAGCTTCACGCCCGACAGCATCGGATGTTTGACCGCGGTGTAGATGTGGCCGCGGAGATAGGCCGCCACCACCAGAATGACGGCAGGCAGCATCAAGGCCACGGTGATGTGCTTCAACGCGGTCGGCGGATGCCAGACCTCGATCCGCTCCATGGCGCGATAATGGGCAAAGCCCCACACGATCAGCGCCAACCCTGCGAGCGAAACCAGCGCATAGGCGATCTTGTAGCCGCCTTCGCCCAATGTCGCGATCACGCGCGCGCGCGCCTCGCGCTGCGTGGTGAGGGTATGGACGCCGAGGAACAGCACAAGCCCCAGAATCATCACCAGCAGTCCCATGATGTTTCCTTCCCTGGCAGGCCGGCCCTTGCTGGCTTCGGGTAACACTTTAGTGGCTGGGGCCGCAATGCGCCAGAACGCACGGCCTCTGCGCGCCTTCAGTCGTCATACGCGGGCTTGACCCGCCTAACCGTCCGACTTCGGAAATGTCTTGCGAGCACGATAGATTGCCGGGTCACCCGTCTACGCCAAGCTTCGCCGGATCTTCGCTATTGGTCCGCCAAAGCCTTAGTAGCCTTAGCAAAGGCGGAAGCCCGGCAATGACGAGAAAATTCTCACGGTGACCCCGGCGGCTTGTCCAATTCGCGATTGTCGACATAGCGGATCGCGATCGGCCGCCCGGCCAGCGCTCCGCCCAGACCGCCGGAGAATCTCAGGGGCATGCAGGCGTCAAGCGAGGCTTTGATCGCCCTGAAATAGGTGTCGCGGACCTCGGCGAGCGCGCCCACGGTGGCAAAGGTCACGCGCGGCGCCGCGATGATCTCGCCGGAACGCCTGAAACTGAAGCGCACCGACATCTGCATGCCCTCGCGCGCGGAGGGGACCGGTGGCGGCGACCAGCAGGAGCGCAGGGCCGCAAACAGGTCGCCGATGGTGTCGAGATCGTGGTCGGGCTTCCTGTATTTCGCGGCGTCATCGCGCGCCGGCACGGTTTCGATCGTGAGCTGCAGATTTTCGCCAGTGGGATAGTCGATCTCGGGTATGCACGGCCCGCGGTCGAGCACGCTGCAGAACGACGGCGTGCATGGCCGTCCGCTGAGCGCGCTGCAGGGCGCGTGCGAAAACGGCGTGGCATCGATCGGGTGCCGGCGACGGGCGTCGGCCGCCGTCGTGGCTACAACAATAGCGGTGAGACAGATCATGATGCGCTGAAGCATCTGATAACGCGCCTTTACGCCTTCTTCTTCACGTCCTTGATGCTGGAGAACACGATGCCCTCGGCGCGCTCCTGGGTGTAGCCGAGGTAGAATTCATTCTTGGCCAGAAACACCGGATCGCCATCGACATCGTCGGCAACGCCGGAGCCGTTGGCAGATATGAACGCCTCGAGCTTCTTGCGGTCGTCGGAGGTGATCCAGCGTGCCAGCTGAAACTCCGAAACCTCGAATTCCACCGGCAGCGCATATTCGGCGTCGAGCCGCGCCTTGAGCACGTCGAGTTGCAGCGGACCGACCACGCCGACCAGCGCCGGCGCGCCGTCGCGGGGGCGAAACACCTGCACCACGCCCTCCTCCGACATCTGTTGCAGGGCCTCTTTCAGCTTCTTCGCCTTCATCGCATCGGTCAGCCTCACGCGGCGGACGATTTCCGGCGCGAAGCTCGGCACGCCGACGAAGGTGATATCCTCACCTTCGGTCAGCGTATCGCCGATCCGCAAGGTTCCATGATTTGGAATGCCGACGACATCGCCGGCAAAGGCCTCGTCGGCCAGCGCGCGATCCTGGGCAAAGAAGAACTGCGGGCTGGAAAGCGACATGTTCTTGCCGGTGCGCACCAGCTTCGCCTTCATGCCGCGCGTCAGCTTGCCCGAGCACAGCCTCGCGAAGGCGATGCGGTCGCGATGGTTCGGATCCATGTTGGCCTGGATCTTGAACACGAAGGCGCTCATGCGCGGCTCCGCCGCCTCGACTTTGCGCAGATTGGATTCCTGCGCGCGCGGCGGCGGCGCAAAATGTCCCAGACCCTGCAGCAAGTCGCCGACACCGAAATTGCGCAGCGCGCTGCCGAAATATACCGGCGTCAGATGGCCCTCGCGAAACGCTTCGAGGTCGAACGGCTTGCAGGCTTCCGACACCAGAGCCAGTTCGTCCCTGATCGCGCCGACGTCGAGATTGGGGTTGCGGCCGGCGAGATCGGCGATATCGATCTTGAGCGCCGCGCCGGTCTTGGCGCCGCCGCCTTCGAGCAGGCGCACCCCGCCGGTTGCGACATCATAGGTGCCGAGGAAATCGCGGCCGCGGCCGACCGGCCAGGTCATCGGCGTGGTGTCGAGCGCCAGCGTCTTTTCGATTTCATCGAGGAGATCGAAGGTGTCGCGGCTCTCGCGGTCCATCTTGTTGATGAAGGTGATGATCGGAATGTCGCGGAGGCGGCAGACCTCGAACAGCTTTCGGGTCCGCGCCTCGATGCCCTTGGCGGCGTCGATCACCATGACCGCGGAATCGACCGCGGTCAGCGTGCGGTAGGTGTCTTCGGAAAAATCCTCGTGGCCCGGCGTATCCAGAAGGTTGAACACCAGCCCTTCGAACTCGAACGTCATCACCGAGGTGACGACGGAGATGCCGCGCTCACGCTCGATCTTCATCCAGTCGGAACGGGTGTTGCGCCGCTCGCCCTTGGCCTTGACCTGGCCCGCGAGGTTGATCGCGCCGCCGAACAGCAGCAGTTTCTCGGTCAGCGTGGTCTTGCCGGCGTCGGGATGCGAGATGATCGCAAAGGTCCGCCGCCGCGCCACTTCTGCGGCGAGCGGCGAGCGGGACGGCGATTCGGCGGCAATGGCGAGGTCGGACATGAGGCTGAGCGTTTGGCAGGGAAACCGGTCCGGATCAAGCAGGTTCGGCATCATCCATATAGGGATCACGCCGCCAAACTCCAATCGGCGGGTATGGATTATCGCAGCAGCAGCACCGCCCAGTACGCCAGCGCCGCGACGCCGGCCGAGGCGGGAATCGTGATCACCCAGGCATAGACGATCGAACTCGCCACGTTCCAGCGCACCGCCGAGACCCGTCGCGCCGCGCCGACCCCGACGATGGCGCCGGTAATGGTGTGCGTGGTCGAGACGGGAACCCCCAGCCAGGTCGCGATGAACAGCGTCGCGGCGCCGCCGGTCTCCGCGCAAAATCCCTGCATCGGGGTCAGCCGCGTAATCCGCAACCCCATGGTGCGGACGATGCGCCAGCCGCCCATCAGCGTGCCCAATGCCATCGCCGCCTGGCACGCCAGCACCACCCAGAACGGCACCGAAAATTCCTTGCCGAGGTACCCCTGCGAATAAAGCAGCACCGCAATGATACCCATGGTTTTTTGCGCATCGTTGCCGCCATGGCCGAGCGAGTACAGCGACGCCGAGACGAATTGCAGGATGCGGAATGCGCGATCGACCGCGAATGGCGTCGAGCGCACCGACGCCCAGGACACGATCGCGACCAGCACCAGCGCCAGCAGAAATCCGACCACCGGCGACAGCACGATGGCAAGCAAGGTCTTCGACAGCCCGCTCCAGACCGCAGCCGAAATTCCGGCCTTGGCCATTCCACCCCCGACCAGGCCACCGATCAACGCGTGTGAACTGCTTGACGGTATTCCCAGTCCCCATGTGATCAGGTTCCAGACGATCGCGCCTACCAGGGCGGCGAATATCACCTGCGCATCGATGACGCTGGGCTCGATGATCCCGGTACCGATGGTGTGCGCAACGTTAAGCCCGAACACCAGGAAGGCGACGAAATTGAAGAACGCCGCCCACAGCACGGCGTATTGCGGCCGCAGCACCCGGGTCGACACGATGGTCGCGATCGAGTTGGCGGCGTCGTGCAACCCGTTGAGGAAGTCGAACAGCAGCGCGACTGCGATTAATCCGACCAGAATCGGAAGACCAAGCGTGGCGTCCACTGCGCGGCCCTGCCCTATACCTGTTCGATCACGATACTGTTGATTTCATTGGCAACGTCGTCGAACCGGTCGGCGACTTTTTCGAGATGGTCGTAGATCTCGGCGCCGACGATGAAGTCCATCGTATTGGCGTTGCGGTGCTTGAGGAAAAGTTCCTTCAGGCCGATATCGTGGAGATCGTCGACCCGGCCTTCCAGCTTTCCGAGTTCTTCGGTGATCGCCGTCAGCATCGCGACATTGTCGCCGATCGACTGCAGCAGCGGCAGCGCGCGGCCGACGAGATTTGCGCACTCGACCAGCAGCGTTCCCATTTCACGCATCGGCGGCTCGAAGGTGCGCACCTCGAACAGGATGACCGCCTTGGCGGTCTGCTGCATCTGATCGATGGCGTCGTCCATCGAGGTGATCAGGTTCTTGATATCGCCGCGGTCGAACGGCGTGATAAACGTCCGGCGCACAGCGGTGAGCACCTCGCGGGTGATATTGTCGGCGTCATTTTCGAACTGATTGACGCGCTGGCAGAATATCGAGGTTTCCTCGCCGCCGCGCAGCATGCCCTGCAGCGCCTGCGCGCCCTGCACCACCGTCTGGGAGTGCCGGGCGAACAGGTCGAAAAACCGCTCCTCCTTCGGGAGAAAGACGCGAAACCAGCGCATCAGCATTTGACATGTCCATTATGGAAATGGCCGGCCAAGGCGGCCCGTCACACCGCTGTCATAAACCATTTTCCGGGGAAAGCGCGCGCAGGCGGCGAGGGGAGCCGGGTCATCCACCGCTTTGTAGGGGCCGAAAATCTCCCGGAAATCGGCCCTCTTCAAAGCGACCGGCGGAAATAATGAGCGATCTCGCCAATCACGCCGCGGCGGAACGTCAGCACGCAGACCACGAAGATCACGCCCTGGATTACCGTCACCCATTGCCCGAAGCCGGCCAGATATTGCTGCATGGCGATGATCACAAAGGCGCCGACCACCGGGCCGAACACGGTGCCGAGACCGCCCACCAGCGTCATCAGCACGATTTCGCCCGACATTGTCCAGTGCACGTCGGTGAGCGAGGCATTCTGGGCGACAAACACCTTGAGCGAGCCGGCAAAGCCCGCCAGCGTGCCGGACAGGATATAGGCAAGCAGCTTGTACTGGTCGGTCTTGTAGCCTAGCGAGATCGCGCGCGGCTCGTTTTCCCGGATCGCTTTCAGCACCTCGCCGAACGGCGAATTGATGGTGCGGAAAATCAGCAAAAACCCGAACAGAAAGCCAGACAGGATGACGTAATAAAGGATCGTCGGGTTGGCGAGATTGAAAAGCCCGAACAGATAACCCTGCGGAATGCCCTGGATGCCGTCCTCGCCGTGGGTGAAGGGCGTCTGCAGATAGATGAAATACAGCAGTTGCGACAGCGCCAGCGTGATCATCGCGAAATAGATGCCCTGCCGCCTGATGGCGACGACGCCGGTAATGACGCCAAGTCCAGCGGCGCCGACGGTGCCGGCCAGAATTCCAAGCTCGGGCGTAAAGCCCCAGACTTTCAGCGCATGCGCACTGATATAGCCCGCCGTGCCCAGAAACATCGCGTGGCCGAACGACAATAATCCGCCGTAGCCGATCAGCAGGTTGAAGGCGCAGGCCAGCAGCGCAAAGCACAGCGCCTGCATCACGAAGAACGGGTAGACGCCGGTCAACGGCACGATCAGCAGCAGCGCCGTCATGATGCCGAAGGCGATCATCTCGTCGCGGATCGCACGCGGGGTCACCGGCAGCGTATCGTCGGTCATCGCCGTCATGTCAGGTCGCCCGTCCCGTCAGTCCCGAAGGCTTTACCAGCAGCACCAGCACCATCAGCACAAATACCACGGTGTTGGAGGCTTCGGGATAAAAGTATTTCGTCAGTCCCTCGATGACGCCGAGGGCAAAGCCGGTGATGATCGATCCCATGATGGAACCCATGCCGCCGATCACCACCACCGCGAACACCACGATGATCAGATCGGCGCCCATCAGCGGCCGCACCTGATTGATCGGCGCCGACAGCACCCCGGCCAGCGCGGCAAGGCCGACGCCGAGCCCGTAGGTCAGCGTGATCATCCTTGGCACGTTGATGCCGAAGGCGCGCACCAGGGTCGGATTTTCGGTGGCAGCGCGCAAATTGGCGCCGAGCCGCGTCCGCTCGATCAGATACCAGGTCAGCAGGCACACGATGAGCGAAAACACCACGACCCAGCCGCGATAGATCGGCAGGAACATGAAGCCGAGATTCATGCCGCCCTTCAGCTCGTCGGGGATCGAATAGGGCAAACCCGATGAGCCGAAGTAATTCTGAAACACGCCCTGGATGATCAGCGCCAGCCCGAAGGTCAGCAGCAAGCCGTAGAGATGATCGAGGCCGGAAAGCCATTGCAGCATGGTCCGCTCCAGGACCATGCCGAAGATGCCGACCGCAATCGGAGCGATGATCAGTGCCGGCCAATAGCCGATGCCCGCCACATTCAGCAGAAAATACGCCACGAAAGCGCCCATCATGTAGACCGCGCCATGGGCGAAATTTATGATGTTGAGCATGCCGAAGATCACGGCGAGCCCGAGGCTGAGCAGCGCGTAAAACGAACCGTTGATCAGTCCCACCAGAAGCTGTGCGTAGAGAGCTTGCATCGATCAATCTTTCGCACCCGAACTTGGTCTATCACCGAAAGGAGCCCGCCGGCGCGAGGCCGACGGGCAATTGTTGTTACTTCTTTACCAGCGCACAGGCGCTTTCCGAAAGCGGTCTGAAGGCCTGGTCACCCGGGGTGGTTCCAATCAGCTTGTAGTAATCCCACGGCCCCTTGGATTCGGACGGCTTCTTGACCTCGAACAGATAGGCCGGATGAATCTTGCGGCCGTCCGCACGGATCGAACCCTTGCCGAACAGCGGATCATCCGTCGGCATTTCCTTCATTTTCGCTACCACCTTGGCACCGTCATGCGGATTGCCGCCCATCGCTTCGAGCGCCTTGAAGTAGTGGATCAGGCCGGAATAGACGCCGGCCTGCACCATGGACGGCTGCGCCTTGTTCTTCATGCGATCGGAAAAGCGCTTGGAGAACGCGCGGGTTCCGTCATTCAGATCCCAATAGAAGGTTTCCGTGAAGTTCAGGCCCTGTGCGGTCTTTAGACCCAGCGAATGAACGTCAGTTATGAACAGCAGCAGACCTGCGAGTTTCTGGCCTCCCGCGACGATACCGAATTCCGACGCCTGCTTGATCGTGTTGGTGGTGTCACCCCCTGCATTGGCCATGCCGATGATCTTTGCCTTCGACGCCTGCGCCTGTAGCAGGAACGAGGAGAAATCCGCCGTGTTCAGCGGGTGTTTGACGCCGCCAATGACCTTGCCGCCCGACTTCACCACGACCGCGGTGGTGTCGCGCTCCAGCGCGTGACCAAAGGCATAGTCGGCCGTGAGGAAGAACCAGGTGTCACCACCGGCCTTGACCAGTGCCTGGCCGGTGCTGTTGGCGAGCATGTAGGTGTCGTAAACCCAGTGAATCGTGTTCGGAGAACACTGGGCATTGGTGAGGTCCGACGTTGCCGCGCCGGTATTGATCATGATGGAGTTTTTCTCCTTCACGACGTTGTTGACCGCCAGCGCGACACCGGAGTTCAACACATCCATGAAGATGTCGACCTTGTCGACATCGATCCATTGCCGCGCGATGTTGGTGCCGATGTCAGGCTTGTTCTGATGGTCGGCGGAAATGATGTCGATCTTCCAGCCCTTCCCGGTCATACCGGAATCTTCCACCGCCATCTGGGCCGCCAAAGTCGAGCCGGCGCCGCCGAGGTCGGAGTAGAGCCCCGAATTGTCGGTCAATACGCCGATCTTGATCGCCTTGTCCTGCGCAAGGACGGTACCGCCCGCGGCAAGTGCCAGCGCGGCGCCAAGCAAAATAGCCGAGATCTTGTTGTTCATGTTTTCTCCGTGGATCCTGCTTGAGGACGTCGTTCAGACGCCGAGATAGGTGTGAAGCTTGTCCATGTTGGCCTGCAGATCCGCGTTTGCAAAACCGTCGATGACCTTGCCGTGTTCGACGATGTAGTAGCGGTCGGCGACGGTGGCTGCGAACCGGAAGTTCTGCTCGACCAGAAGAATAGTAAAACCTTCTTTCTTGAGCCGCGCGATGGTGTGGCCGATCTGCTGAATGATGACGGGAGCAAGCCCCTCCGTCGGCTCGTCCAGCATCAGAAACCGCGCGCCGGTACGCAGAATTCTGGCGATCGCCAGCATCTGCTGCTCGCCGCCCGACAATTTGGTGCCCTGGCTGTCAAGCCGCTCCTTGAGATTGGGAAACAGTTCGAAGATCTGGTCCAGCGACAGGCCGCCGCTGCGTACGATCGGCGGCAGCAGCAGATTTTCCCGCACATCGAGGCTGGCGAAAATGCCGCGCTCCTCGGGGCAGAAGGCGACGCCCATGCGCGCGATCTTGTCCGATGACGCCCGGATGATGTCCCGGTCATTGAATCGGACCGAGCCGGTGCGCTTGCCGATAATCCCCATCACCGACTTCAGCGTGGTGGTCTTGCCGGCGCCGTTGCGCCCGAGCAGGGTTACCACCTCGCCCGCGTTCACATTGAAATTGATGCCGTGAAGGATGTGGGACTCGCCGTACCAGGCCTGCAGATCGGCAACCGCCAGCACCGAGGTAGCCGCTGCGGGTGCGGGTCTGGTCGCGGCGGCGTCAGCCATTTTCAGATCAGGCATGCCCCGCCCCCAGATAGGCTTCCTTGACGCGCTCATCTTTCGTGAGGTCGGCATAATTGCCTTCCGCCAGCACATGACCGCGCGTCAGCACGGTGATGATGTCGGACAGATTCGCCACCACGCTCAGATTGTGTTCGACCATCAAGATGGTGTATTTCGCGGAAATGCGCTTGATCAATGCGGCGATCTTGTCGATGTCTTCGTGTCCCATGCCGGCCATCGGCTCGTCGAGCAGCATCATTTCCGGATCGAGCGCCAGCGTGGTTGCAATCTCGAGTGCGCGTTTACGCCCATAGGGCATTTCCACCGCCGGCGTCGACGCAAATTCGCTGAGGCCCACATCGTCCAGCAATTCATGAGCGCGGCCGTTGAAGCGGTCGAGTACCGATTTGGAACGCCAGAAATCGAAGGAGTGTCCGTGCTGACGCTGCAGCGCGACCCTGACATTTTCCAGCGCGGTCAGATGCGGGAACACCGCCGAAATCTGGAACGAGCGCACCAGGCCGAGACGCGCCACGTCCGCCGGCGCCATCGGCGTGATATCCTGTCCCTTGTACAGGATTTGACCGGCTGACGGCCTCAGGAATTTGGTCAGGAGATTGAAGCACGTGGTCTTGCCGGCGCCGTTCGGACCGATCAACGCGTGAATGCTGCCACGGCGGACCCGAAGATCGACATCGCGAACGGCGAAGAAGCCTGCAAATTCCTTGGTCAATCCGCGGGTTTCGAGAATGAACTCATCGGCCAATCAAAACTCCCCCATCACCATCGCCGCGAACCGCCGCGGATGGCTAATTCTCCCTAACCGGCAGGTCTTGCCCGACGTCTTGGAAGATACCGTCCCGGACCGGCCACCTGCGGCCGGAATATGCCGTCAACGGCCCGGTCTGCGCAAGGTGCAAAGCTGGCTATTCGGGGCAGCCGATGCCGCCAGAGATTCGCCCTAAGTCCAATTGCCGGGAGGCCGCGATTGAGCCGTTGCCCCGATGTTTTGGGCGGCCGTCCGGGGCTAGCCGGAAAGCCGCCATTAACGCTGTTTGGCTGCGATGCCGCAATTTCATAGAAAATTTGCCCGTTGGGCCGATGATTTGGCGTTTTGCATTGAAAATCGAGATCGGATCTCAACCTTGGAATTCGAGAGCGCCAACCCAACGGTCGTCAAGTCGATCAAGCAACGGGATCTGTTGAATACCTGGTTGCGGCTTTACGCCCGCGAGCGGCTGATGCCGCGCATCGAGGAATATCAGCCCGAGCGGCTCGCCGACGAACTTGCCGACCTCGTGTATTATACCGTCGATACCGCACGCGAGCCGCCGCGGCTGATAATCCAGAGCGAGGGCACGCGGATGTCGACCGCCTATGGCCACACCGGCAAGGGCCGGTTACTCGACGAATATCTCGGGGCCAGGATCGCGCCCGTCGTGATGCCGGTCTACCATGAATGCGTCCGGCGCGCCCTGCCCGTCTACACCATCGCCAACATCGATGACGTCTATGGACGAATTGTCGCCTATGAGCGGCTGCTGCTGCCGTTCTCGGAAGGAGCTGAGGTCACGCACGTGATCGCATCGCTGAAGACCATCAGCGAAGACGGCGGCTTCGAGATCAGGAATCTGTTGCGGGGAAACGACGCGCTGCCGACGGTGAAGCTTCGCGCGGTTATCGATCGCGATCTTTTCCACCGCGCCCCCGGCCGTATTCCGGCCGGCGACGTGGTCGAATTCGGCTAGCCTTCCATGCATTTCGAGAGCGCCAATCCCTCGGTGGTCAGATCTGTGAAACAGCGCGATCTGCTCAATGCATGGCTGCGCGCGCTCGCTGAGCCGCGAAGCCTGCCCGTGCTCGCAGACTACCGGCCCGACCGCATCGCGGACGAGCTGGCGGACATGATGGGATTTGACGTCGAAGGCGGCGGCGACCACGCCCGGTTCCTGATCACTCAGGAAGGTGCCCGGCTGGCCGCGACCTATGGTAACGAACACCTCGATCCCGACCAGCGGACCAACCGCTATCTCGACGACGCGATCGGGCCTGAGCGATATGCGCGCGTGGTTCCCTCCTACCGCGCCTGCGTTGCGCGCAAGCGGCCCACTTACTCGGTTTCAATGTTGCAGGATGCGGACGGCAAGGACGTTTCCTATGAGCGGTTGCTGCTGCCGTTCGGAAGCGCCGGCAGGGTCGAGCAGATCATCGGCTCTTACAAGGCCATCAGCATCGAGGGCGGTTTCAAGCTCAACAACCTGATGGGCGTCAGGTCGAGGCCGACGCCGGTGAGCGTCGTCAACGCCGTCATCGATCTCGATCTGGTCCGCGGACCCGCGGGCCACCGCGCAGCCGACGATGTCATCGAGCTGAGCTAGACCTGCCGCGCCGGGGTCCGCCCGCCGGCGCCACTTCGCTCGCGTAGATTTCCGGCTTGAACCCGACCAGCAATTTGCCGGCGAGATCGAGCACCGGCCGCTTGATCATCGAGGGCTGCGCCAGCATCAGGGCCAGCGCCTTGCGCTCGTTCAGGCCTTCCTTGTCGCCATCGGGCAATTTGCGAAACGTGGTGCCGGCGCGATTGAGCAGCGTTTCCCAACCGACCTCATCGCTCCATTGCCTGAGTTTTTCCTTCGCGATGCCTTCGCTCTTGTAGTCATGGAAGCCGTAGACAACGCCGTGGCTGTCGAGCCAGGCGCGGGCCTTCTTCATGGTGTCGCAGTTCCTGATGCCGTAGATCATGATCGGACGCATTAAACATTCCTCCCCAATACAGTCACAAAAATGCGGCGCCGGATTTCCATGCCTTGCCGCCGGTACAACGCAATGGCGCTGTCGTTATCGGAAAATACGTGGAGGAACGGAATCTCTCCGCGCGCCAGGATCTGGCGCGCTACCGCCCCGAGCAGCAGCTGCGCGTAGCCGCGGCCGCGATAGCCCGGACGCACGCAGACCGCCGTGATCTCGGTATAATCGGCGGGCTTCATGCGCTCGCCCACCATCGCCACCAGCTGCCCGTCGACCCGGATGCCGAGGAACGTTCCCAGTTCATGGGTGCGCGCGGCGAAGGGGCCGGGATTGGTGAGTTTTGTCAGTTCCAGCATCGCCGGCACGTCTTCGGCGCCGAACCTGACAATGTCGGCCGCGCCGTTCAGGACTTCGGCGGGCGTTCCGATCATCTGCTCGCCGCTCTTGGTCAGCAAAACCCTGAACGCCGCGGGGACGGTGACGGGATCGGGCGTGAACAGCACGGAGATGTCTGAGGGCGACATCAGCGCGCCGAGCGCTGCAAAACCTTCCGCCGACACCTCCGCCATGTCCGCGAACGGCCCGATGTCGGGCGGATAGCGCCGCGCCAGTGCGCCGCCTTCCGCCAAAGCCCGCTGCCGGGTCGTCAGTGCGGTCCAGATCGGATGGTCAAGCGGATGGGTCGGCGAATGTGCCGTCTGGAACGCGCTCATTTTTCGGGGTTCGCCGCCACGGAATGGTGAACCAGGACCAGGGAATTGCTGCGCAGCGCAAATTCGACGAAGAGTGTCTCGGACGGGCAGCAATTCGGATCGCCATCGCCATAGAACCCTGCTTCGCCCCGCAGGTTATGAGGATCAATGCGGCTGCCGTGGCGGATGCGGCCCCAAAAACCTGAAGGCAACTGGTCGAACCAGGCCTGCCGGATCCCTGTCCAGGTCCGATTCCGGTTGCGTCTGAGGAATTCCTGTCCGCAGCCGCCGGTGCCGTTCACGCAATACATGACGCTGAGCAGGGTCGAACCGCCCCGCGCCGGCGCAGCTTCGGGTGTGACGGAACGCCAGACGGCGTCCTCGCCGGTCGAAAACCGGTCATGCCAAATGGGCCGAACTTTCCCCAGCGTTGGCGTGTCGAAAAGGACGACCTCCTCTCCGGTCCTGACGTCGGATGGCGAGGACCGGGGTGATGGATCTGCGGCAGGTTTGGCTGACGTCCATCGATACCGCGCAACCGTCCATCCGGACACGGGGTCCGCGAGCGGATGAAATTCGACCACCTCGCAACGGTCGAGGGAGCCGGACATGCCGTCGGGGCCCACACTGTCATCGCCTTCGGGGACCGGGGGCAGGACGAGGCACTCATCCCGCGCGCGCGATAGGGGCACGGCGCGCTGTGCCGGAAGCGCCCCGAGCCCGACCTCTCGCAGAACGTGCTTGTTCGCATCCCCTGGAGTTTGGCTGTGGGCGAGGCCCGCAGAGGCGACGGCCACGACTAGCATCAGCAGGCCGAATCCAAATCCTCGAGTCAAATGCAAACTCCGCGATTGCGATCGGCGCATATTTGACGCCGTCTGGCCGCTTATCCCCGATGGATGACTAGCCCGGTGTGCCGTCATCGAGACTGACGATGACGGCGGCGTTGGCAATAATGATGGCATCGCCACCCTGCTCGTCATCCACCTTGAGCTCGCCCTTGACCGCTGACACCGTCACCGTGCCGTAAGGAAGCTCTTTCGCGACCGCTGCCGTGTCGACTGCGCCGGGGTCCGGCACGCCGATGGTGACATCGACGAACATGTCGCTCGAGGTCTTGCCCAGCATACGGAAGAACCCGAGGCTGGAGTGGCGGATGGCGTCCGAGACCGCGCGCCTCGCCGCCTTGGTGGCGTCCTTGCCGTGAACATCGACGCCCATGCCCATTTCGGTGATACAGCGCACGCGTGTCATCGGGGTCCTGCTATCGTTTTCGTATGGGCGGAGTAGGCGGCAATTTCGCGAAGGGATCAAGGGCGAAAAGCGCGCAAGCATCCGTCATTGCGACGACGGTCGAAACGCAAATAAGAGTTCGCGATCCCGCGACACCCTGTGCCCGAGTTTTGCATGAACTTTGTCCCTCCTAGAGAACAGAGGGCGCAGGGAAAGCCGGGTGCCGATTGCACCCATGGGTCCCGTGCAACAAAAAGCACGGGGGTAGGACCACAGGTTCAACCGGAATCACTCCGGCTTTCCCCGCGCAGTGGTTTTTCGGCTTACTTCGCGCTCTCCTCGGTGACCGGGCGTTTTTGCCACCGTCACTTCGCGGATCATCTCCGCAAAGCTTGACGCCAGCGTCGGGGCGCCAGGACCACACGACTTCGCCGTCCGCTTGAGCCGCGCTCGTCAGTCGCAGTTCCCGCGTCCACCGCATCCCACCGCAACGTTCGTGACGATCGCGAGCCGCCCCTCTCTCGGGTGAGACGCGCGGAGCTATGCCTCTGATTTGCCCGACGGGTTAAGCGGAATATTTTTGCGCGCGGGGATGGACAGAGGGTTTCTGGAAATCGGGAAGTGATTTGCCCGCCGGGCCAAATCGGGACACCGAGCAGATCGGGACACCGATGCGACGCCGCAATCGACTATCGGGCCTTTGATTTGTTCAGGGCCGCGGCGGCGCGGATCAGCGTCTTGAAGGCATCCTCATTTATTTCATCCCCCTCATGGATATCGATGGCGCGCCTGACGTTGCCTTCAAGGCTCGAGTTGAACAGCCGCTTGGGATCCCCGAGCAAAGCGCCCTTCAAGAAAGTCAGCTTGACGACGCTCTTGTAGGTCTCGCCGGTGCAGATAATTCCGTCGTGAGACCAGACCGGAACGCCTCTCCACTTCCACTCCTCGACCACGTCGGGGTCAGCCTGCTTGATGAGAGCGCGGATACGAGCGAGCGTCTTGCCCCTCCAGTCGCCCAATTCCTTGATCCTCGCGTCGATCAGCCGCGAGGGGGATTTGCCTTTGGTCGTTGCGCTGTTCTTCATATTCTTTGCGCCTCCTTCGGCTGTTTTTCTATTCTGCGAAGGTACCATCACCCGCGCCAGCCTGCATGAGGTTGCGATAGAAGCGCCAGGCAGCGCGCAAA
Organism: uncultured Alphaproteobacteria bacterium; assembly: GCA_963801875.1. GTDB lineage: Bacteria > Pseudomonadota > Alphaproteobacteria > Rhizobiales > Xanthobacteraceae > Bradyrhizobium. The sequence continues at coordinate 243,002 of CAWDGT010000003.1, read as the reverse complement.
GTTCCGCGCCAGGTGGGAAGCGTCATCCAGGCCCGGCCGGGATCACGCCGGCACCGGCACGGATTGCGCTTTCGGAAACGGCCGAAAGCTCAACGCCATCAGGAACGCACCGAGGCCCATGCCCCACGCGCCGATATAGAGCCACGCGTAGCTGGCGAAGGTGTCGTAGATCAGGCCGCCGGCAATCGGTCCGGTGGCCATGCCGAGACTGCCCGCCATCGCGGTGCCGCCGATCACGGTGCCCATCATCTTCAACGGGAAATTCTCCCGCGCCAGCACCGCATAGAGCGGCATGACGCCGGCATAGATGAAGCCGAACAGGGCTGCGACCGCGTAGAACGCGGCAAGTTCGCGCACGAACACATAGGCCAGCGCGCCGAATGCCTGGACCAGCAGCCCCAGCACCAGAACGCGCTTGGCGCCGAAGCGGTCGCCGAGCAGCCCGAAGGCGATGCGGCCGCCCAATCCGGCCAGCCCTTCCACGCTGTAGATCGAGACCGCCGCCAGCAGCGGGATGCCGCAACTGATGGCGTAGCTCACGGTGTGGATGATCGGACCGGAATGCGTGGCGCAGCAGAAGAAATTGGTCGCGAGAAGGATGATGAATTGCGGCGACCGTACCGCCTGGGCGAGTGACATCTCCGGTTGCGGCCCAGCATCGCCGGATGCAGCGGCACCGCCTGCGAGCGCGGGAGGACGGCGCACCAGCAGCGCGACCGGAATCATGATGGCCGCGACGACGGCGGCCAGGATCTGCATCGTGGTCCGCCAGTCATGACCGGAGACGAGCCAGGCCACGAGCGGCGACATGGTCATCGGCGCCATCCCCATGCCGGCCGACACCAGCGACACCGCGAGGCTCCGATGGGTGTCGAACCAGCCGGTGACGGTAGCCATCATCGGCGCGAAGATCGCGGCGGTCGCCGCTCCCACCAGCAAGCCGAACAGCAGCTGAAACTCGATCAATGAAGTCGCACGACTGGCCAGCGCCAGACTCGCCGCGATCACGATCGAGCCGGTCAGCAGCACCGGGCGCGGGCCGATCCGATCCGACAAGGTCCCCCAGATCATGCTGCAAGAGGCCATGGCAAGAAAGCCGATCGTCATGGCGCTCGATACGCCGGCGACCGACCAGCCGGTATCGCGTACGATCGGCTGCAGCAAAACCGGCAGCGAAAACATGCCGCCGATGGCGACACAGCCGAGCAGGCCTCCGGCCGCGACGATGACCCAGCGGTAGCGAGAATGATCCATCACAAATCTCCGTTTCAGCGCTTCTCGGCTTAAGACGAATGGGAGAAGCGAAAGGCGACACGCGCCGGATATTTTTTTGCTCCGAAGGCCGGATCAGGACCGGCAGGTTCGGCTTCGCCAACGGGAGATCAGCTTCAACCATGGCGCCGAATGCAAGGCGCTCATCAGCAGATACATCGGGACCATCCCGCTCAGGGGTGACGCGCCCACGACCGAACACATCGCATCCACCGGCTCGCCACCAGGAACCCCCGTCAGCAGCGCCATGACAGCGAAGATCGGCGCGGCCGCAAGGGACAGCCAGCAGTCCGCGGCCGATGCGGGCCGTTCCCGGGGCTGCCCGAATTCAGGGGCAAGTGAATTGGTCGTGTCGGAGATCATCTCGCTGCTCCACTACCGGGACGCCAACACCGGACTAGCTGCCCTGTTTCCGGAAGGCGGCCTCTCCGGCGTCCGACACCGCGACCCATTTCGGGTCCGGCGCGGCGCCTGGGACGTAGCTGTCGCTCCAGTTCCACCACTTGTACGGCCTACTCTGCGGATAGCCTTGCGGCGAGTTTTCCCACTCCTCCTGACGCCCGAGCGCCGTCATATCGAGGTAGCTCCAGACACTTCCCATCGCCTCGTCGCCGCGGCTGTTGATGAAATAGGTGCGAAACACGCGCTCGCCGTCGCGGATGAACGCGTTGTGGCCGTGCCATTCATCCACCCCGAAATCCGCATCAAAACTGTCGGTGATGGAAACCCAAGGCATTTCCCAGCCCATTCGTGCCTTCAGGCGCGCGATATCGGCCTGCGGTGCGCGCGAGGCATAGACGAGAGTGGTGTCGCGCGCATTGAGGTGGGCGAGGTTGGAGACCTGGTCGGCGCCGAGCGAGCAGCCGATGCAGGCATGCTCCGGCCAGCCGTGCACGCCGGGTTCGAAGAAGGCGCGATAGACGATCAGCTGATGGCGGCCCTCGAACAGATCGAGCAGGCTTGCTTTGCCCTTCGGACCGTCGAACGCGTAGGTCTTCTCGACCGCCATCCACGGCATCCGCCGGCGCTCGGCGGCCAGCGCGTCGCGGGCGCGAGTCAGGTCCTTCTCCTTGGCCAGCATTTGCGCGTGCGCGGCTTTCCATTGCTGCGGCGATACGATCTGAGTTTTCATAGCGACCTCCTGTTTGTTGCCATGTTTGTTGTGTGCAGGCTCGACTTGCCTCAGGCCGGCAGCAGCCGGTCGTATTCCTTTTGCAGGCGGATCCAGCCATCCCAGAACGGCGCGGGCTTTGCGCCGGTCGCGCAGGCGACCAGGGTGTCGAGATGCATGTGCCAGCCGGGTCCGACGCGAAGCATGGTCGCGCGGTCGGGCAGCCGGCGGTGGATCACGGTGAGCAACACCTTGTCGCCTTGCGGTTCCAGCTCGAACGAAACGTCGCCGCTGCCGTTCCAGGTGAACGAGATTTTGTTGGGCGGATCGAGTTCGGTGATGCGACTCTGCATCCGGTGCTCCTCGCCGAAACCCTCGGGGCGCTTGCCCGGCGGATCGCTCAATTCGCTATTGCGCCAGACCAGCTCGAAGGGTGTGCCGACCTTCATTTCCATCGCGCCCGCCGCCAGCCATTTGCGCCGCAGTTCGCCGTCGGTAAGGTAAGCCCAGATGCGCTCGACGGGACCGGGCAGCAGGCGCTGGATCTTTAGCGTGGTCGGCTCGATCAGCGTCCCAAACGCGGGCGGGGTCGGTGATCCCTTCATTGCTTGTCTCCCTTCTTGCTTTTGCGGCTGGAGGATTTGCGTGCGTCGTCCTCGTGGAGCAATCGCTCCAGCGCAACGAGCCGGCGGGTCCAAAAACGCTCGTAGAAACCGAGCCATTCATGGGCGCTGGCGAGCGGCCCGGGATCGAGCCTGCACAGATGGGTGCGGCCCCTCACCTCGCGGCGGATCATCCCGGCGTTCTCCAAAACCTTGATGTGCTTGGAGGCCGCGGCGAGCGAGATCGCAAAGGGTTTTGCGAGTTCACTCACCGTCCGTTCGCCGCCGGCAAGCTCGCGCAGCATCTGCCGCCGCGTGGCGTCGCCCAGCGCGTGAAAAATGGTGCTCATCTCGGGGGTCTGTAATTCAATCATATGGTTGAATATAAATGTGTGCGGCGAAAAGTCAACCGTATGGTTGAATATTAATCGGGATTGCACAGGGGCCTTGCGAAATGGTCGGCGGGAAGCTATGTATATCCCAATTGGATATACAAGAGAGGCCAACCCCATGACCAGCTCCACGGTTTTTATCACCAACCGCAGCCAGGCTGTCCGGCTGCCCAAGGCGGTCGCCTTTCCGGAAGGCGTGCATGAGGTCGACATTCTCAAGATCGGCCGCAGCCGCGTCATCGTGCCGAAGGGCAAACGATGGGACGATCTGTTTCAGAGCGGCCCAAAGGCAAGCGAGGATTTCATGACTCGACGTGAGCAGCCGCCAGCCGAGGAGCGCGAGCCACTCTGATGCTCGCCTACATGCTCGACACCAATATCTGCATCTATGTGATGAAGAACTATCCGCGGGACTTGCAGGACAAGTTCAATTCACTGGCCGAGCAGATCTGCATCTCCAGCATCACGCTCGGCGAGTTGCACTATGGCGCAGAGAAATCAGCGCGTCGCGCCGACAATTTGAATGCCATCGAGCATTTCGTGGCGCGCCTTGACGTCCTGCCGTTCGACGCCAAGGCGGCGGCGCATTACGGTCAGCTTCGCGCAGAACTGGAGCTGAAGGGAACGCCCTGCGGTCCACACGACATGCAGATCGGGGGGCATGCCCGCGGCGAAGGGCTGATCGTCGTCACCAACAATCTGCGCGAGTTCAGCCGCATGCCAGGGGTGAGGGTTGAGAACTGGGCGTGAGGGGGATGGCGGCCGTCGATATCCGCTAGCTTGAAAGCTCTCTTGTCTAGTTTTATGCAACGTAAACGAGATGGCCTTGTCATCTGATGGCTTCATCATTTTCATGCCCTGGGTCACGCTTCCGGAAAGTGTGCAAAGTCGACCGCTTTCGCTTTTGTCCATTGGCGGTAAAGGACATAAAATCAGTCGTCGAGCCAGAAATAGTCGCGACGATAGAAAGCGTTTTGAAATGTTACGTGCGGAAGAACGGAGAGCCTATCAAGAGCTGTACCATCGTTCTTCGCGCGCGGCATCAACAGGCTTGGAACATCCCTTGCAAACATTGGGACATTGCCGTTGACGCGGCGAAAACACTCGCGTTGGCGTGCCTGGCGGAGCAACGTTTCTTCGAAGGACACTTCAGCCCCCATTTAAACGGCACAATGTTTCGCCTAATTGGACAAGGCGTCGCAGCGGGATCGGACCAAATCGCTCCTTTCTACTGCGTCGCAGCGGGATCGGACCAAATCGCTCCTTTCTACCCTCGACGTGGCGGCGGCCTGCAGATCGGAGGGTTGCGTTTCAAAGATATTGTATTTCAAAGGCCTCCCCAAATAGAGGGCACCGATTGCCTCACGATCAACAATCGCCTTCTGAAGGCTCTCGAAAGAGCCAGGCGGTCGAAGGCTCCTTATGCCAACGCAATCAACTCTTCGCTCGAAGTCTTCTGCTTGCCCACGCAGAAACGCCTGAACTGGATTTGGACAGCTGCGCGATGTTGTCAGCTATTGCCTTCGAGCGGCTTCTTGAGCCACCGAAAAACACCGCGCAAGGTGTAGCCTCGGCCTTTGCGGATCATTGGATACCCTTTTCGAAAATACGGATTGCCGACGCAAAGCGCGTAAGACCCGATGAGACATTTGTATCTGTACAGAACGATTGGCCCCTGCATCGAAAATGGATGAAGGAATTATACGAAGCGCGAAGTGCAACGGCGCACGCCGGTCCGCGTTCCGAATTCACCCGGAATTGGTCGGCATGGCAGCATTTGGTCATAGCCGCGTTCGCATACCCCCTGACGGTAAAGCTAAGGCTAGCAGAAGGCGGATTTTACGCGTTAAGTTATCGCGAACTCGGAGCCTGCGACGCAATTGACGAACTCTCAGATAGCAACTGGGGAAGCGGCTGGAAGAAACCTGCAGAATGGCCCAGCCTTCTGTCTCTCTCCGAAGGACATCGAGAGTTGCATGCGGTCATTATGCGAGCCATCGAGGGCGAAAAAAGACGGCGCTCGTGAAGACACTGGCCTTAGCATCCAGAAGAACTCAAGGAGACCTATTTTGCTAATATAGGAGGTTGGAATAGGTCGAATATTTGGCCCGCAAGGGCCTTGTCGTCGATCACTCGTCCTTTTTCTAGCTTAGCCTTATACTCACGGCCAACACGTCGGATAAGTTCGTTAAGACGGAGTCTCCGTCGCTTTGGCGGGTTAGCGAAAGCGTAACCCGCCATTACGAGTACAACTCGATGAGAGTATATGGTGGATTACGCTAATTCACCCCACTGCATTCGTGCTGACGCTTCAGCATGAAGCGGTTCTGTTCCTCGATTTCCGCCGCATCGGCTCAGTCCAACAACTTTATGAAGTTTCGTTTGCGATCGAAGCGCGCCTTAAGCGCCAAGACATAGTCTGTTTGCTCCTTCTTGCTGCGCAGCTTCGCCATGCGCGCGATCAATTTTGCCGCTTTCGCATAAGCTGAATTGCCACCAGTGTTGACGAATTCAACAACACGGTCAGCATAAACTTCAAGCGCCTCGCGCGGATGGGTCGCCTCGCTGGCCTCGGCGAGTTCGTCCTTCAAGGCCATTGACGATCCGTGCTTCCGCACGGCAGCCCAGGCGGCGTCGAACATCTTCTCATGCACCCAGATGCGGATGAGCAGATCGGAGGGGTCTTGCCAGCCTATTCGCCCTCCGCGGACCTGTTTGGCCTCCAGGAACCTGACAGCCCGCTCACGCGCATCGTCGCCGCCGAATTTGCGCAGCCGCTTGTAGAGTTCAAGGGTCGGCGCCTTCTCGAAAGCCCGCTGCAGATGCGCCGCCGCGTCCGCCTTTCGGCCAGCCTTCGACAGAAGATCGGCGGCAAAGAGTACGAGTCGCTCGTCCGGCCGCTCGTCCTCAAACACCCAAAGGCCCTCCTCGGCACGGCGAATAGCCTCTTCCTCGCGGCCCTGCGAGCGGCAGAACTCGGCGAGTTGCAGATAGCTCCACTGAGAGGACGGATTCTTGGCGCGCAGAGCGATGCGGGTGTCGACCTCCCCGGCGCGTTCGGCGAAGAAGTCGAGAATGCGCATGAGTTGATCCTGATTGCCGAGAAACTCCTGCTCCACCCGGCGACCGGGCGGTAACTTCTCCCACGCCTCGGTGGCGAGGCGGCGATATTCGGCGAGCCCGGTCTCGCCGAGCAGGTCGGCGTAAAGCGCAACGGCGCCCTCGAACGTTCCGTAACTATCCTGCATCTCGCGGGCGAAAAGATCGCGCGCAAGCTGCATCGGCTCGGGCCGGACTTCACGGGTTGCAGCGAGATGGATGTCGCGCGCGCGACCCAGCAGCATGCCGCAATGGCCGTCGCAATCGTCGATCCCCTCGGTCGCCTGCTCGATCCGGTCGATCGCTCGCTCGGCAAGCTCGAAGGCAAGACCGGCGCGGGCGCCCAATGCGAGATCGGCGATGGTGTCAAGCACGGAACCGACCTGGGCTGCCCAGCGGGACGCCTCACGATAATCAACAAAGCCCCTGGTGCGCGTTGCGCCGTCGATCGCCTTGCGCAGGCGTGCACGGAGCGTCTTGTCGTCGGCTTGCATTGTTGCTGCTGCCGCATCGAGCTTGCGAAACAACGCTGGATCCCGCTCCGCCAGATCCACGACCATCTCGACAAGGGCATCGACACCCTTTTGCTTCAGATGTTCACGAATCCCGGCAAGCGCGCCGAGACCATTCGCCTCGTCAGCACGCAGGTCGTTCGCCGCCAGTGCCGTGGCCACCATATGCTTGCAGAAGCCCCAATCCCCGAACGCGGGACAGGAGCATTCGCCGTCAAAATCCTCGCCGCGCCCTGTGAGTTCCGTCCGGTAGTCTTCCGTGCCCGCGACCTGCGCCAGCACGCGCCCCGGCTCAACGACGAGAATCTCAACCTGGCCGCCGCGATAATAGGCCTCGCCGCGAGCGAATACCTTCGCGCCGGCAAGCTCGTGTAAAACGTCAACGTCGAAGCGGGGCCGGTTCTTGGCTTTCATGCGTTCGGTTGCAGCAGCGGTTCGGTATCGATCAGGTGCAGCGCTTCTTCAAGCGTGACTGAAGAATGCAAACGCCAGTACTGTCCGGTATGCCTGCGCCACATCACGTCAAACCTGATTTCCGCGAAATTTTCCTCCACGTGGTCGAGGCGTGTGAACGTTGCATCGAATTCCTCGCCCTCGTTGTCAGGAAAACCCGACCGGTAGCGTGTGATGAAGCTGTATTTGTTTCCCCGCCATTTGCCGAAAATGTCGACAGGATAGTTGAATTGAGTTCGACGGATTTCCGGCAAGAAGCGAGGTCTCAAGGTCTCTGCGATGAAGCGATCGCACTTGGCCACGACAGCGGCCCTTTCCTCGGCGGTCAGGGTCCTGACCCTCACCCATCTCCGTTCCTGCTTCGCCACTTGCAGACCCTCGCCAAATTGCGACGAACCCGCCGGTTCCCCCTACTCCCACTCAATCGTCCCCGGCGGTTTTGACGTCACGTCATACACCACGCGGTTGACGCCCTTGACCTCGTTGATGATGCGGGTCGCGGTCTCGCCCAGAAATTTCATCTCGAAGGGATAGAAGTCGGCGGTCATGCCGTCGGTCGAGGTGACCGCGCGCAGGCCCACGACATATTCGTAGGTGCGGCCATCGCCCATTACGCCCACGGTTTTTACCGGCAGCAGCACGGCAAAGGCCTGCCAGATCTGGTTGTACAGGCCGGCCTTGCGGATCTGATCGATATAGACGGCATCCGCATTGCGCAGGATGTCGAGTTTTTCAGCCGTGATGTCGCCGGGGCAACGGATCGCGAGCCCGGGCCCGGGGAACGGATGCCGGCCGACAAAGATTTCGGGCAGGCCGAGTTCGCGCCCGAGCACGCGCACCTCGTCCTTGAACAATTCGCGCAAGGGCTCGACCAGCTTCATGTTCATGCGCGCCGGAAGCCCGCCGACATTGTGGTGCGACTTGATCGTCACCGAAGGGCCGCCGGTGAAGGAGACGCTCTCGATCACGTCGGGGTAGAGCGTGCCCTGCGCCAGGAAATCGGCGCCGCCGATTTTTTTGGCCTCGGTATCGAACACGTCGATGAAGAGGCGACCGATGGTCTTGCGCTTTTGCTCGGGATCGCTGACGCCGGCCAGCTCGCCGAGGAAAAGCTTCGAGGCGTCAACGTGTATCAGCGGGATATTGTAGTGATGGCGGAACAGGTCAACCACGGTCTCGGCCTCGTTGAGCCGCAGCAAGCCGTGATCGACGAACACGCAGGTGAGCTGCTCGCCGATCGCCTCGTGGATCAAGACCGCCGCGACCGCGGAATCGACGCCGCCGGAGAGACCGCAGATCACCCTGCCCTTGCCGACCTGGCTGCGGATTTTCTCGATCGCCTCCTCGCGGAAGGCGCGCATGGTCCAGTCGCCGGTGAGGCCGGCGACCTCTCGAACAAAGTTGCGGATCAGCTTGGCCCCGTCCGGCGTATGCACCACCTCGGGGTGGAACATCAGCCCGTAATATCTGCGCTTCTCGTCCTGGATCACCGCGAACGGCGCATTCGCGGATGTACCGGCAACGGCAAAGCCGGGCGGCATCTTCGTGATGCGGTCGCCATGGCTCATCCAGACCGGATGTTTTTCGCCCACGCCCCAGGTGGAATCGAACAGCCGGCTGGCTGCTTTGACCTCGACGTCGGCGCGGCCGAATTCCCTGTGGTGGCCGCCCTGGACCTCGCCACCGAGTTGCGCCGCCATGGTCATCTGGCCGTAGCAGATGCCGAGCACGGGAACGCCGGAATCGAAGATCGCCTGCGGCGCGCGTGGCGAGCCTTCCTCATGCACCGATTCCGGGCCGCCGGAGAGGATCACCGCCTTCGGCTTCATCGCCCTGAAGGCGGCCTCCGCCTTCTGGAACGGCACGATCTCGGAATAGACGCCCTCCTCGCGCACCCGCCGCGCGATCAGTTGCGTGACCTGGCTGCCGAAATCGACGATCAGAATCTTGTCATGCGCCGAGGCCACTGAAGGCACCGACTCGCGGGCTGGCTGGGATGCTGTCATGGGTAGGAAGTAAACGACGCGCGGCGGCCTCGCAACCCTGAAAACCGGGCACCGGAGGCGTCGCGCAACAAAACCGGAAAATCGGGCGGGGAGCGCCGGAGTTCAGTGGAAGCCTGCCGCAAGCCCGACGACCTGCCCGTCGACGCCATTGAAACCGTGATGGGCCCCGGCCTGACAAGGGTCACCTTCACTGGTCCCGCCGCTCACCCAGACCGCCCGCGCGCGGCCGGCCGACCATTTCACGAACGGTTCAACACCGGCCGGCAAGGTCACCCGGCAGCTATCCTGGCTGTGATGGATCACGAGCGTGCGCGGCAGCGATGCCGGCGAGCCCAGGATCGACACGACATTCTGGCCGCTGCCGGACTCGGCGCTGAGTAATCCTGACGTCAGCACCAGCGCATCCGGCCGGGCGCCGCGCGCGATCCCCTCGGCGGCGCGGATCGTGCCGCGGCTGGTGGCGATGACCGTGACCGGCCCCTTGATCGCGGCCATGTACTGAACCGCGCCGTCCAGCGGCGTACCGGCGTCGACAACGAGCACGGCCAGCCCCCGCGCCGCATAGGCCTGTCGGGTACGAACCAGCTGGTTGAAGTTGAGCCCGTGGATATCACCGTGGTCGCCCGCAGCGATCGCTCCGCTGCCGCCCGGCATCAGGATCACGCTCGCACGCGGCGCGTTGGGTTTTATCAATACGGCGCGTGATCCACCGATGCTGACTGTCTCATCGGCAAAGGCCGAACCGCCGGCAAGGCCGAGCAATAGGCCCGCGGTAACCCACAGGCCGATCCATGGCAGTCGTTTCATGCTGGCTCCCCGATTTCGATGCTGCGCTCGATTGAGCTTTGACATTAGCAAGTGCCGTCATAGCAAGAGCCGTCATTGCGAGGCAGCTCTTTTTCCCTCCCCCCGCGAAGCGGTGGGGGGATCAAGGGTGGGGGGTCGCGCCGCGAACAAGTTTGCCGATAGACCCCCCACCCCCTACCTCGAGAGCGAGCTTCGCTCGCCTCGGACCCCGCCACGCGCTGCGTGCGCGGGTGGGAGGGGAGAAGCGGCGAGCACCTGAGGGATGACGACGTCAGTTAACCCGCTTCTTCAGCACCGAGACGAAAAAACCGTCCGTGCCGGTGCGGCGCGGCGTCATCAACAGGCCTTCCGGGGATTGCAGTGTGGCGGCGATGAAATCGTCGGCCTTGTCCCAAAGCACGGTGGCCGTTTGCGCCGGCGGCACCACGGCGAAACCCGGATGGCGCGCCACAAAGGCGCGGATTTGCTCGCCGTTTTCCGGCGGCAAGACCGAGCAGGTGATATAGGCGATCCGGCCGCCCGGTTTTGCCAGTGCCACGGCACGGTCGAGCACGCTCACCTGGTCCTTCAGCCGCACCTCGAGCGCCCCCGGGCGCATCCGCCACTTGGCGTCCGGATTGCGCCGCCAGGTGCCGGTGCCCGTGCAGGGCGCATCGATCAGCACCAGATCGGCTGTCGCATGGATGTCGGTGAGCGTATCGTTTGGCCCTTTCGGCGTGCGCACATCGCAATTATGCACGCCGGCGCGGGACAGCCGCTCATAGATCGGCGCGAGCTGACGCTTGTCGTGGTCGGTCGCGATCAGCCGGCCTTTGCCTTGCATCATCGCTGCCAGCGCCAGGGTCTTGCCGCCAGCGCCGGCGCAGAGGTCGATCACCTGCTCGCCCGGCTTTGCGGCCGACAACAACGCCGCCAGCTGCGAGCCTTCGTCCTGCACTTCAACGGCGCCCTTGATGAAATCTTCCTCGGCATGGATGCCGGGGCTGCGCGCATCGGCGCCGAGCTCGATGCGCAGGCCGATGGGCGACCAGGGCGTCGGCCGGACGCCGAGATGCGCGAGCGAGGTCAGCATCTTCTCTCGCTTCGCTTTCAAGGTGTTGACGCGCAGGTCGAGCGGGGCGCGGCTTGCCATCGCGGTCGCCTCCGCCACGCGCGCATCGCCAAAGACCTGCGCCAGATAGCCGTCGAGCCATTCCGGGTAATCGCCGGCGACATGCGCGGGCGCATCCCGAAGGGATCGCGCGCCGAGCGCGGCGCGCTCATGCGCGCTCAATGGCTGCGGCGCGAACCGGCCGCCGTCGCACAATGCCGCGATCTGGTCGGCATCGAGCTTGCGCTCGAGCCGGAGCATGCCGAGCGCGCGCCCCCTCGGCGTATCGTCGTCCATGATCCACGCGCTCGAGGCGCGGCGGCGCAGCACGTCCCAGATCAGGCCGGAGATCGCGGCGCGGTCGCCCGAGCCGGCATAGCGGTGCGCGGTGCCCCACTCCTTCAGCGCCTTCGCCGCCGGGACGCGCTGGGTGTCGATGGTATCGATCAGTTCGATGGCCGCGGAGAGCCGGGCAGCGGGCGTCATTTAAGACTTTCGGTTCGAGATCAGATCAGCAACAGAATCTTCAACGCGAAATAGAGCCACATCGCCGACAGCACCAGCGCGCCCGCGAACCACGCCGGCCCACGCTGCAGGACATTGTTCGACGTCACGAAGATGCCGGCATGGACAAAACGGGTAACGACGAACACCCACGACAGCAGCACGATGACGAGGTCGGCATGGCGAAGCGGCAGCGCCAGCGCGATCAGGACGTAGAACAACAGCGGCAGTTCGAACTGGTTTCTGAAGCAATTACCGACCTGGGTGACCCCTTCCGGCCAGTTGGGCTGACCCAAGGCGATATCCTCGGGGTTGACGGCACGGCCGGTGAGCGCCCGGGTGCGCGCCGAGCCCATCCACAACAGCAGCGCGAAAGTGAGCCCCACCGATACGAAGACCGGCAGCAAAACCATTTGAATTGACATAGGAATTCTTCCTCCAGGGGCAGAAAGCGCGAAGCCCCGCTATAGCGACCGCGCCGCCCCCTGACAATAAATCTGCCCCCGCCGCCTTGAACCACAATCGCCGCTCCCGTGACTAACCCACAATAGTTCCAGTGATTTCAGGCTCGGACAGGCATTCGCGCCACCGGCGAGATACGGCGATGAACCTCACCTCCCCATTCCTGCAAGGCGCGGTCCATGCGGCCGCGCTGCCCGGCGACTCCGTGACCTCCCTTCTCAAAATGGTCGGCGACAGCACCGGCCTGTTCGCCGACGACAGCCCGGACGGCTGGCTCGGCCTTGCCATGTCGGGGCTGGCAGGCGTTGCAACCGCGCTCGCGGTGGCCATCGTTCTGACGGTCTATTTCCGCAGCCGCTATCGCAGCGCGCGCGATATCCTCAGGCATGGCTATGCCGCCGCGCTCGTGCTCGGGCTTCTCGCCTTCGTGGCCTACGATATGCGGCACGCCGCGCTGGCTTATTTCGGCATCAACCCGGCAAAGCCCGCGGTCGAATTTGAAATCCGCCTGCCGATGATGGTGGTGCCCGCCGTGACCGACACCCAGATCGAACTGCACACCGACAGAAACCAGACGCTCGCCCAGCTGCAAAACCTGTTGGCACTGGATCGCGAGGGCCGCAGCGTGCTCAGGGGTTCGGTGCCGCTGGAGTATCGAACCACCGACCGCGTCGTGGTGGTAAATCTGCCGGGCCAGACCCAGTGCGAGTTCAAACTGCGGCTGGCGGCAAACCCCAGTCACTCCGACCAGTTCGGACCCTGGCATCTGGCCGATCGCGTCGCTTCCCCGAACGGGGGCGAAGAAACGCGCGACCAGCAGCATGACGCCTTCGCGATCCGCTATCGCGTGCGGTGAGCGAACTGACGATTCGAAGAAAAGTCATCCCGGTCTAGGGATATTGGCCCGCGAGCCCGCGGCGCTCATTCCGCCGGCTGAAGCAGCGCCCTGGGACCAAAGGAAAACGCCCAGGCGATGCCATAAAATCCCAGTGCGAGCAGATAGAGGAATCCAAATCCGAAATACATCGAATTGTATTCCATCACGCCGCCGAACAGGGCGCCCATCAGGTTATAGGCGAATGCCGTGGAGATGTTGATTTTGGCCTCTCCGATCAGGCTGGAGAAGATGATCCCGGCGAAGAACAGCGGAATTGTCAGCACCAGGCAGCTAATCGCCAGCTGCACCAGCGGCGGCCCGAACTCCCATTGGCCATGGCTGGTCGCGATACCGTAGCCAACCAAGAGGCTGACGAACAGGCCGAGATAGGCAGGCCCCGCCAGGCTGCGCGCGGTCCGCGTCACCATCAGGTTCGCCAGGAACGCCATGATCAGCACCAGCATGATGGCTGCGGCGATCACGAACCAGGTCCCGCCAAGATGCAACCCGAGCTCGGTGATGGCCTTGGTTTCCACCAGCATGAAGCCGGAGCCGAGAAAGAAAAACGGCAGGTAGCTGCGGTCGACCGGATCGGTGAAACCGATGGTCTTGCGCACGAAGAAATAGCTGAGTAGCAGAACCATCCCGAGCGCGATCATGTAGGTGACGGGGTAGGCGCGCTCGACCATGTAGAAGAACGGCCAATCGTCGGTCGGAACGGCGGAGTCCGGATAGGGCTGCATGAAATAATCGGAGACATCGGTAAAGCCGATCGAGGCGAAGGCATTGGCGTCCGGCATCGTCACTGGCTGGCCCTTTTTGGCGATGAAGGCGGTGGTTCGCGAGTGGTCGTAGCGCACCCGCACCGCCAGCGGTTTGCCGGCGCCCGGCAGCTCGCGGAGAATCTTCGACAGCTTGAATCCCAGCGCATCGTTGACCAGCGTGAACGAAATCGAAAGCACGCCGCCCGGCTTCAGCAGCCGGTAGGCTTCGGCGATGCCTTCGCGCGTATAGACATAGGAATCCACGCGCAGATTGGAGGCATGGCTTAACGCGGTATGCGAATCCAGAACGCCGTAGACGATCAGATCATATTGCAGGTTCGCGGTGCGGAAGAAATTCCGGGCATCGTTGATCGACAGGTTGACGCGGGGGTCGTCATAGGGACGCTCGGGGTGATATTTCTTGCCGAGGAAGGCGATGGCGGGATCGATTTCGATGGCGTCGACATGGGCGGCGCCCATCCGCAGCGCGGTCGCCACATCATTGCCGCTGCCCGAGCCGACGATGGCCACGCGCTTGGGCGCCTTCTTGAAATTGTACGGAAATTCGTAATAGGCGCGGACGAAGCGATCCGCGTCGGATTCCTGACCGCGCCTGTCATCGGCGAAATTGTAGACCTTCTGGTAGTAGCTCCCGCCCGACAGGATCTGCATCAGTCCGTCAGCCTTGGCGGTTCGCTCCAGCAACTGGTACGGCGAATAGATTCGCTGCGTTTCGGGCTGCACCGGCCAGGCCAGGATGGTCAGCAGCACGCAAAAGCTGGCGATCCCGACCGGGAGGAAGTTGTCGCGCGAGAGCACGAACAGCAGCAGGATGCCGCCCGTCACCGCGAACCAGATCACCGGCGGCAGCCAGTACAGGCTCATTACAAACAGGGCGATGACCCCGAGAATGCTGCCTGCGAGGTTGAGGCTATAGGCGTTGAGCGAATTCGAGCTGTGCAGCAGTTTGCCGCAAAGCTGGCCCACCGGATAGCAAATGCAGGCGCAGATGATGAAGCTCGCGCCGAGCAGAAAGTAGACCGGAAGGTCGAATGTGCTCAGCCAGCCGATGGAGAATATCAGGTAGGCCGCACCGGTATCGTAACGCAACAGCGTAACGACCCCGACAAACAGCGCCAGCATCGGCAGCACGATCGCGGGAGCGCAGGGCTGCCGTTCCGCCACCGCGTAACCCGCGCCGAGCCCGAGGAAGCAGGCCAGCATGGTGAAATTCTTGTAGAACGAATAGACCGGAAACATCGATGCGAGCCAGCGGATCAGCACGAGTTCCAGCAGCAGGCTGAGCATCGTCACCAGAACGATCAACCTGATCTTCGTCCTCGTATCCATGGCCGCATAGTTGGCTTCGAAGGCGGCGCCCATCCGTCCGACCTCGTGCTGCAGCGACGGGTCGATCCAACCCCAGCGGAGCAGGACGCCTACCGCGGCCAGCCCCAGCGCAATCCGGAGCACGCCGCCAGCCAGTTCCGCAGCGGTGAGGCTTTCGGGCTGCAACAGGCCGAACACTGCGATTGTCGCGTAGACGGCCAACAGGCCGCTCAGCGACAGGCAAAAGATACGAACCAGGCTGCGGTTGGGATTATGGGCGGAATTCATCATCAAACCGGACCGGAAGCGTTTGCGAGACGGGGCGCTCACGCATCAGCCGATCGTGAAGTCCACGAAATTGCTCGTGACGGGTCCACGGCGCGTCAGGCGTGCGCCATGACGTTAGGGCACGGCTGCTTAAGAGACGATTACCGGCATGGCTCGGCCCGGCTATTTCCCGGCCGTGTTGAAGCGCGAGAGGTCACAATCGGGCTCGGCATATTTCGTCCGGCGGAGTCCGTCGCGGTCTTCGATCACGGTCGGACGGCAACGCGCTTGCCAGTCGGCGCGCGCCTGCGCATCGGCCCGCTCCTGCTCCGGGGCAAGCTGCGGAACAGCGTGAATGACGCTATTGCCATTGACGCTGAAGTTGGTGGATTGACTGGGGCTGAGCGGAAGTCCGGCGGCGATGGCCGCCTCCTTGGCTCTGGCGGCCGCCGCCGCCGCCCTCGCCGCCGCCGCGGCGTCGGCTGCGTGTCCATGATCCATCGACCATGATTTTGCTTGCGCAAAAGCTGGTTGGGTGGACGCCATCGGGACACCGGCCGCCACGAACAACACCACAGCTGCAATAGTACGCATTTTTACCAGCCTGCAAAGAGAGCACGAACCTCTTGCTCCTTTCTAGCCGCCAAGTCTTGAGAGCGCGTAAAGCAAGCTGGTTACCACCCGCGCAATCAGATGGGTTTAATTCTAACGATGGGCGGCGGACCGCCGACGTTCGCTCCGATCGAGAGCTCGTGGAGGCGCCGAGATGGCAAAACCAGTTGAAATCCAGTGGCGGCGGTCCCAGGTTCGTGCCAGACGTAGGCCTGTCCAGGAAGAGGAACATGACAAGAGGCCCCGAGGACGACGCCGGTCTGACCGGCAAGGTCGCGATTGTCAGCGGGGGAGGTGCCGCGGGCGATGGCATCGGCAACGGCCGGGCAGCGGCGATCTTGCTGGCGCGCTCCGGCACCAGGGTGATGGTCGCCGATCGCGATCTCGCCCTTGCCGAACGCACGGTGGAAATAATCGAGGCCGAGGGCGGCACCGCGGCTGCGCTTAACTGCGACGTGACCCGCGAAGCCGAATGCAAACGGCTAGTCGAGCAGACCGTTGACGGCTGGGGCCGGCTCGACTTCCTCGACAACAATGTCGGCATCGGCAGCCGCGGCAGCGTCGTCGAGGAGAAGCCGGAGCAATACCGGCGCGTGATGCAGATCAACGTCGAGAGCATGTTCCTGCTATCGAAATACGCGATTCCCGCCATGATCGAGACCGCCAGGGGCGGCGCGATCGTCAACATCTCATCGATCTCGGCGCTGCGGCCGCGCGGGCTCACCACCTACACGATCTCGAAGGCCGCGGTGATCGGACTGACCCAGGCGATGGCGGTTGATCACGGCCGCGACAATATCCGGGTCAACTGCATCTGCCCGGGTCCGATGTACACGCCCATGGTCTACGCCCAAGGCAACGGCATGAGCGAGGCCGCGCGCGCCCAGCGCACCAACGCTTCGGTGTTGAAGACCGAAGGCACCGGCTGGGACGTCGGCCACGCCGTGAAATTCCTGCTCAGCGGCTACGCCCGCTACATCACCGGTCAGGTGCTGGTGGTCGACGGCGGCGTCACGCTGCAGGGACCGGAGCGCGATTCACGGGATCGCTGATCGAATGGGTTGCCTCACGCCCTGTTCGAACGGTTCACGCCCTGTCCGGCCCGACACGCACCAGTTGCTTGCCGAAATTGGCACCCTTCAGAAGCCCCATGAACGCGGCCGGCGCGCTGTCGAGCCCCTCGGTGACGAATTCACGATGCTTGACCTTGCCCTCGCGCACCCACTGCGACATGTCGCGCAGGAAATCCCCGTGCCGCGCGGCGAAATCGCTGACAATGAAGCCCCGGATGGTCAGGCGTTTTGTCAATACCGAGCGCATCATCGATGACGCCCATTTCGGTGCGACCGCCGCGGTATCGTTGTAATGCGCGATCAGGCCGCACACGGGAACGCGCGCGAAGGTGTTGAGCAGTGGAAACACCGCCTCGAACACCGCGCCGCCAACATTCTCGAAATAGACGTCGATGCCTTTGGGGCAGGCCTGCTTCAGTTTTGCCGCGAGATCGGGATCGCGGTGATCGAGACAATCCTCGAAGCCGAGTTCTTTTTTGACGTAGTCGCATTTGTCCTTGCCGCCGGCGATGCCGACCGCGTGCGCGCCCTTGATCCTGGCGATCTGCCCGACCGCCGAGCCGACCGCACCGGATGCCGCCGCAACCACCACGGTCTCGCCGGCCTGCGGCTTGCCGATGTCGAGCAGCCCGGTATAGGCGGTCATGCCGGGCATGCCGAGCACGCCGACCGCGGTCGAGACCGAACCGAGTTTCGGATCGATTTTTGACAATCCCTTGCCGTCGGAAAGCGCATGCGTCTGCCAGCCGGCCCGCGAAAGCACGATGTCGCCTTTGGCAAAGTCCGGATTATCGGAGGCAATCACCTCGCTCACCGTTCCGCCCTCCATCACGCCGCCGATCGGCACCGGCGCCGCATAGGACGGACCGTCGCTCATGCGCCCGCGCATATAGGGATCGAGCGACAGCCAGATGGTGCGCAGCAGGACCTGACCTTTGCCGGGCGCCGGCAGCGGGCAATCCTCGACGCGGAAGTCGGACGCCTTGGGCTCGCCGACGGGGCGAGAGGCGAGAACGACGCGCTTTGCCTGAGACATGGTTGTTCCTCCGGTTTGTGTTCTTCGTCATGTATGGACGGCCCCCTCTCGGCAAGGGCTTTTTTGGTATTTCGGCAAACGGATCGGGGAGCGGTCATGTATACGGCCTCGAGAAGCGGCCATTGACCGCGGGCCCTGATGGAGATCGCTGATCGAATTCCAATCATTGCGGCGCGCTATGACGCGCGATGACGATACGGAGTGTTTCGATCCTGGTTTCCAGACCATTTGCCATCACACCTTGGTTGCCCTTCCGATTGGATGAGCGCGAGCGCGGCTGTCGCCCCTCAACAGGCAGCAGCCGGCGCGCTCGCGCGGTCGCGGTAATGTTCTCCTTTGACCAGCATGGCCCAGATGATGCGCGCGGTTTTGGCGGCGAACGCCACCATGGCGACCTTGTAGGGTCGCCGCGCGAGCAACTCGCGCAGCCACGGATCGCTAACGCCGCGCCGCTTTTGCTGCCGCAGATGGGCGCTTGCACCGCTGATCAGCAGGGCTCGCAGCATGCGGTCTCCCTGTTTGGAAATGCGGCCAGGACGATGCTTGCCGCCGGTACCGTGATCGCGGCCGGTCAGCCCGATCCAGGCCGCAAAATCGCGGCCCGAACGGAACACCTTCGCATCGGGCACTTTGGCCAAGACAGTGCTGGCGATGATCGGGCCGACGCCCGGCACTTCCATTAGTCGGCGAGCCTTGCCATCGCAACGGGCCGCCTTCGCGATCTGTCGCTCCAGCACCCGTTCGTCAGTATCGAGCGCCTGCCAATGTTGAGCCAGCAACAACAGCGCGCCCCGCATCGTCTCCGGGATCTCATCGCTCGCTTGTTGGAGCCTGGCCATCAGCTCGCGCAACCCATCGTATCCCTGTGCCGCCACGATCCCGAGTTCGCTCAGCGCCGCCCGCAGCGCGTTCGCGATCATCGTACGTTGCCGAACCAACAATGCCCGCGTGCCGTGAACCGCCAGCGTTGTCTGCTGCTCCACGCTCTTCACCGGCACGAAGCGCATCGTTGGCCGGATCACCGCCTCGCAGATCGCCTCCGCGTCCCGACCATCGTTCTTGTTGCGCTTGACATAAGGCTTCACATAGCCCGGCGGCATCAGCCGGACCTCGTGGCCATAGCCGCTGATTACCCGCGCCCAATGATGCGCGCTGCCGCACGCCTCCATCCCCACCAGGCACGGCGGCAGCTCAGCAAAAAACTTCTCAACAGCTGCGCGCCGAAGCTGACGCCCCAGCACCGCTGCTCCCGATGCATCAACCCCGTGAACCTGAAACACGTTCTTCGCCAAATCCAAACCAATCGTGCTAATGTTCGTCATGGACGGTCCCCTTGTCTGGTCGAATCAACACCACCAGTCTGGCACACTGATGCCGTCGGGGGCCGTCCACACCATCTTTGCGAGCGCAACGAAGCAATCCATTGCCGCCACAAAGATGGGTTGCTTCGTCGCTTCGCTCCTCGCAATGACGGATTCGATTTAAGCCGTGACCTTCGCCAGCGCCGCGTCGAATGCGGCGGCCGCGCTCGGCAAATCCTTGAACGCGCGAATATGCCGCGGCTCCTTCAGATCCTTGTCCGAGATGCCTGGCCGAACTTCAGCGAAAGGCTTGCCGCCTTCGATCATCGCCGGCGGCGCGCTGACATGAAACTCGTGGGCCTCGATCGGCGCGTCCTTCGGCAGCCAGACACCCAGTGTCACGATGTCGTTGCCACGCCGGTACGAGATGTAGCGATCGACCGCGACCGTACCGTCGCGCTGATGTCCGCCGAGCTTGGCGTAACCCTTGGCATCCAGCAGCTTGTGCGATCGAAATCCCTTCACGCCCGCCGACCTTGCTTTCGCGGTCTGCTCTGACAGATCGTACTTATCGGCCATCTCCTTGCCGACCGCGGCAAGCTGCCCGGACATGTCGTGTTCGAATTCCTTCAGTTCGGTGCGCGGTTTCGAGGCCTTGCGCGGCTTTGCGGCATCCCGCTTTTCCATCTCGGCCTTGCACTGGGCAATGACTTCGGCGACGGATTTCCGCTCCGCATTGGCCAGCAGATTCTTCAGATCCTGATCCGAGAGCGCGGCAATCCTGTCGTCCGACCAATCGACCATAATAACCAACTTCTTTTTTGAACTGAGTTTCAGAGAATTCTCAAAAAATCGCGGCGAAATCGCGGAGCCCGGATTCTCGGGCAGCGCAGCGATCACCGGCCCGCATCGTATCGCGTTTCGAAACCCTTGTGGTGGTCAATTTAGGCCAAAAACGTGATCGGTTCTGATCGAATCAGAACCGGTCAGGCTCTAATCTTTTGTTTCGTGGTAACTACACCCCGCCCGGGTAATTCGGGCTTTCGCGGGTAATGGTGACGTCGTGGACGTGGCTTTCGCGCAGGCCTGCGCCGGTAATGCGCACGAACTGCGCCTTCTCGTGGAATTCGGCAAGATTTCGCGCGCCGACATATCCCATTGCGGCGCGCAGGCCGCCGGCGAGCTGATGCATGACGTTGGCGACCGGGCCCTTGTAGGGGACCTGGCCCTCGATGCCTTCAGGCACCAGCTTGAGCGTGTCCTTGATGTCTTGCTGGAAATAGCGGTCGGCGGAACCGCGCGCCATCGCACCGACCGATCCCATCCCGCGATAGGCCTTGTAGGAGCGGCCCTGCCACAGAAACACTTCGCCCGGAGTCTCGTCGGTGCCGGCGAGCAAGGAGCCGACCATGGCGATGTCGGCGCCGGCGGCCAATGCCTTGGCCAGGTCGCCGGAATATTTGATGCCGCCATCGGCGATCACGGGGATGTTGGCTTTCCTCGCGGCTTCGACCGCATCCATGATCGCGGTCAGCTGCGGCACGCCGACGCCGGCGACAATGCGCGTGGTGCAGATCGAACCCGGACCGATGCCAACCTTGATCGCGTCTGCACCGGCATCGATCAGCGCCTGCGCGCCCTCCAGCGTCGCGATATTGCCGGCGATCACCTGCACGGCATTGGACAGCCGCTTGATGCGGTCGACCGCCTTCAGCACATGCGCGGAATGGCCGTGCGCGGTGTCCACCACGATCAGGTCGACGCCGGCGTCGATCAGCCGCTCGGTACGCTCAAAGCCGCCCTCGCCGACGGTGGTTGCGGCCGCGACACGCAGGCGGCCTTGCGCATCCTTGCAGGCCAGGGGATGGGCGACCGCCTTCTCCATGTCCTTCACGGTGATCAGTCCGACGCAGCGGTACTGATCGTCGACGACAAGCAATTTTTCGATTCGATGCTTGTGCAGCATCCGCTTGGCTTCGTCCTGGCTGACGCCTTCGCGCACGGTGACGAGATTTTCGTGCGTCATCAGCTCGGAGATTTTCTGGCGCGGGTCGGTGGCAAATCGCACATCGCGGTTGGTGAGAATGCCGACCAGTTTTCCCGGCGCGCCCTTGGCAGCGCCCGTGACCACCGGAATGCCGGAGAAACCGTGATCGTTCATCAGCGCCAGCGCATCCGACAGCATCGCATCGGGACCGATGGTCAGGGGATTGACCACCATGCCGGATTCGAACTTCTTGACCTGCCGCACCTGGGCGGCCTGGCCGTCGACATCGAAGTTGCGGTGGATGACACCGATGCCGCCGGCTTGCGCCATGGCAATGGCCATGCGCGCTTCGGTGACGGTGTCCATTGCGGAGGCGATAATCGGGATGTTGAGGGGGATGGCGCGAGTGACGTGGGAGCGGATATCGGCCTCCGAGGGCAGGATATCCGAAAGGCCTGGCTTGAGCAGCACGTCGTCGAACGTATAGGCTTCGCGAATCCCCTGAAGTCCCTGCACAACCGCCATCGCCAACTCCGTTCAGCGGCACAATCGCCGCATCTTGAACCTCAGGATGAAAAAATCCTTCGGCGACGCAGATGGCATCGCCGTCGAATTGCCCATCGGTAGGGTTGGCGGTGGTCGATAGCATGGCCCCATGACGATTCAAAGGGGCTAGGACCCTTCCGCTTCACATGCGCCGACGGCGCCAGCAGCAGGACGTGGAAAATAACCCCTAAAATCAGGCAAAAACCATCAGAACCAGGTTGAAAAACGTCAAAACCGCGGCCCGTCTAGCAGCAGCCCGAGCGGCGGCACGAATGCCGCGAGGATGCAGATCACCGTCGAAACTCCGGCGGCGGGCTCGCGCGTCACCCCGGATTCAGGTGGTTTCCCGGGTTCCACAATAGCCTGCGCGGCCACGGGGTGATACAGCCCGAGCTTCCGCTTCCGGTCCCCTCTCACCAAATCCTGATGAACAGAGAACGCCTGATCCCGCTCATCGTGGCCACTGCCCTGTTCATGGAAAACATGGATTCGACGGTTATTGCGACCTCGCTGCCGGCGATCGCCGCCGACATCGGCACCAGCCCGTTGACGCTAAAGCTCGCCATCACCTCGTATCTGCTATCGCTGGCGGTGTTCATTCCAGCGAGCGGCTGGACCGCCGATCGCTTCGGCGCGCGATTGGTGTTCTCGATCGCCATTGCCGTCTTCATGGTGGGCTCGATCGGCTGCGCGCTCTCCTCCTCGGTCACCGATTTCGTCATCGCGCGCATCCTGCAGGGCGCCGGCGGCGCGATGATGACGCCGGTCGGGCGGCTGGTGCTGCTGCGCTCGATCGACAAGAGCGCGCTGGTCAATGCGATGGCATGGGTCACGGTGCCGGCGCTGGTCGGCCCGGTGATCGGTCCGCCGCTCGGCGGCTTCATCACCACCTATTTCTCCTGGCACTGGATTTTTCTCATCAACATTCCGATCGGGCTGCTCGGCATCTTCATGGCGCTGCGCTATATCGATCCGATCCGCAGCGAGGACCCCGAGCGCTTCGATCTCTACGGGCTGGTGCTGGCCGGGATCGGGCTCGGCGGCATCGCGTTCGGTCTTTCGATCGCCGGCCTCAATCTGCTGCCATGGACCATCGTCATCGCGCTGATCGCGATCGGCACCATTTCCATGACGCTCTATGTGATCCACGCCAGGCGAACCGCCTCGCCGGTGCTGGATTTCACCCTACTGCGGCTGCCGACGATGCGCGCCAGCATCATCGGCGGTTTTCTGTTCCGCCTCGGCATCGGCGCCTTGCCGTTTCTGCTGCCGCTGCTGATGCAAGTCGGATTCGGCCTGTCGCCGGTCCGCTCCGGCCTCGTGACCTTTGCGTCGGCGGTCGGCGCCATGGGCATGAAGACGCTGGCGGCCCGCATTATCAAGACGTTCGGTTTTCGAAATATCATGGTGATCAACGCGGTGGTGAGTTCGGTCTTCCTCGCGGCCTGCGCGCTGTTCACGATCACAACGCCGCTGCTGCTGATCATGATCCTTCTCGTGGTCGGCGGCTTCTTCCGGTCGCTGCAGTTCACCGCGATCAACACGCTGGCCTATGCCGAAGTCGAGCCGGCGCAGATGAGCCGCGCCACCACGCTGGTCAGCGTCAACCAGCAGCTGGCGATTTCCGCCGGCGTCGCGGTCGGTGCGTTCTCGGTGGAATCGACCATGCTGATGCGCCATGTGCACGAGCTGAGCGCGGCCGATTTCGCGCCAGGATTCATCGTGGTCGCCATCATCTCGACGATTTCCGCCTACTTCTTCTATGAAATGCCGGTCGATGCCGGTCATCAGGTATCGGGACGCGGCGTCGTCGTTATCACCAGTCCGGAGCGCGACGCCGAACCGGAGGAAACCGCTGCCGCCGAGACCGCCAATGCCAGGGATCAGCGGCTGGGGTAGACCACCGTCATTTGCGAGCCAACAGGTTGTCGGTCGGAAGCGCTGCGAATGAATCATGGCCGCGATTGGCCGCGAACTTCCGCGAATGGCGGGCGTTCGCCCAAAAAAAAGCCACCGTCTCTGCTTTTGATCAGCACTATTTCATCTGGAGTAAGCCAATGGCCATGAATTCTGTCGGTTGGTTCGAAATTTACGTAAAGGATATGCCTCGCGCCAAGGCTTTTTACGAGGCTGTGTTTGACAGGAAATTGGAAAAGCTGGGTGCGACTGGCGTTTCCGAGATGTGGGCCTTTTCCGGCAAACCCGATAACGCGGGCGCCACCGGCGCGCTTGTGAAGATGGAAGATGGTCCGTCCGGCGTCGGGGGTATCATTGTCTATTTCGTTTGCGAGGATTGTGCTGTCGAGTCTGCCCGTGCCACCAAAAATGGCGGCAAGATCATGAAAAGCAAATTCTCGATAGGCGAATACGGTCATATCGCACTCGTCAACGACATCGAAGGCAACCTGATCGGTTTGCATTCAATGAAGTGAGCAATCGACCGGGGCAATGCTTGAGTGGGATCGCGATTTCACTGAGTTGGCCCGCTCGTTCACGACGCCGGCTTTGCCTGGGCGCCCCGAAATCCCATCGCCAGCACATAACGCTCGGAGGAATCCTTGCGGCTCGATGCCGGCTTGACATGCTTGACGGTCGCGAAATCGCGCTTGAGCTGCGTCATCAGCGTGGCGTCGGCGCCGCTCTGGAAAACCTTGGCGACGAACGTCCCGCCGGGCTTGAGCACGTCGGCGGCGAACGCCGCGGCACCTTCCACCAGGCCGAGGATGCGGAGCTGATCGGTCTTGCGATGGCCCGTGGTGTTGGCGGCCATGTCGGACAGTACCACATCGGCGCGGCCGCCCATCATGGCCAGCAATTTGTCCGGCGCGTCCTGCTTTAGAAAATCAAGTTGCGCGAAGCTGACGCCAGGGATCTCCGGCATCTCCAGCAGATCGATCGCGATGACCTTGCCCTTGCCGCCGGCCGCGCCCACGCGCCTGGCCGCGATCTGGCTCCAGCCGCCGGGCGCCGCGCCGAGATCGACCACGGTGATGCCGGGCTTGAGAAAATGGTACTTGTCGTCGATCTCGATGAGCTTGTAGGCAGCGCGCGAGCGCAATCCGTCGCGCTTGGCCTGCGCCACATAGGGATCGTTGAGCTGCCGCTCCAGCCAGAGTTTTGACGACAGTTTGAGCCTGCCGCCGCTCTTGACGGTGACCCTCATCCGCCCGGTGGTGTCTTTCGCCATGTCGGTGTTGGGTTGTTCGAATCTCAATCGGGCATCTGGGCCACATGGTTCGAGACGCGCGGCGTTGCCGCGCTCACCATGAGGGGTTAGACCTCATCCTGAGGAGCATCGCGAAGCGATGCGTCTCGAAGGATGAAAGCCACCGTCTCTCCTCTAGCACATTGCGCGCCCGCGCGCCTATCGACATCCGCCGAGGGCGCCGTCCTCGCGCATCATCTCGACCAGCATGCCCTCGCGCAGGCCGCGATCGGCGACCCGCAGCCGCGGCAGCGGAAACGCACCGCGGATCGCATCGAGAATGGCGCAGCCCGCCAGCACCAGATCGGCACGCTCGACGCTGATGCAGTTGTTTTTGGCGCGCTCCTGATAGCTCATGCCGAGCAGGCGCGCGATGATCGCGGTGATGTCGGCGTCGCTGAGCCAGACGCCATCGATGCGGCGGCGATCGTAGCGGACCAGGTTGAGATGGACGCCGGCCAGCGTTGTCACCGTGCCAGAGGTGCCGAGCAGGTGCATGTCGGCGAGATCGGCGCCATGCTCAGCCGCGAACGGGGCGATGTGCCGCGCGACCTCCTGCACCATCAGCGCATAGGCCTGCGGCGTCACGTCCCTGCCGCCGAAATGTTCGGCCAGCCTGACAACGCCGAGCGGGATCGACATCCATGCCTTGATACGCGGCGCGGCGTTTTGCTCGTCCGGATCGCGCTCGATCCGGACCAGTTCGGTCGACCCGCCGCCGATGTCGAACAGAATGGCGCCCCGCCCCTTCGGGTCGAGCAGCGGCGAGCAGCCGATCACGGCGAGGGCCGCCTCGGTTTCGCGATCGATCACCTCCAGCCGGATGCCGGTTTCGGCGGCGACCCGGTCGCGGAAGCGGTCGGCGTTGGTGGCTGCGCGGCAGGCCTCGGTTGCGATCAGCCGCAGACGTTTTGCCTTCCTGAATCGGATTTTGTCGCGGCAGACGCTCAACGCGACGATCGCGCGTTCGATCGCAGCGTCGCTGATGCAGCCGGTCGCCGAAATACCCTCCCCCAACCGGATGATCCGCGAGAATGAATCGACCACACGGAATCCGTCGCCGGTCGGACAGGCGATCAGCAGGCGGCAATTATTGGTACCGAGGTCGAGCGCCGCATAAACGCCATTTCCGGCGTCGGACACGGCCGAGCCCTGACCGCTACGCGGCCCTTGACCGTCGCCGCCGAGCAGGCCCTGGCCATCGCCTTCGCGCGGCCCAGGGCCATCGCGAAGCCGCGCGTCATTTTTCATCCAAAATGTCTTTCCGTGGCCAAATCAGGCCGACGAGGAATTTCCGTTCACGGAAACTTTAGCAGCGCCGGGCAGCGGCGCAACAGCCGTTCACATAGGACCATGCCCAATCAGGCGTTGTCGTAGGGACGGGGGTGCGTTATCTGCTGGGGAAGCCGCGAAATCGTGCAAAACCAGGCATTTCAGGGAACATGCAATGCAAGATCATACGTCTTCACCTTCTCTGGAAAACGCTATCGCACTGCAAAAATTCGGTGTCGGGCAGCCAGTCCGCCGCAAGGAGGACGACACGCTGGTGCGCGGCAAGGGCAAATACACCGACGACTTCAATCTGCCCGGCCAGGTCTATGCGTGGATCGTGCGCTCGAGCCACGCTCACGGCGTCATCCGCGGCATCGACACCAGGGCCGCCAAGGCCATGCCCGGCGTGCTCGGCGTTTGGACCGGAACCGATCTTGCCGCCGCCGGTCACGCGCCGTTCACCTGCGGCCTGCCGCTGAAGAGCCGCGACGGCACCCCGCTGTTGCAGACCAACCGCGGCGCGCTGGTATCCGACAAGGTGCGCTTTGTCGGCGACCCCGTGGCATTCGTGGTTGCCGAGACGCTGGCGCAGGCGCGCGATGCCGGCGAAGCCGTGGTGGTCGATATCGATCCCCTCCCCGCCGTCACCGAGCCTGCGGCGGCGGCAAAACCCGGCGCGCCGCAGCTCTACGATCACATCCCCAACAATGTTGCGCTGGATTATCATTTTGGCGACGCCGCCAAGGTCGAGGCCGCCTTTGCCAGCGCGGCGCATGTGACCAGGCTCGATATAACAAATACCCGTGTCGCCGTGGTGGCGATGGAGCCGCGCGCGGCGCTGGCCTCCTACGACAGGGCGGGCGAGCGCTACACGATCCAGGTTCCGACCCAGGGCGTTGCCGGCAATCGGCTGAACCTCGCCAAGAACCTCAAGGTGCCAAACGAGAAGGTCCACCTGCTGACTGCCAATGTCGGCGGCTCCTTCGGCATGAAGAACGTCAACTACCCCGAATACATGTGCATCCTGCATGCGGCGAAGACGCTGGGCCGCCCGGTGAAATGGACCGACGAGCGCTCGACCAGCTTTCTTTCCGACAGCCATGGACGCGCGGGACAGATTCACTGCGAGCTGGCGCTCGATGCCGAAGGCAAGTTCCTCGCGCTCAAGGTCTCGGGCTATGGCAATCTCGGCGCCTACATCACCGGCGTCGCGCCGATCCCGCTCTCGCTCAACGTCGGCAAGAACATTGCCAGCGTTTACCGCACGCCGCTGCTGACCGTCGACATCAAGACCGTGCTGACCAATACCACGCTGATGGGCGCCTATCGCGGTGCCGGACGTCCCGAAGCCAATTATTACATGGAACGCCTGATCGATCGCGCCGCCGACGAAATGGGCATCAACCGGCTGACGCTGCGCAAGCGCAATTTCATCAAACCGGCGCAAATGCCGTTTTCGGCCTCCTCCGGCGTCACCTATGACAGCGGCGATTTCCAGGGCGTCTTCAACAAGGCGCTCGAGATCTCCGATCATGCCAATTTTGCCAAGCGGAGGAAGGAAAGCCGCAAGCGCGGCAGGCTGCGCGGCATCGCCGTCGGCTCCTATCTTGAGGTCACAGCACCTCCCGGCGTCGAACTCGGCAAGATCGTGTTCGAGGATGACGGTTCGGTGAAACTGATCACCGGCACGCTCGACTATGGCCAGGGCCATGCCACGCCGTTCGCGCAGGTGCTCTCGGCGCAGCTCGGGGTCCCCTTCGACCGCATAAAACTCGAACAGGGCGACAGCGACATCGTGCATACCGGCAGCGGCACCGGCGGCTCGCGCTCGATCACCGCCAGCGGCATGGCGATCGTCGAGGCCTCCCGGCTCGTCATCGAAAAGGGCAAGCGCGCCGCCGCGCATCTGATGGAAGCCGCCGAATCCGACATCGAATTCGGCAATGGCCGCTTCACCATCGCCGGCACCGATCGCTCAATCGACATCATCGAACTGGCGCGCCGGCTGCGCGAGGGCAAGATGCCCGACGGCGCGCCCGCCTCGCTCGACGTCGACCACACCACCGAGCCGGTGCCGTCGACCTTCCCCAATGGCTGCCATGTCGCCGAGGTCGAGATCGATCCCGAAACCGGGATCGTGCAGATCGTCCGCTATACCGGCGTCAACGACTTCGGCACCATCGTCAATCCCCTGCTGGTCGCCGGCCAGATGCATGGCGGCGTCGCGCAAGGCATCGGACAGGCGCTGATGGAATGCGTCAGCTACGATTCAAGCGGCCAGCCGATCACCGGCTCGTTCATGGACTACGCCCTGCCACGCGCCGAGGACATTCCTGACATGGCGGTCGGCGATCACCCGGTGCCGGCCAAATCCAACCCGCTCGGGACAAAAGGCTGCGGCGAAGCCGGCTGCGCCGGCAGTCTCTCCACCATCGTCAATGCGGTGATCGACGCGCTCTCCGAATACGGTATCACCCATATCGACATGCCGCTGACGCCGGAGAAGGTCTGGCGCGCCATCAGGGACGCGAAGAAGGTGGCGTGAGGCGCGGCCGTCTCTTCTCCCTCGCCCCGCTCTTCGCGGGGTCGAGACGAGCGAAGCTCGCTCTTAGAGGGTCGGGGTGAGGGGCTGCCTCCGCAAATTCTGCAGACGAATTGCCCGCGGTGAGTCCCCCTCACCCGAAATTCTCGCGATGCGAGAATTTCGACCTCTCCCCGCATCCGCCTTCGCCCGAAGGCGGGCTTCGGCGGACAAGAGCGGGGCGAGGTTTAAAAGTGGCTACGCCGCGGCCTGCTCGCGCGGCTGATAGATCGCGGTGTGCTGGCAATGCGCCAGCGGCGTGCGGCCGCCCGCGACGACCAGCGCGTCGAGCTCGACGAAGCGATGGCCCTTCTTTTCATAATTGCCGGTGACGCGCGCACGCGCGGTCAATTCGTCGCCGCTTCTTGCGGCTGACAGAAGCTGCATGCGGCTGCCGACATGAATCCACGGTCCGAGAATGGCGTTGTCGACCAGCACCTTGTTCATGACTCGCTGCAGCAGGCCGGGATGGCCAAGCCCCTCCTTCGCATAGATCGGATCGCGCTCGCGAACGTCGGTCAGATATTCCCGCGCGGCTTCTCCGGCCCAGGCGCGCGGCACGCTGCCAAGCCATTTGCCGAGTTCATAGGACGTCGCATCGACCGGCCTGCGCTCGGCTACCGCAGCGACGTCAGGGAAATCCGCAAGCGAGACCGAGGGCGCCGAGGCGGGCAGCGATGCGCTGGCGGTGGCGCAGAGCTGGCCACGGCTTTCGACCTCGATCGAAAGTACGCCGTCGCTCTCCTCTCCGCTGACGTCGGCGATCTCGCCGTCATAGACCGGCTTTACAAAACGCGCCTCAATCAGCCCGCGCTCCAGAAACGCGCGGCCCCATTTTGCCACCGGCAGGTGCATCATGTAGGCCATCACATCGACGCCGGGGACGAGCCCGCCGGAAAAGCCGAACCGTTTTGCAACGGTGTCGTCATGCATCTTGTTTTCACTGAGCTTGGCGGTGTTGTAGGCGGAGACGCGGTATGCCTGGAGCCGGCTTGTCATGCCCGTTTTCCCTGATTTTTGTCATTTTGCCTCGGTAATCGTACGCGAAGAATATGTTGTGGCAAGCATGTTCCCGCCCGTGTTTTGCTCGCAATCGGGCCTGCGATGCGGTACGACCCGCATCCCGGCAGCGCCCGCTGCGCCGACCGATAAATTCCTCAACCGATGACGCCTGACTTGAACACCACCCGCATCTATGTCGACGCCGACGCCTGCCCGGTCAAAGACGAGATTTATCGCGTCGCCGCCCGCCACCGCCTGCCCGTCAGCGTGGTCGCCGGCAGCTTCATTCGGGTGCCTCAGGATCCGCTGATCGAGCGGATCGCCGCAGGGGCCGGGATGGACGCCGCCGACGACTGGATTGCGGAACGCGCCGGAAGGGGCGATATCGTCATTACCTCGGATATCCCGCTGGCGAGCCGCTGCGTGAAATCAGGCGCCGAGGTGATCGCGCCGAACGGCAAACCGTTTACCGAACAATCGATCGGAATGACCCTTGCGGTTCGCAACCTGATGACCGATTTACGCTCATCGGGCCAGGTGACCGGCGGTCCCAGATCCTTCGCCCCGCGCGATCGTTCGGCGTTTCTGTCGGCGCTCGATCAGACCATCCGACGCATCCAGCGCCAGAGCGCCGGGCAGTCCGCGCAAAAACAGGGTTGAACTGCAAAATGGCGCCTCCGCTGATCCAGTTGAAAGACATCAAGCTGACCTTCGGCGGCACGCCGTTGTTGTCCGGTGTCGAGCTGTCGGTGTCGGCGGAAGAGCGCGTCTGCCTGATCGGCCGCAATGGCTCGGGCAAATCGACGCTGCTGAAGATCGCCGCCGGCCTCGTCCAACCCGACACCGGCAGCCGCTTCGTGCAGCCCGGCGCCACCATTCGCTACCTGCCGCAGGAGCCGGATTTTTCGGGCTTTGCCACGACGCTCTCCTATGTCGAGGCGGGTCTCGGCCCCGGCGACGACCATTATCAGGCCCGCTATGTGCTGGAGCAGCTCGGCCTTCACGGCGACGAGGACCCCGCGCAGCTGTC
Source organism: uncultured Alphaproteobacteria bacterium (assembly GCA_963801875.1). Lineage (GTDB taxonomy): Bacteria > Pseudomonadota > Alphaproteobacteria > Rhizobiales > Xanthobacteraceae > Bradyrhizobium. The sequence continues at coordinate 211,810 of CAWDGT010000003.1, read as the reverse complement.
CGGCGGCGAAGCCCGCCGCGCGGCGCTCGCACGCGTGCTGGCGCCCTCGCCCGATATCCTTCTGCTCGACGAGCCGACCAACCATCTCGACCTCACGACCATCGAATGGCTGGAAAGCGAACTCGACAGCCGCCGCTCGGCGCTCGTCATCATCAGCCATGACCGCCGCTTCCTGTCGAACCTGTCGCGCTCCACCGCATGGCTCGATCGCGGCCAGATCAGGCAGATCGATCGTGGTTTTGGCGCATTCGAGGCCTGGCGCGACGAGGTGCTGGCGGAGGAGGAGCGCGACCAGCACAAGCTCGACCGTAGAATCGTCAACGAGGAGCACTGGCTGCGCTACGGCGTTTCCGGCCGCCGCAAGCGCAATGTCAAGCGGCTCGGCAATCTCTACGCGCTGCGCGACCAGCGCCGGAACTATCGCGGCGCCACCGCAGACGCCAATCTCGCCGCCGCGGAGGCGGATAAATCCGGCAAGCTTGTCATCGAGGCCAAAAACATCAGTAAATCATACGGCGATCGCAAGATCGTCAACGGCTTCTCGATCCGGGTGCAGCGTGGCGACCGCATCGGCATCGTCGGGCCGAACGGCGTCGGCAAGACCACGCTGATCGACATGCTGACCGGCGCCAAACCGCCCGACAGCGGCACCATCCGGTTCGGCGCCAATATCGAGATGGCGACGCTGGACCAGCACCGCGAAAGCCTCGATCCCAAATCGACGCTGGCCGAGGCGCTAACCGGCGGACGCGGCGACCACGTGATGGTCGGCGGCAAGCCAAAGCATGTGGTGAGCTACATGAAGGACTTTCTGTTCGCGCAGGAGCAGATGCGCACGCCGCTGGAGGTGCTGTCCGGCGGCGAGCGCGGCCGGCTGATGCTGGCGCGCGCGCTGGCAAAGCCGTCCAACCTCCTGGTGCTGGACGAGCCGACCAACGACCTCGACCTCGAAACCCTCGACGTGCTGGAGGAGATGCTCGGCGACTACGAGGGCACGGTGATCCTGATCAGCCACGACCGCGACTTTCTCGATCGCGTGGTCACTTCCGTGATCGCGCCGGAGGGCGACGGCCGCTGGATCGAATATGCCGGCGGCTATTCCGACATGCTGGCGCAGCGCGGCGCCGACCTCAAGCGGGAGGCGGTAAAGGTGGCCGCTGTCCAACGCGAAACGGCAGCGGCTGGCGGCGTGCCTTCCGCCGTATCGAAGCGCCGGCTCAATTTCAACGAAAAGCACGCGCTGGAAACGCTGCCGAAGGCGATCGCCAAATTGCAGGCCGAAATCGCCAAACAGCAGCGGCATCTTGACGATCCCGACATGTTCCAGAAGGATCGCAGGAAATTCGACTCCGCCTCTGATGCGCTTGCAAAAGCGCAACGGGAATTGCAGGAGGCCGAGGACAAGTGGCTTGAGCTTGAAGTGCTGCGTGAAGAAATCGAGCAGGCCTGATTTGGAGTTCCTATGACCACGCCCCTCGCCGCCAAGATCGCCCGCGAATACGGCACGCCGGTCGCCGTGATCGACATGGACCGGGTCGAGCGCAACATCGCCCGGATCCAGGCCGCCTGCGATGCCGCAGGGGTCGCCAACCGCCCGCACATCAAGACCCACAAGAGCCCGATGCTGGCGCGGATGCAGATCGCCGCCGGCGCTCACGGCATCACCTGCCAGAAACTCGGCGAAGCCGAGGTGATGGCGAATGCGGGGATCGACGACATCCTGATCAGCTACAACCTGATCGGGGAAGAAAAAATGGCGCGGCTCGGCGCGCTGCAGGCAAAGGCCAATATGACCGTGGCCGCCGACAATCCGGTTGTCATCGCCGGCCTGCCGCAGGCAGCAAGCGTGTCCGGCCGTCCGCTCTCGGTCGTGGTCGAGTGCGACACCGGGCGCAAGCGCGCCGGCGTCGAGACGCCCACTGAAGCCATCGCGCTGGCGCGTCAGATCGCCGCCTCAAAAGGATTGGTGTTCGCCGGCTTCATGCTGTACCCGACCGAGACCGGCTGGGCCGAGGCGCAGAAATTCTACGATGAAGCCCTGGCCGGCGTGCGCGCCCACGGGCTTGACGCCGCGATGGTTTCCACCGGCGGCACCCCGAACCTGAAGAACGTGGGAAAACTCAAGGGCGCCACCGAGCATCGGCCCGGCACCTACATCTACAATGACCGGATGCAGGTCGCCGCCGGCGTCGCGAGCTGGGACGATTGCGCATTGAACATCTATTCGACCGTGGTGAGCCGCGCCGGCCCCGATCGCGGCATTCTGGATGCCGGCTCGAAAACCCTGACCTCGGACACCGGCGGCGGGCTCGACGGCCACGGACTGATCCTGGAGCATCCGGAGGCGCGGATCGCGCGCTTTGCCGAGGAGCACGGCTTCCTCGACCTCGCGCGCAGCAATACCCGCCCCGAGGTCGGTGATGTCGTACGGATCGTTCCCAATCACGTTTGCGTCGTCGTCAACATGATGGACGAGGTGGTGATGGTGCGCGGCGAGGAGATCATCGGCACGCTGCAGGTCGCGGCACGAGGGAAGCTGCGCTAGCGGCCCGAAGTTACCTCCGTGTATTTCATATGATCGAGGAGGCCGATTACCGACGCCTCTGCGAAAATGGAAAAGAGATGCGCGGAGCATGACGCATAGAGTATTCGTTTACGGCACCCTCAAGAGCGGCTTCTCGAACCATCGCTTGCTGAGGGGTTGCGAGTTCTGCGGCGGGGCCGCCACCGTGCCGACTTACAAGATGATTGAAAACGGCTTCCCGGTGATCATGCCTGATCCAGAAGGCAAGCCCTTAGCCGGTGAAATATATACCGTCGATGATCAGACGCTGGCGCGGCTCGACCAACTTGAGCGCGAAGGCAACTCTTACGATCGTAAACTGATTGACGTCACCTTGCGGCTCACCAGCGGCGAACGCCTGCCGACCAAGGCATTTATATATGTTGGACGCGAAGATCGCTTTGGCAAGGCATTCGCGCGCGGCCCGCTCTATGAGACCGTAAATGAGCGAGGCGAACTGGATTGGAAGACCGTGCTGCCGCCGCGCGGGCGGGCATCGACTTGAAATTCGTGCGCGTTTGTCTCGAGCGGAGACAGCTTACTTTTGCGGCATCATGATGGGTTTCGCTGCCGCTCAACCCATCCTACGATTTTAGCCACTTCAACGCCCCCCTGCCCGCCGCAGCACCTGTCGCGAAGGACGCCTGCAGCAGATAGCCGCCGGTCGGGGCTTCCCAGTCGAGCATCTCGCCGGCGGCGAAGGTGCCGGGCAGGCGGCGGATCATAAAATCGGCGTCGACTTCGCTAAAGGCGATTCCGCCCGAGGTCGAGATCGCGCGCGCGATCGGCGCGACACCGTTGAGTTTTACCGGCACGGCGTTGATCAGCTCGGCCAGGTTTTGAGGCGACAGCGCTGCCAGCGATGCGCCGGAAGCGACCGCCGCCTCCTGCAGCAGGCCGATGCCGACCGGCGAAAGCTGCGCGGCCTTGCGCAGCCAGTTCGAAAGCGACTGTTTTGCCTTGGGCGCCGACAAGCGCTTGGTCAACGCGCCGGTTTCCAGGTCGGGCCGCAAGGCGATGTGCAGGGTCGCCTGCCCCGAACTCAAGATCGCCTCGCGCAAATCGGCCGACAGCGTATAGATCGCGCCGCCCTCGATGCCCGTCCGCGTGATCATGGCTTCGCCGCGCACGCTGCGCGGGCCAAACGACAGCGCAACCCCCTTGAGCGGATGGCCTTCGAAGCGGTTGCGAAAGATGTTCGACCAGGCAACGGTGAACCCGCAATTGGCGGGCCGCATCGGCGAGATCGTCACGCCCTTCGCGGCCAGCATTCCCACCCATGCCGCGTCGGATCCGAGCCGCGGCCAGCTTGCGCCGCCGAGCGCCAGCACGGTCGCGCGCGCTTCCACGGTGCGCTGACCATCCGGCGTCTCATCCCAGCCGGTCCAGCGGTGGCGGAACGTGAATTGCACGCCCATGGCGTCGAGCCGCCGCAGCCACGCGCGCAGCAACGGCGAGGCCTTGAAGGCTTTCGGAAAAACCCGCCCGCTGGAGCCGATAAAGGTCGGCTGCCCCAGCGCCTCGCTCCATTCGCGTAAAGCGCGCGGCGGAAATGCTTCAATCGCTGCCGTGAGTTGCGGTGTTGCCTTGCCGTAGCGGGTGAGGAACGCCGGCAGCGGCTCGCTGTGGGTCAGATTGAGCCCGCCGCGCCCCGCCATCAGGAATTTTCGGCCCGCCGAGGCCATCGCTTCATAGACGGTGACGGCAGCGCCGCCTTGCGCGAGCACTTCGGCCGCCATCAGGCCGGCGGGACCGGCGCCAATGACGGCGACTTGGGTTTTGGAACTCGTCATCGCGACAGGCAAGCGCGCTCCCTTTCAGCGTCGGAAGTCCTCATCCTGAGGAGCGCGCACGGCGCGCGTCTCGAAGGATGGCCGCGAGTCCATTCGTCGTTTCCATCCTTCGAGACGCTTGCTTCGCAAGCTCCTCAGGATGAGGTCGTCACAGGCGTCTACAGCTTGATCCCCGCCCTCGCCGCGGCCTGGCCGACATATTTTTGCGTTTGCTGGAACGCGCCTTCCAGGGCTTTGGCTTTTGACATGTCGCTGATCTCGGCGAAGTACGCGGCGACCGCGTCGGGCGTCCAGTCGGATTGGGCCAGGTTGATGCCCTCGGTTTCCATGATCTTTATCACCGCGAAGGAGCCGGCGCCCGCGCCCATGATGGTGCGGGTCGGCGCGTCCTCCGCCAGCAGATAAAGCACCGCCGGTGTGATCGCTTCCGGCCTCATCAGGGCGAGTGCCTGCGGCGGCAGCAATTCCTCCGTCATCCTTGTTGCCGCGGTCGGCGAGATCGTGTTGACGCGGATGTTGTTCTTGCGGCCTTCCTCGGCCAGCACGTTCATCAGCCCGATCATGCCGGTTTTCGCCGCGCCGTAATTGGCCTGGCCGAAATTGCCGAACAGGCCCGACGAGGAGGTGGTGACGACGATGCGGCCGTAATTGCGCTCGCGCATGCCGTCCCACACCGCCTTGCAGCAATAGAACGTGCCAGTGAGATGCACATCCAGCACTTTCGCGAAATCCGATATCTCCATCTTGGTGAAGGATTTGTCGCGCAAGATGCCGGCATTGGCGCAGAGCAGATCGACGCTGCCCCACTCCCTGGTGGCGCGATCCACCATCGCCTTGACCTGTTCGTAATTCGAGACGTCGGCGCCGTCAGCCATCGCCACGCCGCCGGCCTTTCGGATTTCCTCGACCACGGTTTCCGCCGGGGTCAGCGACCCGCCGGTGCCGTCGCGGGCGCCGCCGAAATCATTGACCACGACTTTCGCGCCGCGGCTCGCCAACCCCAGCGCATGCGCGCGTCCAAGACCATTGCCAGCGCCGGTGACGATGGCGACGCGTCCGTCAAACCTGATGGTCATGAGTCAAATTCCTGCTTCCTCGTCATGTCCGGGCTCCCGCCTTCGCTACGGCTTCGGCGGACCAATACCGGAGACCCGGCGAAGCCTTGGCTTAGACGGGTGACCCGGGCATCCATCCAGAACCGGTGGTTTTTGATCAGTGATGGATTGCCGGGTCAAGCCCGGCAATGACGGGCAAACGTGGCTCACGCAAAATAGATCAGGCCAATCCAGTCGGCCACAAGCGCGGGCTTTTCCTCGCCCTCGATTTCGACGGTCACATTGGTGCGCGACAGTAATTCGGTGGGCTTGCGCAGCTTGGCTTCCATCAATGTGAAGCGGCCGCGGACCCGCGAGCCCGCGCGCACCGGCGAAACAAAGCGCAGCTTGTCGAAGCCATAATTGACCCCCATGGTCGTGCCCGAGATCACCGGCATCACCTCGTAGGACATGATGCTCAGCAGCGACATCGTCAGGAATCCATGCGCGACCGTGGTGCCGAACGAGGTCTCGCGCCTGGCGCGCTCGGGGTCGACATGGATGAACTGGTGATCCTCGATCACACCGGCAAAGACATCGATCCGGGTCTGATCGACCAGATGCCATGACGACACGCCGACTTCGTGGCCGACCATGTTTTGGTAGGCCTCGAGCGAGATCGGCGGCTTTTTCCAGACTTCATTCATTCTAGCTCGTTTCCTTTCGCGCAGGGGCTGTCGTGCTACTGACGGGAGATGCCAGCCTTGCCCGAGCGCAGCACGAACTTCTGCACCTTGCCCGTTGCCGTCTTCGGCAGTTCCTCGACAAAGCTGACCCATTGCGGCGTCTTGAAGTGCGCAAGCGTGTTGCGCACGTGCAGCTTCAACTCGTCTTCCGAGGCCCGGGCGCCGTGCCGCAGGACCACGAAAGCATGAGGCGACTCACCCCAGCGCTGGTGCGGCATGCCGACCACGGCCACCTCCTGCACTGAGGGGTGTCGGAGCAGGCATCCCTCGATTTCGACCGACGAGATATTTTCGCCGCCGGAAATGATGACGTCTTTAAAGCGGTCGCGGATTTCGAGGTAGCCGTCCGGATGCACAACCGCCGCGTCGCCCGAATGAAACCAGCCGTCCTTGATCGCTGCGGCAGTCGCTCCGGAATCGTTGTAGTAGCCTTCCATGACGACGTTGCCGCGGACGGTGATCTCGCCCAGCGTCTGGCCGTCATGCGCTACCTCGTTGCCGTGCTCGTCCACGACCATCAGCTCGCCGGAGCTGACCAACTCGACGCCCTGGCGTGCCTTGATCTGCGCCCGCTCCTGCAACGACAGCGTATCGTGCTCCGGCAACGGCTCGCAGAAGGTGATCAACGGTGTGGTCTCCGTCAGCCCGTAGACGTGCGTCAGGTCCCAGCCGAGCTCACGCTCGACCAGTTCGATGGTCGCCGCCGCCGGCGGCGCTCCGGCCGTGAACAGCCGAACGCCGCGCGGCGCGCCGGCGCGCATCTCCTCCGGCGCATTGGCGATGCTGATCAGCACCGTCGGCGCCGCGCAGAACATGGTGATCCGCTCGTCCTTGATCATCTGGTAAATCAGTTTTGGCTCGACGCGGCGCAGGCAGACGTGGGTCATGCCGCGGGCAGTGTTGATCCATGTGAAGGTCCAGCCGTTGGCGTGGAACATCGGCAGGGTCCACAGGTAGCGATCGGCCGGCGTCAGGTGATGGTGCACAAGCGTTCCCATCACGTTGAGATAGGCGTTGCGATGGGTGATCATTACGCCCTTGGGCCGCGCCGTCGTGCCGCTCGTGTAGTTGATGGTGAGCAGATCGCCCTCGGCAATGTCCGGCTTCTCGAACTCCGGCCTGCGACCGGTCAGCGCGGTTTCGTAGTCGATCCAGCCCTTGCCAGCACCTTCCAGCGCGACGAAGTGCTCGACGCCTTTGAGCTTGTCGCGAATGCCCTCCACGGCTTCGATATAGTCGCTGTGCGCGCAAACGACCTTCGCGCCGCAATGGTTGATGATGTAGTCGAAATCGTCAGGAAGCAGGCGATAGTTGATGGGTACCAACACCGCCCCGATCTGCGGTACGGCGTAATAACCTTCGAGATGCGCGTGCGTGTTAGGGGCGATATAGGCGACACGGTCACCCTTTCCGACGCCCATCTCCTGCAGGCAGGCAGACCAGCGATCGCAGCGATCCAGGAATTCACCATATGTCAGGCGCAGCTCGCCATCGACGACCGCCTCGCGGCTGGCGTAGAGCCGGCGCGCGCGACGCGCAAATTCCATGGGCGTCAGAGGGATTTCCATTGGACGTATTCCTCCGCTATTTCCCGGACAGGCCGCGCACGTGGTTGATGATACCCGAAAAATCGACCCCGCCATGTCCCGCGGCGTCGAACGCCTTGTAGATTTCCTGCGCATGCTTGCCAAGCGGCGTCACCGCCCCTGCGGCCCTGGCCGCGTCCTGCGCCAGCGTCAGGTCCTTCACCATCAGCGCCGATGCAAAGCCCGGCTTGTAATCGTTATTGGCCGGCGAGGTCGGCACCGGGCCCGGCACCGGGCAATAAGAGGTCAGCGACCAGCATTGTCCCGACGAGGTCGAGGCCACGTCGAACAGCGCCTGATGCGACAGTCCGAGCTTTTCGGCGAGCGCAAAGGCTTCGCCGACCGCGATCATGGACACACCCAGGATCATGTTGTTGCAGATTTTGGCGGCCTGGCCCGCGCCAGCGCTGCCGCAATGCACGATCCTCTTGCCCATTTTTTCCAGCACCGGTTTCGCCGCAGCGAATGCCTTTTCATCGCCGCCGCACATGAAGGTCAGGGTTGCACTCCTGGCGCCGCCGGTGCCGCCGGAGACCGGCGCGTCGACCGAGAAGATGCCCTGCTCCGACGCCAGCGCATGGGCCTGCACGGCGCTTTCGACATCGATGGTCGAGCAATCGATGATCAGGGCACCCTTGGTCATCGAGGGCATTACTTCGTCCCAGACCGAGAGCACATGCTTGCCCGCCGGCAACATCGTGATGGCGACCTCGGCGCCCTTCACGGCGGCCGCGGCGCTGCCGGCGATCTCGGCGCCATCCGCCTTCGCCTGATTGCGCGAAGCCCCGACCAGATCGAATGCGGTCACCTTGTGGCCGGCCTTGACCAGATTGGCCGCCATCGGCCCGCCCATGTTGCCGAGCCCGATGAATGCGATGCTTGTCATGATCCAATTCCCTCCGCCTGAGGCGTTTCTATTTTCTGTCGTCGAAGACCAATTCGTCGGCGCCGATTTCGGCAAAATAGGGCGCGACCATTTCCGGCGTCACCTGCTCGATTGTCGGCGGCGACCAGCGGGGATTGCGGTCCTTGTCGATCACGGCCGCGCGCACGCCCTCGCGGAAATCGTCGCTGGCGAATACTTCCAGCGCCGCGCGATATTCCCGCACCAGACACTGCTCCAGCGAGGACGATTCCCGCGCCAGCCGCAGCAATTTTAGCGCCACCACCATGCCGCGCGGCGACTTCTCGTTCAATGTCTTCAGTGTCGATCGCGCCAGCTCGGAGCCGTCGCGCCGCAGGGCCGCGACGATATCCCCCATCCGGTCATGGGCAAACCAGCGGTCGATCTGCGGCTGCAGCGCCGCGACGGGGCCCGACGTCTCGCCGGTCGCGAACGCGTCGATCATCGCCTTCACTTCGGCGGAGTTCACCTCGGCGCCAAGTTTGACCAGCGCCTCACGCAAGGCGGCAAGCCTGTCGGAGGGCACCACCGCATCGGCAAAACGGGCATAGATCGCATCGGGACCATTCATGGTCTGGCCGGTCAGCCCAAAATAGGTGCCGATCTCGCCCGGCGAGCGCGACAACAGCCAGGTGCCGCCGACATCCGGAAAGAAGCCGAGACCGACTTCCGGCATCCCAAGCCTGGTCCGCTCGGTGACGACGCGATGGCGGCCGTGCGCGGACAGCCCGACGCCGCCGCCCATCACGATGCCGTCCATGAAGGCGACATAGGGTTTTGGAAACCTGGCGATACGGTCGTTGAGAATGTACTCCTCGCGCCACAGGATCTTGCCGAGATCACCTTTGACCTGTGAGCTTTCATACAACGCGCGGATGTCGCCGCCGGCACAAAGGCCGCGCTCGCCCGCGCCTTCCAGCAGGATCAAACCGACCGCCGGGTCGGACTCAAACTGGCCGAGCGCCTTGTCGATGTCGCGAAACATCTCAAGCGTCACGGCATTGATCGTCTTCGGCCGGTTGAGCCGGATCACGCCGACCGTGCCTTCGCGCCGCACGATCAGGTCGGGCTCGGGGCCCGGGACAGCCGCTGCCTGAGCCGTCATCGCGCGCCCTCGATCAGCTTGCGCGAAACGATCAGCCGCATGATTTCGTTGGTGCCTTCGAGAATCTGGTGCACGCGCAGGTCGCGCACGATCTTCTCGATGCCGTATTCGCTGAGGTAGCCGTAGCCGCCGTGCAGTTGCAGCGCCTGGTTGGCGACCTCGAACCCTACATCGGTGCCGAAGCGCTTCGCCATCGCGCACAGCATGGTGGCGTCGGCATCCCCGCGGTCGAGCGCCGCCGCTGCGCGCCACACGAAGGTCCGCGCCGCCTCCAGTTCGGTCGCCATGTCGGCAAGGCGAAATTGCAGCGCCTGGAATTCGTCGAGGCGCTTTCCGAAGGCCTTGCGCTCCCTCATATACGCCAGCGACTTGTCGAGTGCGCACTGCGCACCGCCGAGAGAACAGGCCGCGATATTGATGCGGCCGCCGTCGAGCCCGGCCATCGCGATCTTGAAACCGATACCCTCCTCGCCCAGACGATTGGCGACAGGCACGCGCGCATCCTCGAAGATCACCGCGCGCGTCGGTTGCGCGTTCCAGCCCATCTTGCGCTCGTTGGCGCCGAATGAAAGCCCCGGCGTGTCGCCTTCGATTACCAGCGTCGAGATGCCACCGGGTCCGTCGGCCCCGGTCCGCACCATCACCACATAGAGATCGCCCTTGCCGGCGCCGGAAATGAACTGCTTTTGGCCGTTGAGCACGTAATGGTCGCCATCGCGCACCGCGCGGGTGCGCAGCGCGGCTGCGTCCGATCCCGCGCCTGGCTCGGTCAGGCAGTAGCTCGCCAGTAGTTCCATGGTGCAGAGTCTTGGCAGCCACTTTTTCCGCTGGCTGTCATTGCCGTAGGCGTCGATCATCCAGGATGCCATGTTATGGATGGAGATGAACGCCGACACCGTCGGGCACCCCTGCGCCAGCGCTTCAAAGATCAGCGCCGCGTCGAACCGCGTCAGCGCCGAACCGCCGACGTCATCGCGGATATAGACCCCGCCGATGCCGAGCGTCGCGGCCTCGCGCATCACATCGACCGGAAAATGCTTCTCCTCGTCCCAGCGCAGCGCATGCGGCGCGATCTTCTCCGCGGCAAAATCCCGCGCCATATCGCGAACCGCGATCTGGTCCTCGTTGAGAGCGAATTGCATTCGTTGCCCGCGCTTTTCCCTGGAATCTAAGGCCGCCGGTGAAACTAGGTCATTGCGAGGAGCGAAGCGACGAAGCAACCCAGTGGGTGACAAAGTAAGTTGGGTTGCTTCGCTGCGCTCGCAATGACGGCTTTAAGGACGGACTCAATTCATCGTCGGAATGGAAAAATCCGCGCCTTCCTTGACGCCGGAGGGCCAGCGCGCGGTCACCGTTTTGGTCTTGGTGTAGAAACGCACGGAATCCGGTCCATATTGGTTGAGATCGCCGAAACCCGAACGTTTCCAGCCACCGAAGGTGTAATAGGCGACCGGCACCGGAATCGGCACGTTGATACCGACCATGCCGACATTGACTCGCGCTGCAAAGTCGCGCGCCGCGTCGCCGTCGCGGGTGAAGATCGCAACGCCGTTGCCGTAGTCGTGGTCAGACGGCAGTCTCAGCGCCTCATCGTAATCATGGGCGCGCACCACCGACAATACCGGACCGAAGATTTCCTCCTTGTAGATCCGCATGTCCTTGGTGACGTTGTCGAACAGGCATCCGCCCATGTAGAAGCCGTTCTCATAGCCCTGCATCTTGAAACCACGGCCATCGACCGCGAGTTTGGCGCCTTCCTTGATGCCGATCTCGACATAGTTCTTGACCCGCTCGAGCGCGGCCCGCGTCACCAGCGGACCGAAATCGGCGGTCGGATCGATCGAAGGACCGATTTTCAGGTTCTCGACGCGCGGAATCAATTTCTCCATCAGCCGGTCGGCCGTGGTCTTGCCGACGGGAACCGCGACCGACACGGCCATGCAGCGCTCGCCCGCCGCGCCGTATCCGGCTCCCACCAGCGCGTCGACCGTCTGATCCATGTCGGCATCCGGCATAATGATGGCGTGGTTCTTGGCGCCGCCGAAGCACTGCGCACGCTTCCCGGTCGCTGCCGCCCGCTCATAGATATACTGGGCGATCGATGACGAGCCGACAAAACCGACCGCCGCGATGTTGCGATCGTCGAGGATGGCATCGACCGCTTCCTTGTCGCCGTTGACGACGTTGAGGATACCCGGCGGCAGCCCCGCCTCCAGCATCAATTCGGCAAGCCGCATCGGCACACCGGGGTCACGCTCCGATGGCTTCAGGATGAACGCATTGCCGCAGGCGATCGCGGGGGCGAATTTCCACATCGGAATCATCGCCGGGAAATTAAAGGGCGTGATGCCGGCGACGACGCCGAGCGGCTGGCGCATCGAATAGATGTCGATACCGGGGCCCGCGCCCTCGGTATATTCACCCTTCATCATTTGCGGAATACCGAGAGCAAACTCCACGACCTCGACACCGCGCAGAATATCGCCCTTCGCGTCGGGAAGCGTCTTGCCATGTTCGCGCGCCAGCAATTCGGCCAAGGCGTCATTGTCACGCGCGACCAGTTCCAGGAACTTCATGAGAACGCGAACCCGGCGCTGTGGATTGGTGGCACCCCATTCCGGCTGCGCAGCCATTGCGTTTTCGACCGCGGCGCGCACTTCGGCCTTGGAGGCCAGCGCCACCTGGGCCTGCACGTCGCCGGTCATCGGCTCAAACACGTCTGCGAACCGTCCGGAGGTGCCCTTGACCTCGCGGCCGCCGATAAAATGTCCGATGCTGCGCATGCGTTCCTCCCATACCTTTGCAAGTGCCGATTTTGGCGGCATCTTGCAGTCTTTGCAGCGTTTGGAAAGGGTTTCCACGCGCAGCGCATTTGCGAAATTGCGGACACGGCCCGCGTTTTCCGCCTCCCCTACGACCAATGTCGAATGCGGGCAGCCGCGCGGCCTCGTCAGTGCGGCGCGGACCTGGCGGGTTTTTTGGCTGCGGATTTCTTCGCTGCCGGCCTCGACAGCTTGCCGCGATCGAGCACCGCTTCGCGCCCGGCGGCAAGAATTTCGTCGGAAAACTGCCCGTTGCCGGCGATGCGGGCCAGCACCAGGGTACCCATCATGGCCGCCATGGTCGCCATCGCCTGTTTGCGCGCGGCCTTGCGCGGCATTTCCGGAATCTGCGCTGCGAGCATGTCGATCATCTGCTCGAGCTTGGCGGCAAAGGCCTTGCGGGTTTTCGGGCTCTCGCGGGCGATTTCCGCGCCCAGCGCCGGAACCGCGCAGCCATGGCCGGGATCGTCGCGATGCAGCGGCGTCAGATAGGATTGCGCGATCGCCGCCAGCCGCTTGTCCGGCGGTGTCTGCTCGGCGAGCTTGCGCCAGCGCTCCGTCGAGCGATCCATCGCATAGGCAAAAGCCTCGATCACCAGCGCTTCCCGGGAATCGAAGTGAGCATAGAATCCGCCATGGGTTAGCCCTGCGTCGTTCATCAGGTCGGCGACGCCGATGCCGTGCGCGCCCTTCTCGCGAAGCCGCACCGAGGCTTTCTTCACGATCCGCGCGTGGGTCTCGAGCTTGTGTTCCCTGGAATAACGCATTGGCGGGCCTATAAGATGTCTAAAATCATATAATAGCATCTGTTGCCGGGGAAAGCTGCATCTATTTCTGGTAGCGGAGCCTCTCCCGGCAGATGGCCGCCGCTTGCGCAGACCTTGACAAGTCGCCGCTTTGCCCGGGAAGTGGCAGGGTCCGCGGCCGCTGCGCCCCAAAAATTGCGAGACCGTTCATGCAAATGCTCAATCCCCATTGCGGCGTCGATCGCGATCCTCGCGGCATCGTTCGCCTGACGATCTGCAACGCCGGCTCACTCAATATCCTCGGATCGGCTGTCATCAACGACGTCCGCGAGGGGCTGGAGGTGCTGGCGACGGAACGCCGGATTCGCGCGCTGGTGATATCAGGCCAGAGCGAGAAGAGCATGATCGGCGGCGCCGATATCAAGGAAATGGCTGGGCTCAATCAGGCGTCGGCGGAGAAATTCATCACCGGCCTGCGCGATCTCTGCGAGGCCGTGCGGGCGTTTCCGGCGCCGGTGATCGCGCGGATGCCCGGCTGGTGTCTCGGCGGCGGTCTCGAAGTTGCCGCCGCCTGCGATTTCCGCATCGCCGCGCACGACGCCAAATTCGGCATGCCGGAGGTCAGGGTCGGAATCCCTTCCGTGATCCATGCCGCCCTACTGCCGCGGCTGATCGGCTGGGGCCGCGCCCGCTGGCTGGTTATGACCGCCGAGAACATCGATGCGCCCACGGCGCTTGCCTGGGGGCTGGTTGACGTGGTGGCGCCGCAAGGCGGCCTCGATGCCGCGGTCGAGAAGACGCTAGCCGCCCTGCTGCAATGCGGTCCGGAAGCGCTGCGCGCGCAAAAAGCCCTGCTCCGGCAATGGGAAGAACTGCCGCTGAAGGAATCCGTCAACCTCAGCATCGGCGTATTCGGGAGGTGCTTCCTGACCGACGAGCCGCACCGGCTGATGCAGGCCTTTATCGACCGCAAGCGCTAGCGCGATCCCCTTCACGACGATTTATCCGGGATCACCGTTGCAAATTGCGCAGCGCATCATATGATAGACGTCATCCAACGTTCCCCGCTTTGCCGGGCGCGAAAACCAGGAAACCCCATGATCTCCGACCGGCTGTCAGCCGCCCTCGCCCGCCGCAACATCCATTACGGCTGGGTGATGGTCGGCGTGACGTTTTTGACCTCGCTGATCAGCGCCGGCACGGTCGGCGCGCCCGGCGTGTTCATCGTGCCGCTGCAGCATGAATTCGGCTGGACCACCGCGGAGATCTCCTCGGCGTTGTCGATCCGCTTCATCCTGTTCGGGCTGATGGCGCCGTTCGCCGCGGCCTTGCTGAACCGCTACGGCCTGCGCAACGTGACGCTGTCGGCCCTGCTGATTGTGGCCTCGGCGCTTGTAGCCTCGCTGGCCATGACAAAAGTCTGGCAATTGATGCTGCTGTGGGGCGTCGTGATCGGCATCGGCACCGGCATGACCGCGCTGGTGCTGGGGGCCACCATTGCCGCGCGCTGGTTTTCGGCGCGGCGCGGTCTGGTGGTCGGAATCCTCACCGCAAGCGTCGCCACCGGGCAACTGGTGTTCCTGCCGTTGCTTGCGGCCATCACCGAACGGATGGGCTGGCGCATCGCGCTTTCGCTGGTGTGCGTGATGCTCGCGGTCGCGGCGAGCGCGGTGCTGATGCTGATGCGCGATCGTCCCGGCGACGTCGGCCTGCGCCCGTTCGGCGATGAGGGAACACAGCCATTGCCGGCGCCGCCTCCCGGCACCGCGCCGATCATGGCGGCAGCACTCGGCGCGCTGCGCGATGCCGCGAGGCAACGGGTGTTCTGGATTTTGTTCGCTACCTTCTTCATCTGCGGCGCCTCTACCAATGGGCTGATCCAGGTGCATCTGATTCCAATGTGCCTCGATTTCGGCATTCCGCAGGTCGAGGCCGCAAGCCTGCTCGCCGCCATGGGCGTGTTCGATTTCTTCGGCACCATCCTGTCGGGCTGGCTATCGGACCGTTACGACAATCGCTGGCTGTTGTTCTGGTATTACGGCCTGCGCGGCCTGTCGCTGTTATTCCTCCCGTTCAGCGATTTCTCGTTCTACGGCCTGTCGCTGTTTGCGATGTTCTATGGGCTGGACTGGATTGCGACGGTGCCGCCGACGGTGCGGCTCACCGCGCAGCGGTTCGGGCCGGAGCGCGCCAATCTGGTGTTCGGCTGGATTTTTGCCGGTCATCAACTGGGCGCGGGCGCGGCCGCATTCGGCGCCGGCCTGTCGCGGACGGTGCTCTTGAGTTACCTGCCGGCATTCTTCGCCGCCGGCGCGCTGTGCATCGTCGCAGCGCTGATTGTGCTGGCGATCTCGCGGCAGCCGAAGCCGGCGGTGGCGTGAGAGCGATCGCCGACCATTTCTCCCTCTCCCCTTCGCGGGGTCGAGACGAGCAAAGCTCGCTCTTAGAGGGTTGGGGTGAGGGGCCGCCTCCGAAAATTCTGACGACGACCTATCCGCGGTGAGCCCCCTCACCCGCTCGCTTCGCTCGCGACCTCTCCCCGCAAGCGGGGCGAGGTTAAAAAGCTACGGCCGGATCGTCATGTTGGTCGGCGGCCCCGGCGTGCGCAGAGGCTCCGCGAGCCGCGCGAATTCGCAGAGCAGCGAACGGGTCTTTCGCGGGTCGATGATCTCCTCGACCCAGAACCGTTCGGCCGAACGAAACGGCGAGCGCAGCTTGTTGAGGCGGTCCTCGATCTCCTGCAGTTTCGCCTTGGGATCGTCCGATGCGTCGATGTCGGCGCGATAGGCCGCCTCGATGCCGCCCTCCAGCGGCAGCGAACCCCAATAGGCCGACGGCCAGGCATAGCGCATCGAATAGCGGTCCGCGGGCTGATGCACGACGCCGGCGACGCCGAAGGAATTGCGCACGATGATGGTGCACCAGGGAACGGTGGTCTGGTTGACAGCGGCCATGGCGCGCACGCCGTGGCGGATGGTCGCCGCCTTTTCGGCATCGAGCCCAATCATGAAGCCCGGACAATCCATCAGATAGACCACCGGGAGATGGAAGGTCTCGGCGAGATCGGCGAACCGCACCACCTTCTGGCAGGCTTCCGCCGTCCAGGAGCCGCCGTAATGGAAGGGATCGCTGGCGAGCAGCAGCACGGCGCGGCCCTCCAGCCGGGCAAAGCCGGCGATGACCGGGCGGCCGAAATTCGAAGCCATTTCGAAGAACGAACCCTTGTCGACGACGGCGTTGATGATCGGGCGCATCTTGTAGACCTGCCGGCGGTTGCGCGGCACCGCTTTCATCAGCGATTCCTCCGCGCGCTCCGGATCGTCGTCGCAGGCAAGCGTCGGCGGCAGCTCATAGACCGACGACGGCAGATAAGAGAGGAAACGCCTGGCGCGCTCGAACGATTCCTCCTCGGTCTCGACGGCGTCGTCGACGCCGCCGGCGCGGGTCTGGATATCGGCGCCGCCAAGCTCCTGCTTGGTGAGATCCTGGCCAAGGCGTTTTACAACCGGCGGTCCCGCGACGAACATCGCCGAGCTCTTGGTCATGACAGAATAATGGCTGGCGGCAAGCCGCGCCGCGCCGAGGCCCGCGACCGAACCGAGCCCCAGGCCCACCACGGGCACGCGGGCCATGTTCGACGTCGTATACAAATACGCGCGCGTGCCGCCGATGCCGCCCGGCAGATTGGCGGCGCCCTTGGTTTCGATGGTCTTCACCGAGCCGCCGCCGCCGGAGCCTTCGATCAGCCGGATAATGGGCAGGCGGAAATCGTGCGCCATCTCCTCGGCCATCAGCGGCTTGGCCGAGATCGAGGCATCCGCGGAACCGCCGCGCACGGTGAAATCGTCGCCGACCACGACCACCGTGCGGCCGTCGATCTTGCCGCGGCCGAATACACAGTTGGCCGGTGTCAGATTCTTGAGTTCGCCCTTCTCGTCATATTCGGCAACTCCGGAAACCGCGCCGATCTCGTGAAAGCTTTTCGCATCGACCAGTTTGTCGATGCGCTCGCGAACGGTGAGCCGGCCCTGGTCGCGCTGCCGCTTGACCTTGTCAACGCCTCCCATCTCGCGCGCGAACGCTTCGCGCCGGGCGAGGTCGTCGAGTTCCGGCTTCCAGTTCATTCGCATCCTCCGTCTTGATGATCTTATTCTTGCTGACTGGCACCGGAAGCGGCTTGCCCGGGGAGCGATCGCTGAACAGTTCGCCGTCGCGGCCGTCCAGCATGCCGCCGATCACGGCGCTCAGTTCCAGAAGCCGCGGCGCGACCTCCTTGTGCAGCCGCTTCTCATCAAACATCGCGGACAGAAGACCGATCGTGACCACCACGAAGGTCTGGTATTGCGGCGACCACAGCGGCACCGCGAGGCCGTTGATATGCGGGCTCCACAGGCCGCAGGCGACGACATAGCCGTGTTCGCGCAGGAAGCGGCGATTGTGCTCGAAACGGGGCCGCAGCAGCCTGGCGCCATCGGGAATCTCGCGCTCCATTTCCGCGAGCAGGGCGTCGCCGACGTCGGTATCGAGCGCGGCCGCATAGGCATGGCCCGCCGCCGTGCTTGCCATGGCAATGCGGCTGCCGGCGGTCGAGCTCAGGCCGAGCGCATTGGCGGCACGGCCGACTTCGAGATAAACGAGCTGGAAGCGATCGGGAATGACGAAGCCGACGGTTCCCGGCAATTGCTCGGCCACTTCCTGCAGCCGCAGCCGGATCAGGTTGCGGAGCTGCAGGCCCCGCATCATCGAGGTGCTCATCGCCACCGCGCTCGGGCCGATGCGGTATTTCTGGTCGCGCGGCAGATAAACGAGCTGGCCCATCCGGGTCAGCGTATGGGTCAGGCGCGATACCGTCGATCGCGGCAGCCCGCAGCGATTGGAAATCTCCAGATTGCCGAGCCGCGCCTCGTGACCCTCGAAGCAGCGCAACACGTCGAACGCGCGCGACACCACCTGAATAACGTCGCCCTCGCCGGCAAGATCGCTGGCGAGCATTCCCTGCTTGCTGAGCCGCTCCGAGCGTCGTCCCATCTTGCCCACTCATTCCGCTACGCGGAATATAATTCCACTTGCAGATCAAGCTACCTCAGGCAATCTGCCGCCACAACAAAAAGCCGAGGGCGTCCGCCCTTCAGGATGCGCGCATTTCGATCGCGGTGCGCGCGGCGGCTGTCCCGGAGAACGGAATGCCAGAAATCAGGATTGTGACCGAGGTGGCCGGGCGCGTCTGCGCGCTGCCCGTCGAAGTCGGCGAGCGCATCGGCGATGGCGACGACATTGTCTTCGTCGAAGCCATGAAAATGGAAATCCCGGTCGCCTCGCCCGCCGCGGGCCGGCTCAAATCCATCCTGGTCAGCATCGACGACGTCGTTGCCGAGGGCCAGGTGCTCGCCATCCTCGAAATCTGACGCGCCGTTGCCGCACGCGATCCGTACACGTCAAACTGCCCGCCGACATTCCGATCGTGGCCAATGCCCAAAGCGAACCTGCCGACGGCGATCTAGCGGTTGGCTGGCCGTCGCCATTCCATCACGACGAACCAGGGCACCCGCCGATAGGTCTCCTGACGAGCAAGCTCCCCGGACACCGGTCCGGGCTCCGCGAAGAACGCTAGTTGCAGGCCGCATTCAAGAAACGCCGACATGTAAGCCGCCAGCGGCCGGTGCCAGTTTTCGATGCGTATTCCCGCCCATTCCAACCAGAATGAAAATTCATCGAGGTAACGGTCGACTGGAAAATGGAGAGGCCGCTCCTCTTCATCCTTCACCCATCCCTGCGCCGCACAGGCCGAGGTGAAGCCGGTGAGATTTGCTATGAGCAGAGAGCCGCCCGGCTTCAGCACTCTCACCATCTCGCCAATTGCCCTTCTGAAATCGGCGATATCGATAAGTGTAAGATAGCTGACAACCAGATCGAAACTTGCCGTTTCGAATTCAAGTTGCTCGGCGCGACCGAGACGATAGTCGCCGGATGGATCGCGCCGCCTTGCAGTTTCAAGCAGTTGAGTGGTCGGGTCGACCCCCGTCGTGTTTACACCGGCCGCCTTGAGCGCTCTGCAAAAGCGGCCTTCGCCGCAACCAACGTCCAGTGCGAGACCGAACCGGCCGGCAGCGACGCGGCCAAGCATCACGGGATCGAGCACGTGCTCTCGCGCCCAGTCCCCTCGCTCGCCCATGGAATCGATCCAGGCTTGCGCTGAAAGCTCCCAGCCATTGTTCATAATGAAATACGCGTTTCCAAATGCATGACGATAATAAATCGGACTGAAAAAAGATAAACCGGTCAAACCACTTCCGCCACCGGCTGCATGTCGATGTCGAAGGTTTCGAGAAACTTCGACGTCATGATGTAGAAGCCGACCGAGAGCTGCAGTTCGACCAGCGCCGCCGGCGTCAGTTTGGCCGCGATGGCGTTGAACGTCGCGTCGGTCGGGCGGCGCAGCCCGACGATCTCGTCGGTGAAGGCGAGCGCCGCGCGCTGAACATCGTTGAAGCAGGCTGCCGACTTCCAGTCCTCGAGCGCGGCGTTCTGCTCGTCGGTCACGCCCACGTTCTTGCCGAGGCGCTTGTGCGCAACCACCTCATAGGGCGCCTCGCACAGGATTCCCGTGCGTGTGATGGCGAGTTCCCGCACCACCGGGTCCAGTTCACCCCTGCTGCGGATCGCGCCGCCGAGCCGGCAGTATTGCTCGAAATAGCTCGGCGAGTGCGCCATCATTCTGAAAATATTGGCGTTGCGGTTCTTGCCCAGGATTTCCCGCGTGCGTTCGCTCGATTTCGAGGTGTCGCAATAGTCGATACGGGCCATGGTCCACCCCGGGAGTTTTCCGTGTTGTTGCGGGCTGCTTTTATACAGGTCGCTTTCGAAACAATATCTGGCCGATGATTTCGGAGCAACAGCCCGCAACTTGCGCGGCCAGCCCTTGCTTGAAATTCGCTTTGAAAATTCCATCACAGGCGCACAAACCGGCTGCGCCCGAGCCAAAATGCCGCCGTATTGCTGGTCGACCTTGGCGCTGTCGATATTCGCTGAGTGGGGACTCGTCAAAGCGAATAATCGTCGTGGGGTGTTCCGAGTCATAAATTTGGCCTTCGCGCGCGCTCGCGCAGCGATGAGTCACGCCCAGGTCAGGGGAGAACGACATGAAGGAAGCCACCAAAAGGGCGACCTCGGAGGCGCTCGCGCAAATGCTGGCGGTGACGGCAATGCTCGTCATCGCCAGCTTTGTCTTCTACTGGCGATGAGGGTCAAAACCGTCATTGCGAGAAGCGGCCGCGACCAAGCAATCCAGCCAGCAGTATCGCGTCAGGGCTGGATTGCTTCCGCGGAGCTCGCCAACGGGCGGCGCGAGATTGTTCTCGGGCGCGCATTCGTGCGACCCGTTGGCGCCGCCCGTTGGCCCGCAACGATAATTCACACCCTTAACACCACCGTGGTTTCGCGGCGGTCACCGGCCATCGCCGCGCAACAAGCGGCCTTGAGCCAGCTCAGGATTTTTTCCTTGCAAAATACGGAACGAGGCGGCCGGCGAAGGGCGCAAAACGCGCGGTGACGCGATCGCCGATGGAAAGTTCGCTGTCGCCGTGGGCCATCATGCGAAAGCCTTCAACGGTGTCGACGAGAACGATGTTGTATGGAATATGCGCGCGGGTTTCCGGCGTGGCGGCGCGGCACACCAGCGAGGTGGCGTAAACCGTGCCCTCGCCGCTCGCGCGCCTCTCGTCAGGATCCGCCGCGCCGCAAACACAGCAGAAGCTGCGGCGGAAATATTGCACGCTCCCGCAGGCCGCGCAGGATTGATAGACGATCGCTTCCGCACCCGTTGTCCAGTCCGCGAGCCCTTGCCTGCCGCTCATCGCACGCGCTCCAGAAACATGCTGACATGCGACGACAGCACGCCGCCGTCGCCGTGCAGCAGCGCGATCGAGGCATCGCGCACCTGGCGTTTTCCTGCGCGTCCCGTCATCTGCAAATGAGTTTCGACCAGATGCGCCATCGCGCCGCCGACCCCGCAATGGCCATAGCTCAACAGCCCGCCATGGGTGTTGAGCGGCATCTTGCCATCGCGGCTGAAATATCCAGCGCGCACGCGAGACGCCGCCTCGCCGCGCCCGGCAAGACCAAGATCTTCCAGCAGCATCGCCAGCGTAATGGTAAAACTGTCGTAGACCGCCGCATAGCGCACGTCCGATATCGCGACGCCGGCAGCCTGTTTCGCCTGCGCGATCGCAATCTCCGCGCCGAGTTCGCTCAAGGCGGGGGCCGCGGTGACATGCTGATGGGTATGGGCCTGCGCGCAGCCGAGCACGCGCACGCCGGTCTCGCCGGTCCGCTCGCGGCTGACGATAAACGCCGCGCCGCCGTCGGATACCGGACAGCAGTCCAGAAGTTTCAGCGGCAGCGCCACCGGTTTCGAGGCCATGACATCGGCCACCGTGATCGGATCATGGAATTGCGCGCCGGGATGCTCCAGCGCGTGGCTCCGCATCAAGCACCGCGAATTCGGCGAGGTCGGTCTCGGTCACGCCGTATTCATGCATGTAGCGCGAGGCGACCAGCCCGTAATAGGCCGGAATGATCGGCCCCAGCGGCACCTCGTATTGGGGATGTCCGACCTGCGCCAGCGCCAGGATCGAGGCGTCGCGGCTCTGTCCGGTCAACCGGTTCTCGCCCGACACGACCAGCACATGCCGGACCACTCCGGACTCGACGAGATGATGGGCCAGCATCGTCATCGCCAGCCCGGTGGCGCCGCCGACCTGCACGGCGTGCGCGTAAGCCGGGCGAATGCCGAAATGCTCGGCGAACACGGTAGCCAGCATGATGTGCGGGGCGACGGTCGAGTAGCCGCAAAGCACGCCGTCAATGTCAGAGCGTTTCAGCCCGGCGTCGGCCATCGCAAGCGCCGCCGCCTTGCTCATGAGGTCGAGCGAGGAAGAGCCCTCATGCCTGCCGTAAGCCGTCAGTCCAACGCCGGTGATGAAGCTCATGATGATACGACTTCGTTTGTCTTTGTCATTCCGGGATGGTCCGAAGGACCAGACCCGGAATCCAAGGATTCCCCGATGTGCAGTGCACATCTGAGGTTCGCATCTTCGATGCGCCCCGGAATGACGGCTTAAAAGTTGCTCGCATTTCTCGACAAGCCTCAATACGACTTCGGCAGGCCCAGCACCTTCTCGGCAATAAAACTGAGAATGAGCTGCGGGCTGATCGGGGCGATGCGCGGGATCAGGGATTCCCGCAGGTAACGCTCGACATGAAATTCCTTGGCATAGCCGAAGCCGCCGTGAGTCATGACAGCCTGCTCGCAGGCTTGAAACCCGGCCTCCGCGGCGAGATATTTCGCGGCGTTGGCGGCCGGGCCGCATGGCAGGCCCTGGTCGTATTGCCAGCCGGCCGAGAGCGTCATCAGCCACGCCGCCTCCAGCTCCATCCAGTTCTTCGCCAGCGGATGCTGGATCGCCTGGTTCTTGCCGATCGGACGGTTGAACACGTTGCGCTCCCTGGCGTAGGCCGCCGCGCGCGACAGCGCCACCTTGCCGAGCCCGACGGCTTCCGCCGCGATCAGGATGCGTTCGGGATTCATGCCGTGCAGGATGTATTCGAAGCCGCGGCCTTCCTCGCCGAGGCGATCTGCAAGTGGAATTTCAAAATTCTCGATGAAGAGTTCGTTGGAATCGACGGCCTTGCGGCCCATCTTCTCGATTTCATGGACGGCGATGCGGCTGCGATCGAAATCGGTATAGAACAGGCTCAAGCCATGGGTCGGGTTCTTCACTTCTTCCAGCGGCGTGGTGCGCGCCAGCAGCAGAATTTTTTCCGCGACCTGCGCGGTCGAAATCCAGACTTTCTGGCCGTTGACGACATATTTATTGCCTGACCGCACCGCGCGGGTTTTCAACTGCGTGGTGTTGAGGCCGGTGTTGGGCTCGGTGACGGCAAAGCAGGATCGTTCCGCCCCCGAGACAATCCCCGGCAACATGCGTTTGCATTGTTCCTCGGTCCCGAACACCACGACCGGATTGAGGCCGAACACATTCATGTGGACCGCGGAAGCTCCCGACATGCCGGCGCCGGATTCCGCGATCGTCCGCATCATGATCGCGGCATCGAGGATGCCGAGCCCCGACCCGCCATAGGCCTCGGGAATGCAGATGCCGAGCCAGCCGGCATCCGCCAGCGCCCGGTGGAAGTCGGCGGGGTAGCCGCCCTCCTTGTCCTTCCTGAGCCAATAGGCATCGTCGAAGCGCGCGCAGATCTTCGCGACCGCGTCGCGGATCGATTCCTGGTTGGCGCTCAGCGCGAAGTCCATGTGCCTCAATCCCTCGGGCCAGCCGCCCTGGTGACGCCGTCGCGCACCAGGGCGGCAATCTCGTCAGCGGAAAATCCCGCCTCCTGTAAAATTTCCGCGCCGTGCTGGTTGAGGCGCGGCGCCAGCCGCGTCGGTCCCACCGGCGTCTCCGACCAGGTGGCGGATACCTTCATGTTGCGGATTTTGCCCTCGCTGGGATGATCGACCACCGGAAAGAAATCGGTGGCGACCAGATGCGGGTCCTGCAAGATACTCTCGAGATCATGCATCGGCATCACGGGCACGTCGGCCTTGTCGAGCAGTTCGGTCCATTCGGCGGTGGTTCGCGTCTCGAAGATGCGGGCCAGTTCGGCATAAACCATGTCAATATTGACGGCGCGCCCGGCAAAGGTCGCGAATTTGGGATTGCTGCGCAGATCGTCGCGGCCAGTGGCTTCAAAGAAATTCGCCCACTGCTTGTCGTTGTAGACGATCACGCAAATATAGCCGTCCGAGGTCCGGTAGGGCCGCCGGTCGCGCGACAGATGCCGCGCGTAGCCGCCTTTGTCCAGCGGCGGCTCGTAGGTGAGACCGCCCATGTGATCGCCCATGACAAAACCCGCCATGGTCTCGAACATCGGAATATCCAGGCGCTGGCCGCGCCCGGTACGGTCGCGGTGCACCAGGCTGGCGCAGATCGCGCCAACGGCGGTGAGACCGACGATGCGGTCGACCAGCGCGTTCGGAACATAGCGCGGAACGCCGTCGCTGGTTTGCGCCATCAGCGCGGGCAGCGCGGTCGCGCCCTGAATCAGATCATCATAAGCGGGCTTGGCCGCATAAGGGCCGTCCTGGCCGAAGCCGAACACGCCGGCATAGATCAGGCGCGGATTGATGCTGGAAACCACGTCGTAGCCGAGTTGCAGCCGCGCCATCGCCTGCGGCCGCACATTGTAGACCAGCACATCGGCAGTAGCGATCAGCCGCAGCACGGCGTCGCGCCCGGCCGGCTTTTTCAGATCGAGGACGATGCTGCGCTTGCTGCGGTTGGTGTTAAGGAACACCGGTCCCATGCCGGCATGGCGGGTGGGGCCGATCAGGCGGGTGACGTCGCCGTCCGTTGTCTCGATCTTGATCACGTCGGCGCCGTAGTCGCCGAGCATCTGAGTGGCATAGGGCCCCATCAGCACGGTCGTCATGTCGATGACCTTGATGCCCTGCAGCGGTCCCATGGCTCGGTTCGCTCCCGATGATTGGCGGCGGCGCATACGGCTGCGCCGCATTCTCAGGCCTAGTAACGGCACGGCGCAGGCAAGATCAAGGGCGGCAAGCGTATGGGCGCATGCGCGGAGCTCCCCATCTACGTCGTCCCGGCGAACGCCGGGACCCATACTCCGTGAAGTTGCGATTGAAAGATGGAACTAACGGCACGGCAAAACAACGAACGGCGGTGGTTATGGATTCCGGCTCGCGCTTCGCTTGGCCGGGACGACGAATTTTACTTCCCCATCATCACCCGCAACTCGGTTTTCAATACCTTGCCGTAATTGTTCTTCGGCAGCGCCTCGAGATAGACGTAGCGCTTCGGCCGCTTGAAACGCGCGATCGAGGCCAGGCAATGCGCATCCAGCTTGGCGTCGTCGGCTTTAACACCATCTTCCAACACCACGCAGGCGACCACGATTTCACCCCAGTCCGGATCGGCGACCCCAATCGCCGAGACCTCGCGCACGTCGGGATGCGTCAGCAGCGCCTCCTCGACCTCGCGCGGATAGATGTTGGTACCACCGGAAATGATGACATCCTTGGAGCGGTCCGACAGCGTCAGGAAGCCGTCCGAATCCAGCCGACCGACATCGCCTGTTCGCAGCCAGCCATCTTTCAAGGTCTCGGCATTGGCATTCGGATTGTTCCAGTAGCCGAGCATCACGGCGGTGCCCTTGGCCTCGACCTCGCCGGTTTCGCCCGCCGGCAGCGGCTTGCCATCGCGGCCCGTGACGCGCACCGACATCACGCTTTGCGCCGTCCCGACCGAGGCCAGGCGTTCGAGATAGCGTGGGTGATCGACGCGCCCATGCCAGTCCCGGCTGAGGAAAGTAATGGTCATCGGCGATTCGCCCTGACCGTAGATCTGGACGAAGCGCTGGCCCATGGTCGCGATCGCGTCCCTGATATCGGCGAGATACATCGGCCCGCCGCCATAGATGATGGTGCGGATACCCTCGCCATTCACGCCACGGCGCTTGGCGGCATCGACCAGGCGCCGCACCATGGTGGGGGCGGCGAACATCACGACATTGTCGAGCTGCCTGCCGAGATTGAGCACTTCATCCGGATCGAAGCCGCGGGATTGGGGGATGACGTGCCGCCCGCCAATGCGGACGTGCGGGAAGTTATACAGACCGGCACCGTGCGAAATCGGCGCCGCGTAGAGCGAGGCGTCGTTCGGTGTCGCCTGGTCGATATCGGCGAGATAGCACAGCGACATCGCCACCAGATTGCCGTGGCTCAGCATCACGCCCTTCGGGCGCCCGGTGGTGCCTGAGGTATAGAACAGCCAGGCGAGATCATCTACCTCGCGGGGAAGCGGCGCCGGCGCGCCCTCGCCGTCCCGCATCTTGCGAAAGGCACTACCGTCCATCGAGCGAGTTATCATGCCCGCCGGCAGCTCGCTCTTGGCTTCGAGCAAAGCCGCGATCGTGTCATCGGAAACAAACGTCAACCTTGCGCCGGCATCGCCCAGAATCCATGCAGCCTCGCGCCCGTGCAGCTTGGCGTTGATGGGTATGGCGACCGCCCCTATCCACCAGATCCCGTAAAGGCATTCGAGATATTGGGTGCAGTTGGTCGCGAACAGACCGACGCGGTCGCCGGGCGCGATATCGTATTCGCGCGACAATGCTGCACCGATTGCCGCGGCGCGCCGCGCAAACGTGGCGTAATCCGCATCGAGATCGTAGCCGGTGAGCAGGGCCGGCGCATCGGGGCGCACGCGCGCGGTCGCCGCCAGCCATTCGGCAACGTTCATCGCCCTGGCCCTCGATCGTTTAAGGCCCTTACTTCGCGGGCTCCAGCAGCGAGACGTAATTCGCCACTGCCGCACCGCCCATGTTGAAGATGCCCGCGAGCTTGGCGTCCTTGATCTGCATGCCTTCGGGCGCCTGACCGACAAGCTGCATCGCGGTCATCACATGCATGGAAACGCCGGTAGCGCCGATGGGGTGCCCTTTGGCCTTCAATCCGCCGGAGGGATTGACCGGCAGCTTGCCGTCCTTCAGGGTCCAGCCTTCCTTGATGGCGCGGGCGCCCTGCCCCCGCGGCGTCAGGCCCATCGCCTCATACTCGATCAGTTCGGCAACGGTAAAGCAGTCATGGGTTTCAACAAAGGAGAGATCGGAAAGCTGCACGCCGGCCGACTGCAGCGCACGCTGCCATGCCACGGTGCAACCCTCGAACTTGAGGATGTCGCGTTTCGACATCGGCAAGAAATCCTGGGCATGCGCGGTCGCGCGGATGTTGACCGCCTTGCCCATCGTCTTCGCCGTCTCTGAATCCGTCAGCACCAGCGCGGCCGCACCATCCGACACCAGCGAGCAATCGGTACGCTTCAGGGGACCCGCGACGAATGGATTTTTCTCGCTTTCGGAACGGCAGAATTCATATCCAAAATCCTTGCGCATCTGTGCATAGGGATTGGCGACGCCGTTCTTGTGGTTCTTGGCCGCGATCATCGCCAGCGCATCGGACTGGTCGCCGTATTTCTGGAAATAGGCCTGCGCGATCTTGCCGAACACGCCGGCGAAGCCGCCGGGGGTATCGCCGTCCTCGGGCAGATACGATGCCCGCAGCAGGTTCCTGCCGATTTCGGCCGGAGGCGTCCGCGTCATCTGCTCGACGCCTACCACCAGCACGATCCTGGCCGCGCCCGCGGCAATGGCCCGGATGCCCTGATGCACCGCGGCCGACCCGGTGGCGCAGGCATTCTCGACCCTTGTCGCCGGCTTGAAGCGCAATGCCGGGTCGGCCTGCAGCACCAGCGAAGCGGTAAAATCCTGTGGCGAGAAGCCGGCATTGAAATGCCCGAGCACGATCTCGTCGACATCGCCGGCGGAAATGCCGGCGTCAGCCAGCGCTTCGTTGGCGACCCGGACCACGAGGCTCTCGACGGTCTCGGTATCGAGCTTGCCGAACGGCGTGTGGGCCCATCCGACGATGCTGGCTGTCATGGCTGTACTCCCCTGGAATTCGGCAAACGGATCAGGCGACGAACTTACCACCAAGTTCGTCCTCGATGTGAATCCGGATGATGTCGTCGAAGGTCTTTTCGGCGGTGGTGAAGCCGAGCTGGAGCGCCCGCTTCGGCTCGAAATTGCGCGGCCAGCCGGCGACAATCCCCATAATGAACGGATCGGGCTCGCGCCTGATCCGCCCCGCCACCTTTTCCCCCGCCACCCGCTTTAAAGCCGCGATCTGTTCGCCCACGGTGGCGGACAGCCCGGGCATGGTGAGGTTGCGGCGCGGGCCGACAACAGCGGAATCGATGGCAGCGGCATGGAGCAGGAAGCCGACCGCCGAGCGCGGCGTGGCATGCCAATGGCGGACGTCCTCGGGGACGGGCAGCACCACTTCCTTGCCGGCGAGCGGTTCGCGCAGGATGTTGGAAAAGAAGCCGGAGGCCGCCTTATTGGGAAGACCGGGACGGATGCAAATGGTCGGCAAGCGGATGCCGATGCCATCCATGAAACCGCGCCGCGAATAATCGGCCAGCAACAGTTCGTCGATCGCCTTCTGGGTGCCGTAGCTGAGCAGCGGGGTGTGGAAGAACTCGTCGCCGATTTTTTCCGGAAACGGCGCGCCGAATACCGCGATCGAGGACGTGAACACGACGCGGGGCTTGTAGCCGCCACCGGCAAGTCGGATCGCATCCAGCAGCATCCGGGTGCCGTCGAGGTTGATGCGATAGCCCTTGTCGAAATCGAGTTCGGCCTCGCCGGAGACGATCGCCGCCAGGTGGAAGATCACATCGGGGCGATCCTTGACCAGCTTTTCGGCGGCGCCCGGCACGGCAAAGTCGGATGCCACGGTGTCGACGGGGAATCCGGCCTTGCCGGGTTTTGCCGGCGCGACGACGTCGTGCATGGTCAATCGGCTGATGTCGCGGCTGCCGAGGCGCCCGTCGCGCAACAGCCGTTCGCATAATTTGCGGCCGACCATGCCGGCCGCGCCCAGTACCAGAATGTGCAAGACCCCAACTCCTTGTTGTTCTTTATCCTTAACCGCGGGTCTGCGCGATCACTCTTTCACCGCTCCGGTCATCGCCGACACGTAATGCTCGACAAAGAACGCATAGAGGATGACCAGCGGCAGCGAACCCGCCAGCGCGCCCGCCATCAGCGATCCCCAGCGATAGACGTCGCCGTCGACGAATTCGTTGACGATCGCGACCGGCACCGTCTTGTTCTGAACGGATGTGAGAAAGGTGAGCGCGTAGATGAATTCGTTCCAGCACAGCGTGAAGCAGAAGATGAACGCCGAGATCAGCCCGGGAATCGCCAGCGGCAGCACGATCCTGGTCAGGATCTGCCAGCGGCTCGCGCCATCGATCAGCGCGCATTCTTCCAGCTCGAACGGGATGGTCTTGAAGTAGCCCATCAACAGCCAAGTCGAGAACGGAATCAGAATGGTCGGATAGGTCAGGATCAGTGCGAATGGCGTGTCGAACAGGCCGTACTGGAACACGACGGTTGCGAGTGGAATGAACAGGATCGACGGCGGCACCAGATAGGAAAGGAAAATCAATCCGCCGACCCAATGCGCGCCGCGATAGCGCAGTCGCACGATAGCGTAAGCCGCAAGCACGCTGGCAACGATCGACAGCACCGTTGAGCAGATCGCCACATACATCGTGTTCCATAGCCACAGCGGGTAGTAGCTTTCGAATAAAAGCTTATGAATGTGCTTGAACGTCGGATTCCAAGTCCAGAACGGATTGTATGTGTTGAGATCGAGCAGTTGATCGTCGGGTTTAATGGCGGTGAGCGCCATCCAATAGAACGGGAACAGCAGGACGATCACGATGATCGACAGCGGCAGATAGAGCGTGACGAGGCGGCGCGGCAGCGACTCCAGGTAGCTCATGCCCACGCTGTGATCGTCCATCGCGGCCGTCGGCGACGAGCCCGACAGCACGGCTTTGAGATCGACCGGCAAGGTCGGAAGATCAGTCATTGTTATCTCCCTGCCGCCATTTGCGGCAGCGCGCGCGGGGCTTGCCCCGTTCGCGCCAAATACAACACAGCGCTGAGGGCTTAGTCATTGGACTCCCCCTGCTGCCATTTGCGGCGCTGCAGTCCGAACCACGAGATCATGATCGCGGCGAGCAGGAACGGGATCATTGCATTCGATATGGCCGCACCTTCGCCGAGCACGCCGCCGATGATCGCCCGCTGATAGGACAGCGTCGCCATCAGATGGGTGGCATTGACCGGACCGCCGCGCGTCATCGCCCAGATCAGCTGGAAGTCGGTGAAGGTGAATAGAACCGAAAACGTCATCACGACCGCAATGATCGGGGTCAGCAGCGGGTAGGTGATGAACCGGAATCGTTGCCAGCTGGTGGCGCCGTCGAGCGTCGCGGCTTCGTAAAGCGACGGCGACACCGTCTGCAAGCCGGCCAGCAGCGTGATCGCAACGAAGGGAACGCCGCGCCAGATATTGGCGAAGATCACGCAGGCGCGCGCCCAGGTAACATCGCCCAGGAAATTGATATTATTGGTGATCAATCCCATTTGCTTGAGCGACCATGAGATGATCGAGAACTGCGCATCGAAGATCCACCAGAATGCAAGCGCCGACAGTACGGTCGGCACGATGAAGGGGATCAGCACCAGGGCGCGCAGCATCGCCTTGAACGGCATGTTTTCGTTCAGCAGCAAAGCCAGATAAAGTCCGATCGCAAATTTAATCGCGCTCGCCACGAAGGTGTACAAAAGTGTGTTGAAGACCGAAAGCCAGAAGATAGAGTCGTCCCAGAGCCACTCATAGTTTTCCAGCCCGATAAACGCTCCGGGGCGACCGATGCGCGCATCCGTGAACGAAATCCAGACCCCCAGGCCCAGCGGATAAGCCAGGAACAGGATCAGAAACGCCATTGCCGGCAGCATGAACCAGAAGCCAAGCCAGTTGCGGTTGGACTTGATTTGATCCCAAGTCGTCGCTTCGCGAATAGGCCGTCTGGCGGTTCTGGGCTGGAGTGCGATGTCAGCCATGGACGAAATCCCTTGAGCTCGGTGATGCCGTCTTTACCGGTGCACGCGGCAGACTATCACGTAATGTCGTCGAATGGAGCGGGCTGCAATTTGGTTGCAGCCCGTCCCGATTGTAATCAACGATAGATGCGCTTCAACTGCCGCTCGGCAATCGCGATCGCGCCCTTGGCGTCCTCGCGGCCGGTGCAGTAGTTGGCGAACATGTCGACCACCAGGAAGTCGGCAATCGCGGTCGCCGGCTTTTCGCCAACCTTGCCGATACCGGAGGCCGGCAGCGCGCGCTTGCTGGCCTGGCTGAACACCTGGTTCTTCGGGTCGGCGGTCCAAACCGGCGAGGAATCATAGGCGTTAAGTGTTTGGGTGAGATAGCCCCGCGCGCCCGTCAGCCACTTGTCGAAGTTCTCCTTCTCCAGCATGAACGCGATGAAGGCCTTCGCCGCGTTCGGATATTTGGTGAAGTTGAATGCCAGGATCGGAACGCACAGCTGCAGTTCGGTCGGCTTGCCGATCGGACCGACCGGCATCAGCGCGTGATAGGTGTCCTCGGCGAGATCCTTTTTGGTCGGATCATCCTTGGCTGCGACATAGATCGAGATGCCGTTGGCGGTGCAATACAGCTCACCGGACAGAAATGCCTTGTTGTTGGAGCCATCATTCCACGACGCGGTGCCCGGAATGAACGTGTCGGAAAGCGCTTTGCAATATTCCAGCGCTTTCACGGTCTCGGGTGAGTTGATAATGACCTTGTCGTCCTTGTCGACGGTGTAGGCGCCGTGCCCCCACAGAACCCAGTGCAGCCACCCGTTGGCGTCACCCGAAGCGTGACCGAGCGCGAAGCCGGCCGGCGTGTTGTTCTTCTTGAGCGCCTTGCACATCTCAAGGAAGCCCGGGAAGTCCGTCGGGAATTTGCTGAAGCCGGCCTTGTCGGTTGCCGACTTGCGATAGGTCATGTAGCCGCCGATGGTCGCGACGGGAATGCCGAGCCAATCGTTACCGTGCTTGCAGGTGGCAGCGGCCGCGTCGGTCCATCCGCCGTACTTCTTGCCGAGGTAATCGGCGACGTCGTTCATCTTCAGCACTTTGGTCGGGAACAGCTGCGGCAGAGTGTGCAGGCCCCAGACGAGGTCCAGACCCTGCCCGGTGTTGGCGGCCACGGAGGCCTTCGGCTGAATGTCCTCGAAGGACTCGCTGAACACGTTCATCTCGGTGCCGGTGGCGGCCTTGAAGGCCGCAACCATGACGTTGAAGGCGTCATCCTCAGCCGGTACGAAGCGCTTCCATCGCATCACCGTAAGCTTGGCGCCCTTCTCGGCCTTCCACGGCGCGGTCTGCGCCCAGGCCTTGGCAAAATCGAACAAGGCCGGCCCGGTAAGCGCGCCGGCCGCCGCTAGCGCGGTGCCGCCCTGAAGAAGCGTGCGGCGAGTAAAGTCATGCATAGTTCATTCTCCCTTTGGTCATTTTTGGTTTGCTTAAGCGTTCAGTCGTTTGCCGGTCATCTCGTCGAACAGATGGACGAGTGACGGGTCGGGCTTCAGCCGGATCTTGTCGCCCGGGTTGAATTGGTGACGTTCGCGGAACACAGCGACGACCTGCTCGCCACCGAGCTTGGCGAAGACCTGGGTCTCCGAGCCGGTCGGCTCCACCACGACGATCTCGGCTTCCGCGCCGTCGTCGGCGATGGTGAAGTGCTCGGGCCGGATGCCATACACCGCAGGCCTACCTTCCGAATTGGCGGGGGCCGATGCCAGCGGCAGCTTCACGCCGTTCGGGCCCTCGAAGCCGGCGCTGCCGTTCGATTTCACTTTGCCTTTGAGGAAATTCATCGCCGGCGAGCCGATGAAACCCGCGACGAACTGGTTGTCCGGCCTGTCATAGAGCTCGAGCGGCGTTCCGATCTGCTCAACGATGCCGTCATGCATCACCACGATCTTGTCGGCCATGGTCATGGCTTCGATCTGGTCGTGGGTGACATAGACGGTCGTGGTCTTCAGCCGCTGATGCAGCTCCTTGATTTCGGTGCGCATCGCAACGCGCAGCTTGGCGTCGAGGTTGGACAGCGGCTCGTCGAACAGGAATACCTGCGGATCGCGCACGATGGCGCGGCCCATCGCGACGCGCTGGCGCTGGCCGCCGGACAATTGCCGGGGAAAGCGATCGAGCAGCGGCGTCAAGGCCAGGATTTCCGCGGCGCGCTGGACCCCTTTGCCGATTTCCTCAGTGCTTGCGCCGCGCAGCTTCAGCGAAAATCCCATGTTGTCGGCGACCGTCATATGCGGGTAGAGCGCATAGTTCTGGAACACCATGGCGATGTCGCGCTCTTTGGGCTGCACATTGTTGACGACGCGATCGCCGATGGAAATCGTCCCGGAGGTGATGTTTTCGAGCCCCGCGAGCATCCGCAACAGGGTCGATTTGCCACAGCCGGACGGGCCGACCAGAACCACGAAGGCACCATCCTCGATCGGGATCGAAACGCCGTGCAGGACTTCAAAGCCGCCAAACGATTTCCGCACGTCGCGAATCTGCACCGACGACATACATACCCTCCCCGATCACGCGAACCCGGGCGGTCAACGCCGCCGTTGTCGCCTTGTTCGAACGGGGTCTTACCAGACTTTTTTGGCGATGTCGTTGGATCAAAGTCGTAGGCGGTTACCGTTCCCGCGAACATTGCGAAGGCGGCATTGACATGCAAACATCCAGCGCCAGTACGAAAATGACGCACGATAATAAGGCGTGTGCGCTGCGGGAGAAACAATGAACAAGCCGCTTACCGGCGTCACCAGGCGCAAACTTCGATCCAGCGAGTGGTTTAACAACCCTCATAACCCCGGTATGACCGCGCTCTACCTCGAGCGCTACCTCAATTACGGCCTGACCCGGCAGGAACTGCAAGCCGGCAAGCCGATCATCGGCATCGCGCAGACCGGCAACGACCTTTCGCCGTGCAATCGCCATCACCTGGAACTGGCGCACCGGGTCCGCGAGGGCATCCGCGCCGCTGGCGGCATCGCCATGGAATTCCCGATGCACCCGATCCAGGAGACCGGCAAGCGTCCGACCGCGGCGCTCGACCGCAACCTCGCCTATCTCGGGCTGGTGGAGATCCTGTTCGGCTATCCCCTGGACGGCGTGGTTCTGACCACGGGCTGCGACAAGACCACCCCCGCCTGCCTGATGGCGGCGGCGACCGTCAACCTGCCGGCGATCGTGCTGTCCGGCGGGCCGATGCTGAACGGCTGGCACAAGGGCGAGCGCTCAGGCTCCGGCACCGTGGTCTGGAAGGCGCGCGAGCAGCTTGCCGCGGGCGAGATCGACTACGAGGAGTTCATGAATATCGTCGCCTCCTCGGCGCCGTCGATCGGCCACTGCAACACCATGGGCACCGCCTCCACCATGAATTCGCTGGCGGAGTCGCTCGGCATGTCGCTGCCGGGCTGCGCCGCCATCCCCGCCCCCTATCGCGAGCGCGGCCAGATCGCCTATGAAACCGGCAGCCGCATTGTCGGGATGGTCTGGGAAGACCTGAAGCCGTCCGACATCCTGACGCGAAAGGCCTTCGAAAACTGCATCGTTGTCAATTCGGCGATCGGCGGCTCGACCAATGCGCCGATCCATATCAATGCGCTCGCCCGCCATATCGGCGTGGAACTCGACATCGACGACTGGCAGAAATTCGGCCACGACGTTCCGCTGCTGGTCAACATGCAGCCGGCCGGCTTCTACCTCGGCGAGGAATATCATCGCGCCGGCGGCGTGCCGGCGGTGGTGCGCGAGTTGATGCGGCACAAGCGCATCCACGAAGACGCCATGACCGTCAATGGTCACACCATGGGCGACAACTGCCGCCATGCGCCGAAGCCCGACGGCGACGTGATCTGGAGCTACGACAAGCCTCTGGTCAGAGATGCCGGCTTCCTGGTGCTGCGCGGCAACCTGTTCGACTCCGCGATCATGAAGACCAGCGTGATCTCCAGGGAATTCCGCGACCGCTACCTGATCAATCCCAGAGATCCCAACGCGTTCGAGGGCCGCGCCATCGTGTTCGAGGGCCCTGAGGATTATCATCACCGGATCGACGATCCCGCGCTCGACATCGACGAGCACTGCATCCTGTTCGTGCGCGGCACCGGTCCGATCGGCTATCCCGGCGGCGCCGAGGTCGTGAACATGCAGCCGCCCGCCGCCCTGATCAAACGCGGCATCCTGTCGCTGCCGTGCATCGGCGATGGACGCCAGTCCGGCACATCGGGCTCGCCCTCGATCCTGAACGCGACGCCGGAAGCCGCCGCCGACGGCGGCCTCGCCATTCTCAAGACCGGCGACAAGGTTCGCATCGATCTCAACAAGGGCAGCGCCAACATCCTGATATCGGATGCGGAACTGAAAAAGCGCCGCGCGGAACTGAAGGCCAAGGGCGGCTTTCCCTATCCCGCCAACCAGACGCCGTGGCAGGAGCTCTATCGCTCGACCGTCGGCCAGCAGGCCACCGGCGCCTGCATGGAGTTCGCAACCCGCTATCACGACATCGCGGGAAAGGTCGGCGTGGCGCGGGACAATCATTAGCGATACCGTCATTGCGAGCGCAGCGAAGCAATCCACAAGCCCCACAGAAAATATGGATTGCTTCGTCGCTTCGCTCTTCGCAATGACGAGTTGAAATCCAGGGAGATTTGAATGTCAGACCGCCTCAAGGGCAAACGCGCCTTCGTGACGGCCGGCGCCGCAGGCATTGGCCGCGCCTCGGCCATCGCCTTCGCGCGCGAGGGCGCAACGGTTTTTGCGACCGATATCGACGAGAAGGGTCTCGCGACGCTTTCCAAGGAAGGGGTGTCCGAGGTGGCGCGGCTCGACGTACGCGATACCTCAGCTATCGCCGCGATGGCAAAACGCGTGGGCGCGGTCGATATCCTGCTCAACGCGGCGGGCTTCGTGCACCACGGCACCGTGCTCGATTGCTCCGATGAGGACTGGGATTTTTCGTTCGACCTCAACGTCAAGTCGATGCACCGGACACTGCGGGCGTTTCTGCCTGGCATGCTGGAGAGAGGCCACGGCTCGATCGTCAACATCTCGTCAGCTGCCGGCGTGTTCAAGGCCGCACCCAACCGCTACGTCTACGGCGCCACCAAGGCCGCCGTCGCGGCGCTGACCCGCGCGGTCGCGGCCGATTTCATCACCAGGGGCATCCGCTGCAATTGTATCTGCCCAGGCACCATCGAGACGCCGTCGATGCTGAACCGCGCCGCTGCGGCGGGGCCGCAGGGCCGCGAAATGTTCGTGAGTTGGCAACCGATGGGTCGGCTCGGCACCGCGGAAGAGATCGCTTCGCTTGCCGTCTATCTCGCCAGCGACGAGAGCGCGTTCACCACCGGCGTCGCCCATATCATCGATGGCGGCTGGACGCTGTAATTCCTAACCTCGCCCCGCTCCGCGGGGAGAGGTCGGCGCGAAGCGCCGGGTGAGGGGCAAGGCACCGTGCCCAACTCATCCGCGGCATTCGCGAACCGAAGAACCCCTCACCCCAACCCTCTCCCCGCCAGGCGGGGCGAGGGAGCAGACTTCCGTCGCTGCAACGGCAGAAACCAAATTGAATCGAAAGGATTTTCCCCATGAACAAGATCGATCTCAACGGCCGCTGCGCCGTCGTCACCGGCGGCGCGCAGGGATTTGGGCGCGCGATCGCCGAACGCTTTGTCGCCTCGGGCGCCAGGGTCGCGATCTGGGATCATGACCTGCCATTGGCGGAGAAGACCGCAAAAGAGATCGGCACCGCGGTCAGCGCGTTCAAGGTCGACGTATCCGATCTTGCCGCGGTCGAGAAGACGCGCGACGCGACGCTGAAGGCGCTCGGCAAGATCGACATTCTCGTCAACAACGCCGGCATCGCCGGCGTCAACAAGACGGTGTGGGAAACCGACCTCGACGAATGGCGCAAGGTGCTGCGCATCAATCTCGACGGGCCGTTCATCTGCTGCAAGGCGATCGCGCCCACTATGATCAGCCAGGGCTACGGCCGTATCGTCAACATCGCCTCCATCGCCGGCAAGGAAGGCAATCCCAACGCGGCTCACTACTCGGCGTCGAAGGCCGGCCTGATCGCGCTGACAAAATCGCTCGGCAAGGAACTCGCGCAGCACGATATTCTTGTCAACGCGGTGACCCCCGCCGCGGCCAAAACCGCGATCTTCGACCAGATGACGAAAGCGCATATCGACTTCATGCTGTCGAAAATTCCGAAAGGCCGCTTTGTACTCGTGGAAGAACTGGCAGCGATGGTGGCGTGGCTGGCGTCGGAGGATTGCGCTTTTTCGACCGGCGCGGTGTTCGACATCTCCGGCGGGCGGGCGACTTACTAGGGTCCAGACTCAATTGATTAAAGCCAGAATGCCACGGCGGCAACGAGGCACAGGGCTGAGAAGTAGTTCCGAGCGAGTTTGTCGTAGCGCGTTGCGATGCGCCTGAAACCCAACCACTTCGCCAATGGGGAGATGTTCTTTTCCGAGGGCCGTTAGCGTGCCTGCTCGCGGCGCCGGTGAAGCTCCGAGACCGGTCGCGAGCAGCGGCTCGCACAACCGCGGGCCACCGATCATTTCGACCGCCATGGGGTCATCCGCGGTATCCAGCGCGGGACGGCGGCGCGGAACGCCTCGTACTCTCTCCCAAACGTCCGCTCGAGCGTGGGTTCTTCGTACGCCACGACGAAGACGTGGAAGGCGAGCCAGAGCAGCGCGCCGTAGACGATGAGGCGCCAATCGCCCATCAGCACCGCTTGACCCAGGATGATGGCAACGACCGCGACGTATATTGGATTACGCACATAACGGTAGAGACCGGTCACCACGAGATTCCGGGTCGGCGCGATGGGCGCGGGGGTGCCGAGACCCTGCAGCGCGAAACGCGCAAATGCGTCAACGAGCCCAGGCACGCCTGCGAGAATCATTATCGCGCCGATGCCGCGCGTCAGCTCCAGACCAAGGAACGGCGGCCGGAGTTGCCAACCCGTGATCGACCATGGAACGAGCCCCGCCAGCGTACATGGGGCGACCACGAAGAAAACCGCCGAGCCCAGGACGGCAATGGTTCGTTGCACGGCGGTTCCCGACACTCGCTGCGAGCTCATTCCAACCTCCCCTTCATGGTTTCCCGTCGTCATCCGGGTGCCGACACGCTCGCCACATTATCCCAAAAGCGGAAACCGCGCACGACTAAAGCCAGAATGCCACGGCGGCAACGAGGCACAGGGCTGAGAAGTAGTTCCGAGCGAGTTTGTCGTAGCGCGTTGCGATGCGCCTGAAGTCCTTGAGCCTGCAGTAGCAGCGCTCGATGACGTTGCGATCCCTTTAGGCTTGCTTGTCGTGACGTATGCGTTTCTTCCGATTTGACCGGCCTGGGATCACTGGTTTGATGCCGTCCTTGCGCAGAGACTTGCGGAACGAGTTGCTGTCATAAGCCTTGTCACCGAGCAACTCGGCGATGCCGTCGAGCAGACCGACACATGCCGGCCCGACTGTGCAGTCGGCGGTGTTGCCAGGCGTGAGGATCAAGACCCACGGGCGGCACAGCTTATCGACAAGGCCGTGAATCTTGCTGTTGCGCCCGCCCTTGGTGATGCCAATCGCCTGTTCCGACGCCCCCCTTTTCCGCCGCCAGCGCAGCGATGCGCTTTGACATGCGTGCTGTCGAGAGCCATTCGTTCCGGCGGTTCAGCAGGTTCGGCCGCCGCCTCGAAGATGCTCTGCCAAATTCCCTGCGCACTCCAGCGGTTGAAGCGATTGTAGACCGTCTTGGCCGGCCCATATTCCGGCGGACAATCGACCCATCGACATCCGCTCTTGAGCACATGCATGATCCCGCTCAAAATGCGCCGATTGTTCTTCGGCTTCACGCCACGGCGATTGCTTGGAATAAACGGCTCAATCCTCGCCCATTGCCCGTCGCTAAACCAAAACAAGTTCGCCCGCATCTGTTGGCCCCCCGATTCGGTTGACCAACCCGTTGAATCTCAACATGGTTAATTGGGTCTTAACCCTAGTTAGATCGGAAGATGGCATGAGCAACGAGGGCGGATGCCTGTACGCGGCGATGCTTGATACGGAAGCCCTGTTCCCGGCGATCGTTCGCGGCTACATGGTACGCAAACATCCGCCGAACCCATCAGGACAACAGTGAATATCACCCTCTACGGCCTGTCGGTCTGGGTATTGCCGCTTATCATCGCCATCACCTTCCATGAGGCAGCCCACGGATTTGTCGCGCACCGTCTGGGCGACAACACCGCCTTTGAACGCGGCCGCGTCAGCTTCAATCCGCTCAAGCATATCGACCCCTTCGGCACCCTGATACTGCCGGCGATGCTGCTTCTGTCGCACTCGCCGTTTCTGTTCGGCTACGCCAAGCCGGTGCCGGTGAACTTCCGCGCCCTTCGCAACCCCAGGATCGACATGGTCTGGGTGGCGCTGGCCGGCCCCGCCACCAATATCGCGCTGGCTTTATCAGCCGCGGCGGCTTTTCATGTCCTGGCTTTCGTGCCCGCGAGCGCGGCGCAATGGGTTGCCGACAACCTCAAAAACGCCCTTGTCATCAACGTGGTGCTGGCGATCTTCAATATGCTGCCGATCCCGCCGCTGGACGGCGGCCGGGTCGCGGTCGGATTGTTGCCCAGGTGGCTTGGGGTCCCGCTCTCCCGGCTGGAGCCGTTCGGGATGCTGATCCTGATCGGCATTCTCATCCTTCTTCCCCTGGCCGGCTCGCAGTTCGGTCTAAATCTTGATGTTATTTCGGCGATACTGCGGAAATCGACCGGCTTTGTGATCCAGCTGCTTCTCCTGGTCACCGGCAACGCATAGAGCGTCTTCGGGTGAAGCGGGTGCCGGTCCGCGTGAAGAAACCGCGTCAAACAAAGACGTAGAGCAAAAAAGGGGCTGAGGCGATCTTGATCAGAGCTGCCGACATGCTGATCGCACGGCGCGCCGATACCCGGGCCCGAGCCGATTTTGCGACCTGGAAGATGATGGCCAAGCTGAATGGCACCTCCTCGCTGCCCGAGGAAGCGCAGGCCTTCCTCGAAAAATACAGGACGCTGCTCAGGCAGATGCCGGAACCCGAGGCCACCGAGGCCACCATCAACCTCATATACAAGGCCTACTACTCGGAGATGGGCGGGGCTGGCGCGCCGCCCGATCTTCCCGCCCGCTCGGACCATAAGCCGGCCGACAACGTGACTGCCTTCAGGCGCCCTCCACCCCCTCAGCCCAGGGCCGCGAACGGTCCGGGAGCAAAGCCCCGGCTCCCGGTGGGCCTGATATTCGTCTGCCTCGCCGCCGTCTATGTCGGCATCCGATATTTTTGGCAGTGAGCCAAAGCCAGGGCACGGGTGATTTGCGGCAACGCTGCCCGAAATTCAGCTTCGCGCCTTGGCCCGAAAATTCACCGGCAAAATGAAGTGCAGTCCCTCGTCGGCCACCAGCGGCGGAGGCTGCGGCACCGGGTCGGATCGGCGCAGCATCGCCATGGCGGCCTCGTCATAGGCGGCGTCGCCGGAACTTTCCGCGATGCTGCTTGAGACGACATGACCCAGGCGATCGAACGTCACATCGATCATCACCCTGGCGTTCCTAAATTTCTTCAGCGCGGGATTGCGCTTGTGCTTGTCGAAATGCGCGCTCAGCTGCGCGAACCAGGACGCCTTAAAGCGCTGCAGCGCTTTTCCGACGCCTTGCTCCGGCGCCCGGGGCCGGTCGACCGGCGCATCGTCGATGCTCGGCGTCGCCGTCGCTTCGACGGCGGCCGATTCCACCGAGGCCGTAACTTGCACGGCGGCGAGTTTCGTATCGTCTTGGCTGGGCTCAGTGGATTCGTTCGGCGTCACCACCCGGTCGGGATCCTCGGTTTCGGTCGGTGTGTCCTTCGGCCGTTCGGTCTGTTTCAGCTCGGTCTTCTGTTCGGCAATCGCGGGCGAGGCGACGGACGCCTCCGTGTCAGGCCCCGGCGGCGGGTCGGTGGCCTGAAGCTGCGGTGATGTCAGCTCCAGCCCGATCTCGATCGCCGGGGCGCCAAGGGAATCATCGGGAAAGTCGGCGCGCAGATGCGCGACCGCCAGCGCCGCGCCTCCGACGTGAAGGGCGAGCGCGGCGAGCCCTGCGAGAATCCACAGCCGCCGGGAAGGTTTTGGTTCGAGGTCGAGGCCGGACATCGCGATTACGTCAGTCGCTCAAGGTTTTGGATTATCAGCCGCCGACGGCGACGCGGACGTCTCCGGAACGCCCTCGAGCGCCACCAGCTTGATCTTCGCATAGCCGCCGGCGCGCAGCATCTCCAGCACGTCCATCATCTCGCCATACGGCACCGAACGATCGGCGCGCAGGAAAATGAAACGATCCTTGCTCGCGTCAGCCATCGCATCGAGCGCGCCTACCAGATCGCTCCGCTTGACCAGGGCTTCCCCGATCGCCAGCCCGAGATCGGGCTTGATGCTGACATAGGTCGGTTTGTCCGGCTTCTTCTGCGGGCTCGCGGTCGATGACGGCAAATCGATCGGAAGATCGACGGTCGACAGCGGCGCCGCCACCATGAAGATAATGAGAAGGACGAGGATGACGTCGATGAACGGCGTGACGTTGATCTCGTGCGTTTCCGCGAAATCGCCGTCGTCATCGAGTTCGGCGTCTACGATCGAAATGCCCATGGCCTACTCCGCCGCGCGCGTATTGACGTGGGTGCGATCGAGGTCGCGCGACAATAGTCGCGCCGCCGCGCCAGTCGCGCGGCCGACCAGTTCGAGGTAGCCCTTCGTCACCCGCGAAAAGTGGTTGTAGATGATGACGGCCGGGATCGCCGCGGCCAGGCCGAACGCGGTGGCGAGCAGCGCTTCGGCGATACCCGGCGCCACCACGGCAAGATTGGTGGTCTGCGATTTCGAGATGCCGATAAAGCTGTTCATGATGCCCCACACGGTGCCAAACAGGCCGACAAAGGGCGAGGTCGCCCCGATGCTCGCCAGCACGCCCATGCCAAGCCGGATCCGGCGCGCCTCGGCGCGCACGATCTCGGCAAAGCTCGATGCCGCCCGCTCCTTGATGCCGACATCGCCGGAAATTCCCGCCGACAGCCGCGCCTCGCGCATGGCCGCTGACAGCAGCGACGACAATATGCTGTCCCTGGCGCCGAGCGCGAACTGCGCCTCAGCCAGCGACCTGGCGTCGCCGATCTTGCCGAGCGCCGTGCGCAACTTGCGCCGAATGACCGACAGCTCGATCATCTTGGCGATGAAGATGGTCCATGTCGCCAGCGAGGCCAGTGCAAGCCCGATCATGACGGCCTTGACCAGGATATCCGCCGACATGA
The DNA here is from genome assembly GCA_963801875.1 of uncultured Alphaproteobacteria bacterium. Lineage (GTDB taxonomy): Bacteria > Pseudomonadota > Alphaproteobacteria > Rhizobiales > Xanthobacteraceae > Bradyrhizobium. Next base: position 169,606 of record CAWDGT010000003.1, on the reverse strand, counting down.
ACATCGACCAGGGCGACAACTCGCGCAGTCCGGCAGTCGTCGATCTCGGCGACTTGCCGCTGCCGTCGGCAGGAGTTGTCGCGGCCACGCCGGAGGCCGCGGGCAATGCGCCCGGAACGAGCACCGATGGCGCGGAAGACTGCGCCGTCGGCGCGGCTTGCGCCGGGATCGCTGCCGCCTGCGACTGGATGGGGGCTTGCTGCGCTAGTGACGGTGACGCCAGCGACAGCATCGCCAGCACTGACATCACGGCATAAGTCGCTCGAAGAAGTGAAGTGTGCATATTTCGGTCCGGGTGCGGATCAGATTGTGACCCAGGAATCCGGCAGGTTACAGCTTTTGCGGATGCGAGAGAACGGCCATGACGCGGCATGCGGATTACTTGGCCGCGATGCTGCCGGGAGGCTCGGCAAGGCCCTTGATCCGCTCCTTGATCTCTCGCAGCGTTTCCAGGCTGGTTTCAATGGCGCCGATCGGGATGTCCCGCAGCACATCTGACGCAATGGCGTCGCGCAAACTGTCGAGATCATCGACAAGCTGACGGCCACTCGCGGTGAGGAACAGCCGGTTGGCGCGCCGATCCCGGGGATCGTGCTGCCGCTCGAGAAGACCGTGCTCGACCAGACGATCGAGCAGGCGTACCAGCGAGATCGGCTGCAACTCCAGCACGTCCGCCAGATCAACCTGGGACAATCCTTCCTGCTGCCGCAATCGGAACAGGACGATCCACTGCGCGCGCGTGGTGCCGCGACCCTTGGCGCGGTGGTCGATGTAGTTGCGCAAAAGGCGCGAGCTCTCGACGAGTTGCGCGACCAGTTGCCGTTTCAGGTCGAGAGACATGGGTTTTCGGTCTCCCAAAGCTTTCCAATTGTTTAGAATTCTCAAGTTATAGTGTGTTTACACATTAAGTGCACGCTCATTATATGTGGGGCATTGGAACCGATTGGAAGTCCCATTACTTATTTTTTGAACGCATGAGTTCACATGACGATATCGCGGACCAGCCGTTGGGTTTTGCTGATCGCAGCGCTGGCTGCGCTGGGCTATCTCGGCTGGCAGCAATTTCATCGCCAGGATCGAACGACCGCGGCTAACGACGCGCAAAAGTCGGCCCGGCCTGCCGTTCGCGTCACCATCGCACCCGTCGAGAAGGCTGATTTTCCCGTTTATCTGACCGGGCTCGGGACCGTTCAGGGCTTCAATACCGTGCAGGTGCGGACTCGCGTCGACGGCCAGATCGACAAGATCGCGTTCAAGGAAGGCCAGCTCGTCAATCAGGGCGATCTGCTCGCTGAAATCGATCCGCGCCCCTATCAGGCGGTGCTCGATCAGGCCAAGGCGAAGAAGGCGCAGGACGAGGCTAACCTCGCCAATGCCAATCTCGATCTGCAGCGCTACACCAAGCTCGGTGAATTCGCGACCAGGCAGCAGACCGACACCCAGCGTTCCACGGTGGCGCAACTGACCGCGCAGATCGCGGCCGACGATGCGGCCATTTTCAACGCCCAGACCCAGCTCGACTACACCCAGGTGAAGTCGCCGATCTCGGGCGTCGTCGGCCTGCGCCAGGTCGATATCGGCAACATCGTCAATGCGGCTACCCAGACCGGAATCGTGTCGGTTGCGCAGATCGAGCCGATTGCCGTCATCTTCACCGCGCCGGAAGAACAGCTGCCCGCTATCAACGAGGCACAGTCGAAGGTGCCGCTGAAGGTCATCGCCCAGACAACTGACGGCAAGAAAACCCTTTCGGAGGGAACGCTCGCCGTGGTCAACAACCAGGTCGACACCACGAGCGGGACTATTCGGCTCAAGGCGGTGTTTGAGAACAAGAACCACGCGTTGTGGCCGGGCCAGTCGGTTTCGACCCGGCTCCTGGTGACCACGCTGAAGGATGCGACCGTGGTACCGGATGATGCGGTTCAACGCGGGAACCAGGGTCTCTATGCATTCATGGTCAGTTCCGACAACAAGGCCGAGCTACGCAAGATCAAGGTATCCAAATCGATCGACGGACGTTCCGTGATTGACGAGGGGCTTACGCCTGGCGAGCATGTTATAGTGGCCGGCCAATACAAGGTGCAGCCTGGCTCGACGGTTGCGACTAACGTCGCGAGCACCGACCAGGCGCCGGCCAAGGCCGAATGACAAATGTACGATATCATATCGGCACCGTTCATTCGCTACCCCATCGCGACCTCGTTGCTGATGGCAGGCATTCTGTTTGTCGGCCTCGTTGCGTACCCGATGCTCCCGGTAGCACCGCTGCCGCAGGTCGACTTCCCGACCATCCAGGTATCGGCGTCGCTGCCGGGGGCGAGCCCGGAAACGATGGCGTCGTCGGTGGCGCAGCCGCTGGAGCGGCAGTTGGCGCAAATTCCGGGCATCGCCCAGATGACCTCCACCAGTTCGCTGGGGTCGGCGGCGGTCACCATTCAATTCGACCTCAACCGTAACATCGACGGCGCGGCCAACGACGTCCAGGGCGCCATCAACGCCGCGGGAGGTCAGCTCCCCAAGACTTTTCCGAGCCCGCCGACCTACCGCAAGGTCAATCCGGCCGACTCGCCGATCCTGTTGCTGTCGGCGACGTCGGACACCCTGCCGCTGACCGAAGTCAGCGACGATACCGACGCCCAGCTTGCGCAACAGATCAGCCAGATTTCCGGCGTCGCTCAGGTGTTCGTCGGCGGCCAGCAGAAGCCGGCCATCCGCATCCAGATTGATCCGGCCAAGCTCGTCGCCAAGGGACTCTCGCTCGAGGACATTCGCAACCAGATTACGCTCACCACGGTCGACAGCCCCAAGGGCAACATCGACGGCGGAACCCGCAGCTACACCATCTATGCCAACGACCAGCTGACCGCGTCCAAGGACTGGAACGACGTCATCATTGCCTATCGCAACGGCGGCCCGTTGCGCATTCGCGACATCGGCCAGGCGGTATCGGGACCGGAAGACAACAAGCGGGCGGCCTGGGCAGACGGCAAGCGCGGCGTGTTTCTCGTCATTTTCAAGCAGCCTGGCGCCAACGTCATCGAGACCGTCGACAAGATCAAGGCTGAATTGCCGAGACTGATCGCGGCGATCCCGCCCGCCATCAAGATCAAGATCATCAGCGACCGTACAACCACCATCCGCGCCGCGATCGGAGACGTTCAGTTCACGCTGATGATCACCATCTTTCTCGTCGTCATGGTCATCTTCATCTTCCTCAGAAGCTTCTGGGCGACCATCATTCCGAGCGTGACTGTTCCGCTGGCGCTGTTGGGCGCCTGCGCGCTGATGTGGGCGTTCGGCTATTCGCTCGACAACCTTTCGCTGATGGCGCTGACAATCTCGGTCGGCTTCGTGGTCGACGACGCCATTGTCATGCTGGAAAACATCAGCCGCCATATCGAGCTCGGTGAAACCCCGCTCGCGGCCTCGCTGCGGGGCGCTGGCGAAATCGGCTTCACAATCCTGTCGATCAGCATTTCGCTGGTCGCGGTCCTGATTCCGCTATTGCTGATGGGCGGCATTATCGGCCGGCTGTTCCGCGAATTCGCGGTTACCCTTGCGATGGCGATATTCGTTTCCCTGGTGGTGTCGCTGACGCTGACCCCGATGATGGCGTCGCGCTTCCTGATAGCGCAAAAGGACGCTCGTCACAGCAGGATTTATCAGCTGAGCGAGCGCGGCTTCGACGCCATGCTCAATGGCTATCGCCACGGCCTCGATCTCGTCCTGCGCTGGCGCCTCACCACGCTTTGTGTATTCTTCGTGACGCTGGGATTGTCGGTCTATCTTTTCGTCATCATTCCCAAGGGTTTTTTTCCGCAACAGGACAACGGCCTGATCTTGGGAACGTCCGAGACCGCCCAGGACATCTCGTTCGACGACATGAAGCGGCACCAGGAGGAGCTCGGACAGATCGTGCTGAGCGACCCCGCCGTTGCCAGCATTGCCATGTTCGTCGGTGGCGGCGGCAGTGCGCTCAATACGGGACGCATGTATGTCACCCTGAAACCGCGGCATGAGCGGGACGCATCGGCGTCGCAGATCATCGCGCGGCTGCGTCCGAGGCTCGAGAAGGTCGAAGGCGCGCGCCAGTTCCTGCAGGCCGCGCAGGACGTCCGGCTCGGCGGCCGCGCCACCCGGACCCAGTTCGAGTACACCCTTCAGGACGCCAACCTCGACGAATTGAATACCTGGGCGCCGCGCGTGCTCGACAAGATGAAGACCTTGCCGGAGCTGCGCGATGTCGCCACCGATCAGCAGACCGAGGGAACGACGCTGACCCTGACGATCGATCGCGATACCGCGTCCCGCTTTGGAATTTCTCCGCAGCTGATCGACGATACACTCTATGATGCCTTCGGCCAGCGCCAGGTCGCTCAGTATTTCACCCAGCTCAACAGCTACCACGTAATCCTGGAGGTACTGCCGGAGTTGCAGGGCAAGCTCGACACCCTGGACAAGATCTATGTCAAGTCACCGACCACCGGCGATCAGGTGCCGCTGTCGGCGTTCACCAAATGGACCACCGTACCGGTCCGGCCGCTCTCGATCAGCCACCAGGGCCAGTTCCCGGCGATCACGATCAGCTTCAATCTCGCGCAGGACGTGGCGCTCGGTCAGGCAACCAAGGCCGTGCAGAAGGCAATGGCCGATCTGGGTGCGCCAGCCACCCTGAGCGGGAGCTTCCAGGGAACCGCGCAAGCGTTCCAGCAGTCGCTCGGCACCGTCCCGCTGCTAATTCTGGCGGCGCTGGTCGTAGTGTATCTGATCCTCGGCATTCTCTACGAAAGCTACATCCACCCGATCACGATTCTCTCCACCCTTCCCTCGGCCGGCGTCGGCGCACTCGCCACGCTGATGTTGTTCGGGTTCGACTTCAGCCTGATCGCGCTGATAGGCATCATTCTGTTGATCGGCATCGTCAAGAAGAACGGCATCATGATGGTCGATTTCGCGATCACAGCCGAGCGCGATGAGCACCTGTCGTCGGAAGAATCGATCCGAAAGGCGGCGCTGCTGCGGTTTCGTCCGATCATGATGACGACCATGGCGGCGTTGCTGGGCGGCGTGCCCTTGATGCTCGGTACCGGCGACGGATCCGAAATCCGCCAGCCGCTCGGCTATGCGATGGTCGGTGGCCTGATCGTCAGCCAGGCGCTCACGCTGTTCACGACGCCCGTGGTATATCTTTATCTAGACAGGTTCTCGAACTGGTTTTCGGGCTGGGGAAGGTCAGACAATGCTGACCAGGAGCACCCCGTGAGCGAGCAAGGCCCGATCAAGCAGGCCGCCGAGTGACTTGACTTTGATCGCGCCCCGGCACATCCGCTGGGGGCATTCATCCCGGAGCCGGATCGGTGAGGATTTCAGTAAAGCTTGCAATCCTGGTTGCGCTCGCCGCTGTGGGGCCGTCAAGCCATGCGCAGCAGGCCGCCAAGTCCAAGGCTGCGCCGCGCGCGGCGCAAACAACGCCGCCGGCAACGCCTCAAGCCGAAGGCCCGCCGGCCCCCGCTGCGCAGCCCGGTTGGGCCGCGCGCTGCACCAGCGCAAGCCGCGATGCGCCGCTCGAATGCGCGATAGAGCAGACCGCGATCCTCAGCAAGACCGGGCAGTTGATCGTGCTCGTCAACATTCGTGTGCCGAGCGATACCCATTCGCCGGTCGCGCTCGTGCAGTTGCCGCTTGGACTTAACCTGCCGGTCGGCGCCAAATTCCAGGTCGATGACGGCAAACCAATCGACCTGCAGATCCAGACCTGCGAAAACAGGGGCTGCTATGCCAGCACCCCGATCGCGACCGAGCTATTGGCCGACCTGAAATCGGGCAAGCAATTGAAGGTGTCGTTTCAGAATCTCGCCAAGGAAACCATCACCATTCCGATGCCGCTTGCCGATTTTGCCGCCGCCTACGACAAGATCAAATAACCGGACTCTCTCTCGTACCGGCCTGCCGGCGCGCGTCAGCCGCTGCCGAGATAGGCACGCTGGACCTGCGGATCATCGGCGAGTGCCGCCGCGGTGCCCGACAACACGCTCTTGCCGACCTGCAGCACGGTCGCGAAGTCGGACACCTCAAGCGCAAGCTCAATGGACTGCTCCGCGAGCAGGATCGTCAACCCTTCCTTGTGCAGCCGGCCGAAGGTCTCATACATCGATTCGACCACTGTCGGCGCCAGGCCCAGCGACGGCTCGTCCAGCATCAGCAGTTTGGGATCGCTCATCAGCGCACGGCCGACCGCCAGCATCTGCCGCTCGCCGCCGGACATGGTGCCGGCACGCTGGCCGCGCCGCTCCGCAAGTTTTGGAAAGATTTCGTAGACGCGCTCCAGCAACGTTGCGACGCGCGTTCTGTCGTGTAGCGGCGTCGCCCCGAGCAGCAAGTTGTTCTCGACGCTTTGCTGCACGAACAACCGCCAACCTTCCGGCGACAGCGCGAGGCCCCTGCGCACGATCGAAAACGCGGCCTGGCCGCCAATCTCCTCCTCCCGGAACCTAATCGATCCGGCATGCAGCGGAATGAGCCCTGCGATGGCGTTGAGCGTCGTGGTCTTGCCACCACCATTCGAGCCGAGCAGCGCGACCACGCTGCCCTCGGGCACATCCAGCGATACGTCGGATACGCCGATCAGATCGCCGTAGCGAACCTCGAGATGCTCGATCCTGAGCAGAGGGGCGGTCATGTCGCGGGTCCGCCCATCAGCTCGATCGGCGTATGACCGGCAGCGGCCTTGGCCGCGCGCTTGCCCAGATAGGCTTCAATAACTGCCGGATTGCCGGTCACCTCGCGCGGGCTGCCGCGCGCGATCTCGCGGCCCTGGTGAAACACCACCACGCGGCTCGCCAGCGACATGATGACTTCCATGATATGCTCGACGATGACGAGCGTGATGCCGGAACGGTGGATGTCGCGCACGAGATCGATCGCGAGCTGCACCTCGCGCAGGGTGAGGCCCGCCATCGCCTCGTCCAGCAGCAGCACCTTGGGCTCGGTCGCGAGCGCGCGCGCGATTTCCAGCCGCTTGCGGCCGGGCGTCCCGAGCGAACGTGCCGGCGCATCCGCCAGCCTGCTCATGCCGACGCGCTCCAGCACGGCACGGGCTCTGGTCTCGGCTTCAGCGCGGTGGGAGGTGCGCAGGAACGCGCCGATCATCACGTTCTCCAGCACCGTCATGCTCTCGAAGGTCTGCGGCACCTGGAACGAGCGGGCTAGGCCGAGCTGCGCGCGGGCTTCCGGCGCGAGATTGGTGATGTCCTGGCCTTCGAAAAACACCTTGCCGGATGTCGACAGCAAGTCGCCGGTCAGGCAATTGAAGAAAGTGGATTTGCCGGCGCCGTTCGGCCCGATCAGGCCGAGAATGTCACCCTGCTCCAGCGTCACCGAGGCCGCGTCGACGGCCTTGAAGCTGCCAAAGGCCTTTGTCACGTCGCGGGCTTCAAGGAGCATGGTTGGCTCCCGCCGCGACCGTTGCCTCCGGCGCCTTGCCGCGCTTCGCCCAGAGCCGCTTGATCAAAGTCAGAATGCCGCCCGGCTGAAACCGTGCAATCAGCACGATGATGGCGCCGTATGCGACGAAGGTCAGGCCGGCGCCCTTGCCGCCGAGCAGGTTGTTGGAGATTTCCTCCAGCGGCACCAGGATCGCGGCACCCACCAGCGGTCCGAACAGCAGTCCGGCGCCGCCCAGCGCCGCCATGATCAGAATCTTCACGGAGATCAGGATGCCGAGCCCCGATTCCGGGTCGACGAAACCGAACATCATGGCGTAGAGTGCGCCGGCCACGCTGGTCAGCCCGGCGCTCAGCATGAAGGCGTAGAGCTTGATGCGGCTCGCGGGGGCGCCGAGGGAACGCGCCGCGCGCTCGGAATCCCTGATGGCGCGCAGATAAAATCCCATCCGGCTGTGGGCCATCCCCCAGGTGAGGCCCAGCGTGATCAGGAGAACCGAGAGGAACAGATAGTAATAAGGCAGCGCCGATATGAACGAGAGGTCGAACACGTTGCGCGGCACGGTCGGACCGCTGAGGCCGACCGCCGCGCCGAGATAGTCGGTATTGGTGACAACCAGCCTGACGAGTTCGGCGACCGCGATCGTGGCCATGCTGAAATAATGGCCGGAGAGGCGCAGCGTCGGCACGCCGATCACGGCCGCTATCGCCACGCTGACGACGATGCCGGCAGGGATTCCGATCAGCGGCGACAGGCCGAAATGCGCGTACGCCCCCATCGCGCAATAGGCGCCGCAGCCGAAATAGACGACGTGCCCGACCGAGACCTGGCCGGCATAGCCGCCGACGATGTTCCAGGCCGAGGCCGCGATCGCATAGAGCAGCACCAGCGCGCCGAGCCGCTGCAGGAACGGCGTCGAGAACAGCAGTGGATAGGTGACGAAAAGCGCCAGCACCACCGAGGGCCACAGAAAGCGCCGCATCACGTCTTGCCCATCAGGCCCTGCGGCCGGAACCAGAGGAAGCCGAGGAACAGGGAATACACGACAATGTCCTTGTAGACCGCGCCGATCAGATAGGCCGACAGGGATTCGATCACGCCGATCAGAAGTCCCGCCATCAGCGCGCCGGGCACGCTGCCGAAGCCGCCGAGCGACACGGTGACGAAGGCAACGATGGCGAGCGTCTCGCCGACGGTCGGAACAATATAGAAGAAGGTCGCTATCAATGCGCCGGCAAGCCCGGTGGCGCCCGCGGAGATCGCCCAGGCGATGGCCTGCATGGTGTCGGGCCGGATTCCCATCAGCTGCGCCGCGGTGGAATCCTCCGCTACCGCAAGCATCTTCGATCCCAGCGACGTGCGCGTCAGCAAAAGGTGCAGGCCAAGCGTCACCAGCAACGCAACCCCGCCGGCCAGCAGGCGCGACGCCTGGAGTCGCAAGCCCAGGATCTCGAACGTGCCGCCGACGATATTTTCCGGCAATGTCAGGAAATTTGCGCCGAACCACCAGAACACCGAATAGCGCAGCAACAACGCGAGCCCGAAGGTGCCGAGAATCTGGGCCAGCATCGGCCCCTTCATGATGTCGCGGATCAATCCGAAATAGACGATGACCCCGAGCGTCGCCAGCACCAGCACGGCGAGCGGGGCGCCGAGCAAGGGACCGGCGCCGAGCAGTGTATAGACCACGAACGCGACATACATGCCGAGCATGACAAAATCGCCATGCGCGAAGTTGACGATGTTCATCATGCCCCAGACCAGGGTGAGACCTGAGGAAAACAGCGCGTAGATGGCACCCAGCAGCAGGCCGCCGACGATTACCTGAACGAGAATAATGGACATGCCGGCGACAAATATTGCGGGTTAAATCCTGGGGACGCGATACACAGGAAGCAATGAGGGCGGAATGACTATCCCGCCCTCATGATGTCACCAGCCCTTGTAGGGCATGGCAGGATCTTTCTGCGCGTTGGTCTTAGGCCAGACCGCGACATAGTTCTCGCCGTCCTGCAGCTGGATGATGACGCCGGCCGCAAGGATGTTCTGGCCCTTGTCGTCGAACTTGACGCCCTTGTAGCCCATCATCAGCTGGTCGGGCTTCAGGTCGGTGGCCTTCAGCGCCGCCTGGATTTTTGCGGGATCGGTCGAGCCCGCGCGGTCGATCGCCTCACACAGAACGAAGAAGCCCTGCATCTGTCGCGCGGCGGTATCGTCCATCTCGTCGCCGCTCTTCTGCTTGTACATGTCGGCAATGATGGCGGTCGGCGAGCCCTTGGGCCCGACGCTCCAGGACGAGCGGTTGAATGCCCCTACCGAAAGCTTGCCGGCAGCCTTGATAAAGGACGGATCGGAATATCCGGCGTCGTCGGCCAGCAGCATCGGCGGCTTGTAATCGAGCGCCTGCATGGTCTTGGCGAACAGGATCGCGTCCGACGTGTAGGTGATCATGATGACGACGTCGGGCTTCTTCTCCTTGAGCTGCAGCACCTGGGCCTGCACGTCGGTGGTATTGGCGGTGTAGGCGACGTCGATCGGGGCGCTGAGACCCTTCTCCTTGGCCACGCTGGTGATCACGGTCGCGACCGAGGTGCCGTATTCGGTGTTGTCATGGACCAGCGCGACGCTGTCGGTCTTAGCGCCGGTGGCCTTCATGTCCTTGAGGAAGTCGAAATAGATCTTGGCAAAGTCTGTGGCGATCGGCGTGGTCCGGAAGAACCACTTGAAGCCGCGCTCGGTCAGGTTGGCGGCAACCGACTCGCCGTTGAGAAAGGGAATTCCATATTTTTCGGCAATCGCGCTCGCCGTCAGCGTGATGCCGGACTGGTAGGCTCCGGTCAGCGCGACCACCTTCTCTTCGGTGATCAGGCGCAGCGCCTGGTTCTGCCCGGTGGCCGCGCTCCCCTGGTTATCGGCGAAAACCACCTCGACCTTGGCGCCGCCGAGGCCCGCGAGGCCTGCACTCTTCGCCAGCGGGAAACTGCCGAGCTCGGGGTGGGCGTTATTGATGATATCCATCGCGGTTTCGATCGCGGCCTTGGCATGGACGCCAGCGCTGGCGGCGTTGCCGCTCAACGGAAATACCGCGCCGATCTTGATGGTCTTGTCCTGCGCCGATGCAGTGCCCGCCAGACAGACGGAAATCGAGGCGGCGCAAAGCAGTCCGAGGATATGCTTGAATCTCATGTCGATTGTCTCCGAAACGTTCCCAGGCAATGCCAGCCCGCGGATAAGCCGCGGCATAACCCCGCAACTTCCACTGCTTATTGGCCGCTCAGCATTGCATGCCCGATTGGCAGGGGCAAGTTGCGGACGATCAATCGGCCGAAGGCGCGGCCTTTTCAGCTGCCTTCCTGACCGGCAGATCGGCCTTGACCCCGACATAGACGGTGTTGCTTGCGGCATGCTCCCCGAACGCATTGTCGAAGGTTACGACATGCGCAGCCGAGGTTGCGAAGGAGCCAGCCAGAACGCGTTCGAATGCATCATCCGGCGGGTCGTTCGACCACAGCGCGAACACGCCGCCGGGATGCAGATGGTCGGCGAGCCTCTCAAGTCCCGCCGGCGCATACAGTGCGGCGTGGCGCGGATGCAGCAGGTTTTTCGGCGAGTGGTCGATATCGACCAGCACCGCATCGAAGCGGCGGCCGGGCGCAACGCCATCAAACCCGTCCGCGGAATGCGACATCGCGAAGAAGTCGCCGTTGACGAAGCGGCAGCGCGGATCTTGCGTAAGTTGCTTGCCGAGCGGCAGCAGACCCTGCTGGTGCCATTCAATGACCTCGGCCAGCGCGTCGACCACGATCAACGACCGCACGGCGCGGTTTTCGAGCACGGCTAGGGCGGTATAGCCGAGCCCAAGTCCGCCAACGACGACATCGAGATCCATGCGATGGAGCACAGCCAACCCGATCCGCGCCAGTGCGATCTCGGCGACGGTAAAGGCGCTCGACATCAGGAACTCGTCGCCGAGCTTGATTTCGTAGACGTCGAGGCCCGAGCCGAGATGCCTCCGGCGGCGCAGGCTGAGCACGCCCATCGGTGTGGGGCGGAAATCCAGCTCTTCGAAATACACGCTCATCGCCACCCTGACCGCCACGCAAACCGCGGCGGCGTTCGCCACGGCCCAACTGCAAGAAGCCCATCGCCGCGCGCTTGCCAAGGCCGGGAGCTTGCGAGTAGAAGGGCGCACATTCGCACGGAATGGCTTCAGCCGTTGCAGCAACTGCCAGAATATCTCTTAAGTATTTGAAACCATTGGGGAATGGTGTAACGGTAGCACAACAAACTTTGACTCTGTTTGTCTAGGTTCGAATCCTAGTTCCCCAGCCAGACCATCAACCCGTATCAATGCCTTGATCCCAATACGTCTTTTTCAGCTCTGCCGGCAGTTCAGTATTTCTGTTGCGGACCTTGGCTGCCTTGGAACTCTTCCTCCGCGTTGCCGACTTCCGAGAGTTGCGGGAAGGCGTAAGTGAGCGTTCGCTGAGCTATCGCTATGATGCGGAGCTTGGATGGGCCCCGGCGCCGGGCTCAAGCTCGATTGTTGCAAACGCACGTACAATCCATGCTCAACACAACAGCCTGGGTCTGCGCGACATCGAGTTCCGTCCCGATGCCAGACCAACCATCATGTTTTTGGGAGATTCATTCGTTTGGGGGCTGGATGCTGAAGCCGATGAGCGCTTCACCGAGCTGTTAAGAACGCGCATCCCCAGCCACAAGATTGTCGCTGCAGGTGTTTCGGGATACGGCACGGACCAGGAGTATCTCTTGCTGCAGCGGCTATGGCCGAAGATTCAGCCCGCCGTCGTCGTGCTGATTTTTTGCACGCAGAACGACCGGTTGGATAATAGCACCAATATCCGATACGAGGGCTATCAAAAGCCCTACTTCACGATTGCCTCGGATGGTTCGCTGGTGCTGCAGGGACAGCCGGTTCCCAAATCCCGCCTGCAGTACATCAAGGAAGATTGGCTGGTACGCCATCTTTGGCTCGCCCGGCTTGTGTCGGCGGTCTACCTCAAGATCCAGCATCCGGTGCTTTTTGTGCCGGACCCGACCGAGCGCCTGGTCGGCAAATTGCGTGACTTCGTTCAGGCGAATGGACGCAAGTTTCTGGTTGGCCTTCAATACCGCGATTCCGCCCTCATGCAGTATCTTCAAGTCAACCGCATCCCTTTTGTCACCTTCGATGGCGCCGCATTCTATCCGGGCGACGCCGCAGGCTCTCATTGGACGCCGGAGGGCCACAGGCTTGTCGCAGAGCGCATTCTTGGCCTGCTGTCTGAAAACAATATCGTCACGGCAGGCATCCGTTCCCCGGATTAAGCACGCCGCTGAGCGCCGATCGGCCTCCTATTTCGCATTCGCCGGCGCGTGCACATGCCACAAATCCGCGCGCCAATGCAGTACGATCGCCAGCATCAGCGCCAGACCGGTGGCCGCGTAGAGCGTGGCGGTGACGGCAAATCCGATTTCACCGATCAGGCTTCCGGCGGCCATAAGGCCCAGTGGAAGGCTGTAGATCGCGAGCATGCGCACGCCCATCACCCGGCCACGGAAATGCTCGCTCGCGGTTCGCATCAGGATCACCGCGATCGAGATCATGGTAAGACTTTGCGCGAAGCCCGCCAGCACCAGACAGCCAATCGCCGCCGGCACGCTTTGCATTTGCGCAAATACCAGAAGTGCTGCGTACCACATGACTGTCGCGCCGATCATCAGCCGCGCAACCCGGATGCCGCCGATCAGGCTGAGCGCGATCGACCCGACCAGCGAACCGCAGGCGAAACTGGCCGACAGATAGCCAAGCCCGGTCTGGTTGGTGCCGTAGATCTCGCGGGCGATATAGGGCAGCAATCCGTTGGACAGTGGATAGGCGGTCAGGTTGGCGAGAAACGCGATCCAGATCGCCGCGCGCATTCGCGGCGTGGTCCAGACATAGGCGATGCCCTCCTTCAGGTCGCGCATCGGCGAGCGCCGCAGCGCGCTGTCAGCCGCCGCATCGACCGGGTGCGGCTTTGACGGCGCCACGACGCAGAGGGTGAGCGCGGTACTGACGGCATAAAGGCCGACGATCGCCATATAGGCCGGCCCCATGCCGAGCGCAGCGAACAATCCGGCGCCGCTCAGCGCCCCCGCGATTCGCGCGGTGTCCATCGTGGTTCGCGAAATGCTGATCGCGCCGATCAACTGATCATGCGGCATGATGGTGGCAACCAGCGCGCCGCGGACGCCAAGATCCGACGGCCGGACCAGGCCCATGATCGCCACGATGATGAGGACGTAGAGCGGGGTCAAATAACCCGTCAGCGCCAGCGTCATCAGCGTGGCCGCAAGCACCGCATAGGTCGCGCGCATCATGGCGAGCAAATCGCGGTGGCCGATGCGGTCTCCTGCCACGCCAAACATCGGCGCGATCAGCGTGCCAATGTAGGTGAGCGAGGCAAACAGGGTCAGCAGCACGACCGATCCGGTCTCGACCAGCACATACCAGCCGAGAATGAGCGTCTCCATCTCGAACGCCCACGATGTGAGCAGGTCGGCGGGCCACTGGAAACGATAATTCCTGTAACGGAAGGGTGCGAGCGCGGAAGGCCGCGCCAACCCGCTCAAAACCCGATGCCGCGATTCATCGCGTTCCACCCTGCCCTGTTTCTTCTTAAGGAAACCCGTTTCCGATGGAAATTGCTTCCTTGAGCTGGGCACAGCGTAGCGTTGATATCGCATGTGTCAATTACGTCACAGCTTCGCGATCAATCCATCCCGAGCGCATGCAGACGAGAAGCAAGCATCGAGCACTCAAGCCGCCGATGCGACAGCGGCCCTCCGTTGCGGGGTTGGTAAACCAGACGTTAAGCAGCGGCCAGGCTCGGCGGACGACGCCGGAAAACATCGGTTTTCCAGCAGAATCCGCCAATGCCGGGCAGCCGGGAGCATCAAGCGGGCGACATCGAGACTGGGATAGCGCGGATTTAACGCATCGGGGAACGCCCGGGTTTAACCGTTTCTCCAGCCACCGCCTGCATAGTGCCGCTTTGACCCATTCATGGCAAACCAGGTTCAACCACAGTGACATCCTTCGGACGTGTGATTTCGGTGCGCGGATCTCTCGCCCGGGTCGGGCTTCTGGCCGGGAGCCAGATGCCCGTCTCGCAGGTCAGGGCCACGGTCGGCCGGTTCGTCAGCATCCACTGCGCCAATTCCGCCATCGTCGCCATGATCACGGAAGTGTCCTGCGAGGACTTGCCGACCTCCGACAATTACGTCGCCAGCGCCTCGGTCGATCTGCTCGGCGAAATCCTCGGCGGTCCGGACCGCCCCAAATTTCAGCGCGGCGTCACCAACTATCCGACCATCGGCGATGCCGTCGACCTCATCACCAATCAGGAGCTTCGCACGGTTTACGCGCCGGTCGGATCGGACCAGATCGACATCGGCACCCTGCAGCAGGATCCGTCCGTCATCGCCTATGTCGATGTCGAGGAGATGCTCTCCAAGCACTTCGCGGTGCTCGGCTCGACCGGCGTCGGCAAATCCAGCGGCGTGTCGCTGCTGCTGAACGAGATTCTCAAGTCGCGGCCGAATTTGCGGATTTTCCTGCTCGACGTTCACAATGAATACGGCCGCTGTTTCGGCGACCGCTCGCTGGTTCTCAACCCGCGCAATCTGAAGCTTCCGTTCTGGCTGTTCAATTTCGAAGAGATCGTCGACGTATTGTTCGCCGGCCGGCCCGGCGTGCCTGAGGAACTCGACATCCTCGCCGAAGTCATCCCGGCGGCAAAGGGGATCTATACCCAGTATCAGAACGCCGACCGCGTTGGCCTCAAGCGCATCGATACCAAGGTGGTCGGCTTTACCATGGATACCCCGGTCCCCTATCGTCTGGTCGATCTGATCGCGCTGATCGACGAACGCATGGGCAGGCTGGAAAACCGCTCCTCGCGCATCACCTATCACAAGCTGATTTCGCGCATCGAGGCCGTGCGCAACGATCCGCGCTACGCCTTCATGTTCGATAACGCTAATGTCGGCGGCGACACCATGGCGGAAGTCATCAGCCATCTGTTCCGGCTGCCGGCCAACGGCAGGCCGATGACCGTCATGCAGCTGGCCGGCTTCCCCGCCGAGGTCATCGATTCCGTGGTGTCGGTGCTGTGCCGGATGGCGTTCGATTTCGGGCTGTGGAGCGACGGCGTCTCGCCGCTATTGTTCGTCTGCGAGGAGGCCCATCGCTACGCCTCCGCCGACCGCAACATCGGTTTCGGTCCGACCCGCAAGGCGGTCTCGCGTATCGCCAAGGAAGGCCGCAAATACGGCGTCTATCTCGGCCTCGTCACGCAGCGACCCGCCGAACTCGACGCCACCATCATTTCCCAGTGCAACACGCTGTTCACCATGCGGCTCGCCAACGATCGCGACCAGGCGCTGCTGCGCTCGGCGGTGTCGGACGCCGCGGCAAACCTGCTGTCGTTCGTTCCCTCGCTCGGCACCCGCGAAGTGCTGGCTTTCGGTGAAGGCGTGGCACTTCCGACCCGCCTGCGCTTCAAGGAAGTGCCGGTGCATCAATTGCCGCGCAGCGAAGCCACGATTTCGACGGTGCCGTCGGTCACCGCCGGCCACGACATGCATTTCGTCGGCGCCGTGCTAGAGCGCTGGCGCGGAGCGACCTCCAATCGCGACGTTCCCAACGATCCCACCGTCAACGAACGCCCCGCGCCACGCGCGGCCATGGTGGAAGCCCCGATGCTGCAGCCATCGATGGGGCTCGATCCCGATCGCTTCTCGCTGCTGAAAAAGCCGCTGCGCTGAGGGATTGACATCGTTCCGCGTCGCGCACCGGAGTTGCCGGGCAAAAAATCTCTCAACGTCATCCCGGCCTGGCGCGCCATCGCGCCCAAGGCGCTGGGATTCAGCCTTCATTGGATTGACGCTGTTCGACGGCTTTCGCGCAACAAATGGTGTCATCGTAAACACCTCCTCCCCTCCCCCCGCGAAGCGGTGGGGAGGGGTTGGGGGTGGGGGGTGCCTCAGCAAACTCGCTGCCAGAGGAGCAAGCCGATAGACCCCCCACCCCCGACCCCTCCCCGCCACGCGCAACCGCGCGTGGAGGGAGGGGGTTCACTTTGCATGACTTCGCATTCTCGCCGCATGTTTTGCCCGAGGTTTGCTTTCAACTTCCCGCCCTCTCCAATCAGAGGGCGCGGGGAATGCCGGGCGCCCGATGCGCCCGATAGCCGCGTGTGCAGAGATAGTGGTAGAACGCACACGCGTTAGTCAGATCACACCGGTTTCACCCGGCATTCCCCGCGCAATGGTTTTAACGGTTTCCTTCGCGCTCTCCTCGGCGACCGGGCTTTCTTGCCACCGTCGCCCTTGAGAAGCTTGCTTCTCGAGAACTTGACGCCAGCGTCGGGGCGTCAGGACCACACGACTTCTCCGTCCGCAAGAAAGCGCCCTCGTCTAAAGCGCCACTTGCGTCCACCGCATCCCGCCCCGCGGCCGTGACGATCGCCCCTCTGTGGGACGGGACGGCTGCGAATATAGAAGTGATTTGGGTCTTCGGAAAATCCGAATATTTTTGCAAATGGGGCTGGACAGCCCTTCTGCAAAACCGCCTGTCGGGCAAATCACGCCACAGGACGTAGAGCGGACTACCCGTACTGAGTCAGAAGGTCGCGCGCTTCGACTTTGAGAATCAACTATTTGAGGAGATTCAGGATTGGCGCGCGAGGTGCTGACATGAATCGGAAGAATGAAGAGAAGGCCGAAGTACGATTTGCGGCGTATGTGGCGGGGCTTGCGAGTGTGCTTGGGCACGCGGACCGGGTTGGCCCCCTGCGCGACTATTGCACGGGCCTGATATTGCCGGGCGAGCGCAAGAGCGTGGAGCCGATGGCCGCGAAGACGGCTCCGGCGCGGACGGCCGCGCAGCATCAGTCGTTGCTGCATTTTGTCGGTGTCGCGTCCTGGTCGGACGAGAGGGTGTTGGCCAAGGTACGGGAGGCGGTGCTGCCTGCAATGGAACGGCAGGGGCCGATCGAGGCGTGGATCATCGATGACACGGGCTTCCCCAAACAAGGAAAGCATTCGGTAGGCGTGCAGCATCAATATTGCGGACAACTCGGCAAAGAGGCCAATTGTCAGGTCGCCGTCTCGCTGTCGATCGCGAACCACTCCGCCAGCCTGCCGGTGGCCTATCGGCTTTATCTACCGAAGGAATGGATCAAGGACAGGGCGCGCCGAAACAAGGCAGGCGTGCCGCGTAAGCTCAGCTTTAAGACCAAGCCCGAGATCGCGCTGGAGCAGATACGTTGGGCGTGCGAGGCCGGTCTGCCACGCGGGGTGGCATTGATGGACGCGGCCTATGGAACTGACTCACGGCTGCGCACCGGCATGACGGCGTTGGGCGTGAGCTATGTCGTCGGCATTCAGCCGAAAATCCTGGTGTGGCCGCCCGGCACCGGACCGAGGCGCAGAGGCAAACCGTTGAACAACACGGGGCGTCGCGACGAACCCGATCTGGTCTCGGCCAAACGTCTGGCGTGTGACCTGCCCAAAGAGGCCTGGCAAACGATCCGGTGGCGGGAGGGATCGGCCGAGTGGCTGTCATCGCGCTTCGCCCGCGTGCGCGTTCGGGTTGGGCATAGCCAGCTGATGCCGGAATCGCTGTCGCAGGAGTGGTTGCTGATCGAGTGGCCTATGGGCGACGCCGAGCCGACCAAGTATTGGCTGTCGACGCTGCCACCCGATATCGGCTTCCGCGATCTCGTCGACTTCGCCAAGCTGCGCTGGCGTATCGAGCGCGACTATCTTGAGCTCAAGCAGGAAGTCGGGCTTGGGCACTTCGAAGGGCGCGGGTGGCGCGGCTTCCATCATCACGCCACGATGTGCATCGCGGCCTATGGATTCCTGATCTCCGAGCGGGAAACGATTCCCCCCTCAGCACCTCGTCGCGCCACGCCATTCCAGACGCCTGCTTTACCCGAAGGTTATCGACCCAGAGGATCCCCCCTTGCGGCCTGAACGCCACATTCCAAACTCGATCGCTACCGTCCGCGTGCGGTTGATCAACGCGCTCATCAGAACTCTGCCGCGATGTCCCTGTTGCCGCAGCAAAATGAGATACGGCCGACGAAATTTGTGATGCAGTACGACTACGCTAAGTTGATCGAAACCGTCCGGGCGGGCTCGCTTATCGGGACTTTCCAGCGGCGCTCGAGTAATTGCTGTTTCGGGCAGTGAGATTTGCAAGCGTTGTCATCGGACGATCCTGTGGACTTTTCCCACCCGCCCCGATCAATGAGCCATTCCCATCCGATTGTCGCAGTGCCTATCGCCGCGCTGCGGACATGCAGCAGCGGCATGTCCGTTTGGTGCCCAACAACGGAAGTTGCCGACCCCTCCTGCCGCAAGACTGATCGATGATTACTCCGCCGGCGCGGAGTGCTCCTTCGGTTTCGTCGACGGCCTGAGCTTCTCGCGGATCGCCTGAAACGCCACATAAAGCGGTGGGATCATGAAGATCCCGATGAACGACGCAAAGATCATGCCTCCGAACACTGGCGTACCGACGTTTCGACGAGCCAGTTGCGAGGCGCCTGTCGCGACCACCAGCGGAAGGAGCCCAAGGATGAAGGCGAAGGACGTCATCATCACCGGGCGGAAGCGCTGTCTCGCACCCTCGGTCGCCGCTTCGAGCAAGGGCATCCCCGCTTCTCTCTTCTCCTTGGCGAACTCGACGATCAGAATTCCGTTCTTGGCCGCCAGCCCGATCAGCACGATAATGCCGATTTGCCCATAGAGATCGAGCGTCAGCCCTCCAAGCAGGATCGCGGCGAACGATCCGAGAATTCCGACCGATACCGAAAGCAGAACCGGCACCGGAATGGTCCAGCTCTCATAAAGCGCAACCAGGAACAGATAGGCGAACAGGACTGCGAAGCCCAAAATAATGCTGGTCTTGCCCTCGGCGCGCTTCTCCTGGAAAGACGTATCCGTCCACTCTCCCGCATAGCCCTGGGGCAGGGTCTTTGCGGCAACTTCTTCCATGGCCTTAAGAGCCTGTCCCGAAGAGACACCAGCCGCACCCCCGCCCTGGACGGTCACGGCCCGAAGATTGTTGTAGCGAATGAGGGCTGGAGGTCCGACGGCGACGCGGGCCTCCGCGAGACTGCGAAGCGGGACCATGTTCCCGTCCTTGTCTCTCACATTAATTCGGAAGATGTCTTCAACGCTTGACCTGTCGAGCGCGTCTGCCTGAACCTGGACCTGCCAGGTTCGGCCAAACAAGTTGATGTTGTTGACGAAATAGCCGCCAAGCGAAGCCTGCAGCGCCTGGAAGACATCACTCAGTTTGACGCCGAGGATTTGAACTTTGTCCCGATCGATATCGAGATAAACCGACGGGTTTGTCGCGGAGAACGTACTGAAGACGTTATTGAGCTGAGGATCCTGATTTGCCGCGACGGTCAAGCCGCGCAGGACCTGAGCAAGCTCTTTCG
This sequence comes from uncultured Alphaproteobacteria bacterium, assembly GCA_963801875.1. Lineage (GTDB taxonomy): Bacteria > Pseudomonadota > Alphaproteobacteria > Rhizobiales > Xanthobacteraceae > Bradyrhizobium. The sequence goes on along the minus strand of CAWDGT010000003.1, from coordinate 149,657 downwards.
GTTCCGCACCTCGCAAGTCCTCCAGCACATAGGCGAAGCCGCCGCCGCTTCCTAGGCCGAGGATCGGCGGTGGCGCAATCGGCACCACTGCCCCACCCTGCATCGCCCTGAACTTTGGATTTAGCCGCGCGATCATCTGGCGCACCCCAAGAGACGGGTCCTTGCGCTCCTCAAACGGCTTGAGCGTGACGACCAGGAACGCCGAATTCGACTGCGAATAGTTGTCGATGTAGTTTAGGCCGACAACCGATGTGACATCCGCAACAGCGGCATCCTCCCGCAGAATAGTCTCGGCTTGCTCCACAAGCTCAGCCGTCCGCACCACGGAGGCGCCGCCGGGCAGCTGAACGACTACGAACAACGCACCCTGATCGTCCTCGGGCAGGAAGCCCGTCGACGTGATCTTCCCAAGCGCAAGGATACCCGCGCCTGAGGCCGCAACCAGCACAAGACCGATCAGCGAAATCCGCACCAGCCGTGCAACGACAGCGCCATATGCATCACGCACCTGATCGATGCTACGCATAACAATCCCGATAACGCCGCGGCGCGGACCATGATGTGGGCGCAGCAGGATCGCAGACAAGGCCGGAGAAAGTGTGAGCGCGTTGACCGCAGACAGCAACATCGCAACCGCGACCGTGACGGCAAATTGTCGAAACAGCTCGCCGGAGATTCCCGGAATGAAAGCCACCGGCACGAACACCGACAGCAGCACCAGCGTGATTGCCATGATCGGCGCAGTTATTTCGCTCATCGCCTTCTTGGTCGCGTCAGCCGGCGAAAGCTCTGGATGCTCCTCCATTACCCGCTCGACATTCTCGACGACAACGATGGCATCATCGACCACGATGCCGATCGCAAGCACGATGGCAAGAAGGGATACAGTATTGGCGGAATAGCCAATCGCCAGCAGCACGACGAAGGTACCGATCAGACTGACCGGTACCGCGAAAGTCGGGATCAATGTGGCGCGAACATTTCCGAGGAAAAGAAATACAACGATCACCACGAGAACAAACGCTTCCAGGAGCGTCTTCTGAACCTCGTGCAATGTGTCTTTGACGAAACTTGTCGGGTCGTAGGTGACCTTCCATGTCAGGTCTTCGGGAAAGCGCTTTTCAAGCTCTGCCAGCTTCGCTTTCACCGCGTTGAGGGTTTTGATCGCGTTGGCCCCCGGAGATTGATAGATTGCGATCGCCGCCGCGGGAGCGCCATTCAGCCGTGTTTCCCGGTCGAGATTCGCTGCGCCCAGTTCGAGTTTTGCTACATCGCCCAGCCTGAGAATCGAACCGTCAGAATTCGTTCGGATCACAATCTTCTCGAACTCGGCAACCGAGTTCAGCCGACCCTTGGTCTGTATGTTAAGCTGAAGCTGCTGCTCGTCCGATATCGGCCGAGCGCCGATTCGCCCGACCGCGGCTTGGACATTCTGCCCCTGAATGGCGTTGATGATGTCTCCGGTCGTCAGGTTAAGCCCGGTCAGCCGATCGGTGCTTACCCAGGCGCGCATGGCGTAGTCCTGCGGCCCCCACAGGGACGCATCGCCCACGCCGGGAGTGCTCTTGATCTGATCGAGGACATTGATCGTCACGTAGTTTGATAGATAGAGCGCATCGTGCGAGCCCTTCGGGGAGGAGACCGCCACGACGCCGAGCAACGCAGAGGACTTTTTCTTGACGACTACGCCCTGCCGTTGAGTTTCCTCGGGCAGGCTCGAAAGCGCGATCTGAACACGATTATTGACATTAACCGTGTTGATATCGGGGTTTGTTCCGAGCTCGAACGAAATCACAAGCGAGTAACTGCCGTCGTCACCGCTGACGCTCTTCATGTAGAGCATCTTGTCTACGCCGACGACCTGGGCCTCGATCGGTTGAGCGATGGTCGCGTCGACAACGGCTGAGTTGGCGCCGGGATAGGATGTTGTGACGGAAACCTGTGGCGGAACGATCTCCGGATATTGCGCGATCGGAATTGTCAACAGGGCCAGGATGCCCGCGATTGTTGTGACAATTGCAATGACAATTGCAAAGCGCGGGCGGTCAACGAACACGGAGGACAACATGCGCTCAACCCCGGTTCATCTTCGGTAGCGGAGTAGCCTGAACCGGCATCCCGGCACGGACGGCCTGAACGCCTTGCACGATAATCTGCTCGCCGCCGTTCAGGCCCTGATCCACCACAACATCCGTCCCGACCTCGGCTCCGGCCTTGAGGCGCTTGACGACCGCCTTGCCATCCTCGACCACAAATACATAGATGCCCGCCTGGTCGGCAATGAGTGCGGCTTGCGGCACCATGACTTTTTCTTCGGATGCACCGCTGTCAATGATGACCTGTACGAGCTGACCGTCAATCAGCACGCTTTTGGCGTTCGGGAATTTAGCGCGTACAAGGATCGTGTCGGTTGACCGGTTAACCGAAACGTCCACGAAATTGATCTCGCCAACCTCTCCATACGTCGTACCGTCGGAAAAGCGAACCCGGGCTTTGATACGCTCGACATTCTGATTTCGCTCGCGAGCTGCAAGATAGTCGCGTTGGCTGATGGGGAAACTGACGTATATCGGATCCTGACTAACGATTACAGTAAGCACCCCGCTGTTAGGATCGACGACATTGCCCTTGGTGATGTTGGTCTTACCGATCTTTCCGGTGATCGGTGAAACGATGTCGGTATAGCCGAGGTTGATTTTCGCCGTCGCCAGGTTGGCATCGTCGCCCATCAATTGTCCCTTGGCCTGTTCATCCGCGGCCACAGCCTGGTCTCGCGCGACAACGGTTCCGGAACTCTTTTCGAGCAGTTCCACGGCTCTGCGCAGTTGAACTTCCGTCAAGAGTTTGGCTGCCTTGCTCCGCTCTACGGCGGCTTCAGCCGCGTTGACAGCGGCTTCGAAGAGGCCCTTCTCGATACGATAGAGAGGAGCGCCTTCCTTGATGAGGTCGCCTTCCCTGAAAAGCACCCCTTCGAGATATCCCGTCACGCGCGCGCGAACCTCCACGCGCTGGACGGCCTCCACTCGGCCGACAAGTACGCCGGTCTTGGCGATTGCCTTGCGTTCCGCGACGACTATGCCCACCGCGGCCGTGGGTGGATTCTGCTGCGCATAGGTGGGCGCACTGACGCAAAAAACAACGGCACACGTGCCTACTAGGTGGAAGATACGCGCAATCGCGAAACGGTACATGATTGGACTCCAGCGCTTTCAATTCTCTAGCTGTCTGAACTAGACCATTGTGTATGATGATTGCGTGCCCTTCTTCCAACTGTACGACCCAGCACCCACTTTGGCAGCACCGCCGCGGTACTCGCCTTTTCTGTGCTGGCAGTTGCGCGCCCAAGTGTGAGCAAAGCACCTAATCAAATGGTGGGATCTGAGCTTTGACCCAGATCAAGTGTTGGCGGGCTTGGGTTTAGCATTGTGCCAAATATCGAGGGAGAAAGTAGATGAGGGTCGTCATTATCGGCGGGGTAGCTGGCGGCGCGTCGTGTGCGGCGCGCTGCGCAGGCTAGATGAGAACGCAGAGATCATTATGGTAGAGCGCGGGCCGTATGTCTCATACGCCAACTGCGGTTTGCCGTATCACATCTCAGGCGTGATAGCGAAGGAATCGAGCCTCATGGTTGCGAGCGAGCAGACGTTTCGCAACCTCTTTCGGATCGATGCTCGGACCAATTGCGAAGCGATCGCCATTTCCCGGAAGGAAAAGACGGTTCAGTTGCGCAACGTCGTCACCGGCGAGGTGACGACCGAGTCATACGACAAGCTAGTATTGTCGCCCGGCGCGCTGTCAATCCGTCCGCCGCTGCCCGGCATCGATCTGCCCGGCATCTTCCAGGTCAGAACCGTGCCGGACGTGAGGATGATCCGCGAATGGATTGAGAAGGGTACAACGTTCCTTGCCGGGATGTACAATTACTCGGGAATCCAGTTCGTAAAGCCGACCCGGCGCGCGGTGGTTATCGGCGGGGGCTTTATCGGTCTCGAGACCGCAGAGAATCTGGTGCATCTCGGATTCGAAGTGACGCTCGTCGAGATGCTCGATCAGGTACTGGCTCCTCTCGATCCCGAGTTCGCCCGCCTTGTCGAGGAACATCTGAAGCGGCACGGCGTCAAGTTGGCGCTCGCCGACGGGGTGGCCGGTTTCAAGCAGCTGGATGGCGGCGGACTCGAAGTGCAGACGAAGTCCGGCAAGGAGTATTCGGCCGATATCGTAATCCTCTCGCTCGGCGTGCGGCCAGACGTCGCCCTAGCCAAGGCAGCAGGTCTGGAGATTGGCGAGCGTGGCGGCATCCGCGTCGATGATCACATGCGTACCAATGATCCGGATATTTTCGCGGTCGGCGATGCCATTGAGGTCAGGGATTTCGTTGCGGGCCAGTGGAGCCTCGTGGCATTGGCGGGACCGGCGAACCGGCAAGGCCGCATCGCAGCCGACGTGATTGCCGGGCGAGATTCAAGTTACCGGGGCACCCAAGGCACCTCCATCATCGGTCTGTTCGGAGGTGCGGCCGCCTGGACCGGCGTCAGCGAGAAAACTCTTAGTAAAATGGGCGAAAGCGACTTCGAGAAGGTCTACCTCTTCCCGAACTCGCACGCCGGATATTACCCAGGTGCCAAACCGCTCGCACTAAAATTCATCTTCCGTAAGTCAGATGGACGCGTGCTCGGCGCGCAGGCACTCGGCGAGGATGCCCCAGCGGTAGACAAGCGGATCAGCGCACTGGCCGTGGCAATCCAGATGGGCGCGACGATTTACGACCTTGAGGAGGCAGAACTTTGCTACGCGCCCCAGTTCGGCAGCGCAAAGGACCCTGTGAACTTTGCCGGGATGATTGCGGCCGACGTGCTTCGTGGCGACATGCCGCTCGCGCACTGGGACAACACCGACGGCGCGTTCCTGCTAGACGTGCGCGAGCCGATCGAGTTGGTGATTGAGCATGTGCCGGGCGCGACAAACATCCCGGTGGGTCAATTGCGTTCGCGCCTGGGCGAGCTGCCCCGCGACCGCGAAATCCTCGTCATCTGCCGCTCCGCACAGCGCGCCTACTATGTGACGCGAATACTCCTGCAAAACGGGTTTAATGCCAGGAATATCTCCGGCGGCATGCTGTCGCGGACGATGCTTGCGGCATGATGAAAATACCACGCGAGCTGCAAGCCATCCGTAGAGAAACCGGATCTGTGCTGCGCCTTATTGGAGTTGAGAAATGAACGCGCTGCTGAAGGAGATCCGTCGCAATCCGATCCTCTGGCTGCTGGCCTTCGTACCCGTTGTGCTTTCCGCCGCCAAGCTCAAGCCCGAAGCTCACACGACGCTCTTTGTGCTGTCTGTGCTGGCCATCGTGCCCCTGGCGGCGTTACTAAGCCATGCCACCGAATCCGTTGCGGCGAAGACCGGCGACGCCATCGGGGGGCTGCTCAATGCCACACTAGGAAACCTGACCGAGCTGGTCATCGCGATGGCCGCATTGCGCGCCGGCGAATATACGCTGGTGAAAGCGTCAATCGCCGGCGCCATTGTCACCAACACCCTGTTCATGCTTGGAGGCTCCTTTCTGCTCGGAGGACTCAAACACCATGTCCAGGAGTTCAACCGGGCCGGCGCGCGTCTGCAGGCAGGCCTGCTTTTTCTGGCCACCGTCGCCCTCTTGATGCCTTCGGCGATTGCGGAAGCCGACGCGGCATCGGGTGCCGCAGTCGCCCAAAAGCTCAGCCTCGGCTTGGCCGCACTTCTCATCTTCGGATACGGATTGGGATTACTGTTTAGCCTCAGGACGCACCGCGAAATATTCTCCAGTGTGAACCGCGCGGAGGAGGAAGAAGCGCCGTGGCCGATCGCACTGGCCCTGGCGACGCTTGCCGGAGTGACGTTGCTCGTCGCGCTCGTGAGCGAGGTCTTCGTCGAATCAGTGCAAAAGGCGGCCGAATTGTTCGGGATGAGTTCTGCCTTTGTCGGCTTCATCGTCGTCGCGCTGGTCGGCGGTGCCGCTGAAATGGTCGCGGCGTTTTCGGGCGCACGCAAGAACAGACTTGACCTAAGTGTGGGCATCGCGCTCGGGAGCGCTTCCCAAATCGCGCTATTCGTCGCACCCGTGCTGGTGCTGCTGAGTTACCTGATTGGCCCGTCGCCGATGGATCTGCACTTCTGGCCGGGCGCGGTGGTGATGGTGCTGGTTGCCACCCTCACTGCAGCGTTCATTACGAACGGCGGGCGATCGGCGTGGTTCGTGGGTGTTTTGGCGCTAATGGTCTACATGATCTTTGCTCTGACACTGTATCTCTTGCCCCCGGGAACGCAGTGAAAACAAAAGCAATCATGAAAGGGCGTGATGCCCCTGTCCCTGCGCCGCACCTGTGCCGGCCTCGAGGCATGTCCGTTTGGGGTCAAATCGACTTGACTTCTCGAATTGAACGTCTGCTTTGAACGGCGCCGAGGGCCTGTGTCCATTCCGCGGCCGCGCTTTCTTCAACTTGTTTTGCGGCCGATGCCGCCATCGACTATGGTCCCGCCCGGCCCCATCAAGCGGCCTGAGCCGGAACCCCGCCTATGACCCAGCCGATCGCAAGACGCTTCCCGGTGCCCTCCATCGACAGCCTGCCGGAGGATATCCGCGCCCGCCTCAACGCGGTGCAGGAGAAATCCGGTTTCGTTCCCAACGTCTTCCTGACGCTGGCGTACCGACCCGACGAATTCCGCGCGTTCTTTGCCTATCATGATGCGCTGATGGAGAGAGATGGCGGCCTCTCCAAGGCCGAGCGCGAGATGATCGTGGTCGCGACCAGTAGCGCCAACCAGTGCCACTATTGCGTGATCGCGCATGGCGCCATCCTGCGCATCCGCGCCAAAAATCCGCAGATCGCGGACCAGATCGCCGTCAACTACCGCAAGGCCGATATCACGCCGCGCCAGCGCGCCATGCTCGACTTCGCGATGAAGGTCAGCACCGGGGCGCACAGGATTTCGGAAAGTGATTTTGGCGAGATCGCCAGCCACGGCTTTTCCGACGACGACATCTGGGATATCGCCGCGATCGCGGCGTTCTTCGCGCTGTCGAACCGGATGGCGAACGTCACCGCGATGCGCCCGAACGACGAGTTTTATCTGATGGGGCGGGTGCCGAAATAGGCTTTCCGCTTCGGATACGAGGTTAGTGCATTTTCTAGTTCGGTGGCTTCATCCTTCGAGACGCCGCGCAAGGGCGCGGCTCCTCAGGATGAGGTATTGGACCCTCATGGGGGAGCGCGGCAACGCCGCGCGTCTCGAACCACGAGGCCCCGGGATACGCTGTCTGATTCAACTCAGGTGGAATATGCCCAGGCTTCCGATACGAGGCTAATCGTCCGACGCCGGTCCGCACCAGCCGGGCAGATAGACCGCGTCCTTGCTTTTCGCCAGCGCCAGCGCCTTCTCGACGGATTTGCCGAAATTGGCCTCCACGCTCTTGCGCGTCAGCCGGCGGCGCAAGAAATCCGCCCACAAAAATTCGCTGAACGGCGTCGTATCCTTGGCAAAGCCGCCGACCCGCCGCAATTCGCCGGCGAGGCTGCGGAACGGATCGTACTTGAGGTCGGCGATCGTCTTCGGAATGTCCTTGAAGTGCCGGCGTTCGCCCTTGGCGTCGTAGGGATAGGCCCAGCGGTGATTGTCCAGCACGCCCCAGAACGCGTCGCGATCCACCATCGTGAGGTCGGCGATGATGGTGACGAGAATGTCCTCCACCCCTTCCTCATGGAGCGCGAGCGCCAGATGATGATGGTCGATCACGTAGTGGCGCTCGTCGGGTCCCAGAACCACCGGGATGGTATGTCTGCCGAGAAACTCGCCCTGCTTTTTCGTCGATTTGTGCTTGCGCCAGATCTCCCGCAGGCGCTTGCGCTTTTCCTTGACCTCGATCATTCCGACGGTCATCTGGGTCGGACGCAGCGAGAGGATCGGAATCGGATGAAGGATCGGTTCGCGCGTATTCGCCGCCATGATGTGCACCCCTTGTCTGACCGCCAAAAATCCCGCTGAAACTGGCGCGATTATGCCATGATGGTGCGGGCGTTCAAATGCCCTCGCCCCCTGCCCTCGAGAGATCCGGGAAGATGGTCAAAAGCCCGAGCCAGCGAACATCGAAGCCGCGGATCGTCCGGCTTGGCGGCCGCGAAGTCATCGCCGAGGGCCTGCATCTCAGCTTCTGGGCGGACATCAGCCATCGCAGCATGACCGCCTCGTGGCCGGCTTTCATCGGCGGAGCCGCGCTGGTGTTCGTCGCCTTCAACGCGGTTTTCGCATCATTCTACTGGATCGGAAATCAGCCGATCTCGAACGTGCCCGACAGCGCCTATATCGACTACCTCTACTTCAGCATCGAGACGCTTTCGACCGCCGGCTACGGCGACATGCACCCGCAGACCCATTACGGACATTTCGTGGCCGCGGTGGAGCTGTTCACCGGTATCTTCTCGATGTCGCTGATGACCGGCCTGATCTTTGCGCGATTCTCGCGGCCGAACGCCCGGCTGCTGTTCGCCGACCATCCCGTCATTTCAAACCATGAGGGCAAGCCAACCCTGATGGTTCGTTTCGTCAACGAGCGTCACAACATCATCGGCAACGCCGCCGCCCGGCTGTGGTTGCTCAGGGATGAAGTCAGCCTGGAGGGTGGTTCGTTCCGGCGGTTCTACGAGCTGTCATTGGTGCGAAACGAGCATCCCGCGCTGGCCCTGAGCTGGACGCTCTACCACGTCCTCGACGAACAAAGCCCGCTCCACGGGCTCAATGCCGACGACCTCGAAGCATCCGGCGTCGCGCTGGTGCTGGTGGTGTCCGGATACGATGTCGTTGCGGCGCAAACCGTCCACGCGCGCAAATCCTACGATCATTCCGACATTCGTTTCGGGCAGCGCTACGTCGATATTCTCGACACCACGGAGGATGGCCGGCTCAGAATCGACTACGGCAGGTTCCACGAGACCCTGGAGGGGTAGATTGCCGCATCCATGCCATGTCAACTTTGCCGTGAGCCGGACGGGCCGGCGTGCTAGATAGCAATCAGGATTACCCGGAGCTGGCAGCAGTGAACACCCAGCAGCCCATGGCGTCGGACGAAGAGCATCGCGTGCTCAAATTCCGGCCGCGCACCCTGGCGCATCCGCCGGGCCGGCGCGCCTACCCCGCTGACCGGCCGCGGCGGGAGGACTCCGGGCAAGCGCCGAACGATCTGTCGCGCCATGAGCAAGCCCGGGACGAACCGGACGATTTTCGCCATCGCATGCTGGCGAACGTTGCGGCCTTCGCGTTTACCGTCGCGTTGACGGCGGTCGGAATATGGCTCGCCATGAGCATTGCGGATCTGCGCAAGACCCAGGATTGCGTGCTGATGGGACGCCGCGATTGCGCGCGCATTTCCACCCCGCATTTCTAGCATTTTCAGGCCTGAACTGGGCTTTTTGGCGCTCAAGCCCGCCCGCCATTGCCGCCTCCATTGAACTCGGGGCGGCGCTCCGTTATACGGGCACTCGACTCCGGCCGGGGGATAGGGCATTCCGGGGCACCGCGCCCATCTCGCATGTCGCCTTGACATTTATCTCCAATATATCAAAGGCTTAGTAATGTCCGATACATTCGATCAGATCGCCACGATTATCGCTGAAACCTGCGACATTCCACGCGACACGATCACCCCCGAAAGCCACGCCATCGACGATCTCGGCATCGACAGCCTCGATTTTCTCGACATTGCCTTTGCCATCGACAAGGCGTTCGGGATCAAGATGCCGCTGGAGAAGTGGACCCAGGAGGTCAATGACGGCAAGGCGACCACCGAGCAGTATTTTGTGCTGAAAAACCTCGCCGCGCGCATCGACGAATTGGTCGCGGCCAAAAACGCAAGCCCGGGCGCTTAATCGCCCGCCATGCAACTTGATTACTTCCAGCTGATTGACCGCATCGTCGACCTCAATCTCGACGAGAAGACGATTACGGTCGAGGCCCAGGTTCCCCAGCATCACACCATCTTCGAGGGACACTTTCCGGGCTTTCCCATCATGCCCGGCGTATTGCTGACCGAAGCGATGGCGCAGAGCTCCGGCTGGCTGCTGCTCGGCGTGACAAAGTTCGAGCGCATGCCGTTCCTGGCGATCGTGAAGGAAGCCAAAATGCGGGGTTTCGTCAGCCCCGGTCAGCTCTTGACGATTGAAGCCAAGATCGAGCACGAAGGCTCGGGCTTTGCCGTCACCTCGGCGAAGGCGCGCGTCGGCACCGAGTTGAAGTGCAGCGCCGACCTCACCTTCCGCCATATCCCCTTCCCCGATCCGGCCTTGCGCGTCCACATGGACGCGATGGCCGCCAAAATCGGTTTTCCGCTGCAGGCTATGACGCAATGACCGAGCCGAAGGAAGCCTGGATCACCGGTATCGGTATCGTCTCCTCGCTCGGCGAAGGGCTCGACGCGCATTGGGACGCCCTCAACGCACGCCGCATCAATGTCGACGAAAAGCGCTTTGCACCCTACATCGTTCACCCGCTGGCACCGGTCAGTTTTGACGCGCAGATCCCGAAAAAAGGCGACCAGCGGCAGATGGAGGCCTGGCAGCGCATCGGCACCTATGCCGCCGGACTCGCGCTGGACTCCGCCGGGGTCAAGGGCAACCAGGAGATCCTCGGGCGGATGGACATGATCGTCGCGGCCGGCGGCGGCGAGCGCGATGTCCCGGTCGATCTGGCCATCCTCAACGCCTACATAAAGGGCAATTCCGGTCCCGCCTTTCTCAATGAAAGGCTGATGAACGATTTGCGGCCGACGCTGTTTCTGACCCAGCTCTCCAACCTGCTCGCCGGCAACATCGCCATCGTTCATGGCGTCTCGGGCACCTCGCGTACCTTCATGGGCGAGGAAGCGGCCGGCATCGATGCGGCGCGAATTGCACTGGCGCGAATAGAATCCGGTCAAAGCGACATCGCGCTGGTTGGCGCGGCCCATAATGGCGAGCGGACGGATCTGCTGATCCTGTACGAATTCGGCGACTTCAATCTCAAGGACAGCTTTGCCCCGGTATGGGCGCGGGAAAAGCACAGCGGCTTCGCCCTCGGCTCGGCCGGTGTTTTTCTGGTGATCGAATCCAGGGAGCACGCGGAGGGCCGCGGCGCCAGGCCTTACGCAAAGCTGACCAGGGTGGTCGCGGACCTGGCGCAGCGCAAGCAGCCAGGCGCGGTGACAAAATCGCTGGAAGCGCTGTGGTCGAAACTCGGCGTGGGCGGCGACAACGGGGCGCTGATTACCGGCGCAACCGGCGCCCAGCCCGTCACGTCAGAGGAAAAGGCGTTCCTGAGCCAGCACCCCGGGCGAGCGGTGCGCGCGACCGGGACGATGTTCGGCCACACCATGGAGACGCAATTTCCGCTGGGCCTTGCGCTGGCGGCGCTTTCGATCTCACGTGGAGCGATGTTCCCGCCCAACGATCCCACCGGGCTGGAGGTTGAAATGTCGGGGTCGCCGACCCAGATTGCAGTCATCGGGGCCGGTCACTGGCAGGGCGAGGGCATGGCCCTGGTCGAGGCAGCGAAGTAAGGCTGCGAGGGACTGACGGGGAAATTCATGACAACACCACGCGATAAATCCGGAAGACCGATTGTCGTCGTCACCGGCATGGGCGTCGTCACATCGCTCGGCGCCGGCAAGACCGATAACTGGGCGAAGCTCACCGCGGGGCAATCCGGCATCCGGACCGTGACGCGCTTTCCGATCGACGGCCTGAAGAGCACGATGGCCGGAACCGTCGATTTCGTGACCGTCGACCCATCCTCCTCGACCGCCCTCACCGAGCGGCTCGCCGACATCGCCACCGAGGAGGCGCTCGAGCAGTCGGGCATCGGCCGCAGGGGCGATTTTCCCGGACCGCTGTTCCTCGCGGTCGCGCCGGTCGAGGTCGAATGGCCGCAGCGGATCGAAGTCGGTCGCGCCGTCGGCAGGCCGGATTTCGACGTCAACGATGTCCTGGCGATCAGCGGCGGCGGAAAGTACGCGCCGTATCATCACCGTTTCATGTTCGGCTCGGTGGCCGGACATCTTGCCGAGAAATTCGGCACCAAGGGATCGCCAATTTCGCTCTCGACCGCCTGCGCGTCGGGCGCCACCGCGATCCAGCTCGGCGTGGAAGCCATTCGCCGCGGCGAAACCGACGCCGCGCTGTGCGTGGCGACCGACGGCTCGGTCAATCCGGAAGCGTTGATCCGGTTTTCGCTGCTGTCGGCGCTGTCGACCCAGAACGATCCACCCCAGGCCGCCTCCAAACCGTTCTCGAAGAACCGTGACGGTTTCGTCATGGCCGAAGGCGCCGGTACGCTGGTGCTCGAAAGCTACGAGGCCGCCGTCGCCCGCGGTGCGACGATCCTCGGCGTCGTGGCCGGCTGCGGTGAATTGACCGAACTCGTTCCACCGCACCCGCTCCAGCCCGGACGGCAAGCCGATCATCGGCTGCATGCGCAAGACACTGGCCGACGCCGGCATGGCGCCGGAGCAAATCGACCATATCAACGCGCACGGCACCGCGACCCCGGAAAACGACAAAATGGAATATCTCGGCATTTCCGCCGTATTCGGCGAGCGTGCCATGAAGATTCCGGTGTCGTCCAACAAGTCAATGGTCGGCCATACCATTTCCGCGGCCGGCGCGGTCGAGGCGATATTCTCGCTGCTGACGCTGGAGCATCAGCGGATTCCGCCGACGATCAATTACGACGTTCCCGATCCGGCGATTCCGTTCGATGTGGTCCCCAACAAGGCCCGCGACGCCCGCGTCACCGCTGTCATGTCGAACTCGTTCGGCTTCGGCGGCCAGAATGCCTCGCTGATTCTGACGCGTGAACCGGTCTAGCCGGCTGGCTCTTTGCCCGCGATGAACCGCCTGCTCCTTCGCACCAGGGCGCGCCTTCGTGACGCCGCCAAGCCGATGACCCAGGCGGCGGTCGGGGCGCTGACGGTCGGCCTGCTGCGCACCACGCGCTATTTCGACCCGATCAAGACCGCCAATTTGTTCGGCCGCGTGACGCGCTTCGTCGGCCGCAGACTGCGTGAAGATCAGATCGGTCGCGCCAACCTCAAGGCCGCCTTTCCGGAAAAGTCCCCCAAAGAGATCGAGACCATTTTGGCGGGGGTCTGGGACAATCTCGGTCGCGTCGGCGCCGAATTTGCGCATCTCGACCATATCTGGGACTACGACCCCGATCATCCCGAAAATAACAGCCGCATCGAGTTCGAGCCGCGAACCAAGGAACTGTTTGATCGGCTCCGGGATGACGGCAAACCGGCCTTGATCTTCACGGGCCATCTCGGCAGTTGGGAACTGCCTGCCCTCGGCGCGGTCGCGCACGGGCTCGATGCCGCCATTCTGTACCGGCGACCAAACATCGAGTCGGCCGACCGCGCCATCGAGCAGATACGCGCGGTCAATATGGGTACGCTGATTCCGGCCGGCCGCGACGCGCCGCTCAGGCTTGCGGAGGCCCTGCACAACGGCAAGCACGTCGCGATGCTGGTCGACCAGTACCTGACTAATGGCGTCGAGGTGACGTTCTTCGGCCGCAAGACCAGGGCCAATCCGATGCTGGCCCGGCTGTTGCGACAGGTCGAGTGTCCGATCCATGGCGTCCGGGTCATCCGCCTGCCCGGCCACCGGTTTCGCGCCGAACTGTCCGAGGAAGTGCAGCCGGTGCGCGACGCCTCCGGCCAGATCGACATTCAGGGAACGATGCAGGCGATCACGTCGGTGGTCGAGGGCTGGATTCGCGAATATCCGGACCAGTGGCTGTGGCTGCACCGGCGCTGGCGGTGACTGTGTTGACCTCATGGTGAGGAGCGCGTTTTCGCGCGTCTCGAACCATGGAGGCCCCGATGCGGCCATCCTTCGAGACGCTTGCTTCGCAAGCTCCTCAGGATGAGGAAACCTATCGTCCCGTCTTCACCCGCGTCCAAAGCCGGTTGATGACGCGCTGCGTGGCCGGCTCGCGCGCGGTGATCACGAACAGTTTCTTCAGCGTCGCATCATCCGGGTAGATATTCTTGTCGTTGAGAATCCTGGGATCGACCAGCTTCTGGCTCGCCAGATTGCCGTTGGCATAAGACAGAAAATCGGAATTCCTTGCCGCGATTTCCGGCCGGTAGAGATAATTGATCAGCTCGTATGCCTCGCTGACATTCCTGGCATCGGCGGGAATCGCGAGATTGTCGAAGAACATCTGCGCGCCCTCCTTCGGGATGGCATAGCCGATCTCGATATCACTCTTTGCCTCCGCGGCGCGGCTTCGCGCCTGCATGATGTCGCCCGACCAGCCCACCACGAAGCAAATCTCCCCGGTGGCCAATGCGCTCAGATATTCCGATGAATGAAACTTGCGGACATAGGGCCTGATCCTGAGGACGAGGTCGGCGGCCTTTTCGAGGTCGGCCGGCTTGGTCGAATTGGGATCGAGCCCGAGATAGCCCAATGCGGCGGGAAAAATATCATCGGCGGAATCCAGCATGTGAACGCCGCAATCCCTGAACTTCGCCAGATTTTCCGGTTTGAAGACGATATCCCAACTGTCGATCTTGACGTCGGGGCCGAGGATTTTCTGCGCCGTGCTGACATTGTAGCCGATGCCGGTCGTGCCCCACATGTAATTGGCGGCGAATTGATTGTCGGGGTCGTAGATGGCGAGCTGTTTGGTCACCACCGGCCAGGCGTTGGCAAGGTTCGGCAGCTTCGACTTGTCGAGTTTCCGGAAAACACCGGCCCTGATCTGGCGCTGCAGGAAATAAGCGGTGGGAACGACGACGTCATATCCCGATTTTCCAGCCAGCAACCGTGTCTCCAAGGTCTCATTGGCATCGAACGTGTCGTAAACGACCTTGATGCCGGTTTCCTTGGTAAAATCCTCCAGCACTCCCGGCGCCATGTAGTTCGACCAGTTGTAGAAATTGACGGTGCGCTCCTCGGCCTGCGCCGGCGGCGTCAGCACCGCCAGAGCCGAGACTATTGCGACCACATATCGAATTTGATGGCAGCCGCGCATCTCCTGGCTTTCTATCGGCGGTGCACCGCGTCGGACAGACGCTCCAGCGCGGTGTCGAGGGTTGCATCTTTCTTGGCGAAACAAAAACGTACGACCGAGGTCACCGCATCCTTCTCATAGAAGGCCGACACCGGGATCGCCGCGACCTTGTAGTCGGTCACGATGCGCTTGCAGAACGCCTCGTCGGTCTCGTTGAGACCGAGCGGCGAGAGGTCGACGGTGAGGAAGTAGGTGCCCTGCGACCGCAGAACCGGGAAGCCGATACTCTCCAGGCCGCTGGTCAGGCGGTCGCGGCTGCGCGCCAGATCCTTGCGCATCTTGTAGAAATAGTCTGCCGGCTTACCGAGCCCATAGGCGACCGCGACCTGAAGATTGGGCGCGGTGGTGAAGGTGAGAAACTGGTGCACCTTGGCGGCGACGCGAAGCAGCGGCGGCGACGCGCAGACAAAGCCGATCTTCCAGCCCGTCAGCGAAAAAATCTTGCCGGCGGAGCCGACCTTGATGGTGCGCTCGCGCATTCCCGGAATGGTAATCAGCGGAATATGCTCGCGGCCGTCGAAGATCACGTGCTCCCAGACCTCGTCGCAGATCGCCACCGTATCGAATTGCTGACAGAACCGCGCCAGCAGTTCGAGAGCCTCGCGCGGATAAACTACGGCTGCGGGATTGAGCGGATTGTTGAACAGAACGGCTTTGGTTTTGTGATTGAAAACGCCGTGCAGCGCTTCCTCGGTCAGCCGCCAATGCGGCGGCTCGAGGCGTACCAGGCGCGGTATGCCGCCGGCCTGCCGAATGATCGGGAGATAGGAATCATAGACCGGCTGGAAAACGATCACCTCGTCGCCGGGCTCGACCACGGCGAGAATCGCCGATGTCAGCGCTTCCGTGCCGCCTGACGTCACCATGACCTCGGTCATGGGATCGAGGCTGAGGCCGTGCCAGCGCCCGTAATGGGCCGATATCGCCTGCCGCAATTCCGGAATGCCCATCATCGAGGGGTATTGGTTGTAACCGTCGATGACCGCATCGGCCGCAGCGCGGCGGATGTCCTCGGGTCCGGGATCGTCCGGAAAACCCTGGCCAAGATTGATGGCGTTGTTGTCGCGCGCGGCTTGCGACATCGCCTCGAAGACGGTGACCGGCAGATCGGCAAAAACCTTGTTCATGGACGTCATGGCGGCGGTCAGCCGCCGGTCTTGGTCGGCAACCCCGCGGCCTTCCAGGCCAGCATGCCGCCCGCGAGGTGCTTGTCGTAGGCAAGACCTGCGGCCTGGGCCGCGAGCGAGGCCGTTACCGATCTTTTCCCGGAGCGGCAGGCAAACACCACCTGCCTCGCCCCGGGATCCGGAATATCCTTGGGGTCGAAACCCGACAGCGGAACGACGACGGCGCCCGGATAGGCCTCCACGGCAACTTCGTTCGGCTCGCGGACGTCCACCAGAAGGTAGCGGCCCTCGGCCATGCCCTTGGAGACATCTTGCGGCGTCAAATCCTCGACCTGTTGACCCCTGTCCGCCACTCCATTCCTCCCGACGATTGGTAAAGCGCGAATTCAGTAACGGATGCCGATTGGCCGCGCTCCGGCGCCAACCTCGCCTCTCGGGCGGCGAAAATCAAGCGCCGGAAGGCGGTTTGGAAATACCCGGGATCAGACGGTAACCTGCGTTCCGACCTCGACCACCCGGCCGCTCGGAATCTGGAAATAGTCGGTGGCATCGTTGGCGGTGCGGCTGAGCGCAATGAACAGATGATCCTGCCAGCGCGGCATCCCGGAATGCGCGGCCGGCTTCAGCGCGCGCCGCGACAGGAAAAACGACGTCGACATGATATCGAATTGCCAGCCCAGTTTTCGCGCGATCGCCAGCGCCTTCGGCACGTTGGGCGATTCCATGAATCCAAACCGCAGCGTGACCTTGGAGAAAGTCTTGCTGATCTCCTCCAGCCTGACCCGCTCGGCCGGGTCGATCCGCGGCGTCGGCGCGGTTTCGATGGTGAGAATGACGTTTTTCTCATGCAGCACCTTGTAGTGCTTGAGGCTGTGCATCAGTGCCGTGGGCGCGCTGACGGGATCGCTGGTCAGGAATACGGCGGTGCCGGAAACCCGCTGTGGCGGCCGCTTTTCCAGCATTGCCACCAGATCGGCCAGCGGGAACTCGAGCTTGCGCGACTTCTCGAACAGAAGCTTGCTGCCGCGCCGCCAGGTGTACATCAGCAACATGACCGCGGCGCCGAGCGCCAGCGGCACCCAGCCGCCCTCGAATACTTTCAGCAGGTTGGCCGCGAGAAAGGTCAGATCGAGAAACAGGAATGGTGCGATCAGCGCCGCCGCCGCGAAAGGCGACCATCGCCAGAACTCTCCAGATCACGACAAAACCCATCATCGCGGTGACCACCATGGTCCCGGTTACGGAAATGCCGTAGGCCGACGCCAGCGCGCTTGAGGAACGGAACATCAACACCAGCAGCATCACGGCGATGAACAGCAGCAAGTTGATGCGCGGGATATAGATCTGGCCGGAATGAGCTTCCGACGTATGACGGATTTCAAATCGCGGCAGCAGGCCGAGCTGGATGGCCTGACGCGTCAGTGAATAGGCGCCGGTGATCACGGCCTGACTCGCGATCACCGTCGCCACCGTGGCGAGAGCGACCATCGGAATCAGCGCCCAATCCGGAAACATCAGGAAGAACGGGTTCTCGAGCGCCGCGGGATCGGCGATGACGAGAGCGCCCTGCCCCAGATAGTTCAGCGCCAGCGACGGCAGGACAATAAAGAGCCAGGCGGTCTGGATCGGCCGTTTGCCGAAATGCCCGAGGTCGGCATAGAGCGCCTCGGCGCCGGTGACCGCGAGAAACACCGCGCCGAGCGTGACAAAGCCGATGACGCCGTGATGCAGCATGAACGAGACGGCATAGAGCGGGTTCAGCGCAAGCAGTATCTCGGGATGTCGCATGATCGGGGTGATCGCCGCGATCGCAATGACGCCGAACCAGATGCACATCACCGGACCGAAAAAGGCCGCGACGCGCGCGGTGCCGCGCGACTGGGCCGCGAACAGGATGAGCAGAATGAGCACCGTCAGCGGCACGACATAGGGTTCGAACGCGGCAGTGACGAGTGTGATACCTTCGATCGCCGACAGCACCGACAGCGCCGGCGTGATCACCGCGTCGCCATAAAACAGCGCGCCGCTCACGATACCGAGCAGCACGATGGCGCCGGCGCCATGGCTGACCGCGCGCTGCGCCAGCGCCATCAATGCCAGCGTTCCACCCTCGCCATGGTTATCCGCGCGCAAAAGGATCAGCACGTATTTCAGCGTTACCACGATGACCAGCGCCCACAGGATCAGGGAGACGACGCCGAGTACCGCCTGCGGCGTGACGCTGCCCCCACCGCTGGCGGCGACGACGGCTTGACGTAGCGCATAGAGCGGGCTGGTGCCGATATCGCCGTAGACGACACCGATGCTGCCGATCATGAGCGCCTTGAAGCCGGCGGTGGAATGGGCGTCGCCATGCCCATTGGCCGCCGCCATTTCCGGGGCGGGAACTACAACATCGCTGGTCATGGGAGCGGAGGCCTCAGAATGCTTCACTGCACAATAGCAAAGCGAGGGCGGCTTATAGTCCTGCGCTTGGAGCATAGCCTAGCCTGATTTCGGGGCCACGCCATGCAAAAATGCATATATCGCTAGATTGTAACCTGGGTCCCGACTTCAACCACCCGCCCGGTCGGAATCTGGAAATAGTCGGTGGCATCGTTGGCCGACCGGGTCAGCGCGATGAACAGGTGGTCCTGCCAAAGCGGCATTCCGGACTGCGCCGACGGCTTCAGCGAACGCCGCGAGACGAAAAACGATGTCGCCATGATATCGAACTGCCAGCCGAGCTTGCGCGCGACCACCAGCGCCTTGGGAACATTCGGCGACTCCATGAAACCGAAGCGTAGCCGGACCATCGAGAACTTGTCGCTGATGGCTTCCATGCGGACCCGCTCGCCCACATCGACCCTAGGAGTCTGCGCGGTTTCAATGGTCAGGATCACATTGTGCTCGTGAAGCACCTTGTTGTGCTTGAGATTATGCAACAGCGCCGTCGGCACGAAACTGGGGTCGCTGGTCAGAAAAACCGCGGTGCCCTTGACGATGTGGGGCGGGCGCTTTTCGAGACTCTTGATCAGATCCTTTAGCGGAACTTCAATTCGACGGGTCTTCATGATGAGGATTGTCGAGCCCCGGCGCCAGGTCCAGATCATCACCGCCATGGTAAAGCCAAACAGCAGCGGCACCCATGCGCCTTCAAGCAGTTTCAAAAGATTGGCGCTGAAGAAAGTCATGTCGACGACGACGAACGGCACAATCGCCGCCGCGGCGGCGCCCGCACGCCAATTCCACAATTTCCAGATCACCACGAAACCCATGATGCCGTCGGCCACCATGGTCGTCGAGACGGCGATGCCGTAGGCGGAGGCGAGTTCGCTCGAGGTGCGGAACAGAAGCACCAGCAGCAATACGCCGATCAGCAGCAGCCTGTTCACGCGCGGCAGATAAATCTGCCCGGCATGCGTCTCCGAGGTGTAGCGGACCTCGAAACGCGGCAACAGGCCGAGTTGCACCGCCTGGCGGGTCAGCGAATACGCCCCGGTGATCACCGCCTGGCTCGCGATCACCGTCGCCGCGGTCGCCAGCCCCACCAGCGGCAACAGAAATACCTCCGGCACCATCCGATAGAAGGAATTTTCAATCGCCGCCGGATTGGACAGCACCAGCGCGCCCTGACCGAAGTAATTGATCAAAAGCGAGGGCAGCACGAAATAAAGCCATCCGGCCTGGATCGGCTTGCGTCCGAAATGGCCTAAATCGGCATAGAGCGCCTCGCCGCCGGTCACGGCGAGAAATACCGCGCCCAGCGTCACCATTCCGATCGTTCCGTGCGAGAGCAGGAAATGGATGCCGTACCACGGGTTGATCGCGGCCAGCACCGACGGGTCGTCGCTGATATGAACGAGGCCCATTACCGCCAGCGTCGCGAACCAGGCAATCATGACCGGTCCAAAGGCCGATGCAACCCGCGCGGTGCCGCCGCTCTGAACTGCGAACAGCGCGACAAGGATGAAAACCGTCAGCGGCACCACGAAATGCTCAAGCGCCGGCGTTGCGAGCTTGAGACCTTCGACCGCGGACAGAACCGAAATCGCCGGCGTGATCATGGAATCGCCGATGAACATCGAGGCACCGACGACGCCCAGCGCCAGCAATGGCCAGCTTCTCCGGCCCAAAGCGCGCTGGCCCAGCGCCATCAGTGAAAGCGTGCCGCCCTCCCCGTTATTATCGGCGCGCAGCAGCAGAAGAACATATTTCGCGGTGACGACGATAAAAAGCGCCCACAGGATCAGCGACAGAACTCCAAGCACGATCGCGCGCGTTATCGGCTGGCCCTCGGCAGCCGCGGTGGCGGCCACGCGAAACGCATAGAGCGGCGATGTACCGATATCGCCAAAGACCACGCCGATGCTTCCCAGCGTCAGGGCCCAAAAGCCAGTCGTGACCGGCCCGTCATGGGCTTCGGTTGATGTGACGCTGACGGTCATGATGCTGGAAAAACGCTCTGTCGGTTGATTTGATCCGGCCGCTATCGACGCCTTCCTGGACGGCCTGTCAACCGCTCGACCATAGCACCGCGGACCGCGCAGCACGTCTCCACAAAGCCACAGCGGCTCTAATTGTGGGGGGTAATATGGTATTCAGGCCGATTACGGCTTCAGGCCGGGCGGCAGCGGCGGATCTTCGCGCATCAGCGTGATGGTCACGCGACGGTTGGCCGAAAGCGAGGGATCGTCGGGAAACAGCGGCTGGGTATCGGCCTTGCCGGAGACCGCGAAAATGTGAGCCGCCGGCAGCCCTTGCCGTTCGAGAATCTGGCGCACCGAGTTGGCCCGATCCGCCGATAGATCGAACGCACCATAGTCGCTTCGCACCGAAACAAAGCCCGCCGCGGTGTGCCCGACGATGGCGATTCGCAGCGGCGTCGCCTTGAGCGGAATGGCAAGTTTCTCGATCAGCCGGCGCGTGCGGTCGTAGGGCACCTTGGAGCCGTCGGGAAACATCGAGCGGCCATCCTGGTCGATGATTTCCAGATTGAGGCCCTGGCTGGTCTCCTCGAACATGATGTGCTTCGAGATTTCGGTCAATTCCGGCATGTCCTGCAACGCCTGCCGCAATGAGGCCGAGGCCAGCGCGAATTCGCGGTCGACTTTGAGGCGGGCGCCCCGGACAGAGCTCCGCTCCATTTCATCCGGGGTCGGCGTGTTGGATGCGTCCTCCGGCGCAATATGCGCGGCGTTCTTCAGTTTCGCCCGCGTCGGCAAGCCATCGGATTCGATAATGCCGGAATAGCGGGCCTCGCTCTGGACACCGAAGGCATCGCGCATCGAGCCGGCCACGATCTTGAGTTTGTTGTTGTCCATGGTGGAGAACGCGACGAGCATCACAAAGAAGCTCATCATCAGCCCCATCAGGTCGGCGAAGGAAACATACCAACCGTGCCCTCCTGCATGCCCAGCGCCACGTTTTTTCTTGGCCATTGCTTGCTTCCCGGACCGATGTGACCAGCCCGATCAGGCTGGGACCGGCTCGCCTTCTTCTTGGCGGTGTTTTTCCGGCAAGTAAGCCAGCAGCATTTCCCGGACCAGCGTCGGACTCTTGGAATCCCGGATCATCAGAATGCCGTCGATGATCAGTGTGCGATTGGTTTCCTCGTCGAGCAGTTTGCCATGCAGCTTGTCGGCAATCGGCAGGCAAAACAGGTTCGCGATCACCGCGCCGTAAAGCGTCGCCAGCAAGGCGGTCGCCATGAACGGGCCGAGCTTGGAAGGGTCGGTCATGTTGGCGAACATCTGCACCATGCCGATCAAGGTGCCGACCATACCGAACGCCGGCGTGCAGTCGCCGATGGCGCGGTAGATTTTCCCACCCTCGTCGAGATGCATCAGAAAATTGTCGCGGTCGCGTTCAAGATTGTCGCGGATGAATTCGAGATCGTAGCCGTCGGCGACGTAACGAATTCCCTTGGCCAGGAAGGGTTCGTCGGTCTCGACTTTTTCCAGGCCGACCGGTCCCTGCTTGCGCGCGATTTCCGCGATGCGGGCAAGTTCATCGACCAGATCGCGCGCCGACAGCCGGCTCATCGTGAAGGCGAATTTCGCTCCCAGCGGCACGCCATGCAAAATCGCGCTGAGCGGAAACCGGATCATGGTGGCGGCGATCGATCCGCCGACGACAATGATGACCGCATGCTCGCTGATGAACATGTGAATGTCGCCGCCCATGAGCATTATCACCGACACCACAATGATGCCGAACACGAGCCCAACGCCCGTCATGATATCCATGGGAGACTCCAACGCGTACGCAAACTGCCGGCCGTTCTGGACGGTGACGCGGCCCATTCGGGGCCGCGCAACATGAACCCTACGTACGCGCCATTAAAGACGCGTAAAGGTTAAAGCCGATTGGCGTTGCAACCGACAAATCGGCAACACCGCCAGCGCGATCTCAACACTTTGCTAACCATCATGCGGGCTCTGGTCGACCGCGTCAGGCCGCCGGCAGCCCCGCAAGCTCGAGGCTGAGCGTGCGCAGCTGCTTGCGGGCCGCCGCGTCATAGGCCTGCGGATTGGCTTGCGCCTGCTGCATGCCGTTGAAGAACAGCCCGCTCTTGCCCGCGACATCGTCGCCGACAGCCAGATGCAAAATCGCCTCGCCGCCCTGCTCCACCGTGGAGATCGGCGTAATGCCGCCGGCCCGCACCATCGTTGTATTCATATAGGTCGCAGGGTGCAGCGCGTTTATCGTTACACCTGATCCCTTCAACTCCTCGGCGAGATCGATCGTGAACATGATCTGGCAAAGCTTGCTCTGCGCATAGGCGCGGCTGCCGCTGTAGCCCCTGGTGATCATCACATCGTCGAAATCGATCGGATGCTGGCCCAGCGAAGCCACGTTGACGATCCGGGCCGGCGCGCTCGACTTCAGGAGCGGCAGCAGAAGATAGGCGAGCAGGAAGCCGGAGAGGTAATTGACGGCAAACCGCAGCTCGTATCCGTCCGTGCTGGTTCGCCGCTGGGGTCCCTCGTTCTGCGATCCGATCCCGGCATTGCTGATGAAGAGGTCGAGCCGCTTGTGATCGGCGAGCACGCCTTCCGCAAGCTGCCGCGTGTCGGCCAGCGAGGACAGATCCGCCTGATAGAAGGCGGGTTCACGGCCACCCGCCTGCCTGATGTCATCGGCCAGAGCCCTGGCCCGCTCCTTGTCGCGGCCATGGATCAGGACCGTTGCGCCGCTGGAGGCGAGTTTGGCGGCGACATAACGGCCGACGCCATCGGTCGAACCCGTGACCAGCACCGTCTTGCCGTCCATTTTCATCTCGACGCTTTCTCTAAACCCGTCAATGAATTTCGGCCGACCGGGCCAGCGCCTCTTTCAGTTTTTCCAACGTGAAGTCCTTGCTGCGGGCAATTTCGAGAATGGGCGTCTCGCGACGGCCGCAGAGTTCGGCGGCATCCGGCACTTTCGCGGCGACATCTGCTGGAATCACCACGGCGCCGTGGCGGTCGGCATGAATGAGGTCGCCGGAGCGCACCGTCATCCCGGCGACGCGAACTTCGCCGCCAAAATTTTCGGCGTGAACGTAGGCATGCGACGGGCCGATCGAGCCGGCGAGCGCCTGGAATCCAGGCGCCCATTGCGCAATGTCGCGGATCGATCCGTCTGTGACGACGCCGATGCAGCCGAGCGCCTTGTGCACCGAACTTTGAACCTCGCCCCAGAATGCGCCGAATCCCACGTCGGAGCCGTCGATATCCTGGATCACGTTGATACGCGGACCCGGCCCGGTACCGACATATTCGTAATAGGCGATCCGCCGCTTCTGCTGTTCGGCGGCAGAAAGGCCGGAAGCAAGCACCGAGCGGATCGTGGTCGTGCGCGCATAGCCGACGATCGGCGGCAGATCGGGGAACGGACAAACCAGCGGCTTGGTCGTATAGCCGACCAGACGACGCGCCGGCGCGACGATTTCCAGCGCGTTGCAGATTGTCGGGGTGTCATAGCGCGAAAGCGCCTCGAGAAGCGAGGCAGGCAGCGGCGCTTTATTGGAATCCGTCACGGCGTTTTCTCCGGAAATTCAGGGGCTGGCCATTTTTGAAGGCCACTGGTCAGCGATATAGCCGAGATTGGGATCGAACCCAACTCGGCGATCGCTCATGGCCGATATTCAGCGCGTTTTCGAGCGAAAGCCCGTTCCGCGCCTGGATGCCTGTTCGTACCGGCTGGCGTGAAAAAACGTGTCAAACAGGGAGGGATAACGTTGCCGGCGCCGCGCCAAAGGCCGCTTCAGTTCAACCGGGCCGGCCGGTCGTCCTGTTGCGACTCGGAGACCACGGGCGCGAATGGCGGCGCCGCATTGGCCGGCGTGACATCGGCAGGCGTTGTCACGGCCGATGCTGCGGCCTTGCGCTGATGGTCGCGATAGGACTTCCATCCGGCCGGCAGGCTGAGGAGGTAAAGCACCGAGCCCGCCGACAGAATGTACCAGGGATAGCCGATCAGGAGCGCGATGAAGAAGATCACCGAGACGAAAACCGGCAGCACCATTTCCGGCGGCACCCGCATCCGCACGGTCTTGCCGGAAAACACCGGCAGCCGCGAAACCATCAGGAATCCGATCAACAATGTGTAGAGCGCCGTCAGCAGTGCCGGCGGTTTCGGCAGGCCGAGGAAAGCCAGATAGATCGGCAGCAGCACGGTGATCGCGCCGGCGGGCGCCGGAACGCCGGTGAAATAATTCGCCGCAAACGCAGGCTTGTTCGGATCGTCCATGGTGGCGTTGAAACGCGCCAGCCTTAAGCCGCCGCTGATCGCGAAAACCATCGCCGCGATCCAGCCGCCATTGTGCAGCTCGTGCAATTGCCAGAAATACAGGATCAGGCCCGGTGCCACGCCGAAATTGACGAAATCCGCGAGGCTGTCGAGTTCCGCCCCGAATTTCGACTGGCCCTTGATCATGCGCGCGACGCGGCCGTCGATGCCGTCGAGCACGGCTGCGAACACGATCGCCGCCACCGCCAGCTCCATCCGCCCCTCCGTGGACAGCCGGATCGCGGTCAGCCCGGCGCAGATCGCGAGCAAGGTGATGAAGTTGGGCACCAGCATGCGCACCGGGATCGGGCGAAACCGGCGGCGGCGCATTTCCGGGGATTTGGGATCGATCGGCAGTTCCATGGCTGTCATACATATAGCAAGCCCGGGTCCGCTCCGCCATTGCGGCGGCCGGCCAGCCGGTCGACCGCGGCGTGGTTAATCGGCGCGCCAGGTCCGGCCGCTGTCACTGACCCTGAGATCGGCCAGGATGGTCTCTCCGGCCACCGCGGTCTGACCTTCCGAGACCAGCGCTTTCGCGCCCTCGGGCAGGTAGACATCGAGGCGCGATCCAAAACGTATCAGCCCGAACCGCTCGCCGGCGCCGATCGATTGTCCTTCGCGAACGAACGACACGATCCGCCGCGCCACCAGGCCTGCGATCTGGATCACGCCGATGCGCCCCTGCGGCGTGGAGATCACCAGCGAGTTGCGCTCGTTGTCCTCGCTCGCCTTGTCCAGTTCGGCATTGATGAAGGTGCCCGGCCGATACGCGATGCGGTCGATCCGCCCGGCCACCGGACTGCGGTTCACGTGGCAGTTGAACACGCTCATAAAGATCGAGACGCGCGGCAGCGGCTTGTCACCGAGGCCGAGTTCGGCCGGCGGCAATACCTGCGTCACCATCGAGATGCGCCCGTCGGCCGGCGCCACCACGATGCCCTCGCGCACCGGCGTCACCCGCACCGGATCGCGGAAGAACAGCGCGCACCAGACCGTCAGCAGGGTGCCGATCCACCCCAGCGGCGACCAGATCCAGAACAGGATCAGGCTGGCCAGCGCAAACCCGCCAATGAACGGATAGCCCTCGGGATGGACAGGCGGAATTTGCGCACGGATGGAATTGGTGATGGACATCAGGATTCACTGATCTGTTGTCCCCTCCCCCCTTGTGGGGGAGGGTGGCGCGCCGCAAAGCGGCGTGCCGGGAGAGGGGTCGGCGCTGGCGGCCATGATTGCGTCGAGAACGCTACCGGTATTGCTCAGCACCTCATTATTCCAGAACCTCAAGACGCGAAACCCCCGATCTTCGAGCCATGGTGCACGTCAGCCGCCACCGCGAGATATCAACCAGGCCGCACAGCCTGACTTGGACCAAAAATGGGGGATCATGACCCCAACGAGCCATGAGACAGTAACCCCAACCTGCACTCAATGCTCCCGCAACCCCGCCTTGCGCAGTCCGTCGAACAGATGTTCGGCATCCGCCGGGTTCTTGTAGACCGCCGTGGCTTTCCACCTGTCGATCGTAAAATCCGGTTCGATGCACAGCACTTCGGCAGCCTCCGCGCGTGCCTCGCTCATCTGACCCAGTTGCGAATAGGCGGCCGCGAGCCATAGATGGACAACGCGAAGATCAGGCATGCGCCAGGCAGATTCCCTCAAGGGAGGCACCGCCTCGGAATAGCGTTTCAACATATATAGTGCATGGCCGAAGTAACCGAGGCGAGTGGCATTCTGAAAGGGATCGAGACGCAGATTCGCCTGGAGGACCTCGACAGCCCGTGCCGGCTGACCCGCGAATACCAGGCCAAGGCCGAAAAGGTTATCGATAAAATTACGATTTAGCGACAACGCACGCTCATATTCGGCAATCGCCGCTTCATGACGGCGCTGAAACAGTAGGACCACCCCGAGCACCGCATGTGCCTGAGCTAAATCGGCATCGAGCTGCACAGCCTTTCGGGCGAGTTCGTGGGCTCGATCCAGCCCCGTCGGGTTCAGGTAATCGCTGTCGCGTGGCTCAAGATATGTTGTTATGTAGCTTCGCGCGAGGACGGCGTAGGCGCGCGCGTAGTTCGGATCGATCGACAGCGATTTTTCAAGAAATCGCCGCGCCTCGTGAAGCGTGGCTGCCCGGCGATCGGTGGAGCTGAGCCAGTCCGCGCCGCGCAGGTAGTAGTCATAGGCCTCCCAAGCCGCCGGCGGCTTCAGCAATGTGTGCTCAGCTTCGACCTTATTCACGTAAACCGCGATGAAGGTGACGATCGCGCGGGTGACCTCATCCTGAACCGCGAAGACGCTGCTCAATTCCCGGTCGTAGCGCTCGGCCCAGCAGTGCGCACCGGTAACGGTGTCGATGAGTTGGGCATTAACGCGGACGCGGTCGCCATCGCGCCTGATGCTCCCCTCCAGGACGTGGCGGACACCGAGCTCCTTGCCCACACGACGAATATCGAACGCCTTGCCCTTGAACTGGAACGTCGAGTTGCGCGCGATTACCCGCAGCTCTGAGAACCTTGACAGTTCGGTGATGATATCTTCGGTGATACCGTCGCTAAAATATTCCTGTTGCGGATCACCGCTTAAGTTGATGAACGGTAATACGGCGATGGAGGACCGATCCGCCGGCGGAGAATCGAGCCGTCCATCCGCTCCGGGACCGCCAGCCGCGCTTCCAACCGCATCGGCGCGAGCACCCGCAAAATCCACAGCATGCTGCGAAACCCGCGCGACAAAGCGGTAACCGCGGCGAGGCATGGTCTTGATCATGGTCTGGCCGCGATCGCCGATCGCTTCGCGCACCTCGCTGATGCATTGGGTAAGCACCTCGTCGGAGACGACGACGTTTGGCCAGACCATTTTGAAAAGTTCGTCTTTCGTTACAAGTCGGCCTGAATTCTCGACCAGGCAGCGTAGCACCTCAAAGCTCTTGGGCCGCAGGTCGACCTCGCGATCCGCCGTTCGCAGACATCCGCGGGCGACGTCCAGCACATAATCGTCGAATTGGTACATGGGGCGCGCGCCGCCGATAACGGGCAATTCAGGTCAATTAGAGCCTTTTAGAGAAAAATCATGGTTCTCTCAGGCCTGGACCCATTGTTTACGACAAAATCGACCCCGTTCCAATTGCGTGTCGCACCATCGTTAAACACAGGGGTGTCACAAAATGACTGCATTGCAGGATATCGCAGAGCTTGGCGCGGACGGCCTGCTTGGCGCCGAAGGATCGAACACGCCGACGCCGCATCAGACACCACATCAGATCCTTGGACCCTTTTTCCCGATCGGCACCACGCTGGCCGCAAGGACCGATCTCACGACGATTGAGGGTCGCGAAGGGCATGCCGACGGAGAAATCATCGAACTCGCTGGACGCGTGCTCAATCGCGACGGTGCTCCTGTCGAAGGTGCAAGGATTATCATCTGGCAGGCGAACGGCCACGGTCGTTACAGGCATCCCAACGATACAAACCCGGCGCCATTGGATGAAAACTTCGACGGCTTTGCCGAAATTGTTTCCGGTCGCGACGGCGCCTATCGCATCAAAACCGTGAAGCCCGGCGCTTACCCGGTGGGACCACACTGGATGCGGCCGCCTCACATTCACTTTGACGTCGCCGGCAAGTTCGAACGCCTGATCACGCAGATGTATTTCTCCGGCGAACCCCTTAACGCGAGCGACCGTCTCCTGATGTCGGCGCACGCCCCGGAACTACTGATCGCGACGCCGGTCCCCGGCACAAAGGGCACCCCCTCAAACCGGATGTGGAAATTCGACATTGTCCTCGATCGCGGTTGACACGACCCGATACCGCGCCTTCGAGCGCGGATATCATTCCGCAGCGGCCGGTGTCACCAGCGCATCGTCGACCGGCGGCGGGATGCGGTTCGGAGCCTCGTTGTCGTCGGCAATCCGCGCCAGCCTCTCGCGCGCCTCCTGCGCCTCACGCTGCCGGTTCCACATACTGGCATAAAGTCCGCCGCTTGCCAAAAGCTGGGAATGCGTTCCACGCTCGGCGATACGACCCTGATCCAGCACGATGATTTCGTCGGCGCCGACGATGGTGGATAGCCGGTGAGCGATCACCAGCGAGGTGCGGTTGCGCGACACCTTCTCCAGCGCGTCCTGAATTTCATGCTCGGTATGGCTGTCGAGCGCCGAGGTCGCCTCGTCGAGCACCAGGATCGGCGGCGCCTTGAGAACCGTGCGCGCGATGGCGACGCGCTGCTTTTCGCCTCCCGACAGTTTCAGGCCGCGCTCGCCGACCTGGGTCTCATACCCCTTCGGCGACATCTTGATAAAACCGTCGATTTGCGCCAGCTGCGCTGCCTGTTCGACCTCGGCATCGCTGGCGTCCCAGCGGCCGTAGCGGATGTTGTAGCGGATGGTGTCGTTGAACAGCACGGTGTCCTGCGGCACCATGCCGATCGACGCCCGCAGCGACGACTGCGTGACGTTGCGGATATCCTGACCATCGATCAGGATCCTGCCGCTCGAGACATCATAGAGTTCGAAACAGCAGTCGCGAGATGGTCGACTTGCCGGCGCCCGACGGTCCGACGATCGCGACCGTCTTGCCGGCCGGCACCTCGAAACTGAGACCCTTGAGGATCGGACGCTCGGGATCGTAGGCGAACCGCACATCGTCGAAGCGCACATTGCCCGATGCGACCTCGAGCGGCCGGGCGCCGGGAACGTCCTTGATCTCCGGGTTCCGCGACAGCACGCCGAACATCTTCTCGATGTCGATCACCGCCTGCTTGATCTCGCGATAGACCATGCCCATGAAATTCAGCGGCTGGTAGAGCTGGATCATCATGGCGTTGACCATGACGAAATCGCCGACCGTGTTGCGTCCATTGCGGACGCCGATCGCGCACATCAGCATGGTCGCGGTGAGGCCGAAGGTGAAAATGACCGCCTGCCCGGTATTGAGAACCGCAAGCGAGGTATAGGTCTTCACGCTGGCCTGCTCGTAGCGCTCCATCGAATGGTCGTATCGGGTGGCTTCGCGTTCCTCGGCGCTGAAATATTTGACGGTCTCGTAGTTCAGAAGCGAGTCAATCGCCTTGGTGTTCGCATCGGTGTCGGAATCGTTCATCTTGCGGCGAATCTCGATCCGCCATTCGGTCGCGATATAGGTATAATACATATAGATCACCACCGTGATCATGGTGACGAGCACGTAACGCCAGTCGAACTGCCACAGCAGCACGCCCATCAGCAGCGAAACCTCGACGATGGTCGGAACCAGTTGCAGGATCACCATCCGCACGATGACCTCGATGCCGAGCCGGCCGCGCTCCAGCACGCGCGTCAGTCCGCCGGTCTTGCGCTCGAGATGAAAGCGCAGCGACAATTCATGCATGTGCACGAAGGTGCGATAGGCGAGCTTGCGCACCGCATGCATCGCCACGCGGGCGAAAATTCCGTCGCGCCACTGGGTCAGGACCGCCATCAGCACGCGCACGGCGCCGTAGCTCAGGGTCATGATCAGCGGCGAGGCGATCAGCCACAGCGGCCAGTTCGAGGATTGCACCGGAGCGGTATCGGCGCCGGTGAGCGCGTCGATCGCCCATTTGAACGTGAACGGCACCGACAACGTCGCCAGCTTGGCGGCCAGCAGCAGCACCACCGACCAGACCACGCGCATCTTGAGATCGACGCGGTCGCCGGGCCAGATATACGGCCACAGATGCGCTAGCGTCCCGATCAGGGTCGCCTGTTCGACTGGTGTGTTGGAAGCTTCGCCAGCCCCTAGGGACGAATCAGTATGAGTCATCGATCAAGAGCCCGGACCGCGCGCGCGTGATTTCTGTTATCGGCATTCTGCCCGTCATATAGAGCGTTTGAACGCCGCATGCACCCTCGTCAGGCGGATTTCTTTCGCGATTCCATGGCATTTGCCGACGGATTCAATGGTTCACGCGAAGACGGCAGGCTTGACGCTTTTGCGCTGCGGTGCCACATGCCCGGTATGACGAACAAACTCAGAACTGTCTGTGTCTATTGCGGCTCCGGCCCAGGCACAAATCCCCGCTTTGTCGAAGCCGCCATCGCCCTGGGAAAAACTCTCGCCAGGAACGGTATTCGCCTTGTTTATGGCGGCGGCTCGATCGGGCTGATGGGCGCGATCGCGACATCGGCACTCGATCACGGCGGCAGCGTGACGGGCATCATCCCCGATTTCCTCACCGCGCGCGAAAACGCGCTGACGCGAGTGCAGGAACTGATCGTTACGCCCGACATGCACGAACGCAAGCGGCTGATGTTCGAGCGTTCCGACGCGTTCGTGGCGCTGCCCGGCGGCATCGGCACACTGGAGGAACTGGTGGAGCAACTGACCTGGCAACAGCTCGGCCGCCACTCAAAGCCGGTCCTGCTCGCCAACATCGACGGCTTCTGGGAGCCACTGCTGGCGCTGCTCGCGCACATGCGGGCAACGGAATTCATTCGCCCCTCGCTGTCGGTCGATATTCTGAAGGCCGAACGGGTCGAAGAGATCCTGCCGCGGCTGCGCTCCGCCATCGCTCGCGCCCCCGAGGGCGCCGAGGAACTGGCGCCCGAAATGGCGCGCCGGCTCTAGCGCTTGAGCGATTGCGACGTTCCCGCGTCGTCGCCGGGAAACGTCACCGCCTCGATGCGATTGCCGTCGGGATCGACGACGAAGGCCGCGTAGTAGCGGACGCGATCATGCGGGCGCAGGCCCGGCGCGCCGTCGGAACGGCCGCCGGCGGTCAGCGCCGCGGTATGGAAGGCCTCGACGTCTTCCGTCGATTTCGCGCGCAGGCAGATATGGACGCCGCGCTCCGGTGAGACCTCCGCCATATCGGCGCGCAAATTGATCCAGAATTCGGGATAGTTCTTGCCGAAGCCGATCGTCCCGGCGCGCGTCACCAGGCGCGAAAGTCCGAGTTGCGCCAGCACCGGTTCATAGAAACGCGCCGATCGTTCGAGGTCGCTGACGCCGACGGAGATATGATCGATCATCTGAGATGAAACACCGGGGTTAAGAACGTCATTCCGGGGCGACGCGCAGCGTTGAACCTCGATGTGCAATTGCACATCGGGGAATCTCGAGATTCCGGGTTCGCGTCTTCGACGCGCCCCGGAATGACGGCGCTCCGTCACGCCGGCGCGCCCGATTTCACCAGCTTGTAGATCACCGAATCCATCAGCGCCTGGAACGAGGCGTCGATGATATTGGGCGACACGCCGATCGTTGTCCAGCGTTCGCCCTCCTCGTCTTCGCTTTCGATCAGCACCCGCGTCACCGCTTCGGTGCCGCCATTGAGAATACGCACGCGGTAGTCGATCAGCTTCAGGCCTTCGATGTATTTCTGGTACTTGCCGAGATCCTTGCGCAGCGCCACATCGAGCGCATTGACCGGACCATTGCCTTCCGCCGCCGAGATCAGCCGCTCGCCGGCGACGTCGACCTTCACTACCGCCATCGCCACCGTGACGCGCTGGCCGTTGGCATTGTAGCGCTGCTCGACATTGACGTCGAATTGCTCGACTCGGAAATATTCCGGCACCCGGCCCAAGGTGCGCCGCGCCAGCAGGTCGAACGAGGCGTTGGCGGATTCATAGGCATAGCCCGCGGCCTCGCGCTCCTTCAATTCCTCGACCAGGCGAGCCAGTTTCGGGTCGTTCCTGTCGTAGGCAATGCCGGCGCGTTCCAGTTCGGCGATGACGTTGGAACGGCCGGCCTGGTCGGAGACCAGTACCTTGCGATGATTGCCAACCGACTCGGGCAGCACATGTTCGTAGGTGTGCGGATCCTTGAGCACTGCGGAGGCATGAATGCCGGTTTTTGTCACAAACGCGCTTTCGCCGACGTAAGCCGCATGGCGGTTCGGCGCGCGGTTGAGCATGTCGTCGAGCGTCCGCGACACCTTCATCAGGGTCGCCATCTGGTCCGGCGACACGCCGATCTCGAAACGATCGGCAAATTCGCGCTTCAGCCGCAGCGTCGGGATCAGCGAACACAGATTGGCGTTGCCGCAGCGCTCGCCGAGCCCGTTCAGCGTGCCCTGGATCTGGCGCGCGCCGGCGCGCACCGCAGCCAGCGAATTGGCGACCGCCTGCTCGGTGTCGTTATGGGCGTGAATGCCGACGTGATCGCCCGGAATATGTTTTGTCACCGAGGTGACGATGGTCTCGACCTCGTGCGGCATGGTGCCGCCATTGGTGTCGCACAGCACCACCCAGCGCGCGCCGGCATCATAGGCCGCCCTGGCGCAGGCCAGCGCGAATTCCGGATTTTCCTTGTAGCCATCGAAGAAATGCTCGCAGTCGAGCATGACCTCGCGGCCGGCCGACTTCGCGGCCTTCACGCTGTCGCGGATCGAGGCCAGATTTTCGTCGTTGGTGGTCTCCAGCGCCACCCGCACCTGATAGGCCGACGATTTCGCGACAAAGCAGATCGCGTCCGCCTTCGCCTCCAGCAGCGACGCCAGACCCGGATCGTTGGAGGCCGAGCGGCCCGGCCGCCGCGTCATGCCGAACGCCGTGAAGCGGGCGTGATCGAGCTTCGGCCTGGTTGCAAAGAATTCGGTGTCGGTCGGATTGGCGCCGGGATAGCCGCCTTCGACATAGTCGATGCCGAGCTCGTCGAGCATCCCCGCGATCAGCTGCTTGTCATGCAGCGTGAAATCGACGCCGTTGGTCTGGGCGCCGTCGCGCAGCGTGGTGTCGAACAGATAGAGGCGTTCGCGGCTCATGTGGGACCTCCCGGCGCGGGAACATCGCCCAGCGTCTTCTGCATCGTGGTGTTGGCGAGCCACTCGCCGTTGACGGTGACGGTATTGCGGTGCTTGCCGACATAACCGCGGCCGGCGAAGAAGCCTTCGGCGTTGTCGCTGGCATCGACCGTGAGCGCCTTGGCGCCGCGGCCGCCGGCGAGTTTTTCCAGCGCCTCGATCAGCATCGACGCCACGCCCTGCCCGGCCGCGCCGGGGTGAACATAGAGCATGTCGATATGATCAGGCCCCCTGAGCGAGGCGAACCCCACCGGCGAATTCTGCAGCGTGGCGACCAGCGTCAGTCCGCTGCCCAGGCGTTTAGCGAATTGTTCCTGGTCGTCGGCGGCGCTGGCCCAGGCATCCTGCTGCGCCTGGCTGTAATCCTCGCCGGTCAGTTCCTCGATGCTAGCCGCGAAGATCGCCGCCAGCACGGGCGTGTCTTCGCCAAGGAACGGCCGCAAAGCGGGTTTGGGCAGCGCCTGTCCCATCTTCTCAAAATGCTCCGAACAGCTTTAGCGCCAGCACGACGGCGGCGATGATCACCGCCCACTTGATGAAGATGTAATAGCGCCAGTGCTTTGGAAAAGGCGTGTCGGGCTTCGTCATCGCGCGATCTCCCAGGTGGTGCCTTCCTTGGAATCCTTGATGATAACGCCCATCGCCGCGAGTTCATCGCGAATACGATCGGATTCCTTGAAGTCCTTGCGGGCGCGGGCGGCGGCGCGGTCCGAAATCAAACCGTCGATTTGCTTTGCATCGACGCCGCGGGCCTGCTGCTTTCGGTCATTCCATTCCACCACGCTCTCGGACAGGAATCCGAAAAGCCGCAGCGAAGCGGCAAACTGGCCGCGATCATGATCATTTCCGGAAGCCGCTTTATTCCGCAAGCCGTGCAATGCGGCGATCATCTGCGGCGTATTCAGGTCGTCCGACAGCGTCTCGACAACGGCTTCAGAGGGCTGCTCGCCCTTGATGTCCGCAGCGACAGAGTACCAATCGTCGAGCGTCTTTGCGGTTTCCTCCAACCCCCGCAACGTCCAGTCCATCGGCGAACGATAATGCGCCTTCAGCATGTTGAAGCGCAGTACTTCGCCCGGCCAATCGGCCAGCAAGTCCCGGATGGTGACGAAGTTGCCGAGAGATTTCGACATCTTCGTGTCTTCCATTTGCACGAATTCATTGTGCATCCAATAATTCGCCATTGCGGGCGTGCCGTGCGCGC
This sequence comes from uncultured Alphaproteobacteria bacterium, assembly GCA_963801875.1. GTDB lineage: Bacteria > Pseudomonadota > Alphaproteobacteria > Rhizobiales > Xanthobacteraceae > Bradyrhizobium. The sequence continues at coordinate 114,719 of CAWDGT010000003.1, read as the reverse complement.
AGCGCGACTGCGCGATTTCGTTCTCGTGATGCGGAAAAATCAGGTCGATGCCGCCGCCGTGAATGTCAAAGACGTCGCCGAGATAGGCCGCGCTCATGGCGGAGCATTCGATGTGCCAGCCGGGGCGTCCCCTGCCCCACGGGCTTTCCCAACCAGGCTCGTTGCCGGAGGATTGCTTCCACAACACGAAGTCGGCGGGGTTTTTCTTGTGTGCCTCGACGGCTACGCGCGCGCCGGCGAGCTGCTCGTCGAGCTTGCGGCCTGACAGCGCGCCGTAATCCGGCATTGACGCGGTATCGAACAGAACCTCGCCGCCGGCTTGATAGGCATGGCCGCGCGCGATCAATTGCCGGATCAGCGTCACCATGTCGGTCTTGCCGTCGGCGCGCGGCAGCACGAAATCGGTCGCGCGCGGCTCAAAAGTCGGCGGCAGGCAACCCAGCGCCGCCGCGTCGGCGTGGAACTGGGCGGCTGTCTTCTCCGTGACCTTTCGGATCGCCTCGTTCAGCGGCAGGCCAGGAGAATCCCGCGCGGCGCGGTCGTTGATCTTGTCATCGACGTCGGTGATGTTGCGGACATAGGTGACGTGATTTTCGCCGTAGAGGTGCCGCAACAGCCGGAACAGCACGTCGAACACGATCACCGGGCGCGCGTTGCCGATATGGGCGAAGTCATAGACCGTCGGCCCGCAGACATACATGCGCACGTTTTTGGGGTCGAGCGGCACGAAGGGCCGCTTTTCCCGCGTCAACGTATCGTAGAGGCGCATATCCATGGATACCCAATCCCTTGCGGCCGGGCGTCCAGTGATCTCATGTGAGAAAAGACGGCCTCAGCCAGCGAATCGCTAGCTCATAATCTCGCGGCAAATGCCGCAAATGGCGAGGAAACCGTTCATGCCGACCACCATGGGCCGGCCGGGGGGATTGCGTCAAGTGCCTCAGAAAAGCCGGTTTGGGGCACCACACGGGCCGCCCCCGCCATGGTTAATCATTCTTAACGTTTTGGGTCTAGGCAGTGAGGGCGGTCCCCCTCATTCATCGGTGCAGCATGCGATCCCTACTTTTGGCCTGTGTTTTCGTAGCCGCGGCATCGACTGCGTGGGCCGACAGCCATGTCTTCATCATCGCCAACCAGGCGGACGGCTACGGCGTGGACCAATGCCTCGCCAAAGGCGAGAAATGCGGCGCGCACGCCGCCCGCTCCTATTGCCAGTCGCGGGATTTCGCCCAGGCCTTGTCCTACCGGCGCGTCGACCCCGATGAGATCACCGGCTCGGTTCCCAAGGCCGGCGGGAACTGCAACCATGGCGGTTGCAACGAATATGTCGCCATTACCTGTCAACGCTGAAGCCGCCGCGGCGGCAGGCTCGCGGCGGCCACACCGCCGCCCCGGAAACGACGTGACGCTGCCCCGAGAAGCGGCTATGGGAGGCCGGCAATGTCTCTGGCGCCGCTTATCGATTTGAAGTTTCTGGTATGAGCTTACGAAATAGCGCGGGAACTTCAAATCGGCGGCGCTGGGCCGCGCCTTCGGTTTGTCAGCCTGCGCGGAGTCCCTGTGGCCGGATATGCCTGAAACGCTGATGACGCCGTTCTCCCGATGGATTTTGGCCTATGCCGCGCTTGTCGGCGTCGGCATGCTCTGCGTCGACGCCCGGGCGCAGATGAGTCCTGGCGCGCCGCCGCAGCAACAGGGGGCGCCGGTCAATCCGATGTGCCCGCGGCTGGAAGCGCAATTGGCGACCATCGACCTCGGCGCCGGCGGCGGGGATCCCGCCAAGGAAGAGCAAATCCGCCGCTACCAGGATGCCGCTACCAAGCAGCAAGGCGAACTCGACCGTTCCACGTTGCAGGCCAAGCGCATGGGCTGCGACAGTTCCGGCTTCTTCTCGCTGTTCTCGGGCCGGTCGGCGCAATGCGGTCCGATCAACAACCAGATTCAGCAGATGCGGGCCAATCTGGATCAGATCACGACCAGCCTCGAGCGGCTGCGCGGCGGCGGCCTCGGCGGCGCCGATCGCGACAATCAGCGCCGCTCGGTGCTGCTGGCGCTGGCCCAGAACGATTGCGGACCGCAATATGCCAACGCCGCCCGCGGCGGCGGCAATTTCCTGGACAATCTGTTTGGCAATAACAATCCCGTCGCGCCCCCCGGCGTCGATCTCGGCCCGCTATCCGGGACCTTCCGCACCGTCTGCGCCCGCTCCTGCGACGGCGCCTATTTTCCGATCTCGTTCGCCACCGTTCCGGCGCGCTTTCCCGATGACGAAAAGACCTGCAAGGCGCTCTGCCCGGCGGCGGAGGCGACGCTTTACGCCTATCGCAATCCCGGCGAAGACATGAACCAGGCGGTGTCGATCAACGGTCAGCCCTATTCGTCGTCGCCAAACGCGTTTCGCTACCGTCAGGAGTTCAATCCGTCCTGTGCCTGCAAGGCCGCCGGACAGACATGGTCCGATGCGCTGAAGAGCATCGACGATACAGCCGCCGCCGAGCAACAGGGCGACATCATCGTCACCGAAGAGAGCGCAAAGAAGATGGCGCGGCCACTGGCCGCGAAAGGCCCTCCGGCGCTTGCGAAAAAGGGGGGCGCCACGGCCGCCCCTGCGCCGGACGCGTCAGCCCCCGCGGCCGTTTCAACTGGCGCGGCTTCGGACAACAAGCCGATCCGTTCGGTCGGTCCGACCTTTATCCCGGCCCGCTAAAGCATTTTCCAGTTCGGTGGCTTCATCCTTCGAGACGCGCGCAGGAGCGCGCTCCTCATGATGAGGTCTTGGACCCTCATGGGGGAGAGGTTGAGCTTCCCGGGGCGTGAGCTTTGCTATCACCATCGGCAATCCGGCTGCATACTTGTAAATCGAAATTGATCATCGCCGCTAGTCCAGTCCGCTTTTGTGCGCATAACGGACTTCTCAGCAGACGTTGCACTATGTCCGTTTCGTGCCATGAACCGACATGACGCACCGTTGTCCGCGCTACTACGGACCACAAACGGGCGTGGCTAAAAGCGACCCTGCCGAAAATGCTGGATACCATCTGGTAAGTGGACCCAAGCGTGCTTGGATTCTTCCCAGACTGAGTAGGCCGGAGGTGGAAAATTGGGATCAGCAAATGCGCCGACCGCGATGCCGTATTCGTCGGGCCTAATGTCGGCATTCCAATATACAGAGCTGCCGCAGTTCGGGCAGAAATGAAAGTTCATTTTTCGCCCTTCTTGGGCCTCCCTAGTATAGATTTTTTCAGGGCCTTCTATTCGAACTTGTGGCTTCTTGAAGTATACGCCCGAGTGCATGATGGCACCGGTCCTACGCTGGCACGCCTTGCAATGACAAGCATTCACGGCCGTGGGCTCTCCGGTCACGGTTGCGCGAAGTGATCCACAGTGGCAGCACGCCGTTCTTTCCATGACTGCTCCCCTGCACTCAAAATCAAAGGTCACAACCACACTACGGTAATGTCGCGCCCGACGTAAGGTCGGGTTTTTCCGGAAGTGGCGTTTCCGGATGTGGCCCACCAGCGAAGCTGACCGAGATGTCCGAGATGGGTCAAAAGCGGTCCTTAGGGACCTAAAGTGCGACTTCCGCAACACCCTCGGAAGCGGACATGCAGCGACCACTGCACCATGTCCGGTTCGTGCCAACAGCGGAAACGGCCAGTCTTGTTCGACGATCACCTCGTCAGCGCGGGCAGGAGGCGCGTCGATGGATGGCGCGGACGACTTTGACAACAGAGCATGATGGTCGGTCTAAACGGCGGGCTATTCGGGTAGACCCGACTTTTGCAACGCATCGCGCAAGCGCGCCTTGTCCTCAGGCTGCTTCCAAGCAAACCAACTTTCCAAGTAGGAACCGAATTGCAAAGGCTGGGCGCATCGCAAGGGCGCGTCGCCCCGCCTCTTGCGCCGCCAGAGTATCACCGACTGCTGACCGGCAGGCCGCCAGCAGCACGTAGTGATCGAAGCGGTCCGGTTCCATCGGTTCCAAAACGCCTATCGCTTCGGTCGCGCGTCCGGCCATGAACAAAGCTCGCACAAGGTCGAGATAGTAGTGATGGGCCGAAAACGGATCGAGACGCATCGCGCGTTCGATCCACGGTATTGCCGCCACCGGTTCACCCAGGTAGGTCAGATTGATGCCGCGCTGCGCGACGAGGCGCGGATCATTCGGATTCTGCGCCATGGCGCGTTCCAAATGGTATTCGCTCTTTGCGAACAGACCATCAAGCATGGCTAGGCGGCACATGATGCGGTGACATTCGGTATCGCTCTCGTCGAGCCGCGCTGCGGCCTCAATCAACCGCGCGATTTCCGATAGCTCCGGCGCAGAACCGCAATATCCATGGACTCGCGCTTGGCCGAGCGTGCAGGCCTTCCAGGCGTAGGCCGCAGCGAAGCGCGGATCGAGTTCGATGGCCCGGTCGAAGCTAGCTTCGGCTTCCCGATTCGCCTTTGCGTCATACAGGTGAAGGTAGTACTTCCCACGCAACAAGTAGTCGTAGGCCTCCAGCGAATCGACCTTCTTGCGGGCCGCCGCCTCAATAGCCGCAGCTTCGATCCGCGCTGGCAGCACTGCCACGATACTGCTCGTCACGTCGTCCTGGATTGCAAAGACGCCTTGCAGTTCGCGGTCATAGCGCTGCGCCCAAAGGTGCTTGCCGCTGAGAGCGTCGATCAGCTGCGCTGTGATTCGAACGCGGCTGCCGCCGCGCCGCACACTTCCTTCCACGACGTACCGCACGCCGAGTTCCCTCGCCACGTCCGCAATCCGCACGGTCCTTCCTCGATAGGTGAACGAGGAATTGCGCGCCACGACGAACAGGTCCGGGTAGCGCGACAACTCGGTGATGATGTCCTCGGCGATGCCGTCCGCGAAGTACTGCTGTTCCGGATCGCCACTCATGTTCTGGAATGGCAACACGGCGATGGACGGCTTGTCGGGAAGCGCTAGCGGCGCAGCCTGGCCTGGGAACGAACCCGGTGTGGCCGCCGCCGCGCCGCGATGGCGGGGTGTAATGCGCCATGCTCGCACCGGTTCAGCAATGTTCTTAAGGGTCTGCATCCCGAGGTCGTCGCAGACCATTTCGATTTTGCCCCGAACCTGACGATAGGCGTCGTCCGACAGACAAACATTACCTGGTTCGGCAATACCCTCCAGCCGAGCGGCAATATTGACACCGTCGCCGAAGATATCGTTTTCATCGAAAATGATATCACCGACGTGGATGCCGATGCGGAACTCGATCCTTTGATCCTGCGACGCAGCGGCACTCTGTTCAGCCATACTGCGCTGGAACTCGACTGCACTGCGCACCGCATCGACGGCGCTGGCAAACTCGACCAACATTCCGTCACCGGTTGTCTTGACGATGCGCCCACGATGGGAGGCAATGGTGGGATCGAAAAGGGCCTTTCTGACCGCCTTTAGCCGGGCCAGAGTGCCTTCCTCGTCGACCCCCATAAGTCGGCTATAGCCCGCGACATCCGCCGCCAGCACCGCCGCCAGTCGCCGGTCTACGTACTCGCTGCTCAAGATGCACCCCCGGGTTCGGGGAAATTGAATGTTCATATAGCACAATTGTGGGCCGACGTCCGGCTATGCCCCATGTCCGTTCCGGGTCAATCGCTACCGATGTGGGCGGTACCGGCGACGTCCGCTTTCCCCCCGATAGCAACCGAATGCGGACATCGCGGGATGGAGGCCATGGGATACGCCCTGATGATTCTGCCCAAGCGGAATGCGCTCTGCGGTCCTATCCCTCGAACGCTTCCCCCGATCCGCGGCTCGTGCGCGACAGCAGCGCCTCGTCGGGTTCGGGCAATGGTTTGCCGGTGTCGCGAAACCGATTGGTGATGGGATAGCGGCGGTCGCGCCCGAAATTCCGGCTCGTGACCTTGACGCCGGGCGCCGCCTGCCGCCGCTTGTACTCGGCAATATTGAGCAGCCGGTCGATCCGCGCCACCACCTCGCGGTCGAACCCGGCGGCTACGATCGAGGCCAGCGGCTCTTCGCGCTCGACCAGTCGTTCCAGGACGGCATCGAGCATGTCGTAGGGCGGCAGCGAATCCTGGTCGGTCTGGTTTTCGCGCAGCTCCGCGGTCGGCGGCCGGGTGATGATGTCGGGCGGGATGACTTCGCCCGACGGACCCAGCGCGCCCTCCGGCTTCCATGAATTGCGCAAGGTCGAAAGCCGGAACACCTCGGTCTTGTAGATATCCTTGATCGGATTGAAGCCGCCGTTCATGTCGCCATAAAGGGTGGCATAGCCCACCGACATTTCCGACTTGTTGCCGGTGGTGACCACCATCGCGCCTGTCTTGTTGGAGATCGCCATCAGCAGCGTGCCGCGCGTGCGCGCCTGCAGATTCTCTTCGGTGATGTCGCGCGGCAGCCCCGCGAATGTTTCCGACAGTATAGCTTCAAAACCGCCGACGGCCGGCGCGATCGGCAGCACCTCGTAGCGGATGCCGAGCGCGCGCGCGAGCTTCGCCGCGTCGTCGAGCGACACCTGGGCTGTAAAACGGAACGGCAGCATCACGCCTCGGACGCGCTCCGCCCCCATCGCATCGACCGCGATCGCCGCGCAAAGAGCCGAGTCGATGCCGCCGGATACGCCGAGCAGCACGCCGGGAAATGCGTTCTTCCCGACATAATCGCGCAGCCCCAGCACGCAGGCGGCGTAATCGCCCTTGTCGCCGTCGAGCACCGATGCAATCGGCCCGGTACAGCGCCAGCCGGCCGCGGTCTTGCTCCAGCGCAGCGTCGTGATGCTTTCCGCGAATGCCGGCAGCTGCGCCGCCACCGAGAGATCGGCGTTCAGCGCAAACGAAGCGCCGTCGAATACGAGTTCGTCCTGTCCGCCGACCTGATTGAGGTAGACCAGCGGCAACCCGCTCTCGGTGACGCGCGCCACCGCGATCGACAGCCGCACATCGCTCTTGTCGCGCGCATAGGGCGAGCCGTTCGGCACGACCAGAATTTCCGCGCCGGTCTCCGCGAGACATTCGACGACGTTTTCGTAGTCCTCCGACTCTTCCAGCCAGATGTCTTCGCAAATAGGCACCCCGACCCGGATGCCGCGCACGGTGACCGGGCCCGCGGCAGGGCCGCGCGCGAACAGGCGCTTTTCGTCGAATACGCCGTAATTCGGCAGGTTGGCCTTGAACCTGACGGCCGCGATGCGCCCGCCGTCGAGCAGCGCGCAGGCATTGTAGAGCTTGCCGTCCTCGACCCAGGGACTGCCGATCAGCATGGCCGGGCCGCCGTCGGCGGTCTCGCGCGCCAGCCCCTCGACGGCGGCGCGGCAGGCCGACTGAAAAGCCGGCTTCAGAACCAGGTCTTCGGGTGGATAGCCGGCGATGAACAACTCCGGCAAGACCACGAGATCGGCGCCTTCGGCGCGTGCCTGCGCGCGCGCGGCGCGCGCTTTGCCGGCATTGCCGGCGACATCGCCCACCGTCGGGTTCAACTGGGCCAGCGTGATCGCGAATTGATCGGCACGTTCGGTCATGAAGCGATGGTGCCCTGCGCACGACCAAACTGCAATTGCATGCTTTAGATCACGCCCATGCGTTCGGCGATGGCAAACAGCCAGAACAGACCGGCCATCACCAGCGCCACACCAACCGCCGCGGAGCCCATATCCTTGACCCGCCCGATCTGCGGATCGTGGTCGGTCGTGAGTCGGTCGGCAAGCTTCTCGATCGCGGTGTTGAGCAATTCGATGACCAGCACCAGCACCACCGCAGCGACCAGTTCGACGCGCCGCATCGTGGTGGCGCCGACCAGCCACGCCAGCGGCAGCGCGAGCGCAACGGCGGCGAGTTCTTCGCGAACGGCCTGTTCCGAGCGGATCGCAAAGGCGAGGCCGTTGCGTGTATTGAGCGTGGCCCGCCAGAACCTCAGCAACTCAAAGACCCGCCGCGGCCGGCATCGGCTTGACCTTGCCGCCGCGTTCCTGCTTGAGCAATTCCGCGATCAGGAAAGCCATGTCGATCGACTGCTCGGCGTTGAGCCGGGGATCGCAGACCGTATGATAACGATCACTGAGATCCTCATGGGTGATGGCGCGCGCGCCACCGATGCACTCGGTCACGTCCTGGCCGGTCATTTCCAGATGCACGCCGCCGGCATGAGTGCCTTCCGCCGCGTGGATGGTGAAGAACGACTTCACCTCCGACAGGATCCGGTCGAACGGACGAGTCTTGTAGCCGCTGTTCGAGCTGATGGTGTTGCCGTGCATCGGATCGCATGACCAGACCACCATACGTCCTTCGCGCTGCACCGCGCGGATCAACTGTGGCAGATGATCGCCGATCTTGTCCGAACCGAAACGGTTGATCAGCGTCAGGCGTCCGGGCTCATTGTCCGGATTGAGCACGTCGATCAGCCGCAACAACTCGTCCGGCTTGAGCGAGGGACCGCATTTCAGTCCGATCGGATTCTTGATGCCGCGGAAATATTCCACGTGGCCGTGATCGAGCTGGCGGGTGCGATCCCCGATCCAGATCATGTGGCCCGACGTCGCATACCAGTCGCCGGTCGTGGAATCGACCCGGGTGAAGGCCTGCTCGTAGCCGAGCAGCAGCGCTTCGTGGCTGGTGTAGAAATCGGTGGCGCGCAGCTCGGGATGGCTTTCCAGATCGAGCCCGCAGGCGCGCATGAAGTTCAGCGCGTCCGAGATGCGGTCCGCCAGTTCCTTGTAGCGGCGTGACTGCGGGGAATCCTTGAGGAAACCGAGCATCCACTGATGCACGCTGCCGAGATTGGCGAAGCCGCCGGTGGCGAATGCGCGCAGCAGGTTGAGCGTCGCCGCCGACTGGCGATACGCCATCAGCAGGCGCTGCGGATCGGGGATGCGCGCGGCCGCCGTGAACGCGATATCGTTGACGACATCGCCGCGGTAGCTCGGCAGCTCGACGCCGTCGATCTTCTCGGTCGGCTGCGAGCGCGGCTTGGCGAACTGCCCGGCGATGCGGCCGACCTTCACCACCGGTACCGCGCCGGCATAGGTCAGCACGACAGCCATCTGCAGCAGCACGCGGAAGAAATCACGGATGTTGTTGGCGCCGTGCTCCGCAAAACTCTCGGCGCAGTCGCCGCCTTGAAGCAGAAAGGCCTCGCCTGCGGCAACGCGCGCAAGCGCCTTTTTCAGGTTGCGGGCCTCACCTGCAAAAACCAGCGGGGGAAACGTGGCAAGCTGCGCCTCGACATCGGCCAATGCCCTGGCATCGGGATAATCGGGTATCTGCAGCACCGGTTTGGCGCGCCAGCTGTCGGGTGTCCACCGCTCGGACATGACGTTAACTCCTGAGCAAAAACCGCTACTTATCCGCCTTCGCTAAAGCTGCGGCGGACCAACCAAAAAGCCCGGCGAAGCCTCGGCGTAGCCGGGTCGGAAGTAGCGAAGGGCCGGGTTATACACAGGCGGCGGACCGACCGCCAGTTGGAATTCCGCCCCCTTAAGACAAGCCCTTGCGGCAAAAACCGAATTCACATTTGCTGGGCTTGCTCACGAAAGACGGGGAAATCAGGGGTGGCAGAGGCTGCGCTGGACGACGTTTTCGTCGATGACATCAGCTTTCCCGCCGTGGACGGATATTTGCTGGGGGCATCGCTGTTTTTGCCGCGCGGGACCAGGCATCACGCCGTCCTGATCAATTCGGCGACCGCCGTGCCACGCAAGATCTACCGGGGGTTTGCCGGTTATCTGGCGCGGCGCGGCTGCGCGGTGCTGACCTATGACTACCGCGGCACGGGCGATTCCCGGCAGAAGGCGGTGGTCGGTTACAACCAGCCCAAATCACTGGCCGGCTTCAAGGCCTCGATGTCGGACTGGGCCGCGCTCGATGCCACCGCCGCGGTGGCCTGGATGCGCGAGCGCTACAAAAACCTGCCGCTCAACTATGTCGGCCATTCCTTCGGCGGCCAGGCGCTGGGACTTCTGCCCAACAATACCGAGATCTCGCGCGCGCTGCTGATCGCGGCGCAAGCTGGATACTGGAAGCTGATGGCCTCGCCGGAGCGCTATCGCGTCTACATCATGCTGAATTTCATCGGTACCCCCCTCACCCGACTTCTGGGCTATGCGCCGGGCTGGAGCGGTTTAGGCGAGGATTTGCCCAAGGACGTGTTTTTGCAATGGGTCCGCTGGGTCATGAGCAAACGCTATTTGTTCGACGACCCCAACCTTCCCGGCTTGACGAATTTTGCGAACTACCGCGGGGCGATGCGCGCGCTGTGCCTTTCCGACGATCCCTGGGCGACACGGCCGGCGGTCGGACTGCTGTGCATGGGATTTACCTCGATCGAGCCGGAAATCCTGACCATCACGCCCGCCGATGCGGGAGTGAGCAAAATCGGCCATTTCGGCTTCTTCCGCCCCGAGCATCGCGACACGCTGTGGCGAGGTGCTGCGGAATGGATTCAGGCGGCGGAGTAGGCAGGTACCCGGGTCAGGCCCTGGTTGCTTTACCATCCATAACAGACATTCGCTGCTGCGCGTGTCCGCTTAGTGCTGCCAAACTCGGAAGTCACGAGCCTCACTCGATGACCTCGTCGGCGCTGGCGAGGAGCGTTTGCGGCACCGAAAGGCCGAGACCCTTTGCGGTTCTTAGATTTATGACGAGCTGGAATTTGGTTGGCGCTTGAACGGGCAGCTCAGCAGGATTCTCACCTTTCAAGACGCGATCAATATAGGTAGCTGCTTGGCGAAACTGGTCAACAATATCGGGTCCGTACGAAATAAGGCCGCCGGCCGCAACATCATATCGCAGACCGTACACAGCAGGTAACTTGTGGCGAGCCGCACCTGCGATAATCACGTTGCGGTACGACGATGCGGTCTGGGTCACGACGAGCCCACTGTTGGGCAATCGCGCGAAGTCCGCGATCAGTCGCTCGACTTCGTCGGGACTACGAACATTGATCGAGATTGCGTCAGCACTGATTGAGTGAGCCGCACTCTCGAGAGCGCTGAAAAACGCAATCCCTGCCGGATTACCTGCGTTTCTAACGACGCCAACTCTTTTCACGGTTGGTAGTATTTGTTTGAGGATTTCAAGCCATTTGGCGCTGAGATTGTATTCAAAGAGCATGAAGCCGGTTACATTCCCTCCCGGCCGAGCGAGACTATCGACAATGCCTGCTCCAATAGGATCGGCGACGGCGGCAAACACAACCGGTGACGCGTACGCGGCATTTTGCAAGGCCGTTGCGTTCAATGTTCCGCTGGCCAGGATCACACTCGGCGCAACAGAAATCAATTCCGCTGCGTACTTCCGACTAAGGTTGCGGTCGTCCTCGGTATAACGAATCTCGATTTTCAGATCACGTTCGAGATCCCAGCCCAGTCCCCGAAGGCCATTGATTACGGCAGCAAGTCGGTCTTTTGCTTCTTGGCTATTCGCAGCTCGATTCATCAGAATGCCGATACGCCGCGCTCTCTCAACCTGCTGTGCGCGCGCGGCAAGCGGCCAAACAGCGGCCGAGTACAAGAAAAGTCCAAGGAGGTCCCGCCGCTTCATGCTGCAACCTAGAGCTCGCGTCGTCCAAGATTATCGCGGCTGAGAAATCAGGAACAGAGGGAGTTTTGTCTGCTCCGGGTCAAAAGCGCCGCTTTGGCAGTCGGTCATCGTGTTCGCGAGATCGTCGCATCTTGTTGATGTGAGATTTGCCCGACGGTTGTGACCGTTGCAAAGATAACAACGACGCAAAAAACACCGATCAGCGCGGACAGAACAAAACGCGGATCCATTACGCACTCCAACCGAAAACGCCACCTAGCCTTAGTTTCAGCTTCTGCTGACCTGCCTGTCGCGAAGATCGCCGCGATCAGAAATCCGAAGGGTGCGCCGGCGAACAACCCGATCATGATTCCAGCAATCATTGGCGCGGCCTCAGAGCTTCGTTTTGCATAATGTCCCCCACGGAATGAATTCCAATACAGGCGGGCATTGCCCACCCGACCGGTTAACCCTTCGACAATGGATTTATTCCGAGGCGCCCTAACAGCACTCCCACTCATGGCACTCAACCACCGGTGGAGGAGCCGTCCACGGCATCAAGGCCGACGCCCCACCAGTTCGAGCGTCGCACTGCAGCATGGCGGTAAAAGGCAACTTTGTGGAAGCGCTGGAATGGCCAAATGCCGAGGGCTGGGAGCGGCTTAACGAAGCAACTGATAAGGGTTGTCTAGCGGCTTAATCCGAGAATTGCCTTGCTCGGTAGCCATAAAACTCTCGAAGGACGTTCGTTTTCCCGTCGTGACTGACGCCCGATCCTTCGATTGCGCTCAAGGTTTCGCAAAACTTGGCCATTGCCTGGTCCGTGCTCGTCGCCAACGCTTCCTTGAGAAGAGCGTTATGAACGATGGGATTTAGCTCTATGAAATTCAAGCCGATAGCTTCGAAGGCTGCAGCAAGTCCCATCTTGGCCCGCGTTACCGGTTGAAGGTTCTCTCCAGCACTGGTTTCCAACATATCCTGATGCCTTGCCGATTAACCGTCTGCGTTGAAGCAAATTGCCCCTGCGGATGCAGCCGTGCTGACGGGACTTGTTGATTTCGGGGCAGCGTTCGAGCGCGGGCGGGTTTCGCTCAGCTGTTGGCAGGCATCGCACGGATGCCCCCCAGCAAACGCCAGCTGCGCTTTTTTTGCTCTTTCAGGACGGTCTCGAATTCGGCATCCAGGTCGACCATGACAGCCTCAACGGCAGCAATGGCTTGCTGAATTGCCGCGATTTCCGAGATCTGCTGCTTCGACAAGGGACCCGTCCGTCCCCTCAGTGCGACAACCAGATCCCGACGCTGTTCTTTGAGTTGAACGAGCGGCAAGCCGTGATCTTCAAGATGGTCGTACATGGTGAATCCTCTTATCCTGACTGGGCATCGTATCGAGCAGCCGTGCAAACCGGGTTAGTAATACGCCTCAAATTTTAAGGGAGTCCGCGCTGCTCGACCGAACGAGTTGGGACATCGCGGGAGGCCGGCTGGTCCCGATATTGTTGAAAAGTCGAAAATCGAATGATGCGGAAAATCTCGCGAAAGCGGATTCTTTCGCCACCGCGTTAGCCAAGGTTCATGCCTTTGGCCTTGATCATCGCGATGGCCGCCTGGGACATTAGATAGGTCACAAACGCCTTGGCCGCTTCCGGTTCTTTGCTGTTTGCGGCCACACCTACTGCGTAGACCACCTCTCTTTGTACTTCGGCAGGGAATGCCCCAACTACGTCCAAGCGGGGATCGATCAGCACGTTAAGCAGGAACACAGCGAGCTCGGCATCGCCGTTGGCAACCGCCTCGATAATCTGCCTGGGCGCCGGCTGCGCTCTGGTCCTGGCTTTCATCTCCTCTGTGATACCAAGACGCTCGTATATGGCAGACAGCTGGGTGCCGGTGGCGCTCGCCGGTATCGAGGCGATCGACTGCGCATTGAGCAGCGCCTGCTTGAGTGCTTGCGGCGTGCTAATGTCGGGTTGATGCATACCCTTGCGGACCGCGACGCCGATACCCACCCGGGCGACGTCGGGCGTCGGTCTTGGCGCGACCTGCGCCCGCACAGCGGGGTCTTTCCAGACATCCTAAGGCACGACACCAAGATCGAAGGGAGCACCGCTCGTCGCCATCTTGATCAATTCCGGGGTCGTGCCGTAACGAATAACGATCTTATGGCCTGAAGCGCGCTCGAACTGGCCGGCGATCTCGTTTAAGGGAGCAGCGATGCCGCCGCCCGCGATGATCTGAAGTTCAGCGGCTTGCGCGGCGCCCACCGATGACAGAATAACGACCGATCCGAGTGCGAAAATAACCGAAGATTTGCCCACAACGCTCCCTCTGATCGCGGCACGCTGAACCGTGATCGCCAATGATGTCCAAACTCGCGCCAGTATCCGGGCGTCTTGGCGTCCCTGCAAGGACAATCGCGCCGATGCAAGCATCGCATCGAAACACTCCATGACGGCGAAGGGCCAATCGCGTCATTTTAGTCAAACGCCGGTCGCTTCCGGTCCACCCCGATCAGCGGGCATCGTCAGAGCGGGGCAGAAAACGACAACTGCCCGGGATTAGTCCCTGGATGCAATAACAACATAGGCGTTTGTGCTCAGTTGGATCTGACCGTCAGACAAATGAGCCTCTATCGCCCGGGCTACATGCTGACGAATAGCCGAAAGCGCCTTGAGATTCTGGCCTTTTAGCAAGGAAGCCATTCGGACGGTTGAATTTTCAAATAACGAAACGAGATCGGTACCAGCTGGCATCCGCCATGGCTTTTCAAGTGGCTCTGCGCGGACACCCGAAAACCCGGCGGCGTGTGTCAACTCAATAAAGTCTTCGATGTTGTTGCGCGTGTCGTTGCCTGCGGGCATCGGTACATCGAAGGTCCCGTGTGCGGTGACGGCATCAATGATCAGGCGCCAGGCCGGATTTTCCCGAGGATCTGCCCAAATCGTAAAGGCCAGACGACCGGGAGGCCTGAGAACTCGATAAAACTCCTTCAACGCATGTGCGGGGTTTTCAAAGTGGTGAACGCCGAAATTCGCAATTATCGCGTCGAAGGAAGATTCCTCAAACGGCAAAGCCGTTGCATCCGCCACAATGAAATCGATGCCTGCATGCCCCGACTTCGCCACCGCAATCATCGCCGACGAAAAATCAACGCCTACCGCAACTGCGCCCATCTTCCTGGCCTTGGCCGCCGCAAAGCCCGGTCCGCAGGCAACGTCGAGCAGACGGACGCCGGATGATGCCCCGGCGATCTTCAACAATGAGTCAACGTAATGTTTCGTAGCCCCCGCGAACAGGGATTCATATTGCGAAGCGATTGCTTGCCACCCCGCATGTTCAAAATCTCGAACCGTCTTCAATTGTTCATCCGTCATGCGATAAGTTTCGTCATTCGTCTCGCCATATAGGGCAACCGGCCAAACCGGCGGGAATTCCTCATCGTTGGCCTATGTTGACCGCGCCCCTTCGAATGCACGGCGCATCAATGCCCATACGCCGCCTCCGGTGACCATGCCGAGCAGATAGACGATCGCAATCACAAGCGCATGCGGCGCGCTGATCCTGAAATTGAGGAAAGAAACCGTAACGCTTTGAAAATTCTGAACGGCAAAAATCAGCGTCGCGACGACGAAAATAGCTATCACGGCCATGTTGACCCAACGCATGTCGAACCTCCGTTGTGCTGATAGCCGTCAATCTTATACCTGACGAGTGAGCCGCGCTACTTTCCTGCCCTCTTCGTACGGGCCGCGCTCGAAAACGCTACTCCGCGGCTTCCCGCACATGACGCGCTGTCGGGGTCCGCATGGTAACGAGTTCTTCGGCCGCGGTCGGATGCAAGGCCATTGTCGCGTCGAAATCGGCCTTGGTCGCTTTCATCTTGACGGCGATGCCAAGCACCTGCGCCATTTCGGCGGCGCCGTCGCCGACGATATGGCAGCCGACGACGCGGTCGGTCGTGGCGTCGACAACGAGCTTCATCAGGACCCGGGTGTCACGGCCTGACATCGTTGCCTTCATCGGCTTGAAATTGGCCTTGTAGATATCGACGTTACTGAACAGCGCGCGCGCCTTTTCTTCCGTCAGTCCCACCGTGCCGACCTCGGGTTGGGAGAATACGGCGGTCGGAATGTCGGCATGGTCGACCTGAACCGTGCGCTTGCCAAACACCGTATCCGCAAACGCATGACCCTCGCGGATCGCGACCGGCGTCAGGTTGAGGCGATGGGTGACGTCGCCGATCGCGTAGATATTCGGCACCGAGGTGCGGGAGAAGCCGTCGACGGCGATGCCGCCATTGCCCGGATTGATGGCGACGCCGGCTTTCTCCAGGCCGAGGTTGGCGACGTTGGGATGCCGTCCGATCGCGAACATCACCTGATCGGAAGCAACGCTCGATCCGTTGGACAGGTGGGTGGTGAATTCCCTGCCGTGCCCGTCGACCTTGTTGACGGTGCAGCCGGTTAGAATGGTGATGCCTTGCTTTTCCATCTCGGCGCGCACATGGGTACGGACGTCGTCGTCGAAGCCGCGCAGAATGTTTTCGCCACGATAGATCAAGGTCACGTCGGAGCCGAAGCCGGCGAAGATACAGGCAAATTCCAGCGCGATATAACCGCCGCCCTGGATTACGATTCGCTTTGGCAGCGCGTTCAGATGAAACGCTTCGTTTGAGGAGATGACATGCTCGATGCCGGGTATGGCAGGCCCGTGATTTGGCGCCCCGCCGGTCGCGATCAGCACATATTTTGCCTTCACGGCCTCGCCCGTCGCAAGCCTGAGCGTATGCGCGTCCTCGAACACCGCGCGCGTCTTGACGACGCGGGCGCCGGATTTTTCCACATTGGAGGTGTAGGCCGCCTCGAGCCGCGCGATCTCCCTGTCCTTGTTGGCGATCAGGGTGGGCCAATCGAACGTCGCCGAAGCAATGGTCCAGCCGAAGCCCGCGGCGTCCTCGATCTCGTGGCGGATGTGAGAGCCATAAACCAGGAGCTTCTTCGGCACGCAGCCGCGGATCACGCAGGTGCCGCCCATCCGGTATTCTTCGGCAATCACGACGCGCGCGCCGTGGCCGGCGGCGATCCGGGCAGCGCGCACCCCGCCCGAACCTCCTCCGATCACGAACAGATCGACGTCGAACTCAGCCATCGCAGCCCCGGTATAAATCAGAATTCTGCGCTACTTCAGATTTGCTTGCCGCGCTTGCGCATCTCGGCGCGGAATTCGCCATTGACCGTTTCGGCGAAAGTCTGCGCCCACTGGTTCATATAGGACATGCTGAATTGAATGGCCCTCGGCTCCGCCGCGAGCAGTTTCTGGCCGAGCGGCGACTTGTAGAACACGACCAGGTCCTTCAATTCCTGCTCGGAGAACTGGTTGGCGTAAACCGTCGCCATCCCATCGCCGATTTCCTTCTCGCGGCCGGCAAGCTTCTGGGCGACGACCACGGCCACCTCGTCGAGATCCTTTTGATAGTTGAGGTTGGCCTGCAACAGCGCGTCCTTGGTCTTCTGGACGATATTGGGAACTGCGCTCGCATACATCGCGCCGGCGTTCTTCATGGCCAGGATTTCCTTGGCCGCCGCGATGGCGGCCGGCGAAGCCGGCTTCAGCGGAGGCGCCTGCTGCGCCCCGGCGGGAACGCCGGTCAGGGCCAATCCAAGCACGAGGCCCGCGGCCGACAAAATTCTTGCAAAACTCTTCATTCCGATTCTCCTCGATTGCGGCGCTACGGCCGTTCAACAACGCGAATTCCCCGAGCGCCTGCCAGCACAGCCATGCTGGCGAGACCGATAAACAATCCGTGCTCGACAACGCCCGGTATGGAGGCTAGCAATCCCGCCAGGCGCGGGGCATCGGTTATTCGCCCCAGATGGGCGTCGACAATCCAGTGGCCGCCATCGGTGACAAAAACGTGGCCGTCCTTGCCCTTTCGGACCACCATTTGCCCGGAAACGCCGCTTTCCGCAAATGCCTCGCCGATGGCACGTTGCGTCGCCGCGAGACCAAACGGAATGACTTCTATCGGCAACGGAAAGCGGCCGAGCGCCTCGACCCATTTGGAGTCGTCGGCGATCACGATCATGCGATCAGACGCCGCAGCAACGATCTTTTCGCGCAGCAAGGCGCCGCCGCCGCCCTTGATCGCGTTGAGCGATGGATCGATCTCGTCGGCACCGTCGACCGTCAGATCGAGCCGGTCGATGTCATCGAGCGTGGTCAAGGGAATGCCACATCGGGCCGCATCGGCGCGGGTCGCTTCCGATGTCGGCACGCCAATGACATGGAGCCCGGCGCGAACCCGCGCGCCGAGAAGCTCGACAAAGTGCTTCGCGGTCGAGCCGGTGCCAAGGCCAAGCTTCATGCCGTCGCGCACATGTTCGAGCGCGCGCGCCGCTGCTTGTCGTTTAAATTCTTCCATATTCACGTCTAAACGAAGCCCCAATAGCCGCCACCGGCCGCGATGCCCGGCGGGGGCATATCTAGCGTCGTTTTACCGGGAGGGACAGCGCTATCGGTACTTTGGGCTAGCGCGCCGCCTTGTCCATCGCCGCCTGGATTGTCGCAAACCGTTGCTCGACCTCACCACGCATTTCCGGGTGCGTGAACACGTAGAGTTCGTCGTTCCTGATGGCGGCGAGGACGCGCGCGGCGACCGCCGCCGGGTCGAGTCCGGTTTGCAGACGCCTGGCGATTTCGGCGACAAAAGCGGCCGCCGGGCTGGCCGGATCCAGCGTCGGTGTCGGGCCATAGCGCTGCGGCCGGTTGCGGCCGCTCTCGCCAATGCCGGTGCGCACAAAGCCCGGACACAGCACGCTGACCCCAATTCCGAACGGCTTGACCTGCGGCGCGAGACCCTCCGACATGCTGACCACCGCGAACTTGCTCGCCGAGTAAGGGCTGAACCCCATGCCGTTGATCATCCCGGCCATCGACGCGGTGTTGACGATGTGGCCGCCCTCACCGTGCGCCCGGATGTGCGGAAGGAAGGTTCGGATGCCGTGCAGCACACCCATCAGATTGACGTCGAGCACCCATCGCCAATTGTCGAGCGAGATGTTGTCGATGCCGCCGCCGGCGGCAACGCCGGCGTTGTTGCAGACCACATGGACATTTCCGAAGGCCTCCCAGGAGGCCTTGGCCGCGCGCTCGACGCTGGTGGGATCGGCGACGTCACAAATGACCCCGTCTACCGGCCCAAACTTCTTCAGGCTCTTGACGGCCGAGGCCAACGCGTCGGTCTCGATATCGGCCAGCATCACTTTCATGCCGGCTTGCGCAAAGGCCAGGCCGAGCGCAAGCCCGATGCCGCTGGCCCCGCCTGTCACGAATGCTGTCTTGCCGGCAAGATCGCGCATGATTATCCCTGCTATCTCTGGAATATGACGGATGCCTGTCGTCTCACGATCAGGCAGTGGGTTCGTTTGAAAACGCGGGCTTTGCGGAATCCGGGTAGTGAATGAGGCCGGCCGCTTCCGTCATCACCATCACGCCCGTCTCCAGATAGGCCCATTCGGCTGGATTATAATCGGCAGAGAACTCGCCCGTCTCGATAACACAGACTACCGTTCCCGACAGTCCGCCGCCATCGGTCACGCGATCACCAACGTGGAATATGGTTTTCACGATTGCCTCTTCTTTTTTGCGGCCCGTGCGTTACCGCCGGGCGCAACCGATGGCGCACGGCCGAAGGGATTTCCGGCCAAATATTAGGCTCCCACTTGCATGATTGCACGCCGCCCGATAGCCAATCTCGATGACCTCAGTCCACACCATTGTATTCGATCTTGACGGCACGCTCGTCGATACCGCGCCCGACCTGATCGGCGCGCTCAACTTCGTCCTCGACCGCGAGGGCCTGCCGCCCGTCCCGCTCGAGTCCGCGCGCGATATGATCGGCGCGGGCGCCCGCAAGCTGATCGAGCGCGGCCTCGAACTGGAGGGACGCTCCGCAGCGCACGAAGATATGACCCGGTTGACCGGCGACTTCATCGATTACTATGCGGCCCATATTGCCGACGCTTCGCGTCCGTTCGAGGGCCTGGAAGGCGCACTCGATGATCTCCAGACACTCGGATACCGCTTTGCGGTTTGTACCAACAAGCTGGAGTGGCTGTCGAAGCTCCTGCTCGACCAGCTTGGGCTGAGTTCGCGATTTGCGGCGATTTGCGGCGCAGACACTTTCGGCGTTTCGAAGCCCGACCCGGCCATCCTGCAGCAGACGATCGCGCGCGCGGGCGGCCAACTGTCGTCAGCGATCATGGTTGGCGATGCCGGTCCGGATATCGGGGTAGCTCGCCGCGCCGGCGTGCCGGTCATCGGCGTCGGATTTGGATATACCGCAGTTCCCATCGCCGATCTCAAGCCCGACCGACTGATCAGCCATATGCGCGAATTGCCGGCCGCGGTGCAGAGCCTGACGCTGCAACGAAACACAATTATAACACACTGATTTTACATAATAATTCTAGAAATCGATCCCCGAAATTAACCATCAATTAACGATCCGGATCCGCCCGGTTGCGCGGTTGCCCTGACGCTCCTATGGTCGCGGCGGGGATTGTGGCGGTCTGCCGCAATTGGAGTGGCGGGTTGATCATGCGCGGTGCCATCGTGATTGCCGTAGCGGGAGCTAGCCTGGCCGGCTGCTCCTCGTTTTCCATCGATGCCTTCAAGCCGACGCCGCCTACCCTGCAGGTCCAGCTCGAACTCGGTGCCCCCAGGCGCCGATGCCCACACCTCACTTGGACCTGGTTGCAAGACACCCTGCTCCGTGGCGGTGGCCGCTCCTGACAGCGGTTTCTCGGTCACCTATACGCTGAACAAGTTCCAGCCGGCGACGATCCCGGTGCAGGTCAATCCACATCCCCGGCGATTTTTCCACCCCGGCCTCGACGACGTTCGATCCCAATCCGGTGGTGGCGGAACTTCAGCCGGCCGGACCGCCGCCCAAGGCGGCCCCGAAACCCGTGGCGAAGCGGAAAAAGCCAAAACCGCCCACTGGCACCGCCGCCGCGCCGGCGGGATCGCCCTTCCCCAACCCGGCCGCCCCGCCCAGCCGCTGATTGCTTGCACCGCACCAGGCTGGTTGCGCATTGCCGGCAGATTGCATCATGCATAGATTGTGACTACGGACTTGTTCGCCATGCCCTATGGCGGCTGCCGCGGTGACAAGGCGTCTTGAATGACCGAACCTGAGTTGAGTTCTGCCGAACAACTGTCTCGTCCCATGACCGACCCTTTTGGCCGGACGATCCGCTATTTGCGGGTATCGGTCACCGATCGCTGCGATCTGCGCTGCTTTTATTGCATGTCCGAGGACATGACGTTTCTGCCCAAGGCCGATTTGCTCACGCTGGAAGAGCTTGACCGGCTCTGTTCGGCATTCATCGCCAAGGGCGTACGGAAGTTGCGGTTGACCGGCGGCGAACCGCTGGTCCGGCGCAATGTGATGTCGCTGGTGCGCTCGCTCTCCCGCCATCTCGGCACCGGCGCGCTCAACGAACTGACGCTGACGACCAACGGCTCGCAACTGGCGCGTTTCGCCGGCGAGTTGCGGGACTGCGGGGTGCGTCGTGTCAACGTGTCGCTGGACACGCTCGATCCGGCGAAATTCCGCGCCATTACCCGCTGGGGCGATCTCGACAAGGTGCTGGCCGGCATCGAGGCCGCGCGGTCGGCGGGTCTCGCCGTCAAGATCAATGCGGTGGCGCTGAAGAATCTGAACGAGGACGAGATCCCCTCGTTGATGGAATGGGCACATGGCAAGGGCATGGCGCTGACGCTGATCGAGGTTATGCCGATGGGCGACATCGGCGAAGGACGCATCGACCAGTACGTGCCGCTGTCGCTGCTTCGCGCGCGCCTCGCCAAACAATACACGCTGGCCGACCTCGACGACGACACCGGCGGTCCTGCGCGCTACGTTCGCGTCAGCGAGACCGGCGGCAAGCTCGGCTTCATCACGCCGATGACCCATAATTTCTGCGAGTCCTGCAACCGGGTCCGGATCACCTGCACCGGGACGCTGCATACCTGTCTCGGCCACGAGGATGCCTCCGATTTGCGCAAACCGCTCCGGGCTTCCGCCGACGACGACTTGATCGCTGCTGCGATCGACCGCGCCATCGGCCTGAAACCGAAGGGCCACGACTTCATCATCGACCGCCGGCACAACCGCCCCAGCGTCAGCCGCCATATGAGCGTGACCGGCGGCTGAGTTTTCCGGCTGCGACAATGTCGGCCCGCGCAGCCGGCTCCATTTCCAATTGACGCCGCCCTGGCGCACTGAAATGGTGCGGTCGCACGATGCTTGCTCGCCTAATAGCGGCTGCGCCCAAAGGGCGCGTCAAGAAGGCAGGAGCGCATGTGGGGGGACTATTGTTGCGATCGCCGCGGGAGAAGAGCCATGGCGCCACGCGTTCGACGTGTGGCAGCGACGTTACAGGCGTTGAAACCAGGGGCCTGCTTCACCAGCGGCCAGCAGGACGAACACGATGCGTCCTCTGCTAGCGCTTAGCGCCGGGATCGACCTGCTCAACGAAAAGATCGGCAACGTCTGCAACCTCCTGGTTCTGGCGGCGTGCGTGGTCAGCGCCGGCAATGCGATGGTCCGCTATGCGTTCGGCTACAGCTCCAATGGCTGGCTCGAGCTGCAATGGTACATGTTCGCCATCCTGGTGATGTTCGGCGCGTCCTACACGCTCAAGCGCAATGAGCATGTGCGGGTCGAAATCTTTTACCTGTTTCTCTCCGAGCGCGGGCAGCTTTGGCTCGATCTGATCGGCACGCTGTGCTTCCTGATCCCGGCCTGCCTGCTGCTCTCCTATCTTTCCTGGCCGTTCTTCCATCAAGCCTACGTCGTCGGCGAGGCGTCTAACAATGCCGGCGGCCTGCTCCGCTGGCCGATCAAGTTCGTGATTCCCGCCGGCTTCGTCATGCTGGCGTTGCAGGGCGTATCCGAGGTCATCAAGCGCATCGCGGCGCTGCAGGACCTCGTGACCATCGACGCCAAATACGAGAGACCGATGCAATGATCACGCTGGAAATGATGCCGCCATTGATGTTTGGCGGGCTGATTCTGGCGATGCTGATCGGCTTCCCGGTTGCGTTCACACTGGCCGCAGTCGGATTTTCATTCGGCTTTCTCTCGATCCATCTCGGGTTCTTCGATTTCAATTTCCTGCAGGCCATTCCGGGCCGGGTGTTCGGCAGCGTGCTCTCCAACGAGCTGCTGCTGGCGATCCCGTTCTTCACCTTCATGGGGGCGATTCTCGAGCGATGCGGTCTCGCCGAAGACATGCTGGATTCGATGGGCCAGCTGTTCGGACCGATCCGCGGCGGTCTCGGCTATTCCGTCATCATCGTCGGCTTCATTCTCGGCGCCATCACCGGAACGGTGGCCGCGCAGGTGATCGCGATGGCCCTGATCTCGATGCCGGTGATGATCCGTTACGGATACAACATGCGCTACATCACCGGCGTGCTGGCGGCCTCGGGGACCATCACCCAGCTGGTGCCGCCGTCGCTGGTGCTGATCGTGCTCGCCGACCAGCTCGGCAAGTCGGTCGGCGACATGTATCTCGGCGCCTGGGGACCGTCGCTGTTCCAGATTGCGCTGTTCGCCGGCTACACTTTCCTGCTCGGCATCTTCAAGCCGGACCACGTGCCGCCGGTGCCGCGCGATGCGCTCACGCTGACGGGCTGGCCGCTGTGGAAAAAATGTCTGCTCGGCATCATCCCCTCCGCCGTACTGATCTTCGTCGTGCTCGGGACCATGATGCTCGGCCTCGCGACGCCGACCGAAGCCGGCGCCATGGGCGCGATCGGCGCGATCGTGCTGGCGGCGATGCACCACAAGGAATTCAGCAGCATCGGCCACAAGATCCTGATTGCCGGCATCATCGCGGGCGGCATCGGCACCATGGTCGGAATTTTCCTGTCGGAAAACCTGCTGTTCAAGCTGCTGTTCGCCGGCACCTATTTCGCGGTGGTCTGGGTATGCCTCGAGGCCGTCCGCATTCCCGAACTGCGCAGCCTGATCAAGCAGGGCTACGAGACGACCATGCGAATCACCACCATGGTTGTGTTCATCCTGATCGGCTCGACCTGTTTTTCGGTGGTGTTCCTGGGTGTTTCGGGCGGGGTGTGGCTCGAACACATGCTGACGTCCCTGCCCGGCGGCGTCTGGGGCTTCCTGATCTTCATCAACCTCTTCATCTTCTTCCTGGCGTTCTTTCTGGATTTCTTCGAGATCGCCTTCATCATCCTGCCGATGGTCGCGCCGATCGCGCAGAAGGTGTTGGCGCCGGTGGTCGGCCCGGACGCAGCCCTGATCTGGTTCGGCGTGATGCTGTGCGTGAACATGCAGACGTCATTCATGCATCCGCCGTTCGGTTTTGCGCTGTTTTATCTGCGGGGTGTCGCACCGAAAGAGGTCAAAAGTTCCGACATCTATTGGGGCGCGCTGCCCTGGGTTGGATTGCAGGCGATCATGGTCGTGCTGGTGATCGCTTTCCCCTGGACCGTCACCGTCCTGTTGGACAAGCCTATCAGTGCCGAGGACATCAACAAGGTCAGGATCGAGGTCCCGCAAAGCGAACTGCCGCCGCTGGATTTCGGGCCGCGGGAAAAGCCGCGATAGCGGCTTTGCGGCGATCGTCCGCGCCACCGGCCGGCAACCACCCGGGCGTCAGCCGACATATGAGCGTCGCCGGCGGGTGAGGCGGCAGACTCGGCGGCGCCGTTCCGGAGAGGAAATATTCCCCTTCAATATCAACAAACTTCCAATTGACGGCGGCTCCGCGCGCTGGAATTGTGGTACCGCCTTATGCTGGCCCGGCTGGATAAGCCGCTGTGCCCGACGGGCGCGGTAAAGGCGGCAGAGGCGTAACTGGGAGGGGGCTCCGTTGCAATCGCTCTTGAAATTGAGCCGCGGGATTGACGCGTTCACGAAGTGGACAGGTGGACGCCTTGCATGGCTGATCATGGCGGCAGTGGTCGTTTCGGCCGCGAACGCGATCATCCGCAAAACCTTCGACACCTCTTCGAATTCGTGGCTCGAACTTCAATGGGTGCTGTTCAGCATCGTTTTCCTGCTGTGCTCTTCGTGGACGCTGCTCGACAACGAGCATATCCGGATCGATATCGTCAATAACGTGCTGCCGAAGAAGCTGCGGGACTGGATCGATATCGTCGGCCATACCTTTTTTCTGGTACCGCTGTGCATCGTCATGATCATCACGGGCGGACCGTTCTTTATGCGCTCGGTCGAGATCAACGAGCAATCGGGCAACGCGGGGGGCTTGCCGCAATGGCCAGCCAAGTCACTGATCATCATTGGATTCACCTTGCTGCTGGTGCAAGGCATATCCGAACTGATCAAGCGCATTGCTGTAATGCGCGGACTTATTCCGGATCCACACGCATCGCAGGTGACTGCCATCGAGGCCGAGATCGAGCATCTCGTCGAGGCGATCAAGAAAGACTGATCGCGGACGCGGTCGCAGGGGGAATCTAGATGGCTGCTTTTCTTATCGCCAATATGGCGCCGCTCATGTTCGCGTCGCTGGTGGTGGTCCTGCTGCTGGGCTATCCGGCGGCGTTCTCGCTTGGCGCGGTCGGGCTGTTTTACGCCTTCGTCGGCATCCAGCTCGGGGAATTCCGGCCGGACTTCCTGCAGGCGCTCCCCGAGCGCGTCTACGGCGTGATGAACAACGACACGCTGCTGGCGATTCCGTTCTTCACGTTCATGGGTCTGGTGCTCGAACGATCCGGCATGGCCGAGGATCTGCTCGACACCATCGGGCAGTTGTTCGGCACTATCAGGGGCGGCCTCGCCTATGCCGTCGTGTTTGTCGGCGCGTTGCTCGCCGCCACCACCGGCGTGGTGGCGGCATCGGTGATTTCGATGGGCCTGATCTCGTTGCCGATCATGCTGCGCTATGGCTACGACCGCCGCATGGCCACCGGCATCATCGCGGCCTCCGGCACACTGGCGCAGATCATTCCGCCCTCGCTGGTGCTGATCGTAATGGCCGACCAGCTCGGAAAATCGGTCGGCGACATGTACGAAGGGGCCTTCATTCCGGGACTGGTGCTTGCAGGCCTTTATGCCGGTTACGCGTTCCTTGTCACGCTGATATTCCCCAAGGCGGCCCCGGGCCTGCCGCCGGAGGCGATCGGCTTTCGCGAAGCCGATGGCAGCCGTGGATTGTGGTCGCTGTTGGTGCTTTTCATCGCCAGCTGCTTCTTCGGATGGTTCATGATGCGGAACTCGGAGACGCACGGCGCCGATTTCGTCGTGCTCAGCATGTTCTTCGGCATCCTGTTCGCGTTCTTCGTCGCGGTTCTCAACTGGATCATCGACAAGCTTACAGGCTTCCGGTTTCTGTCCGCGATGGCGCAGCAGACCACTTTCGTGATGGTGCCGCCGCTGTTCCTGATCTTCCTGGTGCTGGGCACGATCTTCATCGGTATCGCGACGCCGACCGAAGGCGGGGCGATGGGCGCCACGGGCGCCATCATTCTCGGTGCCGCCAAGCGAAGGTTAAGCTGGGATCTGATCCGTCAGGCCACCGAATCGACCGCGAAGCTGTCGGCCTTCGTGGTCTTCATCCTGGTTGGGGCGCGCGTGTTCTCGCTGACGTTCTACGGCGTCAACGGTCACGTCTGGGTCGAAAACATGCTGACCTCTCTGCCCGGCGGCCAGGTCGGCTTCCTGATTTTCGTCAACGCCTTTGTCTTCGTGCTCGCCTTCTTCCTCGATTTCTTCGAGCTGGCGTTCATCATCATCCCGCTGCTCGGGCCGGCCGCGGAACACCTCGGCATCGACCTGATCTGGTTTGGCGTGATTCTCGGCGTCAACATGCAGACCTCGTTCATGCATCCGCCGTTCGGGTTCGCACTGTTCTATCTGCGTTCGGTGGCGCCGAAGGAGCCGTACACTGACCGCGTTACCGGCAAGCGGATGGACGCGGTCACGACCGGACAGATCTACTGGGGCGCGGTGCCGTTCGTCGTAATCCAGGTGGTGATGGTGCTGCTGGTGATCATGTTCCCGGCAATGGTGATGCATTACAAGGGCGCGGCATCGACGATCGATCCCAACACCATCAAAATCGATATCCCGCAGCAGGAGGCGCCGCCGCTGGATTTCGGTCCGCCCGCGAAACAATAACAATCCCGGTTTCGCAAACAAAGAACCCCGGAGCTCTCGCTCCGGGGTTCTTGCGTTCGGGCCTGAACGGCCTGACGTCAATCAGCTCTGCGAGTGACGCGCCATGAAGTTGTCGAAACCGACTTCCGCGACCTGGAACCATTGATATCCGCTATTCGAGAAGGCGGTCAGAGAATCGTAGACCTTCTTGAAATTCGCATTGGTCGCAGCGATCTCGCTGTGCAGTTCCTTCGCCGCCTTGAAGGAGGCTTCCATGATCGGCGGCGAGAAGGCATGCAGTTTGGTGCCGCCCGCGAGCAATCGGCGCAGCGCCGCCGGATTGGCCTGATCGTACTTCGCCATCATCCAGTTATTGGCATAATGACCGGCCTGCTCGACGACGTTTTGATAGTTTTTCGGCAGCGCGTTCCATTTGTCGAGATTGACGAAAGCCTGGAGTAGCGGGCCGCCTTCCCACCAGCCGGGATAGTAGTAATGCGGCGCGACCTTGAAGAATCCGAGCTTCTCATCATCGTAGGGACCGACCCATTCCGCGCCGTCGATGGTGCCCTTCTCGAGCGCGGGGTAGATGTCGCCACCGGCAATCTGCTGCGGCACCGCGCCAAGCTTCTGCAGCACGCGCCCGGCAAAGCCGCCGATGCGGAATTTAAGACCCTTCAGATCGTCGACGGTGTTGATTTCCTTGCGGAACCAGCCGCCCATCTGACAGCCGGTATTGCCAGCGAGAAATGCGTGACAATTGTAGCCTTTGTAGAACTCGTTGAGAAGATCTTTGCCGCCGCCCAGCATATACCAGGCCTGGTTGATACGCTGGTTGGGTCCAAATGGCACTGAAGTGCCGAAGGTGAAGGTCGGATCCTTGCCAAAATAATAGTAGGACGCCGTGTGGCCCATCTCGACCGTTCCGTTCTGCACGGCATCGAGCACCTGCAGCCCCGGCACGATTTCGCCGGCGGCGAAGAGCTGTACCTGAAACTTGTTGTCGGTGGCTTCGGCAATCGCCTTGGCCAGCACCTCGGCTCCGCCGTACAGCGTATCGAGCGATTTCGGCCAGCTCGCCGTCATGCGCCATTTGATTTCCGGCGTCGATTGCGCGATCGCCGGCGCGGCAATCGTCGCGGCGCCCGCAACGCCCAAGCCGGTGACCTTGATAAAATCTCGTCGTTTCATGAATTTCTTCCTCCTGTGGGGTGTCGGCCAGCCTTCGTCTCGAGGCTTGGCGCCAGCATGGAACATCCTGTCCCGGATTTCCACGACGAACTGAGGTGCCGCAATGCAAAAAGCCCGGCCTTCCGCGGAGGCCGGGCTTCAGGTTTCCTACTACTTAAGGCGTAGCTTTGGTTCTCAGATATCCACTTTGCCCGAAACCGTGGGATCAGCCGCGGGTGCGCGAGCGGATCATGAAACTGTCGAAGGTGTATTCGGCAACCTGCCACCACAGATACTGGTCGGAGCGATAGGCCTGCATCGAGTCGATCGATTTCTTGAAGTCGGCGTTCTTCGCGGAAATCTCCGCCCACAATTCGTTGGTCGCCTTCAGGCAGGCTTCCAGCACTTCGTTCGTGAAGGGACGAAGCTGCGTGCCGCCTGCGACCAGCCGCTTCAGCGCCGACGGGTTTTGCATGTCGTAGCGCGCGGCCATCCAGCTATTGGCGTTCGCAGCCGCGT
The DNA here is from genome assembly GCA_963801875.1 of uncultured Alphaproteobacteria bacterium. GTDB lineage: Bacteria > Pseudomonadota > Alphaproteobacteria > Rhizobiales > Xanthobacteraceae > Bradyrhizobium. The sequence goes on along the minus strand of CAWDGT010000003.1, from coordinate 86,372 downwards.
TGCTGACAACAGCCTGATAGCTCTTCGGCAACTCATTCCACTTGTCGAGATTGGCGAAGGCGTGAACCGTCGGACCGCCTTCCCAGAAACCGGGATAGTAGTAGTACTTGGCGACCTTCTGGAAGCCGAGCTTCTCGTCGTCATAGGGCCCGACCCATTCAGCGCCGTCGATGGTACCTTTTTCAAGCGCCGGGTAGATGTCGCCGCCGGCAATCTGCTGAGGTATGACGCCGACCTTCTGCAGCACCTGCCCGGCAATGCCGCCGATGCGAAACTTCAGTCCGGAGAGATCGGCGACGGTCTTGATCTCCTTGCGGAACCAGCCGCCCATCTGAGTGCCGGTGTTGCCGCAGGGGAACGCGATCACATTGCCGGCTTTCTTGAAGAATTCGTTGCCGATTTCCATGCCGCCGCCCTGATACCACCAGGAATTCTGCATGCGCGCGTTGAGGCCGAACGGCACCGACGCATAGATCGCAAAGGTCGGATCCTTGCCGACGTAATAATAGGAGACGGTATGGCACATCTCGACGGTGTTCTTGGATGTCGCGTCGAGCGCCTGCAATCCCGGAACGAGTTCGCCCGCCTGGAAAACCTGAATCTGAAACTTGTTGTCGGTCATCTCGGCAACCTGTTTCGCGAAGTATTCGGAGCCGCCGTAGATCGTGTCGAGCGACTTCGGGAAACTGGAGGTCATCCGCCACTTGATCTCGGGCGAGGATTGCGCGATCGCCGGCGAGGCCACGGCGGCCACCGCGGCGCCGGTTGCCGAAACTTTCAAAAAATCACGACGCTTCATTTAAGGCACTCCTTGTTGGGGGCGTTTCCCATATTCCTGGAGCATTTCTTGCAGCGACGCGATTTCAGGCATCAACCGAAGGCGCTCTGGCGGGGGGCTTAACACGGAAGCAGGCGTGCGAAAACGCGACGAAGGCATGACAGCACTGCCTAAACGAAAGTCGCATATGGCCGGAGGGAGGCGTGGTGCCCTTTCCGTTTTCCGTTTCGATCGCATGGAAACGTGGCACCAGATTCCTGGTTTGACACGTTTTGACGCGAACCGGTCCCCGCTTCGCTTGAAAACGCGCTAGGCCGCGGCGATTGCGCCCTGGAGCTGATCGCGGACCTTGGCGCCGATCGCGCGGTAGATCGCTGCATGCGGTCCATCGGGCTCGCTGTCCACCACCGGCATCCCCGAATCCGACGTGACGCGAATCGACATGTGCAGCGGGACTTCGCCCAAAAACGGTACGCCAAGCCGCTCGGCCTCTTGCCGCGCGCCGCCGTGACCGAAGATGTCCGAGCGGGTGCCGCAATGCGGGCACTGAAAATAGCTCATGTTCTCGACAATGCCGAGAACCGGCACATTGACCTTCCTGAACATGGCGAGCCCGCGCCGCGCATCGATCAGGGAGAGGTCCTGCGGCGTCGAAATGATGACCGCGCCCTTGAGAGGCACGTTCTGCGCCAGCGTCAGTTGGGCGTCCCCGGTGCCGGGAGGCATATCGACCACGAGAATATCAAGCGTGCCCCACGCCACGTCGCGCAGCATCTGGGTGATGGCCGACATCACCATCGGCCCGCGCCAGATCATCGCGGTGTCTTCCTCGACCAGGAAACCGATTGACATGATCGCCAGACCGAAGCGCTGGATCGGAATCATTTTCCTGTCATCGTCGAGCCGCGGTTTCTCGCGAATGCCGGTCAGCCGCGGTACCGACGGCCCGTAAATGTCGGCATCGAGCAAGCCGACGCGCAAGCCGAGATCGCGCAGGCCGAGTGCCAGATTGAGCGCGGTCGTCGATTTTCCGACGCCGCCCTTGCCGGAGGCGACCGCGATGATGGCGGCAATACCTGGAATTTCCGCCTGCTTCGACATCGGCGACACCGGACTTTGCGGCGGCCGATGCGCTGACGCCGGTGCTACGCCTGCTGCATGGCGATGCGGCGGCGGAGCTGTAGCCGGGCCGGGCTTTCGTTCGGCGGTCAGCGCGATCATGGCGACGGTGACCCCGGGAACGGCGCGCACGGCAGCCTCGGCCTGCGCGCGCACGCTTTCCCAGGCGCGCGCCTCCTCGGCATCGACATTGATCGAGAAGAACACCTTGCCGTCGTTGACGGTGATGACTGACAGCACACCGGCATCGGTCAAGGCAACGCCACGCGGAGACATCACCCTGGCAAGTGAATCAAGAACTTGTTGCTGCGTCACGCTCAAGGCGCATCTCCTTGAGCCTTAATGGGTTCTGATTGCATCAGCACCGGGCTCGATTGTTTGTTTTGACGCGTTTTCCTTGCGCGAAGCGGAGTCCACTTCGCTCGAAAACGCTATGCAATGTTCGAATGCGACCCGTAGAACGGTCCGGCGCAAAAGGCTACCTCGCCCCGACGTCATCCCGGCGCTCGGAGGGAGCCGATCCCGTGCTCTCCTTGGCCGCCTCGTAATTCAATTCGATCATCACGCCGTTCGGGTCATTGACAAAGATCTGCCAGAGGTCACCACCCGGAACCTGCCGGGAATCGAATTCGAACCCTTTGGATTCCAAACGCCGCTTCATGCCGGCGAAACCCTGGCTGACGAAAGCGACGTGATGGACCACGCCGGAATCGGGCTTTTGCGGCTCGTCGGTCTTGGAGATATCGACCAGATGCACCACCGGTTTGCCCTCGCTATACATCCACGCCCCCGGGAAGGCGAAGTTGGGCCGAGGGCCCTTCTCCAGACCCAGGACCTCCTCGTAGAACCTGACGGTGTCACCCAGTTTCCGGGTCCGGATGTTGAAATGATCGAGCACGCCCACGCTGACGCCCATGCGATGATCTCCCTTTTCTTGTGAATTTGTTGGGTAGGCCGATCCTAGCACGAAACCCTGCCCGCGCGCCAAACGAAGGCGTTGCCCTCCGTGACGCAGGGTTTATGGTGCGGCCTCCACATCCCCGGGGCAGGCCTGTTCGGCTTCGAACCGGCCCGCCGACCTCCCTCAGACCACCGCCCGGCCCGTTCGACATCGCCGGCAAAACCCCAAGGTAGCACACATGGCTAAAGTCGCTTTTCTCGGTCTCGGCGTGATGGGTTTCCCGATGGCAGGACATCTCGTCAAAAAGGGGGGCCACGAGGTGACCGTGTACAACCGCACCGCGGCGAAGGCGAAGCAGTGGACCGAAAAATTCGGCGGGCGCGCCGCCCCGACGCCAAAGGCCGCGGCCGAGGGCCAGGATTTCGTGATGTGCTGCGTCGGTAACGACAACGACCTTCGCGCAGTCACCCTTGGCGCCGACGGCGCCTTCGCCGGCATGAAGAAGGGTGCCACCTTTGTCGATCACACGACCGCTTCCGCCGAAGTGGCACGCGAACTTGACGCGGCCGCCGGTAAAGCCGGATTCGGGTTCGTCGATGGGCCGGTGTCCGGCGGCCAGGCCGGCGCCGAGAATGGCGTGCTGACGGTGATGTGCGGCGGCAGTGAGGCCGCCTATGCCAGCGCCGAGCCCGTGATTGCGGCCTATGCGCGGATGTGCAAACGGCTTGGGACTGCCGGCTCCGGCCAGCTGACCAAGATGGTCAATCAGATCTGCATCGCCGGACTGGTCGAAGGCCTGTCGGAAGGCATTCATTTCGCGAAGAAATCCGGCCTCGACGTCCAGGCCGTGATCGACACCATCTCGAAGGGCGCCGCCCAGTCCTGGCAGATGGAAAACCGCTACAAGACCATGAACGAGGGAAAATTCGATTTCGGTTTCGCGGTGGAATGGATGCGCAAGGATCTCTCGATTTGTCTGGCCGAAGCGCGCCGCAATGGCGCCAGCCTGCCGGTCACCGCGCTGGTCGATGCGTTCTATTCGGAGGTCGAAAAGATGGGCGGCAAGCGCTGGGATACGTCCAGCCTGCTCGCCCGCCTGGAGCGCTGAGCCGGCGGCGCGGGAAGTTGTTAATTTAACCTCCCGTTAACGTGATTCTTTAGAGCTTTAAGGCAGCTCTTAATGATTTAGCGCCAGAGATAGACAATGCAAAAGCTCGCGCTCTCGGCGGGCAGGATTTGTGTTGTTTGATGAGTAAACCCGCCGATAAGCCTGAAGTTGTGCAGCTTCCGGCTGAAACGCCAGCCACAGCGCCGGTCCGTAATCGCCATGCGGCCGCGCAGCGGGTGCGCGAGGCCCGCGACCGGTTAACGTCAAGCAGCGGAACCCGCCCGGCTTTCGACCGCGAACTGCTCCGGCAATATGCCCAGACCCGGATGTCGGCGTCCTATGTCGTCATGCTACTGGTGGTGGCAGCCGGCCTGCTGTTCGGGTTCTGGGTGCAGCCGGTTTCGGCGGCGGCGTGGACCTGCGGCATGCTCTGCGTTCACGCCGTCATCATCCGCAATTGCGCCAGGTTCCTCGCCGAGCCGCTCTCGCCCACCGTAACCCGCAAGTGGCGAGTGCGATTTGTCCTGCTCGATCTGCTTTATGGCCTGTGCTGGACCGTGATCCTGGTCCATCCCGCCGGCCCCGACGTGGTCTCGAACACGCTGATGATGTTCCTGATGCTGCTGGTGATCGCGGTATCGAGCATGCTTGCCGCCAACCTGCCGATCGCGGCCCTGGCGGCAACGGCTCCGGTCACGGCGGCGATCGCCCTGAATTTCGTGCTGAGCGGAGCGCTCGACAATTACGTGCTCGCGGTGCTGGCGCTGGCGGCGGAAGGCTATTTTGCGCTGCTCGCCCATCGTCTGCACTCGACGACGCTGGCGACGCTGGAGGCGCGCGCCGAAAAAGATGCCCTGATCGGCGAACTTGAGCAGGCAAAATCGATATCGGATGAGGCCCGTCACCGCGCCGAATCGGCCAACGTCGCGAAGTCGCGGTTTCTGGCGCAAATGAGCCACGAGCTGCGCACGCCGCTGAACGCGATCCTCGGATTTTCCGAGGTGATGAAAAGCGAAATTTTCGGCGCGCACGCGGTTCCGGTTTACAAGGAATATTCCGCCGATATCCACAATTCGGGCGTGCATCTGCTCAATCTCATCAATGAGATCCTGGACCTGTCGCGGATCGAAGCCGGCAGGTACGAGCTCAATGAGGAAGCCGTATCGCTCGTGCATGTCGTCGCCGACTGTCATCACCTCCTGAAACTGCGCGCCTCGAGTCGCGGCATCACCATCCACGAAGTATTCGAGCAGAGCATGCCGAGAATCTGGGGCGATGAGCGCGCGACACGCCAGATCGTGCTCAATCTGTTGTCGAACTCCATCAAGTTCACCCCGCAAGGCGGCGAGATCTGGCTGAAAGTGGGATGGACCGCATCAGGCGGACAATATCTCAGCGTCAAGGATACCGGCTCCGGCATTGCCGAGGACGAAATCCCCATCGTGCTCGCCTCCTTCGGTCAGGGCTCCAATTCGATCAAATCCGCGGAACAGGGCGCGGGCCTGGGCCTGCCGATCGCCAAGAGCCTGATCGACATGCACGGCGGCACGTTCACGCTGAAGTCGAAGCTTCGCGCCGGTACCGAGGTCATCGTCACCTTCCCGCCGGAGCGCGTGATGTCCGCGCTGGCTCCGATGGTCGAGGAAGCGCCGCCGCTGCAGCCGGAAGCCGCCAGCACCGCAACACCAGATGAGAAACGACGGGCCCGCCACAAGCCGATCATGAGCGCCGGCACCGGATTGTAACCGGAGCGCTTGCGCCAACCACCGAATACGCTTCACTATCCCAGGATGAGCAAAGAAACGCCGTGTATCGCAGTCTGTATGATCGACCCCGAAACCAGCCTCTGTTTCGGCTGTGGACGTACGCTTCCGGAGATCGCGCGCTGGCACCGGATGGAAAGCGCCGAGCGGCAGGCGGTGATGGCGCAGCTCGCCGCGCGCATGGCCGGCGCAGGGCTGCTTCAGCCCGCGGAGGGCTCGAAGGCCGGCTGACGAACATTTGCATGGGAGGCCGGCCGTGAGCCGCGCTCTGCTCGTCCTGCTGATGCTCGCGGCAACTGCCGGCGCGGTGGTCGCCTATAAGGATCCGGAACGGATCGCGCGCGCCAGCGACACCGTCTCGGACTTGCTGCGCAAACGGGCCGCATCGCATGGGCGCGCCGTGCGGATCGCGCGCGGGCAGAGCGGTGAATTCGCGCTGCGGGCCAAGATCAACGGCGTCAACGCCCCGATGGTGATCGACACCGGCGCGACCTCGGTCGTATTGACCTATGAGACCGCAAAGGCCGCGGGGCTGCCGCTGGAGCTGCTCGAATATGACGTCGACGTCGAGACCGCCGGCGGACATACGCGGGCGGCCCGGCTCACACTAGATCGCCTTGCCGTCGGCAAGCTCGTCGAGCGTTCGGTGCCGGCGCTGGTGGTGCCGCACGGACAGATGAAGACCAATTTGCTCGGCATGAGCTTTCTGGATCGGCTGGAAAGCTGGGAAGTGCATGCCGACCGGCTGATGCTGCACGGCTATCCCTGAAATTCCGAAGGTTACGCGGCGATCGGAGCCACCGCACGGTCCTGGACCAGCGCCATCGCATCGCGCAAGACATTCACGCCGGCGCCCGGCCTGACGCTGTTCTCGGCGAGGTGGCGGCGGAAAGCGCGTGCGCCCGGCACCCCGTGAAACGCGCCGACAAAGTGCCGCGTCATTGAATGCAGCCGCGTGCCCACAGCAAGTTCATTTTCGATATAGGGCATGACAGCCTCGAGCACGTCCTTCATCGTAGCATGCGGCGCCGCCTCGCCGAACAGTTCGGGGTCGGCGCCGAGCAATCGCCATGGCTCCTGATAGGCCGCACGCCCCAGCATGACGCCATCGACAAAGCCTAGATGCGCTTTCGCCTCGGCGAGACTGGCGATGCCGCCATTGATGATGATGGGCACCTGCGGCATCGCGGCTTTCAGCCGATATACCCTGTGATAGTCGAGCGGCGGGATGTCGCGATTTTGCTTCGGCGACAATCCGTTGAGCCAGGCCTTGCGGGCGTGGACGATCAGCGCGTCGGCGCCGGCCGCGATGACGCCGCGCGCCAGCTCATCCAGCGCCAGTTCCGGATCCTGATCGTCGATGCCGATCCGGCACTTCACTGTGACCGGAATCTTCACAGCAAGCTTCATGGCATGGACGCCTCCAGCAACCAGCCCAGGCTCTGCCATCAGACAGGCGCCAAAGCGGCCATCCTTCACTCGATCCGACGGACAGCCGACATTGAGATTGATCTCGTCGTAGCCGAATTCCTCGCCGATCCCTGCGCATGTCGCGAGATCGCGCGGGTCCGAGCCGCCGAGTTGAAGGGCTACGGGATGTTCGCTTCGGTCGAAACCGAGCAACCGCCGGCGATCGCCATGAAGGATGGCGCCGGTCGTCAGCATCTCCGTGTAAAGCCGCGCACGCCGCGTCATCAGACGGTGGAAGACGCGGCAATGCCGGTCGGTCCAGTCCATCATCGGGGCAACGCTAAATCTCCATTTATTTGCGGTCACTTATGTCTCTTTGTCCATCCAATTAGTGATAAGATATATATACACTTGCACGGATTTGCAGGGGTTCTTCGCAGAATCAGCTATTGGTTGCATTTGCTCGCCAGTGCGTTGGCATATTTTTGGTGCATCACAGTGCGGCAAATTGCCGAGCTAGCTTCGGGGCTCGTCTCGCCTTTTGCGGGCGCGATTGGGGAGTTGGGAGTTGACGTCGCGCGACCGCCGTCAGCACTGAGAAGGAAAGCTACCTCAGTAATTCTTTCCTAGCCATTTTATACCAAGAAGCATGCCTCGCCTGATCCCAGTTGTTAGGCATAGCCATCCACCGAGGTAGAGCATTGAATTCCTCAATAAGGCACAGTAGAGAATAGATGTTATTGACCACGGACTTATTTATCTCTTTCATTTCAGAATCGTGAATTCGTGAACAATCAGCCCACGGTATTTTATCTCCGCCATCGAGTGTAGTCACAATAACCTCGGAATCATCGGCATACTCCCCTTTCGTGTTCTTAGGCCACCCACCTGCGTGTATGCCCTCTATAGGTGTATGATTTTATAGCCGTGATTGGCGAGTATTATTGCAAGTTTTTTTGTTCCGTCGTTTTTCATCATATTAGCTCCTTCCAAACCTCTTCAGTGCGGTGGCCTTGCAGGCGCTGGGAGTACTTCCTATTGGGCTTCAACCCGCCCATTGCCTCAAGCAGGTTTGGGATTTCCGAGCGGCTTCGACAGCGAGTTTACGGGTACGTTCGGCGTTCATCTTCGCCGCCCGGACTTGGCCGCCGTAAAGAACTTCGCGAGACTTCGTGCCCATGGCAGCATTACAGCGCCCTATGCGGGGCCGGGCAATGCCACTAGTATTTGAGGCTAGGAGCGGGCAAATGCCACTACGGGTTCGGTCAATGCACAATCTCTACAAAATCACAGTGGCCTTGCTTGTTATTCTCGCACTATTGCCAACGATTGCTTTTGGACAGAGCCGTCTGCCGCCATGTCCGAATGACAACCCCGAGGCCTCTTGGGATAACTGTCAAGGTACCAAGACGTTCGCCAGTGGCGGCAAATACGTCGGTGAATTTAGAAACGGTAAACTAAGCGGGCACGGCACCCACACGTATACCAATGGAGCTAAGTATGTCGGTGAGTTCATTGACGGAAATTTCAGTGGACAAGGGACTTTAACGAGAGTCAACGGAGAGAAATACGTCGGTGAATTCAGTGACGGAAAACCCAACGGGCGGGGTACTCAAACGTATATCAATGGAGACAAATACGTCGGCGAGTTCACGGACGGCTTGCCCAACGGGATAGGCACTCGCACTTTTCAAAATAAGAGCAAATACGTCGGTGAGTTCAAGACCGGCATTTTAAGCGGCCAAGGAACGCTAACGATTGCTAATGGAAACAAGTACGTCGGTGAATTCCAATACGGGAAACCCGACGGACAAGGGCGTTACTTGGCGCCTAACGGGTCGACTTTGCCTTCTGAATTATGGGCCGATAAATTTGTCGGGGCGGTTGTCGACCAGCAAACGATTAGGATGGAACCGAGTGGTGGTGGCACATGGGTCGTTTCTGTCCGCTTCAACGACACCATTACGTTGCCCGCCATCGTTGACAGTGGCGCGGGCGATGTAAGTATCCCTGCCGATATTGTCTCGACCTTGATGCGGACCAAAACTATTACGGCCGAAGATTTTTTGGGCGCACAAATATATGTTCTCGCGGACGGCTCAAAATTGCCGTCTCATCGGTTTCGTATTCGATCATTGAAAGTTGGAAATAAAACCGTCGAGAACGTAGTTGCGGGCATCGTTCCGGTGAATGGTGACATACTCCTTGGGCAAAGTTTTTTGAGCAAATTCAAATCGTGGTCGGTGGATAACGAGCAGCACACTTTGGTTCTAAGATAAGACGCTTCGAGCGGGAGTTAGCAGCCTGTCAATCAAGTTGTTGCTTCTTGGATTGCCGTCTGCAACCGCTGCGCAAACAATCGTGCTTGATTCACGGTGATGCTTGTGCGCATCAGCTCCAAATTGCCTTCAATGCTGATGTTGAAAGTCACTTCGATGGCTTGACCGTTCCATTTCGCATCAGCCTCTTGGATTGTCTGCAAATCGATAGGTCTATCGAAGTCGGCCTCGAAGGTAATTTTACGCATTTGCTGCTCCGACATTTTGATGGTGCCTCACTTTATTTTCGTCGGCACCCGCTCAACTCGCGTCATATCGTTGTGTAGAATGGCCTGTTCGCCGCGGAGCGCTTTGACAGGGATCAGCGCCGCCTATTCGAGCTTGATATCGGCGGCCTTGATCACGGCGCTCCACCGTTCAACCTCTTCACGCATATACTTGGCGGCCTTCTCGGCGGATCCGCCAAACGTCTCCGCCGACAATTTTTTGAGACGCTCCTGCAACTCGGGCTGGCGCAGGGCTTCGTTCACATCGGCATTGATCTTGTCGGTAATGCTTTTCGGCGTTCCCGGCGGCGCAACGATCGCATACCAGGCAACCGCCTCGAATCCCGGCAGCACCTCCGCGATGGTGGGCATATCGGGAAGCGACGGCAGGCGCCGGCTTGATGCCACCGCGAGCAGCCTGAGACTGCCGGCCTCGACGAGGGGCAAGGACACACCGAGATTGTCGAACATCAGGTCGACGTCGCCGGCGAGCAGGCCCTGAAGCGCAGGCGCCGACCCACGATAGGGGATCGTGCGCAGCTTCACCTTGGCCATCACCTGGAAAAGCCCGGCTGTGAGGTGCGAGGTCGTTCCGTTGCCTTGCGTGGCCGCCGTAGCCTTGTCCGGGTTCTTCCGCAGGTATTCGATCAGCTCGGTTACGCTCGACGCCTTGAGTTTCCTTGGGTTGACGATCAGCGCGTTCGGCACGTGCGCCATTACGATGACAGGTTCGAACCTGGCCGGGTCAAACCCAAGGTTGGGATAGAGATTTTGATTGATCACCAGCGGCGGCGGCGGCGACGAAAGCAGCGTGTAGCCGTCCGGGGCCGAGTGATAGGCGAAATCGGCGCCGATGTTTCCGGCGGCGCCGGTGCGGTTCTCGATCACCACCGGCTGGCCCCATTTGCGCGACAGCCAGTCTCCGACAAGACGCGGCATGGCGTCGGCGGTGCCGCCCGCAGCGAAGGGCACGATGATCCTTACTGGCCGATCCGGATAGTCGGCCGCGCGCGCCGAACCGGCGCAGAGCGCCGACAAGGCGCACCAAAGCGCGAGCGCGCCCACGGACTGGCCGGCCAATGCCAAAGGCCGGGTGTACGCGTTCCGCATGATGCCTCCCGATGTCTCGGCGGTCTCGACCGCGATCGGTTGGCAAAATGCCCGGGACTGTGGGAGGATACAACGTCACCCCTCCACTTATTTCAGCCGTTCCGCCATCGTGAGCCAAAATGAGCCATAGCGACAAGGAGGCGATGATGGCGCAGGCCCGCCCCCGTGTCGTGGTCGTCGGAGGCGGGATCGGCGGCTTGTTCGCGGCCAATGCGCTGGCCGCACAGGGCATACCGGTGTCGGTCTACGAACAGGCTCCCGCGATCGGCGAGGTCGGCGCCGGTGTGTTCCTGACCCCCAACAGCGTGCGGCATTTGCAGCGGATCGGACTGGGACCGGCGGTGGAGAAATGGGGCGCCCGCGTCGGCCCCGATTCCCGCTATTTCCGCCATGACGGCGCACCCATCGCGCCGGTACAGGTGACGGACTCCTCGGGTTGGAATGCGACGTTCGGAATGCACCGCGCCGATCTCGTCGAGATGTTGGCCGATGCCCTGCCCGCCGGCACGGTTCATATCGGACATCGCTGCACCGGGTTTGAGCAGGACGAGATGGCGGCCCGGTTGTCGTTCGCCAACCGCGCCTGCGTCGAAGGCGACGTCGTCATCGCCGCGGACGGAATCCATTCCGAGCTTCGGCCCTACGTCTTTGCCGCATCCCGGCCGGTGTTTTCGGGCTCCGTGGCTTACCGGGGACTGGTAGCGCATGACCGCGTTCCCGACTGGCCGTCCGACCGCTGGCAAATGTGGCTCGGCCAGGGGAGACACTTCCTCGCCTTTCCCGTGCGCGCGGGAGAGCTGATCAACTATGTCGGCTTCGTGCCGACCGACGAGGAGATGAAAGAATCCTGGTCGGCCCCCGGAGATCCCGACGTTCTCAGGCGGGCTTTTGCGGGCTGGGATCCGCGCATCCATCAATTGTTGAAGGAGGTCCAGCTAACGTTTCGATGGGCGCTGTATGATCGCGAGCCGCTGCCGACCTGGACCCGGCAAAGACTGGGCCTGCTCGGCGACGCCGCCCATCCAATGCTTCCGCATCTCGGACAGGGCGCCAATCAATCGATCGAAGACGGCATCGCGCTCGCGACCATCCTGGCGCGTGCGGACCGCACAACGGCTCCCCAGGCCCTGCTCGCTTACGAGCGGCTCCGCCGTGAGCGCGTGGCGCAGGTCCAGCGCGGCGCGCGCGAGAACGGGTTGCGGTATGACTCCGCCTATTCCGATCTGGGTGTGAGAGACGCCGAGATCACCGCGCACGCCGCTTTCCGCAGGCGGCTCTATGATCATGACGTGGTTCCCGACGCGCAAGCCGCGGCGGCAACCCTGGCGTAACGGCTAGACGCCGGCGGCCGGCAGGCTGGCGGCCGCAATGGCGACGATCTCAGCGATACGGCGCCGGACCCGGGACGGCGCGGTGCGCCATAACGAACGCAATTGTCGCATCTCGCAAATTCCTTCTGCGCCCGGCGAAACCAGTGTTCCGCGAAAGCGGCGCTTGAAGCAGAGATGATCTCGTGCGCGCGGCGTGTCGAGAGCGCGGCGAAAATAGCAACGCGCCCATCGTCCGACTGTCGATTCACAGTGGGTTTATTGCCGCGATCGAGCCGGCCACGGGCAATATCTTCTCCGGGAAATTCGGCGCTGGCTGGTCGGCCCGCCCGTCCTGGCCGCTATCCCGGCGAAAATCCGAAAGTCCGCTCGAAGCGCCGGGCGTAGTCGCCCCATACCTCGGGATTGATGATGCGCGGCGGCCGCTTGCCGTCGAGCGCGTCCAGCATCTGCTCCGCAGCGATCCGGCCCATGTTCTCCCGCGCTTCTTTTGTCACACCGGCCGTATGCGGGCTGGCGAGCACGTTGTCGAACTGCAGCAGCGGATGGTCCGGCGGCGGCGGCTCCCTGGCCCAGACGTCGAGCCCGGCGCCGGCGATGCGCTTGTCGCGCAACGCCTCGACCAGCGCCGCCTCGTCGTGGATAAAGCCGCGCGCCGTGGTGATGAAATAGGCGTGCGGCTGCATGGCTGCGAATTCGCGCGCGCCGATCATGCCGCGGCTTTCCTTGGTCAGCGGACAGGAGATCGACACGTAATCGGAGCGGCGCAGCAGTTCATCCAGCGTGACTTTTTCGCCGCCGCGTTCCGCCATCTCGGTTGCCGACAGATAGGGATCGTAGGCCAGCACGTTCATGCCGAGCAGGCCCCTGCAAAGCGCGGCGATGCGGCGACCGACATTGCCAAGCCCGACAATGCCAATGGTCTTGCCCTGCACCTCGGTGCCCATCAGGGCGTTGCGGTTGACATTCGCCTCGCGCCGCAGCGCACGGTCGGCCTGGATGATGCGTTTCGACAGCGTGAGCAGCATCCCTAGCGCGTGTTCGGCCACGGAGTGCGCATTGCCGCCGGACTGGTTGACCACCAGCACGCCCGCCGCCGTGCAGGCCTCGACGTCGACGGGATCGTAGCCCGCGCCATTGCTCGAGACGATCAACAGGTTCGGCGCCCGCCGCAGCAGATCCTGGTCGGCGTGGAAATGTCTTGCGAGTTCATCGCGCGCCGCGCCGATCTGATAGGCATGCGCGGCGGAGAGGATCGGCGCCGAGATTTCCTCAGGGCTTTCGTTTTCGAGCCGGTCGAGCCGCACGTCGGGCCGCGCCCGCAGGATGTCGGCATAAATCTCGTTCGCCAGGTATTTGACGTAGAACACACGCTTGTTGTTGACGGACATCGCTTTGGAAACTTTCAGTTCGGAAATCCATAGAGTTTTGCGGGATTGGTGACGGCATCAGGCGGTGGCGACAGTTTCGGCCGGCTAACTTCGCGCGGCGGAAGACAGGCGGGAATCATCTGACTCACTCGGCCTTCATGCCGGCGGCCTTGATGATCGGCCCCCATTTCTCGTAATCGACATGAATCTTTGCATCGAAGGCTTGCGGCGAGCTGCCGATCGGCGTGGCGCCGAGTTTCGTCAGCCGCTCCCTGACCTGCTCGGTGTTCAACGCCGCGACGAAGTCATGCGAGAGCTTCTCGACGAGATCGCGTGGCATGCCGGCCGGTCCGAGCAGACCCCACCACACCTCGGTGTCGTAGCCCGGTACGGTCTCGGCCATGCTGGGCACGTCGGGCAGAAACGACGCCCGCGACGCGGTCGTAACCGGAAGCGCGCGGAGGGTGCCGGCCGCAAGCTGGCCGACCGATTCTGGCCCGTTGTTGAACGACATCGGAATTTGCCCGCCGAGGAGATCGTTGATCGCGGGCGCGCCGCCTTTATAGGGGATCGCATTGATGTCGATCTTGGCGAGATTCTTCAGAAGCTCGCCGGCCAGATCGGTCGATGTTCCATTGCCGGCGTGGGCGTACGCCAGGCTCCCCGGCTTGGCGCGTGACTGCGCGATCACATCGGCCACCGTCTTGAACGCAGAGTCGGCCTTCACCAGCAGAATATTCGGAGAGGACGCCAGCAGCGAAATCGGCGTGAAATCCTTGAAGGTGTCGTAGGGCAGCTTGGGATACAGGAACGGATTGGTGGCGTGACTGCTGGCGACGACAATGAGGGTGTAGCCGTCGGGCGCCGAGGTGACGAGCGCCTGCGACGCGACGACGCCGCCCGCGCCCGGCCGGTTTTCGACCACGACACCCTGGCCCCATTGCCGCGAAACCACATCGCCCAGCGTGCGGGCGAGGATGTCAACGCCGCCCCCGGCGGCATAAGGCACGAAAATACGCACGGGCTTGGAGGGAAACGGCGACTGGGCGGAGGCCATGCCGCCCGCGGTGAACAGCGCCAGCGCTGCGGCAGCCATCCGAAACCACCTGCCCATGACATCCCTCCCGATCTTTTCGCTGCTTCTTTATCGCACACCGCCCACGAATGGCATGGCCATCCGCAGCAGATCAGCGTGACCGTCAGGGTATGTTGACAATCCCGGAGATCGCGTCAAGTTTCGGCGCGCTGACAGGACGGCCGCGATTATATCGCGAACGAAAAATCGTCGCGAAGCAAGGGAGAATTCGATGGCGGCTGCCGGGGAACAAACCTCGTCCAAATCTTCTTATGAGAAGTCCTCTGATGGGAAGCCTTCTCATCAGAAGCCTTCTTCCGGGAAGCCTTCTTCCGGGAAGTCTTCTTCCGAGAAGACATGGCACGAGGTGGTGCTGCAAGCGCTCAAGCGCAACGACATCCGCCTGGTGCCCTATGTTCCCGACCGCGTGCTGACGACGCTGATCAGGAATATTCACGCCGACCCGTTCTTCCTGACCTTCCCGACCGCGCGCGAGGAAGAAGCCGTCGGCATCGTCTCCGGCGCCTGGATGGGCGGCATGAAGGGCGCCGTGCTGATGCAGACCTCCGGCTTCGCGACGCTGGCCAACGTGCTGGCGTCGCTGGCGATCCCCTATCAGATCCCATTGATCATGTTCGTGTCGGAACGCGGCACGCTTGGCGAATTCAATTACGGGCAGTCGCTGGTTTGCCGCACCATGCGACCGGTACTCGAACTCGCTGGCGATGGAGCACCACACCTGCACCCGGCTCGACGAATTCGAGTTCATCGTCGATCGATCGATCAAGCAGGCCATCACCACGCAGGCGCCGGTGGCGCTGATCCTGTCACCGCTGTTGACCGGCGGCAAAGTGTTCGACAAGTGAGCCAGGCCATGAGCACGTCAACCAACACCCCTGCCCGCAACACCAAGGTGATGAACCGGTTCGATCTGACCTCGCGGCTGGTCGCGAAGCTGAAGAACGAGGAAGCCGTGGTCGGCGGCATCGGCAATACCAATTTCGACCTGTGGGCCGCCGGCCACCGCCCGCAGAACTTTTATATGCTCGGCAGCATGGGCCTTGCCTTCCCGATCGCGCTCGGTGTTGCCCTGGCGCAGCCGAAGCGCCGCGTTTTCGCGCTCGAGGGCGACGGCTCGCTGTTGATGCAAATGGGCTGCCTGTCGACCATCGCGACGCTCAAGCCGAACAACCTCTGCATGATCGTGATGGACAATGGCGTCTACCAGATCACCGGCGCGCAACCGACCCCGGCCGCCGCGGTATCCGATATCGTGGCTATCGCCATCGGCTGCGGCCTTGCCAGAAGTGCCTGGGCGGCCGACGAGGAGGATTTCGAGCGGCTGGTCGATCAGTCCCTGACAGCGGCGGGCCCGACGCTGATCGGGGTGCGCATCGACGACAAACCGGGGGTGGGAACGACCCGGCGTGATCCCGTGCAGATCAGGGAACGCTTCATGCTTGGCCTCGGCGTGCGGGAAGCGCTTTGAGGCACCATGCAGCAAAACCCGTGGCGATTTGACGATTCGAAGAAAAGTCAGCCGGGTCTCGTAGAGTGAACGCGGGCTAGCGCGATGTGCAGGCTGTTGGCAGGTTTCAGGGCATTCGTCCCAATTCTCCCGTAACGTTCAGACATTTTCTGTCCATCGAGGTCTTCGACCAACTCGAGGCCGACATGCGCCAGATCGTTCGCAATCTCCTTCGGATTGAACCCGGATAGATAGGGCTCCCCCATCATCGCCACGGCATGGGCATTTGCGTCGCCCAGCGACCGCGATCCACCCGAGACGAACTCGATTTGATCAACATATGTGAAAACCAGTTCGCTTCCGGGAGCACCAACGTTGGCGACCGCGCGCAGCGTTGCGAGATTGGCCTCTCGCGTAAGGTACACCGTGACGCCAAGCCACGAGAAGAATGCCGGCTCGTCCTTGCGAAACGAAGATCGCGCCAGAGCGGCTGCAAGATCTTCGTTCGCAATGTCAGCAGAGACGAAATGCACAGACGGAGGAAGCAAAATACCGCAATCCTTGATACGCTGAATCTTGAAGGCCTGCGTCGCCGGATGGTCAATTTCAAAGATTTCGAGGGTCTCGGAAAAAGATGGGCGGCGGAGCGCAAAGCTGTCCAGGCCGGCACCTATCAACACGTACTGGCTGACGCCTCTTTTCGTTGCATCCCTTAGCGCATCCTCCGTGTAGCGTGATCGAATGACAACGCCCGGGTAGGCGACATTGGCCAGCAAGAAATCGTCCAATATCGAGCCGGGCGCTCGCAGGGCGGCAGCGCGCGCGTCTGAATCCATTCTCGCCAAAATCCTTTGACCAAACCTGTCCCGCTCGGATTCTGGCACCAGCCGGTCGCCCCATGGATCGTCCAGCAGGGGAGACGGGTCGCGGCGCGAATGCACAGCTCTCATGAGCGATGCAGAAAGAGCCGTGCGGCTGGGGCTGGATTCGATCACGGACATTCTCCTGGGTCATTTGCGCCTGCTGCGCAGATATATGCAGGACCTCGTGCCCCTCCGTTGTTAGCACAGATGCGAAATGCCCCGATACATCGGCTTTACCGCGGCTATCGGCGGGAAAGCGCGACACAAAAATGCCGCCCGAACCGGGGCGGCATTTTCCAATCCGGTGGTTGCCGTTCTACAGCAGGCCCGCGCCGCGTGCCCACTTGTACTTGGCCCCCAACACCGCGACCGGAATCTCGGTCGAGTAGGCGTAGGCCACAATGCCGTTCTGGTAGAGATAGTCGGCAGCCTCCTCGACCTCGATATCGCCGGCAAGCGAGGCCACGATCGGCTTTTCGATGCCTTTGGCCTTCATAGCGTTCTTCACTTCGACCATGTTCTTTGCGAACACCATCGGCGGCGTCACGATGGTGTGCCAGTAGCCGAGGATCAGCGCGTGAATGCGCGGGTCTTCGAGCCCGAGTTTCACGGTGTTGACGTAGGTGATCGGCGGCTCGCCGCCGGTGATATCGACCGGATTGCCCGCAGCCCCGAACGGCGGGATGAATTTGCGGAACGCCGCATCGAGATCGGGCGGGATCGTCATCAAGGAAAGCTTGTTGTCAATGCAGGCATCCGACAGCAGCACGCCGGAACCGCCCGCGCCTGTGATGATGACGACGTTCTCGCCCTTCGGCGTCGGCAGGATCGGAATGCCGCGGGCAAAATCCAGCATGTCCCGCAGCGATCGCGCGCGGATCACGCCGGACTGGTCGAACACGTCCTCGTAGATCTTGTCGTTGCCGGCGAGCGCCCCGGTGTGCGAACTCGCGGCCTTGGCGCCGGCCGAGGTGCGGCCGGCCTTCAGCACCACGATCGGCTTCTTCTTCGAGACGCGTTTTGCCACCTCCGCAAACGCCCGGCCGTCCTTCAGGTCCTCGCAATGCTGCGCGATGATCTTGGTATTGTCGTCCTGCTCGAAGAACGTCAACAGATCGTCCTCGTCGATGTCGGACTTGTTGCCGAGGCCGACGATCGCGGAGACGCCCATCTTGGCGGAGCGCGAAAAGCCGATGATCGCCATGCCGATGCCGCCGGATTGCGACGACAGCGCAGCTCGCGCCCTTGACGTCATAGGCGGTGCAGAACGTCGCGCACAGATTGGCGGGGGTATAATAGAAGCCGTAGATGTTCGGCCCCATCAGGCGGATGCCGTATTTCTGGCCGATCGCCTGGATTTCCTCCTGGCCCTTGACGTTGCCGGTTTCGGCGTAGCCCGAGGGAATCAGGATTGCGCCGACCACTTTCTTCTCGCCGCACTCGATCAGCGCGCCGATGCAACGAGACTTGCCGGTATCGCGAACACCGCGATATCGATCTCGCCGGGGACATCCTTGACCGACTTGTAGACCTTCTTGCCCATGATCTCATCGGCCTTCGGATGGATCGGATAGATCTCGCCCTTGTAGCCGCCGTTGATGAGATTCTTCATCACGGAGTTGCCGATCTTGCCGTTCTCGGCGGAGGCGCCGATGACCGCAACCGACTTCGGCTTCATGATCCGGTTCATCTGGCGCACGATGTCGTCATGGTTGGGACGCGGACGCGGCGGCTTCGGCGCGAAATCGACGACAATGCGCACGTCGGCGGCGATCGCGTTGGTCCTTGGTCGCGAACACCGGGTTGAGATCCATCTCGGCGATCTCGGGGAAATCGGTGATCAGCTTCGAGACGTTGACGATGATATCGGCGATCGCATCGCGGTTGGCCGGATCGCTGCCGCGGACGCCTTTGAGCATCTCGTGGGCCTGGATGCCGTCCAGCATCGACAGCGCGTCCTGCTTGGTCGCCGGCGCGAGCCGGAAGGTGATGTCTTTCAAAACCTCGACCAGCACGCCGCCGAGGCCGAAGGCCACCAGCTTGCCGAACGATCCGTCGGTGACCGCGCCGACGATGACTTCCTGTCCGCCCAGCAGCATCTGCTGGACCTGAATGCCTTCGATCTTGGCGTCGGATTTGTATTTCTTGGCGTTGGCCAGAATGGTCGCGTAATTCTTTTCGACGTCAGTGGCGCTCTTCACCCCCACCATGACGCCGCCGGCTTCGGTCTTGTGAAGGATATCCGGCGAGACGATCTTCATCACCACCGGGAAGCCCATGTCGGTCGCGATCTTGGCCGCTTCGGCCGCGGATTTGGCCACACCCTCCTTCGGAACCGGAATGCCGTAGGCGTCGCATACCAGTTTGCCTTCCGGCGCCGTCAGACTGGTGCGTTTGTCCGCCTTGACCAGATCGAGTATTTTGCGGACCGCATCTTTGGAATTCGACATTGGCTTCCTCCTTGGCGTCTATTTTTTAATTCGCGGCGATGCCCACACGGCATCAGACCGCGATGGCCTTCGCGCGCGTTCAATCGGTGTTCCCGGCGATGGCAGAACGCGGGACCGCGTCCGCCGCAACGTTGTTTGCGACCGCTGGCTGCTTCGTGATGGCATTTGGTATGCCAGAAGCGAAGTTGTCAAGGCGCGGCACCGGACGGAAGTGCTGAAAACATGGGTAACTTGACATTCTGGCATTTGGTATGCCAAACATAAACCGATATTGATCTGGTAAAAGACGTCTCCCCTTGGAGGAGATCAGTCGTGCCCCTGCGGAAACAAACCAAGGCGCAGCCCATCATGCCCGAGGCAGAAATTGCAATTGTCCGAATTGCCCCGGAGACCAGCTTCAAGAACAAGGCCTATGAAGCCTTGAAGGAAGCCATCCTCAAGATGGACATCTACGCGACACCGGAACCGATCATGCTCGACGAACGCGCGCTGTCGGAGCGCCTCGGCGTCAGCCGCACCCCGATCCGCGAAGCGATCGCGATGCTGGAGCAGGACGGTTTCGTCAGGACCGTGCCACGCCGCGGCATTGTCGTCGTGCGCCGCACCAAGAGCGAGATTGTCGACATGATCCGGGCCTGGGCGGCGCTGGAGAGCATGGCTGCGCGGCTGATCACGACCACCGCGCGCAAGAAAGACATTTCCGCGCTGCGCGACTTCTTCAAGAATTTCAACAAGGATCGCCTGCCGCAGGATCACGTCGAGGAATATTCCAAGGCCAACATCGCATTTCACCAGGCGCTGATCTCGCTCAGCGAGTTGCCGGTCCTGATCGATATGACCAACGATATCCTGCTGCACGTCCGCGGCTACCGGCAGCTGACGATCGGGCGAACCGACCGCATTGCGGTATCCCTGCCCGAGCATCTGGCGATCATCGAAGCGCTCGAGGAGCGTGACACCGAATTGGCGGAAAAGCGCGCCCGCGACCACACCCTCGGCCTTGCCGCCTATGTCGAGGCTCACGGCCAGGAACTCTTTTAGCGACGGCCTTTTATTCCGGAATTCCGGGCGAACAATTTATTCCGGAATTCCGGGCGAACAAGAAGACGACAAACTCGTCCGCACCAAGAAACGATCAGGGAGAAGCGGTATGTCGGCGATAGTACAGAGCATTGATACAAAAGCACCCGAGGCGCAGCAGGAGCTGACCGACGGCTTTAACCTCATCATCGAAGCGTTGAAGCTCAACGGTCTCACCACGATCTACGGCGTGCCCGGCATCCCGATCACGGATTTCGGCCGGATGGCCCAGGCCGCGGGGATCCGCGTCATCTCGTTCCGTCACGAGCAGAACGCCGGCAATGCGGCGTCGATCGCCGGATTCCTGACCAGGAAGCCTGGCGTTTGCCTGACGGTTTCCGCTCCGGGCTTCCTCAACGGCCTCACCGCGCTCGCCCATGCCACCACCAACTGCTTCCCGATGATCCTGATCTCCGGCTCGTCCGAGCGCGAGATCGTCGATCTGCAGCAGGGCGACTACGAGGAGATGGATCAGCTCGCCATCGCCAAGCCGCTCTGCAAGGCGGCGTTCCGCGTGCTGCATGCCGCCGACATCGGCATCGGCCTTGCGCGCGCGATCCGCGCGGCCGTCTCCGGGCGTCCGGGCGGGGTCTATCTCGACTTGCCTGCCAAGCTTTTCGGTCAGGTGATGAACGCCGAGGTTGGAAAGAAGTCCCTCGTGAAGGTGATCGACGCGGCACCGGCGCAGATTCCAGCTCCGGATGCGGTCAAGCGCGCGCTCGATGTCCTCAAGAATGCCAAGCGTCCGCTCATCATCCTCGGCAAGGGCGCCGCCTACGCGCAGGCCGACGACGCGATCCGCGCCTTCGTCGAGAAGAGCGGCGTTCCGTTCCTGCCGATGAGCATGGCCAAGGGCCTGCTGCCTGACACGCATCCGCAGTGCGCGGGCGCGGCGCGCTCGACGGTGCTGAAAGACGCCGACGTCGTGATGCTGATCGGCGCGCGCCTCAACTGGCTGTTGTCGCACGGCAAGGGCAAGACCTGGGGCGAGACGCCGAAGAAGTTCATCCAGATCGACATCGAGCCCAAGGAGATGGACTCGAACGTCGAGATCGTCGCCCCCGTGGTCGGCGACATCGGTTCGTGTGTCTCGGCCCTGCTTGAGGGCATGGGCGCGAAGTGGGCGGTCCCGCCATCCGACTGGACCGGCGCGGTCGCCAAGAAGCGCGAGGAGAACGTCGCCAAGATGGCGCCGCGGCTAATGAACAACAACTCGCCGATGGACTATCACGGTGCGCTCGGCGTGCTGCGCACCATCATCAAGGAGCGACCGGACGCCATTCTGGTCAACGAGGGCGCCAATACGCTCGATCTAGCGCGCGGCGTCATCGACATGTACCAGCCGCGCAAGCGCCTGGACGTCGGCACCTGGGGCGTCATGGGCATCGGCATGGGCTATGCCATCGCGGCGGCGATCGAAACCGGCAAGCCGGTGCTCGCTGTTGAAGGCGACTCGGCCTTCGGGTTCTCCGGCATGGAGGTCGAAACGATCTGCCGCTACAAGCTGCCGGTCTGCATCGTCATCTTCAACAATGATGGAATCTACCGCGGCACCGACGTCAATTCCGTCGGCTCGGATCCTGCGCCGACCGTCTTCGTCAAGGGCTCGCGCTACGACAGGATGATGGAGGCATTCGGAGGCGTCGGCGTGCATGCGACGACGCCCGACGAGTTGAAGCGCGCGGTGAACGCGGCGATGGACTCCGGCAAGCCCACCCTCATCAACGCGGCGATCGATCCGGCGTCCGGCTCCGAGAGCGGCCGCATCGGCAACCTCAACCCGCAAAGCGCACTACGCAAGAAATAGATAACCATGGCGGGGACACGCAGGCCCCGTCGCCATCCCTTCCTGCCCGCGCAGGAGCAGACGATACGGAGCAAGACCATGACAAAGGCGCTAAAGGGCGTTCGCATCCTCGATTTCACCCACGTCCAGTCAGGACCGACCTGCACACAATTGCTGGCATGGTTCGGCGCCGACGTCATCAAGGTCGAGCGCCCCGGCGTTGGCGATATCACGCGCGGTCAATTGCAGGACAAACCGAATGTCGACAGCCTGTATTTCACCATGCTCAACCACAACAAGCGCTCGATCACGCTCGACACCAAAAATCCGAAGGGCAAGGAAGTCCTCACCGCGCTGATGAAGACCTGCGACGTGCTGGTGGAAAATTTCGGTCCCGGCGTGCTCGATCGTATGGGATTTCCCTGGGAAAAGATCCAGAGCATCAATCCGAAAATGATCGTCGCCTCGATCAAGGGCTTTGGTCCCGGTCCCTACGAGGATTGCAAGGTTTATGAGAACGTCGCGCAATGCACCGGCGGCGCGGCATCGACCACCGGTTTTCACGACGGCCTGCCGCTGGTCACCGGCGCGCAGATCGGCGACAGCGGCACCGGCCTGCACCTGGCGCTCGGCATCGTCGCCGCGCTCTATCAGCGCACCGTTACAGGCAGGGGACAGAGGGTCACCGCCGCGATGCAGGACGGCGTGCTGAACCTCGCGCGCGTCAAGCTGCGCGATCAGCAGCGCCTCGCCCATGGTCCGCTCACGGAGTACAGCCAGTACGGCGAAGGGGTTCCGTTCGGCGACGCGGTGCCGCGCGCCGGCAACGATTCCGGCGGCGGTCAGCCGGGTCGCATCTTGAAGTGCAAGGGCTGGGAGACCGATCCCAACGCCTACATCTACTTCATCACCCAGGCGCCGGTCTGGGAGAAGATCTGCGAGGTCATCGGCGAGCCCGGCTGGAAGACCCATCCCGACTACGCCAAGCCGCCGGCACGCCTGAAGCGCCTGAACGAAATCTTCGGCCGCATCGAACAATGGACCATGACCAAGAACAAGTTCGAGGCGATGGACATCCTCAACAAGGACGACATCCCCTGCGGTCCGATCCTGTCGATGAAGGAACTGGCGGAGGACCAGTCGCTGCGCGCCACCGGCACCGTGGTCGAGGTGGATCATCCCACGCGCGGCAAGTATCTGTCGGTCGGCAATCCCATCAAGATGTCGGACAGCCCGACCGAGGTATTGCGCTCGCCGCTGCTTGGCGAACATACCGACGAAGTCCTGCGGCAGGTTCTCGGCTTCACCGATCACCAGGTGGCCGAGATCCACGATTCCGGCGCACTCGATCCGCCGCGAAAGGTCGCCGCCGAATAAGCGACCACGTTTACCGAACGCTTCGAGGGCCGCCAGCGGCGGCCCTTTTGGCTGTTCGGCGGATGTAACCGATGGGCAATCGCGCCCGCCTGCATCGCGGGTCCGCGACGGGCGATCGTCCGTTGCCTTGCGACAAGTTGCCTGCGACGAATTGAGCACGCCAAACGTGTCAAAGGAACTTGCACTCCGGCAATCGCCATACAGAATAACGCACAGGCAACCGCCTGTTCGCGTTGCAATGCAAAAACAATGCCTGAGGTAAATTCGACCTTGCGCATTGGAATATAATATACCAGAATTTCAACATTCAGCGCCGGCGGCCTTTGTGGGGCAGTTCTAAAGAGCGCGCCGTGGGAGGAAATAATGATCGCCAACGCAGCAACCGCGCCAACTGTATCCAACAGCTTCCGCTGGACCCAACTTATCATCGGCGTCATCTGCATGGCGATGATTGCCAACCTCCAGTATGGCTGGACTTACTTCGTCGGCCCGATGGCAAAGGCAAACTCCTGGGACGTCGCCAGCATCCAGGTCGCATTCAGCATCTTCGTCGCGCTGGAAACCTGGCTCACCCCGCTTGAAGGATGGATCGTCGACTCGCTCGGTCCGCGCGGTCCAAAACTGATGGTCGCGGCGGGTGGCATTTTTGTCGCGCTCGGCTGGCTCATCAACGCCAAGGCGGGATCGCTGGAGATGCTCTATCTTGGAGCCGTGGTATCAGGCATCGGCGCCGGCGGCATCTATGCGACATGCGTCGGCAATGCGGTGAAGTGGTTTCCCGATCGTCGCGGTCTCGCCGTAGGCCTGACGGCGGCCGGATTTGGCGCCGGCGCGGCCGTCACCGTGATCCCGATTCAACATATGATCGCCTCGATCGGATATGCCGACACCTTCTTCTGGTTCGCATTGGGTCAGGGCATCATCATCTTCGTGCTGGCATGGATCCTTCGTCCGCCGGTGCCCGGCGAGGTTCCGAGCGGATCCGCCGTCAAGGTTCTGCAATCGAAAAACTCGAGCACGCCGGGCCAGATGCTGGCGTCTCCGATTTTCTGGCTGCTTTACGTCATGTTCGTGCTGGTGTCCGCGAGCGGATTGATGGTTGCGGCGCAGGTCGCGATCATCGCCAAGGACTACGGCGTCGGACAGACCGTGATCCTGTTCGGCGCCAGCACGCTGATCGTGGCCGGCGTGATCGACAATCTCGCCAACGGCGGCGCACGGCCGTTCTTCGGCTGGGTGTCGGACCAGATCGGGCGTGAATACACCATGGCGATCGCCTTCTCCGCGGGCGGCGTGGCCTATTGGCTGCTCGGAACGGCGGGCACGACGCCGTGGACCTTCGTAATCTGCGCAGCGCTGATCTTCTTTACATGGGGTGAGATTTTCAGCCTGTTCCCCTCGACCTGCACCGACATGTTCGGTCCGAAATACGCAACCACGAACACCAGCCTGCTCTACACCGCCAAGGGATTGTCGGCCTTCGTGGTGCCTCTGGCCAACATCCTGAAGACCTATACCGGCACCTGGCATGCGGTGTTTGCCATTGCCGCGATCATGAACTTTATCGTGGTGGCCATGGCGTTGTTCGTGGTGCGGCCGATGCGGATCTCGATCAGCGCGTCGGAAAACAAGAGCCCGATGGAACAGGCGGCTGAGTGACTGCTAACAGGCCGGTTTGGCGGAGGCTCTGGCAAGAGCCGTCCGCCACAAGCTCCCGAAGATAGCAAGAGGCGCACCAGGGTGCGCCTCTTTTTTGCCTGGCGGGCCCCCTGGAACCGTATCGTCCTATCTCAACTTGAACGACCGGAGTAATGTGAGCGTCCGGGCGCATCAAAACGTCAATGTCTCTGTCGCTTTCTGCGATTCAAAAGCACTGGATTTCTTCGATATTAAAATTGACAATTGGCATAATGTATACCAATTTGATCGGCACCAAAGGCGTCCCGCGGTTCGTTTGAAGGAGGTTGCGATGCAAGTCGGAGACATCCTGCGCAAGAAGACTGCCCGCGTTGCGACGGTCCGAATGAACGAGACCGTCGCCATTGCCGCCCAATTGATGCGCGCCAGCAATATCAGCGCGCTTGTGGTCAAGGACGTCGTGCGGACCGAAGGCAATACCGCTGCCGGCATGTTCACGGAGCGCGACGTCGTCCGCGCCATTGCCGAGCACGGCGCCGACGGGGTCAATCTGAAGGTCGCGCAGCTGATTTCAGTGCAGCAACTGGTCTCCTGCAGTTCGACCGATACGCTCGAACATGCTCGTCATCTCATGAACAAGAATCACATCCGCCATCTGCCCGTGATCGACAACTACAACCTGATCGGCGTGATCAGCATCGGCGACATCTCAGCCGCGTTCGATGACGAGGCGACCGCCGCGGCAAGATCCCTTTCCGCCTGACAGGGCTCTCCATCGACCGCGATCGCTCCGGCCTTGAAGCCGGCTGGCGATCTCTGCGCCAATTTTCAGCATCAGGTTCGAAGCATTTCATGAAAATCCGGAGCAACCGGGCCGGTCGAGGCAAAATCCCCTGTTTTTGCATGATCGTGTTGCCCTAACCGCTGTTGTGTCCGGTGGACATTTGCCTGATGCGACGGCATCCTGCCCCTGGAAAATTCGAAAAAATCAGGATGGAGAGCATTTTCCGGCCGGAAAATGTTCATGGAAACAATCAGGGGTCCAAATGATCAAAACGCGTTTTACCGAGCTCGTCGGCGTCGAACACCCGATCGTGCAGGGCGGCATGCAATGGGTCGGACGCGCGGAGCTGGTTGCGGCCGTTGCGAACGCCGGCGCGCTCGGCTTCATCACCGCGCTGACCCAGCCGACGCCCGAGGACCTGACAAAAGAAATCGCGCGCTGCCGCGGCCTGACCGACAAGCCCTTCGGCGTCAACCTGACCATACTTCCCTCGATCAAGCCGCCGCCCTATGCCGAATATCGCCAGGCCATCATCGAGAGCGGCGTCAAGATCGTCGAGACCGCCGGCAACAAGCCGCAGGAGCACGTCACCGAATTCAAGAAACACGGCATCGTGGTCGTGCACAAATGCACCAGCGTCCGCCACGCGCTGTCGGCGGAGCGCATGGGGGTGGATGCGATCTCGATCGACGGTTTTGAGTGCGCAGGCCATCCCGGCGAGGACGATACACCGGGCCTGATCCTGATCCCGGTCGCCGCTGACAAGGTGAAGATCCCGATGATCGCATCGGGCGGATTTGGTGACGGTCGGGGCCTGGTCGCCGCGTTGGCGCTGGGGGCCGAAGGCATCAACATGGGCACACGCTTCATGTGCACCAGGGAAAGCCCGATCCATCAGCTGATCAAGGAGAAGATCGTCGCCAATGACGAGCGTGAGACCGAGCTGATTTTCCGCACCATGCGCAATACCTCGCGCGTCGCCAAGAACGCGGTCTCTACCAAGGTCGTCGCCATGGAGAAGGAAGGTGCTACCTTCGAGCAGGTCCGCGAACTCGTGGCGGGTGCGCGCGGCAAGATGGTCTACGCCACCGGTGACGCCGACGAAGGCATCTGGTCGGCGGGCCAGGTGCAGGGATTGATCCACGATATCCCCTCCTGCGCCGAACTGGTGTCGCGCATCATGCGTGAGGCGGAATCCATCATTCGAAACCGGCTCGAGGGCATGATGTCCGGCGCCCGTCGTGAAGCCGCGGAATAGCCCCTCCCTCTCACCCGCCAGCAGAGAATGACCACATGAAAGCCTATGTCTACGGCGCCAACGGCGCTGCCATCACCGAGGTGGCAAAACCCGCGCCGAAGGGCACGCAGGTCCTGGTTCGCGTTCGCGCCTGCGGCCTCAACCGCGCCGATCTCGGCATGACCAAGGGCCATGCCCATGGCAGCGCCGGGGGCGTCGGCGCCGTGCTGGGGATGGAATGGGCCGGCGAGATCGCCGAAGTCGGCCCCGACGCCAAAGGCGTCAAGGCCGGCGACAAGGTGATGGGCTCGGGCGCCCAGGCGTTCGCGGAATATACGCTGGCCGACCACGGCCGGCTGTTTCGCACCCCCTCGAACATGAATTTCGAGGAGGCGGCTACCCTGCCCGTCGCGCTGGCGACCATGCACAATGCGGTCGTGACCAACGGCGCCCTGCAGCCGGGCCAGACCGTGCTGATCCAGGGTGCAAGCTCCGGCGTTGGCCTGATGGCGATGCAGATCGCAAAACTCAAGGGCGCGAAAACCGTGATTGGATCGTCCACCGACGCGGGGCGCCGCGGGCGCCTGAAGGAATTCGGCGCCGACCTCGCGGTGGATTCCAGCGATCCCGGCTGGGTCAAGCAGGTGCTGGAAGCAACAGGCGGCGAAGGCGTCGACCTGATCGTCGATCAGGTCTCGGGCAAGGTCGCAAGCCAGAATCTCGCCGCGACCAGGATCAAGGGCCGCATCGTCAATGTCGGCAGGCTCGGAGGTACCCATGCCGATTTCAACTTCGATCTCCATGCCGCGCGCCGCATCAACTATATCGGCGTCACCTTCCGCACCCGCTCGATCGAGGAAATCCGCGAAATCTTTGATGAGGTCCGCAAGGACATCTGGCCGGCAGTGGAATCGCGCAAACTGCAATTGCCGATCGACAAGGTGTTTGCCTTTAACGATATCGGCAAGGCGTTCGAGCACATGGAAGCCAACAGGCATCTCGGCAAGATCGTGGTGACGCTGTAACCCGGGGCTGAGCCGACCCGAGAAAGAACCCATGGGTCCTCCGATCGCCGCACCGACCCAGCCCGCGCGAGAAGTGCTGGCCCCCACGGGCAGGCTGCGCGTTGGCGCTTTTCCTGGCAGCCCCCTGTCCATGGCAAGAGACCGCAGGACCGGAGAAATGCATGGCCTGTGCATCGATCTGGGCAAGGAGCTGGCGAAACGGCTCGACGTCCCCTTCGAGCAGGTCAACTATCAGCGAATTGCCGAGGTGCTCGCCGCAATGAAAGCCGGCGATGTTGATTTCACGGTCAGCAACGCGACGCCGGCGCGAGCGGTCGACGTGGCGTTCAGCCAGACGCTCATTTCGCTGGAACTGGGATATCTGGTCCCGGCCGCCTCCCCGATCGCGCGCCTTTCAGACGTTGACAAGCCCGGCCTTCGGGTCGGCGTCACCCAGGGAAGCACGTCGCAAGGAACCATTCCAAAACTCCTGCCGAATGCAACCGTGGTGCCAGCACAGAACGCAGCGCGCGCCATTGAAATGTTCGAACGTCGCGAACTCGACCTGTTCGCCACCAACAAGCCGACCTTGTTCGAGATGTCCGACCAGATGCCCGGTGCGCGCGTGCTGGATGGCCGATGGGGCGTGGAAAACATCGCCGTCGCAATCCCTAGGGGCCGTGACGCGGCCATGGAATATCTACGACGTTTTGTCGAGGAGGCGCAAACCAGCGGGCTGCTTACCCAGGCTGTGGAGCGCGCGGGCCTCAGAGGTGTTGTGAAGGCGCAATAGCCCAAGACCCGCCGTTTTGACGATGTCGGCAAGGCGTACGAGCACATCGAAGGCAGCCGGCATCTCGGCAAAATCGCGGTGACGCTTTAGCGGAAGGTGTTAATCATCCTTTCAGGAACAGTCTGATCTCTTCGATCATCCGCTCCGTTTCAGGATCTTGCGCCAGCGGCATATGGTTTTGTCCCGGCAATGCCACGAACCGCGCGCCGGCAATCCCGGCGGCAAGTTCGCGGCCTGCCTCAAATGGTTGCACCTGATCGTCACGCTTGTGCATGACGAGCGTCGGCACCCTGACCTTGGCCAGCAACCCGCTTACGTCCAGGTTCCGGGTGGTGTCGAAATAGCGGTATGCGCACTCGGCCGTCGTCGTCCTGCGTTGCCTCTCGGCAAATCTTTGCAGCTGCTCCGGCGTGCCACCAGGCATGAACAGCGAAGAGAACAGCTGACGGAAGGCCGGGCTCTCACTGCCCCATCCTGTGCGGATTAGCGTCGCCAGGGCCTTGGCCTGTTGCAGTTCGAGCTCATTCTTTGCGCGGTGATAAGCCCCCCGCGCGAAGCCACCATAGAGAACGAGATGGCTTACGCGCTCCGGGTGCCGAACGGCGAAGGCCACGCTTATGGCGCATCCCTGCGACAGCCCGAGAAGCGGAAAGCGGTCGAGGCCCGCAGCATCGACCACGGTTTCGAGATCCTTCACCCAGGCATCGAGTGAAACCTCCTCAACGTCCCAGTCGGAAAGCCCGTTGCCGCGTGCGTCGTACCGCAGCAGCGTGAAATCCCGGGCAAGCGCGCCATAGAGATCGCGAAAGTCGGGGTTTTCCCAATCGAACTCGAGGTGATTCATCCAGTTCGCGGTCTTGACCAGCGGAGGCCCGCAGCCCATCGTCGCATAAGCGAGCCGCACGCCGTCGGGCGCACGGCAGTAGTTGACCTTCAGTTTCATATGGTCCGGGTCGATCGGCCTCGCGGCGGCACCATCGACATCGACGGCATAGGCTTCGACCGATTTTGAAATGTTCTTCAGTTTTTGCGGGCCAAGCGGCCGGCAGATAAGCGGCGTCTTGCCCTCGATCTGGTCGTAAACCTGGCGGGAAATGCACACGCCGCCGGGTTCGGCTATCCCTTCCAGCCGTGCGGCGATGTTGACGCCATCGCCCATGAGGTCGTCGCCTTCCACCATCACGTCTCCAACGTGAATGCCGATGCGCAGCCGCATTTTGCCGCCATCATCGACACTGCGGGCTGCATGCTCCGTTTCTTTCTGAATTGCCATCGCACATGTCGCGGCCTGGACCGCACTGCCAAACTCGACGAGAAATCCGTCGCCCATGGTCTTGAACAGCCGGCCAGAATGTCTGGCGATGTTCGGCTCGATGATGCCCCGCCGCAATACGCTTAGCCGCGCGAGCGCGCCCGCCTCATCGGCACTGACGAGGCGGGAATAACCGACCACGTCGGCAGCAAGAATGGCGGCAAGGCGGCGCATCGTGCTCATTCCGTTTGCGTCAATCCGGCCTTTTGCAGACCCTTGACTATCCCTGTATTGGACCTTGATTAGCATACGAACAATTTTTAGTCGGAACAATTTGCAACTACGTCGCTGCCAATTGCCGATCAGGTCGGCGCTTTAATGTTGCAAGACGGGCTGCTAAACCCCGTCCATGAGTCCTGCCGATCACAGCCTCAAATCCCGTGTCGCGGCGATCTCGGTATTTGCCAGCGCCGGCATGGCCACGGCCAAATTCGTGGTCGGTATCGCCATCGGCAGCCTCGCCTTGATCTCCGAGGCGCTGCACTCTTCGGTCGACGTGGTCGCGACTGTCATCACCTGGATGGTGGTGCGGGTTTCCGACCGCCCCGCCGACGAGGAACATCACTACGGCCACGGCAAGTTCGAAAGCATCTCGGCGCTGGGCGTGATCGCAATGCTTTATGTGCTGGCGGGCGGCATCCTGGTCGAAATCCTGGAGCCGTTTGCGCGAAGGGGCAGCGCCGCCGACGATCTCGGCCATTCCGTTTATCGTGCTGCTGGTCGATATCGCGGTGAATTTCTGGCGCGCCCGGGCGCTGCATCGCGCCGCGCATGACACCAAGAGCCAGGCGTTGGCGGCCGACGCGCTGCATTTCGCCTCCGACGTGCTCGGCTCGATCGCCGTCATCATCGGACTTGCACTTTCCGGACTGGGCCATGCCTGGGGTGACGCCGCCGCTGCCGTCGCCGTCGCGATCATGATCGCGCTGTTGGGCCTGCGGTTGGCGCGCTCCACCGTCGAAACCCTGCTCGATCGCGCGCCCGAAGGCGCCTCCGAGAAAGCCACCGTCGCGATCAGGTCGGTGCCCGGCGTGGTCGATGTCGAACGCTTAAGGGTGCGGATGGTCGGATCGACGCACTTCATTGACGCCATCGTGCAGGTGCCGCGCACTTATCCGATCGACCGCGTCGACGCCATCAAACGAAAAGCGCAGGCTGCGGTGGCAAAAGCGCTCGAGGACGCCGACCTGACCTTCACCGCCGTGCCGGTCGCGCGCGACAATGAGAGCGTACGCGAGCGCATCATGGTGATCGCCCGCAATTCCGGTCTCGCCGTCCACCATGTCACCGTGCACGATCTCGGCGGCAGGCTCACCGTCAGCATTGACCTCGAGGTCGACGGCGAAATGGCGCTTAACGCCGCCCACGACATCGCCCAGGAGCTGGAGCGAAACATTCGCGACGAATTCGGCGAGGACGCCGAAGTCGACACCCACATCGAGCCGATGGAGCCCGAATTGCCGCTGGGCACGGATGCCGCGCCGGACCGCGTCGCGGCCATCAAGACCGCGCTGTCGCGCTTCGCCGCCGATACCGCGATCCACGACATCCATAGTGTGCGCGTGCGCAATACCGACGCCGGCGAAATCGTGAACTTCCATTGCCGCGCCGCCCCCTTGATGAGCGTGATCAAGGTCCACGAGACCGTCGACGAGATCGAACGCGCGTTGCGCCGCGCGTTTCCGACCGTGAAACGCGTCATCAGCCACGCCGAGCCGCCGGACGCCTAACCCAACTGGAATGCCAGGCGCGTTCCTGTTTCGGACTCACCGTGCAGGTATCTTTGCGGGCATTTCGACGGCACGATTCTCCGTTGGACAAGATTTATTTGCATTAACGAATCGTTGACTCTCGACAGCTGGCAAAAACTGGATTCAAATCACTGTGATTCGAAAAGGGGACTGGGGTCCTTCCGAAACGGGTACAAAATAGTTTTCCGAGGGGGCCAAAGGCATGGCGCGTGCACACGCGGCGAGCGCGTGCGTCCAATCCGATTCGATCAAGGGATTGGCGCAATCGATCGCGAAACCGGCCTATCATAGGCTGTTGATAGCGGAGCCCGCGCTTCGCCGCGCTGTGCCCACCCTGATTATTGCCTTCCTGATCACGATTTGCCTCGGCGCGTTCGTACAGGTGGTCGACCAGAACCGGCAAAAGCAGGCCTCGATGAAGCGGGACCTGGCAGCTGTCGCCGATTTTCTTGCCGAACGTATCGACCGCATCGCTTCAGTCCGGCAGGACCGGTCCGCGGCGTTCGAGCGCCTGCAACTGCTGCTGCCCGGTCTCATTCCGTCATGGGGCGTCGCCGCCGGACGCCACGTCATTGTCATCGGCGTGGACCAGCGCATTCTCGCCCGCGTGCCGATCGATGCCGGGCTTGGTGACACCAGCAGCATTCTCGACGTTATCAGCGCGGCGCTGCCGCTGACTGCGCCTGCGCAGCAAGCCGGCGTGACCGACATCACCCTGCCGAACGGCAGCAGCGCGCTGGCGGTTCAGCACATCGTCAAATCGCTGCCCGGCCGGGTCATTATCATCCAGGAGAAGGTCGACTCGCTCTGGCGGTCGGACGCGGCGCTGTCGGTGACGCTGTCGACCACCACCGGCTTTGTCGTGCTGATCCTGGGCTTTGCGTTCCACTGGCAATCGACCCGCGCACGCGAAGGCGATCTCATCAATGACGCCGTACGCGGGCGTATCGATACCGCGCTCAACCGCGGACGCTGCGGATTGTGGGATTGGGACCTGTCACGCGGCAGGATCTTCTGGTCACAATCGATGTTCACGATGCTGGGCCTCGATACCCGCAGCGACCTGCTGACCTTCGGTGAGGTCAACGCGCTGGTGAAATCCGACGACATCGACCTGTTCGCGATCGCCGATCAGCTCATCTCCTCGAAAATCGGTCACATCGACCAGACCTTCCGCATGCAGCACACCGATGGCCACTGGATCTGGCTGCGGGTCCGCTGCGAGCTGAGCCAGGGCGCAGCCGATTCCGGCCTGCACCTGATCGGCATCGCGGTCGACATCACCGAACAGAAGAGCCTCGCCGAGAAGACGGTGGAAGCCGACCTGCGGCTGCGCGATGCGATCGAGACAATCCCCGAAGCCTTCGTGCTGTGGGACGCGGGCGACCGTCTGGTGCTCTGCAACTCGCACTTCCAGCGCCTGCACAAGCTGCCGGATTCGGCGGTCACGCCGGGTACTTCCTATGAAACCGTGATCGAGGTCGGCAGTATGCCGGAGGTCCGCACCCGGCTGCACGAAACCGCCACACAGGCGCCGGGCGCGCGCACCTTCGAGGCGCAACTCGAGGACGGCAGCTGGCTGCATATCAGCGAGCGCCGCACCAAGGACGGCGGCTACGTCTCGGTCGGCACCGACATCACGCGCATCAAGGAACACGAACATAAACTGGTCGACAACGACCTTCGACTGCGCGCCACCGTGATCGACCTGAAACGTTCGCAGGCCGAGCTCGAACGGCAAGCCATCGAGCTTGCCGATCTCGCCGAAAAATATTCCGAAGAGAAAACCCGCGCCGAGGAAGCCAACCAAACCAAATCAAAATTCCTGGCCAATATGAGCCACGAGCTGCGCACGCCGCTCAACGCCATCATCGGATTTTCCGAAATCATGGAAAGCGGCATGTTCGGAACGCTCGGCTCGGAAAAATACCAGGAATATTGTCACGATATCCTCACCAGCGGTCACTATCTGCTGGAAGTCATCAACGACATCCTCGATATGTCGAAGATCGAGGCCGGCCGGATGAAACTCGACATGGAGCCGCTCGATCTGTCGACCACGCTGGCGGAATCGCTGCGCGTGGTGTCCGGGCGCGCCGACGACAAGAATCTGCTGCTGGATGCCGATATCGATGGCGCCATTTCGGTGGTGGCCGATCGCCGCGCCATCAAGCAGATCATCGTCAACCTGTTGTCCAACGCCGTTAAATTCACGCCTGACGGCGGCAAGGTGGTGGTCCGCGGCCGATTGCTCAGTAATTCCATCATGCTGATGATTGCCGACACCGGCATCGGCATCGCCCCGCACTCGCTGGCCCGGCTCGGCAGGCCGTTCGAGCAGGTCGAGAGCCAGCTCACCAAGACCTACCACGGCTCAGGGCTCGGCCTTGCGATCGCTCGGTCGCTGACCAACCTGCATGGCGGGACGATGCGGCTGCGCTCGAAGCTCGGCGCCGGCACCGTGGTCTGCGTGTCGCTGCCGCGCGACGCCCTGAAGGCGAAGGCGAAAATCGCCACCGCCGCCTAAATCCCACTCAGGATTCCAGCGTCGGCGCGACCTCGCGCGCGATCTGAACAAGTGCTGCGATCAGCGGTGTCATCGGATCGCGCTGCGGGATCACCATCCCGATGCTGTAGTTGACGTCGGGATCGACGATCGGAATGCTGCGAACGGCATCTGCCAGGCCCAGGGTCTCGGCGAGCTTGGCCGGCATTACGCTGGCCCAGCGCCCGGTCTTCACATGGGTGTAGAGAACGAGCAGCGAGTTCGAGGTCAGCGTCGGCGTCGCCTCGGCGCCAACCGAGCGCAGCGCGCGATCGATGATGCGCCGGTTCTGCATGTCCGGCGTCAGCAGGCACAACGGCACCTGCCCGACCTCCTTCCAGGTGACGGAATCGCGGTCGCCGAACATGGCATCGGGCGCGGTCAGCAGGCGATAGCTCTCGTTGTAGAGCGGGATCGTGCGAACCTGGCCGATCGGTTCGTTCTCGATGTAGGTCAGCCCGGCATCGACTTCCAGGTTTTCCAGCAGGCCCAGCAGCTCGACCGAGGTGCAGGAGACGACGCGAAAGCGCACATCCGGATGGCGGGCGCGAAACGGCGTGGTCAGCGACGCCACCATGCCGAGTACCGTGGGGATCGCCGCGAGCCGGATCTCGCCGGAGAGGTTGTCTTTCAGCCCGTTGATTTCCTCCCGCATGGCGCGGGCGTCGCCGACGATGCGCCGCGCCCAGTCGAGCGTCCGCTCGCCCTCCGGCGTAAAGCCCTGAAACCGCGAGCCGCGCTGCACCAGCATGACGCCGAGGATTTCCTCAAGCTGCTTGAGGCTGGTCGACATCGTCGGCTGGGTCACGCCGCAGGCTTCGGCGGCGCGCCCGAAGTGACGTTCCTTTGCCAGCGCAAGCAGAAGTTCAAGCTTGTCGATCAAAAGGAAACCCCACGCCTATCGTGGCAACGGATATCATGATCCCGGCAAGACAGACATCCAAAATGTGGCACCCGGCAGCCGCTGCCGCTGCGCTGACATCGGCGCGGGCCTGATCCCCAGGCGTGTGCCGGCCTAGCTGGTTCCCTCGACCAGCGTCCGAAATACCCGGCGCACCTCGGACTGCGTCTCCTTGACCCGCGCCTCGAGCGACGAAAAGTCCGGCGCGTCGCCGGCGCGCGCCAGAAGGCGCAACAGGTCTTCTCCCGCGCTTTCCGGCTTGAACCTTTCGCTGACGCACAGCCGCAGAATCTGCGTGAGGTCGTGGTAGAGGTGCGTGGCCGAGCGCAAGGTTTCCGCGGCCGATTGCGCCAGCACGCCGAGCCGCGTGGCGTTTTCGAGCACGCGCAACGTGGAGACGTCGAGAATGTCCGGCTTGGCGGCGGCGTGAACGAGCTGGAGGTACTGTGCGATAAAATCGATATCGACCAGGCCTCCGGCCGCATATTTAAGGTCCCAGACATCGTCTTCGCCCTTTTCCAGCGCAATGGCGCGCCGCATCTCCGCCACGTCGGAGGCGACGACGCCGGCGTCGCGCGGCCGCGTCAGCACATCGCGGATGATCTTTTCGATTCCGGCGCGGAAGTCGGGCGGCGCTGAAATCACCCGCGCGCGGGTCAGCGCCATGTGTTCCCAGGTCCAGGCCTCCCGATCCTGGTACTCGGCGAATGATTTGACGTGCGAAGCTACCGGCCCTGCCCGGCCCGAGGGGCGCAGCCTCATGTCGACCTCGTAGAGCACGCCGTAGTTCGTCCGCGTCGTAAAGGCGCTGATCAGGCGCTGGGTAAAGCGGGCGAAATATTGCGCGCCATGCAGCGACTGTGCGCCGTCGGAGTCCGGTTGATCGGGATCAAAATCATAGAGCAGGATCAGATCGAGGTCGGACGCGGCGGTCATCTCGCGGCTGCCAAGCCGGCCCATCGCGACGATCGCCGTCTGCTGCTGCCCGATCCGGCCGTGCTGGGCCGCGAACCGTTCGGTCACCAGGCCATGCACGGTATGGACGATGCCCTCGGCGACGTCGGCGAAGGCGACGCTGGCCTGTTCGGCGGAGACCGTACCGGACAGGATTCGGGTGCCGATCAGGAACAGGCTTTCCTGGCCGAACAATCGCAACCGGTCGAGGAATTCTTCGTAGGAATTCGCATCCGCCAGCGTCACGGCCAGACGCGCGGATAATTCGCGCTGGTCGGGCATCGCGCCGAAAAATCGCGGATCGATCAAGCCATCCATGATCTGCGGCTGCCGCGCCAGCATGTCGCCGAGCCGAGGTGCCGCGCCGAGAACGAGCGCCACCAGCGCGACGAGGTCGCGGTTCTGGCTGAGCAGGGAAATCAGCCGCCCGCCGCGTTGCAAGGCCTGCAGAAAGCGGTCGAAGGCCACCACCGCGCTGTCGGGCTCTTCGGCATGCGCCAACCCGTCGATCAGCGCGGGCACGAACTCGACAAAGGCGTTCCGCGTGGCTTCCGACCTGAACACGCGGTAGTCGCCGGCCATCCATTGCCGCACGGTCTCCGCCACCATGAGCGGCTTCTTGAAGCCGAGTGAGGCCAGACGTTCGAGCAGCCGGGGATCGTCCGGACCGGCGCTGTAATCCGCCGCCGGCAGCCGCTCGGTGCCAGTGGGATCGCCCTCGAACAGTTTTTCGTAATGTCCCTGCACGATATTGAGATGGCCAAGCAGGTCCTTGGCGAAGGCGGCGCGGCTGTCATAGCCCAGGAAAGCGGCGAAGCGCGCCACCGCCTCGGTATCGTCCGGCAGCGCGTGGGTCTGCTCGTCCGCCACCATCTGCAGCCGATGTTCGATCCGCCGCAGGAATTCATAGGCCGCGGTCAGCTGGTCGCGCGCCTCGAGCGTGATCCAGTTACTCGACGCCAGCACCCGCAACGCATCCAGCGTCGGCCGCACCCGCAATTCCGGATGACGTCCGCCGGCGATCAACTGCTGGGTTTGCGCGAAGAATTCGATTTCACGGATGCCGCCGCGCCCGACCTTGACATTGTGGCCCTCGACCGCGATCTCGCTTTGCCCGCGATAGGTCTGCATCTGCCGCTTCATGTCATGCACGTCGGCAAGGGCTGCGAAATCCAGATGCTTGCGCCAGACGAATGGCGCGATTTCCGCGACCAGCGCCTCGCCGGCCCTGGCGTCGCCGGCGCAGGGCCGCGCCTTGATCATGGCCGCGCGTTCCCAGGTGCGCCCTTCCCGCTCGTAATAATGCAGGGCCGCTTCGGTTGAAATCGCCACCTGCGTCGAGGACGGATCCGGCCGCAGCCGCAGATCGACACGAAACACGTAACCATCGCCGGTGCGCTGTTGCAGCAGCCGCGCCATGGCCTGCGTGACCCGCACGAAAAACGGCGCCGGCTCGATATCGGGCGCCAGCGTCGGCGCGGCCGGATCAAAAAATACGATGAGGTCGATATCGCTGGAGTAATTCAGCTCGCCCGCGCCCATCTTGCCCATGGCGAGCACCACCAGGCCGCTGTCGTCCTCGGGAGCATCGAGGTTCGACGGCGACAGCCGCCCTCGTGCGGCTTCCTGCCGCAGCACAAAGCGCAGCGCCGCCTGCACCGCGGCAACCGCGAGTTCGGTCAGTGCGGTCGTCACCCGCATCACCGGCCAGACGCCGCCGATGTCGCATAGCGCGATCAGCAATGCCGCTTCCGATTTCAGGCCCCGGAGCAACCGCATTACATCGGCCTCGCCTGCCACAGCCAACGCCTCGCGGCAGGTGTTTTCGATCAGTGCGGAAAGATGCCGTTCCGGCCCGCATCCGAGCAGCCGGATCGCGCGCCCGCTATCGGCGCGCACGAGATCGAACAGATAGGGCGAGGCTTCCGCGATGCCCAGCATAATGGTTCTGGCGCGGGGAAATCGGGCGAACAGGCCGTCGACCGCCGCCGCCTGCTCCGGCGTGAGATCGGCCAGCCAGTCTGCCAGCCGCTGCTCGGCATTGTCGGGAGCGGACACATGCGGTCCGTCCACGAACCGCGCGGCCAGACAATCGTGTTCCGCGTCGCCCATCGCGGATGAGTTCATGCCGCCTTCTGTGGCACATCCGGTGTTTGAGCCGCAAGCCTGTCACCGCCGCCCGCGGACGCCGGGAGCGCCAGCGTCGCGGTCAAGCCGGGATGCGCATCACTGAGCCTGAGTTCACCGCCATGCAGCGTCGCCACCGCCGACGCCAGACTGAGGCCAAGGCCGGAGCCGGGCTGGGTGCGGCTCGCCTCGAGCCGGACAAACCGCTCCACCGCATGCTTGCGGTCGGATTCCGGAATGCCGGGGCCGTGGTCGGTGACGCTGAGCAGCACCTGGTCGCCGTCGCGCCTCGCCTCGATCAGGATCTCCCGGCTGGCCGCGCCGGCGCTGAGCGGCTGCGCGGACGCGACGGGCTTGCCGTATTTGATCGCGTTCTCGACCAGATTCGCCAGCGCCTGGCTGATCAATTCGCGGTTGCCGCGAAGCGGCGCCGACGCCGTCCGGACATGCAGGGTCGTGCCGTCCTCTTCCGCCAGCGGTTCGTAGAGTTCGTGGATGCCATTGGCGACGTCGGCGGCGTCGAAATCGTCCATGTTGCCGCGCGCCTGCCCGGACTCGGCGCGCGCGATCATCAACAGCGCGTTGAAGGTCCGGATCAGGCCGTCGGATTCCTCGATGGTGCGTTCCAGCGCGGCGCGGTATTCGGCCTCGCTGCCGGATTGCGCAAGCGCCTCCTCGGCGCGATTGCGCAACCGTGTCAGCGGCGTCTTCAGATCGTGGGCGATGTTGTCGGAAACTTCCTTCAACCCCATCATCAGCGCCTCGATCCGCTCCAGCATGGCGTTGAGATTTTCCGCCAGACGATCGAGTTCGTCGCCGCTTCGCCCGACCGGAAGCCGCCCGCTGAGATCGCCGGCCATGATGCGCCGGGTGGTGCCGGTCATGGCATCGATTTGCCGCAGCACCCGCCGCGCCACGAAGATGCCGCCGCCGAGGCCAAGCACGATCACGATCAGCAGCGACCATTGCGCCGCCTTGGCGACGATGCCGAACAGCCGCCGCCGCTCCTCCAGGTCGCGCCCGATCAGGAGCCGGAAGCCTCCGGGCAGCGCGGTGACGCGCACCAGCGCGCGATGATCGGCGGCGTCCTGCTCGTCAAGCCGCCGGTAGGCGGTCTCCGACCAGCCCGTGCTCGCCATCACCCCCGGCATCAGCGAGCCGACATTGCCGGCGAGCGCCTGCCCGGCCGGTGCGGTCACGAGGTAGAGGTTGGCGCCGGGCCGCAGCGCCCGGTTCTCGATATTGAAAATCAGGCCGCGCAGGCCGCGGCGCCCGAAGATATCCGACAGCTCGCCGGTTTCGGCATTCACGATGGTGGTGATCTGTTCGGTGATCAACCGGCGGGTGTTCCAGGCGAAATAACCCAGCAGCGACGCGGCAAACAGCGCAAACAAAAACAGATAGGCCAGCGTCAACCGGAACGCCGTGGTTCGGATCAGCTTACCGAATGCCGTCACGGATCATGTATCCCGCGCCGCGGATCGTATGAAGCAGCGGCCGCTCGAAGCCCTTGTCGATCTTGGAGCGCAGCCGGGAAATATGCACGTCGATGACATTGGTCTGCGGATCGAAATGATAGTCCCAGACGTTTTCCAGCAGCATGGTCCGCGTCACCACCTGGCCGGCATGCTTCATCAGATATTCCAACAGCCGGAACTCGCGCGGCTGCAGGGTCAACTCGTCCTTGCCGCGCGCCACCCTGTGCGACAGCCGGTCAAGTTCGAGATCGCCAACGCGATAGCTGGTCTCCTCGGCGGGGCCGCCATGGCGGCGCGACAGCACTTCGACCCGCGCCAGCAATTCGGCGAATGAATAGGGTTTGGGCAGGTAATCGTCGCCGCCGGCGCGCAGACCCTTGATGCGATCATCCACCTGTCCGAGCGCGGAGAGAATAAGCACCGGCGTACGGTTGCCCTTCTCACGCAGGGTGCCGATCAGCGACAGCCCGTCGCGCTTCGGCAGCATCCGGTCGACCACCAGCACGTCATAGTCGCCTCCGTCGGCGAGCGCCAAGCCTTCCTCGCCGTCGCTGGCGAGATCGGCGACATAGCCGACCTCG
The DNA here is from genome assembly GCA_963801875.1 of uncultured Alphaproteobacteria bacterium. GTDB lineage: Bacteria > Pseudomonadota > Alphaproteobacteria > Rhizobiales > Xanthobacteraceae > Bradyrhizobium. Next base: position 45,736 of record CAWDGT010000003.1, on the reverse strand, counting down.
CGAAACGCCTTCGCCAGATAATCGGCGGATTCGCGGTCGTCTTCGATGATCAAGAGGCGCATCTGGGAGTCGGTTGTCGTCAATTGGGTCGGCCTTCCATCACCATGGCGCGGCCGGCATGCTCATGCAAGGCGACCTGCCGCCTCCCCCTTTTGAAGCAAAGAAGCGGGCGGTGAAGCTGGGGGACCTCACCGCCCTTTGCACCTTCCGACGGAGGGGGGCGTGTTCCACCGGAAGGAACTTAAGGGAGCGGGTTTTTGCACCCGCCCCCCGGAAAGAGCCGTCGGCGGGGGCGACTAATGCCGGCGACACCCTCCATCTGGTAAAATGGTCGATGCTCAGCCCTTCGCCAAGGGCACCGCGACAAAGCGCGACGACCCGCCGCTCTTGACGCGCATCAGAACGCTGTTCTTGTTGTCGCTACGCGCGGCGTTGATCGCTTCGCGAATATCCTTGGCGTTGGTGACGCTCTTTCCCGCGACTTCGAGAATCACATCGCCTTCCTTGAAGCCACGCTCGGCCGCCGCACTCTTCGGATCGACTTCGGTGACAACGACGCCATCCTTGCCGGCGCCGGCGACGCTGTTGGCGGGGGCAACCGTCAGACCAAGCTTCGGTACTTCGATACCTCGGGTGGCGCCGCCCTTATCGCCACTATCGGTGTCGGCCTTGGCCTCGATCGAATTCGGCAACTGGCCGAGCGTAAGGTTGATGACCTTGTCCTCACCCTTGTGCATGACGTTGAGCTTGACGGCGTTGCCGGGGGCGAGAGCGCCGATGGTGCGGGCAAGTTCGCGGGCATCCTTGACCGTCTCGCCATTGACCGCGGTGATCACGTCGCCGGATTCGATGCCGGCCTTGGCCGCCGGGCCGTTGGCCTGCGGTTCCGCAACCAATGCGCCTTCCGCCTTCTTCAGCCCGAGGCTGTCGGCGATGTCAGGCGTGACAGGTTGAATCTGGACACCGATCCAGCCGCGGCTGACCGAGCCCTTGTCCTTGAGCTGGGCAATCACGTTCTTCACGGTCGATGCCGGGATCGAGAATGCGATGCCGACGCTGCCGCCAGACGGCGAATAGATAGCGGTGTTGACGCCCATCACTTCGCCTTCGGTGTTGAAGGCCGGGCCGCCGGAGTTGCCCTTGTTCACGGGCGCGTCGATCTGGATGAAATCGTCATACGGGCCGTTGCCGATGTCGCGGCCGCTGGCCGAAACGATGCCCGCTGTCACCGTACCGCCGAGGCCGAACGGATTGCCGACCGCCAGCACCCAGTCGCCGATCCGCGGCTTGCCGTCCGAAAACTTGGCGAACGGGAAGTTCGAACCGCCCTCTACCTTGATCAGGGCGACGTCGGTGCGCGCGTCGGTGCCGATCACCTTCGCGGAATAGGTCTTGCCGTCGTCGGTCGTGACTTCGACCTTGTCGGCGCCATCCACCACGTGATTGTTGGTGACGGCAAAGCCATCGGCGGAAATGAAGAACCCGGAGCCCTGGCCGGTCACCGCACCGCGTCCACCGCGGGGTCCACCGCGGAGGCCCGGCGGCAGGCCGTCAGGTCCGCCGAAGCGGCGGAAGAAGCGCTCCATCGGCGAGCCCGGCTGGAACGGCGAATCGTCATTATTGTTGGAGCTGTCGTCCTTGGCGATCTTCTCGTTGATATTGACCTTCACTGAAATCACCGACGGCTTCACGCGCTCGACGATATCGGCAAAGCCGACGGGCTTCTCGACCTTGCGGACCTCGTTATTGACCTGCGCATGCGCCGGGCTGCTGAAGATATCCACCGGGCGCTGCGACGGGCCGAAGCCGTAGATCGCAACGCCGAGGCCGGCAACGACCGAGGCCATCAGCGCAACCTTGCGCGCGGAAAACAGCGAACGGCGGGGCGCCTGATGGGGTGGAAGGGATGAAAGATCGGTGGGACGTTCGGTCATGCAGAAATCTCCAAGAGCCTGAAAATCAATGGTGCCGGGGCAAGCACCGTGCAGGGCTGAAGATGGGGACTTCCGCCTTACGGCGCGCTGGCGGGCGAATTAAACTTTTGTAATGAAGCGACGAACAGACGCGGCAGTTTATCGCAGGGCAAAGCGGCACTCCTGCGGTCGATTCGATCAACCGCAAATTGCAGCCGGAACTCCGTGCTATCCTGTTATCCGGCCCGCGAAGGCTTGCGCTCGTCGGTTACCGCATTTTCGGCCGCGCGGCTCATCAGTGACGCATAGTCATGACCGAACAACACATCGCAGAAGCGAATGGCCGCCACGACCTGCATCTGCCGGTAGGACCGCGCCCTGCCATCGCCGCCGCGCAGCGATTGCACCAGCGCCTCGGTGGATTGCTCGACATAGTGTTGGAGGTCCGAGTAGGTTCGCAGCGTGACCTCGTTGATCGCCAGCTCGCTGGCATAAGTGCGGCACAGCGCGACAAAATCGATCAATGCAGCGGCCTCGTCGACCTCGCTGGGGTCGACCTTGGCGCCGGCGGGAATGTCCTTGTCGGCGCGCTGACGCAGAATACGCCGGACGCGGCCGGGCACGCTGTCGATTTCCGATTGCAGAGCGTTGGAAATGTCGGTCCGGATCGACGCCAGTTGCCTGCCCCACGCGGAATCGTTGCGGAGATCGAGTTCGGTCCGCAGGCCGCGGACGCCGTCATGAAGGGTCTTGAGCGGCTCGGCGACGTTGTCAAAACGTCCGCGCTTGATATCAATCCGCAGGCCGGCGGCCACGCAGGACAGATCATGCAGCGCGATGGTGACCGCGACGCCGTAGGGCGTCGCCGCTACGCGGATCTCATCGTCGGAGGCGGCCATCTTGATGGCGAGGCGGATGATTTGCCACGGCGCGGTCAGCCGTTGCACGATCAACGACAGCGCGAATGGCAGCAGTTGCGGCGTTTGCAGGGAGGGAACGTTGAGCGAGAGGCCGACCGCGTCAATCTGCGATTCCGCGAACACCCGCAAATAGCTGGGCAGCCTGCCGTTGAGGGTATCCAGGGCTTCACGGGCCTGCAAAACCGAGCCGATCGGCAGCATATCCTCGATCACATCGGGTGGACCGACCCGGGCCAGCGCGCGCTGCTTGTCGCCGCTAGGCACGGGCGTGGCGATCCTGAAGATCGCATCGGCCGCGGCGAGCTGGAATTTGCGGACCGCCATTTCGAGTTCGGACGTGGTTCCGGTTTCCCGCATCCGCGCCAGCGCCGCTTCGAACTCGCGGGCCTGGCGGGGCGCGCCATCGTCGCGGTTCAGCCATTGCCATACCGGCAGCAGCGATGAGCGACGGACCTGACCCGGACGTACCGCAACATTGCCTTCGACGAGAAATGGCTCAAGCGGGCGGAACAACAGCCGCGCCGGATCGTCGATGCGCGGCCGCGCCGCCTCGGCGGTTCCGCGCGCCACCTTGCGCAATTGTTCGAGCACGAAGGTGGCGACCGTGGTGTCCTCGCCGCGCTCGATGGCGCGCTCAAACTCCCGCATAAGCAGCGCCTGCGACTGCGGCGGAAGCTGCGCGAGATAGTCCCTCAGCCGCTCGGTCGATGTCTGGCTCATGCGCCCGGTATGCATGCTTTGTGTCGTGCGGACGGCAAACCGTCCACCGGTCATCATAAAAGCCCCGGCGTTAAGAAGTCGTTTAGGAATAACCAAATCGGCCGGTTACAGCCGGCGCGGTTCGGAACTGACGCAAACGGCTCATACTGCCGGCAGCACCAGTTCCGCCCGCAAGCCCCCGATCGGGGCGTTGCCGAGTAAAAGGCTGCCGCCATACAACGCCGCGAGATCGACCACGATCGACAATCCCAGCCCGGAGCCCGGCTTGGATTCGTCCAGGCGCTGACCGCGGCGCGACACCTGCGCGCGCTCGGCCGCCGACAGGCCGCGCCCGTCGTCGTCGACAATGATCCGCAGCATCGGACCGGCGCCAGGCTCGAGCCGGGATTCCACCAGCACCTCGATGAAAACCTGCGTTGCCGCCCATTTGCAAGCGTTGTCGACGAGATTGCCGGCCATCTCCTCGAGGTCCTGCCGCTCGCCGCGAAACTTCGCCTGCGGATCGGCGTCGACCGCGATGGCGATGCCGCGATCGCGATGGATCTTCTCCATGGTCCGGCGCAGCGCTTCGATCGCAGGCGCGACTTCGGTGACCGTGCCGATGATGGTGGGACGCGCGGCGATGCGCGCGCGCTCCAGGTGGTGCGCGACCTGATCTCGCATCAGGTCGGCCTGCTCCAGAACCTTGGTCGCGAACGGATCGGCGCCGTGTGCGGAGGCCTCATTGACGATGACCGACAGCGGCGTCTTGATGGCGTGTGCGAGATTGCCGACGTGGGTGCGCGCGCGCTCGACGATTTCGCGGTTGGCGTCGATCAATGCATTGGTCTCGCGCGCCAGCGGCGCGATCTCGACGGGAAATTCGCCCTCAAGCCGCTCGGCGCGGCCGGACCGGATATCGGCGATCGATTCTGAAATGCGTTTCAGCGGCGCCAGACCGAAGCGGACCTGGAAAATCGTGGTCAGCACCAGCACGATCGACAGCGCGGCGAAGGTGCCGCCGAGGTAGTAGTCGAAGCTGCGCGTTTCGTCAAAAATCTCGCTGGCGTCGCCGGCCACGCTGACCAAGAACTTGCCGTCGGCGCCGAGATCGACCGGCCGTTCCACCATCCGCAGATTCTGGCCCTCGGGACCGTCGACATAGCCGAGGCGGATGCCAGCCGCGGTCAGACAGGCCCCGTGGTCTTCGAGCTTCGGCAGCTTCTTGTCCCACAGCGAGCGCGAGCCGCGCATCTCGGGTTTTTCGGAGTTGGTGCGGGTGATCTGCCAATACCAGCCGGACAGCGGCAGTTCGAACAGCGGCTCGCCGAGCGACTGGAACTGATGTTCGGGCGGCTCGTCTGGCGTTGCGACTTCCGCGATCAGGGTGCGCAGATAGAGGTTGAGCCGGCGGTCGAAAGCGCGTTCGGTGGCGCCGCGGTATACCGACGACAGCACGATGCCGGTGATCAGCAGAATCACCACCACCCAGGCGGTCGCTGACAGGAACAGCCGGGTGGCGAGCGAGCTGGCGCGCATCAGAGCACGATCCCGAAAAGCATGTCCGCATGGCTCGACCCGATGGATGGATGCCGGTTTTCGGACAAGATCATGCTCGAACAAAGGAGTAAGACAGCTCGCTGATCAACCCCCTTGATCAGCTACCTGTCGCTGGCGGCGTCAGCAGATAGCCGAGTCCCCGCACGGTTTGGATGATATCGACGTCCAGTTTCTTGCGGATACGGCCGACGAACACTTCAATAGTATTGGAGTCGCGGTCGAAATCCTGATCGTAGAGATGCTCGACCAGTTCGGTGCGCGACACCACGCGCCCGGTATGATGCATGAGATAGGCCAGCAGCCGGTACTCGTGCGAGGTCATCTTGATCGGATTGCCGGATACGCTGACCCGGCCGGTCCGGGTATCCAGCGAGACCGGCCCGCAGGTCAGTTCGGACTGGGCGTGGCCGGCGGAGCGGCGCAGCAGCGCGCGGATCCGAGCCAGGATTTCCTCGAGATGAAAAGGTTTCGCAACGTAATCGTCGGCGCCAGCGTCGAAACCCTGCACCTTGTCGCTCCAGCGGTCGCGCGCGGTGAGGATCAGGACCGGCATCGCCCGCCCGTTGCGGCGCCATGCCTCCAGCACCGAGATGCCATCCATCTTCGGCAGGCCGATGTCGAGCACGACCGCATCGTAGGGCTCGCTGTCGCCGAGAAAATGCCCCTCCTCGCCGTCGAACGCGCGATCGACCACGTAGCCGGCGTCGGTCAGCGCCGTGGTGAGCTGGCGGTTGAGATCGGGGTCGTCTTCAACGACGAGCAGGCGCACGCTGGTCTCCGAATATGAGCTGCACGAATCCGCCATCAAGATGAACCCTGCCGGCGTGAATGGGCCATGAACAGAGTACACGCTGCAATGTTACTTTTTCTTCATAACCGCTGGATTAACGATGTTCAACCGTTCGTCCCCGGAACCACCTTGCAAGGCGGTGAGCAGGTTGAGATCAACTGCGTTGTAGCTTATCTAGTGGTCTGATTTATTCGGACGATTCCCAAATCGACCGAAGCAGTTCAAGCTCTCGGCATGAGAGCAGGAATTATCGTAAAGGTCACCCGGGCGGACCGCCATCGACTTGAGGCGATCGTCTCGGATCGCAGCGCGCCTCAGAAGCATGTGTGGCGGGCCAATATCATTCTTGCCACTGCCGACGGCTGTGGCACCGCCGAGATCATGCGCCGCTCGGGCAAATCCAAGCCCGTGGTGTGGAGATGGCAAGCCCGGTTCATGGCGGAAGGCGTCGAAGGGCTGACGCGCGACAAGACGCGCAAGCCCGGCAAACCACCGCTGCCGACCGGCACCGTGCAGAGAGTGGTCGACCTGGCGCTCGGGCCGCCGCCGGGAGAAACAACCCACTGGACCGGCCGGATGCTGGCGAAAGCCGCAGGGGTGAGCCTGCGTTCGGTGCAACGTATTCTCGAAGCCCACCAACTCGCGCCGCATCGCATCCGCACGTTCAAGCTGTCGAACGACCCGAAGTTCGCCGAGAAACTCAAAGACGTCGTCGGCCTCTATGTCGATCCTCCCGCCCATGCGGTCGTCCTCTCGGTCGACGAAAAGAGCCAGATTCAGGCGCTCGACCGCACCCAGCCAGGGTTGCCGATGAAGCCGGGCCGTGCCGGCACGATGACCCACGACTACAAACGTCACGGCACCACCACGCTGTTCGCTGCCCTCAACATCCTCGACGGCACCGTCATCGGCTGCAACATGCAGCGCCATCGCCACCAGGAGTTCATTCGCTTCCTCAACACGATCGAGGAGCAGGTCCCGGCAGGGAAAGTAATCCACGCCATCGTCGACAACTATGCGACCCACAAGCATCCGAAGGTACGCCAATGGCTGGCCCGGCATCCCCGCTGGACGTTCCACTTCACCCCGACCTCTGCATCCTGGCTCAATGCGGTCGAAGGCTTCTTCGCCAAGCTTACGCGCCGTCGCCTCAAGCGAGGCGTGTTCCGATCCGTCGTTGACCTGCAAGTCGCCATCAACCACTTCGTCGCCGAGACAAACGCCGATCCCAAACCCTTCGTATGGACCGCCGATCCAAAGCGCGTCCTCGCCGCTGTCAAACGCGGGAAACAAGCGTTAGAGTCGCTCCACTAGCAGCGATGATTTAAAGGGTATGCATGGTTGCAGGTTGGCTGGCATTGGCTTTCATCGTTTATGCGACGCTGTCCTCGATAGACGCCCGTCCGGTATTTGCCGGCGCGCAGTTTGAACATTTCGCGGCATTTGCGTTTTTGGGAGTTGCGTTCGGTTTGGCTTACCCCAACCGCATGTTTCTTGTTATGGCAATCATTGTCGGAAGCGCATTCGCACTAGAGGCGTTGCAACTCATGACGCCGAACCGCCATGGCCGCGTCCTCGATGCGCTCGTGAAAGCGGCAGGTGGCATCTGCGGGATTGGAATTGGCCAGCTAGGGCAGCTTCTCTTGCGGCGGCCGCAGATAGACCGCGCGAGCTAGCCTGAGTTGATTCTCCGCCAGGGATGCCCGAATCGCAATTGCGGATAGGCGGGCGGGCGGGGGCAGTCGGCTAATTAAGCAGCCTCGGGAAGCGGACGAGATCGGGCGTGCCATCCGACCGGCTATCCGCCGCCACGTAGAGACGTGTCGCGACGAAGCCGGCATTCAATGCCAGCCACACCAGCAGCAAAATTGTGGCCGTCGATGACATTTCTCCTCCACGGACGGATTCAACAATGCCGTGCTATCAAAGTTTCAAGTCGAGCCTTCAATTTCGATACTGCGGCGTACCAATCTCCCGATTAGAGTCCTGTCCTGCGAAACGGGCGATTACACATCCATAAGTATTTTGTCATAAGAATGCAACCAAAGGGAACGGCCGGCCAAGGCCTTGCCACGATCCGGCTGCATGCGGGATGAGATCATTGATTTGGATCGGGCAGCGATCGCATTGATGGACCCAGCGCGGAAGTCTCGTTATTCGACCAACTCGTTGGCGGTGGGGGCAAACCTAACGCGAGAGCCCAACATCGTCCCGTCGCATTGCTTTGGGAATATCCTTTGCAAAAATGCGCAGAATACTGCCACGAACGATAGTACCAGTGTCGAACTTGGCAGAGGCAAGACCCTCGATGATTTCGCGCAACTGCGAGAATTGAGTTTCCCGATCTGCGTAACTGCCTCTCGGTCCGCCAACCAGTTCATCGATTGCCGCAGCGCTGATCTGACACTCGACATGCTCGGCGCCGTCCAGCATCGAAAACCTGAACGCCATTCGTTCGTTGTCGTAACCCAAAATACGCCCCCGCGTCAGCGGCATTGAAATCCCCCGTTACCCCAAAGCGTTAAAATTGCCCGGTTCCATGAGCTTTGTCGAGGGCCCGCGCCGTCCCTAACCATCGGGCCCGTGCTCAAAGGCGATTGGAAATTCCGGGTTTGTCAATGTCGCCTGTCAGGACACCAGAGCTGACGCGCGGCTCCGCGCCATCAATGTCCGCGATCGGCGCAGGGACGGACCTCGCTCAGCCAGAGCCTCAGCCGTCCCTTGCTTGCCCCATGCGCTTCAATTTTTGGACTTAAATTCGCCTCCCGACTCAATTCATTCTTGGGGCGTTACGGCTTGGGGGCGCGTTCAGCTATTTGTAAGGGTATTAGTCATGAAAATAGAACATCTGCCGCGTAACAAGCAGGCCCGCCGCACTGAACCCTCACTTTGGGTTGTCGAAAACACCGACGGCCCTGGCTCGCTGCTTCCGGGGCTCGCGGCACCGACCCTTCGCGACGACGAACACGGCGACGACGTGCACTCGCTGCTTGAAGAGAATGCCCTGCTCCGAAGGATTTTGGCTAAATTGGATCTCGTCCTCGAAAAGGTCGCTGACCCAAGATAACGTCGCACCAGTTCAGGACAACTGCTCTGATTTGCGGGTCCGCGCGGGCCGCGAATTGACCCGGCCTGGCAGGCGCATGGCGCCGCGACCGCGCGGGCGCATGCATCATATTCTACACCAACACGTCCGGCAGTGGGAGGGTCAACACGATTCGGAACCACGACCAAATATACGAATTTAGCCAGTTCCTTGCCCATGAATGGGAAGGGAGCCGTCGTCATTCTTATGCCGTTCCTTCCAGAGGAAAATCGTCGGCATGGTCGCGAAAGGTTGACGGTAAATGGTCGGCAGTCGGTCTGGCCGACGCAGTATCGAAATATGCCTGCAGCGGGAAAAATTTTTCCGAGAATAAAGCCGAGTTGGATCGATTGGCTGGCGATCTTCAGTCCGCTATTCAACGGGCATCCAACAGGGATGTTTGCGCCATCTTGCGGGCGATCATGCATTGGGGCGGCGTGGATAACAAGCATCGACAGAAGCGGACGTTTGAGTGGATCGAAAGAAACGCGGATGAGATTTCCGCCAAGCTATCGAACGCAGTCAACCTGATTAAAGACGAACGGGCCTCGCTGGATTCGTTTGACGGCATAAACCTGATCATGAACTCGACGATGACGAAGATCGTGAGCCTGGCTGATCCCGAACAGAAGCTCGTGATCTACGACGGTCGAGTTGCCGGTGCGCTCGGCTTCTTCGTTGCCAGATTTGCGGAAGAACGCGAATTTTATCAGCACGATGTTGCCGACCAATTGCTTTTCGCGGTGGACCGGGAGACCAAACGGATCCCCGAGACGAACCGCATTCATTTTCCGCGATTGTTCGGCAAAGCCAGAGATCGCTGCCATGCCTCGATGGTGCGGTGGGCATCGCAACTGATCTGCCGGGTCGCGAAAGAATGCCAGGCGAGTCCGAGAGAAATCGAAGCCGCCCTGTTCATGTGGGGATATAACGTTGCGGAAGAACCGGAAGACTAGCCGGCCTGCGCGTGGATAGGCGCCGGCCCCATGAAACCGCCACCCACCCTCGCTACGCCGCGCCCCCGACTACGCACCGAACGCGCCCAACGTGCCGCCTTCGCGCCGCACCTTATTTTCAATTTCCCGACTCAGCGGAAGGTGGCATCTAGTGCACGGGGTAGGTCAAAGCGAGTACCCGCGATGACCCGCAATGTGATTATTCTGGAATTCGTCGTTCCGACGCTGTTGGCCGTCGCGCTTGGAATCATGCTCTCGATCTGCGCCGCGTATTTGACCGACAAATACCTCGGCCCCGACCAGCCGGAAGCCCTTCACTCCGTCGCCAGCAGTCGCTGATTTGCCTGGCCGGCTAACCCTCACGGGCGGTCTCGAACCTGGGGGGTGAGGCATATTGCATGATCGGGCCGGCAGTGCCGACACGTCCTTTTCGACCCTCTTCGGACATTCGCCGCCCACTGCCCCATGCTTCCACTGCCGGTTTCGGGATCCACCGACAAAGTAGGAGCGGCCGGACCATTCCATAGCGGACGCGTGCAGCCGCAACCCGCTGCGAATGGTCATGGGCCTCGCATCTTCATTTCTTCATCTTGCTGTCATCGGCCCCCGAATTTGGCGAAGCCTTGGGCGCTACCGGTCCTTTCGCGGCGGGGCCAAGCACATCGAACGGCACGGTGACCTGACCGGCCTTTTCGAACTGCAGAGTCATCGGTACCTTGGTTCCCTTCTTCAGTGGACTTTTCAGTTTCAACAACGCGAGCCGATAACCGCCGGGTGCCAGCACCACCTTCTCGCCCGGGGAAATACCCAATCCTCCGTCAACGGGGTTCACCGTCATGGCGCCCCCGATCGCGCTAATTTGCTCAATTTGAAGTTTTTCGGCGACGTCCGTAGATCCGCCGACTAGGCGGTCAGCGGTCGTGCCCTTGTTTTCGATCGTCAGATAACTGCTCGCTGTCTCCGCGCCGCGCGGTGCCGCACGGCTCCAAGGTTGCAAAATAACGAGATCGCCTACCTTTACCTCTTGCGCCCGCGCCGGTGGGCCGTTGAGCGCGCCGACAGCGAGCATGGAGACAAAGAGATATGTGCCGAGTTTCAATTTCTCCTCCATTTTCCTTCAGTTTCGATCGCCCCCGAGGGGGCTTGCCGGATGCATAGTACCAAGTTCGCGACTTGAGAGCTATTTTTGCTGAAGACGGTTTAGATATTCGACCAAGAGGAGAACACCGGCGCATATGCAGGCTTCCTGAGCATACGGTGGTCCGGTGACCTTCAGAGCTTGACCGAAAACGCCATTGCCCATCGCATCGATCCCAAGACGGATGCTGCACTGCACCTTTTGGCCGCCATCGTTGTTCGCGGCTTGAGAAAATGCCGTCGCATTCAGTGATCGCGTGGGCGTCGATATCGGAAATAGCCAGCGTTGCGTTCTTCAAGTCACCTTCACGCCTCGCGCTTTTCGGACATGGCAGGTCAGGCGGACGATGTCCCCTCCGTCGGACCAGTCCGCAGGGACAAAAATCTCCTGCAGCGGCGGCCAGGGGTCTGTTTTCCATTTGCTTCCGAAGCCTGCAATTGCTCCCAGTTGAATCACGTAGGGCGCCTTTAGCCCCTGGTTAGGGAAGTTCGCGTATGATGGTTGGTTAATACTCGTTTACTTTGGATTTTTTAAGAGGCCACGACCTCAGTCTTCCGTCCGGGATATGAAATGCTCGTTCATTTCGTCACCGATGAACCTACGAAGATACCGGCCGTCCGCGCCATGCTGGAACCGCGATATCACGTTGTCCCGCAGTTGCTGGGAGGCGGTGATACGCAAAACAGCTCCAGCGGCGTGCTGATGGTCGACGCGGACCTGCGCGAGATGGTTCGTGTCGAACAGATCAAGCTTGTCTTGCTGGAGCTGAGTTGCATTTCTGAAAAGCTGTTTGTCGTTCAGAACCACCTTCACCACATGGTTGCGCAGGCGTTTGCGCTTGGAGCGACCGCCGTGGTTTCGCGTCCAAGAGAAATCGTGCTCAAACTGGCGCAGATCGAAATCGCGCAGAAGACAGCACAAACCGAACTCGCCGTTACCTCACCCGAGATCACCGATTGCGCGGCGACGTTCGCGTCCATGTTCTCAGCAATACGGCGCGGTAAACCGATAAACCTTTCAGATGCCGAAAACGCTACCTCACAAATCATCAGCGGCATCGCGCAAAACGGGCTTAGCACATGGCTTGACGACGTACGCCGCTATCATGAAGGAACGTTTCAGCATTGCATGCTGGTAACGGGAGTGGCGGTCGGCTTCGCCATGGATATCGGTTTCGCTAGTCCGGATGTAAAGCGACTCGGAATAGCCGCAACCCTGCATGATATCGGGAAAGCCCATATTCCACGATCGGTACTCGACAAGCCCGGATCCCTTGACCCAGGCGAAGAAGAGATCATGCGACGCCATCCGGTTATCGGATACGAGTTATTGAAGGACACGCCGGGCGTTAGCCCGGAGATTCTTGACGGAGTGAGGCACCACCACGAATATCTGGACGGTTCTGGTTATCCCGACGGACTGACGGCGCCGGAGATTTCCGATCTGGTAAGATTGCTGACGATCGCCGATATCTTCGCCGCTCTAATTGAGAAGCGGCCGTACAGACCGACAATATCCCGCCAAAACGCCTACAAGATTCTGTGCGGTATGGACGGAAAGCTGGAACGATCGCTTGTGAAGGCGTTCCGGAACGTAGCGCTTGTGGCCTGAAGCAGGCAGCCCGTCGGGTTGATGGTTGCTACCCCGATTTCGCTAGTGGTCTGATTCATTCGGACGATTCCCAAATCGACCGAAGCAGTTCAAGCTCTCGGCATGAGAGCAGGAATTATCGTAAAGGTCACCCGGGCGGACCGCCATCGACTTGAGGCGATCGTCTCGGATCGCAGCGCGCCTCAGAAGCATGTGTGGCGGGCCAATATCATTCTTGCCACTGCCGACGGCTGTGGCACCGCCGAGATCATGCGCCGCTCGGGCAAATCCAAGCCCGTGGTGTGGAGATGGCAAGCCCGGTTCATGGCGGAAGGCGTCGAAGGGCTGACGCGCGACAAGACGCGCAAGCCCGGCAAACCACCGCTGCCGACCGGCACCGTGCAGAGAGTGGTCGACCTGGCGCTCGGGCCGCCGCCGGGAGAAACAACCCACTGGACCGGCCGGATGCTGGCGAAAGCCGCAGGGGTGAGCCTGCGTTCGGTGCAACGTATTCTCGAAGCCCACCAACTCGCGCCGCATCGCATCCGCACGTTCAAGCTGTCGAACGACCCGAAGTTCGCCGAGAAACTCAAAGACGTCGTCGGCCTCTATGTCGATCCTCCCGCCCATGCGGTCGTCCTCTCGGTCGACGAAAAGAGCCAGATTTCAGGCGCTCGACCGCACCCAGCCAGGGTTGCCGATGAAGCCGGGCCGTGCCGGCACGATGACCCACGACTACAAACGTCACGGCACCACCACGCTGTTCGCTGCCCTCAACATCCTCGACGGCACCGTCATCGGCTGCAACATGCAGCGCCATCGCCACCAGGAGTTCATTCGCTTCCTCAACACGATCGAGGAGCAGGTCCCGGCAGGGAAAGTAATCCACGCCATCGTCGACAACTATGCGACCCACAAGCATCCGAAGGTACGCCAATGGCTGGCCCGGCATCCCCGCTGGACGTTCCACTTCACCCCGACCTCTGCATCCTGGCTCAATGCGGTCGAAGGCTTCTTCGCCAAGCTTACGCGCCGTCGCCTCAAGCGAGGCGTGTTCCGATCCGTCGTTGACCTGCAAGTCGCCATCAACCACTTCGTCGCCGAGACAAACGCCGATCCCAAACCCTTCGTATGGACCGCCGATCCAAAGCGCGTCCTCGCCGCTGTCAAACGCGGGAAACAAGCGTTAAAGTCGCTCCACTAGCTCCAATGGGCGATTTTTGTCTATCGTGATCAGACCGAGGCCGGCGGCTTGATGTCGTATTCTTGCGATATCAAGGGTGCTGTCCGCACGAATGCCCGGCAGATCGTCGACATTTTGCACGGCGCTAGGCCGAGCGAGATGCCCTATGAACAAGCATCTCGCTTTGGATTGGTGATGCTCAGGGTCGAGCCACTGTAGATTGACCAACTTGCTGCTTAGGCTCGGGTCTTTTGCAGAAATCAATCCACTACTTGATTCTCCCTCGGGAATCCCCACATAGAGTTAATGGCTCACTGGCAAGCATCAATCACGCGGGAACCACCGAAAACAAAGGCACAGCTGCGCGAGATGTTGGCAGAGGCTGTCCGCAATACGCAGCCCGAGCCGGCGCGGCAGGCGCAGTCCAAAAAAGATCGCGGCTAGCGCAGCCTCAGTTCATCATCCGTTTACAAAAGACCTCTAAGACGCGGCAACGATTGGGCCCGCGACGATGACTGAGCTGAAGCAAAAATACGATGCCTCGACGGTGGCCGTCATGCGGCAGGCGTTGAACGAGGTCGTTACTGATCGTCGCTTCCTGGTCCGAAACTCTGTAACGCCGCTTGAAGTGGCGGAGCATATCCTTCAGCAGGCGGCCTCCGGCGAACGCGACCTCAACCGTCTGAAAAGCTCTGCATTCGAGAAGCTGAGTACCGCGGCCTGAGGCGAGGCGATCAAATGACGGCGCGAACGACTGTCGAGCAACGACCGGTCACGGCAGAAGAGCCTTCCTGCCGCATCACCCAGAACGACGGCCTCGCGGCCAGGACGGGACGATCCAAATCGGCAAATGATGGGGCGCCGGTGGTGCCGAGAAGCTTGAGTTTCAGGCGTGAATGTTCGCCCTAACGCCACGCCAAATCGTACCGCTTGCGAAGCCGTTCGGCGAGCTCTCGGTGAGGTCGCGCCATTCCTGGGGATCGCGGACCGGTCCTGCAGCCGGGGTGATGGTCAGCATCGCCCTCCAGAGAGCGGCGCCGTAGACGGTCACCTGGAGCCCCTTGGGGCACTGCGGATGCGTCGCCAGATCGGCCTCGATCATCTGCGCCAGCTCCGCGGCCGTTTTGATCTCCTTGACTGTGGGCCCGGCGGCTGGCCGATCGGAATGCGCTTCAACCGCGACCTCGGGCGCTTGCTGCGGCACATTGGATTCGGCCGGCGGCGGTTCGGATTTCGGCTGAGGCTGTCCGAATATCAGCTTGGCCAGATTGACTATTTCCTTGTTGGATCCTGCCACGCTCGACGTTCCCCGTAGTTGATCAAGATCGGATCGGGCTGCCTTTTTAAATCATATCGGTCAGCGGTTTAAAACATTTGGTAGCACCGGTCAGGTGCTTTTCCTGATCAACCCGATTGGGTTCGTTCTGCCAAAAAGGCGATATTATTTGGCTCGATTTCCTGCAGTTGGTCGCCAACGAGCAAGCCGGGCGGCGCCCCGCGCTCGTGCTTTCCCCGCAGGCCTTTAACGAACTGAAGGGTCGGTGCATCGCCTGCCCGATCACACGGCGTGATCGAGACTGGAGCTTTCACGTCGCGATACCAGACAGCGACGAGATCAGCGCCGTTTTACAAACCGATCATCTGCAAACTGCGATAACTTATCAGGCGCTTAGTTCGGAAATCGATGCCCAGTAGTTTGGGTTTTTGGGTGTCTGGATGCGCACCCATTGATAGGGCTTTTGAATCCAAGGCATGATGCGGTCGGTTAGATTGTCGAGTACCAAATCGCCGCCATTGGTGCGGACAACTGCAACGAGGTGGTGCTCACCCGAGACAGTCACAACCTCGCCCAACAAAACGGCGCGGGCCGGCCAACCTCTGGCGATCAGTTGGTGGCGCTTTGTGACGGCGTAATCGTTGCAATCCCCAAAAGCTGGGCTGAGCAACCACTTTTCACCAGCGAGGCCTTCTTCATTTCGCTCGGGAAGGATCGATGAATTGACAGTGCGATTGACGTTCTCGAGCTCTGCCCAGCGCTCTTTGTTCAACTTTAGCCGGCCACCCCTGAATTCCAACCGCTGCGGTTTGCAGTCGTTGGCGTATTTCAGGCAGAACCGCGTAAATGCTATCGGAGCCAAGGTCGGTGTACCAAACTGGATGTGCTTAATACCACGACGCCCCAGCGCATCTGGAACGCTGGCGAGGTCTCCTCGCAGCAACAGCTGCGCGCCCAGGAGACGGGATTCCGCATAGTGGTGGTCGCTAACGCGGAGGGCACCAGAGAGCACCGTCAGGGAAGAAAGGCACATCACAAGCGCGGCTGCGCACATGCTTGCAAGGCCCAGGATTGTTAGGGGCAAAACCACCAGCACTCTGAAACCAGGTTTAAAGAGGCGGGGACTAGCGACCTGAACCATTCGAAACACCTTGTGCTTCGAATTCTCACCTTAAGATTCTAAAAAGGACTTAAGTTTCGGCTTTTCCGTCCCTTCAGCTTTTTCTGATGAAGTTGCTCTAAGCGACTGTCCCAACAGCCAATCTTTTGTCTTACCAGCTGTCTGCCGCCGGACCTTCAAAGAAGTGCGCCGGCTGGCGCCGCGAATGGCATTATATTTCGCGACCGCTGGCGCTCTCTTCAGCCTGCCCTACTCGCGACCTAGTTTTGTCATGGTTTAGATGGCATAGAGGTTGTCGCGGGGCGCGGGGCTGTTGAGGAATCGTTCACCAAATTTAGACGAATCAAGTCTGCGTCTTACAGCGTGTTCAGGTTGAGCAGGCAATCTCCCGCCTGAAACAAGGATGCAGACGGATGTCCCGAAAACTCGGCGGCCTGTTGATGGCGATCGGCTTCATAGCCGCGCTCGGCGTTTCGGCTCAAGCCAGTCCCAGTTGCCTGAAGGAAAAGCTGCCCTTCGCGCTCGCAGACGACTTTGTCAGTTCGACCATGTCCCCCGCTCCGGGATCGGAATGCCTGCAGGGGCTACGCTGGTCCTACATGCAGATCTACAGCGTTCTGGTTTTAAAGGCTCCGGCCAAAGGCCAGCTTGTCATCGTCGGCTCCGGTTTCCGATATATCGCTGATCCCAGAAGCCGCGAGGCAGACAACTTCACGTTGGTGGTATTTGGAACGAACCGGCATGATCCCGGAAAATCCATTCTGGATATTTCGATAAACCGACCTCTCGAAAAAGTAGTCAGTGCATTACCTGAGCGGCCTTGATCAATCTCCTCAGAACGTTGCTGTCGATCGCAGAGATTTCCCGGGGCCTAACCAGCAACCCAACTGCTGCGAAGTCATGGAGCAGGCGATGATGGCGGGCGACGTCGTCTTGGCGGACAAGACTGACCCCTATGACATGACCATCCGCTATCAACTACCCGCGGTTGAACGATCCTTGCGAGGTGAGCGTAATCGCCAGCGGCTTGCAACTCATGCAAGCCCGGCTGAAGCGGTAACGGAAAGAGGCCGCCTGCAGGGGCGGCCTCTTTTTACTGACGGACGGTCTGTTTCCTCCCCAGCTTGGAATGTGCCCGCCGGCCGCAACGGGACTAGGGATCTCCCGCTCGGTATAATGAAAAGATACCCGGAAAAGCGCCCCGAGGATTTGATGCGGATCAAACAGCGGCAAGCCCCGACCTATTCCTGTTCTTGACCTAATAGTTTTCCGGTTTTTCGGTTAAGGAAATGCAATCTGGTGCAGGCGAGGCAAATGATCCCCTCATATTCGTTTTCTCGCACGTCATCGTCTTCGTCCGACAAATGTTGGACGTTCACCGATGTCACCGGGCACCTGAAAACGAAATGGGCCATCAGGAAATATGACGGCCCCGTGACATAGGGCCATGATTTAGAGCAAGGAGGCGCCGATGGGACGTACGCTGCAGCGCAAAAAGCACGGGGTCGAATTGCCCTGGGCCTGTGGGTTCGTGCGCAGCAAGTTGCTGTCGGATCGTCCAGATTTCCGTTTTTGGGGGCTGTGGATATGCTGTGGATAGCCGTTCTGGCCGGGCCACGATATCGAAGGAAAATTGACCTGAAAAAAGCGGCCCCGCCCGCGCTGATAGCGCGGGGCCGAGTTTGCCCGCCGGGGGGCGAAGTCGGTCGACATCCGGTGGGTTCAAGTCGACTTATCAAGAAACTCTTAGCGATCGTTTAATGACGTCAGCACGGCATTTGCGAGCGTGGCATCCCGAGGACGCTCGCGCCTACGCCAAGTTCCAATGAAAGAAGCCGCGCTCAGTTGGCGGCCTATTTTTTCTGGCGGCGAGATTGCCGGCTCTTTGCCTTTGCGTATGTCGGGCGCAGTGCTGATCAGCCTGGGCGCGCTCAAAAATCTGGTAGCCCACCGCTGCTCGAGCCTTCGCTCAACATCCAGGGGGATCCACATGACCAAAGCTCCAGTTTCGTGCCATTCTGAGCAAAGACTTCAACGCGCGCGGTCCCCAAAAGGTCCATGCTACATGGGTCTCCAAGAATCGCCCCGTCGCCCTGTGCAACGGTCCGGGATTTAGCGGAACCTGAGAGCCCGCAGAAAACCGGACTTATCAGCGGCATTTCCCACTCTCGTGGAGCGGCCCCCGTGGGCTGAGGGCTTACTTGGAAAGGTCCATGCGTTCATCTTTTTTCATGCTTGGATTGGCTCTGATGTGGCTAATCACGTCATCCGCGCAGGCGCACAGCCGGGGCTTCGCTTGGTTCTTCGCCCACTCCAGACCTCACGGAATTTGTTCGGGGCAGCATGTAGTGGCGACCTTCTATGCCTCAGGGCGGCGGACAGCGAGCGGTCAGAGAGTCGATCCCGGCGGATATGCGGCGGCGCATCGCACGCTTCCCTTCGGATCGCGGGTAACCGTGACGAACCCCGAGAATGGGAGATCCGTTACTGTGGTGGTTAATGACCGCGGTCCATTTACGCGCGGGGTGACGCTTGATCTAACTCGTGGTGCGGCGCGCGCGATTGGCATGAACCGAACGCAGTGGGTTTGCATGGTCTGAGAGCGAAGGGCCTTTTGCGGTGTCGGACATGGCGGGATGTCCGACGCGAGTCTATTGTGCGTTCCAAAGATGGGGTAATCGGCCGGCCCAGCTTGTGGATAGGTGAAGATTTTGGGTGCTGCGCTTCAGGCTGATGGTGAAACGAGGTCCGTTGTTAGGACGGCCTCAAGCATCAGAAGGAGAAGCGCAGCATGGACCATTTTGCGGGATTGGACGTATCGGTCAAGGAGACCAGCATCTGCATTGTGGATGACACGGGACGGATCTTCAGGGAAGTGAAGGTAGCGAGCGAGTCTGAAGCCCTTTTGAAGGTTCTTGGGAACCCAGCCTACCGCTTCAAGCGGATTGGATTGGAAGCCGGACCGCTGTCGCAATGGCTGTTCAGCGCTCTCGCTGAAGCAGGCTTACCAGTGGTCTGTGTTGAGACGCGGCACATGCGAGCGGTGTTGAAGGCGCAGATCAACAAGACGGACCGCAACGATGCGCGCGGCATCGCCCAGATGATGCGGGTGGGTCTTTACCGTCCGGTGCATGTGAAGACGTTACGCAGTCAGAAATTGCGGATGCTGCTGACCCACCGCAAGCTATTGCAGTCGAAGGCCATCGCAATCGAAAATGATCTACGAGGCACCTTGCGTAACTTCGGCCTCAAGGTCGGGATGGTTGGCAATGTGAGGTTCGAGGCTCGCATCCAGGAGTTGGTCGAGAACCAGCCCGATCTAGCCGATCTGGTCGAACCGCTACTCATCGTTCGGCGGACGCTCCGCGAACAGATCGTTATCCTACATCGCCGTTTGTTGGCCATCGTGCGAGACGATGAGGTTTGCCGGCGTTTGATGACGATCCCGGGTGTCGGCCCCGTGGTGTCGCTGACCTATCGCGCCACCGTCGATGTACCTGCTCGGTTCCGCAAATCCAAGTCAGTCGGGGCGGTGTTTGGGCTGACGAGCGCCAGGTATCAATCGGGCGAGGTGGATTGGAGCGGCGAAATATCGCGATGTGGCGATGAGATGATGCGGACCATGCTCTACGAAGCAGCGCAGAGCATGATGCATTCAAAAAAATGGTCATGGCTTAAGGCGTGGGCCATGCAGATCGCCAGGCGCCGCGGGATGAAGAAGGCGATAGTGGCCCTGGCTCGCCGGCTGGCCGTGATCATGCACCGCATCTGGGTCGACGGCACCGAGTTCCGGTGGACCCGGGAGCAGGCCGCGGCAGCAGCATGAAACCCGTTCAGGATCAAACCCAATAGGAGAAAGCCAGAGTTCCACCCAGCAGTGGAAAGATGTCCCTCGCGGGACGATGGATGAGGTGAGTCCGTATGTCCGCTTGTTCCTGCCGTTCGATTGACGGCAAGGCCGACTCAAAGATTGTTCCGCCCCGTCCTCGGATCCCATGATGGAAGGGCCCTGGTGCCGATTCCGTAGAGAAGCGCGAGCCCGTGAGTGACATCGACACCGCATCGGTGGATAGTCTGAAAGTGCTTGACCCCAACCGGCCGATTAGAGAAGCAGACATCGGAGAAGGCCGCTGCAGGCGTGAAATCTCCTCCGGCTACGCGTATCTGCATAAGAAAAAGCCGCTCAGGAGAGCGGCTTCTCCACTATATTTCCATGGCGGCCAACTTTACTCGACCACCTGGACGATGCGGTGCGTACGAGGGTCAACGAGCACGGGACGATCGTTGACGACTGTGTAGCGATACTCGCGGACACCGTATTCTTGCGGGACTTCATAGTAGGTGACACCCGCTTCCGGAAGCTCAGCGCCGACCCGCACATCTCCTTGATAGCGGTAAGACGGGCGGTGTTGTTCAACTACATAACTGCGGAAGCGAGGCCGCTGATCTACACCCAGAACGCCTGCGACGCCGCCGACGACCCCTCCGATCGTGCCGCCAACGATAGCCCCCACGGGCCCTGCCGCGCGCTCGCCTTCGCGGGCGCCTCGTTCAACGCCGCCGGGCACACCTTGGGCCGAGGCTGAGAGCGGTACGAGTATAGCTGCGGCAAGAAATGTCGTTCCGATAACCTTACGGATCATCTTGAAACTCCTAATTTGATCTGGGAAGCACTACAACGGCGCCGAGACTGTTTGGTTCCAACTACGAAGTATTCTTACCAGTGACCTCGACGGCGACCCCAGTATCCGCCGCCGCCAAACAGAAGCACCCTGACGTCTCCAATCCCGTGAAAAAGATCGCTGATTGGATCTAAAGAGCGCACGGTCGATCCCATGCACAACAATGGAGTCATCCTGCGTCCGGGGGTCTACGACGTGATCACTGATGAGGAGATGATCCAAGGATTGTCGTTCGCATCATTCCGCCGGGTCTGGCTGACGCTAAGCGCATTGATGCGAGCCCGCCTCGTGAGTGACAAACCGCTTGATGTCGATGAACGCCGCGGCATGGCCGCGCAAAAAACCACAGACCTAAGGCGCGTTCTGGCTGACGCGGAGAAAAACGCGAGGGAACTGCGCGATCGTCAGGAGGCTGCTTGAAAACCAACTTCTTTCGGTTCCGGCGGCTTCCTGGCCGGAGGCAGCCGCCAAGGCGCGCGCTACGTCCTTAATTTGTACGCCGCAGGGTTGGCTACGGCCGATAACCATCATCGCGATCTAGTCGCCGAATCGGCGGCTATGCGGACCGCACTCCGCGATATTCGATTGGGTTGGGGCGGATCAACCGTCGCTAAGTAGAAATTCTCGATGCATGCGTTCGACAACCGCGGTTAGAGCTTCATTGGCCATCTTTCTATCGGCCTTTCCAAATCTCACTCCCACAATCGTCCAATTGGGATCGAGATGCGATTTCGGTTTCACCTGCCGGACAATTACCCCAACGAAGTCTTCGCAGCCGGGCGCAGCCTTCTTGATGGCTTCGCAGATCGCGAATTCGAGCTCCGGAGTAGTGATAGAAACTCGGCGTTCCCTATGCCACCAATTCTGCTTGATCTTACTCGGCCCGCCCGGCTTTGAAGATGAAGCAATAGCTTCGATGGGCGCCGCAACCTTCCCAGAAGGTTTAGAGATGCTTTTTTGCATGGCCCCAAAAATGAACGCCTTAAAATTTTTCGGGGCGAATCGCGTATAGCGGTTAAGTTGCGCTTCGCTTGCGGGACTCTCGAGATCGTTTTGATCGCTTGCTATTTCGTTCTGAGTTTCGGCCTCGATTGTGGAAGCGTTTGATTCCTTATGCTCCTCGGGGCGATTATTTTCGGAATCACCGGCATTGTCTTTCTGTTGACGGCGCTGACGGAATCGGTCGCGAACCGTAGGTAGTGACTTCCCTTTGTGATAAATAAAGGTCGGACGTATCGAACGATATCGGTTCTTGTGGCGACGCCCCATTTAAGCACCTGGTTCGTGAAACGCCCTCATATCAGTCCCATTACCGCCGAATTGAAATTGATCCCAATGGTCGCGATACCGGTTGGAGAGCCATCCGAGAGGGACTATTGAACGCGCCGCGTCTGGAGTTGTCTAGGTCCTGTGGACACTTATCGCATCCATAGGATGATGGCGGCAAGGGTGACCACGGCCTGATAGTTCCGAGCGGTTTTCTCGAAGCGTGTTGCGACGCGCCTGAACTGCTTGAGCTTTGAGAAGCAGCACTCCACGAGATGGCGCTGGGCATAGAGATGTTTGTCGAGTGGATATTTGAGCGCCCGTGACGGGTTGTTGGGAATGACGGCGAGCGCGCCCTTGGCGGCGATGGCTTGGCGCAGATGATCCGCGTCATAGGCTGTATCGGCCATGACGACCTCGGCAGGAAACCCCTCGATCAACGCGGCGGCTTGCGGTGCATCGCCCTTCTGACCTGCCGTCAGCGTGAAGCGCACCGGACAACCCAGGCCTCGGACGGCCATATGTATTTTGGTGCTCAGGCCGCCGCGCGAGCGGCCGATCGCTTGATCTTCAGACCCCCTTTTTTAGCCCCGGCAGCATGCTGATGGGCTCGGACGATGGTGGAATCGATGATCAGATATTCGAAGTCCGGATCATCGGACATCGCCTCGAACATTCGATACCAGACACCCTTGATGCTCCACCGGCTGAAGCGCCGGAACACGCTGTTCCAATCGCCAAACGCTTCCGGAAGATCACGCCAGGGAGAGCCCGTACGCACGATCCAAAGCACGCCCTCCACGAACATCCGGTTGTCGCGCCCGGTGGAGCCCTTCTGGTCAGGCCGACCTATAATCAGGGGCGCCATCCGCTCCCAAGCCACGTCGCTCAAAACCAAACGATCCATCACACCCAAGGCCGCCTCCCCAAAAGAAGCCTTGAATTTGATTTGCTGATAAAAGGGAATCCTTAGAGTCCACAGGACCTAGGGTCTGGACTGAATAACATGTAAGTCATTGATCTGAACACGGTCGATGGGGGGCGCGGAAAAGCAGACAGGTTCATTTTCAATGGGTTAGTTCCAATTGAGTACAAACCCTAGCTCCTCGATAGTTCCCGCATTCTTGCGCTGGGATGGAGACTGACCACCTCATTTGCAGAAGCGCTTGCGGATCTTACCAGGACTTCCTTCTAGGCAGTGGTCGCCATGCCGTCGTCGCACACACCAGCTTTTCCGGTATCCCCCCTTTGGCAGCACGCGACAAACGGCCGCGCCAGAACTCCCAGGAGCGATCGCTAAACCAGCCTGGCTCGGCTTGCAGCATGATTTCGACCAAACGATGCCTACCCACCATTTGCTCTAACCCCAAAATATCGTCGAAGGTACCGAGGTTCATCGCCTGGGCAATAACACGATCCTCCGAGTGGGGTTCATCGCCCACCGAATCCCACCAAAGATACTTGCGACCAAGCGCTGCAACGTATGTTTTTGCCGCGTCCCATTTC
This sequence comes from uncultured Alphaproteobacteria bacterium, assembly GCA_963801875.1. Classification (GTDB taxonomy): domain Bacteria; phylum Pseudomonadota; class Alphaproteobacteria; order Rhizobiales; family Xanthobacteraceae; genus Bradyrhizobium. The sequence continues at coordinate 22,052 of CAWDGT010000003.1, read as the reverse complement.
ATGAGAAAATCATAGCAGATTTTGCGCAGCTTTGCCACAAGTCGAGCCCGTTAAGCGCCGAATGCGAATTACAGGACGCAGGATCCAAGCGTTAATAGGTCAGTCACGGAAACTACTGCAAGACATCGAGTGATGCGAGAACCTTCCCAGCGCGGATATACCGGCGCTCCATTCGCAAATGCGCTGACCAAGATTTTTGATCCCCTCTCTGCCAACAGGAGCACTTCGCAGATCAATCTTTGCTGAGCAGAAATTCCCGCTGCATGCGTTCGACGACGGTTGCTAGAGTTCCCTCGGCCACCTTTCTATCGGCCCTGCCGAATTTTACTCCCCGAATTGCCCAATTTGGATCGAAATGCGATTTCGGTGTCTTGTGATGGACAATCACCCCAATGAAGTCTTCGTAGCCAGGCGCAGCGTTCTTGACGGCTTCCGAGATCGCTAATTCAAGCTCCGGGGCGGTCATCGAAACTCGGCGGTCATTGTGCCGCCACCTCTTCTTTGGCTGCGGGGCGGGTACCTGCTTGTTTGCAGTTGGCCCGCTTCGTCGAATTACCTCTGAAGATGAAGAAATAGCGCTGACCGCCGTCACAGCCTTCACAGGAGGTTTCGATACGGTTCTTTGTGAAATCCTGTAGCTGAGCGTTCCCCGCAACTTTCGCGCCTTCAGCATGGCCCAAAAAGTGAACGCCTTGATTTTCTTCGCGGCGATCGAAATAGCGCTGCCATCGCGGTCCTCTTTGGTCGCGTCGTGCAAAATCAGTAAAAGCAGCGTCCCCCAAGAAGTTAGGATCAAAATCCAAACGAACATCGCACCCTCGCTTCGTCGTCGTATTCCATCCAGACGGCAAGATATTTCCGCATCCCTACGCGGGCGCGCAAGCAAATTTTGGGCAAACGGCGCGGAAGCCCGTGGGCTGCCCGGGAGATTAGGGCGGCCGCCGACTAAGTCCGTAACTCTCACGCGCACCAGCGCCACAATGAGAACAACAAGCGCGGGTTCCGTCGTGCTCTCACCGGTGCTGCATCCATGACGTCTCGTTCGAACAGCCTCGGTCAAACTTTCTCAGTAAATGCCCCTTTCAGGGCCACGATCCGCCAATTCGTTTTTTCGATATTGGCTACATCTGGACCTGCTTTAGCTCAGACGACCGGAGCGGTTGGACCGGATCCTGATCCGCCGTCGGACAAGGACGCGGTGCCGCCAGGCGGTTGTATGCCCATCGGCGCCACCGCTTCAGGCCCCACCGTTCACAGGATCATTACCTCCTACCAGGACTTCCTTCGAGGTGGCGGCCGTCATGTTGTCGTCGAAAGCACGCAGGCGAGCTAACAACGTGGTCGCTTCCGCGCTCTGGTGCTTTGGTCCGAGCGATTAGTTGTCCCTGGGCCGCAATTGGGACGTAAAGGGAACCGCGCATTAAATTAGATCGCCGGCCCGCAATGCCTTGCTCGTCTCTGTCGGGCGTTCCTGTTCGTGGTCGGACGCTGCGTCCCTCGCTCCCTCGGGCTTGCTGCGGCGACGCACGGACTGCGATGCGGCCTTTAGCTGCTAGAAAACAAGGACTTATGCAATGTTGACCGCCAAGGAAATAAGGGCGACCGTACGGTACGGCGAACGGGGCATCACTGGCAGCTTGATTGCTGGGAATAGCCATCGTCTAGCGGATTTGCCGCGCTTTGTTCCGTTCGATAAAATACAGGCATCGGCTTAAGACGAACATGACCTCCGAAATCACAACTATCGATCATGACGAAACGACTTCTCCCCACTCTCGGGAGATCGAGTTCGCGTTGAATTCTTGCCCGAATGATCAACACGGTCAAAGATGATCCTGCTCAGTTGCGCCGTGCCGTCTACGGGTTCGCGCGCGCCAAGCTCAAGAGTGATATCTCCTCGGCCGACGAGCAGAAAAGCGCGCACTTATTAGCGGCGCTCGAAACCGCCATCCAGGGCGTCGAAAAATTTTCGTCGGACTCCGACCACAACGAACGACTCCAGCTTCCGGCTCAATCTAGACAAATCTCATACGGGAGCTCCTCAGTCGGCCCGTCGCCAAGACCGATCGTTGAGATCATCCAGGTCGCGGATCCAGCAGATGATATGCCGGGGTCAAGAGGGTTCGGTGTGACGGCAGCGGCGCCGGTTGCACGGCTGCAAAGGCGGCTCGGGTCGACACTGGTTTCGATTACCGTCGGAGTGTTGCTGGCTGGCACAGCGTTGGGCGTAGCTCTCTACAATCGGCACGACCTCGCTTTGCAGACCCCGTATTTCAATCCCCCTCAGGCTGCCCCCGCTCCGGAAAAGGCGGCTTCGCCGCCGTCTAACACGCTTCCTTTCCCGGTTCCGACGGTTTACGGCGTGTATGCCTTGGACAATGGAGCGCTGACCGAGCTCGATGCGCTCTCGGGACAGGTGCCGGACAGGCGGGTTGCGATGTCGACACCGGTCAGTAGACCTAGCCATAATATTCTTCGCGACGGCCGCGTTAAATTCGTGGTTTACCGTCGAGATCTTGCCGCCCTGACGCCCGAGCGGGTTGATGTTCGCGTGGTCGCTAAAGTCATGCGCGCTATGACCTTTGATGCAAAGGGAAAGGTCAGTTTCGCGCCGGTCAACGACGTCTGGAACATCCGCAATATCATTCATGAATTCCGGGTTCGGCCAATTCCGGGAAACCCGGAAATGCTGCTGGTGCAGCCCGAGAAAGCCGATTTCGGACTCTCGCCCGGCCGCTATGTTCTCGTTCTAAAGAATCAAGGCTACGACTTCACTGTTGCGGGCGAGATGACTGATCCAGCGCAATGCCTAGAACAAACCGAAGCCGCCAATGGCGTTTTCTATTCTGACTGTGAAAAGAAATAGCGCTTTGTTTGTTTCTTCCCGGGAACGCTTCGACGCGGATCGACCAAAGTCGATTTGCAAAATCGACAACCATGTCGTGCAAATCGATCGAGGAAACTTTTGTGGTGTGCCGAGACGTTCATCATCGTTCTTATGGCGCAAATCATATTTCTTATGGCGAATATCGATCTGGATTGTCGAAACCTTTGGCGGAAATGATTTCTTCATGGCGGCGATTAAACGGCGATCGGCTGTGAGGACGTTCCGAAGCTCAACTGAATTTCAAACCAAACCCCTAGCGCTATTCAGTTGAATGGCTCTCAGGCCCTTCCTGTGCTGGAAAGCTCTTTGTCGCGGAGAGGTTGATCAGCTTCGGTTCGAGCCGGACGTACATTTGCTTCATCGTCTTGATCTGCATGATGCGCTTGATCGTCCTGTCGATCATCGCGTCCAACCGCTCGATGCGTGCCAAGGCCTCATCAATTGCATCCAGGTCCACGATCTCGATGAATTCGTCGCCTTCTTCATGCCGTACGGGCACCTTCCACGCCGTCAGGCCACTGGCGATTCTGGTACCCCAGGTGTTCGGGTCTTCGCCGTCCCGCAGAGGCCACCTTTGACGAATAGTGTTGCTGTAGAGTGGGCTGAGCCGAGAGAGCATCACTTCTACTTGTTCAACCCCCTTGGCTTCGTTGAAGTTAGGCGCGAACGAGCAAAGGTTCTCGACGTGGTTGCTCGTCTGGTTTGCTTCACGAACCGCATTAAGCCGCTTCTGCATTTTAATCTGCTCGTAGCGATCAAGTCGCCGCCGCCGCCAAAGCAAGTTCAACAACGTATTGACCTCGTACTCCTCCGTCTTGCCCTGGGGGGACCACTCTTCACGAAGGCCCGCGCGAAGGGCCTCGTAGTCTTCGTAGCTCTCGCTCCAGAGCATGACCTCTTGCGCGCTGGCGCCGTGCTTGAGCGCATTGCGTTTCGAACGCGACTTCGACATTGCCTTTATCCTCCGCTCTGAGTTCGGCGCGCAGCAATGCGCCGGCTCAGCAACGTTATCAAAGGACAAACGCGCCCGTCACGCTTTTGGCTATGGCGGAAATTACCCGCCAAGGAATCGACAAGTTCCTAGTTATGGCCGAAATCAATTTATTATGGCAAATATTATCGGGCGCATAAAATTTGTTATGGCGGGATTCCATTTTCTTATGGCGAGAATTATTCCGCAGCCGAGATCTCTCCGAGGTCATCCATTCTTAGGCCTCTGACGTCGTCTTGCTGTGGATAAATTGCGGCGGCTCTCCGCCAATGCGTAGCGGGCCAAGCGCGCAGCAGAGACCGGTTTCCGGTGCAGTTCCGTTACCAGATACTCATTCAAAGGCTCGATTGCGTTTTTCACAAAGTCGAAGAACGGTCCGGCTTCCATTTGCGCGAGCTGACCCTTGATGGACGTCAGGACTGAGTGTCGGCCGGCCGAAATCATGACAGCGCAAGAAGAACGAATGCAATTTCGGGCCCAGATATGAGATGATAACGTCGCGGGGCCGGCCGACAACTCGGTCAGTACGGGTTTGCCGGGCCTCCATGTGTAAAGCAATCGCACTCACGAGGACTGCGACAATCTCATCAGTCATTTCTTTTCTTTCGCGCTCGCCGGTGAAATTTTCGCTGGGAGGCCCGTATTCCTCATCCAAGCCGGCAAGGCGCCAGAGCTCCGGTGCTCGGTTTTTCAGAGCTTCCGCAAATTGCGGCCCTAAGACACCCCAAACATAGCTCTGGCTAGGAAGTGCTGCTTGAGGCTGCATTGGATTTCCCTCCTGATCCGAATCGTGCTCACGCACGTTATCGGATCATTTCAGATGCGGGCCGGCATGGAAATGAAAGCGCAGCCTGCGCCGGTCGAAGTTTTGTTCCCCTTCTGAATAGCGCGCACAACAGTTTCGACGCCCATTATTATGCCTTACTTGCTTACAGCAGCGATTCGCTTCGAGGCCAATGACAACGTGTCGCTGATTGAGCAGAGCGGCGCCGGTTTGGCCTTCGCTTTCCGGGCGCAGACGCATCAGTTTTAGAGTTATCCATGCCAAGGGAGCCAGGCATGTTTTCCAAACTCGCAAAGCCAGCGTTGCTGGCCCCCGGATCACCGAACTATCTATCGAAGCCAAATCGTTTCAGAGTCTCAGGACATAGGTCATCCCAGGGGAATCGGCTTGCATCCACTATATTTCAGTGGCTGATTCTTGGAGACTTTCACTCGATACGCCGGGTCGAAACCCAGAGCGCCCGCGATGTCGCGAGGGGATCGATAGCCCGTCCTTCCCACCAGGCGACTTCGTCCCCGAAGCTATGGACGTCACGGTGATGAGTTCGGCACAGAGGTACCGTGAACTCGTCGCTCACCTTCACACCCATCGCGCGGGGTTGGGTGTACCTCAGATGATGCGCGTCAGCCGGGTTTCTGCCGCAGACCAGGCACGGCTGCGATGCTACGAATTTGAGGTGGGCTTTGTCGCGCAGTCGACGCGTCTCGCCGAATGCAAGCTTGCTTTTGTCGATCTTTCCGGGAGTTGCGCCGGTTTGTTGATGTGTTGAAGCCGATGGGTTGTTCTCGATCGTCGATTGAGTGTCGACTGGTGAGATGGCGGGTTGATCGCTGGCGCGGTTGACCTTTCTGGGGCGGCCTCTCGAGCCGCTTGATGACGCCCGTTGGCGCCGAGGGCGGTTGGAGTGCACTTGGGTTGATGTGGCTGGACGCAGGCTGTTCCGCCGCTAGCGCTTCCGCCGGTGCCCCTTGCAGAGCCATCCTTGCTGAGAAGGCAGTCTCGACCTGCTTGGCATCTTCCGCCGACAAGCGATTCTTGGCCTTCAGGATTCCGATCGCGCGAGGCTGAAGGTCATCCGCTGGGAGGGCTTGAATCTCCTGGATCAATTGCTCCCTGGCGATAGCGGACTCCTCGGCAGTGAGCTTTTCCCGGACTGTGGCCGGGTTTCCGGCTCGGAACTGGCTTGCGGCGGCGGGCGCGCGCTCAAGGCCGGGGCTTGGGGTAAGATCAACTTTCGCCGTCCAGTCCCCTTTGGGTTCGTCGTTAGCGATATCGGGAGCGTCGAGATCGTCTTCGCCGGCGATCCCCACCAACGTGAACAGCGCATAGCGCCGGGCGTAGGTCAGCGCCGCGCCCATTCGGCGGGGCGCCGAGGTCTCCGATAGCTGGCAGACCGGCCAGTCCGAGGAGAGCCACTCCCCTGAGGTGTGCAGGAGGAGCGTGGTGAGGTTGACCGTGCCATTTGCCCGATCGATGTCGGTGGTCTGCGCGACGGCGATCTGCTGGCTTCCCAGGGCCTTTCTGATGATATCCAGGCCGCTGGATAGAGAGGCGTAGCGGAAGCTCTGCTGACTGTCTGTCCGGGCGTTGTAGACGGTCCCGATCATCGCCTTCTCGGGATTGGAGAGCTCGGTCTGGGCCATTGCCAGCGCCGTGGCGATGGCGGCCGTGCTTTCACTGGACCGATGCATGGGAAGCCTCCATCTCGACGAGATCAAAGCTGATGGCGCCTGACTTGGAGCGCTTGGCCCGGATGCCGTGGCCCATGGCTTCCTTGGCATCCTCCGGCATCAGCCCCTTGAGCTCGGCCTTGGCGCGCTCATGCTCCAGAAATGCCCCCCGGGTTTCCCGGAAGAGACCGGCAAATTCCGCCCAGGAGTTGGAAACGCTCATATCGACCACCCGGACGGCCTGGATGCGGGGTTTTGGCGGTTCGCAGTCAAATAGCGCCGGTGGCTCGCCGGTCTTCACCGCCCGCCAGAAGCCCTTCTCGGCAGCAATCAATATCGTCTGGTAGATCGGGTCGGCCTCGACCGACAGCTCCACCCACGTGCCTCCCCCGTTGATGATGGACAGCACCGCCTTACTGGTGTCGGCGACCAGCATGTTGTGCTGGAGCTGGGCCATGTGCTTCTCCGCCGCCGCCTCTTCGGAGAACGACCACGGCAGCATGAACTTGGCCTCGAATACGGCGCCGGTTTCCTTGACCAGCCCATCCAGAGTGGCGGCCATCCAGGGGATCGTCCGGTGTTTGGCATGGCGCTGGACATCGGAGATCCGGTGGCCCGAGTTCAACTCGTACCAGCGACGGTTGAGGTCCTCGGTGACCAGGCCAAGCTGGACGATCAGGACGCCTGAGAGGTCGAGAGGCGCCTCCTCCCCGCGTTTTTCCCGCCACAGGCGGTGGAGGGCCTTCTCGTCCTTGCCCATGATGATCCGGGCGTCAGAGCCACCGATGAACTGGCGGCGGTCGCGTGTCGCTACGACGGTGCGGTCTGTCTTGGGCATAGCTCCGCCATTCACCGAATTAGTGTTGTTGGACATTGTCCGCTGCCTCCGAAGTTTGATTTTGGCTGATTACATCTTTAAGGTCAATGCTACATGAAATTAAACAGTCAACCGATAGAATATGAGGTTACATCAAAAATGTCCATTACGTGCGCGCAATGCCGCGGTGCTCGCGGCCTTCTTGGGTGGTCGCAATCGGATCTTTCACAGGCAAGCAAAGCAGCGCACCCAGCCTTGAAGGATTGTGAACGCGAGCCGGGAGCCATAGTCGCTCGTACGCGTTGAAGAGTGTACGGAAGGCCCTCGAAAAGGCCGGAGTTGAGTTCATTGCAGAAAATGGTGGAGGACCCGGCGTTCGTTTGCGCAAAGCGCACCGCTAGGTGTGAACGGGTTGGCCTTGCCCCTCAATCGGCGCGCCGAAGGCCGACGTTACGCCACGTATCAGCGTGCAGGATGCCAATCATATTGGTCAGCAGAAGCGTGTCATGACTACGGAGCGTAATAACTCGGTCGCCGCCTTGCTGTTTTTTGCAAGAGAAAAGCTGGAGCTACCTCCGACCGTAATGGAGGTTTACGGAAGGTGAGACCATCTACTTATCGTCTACCGGATGATGTCTTGTCCGCCGCCCGCGTCCACTTGCACGCTGTGCTGATTTTTTTGCGAATGGCGTCAAATCCATCGAACTGGAACGTCGCTTCATGAGAGGAGCTTGCTCGGTCGGCCACTTTGATCTTCAGGCGTGCGCCGTCCGGCAGTGACTGCAGAAACCCGACTGGATCTTCCTGGTAGGTTGCGGTCTTTCCATCCGGGGACAGGATCCACGGCTGCCCAACCGCCGGCTGGTTGTTGATCTGATACTCGACACGAAGCTCGTTGCCGCGCGTCGTAGTCCAGGTTCCGTCGGTGCGAACCATGAGTACGGTGTGTCGCTTACGACACCCAACCGAAAGCGTGGTGGGCGCATCCTTCACCGGAGACGGCGAGCGGATCAGCGCCATCACAAACGGGCTGTAATCCACAGGCGACGTTGTTTCACTGACAACCCAATTCGTACTGTTCGGCCGTACCAGATCATCGGCCGCTTTTGGTGAGATGTCCGACCGGATTGCTCCTGTCGGTGTTTCAGGAGACCCAGGTAGTTCCGGCAGGTTCGTGATGCCCGGCTGGCTATTGGATTTTTCAGCCGAAGGAGTTCCGGCAGGTTGTTCCGGTGAACCTGTCCGGCCAGGTTTTCCGGGTGAAACGCGATCTGAAGGGTTTCGCGGCAATAAGGTAGTGGTGGCGGGTTCCGACCGGGTCGCCTCGGGAGCCGCCATAGGCCCAGCAGGCGTTGCGGACAGCACGTGCTCCAGGCATTCGAGCTGAGCCGAGCGCGCTTTCTGAAGGCAATCCATTCGCTGCGCCGGATCTGCTGGCAGCCTGGAACAGATTTCGTCAGAGATGCGCGCTGCCTGAAAGCACGACTCCAGTCCGGCAACACTCTCGTTTGCGGCTCGAGCAGAAACGATACCGCCTGCAAGAAGGAGCACGCTACCGATAAGCCGGGCCCGTATCATGGATGTGCGCTCGGGTTGCCAGGATTTGATCGGTCGAGCCATTCCTGGGCGGCCTGAAAACGTTCGAGGCCTGGGGCTTGGGTCCTTAGATTCAAGTCCTTCCATTTTGCGTCGAATCCCGCTGATCGCAGCTTGTCGATCCGGCTGAACAGATGATCGACAAATCGCGCGAGCCGGCGATAGCGCGGCGAGTCCGGTTGCCACTTGCACGACGCCAGGATGGTAGGAACCGCAATTGTGGCGATCCGTTGGTCCTTGGCAATAAGGTTGGGATAATCAGCAGGATCAAGATACGAGGGGAGATAGTAATCCTGAAACTTGGGACCATATTCAACCGGAAGGAACTTGAACCCTTCTTCCCATTTTCCCTTAACGAAGGCATCTACCGGCTTTGAAGAGACAAACACGACGGCGGCGATCTCGCCGTGTCGCATCTGCTCCAATGCGACGGGATGTGGGATGAACATTTTGTCGACGTCGATCCCGAGACGGCTGAAGATCAAAGGACCGGAATAGGCCGCGGCAGTGCCTTGTGTGTTGAAGTTAACCTTCTTGCCCGCCAGATCGGCGAGTGTTTTGATCTCGGGTCGGACGAAGATATGCAATTCAGAAGGAAACAGATTTAAGATGTATACAATGCGCTGCTGAATTTGCGGGACCTGAGATTTGTACTCCTCCAGCGCGTCACTGTTGACGATCGCCGCATCAACCCCCTTCAGATAAAGCAGATCATTGACGTTTTCGGTTAGGCCACGTGTGACGATCGGAAGCACCTGCATGTCGTCGCCGTCGCTCACGGCTCGGGCGATTTCTGTCGCTAGGCGAATGGGCGCGCCTTCCAATAGTCCACCAGCCAGACCGATCGTCCCGGCATTGATCCGCTTTGCGATCTGCAACTCTGCTGCCTCGAAGGGCGGCTTCGGGTGTTTCGATGCCCGACGAGATTGAGCGCTGCATGGATCGACCAGCGCAATAAGAAGTAACAACGCCGCAAAAAGTCTTGTGAATAAAATCAATGCGATCTTCTCGCCTAAAAGAGGCGGCCAACCTCTGGTTATTCTGTCAATTTACCTCGCGCTAAAAGCGAAAAAGGCTATTAATTATACACCATTTTTATTTTTGTTGGTCCCGGACGCGGAACTGGCTCAAAACCTTGGAAAGACGGTGCCTCATCCAAACTCGGAAGCTGATAAACGCGGATCAAACCTTTCAAAAGAAAGCAATATTCGTCGTGGCGGTCCTGTGGCGCCCAAAACCGTTCGGTTGCGCAACAAGGACCACCGCAAATTCGTTGGTAGTCGGCCTTGCCTGGTGTGCGGCCGCTCCCCGGCGGACGCCTCACCACCTGCGTTTTGCCCAGCCTCGGGCGCTCGGCAGCAAAGTCAGCGACGAGTTCACCGTTTCCAGTGTGCCGTGTCCATCACCGCGAGTTGCACCGTCATGGTAACGAGGCAGCATGGGGCCAAAGGATCAACATCGATCCGCTGCCGATCGCATATCGGCTGTGGCAGCGCACGCGGCGCGACAACCCCGCTCTCAATGGCGATACTGGGCCTAAGTTTTCGATCAAATCGGACCACGCAGGAGGAGCCTCGGATACCCAGCAATCAATGATCTGCGCGTGCAGGCCCAGGCGACCGGCGGCTGGCGATAACAACTAGGCACTTCAAACAAAAGACTGCTATCGTCGAATCGAATACGGTTCTCATGCAATGAGAATTCCGCCGTATGACGGGTGATGGATCCGGGTCAAATGTTGCGGCAATCGATCATCCAAAGTGACGAAGAAAATGTTCGCGACCGACCCCACACGCTGAAGCCTGCCTCCAACAAGATTGCATCGTTCGTTCTCTTTGCCGTGATCATCTTGGCGCCGTTGCCGTTTGGATCCGTCGATCCTTTGCCGATCATCGCCTGGTGCATGGCGCTTGGAATTGCACTGTGCTCCGCTTCGCTGCGCGGTCTCGACATGCGCCATTTCCTGATATTCGCCGGTGTGGCAATCGTCGTCTGCGCCTATCTTCTGGTCCTGCATGAACAAGTCGCCGTTCGGCCATTCTTCTCGGTCGCCCTGCCCGATCCAGTTTGGCAGGCGGCGTCCGACGCGCTGGGTTCGCCGCTGCCACCATCGGTATCGATGGTGCGCGACCAGCCGCTATTCGCACTCGGCGCACCCTTGGCGGCGGTGCTGTGTTTGCTGGTCAGCTTCATTGTCTGCGTTGATCGGAAGCGCGCCCACCGGCTGCTTTACGTCGTGGCTTGGTCTGGATCGGCCTATGCCGTGTTTGGCATTGCTGCCTTTCTGATTGATCCGACCAAGGTGCTTTGGATGAAGAAGGAGGCCTATTTCACGGTTCTCACATCGACGTTCATCAATCGGAACACGGCTGCGGTCTACTTCGGCTCCTGTAGCATCATCTGGCTATTGATCCTGGCGGAGGAAATCATACAGCGCCTGCCCCGAGCCGCAGGTCTGTCACGGCCGGCCATTCCTCAAACCCTGCAGATTTTGCGTGATATATCACTCCTTCGTTTCTTTGCTTTTTTCGCATGTTTCGTCGCCATGTTTTTGACTGGCTCAAGGGCCGGCGTATTGCTTTCATTGCTGGTCGGCGCTTTGGCTATTGGTGCCTTGGCGCGGAGGGTCATCTCTTTCGGCCGCAAGCAATTGTGGGTGCTGATAGCGGCTGCGGCCGTTCTGATAGTTGTGATCCAGCTGCTCGGCGCCGGCGTCATCGGACGCCTTGACAGCGAAGGGCTTGACGGCGGCGGCCGTCTTGAAACGTATCGCTCGACCCTCGCGATGATCCGCGATCACCCCTGGCTCGGAACCGGACTCGGCACTTTCGTCTGGAGCTACCCGGCCTACCGAAGCAACGATCTATCAGCTTCGGGGGTCTGGGATCGCGCCCACAGCACGCCGCTGGAGATCGCTTCGGATATGGGTCTGCCGGTCGCGGGGGTCGTTATTGCGGGCTGGGCAGGCATCTTTGCCGTATTGTGTTTTGGGCTCTGGACCCGCAACCGCGATCAAATCATCATGGTCGCGGCGTTGGGGGTTGCAAGTCTCGGAATCCTGCATTCCTTGATCGACTTTTCTCTGCAAATACCCGGCTTTGCACTGGTGGTTTTTTCGCTGATCGGAGCAGGACTGGCGCAATCGTTCAGCATCACCCGATCGCCATTGTCCGCCGTCGAACGGCTGCCGACAGCATCACGACGGGCTTAACGAGATAACGCGGACGCGCTCGCCTGACAGCGAATTGGAGAGGCTACGCGTTAGTGCCGCGGAAGCCTCGATGAAGCATCGAGGGCGGGGAATGCGTTATCGAATCCCCTCTCTGCCAATAGCGTCGAGAGCAAGCGTAACTTTTTCTCGTCAATGCCCTGGAGGCGGGCCAAGAGCGTGCTGCGCACCGGTCCTCCTGGACCGGCAAGGATGTCGGCCGCCTCGGTGATGAGATCGGATTTCACCAGTTGAGCGAACTCGTCGGTGGCGGCCTGCTTTAAATCATCGGGCAGGCTTGGATATAGGGCGATCGCGAGCCGATTTCTGCGAATCGATACCCATCCCTCGTTGGGGCCGACGCGATAGGACAGCCGCAAGAGCTTAAAGTTGTCCTGCTGCAGTCCTCGGGCATTATTCTCCATCCAGAACAACGCGAACCAGAGAAATGGGTCACTCGGGGTACACGACAGCGATCGTCTAAGTGCCGTTTCGGCAGCGGATTGGGTTTGCTCGATCAAGGCCCCGTCGCCATCGCTGATCGCCTTTTCGGCCAGCCGAAGACGAACGATGGCCAGCGTTCGCAGCGTCACTGGCTGGCAAAATCCGTTCCCGGCTTCCGACTTCGCGCCTTCAATGTATTCCTCGAGGGTCCCGGCCTTGAAGGGTTCGCCGGCGACGATTTTCGTTCCGAGCGGCGACATCGATGCCGCTCGCCAAGCGACCGGCGCGACGAAGATCCCCCAGCCGACAGCCGCCAACCCCAGGGAAACGGTAGCGATCCGGACCCCACTGGCACGCCGATGCCCGGAACCGATGGCGCTCTCAGTCTTCAAGCCCGTACCGTTCATGATACTTGTTTTTGTAACTGTCGCCTGCGTTCCGCGAATAGTGACGCATCGCGTCCAGATCGGCCTTGTTTAGAACGACACCCAGAAGACTTTCATATACCAGTGGTGCAGACGACAATGCGCGCTCCACGTCTTCAACGCTGGTCCGACCCCATTCAATGACAAAGAGATAAGAATCAACAATTTGATTGGTGGACCGCACATCGACAACGGGGACAAGCGGCGGCAGATCGATCAGAACATAATCATAGACCTCGCGGAGGGCGTCGATGAGTTTCTTCATACCGGCGGAGGCCAATATCTCGTTGGTGTGAGACAGACGCGTCGTCGCGACCATGGGCACGAACGCCAGCGACGTCGCGGGATCAGTCCACAAAACATCCGTTAGCAACCTCTTTCCCGAGAGAACATCAAGCAATCCAAGTTCAGCCCCTGGCGCGAGCGAGCGAGTCAGTGACGGATTGCGAAGATCACAATCCAGCAGTATCGCTTTTCCACCCGCATGCGAAATCAGGCGCGCGAGGTTCGCGGCGATTGTCGACTTCCCTTCATTAGGATGCGTGGATGTAATGCCGATAGTCTTGGTTGGCCTGCTAATAGAAAAAAGATCAATACTAACCTTGATAGTCCGAAATGCCTCCGCAAATCGCGAAAACGGGCTGCTGACTACGCTGAACAGGGCTCCGGTTCGCTCAATATGTCTTGAAATCCCGTGATCTAACTCTTCGGCATGAACCGGTGGCGGCGTTTCTGTGTCAACCTTGATAAGCAGGAACGACCGTCAAACAGCTCGTCTGCAGTTTGCTCTCAACCTGGTCGCTCGTCCGAAAACCGCGCTCCGAAAGGTCGATCAGAAGGGCAACACCCAAGGCAAGGATCAGTCCACCCGCCAGAGGCTAGCGCCATCACCACTATGGCGTTCGGCTGGCTCTTCGACGTCGGCGGCGTGGCCTGGGTGATCACGCGCGCTTCCGTGAAGGGAAATGACTGTTGCTGTATCGACTCCATATAGCGTTGCACGAAATTATCATGCAAGGCGCGAAAGGTCTGGGCGTTGCTTTCGAGATCCTTTAGTGAAATCCGCGCCTGATTGGTCGTTTGATTTTGCGACACGGCCTCCGCGAGGCTCCGTTCAATACTCTGTTCGCGCGCCACCGCAATTTGATAGTCGCTCTTGAAAGTCTCCGCAGTACGCTTCAATTCATCCATAATTGATCTGCGAATCTCAAACATCTGATTGCGCAAATTGACGACAAGGAGATGGTCGTGCCCAAGCCGGGCCGAATACACGGCTTCCCGATTTGCAAGTTCCAGAAATTCACTTCGAAGCTTGTTGACGACTTCGTTGCGAAGGGAATCTGAAACGGCGGGGTCCGGCGAACGCAGGACATGGTCGATGTCGGAAATATCGTTTTTGGTGATCTCGCTGATACGATTAAGACGTGCGCGGGCTTCGGCTGTCGCAGCACGCGCGAGAACGATCTGGCTGTTCAATTCTGCAAGCTGCTGTTCGCCGATCGGGCGACCACCGGTATCGACGATGTTGTTCGCCTTTTTAAAATCCAGGACGGCGCGCTCCGCTGTCGATGCCTGTTGGCGGAGCTCCTGGATTCTGTCTTGCAACCAGCCGCTTGCTCTTCGCGTCGCTTGGTACTTGGCTTCCAGTTGATCGACGATATAGGCGTCGGCCGTTGCATTGGCAATTTGAGCGGCGCGATCGGGGCTCAGCGAGAGAAATCCGATTTCGATGACATAGGTAAGGCCGATTCGCTTGACCGAAAGCCCGTTTCGGAAAACTTTGGACACCCGCTGCTGAAGTTCAAATTCCGAGGTGGGGGCGGTTGGAAACAGATAGCCGACGAGGGTTCCAAATATTCCTGGCTTGGACCCGACAAATTCCGCGTCACTGGTCAAATTAAGATCTTTAATCACAGCCGTTGCAATATTTTCTGACTTCAACACCTCGATTTGACTATCGACAGCCGCCGAGTCCATCGGATTATCCGCAAACGAGGTCTGCTGCTGAAACGGCTGCGCTTTCTTGGTGTCGATGAGCAACTCTGCCTTGCCCAAGAATTTCGGCGGAGCGGTGGCTAGATAGACGGCGCCGCAAATCACGCTCAGGGAAAAAATCAGAACGAGAACTGCAAAACGTCTCCGCGCGAGACCAACGATTGCATCGAGCTGATCGCCGATCGATATTTCGGTCGACCGCGAGATGTAGGATTCCTCAACCGGCTTGGCGTTAGGGACTTGCAGCATTACGGGCGGTCGGTGCCATTGATCTGGACATGACGGAAATCGGCAGCTTGATCGCGAAAGCACATCAGCATTGGGTGCTTCGCGACCTATTTATAGACTAAGCAATTATTCATGGACTGACGCGCCTTGCCGTAGTCGCGACAGCAACGTTGGCACCCGTAGTCGGTGTGTTAACGATAAAGGCGAGACCAGAAGAGATAAACGCGGGGGATGCCGTGCCGGTTGCCCCTCCTCCACCCGTCGCGGTGCCGCGCCCGGATGCCGGACCGCCGCCGGTGGTGCTTCCGCCCGCTCCGCCGCCGCCTCCTGCTCCTCCTCCGGTAGCGCCAATTGGAACGTTGCCTGTCACGGCCGCGAAACCCAGGATCGCGGTTTGGTCGGTCGTCAACGCAAGGGCCTCCTGAATTTCGGCTGAATAGCTGGCGTCCGTAGTGAGGCAGGCCTGTGCCGCTTGCCCCAGCGCGGTGCCGATCGCCGATTTTTCGTCATGATCCGCGAATTTCAGCGCCTCGAGAATAGGCTTCAGCGCAGCCTTGTCCGAGGTAGCGAGGTCCCTTACCCTGGAAATCAACTCGACATTGCCAAGGCTTCCGCCCCGGGCGTTGACAAATATGACCTGGGGATTGGCCTGGAGCTTTGCGAGCTCATCGGGAGCCTGATGCCTGCCGGAGCTAAAACAGGCTGCCTCCGATGAACAGACCTGCGCCAGCATAAACCACGCCGTTAAGACCAGCAAAACAGGCCGAACCGGTTCGAAGCATTTCACAGCCATGGGCTTAACTCCTGAGACATCAATACCATAGCACGCAAAACATATGCCGCCCAAGCCAATTATCGCTGCATGGGCCCCAAAGCTCAGTCGCGGGCATACGATTGCGTGAGCATGCCCAGGGTTTTCCCGCGCCAGCAAGTCCACGCATGCCCTTAGAATTGCTCTTTGACATCGTAGCGGAACAGTTGCATCGCCGGAAATACCCCGATCACCTGTTCCTTGCGCGAACGTGCAGGCACAACGACGTCCGTACAATCGTCGGTGCCGTGGTAGCAAACCTTCACCTTGATACGTTCAATGCAGCGATTGTCCAGACTTACGATGTGGTTCGATATTCTTGGATTTGAGGCAAGGGGTTGCGCATTCCCGGTTGTTTCGAGGCAGGGCTTACCGGCAAAATCGTGATGCTTACGGTCACCCATATCGCTGCTGGTGAACCCCTGCGCGAGGAGGTCGCTGGCGAACGGGAGCGACAGCAAGACCGCGAACAACCAGACCCATTTCATTGGTGGCTCCATGATTCGAGAAAAAGAGCAGACGTCGGGACACCATTGGCCGTATAGAACTCAATGATAAGGTCCCGCTACTAAATTAGTCGCTCCTGACAAACGAAAGCGATGTTCCTCAGCAAGTGGACCCCCTCACCTCACGTTTGCGCGCGGTTTTTTTCGCAGCGTGTTGCGATACCTCGAAAATGGCTGATGGCATTGAAGTATCGCTCGACGAGATTACGCTCGGCATAGAGTGCCAAGCCGCAGGCCGGTTTAAGTTTGCGGGTTGATTTTGACGGCATTTTTGAGCGGCATCATGCGGTGATGTGATTGCCGCGTCAGGAACGTCCAAGGCACCCGCTCAGGTTTGCCGCAGAAATGACCGTTTGAAGGTCGCATTTTTTTTGTGCAATAGTCGACCACGTGAATTCAGAACTTTTTTCAGGTATTTAAATACCGGCGCGGGACATCGATGTTGAATAAAGCCCGCAACCTTGCCATTTGTTTTGGACTTCTCGTCATTCTGATCGCCGGGGCGCCGGTGCTCGCCATAACCCCAGGCTGGCTTGGGCCACAATTGGTGACCATGGCTGTCGCCGTGATGCTGCTTCTGTTGCCGAGCGCACCGGAGACTGACGTTCAACGCAGTGTTGCGATCTTCAAGCCCCTGGCCGCCGCCGCGCTGTTTCCGGCGGCTTGGATGCTGCTGCAGATCGCACCATTCCCGCTTGGAACAATCGAACATCCTGTCTGGCGCAGCGCCGCGGCTGCGCTTGCGAAACCCCTGTCTGGCCATGTCAGCATCGACCTCGGCTATACCGTGCGCGGTCTATTTGGCTATATGAGCCTGATTTTATTGACGTTTTTAACATCGGTCCTCACCCGGAACCGCGAACGCGCCGAAACAACATTGTTTGCACTTTGCACCATCACCACGTTCACGGCCGTTGAACTGATCCTGCTTCGCGATACGGCTGCCCTCAAACCCGGCAATTCGTCGAGCGATTTTTCAGGATCTCTCGTGGCATTGACGGCGTTTGGCACGATTTTGAATGTGGCGTTCGTGGTGCGCACGGCAGAGCGGTATGAAACGCGAGCCCAGCGCGAGCCGCAGCCGTTGCGGACCTACGTCGGCATGATGCTATTGGGAACCACAGCTGCCGTCGTTTGTCTGATCGCGCTCATTTATTCCGCCACCTTCGACATATTGATCGCGACGGCATTCGGGTTGTTAGTCCTTGGTCTTGTGGTCTTGATCCGCCGGCTAAGCCTTGGTCGTTGGACTGTCGTGACGGTTTGCGCCGCTGGCTTTGTGGCATGCGGTGGCGTGATCGCGCTGCGGTTTGCAGCCAATCCCTCCGTCAGTCCGCTCTTTCGCTTCGCGAAAATCGAATCGGCGGAGGCCGGCGCTGCCACCCTGCGCATGATGTCGGATGCAAATTGGGCCGGCGGCGGGGTCGGAAGCTATCAGGCGCTCGCCGCAATTTACCGCGACGCGGCAGGTGCACCCGGCGAGGCTGCTATCAATACGATCACGTCGATGGTACTCGAATGGGGCCACGTCGGGCTGCTGATTGCTGTTGTCTTGTTGCTCCAACTATTGGTCGTGCTGTTTCGTGGCGCATTATCGCGGGGCAGAGATTCGTTTTACGCGGCCAGCGCCGCCGCTTGCCTCGTGATCGCCTTCTGCGAGGCCTATTGTGATACCAGTTTTACCGACGTAACGGTTCAGATGCTTGCTGCAATCATCGTCGGACTGGGGCTTTCGCAAACTACCGGTCGCCAAGCCACCTAACAACGAAACGAACATCGATTTTCGTCATCAAGCCGCGCGGCTGGCGATCCTCGTCCAAAGCCTGGAAACGCCGGGCATCTGCATCCGGGCCCATCGATAAGGCGCCCTGAACCAGGGTTTTATCCTGTCCGTCAGACTATCGAGGACAAGATCGCCGTCAAAGGTTCGCACCACCAGCACCAAATGATGCTCACCACCTGCGGTTACGACCTCACTCAGCAACAGCGCGCGCGCCGGCCAGCCGCGCGCCATTAACTCGTGGCGCTTGGTCACCGCATAATCGTTGCAATCGCCGCGGTCGGGACCGATCAGCCAGATTTCACCGGCCAGTCCTTGCTGGTTTGCTTCAGGAGCGATGCGCGCATTGACGGCATTGTTGACGCGGGCCAGTTCAGCCCGTCTGCCGGCTGACAGCCGAACCGGGCCGCCGCGAAATATCATTCTTGTCCGACACTCTCCCGGATATCGCAGACAGAACTGTGTGTAAGCCATCGGCGCCAAGGTAGGCGCATCGAACCTGATGTGCTCGACCGTCGCGCGCTCGCCAGCTTCGGCGAACGACAGTCCGGTCGATAGAACGATCATGACCGCAACGGATACCCGGAAAATCCAATGCACCAGCGCCTCCCCCATCAGCGATGGGAGGCTACGATAGCTTTGCTGACAAGGAGGGTTCAATACCCAATTCACTCAAATTAGGGTTGCTATTCTGTTAACGCCGCTGATATCGGTGTTCGGAGGCGTAAGGTAAGAATAACAAAGAGGTGATATGAGTTGTGGCCCATAGCCCGATCGACCGAAGAACGTCAGGACCAAAGCCGCGACATGTTGGGATTGCACTTGAGGTCAAAACCAAAGCCGACATTACCTGACGGCATTCGGATCTATGCAGTCAGCGACATTCACGGACGTGCGGACCTGCTTCAGGAAGTGTTCGCTGCGATCGACCATCACTTGGCCCGCGCCGGGCCAGCGCGAGCGCTGCATGTATTTCTGGGCGATTATATCGATCGTGGCCCGGCGTCGCGACAAACCATCGATTTGCTGATCGAACGCAGCCGTCGCCATGAAAGTATCTTTCTCAAGGGGAACCACGAAACGTTTCTGTTGGAGGCCCTGCAGGACGCCAGTCGGCTTGAAGCGTGGAAGGATTACGGTGGATTGCAGACCCTGATGTCTTACGGGCTGGCACCGTCGATCAAGCCGGATCGAAACGAGCAAAATGAACTCGTGCAGGCGCTGCTAAACGCTATGCCAACCCATCACCGGCGTTTTTTCAGCAATTTAAGATCGAGCTTTTCTTGTGGGGACTTCTTCTTTGCGCACGCCGGCGTCAAGCCCGGCGTGCCGTTGCGACGGCAACGCGAAGAAGACTTGCTTTGGATCCGGGATGAGTTCCTTCAGAGTGAAGAAGATTTTGGAAAATTCGTTGTGCATGGTCATACCCCCGTGGCCAAACCAGAGATACGACCGAACCGGATTAATATTGACACAGGAGCCTATGCGACCAGCATCCTGACCTTGCTGACAATCGAGGGCCAGCGAATCTTCGCAAGCAATCAGGCAGCTACCGTAGAACTGCGGCACGTCAATGAAGAATGACCCGGACCGATTTAAGATTGCAACATGGTTCATGGCCCTGGTGTTGGGCTGGTTTGCAATCGCCACGATTCTTGCGGAGACATTGACGCCTAAAACGCCGCACTTTTTCCAAGACCTCGCGCTGCCGGATCCAATGTCCTACGAATTGCTGGCAGACTGGGCGGCCGCGGCAGCGCCCCTGAGAGGGGATTTGCTCGCCGACATCGCCATGGCGCGCGCCGCTCCGGCACTTAACTCCGACAAAGCAGCGGCATCGCCCGAAATGACAGCGACGCGTGAGCGTGCTCTTGCCTCGGCCAGGCAATCGCTGTCGTTGGCCCCGCATTCATCCAACATGTGGCTGCTGGTCGCAATGCTCCAGAGCCGAGGGCAGACCCGAGAATCCGGCGTCGAGGCCCTGAAGATGTCCTATCTCACCGCCCCCGCTGACGTGAACTTGATCCCTGCGCGCCTCGCCACCGTCTCTGCGTCGGCGGCGATTGCCGACGTCGAGCTTAAAAACCTGGCGCGTGGCGATATTCGTCTGATCCTGACACGTCGCCCCGATCTCAAACCCGCGATCACCAGCGCATATCGGGGTGGCTCCGCCGACGGCAAGGCTTACATCGACGAGGTCGTGAGATCGCTCGATCCCGGCCTCGCTTTGCTACGGTAATTTGCTCGAAAGGCTTCCGAAAAGCTCGCCGTCCTCACGTTCATGCGCAGATGCCGCGGGGCTTTAGGGCAAATCTCAACCAAATAAACTCGCCGCAGGCGGCTACTCCCATAGGTCGCAGAATCGGCTCCTGTCACCTTTTTGCTCAATCGCAAGGCTCTGTGTACTCGTTTTTTCTTCGATTCCTGCGAGATGATGCAAACCCGCGTGAGATGATAACATGCGGGCATTGCAAGTCGCCCCGCGGAACTCTTCTGATGTTGCGAAAGGTCCATGCGGTCTGATCCCGCGCTTGAGTAGCGGGCGCCCGCCCTCCCTTTCGCTGCACCGCTCGAAGTGACAACGTGCGGTCGCTATTTCGAAGCGCTCAGTTCCTGGTGAACGAGCATCTCGAAACTCGGCTTGGCTAACGCGCCTAACTCCAGGGCCGACATCCGCCTGGAAAAATCGTCGAAACAAATCGCGGACATGCGGTCCACCACCTGCTTTGAATCAAATGTCTCAACACCACCAGCCACGCCGACATTTTTTCGAATGCACGTTCTAGCATCGTTCAAAATAAGTTCTGATTGATCGGCGCGGGCCAACTCACGATCGATAGTATCTGCATCAAGACCGGGCGGCGGCTTGGTCTTGCCTGACAGGATCTTTTCCACCTTCGACGCTCGATCCTGGGGATCGTCGCGCGAATTGATGAGTTGCACGAGTTGCTCGATCCGCCGCTTGGTCATTTGCAGCAGGCAATCGGTCAATTGAGTTGAGGACAGTACGCTGCAGCTGCCGGTACGTTCGCCCATCCATCGCTGCTGATCATCCGCAAGAACCGTTCGAAAGGAAGGATCGCCCAATGCCTGCTGGTACAGTTTTCCCAATCTGTCTTCCCAGTGACTTAGCGTCGCGTCGTTGCAGATCGCGCGGTCGATCACCCCAATCGCGTTGGCACAATTTGAATCTGGCTTCGGCGCCAGTACTGACAGTGTTGGCGGCGACGCAACGGCGAGCTTTTCGCTGGTCGCTGGCGTTGGCTCCAGCACATTCTTGAGCTCAAGGATTCTCGCGTTAAGCGACTGCACAATGCAGGTTCCGAGTTCCGCGCCTTGCTTTTTCGCGCAGGTCCGGTTGCGTTGGACAATCCAGCTCCATTGAGCTTCGATGAGTGACCGTCGATCGCCAACGAGCAGCGACTTTCGATAAAGCCCGCGCATCTCCCTGTTCAACCGGCTGAGCTTTTGATCGCCGCAGATCGCGCGCGCGACGCTCCCGCGAGCCGCGGCGCACCCCACACTTGGCGCAGCAATAGCTTCGCCTGGGGCAGCAATGGCTTCACATCCTCCACCAAAAATAAGGATGCTCACCCCTAATCCGATCAGCCCGGCCTTGGTCAACACTATCTCACCGATGTTTTAATGACCAACGATGTCCGGCAAAAATTCCCTTATTGCCGGCATGTCACGTAGTGTATCACCCGTTAGATTGTTTGCGGCAACTCTACGCCTGGGACAGCAGCGTCCGCAAGCTCCTATGGTAGAATATTTCTTACTAATCGCCGCAAAGCCGAAGCCCTCGTCATTAGAACGTCCCGAGCGTACAGCCTGACGGTATTGCCGTAAAGATTAATCGCGGCGACCCGTTTGCGAGACGGCGCAAGCGCTATGGGCGTGAGAACGATTA
>CAWDGT010000002.1:0-18571 GCA_963801875.1 uncultured Alphaproteobacteria bacterium | reverse complement strand
CTGCTTGTGGCCGCCGCCGCGAAAGCGCACGACCATGCGGCCGGTGTTGTTGCGGCCGCCGGAGGAATGCTTGCCCTCGGTCAAGGCCTTGACCGGCTTGCCCTTGTAGAGCGCCGAGCGATCGACCATCACCAGCTGGCGCTGGCCCGGCGTCGTGGGGTTGAATGTTCTCAATGCCATCGTGGTATCGCCTTATAGACCGGTGGTAACGTCGATGCGGTGGCCCTCTTCGAGGGTCACGACCGCGCGCTTCACATCCGACTGGGAACCAAACTGGCCGCGGAAGACCTTGGTCTTGCCCTTGCGTACCAGCGTGTTCACGCTCTTTACCTTGACGTCGAACAGCTTCTCGACGGCTTCCTTGATCTGCGGCTTGGTGGCCTTGCTCGCGACCTTGAACACAACCTTGTTGTGCTCGGAGGCCAGCGTCGCCTTTTCGGTCACGACCGGAGCAACGATGATGTCGTAATGGCGCGGATCGATATTCTTCATTTGAAGCGCGCCTCCAACGCATCGAGCGCGGCCTTGGTCAGCACCAGCTTCTGGCGACGCAGAATGTCATAGACATTGATGCCCTGGACCGGCAGCACGTCGATGTTCGGGATATTGCGGGCGGCGGTGGCGAAGCCGTTGTTGAGCTCGGCGCCGTCGATGATCAGCGCGTTGGTCAGTCCGAGGCCCGAAAAGTGTCCGATCAGCGCCTTGGTCTTGGCGGCCTTGAGCGTCGCCGACTCGATCACGATCAGGCCGCCGTCTTTTGCCTTGGCGGAGAGCGCATGACGGAGCGCCAGCGCGCGTACTTTCTTCGGCAAAGCGAAAGCGTGCGAGCGCACCACGGGGCCGAACGCACGGCCGCCGCCGCGGAACTGCGGCACCCGGGCCGAGCCGTGACGCGCACCGCCGGTGCCCTTCTGCTTGTACATCTTCTTGCCGGTGCGCCAGACATCCGCGCGGCCCTGGGTCTTGTGGGTCCCGGCCTGACGCTTGGCGAGCTGCCAGTCGACGCAACGCTGAATGATGTCCTTGCGCGGCTCCAGACCGAAGATCTCGTCGGAAAGCTGGACCGAGCCGGCTGCCTTGCCTTCAAGGGTTGTGACTTTCAATTCCATCTCACACGCCCTCCTGCTCGGCCGGCGCTGACGCTGTCTGCTCGCCGCCATCGGCCAGGCGGAACTTGCCGGGCTTCGGCGCGTCTTTCGGCAACGCCTTCTTCACGGCGTCGCGCACCGCAATCCATCCGCCCCTGGAGCCGGGAACCGCGCCTTCGACGAGGATCAGGCCGCGCGCGACATCGGTCTGCACCACCCGCAGATTGAGCGTGGTGATGCGATCGACGCCCATGTGACCTGGCATCTTCTTGTTCTTGAAGGTCTTGCCGGGATCCTGACGTCCGCCGGTCGAACCGATCGAACGATGCGAAACCGAAACGCCGTGGGTGGCGCGAAGCCCGCCGAAATTCCAGCGCTTGATGCCGCCGGCGAAACCCTTGCCGACCGAGGTGCCGGTGACATCGACAAACTGCCCGACCACGAAATGGTCGGCCTGGATTTCGGCGCCGACCGGGATCAGCGCGTCTTGCGACACGCGGAACTCGGTGACCTTGCGCTTGGGTTCGACCTTGGCGACCGCGAACTGGCCGCGCTCCGCCTTCGGCAGATAGACGGTCTTGCGGGTGCCTGAACCGAGCTGCAGCGCGACATAACCGTTCTTCTCGGTCGTGCGGTGACCCAATACCTGGCAATTGCCCAGCTTCAGCACGGTCACGGGGATATGTTCGCCGGTCTCCGTAAAGACCCGCGTCATCCCGACCTTTTGTGCGATCACTCCGGAGCGCATCGGCGTGCTTCCTGTTCTTTCTGTCCGCTTAACTTCGGACGGGCCTAAAAGTTAGAGCTTGATTTCGACGTCAACGCCGGCGGCCAGATCGAGCTTCATCAGCGCGTCCACGGTCTGCGGTGTCGGATCGACAATGTCGAGAAGACGCTTGTGGGTGCGCATCTCGAATTGCTCGCGGCTCTTCTTGTCGACGTGCGGCGAACGGTTGACGGTGAACTTCTCGATGCGGGTCGGCAGCGGAATCGGTCCGCGAACCTGAGCACCGGTCCGTTTCGCCGTGTTCACGATCTCACGCGTCGACGAATCGAGAATTCGATGGTCGAACGCCTTGAGACGTATGCGAATATTCTGGCCGTTCATCTTGTTTCTCTCTCACCGTCATCGCCCGCGAAGGCGGGTGATCCAGTATTTCGAAGTGTCGCGGTTAACTTGAAGTCTCGCGGCGTACTGGATGCCCCGCTTTCGCGGGGCATGACAGCGATGTTGTAGTTACTCGATGATGCTTGCGACGACGCCGGCACCGACGGTGCGGCCACCTTCGCGGATCGCAAAGCGCAGCTTTTCTTCCATCGCGATCGGCACGATCAGGTGCACTTCCATAGCGATGTTGTCGCCGGGCATCACCATTTCCGTGCCCTCGGGCAGATGCACGACACCGGTCACGTCGGTGGTACGGAAATAGAACTGCGGCCGGTAGTTGGTGAAGAACGGGGTATGACGTCCGCCCTCTTCCTTGGTGAGGATGTAGGCTTCGGCCTTGAACTTGGTGTGCGGCTTCACCGAACCCGGCTTGCACAGCACCTGACCGCGCTCGACTTCCTCGCGCTTGGTACCGCGCAGCAGCGCGCCGATATTGTCGCCGGCCTGGCCCTGATCGAGCAGCTTGCGGAACATCTCGACGCCGGTGACGATGGTCTTCTGGGTATCGCGCAGGCCGACGATTTCGATTTCCTCGCCGACCTTGATCACGCCGCGCTCGACGCGGCCGGTGACCACGGTGCCGCGGCCCGAGATCGAGAACACGTCTTCCACCGGCATCAGGAACGGCTGATCGATCGGACGCTCCGGCTGCGGAATGTACTCGTCGACCGCCTTCATCAGTTCCAGGATCGAGTCGTGGCCGAGCTTGGGGTCCTTGCCCTCGAGCGCCGCCAGCGCCGAACCCTTGACGATCGGGATCTTGTCGCCCGGGAAATCGTACTTGGACAGCAATTCGCGGACTTCGAGTTCAACGAGCTCGAGCAGTTCCGGATCGTCCACCATGTCGCACTTGTTCAGGTACACGACCAGCGCGGGAACGCCGACCTGGCGTGCCAGCAGGATGTGTTCGCGGGTCTGCGGCATCGGGCCGTCGGCCGCCGACACCACCAGGATGGCGCCGTCCATCTGCGCCGCACCGGTAATCATGTTCTTGACGTAGTCGGCGTGACCCGGGCAATCGACGTGAGCGTAGTGCCGGGCTTTGGTCTCGTATTCGACATGCGCGGTCGAAATCGTGATGCCGCGCGCCTTTTCTTCCGGCGCCTTGTCGATCTGGTCGTACGCGGTGAACGTCGCACCGCCGGTTTCCGCCAGCACCTTGGTGATCGCCGCCGTCAGCGACGTCTTGCCGTGGTCGACGTGACCGATCGTTCCGATGTTACAGTGCGGTTTAGTACGTTCAAACTTTGCTTTGGCCATGACTCTCTCCGTTCAGTCGTTAACTGCCGCTAACGACAATCAGGCAAACTTCTTCTGGACTTCCGCCGACACGTTCGCCGGCGCTTCCGCGTAGTGATCGAACTGCATTGTAAAGGTGGCGCGACCCTGGCTCATCGAGCGCAGGTTGTTCACGTACCCGAACATGTTCATGAGCGGCACCATCGCATTGATGACGTTGGCGTTGCCGCGCATGTCTTGACCCTGGATCTGTCCGCGCCGGGAATTGAGATCTCCGATGACGGAGCCGGTGTAATCTTCCGGGGTCACCACTTCGACCTTCATGATCGGCTCAAGCAGCACCGACTTGCCCTTTTGCAGGGCTTCGCGGAACGCCGCGCGCGATGCAATTTCGAAGGCCAGCGCCGAGGAGTCGACGTCGTGATAGGCGCCGTCCACCAGCTGGACCTTGACGTCGACCACCGGGAAGCCGGCGACCACGCCCGAGGTCAGGACGCTGTTGAGGCCCTTTTCGACGCCGGGGATGTATTCCTTCGGCACCGAGCCGCCGACAACCTTGGACTCGAACTCGAAACCCTTGCCGGGTTCGTTGGGCTCGACGATGAACTTGACCCGCGCGAACTGTCCGGTACCGCCGGTCTGCTTCTTGTGGGTGTAATCGACTTCCGCGCGCTTGGTGACGCGTTCACGGAACGCCACCTGCGGCGCGCCGATATTGGCATCGACCTTGTAGGTCCGGCGCAGGATATCGACCTTGATGTCGAGATGCAGTTCGCCCATGCCCTTGAGGATGGTCTGCCCGGACTCCAGATCGGTCGAGACCCGGAACGAGGGATCTTCCGCGGCCAGCTTTGCCAACGCGACGCCGAGCTTCTCCTGGTCGGCCTTCGACTTCGGCTCGATCGCGATTTCAATGACTGGCTCCGGAAATTCCATCTTTTCCAGAATCACCGGCTTGTTTGCGTCGCACAGCGTGTCGCCGGTGCGGGCTTCCTTCAGGCCTGCCAGCGCGACGATGTCGCCGGCAAAGGCTTCCTTGATGTCCTCGCGGTTGTTGGCATGCATCAGCAGCATCCGCCCGATGCGCTCCTTGCGGTCGCGGGTCGAATTGATGACGCCGGTGCCCGACAACAGCGTGCCGGAATAGATGCGGCAGAAAGTGATGGTGCCGACGAAGGGATCGTCCATGATCTTGAACGCCAACAGGGCCAGCGGCTCCTTGTCGTTCGGCAGGCGAACGATTTCGTTGCCGTCCTCGTCGACGCCCTTGATGGCAGGCACGTCGACCGGCGACGGCAGGTAGTCCACGACCGCGTCGAGCAGCGGCTGCACGCCCTTGTTCTTGAAGGCCGAGCCGCACAGCACCGGGAAGAACGCGCCGGTCAGCACCGCCTTGCGGATCAGGCGCTTCAAGGTCGGCTCATCGGGCTCCTTGCCGTCGAGGTAAGCGGCGAGAACCTCGTCGTCGAGCTCGACGGAGGCTTCCAGCAGCTTCTCGCGATATTCCTTGGCCTTCTCGACCATATCCTCGGGAATATCGATGTCTGAGAACTTGGCGTCGAGCTTCTCTTCTTCCCAGATCACGCCCTTCATGCGGACGAGATCGACCAGACCCTTGAAGTTATTCTCCGATCCGATCGGAAGCTGGATCGCAATCGGCTTGGCGCCGAGGCGATCGATAATATCCTGCATGCATTTGTAGAAGTCGGCGCCGGTCTTATCCATCTTGTTGGCGAACACGATGCGCGGAACCCGGTACTTGTCGCCCTGACGCCAGACCGTTTCGGTCTGCGGCTCGACGCCCTGGTTGGAATCGAGCACGCACACCGCGCCGTCGAGCACGCGCAAGGAGCGCTCGACTTCGATGGTGAAGTCGACGTGGCCGGGAGTGTCGATGATGTTCAGGCGCTTGCCGTTCCAGAACGCGGTGGTCGCGGCGGACGTGATGGTGATGCCACGCTCCTGCTCCTGCTCCATCCAGTCCATCGTCGCGGCACCCTCGTGCACTTCGCCGATCTTGTGGCTCTTGCCGGTATAATAAAGGATGCGCTCGGTGGTCGTGGTCTTGCCGGCATCGATATGCGCCATGATACCGAAATTGCGGTAGTCCTCTATGGCATGAACGCGGGGCATGGGATGTTCCTTAAATTCCGTTCGTTTCGCCGTTACCAGCGATAATGCGAGAAGGCGCGGTTGGCTTCCGCCATCCGGTGCACGTCTTCGCGCTTCTTGACGGCATTCCCCCTGCCATTCGATGCGTCGAGCAACTCGGCCGAGAGCCGCTCCGTCATCGTCTTTTCATTGCGTTCGCGCGCCGCCGAAATCAGCCAGCGGATGCCCAGCGCCTGCCGGCGCACCGAGCGGACCTCGACCGGTACCTGATAGGTGGCACCGCCGACGCGGCGTGAACGAACTTCGATCGTCGGCATCACGTTCTCGAGCGCCTGCTCGAAGATTGGCAGCGGGCCCTGCTTGGTCTTGGCTTCGATCATTTCGAGCGCGCCGTAGACGATGCCTTCGGCGACGGACTTCTTCCCGGCGTACATTACCGAGTTCATGAATTTCGTAATGATGATGTTTCCGAACTTGGGATCCGGAAGCACTTCACGCTTTTCAGCAGAATGGCGGCGAGACATCTTGTCTGTTCCCGATTATTTCGGACGCTTGGCGCCGTACTTCGAACGACGCTGCTTACGGTTCTTGACGCCCTGGGTATCGAGGACGCCGCGGAGAATGTGGTAGCGCACGCCGGGCAAATCCTTGACGCGGCCGCCGCGGATCATGACCACGGAGTGCTCCTGAAGGTTATGGCCTTCACCCGGAATGTAGCCGATCACCTCGAAGCCGTTGGTCAAGCGCACCTTGGCGACCTTGCGGAGCGCCGAGTTCGGCTTCTTCGGGGTCGTGGTGTAGACGCGCGTGCAAACGCCGCGCTTCTGCGGCGACTGCTGCAGCGCCGGCACCTTCTTGCGCGACTTCTGTACGACGCGCGGACTTGCGATCAGCTGGTTGATCGTCGGCATGTCAGCCTTCACCCTTTAGTTCACGCGAAACCGCAAATCGGTTCCGCAAATTCAATCGGGACTGTCGGTCCCACTCGTCCGCAACGCGCGAAAACAACCGCGCAAAGCGAAATCGCGCCAACTGCTCATTGCTGAGCGGAAAGCGCTTCGACGCCACAGAGGACCGCAGTCGTGAATGGTCAGCCTGCGCTGCCCAGTCGGCTACCGAGGTCATGCATCCGAAATCAATCTCAAGAGGACTTGCTCAAGAGAACCAAGATCGTCCTGGCATTGCCTAGCAATAATCGACAGCGTTTGAGCGGCATTGGTCGAGGTTGGTGCCCGTCTCGATCCCAAGGGATTGAAAGGGTGATCCGTTCCGACTCTGGCGTCGCTCACCGCCTGTCGTTAAGTGCGC
Organism: uncultured Alphaproteobacteria bacterium; assembly: GCA_963801875.1. Lineage (GTDB taxonomy): Bacteria > Pseudomonadota > Alphaproteobacteria > Rhizobiales > Xanthobacteraceae > Bradyrhizobium. The sequence goes on along the minus strand of CAWDGT010000002.1, from coordinate 11,656 downwards.
GGGTTGTATCGGCGGTAGATAGGCAAGTCAAGGCGAAACGACAAGGCAAGAAGCGCCTCTGGCACTGCCGGAATCGGCCTGCTCGGGAATTTTGGGCACGCCGAAGGTACGGGCTTTGCTCGGCCATACGCAACAATGATCCCGATGCCGAAGCGACGTTCCTTTCGGCCGCCCGTATCATGACCGGGGCCCCGGCTACCGGGTCATCTATCGGGTAAGGACCCATGCAATGCGCCCGGTCCGCCTGAAGGAGAACCAGCTGCAGCCTAATATTACCCGGGTAATATAAAAATCCGGGAGGGCTATCGAGGCGAGGCCATGCCCAGTTTCCTGGGTGCCGGCGAGGATGGCCGGTTGCGGAGCCGATCACGCAAGTTCCGCAAGCGCTGGTAACCGAGTTGGCGGCCGGCTTCCAGCCTGTAGCCGAGCGATCTCCCCGAGCCGACATCGATCAGCATATCCACCATGGTCCGGCGGCCGGCCCACAGCTGGGCCATGAAACTTGCCTCCGCCGCGCAGGAATTGATCGCCACGATGTCCGGCCCGGCGAACAGCTCGTCGGTAATTTTGTCGATCAGCAGGGATCCCGGCGAATACTTGGCGAATTTCGCGCTGAATGCGGTCTTCCAGGTATAGGCCGTCGTGGCGCAATACATCAGCACCTGCGCAGCAATGGCCTCGCCATCCACCCGCAGCAGGGCCACCGAAGCGCTCCCCTGCGCCGCCAGATTTCGTAGCAGCTGCCTGACGAACGCGGCATCGCGGGGATCGGACAGCAGCGCGGTGCCCCCGGCGCCCTTCCAGCTGGCTTTTTCCAGCGCGAGAAAGATTTCGAAGGCCTGCGCGGTGCCGCCTGGCGTTCTGTCGTTCACCACGTCGACGGCGCCGAGCGCCGTTAGCCGGTTCCAGTCCTGCCGCAGTTTTTTGCGGGTCGAGCCCGACCGCTTCACGCCAAACGCGGGGGTCACGAACGGGCGGGCACTTTCGGAAAGCATCAGTGGCGCGACCCCGCGTGAGCCCAGTTCCCTCAGCATCGCGGGGAAGCTTGGACATTCCGCGTCGAGCGCGTGCAGGCTCACGACGTCAGGCAGCGCCGGGCTCTTTTCGATCGCCGCGAAGAACGCCGGAATTACCTCATCGAGATAAGCGGGGTCGACAACGGGACTGGAAAGAAAGGCGTAGTTGTAAGGCAGCGCTTCGAGCACCATGGGCCAGAACGGCGCGCGTTTGCGCAATTGCAGCGCCCAGACGCCGGCGAGTTTGCGCTGGCCCGCGCCTTCGTGCCAGGCCAGCAGCATCTGAATTTTGGCGAAATCGGTCTCGCAGGCCGCCTGCAACGCGGCCGGGTTCATGAACACGTTCGGGGAAGCACGCCGGATGAGATCATCCCAATGCGGGCCGATCTCCGGGTTAGGTGCATCAATCGTTACCGAAATCATCGGACCCGTGCCTTCAGCGACCGCGGCGCGGCGGCGATCTTGTTCGCCCGACATTGCTTTTCGGTTAAGTCGGCACCGGACACCGTCCGGTTTCGGGCATTACCTTCAGCGTTTGTTTGCATTTTCCGGCGCAATGATAGTGCCTCAGGCTCCGAGGCACGCATGCGCTACACGGATATTGCAATCGTCGGCGGCGGTCTTGCCGGCTCCACGGCCGCGGCAATGCTGGGACGGGCGGGCGTCGCGGCGGTCATGATCGACCCGCATACCGTCTATCCGCCCGAATTGCGCTGCGAGAAGCTCGGCGGAGAGCAGCTCGATCTGTTGCGCAAGACCGGACTTGCCGATGCAACCCTGCGCGCGACCACGCTCGACGGCGAAGTCTGGGAAGCGCGCTTCGGATATGTCGTCACCCGGAAACCCAGCGACCAGCACGGCGTGATGTACGATACGCTGGTCAACACCGTGCGCGGGCAAATTCCGTCGGACGTCGAGACGATCCATGCCAAGGCTTCCGCCATTTCCAATGGCCCGGAGCGGCAGAAGCTAGTGTTGTCAAATGGCGAGGAAATCTCGGCTCGGCTGGTCGTGCTCGCAAACGGCCTGAACGTCGGCCTTCGTCATACCCTCGGCATCAGGCGTCACATCATCAGCGAATGCCACTCGGTTACTCTGGGATTCAACGTCGAACCGGTTGGTCGCGCGGCCTTTGCCTTCCCGGCGTTGACCTATTGGCCGAAGCGATCGACTTCCCGCATGGCTTACCTCTCAATTTTTCCCGTCAATGGGGCGATGCGCGCCAATCTGATGGTATACCGCGACATGACCGACCCGTGGCTGCCGGGGTTTCGGCAGGCTCCCGAGCAAGCCATGCGCGCTCTGATGCCGGGGCTGCCGGGCATGATGGGCGAATTCAAGGTGATCGGGCCGGTCAAGATCCGGCCGGCCGATTTGTGCGTCACCGAGGGCCATATTCAACCGGGCATCGTGCTGGTCGGCGATGCCTTCTCGACCTCCTGCCCCGCAGCGGGAACCGGCACCACCAAGGTATTCACCGACGTGGAGCGTCTTTGCAATGTCTACATCCCGCAGTGGCTGGCGAGCGACGGCATGGACGCCGCAAAGATCACGGCGTTCTACGACGATCCGGTGAAAACGGCGTGCGACGCGCGATGCCTCGCCAAGGCCTATCACCTTCGTTCGCTGTCGATCGATAACGGCCTGTCATGGCGGGCGCAGCGCTGGGCACGTTTCATCGTGCGATTGTCTCAAGGCGTCTTGCGACCGATCCGCGAGCGGCTCGCCGTCGGATCAATTCCACGAAACCTGGCTGCGAAAGGCGCGCATTCCGGGCATGGAACGTTCGCTTAGACGAAGACTGGAGCGCACCAATCCGGCGACACGGCCTGCTTCGCCTCATTCCTCGTCATCGTCATCGTCGCCGCCATCGGCCTGATCGGCCGCCTCATGCGGCGTGTGGCTCTGGTCGTCCCAGAGCTTCCGATACATGCCGTTGGCGGCAAGCAGCTTGGCATGCGAGCCGCGCTCAACCGCCTTGCCGCCCGCGATCACGATGATCTCATCCATATCGACCACCGATGTCAGCCGGTGGGTCGAGAAGATCATCGTGCGGCCCTTGGCAAGCTTCAGCAGCGTCTGGTTGATCGCAGCTTCGGTGGTCTGGTCGAGCGCCGAGGTCGCCTCATCGAGCAGCAGAACCGACGGATTGCGCACGATCGCCCGCGCGATTGCGATGCGCTGGCGCTGTCCACCCGACAGCGTATCGCCGCGCTCGCCGACCGAGGTGTCGTATTTCTGCGGAAGGCTCATGATGTAGCGATGGATTTCGGCCTTGCGCGCCGCCTGCTCGACCTCTTCGTCGGTTGCGCCTTCCTTGCCGAGCCGGATGTTTTCCCGGATCGACATGTTGAACAGCATGTTTTCCTGGAACACCACCGCCATGCTCCTGCGCAGCGATTCGCGGGTCACCTTGCGGATATCGACCCCGTCGATGGTCACCCGCCCTTCATCCGGCACGTAGAGGCGAAGGATCAGATTGAGCAGCGTGCTCTTGCCGGAGCCGCTCGGGCCGACGATGGCGATGGTCTTGCCGACATTGAGTTTGAGGCTGAAATTGTCGAGCACCGGCGTCTGGCTGCCTTCGTACTGGAATGTCACGCGGTCGAAGGTGATGTCATTGGTGATGCGCGGCAGATCGGGCGCGCCCGGACGATCGGCGCCGCGGGTCGGCTCGTCCAGCATTTCCTGGATGTGGCGCACCGCCGCCGCCGACTGGATCGACACCGGAATGAAATGCATGACGTGGGCGATGTTGTAGGACACCTCCCAGAACGCACTTTCGAAGGTCACGAAGGTTCCGATCGTAATCTGACCCTTGGTGGCAAGATAGGCGCCGATCGCGAGCACCACGAGGTGCAGCAACAAGACCGAGATCGTGACCGTGCGCTCGACCATGGTCGACAGGAAGGCCGCGGACGCAATCTTGCGGCGGGCCTCGTCGTTGCGCATCGTGAACCAGCCGAGCGTCCGGCGCTGCAGCATGAATGCCTTGACCACCGCCTGCGTTGCGATGTTTTCCTGCACCATGCCGAGCAGCGCAGATTCGTTGAGCTTTTGCTCGTAATTCGCCTGCACCGCCTTCGGCGTCAGGATCCTCGGGCCGATCAGGGTGATCGGAAACACCAGCAGCGCCACCACGGCGAGCTGCCAGTTCAAAAACAGCATCAGAACGATGCCCGCGATCAATTCGAGGAATGGCAGCGCCGCGCTGTTGGCAAAAACCTTGATCGACCCTTCGAAGGCGGAAAGGTCGACGGAAAACCGCGACAGAATCTCGCCGCGCTTGGTGCGCGCAAAGTAGGCCGACGGCAGATTCTGGATGTGCTCGAACAGCCGCGTCCGCACGTCTGATATCAGGGAAGCCGCGAGCTTGGTGTCCCATCGTTCGTACCAGACCGCGACGATCGAGGTGAAGATTCCGGCGGCCGCCAGCACCGAGAAAATCTTGACCAGCGCCTCGAAATCCTCCTCGCCGAGCGCATCGTCGATCAGGAATTTCAGACTCAGCGGCATGAAGACGTTGAACAGCGTCTCGACCACGACGCCGAGGCCGACGAAGGTCAGTATTTTCTTGTAATTCTTCAGAAAGGGCTTGATGAACGCGTAGATGGTCGCCAGCGCGCCTGCGGCTTCCCTCGCTGTAAAGACAACGAGATCCTCTTCGTCCTCGTCGTCTTCCAGATCAAGCTCATCGGCTTCGTCGTCATTATCGGGCGGAGCTGCCGCCTTGTCGCCGATTACGCGACCGGCGGCGGCGGCATCCGCTGCACGCTTTTCGTCGAGCTCTGGCGCGGCAGGGTTGTCCGCGGCGGCGTGCATCTGATCATCTGACGATGGAGGCTTTGAAGCCATGAAACCAATCGATGCTGCACGGCCGGCATGACCGCAAAATCAGGGAAAGTGGCCGAGCGAACCACCGCGTCGACCCTATGCGATCAGAATGCATTCGGCAAAGCAACTGCCAGCAACTTTTCCCTTGCCGTCCCGACGTTCGCGGGACCACGGGTCGGCGAACTCAGTCGTCGGCTTCGACCTTGTCAAAGAACGAGTAGCGCAGGCTGTCGGAGTCCGCATACCACTGGCCCGGTCCCTTGTTGGCGGCCAGCGTCGCCGCCCAGAGCGCGTCCGTGCAATCGCGGCGGTGCATCGACAGGTCGAACCCGTTGCCGAAGAACAGCTCGGACCATTCCCACCAGGTGCCGAGCTTCTTGACCCCGCGCAACAGGTCGTAGCGATCGATCAGCGCCGGCATCATATCCGATGTCACCGATCCGAACACCAGGCCGGTCTTCACAACCCGGTTCAATTCGCGAACCGCGCGGACGACCTGCTTTTCCGCCACATGGCACAGGCTGGTCTCGAACACGATGTCGAATTCGCCGTCCTTGAACGGCATGTCGACGATCGAACCGAGCTTGTTGAACTTCATCAGCGCCTTCGGCGTTTTGGCGTGGATCGCGCGGTTGTTCTCGATGCCCCATGCATCGATGCCGCGATCGCGCAGCGCGCCTACCAGTTCGCCGCTGGCGGACCCGGCCACCAGCAGCCTGTAACCCCTGGCCCGGTTCCAGACGATCTTGATGAGATCCGTCAGGTATGCGGGATCGGTAAACTGGCTCCAGACCTCGCGATAGGGCCCGAGACCGCGGTAGTTCTCGAAATATTCGCGGTCGATCTTGTCGGATGCCGGCTTGCCGCGCGCGCGGCGCAGCCGCATCATCTCGGTGACGATGATATCGGTGGCGGCATCGGAGGAATCGAGCAGTCCGTTCAGCGTCGAGTCAAACAGGTAGTCGCCGACCACAATCAGGCCTGGATGTTGCTTCGGTTCAGGCCGGTGATTTGTCATGACGTCGCGCGCCGGCATGCCGCCCGGCAGCGCATTCACCGACGCGAGCCAGCGATAGGTCTGGCCCTCCATGAAGTGCGCGCGCGCGTCGCCAAGCGAGGGCGGCAGCGACTTCAAGGCGGCGTCGATCAGTTCCTGATCACTGAGATTGGCGAAAGCCAGCGCGTCGGAACCGGCGATCAGCCAGTTCAGCACGCCGTGCTTGCCGACGTCGTGGCGCGCGCCTTCGTTATAGACGCAACAGCCGCCGAACGCCTCCGACATGAACCATGCGCCCGGGATTTTCTCTCCCCAGAACGGCTCATCGAACAGGATCGAGACCCGCAAATAATGCGCCGGACGATCGAAATAGGCGATGTGCTTGACCATCGACTTGCGCAGCTGCTCGCCGTCCCACCGCATGGTCGCGAGCCAGGAGTGCGGCAGACACATCAGAACGAGATCGAAATCCCTTGTCTCCGCTCCCTTGCCGTTCATCATGTTGAGTTGGTAGCGGCCGGCCGCGGTCTTGCCGACCTCGAGCACCCGGTGATTGAGCTGGATGTCCGCATCGACCTCGGACTGCAGGCAGTCGATCAGCTGCTCGTTGCCGTTCTGGATCGAATAAAGGCCGATATAGCCGTCGACGTCCATCACGAAGTTCTTCAGCGCATTCAGACCGTTGGTGTTGTGGCTCTCGGTAGCGAGATCGGACCGCGCCATCACCTTGAAGAAGCGTTTGGCGACAGGATCGTCCACTTCCCTGTCGAGCAACTCCTCGCAGGTGACGTACGCCCAGGGGTGCTCGTTGTCGTGTGCGCCGACGCCTTCGTAATATTCGGCCGGCGACACCATCTCGGTGCAGCGCTTGCGGAACGCTTCGATCGCCTCGGCGGTCTCGGCGCCGTATTTGCGGCGCATGCCCGGCACGTCGTTCAACAGTTCGCCATCGAGATGGACCTGCTCGGCATCCATCGGAATGGTCTGCAGGCCGAAATGCTGGATCAGCTCGCGCAACGGATCGGGGCCCGGTCATCGAGTAGTCGTAGATCTCGGCGACGCCGGCTTCGTACATCGCCGGCGCGGAGTCGAACTTGCGCGTCAGGATCTTGCCGCCAAGCCGGTCGGAGGCCTCGTAGATGGTGACGCGGCAAAGCTCACCCAGCTTCTTCTTGAGATACCAGGCGCTCATCAGGCCGCCCGGCCCGCCGCCAACGATTGCAAGATCCAACATGTGCTTTCCGTGATCCCCCGCCGCCCCCTCGCGGAGCATCCGGTCCTTAAGTCAGCCTACAGCGCCATCGCAAAAGTGGAATCCACTTTTGCCATCGATCGCGCGCCAAATAATTGATTTAGCGCATGATCTTACCGCCAACCCGCCGCTGCCTTCGCCTGGCAGACCGAGGGCATGCTTTGGCGGATCCCATCCTAGCAAAAGCGCTTTTCAGCCTGAAGGAAAGATGAACAAACGAGGTTCAAACGCCAGACCGGCCAAAATGTCGCAAAAAAGGCCGGCTTTCGCCGGCCTTCTTCCTAACATCCTGAATCCGCCCGGCTTTATTCCGCCGGCGGCAGTGCCAGCGGTTCCACTTCCGGGGCCGCAGGCACGATGGTCGCCTGCTTCTCGCGCTCGTCGAGGATCAGCTTGTCGCGCTTGACGGCGACTTCGCGGATCTTGGCCATCGAGGCGCCGGTGCCCGCCGGGATCAGCCGGCCGACAATGACGTTCTCCTTGAGGCCTTCCAGCGGGTCCACCTTGCCGTTGACGGCGGCTTCGGTGAGCACGCGGGTGGTCTCCTGGAACGATGCCGCCGAGAAGAACGAGCGGGTCTGCAGGCTCGCCTTGGTAATGCCGAGCAGCACCGGCGTTCCCGTGGCGGGCTTCTTGCCCTCTTCCTTGGCCTTGGCGTTGAGCCTGGTCGAACTCGATCTTGTCGATCTGTTCGCCCGAGATCATGTCGGTCTCGCCCTGGTCGGTGATCTCCACCTTCTGCAGCATCTGACGGACAATCACTTCGATGTGCTTGTCGTTGATCAGCACGCCCTGCAACCGGTAGACCTCCTGGATTTCGTTGACCAGATAGGCGGCGAGTTCCTCGATGCCCTTGATCGCCAGAATGTCGTGCGGCGCCGGATTGCCTTCGACGATGAAATCGCCCTTTTCGACGATGTCGCCGTCCTGCAGATGGATGTGCTTGCCCTTCGGGATCAGGTACTCGCGGGTCTCCTCGTTCTTGTCCATCGGCTCGATCGAGATGCGGCGCTTGTTCTTGTAGTCGCGGCCGAACCGGATGGTGCCCGCGATTTCCGCGATGATCGCCGCGTCCTTCGGCTTGCGGGCCTCGAACAGTTCCGCAACCCGCGGCAGACCGCCGGTGATGTCGCGGGTCTTGGCGCTCTCCGTCGAGATACGCGCGAGGATATCGCCGGTCTTGACCTTCGCCCCGACGTCGACCGAAAGGATGGCGTCAACCGAAAGCATGTAGCGGGCCTCACCGCCACGCGCGAGCTTGAGGATCTTGCCGTCCTTGCCCTTGACGACGATGGCCGGACGCAGATCCGCCCCGCCGCGCGACGTGCGCCAGTCGATGACGACACGCTTGGCGATACCGGTGGATTCGTCGAGCGTCTCCGAGATCGACTGACCCTCGACCAGATCCTCGAACCCGATGGTGCCCTCGACCTCGGTCAGAACCGGCCGCGTGTAAGGATCCCATTCGGCGATGCGCTGGCCGCGCTTGACCATATCGCCTTCATCGACCCGCATGCGCGCGCCGTACTGAATGCGGTGGGTCGCACGCTCGGTGCCGTCGGCGTCGGCCACCGCGACCACCATGTTACGCACCATGGCAATCAGATGACCCTCGCCGTTCTTCGCGATCGCCTTGTTCTTGATCGTCACCTTGCCGTCGAAATTCGACTCGATGAACGACTGCTCGTTGATCTGCGCCGCGCCGCCGATGTGGAACGTGCGCATCGTCAGCTGGGTGCCGGGTTCGCCGATCGACTGCGCCGCGATGACGCCGACCGCTTCGCCGTGGTTGACCGGCGTGCCGCGGGCGAGATCGCGGCCGTAGCACTTGCCGCAGATGCCGTTGACGAGTTCGCAGGTCAGTGCCGAGCGGATCTTCACTTCCTGGATGCCGGCCTGCTGAAGCGCGTCGACATGGCTCTCCTCCATCAGCGTGCCGCGCTTGACCACGATCTTGTTGGTCGCGGGATCGCGCAGGTCCTCGCCCGCGGTGCGGCCGAGAATACGCGACGCCAGCGAGGCAACGACCGTGCCGGCATCGATGATGGCGCGCATCTTGATGCCGAGCTTGGTGCCGCAATCGTCGGCCGTGATGATGCAGTCCTGCGCCACGTCGACCAGACGACGCGTCAGGTAACCCGAGTTCGCCGTCTTCAACGCGGTATCCGCCAGACCCTTGCGGGCGCCGTGGGTCGAGTTGAAGTATTCGAGCACCGACAGACCTTCCTTGAAGTTGGAAATGATCGGCGTCTCGATGATCTCGCCCGACGGCTTGGCCATCAGGCCGCGCATGCCGGCGAGCTGGCGCATCTGGTCCTGCGAACCGCGGGCGCCGGAGTTCGACATCATGAAGATCGAGTTGATCTGGGCCTCGCCGCCTTTCGGATTCTTCTTAACGGCGGAGATTTCCGTCATCATGTCTTCGGAGATCTTCTTGGTGCACTTCGACCAGGCGTCCACGACCTTGTTGTACTTCTCGCCGTGGGTGATCAGGCCGTCGTTGTACTGCTGCTCGAATTCCTTCGCCAGCGTGCGGGTCTCCTCGACGATCTTCCACTTCGACGCCGGCACCACCATGTCGTCCTTGCCGAACGAAATGCCGGCCTTGAACGCATTGTAGAAGCCGAGCGCCATGATGCGGTCGCAGAAGATCACGGTCTCCTTCTGACCGCAGTGACGATAGACCTGGTCGATGACGCCGGAGATTTCCTTCTTCGTCATCAGCTTGTTGACGACGTCGAACGGAATCTTCGTCGACTTCGGCAGCACCTTGCCGAGCATGACGCGGCCGGCAGTGGTCTCGATCCAGCGCGGACCGGCTTGCCGGTCTCGTCGACACCCTGCCAGCGATACTTTGATCTTGGTGTGGAGGTGGATGACCTTGGAATGCAGGGCATGCTCGATCTCGGCCATTTCGCCGTAGAGCTTGCCTTCGCCCGGCAGGCCTTCACGCAGGATCGACAGATAGTACAGACCGAGCACGATATCCTGCGACGGCACGATGATCGGCTGACCATTGGCCGGATGCAGGATGTTGTTGGTCGACATCATCAGCACGCGCGCTTCCAGCTGCGCTTCCAGCGACAGCGGAACGTGCACGGCCATCTGGTCGCCGTCGAAGTCGGCGTTGAACGCCGCGCAGACCAGCGGATGCAGCTGGATCGCCTTGCCTTCGATCAGCACCGGCTCGAACGCCTGGATGCCCAGGCGATGCAGCGTCGGCGCGCGGTTCAGCAGCACGGGATGCTCGCGGATCACCTCGTCGAGAATATCCCAGACTTCGGGACGCTCTTTTTCGACCAGCTTCTTCGCCTGCTTCACCGTGGTGGACAGACCCTTGGCGTCAAGCCGCGAATAGATGAACGGCTTGAACAGTTCCAGCGCCATCTTCTTCGGCAGGCCGCACTGATGCAGCCGCAGTTCGGGACCGACCACGATCACCGACCGCCCCGAATAGTCGACGCGCTTGCCGAGCAGGTTCTGCCGGAAACGGCCCTGCTTGCCCTTCAGCATGTCGGCCAGCGACTTCAGCGGCCGCTTGTTGGCGCCGGTGATGACGCGACCGCGGCGGCCGTTGTCGAACAACGCGTCGACGGCCTCCTGCAGCATGCGCTTTTCGTTGCGGATGATGATGTCGGGCGCGCGCAGCTCCATCAGCCGCTTCAGGCGGTTGTTGCGGTTGATGACGCGGCGGTAGAGATCGTTGAGGTCCGAGGTCGCGAAGCGGCCGCCGTCGAGCGGCACCAGCGGACGCAGGTCCGGCGGAATCACCGGCACCACGGTCAGGATCATCCACTCCGGCTTGTTGCCGGAATAGCGGAACGCCTCGACGATCTTCAGACGCTTGGCGAGCTTCTTGTGCTTGATGTCGGACTCGGTCTCCTGCATCTCGACGCGCAGCGACGCCTCGAGCTTTTCGAGATCAAGTCCCTTCAGCAGCTCGCGGATCGCCTCGGCGCCGATCATGGCGGTGAAGGAATCCTGGCCGTATTCGTCCTGCGCCTTCAGGTACTCGTCTTCCGACAGCAGCTGACGGTCCTTGAGCGCGGTCAGGCCGGGCTCGAGAACGACGTAGTACTCGAAATACAAAATCCGTTCGAGATCCTTCAGCGTCATGTCGAGCAGAAGGCCGATGCGGGACGGCAGCGACTTCAAGAACCAGATATGCGCGACGGGGGCTGCGAGTTCGATATGGCCCATGCGCTCGCGCCGGACCCGCGACAGCGTCACTTCGACCGAGCACTTCTCGCAGATGATGCCCTTGTACTTCATGCGCTTGTACTTGCCGCACAGGCACTCGTAGTCCTTGATCGGCCCGAAGATGCGCGCGCAGAACAGGCCGTCGCGCTCCGGCTTGAAGGTGCGGTAGTTGATGGTCTCCGGCTTCTTGATTTCGCCGTATGACCACGACAGAATCTTCTCCGGCGACGCGATTGAAATCCGGATCTGGTCGAAGACCTGAGCCGGCGTCGTCGGATTGAAGAGATTCATAATTTCTTGGTTCATGGTCTTCTCCTCGCGTGCCGATCGTCACCGGCAGCAAATTCGAAATTCTTT
>CAWDGT010000001.1:0-9628 GCA_963801875.1 uncultured Alphaproteobacteria bacterium | reverse complement strand
CGCGCACGCTATTGATCACCGGCGGCGCCGGCGGCGTCGGCTCGATCCTGATCCAGCTCGCCCGCCGCCTCACCGGTCTGACGGTCGTGGCGACCTCGACCCGGCCGAACTCGCAAAAATGGTGCCTCGATCTCGGCGCCCATGCCGTTATCGATCATGCGAAACCGATGAAGGAGCAGATCGAAAGGCTGAAAGTGCCGCCGGTCGGCCTGGTCGCCAGCCTCACCTTCACCGACCAGCATTACAAACCAATCGCGGAATTGATGGCGCCGCAGGGCAAATTCGGGTTGATCGACGATCCCCCGGAATTCACCGTCAGCGCCTTCAAGGGAAAGGCAATCTCGATTCACTGGGAATCGATGTTCACGCGCTCCTCGTTCCAGACGGCGGACATGATCGCGCAGCACATGCTGCTCAACGACGTCGCCGATCTCATCGACAAGGGCGTGCTGCGCAGCACGATCGACCAGAGCTTTGGCACCATCAACGCCGCCAACCTGAAGCGGGCCCATGCGCTGCTGGAGTCCGGCAAATCGCGCGGCAAGATCGTGCTGGAGGGGTGGTAGCGCACGCTATGCGGCATTGCGAGCGGAGCGAAGCAATCCAAAGCCGCAAAGTTGCTCCGCTCCGCTCGCAGTGACGGACCCGGCAGTCAGTTCGCTCACACCCAACAAAAAAGCGGCGCCCGGGCGCCGCTCTTGAAGAGCAATTCGGGAATCGAAGCTTACGCGGCTTCCGCGGCCTTTTCCTGCACCGGGCCGGAATCGAGGCCCTTGGCGTCGACGTCGCGGTCGACGAATTCGATCACGGCCATCGGCGCGTTGTCGCCGTAGCGGAAGCCGGCCTTGATGATGCGGGTATAGCCGCCCTGGCGGTCCTTGTAGCGGGTGGCGAGAACGTCGAACAGCTTCGGACCTGATCGAGGTCGCGCATCTCGGAGATCGCCTGCCGGCGCATGGCGAGACCGCCCTTCTTGCCGAGCGTGACCAGCTTCTCCACGATCGGGCGCAATTCCTTCGCCTTCGGCAGCGTGGTGACGATCTGCTCGTGCTTGATCAGCGCCGCGCACATATTGGCGAACATCGCGTCGCCGATGCTCGGCGGTGCGGTTGAGCTTCCGATGAACCTTGCCGTGACGCATGGTGATATTCCTCAATACTTGTTCTGTCGCGACGGCTCGTCGGACACTCTGCTCAGGTGGGCCGCCTGCGTTCGCCCCGTCATTCCGGACGTCGCGAAGCGACGATCCGGAATCTTCGAGATTCCGGGTCCGCTCACGCGCCCCGGAATGACGAAATCAGTAATGATCCTCGAAGCGCTTGGCCAGTTCGTCGATATTCTCCGGCGGCCAGCCCGGCACTTCCATTCCGAGATGCAGACCCATCTGGGCCAGCACTTCCTTGATCTCGTTCAGCGACTTGCGGCCGAAGTTCGGGGTGCGGAGCATTTCCGCTTCCGACTTCTGCACGAGGTCGCCGATATAGACGATGTTGTCGTTCTTCAGGCAGTTTGCCGAACGCACCGACAATTCGAGCTCGTCGACCTTCTTGAGGAACGCCGGGTTGAACGCGAGATCCGGAATGATCTCCTGCGCCACTTCCTTGCGCGGCTCTTCGAAGTTGACGAACACGTTGAGCTGATCCTGCAGGATGCGCGCCGCATAGGCCACCGCGTCATCAGGGCTGATCGCGCCGTTGGTCTCGATGGTCATGGTCAACTTGTCGTAGTCGAGGATCTGGCCCTCGCGGGTGTTCTCGACCTTGTAGGAGACCTTGCGCACCGGGGAGAACAGGCTGTCGACCGGGATCAGGCCGATCGGCGCGTCCTCTGGCCTGTTGCGCTCGGCGGCGACGTAGCCCTTGCCGGCGGCGACCGTGAATTCCATGCGGATTTCCGCGCCCTCGTCGAGCGTGCATATCTGAAGCTCCGGATTGAGCACCACGACATCGCCGACCGTCTGGATGTCGCCGGCGGTGACGACGCCCGGCCCCTGCTTCTTCACGACCATGCGCTTGGGGCCTTCGCCCTGCATCTTGATCGAGATGTCCTTGATGTTCAGCACGATGTCGGTGACGTCCTCGCGAACGCCCGCGATCGAGGAGAATTCGTGCAGCACCCCGTCGATATGAACCGACTGCACCGCGGCACCCTGCAGCGACGACAGCAGGATGCGGCGCAACGCGTTGCCCAAGGTCTGGCCGAAGCCGCGCTCGAGCGGCTCGGCGACCAGGGTCGCAAAGCGGCTCGCGTCAGTGCCAGGGGCTACGTGGAGCTTGTTGGGACGGATAAGTTCTTGCCAATTTTTCTGGATCGTCACTGTTTCACCCATACCGGCCAGTCAATTTGCAATTCAAATTACCGGCGTTGGAGATCGCGGATCAGTCCGCGCTTCAAATTTCTACAAACCATCGCCGGCGGCGAAAGCCGCCCGCGGTCGATGCGTCAAACCCGCCGACGCTTGCGCGGGCGGCAACCATTGTGCGGGATCGTCGTCACGTCGCGGATCGATGTGACGGTGAAGCCCGCGGCCTGCAGCGCACGAAGCGCCAATTCGCGGCCCGAACCCGGACCGGCAACTTCAACCTCCAGCGTGCGCATGCCGTGTTCCTGCGCTTTCTTGGAGACGTCTTCCGCCGCGACCTGCGCGGCATAGGGGGTCGATTTGCGCGAACCCTTGAAGCCCATCGTTCCCGCCGACGACCAGGCAATGGTGTTGCCCTGCGCGTCGGTGATGGTGATGGTCGTGTTGTTAAACGACGAATTCACGTGCGCAACGCCGGACGCAATGTTCTTGCGCTCACGGCGGCGGACGCGGGTGGCTTCCTTGCCCATTCCAGAACCTTTCTTACGATCTCAACGCCGCCGTAATGCCAGCGGCTACACCTGAAACGCGAATTGCGAATGGCAAGCGGCCAATAGAACCAGTCGCCACCTGCTGTCCGCTATTTGCAAACTACTTTTTCTTGCCGGCGATCGATTTGGCCGGACCCTTGCGGGTGCGCGCGTTGGTGTGGGTACGCTGGCCGCGCACCGGCAATCCGCGGCGATGGCGTAGACCGCGATAGCAGCCGAGATCCATCAACCGCTTGATGTTCATGCCGGTCTCGCGACGCAGGTCGCCTTCGACCATGTAGTCACGGTCGATCACTTCACGGATTTGCAGGACTTCCTGATCGCTCAGCTGCGAGACGCGGCGGTCATCAGGAATCTTGACCTTCTCCAGGATATCGGCCGCATTCCTCTGGCCGATGCCATGGATGTACTGGAGCGCAATCAGAACGCGCTTGTTGGTCGGAATATTCACGCCGGCAATACGGGCCACGGACTTCTCTCCTGTCGCCGATCGCAGACCGGCCGTTTTTCAGCTATTCGGGCAGGTGTTCGCAAACGCGAACACGACGCCCTTCCCCTTGGATCTCGGGGCCCGGCATCGTCTAGAACTATCCGACTTGGATACGGGCCTTATTAAAGGATTCAATCTGGTTTCGTCAACCGTTGCTATGCTTTAGCTCGCTTTTTCGTGACCTTTTTAGCGGCCTTCCGAGTCTTGCCGGCGACGCGGGCCCTGGAACCCGCCGCTGCCTTGCGAACCGCCTTTTTTGTCCCCCTGGATGCCGGTTTCCCGGCCTTCCGGGCGGCTTTGGCGCCCTTTTTGGCGGCCCGGGCGGCCTTGCCTCCGGCTTTGGAGGCCCTTCCGGTGTTGGGTCTGGCAGCCTTCTTGGCACTCTTGGCGGTCCGCTTGACCGCTGCCGCCTTCCTGTAGGCTTTGGCTTCCACCGCGCCGATCGCGGAAAGGATTCGGTCAATCTCCTGGGTGACGTGTTCGATCGTCATCATACCATTGACCGTCAGCAGCTTCCGCCGCTCAGAATAGTAGTAAATCAGCGGTTCGGTCTGCGAACGGTAGCTCGCCAGCCGCTTGGTCAGCACTTCCGGCGTGTCATCGGCGCGGATCTCCTCGCCGCGGGCCCGCATCTGCGCAACGCGGGTCTCGACGCGCTGTAACAACGCGCTTTCGTTGACGCGAAGCTCAATCACGGCGTCGAGCGTCAGGCGCTTCTTCTTAAGAAGCCCGTCCAGCGCCTCGGCCTGCGGCACCGTGCGCGGGAAGCCGTCGAGAATAAAGCCGTTTTTGGCGTCGGGCTGATCGATCCGGTCGGAAATGATTCCGACCACGACGTCGTCCGGCACCAAGCCGCCGGAGGCCATGATGTGCTGGGCCCTGATGCCGACCGGCGTCTGCGCCGCCACCGCAGCGCGCAGCATGTCGCCGGTCGAGAGCTGGACAATGCCGTAGCGCTGAACCAACCGCTGAGCCTGGGTTCCCTTGCCCGATCCCGGCGGCCCGAGAAGAATCAGTCTCATCCGTATTCGCCCCCCGGCTCGGTGAGCGACCAGCCGCGCACCAGCGTTTCAAATCCAGAAATCAGCGCCAACCACAATCAGCGCCGAGCGCGGATGGCGAAAGATGCAACACCCAGGTCGATAGCCTCGGCCTTGATTTAGATCAGAACCGAGGCTCGATTTTTTTCTTTATGCGTTTTCTTCACGCGAAGCCGGTACCCGCCTCGCGCGAAAACGCAATGGACATCAGCGGCGACGTCCCCTCAACTTCGACTTCCTGATCAGCCCCTCGTACTGATGGGCGAGCAGATAGCCTTGAACCTGCGCCACCGTATCCATGGTCACGCTGACGACGATCAACAGCGACGTGCCGCCGAAGTAAAACGGCACCGAGGCGTAGGAAATCAGAATCTCGGGAATCAGGCAGACGATGGCAAGGTAGACCGCGCCCAGCACCGTGATCCGCGACAGCACGTAATCGATATATTCGGCGGTGCGTTCGCCCGGCCGAATGCCCGGAATGAAGCCGCCATGCTTCTTGAGGTTATCCGCGGTCTCGGTCGGGTTGAACACGATCGCGGTGTAGAAGAACGCGAAGAACACGATCAGCGCCAGATAGAGAAGCAGGAACAGCGGACGGCCGTGGCCGAGCTGAGTGGTGATCCACTGAAACCATTCCGGGCCCTTGCCGGCGTTGAAATTGGCCACCGTGGTCGGCAGCAACAGCAGCGAGGAAGCAAAGATCGGCGGAATCACGCCCGAGGTATTCAGTTTCAGCGGCAGATGCGAGGACTGGCCTTCGAACATCTTGTTGCCGACCTGGCGCTTCGGATATTGGATCAATAGCCGCCGCTGCGCGCGCTCCATGAACACGATGAAGGCTATCACCGCCACCGCCATCACGATCACGACCAGGATGATGCCGGTCGACAGCGCGCCCTGACGGCCGAGTTCCAGCATGTTGGCGAGCGCCGAGGGTAGCTCGGCGACGATCCCGGCAAGAATGATCAACGAAATACCGTTGCCGATGCCGCGCGAGGTGACCTGCTCGCCGAGCCACATCAGGAACACGGTGCCGCCGCTCAGCGTGATCGCGGTCGAAAGGCGGAAGAACATGCCAGGATCGCTGACGACATTGCCGGCGCCCTCAAGCCCGACCGCGATACCGTAGGACTGGAACGCAGCCAGGATCACCGTGAGATAGCGGGTGTACTGGTTCAGCGTCTTGCGGCCGGCCTCGCCTTCTTTCTTCAGCGCTTCGAGCTGCGGCGACACCGTGGTCAGGAGCTGAATGATGATCGACGCTGAAATATACGGCATGATGTTCAGCGCAAAGATCGCCATGCGGTGAATGCCGCCGCCGGCGAACATATTGAACATGCCGAGAATGCCGCCGGCCTGCGACTTGAATACCTGTTCCCAGATGGCGGGATCGATGCCGGGCAGCGGAATGTAGGTGCCGAGCCGATAAACCAGCAGCGCGCCCAGTGTGAACCAGATGCGCTTCTTCAGCTCTTCGGCTTTTCCGAGCGCCGAGAAATTGAGGTTTGCCGCCAGTTGTTCCGCTGCTGAGACCATGTTTGGCTTTCTCCCGCCGCCCTTGCGCTGTCATGCCCCGAAGGCGGGACATTCAGCAGACGCCGGACATTATTTGGTGCTCGGCTTTGATAAGTCCATCGTCCCGTCGTGCAGATCGCCCGCCTCGGGCGAGCGATGACGCAGATGTTACGCCGCCTCGCCTTCATCCTTCTTGGCCGGCGCCAGGATTTTCACCGTGCCGCCCGCCTTCTCGACCGCCGCGATCGCGGATTTCGAAGCGCCGTGTACCTCGATCGTCAGCTTGGCCCTGAGTTCGCCGCGGCCAAGCAGCCGCACGCCGTCTTTCGCGCGTCTGATGACGCGAGATTTCACCAGCGACTCGGCGTTGATGGTGCCCTTGGCATCGAGCAGCTTGGCGTCGATCGCCTCCTGGAGGCGATCGAGATTGATCTCGGCAAATTCGAGCCGGAAGATGTTGTTGAAGCCGCGCTTGGGCAGCCGCCGATGCAGCGGCATCTGGCCGCCCTCGAAGCCCTTGATGCGCACGCCGGAGCGCGCGGTCTGGCCCTTGCCGCCGCGGCCCGCAGTCTTGCCCTTGCCCGAGCCGATGCCACGGCCGACGCGCATGCGCTTTTTGCGCGAGCCGGCATTGTCGGCAATATCACTGAGCTTCATCGTTGGCTTCCTTTATCCCTGGAACATGATCTTGACCGAAAACCGGTTCCGGTTTTTCGGCACCATGCTCCTATCCTATTTCTCGTCGACGACTCGGACGAGATGCTGAACCTTTGCGATCATGCCGCGAATTGCAGGCGTGTCCCGCAGCTCGGTGACGCGACCTATCTTGTTCAGCTTGAGGCCGATCAGCGTCGCGCGCTGCGAGTGGTGGCGGCGGATCGCGCTGCCGGTCTGCTCGACCTTGATCATCTTTGCGGCCTTGGCCATCGTCGTAACTCCAGATCGTTTAGTTGGGCGTGATCGTTTCGGAAAAGCCGTTATCCGCTTTTCCGGATCAAGCCCGGTCGTATTATTCGGCCACGGCTTCGGCGTCGCCGCCGACGCGGCGCGACTGCAACGTCGACACCTTGATGTTGCGGCGCGCCGCAACCGAGCGCGGCGAATCCTGATGCTTCAGTGCGTCGAAGGTCGCGCGAACCATGTTGTAGGGGTTCGACGAGCCGATCGACTTCGCCACCACGTCCTGGATGCCGAGCGTCTCGAACACGGCGCGCATCGGGCCGCCGGCGATGATGCCGGTACCCGCCGGCGCCGCGCGCAGGTAAACGCGCCCCGCGCCATGACGGCCGGCGATATCGTGATGCAGCGTGCGGCCTTCACGCAGGGCCACGCGTGTCAGGTTGCGCTTGGCCAATTCGGTTGCCTTGCGGATCGCCTCGGGGACTTCCCGCGCCTTGCCGTGGCCGAATCCGACCCGGCCCTTCTGATCGCCGATCACGACCAGGGCTGCAAAACCGAAGCGCTTGCCGCCCTTGACGACCTTCGCCACACGATTGATGTGGACGAGCTTGTCGACGAACTCGCTGTCGCGCTCTTCCCGGCCGCCCCTGTGGCCGCCACCGCGTTCGCGTTCACCTGCCATGGTGTTTTCCAATCCTTGAGAGGCTTGAGCCCCTGTCCTCGTGTCCGTTCAATTCCAAAACCTTTAGAACCAGATATCCTAGAAACTTAAACCGCTTTCACGCGCGGCATCCGCGAGCGCCTTGACGCGGCCGTGATAGAGATAGCCGCCGCGATCGAACACGACTTCGGTGACGCCGTTCTTCACCGCGCGTTCCGCCAGCAGCTTGCCGACCGCCTTGGCCGCATCGATGTTGGCGCCGGTGTTGCCGGTCTCGCGCATCGCCTTCTCCAGCGAAGAGGCCGACGCCAGTGTCTCGCCCTTCAGGTCGTCGATGACCTGCGCGTAGATGTGCTTCGACGAGCGGAACACCGACAGCCGCGGGCGGCCGCCGCCGGAGCGACGCAACGACAGCCGCACGCGTTGCTTGCGCCGGGCATTCGTAATCTTGAGTCTCGACATGACCGGCTCCGTTACTTCTTCTTGCCTTCCTTGCGGAAGATAAATTCATCTGAATATTTCACGCCCTTGCCCTTATAGGGCTCCGGCGGGCGGTAGCTGCGGATCTCGGCGGCGACCTGGCCGACGCGCTGACTGTCGTTGCCGTTGATGACGATCTCGGTCGGCTTTGGCACCGTGATCGCAATGCCTTCCGGGATCGCGTAGACGACATCGTGGCTATAGCCGAGCGCGAGCTGCAGGTTCTTGCCCTGCAGCGCTGCACGATAGCCGACGCCGGTAATCTCGAGCTTCTTCTCGAAACCCTTGGTGACGCCGGCAACCAGATTCGCGATCTGCGCCCGCGCGGTGCCGTAGAGCGCCTGGGCACGGTTGGTTTCGACCCGCGGATTAACCTTGACTACGCCGTTTTCGAACTTCACCTCGACGTCGTCATGCACGACGAACTGAAGCTGGCCCTTGGGGCCCTTTATCTTCACGGTCTGCCCCTCGACGGTGGCGGTAACGCCCGAGGGAACCGTCACAGGCTTGTTGCCGATACGTGACATGACTAATCCTTCCTCAGAACACCGTGAAGAGAATTTCGCCGCCCACATTCGCGTCGCGCGCTTCGTGGTCAGCCATGATTCCCTTCGGCGTCGATAGCACCGAAATTCCGAGACCGTTGTTCACGCGCGGCAGGTTCTTCACCGAGGCGTAAACGCGCCGCCCCGGTTTCGATACCCGCTCGATCTCGCGAATCACCGGCTCGCCGTCGAAATACTTCAGCTCGATCTCGAGCTCGCTGCGGCCGGAAGCGTGCTCGACGCTGGCGTAGCCGCGGATGTAGCCTTCCGTCTTCAGCACCTCGAGCACGTTGGCGCGCATCTTCGAGCCCGGGGTCGAGACCTTGGGCTTGGCACGCATCTGTGCGTTGCGGATACGGGTGATGAGATCGCTGATTGGATCGTGCGTTGACATGTCCGACCCCCTTACCAGCTCGACTTCACGAGCCCGGGAACCAGGCCCTTGGAGCCGAGTTCACGCATCGCGATGCGGCTGAGCTTGTTCTTGCGATAGACCGAGCGCGGACGGCCGGTCATTTCGCAGCGATTGCGAATCCGGGTCGCCGACGAATTTCGCGGCAACTTGGCGAGCTTCAGTGTCGCCGCGAACCGCTCTTCCATCGGTTTCTTCTTGTCGGCGATAATGGCCTTCAGCTTCGCGCGCTGGGGCGCGGCGTTCTTGGTCATCCGCTTGCGCCGGTTGTTCTTCTCGATCGAACTCTTCTTTGCCATGATTGGCTCCTGGGTTTCCGCGTTTGAGAGGCTAACTCAGCGTCTCACTGCCGGAACGGGAAATTGAATGCGGTCAACAAGGCACGCGCCTCGTCATCGGTGCGCGCCGTCGTGCATACCGTGACGTCCATGCCCCACGTTTCCCCCATCTTGTCGAAGTCGATTTCGGGGAAAATGATGTGTTCCTTGATGCCGAGCGAGTAGTTGCCGCGGCCGTCGAAGCTCTTCGGATTGAGGCCGCGGAAGTCTCGCACCCGCGGCAGCGCCACGTTCACGAGGCGATCGACGAATTCGTACATCTTTGCCTTGCGCAGCGTGACCTTGCAGCCGATCGGCTGGTTCTCGCGCAGCTTGTAGGTGGCAATCGCAATGCGCGAATAGGTCACAATAGCCTTCTGGCCGGCAATCAGCGAAAGATCGGCGGCAGCCA